>NZ_CP107948.1:0-1155000 GCF_036061255.1 Streptomyces sp. NBC_00388
CATATCGCTGCGCGATATGAGCGAAACGAATTGCTGCGCAATTCGTAAAAGCCGCTGCGCGCCTTCCAATTGCGGCTGCGCCGCAATTACCTTTTCTTTCGCTGCGCTCCACAAAAGGAAAGGTAATTCCCGCTCCGCGTGAACTGGGGGATTCCGCTGCGCTCCACCCCCGGCCCGTCCGCTCCGCTCCCCGGCCACCTGGCTACGCCAGGGCTAGCAAAGGGTGGAGCTAAGTTTCCCCACCTGCTCGGGCTGCCCCATGGGGCAGCCCGAGCAGGTGGCTACACCGGTCAGGCGTCGAAGTCCTGAGCTTCATCCTGCGTGCGCTGATCGGCCTTGTCTTTGGTCTGTCGAGCCTTCTCGTTCCCCTCGTCCTCCGCTGACCCCACAGCGTCCTTCGCCTTGTCCTGAAGATCCCCTGGCTTGTTCTGGAACCGATCCTCGATACCCATCACAGAACCTCTTTCGCTGGTGAAACGGACCCGGATAGGCCCGCATCCCCCACACTCAGACAAGCAAGCCCGGCACGCCACCTCAACTCGGCCAACCGGCACCGAACCGTCAAGTCATGGGGAATTCAATCCGCCCGCCGAAAAGGTTCTCCAGGAATTTTCTTATTTCCGTGGATAGTGAATCCTAGAACCACTGATTGCCCCTGCTGTGTCAAGCTGATGCAGCATGTTGGATTGGCGAAACCAGACCACACCCCCACCCGCACACCACGGACCACACCCAGAGGCCGCGTACGGGCCTCTCCCGGCCTCCCCAGACCGGGACACCCAACCGGGCCTACACGCCCTGAACGGGCCACCCACGTCCACACAGACGCCAGGGCGGGAGCCTTGCGCCTAACGGTCCAACCAGCGTGACTCGCCCCCACTGCAGACGTTGAGAGTCGGTCCGGCCAACCACCGGACCACCACGCTTTCGTTCACTGGAGGACCAGCCCATGGCAAGCACCCGCACCATCCGTCTGATGGCAGCTCTCGCATCGCTCCCCCTCGCCGCAGCCGCCCTCGCCGCAGCCGCCATCGTCGCCAGCGCCAGTGGCGCCAGCGCGGACACCGGCCACGGAATGATCATCAAGCAGCAGTCGCAGATCCAGGGCGCCCACCAGACCACCGGGGGCCCGGGGCTCTCCGACAAGAGCAACTTCAACGACAACAAGGTCGCCAACATTCTGTTCGCCCCTGCCCCCTAGTGTTCTGAGTCGGGAATTCTGTTCAGATAGCTGGCGAGGCGTTCGAGGATCTCGTCGGCGGTCTTCGTCCAGACGTAGGGCTTCGGGTCGGTGTTCCAGGCGCTGATCCAGTTGCGGATGTCCTTCTCAAGGGCCTGGACGGATTTGTGGACGCCTCGCCGTATCTGTTTGTTGGTGAGTTCGGCGAACCATCGCTCGACGAGGTTGAGCCAGGACGAGCCGGTTGGTGTGAAGTGCAGGTGGAACCGGGGGTGGGCCACCAGCCACTTCTTGATGGCGGGTGTCTTGTGGGTGGCGTAGTTGTCACAGACGAGGTGGACTTCCAGGTCACCAGGCACCTCTTTGTCGAGCTTGACTAGGAACTTCTTGAACTCCTCGGCCCGGTGCCTGCGGTGCAAGGAGCCGATCACCTTGCCGGTGGCCACCTCGAGTGCGGCGAACAACGTGGTGGTGCCGGCGCGGACGTAGTCATGGGTCGCCCGCTCGGGAACACCGGGCATCATCGGCAGCACCGGCTGCGACCGATCCAGGGCCTGGATCTGCGACTTCTCATCCACGCAGAACACCAACGCCCGTTCGGGCGGGTCCAAGTAGAGACCGACGACGTCGTGGACCTTGTCGACGAAGTACGGATCGGTTGACAGTTTGAAGGTCTCCGAGCGATGTGGCTGCAGGCCGAACGCCCGCCAGATCCGGGACACCGACGACTGAGACAGACCCATCTCTTTCGCCATCGACCGCGTCGACCAGTGTGTCGCGTTCTTCGGGGTGGATTCCAGCGTCCTGGTGACGACCGCGGCGACCTGGTCGTCCGTCACCGTCCTGGGGCCACCCGGACGTGGCATGTCACCCAGACCTGCGATTCGATATTGCACGAACCGGGCCCGCCAGCGGCCCACCGCCTGTGGTGTGGAACCGAGTTGAGTAGCCACGTCCTTGTTGGAGGTACCTTCGGCGCAGGCCAGGATGATCCGGCACCGCAATGCCCACGCCTGCGGCGTGGAACGACGCCGCACCCACTCCTCAAGTGCGGCCCGTTCCTCATCCGACAGAGTCAACTCGGCCTTCGGCCGCCCCATCCGCGCCATATAACAAGCCTACACATATACGCGGAATTCCTGACTCGGAACACTAGGGTGTGTCTTCAAAGGTCAGATCCATAACAGGATTGAGGCGATGGTGACGGTGGCCTGGAACGACTCGTGGGTCTTGTCGTAGCGGGTGGCCAGGCCGCGCCATTGTTTGAGCCGGTTGAAGCAGCGCTCGACGACGTTGCGGAGTCGGTAGACCTCCCTGTTGAAACGCGGTGGTCGGCCGCCACGTGAGCCTCGGCGCAGGCGGCCGCTGGCCTGGTCGATGCGTTCGGGAATCGTGTGGCGGATGCCGCGCTTTCGCAGGTAGGCGCGAATCTTACGGGAGCTGTAGCCCTTGTCCGCGATGACGTGGTCGGGCCGGGTGCGTGGCCGGCCTGGACCGATGCGGGGAACGCAGATGGCGTCCAGGACCTCCTCGAAGGTAGTGCAGTCGTTGACGTTCCCGCCGGTCAGAACGAAGGCGAGTGGGCGGCCGTGTCCGTCGCAGACCAGGTGGAGCTTGGTGCTCAGTCCGCCTCGGGATCTGCCGAGGGCGTGATCACCCGCTTCGTCCCCCTCGGTGACCCCTTTTTGCCGCCGGCGGCGTGCTGATGGGCCCGCACGATCGTGGAATCGACCGACACCAGCCAGTCGATGTCCCCGGCCGCATCTTTCTCCGCCTGCAGAGCCCGCAGCATGCGAGAGAACGTGCCATCCAGTGCCCACCTGCGGAAACGCGTGTAGAGCGTCTGCCAGGAGCCGTAGCGTTCCGGCACATCCCGCCAGGCCGACCCCGTGCGCAACTTCCACACAATCCCGTTCAGCACCACGCGGTCATCCGACCGCGGCCGCCCCGCCGTCCCCGAACTCGGCAACAACCGCGACAGGACAGCCCACTCAGCATCCGACAGCTCATGACGACGCACCACAACCGACATGATCCCTCAACACCTAAAACAGCTTTGAAGACACGGCCTAGCACCCAGCCAGATCGCGAGGACGTAGCCGAACCCGACCCGCGGAGGCGTAGCCGACGCGCTTGAAAGGCAAAGGGGCGCCGAGCCCCGAGGCCGGCCGCGCCGTCCGACTCCACCCGCCTTCCCTTTCCCTGGGTGGAGCCGGACGAAGGGGCCGTATGGAGGTTGTCAGGGCCCGCTGGCCGTCTGACGGTCGGTCTGACCAGCAACTCTCACCCTGTGAGTAACCGAGGCGGGCTATAGGAGACCTCCGCCCTCGACGCGGACACGCGGCAAGGACCGGATGCGTTTCTTCACCCGAGGAGTGCTTCTTTCATGCGACGACCTGGACCTTAGCCAAGTCCCATCGCTACAGGTCAGAAGCACTCTTTGCGTTTCCGATCATGCATCGGATCCCAGCCACGTGAAAGCCCGAGGTTAGACGTCGTTTCAGTTGGTGAGGCGGCGGTAGTTGATGAGGCTGGTGGCGATGGGGGTGAAGGCCAGGAAGTGTTCGGGTTTGGAGCTCCGTCGGCGGCTTCCGCTTCCGAAGCGACGATTCACTGCTATGACCATCGGGTGAGTCGGTTTCGGCAGGCGGAGACGAGTGCGGCAGTGATCTCTTTCCGCTCTTCACGCCAGCCGACGTTGGCGTTGACTTCGCAGATCGTGAATCCGTTGTCGGAGGTGAACAGCAGGTCAACGCCAGCGACGCCTAGCCCCAGGGCAATGGCAGCTTGGACCACGAGACGCTCGCCCTGGGGGTAGCGGCCCGTGCAGGGCGTGGGGATCGCACCCAAAGCCAGGTTGGAGCGGAATTCTCCCTCGGTGGCGGCGCGTACCTGTGCCCCTACCGCGCGCCCGTCGATGACCACCACTCGCAGGTCACGACCGTGCGAGTGCGCCACGTAGTCCTGGAACAGGTATGGGGTGTTCTGGTCGAGATTTCTACGGATCTCTCGGAGGGCCGCAGTGTCGGGGGCCAAAAATACCTGCTCGCCACGGTGCCCCTGCACGGCCTTGACCACACACGGCAGCGGCATTGTGTCGATCACCTCGTCCAGCGAGGCGCCGGCGTAGGCGAGGGTGTCCGGGGTGGGAAGCCCCGCGCGGGCAAGCTGCTGCATCTGCCAGAACTTGTTCAGACAGATGAGCACAGCATCGGCGGAATTCAATGGAACGGTCCCCATCGACTCAAGGTGCCGTAACAGCGTGATTTCCCGGTTCGCGCTCGCCGCGGGCGTCCACACGCGTCCGTACGCGAGCCTGGGCGCGATCAGCTCACGTCCCTTCAGGTCGTGCAGCGTAGGCCGACCGCGCCGGAGACCTATCAGCAACTCCTCGCTGTACACCACCGCGAACCGCTCGCCGAACTCCCGGGTCAAAGCGTCAGCGATCAAGCCCGTGATCGGCCGCTCCGTCAGACCGGGCCCCAGCACCAGCCACATGTCGGTTTGACGGTCCGCCGGGTCTCGGCGGACCGCAGCAGAGTCGATCGCGGACACTCTGGCTTCCCTCCCTCATCAAGACGACGGACCCTCCCATCCGTGACAACTCTGTGCCACAAGTCCGGCCTGCCGGGCCAAGCGCTATTCCATTCCACTCCAATGGCCGCAAACGCTCCCGCCCCTTGGTTGCTTTGGGCATTCTTGCGTTACCAGGCCCTGCCGGTGGCGACCGGGCTGAACTTGCCGCGATACTCAGCGGCCCTCGCCGTCAGCCAGTCGGCCGGAAGCGGACGGGGCGAGGTCCGGCTCGGTGGGCCACGAAGTGCCGGCGGCCAGACGGGCGGTCAGCCGTGCTCTTGCACCAGGCCATTGGTCGCTGAGCATCGCGTAGTAGACGTTGTCACGCCAGCTGCCGTCGGCGCGTCGCGTCTCACGGCGAAAAACACCCTCCTCCACGGCTCCGAGACGGGTGATGGCCCTGCGTGAACGGAAATTCTGACGGTCGGTGCGCCAGGACACCCGCTCCATGCCGAGATCCTCGAAAGCGTGGGAAAGCAGAAGCAGTTTGGACTCGGTGTTGACCGCGGTACGCCAGACAGCACGGCTATACCACGTCCAGCCGATCTCCACGCGAGCATCCCAGGCGCTGAAGAACCCATAACTGGTCCAGCCCACAGCCCGCCCGCTGGAGAGGCGGACCACCGCGAAGGCCACCCGAGCCCCGGCCTGGCAGTCCGCGAGCAGACCATCCAGCAGGCCCCCCATCTCACCCTGAGTACGTGGGGTAGAGACCGAGAGCCAGCGCCAGACCTCCTCGTCGCCACCGCCTGCGGCGTACAGATCCGACAGGTGCGCCGGGGTCAGCGGTTCCAGACGGACATGACACCCGACGAGCGTGGCAGGGGAAGGAAGCTTCGCAACCGGAAAGCGATTCATGGACACATATTCTCATTAAGGGCATATAGATCTGTTTTCATATGGGGATCAGCGATCCACAGGGGCGAGTTGTCACCCGCCGTCCGTTGATGACCGCAATCAGACGCCGCGGCTTGTCGCTGATGGGTCTGTGCCAGATCGAGTTGAGAGGGCCGCACTACCGGGGCTTGGGGAGGGTGGTAATGCCAGCGTCGAGTTCGCGGCGGAGAAGCTTCGTTCTCGTCGGCCAAGACGATCAGCAGGGGTGGGAACTCCAGCTCTGCTCCGGCCCGGGGGTAGCGGGTCCGACAGCCCGGCGGGGCCGGCACCGGCAGAGCGTACGGCGCGCGACCCGGTGGGTCGGTGGGTATGGCGACTTCTTCACCCGCGCCGTCGCCTTCCCCGACCCCGCACAATGTTCCCCGATATGTCGAACGGGCCCGGCTAAGCGCAAGGCCTTCCAACACGGCCTTGCCGCCCTCGAAGAGCCGGCGGGGGTGTTTGGTTCGAGGTTCAGGTGTCGCGCCAGTTCGGGGTGGCTTCGCGGGTGAGTCTGCGGCTTATGAGCAGACTGAGACGACATAACTGGGGCTACTCCTCCGACGCGCGTCGGAGGAGGCCCGCGAGACCAAAAGCCACGGCACCTTTTACGGGATCGCAGTCTTGGCCCGGCCGAGGGAGGCGGCATCGACCTGCTGCCGCCACCGATCCGTTTCGCTGCGGAGCGAATCCGGAACCCCGGCTAGTGTGATTGGCATGGTGAATGTGGCGTACTCGGCAGACCACGTGACCGCTAAAGACGTCGCGGCCCCAGCAGCGGACATCGGTGTCATCGGTGGCTCCGGCTTCTACTCCTTCCTGGACGACGTGACCGAGGTCGCGGTAGACACCCCCTACGGGAAGCCCAGCGACTCCCTCTTCCTCGGCGAAATCGCCGGGCGGCGGGTGGCGTTCCTCCCCCGGCACGGGCGCGGCCACCACCTGCCCCCGCACTACATCAACTACCGTGCGAATCTCTGGGCACTGCGGTCCCTCGGCGTACGGCAGGTGCTCGGCCAGTGCGCGGTGGGCGGGCTGCGGCCGGAGTACGGGCCGGGGACGCTGCTGGTGCCGGACCAGATGGTGGACCGTACGAAAGCCCGCGCCCAGACGTACTACGACGGCGAGTCGCTGCCGGACGGCAGCATCCCGAACGTGATGCATGTGTCGCTGGCCGACCCCTACTGCCCGGAGGGCCGCAAGGCTGCGCTCACGGCGGCCCGCGGGCAGAAGTGGGAACCGGTGGACGGCGGAACGCTGGTAGTCATCGAGGGACCGCGATTCTCGACCAGGGCCGAGTCGCGCTGGCACGCCGCGATGGGCTGGTCCGTGGTGGGCATGACCGGCCACCCCGAAGCGGTCCTCGCCCGCGAACTGGGCCTCTGCTACACGTCGATGACGCTGGTCACGGACCTGGACGCGGGAGCCGAGGCAGGCGAAGGGGTCTCCCAGGGCGAGGTGACGACGGTCTTCACCGCCAATGTGGACCGGCTGCGCACGGTGCTCTTCGACGCGGTGTCCGGGCTAACTCCTGAGCAGTCGAAGGCGTGCCACTGCGCGCGGGCACTGGACGGAGTCGACCCCGGGATCAAGCTGCCCTGATGTGTGCGTGGGGGTCGTGTTGGGCGGGGCCTCGGGTGTGCGGGGCGTCCACAGAATCGCGAGCAATCCACAGCTCTCAGCGGGATGTAGCGGGAGGTTGGATCGTGCAAGGAGCTCTCCCCAGACTGCGCGCTGGGCACCCCTGCGGGCCCGGGCCGCCCGCCTTGTCACCGCGTCGGCCAGTCGCGGCCGGGAAGCACCCACGCCAGACCCGCCCGCGTACGTGACCGGACCGAGCCCGCCGACCAGGAGCAGCGCGGCGGCCGCCGCCCGTCTCAGCACCCCGGGCCGCCTTTTAGATTGATGTCGGTCACCATCCACCGGCCGCGGCCGTGGCGGTCGTCACGTAGCGCAGCGGCTGGGCGGAGGGTAGCGGGATAACCTTGTGTGCCTTGGTGTCGTAGGTCTGATACTTCGACAGGTCGATGCAGTCCGACAGCGTCGCCTTGGGTGTTCTTGCGTCGAGGTCGAGGCCGGTCGCCTTCGCGTGGTGGCCGATGGTGCGCCAAATCCATCTCCGACTTCCAAGACCGGGCCGTACTGGCCCTCCAGAGCCCAGCAGGCGTTGAGGAAGGGAAACCGTCCCCCTCGGGCTGGTGACGTCACCAGCCTGGCCGGCCGTTGAGTTGAACCTCCAACGTCCGATGGTGTGGGCGGCGGGCCGGGTGACCCGCCGCCCACGCGAATCAGGCGGCCCGGATCACGGCCTGGCGGAGCAGGCCCGGGGCGTGGGTTCCAGGATCGCTCTCGTCCCGTCTCCCCCTTGGGTCAGGCCTAGGCTGCTGACCGTCATGGGGGGCTGGTGCGGATCGCGGTGGGCCTTGTTGGTCGTGCAGATCACTTGGCTGATGCGTAGGTGATTCGGTCGCGGGTGAGGGTGGCGCTTCCGCTGGGGAAGCGTGTGACTCCCCTTTCTCCGTTGTGGTAGCGCGGGGTCTCGTAGGACCACTGCGAGCTGGCCGAGAAGGCGTATGCCATTTCCTCGACGTATGCGCGAATGTCCGGGTCGGCACCGAGGGCGCTGGTCAGCATCTCGCCGCTCTTCTTGATGAACCGCGTTTCCGTTTCTCTGATGAGATGGCAGACCTTGTCGATGGCGTCCTGGAGCTGCATTCCTTCGGCGAGGACCAGGACGGAGAGGGCGTTGGTGTAGTCGCCTTGGCTGTGTTCGCGGTGGAAGGAGAACAGGTCGTTGACGAGGATGAAGTTGTCGTGAACGATCCGTTTGAGCTCGTGGAGTGCGGGGTGTGCCCGGAAGGCTCCCGTGAGGTCGATCTGCAGCCCGTACTCGACGAGGGTGGTGACGGCGTCGCACCCGGAGGCGGTGTGCATGGCCATGTAGGTGTCGAAGTCGGGGACCTTTCCGGTTGCCCGCAGGGCGACTTCCGCGCGGTATTCGTGAATGTAGCGGCGCATGTCGGCCAGGAACCTCGCGCGCAGCCCGGGCCCCATACCCTCCAGGATGGGCTCAAGGACCATGGCCGCGACCTTTTTGTACGGCCCGCCGCCGCTGCCGGGGGCGGTGAGGTCGCCCTCCAGGACGGACACGAGTTCGCTGACGATGGTGTCGGCCGCGTGGGTCGAGCTGCCGTGCCAGTTGGGGTCTGACAGGGCGTCGTCGATGAGGAAGAACGCGCTCACCCAGTAGGCGTGGTAGCGCACCCTTTCACTGTGGCCATTGGGGTTGGCGAGGCAGGCCCACTGGGCGTGCCGGTCGCGGAGGTTGTTCTGGGCTTCTTCTTCGCTGCGGTACAGGTTCCACAGGTGGGTGCGGATGTAGTGCTGGTTGGCCCGTTCGATCTCCGCGTGGTCGGGATGGCGCAGGGCCGGCAGGGTCAGGGCTGTTTCGGGGATGGTGATCCGGGTTTCGCTGTCGAACACCGGTCGTGCAGGACTGGTCATTGCTCTCTCATTTTCCGCGGAGCGGGTGGGCCTCCCCGGGGTGGGTTACGGGGGCCGCCGGTGCGGTGCGGCAGTCCGGCGAAGCAGCATGCCCTGGCCCCCGCCCTTGTGCCGGGGGCCAGGGCAGGGGCAGGGGGCCGGGTGCCGGGTGCTGGGGTGGTGTTACTGACCTGTGGAGGGGGTCAGGTGCAGGACCTGGGCGGTGGAGTTTCCAGCAAAGAGTTCGTGGCCGGCGGGCAGGGGGCTGGTGGTGAATTCTTTGGCGAGTGCGTTCGCGCCGGCCGGGGTGAGGTTCATCGGGACGTTCTTCGCGGTGATTTTCGTCAGTGAAAGCTTGAGTCCGGTGAGTTTGGTGGTGAGAATGTCGATCCGCTGCTTGTGATGGGTGACGGTGATGGTCCCGGTCCGGTCAGGTGTGATTTTCGCGGCAATGGCGGTGAACTCGGCCCGGTGGGAACCGTGGTGGAAGGCGAAGCCGCCGTCCTTGGCGGTCGCGGTGAGCCCAGAGAGATCAGAGTTGATTTTCCCGCCCGCCAGGACCGTGCGGACACATCGGTGACCCTGGTCGCTGACCACAGTGGAAGGAGCGATGGCGTCCATGGCGATCCCAGCCGTGGACAGCGCCGAGGCGGAGGCGTCGGTGAGGCAGAAGTCGAAGGTGGAGCCGCCGGCGATCGGAAGGGAGGGCAGCAGGCCTTGGGCCGGGGCGGCTGTGGCCTGGGGTGCGGTCACGGCTCCGGCCAGGAGACCGACCGTCAGGGCGCGGAAGAAGGGCGAGTGCACAGAGAGCTCCTGGTGCTGCAACTGATCGGAAGGGGGCGTGTGATCAACGCGCCCGTGATGATCGCGTCACGCACCAAGCACGCAACCACCCCTGCCCCGCGGTCGTCCGCCGAGGAACAGGGGTGGTGGGTGTCAGGCGTGGCGGGCGGTTCAGGTGCGGGAGCGTACGCGCAGGCGCAGGCCATGGGGGGTGAGGGCAACGCGGGCGCGAGGCTGCACGGGGGCCTGGTCGAGGGGCTCCAGCGTCCACTGCTGGGCGATCTGGGCCAGGGCCAGGGTCATTTCCGTCATGGCGAAGCGGTCGCCGATACATTTTCGGGGTCCGGCGCCGAAGGGGAGGTAGGTGCCGTCCACGGACGGCCGCACCGGCCGGTCGGCCCACCGGCCGGGGTCGAACACTTCCGGACGCGGGTAGAGGTCGGCTCGGGTGTGGACCAAGTAGGGGCTGAAGATGATGGTGGCGCCCTGCGGCAGGGCATAAGGGCCCAGGATGGCGCTCCTGCGGGCCCTGCGGGTCACCACCCAGACCGCGGGGTGGAGGCGCTGGGTTTCGGTCAGGAACTGCTCGGCGAAACCGAGTTGGGGAAGATCCTCGAACCAGGGCGGACGCTCTCCCCCCGTGACGGCAACGCACTCTTCGTGCAGTCGCTGCTGGAGGCCGGGATGCCGGGCGAGGAGATAGAGCGCCCAGGCCAAGGTGTCGGTGGTCGTCTCGGTCGCACCGATCAGCAATGTGAGGACCTGGTCGTGGATCTCACCGGCATCGAGTCCCTCGTCACCGCTCCCCTGAAGGAGGACCCAGAGAGCGTCACCCTCATCCGCACCAAGGCGCCGATAGGCGGCGACGGCCTGCTCGACCGCCTTGCGCATCTGCTCCTTCGCCCGCCGAAAGCGCCGGTTGGCGGGCGTAGGAAGCCTCTCCAGGGCCCTGACCGGATTCCGCAGACGCCAGTCGAGACCCCGCAGGAGATCATGCGTCACCGCGGTCAGCGTCTCCGCCGCTACTCCCGCATGGGGCGTGAACAGCGTCCGCACCACCGTCGCTGTCGCCAGCTTCCTCATCTGCGCATCAACGTCGATGACCAGGCCATCACTCCAAGAGCCGGCCACCACCTGTGCCTGCTCCGTCATGACCCGGGCGTAGCCGGGCAACCGCCCGGGGTGGAATACCGGCTGCAGGAGGCGGCGTTGCCGTCGGTGCCGGTCATGCGTACAGGTGGCGAGACCGTCACCGACCACTTGCCGGCCTTTCTCGTAGAACCGGCCACCCTTGTCGAAGGTGCGGTCGTCCAGCAACAACTCCCGCACCAGCCCGGGCTCACAGACCACGAACGCCTTGACCGGGCCCAGACCCACCTCCACCACATCACCCTGAGCAGGAAGCGACCGCAGGAATCCCAGAGGATCCCGGCGCAGCTCCCCGACATGACCGAAGACGGGAACACCACCCGCCGCACGAGGCGGCGCGCCGCCCCCTTGGTCGAAGTTCGCGGGGCCCCGTCCCCCTTCGCCGCGTTTACCGAACACGAATGGTCCCCTCTTCACCAACTCGCTCTTTCCACCGCGCGGCGGCGGAAAGGGGCCGGAACATCCGTTAGTGACCTCTGGGCTACAGGATCGAAGAACACGAACGCCGGCCGGTTTAGTGCTGCTGCCGTCGAGCTTCGACAAGCTACGTGTATGAGCAGCTGGGTGCGTAACCGCAGAGTTCAATGGCCGTCCAGCGAGAGGATCGGCCAGCGAGGAAGTGCCGGCCCAAGCCCACTCCAACGAGTCTGGAGCTGGTTGTCTGTCAGCTCACCGCAACGTCGCCGCCCCAACCAAATGGCGCCTTACGAAGCCTCGTCGGGCATCCTGTGCAGCCTGTAGATATCCACCAGCTCGCGTGTGTCCTCGTACGGATCCTGCAGGCCGGCACCATCACCCCCGTCAGCCCTGACGACTGCATGACCGGCAGACCGGGCGACACCCGCGCTCGCTGAACCAACACCGGCCAGACCGGCAACGACTGCCACCGCAAACAGCACAAGCACACGACAAGAACGCATCGAAACTCCTCTAATAGGGGAAAGCCCTCCCATCCAACCCAGCCCACTGATCCCAAACCTGCCCGACACGCCCACCAGCCCTCTCGGGCTCCCCGCCGCCATTAGCCTCGATCTTTCGTGACGGTCCGTCGGTTTCTTCGGCGGGCCGTTTCGGTTGTGTGGCTGGTGGCAGGCGGGCTGATGGCCCGGCTGTCGTGTCGGGTGGATGCCGGGTTCCACTGCTCCGGTCGGGGTGATGCTGCTCGCAGGGGTGGGAATGTGCTGGTCAGCCGGGGTCCGGGAGAGCTTCGAGCCGTGCCAGGGCATTGGTGATCACGTCGGTCCAGGGCCAGTGACGAGCGAACCTCAGGTGTCGGCGGCGGGCGGTGGTGACGAGCTGGGCGGCGGCGGAAAAGAGGCGGAGCCGGAGACGGCGGGGCTCCCACCTGCGGGTTTTGCCTGTCAGAGCGAGCATCGGCATCCACGCGAGGAGGTCGAGGGCGATCTGGACGATCTCCAGCCAGATCCGGTTCTGCGCGGTGTCGTGCAGGGGCAGGTTGCGCAGGCCGGTAGCGCGAGCGGTTCGGATGCGGTCCTCGGCTCTCGCGCGTTGACGGTGCCGCAGTTCGAGCGCGGCGATCGGGACGCCGGTGGTGTTGGTGGCGAACGCCGTGAGCCGCAGCCCGTCAGCATCGGTGAACCGCAACTGGGCACCGGGGTGTGGGCGTTCCTTGCGGACGACCAGCCGCATCCCCTGCGGCCAGCCCTTCAGGACGTCCCCGTCGAGCTCGGCGACCCAGGCTCCGTCGCGGATCTCATCTCCCGGTTCGACGGCCACCGTCCATGCGGCGGGCGGGATCTTGAGGGCGGCCTGGTGGATGGCGTCGGTGATGGTCATGCCGACCGAGTACGACAGCCACCTTCCCCGCTGAGCGAGCCATGCGACGAACTCGTGGGTGCCACCGCCGGAGTCGGTGCGGATCAGCGTCTGGCGTCCTCGTCGGTACTTCTTCGGTAGCTGGGCCAGGGCGAGTTGGGCCGTGGTGATGTGGTCGGCGGCGGTGTTGCTGCCCGCGTTCCCGGGCCGCAGCAGTGCGGCCACCGGCTCCCCGCTGCCGCCGCTTCCGTGATCGACGAACCCCATCAGCGGGTGATGTCCGAAGGTCTTCTTCCAGGTCGCGGCTGCGTCCTCCTTGTCGGAGTGGGCCAGTACCAGCACCCCGTCCAGGTCCACGATCACCTGCCCGGAGGCGTCCGGCGACGAGGCTCCAGCCAACTTCCATATTCGCTCACGCACTTCGGCTCTCGCTGACCGGATCGCGTTCAGAGCCTTCGGGCCGGACGCGGCCAGGGTGTCGACGAGGCGGGAAACGGTCGGGGCGGAGGCCACCGGGCCGAACACGTCCGGCTCGGCCCGCAGCATGCCGACGTCGGCCAGGCAGTCTCCGCCGAGGGCGACGGCCAGGGCCACATCCAGCAGAATCTTGCCTGGATCGTGCACTGCCCGAGCCTTCCGCCACGGCGCCAGCGCCGCGGATACCGCGGTGTCCAGCCCGGCCTTGCGGGCGGTCTCGACCAGCAGCACGCCCCCGGCCTGGGACACCACGGCCCGACCACCGCCCTCGATGCGGACACGCGGGTACAACCCGATACGCTTCTTCACCTGAGAAGTGCCTCTTTCCACGGCACGATCTGGACCCTCGACAAGTCCTATCGTTGCAGGTCAGGAGCACTTCTCGCGTTTTCGATCACGCTTTGGACAGCCCACCTCATGAAACCCCGAGGTTAATGACGCGGATGGTGAATCGTTCCCTCAGCCGGCCCCAGGCGCGTCGCACGCGTCCTGATGTGTCACCCGGCAAATATGGGTGGGTACGCATAGCAACCAACTTGAGTGGAGACGCTTGAATGCGCCGTATCGCCGCTGTACTCCTCGGATCCCTGGTGCTCAGTGGAATCGCCGTCACGTCCGCACAGGCTGATGACGACGCGGACTTCCAGCACTTCAGTTCGCAGATCTCCGCCGGCAACAACAGCGTGGGCTACGAGTACACGCAGAACAAGGACGGCGGCTGGGGTTCGGACGACTAACCTCGATCTTTCGTGACGGGCCGTCGGATTCTCCGGCGGTCCGTTTTGGCTTGTCGGGTCGGTGATGGGCAGACTGAGGGCCCGGCTGTCGCGTCGGGTGGCGCCGGGTTCCACGGTTCCGGTGGGCGGTTCGAGTTCGTCGGGATGGGCTGTTGCTTCTGGTCAGCCGGGGTTCGGGAATGCGTCGAGGCGCTGGATTGCGCTGGTGATCACGTCGGTCCAAGGTCAGTGGCGGGTGAATCTCAGGTGCCGGCGGCGGGCGGTGGTGACGAGTTGGGCGGCGGCGGAGAACAGTCGTAGCCGCAGACGGCGGGGCTCCCAGAGCCGGGGCTTGCCGGTCAGGGCGAGCATGGGCAGCCAGGCCAGCAGGTCGAGGGCGAGCTGGACGATCTCCAGCCAGATCTGGTTCTGCGCGGTGTCGTGCAGGGGCAGGTTGCGCAGGCCGGTGGCGCGCGCGTTGCGGATACGGTCCTCGGCCCGCGCGCGCTGGCGGTGCCGCAGTTCCAGGGCGGCGATCGGGACGTCGGTGGTGTTGGTGGCAAACGCCGTGAGCCGCAGCCCGTCAGCATCGGTGAACCGCAACTGGGCACCTGGATGTGGCCGTTCCTTGCGGACAATCAGCCGCATCCCTCTCGGCCAGCCCTTCAGGAGGTCACCGTCGAGCTCGGCGGTCCAGGCGCCGTCGCGGATTTCGCCGCCGGGCTCGACGGCGGGCGTCCAGGCGGAGGCGGGGACCTTCAGGACGGCCTGGTGAATGGCGTCGGTGATGGTCATCCCGACCGAGTACGACAGCCACCTGCCCCGCTTTGAGAGCCAGGCGACGAACTCGTGGGTGCCGCCCGCGGACTCCGTGCGAATGAGTGTGGACCGGCCGCGCCGGTGACGTTTCGGGATCTGGGCCAGGGCGAGTTGGGTGGTGGTGATGTGGTCGGCAGCGGTGTTGCTGCCCGCGTTCCCGGGCCGTAGCAGCGCGGCCACCGGCTCTCCGGTGCCACCGCGTCCGTGGTCGACGAAGCCCACCAGCGGATGGTGTCCGTAGGACTTCTTCCAGGTCGCGGCCGCGTCCTGCTTGTCGGAGTGAGCCAGGACCAGCACTCCGTCCAGGTCCACGATCACAGAGCCGCGCGCGTCCGGCGACGAGGCGCCAGCCAACTTCCAGACTCGTTGGCGTACTTCGGCCCGCGCGGAGCGGATCGCGGTCAGAGCCTTCGGCCCGCCCGCGGCGAGCCTGTCGATGAGCCGGGAGACGGTCGGCTCGGAGGCCACCGGCCCGAACACGGCCGGCTCGGCCCGCAGCATCGCGACATCCGCCAGGCAGTCCCCGCCCAGCGCGACCGCCAGGGCCACGTCCAGCAGGATCTTCCCCGGATCATGCACTGCCCGGGGATGCCGCCACGGCGCGAGCGCCGCCGATATCGCGGTGTCCAGGCCGCTCTTGCGGATGGTCTCGACCAGCAGCACCACTCCGGCCTGGGAAACCACCGCCCGGCCACCGCCCTCGATGCGGACACGCGGATAGGACCCGATACGCTTCTTCACCTGAGGAGTGCTTCTTTCATGCAACGACCTGGACCCTAGACAAGTCCCATCGTCGCAGGTCAGGAGCACTCTTCACGTTTTCGATCACGCATCGGACACCCAGCCACGTGAAAGCCCGAGGCTAGGGCGGGCGCCGCCACAAGCCCCGTGGATTCGCCGGGTTCCTTCGAAATGCTATGAACCCGCCGCCAGCCACGACCGCAGGCCCGAGACCCGCCCGACCATCGGCTTGTTCTGTCCCGGAAGAAGAGGAAGTGCGCGTCCTACGGCGGCACGGACCCGTCGTGTTAGACCGTAGGGAACGTGAAGGTCCCTGCATTGGAGGGGACAGTGTTGTTCGTGGTGCGCTGGAAGGACATGATCAGGCCCTTGTAGTTGTGGGGGATGACGTACCAGAATTTCCTGGTGATAGCGTCCCCATCCTGCCTGAAGACGTGGCCCTTCCCGTCCTGCTTCCACGCCAGTTTCCCGCGAGGCACCGACACGCAGTGCTTGGCGAGGTATTGGTGGTCATGGAGGCAGATCTTCGACTGGATGTTCTGGATGCCCTCACCGTTCTTGCTCAGCCGCCACTTCTGGTAGGGGTTCCTCTTGTCGCAGTGGGAGAACGGGTAGAAGAGGACGCCGAAGTCGTTGGGTTTGGGTTCCTCGGCGCACATGGCCTTGCCCTCGAACTGGGTTCGAATCTGGAAGGTCGTGCCTGCCGGCGGGATATCGGCGTTGGCCGGGGCGAGCGTGGTCGCCGCCAGAGCGGCCGCGCCGGCCAGGATGAATGCTGCACGAGCGCACGAGCGCTTCTTGAGGAGCATGGTAAACCTTTGGCTCGATTGATCGGTCAGCATGCACGTTATAGGCAAAACAGCACCATCCATACGATAACGCTCATACATAACCGAAATGCCTCTTTAGTATCGATCTTTCGTGATGCGCCGCCGGATTCTCCGGCGGCCCGTACGACGATTACCCGGCTGTCGCGTCGGGCTGCGCCGGGTTCCACAGCTCCGGTGTGTGGTTCGAGTTCGTCGGTACGGACCGTTACTGCTGGTCATCCAGCGTTCGGGGTTGCGTCGAGTCACTGGATCGCGCCTGTGATCACGCCGGTCCGGAGCCATTGGTGGGTAGATATCACGTGGGGTCGGTGGTGACGAAACGGGCGGCGGAGAACAGCCACCGCCGCAGGCGGTGGGGATGCCAGAGCCTCGACTTGCCGGGCAGGGTGACCCGACACCAGCACGCCAAAGCCGCATCCCGAGATGAAACAACAGGATGAAACGACCGCTCAGCCCCATCTGCCCTCCCCGGGCGTGGGGGTGAAGTCGGCGCGGCCCTTGTGGAGGGTGAGGGTGCCGAGGGCTGTGCCGTCCCAGGGCAGGCCGCAGGGTTCGGTAAGACGGGCAGCAAACACCACCTGATCTGCGACGGACACGGCACTCCACTGAAGGTCATCACCACCGCGGCGAACGTCAACGACATCACCCAGACCCTCAATCTGGTCGACGGCATCCCGCCCGTCGCTGGCCGGCCCGGCCGACGCGAGGGGCCCCGAGTCTGTCCTGGGCGACAAGGCGTACGACTCGAAGGCCGTACGCCGGGAACTACGGCGCCGCAGGATCCTGCCGGTCAGCGGACGCGCGACAGCCCCCGGCGCGAACGGAACGCGCGGGAGCTGCCATGGGACGTCTGTAGCCGGGCCCTCGGCACGGGCGGTCTGCGGTGAGCCGCCTGCCTGGCAGCGTCACGTGGTCTGCGATCCGCGGGCCCGGGTCGCCGCAGGTCTAGAAGTAGTGCTTGCGTCCGCCGACCGCGCGGCCCGTCGCACCGAGGATCCACAGGACGGCGCCGACCACGAGAAGAATGCCGCCAACCGTCGTCAGCAGCGGGACACCCACCAGCACGCCGATGAGGAGCAGAATGAGGCCAAGAATAAGCATGCGTTTTCCGATCTCTCTGTATGCGGTGATCGCGTCGTCGAGCAAGGCGTCACCTGCTTCCTGACTCCGGCACTGCCGTGATCAGGACCGTTCGTTGACTGCAGTCATTCATGTGCCCGGCCGACGACCCTGCATGCGCGTGGCTCTTAGCTTTTCTTTACACCGCGTGCCGGTCAGGCGTCGGCGGGGCCTGCCGGGCGTCGTGTTCGCCGCCGTCGACCGTCTCGGCGAAGAGCCCAGACCTGAGGGCGCGTTCGGCGGCACCGACGTGCTGCGCATCCACGTCGGCGTCTACCGCGTGATGTACGAGATCACCGACCAGCAGGTCCGCGTGAGTGTTGTCCATCTTGGCCGTCTGCGCTGACGGCAGTCTCTCCCGCTGCTGCTGAGCCTACGACCCGCATCCGCCCCCACCGGCGACCACATCCGAGGGCGACAGCCCGGCTGCGGACTGGCGGCGGCGATCGACGCCTCCAGGCTCATCGACCAGGCGGACGCGCTGCTGGCCGAGGCCGGAGCGTGGCGCCGAGGCCGTGACCGAGCAGGCCGGGGGCGGAAAACCCCGCGCCGGAAGGCGCCGGCGGGACGCGGACGCCACAGGACACCCGGCGGCGGCATCGGCTTCGGTGATGGGCGCCGCCGGGCATCCAATCAGGATTGCAGCCACCCACTGGGAATCGGCCGCGCCGTGCTCGATGTGCGGGGCCTGCTACGGGGCGGGCTCGTACTCAACGTTTCGCTGCCCGCACTCGGCTGCGTCATCTCTGAGCTGAACTCCGTCGGCTGTCTTCAGCACGCGGGCCGCGTGAGCGTTCCACTCGCGGAGGGTGTCAGCGGACGGGATAGCGCCGGGAACCAGGATGTAGTCCCGGCGGTGAAGGACTCTCCTCACCTCCGGCTCGGTGAGCTCCTTCCAGCGCGCGGGCTGGAACGGCGCCTGGCCTCGATCCGGGCTCATGAAGCGCTGAATCTGTTCCGCCAGGCCGAGGAACTGGTGGTAGAGGGTGCTGCGTTCTTCGGCCTTCCCCACGGCTTCCCCCATAATTACATCGCATTGTCTTCACATTATGCACACGCACATTCGATGTCTCCAGCGGCCCCAATCCCTCGGCGGCCGGACGGAAAACGGCTTCTGCGGCTTGCCGGCCCTTGCTGCCCGGGACACCACGGTGTCTCGGGCCACGTGCGTGAAAGGACGCGAAGAAGCTGCCGACGCCCGGCGTCTCAGGCCGCGGACGGCGAGTTCTGCGATTCGGCGGCGCGGTGGTGTTCGGCGTTGATGCGCTGGGCTTCTTCGAGCTGGTCTTCGAGGATGACGATGCGGCAGGCCGCCTCGATCGGGGTGCCCTGGTCGACGAGCTCCCGGGCGCGGGCGGCGATGCGCAGCTGGTAGCGGGAGTAGCGGCGGTGGCCGCCCTCGGAGCGCAGCGGGGTGATGAGACGGGCTTCGCCGATGGCGCGGAGGAAGCCCTGGGTGGTGCCGAGCATGTCGGCGGCCCGGCCCATGGTGTAGGCGGGGTAGTCGTCGTCGTCGAGACGGCCGAACGAGTCGTCTGCTGTCATTGCACCTCTCTAAGGAACGCGCTGGAGGGGCCCTGGTGCCATGTGGCACCAGGGCCCCGAAGGAACTGCTACACCATCTGCCGGCCCTGGTACTGCGCCGGCCTTCTGTTTCCGCTGACCCGGCCTGGAAGGTGTCGGGGTCGCGGGGATCGCGGTTGCTTGACCGGAGACCACCTCACTATCGATGTCCTGCGGTACCCGGGCTCAAAGCTCCGCCCGGGCGATCCTGATGGCGCTCAATTCCTCCGTTCTTCCCTCATGGACTCCGACCCAGGCAAGGCCCGGCGCACGGCCGCCGCGGTGCAGCGCGCGCTGGAGGCGTCCCCCGAGGTCGTCGTCAGCAACGTCTCGGAGAGGGCGAACTACCAGGGTCTTCCCTCCTGAGTCGGGCCCGGGACGCAAGGGCGCGTGAAGGGGCGTGACCGAGATGCGCATCAAATGGGCAATGAGTTGATCCGCACGCCTTGCCGAGTGTCCTGCAAGCCGCAGGACCATTGTCGTAGGACCATGGAATTCGCCCCATGGGGCGTGACCCACTACTCGATGCTTCGAGATGAGGTTTCGGCCGAAGGGCAGGAATCCCATCGATCGCGTGGTGTCCTCACCAAGTGAAATAGGACGTGTTTCATGTACCTGCGCACAGCCTTTGCCGCTACCGCCTTGGCTGCCACGGCTTCTCTGGTCAGCATCAGCCCGGTTGCTGCGGCCACGCCCGATACCTCCAGTTCCACTTCGGGTGTGGCCCAGAGGGCGCACCAGGTTTCCGGTGACTCGCAGGATGACCTGGTACTGGAGTCGGCAAGGAAGTGCGGCCAGGAGGGATGCGCAACCGACCTGATCGGTATCCACGGAGTCGACTTCGGCGATAGAGACTGATTTCCCTGCAGTCTCCGGGACAGGGCCAGCCGTTCGGTTCGAGAGCCCGGTAGGGCTCGGGTGGTAAGGATGCACTTGCTCGAAGGCGCCGACACGCGCCGGAGGGGCGTCTGAAGCATCCAAGATCAAGTACTGGCGGCTTTTGGGCTTACCTCGGCCGGGCGACGTCTTCCCTCCTGAGTCGGGCCCGGGACGCAAGGGCGCGTGAACGTGCACTCTCCGCGGTGTCTGCCCCACTGGCAGACACCTATGAGAGGACATGCACTGTGACCGCTTGGACTCCGAAGCTCACGAACGTGAAGGGCACCAACGGCACCGGCGAGTACGTCGAGGCGAACGGCGTCGTCACCTTCACCGCCCAGATCGTGGCGAAGAAGGAGACGAACGCCGCGACCAAGGACGGCTTCGGCCTCACCCTGCCGAAGGCCGTGAAGGCCGGTGTCCGCTACGTCTTCAACCTGTCCCTGGACGGCCGCGACGCCGACAGCGGCGTGTGGATCGGTGAGGCTCAGATCTATGCGGGGTCGGACGGCTCGAAGCTTGACCGCCTGCGGGTGACCGGCACTGCCAACGGTGCGGCGGTGGAGAACGTCGGCTTCCTGTACGGGGAAAGCGAGGGGGCCAAGGAGGGCGAGATCATCACGGTGACTGGCTCGTACCCGACCGCCTGATCCTCCACCAGTCGCGGGGCCGACGGGAACTCTCCGTCGGCCCCGCGGTCCGTTTACGCTCTGGGGGATCAACTGCGAATTGCGGGTGCTTCTCATTCGGTACTGCTGGTGATGCGAACTGCTCGTGGCCTGCGAAAGCGCCACGTTCCGGCAGCCAGCCCCGTCGCCCGTCCTGCGTCTGCTCTGGCTTAGAACCCCACTGCCGAACCTCCCGGTACGCGCGCCGCAGTCTGACGCCTTTACCGAGGGACTACTGGTACTGCGGACTGCAACTTGCGTACTGCGGTACTGCTCACGGTGGCCCCTGATTACTGCGGGCCACCCGGTCCGGGGTCAGTCCCGTCGCCTTCCTGCAACAAACCTGGCTTCGGAACTCCACCACCGCACCGACCTGCACTTACGTGTCCTGCTTCCCCGCAGTTCATCTCTGCCGGGCCTGCTCGATCTCTTGGCTACGGACAAGACACTAACCCCACCAAGACCCAGATGTCTACCTCCATCATGACAGGTTTTCTGTGAGGACTGACAGTGATGTCCTGCGGTGCGCAGCACGTGAAAACTGCACTGGGTCATATCCGCCGGGAAGCGTGAAGGACGATTAGAGCGGGCAGGTGGGATGTCACGTCATAAGAGGTACAACCGATCACAGGTGGGGTGTACGCGCATGAGCGGCACAGCAGTCAGCAGGACCTCGGCGCTCCCCGTCTCGACCGTGGTCCAGGGCGAGAGCGCGGCCGGCATTGGCGAGGCCCGCCAGGCCGCTCGTGCCTTCGCTGACCGCCTCACCCCGGCGCCCGATCCAGACATGGCGAACACGCTCGTCCTGGTGGTCTCCGAGCTCGTCACCAACGCCCTGCGCCACGGAGGTGGCACGTTCCGCCTCCGTCTGAACGCCCGCCCCGACGCCATCGAAGTCGCCGTCGACGACACCAGCCCACAGCTGCCGCGCATGCGCACCCCCGACCTGACCGGCACCGGCGGCGGCTTCGGCTGGCCCATGGTCAACCGCCTCGCCAGCACCACCGCGATCACGCGCCAGGCAGGCGGCGGCAAAACCGTCACCGCCTGCCTCCTCTACTGACACCGCCACAGACAGCGGCCCCACACCTGCGGTTCTGACGTCGTCACGACCCCCGAACCACCACCAACAAAAACTCGCAGCAGAGCGCGGTCGTCACCCGCCGTGCTCCCGCCGTCCGTTGATGAGCGCGGCCAGGCGCAGCGACTTCTCGCTGGTGGGGCTGTGCCAGATCGGGTGGAGGGGGCCGTGTTCTTGGAGGTTGGGGAGGGTGGTGATGCCGACGGCGAGTTCGCGGCGGTGGATGCCGCGCAGGGTGCGGATGCCCGCGAGGGTGTCGGCGGTCCGGTTGTCCAGGGTGGTCTTCTTCTTGTCGGCCAGGACGATCAGCAGGGGCGGGAACTTCGTCTCAGCCCCGGAACTGGGTGCTCGGGGGCGAGCCGCACCGTCATCAGCCGAGAAGTACTGTCTCATAGGGTTACGTATCGACTACTAAGGGCTGTCCCGTAATCCCTGGTGGATCAGCGCGGGGCGTCAGATGCGGTGCATCGCAAGGCGGAAGGGCGCTCGCATACTGGATGTATTCGGGCGTTCCGACAACGCGGCGAGGCGCCGTAGCTGTCGTCGTGCGCCCGCCGGGGATTACGGGACAGCCCTTAGTCGTGACATTCTTCATCGTAAGGGACGGCGTAATGGGATACACCCGTAAGACAGTCTCTGGACTCGCTTGTAGCGTCCTCATTGGGCTGGCCAGCCTGATGGTGGGCGGAACGGCTTCGGCCGCGGGACCGAACCCGGAGTCACACGGGGAGGCTTCGGCGTCCAGCGCGTCGTCCCGGGCGAAATCCGAGGAGACGTTCGGGGAGAAGGAGTCGTACGCCGCAGAGCGCGCGGCGGAGGGGCCGTCCGCAGTGGCGCGCACGGCGGCGTACGCGCTTGCGGACGATGCCGCGCCCGAGGAGTAAGACGCGGAGCCAGGGGCGGGCTCGGTAGTGAACGCCCTTCCAGGATGCGCCCCGGCCCTGCCGGGGCGCCGACCACGGGCACCTCTGACCGCCAGAACGGCAGTAAATTCGAGTACGAGCGAAGACGCGCCGAGGCGGAGCCCCTCATAACGCCCGCGTCCTCTGCGGCGGTAGAGCTCGTAACACGATCTTGGTGAGACGTGCTGGTTGGCCCTGCCCGGTGTGAGGATTCGGTCGTTCGTGATGGTGTGGGTACTCGGCCGTGGATCGCGCCCGTTGGCCTCGGCACTTCCTGTTCACGGTGGGGCCTGGCCGTCCTGGCCCGGGCCCCACCGTGGAAATGGGCTCAGTTCTTTGAGGGCAGCGGGAGCAGGTCGAACTTCGCCGCAACCTCATAGAGGGGACCGATCGAGAAGGTGGCAGTGTCTCCCGAACCGACATGCCCCCAGTATTCAAGCCTCTTGGCGCCGTTGTTCACCACTCGGCCGTCGCTGGCCTGCTTCCAAGAACTGTTCGTCGGGTTCAGCCCTTTGCACAGCGCGCCAGAGACGATGACCTTCCCAACCAGGCATGATCCATCGACATTCCACACGATGCCGTAGCCGCGTGCATCGACGGACCGCTGAACGAACTGCTGCTTCTTGTCGTTGGTGTCGCAGGGCCGGAAGCGCATGAGCATAATGCGTGGATTCTCGGCACGGCTGACGCACCGGGCTTTACCATCCTCCAGAACCGTCTTGATCGTGAACGGGGTGTTCGGTGGCGGGAACCCCCCGGTGGCGGCACTCGCGGGGAAAGCAACGAGCGAGAGAGCAGCGACGGTGAACGTCATAGCGCTGAGAGTCACGGGTTTCTTGCCGAATACAATCATGATCCGAAACTCTCGGAGATCTGCAGGCCGCGAGCGATCCGACTCGCGCTTACCGGCCTTTGACGACGAATCACTCGAATGCTCCGAGCTGATGAGGCCTCGGACGTCAGCGTCTGACGCTGCCGGAGATCTCGCTTCGGAGAAGGGGCCCGACTGCCGGGTGGGAACGCAAGCTGGTCACGTGTGGTCTCAAGACCCGCTCGTTCTCCAACGGCCCGTGCTCCATTGCCCGGGCCGGCCGTTCCGGCCACGGCATCAACGGCTCGATCAGAGCCCACAACTCATCGGCCAAGATCCGCTGTCGAGTACCCGCACCCTCACGAACGGCCGAATCGTCACACCGATTGCACCCCACCAGCCCACGCGAACAAGCTCTTGTTACCAGTCAAACTCAGATTGTCTCCTGGCGTCGCGCGAAGCGCTTTTCTGTCATCAGTGCAGCTCGACCCGCCCCTAGCCCCCCTACACTGCACGCAGCGCCCGGAACTGGAATTCTGGTACCGGCCTAACTAATTCATAGCGAGGAGTCAACTGTGCGAAAAGCTTCGACGAAACTCGCGGATGGTCGTGAACTGTTCTATTACGATGCCTGCGGCAGCGATGCACGCTCTGCTGTGGACCAGCGGGTTCTCAGCCCGATCACCGTGGCCTCAGAGATTCGGTACGACAGACTACTCGGCGACTCAGTCGCTGTGGCCCCGCATCGTCAGGACCGTACTTACCATCCGCCGTCCGACCACTGCCCGTTCTGCCCATCCCGTGATGGGCAGCCTAGTGAAATCCCTGACGGTGATTACGCCGTGGCTGTCTTCGAGAACCGATTTCCTTCGCTCGTCGGAGAGTCAGGTCGGTGCGAGATCGTCTGCTTTACCTCTGATCACCACGCATCTTTCGCCGACCTCACTGAGGAGCAGGCGAGTCTTGTCGTGGAGGCGTGGACTGACCGCACGGCAGAATTGGCCAAACTGCCCGAGATTCAGCAGGTGTTCTGCTACGAGAATCGGGGCGCGGAGATCGGCGTCACCCTCGACCATCCGCACGGCCAGATTTACGGCTACCCTTTCGTCACCCCACACACCACCTTTATGCTCCGCTCGGCTGCCGAGCATCGGAGAAAAACAGGGCGCAACCTCTTCGATGACGTCGTAGCTAGCGAAAGAGATGAAGGTACCCGGGTCGTGTGGGAAGGAGATTCCTGGATTGCCTTCGTGCCATATGCTGCGCACTGGCCCTATGAGGTGCATCTCTATCCCAGGCGACGGGTGCGAGATCTCAGGGAGCTCGACGACGATGCTCGCGTGGAGTTTCCCAGGGTTTATTTGGAGCTCCTGCGCAGGTTTGATCGGCTGTTCGGCGCTTCCGCGTCGCCCACACCATACATCTCCGCCTTGCACCAGGCCCCATTCACCAAGGCAGGCGATACAGATATGGAGGCAGAATTTGCTCTCCACCTTGAACTCTTCACTATTCGCCGAGCTGCGGATAAATTGAAGTTCTTCGCCGGCTCCGAAGCTGGAGTGGGCGTTTTCGTCAACGACGTGCTACCTGAAGCTGCCGCAGCACAGCTGCGCAAGGTTGCGAGTAATTGACACCCAATCGGTGGCATCGAATTCTCGGATAATGCCGGTGACTCGCTCTCCAACGCCACCGAAAGCGCCTCCTTCACCGAGAAATGGCGGTGCGGGTCCTCCCAGGTGCGGATATACGGAACGGCCTCTGAGGCTCATCGAGTGGGCATCCTGCTTGAACGCCATTACAGGTCTTCGGGGTAGCCAGTCGTTCCGCTGGTGAAGTCGTCGGTGGCGTAGCGGGGTGATGTGGCGTGCCAGGTGATTTGTCCGCGGGTGCAGGCGGTGATGCGTTCTGCGTGCAGGAGTACGGCGGCGCGGGCGGGTGGCGGGGTGTGGGCATGGTCCAGTTCGGTGGTGAGGGTGTGCTGGGCGGCGGTCATTTCGTGGGCGAGGGTGGTGATGAGGTCGTTGACTGTGTCGGCGGCTCTCTGCCGGGTGGTGCCTGTGGTGTTTTCGATGATGAGGACGGCGTTGCAGGGGTATCCGGTGAGGGCTTCGCGGGTGGCTGAGTGGAGATCGTTGACGAGGCCGGAGTGGAGGCTCGCTGCGCGGCGCAGGGTACGCATGGAGGGGCTCGTGAGTGTGGTGGCCGGGAGCAGGGGGTGCAGGCTGAGGGTGGCGAGGTCGTAGAGCCAGGGCATGCCTACGGAGTACTCACGGCGTTGGAGGTAGGTGGCGAGGTCGGGCATGATGCCGGCCGCTCGCAGGAGGGATTCTTCCTGGTAGGTGGAGAGCCAGCGTTTGATGTTCGCGGTGAGTGTTGCTGTCCACGGCTGGGGCAGCAGGTGGCGGGTCTGGTCCCATAGTTCGGCGAAGGCGTTCAGGATCGGGCTCGGCGAGCGTGGGTGGTGGCCGTCGAGTACTTGGTAGAGCCCGAAGATGACGGCGGCGCATTGGCCGGGGTGGGATCCGGTGGGGCCCTCGTCGAGCTGGTCGTCGAGGCGGAAGACGGTGGTGAGCCATTTCGTCATCAGGATGAGTTCCGGGAAGTTGGCGTGGGGCCAGGTGTAAGCGGCGGCCCCGTACGGGTCGGTCCGGCGCATCCGGTCCCGGGCGCCGGGTGTGGGGGTGAGTCCGGCTTCCTCGATCCATCGCTC
Organism: Streptomyces sp. NBC_00388; assembly: GCF_036061255.1. Classification (NCBI taxonomy): domain Bacteria; kingdom Bacillati; phylum Actinomycetota; class Actinomycetes; order Kitasatosporales; family Streptomycetaceae; genus Streptomyces; species Streptomyces sp. NBC_00388. The sequence continues at coordinate 26,140 of NZ_CP107948.1, forward strand.
GGCGATGGTCTTCACGAAGGGCGCGTGCGGATTGACCGTGTCGGTGAACGGCGCGTAGATCTCCGGGATCTCGAAGTCATGGTCTTCGTCCGTTTGCTCAACTGGGCGGGCACCGGCCACAACGCTGCCGGGACCTCGCCCGGACGTGAACATGGTGGTGACATGGGCAGCGGAGGTGCCCAAGCCGGTCGGCCCTGGGAGGGTCCGGCGGGGTGATGGCTGCGGAGGACGGGTGGGCGTGTTCCGCCAGGGAGGCGGTGTGGAAGGGGGTGGCAGCGGGATGAAGGACCGCTCCCCCGCAATGGATTCACGTACGTTCGACACCCACGGACCTCCGCCTCGACGAACCCCGGCTCCCGCACTCGGCCCGGGGTTAACAGCATCCTTTCCGTGACGAATCTGCACACACCTGACCGAACCCGTGCCAACTCAGACGAGTCTCCTCCCACCGTTTATTGACGCCCGGTGCGCACCCACAGTGGACGGAGTGCTCACTGGAAAGAGGCCTGCAACTGGTCACGCACGTCGTACCTTTCCTGCCTCGATTCTTCCGGCTCGGTGTCGTTCCGCTGGGTTTCCTCGGGTGGGGTCAGCGGTCCTGTTGTGTGAGGCGCGTACGGATCTGCTCCAGGTCGGCAGCCGTGTCGATGCCGGTGCTCTCTCCCTGGACGGTAATCACGCTGATGCGATGGCCGTGGTGGAGGGCACGGAGCTGTTCGAGGCCTTCGGCCTGTTCCGACGGGGCGGACGGCATGTGGGTGTACTGAGTGAGGAAGCTGGCACGGTAGGCGTAGAGACCGATGTGCTGGTAGCGGGTGATGTGGGTGTTGTGGCGGTCATAGGGGATCGGGGCGCGTGAGAAGTACAGGGCGTGGCCCGCGGAGTCGAAGACGACTTTCACCACGCCCGGGTCGGTTACCTGTTGGGGGGTGCTGATCGGGCTGGCGAGGGTGGCCATGGGCATGTCGGGGTTCTTGGAGAGGGTGAGGGTGAGCTGGTCGATCCAGTCGGGGTCGACCAGTGGTTCATCGCCCTGGATGTTCACCACGATTTGGGCGCTGCTGCCGGCTGTGGCTTCGGCAACCCGGTCGGTTCCGCTGATATGGGCAGGTGAGGTCATGGACACCGTGGCGCCGAATCCGGTGCAGACCGTGGCGATCCGCTCGTCATCGGTAGCGATGAGTACGTGTTCCAGGGTGCGTGCGCGTATCACGCGGCGCCAGACGTGCTCGATCATCGGGCTGCCCGCGATGTCGCACAGCACCTTGCCCGGAAGCCTTGTCGACCCGTACCGGGCTGGGATGACCCCCCATGCCCCAGCGACGGTCTTCACAGTTCCTCCCGTGTCAGACTGCCCAGGGCTCCGGCCGGGTGCACGCGGGCGAGGTCGCGCAGGGACCAGCCACGATGCGCAGCCAGGGTCATTGCCAGGGCATGCCCCATAGCAAGCGCGACGGTGCTGCTGGCGGTCGCCGAGATGCCCAAGGGGCATGCCTCGGCGGCGACGGACGCGTCGAGAACTGCATCAGCGGCCCTCGCGAGCGGACTGTCCGGAGCCCCGGTGAGCGCGATCACCGAAACGCCGGCGCCGCGCAGGGCGTCGACCACCAGCAGAGTTTCTGCTGTCCGGCCGCTCTTGCTGACCGCGATCGCCACGTCTGTCTCGGCGACGATTCCGAGTCCGCCGTGCAGAGCGTCACTGGCGTGCAGGAAGAGGGCCGCCGTGCCGGAGGAGGTGAAGGTTGCCGCGAGCTTGGCCGCTACCAGTCCCGAGGTCCCGGCACCCGTGACTGCCACGAGCCGTGGGCACCCGGCGAGCAGGCCGAATACTTCTGCGGGCCCGGCGCGCTCGAGACGCTCCGCCGCTGAGCGCACTTCGTGCGCCTCCTGCAGCATCCACATCCGCATCTGCGCCGCGATGTCTGCCCGGCCACCGATGCCCTCGGGGGGCGGTGTCATCGGTTTCCCTTCACCAGTTCGTCCATTGCTTTGAGCTCGGCGAGCAGCGCCGGAAGGCGGTCCAGGTGCAGGCTGTTGCTGCCGTCGCTCAAGGCCCGCGGGGGATCCTCGTGAACTTCCATGAACACCCCGGCGACACCGACTGCGACGGCGGCCCGTGCCAGATGGGCAATGAACTGCGGCTGGCCGCCCGTTGTGTCTCCTGCGGCACCGGGCTGCTGCACACTGTGCGTCGCGTCAAACAGCACCGGCGCACCGGTGTCGCGCAGCATCACCAGCGACCGGAAGTCCACCACCAAGTCCTCATAGCCGAACGCGAAGCCCCGCTCCGTGACCATGACCGCGTCGTTGCCGGCCGAGCGCGCTTTTTCCACCATTGGCCCAGCCTGTGCGGGGGAAAGGAACTGGCCCTTCTTGATGTTCACCGGACGCCCTGCCGCGCACACCGCGAGCAGGAGGTCGGTCTGCCGGCAGAGGAACGCCGGAACCTGCAGCACGTCCGCGACTTCTGCCACCGCGTCAACGTCCTGGCGTTCGTGTACATCAGTGAGCACCGGGGCCCCCACTTCCGCCCGAACTCGCCTCAGAGTGTCCAGGCCCTCCTGAAGACCGGGGCCCCGAAAGGAGCGTACGGAGCTTCGATTCGCCTTGTCGTAGGACGCCTTGAACACATAGGGGACCCCGGCTCTCCGAGCGATCTCAGCGATCCGCTCTGCATGACGCAGTGCCATATCAGCATTCTCGATCACACAGGGCCCGGCGATGAGCGTGAAGGGGCCGCCCTGCTCCACTACGACATCGCCGATCCGCACCCGCGTAACCGCGCCGGGGGCTGCAGGGCACTTTCCACCGGTCACGGCTGACACCACCGCTGGTGACGCGCCGCACTGTGCTGCCCGAGCCTGTCACTCCCGCACCGCGGGGCTGTGGGTGAGTGATGAGGTGGGAGCCACCATCGCCCCCGCAGGCACGGCAGAAACAGCGGTGTCGGCCGGTGCGGCTGCCGCCACCGGGTCTGAGCAGCCCGGGAAGTGATGGCGATACGGCGGCATTCAGGATTCTTCAGCACGCCAGGAGACTGACCAGGAAAAACGGTTCACCATGCCGCAGGTCACCCGAAAGGACCTACCTCAGTTGATGATCCGATGGCCTCCACGCCCACCGGTCCGCCCGTGCCGCTCCACGGATTGCGGCCGTGGACCGTTCCCCGCAGGCGGGGAATGCGCGGTTTCGTGTCCGTTCTACCGGGCACCCGCGGGCGCCCCTTGCCGCTTGTCGGCGCGGGTGCGGACCCCATTGCGCCATCCCCATCCGTGTCGTACTCGTCGAAACCGGTGCTCGTACCTGCCACGCAACACGTTCCCCCCTCCCGCTCCTCGCCTATCGCACGGCGGATTTTCCGTGCCGCAGGTGCGTGCCAGCGGCAGCGGATTCGAGCAATTGAGTGGTCATAGACAATGCGGCCGTGACGACCAGAAAACGGCAGCGTTGAGGAAGCTGACCCGATCCGATTCCGGTCCAGGCCCATCCGTTACATCCTCGGGAGTTCCGCTATGAAGAAGTCGACCCTGCGCCTGGCCGCCCTCGTCACCGGCTCGCTGGCCGTCCTAGCGGCGGTAGTGCCGTCAGCCTCCGCCCAGCAGTCCGGCTTCGTTCCGACGCGGCCCAGCGTTCTTCCGCCCTTGCAGCTGAAGGCGGGTGAACCGTACTTCTTCTGCCTGACCGACGGCGCCCAGAAGGCACTGTCCAAGGCCCGCATCACCTTCGACGCGGTCGCGCCGAACACCGTAGTGACATACAAGGGCCACAAGTGCATGCGCGGGACTCTCAAGAGCGGCCAGATCAACACCGACCTGACCGGGCTGGCGGGTGAGGGCACCGGCGGCTTCGCCTTCCAGCGCAACGGCAAACGCGCCGAATTCACCACCCCCCGAGTCTCGCTGCGCCCGGACATGACCGGGACATGGACCGCTGAATACCAGGGACGGCGCATCGCCATGTTCTCCTCCACTCGCGTCGGAGCGAAGCTCTCACTGACCAAGGTGAGCGCCGAGGACCTGCCCATGACACTGACCCCGGAAGGCGCGAAGACACTGGCCGCGACGTTCGGCACCACCCCCGTACCGGCCGGACAAACCTTCTTCGAAGGCAACGCCAGCTTCGACGTCGTGAAATCCGCCACCGGCCTCCTCAACCCCCACGCGTAAGCCACAATCCCGGCAGCGTCAAGCGCCGAGGATGAGCCAGGAAGCAAGACCTGCGCGCGGTTGCCGTAGACCACTGCGGGCTGTCTGCGGACAGCCCGCAGTTCAGCCCCGCACTCGCGAGGGCGGGAGCCCGCCTGCCTTTTGGCCGTCCCCGCACGGACACCATGCGCGGTCCGCCCGTACGACGGCAGAAGCGTCCTGGACGCCGGGCGAACCAAGCGGGAATCCCCAAGCCGGACGGCACGCTACCGGCGCTGTGGCCCGACCTTCCAGAAAATAGGCGAGGGTCACCTCAGAGGAGTCGGGTGGGGTTGCGTTCGTCGACGAGCGGGAGGGTTTTACCGGTCCGTGGGTGAGTGTCGAGCTGGTCAGGAGTGACCCATTCGATGGCCAGCCGGTGGAGTCGGCCTTAGGTGACTTCTTCGTCGAACGACGGGTGGGTGGTGTGCAGATGCGCTTCCAGGGCGCGGTGGTACGCGGTGGGGTCGGGGGTGCTGCCGACGATGCGCAGGACGAGCTCGTCCATGGTGTCGCGATGACGCAGGACGGCCTGGAGGGGCACCGGGCCACCGTCGCGGGAGAGGGTGTTGATGCGGGAGCGCAGAACATCCAGGTCGACGGTGGTGGTGCCGACGCGGGCGTGACCGGCTGCGCGTCCAAGGAGGCGTAGTCGGCGGCAGGCGGGGTCGGTCCACTGGGCCAGGTCGCCGACGGGATAGCGGATGACGGGCATGAGCCGGCGAAGGAGACTGGTCGCCAGCACGGTGCCGGTCTTCCCGGGTTCGGTGATGGGGTTGCCGGTATCGGGGTCGACGATTTCGAGGATGGTGTGCGGTTCGGCGGGGCGGTAGTGCCGCAGATCGCCAGAGTCGGGGTCGGGGGTTGCGAGGATGCCGGCGTCGACGCTGACGTAGGCGTACGGTGCGGGGCGAGCGTGGGGGAAGGCCCGGGCGAGCAGGTCTTGCTGGTCGCGGTGGAGGGCTTCCCCGCCGAACAGGAGCAGCCGCACTCGGGGCAGTACTCGTCCGTGGCTGGACAGGTATGCCGCCAGTGATGTCAGGGCCGATGCGGTGGCGATGGCGACCGTCGCTCTGTCGCCTTCCATGATCTGGGCCACCCGGTCGTTGGGAATGTGGCCGCCGACGGGCAGTTCGACCACGGGCAGGGGGCTGTCACGCAGAGCGTGGGTGGCGTACAGGAAGCTCATGTACAGGTCGCCGGCGTAGAGGAGATTGGCGACGCGGTCGCCGGCCCGCAGTCCCGCGTGTGACATGCAGGCGGCGCTGAGCGTGCTGGTCGCGCGGAACTCTTCGCGGGAGTACATGGTGCGTTTCGGTTCTCCGGTCGTACCGCCGGTAGCGAACACGATCCCGTCATGGTGCGCTCCGGTGAGAACACCACTCACCGGAGCGCGGTGGGCGGCCCAGAAGGACGGGAGGTCCACGATCGGCATCTCGCCAAGGGCGCCGGGATGTGCGGGAGCGTCCCGGTAGAGATCGCGGTAGTAGGGCGAGCGCTCTCGCGCGAACCGCACCAGCTCTCGCCACGCTCCGTCCTGTGCCGCACGGTCCCCAAGGTAGCCCGCGGCCGGAATGCCAGTGGTCACGAACGTCTCCTTCGCCTGCCCGGACTGCCGGCGGATGCCGATCGCGAACCCGCAGCTCTTCCGGCCCAACGAGCAGCGGTCCTGGGCGACACGCCGCGGGTTCTGCACTCTTCACGCACGGCAGCTGTCACCGGAGGCTGGGGGCCAGTGCGGCGCGTGGGACAAGGCGTCCGGCCCGTGGAACCCGGAGCCGTTACATGGGCCGCCCGGTGTCGACGCCTGCCAATCAAGGCCTGCGCGTCCATTGGGGGACGGCGCGCTACGACTCACCCTCCTGGGCACGTGAGCGCTGTCACACCTCCCCCGACGGCTCCCTCGCCGGGCGGGTCCGAACGGACGGAGTCCCGGGTGTTCAGGGGCAGTCGGGTACGAACTCGGTCCGGTCGGCATGAAGGGTCATGGTGCCCGAGCGGGTTCCGTCCCAATGGAGACCGCCGTGTTCATAGCGGTTACTGAGGGTGGCCCACCAGAGATTCGAGGTCATGATGTGGCCGATGGTGTCGAGGTAGCTCCGCAACCCCTCATCATTCCCACCCGCCTCGTGTGCGTTTTCGCTCGTTTTCCCGTCGGGGGCTGGCGTCGGTGTGGAGTGGGCACTGTGGTGCCGGACCACCTGCTCGCGCAGGTCCAGGAAGTGTGCCTCGGTTGTGTCGATGAGCGTGCACAGCCGGTTCATCGCGTCCCCGGTGGTGAGTCCCTCACTTTCCTGGAGGTGGTGCACCAGGTTCATGGTGTCGCCCATGGCGGCCTCGCGCCGGTAGGAGACGAGGTCGTTGATCAGGGTGTATCCGTCGACGGCGGTGTCGTGCAGTTCCCGCATCTCCGGTCGGCGGAATGCCTCCTCGGGGAGCGGCAGTGCGGGGTTTTGTGCTTCGGCGAATCCGAAGAGCCAGCGCACCCCCAGGCTGCTTCGTCGCTGGTGCAGGTACTCCTCGTAGCCGGTGTACTCCTCTTCGCGCCAGTGTTCGAGTTCGGTGGTGAAGCCATAGGCGAAGTCCTCCATACAGGCGACGAACCGCTGCCACGCAGGCGGGGGCATGCGCCGGCGCAGCCACCGGAATTCGGCGGTCAGCGGGGTGGCGCCGTCCTGCCAGCCCACCAGGTCCGACATGAGGCGTGAGAAGACGCCGCGGGTCGCGAAGGAGCTGCCGCCCAGGGCGCCCCGGTCGACGAGGCTGTTCTCGATCCCGATGAGGTAGTTCATGAGCTTGGAGCACACAAGCGTGAGGTCGTAGCCGGCGTGGGGGATGCTCAGCGCGACCAAGAGCGTCCCGTCGGTGTTGTGCTCGATGCGGTCGTGATCGCCGTCGTAGGCGAAGCCGAGGTGCTCGTGCGCCCAGGCCCGGGTCTGTGCCGCCAGTCGCTCGCTGTCGGTGTGCAGGGCGCGGGGCAGAGCGTGTGCGAGTGCCGGCATCCGGAAGCTCTGCCCGGAAAGCCCCTTCGCCGGCCGGGACCAGGGTCGCGAGGAGAGGTCCACCGCGGGCTGCAGACCACGCGGACCGCGTACACGGCCACTGGGCCAGGCAGGGCGGCCCAGCACTGAGGCATCTTGCACGTGGCCGCCGGGCGGCCCGTCGGTGCGGTTTGGTGCGGGCATGCCCCACCGGGCTCCGTCGTGCGGGCCTTCGGCCGGTGGGCGGGTGAGGTGGCCCAGGGCACGCAGGACGCAGATGTCCGTGAGCAGCGGCACGTCGTAAGTGAAGGGGCGCGGGCCGACCATGTCCGGCGGGGAGGCGAATCCGCCGTCTGAGTGCTGGCGTTCGCACAGCCATCGGGCTCCCGCCAGTTGCGGTGGGCTTGCGGCGGCCGCCCGTCTGCCGAGGGCGAGCAGGGCGTAGGAGGTGCTGATCGCGTCGCTGGGGTGGCCTGGTTCTCTGCCCCAGCCTCCGTCCGGGTTCTGGGTGTCCGTGACCAGTTGCCTGATCCGGGCGGCCATGGCCAGTCCCGGCAGGGTCGGACCGGCTGCCATCCGGGCCCGGAAGAGTACGTGCAGCCGGCTGTTGCTCCAGCCCGGCTCGAAGTATCCGTCCCTGTGCTGGCTGGCCGCCAGGAACCGGCGTGCTTCCTCCAGCAGCCGCGTGTCCCTGTGTCCGGTGGGAGTGAAGGCGTTCACCGCGGCGGCCGTCATGCATGCCTCCGAGGGCCCGCCCGCGACGTAGGTGGGGAACCCTCCGTCCGGTCCTCGCAGCCCCGCGAGTTTGGCCAGGCCCGCGTCGATCTCGTGCCGGTAGCGGACGGGGCTCAGAGCCTGAAGGAATTCCAGGGCCACGGAGGTGTCGTCAGTGTCCGTGAGGCGCGTGCCGGCCGTGATGGACCAGCCGCCGCACGGCTTCTGCTCCCCCACCAGATATCCCGCCACCCGGTGCAGTACCGGCTCCGGCGCCCCTGCCACCGCGAGGGCCAGGCCTCCGGTGGTGGTGCACCAGGTATCGATATCCGACACGAACGGGAATCCCCCGTCAGCACGCTGCAGGGGCAGCATCGCCGCCAGGCCGTCACGCACCAGGGCGTCGTGACCGGGCAGCCGCGCCAACGCGTGCAGAGCCAATACGTGGGCCAGCAGATGCCCCTCCCACACCTTGCCCGTGCCGTCCTGAGTCGCCCTGAGCACCGCGAGATCCTCCAGACTGATCCCGGCGTATCCGCCATGTGGGGAACCAACGATGACCGCGGACGCGACGCTCTGCACCCGGGCCCAGGGATGCAGGACGCCACGCGATGAACGCTCCGAGCGATCAGCCAACGTTTCCGCGCCCGCCCCTGGGCGGCCCTCGCTGTGCCCGCTGAGGATCACCGCCACCGCGTCGAGAACCAGTCGCCGTCGAGGCGCGACGTACGAAGGCACCTGGCCCAGAATGAGCGCACGGAAATCCTCCCCTTCCGGTGCCGGCCCCCGCCCGCTTCCCACCAGGGCCAGGGACCTCTCCAGCGGATCGTCGCTCTGGCACCGCAGCCACAAATACCGGGTCAACCGCTCGCGGCTACCGGAGAAAGCCATCAGCCGGCGCATCAGCGCCAGAACGAGAGCCGACTCCAAAACACGGCTCCGGCACGGCTCCCGCAACGCCCCGTCACCCTCGACCCGCTCCTCCACCCGGCGCCGCAGCAACGCTGTCGCTTCGACCACCGCCCCAGAGCGCCCCCAGCCCGAGGCGAGCACCGGCCCGCAGAGATCCGGCCGGTTGGCCTGCTCAAAAACCATGCCCTGAAAGCTACTTGAAGGCTCAAACGGGCATTCGTTCTCTGTCACGCTTGCACTCGAATGGCGGACAACACCACCCGCTCCGAAACCGCCAGGCGAATGCCCGCGGCCCTGCTGAGCGACCGAGCGCAATGGCTGCCGGGAGGGGCAGGGGCGCTCTGGGCGACGGCGGCACGGAATTCCTGCGTCACCAGCGCGACCGAGCCGCGTTCCACGGGGCCCGGCACCTGGGCAACCCAGTGCGTCAGGCGACCAAGTGGCAGCGGCGGACGGCGCGGCGCCACGTGGGAGGCCTGCCCGCGCACCGCCAGAGCACAGGATGGCGACGGGCCCGGGACCAAGTCGGGCGCTTGACGGGGCTGGTGGCGCAGCGGCGCGCGTCGACGCGGCATCTCCTGGCGAAGCAGCTCTGACTCAGTTCGCGGACGTCAGCGGTCGGCCGGACATACCGCATCTCCGGGGGCAGACAACGACGTTCCGAGGAACTTCGACACAGCCAGGCGTCCTTGCGCCTGCCGCCCTTCTCGTTTACAAAGATACGTAAATTCGTCGATCTTATCGTCAGTTATAACATACTCAGCCATAGATATTATGGAACTTGAACGCTCCGTGCGCATTGCGTGGAAATTGGCCTTTCTGATGGATCGTCGGTAGAGTTCGCAAAGGCATTGCGGTTGCGGGCTGGCTGCGTTCACCCAGACCCCGAAGTTCTCCTGGAGTCGAGTCTGGTGACTGTAGAAACCGTTCGGCGGCTTACCTATGACGGATTTTCGTATTCATGCCGCACCGTCATGCACCCCAATCCGAGCACAAACCCCGTTCTTTTGGTGGGGGGTGCGTTCATGGACATGTGCGGGTGGCGTGAGATGGAAAGCCATATGACACCTCTCACGTCAGTGATCACCGCAGATTTGCCCGGTCAAGGAGCGGCCGACCGGCTCCCTCCTTCTCGTGGAGCAGAGTTCCTCACGGCATCAATTCGCCACATGCTGCATGAGATTGATGCGCCAAGAGTCAATGTCGTCGGTACCTCGTACGGTGCCGCTCTGGCATACGTGTTTGCCCAGCGCTTCCCTTCCCGCATCAACCGTATGGTGCTGCTCGGAGTCGCTCCCGAGATCCCGAGGTGGCACAGAGGTGCCATGAAATCCGTTGAGGCTCATATTACGCAGGGGCGAATCGAAGACTTCGGACGTTACGTGATCTCAATAATCGTAAATCGCGATCCATCGTGTACGGTACGTAATCGAGACCTCGTAATCCGCGCGTTGGAAGACTATTACAGCAGGCCGAACAGTAACGCCCATCTCATGGATGTGCTGCAGCGGGCATGCGTGCAAAAGGCGCTTCCGCCCGGTGGGTTGGTCGGGGTTCCGACACTGGTCGTCTCGGGTGAATACGACCATGCCACACCCCCGCGGGAGGGGAGGAGGGTGGCATCCATGATTGGGGAAGCATGGTTCGCGACGGTGAAAGAGGCGGACCATGCCGTTCATGCGGAGCGCCCTGCCGAAGTCGCCGATCTCATCATGCGATTCTTCCAGAACGAACCGCTTCAGCAATTAGCCTATCTCGATACCGTAGAGAGTATGTCCCCGTCCGGTTTCGGAACCGAAGGCGATGAAGGCCACAGTTCAGGTGAGAGGTGTGACGATGATTTCTCGTGACGTTAATGGGGAAGTCGGAAACGCAGAACGGTCCTACGCTGATGCCGTGGCAATCGTGGGTGTGGGGTTCCGTTTGCCCGGTGGCATCAGCTCCATGGATGAGCTGTGGTCGGCGTTGACGCAGGGCCGGGATCTCGTCACCGAGGTTCCGGAGGACCGCTTTCCCGTCACAGAATTCAAGGACCCGAATCGCGAACGGCCCGGGAAGACGTACACCGTGGCAGGAGGGTTCCTCGAAGACATCGCTGGATTCGATGCTTCGTACTTCGGGGTGCTCCCACGCGAGGCGTCACGTATGGACCCGCAGCAACGGCTCCTCCTGGAGTGCGCGACTGAAGCGTTCGACGATGCCGGTATCGATCCGGCTGTTTGGGCGGGGTCCAATGCCGGAGTCTTCATGGGCGTTTCCACGCCGGGCTACAAACAGCTTCAGCAACTGCGCCCGGATAGCACGAACGCATATACGATGACCGGCGGCGTGGCCAGCTCGGCGAATCGCATCTCCCATGCATTTGATCTGCACGGGCCCTCTATCGCCGTCGACACGGCGTGCGCTTCCTCGCTGACCGCGCTGCATCAGGCGTGCGAGGCTCTGCGGACGACTCCCGCTCCACTGGTACTGGCCGGTGGGGCCAATGTGCTGTTGGCCCCCAGCGACTACGTGGGATATGCCAAGGCGTCGATGCTCTCGCCCTCTGGCCGGTGCCATGCCTTCTCAGCTCAGGCCGACGGCTTCGTGCGCTCGGAGGGTGCCGGCGTCGTACTGCTGAAGCGGCTGCCGGACGCGGTTACCGACGGAGACCGGATTCATGGCTTGGTGCTGGCGACCGGAGTGAACGCAGCAGGCCGAACCCAGGGAATCTCTCTGCCGAGTGCGCAGGCACAGGAGGAACTGCTCCGGGATGTCTACTCCCGCGCCGGACTGGATCCTGACGATTTGGTGTACGTGGAGGCTCACGGAACCGGGACTCCTGCCGGGGACCCTGTCGAGTGCGCGGCCCTGGGGAGGGCATTGGGGAAGCGGCGCACGTCTGGGGCGGCGCTGCCAATTGGCTCCGTGAAGAGCAACATGGGCCACCTTGAGCAGGCGTCGGGCATCGTCGGGGTGTTCAAGTCGCTTCTGGTCCTGCGGCACGGAGAGATCCCGGTGACGTTGCACGCCGAGCCGGTCAGTGAGGCGATCGACTTCGAGGGGCTTGGGCTGGAGCCGGTGCTGCGGGCACGTCCTGTCGGTATGGCGGCGGGCTCCTCGGCCAGCCGAGGGTTGGTCGGGGTGAACTCCTTCGGCTTCGGTGGCGCGAACGCGCACGTCGTCTTGGGACAGGCCCCCCAGCCGGCGGCCTGTCCGCCGCCTTCCCGAGTAGCGGACGTCAGGCAGTTGCCCGTGATGGTGTCTGCCCGTTCCCGCACGGCGTTGACCAGAGCCGCGGAGCTGATGGCAGCTCGCCTGGAAGCGGCGTCTGAGGACGAGTTCTACGACCTGGCGTGGACCGCGAGCAGGCGACATACCCAGCACAGCGAGCGGGCAGTCGTGCTGGCTGCGTGTCCCGCCGAGGCGGCCCTTGCGCTGCGGGCATTTGCTGCGGGCCAGGAAGGGGCCGTGCAGGCGGCGAGCGCCGTCCCGCGAGGACGCGTGGGATTCGTCTTCGCCGGCAACGGCTCGCAGTGGGCCGCGATGGGGATCCGCCTCTTGCAGCAGGACGCGGAGTTCCAGACAGCTGTAGAGCAAGTCGACGGTTTGCTGTCGCCGTTGCTCGGGTGGTCGGTCCTCGCAGAACTTGCCAAGGCGGTGAGCCCTGAACGGTTGGAACGGGCCGAGATCGCCCAGCCCCTTCTGTTCGCAGTTCAGGTGGGCCTGGTCGCGGCGCTGGCAAAGCGCGGGGTGTCACCGGCGGCCGTAGCCGGACACAGCGTCGGGGAGGTTGCCGCTGCACACGCGGCAGGGGCCCTCGACTTGGAACAGGCTGCCCGTGTGGTGGCCGAGCGCAGCCGTGCGCAGGCGCCTACGGCAGGCGCCGGGCGTATGGCGGCTGTGGGGTTGCCCGCGGAGCAGGTGCAGCAGGTGCTGGCTGGCCACGGCGGGCGCCTGGAGCTGGCAGCAGTCAATACGGTCCAGGACGTCACAGTCTCCGGTGACGCTCACGCTCTGGAGGATCTGTACGAGGAACTGGCTCCACAAGGCGTGTTTTTCCGCGAGTTGGAGGTGGACTACGCGTTCCACTCCTCGGCGATGGACCGGACCAGGGGGCCCCTGCTGGAGGCGCTGGCCGGGCTGAGCCCGAATAAGTGCGACATTCCGTTCGTGTCTACTGTCACTGGTGCGGTGGCAGTCGGGCCTGAACTGGATGCGGAGTACTGGTGGCGCAATGTCCGCGAGCCGGTGCTGTTCGGGGACGCGGTCACTCACCTGCTGGACTCCCTGGAATGCAGCGCCGTGGTGGATGTCGGTCCGCATCCGGTGCTGGCCGGGTATGTCCGACGCCAAGCCACGAAGCTCGGGCATGAAGCGGCGGTGGTTCCCACTCTCTCCCGCTCCGCCGCGACGTCCGCAGCCCTCGACGCTGTCGTCGCGCGGCTCATGGCCGCCGGGGCTGATGTCGACTGGCAGGTGTACTTCCCCCGGCCCGGCCGTGTTGTGGATCTCCCGGCCTATCCCTGGGAGCGGGAGCGGCACTGGAATGGTGATCCGTCATGGTGGCTGCCCTCCGGCTTCGAGCCGGAGCCGGAGCAGCCGGATGCCGTCGAAGCCGGAGGCCATCCTCTGCTCGGGCTGCGTGTGCCGACTGCTGAGCCGGCCTGGCACAACTCGCTGGAGCCCGCGAGGCTTCCGTGGCTGGGCGATCACAAGGTCGGCGCAGATGTGGTATTGCCCGGGACCGCTTACGTGGAGATGGCGCTAGCCGCCGGGCACCGGGCGTTCGAGGGGGAACTGGTCGAACTCGATGGATTGGACCTCGTCAGCGCACTGGTGCTGCCCTGGGACGACCCGGCCATGGATGTACGTCTTCAGACGTCTCTATCGAAGGATGACGGGCGGGTCTCCATCGCCAGCCGGACAGGGTCATCCGCGGCATGGCACGCGCATGCGCGCGGCCGTGTCCGCCGCCTCTTGGGCCGCCCCCCGGAGGCGATCGATCTCGACGCGGTGCGTGCCCGCATGAACCGGCACATCTCTGCCGAAGAACACCAGCGGATGACCACCGGTGTCAACCTGCCCTACGGGCCCGCCTTCCACACCCTGACTGACTTGTGGGCCGGATCGGGCGAAGTGCTTGCTTCCTACACTGCAGCGTCGCCCTCAGAGGGCTATCGCGCGCACCCCACACTGACTGACGGCGCCTTGCAGGCGTCGGCTTCCCTGTGGTTGGAGATCAGCGACAGCCAGCCGTTCATCCCCACCTTCATCGAGTCGGTCCGTCCGTGGCGGACTCCCGCGCACAGCGGGTTCGTCCATGTCCGATCCCGTGCCGTGAACTCGCAGCACGGCGTGCTGGACGTCACCGTCACTGACTCGTCCGGCGCTGTGGCATGGGAACTGAACGGCTGTGTGCTGCGGCGTCTTCGTGACGGGAAGGACACCGGACGTACGCTCCTGACCACGGAGCTGCGCGGGGCCCCACTGCCGGGCGCTGGTGCACAGGCTTCCCCGCTGCCCGCTCCTTCAGCAGTCGTGTCCGCGTGTGCGGAAGAACTCTCTCGCCGGACCTCGGCGGAGGACCTTGTCAGCCTTGAGAAGAACCTGAAGGGTCTCAAGGAGCTCGCGGCACACTTTACGACCGCCGCGATCACCACGATTCTGCCGCGGACGCATAACGGGGAACACGAGGGGGGAGTCGACTTTGGCGTGACGGACCTGATCAATGCCGGTGTGGACAGCAAGCACTCTCACTTCCTCAACCTGTTGATCGACAGCGCGGTACGTCAGGGGTTGCTCCGCCCGTCCGGCCGCGCCGGGGACCGCCGCTGGTACCTGGATGCTGTGCCAGAGCCGGAGCAGGTTCTCCAGAAAGCTGTGCGCGAGCTCCCCTCGTTCGCCGACGCGCTGATGCTGCTCGGCAACTGCGGCGGCAACCTGTCGGACGTCCTGCGTGGCCGATGCAATCCGACCGACCTGCTCTTCTCCGACGGCGACTGGCTGGCCGAACGCTTCTACGACTTGCTGCGGCCGTACAACAGGATCGCAGAGGTTCTGCTGCAGACCGCCGTCTCGTCGTGGCCCGAGGAGCGGCCCCTGCGGATTCTGGAAATCGGTGGCGGAACGGGAGGCATCACCACCGAGCTGCTGCCCCATCTACCTCCCAGTCGCACTCAGTACGTCTTCACCGACATCTCCTCGGGCTTTTTCCAGCGGGCCCAACGCAAGTTCGCCGCCTACGACTTCGTCGACTTCCGCGCACTGGATCTGGATCGGGACCCTGTCGAGCAGGGGTTCGTCCGTGGCTCGTTCGACATCGTCATCGCCGCAAACTCCCTGCACACGGCCAAGAACCTCGTCCAGTCTCTGGGGTATGTCAGCAGCCTCCTGGCCGACGGCGGGCACCTGCTGGCCGTGGAATGGCACGACGAGGAGGCCAGCCTTGGCATCTTCGGGCTGCTCGATAGCTTCTGGGCCTCCACCGACACCCGGCTACGTCCCAATACCCCATGGCTGCCGAGCGATGACTGGCCCTCCCTGCTCGGCCAGGTCGGCTTCTGCGATGTGGCCGGGGTGGGGCAGGACGACACCTCCGGAGCCAGAACCTGCTCAGTGCTCCTCGCATCCCGCCAGCCACGCGAGGATCCGTGCACATGGGAGCCCTCCGCTCCGAGCGACACGTCCTGGCTTCTCGCCGCGGACGAGGGCAACACTGCGGCCGTCGAGCAACTGGCCACCGCTCTGGCCGCCGCGGATCAACAGAATGTCCGCACTACTGCGTTGAACGCGTGCGACGTGAACTGGCCGGACCTGTTGCCCCAGGACGCGCAGCACGCCAACGTCGTTCTCCTATGGGGCGAGTCCACTCCGCCGACCGTAGACGACACGCCGGGCGGGACTGTAGAGAAAGCGGCTGCGCGCATTTTGGTGCTCCAGGCGGTCGCTCGCGCCTGTGCAGCACTGCCCGAAGGCGTGGAAGTCACCCTGTGGATCGTCAACATCGGGCAGGAGGGGCGAATGACGGTGCTGCCCTCCACCCGGCCCGCGGACGCCGCGGTGTGGGGGGCAGGACGATCGCTCGGCAACGAACAGCGCCGGACCAAGGTCAAGCGGATCGCTGTGCATCACGGCCCGTCCGGGCCCGAGGCGACAGACGCCGCGCAAGCGCTTGCCCGTGAGTTTCTGTCAGGCTCACTCGAGGACGAAGTCGTTCTCGGACCGCAAGGGCGTTTCGTGCCTCGCGTCTTGGACCTCGCTGAGCAGGCTGACTGGGTCGCCGCCGACTCCCCTTCCGCGTACGGGTTGCGCGTCCACGACATCGGTATGTCGTACCGGCTCGACTGGGAAGAGGATGAGGAGCCCGCCCCAGGCCCCGGCCAAGTGGCCATCCGCGTGCGGGCCAGCGCAGTCAATTACCGCGATGCGCTGACCGCGATGGGCCTGGTCCCCCCGGCCCACGAACGCAACGGCGTACCGCAGCTGGGACTTGAGTGCGCCGGCACGGTCGTACAGTGCGGGCCAGACGTGACCGGCATCGCGCCCGGTGACCGTGTCTTCGCTGTTGCCCCTGCCGCCCTGGGCGCCTTCGCACTCGCACGCGCCGACATGGTCGCCCTCATGCCTGACGGTATGGCCTTCTCAGATGCCGCCACCCTGCCGGTCGTGTACCTCACCGCCCACTACAGCTTGGAGTATCTGGCTCGTCTCCGGGCCGGAGAGACCGTCCTGGTGCACAGCGCCGCCGGAGGGGTCGGCCTCGCCGCACTACAGTGTGCGCAGGCCAGGGGTGCCCGGGTGATCGCAACGGCGGGGACCGAGGCCAAGCGGACTCTTCTGCGGCTGCTGGGTGTTGAACATGTCCTCGATTCCCGCACCCTCGAGTTCGCAGACCAAGTGCGGCAGATCACCAATGGTCGCGGCGTAGATGTAGTCCTCAGCGCGCTCTCCGGGGAGGCCCAAGTCCGCAGTCTCGAGCTGCTGGCCTGCGGAGGCCGGTTCGTAGAGCTCGGCAAGCGGGACTTCCTCAGCAATGCTCCACTGCCCACGCGCCCGTTCCTGGACAACCTCGCATTCTTCGGCGCTGACATCACCCCGCTGGTGGAGGGCCGTGACCCGGCGGGCCCCGAGCTGTTCGAGGAAGTCGCACAGCGGGTCCACCGGGGCATCTATAAGCCGTTGATGCATCACACGTACCCCGCACACCGGGTGGGCGAGGCTCTCGACCTCTTGCGCCACTCGCGCCACACCGGCAAGGTCGTCCTGACGTTCGACGAACCTGTTCTGGTCCATCCGCAGCCCACCCCTTTGGCTCTTGATCCGGATGCCACCTACTTGGTCACCGGGGGGCTCGGGGGCTTCGGTGCAGCGACCGCCCGCTGGCTCGCCGACCACGGCGCCCGGAGGCTGGCCCTGGTCGGCCGACGCGGTGCGCACACACCCGAGGCAACCGCTCTCCTCCAGCACTTGACCGCCCGCGGAGTCACAGCCATCCCGTACGCCGCCGATGCCGCCGACGTTGCCGCAATGCGAGGCGTATGCGACGCCGCCGATGCATCAGGGTCCCCGATTCGGGGCGTCATTCACGCCGCCATGGTCTTGGACGACGGTCCTCTGGACGAACTCACCGACGCCGGAAACCGCACGGTTCTCCACCCGAAGATCGGTGGCGGATACGTCCTTGACAACCTCACCAGGGGTAGGGGCCTCGACTTCTTCGTCGTCTACAGCTCTACGGCAGCACTCGTCGGGAATAGTCTCCAGGCCAACTACGTCGCTGCGAACATGGCCGTGGAGGCACTGGTCCACCAGCGCAAGGCTGCTGGCGAATCTGCGCTCGCGGTTCAGTGGGGGCTCATGGGTGACGTCGGTATCCTCGCGCGTGAGGAGAGGGTCGAGTCGTTGAGGCGCACCGGTCTGGGCTCGCAGACCACAGCCAGCGCGTTCGCGGCACTGGAAGGGCTTTTCGCCCGACCGGACCTGGATGTCGTCGCCGTGAGTGGCGCGTTCGACTGGGAGCGCATCAGCCGCTCGCGCTACGCCATCAACGTCCCGCGCCTGAGCGCTGTCATCCCGGCCGCCAGTCATGGCGACCAGCAAAGGGACCCCCGCCAGCTCCGTGAGAGCCTCGCTGCTCTGCCGGCAGCACAGGTCGGGAGCCAGACCATCGAGATCCTTGCCCACTCCATCGCCCAGATTCTCCGGATCCCCGTAGAGCGGCTGGGCCGCTCCGGCCGGCTCAGCGACCTCGGCATCGACTCTCTGATGGCCACCGAACTCGCCGTAGCCGTGGAGCGGACCTTCGGCTGCACGCTCACCGCCATCACCCTGCTCAACTCACCCAGCCTCGCTGACCTGTCCACCCGCATCCTCGCCCAGCTCGGAATCACCGCATCCGATGCGCCTTCCGAGGTGGCCGATGAGCCATCGCGAGCCGACGGGGGCCCCGAGCGTCCACACGCCGGATGTCTCGCATGACGGGCGTCGAATCAGGTGTGCAGTTCTCGCGGCGGGCCAGAGATCGCCCCCAGCCGGATCCACGCTGAGCACCTGCCACCTTCGCGGAACGCGGGGTGATCGGCCGGTCGCTGGCCGACGCCTCCGCGTGCACTGCGCCTGTGACCGCAGCTGGTAACGACTCAGCGGCTCGCCCCGTTCGGCCGGGGCGAGCGGACTGCCACCAAGGGAACGTTGGCGAGCATCCGGTGGTCCTGGCTCACGGCCCGCCCAGAGGCGGGAATAGCAAAGTTTGTTGCAAGGACCACTCGAACGAGGAACGCCGTGGCAGTGATCGCCTGTCACGCGACGGGCAGGCACACGACGTAATCAATTGACGGCGTATGGCTGAGCTCGCTTTGGAGGACTCGTGTTTGTTCCCACAGGCCCGACCGGTCTGGGTACCTCGGCAGTCCGCATCCTTCGGCGTCCGTCCGCAACCACGGTGGACCGAGCCGACACCGGGCTCATGGGCAGTGAACCCCGCCCGTTCCATTTTCCGTTCCCGGCCCGAATCAATCCTGCCTTCGATGCGGCCCGACGCCTGGAACTGCTCTGGATCCGCTCCCTGAGCATCCTCAGCCCCGAGCAGCTCGTCCATTATGACGCAGGCATCAAGAAGATCAAGCGGCAACTCTACGGTTGGGCCGGATTCGAACTGCTCCACAAAATGATCTTGCTCCAGCAGCTTCTCGCGCCGGTTCACTCCGTCGCTGGTCGGCACCGGTCAGAGTTCGGTCGTCCAGATCCCGACAGGGTGCTCACTCGGGCGCAGCCACAACTGAGGCTGGGAACCCTGATGCCTCTCCTCTGCTTGTTCTTCCCAGTGAAAGCGGTCATCCGCGTCGGGCCACGCGACCTGCAGCACGGGGAAGGGAGGCCGCCGGTAGAACCCGGTGGCCTGTCCGAAGAAGGTCCGGTACCAGCGCAGATCAACCTGCCTGAGCGCGACTTGGTGACCGTCACCAACGTCAGGATGTCTCTGGCCTTCAGCCAGTACAGCGCCCGCGGCGGACTTCTCTCCGAGCCTGTTGAGCATGCGGTGCATGCCGTGGATATCGAGTCCGAACACGGCGAGTTCAGGTGCGCTGTGAGTGTGTGACAGGCCGATCGTGTAGGCGAATCCAGGACCGATATCGTCCTCGGGAACCATCACGACGTGCCATCCGTGCCGCTGCACATTCTCGATGATCGTCAGATCCATACGGTCCGCTTCGTCTCGGTCACCGTAGTCATGGCAGAGGACGCAGCGGCACTGGAACGGATCAGAAGTCATACGCGGAGGCTACGAGGTGAGTGTTAGAGCCGGCCAGCTGGGCAGGCGAGTGCCTGGTCTGCTGCCTCGCGCGGCATGCCGATGACCAGGGCGCCGAGACCAGTGAGGTTTTCTCAGCGAAATGATCTTCGCGAAACCTCGTGAACCGTTCGTTCCGGGGTGGATCGGACGAACGCATCCTGGTCGTGGGCAGACGTAAAGCCCCTGGTAGGACAGGTCTCACCACAAGATCGTGTCTGAACCACCAGAGGCTTCACGTTGGTCACCTATGTTGCCACGCTCGACGTCCCGCGCCACGTCGTGGACCACCTGTCCCGGTTGCTGGCCGCCCATCGGCGGCAGTTGCGCACCCCGCGAGGATCTCGGGCACTGGGCCCGTTCCGCTAGGCCGTGCTGGTCCTGCGCTGGTTCCGTGAGTGCCTGCGTGCACCGCCTGGCCCGCGACGCCGGAATCTCCCAGGCCACCGGCTACCGCTACCTGCACGAAGGCATTGACGTCCTCGCCGACCAGGCTCCAGACCTGCACGACGTCCTGAACCGCTGTCGGCGGGACGGCATGACGCACGTCATCCTGGACGGCACGCTCATCGAGTCCGACCGCCTCGCGGGCGTCCGCGACACCGGCAACGATCTGTGGTTCAGCTAGAAACACAAGGCATTCGGCGGCAACGTGCAGTTTCTGTCCTCCCCCGACGGCACTCCGCTGTGGGTCTCCGACGTCGAGCCCGGCTCCACGCCCGGCATCACCGCCGTCCGCATCCACGCACTGCCCGCCCTCTACAAGGCCGCCACCGACGGCCTGCCGACACTCGCCGACAAGGGCTACATCGGCGCCGGCATCGGTATACACGTCCCGGTCCGCCGCCCCAAGGGCAGGTCCGAACAAGCCCTCCACACCGACACCCGCACCACGAACACCCTGATCAGAGACCTGCGCGCCCTCGGCGAACGCGCAGCCGCCGAACTCGAGGAACGCTGGCGCGCACTCAAACACGTCTCCCTCAGCCCCAGCCGGATCGGCGACATCACCCGCGCCGCACTCGTCTCCAACGGAACCTGGAAATGATCTTCGTTGAGAAAACCTCAGTGACGGTGTCTCAGGTTCGAGAGATCTCACTCCGGCTACAGGCCGCCCGTGACAGCCGCACCGAGTCGTAGGTATGCGGGTTGAGTAGGTGTACTCATGCCGAGCGAAGGGCAGCTGCCGCACGCTGGTCACACCACACCGCGGGTGTACCAACCGACCGCCCGCCGGTGAGGCAGCAGTAGCCAATTTCTGGGGGATTCCATGTCCAAGCGCACCGTCGTCATCTCGCTCGTCTCAGCTGGTGCTGTCGCTGTCGGCGCCGTCGCGCTGGTTACCTCCGCTGGTGCCGCGGCGCCCGCGAAGCCGGCCATCACGAAGGCCGCGGCCCACTACGCCCTGCCGGCCGGTGGAGCGGGGGCGTCGCTGACCTTCACCGCTGTCGTGGCCGACAACTCGGGCGTGGAGGGACTGAAGGTGCTGGCGTGGCCGGCAAGTTCGGGCCTGGCTCCCAAGGCCGGTGAGATGAAAGCCGTCGAGAACGCCACGTGCAGGGCGACGTCGCCCACGACCTCGGTGTGCACCTACAGGGTGAAGGACTCCGCCACGGACGCGGCCGCGATGCCCGGGGGCACCTGGTACGTCTCCGTGCTCGCCACTGCCAAGGACCGCGACACGACCTTCGCACCCAAGGCCGCGACCTTCACCGTCATGCACTGACACAGGAAGACAGGGTGGGAGTCGAGCGGCAGGGGTGGCGGTATGAGCGAAAAGACGCGGGCGGCGGAGCGGCGCCGGGGGCCGGTGGTGGCGCTCGGGGCAGTGCTGGTGATCATGGCGGTGTCCGGGTGGCAGCCGGTGGACCGGGTGACGTGGGTGATGGAGACGTTCTGGGTGATCATCGGTGTGCCGCTGGTCCTCGCGTTCTGGCGGCGCTTCCCGCTGACGGACCTGTTGTGCTGGCTGCTGGTGCTGCACGCTCTCGTTCTGGCGGTCGGCGGCCACTGGACGTACGCCCAGGTCCCGGCCGGGAACTGGGTGCGGGACACCCTCGGGCTCTCCCGTAACCCCTACGACCGGCTCGGCCACCTCATGCAGGGCTTCGTCCCCGCCGTCCTGGTACGAGAGCTGCTCGTCAGAACGTCGCCGCTGCGCCGAAGTCGCTGGCTCGCGCCGCTCACGGTCTGCGCCTGCCTGGCCTTCAGCGCCTTCTTCGAGATGCTGGAATGGTGGTCGTCGCTGATCGGCGGCCACTCCGCGGACGCGTTCCTGGCCACCCAGGGCGATGTCTGGGACACCCAGTGGGACATGTTCTGCTGCCTGATCGGGGCCGTGCTCTCCGTCCTGCTGCTCAGCCGCGCCCACGACCGCGCCCTGACCACACCCATCCCGGGCACGACAGGCGGTACCACACAGGACGCAGCCGTGCCTGTTCCGGACGCCGGCCAGCAGCGGCACGGTCTTTCAGGAGCAGGAGTTCAGATCTCAGCGGTCGATCGGCCGAACCTGTGAGTGCCTGTTTTCGATCCCCGGTTTTGAGTAGCTTTGTGACCTAGGCTGGCTGGGTGTCCGAGGACGCCGGGCGGGCTGTAGAGCGGGTGTGCGAGAGCTGTTGCGATCTGAGGCCGGACGCTCCGCCTCGGGCGAGGTTCTGCTCGACGGCATGTCGTTCCAGGCAGTGGCGTCGGGACCTGCGGTTCCGTTGAGGACGAGTGCGGCGCGGGTGATGTCGCCGATCGACGCACGTCATCCTGGACGGCACGCTCATCGAGTCCGACCGCCTCGCGGGCGTTCGCGACAACGGCAACGACCTGTGATTCAGCTAGAAACCACCACATGTGCCGATCGGACGATCCCTCGCAGGCGAATGGCCCCGAAAGCAGCTCCTCGCCAGCGAACGCCTGCAGTCCCAAGGCCGCCGGACCGACCCTTGTGCTGCGGACGGAGCGACCCCCAGCGGATCCGGGCGGTGGGGTGTCCTGACGGCGCGGACTGCATAGAGTTCGCAAAGAACCAGCTCAGCAAGGGAATCCGGCCCCTACTGAGCGGATCACGTCCAGTAGCGTCACCTCCGCATTCGACCACGCTTGCGAACGACGGGGGAGACAGTCATGGGCAATCTGCTGTTCAACGTGACCACGGCAGCGCTGATCGTGCTGATGTTCAAGGCGGGCATGGCACTGCTCGGCCCAGAGTCGATCCCGCAGCGGCGCATCCCCTGGGCCGCCGTAGCCGTGCTCGCGGTCGCAGTCGCCGGAGTGGTGACCCAACTCGGCTGGGCGGGGGCCATGGACGCCTTCGACGCGGATCCGAGCAGGTCCGGCTGGTGGCGCCCGGCCACCTCGGTCTTCATGCAGAACGGAGGTTTCCTGGGCGGGGCTTGGAACATCGCGACCCTCGCCGTGATCGCGGCCCTCGCGGAGTGGTTCTGGGGCGGGCCCTTGATGCTCTGTCTGTTCGTGGCCGGGATCCTTCTTCCGCAGCACATCGACTCGCTGTTCATGGAGACGAGCCGCAGCACCGATCCCCGTAACTTCGCGGGGAGTTCGGGAGCCACCTACTTCCTCGCCGCGACCCTCGCCGCAGGACTGTTGCTGCACGCCAAGAATCACAAGGACCGCCTGCTCGCCATTGCGGCACCCGTGCTCGGCCTGGCGATGTGGTTCGCCCAGGAGAACGGGCACGGACTGGTCGTCGTGTACGGGTTCGCACTGGGCGCCCTGGTGTGGGGAGTCGGGCACCGGCTGATCCGCACCCACCCGGATCCGCAGCAGACGCCCCACGTCACCATGGGTTCCCTGACGGCCACGATCCGACGCTAGCCCGACAGGACGGCGGCTGGGTGCGACCTTCGCCCGGCCGCCACGAACAGGTTCCAGCTCCGATCGACGAAGGACGAGAGTGAATCCGCCGGGTCCGGCCACATCCACGACGAACAGCGTTGCCCGCGCAGTGACCGACACCCTGCAGCCGCGCAACGCACTCGTGGTCGGCATGCTCGGGGTCGCAGCTGCCGCAGGCGGCTCGCCGGTATGGCGTGGGGACTTCTCGCTGCGCTCTGCGCGGGAGTGGTGCCCGCCGCCTAGATAGAATTCACCACCACAATCTACGTTTTCTACCGAACCCGGAACGGTTCACCCTTCTCTGCGAGCCCTTAGAACCCGTTTCTGATCCCCCGTTGGTGAGTAGCCTGAGCCCTACGCTGATGCGGTGGTTGAGGGTGTCGACAGGGCCAAAGAGAGGGTCTGCGAGGGCTGTGGTGAACGGCTGAGGCCGGATGCCCGGCCGCACGCGGTGTTCTGCTCGGCAGCGTGTCGTTCCAGGCAGTGGCGGTCGCGGCGTCGGTTGCGGCGCCGCCTGGCGGCGGTCCGCGGCGAGGATGGCCGGAGGTCGTGCCTGGTCTGCGGCGCGGGCTGGACGGCGGGGGTGGACCGGAGTGTGCGGGCGGTCTACTGCTCGAAGCGGTGCAAGGTGGCCGCCTGGCGGTCGCGGAAGGAAACGTTCGGGACTCGGTCACAGTGACCGTAAGGCGAACGCTTCCACGAACCTGATCCAGTCAAAGCCGGTTATTTTCTATCTTTTGTTGTGATCTTCCTACTTCTGGTCTGACTCTCCGTGGAGGAAGCGGAACCGGTCCAATGCGGCCCGAAGTGCCGTACCGATGTCCGCAGTTGGATGGTGAGTGCACCATGCCGGAGGAGAACAGCAACGTCGGAGAAGTGACTCTGTCCCGCTACGAGCAGATCGTGGCCGAGTTGCGGGACGTGGTCGAACAGCAGACGCGCGGGCAGTTCACGATCGGGGACCGCGCCCTGGAGGTCGAGCCGATGCGCCCCCGCGGTGGCCCGGTCTCGGAGAACGCCTGGTCGGTGGAAGCGTCCCTGGACATGCTGGCCGGCGATATCGGTCTGTCGTTGTCGACGGTCAAGACCGCTCGCTGGACGGCTTCGCGCTGGCCGGCCGACCGGCGCCGCCCAGGGGTTTCGTTCACAGTGCACCGGGTGCTGGCCAGCATCGACGGTGAAGCCGACCGGTTCGCGGAGATCGGCAAACTGCCCGTCGGCAAGAAGCGCTGGACCGTGGACGATGCCAAACGCCGGGTCGGCTTCCAGGTGGAGACGCCGGTCTCCCGGCAGGAGAAGGTCACTGCGATCCACTCGCTCGCCCAGGAGGCGGAGGTCGCCGCGGCGGTGACCACCGACTTCCTCAAGCGCCCCCAGGTCGCGGCCAAAGTGTCCCGGAACGACAAGGTGCGGGTGGTGGAGGAGTTCACCCGGGACGAGCACGTCGCCACCACGGCGGCGACCAGCCTGCTCCGGCGGCCGGACGTCGCGTTCAAGGCGATGAGTGACGACACAGCCCGCTTCCAGGTCAACCATGCTCAGAACGAACGCAGCCGACAAGCACACGACCACTTCGAACGCACGGACCCTGTTGCGCCGGCGGTCCGCAGCATCGACCGGACGGTGGAGTTTCTCGACCTGGTGACCGCCTGCCACGCGTTCGTCGCCGCGGCCGGCCGCGCCGTCCCCGGGCTGCGGGACCGGACCCTGTCCGAGGACGAGTCGGCGATCGTGCACCGGGGCGTCGCGAAGGTGAGGGCGACGCTGGACTGGATCGAGACGGCGGTCGATACCGGCAAGGTCGACATGGACGACGAGCTCGCGGCCATGCTGCGGGGCGAGTAGTCGTGCCCCGCGCCTCCCGGCGCAAGGGGGACGCCGCCAGACGGCACGCGGACACGGTCCGCTTCGTCCTGTTCGAAGCCCGCCCGGCCGGTCTGGAGTTCCACCAGCTGGTGCGGGCCAGTGCACTGTCCCCGCACCAGGTCCGCTCCGGGCTGGCGGCGCTGAAGGACGAGGCCGCGTCCAAGGGCTGGCCACCGTTGATCTGGACCCGCGCGGACGGTTACCAGCTCGGCGCGGAACGGGCCGCGCTGGAAGCCTACGAGCGGCAGGTGGTGGGCGAGAAGCTGACCCAGTTCCGCCGGTTCATCACCGGCACCGTCGCCCCGCACGCGGCTGCCCACCCGAACGACAAGTGGGTACGGCACATCGTCGCCCAGCTCAACTCCATCGAATCCACCCTCGACCTCGTCGCCTCGGCCTGACCCATCCCACCCTGGCGGGGGCCGGACGGCTTCGCCGTCCGGCCCCCCGCATCCATGCCTGGAGGTACCCGTTGTCATGCGCCGGCGCTGCTATCCCACCGACACCACCGACACCGAGTGGGCCCTGATCGAACAGCTTCTGCCCATCCCGGCCTGCGACACCGTGGTCGGCGGGCGTCCGGAGAAGCATCCGAGGCGGGAGATCGTGGACGCGATCCGCTACGTCGTGGACACCGGCTGCAAGTGGCGGGCCCTGCCCGCGGATTTCCCGCCCTGGCGCACGGTCTGGGGGTTCATGGCCCGCTGGGCGGCCGCCGGCACCGTCAACCAGATCCGTGACCATCTCGTCTCGCGGATCCGCCGCGAGCTGGGCAAAGCTCCCAGAGCTGTCGCCACGGTCATCGACTCCCAGTCCGTGAAAGCCGCAGAGACCGTCTCCCGGGCCACCCGCGGCTACGACGCGGGCAAGAAGATCAACGGCCGCAAACGGCACCTGGTGGTCGACACTCGCGGCCTGCCACTGATGGTGATGGTCACCCCCGCCTCCCTCAGCGACCGCGACGCGGCGAAGGAAATCCTCTTCCGGCTCCGCCTCACCCACCCCGAGATCACGATCGTCTGGGCCGATTCCGCCTACACGGGCAAGCTCGTGACCTGGGCGAAAGGGCGACTGAACCTCACGATCAAGCCGGTCAGCCGCCCCAAGGACACCTCCGGCTTCATCGTCCTGCCCCGCCGCTGGGTCGTCGAACGATCGCTCGCCTGGATGATGCACGCCCGCCGGCACGCGAGGGACTACGAACGCCTCATCCAGCACTCCGAAACCCTGATCACGTGGTCCGCCATCACCCTCATGACAAGGCGCTTGACACGCTCCGCCTCAAGCATCGGCGAACCGCGCGGACATCAAGGTAGGCAGTCGACCCCGCCGTCACGGGCGGCAGCGACAGATACAAGCCGCCCATCTCCAAGGAAATGAAAATGGGATAAAAAATCCGATAAAGACTAAAGGCCCTTGGTGGCCGCTACGGGCTCTCCCGCCCTGCCGCCATATCCCACTTTCGGGGGCAACTGCTTCCCGACGGCAGGCCAAGGCCTCCACCAGTTTGGTCACGGTGGCAATCCCTGCCGTGCGGCATTCGACGAGCTCCGGCAAGCGCCGCAACCGCAATCTCGGCAGCACCCACCACGACTGCGAGCAGCTTTGGAGGTGTCCACACAGTGGCGCGTTGACCTTCATGGTCCTCGGGGAGGATCGGAACGGCCAGTAGCGACATCTGGCCGATCTTGATTGCGGTTCGATGACTCGCGCTGTTTCCGCTGTTCAGCGGTCCTACGGTCCGGGTCATGCCAGTTGATTTCCTCTCTGATGATCAGGTCTCCCGTTTCGGCCGGTTCGCTGCCGTGCCCTCTCCCGGTGAGCTGGAGCAGTTCTTCCGCCTGGACGCGCAGGCACTCGCCTTGGCCCGCGGGAAGCGGGCTCCGGCGAACCGGCTGGGGTGGGCGGTGCAGTGGGGCTGCGTGCGGATGCTCGGGGTGTTCCCGACCGAGGACTTGTCCGTCGTGCCGGCCGCGGTGGTGCGGTTCGCGGCCGAGCAGCTCGACATTGGGCCGGAGGAGTTCGCCGATTACGGGGCGCGGCGGCAGAACCGGTACGAGCATGCGTGGGAGATTCGGGACGCCTGCGGCTACCGCGAGTTCCCGGCCGCGGAGGACGAGGTCCGCGCGTTCCTGGCGGCGCGGGTGTGGGCGTCGTTGGAGGGGCCGCGGGCGTTGTTCGACCGGGCGGTGGTGTGGCTGGTGGACAGCCGGGTGCTGCTGCCGGGGATCACCACGTTGACCCGGCTGGTCGCCGAGGTCCGCGCGAGCGAGAGCACGGCCCTGTACCGGACGCTGAACGAGGCCGTCCCGGACGACCTGAGGCAGTCGATGCGCGACCTGCTGAAGGTTCCCGACGGCAAGCGGGTCTCGGAGCTGGAGCGGCTGCGGACACCGCCGATGCGCGTCTCGGGGACGGCGATGACCGCGGCATTGGAGCGGGCGAAGGAGGTCCAGGGCCTGGGCGCCCACCTGGTGCCCACGTCGGTGGTGCCGGCGGCCCGGATGTCGGGGCTGGCCCGGTACGGGATGGGCTCGAAGGCGCCCACCCTGCGGGACCTGGAGGAGTCCCGGAAGACGGCGACGCTGCTGGCCACGGTGCAGCATCTGGAGACCGCGACCGTCGATGACGCCTTGGACCTTCTGGACGTCCTGATGTCGTCCCGGCTGCTGTCGCGGGCGGAGCGGGTCGGCAAGGAGGAGAAGCTCAGGTCGTTGCCGAGGCTGCGCCGGGCGGCGGGGCGGGTCGCGAAGGCGGTCGGGGTGCTGCTGGAGACCGCGCCGGCGACCGATACCGGGGAGCTGGTCTCGGTGGTCGACGCGTGGTCGGCGATCGAGAAGGTCGTGCCCCGCGAGAAGCTCGCCGAGGCCCTCGCGATCATCGCCGAGGTCGTCCCCGAGGAGGAGGGGGATGAGGACGCGGAGTGGCGGGCCGCGCTCGCCACCCGCTACAGCACCGTGCGCGGCTTCATCCGGCTGCTGGTCGACGTCGTCGACTTCGGCGCCGTGCAGGCCGGCGCCCCGGTGGTGAAAGCACTGAAGCAGCTGCCGCATCTGATCGGCCGCAAGAAGATCGACGCCTCCGAGGTCTCCGACACCCTGGTGAGCGGCTCGTGGCGGCGGCTGGTGTTCGCCGCCCCCGGCCTGGAGCCCGGTTTGGCGGACAAGGCCGCCTACTCCTTCTGCGTGCTGGAGCACCTGCACCGCTCCCTGCGCCGCCGCGATGTCTACGCCCGGCGCGGCGACCGGTGGGGCGACCCGCGGGCCAAGCTCCTGAGCGGAGACCGCTGGGAGAGCGCCCAGCCCACCGTGCTCACCGCGCTCGGACTCGACGCGGAGCCCGCCGCGCACCTGGCCGAACTCGCCGGCGCGTTGCACGGCGCATCCTCGACGCCCTCCACAACCGGGACGGCGGACCGAAGCCCGAGACCGTCATCACCGACACTGCCTCGTACTCCGACATTGTCTTCGGACTGTTCGCGATCTGCGGCTACCAGTTCTCCCCGCGGATCGCCGACATCGGCGACGCCCGCCTGTGGCGCACCCACGCCACCGCCGACTACGGGCCCCTCCAGGAAGCTTCCCGTCACACCGTGCGCCTCGACCGGGTGCGCGCGCACTGGGGCGACATGCTGCGTGTGGCCGGCTCCTTGACTACGGGCGAGGTCCGCGGCTATGACCTGATCCGCATGCTGTCGCGGGACGGCCGCCACACCGGGCTCGGCGACGCGTTCGCGTACTACGGGCGGATCTTCAAGACCCTGCACCTGCTCCAGTTCGTCTCCGACACCGGCTACCGCCGCATGATCGGCAAACAGCTCAACATCACCGAGGCCCGCCACCGCCTCGCCCGGAAGATCTTCTTCGGGCAGCGCGGCGAACTGCGCCAGCACTACCGCGAGGGGATGGAGGACCAGCTCGGGGCGCTGGGTCTCGCGCTCAACGGCGTGGTCCTGTGGAACAGCCTCTACCTCGACCGCGCCGCCAAACAGCTCGCCGCCGACGGATTCCCCGTCACCGACGACCTACTCGCCCGCCTGTCACCACTCCAGTTCGACCACATCAACTTCCTGGGCCGGTACGCCTTCTTCCGGCCTCAGGAACCCGGCCGCCGTCCGCTGAGGGATCCGGCCGACGCGGAACCCGCCGTGTGAGGCGGAGGGGCGACGGCTGCCAGCTCAGTGGAACCGGCGGCCCGCGGTGCATCTGCTGGTCGTCACTTGACGACGACTTTGCCCTTCTCCAAGGAAATGTGGCCGGGGAAGGTACAGAAGAACGAGTAGTCCCCGTCGGCTTCCAGCTTCGAGGTCTCGACGGTCACGGAGTCTTCCCTCTCCGGGGCACCGATCATCTTGGTGGCGGCGATGATCGCGGCGTTGTCGTGCTTGAGGTAGCCGTTATCGAGGCCCTGTGTCATGCCCTCGGTTGCGATGCTCTGCATGTCGGCGGTCTTGGCGATGACCAGGTTGTGGCCCATCACGTCCTTCGGAAGGCTGCCCGAGTGGGTGAGCTTGACGGTGACCTCCTTCGCGCTCTTGTCAATGGTGAACTCCCTGCTGGCGAAGCTCATCTGGTCGGTGCTTTCGACGGTCACATGGTTGTTGCTCATGGAGATCTCCCTTGGGTAGAACGCTCACCAGCCAGCGATTCCCTCACGGAGAGTCGCAGATAAGGAGCAGAACGTAACTACTCGGCGATCTTATAGCCCTCCGCTGGGCACCGGTCGCCGGTTCGTCAATCCGGTCCGACCGGACGGACGAACCATCACGCCATGTCACTTATAGTGATCGCACAATCACCTGGAGGTCTGGTTGCCGTGCGTCGGCGTCAGACCAGCCAGAGAACTGCAACTGAGTCGGAAGGTGGTGGGGGTCGTGTCGGTCAACGGATTCCCTGCGGGTGAGTTCCTCATCGTGAACGAGGAGTCGGGCCTGTGTCTGGCAGCCCGTCCGGGTGTCAAGGGCGTGGCGAGGGACGAACAGATCAACCACGTGAACGGCTCGGCGGAGGTGCGGACGTTCACGAATCCGCCGCGGCCGGTGCTTGAGCCGAGGCTGCCGTCCGGAAAGAACGGGTTCCAGGGCTGGTACCTCGACACCGCGAAGAACTCGCACGGAACGTCGACCAACCTGCTGGTACACCGCATGCACTTCGACCCGTATGGAGATTTCGCTCTGCACGGCAGCTTCCGGGACGGAATCTCACTGCGGGGCACAGGGCAGGACGACTTGTCGGTCCTGAAGGCGGATGACGGCTACATCACCGTCCAGGGAGACGACCGCAAGGTTCTCACCGTGCTCGACTTCGGGGATGCGGACGCGGACATCAGCACCTACGAAGAGGAGCCCATCGCGCACCTGAACCTGAACCGACGCGAGACCCAGGAGGAAGACATGGCCCGCACGATGGAAGAGGGGCTCCACGGAGAGGGCCTGCTTCCGTGGCTGAGGAGGCGCAGCGACTCGCTGGCGAAGCTCCAGCAGTGGAAGTTCGTGGAATTCTCCTGACCGCGCCGCACCGTCAACCCGCGCACCGGGCCAGGACAGTGAACGGCATGCGCCAGCCGCGTGGCCACAGGCCGTCCCGCCCCTCCCCGAGGGCCTGCCTGGCCGATGCACGGGTGGAGACCTGCCTCTGGATCGACGCCAAGATCACTGTCTGAGCGCGCTTCTGAATCCTTCCGCCCCTGTACGCGGATGACGCCAGAGGAGCCGGCTCCAGCCGGACAGAGCCACCGAGCCGAAGGCAGGCGGGCGCCCGGAAATCCGCCCGCAGGCCACGCTTGCCCCCGCAGAGCCCCGGCCGGGCACCCTCACCCATGGCCGGACAGGCGTGGCCGGGTGACGCCTGCGCACCCGCCCGGGCGGACGGCGTGCACACGCGCGGGCTGTCGCATCCCGGCCGCAGGCCCGGCCCCGCGGCCGGGCGGTGACGCGTTACTGCGGCCTCGGGGAACAGCGGTAACGCTAAGCCGGTAATCATGGGATCGATGTAGGTCTACCGAAGCTCGGCGTTCGGGTGGGGCTGGGCCTGGATCGGCAGTCGGGCATGGCCAGCTAGCAGGCGAGCCGGGGCGGACTCACCCGTACCAGTGAGTGCCCCCATCACGTCCGGTGCTTCAGCCCGCCAAGGGCAGCTCCCCGGACTCCAGGTCGGCGAGGATGTCGCCTTCAGAGATGACCTGCCCTCCGGCGTGGCCGGCCGGGGTCTTGCCGATGGTGTCCTTCACGCCCTCCAGCACGCCGATGAGGTTGTTGCCCTCACCGCTGACGATGTCGATGTTGCCTGCTGCGGCGGGGGCTGCGGTGGCCAGGACGGTCGCGCCGACGATGGCGGCACCGCTGAGAACGCGCCTGAGAGTGATCTTGTTCATGCCCGGAGAACGATCCCACCGCCAGCCGGTCACCGCCCATCACCTACTGGGGCACTCAGCTCACCAAGATCACCTCGCGGCCCCTTGCAGGAGTCCGATCGGTAGTGGCCAAGGCGTCGCACCCCAGCTTCCTTGATCAATCTCGGCGCCAACCACGGTTCCATTGCTTCTACCGAGGCCGCACTAGGCGGCGGTTCCGGATCGCGGCTCTCACAAACGGTCCTTTCCCAGAGAAGCCCCGCCGGAGGTCCGCACGAGGTCGCAGAACCCCGAATCGGTTCTCACAACCCGTTCTCACACAACCCCAGGGCGCACCCCCTTCTGAGAACTGAGTTGTGAGAACATCCGGGCCATGACGGACCCTCACGAACCCGCCCCGGCCGACGCGGACGACGTCGAGCGCCACCCGTGCCCGCGGTGCGCGGCCGTGCCGGGTTCCCCGTGCCGCTCTCGCGCCGGCGCGGTCGCCGGGACCTACCACACCGGCCGGTTCACCAAGGTGCCCCGCCTCGCGAAGCTGCTGCGGGTCCAGACCCCGGCGAGCCGCGGTCCCGGCCAGCCCTGGCGGCCCGGCACCCCGCCACCCGCCGCCCTAGCCCCGGACACCCCGACCGCCGACATCCGCATCGGCTACGCCCGCTGCTCGACCCTGGGCCAGGAACTCGACTCCCAGCTCGACGCCCTCGCCAAACACGGCATCCCCCGGGAGAAGGTCTTCAGCGAGAAGATCAGCACCCGCATCCGGGTCCGCCCCCAGTTCGAGGCCGCGCTCGCCGCGGCCCGCGACATCAAGGCCCACGCGCCGCACTGCCGGGTCATCCTCAGCGTCTACGAGATGAAGCGGCTGGGCCGGGATGCCGCCGAACTCACGGCGCTCGCCGACCACCTCACCGCCCACGGCCTGGTCCTGGAGATGCTCGCCGGACCCCTGCCCGGCATGTACGACCCGAGCGGGCCCGGCCGGCTGCTGTTCGCGTTCTTCGCCGCGATGGCCGAGACCGAGCGGGAGAACATCCGCGAGTCCACCCTCGAAGGCCTCGACACCGCGGCCCGCAAGGGCAAGCACGGCGGCCGCCCCCCGGCCATCACCGACGACATGCTCCACACCGTCATCCGCCGCCGCACGGCAGGCGAGTCCATCGAGCAGATCCAGCCCGACCTGATCATCCCCACCGGCAAACGGAAGGGCCAGAGCCCTTCCGTCGCGAGCATCTACCGGGCGCTCGCCGAGTATCAGAAAGGACAGGCGTACCCCGAGGCCGTCGAGGCGGCCCAGGCCGACTTCGCCGCCCTCTGCCAGCGCTCAGGAACGACTCAAACCGCTCCCTAACAGGGGCACAGGGCCGCTGGCAGCGAGAGGTCACCTTCCCCCAAGATTCCCTCTCACCGGGGCGACCCGTCATCAGGGAGAAGGTCGAGGAGCTCGTCGAAGAGCTCGTCGCGGACGTCCTCGGAGTTCAAGAGGATTGCCGACTCCACAGCTTCGGGCACATCGGAGGGGTCTGCTTCGTCAGCCCCTCCCGGTACCAGGGCCCCGGCGACATCTCCGCCCGCCTCCACGAGCTCGTCGAGCTCAGCGAGGAGGTCCCTACCCGCCTCAGGGACAGCAGCGGCCGGAGAGGTCCCGGTCGCCGCGAAGACGGGACCCGACATGAACAGGCCGGCCGTGGCCACACCAAGTACCACCGCAGAACGCACCGCAGATTTGATCATGACCCGACCAACGAACCACCCTCGAAAGCGTCACCTCCGGTTCCGCCAACAGGACCAAGACGCCCGCCCTGCGCCAGCGGTCTGCGACCGCGCCCGCCCGCACCTAGCGGGCTCAGGCGACCCGCTTGTACTTCCGGACAGCGGTCTTCCCCTGGCTCGCATGGGTGCTGGTCATCCCGTCGGGAGCGAACTCGGACAGGATCCGGACTTCCTTGTCGGCCGCCGTGAACTTCTGGTCGAGCTTGTTGCCGCCCACCACGGTGATGACCGAGATGGCGTCCACCCCGAAGAACTGGATCGGGGTCTTGACCCCGGAGGTGAACAGGACCTCTTCGTTAGCCAGCGCGGAGAGTGTCTTCATGCGCCACTGTCCGCCCTCGTCGATGACCACTACCGCGGGCCTGACCATGCTCCACGCCTCGCGGTGAGCATCGCTGACCCCCGCCGCCTGGAGGAACTCGTCGTAGGCCTTGTCAGCGGGGTCGGACAGGAGCTCGTACTTACCGGCGATCATGAACAGCCTTTCTGACACGAACCACCCTCAGGGAGAGGTGGTGACTCAGCCAGGCTTCCATTCCCTGGGAGGGCGGGGAGGACTTTACGGAAAGCGCCACGCCGACTCGATCTCAGTCGCTACTGACCGGTCCGATCCTCCCCAAGGGCCGTGTCGGCAAGGCCGGGTTCCTACCTGGAGGTCGCGGCCCGCCCGGCGGCGGGTTCCGGGTGGGCCGCTGAGGGGTGGCTACGGGAGCGTGTCGTAGATCGTGCGCTCCGGCTCCCTCACCGCGTCTACCCCGGGTCGGGCGCTTGCGATTCCCGCCAGCACGCTGACGAACGCGGCCTTGACGTAGGTCGCGGTGGCCCACGTCCCGGTGTTGGCGGCGTCCTTCGTGAAGTCCGTGTGGGTGCCGTCGCTGACGTCCCCGCGCCTGAGCGTGGGGCGCTTGGTGTACACCCGCAGGTAGGGGGGGTAGAGGTGAAGTGCGAGTCCTCGGCCCAGTTGATCTTCAGGGAGGTGATCGCGGTCAGGCCGGTCGCGGCCAGCGAGTACGTGCGGCCGTCCACGGGGAGGGTGCAGCTCTCCCCGGTGTAGTCGGGACCGCTGTACAGGGTGACCGTCGGCTCGACGGGTTCGGTGACCTCGAAGTCGGGGGTGGTCAGGGGGTCGGTCATGAAGGTTCCGTTCTCTCTCGGGCTTTGTCCCCTCCATTTCACTACAAGTCACTATTCGAACACGCACGGTGTTCACTGTGGGCCGAACCCGGGCGGCCGATTCGCACGGTGTTCACTGTGGGCCGAACCCGGGCGGCCGATTCGCACGATCTCGGCCGCGCACATCCTCGGGCCTTGTCGCTCGGGCTCTGGAGTTCCGGCCCTCCGCGTTGTGAGACGGCTTCGCTCGAAGCCCGATGACCAGGGTCCGAGCGGCCCCGGGTCCCCGCACGTCAGCGCGAGACCCGCACAGCGCTGCCGGCGCGCACGGCACCGGTGCACCGTCAGCTCCTCGCCCGCCGTCAGCCGCTCGACGGCGCCCAGGACGTCCCTGCGGTTCCGGCCCAGCGCAAGACCCGTCGCGAGTACGAGAACCGCGTCAGCACCCTCGCGCCGATCAGACCATGATCGTTCTCGGCGCCCACCTGTACCGCTGATCCCCGAAGCCGAAGTCGGCCCGGACACAGCAGGGCCCTGCCGGTGACAACCGGCAGGGCCCTGTGGGTGCGTGTCAGGCGAGGCGGAAGTGCTGGTTGGGCTTGTCCTTGTCGGTCCACTGGACGAGCTTCGCGCCGTCGGCGCTGTCCTCGGCGAGCACGGACAGGAGCTTGCCGCTGTGGCGGGCCTCCAGGGCGAAGTAGCCGTCGTCCTTCTGGACGAGCTTCCACTCCTGGTTGGTCTTGTTCTTGTTCTCCCACTGGACGACGTTCGCACCGTCCTCGTGGTCCTCGCGCAGGACGGACAGGGCCTTGCCGCTGTGCACGGCGATGACGTGGTAGTAACCGCCAGTCGTCGCCACCAGGTTCCAGTGCTGGTTGGTCTTGTTCTTGTCGGTCCACTGGACGACCTCGGCACCGTCACCGGTCCCCGCCGCGAGCACGGACACGGCCTTGTCGCTGTGACGGGCCACCAGAGCGGCAGTGAAAACAGCCACGAAACTCTCCTCATACGGTGATCAACAGACGCCGGGCACAACGACCCCCGAACCTCACACGCCGCAGGCCGCAACGCCTTTGGCCGGAAAGCCATCCACAAGGGCGCGGAAGAATCGGCGTCCCCTCGAACAGCGTCCCGCCCCGGTGCCCGGCCCCCGGGCACCGACACCTCTGCTGCGGGTATGCCTGCCCAGAAGCTTAGAAAAGCGCGGCGAGAGGTTGAAGCCGCAGCGGACGATGGCCTGCCACAGCGCCCAAGCCCGTACGCCCGAGGCAGCAGAAGCAGCCCAGGCCGACATCGCCGCCCTCCACCAGTGATCCGCGACGACACCCACCAACTCATAGCCCAGTCGCTACTGGCCGGTCCGATCTTCCCCAAGGACCTTCATAGCCTGGTGGTCACCCCAACTGCGCGGGTGACCACCAGGCCGTTGCTCAGAAACTGCGGTCGGAGAGCTGGTTCACCACGACCTTGGCGCCTGCCAGCTGGAAGAGCTCTGCGGCCGTCTCGGCGGACTCCTTGTCCTCGTAGCTGACGACGAACATCTGGTCCGGCCTGTTCAGCAGGTTGCCGCGTTCCTCTTCCGGGTATTCGGTGTTCCGTTCGGCCAGGACAGTGTCGATGACGTCCTGGTCCCCGCCCGTGACGGTGAGGCGGTAGAGGTACTCGTTCTCGCGACGGGAAAGCTGCGGAGGGCGATGCGACATTCGGTCTACTCCTGTGCGGTAGATGGTTGGGGTCTTCACTCGGTGTGGAGCACCCAAAGGATCACCCCATAACCCTCCGCCATCAATTGACCACTCTATGTGAATCACACGCATCGAGAGCCAGCCGGGCAACTGCCAGCGGAGCGAGGGCTTGAGCCCGCCCGTGCGCAGGCTGACACGGGCCGACCCCGCCCTGGACGGTCAAAGCCGGCCTGTCGCAGGTCCGGTCACAGTTGGCGGGAAGAACGACCAGGAGCAGTGGACCGACGCGCGAGGAGTCACTTCCTGAGCAGGTCCTCGCCCGCACTCTGCGCAGCTGAGTTCGGAAACAGGTTCTTAGGCGAATGACACGAAGTCAACTGCTGACCCTTTCGCCAGCGGCTTCGTGCCCAGCAGGAGCGTCACGGGATCAGCAGCGGACTTCGCCAGTGCTGCTTAGCGCTGGTCTGTGACCAGGCCGTTCTCAACCGCGTAGTCGTAGACGTCTGCCTCGGGTGATGGCCGAGGGGGCGACGCACACGTTCAGCGACGGGTCGTAGACCTGCCTGGTCGTAGCGGTCCATCGCGCACCGGTGAAGGGTACGGGGTGCCGCTGTTGGGGGGTTTCGGTCCGCTGCGATGTACGCCCTCTGGTCAACCGGTCGCCCGGTCGGTAGCTTTACGTTACAAGAATGTCGCGTAGGGCAACGATGTGCTGCGGATCGGCGATGTTCTCCAGGGAGGGCTTGTGAAGAAACGTGTGATGGCGGCTGTTACCGCGAGCGCGGCGGTTGCGGCACTGGGTCTCATGCCGGGTGCTGCCCATGCATCCGACAACGAGAGGATCACGACCAGTACGGAAGGAGCGGCCATCGGTCTGACCGTAGACTGGACCAGCTTCAACTCCGTGGTGCTGCGCGATGTCTACCTCAAGGACACCGGCAACGACGGGAATTCGGTCTTCTTCTACGTCTCGGACGGCGGGTTCCGGTACCCCGACCACAAGAACAAAAGTGGCTACAACACCACAGTGCACTGGGACGCCCTGCCCGGCAGCACCTCCGGGGGCTACATGTACTTCATCACCGTGACCGTCTGCCGCGACAAGCTGTTCGACAACTGCACCACATCACGCCAATCGCACAACCCTTACACCGACTGACGCGGCGGCCAGGACGTCATCCCCGCCGGGCGTACAAGCGGCCGTCGCACGGAGACAATGTGATGCCAAACTGGGCTGTTGCCGGCTGTCACCCAATGCAGACAGGACCGTCCCGTGAGGGTGCCGGGGTGGCTGCGGCCGGCCAAATCGGGCCCTGCCGGTCAGCAGCGTTATCACCGCCGTCTGCCTGATGCCGCTCACCGCGCAGGCTTCCCGTCGACCTGGGCTTCTCGGCTGTGGTCGAGAAGCCGTCGGGGAGCTTCCTGGGCTGGCACTCGGTGCGGCCGGCGACCAGCGTCGGCCTGGACGGCGGAACGGAGCTGGGGTATCGCATGCTGCCGTCGGTCTGGGGCCTGGGTTATGCCACCGAGGGTGCTCGGGCGCTGGTGCACTACGCGTTCACTGAACTGGGCGTGGAGCGGATCGCGGCCACCACGATGACGGTCAACACGGCTTCCCGGCGGGTCATGAAGAAGGCCGGCCTGTGCTTGATCCGCACCTTCTCCGAGGAGTGGCCCGAGTTCATCGAGGGTGCTGAACACGGCAGCGTTCAGTACGAGCTCGCGAGGGAGGCCTGGACTCGCCGGCACGATCACAAGGCCATGGCCTAGCAGCCCGGCCAGTGGAGCCGCAGGCTACAGGCCTGTGCCGTCAGAGGCCAGTACCCGCTCGCCGATCCACTCCTCCTGCGCGGGCAAGCCGCTCGGGGGCGTCGTCGAGGCGGAGGTGCAGGGCGCGCGCCGGCGCAGGACTGGTTCAAGACCTCTGAGACCCTGCTCATCCACGAAGCCAGCGCACCGCAGAGACGCACCCCTTCCTTGACCCGCCCCGGCGCTACGGAAGTCGTCGCCACCCGGGATCATCGCGTCGCCGGTTCGCACGGCGGGACAAAGGATCGAGCCCCTTGGGGGATTTTGTCGAGGGCCGTACGCGATAGCCAGGCCAGGGACCCCCGGTCGCGGTCAGTCCTCCTGTGTCCGGAACAGCACCAGATCGAAGCCGTTTCCACGTGCCGCAAGCAGCAGGTCGTACGTTGCGGGGGTGAGGGTCATCCAGCCCCGGCCGCAGCCGGGCGGCCGGAAGCGCGACAGGGGGTGGTCGCCTGTGGCGTACCAGTGGGCGGCCGGGCCCAGGGCCTCGATGACATCGTCCTCGATCGCCCGCAGCCGGGTGTCGTCCATCAGGGCGTCGTCGGCGCTCGTGCCGTACGCCAGGTCGGCCGCCAGCATGCCGACCACCCAGCCGGTGGCCCGGTCCGGGGTGAAGGTCGGCTCTCCTTCCAGATATTCGGTGAGCCTCGCGGCCTCCTTGTCCTTCAGGGGCGCCACCTGCTGCATCAGCCAGCAGCAGATGTCCGCGAGGGGCGGCCCGCCCGTATCGGGCTGAAAGGCCGCGACCTCCAGGCGCCCAGCTGCCTGGAACCGGGCCAGCCCGTTCTTTCAGCGAGGACTTCTTCTTGGCCACGGAGCCCCTCCCGTCCCGACGCGAGAAGGCAAAGTCCCGCCCGCCCAGGCATTCAACTGATTCGAGTCAGCTGCAACAACCCCTATTCATCGGCGCGATTCGTCAGGGACAGGAGCAGCCAGGATCATCACCCCGTCGTGCGGGCCTGCGGCGGCCGCTTATCGTGCCGGGCCAGCCGAACATAGGCCGCTGACCGGAACGGTTAGTACTGCAACGGTGTTTGGTGCGTCAGGTGTCATGGGCTGTGTCCGCGTCGTTCGTGGCGGGGCGGGCTTGTTGTTGTCGTCTGCGCCGCCAGAGAGTTCGGGCTGTGAGGATCCGTCCTGTCAGGACCACTGGTATTCGGTGACGTTTCCTCCGGTCACGATGAGAGTGCCGTGGGGTGTG
This sequence comes from Streptomyces sp. NBC_00388, assembly GCF_036061255.1. NCBI lineage: Bacteria > Bacillati > Actinomycetota > Actinomycetes > Kitasatosporales > Streptomycetaceae > Streptomyces > Streptomyces sp. NBC_00388. The sequence continues at coordinate 65,349 of NZ_CP107948.1, forward strand.
GTTGCGTCGGACCACACGGTGTATTCGCCTGCGGTCAGCGGGGAGATGACCAGGCAGTGGATGGTGCGGTCTGCGAGGTGGCGAGGCCGGACGGCAGCGTGGGTGCGTCGGTCCGGTTCGTCTGACAGGCTGACTTCGATTTCCAGGCCGTCGTGTTCAGCGCGGGTGTGGATGATGACGGCGCCGGTGTCGGCTCCGATGTCGAGGACGACGCTGCCCTCGGTGGACGGTGCGGGCAGGGGCGCGTGGGTGTGGACGTCTGTCATGGCTGATTCCCTGTCGTTCGCGGGGACAAGCTGGCGCCGCGGCAGGAGTGGCGGCGGCACCAGCTGTTCGTCTAAGGGCTGTCCCGTAATCCCTGGTGGATCAGCGCGGGGCGTCAGATGCGGTGCATCGCAAGGCGGAGGGGCGCTCGCATACTGGATGTATTCGGGCGTTCCGACAACGCGGCGAGGCGCCGTAGCTGTCGTCGTGCGCCCGCCGGGGATTACGGGACAGCCCTTAGGTGGCAGGTTCGGGCTGGGGTCAGGCGGAGGGGTGGTGGTACCCGTCGTAGGGAACGCCGAGGTAGGGGAACTTGTCGAGGTAGGGGTTCTTCACGTCGTCGGGTGTCAACCCGTCGGTGACCTGTCCTGCTGCGGGGTCAGGGGTGTAGGTCTTGTCGACGAGCGGGACGGTGATGCCGGCGAGTGCGCGCAGTTCGACCGTGACGACATCGTCGAACACGCGTCGACCGTTGGGGAATCCGGCCGCGTCACCTGCGATGAGGCCCAGGATATCGGGCTTGGTCGTGGGGGGCACTGCGACATTGAGGCGGAGCATGTCGGCCTGTGTGTCGCCGATGTAGTTCTGGAAGCCTGGGACGACTCCGTCGGGGATGCCGGTCAGCAAGATCGCGAGGAGGTCGGCGCGGACTTTGCCCGAGGTGTTGAGGGCGGCCAGATTCGGGAAGACACCGGGGTAGAGGGTGGGCAGGAGCTTGGCCAGCTCGGGGTGGGCGACGTACGTCGCGAAGCGCTTGTCCTCGGAGGGCGGCAGCGTGTTCCAGAGGTCCTTCTTGCCGAGCGGGACGAGGACTTCGTTGAAGAGCGGGTTGCCGAGGCGGGAGACCTGGACGAACGGACCGCTCTCGTGGTCGGTGGCCTTCCCGGGCGACAGGACGCGGGCCTGGCGCCGGCTTGCCGTGGTCCACACACCGATCGTGGCCCTGGGGTCCTTGACGTCCCGGCCACGCCAGCCGCGGCGGGTCAGTTCGGTGATCGGGACCTGCAGGGCCAGCGTGTGGACGTTGAGTTCCTTGGTGGTATTGACACCATCGGCAGGCTGGGTGAAGACGCTCATGCCGAACTGGTTGTGCAGGTTCTGGAAGGGCCTCAGGTTGCCGAGGTCGAAGATGGAACCGAGGTCTACGTAGAAGCCCTCAGCACGCTGGCCGGCGAAGGCCTTGCGGCTGCGGCCGGCGCTGTGGACGGCCTTCGCGGCGAGGCCGGCGTAGTGCGGGGTGGAGAGCGGGCCGATGTTGCACGGAGGGCATTTCAGGTCGCGGCCCAGGACTGTGGTGCGTCCGCCTCGTTCGACGCGGGTGAGCGTGTAGCTCTGGTGGCGGTTCCAGTTGGGTGAGTCGAGGCTCAGGATCGGGCCGGTGTTGTAGAGGAAGCTGTCGGGGTTGCGCAGGCGGGTGGTGAACCGGAACTGGTAGGTCACATCGGGGCAGCCATCGCCATCGTTGTCGATGTGGATCTCGTACAGGACGTCGTCGCCGAACTCGTAGAAGTTCGGTCCGCCGGCAGGGTTCTGGAGCGGAATGTAGTTGGCGATCAGAGTGACGCTGTCGGGCTGATCAGGGCTGACGAACGCATACACGTCCGTGCTGTCAGCGACGGGGTCCTTGGAGATCTCGGGTGCTTCGCGGTGGGAAGACATCGAATGCCTCACAGAGTCGGGTGCGGCCTGGGTGGCCGCGAGTGGTGGGCGCAGCTGGGCTTGTCGGGGGGGGAGCCTGGTTCAGCGGAGGTTGCGCATGATGGCCTCGGCCAGTCCACGGTCGACTACCTCGGTGTGCTGGTCACCGTGGAAGATGTCGGCTGCCCCGGTCATCGCGTCGCGAAGGTGCACCACCACTTGCTGGTCCTCCTGGCCTGCGGTGCCCGCCGCTGCCGGCGGGGTGATCGGGCTGCCCTGCGGTTGATCGGCGGCGGCGTTACCGGCCGCGCCGAGGACCAGCACAGAGGCAGCTCCGGCACCCACTACAGCGGTGTTCTTCATCAGCCCCCGTCGCGAGAGCGGGGCCGGCTGCCGGGGTTCTGCCGATTCGGATACTGAGGTCTCTTCGGACATGAATACTCCCTGTTCCGGATGAGGATGGGGCGAGTCTGCGCGCACGGGTTCGCACCTCAATGCGAGGGCAGAGGTGAAGTGATGTCCCGTGAATGAAAGAGAACGCGCCGGATGCGACGCGAACGGCCGCCGTCGGCAGAGGGAGACGGCCCTTCTCCTTCCGGAGTCAAGCCCGCCGGCCTACAGCAAGTCAAGGAAACACGCACAGATTCCGTAAGCCTCTCCAACCCGGACCAGAGCCATCCGGGTGAATAAATACTCCCTGAGGACCCGGCCAATCCAAAACAGGTGTGGCCACGAATGCACCACCGGCAGATCTATCGAAAGGCGGCACCGAAACTAGCCTCGTAAACCCAGTAGAGAGCCGAACTGCGACACTCAATACGCTTTCGCATGCCCTGATCAGGTCACGCGACCCGGGTGCCGCCATCATCTGACGCCCAGGGCCTCCCGCTCATGCCTTCGCAGCCCGGTCGCTACCCGCACCATCCGATATCCCGGACCTCGACCCCGTCGTCATACGCCACCACCGACACCCAGCACCGTGCACCGAACAGGTCCGCGACCTCCTCGCCACCGGTACCCGGTGCTGCGACGACGTGCGGCATCTCGGTGCTCCGGGGCACGATGAGGACCCAGTAGAGCTTGAGGCCACAATCACACCGCCCTCATCGGCGTCGGCCGACCTGCCCGCCACGGCGTGCACCAGATCACCTAGCTGACGCGCGGCCAGGCACAGTGCCAGCCTGTGCGGAAAACCTGGGCGCCCGGGGCGGCCGGTCGCGTCTAATGGCGCTCATGACCCCATCACCTTCTGCCTTGTGGCGCTTCGTCGACGAGGACGATGCCACCGCGCTGACGCTCGTCGTCGACACTCCGGCCGGGGTCTACACCCGCCGTGTCCCGCCGGCGCTGCCTCTGGCCCCGGGCGTCGAGCACGGCCCTGCGGCGGAACAGGCGGCCCATCATGCCGCGGCGGCCTGGGGTCTGCCCGACTTCGTCTTCCGCCAGGCCGCCCACGCCCAGAAAGGATCAGGCCTCCGTGAACTCGGTGACCGCCTGCTACTGGCCGGCCATCGAGGCGCGGTCGTGCAGGTCAAGGCCCGCACCATCGCGCCCAAGGACGACACCGCAGAAGCCGCCTGGATCAAGAAGGTGGCCACCAAGGCGATGAGCCAGGCGAAAGGGACCGTCCGGCAACTGCGTATGACGCCAGCCGACATGGTCAACGGCCGTGAGCGGATCCTGAACGTCGACGGCAACGCCTACGAGTGGATAGCCGTGTTCCTGCTCGACCACCCCGGTGTCCCCGCGGGCACGGTGGTCACCTGGCAGGAGATCGGCATGCCGGGGATCGCGCTGACCCGCCGCGACTGGGACTTCCTCTTCGACCAGCTGCGCTCCACAACTGCAGTGCTGGACTACCTCTTCCGCGCCGCGAAGGAGCCCTCTGTCCCACTCGGCGAGGAACCGGTGCGCTACTACGAGTTCGCCGCCGCGGACGCCGACGCCTCGCCGGCGCAGTTCGACACGGAGCTCGTGGGCCCCGGAGGCGTTGCCTACTCCACCCCGCTGCTGCCTCAGGCCCCGGCTGGGGACGACGGCACCCAGGCCCACCTCATGATCCGCCTACTGTTCGAGGACATAGCCCTCAGCCCCCTGAAGCCCCCGCTGACCGAAGCCAACCGTTTCGCTCTCCTGTGCGACCTCGACCGGCTGCCCGTCGGCGCCCGCACCGAATGGGGTCACCTGCTCGCCGACATGCTCCGCGACGTACCCGAGGTTCCCGAGGAACACTGCAAATGGCGTTTTCGGCGCATGCTCCACGAGGACGACACCCGCCAGCTCATCTTCGGAGCGGCCACTCTTCTCGACTCCCGCGTCAAAGCCGCTTTTCAGGCTTACGTGCTGCTGCGGCATCACGAGGTCACCACGCGTACCGGACTGGCTGAGCAGACCGCCACGCTCGGTGTCCTGCTCACCCACCGCAGCGGCAGGAACTCACCGTGGGACACCACCAGCATCCGCGTCGAAGGCCACCTGGACCTCCCCGACGACGAACTTCAGCTCTACCGGCATGCATGGAACCGCACCCCCGAAGACGGCACCGCCGTCCCGGGCTGACCGGCTCACCGGCCCGCCGTACCGGTGAGCCCCGGACGCCACACCAAAGGGGCCAGATGTGCCGGGAGCCGTGCTGCGCGTCAGGTGACGGTAGGGCTGCGGCGTTCCAGGAGGACGACGTCGCGCCAGTGGCGGTGATGGCGGCCGATGCGCTCACGATGGCCGATGACGCGGAACCCGGCGCGCTCGTGGAGGGTGAGGCTGGCGTCCTCGGCGTGCTCCTCCCGTCCGACCGGCCGCCGTTCCCCGTCATCGACAGCGACACCCTGCATAGCCTTGACGCGCTCATCGGCCCCGACACTCTGCCCAGCCGCCTCGGCCCACTCCTCGACGCCCCAGCAGCAGACCCCGACAACCCCCAGGACGAACAGCGGGCGCGCATCCTCCAAGCGCTCCGGGAACACCGCGGCAACCCTCCAGTCAGCGGCTGACCACGCCCTGCCTCATCCCTCCGGACAAGACGGAGCAGCAAGCCGTGACAGACCAACCACTCGCCCTCGCGCCCGAACGATGGCAGCGCCTCGCTACCGCCCACCAGGCCTACACCGAGACCGTCAGCCCGTACTACGACGAGACCCTGCAGGAAGTGACACGCCGTGCGTGCACCACCGGGAGCATCGGCAAAGCCGACATCGGAGCACTGCTGATGTGGAAACGGCTCAGGGCCGATACGCCCTGGGCCTCTGAACTCATGGCGCTCGCGGACGCTGACGTACGCCGCGCGACCGCCGCGGCCGCGACCGCCGCGCGGGACACCTCTCTCAGCCGCAGCTCGGCAGCGCAAGCCGGCCGAGCAGCCCTGGCCTCACTACCCGGATTCCGTACTGGTGACGCCCTCGCCTCCGCCGTCCTCACAGCAGCCGCACCGGACCGCATGGCCGTCTACGACCGCCGAGCCCACAACGGACTGCGCACCCTCGGTATCACCCTCAGCCACGCACCCGGACGCTACAGCCGCTACATAGAAGCGATCGACCAGCTCCTGACCGCCGCTCCAGACCCCATCCGCAACTGGACCGCCCGCGACGTCGACACCGCCCTGTACTGGATGACCACATACCAGTACTCAACGAATCTGATCAACACACGCGGAAAATAACTTCACCTGACGAACGGCCACGCCACCTGACGAAACAGCAGCTCAACTCAGAGAACTGAAGCCCGGTCCCCCATCACCACGCTGTGATAACTCGGCCTGGAGCACTATCGCCCCCAACACCAAACTGATCAGCCCAGGCCAGCCCACCACCCAGTGATCAGAAAAACCGCCCCTGGACAACGCGCTGCGGAAGCTCGGCATGAACTGGGCGGGGCCGGTGCCGGCCATCAAGGCCGCCCCGGAACAGCGCCGTCGGCGGCCCCGACGAAGCGGCCGCAGCATGACCACCACGATGAGTGCGACAAGATGCTGTACGAGGGTGGAACGTGCACCTGCGGCCTCATCGAACAGTACGGATCATCCTCCGAACGAGACGACTACTGACCGCCCCCGGCTCTCCCCGGACCCGGGCCCGTTGTCAGGGTCCGGGGTCTCGCACATCACAGCGCCGGTGGGCCGCTACCGGCGGCGCGGGATGGTGACCCGGACCTCCGCCAGGACGACGCCGGTCACCGCGTCACGGCGGGTCGGGAAGTACAGGCCCCAGTCGGCGTCACCGGCCGTGAGCCAGTCAGCCGACCGATCACGGTCGCACCTCCCGTCCGGCGGGAGCGACGCAGACGCCGACGCCGACGCCGACGAAGTAACGGTCAACAACGTCGTCGACGCACACCGCCTGGTGGAAACCTCCTACGACAAGAAGTCCTACACCGGGCAGGTCAAGGCATACCTCAAGAGGCTGCGCGAAACCGTGGCGGCACGTGGAGACCAGGACATGGGGAATGGATGGCCACGGTCCAGGCGGCGACCAAGGAAGCGGTGGGTTCCTTCGACGACTGGCGTTTTTCCACGGGCGAGAGCGCGGACCCCGAGGCCATGGTCGCGCTCCTGGGGCACCGCAAGGGCGGCACCCCCTACTTCCGCCTCTTCAAGGACGGTCTGAAGACCCGAGAAATACTGAGGCGGCAAACCCGATCGCCTCTGGCCGACGTGGATCCGGGGCGAACAGAGTCTTCACCCCGGGGCGAGGAGGGGCAGGGGCCGCTCCCTGTCCGGATTCCTGTGCGCAGACTGGGGTCCGGCGACCGCCGGGCCGGGTCGGCCCGGCGGTCGCCTAGGTGACCTCGTCAGCTCGCGGGCGTTGCGCACAGGGCGTACGCCTGCTGCTTGTCCGCCCAGGCTGCCTGGATCTGCCAGCCGGTGCCGTTGTCCGTAGGAGCGTTGACCAGTACGTTCGCGCCGACATCACCGGCGTTGAAAGGCTTCGAGGACAACGTGTAACCGCCCCCGACCACACGAGTTCCCTCCGGGCAATTCGCCACGCTGATCTCAGTCGGCGCCTTCGTACGGGTCTCGACCGTGTTGCCCTTCACCACCAGCGGCTCAGGCTGAGCACCAGCATGAGCGGACGGCATCGCGAGGAAGCCGAGCGACGCCAGCGCCGCCCCGCCCAGTGCTCCAGCCACATAGGAACGCATCTTCTGCATGAGTTGATCTCCTGATCCGAGGTAAACAACACCCCACAAACGATCAAGAAGCAGCCTGGTCACCCACGGACATGCATGGTGATCGAGATCCGGCCACGCCGCGCGTACGGCATCAGCACCGGAGTCAGAATCCGAGCCGGAGCGGTGCTCAGGCTCGACGGGAATCCGGCCGATGGCTGTGTCCAGCGGCAGCGGCGCCAGCACCCCGGCAGCGCCCGGTACAGCGTTCCGGGCGGGAGCGGAGACCACCACCCACACCCGCGCCCCGGACGAACGACCGCGTCTCCAGGCCGCACCCCGCACAGCAAACTGATAAGCCCAGGTGCAACCCCCAGGCGCTGATCAGGAACACCGCTTCTGGGCAGGACACGCTGCGGAAGCTCGGCATGCAGTGGGCGGTATGAATTCCGAGGGCGACAGGCACGAAGCGCGGTTCGCGGCGCCCGAGGCCGGTGTCGGGGCCGACGGGCAGACCGTGCCCGCGGGCCACGTCAGCGCCCTGCCAAGATCGACGAGCTTGTGAGTTCTGCACAGCGTTGGGCTCGGACAGCTATCGACGCGTTCCTTGAAGAGACCCAATTGGCCGTCTCGCCCCCGGACGAAACCGGGGGCGAGACGGCCAATAGCAGGCCAGGCTTTACCCGCGCCTTTTAGAGCGGCAGTCAATGCGCGGCAGTGGCCTTCGGGACGTCGACGTGGGCGGGCCGGAACGAGGCGAGCAGTGCGCCTGCCATGGCGAGAACGATGCCGAGGGTGAGACGGCCCCAGGGCAGGACCAGCGCGTACCCTGCGACGCTCTCCTGGAGGGTGTAACCCACGCCCAGCCCATGAAGACGCCCATGACGGTGCCGACAGCGGCGCCGAGAGTCCCGACCAGGAGTGCTTCGAGCCTGATCATGCGGGTCACGCTGGAGCGGTCGAGGCCGATCGCGCGGAGGATTCCGATCTCTTTGCCCCGTTCGAGTACGGACATGGCGAGGGTGTTGGCGATCCCGAGGGCCGCGATCACAAGGGCCATGCTCAACAGGGCATAGAGGATGTTCAGTTGGGCGCCGATGCCGCTGGTGTCCTCCGCCGCCACGACCCCCCGCGAGATCCTCCGGACTGATCCCGGCGTATCCGCCATGTCCGGATCCCACGATGACCGCGGACGCGACGCTCTGCACCCGGGCCCAGGGATGCAGGACGCCGCGCGATGAACGCTCCGAGCGATCAGCCAGCGTTTCCGCGCCCGCCCCTGGGGGGCCCTCGCTGTGTCCGCTGAGGATCACCGTCACCGCGTCGAGAACCAGTCGACGTCGAGGCGCGACGTACGAAGGCACCTGGCCCAGAATGAGCGCACGGAAATCCTCCCCTTCCGGTGCCGGCCCCCGCCCGCTTCCCGCCAGGGCCAGGGACCTCTCCAGCGGATCGTCGCTCTGGCACCGCAGCCACAGATATCGGCTCACCCGCTCGCGGCTTCCGGAGAAAGCCATCAGCCGGCGCATCAACGCCAGAACGAGAGCCGACTCCAGAACACGGCTCCGGCACGGCTCCCGCAACGCCCCGTCACCCTCGACCCGCTCCTCCACCCGGCGCCGCAGCAACGCTGTCGCTTCGACCACCGCCCCAGAGGGCCCCCAGCCCGAGGCGAGCACCCGCCCGCAGAGATCCGGCCGGTTGGCCTGCTCAAAAACCATGCCCTGAAAGCTACTTGAACGCTCAAACGGGCATTCGTTCTCTGCCACGCTTGCACTCGAATGGCGGGTAACACCACCCGCTCCGAAACCATCAGCCGGCGGCCCGCGGCTCTGCTGAGCGACCGAGCGCCACGGACAAGCACGCATGACGGCTCCCGCCACGGTGGATCAGCACTGACCGCCCACCCCTCCACCATCGAAGTCGCCGTCGAGGACCGCAGCCCCGAGCACCCGCGACCGCGTACCCCCAACCTGCAGTACGGCACCGGCGGGTTCGGCTGGCACATGGTCAACGACCTCGCCCACACCACCATCACCCCCACACCCGAGGGCGGCAAGACGATCCGTGTGCTCCTCCCCCGGTGATCCGGAGGCGGTGGAGCCGGTCGGCAGGCCGGCCGTGAGCTGCGATGCGCCGCTGAGTACCGCGCCGGCCTCTGCCCGGCCATCGGCTGACCTCTGCCCATCGGCATAGACCTCCCGAGAGCACTGAGGAGGGCGGCTTTCGCACCGCCGTCCTTTCGGGAGGGCGCCGGTGGTCATGTACCGCCAAGGCGAAGGGCGAGAGGTCAAGGGGCAAGCTCAAGGAGAGCGCTGGGCGCCTGCGGGCAACAGCAGCTGATCGCTGAGAGGCGCGTGGAGCAGGCCGAGGGCGGCGCCCGTGACACCAAGGAAAAGATCAAGGACATCTTCAAGCGATGGCCCTCGCGCCGTCAGGACCGGGACGTCACAGCGGTCCCGGCCCTGAAGCCGTCCTGGGCGTTGGGTCTCAAAAGTGCGGGTGAACTTTGTGCAGCCCCAGGTGTGGGGGTGGTGGCATGGGGCTTGTGTATCGGGTTTGGGCCGAGCGGAAGAAGTGGGCGAGCAGGCGGCGGGAGGCGGCCAGTGCGGTGTCCTCGGGCTGTCCGGCCAGGCCCCTGTTGGCCAGCAGCAGGAGGGTTACATCAGCGGTGGCCACGTCATCGCGGAGCTGGCCGGTCCTTTTGCCGCGTTCGATCAGCAGGGCCAGCCCGTCCTCGGCCCGGGCGCTCTCCTGGTCGTAGTCGAGAGCGTCGGGGAAGTGCTCCATGAACGCCGCCGCGAAGCCGCGGTCGGTGGCCTGCATGGCGCACACCTGCTCAAGAAGGTTGCGCAGGCCGCGCAGCGGGTCCGGATCGTCGAGCGCCTCGTCGAGGACAGCCACACACACGGAGAGCTGTTCGGCGAAGGCGGCGCTCACGAGGGCGGCGCGGGTGGGGAAGTGCCGGTACAGGGTGGCGGCGCCGACGCCTGCGCGGCGGGCCACCGCGGTCAGGGGAACGTCGATGCCCTTGTCGGCGAAGGCATCCTGGGCGGCCTGGAGAATACGGGCGCGATTGAGCCTGGCGTCTGCGCGTCGCTCTGCCGGACCGGTGTCGTCGGCCCGGCCTCCGGCCCGCTGAGGGGGTTCGTGAGAGGGCTGAGCAGGCATGTCTCTCACTTCTCTATAAGTGGAAGATGTCGCCCGTTTAGGGGGTTAGCGTGAGTGTACCGGCGGGGCCGGCCGCTCCCCCGGCACCTTGAACGTGGAACAGGACAAGATCATGAGTGAGATGCGTGCTGCCCTCTTCGACCGCTACGGGCCTCCGGAGGTTCTGTACGTAGGTAGCGTGCCGATACCGACGATCAAGCCTGACCAGGTCCTGGTCCGTGTCCACGCGGTCAGCGTCAACGGTGGTGAACTCGCCGGGCGCGCGGGAAAACTGCGCCTGATTACCGGCCGCACATTCCCCCAGGGCACCGGGGTTGACTTCGCAGGGGAGGTCGCCGCGGTGGGTGCCTCGGTCACCGGAGTGCGTGTCGGTGACCGGGTGTGGGGCATTCAGCGGCTGAAGGTGGCCAGCATGGCCGAGTACGTCGCCATCAGCCCCCGAAAGATCTCCCCCGCCCCGCGGAGCTTGACCCCGGCGGAAGCGATTTCCCTGCTGGCTGGCGGGACCACGTCCTTGACGGCGCTGCGCGATCACGCGGCGATCAAGCCCGGGGAGCGGCTGCTGGTGCGCGGCGCCAGCGGAGGCGTGGGAAGCGTGGCCGTCCAGATCGGCAAGCTGCTGGGAGCGCACGTCGTTGCCCTGGCCGGAGCACGGAATCTCGACTTCGTCCGCGGCCTGGGCGCCGACGAGGTACTGGACTACCGCACGACACCCCTCTCACAGCTGTCGTCCTTCGACGTCATCCTCGATGCCGCCGGCACCCAGCAGTCCCGCCTGCGCCGCCTGCTGGCACCGGGCGGCCGCATGGTCGCCATCACCACCGACCTCAACCGCCCCCTCGCCAGCCTCACCACCATCCTCACCTCGGCCGTCCACGGCCGCGGACGCATCCGAATCTTCAGCGGCAACCCCGACACCCAGCTACTCACCGAACTCACCCAGTACGCCGAGAACGGCGACGTCGTCCCCGTCATCGACACCGTTCACACCCTCGACGACATCGCCGCCGCCCACCGGGCCCTCGAAGCCGGAGGCGTCCGCGGCAAACACGTCATCCAGGTCGTATGAGTGCACGCACGGGAGCATCGAGGTGGCAGTGCACGACTGCGACCCCGGGCTCCGCGGATGCGTAAGCCCAGATGGGGGTGCCGGCATCTACGAGTTCTCGGGCGCGTAGCTGATAGCGGGAGTAGCGGCGGTGGCCGCTCTCGGAGCGGAGCGGGGTGACGAGGCTCCAGCAGCACGAGTACGGCCCCGAAACTGCGAACGCCGGCAGCATCCAGCCCCTCGACAGCGAGAGCGAGCACGGCGACAGCTCCGAGAGGCCGCTCTAATGACGGCTACCGCGAGGTTACCGAGGAGGAGTACAACGCGGCCGCAGGAGGGATTACCTAGCCTCTGCCCCCGAACCGACGACCGGGTAGCGGTCGCCTTTCTGGGTGGTAGCTGGAGCCCTGCGGCCTCGAATGTTGCCATTTTAGGCCGGGATCCGCTTCGGGCAGGTAGGCGTACGACCACGGGTGGTGCTCCAGTCCGCCGTTCGTCAGCGCCCGCGCCAGAGATGAGCCGGTGGGCAGCGGTCGACGTCCTTCTGGTGCCCGCCCGGGGCAGGGGACCGACGACCTGCGGCTGCGCCGCGTGGGCGCCAGTGACCAGGTGCGGTGCCGCAGGCGGGCAGACAAGTCCCCGAGAACGCCTGCGGCGTGCCCGCTGGGGCGGTGTGTCAGACGATGGCGAGCCGGTCCACGAGCAGCTCGACCCTGCGCTCGGTGTCCTCCGCCGGGAGCCGCCGGGCCCGGGTGAGCGTGGCCAGTCCGTGCAGGGCCGCCCAGAACGTCTCGGTGAACAATCCCGGGGCAACGCCGTCCCCGGCAACCTCCCCAAGGTTCTCCAGCAGAGCGGCGAAGGCATCCTTCAGCGGCTCGGGGGTGTCCTCCTGTGCGTAAGCGAGACCGCCGTCGAGCTGGAACATGGCGTCGTAGACCGCCGGGTTGCGCTCGGCGAAGTCGAGATAGGCGCGCGCGAGGGCGGCGACCCGAGCGCGAGGGCCCTCCGCTGCGGAAGCCGCGGCGCGCACCGCCGCGGCCATCTCGGCGGCGCCCTCCAGCGCGACGGCTCCGATGATCTCCCGTTTGCCGCGGAAGTGACTGTAGAGGACGGGCTGGCTGTATTCGATGCGCTCGGCGAGTCGCCGGGTGGTGACCGCGTCCCAGCCCTGCTGCTCGGCGAGTTCGCGGGCCGTGGCCACGATGAGGCGCTCGCGGCCCGCCCGTTCCCGCTCCTTGCGTTCCTGTACCGACATGACCCGATCCTAGCACTGCTAGACAACCGAGCGGCAATAGTACTAGCCTTGCCTCATTGCCTAGCAACGCTAGATTCCCGGAGAGGTCATCATGCTCGATGCGCTTCAGGTCGTCACCACCGTGGCCTTCGGACTGATGGTGGGGGTGGAGTTCTCCGTCGCCTTCGTCATCAACCCGATCTTCAACGCACTTCCCGAGGACAGCGGTCAGCTCGGCCGCGCCCACGGTGGCCGGATGCTCGGCGCCGTGATGCCGTTCTGGTACATCGGCTCGCTCGTCCTTGTCGCGGTCTGGGCCATCGCCGGATGGCACCACGACGGAACCGGACTTGTCGTCACCGCCGGCGCGCTGCTGATCGTCAGCGTGGTCATGTCGCTCCTGCTGCTCGTCCCGATCAACAACCAGAGCAAGACATGGACCCCCGAGAACCGGCCCGAGGACTGGAAGGAGCAGATGCACCGCTGGGACCGCTTCCACTACGTCCGCGTCGCTGTGCTCGTCGCCGCCTTCACCCTGCTCGTCGCCGCCCTCGTCTGAGCCCGCAGGCCGGCACCGCAGGACTCAGCAATCCCCACGAAGCCCACCGAGCCGACGAAAAACCCACAAGGAGAAGAACAGTGTTACTGAAGAAGATCAACACCGTCCTGGCCGCCGCCTTCATCCTCTTCATCCTCTGGTTCGGGACGGAGTTCATCCTGAGCCCGGAGACGGCGGCGGCGGGCTTCGGCCTGCCGAGCCCGCCGTCAGGCGACGGTGGCGGCTTCCTGATCATCAAGGGAATCCGCGACGTCGTCCTGGCCCTGGTCCTGGGCGCACTGCTGGTGACGGGCCACCGCCGGGCGCTGGGCTGGGCGCTGCTGGTGGAGTCCCTCGCCGCTTACGGCGACATGACCACCGTGCTGGCCCACCACGGCTCCGTGGCCACTGCGCTCGGCGTCCACTGCCTGACCGCAACGCTGATGGTGGTCAACGGCCTTCTGATCATGCGCGAGACCCGCAAGGCCGTGGCGGCTCCGGCAACGCCCGCCATGCAGCCCGCCTGACGCCACCACCTCGGCGCGTGCCGGTGTCCGCCAGTCACTGAGCCTTTTCCAACCTCACATCGATGCGTGATGAAGGACGAGGACGGCCTTCACGAAGTCGGTGATGCGGTTGGTGTTGCAGCGGAGTTTCCGCAGGAGCCGCCAGCCCTTCAGGGTAGCCATGACCTGTTCGCCGAGGCAGCGGTGGCATGGGTGCTGTTGTGGCGGCGTTTCCACCGCTTGAGGCGACGGCCCCGAAAGGGGACACGTACCGGTCCGCCGGCTCCTTGGTATGCCTTGTCCGCCCAGCACTTGAGGTCCGCGTTGGCGAGGGCGTCGGCTATGCCGTGGTGTCGTGCCGCGCTCAGATCGTGTGTCGCGCCGGGAAGGGCCAGGGCCGGTAAGGGCCCCTGCGCGACCACAGGGTGACCCTGCCGAGCGGCAGACCGCTGACCGTCGAAACTTTTCAGGCCCTGGGCAACATGCTTGGTGGCACCGATGGAAGCCTTCGCCTGCACTATCTTCTCGAAGACCCTTTCACCGGCGGAACCGAACCGTCAGAGGCGTTCTTGTTCCAGATCGACCGCGAACTGGCCGACGTAGCCGGCGGACCGCTGTACTACCTGCTGCACGAGGCCACATACGTGCAGGAAACGGAAGCCACTCGCTGGTCGGCTCAGCGCGTCCGAGGTGAGTTCCCCGCCTTCGACGCCGAAGCCGCGCTCGACTCAGGCGCACCCATCCTGTTCACCGGAGAGATGATCCACCCCTGGATGTTCGATACCGACACGGTGCTCCGGCCGTTCCGCCAGGCTGCCCACCTGATCGCCGAACGCCCGGCCTGGCCTGCGCTCTACGACATCGATCGCCTACGAGATAACACCGTTCCCGTCGCCGCCGCCATTTACCACGACGATATGTACCTTGATCGTGGTCTGTCGCTCAGTACCGCCCAGATCATCCATGGCCTGAAGCCCTGGCTCACCGATGAGTACCAACACGACGGACTACGCATTAGCAACGGGGCCGTCTTGGAACATCTCCTCGCGCTGATTAACGAGCGCCCCTGAGGCTCGTCCCACTCGTACCCACCGCGCCTGTCCCGCTCAACCGAGTGCCCTATTTGAGTGTGTCCAGATCATTCTGGTAGGAGCTTTTAGTGCCCCGGCCACCCAGCCGCAGCGCCAAGGCCTGTCCGGGTGAGATTCCGCCGAACCGCCCCCGACGCAGCCTTGCACCGACAGGATGAGGCAGGTGACGACGACCTCCCCAGACCTCTGGCACCACTACGGCCGCACTCGTGCCGCCACCGGCCACGATGTACCGGACACCTTCTGCTGGACCTGGAGTCAGGACGGCGGACCTGGCTCCGAAGTCCTCGGTGACCTGACCGGCCTGTGCGTCGGTGACCTCGGCGCCGGATCCGCCCGCCACGCTGCTCACCTGGCAACCCGCCGCCAGCCCGCCCAGGTCGTCGCCATCGACTCCTCGGCCGCCCAACACGCCAGGGCCATCGGCCTGTACGGCCACCTCGCCCCGCGCCTGCACCTGGTCCATGCCGACGTCGTGGACCACCTGCGCATCGCACCCGACACCTACGACGTGCTCTACAGCGTCTTCGGAGCCATCGACTTCAACGACCCGCGGGAACTGCTCCCGGCCGCGGCCGCCGCGCTGCGGCCCGGCGGCCGGCTCGTCTTCTCCACCCTGAGCCACTACCTGAGCGGCGAATCCGCAGAGACCGACGTCGTGCACGCCGACATTCCGGCGAAGACACCAGCGGGAGCCCCGGCCACGATGCGCCGCTGGGTACTCCAGGAGCACGTGTGGACGGAGGTACTCGACAGGGCCGGGCTGTCCGACATCACCATCGACCTACTGCCCGCCCCCAGCAGCGGGCACCGCACCGCTGACACGCTACTGGTCACCGCGCTCCGCATGAAGGCACGGACGCTCTGTCATCCGTTGGCACGGCCGACTGCGGCTCGTCGGGTTTAGTGTCTCGCCACTCGTGGCACCGGCTGAGATCGTTGACCGGCCGTTCTTCCCTTGTCTCAGGTCGATGGCACGCTGATCAGTCTCGCGGGCGTGGCATTTCCTCCTTCGGTTGCCGCAGGGATTCATCCATGTGCCAGAGCGCCGTCGAGGAGCCGAGGGCGCTTCGCTTATGGCGGAGGCTGGTGTGTGCTGTGTTGGTCGCTGGTGAGTTCGGTGTTCGGCCGGTCGCTCTGATCGAGGGTGGCGGCCCAGCTGGCCAGGAGCCGGAGTCCGTCGTGTGATGCGGTGCCGGGCTCGGCGCTCATCGCGGTGAGCGTGAGGCCAGGGTCGTTCGGGATGGGCAGGCCCTCGAAGGCGAGGGTGAGGTCGCCGACGGCGGGGTGATGGAAGCGTTTGAAGCCGGTGCGGTGCAGGCGTACGTCGTGTGCGGCCCAGAGGGTGCGGAAGTCTTCGCTCTGGGTGGAGAGTTCACCGATCAGGTCGCTGAGATCGCGGTTGTAGGGGTCTTGTCCGGCCTCGGTGCGCAGCAGTGCCGCCGATGCGGCCCTTTGGTAGTCCAGTTCGGTCATGTACTGGGCGGCGCCGGGGTTGAGGAACTGGAACCGGGCGAGGTTGACCGGTCTGGCCGGATCTTGGAATACGGGCCAGTACAGGGCTTTGCCGAGTCTGTTGGTGGCGAGGATGTCGAGGCGGCCGTTGCGGATGAAGGCGGGTGCCTCGGTCATCGCGTCGAGTAGCTGCTGCAGAACTGGCCGGATCGGTTGTGCGGTGCGGCGGCGGGTGGTGCTGGCGGTGCGTGCCAGGTCCAGGAGGTGGGCGCGCTCGGATTCGTCGAGCTGCAGTGCACGGGCCAGGGAGTCCAGGACGGCTTCGGAGGCGCCGGAGAGGTTGCCTCGCTCCATGCGGGCGTAGTACTCGGCGCTGACGCCGGCGAGCATCGCGACTTCCTCGCGGCGCAGCCCTTTCACCCTGCGCTGGCCTGCGGCGGGGAGGCCGGCCTGCTGGGGGGTGATCTTGGCGCGGCGGCTGGTGAGGAACTCGCGGACCTCGCTGCGGTTGTCCATGTCATCGAGGCTACGACGGTTCCGGGATGCGAGGGGTGTACTGGCAGTACACGTATCAACGGGTCCTTCCGCACGCCCGTGACCTGCCGTTTCATCGATAGCAGGCCAGCAAAGGGCCACCTGTCCGCTCCGGTGGCGTACACCCCGGCTGCGAGACGCAATGGAGACCGGTGCCCGCCCCGCGGGGAGACGCCTGGGCGCCCACGTGGAAGGAGCCGATCATGTCGGAGGACAAGAAGCCTGTGGGGCCGCGTCAGCAGTTCGGGGACATTGCCCCGGCGCTGGCCGGTTACAGCGAGGACGTGCTGTTCGGGCAGGTGTGGGAGGACCCGGACCTGTCCGCGCGGGAGCGAAGCCTGGTCACGGTGGCCAGCCTGATCACCAGCGGCAGCAGCGAGCAGCTGGCCTTCCACCTGGGCAAGGCCCGGGAGAACGGGGTCAGCGACAAGGAGCTGATCGCGACGATCACGCACCTGGCGTTCTACGCCGGATGGCCCAAGGCCATGTCCGCGCTCACCATCGCCCGCGACGTCCTCGCGTCCTAGAGACCCATGGCAGGCGGTGAGGGCCCGAAGGCGCTGCCCCGGCCCCGGACGTACGGGCGGCACCGCTAGCGGTGTGCACCACTACCGCCTGCGCCCGCTCTATCCATCACCTGTGCGTAGCCATGCTGTGACTTTATGTAGTCATGGAGAACGATCATGGAGATTATCCAGCGGCCGGCGACGGCGAAGCTGCCTGCCGAAATGTTCACCGGGGATGCCTGGGCGGATGTCATCTACCGGGGTGAGGACCCCTCTCGCGCACGGGCCAACATGGTGCGCTTCGCGCCCTGCGCCCGTACGGCCTGGCACTCCCACGGCCTGGGGCAGACCCTCTACATCGTGGAGGGCATCGCTCTGATCCAGTCTCGCGGCGGCGAGATCTTCGAGGCCCACCCCGGTGATGTGGTCTTCACTCCGGCCGGTGAGGAGCACTGGCACGGTGCGAGCCCGGACCGGTTCATGGCGCATATCGCGCTGTGGGAGGGCGACGACGTCGACTGGCTCGAACACGTCACGGACGCCGAGTACACCGGCCCCCGCCGCCCCGCCCGCACGCCCTGAACCGTCCCACCGCCTTACATCCCCACCCGCCCGTCTCGCGAGATACGGAGACAACCATGCGCGCAACCGTGCTGCACGCCCCCCACGACGTCCGCGTCGAAGGCCGCCCCCAGGCCGCCGTCCAGCAGCCCACCGATGCGGTGATCCGCACCCTGGCCACCTGCGTGTGCGGCTCGGACCTGTGGGACTACCGCGGCATCAACGACGTCCCCGAGCCCACACCAGGCGGCCACGAATACGTCGGCATCGTCGAAGAAGTCGGCAGCGACGTGACCGGCATCAAGCCCGGCCAGCTGGTCGTCGGCTCGTTCTTCGCCTCCGACAACACCTGCCCCAACTGCGAAAACGGCTACCAGACCAACTGCCTTCACCGCGAGTTCGTCGGCGGCGCCCAAGCCGAGTACGTCCGCGTACCCTTCGCCGACGGCACCCTCGTCCACGTACCCGGCGACGTCGCCGACGAGCACATCCCCAGCCTGCTGGCCTGCTCCGATGTGATGGGCACCGGCTGGTACGCGGCAGTGGCCGCCGAGGTCGAGCCCGGCGACACCGTCGCCGTGGTCGGGGACGGCGCGGTCGGACTCTGTGCGGTCATCGCCGCCAAAGAGCTCGGGGCGAAGCGGATCATCGCCATGTCCCGCCACGAGTCGCGGCAACAGCTGGCCCGCGAGTTCGGCGCCACCGACATCATCGCCGAACGCGGCGACCAGGGCGTGGCCCGCGTCAAGGAACTGACCGGCGGTATCGGCGCCGACCGTGTGCTGGAGTGCGTGGGCAACCCCGACTCCATGCAGCAGGCCCTGCACTCCACCCGCCCCGGCGGCAACGTCGGCTTCGTCGGCGTCCCCCACGGCGTGCAGATCGACGGCGAGGAACTGTTCTTCTCCCACGTCGCCCTGCGCGGCGGACCCGCCCCCGTCCGGGAGTTCCTCCCCGACCTCATTCAGCGCGTCCTGAGCGGCCGCATCAACCCGGGCAAGGTCTTCGACCTCGAACTCCCCCTGCAGAAGGCCGCCGAAGGCTACAAGGCCATGGACGAACGACGCGCCATCAAAACCCTCCTGCGCCCCTGACACAACACCCCGGCACGCACCCCCGTGTCTCTCAGCACCCGGGCGGAACCCGCCCCGGCCCGGAGATTGGAATCCCTTCGTGAACCCGCAGTACAACTTCGACGGCCAGGTCGCCCTGGTCACCGGCGCGGCCTCCGGCATGGGCCTCGCCGCCGCCCGCGCCTTCGCCCAGGCCGGCGCCGCCGTCGTCCTGGCCGACGTCAACAAGACCGCGGTCGACAAGGCCGCCAAGGACCTCACCGACGCCGGCCACCAGGCCATCGGCGTGGTGTGCGACGTCACCGACGAAGACCAGGCCGCAGCGATGGTCGACCAGGCCGTGGCCGCTTATGGCCGCCTCGACATGGCCTTCAACAACGCCGGCATCCAGGCCCCGCCCTCGGACGCCGCAGATGAGAAGGCTGAAGACTTCGACCAGGTCAACGCCGTCAACCTGCGCGGCGCGTGGGCCTCGCAGAAGTACGAGCTGCGCCAGATGCGCAAACAGAGCTCTGGTGCCATCGTCAACAGCTCCTCCCTCGGCGGCCTGGTCGGCCTGCCCGAACGCGCCGCCTATCACGCCTCCAAGCACGGCGTGATCGGCCTGACCAAGAGCGCGGCGGTCGAGTACGCCCCCAAGGGCATCCGCATCAACGCCATCTGCCCCGGCGTTGTCGAGACCTCGATGGTCGCCGACATGCTCGAAGGCCAGGCCGAAGCCATGACCGAGATCATGAAGCAGCAGCCCATCGGCCGCCTCGGCAAGGCCGAAGAAGTCGCCGCCGCAGCCGTATGGCTGTGCAGCGACGCTGCCAGCTTCGTCATCGGTGTCGCCCTTCCCGTCGACGGCGGCTACACCACCCACTAACACCACCCATCCCCCCTCAGAGCGCGCAGCCAAAGCGGCCGCCTCCGCGTCACGTAAGGAGCCAATGCCATGGAGTACCGCCGTCTCGGTACCAGCGGAACCCTGGTGTCCAACCTGTCCCTGGGCACGATGAACTTCGGAACCCCGCAGACGCCCGAGAGCGACGCGTTCGCGCAGATGGACGCCTTCCTTGACGCCGGCGGCAATCTGCTCGACACCGCCGACGTCTACAACGGCGGAATGGCCGAGGAGACCGTCGGCAGGTGGCTCGCCGCCCGCCCGAGCGAGGTCACCGACCGCGCCGTCATCGCCACCAAGGGCCGCACCCGTACCGGCACCGACCCCAACGAAGCCGGAACCTCCAGACGCCACCTGGACCGGGCACTGACCACCTCCCTGCGCCGGCTGGGAGTCGACACCATCGACCTCTACCAGCTCCACGCCTGGGACCCCCTGACCCCGATCGAGGAGACCTTGTCCTTCCTCGACACGGCCGTCCGCGCCGGAAAGATCCGCTACGTCGGCCTGTCCAACTTCACCGGCTGGCAGCTCCAGCTCGCGGTCTCCACCGCTCAGGCGCACGGCTACCCGGTGCCGGTGACCCTCCAGGCCCAGTACAACCTGGCCACCCGCCAGACCGAATGGGAAATGGCTACCGCCGCCCGCCACAACGGGCTCGGCATCCTGGCCTGGTCCCCGCTCGCCAGCGGATTCCTCACCGGAAAGTACGAGCGCGGCGCGCAGCGGCCCTCCGACACCCGGGCGGGCCAGGACCACGCCCTCTACCAGTACACCTCTGCCAACTACGAGCACTCCGACCACACCTGGGACTCCGTAGACGCCCTCCGAAGGGTCGCCGAGGACAACGGCGTCGCCCCCGCCCAGGCCGCGCTCAGCTGGGTCATCAACCGACCAGGCGTCACCTCCGCCATCGTCGGCGCCCGGACCCTGGACCAGCTCGCCGGAAACCTCACGGCTGCAGACCTGCGCCTGGACCCGGACTCCACCAGGGCACTCGATATTGCCAGCGACCCGAACCCGGCGCCCTACCCCTACGGCGCCTTCGGCTCCGCCCAGCGGGACCGCACGGCCAACGACCCCGAGGCCCTCGGCGCCCTCATCCAGGAGCACGCCAACTCCGCCGGCACCCGGCAGCACTGAGCCACACAGGGACACGAGCACACGAAAGGAACGCTCCCCATGGAGTACGTCCGCCTCGGCACCACCGGCCTCAAGGTCAGCCGCCTCGCGCTGGGATGCATGAGCTACGGCGACCCCACCGTCCCCGGCGCCCACCCCTGGGCCCTGACCGAGGACAAGGCCGCGCCGTTCTTCCGGCAGGCCGTCGAACTGGGCATCACCTTCTGGGACACCGCCAACGTCTACCAGGCTGGCACTTCCGAAGAGATCACCGGCCGCGCCATCCGCGAGTACTCCCGGCGCGAGGACATCGTGCTGGCCACCAAAGTCCGCGGGAAAATGCACGACGGCCCCGGCGGCGAGGGCCTGTCCCGCCGAGCAATCCTCGAACAGGTCGATGCCTCCCTCTCCCGGCTGGGCACCGACTACATCGACCTCTACCAGATCCACCGCTTCGACGACGAGACGCCAGTCGAAGAGACGATGGGGGCACTGCACGACACCATCAAGGCCGGCAAGGTCCGCTACATCGGCGCCTCATCCATGTACGCCTGGCAGTTCGCCAAACTTCAGCACGCCGCCGGCCTCGGCGGATGGACCCGCTTCGTATCCATGCAGAACCAGTACAACCTCCTGCGCCGCCAAGACGAGCCGGAACTGATGGCCATGTGCGGCGACATGGGCGTGGGACTGGTGCCCTACTCCCCGAACGGGAAGGGCCGCCTCGCGCGCCCCGCCGGCGAGCAGAGCACCCGCTCCCGCGCCGACCACGTCGTGCAGTCCTTCGACAGCCCCCACGACGAGCCGGTCATCAATGCCGTACAGCACCTCACCGAAGCACGAGGGGTGGCCATGGCCCAGATCGCTCTCGCCTGGGTGCTGCGTAACCCTCTGGTCTCCGCCCCCATCGTCGGAGCCACCAAACCCCACCACCTGTCTCAGGCCGTGGATGCGCTCGATCTGCACCTGTCGGACGACGAAGTGGCCGCTCTGGAAGAGCCCTACACCAACGTGGGACCGTCCTGGTTCTGAATCCGGTCGGCGGCAAACCCTATGCGGGTCAGATCCGGAAACCCTCCCCTGTTCACCGCCTTCTTGACCGCCCTGGGTAGGAGCCTGCGGGACGAAGCTGGGTGCCGTCTTTCAGGAGAGCAAGAAGGACGGTGGCCAGGCTGGTCCTCTCCCAGCCGAGATCCGCCGTCTACTGGCATCCACCCACCGGCGGCCTGCTCGACAGGGCAACCATGCGATGAACTGGTCGAGATGGCGCCGCCGACACCAGGCCCGAGCCCGCCGCTGTCACTCCACACGGCGCGGCCGCTCGTTCGCGGGACAGGCCGGGCGATCCCGCCCCGCACCCGGCACCACCCCGCTACAATTCCTACGCTCAAGCCGTTGACCAGGACATACACCGAAGTCCGGCTGGAGTACCAGGCGGTTTCGTTTGGATCAGCGTGCGGCCGGCCCAGAGGAAGATGCCTGCGACATGAAGTCCGCCATAGGTAGACGGTCGGGGTCTTCTCGTAGCGGGTGGCGATGCCGCGCCACTGCTTCAAGCTGTTGATGCGCCGCTCGACGGTGTTGCGCTGCTGGTACGCCTCCCGCCGAGCCGGCAGGAACGCCCTGTCAGGGGTGGAGGGCCTCGCGCAGGGTGCGTACCTGGTCGGTGAGGTTGTGTTCGCTGATGCGGGCCTGAGGGAAGAGGAGGTCGAAGCCGTGTACGGCGCCGGGAACCTGGACGAGTTCGGTGGTGACGCCGGCGGCGGACAGGCGTGCGGCGTAGTCGCGGCCCTCGTCGCGCAGCGGGTCGATCTCGGCCACGGCGATGTAGGTGGGCGGCAGGCCGCTGAGATCAGTGGCGCGGATTGGGAAGGCGTACGGGTCGGCATGGCCGTCCTTCGCGTAGTACTGCACGGCCAGTTCCAGCGCGGCCCGGTTGAAGACCGGGGTATCGGTGAACTCCCGTGCCGAGGCGCTGGTGAGACTGCCGTCCACGCTGGGGTAGGTCAGGGACTGGAAGAGCAGGCGCGGGCCCGCCTGATCGCGGGCGCGGAGCACGGTGGAGGCAGCGATGTTCCCGCCGGCGCTGCCCCCGGCCACCGCGATGCGTGTTCGGTCTCCGCCGAGTTCGGCCGGGTTGTCGGCGATCCAGGTCAGGGCGGCGTAGGCGTCGTCGGCTGCGGCCGGGTAGGGGTGTTCGGGGGCGAGGCGGTAGTCGACGGAGACGACGACGGCGTGGGCGTCGCGGGCGTAGCGCAGGGAGCGTCCCTCTTCGGCCTCGGGAGATCCGTAGGTGAAGGCGCCACCGTGTACGTAGAGAATCATCGGCAGGTCTTCGGTGGTGTCGGGACGGTAGACGCGCAGTCGCAGTTGTCCTGCGGGGCCGGGGATGTACAGGTCCCGCACCTTTATCTGGTCGTCGACGGGGGTGTCGGGGTGTGCGCGCAGCAGGGCGTAGCGCTGGGGGTCGGCGAGGACAGCGTCCAGGCCATGGACGGGGAAGACGCCGGTGTCGGCGGTGTCGAGCAGGGTGTGGATCTCGGGATCGACAGCAGGAGCAGTCATGGCGGGATAGGCACCTTCCGGGTGTTCGACCGGGTGCTGCCCGGTCTGTTGTGCGGAACTGATCTCAGTCTCTGCCGATCACGAGCGGCACAGAAGTGGCCCGAGAGCCACTATGTGCAACTATTGGGCCATGACAGTCGCGACACCACATCATGTGGCCGTGCTGGCCCTCGCACCGGTGGTGGCCTTCGACCTGAGCATCCCGGCCCAGATGCTTGCCGCGGTCGAAACCCGCGCGGGCACCGCGGCCTACGAAGTACGCACCCTCACCCCGGACGGCTCCCCGGTACCGACGGTGAACGGGTACGGCATCACGCCGCAGGGCGACCTGTCCCTGCTGGAGCACGCCGACACGGTGATCGTCGCCGGCACCCGCTGCCCGGAGGTACTGGACGCCGGCGCGGTGCACGCCTCCGTCGCCGAAGCGCTGCGCCGTGCGGCCCGGCGCCGCGCCCGGGTGGTGTCCCTGTGCACCGGCTCGTTCGTACTCGCGGCCGCCGGCCTGCTGGAAGGCCGGCGGGCCGCGACCCACTGGCGCTACGCGCAGCAGTTCAGGCGGCTCTTTCCCGCAGTCGACCTCGACACCGACCCGCTCTACATCGCCGATCGCGGGATCCTCACGTCAGCCGGCGGCGCGGCCGCCATCGACCTGTGCCTGCACCTGGTCCGGGAGGACCACGGCAGTTCCGTGGCGAACCGGGTGGCGCGGTACAACGTCGTCGCGCCCATGAGAGACGGAGGGCAGGCGCAGTACATCGAGCGCCCGGTCCGGGAGGACGCGGGCACCTCGACGGCTGGGGCGCGGACGCTGATGACGGAACACCTGGATCGGCGGCTGTCCCTCAAAGACCTCGCGGCCCACTGCCACATGAGCGTACGGACCTTCACCAGGCGCTTCCGACAGGAGACCGGGCTCTCCCCGGCCGAATGGCTCGCCTCGGCCCGCTTGGCACACGTACGCCATCTGCTGGAGTCGACCGAACTGCCTGTTGACGACATCGCCGCCAGGACCGGCCTGGGCAGCGGCACCAACCTGCGGCAGCATATGCGCACCGCCCTGGACATCACCCCGTCCGCCTACCGGAGGGCATTCCGCTCGGCCACCACTGCCTTCGCACCGCCCCTCTCCGAGGACCAGCGGGTCCGGTCCGCAGGCACGTGACGCCGTTCGGCACGGGTTGCCGCAGGAACACGACCGCTTGCACGGGGAGTCCGCCGCGCCGAGAGGCCACGGGGCACGGGGGTGCGCCGCGATGGCCGCGGAGGTGTTGGGGCTGCTGGCCGACGGCACCCGGCCGACCCTCCTGGAACGGCTCTCCGAGGGCGAGACTGATGTGAGCACGCTGACCGAAGCGTGCGCGGTCGCCCACCCCTCGGTCAGCCAACACATCGCCCGCCTGCGCCTGGCCGGCGGGCCGTGAGACGGACGCGGCCTAGGCGACCGTGGTCTGCACCACGACCGCGAACATCGCGGCTAGGGCGAGCCCGACATGCCCCGGCCTGCGGGCGGGTGGCGTTTCTGCGCGAGTCGGGCAGAGCCGAACTGCACGGTTCAGGCCGGCGGCGGTACGGCGTGGTCGTGAATGTGGGTGATCACGGTGTCCAGGGCCGCTTCGGGGGCCTCGGTGGTGTGCTGTGCTTGCGCGAGGACAAGCCCGCCCTGCACTGCCGCCAACAAGGCGAGGGACAGCGTGGTCGCGTCGGTCTCCGGCCACAGGGAGCCGTTGTCGACCATGGCGGCCAGGCCGGCGCGGATCGCTTCGGAGCACACGGTGAAGCTGGCGGCCAGAGCGTCGCGCGCCCACGGATGGTCGTCGGACAGCTCGCTGATCATCACCGGCCGCGACGAGGACCGGGGCAAGGAGGTCGCCGTCGAGACCGGCGGGCGCTTCATTCGCGCCGATCTCGCCGCACCCGAGGAAGTGCGACGCCTGGCTGCCGAGGCCGGCGAGGTGGACGTGCTGGTCAACAACGCCGGCTACTGGGAGTTGGGCCCGACCGCCGAGACCACCGGCGCGGCCTTCGACGCGATGAGCGCGGTGAACTTCCGGGCCCCGTTCTTCCTCGCCGCGGCAATGGCCCCGTCGATGGCGGCACATGGTCGCGGGGCGATTGTGAACGTCTCCACCACCATGGTCGCAGCCCGTGGGGCCGCGGGTATGGCCGCCTACGGGGCGAGCAAGGCTGCCCTGGAGGCGTTGACCCGCGCCTGGGCAGCCGAATTCGGCCCGGCCGGCGTGCGCGTCAACGCCGTCGCGCTCGGACCCAGCCGGACCGAGATCACCCAGAGCATGGGCGACTTGCTCGACACACTCGCGGCCGCCAGCCCGCTGGGCCGGGCGAGCACGCGGGCCACACCTACTGGCTCACCGGCTCTGCCCTGATCACCTACACCGACATCGCCAATGAACTCTCCGCGACACTGGGACACGAGATCGAGTACCGCCAGATCCGTCCGGACGAACACCGGGCGGTGATGATCAAGGCGGGCGTCCCAGAACCCGTCGCGATCTCCAACGCCCAAGCGTTCGGGCTGATCGCCGACGGCGACGCAGCCTGGCTGACCGACGGCGTGGCGACCCTCACCGGCACCGCCCCGCGCAGCCTGCACAGCTTCATCACCGAGCACGCCGCGGCCTTCGCCTGAGCCGGGAAAACAACGAGATCCACGAATCCTGGGGTGACATGGCACCCTGGCTCCCCACCGGCCCGTCGCAGACGTTCGGGCCTGACCTGATCAGACAACTACTCGCTCGCGGTGACCGAGTCGCGGCCATCACCGACCAATCCGGGGACGTGGCGGCCGTGAACCGCGAGTACGGTGACGCGGTGTGAGCCCGGGCCGTCACGCAAAACGACATCGGCCAGTTCGGGTCTGCTGCACCTTTAGGTGACAGGTTCGGTCACGCGGCCTAAGACCTGTCCCGTAACTGCTGGTCACGGAACAGGTCTTAGACGGACGCCGGATCCATCAATATCCCAAGATTTGCCACAACATCACTGGATACAGAACTGGGCTCCGCCGTTAGCATCCCAGGCCGGTGGACTGGACAGGATCATGAAGGTCATGGATTGGATATCACCGGCTTCTGGTCTTGTGGGTGCGCTCATAGGCGGCGGCGCATCCCTGTACGTGACGCGCTTGTCTCATCGCGCGCAGATGGAGCTGAAGGGGGTCGAGATACATGCGGCACAGCTTGATCGGGAGGACGCTGCCCGGGGGCGTATCGCCGCAGTGCTTGGCCCTCGACTCGCTGCCATGGCACGGCTCCTCCGCGAAGAGGGCATCGAGTTCGATGACGGCAGAGAGAATCCCGACTGGCCTCTTCTGGTCATGGAGGCGGAGTTGGCAGCGCTGGAGATCCCTGACCGGCAGCTGCGTGAGCTGTTCACCGGCTCGCTGTTTGCTCTCCAGCACTCGGCCAGCAGCTTCCAGTATTTGAACAGGGCTCCGCAGGTCGCTATCCCTCCTCTGCTCGATCACCTGGTGCAGTGTCTCTTCGCCTGGCGGCGCGGTGATCCTCAGCCCGAGCCAAGCCAGGCATTCGAGGACGCGACGGAAGCGTGGGGGCACTGGAGGGACGAACACTCGGCGTCTTGACCTCGGCCGGGAAACGCCCCACCCTCCGTAAATGTCGTGCCGCCGCTGCGACCACAACCGGAGCCCCGAGTAGTTACACGCCGTACGCCAAGAGAGGCCCGGACCGATGGCCCGGGCCTCTCTGTTCTCCACCAGTTCCGGCCTGCGGCCACGTTGCCCGTGGGCGCGCGTCCTCCTACCGGGACGGCTTCCCTTCAGAGCCGACGGTTTCCAGGGTCTTGATGACTTCGTGCCTGGCCATCAACGAGGAGACAACGCGGCGCACATCCGGTCGTTCACAGCGGTTGATCACGAGAAAGAGAGGGGCGGCCGGGAAGGTGCCCGTGCTGCCGCCCACTCACGGCTCCTTGTTGTGCCGTGCTCTCGTCGGCAGGGCCGGCCTGGCTGTCAGGAGGCAGGTTCGTAGACGACGTTGGTGTTGGGGCAGTCCACGGCGAGTCCGAGGAGGGCCTGGCCCTCGGCGGTGTCAGCGGCCAGATCCCAGCGCAGCTTGGTTGCGACCCAGGTCGTGGCGTAGGCGCAGCGGTAGGAGTGGTCGGTGGGCAGCCATTCGCCGGGTCCTTGTCGCTCTTGGACCGGTTCGAGGAAGCTCGGCGTGCGAAGCGACGCGGAGCTCTTCAGGTACTTGAAGCAAAGTGAGCAGACGTTCGACAACTGCGCCTCGGCCGGCTGAAACTTTCGGTGCCGCTGCTTCGATTCGTCATTCAGGGTGCTGTCAGCTGATCGTCGCGACCCCGCGATCGGTCAGGCGGCCCGCCACCCTGGACCTCGGTGTCAGACGGCGAGGCGGCCGCCGTCGACCGGTAGCAGCACGCCGTGAATGAAGCTGGCCTGCTCGGTGACGAGGAAGGTGATGGCGGCGGCGATCTCTTCGGGTTGTCCGACGCGCCCGGCCGGGCCGGCCTGTGCAAGCTGGTCCAGCGCGTCGCCCATGGGGAGGGTGCCTTCGGTGCGGGTAGGGCCGGGGCTGACGGCGTTCACGCGGACGCCGGCGGGTCCGAATTCGGCAGCCCAGGATTTGGTCAACAGCATGAGAGCAGCCTTGCTGGAACCGTAGAGGCCCATCCCTTTCATCCCGAACTCCGACACCATGGTCGTGACGTTGACGATCGCTCCTTGGCCGCGTTCTGCCATCGCGGGGGCGAGCGCGGCCACCAGGAGATAGGGCGCCTTGACGTTGACGGCGAAGACCTCGTCGATCTGATCGGCCGGGGTCTCGGCGGTGGCACCGAAGGGGAAAACGCCGCCGCTGTTGACGAGGATGTCGACGTGGCCGCCGCCCACCTGGGCGGCACGGGAGGCGAGCCGGCGCACGCTGTGCTCGTCGTCCAGAGCGGCTGGAACGAAGTCCGCGCTCCCGCCGGCTGCGCGGATGCCGGCGATGACGGCGTCGCCGCGTGTCTTGTCCCGGCCGGACACGATGACATGTGCTCCGAGGGCGGCCAGGCGGTCGGCGGTGGCTCTGCCGATGCCGCTGGTGGCGCCGGTGATCAGGGCGGTGGAACCGGTCAGATCGGTGCTCATGGGAACCCCTCAATTAGTGGAGCGGACACTCCAAACATGCTCCGATGTTTTTGGAGTGTCAACTCCAAAACGAGTACGCTGATCGCATGGAGCAGTCGGCAGTCGAAGGTCAGAGAGACCGCACAGACCGGACGGATCGAACGAGCGTGGCCGTCGAGGCCGCGTCGGCGGCCCGGAAATTCACGGCGAAGGGCCTGGCGACCCGGGCTCGCATCATCTCCGCCGCCGGCGAGCTGGTGTTCGCTCACGGTGTCGCACGCACCGGCATGGAGGACGTCCAGCAGCGGGCGGGCGTCAGCGCGTCGCAGATGTATCACTACTTCACCGGCAAGGATGATCTGATCCGGGCCGTGATCGCTCACCAGACCGACGGCATCCTGGCCGCACAGCGACCCGTCCTCGACGAACTCGACAGCTTCGACGCGCTCGATCGCTGGCGCGACCTGCTCATCGACCTGCAGGAGCAGCGCCATTGCATCGGTGGCTGCCCGATCGGATCGATCGCCGCTGAGCTCGCCGACAACAACGCACACGCACGAGCGGACCTCGTGGACAGCTTCGAACGCTGGGAAGCACCGATCCGCGCCGGCCTGGCCCGCATGCGCACCCGGGGCGATCTGCGCTCCGACGCCGATACCGACGCCCTCGCCCTCGCCCTGCTCGCCGCGCTACAGGGCGGACTTCTGCTCACCCAGACACGCCGCGACACCACCCCGCTGCGCACCGGCCTTGACGCAGTCCTGGCCCACATCCGAACCTACGCAACCAAGTAGACAACGCGGAAGCGGCATCGGTCGAGGTCAGGGCCCTCCCTGCCTCGACGGGATGTCCGCGACGTGTGTCAGCCCTGCGGTCGACCGCCCGGAGCCGTGACCTGATCACGAACCGGCTGTATGGTCCGTCACGGCGACTGTCCCTAGCAGCGGCGCAGTCGCTCACGCACCGGAGGTGTAAGAGCTGCACGGCCCCCTTCCAGGGGGAAGGACCACGTTCGACCCGTGGCCGGCGCTCCACGGACCAGGCCCCTGTCTCTTCCCCCACGACAGGGGCCTCGCTCATGCCGTCAAAATCCTGGTATGTACAGGTCGGCTACCATCTCGGCCCGCTCCCCCGGCGCAAGGAGCAGGCATGTTCCACGGCTCGATCCCCACCCCCTCCGCTCGATCATCCAGGAGCACGCCGGGGCCTGGCCTGACACTGACATCTACGTCGGCTGCTCGGGCAACTTCACGATCGAGCGCGTGCTGCACTCTCGGTTCGAGAACACGCGGCCGGTGGACGGCGATGACATCACCGCTTACTCGTGCGCGCTGGGCTGGTTCCTCGCCGGGGAGGACCTGCCGTACACGTTGCGCCCCGAGTTCGAGGGCATGCTGGGCTGGCTCGCCCCCTACATGAAGGATCGAGCCGACCGGCTCGCCACCCTACCGACTCCCACGGAGATGCGTTGCGCAGCTTGGACATGGCAGCCGCCGCAGCCTCGAACTCCTCCTGGTAGCTCAGCGCATGCTCTTGGCTCGCCTTGGAGGCGGTCAGGCTGGGCACAGACGTCGTCGTGGACTACGGCTGCTGGTCACGGGACGAACGGTCTGCGATCCGCCGGCTGGTGGAGGCCGAGGAGGCGTGTTTCCGCATGGTCTACCTGCCGGTGGGCGATGAGACCCAGCGCGCCCGTATCGCCCACCGCTGGGCGACCGCCCCAGAGGAGACGTTGCCGATGTCCGAGGCCGACATCCTGCACGGGCGGGCGCATATTCAGGAGCCCGACGCGGCGGAGCTGGGGCCGCAGGGTCACCGGCCCCCACAAGGTCACCCATGGCCAGAAGACCGCCAACCGCGTCCTCGCCAACGGACGTGCACCGGTCGAGCACGGCTTCGCCCACCTCAAGAATTGGCGGATCCTCACCAAACACCGCACCGACCCGGCCCGCGCCGCCTGCCTCCTCCGCGCCGTGCTCGTCCTGACCCTCCTCGAAGTCAACCGCTGAGGGATCCGCTCAGCAGGCAGTCGCACACGGCGAATTGGAGTGTCCCGGTACCGGGCGTACCGGGCGTACCGGCCCATTTGCCAGTGACCCATTGAGCCGAGCCCGTCCGGTCCCCTGGAACCGGTGTGCGTCAGGGCTGAATGGTTTCCAGGTCCTCAAGGAGGCTGGAGTGGGTCGGCTGCCACCCGAGGGCATCGCGGGTGTGGGCGCTGGACGCCGGCTGATCCATGGCGAAGATCGGGCCGAACGGGCCGAAGTTCTCCTGCGGAACCTCCTCGACCGGCAGGCCCAGTCGCCGGCCGACGACTGTGGCTATGTCCCGCACCGCGTCGCCCTCGTCGCCGACGGCGTGCCACGCCGTCCCGGCCGGTGCGGACTCAAGGGCCAGCCGGAACAGGACGGCTGCGTCGAGCGCGTGCACGGCCGGCCAGCGCTGGGTGCCGTCGCCCGGGTAGCCGGCCACCCCGGTGCGGCGCGCTTGATCGGTCAACAGGCCGGCGAATCCGCCCTGGCCCTCGTGGTGGACCGTGCGCGGCATGCGGACAGCCGTGCTGCGCACACCGCGCGAGGCGAGGTCCAGTAGTGCATTGACCGACCGGCCCCGACCGCCCACCGGTCCGTCGGTCGGCAGCGGATCGGCCTCGGTGGAGGCGCGTCCCGGCACCCAGGGCGTCCCGGAGACCGTGACGATCGGGCGGTCGCTTCCGATGAGTTCCTGCCCCAGCGTGGCGAGAGCGGCGCTCTCCTCGGCGATGGCCTGCGCGAGAGCGTCCGGACTGCTGTAGTCGCGTCCGAACGCCAGACTGATCACGCCGTCGCACTGCGCTGCGCCGGACCGCAGGACGTCGAGGTCCGCCAGGTCTCCTCGCAGCACCTTGGCACCAGCACTTTCAAGGGCCTGCGCGGAGCCGTCCGAGCGAGCCAGTGCGAGAACGGTGTGGCCGTTGTTGAGGAGTTCGGCGACGACGGCGGAGCCGATGGTGCCGGTACCGCCAGTGACGAAGACATGCATGAGCTCTCCCTGAAAGTGATGGGACTGTTGTCCCATCACTGACCCTACACGGTGACGGGACAGGCGTCCCATCACCTATCCTGGTCGCATGGCTAGATGGCAATCGGGGGCGACCCAGCGACTCGTCGTTGCGGCCGTCGACCTGTTCACCGAGCAGGGGTACGACGCCACCACGGTGACGCAGATCGCCGAGCGCGCCGGTGTCACCAAGAGCACCTTCTTCCGGCACTTCTCCGACAAGCGCGAGCTACTGGTCGCCGGCCAGGAGACGCTCAGCAGGTTGCTCGCCGATGGCATTACCGAAGCCCCTGCGAGCACCGGCCCGCTCCAGGCGGTAGCAGCCGGTCTCGAGCGCGCATCGAGCGCCATGGGACCAGCGAACCGCGAACTCGGCCCCCGCCTCAAGGCAGCCGTGGCAGCCAGCACCGAACTACAAGAGCGCGACGCCCTCAAGAGCGTCGGTCTCGCGGCCACCATGACAGCCGCGCTCATCGCCCGCGGCGTCCCCGACCCGACCGCGCACCTCGCGGGCGAGCTGGGAGTCCTCGCGTTCAAGCGGGGATACGCGCAGTGGTCTGAAAGCGATCGTGATGACACAGAAGGGCTCGCGTCACATGCACTGGCAGCCCTGGAAGACCTGCGTGCAGCAACGGCATCGCTGGGCTGATCCATGCCGCTCGGCTGTCGGCGCCATGGGCGCTGCGGCGCCCGTCGACTGCCTCCGGGACGCCCAGCTCCCCCTGACAGACCTCCAAGCCAATCGCTGACAGATGACCTACTGCGCAGATAGTCACCCAGGACCAGCGTGAGCACCCCGCGAGCCGGTCACGCCAGCCCTTTGAGCTGTGCTTTCAAGTTGGCGGAGGCTCAATTGACTCGGTGGGCCCCACTCGGTGGAGTGGACTCCGGGCATCGTCGGTGCGCGCCGCGGCATCGGGTGCGCTCACTGGCCGGCCTCCTGGCCGCGGTGCGGTCCGGGCTCCTGCGGACGGTGCTCCTGCTGATCGTCCCGGCACGCCGGGTGCGGCTTCTCGGCATCGTCGCGATGCGCGTAGCGGCCCATGGTCGTATGGGCCCGGTCGGCCCGCCGCGGTGAACGCGTCCTGGAGGTGACGCAGGCGTTCGGCGGTGACATCGAGGGCCTCCACGTCCGTACGAGATTCCCGCGGGGCCCGCAGCGCCGTCAGGTCCAGCGCCTCGTGACGGCCGGACTTCTGCTCTTGGTCGTCGTGTTGTAGGTACGGCGCACCGTCTCCCCGTTCAGAGCGCCGGGTGTCCCGTGGGACGTGACCGCGAGGGGTGTCGTCATGCACGGCCTGGACTTCGACGAGACACACATCGGCGCGATCTACCATGCGACGGCGACGGTGCTGGCAGCGGCTCTCGCCGTTGCCGAGGAGCAGCATTCCGACGGTGGATCCCTCCTTGTCGCCTACATCCTGTGGCTTGAGATCGGCTGCCGGATCGCAGCAGCAGGCGCCGGCCGCTTCCATGACCGCGGATTCCACCCCACGGGTATCGCAGGGACGTTCGCGGCGGCCGTTGCCGGGAAACTGCGTGGCCTGGACGCTTCGGCGATCACCTCGGCACTCGACAATCTGCGGCATCCAGGCCGCAGGCAGTCTGGAACTCGCCGGATCCTCACTCAAGCGCCTCCATCCGGGCGCGGCCGCTCACTTCGGCATCACCGCCGCCACACTCGCCGGGGCCGACTTCACCGGACCCGCGGGCTCATGCTCACGAACGGCGGCCCCACCGTCCCGGCGAACGGGGCGGCGGGGCCGTGCGTCCATCGGGCGCTACGCCATCAGTACAGCACCCAGAGGGAGATGCGTCCCTTGTTGTCGACACAGGTGGCGTCCTGGTACTGCTTCTTCGCCCGGGGGATGTCCGCCTTGCACGCGGCCATGTTGGGGTACATCTCGGGACCACCGGCGATGTCGTGCCAGCCCGCGGCCGAGGCGGAACCGGCCGCCAGCGGAATCGCGACCAGAGCGGCAGCAACAGCGGCACCGTAGGTCATTCGCTTACGCCACGACTTCATACATCTCTCCTCAAGAAAGGGGCCGGACAGGGACCGGCCAACCGCGTCAGGTCAACGTTGCGCCCGAAGACCTTCGGACATTCGTCAGTTGAACACACAGGCACTACGCGCCCCAAAGCTCCCAGGACCCTTGTTACAAGCCCCTGACAAGGGAGGATAGGCAGACGCTTGCGTAACAGGACTTGGCAGCCCTTCACCGCTTCGGGGCGAAAAGTCAGAAATTGTCAGTGCTTAAGGCATGGACTCCTTGACCCGCTCAAGGGCGTTCAACGGATCGTGCCGACTTCGCCACGCGGCAAGTCGCGGACCGGGCAGGGGTGCTGACGTCGAGGAGACAGCCGTGCCGGTTGCGGAGAACACAGCGCCGACGCCGACGGGTGGGAGGATGCCGGGGTCAGTGGTGCCGGTCAGGAGTGAAGGCGTCGAGGTGTCGTCGCTCTCGCCGGACTATCAGCGGATCGTCGGGGTCTTGGCCGCCTCCCCGGCGGCGTTGGCCTGCGGGGAGATCGCTTCGGCGCTCGGCCTGGAGCGCGTGCCGGCGAAGATCGGGGGTGCGGTCGAAGGCGGCTCGGATGGCGGACCGGGGCCGGCCGGTGGGGACGCCATGACCGAGGCTCAAGAGCAGCCCGCCCAGCGGCGGTACGATACGGAAAACGGTCATGGGCAGACGCTGCTGGTTACCGAGGTGACGCCGGTGCAGCGGGCTTTCCGGAACATCCTCGACCACAACACAGGCCGCAATGGCTCACCGGGCTGTTGCGACTGCCGCACAGGCGGGATGGACTGCACAATCGCCGCCGGGCTCCGGCAGGCCTGGCGCGAGGCGAAGGTTTCCGCGGCATGAGTGGCATGAGTGGCATGCCTACTGGCTTCGTCGGGTACTGCTGGGCTGCCATGCCGTGCCGGCCCGGTGTCCGCTGCCTGAACCGAAGTTCCCTCACCGAGGCGGTCACGCCCACTGGCGTACCAGCGAGCAGTGGACCAACGAAGAGCCGACCAGTGAGAACGACTCCCGGCCCCCGGGCACGCTCGTCACACAGCAGCTCGGGTAATGAGTGCGGGTGCTCGACGGCGAGCAGGCATCGGGCGCCCGCCCTTCATCCCCGCCCGCCCGTGATCGGCATTGGCCTATGGGGGCTCGGTGAGACTGAGTGTTTCATCTGGCGGGTGAGCACGTCAGTTGGCGGGCCACAGTGGCTCAGCCGGTGGGCACCGATCCGTCTCCGGCGACCTCACACTGGCCAATCGGTGCTGACATCGGGGCGGGGCTCATAGCTTCCGGCGAGTGTGATCCCGAGGCAGAGGAGGCACCGGACGTACAACCGTTCGAGATCGACAAGAGTCTGGCAATCAAGGACCGTTCTCCCCGAAGACACCGTCCGTTTACCCGCATCCCAACAGAGGATCTCTCCATGCCGATACCCCCGCACAACCGTCGCGCCTCCGGTGCCGCTGCCGCCGCCCTCGGCGCTGCCGGCCTGATCGTGCTCGCCGCGGCCCCCGCCGCCTTCGGCGATGGAACCGCACCCGAACTGGTCGTCGGAGGCATCGAGCCGATCCACGGGTTGAAACCGGGGGGCACCTTCGACCTGCCGGTCACCGTGGCGAACAAGGGCGGGACCGCCGAGAAGGTGTGGGTCTCCTATTCCGTCACCCGGGGGCTCGACTTCATGGACGTTCCCTCCAATTGCCGTGTACAGCACATTAGGTCCTACGACGAGATGCCCGAGAACTGGACCGCGACGTGCGCGTTCGACCAGGCGGTGGAGCCGGGCGTCGTCTACACGCCCGAGAGACCTCTCCGTGTCAAGGCACTGGACCGCGCATACCACGACAGGCTGCGCGTGGAGGCCGGGGACGGCGGCGCCCCGATGGACGATGAGAACGGAGAACCGTCGGTGGCGGGGACCGCGCCGGCGGTGAAACTGGTCGGAAAGCAGGCCGGTGACGAGGGTTCCGCGAACCGTGTCGATGTGTCGATCACCTCGGTCAACACGGCCGACTACCAGGTGACGGGTGCCGCGTTGAGGGGGAGGGTCGGTGACACGGTGACGATGAAGGTGAAGTTCGCCAACTCCGGGCCCGCCTGGCTTCTGGAAGACGAGGTGGATCAGGACGTCCAGATCGTGATCACGCCTCCCGCCGGAACCTCGGTCGTCAAGCGCGACTACTACTGCCACGCCGAGGGCGGGAAGTATCGCTGCCCCCCGCACCTCGGTCCGTACATGGCTGAGGATGCCCAAATGGCCTACACCTTCAAGCTGAAAATCGACAAGCGGATCGCGGGCGGCGCCAAGGGCGCGATCGCACTGACCCCCCAACTACGGCCGTTCGACCACAACAAGGCCAACGACAAGGCCGACATCACGCTGGACGTCACGGGCGGGGGGTCGAACGGCTCGACGGGCGGCTCGACCAGTGGCTCAAACGGTTCGACGGACGGCTCGACCAGTGGCTCAAAGGGTTCGACGGACGGCTCGACCGATGGCTCGGCCGGCGGGTCGTCGTCAACCGGTGACGACGGAAGGACGTCGAACGGCGGCAACCTGGCAGAGACCGGCTCCTCGGCACTGCCCATCATGGGTGCGGCTGCCGCGGCAGTGGTCACGGGGGCGGGCACGCTCCTTATCGCGCGCCGCCACCGGGCCCGGAACCTGAGCTGACGATCAGCGAACTCCTCGGATCCGGGTACACCGAGGGCGTCGTGCGGCAGTCCGGGCTGATCACCGGCTTCTACCGGCGCATGACCAAGCAGGGCCACGCGTGGGCGATCGTGAACCTCGCGGACCGGGACGGCGAGCTGGATGTCCTGTATTTCCCCGCCTCCAGCAACCTCGTCCAGCACGCCCTCATCGAGGACAGCGTCGTCTCCGTCGAGGGCAGGCTCAACGACCGCGACGGATCCGTCAGTATCTTCGGCCAGGAAATCCAGGTCCTGGACGTATCCTCCGCCGAACACGGCGGCCGCCGACGCTGGGCGCTGCTCACCACGCGTCCCCCTGCTCGACGGCCGGCCGCTCGTGTCGTCACCCGGGTCGGGTCGTTGTTCTGGGCGGACAGCAGATGCAGGCTCGGGGCGCCAGCGCACCGCCCCGGGTCCGCGTTACGCTCCTCCATCTCCCGGCTCTGCCAGGTGAGGGGCGGGAGCACACGGTGAAATGTCCGGGCACGCCTACAGCAGGGCGCCGCCGGACACTTCGAGGCGCTGGGCGGTGACCCATCGCAGGTCCTCGGAGGCGAGCGCGGCAATCGCGTCGCCGATCTCCTGTGGTTCACCGACGCGGCCGAGCGCGGTCTGTGCGCCCAAGCCCTCGCGCATCTGCGCGTCGTCCCGCATGGCGCCGCCGTTGAAGTCGGTGGCTGTCGGCCCCGGCGCGATGGCGTTGACGCGGATCCTGCGCGCCCCCAGCTCCGCGGCCAATGTCCGGCTGAGGACCTCGACCGCCGCCTTGGAGGCCGAGTAGACCGAGGTGCCGGCGCTGGTGTGGCGGCTCAGGGAGGAGGAGACATTGATGATCCGCCCCCCGTCGGCCAGCACGGGCGCAAGCGCCTGGATGAGGAAGAACGTGCCGCGCACGTTGGTGTCCATCACGGCGTCGTAGTCGTCGACTGTGACCGCTTCCAGCGGTCCGAACCGCCCGATCCCGGCATTGTTGACCAGGACGTCCAGCCGGGTCGCGTCCCAGCGCTCCAGTTGCGCGACCAGGTGTGAGACGAAGGCGGGGAAAGAGGCCACGTCGCTGATGTCCAGCCGCAATGCGGCGGCCGTGGCGCCTGTGTCCTGAATACACTTGACCGTCTCATCGGCCTCCTGCGCGTCGCCGCGGTGGGTGACGATGGCGCGCAGCCCGTGCCGGGCCAGCGACTGGGCCGTGGCCCGGCCCAGCCCGCGATTGCCGCCGGTCACCAATGCGATCTTGCCTGACTCCATGAGCGCTTCTCCATGCGGTGACGGAACGACGCCGGTGGGAAGTGCTCCCGCCGACCGAATGCGAGTCGTGCGACTCGCCTCCCTGACCACGTAAACACCTGCACAGTGGCGAGTCAAGTGACTCCCCTCGTGATGGGTCATACTGGTCCCATGACCGCAGGACTCTCCGCGCACCATCAACGACTCGCTCAGCTCAAGCGCGAGGCGATCACCACAGCGGCCACGAAGCTGTTCCTGGAACGGGGCTATGACGGGACCTCGCTGGCAAAGATCGCGCAGGAAGCGGTCGTCTCGAAGTCCACGCTGTTCAAGCAGTTCCCCACCAAGGCGGCGCTTTTCGAAGCCATCGTCACCGAGTACTGGAAGGGCGGGCCGGACCAGGCGGCGCCCGCAACGCAGACCGGGGACCTGCGCGCCGGCCTGAGCGCGATCGGCCGCCAGTACGCCGACCTGATCGGCCGGCCCGCGATGGCGGCCCTCTTCCGCATCGTCATCGCCGAACTGCCGCGCTTCCCGGAACTGGGACGGGCTCAGTTCGAGCTGGGAAAACTGCCCTACTTCATCTCCGTCCAGCACTACCTGGAGGCCGAACATGCCGCGGGCACTGCGGTGGTACCCGACGCGGAGAGCGCCACCAACCAGTTCCTCGGAATGATCGCCAACTACGTCCTGTGGCCGCGGATGCTGCTCGCCCACTGGAGCCCTGGACCTGCCGACGTCGGCCACGCCGTCGATGAGGCGGTCACGACGATGCTCGCACGCTACGGCCGCAGCACCGGCGACCCGCAGCACTGAGGGCACCGACCCGGGTGCGGACGCCCTCCGGGACGCTGCCGGCGAGTACCGAGGTCGCCGTCGCGGAGAACACGCCGTCGTGGATGCGCAGGGCGAGGCGTTCGCGGTGCAGGACGTCGGGCACGTCAGGCACGTCAGGCACGTCGGGGGTGTGGCCGGTGCCACGCACGAGGCGGAACATCTCTGCGATGTGCACGGCGTCGCCGGGCCGTGCGTACGCCAGTAGCTCGCCGAACTTCGGCCGCTCCAGCGGGTGAAGGCGGCTGGAGGTCCCGGCCTGTTCCTCGAAGACGACCGGGGCCTCGCTCCCGGGCTCGTCCAGGAGCCCCCGGCGACCCGCTCCAGGCTTCCCGAACAACCCAAGACTCTCTCGTCACCAACTCACGAAAAAACACCGCGCGGCGCGCGGCGCGCGGAGAAGGCCGCCACGCCCGGTAGCAGCCCCTGGCTACACGGCTCGAATGAGAACGCGGACCTGGGGTGTCTTCCGTCTTCCGTCTATCGTCAGTCGGTCAGCCTGTGAGTCCTGTAGATGCCCACCATGTCGCCTGTGTCCTCGTACGGGTCCTGCAGCTCGCCATTGCCGCCCCCGTCTGCCTTAACGACTGCATGACCGGCAGACGGAGTGACGCCCGCAGCACTCGCGGAACCGACACCAGCCAGACCAGCAGCTACTGCCCCCACAAACATCACAGGCACACGGCAAGAACGCATCGAGACTCCTCAAATAGGGGCAGACGCTTCATCCAAGCCAGCGCGGGACTCCCTGACTTACGCGCCACGCCGACCACCGCTCCCTCGGGCTGGGGCTGCGCCGCCAACAGCAGTTGCCCCCTCGGGTCACTCTTCGCGGAACGGCCACCGCGACCGTTCCGCGAACGCAAATGTGGTGTCTCGGACGGCGGGGAACAGGAACATGACCCTCCCCATTCCTCGCGGACTCTCCTGAGCGATGGAAAGGTTCATGGAGCAGCTGCACTCAGGAGGGGCAAGGCAGCGGAGCTAGAAGGGCGATGCGGGACGGATAAGGGCGTCGCGTCGGGCGCGCAGTATTTCCTGGACCCGGGCCGCGTCGTCGGCGTACGACCGGTGAAGCAGGGTCAGGAAGGCTCCGTTGACCAGCATCAGTATGACGAGGACCCAGAGGAAAACCGGGCGGAGCCCGACGGCGTCACCGAGGAATCCGGCGCCGAGGCCGAATGTGGCCCAAGCGACCGCCTCGAAGACCGAGAGGTAGAGGGCGAATGCCGCCCCGCGCAGCTCGGGCAGGGTGACGGCCATGACCATCGGCCGGTTGATGCTGGGGTTCATGCCCTGGGCCACGCCCATCAGCGCGAAGAAGACGCCGAATATGCCGATGCCGCCCCAGTCGAACTGTGTGCCTGCGAATGCCACCAGCGCGAAGGCGAACTGGGCCGCCTGCAGGACGGCGATCGGGCCGTGGCGCGGGCTGCGCCGGGCGGCCCAGTCGGCGGTGACGCCGCCCAGCAGGTTTCCGAGGAAGTTGCCGGCGCCGAGCGGCAGCAGCACGATCGAGGCCGTCTGGGTGCTGAACCCGTACACGTCCACCAGGTAGACCACCCCGAACGTGCTCACCAGCAGATGCCCGGACAGCAGCCGCGAGACAAGGAGGATGGCCAGGCTGCGAATCTTCAGGAGGGAGGCCGCCTTGGCCCAGGTGAGCGTCGAGCCCGATTCGCGCGCGCTCCGGTCGAGGCCGGCCAGCTCCGGCTCGGCGCCGCCGCGGCCCGGGTCGCGGAACCACAGGAGGATCCCGAGGCCGAGCAGGATGTTGAACCCGCCGATGCTCCACAGGGCCCAGCGCCAGCCGTCGGCGATGCCCGCGAGCTGTCCCACCAGCGGGCTGAGCGCAGCCCCGACCAGGGTGATAGCGCCGTAGACCAGGCCGGTGGCACGGCCCCGGGACGAGCTGTCGAACAGGTCGCCGATGACCTCGGTGATGATCGGCCCCGCCGCCGCGTAGCCGGCCGCGAGGGCGGTGTAGAGCAGCAGGAGCTGGGTGAAGCTCTGGGAGAAACCCGCGGCAACACCCCAGGCTCCCCAGAATCCGGTGGCCAACACGAGCACACCCTTGCGCGACCAGTGCTGAGCGGCCCACACCCAGAACGGCCCGGTGAGCACGCCCACCAGCTTGCCGGCGGCGCTCAGTACGCCCAGCGCGCCGAGCGAGACTCCCAGCGATTGGCGGATCATCGGGAACAGGCTGCTGACCAGGCCCGTTTCGGCGCCGTCGACCAGCATGGTGCCGGTGAGCAGAGTCAGCTGCCTCCAGCGCCCGGTGGTCCGGATGTCCGCGTCGGGCCGGGCGGCGGTCTTGCTAAGCTCCGGCATCGCGTCACCTCACTTCTCTGCGAGTGCGTTGCGGGAAGAGGGTTGAGGTACGCCGGTGACGGGGCGGCCACCCCGTCACCGGCACATCTGACCGGCCGGTCAGAGGTTGGCGAGTTCCTCGGCGACCTGCCGGAGGCGCGGCGCCGGGAAGTGGGCCCCGGCCATCGCGGCGACGTCGATCAGCGGCGTCGGCCCGAGAACCTGCAGAAGTTCGGAGTCCACGACGCCCGGCAGGTGTCTGCGCAGCACTTCGACGGCGACCGGATCGGAGATCAGGGCTTGCAGAGGGGTCCGCAGCGAGTAGCGCCCTGCGGGGTAGTCCTCGGCGCGCGGCAGCGGCTCTGCGGCCCGCTCGGCCTGCGCCCGCTGGAGGCGGACCAGCAGGTGGGTCTCGGTCACCGGGCCCTCGGCCGGAAGCCCGAGCCGCTGGTATTGGCTGGGTGGTGCCTCGTTGGCGCGCAGCAGCTCCACCAGCAGCGCGGCCATCCGCAGTTCGGCTTCGTCGTCGACCAGCGGGGTGCGTTGCTGGGGGTCGGTCTCCAGGTCGAAGAGCAGCGTGCCGTGCTGGTAGGGGTTGAGCAGAGTGCGTCCTGGCACGCGCAATGTCCGGACACCCTTGGTGAAGCCGAACGGTTCGGCGAGCTCCAGGTCGGCGAGCTCATCGGGGGTGAAGCGTCCGCGCATGTGCGTGGGCATCAGGGTGTGCTCGAACAACGGCGCGTTGTCGGGGGACGCGGGGGCGCGCATGTAGACGTAGCGGCCGTCGGTGACGTTGACGTGTCCGCCGTGGATACCGAACAGTCCGGCCTCTCGGCCCGGGGCGTTCGTGCCGATGGGCAGCGGTTCTCCCTGCATGTCCTCGGGGCGGTGGACGCCGAAGAACTCCAGGAAGGTGGGGGCCAGGTCGATGGTCTGCACCAGTGCCTCGCGCCGTTCGCCTCCGGAGGTGGCGCTGCGCGGATCCCAGGCGAACAGCGGCAGGTGGACCAGCTCGTTGAACCACGGCTGGACGCTCTTGCCCCACCAGCCTTTTTCGCCGAGCAGGAGGCCGTGGTCGGTGCAGACGACGAGCAGGGTGTCGTCCCACATCCCGAGTTCGTCCATGGTGTCCAGCACGCGGCCGAGCGAGTGGTCGCACATCGACAGGAGTGCGGCGTACTCGAATCGGCCGTGCTCCACCTGGTCGGGGGTCTCGGTTACCCGTTTGTAGTCGGGCCAGTCGAAGTGCGGGCCGTCGTAGTCGTGCGGATAGAGGTCCTTGTACGGCTGGTGGCTGAAGAACGGCTCGTGCGGGTCGAAGGTCTCGATCTGCACGAACCACCGGTCGGCTTCCTGGTTGGTGCGGAGGAACTCCAGGCCGGCGTCGAAGGTGAGGGTCTGCGGATGCCGGTCCTCGGTCGCCATGTACGGCCGGTTCACCCAGTCCTGGCGGTATCCGGCGCCGAAGCGGATCTTTTTGAGGTCCTCGGGTATCTCGGGGTCTGCGACCTGGCCCTTCCATGGGTCGCCCTCCTGGCCCCGGAAGAACTCCCAGGTGTTGTAGCGGCCGTGGTAGGTGGCGCCGCCGTCCTCCCAGTAGTGCGGGTGGTCGCTGACCAGGTGCGTGTAGACGCCGCTCTGCTTGAGCAGCTCGGGCATCGAGTCGTCGAACGGCTCCAGCGGGCCCCAGCTCCGGTGCAGGAAGTTGTGCCGCCCGGTATGGATTTCGCGGCGGGCCGGCATGCAGGGCATCGACCCCGCGTAGCAGGTATCGAAGGTGGTCGAACGCTCGGCGAGCCTGGCGAAGTTGGGCGCGTGGGTCCAGTCGCCTCCGTAGGGAGGCAGCATGTGCCGGTTGAGGCTGTCGAACATCACCATGATGGCCCTCATCGGATGGGCTTCCCTTCGGTCAGGCTGCGCAGGGTTCGTTCAAGCCAGGCGACCCAGCGGTCCACGGCCTCCGCGCCGAGTTCGTGGAGCGCGTCGTGGATCTGGCGGTCGAGCTCTTGGTCGAGTTCGGGCAGCGGGTCCTGGTAGCGCAGCGTGCGGTCCCGGTGTCGGCTCTTCGCGATCTGGGCGCGGCGGTAGGCGAGTTCGGTCTCGACGAGCCGGATCGCGGCGTCCTTGTCGAGCGGCACCGCGATGCTGAACCGGGGCAGGAAGCCGACCTCCATGAAACGGCTCGGTGGTTCGTAGGGGGAACGCACCCACTCCAGCAAGACCCCGTGTCCGCGCGGCGTGAGCCGGTACACCTTGGCGTCCGGGCGGCCCTCGCGCGGGTCGATCTCGTGCTCTACCCAGCCCTCGGCCTCCATCTGGCCGAGCTTCCGGTAGATCTGACTGTGGTGCGCCCGCGCCCACACGAACTGCCCCTCGACCTCAAGCCATTTGCGCAGGTCGTAGCCGCTGTAGGGGCGTCGGGCCAGCAGGCCGAGCAGGACGTACTCGAACTTCACCGAACCGACTCCTATGTGCGTCGTGGACTATGTGCGCCTATTCATATACTCGTGTGATGGAGAGGTCAATGGCATGTTGCGCGCCGACTTCGCGGACGGGGCGCCCGGAAGCGCTGCCCGCTCCGGCCGAGGTCGCGCCCCCGCACGATGACGTAGCGCTGCCCGGTGGCGAGTTCCTCATGGGGGACCACTTCGACGAGGGCTACACCACGGACGGCGAGCGCCCCGTGCACGCGGTGCGCCTCGCCCCGTTCCGGATCGACGCCACGGCGGTCACCACGGCGATGTTCGCGGCGTTCACCGAGGCAACCGGGTACACCACGCTCGCCGAGCGTGAGGGGCGCTCCGCGGTGTTCCACCTGGCGGTCGCCGCCGAACGGGCCGACGTCCTGGGAGCCGACCCGGCCGTCCCCTGGTGGCTGGACGTGCGCGGGGCCGACTGGCGCCACCCGCACGGCCCGCTCTCCTCGGCGGAGCCGGAGCACCCCGTGGTGCACATCAACTGGCATGACGCCCGGGCATACTGCGCCTGGGCAGGGCGCCGACTGCCGACCGAGGCCGAGTGGGAGTACGCGGCGCGCGGCGGCCTGACCGGCCGCCGCTTTCCGTGGGGGGATGAACTCGTCACCGACGGGCGGTGGTTGTGCAATATCTGGCAGGGCCGCTTCCCGCACAGCAACACCGCAGAGGACGGCTGGCCGGCTACCGCACCGGTCCGTTCGTACCCACCGAACGGCTTCGGCCTGTACGAGGTCGCGGGCAACGTCTGGGAGTGGTGCGCCGACTGGTTCGCCCCCGACTCCTACGCGGCGTCACCCTTGATCGACCCCGAGGGCCCGGCGGGCGGCGATCGTCGAGTACTGCGGGGCGGTTCCTATCTGTGCCACCACTCCTACTGCCACCGCTACCGGGTAGCCGCCCGCTCGGCCAACACGCCGGTCTCCAGCAGTGGGAACTGCGGCTTTCGAACGGTCGGCTAGCCGTTCAGCAGGGACCGCCAGACGCGGCGGACGTGGTCCGCCATGTCGATCGCGGGGTCGCTGAGCCACTGGATCTGGATGCCGTCGCAGGCCGCGACCAGGGCTGCGGCAGTGTGCTGCGGGTCGAGCTCCGGGCCCGCCCGGCCCGCCCGCTGCTCGGCCTCGACGTACCCGGCAATCACCGAACGGACGGCCGTG
This sequence comes from Streptomyces sp. NBC_00388, assembly GCF_036061255.1. NCBI lineage: Bacteria > Bacillati > Actinomycetota > Actinomycetes > Kitasatosporales > Streptomycetaceae > Streptomyces > Streptomyces sp. NBC_00388. The sequence continues at coordinate 109,504 of NZ_CP107948.1, forward strand.
AAGCGCTCGCCGAGGTAGGCGTGCGCGGGGTGGGCCGGGTCGGTGGAGGCGGCGACCAGGGTCACGTAAAGGCGTGCCCGAGCGTAGCTGGTGGGGGTGGTTGTCATCGACCGGGCGAGGAACTCGCCCGGATCATGCTCGGCGCCCGGGTCGAAGAACCGGGCCTCGGCGGCGTGGTCGTTCGCGCGCAGCACCTCGGTCAGCAGGTGGTCCTTGGATTCGAAGTAGTGCATCAGCCCGGTCAGGCTGATCGCGCACTCCTTGGCGACCGTGCGCAGCGTGGTGTTTCGCTCGCCCTCGCGTCCGAAGATCTCCAGGGTGGCACTGAGGATCTCCTCCCGCTTGGCGACCCCTTTGGGATAGGAACTCTTCGCCTTCACACCCCCAACCCTACGACGGGCGGGCGACACCTCTTGCCGAAAAAAACAGGACACCGTACTGTTTTGGCGCCAGGCGGCAGAACCCATCCCGAGGAGCAACCGTGACCGACTCGATGACGACAGTGGCCGGGCTGAGCCTCGGCGAGAAGGCTGCGCTGACCACCGGCAGAGGCTGGTGGCACACCGCCGCTCTCCCGGAGGTGGGCATCCCTGCCGTGCGCATGGCGGACGGCCCGCACGGCCTGCGGCTGCAGACCGAGGAGGAGGCCGACCACCTCGGCATCAACGAAAGCGCCGCGGCCACCTGCTTCCCACCCGCCGTCACCCTGGCCTCCACCTGGGACACCGAACTGGCCGGACGGGTCGGCCGCGCGCTCGCCCACGAGTCGCACGCACACGGTGTGGACGTGCTGCTCGGCCCGGGCGTCAACATCAAGCGCAGCCCGCTGTGCGGACGCAACTTCGAGTACTTCTCCGAGGATCCGCTGCTCAGCGGCGTGCTGGGCGCGGCCTGGGTGAACGGTCTGCAGGCGGAGGGCGTCGGCGCCTCCCTCAAGCACTTCGCGGCGAACAACCAGGAGACCGACCGGATGACGGTCAGTGCGGACGTCGACGCACGCACCCTGCGCGAGATCTACCTCGCGCCCTTCCGCCGGGTGGTGACCGAGGCGGGCCCGTGGACCGTGATGTGCTCCTACAACCGGGTCAACGGCGTGCACGCCTCGCAGAACCGATGGCTGCTGACCGACGTACTCCGCGGCGAGTGGGGCTACGACGGCCTGGTGGTCTCCGACTGGGGCGCGGTCGTCGACCGGGCACGGGCGCTGGCCGCAGGCCTGGACCTCGAAATGCCCACCTCGGGCGCAGCCGGTCCGACCCACGTGAGGACAGCGATCGAGACCGGTGAGCTCGACGAACGGCTGCTGGACACGTCCGCCGCCAGGGTCGCCGAGCTCGCCCGGAAGGCAGCCGCACAGCGCCGTCCGGACGCCGCCTTCGACCCGTCCGAGCACCACGAGCTGGCCCGAGAGGTCGCCGTGCGCGGGGCGGTGCTGCTCAAAAATGAGGGCAGGCTGCTTCCGCTGGACCCATCGGCCGCCCAGCGCATCGCCGTGATCGGCGAGTTCGCACGCACGCCCCGCTACCAGGGCGCGGGCAGCTCGAAGGTCACTCCGACCCGTCTCGACGACGCGCTGACCGCGATCACCGCCGCCGCACCTGCCGCGACGGTCACCTTCGCCCCCGGCTTCCCGGTCGATGACCCTCAGGCGAACGCGGACGGCCTGCGCGCGGAGGCGGTGCAGGCTGGGGCCGACGCGGACGTCGCCGTGCTGTTCCTCGGGCTACCCGCGAGCTTCGAGTCCGAGGGCTTCGACCGCGAGCACCTCGAACTTCCCGAGGAACAGCTCCGGCTGCTCGCCGAGGTGGCGGCCGCGAACCCCCGGACCGTGGTGGTGCTGGCGAACGGCGGAGTGGTGCGGCTGTCCGGCTGGATGGGCCGGGTCCCGGCCGTGCTGGAGGGCTGGCTGGCCGGTCAGGCCGGCGGCTCAGCGACGGCCGACCTGCTGTTCGGCGCGGCGAACCCGTCCGGTCGCCTGGCCGAAACGATTCCACTGCGGCTCGCAGACACCCCCGCCCACCTGGACTGGCCCGGCGAGAACGGCCACGCAGCCTACGGTGAGGGCCTGTTCGTCGGATACCGCTACTACGACACCCGGGGGATCGAGGTCTCCTTCCCGTTCGGCCACGGGCTTTCGTACACCGACTTCGGCTACACCAATCTGCGGACGGCGGCCGGCGACGACGGGCTCGACGTCACCGTGGCGGTCACCAACACCGGGCGGCGCACGGGCCGCGAGGTCGTGCAGGTGTACGTCGGGGCGCCGGGCTCACGGGTCCGCCGTCCGGCCCGGGAGCTCAAGGGCTTCACGATCACCGACCTGGAGCCAGGCGAGACGCGGGATGTCACCGTGCGTATCCCCCGGACAGACCTCGCCTACTTCGACACCGCCGCCGGAGCCTGGGCCGTGGAGGGCCTGGACTACCGGGTGGACGTCGGCGCCTCCAGCCGCGACCTGCGGCTGAGCGGCGCGGCCACCGTGCCGGGCGACCAGGCCGTGCCGACTCCGGACGCCGACTCCTCGCTCGCGGTGTGGCTCGCGCACCCGGTGGGAGGGCCGGCACTCGACGGGCTGCTCGACAAGGTCCGCGCAGCCCTGGGCGAGAACTACCCCGGGGAAGGCAGCTCCCGCTACCGGTCAGTGCTGGGCATGCGGCTTTCCCAGATCGCCCGGCTCCCCGCCGTCCCGCTCAACCAGGACGACCTGGACCGCCTGATCGCCCTGGTACGCGCGGGCGGCTGACCGCAACCCCCTGTCCGCCCTGTCGATCGCCCTGTCCCTCGCTGGAGGGTTTTGCATCGACCGCATCCGCCGGGTCCGCTGACCTGTCGCGACCGTTCCCACTCACATCCACGCCACCCAGCCGCAGGCCCCACATCTACATGAAAGAGAGAATCAACTCATGCCGGATACACGACGTCTGCCCGAAGGATTCCTTTGGGGCGCCTCCACCGCCGCCCACCAGATCGAGGGCGGCAACACCAACAGCGACTGGTGGGAGTTCGAGCACAGCCAGAACCCCATCGTCAAAGAGCCCAGCGGCGACGCCTGCGACAGCTACCACCGCTGGCGAGAAGACATGGACCTGCTGGCCGAACTCGGCTTCACCGATTACCGGTTCAGCATCGAATGGGCCCGCATCGAACCCTCCCCGGGCGAGTTCTCCCGCTCCGCCATCGCCCACTACCGGCGCATGGTGGAGGGCGCCCGGGAACGCGGACTACGCCCCATGGTGACCCTGCACCACTTCACCAACCCCCTGTGGTTCGCCCAGCGCGGCGGATGGGCCGCCGCCGGATCGGACGAACTGTTCGCACGGTTCCTCACCGCAGCCGCGCCCATCTACGCCACGGACGTGGCGCATGTGTGCACCATCAACGAACCCAACATCGTCACTGTCATGGCTGCCGCGCAGACCGCCCTGGCCTCCGGCCAGGCCGTGTCCTTCACCGAGAACCCACCGGCACCCGACGAGGCCACCACCGATGCTCTGGTACGCGCGCACGCCCGCGCCGTCGAGACCGTCAAGTCCCTTGCTCCGCACGTACATACCGGCTGGTCCATCGCCAACCTCGTGTGCCAGCCCCTCCCCGGATCCGAAGACGTCGCCGACTCATTCCGCCACCCGCGACAGGACGTCTTCATCGAAGCCGCCCGCGGAGACGACTGGCTCGGTGTGCAGGCATATACCCGCACTCTTATCGGCCCGCAGGGCCGGCTGCCCGTACCCCAGGACGCGGAACGCACCCTCATGGGATGGGAGTACTACCCGCAGGCGCTGGGCCATGCCCTGCGCCACAGCGCTTCCGTCTCCGGCGGGACGCCGCTGATCGTCACCGAGAACGGCATCGCGACCGCCGACGACGCACGGCGAATCGACTACACCACCGGAGCCCTGGACTCCCTGGCCACCACGATGCGCGAGGGCATCGACGTCCGCGGCTACTTCCACTGGAGCGCCCTGGACAACTACGAATGGGGCCGCTACGCACCCACCTTCGGCCTGATCGCCGTCGACCGGGAGACCTTCGCACGCGCCCCCAAGCCCTCGGCCGCCTGGCTCGGCGCCATCGGCCGTACCCGAGTCCTGCCCACGGAGTACTGAACCCGGGCGCCTCCCCCGCCCTGCGCTCGCCGGGCCGCCGCTCCCCGACAGCCGGAAAGGCCACCAGACCGGGTCCAGCTTCGCGACATGCGCTCACCAGCACGCGGCAGGGGCCCGAAAAGGGGGCTCTGGGCGGGTGCCCGAGACATACACGGCCACCCAGACCAGGGTGGCGGATCAGGTCCCGCCCTGGTCGCGGCCCGGATCGCGCCGGGTGCCCATCGTGGCATACCCCGGAACTGCGCTCTGACGGCGGGAAAGTGCCCCTCCAAGGGGCACTTTCACTCCGACAAGGGGTGGTCGGCGCGGGTCCGGCGACATACCGCGCCGGACAGGGACACACGCGGCCACTCCGGCCGCGGGCTGGCGATCCCCGGTCTCGCGCGCGCGATACGTGTGCGATACGTGTGCGCCGCGTCGCACGGGTGCGTGAAGTGCGACAGCCGTCGCGACGTGGTGAGCAGCAGAATGAACAGGGCGGAGGTTAGCGGCGCAAGCCCCGGCCCATGGCCTCACTGTTGTCACACGGGAAGTGCTCATTCAAGAGTTGGCCCGCGGACTTCGGCGTTCGAGGTTGCGCGCCTTGTCCATACGCATGCCGGGCGGCTCATTCGACAGCCCCTACGCGGGACTTCCAGCCAGGCGGAGGCCGTTGTTCGGATCAGGTGAGGCTCGGTGCCTGGCGCCGCGCCTCACCGCTTTCCGCAGGACCCCTCCAGGTGTGCGGGCCACGCCACGAGCGCCCTCATACCCCGTCCTGTTACTTTCTCACCTATATCCCTATTGAAGGCTTTCACCCCTCCAGTGATCGAGGCGAAATAGGCGTAGTCCGGGACCACCCCGAACTCGCGCTCTTCCTCTGCCTCGCCGCCGGTTACCTGGTGGGGAAGCTCCGCGTAGGCCCCGTCACTCCCGGAGGCATCTGCGGGACACTGATCGTCTCGCTGCTCATCGGCACCCGGCACGTCAGCGTGAACGACAACGTCAAGACCATCTTCTTCGCGTTGTTCATCTTCTCGCTGGGCTACATGGCGGGCCCCCGGATCTTCGCCAACCTCAACCGCAACAGCCTGCGCTTCTTCGCGCTGTGTCCGATCGAACTGGTCTGCGTCCTCGGCATCGCGTAAGGGATCGCCCAGACGTTCGACCTCGATGTGGGTACGGCCTCCGGCATCCTGGCCGGGGCGGCGACCGAGTCCGCCATCGTCGGTACGGCCACCGAGGCCATCGGCAAGCTCGACGGACTGACCTCCGCCCAGATCGCCGAGTACCAGGGCCACATCGCCACCGCGTACACCGTCTGCTACCTCTTCGGTCTGATCACCATCGTGCTGTTCACCAGCCAGATCATGCCGATGCTGCTGCGGATCAACCTCGCGGACGCCTCCCGCGAGCCGTGGCAGAAGATGCGCGGCGGCGTCCACGGCCTGGAGTCCGACGAACGCGAGGCGCTGCCGGGCACGGTCGGGCGGACGTACCTGGTGACGCTGGCGGACGGGCGGACCGTCGGCGACCTGGAGTCGTCACTCGGCGGCCTGGTGACAGTGGAGGGCATCAAGCGGGGCAGCAAGCTCCTCGCTCCCCTCCCCCGGTGTCCAACTCACCCTGAGCGACCTCGTCCAGCTCGTCGGCAGGCGCTCCGCGATCATCGAAGCGGGCCGGGAGATCGGCCCGGAGACCCCGGCGGTCCCCGGTCTCGACGCCCCGCTGGCCACCCGCCAGGTCGCGGTGACCGAGAAGACCACCGCCGGCTCGTCGATCGACCAGATGGAGCGGCCCCATCCGGAGTTCCGCAAGGACGGGGTGTACATCACCGACGTCCTGCGCAACGACCAGCAGCTCCCGGCCTCCGGGGAGACGATCCTCCAGCGCGGGGGCGTGCTCACCCTGGTGGGTGCCCGCGCCGGACTGAACAAGCTCGTCGCCAAGATCGGCGCCGTGGTCAAGAACGACGCGACGGATTTGCCGCGCCTTCTCCTGTGCGTCCTGCCCGGCCAGCGTCGCGTCGATGACGTTGTCGTCATGGAGCCCGATGACACCGAGCCGCCAGCCGGTCGCACCTTAGTGCTTGGAGTACGAGAGTGCTTGGAGTACGAGTACACCAGAAGTGTGTTGCGCGGCAGATCGGCGGCGAGCGAGCGGAACCCTAGGTGTGCCCCAAGGCCGCACAGATGGCCTCGGGGAGGATCGAACCCCGGAGGACGGCATCTGGCGGCCGGTACAACCGCCGGAGTCATCCGGTCGAGTGGTGCACGGAGTGGCGGGCCGGGCCCGACCTGCTTCCCGGGAAGAGTCAGTGTCATGGCGTGCGCACCGGCGCACGCCCGGGGAGCGGCGTACGTGCCGCTCCGGGCAGAAGGAGATCTTCCATGCACACCTCCCCGCTCAAGGCCGTGGCCCTGGCCGCTGCCGCGTTTGCCCTGGCGATCGGCGGCGTTGGCGCCGCACACGCGGCACAGCCCCGCACCCCCCACCTGGCAACGGCAACATCGTCTGCCGCGACTGACCACAACTATGGCGACGGCAGGCCCGGCCACGGACACGGACACGGCGGCGGTCACGGCAACGGTCACGGTGGCGGACACGGACACGGCAACGGGCACGGTCACGGCGGCCACGGGCACGGTCACGGGCACGGACACGGGCACGGACACGGCGGCGGGCACGGGCACGGTGGCGGGCACGGACACGGCGGCGGCCACGGCAACGGCCACGGTGGCGGGCACGGACACGGCAGCCACGGCCACGCCGGCGGCCAGGGCTTCTGAGGTCCGGGGCGTGCGGCCAGGGGGCCGCAGATGCTGTGCGAGGCTGCGGCTTCCCGTGGTCTCAGGTGCCGACTCGCTCTCCGCGTGGAGAGGTTATCCCTCACGCCAACCGGAAGAGCGAACGTTCCGAGCTGTGAGCCTCACGATGGCTGCACAAATGCCATCCGTACGCAGCTGGCGCCGAGATTATGAAGCAGGTTTTGAGCCCCTACACGGCTGTAGGATCTCGCGATTCGTGTCGTAGGGCATCGCTCCTGACCTGCGGCTCTTGAAGCCGTCTCACGTCGTGTCATGGCGAGTTCGTCTCAGGAAACGTGTCACTTCCTCGGGTGCAGGCCGGGGTCTCTGGCCTGCACCCAGGTCGACTCCTTGGAGTTCGGGGCCGCTGTGAGGTCTCCGGTCAGCCGGGTTCCCTGGGTCCGTAGTGGGCGACTGCCCCTCCTGTACGCAGGGCCCAGTAGCGGTCACCGTAGGACCAGTGCCACCACTCCGTGAGGTAGTTGACCAGGCCGGCTGGGCTGCGGTCAGCGCAGTACTCAGGATGTCCGGATGGGAGCGAGTCTCGTCGCTGATGTTGTCGGCCCTGCGTATGACAAGCGCCCGCGCTCTCCTCAGAAGACGCGTTCATACGAGTACCCAAGTCGATTTCGCGCCCGCCGTCGTCAGCAAGGTCAGGTCAACAGCCGCCCCAGCGCTGTGCGGTGCGATCTCGGGCGGAGACACGTAGCGGCTGGCTGCCGAGCGAAACCTGCTCAGCGCCCCACTCCGGGTGTTCGGAACGCAGTTGGGCTGCGTATGCGGACTGCGTCGGTGGCGCCGAGCTCACACAGCAGCCGGGGGTGGTCACCTCCACTCACGCAGCGCCTCATCCCACCCGAGCTGGGTTCGGACGTATCGTCTCCCAGCATGACCGAAACCAATGCCCCCAAGGCCAACCGTGAGCTCATCGTCGGGGCCTGGATCCTCGCGATACCGGCGACCGTCGGTTTCCTCCTCGCGATCGGACTGATGTTGATCCCGCCCTCCTTCGACAACGAAGGAAACTTTTCGGAGCCGATGTCCTGCGGCGTGCCCGCCCTGTTCGACCGACACGCCTTCACAAAACAGGAGTACGGCCCTGAAGGCCGGCTCGACGAGCTCGGCACGTCCGGATGCTCCGAGGCAGTCGCCACCCGCGAACACAACGCCGTCGGCACACTTGCCATAGCTGCCCCGCTCGGGCTGCTCGCCTTGCTCCTCCACCTGCACCGCCGCACGGCCCCGACGGCATAGCGGACAGGCACGCCCATCTCAAAGAAGTGAGTTAAGAGTTGCAGTGGGTGTTGATGCGGTCAGTGCCTCGGTACGCACTGCGTGAAGGCGTTCAGCGCCCCGTCAGCCGTTTACAGCTCTGCTCCTGGATGAAACGGCAGCGCCCACTCCACGGCGTCACGTCAACCGGCCCCGTCCGCGGATTCGGCACCCTCATCCTCTGCCCTGATCATGGAACAAGGGCTTCAAGGTCCTCCTCCGGGACGCGCCAACGCGCGCGCAGGGCATGCTCATGCGCGTTGTCCCGCAGGGAGTAACTCTGCTTCACCGTTCTTCCTCTGCCCCGCGCCCAGCCCGGCCGCGAGGTGCCGCGTCAACTCGACGCATCCTTTGGTCCGCCGTCACCGCCGCTCATCGCCGGCTGTGGCGGGGATGGCGCTGTCGATGAGGACGGCGGCGATGGCGGCGGCGGTGGGGAAGGCATCGGCGTTGAGGACCCTGGTGCGGGCCGCGGCGCCGTCGATGAGCAGCGCGAGCTGCTCGCCGAGCTGTTCGGGGTCGGCGGCGCCGGCTTCGCGGGCGGTGTCGGCGAGCCGCGCGGCGACGGCCTTCTTGTACTCGCGCGCGTACTGGGACGCGGGGTGCTGGGGGTCGTGGAGCTCCACGGCGGCAGCGATATACGGGCACAGGGGTGTGTCTGGGGAGATGTCGAAGGCGGCGAGGAGCCGTTCGCGGGGGGTGAGGTCGGTGCGGTCGAACACGCCGGACAGCACGGAGGGGTCGAACCGGCGCAGGTACTCGGCGACGAGTTCGTCCTTGCCGGCGAAGTGCTGGTAGGCCGTGCGCTTGGACACCTCGGCCGCCGTACAGAGCTCGTTCATGCCGGTGCGGTTGATGCCCTGCTCGCGGAACAGCTGCTGGGACGCGCTGATGATGCGCTCGCGGGCGCCCCGGCCGCGGCGGCGGCCTGTGGGGCCCTTCTCCAACTCCGTCATGAGGCCATCGTACCGCAGTTAGGTAACGACCGGTGTACATAGTTTGCGCCCCCGCCGCCCACCCAGTACCGTAAGCACACAGGGCGGTGTACTTAACGTCATCGCCGCAGGTAAATAGGGCACTACGAACTCAAGGGAATGACTATGGGAAAGCTTGACGGCAAGGTTGCGGTCATCACCGGCGGCACCACCGGCATGGCACTGGCCGGCGCGAAGCTGTTCGTCGACGAGGGAGCGCACGTCTTCATCACCGGCCGCCGCCAGGACGCCCTGGACGAGGCCGTCAGGCAGATCGGCCGCAACGTCACCGGCGTCCAGGGCGACGCCGCCGACCTGGACGACCTGGACCGCCTCTACGACACGGTCAAGCGGGAGAAGGGCAGCCTCGACGTGCTGTGGGCCAGCGCCGGTGGCGGCGAACCCGCCCCGCTCGGCGAGATCACCGAGGCCCAGTTCGACACCTGGTTCGGGCTCAACGCCCGCGGCACTCTGTTCACCGTGCAGAAGGCCCTCCCGCTCTTCAACGACGGCGGCTCCATCCTCATGACCGGCTCCAACGCCTCCCTCGGTGCCTTCCCCGGCTGGAGCGTCTACGCCGGCAGCAAGGCCGTCCAGCAGGCATGGGCTCGAATCTGGCTCAACGAGCTCAAGGACCGCCACATCCGCGTCAACGTCCTGACCCCCGGCCAGGTCGCCACTGCCAAGCAGGAAGAACTCTTCGACGAGGCCACCAAGCGCCAGTTCGAGTCCCTCATCCCCCGCGGCCAGATGGGCCGCCCCGACGAAATCGCCACCGCCGCCCTCTTCCTCGCATCCGACGACTCCAGCTACGTCAACGGCATGGAACTCGTCGCCGATGGCGGCACCACCGCCATCTGAACCCGACAACACGCAACCAGGGCAGGACACCTCATGAGCAACATCAGCATCATCGGCACCGGGAACATGGCCCGCACCATCGGCGCGCGAGCGGTAGCGGGCGGCAACACCGTCGAGATCATGGGTCGCGATCAGTCCAAGGCCGCTGACCTGGCCCAGGCTCTCGGCGGCGGCACCACGGCGGGAGAATGGGGCACCGCCCCGGCCGGGGACCTCGTCATCGTGGCCCTGCTGTACGACGGCGTCGTTCCGGCCGTCGCCCAGTACGGTGACGCTCTCGCGGGCAAGATCATCGTCGACATCAGCAACCCCTTCAACTCCACGTTCGACGGGCTGGCCCACCGCGAGGAGACCTCCATCGCGCAGGAAATCGCCAAGACTGCCCCAGCCAGCGCCAGCGTGGTGAAGGCGTTCAACACCATCTTCCGACACGTCCTGGAGAAGGGCCGGCCCGACGTCTTCATCGCCGGCGACGATGCACAGGCCAAGGAACGTGTGGAGGCGTTCATCGAAAGTCTCGGGCTGCGCCCCCTGGACGTCGGCGGCCTGCCAATGGCGCACTGGCTGGAAGGAGCAGGCGTGGTCACGGTCGGCCTCGCCAACCACGGCGTGGGGAACTTGGACTTCGCCCTCAGCATCACCGAACTTCCCGCCTGAACGAAGCGCTCAAAACCTGCCCCGGAGACGTGTCCATCCCCATGGGTCTCACCTCCGACCCGGGCGACTTCGACAGGCTCGGTGTTCTGCCGTTGCTCCTGCTGACGATCTGCCCTTACGCGGCCGGACCTCCGGGGCAACCGCTGCCGTCACCTCCCTCTCCCCGCCCTTTCACCGACGCCGGACCGGTTTACCGTGTCGTTCGTGCTGGTCAAATGAGCCTCGCCCGGGGAAGGCCCAGCGCAGCTTTCCCCGGCCGGCACCGGTCATTCATCGTCGGTGGCGTGCTGGTCGTGCAGGGGCCGCAGCCCGCCGGGCAGATCGGGAAGGTGGAAGGAGTGCCGCCCCAACACGTTGATGTGGTGACGGCCGAAGGGCGAGAATTGGGCGACGTCCTGGGCTCGGACTTCGAATCCGTCGGCGCGGTGGTAGGTGAGGGCAGCGTCCGTATAGCGGGTGTTGACAGCACGAGGGGGCTGAGGACGAGTCCGAGGGCACCGATCTGGTCCGCCATGCCCCCCTGGTAGCGCTGGTATAGCTGCCCGGTCGTGGGAGACGAAGGTGGCCGTGGCCAAGGCGATCACCCACGGCGCCGACCCGCTCCACCTCGCGCTCGTATTCGGAATCGACGAGAAGACCGCCACCCGCTACGCAGACTCGGCCCGGCAGCTTCTCCAGGCCGGCCTCGAACCCGGTTCCGCGTGTCCTGATGGCGATTCCTGAAAACGACCCGGGACATTCCTCGCCCCTCTCGGTCCGATTCTCAACGGACTGGGGAAGTTCACCGAGCATCGCGAGCAGAGTCTCAGACGGCGCCCTCGTCCGGTTTGTTGAGGAGAGTCAATTCCTCTTCGGTCAGGCACAGGCTTCCGGCGGCGATGTTCTCCGCGAGGTGTGCCGGGTTCGTGGTACCTGGAATAGCCAGCACGTGCGGACCTCGGTGGAGGGTCCAGGCGAGCCGTACCTGGGCCGGCGTGGCGTTGTGGGCGCGAGCGACGGAGTGGACCCGCGAGTCGTGCTCCTGACCTGCGGCTGCCTCGCGCCTCAGACCGGAGACTGCGAAGATCGGTACGAAGGCGATGCCTTGCTCCTCGCACAGGTCCACCAGCCCGCTTTCGTCGGCGCGGCGCCAGTCCAGGCTGTAGGAGTTCTGCACGCAGACAACGGGCGCGATGTTCTGGGCCTCGGCCACCTGCTCAGGCCGCACACCGGAGAGTCCGAGGTGCCGGACCAGGCCGGCCTCGCGCAGCTCAGCGAGGGCGCCGAACTGCTCGGCGATCCAGGCCGTGCAGGGGCCGCCGGCGCGCAGGTTCACCACGTCCAGGCAGTCCCGGCCGAGCTGGCGCAGGTTCTCCTCGACCTGGCCACGCAACTGGTCGGGGCGGACCGTATCGAGCCACTCGCCGGAGGGATCACGCCCCGGCCCGACCTTGGTCACCACGACCACATCGCCGGACCAGGACGAGAGGGCGCGGTTGATGAGCTCGTTCGCGGACCGCACTGGTGAGAAGTAGAAGGCGGCCGTGTCGATGTGATGGACCCCCTGCTCGAACGCACTGTGCAGCAGGCCGACGGCGATATCGCGGTCGATCGGGGCGCCGTCGGAGTTGCCCATCATGTCGTTGCCCGTCAGCCGCATCACGCCGTAGCCAATGCGATTCACCTCCAGGCCCCCGAGCTTCCAAGTCCCAGCTGCCGCCGCTGCGCTCACCGTGCTCCCTCACCCGTCGATCCGTCAGGTCCCGGAGTATGGGGCCGTCCAGGTGCCCTGCGACAGGTCATCGGGCTGGGCGAAACGTCACACTATTACCGGGAACTAACCACCATGACAACGCCGTTGGACCTGACAAGAGAGCGTCGGCCGGGGCGAGCTTTCAGACCTTGTGGTGCTGTCCTGCCGATGCGGCAGACGATGATGGCTGCATCCAGCACCGCCAGGCAAGGCGATCCCCCCGGTCGGTCGGTCGGATGGGGCTCGGACCTGGGAGGCCGAACGCGACCTGCCCGCGAGCAGCGAGTGGGGACACGAGGCGAGCAGGTCCGTTCCGTGCCTGAGTCAAAGGTCTCGGGGGTTGCCCCCGTGGGTTCGTGGCGAACTGATGGGGCTGTCAGCGCTTTTGATCTTCTGGGCTTACCGGGGGCGGGGCGGACGAGAGTTGAGTACGAGACCGCTCCCTAGGCGGCTTCTTTCGGACCTTCTGATCGTTGGTTGTTGTCTCCTCGTGGACAACAACGGCACCCATAAGACCCCGGCCATCAAGGCGTGGCTGGCGAAACACCCCGGTTCCACCTGCACTTCACGCCCACCGCTCCTCTTGGATCAACCAGGTGGAGCGGTGGTCCGGCTTCCTCGCCGACACTAGAGCTGCGACGCCCCTCCGTCGACAGCGAACTCCGCTCCCGTCGAGAAGGTCGCACCGAACGCCAAGTACGCCACCGCCGCGGCCACTTCCTCGGGAGTCCCCAGCCGCTGCATCGGGATGGTGCTCCGGTAGGTGTCCTTCAGCGTCTCGGCGACGTCGGCGGGGACGGTGCGGTCCAGGACGCCTGTGTCGGTCGGGCCGGGGCTCACAGCGTTGACACGCACCTTGCGCGGCAGCAGCTCGCGGGCCAGGGTGCGCGTCATCGACCGCAGGGCTGCCTTGCTCGCCGAGTAGACACTGAGCGCGTCGAGGCCCAGGACGTTCACCACCGACGTGGTGAGGACCACGCCGCTTCCCTCGCGCAACAGCGGCGCCATCGCCTGCACCGTGAAGTATGGGCCCTTGGTGTTGATGTCGAACAGCGCGTCGTACATCTCCTCCGTCGTCGATTCGAACGGCGCGGACGCGGTAACCCCGGCGTTGACGAACAGCGCGTCCACCGCGCCGAACCGCTCCTGAACCGTGCCGGCCAGCGCCTTGATGTCCTTCAGGGACGCCGCATCGCTGAGGACGCCGACCGCCTTGTCCCCCAGCTGCTCCAGCGCGGCATCCAGGGTGGATCGGGTGCGGCCGGTGATCAGTACCTGCGCCCCACCGTCCGCGAACAACCGGGCGGTAGCCATGCCGATACCGCTGCTTCCGCCAGTGATCACGATCTTCTTGCCGTCATAAGTGGTCATGCCCTCAAGCCAAGTAGCCATCAGCCCCCCTTGTCCAAGACCTGTTCCGTATGCCGTCATGCGCCTGGCGCATGACAGCGCGCCACGTACGCTGGGCGGATGGACGTCGATCTGCGGCTCGTGCGCTATTTCACCGTCGTGGCGGAGTACGGCAACTTCGGCCGGGCCGCCACCAGGCTGCACCTGGCGCAGCCGTCCCTGAGCCGCCAGATCCAGCGGTTGGAGGCTCAGCTCGGTGTGCGGCTTTTCGACCGCTCGCCGCAGGGCACCAGCCTCACCGACGCCGGTCGGGCATTCCTTCCCCGGGCCCGGATGCTGCTCCAGGAGGCCGAGCAAGCCGCTCGAATGGTCAGGGCCGCCGTGCGGCCTCCTACTGTCACCGTCGGCTGCGCCGAGGGACTGGTCATCACCGCCTGTATGCAGGAACTGCGCCGCCGGCACCCTGAAGGGCAGGTCCGCACCCGACACCTCGACTGGCGGGACACGCGCGCACTCGCCGAGGGGCGGGTCGACGCCCTCGTCGCATACAAACCCCTCCCCTTCTCCACGGACGGCCTCCGGGTGACCAAGCTCCATGAGGAACCGCGGGTGCTCGTCACTTCGGTGAGTCATCCTCTGGCGAACGAGGAAGCAGTCAGCCTGCGGGCGCTGTCGGACGAGGAACTGGTGGCCTGTGTCAGCACTCCGGTCGTCTGGAGCACGCCCAAGCCGGTCGGTGACCGCCCGGCACCACCTCCGCCCGCGATCGACGACAGCTACGAGGACAAACTGGAGCTCGTCGCCACCGGCCACTGTGTCGCGCTCTTCCCTGCCAGCGATCGACGCGCCGCTGTGCGCGAGGACATCGCCCTGGTACCCATCATCGACACCGACCCCTGCGAGGTCGTGCTCGTCACGCGCGCCGTCGATCCGAACCCGCTGCTCGGATCACTGGAAGACGTCGCACGTACACTGCTCGGCACAGCCTCCCGGCGAAGGAACAGCACGCTGCCGGTCAGCTGACCCCTCTCGGCGGTGTCTTCAAATGATCTTGCGTGGTCGATCATGGTCGGGTGATATGTCGCCATGAACTGTCCGTTACCGAGTGGCAGTTCGTCTGTCCTGTGTTGCCTCGGTCGGAGCGAGGGCGGAAGCAGTTGGACGACCGGACGGTCCGCAAGGGGATCGTCTGGAAGTTTCTGACGGGCACGGCCTGCGGGACGTCGCACAGGCCGAAGTCACTCAGATGCAGCGGAACGATGGCAGAGGCGAAGTATCACTCTCTCGACAGCGACTCCGCAGACTTCGACCTCCACTGACGCAGATCCTCATCCCGCCCGAGCTGGTTGGCGAAGTGCGTTGCTGGCAAGGGAGCGTGCGGTCCCGGGCTCACGGCTGACGTCGGCCCCGCCTTCCACGACGATCACAGCGGTGGGGTGAGCCCCCGCCGGTACGTCCTCCGCGCCGCTCTCGCCTGCCGGCTCGCTTCACGGCAGGGGCAACCGTCGGTCAAAAAGACCCGCCGACCCGCCGTGCTGACACTGCCTGCATACTTCTCTGACTGCTTCCTGACATCGCGTGCCTACTGTCCGGCGTATGCGCATACCGTCTCATTGCCCACGCGGTCAGCAGGGCACCCGCAAGACCCTCCGCCGCGCGATCGGGGCCACCGTCACAGTGTCGGCTGCCGTCGTCGCGCTGGTCACGCCGGCCGCGGCCGCCAACACCGCACCGCACAACCCGTCGTCCATCAGCGGCGACGCGGCGGGACCGGACACCATCACCACCCACGCCGGCGCCGGGACCGCGCAAGAACGCGACCGGGTCAACGCCTACTGGAGCCCCGAGCGGATGAAGCTTGCGGGCGCTGTGATCCCCGAGATCACCCCCATACCCGAGGACGACAACACGCCGGACGACCCGCGGCCGTTTCCCGCGAACACTCCGGAATCCGGGTCAGTGTGGACTCACGGCGGGGCGGTGGAGAAGAACGTCGGCCGCCTGTTCTTTACCTTCTCCGACGGCTACGACGGCAGTTGCACTGCGACGGTCGTCACGAGCGCCAACCGCAGTACCGTCATCACTGCAGCACACTGCCTGAGAGGCGTCGGTACGCCTTCGGACGACGACACCTGGAACCACAACATCTACTTCGTGCCCGGCTATCGCAACGGAACGAAACCGCTCGGTGGCTTCAGCATCAGGACCATGGCCACCTCTTCCCGCTGGAACGCCGATCCGAACACCACCGCATCGTCGGACATCGCTGCCGATGGCTACGACACGGGGCTCCTCGTGGCGAACCCCGCTGCCGGGGGGCACCCAATCGAGGAAGTCACCGGAAGCCAGCGAATCGGGTTCGACCAGCCCGTCGTGGACGAATTCGTCCACACCTTCGGGTACCCGAAGGACGGACTCAATGACCCCGGGGACAAGTACGTCGGATCCCGCATGATCCACTGCGCGGGCACGAGCCACCCCGGGCCCAAGGCCCCCCTCCTGTGGGGTGAGACCTGTGACATGTCAGGCGGCTCAAGCGGTGGACCTCACCTGGCCCACTTCGACACCCGCACCGGCACCGGCACCGTCGTGGGCGTCACCACCACTGATGAGGAACTCGCGGGCGGGCAGAACCCCACGCTCTACGCCACGCGCCTCGGCGACAGCGCCCACCGCCTCTACGACTGGGCGCAGTCGCGTTAGGACCATCCGCTGAAGCACGGTTCGGCTTCAGCCGCCGAGACCCGCACTAGCTTGACTCTGTCGGCGGCGGTGGTGGTCCACTGGGCGCGGGCCGGGCAGGGCCGCCGGCACTGGCTTTTGGTGAACCTGGCCACGATCAGCGGGGCCGCGGTGGGCGAGGACGTCGGGTAGGGGCCTTGCCAGCCCGGGCTTACCTGGCTCTGGGAGCAGGAAAGCCCGGGCTGGCGGTCGTAGTCGATGTAGAAGTGGTCCCGGGCGAAGCCCTCGGCCTGGCGGTGTTGGCGGGTGGGGTTGGCCCGGAGTGGCCCGGAGACGGTGACCTGGTGTTCACGGGTGGCTTGTTCCAGGTGGGGCAGGGAGGTGTAGCCGGCGTCGACCAAGTGCTCGGTGGGCAGCAGCCCGCGGTGGCCAGGCGCGTGTGGATGCCGGGCAGGACCTGGCTGTCATGGGTGGTGGCCGCGGTGGTGGCCACGTCCGTGATCACGGTGGGGCCGTCGGTGGGGTTCTTGCCCAGGCGGACCGGTCGGCCGTAACGGCGGCCCCAGTTCTCGACGACCAGTTCGGCCGGCAGATGAGGGGAGGTGCCAGCGACTTCTTCCAGTGCGGCGCGGACCGCCTCGGTGATCAGCTCCAGGCGGGTCAGGTCACGCACCGTGGCCAGGAGGTGGGTGGAGTCGGTGCACTGCGTGGTGCGCTCGCACACCAGGCCGGCCTCTTTGAGGCGGGCCGGCGCGAGGTTGAGGAGTCGGTCCGCACGGTCGTCTTCAGCCAAACGGTCGCGAATGTCGGCCAGCACGCTGTGATGGATACCGGAATCGTTCCGCTCCATGGCCATCGCGTACTTGCAGTCGATGCGGCAGCGGACCCTCGACGGCCTCCCGGTCCGAGAGGCCGAGCAGGAACTGGACGCAGACGGTGGCCAGTTGAGCAGGCGAGAGACCCGGACGTCCGTCACGCGGGTACCAGCCGGCGAAGCCCTCGTCGCACCACAGCCCGTCCAGCCGAGCAATGCTGGAGACCTGTGGATCAGTTCCGGCAGGAACGCGGAAGGCGTACCTTCCCGAATGATCCTTTGATGGTCTCCGAGTAGGCCCGCGTTGCAGCGCGGGTCGGGAAGGCACGCCCGTGCTCAGCGTAATCACTGACGACGGCTCGACCCAGTCCGGCTCCTTGATCGACGAGATCGTCCGCGAGGGCGCCCGTCGGATGCTGGCCGCCGCGCTGGAGGCGGAAGTCAACCAGTACATAGCCGAGTTGGCTGCCGAGACCGACGAGCGTGGGCACCGCCTGGTCGTCCGCAACGGCCACCACCGGCCCCGCACCGTGGTCACCGCGGCCGGCCCGGTCGAGGTCACCGCGCCGCGGGTGAACGACCGACGCGTCGACGACGCAACGGGCGAGCGCAAGCGGTTCTCCTCGAAGATCCTGGCTCCGTGGTGCCGCAAGTCGCCGAAGATCTCCGAGGTGCTGCCGCTGCTCTACCTGCACGGACTGTCGTCCGGGGACTTCGTCCCCGCGCTGGAGCAGTTCTTCGGCGGCGCCGCCGGCCTGTCCCCGGCCACTGTCACCCGGCTGACGAAGCAGTGGAGCGACGACCATGCGGCCTTCCAGACCCGGGACCTGTCCGACCGTGACTACGTCTACGTCTGGGCCGACGGCGTGCACCCGAAGGTCCGCCTCGGCCAGGCGCACTCGTGCGTGCTGGTCCTGCTCGGCGTGCGACTGGACGGCACGAAGGAGCTGATCGCGCTGGCTGAGGGCCTGCGGGAGTCCACCGAGTCGTGGGCCGACCTGCTGCGCGACTGCCGACGCCGCGGCATGCGCGACCCCGAGCTGGTCGTCGGCGACGGCGCTATGGGCCTGTGGCGGGCGCTCGCCGAGGTGTTCCCGGCCGCCCGGCCGCAGAGGTGCTGGGTTCACAAATCCCGCAACGTCACCAACTGCCTGCCCAAGTCCGCGCAGCCGGGGGCGACGAAGGCGATGCAGGAGATCTACAACGCCGAGGACCGCGGCCACGCTGAGAAGGCGATCGAGGCGTTCGCGAAGACCTACGGCGCCAAGTTCCCCAAGGCCGTCGCGAAGATCACCGACGACCGGGAGGAACTGTTCGCGTTCTACGACTTCCCGGCCGAGCACTGGATCCACCTGCGGACCACGAACCCCATCGAGTCCACGTTCTCCACGGTCAAGCTGCGAACCAAGGTCACCCGGGGAGCCGGCAGCCCGGCGGCCGCGCTCGCGATGGTGTTCAAGCTCGTCGAGTCCGCCCAGGCGCGATGGCGCGCGATCACCGGCGCCCACCTCGTGGCCCTGGTCCGTTCCGGTGCGCGCTTCGAGAACGGCGTCCTGGTCGAGCGGGTCGAGGTGGCGGCATGAACGACGTGTTTGCGGCACTTGAAGCGCTGACTGACCGTGATCCGAACCGTCGGGATGTCGCCGCCGCCGACCTCGGGGACCGCCTGCGCGGCACCGCACTCGACACCGACACCGCCCGCCTGGTCGTCGGTCGCCTGGTCAGCCTGGCCCTCAACGAATCAGTGACCAGGGTCCGCGAGTCCGCCCTGAACTCGATCAGCGAGGCGTTCAACCACCACCGCCTGCCACTGGACCTTGTCGAACCCCTGGCGTCCGCCATGCCGACGATGGAGCGCGAACTCCTCGAACACGCTCTCTACATCCTCGGCGCCACCCACGACCCGCGGGCCCGGCTGCTGATCGAGCCGTTCCTCCACCACTCCGACCCACAGGTGCGCGACGAAGCCGGGCTCGCAGCAGCCGAGATCCCCGCGTCGGAAGGCCCCACCCACAACTCTTGACTATTGCTCCGTCCAGCCGGGCGCGCACCCATATCGCCGTCGTGCCAGCCGGGTTGCTCGCCCGTGCGATCCGCGCAGTCAGCGACGGTACGTGCTCACCGGAATGCGGGCGCAGGGACAACGGGCACCTCGACAGCTGCATCGGTCATCGGAACCACCCGAGCATTCCTGCCGATCAGGCTGCCGCACCGGGAAACTCCAAGATCCCCGACAGAGTCAAGCTGAGGCGCGTTTTGAGAGCTGTCTCAGAGGTTCCGGTTCACGTTGTCTGGGCGGTAGAGCAGAACCCCGGGGTATAGTTTCGCGCCGGGTGTCTGGGAGACCGCCGCCTCATAATCGCGCCAGCCGGCCGGATCGGCATATCCAGGTCGGCGGTAGTCATAGGCTCCATCGACCCAACGGTTGTCGACGTAGACGACTGTGACCGAGCCGTCGGGAGACCGGTGCACGGCGGCGATCACCTGGGATTTGATGAGGCCGAGGGTCTCCTCCCGACTCATCACCTGCTCGCAGCCGCGCCGGCCCCGGCGTTGTCTCGCCGCATGCAACGCGGTGGCTAGGAGAGTGACTGCCAAGTATGCAGCCAACACCGACCCGACGGCACCGTAACCGAACCGGGTCGGCGCCGACCCGGCATCGGCGGCGAGATCGAAGGCAAGCCAGACACCACTCGGCCCGGCGACGAAGGACACCACGAGCGTGACCGGCATCGAGGCTGTCGCGATGAACTCGGTGCCGGACTTCCCCTGACGGGCCATCCGGACCAGGAGGATGTTGAGGGCAGCCTGGGCTGTCACCGCTGACAGACACAGGCTGAGCAGGATGATCCGTACGACGGTCATGAGCCGACCATACGCAGGAGACGGCGGCGGATTTATCCGCGGTCGTACTTAATTCCACAAGTGGATCAAGGCCCTGCAATACCCTCTTTTCGTGACTCGGGGAGATCTGACTGTCGCTCAGTGGCCTTTGCTGGATCCGCTACTGCCGAAGGGCGCCAAGCCTGGACGGCCGCCGATGCAGAGTAAACAGCAGCTGATCAACCACAAAGAGAACCTCGCCGTCGCAGGAGCCGGCCGGTACCTGATCCGTGTCCATTCCAATGACCGGTCGACGGACGGCAAGAAGCCCTGCTTCCTTATCCAGGTCGTCCCCGCGAGCGGGCGGGGCCCCGAGTCCGAGCCGCCCTCCTCCTCCACGATCGAAGAGTCCGCCTGCGGACGCCAGGGCAATGGACAGGCCTGCTCCAGGCCCTCGATGAGGGCTCGGAGCTTCAACGAGTCGATCGCCGTCATCGACCCCGCACCGACGCGGACTTCACGGCGGAGTGGAACCAGGCGCGGATCGGGCGTGATGGCGAGGACTGGCCGGACAGCCCTCTCCTCCTCATCGCCGACGTTCCGGCACTAACCTTCGCGCAGTTTCCGTTGCTGGCCGTGAACAACCTGCCCGCCGAGGACGACGCTCCGTTCAGGATTACCCTCGCAGCGGCCGGATCCTTCGTCGTCAACATTGAGCTGGTCAACACGGGGTTCGGTGACTGGGGGCCGTGGTGTCGACGCCGACGGCATCTACCGGGAAGAGCACTATGACAGATCCAAGGGTGCACACCACGGCACCCTCGACCTGGTGTCCCGTCAGGCCCCTGACACGGTGTACGTGCTTGTGTTCCCACGGGCACCCCCATCGGGCGGCTGTCATCAGTGACCCCGGCGGAACGTCGGTCTCACGGCACTCGCACCGCGGATCGGAGCACAGCTCCTCGTGCGCGGGCACGGCCAGCACCGTGACCTGAAGCCGCGTCTGCTGGTCCAGCATCTCAACGATCCGCGCGATGTGCGCCTTCACCGTGCGCTCCGCGATCCCCAACTCCCGCGCGAGAACCCGGCCCCCCATGGTCCTGGGCGCTGTGGCGAGCATTCACAGCTTACGAACCTTCGCTATGCCCTGTGGGCTGAGCCACGAGGACCAGCCGGACAAGACCTGCTACCGCGGCGGGAAAGACACTGGCGGACGGGCCACGGGCGTCACACAATGGCGCGATGGTTCTGATCAACCGTGGGTACCGACTGCTCTGGACAGGCCAACTGGTCTCCCAAATCGGAGACTTCGTCTTCAGCACGACGCTAGCCCTGTGGATCGGCACAGTCCTGCTGGGCGGCAAGTCGTACGCCCCTGCCGCCGTATCCGCCCTGGTGGTCGTCGTGGCGGCCGGGACACTGCTGGTCGGTCCGATCGCCGGGGTGTTCGTCGACCGCTGGGACCGCAGGCGGACGATGCTGGGCGCGGACCTCGTGCGGGCCGGGCTCATCGGCGCCCTGACCGTGGTGGCCTTCCTCCCCACCGGCACGCTGCCGGACACGGCCGAACTCGTAGTCGTGTACGTCACCGTCCTGCTGGCCACCGGCGCCGCCCAGTTCTTCAACCCGGCCCGGTTCGCGCTCGTCGGCGAACTGGTGGAGCCGGCGCAGCGGGCCAAAGCGGCGGGAATAGGCCAGGCTACCCAGGCGATCGCGACCATCGCCGGACCGCCGCTTGCGGCCCCGCTGCTGTTCTCGGTGGGCGTGCGCTGGGCGCTTCTACTCAACGCCGTTTCCTTCCTGCTGTCGTTCGCCGCGGTCCGGGCGGTCCGTATACCGGAAGGACGGGCGGCCCCGTCCCCAGTGGACGCCCCGCACCGCGCGACCGGAGCTGCCGGGGTACGGAAGGAACTGGCCGCCGGTCTGCGCCTCGTGGCCCGCAGCGGGCCCGTGACCGCGCTGATCGTCACCATTGCCCTGGTCACCGTCGGCGCAGATGCGTTGAACTCACTCAACGTGTTCTTCGTGACCGACAATCTCGGAGCGGCTTCGCGCTGGTATGGAACCCTCGAAATGGCACTCGGCTTCGGCCTTGTCGCCGGTGCGCTGGGTGCGACCGTCCTCGCAGGGCGTTTCGGCGGTGCCCGACTGTTCTCGGCCGGCCTCGTAGTCACCGGGATCGGTCTGATGGTCTACTCGAGGCTGACCAGTCTGGGGGCGGCTCTCGTCGTGCTGTCTCTGGTCGGTATTCCGCTTGCCGCGGTCAACACGGCTCTGACCCCTGTGCTTCTTGCCCACGTCCCGCAGTCGCACCTTGGCCGGGTCATCTCGGTGATCAACCCGGTGCAGCAGTTGGCCGCTCTCGTTGGTGTTTCGGTGTCCGGCTGGCTCGCCAGCACCGTCCTCAGCAATTTCCACGCCGAGATAGCCGGCGTACGGTTCGGACGGATCGACACGATCTTTACCGTCGCGGGCTTTCTCGTGGTCGCGGGCGGCCTCTACGCGGCAGTGGCGCTGCGCTCCGCCGACGAGCCGGTCCCAGGACCCGCGCCCTCACAGTGACCGGGCCCGGCCCCGAGACGTCCCGCCCCGGAGAACATAAAAGCACCCTGCCGACCCTCAATACCGCCGCCTGTGAGGAGCACGACCAATGGGGCTGCCTAGTGCAGCACCACGGTAATCTTTCGGGGATCTGAGTAGGTCATCTCGGTCATCGGGGGTTCGTGAAGTCTGCGCTGCCTTCTCGGTAGATTTTGCCGAGGTGATGAGTCCGTCCTTGATGACGTAGAACCCCGCGATGTTGTCGGTGTGCTCGACTTCGTCGCGCGTGAATACCTCGATCATCTGCGCGGCGGCCCGGTCACTGCCGACGATCAGGTGCTGGAGCGTGAGGGTCGGCAGGAGGCCGCCCATCGCTCCGGCGAACATTTCGGCGAGTTTCTTGCCATCAGGGCGTCGAGGTCGCGGCTGTTGAAAGCTTCCAGATGGGCTTTGACAAGGTTTTCGATCACTGACCAGATCATAGCTCCGCGATCCCTCCCTGGCGGAGTCGTCACCCCTACTCCCGGCCTACAACAGCACCGACCCGATCGGCTCCGGGATGGACGGCGCGGCGGAGAACATCCGGCCCTGCAGGCAGTCCAGGGCCTGTTCCGGTCTTGGAAAGGGCCATCAGCTCCGGTCCGTAGCCAGCCTGACCGACCGTCTACACGTTCCGCTGAAGCTCCTGTAGATCGTCAAACCGGTCGGCTACTGAGTCCTAAGATGCGGTCGTGGCACGGTTCGATGAGGTCAAGGCGAAGTTCCCGGGCGAGGGCCTGCATGGGGTTCAGCCACCATTGACGGACGCGGTCGTTCAGGACGCCGGGCGCCGGCTTGGTGTCCGCCTGCCGACTTCGTTGCTGGAGATCCTGCACGTTCAGAACGGTGGCTCGGTAGCGGATCCGTGGAACGCGTTCCAGACCGACGTACCAACGTCGTGGAGTGAGAACCATGTTCCGTTCGACGACATGATGGGCATCGGCTGCCACGACGGTCAGTTGTCCTTGCTGGACTCGCCCTACTTGGTTGCGGAGTGGTGTCTTCCGTCTCCCTTGGTTTTGCTATCCGGTGATGGTCACTGCTGGATAGCTCTCGACTACCGGGAATGCGGGGAGCAAGGGGAGCCGTCCGTGACGTGGTTCGACGTGGAAGCCAACACGGAGCTCCCGCTCGCCGCCGACTCTCAGAAGTTCGTCGAGCGACTGGCTGTGGCCACGTCACTCGACTCCGATAACGGCAGCCGGTCGGCGTCACGATCTGGCTCCTGCCGAGCCAGCCGCGTTCAGGACGCCTGTCCTCCTGAGTAGACCTCGCGGGCCGACGAACCTCTTGAGGCACCGCATGATGTCCTTGGTGGACATGCCATCGGCCGTCCGTCTGGCGACGTAGTCCCGGGTCCGATGGTCGTTCCGCACGCGGACCAAGACGATGGTCCAGAGGGCACTGTTGGTGTTCCGGTCCTCGCCACAGTCAACGCGGTGACGGTTGGTCCCGCAGGACGAGTGTCCAGGGCGTGACCGGGCTCGATGGCCCAGACCGCTAGCGAGCCCATTCCTGCTACTCAAGGCCCGCAGATAGCGAGGACTGCGGGCGGGCCGCGATCCCAGGCGAGGAGAACCGCAAGGCGTTCGCCGGGTCCCCGGCTTCGTCGTGGCGCATGCTGGACGGCGACGCTTCTTCGTGGACCTGCCCGCATACAACCGCTGCGTCGGATCACCCCAAGAGATCCCTGTTTACCTACTACTGGGACTGGGAGTGATAGCCCCACCGTAGGCATGAAACAACGCGTAGCCCCTCCGAGCGCGCCCTTCGGGGAGGGGCCAGCCCTACTCACGTGGTGACGTCGGGTTAGCCGACCAGAGGCTGCGATGCCTCCTCATCCATCGGCCGAGACCAGGCGGCTGCGTCACATCAGCGTCTCACCCACCAGGCCCGGCTCGTCCGTCCCGCACCGCCAGGGGAGGGGCCTGGAGCGTGTAGGCCATCTCCTGAGACACAAACCGACTCCGCCCAACACGGCGCACCTCGCGCCGGCACCCGGTCGGCGCACGCCGAGGGAGAACGAGGCCTCGGGACCGACGGGACTCAGGCGGGCGGGGTGTGGCAGGTCAACCGCACCATGGCTGTCCTGAGTAACACCGTCACTGACCCGGATGGCGACAGGCCGACTTGACCTTCGCGACCTACACGACAGATGCCTTCGGTAATCCGACAAGCAAATCGTGATCAAGGACAAGCCGTACGGTGTTCTCGTCTCGGACTATGTCAATTCCGGCGGCACGGCCAAGGTCACCGTCCCGGACGGGAACCTGAAGTTGGGTACCACCTATGCCTTCCGCACCTCGGCCTACGACGGCAGTCTGTACGATACGGAGTGGTCTCCCTGGGCGAAGTTCAAGACCCGTGGCCGCGCAGTGGAGATCAAGTTGCCCGAGCCTGGCACGAACGCCCCGGTGCTGAACGAGGACGATTTCCAGAAGCCGCAGAAGGTCGCCCAGCCGAGCATGGTTGAAGTACCCCGGCTGTGCCGCCCACTGGTCTGCGCGCTGCGTCCGGCTGGCGTCGCCCAGGACGTGAGACTTCCGGGACGTCCGGAACATTCACGCAACAGCTCATCCTCATACCGGTGGAAGTCGACCCGAAGTCGTCTCCGTGACGTTGGACGTCAGGTTCGACTGCCTCCTGGGCGACGCCTGCTCCAACGGCTCACAGTTCTGGGATGGTGCCCTGGAATGGACCGGCGCAGACCCGTTATCCCATGACGCGATCGGGAAGGTCGACCACACCTCGACGGTGAGCGAGCCTGTGCATGGATCCGGCACACTCGTGTCATGCCGATACCACCCGACACCGAGTTCGCGCGTCAGACGGAAAGCGAGTGGCAGCACCTGCGTATACAGGCGAGCGAACTGCTCTACCCCTGGGCGCCTGCCTACCGGAGCATGATCGAGGCGGCCTATGCCGAGCCGGCGCTGCGCAGCCTGTACCCATTCACCAGCCACTGGGCGCTGCGCTTCTCGACCACCACGCGCCCGGCCCTGCTGAAACCGACGGGCCCCTGTCTGACGGCAGACAGCGACGGCACGTACGGGGTGGGCACAGGCTTCCTGACCCCGGACCTCGGCCTGTTCGCCACACCACACGAGGCCGTGGCACAGGCCGTACGCCACCTGTCGCCTGCGCCCCGGTGACCGACTGATCACCGGCACCGCTGCAACCTTGCTCTGGCGGAACGCCGCGACCGCATTCGAGCACCCACCCCCTGGGAAAAACCGGTCGTCCCTACGACCTGTTCTCTGACGTCCCCGACCCCTGACCAAAGACGGCATACACGCCGCCTCGGCATGAGTGCGTGTTTCCAAGCCCGAACCGGAAGCTCAATGGCTTGATGGCCGAACAGGACGGCAGCGGGGCCGTTCAGCGAGGTGTCATGCGCCCGCCCGGGAATCAGCGCGCGACGCTGCGCATCAGTCCCTCAAGGTCGCGTTCCCCAGCCGGTGTTTGTGCCCCGCCCTGCAGGCCCCCGCTGATCAGGTGCTGAGCGGTCGGCAGACTGAACGTAGAAGCCCAAGCATCGTTCTCACGGAGGAGTCCTTCGCTGAAGTCAGCGGCGGGCAGCGAGTGCTTGGCTGCTTCGATGACACCATCGGGCAGCGCGGCGATGTTACGAGCGACACGGTCGACGTGCTCGTCGAGCTCGTCGGCCGGCAGGGCCCGGTTGATCCAGCCGTAGGACGCTGCGGTCTCGGCATCGAACAAGTCGGCGGTGAGGATCACCTCCAGTGCGCGGTTGCGACCCACGCGGTCCCGGAGGTACTGCGTTCCGCCTCCGCCGGGGATGATGCCCATCAGCGCTTCGATCTGACCGAGTCCAGCGGTCTCAACAGCGGCGAACGTCATATCCGCTGCGGCCACGAATTCCGCCCCGCCTCCGCGGGCCTTTCCAGCGAGCTTCACGATGGTCACCTGGGGCTGGTGGCGGAGCAGCTCACCGATCGCCTGGAACACGTTGACGTCTGCCGGCGCGGATGCGGCGAGTTCCTGGAGGATGTCCAGCTCTTCCCCGACGTGCATGTCCACGTGAGCAATGAAGAATTCCGGGTCGGCGCTCGAGAAGACGATCACACGGACGGAAGAATCGTCCTTGAGGCCCGTCAGCACCGTCCGCAGCTCACGCATCATCGTCGTTCCGAGCACGTTCACCGGGGGATTGTCGAGGACGATCCGGGCAACTCCGTGTTCGCTGCTCACGCGCAGGGTCGAGTAGGCATCGTTCGTCATGAGGTTCTCCATTGGTTACCGCTGGGCATGTAGGTTTGCAATGCATACCTACCGTCGGCGACGGCGCCCAGATGGTCAAGAACGCACTTTGGGAGCACCTAGGATCATGAAGGACACCGGTCTGCACGGCGTTGACGCCGAAACACGGACGGTTTTCCGGGCGGACTGCCCGAGCCGACCGATCCTGGATCAGATAGCGGACAAGTGGTCGATGATGGTGATGACGCTGCTGGAGCGGCCCACCCGGTTCAATGAACTGAAGCGGGGCCTGGAGGGCATCACGCAACGTGTCCTCACCCAGACACTGCGCCGTCTCGAGCGCAACGGCATGATCCAGCGCACGGTACTGCCGACCTCACCGGTCGGTGTCGAGTACTCGCTCACACCCCTGGGCGAGTCCCTGCGGGAGCCGTTCGGCCTGCTCTACGACTGGACCGTCGATCACAGCGGAGAGATCCAGGACTGCCAGCGGGTGTACGACACCAGGGCTGACGCTCAACCGCCTGCTCAATGACGTCGATGTGCGAGTGGATCGCAGTGGCATCCCCAGGTCACGCGCTTTCCGGCATAGGCGGAATCGGCCCAGACGATGGTGATCTCGGGGTCCATCAGGCGGAGTCGGAAGAGGACTTCCTAGGCCGTGTCGCGGTCGGTCATGTCGGCTGGGGTGACCATGACCAGCAGCGGCAGTCCGCGCGGGCGGGCATGTACGAATCCCCTCCTGCCGGTGAACGGCAGGAGGACGCGGCCGAAACCGGACTGCGGTCAGAGGGTGGCGCAGCGGAAGCCCTGCTGGCCGTCGTGATCGACGACTACCACGATCGTCAACTTGACGGGATCAACCCCGACAAGGTTGGTCCCGTCGGCATGATGACCGCTATGAGCGCAGAGGTGAAGGCCGCCATCATCGGTCTCGTGGGTGTCGTGGTCGGTGCAGGACTGACGATCTTCGGGGCATGGCTCCAGCAGCGAGGCCAGGAGAAGGCCGCTAAGCGGGAGCGCCACGAAATACGAGGAGCCAGTCTCGCAGAGACCGCACTCAACGAGCTGATCGTCGTGCGTCAGGCCCTCACAGATGGTCTTGAGGGAGACGGGTCGTCGTACGCAGCGCTGAGTGTCGCACGGGAGTCCCTGAGCAGAGCCGAGATGGCTGCACTGACCATTCCCAATTCTGAAGCGTTGCGAACTCGCTTGGAAGATGTGTTCAGGCTCTATGGAGCGAAGGGGTGGACTGGCGCCGTGCGCGCCACGTACAGGATTTCCTGGAACCTCGCGGCGACGGACGAAGGCGTAGAGATCCTGGCCGCCTTTCTGCGGGGAGAGCGACTCCCCGAGCCCTCGGCGTCGTTCGTCGAACGACAACGGAAGGTCGAAGAAGCCACCGCCGCCAGAGAGGCCCGCGACCGGGAGAGGGAGATAAACCGAACAGGACCACGCCCGTCATGATAGGTCCTTTACGTACCAATGGTCCTGACCGCACGATGTGCATCAGTGTGCGGGCCCCGACTCCACTGGAGATGCGGGGCCTTTCGCGTGTGGGGAGGGCTTCAATGGAGGACGAACTCTGGCTGACAGCCCGGGAAGCCGCCGATCACTGTGGCATCAGCCTCGTGACGGTGCACTCCTGGGCACGCAGACGCCATCTGAAAGTCGAGGGCCTCGATTACCGCACGTCGGTGACCGTGATCCGCCGCGACGGCCAAGCCCTGCTGCGCCACGAGGCCGACGGGCCCGGCCGCGCCACGTAGGCCCTGGCCGCCGAGCGGCTGCGCCCATACGCCGAGCAGGAGGCCAGAGCGTTCCTCACCTTCACCAGGTGCTGCGCCGCACGCTCCCGCGCCACCGGGCCGAGCTGGAGGAAATGCTCTCGCTGGCCCGGCCCCTGATGCCCCCGCAGGTCCAGCCGGTCCTGATCTGCCGGCCGGACCCGACGGTGCGCCCCTGGCGTTGCGGCGGTAGGACTTCGCCTACGACGCGTTGAGCTCCTTCAGCCGGGCTGCGTAGAACTCCGCGAGCCGAGCCGCATCCTCAGGGTCGGCGGTCGCCAACTGGGCCTGGTCGGCGAGCGCGCCCGCCCGGGCACTCTTCAGCTCATCGACCCGCTCCTCGTCGGGCACCGGCGTGCGGTGCTCCGCGACGATCTGGGTGCTGTACCAGTGCACCACTGCCTGGACGGCGTCCTCAGCTGCCTGCTCCTCTCCGCCCTGCAGGCCGGAGAAGTCGGGGATGTCGGGGTCGGTCATAGCGCCCAGCTCCTTGTTGATCTTACGCGGATTCGTTATTCTCCTCGGCTCTCCTCCCCCATCGCGGCGCTCCCCAACAGGCGACCGGGAACGAAGGCCGTGAAGACGCGCTGCGGCGATGCGCCCGGTCAGGAGATGCTGTGCCTCAAGGCCCCGTACGGGGCTTAGGTTGGGGCCGGTTGATCACTGCCGGAGGGTGGCGTAGCAGAACGGGATTTGCGGGCGCTGTTCACCACGAACGACCGGAGCCTGACCGCCGAGGAAGCGTTCACGAACCAGCACAGGAAGCTGAGTGGTGGAGGGCGCAGCGCGCCTGCCTTTCAGGTCCTGGGCCGAAACGGCGACAGCAGCAAAAACGGGGCCCTGGGCCGACGCTGGCACCCAGGCCCCTACCTGCTGTTCGCCCAGAACAACGACCTGGCCCGACCGACGACACGACCGTCGGCTCTCCAGGACGCGGGTCACACGGCGAGCAGTGCCCGACAACGGCGGCCGCCGTGCTCCTGGTCGGTATCCACCCCGCACGACACCACACCGAGCCCCGCGAGCTGATGCAGCAGTGAATGGTCGGTCGGATCCTGTTCGTGCTGGTGGGAGAGGACCAGGATCAGGGCGTGCTCGTCCTGGTCGGCGAGGTGAACGCTGAGCCTGGCCCCCTCGCCCGCCGCGTTGTCATTGGGGTGGACATACGGGTCTGAAAGACCGCTGGCAGTCTGGCCATTCGAAGTTGAGTAGCTGTGCTCAAGCTCGGCCGAGCACTCCGCAGGACGATGTGCCCCATGCTCCGTTGGGTCATAGACATCTTCGTGGCGGCCTGGATCACCATGCCTCAGAGCGACGCACCCTTGCGTCAACGGCCCGCCTCTGGCTGGTCCTGACTATCGCGCCTGCCAGTTTTGCCGCAGCCGGCTTCGGGTTTTACCGGGCAGGTCTACTGGTGACCGCTACTTCTCAGATCGTGATGGCTGCAGCGGTCCTGCTCGTTCTGCTGCTGGGGCTCGGCACCGAATCTGCGCGGTGGGTTGCCCGACGGGCCGAGCGGTACCGCCTTCGACGTGAACGCCGCCGGCTGCGAAGTTCGTAGGACACGGGCGGCACCAGACCCCGCCCACCCCACTTTCAACGCCCCCGATCAGCCCACCCGGCGGGGAAGTCACAGACCGTCGGGCCCTGAGCCGTACATGCGACCTATCCACGGACAGGTGATCACCGGGGCGATACGCCCAACCCGGTTCCTCCGCAGCCGATATCAACAGTCTGTGATCAAGAACCTGATGCGCGGCCTCGCGGCCGCCGCCCTCCTCTCCCTGCCGCTCGCCGCACCCGCACCCGCACCCCGCCAACCGCCCCCACAGCGTTGACCACGTCCCTCACCAACGGGATCGCCAACCTGCCCCTAGTGTTCCGAGTCAGGAATTCCGCGTATATGTGTAGGCTTGTTATATGGCGCGGATGGGGCGGCCGAAGGCCGAGTTGACTCTGTCGGATGAGGAACGGGCCGCACTTGAGGAGTGGGTGCGGCGTCGTTCCACGCCGCAGGCGTGGGCATTGCGGTGCCGGATCATCCTGGCCTGCGCCGAAGGTACCTCCAACAAGGACGTGGCTACTCAACTCGGTTCCACACCACAGGCGGTGGGCCGCTGGCGGGCCCGGTTCGTGCAATATCGAATCGCAGGTCTGGGTGACATGCCACGTCCGGGTGGCCCCAGGACGGTGACGGACGACCAGGTCGCCGCGGTCGTCACCAGGACGCTGGAATCCACCCCGAAGAACGCGACACACTGGTCGACGCGGTCGATGGCGAAAGAGATGGGTCTGTCTCAGTCGTCGGTGTCCCGGATCTGGCGGGCGTTCGGCCTGCAGCCACATCGCTCGGAGACCTTCAAACTGTCAACCGATCCGTACTTCGTCGACAAGGTCCACGACGTCGTCGGTCTCTACTTGGACCCGCCCGAACGGGCGTTGGTGTTCTGCGTGGATGAGAAGTCGCAGATCCAGGCCCTGGATCGGTCGCAGCCGGTGCTGCCGATGATGCCCGGTGTTCCCGAGCGGGCGACCCATGACTACGTCCGCGCCGGCACCACCACGTTGTTCGCCGCACTCGAGGTGGCCACCGGCAAGGTGATCGGCTCCTTGCACCGCAGGCACCGGGCCGAGGAGTTCAAGAAGTTCCTAGTCAAGCTCGACAAAGAGGTGCCTGGTGACCTGGAAGTCCACCTCGTCTGTGACAACTACGCCACCCACAAGACACCCGCCATCAAGAAGTGGCTGGTGGCCCACCCCCGGTTCCACCTGCACTTCACACCAACCGGCTCGTCCTGGCTCAACCTCGTCGAGCGATGGTTCGCCGAACTCACCAACAAACAGATACGGCGAGGCGTCCACAAATCCGTCCAGGCCCTTGAGAAGGACATCCGCAACTGGATCAGCGCCTGGAACACCGACCCGAAGCCCTACGTCTGGACGAAGACCGCCGACGAGATCCTCGAACGCCTCGCCAGCTATCTGAACAGAATTCCCGACTCAGAACACTAGGGAGCGTTTCAGAAGTGGATCAAGGTCATGCGGTGATGCTCCATAGCGGACCCGGTCGGACCAGTCGTTCAGACGACGTTGAAGCCTCGGGCGGCGTCATAGATGTCGGCGTCCACGACGTAGATGACATCCGTGGTCACGATGAAATGGACCATGGCTCCGTCCAGCCAGCAGGAGCGCGTGAGGTCATCGTGTGTGAAGGCGAGGTGAGTGGAGGGGCCGCATGGGTCATCGGTGACCCGATCGACGAGGCGTTTCAGGGTCCGGCGATCATCGGGCGGGAGGTAGTCGCGGAGCCGGGCCGCTCGCTCGGTGAACTCAACACGGCGCTTCATGATGGCCGGAGTGTAGGTGGACGCGCACGATTCGGTCATCGGATTTTTCGAGCGAGGGTTGGGAGAGGGAAGTCGGACGGACCGACTTTCACACGGCGGTGTTCGCCAGGCACATCTGCGAACGTCCTGGTCACAGCCACTCGTTGATGAATGCGACCAGCATGGTCGCTTCGTAGCGGACGGCGAGTTTGTCGTATCTCGTGGCCACCGCGCAGTGACGTTTGAGACGGTTGATGCCGCACTCCACGGCGTGACGCTCTCGGTAGTCGGCCTTGTCGAACTTCGGCGGCCGGCCCCCGTGGAAGCCGTGCCTCCTGCGGTTGGCGATCTGGTCGCGCTTCTCCGGGATCGTGCAGCCGACACAACGTCTACGCAGGTAGACGCGGTTCGCGCGGGAACCGCACGCCTTGTCGGCACAGACCTTGTCCGGCCGGGTACGCGGGCGCCCCGGGCCGAGTCTGGGCACCCGGATGCGGCCCAGGACAACCTGAAACTGCGGAGAGTCAGCCCTTTGTCCGGCCGTGATCACGAGCGACATGGGCTTCTGCGCCTGCTCGACCGCCAAGTGGACCTTGGTGGTCAGTCCACCGCGAGACCGCCCGAGTCCGTGGTCGTCGGGCTCGACGAAGACGCCGCCGGGCGGTTCGACCTGCAGGTCCCCCTTTTGCGCACCCCGGCCGCGTACTGGTGCGCGCGAGCGATCATGGAGTCGACGGAGATGTCCCAGGTGATCAGACCCTTCGCATCGGCACGGGCCTGGAGCCGCTCGAGAATCCGGTGCCACGTACCATCGCGCTGCCAGCGACGGAACAACCCGTACACCGTCTCCCATGGCCCGTACCGCTCAGGCAGATCCCGCCACGGTATGCCTGTGCGGGTGCGGAATCGTATCCCGTTGATCAGCTGCCGCTTCGTGTGCACTGGCGGCCGACCGGGCTTGGAACCGCGCGGCAGCAGCGGCCCCAGCACTGCCCACTGGGCGTCCGTCATATCTCCCCGACCCATGGAACGTGATCACCGCACGACCTTGATCCACTTCTGAAACGGACCCTAGCCCCTGAACACCGTGAGGGGTACGAGCGGACGAAGTTCAAGCACTGGGCCGACGCCGACCACGACGGATGCAACACGAGGGCGGAGTTCTTGATCGCCGAATCACGCACGCAGCCGGTCGTCGAAGCGGGCTGCAAGGTCGCCTCAGGGACCCGGTACTCGTACTACGACGGGTGACGACAGACGAACGTCGAGTACGAGACCGCCCCGTAGGTCTCCAGATGCGGTTCTGTGTGCCCGTCGGCGGACGGGCACACAGTTCTGTCACCGGTCTCCGGGCCGTTACGCCGCCCATCGGGAAGGGTCGGCTGAGCAAACCGGTGCGGGCCCTGAACGGCATAGCCGTGCGCGGCGTGTGGCGCGGCCGAGGCCGGGCCTCCGGCGCCGGCCCTTACTCAGCCCTTGCCGAAGTGCACCGCGGGGAAGGCGCCCGCTGCTCTGAGGGTCCCGGAGAAGCCACCGGCCAGTTCGGTGAGGCGTGCGGTGGCGGCCGGGCCGAGGTGTTCGTACGGAGCGGCATCGAGGCGGTCGGTGAGCACCTCGGCCTCGTCCCGCAGGGCCGTGCCCGCCTGTGTGAGGTCGTCTGCTCCGTCCAGCAGGCCGCGCTCGCGCAGCTGGACCCGGGCGGTGTCCCACTGCTGCGCGGACCACCCGCGGGTCCGCATGAACAGAGCCGATGTCGGTGCCTTGCCGGTGGCGTTGTGCAGGACCAGCGCTTCGATGCCGGACAGACCGGCGACCGCCAGGGCGGCGAGGTGACCGTCACCCCGGTGCTCGCGCAGCAGTGTCGCGGCGTGCCACAGAGCCAGGTGCGGTTCTTCGGGCACGGGGAGGTCGGCGTTGGCGGCGTACAGCGGCCGTGCCTCCCGGCGGCAGGCTTCGGTGGCGCGCAGCGCCAGTTCGGCCGCCTCGGTCATCTCTGTGGACGTGAGGGCTTCCTGCCCGAGCAGCCGCCGCAGCGTCCGGTCCGCGCCGCGCAGCCGTGCCGTGAGCACTTTCTCCGGTGTGGTGACGGTCCAGGCGGCGGGGATGTACCGCTGCACGTGCTGGTGGTTGAAGTTGTAGAACGTCGCTGTGACGGTGCCCGCGTCGACGGCCCCGAGCGGTGCTGCGCGGTGCGCGAGGTAGACCATGGCTCCGCGCTCCAGCCCGAGTGCTGCGAGTTCGTCCTCCGGTTCCGGTGCGAAGTACACGGATGAGTGCAGAGGGCTGACGGCGTTGTGGCAGTGGCGGCTCGTGCTCGCCTCAAGGATGGTCATGCTGTGGCTCCGGTCTCCGTGATCAGGTGCGGTCGTGCGGCCAGGCGGGCGGTGCGCGTCAGGCTTCGTCCGTGGGCTCGTGGTGGGGGCAGTCGGTCAGTCCCGCGGCGGTCTGGGTGAGGTGCTCGGTCAGGACCCCGGCTGCGGTGTCGGCGTCGCGGGCGAGGGCTGCCTCCTCCAGTCGGCGGTGTTCCAGGGCGCCGTCCCGGTCGGGGTTGCGGTGCGCCGACCAGCGGCGGGCCAGCTCGCTCGCTGTCCACATCCGGTCGAAGGTCTCCAGCAGGACGAGGTTGCCGCATCCCTCCAGCAGGGTGCGGTGGAAGACCCGGTGGGCTTCGGCCCATGTGCCGCTGTAGTGCTCGCCCTCCTCCGCTACGTACGCCGGAGTGCGGGCCAGACGGTGGTGGGCGGCTCGTACGCGGGCTTCCCAGTCGATGTCGCCGCGTTCGATGGACATGCGCAGCATGACCGGCTCGATGCTCCGGCGAGCCTCCGCGATCTCCTGCCAGCGGTGGTCGGAGAAGGCCGGGACGGCGAAGCCGCGGTTGGGCAGCCGGTCGGCGAGGCCTTCGCCGACCAACCGCACGAGCGCCTCCCGCACGACGGCCAGGCTCACGCCCTGCTCTTTCGCGAGTTCTTGGGGCTTGAGGGAGTTACCGGGGGCGTGGTTCCCGCGCATGATCGCCTCCCGCAGGTGTGTGTAGACCTGCTCGGAGAGCATCTGCTTCCCCGCCGAGGCTGAGGGATGGGTCGTCTGAGTCATGCCTACACAATAGACGATAGGACGGATAATCGATTATCAGTGTTATGGTCGATCTCGATGGAGAGAGGAACGCGACCGCATCGCCTTCTGGCACCGCCACGGCGGGACCTCCGTCGGCCGCATCACCCACCACCCCACGGCACACCTGAGAGGCACGACACCTTGAGCGCCAACGACCCCTTTGCCCGTCTCCCCGAGGCGGCCTCTTTCACCGTTGTCAGCACCACCGTCACCGACGGCGCCGCCTGGTCGATCGAGCAGTTCTCCGGCCTCTCCGGCGTTCCCGGCGGGAAGGACGTCTCCCCGCAGCTTTCTTGGAGCGGAGCCCCGGATGGCACCAGGAGCTACGCGGTCACGGTCTACGACCCCGACGCCCCCACCGGGTCCGGTTTCTGGCACTGGGCGGTCGCCGACATCCCCGCCACCGTCACCGAGTTGCCCGAAGGTGCCGGTGACGACACCGGCTCGGGCCTGCCCGGAGGTGCGTTCCAGCTGCCCAACGACGCCCGCGCGGCCCGCTTCATCGGCGCCGCCCCGCCGGCCGGACACGGCCCGCACCGCTACTTCACCGTGGTGCACGCCCTCGACGTCGACACCATCGGCGTCCCCGCCGATGCCACCCCGGCCGCCCTCGGCTTCACCATGGCCGGTCACATACTCGGCCGCGCCATCCTGACCGCCACCGCCGAGACTCTCGTCTGAAGAGCAGCCATGAGGCCCGCGCCGAGCGCAATGGGCCCTCCACCTGGTCAACGTCCGGTGGGAGGAGGCGCTGAGGACCACGGCGAACCGGCTGGCCACTCCCACGCCCACCTCATCCCCTGGCCACCAGCCCCGAGGCCGGTCACGAAGGGCGTCCGAAGCCACAGCAGTCTTTGGACGCCGCTTCGCCTGTACGGCCAGCGCCCACCCAAGAAGGCTCCCAGTCGGTCAAGCGGCCTGGCCGAGGCGGGCAACGGTCAGGTCCTGCTCGCACAGCGGGGTGAAGTCGACGTCGAGCTTCGGGGTGTACGCGTCGGGCTGATGCCGAGTTCATGCGTGCTGTACTCGCCGAACCGATTGATGTACTCAGTCAAGTCCGGCGAGATGTGGGCCAGGCCCTCCGGGCCGATCTCCCATCCTTCCTCCAGCAGCTGCCCCGCGATCTCCACGATGTCGAGGGCGCTGTGGAAGATCACCGCGTTCGTGAACAGCGCGTTGACCTTCATGAGCCTTCTCCTGCTCGACGGGGTCGTTGTCGGCGATGCGGCCGCGGTTGCCGAAGCGATCCGCTGGGAGAAGCGGTTGAACGACTCCACCGTGTTGGCCGCCGCTGTCACACGTCGGCGTAGTGGCGCATCGGAGAAGTAGCGCAGCAGCGGCGCGGTCAGCGCTGATGCGGTCGCAGGCTGCGAGATGAAGGTCGACGAATGCGTGCTCGGGCCGTGACCGATAGTGCTCGGCGCCAGCGGTGAGGTTCGTCCATCCGGCGTGGCGAACCGGCCCGGCAGCCACCGGTCAGGGGGCACGGTGGCAGTACGGCCTGGCCGCAGGCAGGCACGAGCCACCAGAGCAACAGTGAGGGTCCGACCGGCACGCGCTGGCCGGGCCCTCACCGCGTGCCGAGAGGTTCGTCAGCGCGCAGCGGTATGTTCAGTGGTCGGAGTAGCTGAAGTCCCCGATGGTCCAAGCGCTGACGTCATCGATCGCCACGCGGTACATCCCGCCCGTCTCCGGGATCCCCACCGTGCCCTGCAGAATCCGTGCCACATGGAAATGCAGATGCGTAGGCGCCTCTTCCTCACGCGCCTCAGCGGTGAAGACGGCGGAGAAATCAGTCAGGCGGGCCGAGTCCGCCAGGACCTCGGACACCCGCTGCCTCCAGACCGCTTCAGGAGCCAGCCGACCGGTGATGACAGCACCACCGGCGACCACGGTCAGAGTCATCTGGTTGCTGTGCCCGGACTCCACCAGGGCAGCGACATCAACAAGCAGTTCGTCAGGCTTCGACATGAGAGATGATTCTAATCACCGCCGTCCGGCCGGTTGAGTGGTGGTGCGCCAGGCGAATCCTCGCGGCCGACCATCTGCTGGAAGGCGTGCCGGGTACGCCGCATGCTCCCCCGCCTGCCCGGCCCCACGTCCGTGAGCACCGGCTACCTGTTTCCCGGAGCCGTTCAGGTGGCGGAAGTCGAACTGTCCGCCACGACGACGGCCTTTCGACGGCTTCCTCCATTCCGCGGGGTGCCCCCTTGCGGGCCTCGCGCCCGCAGGGAGCAGGACGGCCCGCGAGCCCCGTGGTCGGCAGGGTGACGGCGATGAGGGCCCCGGGGACGTCCGTGACCGGCCCCTTCGGTCAGGGGCCCTCCCTGGCCCGTGCGATGAGCAGGGCGACGTCATCGTGGCCGCCGGGGTGTCGTAGGGCATTCAGAAGACGGTCGCAGGTGTCTTCCAGCGAAGCGTCGGGGACGGCGTCGAGGTGTCTGAGCAGGGCGTGCAGGCGGCTATCGATGTCCTGGTCACGGGTTTCGACGAGGCCGTCGGTGTAGAGGACGAGTCGGTCACCGGGGCCGAGGGCCACGGTTGTGGTGCGGAAAGGGACACCCCCGACACCGAGGGGTGCGCCGGCGGGGAGGTCGATCAGGAACGCGGGCCGGCCGACGCGGACGAGGACCGGGGGCACGTGTCCGGCCTTGGCGAGGTGGCACCGCTGACGGTGAGGATCGTAGACCGCATAGATGCAGGTCGCGATGGCGTGCCCCAGGCCGCTGGTGATCTTGTCCAGGTGGTGGAGCACTTGGGCGGGATCCAGGTCGAGTTCGGCGAAGGCGCAGGTCGCGGTACGCAGACGCCCCATGGTGGCGGCGGCATCGATGCCGTGGCCCATCACATCGCCTACGACCAGCGCAGTCCTGTCGTGTGCGAGGGGGATGACGTCGAACCAGTCACCGCCGACTTCGTTGCTGGCCCTGGCTGGCTGGTAGCGGGAGGCCACCTCCAGGCCCGCCAGAGGCGGTGGATGATCCGGCAGCAGGCTTCGCTGGAGGGTTATGGCGGTGTTGCGGACGCTCTGGTGCCAGCGGGCATTGTCGATGCTGACGGCGGCGCGCACGGCCAGTTCCCCGGCTAGCACGGCGTCGTCGTGATCGAAGGGGCGAGGGTTGCGAGTGCGTTTGAGGTCCAGAGCGCCGATCACTTCACCGTGGGCGATCAATGGCACGGCGAGGTAGGAGCGGACGCCGGCGCGGCCAAGGAGGGCCGCCGCCTTGGCGTCGCGGGCGATCCGAGGCAGGTCTTCGGCTTGCACGTGCGGGATCAGCACGGGCCGAGCGGTGCGGACGCATTGAGTGACCAGGCGGTCTGGGCCGTAGGCGGCGATACTGCCGGGCCGGTCTGCTGCCTCGGCGGCCTCACTGGGCCGTGCGGCGGCCAGGGCCAGCGCCCGGAGGACCGTATTGCCGCCATGGCCCACTGCCGAGGGGTTGCCTTCCAGGAGGGAGTCGAGGATGTCGACGGCGGCGATATCAGCGAAATCGGGGACGGCGAAGTCGGCGAGCTCGTGGGCGGTCCGATAGAGGTCGAGGGTGGTGCCGATCCGGACGGAAGCATCGGCGATGAGCGCCAGTCGGTGCCGGGCTCGGTCGGCTTCCAGAGTGGCCCGGTGGCGTTCGGTGGTGTCCACGACCGAGAGGGCGATGCCCAGTACGTGCCCGTCCGACGTGTCCAGCCGGTAGTACGACGCGGACCAGGCATGATCGTTGTCCGGGTCCGCCGGGGTACGGCCGGTGCTGGCCTGGTCGACGATCGGCGTACCAGTACGAAGGACCTGGCGCATAGCGGTCTCAACCGCCTCGACGTCCAGAGTGGGCAGGACTTCGCGGAAGCAGCGGCCCAGGTGATCCTCTGCGGGGATCCCGTTCATCCGTTCAAGGGCGGGGTTGACCGTGACGTAGCGAAGGTCAGGGTCCAGCACGGCAAGACCGATGGGCGACTGCGAGACCAGCCGGGTGGACAGAGCCAGGTCGCGCTCCACCGTACGCAAGGTGGCCTGGTCGCTGGCCAAGCCCAGGGCATACAGGTCTCCCCGGTCGTCTTCCAGACGCATGTTGCGGAATTCGACCAGGTGGACCGTGCCGTTCTTGTGCCGGACCGGGAAAGGTCCGGCCCAGCTCTCGCCGCTGTCCATCACCTCGGCGAACAGCTGGTTGACCAGATCCAGGTCGTGTTCGTGGACCATCAGACGAGCTGCGTACTGGCCCAGCGCTTCCCCGGCGGTGTAGCCGAACAGCTGCTCGGCCTGTGGGCTCCACAGCACGATCCGGCCCTCGGCGTCCAGTACCACGGCGGCGATACGCAGCAGGTCCATCAGGCCGCCGGGCGGGCCCGGGCCAGCCTTCGGCGGTTCCGGCTGCGAACGCCGAGCTTTATCCGCTCTCATCTCCGGCCCTCCTCTCGCCCCGCGGGTCTCGCGACGGCTGGGTCTGTCTCCTCCCATGGTCCGCCCGAACTGGTCAGGACCCCAGCCCAGCCGCAGGGGACCCCCAGGGGGACCCCTTGTCGTCCGTTCAGTCCGCTCGGGTCTCGGGAGATCGACCCTTGCGTCAAGGAATCCTTGACGCAAGGGTCACGTAAAGGCATCCTTTACGTGTGACCGACTCCCCTCCTACTCTCGCAGCCCTGAGCGTCCTGCTTGCCGAGCAGACCTCGGCCCTGACGGCTTCGCTGAGCAGCCCGTTCACCCCGCCGTCCTACCTAGTGCTCTGACCGGGAAGGTTCACCGGGGTCAGTACGCTGAGCCAGGCTGCGGTGGACGAGGAGTTCGGGCATGACGCGGAGACTGGCGATGGACGAGGCCGTGGGATCGCTTGAGGGCGAACTGGGGTCAGGACAGCGATCGCTTGACGATCTGGTCACGAAAGACCTCTGGCTTGCCTTCCTCCGATTCGGCCGAC
This sequence comes from Streptomyces sp. NBC_00388, assembly GCF_036061255.1. Lineage (NCBI taxonomy): Bacteria > Bacillati > Actinomycetota > Actinomycetes > Kitasatosporales > Streptomycetaceae > Streptomyces > Streptomyces sp. NBC_00388. Next base: position 149,502 of record NZ_CP107948.1, read on the forward strand.
GGCTGTTCGACGTCCCGGACACACCCGACGCTGACGGTCTTCTGTTCCAGTACGGGACCCACGCGTTCGACGGCCCTCCGGCGTTCACGCTGGACCTCACCCGGCAGTTTGAGATCTCCGACAGCGACGGTGATCACGACCATTACGTGCAAGTCCACTGTGAGCTCAGATACGGCCCCGCACCCGCCCTGGAGGCCCTCGGAAGCTTCGACTCGTGGTTCTTCCACGATGCCGGCAACGATCTCGAAGAGTGGGCTCAAGGACTGACCGAGCGAGCAGCCTGGGCAACGATCCGCAGACTCAAGCCGACCGAGATCAGGGTGTATCAGGAGCAGGTGTAGTCGCTCAGGCCGCCATCGTGGTGCGACGCCCTCCCCAGCGAACACCCCTCTCACTGCGGATGCGAGCTCGTTCGCGTCGTTGGGCTGCGAGGACGTCGGGGTGGCGGGCGTTCTGGTTGCGCCAGCGCAGGTAGGCGTGCAGAGCCCGGGTCTGGACCGTGTGGTTGGGATGGTGCGAGTTGGCCAGGGTGAACTGCCGCAAGGGTCCGAAGTGGGCTTCGATGGGGTTGGCCCAGGATGCGTAGGTCGGGGTGAAGCACAGCTCGACCTTGTTCTTGACCGCCCACCTTTTCATCCGCCAGTTCGTGTGGGCGGAGAGGTTGTCGAGGATCACGTAGATCGGGGCGCCGTCCGGGCGGGCGGCCCGGATGCTCCGCAGGGCCGCCCAGGTGTGGTCGATGCCCTTGCGGCGCCGATTGATCCCCCACATTTGGTCGTCGCCGACGGAGTAGCAGCCGTGGAAGTAGGTGATTCCGTGGGTGCGGCGGTAGGTCGCCGGCAGCCGGTCTGGCCTGCCTTGTTCTGCCCAGCAGGAGCCGGCGGTGGGTCGGATGCCCAGCGGGCCGAACTCGTCGAAGGCGAACGTGCGGTCCGGCCGCTCGTTGATCGCGTACTCGATCCGGGCCAGCTTGGCGTCGAAGTCCGCATCAGGGGACTCCTTCCAGGTCTTCGTGCGCTGGAAGGAGATCCCGCGGCGGGCCAGTAAGCACCGCAGAGCCTCCCGGCCGATCCGGACGGGCCGGGCGATGTTCCTGCGCAGGTGATCGGCGAGCTTACGGATGGACCAGCGGGTGAAAGGCTTGCCCAGCACGGTCGGGCGGGTGGTGGCCGTCTGGACGACGAAGTCCTCGTCATCACGGTCGAGAAGGCAAGGACGGCCTCCCGCCCAGCGAGGGTCGAGGCATGCGAGCCCGATCTCGTTGAACTTGTGGATGACGTCGCGGACGGTGTCCTCGTCCGCCTGGACCAGACGGGCTATGACCGGGACCGTGCTGCCGCCGGCCGAGGCCAGCAGCATCACCGCCCGCCGGAACCGCACCGAGCTGGTACTGCCTCGCCGGACGATGTGCTGGAGTTTCTGCCCCTCCTGCTCGGTTAGCCCGCGAACCCGGACCGCTTGCGCCATCCCGCCTCCCCACTGGTCCGGGAAAGCATTTCCAACCAGCACACGAGCAACCCGGCGAACCTTCCCGGTCACAGCACTAGACCTGATCCGACGTTCCCAGGGCGTCGATGCCCTGGCTGAACAGGTGCTCAAGCTGTGCGTGCAGCAGGCCCGGGACGCCGGCCACACCTGGCAGGAGATCGGGGGCCTGCTCGGGGTCACCCGTCAGGCAGCCTTCCAGCGGTTCGGCAAGCCCATCGACCCCCGAACGGGAGAGCCCATGGACAAGACAGTGCACATGACCGACGCCGCAGAACGCGCCATCAAGATCGTCACGGACGTCCTCGAAGGCCGTATGGACGAAGCACGGCAATCCTTCAACGCCCAGGTACTGGAGGCATTCACCGACGAGGTTCGGGGCCTCGGCCTTGCCACGGTCACCGGCCTGGTCGGTGCGTTCGAAGGCTTCGGTGAAGGCGAGCCGTTCGTCCGGCGCATCGGCGATCACACGGTCATCGACATCCCGCTGCGTTACGAGGCTGGCGATATGAAGGCCCGCGTTGCGTTTGACACGGACGAGATGGTCGCCGGAATCGTCATCGTTCCGCCCGAGACACCGTGAGACTTCATCCGCCCGCAGAGCCCGGCCGGTTCGGCGTCACCGCCGCAGCCCCCTCCACGTCACCACTCCAAGAAGGGCCTTCCCCGTGCTGGCCGACTCTTCGATGGCATCGCCGTCCACACCGTGGACCGCGACCGTGCCCTGATCGCGATCCTCCCTGCCGTCCTCTGCATCACCGACATCGCGCACCACCAGCACACTCGGCAGCCCTCGCCGCAGACGTAGCCGGCCATCTGCGCGTCCGGGAACGCGTTTGCCTACTCGCCTACCCCAGGTCCGGCCGGAGCGAGGACCGGTAATCGTCCTCCGGACGTCACTGTCGTCAGTTTTCCGAGAAAGCTTGCCGCCGTCAGCCAGGCACGTGAGTGGGCCATAGCGCGAAGGCGGAGCAGCGGCGCCGTCGGTGTCGACACAGACAAGAGCCAACTGCCCTTCTGGGCTCACCTACGAGACGTCCGTCGGCAACCGGTTCACTTCACCTGGACCGCGTGCTCGGTGGACCTCCCGGCAACCTGGAACAGGCAGAGCGGCGCGCAGGCAACTGACCTTCATCGAAATGGCCTTCAGCCCGGTCCGCTGTTGAGCGCGCGCGTCAGTTCGTGGTTGGCCGCCCGGGCGGTTTCGAGTTCCTCGGTTCGTTCGTCCCGCTCGTCGGCCTTGGCGGCGAGTTCGTGCTCCAGCCTGACGAGGTGTCGTTGGAGCCGGTCGATGTCGCGCCGGAGCGCCAAGGCCGCACCCTTCCCAGACGGCCTCGCCTGAGGTCTGCGGACGGGCGTCTCTTCAGCTGTCGTACTGTCGTTACAAGGGGCTTGTTGCGCTCCAGGAGGCTGGTCGGGGCGAGCCGGGCACAGGTGTCATCGCGCTGCCGGCGGTTAACCAGGTCAGATCGCACTGGCGCCCGGGGGCGATGTGAGACTGGGGCGACCGGGTTAATTCCGATACGGGTACCGCGACCGTTGAGTCTTCGTTTGACATCCGCGGCGGCGGTGCGCCAGCGCTGGTCCCGGTCGGCAGCGTCCAGGCAGGTGAGGTTGGCCCGGTTGGACTGGAGTTCCTCCGTCCGCGGGGACCGTGCTGTTGACCTCTACCGCTGTTCCCACTCGGTCCGGGTGAGTTCGTATTCGACTTCGCCGTGTTCGGAGCCCTCGATGGCCTCCGGCCAGTCCCCGGTGAAGTTCCGGACGAAGGACAGGCCCGACTTCTCCATGACACGGCGAGACCGGGTGTTGACGGCCATCGTGTTCGCCGTGACCCGCTCGACCTCCAGGTGGGTGAATCCCTTGTGGATCAGGGCCTGGGACCCCTCGGTAGCGTAGCCGTGCCCCCATGCCGCCTGGTTCAAGCGGTAGCCGAGCTCGACCACGGCTGGGCTGTGCTCGTCCAACGGCCGGAACTCGAACCAGCCCAGGAACGTACCGGTGGTCTTCTCCTGCGCGGCCCAGTAGCCGCCGGTCTCCCAGCACGGGTAGTCGTGCTGGAGCCGCGGCAGGACCCGTGTCTGGATTACCTCACGACTGGTGGGGCGGCCGCCATTCACGAAGCGCATGACCTCGGGGTCGTTGTCCAGGGCAAGCAAGTGGTCGGTGTCGGCCGTCGTGAACGCACGCAGGACGAGCCTGTCGGTCTCCAGCAAGTTCGACATGCCGCGATCTTCACCACGGGCCTGCCGGGCCCGCCACCGGTTTTGCGACCGCGTCGGTGGCGTTCATGCCCCCGAGCCCCTGCGGATCGCTCGCCGAGGATGCGCAGGGGCGCAACACCCCACTCCCCCGAGGCGCCGCTGTGCTGGTACGCCGAGTCGAACGAGCTGCTGCTGAGTGCGCTGCACGAAGTCGGCCCGGAACGCGAGTGCTGGACGTGGTGGGACGCCGGCGTATCGCCGGCGAATGCCTGGGGCGTTGCCCGGCGCCGGGGACACGAGGTGCTGGCAGGAAGGGGAAGTGGCTCTGGCTACCACACCGGTGCCAGAGAACTCAGTCCTGGGCGAGCATCCCCTTGCGGAGTTTTGTCAGCGTTCGGGACAGCAGACGCGAGACGTGCATCTGGGAAATCCCCAGTTCGTCAGCGATCTGGGACTGGGTCATTTCCTGGCCGAAGCGCAGGGTCAGGATGGTCCGGTCTCGATCGTCGAGAGTGGCCAGGAGGGGAGCGAGTGCCTGGAAGTCCTCGATGAGTTCCATCGCCGGGTCGCACGCGCCGACGACGTCGGCCAGGCTCCGTGTCCGTCCCGAGGGCCCCTGGTGCTGGTCGTTGTTGTCCTGGGGCAGGTCCAGCGACCCGGCGGTATAGCCGTTGGATGCGATCAGGCCCTCGATGACCTCTTCTTCGCTCAGCCTCAGGTGCGCGGCGAGTTCCGCCACGGTCGGCCGGCGGTTCAGGTCAACGGAGAGGGAGTCCTGTGCCTTGGCCAGGTCGACGCGCAGCTCCTGCAGGCGGCGCGGGACGTGGACGGACCAGCTGGTGTCGCGGAAGAACCGCTTCATCTCGCCGACGATGTAGGGGATGGCGAATGAGGTGAACTCGACCTCGCGAGACAGGTCGAAACGGTCGATGGCCTTGATCAGGCCGACGGTGCCGACCTGGACGATGTCCTCCATGGCGCCGCTGCCCCGGTTACGGAATCGGGCGGCCGCGTAGTGGACCAGGGAGAGGTTCATTTCGATGAGTGTGTTCCGCGCGTACTGGTACGCGTGTGTGCCTTCTTCCAGTACCTGCAGCCGGTCGAAGAACACCTTGCTCAGGTCCCGCGCATCCTTCGGTGCAACCTTCAACGGGTTCTCGATTGACGGCAGTTCGCCGACCGTAGGGCATGGGACAACTGAGGAGGCGGCCTCAGCCGGCCGTACGGGCAACGACGTTGCAGTCAGCGAGGACGACATGACAATCACTCCCTAAACGACTCCAGGTAGAGCCCACGTGCCCAGCTCGAACGCAGGCACACCTACCGATTTCAATGATCCTCGCGACGCCCGGCTGCCCGGTTCGCGAACGCCTTCCCGATCTTGCTCCCGGTCACACTGACCTGTACGCCCACGCCACTTCACCCTCTGGCGCGGCGGCCCTGTGGCAGCTGTCCTTAGCGGCGTGATGTACCCACGGGCGGGTGCAAGAGGTTCACGAGAAGCTCCGGCACTATGACGCCGCCGACTCCCCCAACCAGCCCAGCCCGGGGGATCGCAGGGCGCTCGCAGAGTTCGGGCAGCGGCACCGCTGGCCGAATGAACGCCGCTTCTGGCGGCTCCTTCTGGATCTCGGCCAGTATGTGGCGTGCCCGGGCCGGGTTCGAGGGTGGTCACCTACGGACGGGGCTCCGGCGTCCCTGCCGGAGCCCACTGTCCGGGCTGCCCCGGGCTCAGCAACTACTGCTACAGGTTCCCGGCCGAAGCGGTCATGCGGCCTGGATGAGTTCCGCGCGGCCGAAGAGCAGGGCCCATCCGGAGGGGAGCTGGGTGAGGATACGGTCCATGAGGCCGGGGCCTGCCAGGTGAGCGACGGCGGAGAGGACGGCTCCGGTGTCCCAGCGGGTGGTGGCGGGCGTGCCGCCTGTGCGGGCGGCCAGATCCTTGACGAAGCCCCAGCCCGTGAGCGGCCGGTTGTCGGGGATCTGGGCGGTGAAGACGAGGGCGGCCTCAACGGGGAGACAGGCGGCGAGGTCGACGCGTTCGTCGCCGGTCAGCTGGCGTCCCAGGGCGGCCAGCACGGCGCGTGTGACGTCCTCGGCATGCTCCCGGGTGGGGTACGCGCCTTCGTAGCGGATTCTTTCCAGCATCTGGTGAAACGTCATGTCCGTCCGGGTGGCGGCCGGTTCACGCAGCGGGAACATCGCGGATCGCCTTTCTCATTTCAAGGGCGTTTTTGCTGGCAGGAAGGGTTACTGGCATGAATGTCAGCCGACCGGCTGGTGTCGGTGGGCTGGTGCGTCTGGGCTCGGGTGTGCTGCCGGGCGGCCGCGGAGGAGGCCGTGACCCCGGGGGGCTTGAGCGGGATGTGACGGACGGTCTGCGCAGGTGCGCGAAAGCGGAAGTCGGAGGACGGGACCAGAAGGGGACAGGGATCGATGCCCGTCCTCCGACCTCGACGTGGCCGGACAGCCGGCTTCTCAGCTGCGGATCTCCGTGCGCGCGGGTCGCCCGCCGACCGAGATCTTGCGGGGCTTGGCGCGCTCGGCGATCGGGATACGCAGGGTCAGCACCCCGGCGTCGTAATCGGCCGTGATGCGCTCGGTGTCCAGGGTGTCGGCCAGCACCAGCTGACGGGAGAAGACACCCAGCGGCCGCTCGGAGAGCTCCATCTGCACATCGTCCGCCTTCACCGCCGGCCGGCGCTCGGCCTTGACGGTGAGCATGTTGCGCTCGACATCAATATCGATCGCGTCCTGCGCCACACCGGGCAGGTCCAGGGCGATCACGTACTCCTCGCCCTCCCGGTAGGCGTCCATCGGCATCGCCGAGGGCCTGGACCAGGTACCCGTCACACCCGTCAACTGCTGGGCGAGCCGGTCGAGTTCACGGAACGGGTCAGTGCGCATCAACATCGCGAAAACACCTCCACAGGTCTGGCAGAAACTGCCAATGCGCTTCGTGTGCCACTGTTGTAACATGTCATCCAGACGATGACAAGTTCAGTGTCACCCAGAGGGTGACGACTGAGAAGAGGGTCCCGTGAACGCATCCCAGTCCTCCAGTAACCCCGCTTCCTTCCTCGCCGCCGCAGAAGCACTGGACACGATCGACGAAGCCGTCCGCACCGCCCGGAACGCCCAGCCTCCAACCCACCCAGAAGGCGCTCAGGCAAGTTCGCAGGAGGCCCTGGCCGCCCTGCTCATGCTGCGCGAACTGCGCGAGCAACTCGCCGAATGGGAGCCCGGACTCATCGAAGCGGCCCGCGACGCGGGCACCAGCTGGGCCGACCTGGCCCACCCCCTGGGCGTCGCCAGCCGGCAAGCCGCCGAGCGGCGCTATCTCCGGGTGCGCCCAGGAGCCCCCGGCAGCACCGGCGAACAACGCGTCCAGGCCACCCGCGACGATCGCGCAGCCGACCGCAGCGTCACCGCCTGGGCCCGGGACAACGCCGCTGACCTGCGACAACTTGCAGGGCAGATCACCGCACTCACCGACCTCCCCGCACCGGCAAACACGCCCCGGGAGAGCCTCGCCGAGGCGCTGGCCGACAACGACGCCGCCAACCTCATCAAGCCGCTCGCCGACACCCAAGCGCACCTCGCAGCCGGCCACCCCGACCTCGCCGCCCGCGTCGACACCATCACCCACAACGCCGACCGGCTCCGCCAGACCGGCAGGGGCGGCCGCTGAATCAGCAGAGTTCCTCAAGCCCGTACACAACCGAGCCGATCGAGGAGAGCACGCCGGACCTGGTACGCGCTGCTCGGACGACACGCCTCGCACACCCTCGCCCACCAAGGCCGACTACCTCCCCACCACGCACCCGAAAATCTATCCTCGCCAGAGTAGACATTGAGGCACAGCCTGGATATGGTTTCTCTCGCAGCCAGGGAGACCGCCGAGCCCGGCGGGAACGAACTGCCGGGCAGCAGTCACCACAGTTGCAGGTAGCAGGACGGTGCGGTGGTGGAGTTTCGAAGCCAGGGGTTGTTGCAGGACGGGCGACGGGGGCTGACTGCCGGAGAGTGGCGCTATCGCAGGCCACAGGACAGTACGCAGAAAAGCAGTACCAGTAGTGCGGGAGTGATCCCAGAGGGAAGAACGGAGGAGCCAGGCGCCATCAGGATCGCCCGGGCGGAGTTTTGAGCCCGGGTACCGCAGGACATCGATAGTGAGGTGGTCTCCGGTCAAGCAACCGCGATCCCCGCGACCCCGACACCTTCCAGGTCGGGTCAGCGGAAACAGAAGGCCGGCGCAGTACCAGGGCCGGCAGATGGTGTAGCAGTTCCTTCGGGGCCCTGGCGTCACATGGCACCAGGGCCCCTCCGCGTTCCGCAGGAGGTGGCAGCTCGAAGAAGCACCATCCAGGCGTCGTCTTTTTCGCGAACCGTGAACACACTGCCCTCAGGGAGGGGCAAAAGCTATGACCGCGACGTGAGGGTTTAGGGCGCCATGCCGGGAACGTTCTTATCGCAACGAACGGACGGAATTATTTGATCCACCATGACGCATTGGCATGTTACTGTCGACCGTAGTTGCAGTTGTGGTTCCCCAAGCGCCTCCGACGGTACATTTGCCGCTGGAAGCGCTTTTGTATTTCCGGTCACTTTCCGGTGGGGCATCATCGCGACGACCCGGTATCCGCAAAATTACGGGACCCGGCACACTGCCCCCAAAGGAGATACGTCATGGCATCTGGAACCGTGAAGTGGTTCAACGCAGCCAAGGGCTTCGGCTTCATCGAGCAGGACGACGGCGGCGCTGATGTCTTCGCCCACTTCTCGAACATCGCCGCCGAAGGGTACCGGGAGCTGCTTGAGGGCCAGAAGGTGACCTTCGATATCGCACCGAATCAGAAGGGCCTGACCGCCGAGAACATTATTCTCACCTGACATAGCCCTTTGTGGCTGTGTGGTGCCGCACCTCCGGAGTCACAGGTTTCAGCTTCCAGAATTTCTCGCACTATCTTCTTTCGCATTCCATTACGGCCCGCTCTCGTGATCACCCGCTTCCCCTTCGTTGCGGGACTTTCCTTGATTGGTGCCGTGTCAAGGAAGGTTTCGAATGAACCCCACACCTATGAACGATCGTGGCTCACACACCCGCGGGGCCGACGGCCCCGCTTTCGGGTCCGGCGCCGGTTCGGGCCTGGGCGGCCACTCCGGCTCGCCCGCCCCGAGCGTTGGAAGACTGCCAGGCGTGGATATCCGTCGCAGGAACAACGTCACCGTAACCGGCCGTGCGGACGGGCCGGTGGTCGTGCTTGTGCACGGGTTCGGCTGTGATCAGAACATGTGGCGCTTGGTCGTCCCGGCGCTGGCGGAAGAGCACCGGGTGGTGCTCTTCGACTACGTGGGCTCAGGCCGCTCGGATGCTTCGGCGTGGAGTGAGCAGCGGTACAGCTCGCTGGACGGGTACGCCCGGGACATCGTGGAAGTACTCGAAGAGCTGGACCTGCGGGATGTGGCGGTGGTGGGACATTCGGTCAGCGCCATGGCCGGTGTGCTCGCGGCGGCCCACGCGCCGGAGCGGATCTCCCGACTGGTGATGATCGCTCCTTCCCCCCGCTACATCGACGACGACGGCTACCGGGGCGGGTTCAGCGCCGGGGACATCGACGAGCTGCTGGAGTCGCTGGAGGCGAACTATCTGGGATGGTCGGCGGCGATGGCTCCGGTGATCATGGGTAACGCGGACCGGCCGGAACTCGGTGAAGAGTTGACCGCGTCGTTCTGCGCGACCGACCCGGCGATCGCGCGGGTCTTCGCCCGCACCACGTTCCTGTCCGACAGCCGCAAGGATCTTCCCAGCGTGGCCGTACCGACACTGGTGCTGGACTGCGTGCAGGATGTGATCGCCCCGCGAGAAGTGGGCGCCTACGTCCACGCCGCGATCCCCGGCAGCCGGCTCGTCACGCTGGACGCAACCGGGCACTGTCCGCAGCTCAGCGCACCGGAGGCGACGGCAGAGGCGATCGTCGGCTTCCTGGGTGAGTGCCGGTGATGTGCCGCACCGGCCAGGAGCCCGGCGAGCCGGGCACGGGTGAGGACATGGCTGCTACCGACGTGGCCTTCTCCGCCCTGCTGGAGGACAGTGCGGAGGAACTGTACGAGCAGGCTCCGTGCGGCTACCTGTCGACGCTGATGGACGGCACCATCGCGAAGATCAACAGCACCTTGCTGGAATGGCTGGGCCTGTCCCGGCAGCAGGTGGTGGGCCGGATGCGGTTTCCCGATCTGCTCACCGTGGGCGGCAAGCTGTACCACGAGACGCACTTCGCCCCGCTACTGCAGATGAACGGCGAGGCCAGCGGTATCGCCCTGGACATCAAAGCTGCCGACGGGCAGCGGATGCCGGTACTGGTCACCTCGAAGGTGAAGAGCAGCGATGCCGGGGAGCCGATGCTCATCCGCACCACGATCTTCGACGCCCGCGACCGCCGCGCCTACGAGAGCGAGCTGCTGCGCGAACGCCGGGCAGCCGAAGAAGCACGACTGCAGGCCGAAGCTGACCGCCAACGCCTCCAGGAAGCCCTCGCCGTCCTCCAGCAGAGCCTGCTGCCCGCCGAGTTGCCCACGGTCCCGGGCCTGGAAGCCAGTTCCCACTACCACATCGCCTCCCCTGATCTCCTCGGCGGAGACTTCTACGACCTGTTCCCCCTGGGCGCGGACCGGTGGGCGTTCTTCCTCGGCGACGTGTGCGGCAAAGGACCCCAGGCCGCCGCGGTAACCTCCCTGACCCGCTACACCCTGCGGGCGGCCGCTCTGCACGACCCGGACCCCATCAACGTCCTGACCACCCTGAACACCGTGCTGCACGAGCGATACGCCAGCGGCGAAGCCCGCTACTGCACCGCCATATTCGGCGTCCTGCGCCCCGGCAGCGACGGCGTCAGCGTGCACCTGGCCTCCGGCGGCCACCCATCGGCGCTGATCCAGCGCGCCGACGGCAGCGCGCACTTCCTGCCCACACCCGGCGGCATGCTCATCGGCGCCCTGCCCCAGGCACAGTTCACGCCCGCCAGCACCCGGCTCGCCCCCGGGGATACCCTGCTCCTCTACACAGACGGTCTGACCGAGGCGAGGGTCGGCCCGGAGCGTGACCTCTACGGTGACGATGCCTTGCACGCCTTCACCGCTTCCGTGCCCCCGGCCGGCCCCAAAGCCCTGATTGCCGCTCTCACCGGGCTGCTCACCAGTTTCGACGGACTCGACGACGACACCGCGCTCCTCGCCCTCGGTATGCCCGCCCCGCTTCCCATCCCTGCGAGTGAAGCCGGGACAAAAGCCTGCTGACCGTCACTGCCCGCTCCGACGTCACCGGCCCCGTGCTGGAGGTCGCCGGGGAGCTCGACCATATGGCGGCACCCGATCTCCGCCGGGCTGTGGAGCACCTCACCCTGCGTGCCGGACACCAACTCGACGCTCGACGCGAAACCCACCAGCACCGGTAAGGCCGAAGGCCACCTCGACACGTTCCGCGGACGAGGCCGCTACAACCGGCGCCCCCGCTCCCGTCGCCCACCTGCAACAGATCCTGCATCTGGCCGGTCTTCGCCTCTCAGCACCGGGCCGGCAGAAGGCCCGGTCTCAGAAAGGTGCGGGCCCACTTCCGAGTACGTCCATCGCTGTTTGGCCCGGTTCCAGCTTGCCCTCCAGTACGAAGCGGCCTTGCTGCCCGCCGGGAAGGCGCATGAGGGCCGTGTCCGAGGCGAGCACCTTGAACATGTCGGAGTCCTCGTAGTCGGACAGGCGGCCACCCCAGTGGCCGCCCTTGTCAATGGACAAGTCAGCTTGCATCGACACTTCCACGTCGTCAGCCACTACGGTCACAGGTCCCTGGTAGGTCGTCATACCCCATTGTCAGCCTCGGAAGGCCAAACTGGGGGCTCACACAGTCGTGGCGATTCCCCGGGCTGCGCGCGCAGCCGGCCCGAGAGCCGGAAGACCGACGGGCACAGGGGTGCCGCGACCGGGCGGACAGTCCAGTGCGTTCAGCACGTATTTCGACCCGGGCCGGCCCGCCCTGGTCCTGGACGGTGCCTTGGCCTCGTTCACCAGTAGTGCCTGTGCCCTCCAACCGCGCGGCCTACCGCACCCAGGATCCACAGGACCACCCCGATAACTGCCAGGATGATTCCGATGGTCCACAGAATGCCGAGCCCGGTCACCAGACCGACGATGAGGAGAATGACTCCGAGGATGATCACGACGAACCTCCGATCACGGAGCGCCCACTCAATAGAATGGTAATGCACCCATTTCAGGTCGTACTGGCCGCGCAAGATGTGCCCTGGAAAGACCCCAGCTGGGAGCGGACCCGACGGCCGGGCACGGGGGAAGCCCGCCTTGATCAGTTCCGTAATGAGCCTGTGCTTTTTCTGGCTTTCAGCGTGAGGCCTGCCGCTGTGAGGGATGGTCGACGCCGTGCTGCAGGATGTCGCAGGTGTGCTGGAATTCGTCCGTCAGCCGGGCTGCCTCCGCGAGGAGGATGCCGTAGGGGTGGGACGGGTCGCTGATGCGCAGTGAGCTGGCCTGCGCGTCCTGGGCGAGCTGTTGGTAGAGCTCTTGGGCGTCGCTCGCCGCCTTGCACAGTTGCTTGGCCTGGTCCGTGAGGTGGTCTTCGTCGATGGCGCTGAAGAGGCCGGTGATCCGGGCGAGTGAGGCCAGCAGGTCTCCGTAGGCGTGGTAGAAGCGCCGTTGTTCGTGACCGGCGCGCTCATCCTCGTCCTGCTCCTGGTCGAGGCTGCGGGTCATCGACGCCAGCTGGTAGGACACCCGCTCCAGGGCGTCGACCACTGCCTGGTAGCCGTCGAAGGTGACGTGGTGACCGTGCTTGCGCCGGAACAGGTGGCGGGGGTTGTAGTAGATGCTTTCCCTCGCGGTGTTCATCGACGACTGTGCCTGCGTGACGATGGAGCCCAGGGATGCGGCACGTTGCCGCCATTGCGCGGTGCGCTCCTTCTCCAGTCCCTCTTCTTCTCTCAGGGCGGGGTAGATGTCGCTGATCAGGTCGCACAGCGACTGCGCAAGAGTATGGATGCCGTGTTCGGCGCTGCGGTAGCGCAGGGGCGGCAGCACGAGCAGGTTCACCAGGACGCCCACGCCGCATCCGATGAAGACGAGCAGGATGATCTGGCCGAGCTGGGTGAGCGCCTGTCCCGGACTGGACGCGGATACGTAAGTGGAGAAGGCGAAGAGGGCCGCTGTGGCTACCTGGGAACCCTGGGAGCCGAGCGGTCGCCATCGGCCGATACTCAGGGCGACCAGTGCCACCAGTGCGAACGTCAGCAGATCAGGGCCGGCCAGCAGGCCGAGCACGGCCTGCAGTGCCACACCTGCCGACACGGCGCCGACGTAGCGGAGCGCTTGCGTGACCGACTGGTACACCGTGACGTGCATGATCAGGATCGCGGAGAATGGGGCGAAGGCCGGGGACGTCGCGTGCATCACGTCATAGGCGATCACCCAGGAGATGGTGGCGGCGATGGTGCTCTTCCCGATCAGCTCCAGGGTGTGCCGCTCGTGGCCGTCCGACCCCGCAGCCCGCCGCAGCCACTGCCTCGCCCGGGCGGCCCGTCCCAGGGCAGCTGCCTGAGTCCGTGGCGGCGATGCCGCTGCCTGTGTCATTCCTGTCTCCTGACCAACGCCGTACTCCGTTCGGTCCCCGACTACCCCCACTCCCCGTTCACAGCCATACCTGAACAACACCCACAAAGGCCCTTTGCCGCACGGCCCGGTTGAACAGCTCTTCCCGGTGTCGCCCGCGATCGTGCCGCGCAAGGTGGCCGGCGAAGAGGGCGCGAGGAGTGAGCCTGGCAAGCGAGCGTGGGTTTTCGTGCAGGCAGCGAACGCCGGCACGATCCGGGCCTGCCCCGACGGTTCGATCTCTGGTGGCACCTCGGTCAGCCGCATCTGCGAAAGTCGTCGCCAGTGGTGCGGGCCCGAGGCCGATGCCGGCATCCGGGCCCGCAACTGCTGTTCATCCCGGGCAACGAATCAGGCTGGCCGAAGGTACGCCGACAGGACGCAGAGAATGCACGTCGAGGACGCGCCCAGGAGGCTGCACAGGTCGTGACCGGTGGCGGCCGCGTCCCGGCCGCGCGCCGCGTCGCTCGGGCAGCCACGCCGTCAGGAGCGAGTCCACCAGCTCTCGCCGACATCCGGCAAGCCACGGGGCCATCGGCGACGGTCAAGCCTGGTTCCGGGCCCCCGGCAGGACGGGGCGCAGACACCGGCGCCCGAAGTACACGGCCTGCGACCTGGCCCTTTGGCGCACGACGGCCAGGCTCTGCCCGCCGTGGCGGCTGTGTTCCCCGCATCGAGATCGCGTACGGGTCTGACCGGAGCGGGGCCGCTGGGTGCCTGTTCCGTCGCCGAAGCTGACTATCTCTCCACCCGAGCTTCAAAAATCTATGGTGGCTGGAGTAGACATCGAGTGGTGGCGTGGTTATGGTTTCTCTCGTAGACAGCGAGATCGCAGGGCCCGGCGGGAACGAACTGCCGGGCAGCAGTGACCGCAGTTGCAGGTGGCAGGACGGTGCGGTGGTGGAGTTTCGAAGCCAGGGCTGTTGCAGAGGCGACGGGACTGACGACCGGACCGGGTGGCCCGCAGTGATCAGGGGCCACCGACAGCAGTACCGCAGTTCAGGCAGGAGCAGTACCGCAGTGGCAGTACTCCGCAGTGAGTTGAGTGAGCAACACCTTGGCGAAGGCGTCGGCTGCGGACGCGCGCACCGGGAAGTTCGGCAGTGGGGTTCCAAGCCAGAGCAGACGCAGGACGGGCGACGGGGCTGGTTGCCGGAGAGTGGCGCTATCGCAGGCCACAGGACAGTACGCAGAAAAGCAGTACCAGCAGTACGTGAGTGATCCCAGAGGGAAGAACGGAGGAGCCAGGCGCCATCAGGATCGCCCGGGCGGAGTTTTGAGCCCGGGTACCGCAGGACATCGATAGTGAGGTGGTCTCCGGTCAAGCAACCGCGATCCCCGCGACCCCGACACCTTCCAGGTCGGGTCAGCGGAAACAGAAGGCCGGCGCAGTACCAGGGCCGGCAGATGGTGTAGCAGTTCCTTCGGGGCCCTGGTGCCACATGGCACCAGGGCCCCTCCAGCGTGTTCCACAGAGAGGTGCAAGTGACAGCAGACGACTCGTTCGGCCGTCTCGACGACGACGACTACCCCGCCTACACCATGGGCCGGGCCGCCGACATGCTCGGCACCACCCAGGGTTTCCTCCGCGCCATCGGCGAAGCCCGCCTCATCACCCCGCTGCGCTCCGAGGGCGGCCACCGCCGCTACTCTCGCTACCAGCTACGCATCGCCGCCCGCGCCCGCGAACTTGTCGACCAGGGCACCCCCATCGAGGCCGCGTGCCGCATCGTCATCCTCGAAGACCAGCTCGAAGAAGCCCAGCGCATCAACGAGCAATACCGCCAGGCCGCCGAATCAGATAACCCGACGACCGCAGGCTGAAATGGCACGTGCCCACCCGCGCCCGGGGGGCGTATGGCGCCTCACCTCCCGGGGGCCCGCCGACTGGTTCGCCACGGGCGGTGGGCGTCGGCCGTTCAGGCGAAGGTGGTGGGAGCTGGGGCCCTTGCGGCAAGCCGCGCAGCAGCAGGGTTGCGCGGCCTTCCGGGGCACCGGACCGGGCGTTCACGAACTGGCAGAGCTCGGCGTCGCTGTCATCGCGGCGGCCTCCGAGCCGGTGATCGCCGCGAACGGCGCGACGCAGCTGTTCGAGAACCCCCGTCGGCTCAGGCCGCGCAGGTGAGGACGGAGTTCCGCAGGGAAGCCGCACACAGCGCCGAACTGCAGGCAGAGGCCACAGCCGATACGGCGAAGGCACACCGGGACAGCCCGAAGAAGGACAAGGAAGAGGCCGAGGCCAAGCTCCCCGAGTCCCTGAAGACGGAGAGCGATGCCAAGAAGGCCGCCGCGACGCAGACCGAGGCCACACAGCACAAACGGGCTTCCCAGGTCGAGACGACCAAGGCGAGCGACGCCAAGGACTAGGCCGCAGCCTCCAGGAGCCAGCAGCGGGGGGCTGCGGTCGAGCCCCACGACGTCGCGGAGGCGGAGCGGGACGACGCCTGGGGCGCGGAAGAGGAGGCGAACGCGGCGCGCGCCACGGCGGGCGCGCGAATTCCCAATTCCCGCTCTTAACGAGACGACCCGCGGGTCGGACACCGTTCAGTCACGCGAGCATTGACAAAGCCGGGCTCGTCCCGGTGCACGGTGCTCAGATCTGCAAGTTCACCCCTTCGAAACGCCAGCAGCTGTCACCCCTCCGATGGGCGGCCGAGTCGTGAGCGCCGGTGGTCGGGGAAGCGCTCCGCGCTAGGATCGAGCAGATCGATCAGGTCCATGAGGGCGTGCTGCAGCGCGATCAGCCGGTACGGCAGTTTCTCTGCCCGCGCCACCGCTTCGATGCTGTCGCTCAGCGGTCCGAACCACTCGGCGAACTCCGGGTCGTCGTCGAGCCGCCGGCAAAACTCCACGTACCCCAGACAGGACGTGCCGTCCCCAGTCAGCATCAACTCACCGATCGCCCGCTGATCGCTGCGGAAAACCACGAAGTGGCCATCGAGGAAGCGTGCGTTCCCGCCCCCGTCGTTGTTCAGCACGTTACTGATCGCCGTGAAGTGCCCCACGATCCTCCGGTTGAGTGTGCTGTCCCCGAGATCGAGAAACTGGACGCCACGGCGCAGGATCTCCACCCGGCCCAGGTACTCGCCCAGTACATGCAGCGTGCTGCGCCGGGCGTACGCGCGTTCACGGTGGGAGCCGTCACGGAAGTACACCCGCAGGAATCCACGGTCCACGATGTTGTAGAGGCGGGACTGCAGATCGTAGGCAGCCCACAGGAGCGGATCACGATGGCGGCCCATCAGGTCCTGCTGCGCGGTCCGGCTCTCCAACTCGTAAGCGAGTAGGGCCTGTCGTCGGCCGGACCTGGCCGTGAACCAGGCGCTGCCGAGCGCCACAGCACCCGACAGGCACGCGACGATCAGTTCGGTACTCACAGGCCTGGAAGCGTAGCCGTCGCGGCAGCCCCGGACCAGACCGTCCGGATCAGAGCAACGGCGGGCGACCGAGAACTCGTGGTGGTCGGATCACTCCAGAGGCGCCGCTCTGGGCTATTGGTTATCCCATGGCAGCCGATACCTGCGGCATTGGGGTGAGGGCCGTGGTGAGCTCTGCGAGGGTGCTGTGTTCGGTGAGCTGGTTCTCGATGTTGATCCCCGTGCCTTCCTCCAGGAGCAAGGCGAGTTCGGCGATGGACAGGGAGTCGAGACCGAGCTGGCGTACGGTGGCTCCGGGGACCAGCCGGTCGGCTGATACGCCGAACTCGTCGGTCAGGAGCCTTGTGATGAGCTGGTTCGTGGGGGTCATGCGATCTCCGGGTTCGGAAAGAGGCGGACTGGAAGCGAGCGCAGGTGGCGGGTGACCCAGCGAGCGTCGTATGTGGCTGCGCCCGCAGGTTGCGGCCTGGCTTGCAGGAGCACGGTGAGAGCCTGACGTGCCTGGACGCGGGCAAGCTGTGCCCCCAGGCAGAAGTGTTTGCCGGCGCCGAAGGCCAGATGCCGCGGTGTCCGTGTCACGTCGAGCTGCTGGGGGTTGTCGAAGACGCGGTGGTCTCGGTTGGCCGCTCCGAGCAGCAGCAGCAGTGGCGTGCCCTGGGGGATGGCCACGCCTGCGATTTCGGTGTCGGTCACGGCGGCGCGCAGGCCGATCTGGATGGGTGGATCGAAGCGGGCGAATTCCTCGACAGCTTTGCTGATGTCGCCAGGGGTCTTTGCGTTGTCAGTGAGGAGGCGGAGTTGGTCGGGGTGGTCGAGGAGAGCTCGCATTCCGTTGGCGATCAGCCCAACGGAGGTCTTGTAGCCGGCTGAGAGGATCAGTCCGCTGGTGGCCAGTGCCTCCTGTTGCGTCGCTGGCAGACCGTCGGGTCCCCCGGCGCTGGTGAGGAGCGAGATGAGGTCGGTGGGGCAACGGCCGGGTGGCGCTGAGGCGAGGATCTTGCGCAGGGCGCGTGAGAACTTGACGCGAGCCAGGGCGTTGTGGGATTCGTTGCCGGACTGGCGGGGGTTGACGCCTCCGAGCAGGAGTTCGGCGTGCTTCTTGAAGTCCTCCGGGACACGCAGGAGGGCTGAGATGACGCCCCAGGCAAGCGGTTCTGCGATATCGGTGACGACATCGCAGATATCGCCGGGCCGGATCGCAGAGACGCGCTGATGCAGCACTTCGGTCATGAGGGGCACCAGCGCGCTGATGGCCTCCGTGCTGAACGCCGATGCCACCCGGCCGCGGTGCTGGTCGTGTACGGGCGGGTCCACGAGCAGGAAAGAACGCGCGGGCAGCCCGTAGGCCGTTGTGTCGCTGGTTGTGCGTGCGCCATGGCCGAAGTCTCGGCTGCGTAGTACTGCGGAGCACTCCCGGTGGCCCAGGACGGCGATTCCGCCGGACGGAAGGCGGCACATCTGGCCCCGCTGCTCGCGCATCCGCTCGTAGTGGGGGTAAGGGTCTGCGAGGAAGGACGGGCAGGTTACGTCGAAGGGCAGGTCGTCGGCCACGCGGTCGCACCACGGATCAACGGGGCCAGCCGGCCGTAGAGTTGGTCCGCTCCCCTGAACCGCTGCGGCATTCATGAGCCCACGACCATAGGCTGGCTGGAGGGGTCGACCTGCACGCAGTAGGGCAGGGCGTCCAAAGGCTCATCCAGCAGGAAACGACGGATCAGGTCCTGGTGCTCGACCGGCCTGGTGATGCTGACGAAATGGTCGGCGTCCTTGATGACCGCGAAGACTGCTCCCGGGGTGCGGGCTGCCAGTGCACGACAGGTGGCCGGTGGCGTGGCCACATCGTGCTCGCCGACGATTACCAGCAGCAGAGGGCCGGGAGGCTCATCGAGGGCCGGCGTGAGGGCCGCAGTGACTGCATCGAGCAGCCTCAGGCAGCTCACCCACGTCTGCATTTCGGCAACCGCCGTGGGCTGCTTCATGCGCTTGGTGAGGGTAGAGAGCAGCGCGCGGCGGCGCAGTACCGTGCGGCTGGGATCAAGGCACACCACCCGGTGCAGCACGTCATCCAGCACAGCGCTTCCTTCCAAGTCCAGACGGTTCACTGCCTCGGCAAGGTCCCTCGCAGCGGCGGGGTCGCACAATCCTCCCGTCGCTCCGGTCAGCACAGCGCGCCTGGCCACCCCAGGGTGGCGCACGGCAAAACGGTGTGCCACGTCCGCGGTGAAGGAGTTCCCCACAACGTTCACGCCGGTGAAACCGCACTCGCCGACCAGATGTGCGAGGGCATCGGCCAGCATGTCCAAATTGCACCCGGCCGGCAGCTCACCAGGCGCTGACACCCCGCAGATGTCCGCGGTCATCACATGCGACCAGCGGACGATTCCGTCCGCGAGAGTCTGTGTGTAGCTCTGGCTGCGCAGCAGGCTGTTCACCACCAGAACGGGATCGGTCAGGGGTGTTGGACACCACTGCACCGTCGCGGACATCTGAATCCCGCGGTACGAAGACTGCAGCTCTCCGGTGTTCATGACTTGTCCCTATGCATCGGCGTGATCGAGCTGGCTTCAACTGGACCCGCGGGTGACAACTGAGAGAACTTGTTGGCACTCAGTGTCTTGCGGCTCTGTTCAAGCCGGTCCCCCGGGTTGCGTGTGTGCACCTCACGCCTTGATCAAGCGTCGCACGGCCGGACATGGAGGCCTGACAGGTCGGACTATCTCCACCCCTTCGAGTGGATCTTGATGGCGGTCGCGGAAGCGCTGCCTGTGCAAGGGCTTGCCGGTACGTCAAACCCCGACGCACACAGGGACAGCGGGTTTTCCCAATCCCATGTAAGACCTGGGCCGGCACCACAGTCGTGCCGGGCTGCGCCACGTTCCGCTCGAACCGTCGTTTCCACACCGGACGGGACGGGGCCTCTACGCAAACCCCCGCCCTCCCCAGAGACAAGGGAGAAAGCCATGCATCTTCGGAAGGCGACTGACGCGGGTCGAACGCGGGAAGGCACTGCGATCCAGCACGGCACCCCACGACCCCTGCGGTTGGTACGTCAACGCCGTCTCGTCGTGTTCCTGGCCCTCGTCTTCACCGTCGCAGCCTGCTGGTACGGAGCCTCGGCCGGCGACCATATGACGGCCGGCGACGTCGTACCTGCCTCCGCCGAGTCAGCCCGCGCAGACCACATACTGGCCACCCGATTCCACGCCCCGCGAGCCAACATGATCCTCGTCGCGCGCGCCCGGCAACCGGTCGACACGGCCGCCTCTACCGCAGCCGGCGTGGACCTGGAACGGCGCTTGGCCGCGGATCCCGCCGTCGAGCACGTCGTCTCCTTCTGGTCCGCCCGGACACCCTCGCTCCGTTCGCACGACGGACGAGCCGCGCTGCTCCTGATCCAGCTGCGTGGAGGAGAGGACGAGGCGACGCAGGCCGCCGGGCGGCTCACCCCCCACGTCACCGGCCGTCAGGGAGCCCTGGAGGTAGTCGCCAACGGCGAAGCTGTCGTCAGGGCCGAGATCATGCGACAGGCCGAACACGACCGCCTGCGCGGAGAACTGCTGGCAATGCCGCTGACTACCGTCCTGCTGCTACTGGTCTTCCGCTCCGCTGTCGCAGCCCTGCTCCCGGTCCTGGTAGGAGCCCTCGCGCTGACAGGATCGATGGCAGTCCTGCGAGCACTGACCATGTGGACGCCGGTATCCGTGTACGCGAACAGCATCAGCAGCGCCCTGGGCTTCGCCCTGGCCGTGGACTACAGCCTGTTCCTGATCAGCCGTTACCGCGAAGAACTGAACGCCGGACGGAACCCGCACGAGGCGCTGCGCGTCTCTCTGCGCACCGCGGGCAGGACCGTGGCCTTCTCGGCCGCTACGGTGGCCCTGTCCCTGGGGGCGCTGCTGGTCTTCCCGCACACCATCCTCCGGTCCATCGCCTACGGCGGGATCAGCGTCGTCGTGCTGGCCGCGGCCGGAACGCTGCTCCTCCTTCCGGCAGTGCTGGCGCTGCTCGGCGACCGGGTGGACCGTTTCGACGTCTTCGCACACTGGCGGCCGCGCCATTTCAACCCTCCGGATGGGAGCGAAGGGCACCTGGGCAGCTGGGGCAGGACCGCAGTATGGGTCATGCGCCACCCAGCGATCGTGGCCGTCGCCGTCGTCGCCGGGCTGATCCTTCTGGCCTCGCCGTTCTCACACGTGCGCTTCACCCTTTTCGACGACCGCGTCCTGCCCCCGACATCCGACGCAGGGCGCGCCGGCGAACAGCTGCGCCATGATTTCGAGGCGAACAGCACCGTCACCGCGACGGCCGTCGTCCTGCCCGCCTTCGACGTGCGGGCGCGGCCTGAAGCGCTGCAGGACTACGCGCGGCGCATCTCGACGCTGCCGGACGTAGTACGTGTTGACACCGCCACCGGCTCATACAACAGAGGCACCGCCGCCGGCACCGAGGCGATCCCCGGCCCTGCACCGGCTGGGCAGTACCTGTCGCAGCACGGCGTACGGCTGGAAGTGACCACACGCGGCGAGCCGTACACACCCGCCATGCGCGACTTCGCCCGCTCACTGCGAACCCTGCCAGCACCTGCCCCAGCCCTGGTGAGCGGACCGGGAGCCAGACTCGCCGACGTGCAGGACGCCCTGGCCAACCGACTGCCCCTGGCCCTGGTCCTGGTGACCCTGGCGATGCTGGCCCTGGTCCTTGCGCTGACCAGGAAACCGGTCCTGGCACTCAAGGCCCTGCTCCTGAACACCCTGAGCTTGTGTGCCACGTTCGGTGCCCTGGTCTACGTCTTCCAGGACGGGCACTTCGCCGATGCGCTGGGCGGCTTCGCCATCATCGGAGCTACCGACGCCCTCCTGCCGATCATGGTGTTCTGTATCGCATTCGGCCTGTCCATGGACTACGAAATCTTCCTTCTCGCCCGGATCTGCGAAGAATACGAGGCCTGTGGTGACACCCGCCTCGCCGTAGCCCGAGGTCTCGACCGCACAGGTCGCTTGTTCACCTGGGCCGCAGTCACCTTCGCCGCCGTGATGGCCACCTTGGGCACCTCGTCGCTGCTCGTACTGAAAATTGTCGGAATCGGTCTCGCGTTGGCAGTCCTTCTGGACGCCACCGTCGTACGCGGCCTCCTCGTCCCTGCCGTGATGTGCCTGGCCGGCGACGCCAACTGGTGGACGCCCGTCCACAAACCAGAAGCGGGCACCCGGACGTCCGACGCTCCTCGCACCCTGCCCGGCCCGCCCGCCATCGGATGGGATCACCTCTCCACATCGGAGCGTGACGCCCACGCCTCGGCCGATACTCGGCGTACGGCTTCTTAAGAGTGCCCCCAGCCCGTCCCAGCGGGCTTCCGCGATGCCCGGCGCCCCCGCTGCCGTCTGCCCGATGGGCAGGCGCGCACCACCAGAACCACAGGTGAGGTTCCGACCGGCAGGCGCCGGCTGGAGCCTCACCGCGGCAGAACGGCCTCTGGCGCTCGACGACAGACGGATTTCAGTGCCTGCCGACATGAAGCACCAGTGGATAATTCAGGCGATGCACGCAGGGAAGGGGCTACTCCGATGAAATCGTGACGATTGGTAGTGCAGGTCGTTGCTCAGAACATGAAGATCACGTATGCCGCCATGGCCACAGCAGTCCTACTCGTCACCGCCCTATCAGCCAACGCAGCCCATGCCAACGGCGCGCTCGCAAGCACTGGCCAGGCCACAGAACGAGACCACCTCATCGCCACTACCAGCAGGCCCACCTATCCGGACGTCACCTACTACGACTGCAGCGGCCGGCACGAGACAGCCGAGACCCACCCCTTCGACTCCACCCGCTACATCGTCTGCACCAACGGCAAGGCCAACGACACACCCTGTCCCGACAGCGATCCGGCCGACCCGGCTCACCCCTACCAAGTCTTCGACACCGGCAGGCTCGTATGCGTGCAGCCCAATGACACGTCGTCGCTGCGCAGGCAGGGCCCGCCCAAAAACTGATACCGGGGCCCACTGCAGCGCCCCTGCCCATATCTCGCGCGCCTCCCGGCCTCGGACGCTCTCGCAATCCCCGCCGGCAGCCGTTCTGGCATCCCGGCCAGCTGCAGGGCAGTCGAGCCATCAGGAGGCGCGTTCGTAGACGACGTTGGCCGAGGGGCAGTCGTCGGCGAATCCGAGGAGGGCCCGGCGCTCGGCGGCGTCGGTGGCCAGGTCCCAGCGCAGTCTGGTTGCGACCCAGGTCGCGGCCTAGGTGCAGCGGTAGGAGTGGTCGGAGGGGAGCCATTCGACCGGGTCATTGTCGCTCTTGGACCGGTTCGAGTCGGCGGAGACCGCGATCAGAGTGTCCGGGGAGCCCTGGTCGTTCGCGTATGCCTCCAGCCGAGCCGCGCTCCACGGAGTCCGCTCCGAGTCGGACCTCAGCGAGCAGGACAGAGTGGTCGACGTCGAGACGGGCGGCGCCGGTGACCCTGAGGTCGTCGTAGGCGCTGGGCCAGGATCCGCCGGTCAGTTTGCAGCCGGCCGCCACCGGCGTGGTGACGGTGGCCTCGGGCCCGGTGAAGGCCCTGCCCGTTCGGGGCTGCGGTGCCGACCGCGGCCGGGACGGTGGACACGCGCTACCCCGCTGATCAGCCACACTCAAGCCCCCCGTGCCGCATCTAACCGACTAGCCCGCAGGCCAATGTGAGTTCGGCATGCCGTCATCGCTCATGTGCGTCCGCTGCCAGGCCCCTTTCCAGTCGAACGAGTTCTCCTGGACGGACCGGTGCCGCTGCCCGCACGGACATGGCGCCAGCGTCCACGCACACCCACGGCACAGTTCGATCCACCCGCGCCCGATCGAGCTTTGCACCCGCTGACCTGAAGGACCAGCAGCCGTTCATCACCTCAACCTCCTCCAACAGCAGCAAATCCGACTTCGGCCCCGCGGACTGGAAGCCAACGAACAACGCGTTCTGGTGCACCTACGGCGAGGACTACACCCACATCAATTCCGTCTTCAAGCTCACCACCACCGGCGCCGAGAAGACCGCCCTGGCCTCAATGCTCGACACCTGCGCCTGACGTGCCCGGGCAGGGCGCAGCTGCATCGGTTACGCCCTGCCCAGGCCCGGCATGAACAACTCAGGTTCTGCGGCCGCATTTTTGGGCACTGTCGTTCGGCCGGGGCGGGCCGGCCCGGGGATAGCCGGTCGGACCCCAGCTGCCAGTGTCCCTGACGCGATCCGCTTCGACTGGAGTGCCCCCAGGCCCCATCGCGCCTCTCCGCGCGGACGGGCCGGGTGGTTCTGGGGAGGTGCAGCGCCTCACATGCGCAGGATATCGAGTGAGGCGGGTCCGCTGCTCATCCGCCGCCTGTTGCAGGCGCTACCACGGGTGCGCCAAGTCGCGACCGGAGAGCCCAGGGACACTTTCCCACGCGGTACGTCGTCACGCACGTGCTATCGCCGCACCTCTTGGAATCGATCATCTAGTGTGACGGCCATGCCTGACGGGATCGCCTGGATAGGTGCGCACAGCACCACAGATAAGTCTTCCACCCTGCCTGGAATGCTCGGTGGGATATCGATAACCTGCGCCCGCGGCGTCGACGCGGACGAGTTCCTCATCGCGTTGGGCGCCGACTTCGATGAGCTCGCCGACCGCACCCCGTACAAGGATCTTGTCGTCCCTGCGGGGCGGCCGGGCAGGTCGGTACCCCGCGTCAAGCCTGTCATGTACGGAACGCACGGCGATTGGGTGTACGTACTGGAGGACTGGGGCATGGCGACATGGTCAACCGGCTATCGACAAGTGGAGTCGATGCGGCCCTGTCCGGACGAGGAGGTCATCTGTCTGACGATGGACTGGTGGAACCCGCCATCGACGATCATTCATGCGCCGGGTGACGGGCGTGCCTGGCGGGCCGACTTCGGGGAAACCACCGGCCGGTCGTCCGCCTTGGATGCGGCACTGCATGCAGCGGGAGCAGTGTTTCCGTCCATACCGGACGAAGAGGAAGCCGTAGTGATGGCGTACTACGAGGAGCACAGGGAGCGTTTGCCCGGGGCCGTCTTCTCCGGCGTCGGAGCCTACTGCGGGCTGTCCATCGACTCGTCAGCTGTCCAGGCCGGCGAACTGCCGTCGCTTTTGATCCCCATGGTCTGACGGCCTCACAGCCCCGCCTCCACTCCAGGTCCCGGAGCGGGGCGGGCCTGTGCTGTGGGCTGCTATTGAGCAGTCGACGTGCAGATGGCAGGCGTGGCTCCGTCGTACAGGCAGGTGTTACCCGGGGTCATGCGGGTGTCCAGCCAGTACGGAACTTTGTCCATGAGCCGCATCGCGCTCATGAATTCTGAGAAGTGACCGCCCATGGACTGCTGATTGTGCATGCCGGAGATCGCTGACCGTCCGCACACTTCCTTGACTGACGGGTTGGTGCCGTTGAGGCTGAACAGGTGCACCGCCGTACCCAGCTTCTTCGCGTTGGTGCCCAGGCAGGCATTCCCGTTGGGTGTCGTGCTGCCGGTGGGCAAAGCCGGTTCAGGCCGCCCTCGGCTGCCGACATTCCACCGTACGAGGACGCAATAGCGAACTGGGCACAGGTGAGTTCGTCCGACGCGTCGACCAGGGCGCTGGCGTCACCGCTGCCCTTGGCCCACCCGGTGGGACAAATACGGTCGCGGCTGCGTGTGCTCTGCGCCTTGTCATCCATCTCGGCAAAGTCCCCAGCGGGATCTGCTGCGCGGGTTCGATGGTGAGGTGTTCGGTGAAGCTGTTCTGGCCGTCGAGTTCGATCAGACGAAGGAACAGCAGTTATGGCGATCTGGCCGAAGAGGTCGAGGGCGGCTCGCGGGCCGTGGACGCGGCGGGCAGCCGCGCCACGTCGAAGTCCCAGACCCTGTCACCGACGACGGTGCACCGGGGGCCGCGTGCTTCGACCATGCCCCCGGCCAGGAGCAGTCCGCAGTGGAAGGTCGCATGTGCGCAGGCTTCGCGGGAGCTGTCGAAGAAGGCGGGGCCGACGAGGCCCGAGCCCCCTTCGAAGGTGACGAAGATGTCCCGCCTCCCGGACGGGTCCATTGACTGCTCTGTCTCCGGCTCGTCAGGGAAGGCCGTTTCGGGAGAGAGGGGCGCTTCCTGCTCAGCCCGTGAAAGGGTCCGCCTCACCAGGCTCCGTCTCCAGTGCTTGGCGGTCGAACTTCAGCATGGCGACGAAGAACAGGCCTCCCAGGATCAGGAGGCCCCCCACGATCACGACGGAGACCAGCGCCTCTCTCGGGGATACCAGTACGAACAGGGCAAAAACTGTCCATACCAGGGCGCAGATCGCGACGGGCAGTTCGAAGCGTCCGAGGTTGAAGGCACCCTTCTGGCGGCTGAGGCGTCCGCGTACTGCCAGGTAGAGCACGATCGTCGAGCCGTAGGTGAGGGCGGGGAGGATGGTCGAGGCCGTGATCAGCTCCAGCAGTGCGGCGCCGGGGAGGGCAACCATCAGGACGACGCCCAGGGCGAAGACCAGCACGGTCGCCGGGATCGGCGTCCTCGTGCGGGGGTTGACCCGCCGCATCAGGCGGTGGGCGGGGAAGCGGGCGTCGCGTGACATCGCAAAGACGAGGCGCGAGCATGCGACCATCGTCACGATCCCGGCGCCGAAGAACGCGATGGTGATCGCGACCAGCAGTGTCTTTTCCATAGCCGGACCGAGCTGATCACGGATGATCGCCGCGACGGGCGAGCCGGTGTTGCTGATGCGGGGGATATCGTCGATCGCGAGCGTGAGCGTGATCAGAAACAGCATGCCCAGGACACCGGCCGCCACGACCGATCCCACGATCGCGCGTGGAACGGTGCGGAACGGATCCTTGGCCTCCTCGGCCAGGTTGGCCGCCGAGTCGAAGCCGACGAGGGTCGCGAGTCCCATGATCATCGCAAGTATCACGCCACCGCCAACTGCGAAGTAGCCGGGGGCGTTTTCGACGACACCGCGCGAGGTGAGGTTGCCGACCGAGCCGTTGCCAGTGACCGAGACGGCGATGACGAGCGCGATCGCCACCACCACCACGAGTGCCAGTTCGAGCCCCACAGCGACCGTGTTGATCAGGCTGACGAGGCGCGTGGAGGCCACGGCCAATACGGTCTGGACGAGCAGCACCACGAGCGTGATCAGCCGTGCGGCGTCCTCGTCCGGTGCGATGCCGGCAAGTGGCATGAACGCCTGGCTCGCCAGCGCGTTGTCGACCGCCACCACGCCGATCGCCAGGTAGCAGAAGGTCAGCCAGCCGAACCACCAGCCGATCTTCGGGCTGGTCAGCCGCGAGGCCCATTGATACGAGGAACCGCTGAGCGGGATGCGGGCCGCGAACTGCGCGACTACCAACGCCACCAGGGTCTGCCCTGCGGCCGCGACGATCCACAGCCAGATACCGACCGGACCCGCGGTCAACAGCACTTCGTCGTAGGTCGCGAAGATGCCGACCGCCACCGAGATGAACGCGAACGAGATCGCGAACACCTGAAAGGGGCCGAGGGTGCGTTTCAGCTCCTGCCGGTACCCTCCGGCCTCGACGGTCTTCGCATCGCCCTGTGTATCAGACGAAGATTCCACCACCGCGACCACCTCACCTTCCAAGGCCCTCCGGTACCCGAGACACACGCCAGGCAGGCACCGGTCAGTGCACCATTTTCACCCTCTTCCACGTCTGTGTTCCGTTCGACTCACCCGACCGACCGTACGGATGCCGGCCCGCCCTCCGCCACGCCGGGCAGACGCTGGTTTCGTTGTCCGGATGGTGCTCACGCTGATCCGGCTGCAGCGATCGACCCGCATAGGGAGGGGCCGGGCCAGCCTGCGCTGCCAGCCAGTCCGGGTCCGCGGCGTTCCTCATACCGCGCCCCCGTGATCGACAGAGCAGAACGCTACGAGCCCCACTCCCCCATCGCGACCCCTGCGGACAATCGCCACCCCCGGGATCAGCCGGCGCTTGCGGGTGATCGGTGCCCGAGACGGCGCAGACCGGCGCAGCGGCTGCCGCGCGGGCTGAAGATCCGCCCGCGCGGCGAACTCAGCGCCGGCGGTTCCGTCGCTGAGCACCCGCGAGGTGGGCCCGGTGGTGGTCTGGGCCGCGGGAGTGGTGGCTGTGGTGTGGTGGCCGAGGCGGTCGAGGGCTGCTCGCGGACCATGATCGCGGCGGGCGACGGCAACAGCGTCCAGGCACCGGACGATGTCGCCGACCACGGTGCGCCGGAGGCCGCGTGCTTCGACAGTGCCCCGGACCAGGAGCAGCCCGGAGCGGAAGATCGTGTGCGCGCAGGTCTCGGGGGAGGTGTCGAAGATGGGGAGGTCGACGAGGCTTGAGCCGTCTTCGAGGGCGACGAAGACGACCCGCTTCCCCGAAGGGGTGGGCGGCGTCTGCGTGGAGGCCCGTACACCCGCCCCCCAGAAACCTCTGCCCGGGGCGATGCGCTGGAGGCGGGCTGCGTCGGTGGCGCCGAGCTCACGCAGCAGCCGGTGGTGGTCCATCAGGTGCAGGAATACGTCGATGGGCAGGACGTCCCGTTAGGCGCTCATCCGCTCCCGGCCTGAGAATTCCCGCAGGCCGCCGGGCTCGGACGTGACGATGCCCCCTACCGGTTGTTCACGCTTGACTGTCATTTCACATAAGGCAGTTCGAGGTTCTCATTGAACGCATTCGCCGGGTGTTCTGCACTGTGTCCCGCCCGTACGGTCGATGGCATGGAGGTCTCGTCCTGCTCGCGTGAGGGCTGGGGGTCCTGGGGGCTGCCGGCGAAGCCGGTGATCCCTGAGGGGATGGCCTTCCTGGTCGATGAGGACCTGCGCTTCGAGGATGAGCGCGGGCTGCGGGCGACCGCGGTCGGAAACGGGCGGCTTCGCCTGCGGCCGACGGAGAACTGTCCGGCGGTCCGGCGTTATGGACGCACACGAACAGCACGGACGGCTTCGGCCGGGGTTCAGCCACCGGCGGGGCCCTCAGCGGTGGCCGCAGGGACCGAAAGGGGCTCGGAGTTGGGAAAGCAGCGGCGGGCGGCGAGGGCGACATGGACGAGACCGATCAGCACGGGCACTTCGATGAGGGGGCCGACGACGCCGGCCAGGGCCTGCCCGGAGGTTGCCCCGAACGTCGCGATGGCCACCGCGATGGCGAGTTCGAAGTTGTTGCCCGCAGCGGTGAACGCGAGGGTCGTGGCGCGAGGATAGTCCAGGCCGACGGCTTTGCCCAGGGCCATGGATCCGGCCCACATGACGGCGAAGTACACCAGCAGCGGCAGCGCGATCCGCACCACGTCCCACGGCTGCGAGGTGATCGCGTCGCCCTGGAGGGCGAACAGCACGACGATCGTGAACAGCAGCCCATACAGGGCGAACGGTCCGACGCGGGGAACTAGTTCCGCCTCATACCAGGCGCGTCCCTTGGTCTTCTCGCCGAGCTTGCGGGTGAGGAATCCGGCGGCGAGAGGGATACCGAGGAAGATCAGCACGCTGCGGGCGATCTCCCATACGGAGATGTCCAGGGCGGTCTGGTCCAGGCCGAGCCAGCCGGGCAGGACGGACAGATAGAACCAGCCGAGCAGGCTGAACGCGATCACCTGGAAGACGGAGTTGAGGGCGACGAGGACGGCGGCGGCCTCGCGGTCGCCACAAGCGAGGTCGTTCCAGATGATGACCATGGCGATGCAGCGGGCGAGGCCGACGATGATCAGGCCGGTCCGGTATTCCGGCAGGTCTGGCAGGAAGGTCCAGGCGAGGGTGAACATAACGGCCGGGCCGATGATCCAGTTGATGACCAGGGACGGGATCAGCAGGCGCTTGTCACGGGTGACGGTGTCCAGGCGGTCATAGCGGACCTTCGCCAGGACCGGGTACATCATCACGAGCAGACCGAGGGCGATCGGCAGCGAGACCCCGGTGACCGTCACCTTCGCCAGCGCGTCTCCGAGCCCGGGGACCAGGCGGCCGAGCCCGAGGCCGGCGGCCATCGCGGCGAGGATCCACACGGCGAGGAAGCGGTCGAGGAACGACAGTCGGCCCGCGACCGGCCTCGCCGCGGCGGTGGTCGTCTCGCTCACGACGCGGCCCCCGCCGGGGCTTCCAGGGGCTCAAGGGGCTGAGCCTGCGGGTTGGTGAGGACGGCCGAGAGGCGGTCGGTCATCGCGGGCAGCAGCCGGTAATACACCCACGTCCCGCGCCGTTCGGAGGCGATCAGCCCAGCCTGCTTCAGCAGTTTCAGATGATGGGAGATCGTCGGCTGGGACAGGTCAAACGCAGGGGTGAGGTCGCAGACGCAGATCTCCCCGCCCTCCCGCGAGCCGATCATCGACAGCAGCCGCAGTCGCACCGGATCACCCAGGGCCTTGAACACCTTCGCCAGCTCGACGGCCTGGTCCTCGCCCATGGGTGCACTCAGCAGGGTCGGACAGCACCCCTCGGCGCTGTCCTGGCCGAGCACCACCAGCTCTTGTTTCGACATGCGTCTATGTTGACAGTCTTCGATCCAAGGCGCAATGTTACATCGAGGCATATCAATACAGCCTGATTGGGACCCTTCTCATCCCTGCCATCGAGGAGTGAAGGTCATGAGCGAGCAGACAGAAGACCTGCGCGAGACCGTGCGTCGGCGCTATGCCGCGGCGGCCGTCCAGGTCACCGAGGGCGGAAGCGCCTGTTGCGGACCGGCCGCGATCGAGGTCGACGAGAACTTCGGCTCCACCCTCTACGCCGCCGACGAGCGTGGCCAGCTGCCCGCCGAGGCCGTCGCCGCGTCGCTGGGCTGCGGCAACCCGACTGCCGTCGCCGACCTCCACGAGGGTGAATGCGTCCTGGACCTCGGCTGCGGCGGCGGCATCGACGTCCTTCTGTCCGCTCGCCGGGTCGGCCCGACCGGCAAGGCCTACGGTCTGGACATGACCGAGGAGATGCTTACCCTGGCCCTCGCAAACCAGAAGAAGGCAGGCGCCGCCAACGTCCAGTTCCTCAAGGGCACCATCGAGGCCATCCCCCTCCCGGCGAACACCATCGACGTCGTGATCTCCAACTGCGTGATCAACCTGTCCACCGACAAGCCCGCCGTCTTCACCGAGATGCACCGCGTCCTCACGCCGGGCGGCCGCATCGGGATCTCCGACGTCGTCGCCGATGACACCCTCACCCCAGAACAGCGGGCCGCGCGCGGCGACCACGTCAGCTGCATCGCCGGCGCCCTCTCCTTCACCGAATACCGCCGTGGCCTCGAAGCCGTCGGGTTCACGGACATCGGGATCACTCCCACCCACAGCGTTTCCGACGGCATGCACTCCGTCATCGTCCGCGCCACCAAACCCGCCACCATGGCTACGGGGACGGACAGCTGCTGCGGC
Source organism: Streptomyces sp. NBC_00388 (assembly GCF_036061255.1). NCBI lineage: Bacteria > Bacillati > Actinomycetota > Actinomycetes > Kitasatosporales > Streptomycetaceae > Streptomyces > Streptomyces sp. NBC_00388. The sequence goes on from NZ_CP107948.1 coordinate 180,558, forward strand.
GTGACCGCCTGCTGCACCGACGCCGAGCGAGCAGCCGACCCCAACAGCACGGCTGCAGAGGCCAAGAGCGCGCCCGGCTGTGGCTGCAACTGATCGGTCGGCGCACGGCGCAGCCCTCAACCTGCGGACGCGGGGTCTGGGGACTGCGGGTGAAGAGCATGTCGTCACCCTGGGCCCGTCAGTTCAGCGAAAATGTCCGCGTCAGGCAGACAGGGGTGACCTTTGCAGCCCCCATCAGTAGTGACCTTCTCGCCTGCCGTGGCCTTCAATAGCAAACTGCCATTGCCTCTCCTTGTCTTGCCGTAGACGTTGGGTGTGCCCGTGATCGTTTGGGTGTGGTGTCGGGTTGTGGGGCGGGTCAGCCGCGGATCTGGCTGGTTTCGCGGGTGAACTGGCGGTGGCCGATCAGCTTGTAGGCCACACGGGCCGGGGCCGGCAGGACCTTCATGAACCTCCGGCGTTCCGCATCATCGGTTTCCTCGGTGATGTGGCCGAGGATGACCAGCCGCCGCGTGAGGGGAATCGCGCTCATGCCGTGCTTGCCGAGTGCGTCCCATTCGCTCTGCGCCAGTGTGACGGAGACAATCGGCAGTATTGACTGCTCCTCCTCGGCCAGGTGCTCGATCAGTGTGGGCATCATGGCGTCGATGCGAGCGGCCATCCGCTCCCCCGCGGCAGCGTCCGCGCTCGCCGTCCACGCCGGCAACTCCGCGTCGATGGCCGTGGCAGCATTGTCGACCTGCGCGTGCTGCGCATCCATCCGGTCCATCAGCTCCGGATCGAGGGCTGCTCGTTCACGCAGTAGCGGAAAGAGCAGCTCGTCCTCACCGGTGTGGTGCGTGTGGAGGAATGTCAGCATCTCCCGGGCGTGCGCGCCGATGACCTTGGATCGCGCACGGTCCCCGGCCGCGGCGCGAAACAACCGCGGAAGCTGACCGAACTCGCGCCGCAGGACGCGATGGATCAGCACCATCTCGTGCGTGTCGACGCCGGGCCCGGAAGCGCTCATCGTGACACCTCGACGGCCGCGGCCTTCCGGATCGCTTCGCGCGCCGTGATAGCCGGCCGGCCGAGGAGCTTGACCAGGTCGCCGCTGTCGGTGAACAGCTCTCCGCGGGCCAGCCCGGCATCGGCATCAGCCACGGCAGCGGCCATCTCCGCAGGCAGCCCGGCGCCCGTCAACGTCGCGGTGTAGTCGGCCACCGGCATGTCCCGGTAGGTGATGGGGGTGCCCAGGACATCGCTGAACGTGGCGGCGAGTTCGGTCAGCGTGAACGGCGTCCCGCCGAGCTCGTAGGTCGCTCCGAGGTGCCCGTCCTGCGTCAGCGCCGCGACCGCGGCCGCCGCCAGGTCACACCGGCCGGCCGCACTGACACGCCCGTCGTGTGCACTGCCCAGCAGAGCCTGGTACTGGGTGATCATCGGCAGCTGGTCGGTGTAGTTCTCCAAGTACCAGCCGTTGCGCAGGATGACGAATGGCGACCCGCTCTCCCGCAGGTACTCCTCGGTGCGGCGATGCGCGCCGGCGAGCATCATCTGCGCGGTCGAGGCATTGAGCATGCTGGTGTACACGATGCGGGAGACACCCACCCGGCGCGCCGCGTCGATGGCGTTGCGGGCGTTGTCGAACCGCTCACCCACCGTCGTCGTGGACACCAGCACCATCGCGTCGGCACCCGCGAAAGCGGTGTCGAGGGTTCCCGGGTCGGCGAAGTCCGCACGCCGCACAGTGACCCCGTTCCGTGCGAGGTCCGCGAGCTTTCCGGTGTCCCGCCCTGTGGCCACGATCTGCTCCGGCGGCGTGCCGGCGGCGAGGAGCTGATCGACGATGAGCCGGCCAAGATGACCTGAGGCTCCCGTGATGACAATGGACATGATGTTTCCCTTCGACAAATGTTCGGTGTGAGTGCATTACGAGGTGGATGTATGACTGGCGCCGTACGGACAGAGGGCATCCCAGCCGCCGTACTGACGGCCGATACGACCGGTCCCGACGCCCAAATCCCCGGCGTCACGGCCGGGTGCGTTGAGCCGGTGTGTCAGTTCCAGCCGCCGTCGGCGTCGATGGTGGCGCCGGTGATGAAGGACGCGTCCGGAGAGAGCAGGAACGCGACCACGGCGGCAATTTCGTCAGGTTCGGCCAACCGGCCGAGTGCGCTCATGGAGCGGATGAGCGCGGGAAACGGCACATCGGCGAGCGCGGGATGGACGTAGTTGGGGGCATAGCCGGCCATGCGAGTAGCGGTGGCGCCCGGGGCTATCGCGTTGATCGTGATGTTCCGCTCGGCCAACTCGGGAGCGAGATTGCGCACCATCGCCGAAATAGCGGCCTTGCTTGCCGCATACAGGGCATGCTGACGGACCGCCATACGCGCACTGACCGAGGAGCTGAGCACGATCCGGCCACCGTCCGTCATCGCGGCCACCGCGGCCTGGGTGACGAACAGCTGCCCGGCCACGTTGGTCTGGAAGAGGCGGTCGAAGTCGGCCTGAGTGATGGTCTCCAGGGCTCCGAAGTGCTCGACCCCGGCGTTGCTGACCAGCAGGTCCAGGCCGCCGAACTCGGACACCACCGCGCCGACGAGCTCGTGGGTCCGGGCCCTGTCACTGATATCGGCCGGGAAGGCCGACGCGGCACACCCGCTGTCGCGGAGTTCGCCCACGAGCGCCTCGGCCGCCTCTTGATCGGATCGGTAGTTGACCGCGACCGTGGCCCCCTGGGCGGCCAGCCGCCGCACGATCGCGGCGCCGATTCCGCTGCTGCCTCCGGTGACCAGGACCCGCTTGCCCGCCAGGCTTGATGTCAATGTCATCGCGCTACCCGCGTTCTCTCTGTGCTCGCCGGATGTGAACAGTCCTTGGGCCGGACCGCCCGTTCCTCCATCGCGTCGACAACCGACTTAGTCAGGAACATTGACTACTGTAGTCACATGGCGGAACTAACGGCAACAGCAACCGGCCCGAGATCACCGAGGGGCAGCCGGCCCGTGCGGAACGTGGCGAGCCCGGAACCGCGCACGCACCACCGCGGCCGGGCCGGCAGGGGATCCGGCCCAGCAGCATTCACGTAGGGTGTGAACCTCGCGGGATCAGGCGGGAGAACAGGACCGAGAGCGCTATGGACGACGAGCAGCGGGTTGATCTGGGGACGTCGTTGTTCATCCCGTACCGGTACACCGAGGACCGGATGTTCCGGGCCCTGCAGGATGCCGGTTTCGACGACTGGACCCTCACCCAGTGCCGGGTGTTCCAGCGCGTCGCCCCGGACGGCTCGCGCCTCACGGACCTCGCTGACCAGGCCCAGATGACCAAGCAGAGCGCCGGCGTGCTGGTCGACCAACTGGAACGCCTGGGCTACGTCCGCCGGATCCCCGATCCTACGGACGGCCGCGCCCGGCTGATCGTGATCGAGGAACGCGGCAGGCGGGCCGTCGAGGTGGCCTCGGCAACACTCGACGAGATCCTCTCGGAGTGGAAGACCTACCTGGGCACCCGCAATTTCACGCTGCTGCACCAGATCCTGGAGCAACTCCGCGAGATCACCGACCCTTACGCGCAGTAGAGCCGCCTGCCGCCAACCCCGTTCACCCTGAGCCGCCGGGGCAGCCGACGGGCTGCGGCCTCACCTTGTTGGTCAGTTGGTCAGCCCTATTGACTACATTCATCAGTCACCCTGACGACTTTACGGTGGGCGGTCGGACCCTTCGCCGCTGGACTGGTGGACCTCCGTACTGCAGACGTCCCAGCCAGGCGGGTGGGATGAGGCCACAACCGACGGCCCAGCGAGGCGGCTAGCTCCGCCAGCGGCTGCGGGGCGGAGTCCGGCACAACAAGGGCCTGCACGGGAAAACCCAAGCGCTCCTCCGGCCCAGCCACCCGTCGTCCCACCGCTCCCCCGAGGTCGCGCCATGGTCTGCCAGCCAGGTGCGGTACGCCTGCGCGGCGCCGCCGGCGTGCGGGTCGCAGAAGAAGCGGCATCCGGGCCACGTCACCTGGCGGAACGCCTTGAGCCACCGTGATCACGTCACGTGTGCAGGTCCTCGTGGTCGCTGCCTTCGCCTCCCGCCGCGCCTGCGCCCACCAGCACAATCAGCGGGGCTGCCCGGGCTCTACAGAGCGCGCGCAGGCGTTTGGGAGGGCGTGGTCCGCGTCCGCCTCAGACCGTCGGCGTCGTCAGCGACCTCGACGTGACGGCGACCCCCGCGAGCAGGGCAGCCACCAGGGTACCGATGATCGCGGCGACGACGGCATCCGAGTTCAGGTGCAGGCCCACGTCCGACGAGGTGGCCTCGGAGAGACCTGCGGCCATACCGACCAGCGGGGGCAGGGTCACCAGCACACCGAGGGCGGCGCCGATAGCGACAACCAGAGCGGTCTCGCCGGCCGAGGTGAACAGGAGCTGGCGGGCGGTGCCGCCGGCCGACTTCATCACCCCGAAGTCGCGGTGTGAGCGTTCACGTTTTTCCCCACGACGAGTGGTTTGAGCGTCATGTAATTCCCCATCCCGAATTCTCCTAATTCCCCAGGGGTACGACGGAGTTCGGGATCGAGGGACCTGGTCATCGCGGAGGCGCGTGGGCAGCTCTCGGCCTGTAGTGCGGATGGCCGATGGGCAGCCCGGATGGCGAGGAGAAGGTTCGTCGTGGTCGACATCACCGAGATCTATGTCCACTGGTACGCAGGCCGATCGAAGAGCGAGCTGGCCGCGTCGCTGGGGGTGGACCGCAAGACGATCAGGAAGTACTTGGCGCCGGCGGAGGCGTCCGAGATCGTCCCGGGCGGTCCGCCGATGCGAGAGGCCGACTGGGCCAAGCTGATCAAGAGATGGTTCCCTGAACTGTCTGACCGGCGGCTGCGGCAGATCACCTGGCCCGACATCGACCAGCACCGCGACTACATCAAGAACCTGCTGGGGACGGTGACCGTCTCCACGATCCACCAACGGCTGCGGGACGAGCACAAGCTCGACGTGTCGATCTCCTCGTTCCGCCGGTGGGTACATGCCACGTTGCCCGATGAGACGACAAGGTCGCAGGTCACGGTCTTGCGCGATGATGTCGAGCCGGGCTCAGAAGCTCAGATCGATTACGGCCACCTGGGTCAGTGGACCAATCCGAAGACCGGCAAACGGCACCGGATCTGGGCGTTCGTGATGGTACTGCCGTGCTCGCGACACATGTTCGTCCGCCCGGTCCTCTACCTGCACCAGCACGCCTGGACCGAGGCCCACGTCGCCGCCTTCCGCTACTTCGGGGGCGTCCCGCGCCGCCTGGTCCCGGACAACCTGCGGACCGGCGTCGACAAACCCGATCTCTACGACCCGAAGATCAACAAGGCCTATGCCGAACTCGCCACCCACTACGGCGCCTTGGTGGATCCAGCCCGCGCCGCCCGGCCCAAGGACAAGCCGCGGGTCGAGTGGCCCATGCCCTACATCCGGGACTCGTTCTGGCGTGGACGGGAGTTCACCTCGATCGAGCACATGCAGGCCGAGGCTGTCGCCTGGAGTCAGAAGGTGGCGGGCCGACGACAGTGCCGGCCGCTGCAGGGAGCCTCACCGATGGCAGTGTTCGAGGCCGTCGAAGCCCAGACCCTACTGCCGTTGCCACCCACTCCGTTCGTCCTGGCTCGCTGGTCAACAGCGACGGTCGGACCGGACATCCACATCAAGGCCGGCCGCACCCTCTACTCGGTGCCCTGGGAACTGATCGGCCGCCGGGTCGACGTCCGCTCCACCGCCACGATGGTGAGGGTCTTCCTCGACGGCGACCTGGTCAAGACCCACGCCTCGCTTGACCAGGGCAAACGCACCGACAAGGGTGACTACCCGCCGGAGAAGATCGCCTTCCAGATGCGCACGCCAATCTGGTGCCGGACCCAGGCATCCGAGGTCGGGGACGCCTGCCGGACCGTCGTCGACCAGCTACTGGAGGTCAACGCGCTCTACCGTCTCCGCGCCGCCCAGGGGGTCGTCGGGCTGAGGAAGAAGTACGACGAGACGCGGCTGGAGGCCGCCTGCGCGAAGGCAATCACGGTCGGTGATCCGTCCTACCGCACCATCAAGGGCATCCTGATCGCCGGCACCGAGACCGACCCTGAGCCCGAATCAAGCGGAGACGCGGGAGCCGCAGCCTTCCTCCACGGGCCCCAGCGACTGTTCGCCTCCGTCGCCCCGGCCGAGACGGCGGACGACATGCACGACGACCAGGTCCACGGCGAAGCTAAGGGAAGCATCTGATGAGCGTGATGGACACCGCCCTGCGCGAGTCGCTGAAATCCCTGCGGCTCTCGGGAATGCTGGAAACCCTCGACGCCCGCCTGGCCCAGGCCCACGGCGGCGAACTCGGGCACCTGGACTTTCTCCAGGTCCTTTGCCAGGACGAGATCACCCGCCGCGAGACCGTCGCCTTCCAACGACGCCTGACACGGGCGAAGTTCGAGCAGCAGGTCACCCTGGAGGAGTTCGACTTCACCGCCTCTTCGAAGCTCCCAGCCCCCCAGATCCGAGATCTCGGGGCCTTGCGCTGGCTCCACTCCGGCGAGTCGGTCATCCTCTTCGGGCCGGTCGGGGTCGGCAAGACCCACGTCGCCCAGGCCCTCGGCCACCTCGCGATCCGCCAGGGCGCCCACGTCCGCTTCGCCAAGACCAGCCGGATCCTCGCGGACCTCGCCGGCGGCCACGCGGACCGCACCTGGGACAAGCGGATCCGCGAACTGGTACGGCCCGACGTGCTCATCCTCGACGACTTCGCCATGCGCCAGCTCAGCGCGGCCCAGGCGGATGACCTCTACGAACTGGTCAGCGAACGGCAGGGCCGGTCCCTGATCATCACCAGCAACCGGGCACCCAGCGACTGGTATCCGCTCTTCCCCAACCCCGTCGTCGCCGAGTCGCTCCTGGACCGCCTGATCAACACCAGCCACCAGGTGATCATGAACGGCCCCAGCTACTGCCCCAACAAGCGGCCAAAGAACCCCACTGACAAGACCAAGTAGGGAGAATCGGTGGACGTCGTCGGGATACTGCCGTCATGGCCGTCACGCAACAACTTGCCCGCATCCCTGCGGAGTATCTCGCCTCCTGCCATCAGTCAGCTGACGAGTCACCGGATGGAGATCCTCACTGGGATCCACCCACGGCGGACACCCTGGACCTGGACTGGGCGCCGACTCTGCTCGAACGGATCTGCGAGCTGGGAGGTCTCGATGACGTCCACCTCAACGCTCTGCGGCAGTCCACCGAGGGCGATGTTGCAATCGACCTCGGCTTCCTCAACACACACCCGCATGCCATCGGTCCCTTCGGGCCCGCTCCCACGGCCCTCTCCGCGGCTCAGGTGGCTCGCGTCTCGGAACTGCTCTGGCAGATCGACTTGACCGCCCTTCTGGCCGCCTTGCCGACCGACGAGACAGAGGCCGCTTCCTTGATCGGCGACGAGCCGGCCAGGATCGTCGGCGGCCCGAGGAAGTACCTGCTGGGGCACTTCAATGCCCTGCGAGAGTTTTACCGTGATGCATCCCAACGGCACCTTCTTCTCGTGCTGTGGTGGGACTGACGCGGGGCGCCCTCCAGTCAGCTCACGGCAGCACCTGGGGAATTACGTGAACTTCCGCCTGGGTAATTGCGTGACCGTCCACACGCGGCGCCGGCCGTGGGCGGCCATGGCCATGGAGTTGGCGACGGCGATCACGCTGTAGCCGACGGCGATGACGATCAGCATCATGGCGAGCGACTCGGTGAGCTTGGCGTCGGTGTTGTAGTCGGCCAGGGCGTACTCGGCGGCGTCGTGCAGCGCGACTCCGGGAGCCGAGGCCGAGGCCTTGGCGTCGCGCGGGACGAAGATGTCGTCAGTGAGTGCGGCCGGGTCGTGGGCGCGGGCCAGGTCACGGGCGACCACGAAGTCGCCGCGAGCCGGGTCGTCGGGCAGCACCTGGGATACGCGGAGAGTGACGGTGGCGCCGTCCGCGAACCGGACCGGGACTTCCTGGCCCTGCTTCAGCCCCAGGTCACCGGCCATCTTCTCGCCGAGGACCGCCTCGCCCGGCTTGTCCCACTTCGCGTCCCGGCTGCCCACGACGTCCAGGACGGTGGCCGCCCGGGGGGGCGGAGGGGGGCGGGGGGGGGCGAACTCCGCGCGGTTTCCCGTGCCGGGTGTCGCCGGCGAGATGCGCGTCCCGGATGTCGGTGCCTGTGGTCAGTCCAGGCTGATGCGGTAGGTCTCGTGCGGGGTCTGTATGTCCCGGCACGTCAGTTCTCCGCTGGCGCCGCGATAGGCATCGGTCCCGCCCGTGATCGCCATCCGGACCGTGCTGCTGCCCTTGGTCCACAGCGACTGGGCGGTCAGCTGGCCATCGGGCAGCTGGACCGACAGCACGCAACTCGTCGTGGTCCGGTCTCCTTCGAGGTCGGTGACCTGGCAGGAGCTGCCGTCCTTGCCCACGCGGTGGCCGTCTCGTGAGAGCAGGTCCGTGTAGATGAACTCGTCCCCGATGCTCAGTCCGTGCTTGCCGACGTCCGAATGGACCACCTTGTCGTTGCCCACATCCAGTTCGATCACACGGTGCGAATCAGTCCGTGCCGTGCGATCGGTGGCCTGAGCGGGAGCCATGATCGCGGTGGTCACGAGGGCTCCGGTGCAGACGGCGCCGAGCAGCATGATGGTTGGCCTGTCCATGGTCGTTCTCCTTTGTCTCGTCAGCCCGCAGCCGGCGCAAGGTGGCGTTCCGGCGCAGAGCTCGTGTCACTGCCGGCCGGGCCGCCGCGTTCAGCGGCGCGACGCAGCGCTCCGGTCTCGATGAGGTCGGCCACCGCGGCGATGTCCCGATCGAGGCGTCGGTCCCGGTCGACGAAGTCGCTGTGCTGCCGGATCATGGAGTGCACCGCACGGACCGCCGGCGAGGCGCGCTCGACGCCGCGCAGGTCGAGTGCCTGAGCGAGCGCGAGCAAGTGGATCGCCGCCACTTCCCGGACCAGCCCGTTCACCGTGCGGGCGTCACGCGCGGAGATCGTGCCCATACTCACGATGTCCTGGTTGTGCGCCTCGGTGGAGCGGGAGAACACGGACACCGGCCCCGTCTGCTTGAGTGCCTCCGCAGTCACGGCGGACGCCGCTATCTGCATTCCCTTGAAGCCGTGGTGGAGCCCTGCCTGCGGATCGTCCGCACAGCGGGGCACGACGAGATTCGGCGGCAGCCCCTGGCTGAACTTCTCATCGATGACCAGCGCGAGCTGGCGATCCATCAGGTTGGCGAGGCCGGCCACGGTGGTCTTGAGGCTGTCCATGGCTTGGCCCACGTGTCCAGCGTAGAAGTTGCCACCGAGGTGCAGAGCGTCTTCGTCCGCGTCGAACAAGGGGTTGTCGGTTGCGGAGTTGATCTCGGTTTCGAGCCACTGGTCGGTCCACTCCAGCGTGTCGCGGACGATCCCCACGATGTGCGGCGCGCAGCGCAGTGAGTACTTCTCCTGGATCCGTTCGCTGAGACGCAGGCCGGCGCGTCCCGCGAGTCGCTCGCGGCGCACGACGATGTCCTCGAAAGAGGTGGCGAGCCGTGATCCATCGAGCAGCGCACGGATGCGGCGAGCCGATTCGGCCTGCCCCGGATGGGGTTTGTGCGCGTGGATGAAGGGATGCAGTGCCGAGGCGTTTCCGTGCAGGACCTCGAAGGTCATCGCGGTGGCCAGTTCCGTCGCGAAGGTCAGCTCTCGTGCGTCCGCGGCGGCGAGCACCGCGTAGGCCGAGGCGAACGAGGTGCCGTTGATCAGGGCTATGCCCTCCTTGGGGGCCAGCCTCAGGGGTTCGAGGCCTTCTTCCCGCAGAGCGTCACCCGCCGGGCGGACGCGCCCTCGGTGGAGAGCCTCCCCGCTGCCGTCCACCACGGCTGCCAGGTAGCAGAGCGGGACCAGGTCACCGCTGGCGCCCAGCGAGCCGCGTTCGGGGATCAGTGGCAGCACATCGTGTCGCAGGCAGTCCAGCAGGAGGGTCACCAGTTCCGGCCGTACGGCGGAGACGCCATGGGCCAGGGCGTTGGCCCGAAGCAGCAGGGCGGCGCGGGACACGGCGGGATTCGCGATGGGTCCGGTCCCGTTGAGGTGGTACTGCACCAGGTTGCGCTGCAGTTCCGCGGCCCGGCCAGGGGAGATCTGCCGGTCGCAGCTGTCCCCGAACCCGGTGGTCACACCGTAGATGGGGATTTCCTCCGCGAGCAGACGCTCCTTGAGCTCCATCGAGGCCTGCATGCGCACGGCGGCGGACGGGGCGAGCGATATCGTCACGCAGCGGGGGGCCCGCGCGGTATCCGCGACCTGGCGTGGTGAGAGATTGGTTCCGTCCAGTTCCAGGTGCTGGGGCACCGGTCTGCTCCTCCTTGTGTGTTCCGCCCTCGCCTTCGTGGCGGGCTTTCGGGAGCGGCCCGGACACGAAGACGACGGCGGCGGGGCGGTGGGTACGGGTCCTGGCTCAGTACACGCCCTCGATCACCTTCTGGCCGTCCACCTCCGCGGCCGGGTGGATCGAGCTGAGCGAGTCGCCCGCACCACTCGGGCTGGGGACGCGGGTGGCCAGGTCGCGCTCGACGCTGTTGAGCACCAGCCCGTACCGGGTCAGGTAGTTCATGACGACCGCCCCCGTCTCACCGTGGGCGACGGGCAGGCCGGTGTCCGGGTTCACGACCCGGTACAGCACGTAGGGGGAGTACGAGTCGAAGACCGTGTCCCCCGGTTGCGCCGCGCTGCGCTCGACGGTTCCGCTCAGCACCGTGGTACTGCCGTAGGAGCCGCGGAAGCGGGTCTTGGGGAACAGTTCGCCGGACAGGAAGTCCAAGGTGTCGGGGTCCATGTGTGCCCCTGTCCAGACGATCAGCCGCACCTTGTCCCGGATGAGGGTGCGGACCGACGGCCGCTCGGACAGTCGCGCGAGCAGGGGTGGGGTGGTGATCAGGAAGGCGATGTCCTGTGACTGGAGGACGAGTTCGGCCTGATCGACCAGATGCTCGACGTAGGCGGTGGCGATGGCGGTCTCGCCGTCGGCGATGAGCCGCTTCACCCAGCGGGGATCCAGGTCGATCGAGAAGCGGACTCCGCCCCGGGCCCTGGCGATCCTGTTGGAGTACTCGCCCAGCATGTGGGGGCCGCTGGGAGCGACAGCCAGTGTGTCGCCGACCCCGTCGTCCGGGTAGTGGGAGTTCTCCCAGTTCATGTACTGGTCGAACCAGTTCTCGAACATGAGGAAGCGTTTGGGTGCGCCGGTAGTGCCGCCACTCTCGTACACGGCGAAGATCTCCTCGTCGTCGCCGAGACCACGGGGCACGAGGTCGGACACCGGCACGTCGCGCTGCTCGTCCACGAGATTGGGGAACCTGAGCAGGTCGTCGACGCACCGCACGTCCCGGACGGGGTCGAATCCGAGCCGGTCACGGCGTTCGAGCCAGAAGGGGGATCCGGTCCCGGGGTCGAAGTGCCAGTGCATCATGGCGCGGACGTGGGCGTCGGCGTGTTCGGCGTTCATGGCAAGGTCACCACTTTCTCGGAGAGCTGGGTCCGGTGGGATCGGCTCGTGCGCCGGGTGGGCTACACGCCGTGGGAGGCGCCGCCGTTGATCTGGACGATCTGCGAAGTGATGTAGCCACCGGGCCGGGAGCACAGGTAGAAGCTGAGTTCGGCGACGTCGGCGGGGTCCCCGGCACGGCCGAGCAGAGTCTGGCGGACGAGCGTGTTCTCGCGGTCGGCGGGCAGTTCGCCCCCGAAGAGGTCGGTGTCGGCGACGTAGCCGGGCGCGACGGCGTTGACGCTGATGCCCCGTGGACCGAGCCGGTTGCTGAGTGTGTGCACGTAGGAGTGCAGGGCCGCCTTGGCAGCGCCGTAGCCGCCGCTGCCGCCGCTGCCGCGGTAGGCGGCGATCGAGCTGTACAGCACGATGCTGGCTTCGTCGGCGAGTTGGGGGACGAGGCCTTCGACGGTGATCACGGCGGTCATCACATTTGCCTGGTGTGCGTCCTGCCACTCACGCACGATGGACTCGACACCTTCGGCGTTCTGAACGGGGACAGCGCCGGCGCAGCACACGACTGCGGATACCGCCTGCCCGGTCGCGGCGGCACGCTCCTGCAGGGCTGTGACGGACGCGGGGTCGGACACGTCCAGGGCGAGTGGTTCGATGTCCGCGCCGGGGACTTCGGCCCGGATCTCTTCGGTGGCCCGGGCGAGCCGGTCCTCGCGGCGGGCGATCATCAGCACCCTGTCCTTGTTGCGGGCGAAGCGCAGCGCGGTCGCTTTGCCGATGCCTGCGCTCGCTCCGGTCACGACGATCAGCCTGGTCATGGTGGCTCCTTTCCTGAGCAGCCGGGTGGGTCTGCGTTGGGCGGTGTGTACGAGGGTAGGCCGACGGCCTCAGGGCAGCAGAGCCAGCAGCCGCCGCCGGTCGGGTTTGCCGGTGGGCAGTCGGGGGATGGTGGGAACCTCCATGAGCCGAGAGGGGCCGGGGAGGTCACTCAGCGCGGCCCTGATCCGGGCGGGCGCTGTGGAGCCGGTGGTCCAGAAGACCGCGTAGCCCTCGCCGGCGACAGTGCCCCTCGCCAGCGGGATCGCCGCGCAGTCCGCTCCGGGCAGGCGCGTGGCGAGGAGTGCGGCCACCTGATCGAGATGGACCCGTCGGCCGTTCACCTTGATCAGGTCGCCTCGGCGCCCGGCGAGCCGGAACGTCCGTGGACCGAGGTGGTTCACCAGGTCGCCGGTGGCCCAGTGCTCCGGAGGCCGGGCGGCCGTCTGCGGGCGGGCGAGGCGTGGTCCGGAGACCACCAGGTCCTGCACGCCCGGCACCGGGCCGCGAGCGCGCGGGAGGTCGACGTCGGCGAAGGCGTGCCAGGGGCCGGTGTCGGTTCCGGTGGCGGCGAGGGGCCGGTGGGCGATGCCTCCGGTCTCGGTGGACCCGAGGATCTCGTGCGCCCGCAGGTGAGGGCCGGTGGCGGCGACGACGTCCCTGGCCTGAGGCGGTGCGGTCGCCGAGCTGTGCAGGGCCACGACGGATCGCGCCGTGGCGAGTGCGGATCGGCTGCGGTGCAGGATGGACCAAGTCATCGGCACGCAGACGATCAGGGCCCGGCTGCCGCTGCGCAGGTGCAAGGGTGTGAGCGGGTCGGCCCACGCATGGTGGACGTCGATCCCCCGCAAGCGTGGCAGCCAGTCGCCGAACAGGGCGCCGAACAGATGGTGCGGCGGCGCGTAGCTGACCACTTCGTCCACCTGCCCGACGAGGTCGGACGCGATCAGGTCCACTTCACGGCGCATCTGCTCCGTGCTGCGGAACCATCGCTGCGGCCTGCCCGTGCTGCCTGAGGTCTCGAAGGGGAACTCGCGCGCGTGCGGGCCGTCGCCCGCCTCAGCGGTGGGGTGCGTAGCCGGCCGGGTCATCCCAGCTGGTCCTCGACGCGTTCGCGAACGTATTCGGTGGTGCGCTCCAGCGTGCTGAAGGAGTACCGGACGTCGTCGCTCACGAAGTCGACCTCGATGCCGAACTCGTTCTCCACCGCGGTCACATACTCCAGGGCGGCGAGGCTGTCGAAGCCCGGCAGCGTCGTGGCCAGGTCGGCGGTCGGGTTCAGTGCGCGCACCTGGTCGCCGAAGCGCTTGTGCAGGACGTCCAGGATGCGCGGCTGGATGTCGGCGGGGCGGGTGGTGGTCTGCATGAGGGATGGGTCCTTCCTGTCGCACGTCTCGTGGCCGGCGGCCTGTCCCGGGCTGGTCAACGGGTGGGGCCGGCTCCGGCGGGCGCCGGTGCGCCGCTGGTCATCGTGTTCCCGTCCCGGTACAGCACGTGATCGGGGCGGGTCGGCTCGAAGCGGACCATGAGGTGGCCGGTGCCCGCCTCGGGGCACAGGGTCCGGCGGATCTCCTCGGCCAGGCCCGCACGGTACTCGGCGTCACGGTCCGGGTGTACGTGGCAGACGACCGATGCCCATGGAGCCCGGCGCTGGTCGCCGCCCGGGTCGTCGAAGGTCGTCAAGGGTACGCCGCGAACGAAGTAGGCCATCGGGTCCGCGGTGTGAAAGGCGACGACCACGTGGGCGGCGTCGGAACCGTGGTTCGTCAGCCAACGGGTCAGGTTCAGGGCCGCCTTCAGGCGGGCGGATGGGGTCAGTGCGGGGCTGGTCACGTCAACGGTGGGCAAGGGGAGCTCCTTTCACGAGAGGGCCAGCGCCGGCAGTGGCCGCTGCTCGGCGGAGAGCCGCAGCTCCAGGCGGCGGCCCAGGCAGTCGGCGAGCGGCCCGCCGCTCGTGGCCATCAGCGGTGTCCAGGCGAAACCCCGGTCCGCGGCACGCACGCTGTCGACGAATCGGCTCAGGTGGTCGGTGTCCAGTGCGATGCCGAACAGGTCGAAGGCGAGGACCGCTTCGTATGTGCTGAGCAGGTCCGGTACACGGTGTCCCTCGTTCGCGAAGCCACCGCCCCGGACGCGGTGCAGGTCCAGGGCTTCATGGACGGGTGCCTCGTCGACGCCGACGGAACGCCGCAGGGCGCGCAGTGCCTGGAGGGTGGAGCGCAGGGTGGGGCTGCCGCCCGGGACGTTGGCCCAGCGGCCGGGGCCGGTCGCGCAAGTGGCGACGAAGTGGGCGACATCGCGCAGCGCGGAACGCGCGGTGTCCTTCGGGGCCTCACTCAGGATCTCCGCCGCGGCGCAGGTGGACACCATGTCCGAGGCGCGGCCCTCCCAGTAGCCGAAGCCACCGTCGGGGTTCTGGATGGCGGTGACGAGCCAGTCGGCGATGTCGGCCCTGGCCCGGAGGTCGTCGTGGAAGGCGCCCGCGGCCAGGGCCCACAACGTACAGCGCACCTCACCGCCCCGGCCGGGCATGTACATGACGCCGTTCTCATTGGGCAGTACGCAGCTTTCCATCCACGCCACGGCTTGCTCGTCGGCAGCTGCCGCCAGACGACCCGACAGCACGTGGGCCGAGGTCGTGAGGACGTCGGAGGCGAACTCGGGCATCCGATAGGTGAAGCCGCCCTGCTCGGTGCGGAACGACAGGAGCGTGTGCACCACCGGGTCCGACAGGTCGCCGAGGTCGTCGCCGAGCGCGCGCAGCGCGCCGACCGCACAGAAGGCGGCCCAGACATCGGCCACGGGATAGCCCGGCCAGCGAGTGAAGGCACCATCCTCGCGACGTTGTCCGCGGATCCAGCTGACGCACGCCCGGGGGTCGCGCGGCTGCTCTTCGAGGTGCCCCAGCGCATTGGTCGCCCGGAAGGTGGCCCACAGGCAGTCCGTGGTGTCGCCCGCCTGGAAGGTGAAGCCCCCGTCGTCGCTCTGCCGGGAGCGCAGCCAGCCGACGAGCAGTCCGCGGTCCCAGGGCAGCGGGCTGTCCTTGCCGAAAGCGGTCTTCCATGCGGTCAGGGCGTAGTAGCAGGCCCGTACGTCGGAGGTCCCGTCCTTGGCGTGCGCGGGACTCCATGCCAGGCCGCCGTCCGCCGCCTGCAGGGCGCCCAACCAGTCGAAGAGCGCGGGCGGCGGCTGCTCGCCGTAGATCTCGACCAGGGTGCGCACTGCGTAATACGTGGCCCAGACATCAGATGCCTGACCAGGCGTCATGGCGAATCCGCCGTCGGGGTGGGCGGCCCTGCGCACCCAGTCAGGACTGGTGGTCGTGACATCGGCGCGGGTGTCATCGGGAAGGTCCGCCAGGGCCTGGGTGCAGTAGTACGTGGCCCAGGCGTCCGACGTCATGCCGGGCGACCAGGCGAACCCGCCATCCGTGTTCTGGCGCGAGGCGAGGAAGTCGGCGGCCCGTTGCGGATCGGGCAGATCGTCGGTGCGCCCCAGCCAGGCGAGCGTGCGCACGGCAGCATACGTGCACCACAGGTCGGAGTCGCCGGACACCACACCGGAGGAGTCGAGCAGTGTTTCGAACGTCATGCGGGCACCCCCTCGTCGACCACGTTGAAGTTGGAGCGCTTCCAGCTCTTCTGCGATCCACCGCTCTTCGTCGTCACCGGCAGCCGGTTGACGAAGCGCACCTCGTCCCAGGTGAATCCGATGCGCTCCGCCGTCCGTCGCTGGATGAGGTCGCCGCGGCTCGCTTCATCGCCGCGATCGCGGCTCGGATCGCGTTCCAGCAGGAGACGGGCCCAGGTGCCGCGGGAGTTCACCTCGATCAGGTAGCCCATGACATCGCGGCTCCCGTACACGATTCCTTCGAGGTCCCGGGTCCGCACGCGGTTGCCCTTGATGGTCGTGCCGTCGCTGCCGCGGCCGTGCACCGTGACCGTGGGCGACTGCGCGCCGCACGGGCACCGGTCGCCCACCGTCACCTCGTCGCCCATGTCGAGACGGACCAGCGGGCGGGCGTCGTTGTTGAGCGGCGTCACGACGAGTCGGCCCTCACGTCCGGGGAGGACGGGGTCAATGCCCGATCCCCGGGCGATCTCGAAGTAGTTGGCCGCGCCCAGCAGGTGCAGACGGTCATGCGCGCAGCATGCGGCCAGGGTCCCGCTCTCGGTACTGCCATAGCTGGCGTCGAAGACTCGCGCACCCCACCACTCGCCGACCATGGAACGGAGTTCGGGGGTGCTGACCTCGCCCAGCAGCATGATCTGCTCGACCGAGCCGCTGAGTTCGTCCAGCAGGCCGCGCTTCTTCATCACTTGGGTGAACTGGAGCAGTACCCCCGGTGCCACGAACAGCGTGGTGGGGCGAAACACCTCCCACAGCCCGACGATGCGATCCCAGTCGGAGATTCCCGTGGTGTACGGGTAGGCCTTGGTGTGGGGCACGCCGAGGAACTCGCAGACTCCGACGATGAGATCGGCCACGGGCACGATGTCGGAGGGGAGCAGGATCAGGCTGCGGTGGTCGCCGCCGGTCAGCAGCGGGCGCCATGCCTCGGCGACGGAGACCGTGTTGGCGATCATGTCCCGTGCCGTTCGCGGTGTCGGCGTGGGGACGCCGGTGGTCCCGGTGGTCTGGTAGTACTTGAGGCCGTCGGTCACCGGGACCCGCAGGTAGTCCAAGGGGTGCGCCTTGAGCGCGTCCTTGGACGTGACGGGGGTCTCGTGAAGGGTGCGCGGGCCGGCCGGGCCGATGTTCCGGTAGGCGGGGGTCTGGGCCGCTCGCCGCCAGACCGCGTCCAGTTTGGATGCGTAGAAGGTGTCGTCCACCTCTGTGCGTGTGTGGTGGTCGGCCGCTTCCTGACGGATCCGCTCCATGAAGTCGAAGTCGCTCCTGGAGTTGATCTGCATGGGGTTGCTCCTCTCGGGGCTCGAACGGGGACGCCGCGGCGCGATGCGCGGGGCGGCGTGTCAGGGGGCGAGGGCGAGGCCCTTGGCGCGCATCAAGAACGTGCCGAGGTACCCGTCGTGCGGAACATCCGGGTGGGTCCAGGACGTCGGCCTGCCGTGGTAGACGTTGGCGACGCGTCCCAACCGCGCTGCCCGTGTGGCAAGTTCGGGGTGGGTGGTGTGCAGGGACAGGACGAGGGAGTCGTCCAGAGCGGCGAGGTCGCCGTCGTCCCAGGGGGCCACCCATACGCAGGGGAAGGGCATCTCGTGGGCGAGCAGGGGGCTGTCCGCGGACGCGACTTCGACGACGGCCGGAGTGACGGTGGCCTGCGTGCCGTTCCGTCCGACGCGTTCGACACGGGGTGCCAGATGCACGATGGACCCCTGCGCCCAGCGGGTGACCGCGGCGACGAGCTGTCCGGCCCGCTCCACCGGCATGCAGGGCAGCGCCGCGTCCTCGTCGGCGGGGCCGGCGGCCGGGAGGCCGTCCAGCTCGGCGGCCAGGTCGGCGGCGAAGCGGGGGGCGTCGCGCTCCACGAGGACCGCCGTGGTGGCGGTGCACGCGGTGCCGGCGTGATAGAGGGCGCCTTCACGGGCGAGTGCGAGCCCTTGTCCGCGATCGGCGTCCGACGTCACCAGCAGCTTCGATCGACCCGGTCCCTGCAGGCGTACGTCGTCACGGCCGCCGTAGCTGTCGGCGACGTCCTGCCCGCCGTAGACGAGGGCGAGGTCGGCCCGGTCGATGATCTGGTCGGCCGTACTGTGGTCACAGGGAGCCACGAGTACCTGGTCCGCAGGCAATCCGGCCGTACGCAGTGCGGTGACCAGGCGCCCCGGGGTCAGCGGGTCCCGCTGGGAGGGACGCACCACGACGCGGTAGCCGAGGGTGAGCGCCTCCAGCCACATGGCGTGCACACCTGGGCTGTTGCCGGCCGCGTGCACCGCGAAGACCTCTCCGCGCGGTACCCAGACGGCGCCCTGCGCCACCGGAGCCGTGCCCACGTCCTCGACGGTGCAGCCTGTCGGACGAGCCTGGGCCGGGGCCCGGCCGGGATGACGCAGCGCGTCGAGGATGAGGCGGTCGCACTCACGCACCACCGTGACGGGCGTCCCGGTCAGTTCGGCCACCCGCCGTTCGTGACGCGCCAGATCGTCTCCCATGATTTCTTGGTCCGCGAACACGTCGGCGGCCTTGGCCAACACGCCGATGACCTCGCTCGCCGGCAGGGGTGCGGTGTCACGCAGCCGACTGATCCAGTGCGAGACCATCAGGGCCGGAGCCTGCGCGAGCTCGGCCACCTCGTGTCCCGCGCTGTCGGTGAGCGTCGCGCTCCGGCGCGTGCGGCAGGGGCCGTCGGGCCCGAGCGCGGGAATTTCCCGCATGCTCAACTCTCCTCTCCTGTAGGTGCGTCGGCCGGCCTCGCGCCTTTCAGGCGCGGGTCGCCGCTCGGCGTGCCCGGCTGGCGGCCGCGAGGTCGGTGAGGACGTCCACGGTGGTCTCCCAGCCCATGCAGGCGTCGGTGATGCTCTGCCCGAACGCCGGCTCCTCCGGGCCGAGGTCCTGCCGGCCGGGCAGGATGAAGCCCTCCAGCATCACACCGCGGATGTCGGTGCTGCCCCGGGCGACCTGTTCGCCGATCTCGCCCGCCACGGTCGCCTGGCGTTCGTGGTTCTTGTCGCTGTTGGCGTGACTGGCGTCGATGACCACACCGGCCGGGAGGGAAGCGGACGCCAACAGGCCTGCGGCCTCGTCGACATGCTCGACCTGGTAGTTCGGCCGGCCGGCTCCGCCCCGCAGCACCACGTGGCAATCCGGGTTGCCGCTCGTGTGCAGGGTGACCGCACGTCCGTCCTGGTCGAACCCGAGGTAGCCGTGCGGGGCGGCCGCGGACGTGATGGCGTCGACAGCGACCTTGACGGAACCCGTGCTGCCGTTCTTCATCCCGACCGGCATCGGCAGGCCGCTGGCCAGTTGGCGGTGCACCTGGCTCTCCACGGTCCGCGCGCCGATGGCACCCCAGGAGATGAGGTCCGCAAGGTAGGCGGGGGCCGCGGGGCTGAGCCATTCCGTGGCGATGGGCATCCCCGACTCGGCTATGTCCAGCATGAGTTTGCGGGTGGCGCGCAGGCCCCGGTCGAAGTCGAGGCGTCCGTCGAGGTGAGGGTCGGCGAGGAGCCCCGTCCAGCCGACGGTGGTCCGCGGCTTCTCGACGTACACCCGCATGACGATGGCGAGGTCGTGCCGGAGTTCGGCCGCCACCGTGTTCAGCGACGTGGCGTACTCGCGTCCGGCGTCGACGTCATGGATCGAGCACGGACCCACGACGACGAGGAGCCGGTCGTCCTTCCCTCGCAGGACCTGGCGCGTCGTCCTGCGGCCCGCGTCCACCGCCGCTGCCGCGTCCGGTGTCCGCGGCAGCTCGCTCCGCAGCTCGCCCGGGGTGCTCGCCGTGTGGCTGCGGTGGCGCCCTCCGACAGCATCGGGAAGCACCTCGTCGGACACCACGCGTCCGCCGACGGCCTGCGTCGTACGCTCAAACACACTGCCAAGAGTTTGCATCGATCCTCAATTCGTGACGTTCAGTGCACCGGTCCGGGCGTCGACAACGAATCATTCGGGGAAGGGAGGGCCGGTTACCGTGAGAACTCCGGAACCCTCCCCATGACCGGGGAACGAAGTGGGGGTTCAGTCCGCTCCCTTGCGGCACACAACTACCGTGCCCATTCCGGCGAACCAGGTCCAGCGATGACGCGTGCAGCAAGTTGTGGTGCATTTAGCTGCATCGCACGGCGTCTTCAGTACGCACAATTCAGTGGAGCACCCTCTACAAGCGCTCCGATTGTCCAGCGGCCCCTTCCATGACGACGAAGCAGCACCGTTGAGCAGGTTGCGCCGGCTGACCGCGCAGGAGCCGCGCGGTCCCCCTTCGGTGGCGACGCTGGAGGGGCTCCCCGGCTACCGCGACTGCGACTGCGACTGCGACTGCGACTGCGACAGCGACAGCGACAGCGACAGCGACAGCGACAGCGACAGCGACATCGTATTTGCACCGAGGTCGCCCGGGTGGTCGTCGCCACGGACGGCCGTCGTCCTGACGAGGTCGCCGAGGAGGTCCTCGACGCACTGAATGGCCCGGAATCCGCACGCCCCGACGGCGACACGCGGCGTGCAGGAACGTGCGCCACAACATGCTGCATTCCTGAACACTCGCGCATCACGCCCTGAATCAGCAGGCTGATGAGTCCAAGCGGAGTGCCGCACAGCACTCCCCGAGATTTGACCTTCCGAACAGCCAGGTCCCGCCGACCGACGATGCAATTCCACGCATCCTGGAGAGAATTCGTGACGACAACCGAGAAAAGTTCAGCAACACGACAGGTGTCGCCCGAGCCTCGGGCCGAGCGGCTGCCGATATTACGGCTCTCCATTTTCGCCGCAGCCGGTTTTCTCGCTTTCATGACGGAAACCACACCCGACGGACTGCTTCCGCAGATCGCACGCGGGCTCTCCGTTTCACAGGGCGCCGCCGGGCAGCTGGTGACGCTCTACGCCCTGGGTTCCGTGCTGGCGGCCATTCCCGTCATCACGGCCACCCGAGGTGTACGGCGCCGGCCCCTCCTGCTGACCGCCATCGTCGGCCTGTTCGTGTTCAACACGGTCACCGCGCTTTCCCACTCCTACCTCCTGACGCTCGGCGCACGGTTCCTGGCCGGCATGGCGTCCGGCGTCATATGGGGACTCCTGGCCGGCTACGGACGCCGACTGGTTCCCGAGCGCCTGCAGGGCAGGGCCCTCGCCGTCGTGAGTGTCGGCCAGCCGGTGGCCCTCGCCCTGGGGGTCCCGATCGCCACCTGGCTCGGCGCGGTGGTGGGCTGGCAGGGTGCGTTCTGGGTGATGTCCGCGGTCGCGCTCGTCCTCGTGGCCGCCGTGCGCTCGCTGGTTCCGGACTTCCCCGGCCAGTCGAGTCAGGAGCGGCTGCCGCTGCGGGAGATCTTCACACTGCCCGGCATCCGGGCGATCCTGCTGATCATCTTTCTGTGGACGCTGGCGCACAACGTCCTGTACACGTATGTCGCCCCCTACCTCGATGCCGTCGGTCTGGGCGGCCACGTGGACGTGATGCTGCTCGTCTTCGGCACCACGGCCATGGCCGGTATCTGGGTCACCGGTGTTCTCGTGGACCGCAAGCTGCGGACGCTGTCGCTCGCCACCCTGGTGGGTTTCGCCGTCGCCGCACTGCTGCTCGCCGTCGGCGCGCACTCGTCCATCGCCGTGGTGGTGGGCGTCGTCGCCTGGGGTGTCACCTTCGGCGGTGCTCCGACCCTCCAGCAGACCGCCCTCGCCGACGCGGCGGGGGACGGCGCCGACGTGGCGCAGTCCATGCTCGTCACGGTGTGCAATCTCGCGGTCGCGGGAGCCGGTGTCACCGGCGGACTGCTGTTGGAGACGTCCGGGGTCTTCTCCTTGCCGGTCACCCTGATCGTGCTGATCGCGGTGACCTTCGCCCTCGTTCTGATGACGAAGAAGCACGGTTTCACCCCCGGAGCACGCACGTCCGCCTGAGCCGGGCCGGCACGACCGTACGTGTGCCCGAACGAGTAGACACGGAGGCAGACCCATGTCAGACAAGCGCGTTCCCGTCCTCGTCGTCGGCGGTGCCTACACCGGCCTGACCACGGCTCTGAGTCTGGCCGCCCGAGGTGTACGGCCGCTGCTCGCCGAGCGGCGCCCCGAACCGTCGCGGCTGCCGAAAGCCTGGGGACTCAACACACGGTCGCAGGAGTTGCTCAACAGCCTGCCCGGAGTGGCACGGCGCCTGCGCGACGCCTTGGGCGAGACCAAATGGCCGCGCATGAGTCACGGCGCGTCCCTCGCGGACCCCGCGCGCGCGTTCCTGGACCCGGACGCCGGCCTGCCCGACCCGCAAGAGCTGTCCGCGGTACCTCCTCTGGCCTGGGTCTCCCAGGCCCAGGTCGAGGACATCCTGCGGACCAGTGCGCAGGAGGCGGGCGCGGACCTGCGCATGGGCACCGAGATGGTGTCCGTTCGCCAGGACGTCGACACAGTCACCGCGACCCTGCGGGACACAACGACCGGCCACGAGTACACCGTTGAGGCCGACTACCTTGTGGCGGCGGACGGCCATCTGAGTCCCACCCGCGACGAGGTCGGCATCGACGTCGAGGGCAGCGGCAGCGTCGGCCACATGTACATCATCACGTTCGAGGCGGACCTGAGCCGCTATGTCGAGCCGGGCGCCGTGGAGGTGATCGGCATGCCCGGCAGTGGTTCCAGTTTCATCCTCGACGGCTCCGAGCGGCACACTCTGTGGGTCGACTACTTTCCCGAACGCGGGGAGAGCCCGCAGGACTTCACCGAGGACCGGTGCCTGGAACGGGTGGGCGACGCCGTGGGCGACCCGTCGATCGACGTCTCGTTCGTCAACGCACGCTTCTTCTCGATCAACCACAAACTGGCAACGCGTTTTCGCCAGGGGCGCGTGTTCCTGGCGGGCGACTCCGCGCACGCCTGCCCGCCCAACGGCGGGCAGGGCGGCAACCTGGCCGTACAGGACGCGTTCGACCTTTCGTGGCGTCTGGGCATGGTCCTCACCGGCCAGGCCGGTCCGGGGCTGCTCGACACGTACGAGGCCGAGCGCCGGCCCCTCGTGGAGTACACGATCGCCCGCGAACTGGAGCTGGCGAAGATATCCGAGGGGCGGGTCCCGGCCAGCTACAATCCGGCGGACCCGAACGCCCCGGTCCCCGCGCCACGCGAATTCGTGGGCTTTCGGTGCCACTCCCCCGCGGTCGTCACGGAGGACGGCGACGACCGGAGCCTTCACGAGGACCCGTGGTCGCCTACGGGCCGCCCGGGGGGACGAGCCCCCCATGTCGCACTGCACGACGCACGGCACGACTTCGGCATCCACGACCTGTTCGGCCGGGAGTTCGTGCTCGTGGCGGGGTTCGATGGGCCCGAGTGGGTGGAGGCGGCGCAGCGGACCGCGCGCGATCTGGGCGTGACTCTTTCCGCGTACCGCGTCGGGGACCGTTTCGTGGATGTGGACGACTCCTGGGCGCGACGGTACGGGGTCGACTCCAGTGGCGCGGTGCTGATCCGTCCGGACTCCGTCATCGCCTGGCGCGCCAAGAAGGCGATGTCGAACCCCGGGGATGAGCTAGCGCACGCGCTCGGATCGGTGCTGGCCCGCTGAACGCCGTGCGGCCGACGCGGGCGGGAAGCCCACGTCGGCCGACGACGGACACAGCAGGCGTGCCGGACGTACGTGACGGTGTTCCCGGAAGGGCCGATTCCCGAGGACGCCAGCACGCTCATGTGTGCGTGCCGGACCGTCAGCTGCGCCCGCCGGACCGTCAGGAGGCGGACCTTCCGGGTGTCGCGGGAGCCGTGGGCGACGTGTCCGCGCGCCGTAAGCCCTCCGCCGTGGCCGGGGCGCTGTCGGCGCCGAGCAGCCGGTCGCGGACGAGCCAGCCGGCCTGAAAGCGGCTCTGCGCCCCGAGTTCACCGAAGATCTCGGCGATGTACTTGCGGCAGGTACGGACCCCTATCCCGAGCCGGCGCGCCACGACCTCGTCCTTGTAGCCGGCGGCGAGCAGCTTCAGGATCTCGGTCTTCGTCTCCTGCGTCAGGCTGTCCGGTATCCGGTTGCTGCCCCCCGTTCCCTGGAAGGGGGCTCCGGTCGCCCAGGCGTTCATGATCATGTTGACGATGAGTTCGACCATGGCCCCGTGCTTCACGAGGTGCGCCGTACCCGCGTCCTGGCCGTCCAGGAGAACGACCACCGTCCGGTCGAAGACGATCAGGGCGGGCAGGGGCGAGGCGCTGGTCCGTACTTCGCCGCCGGCGTCGGCAAGGCCCTCGGCCCATTGGCGTGTCCCGGCGTCGTAGCGCGAGAGATGCGGCAACAGGACCCGCACATCGGCCTCGGTGACGTGGGCCGCGTCACGGTCCAGCACGGCGCAGGCCGCCTCGGGTACGCCGGTCCCGAGCGGCTGCACGGCCAGGATCTCCTCGGAGCAGCGCCTGGCGCACACCGTCAGGGCGTCGCAGATCTCCTGGGCGCCGTCGAGTGTGGCGACCGGGCTCGCGGAGGCATCGTGCGAGGCGCCGTCGGACAGCTCGGTGAGTGCCTCCACCTGCTTCCGCATTCCGTCGAGTTGTTCCTGCCAGGCATCGAGCGCGCCGACCAGCGGCCTGGCGTACTGCAACTTGACGGCCTCGGGATGCACCGCGGTCCACTCACCGCCCTCCTCGTTCCGCTCCTCGCCATGCGAGCGGGCCAGCTTCATCCTCCTCAGCCCCGAAAGCACGTGGGCCGCTCTGCCTCGCTTCCAGCCCAGGCTCGTGGCCAGCCGGTCGGTGGTCGCCCCGCCCGTCGTGACGAGCAGTTTGTAGGCCGCCAGTTCCTGGTCCTCCATCAACGCGATCGTCTGGGCGATGTCCATGGGCGCTCCCCCGTCCCTAGAGACAATCATGACCAACAATAGACACGACTCCATAGATGAACGCAAGTACAAACTTTACTCCCGGGCGGCGCCGGCCGAGCGGTCCGCAAGCTGGACGAACGCTCCTCAACTACCCACGCCTGCTTGAGCGTTCCGCGCCCGGGTAGGCGGCGGTCAAATGTTGACCTTGAGTGTAATTTTGTATTCCTTTGATGATCTCCTGTCTCATCAGATGCACCTGGAGCGTTGATGCTCAACGGAAAACCCACGGCCACACCCGTAGCCGTCGTCGGCATGGGATGCAGGTTCCCCGGTGCGGCCGGGATCGACGAGTTCTGGGACGTGCTCGTGTCCGGGACCGACGCGATCACTCCCGTCCCTCCCGACCGGTTCAGCACGGACGACAGTCACAGTCCCGAGCCGATGACGCCGGGGCGCACGGTCTCGCGACACGGCGGCTTCGTCGGGCGCCCCTTCGACTTCGACGCATCCTTCTTCCAGATCTCACCCGTCGAGGCCCAGGTCATGGACCCGCAGCAACGGCTGCTCCTGCTCGCCGTGTGGGAAGCCCTGGAGTCGGCCGGTATCCGGCCGTCCCGGCTCGCGGGCAGTCACGGCGGGGTGTTCGTCGGTCAGGCGACCGCGGAGTACGCCGACACCGATCCACACCCCCACGAGCCCGACGTACGCGGCATGGTCGGCAGTCACCTGCGCGCGGTCACGGCGGGGCGGGTCTCGTACGCCCTGGATCTGCGGGGGCCGAGTGTCGTCCTCGACACCGCGTGCTCCTCGTCGTTGGCCGCCGTGCACGCCGCCCGTCAGAGCCTGCTCACCCACGAGAGTGATCTGTGCATCGCGGCCGGAGTCAACCTGATCCTCTCGCCGCACGACGCGATCGCCTACTCCCAGGGCGACATGCTGTCCGAGAGCGGGCGGTGCAGATTCGGCGCCGCGGACGCCGACGGCTTCGTCCGCAGCGAGGGCGTGGGCGCTGTCGTTCTCAAGCGTCTCGACGACGCTGTACGCGACGGTGATCCCGTCTGCGCGGTTCTGCTCGGCAGCGCCATGACGAACGACGGGGCGGGCAGCGGCCTGTTGATACGCCCCTCGGCAGCGGGCCAGGCCGACATGGTGCGCCGCGCCTGCGACAACGCCGGCATCAGTCCGGCCGACCTCGACTATGTGGAGGCCCACGGCACCGGTACCGCTGTCGGGGACGGTGTCGAGTTGCGGGCCCTGGCCGAGGCAGCGGGAGCGGGGCGCCCCGCGGACCGTCCGCTCCTCACCGGCTCGGTCAAGACGAATCTCGGGCACACCGAGGCCGCAGCGGGTATCGCCGGCCTCATCAAGGCCGCACTGATCCTGCGGCACGGCACCATCCCCGCGTCCTTGCACCTGGACCGCCCCCACGACCTGCTCGCAAGCGGTGGCCTCCCCCTGCGCGTCGTGGAGAGCAACGAGCCTCTCGACGCCTCGGACGGGCGCCCGCTCCTCGGAGTGAGTTCCTTCGGCCTGTCCGGCACCAATGCCCACGTCGTCCTGGGCGCCCCCTCCCAACGCCCCGCGGATGCCCCGCCCCCGGGGCCCGCGACCGACGAGGGCCCGCACCTGCTCGTCCTGAGCGCGCGAACCGACAGCTCCCTGCGCCGCCTTGCGCGCAGGTGGGTAGGGTATCTGGGCCCCCAGGGCGCCGGACGACACCAGCGCCTGAGCGACATCTGTTCCTCCGCGGCGCAGGGCAGGGAAGCGTACCCGCACCGGTTGTGGGCCGTGGGTGCCGACCACGACGCCCTCGCCGGGCAACTGACGGCCCTCGCCGACGGTCGCCCGACCGCCGACGCGGGCATGGCGGACACCGGGCCCGGACCGGCCCGGCAGACCGTCTTCGTATTCTCCGGACAGGGCACGCAGTGGACCGGGATGGGGCGCACCCTCTACCGGACCTCGCCCGCCTTCCGCGAAGCCCTGGACGCGTGCGACCGTGCCATCCGCACGGAACTCGGCTGGTCCGTGGTCGAGCACCTGCTGTCCGGCACCGCAGACCCGACGTCCGACGTCGCCACCGTCCAGCCCCTGCTGTGGGCTCTGCACGTCGCACTCGTCGCACTGTGGTCGGAGAGGGGCGTGAGCGCCGATGTGTGCCTGGGGCACAGCATGGGCGAGGTGAGCGCGGCCCACGCCTTCGGAGCACTGTCCCTCAAGGACGCGGCCGCCGTGATCTGCCGACGCAGCACACTCATGCAGCGCCTGGCGGGTCAAGGCGCCATGATGGTCGCCGAGTTGCCCGCGGACCGCGCCCGCCGCGAGGAGGAGGTCCGCGCGGGGGCGGTGGACGTGGCGGTCGAGAACTCGCCCACCAGCACAGTGCTCGCCGGCGAGCCGCAGGCCCTCGGCGCGCTCCGCATCCGCCTGGAAGCACGCGACGTCCTGTGCCGCCCGATCAAGGTCAATGTCGCGTCGCACTCATCGCAGATGGACTCGCTCCGCGACGATCTGCTGGCTCGGCTCGCGGACCTGGCCCCCGAAGAGGGAACCTCCCGGATGGTCTCGACCGTGCACAGCACCGCTGTCCGTGGCACGGAACTGACCGGGACGTACTGGATGGACAACCTGCGGCTCCCTGTCCGTTTTGCCGAGACGGTCGCCCAAGTGGCCCGCGAACAGGACAGCGTCTTCCTGGAGATCAGCCCCCACCCGGCCCTCACCGCCTCCATCGACGAAACGCTCACTCACGGAGCCCCCTCAGGAGGCCGCACGGCCTCTGTGGCGTCGCTCACGCGCGGCGGCGACGAACTCGGCGACCTCGCCCGTGCCACAGGGCGCCTCTTCGTCCGCGGCGCGAAGGTGGACTGGCGACGGTGGTACGCGGGCGGCCCCCATCACGTTCCGTCCCTTCCGACCTACGCCTGGGACCTCACCCCCTTCCACCGCGGGCCCACGCCCGCGGCCGACCCGTCCGTCCGGCACGTCAGCCACCTCCCTCTGGCCTCTTTCGCCGAGACCGACCGGTGGGGCGAGGGAATTTCCCTGCGCGGTGTCCGTCCCGTGCCCGCGGTCGTCCACCTCGCCGCGATGACCGTGGCTGCCCGCTCGAACAACGCGGAGGGCTCATTCACGCTGGAGAACGTGCAGTTGGGCGACGCACTCCTCTCGGTGGACGAGGCGCCCGAGACCACACTTGAGGTGACCGTCACGGGCACTGGCCGGCACCGGGGCGTGTCGGTGTACGCCGCGACAGAGCACGATCCGCCCACATTCTGCGCCCGCGGGACCGTAGTGGAGACCACCCGCCCGGCACCCGAGTCCGGCACGGGAGCACTGGACGAGGCGCTGGCACGCTGCCACGACTACCTGAGCGCCGGGGACTTCGACACACTCGTCGCACGCCAGGGCCTCGGCATCGACGACGCGTTCCGAGGCGTGCAGCACCTGTGGCGGCGCGAAGGCGAAGCCGTCGCCCGCGTCCGGCCCCGACAGGTGTTGCCGCACGCAGGCTGGGAGCTGGCACTGCAGCCGGTGCTCGCCGCCCGCCCCGGCGCGCGCACCGACCTCCGCGCCTACGCGCCGGTCTCCTTCAAGAAAGTGTGTCTGCACGACCACCTGCCTGACGAATTCTGGGCCCTGGCCACCGTGCACGGCGACCGGGACGGTGCGCTGCGTGCCGAGGTACGCGTCCTGTCGACCGACCACACGCTCGTTGCGGAATTCTCGGGAGTCCTTCTGCGCCCGGTCACCGCCCCGTGCCCGCCCACACGCGTCCTGCCGCAACTGCCCGCGCTCGTATCGGCCCTGACCGAACGACCGGCGGTGTCACTGGCCCGCCTGATACGCAGAGCCGCGCAGCCCCTGAGAACCGATCTGGTACCGGCGCTCCTGCGCCTTCGCCTGCCCGGGACGACGACCGCGCCGGACTCCGCCGAGCCGACGTCGCCGAGGGCGCTCCGCAGCGCTGACACCCCCCGCACGCGGAGCCGTCCCGAGAACATGTCCGAAGCACTGGTCCACCACGCAGCCGAGTTGCTGGGTCTGCACCCGTCCGAGATCGACAACCGCCGGTCACTTCGTGAACTGGGCCTGGACTCACTGATGGCGACGCGACTGCGCCAGCACCTGCACATGGAGCACGGCGTGACAGTCACCTCCGGGCGGCTGCTCGGGACCGAGAGCATCGCCGCGCTGTCGCGGACGCTGACGGACACGGACACGGACACGGACACGGCCGACAACGACCGCTCCGGACCGTCGGAGCGCCTGAGATCTGCCTGAGTTACCGAGAGCTCTCCTCGTCACCACGGTGACG
This sequence comes from Streptomyces sp. NBC_00388, assembly GCF_036061255.1. Lineage (NCBI taxonomy): Bacteria > Bacillati > Actinomycetota > Actinomycetes > Kitasatosporales > Streptomycetaceae > Streptomyces > Streptomyces sp. NBC_00388. The sequence goes on from NZ_CP107948.1 coordinate 209,594, forward strand.
ACAGAAAAAAATGTACTGTGGTATAAGTTTACCTCACGTTAATGTGCCCTGACCGCGTGCCCCGCCAGTGAGGAGGCCGCGCCGGGCCGCAGGTGGCGCGCGTTCCCGACGACTTACCGCCGAGCCGTGGTCCGCCCTGAGGAGGAACATCATGACCTTGCGGGAGAAGCCCCCGACCGGTCGCCGGGAGAGGAACAAGCAGCGCGTCAAGGAACGTCTTTACACAGCGGCCGTCGAACTCTTCGTGGAGAAGGGATACGACCACACCTCCATCGACGAGATCGCCGAGCGGGCGGACGTCGCACGAGGTACCTTCTTCAACTACTTCCAGCGCAAGGAAGACATCATCGGGGCCTGGGGCGAGCAGAGGCGCGCCAGGCTGGTGAGGGAATTGGAGGCGGACGATATCGGTGCCACCACGGGGGCCATCGCCCAGCTGCGGCACAGCATGGCGGTGCTGATCGACGTGAACCAGCAGGAACCTCAGCTCACGACCGCCATGCTGACCGCATGGGTCAAGGCTGGACGTCCCATCCTCGAAGAGCCCTACGTGGCCCAGGTGTTCGCCGACATCGTGGATCGCGGCATGGCCCTGGGCGAGCTGGCACCGGGAACATCGTCCCTGACAGCCGGGAACGTCCTGCGTGACGTCTATCTGGGCGCCCTGTACCGATGGGCTCACCGCTCCCCCGGCACCGCCGGCGCACTCGCCGAGGAACTGCAGCAGATCTTGCGCCTCCTTCTCGATGGCATGGCGACCACCAACGCCCCGGATGCGCGTGCCGCAGGACACGCTCCGACGCAGTGACGACAGCGCGCCCGGGCCCCGCCGACTCTGACCGCCCGTTCACAGGGGTGCCGCCTCGGTCCCGCACGATTGGGGACCGTTCCTGCGCGCGCGGGCTGCAACCTCAGCGACCTGCACCGCTGTAGTCAGAACATGGCCGAGCTCCGCACTTTCACGACTGCGACACAAGCTCTAAGACCGCGTGGCAGTAAGCATGTTGGGACGCGTAGGTCAATCTTTCGGCCACGGTGACCTGCCCGCAGTACGGGCGAGGATCTGCCTGCTTCCGCCTCCACTTCGGAGGATTTACTGCCCTCACCACGAGCGGCTGTTGCAGTCCAGTGACGCTCTACTCCCCCATCCATCCAGGGGCCGCTCGGAAATTGGAAGACACGACGGATCACAGAGAGTGGTCGCATCACACTACCTGAGCCAGAGGCCGAGTTTCGACTAGGGCCTGTCACGGTGCTGTGGGCGGTGTTCCGGGCGCGTCGTGCCCGGAACATCCACATCACGACCTACCTGATGAGGTCGGTAGGTGTGTCAAGTCGTGTCAGCTTCTGTGGATTGGATGTCGCGTAGATCCGCGTGATGCGTCCCTTCTCGATCACAAGGCTGACCGCGGCCCGTCCGCTGTCGGATTCGATCTGGATCGCAGGACTGCCGTTGAGCCACACCGCTGTGGTCTCGGTGTTGGCCCGGTCTGTGCCGGCGAGCATCGTGGCCACGAGCTCGGCCCCGTGAATGGGGGCCAGCGCGGCGGCCGTAAGCCCTCCGCCATCGGCGATGAGGACCACATCCGGCGCCATGATCTCCAGAAGGTCCTGGATGCGTCCGGTGTGCAGAGCAGCGATGAACCGGCCCACCACGGCCTGGTGCTCCGACCGGCTCACGCTGACGCGTGGCTGCCGAGCCGCGACGTGATTCCGGGCCCGCCGGGCGATCTGCCGAACGGCGGCAGCAGTCTTGCCCACGGCTTCAGCGATCTCGTCGTACGACATGTCGAAGACCTCACGGAGGACGAACACCGCGCGTTCCACCGGCCCGAGTGTCTCCAGGACGGTCAGCATCGCGATGGAGACCGTTTCCGCGAGTTCGACGTCGTCAGCGACATCGGGGTGGGTCAGCAAGGGTTCAGGCAGCCACTCGCCGACATAGTCCTCTCGGCGGCGTGAGAGTGTCCGTATGCGGTTGAGCGCCTGCCGGGTGACAGCCCGGACGAGGTATGCCCGCGGATCGTGGACCTGCGACCGGTCGACGGCGGCCCAGCGCAGCCAGGTCTCCTGCAGCACGTCCTCCGCATCAGCCGCGGAGCCGAGCATCTCGTAGGCGACAGTGAACAGCAGGCCGCGGTGGGCGACGAACGGGTCCTCAGTCATCGCGAGGACTCTACGCGGGAGGCCGCCGGGCGGCTGGCCAGCGGGATCTCGCAGGCGTCGGAGAATCCCTGGGAGGTGACCCCGTTCGCCACGTTGGCCCTGGTCGCCAGGTTGACGTAGGCAATGAACGCGGTGAGCTCCACCATCGCCGGCGTCCCGAGCCGCCCGAGGAGGGCGGCGTACTGCTCGTCGGTGACAGTCGGCGGAGTGTTCGTCATCGCCTCGGCGTATCCCATGACGTCGCGCTCCAGGGGCGTGAACACGTCCGCTTCACGCCAGCGCGGCACCTGGCTCGCCCTGGCGAGGTCCAGGTTCTCGTTCTGCGCCTGGAAATAGCCGACGTCCAGGCACCAGCTGCAGCCGACCTGCGAAGCGACGGCCATGTGCGCGAACGACTTAAGACCCGGCTCGGCCGCTTCCCACGCCCCCACCTTGGCGCCGAACTCCAGATTGTCCTGGGCCACTCGTGGGCTGTGCCACAGCACTTCGACGTTCTCGGGCACGACGCCCAGTTGCTTGATCATGTTCTCCTTGAGCTCGGCGGGGAGCTCGGCCTTCGGCAGTCGCAGCGTCATACTGTCTCTCCTTGCATACATCCCTGTGGGGCTGTTCGGCATGAAGACACCGTCTGGTCCACGCATGTGACAACCTCCGCCGCCCCGACGTGCATCCGCGGCCTGCGGCCTGTCCATATGGCCTGCTGCTATTTCTCGGGATCCGGCTCACCTTCCGTGCAGTGACAGCGGTGAGTGACGGCTTGTCGCCCCAAAGTCGACGTCAGGCGCGTAACTGACGGAGCGGCGAGCCTGTACCGCAGAGCGGCCTTCGAGGTCCCTGCGCAGCCGCAGCAGGTCAGGATCCCACTCTCGGTCATCACTCACGCCCTCACGTTCGCGATGAGGTCGCCCCCACACGTCGGGAATCTGCCTCTGCGCGGCCCCGCTGGCAGTGGAATTGATCCATCACTGTCGTCCCGGTGACCAGCCGCCCGCACGACGGATCGCTCCAGTCGCCCGCACCTCAACCCTCCAGTGTGCACCGAGTGCTTACCGGATACGGGATCGCCCGGCTGTCGCACCTGGACCGTGACACGGGCCGTGTCATTCGACGCTACGAGCACGCCGCACCAGGCGATTTGATACATGTCGGCATCAAGAAGCTCGGCAACATCCCCGATGGCGGCGGCCATCAAGTGCTGGGCCGCCAGGCCGGTCGCAAGCTGGACCGGGTACTGGCCCTCCCACTGGGAGTGCATGCATCCGCTGCCCCAGGCGGCGCGTCCCCCGCCCGCGCCGGCGAACGATCCGCAGGCGATGGCCCCGCCGCCGCTGTGGCTGCTGCCGTTGTCGTCGGCCGGTGCGGTGCCGGTGCCTCCCGAGGATCGCTGCCCCCAGCCGTTGCAGCCGAGGTGACCTCGAAGAGTAAGTTGCACTCGCCGAAGAGCTCACTGGAGTCCACGTGACCCCGGACATCCTCGAGAACGGCACATACTCCACAGGCATCGTCGAGGTTCCCACCGAGGACTGAGGCGGTGTCATCGTCAGCGTCACAGATGCCAGGGCACCCCCACCAGCGTCGAAAACCACAACCCTTCGCACGATCAACGCTGGATCATGCGGTAGTTCACAGAATGTCCAGAGCGCAGGGGCGGTGAGGTCGATCAGGCCGATGCCGACGCCGCCGGGCAGGTTCGACTGAAGGAAGTCCTGGCCAACTGCCCTGGAGTCGAAGCCCTCACCGCCACGGCCGGACCTCCGCCGAAATGCTCGCCGAGCGCCAAGGCCACCGTCTCCCGCGATGGCTCGACGCCGTCCGCAGGGACGCCCTGCCCAGCCTTCACACCCTCGCGGCGGGCATCGACCGCGATCGCGACGCCGTCATCGCCGGACTCACCTTGCCATGGAGCTCTGGCGCAGTCGAAGGCCATGTCAACCGGATCAAGATGCTCAAACCTCAGATCTTCGGCCGCGCCGGCTTCGACCTCCTCCGGGAGCGCGTACTCCTCGCGTGATGAGCCCCGGGAAAAATTGCTGGGCGGACTGGACCCTCCGAGGTGAGAATGACGCGGTGATCATCGTGAATGCCGTCCTGGAGACCCCGGACACCGTTGGCTTCTCCTTGTGGCCGGTGGCTGACCTGCCTCCCTACCAGTTCATGGCTCTGTCGGGCAGTATGTCCCCGCTCGAAGTCGGCACCGCGCTGACCAAGCTGGTTGACTACACCTGGCGAACAGGTGAGGACGATCGCCCCCTGACGGACGCCGACGAGGTGATTCGCCGGCTGTTGGAGACGGACAAAGTCATCGCAACAGGAGGGCTGCGCGTGCACGACACCCGCACCGACGTCACCGTTCTGCCAGGATGTTGTTGTGGCCTGGAGGACTGGCGCGAGTGGCTCGACGTCGCAAACGGAGAGACCTTGTGGCTCGGCCATGACCCTTCACCAAGGCTTGAGCACACTGACGAGGCCGTGCAGTTGTGGCCGGACGGAGCAGACGCTCAAGAAGCTCCTTCCGGGCTGCCCGTCGAGATCATGGTGGGCGACCTACCGGTAATCCTGCAGACCGTGCAAGAGGGACTGCAAGGCTTTCTCTATCTCACCAAGCAGTGGGCTACTCGCCACGTTCCGACTCTCGCCGAAGACCTGACAGCCAGACTCGACGAAGATCTGGCCATCAGCGCGCCACTGCCCGATACCAGCGACCGACACGCAACCTGACCGATCACGAAATCTGTGCCAGAACCACTACTGCTCGATAGAGCCAACCGGTGCGACACCCGGAGCAGCCCGGCGAGCTGTTGCACCCCCTTTGGTGGCCGAGGATGTTCTGGTACGTCCGCTGCAGTCGCTGGTGGGGGCATCGTCCTCGGGACAGTTGGCCCGGATGGCGCGGGGCTCTTCAACGGTTGTACTCGGCAGGCTCAGAGGGCTGTACTCAGGTACGCCAGTCCGACCATGAGCCCGAAATAGGCGAGGCCTGCCAGCAGGCAGACGAGGAGCACCAGCCAGCTGACCAGGATCGCCAACAGCGCTACTCCCCGGCCGTCCTTCTCGGGCAGCCGTCGGCCTCTGAAGCGGCCGATGTGCCCTGTGGGGATGGCGATGAGAGCGCACAGGACGGCCATACTGACGTAGACGCCGGGGTTGATCCACGCAAAAGCGGTATAAAAGCTCCCCAGCGAAGCGACGCCGGCGAGGGCGAAGAACGCGCTGATCTTCGCCGACCGGTTCTTGCCGGTCCCCGTACCGACAGCGGCCGCGGTCGATGGATTCTGTGTGTCGCTCAACGCTCTTCCCCCCGCTTGCAGACGCCCATCCTATGACGCCACGCACGAGCAAATCCCAAGCGGCCACGTTGGTCGGATGCCATCGAGGACGCTCTGTGGGACCGCGGGGGAGCCTTCGTCGTGCGCCTGCCTGCGGCGTGGTCGACCGGGTGGTCGGAGGCGGCAGAACCGAGATCCAAGAGGAGGCCAAACCGTGATCCGCGGTCGCCCCTGGCGATCGACGTCCTGGTCGGGCCCCTCGGCTGAGATCCAGTCAGGAGCCCACACATCCCCAGCCGGGGCGCGAGTGCGGGTTCTGGCAGAGAACTTGGGGAGCCGCCGCGGAGGTGACGGGGCGTTCGATCCCGGTCCAAGGAGAGGGCTGCGAGCCAGAGTCCGTCAGCGTTCACGCATTCTGGTCCCCCACCAGCCCGATATTGCCCACCCGAGGTGATGGGCCCGGGCAAGGTGCGGCCCACGGATGCTCGAATTCCTCATCCATGCGCATGATCAGTCGACCCAAGCCCTTCTGGCCCCGAGAAAAGGTGCAGCATCGCCCGCTCCAGCTCATCAGAGGCGGGACACTCATGCTCGGGCCGGAGCGTCAACCGCCCGCGAGGGAGGTCGATCGGACGGCCGCTGCTGTGCGCTTGTGCCGCCTGCGCAGCAGGACGACGACGAGCGCGAAGACCTGGAGCACGAGTTCCAGGCCGGGCAGGTCGGCGGTTGCCTCGGAATGGACATGTCCGGTGCGGCGGATCGTGCCTGCGGGCTCACCGTCGTCGCTCATCATGGTGTACTCCCGGTCTGCCGCCGCCGTCTGCCGGAACGAGACGACCCGTTCGGAGCACGTCATGTTCCAGCTGCGGCGCACCCGGCCCGTGGTCGCGACGACGGTTCCGCCGGCGCCGAGTAGTTCGTAGACACCACTGAAGCGGTGCGTGCGGACGATGTAGTCGACCCCGCGCAGGGTGAACTGTGCGCCGACGCCGCCTCTGTGCAACGAGAACGTCGTCAACGCCCGGCCGTCCTCGGTGAGCTCGTATTCCTGGCTCGGCAGATGGATCCTCTTCGCGTGCAACATGACCTCATTGCAGCATCGGCACACCCACGGGGCCCATGTCATTTGTCATGGATGACCGGGTGACAAGGCGAGCAGGGGCGCCGCTCATGGGTGGGCCACGCTTGTCCGTATGTCCCACGCACCCCTTCCGGGCCGCCGTTCGTGCACCCCTGCGACAGCCGGGCCGTAGAATGAACGACGTGCGTGCACGCGATCCGGACGAGTTCTCCGCAGGCCAGTGGCCGGACTGGAGTTTCTGGAAGGACCAGCCGGGCGGCCCGAGAGCCCGCGGCCGAGGCCGCTTGGCCATCGCCACGGCCATGACGCTGGCTTCCCTCACGTTGATCGCACCAGTCGAAGGCATCGCGCATGGCTCCGGACCTCCTCTGATCACCGCGCTGGCGATCGGCCTCGTCGCCTGCTACGGCGTCGGCTGCATACTGGCGCCCTGGTTCGGGCCGGTGGCGCTGCGCCGGGAACGCATCGCCATCGTGGCCGTGATTTTCCTGCTCGGCGCGGCACCGGCGGTGTTACTCGCGTCGCCGTCCTACCTGACCGATCTGACCTACGCCCTCTCGATCGGACTCATGCTGCTGCCGCTGCGCCATGCGCTGCTGCTCGGCCTCGTCACGGTGCTGGGGCAGATCGTCTGGATGCGCCTCGCCCGGAGCGAGGTGGCCTGGGCGCAGGTGTCCATCCTTGTCGCCGTGACCGCGGCCCTCGGCACCGTCTTCGCGCTCAACTTCACGATCGGTCACCTGCGGGCCGCGCGCGAGCAAGTCAAGAGGCTGGCAGTGAACCAGGAACGGGAACGGGTCGCCCGGGACATGCACGACATCCTCGGCCACACCCTCTCCACGATGACCGTCAAGCTGGGGCTGACGCGGCGCATCCTGGAGTCCTCCGGAGACGTGGCCCTCGCCGTCGGCCAGGTCACCGAACTCGAGAACATGGCGCGCTCGGCTCTGTCCGACGTACGGGCCACCGTCTCGGACTACCGCACCCTGTCGCTGGACAGCGAGCTCGCCGGCGCCCGCATGGCGCTGCGTGCCGCCGGAGTACGGGCCGATCTGCCCGCAGCGACCCTCACCGTGCGCGCCGAGCTGCGCGAGGTGTTCGGCTACGTCGTGCGCGAGGCGGTCACCAACGTGCTGCGGCACTCCGACGCCGAACTGTGCACCGTCCGCGTCGGGCCAGACTGGGTCGAGGTCGCCGACAACGGCAGTTCCACCAGTGGGGCAGACGCCGGGAACGGGCTCACCGGCCTCTCCGAACGGCTGGAGGCAGTATCGGGCACGCTCGGACACGGACCTGCCCCCGGCGGTGGGTTCCGGGTCATCGCCCGCGGGCCGGCCCCAGCGCCCCACCTTGCGCCTTCGCGCAAAACCGAGCCGAAATGATCCGTGTCCTGCTGGCCGATGACCAGGCACTCGTACTCGGCGCTCTTGCGGCCGTGCTCCGGCTGGAGCCCGACATAGACGTGGTCGCCGAGGTGGGCACCGGCACCGAGGTGCTGGCCGCCGCGCAACGGACCTCACCCGACATCGCGCTGCTCGACGTACAGATGCCCGGCCGGGACGGCCTGACCGTCGCCGCCGATCTCCGGCGGGCGCTGCCCGGCTGCCGCGCCATCATCTGCACGACCTTCAGCCGGCCCGGCTACCTCGCGCGGGCGATGTCCGCCGGCGCGGCCGGATACGTCGTGAAGGACTCCCCGCCCGAACAACTGGTTGACGCGATCCGCCGCGTCCACTCCGGCCTGCGCTTCGTGGATCCGGCCCTCGCCGCGGAAGCGCTGGCCACCGGCGCGAGCCCGTTGACCGGGCGTGAGGCGGACGTGCTGCGCGTCGCCGCCGAGGGCGGCACCGTGGCCGACATCGCCAGGGCGCTCCGGCTGACGCAGGGCACCGTGCGCAACCACCTGTCGTCGGCGATCGGCAAGACGCAAGCCCGCACCCGCGCCGAGGCGGCCCGGCTCGCGGAGGCCAACGGCTGGCTGTGATCACTGCGCCCGGGCGCAAGTCCAGCCGACCCCGAAACCCGACGTCGACGTCCTGGGCGTCGGTGGTGACGTATGACGCCGGGGTCGAGGCCCGGGGCATCGGATGGTGCGGGTGGCGACTGGCACCAGACGTCTCTCCGAGCCGGCTCCCGTAACTGTCGTCCGGACCGGAAGCATGATCGAGCCGACACTGGGTGGTAACGGTATGTGTTCGGACGATTACAGATGGGCAGTCTTGCTACGTCATACCCAAATGAAATAGGAGCCCACCCATGCGCCGTCTTCGTTCGTTCGCCCTCGCTTCGGTCGCCGCAGCCGTCGCCCTCGGTATTGCCCCGACTGCCAGCGCCGTTGTCGCACCGTCCGCGCGGGTCTACCCGTGCACGCCGGGGTACTTCTGTATCTACAGCGACTGGAACGGTGGCGGGACCCTCTGTCAGTGGTCCCAGGAGAGCAAGGCCAACACCGCCGACGACTGCTCGTTCATTCAGAGGGGGCACAACGTCCGCTCGGTGCGGAACAACACCAACCACCGCGTGCAGTACTACACACAGACCAACCACCACTCCCGGGTCGGTTCCACCCCGTCCGGCGGCGAGGGGAACCTCCAGGGCAGCTATCAGATCCGGTCGTTCAAGAAGCAGTGATCTCAAACTGTGCCGCCCAGGGTGTGGCGGCAGCTCTCCGGCGCGGCTCGGTGTACTGCTCACGAGCAGACCCGGGAGTGGAACGCCCTGCGGGGCCACTGCGACCAGCCAGTCAGTAAATTGACGGGTGCTTCATGAAAAAGCCGAAGCTTCGAGGGCGGGCGGAATAATTGCCGCCCGCCCTCGATGGGCCTGCCTCTACGTACTCATTGCGGGAAACGCCCTGGCGGTCGCGGAAGCGGGAGGCCTCCACAGGATTGATCGAAGACCCTGCGGGCCGCGGCCCGCAGGGTGGCGACGGGCAGACAGCGGCCGGCCTCGATGGCCGGCGGGATCGACGACTCGGCGCTGTCCCCGAGCATGCTCAGGGCACAAGAGTGATGCGCCATTGCGCGGCGGTCGCCCCCACGAGGTATAACCCCGGCCCCGGAAGCCCGCCCGTCATCACGGCTTCGCCCTCGGCAGCCAGCACCTCGTCACCGGTCGTCAGTTCTGTGCTGAGCGCGTGTATCCGGAACGCTCTTCCGCCGCCGCGCTTGCCTACCTGGATCGTCACGGGCCCACCGATATGGCGGAATACGAACCCGCCGACGGAACTCAGCCCTGTCCCGAGCACCGGCACAAGGTCGAGGGACTGAGTCCAGAGCTGCAGATGACCGTATGGCTCAAGAGCGAGGTGGACATGGTCCTCACCGTCGGCCGGAAGGGGCACCACGAGCCGCGGTGCCTTGCTCTTCTTGAGTATGCGTCGCTGCGATGGGCCGCCCAGGACATCGACTGTGCCCACGGACCCGTGCACTGCCCTGATCGCGAGCAGTGCGGGCCCTGCAGAATCGGGGCGAAGGAGTCTGATCTCCGTCCGCATGCTGATGTCCCTGACCTCGGCACACTGTCCCCTGGGAGTGCCCGGCGGCCAGGTCTTGTACGGCCGCCAGACACCTCGCAGCGCCGACGCGGCGGACGGGGAGGACGGGGAGGGCGGGGAGGGCGGGGAGGGCGGGGAGCGCCGAGAGGGCGGAGAGGGCCGTCGGGCGGGGGCTGGGCGTCCCCCTTCACCTCGGACCTGGCCACCCACCGCCGCCTGCACCGTTCTGCGGCCGGTGGACAACGGAGCCAGACCGTCCGTGATCCGGACCGCGTCAGCGGCACATACGGCAATGGTCCGTGCCGCACCTTCCGGCGGCGACCAGGCGATCTCGGTCGTCGACGCCCCATGCCGAGGGTCGAAGAAGCAGCAGGGGTGGCGGGAGGGCACCGGTCGGCCGGCCGAACGGGCGTCGACGCAGGCCAGCGCATGCCGCCCCTCGTCGAGTGCCCGCAGGACATCCTCCACGCTGTCGCGGCCACCGTTATCTGCCACACTCTTGGCCTCTTCGTAGGCATCCAGAGCACGCCGGAAGTCCGCGAGCAGCAACTCGTCCTCGGAATGGCCCGACGACAGCAGCTCGTGCTGGGCAAGCTCCTCACCGAAGGCCGTGATGTCCGCTTCGATGCGGGCCAGTTGATCAGGACGTGGCCGCCCCCACAACTGCCTCCACAGCCCCCCGGATCGCCTCTGCTCCACCGTGTTGCACCTCCCCCGTGCCCCGCCAGCCCACCCTCCGACGATCATATAAGCGGTCGCCGTTGCCCAGTAGACGGTCAGGCCCCCGCCCCACCATCGGCGCCAGTGTCTGCGCTTGTCGTTCAGCCAGTCCAACCCGGTGCCGTGCCGACCTTGTGGTGGGCGGGACGGCAGAACGCCCGCACCGTCGTCAGATCCCATCGCGCGCTCTCCCGCGGACCGGTGACCGGGACCACGCCGTCATCACGCCTTCGGATTGTTGTCGTCTTCGTCCGGTGCCGCGTCTTCCAGACGGAGGCAACCTCCTGTGGCAGGCGAAGGGAGTCGATGCCCGGGGTGGCGGGTGTCCGGGTCCTTCCAGAACAGACTTCCCAACAGGCGGGAGACGGCTGAGAGAGGCGTGTTGTCCAGGGGCGCTTCGGCGGGCAGGTGCCGGCGCTTGAACGCGCCGCGCATCACGTACACCAGAGCGACGGTGTCCAAGACGACCAGGACGACGTCAACCACCGATTGCGCTCCCGCCCGCACCGCCGCGGACGCCGCCTCCCCCGAACCGCGAACCGCGAACCGCGAGCCGCGAGCCGCGAGCCGACGGCGACGCCGTACGTCCGGATCGCCCCCTCCCCCAGCCGTCACGCAACTCGGTGAGGGATTTGCCGGGGCCCTGGTGCACGGATTGGGGGCGGGGCAGGCTAGTTTGCTCGGATGAGCCTTCTTGATGATGTGGCCGAGCGCGACGGCTGGCGGTGCTGGGTGTGCGACGAGGCGGTCGACCCGAACGAGTCGGTGAACGACCCGCGGGGGCCCAGCGTCGACAGCCGGACTGCCGACCGGAAGGCCAAAGTCGCCGAGCGGCTCGCGCACCGCGGATGCAACACCCGCAAGGGCGCGGTCAAGGTGGTCATCGCCTGGCCGGACCGCCTGTACGTGGTCGAACCCGCGCCGCTGATCACCGTTGCCGGGAGACTGGAGCGCAAGGGAGGCCGCGAGATGGTGGGCCGTTGTCCGACCAGGCGAGACGCCCAAGAGGCGGCGGACTGGCTGGTGGACCGGTTCTCCCGACTCGTACCGGGGCTGCCGGTGACCGCCGACATCGAGCCGGGCGGCGGACAGTTCCTCGTCACCCTGGCCACCGGCCGCCGCTGACCAGGAATCACCAGCGCACACTCGCGTCGAGCTGAACCATCGGCCCACTGTCCTGACTGTCCTGTGCTGTGCTGTGCTGTGCTGGCACCCGACGCCCGCATCGCTCCCCCTCGCAGCCGGTTGGCTCATGGCCTGCCGCCTGGAGGGCCCCTTCGACTGCCGACTGGGTTCGCCCGAGACCATTCACTTCTGGCCCTTTCCGCCTGTAACTCTGACGCGTAGTCGTGCGGCTCAGGAATCACACGGTCGGGAAGGGCTGCGTGGGCAAGCTTGACTGCGCGGTGGCCCGGGTGGCCTGTCCGGGGCGTGTGCGGGCCGCGGACACTGGCGACCCACCTTGTACCTCTTGGTGGACCAGGCCCGTCCGACCTCACCCAGCCGTGGCTGACCCCGCCGCCCCGGGGTCAGTCGGCGAAGGCCTGCAGGAGTACCACGAAGAGGGTGCCGTCAGTGCCCGCGACCAGGCTGTCGAAGGTGCATCCGGTGAAGCAGTTCGCCGATAGTTCGTCATGGTTCGACCACCAGCGGGCGCCCGGGCCGAGGATCTGGACGACGCGCGAGGTGAGCGAGAGGGCGCGGGCGCTGTCCATCAGCGCGACATTCCACAGAGGGCACTCGGATGCGAACCTCGCCATCGTCGCGGCGGCCTCGTGCTGGGCGAGCGCCACCAGCCCCGCCTCGATCTCGACGTGGGAGGCGGGCATCTGTACGTAGCTGTCCTGCCGCGCCCACTCCTCGTGGGCCTGGTACACGAGGGGGTATATCTCCGCTACGAGGCTGGACCCCTGAGCGGCGGGGCCGCCGCCAGCAGCGCGCAGGCGCCCATGCGCCACGTATGCGCCACACTCGCACGCCAACTTGCCGAGCAGTGAGCCCAGTTCGGCCTGCACTTCCTCCGCCGTCAGCAACCCTGCCGCCCCCGCACCGTATCCGTGTGCTCGCTCCACGCCCCCGCCACGCGCCACGCGCCAGTGATCCTACTGCGATCTCCGGTTGGGGTGCCCGGCAAGAGCTCCGGCGGATCATTGCCTGAGCCCTTGCCGGGCAGGACGCCGGTCAGTTGCGCACATCCAGGGCCGGGGCCGTCCACACACACTCGCCGGACGGCTGGCCGACCGCCGCAGAACCGCCGTGCCGAAGGCGGCGCCAGCTCGCCCTTCCGCTGGGTGGAGGAAACCCTGATGAGCGGGGCTGCCTTCATGAGAACCCCGATCGCGCGGTCCGCGAGAGAGCCGCCGTCATCCGGCTCACCTGGGAGGATCAGTCGTCTGCCCCGGCCCGTATCAGTCGCGGTCTACCTTCACGCGCAGCACCTTCCCGCTGCTGACGTCCACGTCGTACGTGGTCTTGTTCCAGTCCGCGTGCGTCACGACGTCGACCTTCCAGACCGGCGTGTCATTTTCGTCGTCCAGCTTGACGGTGCTCACGGTGCCCTTCGTATGCCCCGTCGCGGTGCCGGCTGCTTGATACATGGTGACCTTCGCGTTGTTCAGCCGCGAGGCCAACTTGGTCTTGTCCTCGCTGTCCTCGCCGGTGTCGGTTCGCGGTTTTCCCGCCTTGCCTGTGGCCACGTCCACCGGGACCTTGCTGCTGGTGCCGTCGCTCTTGGCAACCTCCGTCTCCCACACCGGCGTGCCATCCGCACCTCGTTCGAGCTCCACCGAGACGGGCTTGGAGCCCGGCACCGCCTTGACGGCGGCCTTGGCCGCCACCTCGTAGTCCACCTTGGCCGCCGGAATCAGTGCCTTGCGCTCGGCCTGGTCCTCTGTCAGGTTCCCCGACGGGCTGGAAGAGCCGCTGGGAGACGCCTGCGCCGCCCCAGTACCGTGCGCCGGGGTCTGCCCGCCGGAACCGGAGCACCCACACATCAGAAGCGCGCCCGCCGCGGCGACCACCACGAAAGCACCTGCACGCCCGTTCCGAACCATTTGATAGCCCCTTCACCGAAAAGCCCGTTTGCTGCGTAGCAAAGGACTTTAGGGGCGAGGTCCACGCGAGTGCCGGAACGACGCGGGACGACAAGACGGTCCGACGAGCCCGGCCCGGCAAGCAATGGCGCCCGACCGTACGCCCTGTGGCGGAAAGGATCAGCCGAGGATGCTCCACGCCGTCGTGCCGTTCACCGCCATGAGGACGGCGAGCAGCACGATGTCCGCGATACCGAGCCACAACCCGAGCAGCGCTCTGAAGCGGCGGGGCGTGTTGCGGTGCAGGGCCAGGGTGGCCAGGACGATGGCGATGGGGCCGAGGAGGAAGTTGAGGACGAGGAGTCCTACGAGGCCGAGGACGAAGGAGGCTACGGCCATTCCCTCGGTGTCGCGCCTGCCGGTCTCCCGCCGCGGGGGTGCTGTCAGTCGCATCACGTCACGCCTTTCGGGTTCGGCCGTGCTTGCGCCGCTCGCGGACGGCGAACACGAGCAGCCACAGCGTGATGGCCACGCCCGCCACGACAGTCACCGGCAGGGGAAGGTAGGTGGCCGATCCGACGAGGACGGCCAGCACGACGAAGGCCACGACAAGGAAGAGCATGTCCACTTCCGTTCGCACGGGGACGGGGCAACGCTGTGAGTCGCCCCTTCATTGGCATACGGACGCGCGTGCCCCAGCGGACCGGGATCACACCTGCCGGCTCCGCCGTTCAATCGGCGCGGGCCCGGACAGGCCGGTCCTGCAGAACACCGGCCCCCGGTCCGGGCAGCTCCACTCTCCGCTGTTCTCCCGTGCGGCCAACTCCCTTACGAGACGTTCGCGTTGCGGTACGGCTGTGTGGCGGGGGCCTCAGCCGATGCGACGCCCGCCGCGAAGATCCCCGAAGCGGCGCACCGGGCCGGCCCCGTCTCCCGGGGCGGTCCGGTGATGAGAGCCATCCCGGACGCGGCGGCGATCGCGGAAGCGGCGATCGCCGTCCACAACCTCCGTGGACAGAACGCCTAACGCTCCGGTGGTCTCGGCCCTGGGCGGCGAGGAAGACGTCGATCTCAGCATCGTTCGTGCCGTCCCGGAGGCGCCGGGGCAGCTTGGCGTGCCCCGGTCGTCCTCCACGTGGTCATATGGCGAACGTGACGTCGGCCAAGTGGCAGGAGGCCTCCCACAGCCGGACGGCCTCCTGCGGATCGCGGGCGGAGCGGTAGATCTTTTCCTCGGTGGGCGCGCCAGTGAGATGCCCCAGGCCTCGTGGGCCGTAGAAGCCACCGCCTTTGGCGGCAGGGCTGGTCGCCGCGTGGAGCGCCGGAGCCAGGCCACCCTCGACGCTCTGGACAGGCCAGCCGAGCGGGGCGAAGAGCTTGAACAGCACGTCGAACCGCGACCTGCTGCCGCCCATGGTCGGGCCCGCCGTCTGCAGGTTGGTGCGGGTGAACCCCGGATGGGCGATATTACTGCTGATGCCCCAGCCGTTGGCGCGGCTGCGCCGGTCCAGCTCCAGACCGAAGAGCATGGTCGCCAGCTTCGACTGGCTGTAGGCGGGCCAGGGTTTGTATCCGTGTTCGGACTGCAGGTCTGCCCAGTTCATCCTGCTGGCCATGGCGGCGGCGAGGGCGGACTGGGTGGTGACCCGGGCGCGGCCGGCGATCAGCAACGGCAGAATCCGGGCGACCAGGGCGAAGTGGCCCAGATAGTTAGTGCCGAACTGAAGCTCGAAGTCATCGGCGGTGGTGTACCGGGTGGGCGGCGTCATGACCGCGGCGTTATTGATCAGGATGTCGATCGGCCGCCCCTCCTCGTTCAGGCGGTCGGCCAACGCGGCGACCGACGCCAGCGATGCCAGGTCGAGCGTCCGCGTCGAGGAGTTGCCGCCGATCTTCTCCAGGGCGGCCTGCCCCTTCGCCGCGTTGCGTACCGGGATGACGACCTGGGCGCCGGCCCGGGCGAGGCGGCGAGCCAGCCCCAGCCCGATCCCGTCGCTGCCGCCTGTGACGACGGCTAGCTTGCCGTGCAGATCCAATTCGTCCATGTCCCGATCGTCGTCGGTCCCCCGTCGCGGGTGCAGAGATCAGTTATCGGGGGATCGGCGATCCCTGGCTCGCCCACGCGCACGGGCGGATAATCGGCCACATGGACCGTGCAGCACTGGCCGACTTCCTTCGCCGCCGCCGCGAGGCGCTTCGACCGGAAGACGTCGCTCTTCCCCCAGGCGTCCGCCGGCGGACGCGGGGCCTGCGACGTGAGGAGGTCGCATCCCTCGCCGTGATGTCGACCGACTACTACACACGACTGGAGCAGCAGCGCGGTCCGCAACCCAGCGCGCACATGCTGGCCTCGCTCGCCCGGGCACTGCGCCTGACGGCCGGCGAGCGCGACTATCTCTACCGGGTCGCGGGTCACAACGCACCGGCGTCGCTGTCGACCTCGCCGCACGTCGCCCCCGCGCTGCTGCGGGTGCTGGACCGCCTCGATGACACCCCCGCGCTCATCCTGACCGACCTGGGCGAGACGCTGGTGCAGAACAGAATGGCCACCGCCCTCTTCGGGGACGCATCGAAGCACACGGGCCTCGCCCGCAGTGCGATCTACCGCTGGTTCACCGACCCCGCGGAACGAACGGTCTATCCCGAGGCCGACCGGGACCGGCAGAGCCGCGCCCAAGTAGCGAACCTGCGGGCCGCCCATGGACTGCGCGGCCCACGATCGCAGGCCGGTGAGCTCGTGCGCACCTTGCAGAAGGCGAACAAGGAGTTCGCCGGGTTGTGGGCCCTGCACGAGGTCGCGCAGCGGTTCGAGGACCACAAGACGCTGATCCACCCCGAGATCGGCTCGATCGAACTGGACTGCCAGGCGCTGTTCACCGAGGACCAGTCCCAGACGCTGCTCGTGCTCACCGCTCCGCCGCGATCCGCGAACTACGAGAAGCTCCAGCTCCTGGCCGTGCTCGGACTGGACCGTTTCACGCGGGCGGAGCCCTGGGTGTTCTGACCCGCAGCGTTGTTCACCGGGCCGGGCCGTGGCCGCCGGCTGCTGTACGGCAAGGTGTCCGGCGGGTGATCAGGGAGGTCAGTCGTCAGGTGGCCCAGATGGTCAGGCTGCCGGCGCGAAGGCCGTGATGGCGTCCAGGAGGTCAGCCGGAACTTCCATTACTGCGGAGCACGAGAGATCCCCGCCCATAACGGTGTCGGCCAAGATCACTGTTCGGCAGGCGAGCTTCGTTCGCTTCGAGTGACCCCGTCGCCCGGGGCTTCGTCGTGTTGCGGCTGGATCAACCGGGCGTTGGTGGCGGCGACAACTGACGGGCCGCGGCTTTGGCGCGCGCGACGAGGACGGCCCCTGGGTCGCGCCCGTACGTTGTGCCGACCAGGCGCGAACGGAGAGTGGAGCCCAGGATGACCGAACTGATCCCGCCGGAAACCACCCGGCCGACGCCCGGGGCGGGAAGACGCACGCTCGGCGTGCTGCCCCTGGTCGGAATCTTCTTCTTCACGGTGTCCGGAGGCCCCTTCGGGCTCGAAGCCTCACTCTCCAGCGCCGGTCCGGGCATGACCCTGCTGATGATCGTCCTGATACCGGTGGTCTTCGGCGTGCCGAACGCGCTGGTGGCAGCGGAGCTGAGTGCCGCGATACCGGTCGACGGCGGCTACTACTACTGGACGAAGATCGCGCTCGGCAGAGGTGCGGCGTTCGTCTTCGGGGCCTGGAATTCGATCGGGTCGGTGCTGAACCTCGCCCTCTACCCGATCCTGCTGGTCGACTACCTGGCCACCTGGGTCCCGGACATCGCCCGTGGGAAGGGGCTGGTGATCGTGGACCTGTTCCACGGCGGTTTCGTCGTGGACCTGCACTGGATCGTCACCGTCGCCCTCATCGTCCCGATGGCGTACCTCAACTACCGCGGCTCCAGGGCGGTGAGCGAGTACTCGGTCGGGATGATGCTGCTGATCCTCGCACCGTTCGCGGTGCTGGCGGTCCTCGGCATCTGGCATGCGATCGGCAACGGGATCAACGTGCTCTCGCCCTTCATGGTGCCGGGGCAGAGTGCTCACTCGTCGGTGGCCGGCGCGCTCAGCGTGATCGTGTGGTTGTACCTCGGCTTCGACGGCCCGAGCACCGTGCTGGGCGAGGTCGCCGACGCGCACCGGACCTACACCCGGGCCCTGGCCATCTCGGTTCCACTGATCATGGCCGCGTATCTGCTGCCCACCATCGCCGCCATCGGCAGCGGACTGCACCGGGGCTCGCCCGCCGACTGGGCCCAGGGCGACTTCATCGTGGTCGGTGACGCCCTGGGCGGAATCTGGCTGAAGGTGCTGCTCTCCCTGGGATCGGCGCTCTCCCTGGTGGGGCTGTTCATGGCGATCCTGCTGACGAGCACCCGGGTCCCGCGGGCGCTCGCCGCGGACGCGTACCTGCCGCGCTGGATGGCCCGGGACAGCAAGCGGTTCAACACGCCGGTGGGTGCGCTGCTGGCGAGCACCACCGTCGTCATCGTGCTCTCCGCCGTCGACTTCAGCTCGATCCTGCGGGCCACGGTGCTGCTCACCCTGGCCTCGATCCTGCTGGAATTCGTGGCCTTCCTGGTCCTCCGCTGGAGGTATCCGCAGATGCTCCGGCCGGTTCGGGTCCCCGGCGGCTGGCCCGGCGCGGTCCTGGTCGTATTGCTGCCCACAGCGATGATCGTCTACCTGGCGTGGAGCACGGCGGTCGACGAGGCCACGACGTTCGGCACGAGTCTCGCGGTGGCGCTGCTGGCCGTACTGCTCTACCCGCTGTGCCGTCGGTTCGTCAAAGGCGACCGGCCGGACGCCGAGATCGACTCCTCCCAGGTCGAGCTGGGCCCCGACCGGTTCACGGGATTCGGTTCGCGGAAGGCGGGCGTCTGATGGATGTACAACGGGTGCTCTCCGGGCTTGCGGAGCAGTTGCGGACCCGGTGGCCGGTGCCGGGGATCGCGATCAGTGTCGTCGATGGGAGCGGCGAGTCCGCGTTCGTCACCGCCGGATTCGCGAACGCGGAGTCCGGGGCGACGGTCTCCCGTCGCACGCGGTTCGAGATCGGTTCCATCAGCAAGACCTTCACCGCGTTCCTGCTCGGCGTACTGGCGGACGAGGGGAAGGTGGACCTCGACGCGGCTGTCGCCGACCACCTGCCCTGGTTCGCCCCGAACGGCGGCTCCCGCGCGATCACCGTCCGGCACCTCCTGCAGCACACCTCCGGCCTGGTGGCCGGGGCCGACGCGCTGCCCGATGCCGCCGCACGCGGCTACGCGCTGCGCGAGGCGAGGACCTGGGCCGAACCGGGTGAGCTGTTCCACTACTCCAACGAGGGCTACAACCTGCTGGGGTTGATCGTCGAGCAGGTGACGGGGGAATCGCTGGCGGACGCCATGGCCGGACGGCTGCTGCGGCCCCTGGGCATGCGCGAATCGGCGGCGCGGATCACTCACGAGGACATCACCGACGGGGACATCAACAAACGTGCCACCGGGTACCGGTTCCTGCGCGACGACCGTCCGCCGCTGCCGTCGGCCCCGCTCGCGCCGGCCGGCTTCTTCGAGTATGCGTCGGCCGACGGGAACGTACTGGCGACCGCTTCCGACCTGGGCAGATTCGCCCGCATGCTGTTGGGCCGGGGCACCTTGGACGGCACCAGGATCATCGGGCCGGAGCGTTTCCGGCAGATCGTCACCGTTCCTGCCGGCACGGTCGGTTCCGGCTACGCGCTCGGCGTGGACGTGGAAGACATCGACGGCCGCACCTGGTTGACGCACGCCGGCGGGATGGTCGGGTACCGCTCGTACCTCGCGGTCGACACCGACGGCGGGCACGGTGTCGCCGTGCTGACCAACGCACCAGGCGAGTGCCAGATCGTCGACCGGTTCGCCCGCCATGTGCTCGCCGTAGTCCAGGGGGCCCCGGCGGACCCGGAGCTGTTCGACCCGGAGCGGATCCCCGGCGCCCAGCGCTACGCCGGGATCCACGGAACGGCGACTCGTCAGATCCGGGTCGAGGCCACCGGGGACGACCGTCTCTCGCTCACTTCGGACGAGGTGACCGGCAAGCTGTACGACGCGGGCGACGGGCGGCTGGTGTGCGATCACCCAGGGTGGTCCGCCTACCACCACTCTCTGGACGGACGCTGGCTCTACGGACCAGATTCACTGGGCACCAGCCCCAGCCCCAACCCCTCCGAGCCGACCGCTCCTCCGCATGCACTCGCGGGCCACTATCGGAGCTACACCCCCTGGTATCCCAGCTTCAGCATCGTGCAGCGTGCGGGACGACTGCACATGGTCGCCGCGACCGGCGTGGAAGCGCCCTGCGACGAACCGGAACTCGTCCCGCTCGACGACACGACGTTCCGCATCGGAGCCGACCCCCGGCTGCCGGAGCGTCTGGCGTCGGGCCCCGCCCTGGACGGCGCGGTGCTCTGGGTCGACCTGGACGGGTGCCGCTACACGCGCTCGTTCCGGGATCGGCCGGAGGCCTGATCAGCCGGAGGCCTGGGCGCCCGTCCGCAGCTCGCGCACCCGGAGCTGGAGGTGCGCGAGCAGCATGGCATCGGCATCGGCGAAGTCCAGCCCGGAGACCTCGCGGATACGGCGCAGCCGGTAGCGCATGGTGTTGGGGTGGATGTGCAGGGCCTCCGCAGCGGTGTCGGTGGCTCCCGCGGCGGCGAGATAGGCGGCCAGGGTCGCTGCCAGCGGACCGTCCTGGCCCTCTTCCTGGCGCAGCCGGAGCAGCGCGCCGCCGGCGTCGGGCAGGCCGAGCGCCTCGGTCGCGTCGGCGAGGTGCAGCAGCAGTACCGCCAGCGCCATGTCCTCCACGGTGCGCACGGCCGGTCCGTGGACGGACGGATGCCGCAGCGCCCGCAGCGCGGCGTCCGCCTGCGCCCGTACGCCGGCGATCCGGCTCATCGATTCGGCCGGGCCGCCGACGGCGACCACGTAGTCACCGGCCAGTGGGGTACGCGCGAGGAAGTCTCGGGCCAGGGCGATGGCCGACTCCAGGGCCGTGGCGTGTTCCGGAGGCCAGGCAGCCAGTACGTACACCGCTCCGGTGCCCGTCACCAGGGCTGAACGGGGGTGCACGGCGGCCAGGAAGTACTCCAGCGTGTCCGCGAACCGGCGCAGCCCGGCGGCGTCCAGTGCGTCGGAGCCCGTGCTCCCGGCGGGCCGCGGAGCCGCGGCCAGGACGCAGACCGGGCCGGAGCCCAGCTGCAGCCGGCTCGCCTCCAGCGGGTCGGCCGCCCCACCGAGTACCGCGGCGGCCAGCTCGCCGCGCTGGCGGCGTGCGTAGCTGGTCTCCGTGCGCAGGCCGACCAGCTGCAGCGCGACCACGGGCGCGAATTCGCGCAGCCGGGCTGTGGCCGCCTCGTCGAGGGGCCCGGTGACGGCGGCCCAGATGTAGCCGACGACGTCCGACCCGGCCCGGGCCGCGATCGCCACCCTTGCCAGCTGATCCGCCCCGGTCGCCTCCATGTACACCGGTTCGGTGCTGGCCTGGAGCCGCTCGAACTCCTGACGCTCGCGCTGTTCGGCGAGCGTCCGCTGGTGCACGGCCCTCCCCAGGATGGTCTCGATCCGCTCGGAGTCGGTCCGGTCCTGCCCCTCCGACCAGGCGACCAGCGCCGAGAAGCGGTCCTCGATGGTGACCGGGGCGCCGACCGCCTCGTAGACCGCGTTCGCCAGGGCGAACAGCTCCGCGCCGCTGCCCGCCGGGCGCACGCGCGTCCTCGCGTACTCGAGCAGCTGCTCACGGACGGTCGTCGCCACATGCATCCAGGACGCGTCCCGGTTGACCTCGATGATCACCGGCTTGTCGTCGGCCGACGGCGGCACCGGGGCCTTCACCGCCAGCACCTCCGCGCCGGCCTGCCGCATGGCCGCGGTCAGCTCGCGCAGCTCGGCCTCCGTGGTCACACCGACCCCCAGCACCACGCACCCGGGGCCGAGCTGCGCCGGCGAACCCGGGGCATGGATGGCGATGTCGGTGAGCGGCCCGCCGCTGCCCGCCCCCTCCTGGACCAGGCGCAACAGTGCCGGGCCGATGTTGTCCACGAGCTGACGGACGGGCAGTTGCCGCCGAGCGCCGGACTCCCGCATGGTGCACCCCAGATTCGTAGGACTGTCGTGGGCGTCAAGTCTGGGCGACCCATATTGACGATGTCAACGATGATCCGGAGTGACCGTCGCGGGAGCATGGCAGGAGAGCGACACGGATCAGTGGCACAAGGAGCGCGGATGGCAACGATGCAGACGCAGGCAGGCCGGGAACTGCTGGGGTTGTTCCCGCCCGGGAGCACCCTGGACAGGGAAGGCGGACTGACGATCGGCGGCGTACCGGCGGCCGAACTCGCCGATTTCTACGGCACTCCCGCGCTGATCCTCGACGAGGCGTCGGTCCGCGCCCGCGCCCGCCGGTACGCCGACGGTCTGGCCGCCCGTTGGCCGAACTCCCGCGCCACCTTCGCCTCCAAGGCCTTCCCCTGCACCGCCGTCATCCGGCTGCTCGCGGAGGAGGGACTCGGCATCGACGTGGCCGGCGGCGGCGAGCTGACCCTCGCCCTCGCCGCAGGCGCGGACCCGGCCGGCCTGGTCGTCCACGGCAACGCCAAGACCGAGGAGGAGCTGCGCCTCGCCGTCGAGGCCGGTGCCGGGACGGTCGTCGTCGACAACTTCGACGACATCGACCGGCTGGAGGAGATCCTCGCCGGCACCGCGACGGAGCAGGGAGTCCTGGTCCGGGTCACCCCCGGCATCCGCCCAGCCACCCACGAGGCCGTGTCCACCGGCCAGAACGGCTCCAAGTTCGGTCTGCCCCTGCCGCAGGCCCGGGCGGCGATCGCTCGGCTGCGCGGCAGCGACCGGCTCCGGCTGGACGGCGTCCATGTGCACGTCGGGTCGCAGATCCTGGACCTCGCACCCTTCGCGCAGGCCGTCGAGGCGGTCGCCGAGCTCGGCGAGTTCGCCGTCTACGACCTGGGCGGCGGCCTGGGCTCCCGCTACACCTATGCCGACCGACCGCCCACGGTGGAGGCGTACCTCGACGCCGTCACCGATGTCACCCGACGCCTGTTGCCCGCCGACGCCCGCATCCTCATCGAACCGGGCCGCTCGCTGGTCGCCGAGTCCGGCGTCTCGCTGTACCGGGTCGTCTCCGTCAAGCGCGGTGGAGGCCGCACCTTCGTCGCCGTCGACGGCGGGATGGGCGACAACCTCGAAGTCTCCCTGTACCAGCAGCGCTTCGAGGCCGCCGTCGCCGGCCGCCCGACAGGCGGGGGCGAACTGTGCAGCCTGGTGGGCCGGCACTGCGAGTCCGGCGACACCCTCAGCACCGGCGTCCCACTGGCGGACCCGCGCGTCGGGGACCTGATCGCCGTGCCGGTCACCGGCGCCTACACCTATGCGCTGAGCAACAACTACAACGGCGCGCGCCGCCCGCCGGTGGTCTTCGTCCGCGACGGCGCGCACCGCGCCGTGGTGCGTCGCGAGACCTACGCCGACCTGATGCGCCGGGATCTGCCGTAGCGGCGCAGCCGTCCGAGCCGGGCAATTTGCGATGCTCCACGCCCGCCGCACCGGCGTCTCGGTGAGGCCGAACGGACTGGTCGCTTCCGTGCCCGGCATGGAACGCTGGGCCGTGATGGTGATCGAGAAAGCCTCACACGTCATCAGAGAGGGCTCAGGACCATGCTGGACGGCTGTACCCCGCGCCTGCCCGAGACCATCGGCCGCTATTACGACCGCGGTTACTACCAGGGAGCCGCCCTGCCCCAGCTCCTCGCCGAGCACGCGCACACGTATGCCACCCGAACCGCCCTGGTCCACGGCGAGGACCGCCTCACCTACCGCTGGCTGAACCGCCGCGTCGACCGCATGGCTGCCGGGCTCACATTCCGGGGTGTCCGCTCGGGTGACCGGGTCATCGTTCAGCTCCCCAACGTGCCCGAGTTCGTCATCGCCGTCTACGCCCTCATGCGCGCCGGAGCCCTCCCGGTGCTCGCGCCCACCTCGTTCCGCGCCGACGAGATCGGACACCTCGCCCGTATCACCGAAGCCGCCGCCTACATCGGCCCCGGCCTCCACCGCGGCTTCAGCCACGCCGAAATGGCCGCGCGGATCAGCGAGGACTCCCCACGTCTGCGCCGGGCCTTCGTCCTGGACGGTCCCGGAGGCGCGCAGGGGGGCTTCACCACCGCCGCCAGCGGCTGCCTGTTCTTTCCCCTGAGCTCCGTGGACGCCCCGCGGGACGCGGACCGCGCGTACGACCCGAACGACGCCGCATTCCTCTTCCCTTCGGACCGGTTGCAGCCGGACGGGGTCCTGCCGAGCGGATCGCTGCCTGACGGGAACGTGAGGCTGCCGCAGCTGGTCCCCCGGACCCACAACGACTACGCATACCAGACCCGGGCCGCAGCCGAACTCATCGGCCTCAGCCCCGACGACGTCTACCTCGCGGCACTTCCCGCCGCCTCCAACCTCACCTTCGGCTGTCCCGGGGTCATCGGTACTCTCGCCAGCGGCGGCACCGTCGTACTGCTGGACGACCCCGGCCCCGCCGACACCTTCCACGCGATCGAGACCGAGCGCGTCACGGTTGCCTCGCTCACGCCCGCTGTCGCACAACTCTGGCTTGACGCCTCCGCCGACGACCGGCACGACCTCTCCACCCTGCGCCTCCTCCAGATCGGTGGCGCGCGACCCCACCCCGAACTCGTGGCCCGCATACCAGGTGCCTTCGGATGCCGGGTCCAGCAGGTCTTCGGGACGGCCGAGGGACTGCTCTCCCTCACCCGGCTGTCCGACACAGACGCTGTCCTCCAGCACACCCAGGGCAGCCCCCTCTCCCCCGGCGACGAGATCCGTATCACCGGCGCGGACGGCGCCGACACACCCACAGGGTGTTCCGGTCAGCTCTGGGCGCGCGGCCCCTGCACCCTGCGTGGCTACTACAAGGCCCCAGACCAGCAGGCCGTCGCCTTCACCCCCGACGGTTTCCACCACACGGGCTTCATCGCCCGCCGCACGGAGGACGGCAACCTCGTCATCGAAGGGGCCGGCCAACCGTAGGACTCTCGACGTAATCCTCGTAAACGATCAAACAGATCCGAGCGCCGGCATGTGCAGCTCACAGCAGGATCTTTGCGTTGCGTGCATCGGTCAGCCACCGGGGGAACCCGTCGAGCAGCTGGTCGTACAGAACCGTGTCCGACAGAGAGCGGGGGTCGCGCCCTGCAGGGAAAAACCCCGCGTTGTCCACCAACCGCTTGGCCGGGACCGCCAGCTCGTCGAGCTTGTGCAGGAACGCGAACTCGTTGTCGTCCGGATCACCGAACCCCACGAACTGCCAGAAAAGCGGCAGCTTCGCCGCCTTGCAGACGTACCGCTCCGCCGCGAGCCGGCTCGTCGGCCCGCCATCCGTCTGGAAGATTACCAATGCTGGATCCTGACCCCCGAACGCTTGGTAATGGTCGATCACCTCGTCCATAGCCCGGTGGTAGTTCGTACGGCCCATATGCCCCAGGTTCTGGTGGAGCTTCTCGATACGCCCCTCATAGTTGTCCAGCCTCACATCACTGAGGCCGTCGATATCGGTGGAGAAGAACACCACCGGCACCACACCGTCATCATCGAGATGCGCCGAGAGCCCCAGCACCTGCTCGGCCAAGTGCTGCACCGATCCGTCCCGGTAATACGGGCGCATCGAACCGGACCGGTCCAACACCAGATACACCGCGGCCCGCACGCCCTCCAGGTCAGACTTACGCAGACTCACTGCCGCACTCTTGTACAGACTCACCAGCCCAGGAGCAGCAGCCTGCACCTTCGTCAAACTGATCGCAGAATCAGACACTGATTCCCTCGCTCCTCCCCCGCGTCGCGAATGCGGACCCCCACCGGGGAAGCCTTCCGGGCGGGGCACGACCGTAGGGCGCCGTTGTCCATTATCGAGGGGCGTCGACTCCACGGCGGGCAGGTACCCGTCTTGGTGCCCAGCTACTGCGGCTGTGTGACGATCTGGATCAGGTTGCCGCAGGTGTCGTCGAAGACAGCGGTCGTGACGGGGCCCATCTCCAGGGGCTCCTGAGTGAAGCTGACCCCGAGGTCGTGCAGACGCTCGTACTCCGCCTGCACGTCATCGACCGCGAACTGGGCGAGCGGGATACCGTCCGCGACGAGCGTGTCGCGGTATGTCTTTGCGGCCGGATGCCCGACGGGCTCCAGGAGGAGTTCAGTACTGCCGGGCTCCTCGGGCGAGACGACAGTCAGCCACCGGTCCTTCTCGCCCATTCGGACGTCGTGTTTCTTCACGAAGCCGAGGATCTCGGTGTAGAAGTGCAGGGCCTTGGCCTGGTCGTCGACGAAGACGCTGGTCAGGTGGATCTTCATGAGGTGCTCTCCGGTGTCGGACGAGTGGGACAGGGGCCATCGCTCAGTGATCTGCTGCAGCGGCGCGGTGACCAGGTCGTGGAACGTGTAGCGGCCCTCCCACTTCGTCTCGACGAACTCCCGCGGCCTCCAGCACGGCGAGGTACAGGGAGCCCCAGAGCGGGAGACGCCGAGCTGATGCCGCATCACCAGCCATCACTGATCCTGGGCAGGGTCTGTCCAGACTTCTCCGCGAGTTCGTCGAGGAGGGTGCGGCGAGCGGGGTCGGCCGACGCTTTGAACAGATCTTCGGGCACAACCACAGCACAGGCAAGTAAGCACTCGCCTGCCGAGTCGAGGCGCACCGGCTGCTGAGCACTGGGCCAGAGCGACTCGGCGCCGGACCTGGTCCATGTGCGCCTGTGCCCACCGCCTGAGCCCCAGTGCCAGGTGGTGGGGCGAGAGGCCGAGCCGGGTCAGCTCGCAGGTGATGGTGACCATGGGCGTCGCCACGTCGTCGCTCGACCGGTCCCCGACGCAACACCGTGTTCCTTGCCGGCCGGCAGGCAGACCGGGGCCCGGCAGGGCGGTGTCGCCACCTTTGCCTGTTCTGAGGTTGGCGCGGGCCGAATCGCCTTCAGCGCTGGCCCAGGAGGCTTGCGACCTCGGCTGCCTGGGGTGGGGCCGGGCCGGTGGGTTGATCGCTCCACGCATCTTGATCGCTGCCGGGCCTGCTGATTGGCTGGCCGGTATGACAGAGCTCGGATCCGTCCACTGGCCGCCATCCCCCATCAGCACCGGGAGGCTCGTGCTCCGTGAGTCCGAGGCCCGGGACCGTCCGGCATTCATCGAACTGCTGGCCTCGCCGGAGGTACACACCTACCTCGGTGGCCCCCGCTCGCGTCACGCGCTTGAGCGCGAGCTGCCCGGGGCTCCCGAGCGGTGGCCCGGGAGCTTCGTCGTTGATCTCGGCGGGGCGATGATCGGCCAGATACTGCTCAGGAGAGCGCCCGGGCATCGTCGCCCGGCTGCCGCGGGGATGGTCGATCTCGGTTACCTGTTCCTGCCGGGAGCGTGGGGATGCGGGTACGCCACCGAGGCATGCGCGGCGGCACTCGGCTGGCTCGCCGGCGCTCTTCCCGGCGAGCCGGTGGTGCTCACCACCCAGACCGCCAACCTCGGCTCAATGCGTCTCGCGGCGAAGCTGGGATTCACCGAGGTAGAGCGGTTCGAAGCCTGGGGTGCCGAACAGTGGCTCGGCATGAGGACCCCGGCCACGCTCTCCGATTGAGCGCGGCGTGAAGCGACTACGGCGAAGCCCCGGCTGCCCAAACCAGCATCGCCCCCCCCGCCTCCGCGCTGGACGGACGGGAGTTTGCGGTGGGAGCACGCTCGCGGGTCTCGGTCGTCGACCAGGATGGAACGGTGCAGGTCGACCGGATCCGCCCAACGAGGCCGGGACAGCGCTGAGCGTGGTCGGTGATTCACGCTCGGCGCAGTCCACATGCTGTGCCACGGGCGATGGCGCCAGGCGCCTGCACGCCCCGCTGGGGCGTGTCATCCGCCCGCGACATCCTCGGGCTCCCAGCGCAACAGGTCGCCCGGCTGGCACTTGAGCACCTCGCAGAGCGCGGCGAGCGTCGCGAAGCGCACTGCCTTGGCGCGGCCGTTCTTGAGTACTGCCAGGTTGGCGGGCGTGATCCCTACGCGGTCCGCCAGCTCGCCCACCGACATCTTCCGCCTGGCGAGCATCACGTCGATATCGACTGTGATCGGCATCAGATGACCTCGTCCAACTCGGCCTGCATCTGCGCCGCTTCGACATCGCGCGCCACAGCCTGGGCGAGCAGCATCCGCAGCACGTGCACGATGAGTGCGACCCCCAGGATGGCCATGCCGACCCCGCCCATGATGACGGTGACGCCCGGATCCTCCCGCTGGCCCGGCGCGTTGACGGCCGTGACCGCGAACCACACGAGAGCGGCCGCCACGATCGCGCCGCTCATGACATCCACGTACCGGAAGGCGGTGTGGGAGAACACGGTTCCGCGTCGCACCATCGTGACCAGCCGCCATACACAGACCAGGGCGACCTGGACCGACACCATGCCCAGGATCGTGATCACACGCAGCGAGGTCAGCGGGAGCGACCCATCCTCCGGATCGCTCCCGCTGACCAGCGTCCACACCATCCCCGCCTGCACGAACACGGTGCCGGCGAGCACCGCCACGAGCACGGCGCGCAGCGCTCCCACGATCAGTTTCCCCACGACCCCTCCTCCCATCGACTCACGATGGGAATCTATCGAGTTTCGATAGATTCAACAAGAGCTGGAACGCAGGACTGGAACGGCGGACGGGCGGCGATTCCGTGGCCGTGGCAGGACGTCACACCCCCTCCCATGGCATGGCGGTTTCACAAGCGGTCCTGTTCTTGCCGACGCCGGCCTTTCAGGCGCTGGCGTCCCCGTTGCTGAAGCGACTCGGACTGCGCACTGCCCCCCGAAGGGCTCGTCCACCAAGACACCTTCGCAACGCTCCACACGCTCTTCGCCACCGCAGCCGGATTACTGGTCTGAACAGCCGCACGTCTCCGGACCCTCTGCCTGATGAGGCGCGGCGGAGTCGTCAGGCAGTCAGGTCCTTCAGCATGAGGGTGGTCTGATCGGCGAGTGCCTGCATCTGGGTGTCGGTGTACCAGGCGCGGCTGTAGTTCAGGGCGATGGCCAGGCGGCCCTGGTAGCGCTTGACGACGGCGAAGACCATCGGGACGTGGCCGAGTGGTGCCAGGCAGATGTCGGTGATGCGCAGGCCGTCGGGGAGGCCGGGCTCGGTGACGGAACCGACATTGGTGATCACCAGGCTGGGCGGGTACTGGTCGAGCATATGAGGGAACGCTGCCAGTTCCATCGCTGCGGCGCCGCTCTCCAGATCGGCGCGCAGCTGGGTGTCCAGGGCTCTTCCGGTCTCGACCGGGTCTGCTGCGTGGTCGACCTGCAAGCGGATCGAGGTGGTCGTCGCGGCGGACTGCAGCACCTCGTTGGGCAGCGGGGGGTCGAGCCTGCGGCGCATATCGGCGGCCGTCGTACACAGGATCCGGACCGGGCCGCTCGACGGGTCGAAGAGCGTACGCAGTGCTGTCAGCAGGACCCCGGAGACCAGTGCGTTGACGGTGAGAGCGGTCTCGCGGGCCCGCTGGACCAGCCGTACGCACTGGTCCGCGCCGGCCTCGACCACAAGGATCCCGAAGCTGAGGTCCGCACCCGGGCCGCCGTTGCGGGAGGCCAGGGTGGGCAGCAGCGCGGGCGGGGCCTCGGTGTCCAGGCGGGCCCGTTCGGCAACGAAGTCGCGCAGTTGCCGGGCGGTGAAGCGCGCTGCGAGGAGGTCGTCGAGCGCCGGGCCCAGCACCGGCCGGACGGTCTCGTCGGGCACCGGTGCGCCGGCGGCGAGTGCGGTGTAGAGGGTCCACAGGCGTTGGTGGAGAGCGAGGTAGCTCATCGCGTCGGCGAACGCACGGGGCAATGTCAGGACCACCCGGCTGTGGCCTGGGCGGTCCGGATCGTGCAACACGGTGAGACGGAGCAGCGGTCCCTGATCCCAGTGGAGAGGCGCGGCGACCTCCTCGCCGAAGTCCTCACCGCGTCCCACCGCGGGCGCAATTGCTCCCTCCTCGATCCGCACAGCCGGCCCGCGTTCCGCATCGTCGGTGGCGATCCTTCCCGCGATCAGGGGGTAGCACGAACGCAGCCGGACCACTGCCTCCGCCAGCACCGTCTCGTCCAGCTCACCCACCACGTCACAGTGGAGTACGAGCCGGACCCCGGCCGCAGTGATCGCCGCCTCGTGCGGTGCCAGCAGACGCCCCGTCATAACCACTCCCCTGGTCGGATCTCGCAGAGAACCGACAGCGTGGTTCATCCACCGCACGGCAGCGGCGGTTTCTCGGAGGCTTCATCCGGACGAATGAACCCCCGGGGCAGGACCCCGCGATTCCCACCGGCCCGGCCTCAAGACCGCCGTTCAGAGCTGTACGGCCATGCGGCCATCGATGACGCTGTCGGCACGGTGGAGTGGGGACCGCCCACTGTGGCTTTGATCGGGACGTGAAAGATCATCAGCACACCGGCCTCACGTCCGCCCACGCAGGCAACTGCCGCCTTGGAAGCCATCTCGTTCCTCGCCTCCACGAGCGTCGGACGCGCCCTCATCCGCTGCCGCAGACGCACCACATGAGATGACCTCTCAACCCCGCAGTGGGATGGCCAGATTGAAGGTGGTGTGCCGGGGGTGCGAGGAGGAGTCACCGAACGGGTCACCGAAGGCCGCAGCCGCGAAGAGGGCGACCGGGCGACCACCATCGAGCAACACGTGCGGTCGCTCAAGGTGGGCCAGCTCCACTTGCCCGCCATCGAGCGTCGTGAGGCGGCGCAGGGACAGCAGGGGCTCCGCTGCCGGCGCCCAATGGCGGCCGTCTGCGGACTCCAGCAATCCCAATGCCCCGAACTGCGGTGTCAGTGCCCCGGAACGCACAGGGGCGAAGTCCTTGACCACCGCCCGGTAGCGGTCGTACCCCGCGTCCCACCACAGGTAGGGGTCCTCGGTCTGGAGCGCGGTCCCGTGGAGCATCTCCCCCGCCGGGGCGAAGGGGCCCTCCGGGGCGTCGGCCGTCCCCAGGCGCAGCGTGTAGCGGCCGTTGTCCTGCCGGTCCCAGGTCTTGTACGCCAGCAGCCACCGGCCATCAGGAGCGCGGGTCACCGCAGGGTTCACCGCCATACGGAACGAAGTCCGGTAGTCGGGGGCGTTGAGCGGCTCGTCAGCGCGCACGAGACGCCCCGCGGCCAGTGCGTCGACGCTGTCCGCCACCGCGACCCCGATCCGCTGCCCGGCCTGGTGCACGTCCCACACAGTGTTCAAACGGGCCCGGTGCGGGGGCGGGGTGTTTCCCGGGTTGTTCGCGACGTAGTAGAGGAGGGCCCGCCCCGCCTCGTCCACGACGACCAGCGGGTTATGAGCGTTGTAGGTGTCCCAGCGTCCAGGGTCGTCGCTGCCACGCAGGACCACCCGCAGGTGACGGTAGGGCCCAGTAGGCTCAGCCGCTTCGGCGACGGCGATCTCACTGTGCCGGAGCCAGCCGCGGAAGCCGTCGAAATCCTGCCCGGCCGACGACGTGCCGTGCCGCCAGCGAGAATAGAACAGCAGCCACCGACCGGGCGCCGCCCGTACGGGCGAGCCGCACCACACGTAATGCCCGGGATCGCTGAAGGTATTGCGGTTCGGATCGATGGGCGCCAAGTACACGGAATTTCCTCCTGCGGCGCACCGCGGTGCCGAGACCGCGCCCTCGTGCGGCCCCGTGCCGAACACCAGCGACCAGACAACCTGTGTCGCGCCAGGCTACACGGGCCCCTCAGCCGGCCAAGTACAGCACTCGGCGGACCGGTTGAAGCCCCCCTCCCCGGATGCGACGGGCACTTCAGTCGGCCGGTCGAGCGGGTTGGTTCGGCTTCTGCGCGCTCCTGTCCAGCGAGAAGAGCTGCATCAGCTCGTGGTGATGCGGCCGGCTACCGAGGAACGGTCTCGATGTGGCCCTGCCTGGACGGAGCAGCCCGCTTACAGATGGCGGGCGTGGCACTTCGTACAGAACAGGTGGAGCCAGTCAAGCCCCGACGGTAGTTCCATGATCGGCCCGCCACGTCATCGGTCCATCGACCTGTACGCTCCGATGGTATTCACCTGATGTCGGGCCCGGTCGGTTCTCAAGAGATCAAGATCAACCTCTTGACCTTGTCCGCCGAAGCAACTATTTTTCCGATGTAAGTGGCTCTATAACACCCGGAAGGAGGCGACCAGCAGATGTACACCTGCTCTGATGTGGCTCGCCTCGCCCGCCTTACGGTCTGGGCTCCGGGTCAGGTCGCGCACGGCTGCTGAGCACGCCGTTCTGATGTGTCCGTCGGTGGCACATCACGAGATCCCCCTCACCATTTCCCGGCACAGCACTGCTGTGTGCCGACAGGCCCACTCCTCTCACGTGGATGCCTGAACAGAGAAAGCTGCCCGAAATTGGCGAACATGATGAATCCCCCTGCCCCGCGGCGAGACGGAGGCCCGTCATGGTAGCCGCGCGGATCACGGTGAACGGAAAGAACACACCGATCGCACCGAGCACGCCTCACACCACGATGCTGGATTTCCTGCGCGAGCGTGGCCTCACCGGCACCAAGGAGGGCTGCGCCGAGGGTGAGTGCGGTGCCTGTTCGGTCCTGGTGGCCCGTCCCGGCGTGAGCAAGCCCACCGACTGGGTTGCGGTCAACGCCTGCCTGGTCCCGGCCGCAGCGCTGGACGGCCAGGAGGTCATCACCTCCGAAGGTCTCGCCGTACCGGGCGCCCCCGGTACGCCGCCCGAACTGCACCCGGTTCAGGAAGAGATGGCGGTACGCGGCGGCTCCCAGTGCGGATACTGCACACCGGGATTCATCTGCAGCATGGCCGCCGAGTACTACCGCCCCAACCGCTGCACGCACGCGGAACCGGCGCACACGGCGGACCCGGCCGACGACAGCGACACCGAGCACGGTCCGAACGGTTTCGACCTGCACGCCCTGAGCGGAAACCTGTGCCGGTGCACCGGTTACCGCCCTATCCGCGATGCCGCGTTCGCCGTCGGTACGCCCGCCGGCGAGGACCCGCTGGCCCAGCGCCGCGAGCAGTCGCCGCCCGCACCGGTCGCCACCGAATACACCCGGGACGGCAGCGCGTTCCTGCGGAAGAGCACTCTGGCCGAGACACTGCAGCTGCTGCGGGAGCGGCCCGACGCGGTGGTGGTCGCCGGCTCCACGGACTTCGGCGTCGAGGTCAACATCCGTTCCCGCCGGGCGGGTTGCGTAGTGGCTGTCGACCGGCTGGCCGAGATGCGTGAGCTGCGGGTCGAGTCCGACCGCATAGAGATCGGGGCGGCGCTGACGCTCACCGAGATCGAACGCCGCCTCGACGGCAGCGTCCCCCTGCTGGCGGAGCTGTTCCCGCAGTTCGCCTCCCGTCTCATCCGCAACGGCGCAACCCTCGGCGGCAATCTGGGTACCGGCTCGCCCATCGGCGACAGCCCTCCGGTGCTGCTCGCGCTGGATGCGTCGGTGGTCCTCGCCGACGCGGAGGGTGAGCGCGAGGTCCCGCTGGCGGACTACTTCACCGGCTACCGGCAGAGCGTGCGCCGTCCCGGCGAGCTGATCCGCGCGGTGCGGGTCCCGCTCCCGCTGTCGCCGGTCGTGGCCTTCCATAAGATCGCCAAGCGGCGTTTCGACGACATCTCCAGTGTGGCCGTCGCCTTCGCCCTCGACATCGAGGGAGGGATCGTCCGCAAGGCCCGCATCGGGCTGGGAGGTGTGGCCGCCACCCCCATCCGCTCGCTGGCCACCGAGGCCGCCCTGGAGGGCAAGCCGTGGACGGCCGAGACCGCCGAGGCCGCAGCCCCCGTGCTGCGGGCCGAGGGGACACCGATGAACGATCATCGCGCCAGCGCCGACTACCGCTCCGCGATGCTCGGCCAGAGCCTGCTGAAGCTGTGGGCGCAAACCACTGAGGCGGTTCCGTCATGAGCCATTTGTCCGAGCGTCCCGAAAAGCCCGCCGTCGGTGTCTCGATGCCGCACGAGAGCGCCTTCCTGCACGTCACAGGTACCGCTCTCTACACCGACGACCTGGTCCAGCGGACCAAGGACGTCCTGCACGCGTACCCGGTCCAGGTGATGAAGGCCCGCGGCCGGATCACGGCGCTGCGTACCGAGCCCGCTCTCGCCGTGCCCGGTGTGGTGCACGTCCTGACCGGGGCCGACGTGCCCGGGGTCAACGACGCAGGCATGAAGCACGACGAACCGCTCTTCCCCGACGAGGTGATGTTCCACGGCCACGCGGTCGCCTGGGTGCTCGCCGAGACCCTGGAAGCGGCCCGGCTCGGTGCGGCGGCCGTCGAGGTGGACATCGACGAACAGCCCTCACTGATCACGCTGCAGGACGCGATCGCGGCCACCAGCTATCACGGCGCCCAGCCCGTGATGCTGGCCGGAGACACCGACGCGGGCTTCGCGGAATCGGCGCACGTGTTCACCGGCGAGTTCCAGTTCGCCGGCCAGGAGCACTTCTATCTGGAAACACATGCGGCGCTCGCCCAGATCGACGAGAACGGGCAGGTGTTCATCCAGAGCAGCACCCAGCACCCCTCGGAGACCCAGGAGATCGTCGCGCACGTACTCGGCCTGCCCAGCCACGAGGTGACGGTGCAGTGCCTGCGCATGGGCGGCGGCTTCGGCGGCAAGGAGATGCAGCCGCACGGGTTCGCGGCCATAGCCGCGCTCGGTGCCAAGCTGACCGGTCGGCCGGTCCGGTTCCGGCTCAACCGGACCCAGGACCTGACCATGTCCGGCAAGCGGCACGGATTCCACGCCGAGTGGCGGATCGGCTTCGACGCGGACGGCCGTATCCAGGCCCTGGACGCCACCCTGATCGCTGACGGCGGGTGGAGCCTGGACCTGTCCGAGCCTGTACTGGCCCGGGCGCTGTGCCACATCGACAACACCTACTGGATTCCCAACGCGCGCGTCGCCGGTCGCATAGCCAAGACCAACACCGTCTCCAACACCGCTTTCCGCGGCTTCGGCGGACCGCAGGGCATGCTGGTGATCGAGGACATCCTCGGCCGCTGCGCGCCGCTGCTCGGCCTGGACCCCATGGAGCTGCGGGAGCGCAACTTCTACCAGCCGGACCAGGGCCAGACGACGCCGTACGGACAGCCGGTCACGCAGGCCGAGCGGATCTCGACGATCTGGCAGCAGGTCCAGGACGACGCGGGTATCGCCGACCGCAAGCGGGAGATCGCCGCGTTCAACGCCGCGCACCCGAACACCAAGCGGGCTCTCGCGATCACCGGCATCAAGTTCGGCATCTCGTTCAACCTCACCGCCTTCAACCAGGGCGGCGCGCTGGTGCTGATCTACAAGGACGGATCGGTGCTGATCAACCACGGTGGCACCGAGATGGGTCAGGGCCTGCACACGAAGATGCTGCAGGTGGCAGCGACCACGCTGGGGATCCCGCTGCACAAGGTCCGGCTGGCACCGACGCGTACCGACAAGGTGCCCAACACCTCGGCCACAGCTGCCAGTTCGGGGGCGGACCTCAACGGTGGGGCGGTGAAGAACGCCTGCGAGCAGTTGCGCGAGCGGCTTCTGCAGGTGGCCGCCTCCCGGCTCGGTGCGAACGCCGCGGACGTGCGTATCGTCGAAGGCGTCGCGCGGGCCCTGGGCAGCGACCAGGAGCTGGCCTGGGACGATCTGGTGCACACCGCTTACTTCCAGCGGGTCCAGCTGTCGGCATCCGGTTTCTACCGGACCGAGGGGCTCCACTGGGACGCGAAGGCCTTCAGGGGATCGCCGTTCAAGTACTTCGCACACGGCGCCGCCGCGACGGAGGTCGAGGTCGACGGTTTCACCGGCGCGTACCGCCTTCGACGGGTGGACATCGTGCACGATGTCGGCGACAGCTTGTCCCCGATGATCGACATCGGTCAGATCGAGGGCGGTTTCGTCCAGGGCGCGGGCTGGCTCACACTTGAGGACCTGCGCTGGGACACCAGCGACGGGCCGAACCGGGGCAGGCTCCAGACTCAGGCGGCCAGCACCTACAAGCTGCCGAGCTTCTCGGAGATGCCGGGCGAGTTCAACATCACCCTCATGGAGAACGCCACCGAGGAGGGCGCGGTGTTCGGATCCAAGGCGGTGGGTGAGCCTCCGCTGATGCTGGCGTTCTCGGTAAGGGAGGCGCTGCGGCAGGCCGCCGCCGCGTTCGGGCCGAGCGGGATCAGCGTCGAACTGGCCTCCCCCGCGACACCGGAAGCCATGTACTGGGCGATCCAGTCGGCTCGGCAGAGCGATGCTGCCGGGAAGAACGACCACGCCGCCAACGGGTTCACCACCGACGGCCGGACCGGGGACGGGCCGGTCACGAACGGCAGGATCCGAGCCGACGCAGAAGCCCTGAGTGGTGCCTGACATGACGTGGGTGACCGCGGTAGCACGGTTGCGAGCGCGCAGGGAGCCCGGCGCGCTCGTGACCGTCGCGACCGTGCGCGGTCATGCCCCGCGCGACGCCGGTGCGAAACTCGTCGTGGGGCAGGCCGAGGCGTGGGGGTCGATCGGTGGCGGCAATGTCGAGGCCGTCGCGATCGACCGGGCGCGGGAAATGATCGCCGCGTCCAAACCGGAGCCGGAGCTGGTCGATTTCACCCTCAGCGACAAGGTGACGAACCAGCATGGCGTGCAGTGCTGCGGCGGCACGGTCTCGGTACTGCTCGAACCCCTGCCGGTGGTTCAGGCGGTGGCGGTCTTCGGTGTCGGGCACGTGGGGCTGGAACTGGTGCGCATCCTGGCACGCCAGGATATCGACCTCCATCTGATCGACACCCGCTCCGACATGCTCACCCAGCAGCGGCTCGGTGTGCTCTCGGACGCCGTGGCGCACGTACACGTCCATCACACGCCGCTGCTGCCCGAGGAGGTGCTGGAGACGTTGCCGCACGGTGCCCATGTCCTGATCATGACCCATGACCATGCCGAGGACGCCGCTCTGTGTGACGCCGCCCTGCGCACGCCTCACCTCGGTTCCATCGGACTGATCGGGTCGGCGGCCAAGTGGGTGCGGTTCCGCAAGCGTCTTGCCACCGAGGGTGGCCATGACGAGGCAACCATCGACCGGATCAAGACCCCGATCGGCCTGGTCGACATCACCGGCAAGGAACCCGCGACCATCGCACTGAGCGTCGCGGCCGATGTGCTGCGGGGCTTCGAGACCGGGGGGAACTGACTGTCCGACCGGATCAAAGGGGACGACCCGTACTGGTGCGATCGCTCACGCCCGCAATGGAGGGGCCGCCAGCGGCGCGTCTGCCGAGCGCGAGCGGCGCGCAGGGGGTGCTGATCGCGTCGCTGGGGCGACCGGGTCCTCTGCCCCTGCCCCCGCCGGGGTTCTGTGTGTCCGTCGTCCCGTACCCGGCGCGGGCGCGGGCGCGGGCGAAGGGTTCACCGTTTCTCTCCGGGATGGTGCGCCGGCTGCTCCGACGCCGCAGACAGTTGCGGCACGGCCGGTTGCTCTGGGCTTTGTCGCCGGCGACGCTGTCCGGCCTCCGCGTGAGCAGCCCCCGGCGGTCTCGTATCCGGTGCTGGAGGGTCTTCAGTACCGGACCGCGATCACCGGCCCCGACTTTCGTCACGCCACTCCAGCCAGTCGGCCGTCTGCAACCCGCCCGGCCTCGACTTTCGTCACATCACTCCAACCGGTCGGCCGATGCGCCGTCGGTCCCGTCTCTCCTAGCGTCGGGTGGCATGAGACACGCGATGCCTGCCGTGGGGCTGTTCTTCCTGTCCCCGGCGATCGGGGAACTGCTGCTCGGCGCGACTTCGATCGACATGCTGTGGCTGCTGCCCATGCAGGCGCTGCTGTACGGCGGCGGGTGCCTGCTGATCCGTGAGGGCGTTCGGCGCGCCGGACGGGGATGGTGTTCGATCCTGCTGCTGGGCGCTGCGTACGCACTGGTGGAGGAGGGTCTCCTGGACCAGATGCTGTTCAATGCGCACTACTCCGGCAATTACGACATGGTCTGGGTGACGCATGTGCCGTTCGTGGGTGTCGGCGGGTACGGACTGCTCTCGGTGCTGGCCGTGCACGCCGTGTGGAGCATCACCGTGCCGATCGCGCTCATGGAGGCGCTGGTCCCGGGCCGGGCGCGGGAACCATGGCTCGGCCCCACCGGCCTGTCCGTGACCGTGGCGCTCTTCACCCTCGGCGCCGTGATCACCGGCTGGGGCAGCTACGACGACAGTCACTTCATGGCCCCCTGGCCGCGCCTGGCCGGCACAGCCGCGGCGGTCGTCCTGCTGGGAGCCGCCGCGTTCAGGATCCGTCCGCCGGTGCCCGGCCTGCCCGCTCGCGGCGCGCCCCGCCCCCTGCTCGCGAGCGCGGTGGCGTTCCTGCTGACCAGCGGGTTCATGCTCGTGCTGCAGCCGAGCTGGTGGGGCGTAGCGGCGGCTCTCGTCATTGCGGCTGCGGCTCTGGGCCTCGGGATCTCCTGGTCGCGGACGTCCGGTTGGGGATTGCCGCACGTGTTCGCGCTCGCCGCCGGCGCCACGCTGACGTATGTATGGATCGGCTTCGGTCAGACCCCCGACACCGGCTCCGCCGGCACCCTCAATCTGGTCGGGCATGTCGTTCTCGCGGTCGCCGCCGCCGTGCTGCTGTTCGTCGCGGGCCGACGGGTGCGCGCGTACGGCCGAAGCGGGGCCGGCGGCCAGACCCCTGCTGTGACCGCCCGTCAGTAGGCTGAGCCCCTGTGCGGAACCCGGCTGTGGAGAGCTGGTACGCGGCCCCATCGGTACTGAGCGAGGACCATCGATTCGCCGGGCCTTGCGCGCA
The DNA here is from genome assembly GCF_036061255.1 of Streptomyces sp. NBC_00388. NCBI lineage: Bacteria > Bacillati > Actinomycetota > Actinomycetes > Kitasatosporales > Streptomycetaceae > Streptomyces > Streptomyces sp. NBC_00388. Next base: position 248,202 of record NZ_CP107948.1, read on the forward strand.
GCCGCACGGGTACTGACGGGGGCGCGGTCAGTGGGCGCCGGGCTTCGCGGCGATGCGGTCCAGGGTGGCGTCGAGGTCGGCGCGGGACCACCAGGAACCGTCCCGCATCACGCCCGTGATCTTGCGCAGAGCGGTGTGGTCCTCCAGCGGGTCCTCGTCCAGGAGGACCAGGTCGGCGGGCATTCCGGGGGTGACCCGGCCGAACGCGCCTTCCTCCCCCAGGAACCTGGCCGGCTCGGTCGTTGTCATCCGCAGGATGGTCAGCGGGTCGAGTCCGGCTTCTGCCAGGTGGTCGAACTCGTCGTGCAGGGAGAATCCGGGAATGATTCCCGCGGCTCCGCAGGCGTCGGTACCGGCAACCATCGGGACTCCGGCGTCCGCGAAGGTCTTGGTCATCCGCAGTTGCGCGGCCCAGTGGCCGCGCAGGGCCTTGCGGGTGTCGTCGGGGAGCTTGGCGAACTTCTTCGCCGACTTGTCCCAGGCGCGCAGTTCCCCGGGCGCCATGTAGCGGCGCCTCGGGTCCTGGGTGTGTTCGGGTGAGTCGCCGAACTGCTGGGTGTGGACCCGGATCAGGGTCGGGCACTGCCAGGTGGTGTGTTCGACGAACAGGGCTGCCAGTTCCTCGGCCTTCTGCTGGTCGTACGAGTTGTCGGCGAGGTTGTAGGCGTGAGCTTCCAGTTCGGAGGTGCCGGTTGCCGGGTTCACGGCCATACCCTTGACCAGCTTCATCACCAGCTTGTCGGCGCCGGGGAGCTTGACCTTGGGGATCGGTGGGAGCTTCCGGGTGGCGTTCTTGGAACGTACCTCGGCCTCCCGGGAGGACGCGGCGGCGAACACGGTCACGCCGGGGCCCAGGTGCTCGATCGACCACACCCCACCGCGCGCCGCCTCCCGGGGGTCGAGGTCGGCGGGCAAGTGGCCACCGAGACGGATGCCGAGGCGGTTCGCCTCCTGAAGGGCTGCCAGGAACGTCTCCCGGGTCGTCATGCCCGCCTTGACGAAGTCGGCGCCGTCCCGGTGCTGTTCCCGTACGGCCTGGACCGCGCCGGCGGCCGTGCCGGCGTTCAGCGGGGTCAGCAGGTCACCAGCGGTTGCTTTCAGGGCCGGCGCACCGATCGGCCGGGGCAGCGTGCCCTCACGACGGGACCTCAGCAGCGCCCTGCTGCCCGACATCTGGCGGAAGCCGACGACACCGTTGGCGAGCATCAGCGCATAGGTTCCGTCGACGTCCTCCGGCGTGTTCAGAGCGTGCATGTGCATGTCCAGGAACGCCGGGACAACGAAGCGTCCTCGGCCCTCCACCACATGTGCACCTGCGACCGGGGCTCCGGTCGCCGTCACGGACGTGATCCGGTCCCCCTCGACCACGATGTCCTGGCCGGGTGTGCGAGTCCCGTCCAACGGGTCGACCACGGTGACACCCTTCACCACCACCCGTCCGCTGACCGAGGATGGCTCAACGTACCTGCTCAATGTCTCTCCTGGGGATTGTCACGTCACCGTCCGCCCTTGTGCGCGGACCGCCTCGGCCGTCTGCACTCGCTCCGCTGCGCCCCGGCCTTCGCCCGGCGGCGTCGGGGTGGCCCTCACACGGCGAACAACCGTCGCGCGTTGCGGGTGGTGAGGTCCCGCCAGGTGTCGGTGGCGGACGGCTGTGCCGCCGAGTCGACGGAGGCGGCCTGGGCCCGGGCCGCTCCCGCGGGTGTCCAGCAGTAGTCGCTCCCGTACAGGAGGCGGTCGGTGCCGAATGCGGCGTCGATGGCCGGAATCTGGCGCGGGAATGGCGTCCCGGCCATGTCGTACCAGAGACGGCCGAGCTGCTCGACGGCGCTGGGCGCGTCCGCGAGGCCGCCTCCCACGACTGTGCTGAACATGTCCATGCGGTCGGCGAGCAGTGGCAGCGCTCCCCCGCCATGGGTCAGCACCCAGCGAATCCGCGGATGGCGGGTGAGGACGCCGCGCAGGAGCAGGTCGCTCGCCGTGCGGGCGGTGTCGAAGAGGAACTCCAGCATCGGCCGCGGCCGTCCGAGGGACAGTGCGTCGGCGTGGGGCGGGGACGTGGGGTGGACGAAGACGAGGGCTCCGCGGCGGTCGAGGTCCTCCCACAGCGGTTCGAACCGGGAGTCACCGAGGTAGACGCCGTGATGGTTGGTCTCCACGGCCACCCCGTCCGCGCCGAGCACGTCGAGGGCGTGGGCGGCCTCGGCGAGCGAGCCCTCGACGTCGGGCAGGGGCAGGGAGGCGAAGTGACCGAAACGCTGCGGATGGTCGCTGCGGACCTGGGCCCCGAATGCGTTGACCTCGCGCGCCAGAGCACGGGCCGCGACGTCGTCACCGAAGTGCACGCCCGGTGAGGAGACCGACAGGTAGGACTTCTCGATCCCTGAGCCTTCCATCAGACCGAGATGCTGCTCGACGCTCCACGCGGGCCATCCGGGCATCCCGTCGGGGTGTTCGATCCCGGCGGACCGAGCCGCGGCGACGTAGCTGTCGGTGACGAAATGGGCGTGGACGTCGATGAGGCCGGCCGGGGTCATGCGGGCTCCCTTGGGTGGGGGTGCGTACCTGGAAGAGCGTAGAAGCGCAGCCGTAAGCTGGCATGTGTGATGCCAATGAATGAAACGGGGATTTCCGATGGGAGCGATCGGCCAAGACGCGGAGGAAAGCCGGCCGAGGGGCAACCCGTCATCGATCGGGCGTTTTCCCTGCTCAGTACGTTCGACAGTGACCATCGGGCCCTGACCCTCGCCGAACTCGCGCAGCGCAGCGGCACGCCCCGCAGCAGCGCGCTGAGGCTCGCCCGGTCCCTCGTCCACGTGGGTGCGCTGGAGCGCCTCGCCGACGGGCGCTACGTCGTGGGGCTGCGATTGCTGGAGACCGCGTCCCTGGCCCCGCGCGGTCATGGGCTACGTTCCGTCGCCATGCCCTGCATGGAAGACCTCTTCCACGTCACACGGCAGCATGTGCTGCTTGCCGTACGTGAGCAGCATGAGGCCGTGCTCGTCGAACGGCTTTCGGCGCTCGACGCCAGTCCTGTGCACTACCGCGTCGGAGGCCGCCTTCCGCTGACGTCCACCGGCATCGGACTGGTGCTGCTCGCCTTCGCACCCGCGGCCGTCCAGGATCACGCCATCACCACCTATGAGCCCGGAGAGGGCCATGACGACATCTGCACCCCGGCCGACCTGCGCCGCACGCTCGCTGAGGTACGGCGTGGTGACCACGCTTTCGGCAGGCAGAGTCACCCCTGGCGGTTGACTACCGTGGCCGCGCCGGTACGGGACGGGAACGACGTGGTGGCGGCGTTGTCGGTCGTGGCACCCAGCACAGGCTTCGCGGACGCGGGCTATGGGCCGGCCGTGCGGGCCACGGCCCTCGCGATCTCCCGCCGGCTGGAGGAGGACGGACGGCGAGCGCGTCCCGACGATGCGCACAACGCTCGGTGAGCACCGGGGGGCCGGGCCGCGGCATCGGTCAGCACCGTCCCGTGCGACCCGCGCGAACGGCACGTGAGCGAATGAAGCGGCCCGGCGCTGCAGTTGGTCACTGCGACCGACTGCAGCGTTCGGATCCCGTTACGGCGTCAGCACTCGCGCAGGCCGGGGGCCGGGTCCTGGCCCGTCCTCACGGAGACGGCCGGGACGTTGCCCCATGCGCCGTTGTCGAGCTGCGTCCAGTACCAGATGTCATTCCCACCCTGGTGGGGATCGCCGTGGCCCCAGCACGCGAACCAGTTGAACCCGGTGGTGAGCGTGCCGCGGGTCGCAGAACGGTAGGAGCGGTCCGCGTACCCCTTCGCTCCGACGGCGTTGCCGCAGTACAGCCTGCCGTCCGAGCGGACCCCGCACTCGGCGGCATGGGCGGCAGAGGTGGGCAGGGAGAGCGCGAACAGGGCGGATGCGGCGAAGGCGCCCAGCATGGTGGTCAAGCGTCGAGTGATCATGCTCGACTTAACGGTCGAGGCGGAGCCAGGTAACGCCCGGCTGCCAGCCCACACCAGTTGTGTGAGGCTTCGGTCGTTCAGGCGGCCGACGTGATCGCCTGGGTGACGGCGGTGATCGCCGGGGTGGGGCGGCCGGAGAGGCGTGCCACGAGCACCCGGCGGATCTCGGGGGGCGTGCCGTCGACGCGCAGCAGGCTCACCCCGGGCGGCAGCACCGGTGAGAGCCGGGACGGCACCGTGGTCACGCCGAAGCCTCCGGCGACCAGTTGGAGCTTCGTCAGCCAGTCGCGCGCGGAGTGGACGACGCGCGGCCGCCCGGGCAGGCCGGGCCAGACACCGAGCAGCGGCTCGGAGTTCGACGCCGGGGTCGAGATCCATGCGGCGTCGACCAGTTCGACGACGTGCACCGTGGTGCGTCCGGCGAACTCTCCGGTCGAGGACACGGCCACGACCAGTTCGGTGTCGGCGACGGCTTCGAGGTGCAGGCGCGGCAACTCGCTGTCGAAGGGCCGGTGGGGTGGGCGGGATGTCAGCAGGGCGAGGTCGAGCGATCCCGCGCGCAACGCCCGGATCAGGGAGGGCGTGGTGCCCTCGCGGGTGGTGACAGTGATCTGCGGATTGGCCTCCGCGAGGTGTGCCAGCGCCGCGGGCAGGATCGCCGAGCCCGCGCTCAGGACTGCCCCGAGCCGCACCAGTTCGGCCTGCGGGACTGTGCCGGTGAGTTCACGCTCGGCCGCTGCGAGCGAGGCGAGGATCGTGTGGGCGTGCCGCAGCAGGGTCAAGCCGGCGGGAGTGAGCCGCACCCCGTCCGGGCGGCGTTCGAACAGGGTGGTTCCGGCGCTGTGTTCGAGGGCGGCGGCCTGGCGTGAGACGGCCGACTGCGTGTATCCGAGTCGGGCGGCCGCCGCGGTGAAGCTGCCGGACTCGGCGATCTGCCGCAGGACCCGCAGTCCCGTACTGGAGATGTCCATGCGTCATACGCATACCACAGGTGCGAGATCTTCGCTTCCCGCAAGTAGGTCCCGCTCCTAGTGTTGATCGCAAGAGCACGGACGAACATGGAGGTCATCACATGCGAGCAGCAGTTCTGACGCGGTTCGGCGCCCCACTCTCGGTGCGGGAGATGCCGGACCCGGAGGCAGGCAGCGGTGAGGTGGTGGTCGAGGTCCTCGCCGCCGGCGTGGCGCCCTACGCGGCCGAAGTCTTCAGCGGCAAGCGGAAGTACCCCCTTGTACCTCCCGTCGTGCCCGGTGTCGGCGCGGTGGGACGGATCGTCCACGTCGGCCCTGACGCCACCAGGCTGCGGACCGGCGACCTGGTGTGGTGCGACTCGACAGTGCGCTCGCGGGACGATGCCCTGACACCCGACATCACGCTCCAAGGCTGGAGTTCGCGCGGGGAGGGCGGCGCACGGCTCGCCGAGTACATGCACGACGGCGCGTTCGCCGAGCTCACACGGGTCCCGACGGAGAACGTCTTCGCGCTGCCCGCCGCGGCCGGGGAGGATCCGGCCCGCTGGGCCGCGCTCACCGTGCACACCATCTCCTACGGCGGGCTGCTGGCAGGCGGGCTCGCAGCCGGCGAGACCCTGCTCGTCAGCGGGGCCACCGGCAACCTCGGCAGCAGTGCGGTCGCGGTCGCGTTCGCGATGGGCGCGGGCCGCGTGGTCGCCCCGGGCCGCAACAAGGCCGCGCTCGACCTCCTCGCCGACCGGTTCGGTCCGCGGCTGCGCCCGGTCCCGCTGAGCGGGGACGAGGCCACCGACCGGGCGGCGATGTCCGCGGCGGCCGACGGCCCGATCGACATGGTGATCGACCTGCTCCCGCCGAGCGCACCCAGCTCGGCCTCACGCGCGGCGGCCATGACCGTGCGCGAGTACGGCCGGGTCGTCCTCATGGGCGGCGTCGGCATGCTCGGTGGCGACGACCTCGCACTCCCGTACCCATGGATCATGCGCAACTCGATCACCGTGCGCGGGCAGTGGATGTACCCGCGCACAGCCAATGTCGGCATCATCCGGCTCCTTGCCTCGGGCGCTTTGGATCTCGCCCCCGAACGGGTCCGGTCGTTCGGCCTCGATGCCGTCAACGACGCCATCACGTACGCCGCCGCGCACGGTGGCCCGTTCGACCGCGCCAGCCTTACCCCATCGGTGGCCGACAAGGCCCGCTGATCACCACCCGCACGATCCGCCACGCTCACGCGCTGTTCGAGCGTCACGTGCTGCCGTGAAGTAGCGGCTTTTACGTGTATCTCATCCACCCACCTTCCTCGGGCAGCAGGCTGACGCCCGGCGTGGAGGAGCGTCGACGCGTCGCCACGGTCCGGCGGGACCTGCGAGCGTGGCCGGCACTTGCCGCCTGCGCTCAGGTGGACATGGAGGGTGATCCCACCAGGAGCGCCGCAGCGCCCGGTTCAGCATCACGGGCACACTCGGACCTGTACACCCTGGCCGAGGAGACACGGCCCGGTCGTACGCCCTGGTCTGCCGCTCCCCCATCTCACGCCCGAAGTCGTCGGCCTATGGGTGACCCGGGCCGGCCGGAGGCTGGATCCGCTTGAGCATCTGTTCCATGACATGGATGGGCAACGCCGGGTGCCGGGCTGCGGCTTGTGCGGTATCGGCATCCCGAAGCAACCGGATCAGGACCCGCGCGGGCAGTCGGGGGTGCCGGGCAGCCGTGTGGGCCACGCCTTCGTGCGGGTCGTCGAGCAGCCGCAGCGCCGACGCGAGCGTCAGCCGCGGGTCGGTCGCGGCTCGGTGTCGTACTTCCGCGTTGCTGTCCCGGCTGAACTTCTCGACCAGCTCGGTCGTTGACTCCGGGTCGTCCAAGGCCAGCCGGCGCATCCGCGGGTTCGGGTCGTCGGCGTAGCGGAGCAGGTCACTGCGGGGGAAGTTCGGGTGGCCGTGGGGGCGGTCGGGGATGCTGAGGCTGCCGGTCCACCACTGCCACACCCGCAGCAGCATGTCGGCGGGGGCGTTGTCGCAGGATTCCGCGAGGAAGAGCTGGACGACTCGGTCTTCGTCACGGGCGAGCAGTTCGACGACGTCCGGCGGGAGTTGCCCGGCCCGGGCGACGCTCCTGCGCACGAGGGGGTGGGGCGAGACGGCCAGGCGGCGCATGGCGCCGTGATCGCCATGCAGCTCCCTGACCCAGTCGAGCGTGCTGTAGTGGGTGCCCGGTTCGAAGTCGATGCTGATGTCCGCTCGCTGCTCCTCGGTGAGATCAGAGCGCGTGGAGACCTCGAAGCGGACGTGTTTGTCAGGGTCCTGTGCGAGGAGGGCGACCAGGTCCGGATCAAGATGCTGATTGCCCGCGAGCGCACGGCGCCGGGCCGGATCGATGTGACGGGCCACGTGTTCGGCGAGGCCGCGGTCCAGGCGACAGGTCCGCACTGCACGGTCCTGGAGTTCCTCGGCATCGAAGACCGACAGGGGCATCGGATGGTCCTGGTGGTACTTGAGGAGTGCTTCGACGCGGACCTCTCCGCAGGGGTCGCCGAGGAGTGCGAGCCGGGCCGTCCCGTCCAGATGTGGCCAGGCTCTGCGACAGGCCGAGGCCCGTACGGACGAGTCGGCGTCGGCGGCCAGGGCGGTGAGTACTCCTGTGGGCAGGCCGGGAAGGCGAACAGCCTCTTGGCGGACTTGCGCGGACAGGTCCGCGGCGAGCTGTTCGCAGGCCGCGTCGCTGAGCCCGGCTTGCCGCTCTGCCGCGAGCATGGTGAGCAGCCACCGGCGCCGGGGTTCCTGTTCGCCCAGGATCAGACGAGTCCACTGCCCCGTGGTGATGTTCGGCTGGGCTTCGGCCAGCAACTGCCTGAGCTTCCGATCCGGGTGGGCCATGGCCGCCTCGACGACCGCCGTGGGCAGGGGGCGCCACAGGAGGAAGTGCGACAGACCCAGAAGGCCGGCGCACAGGTCATCGGGGGTGGCCGGGTTGAGGGCCAGCCCGTGCGCCCACATCTCGCGCAGTCTCGCCGAAGGCCCCGGTCCCTGAAACAGTGCCGCCCAGGCAGCTTCCCTCTCCCGAGGGGTTTCCCGGGCCGCCGCCTGCGCGGCTGACTCCTGGTGCTCCGCGAGGTCGTCGAGCAGGGTGAACCGGACCTCGTCCTCCGTGGTCGTCACTGCGATCAGGGTGCTGCCGTCCGTCGCGAGAGTGATGAACTCCGGCCGCCCGGGCAGCTCGCCCAGAACTCCGGCGAGGTCCCACGGGTCAGTGAGCCGCACACGCGTCCAGCGCCGGGGCGCACAGCCCGTCCAGTCACCGGCGACGTCGATGAGGAACGCGCCGTCCTCGCCGATGATCCCATTGCCGGCCGCGAGCCGGTGCCACTGTGCGTTGAGCCCGGCGACCAGATCGGGCAGGTCCGTTCGCACGGCCGTCGCCGGCTTGGCGCCGCCCGAGACCACCGGTCGCCAAGCTGCCCGGGGCGGCAGCACCTCCTCGGTCCGCGGATCCCGTACGACGTCCAGCCCCGCGCGTTGCAACAGTTCTTCGAGCCTGTCTCCCCCACCCGTCATGGGAACCCATCCTGCCCCACGCGCGGTGCTGCCTTTCCATCGCTCCGAGCAGGTCACCTGCCACCCGCCGCTGATGGCCATCCCCTCCGGCTGCCGCCTGCGTCTCCGGCAGGCTCCTTGGGCTTGCGCAGAGCCCCGGCGGCAACCGGGGCCACGAACGCAAAGGCTTCAGCCCTGGTACGCCACTCCTCGCGCCGCCTGAACGCCATGAGGTCAGGAAGGCCGCCGAGTCCGGGCCGGTGGGTGGAACGTGGCAGGCCCCAGCCTCGCAGGCCCGGAGGCCGCCGCCGGCCCGCGAGCCCGTCACGAGCGACGCTCGCCTCTCCCGCTTGACCTGAGTAGACCTGTCTGTCTAATCTGATTCAGAACTAGACAGACAGGTCTACTCACGCTTCGGACGGGAATGGTCATGACGAATCTCTCGGTCGTCCCCGCGCCCAAACCGGCGCGCACCTCGGATACAGCGGGCGCCGATGCCGGATCCCCTTCCGGATCGGGCTCCGCTCCCGCATCCGCGCGGGGCCGGCGGCTGCCGCCGAACGTGGCGCTGTACGTGCTCGCCTCGATCACCATCTCCTTCCTGGCGGCCTCCAGCGCGCCGACCCCGCTCTACGCGGTCTACCAGGCCGAATGGGGCTTCGACCCGATCACCACCACCGTCGTGTTCGGCGTCTACGCGGTGGCCGTGCTATTCGGGCTGCTCACCATGGGCAAGCTCTCCGACCACGTCGGCAGGCGGCCGGTGCTGCTCGCCGCGCTGGCCGCACAGGCCGCTTCGATGATCGTGTTCGCCACCGCCGACGGTGTGCCGGGGCTGATGATCGCCCGGATTGTCCAGGGGCTGTCGACCGGCGCCGCACTCGGCGCGATAGGTGCCGGGATGATGGACATCGACCGGCCGCGCGGCACGATCACCAACGCGGTCGTCCCGGGCATCGGTACGGCGAGCGGCGCACTGGTATCCGGTCTCGTCGTGCAGTTCCTGCCCGCCCCCACCCATCTGGTCTACGTCGGGCTGCTGGCGGTCTTCGTCCTCCAGGCCGTCGCTGTCGCGCTGATGGCGGAGACGGTGACCCGCAAGCCCGGGGCACTGACCAGCCTGACACCGGAGATCAAGCTGCCGCGCGCCGTACGCCGCCCGATGCTGGTTGCCGCGCCGGTGCTGTTCGCCGTCTGGGCGCTGGCCGGTCTTTACGGGTCGCTCGGCCCGTCCCTCGCACGGCAGTTGACCGGTTCCAGCTCCGAAGTCCTCGGCGGGCTCAGCCTGTTCGTTCTCGCCGGGGTCGCCGCCGTCTCGGTGCTGATCCTGCGGAAGGCGGCGACCCGGACGGTGATGCTCACCGGCATCCTCGCGCTGATCGCCGGGGTGGCCCTCACCCTCGTCTCGATCCGTGCCTCCTCCCCCGCCGGCTTCTTCGCCGGCACCGCCATCGCGGGCATCGGCTTCGGCAGCGGGTTCCAGGGCGGCATCCGTACGGTGATGCCACTGGCCCGTCCGCACGAGAGTTCCGGAGTGCTGTCGCTGCTCTTCGTCGTCTCCTACCTGGGCATGGGGGTGCCCGCCGTGATCGCCGGGTTCCTCGTCGTCCACGCGGGCGGTCTGACTGCCACCGCACAGGAGTACGGCGTCGCCGTGATCGTCCTCGCGGCGTTCGCGCTGTTCGGGCTGGCGCGCGGCGGGCGGGACGGGGCGGCGGTCCTGCCGGGCGAGCGAGTCGGCGACAACACCTGAGGAGCGGCCCCGGCCGGGTCCCGGGCGGAGGGACGCGGCCGGGGCATAATGTAGACAGATCTGTCTGAAGGAGTGACCGTCATGGCGAGTGTGCGGAGCAACGCGAAACCGTCGGCGCGTGAGCGCCTGCTCGCCGCCGCGAATGAGCTGTTCTACGCGGAGGGCGTGCAGAGCGTCGGGATCGACCGGGTCATCGAGCACGCGGGCGTGGCCAAGGCGTCGCTGTACAACACCTTCGGCGGTAAGGAGCAGCTCGTCCGGGCGTACCTCGACACCCGGCACGCGGGCACCGCCGACCGGCTCACCCGGGCCGTCGCGGAGCACGACACGCCCCGGGAGCAGATGCTGGCGGTCTTCGAGTCCCAGGGGCGGCAGTTCGACCGGCCCGACTTCCACGGCTGCGCCTTCATCCGCGCCGGCGCCGAGGCCAGCCCTGGCGGGCTGGTCCAGGAAGCGGCGGACGCCTTCCGCGGCTGGATGCGTGAACTCTTCACCCGGCTCGCCGCCGAGGCAGGCGCCGCCGATCCCGACACCCTGGGCCGCCAGCTCCAACTCCTCTACGACGGCGCCGGCATCTCCGCCCTGATGGACCACGACTCCACGGTGGCCGCGGCCTCCCGCGCGGCGGCGGCCGTCCTGATCGCGGCGGCGACGGGCGCATCCGCCGAGGTATGAGCGGGGCTCGGCGCGCGGGCGGGGACCGCGAGCGTGAACCGCCGTACGTCCCCGGCCAGAACGATCGGACACAGCGCCTGCTGCCACCGAACCCCTGACTCACGTCAACTGGACATCAAGTCCCTCACCGGCACCGCCGGGCCCCGGACCCCAAAGGCGTCCTCGCCTCTTTCAGAACGTGGGGCGGACCGACCCGACCACCTCGCCGTGGCCGAGGACCGGTGCGGTGGCGAGGGCGGTGAGTGTCTCGTCGCCGTCCACGTCGATCCCGAGATGGCGCAGGGCCGCGATCATCACCACGGGGCGGGAACGCTGGGAACCGTCGGCGATCTTGAGGGAGACCGCGGACCCGTCCGGCAGGCCGAGCGCGTAGACGCCCTCGGCGCCATCCTTGGCAACGGCTCCCGGCAGGGCGCCCATGAGCCGGGTCACGTCCCGGCCCGTGCCGCCTACGTACCGCGGGTGCGTGTTCATCGCGTGCGCCACGCGGTGTTCGAGGCTTCCCTCCGTCGCCGAGGCCAGACGGCCGAACGCCCGGGCGAGACCCCGCAGACTGATGGCGAACAGCGGTGCGCCGCAGCCGTCGATGCCCGTGACGGTGACCTTCTCTCCCGCGGTCTCCTCCAGAGTCTCGCGCAGCAGCACCTGGAGCGGGTGCCGGGGGTCGAGGTACGTGGCGGTGTCCCAGCCGCTGGTCACGCACGTCGCCAGCATCGCGGCGTGCTTGCCGGAGCAGTTCATCGTGAGAGGGGAAGGCTGTCCCCCGCTCTCCAGCCAGGCACGCAGCGCGCCCTCGCCGATGGGCAGGGCGGCCGTGCAGCGCAGCGCGTCCGTGCCGAGTCCGGCCGATGCGAGGATCGCCCGTACGCCGTCCAGGTGGATCTCCTCCCCCGAGTGGCTGGCGCAGGCCAGCGCCAGGAGCGGACCGTCCAGCCCGAGCCCGGCGCGCAGCATGCCGAGCGCCTGAAGGGGCTTGTTCGAGGAGCGCGGGTACATCGGGGCGTCGACATCCCCGATCAGCACGCTCTCGGAACCGTCCGGGGCGGTCGCGAGGACCGTCCCGTGGTGCATGGACTCCAGGAAATCCCCACGCCAGACCTCGGCCACCACGGTGTGCATCAGTTACGTCCGCCTTTCCAGTTGCAGTCAACTGTTGACAGTTATCACTTGGCGTAAGGAACTGTCGAGTGCGGCAACGAATCGCCGGGCGATCCTTGACATCTGCGGAAACACAGCTGTCAACTGGCAACTGTCAACACCTTGTCCGGTCGAAGGAGGCTCCCGTCCGTGAGTGAGACCCTGCAACGCGGCCTCGCCGTCCAGATCGCCGAGGTACTGCGCGAACGGCTGCTCGGCGGCAGCCTGCTCCCCGGAACCCGGATCAACGAGGTGGTGCTGGCCAGGGAACTCGGAACCAGCCGGGGCCCTCTGCGCGAGGCCGTTCGGCTACTGGTCAGCGAGGGTCTGCTCGTGCACAGCCCCAACCGGGGTGCCACGGTCTTCGCGGCCGACCCCGACGAGGTAGGGGCCCTGTTCGAACTCCGCACGGCACTGGAGATGGCCTCCGCCCGGCTCGCCGCCGAGCGCCGGGACGACAAGGACGTCGCCGCCCTGCGCTCGGCCTGCGCCCGGGCGCGGAAGACCGTCCAGGGCGGCCGGCGCTTCCCTTACCGGCTGGATCTGGACTTTCACCGGACCCTGACGAACACCGCGCGCAGTCCGCGCGTCGCGGAGCAGCTGTGGCGAGTGCAGCAGCAAGTCATCCTGCTGCGCAGTCCGCTGGACGTTCCGGCGGCTCACACGGCCGGCTCCCTGGACGATCACGAGGAGATCGCCGCCGCCGTGGCCGACGGGGACGGCGAGCGTGCCGCCACGCTCATGCACCTCCATCTCGACCGTGTACGGGCCCATATGGCGGCCTCGACCGGGAGCTCGACACCCGCCCCGCCGTACCCCCCGGCTTCGGGATCGCCGACCGGCGGCTGATCCCGCACCGAGGAAGTCCTGCCACCACGTACGCCCCGGGCCCCCGTCTCCGTAGCGCCCCGGCGCACTTCCGTATGCCCTGTGCCGCGGCGCCTTCGGATGCCCTGTGCCGCTGCGCCCCGGCGCCTTCGGTTGCCCTGTTCGTCCCCGGCTGACGACGCCGCCCCGGCCGCTCCTCCTCCTTCCCCCCGCTCTGCCGGACCGCCCGCCCCGCCGACCTCTGGAGTACCCGAAATGACCGACCCGTCCACCGTGGCGGCGCCCCCGGGCGAACGCCGTACCCCTGGACTGCTCGTCGCCACGCTGCCCGTCGTGCTGATGCTGACCCTGATGATCACGGGCACTCTGTGGCTCGGCCTCGACCCCGTGGTGCTCCTCCTCATGGCCTGCGTCGTCACCGGCACCATCGCGCGGTGGCTCGGCGTCACCTGGAACGAGATGCTCGTGGGCATACGGTCGAAGATCGACGCAGCGATGCCGGCGCTGCTGATCCTCATATCCATCGGCATGCTCGTCGGCACATGGACACTGAGCGGTACCATCCCCATGATCGTCGACTGGGGCCTCAAGGCCATCCAGCCGTCGTGGATCGTGGTGCTGGCGTTTTTGATCACCATGGTCGTCTCGACGGTGACCGGCACCTCCTGGGGCTCCGTCGGCACTGTCGGTGTCGCGCTGGTCGGAGTGGCCGGCGGTCTCGGCGTGTCCCTGCCGATGACGGCGGGCGCCATCGTTTCGGGTGCCTACTTCGGCGACAAGATGTCCCCGATGTCGGACACCACCAACCTGGCACCGGCGGTGGCAGGTTCCACGCTGTTCGAGCACATCCGGCATCTGCTCTACACGACGGGCCCGGCCGCCGTGCTCTCCTGCATCCTGTACCTCGTCCTGGGCCGCACCCAGCACGCCGACGGACACGCCGCCCAGCGCACCGGAGCCCTGCAGGCCCTGCTGGAGCAAGGGTTCCACTTCAACCTGCTGCTCCTGCTGCCACCGGCGGTCGTCCTCCTGGGCGCCCTCACGAAGAAGCCGCCGCTGCCGACCATCATCGTCTCTTCGGCGGTCGCGGGGGCCCTGGGCGGTATCTTCCAGGGCTTCTCCATCCAGCAGATCTGTTCCTCCGCCTCCACCGGCTTCACGACGTCGATGCTGAGCGGCCACGGCGGCATCGACCCCCGGCACCTGTCCGCCGCAGCCGGCACGCTTCTCGACCGCGGCGGCATGTCGTCGATGGCGTCGACCATGCTGATCGGCCTCGCCGGCTTCGCCTTCGCGGGCATCCTGACCGAGACCGGTTGCCTCGACGTCCTGATGCGCCGACTGCTCGGCAAGGTCCGCAGGACGGGTGGGATCATCCTCGCCACCGCGCTGAGCTCACTGGGCGCGGCCTTCGCGATGGGTGTCTCGTACCTGACGATCATCGTGCCGGGCCAGGCGTTCCGCGACGTGTACCCCGAACGGGGACTCGCCCCTAAGAACCTGTCGCGCACCCTGGAGGACTCCGGCACGGTCTTCGTTCCGCTGGTGCCGTGGACGGAGGCCGCCACCTACATGTCCACCACGCTGGGCGTCGCCACCATGGCGTACGCGCCGTATGCGTTCCTGAACTATTTCGGCGTGATCATCGCGGTGATCTGCGGATACACCGGATTCGGCATCGCACGCCAGGAGCCGGTCCACCGGACAGCCGAGGAACCCGTACCGGCCGCCGCCCAGGTGCACTGACCCGGGAGGCCGGTGCCGCGGACCGCGATGATCCGTCCGTCGGTGCGGTCGGTGCCGCAACAGCACCGACCGCCGGACGTTCATGTGTCCTCGTGGAGGAGCGTGCAGGCGCGGGTCCGGGCCCGGTGCTCAGAACCGGATGATCGTGGACAGCTGCGGGAGCCGGTTCCCGAGCTCATAGCCGCCGATATAGACGTTCTTGGCGTCGATCGGGTCGTGGGAGGCGAAGGTGCGGGCGTTGCGCCAGTACCGGTCGTAGCGGTGCGTGTTGGAGGTACTGCGTGCGCCCGTGATCTCGTGGATCCCGGCAGCGGCTTCGAGCGAGGCGTCGACGGCGGCGACCTTGGCACGGAAGCAGTCGATGACGGCGGCGTCCATGTCCTCGCCGGCCTGCGGTGACTCCAATTGGTCCGCCGCACTGTGCAACAACGCACGGGAGGCGGCCAGTCTGCTGGAGAGGGCGCCGATACGGCGCAGGATCAGGGGATCCTCAGCCGGACTGGCGAACTGGGGCAGCGAGCCGCGCTTCATGGTGCGCGTGTGCTGGATGAGAGCGTCCAGGGCTCCTTCGCCGATTCCCTGCATCAGCGCGGAGTGCAGCAGCATGGCCGCGCCCAGGAAGACCGGGGAGAACTGCCCGCCCACCGGCTGATGCCAGCCGTCCGGTACGAAGACGTCCTGGTAGGTGACCGTCTGACTGCGGGTCCCTCGCTGGCCCATGTTGTCCCAGTCACCGTGCAAGCGCACCTGGGGGTGTTCGAGATCGACCAGGACCTGGTGGTGCTCGGTCTGCTCGCCCTCCCCCACGCAGCGGACCAGGGCCATCCCCGGGCCGCCGCTGTTGGTGTTGAAGGACTTCGTACCACGGAGCACCACACCGCCTTCGACGTGTCGAGCCGTCGTCCGGCCCGCCACACCCGTCTCCGCGACGGAAGAGACCAGCCTCAGACCGTCGTCGAGTATCCGGCGTGCCAGCTCGGCACGGGTCGGTTTCGGGAGGCTGCCGTCCGGGCCGAACAGCTCGCGGGCGACCAGGACGGTGCTGAGCCAGTTCTGTCCGGTGGGCCCGTCACCCGCGCTGACCTCCCTCACCGCCCGGATGACCGAGCCCCATCCCCCGCGTTCCGTGCCGTCCCACAGCCCCCCGTACTCGGCGGGAACGACGAGGCGCGCCGCCCCGATCCGGGCCAGCAGCGCCAGGTTGGCAGCGGGGTCGGTGTTGTCGCGGTCACTGGCGAACCCGTCCTCGGCCAGCACCGCCCGCCGCTCACGGATGGCGGTGATCAGGGTTCGGGCTTGTGCCCCGCCCTCCGACTGTGCCGACATGGTGGCTCCTTGCCCCGGAGTGAACCCATCAGGTAAATGCGAACATTGATTCACGTTTGTAGGCTACAGGAGGGAGCGCGGCACTTGTCAAGGACGTACAGCGGAGCCACCCCACGGTGATGCTGAGCTCGACCGACGAGCAGAACCCGCCGCGCACGGCCGGGAATCCCGTCGATCGTGCGGGGCGGCCCCACCGACTCGTGTACGGCGGTCCACCTGAGGACACCACCGCTCCGCCGCCGGACCAGGGGCGGCGACCATCACCAGCCCCGGCGGACCGCCGGCGGTCTCCACCCGCACACACCGCTTGTTCATACGAGTGAAACGACCACTCCCTGGCCGAAGGGGAAACCGCCTGCCTAGCATGGCCGGGTGACCATCCCCGCGCTGTACCGCAGACTGCACGTGGATCTGGCGCGTGTGTGCGCCTCCCTCTGTCGCCACGCCTGACATCGCCCCGCACGTCAACAGGTGCCAGAACAGGGAGAGATGGGCATGACCACTGTCAGCAGCCATGAGATACGCCGGGTCGGGCCGAGGTTCGGCGCCGAGGTGATCGGTGTCGACCTCACGAACGCGGTCGACCCCGACACGACGGACCAACTGCGCCGAGCGCTCAGGGAGCACAAGGTACTGGTGTTCCGGGACCAGAACCTCACTCCCGATCAGCACGTCGAAGCCGTGCGCATTTTCGCCGAGCCGTTCGACCACCCCACCGCCGTGAAAGACACCGCCCACCCACTCGCCTACCCCTACAACGTGCGGCACACCGGCAAGGCCAGCACCTGGCACATCGGTGGGTTGTGGCGCAGTCCCGCCTTCGCCATCGAGTCACTCTCCTACGCGGAGGTGCCCGAGCTCGGGGGACACACCCTGTGGGCCGATCTCCAAGCGGCGTACGACGATCTGTCGGAGCCGTTCAAGGTACTGCTCGAATCGGTGAGCGCCGTCTACGACGCCAACCCCCAGAACTACGCCCAGGGAAGCAAGCGGGCCGCCGTCACCGAGACCGTCGAGCATCCGGTCGTCCTCAGACACCCTGCCGGCGGAAGGAAGGGACTCTTCATCAGCACCTCGGCTCTCGGGCTCACCGGAGTCACCCGGGAAGAGGGCAAGGTGCTGCTCGACCACCTGCTCAGGCACGCCTCCTCGCCCGACTACACCATCCGCTTCGGCTGGAACCCCGGTGACTTCGTGCTGTGGGACAACCAGGCGACCTGGCACTACGCCGTGGACGACTACGGCGACGGCGCCCGCGTGTACCGCAAGGTGATCGGCGTGGAACGCCCCGGGGGCGAGACCGGCGCGTGATCCCGCCTGCCCTCGACCCCATCGAGGACAGGAACGGGCCGGAGGACCCTGTCGCCACGGCAGGAACCGCCGGCCCGCCAGGCGGGCGCAGTGCGGGCGACGGGGTGTACCCGTCGCCCGCACGACCGTCCCGCGTCAGCCGGCCGGCTCGGCAAGGGCGACGATGATACCCGCGGGTCCGCGGAGGTAGCAGAGCCGGAAGCTGCTCTCGTACTGCGCCACCTCGCCGAGAAGTTCAGCGCCATGGCCGCGGAGGCGGGCGACGGTGTCATCGATGTCGTCGACGGCGAACATGACGCGATGCAGTCCCAGCGTGTTGGGTGGGGGGCTCACCGGCTCGCCACCGGTCCTGGCGGGGGCGTGGTACTTGGTCAGCTCCAGTTTGCTGTGGCCGTCCGGGGTCCGCATCATCGCGATGTCGCTCCGGACGCCGTCGAGTCCGACGGTGCGGTCCACCCAGACGCCTTCGACTTGCCCCGTACCCTCCAGCTCCATGCCGAGTTCGGTGAAGAACGCGACAGCCGCGTCCAGGTCGTCGACGACGATGCCGACGTTGTCCATGCGCTGAATAGCCATGGATCCGAGCATAAGTACCGGGGCGAGACGCTCCGGTGCGCAGAGCCGGCGGCGTGTCCGCCCGGGGTCACCACGCCTCGGAGCCCGCCTCTCCGGCCGAGAGCCACTCCGGCCGCTGCTCGAAAGCGCTGCGACACGACTCCCGGCCAGAGAGCGGACCTCAGTGACTACACTCACCTTTTGTCCTCATTTACCCATCCCTGCACCCCGGAAAGGCCGTGCCGCCATGTCACGGAAGCCCTTCCTCGGCAGACGTCGTGCCCGGCGGGAGCGTCAGGAACGCCGCCGGCGGGACGAGTCCACGGCGCTCGACCGGCTCTACGGCACCGAGTTCGAGAGCTTCCCCTTCCCCGTCCCTGAGCAGGTGGACGAACGGACCGCCGGCGCCTGCCTGCGCTTCGTGCTCCGCCACGCCCGGGAACTCTTCCTTGCCGGCGCGGAGACCCAGGCCATCGAAGCGGCCGTCATCGCGATCACGGCACGCTGGCGGATGGACAACGTCAGCGTCGACATCACCTCCCGGACGGTCCAGGCCCAGTACGCCCCTGAGGGCGTCACCCCGCTGATGATGCTGACGGTGACAGGCTCGGAGGACAGCCGGGACCTCGACCAGCTCGACCAGTTGCACAGCCTCACCCGGTACATCCTGCGTGCGGACATGTCCCCCACGGCCGCCGAGCGCGCGCTGAACCAGATCATCTCCCGCAAGGGTGTCTGGCCCTGGTGGTCCTCCGTGCTGGGCGGCGCACTGCTCGCCGCCATGCTCTGCGTGCTCGCCTCCGGCACCCTCAAGGCCGCGCTCTTCTCCCCGCTCGTCTTCGTCATCAGCAACCGCGTCAGCTGGGCCCTCGGCAAGAGCGGCTTCCAGTCCTTCTACGTCACAGCGCTGCAGACCGCCTGCGCGATCGGCTCCGCCCTGCTGCTCGCCGACGCCAGGGTGCTGACGGGCGGCGAGGCGGCCAGCGTCGCCGCCGCCAACGTGGTCATCCTGCTGCCCATCCTGTCCTTGGTCAGCATGGTGGAGGACGCGATCTCCGGCTTCCGCTCCATGGCGAGCGGCCGGATCATCAGCGTGGGGCTCTTCTTCGCGGCAATGGTCGCCGGCGTCGTCCTGGTCGGCTTCCTGCTGCGGCACAGCGACCTACAGGCCCGGGACACCGCCTTCCGCTCCCTTCCGCTCGCCGCCACCCTGCTGACCTCGGCCATCGGTTCCCTCGGCAACGCCGTCTTCATGGGCGGGCCGCCCCGCCTGCTGCCCTGGGCGGTCGCCGGCGGGGTGCTCGCCGGATTCGTCAACAACGGGACCCAGCAGTACCTGGACCAGCCGACCCCGATCGCCACTCTCACGGGGGCGGTGGTCCTCGGCGCGGCTGCCGGTGCGGTCTCCCCCAGCCTGCGCCTCCCGGCCCGCTCCCTGGTGGTGCCCGGTGTCGCCGGGGCCCTGCTTCCGGGACCGGACGTCTACCGCAGCCTGCTCCAGGCCGCGTTGCACGTCTCGGGAGCGGGTTCGTACGCCCTGATCGCCTTCGTCGCCACCGCCGCCATCGGGGTCGGCAGTGTCCTCGGCAACTCCCTCGGCAACGCCGCCCAGCGCGAATGGCGCCCCCGTGTCCGTACGCCCCGGAACGGCTCCGCCTCCTCCGCAGGGCGAGGTTGAGACACCCGGCCTACTTCTGCCAGCCGACGGTCTCCGGGAGCGGGTTGTAGAAGATGGTGGCGCCGACGTTGGCGAGGCCCTTCTTCACGCCGTAGGTCGAGGGGCCGCTGTACAACGGCAGGAAGGCGTACTGCTGGAGGGCCTTCTGCTCGGCCTTGTTGACCGCCGCGGCCTGCCGGCCGAGACCGGCGATCCGGGTGGTGGCACGGATCTCCTTGTCCAGACCCGGTGAGCCGGCCCCGGTGAGGTTGGAGTCGCGGTCCGAGCAGTAGAAGTCGCACAGGTAGCGGGCGCCGAAGGGATCCATGGAACGGTTGCCGGAGAGGAACAGGTCGAACTTGCGATCACTGAGGATCTTGGAGAAGTCCGCTTCGGCGGCCTTCCGGATGTCGAGCTCGACGCCCACGGGCTTCAGCATGGCGGCGAAGGCGCCGGCGGTGGCCTTGCTCAGCGGATCGTCGCCGAGGAGCGTGTAACCGACTTCGAGCCGCTTGCCGCTCTTGACGCGGATGCCGTCCTTCCCGAGCTTCCAGCCCGCCGCGTCGAGCGTCTTCCCGGCCTCGTCCGGCGCGTACTTCAGAACCTCCGCGACATTGTCCCGGTAGCCCTTCTGGAAGCTGTAGAGCACCGCGGACCCGGGCAGCGGCTCCCGGTAGTCGAGCCCCTGGAACTGGATCTTCGCTATCTGCGAGCGGTCGATACTCTCCTCAAGGGCCTTGCGGACGTCCTTGTCCGCGAGGACCGGGGACTTCGTGTTGAAGTAGAGCGAGTATTCGAAGGGGCTGCCTCCGCTGCGGATCTCCGTTCCCTTGAGTCCCTTGATCTGCTTGAGGCTCTCAGCGTCGACGGCGGAGGTGTAGTCGATCTGGCCGTTCTTGAAGGCGTTGATGGCCGCGGTCGACTCCAGGTTGACGTAGACCCGCTTGTCGAGCTTGCCCTTCTTGCCCCACCACTTCGGGTTCCTCACGAAGGTGATGTCGCCCGAGTGCGTGTCCCACTTGGCGACCGTGTACGGGCCGGTGCCCCACTCCGGGTGGGCTTTCTTGACGTACGCCTTGTTGAAGTTGCCGACGGTGGCGGCCCTGGGGTGCAGGAAGGTGGTGAACAGCGTCGACCACGAAGCGTTCACACCCTTGAATTTGATGACCGCCTGTCTCGCGTTCTTCCCCTGCTCGACCGACGTGATCTGGTTGTAGCCGTCGGTGGTCGAGGTGTCGAAGGCCTTGTTCGCGCCGTTGTTCGCCTTCCAGGTCGCCTGAATCGCTCTCCAGTCGATCGGTGTGCCGTCGTTGAAGGCCGCTTTCGGGTTGATCGTCAGGGTCACCCTCTGGTCGCCGCCCACGACCTCGACCTTCACATCGCTGTAGTAGTCGGGGTTGTACCGCACCTCGCCGGTGGGTGAGTACGTGATCGCGTCGGCGTTGTACCAGGACCAGATCCGTGACGCGGTCAGCGTGGCGTTGACGTTGAACGGATTGCCCTGGTCGTCGAAGGTGCCGACGGTGGTGTACGTGCCACCGTCCCTGATGTTGTCGTACGGCTGCGGGTTGTAGTCGACGGCAGCCGACGCGGCCTTGGGGACGTCCTTCCCGTCCGGGCCGGCCGCGTTCTTCCCCGGGGAGGACTGGCACGCGGTGGCGGCGACGGAGACGGCGGCGATGAGAGCGACGGGCAGGACAGATCGTGCGCGCATGGCGAAAGGGTTTCCTTCTGGTTCGGTGAAGCGGCCAAGGAGGTGCCCGGCGGCGGGCCGGGTCGGTGCGTCAGGGGCCGGGAGCAGTGCTCTCGTGGGCGGGCCGGTCTCAGACGGCGTGACAGGCGTGCTGGTGGCCGGGGCGTCCGGCCACCTGGGCCATCGCGGGGCGTTCCGTGCGACAGCGCTCACGCACCGCCTCGTCGACGAGGCGGTGGAGCGGGCAGCGGTCGACGAAGACGCAGCCCGCGGGGGCGCGGGCCGCGCTCGGCTGCTCGCCCCCCAGCACGACGCGTTCGCGGCTGCGTTCCTGTCGTGGATCGGGCACCGGAATCGCCGAGAGCAGCGCGCGGGTGTACGGGTGCCTCGGATCGGAGAAGATGGTCTCGGTGTCCCCCGTCTCGACGATGCGCCCCAGGTACATCACCGCGACACGGTCGGTGATGTACCGGACCACGGCCAGGTCGTGGGCGACCACGAGGTAGGCGAGCGCGAGTTCGCGCTTGAGTCGCGCCAGCAGATTGATGACCCCGGCCTGCACCGATACGTCCAGGGCCGAGAGCGGCTCGTCGAGTACGAGGAGTTTCGGCTCGGTCGCCAGAGCGCGGGCGATGCCGACCCGCTGGCGCTGACCGCCGGAGAGAGCCGCCGGGAAGCGGTCGCTGAGCGAGGCGTCCAGACCGACCAGTGCCAGCAGTTCCCTGATGCGGGAGCGGATGGACTCGCGATCCCGTCCTATGGCCTGCAGCGGTTCGGCGAGCAGCTGGTGGACGGGCAGCCGCGGGTCCAGGGACCCCAGCGGGTCCTGCATGACGATCTGTACGTCCTGCCGCAGCTCCTTGACGCGCGCGGCGGATACGCCCGCCCCGATATCGGTGCCGGCGATCTCGATCCGTCCGCCCTCGGGCTGCCTGAGCCGGAGGATCTCCAGCAGCGTCGTGGTCTTCCCGCTCCCCGACTCGCCCACCAGGCCGAGCGTCTGACCGGCGCGCAGCTCGAAGCTGACCCGGTTGACCGCGTGCAGCGTTCCCACCCGGCGCTTGAGCACGGCGCCCTTGGTGACGGGGAAGGTTTTGACGAGGTCCTCGACCCGGAGCACCACCGTGCCGGTCCCGGCCCGGCCGGGGCGGCTCTCCTGGTCCTCGCCTGCGACGGTTCCCGCGGGGTCCAGGGATCCGTCGGCCATCTCGTCGGCCCGCAGGCAGGCCACGTCCCCGTGCCCGGCGACTTCGCGCAGCTCGGGTTCGCCGGCGTGGCACGCTTCGAGTGCGACGGCGCAGCGGGTCACAAAGGGACAGCCGGACGGGAGGTCCACGAGGGTCGGCGGCTCCCCGCCGATCGGGATCAGGGGCCGGTGGACCCCGCCGGCCACGGTGGGCACGGCTGCGAGCAGCCTCGCGGTGTACGGCATGGTGGGGCGGCGGAACAGTTCGTCGACGCCTGCCCGCTCCACGAACCGGCCCGCGTACATGACGGCGACGTCGTCCGCGTGGCCGGCCACGACCCCGAGATCGTGTGTGATGAGGACGAGTCCGGCGCCCGTCTCTGCCTGCGCGAGCCGCAGGACGTCGAGGATCTGGGCCTGCACGGTGACGTCGAGGGCGGTGGTGGGCTCGTCGGCGACCAGCACAGAAGGCTTGTTCGCGATGGCCATCGCGATGACGACACGCTGGCGCATGCCGCCGGAGAACTCGTGCGGGAAGGACCTGGCCCGGTTGCGCGGGTCGGGGATACCGACGAGGTCGAGCAGTTCGACGGCCTGTTCCCAGGCGGCGCGCTTCGTCAGGTCCTGGTGGATCCGCACGGTGTCGGCGAGCAGTCTGCCCACGGGAAAGATGGGTGTGAGTGCGGAGAGCGGGTCCTGGAAGACCATTCCGATGGAGCTGCCCCGTACCTGGGAGAGCGCCTTGTCACCGAGACCGATCAGGTTGCGGCCATCGAGCAGCACCTGCCCCCGCAGGGCGGCGGAGGGCGGCAGCAGGCCCATGATGCCCATCGCCGTGGCCGACTTGCCCGACCCGGACTCACCGACGATGGCGAGCGTCCTGCCGGGCAGCAGGTCGAAGCTGACGCCGCGCACCGCGTCGACGGGCCCGGCCTCCGAGGGGAAGGAGACCCGGAGGTCTCGCACCGAGAGCACGGGGGTGGTGGCGTCGGCGGGGGGTGAGTTCCTGGAAAGGATCGTTGTGGGCGTCATCGTCGGCCTCCTGCGGCGCCGGTCACGGACGTGGGGTCGAGGGCGTCACGCAGTCCGTCGCCGACGAAGGTCATCGAGACGGTGAGCAGCACGACCAGGCCCGCGGGGAAGGCGAAGAGCCAGGGGGCGCTCGTGACGGTGGTCGCGCCGTCCGCGAGCATCGTGCCGAGGGAGACGTCCGGGGTCTGGACACCGAATCCGAGGAATGACAGGGCGGTTTCGCTGAGTACGGTCGAGACGACGCCCAGCGTCAGGTTGACGATCAGGAGCGAGCCGAGGTTGGGGATGACGTGGCGCAGGATGATACGCAGGGCGCTGACGCCCATGAATTCGGCCGCCGTGACGTAGTCCCTTTCGCGCAGTGAGGTCGATACGGACCAGATCACCCGCGCGGTGGGCATCCAGCCGAACACCGTGAGCACGACGATGAGGACGCGCCAGTCGCCGGCGAGACGGTTGGAGACCAGGGCGAGGATGAGGAACGAGGGGACGATCAGCAGGAAGTGGATGACGGCGAGCGTCACCTTCTCGGCACGGCCTCCGAAGTACGCGGCGCTGGAGCCGATGACAGCGGCCACCACGATGGTCAGGACTGAGACGCTCACCGCGATCGCCAGGGACCGCTGGAGTCCGTGTACGGCAGCGGCGTAGATGTCGTTGCCGCCCTGGTTGGTACCGAACCAGTGGGCTGCGCTCGGCGGCTGGGTGAGCGCGGCGAAGTCCGCGCCGGAGTACGTGTAGGGAGTGAACAGGCTGCCGAACACACTGAACAGCACCAGCAGCACGAAGATCACCACACCGGCGACGGCCAGCCGGTTACGCAGGAAGCGCCGCAGATAGAGCCGGGCGAGGCCGGAGTTCCGCCCGTCCTGCTGGACGGGAAGGGCCGCTTCCGGCGCCTGGCTCCCTGTCGCGCGGGACGGGGCGTCGGTCGTCAGGTCCGCCGCCACGTCAGTTCACCCTCACTCTCGGGTCGAGGAAGACCGTGGCGATGTCCGCGAGGATCGCTCCGACCGCGGTCAGGGTGGCGGCGAAGGCGGCCGTCGCGACCGTGCCGTGCACGTCGTTCTTGCTGATGGTCTGGATGAAGTACTGGCCCATGCCGTTCCAGCCGAAGATCGTTTCCGTGATGATGGCTCCGGTGAAGATGGCCGGGACGCTGAACGCCACGGAGGTCGCTGTCGGGATGAGCGCGGTGCGCAGAGCGTGCCTGCGGATGGCCTGGGTGCGGGTGAGCCCGGCGGCCTGGGCGGTCCTGACGAAGTCGGCGTTGACCGTGTCGAGCAGCAGCGAACGCTGTGTCAGGTGGTAGCCGACGTAGCCCATCAGGGTCAGGGTCAGGGTCGGCAGTATCAGGTGCAGCAGCCGGTCGCCGACCGTCGGGAGGAAACCCGTGACGTTCGGCGAGTTCGCCCCGGCGACATAGAGGAAATGCAGACCGGCGTGCTGGTTCAGCCAGATGGCGACGAAGACGACCGCGAGGGCGGCGACCGATGTGGGGACGTTGAATACCGCGATGGACACGGCCTGCGTCACCCGGTCCGCCCAGCCGTACTGCCGTGACGCGGTGTACACGCCCAGCGTGACGCCGACCACCACGGAGAGGACGGTCGCGATGACGACCAGTTCCGCGCTGACGAGCGACCGGTAGCCGATCTCCCCGTTGACGGAGACACCGGTGGGAGACCTCCCCCAGTCGAAGTGCACGAGCACCGAGGTGAGCCAGTCCCACCACCGGTGCACCAGCGGCACCCGCGGGTCCAGGTTGTACGGCGCGAGAGCCCGGTCGATCCGGGCCTCGCTCCGTACGGGCCGCAACTCCTTGAAGTTCGACCGCGGGTCGAGGAACCAACTCGACAGGAAATAGGTGGCGTTGGTTGCCACCAGGATCATCAGGAGCCACCCCGCAGCCTTGCGTGTCACATAGCGCAGCACGCGCGGCACCTCCTCATCGCACGCGAGAGGTGCGCCTCGGAGGCGTGGGGTCTGAGGGACGTATGCATGCGCCGCGGAGCCTTCTGGGACGAGAGAGGAGCACAGACGTGCGAGCCACAGTCTTGCCCGCGCCCCGGGAGCGGCACCAGGTCCTGGCCGGTCCCGCCACGCGACTGACATACCGTCGCAGCGAACGGCCGTGAAAGATCATAATTTGCACACCGGTGCCCCTCTCCGCCCCGTCACAGCAGGCCATGTTGGTGAAACATCGTGTCCGGCCGGGGAGAGACGGACGCCGGCGGCACGGCCTCAGTGCGCGGCCAGGTAGCTGAGCCAGTCCCCGTAGTGGGTGATGTCGGCCCCCCTGCCCGCGGCATAGGGGTCGCACTGGAAACCCAGCACCCAGCTGCCGTCGGCGAGTCGGATCCGGCCGAGCGCCATGGGGGCGGGCAGCTCGGCGAGGAAGCGGCCGAGCGCGGCCGGTGACAGTGTCCAGCACTCGCCGGCGATCGCTGCG
Source organism: Streptomyces sp. NBC_00388 (assembly GCF_036061255.1). NCBI lineage: Bacteria > Bacillati > Actinomycetota > Actinomycetes > Kitasatosporales > Streptomycetaceae > Streptomyces > Streptomyces sp. NBC_00388. The sequence goes on from NZ_CP107948.1 coordinate 273,997, forward strand.
CCGTGCTCCGGGCCGACACGGACCAGGCCGGGCCTGGCGGGTTCGGTGGCCAGCGCTGTGAGCCGGTATTCGGCGGCGGTGGTCACCTCGCCCCGGTAGCGGGCACCGACCGCGGTGAGCTGGTCGTTGAGGGGCTGGCCGCGTCGGTGCGCACCCAGGACGACCAGGTCGGTGCCCTCCCGGGGAAGGGGATCCGGGCTCTGCTCACCGGTGAGCAGAGCGGCGAGGTCGAGGCCCACCCGGTCATCGAAGGCACGGGTGATGACGCTGACGCCGAACGGGCTGCCGTCGGCCTCGCCGGCCGGGACGGCGACGGCCGCCATGTCGAGGAGGTTGACGAAGTTGGTGTAGGTGCCGAGCCGCCTGTTGACGCCGACCGGGTCGGCCTGGACGGCGGCGAGGGTGGGGTGCTCGGTCACAGTGGGCAGCAGCAGTGCGTCGAAGCCGGAGAGCAGGCGGGCGGCGGTCGCCTTGAAGTGGTCCAGACGTTCCTGGTCGGCAGCGAGTGCGTACGCGGGGACCGCTGCCGCGGCGAGGATGATACCGGCGACCGTGGGGTCGGCGGCAGCGGGATCGCGGGCGATGAACTCGCCGACGGCCGCGTACCGTTCGGCGACCAGGGCGCCGTCGTACAGCAGGCGGGCCGCTTCCAGCAGCGGCGCGACGTCGATGACGTCCGTGTCGGCTCCCTCGGCCCGGAGCTGTCCGGCGGCCGCCTGGAACGCCGCTCGGGCCTGGGGGGACAGCGGTGTCAGGTCCTCACCGCGAGGGAGCGCGACGCGCGGTGCGGCAGGCGCCCCCAGCCGGACCGCGTCCGGCCAGGTGCGGCTGCGCGGGTCGGCCGGGTCGGGGCCGGTCATGATGGTCAGCGCCGGCTGGGCCTCGGTGAGGCTCCGGGCGAAGACGGTGACGGAGTCGTAGGACCGGGCGGCGGGGACGACGCCCGTGTTGGGCACCAGACCGAGGGTGGGCTTGATACCGACGATGCTGTTGAACGCCGCCGGGACGCGGCCCGAGCCCGCGGTGTCCGTGCCCAGCGCGAAGTCGGCGATGCCCAGGGCCACGGCGACAGCCGATCCGGAACTGGAGCCCCCAGCGATCTTCTCGGGGTGCCCGGCACTACGGACCGGTCCGTAGGGGCTCCTGGTGCCGACCAGGCCGGTGGCGAACTGGTCCATGTTCGTCTTGCCGAGCACGATCGCCCCCGCTTCCGTCAGCCTTCGTACGGCGGTGGCGGACGCGGCCGGGCGGTAGGCGAACGCGGGGCAGGCGGCCGTAGTGGGCAGGCCCGCGACATCGATGTTGTCCTTGACGGCGCAGACCCTCCCGGTCAGCGGCAGGAGTTCCCCGGCGGCCACACGCGCGTCGAGGACGCGCGCCTCGGCCACGGCATCCTCGCGCGGGCGCAGCGCGATCCAGATCTCCGGCCGGCCGGTCTCGTCGATGCGCCGGTAGGCGGCGGCGACCCGCTCCTCAGCCGTGGGCGCGGGGCCGGTGGGCCGGGCGTCGCCCCCGGCACCGGGGGCGAGGGGTGGGGGACCCTGGTTCACGCTGCTTCCTCTCGGACGATGACGGTGAGCGGAGTACCTGCTTCGATCTGCTGGCCCGGGGTGACGAGGACATCGGCGACGGCTCCGTCGGCCGGGGCGCGGACCACGACCTCCATCTTCATGGCCTCCAGGACGACCAGCGGCTGTCCTGCCCGTACCCGCGTGCCTGGCGCGGCGGCTATTTTCCACACGCTGGAGCTGAGCGGCGCGTCGACGAGGCTGCCCCCGGGCGGCAGGGACACGGGCATCCGAGCCGGGACGGGCGCGGTGCCGGGGCCGTTGGCGAATTCGCCCGCCTCCTCCCACGCCGTGCGCTCATCGGCGAAGGCGGCGCTCTGCCGGGTACGGAAGGCGGCGATGCTGTCGGCGTTCTCGCGCAGGAAACGTTCGTGCCCGGCCAGGGAGAACGTGCCGGGGCGGATGTCGAGTTCGCTGCGTCCGGAGGCCAGGTCGGCGCGGATGTCGAGGAGTTCGTTCGCGCCGACCGGGTGCCAGATGAGCCGGTCGAAGAAGCGCAGCAGCCAGGGTGTGCCGCCGGCGAAGGAACGGGGCGGGCGCAGGCCGCCCCAGATGGGCACCGTGCGGCCGATGAGCTGGTAGCCGCCGGGGCTCTCCATACCGTAGACGCAGAGGTAGGAGCCGCCGATACCGACGCCTGCCTCGGCGGTCCAGGTGCGGGCCGGGTTGTACTTGGTGGTGACCAGGCGGTGGCGCGGATCGAGCGGGGTGGCGGCGGGGGCCCCGAGGTAGACGTCGCCGAGGCCGAGGACGAGGTACTGGGCGTCGAACACGATCCGGCGGACGTCGGCCACGCTGCCCAGGCCGTTGATCCGGCGGATGAACTCGATGTTGGAGGGGTTCCAGGGCGCGTCGTCGCGCACCGAGGTGACGTAGCGGGCGATGGCCTCGTCGACGGTGGGGTCGTCCCAGGACAGCGGGAGATGGACCTCCCGGCTGGGCACGGCCAGCCGCTCCGTGGCGGGCAGCGCCTCCTCGGCCTCCTGGAGCAGGCCGAGGAGGGTGCGCAGGGGAAGCTCGTCGGGGTCGCTGTGCAGGTGCAGGGAGCGCACGCCGGGGGTGATGTCGACCAGGCCGCGCGGCCGGTGGGCGGCGAGGTGTTCCGCCAGGGCGTGCACCCGCATCCGCAGGGCGAGGTCGAGAGTCATGGGCCCGTACTCGACGAGGATGTTGTCATCGGCGCCGCGCCGGTAGACGACCTCCGGGGTACTGCCGGTGGCGGGGCGGCGGGCCAGGACGCCGTCGTCACGGTCCGCTCCGTCGGTGGGCAGGGTGAGCAGCGCGGGAGAGAGGCGCAGGTCGTCCGCCCGGGCTTCGGTGACGGGGACGAAGCGAACGGTGTCGCCGGGGCGGAGCTGGCCGGCCTTCCAGCGTTCGCCCCGTACGACGGTGACGGGGCAGGCGAAGCCGCCCAGGCTCGGGCCGTCGGGCCCGAGGATGGCGGGGGTGTCGCCCGTGAGGTTGACGGCGCCGACGGAGTACGCGGTGTCGTGCACGTTGGAGGGGTGCAGTCCCGCTTCGCCGCCGTCCCGGCGGGCCCATTCGGGCCGGGGTCCGATCAGCCGTACACCGGTCCGCGCGGACTGGGCGGACACCTTCCAGTCGGCGGTGTACATCGTGTCCATGCCGCGCCGGGTGAGGAAGTCCGGTGCGGGGTGCGGGCCTTCGCTGACCGCGATCCGCCAGTGCGTGGCGAAGTGCGGGCGCCGCGCGGCGGGCACCGCGGCCGGTTCCGGTGCCCCGGGGCCGGGCGCGGCCGGGTGCAGGACATCGCCGGTGCGCAGGGCGCGGCCGCCGTGTCCGCCGAAGCCACCGAGGGTGAAGGTGGCGGCGCTGCCGAGATGGGCGGGGACGTCGATACCGGCGCGCACGAGGACATAGGTCCGCATGCCGGGGCCTTCCGGGGCGCCGACCTCCAGCAGCGCGCCCGCGGCCAGGGCCAGGGGCTCCCACTGGGCAGCGGGAGCACCGTCGACCGTGACGGGGGCGGGAGCACCGGTGACGCAGACGACGGCAGGGCGGGAAAAGCGCAGGGCCGGGCCCTCCAGGGTGCACTCAAGACCGGGAGCGCCCTCCGGGTTGCCGACGCAGGTGTTGCCGAGGCGGAAGGAGAGGTCGTCCATCGGGCCGCTGGGCGGGACGCCGACCTCCCAGTAGCCGGTGCGGCCGGGCCAGTCCTGCACGGTGGTCATGGTGCCGCCGCGCACGACGTCGATGCGCGGGCTCGGATCGGTGATGGCGGCGAGGGTGCGGGTGGTGTGCCGGGCGGCGAGGACGTCGTCGGCGCGGCAGGCCGCGCGCAGCAGGCCGAGGTTGGTCTCGACGCCGTCGATCCGGGTGCGCCCCAGTGCGTCCGCCAGCCTGGCGAACGCCTCCGCGCGGTCCCGGCCGGTGGCTGTCACCTTGGCGAGCATCGGGTCGTATGCGGTGGAGACCACCTGGCCGGTCTCCGCCCAGCCGTCCACCCGTACGCCGGCGGGGAGTTCGACCCGGGTGAGGAGCCCGGCGCTGGGCCGGTGATCGTGGGCCGGATCCTCGGCATAGATACGGGCCTCGACGGCGTGGCCGCGTGCGGGTGGGCCGTCGGGTCCGATGCCGTCGAGCAGGTCCTTCTCCCCGCGCGCCAGGCGCAGCATCCAGCCGACGAGGTCGACACCGGTGGTCTCCTCGGTGACCGGGTGCTCCACCTGGAGGCGGGCGTTGACCTCCAGGAAAGCGGCCTCCTCGCGTTCGGCGTCGTAGACGAACTCCACCGTGCCCGCGGAGCGGTAGCCGAGCGAGGCGCACAAGTCCCGTGCGCTGCGGCTCAGCCGGGCGCGCAGTGCGGGCGGCAGGCCGGGCGCGGGCGCCTCCTCCATGACCTTCTGGTTGCGGCGCTGCAGGCTGCAGTCCCGGTCGCCGAGGCTGACGACCCGCCCGGCGCCGTCGCCGAACACCTGCACCTCGACGTGGCGTGCGCGCGGCACGAACCGCTCAAGGAAGACCCCGCCGTCGCCGAATCCTGAGCGGGCCAGCCGGACCACCCGGGGAAACGCCTCACGCAACTCGACCGCGGATGCGCACGGTTGCATACCGATTCCGCCGCCCCCGCCGGTGGCCTTGAGTATCAGCGGGTATCCGAGCGCCTCAGCGGCTCCCAGCGCTTCGTCCAGGCCGGCGAGGAGTCCGGTGCCGGGCAGCAGCGGCACCCCGGCCGCCTCGGCCGCGGCGCGGGCGGTGTGCTTGGCGCCGAAGACCTCCAGCTGGTGAGGTGTGGGGCCGGCGAAGACCAGCCCCGCCTCCTCCACCCCGGCGGCGAACACCGCGTTCTCGGAAAGGAATCCGTAACCGGGATGGATCGCTCCGGCGCCCGTCCGGTGGGCGGCCTCCACTACGAGGTCGGCCCGCAGGTAGCTCTCGGTCGCGGGCGCCGGGCCCAGCCGTACCGCCGTGTCCGCCATGCGCACATGCGGGGCGGCTCGGTCGGCGTCGGAGTACACGGCCACGGTCCGCAGGCCGAGCGCCCGGGCGCCGCGGATGATGCGGCAGGCGATCTCTCCGCGGTTGGCGACGAGCAGGGTGTCGAACACGACGGCAGCTCCTCAGAGGCGTAACGGACACGGGTCGTCCCGCGGAGGGGGCACGCGGGAGTTGCTCCCTCCGCAGGGCGGACGGGGGCTATGTGCGGGCGGGCGATGCCGGCAGGACGTGGTCTGCGGCCTTGTCGGTGCTCAGGCACAGCGAGCAGACGACCGCGTCGTGAGTACGGCAGGCCGCCAGGTCGGGGCGCTCGAACTCCTGCAGGCAGACATGGCATTCATACGTCGTCGCGCTCGGGTTGCCCTCCGTGTCGAGCAGCGCCTCGGCGATGCCGTCGTCGGTGCGGCGCAGGTAGTAGCGGCCCTTGGTGACGACGGCCGTCAGCGGGGTCAGGACGAAGGCGATCGCGGCCGCGGCGACCGGGGAGTAGGGCTGGACCGCGTCGCCCAGGGCGTGGAAGTACATGGCGATGGACAGCCCGGACGCGGCCACGAAGGCGACGACACCGACCGGGTTGACGGCGTAGAGCATGCCGCGGCGGTACTCGGGGGCGAGCGGGGAGAGGCGCAGCAGGTACTTGTTGATGCCGATGTCGGTGGCGACGGTGACGATCCAGGCGATCGCGCAGTTCGAGTAGAAGCTCAGGATGCTGTTGAGGAAGCTGAACATGTCGGCCTCCATCAGAGCGAGCGCGAAGCCCAGGTTGACCAGGACGAACACCATGCGGCCCGGGTAGTGCCGGGTGACTCGGGTGAAGGAGTTGGTCCACGCGAGCGAGCCGGAGTACGCGTTCGTCACGTTGATCTTGATCTGGCTGATCACGACGAGGACCACGGCCAGCGGGATCACCAGCCAGGCCGGCAGCATCGCGTCGAAGGCGCCGCGGAACTGCTGGATCGGCTCGGTGGCGGCGGCCGGGCCGGTCTTGGCGAGGACGTAGACGGCGAGGAAGACGCCGATGGCCTGCTTGAGCGCGCCGAGCACGACCCAGCCCGGTCCCGCCATGACCACCGCGGTCCACCACGTGCGCTTGTTGGCCTCGGTTTTGGGCGGCATGAAGCGCAGGTAGTCGATCTGCTCGCCGATCTGCGCGATCAGGGAGAGACATACGCCCGCGCCCAGCAGCACGGACGCGGTGTTGACGCCGCTGTCGCCGTCGGTACCGGCGTAGGCGAGGAAACGGTCGACGGTGCCCGGGTCGGTGGTGACCAGGTAGACCAGCGGGCCCACCATCAGCAGCAGCCAGACCGGGGTCGTCCACACCTGGAGCTTGCTGAGCGCCTTCATCCCGTAGATCACCAGCGGGATCACCATCAGCGTGGAGATGAGATAGCCCAGCCAGAGAGGAAGCCCGAGTCCGAGCTTGAGGCCCTGGGCCATGATCGAGCCTTCGAGGGCGAAGAAGATGAAGGTGAAGCTGGCGAAGATGACACTGGTGAGGACCGAGCCGTAGTACCCGAAGCCGGAACCGCGGGTGATCAGGTCCAGGTCGATGTTGTACCGGGCCCCGTAGTACGCCAGCGGGAACCCGGTGACGAAGACGACGACCGCGGCCACGGCGATCGCCACGAGCGCGTTACCGGTGCCGTGCGACAGGCCGATGCCCGCGCCGATGGAGAAGTCGGCCATGTAGGCGATGCCACCGAGCGCTGTCGTCGCCACGACCATCGGGGCCCAGCGGCGGTAACTGCGGGGTGCGAAGCGCAGGGTGTAGTCCTCCAGGGTCTCCTTGGTCGCCTGGTCGGTCGGGGAGTTCGGTTTTCCGGTGGCCGGACGTGGGTCGATGACGGTCATGGTCAGCCCTTCGGGGGTGTGGTGAGGGTGGGGCCTCCCGGTGGCCGTCGCCGGCAGCCGGGGGCGGGAGCGGTCCTCCGCGCGTCAGAGCCGGTCGACGTGCAGGGCCATCTGCGTCATGGCGCGGCGGGCTCGTTCCATCACCACGGCCATCGAGTCGCCGACGTGGGCCTGCAGGGCGCGGTAGCCGTCAGCCAGGCGCCCGTCACGGACGAACTCCATGATCTCGATGTGCTCGGTGATGGTCGTCCCGATCCGGTCCGGGGTGAGGAAGTCGTACATCCGCACCCGGCGGATGCGCTCGTTGACCGCTACGAGCGCGTCCGTGAGAGCGGGGTTGCCGCAGGCGCGGGAGAGTTCGGCATGGAACCGCTCGTCCTCCACGACGAAGCGCGGGTCCGCCGCGGGCGGGCGCCCGCGCATCGCGTACCAGCGTTCCAGCTCCGCGGTGATGACTGCCGGGTCGTGCCGCAGGGAGGAGTCCTCGACCGCGCGGTCGATCCCGCGCAGTTCCAGGGTGATCCGGAGCTCGTAGAGGTCGCGCAACTGGGTCAGGTTGGGGATCGTGACGAAGAACCCGCCGTCGCCCCGCTCGATCAGCCCGTCGGCGAGCAGTCTCGCCAGGGCCTCGCGCACAGGCGTCCGTGAGACCCCGAACCGGCCCGCGAGACGCGACTCGGCCAGCCGTTCCCGCGGCCCGTACGCACCGTCGAGCACGGCGGCCCGCAGCCTCGCGTACACCTCGTCGCGCAGCGTGGAACCCACTGCCGGCACTGCCGCCGGGACGGGGGCGACCGGCGGTACGGCTGCCGTATCCGGATGCGTATACCGCGTTGAATCCATGAGCAGGAACGCTAGGAACCGCTTGTTTCCCAGAGGCCTCCCGCGCTGTGAAAGGCTCGTTTCGGGAGCCTCACGGTGGGGCGGCGGAACCGTTTTGCCCGCCCCTGGGCCGGCCGAAGTCACCACCCGGACCGGCGCGTTGGCCCTCACGGAGGCAGCGGTGTCCCCCCTCGGGCCTCCTTGCTCTGCGCCGCGCGCCCGCGCCGCGGCGCCTTCAGAGCTGTACATTGGCGCCTCATGCTCTGTATCCAGATCCTGGGGCCGATCGGTGCTGACATCACCGGGACGCCGCGGATGTCGCACTGCGACACCGTCCCGGCGGGTCCCGCGAAGAACGACGGGGGCGCCCATGTGTACGTCTGCGGCGCGAGCGCGTCCGCGTCGGTGTCCGGCCGGCGCGCGGGCCGTGGCGTGAGAACGCCATGACCGTCCTCGACACCCGCAGCCTCAACCGCGCGACCCTCGCCCGGCAGTACCTGCTGGAGCGCGCCGGCACACCGCCCCGCGACGCCGTTGCCCACCTCTGCGGGATGCAGGCACAACAGCCACCCGAACCCTTCGTCGGACTGTGGTCCCGGCTCCTGGGCTTCGCACCTGACTCCCTGGACCGTCTGCTGACAGGACGACAGGTCGTGCGCACCCACCTGATGCGCCGCACCGTCCACCTCGTCACCGCCGACGACGCGCTGGCCTGGCGGACCCGCCACGACACCATGCTGCGCCAGCGGGTGCTTGGCACCTACCGGCGTGAACTCGCGGACATCGATTTCGCCGAGGTCGCAGCTGCCGGCAGAGCGGTCATGGCTGACAACCAGCCCCGCACCATGGCCGAGCTCGTCCAGGCGCTCCGGGACCGCTGGCCCACGCCACCACGCCGCGCCCTGGGCGAACTGCTCGTCGCCGCCCTGATTCCGATGGCCCAGCTCCCGCCCCGTGGTCTGTGGCACACCAGAGCAGGTGTGCGCAACCTGCCCCTGGCCTCATGGCTCGGACGTGACGTCGACCCGCCTTCCCCCGATGACACCGACCCGGCCGGGCAACAACTCGTACGCCGCTACCTCGCCGCGTACGGGCCCGCGGCCACAGCGGACATCCGCTCGTGGTGCGGCCTCGCCGGGCTCCCCGCTGCCGTCAAGGCAGTCCGCGAAGAACTCGTCACCTTCCGCGACGAGCGCGGACGCGAACTCCTGGACCTGCCCGGCGCTCCGCGCCCGCACCCCGACACCCCCGCGCCCGTCCGCTTCCTCCCCGCCTTCGACAACGCGATACTCGGCTACCACGACCGCAGCCGCATCATCGACGACGCCCACCTCGGCCTGTCCGTCGCCGGGCTGCGCGCCGTGCTCGTCGACGGACGCGTCTCCGCCACCTGGACAGTGCACGACAACCGGTTGGCCGTCGCCCCGCTCCGCCCCCTCTCCCTCACGGAGCGGGAAGAGGTCCACGCCGAAGGCCGCGCCCTGGCCGCCTTTCTGGACGAGGGCATCGGTCACGTGCACATCGAAGCCACCATCGGCTGAGCACGGCTGCCCCGCTCCGGTCGGCCGAACGGTGGCCTCTCCCCCATCGGCTGCGGTACGGGGCGGCGATGGCCGCCATGCGCGCGGTCGTCGTCGCCCCTGTTCCATCCGTCGCGTTCCTGCTGTCTTCCGGGAGGTCCCGGCTCACCGGCCGTGCCGCCGCACCCTCGTGAGGGTCAGCCGACCGGGTGCGGCTCCTGTGCCCCCGGCTGGTCGAACTGGGTTCGGTACAGGTCCCGGTAGCGGCCGGCGACTGCGAGGAGTCCGTTGTGGGTTCCGCGCTGGACGACCCGGCCGTCCTCGACGACCAGGATCAGGTCGGCGGCCCGTACGGTGGAGAGCCGGTGGGCGATCACCACCGCGGTACGGCCTTCGAGCGCCTCGGCCAAGGCCTGCTGGACGGCTGCCTCGGACGTGGAGTCCAGGTGGGCCGTGGCCTCGTCGAGGATGACCACCCGCTGGCGGGCCAGCAACAGCCGCGCGATGGTGAGACGCTGGCGTTCGCCCCCTGAGAGCCGGTATCCGCGTTCACCCACGACGGTGTCGAGGCCGTCGGACAGCGAGGCCACCAGCCCGTCGAGGCGGGAGCGGCGCAGGGCGTCCCAGATCTCGTCCTCGGTGGCCCCGGGCCGGGCGAGCAGCAGGTTGGCCCGGACAGTTTCGTGGAAGAGGTGCCCGTCCTGCGTGACCATCCCCAGGGTCTCGCGGATCGAGTCGGCACTCAGGTCGCGTACGTCGACACCGCCCAGCCGTACGGAACCGGAGTCGGCGTCGTACAGGCGCGGCAGCAGCTGCGCGATCGTCGATTTACCCGCCCCGGAAGAGCCGACGAGTGCGACCATCTGCCCCGGTTCGGCACGGAAGGAGACGCCGTGCAGGACCTCGGTCCCGCCACGGGGGTCGAGGGTCGCCACATCTTCGAGAGAGGCCAGTGAGACTTTCTCGGCGGAGGGATAGGCGAAGGAGACCTGGTCGAACTCCACCGACACGGGTCCGTCCGGCACCCGGCGGGCATCCGGCTTCTCGTCGATCAGCGGCTTCAGGTCGAGAATCTCGAAGACCCGCTCGAAGCTCACCAGGGCGCTCATCACCTCGACCCGTGCACCGGCCAGTGAGGTCAGCGGTGCGTAGAGGCGGGTCAGCAGGAGAGCGAGGGCCACGACAGCTCCCGGGTCGAGCGCGCCGCGCAGTGCGTAGTGGCCGCCGAGTCCGTAGACCAGGGCCAGCGCCAGCGCCGACACCAGTGTCAGGGCGGTGACGAACGTCGACTGGACCATGGCGGTACGCACACCGATGTCACGCACCCGGCGGGCGCGGACGGCGAAAGCGGCTGTCTCGTCGGCGGGACGCCCGAAGAGCTTGATGAGAGTAGCGCCGGGGGCGGAGAAGCGTTCGGTCATCTGAGTCCCCATGGCGGCGTTGTGATGGGCGGCTTCGCGCTGCAGCGCCGCCATCCGGGTGCCCATCCGGCGGGCGGGGACGACGAACACCGGCAACAGCACCAGAGCGAGCAGGGTGACCTGCCAGGAGATGCTGAGCATCACCGCGAGTGTCAGCAGGAGCGTGACAGCGTTGGAGACAACGCCGGAGAGGGTGTTGCTGAAGGCCCGTTGGGCTCCGATGACGTCGTTGTTGAGCCGGCTGACGAGTGCGCCTGTACGGGTGCGGGTGAAGAAGGCGACCGGCATCCGCTGCACGTGGTCGAAGACCGCTGTGCGGAGGTCGAGGATCAGCCCCTCACCGAGGGTGGCCGAGAGCCGGCGGGCGAGCAGTCCAAGTCCTGCCTCGGCGACCGCGATCGCCGCGATCAGCCAGGCGAGCCGGGAGACGGTACCGCTCCCCCGGCCCTGGACGATCGCGTCGACGACGCGACCCGCGAGTACCGGAGTGGCCACCGCGAGGAGCGCGGTGACCACGCTGAGCAGGAGAAAGCGGTACAGCTTCCGGTGATGCGGGCCGGCGAAGGCGGCGATACGGCGCAGCGTGGCCCGGGAGAACGGCCGCCGGTCCTGCTGGGCGTTCATCGCACTGTGCATCGATGTCCACGCGGTGACTTCCATGTCCATGGAGGTGACTCCCGAATCTGGTCGGACGACCCTTGGCTCCCGTCGGCCGTGCGGCCCGGGATGCACACAGGACGCTAAGACCTCAACCGAAGTTGATGTCAATCGGCCGCGCTTGCGGATCCCGCCGGTCTCCCACCGCTCGGCTCACCACCTGCACAGCCCGCCGGGATCAGCCGCGAGTCACCGTGCCCTTCCCTACCGGATGCCGGAACTCGATCGCGTGCCACCCGTCCGGCCCTGCCTCAGGTCACCCAGCCGACCGCACCGAACGCGGGCCGCTCGTGACGCCGTTCGACGCCGCGGCCCGCGCAGGGAGCGGGCGGGCAGCCGGCGCCTCCTCCCCGCAGGCGATCTGCGCCTTCGGGAACCGCGGCGCCTACCGCGTTTCCAAGGCCCCGCTCGTCCACTCGGCGCGCAGAGCCTTCTTGTCCACCTTGCCGACCTTGGTCGTCGGCAGCCGGTCCAGCAGAACCGTCTTCCGGGGCGTGTACAGCTCTCCCAACTCGGCGGTCACCGAGGCGCGCACCGCGTCGGGATCGATGTCGGCGCCCTCGGCCGTGGCCAGGAAGATCTGCACGGCCTCCCCGAAATCCTCGTCGGGTACGCCCAGCGCCGCCGCGTTGCGCACACCGGGCAGCGTGAGCAGGAAGTCCTCCAGGACCCGGGAGTAGACGTTGTCGCTGGTGCTGCCCGTGACGATGATGTCCTTGGCCCGGTCGACGAGGTAGAGGTACCCCTCGGCGTCGAGGTAGCCCATGTCGCCGGTGCGCAGCCAGCCGTCGTGCAGCGCCTCCGCGGTGCGCTCCGGGTCCTCGTAGTAGCCGAGCATCACCGTCTCACCCCGGACACACACCTCACCGACCTGCCTGACGGGCAGCGCCACCGCGCTGCCTTCACCACGGATCTCGATCTCGGTGTCGGAGATCGCACGACCACAGCTGCGCCAGAGCTCGGGCCGCTGGGCTCCCTCCGATGCAAGGTCCTCCGCGCGGAACGCAGCGATACCGAGCGCCTCCGACTGCCCGTACCCCTGGCTGAGCACGGGCCCGAAGATCTCGACCGCCTGCTGCAGCCGGCTGGGCGACGAGGCCGCGCCTCCGACTACGATCCGACGGAGTGCGGGGAGGGCCCCCGGCTCGCACCCGGGGTGGTCGAGAAGCGCGTACAGCATCGGCGGTACGAACATGGTGGCGGTGATCCGCTCCTCGCGCAGCACCGCCAGCGCCGCCCCCGCTTCGAACTCGGGCAGGACGACGAGTGCGGCTCCTGTCACCAGCGCCTGGACCGCGGTGAGGTGACCGCTGCCGTGCGTGAGCAGCGTGGCGGCGAGCACCCGGTCCATGCTCGCGTCCGTGGCAGGGAAGACCGCAGGCCGGGAGCTCTCCGGGGCGCCCTTCACCAGGCCCACCAGCGTGTCGTAGAGCCGGCGGCTGTGTGCGGCGAGCTTGGGGCGGCCCAGAGTGCCGCCGGTGTAGAGGACGGTGACGGCCTCGTCGGCCGCCGGGGCCTGCACTCCGTCGGGACGCTCCTCAGGGCACTCCGCCTCCAGCGCCAGCAGGTCCGTGCACCGCTGCTCGCAGGGCCCGAGGCTGAGCAGCACCGGGGCGTGGACGCTCTGGCCGGCCGCCGAGGCGGCCCGCTGCGCGAAGAGCGGGTCGGTGACCACGGCGCGCGCCCGGGACTGCTCGACCAGCGCGGCGAGCTCTCCGGGTCCGGGCTCGGGCGGCAGGAACACGACACGGCAGCCGATGAGGTGGACCGCGAGCTGTACCAGGACCGATTCCACCCGGTTGGCCAGGAACAGGCCCACTCCGTCGCCGGGTACAAGTCCCTGCCGGCGCAGCGCGTGGCCCATCCGGAACAGCCTCCGCCGCGCCTCCCCCCGGGTCAGCCGCTGCGCACCCTGGACGAGCGCCTCGGCATCCTCGTCCTTCTGCCAGTGCTCCAGGATGTGGTCCACGTATGTCTGTGGTTCATGAGTTTCCTGTGTGCTAATGATCATTGACATATGCAAACATGCTCTTGAGGGCCGTGACCCCCCAGGGGGCTCCTTCAGCGTTCATCTGTCGGGGTATCATGCGCCCTTTCAGGCAGGGTGGTTGGCCCTCCTCAGCCCCTGTTCCCGCGTCGGAGGGGCTGTGTTGCGGCTCGTGCAGGGGCAGGAACGCCGAATCTGTTTCAGACGCGAAGTCTTCGACGGAACCGGTGCCGCTCGCACGTGAGGGGTGCGGCGTCGGGTGTGATTCTTCGAGCCGGCAGAAGGCCCGGCGAAAAGGGACGGCTTCCTTCAGTGGCGAAGGGGCGCCGGCACGAAGCGGCCGGCACCCGCCTACCGGCAGGGCGGTGCGCTGGCCCGGACGAGGGCTCGTGCCAGGTCGGCGGTCTCCGCGAGGGTGTCGAGGAGAAGCGGCTGCATGGCGAGCGCACCCTCGTGCAGGACAAGGAGCCGGGTGGCGAGGGTGGCGGCCCCCGAACAGCCCGCCGCGCCGGCGAGTTCCTCGAACAGGTCCTTCAGCCAGAGCTTCTGGTGGGCGGCGACGCGGTACGCGGGATGCGAGGGGTCCGGGAGTTCGGCCAGTGCGTTGATGAACGCGCATCCGCGGGGGTTGGTCCCGCTCCAGGTCCGCAGCGCCACGAAGGGTGCGGTGACGGCCTGGACAGGGCCGTCACAGGCATCGACGGTGGCCCGGACGAGTGCCTGCCAGCGTTGCTCACGTTCCGCGAGACAGGCAGCCAGGAGGCGGTCCTTCGAACCGAACTGGTTGTACAGGGTCCGCTTGGTCACGCCCGAGTGCTCAGCGATCAGATCCACGCCGACCGCCGTGATTCCCTGGCGGTAGAAGAGCTCCTCGGCCGCCGCCACGATGCGGCGGCCCGCCGGTGACATGGGCTGCGCCTCCCGCATCGGACACTCCTTCACTGATCGGTGTACCGTGACTCGAAGGTTCACAGATCAGTATACCTATGAGGAGGTAGGAGCGATGGGCGTGCCCGAGACCATGCGTGCGGTGCGGATTGCGGAGCACGGCGGGCCGGAGGTTCTTGAGCTGACGGAAGTGGCAGTACCCGCTCCGCGGACGGGAGAGGTACTGGTCCAGGTCAGCGCGGTGGCGCTGAACAATACCGACCTGTGGACCCGGGAGGGCGCCTACGGCCGCCCGGGAGACCCGCAGGCCCTGTCAGGCTGGCGAGGACCGGTCGGCTTCCCGCGGATCCAGGGCGCCGACGTGGCCGGCCGGGTCGTGGCAGTCGGCACCGATGTGGACGAGAGCCTTGTCGGCCGCCGTGTGGTCGTCGACCCAGCGATCTACGACACCGAAGGACCGGATGCGAACCCGGTGGGCCTGATGGGGAGTGAACGCGACGGCGGTTACGCCGAGTACGTGACGGCGCCGGCGGAGCGGGTGCACGACGTGACGGAATCACCGCTCACGGACGATCAGCTCGCGACACTGCCGACCGCCTATGGCACAGCTCTGGGCATGATCGAGCGGGGCCGGCTTCGGCACGGGGAGACCGTCCTGGTCTCCGGAGCGTCCGGTGGGGTCGGCATCGCACTGATGCAGATCGCCCGTGCGCGCGGTGCGCGGGTACTCGCCATCAGCAGCGGATCCAAGATCGACGCGGTGCGCGAGGCGGGCGCGCACGAGGTCGTCGACCGCGCACGGGATGTCGCCGGGCAGATCCGCGCCGCCGCCCCGGAGGGCATCGATGTCGCACTCGACGTCGTCGCCGGTGACCTCGTGGGCGAAGGGCTGCCCCTGCTGCGCGAAGGCGGCCGGTGGGTCGTCGCCGGTGCGCTCGGCGGATACGACGTGACCTTTGACGTGCGCCGCCTCTATCTGCACAACGCGCAGGTGATCGGCTCCGCGATGCACACACCCGCGCACTTCGACCTCCTGATGGATCTGGCTCGTCAGGCCGGGATCCAGCCCGTCGTCGCCGCCACGTTCCCACTGGACCAGGCCGCCCAGGCCCAGGAAGAGCTAGCCCGCAGGGATCACGTGGGGAAGATCGTGATGCACCCCTAAGGGCTGTCCAGCGAGCTTGAGCGATGGATCGCGGTCGCGTGATACGCCGATATGAACTGGCCCATACCGAGCGGTACTTCGTCCAGCCGCTGCTCTCCCTGCCATTGCGGGCAGGGCGCGGGTGGACGACCGCACCGTACTCAACGGCATCGTGCGGAAGTCCCGTACCGGAACGGCCGGGTGGGACGCGCCCGAGCGGCACGGTCCGCGGGCCACGCCGCGCGCCCGTCCAGCCCGCGGACTTGGACGGGCGCGCGCCCGGATACTGCGGGCGACCCACGCCCGGGCGGCCAGGGCCGACGCTGTCGGCGGATCAGGACCGGTCGGCTCGGCCCTGGTCCGTGCTCACCAGCACGCCGCCGCGGCGCGAAGAGAGGCCGACGGCTGCGCCGCAGTCCGGGTGTGACATTTGAATCAACTCCGAGGCGGTCGCGGCACCCAGCAGGCGCACAGAGCTGCGCGACGGCGAACGCTCTCACCGTCCTCCGCATCGAGGACGCCGGTGACCGTGGCCTGTCCAGCGGCAAGCCCACCAGGGGGCCGTCCGCGCAGGCGGCGCCGCTGATCGCGGACGAGGGGCGGCAGAGGTTCCGGATCGCGAAGGATCAGAACCGGCCGGAGACAGTGGGCGGTTGCGCACCGGGACGCTGATACGCGCGGGGATACCGGGACCGGCCGTTCGAGTGAGGGTAGTGTGTTCACAGGTCGAACGGATCTCCATATGACCCGCGATGGCGACCATGATGGCAGGCCGTCCGTCCGAGCAGCCCGCACGCTACCTCTGAAAGTGGAGCTGATGAACGTGTCGACCGGCGGCGGACAACTGCGGGGCCGGGCCACCGTAGCAGCCCTTGTCTGCGCGATCGCTCTGATACCCGGGCCGAGTTACGCGGCCCCGAACGACCCCGAGCCGCGGAGCGACGGGTCGATCGAGCACATCCGTACCGAACTGGACGGCCTCTACCGCGAGGCGGAGGTGGCCACCGAGGCGTACGACGCCGCCAACGAGAAGGCGACCGCCCAGTCGAAGCGGCTGTCGTCGCTGCAGGAGGACCTCGCCCACGCCGAGGACCGGGTGAACGGCCTGCACGACCTCGCGGGTGCGGCGGCCCGGACGCAGTACCGCGGGGGCTCCCTCGCCTCCACAGGCCTCCAGTTGCTGCTCGGCGACCATTCCGACCAGGCGCTGGGCGAGGCCGCCCAGGCCCGCCAGGCCATGCTGAGCATCATCAGGGTCTCCGAGACCCAGAAGGCCGCCCGTGCGGAGCTCGACGGGCAGTCCGAGGCCGCCGCGAAGGAGTTGCGCGTACTGAAGCGCACCCGCGCGGAGAAGGCCAGGGCGAAGGAGAAGATCGAGAAGAAGATCTCCGCGGCCGAGCGCATCGAGTCGGGGCTGGAGAAGAGCGAGACCCGGCGGCTGGCCCAGCTGGAGAAGCAGGACACGGAGAGAGCCAAGTCCAAGTGGCGCGGCTCCGGTGGTCCGTCGGGCGGGGGCGGTCCGGGCGGCGGGACGACGGTGAGCGGGGCGGCGGGCAAGGCCGTCGCCTTCGCCATGGCCCAGATCGGCAAGCCGTACGTGTGGGGTGCCGTGGGCCCCTCGTCGTACGACTGCTCCGGACTCACCTCCGCGGCATGGGCAGCAGCCGGGCACCCCGTCCCCCGTACCTCGCAGGCGCAGTGGCAGGGACTGACCCGGGTCAGCCTGGCATCCGCGCGGCCCGGCGACCTGATCATCTACTACAACGCCACGCACGTGGGCATGTACATCGGAGGCGGACAGGTCGTCCACGCCCCACGGCCCGGACGCACGATCACCACAGCGCCCGCTGCCTCCATGCCCATCCTCGGCGTGGTCCGACCTGGAGTCTGAGCGGATGTCCCACTCACTGACACCCCGTGACAACGGGAACCTGCCCGCGCTCAGCGCACCGCCGCTGATCCGTCTCGACGCGTACGTGGCCGAGGACGGGTCGACGGTGGTCAACGGCCATCTGCTGGAGATGGGCGGCATGCGCCCGTCCAACGAGGCGATCCTCGACGCCGTGGCCATGTTCGCGCGCACCCTCGGGGCTCCGGTGGCGGCGACCGTCATCGATCGCAGTGCGCAGCAGGTGGCACGGATCCGGGTGTACCCCGACGGCTCCAGCCGGACCATCGGTGAGGAGGAGGACCTGCCGCCAGGGCGTGAGCGAACCGCCGCGGAGGAGGAGGCGTTTCCTCCGCTCGCCCGCGTCGAACGGATCATCCAGCACGCGCAGCGCGAGGAGCTGCACGCCGCGTTCGTCCTCGCCAGCGCGTTGCGGGAGCACCTGACGTTGCGCAGGGGCGCGGAGGACGAACTGTCGCTGGAGGCAAGGGGCGTCGAGGCGTACATCGCCTATCTCCGCGGCGACTACATGATCTCCACTGTCCTCGCGCTGACCGTCGCACGCATTCGCTGCCGCACCGACCTGAACCGGGCCGCACCCGAGGTGGCCCGTGCCACCGCGGCCTGGCAACGACTTCAGGACGAGGGCCAGGTGGCGACCCGGGGCCAGGAACTGCTGCACATGTGGGAGCGGTTGTCCGCGGCGGGACTGTTGCAGGAGCCGACCCACCACACCATGGCTCAGGCCGTCCGCGCCCGGGTCGAACGGGGCAGCCAGTACGTGGAGGGCCCGGCCGCCGCCCCGGCGGCAGCTCTGACCGCGGCTCAGGGCCCGGCCGCCCCCGAGGACACACCTCTCAAGCCCACCCGAAGGGGGCTGCGGCGCTTCACCAGGAGGCCGGGCCGGTCAGCCGGCTGACCCCCTGGCTCCGCCACCCCGGGGCGGCATCCCACCCCTGAACGGCCGGTCCGGCCACGCCGCGTCGACCCTGCCGGACCGTACGGGTCAGTGGGCCGTCCCTGCCGAGAGACATGCCGGTGGCTGCGGGTGGGACCCGGCACGGCCGGCGCGTTCTGTCCTGGGTCTGTAACGGAGCGGGCGGGGTGCAACGGACGCGGCGACCGGCTCATCTCGGTAGTCGGCAAGGCGCACCGGGCGCCTTTTCGAAGGGGTTGGGTCTCTCCATGTGAGAGAGATCCAGGGGAGGGAATTCCATGAGCAGGACGGAGAAGACCGGGCTGAAGGCGCGGAGCGGCCGGATCGCTGTGATCGCTGCGCTGGGTCTGGCGTCAGTGGCCCTGGCCACAGCGCCGGCGTTCGCCAAGGGCGCTGTGGAGATCACGGCGCCGCGCACTGCCCAGGTCGGCAAGGGCATCACGGTCACGGCGCACGGCGGTGACGACAGCGCAGGCTACCTGCATCAGCTGTGCCTGGAGGAGAACGGCTTCGGCGAGGGATGGCACCAGGAGACGTGCAGCGCTGCGGTCAGGGGTGATGCGCGGGTCAGCGCACATGGCACGTCCGCGCGGCGCGGCAGCCTGAAATTCCGTGCGGTGCTGTACGGCTTGACCAGCGCACACGACCAGCACCCTGTGCGCCTGCACGCCTCCGATGCGGTGACCGTGCACGTCCGCTGAGCAGCAGCGCGGCCGCGGGCATCCGGCATGACCGCTTCCGTGGCCGCGCAGTGCGGCATCTGTTCTGCGACGTCGTCGGCCGGCTCCGGCCGTTCGTCTCCAGGCACGTCGCAGGCGACTGCCCCACCCGGCAGCGCTGTTGCCACATCCCTCGGAGAGAGACACGACACGGTGTATCCACGCCCCTGTACAGGATGATTTATTCGCGCCTGGGTACCGACGCCCACTGTTGTGATCAACAGTCTTATATGGCAGTTGATAGGCCTTTTGGGTGATGCCGCCGTGACGGGGTGTCGCGGACGGCGCAGAAACGTTGGTCCTGCGTGGAGCCACGTGAACTTTGGGAACGCAACACGCTTCTTGCCGAGGCGTTCTGCAGTACGGACGAGCGGGTGCGGGAGGCGCAAGCGGTTATGGACGAGGCGCTGGCCAGCCGGACGAGAGCACTGGCCGCGTTTGCCGTGACGGTCGGCAGTGACGCCGCCGTGGCCGACTTGATGGGATTGAACGAACGCGAGGTGCGCGTCGCCCGTCGCACAGTCGGCAAGAAGGACGCCCGGGTCGTCGCCGACGAGTTGCTCGACCCGCCCGCAGAATCGTCCCCGCAGCCGGCGCCGCCGGCCAACGTTCCTGCCGGGGCACCCCAGCAGTCTCCTGCCGGTGTCCCCGATCCAGAAGGGGAGTCTCAGCGGGACCCTGTGCGAGCCCAGGTCCCCCGTCCGCGTCCGGAACCTGTGCCACCGGTCCATCCACCGGTGATGGAGAGTGGGCTTTCCGGGGCCGCGGTGACCTGGACGGAGGGAATGGACCGCATGTTGGAGCGGAGCTGGCAATCCGGTCTCGACCTCCGAACCGTCGGGGAAGAACTCGGCCTGAGCGCGCAGGACCTGCTCATGCGCGCACAGATGCTTGCCGCCGAAGGACGGCTGACGCCGAAGGCTCCCGTCTACGATGCGAGCGAGCCCGGCCGGCACCGCCGTCACGATTCGATGCAGAACGCCTTCGTCCCCGACAGCCCGGAATCGCTGTACCACTCGCCGAGCCTCTACGGCTGAACCGCCACCGCATCCGGGCGCCGCGGACCGAGCTCCGCCGAGGGCGCCGAACACGGCGACGTGGAGTACGCGACGACAAGGGAAAACCTGGGCTCGGCAGCACCATCACGAGCAGCCTCGACAGCGGCCGGGATCACATGTCGTGACCATCGGAGGGCACGCGGAACGGCCGTGGGGGCCGACCCCGACGGCTGGATGTCTTCTGGCCGCTGCCGTGAGGCGCTTGGTCCAGGAGGGCGTTGTGGCGACCGGGTTCGATGAGAGTGCGAGTTCGATCTGGTCGGACCGGTAAAGCCGACGCCGACGCCGCGCCATGTCACCACTCCCGTGCGGAGGTCCGGTGGTCCCAGGCGAGAGGGAACAGCCCAGGCAGGAGCAGGTACCGACGGCGGACGTCCCTCGTGACGGTCCAGAGGCGGAGCCGACCGGCGGCAGTGGCCGTGGCCGCTCGCACTCGCCAGCCGGCGGGCCCCGCGCTGATCCCGCCTCATGACCGGATCCATGAGCCCGGCCCAGGGCAACCGTCCGATCGGCCGGACCACTCCCCCGTGGGGCAGGCTGTTCTCGCCTGCGGAATGATCACATCTCAAGGGTGATTCAAGCCTTCCGGCACGGCGCGTTCGCCCGGCGACGGTGCCGCTCACCGAGCGAGGCGTACCCGTGCGACGCGGCCAACGAGTGACGTCGGTCGGGCAGGACGGGAACGGCGTCTCCGTCGAGTGGGCCGCGGACGGCGATACGACCGGGAGGGTCCACGGCAGCCATCTCGTCGCCTGCGACGGCGCTCACAGCACGGTCCGCACCCTGCCAGGCACCCCCTTCCCCGGCAGGGCGGGCCGCATGTCGGCCGTGGCGGCAGACCTCACCCTCGCCACCCGGTCAGCCGAAGTCGAAGCCACCACGTAAGGCTCCGGGCCGGACCGCTTCGTGCACGTCGCTCAGTGGGCGGACAGGACACACAGGCAGAGGCCCCTTCCGTGCCCCCGTGCAGCGACACGCTCTCCTGGCCGGGGTGGCCGAGCGTGCGGCGCCTGACAGGGATGCCAGGCGCGTGCACTTCCGGCCGTCGGCGCCCACACCCCTTGCGGCCGTACACCTGACGTGCTGTCATCAAGCCCACCGCACTCGCCTGGGCACCGGGGGGAAGCCATGGCCGGACGCCGTCGCCTCAGAGAAGAGATTCGTCAGGCCGAACGGATGGCTCGCGCCATCCCGAACGCACGTCAGCGGGCAGCTGCCCTGACCGACCTCGCCGTTCAGGTGGCCATCGGACCGGGCGACTTCGCGGAGGCCGAGCGCATCGCGAACTCTGTGACCTACGAGGACCAAGTAGTGCAGAACGGCCGGGACTTCTCGGTGCGCATCCTGGCCGAGCAGGTGGTCGCCGTCAATGCGCGCGAAGCCGAGCGCATCGCCCTGACCATCAGGACGGATCACGAACGGGACTTGGCGTTCGCCAACATGGCGAGGACGCTGGCGACGACGGACAAGCACACCGCGAAGCGATTGCTCGGGCACATCGACATGATCCCCCTGAAGGAGAACATGCTGGCCGATCTCGCCAAGGGCCGCCTCTGAGCCGTCACGAACGGGCCGGGGTGGTGCCGAGACGGTCACAGAGCCGTGCCGGGCGGACGCCGGCGATCGCCGGACATCGCGGAGCGGCGGGCAGCGGACCCGGCCTTGGGTTCTGGGCCGATCACGTCGCGCTGTGGTGTGAGGGCGTCGGCGGCATCGGTCACATCCCGCGCGGTCACTGCGCCCGCTCCGTGGCTCCCGTCCCGGAACCATCCGACTCGGACAGCGGGACGGACTGATCCGTTCCGGCCCCGCAACCGGCTCCCAGCAAGGCTGCGGCGACTCGCCCTGATACCCGCCGGCCCTCCGGATCGCGTTCGGCGTCCTCGCGCGCGATGGCCAGAGCCTCGGCCGACGGGGTGGCACCCCGGCTGAGCAGGTGGCGCACCATCCGTACCTGCCCGAACCCGCCCGCCCAGTCGAGGGCGGTCCTGCGTTTCATCACCGCGTTCACGTCCGCGCCGCGGTCCAGCAACAGATCCACCGTCTCCGGGTACCCCTCGACCCCCGCCGTGGCTGCCAGCACCAGTGGCACGAAGCCCATCCTGCCCTGACTACCGGTAGGGGCGCCGGCATCGAGCAGAGCCCCGACGACACTCGTGTGCCCGCGGACCGCCGCCAGGCACAGGGGCGTCGACTCCTGGTACTCACCCGCCTGTTGCTCCGGATCGGCCCCCGCGCCGACGAGGAGGCTGACGACATCGGCATGTCCCCGCAGCACCGCGGCAGCCAGCGCCGTACCCCCACCGCTGCCCGGCGCATCCACCGAAGCGCCTTGCTCCAACAGCCGTGCCACCGCGATCACGTCGGCCTCGTCCGCCGACCGCACCAGTTCATCCGCAACGTTCATACCCCGATCATTCCGCGCCCCGGACCGAGCGAGAACCTGAGGTCGACATGCAGGATGCCGGTCGTCCGACTTCGGGGGCGAACGGCTCTGGTCCGGTGGCGCAGGACAGCGTGAGCCGGATTTATCGGCGCAGGCGGGCGGTGCCCCACCGCCGGGGAGAATCCCGGACCGGATCCCACACAGGCTCGCTCGCAGGGTTCGGACGGAGACGGAAGGCAGCGGATCGGGGGTTACTCGACGCGCCCCAGGACAGGCACGGAGCACGGGTCGCAAGCCCGCCCGCCTATCTCCGTCGGCGTCGTACGGGACGCCTGGCGGACATGCGGCAGGGAGACGGCGGCCAGCCCACCCAGCAGCAGCGCGCAGCCGGCCCAGGCGGTGGCCGACAGGTGTTCGCCGAGCGCAAGCACACCGAGCAGGGCGGCGGCCAGCGGTTCGGCGAGGCTCAGCGTGCCTACCGAGGTCGCACTCAGGCCGGCCAGGCCGGTGGAGAACAGCCAGTAGGCGGCGGCGGTGGTGGCGATGCCCAGCCACACGATGAGGCCGAGTGACCGGGCATCGGACAGTGCAGCGGTGTCGGTGGCCATCCAGGGCAGGAGCATCAGCCCGCCGGCGGTCAGGGAGACGGCCGCGACGGTCGGCAGATGCACCGCCGGATTGTCGGACGCCAGCCGCTTGGCGAAGACCGTGTAGAGGCCGTAGCAGATTCCGGCCACCATCCCGAGCAGCAGGCCGGGAACATCCACCGCATCGCCGCCCGGCGCCAGCAGCAAGGCGCAGCCGGCCACGGCGGCGCCCGTGCTCACCAGCCATCGAGTGCCCACCCGCTCACCGGTGGCCCAGCGGGCGCACAAACCGGTGGCGGCCGGTGCGGTTCCCAGCGCGATCACGGTGGCCAGCGCCGCTCCGGTCCGTGACACCGACCAGAGGAAGGTCACCTGGTACAGGCCGGTGGACAGCGTGCACACCAGCAGCGGGCGCCAGGCCGAACGGGCGGTCAGGGCGCCCGTTCCGAGCGGATTCCGGGCCGTGAAGACCCCCAGCACCATGCCGCCCACCAGCAGTCGCCATCCGCCCAGGGCCGCCGGACCCAGCGTCGTGTCGGCCAGAACCTGGGCGGGACCGACCGTGCCCCACAGCACCGCCGCGCCAAGCGCCAGCCCGGCAGCGGAGGTCGTTCCGTTCTTCTGCGCATTCATGACTGGATACGCTAGGCAGATATTCCGATAGCTTCAGCGGGCACCACATATCGTTCGGCAGATGGAGACAATCGTGGAACTTGATGCAGTCGACCGGGCTCTTCTGCGGGAACTGCAGAACGATGCACGGCAGACCAACCGCGACCTGGCCGCCAAGACGGGAGTCTCTCCCTCCACCTCACTGGAGCGGGTGAGATTGCTGCGCGAGCAGGGCATTATCACCGGATACCACGCAGCCCTGGATCTGGAGGCGGCCGGACGCCCCGTACAGGCCCTCATCTCGGTACGCATCCGGCCGCCGGCCCGCCCGGTCATCGAGGGATTCCGCGAATGGGCGGCCCAACTGTCCGAAACCATCGGCCTGTTCGTCACATCCGGTACTCATGACTTCCTCATCCACATCGCGGTCCCGGACGTCAACGGGGTGTACGCCTTCGTCATCGACCGCCTCACCGAGCGCCGTGAGGTCGCGGACGTGCAGACCACCATGGTCTACGAGCACGTTCAGTCCCACTGCATCGAGCCCGCCGGCGCCGACCGCTCTCGGGCCGTGCGCAAAACCCGCTGACCCCACCCGTCTCCCCGGCCGCACCACAAGAGCGCCCTCGTCGGCGGCGATCGCCGCCGACGCCGGACCACCCGACCTGCCGTAGCAGACACAGCGGCGGTGTCAGCGATCCCCTCCTCTGCCCTTTTCTGCCCTGCCCGGGGCCGGAGAGGCTCAGCGCAGCCGGCGTGCGCGCACCACCACGTCGTCGGTGTGGTGCGCCCCCGCGCCGCCGTCGGGCAGCACGCGCGGCCGCTGCTCGTCCACCTCCAGCTCCCAGTCGTCGTCGAGCAGAGCGACGACCATCGAGGGCCAGACGTAGTCGGCCGTTGCGTGACCGCTCTCCAGAGTCGGCTGGGCCTCCATCCCCGCGTGGTGGACGAGCAGCAACACGCCGCCGGGCGCGACTGCCGCGAGCAGCGCACGCTCGGCTTCGGCGTCGGGAGTGCGCAGCAGAGCCGGGTACTGGGCGGAGACCAGGTCGAAGTGGGCCGATGGCAGCCGCGCCTCCGTCAGTGTGGCGTGTACCCAGCGAACACTGAGGCCGGCGTCCCGCGCATGCCCGGCTGCCCGCTCCAGCGCCACGCCCGAGACCTCCAGCGCGGTCACGTCCCAGCCGCCCCGCGCGAGCCACACGGCGTCCGCACCCTCGCCGCAGCCCACGTCGAGGACGCGCCCGGGCGTGAGCCCGGCGGTCTCGGCCACGAGCGCACCGTTGGGCCGGCCGCTCCACAGTTGCCGGCGGTCTGCATACCGGTTGTCCCACTCCGTCCTCACACTGGGGTCTCCGGCGTATACGCCGGCAGGTGAGGGTGCGTCGGAGGCGGACGGTCGTACGAAGTCATCTGTCATGCGCCCACCGTCGCCCACCGCGGCCCGGGCACGCCAGTCCTGTTGCCAGTCCGGCAAGAGGAGCGCCGGGGGCCGGTCGAGTCGGTCGACGAACCGGCCGTCGCGGACTGCGAGACGCCGGACAGCGGAGCCCTCCCTCCCCCCTCCTCCCGGTGAATCCTCCCCGGTGAATCGACAAGCCGCACGCACTGGTCTGCCTCCGTCACGGACCGGCGTTCGGCTCGCGAGGGAGAATGCCGAGCCTCTGCGCGCGCAATACCGTTTCGAGACGATCCGATGTGCCGAGCTTTTGATACAGGCTCGCGAGGTGTTTATGTACCGTTCGGACGGAGATGCCGAGATGGTGTGCGATCGCGGCAGCGGTGAGGGCCATGCTGAGCAGGTGCAGGACCGTGCACTCGCGCGGCGTGAGGCCGAAATGCAATGCCCGGGCAGGCAGGTCACGGCACTGGCCGAGAGTGTTCAGGTGTCGGTGAACAGCGGAGAGCAGAGGCTGCGCGACACACGCGTAGGCAAGGTCGGCCGCTCCGAATGGCGTGCCCGAGCGGTACACCAGCCACCCCTGCGTATGGGCCGTGCCCAGGGGCAGTGGCAGCGCCAGGGCGTCACAGGCACCGAAGGTCTCCCGTATGACGGTCCGCGTCACGCTGTTCCGCCACGCGCGTGAGTTCTCGATCTGACGGGCACTTTGCGGGCCGGGGGACGGCCGGCCGTTGTAGAAGTCGACGAATGGGTAGCCGGCCCGGAGTGACCGCCGGTTCTCTTCCTGGAGAAGTCCGTCCTGCTGCCCGGCCGGCGACCAGACATGCAACTCCCCGGCGTCCTCGGTCCACGGGGCGTTCTTGTTGATGCCGTACTCCGCATCGAGTACGTGGAGCACCCTCGCACTGATGAGTCCGCCGAGGCGGTGCGGCCGCGGGTGGCGGATCACCTCCACGGCAAGATCCAGCAGTTCCTTGTGCGCACGTTCGGACACTGCGTCCTCCCCCAAGGACGGACCATGGGGACAAGTACCCATGGCAGGCGGTCATCCGCCCGGGGAAGGATCGCATCTGACGGAGCACAAGGAAAGACGGCGCCAGGGACTCACCCCGGCCCAGGAGGATGCAATGAAGATCAGGAACAAAGCCCTGACGATTACCGCCGCCCTCGCGGCAGCGGCCTTCGCACTGGGAAGCGGAACCGCGTCAGCGGCCCCGCACACCACCCCGCAACAGATGCAGCTGGCACACGAGATACACCGGGCCCTCGCCCTCAACCCCGGATCGCACCAGCTCAACTCGCACGCGATCCAGCTCGACAAGGGCGGGGTCATGGACCTGACCCTTGCAGCCGGTGGTTGCAGCAGCGGCCGGCTCTGCGTGTACAAGAACAGCAATTTCGGCGGCGGTGGCGGCGGCACCTACTGGTCCTCCTGCACGACTCAGGATCTCCGCAACTACAGCTGGCCTGACGGCTCCAGGATGGTTGCGAGCATCTCCTCGATCGACAACAGGAACCAGTACGGCGGCGTGCAGTCCCGCTTCTACGACTCCAGTAACCGGTTCATGATCGCGGTCAATTCCGGGAACTACCTGAAGGACCTGTCCAAGGACAGCTCCGCAACGGGCGGAAGCCCCAACGACAAGATCTACAAAATGAAGGTCTGCTGACATGAGCCCAGGTGCGGGGGGCGTCACCCGGGCGGCGGGAGCCACGGGGCACCGCTGCTGACGGCAGGTGACAGGAATGGGCACCTCAGCCGACCGCCACGGGAAGGATTCCCGTGGCGGTCGGGCGCGCTTTCCGGCGGACTGCCAGAGCTCGGTCCGGGCCTCGACGACGCGGGCGTCCTGCCGGGGCCCCGGGTAGTTCCGCCGGGCAGCAGCCCCGGCTGTCACCATCGTTGAGAGATCGTCACTGCGCCCTTCCGCCCCTCCGGTAGCCGGCCCAGAACCTTCCGCCGCACTCGGCCAGCCCGCTGTCGACGACGTCCGCCAACGCCGCGGTCCGTCCGTCGAGCGCATCGCCGACGGCTGCGGTCAGGCGCTCGGCGAGCTGGGGGTCTGCCGACTGCAAACGCCGGGCGAGCCATTTGCCGCCGCCGAGCCAGGAACCTCGTACCAGCAGGGCAAGCTCGGCCACCTGCTCGGCGAGGGCGGTCACGATGAAGAGGCGCTCGCCCGGATCGGTGCATCCAGCGAGGTCGTCGAGGAGATCGGTCAGTCCGTACCGCAGGGGTTCCAGTTCGTGAGCGGTGACCGTAGGCGGGCCGGCCGCGACGCGGTCCTTCGCCTCCGCCGCGATCCGGGCCCCGCTGCCGTCGCGGTCCACTACCAACTCGCCCTGGGCGCACATGAACAGCAGAGGCGAGCGCCGCACAGCGGTCTCCCGTTCGACGTAGCCGTGCCAGCTCTCCTCGGTGTGGACGAACATCTCCACCGGCCACCCGCCCGCAATGAAGCCGGCCCGGTAGGGGGCGGGCTCGCCGCCGAGGAGTACCACGATGTCCAGATCGGAGTACGCGGTGCGCCGATCGGTCAACACGCTTCCGCACACGAACGCGGCCCGCGCGTACGGATGGTGTTCCCCGACGATGACACGTGCCGCTTCCCGCGGTTCCAGCTGGTCCATGACAGATCATCCTGACGGCTGCCTCCCGCCGCAGTACATCGATTTCCGGAACCGGCCCGGCCCGCGGCACTGCCGGTTCCGCCAGGACCGGCGCACGCCGGGACGATGGGCTGCTCCCCTCGCGGGGCGGGCCGATAGTGGTGTGTGGTACGCGAGCCGCCCCGGGGCAGGACCTCAGCTGTTGCCCGGTGTGCCGGCCAGGAGGGGGAGCAGGCGGTCCCAGTGGCGCCGCAGTCCGGCGGGGTCGAAGGCGTCGGTGTCGGACATGGTGAAGCCGTGGACGGTGCCGGGGTAGATCTCGGAGGTGTAGTCGGCCTTCGCGGCGTCCAGGACCCGGTTGAGCTCACCCAGGGCCTCGGATGTCAGGTCGCTCTCGGCATGACCGAGGTGAATCCGGGCGGTGATCTCGGCGAGGGTCTCGGGCCCGGCGGCGCCCACGGGACCGTGGAACGCGGCCACGGCGGCCACCTGGCCGGGGTGAGCTGCTGCGGTGCGCACCGCCAGGAGGCCGCCTATGCAGTAGCCGGTCACCGCGACCGGCCCGGCGGCGACCTCGGGCCGGGTGGTGAGGAAGCTGAGGTAGGCGTCGGCGTCACGCAGTACGCGTTCCGTGGTGTGCGCCTCGATCAACGGCATCAGCTGGGCCATGAGCGCGGGCCGGTCCTCTTCTCCGATGTGCTCGGGAAGTCCGATCACCGGTGCCGGGCCGTGCCGGTAGAAGAGGTTGGGGACGAGTACGTAGTAGCCGTGCCCGGCCAGTTCGCAGGCCATCTCCCGCAGCACGGGCCGGATACCGAAGCCGTCCGCGTACATCAGCACCCCTGGGAGCCGCTCCTTGTGGTCGGGGAAAGCGGCGAAGGCATCGGCCTGACCGTCCGTGGCGGGAATCTGCAGCGTCTTCGTGTGCATGAAGTCTCCTGTCGTGGTTGATGTGTTGAGTCTGTGATCAACACGACGGAGGCGGAGCCCGCGCAGCAGCACCGGATCCTCGATCGAACAGCCGGCCCGCACCGGCCCCTACGGCGCTCAGAGGAGCGCCGGGTCACCAATCCGTGTGTGGCGCAAGGCCGTCCCGGTAGTCATGGCCGCAGAGCATAGCCCACGGGAAAACCGGTCGCACCGCCACACACCAGGACCGGCGGGGAACCGGACGCACCAGGGCCCACACGGAACCGGCGTCACGTGTCGCGCGGAGGCCGTCCGCCGGCAAGTCCCCGCAGATCGAGGACGATCTGCCCCGAGCCGGCGCGTTCCACACTTTCGGCGATCCGCTCCCACTGAGGCCGGGTGAAAGCGCGGGCGTCGACCAGGTGACTGCGGGTGCCGCCGGTACCGGACGTGGCGGCGGGCACCGCGTAGAGAGCGATGACGGCGTCGCTCCGGTCGCTGTCGAACACCAGTAGCGCGATATCCCGCCAGGCGTGGGCGGCATGCGTCTGCCACCGGTCACCGCGGGGTGAATGCCGCTCGGTCTCCACCGTGATCCCTGTGGCGTCGGCGGTGAACCGCACGCCGTCCCGCTGGACCGTGACGGGCCGGCCGGAATATGCCGCGGAGCCGGACGATGCATCAGCGGACCGCGTGGGCGATCGGCGGGGCGGTGCGGACGGTGCGCGTCCCGGGGCCCCGGCGGAGGCAGGCCGGCGCCAACTCCTCGCTGCCGCCCAGCCCTTCCGGGGGGCCGGTACCCGCACCCGCAGCAGCAGATCCCCGTCCGGGCGGGCCGCGCCCCCGGCGTGACCGCCGCCCGCCACCCGGAGAAGGGCGTCATTGCGTACCCCGGCCGGAATCCGGACATGCACCGTCCTGCGGTGGCGTCCGTCGAGACCCGTCGTCTCACACCTGCCGCAGAGCAACGTGCCACTCGCGCCGACCGTATGGCCCCGGCCGCCGCAGGCGCCGCAGCTGCGGCGCGCGGTGAACGTGACGTCGCGTGTCGTGCCCCCGGCTGCCTCGCCGGCCGGGACGGTCACCCGGACCCGCACCGCCGACTCCCCGCGCCGGGACCGGGCAACACCCCGGCCCCGGACCACGGCGAAACCGGCCAGACCGATGCCCGCGGCGATCAGGGCGCCGCCCACGAAGGGGTTGCCGCCCTCACGGGGACGGTACTGACTCGTCGATGTACGCGTGCCTCCGCCGCCCACGGACACCGAGGTGCACGTGTCGCCCGGCCCCATGGGCTGTCCGCCGCATTCGGCGTCCCTCGGCACCAGCACGGCCACCCCCGCCACGACGGCCAGGAACCCCAGGACCAGAACGGCAACACCCCAGCGCACGGATCCCCTCACGTCGGCTCTCCCCTCCCCCGCGCCCGTCGGCGACGCCGCACCGGGCGTCCGGTTGTCGATACCCCGTGCAGCATCGTGGTATCACAGCACCGCGTCGCCGACCAGGGGCCGGAGAGAGCGTGCGATGTCATCCGGCCGGTCCCGGCCTCTTCGCGAAGGGCTCAGGCACGGCGGCTGTCACGGGGCGCCTCCCGGCCGCGGGCCCCGGTAGCCGGGCAGGGAGGACCGGTCGATGCCGACGGTGTAGCGGATGCGGGAGCCGACTCTGTTGCCGCTGATGTGGGCGCCCGTGGAATGGATGGCCAGGCCGATGGCGTGGTCGGGAGCGGCGGCGAAGACGTTTCCGGTGATGGAGACGTGCTGGACGTCCTCGAACATCAGGGTCTGCGAGGCCTTCCTGGTCTCACAGTAGTTGTTCCGTACCGTGAAGTCGTAGGTGTGGCCATGGCCATCGCCCTCACCGTCGTTGGGGCCCTCGGCCATCAGGCACATATTGTCGATCCGTGCGCACCGGTTGCCCTCGATCAGGACGTGGTGGCTGGCCGGGGAGTCGCTGGCGAAGGTCTGCATGCAATCGGCGTGGCCGTACCGATTGGAGGCACCGGTGATGGTGTTGTGCTGGATCCTCAGGTCGTTGCCGAAGAAGCGCAGACCGTCGCCGTCGCCGCCGTGCGGGCGGGTGACGCTGTTGTTCCTCACGGTGATGTCGTTTCCGGTCATCTCGATGCCGGGGGCCTCCGGGGTGTCGACGGCGTAGCCCTCGACGACGACGTGGTCGGCCTCGACGGTGATCCCGTCGACGGAGCGCCCGTGGCCCCGGTAGACGGCCGGGTGCCCGGCCGATCCGCCTTCCGTGATGACGAGCCGCTCCGGTCGGGGCGCTGCGGAGGCCGGGGCCAGGGGCTGTGCGGTCGCTGTCGCTGTCGCTGTTGCTGTTGCTGTTGCCGTTGCCGTTGCTGTTGCTGTTGCTGTTGCTGTTGCTGTTGTGAGCGTCAGCAGCAGGACAGCGCAGTCGACAAGCCATCTGCGGATGCCGGCCGGGGGGCGGGTCGTGGTCGTCATGGTGCGTGAGCGTAGGAGCCGCCCCGGGGAGGGGTCCCGGGGACCGGGTCCGGTCAGCGGCGCATCAGGCGGCATCGATCAGCGCCAGGTCCATCGGTACGAGGCTGGTCGACGACATCAGGGCGCGGATCAGGTGATCGTTGAGCGCGTTGCCGACGGGTTCGCCCAACTCCTCGCGGGTCAGCCAGGGCACGCCGTCGCGGGACAGCCGCAGGCGGACCGCGTTGACCGTGTGCTCGACGCGCTTGTCCGTCCAGCCCGTACCGGGGCGCACCTCCGCGAGCAGGGCGGCCGTCTGCTTCCACGTCAGCGGCTGCGGGCGGGGCTCATGCAACAGGTACCGCCGCCCGAGCGCGACGAGAGCGGGCTTCTCCAGCTCACCGAGCAGCCACATCCGCGGTGGCCGGGTGACATCACCGTGGCGCGGTACGGGCCGTTCGTCGTCGGGACCGGCCACGAAGACCTCCAGCAGATGTTCCCGGCCGCGCGACCCGCCGGCGAACAACGGGGTGTAACCGGTGGCGAGGGGTAACGGCTCCTCGCCCCGGAACAGCAACCGGGTTCCCGAGCAGCGGATCGGCAGCCGCCCGCTGTTGCTCACCCACCACTGCCCGCCCCGGTGGATGAGCGTGCCCTGGTGACGGCTCACCTGGGTGTCGTTCTCGCCCAGACAGATGTGTACATCGGGCCGGTTACGGCCGAACAGCACCTCGCGTCCCTCGCCCGGGCCCAGCACCATGCCGCCGGTGAGCGCCAGCGCGAAGAGCGTCCCCGGCCGGGAGGCGGAGGCCCCCCTGGCCAGACTGCCGTATCCGGCGGGGAGGACATGCCCGTCCGGGGCGGGACGCAGCGTCGCGGAGTGCTCGGTCA
The DNA here is from genome assembly GCF_036061255.1 of Streptomyces sp. NBC_00388. NCBI lineage: Bacteria > Bacillati > Actinomycetota > Actinomycetes > Kitasatosporales > Streptomycetaceae > Streptomyces > Streptomyces sp. NBC_00388. Next base: position 305,760 of record NZ_CP107948.1, read on the forward strand.
CTTGCTCTCCGGCAGCTGCTTCACGATGTTCCGCACCACGGTGGCCGACAGCTTCTCGGCGGTGTGGCAGAGTCGGGCGGCCGGCTGCGGTGCGTACACGGTCAGCTCGGCGAACTCGACGATGTCGTCGCCGACGGCGTTCGTGTACGTACGGTGCGGCGTGCGCACGACACAGCTGTGGTCGCCGGATTCCCCCGGTGACACATAGCTCTTCCTCCCGGCGACCAGCACCGGCTTCCCGTCGTCCGACAGTTCGTTGTCCCGGTTGAACAGGACCTCCACCGCCGTGTCGCCGCCGGAGGAGGACCACCCGCAGTGCCAGTTGCCGAAGCCCCGGTCGGGATTCCGCGTGTCGACGCCGTCCACCTTCCTGAGGGCGGGTGCGTCCAGCAGTGAGCACGCGTCGAGGCGGGCCAGGGAGGCCGGGGCGACGGGGGAGGGGCGCCGCGGCACCCCTCCCCGGTCCAGTACGCCGACCGCCATGTCCGTTCCCGCGTCGGCGAGTTCGCATGGATCGGGTGCCCCGGTCGTGCGCTGCTTCGCCACGATCACGACCTGCTGGTGATCCGCGGTCGCGATGTGCCGCTCGCACTCGTCTCCGTCGCGTGCGTACGAGTCGACGGTTACGTTGCCGACCCGTCTGGAGGGGACGTCACCCCCGGTCTTGGCCCGGGAGTTGTCGAGGTCGAGTTCGAGGTCTGCGAGTTCGTCCCCGCTACCGGTCTCCACCACGACGTCGCAGCGGCTGAACTCCCCGTAGGCCGGGTCGAGATGTGTGCCGCCGAACCTGCTCAGTGACGCTGCGTCGAGCAGTCCGCAGGGGTCGGCGGTAGCGGCCTCGCCGATGGTCCCGGCCCGGCTCGCGGCTGCCGTTGCCGGAGGCCGGGCATCCGGATGTGCCGGGCCGCCGCCGCCCGCGGTCCACGGGTGCAGGACGGCGGTGGTGATCGCCGCCGCCGCGAGCAGTGCTCCCGACGCGACCGCGAGCGGTCGGCGCCGACGGTGTACGGCTCGTGGTAAGCGGCGTGTGACGGAGAGGAGAGGACTGAGCCGCAGAGTGCGGTCGTCGTCCAGCGTCGCCGCGCCCTCCGGTGGGGGCGGCGCGGCGTGCGTCAGCAGCTTGTACGCACCGGCGGCGTCGGGCCGGTTGCGGGGCTCCGGATCCAGCAGGGCGGCGAGCGGCCCGGTGAGCCGGCCGGCCCGGATCGCGGGTTCGAGATGCCCCTCGATGGCTCTGGCCACGTAGGCCATCGGGTGCTCGGCCTGCCCGTACGGCGACTGCCCCTCGACGGCCGCGTACAAGGTCGCGCCCAAGGAGAACACGTCGGACTTCTCGTCACCTCGCTTCCCCCTGACCAGCTCGGGGGCCAGATAGCGGGGCTTGCCCCGCACGACACCGGTTGTCGTCCGGGTGACCTCGCTCCACAGGGCCCGGGAGATCCCGAAGTCGGTGAGCCGGGCGATTCCTTCGTCGGTGACCAGGATGTTCTCCGGGGTCACGTCTCCGTGCACCACGCCGGCACTGTGGGACTTCGCGAGCGCGGCCGCGATCTGACCGCCGATGGCTCCGGCCTCATCCGCCGGGAGCAGACCGCGCTCGGTGATGATCTGCGCCAGGCTCTTGGCGGGCACGTACTCCATGACGATCCAGCAGGTGTCGGCGTCGTGGTCGCAGTCGAAGACAGCCACGATGTTCGCGTGGTGCAACCGTCCGGCGTTGCGTGCCTCCTTCATGAGCTGCTGAGTGGCGCGGTCGTCGTCCGGGTGCGCGAACTTGACCGCGACCTGCCGCTCCAGCCGCTCGTCCCAGGCCCGCCATACGACGCCCATCCCGCCCTTGCCGATGGTCTCCTGCAACACATACCGGCCCGCGACCTTGTTTCCTGCCTCTGGTGTCACCAGCACCGCCCCGTCCTCGCCTCTCGTGCCACATGACACCAGATGGTCCTGCGGCGATCACGGATCGTACTCGGCAGTGATCTGTCCAGCAGGGCTTCGCATGGACCGGCACAGGATCCCCCCAGGCACGGCGGTCACCTCCGTGCGCGTCGAACAGAAGTACTGAGAAGGCCACTTGCCAGGCCGCCCGACGCCTCCCGGCTCTGTCCTGCCGGTCTCGCCGATGAGCTCTGTAATGCCCGAGTAACGGCGTCTGCCTAGTGTCCGGGCTCCCCCGTACCGTTCCTGGAGGAGCTCCCCGATGCACTTGCCCCATGGGCCCCGGCGCAGACGCGCAGTCCGGGCGGTGGCCGCCTTCGCCGCGACCGCCCTGCTGACCGCGCTCCCTGCGGCCGCCGCCGACGCCGCTCCGGCCGCGAAGGTCGATCCCGCGCTCTCCGCCGCCTTCGCCAAGGCGGACGACGCGTCCTTCTTCATCGTCCTCAAGGACCAGGCCGACCTGTCCGGCGCCCGCAAGCAGCGGACACACGCGGCGATGGCCAGGTCCGCCTACAGCACGCTGACCGCGCACGCCAGAGCCAGCCAGAAGTCGGTCGACTCCTTCCTCGACAAGGCGAAGGCCGGCCACCGGGACTACTGGATCGCCAACGTCGTCAAGGTGACCGGCGACGAGGACCTGGTCAGCCGGCTGGCCAGGCGTTCCGATGTCGCGCGCATCGTCAAGGAGCAGCACTACAAGCTCGACGACATCGAGACCGCCGACAAGAAGATCACCACGTCGCGCACGGACTCCCCGGCCACCGGGGACGACGACACCCCCGAGTGGGGCGTCGCGGACATCAAGGCCGACCAGGTGTGGAAGCAGTACGGCGACCGCGGTGAAGGCATCGTCATCGCCAGCGTCGACTCGGGGGTCCAGTACGACCATCCGGACCTGGTCACCAACTACCGTGGCAACAACGGCGACGGGACCTTCACACACGACTACAACTGGTACGACCCGACCGGACAGTGCGGCACGAGCGGTGTCCCGTGCGACAACAACGGCCATGGGACCCACACCATGGGCACGATGGTCGGCAAGAACGGCATCGGCGTCGCGCCGAACGCGAAGTGGATCGCCGCCAAGGGCTGCGAGACCTCCTCGTGCTCGGACGAGTCGCTGCTGGCGGCCGGTCAGTGGATCCTCGCCCCGACGGACCACAACGGTCAGAACCCGCGCCCCGACATGGCGCCGAATATCGTGAACAACTCCTGGGGCGGCGGCGACACGACGTTCTACGAGGACATCGTCGGCGCCTGGAACTCCGCCGGTATCTTCGAGGCGTTCGCCGCCGGCAACGACGGTGACGGCACCACCTGTTCCACCGCGCACGCCCCCGGCTCGCAGGCGCCCGCCTACGGTGTCGGGGCGTACGACTCCGCCGGCAGGATCGCCTCCTTCAGCGGCTTCGGCCCGTCCCTGGTCGACGGCTCCATGAAGCCGGACATCTCGGCGCCCGGCGTCGATGTCGAGTCCACCTGGCCCGGCTCGTCGTACGCAACGGAGTCCGGTACGTCGATGGCCACGCCGCACGTCGCCGGCGCGGTGGCCCTGCTGTGGTCGGCGGCCCCCTCGCTGATCGGCGACATCGACGCGACGCGCGAGCTCCTCGACGAGGGCGCCACCGACGTCGACGACACGCACTGCGGCGGCACCGCGGGCGTGAACAACGTATGGGGCGAGGGGAGGCTCGACATCCTCGCGTCGGTCGACAAGGCACCGCACACCGCAGGCACGGTGAGCGGCAAGGTCACGGACAAGGCCACCGGCGTCGCCCTCTCCGGCGTCACCGTCAGGGCGACGGACCCGGCGTCGGGCGCCCGCTCCGTCACCACGGGCGCCGACGGCACGTACCGCCTGTCGCTGAACCCGGGCACCTACGACTTCGCGGTCAGCGGTTACGGGTACGCGGCCGGTTCGGCCACCGGCGTCACGGTCGGCGAGCGGCAGGACCTGGCCCGGGACTTCACGCTCTCCGCGGTCGCCTCCCACAAGGTCTCCGGCACCGTCCTCGACGTCACGGGCAAGCCGCTGGCGGGAGCCAGCGTGGAGCTGACCGGAGCCCCGGCCACGCCGGTCACCACGGACACCAGAGGCTCCTACTCACTGCCGAGGATCGCCGAGGGCACCTACACCCTGACGGTGAGGCCCGCCACGCCTGCTCTGTGCAACGGCGTCTACTCCGGCACCACCACCGTCGGCTCCGCCGATCTGACCAAGGACGTGCGGATCCCGGCCCGCTCGGACAACTCCGGCAACAGCTGCGCCCCGGCCGCGTACTCCTGGATCGCCGGCTCGAAGAAGGTCGCCCTGAGCGGTGACGAGGACGCCACGACGATCTCGCTGCCGTTCTCCGTCAAGCTGTACGGGGTCGCCTACTCGACGACATCGGTCACCACCGACGGCCTGTTGAACTTCCTGGCGCCGCGCGTCGGTGACTACGCGAACACGGCGCTGCCCACCGTGACCAACCCCAACGGTTTCATCGCCCCGCTGTGGGACGACCTGACGCTCGACAGGACGTCATCGGTGCAGACCGCCACCACCGGCACGAAGGGCAACCGTGAGTTCGCCGTCGTCTGGAACAAGGCCGCCCATGCGGACGGCGGCTCCGGGCGTGCCACATTCGAGGCCGTCTTCGACGAGGCCACCGGCGCCGTGACCCTCCAGTACAAGACGGTCCCGGACCACGGCGCGGGCGCCACCGCCGGCATCCAGAACCAGGCCGGCACCGACGCACTCCAGTACTCCTTCAACCAGTCGGTCATCGCCGACGGTTCGGCCGTCCGCTTCACGCAGGGAGTCAAGTGATGAGAACCCCCCACTCCGGGCGGGCCCTTCAGGTCGCCTCGGCCCTGGTCGCGGCGGGCCTGTGCCTGGGCGCTGCCCCGCAGGCCCTGGCCGCCGGACAGGACAGCTCGGCGATGAAGCTGAGCAGCGCCCAGGCCAGGACGCTGGCGGCCCGCGTCACGCTCGACGCGTACGGCAACGCCGACGGCACCGAGGTCAGCCCGAAGAAGGCACAGGAGAAGACGCCCGAGGCGAAGGGCGGTGCCGAACCCGCGTCCGGTCCGGCTGCCGACGACAAGGTCACCTTCACCGGCACATCCACGCTGGAAGGCGTGCAGGGCATGGGCGCGACCGTGCCCGTCGGGAAAAAGGGTGACTACTTCACGGTCAACAGCCTCGGCGCGGTGCAGCGGCACACCGCGGACGGCAGCACGGTGTGGGGGCGCACCAACGCCTCCTTCTATACGGACTGGCAGGTCAAGCCGGTGCGCGTCTATCAGACCGAGCCGTACCCGGCGCGGATCCTGATGGGCTACAACGCGGTCTCACCGTTCTCGCCCAGCTCGGACTCGGGCTACACCACCGGCGACCTGACCGGCGACGGCACCGACGACCTGGTCTTCTCGGCCAGTGTCGGCTCGCTCCCCTACCGCCCGTTCACCTCGCCCGGCTCGTCGCTGCCCACCGGCACGTTCGTGACCGTGGTCGACGGCAAAACCGGCAGGACGCTGTGGTCGAAGCTGTACGACTACGCGTCCATGGTGAAGATCGTCGACGGAACGCTGCTCGTCGCCGACGCCCCGCGGATGAACATGAACGCGCCGGCGGGCGATACCGCGAAGCTGACCGGCATTCGCTTCACGGCCGCCGGCGACAACCTGACCCCGTCGTCGGAGTGGACGTACGACACCCAGGAGAGCGGGGAGGCCAACTGGGGCGACATCCAGAGCCTCGGCAAGGGCAAGGCCGTCATCTCCTGGGACCGGGCCGGGCGCACCGGCGTCGCGGCCCGGGGGCGCACCCTCGTGCTCGGCCTCTCCGACGGGTCGGTCACCTGGCAGACCGACAGCATGCTCTACAGCCGTCAGCTGCGCGTGGACGCCGGCCGCAGGCGGATCGTCGCCGTCGAGCAGTCCGACGCCACCGATGGTGTGCGCTACGAGGTCGCGGCGTACGACACGAGGACCGGCCGGCGGGCGACGCTGGACAGCCGGGACAACGTGCTGCCCACCGCTCTGACGATCGGTGATCTCACCGCCGGGAAGGGTGACGAGTACAGCGTCGCCGAGTCCTCGCTCGACAACGACCTCTATGTGAACGCCAGCACCGTCCGCGTACTGAACGGCGAGGACCCGGGCAAGGTGCTGTGGTCGCACACGGTCAAGCGCGACGCCGGAAACACCCACGACGGGGCCGGTATCTGGCGCCTCCAGGTGGTCGACGGCAAGCTCGTCACCTCCGCACAGGACGACGAGTTGCTCGACACGTCCCAGAACCCCGGCGGCGGCGCCCTCGCGACGCTGACCGTGTTCTCCGGCAAGGGCCGGATCGCCTGGCAGGAGAAGGGCCCCGGCGCCTCGCCGATGTACCAGGACGTCTTCTCCGACGCCCACGGCAGCCACGTGCGGGTCATCGACCAGAGCGAGAACATCCGCACCTACAAGCTGGCCGACGGCAAGCAGCAGCAGCTGACACCACTCCAGGGCGACATCTCCTGCGCCAAGGCGGTGGACCTGAACAGGGACAGCACATCCGACGTGGTCATGGGCGGTTCGTCGAACGGCGTCTGGGCGTACTCCGGTCCGTCGCTCACCACGGGCAAGCCCGAGAGGCTGTGGCAGGCCACGGTCCCCGGCGCGGTCCACGACATCGAGACCGGTGACGTCAACGGCGACGGAAGGCCCGAGGTCGTCGTCGCCACCGCCGGCGCGGTGGTCGTCCTCAACGGCAGGACAGGCAAGACGCTCGCCACGATCGACGGCGACGGGCAGTTCGTCCACTCCGTCCGGCTCGCCGACCTCGACGGTGACGGCGAACAGGACATCCTGGTCCCGACGGACTCCCTTGACGCCTACCACGGCGACGGCCACGAACTGTGGTCCTACACGGCGCCCAGGAGCCTCGGCGATGTCGTCTTCTCGGACCCTTCGGTCAATGACGGCCGGGTCTACACCTCGTACTCCAAGGCCGGCTCTCTCGAGCTGGCCGACCCGGCGGCGGACGCGGTCGCGCTGAACGCCGCCACCGGGAAGGGCGAGTGGGACGTCGCCCCCAAGGCCCCGGCCATATCCGGCGACGGCGTCATCCACGCCGCGATCACGTACAACGGGACCTTCGCCTCCAAGGACATCCCGTACGCGGACGGCCACGCGGTCGCCTACCTGTGGGACATCCAGGCGGAGGCCGGTGTCGGCTCCACCGACGGCGACAGCCCCCACCAGTACATGGAGATCCGTGACGGCCGCACCGGCGAGGTGGTGCACTCCACCACGGTCGGCGGTCTGTGGACGCACAGCGGCTTCTTCACCGACGACGGGGTCCTGTACCAGGCCGGCACCGCGTCCTTCCGGGCTTTCAAGGGCGAGGGCCAGGACGACGTCACGGTCTTCGCCGTGCCCGAGTCGCATGCTGCCGGCTTCGCGACCGGCCCCGGCGGGCGCAAGCTCCTGATCGGCGGGGTCGACGGCGGACTCGACGCCTGGGACCCGAGCATCTTCAGCCCCTCCGACTCCTCCGGCTCGTACGCGTCGAGCGTCGGCAGCGCCAGTCTCATGGGCGGCCACAACTATCTCGCCGCCGACCTCGACGGCGACGGCGTCGTCGAGGTGCTCTCGCTCAACGCCGACGAGACCGGAACGGACCGGATCGCCGAGAATCTCGGCGGCCGGTACCTGGTCCAGGACAGCGCCATTCACCAGGTCACCGCGTACAAGCTCTCCTGAGCCCGCCCGATGTCCTGACGTGACACGGATCCCCGGGCCTCGCCCGGGGATCCTCAGCGTGTTCGATTACAGTGCGCCTTCATGGACGCGCAACGCCCGGACGGCAGCACATCCGCCGCACCGTTGCTGCGTCTGCACCTTTTCGGCGGGTTCAGAGCAACGCGCGACAGCGGCCCCGCGCTCGCCGAACGGTGGCCGCGGCCCGGCGCCCGGGCCCTGGTGAAACTCCTCGCCATCGTCCCCGGGCACCGGCTCCACCGCGAACAGGCCATGGACATCTGCTGGCCGGACGCCGCCCCGAAGGCCGCGGCAGGCAGCCTGCGCGTCGCCCTGCACGCCGCTCGCCACGCCCTGGAGCCCGAGCTCGCTCCGCGCGCCGCATCCTCCTATCTCCTGTCCGACGGGGCTCTCCTGTGCCTGAGCCCCACGACGGTGTGGATCGACGCCGACGACGCCGAGACAACGGCCCGGATCGCACTCGCCGATGGCGGACTCGATGAACTGACCGGCGCCCTGGACCGGTTCGCGGGCGAGGTGCTGCCGGAGGACCGCTACACGAACTGGGCCGACGACCGGCGCGGGCAGCTCACGCTCCTGCGCGAGCAGTTGCTTCTCCGTCTCGCCCGGACCCACTTGGAACGGGGCGCAGCCGACGCCGCGGTCGCCGCCGCCGAGCAGGTCCTCGCGGCCAGCCCTGCCGAGGAGCTGGCCCACCGCGTTCTCATGGGCGCGTGGCTGCACCAGGGTCTGCGCCGGCGCGCGGTGCACCAGTACCACGTGTGCCGCGAGATGCTCGACGCGCAACTGGGCGTGCGGCCGGGCCCGGAGACGGAGGAGCTGCACAAGGCCGCGCTGGCCGCTGCCCCCACCCCCGTCCCTGCCGCCCCGCTGCTCCCGGCCCCTCTGCGGGCCGCCCGCGCCGCGCCGCCGTTGCGGGGCCGCGCTTCCGCGCTGGCACGGCTCCTCACGGTGGACGGGCCTCCGGTCACACTGCTCACCGGCGAGGCGGGTGTGGGGAAGACCCGCCTGGTGAGCGAGGCGGCGCGGCGTGCCACCGCGGTCGGTACAGCCGTACTGTGGGGCGGCAGTCAGGACGCGGAGGGGCACACGCCGTACGGTGCGTTCGCGGACGCGCTCGACGGGTGGCTCGCCGAGCACAGTGCGGCCGAGCGCGCCCGGGCCGGCGCCGAGTATCCCGAACTGGCCTCGTTCCTGCCGTCGCTCGGGCACGTAGGGACGTCGGGCGAGCGCAGCCCGGAGGAGGAGCGGGACCGGCTCTTCCGTGGAAGCACGGCGCTCCTCGGCGACCTGGCCGCGCTCCGTCCGGTACTGGTGGTCCTCGACGATCTGCACGCCGCCGACACGGGCTCGTACCAGCTGCTCGGCCATCTTGCCCGGCGGGCCGCGGAGCGGGGGACGGCGCTGCGGTTCCTGGTGACGTACCGCGAGGAGGAACTCCCCGACGGCGATGCGCGCCGTACGGCGGTGGCGTCCCTTGTGCGCCAAGGCCTCGCCGTGAGACAGGAGTTGGGGCGGCTCGACAGGGAATCCTGCCTGGCGATGGTGCGCGACGCGGCCACGGGCGTATCACGCGACGACCGGATCCACCGGGTGTGGGAACTGTCCCTCGGCAACCCGCTGTTCGCCCTGGAACTCGCCCGTGGCCTGGCCGACGAGGACGGCGGTGGCGTCGCCCCCGAAGGGGTGCGGGAACTGGTGGCGGACCGGCTCGTACGGCTCGGCGCGGACGCCCGCCGCATCGTCGAGGCCCTCTCCGTGGCCGGGGACGACGCCGCACTGTCCGAGCTCCTCGACGTTGCCGAGCACGGGTTGCACCCTCCGGTGTCCGGCGCCGCGGCGGCGGACGCCCTGGAGCAGGCCATCGCGGCCTCGCTCGTCGAGGAACGGCACATCGTGGTGGCCGGGCGCCCCGAGGAAGGGGTGGCCTTCCGCCATCCGCTGGTCCGGCTGACCTGCTACGAGCAGCTGGCCGCGGTCCGCCGCAGGCAACTGCACGCAGCCTTCGCGCAGGCGGTGCGCCGACGTCGGCCCGACGCCGTCGACACTCTGGCCTCCCACTTCGCGCGCGCCGATGACCCGCGCGCGGCCGAATACCTGCGCCGGGCGGCCGAGCGTGCCGCGGCCCTGTACGCCAACGACACGGCCGACCGCTACTACCAGGACCTCGTGGCGCGGCTGGACGTGGATGCGGCCCGTGCCCGGCTCGCGCACGCCCATGTCCTGCGGAGAATGGGCCACTTCGAGCAGGCGGCCGACACGGTGAGACTGGCCCTTGCCGAGTTCGAGCGGCGCGGCGACCACGACCACGCGGTCCTCGCCGCGGCGCTGCTCGCCGAAACACTCGTCAAGACGAGCGCGTCCGGAGCCGGCCGCAGAACGCTGCGGGAACACCCGGTGACCGCGGACACCGCACCGGAACCGGCCGCTGCTCACTTCCTCGCCCTGTCCGTCGTGCGTTGCGTCCAGGGGCGGTACGCGGCCGGAGCGGAGGCCGCCCGGAACGCCCTTGCGGCGGCCCGGCGCATTCCTGGACCGCGGGGGCAGGGGCTGGTGGCCCGCGCCTTCGCCCTGCAAGCAGCCAACCTGGGCCTGGACGGCCGCTTCGACCAGGCACGCGAAGCGGGCGACGAGGCTCTCGCACCGGCCGAGGCGTACGGGGATCCGACGCTGCTCGGCTCGGTCCTGTCGACGCTTCGCGAGAACGCCAGGCGGGCCGGCCGGCTCCGCGAGGCCGTGGAGATCGGGACCCGCGCGCTCGGCCTGGCCGAACAGTCCGGCGATCCGACCGCCGCCGCCTTCGAGCGTGCGAACCTCGCGGAGCTGTGGCTGCTGCTGGAAGAGCCCGGGCCGGCCCGGGCTCTCGCCGAACAAGCGGTGTCAGGCGCGGAGTCCTACGACGCCTGGTGCCTCGCGTACGCCCTCGCGACCATGGCGCGTGTACGGGTGTTCCTGGGCGACATAGCACAGGCCACGGCGTTCCTGGACCGTGCCGGAGCGGTTGCCACCGCGCTCGGTGACCGGCAGGCAGAGCACGAGGTGCGCACCGCACGCGCCGAACTCGCCCTGTACGCGAAGCGCCCGGACGACGCGCTGCGCGTTCTGGAGGGACATGCCGGCGATGCGCCGGTGCTGTTCGCATGGGCGGAACTCCTCTCGGGGCGGGCGGACGCCGCGCTGCGCCGTGCGCGCGCCGAGGTGGCACGGGCACGGCGTTCCGGGGAACGGCTCGCCGAGGTGGAGGCACGGATCGCACTCGCGATATCCCTGTGCCGGCTCACCAGGGTGCCGGAGGGAGTGAAGGAGCTGACACGGGCCGAGGCTCTCGCTGTGGCGCTTCCGTATCCGGCCGGTACGCGCCGGGCGGCATGGGCGCGCGGCCTGCTGCGCGAGGCGTAGCCCTCCTCGCGGGGAGCCGGACGGCGTCCGACGGCATCCCGGCGATCTCCGCCGGGCCACGCGAGGAGGGCAGGCACGCCGGACGGCCCGCTCCCCCGTCCTGGGCACGCCACGGCCGGTTCCGCGGGGCATCGGCTCACCTGTTCGGGCTCGTCACGGTCGCCGCCACCGCCTGTGCGGCGTTGCATGGACGGACGGGCCGGAGGTCGACAGCGCTCACCGGGATGAGCGCCCTCGCCCCGGACGGTGCGGCCGGGACGACCAGTCGGCATTCCGGCTCATCGGAAGCACTCGCCCTGCGTGCCCGGACCTGAGAACACCCCCTGCCGGGGGGGCTGCCCCCACTGTGCGCCCGGGTGGCAACTCCCTGTACCGGTCCTCGTCCGGGGGTTTGAATGAAGCCCTGCCGGATCAGTGCCGCAGGCCGGCCATCACCAAGGGGGAACAGCATGCGTGTCGCCATGTCGGGGACCGTCGGAATGACCGCCATCGCGCTCGTCGTCGTGGCGTCGGTAACGCCCGTGGGGGCGCAGGCCGCCGGAAGCCCGCAACCGGGGACGAGCGCGTCGCCGAGTCGCACCGGCTATACCGCCCCCGATCTGAGGCGGGATCTTGCCGCGGTCAGGGCAGCCGGAGGAGGGGACGTGAACGTCGTCGCACGGGTGGACGGACCGCAGGGCGCGCTGCGAGCGCGGTACGGCACGGCGGGGACCGGGTCGAAGGCGCCGGTGCCATGGGACGCGCAGTTCCGGGTGGCGAGTACGACGAAGACGTTCACGGCGGTGGTCGTGCTCCAACTGGTCGCGGAGGGGAGGCTCTCACTCGGCGACACGGTCGAACACTGGCTGCCTGGCGTGGTCGGCGGGAACGGCAACGACGGGTCACGCATCACCGTGCGGGATCTCCTCCAGCAGAGCAGCGGCGTCTACGACTACATCACCGATCCCGACGTGCAGGACCGTATTCGCAACGGCTTCGAAGAGAACCGTTACGACGCGACGCCCGCCGGGGAACTGGTCGCCATCGCGATGCGGCACCGCCCCCTGTTCACCCCGGGACCGGCGGGCTCGGCACGTCAGTGGTCATACTCCAACACCAACTATCTGCTCGCGGCAATGATCGCCCAGAAGGCGGACGCAGGCGGCGCCACCTGGCAGGAGCTGGTCGAGCACCGGATCATCGCCCCGCTCGGGCTGCGGCACACCTACATCCCCGGCGAGAACCCCTTCCTGCCCGGGCCGCATGTGCGGGTCACGATCGACGGCCCCGGCGGAACACCACTCGACCTGACCGAGCAGAGCCTCCAGCACACCGCCGACTCCGGCGTGGTCAGCACCACATCCGACCTGAACACCTTCTTCAAGGGGCTGGTGACGGGGAAACTGCTGCCTGTCCATCAGTGGAGGCAGATGCGCGAGACCGTCCCGTATGACGATCTGCCGGTGCCACCGTCGGGCAAACAGGGCGGGTACGGCCTCGGAGTGCGCGTGATCCCACTGACCTGTGGCGGGGTGTACTACCTGCACGAGGGCGATGGGCTCGGTGTGTACACCAGGCCCGCGGTGAGCGAGGACGGGCGCAGGGCCGTGACCGTATCGGTGACCACCACGACTGCCCTGATCGACCAGCCGAAGGTCAACCGGGCCGTGCAGACACTCACCGACCACGCACTGTGCGGGCGCGGCCAGGGGTGATGACCCGCAGCGTCGTTCACGCGGCTGATGGCTGATCGGCGCCTGTCCCCGAGTGCGGTGCGGCAGCGGTGGACATGTTGTCGACGGTCGCGCTGTGCAGACACCCGCGAGCACCCGTGGGCCGGGGAGAACGCCATGCGGCGGCTTGCGGCCCGAATGCCACGGACACGATGCGGTCTCCCGGCCTTCGGCCAGGGGACCGCAAGGGTGGCGCGCGGGGGTCAGCTCGGCTGGTCTCCGGTGTACCGGTAGATCTCGTTGCCGCTGTTGATGTGCCATGCGGTGCCGTCGGCACCGGCGGCGATGTCGGTGGCGGTGCCGGGGATCCTGACCCACGGGTTGACGCCACTCGCGTCGTTGTTGGTGTACCGGTAGATACTGCCGGCGGGATCGACGCCCCACACGTTCGTCCGGGATCCCGTTCGTCAACGTTGTCTGGGACGGCGGAGCACACGCCTTCGTCCTGGCCACAGTGGTCGCCCGCCACCTCCGGTCGAGAGGGGTCGGCGCCGCACTTGTCGCAGTTGCGACCGAACAGGCCCGTGCGGCGAAGTGCGAGTGGCTCCACGTCGACTTCGAGGAACATCTGCGGTCTTTCTATTTCGATGCCTGTGGATTCCGGGAGACGTCTGGGGGGCTGATCGCCCTCTGACACCACGGCCCGAAGCCCGGTGCCCCGGTGCAGACCGCCCCCTCTATCCCGGCCGGCACCAAACCGTGACCCTCATCGGGAGCGGTCGCGGATCGCGGCGTCGGGCTCGGGGTGGGGGCCGGTGAGTTCGGGAGCGAGGCCCTCACGGACGGGTGTGCGGGCCCGGCCGGCGTCGGAGCGCCAGGCCTCGAACGCCCAGGCCGTGGAAGCCACCACGGCCAGGCCGAGCAGCCAGCCTCCGGCCACATCACTGAACCAGTGGACGCCGAGCGCGACGCGGGTGAACCCGACGCCGATGACCGACACAAGGGCCAGGACCCAGCACAAGGGCCGCCAGCCACGCGGCACCATCGGCAGCAGGACCAGCAGCAGGACGGCGCACGAGGTGGCCGCGGTCATCGCGTGCCCCGAGGGGAACGAGAAGCCGGGTGCGTGCGCGACCGGGTTCTCCAGAGAAGGCCTGGCCCGCTCGACGACGGTCTTGACGAGCAGTCCGATCAGTCCGCCGGCGACGGCCGTCACCGCGGACCAGGCGGCCAGCCGCCAGGCGCGGCGGTAGAGCAGCCACACGGTGAGCAGCGCGACGGCGGTCCGCAGGGTGAACGGGTCCCACACGCGGTCGGAGAGGAACTGCAGGGTGGTCGTCCAGCCGGGGTGCTCCAGGGCGGTGTGGTGAAGGCTGTTGGCCGCGCCCTCGTCGATCCGGCGCAGCGGACCCCACCGGCCTTTGACCAGGACCAGCAGCAGCCCGAAGGGGACCGCGGCGCAGGCGGCCACGACAATCGCTCCCAGCAGGTGAACGCCGAAGCGGCGGTCGGCCGCGCGGCGGCGGCTCTCGCGGATACGTCGGGCGGTGGTTCGCACGGGCATTCAGACTCCCGGGTCGGCGTGGATCGGGCCGGGCACCCGGGCCCGTGACGCCTCCAGCTGGGCGGCGAAGGACAGGCCCAGGAACAGGGCGATGGACGTGAGATAGGCCCACAGCAGCAAGGACATGAAGGCACTGAGCGGCCCGTACACCGTGTCGAAGGACCCGCTCAGCTGGAGGTAGAGGCTCAGCAGCCAGGTCAACAGGGTCCACAGCACCAGGTAGACGGCGGAGCCGAACGCCAGCCAGGTGTACCCGGGCTGGGCGCGGCGGGGCGAGCGGCGGAAGATCGCACTGGCCGAGATGAGGGCGAGAATCAGGCCGAAGGGCCACCGCAGGATGTTCCAGGCGGTCTGGGCGTCTCCGCCGATGTGGTAGACACTTGCCGCGGCGGTGGCCAGGTCACGGCCTGCGACCATGACGACGAATCCGAGCCCCAGGGGCAGCCCGGCGCTGAGCGACATCACCAGTCCGCGAAGGTACTTGCGGTGGAAGGGGCGGTCGCGCTCGTTGCCGTAGATGCGGTTGGCGCCGCGTTCGATCTGGCACATCGCCGTCGTCACGTTGACGAGCGAGAAGACCAGGCCCAGCCAGAGAGCGAGCGCCGCGCCGTCGCCCGCCTCCCGGCGGCTGCGCCGCAAGGCATCGTCGACGACGTCGGAGCTTGGTCCCGAGGCCAGTTGATGGATGGTCAGTTGTGCCAT
This sequence comes from Streptomyces sp. NBC_00388, assembly GCF_036061255.1. NCBI lineage: Bacteria > Bacillati > Actinomycetota > Actinomycetes > Kitasatosporales > Streptomycetaceae > Streptomyces > Streptomyces sp. NBC_00388. Next base: position 320,769 of record NZ_CP107948.1, read on the forward strand.
GCGGCCGATGTTCTCGGTGTGCAGGGCCGAGGAGAGGCCTACGAAGGCGATGGCCATCGGGATGAGGGCGAGCACCGTCTGCAGGGCCAGCGCGCGGGAATGGCTGAAGCCGTCGGCATAGCGGAAGCGGACGAAGGAGTCACGCAAAAGTGGCCAGCGGCCGTAGCGGCGCAGGGACTGCAGCGCCTCGTCGGCGGAGAGTTCGTCGCCCGACATGTCGCGGGTCACCGGGACGGTGATGGCGGTACCCATCACGCCTCTTTCGGCGGCAGCATGACGTTCAGGGCGCCGGGGGCGACCTTCACCGTCAGCCGGCTGCCCGGGATGACGGGGTCGCCGTCGATCTCTCGGGGGCGCGGCGCGTCGAACCTCAGCTCCGCCCGGCGGAAGGTGAAGTACTCCACCGGGAGGGTCCCCCCGCCCCCCTCCGCGGTGTTCAGGGGGGTGGGCCGCGGGGTACCTCCGCGCCCCAGGAGCACTGTGGTCAGCGCCCGCAGCCAGCCGGAGGGGCCGTGCGGGTCCAGGATCATGAGGTCCAGGAGACCGTCGTCGGGACGGGCGGGGGGCAGCAGCGTCGCGCCGCCCTGCACGGTGCCGACGTTGCCGAGAAGGACCATGCGGGCCGTACGGTGCAGAGCCGGGGCCCCGTCGAGGCGCACGGTCAGGCGCATGGGGGGTGTGGTGAGGGAGGAGAGTCCGGCCAGGGCGTAGGCGGGCCAGCCCAGGACGGACTTGGCGCGGTCGCCGGTCTTCTCCATGATCGCGGCATCGAGTCCGGCCCCGGCCATGGCGGTGAAATGGGTGGCGGGGAAGTCGTCGCCCTCGATGCGGGCCAGGTCGATCGGGCGGGGGGCGCCGCGGAGCGCGGCGTCCAGTGCGTCCGCGGGCGCGAGGGGCAGCCCCAGGTTGCGGGCGAGAAGGTTGCCGGTGCCGCTGGGCACGATGGCAAGCGGGACGCCGCTGCCCGCCAGGGCGTCGGCGACAGTGCGCACGGTGCCGTCGCCGCCACAGACGACGATGAGCCGGGCGCCGTCGGCGAGAGCCTGGGCGCTCTGTCCGGCGCCGGGGTCCTCCGCCGTGGTCTCCACGAATACCGCTCGGTGGTGACCGTGGCGCTCCAGGACGGCGCTCAGGGCCTGCTGGTCCTGTAGCCGGGTGACGGTCGGGTTGACGATGACGGTGACCGTGCCGGGGAGGTCCGCGGTGTGCCCGGCCGCCGGGACCGCACGCTCCGGCCGCCCGGCGGGCGGGACGATCACCTCGGGGCGGGCGAACAGCGCGTACCCCACGATCACCAGCGACAGGCCGCCGTTGACCATCCCACCGACGACGTCGGTGGGATGGTGCATGCCCCGGTAGAGACGGGAGAGGGCGACGAACAGCGGCAGGAGCAGCAGCAGAGTGCCGGTGATCCTGCGCCACGGGCCGCGCATCCGGGACAGGGCGAGGAAGGCCAGGCCCGCGTAGAGCGCGGTGGCCGCACCTGTGTGGCCGGAGGTGTAACTCGACGTCGGCGGGGAGGCGTCGAGCCGGTGCACGTGCGGACGCTGGCGGTCCACCGACAGGGTGATGACCAGGAAGACGAGTGCTTGTAGTGCGACGGAGACGGCGAGGAACGCTGTCTGGCGCCACATCGGCAGCCGGGGTATGAACACCAGTCCCAGGCAGGCCAGGAGGGTGATGGCGATCACGGTCAGGGTGTTCCCGGCCTCGGAGCCGATGAAGGACACGGTGGTGAGGGCGCCCGTGCGCAGGTGTTCGAGGCCCTCGTCGACACGGTCCTCGGCGGTCATCGGCCAGATGTGCGCGGCGGGGCCGGTGATGAGCAGTCCTGCGCCCACCATCAGCGCGGCCTGCCCGACGGTGAGTGCGGCGATACGGCCGGCCATGCCCCCGAGACCGCGGGGCAGCCCGAAGGTCCTGCTCCCCCGCCGGGTCCCGGTGGCACCTGGACCCGGCATTCCGGCGGGTCTTCCCGGCGCGGCGATCGGCATCGAAGCTCCCAGCGTGTGCGCCTCGCGGCGGCTGACGGTCACGACGGCGTCTCCATCGTCGGATCGGCGTGTGCCCCGGAACTCGCCCGGCAGGCCCCCTTCCTGCGATGCAACGCCCATGCGCGGGTGCTGCTGGAGGAACCCGACGACCGGTCGGGCCCCTCCCTGCCCGCTTTCGGCCCCTCCCTGCCCCTCTGCTCTGCCGTCCGCCGCGTATGCCGACTGTTCCCCGGGGCACACGAAGACCCATGGCTGTCCTGAGAAGAATCGCCCGCCCCCTGCTGGCAACCCCGTTCATCGCCGAGGCGGGGCATGCACTGCGCAGCCCGCGCCGCCTCGCGACCGGCACTGCCGCCCGGGCGCAGCAGCTCGGCGTCACCGTTGACGATCCCCTGCGGCTGGTCCGGATCACTGCCGCCGTGCAGATCGGTGCGGGCGGAGCGCTCGCGCTGGGCCGCTTTCCCCGCACCGCCTCTCTCGTGCTGGCCGCGAGCCTTGTGCCGGCAACCCTTGCCGAGCACGCGTGGTGGAAGGAGGAAGACCCGGAACTGCGCAAGGACCAGCGTTCCCTCTTCGCCCGGCGCGTCGGCCTGTTCGGTGCGCTCCTGCTGGCCGCCGCCGATACCCATGGCAAACCATCGGCGGCCTACCGTGCCCGCACGGCGGCGCAGACGGGCCGGAAGAAGACCCTCAGCGCTACGGCGAGGGCGGGCGGACACCTGCACTCGGCGATCGAAACGGTGGGCACGAGCACGTCGGACGCCGTGAGCGGCGCCGGCCGTGTCATCGACTCCGCCGCCGCGTCGGCACGCGAGATGCTGCCGGGCCAGTAGGACGCGTGAGGTCCGGACCCCACTCGGCATCCCGCAGCATCTGCGGATGGGTAGGAATGAATTTCGCTGACCGATCTCCGGGCCATCCCCGTCTGATCAGCACATTCACGGGCAGGAGAGGTCATGCCGGAGAAGCGGGCCGCCGAATGTGCCCGCCCTGCGGCGACCCGAACGGGTCCGTGAACCCTATCGACGCCGACGGAAGGCCCCTACCGATGTCTCCTGTGACCGAACAATGGGAAGAAGTACTCAGATCCCACTTCGCCCTCGGTGAGGGGGTGCCCGCGGTGCGGGCGGCAGCGGTCTTCTCCGCGGAATCGGGGTTCTTCGCCGTTGCCGGCTTCGACGGCGAGGACAGCGGGCAGTACTTCCGCTCCGCGGCGGGAGAGGGCGAACAGCTGCCGGGCTCAGGCGCTTTGGACCCGGCCTGTCTGGAAGCCCTGTGGACGGCCGGTGAGGAGACCGGACCTCCTCGGCTCCTGCGGCTAGGCGAGGTCGCGTGGCGCCGCGTGAGCCTGGAGCAGGTCACGGACGCGGTGACCGGCAGTGAACTCGACCTGGCACTGCTTCGCGAGGGGGACCGGAGCATGTGGGTGGTGCGAACCCGGCAGGGTATCTGCATCTTCGCGCTGGTCGACGGGGACAACGAGGGCCACGTGGCCGAAGCCCGCTCCTTCGCTCTCGACTTCGACTCCTTCCTGGTCGGCCAGGGCTACTGATCCCGCCCCCGCTACCCGATCAGGCGCCGGCGCCAGTCCAGGCGCCGCTGCGGGCTACTGGCTGATGCTGCTTTCCGGTGGCTTCGACGGCTCGTTCGAGATCACTGCACCCATCGGCCGGGGGGGCGTGACCACCCTCGAAGCGTCCGGTCTCGAAGCAGCCGGTCCCCCGTCGAGTGGGTGGCGATCCCGGCCGGGTCATCACGGGAACAGCCGAGGCCGTGCGCTGGGTGTGATGGTTGACGAGGCCGCGGGCGCCAGGCCCGCCTTCGCCACAGGTCTTCGGACCGGCGCCTGCTGCGACAGCAGGCCGCGGTGGAGTACGTCGCCGATCTGGTGGAGCCCCGGTCACCGACTTGTGGTGACCGGGGCCTCGCCTGTCGTCCAGGGCGGTCAGGCAGCCTGCTGGTCGATGTCCTTGGCCAGTTGGCGCGCCTGGGCGTGCGCCTCGGCCAGGGAAGCCTCGTGCAGCGGGAGGAGACCCGCCATCGCGGGGATGACGGGGGCCATGGTCAGCTCGGGGGTCACCGTGGTCACGTCGAGTCCGAGTGTGTGGGACCAGCCAAGGATGGTCTCCAGTGTGGGGACCAGGTGGTCTCGGCCCTCGTTGGGGGCGCCGGGGCCGTAGCCGCCGCCACGCGCGGAGATCACCACGGCGGGTCTGCCTGTGGTGGGGGCGGCATTGGCGAAGTCGAGGGTGCGGCCGTCCACCATGATCTGGTCCAGCCACGCCTTGAAAACCGAGGGCATCGAGAGGTTGTACAGCGGCACGGTGAAGAGGTAGGCGCTTGCGCCCAGGAACTCGTCGATGAGTTCGTCCTGGAGTGTGGCGGCCTCGGCCTGTTCCGGGGTGCGCTGGGCAGGTTCGGTGCTCCGGGCGGAGATGCCCGCCGCGGAGAGGTGGGGTACGGGCGAGACGGCGAGGTCACGGTGGACAACCGGGCCCTGCCATTCGGCGCGGAAGGACTTTGCGACCTTGCCGGAGACGGATGCCTCGCTGAGCGAGGAGGCGTCTATGTGCAGCAGATAGGACATGAGGGCCTTTCAAGGGTGAACCGGAGCCGGAAGGCGGCGGGGCGGTGAGACGGGTGAGCGGCGGCGGAGGTCAGGTGCGCTCGGGGGCTGCGCAGCCGTCGGGAGTACAGACCGGGGCGTCGCCGACGGCGGGGGTGACCGGTCGGGTGTCGGTCCAGACCGAGCCCAGCAGATCGAGCACTGTGTCGCCGCCGTGTGCGCCGGGAACGCCGTCGCGATCGTCGATGACACTGTCCGCCTTCGCCATGGACCTCCAATTCCTACGACTTGTGCGTAACGCCATGGTGGACCAGTATGGAAGCCGTTACAAAAGGCACATCCGTGTGCGTGCCGGAGAGGAATGTGCGTCATGGGGACGACCAGCGAGGCCGATACCGTGAGGGCTGCGGCGATCGGGCCGTGCGCGGCCATTCCCGCGGACCGGATGGCATTCATCCGGCAGATCTTGGACCGCATCGGCGACAAATGGAGCCTGCTCCTGATCGCCGTCCTGGAATCCGGTCCGCTGCGCTACACCGACCTGCAACGCCAGGTCCCCGGCATTTCCCAGCGCATGCTCAGCCTTACCCTGCGCCAGCTCCAGCAGGACGGCTTGATCACCCGCACCGCCTACGCCGAAGTACCCCCGCGCGTCGAGTACGCCCTTGCCCCGCTGGGTCGCGGCCTGCACGAGATCGTGACGCCCTTGATCGGCTGGGCCGCGGGCCACCATGACGAAATCCGTGCCAACCGCGACCGCGCCGCAACACCCGAATCCTGACGGGCATGGCGCCCGCGAGTGGGGCCGCTTCAAAGGTGGTTGCTCATGAAACACCCGCCTGCCCGACCAGCAAGGGCAAGGTGGCTACGTACCAACCGCCGGCTTCCGCCCGGGCGCCCCGAGCCGTCAGACACTCAGTGTGCCGAGCCCTGCCGTAGGCAAGCCGGGGTCCGTCCGGGCCAAGCTGCCCCGGCCGGTGAGCGCCGACACCGAGGCCGGTCGGTCACGTCCGACCCGGCAGTGTTCGCGCCAAGACCGCCCGGCAGCCCCGTACAGCTCGGCTCCCTCGCCGGCCTGGACCCACCCGTCTTCCATCGCAACTACCACCAGCGCGTGGTCGATGAGATGCAAGAAGCCCTGCGGGGGCTCTACTTCAGCCCCGGCGACACTCGGGAGGACGCCCGCTGACATCGAGAAACCGAGCACTTCGGAGTGCGCATCCCCCACCGCTCCGGCCAGGTCGGCCTGACCTGCGTCCCCCAACGGCGGCTGCGCGACCTGTTGTGGGACTACGTCGCAGGCCTGCTGTACTCGCCCCTATGCCCGCGCAGCGCCGAGCCTGTGAACCACCAACACCGCGCGGGCGCCGAGCTGAACGCATTCATGGAGGCTCCAGCCAGCGTGTTCTCGCGAGGAAACACGGTTCCCGCGGGGCCGGCCCCCGGCGTTCGGCAAGACCCATTTCCGCGAGCGGCACTCTGTGGAATGCGGCATCAAATCGCCTCCCACACCACAGGGCCGTGGCCACAAGATGCGACAAGCCCGCCCTTCGCTAGGAGACAACCGAACTGATCGCGGCCATTGACGAGTGGCTCTGGAACCACACTCGCGCCTGCCTTCGGTTAACCCTTTGCCGAGGAACCGGCGGTCCGGCTAAGTTCATGCAAGCCGTCCACGGTAATCCGGACCGGCACTGTCCACGAGGAGGTGTGGTGCACATGCGCACGAGTGCCCAGCAGGTGAGCCCGCGTACTGACCCTTGCCACCTCCTCACGACGGAGACACCTTGTCGCTTCGCATCACCCCACTGACCGACCCCACTCACGGGGCGCACAGCCGACGCCTTGTATGGCTGGCATCCGACGCAGATTCCGTCCCCTTGGGGACGGCCTTTCTGCGCCTGTTCGACGGCGGGCAGGAGCACCTGGCCGAACTGACCCTCCAGGTCCATCCCGCGGAGCGTCGCAAGGGCGTCGGCTCCGGACTCCTCGAAGCCGCCGTGACCGCCGCCCGGGACAACGCCCGACGCTGCGTCAGCGCGCAGGCCGAGGCCGGATCGCCCGGCAGCTGCTTCCTGCCTGCCCACGGCTTCCGCAAGGTGCTCACCTTGAGATTCGCACGCTTGCCACTGGCCGACGTGGACCCCGCCGCCCTCGCCGGGATGATCGAGTGTCCGCACCCCGGCTACCGGCTGGAGTCATGGCAGGGAACCGTCCCCGCCGACCTGGCCCGGACGTTCGCCGCCTCACGCCGCGCGATGGACGACATGCCCATGGAGGACACCGACCACGGCATCACAATCTGGGACGTGGACCGGGTCCGGGCCGCAGCGAAGGCCGTTCAGGACCGCGGGGACCATCTGCACACGGTCGTGGCCATCGACACCACCGACGACTCGATCGCCGGGTTCACGGAACTCGTCGTCCCCGGCGACGGCACAGGTGACGGCCAGCACTACGGCACCGGCGTGCTGCCCGAACACCGTGGCCATGGCCTCGGCCGATGGATGAAGGCCGAGTCGATCCGGCAAGCCCACGGGCGCTATCCGGACCTCGGCGGCCTTCTGACTGACACCGCCGACAGCAACACGCACATGAGACACATCAGCGACAGCCTCGACTACGTGCCCACACACACGACAGTCCAGTACCAGCTCGACTTGTAGAGACAAGCGGCCGACGGGCTGAACCAGGGCAACTCCTGGCCCGGCCCGTCGGCACATTCACAACAGGCTTCAGGCTCCAGGGCCGATTCGCAGGACCAGCTCGGCCAAGTCCTCGACAGACCCACGAACAGGCCGCTCCCAGCTCTCCGTCCTCACCACGATCACGAGCATGTGCGGACACCGGCACAACCCACTGCTGAAAGATCTCCCGGCGTCCGCGACGAGGGACGGGGGACGGGGCGAGTGCTCCACCCGCGGGGCTTCACGTGCCGGCCCGGAGAGTCGGCTCCGAGTGGGGAGCACAGCAGTCGAATGATCTCGTCGGCTTCTCATCGGCCCAAGGCTCAGCGCGCGGACAGATCGTTGCCGGTGACTACGGCAGGCCGCTGTTCACGTGTGTGGATAGCGGAGTGCCTGGAGCTCGGCCGGTCACGGCCGGTCACGGCCGGACGACGACGCTCGACCGGCTCCGCCGACGGGAATGCAGGGCGGCCGCCCACGCCATACGCTGGGCATATGTCGGAATTCATCTCCGGAGGCGCACCGGCCGAGGATCTTCCCGCACCGGCCCAGGGCCTGCTGCTCACGCACTTCCTCACCGTCAGCGACGTTCCTCGCTCGCGGGCGTTCTACGTCGACGTACTGGGTGGCAGGGCGGTGCTGGATGAGAACCCCTGCATCATCAAGGTCGCCAACAGCTGGATCATCATGAACCCCGGCGGCGGGCCCACCGACGACAAACCCGACGTCATCCTGCACACCCCTCAGGACCCTCAAACCGTCTCCAGCTTCCTGAACGTAAGGGTGGCGGACATTCATGGGTTCTACACGGCGGCCCGCGCCAAGGGGGCCGAGTTCCTCACCCCGCCCATCGACCGGCGCGCCGAACTGCGCTGCTACATGCGCGACCCGGACGGCTACCTCATCGAGGTCGGCCAGGCCACGGGCCTGCTGAACGGAATTCTGGCGCGCACCGACGCCGAAGCCTGATCGTTGAAACGCGCCTCACGAGAGAGGTATCCCCATGGCTCACGAGCAGATCCCAGGACTCGATCCGACCGCGATACCCAGCGGAGCCGGGTGCGCGGAGTGCTTGGCGGGGGATGGACCTGGCTGGTGGTTCCATCTGCGGCGCTGCGCCGCCTGCGGGCATATCGGATGCTGCGACTCCTCGCCGGCGCAGCATGGCACGAAACACGCCCAAGAGGCCGGACACCCTCTGCTGACCAGCTTCGAACCGGGTGAGGACTGGTTCTGGAACATCAAGACCGATCAGTACTACGAGGGGCCGGAGCTGGCCCCACCCACCGCGCACCCAGCCTCGCAGTCCACTCCCGGCCCTCGGGACAAGGTCCCCGGGGACTGGGAGCGACAGCTCCACTGACCCGCGTCCGATCGTCGGGCTCTCCGGGCTCTCGGATCCGGTTGTAGAGCCCTCTGTCCCGGGGGCGGGATCTGGCGGGCCGGGTCCGTGATGGGGACAGGGCGCGGGCGCGCAGCGGTGTGTCAGTCGATGGACAGGCGATGTCGGTCAGCGGACTGTGATCGTCGGCAGTGGACCAAGACCTTGCGGAGAGGTGTGGCCCGGCACGGTGTGCCGGGCCACACCTCTGCCTGCACACCGCCCGCCCCCTCCCCCAGCACCCGCTGCGCGTCCCGCGCACACTTCAGCCCTCCCTCGGCAGGCACAACCGGATGATTCACGCAGCGAACCGACCGCCGAGAGGAGGGGGAAGCGGGTGGGCCGGGGCGGCCCTCTGGAGCGTGAAATTCTGTGTACGGGCCGCAACGCGGAGTGAGATTCCGGGGCGCCAGGACGGGTGATGTGTGAGCCCGGGCATAGGGGCCACGTCACACAGGACCCCGCCTAGTAGACCCACGACAGCGCCCGCCCCTCTCTCCCAGGCCTCCATCCACCCCTGTCCGTTTTCTAACTAAATATCGTCGTAGGTCACATGATTGCCAACGACCCGGACCCTCTCGCAAGGTGTGGGACATACCGGGGAGCCGCACGCCGGACCGGGCACCGCACCACGCCCGCCACCCAGACACCGGCCCCACGACACACACCACGGCCCACCACGCCGTAACCGTGTCACCGACCCCCCAGTCGGCCTCCCCACGAACGTCCCCCACCGGAGAGGTACACACCCATGACTGCCACCACCCGCCACACCCTGAACTTCCGCAAGACCACCGTCACCGGCATCGCCGCCGCCGGCGCAGCCGCCGTCGCGCTCTCCCTGGCCCCCCACACGGCCCACGCCGCAGAGCCCGCGACCAGCACACCCGCCTCGGCCGCCGCCATCACCACCGCGCAGATCGCCAAGCAGGCCCACCACGCGGAAAAGACCGCCCAGCACACCACCAAGACCAAGGCAGCCAAGACCAAGGCAGCCAAGACGAAGCACGTCGACACCGTCGCCGCCATCGTCAAGAACACCAAATACAGCAACAACCTCGACGGCTGGATCAAGGAATCACTGGCCATCATGAAGGCCAAGCACATCCCCGGAAGCTACGAAGGCCTCCACCGCAACATCATGCGCGAATCCAGCGGCAACCCCCACGCCCAGAACAACTGGGACGTCAACGCCCAGAACGGCATCCCCTCCAAGGGACTCCTCCAGGTCATCCAGCCCACCTTCGACACCTACCACGTCAAGGGCACCAAGAACAGCCTCACCGACCCCGTCGCAAACATCGTCGCCGCAGCCAACTACGCCGCCGACAAATACGGCTCCATGGACAACGTCAACTCCGCATACTGACCAACCAGTTGACCGGACAGTTGACCAAACACCCCACGGCCACCTGAGTCCGTGGGACGGCCGAATCCCCCAGGGAACGGCAGGACTCAGGTACGGACGAAACGAAGGGCTGGAACAGGCTCAGCCTCATCGGTGAACCCGTTCCAACCCTCGTCCTCTCGCACCGACCACTGTCGTACGAGACCCGCCGATGCCCCACCCTGCCGGTCCGTCCCGCTGCGACTACTTACGCGCGAGATCTGGATGCGACCGGCTTGAAGCTGAGCAGCGTTGGGGAAGCGTGACCGTACCGGGCTTGTGCTCGAAGGTGTCCATCACAAGCCACTCGTCCAACTCAGGGTCGTAGAGATTCTGGACTCCGAATTGCAGCACCTGCCAGAACGTACTCCGGTCGTCCTGATCGACGTAGATGTCGCCCAGCGCAAGGGGGAAGCGCAGGAATTTCCCCGGAGGCCGCTTCGGCAGGACGACGCCGACCCTCCAGTGGTTCACGTGCCGGTTCTGGCCTCGCTGGAGGATCTCCCTCCCGACGAACCGAGAACCTCGGAACGCCTGGTTCAACTGGTCGAGGTCGAAGCCCGGGATCTGGGAACACGGATGTTCGGTCAGGCCGGGCCACTTGTAGGTCAGCGTGTAGAGCGTGCCGTGGTAGATCAGGTTGGTGAACCAGATCGGGTACTGCGGGCCGCCTGCGATCATCTGGCTGTCGCCGTTTCTCCCCTTCCAGGTGAACGGAACCGTGATGCCCAGGTCCCGGACAACCCACTTGCCCTTCCCGCGAAAGTCACGAGGGAGTTGAGGCGGACGCGGCACCGGCGAGCCTGAGCGTTTCGCCGCCACGGTCGCAAATGTCTGCGCGGCCCCGGTCTTCGTTCCGGCATGGGCCGGCGGCAACACCGTCGAGGCGAAGACGATCGTTCCGGCGATAGCCGCCGACGTTGCCGCCCGACGTGTGAGTGTCCAACCCATGGTCTTCCTCGCCTGTTGTGTCATGCGCCGTCATGGCGCGGGGTTCGAACGCAGAGATGCCATTCGGTCGCCATCGCCGGGGCAAGAGCTCACCAAGTGCGACATGTCTTATCAGGTGGTAGGAGGCTTGACGCTCAGGAGAGCCGCACGCCCCTCCACATTCCCCTGTCCGGCGGGACGCCTGGACCATGCCCTGAAGACGGTCACGGCCGACGGTCGCGAGGCGGTGCTTCCGGAAGGCCGGTACGGTCAGGCGTTCCTGAGAGCCCTGCCCCCCATGCGGACCGCTGAGCCGGCCGGACGTCGCGCAGCACGCTCCACCCGCTGCCCAAGACGCCCATGGTGATGGTCGGCCCCGGCACCGGCGTCGCACCGTTCCTCGGCTTCCTCGAAGAGCGCCAGGCACGCGGCTCCATATGTCAGTGACCGCCACTCGGGACATCGCAGCCGGAGTGGTCCGGGTAGCCCCCGAAGGCGTCAGCTCGGTTCGGGACGCGGTTCAACGTGCCCCCGACGCACAGCGTGGAGGCAGTGACCTCGGTGAGGAAACCGACCGCGGAAGGGCCGTCCTCGTACGATTCCACCTTGCCGTCGGGGTGACCAAGACCGGTGCGCGCGCTGTGGGTGCTCCCCGGGGTGAAGTCGCCCCCTTTTGCGGAGTGGTTCGAGCGCGCCTTCGATCCGTCATCCGGGCGGCGACCGCGAGCTCCTCGCAGCGGCGTCGGCCGTACAGGGAGTAGGGCTTCCTGAAGCGGCGTGCACTGCTGTTGCTCGATGTCGGTGGTGACCGCCCCAGGGTCCAACCGCACGGCCTCGCCGTCGGGTCGCCTTGTCGCCCTGCCCCATGGCGTCAGCAGCCTTGTGTCCCTGTCCCTGTGTCCCTGCCCCTCTCCCCGTGCCTGTGCCAGGCCACGGGTGGGTCCGTACTGCGGATCGGATCCCGCACCACGTGGTCGTAAGACGGCATACGGCGCGCGAATGGGGCGAGAATCGACCGGGGACGTCCGGCCGGCCGCGGTCGGCCCTGATCCGCTCGCCCGACACCCGGCCAACTGACGTGGAGCCGCTCATGACCACCGCACGGGACCTGGCGATTGTCGCCCTGGACGTGAAACCCGGCCTCTCCCTGGAGCAGGGTGACCTGTCGCTCGCGCTCGCAGGAGCCGAGGTATTCGACCTCATCGAGGCCAAGGCTCTGATCTTGGAGGGAGACCGTATGCGGCCCAGCGCCCAGGCGCCCACAGCGGACCGCCTCTTGGACGAAGCCGCTGCGGCACTGCTGCGCCAGGAGCCCTACGAGTCCGTTGAGGACTGGCTCTGGCGCAGGGGCCGCGGGCTCTTTTCGGCCTACGTCGACGACTTGGAGCGGGCAGGGCTGACGTCCCGGCCACGGGGCCGTCTGATTCCGTTGCGGAAGGGGAAGGCGGAGCTGGTCGAATCGGCGGCCCGGCGGCAGGCCAAGAACCGCTGGGCAGCGGGCGAGTCGCGGCTTGCCGCTCTGGCGTCCACTGCCGGAATCCGCGACGAGTCGGCCGAGGACACACAGGAGCTCGCCGATGACACAGTCTCAGCGGTGCTGGCCGCCGTCGGCGGCGCTGTGCAGGAGCTGCGGGCCGTACGACAACGCCGCACCATCGAGGACGCGGCGTTCGACAACGTCTGGCGCGGCTACTGAGCGGCGCCCGGCAGCTGATGCAGTGGCACGTCCGACGCGGCGTGGCCGGACGACCGGGCGGGCCTCCCGGCCTGGGAGTGGGCGTCCCGGTTCAGCAGGCCCGGTGGCGAGGTCGGCGCGGCCGTGGGTCACGCGCGTCGTCGGCGAGCTCGCCGTCTTCGCCAAGTCGCCCTGCCGGGGTCAGGTGTGGACCGTCACCACCGTGGCGACCAGCCCGTGGCGAGCGGTCCACCGGCCCGCGAAGTGGCTCAGCCTGCGGCCACCGACCATCGGGCCAGGAACGAGCAGGGCTGCACGCAAGGAGCCCGTTCGCGGGTCGTCCGGGTTCACGGATATCTCTATGTCGGCCTCCGTGAAGTCCAGCCATCGTCCGGTGAGCGGGAACCACGCTTTGTAGACGGACTCCTTGGCACTGAACAGCAGACGGTCCCAGTGAATGTCCGGATGGTCCCGCGTCAGGTGGGCAAGGCGCGCCGCCTCGGCGGGCAGAGCCACCCTCCCCAGTCCACCGGTGGGCAGCGGCCCGTCCGGTTCGGCGTCGATGCCCAGCGAGGCCAGGTCGCTGTCGCGAACCAGTGCGGCGGCGCAGTAGCCCTCGCAGTGGGTCATGCTGCCGACCAGTCCGATCGGCCAACGCGGCGCACCGCGTTCGCCGTTGAGTACGGGCTGTGCCGGCACTCCCAGTTCCTCCATGGCGCGTCGCGCACAGGACCGGACGACAGCGAACTCCCGCCGGCGCTTGGGCACCGCACGGGCCACGAGCGCCTCCTCCTCGGGAAGCAGTGGCGTGTGCCCGGGGCCGTCGTACCCGTATGCCTCAACGGCCACCACAGCGGCGGGCAGGATGTCCTCGATCACCGGCCCACGGTATCTCGCGGCAGAATGGCACGCAGCTGTCCCGGGGGCCGTTCCCGTTCGCGCCACTCGCGGGGGTAGCCGACGGACACCTCCTCGAACCGGACGCCCTCGTGCCAGGTCGTCCGTGGAATATGGAGATGCCCGTAGACCACGGTGTCCACGTGGAATCTGCGGTGCCAGTCGGCGGTCAGGCGGGTGCCGCACCACATCGCGAATTCGGGGTACCGGAGGACATCGGTGGGATGCCGGTCGAGCGGGTAGTGGCTGACCATGATCATCGGCAGACCGGCGGACACTGCGGCGAGACGGTGTTCGGTCTCCGCCACGCGGGCCCGGCACCAAGCCTCCCTGCTGGGGTACGGGTCCGGGTGGAGCAAATACTCGTCACTGCAGACGACCCCGGTGCCGTAGGCGTACGCCAGGCCTTCCTCCTTCGTCGCGGAGCCGGGAGGCAGGAACGAGTAGTCGTACAGCAGGAACAGAGGCACGATCACCGCTGGTCCGCCGTCACCGTCCCATACGGGATAGGGGTCTTCAGGGGTGATGACGCCGAGCTCGCGGCACATCTCCACGAGGTACCGATATCGCTCCGCTCCGCGCAGAGCGACCGTGTCACGCGGGCGGGTCCACAACTCATGGTTGCCGGGGACCCAGACGACTTGGGCGAAAGAATGCGCGAGGGTGCTCAGGGCCCAGCGGATGTCCTCGACGGTCTCGGCCACGTCACCGGCCACCAGAAGCCAGTCCTGGCCGGATTCGGGGTGCATCTGCTCGACCAGTGCGCGGTTCTCCGGATAGCCGACGTGCAGATCGCTGACCGCCCACAGGGATCCAGTACCGCGGGCCGCGTGTGACATCCCCCCACTCCTTCCAGAAGCGCGCGCATGCGGCCATCACGAGATCACATCCGCGGCGAACGGACAAGGCCCGCTCAGCCGGGGGCGCCTCGGTGACGGCATGACACGGACGGGGCTTCGGCATACGCGCAGAGCTCCCGGTCCATGGCGATCCGGCGGACAGGCGGCCATGGCGAAGTGCGGCAGACCGCGACCTGCCGGCTGCCTCTCCCCCGTCACCATCTCTGCCTGCTGACCGGCCGCCCAGCCGGCCTCAGATGCCGGTACGCGTCAGGCGTGGTCGAGCCAGTCGGCGCCTGCGGCCTTGATCTCGGCCTCCAGGCCGCTGCCGCGGGTGGGGAACTCGCGCACGAGGGGGAAGCCTGACTTGTCCAGCAGGTAGGCGAGGGCCGCGTACTCGCGCGGGTAGCTGCGAACTGCCTCTTCGTCCACCTCCTGGATCTTGGCAAGGAAGTTGAAACAGCTCATGTCGTAGCTGCTCTCCCGCCGGACGATGCGCCAGATACCGTCACGCTTCTCGACCTGGTCCAGGAAGCGGTTGTGGGTGGTCGCACCCAGGTCCAGGGCGATGTTCTCGGCGACGATCATCGCGTTGGTCTGCACAAAGGCCCGGTCACCGTTGAAGGTGATCGAGGGGTTGCCCACGAAGTGCTTGGTGCGCAGATCCGAGGCGCCCATGCGGGCCGAGCCCTCGACGAAGTCCGTTGCCAGGCCGTCGAACCACGTGATCGCGATGGTGGCGCCGGGGTGGAACAGATCGCCCAGCTGATCCCATTCGTTCAGGTCCCGGTGGATCCAGCCGTTCATCAGGTCAGCGATGGCGGCTCGGTCCTCGATGCGTGCGGTCATGGGACTTACCTCCGAAATAGAGTACAAAACCGTTTCTTAAATTACGTTACACCTCCCCCGCCGTTCGACGTGATTCGGGACCGAACGCTATAACGGGACAGGTGAACGCCTCCTCCGCAGCTCCCACGCCCTCGGCCGGTCAGCCCACCACCACGCGCCGGCGCGGCACGGAGCTGAAGCAGGCGATCTACCGGGCGACTCTGGAGGAGCTGGCAGCGAGCAGTTTCGAGGAGCTGAGCTTCGAGAAGATCGCCCCGAAGGCCGGCACCGGGAAATCGGTCCTGTACCGCCGGTGGAGTACCACCGGCGAGCTCGTCCTGGCTGCGCTGAAGGACCATGACGCGGGCCTGGGCAAGCCCCTGGTGCCGGACACCGGCACCCTGCGCGAGGACCTGCTCGTCCTTCTCATCGCGTTCGCGCGGGTCCTGGACGAGCCGCGCGGGCGCGCCCTGCGCCCTCTGCTCACTCAGCGCCCGCGCCATCCGGATCTCTTCACCCAGGTCATGGACCAGGTCGTCCTTCCTCATCAGGCCGTGCTGCTGGATTGCATGCGCACCGCTGTCGACCGGGGCGAGGCCTCTCCCGAGCGCGCCACCGCCCGCACCGCGGCCATCGGCCCACGCCTGATCGTCGCCGAATCCATCGACCGCGGAACGGTTCCCGACACGGAGGTCGAGGCCGTCGTCGACGAAGTACTTCTCCCTCTGCTCGCCCGGTAGTCCTCGCACCGCACCCCACCGGGGCGCACCGAGCGGACCGGCGGGCCGGCCACGGCCGCTGGGGGGCGGCGGCTCCCACAACACGTCGCCCGCGGTCCCCGCCGACTCCCCGCACTCCACGAATGGCTGGATCGTCACACCTTCAGCGCACCCCGGCATGACCGGATGGCGAGCTGAAGGCGCCAGGACCGTCCGCCTCCGCGTGCCCGTACCCGAGAAGGGCACCCGGTGCGCCGTCCGTCAAGGGAGGCGAAAGAGCCAGGACGGGGTGGCGGGGTAGCGGGGAGCTTGGCTGTACGCCGACAATGCGGTCACCCTTCGCCGTCCGGGAGCCACCCCGCTCCCGGGCCGAACCGAGAGGACCGACCATCACCATGCGCAAGCCTCTCCTCGCCACCCTTGCCGCTGTGGCCCTCGGTGCCGCCGCCCTGGCGGGCACCACGGTCCCGGCAGCCGCAGCACCCGGCCCCGCGGGCGGGACGACCCCCGCTGCCGCGACGGCCGCCGTGCACCCCGGCGCTGCGCCCGCCCCGGTGGCAGCCGCCTCCTTCGCAGGCACCGTGGCCCTCAGCAACTGCTCAGGCTCCCTGGTCCGCATGCCGAACTCACAGGCATCGGACCCGGGTCTGGTCATGACGAACGGCCACTGTCTCGAAACCGGCTTCCCGAGCGCGGGTCAGGTCATCACCAACCAGTCCTCGACCCGCAGCTTCACGCTGCTCAACGCCTCGGCCGGCACCGCCGGAACGCTCAAGGCGAACAAGGTCGTCTACGCGACGATGACCGACACGGACGTCACGCTCTATCAACTGACCAAGAGTTACACCCAGATACAGCAATCGACGGGGATCGCGCCGCTGACGCTCTCCTCGGCCCACCCGGTGCAGGGGCACGCGATCAACGTGGTCTCCGGCTACTGGAAGCGGGTCTACTCCTGCTCCATCGACGGATTCGCGTACCGCCTCAAGGAAGACCAGTGGACGTGGAAGGACTCCACCCGGTACACCCCACAGTGCCAGGTCATCGGGGGCACCTCGGGCTCCCCCGTCATCGACACGACGACCGGCCAGGTCACGGCGATCAACAACACCATCAACGAGAGCGGGGCGAGCTGCACGCTCGACAACCCCTGCGAGGTGAACGAGCAGGGGGCCGTCACTGTCCACCAAGGAATCGGATACGCCCAGGAGACCTACGGCATCCCCGCCTGCTTCACGACGGGCAACAAGCTCAACCTGTCGGCCGCAGGCTGCACGCTTCCCAAGTCGACAGCGGTCTCAGCACGGTGAGTTGACGTCTGGGGGCCGGAGCCCGACGGCCGGACAGCTCTGCGAGTGACCGGGCCGCCCACCACACCCCGGTCACGGGGCTGCTGGAGGTTCACGGCCCCGTCCGGCCGGTACAGCGGTGTCCCGCGGCAAGCGACGGCGCAGGCGGCCTGCCGCGCCGCGTTCCCCACCACTACCGCGCTGCCCGGCGTGGTCAGGGTTGTCTTCCATCCTGACCACGCCGCTCCGGCCACCCGCTCGGCCGGTGCCCGGGGCCACGAGCCGGGGGCGGGCGGCGGCAGCGTGGTCAGGCCGCCTGGAGCACTTCGCAGGAACAGTGGCGGAACTCCAGGCCGAGTTCGTGGTCCACTGCCGCGCTCGAACGTGTGGCGGCTTCGGTGACCTTCTCCCACGCTCCGTACTTCATGTAGAGCTGATCCGCCGTCGGGCCGAGCGGGTTGCCGTACTTCTTCTGGTTGCGAGCCTCCAGTTCCGCGACCTGTTCGCGGGTCATCCCTGCGCGGACGACGTCCTTGGCATCATTGCGCATCTGGACCAGAGTGCGGGCGATGTCCTCCTCCGAGCGTCCTTCGGCGCGCATGGCGCACTCCTTGCGCTCCATGTCCTCAAGGAGGTGGTGGTAGCGCATCCGCTGATCACGGGCGACCTCGCGCTTCTGCGGAGACTCTCTCCGGATCAGGCACACGACCGGTTCCGGGCTGGCACAGGGGCCGTGATCCGGGGCCGCCTGGGAGACAGGGGCGACGACGACCGAACCGCAGTGGGCGGACGAGCGGCAGGGGTGTGCCATGAGCCCGGCAGCGGAGGCGGGCTGGAGGGGGACGAGAACGGCTTGGGCGACCAGCAGCGCGGGAACCACGCGACCGGCCAGCGAACGCAGACTGTGCAGTGACATGTGCTCATCGTTGGGGCATGCCGAACCGGACCGGCGTATGGCGGGGCCGAAGTGCCCCTGAGCGAGGCCAAGTCCACTCCGCAGAGTGAAACGATCCGGCGGTGCAACGGAGGCTCGGGCCTCCGGCCCGTGGCATGCCGAAGGCTGAGCCGCTTGTCCTCCGAGCGACGCCTGGGGCCGTGACACCGTCGGCCAGGAGGACCCGCCCCATGTCAGCGCTGTTCACTCCAGTTGCTCCAGTCGCTCCACCGGACGCGCCCGTGTGGGGTGTCCGTCAGCGGCGCTCCTGCGCGCCCGGATCCTCGGAGAGCGGTGGTGGGGTCCATCGGCTGGTACGTGCCGCGGTGGAGGTGACGCCGTACTCGCTCTTGAGCTGCTCCGGGATGGCGTACTGCATGACGCGGCCGCGCGTGAGGGAACTGAGTTCCAGGTGCGTGGTCAGGCTGCCGAGCCGGTCAAGAGCCCATGCGGCCAACGGAGATCGGTCCTCAAGCCGTTCGAGGATGCCCAGCAGGACGGGAGTGGTCTGGATGGCGGTGTCCCAGGCCGAGCGGGGGACATCGAGCCAGTCGGCTGCCGTGTCGCCGATGAGGTAGCGGATCAGCGCGGAGACCACGGGGTCGAACACGGTTCCCGGTACGACTTCTTCGTAGAGGTCGATCAGCTGACGGGTCAATCGTGCGCCCTCCTCGGAGGGCCCCATGTGCCGGGTCATGTACAGGTCGGAGAACTGGCGCGCACTCTCCAGGTCGGCCGGCATGTGTGCCAGGTCGATGCCGAGCATCGAGCCCACCACGCGCCAGGCGTAGTAGTAGGACCGCGCGCCGTCGGCCGACATGTGGATGCCGAGGCGGTGCAGGGCGTCCAGCACCTGGATGGAGAACATCATCTGGCCGCCGATCATGTCTTCCAGACAGATCGGCACGCCCAGCCCTGCCACGTCCCAGCGGTTCTCGCGGCGCAGGTGGTGGCGGATGGAGGCGTGGAGCAGGCGGACCTTCTGCGCAGCCGGGATGAAGCGGCTGCCGGCCTCGAAGGCATCGGGGCGCATGAGGTAGACGGTGAACTGACCGGTCTCGGCCATCCGCCGGGACGGATACGCCAGGGAGTGGGTGGCACTGAGGAGTCTGGCGATATGAGGCACGACATAGCAGGCGGGCATCGCCGCGAAGGACAGCGCGGTGGAGATGTGCACATTGTTGTCGATGAAGAAGAGCCGGGCCTTCTCCATCTCGCCCCAGTCCACCCAGGACGGGGGCGCACTGGTCGCCTGCAGGTACTCGCGGGCGACGTCCGGGAGTCCGTCGGGCAGATCCTGGCCGCCTACGGAGAACCAGCGCATGAGCGTGTTGAACTTGCCGACCTCGCCCCGCTCGAAGAGGGTGGCCACCGTTGCGTCCGCGAGCTCGTCGCCCACCTCTCGCAGAGCGTCCATGGACTGGTGCGTATAGGGCACGGGCTTCTCTCCTCGCACGGTCATGACTGACGGACAACGGCTGAGCCGACCAGGCCTGTGAGGGCCGCGGCGGCGGGGGCCGGCAGGCCGGCCCGGACGATCGCCGCAGTGGCGGCCTGCACGCGTTCGGCGATCAGGTCCTCGATCTGCCCGACAGCTCCGGTGCGCCGCATGATGTCCCGTACCTGATCGAGTCCCTCCTGGTCGAGGGTGCGGCGGCCGAGGAGCGCGCCCAGGACCTTACGCTCGGCGGTGTCGGCGGAGGCCCAGGTCGCTGCCAGCAGGGTGGTGGGTTTGTGCCCCACGAGATCGTCCATGTTCGACTTTCCCGTCACCTCGGGGTCTCCGAAGATCCCGAGGAGGTCGTCGCGCAGCTGGAACGCTTCCCCCAGCGGGAGACCGTACGCGCTGAACACCTCGAACAGGGCCGGCGGGCCGCCCCCCAGACGGCCGCCGATGTGCAACGGATGCTCCACGGTGTATTTGGCCGTCTTGTACCGGATGACCTGGAGGGAACTCCGCGCGTACGGACGGGAGCCGGTGCGCAGGATCTCCAGCGCCTCCCCTGCTATGAGCTCACGGGCGAGTACCGCCCACATCGGGCGCGCGCGGGCCAGATAGGACGCGGGCAGGCCGCACGAAGTGAACAGCTGCCCTGCCCACGACATCAGCAGGTCTCCGGCGAGCATGGCCAGTGCCCGGCCGCCGGCCTGACGACCCGTACGGCCGGTGAGTGCCCCCTGCAGCGCGATGTGGGCGGCAGGGGCTCCGCGCCGCACAGGGCTGTTGTCGATGAGGTCGTCGTGCACGACGGCAGCGGCGTGCACCAGCTCCATCGCCGCGGCGGCCCTGACCATCTCGTCGCAGTCCGGCTGCCCCGCCGCGCGCCAGCCCCAGTAGCAGAAGGCGGCCCGCAGTCGCTTGCCCTCCAGTGTGACCGCACACAACTGGGTTGCCAGCGGGGTCAGTTGTTCGTCGATGGCTGTCAGCTGGCCGACTTCCTGGTCCACGAACGAGGCGAGTATCCGGTCGACCCGGGCCTTGAACGCGACCCCCTCACTGCCGTGTTCAGCCATCGCAGGTACCGAGGCGGACGGCCGCACGGCGGGCCAGCAGCTCAAGATGCGGCTCCGGCACGGCCGCGTACCGCTCGACCGCCAGCCGGCCACGCGCCTTCAGGTCTTCCTCACCGTCCTGGGCCAGCTCAGCGAGGTCGGACCGCCCCAGGAGACCCCGCACGCCGCGCAGAGCCGACGCCGCACCACTCAGGGCGAGATCGACGACTCCGGCGACGAGATAGGCCGCATCCGCCCCACGATCCGACCCCTTCGAACCACTGCCGTCATCAGACACCAATGCGTCCTCCCCCATCAGCACAGGCCTGGCACTCGGCCCCCACACCATGCGGACCTCCAGGTTCGCAACACGGGCGGGCTCTCCGGGGGATGCGGCACTTTGACCACCTGATGGAGTGACCGGGCCGGGGAACGGAACGGCGAGCCCCGACGACTGCTACAGCCGCGGGAGCCGACAGCGAGGCGAGCCGGTCCCCCCGCGGACCCGGCTCAACAGCCGGCCCGGCGAATGGGCGCAGGCGGCACTGGCGCGGCACGGCCGCCGTCCAGCACCGGGACGGCGGCACAGTTGCGGCACGGCCGCCGTCCAGCAACGGGAAGCACGGCCTCGGCTGCGGTACGACGCTCGCCCGGTGGCCGCGGAGGGCTCTGGCCGATGCGCATCGCGGCCGGCGGTCAGGCGTGCCGCCCGCGTGCTTCAGCCGGCTGCCATGACCTCCACGCCGAGCGCCCTGAGCTGCTCCACGACCGCATCGTGAGTGTCGGTGTCGGTGATCAGTCCGCTGACCTTCTCCCAGGGCAGCACGCGGAACCGCGAAGCCGTCCCGATCTTCTCGGAGGACGCGAGGATGTAGGTTTCCGCGGCCCGTGCAGCCAGGGCTCGCTTCATCGCGGCCTCCTCGGCGTCGCCCGTGGTCAGTCCGGCCTCCGGGTGCACACCAGTGACGCCGAGCAGGCACAAGTCGGCGGTGACGTTCTGCGCCGCCTCGACCGCGGCGGCACCGCAGGCGACCGCCGAGTGCTTGAAGATGCGCCCCCCGAGCAGGAAGAGCTCGGCCTGCGGATGGTCGAGCAGGGCCGCGGCGATCGTCGGACTGTGGGTGATCACGGTGCAGGCCAGGTCCTCCGGCAGCGCACGGGCGACCGCGAGGGCGGTGGTTCCGCCGTCGAGGATCAGCGCACTGCCAGGACGCACCAGTCCGGCGGCCACCGAGGCGACCCGTTGTTTGCCGTCGGGGGCGACACCCTGCCGGGCGGCGTAGTCCGCCACCGCCGGCGACAGGGGCAGCGCGCCACCGTAGACCCGCTGGCAGAGGCCCTCGGCGGCCAGATCGCGCAGGTCGCGCCGCACGCTGTCCTCGGAGATTCCCAGTCCGGCGGCGACGTCCTTGGCGACGATCTTGCCCTCGCGAGCGAGCAGACCCAGCAGGTGGGCACGTCGTTCAGCAGCCAGCATGCACACTCTCTCCTGTTCTTGCACGTTTCTGCATGTATCGTAGCGCCCCATGACCGACAAGCCCATGCTGATCCTGATCGCAGGCCCCTACCGCTCGGGCAGCGGCGGCGACCCGCAGGCCATGGCCGCCAACCTCG
The DNA here is from genome assembly GCF_036061255.1 of Streptomyces sp. NBC_00388. NCBI lineage: Bacteria > Bacillati > Actinomycetota > Actinomycetes > Kitasatosporales > Streptomycetaceae > Streptomyces > Streptomyces sp. NBC_00388. The sequence goes on from NZ_CP107948.1 coordinate 343,002, forward strand.
CCCGTCTCGAAGCGGCCGCCTGGCCCGTATTTGCCGCCGGCCATCTCCCCGTGATCAGGGAATGGACAGCCCTGCCTGTCCTGCGCTCCGCCGGCGCGGGCCCTACCGGCCCCCTCGCCGACCAGGTGCTCCATCCGGCCGCCGACCGCCTGCTCGCCCACTGCCACGCCGTGCTGCGCCTGCCCGGCGAATCCGCCGGAGCCGACCAGAACGTCGCCACCGCCCGCCGCCGCGAACTGCCCGTCCACCACGACGTGTCCGAGGTCCCTCATCGCACCCCGCAGGAGAGCGCGTGAAGAGTCGCCCCGGCACCGACACCCCCGACCACCGCGGACGCACCGGCCTGGACCGGGCAGGCCGCGGTCTGGACCGCAACCCCGACGTCACGATCCGTGACGTCGAGCTCACGTCCCAGGGCTGGCACGTCCTGCGCCGCACCACCTTCGACTACCGCCGCCGCGACGGGCGTTGGGAGACGCAGCAGCGCGAGACCTACGACCGCGGCAACGGTGCCGTCGTCCTGCCCTACGACACCGGTCGCTGCCGCGTCCTGCTCACCCGCCAGTTCCGCTACCCGGCGTACGTCAACGACCACCCCGACGGCATGCTCATCGAAGCCGCCGCAGGGCTGCTCGACGCGGACGATCCGCCCACCGCCATCCGGCGCGAGAGCGCCGAGGAACTCGGCGTCACCCTGGGGCAGCTCACCCACGTCCTCGATGCCTACATGAGTCCCGGCTCCGTCACCGAACGGCTCCATTTCTTCGCCGCCCCCTACACTCCGGCCGACCGGACCGGAACCGGTGGCGGTCTGGAAGAGGACGGCGAGGACATCGAGGTCCTCGAAGTCCCCTTTACCGAAGCCCTCGCCATGACCCGCGACGGACGCATCACCGACGGCAAGACCATCCTCCTCCTGCAATGGGCAGCCCTGGACGGCCCCTTCGCCCCGCAGCGCGCACCCGCGGGCCATGCCGCTCCCGCCCCCAGCGCCGGACGGCCTGCCGCCTGCCCCCCGTAACCCACGGACGGGCGCCCTGACCTCGGCAACCTCCAGCCCGGCGAACAGGACCGGCCGGCCGCATCGTCCGGCTCCCCCTCCTGCGGCGTCATGGCAGAGCGCCCGCGCACTGCGGAGGGAAACCCGTTGGGCTGCCGGGCCTGCTTCAGGCATGATCGAATCGTGGACACCTTCCTGGAGACCGAGCGCCTGACCCTGCGTCACTTCACTGCCGACGACGCGGACCTGCTGATCGAGCTGGACAGCGACCCGGCGGTGATGCGCTACCTGACGGGTGGCAGCCCGACCGCGCCGGAGGTCGTACGCGAGCGCCACCTGCCGAACATCCTCGCCGGCTACGAGAAGTGGGGCGGCGACCTCGGACTGTTCGCCGCGCACGAGAAGGACGGCGGCGCGTTCATCGGCTGGTTCATCCTGCGACCCGAGCCGGAGGGCCCGCTGGACGAAGTCGAACTGGGCTACCGGCTGCGGCAGGCGGCCTGGGGCAGGGGTTACGCCACCGAGGGCTCGCGCGCCTTGCTGGACAAGGCGTTCGCTGAGCTCGGTGTGCGCATGGCCTGGGCTGAGACCATGTCCGTGAACCACGGTTCGCGCAACATCATGGAGAAGCTCGACATGACGCTCGCGGACACCATCCCCACCCCCTCCGACATGGAGATGGTCGAGGGATCCGAGCACGGAGGCGTGCGGTACGAGATCACCGCGGAGCAGTGGGGGCAGCAGTAGCCGCGGCAGGAGAGGTCGTTCCGCGCCCCGCGGTATCCGGCCGGAGCGCTGATACCCCGCAGCCTGGTGGTGCCACACCCAGGATGAGAGGACACTGTCCGCCGCGCTCCGCTGCATGCAGTATCGGTCTCATGAACGACAACGGCAGCACCCTGATGAAGGCAGTGACGATCCCCGAGTTCGGCGAGGCAGACGTACTTCGCCTCGCCACCCGGCCGGTCCCCGAGCCGGGGCCGGGGCAGGTCGCGATCGATGTGGAGTACGCGGGCGCCAACTTCGCCGAGGTCCTCTACCGGCGGGGTGTGGTGGACGTGCCGCTCCCCTTCGTGCCCGGCATCGAAGTGGCGGGCCGGATCCGGGCCGTCGGCAGGGGCGTGGAGGGCTTGAGCATCGGACAGCCGGTGGCGGCGCTCACGATCGTCGACAGTGGTGGTTACGCCGAAGTGGTAGTGACCTCAGCGGACCTGGTCGCTCCACTGGATGGTCCCGGCATCGAAATGAGCCTCGCCGCAGCGCTGCCCTCCAACAGCACCACCGCGTTTCTGGTGCTTGACCGGGTGGCCCGGATCGAGCCCGGAGAGAGCGTTCTGGTCCATGCGGCGGCAGGCGGTGTCGGCAGCCAGCTCGGCCAGGTCGCTCACCTCCTGGGCGCCAGTCGTGTGGTCGGCAGCGTGGGCAGCAGGACCAAGATCGATGCCGCAAAGAGTTTCGGCTACGACGAGGTGTTCCTGCGCGATGAGATCGCCGGCGCCGGCGAGTTCGACATCGTCGTCGACATGGTCGGCGGGCCCACCCGGCGCGCCAGTCTCGACCGGCTTGCCCCGATGGGACGTCTGGTCGTGATGGGTAATGCCTCGGGCGCCGAGGACATCGGTATCCCTGCCAATGAACTGTGGTTCACCAACAAGACCGTTTCCGGCTTCAACCTGGCGGCCTTCGCCGCAGCCTTCCCCGAGGAGGTGGGCCGGGCGCTGCGCCGCGCTGTACTCGCCGCGGCTGCAGGGGACTTGCGGGTGCAGGTCGAGACCATGCCGCTGGAGCAGGCCGTCGACGCCCACCGCCGTATCGAATCCGGTACGACCACGGGCAAACTCGTCCTTGAGGTCGCGGCGTCGTGACCCGCGGCCTGCCCCAGCCTCCCCGGCATCCGGCCTCATCACGCGGAGGCAGGACCAGGGCCTGTATGGAGTCGTGATCATTGAGTTGTCCGGGTGAGGTCCTTGATCCAGATCATGGAGGCGCGGAGGTGGAGTCCGACGAGGTAGCTCTCGGGGGTTTTGTCGTAGCGGGTGGCGATCCCGCGCCATGCCTTGAGCTTGTTGATCAGGCGCTCGACGGTGTTGCGCTCTTGGTAGAGCCCGGTGTCATGGGTGACGGGCCAGCCGCCGTGTCGGCCCTTCCTCTTCCGGTTGGTGACCTGGTCCTTCTTCTCCGGGATGACTGCCTTGATCCCGCGTTCGCGCAGGTGAGCACGGTTGCCGCGAGAAGAGTAGGCATTGTCCGCGGCGACCACGTCCGGCCGGGTGCGGGGACGCCCGACGAGCCCGCGGACGCGCACTTCGGCGAGCACGGGGATGAACTGCGGGCTGTCCGCGGCCTGTCCGGCGGCCAGGAGCAGGCCAGAGGCCGGCAGCGGCGGTCGGCAGCCAGGTGGATCTTGCTGGTCCGTCCGCCTCGCGAGCGCCCGAGCAGAGCGGTTCTCAAGCGGAGTTTGTGCCGTCGCCGGACGCGCCGCCGTTCGACCCGGGCGGGATCGGGGACGTCGTCCTGTCCGTCTTGTTCCTCCGTGCCGCCCCCTTTTGCCGGGCCGCCTCCGCCTCCGCCGCGGCCTACTCCGACGCGTCCAGGACGCCTTCCTCCAGGTGCATCCCGGCCGCGTCGTGGTGGGCCCGGGCAGTTGTAGAGCCACGCTCACCAGCGACAGGTCCACCCCGCCCCGCCCGGCCGCCTCGGCGATCATCCCGTCCAGCAGAGCCTCGAAGACCCCGGCGTCCCGCCACTGCCGGAACCGGTTGTGCACGGTGGACCAGGCACGGAACCGCTCCGGCATCGCCCGCCACTGCGCTCCCGAGCGGAACTTCCGGATCACGCCCTCGAACTGCTGCCGCAGCCGCTCGGGATACGGGCCGTACTCACCGATCGGCAGATACGGCTCGACGAACCCCCACCCCTCGTACGTCAGTTGCGCACGCTTGCTAGCATCCTAGAATGCTAGCATTGCGTGTGTGGGTGATGAGGAAGTCAAGCAATTCAACGTGTACCTGCCGATCGGACTGATCAAGCAGGTCAAGTACCGCGCCATCGAATCGGGCATGTCGTTGTCAGCACTCGTCGCTGACGCGCTGCGCGCCTACCTCGACGACGCCCAAGGGAACGATCAGCAATCGCCCGAGAAGGAGACCTGACATGACGACCGAAGGTATCGAGGCCGTTTTCCTGACGACGCACAACTGGGGCAAGGCGGCGAAGTTCTTCCAGGCGCTGGGCTACGAGCTGGAGTTCGCGACGGACCACAACTCCGGCCAGCTCCGCAACGGCGACGGTCCCTACGTGTTCATCGCCGAGGTTCCCCAGGACCAAGAGCCCCAGACACGGATCGTGCTGGCGGCGCCGGACGCAGACGCGTTCCGTCCCGATCCTGTCGTGGAGGTGGTCAAGCCGTTCGAGGACACCCATTACGGGACCAAGGAGATGACCGTCCGCGACCCCGACGGGCGCCTGTGGAGCCTCCAGGCTCCCGCCAAGAGCTGACTGCGACGAAGGGGAACACCGTGGCGCACGAGCAGATCGAGGCACCGGACAACACGGCGGTGCGGACCGCCCTGTGGCGGGCCATGCACCTCCAGGTCGACCCACCCCCGCACGTGGTTGAGGACGAGATCGGACTGCGTCTGGCGGCCCCCGGCGACGGCTGGCGCAACCGACCCGACATGGATCCTCAGGCCACCAGCGGGTTCCGGGCGGCCATCGTGGCCCGCGCTCGTTTCATCGAGGACCTGATCGCCGAGCAGGCCGACCGGGGCGTGACCCAGTACGTCATTCTGGGAGCCGGTCTGGACACCTTTGCCCAGCGCAAGCCGGATCTCGCCTCCCGCCTTCAGATCTTCGAGGTCGACCAGCCCGGCACCCAAGCCTTCAAGCGCCACCGCCTGGTCGAACTCGGCTACGGCATCCCCGACTGGCTGCACCTGGTGCCGGTCGACTTCGAGGCCGGCGCGTCTTGGTCCGAGCAGCTGTCCACTGCCGGCTTCGATCCCGGCCAGCCAGCGGTCATCGTCTCCACCGGCGTCACCATGTACCTCACCAAAGACACCACCGCTGCCACCCTGCGCCGGATTGCCGGGCTTGCACCCGGCTCAACGCTCGCCATGACCTTCCTACTGCCGACCGAACTGGTCGATGCCGCCGACCGCCCCGGCCTCCGGGCGAGTGGAGACGGGGCACGAACATCCGGGACGCCGTTCATCAGCTTCTACACCCCGCAGGAAATGCTGGCACTGGCCAGCGAAGCCGGCTTCAAAGGCTCCCGACATGTGCCGGGAGCCTTGCTCGTCGATCGCTACTTCGCCGATCGCACCGACGGCCTTCGCCCGTCAAGCGGAGAGGACCTGCTGCTGGCCACCACCTGACCCTCGTCAACGCCGTCTGTTCCGACCCGCTGTGACAAGCGCGGATACGTCTCCCTCGGCACTATCACCGCAGCTGCTCTCATTGTCTGGTTCCACTCGTGACCGCGATGCGGCGGATTCCAATGGCGGCTCAACCGACGGCCGGAGCACGGCCGATAAACGGTGTTGTCCCCGCCTGTGATGGTCGCTATGGTCGGCCGGGTGACTGCCGGGTCGGCCATGGGCCACGCACGAGTGAGGTTCCCGGCCTCGGCGTGAGCACGAGGCGGGCAAGAGGCCCGCCACCCTTCTCCGCGTCTTGGCCCCGGCGCCCGCATCCGGCGCCCCGTTCCAGCGGATCCCTAGACCGGAGATACACCACTGATGCCCTATGACCAGCAGTACCCGCATGAATCCGAGCTGCCGACGGCTGGCGTCCAGCTGAACCACACGGCTGTCTACGCAAGCGACCGATACCGGTCTGCCGAGTTCCTCGCCGTGATCCTGGGCCTGAAGGTCGCCGCCCCGTTCGGGCCGTTCTTGCCCGTCGACCTCGGCAACGGCGTGACGCTCGACTACTACGAGAAGAGGGACGAGCCGATCCAGTCGCAGCACTACGCGTTCCTCGTTCGTGACGAGCAGTTGGACGGCGTGATCACTCGTCTGGAGGCGCTCGGGGTCACCTACTACGCCGACCCCAGCCACACCGAACCCGGACGGATCAACACTCTGTTCGGGGGACGCGGCGCCTACTTCGACGACCCGGACGGTCACAACATGGAGGTCATGACTCGGCCTTACGCCCGCCCCTAGGGCCTGTCTTCAAGGGCTGTTGGTGGGGCATCACATGACGCCTGGTGCGCCGACATGAGCTCTCGGACGAAGAGTGGGACGTTCTGTCGGGGCTGCTTCCGCGGACGGACACGGGGCGGCCCCAGCGGGACGACCGGGTGGTGCTGAACGGGATCGTGTGGAAGCTGCCAACCGGTTCGGCCTGGCGTGATGTGCCGGAGAGGTACGGGTCTTGGCAGGCGCTGTACGCACGTTTCCGCAGGTGGGCGCTCGATGGCACGTTCACGCGGATGCTTGAGGCCGTTCAGGCTCAGAAGGATGCAGCTGGAGACGTTGACTGGCTGGTATCGGTGGACTCCACGATCACCCGCGCTCATCAGCACGCGGCCGGCGCCCGTAAAAAAGGGCAGGTCCCGCAGAAACGGCGCACGCTCGCGCCCTCGGACGATCCCGTGGCGGACTGACTGCCAAGATGCACCTCGCCTGCGACAGTCGAGGCATACGCAAGTAGCTGCGGAAACGGGGTATCCCGCATACCATCCCGGAACGGTCGGATCAACAGACGAACCGCCGCCGTCGCGGCAACAACGGCGGCAGGCCACCCGCTTTCGACAAGGAGCGCTACGAACAGCGCAACGTCGTCGAGCGCTGCTTCAACGCGTTAAAGCAGTACCGGGCCATCGCCACCCGCTACGACAAAACCCGCGAATCATACGAAGCGGCACTCACCATCGCGTCAATCCTGATGTGGATATGACCCTTTGAAGACAGACCCTAGGGGCCCGTGGCGTCAGTGCCAGTTCCAGTCGATGAGGGAACGCAGCGCGTCGGAGTGGAAGTCCGGGAAATCCATGGGGACGATCCCGAGGTGCGTACGGTCCGACGACCGGGCGTTCAGATAGCTCTGGACCCCGGGCATGATCGCGTCAGCGTTGACCTTGGGCCAGCCTCCGCCCGCGTAACTGGTGAAGTTGATGTACATCAGCGCCGAGCCCTGGTCGCCGGTGACGTTGTCGAACTGCTGGGTCACCTTCGCGGTCTTCAGGGACGGGCGGGACAACCCCTGGTAGATGTCCTGGAGCGAGAACCACTGGTTGGACAGGAAGTCGTTGTCCCCCGCGGGCCATTGCAGGACCGGCCAGTCATTGTCGAACTGGGCGATCAGGACGATCCGGCCGCGCGCCTCACCGAGCGTCGGCGCCCGGTCGGTGAGGAGGAACCGGGAGCGCCAGCCCTTGGTGTCGAGGTAGACGTTCAGGATGTCCTTGAAGCGCGCACCGACGTCGTTGTCCGTGCCGTTCTCCTTCTTCAGCCGCATCACGATCGTTTCGCCCGGATGCTGCCCCAGGAAGTCGCTGCACTGCGCGAGCACCTCGTCGAAGGTGATGCCTTGGTAGAACGCTGCGTGGTAGATCCCGAACGAGTCGTCGGGATGCCCCTGGAGACCGTTGGCTCGGATGTCCAGGAACCGAACGCCGCGCTGGAGCTGCTCGGTGATGCCCCAGTTCTGCGTGTGCGACCACTCGGTGCCGTTGGCGGGGTCGGTACAGCAGGAGTCGTGAGTGCCGGGGATGGTCATCCGCAGCAGGGACAGCGCGTCAGGAAGCGCGCCCATCCAGTCGGCGGGTATCGCGCTGCCGGTGGTGGCGGCCGTACGCAGTGGGGTGGCGGCCCGCGCGGTGCCGCCACCGGCGACGAGAGCCGTGGCCGTAACAGCGGCGACCGAGTGTATGAGGGATCGACGGGTCAGTGTCATGAGGCGGTTACTGCCCCACCAGAGGCCGTTCGCAACATCTGTCGCCGGAATGGCTGCGGCGGGTGGCCGGGGCCGGCCGCAACCGGTACCGGATGACGGCCGGGCGGACGTACCGGCATGGGCTGAGCGCACCTGGGCGAGCCCGCCTGGAGGCTCACCACCCGGCGCCCCCGCATGCCCCCGCGGACGCCTTGCGGGGCATGCGGGTTCGCACGGGCCCAGGTTCCGCCTGCGAGGCGAAACCGGGACGCCGCAGACTGCCGGCCCGAAGGGTCAGCGGGTGACCATGAGCTGCTTCACCGCGTAGTTGGTTCCGAGTACGTCCATCGGTATCTCGTCGACCGGGACCGCGAGCCGGAGGCCGGGGAAGCGGTTGAACAGCCGCGGCAGAACCGTCTTCAGCTCGGCGCGGGCGATGTTCTGGCCGAGGCACTGGTGAACGCCGTAGCCGAAGGCCAGGTGGCGGGTCATCTTGCGGTCGAAGTCCGGGATGTCGGGGTCGGTGAAGATCCGCGGATCACGGTTGGCGGCGGGCATCGCCACCACCACCAGGTCGCCGGCCGCGATGGTCTGCCCTGCGATCTCCACCTCCTCAAGCGCCACCCGGCCGAGGCCGAACTGCACGATGGTGAGGTAGCGCAGCAGCTCTTCGACCGCCGGTCCCGTCTTCTCCGGGTGCTCCACCAGGTCGAGGCGCTGCTCGGGGTGGGTGAGGAGGGTCAGTGAGGAGAGGCCCAGCATGCTGGCCGTGGTGTCGTGGCCGGCGAAGAGCAGCAGCACCCCCATCCCGATGACCTCGTCGTCGGTCAGGAACCCGTCATCGGAGTCCGCGTGCCCGATCAGTTCGGACAGAATGCCGTCCTGGACCTTCGTCCGGCGCTTCTCGGCGACCAGTTTGGTGATGTAGTCGACGAGCCAGTGCGCGCCCGCGTCCCGCTCCGCACGGGGCCTGCTCATGTCCATGAGCTGCTCGGTCGCCTCGTGGAAGCCGTCGCGGTCCGCGTAGGGAACGCCGAGCAGCTCGCAGATCACCAGGCAGGGGATCGGCAGAGCGAGGGCCTGGATCAGGTCGAAGGTGGCAGGGCCGGCCTCGATCGCGTCCAGGTGCTCGTCCACGATCCTGTCGATGTACGGCTGGAGATTCCTCGCCACCGACTTGGGAGTGAAGCGCCCGGACAGCAGCCGCCGGTACTGACCGTGGTCGGGTTCGTCCATCATCACGAACGTCGGGTTGAACGGCGCGTCGTGGCCGGCTTCCGCCGCCTCGCCCTCGGGCGTGTCGTGGCGAGGGCGGCGTGCGGACATCTTCGGGTGGCCGAAGACCTCGCTCCCCTCATCGAAGCGCGTCACCAGCCACCCCGAAGTCCCGTTGGGAAAACGGACCTTGAGGATCGGCTGGTCCTCGCGCAGCGCGGTGTACTCGGCCGGCGGGTCGAGCAGGGAGGTACGGATGACGGGCATGGCGGGCAGTGCCTCGCCCGTGTGGGTCCGGGAAGTCATGGGCGCTCCAAAGGCTGCGGTCTCCGAGGACGGAACCGCGCGGTGGGGGTGGGCTGGGGGCAGGCGCGGGGTGCGCCGGTGTCGTGGCTCGGTCGACGCCCGAACGGTCCGGGTCGACCCGGGCTCAGGCGCGTGGCGGGGCGTCGGTTCTGGCCGCGATGGCTTCCTCTATGCCGGTCCTGACGGCTGTGGCGTTGCCCCAGCCGACGTAGAGTGCCAAGTGGAGCGTGGCTTCGCGCAGTTGCCGGGCATCGAGCTCGCCGTTGATGAGTGCGCCCTCCGTCTGGATCCGGATCAGGTCGCCGCGTCCCAGAGCGGCGGTGGCGCCGAGCACCAGCAGGCGTCGATCGCGCACCGACAGGGCAGCACGGGACCACACCTCGCCGAACAGATGGCCGACGGTGGCGTCGGTGAAGGGCTCCCCGGTCGGGGCGTCCGGCATGGCATCGCTGAACCCCGGCCCGTAGACCTGGTCCATCAGTGCCAGGCCTCGCCGGTAAGCCGTATCCGGGTCGTGGTCAGGTGCCTCCGGCGCCGCATCCGGTACGGCAGAGGGAAGTTCCAGGGTGTCAGCGGCCCGCTCGCGGGTGACTGCGACGGCCGGAACGGGAACCCCCAGGGTCTCGGCGAGGTCCAGCGCGGCGTCGAGATCCTTGGTCATCAGCGGCGTGATCTGCCGGACGACGGCCTCGGGCAGCTTCCCGTCCTCACCGCGCATCCCGAGGAGTTGCAGCAGGGTGCGCCCCAGCGGATCGGCCGTCTCGATCACCTCGGCCAGCCGGGCGGGGGCGACGCCCGCCGCCGAGGCGAGTGCGGCCGCTTCGTGGACAGTGCGCCAGGTGCCGTACGTGACCGCGTTCCGGGCGATCTTGGTGGCCATGCCCGCGCCGGACGGGCCGCAGTGAACGACCTTCTTCGACCAGTCCTCCAGGACCGGACGAGCGGCTTCGACCACCTCGGTGTCCCCTCCCACGATGGCCACCATGCCGTGATCTGCGGCCTTGTCGCCGGGGGTGACACCGCAGTCGAGAAAACCCACGCGGTGCCCGGCACAGGCAGCCGCCAACTCCCGCACCACCGGAAGGGCGACCGTCGAGAGGAGGACGACGGTGGAGCCGGGGCGGGCGGTGGTGAGCAGGCCGTCCTCGCCGGTGATCGCCCGTCGGGCCTGGTCGGCGTCGACGACGGCGACCATCACCACGTCGCTGGTCGCGGCCACCTCGGCCGGTGAGGCCAGGACGTCCGGAACGCCGGGCAGCGGATCTGCCGCATCGGGGCGTACGTCGTAGACCGCCGGGACGCGGCCGCTGCGGGCGAGACTGACGGCGACCCCGCCGCCGATCATGCCGAGGCCTATCACTCCGGCCCGACCGGCCGTCTGCGCCGTCATGACGTACTTCCCGTCGCTGTTGTTGCGGCCGGCGCGATGCCTGCCGTGTCGAGCGGTTCACCGGTCACCACTGCATTCCGCCAACTCCTCACCGCACGGCTCATGTTGACTCCGGCCACACCGCAGACCCGGCCGTTCCTGCCGTACAGGGCGACCAGCTTGCGCGATGCCGTCGAACCTTCCACGATCCGGACGCTTTCGGCGTCACGCGTCGCACCGTAGATCTGGATCTTGAGGTCGTACTGATCGGACCAGACGTAGGGCACCGGCGCGAACGGCATCGCACCGCCGGGTCCCGCGAGGATGTTCCGGGCCACCGCGAGCCCCGCTTCGGAGGCATGGGTGCGGTGTTCGACACGGGTGGGCTCGCCGGTGACCGGGTGGGTCCAGCAGGCCACGTCCCCAGCGGCCCACACACCGTCACCGGCCTGCAAGGTGGCGTCGCAGAGCACGCCGTTGCCGACCGGCACGCCGCTGCCCTTCAGCCAGTCGATGCCTGGGCGGGCGCCGATGCCGACCAGGACGACGTCCGCCGCCACGGTCCTTCCGTCGGCCAGCCGGATGCCGGTCGCACGTCCTGCGTCGTCGTGGAGGACACCCCGCACCAGGACGCCGGGCTCGATCCGTACCCCGTTCTCACGGTGCGCCTGCGCCAGCATCGCGCCGAGTTCCGCGCCGAGGCTGTCGGCGAGCGGTGCCGCGGCGTCGGTGATCATGGTCACCTCGCAGCCCAGTCCCCTGGCCACGGAGGCCGCTTCGGCGCCCACGAAGCCCGAGCCGACGATCGCCAGCCGGGTTCCGGGCCGCAGCGCGGCGCGCAGGGCGAGGGCGTCCTCCAGCGTGCGCAGGGTGTGCACGCCGCTGAGTCCGTCCACGCCCGGGAGGTGCCTGGCGCGCGCCCCGGTGGCCACCACCAGATGCCGGTAGCCGATCCGGCCACCGTCGGCCAGAGTCACCTCGCGACGGTGGATGTCCAGGGCGACTGCCGCACTGCCCAGCCGCAGGTCCAGACCGAGTGCGTCGAGGGCTTCGGGCGTCCGCAGCGCCAGACGGTCGGCCTGCCACTGCCCGGAGAGGAGCTGCTTGGAGAGCGGGGGGCGGTCGTAGGGGAGATGAGTCTCGTCGCCGACGAGGATGAGCGGGCCGGTATAGCCGCCCCGGCGCAGCCCCTCGGCGGCGGCGAGGCCGGCCGCCGAGGCACCGACCACCACAACCGGCCCGGTGGGGTCACTCACACCACCACCTCGATGGCCGCGGCCGGGCAGACGGCTGCGGCCTCGCGTACCGCATCGAGCCGGTCTGCGGACGGGTCGGCGTCGAGAAGGACCACGACACCGTCGTCGTCGCGCTGGTCGAAGACGTCGGGCGCGGCCAGGACGCACTGACCGGCGCCGCAGCACTTGTCGAAATCGATGTGGATGTTCACAGGAATACCTCCGTCACGCCCCGTGGGGGGGTGGGCAGCGTGCAGTCGGGAGCACCGGAGCAGTTACGTTCCCCTGTCACCTAACTAAGTTCAGTCACGTACGTTAAACCCCCCGGATCGGCGGTGCAATCCGGGGGGCGTGTTTTCCCTTACTGCTGACACCCGGCCAACAGACCTGACCAGAAGCCCTGTTGCAGGGAGCGGCAGGGAGCGCTACTCCTCGGGGCCGCCACCCGTGAGGATCGAGCGGATCATTCGTGCCGCTTCCGTGTCGGTCGCCGGAGGGCAGGGAGCGCCCTCCACCGCCTGCGGGACCAGGGAATCGACCAGCCCTGCCGCCAGCTCATCGGTCAGGGCCCCTGAACCCTCGTCCGCCATCAGCGCGTGATGCAGGGCGATCGACCCGTGCAGGCCCGCCCAGAGCGTCTGGGCCGCCTGCTCGTCCGGCAGCGACACAGGATGGCCGGCCGCGCGACAGCGCGCGAACCCCTCCCGCAGCGACTGGCTGATATGGCGGGAGGGGTGCCGGTGCAGCCGGCTCACGGTCACCTGTGGCTGCCGGGTCTCGTACATCAGGCGGTAGTGTCCCGGGAGTTCGCGCGCGAACCGGCAGTACTCGCGGGCCTGGGCCTCCAAGCGCTCCCTTGCGGAGAGCTCCGCCGCTGCGGTCCGTGCGTCCGCGGCGCGCATCCGGGCCGCCAGATCCGCGTACTTGTCCTCCAGGGCCGCCCACACCAAGTCGGCCTTGTCCGAGAAGTGCAAATAGATGCTGGGCGCGGCGACGCCTGCCTCCCGCGCCACCGCCCGCATGGTCAGCTTTTCCGCGCCGCCCCATTCGTCCAGCAGCCGCGCCACCGCGTCCAGGATCTCCCGGCGCAGCTGTTCCCCCTGACCTCGCGGACTCCGCTCCCGCCGCCCGCTGCCGCCCGCGTCCTTGGCCATCTCACCCTCTTCCCGTTAGTACCGGAAACAATAATCCGGCAGTCGTGGCAGGCCGGGCGGGCCCCATACGCCGGGACGGCCGGCTTGAGTCCTGACCCCACCGGGGCGAACCGTGACCGGGCGCGGCACCGGATCCGGGCAACGCCCCCACGGTCCCACGGCCGACGGATCGGCCGCACGGCGATTCACTGCGGCGGCGGCGTCCGTTCCAACCCGGCAGGGGGCCGCGCCGGCGTCAGCTCGGGGTCAGGCTCCTCGACGGTCAAGCAGTGGACCGCTCAGCAGTCGGTCGCCGGGCACGAGAGCAGTTAGTTCCCGCGGCGCTGACCGGTCTCAGCGGAACGCGGCGGCATTGCGGGCGGCCCAGTCGGCGAAGGAGCGCGGGGCGCGGCCGAGGACCCGCTGGACGTCCGGGCTGACGCGCAGCTCCGCGGGGCTCGGGGAACCGAGGATGTCCAGAGTGTCGTCGGCGAGTTCCGCCGGCATGCTCCGGGTCATGGCGGTCTTGGCCTCGTCCCGGGTGAGCTCGTGGAATTTCACCGGCGAGCCCAGCGCGGCGGCGATGGCCTCCGCCTGCCCGCGGGGACTGATCACCTCCGGCCCGGTCAGCTCGTAGACGCCGCCTGCGTGCCGGTCGTCCAGCAGGCAGGCTGCCGCGACCGCGGCAATGTCCGCCGGGTCGATGACCGGCACCCCGACATCACCGAAGGGTGCGGCGACGGCCCGTTGGGTGCGGACGGAATCCGCCCACCACAGGGCGTTGGAGGCGAAGCCACCCGGCCGCAGGACGGCCCACTCCAGGCCGGAGTTCCGCAGCGTGTCCTCCAGTGCGCGCATCGCGATCCGCGTGTGCCCGGAGGGTCTGGTCGCCACGCCCTGCGTGGAGAGCAGGACCACCCGGCGGACCCCGGCGGCCGCCGCTTCGCCGATGATGTCGGCAGGGTTGGCCCCGGCGGCGTGCAGGTCGCCGGAGAGCAGCAGGAACAGCGCCCTCGCCCCGGCCAGCGCCTGCTTGAGACCGGCCGGTTCGGCCAGGTCGGCCACCATGTGGCGGGCGCCGCTGGGCACCGCCGCCGTGTGCCGTGACACCGCTGTCACCTGCCGGCCGGCCTCGGCCAGTGCCTGCGTCAACGGCCGGCCGATATTTCCGGTAGCCCCGGTTACCACGATCATGATCAGCTCCTTGTCGGATGTCCACCGTGGCCGTCACGTTAGGAGCGTGGGCTAACTTTTGGTAAGGACATACCTTGAGGTAAGTTCATGACATGACGGAAGGCTCGCAGGCTGGACAGGCCGAGACGGGGAAGCGGTATGACGTGTTTCACACCGACTGCCTCGCGCGCGATGTGGTCGACCATGTGACCAGCAGGTGGGGCATCTGGGTACTGATCGCCTTGCGCAGCAACAACCTCCGGTTCTACGAGCTGCGCGAGAGCATCCAGGGCATCAGCGAGAAGATGCTCGCCCAGACTCTGCGCGCACTGGTTCAGGACGGCCTGATCTGGCGGGAGGTCGAGCCGACGACACCACCTCAGGTCACCTACGGGCTGACCGAGTTCGGCCGGGACATCGGCGAGCCGTTGACGGAGCTGTTCGACCGGATCACCCGGCGGCTTTCGTCCCACAGCGCGGCATAGCGTGACAGCGGCTGATGCACAGCCGCGACGCGATGGCCGACCTGCTGAGCCAGGCCGGCACCCTGCTCCAACAACGCCCTCCGGCCACCCTGAACATGTTGCACGACCTCCAGACTCAGCCCTCGCAGGAAGTGGCCGACATCCTGTGGACCCGGCCGGAGCTGTGACTGAGCGTTTGAGTCAGGCAGTCGAGCAGGACGGTTCGGCCCCGCACGCACCCTGAAGCAAGAAATACTGCCTGGTCCGCTTGTGAGGCGATCCCTAAGGTGGGCGCATGACCCATGGGAAGACCTCGTACGCCTGCCTCGCATGCCGGGTCTCGTACAAGCAGCCCTACGACCGTACGAGGCAGCGGATCTGTCCGCGCTGTGCGGAGCCGATGCTTCATGCAGGGTCGGCTTTCGCCGCGCCCCGGCGTCGGGACCTCGCAGGGTGGCGGACCCTCGCCGTACTACTGAACGCCGGCGTGGGCTTTCACAAGAGCTGCTGCGGTGGGCCCGGGTACCGGCCCCGGACTCCACGAGAGGTGCGTGAACGGATGGCCTACGCCCGGCGCAGTGGCGAACCAGCCGTCAAGGCGCTCGTGCGAAGTGACGTGCCCTGACCGTGATCGCTCAGCCGGCCGGCCGGATCGAATACTCACCGGCCGACTGAAGCGCTCAGTCACACCGGCTGCGGACCGAGCGCGGGTGAAGGCGCGGCCGTTTACAGTGCGACCAAGCCGTACGCCTGAGCGTGGGCTCTCATGGATACGCGACGCACCGGACCAACCGAAATGGGCACGATGAATCCCGAGGACGAAGGACACGATCCGCAGCTCGCGGCGCCCGAGGTCAGCGTCGAGGCCGACGGACGACTGACCGTCCCCGCGCAACATGTCACGGAGCTCTTGCGGTCCATCGCCCGCACCTGGCAGGCCAGCACCCGCAGCGGGGTGCCCGTACTCTCCACGGAAGCCGGCCCGGACGTCAGCCTTGAACCCGTGACCGTCCGCTCCCTCGCCGATGCTTTGGACAACATCGCCAACCAACTCGACGTCCAGTACATCCACATCACCACCCGCAGCCACGGAGCCGATGACTGACACCGGGCGCCCTTTCGGCCCGTTGTTTCTGATGCGAGAAACGCTACGTTGCATTCACGCTCCAGGCAATATGTTTGCCCGAAAGGCATCTATTTAGTTCAAGGGCGGATCTTCACTGTAAGGGCTCTGATTCAAATGCAACAACGACCCCTTTTCCGTTGCAATGAATTGGAAGGGAATGCCAGAACGAAGAGCAACATCCGGCGGCATCGCATACAGCCTGGAGAGCAGCCACACCCCCACACCACCCCCTCCAGGCCGTAGCCGACCGGCCCGGCACCAACCCGCCCGCAGGTCCGGGATGCGCCGGTCGTCCGCCTTCCACATCAGCCACCGCATCGCCGGCCGCTACTACCCCGCAGCCCTCATCCCTCCGGAGTGAACACCCGAGGGAGGCCGACTGAGCCATACGGGTGCCGCGCCGGTTGCCGCCGTTCAGGTGACCGGATACAGCCGTCGCAGGTCAGCCGGCGAGGGCGCGGCAGGAATCGCTGGACTGACAAGGAACCACGATGGCCGCAGGGATTCCTGCGGCCATCGTGGTTCCTTGTCAGTCCAGCTGCTGCTGCTGTTGGGCCGGGAGATCGCTGCCGGGTTCCACCGGCGACGGGGACGGTCGGGAGATGAAGTTCTCGAAGGCGTCCATCCCGAGCATCAGCAGCATCATGAGCCCAGGAAGACATACAGCTATGAACACCATGGAGCCCTCACGGAGGTAGTAGGGACCACCTTGTCCTGTTCCTCAGTGTGCAGCCGAACGGAGCAGTGCGCCTGTCGACCCGAGCCTGCCCCCTCTTACGCGTCAACCCCCCACGGCAGCAGGCCAGGGCCTCATCGAACGGGGGCCTCCCGCCCTCCGGCCCGAGACCCCCGCCGACCGACCCACCAGTGACCGCGCCGCAGGGGTGCGGAACCGGCAATCCCTGCTTCGAGTCGCATACGGACCGTGACAGAGAGTGTCCGATCGGGGGCGCTGGGGCCGTTGATGTGTGAGCCCGGGCATAGGGGCCACGTCACACAGGACCCCGCCTAGTAGACCCACGACAGCGCCCGCCCCTCTCTCCCAGGCCTCCATCCACCCCTGTCCGTTTTCTAACTAAATATCGTCGTAGGTCACATGATTGCCAACGACCCGGACCCTCTCGCAAGGTGTGGGACATACCGGGGAGCCGCACGCCGGACCGGGCACCGCACCACGCCCGCCACCCAGACACCGGCCCCACGACACACACCACGGCCCACCACGCCGTAACCGTGTCACCGACCCCCCAGTCGGCCTCCCCACGAACGTCCCCCACCGGAGAGGTACACACCCATGACTGCCACCACCCGCCACACCCTGAACTTCCGCAAGACCACCGTCACCGGCATCGCCGCCGCCGGCGCAGCCGCCGTCGCGCTCTCCCTGGCCCCCCACACGGCCCACGCCGCAGAGCCCGCGACCAGCACACCCGCCTCGGCCGCCGCCATCACCACCGCGCAGATCGCCAAGCAGGCCCACCACGCGGAAAAGACCGCCCAGCACACCACCAAGACCAAGGCAGCCAAGACCAAGGCAGCCAAGACGAAGCACGTCGACACCGTCGCCGCCATCGTCAAGAACACCAAATACAGCAACAACCTCGACGGCTGGATCAAGGAATCACTGGCCATCATGAAGGCCAAGCACATCCCCGGAAGCTACGAAGGCCTCCACCGCAACATCATGCGCGAATCCAGCGGCAACCCCCACGCCCAGAACAACTGGGACGTCAACGCCCAGAACGGCATCCCCTCCAAGGGACTCCTCCAGGTCATCCAGCCCACCTTCGACACCTACCACGTCAAGGGCACCAAAAACAGCCTCACCGACCCCGTCGCAAACATCGTCGCCGCAGCCAACTACGCCGCCGACAAATACGGCTCCATGGACAACGTCAACTCCGCATACTGACCAACCAGTTGACCGGACAGTTGACCAAACACCCCACGGAGAGCGCCGGAGTGGCCGCTGCCCTGAACATCGACGCGGCAGCCGCCACACCGGAGATACTCCTCGCATAGGGCTCCACCACGGCGATCCGCCGAGCAACCCCCTCGCGACGCCTGTTGGTTGAGTACGTTCAACACCGCACCGGCCATGGCTGCACCGCCGTATCCGAGTACCGACCGCGGAAGGTACCGACCGCGGAAGCGACGAGCATCTGTCTGCTGCATCAGCCCGACGAGAAGCAGACACCATGCCCATCTGCGGGTCCGGTCCGGCGCTGCGAGGCCAAGGGGCGGGCGCCCGTCATGCAACGCTAAGAAACTGGCCCTGCCCCCGTCATTGCTTGTGCCCGGGGCTGCTCGGTCTCCGGTCGGCCCCGGAGACCGGGCAGCCCCGGGCACGCTGCACCTCGGGGCCTGGGGTCAGCGTTCGAAGACGCCGGTCATCCGTCCTCGGCCGAGGACGGGTGCGGTGATAGTGGCCAGAAGAGCGCGGGGCCGCGTCCGGTCCACTCGCGTGGCGCCGGGGGCACCGTCGACCGGGGCCGAGAGGGCGAACATCTGGAAGATGTAGCGGTGTGGCCCATGGCCTTTGATGGGCGCGGGGCCGCGATAGCCCCGTCCGAGGCTGGCACGGAGTACCTGTACCCCGGCGGAGGGCTGCCGCGCGTCGAGAGCGCCCGGGTCGAGATGCCCCAGCGCCGGGTCGATCAGGGCGACGCAGTGAACGGCGGGCTTGGCGATGGGGACATCGATGTCCTCGACGACCAGGAGGAGTTGGGCAGTGCCGGGCGGTGGCGCGGTCCACGCCAGCTGGGGGGAGAGTTCCTCGCCGCCGACGGGCTTCGCGCCGTGCACCAGTGGCATGACATCGCCGTGCCCGAAGTCCTGGCTGGTGAGAGCCAGCGCCTCGGGGCCTTGCAGGTTGGGCATGTTCCACGCCGTGTGGGTGTCGCCTGCTCGGCGGTTCTTCAGAAGTCGGCCGAGGAGGCTCATCGCGTTGCCACCACCATGTCGATGACCTCGGCGGTCGAGGCGGTCTCGCCGAGCTTGGGGAAGATCCGCTCGACGCTGTGCCGGTGGGCATCGGCGTCGGGGTCGCTCATGGCGTCGGTGGCCAGAACGACGTGATAGCCGAAGTCGGACGCCGAGCGGGCCGTCGACTCGACGCCCGAGCTGGTCGCAATACCGGCGAGCACGATCTGAGTGGCGCCCAGGTCCCGCAGGAGAGTGTCGAGGCCGGTGTCATGGAATGCGCTGCGGCGCCGCTTGGTGACCAGGTGGTCGGTCGGCTGGACGTCGAGTTCGTCGATGAGGTCGGCCCAGCCGGGCGGCAGCGTGGTCATTCCGCCGGCCGACCCGGCCTCGGTGCGCCCCTGGGCGCGTCCCGTGACGTTGACCAGGATCACAGGGAGGCCATGCCGCCGGAATGCGGTGGCCAGGCGGGTCGCCTGGCTGACCGCGGCGGTGACCGTTGGGCCGGTGTGCGCGGAGACTATGCCCTTCTGCAAGTCGATCACGACCAGCGCGGAGGTGGGGTCGATGGTTGTCAGTGTCATGGTGTCTGCTCTCTCCTGTGTCTGTCGGCTCATTGCCGGGGCCGGGCTGTGAGACGCCCTCATCCGCTGGTGTGGTGCCTGTCCGGTCGCGCGAGGGCCTCTGCCTCCTGCGGTCCAGGGGCCTTGGCGGAGGGGCTCGCGCCACGCAGGAGGGAGGCGATCGCGGCGAGGAGGGCGAGGGTGGCGCCGAAGGCGAACACGATGACCAGGCCGGAGTGGAAGGGCCCGGAGATCAGGGCCGGGAAGAACTCCCGTCCGGTCAGCGCCTGTTGCTGCGCTGCCGTCAGATGGGTCAGGACGCCGCTGGGCTGGAGCAGATGCTGGATCGGATTGACGCCGAGTTGGGCGGCGAACAGGGACGACACCGGGGGCAGGCTGCCGACGTGAGCGGCGACGTGGGCCGGTACCCCCTGCTGTTGCAGTCCGCTGGTGAGGGTGTGCGGGAGACTGCCGGCCAGCCCGGCGATCATGAGCGAGAAGAACACACCGATGGAGACGGCGGTGCCGGAGTTCTGGAAGGTGGCGCGCATGCCGGAGGCGACACCGCGCAACCGCGCGGGCACGCTGCCCATGATCGAGGAGGAGTTGGGTGAGGCGAACATGCCGCTGGCGATCCCGTTGAGCGCGATCAGCACGGCGAAGATCCAGTAACTGAAGTCTATCGGCAGGAGCATCAGGCCCAGGAAGCTCGCGCCGAACAGCAGCGCGCCCCCGGTGGCCAGCCCCCGCGAACCGAGCCGGTCGGACAGGTACCCGGAGACGGGCCCTGCGGCGAGGAATCCTGCGGTCAGCGGCAGCATGAAGATACCGGCCCACAGTGGTGTGTCGCTGTAGTCGTAGCCGTGCAGCGGCAGCCAGATGCCCTGCAGCCAGATGATCAGCACGAACTGCATCCCGCCGCGGCCGATAGAGATGGCCAGGCCCGCCAGGTTGCCGAAGGTGAAGGCCCGCAGGCGGAAGAGACTCAGCTGGATCATCGGCGCGGAGACACGGTTCTCGATGACGACGAAGGCTGCCAGGAGCACGAGTCCGCCGGCGATCAGCCCGTCGACCAGCGGGTTGGTCCAGCCCATGGTGTGTCCGCCGTAGGGCTGCAGGCCGAAGGTGACCGCGATCAGGACGGCGCTCAGCCCCACCGCGAAGGTGACATTGCCCCACCAGTCGATCCGGCCGCCTTCACGCTTTCCCGTCTCGCGCAGGGTGCGGTAGGCCCACAGCGTGAAGAACACACCGATGGGCACATTCACCCAGAACACCGCCCGCCAGTCCCAGGCCGACAGCAGTCCCCCGGCGACCAGGCCGATGAACATCCCGCCCAGGCCCGCGACCTGATTGATGCCCAGCGCGAAGCCACGCTGCTCCTTGGGGAAGGCGTCAGTCAGGATCGCGGCCGAGTTCGCGGTCAGCATCGATCCGCCGACGGCCTGCACCACCCGCCAGGCGATCAGCCACATCGCTCCCCGGCTGCCGTCGAAGGGGTCGAAGGAGAGGAGGATCGAGGCGAAGGTGAAGACCGCGAACCCGGAGTTGTAGATCCGGACCCGGCCGTACATGTCGCCCAGACGCCCCACCGTGACCACCAGGACGGCCTGCACCAGCCGGTATCCCATGATCATCCACAGCAGATAGGCGATGTTGCCCGGAGCGAGTGGGTCCAGGTGCACGCCCCGGAAGATCGCCGGCAGGGCGATCAGCACGATGGAGCCGTCCAGCGCGGACATGAAGACCGCGGCAGTCGTATTCGTCAACGCCGTCCACTTGTACCGGTCGTCGGCGACCGGGCCGTCGGGTGCGCTCTTCCGGGGAGGATCCGTCATCCGCTTGCTTCCTCATGGTTCCGTCGGCATCAGATGTTCTGTGCCAGCCGCTCCAGCAGCGCCGCGGCCGTTGCGAGCTGCTTCAGCTCCGCAGGGGTGAACGTTCCGCTGGTCAGCGCCTGGGCAAGGAGCTCGGCCCGTGCGTTGCGCTTGTTCTTCAGCGCCTGCAGACCGGCATCGGTCACCGTCAGCACCACGCGCCTGCCGTCGTTCGGGTCCGGACGGCGTTCGACCAGGCCGCGGTCCCGCAGCGCACCGAGCGTCGCCCCCATGGCCTGTGCGGTGATCTGCACCTCTCGCGCCAGCGCCGAGGAAGTGGTGGGGCCCGAGCGCTCCAGACGTGACAGGGCGGTCCGCTCGGGCATCGTCAATCCACCGCCGGTGGGCACCTGGCGCACGCGTCGCAGCAGCACGCCGAGACTCGCCAGCAGGGCTGTGGCGACTCCACTGGGATCCAGATCGTCGTTCATATACTAAGCCTACCTTATCAGGTGGGCTTAGCGAATTTCCCTCGCGCCTGAGCGAGGAAGCGCCGGCGACTTCGCCGAGGCGGCGGGCCGAACGGCTGGGTCCGCCGAGCGAATGCCTCGATCGCAATGAGAGCGGTCATTGGCTGATAGGAGCGTCACCGCCCGGCTTCTTTGGTCAATTCGCCAGTACGGATCCTGGACGGAGTGCGAGGAGACTTCCTGTCACGACGACAGCGACCCGGCGGGCCTCTCAACCCGGAGGGCCGCCGTGGCCGTACGCGGAACAACACGCAGGAAGGGCAGCACATGAGCGTGCAGCAGTACGACGCGATCGGCGAAGCATTCGAGGGCTTCAAGTCCCTGCCACTGATGCGTTACGGGGAGGTGCCGAGCTTTCTGGGCATGCTCGGGGACGTGAGCGGCAAGTCGGTACTCGACGTCGCGTGCGGCACTGGCTTCTACAGCCGGGAGTTAAAACGGCGCGCCGCCGCGGATGTCTTCGGTGTCGACATCTCCGGCGAGATGATCGCCGCCGCGCGGGAGATCGAACAGCGTGACCCGCTGGGTGTGCGCTACGAGGTCGGAGATGTGGCCGAACTGGAGCTCCTCGACCGGCGCTTCGACATCGCAGTGGGCGTGCAGTGCCTCAACTACGCGGAGAGCATCGCAGCGATGGAGCGGATGTGCCGCAACATCCACCAAAACCTGCTGCCAGGCGGCGAGTTCTTCGTACTCGCCCAGAAGCCCGACTACCGGTTCGACTGTCCGTCCCTGGACAAGTACGGCTTCCGTTGCGAGCCGACCGAGGAGGAATCCGGGACGGGACCGCTGGCACGGGTCACGGCGCTCCTCGACCCGCAGCCGATCAGCATCGTCAGCGCGGTCCCGCGCCGCGAGGTGTACGAGGAGTGTCTGCGGGCCGCCGGGTTCGGTGAGGTGGAGTGGGTCCCGCTACAGGTGTCCGAAGCCGGCATCCGCGAGTTCGGTGAGGACTTCTGGGCGGACCTCCTCGCGAGCCCACCGCTGGAGATGCTGCGCTGCCGTGCCTGACCGGCCGGAGCCGTCGTAGGCGGTGTCCGCAACGTCATGCACGAGCGTTGCTTGCGGGGAGCAGCAGCTTCGGCGCCGCCACTCGTCATCGGTGAAGCCCACCTGCTGATGAACGCGACCTCAGCCCCCTCGTTCAGGCGGCGTCGGTGTCCGCCGCGAGCTGGTCGGCGACGGTCCGGGGCGCGCGGCCGAGGAGATCAGCGAGCAACGGCTCGACTCCGGCGAAGCGGCCCTCGCGGGCGGCCAGGAAGGTGGTGAGCGTCATCCGCGCCATCGCTTCCGGGGTTCCGGCGGCGACCTTGGCCGCGATCCACTCCTCGTCGTCCAGCGTGCTGCGCGTGATGTCACGGCCGGTCGTCTTGGAGGCCAGGGCGGCGACGTCGTCGAACGTCACGGCCTGGCGGGCCGTCAGCGTGACCGGTCCGTCGAAGCCGCGGTCACCTGCGAGGATGACGGCTGCCGCTTCGGCGGCATCCGCGCGGTCGGTCCACGAGACGGGGCCGTCGGCCGGGGCGGTGATGGTGCCGGCCTGCTGCCAGGGGCCCAGCAGCCAGCCCAGGCTGTGGGCGTAGAAGCCGTTGCGCATCGCGGTCCAGGCGACACCGGAGTCGGCGAGGAGCTGCTCGGTGGCGGCATGGTCGCGTGCCGGGCGGAAGGGGCTGTCCGCGCCGGCCCCCTGGTGGCTGGTGTAGAGGATGCGCCGGGCTCCCGCTGCGACGGCGGCGTCAATACCGGCGCGGTGCAGCGCGACCGCGTCGGCGTGCGGATCGTTGGAGGAGACGAGCAGGACCTGCTCGGCGCCCTCGAAGGAGTGCCACAGGGCGGCCGGATCCTCGTAGGAACCCTGGCGCACCCGTACCCCGCGGTCGGCGAAGTGCCGCGCCCTGGCGGTGTCGCGGACGCTGACTCCGATCTGCTCGGCGGGCATGCGCTTCAGGAGGTGTTCGACGGTGGCGCCGTTGAGTGCGCCGGTCGCACCGGTGACGACGATCATGAGGGGGGTCCTTTCGTTCCCGCCGCGCGCTCGGCGCGTGGGTGCGGGCTGGGGTCAGTGGGTGTGCAGGAGCGGCAGCAGGATGTCGTCGACGAGGTGTTCGACGAACGATTCGTCGCACGACTCCCCCGCGATCACGATGCGGTGCACGATCACCGCCGGGGCAACCTCGGCGAAGAGCTCCGCGGCGCGGGGGGCCAGCCGCTCTCCATGCCGGATCGCCCTGCGCAGTGGCTCGTCGGTCATCGCGGCCTCGTCGCGGCGCAGGATGCGGCGCATCTCCTCCGCGAGCCGCGCGTCGCTGCGCATCCCGGCGAACAGCGCCCCGAGCAGGCCCACCTCCTGCTCGGCGATCTGCCGGGCCAGCCAGGAGACGAGCCCGAGCAGGTTCTCCCGAAGGGTGTCCGCAGCGAGCGCGGGCGGCGTTGTGCGGGCGCGGTGCTCGACCGCGGCGGCGACCAGCGCGGCCTTGTCGCGGTAGCGCCGGTAGATCGTCGTCTTCGCCGACCCGGAGCGACTCGCGACCGCCTCCATGGACAGCTGCTCGTAACCCACCTCGGTCAGCAGCGACAGTGTCGCCTCAAGGATGGCCAGGCCACGGCTGGTGTCACGCGGCCGCCCCATGACGGACAGCCCGCCTGTGTCCTCGGCCCGCGAGCCACTGGATGCGCTTGCCACTCCGACCCCCACTTTCGCTACGCTACGGTTGCGTATCGAAAGTAACGCGGAATGAGGCCGGACACAAGGCGAGCGCTTCCGGCCGGTGGACCCGGGGCGGCGGCGGTGACGTCGATACCGGCTTCGGCCATGGCCCGCGATGGCGACCGGGGTGACCTGGCCGGCGGGGAGAGAGCCGGCGAAGCGGACCTCGGCGGTGTGCCTTCGAGTTCCTGGCGGCGCCCGACGCCGAAGCCGCGTTCAACCCCCGGTACACGTGGTGATTGACGTATCCGGGCCGCACGTTCGCTTCAGATGGAGATGACGATCTTGCCGCGTGTGCGGCCACGCTCAGCCTGCGTGTGGGCGTCGGCGAGCCTCTCCAGGGGGTAGCTCTCTTCGATGCGGGGTGTGTAGCGGCCTTCCCGGCCCAGTTCTGCCGCTGCGGACAGGAGGGCCGAGTCGTTCTCCGCGTTGACCACATGCGTGCCCAGACGCTCCCCCCGCGCGTGGTCGGCGACTGTCGCGACCCGCGTCGGGTCGCCCGTGATCGCGACGAGGTCGTCCAGGGAGCCGGAGGCCGCGGTGTCGAGGACGATGTCGACGCCGCGCGGAGCCAGCGCGGCGAGGCGCTGTGCGAGTCCCGGGCCGTACGTCGTGGGGGTGGCGCCCAGCGAGGTGAGGAAATCGTGGTTGCGTTCGCTCGCTGTCCCGATCACAGTGGCTCCCTGCGCCACAGCGATCTCGACAGCGGCACTGCCCACGCCTCCGGCCGCGCCCTCGATGAGCAGGGTGCGCCCCTCAAGAGAGCCGAGCGCGCTCAGTCCACCCATCGCGGTCACCGAAGCGAGACCAGCCCCTGCGGCCTGCTCATCGCTCCACTGGGCGGGGGCGGGGGCCCAGGCCGAGAGAACGACCAGCTCGGCGGTGGCCCCGGTGACACCAGTCAGCCCGAAGACACGGTCACCGGTGCTCACTCCCGCCACGCCGTCACCGATCTCGTCGACGACGCCAACGGCGTCACGACCGGGAATGGCAGGCAACTCCAGAGGAAGGAACTGGCGCAGGGCGCCGGCGCGCAGCTTCCAGTCGATGGGGTTGACGCCGGCCGCCGCGACCCGGACACGGATCTCGCCAGGACCGGGATGAGGATCGGGCGCATGCTCGATCACCAGGTTGTCCACGCCGCCGTACTCGTGGAAGCGAACTGCACGCATAGTGTCCTGCCTTACCTTTGTTGGCCGAAATGACGTGTTCCTTCGGTGCCCGCTACTCTAGAACCTGACGTTGACGTGAGGTGCAAATCGACAAGCCGGAACACGCGGCCGAAGGAGGACAGGTGCGGATCGGTGAGGTTGCCGAGCGAGCGGGAGTGAGCGTGAGAGCCCTGCGCTACTACGGGGAACAGCAGTTGCTCCCCGCCGACCGCAGCGCCGGCGGCCAGCGGCACTACCCCGACTCCGCCGTCGAACGTGTCAGGCTCATCCAGCAGCTGTACGCCGCGGGCCTGGCAAGCACCACAGTCCGTGAGGTCCTGCCGTGCGTGGACACGGGCGCGGTACCCCCCGGCCTGCTGGACCGGCTGACGGCCGAACGCGCACTCATCGACCAGCGGATCACCGACCTGCTCGCCGTGCGCGACCGGCTCGACGACGTCATCGGTGTCGCGCGGAACCCAGGCCCTGACTGCGCTCACGGGCAGTGAGCGAAGCCGGCGCGGAAACTGGCATGACAGTCAAGGGCTCGCTGTCCGCGCTGCTGCGGCCAGCCGGACACGAGCACACCGTCTCGCTGCTGTCAGGAGCCGGCAGCCCCGCAGGAGGCTCCGGGAAACCGGCCGGAACATCGGCGACGGAGCCGGACCGCTCGAAGAGGGCACGGGCCACGCACAGTGCGGCCAGAGCCGGAAGGCCGTTCCGGGTTGCGGCACGGAGTACGCCTCCCCGGTACGGTCCGGGTCAGCATGCGTGAGTGATGGCGCCGGACTGGCCGCTCCGATCGAGGAGACAGGCCCTGGCCGCGACGCTGGATGGGCGGCCACTTCCTGCCACCGGCAGCTGACCGAGGCAGAGGGCGGGTCGGCATCGGTGGGCCGAACCATCCGGACGTGGTCGCAGGAGGGTGAAGAAGAGGGTGCGGACCGAGGGGGACAGCGCCCCGGAGATCTGCGGCAGTGGCGGTCCGGACCGGAGGCGAAGCGCGCTCTCCCGGCGCTCAACCGGTATGCGTCAAAGCGGATGAGCCACTGGGCCGGGCACGCCGGCCCGGCCCAGCAGAGTCCGATCGGCTGCCCCTGCCCCTGCCCCTGCCAGCACCCGACCGGCTGTCCGCTTGGCCGCTGCCCAGCGCCCCTGGCCACCGATCCGCACAACCGGTACGGGACCCAGGGCATCGCCCTGGGTGCTACGCCCTGGTGATCAGGCAGGCGCAAGACCATCCCGGCCACAACCAACAGTTGTTCCCCTAGAGTGTCGGCATGGACCTCGACACCGTCCGGACCTTCATCGCCGCCGCTGACACGGGGCAGTTCCAGGAGGCTGCCGCCCAGCTGGCGGTCACCCAGCAGGCCGTCTCCAAACGGATCGCCGCGCTGGAACGCAGTCTCGGCGTGCGGCTGTTCACCCGCACCGCGCGCGGCGTCGAGGTCACGATCGACGGGCAGGCCTTCCTGCCCCACGCGCGCGAACTGTTGCGCGTCGCCGAGCGCGCGGTGGCGTCCGTGCACGCCGGCCGCCGGCCGCTCCGCGTCGACGTGATCGCATCGCGGGGCGCCGCGGCCGGTCTGCTCCGCGGATTCCACCGCGCACACCCCGAGGTCGACCTCGACGTGGTGATGCTGTTCGACATCGAGACGGCCGTCGCCGCCATCCGGTCCAGCGCCATCGACGCGTCCTTCCGTGCCGTCGCCGAACCCGGCCGCCCCCTTCCAGCGGACGTCGAGTCCGTCCGGGTGCTCGACGAACCGCTCCAGCTCCTCACCGGCCCCGCCCACGCGCTGGCGAGCGCACGGTCGGTGCCCCTCGCCCAGCTCGCCGGGCACCGGATCTGGATGCCCGGCATTGTCCCCGGTACCGAGTGGGCCGCCTACTACGACGACCTCGTCGCGGAATTCGGCCTCTCCATCGAGGCGACCGGCCCCAACTTCGGCTCCGACGCGCTTCTCGACACCATCGCCGACACCCCGGCCCTGGCCACCTTCATGGGCAAGCAGACCCGCCTCGTCTGGCCCGCCGGCCACGGGCTGCGCCGCATCCCGGTGACCGACCCGACGCCCGTCTATCCGCACTCACTCGTCTGGCACCGAGACAACCCCCACCCAGCGCTGGCCACCCTGCGGGCCTACCTCGCCACGACGGCCGCGCACGACGCCGCCGGGACTTGGGTGCCGGACTGGGTGACCCGGGGCTGAGCACCGCCGTACCCCTGAGCAAGATGAACGGACGGCCCGACGTGGGAATGCCACCCCGGGCGGCCGCACGCTCATCGACCGGGAACGGTCCGGGGGGCCTGACAGGCGACGCTGTTTCGGTGGTCCGATCGGCACTGGTCCTTGTCCTGGTCGGCACGGGCTCTGATCGGCACAGGTCCTGGCCGGCACAGGTCCTGGCCGGCACGGGTCCTGGCCGGCACGGGTCCTGGCCGAGAGCGCCGAGCCGCCACGGCGCGGCTGCTCCTTCGGACAGTGCGGGGAGGAACGGAGCCGGCGGCCGTCAGTCGTCGGCCTGCGTGCGGCGCTGCGGGTGCCGGTGCCTGCGGCGCTGGACCACCCCGTAGGTCTCCTGGAGCGCCACGGTCGTGGCGTCGAAAGAACGCTGAGCCACACCGACGAACAGACAGTCTACGATGGCGAGTTGGGCGATACGGCTGACGGTCGCCCCGGACCGGAAGGGGGTCTCCCGAGCGCAGGTCGTCAGGACGAGGCCGGCGTTCTCGGCGAGGGTGGAGCGCGGATCGTTGGTCAGGGCGATCGTGATGGCGCCCCGCTCCCCGGCGGCCTGCAGGGGCTCCACGGTGTCCTCGGTCTCGCCGGAGTGGGAGATGGCCAGGGCCACGTCACCCGGCCCGAGCAGGGCCGCCGCGGTCAGGGCTGCGTGCCGGTCGGTCCAGATGAACGCCATGTGGCCGATACGGTGCAACTTCTGGTGCATGTCCTGGCCGACGAAGGCGCTGGCGCCCACGCCGAAGATGTCGATCCGCCGGGCCCCCGCCACTGCGTCCACCGCACGGCCCAGCATCTCCACGTCCAGACCGGCCGCCGAGTCCTCCAGGGCGCGCACTTCGTTGTAGATGATCTTGCTGACGATCTCGTCGAGGCTGTCGGTCGCGCTGATGTCGGTGCCCGGCGCCGGGCGTTCGCCCCCGAGGGCGCGCTCCCGGGCCGCGGCAGCGGCCAACGCGAGGCGCAGCTGGGGGTAGCTGCCGATCCCCAGGGTCCGGCAGAAGCGCATGACGGTCGCCACCGAGGTGTTGGCCCGCTCGCCGAGCACGCCGATGGACAGCTCCGAGGCCTGTGCGGGATCGGCCAGGACAGCCTCGGCCACGCGCCGCTCCGAAGGCGCAAGGGACGGCAGCGCCGCACGGATGCGCGCCAGCGTGTCGGCGGAGGAGGCGTCCTCCGCCGGACGAGGGGGCGTGCGCGGTGGTTCATGGCGGGCCATGGGCCGTCCCTCCTGAGCAGGTGGGTGACACGGTAGCCACCACTCGACGGCGCGTCAAAAATTTACCCACCAACTTTCTCTACGTTACTTATTGACATGTGGAGCCTCGCCTTCCGATACTCGCTGCACCGAGATCTGCGCCGGTCACCGCCCTTTCGGCCGTCCTGTGACCGTCCCGTCCAACGGATCCCGGAGACACGAGGGTGTGGTGCCGTATGACAGCAACAGTGGCGGTGACGGGGCCCGGCACGCACCGGATGCCGCGAACCCGCACGCCGGGCGACGCGGCACTGCGGACCCGGCCCGGAACCCCACGCCGTCCGCACCCTGACGACAGTCTCCCCACGGACCCCACCCCGCCGGTGTCATCGCCGGCCCTCGCCTAGGAGTGAGCGTGCGCCAACTCGACCTCGTGGTGATCGTCATCTACCTGGTGGCGATCTCCGCGATCGGACTGCGCCTGGCAGGCAGGCAGAGATCGGCGAAGGACTACTTCGTCGGTGACAGCCACATGCCGTGGTGGACAGTCTCGTTCTCCGTGGTGGCCACCGAGACCAGTGTGCTCACCGTCATCAGCGTGCCCGGTGGCGCGTACAGCGGTCAGGGCTTCGGCAACGTCGAACTGGCCATCGGCTATGTGATCGGCCGGGTTGTCGTGGCCACCGTGCTGATCCCCCTGTACAAACGTGGCGGCTTCGTCAGCGCCTACCAGTACCTGGGAAGCCGTTTCGGGCTGAAACTGCAGGGTCTCGCCTCGGTCACCTTCGTCTTCACGCGGCTTCTCGCCGAGGGGGTCAGGCTGTTCGCCTCCGCGATCCCCATCAAGCTGCTGCTCGACGAGCTCGGCATGCACACGAGCTTCCGCACCATCATCATCGTGCTCACGGTGATCACCGTCGTCTACACCTACCTCGGCGGCATCAAGGCCGTCATCTGGACCGACACCATCCAGATGGGCCTGTACCTGGGCGGCGCCATCCTCGCCATCGTCGTGCTGTCCGCACACGTCGGGGGCAACGGCTTCTCACGCGCCCTGCACACGGGTCACTTCAAGCTCTTCGACACGGACTTCGACCTGGCACACATCCTCACGAGTCCGTTCGCACTGCCGACCGCGATCATCGGCGGCGCCATCTTCGCGATGGCCAGCCACGGTTCCGACCAGCTGATCGTCCAGCGCATCCTGGCCACCCGGTCACTGCGAGACGGCCAGAAGGCCATGATCGCCTCCGGTGTCTTCGTCACCGTGCAGTTCGCCGCCTTCTCCCTTGTCGGCGCCCTGCTGTGGTCCTACAACCGGGGCAAGAGCTTCCAGCAGCTCGGCCTCAGCAGCTCCGACAACCTCTACCCGAGTTTCATCCTGCACGGCCTGCCCGTGGTGATCTCCGGCCTGCTCGTCGCCGGGATCATCGGAGCCGCCATGGGCTCGCTCTCGTCGGCACTGAACTCCATGTCGAACTCGACCGTCGCCGACATCATCCACAGCTTCTTCCGCAGCACTCCTTCCGAGGAGTTCCTGCTCAGGCTCGCCCGGCTGATGACCTTGGTGTGGGCGGTGCTGATGGCGGTCTTCGCCTGTGTCTTCAGCACCAGCACAGGGAACGTCTACCTCACCGGCCTGACCATCGCGGGGTACACCTACGGCGCGCTGCTCGGTGCCTTCCTGCTCGGGCGGATCGTCCGGCGCGCCAACGAGACCGACTCCATCGTGGCCTTCCTGGTGACGCTCGGCGTCATGACGTACATCGTCCGCGGTGTGAAGATCGATGTGACTGTGGGCGGCGTCACCGTCCCGACGGCGGTCGCAGCCCAGTGGCTGGTGCCGGCGGGCGTGGTGGTCACCCTGGCCGTCGGCGCCCTGATGAGCCTGTTCCACCGCCCCCCGGCGTCCACGCAGACCGACCCCACGCCGGAGCCCCGTACCGACCGTGTCGAGGCGCCCGTGGGCGGGGAGTGACGGAAGACGTACCCGCCCTCCCCGACCGAAAGCTCCCCCGGAAAGAAGACATGCCACAGCTCCAGCCAGCCCTGCTCACGTCGCGGAATGCGGACCGGGAGGCACCATGCGTGTGATCGGCTTGATGTCAGGCACCTCGTACGACGCCATCGAGGCCGCCGCCGCCGACCTCCGCCTGGACGGCGACACCCTGGTCCTGCGCCACCTGGGCCACCTCTCGATCCCCTACCCGGAGGATCTGCGGGACCTGATCGCCGCCACCCTGCCACCCGCCGCCACGACCGCGGAGGCCATCTGCGCCCTGGACACGGGAATCGGCCAGGCATTCGCCGCCGCGGCCGAGCGCGCTCTGGGCGAGCTGTGCGACGGCGTGGCGGACCTGGTGGTCTCGCACGGCCAGACCATGCACCACTGGGTCGAGGACGGAGCTGTCCGCGGCACACTCCAACTCGGTCAGCCGGCCTGGATCGCCGAGGCCACCGGTGTCCCTGTCGTCTCCGACCTTCGCAGCCGGGACGTGGCCGCCGGCGGACAGGGGGCCCCGCTGGTGGGCATGACCGACACCCTGCTGCTGCGCGCCCTGCCCGGCACACCCGCGGCACTGAACCTCGGTGGCATCGCCAACGTCACCGTCCTCGTGCCCGGCGCGCAGACGCTGGCCTTCGACACCGGCCCGGCCAACGCGCTGCTGGACGCGGCGGTGCGGCACTTCACCGGCGGCGCCGCCGCCTATGACGAGGACGGACGCAGGGCCGCGGCCGGCCGGACCAGCCCCGAGCTGCTCCGGGTGCTCCTGGACGACGCCTACTACCGCAGGCCCGCCCCCAAGAGCACGGGTAAGGAGCACTTCCACCTTCCCTACCTGCAACGGGCGCTGGACGCGGTCCCCACGCCCGCCGACGACGTCCTGGCCACCCTGGCCAGACTGACCGCCGTCACCGTGGCCGACCCCTGCCGCGCCTACGGGGTCACCAGTCTCGTCGTCTCCGGAGGCGGAACCCGCAACCCCGTACTGATGCGCATGATCGCCGAGGAACTGTCCGGCGTGCCCGTACAGCTCAGTGATGATCTGGGGCTGCCCTCCGACGCCAAGGAGGCCCTCGCCTTCGCCGTACTGGGCTTCCTCACCGTCAACGGTCTGCCTGGCACCCTCCCGTCGGGCACCGGCGCACGCCGGGCCACGCTGCTGGGCAGCATCACCCCGGGCCTCTCGCCGCTGCGCCTGCCCGAACCGGCCGCGCAGGCGCCGCACTTGATGCGCATCACCCACACCGCCGGCTGACCCCCGGCGCTCCCCCGCGCCGAGGGCGACGAGGCCGGGGGACAACGCCCCCGTCCGGCCCCGGCCTGTGCCGTCGGCCAGGAGACGCACCTGACCGGGCTTCAACGGGGTGCGGCCCCTCGCGAGAGAGGCCGCACCCCCGGCCTCAGGGCCTGGCCATCGCGGGCGGGGCCGCGTCGACGCCCCAACTCGTCGGCTTGTCGGCCAGTTTGATCCTGATCGTGCCGGAGTGGAGCAGGGAAGCGTGGGACAGCCAGCTCTGGCGCAGCTTGCCCTTGCCGGTGTCCACGGAGGACACGTACTGGAGCTTCGACGCGTCGGCGCCCGGGGCGACGATGCTGATCGTCCGGCCGTGTTCGGGCCGGATCTCGACCTTCTCGAACATGGGCGCGGTGATCACGTACGTGGCGGAGCCGGGCTGGGGCTCGAAGATGCCGGCCATGGCGAAGACGAGCAGCGACGAGGTGGCACCGAGGTCGTCGTTGCCGGGCATCCCGTACACGTTGTCCGTGAACAGCGTGCGCATCGCGCGCAGCACGGCGGAGGTCTTCCACGGCGCGCCCGTCCATGTGTACATCCACGGCGCGTGGAAGTCGGGCTCGTTGTTGGGGTTGAAGGCGAAGTTGTTGTGATAGTCGTACGCGCCGGTCACCCACGAGTCCGAAGCGGCCTTCGCCGGATCGGTGAGCACGGTCGGCATGTCGAAGAACTTGTCGAGCCGCTGCTCGGCCTGTGACGTGCCGCCCATGAGTCCGAAGAGGGTCTGCGGGTCCTGCTGCGCGAGCCATTCGTACTGCCACGCGGTGCCCTCGTGGAACGCGCCGGCCTGTGCGGGATCGGGGTCACCGGCGACAGTGCCGTCCGTGTTCCTCGTGACCGGGAATCCGGAGAATCCCTGCGAAGTGACGGTGGGGTCCCACAGCTTGGTGAAGTTGTCGCAGCGCGAGGCGAGCGTGGCGGCCTTGTCCTTGTAGCCGAGGCCGCCGGCCATCGTGGACAGCGCGCAGTCGGCGAGCGTGTACTCAAGCGTGGCCGAGCCCGCCTGGCGGCTGTCGCCGTACTTGTAGCCGGGCAGGTTCTGGTAGCCGACCCAGCCGTTCTTGACGTACGAGGGGTTGCCGTCACGGCCACGGAAGAGCGACTGGTCCGCGGGGACTTCCCCGGCGTTCTTCCACAGCGCGCCGAAGAGCCCGCGCGCGGTGCGTTTGTCGAGCAGGCCGCGGTTGTAGATGTCGACGATCCACGGAGTGACGGGGTCACCGCTCATCACGTTCGTCTCGCTGTTGCCGAGCGCCCAGCGGGGCAGCCAGCCACCGTCCTGGTAGATGTGCAGAACGGATTTGGCCATATCAGTGGCCTTGTCCGGGTTCAGCAGGTCCACGAGCTGGTTCTGCGAGCGGTAGGTGTCCCACAGCGAGAACATCTGGTAGTACGTGGAATCCGCGCGGTGCACCCGGTCGTCGAAACCGCGGTAGCGGTTGTCCACATCGGATCCGACCGACGGATGCAGCAGCG
Organism: Streptomyces sp. NBC_00388; assembly: GCF_036061255.1. Taxonomy (NCBI): domain Bacteria; kingdom Bacillati; phylum Actinomycetota; class Actinomycetes; order Kitasatosporales; family Streptomycetaceae; genus Streptomyces; species Streptomyces sp. NBC_00388. The sequence continues at coordinate 376,811 of NZ_CP107948.1, forward strand.
AGTGGTAGAGCGCGCTGTAGTACGTGCGCTGATCGGCGGTGCTGCCGCCGGCCACACGCATCCGGTTCAGCTCCTCCTGCCAGGTGTGGTGCGCGGCGGTGCGGGCCTTGTCGAACGACTTCGGCTGCTCCGCCTTGCGGTTGAGGCGCGCGCCGCCGATCGAGGTGTAGGAGAGCCCCACCGACGTACCGACCTTGGCGCCCTTGGCCGGGTCGAACGTCACCCACGCACCGGCGCGCTTGGTCCCGCGGGACGCGTCGCGCTGGTTCGGGGTGAGGGTGCCGTCGGTCCAGGTGCCGAAGCTGGAGAACTTCCGGTCGAACTTGGCACTGAAATAGATCCGGTAGCGCTCCTTCCCGGTCTCACCGCAGAAGTTGCCGCCCTGGAGCCAGCCTTCGACGGTGTCCTTGCCGACCACGTGGACGTCGCCGGCATAGGTACTGCCATTGCTCTCACCGGTCTCGATGAGCACGTTCTCGGAGCCTGATCCGGCGGGGTACGTGTAGCGGTGCTGGCCGGTTCGCTGCGTCGCGGAGAGCTCGGCCTGGATACCGTTGTCGAGCTTCACCCCGTAGTACCCCGGCGCGCGGGTCTCGTTGTCGTGACTGAACTTCGCGGCGTACTGCGCCGGGTCGGACGACGTGACAGGACCCGTCGTCGGCATGAACCGGAAGTTGCCCATCGTCTGGCAGCCGACGCCCGAGAGGTGCGTATGGCTGAAGCCGAGGATCGTGTCCTGCTTGTAGTCGTAAGAGGCGTACTGGTTGAGCTGCGTGTCCGGACTCAGCTGCACCATGCCGAACGGGACGGAGGCGCCCGGAAAAGTAGTCCCGTCACCGTTGTTGCCGATCGACGTGTCGACCAGCGTGGTGGGGTCATCGGCGAACTGCGGTCCCCGCCCCCTGGCGTCTGCGACGCCGGAGGTGGCGGATGCCGCGGCCACCGTGGTGGCGAGCAACACGGTGGCGAACACGCGTTTCCACGCTCTCATCGCGATCCTTCCTGTGACAACGTTGTCAGCAGGCGATCTTCCCTTCCAGGCACCGCTCCGTCAATCCAGTTGGCCGCAGGAGCCGATTTGCCCGGCTTCGACGCCAACTCCCCGTCGAGCCCGGCGAGGAGGACCGTGCCGGGACCGCCGACCACGGGTGACGCGGACAGGCGGACCCGCTGCCGGCAGTCGGTCCGCCCGCCCTCCCGGACACACGTCAGGGCTGGATGTTCTCCAGGTCCTCCAGAAGGCTGGGCTGCTTCGGTTCCCAGCCGAGCGCCCCCCGGGTGGTGGTGCTGGACGAGGGCTGGTCCGTCGCGAAGATCGGACCGAGAGGGCCGTAGGTCTCCGACGGCACCGGCTCGACCGGCAGGCCCAGCCGTCGGCCGATCACCGCGGCGATGTCGCTCACCTTGTCCCCCTCGTCGGCCACGGCGTGCCAGGAACTCCCCGCCGGCGCCTGCTCCAGGGCGAGCCGGAAGAGGACGGCAGCGTCGAGCGCGTGGACGGCCGGCCAGCGCTGCGTGCCGTCGCCCGGGTACCCGGAGACTCCGGTCCGGCGCGCGATGCCGGTCAGCATCCCGGCGAACCCGCCCCCACCCTGGTGGTGCACTGTGCGCGGCAGGCGGACCGCCGTGGTCCGGACTCCGCGCGAAGCCAGATCCAACGCCGCCGCGACCGCGCGACCACGGCCACCGACGGGCCCGTCGGTGGGCAGCGGGTCCGCCTCGGTGGAGGCACGACCCGGCGCATAGGGGGTACCCGAGACGGTGACGAAGGGGCGGCCGCTGCCGACGAGTTCCTCACTGAGGGCGGCGAGGGCGGCACTTTCCTCGGCAACCGCCCTGGCGAGGGCATCGGGGCTGCTGAAGTCGTTACTGAACGCCAGGTGGATCACGCCGTCGGCCTGTTCGGCTCCGGCACGCAGGACGTCCAGGTCGGCGAGAGCTCCGCGGAGCGGCTCGGCCCCCGCCGCCCCGGCAGCCAGCGCAGAAGCGTCGGAGCGGGCGAGCGCGAGGACGGTGTGGCCGTTGCCGAGCAGTTCGGCGACGACGGCGGAACCGATCAGACCGGTGCCGCCGGTGACAAAAACGCGCATGAGACTCTCCCGAAGTGATGGGACTCTTGTCGCATCACTCTAGCAAGATGATGCGACAAGAGTCCCATCACATATGATGGCCGCATGGGACGATGGGAACCAGGCGCACGCGAACGCCTCGTCGTGGCTGCCGTGGATCTGTTCACCGAGCAGGGATACGACGCCACGACAGTCGCGCAGATCGCCGAGCGCGCCGGAGTCACCAAGAGCACCTTCTTCCGGCACTTCCCCGACAAGCGCGAGCTGCTGGCGGCCGGGCAGGAGACGCTGATCCGGCTGCTGACCGAGGGGATCGCCGAGGCGCCCGGTCAGGCCGGCCCGCTCGACGCGGTCGCTGCGGGTCTTGCGCGCGCCTCAAGCGCGATGGGCCCCATGAACCGCGAGCTCGCCCCCCGGCTCAAGGCTGCCATTGCCGCCAGCGCCGAACTCCAAGAGCGTGACGCTCTCAAGAGCGTCAGCCTCGCGGCCGCGGTGACCAGCGCTCTGGTGGCCCGCGGCGTACCCGAGCCGATCGCGGCCGTCGCGGGCGAGCTGGGCATCCTGGCGTTCAAACGGGGATACGCCGAATGGTCCGAGGGCGACCACGACGCCAAGGACGACCTCGCCGGGTACGCCTTGGCATCCCTGGACGAGTTGCGTACGGCGAGCGCCTCGCTGGGCTGACCGGTCCCCCACTCTCTCGCCGCTCGCGGGGACCCCGGCCAGGGCCGGCACGGCCGGAGGCGGGTGCTCATGACCTGCCCGCCGGCCCCCGGCTTCGGCGCGACGCGGGGGTGTCAGCCCCCGATGAGACCCGGCCCCCGTCCTGCCTGGCCTTCCGGCACTCAGTAGCCAGGTGTCCAGCGGGTGTCCCGGATCGCGGCCTCCAGCTCTTCGTCCGTAGCATCCGGGGCGACGCCGTCGGCGACAGCCTGGCGGGCCACAGCCAACGCGATACCGTCGGCCACTTCGCGAACATCCGCCCACGCCGGGAGCAACGGAGCCATCGCGTCCGACAGCGCGGGCGAGGCGTCACCGAGCGCGCGGGCCGCGGCCCTCATCATCGCGCTGGTGACCCTGGTCGCGCGCGCCGCGGTCACCCCCAGTCCCACGGCAGGGAAGACGTAGACGTTGTTGCACTGCGCGACCGGGACGTCGGTGCCGTCACGTCGCAGCGGTGGGAACGGCGATCCCGTCGCGATCAGGACCCTGCCGTCGGTCCAACGGTCCAGATCCGCGGGCTGCGCCTCGGAGTTCGCGGTCGGATTGGACAGCGGGAAGATGATCGGGCGGTCCACCTTGCCTGCCATGGCGCGGACGATTCCCTCGGTGAACGCCCCCTGCGCCGTGGAGAGTCCGAGCAGCACGCCCACCTTCACGTTCTCGATGACGTCTGCCAGCTGTGCGACTCCGTGGACACCCCAGTCCTCGGTGTCGGCAGGATCGCGTGCGAACGCGCGCTGGTCCCCGGCAAGGTCGTCGCGGTCGCTTGTCAGCAGACCGTCGACGTCGAGGATCCAGCAGCGCGCACGCGCCTGGTCGTCCGAAAGTCCCTCGTCGACCATCTCCTGACGCACCATATCCATCACCCCGACGCCCGCTGACCCGGCGCCGACCATCACCACCTGCTGCTCCTTCAGCGGAAGACCGGCAACCTCGGTCGCCCCGCGCAGTGCGCCGAGGGCAACGGCAGCCGTACCCTGAATGTCGTCGTTGAAGGTGAGCAGCCGGTCGCGGTAGCGATCGAGGATGGGCGCCGCGTACGGGGTGGCGAAGTCCTCCCACTGCAACAGGACCTCCGGCAGCTCCGCCTGCACGGCCTCCACGAACGCGTCCACGAACGCGAAGTATTCGTCGTCGCCGATACGGCGGTGCCGCCACCCCAGGTAGAACGGGTCGTCGAGCAGATCCGCGTTGTCCGTACCGACATCAAGAAGCACCGGAAGGGTGCGCGCAGGGTCGATCCCCCCGATCAGGGTGTAGAGCGAGAGCTTGCCGACCGGGATACCCATCCCCCCGACGCCTTGGTCACCGATACCGAGGATGCGCCGGCCGTCGGTGACGACGATGACGTCCACGTCACCGTTCGGACGGTTGCGCAACATCTCCCCCAGGTGCTCACGGTCAGGCCAGGAGAGGTACAGCCCGCGCGGACGCCGCCACAGCTCGGAGAACCGCTTGCACCCTTCCGCGACTGTCGGGGTGTACACCAGAGGCAGTGCGGCCGATACATCGTGGGCGAGCACGGCGTAGAAGAGGTTCTCGTTGCGGTCCTGCAAGGAGCGCAGGTACACGTAGCGCTGGAGATCGTCGGCCTGTCGGCGGACTTCGCCCCAGGACCGGCGGACCTGCTCGTCCAGAGTGGTGACCGCGTACGGGAGCAGCCCGCGCAACCCCTGTTCGACGCGCTCGGTCTCGGTGAACGCGGTCCCCTTCGTACGCAGAGGGTTGGACAGCAGGCCGGGACCAGAGAGATCACTCATACGACCATATTCACGGAGAACCGGCCGCCATGACACCCCAACACGCCACCCGGGTCGTCCGTCCGTGGCCTCCGTGCCCGCTTGCGAGGGAGTACCGCTTGCACGGCAGGCATGCACGACGGCGGGTGAACGAGACCTTCGTGCGGGGGCCCCGGGAGACCTGCCGGGGCACCGGCCCGGTCGCTGCGGTGGTGGCCGGCTGCGCGGGTCCGCAGCCATCGCCCGGGCCCGCGCGGAGTCCCGAAGGCACCCCGGCATGTGAGCCCGCCGGCTGCCGCGCTGCCGCCGGCCGCGCGCCGGGCCCGATCATCCGCCGCGCGGCGCCGGGCCGGGGGACCGCAGTTGCCGCACCGCCACCGCCACGGCCTCGTGTGCTGTGGCGAATTGACCGAAGTCCTGGCAGACAACAGTTGCGATAAATCCCCTGCCCACTCCGTACATCCCGTCGCTGTCCGCGCCCAGGCACGGTCCGGCGACAGTCGCGTGGAGCGCGGATCAGAGATCGAGGCGGTGACGACCGCGACGGCGAGGTGGCATTCCGGGTCGGCCCTGAGCGCTGCGGTGGGACTGCCGCGACGGTATTCAGGTCTGGACGCGGAATGCCTCGCGGAGGGCTTCGCCGAACGGAGTGGCATGCGTGGTCAGGCCAGTGTGCCCGCCGGGGAAGTGCAGGAGTTCCCTGCCGAGGCGCTCCGCGATCAGAGCGGCCGGGCGGTAGGCCAGTTCACCGCGCGACTCCTGGCCGCCCGCGAGCACGAGCTGGTGCGAAAGCTCCTCAAGCCGGTCGATGTCCGGAGTGCAGGACATGAAGACGGGAACGATGCGCCCGACGAAGTACGGCAGGTCGGCCATCGTCTGTTCGGCCCTCGCCGCCGCCTGTGGCGGAAGCCTGACCTCTTTCTCCGGTTCGGTGGTGTCACCGTCCCGCCTCAGGCCCGCCGCGAACACGCTCATCGCCGGCATGAGCCCTCGCGTACGGAATGTCTCCTGCACACGCACGATGAGCTCGCGATGGGCTGCGGCGTCCGGCAGGACCATGACCACCGGGGGCTCGTGGGCCACTACGCGCTCGACCCGCCCGGGCTGGGCGGTGAGCAGGTACAGGGCGGTGATCGCCCCGGAGCTGGTGCCGAAGACCCGCGCGGGCTCACCGGGCGACAGCAGGTCCAGTAGGCGGAACGCGTCGTCGGCGTGTTCGGACACGCGCTGCTCGGCCCCGGGGTCGTCCAGTGTGCTCCGGGACATGCCGCGCGGGTCGTAGGTGGCGACCGTGTACTCGGCCGCGAGGTCGTCGGCGATGTGGTCGAACGAGGCCGCACCGCCCGTCCCTCCGGGGATCAGGAGCAGCAGAGGGCCGTGGCCGCGTACTTCGTAGTGCAGAGTCGCACCGTTCACGCGCAGACTGCCGGGGGTCGGGGCGGTCATGAGGGGTTTCCTTCCCGGGACGGTGGCCAGTGCTCCAGAAGGGTGTGCAGGGCGTCGAGGGCGCGGAGCCAGGAGTGCTGCGGGGAACGCTGGTGGGCGAACGCGCCCGCGGCCTCCAGGGCGACGAATCCGTGAAAGGTGCTGCGCAGCAACCGGACCGCGTCGGTCAGGTCGGGCTCGGCCAGGCCGTACCCGCGCAGCATGCCGTAGGTCAGCTCGACCGCGCGTCGCGGCCCCGGAGCGGCTGCGGCCAGCTCCGGATCGATCGCGATCGGGGTCTGCGTCGCCATGTAGCGGCCGGGGTGCCGGTGCGCGTACTCCCGCCAGCTGTCGGCGAACGCGACCAGTGCGTCCCGGCCCGCGTATCCGGCTGTCGCCTCTGCGATCCGGACGGTCTTCTCGTCCGCCGCGAGGAGGGCGATCCGTCCGCGCAGATCCTCCAGACCGCGCACGTGGGTGTAGAGGCTCGCATCCCTGACGCCGAGCCGCCGCGCCACCTGCGACATGGTCACCTGGTCGAGTCCTACCTCGTCCGCCAGATCGGCGCCCGCGAGCGTGACCCGCTCCGCTGTCAGCCCTGCACGCACCATGTCGCCACCCTTCATGTCTTCCTAGGGGCCCTAGGTTTAACCTAGAGCCCCAAGGAAGGGCAAGAGGAATCCCGTTCGCGCGCGGGCGGCGCTGTCACGTCGCAGGTGTCCGCGGTCCTGAAGAAGAACCGGTAGCCGCGGACCGCGAAGAGTACGAGGACGGGGTCGCTGCACGAAGGGGTATGTGCACGTGCGGGCGGGGCCGGTCGATCGCACAGGGCGGACCTCGACCTCAGGACAGGTTCGCTCCGGGGGCGAAGGCGGGCAGCTTCTCCAGACTGCTGCGCACGGCCTCGGCGCCGTACTCGAACATCTGCCGCTCGTAGTCGTCGACGGCGCTGAGCAGCTCCTGGCGGCCTTCGCCTGCCGCGATCAGGCAGCGGCGCAGCAGGTCGGCGTCGCGCAGCGCGGTGTTCGCGCCGTTGCCGCCGGTCGGGGAGGTGGCGTGGATCGCGTCGCCGAGCAGCGTGACCGGTCCTGGCGCCCACCGCTCGCCGGGCTTGACGGCCCGGATGGACAGCAGGGTGCTGTTGTCCGGATCTGCCTGCTCGATCAGCGCGCGCAGCCCCGGGTGCCACCCTTGCATCCTGGAAAGCACGGCCTCCTGCGCCGTCAGATCTCCCAGCGAGCCGTTCGGCGGCAGGATCATGGCCCATCGCACGTAGTCGCCGATGTCGGGCAGTGTGACTTCGGGGGCCAGTTGCTCGGCGGCCTGCTTGGGCGGGGTACGGAAGCGCATCGCGCCGAGCAGCAGGCTGACGCGGTCGTCCGTGATCTTCGAGCCGTAGGCCGTGGACAGGCCGGCGAACTCGTCGGTCAGCGGGGTGCGGCCGATGACGAACCGGACGCCGGTGTCGGTCGGGGTGGTCTGCGGCGACAACACCCCGCGGACCGCGGAGGTGACACCGTCCGCGCCGACGAGCAGGTCCGCGGTGGCCGGGGCACGGCGGGCGAAGCGGGCCTGCACATTGCCGTCGGCCAGCACGTGGTAGCCGGTCAGCGCGGCATCGGTGTGCAGGGTGAGGCCGGTCAGCAACAGGTGGCGCAGCACCTGCCGGTCGACCACGATGCCGGTCCGGCCCGCGCCGAGCCTGCCGATCCTGTTCAGCCGCGGGTCCAGGATCACCTGCTCGGCGGAGGCATCCATGACGATCTCGTCCAGCAGCGGGTGCCAGCGCGCCGGCAGGCAGTCGCGCACCGACCGGAAACCGATCGGGTCCAGCACCAGCCGGTAGCCCTGGAACCGTGCGTCGATCGCCGGGTCGCGCTCGAACACGTCGGCCTCGATCCCGGCACCACGCAGACCCTGCGCGAGAGCCAGGCCGCCCAGACCTGCTCCGACAACGGAAACCCGCATCACACACCTCCGGGAAATTGGCACGAACTTAGTTCGCTCAGATGATCTAAGTTCTACTTAACGAACTTAGTTCGTGTCAAGTTATAGTGGACGGCATGACCGCCGATCCCCGCCAACGCCGCTCAGCTCGTCACGCCCAGCCCGCAGCGGAGTCCGCACCGCCCGCACCGCGCAAAAAACCGATCACCGTCGGACGGATCACGGACGCCGCCCTGGAGGTCGTCGCCACCGAGGGGTACGACGCGCTGACCATCCGCCGGGTCGCCGCCGTGCTCGGCACCGGTCCGTCGTCGCTGTACGCGCACATCGTCAACAAGGACGACATCGACGATCTGCTGATCGGCAGGCTCTACGCCGAGGTCGTGCTCCCCGAACCGGACCCGGCTGCCTGGCGCGAGCAGTTGCTCGGGGTGTACACACAGATCCGCGACCTGTACCTGGAATACCCCGGAGTCTCGCGCGCCGCGCTGGCCATGGTGCCGACCCACCTGGAAACGCTGCGGGTCGGCGAAGGAATCCTGGCGATCCTGCTCGCCGGCGGAATCGAACCCAGGACGGCCGGATGGGCCCGCGACGCGCTCTCCCTCTACGTCAGCGCCTATGCGCTGGAGCAGTCGCTGGTCCGCCAACGGCGCCGGCACCCGGATCAGGAATGGGTGCTCAGCGATGAGGAGTTGCTGGACCGCTTCACCGCACTGCCTGCCGAGGAATTCCCGCAGACTCGACGCCATGCGGCCGAGCTGATCTCCGGCACCGGACACGACCGCTTCGAGTTCACCCTCGGCCTGCTCATGAACAATCTGCGGCCGGCATCCGGTTGACCTGTGGCGTGCCGGTGACCCCAGGCGCCGAGACGATCCCAGGTCGCATCATGGGCCGTGTACTGGTCTCCGGTGGGAGCGGCAAGCTCTCGGGGGTTTCTTCGGGGCCCCGACCCCTCAGGTGGCGCTCTGCGGGTGGGGGGCCGTGGCGGAGCGTGGTGGCCAGGCCTGCGGGGCGAGGATGCCCAGGACGTACGCGCGGGCCACCAGGGCAGGGCGGGTGGCGGCGCCCAGGATGTCCCGCAGCCTGCTGAGGTGATAGTCGACGGTCTGCCGGGACAGCCGCAGCGAGGCGGCGATCTCCCCATTGCTGCGACCCCCCGCGAGCAAGGACAGGATGCGTACCTGGCTGGCGGTCAGCGGCGGATACGCCTCGTGCGCGAGTGCCTGCTGCGTGACGACCGCCCAGACACTGGCGGCGCGGGCCGAACTCCGGCCCACCGTCGTCAGTTGGAGCCGGGCCCGCCGTTGCCGGCCAAGGCCGTCCACCAGCACGGCGGACGTCTCTGCCCGCCTGCTGCGCCGGGCTATGAGGTCCTTCCATCTGCCGTGCAGCACCGCGAGTTCGGGGGCGGGCGCCAGCACGGTGTGGGCGGGCCGGCCGATGAGGTCCGACAGCCTGGTCTGGAGCAGTTCGGCGGCGGCGGCGCTCGCCTGCCGGATCCGGCCGCCTGCGGAGATCAGTGCGCAGGGCAGCCCGCTGTGGTCGCGCAGCGCGTGCAGATGGTCCTCGGCCTCCCGGCGCTGCTGCAGCGCGTGGGTGTAGTCGGTGATGTCCACGTAGATGCCCGCGACGCAGACCTGGCCCTGCTCGCGGACGGGGAAGCGGTGACCGGCCGCGTGGCCGGCGCTGCCGTCGGAACGGTGGTAGCCGATGGTGTGCCTGACCGGTTTGCCGCGGGACAGGATGTCCCGGTCGAGTGCCAGGAACTGCGCTGTGTCGGCTGCGGAGTTGAAGTCCCGCACATTGCGTCCGACGAGCCGCTCGGGCGTGGTGCCGTACAGATGGGCGTAGGCGTGATTGGTCCAGAGGTAGTGGCCCTCCCCGTCCCGGATGAAAGCGGCGGCGGGGGCGAAGTCGGCGAACGCGTCGAACCTGCGCGCCGCGACGGCGTCCGGCGCGCCGATCTCCACGGCCAGTCCGCGGGCCCCGCCGTGGTCGTGGACGTCGTCGAGGGACTGGCTGACGTCGAAGACCCGGCCGTCGAACCGCGCCTGCCAGTGACGGACTTCGGGCGGATGCCGTGGCGTGGCGCAGTCCTGCCGCACGGTGTCGAGGAACCGCTGCGCCGTCCCCGGGTCACCGAAGGCACCCCCGCCGCTCTCCACGACCCGCATCTCCGCGTCGGCCTCCCACCAGGACACAGGGAGGTGTTCCAGCAGCGCTTTGAGTCCGGTCTCGTCCACGACGGCCTTTCTGTCACGAAGGGTTTCCACAAGGTTGCTCAGCGTGTCATGGCCATGGGTATCCCGTACGGCTCCCGCGTATGCCCGGTTATCGGCCACCCTGCGGGGCGTTCGGAGGCTTTTACCGCACGGCACCGGCCCCGCGTGAGCCCGAAACCTTCACACCACCCGTACGAGTCCGACAACTCTGGCGTTTGCCTGATCCTGCACCCCTCTCCGTGGCGCGCCGGGACCCCGCCCTGCTGGTTCGCTTGAGGGGAGGGCCAGAGGCGGAAATGTCCGCCCGTTCCTGCCCGTTCCACTGCCCCGTTCCCGTATCAGAAGGAGTCGGATTTCCGTGAGCAAGGTGCTGTTTGTGCATGCCAAGGGCGGACCGCCGTTGGGGTATGCCCTGTCACGGGTCGCCGCCAGGTCGACAGTGCACCTGCTGGCACTCAGTGCGCTTCCGCCCACCGCCGCCGAGGCGGCGGAGCGCCTGTGTGCCTCGGTCCTGGTCCCCTCCGGTCCTGACCGGCACGACCTGGTGTCCCTGATAGCGGCCCACGCGCGTGCGGTGGACGCGGACGCGGTGGTGACGTTCTCCGAGTACGCGGTCGTGGCGGTCGCCGAAGCCTGCGAGGAGCTCGGCCTTGCGGGAGCAGGGAGCTCCTGTGTGCTGGCCCGCGACAAGCGGTTGATGCGTCGCGCCTGGGACGAGCGCGGCATCTCCCAGCCGCGGTGCCGACCGGTTGCGTCGGAGCAGGATCTGACCGACGCGACCGGGGCCCTCACGTTTCCGCTGCTCCTGAAGGCTGCCTGGAGCGCCGGTTCCACCGCGCATCAGATCATCCGCTCCGCACCGCAGGCACGAGCGGCCTGGGAGCGGGCGCGCCAGGTCATGGCCGAATCCGCCCTGCTGGGGTACGCGGAACTCCATGTGGCGGACGCCGGAGCGGACTTCCTGGTCGAGGAGATCGTGCAGGGCTCCCCCGGGGAGTGGTTCGGGCAGCCCGGGTGGGGTGACTATGTCAGCGTCGAAGGCGTCGTCGTGGACGGCGACTTCCGCCCGGTCTGCCTCAGCGGCCGTATGCCGACGGTCGATCCGTTCACCGAGCGCGCCGGAATCACCCCGGCCTCACTGCCGCGCGACGCCCAGGAGCGCGTCGTCGCCCTCGCCCGTGCCGCCGTCGACGCGCTCGGCCTGGAGAACTGCGGGACCCATACCGAGATCAAACTGGGCGCGGACGGCCGGATGTGGGTGATCGAGACAGCCGCACGGTTCGGTGGCGCGATGACCGTCCCGCAGATCGAGGAGGTCTTCGGCCTGGACCTCATCGGGATGCTCGTCGATCACCTCCTGGGGCGCCCGGTCTCCTGGCCCGAGCGGGCCCGCACGCCCGACGAGGCACACGGTGCGTCCGGTTCGCTGGTCGTACTGGCCGTGGACGGGGCGGGCGACGCCTGGCCGGACCGGCGGCTCTGGGACTTCCCGACGGTGGACAAGGCCGTCGCGGTGAGTCCGGGCAGCCGGCTGTCGGTGGTGGCCGAGAGCTCGGTCGCCGACGGCACCCCGGTGCCCGTGTACGACCCGGCCGCGGGCGCCAACACCATGGCGGCGCTCTGTCTGCTCTCCGCAGCCGACCCCGAGACCGTGATCCGGGACTTCCGGACCCTGGTGGACGCCCTGCCGCAGATCCTGCCCCCCGCCGGGAGCCCGGCATGACCACCGCCACGCTGCCCGCAGGCACTCCGGTCCCCGGCAGGGACCGCACCGTCGTCGGCGAGAACCTGTCACTGCCGCTGTTCCGCACGCTCTCCGGTGTACTGGCGGGCCACCCCTACCTGAAGGTGGTCGTCGACCGCGCCGAGGACACCTGGCATCTCCTCGACACCGCCGCCCACCCGTTCCACGTCAACTACATCGCCACCCGGATCCTCGGGATCGGGCTGGACACGCTGGACGCCCGCCTCGACGCGTTCAACACCTCGGTCTACATGGACCCGGACCGCAGGTTCCTGCTGGGCGTGCTCTCCCTGCACAGCGACGAGGACACCGACGGACGGGAACGGCCCTTCCTCGTCCTGGAGACGACCGAGGCCGACACGATGCACGGCGCCCTGATCGAGGAGTTCTACACCTTCGCCCGCCACCGGGTGGACGGCCGGCTGCCGCTCCTGGTGAAACCGGCGAACCACGGCCAGGAACACGAACTGGGCACGGTCAGCGACATCCGGGTGCCGCGGATCCTCAGCCACGAACTCTTCGGCAACCGCACCCGCACACCCCTGAACCCCGGCGAGGCGACCGGCCGCCTCCGCTACTTCCGCACCGACGAGGAGTACGCGGCGCACGCCGGAAAGCTCGGCTGGTCGGACATCGTCGCGATGCCGTGCCTCCCCGACGACGTGCCGCGCGTCGCGGGCTTCCTCAACACCGCGCCGATCACACCGCTCTCGCACACCAATGTCCTCGCGGCAGGCTGGGGCATCCCCAACGCGATCGTCCGGGACCTGGAGCGGATCGTCGAAGCCGGCGGGCTGGACGGTTCCTGGGTCCGCTACCGGGTGCAGGACGACGAGATCACCCTGGTGCCGCTGGCCGAGGCCCCCGTACTCGACGCTCCGACGTGGCACCAGCAGCGGATCCGGCTGGAGACCCCGCTCCTGGAGGACGTACCGGCGCTGTTCCTGCACCGGCTGCGCCGGGCCGACCGGGACCGTTACGGCACCAAGGCCGCCAACCTCGGGGAACTCCACCACGTCCTCGACAGCCGCACCGCCGACCTCACCGTCTTCCACGGACAGCCCCGGCCGCCCCGCCAGGATCTCTACGGCCATCTCGCGGCCCGTCTGGGTGTACCCGAGGGGGACACCGGCGCCCTGCGCCGGGCGGCGGCCGCCTTCGCCGCCGGCCACCTCGCCGCACCCGACGGAGTCGCGCTGCCCTTCGCACTCCAGCACCGCTTCCTCACCTCGTCGCCCGCGCTGCAACAGGTCATCGGGAAACTCAAGCTGGCCCTGGAGCTCGACGCGCTGGACGTGCTGGACTCCCTCTGCCTGCACCTGCAGCACCTCATCCGGCACGCCCCCATGCCCGCGGAGGTGACCCGGCAGATCACCCAGGCCCTGCCGGCCGACCTGGCCGGGGGCAACCGTCTGGTGGTGCGCTCCTCCTCCAACGCCGAGGACCTGCCCGGGTTCTCCGCAGCCGGGATCTACGACTCGCTCACCACCGTCCGCGGCGCCGGAGAGCTCCTCGACGCAGTACGCCAGGTGTGGGCCTCCCTGCTGTCGCCGCGCGGTGTACGGCTGCGCCATCAGGCCGGTATCTCCCTCGACGACACCTATATGGGGGTGATCATCCAGCGGTACGTTCCGGCCGAGCTCGGCGGCGTGCTCGTGACCTGCGACCCGACCAGACGGGCGGACTTCCGTAATGTCTACGTCAACTGCTCACCCGGCTCCCCCGAGGCGGTCGTGGACGGTACGACGCTGCCCCTCCAGTACCTCTACAACACCGTCGAGGGCGGCGGCCGTACGGTCGCGCTCGGCTCGTCCGGCGAAGACCTCCCGGCGGCGACCCGTGCGCGACTGGCGGACCTCGCCCTCGCCGGGCGGTTGCTGCAGTCCCATTTCAGCGACACCGACGTGGACCAGCCGCTCGACATCGAATGGCTGATGACCGATCAGGGGGACTTCCGCCTGGTCCAGATCCGTCCGTACGCGCTGTGATCCGCCGGCCGACGACCGCGCCGGGCGACACACACGGGGCCGGTCCGTCCCTCAGCCCGGTGGCACGCCGGATCCTCCGGCTGAACAACGGCTTCCAGCTGCTGTTCAACCTGCTGTGGTGGATGCCGGTGTTCTACGCCTACCAGCGTGAGGCGGGGCTCTCCGACGGGCAGATCTTCGGCATCCAGAGCATCTACTACCTGGCGTTCTGCCTGTTCGAGATCCCCACCGGGATGGTCGCCGACCGCATCGGTGCACGCAACTGCCTGCGGGCGGGCGCCGTCGTGATGGTCGCGGCGAACCTGGCGCCGGTGTTCGCCCCCTCCTACACGGGGTTCCTCGTCCACTTCCTGGCCATCGCCGCGGGCCGGTCCCTGACGTCCGGCGCCGCCAGCGCCTACCTCTACGACGGTCTGCGCGCCGAGGGCGCCGACGGGCACTACCTGAAGGCCGAGGGCCAGGCGCGGGCACTCGGCCTGGCCGCGAAGGTGCTGTGCTGGCCCCTGGTCGGCCCGGTGATGGCGGTCGCCCACGCGGCGCCGTACGTGCTCAGCGCGGCAGGAGCGGCAGGCTCCCTCGCCTGCGCCGCCGCGCTGCCGAGGCTCGCCCCGCCGCCTGCCGGCACTCGCACGACGCCCGCGCCGAGACGCAGTTACGGCGCCTTCCTGCGCGACGCAGCCACGGCCCTGCGCTGTGTGCGGGCGAGCCCGTGGCTCGCGCTGGTGATGGTGCAGGGGGTGGCCGTGTTCACGCTGTCCCGTATCTGCCAGGTGAACCTGTTCCAGCCCATGCTGCTCGCCCACGGCATCGGCGAGAACGCACACGGAGGGGTGCTCGCGGCCATGACCGTGGCGGAGGCCGTCGGCTCGGCGCGCCCCCAGTGGCTGGGGCGGCGCCTGTCCCCGGTGGCGTGGGTCTCCCTGCTGAGCGTCGTACTCGCCGGCGCCCTGGCGGGGATCGCCCTCGGCGGCCCCTGGACCGTGGTCGCGCTGTTGTGCGTGTTCGCGGCGGGCACCGGTTTCGCTTACCCGCTCCAGCGGAAGCTGGTCAACGACGCCATCCCGGCGCAGGCGCCGCGCGCCACCCTGCTGTCCGTCGAGAGCATCGTGGACCGCGGTGTGTGCGCTCTGGCGGCGGTGGCCGTGGGGGCCTGTCTGGCGGCGGGGCGGCTGGACGCGCTGCTCTGGCACAGCGCGATCGTGACCTGCGTGCTGATGGTCATCCTCCATCTGATCCTGCGCCGGGGGAAGATCCGCCCGGGCAGCGGGGCCTCCCCCGCCCGACAGCCCGTCACAGCGGGGAGCTGAGCGCGGCGCCGGCCACAGGACACGTCACGGCCAGGGACGGTGGTCTCCCCGCCCCTGTCCGACCGGCGTACCGGCAGCGGCCACGGAGGTGCGGAACTCCTCCCGGGCTCAGGTCCGGGATGCAGGGGTACGGGGCGTGCACATCCGGGTGGACGACGGAGGACTCTGCGAACTCGCACACTCCGGTGGCCGGTCGAGTACCTCACGGGCCAGGAGGACCGCACCGTCGGCGCCCAGCCGGGCGCCCCGATCGAACTCCGCCGCGAAGGCGGCACTCTCCAGAACGGCCCGCCCTGCAGCGGTGATGCGGTCCACATCCCCACGCTCGGCGGCAGGCAGCGGGGCGCCCACGCCGCGCCGGGCCGCGTCCGCCGCGCCGAGCAGCAGAGCCGAGCAGACAGCGGCCCGCACGTCCGCGTGCAGGACTGCCGCGCCCGCGAGGCCCTCCAGGGACAGCGCCAGGGCTCGCGGTTCGCCGAGGGCCCCCGCGACGTCAAGACCGCGCAGATGGAAGGTGGCGGCCTGGTGCGGATCGCCGCGGAGTTCGGCGATGAAGCCCAGTTCGGCCAGGAGCAGATGCTCGCCGGCCTGGGACGACACATCGGCGTATCCGTCGCGCAGATGCAGCAGATACGACTCGGCGGCATCGAGGTCGCCGGAGCGGCGCGCACCGAGCGCGAGGCCCATCCCGGCGTGGATCTCCCCGTATGTGTAGCCCTGTTCGACGGCGCTGCGGCGTGCCTGTTCGTGCAGGTCGCGGGCGCGGTCCCAGTCACGGGCGAGCAGCGCGAGCCTGCCGAGTCCGGAGAGCCTGGCGGAGACCTCGGCCGCCAGGCCCAACTCCCTTGCCATCCGGAGCCCTTCGCGCCCGCGGCGGGCCGCTTCCTCGTACGCGCCCCTCACCTCGGCGAGCGCGGCCAGCGGTGAGACGGTCTGGAGCTCGCCCCACCGGTCGCCGAGCTCCTGGAAGAGCGTGGCGCTCCGCAGCCCGTCCCGGCCCAGGCCGTCGAGGTCACCGCGGACCAGCGCGAGGGTGGCCCGCAGGCCGAGTGCGGCGGCGGTGCCCCACTGGTCGTCCGCTGCGGCGAACAACGTCAGGGCACGGGTGTTCAGTTCGGCGCTGTCGGCTGCGGCGCCCGCACTGAACAGTCCGTACGCACACAGCCAGAGCGCCCGGGCGCGGCGCACGGGGTCGGGGACGGCGTCGGCGTCCGGGGCGACGACAGCTGCGGAGTGGTCGCCGGTGAGGAGTGTGAACGCGGCGTGCAGCAGGGCTGGTTCGGCGGTGGCAGCCCCGGCGACGGGCACGGCGCCGCGGGATGACGACGTGGCGTCGAGGGCCGCCGCCAGGCTGTGGCGCGCCTCGGTGAGACGGCCGCGCAGGAGCCACCACCAGGACAGCGCCGTGACGAGCCGCAGGGCTTCGTCCGCCTCTCCCCCGCCGGCCCTGCGCACCGCTTCGCCGAAGGCGGCGCGCAGGTTTCCGGCCTCGGCGTCCAGCCGGGCCAGCCAGGACCGCTGCCCCGCGCCGCGCAGACCGGGCTCGGCCCGTTCGGCGAGCGCGAGGTAGTGGCGCAGATGGCGGTCGCGTACGACGGCGAGGTCCTCCATCTCGTGCAGCCGCTCCGTGGCATACGCGGCGACGGACTCCAGGAGCCGGTAGCGGGGCCCGGTGGGGCCGTCCACCACGGCGACGAGGGACCGGTCGACGAGGCGCGTCACGAGGTCGAGCACCTCATCGCCCGCGACGCCGTCGCCCGCTCCCACCGCTTCGGCCGCGGCCAGATCGCAGCCGTCGCTGTGTACGGCGAGTCGGCGCAGGACGATGCGTTCGGGTGCGCTGAGCAGCTCCCAGCTCCAGTCGATCACGGCCCGCAGGGTCTGCTGCCGCGCGGGCGCGCCACGCTGCCCGGAGGTCAGCACCTGGAAGCGGCAGCCGAGACGGGCCGCCAGTTCACGGACGCCCAGCGCGCGTACCCGGGTGGCGGCGAGCTCAAGGGCGAGCGGGATGCCGTCGAGGCGGCGGCAGATCTCGGCGACGGCGTCGCGGTCGGCAGGAGCGGCCAGGTCCGGGTCGGCCGGGAAGCCGGGGGCGGAGGCGGCGGCGCGTGCCGTGAAGAGCCGTACGGCGTCCGCGGTCCGCAGGGGCTCGGCCAGGAACACTTCTTCGCCCGCGAGGCCGAGCGGCTCCTGGCTGGTGGCCAGGACGCGCAGGCCGGGCGCGGTACGCAGCAGCAGCCCGGCGAGTCCGGTGGCCGCGTCGACGACGTGCTCGCAGTTGTCCAGGACGAGCAGCGCCCGGCGGTCCCGCAGGGCGGCGGCGAGGCGGTGCGCGGGAGAGACGCCGGCGCCCGGCGCGGTGGACGGAGTGTCCTGGATGCCCAGAGTGGCGGCGATGATCCGGGCGAGGTCGGCGGGAGCGGCGGAGCGGACACCGGCGAACTCGACGAGCCAGATCCCGTCGGGGAGTCCGGCGGCCTGTGCTCCGGCTCCCTCCCCCGCGGCCGCCGCCACCGCCAGGCGGGTCTTGCCGACACCGCCGGGGCCGGTGATGGTCACCAGCCGTGCGGTGTTCAGGAGCCGGGACAGCCGGGAGACGGCGGAGTCGCGACCGACGAGAGCGGTGAGGGGGACGGGAAGGTTCGTCCGGATGCCCGCCGCGGCCGGCCGGGCGGGCGGGGAGCCGCCGGGGCCCGGCGTGGCCGTCGCCGGCATCAGCGCGGGGTCCTGCCGGAGCACCGCGCCGTGCAGTGCGGCCAGCGCGGGGCTGGGATCGACCCCGAGCTCCCGGGCGAGCAGGGCCCTCAGCTCCTCGTACGACGCGAGGGCCTCGCTCTGGCGCCCGGCCCGGCAGAGGGCCCTGATCTGTACCGCGCGCAGCCGTTCCCGCAGCGGGTGCCGCGCCACGAGTCCGGCGAGTTCCCCGTCCAGGAGCACATGGCCACCCGCCTCCAGGCGGGCCTCCGCCTGCTCCTCCTGCACGGACAGCCGCTGCTCCGTGAGGCGGTGCGCGGCGCCCTGAGCGAACTCCTCGTCCGCGAAGTCCGCGTAGGCGGGCCCACGCCACAGGCCGAGGGCCTCGGTGAGCAGCACCACGCGCGCGTGCGCGTCCGGTACGGAGCGGGCGTCGGCCACCAGTGCCCGGAACCGCGCGGCGTCCACCTCCCCGCCCCCGGCATCGAGCCGCAGCCGGTAGCCCGGCGGCTGACGCACCACCCGGTCCCGGCCGATCACCCGCCGGAGCTGGGAGACCTTGGCCTGCAGCGCGCCCGCCGGTTTGCCCGGCGGCCGGTCGCCCCAGAGGTCCTGGATGAGGCGGTCCACGGACACCGGAGTCCCGTCGTGCACGAGGAGGGCGGCGAGAAGCGCCCGGACCTTGGCCTCGGGAACCGTGACCGTCCCACCCTCGTCATCCCACACCGCCAGGGGCCCGAGCACGCCAAACCGCATGCGAACCACCGTACAGGTAAAGGGGATTCGTCCAGGGGAACGGTAGACCCGGCAGTCGGCCGTCAGCTTTCCCGAAGGTTCTCCGAAGCGGCCCCGCGCACAGTCCTTCCCGGGTGGTGCGCCACACCCCGTCCGGGAACAGCACACGCGGGAGAGAGCGGGGGACATGACCAGGTACGCGGGACGGACGGCTGTGGTGACCGGTGAGGCCACCGGCATCGCGCTGGCCATCGCGAAGCGTCTCGTGGAAGGCGGTGCGACGGTCCTGCTGACCGCTCCTGCCCCGCAGGAGCGGCTCCGGGCCGTCGCCGAGCTGGGCTCCGCCGCACGCGTCGTCGACCCGGCAGCGCTCCAGGGGGCTCTCGGCCCCGGAAACGGCGTCGATCTTCTGTTCGCCGACGCCGTGGCCACCGCGAGGCCTCTGCTGTCCCGGATCCGGGCCGGCGGTGCGGTCGTACTCACCGCACCCGCCCCGACCTCCGCCGCCGTGCGGGCGCTCGCCGCCGAACTCGTCCCGCGCGGGATCCGCGTCAACGCGGTGGCGCCGGGCTGTATCGAGGCCCCGGATGGTGGTTCGGCGCTGCCGCCGCTGGGCCGTCTCGGCGCCGCCGAGGAGGTCGCACGCGCCGCACTCTTCCTGGCCACGGAGGCGACGTTCACGACAGGCGCACGGCTCCCCGTCGACGGCGGCCTGACCGGTCCCTGACCCGCAGGCAGCGCGGGACCCGCTTCCGGGGGCCCGCGCGGAAACCACAGATCCACCACGTCCCCAGAAGAACCGGAGCACACCGCATGAGTACCGCACCCGACACCGCGGCGTCGTCCGCCGCGGATACCGGCACCCCGGGCACGAAGGGCACGGGCGAGGAGCGACAGAAGCTCCCGCTCCTCGCTCTCCTCGCCCTCGCGACCGCCGTCTTCATCACCAGTCTCACCGAGACCCTGCCCGCCGGCCTGCTGCCCGCGATGAGCAACGACCTGCACTCCAGCGAGTCGGCGACCGGCCAGACCGTGACGATCTACGCGATCGGTACCGCCCTGACCGCGATCCCGCTCACGGCCGCCACTGCGGGCTGGCGCCGCAAGCGACTGCTGCTGACCGCCATGGGGGGCTTCGCCCTCGCCAATACGGTCACCGCCGTGTCGTCCGCCTACGGACTGACGATGGTGGCGCGGTTCGTCGCCGGCGTCGCCGCCGGTCTGGCCTGGGCGCTGCTGGCCGGCTACGCCCGGCGCATGGCGCCCGTCCATCTGCAGGGCAAGGCCATCGCCATCGCCATGGCGGGAATCCCGCTCGCGCTGTCGCTCGGCGTGCCCGCGGGGACCCTGCTGGGCAAGGCCTGCGGATGGCGTCTCTCCTTCTTCGCGATGACCGCGCTGACGGTCCTGCTCCTGCTGTGGATCGTGGCGACGGTGCCGGACCACCCGGGCCAGGAACGCGGCGAGCAGCCGCGGATGCTGCGCACCCTGCGCATCCCGGGCGTGGCCCCGGTCCTGTTCGTCACCCTGGTCTTCGTCCTGGCCCACACCATCCTGTACGCCTACATCGCGACCTTCCTCGACGATCTGGGGATGAAGGACAACACCGACCTGGTCCTGCTGGTCTTCGGCGTCGCCTCGCTGGTGAGCATCTGGATCGTAGGTGCCCGCATCCACCGCCGGCTGCGCAGTCTCACCGTGGCGAGTGCCCTGTTGGTGGCCGTGGCCGCGGCGGTTCTGGCGCTCCTCTCCGACCACACCGCCTTCGTCTACATCGCGGCCGTGCTGTGGGGTCTGGGCTGGGGCGGCGTCCCCACGCTGCTGCAGACCGCGGCCGGCGATGCGGGCGGGGACTCCGCGGACGCGGCCCAGGCGATGCTCGTCACGCTCTGGAACGTCGCGATGGCGGCGGGCGGTATCGCAGGCGGTGTCCTGCTCGATCTGGCCGGCAGCGACTCCTTCCCGTGGACCGTCCTGCTGCTCCTGCTCCCGGTGCTCGTGGTCGTCCTCGTCGCCCGCGGTCACGGGTTCCCCGCCAAGCGGGCCGAAGCGTAGGCCCGCCGGCCGGATCGGGCCCCTCTGCCGGACCGCCCCTCTGCCGGACCGCCCAGCGGACGGGCGCAGGTCATCGGAACCGGCCGCCGAAGGCACATCCCCCGCCCTTCGGCGGCCACCCGCCCGGCCCCTTCCCCGGGTTGTTCATGAGCTGTTGACACTTGCCCCGCCCCCTGTGCCACATCGCTCCAACCCGGGCCCCAGCAGGCCTTCCACCGCCTGAAACGCTTCCCGCGCGCACCCCGCCGGGTCGCGTTTCCGCAGTTCAGGCCGTGACGTTGCAAAGTAAAGAGGCAGCCCCTGACATTCCGGCTCCGGGCGGTACTTTTGTGGCTCGTACAGGTGTGCCATGTACCGACTCGCGTGCGAGCGATACGAACACGGGGAGCGTAGCGTTACATGTCGTCAAGCGATGTGCGTGCGGCAGTGGCTGGCGACAGCGCGCGGTTGCAGAAATTCACGAGCGAGATATTCAGGACCCTCGACCGGCCTGAACAACACCGCTGGGCCCGCGCGTACTTGTGGGCGCTTCTCCATGTCCCCGGCAAGAAGACGACACGGCGGCTCGCGAGGGCGGAGGAGTTACCCCCGGCCGCCGCCCACGGACTGCACTGGTTCATCAACGCCAGCCCGTGGGCGTGGGAGCCGGTGCGCCGCACCCTCGCGCTGCGCGCCTCCGCGAGCGCTGCGCCGTTCGCCTGGACCGTCGCAGAGCTCGTGATTCCCAAGAGCGGCAAGCACTCGGTGGGCGTGCACCCCTGGCCCGACGCCGCGTCCGGGCGCACCGTCAACGGCCAGCGCGCCGTGGGGCTCTTCCTCGTCACCGGTACGTACTGCTTCCCGGTGGACTGGAGTCTGGTGCTCAGCGGCCCCTGGGAAGAGGACCGGCAGCTCAGACGGCGTGCCCGTATTCCGGAGCCGGAGACCGCGCAGCCTGTCGGCAGCCATGTACTCGACCACGCTGCCGGGATCGCCGGGGAGGCTCAACTCCCGAACGCACCCTGGGTACTTGACTTGACGCGTGATGACGACGCGGCCGCCGTCCTCGCCGGACTCGCCCGGCTGCGGCTCGACGTGGTGTGCGAGATCGACCAAGGCCAGGTGGTGCTCACCAGCACCCACTCCCCCACCGCGATACCCGTGGGCGAGCTCATGGAGGTGCGGCACGCACGCCGGCCACAGGGGGTGGTCCGGCAGAGCCTGGACGGGCGGGCCGGGCGGGTCCCGGTCTACGCGTACGCGGGGACGGTACGGCTGCCGGGTCCCGGCACCGACGACACGAGCGGGTCCCGCACCTACCGCGTCCTGGAGCGGCCCGACCCGGAAGGCCGGCAGGCCGCCCGGTACTGGATCACCAGCCTCACCGACCGCCGCGTGGAGGAGATCCTCGGGCTGGTACGCGCCCGCGCCGCCGCACTGACAACGATCGGCACCCTGCGGGAACGGTTCGGTGTACTCGACTTCGAAGGCCGTTCGTTCCCCGGCTGGCACCACCACATGACCATGGCATGCGCCGCGTACGTCTACCGGTACTTGTACGGTGCGCCCGGCGCCGTACCGCAGGCCCCGGCCCCACCGTCCGCCGAACTCACCGAGGCCGCGAGCTGACAGGCGGCCGGAAGGCAGGGGCAGGCAGATGACGAACATACTCGTGGTGGAGCGGGACACCGCTGTGGCCGAAGCCATGATGGGACACCTCAGGAGGCACGGGTACACGGCCCGCAGCGTGGGCACCGGAGCACACACGCTGCGGGCGTACGGGGACGCGGACCTGGTGCTGCTCTCCCTGGAGCTGCCCGATATCGACGGCCTCGAAGTGTGCCGCTCCTTGCGGAGAGCCGGGACGATTCCCCTCATCGCTGTCGCGGAACACGACAATGAGCTCGAACGGGTCCTCGCCCTGAAAGCGGGTGCGGACGACTGCGTCGTGAGGACCTGGGGATTCCGGGAGATCGGGGCGCGTATCGAAGCAGTTCTGCGCCGGTCCCGGCCCAGAACGGATATCCCGGAATGGATTTCGCTGAGCCCGCTGCACATCGATGTCCGTACGCGAGAGGTACGGGTGCACAACCGCATCGTCGACGTCACGTCAAAAGAATTCGAGCTGCTCTACACCCTGGCCGCCAATCCCGAAATGGTGGTGTCCAGGAAAGAACTGATGGCGAAGGTATGGGGAAGCAACTGGGCAAGCACCAGCCGCACCATTGACACCCATGTGAGCAGCCTGCGGGGGAAACTCGGATCCAGCGGCTGGATTCTCACGGTCCGCGGCGTCGGCTACCGGATGGGGCACGCCCGGCGCCTGCCCGAGGTGTCGGCGGGCTGAACCGCGCGCCCCGCTCCGGGCCGCTGCCGGGCGGGGCCGGGGTCTGCGCCCCGCCCGGCGGCCTCCCGGTGCGACGTCACACCACCGCCCGCTCCAGGCGCCGCAGCAGGGGATGCGTGCCGGCCTCACGGGCTCCCACCGCGCGCCGCGCCCACCAGGCGGACGCCAGGTTCGACGTCAGCAGGGTGCGGTGCGGCTCATCGCGGGCGAGCCGGCCGAGAGCGGGCAGGGTTCCCATGCCCGTGCCGGTGAAGAGGAGGGCCGTGCCCTCGGCGATCCCGTGCTCCCGTATACGCCGGAGGATCGTCCCGGTCGTCACTTCGTACGGATCGTAGTGGTCACCACCGGCAGGATCGGACGCGGCCGGGACCAGCACCACACTTTCGACGGTGAGGCCCGCCTCCTCCCAGAAGGTACGGGAGGTGTGGGTGAGCCACGGCTGATACGGCGAGACGAGCGTCAGCCGGCTCACCCCGAGTGCCTCGCACGCCGCGAGAATCGCCTGCGTGGACGACAGGACCGGAAAGCCCGCCCGCGCGGACAGCTCGGCGCAGAAGGCACGGTCGCCACCGGGGCCGAGCAGGTAGTGAGAGGCGCTGCACGCCACCACGGCGGCGTCCAGGCGCAAGCCCCCGAAGTCGCCGAGCGTGTCGGGCAGTACGTCGTTGTAGGTATCCAGCATCTCCCTGAGGCCCGCCCCGGGCGTGACGGGAAACCGGGCCGCGTACACATGCGTTCCGGTACCGAGCAACTGGTTCAGTTCCGGTTCCACGGTGGGGTTCTCCGGGGGGACGACAACCCCGACCCTGGGCAGCGAAATAGGTTCCATGACCGCACAGTAGGCCGCAGAAGCATCAACGGAGCCGTCCGGTAACGGATTTGTCGTGCGGTACACAGCGGCCTTGCACTGCTTTCCCTTCCTGACATTCTCTGACAGTTCTCCACGGATCCCTGACCGGAGAGATCTTGTCCGCTCCACTCATGAAAGGAAAGCTATGAGCAGCGCCCACCCCAGCCCTTTGATTCCGGTGCACAACATGTGTCCGGATGCAGCGGACCACCACCCTGCCCGGAAGAAGGAGTGAAGGAAATGACAGCAGCAGAAAGCCCGGAGAGGAAACCGGGGCAGCCCCGCATATCCGACGCGACCCTGCGCGACTCCGCGCACATGGCGGGCGTCGAGTTCGGCCCCGGGGACGCCGCGGTCATCGCGGGCCTGCTGGTGCGGACCGGCGTGGACCTGGTCGAGGTGGGGATGGTGTCCGGCCCGCAGTCGAAGGACGCCGATCTCGTCCTCGCCACCCACGAGGCCGTCGGCCCCGAGCGCAGTATGACGCTCGTCGTCGTCCGGGACCGCCGGCAGGTCGCCAGGGCGCTGGACGAGGCCGAGCGCCTCGGCGTGCGCCACATCATGTACTCCATCCCCACGTCCGAGCAGCACGCCAGGCTGAAGCTCGGCTCGGACAGTCCCAAGTTCCTCCAGTCACTGGCCCGTTCGGCGATCTCGCAGGCCAAGGAGCGCGGATTCCACACCACGTTCAGCGGCGAGGACGGCGCCCGCACGCCCAGGGAGCGCCTCGTCCCCTACGTCGCCGCGGGATTCGAGGCGGGCGCCGACCGGTTCCGGCTCGCGGAGACTGTCGCCTGCCTGTCGCCCTGGCAGATGCAGGAGGTGATCGCGGACCTCACCGCGATCGAAGGATCCGAGATCGAGATCCACTCGCACAACATGCTGGGCATGGCCGTCGCCAACTCCCTCGCCGCGGTCCGCGCGGGAGCCCAGTGGGTCTCCGCGACCGTCGGCGGTATCGGCGAGCGCGGCGGCAATGCGCCGCTGGCCGAACTGCTCACCTCGCTGCGCGTCGTCCACGGTGACACCCGCTTCGACCTGACCCATCTCACCGAGCTCTCCCGGGTCGCTCTGCGGGGCTCCGGCCTCGGCGACGCGTTCCAGTCGGGGCCGACCACCCCGCACGCCTTCGCGTACGAGCTGCCCGGGCAGCTCGTCAACCCCGAGGCCTACGAGACGCTGCCCGCCGAACTGGTCGGGAACGAGCGGGAGCTGCGCGTGCGGTCCCGGCTCACCCCGGCCCTCGTCAGGTGGGCGCTCGCCGACTCGGGCGTCGATGTCGACGCCGACTCCTTCACACCCTGGCTCATCGAGCGGCAGGAGCGGAACGGGAGCCCGCTGCTCGACCGGGACGCGATCCGCAAGGCCGCCACCGATTTTCAGCCCGCCTGACCCGGGGTCGCGGAGCACCCCTCCGGCACCGGGTCCGCCCGCCCTCGTACCGCGCCTCGACATTCACCCGCAACCAACGGAGTTGTCCCATGTCAACCGCCACGCACACCGGCATCTGCCCCGAGTGCGAGACCGACCTCACCGTGCCGCCGATCGGGCGGGGCGAGACCCTCTCCTGCCCCGAGTGCCTGCTCACGCTGCGCGTCGAGTCCATCGCGGACGGCCAGTTGACGCTGCAGATGATCGAAGTGCAGCTGCGCGACTGGGGCCAGTGACATGGGCAGCAGAATCGCCGTCGTCGCGGATCGCATCGCCTGGGAGGAACGCCGGCTCATCGAAGCCGGTCCGGCGCTCGGCCTGCAGCTCGACTGGGTCAATGACGAGTCCCTGTGCCTCGGCCACCCCGACGCCCCGTCGGTCAGGGACTACGACGCGGTGCTGGTGCGCAGCCGCAGCTATACCCGAGGCGGACTGATCGCGGGTCTGGCCGAGGGGGCAGGCGTACCCGTCCTGAACACCGCGCGTGCCATCCACGCCTGTGAGAACAAAGCAGCGCTGCGTACCCGGCTGCGCTCCGCGGGCATCCCCGTTCCGGACTTCCGGCTCGTGCTCTCCCGCAAGGACTTCGGCAAGGCCCTGGAGGAGCTGGAGCTGCCACTGGTACTCAAGCCCGTCTTCGGCGGCATGGGCAAACGGGTGACCCTGATCCGGGACGCCGACACCGCCCACTCCGTGTACGACTACGTCGAGGACCTCGGCCACGCCTTCGAGCAGGCCTGCCTGGTGGAGCCCTACCTGGGCGGTACCTCGTTGCGCTGCCTCGTCGCCGGGCGCGAGCTGGTCGGCGCCGCCGAATTCGAGAGCGGCGGCACCGACTGGCGCAACAACGCCGCGCTCGGCAACAGGAACCGCGCTGTCGCCCACGACCCCGCCGTACAGAAGATCGTCGACGGTGTCGTGGCCGAACTCGGCGACGGCATCTACGGAGTCGACCTATTCCGCACCCCCGATGGCTACGTCGTCAACGAGGTCAATCACGCCCCGGGATTCCGGGCGCTGGCCTCGGCGACCGGAGCGGACGTCCCATCGGCCATCGGCCGTCACGTGCAGGAGCTGCTCGCATGATCCGCGCAGGAATCGTCGGCGCCTCCGGGCTCGCCGGCGGTGAACTCATCAGGCTGATCACCCAGCACCCCGACCTGGAACTCACCTTCCTCGGCGGCTCGTCCCACATCGGCAGCCGCCCGGCCGAGCTGCACCCGGGTCTGCGAATCGACCCGGGACTGACCGTGCAGCCCGTCACCGAGGACATCGCGGACCTGGTCGATGTCGTCTTCCTGGCCACACCGGCCCCCGTCTCGGCGGACCTGGCCGCGCTGCTCGCCGACCGGGTCCCGGCCATCGTCGACCTCAGCGGCGCGTTCCGTATCCGTACCCCGGAGCTGCACGACCGCTGGTACCCGAAGGTGAAGCGGCGCGCGGATCTCGCCGACCGCTTTGTCTACGGCGTGCCGGAACTGGTCGCCGAACAACTGCCGGACGCCGCTCTGATCTCGCTGCCGGGGTGTTACGCGACCGCGATCACGCTGGGCCTCGCGCCACTGACTCTCGGCCTCGGCCTGGAGCTGCGGACCGTGGTGGTGGACGGGAAGAGCGGATCCAGCGGCGGAGGCCTGACGCTGCGCACCGCCGACCTGCATCCGTTCCGCAGCGGGGCCATCGCCCCGTACGCCCCGACCGGGCACCGGCACGCCGCCGAGGTCGGGGACTTCCTGGGACGCAGCAAACCCGGCTCCATCGGCTCGCTCAGCATGTCCGCATACGGCGTCTCGCATGTGCGGGGCCTCCTCACCAGCTCGTACGTGTTCACGAACGACGCCATCAGCCAGCGCGAGCTCCAGCGGGCCTATCTGCGCTTCTACAAGGGACACCGCTTCGTACGGGTGCGGCGGCACGCCGAGACACTGATCCCGGTACCCGATCCGCAGGCCGTACTCGGGTCCAACTTCTGCGATGTGACCGTCCTGCTCGACGAGGAGGGTGGCCGCATCGTCGTCCTCGCCGCCCTCGACAACCTCGTCAAGGGCGCCGCAGGGCAGGCCGTGCAGGCGGCGAATCTGCGGTTCGGGCTGGCCGAGGAGGCGGGCCTGACCATGCAGCCGCTGATGCCCGCATGAGCGGGGAGCCGGACAGCCCGGCCCCTGCCGTCGTGAAACTGGGCGGCAGCTGCCTCGACTCGCTCGACGGCGACTGGTGGGACGATCTGGCCCGGCTGGCGCAGGAGCGCCCGCTGGTCCTCGTACACGGCTGGTCGAAGCCGCTGAGGGAGTTCAGCCCGCGCCACGGCGAACCGTCCGCGATCCTGCGCGACCGGTACGGCAACCAGAGCCGCTGGACCACGCCCGACGTCATCGGCGACATCCGGACCGTCAGCGCAGAGCTGACGGAGACGGTCACCGGCCGGCTCGAACGGCGCGGTGTGACCACGGAGCGGCTGGTCGGCAGCGACGGCCTGGTCCGTGCGGGCGAGGCCGAGCGGTGGTGGTGGCAGGGGAAGGAACTCGTCGAGCTGGAGAACCTCGTAGGCCCGATCACCGGGGTCGATCCGGCTGTGCTGAGGAATCTCCGGGCGGGCCACACCAGTCTCGTCACCCCGCTCGCCCGGAACGCCGCCGGCCAGGAGGTGAACACCGACGCGGACCGGGCCGCGGCCGCCGTGGCCGGAGCCATCGGCGCCACCGCTCTGGTCCTGGTCACCGATGTCGCCCATCTGCTGATCGACGGGGAGCCGGTGCGCCGGATCACCGCGGAGGCCGCTGCCGCGTTCCGCGACAAGGGGGCCACCGGTGGCATGCGCAAGAAACTGCGGGCTGCGGGCGAGGCCCTGGAAGGCGGGGCAGGCCGGGTGGTCATCGGCAGCGCACCTGTCACGGAGCTGCTCGCCGCCCGCACCGGCACCGTCATCACGCGAACGTCAGGAGCAGAGTCGTGACGCAACCCCGTGTGCTGGTCGTCAACAACGGAACCCTGTCGCTGAGGCAACTGCGCAGCCGACTTGAGGAGTTGGGGTCCGAGACCGAAGTGGTGGACGCCGCGTCCGTACCCGCCCGGCTCGGCAGCCGCTATCGGGCCGTCGTGCTGAGCGGCACCAAGGTGCGGGCCTACGACCGCGCGTACTACCGGCCGCTCGTCGACCTCGTC
Organism: Streptomyces sp. NBC_00388; assembly: GCF_036061255.1. NCBI lineage: Bacteria > Bacillati > Actinomycetota > Actinomycetes > Kitasatosporales > Streptomycetaceae > Streptomyces > Streptomyces sp. NBC_00388. The sequence goes on from NZ_CP107948.1 coordinate 405,234, forward strand.
ATGGGGGCCGGTGTCCCCGTACTCGGAATCTGCGGTGGGATGCAGATCCTCGCGGTCGCGGCAGGCGGACGTCTGGCTGAGGGTCCCCAGCGGGTCGGCGGCTACGACGTACGGGTCGATACGGAGGAGCCGCTGTTCAGCTATGTGAAGCCGACCGTGACGGTCTTCCACCGCCACACCCTCTACCTCCAGGAGGCCCCGGCGGGCTTCCGCTCCATCGGCCGCTCCGAGCACGCGCCGGTCGAGTTCCTGAGCTCGGACGACGGCCGGATCCTCGGCTCGCAGGCCCACTTGGAGTTCCGCGGCGACGGCCTGGAGATCCTGCGGGGCTTCGCACAGCTCTACCGGTGACCACCGCCGGTCCACCCACCTGTTCAACCACCTCACGGAGGCTTGGCAATGAGTGTTCATGAAGGCCCGCAGGAGCCCGCGTTCACGGTCCACCTGAACGGCAGCGGCGGCACCGTCAAGGGCTGGGTGGTCGTCGACACGCTCGTCGACGGCCTGGGCATGGGCGGTGTGCGGATGACCACAGGGGTCACCGAGGAGGAAGTACGCGGCCTGGCGCGCGGCATGACCGAGAAGCTCGCACTCGTCGGCCTGCCCATCGGCGGCGCGAAGGCCGGCATCGTCTCGGACGGCACCAACCGCAAGGAGACCTTCCGCACCTTCGGCCGTACCGTCAAGCCACTGCTGCACGGGGGCATTCACCTCGGCATCGACCTGGGCGTCACACCCGCCGACCGCGCGGTGTTCTTCGCCGAGGCCGGTTACGACCCGCGCCGCCGGGCCCGCGCCGTGGACATGCCGATCGACTGGCGCACCTACTACGAACCGCTGATCGACGGCACCGGGCACGGCGTCGGGGTCGCCGCGGTCACGGCCCTGGAGGCGAGCGGGCACCAGGGGCCGGCCCGCGTCGTGGTGCAGGGCTTCGGTGCGGTCGGCCGGGCGGTCGCGGGGTTCCTGGAGGAGCGCGGGCACCTCATCGTCGGCGTCGCCGACGTGGAGGGGACCATCAGCAGCAGCGAGGGACTGTCGGTGGCGGACCTCGTAGCCGTCACCGACTCGCTCGGAAGGATCGACCGGGCACGGCTGCCGCAGCAGGTCACCGTGGACCCCGAGCAGGACGCCTGGCTCGGCGTCGATGCCGACCTGCTGGTCCTCGCGGCGCAGAAGGACGCGCTCAACGCCGAGAACGCGCACCGGCTGCGCGCGGGACTCGTCGTCGAGGGCGGCAATCTCACGTCCAGCGCGGAGGCCAAGCAGAAGATCGCCGCGTCCGGCGCCACGCTGGTGCCCGATGTCGTCGCCAACGTGGGCGGTGCGGCCGCGGCCGGACTCGCCATCGCCCGGCTCGTCCCCTTCGACCTGTCGGCCGCCAAGCGCAAGGAATGGGTTTTCGACTGGGTCGGAAGCCGGGTCCGCGACAACACCAGGGATCTCCTGGAGATCGCCGCGTCGAGCGCGGGTGACCCGCTGCCGCAGCTGCTCGCGGCGCGCGGAAAGGGGCGGCGCTGATGGGATCGACCGGAAAGGACAGCCGCGCGGCCGAGTACCGTCGCCGGGGCTGGTGGCGGGACGAGACCTTCCTCGACGACCTGCTCCGGCAGGCGCGTGCGCACCCGCACCGGCTCGCCGTCGCGGGCCGCCGCGTCACCGAGTCGCACACGGACACACTCGACTACGCCGAACTGGCCCGGCTGACCGACCGGTTCGCCCACGCGCTGCTCGGTCTCGGCGTCCGCCGGGGTGACTTCGTGGCCGTACAGCTCCCCAACCGGTGGGAGATGGTGCCCTTGATGTTCGCCTGTATGCGGGTCGGCGCCGTCATCTGCCCGATCTCCCCCGTCTGCCCCGAGGACGAGCTGCGCCACCGGCTGGGGCTCACCGGGGCCCGGGTGTGCGTCACGCTCGCCGAGTGGTCGGGCGACCCGCTGGCCCTGATCGCCACCGGGCTCAGGGACGAACTCTCCTCGCTCGAACACGTGCTGGTCGTGGACGGGCCGCCGCCGGCCGGTGCGCTCTCCTTCCACGACCACTTCGTGGCCGCCGGGCGGGAAGAGGACGGGGGCGCCCGGCTGGAGGGCCTGGCTCTGTCGGCCGACGAGCCGTTCGTGGTCCTGTTCACCTCCGGCACCACCGGAGAGTCCAAGGGCGTGTTGCACAGCCAGAACACCGTCCACTCCGCCGTGCGCGGATACACCGACGCCTTCGGGCTCGGTGACGACTGGGTGGCCGCCGTGTCCACCCCGCTCGTCCACTACTCGGGCTTCGCACAGGGCGTTCTCGCCGGCGTCCTGCTCGGCGGCACCGTCACCTTCCAGGACGTACGCAGGAACGAGGTGTTGCTCGACCTGGTGGAGCGCTACGGCGCCACGCTCCTGTACGGGCCGCCGGCCACACTCGCCGACGTGGCCGCTTCGCAGCGGGCAGGACAGCGGGGAACAGGAACCCTGCGGCATGTGGTGATCGGCTCGGCCCAGGTGCTCAGGGAGCTCGCCGACGACGTCCACGAGACGCTCGGCGCCCGCACGTACTCGCTGTGGGGCATGTCCGAGGCGGGCCCGGTGACCACGACACGGCCGGACGACCCGCAGGAGTGGGCCGCGCACAGCAACGGGCGCGTCATCGATTCCATGGAGATCCGCATCGCCCCGTCCGGCGCCGATGGCGGCCCGGGCGGGGCCGGGCGCCTCCAGGTACGCGGCGCGTCACTCGCACTCGGCTACTACAAGCGCGACGACGTGTTCGCCGCCGAACTGACGGCCGACGGCTGGTTCGACACCGGCGACCTGGCGCGGGACGACGGCCGCGGCGGCGTGCGCATCATCGGGCGGGCCCGCGACGCGATCCTCCGCGACGGTCTGGTCGTGCCCATGACGGAGCTGGAGGCGGCCATCGGCAGCCACCCGAAAGCGGCCGAGGCCGCGCTGGTGGGCCTGCCGTCAGCGGAAGGCGCGCCCGCAGCCGTGATCTGCGCCGTCGTGGTCCCCGGCGGACCGGCCGGTCCCTCACTCGACGAACTCCGCTCCCACCTCGGCGATTCGGGGCACGACCCCCGCTTCCTGCCGGACCGGGTGGAGCTGCTCGCCGCGCTCCCGAAGACCCTGACCGGCAAGGTCCGCAAGGCGGAGCTGCGGCAGCGGTACGCCACCACGGCGACCTGAGTACGCCCGCACCCCGCACGGCCGCCCCCGACCGATGGAGCCTCCATGCCCGAACCCGTACCTGTCCCCATGTCAGCCACCCTCGCGGCCGACGAGGTCATGGCCCGCAGGCGCCAGGCCGGGGAGCGGGTCGTACCGATGACGAGCGGCGAGATCGGCCTGCCCGTCCACCCCGTGCTGGCCGGCCGGCTCGCCGCAGCGGTGCACGAGAACGCGTACGGTCCCGTCGCCGGGAGCGGGGAACTGCGTACCGCGGCCGCCGGATACTGGGAGCGCCGTGGCATCGGCACCGACCCCGGCCTGGTCGTGGCCGGGCCGGGCAGCAAGCCGCTGCTGTTCGCTCTGCTGCTCGCCATCGGCGGCGACGTGATCGTGCCCGTCCCCGGCTGGGTCAGCTACGCGGCGCAGGCCAGGCTCGTCGGAGCGCGTCCCCTCCCGGTGCCGATCCAGCCGGGGCAGGGCGGGGTGCCGGACCCGGACCGGCTGCGCGAGGCGGTCACCGCCGCACGTGCCGCCGGGAAGAACCCGCGATCCGTGGTGGTGACCGTGCCGGACAACCCGACCGGCACCATCGCTGCGCCCGGCACCGTCCGGCGTCTCGCGGAAGCGGCCCGCGAGCTGGACCTGGTCATCGTCTCCGACGAGATCTACCGCGACCTGGTCTACCCGGCGTCGGCGCCGGCCGTGTCCCCGGCCGCGCACGCGCCCGAGCGCACCGTCGTGACGACCGGACTCACCAAGAACCTGGCGCTGGGCGGCTGGCGCACGGGGGTGGCCCGGCTGCCGGACAGCGACATCGGACAGGCCCTCCACACCCGTCTGGTCTCGGTCGCGAGCCAGATCTGGTCCAGTCCGACGGCGCCGGTACAGGCGGCCGCCGCGTACGCCTTCGGGGAGCCGCCGGAGATCACCGAACACATTGCGGCGAGCCGCAGGCTGCACGAAGCGGTGGTGCGCGCGGTCGCCGCCCGCTTCAGCGCCGCGGGGGCGGTTCTGGCCCCCGTCCGCGCGACCTGTTACCTCTACCCGGACTTCGAGCCGCTGCGGGAGCGGCTGGCGCGGACGCAGGGCGTGCGGGACGGCGACGATCTGACCCGGCTCCTCCTCGAACGCCACGGAGTCGGTGTCCTGCCGGCGAGCGCATTCGGGGAGACCGGGCGCCCCCTGCGCATCCGCGCGGCCACCAGCCGGCTCTACGGCGACTCCCCCGCGCAACGCACGGCCGCACTCGCAGCGCCGGACCCGGTCGAGCTGCCCTGGATCCGCTCGACGGTCGAGCGCATCGGGGAGGCCCTGGCCGACATCACCGGCGCCTGCGCCGACGCCTCACAACCCTGAACCGCCGGCCCCGCCCACGCCTCGGAGCCCGGACACGCGCTGTCTCAGAAGACGTGGAAGCCCTGCACCGCAGAAACCGTAGAAGTAAGCCGTAGAAGGAGCCCTCACCATGTCTGTGTCCCCTCTGCCCGTCCTGTTCGAGGCGACGTACCGCAGCGCGCGCCATGTCGGCTTCGGCAGGCCCGGGCCCGGCGCGCGCCAGACCCTTTACCGGGTGCAGGACGGTCAGGTCGCAGCCGCATTCGTGGCCACCGACGGCTCGGAAGCCGCCCTGCGTGCCGCTCTCGCCGAGGGCGCGGAGACGGTCACCGTCACCGTCGGCGACCCTGAGGTGCGCCTGCTGCCCCCGTTGCTGCCGACGGCCACCGGGAACGCGCTGCTGAGCGGTTTCATGGGCACCCACAAGAAGAAGTGGGGCGGTGAAACCGCTCCGCTGGGCGCCGGGTTCACTCCGCCGAAGTGGTTCTTCAAGGGGTTCGGCGACTGGGTGCGGCTGCCCGGCGAGACACTGAACGTACCGGCGCGACCGGTGGCGCTCATCGAGGAGCCTGAGGTCGCACTCGTCTATGTCAACGACGAGGACGGCACCCCGCACTACGCGGGATACACCTTCGGCAACGACCTGTGCGATATCGGCCTGCACCGCGAGAACCCCGGCTACAACCCGTACTGCAAGCTGTGCGACACCGCCCTCACCCCCTGGCTGTTCCTCGGCGCGCCACCGCGCACGGCGAGCGGGCGGGTCACGATCGTGCGGGACGGTGCGACGGCCTGGGAGGGCACCTTCGACTGCGGTGCGGACGACCTGTACTACCGGGTGCGGGAGATGGCTGAGCACCTGTTCTCGTTCCCCGCGGTGCGGCGGCCCGGTCTGGTCAACTACGTACTCCTGGGCGCGGACGAGGCCAGCTTCCACGACGGTTTCCGGATCGCCGACGGCGACCGCATCGGCATCGACGTGAAGAGTCACGGCGTGACCTTCGAGAACCAGGTGCGGTACGTCTCCCCCGCTCCACTGCCGGGCTCCGCGGCCACCGTCTCCACCGCGTGAACAGCTCATGAAACCGGCCCGGGAGCCTGTGCACGCTCAGACCGTCGCAGGCAGGCTCTTGGGAGCCGGTCCCCCGCCGCGGCCCGGACCGCAGACGGTATTCCTCAGGAGGAGATGGCACCGTGCCCGCAATCGGAAAGAAGCAGGTGCACCTCGCGGCGCAGCTGCCCGGAATCGACAACGTGACCCTCTGGTCCGATCCCCGGTCCGGGAGCCAGATAGCCGTCGACTCCTTCATACGGCTCGCGCAGACCGCCGAACGCGGCAAGTTCGACTTCTTCTTCCTCGCCGAGGGCCTCCGGCCGCGCGAGCACAAGGGCCATGTCTACGACCTGGACGTGGTGGGGCGCCCGGAGAACCTCACGATGCTGAGCGCCCTTGCCGCGGTCACGACACGCCTGGGTCTGGCCGCGACCGTCAACGCCACGTTCAACGAGCCGTACGAGGTGGCGCGCAGGCTCGCCACCCTCGACCACCTCAGCGAGGGGCGGACCGCCTGGAACGTGGTCACCAGCTTCGACGCCTTCACCGGCGAGAACTTCCGCCGCGGCGGCTTCCTGGCGGAGAGCGACCGCTACGCGCGGGCCGCCGACTTCCTCAGCACCGCCCGCGCGTTGTGGGACAGCTGGGACGACGGGGACATCCGCGCGGACGTGGCCGGGGGTGAGTTCGTACGGGCGGGGGCAGGCCGGTTCGCCCGGCGCGACCGGCACTTCGACATCTCGGGAGCGTTCACCACACCGCGTGGCCCGCAGGGGCACCCGGTGGTCATCCAGGCGGGCGAGTCCGATGCGGGGCGCGAGTTCGCCGCGTCCGGCGCCGATGTCGTCTTCAGCAAGTACAACCGGCTCGACGAGGCCCGCGCCTTCTACCGGGACGTGAAAGGGCGCCTGTCCGGCCACGGACGCACCCGGGACGAGCTGAAGATCATTCCTACCGCGACCGCCGTCGTCGCCGACACCGACGAGGAGGCCGCCGCGCGCGCCGCCGAGATCACCCGCTCCCTGGTGAGCCCGCAGACCGCGATCGCTCACCTCGAAGCCGTCTGGGGCCGCGACCTGTCCGCGTACGACCCGGACGGACCACTGCCCGGCATCGAACCCGAGGCCGACTCCCTGCTCCTCAAAGGGCATTCGACGTACCGCAAGGGGCGCGGTGAGACAGCGCGGCAGTGGCGCAAGCTTGCCGGTGAACGCGGCCTGAGCATCCGCGAGTTGGTCATCGAGGTCAGCGGCGGCCAGACCTTCGTCGGCAGTCCGCGCACCGTCGCGGACGCCATCGACCACTTCGTGCAGAGCGACGGCGCCGACGGCTTCGTCTTCGTCCCCCATCTGACACCCGGCGGACTGGACGACCTGGTGGACCGGGTGGTGCCCCTGCTGCAGGAGAAGGGTGTGTTCCGCACGGAGTACGCGGGCACGACGCTCCGCGACCACCTGGGGCTGGGCGCACCCCGGCCCGCCACCGCGCTCGTACCCGGCGATGAGGAGACATCATGACCGGCACCCCGCTGCACCTCGCCGTCGCGCTCGACGGTGCGGGCTGGCATCCGGCGGCCTGGCGGGCCGAGGGCGCCCGGCCCCGCGAACTGTTCACCGCCGCCTACTGGGCCGGCCTGGTCACCGAGGCAGAGCGCGGGCTGCTGGACTTCGTCACCTTCGAGGACGCCCTCGGCCAGCAGTCCGCCGCCTTCCACCGGCCCGACGACCGCACCGACCAGATCAGGGGCAGCCTGGACGCGGTCCTGCTCGCCGCCCGCCTCGCGCCTCTCACCACCCGCATCGGCCTGGTCCCGACCACGAATGTCACTCACACCGAGCCGTTCCACCTCGCCATCGGCATCGCCACACTCGATCACGCCAGCAGGGGACGCGCGGGATGGCGCCCGCAGATATCGGCCCGGGCCGCGGACGCCGCCCACTTCGGCCGCCGCACGACACCGCAGCTCACCGACGACGACGTACGCGACTCCGAGCTGATCGCCAAGCGGCTGCGTCCGCTGTTCGACGAGGCCACCGACGTGGTGGAGGTGGCGCGCCGGCTGTGGGACAGCTGGGAGGACGACGCGGAGATACGGGACGCGGCAACAGGCCGGTTCATCGACCGCGACAAGCTGCACCACATCGCCTTCGAGGGCCCCTGCTTCAGCGTGCGAAGCCCGTCGATCACCCCGCGCCCGCCACAGGGCCGGCCGCTCGTCGCCAGCCTCGCGCATGCGTCCACCCCGTACGAATTCGCCGCACGCAGCTCCGACATCGTCCACATCACGCCGCACGACCGCGCGGGTACCGGGACGATTCTCGCGCAGGTCGCCGAGGCCGTGGCGAGCACCGGCCGGGACCTGCGGGAAAGGCCTCTGCGGACATTCGCCGAACTCCTCGTCTTCCTGGACGCGGAACCGGGTGCCGCCGCACACCGCAAGGCCCGTCTGGACGGACTGGACGGCGCTGAACTCGGCTCCGACGCCAAGGTCTTCACCGGCACGCCCGAGGACCTCGCCGATCTGCTGCTCGACTGGCGCGCAGCCGGTCTCGACGGCTTCCGGCTGCGGCCGGGCACGCTCCCGCACGACCTGACGGCGATCACCCGCGGCCTGGTTCCGGAGCTGCAACGGCGCGGCGCCTTCCGCACCGCTTACGACGCCACCACCCTGCGCGGTCATCTGCGGCTCTCCCGCCCCCGGAGCATGTACGCGAACGCGGGTTGACTTCGGGCTTCGCCTGCCGCCCCTCAGGTACGAGGAGCCGCCCGGCGGTGAAGTGCCGGAGGCGGGCGGCTGGCGGGCCGTTGGCGGGTGGCACCGTGGGGCAGGCCGCCCTCGGTCCGGTGCCGTGGGGCGGGCCGCCGGTGGTCAGGCCGCCGGTGGTCAGGCCGCTGTTGGTCAGGTGTCGGAGCGGGGCTCCGCAGCGGATCGGCGGTGGTCCTCGTTGATGCGCTTGGCCTCTTCGAGCTGGTCCTCAAGGATCACGATGCGGCAGGCGGCCTCGACCGGGGTCCCCTGGTCGACGAGTTCACGGGCGCGGGCGGCGATCCGCAGCTGGTAGCGGGAGTACCGGCGGTGGCCGCCGTCGGAGCGCAGCGGGGTGATCAGGCGGGCTTCACCGATCGCCCGCAGGAATGCCGGGGTGGTGCCGAGCATGTCGGCGGCCCGCCCCATGGTGTAGGCGGGATAGTCGTCGTCGTCGAGACGGCCGAGCGGGTTTTCTGCGGTCACTTGCACCTCGGTTCGAAGAACGCGTCGAGGGGCCCTGGCGCCGTACGGCACCAGGGCCCCGAGGGATTTGAACACCACCTGCCGGCCTATGGCAACGCCGGCCTTGTTGATCCGCACCGTCTCCGAGAGGGCTGGGACGTGCGCGGGGATCGCGGATGCGTGACCGTGGGACCACCTTCCGTTCCGGGGCCTTCGGTACCCGGGCCGACTGCTCGCGCCCGGGCGATCCTGATGGCGTCTGCCTCCTTCTCCTGTCTTTCCTGCACCTCAACTGCCTGCCACTTCGGTCCTGCGTAACGCGCGGCCCCTCACGAGCCGCCGGCCCGACAGTCAGCGACGAGACCCCGAGAGCCTTCCGGCCCCGCCACTCCACCGTCGTGCCACCTGCTACCGCGGTCCTGCCTGCACTACCGCGGTCCTGCCCACGCGGCAGTTCGTCCCTGCCGCGCCCTTCTCGATCTCTTGGCTACAAGGAAAACGTTAACTCCACACCGGGCGAATGTCTACTTCCGTCACGGCAGATTTTCGAAGGGCCCCAGGGTCGTCTTCTGCTCTGGGTGCGATGAGAAAACTGCACCGCAGCCACAGGTAAGGACGTGGCCCACTCCTGTTCAGCGACCTCCTCGCCCGGGAACCCCTTCCCGTCGCAGGCGTCCCGCCTCCGCGGCGCGATCACAGCCGCAGGCCACACGGAGCGGTTTCCGCCGGCGCGCACGAACACCCCCGTAAAACGTTGCGGCCCCACTTCCGATTGCGGATCGTTTCAAGAGGCGTTTCATTGGAAGTGCACCGTGATCTCCGGCGGAAGCCCGCACCGGGAGACACCTTCCCTGCACGTCGGCTGCCCTCTGGCACAGTCGGCAGCCGCGCGATCAGCCGGCTACGGCGTACGCGCTCGACAGGGTGGGGGCGCAGCCGGAAACGCCGCGGCAAGGAGGCAGTGATGGCCCATCATCACAAGTCGAACAAGGCAGTTGAAGGCGCCCCGTACGACGAACACGGACGCGGGATGCCACGCCGCCCCGACGCGGACCGGCTCGAAAGGCGAGTGGAGGCGGACCGTCAGGACCTCGGTCTTCCCGGGAAGCCGCAGTCCTCGGCGGCACAGGAAGACGCGGAGTCGCCCCGGAACTCCTGACCGGCACACCTCCCGGACACCCCGGCACACCACAGGTGCGCCGGGGTGTCCGAGGGGTCGGGGCCTGGCACGGTCGGGTCAGACGTGCCCGAAGAACAGGCTGCCCGGCGCGTCGGGGTCGTTCGAGAGGAAGTGCTCGCGGATCGCGCGGATGAATTCCTGGCGCGAGATCGCACCGTCCCCGTCGGTGTCCAGCCTCATGAACGAGTCCATCGCGTCGGGCGCGTCGATCCTCCACACATCCCGCAGCGCGCGGGCGAACTCGTCCTTGCTGATCTCGTTGTCACCATTGACGTCGATGACATCGAAGATCGCATGGCCGGCGCCCTCGGTCACGTTGAGCCGGCTGGTGTCGATGGCTGCGAGCCGGTTGGCCGTGACGAACTCGCCCTTCGTGAGCCGGTCCCCGTCCACACCCGAGTGACGCAGCAGCTCCAGCCAGTAGATCTGGGAGAAGGACTGAAGCGCCCTGGCCCTGCGGTCGTCCTTGCCGAGCCGGTAGGCCTCGATGTAGCGGTCGGCGAGCCTCTGGTAGTCCGTCCAGTCCAGAAAGCCGTCGCGGTTGGCGTCCATGGTGTCGAATGCCCGCTCGTACTTGGCGGTGATGACATCCTGCGCTGTTGTGGTCATGGCCCGAACCCTTCTGTGGTCCTGTCGTGCGGCTTCCTCAGGATGGAGCGCGGCCGGCTCCAGGAGTACCGAAACCACGTTCATGCCACCCGATGTGGTGATCGGGTCCCTCGCGGCCGGTCTGCCACACGTCTCGCCGCAGCGGCCCGGCCGCGCAGGCCGGCCTGCCGTTGCAGCCGGCCTGGACCAGCGATCGGTTCGCACACGCTCAGGACACCGGGGACGGCTCGGTCAGGGCCGGTTCCGGGGCGTGGTGAGCGCGGCGGTACGCCAGTGGGGACAGGCCGAGGTGGGTCTGGAAGTGCTTGCGCAGCGCGACCGGATCGCCGAAGCCGCACGCGGTAGCGATCCGCGCGACGGTCAGCTCGCTGGACTCCAGGAGGCCGCGCGCCTGGGTCAACCGGCTCTGAACCAGCCATTGGAGAGGGCTTGTCCCCACCTCGGCACGGAACCGGCGGGTGAATGTGCGCTCGCTCATGTGGGCATGGCCGGCCATGTCCTGCAGCGTGAGCGGTTCGGAGAGCCGGCTCAGGACCCACTGGCGGGTGTCCGAGGTGGAGCGACCGGCGTCCCTCGGTACGGGGTGCTCGATGAACTGCGCCTGTCCGCCTTCGCGCCAGGGGGCCACCACGCAGTGGCGCGCCGCGGAGCCGGCCACGGTGGCGCCGTGGTCCCTGCGGACCAGGTGGAGGAAGAGGTCGATGCCGGCCGCTCCGCCGGCCGCCGTCAGGATGCGCCCGTTGTCCACGAAGAGCACGTCCTGATCGACCTCGACGCTGGGGAACAACTCGGTGAACCGGCGGCACAGCGCCCAGTGAGTGGTGGCTCGCTGGCCGTCCAGCAGGCCGGCCGCCGCCACCAGGAATGCCGACGTGCACAGGCTGACGATCCGGGTGCCGGGACGGATGAGGGCGAAGGCGGCGGCGACAGGGGCGGGCAGTTCGCCGGTGGCCAGCAACTGTTCATCGGGCTCCTGGGTGGCGATCACCACGGTGTCCGCGCTCTCCAGGAGCGATTCGTCCTCGTCCACGACGATCCGGAAGCCCTCGTTCGTACGAACAGGCCGACCGCCGAGCGAGCACGTCGTCACCGAATAGAGCCGTGACCCGGACGGGTCGAGGGCTTCGTTGAACACCCGGGCGGCGATACCCAGGTCCATCGGTACGACCCTGTCCAGGGCGAGAACGGCAACACGATGCGGCATGGCTGGAATGGTACGACAGATGGCTGTCCAGCCATTCACGGGGACCGCCGGGCGTCAACGAGGCTGGACACCTACCGGAGCCCCTGGCTCCGGACCGAAGAGACGTCATCACGGATACGAACGAGGAAAGCATGAGCGAGCAGACGATGCGTGCCGTCACCATCAAGGAGTTCGGCGGCCCGGACGTGCTGACCGTCGGCCGGGTCGCACGCCCCGAGCCGCTCCCGACGGAAGTACTGGTGCGGGTGCACGCCGCCGGAATCAACCCGGTGGACTGGAAGACCCGCGCGGGCCAGGGCATGGCCGGGTTGCAGACCCTGCCGCTGATCCTCGGCTGGGACGTCTCCGGCGTCGTCGAGGAAGTCGGCTTCGGTGTCACCACGCTCGCACCGGGCGACGAGGTCTACGCCATGCCGTGGTTCCCCCGCCCGGCCGGCGCGTACGCCGAGTACGTCACGGCGCCGTCCCGCCAGTTCGCCCGTAAGCCGGCCTCGCTCTCGCACATCGAGGCCGCGGCACTGCCCCTCGCGGCGCTCACTGCCTGGCAGGCGCTGGTCGACACGGCGCGTGTGTCCAGCGGACAGCGGGTCCTGGTACACGCCGCGGCCGGAGGTGTGGGGCACCTGGCAGTGCAGATCGCCAAGCACCTCGGCGCCGAGGTGATCGCGACCGCTCGCGAACCCCGGCACGGCTGGCTGAAGGAACTGGGGGCGGACCAGACGATCGACTACACCCGTCAGCGGTTCGAGGAGGCCGTCGGGGAGGTCGACGTCGTCATCGATCTGATCGGCACGGCAGACAGCACCGATGTGCGATCGGTTTCGGCGACCCGGCCGGGCGGCCTGGTCATCTCCGTCCCGGGCGGGGTCTCGGACGCGCTGTCCGCAGCGGCCGGGCAGGCGGGCGTGCGCACCAGCCCGCTGCTGGTGGAGCCGGATGCCTCGGCGCTGAAGTCCATCGCCGACCTGGTCGACTCCGGCGCGGTCCGCGTCGAGGTGGAGCGTTCCTTCGCCCTGGAACGCGCCTCCGAGGCACATCGGCTCGGTGAGGCGAACCGCACCCGGGGCAAGCTCGTGCTGGAAGTCGCCGGCTGACGCCGTCGCCGACGACGTAAAGGAGCGGGCGCGCCCGCGGCCTCCCCGGTCGCCCGACGCTGGTACGTGGGGCCTTCCTCACGTGCCGGCGCCGCTCACGGGCGACCACCGCATCCAGGATGAAGGCGCGGGCTCCGTCCCCCTCTTCGGCGTTGAGGAATCCGAGCAGAGCGGATTCACCTGATTTACCGTCAACTGGCAACCCCACTCCGCCGACTCACCGACGATCAGGTGAATCAGTCCGGATGCACCGGATCGCTGGATCTACTGAGGCACGTCTCTGTTCAAAGAACATGCACTGGAGTGACATGTACTTCCGTACCGCCCTCACCGCTGCCGGCCTCGCTGCCGCCGCCATCGCCGGCACCGCCGGAAACGCAGCCGCCATCGGTAACGACGGCACCCACTCCCTGAGCGGCAATGGCGCCGAGCAGGCCTTCGGAAACTCTTCGACCGACGGGAACATGAGCCCGCAGGGGGCCCTGATCCAGGGTTCCCTGAACAAGGTGTGCGCAGGCGTGCCGGTCAAGGCGAACGTGGGTTCCCTCGTGGGCATTCTCGTGCCGGTCGCCGTCCAGGACATCCCCGTCCTGTCGTCCCCGCAGAACCAGCAGTGCACCGAGAACTCCACCCAGGCCAAGGGCGACGAGCCGCTGTCCCACCTCGTCGACAATGTTCCGGTGCTTTCCGGAAACGGCGCAGGAAACAACTAGGTCCGGTCTCCGGTCACGTCGGCAGCAGCGGGACGGGGCCACGGCCTGAGACGTGCGGGTCTGGGCAGCATGCCGCCCAGACCCGCACTGCCCGGAGTGTCAGCGGCTCATCAGCGAAAGAGAACACTGTGCTGACATCCGCCCCCGCCCCCGCCCCCGTGACCCGGTGATCGCGGCCTGGGCAGGCGCTGCGCAAAGTGTTCCGCGGGGGCGGATATCCGGGGCCGGAGCGCCGCCTCCCCGTCCGGTCCGCACGGTGGTTCGACACCAACGCCCCCTGGGGCACTGCCCGGTTCCCTTGTTACCAAGTGCGGACAGAACCCGGTGAACAATTCCTGCCGGGCCGCCCTCATATGAGGTGTAGCGAACAGCGGATCGGGCCGGTCGTCCTGCGACAGCAAGGCGGAGGCGCCGCATTCTGACCACTCATGGGGGATTTCAATGATGACCAATCACCGGGCTCGCCGCACCGCCCGTTCCGCCGGTCTGGTGGCCGTGGCCGCCGCTGCGGCGTTCTCGCTGACCGCCTGCCAGAGCGGGGGCAAGGAAGCCGCAGGAACGGCCACGCAGAATTCCGTCTCCGCCTCCCGTCCCACCGGTGACGGCGGTGCGCCCGGCGCGTCCAGCGCCGGCGCAGGCACGGCCCGGATCAGCTCGCGGACCGTGGCGTACGGCGCGCACCGCATCGCCGCGCAGAGCACCTCGGCCAAGGCAGGATCGCCGGTCCGCACCCAGACCCTGCCGGACGGCAGCAAGGCCGAGATCTACAAGCTCGGCGACCAGCACTACCGTGCCGAGATCGTCAGCCGCGATTCGGTCCTGGCCACGCTGGAGACGGACAACACCGACGCCGGGCTCGACGCCAACGACATGTTCGTGGTGCTCACGCTGGGCGGCGAGGTCCACGCCTGGATGGGCGGCGGCCACCAGGGACCGGGCACCTTCAAGCTCGCAGGTGGCTGGACGGCCAAGGTCACGAAGCTCGGCGAGTTGCGGTACCGCGCGCAGATCATCGGCCACGACGGCGTGGCCGCCACGCTGAACACCAACCAGCACGACGTCGGGCTCGACGCCAACGGCATCTACATCGTCCTCAGCGACGGGGGCATCATCAGCGCACACGCGTGACCACCTGCCCGGCTGTGGCGGTGAGGCTGCCTGCTGCGGGCCCCACCGCCACAGCCGGGGAAGCGTACGAGCGCTCGGCTGGTTCGCCGGCGCACGTCGAGGTGAGCCGGGGGTGCTCTGCGTCCAGGGGCTCCAGCGGCCCTCGCCCCCTGCGCATCCGGGGTCTGCCCGAACTCGCCCGGCCCGGCAGGACCCACCGGGTGTACGCCCGTCACGCGACGCCACAGCAGCCCCTGACCGTAAGGAATCTGATGTGACGTCACATGACGGGCGATCATGCTTGATGCCCGGTGGAACGGGCTCTCGGAGATGAGCCCCCCGTCCGGACCGCCGGACTGCACAGCGCGTGCGCCCGGATGTCCAGCACCGGGTCAAACGGCCCCTGTTCGCCCGCGACCACGGTGCACCCGCTCACTCAGGGGTGGTAGATCTCCTGCATGGCGGTGATCCGGCTCTGGCCGTCGACGCGGTAGGAGAAGTGCGGGCTGTTGGCGAGCTTGTGGTTCACCAGCCACTTCGGGGTGACCTTCCGGGTCGCGGTGTCGTGGAGGACCTTGACGGAGGCACCCGGGGCAACGACCAACGACCGGGCCGCTCCCGAAGGGGTGTACACAACGTCTTCGTCGTTCTTCGAGTTCACGCGGCACGTCTCCGGAGTGACGCGCACGACGGTGTTGCCCCGGACAGTCTTGGCGGAGTCCAGCTTGAAGAAGTGCTCGTACCCTGCGGGCAGGTGACACGGCAGCCAACGACCGGCCTTGTCACCGGCCGAACCGGATGCGCTGGACACAGTCTGGGCACTTGCCGCCGTGCGCGGGCTGGCGCCCGAGGACCCGCACGCGGTCGCGACGAGCGCGGCGGCGGAGGCGAGGACGACGGCGACGGAGGCGTAACGGTGATTCATGGACATCCTCTGCTACGAAGACCGATGGACACCGGGGGAGATACCGGTCGCGAGGCTGGCGTTTCAGCGGGCCACCGGCTGCAACCGGATAGTGACAATCGTCACGGCGCGGAGACACTCTCCCGCCCGGCGCTTTCCGTCGGGCGGTGGCGGTGCCGCACGAGAGTCGTCCTGCACCGTCGTGACACATCCCCTCACCCGGCCCCCGATACGGGCAGGCCTGGTGGACGGCAGAAGCTACCGGGCCGTGAGGCCACCGATCATCACGCCGAGGGTGAAGTCGAATCGATCGTGGCCCTCGCCGGCGGTCAGCTCGGCGGCGTGGCTGGTCGTGTGGGGGAAGACCTCGACAGGGAGAGCGGCGAACCGCCGGAGCAGTTCGTCCCGGTCGAAGACCCAGGCGGCGTCCTCACTCGCTGATCGCTGACGCACGATCGACACCTCAAGACAGTAGGCGGCCACGTACAGCAAGAGGGCGTCGATGGCCCAGGCGGCAGCCCGCGGGGCGACACCGCCGGCGAGGAGGATGCCCAGCATCCCTTCGCTGACCCGCACGATCTCCAGGTCGGTGGGGCCCATGGCGAGCGCTGCGCGGGAGATTCCGGGGTACCTCAGGTACTGATCGCGCACCTGGGCACATACATCGCGGATCTGGTCGCGCCAGACCGCGGTATCGGGCTCGGGCAGCACCAGCCCGGCACACAGCCGCCCGATGAGCAGCTCGTCGAGGTCGGCCTTGTTGACCACGTGGGCGTAGAGCGAGGCGGGCCCGGTGTCGAGCGCGCCGGCCAGCCGGCGCATGGTCAGCGCGTCGTATCCCTCCGCGGCGATGACGGTCAGCGCGGTGTCGATGACCTGGTCCACGGTGATGGGGGCCCTTCGGCGCCGGGGCGTGGGGCCGGCCGGGGCGCCGGGGGCCGGTGGCTGATGGCGCGCCGCGCGCCGCTCTCTCGGGTTCACCACACCACTATAACTTGACACGAACACCGTTCGTACGTAGAACGGTGTTCGTGTCAATGACTATGAATGTGAACCAGGACGTGGACGTAACGGTGGTCGGAGCGGGCCCGGTGGGCCTCGTACTCGCCGCCGAGCTGGCGCTCTCCGGGGCGACGGTGCAAGTGATCGAGCGACTGGCCGAGCCGGACGAATCGATGAAAGCCGGGGCCATCAACGTGCCGACGGCCGAGGCGCTCGACCGCCGCGGCCTGCTGCCCGCGGCAGAACAGGTACAACGAGAGATGCTCGAACGGGTGGGGTCGTTCGTTCCCGTGGTCGACAAACAGCGGCCGGACGGAGCCCTGCGGCCGCGCAGGCCGCAGTTCACCGGGCATTTCGCGGGCATGGTCCTCGACCCCGGCCTTGTGGACGATTCCGATCCCGACCTCGCCGCACACACCGCGGTCTCGGGGGCGAGGATGGTGCCGCAGCGTGAGCTGGAGCAGCTGCTGGCCGCCCATCTGGTGCGACTCGGCGTTCCGGTACATCGCGGTGTCGAGGTCACCTCGTTCGAGGACACCGGCGACGGCGTGCGCCTCGACACCAGCGCCGGCCCGGTGCGCACCGGGTGGCTGGCCGGGTGCGACGGCGGGCACAGCACCGTACGCCGCCTCGCGGGCATCGGCTTCCCCGGCACCGACCCCGAACTCACCGGCCATCTCGGTGTCGTCGACATCGCCGACCCGGAGAAGCTCGCGAGCGGATGGGTGTGGTCGACCGAGGGGGCATACCGCTACGGGCCGCAGCCGGGCCGGGTGGTGACCGTGGAGTTCGACGGTCCGCCCGCCGACCGCTCGGCGCCGGTCACCCTTGAGGAGTTGCAGACCAGTCTGCGCCGGGTCTCGGGCACCGACGTGACACTGACCGCGCTGCGCGGAACCGCTACCCGCTGGAGCGACAACGCGCGTCAGGCCACGACCTACTGGTCGGGGCGGGTACTTCTGGCCGGCGACTCCGCACACGTCCACTCGCCATTCGGAGGGCAGGGGCTCAACCTCGGGTTCGGGGACGCGATGAACCTCGGCTGGAAGCTCGGCGCCGTGGTCTCCGGGTGGGCGCCGGAGGGGCTGCTCGGCACCTACGACGCGGAGCGCCGTCCCCTCGGCGCCTGGGTACTGGACTGGACGCGTGCGCAGATCGGGGTGATGCGAGGAGATGCCAAGTCGGCAGCGCTCCGGGAGGTTGTCGCCGATTTGCTGAGCACTCGGTCGGGCACGACCTACGCGGTCAAGAAGATCTCAGGAGTCACCCAGCACATCGACCTGCCCGGTGACCACCCGCTGGTCGGCCGGTTCGCCCCCGACCTCTGGCTGAGGGACGGATCCCGGCTGGCCGACCACGGTCACGACGGTGGGTTCCTGCTGCTCGACCGCACTCCGGACGGTGCGTACGCCCGCCTCGCAACGGCCTGGGCCGGGCGCGTGAGCAGCGTGACCGACGACCACGCGGCGCCCGCCGGGGTGCTGGTACGCCCGGACGGGGTGGTCGCCTGGGCCTCCGACACCACCGACACCACAGCTGCCACCGGCCTCGAAGCCGCCCTGCACCGATGGGCCGGCGCGCCTTCTCGCTCACCCGGGTTCGAGCCGGTGGGATGACCCCCTGACCGTGCCACTTCTCCAACTGCCCCACAAGGTGGGCGCCCTTGCTCGCACCGATCCCCTCCTCGCCACGCGGATCGGGTCAACGCCCCTGCTGCCAGCGGCTCGTGTGCTGGTGCGTCGGGTGTTGTGACGCCGATACCCTGCGCCAATGAAGCACATAGAACGAGGCATCGCGGCGGTTGTGGGCTCAGCAGTCGGCGATGCTCTGGGAGCCCCTTTCGAGTTCGGCCTCCGGGGTGACTTCTCTGCCCGGTTCCCGGAACCAGGGGGTGGCGGCGAGATGTGCGGAGGCGGTGGCTGGGAACCTGGCGAGGCCACGGACGACACACAGATGGCCGTTCTGGTCGCGGAGTCGCTTCTGCAGCGGGGCGCACTGGACTTGCCGGACATCTTCGCCCGCTTCCAGCAGTGGGCGGCGGGTGAACCGAAGGACATCGGCCTGCAGATCGAGGACGTTCTGACCAACGGGATGCCGTGGGATCTGGCCGCCCCGCATCACTTCCGGGGCAATCACCGGGCAGCCGGCAACGGCTCCCTGATGAGAGCCTCGACATCTGCCGTCCACTTCGCGCGTGCCGGGCAGTCGGCCACCATG
The DNA here is from genome assembly GCF_036061255.1 of Streptomyces sp. NBC_00388. Classification (NCBI taxonomy): domain Bacteria; kingdom Bacillati; phylum Actinomycetota; class Actinomycetes; order Kitasatosporales; family Streptomycetaceae; genus Streptomyces; species Streptomyces sp. NBC_00388. The sequence goes on from NZ_CP107948.1 coordinate 424,016, forward strand.
GATGCCGCCCGGCGCATCGCCGCTCTCACCCATGGCGACCGTGCCGCCTGGGAGGGCACTGCCGTGTTTCACGAACTCATCCGCCGGACCCTGACGGGCTCCGATCCCCGCTGCGCCCTCCCGGACACTCTGGAACTCGTACACCCTGACCATCGCGGGCGCTATGCCACCGTCCTTGCCCCCGACTGGCATCCCGGCCGGGCCACGGAGTTCAACGGGGCCGTGTGGCCTTGTCTTGGATCGGCCGTCTGGGCCCTGCGCACCACACACACCTTCGAGGAGGCGATCCGTGCGGCGATCGACATCGGCGGCGATACGGACACCGTCGCTGCGGTCACCGGAGGTCTCGCGGGCGCACTCTACGGACTGGACGCGATCCCAGCCCGCTGGACAGAGCCGTTGCACGTCCCCCTGCCCGGGTTCGGGGGACGGGTGTTGCGGCTGGGCGACCTGAGCACCCTTGCGCGGCGTCTCGGGCGCGAGTCGGACTGACGCGATCCACCCCGGGAGCCCGGCCCGGGAGCCGGCGACGACAGGATCGTCGCCGGCGAGAGCAGCGGAGCAAGTGCCGTCGGCGCCGAGGTGCACGGCGCAACGCTCACAGGCCCGTTACGCGCCTCTGCCCGGGGGCGAGGCCGCGTGCAGCCTGGACGGCGGCCCGTCAGCCGACGGTCTTCCAGTGGTCGTAAGCGCTGACCATCTGGTAGGTGCGGTCAGGGCAGTAGAACGAGCTGTTGGGCGAGTCGTACGTCGTGTCGGAGTTGCTCGATGACGCCGCAGACCAACTCCCGTTGATCCGGACCGATATGTTGCTCGACTCGAACGTCAGGCCCGCCATGGCGTCGCATGCGTAGGAGCTCCCCGAGCTGCCGACCTGGGAGTACAGCTCGTTGATGTCCCAGCCCGTGTTACGGCCCGACTGATTCTGTCCGGACTGGGTGAAGAGGGTGTCCCAGGACCCCGTCCGGTAGTTGTACAACGCGGCTGTCCAGGAGTTGGTGGCCGCGTCGGTCTTGATGACCCGCCCTGTGTACGCGCTGGAGCCACCGTCCGTGTAGGTGCCCAGGAACGTGCTGTCGATGGGCACCGATGCTTCGAAGGCGACGCTGTTGCACCAGTCCCAGGCCGAGACCGAGGGGCCGGAAGTCGTGTAGACCGTGACCAGTTCGACGCACGAGCCGCCGGCCGGGTACATCGTGGGGGTGTAGATCGTCGTGGAACCGTCCTGGACGTTCAGCTGAGTGGACACGGACTGGGTGGCACAGGAGCCGTCGCTGCCGTCGATCGCTTTGAAGGAGGTGCCCTGGGCCGGGTGGATGTCCGTCAGCAGTCCGCGGGCGCCGGAATCGCGGCCCAGCGGGCCCTTGCCTGCGATCCCGGCGGCCGGATAGCCGCGGGCCGCACGGTGCTGTCCGGTCAGGCTTGAGAGCTGGTGGTGGACCTGGTCGCGGGAGAGCGCCCCGCGAACTGCGCGGCCGGACCCGGCGGCTGAGGAGGTGCAGACGTTCGCTGCCTGTGGCCGCACGGTGCCGCCGCGGCCGGCAGACGGCGCAGCGGTGGCAGAGGCGCTGCCGAGACCGCAGGTCAGGATCAGAACAGTGGTCGCGCCGAGAGCTGCCGCGGCGGATGTCAGACGTCTCATGAGGTGCGTTCCTCTCAAGGGTGGGGCCAAGGAGTACGCAGAAACCATGCTCATGACAGGACACCGAGTCAATCAAAACGAACAATCTTGTCCAGCTCTTGCCCTTTAACTGTCAGGAGGGGAAATCGGCGATCGGGTTGCTGCGGCCGCCCAGGGAGCACACGGTCCTGTCCCGGGGTACGGAACCGGTGCCGACCACTGCCCGCACGGTCGCGCACGGTCGCCGGCCCCCGTCGGCGTGCATACCACTGGGGCCCACCCGGGCCCCGCACGGACGGTGCACAGACGCGCGCCCGCGCGGTCGGCGCTCTACGGTGAGAGGTCCCCCCCCCTCGACGTCGTCGCCGGCGACGACGTCGCTTACGCACATGCCCTGCTGCGTTGCGGGACGCCGCAGGAGCGCGCCGGCCATCCGGAGAACCGTCTGCGGCTCACCCGCGGGCTCCGCAAGGACGAGGGGCGATGGCTCGTGGCACACGAGCACCACTCGTTCCCGGACAGTAGCGATCCGGACAGCGGCGACTGAGCGCGCTCCGGGCCTCCGCACAACGGGACCGCCCAGCCCCCCCGCCGAACAACAGCGGGAGAAGTACGATCGCCTCAGCCGGAGCTCCGGGGCACGGGCGTTCCGGCGCTCAGGGACGGGGCGACATCAGTGCCGCCGGGCCCCGGGGCGGCCGCCGTTGCGCCGGATCGGGTACGCGCCGTGTCCATCGACACCCCGGCGCGTTTGTACGAGTATGACTCCAACGCGACGAATTGCCACCTGTCTCGCTCTAGTTGCCGCCCTCCCCTGCCTCGCCATGACGTCCGCACACGCCGCCGACGCCGCCGGCCAGGCCGGACCGAAGGTGAACCCTGTCGGCGAGCTCGATGCCATCGCCACGACCGGCATTCCGGCCAAGTACGCCGCTCAGCTGCCGAAGGTGAAGAACCAGCTGACCGGCTTGAACCACCTGAGCGAGCTGAACCAGTTGCACCAGCTCACGGACCAGGCGGCGCCGGTACTCAATCTCGTCAACGCCGTGGAGTGAGGCCGTCGGCGGGAGAGCCCCACGGCCTCCCGCCGACCTGACCCGTCACGGTCCGGGTTCGCCGACCTGACGCGTCACCGTCCGAACCCTTCACCCTTCGGACCAGGGACGTCCGGCTGGGCCCGGGTGACCGGCGCCTGCAGTTCCGTCACCCAGCCGTCCCGGTTCTCGGGGCACTCCAGGTTGATCTCGCGCGGGTACCCGGCGGACCGGTAGCCGTTGGCGTCCGTCCAGCGGGCCAGCAACTGGGCGGTCGGCAGCACCGTGTCCATCGATCCGCGGTGCACGATGGTCGCCGCCTGGTCGAGAGGCGGCAGGTCGAGGATCTGGAAGGCTCCGCCCTGGAGCGGCGCGGACACCTGGACAGCAGCGTGCACGCTGATCCTGCCGCCCCCCTCGGGTGCATCCTCGTAGTAGGCGACACCGGGGCCCGTGGGGGCGATACCCGCAACGCCCAGGTGCCGGAACAGCTCGTCGTAGAGCGGGCCGATGACCCGGCCGATGGCCTCCGGCTCGAAGCTCGCGGCGATTGCGGTCAGCTCCGCCACCCGGACGGCGGGGACGCTCTTGATGACAACGTCGTTCGTGGGCATGTGGCCCTCGCTCTCGATCGCTCGGAGCCTCGCCTCGACCTGAACCAGCCGCGCTCCCGCTGCCGCCACCGCGGCCTCCAGTTCGGCGCGCCGCAGCCGCAGCATCCCGCGCAGTTCCCCGGCGCAGACCTTCTCGTCCACGATGTCGCAGACCTCCTGGAGAGTGAATCCGAGGTCCTTGAGCGCGATGATCCGGTTCAGGCGGGCGAGCTGAGCGGCGGTGTAGTAGCGGTAACCGCTGGAAGGGTCGACATGGGCGGGGCGCAGCAGACCGGTCGCGTCGTAGTGGCGCAGCATCCGGACCGAGACACGGCCGTGCCGGGCGAAGTCTCCGATGATGAACATGATGTCTCCGAGCTGACCGCCTGACACGGTGTGAGGGTCAAGACCCTACGCGGCGGCCTGGAGGCGACAGACCCCAGGACGAGTGCCGTCCGAGCGATCACGGCGGCGGTCGAGATCAGGCCGCCGGACGCCGGGAGCCGGTGACTTCCGGGCCTGGCTGACCGCCGGTCCGACAGGACCGGTTGCCGGGAGAATCGGCCGGAGGCGGACGCGGGCGTGCGAGGGGAGCACAGGACAACACCGGCCCGCGCGGGGGCCGTTCCCGGTTCCCGCGCAGGTCCGGATGGTGTCCTGGCCGAACAAGACCGTCGCGGCGTCGCTTCCGATCCGCGACCCTCGTGCGCTCCACACCAGCGATGTCCGGATCTGCATGTTGGATGACATTGCTGACGCTCCCTGACGGCCCGTAGCTTTCTAGCCATGGCCCGCCGAGCGGGTGGGCCACGGACCCCGGCATGAATACCGGCTAGAATCCCGAGGTGGTACCCCCATGTCTACGACGACTCTGCGCGAGCTCAACGGCTTCGACGAGACGCCCGCTTCACTCACCGACGCGACGCTGATCCTCGTCGACTACCAGAACACCTACGTCGGCGGCGTGATGGAGCTGGAAGGCTGGCAGGCCGCCCTCGACTCCGCCGCCGCACTGCTGGAGAAGGCCCGCCAGGCAGGCACGAAGGTCATCCACGTCATCAACGACGGCGGCGAGGGCACCCCGTACGACATCCGCGCCGAGATCGGCCGCATCCACCCCGCCGTCGCCCCGGCCGAGGGCGAGCACATCGTCGTCAAGACCGCCCCGGACGCCTTCGTAAACACCGACCTGGGCGAACACGTCGACGCCGCAGGACACAAGGACCTCATCATCGCCGGATTCATGACGCACATGTGCGTCACCTTCACCGCACAGGGCGCCTTCCTGCGCGGAAACCGGCCCACCGTCGTCGCCGACGCCTGCGCCACCCGCCCGCTCCGCTCCGCCGGCACCGAGGGCGGCACCGACCTGAGCGCCGACCAGATCCACCACAGCGCCCTCGCCACCATCACCGACCTCTACGGAACCGTCATCACCTCCGCGAAGTCCCTGGTCTGAGTGCACCGGGCCGTTCGGAGCGGCTGGTGAGACCAGCCGCCGGGCTCGGCCCACGCTCGTCCCCAGGAGCAGCTTGCCCTTGGACGCCCCCCCCACTTCCCCCTGGCCCCCTGCCCGTTCGCGTGGGCGAGCGTCATGGCGGGCGGAAGCACCAGGGCCTTTCGTTCGGATCGTGCCGGGCTCCCGGCATCCTTTTCGGCCCCCCATCCCTCCCACCCCCCAGGAGTGACCGAATGAACGCGTTTCACCTCCCCCACGGAATGACGGAAAACCCATCTTTTGAATCCGCAGGGAGAAACAGATCATGGCCACACGTAGACAGTTCATAGGCACCGCTTCCGCAGTCGGCGCCGTCACGCTCCTCGCCGCTCCCCCGTCGGCTGCCGCGGACACAGCCACGGCCGTGGTGAACCCGGAGCGGCAGGCACGCGACGCGATTCTCGCGGTCAACAGCGGTATGAGATCGAACTACGCCGTGCTCAAGTCCGATCTGATCAAGTACCTGAGCCCGGTCATCGTGGTTCAGAATGACGCCAAGGGCGGCAAATTCACCCTCATCCACAACGGGACACAGGAATCGGTCAATCCGGTCTCCGAGGTGTTCGAGCTGGCGAAGTCGATCAGTCACGTGCCTCTCGGTATCTTCTCGACCGTCGCGCCCTACCTGAGTGACAAGGTGCCGAACCTGCCCCACGCCGAGCGCATCGACCCGCACGACTTGAAGATGGTCGCCTTCAAGGGGACCGGCACCACCGGCTGGATCAGCCCGCTTCAGGCGTTCGGCGCCACTCTCACGACGGCCCGCCAGCAGCTCGACAAGGCGAACGTGCCCCAGGAGATGGTGGTTTCGTTCACGAAGCTCCTTGATGCCGCCCTGAACTTCATCGATGTCTCGGTGAAGAGCAAGTCCTTCGACATGAAGTCGTTCGAGGACTTCTCGGGCAGCGTGTACGGCAACATCCGCACCAACATGAAGTACGCCGCGGATGCCCAGATCGCCGGCGTCCAGGCCATCATGAAGAAGTGGCGGACCAAGATCGGTGAAGAGGGGTGGAAGGACCTGTACACCGTCGTCCTGTCGCAGTGGACCACTTCCGTCCTGAACCAGAACTCGATCATCATCAAGCCCTGCATGAACCCGGCCAAGGTGGATACCCATCTGATCGACCTGCCGGCCGTCGAATTGCCCAAGGACCCGATCTTCGTCGCTCTGGACAACCTTGCCCGGATCGTCCAGGACAATATCGCCGCCGAGATGGTATTCCCCGTGGACCAGGAAGTCGCCGACGCACTCAAGGGGAAGCAGGATCTGCTCTCCGACGAGATCCTGGACCAGCTCGGCGCCGTGACTCCCGGCGTTCGGCAGTCCTCCGCCGCATCGTCGGGCGATGTCTGCCCGTTCCAGAAGGCGCAGGCAGCCCAGGCGTGAGGCGTGGCCGAAAGGCCTCTTGGGAGTGACACCTGCCGCCGACGGAGCCAGGCGAGCGTGGCCCCCGCCGGCGGCAGGGCGGGCCCGGAGTACGCCCCGGGCCCGCTGTCGGTCAGCGCAGGTTCTCGGCAGTACCGCCCGCGCCGGGGACGGCGAGCCGGTCGGACAAGCCCTGGTCCGCGAAGGCCCTCACCAGAGTCGGCATCTTCTGCGAGTAGATGTTCCAGCTGTCGGTGTGCACCGGCACGACCTTGCGCGGGTCGAGGTCCTTTGCGACGATCGCCGCCTTCTCGGAAGTCAGCGTCAGGGGGGCATTGTTGAGGATCGCGGGGGTGCGCGCGGCTCCCGCGAAGAGGATCGCGGTGTCGATCGGGCCGATGTCCTTCTTGATCCGCTCGCCGGCCTTCTTCGCCACCTTCACCGAGGCGTTGTCCCCGGAGATGTAGGTGGTGGGCACGCCGGCGCCACTCAGTACGAAGCCGGTCACCTCCCCGTCCGCGCCCCGGTCGACCCCGTCAGGTCCGTGCAGAGCAGGGACAGCGGTCACCGTGATGGTCGTACTGCCGGTCCTGAGTTTGTAGGAGTCCCAGCTCCTGAGCCCCGTCACATGGGCGCCGAGCCGCCGGTGGGCACCCGGGGTGGAGAGCACAACAGGGATGTCCTTGAGGAGCTTCCGCCCGGAGTCGTCGAGGTTGTCGTCGTGCTGGTCGTGGGAGAGGAGGACGGCATCGATCTTCCCGATGCGGTCGATCCCGATCGCGGGCCCCTGCGTCTTCACGAGGCCGCTCTTGTACGTCTTCGGCGGGTCGAAGGTCGGGTCGAGGAGGATCCGCGAACCGGCGATCGTCACGATCGTGGTGGGGCCTCCGATATGCGTCACGGTGAAGGGCCGCGACGACAGGGCCGCGGCGCTCGCATCCGGGGACGCCGAGCCCGCCGGACGCCTGCCCGCTCCGCCACCGGCGGCGTCGTCACCGCACGCGGCGAGCACGGCAACCCCTGCGGCGGCAGCGGCCACCATGATCGCGGCGCGACGGAGCTGTGCATGGTTCATCAGGTCACCAGTGGCTTTCGTCAGACGGGTCGGGGCATCGGGAGCGATCCCCCCGATGATGTAATCAAAGCTAACACATCACGTAATCACTGATTCCAGAAGCGGGGTGGACGCCGCCCCTGCCCGCGCCGACGGGTCGTGACGCGACAAGGCCGGTGTGAGCGGCGCTATCGTGAACTCATGCCTGCCGCACGCGACCGCATCCTCCAAGCCGCCTCGGATCTCCTCGCCACGAAGGACGCCCTGGACATCTCGACCCGGTCCATCTGCGAGCGGGCAGGCGTCGGAATGCCGGAGATCTACCGGCAGTTCGGCGACAAACAGGGTCTCCTGGCAGCCGTGGCGGATCTCGGGTTCGAGCGATTCCTCGCGAACAAGAGGAGGAACCCGGTCACCGCGGACCCGGTCGCGGACCTCCGTACGGCGTGGGACAGCCATGTCTCCTACGCGCTGAGGAACCCGCACCTCTACCGGCTGATGTTCATGCCTCTGGGCGAGCCCAAACCCCAGGCGGTGGGTGACGCCCAGGCGGTCCTGCACTCCGCGGTGCTCCGCTGCCGCGATGCCGGGCGGCTGCGTATCGCGGCAGAGCTCGCGGCGCAGTCGATCATGGCGGCGAATGTGGGCGTGTGCCTCATGGCGCTGTCCTTCCCGGAGCTGTTCGGCGGACCCGGGATCTCTCATTCGGTACGTGACGCCGTCATCGGCAGGGCCGTGGGCGACGAGCCCGCAGACGCGCGGGTGACCTCGGCGACAGTCCTCACCCGCGCGCTCCTCGGAACGCTCACCGGGTCGGCGCCTGTGAACACCGGGACGCTCGACGACCTGGCCAAGGCGCTCGGCGAGGCACCGTCCGGCACCGACGGCTGAGCGGCAGCGGGCAAGGTCGCGAAGGGCCCGGCCGGGCCATGGGCCGGTGACCTGGTTCCCTCACTCCCGCCGCGCCGGTGCCACGACCGCACCGCGCAAGCATTCACGGGCCCGGCCGAGGGCGGCGGATCACGCCCTGGAGATCAGACCCGGCAGCTCACGCATGTCGTCGAAGACCACGGTGCCCGGCCCTTGCAGCCACTCCGCCGGCGTGAGACCGCCGCAGTAGCCGAAGGCACGCATACCGGCGGCGCGGGCAGCCTGGACACCGTAACGGCTGTCCTCGACCACGGCGCAGACCTCGGGGGCGAACCCCATGTTCCGTGCCGCGTGAAGGAAGAGGTCGGGCGCAGGCTTGCCGGCTGCCACCTCCGCAGCACTGTGGATACGGCCTTCGAAGCGTGAGTACAGCCCGGTCAGGCCCAGAGTGTGGCGAAGGCTGTCATGGCCGCTGCTGGAGGCCACACAGGTGGGCAGCAGGATCTCGTCGAGAGCCTCCACCACACCGTCGACCGCGGTGAGTTCCGCTTCCATGGCCTCGCGGTACAGCTCACGCTGCTCCGCCTCCCACCCGTCCGGGAGCCGGCGACCCAGGTGCTTCTCGATGTCCCTGATCATGTCGGCATGCGAGCGGCCGACGAATCGTTCGACGACCTCGGCCTCGCCGAGTGGCCAGCCCAGCGCCGCCAGGCTCATCGCATCCACACGTACGGCGATGCGCTCGCTGTCCACCAGAACGCCGTCACAGTCGAATATCACGAGTTCAACGGGCTTGATCACTCCTGCATGCTACGGGGCCGCGCCACTCGACAAGAAGGTGCGGGTGGGGAGTTCCGGGGTCGCCCGCACGGATTTTCACGCTCGGCCGCACTCCCGTCCGGGCGCGGTGAGACGTGCGCCGAGGAAGGAGCTATGCGCCGTCGTCGCCATCACGCAGGGAATGGATCATGCTCTGCAGGATCCGGAACGCGGCTGACTGCTCGGCCCCGGTCATCCCGGCCAGCATTCTGACCTCGACGGACCGGACCGCTACGGTCGCTTTCTCCAGGCTCTGCCGGCCGCGCGGCGTGAGCCGCGCGGGGAGGACCTTCCCGACGGGCGCCTCCGCAGGCCTGATCACGTAGCCGTCTCGTTCCAGGGCCTGGAGCAGCACGTTCATGGACTGCCGTGTCACGAACGCGCCGCGCGCGAGCTCGGAGTTCGACAAGCCCGGCCGTTGAGCCAGCAGTTCGAGACAGGAGTAGTGCGTCACGCTCATACCGAGTGGCCGCAGCACCTCATCCATGGCTGCGCGCAGGGCGCTCGAAGCCTCTTTCAGCAGGTAGCCCAGTGATTTGTCCAGGTCGACGCCGGCACCGTTTTGACTCATGTCAGGATTCTGACATACGTTGATCCATGTCAGGAATCTGACACAACGAAGAGGAGCATCATCATGCCCGCCACCGGTCCCGATTTCATCTCGCTCCAGGCGCGCGACCTCGACGCTTCGCAGGCGTTCTACGAGCAGTACCTCGGCCTCGTCCGCTCGCAGGCCGGACCTCCGCACGCCGTCGTCTTCGAGACGGAGCCGATCGCGTTCGCACTCCGCGACCTCGTTCCCGGCACCGACCTCGCATCCGTTCCCCAGCCCGGCGTCGGTGCCGCGATCTGGCTCCACGCCACCGACGTCCAGGCCATCCACGATGCTCTCGCCGCCGACGGTCACACCATCGTCTCCGCACCGATCGACGGCCCGTTCGGCCGGACGTTCACCTTCGCCGACCCCGACGGCTACCACGTCACTCTCCACGACCGCGTCTGACACGGCCCACGCCAGAGTGCCGGGCACCGGCGCCGGATTGCTCAGCGACCGCCAACACGCCTGACTCACCCACGTATTCACCGCCGATGAGCACGCTACGGCCGGGGCAGCCGGGGCACCTGACCGAGTCGACTCGGCAGAACACGGAAACAACGCACCGCCGACATGCCGGAGTGCTTCCACCGACCCGGCACGTCCGACAGCCGGCCGGGGCCGCCCGCGGCCGGCTCGCCGCCCCCCGGGGCGCTGCCACCGGCTTCCGCGAGGACCGACTACGTCACCCTCACCCGTTCCGATCTCCCCAACGGGGCCTGCCATCAAGCATGTTGCGTCAAGGGAAGCCGCTGTTCCGCGGAGATTCGACCCGCAGCCGAATCGCCGGGGAACGCATCGACTTCCACCCCCTGTAAATCCTTGTGGGCGGACGAGGCAGGCCGCTGAGTACGGCGATGCTGTGACGTCCCGAATTCGCCCCTCCCCGGCGACAGGCCCTCCGAGAGCAACGCACCGTCCGCGCGTGCTGCGGCACTCCGAGTTCCAGCGCTCCTACGTGGAGCTCCCGCTGCCGAAGGTCCAGGCCTCGATGTCGCGGTAGAGGATCGGTCCGCGGCTACGGCCGGCGTTACTGCCGACCAGGTGAAGGCGTTCGGCGGGCCAGCGGCGGCCACTGAATCGTGCGAGTCCTCCGGCGATCTCTCCTGCCGAGGTCTGATCCCCCCTGCGGGCACGGGCCAAGGTGAGATGAGGCCGCAGAGGCCGGTCCTCGAAGACGACACCGCAGCTCTTGACAGCGGTGCGGACGTCGGCGGCGAGCATGTGCAGCCCGTCCAGGTCGCCGTCGAGTCCGCTCCACAACACCCGGTCGTCGAAGGTGCCGCTGCCGCGCAGTGCCAGAGACAGTGGCTGGTGGCCGGCGGCGAGGCCGGCCAGCGGCAGTCTCAGCAGCGGCACCGCCTCGACCGGCAGCTCCCCGAGGAACGCCAGGGTGATGTGCCAGTCCTCCACGCGGTTCCACCTCACATGAGGGTGCGTGTCGTAGGCAGGGCGGAGCTCCCGGGCCAGTTCGTCCTTGGCGTCATCAGGAGGGGCGAGGGCGATGAACACCCGGACGGTCGCGTGCTGAGTCTGTTCGTCCACACCCGACTTCGTACCGCACCCCGGCGAATGACGCGAATGCCCGGTGCGGCAGGAAAGGGGCGCGCGGTCGCCGCACCGCGGAAGCCACATCCGGGGTGCGGGATCAGGCCCGAGCCGCTGGGACGCGAGGCCGGGATGGATACGCGGGCCGGCCCGCGCCGAACCGGTTCCGCCCGGCGAGCACCGCACCGGAGAGCGCGCACGAGATCCGGGGCCGGGGTCTGCAGAGACGCGCATGCACAGGGAAGTTGTCGCCGTTCCCGGAGGCGCCGCGCGGATCTCCACCCGACGCGACAGAACCGCCTGTGGCCGACGTGACGTCACAGAGGCAGGTGTCCCGTATTCTTCGACAGCAGCACCAGATGATCTGTGATCAAGAAGCGACCATCGACATCTGCCGGTCAGTTGGCGACGGCGCGCGTACGCAAGCGCCCGATCGCCGCGCAGGGTGGTCAGACATGACATCGGCCGCCCCCGTGCCGGCACGCAGCACCCATTGACATCGTGGTCCGCGGGTACACCCCGACGGCCCGCCCCACCGTGTCGCGGCAGTTGCCCGGCGCTCCCTCACCCTTCGGATGGTCTCCATGCAGGCTGACTCGCAGCACACCGCTTCCCCCCGGCCCTGGAGTGACGCGCGATCCGCGACGGCGCACGGCGTACAGCCGCAGTACCACGGCCTTTTCGTCGAACCGCAGTCCTTCCCGGAGGACTTCGCCGACTCAGAGGAGGAGGACACCCCTCCGCTCCTCCTGCCGGACCCGATGGGACCGCGCTCGCAGGGCCGGGCGTAGTCCTGTCCAGCGGCAGCCCCGGCGGCGAGCTTCCGTAGGACGGACAGGGGGTCGTGCGGATTCACCCCGCTCCGAGCGGCAGAGGACCCATGGGTGCTTCTGCCGCCCGGAGTCTCCATGCACCCGCTGGAGTCCCCATGCGCCCGCTGACGCGCCGTGCGGAGAGCGCCCGTCCTGCGTGGCATCACACGGACTGCGACCCGGCGGATCCGCGTCGGCCGCGGAGAGGATCCGCCGCCCTGTGCCGGGCGGCTGCCCGCACCACCCGTCGGGCGAGCTGTCGCAGGCGGAGGCGTTCTCCAGCGGCCCGGGCGGAGACCGTCATCGGAGAGGGGCCGCCCGGCCTCCGATGAGGCGCCGCATCACAGCCAGCCGGCGTTCTCGATGACTTCGGCGGCGATCTCGCCCACCGGGCGCAGGCTTACGTCAACAGTGAAGTCATCGACCTCTGCGTGGTCCAGGATCGCTGCCAGCTCTCCGGCCCTGGCGAGATGCCATCGCAATGCCTCGGGCTCATTCTCGTGACGCCGTACGAGCCGGTCATGAATCACCGGCAACTCGCCCCGGAGCCGGCACACCGACAACTCGATACCGAGGGCATCACCGCACCGCTTCCGGCCGTCCGCGTCCTCCATCACACCGGCCATCACCAGACGCGTCGCGCCGGCAGCGAGATAGTTCCCGGCGACACCGCGCAGATTCCGCAGCATCATGCCGACATTGAAATTGAAGCGGTCACCCGCCGGCGCAGGCCACGACTGGCTCAGCCCGTCCAGGTCGATGACGGCATGGGGCACCCCGGCGTCAGCGAGAAGGCCGCCGACGGCCTCGGCCACCGAGGTCTTGCCGACGCCGACGGTGCCGTTGATCAGCAGAGCGCGGGGCTCCGGAGAACTCTCTGCGTGCATACCCGAGACCCTACGACTCCGTACAGATACCCGGGCCCGGCGGCGGGGTCCGCCCGTATCGGCGCGGTGCCGTTCCGATTCCGGGGCCGGGAGAGATCAGCAGGCCGAGGCCGCCGGGAGGCAAGTCAGCGGGGTCCCCCGCACACGTGGCCGGCGGTATTCGCGAGCGGGCCGGCGCCGCACAGAGGCCGCTCCGGGCATGTCCGTGAGACACGATCGCCCGGACACTGCCCCGCCCTCCGGGATGGGTTCGCCGTGCCGCTCAAGGGCGGGCGGTGTGGTCGGGGTGGTTCCGTGTGCGGCGGGCCTCTTTGAGCTCCGCTTCGTACAGATGCCTGCGGCCTGCGGCGAGTTCCTGCCGGATCTGCGTCTCGACATCCACGAACGGCTGGTAGTAGGTGGCGTTGTACGCCTCGACGACCTGGAACGTCCAGCAGCCGGGAATGACGTTGCGTCCCATGATCTCCCGCTCCACGACCTCTGCCTGCTGGGGGTGGCCGGCTGCCCGCAGTTGCGTAACCGCCTTGTCCAGAGCCAGGTCCGCGCCGCCGGTCAGCTGGTGGAAGGCGTACAGGTGCCCCCGGGCCCGCTCCACCGTCTCAAGGGCCTCCGACAACGAGCCCAGGGCCTCGACCGTCGCGTCACTGACACCGTCGGGCCTCACATGCTCGTCGGGCGCCTTCCGGTCCTTCGTGGGTTCGCTCATGCCACCGATACTGCATCCCGCTGTGCCGTTCGGAGACTGTTTGCGGGGCGCGCCTCCCGGGCCGCTCCGATGTCCTCCGGGGTACGCGCCGGGTCCGGGGCCGGTGACATCGCGCGCTGCCGGTGAAGCTGTTCCGGAGCGCTCCGGGCCGGCCGGTCCGCGTCAGGGTTGGTGTGCGGGACTCGTGCGGCGGGGCACTCGCTCGACCGAGGTGGTTCCGTCACAGGTCGCACGAAGCCGGCAGTCGGTACGAATGGGCGCATCGTTGCACCTCACGCATCGTTGCACCTCACGGGCCCAGCAGAGAACGGATGGCCATGCACGAGTGGCACCACCGCACCGACTGGGCGAGCCTGGGAGGGGAGCCGTCCAGCTCAGGAGGCACCATGGTCACGGCGCAGGACGCACCCTCAGTATCGTGGGAAGGCAGAATTCTCCGCCTCCCCGGCGTATATGCGGCACAGGCCGACAGTTCCTTTCTCGCCTCCGCCATGCACCGTGACCTCATACGTCCTGGAACCGACCTTCTGGACCTGTGCACGGGCAGCGGAGCAGTGGCCCTGCACGCCGCCCGGCTCGGAGCGCGCGTCACCGCCGTGGACATCAGCCGCCGGGCAGTGGCATCGGCCAGGCTGAACGCCGCTCTCGCCCGCCTGCCGGTCGCCGTACTGCGGGGAGATCTGATGGCGGCGCTTCCCGGCCGCACCTTCGACGTACTGGTCAGCAATCCACCGTACGTACCCGCGCCGAGCCTCTCGGTGCCACGCAGAGGCGCGCGCCGCGCCTGGGATGCCGGGCTCGATGGCCGGATTCTCATCGACCGGATATGCGAAGCCGCTCCCGGCGCACTCCGCCCGGGCGGACAGATATTCATGGTCCAGTCAGGACTCGCCTGCCCCGAGAAGACGCTGCACCGGCTGAACCGTGCCGGAATGAGCGCCTCGGTCAGCCATCGCATGACCGTCCCCTTCGGGCCCGTGACGTGCGGACGGCTGGCCTGGCTGCGAGACCGCGGCCTCGTCCCGGCGGACACGGACAGTGAGGAATTGGTGATCATTCATGCCCGGAAGGAATGAGGAACCCCGGCGCGTGGCGGTGGACCGCAACGGCCCGCTCCTGATGGAAGGGCCGGTGGAGGTCACCACCCCCGAGGGGGACGTCGTCGTCTCCGAGCGTTTCGTCGTGGCCATCTGCACCTGCTGCCGGAGCCGCACCTACCCCTGGTGCGACACCAGCCACCGCCGCCGGGGACCCGCTCCCGCCGCAGGCGCCAGCGGCCCGTCCCCGGGCTGCGCCGAGGACGCAGGTGAGACCGTCGCACGCGGCGCAGGCGGGGCGGACGCAACAGCGAAGGGCATCGAATCGTGACCGTTCCACCGGCCGTGGACTCCACTCGCACCGCCGTCTCCCCCGGCCTTCCGCAGGCACGGGGGGCCCTCTCTGCCAGTCTCGTCGCTGTTCTCAGCGGCCGGGAGTCCACTCTGCCCAGCGACGCGGACATCCGGCGTACCGACCCCTACGGCGACGACCTGCAGCTTGTTCTGTACGCCCTCTACGAACTCCATTACCGCGGCTTCGCGGGCGTGGCCGACGAGCTGGAATGGCACCCCGGTCTGCTGCGGGTACGCGCTGCCGCCGAGGCTGTCTTCCTGCGGGCGTTGCGGGAGGACACCGCCGGCGGCAGCGACGTTCAGCAGAGCGTGGACGCTCTCCTGGTGGAGCCGGTCGGGGACGGCGGACAGAGCGTGAGCCACTATCTGCAGCGCGAGGGTGCGCTGTGGCAGCTGCGTGAGTACGCGGTGCTGCGCTCGCTCTACCACCTGAAGGAAGCCGATCCGCATCTGTGGGTCGTGCCCAGGCTCAGGGGCAGGGCGAAGGCGGCCATGGTGGCCATCGAGTTCGACGAGTTCGGCGCGGGCAGGGCGGAGAACATCCATGCTCGGCTGTTCGCCGATCTGATGGCGGACCTCGGGCTCGACCCGGCCTACGGGACCTACCTCGACCTCGCTCCCGCCGAGGTCCTGGCCACGGTGAACCTGATGTCGCTGTTCGGACTCCACCGGTCACTGCGCGGCGCGCTGGTCGGGCAGTTCACCACGGTGGAGGTGACTTCGTCACCGGGATCGCGGCGATTGGCCAAGGCCCTGCGCCGTGCAGGTGCGGGCAAGGCTGCTCAGCGGTTCTACGACGAACATGTGGAGGCCGACGCGGTGCACGAACAAGTGGTCCGCCGCGACGTGCTCGGTGGGCTGCTGAAGGACGAACCGCACCTCGCACCCGACATCGTCCTCGGCATCCAGACCACCGAACACCTGGAGGACCGCCTCGCAGGCCACCTCCTGTCCGCCTGGCGCAAGGGGGCCACCGCACTGAGAACACCCGCCACCAGCACCGTATGAGGCCCCCGAGAGGCGCCCGCGCGCACAGGGCCGCTCCGGGCGAAGGCCCGGCCCCGCACCCACCACAGCTGTACCCGGCGGCGCCCGCCCACTCGCCCACCCGTCGAGGGCCCTTTCTCACGCGCCGTGCGTCGTCTCCGCTGCGTGTTCCGGGTGGGTCACGTCGCCGACATCGGGAAGCGGGACCGCGCGCGAGCGCCACTGTCTGCGACGATGGATCGTATGGATGTGCGGAGCAGGAACCACGTGACGGTGACCGGCAGGCCCGGTGGTCCTGTGGTGATGCTGGCACACGGGTTCGGATGCGATCAGAACATGTGGCGGCTGGTGGTGCCGCTGCTGGAGGGTGATTTCACCGTGGTGCTCTTCGACCACGTGGGCGCGGGGCGTTCCGATCTGTCGGCGTGGAGCGAGGAGCGTTACTCCACCCTGGGCGGTTATGCCGAGGACATCCTGGAGATCTGCCGTGAGCTGGCGCTCGGCCCGGTGACATTCGTGGGGCACTCGGTGAGCGCGATGATGGGCGTTCTGGCTGCGGCCCGCGAGCCGGAGGCCTTCGCCGGTCTGGTACTGCTGGCTCCTTCCCCGCGTTTTGTCGATGATCCGGATGCCGGCTACCGGGGAGGGTTCACCGCCGGGGACATCGACGAGCTGCTGGAATCACTGGATGCGAACTATCTGGGGTGGTCGGGCACCATGGCCCCGGTGATCATGGGCAATCCCGAACGTCCGGAACTGGGCGAGGAGCTGACCAACAGCTTCTGCCGTACCGACCCCGACATCGCCCGGGTCTTCGCCCGCGTGACCTTCCTGTCCGACAACCGGCGGGATCTCGCACAGGTGACGGTTCCGACCCTGGTCGCGCAGTGCTCCAGCGACGTGCTGGCCCCACGCGAGGTGGGCGCCTTCGTGCAGGCGCAGATTCCGGGCAGCCGGCTGGTGACGCTGAACGCCACGGGCCACTGCCCCCAGCTCGCTGCCCCGGAGGAGACCGCCACCGCGATCGCGTCGTTCGCCGGACCCGGCCGATGATGTGCAGTCCCCATGGCGACGGCGAGGGCCCTTCCCAGGGAGCTCCCGGTGCTGACGAGGCGGCGTTCTCGGCGCTGTTGGAAGACAGCGCCGAGGACTTGTACGAGCACGCGCCGTGCGGCTTCCTCTCCACCCTCCTCGACGGCCGGATCGCGAAGATCAACACGACCCTGCTGGGCTGGCTCGGCTACGAACGGGACGATCTGGTGGGTCGCAGAACGTTCTCCGACCTGCTCACCGTCGGTGGCCGTCTCTACCACGAGACCCACTTCGCGCCGCTCCTGAACATGCAGGGCGAGGTCAGCGGCATCGCCCTCGAACTGAAGGCCGCCGACGGCAGCCGCCTGCCGGTCCTGGTGACCTCCACCGTCCGTACCGGCAGCGACGGGCAGCCGCTGCTGATCCGCACCACCGTCTTCGACGCCCGCGACCGCCGCGCCTACGAGACCGAGCTGCTGCGCGCACGCCAGGAATCGGACAGCGAACGTGAACGCCTCAAGCGTCTGAACACCACGCTGCAACAGACGCTGCTGCCGCCCACTCTGGTGAACGTGCCCGGACTGGACGTCGCCGCGTACTACCACATCGCCTCCACCGACGAGGTCGGCGGCGACTTCTACGACCTCTTCCCACTCGCCGCCGGATCGTGGGGGTTCTTCCTCGGTGACGTATGCGGCAAGGGCGCGGCCGCTGCGGCCATCACCTCCCTGACCCGCTACACACTGCGCGCCGCCGCTGTCTACGACGCGGACCCGCGCGCCGTCCTCACCAATCTCAACACGGTGCTGAATCACGAGTACAACGGCGACGACCCGCGCTTCTGCACCGTCCTCTTCGGCCTGCTCACGCCCATCGGCGACGAGCGCGGTTTCCAGGTGACCCTGGCCAGCGGGGGCCACCCCCCGGCCCTGCTCATGCGCGCCGACGGCCGGGCCGAATTCCTGTACACGCCCGGCGGCCAGCTCATCGGCGTTCTGCCCGACGCCGACATCGCGACCACCACCATCCGGCTCGGGCCCGGCGACACTCTGCTCCTGCACACCGACGGCCTCACCGAAGCCCACTCCGCCAGTGCGGGAGGCCGTTACGGCGACGACGCCCTTCTGGAGTTCGCCCAGACACTGTCACCCACCACCGCGCACGATGCCGTGGCCGCGATCCGGGACCTCCTCGACACCTTCGGCCCGGGCGTGGACGACGACACCGCCGTGCTGGCCCTCAACGTGTCGCCACTCGCCAGTGAGGAGCAGGAGTGAACCGCGGCCTGACCGTCCACACCCGCACCACCCCCGCAGGTCCGGTCATCGAACTGGCAGGAGACCTGGACCACTACAGCGCGCCGCAGGTACGGGCGCTGCTCCACGGCCTCGTGCTCGGTCCGGGCCAGCAGCTCGTCGTCGACCTCGCCCGGCTCACCTTCTGCGATTCCAGCGGCATCACGGTCCTGATCGCCGCACGGAACCACACGCTCGCGGCGGACGCGGCCCTCGTTCTGGCGGCGGTGCCCGACCGCGTCAGCCGTATGTTCCGCGTCATCGGCCTGGAGACGGTCTTCCCCACTCGTCCCACCGCGCAGGCAGCCGAAGCTTCCTGGGCGCCGCCGGCTCCCTGACCCGCGGAACCGCACAGCCACAGGCTCCGGACGGCCGGTCCCGCGCGGGTCGCGGTCCCGGCCGGCTCAGACGGTCGGGCGACGGCGCAGCCTGAGAGGTGCGTAGACGACGAGCGCGGCCAGGAAGGCCGCGTAGTAGGCGAGGTCGGCGCCGTGCAGTGCGGCAGCCAGCGGACCTGTGTAGAGGCCGGTGTTCATGAAGGGGACCGCCGCGGCGAAGGCAGCGCAGAACGCCACCAGGGCGGGCCACCCCGACCACCTGCCGCCGCTCTCGGTGGCCGCGTCCACTGGTCCACCCGCGCGGGCACGGGCCCACCAGTCGACAGCGACGACGGCGACAAATCCCGGAATCCAGTAACCGACGAACAGCAGTACGTTCTGGAAGCGGGCCGCGGTGTCCGCGGCATGCATCCACAGCACGAGGGGGAAACCCAGCACTGCGGCGAGACCGGCGGCGAACGGACGCGGAACACGCAGTCCGATGGTCTGCAGAGCCAGCGAACCGCTGTAGTCGTTCATGGCATTGCTGCACAGGGCAGCCAGCGCCACGGCCAACAGCCCCAGCGCGCCGAGGACTCCACCACCCAGCAGTTCGTCGACACCCCGGGCGGTCTGGTCGGTGAAGACCGAGGCCCCCCACAGCCCGAGCGCCTGGACGGCCACGAAAGAGACGCTGACGCCGAGGAGCGTGTACCAGAACATGCGCGGACGGGAGGCGTCCTGCGGCAGATAGCGGCTGAAGTCACTGGCGTACGGGGCCCATGACAGCGCGAGACTGAGAGCGATGGTACTGGTCAGTACGAACGCTCCGACGCGGTCGGCGCCGTGCACGCTGCCGGTGGTCGCGGGATGGACACTGTCCGGGAGCCTGCAGGCCAGGGCGGTGAAAGCCGCAGCGAGTACGAAGGTCATCACCTTCTGCAGCCGGTGGATCGCTTCGTAGCCCAGGACTCCGAGCGACCCTTGCCCCACCATCATCACCAGCACGCCGAGCCAGAAGGGCCAGCCGCAGAGCCGGGCCAGCGCGTCCCCGCCGAACAGCCCGATGAGCGCGTCCCAGGCCACCGAGGAGAGCCACTGCAACAGGCCCGGCACCACGACGGACCGGCCGAACGCGAGGCGGGCCAGCGGCAGCTGGCCTGTCCCGGTGCGGCTGCCCCACGTTCCGAGGTACGCGGTGGGAACGGCGCCGACGAGGGTCCCCAGCACCACGGCCGCCAGCGCGGTGGGCAGATCCAGGCCAAGCCCGATACCGACGGTACCGGTGAACACCCCGGTCATGGTCAGATTCGGAGCGAACCACACGGTGAAAAGCCGCCCCGGCCCGCCGTAGCGGTGGTGCGCGGGGACCGGCGCTATTCCACGTGTCTCGATCCGCAGATCGCCTGGCTGGGCAGGCATCCGGCCGTCGAAGACGGACCGGGGCTCTGTGGCCGGCGTGCTGCTGGGAGCAGGTGGCAATGACATGTGCGACATCCCTCCGCCAGTGCTAACTGGTTCAGGTTCGGCGGGTGTGATCTCAGCCCCTGGACGGGGCACCCCGTGTCCGGTACGCCGCCAGGCTAACGTGCCGCGTCACGCCGGCCGTGCCGGGGGTGCACCCTGGGCAGCAGCCACGATGTCCTCGCCGGCCCACCGGAAGAGTACGAGCGGATCCGGCTGCCCGGGGATGAAGCTCAGCCGCTGCCAGGGGGGTGCATGCGGCCGGGCCCGCCGTATGCCGCCGACAGCCCGGCCTCCCTGCGGCAGTTACGACCGGGGCTTCTCCGCGAACACCCACCGGTTGCCCGCCAGCGCGTCGTTCTGCTCGGGCAACGGGCCCCGTCCGTGGCGGCGGGTGAAGTCGAAAGGCGTGCGGACGGACGTGGACCAGCCCTTGCCCGCCAGATCACCCGCGGAGTCGGGCCGTGGTGCTCTGTCGAACAGGCCGAGCAGATCGATGCCGATCTGACGCGTCGTCGAGGTGTACAGCGGGCTGTCGCGGTATTCGAGCAGGTCCTTGTCGAGCTTGACCTCGAACGCCAGCGCACTCCCTCCCGTGGTCAGCCGGTCCACCGCATCGATGAGGTAGGTCTCGGCAGCGGGGGGCAGATAGAACAGCAACCCCTCGGCCAGCCAGACACTCGGCGCCCCGGTGTCGAAACCCGCGTCGGCCAGGGCTCCGACCCAGTCGGCCCGCAGATCGACCGGGACGGGTACGCGTGCTGCGTTCGGAGTGGCTGCCTGCTCGTCCAGCACGTCGCGCTTGAACGCCAGCACGCCGTCCCTGTCGATCTCGAAGATCACACAACCGGGGGGCCAGTCGAGCCGGAACGCACGCGTATCCAATCCCGCTCCCAGCAGCACGACTTGGCGGGCCCCGCCGGTGAGGACCGACTGGAGGAGGAAGTCGTCGAGCACCCTCGTCCGCAGGCCGAAGTAGCGCGCGAACCTCCCCCACAGCGGGTTCTCGTCCCCGTCCGCCACCTGCTCCATGCGCACGGGCCAGCCCGCGCAGGCCGGTGCGGCGAGTACGAAGTGCTCCGCGTAGACATCCCGGGCCAGGGAGTCGGGCCGGTGGGTCTCGATCGCCCGTGCCGCGGCGACCAGGAGCGCGGTCAGGCCGACGCCTCCCGCCACGCCCTCCACTCCCGGCACGACTTCCATGCCCTTCATGCCATCCCCGCCTTCCACGTCTTCCACGTCGGGTTTCCGAGGCGTTGCGCTGACCACATGTCCTCCTGGGAGTAGATGACGACCACGAACAGCGAGGGACACGAAGAACACGTCATCGACGGATGCACGACGGTGCCGAACGAGGGGCCGGCGTACCGTGCTTCGCCCCGGCCGCCTCACGCCTCCGGAACGAGGACGGGTTTGACCACCCGGCCCGCCTCGCAGTCGCGTTCGGCCTCGTTGATTGCGTCGAGCGGGTACGTACGGATCAGTTCGTCGAAGGGGAAGCGCCCCGCCTGCCACAGCCTGGTCAGCCTCGGTACCAGCAGACCCGGCACCGCGTCCCCCTCGCAGATGTGGGAAATCCGCCTGCCCCGGTCCAGTGCTCCCGGTTCGAGCGGCAGCGGAGTGTGGAGCCGTGCCACCAGACCGAGGTGTCCGGTCGGGCGCAGGCCCCGGAGCGCATCGTTGATCAGCTGGGCGGAGGCGGTGGTGTCCAGCGCGTACTGCGTACCTCCTTCGGTCAGTTGACGGATACGTCCTGGCAGGTCGGGAGAGGCTGCGTGCAGCGGGACCGCACCGAATCGTTCGGCGAGGGCCAGCCGCTCGGGGTGTCGGTCGACGGCCACGGTCACCGCCCCCGAGGCGGCGGCCGCCATGACCGCGGCCAGGCCCACCGCGCCCGCGCCGAAGACCGCGATGGTGTCGCCGGGCCCCACACCGAAGGAGTGGAAGACCGCTCCGGCGCCGGTGAGGAAGCCGCAGCCGAGTGGCCCGAGCAACTCGACGGGCAGTGCGGGGTCGGCACGCACCGCGTTGCGGGCAGGGACCACGGCGTACTCGGCGAACGAGGACTGGCCGAACCACCGGGGGGCCAGTTCGCCCCCGGCCGCATCCGTGAACCGCGCGGCGTTCTCCTTGCGCCCTCCGAAGAGGTTGAGTGAGGCGAAGGAGTCGCAGTAGGCAGGGGCAGCGTTCAGGCAGTTCCAGCAGTGCCCGCAGGAGTCGAAGCTCAGCACCACGTGGTCGCCCTTGTTCAGCCCGGTGTGCGGACCGCCCGTCTCCACCACGACCCCGGCCCCCTCGTGGCCGAGCACGGCAGGCAGCGGTGAGCGGCCCGCCGAACGCCGGACAGCGAGATCGGTCCTGCACATCCCGCAGCCCGCGATCCTGACCAGGATCTCGCCGTCGGCCGGTCCCGTGTTCAGGACCACCTTCTCGATGGCGAACGGGCTCTCGTACGAGCGCAGTACCGCCGCACCGAACCTCATTGCCACCCCTCATCCGGACGGTGCACGACGAACGGCCTGAGGTTCCCGTGAAGCCCCCACGGCCCGCCCGCGACGCCGACACCGCTCTCCTTGATGCCTGCGAAAGGCTGGGCGAGGGACAGTTCGGCGTGGTGGTTGATCCATGCCGTCCCGCACTCCAGCCGGCCGGCCACGGCCCAGGCCCGGTCCAGGTCGGTCCCCCACACCGAGCCACCGAGCCCGAAGCCGGTGTCGTTGGCCGCCGCGACGGCTTCGTCGATGCTGCCGTACGGGAGCACCGGCAGGACGGGGCCGAACTGCTCCTCCGTCACCACCGGGCTGCCTGGCGGGACATCGGCCAGGATCGTCGGCGCGAAGAAATAGCCCGGCCGGTCCAGCCGGTGACCACCGGCCACGGCTCGGGCGCCGTCGGCCAGGGCCTCCTCGGTCCAGCGCTCGACCCGGGCGAGCTGGGGGGCGTTGTTGACCGGGCCCAGCTGGGTGCCGGGGGCGAGGCCGGAGCCGACAACGACGGCCTTCGCACGCTGCGCGAGGGCCTCGACCACGTCGGAGTAGAGCCTGGCCGGGGCGTAGACGCGCTTGACTGCCATACAGACCTGCCCGCAGTTGCGGAACGCCGCCCAGAACAGCCGGTCGGCGATCCGCTCCACATCCACGTCCTCCAGCAGGATGGCGGCGTCATTGCCGCCCAGCTCCAGGGTGACCCGGGCGAGCGACGCCGCAGCGCTTTCCGCGACGGCCCGCCCGGTGGGGACCGAACCGGTGAAGGTCACGTGCCGGATCCCCGGATGGGACGCGAGGCGGGCGCCGAGAGGCTCATTACCGGTGACGATCGTCAGTACGTCGGCGGGGAGGGCGGTGGAGATGACGGACCCCAGCAGCAGGGTGGCGAGGGGGGTGTACGGGGACGGCTTGAGCACCACGGTGTTGCCTGCGGCGAGCGCGGGCGCGAGCTTTGCCGACGCAAGCTGGAGGGGAAAGTTCCACGGGACGATCGCCGCGACGGGTCCGAGCGAGCGCCAGCGGATCTCGCTGCGCACCGGACGGCCGTCCGGGATCGGCTGGGGCCGGGGGCCGTCCAGCTCGGCGAAGTAGCGCAGCCGGGCCGCCGTCCGCGCGACCTCCGCGTATGACTCGGCCAGGGGTTTGCCCTGCTCCCGGGTGAGCAGCGGAGCCATGTCCGCCGCGGCTGCCTCCACGGCGTCGGCTGCCGCGAGCAGAGCGGTGGCGCGGGCGACGGGGTCGGCCCGCCAGCTGAGCCAGGCCTCCTGAGCCCGGTCGACGGTGGCGTCCAACGCGTCAGGGTGCTGATCGGGGGCCTCGCCGCACACCTCGCCCGTTGCCGGGTCGAGGACGGCGAAGGGCTTGCGGTCGCCGGGAGACGACGGGGGCTGACGTGAAGTCATGCCGGCGGTCAGCCCGCGGTGGCGACGGCGGTGACAGCGGGCGCGTGGTCCCGGGCGTGCCGGTCCATCTCCGCCCGGAAGGCAGCCACCAAGTGCGGCTGGATCCTTCCTCTTGTGCGGTCGCCCCCCTCGCAGACGGCACCGCGCACCCCCACGATGTCCGTACCGATACGGGTCAGCACGCCGAGGTCCTCCGCCCTCACGCTCCCCGCGAGGGCGGCGAGCAGTCCGGCCTCGTGGGACCGCCGGACGAACTCGGCACAGACCTCCGGCGGGACGTGGTCGAAGAGCCGTGTCCCGTCCTTGACCGCGGTGTCCAGCATGGCGGCGTCGGAGCCGGAACGCAGGGCGATGTCGGGCAGTGCGAGCGGGTTGACGCAGCCGATCCGGTGCGCGTCGGCGTAGCCCGAGGCGACGACGAACGCGTCGGGCCGGTAGTCCTTCACCGCCCGGACGACACCTCGCATGACATCGACGGCCTGGTCGGGCGTCGTGCATCCGTAGAGGCCGACCTTGATGTAAGTGGCTCCGGAGACAGCCGCGCCGAGTGCCGCCTGGGCCACCGTGCCGGGCTTGTACGGAACGTCTCCCACGGTGGCGGACACCGGTTTGTCCGCCGGGACCGCGTCGCGGATCTCCCTGATGACCCACGGGTGGTTCGCGCCGAGCGAGCCCTCGTCGGGCTTCTTGACATCGACGATGTCGAGATGCGCCGCAGCCTTCGCGCAGTCGAGGGCCTCCTCGACGCTGTCCGGGGAGATGAGAAGTAACAACGTGCACTCCTTCCACCGCGGATCCACCGGCCGAGTGGCAGGTGCGCGGTGTCGTCTGGATCCCTCACGGTCCGCTCATCATTACGGCGGTCCGTGACCACCGGTAGGGCGTGCGGAGTCCGAACGGGTACTGCCGCGCCCTGGCGAATGCGCCGTGCACGCCGGTTCGCACTCGCCGCCTTCCGCACCGCCGGATCCCGCGGCCGGCCACCAGTGACCGGAACCGGACCTCCCGGGTGACGTGGGTTCAGGCCGAGAGGCCGATGCGGAGTACAGCGGCTCCCCCCGCGACGCCGAGCACCTGGACGCGCAGCTTGTTGACGCCGCCCCTGGAACCCTCCTCGCAGGTCAGGTTCATGAAGCCGGGCGAGTCCACCGACGGGCCCGTGACGCCCATCTCGCACCCGCCGTCGGACGAGAACTGCGACTGGACCAGCGGTGCGGTCATCGTGACTGTCCGGTCCCCGATCCCGGTCACCGTGAGCCGGCCGACGCCGGACCGCTCGGGCACCGGGACCGTGGCCCCCTCCCGCACACGGACCTCGCAGCGCCCGTCCCGGCACCGCTCCGTCCTCGTACCGTCCGCAGGACCGGACAGCGCCGGGCCGGGAGACGTGGGCGCGGCTGCGGAGTGCGTACGGGAGAGCGAAGGCTCCGGCGTGCGGCCCGCGTCATCGGAACGGCCGGCTGACGCGCCGGACCCGCACGACACGAGGGCGGCGGCCACGGCCGCGAACAGCGCGGCGCGGGCGAAGGGAGCCCGCGCGACACTCCGGGCGGGCGCCTGGGGGCGGGCTGGGACGACGGACGAAAGGTGGGTCATGCGCACAGCCAACCCCGCCCACGCCGGGACGGGTCCCAGCCGCATCTCCCATCCCCCGAAAGGAGGACGAGGCCGTGTAACCCCGCCGGAGAACTCCGCGGTCGCCGGAGTTGCGCCCGCCCGGCATATCTCGGCCCGAACCGGTCGGCGGCCCGGCCGGTTCGGATCCGTACCGGCCTATGTGGCCGACATGCGGACGGAGTCCAGAGCCTCATCGGCCCGGACCGTACTCGGGCTGTCTCCGTCAGCCGTCCATGCGGCATGGCACAGAGCTCTCAGAGCGTCCGTACGGCTGCCCTCGCCTTCGAGGCGTAGCGTGCCCGCGTCGATACGGGCGAGCCAGCCGTTGCACGCGGACCCTCGGCCGCCTTCTCGCGTGGCCGCGGGGTGGGCGCGCAGCAGCCCGTCCGCGAGGTCTTCGGCGATGTACGTGGGCCGCTGCGCGGGTGGTGCCGCGATGAGCTGGGCCGCGTCGGTGACACCGGTGAGGACGAGCAGCGTGTCGCTGCTGTTCTGGTGGCCGGCCGCGATGTCGGTGTCCAGCCGGTCGCCGACGCACAGGGGCCGGGAAGCATGCGTGCGGTCCACCGCGGCCTGGTGGATGGGCGGATAGGGCTTGCCCGCGATCACCGGGGCGGAGCCGGTGCTGGTGCGCAGGAGGTCGATGGCGGCGCCGTTGCCCGGAGCGGCTCCGCGGTCGGTGGGGATCGTCGGGTCTGGATTCGACGCGTACCAGAGGGCTCCCGCGTTGATGGCCAGGCACGCTTCGGTGAAGCGGCTGAAGGGCATGTCGGGTCCGCCGAAACCCTGGGCGACGGCGTCCGGGTGATCGTCGGCCGTTTCCACCGTGCGCAGCCCGGCATCGGTGAGCGCCTGGGCGAGGCCTTCACCCCCGACGATCAGGACGCGGGCACCGCGCCCGTGGCGCTCCGCGATCACGGCCGCGACGGCCTGGGCGGACGTGATGATGTCCCGCGGCTGCGCGGCCACGCCGGCCTTGCCGAGCTTCTCGGCTACTTGGGCAGGGGTACGCAGTGCGTTGTTGGTGACGAATGCCAGGCGCATACCGAGAGCGCGGGCCTGTGTGAGGGCGTCGGCGGCTCCTTCCACGCGCTGTGAGCCGGTATAGACAACGCCGTCGAGGTCGAGGAAGGCGCAGTCGTAGACGGTGGCGGGCGTGGCGGTTGCGGGCAGCAGTGCGCGGGCGTCAGTTGTGGTGACGGGCACGACAGACTCCTGGGAGTGGCGGGAAGGGCTACTGGCCTTCGGAATTGAAGTCGTCCAGTTCGGACCAGAGCGCGCTGGGGATGTCGGTGTTGAAGTAGTCGAGGTTCTCGGTGATCTCCTGCGGGCTCTTGCAGCCGACGAGGACGCCCGCGATCTGGTGGTGACGCAGGGGGAACTGGAGGGCGGCGGCCTGGAGGGGTACGTCGTGGCCCTTGCAGATCTCGGCGAGTTCGCGAGCACGCTCGACCTTTTCGGCAGGTGCGTCGTCGTATTCGTAGTGGACGTTCTCGTCGGGGTTGGCAAGCAAGCCCGAGTTGTAGGGGCCGCCGATGACGACAGAGACGTCGCGCTCCTCGCAGGCCGGAAGGAGTTCGCGGGCAGCGCCCTGTTCGAGAAGTGTGTACCGGCCCGCACAGAGAATGACGTCGAGGTCGAGGTTGTTGACCATGCGCAGCAGGAAGTCGTCCAGGTTGAGGCCGAATCCGATGGCTTTGAGCAGGCCTTGAGAACGCAGGTCGTCGAGCGTCTCGAACACCCGGTGGGCGGTGCGGTCGTCGAAGGTGGTGTTCTCCTCCTTCTCGTAGAAGTCGCAGTCATGGCAGTAGACGATGTCCACATGGTCGGTCCCCAGGCGTTCGAGGGATCCTTCGAGCCCTCGCTTGAGTCCGTCGCTCGACCAGTCCCAGGTGAAGGTGTAGGGGGTGCTGCCTTCGAACATGGCGACCGGGTCCCGGTGCTCCCCGTTGGGGAGTTTCTCCAGCCGTCGTCCGACCTTGGTGGAGAGCGTGTAGGCAGAGCGGTCGGCGTCACGCAGGGCATCGCCGTACCGCAGTTCGGCCAGTCCCGTGCCGTAGAGGGGCGCGACGTCGAGGTAGCGGACCCCGCGGTCGAGGGCGGTACGGACGGTCGCCACCGCCTGGTCGTGCTCGACGGGCTCGTAGAGGCCGCCCAGCGCGACGCCTCCCAGCCCCAGCCGGCCGATCTCGACGTCCTGGCGGATGAGCTTGCTGGTCTCGGTGTGCTTCATTTCGTGCCTCTTTCGATGCGTCCGGCGGAAGGGGCCCGGTGGACCGGGAATGGGGGCCGGGACTAGGAGACCGCTGTGGGAGCTGCGACGGGGGAGATCTCGCGCAGTCGGACATGGAGTTCTTCGAGGTCTCCCTGCGCGGCGAGGCTTTCGAGCAGGTCGAGTTGGTCACTCCAGCCGGCCTCGGTGCTGCGGGCGGCGAGCGATGTCTCGCCGGCGTCCACGAGGCGCGTGGTCCAGCTCAGGTAGGGGTGGCGGGTGTCGCTGGGCAGCGCCGCTACGTGTTCCAGCTGTTCCAGCAGATGCCGCAGGCGTTCGTCCGCGGCGTCACCGGCCGTGTGGGTGATGACTGCGTCGGCCAGTTCGGCCCGGTGGGCCCGGTCGCCGGTGCTCAACGAGCCCTCGTAGTGCATACGGTCGAGGCGGGCCAGCAGACGCGCGGCCTGCCCCCGCACCGAGGCTTCGGCCTCGTTGCGGATGTTGCGCAGCCGGGTGATGCGTTCCTCGATGAACGGGCCGTGGTAGCCCGTATCCGCGTCCTTGTAGTGCAGGGCGCTGCCGATTCCGACCGCGTCGACACCGGTGTGGACGACGTCCGGCAGCTCGTCGAAGCTGATCCCTGCCGACATGTAGGTGAGCAGGCCGGCGCTGTGGGCCTCGTGGACCAGGGTGGCAGCTGTGGCGTGGCCCAGTTGACCGATGATGGGACGGCTGGGGTGGGAGTCCCCGGCGCCGTCCCAGGCGACCTTCCCGAAACCGCCTCGCCGGGTCAGTTCGATGCCCAGGCGGCCGAGTGCGAGCCGGTTCTCGATGCTGCGGGGTTTCCCGGGACCCCGGTCGTCGGTGAACGGGGTGTTGAGGTTGAAGGCTGCGGAGAGAGTCTGGCGGTGGGGATTCATGAGGGTGTCGGCGGTCACGGCGCGCATGAAGCAGACGGCCTCCCGCGCCGTCATGTGTTCCATGGAGATCTTGCACTCCGCTGCACCTGCCTGGAACAGCGTCGAGCACGCGGCTGCCATGAACCGCACGGACTTCACGCGCGAGACGTCGAAGTCCCCTTCGAACATGGGCCGGCCCACATAGACCGAGAGGGGAGCGGATACACCGGTGTGCAGCCGTACCCGGGCGATCGTGCGGATCGAGGGGAGCCGGTAGGGCTCACAGACGTCGCGGTCCTCACTCTCGGCCCGCTCGATGTGTTCCACATGCACGACCGTGCCGTCCAGATAGGGCGCGCGGAGGGTGCTCCCCTGGATGTGCCCCTCACCGGGATCGGTGATCGACAGGAATGTCTGGTGCTCACGGAAGCCGGGCACGCCCCACAGCTGGTAGTCCTCGTCGGCCCGTTGGCCCTGGTCGAGGAGAAGGTAGGCGAACTGGACGGCTATCTCCTCGGCGTGCGTCAGGCTGCGGCCCTCGGCCCGGGCAGTGGCAAGCAGACGGGCCACTTCCCTGAGGTAGCCGGGAGCTGTCACCCTCGGCGGGTCCCCCCGTGTGGAGCTGCCGCGCAGGTCGATGGTGATCCGGTCGCCGTCGAAGATCAGTTCGGCCGTACCACGCCCCCGGTGCGCTGAAGGGTCGACGCGGTTGCGGTCCTCCAGGAACGCCTGCAGGTTCTCGAAGTGCTGGGGGGCAGCGGTCGAGGGATCGGCGAAACCGTCGGCATAGGAGACACTGCGCGCGGCGAGGTCCTCATGGTCGGGGAACTCCTCGGCAAGGATGCGCGTCTGCTCCTTGACCTGCCGAACCAGGTCCGTCTCGGTACGCCCTTCGGGCAGCTGATACCCGTGATCCTGCTGGTATTCGCTGTTCCCGTCACGCGCTTGGTGCTTCTTCTGCGCCTCCCACGCGCGCGCAGCACTGTCCCGTACGAACATGAGCGCTACCCGGCGCAGCATGCCCGCGGTGGCGGTGAAGGAGGCGTGGGGAGATACAGGCGTGATCTCTGCGTCCATGATTCGACCCTAGAAGCGATCCCCGGGGGAGCCAACCGCAGCCATGACCCTGCGTGACAACAGCGCGCGGCTCACCCGCATGGCGCATTAATCTCGCCCACCCACGGTCCGTCATGGTGCATTGAGTGCGTTCGCAGTCCACACCGGCCTGTCGCGAAACGACATCAAGGGATCCCCATATGTACGAGGTTGTTGTCTCCTTCATCGTCGACAGGGACAAGCACGACGCCTTCCGCGCAGCTGGACTCCGGGCGCACGAGAGATCCCTGAAGACCGAGCCCGGAACCGAGCGGTTCGACATCCTCGCCGACGAGTGGAACCCCAGCCGCTTCTACATCAACGAGGCCTACGCGGACGAGGACGCCTTCCGGGTCCACGTCGACGGTGCGCCGGCCAAGGAGTTCCTCGCCGAGGTCCAGCAGTACTGCAGCGGACCGGACTTCGTACTGCGCGCCACCTCGCTGAACTGACACGCAGGTACCCGCCGTGCAGACACCAGCCATACCGGCACACCTCCTCGATGACATCGAGTGCTGCGTCTTCGACCTCGACGGCACCGTGACCAGGACCGAGCTGCAGCACCGGCGCGCCTGGCACGAGGCCATCCGGACGACACTCGGAGAAGGGGTGTTCACCCCCGCGGATTACCACGAATTGGACGGGCTGCCGCCCGTGCCGGCGCTCAGGGAGTTCGCCGCGCGGCGCCGCTGCTTGCTGCCCGACGGGGAGGCGAATGACAACCCGCACCGGGCCACAGCAGCCGGCATCGTGGCCCGCAAGCGGGAGTTGTACGCGGACATGCTCGCGCGCGAGGGGGCCGACCCCTACCCGGGGACGCTGCACCTTCTCCGCCGGCTGAAGAACCGCGGCATACCTCTCGCGGTCGTCTCGGCCAGCGCCTCGTGCCGTCAGGTTCTGCTCGGCGCGGGCCTGTCGAGTACCTTCGACGTGATCGTGGACGGTACGGACATACAGCGGCAGGGCCTGCGCGGGAAGCCCGAACCTGACTGTTTCCTCCACGCCGTCACACTGCTGGGTTCCCGTCCCGACCGGTGCGCCGTATTCGAGGACGCACCGAGTGGCCTGCGTGCGGCCCGCCGGGGCGGCTTCGCCCCGGTCATCGCCATCGACCGCTCCGGACAGGCGCCCCGCCTGCTCGCCGAAGAGCCGGACATCCTCGTCTACGACCTGGCCCAGCTCCTTTCATGAGAAGGAAATCGCCATGGCACCGGTGCACCCGGGCGCGGCCGGCCACATCTCCGGCATGACAAGCGACGGATCCTGGCAATGGACGTTCCGGCCCGCTTCGGAAGGCCCGGAACGGCGCGAGCAGTTCGCCACCCTGTGCACCCTGGGCAACGGAGTCTTCGCCACGCGTGGCACCGCCGCGTTCGATCCCCCCGCCTCGGCCGGCTATCCCGGCACCTACGCGGCCGGTATCTACAACGCGACCGACTGCGTCATCGAGGGCGAACGCGTAACGGTCGAGTCGGCGGTCCGCCTCCCCAACTGGCTTCCTCTGCAATGCTTTTACGCCGCACCAGCCGGAGGAGAGGAAACTGCCCTCGTTCCCAGCCTCACGAACAAGACCCTCGACGAGCGCTACGTCCTCGACCTGTACCACGGCATACTGCACCATCACCTGTATCTCGAAGACCCTGCCGGACGCCGCACCCGCCTGCACGAACAGCGGGCCGTGCACGCCGACCACCCTCACCTGGCCGTGCAGAAGCTGACCGTGCGGCCGGAGAACTGGAGCGGCCCGATACGCGTCGAAGCCGGCATCGACGCCTGCCAGCACAACGCACAGGTGGACCGATACGACGGATTCAACACCCAGCATCTCACCGGTTTCACCCTCTCCGACCCGACGGATGACGGCGTGGTCTGGCTGACCTGCCACACCACACGCTCGCTCGTCGGCATCGCCCTGGCCTGCGCTGTGTCGATCCCGCGCAGCAGCCCTGCCACGCCCCCGGACGGGGTTCCGGGAGGCAGGGACGTGCACACGGCCCGGGGATGCCACGTCGCTCCCGACCGTCCGGCGACCGTCCACAAGGTCACCGCGCTGCGCACGGGCCACGCCACCCCGCCGGATACCCTCCGTGAACGCGTACTTGCCGACCTGGCGGATGTTCCTCGGGTCGAGGAACTCCTGACCACCCACACCCGGTCATGGCGAGCGCACTGGCAGAGCACCCCCCGCCCGGCCGATCAGCACCGCGCGGACATCCTGCGCCTGTACTGCTTCCACCTCCATCAAGTGATCAACAGTCACACCGCCCGCATCGACGCAGGCCTTCCGGCCCGCGGTCTGCACGGAGAGGAGTATCACGGGCGCGTGTTCTGGGACGAGACCAGTGCCATCGCCTGGCTTTCCCACACCTGCCCAACTGCCGCCCGGGCCTGCCTCGACTACCGCCATCGACGCCTCTCGGCGGCCCGCAGGGAAGCCCGCTCCCACCACTCCGAAGGTGCCCGATACCCCTGGCAGAGTGGCCATGACGGCAGCGAAGTCACCGTCCCCTGGGTCAAGAACCCGCTCAGTGGACGCTGGCAGCGCGACCACACCGCGCTCCAACAGCACGTCGGGGCCGCGCTCGCCCACAGCGTCGCCCGGTACGCCCGCCAGAGCGGCGACATCACGTACCTGCACACCAGAGGCGCAGAGATGATCTTCGAGATCGCCCGCTTCTACGCCACGTACAGCGACCACGACCCTCACACCGGGCGCTTTCACCTCCGCCACGTCGTCGGGCCGGACGAGTTCCATGACATCTACCCCCGGCACACGACGCCCGGTATCGACGACAACGCCTACACCAACGTCATGGCGGCCAGCACCCTCCACCTCGCCGTGGCTCTGTGGGACGCCCTGCCCGGACACCGCCGGGACGCGCTCGCTCAGGATGTCGCCGTCGGCAACGACGAGGTCCTCTTCTGGGATCACCTCTCACGACGTCTTTTCGTCCCCTTCCACGACGGCGTCATCTCGCAGTTCGCCGGCTACGAAAGTCTGTCCCGGATAGCACTCGACCGACTCGCCGACCGGTACGACACGGATCTGGGGCGCCTGGACCGCCTGATGGAAAAGGACGGCGACCACCCACGCAACTACCAGGTGGCAAAACAAGCGGACACCCTCATGCTCGGCAGCACCCTCTCCCCCGCAGAGTTGACCGCGACACTGGCCCGGCTCGGTTATGACCACTCCCCCGCGACATGGCGTCGCACCGTGGACTACTACCTCGAACGCACGGTGCACGGCTCCACCCTCTCCGCCGCTGTCCACGCCTCAGTGCTGCGCCGTATCCACCACCCGGCCGCCCCGCACTTCTACGCCAAGGCGCTCACCGTCGACCTCACCCCGGGCCACCGGACGGAGCTCGGCATCCACCTGGGGGCCATGACAGCGGCCCTGGAGCTCGCGGCATCCACAGAGGACAGCGACGGGGTACCGGGCGTTGACGGGTCAGAAGCCGGGGAATGAGCACAGGCCCACGATGGCGCACCCCGGCATCCACCGCCCTGCGCGCCTGGGCGCTCGCGGGGGACGGTCCTTCCGTCAGGCGGTCTCGCCCTTCCACGGGACAGCCGCCCTCCCGTCCTCAACTTCTCCCGGCACTGGGCTGTTTGACATCACGCGCCGCCAACGGCCACTTCGCTGTGGTGCCGAGGCCGCCTCTGAAGCGCTCACTCCATCCGTGCGCTGCGCAGTCAGGAGGCGGGGGCGGGACCCGGTGGGAGGTGGACTGTCATGATCAGGTGGCAGGTTTCGGTGCCGGTGCCCCGGTACGCGTGGGAGGCGTCGCCGTCGAAGGTCGCGGTCTGCCCCGCTCCGACCGCGTACTCGTCGCCGTCGACGACCAGTGTCATCCGCCCCGCGGTGACGCTGACGGTTTCCACGACCCCCGCCTGATGGGGGTGGCTGGGATACTCGTCGCCGGGCCGGAGCTGCCAGCGCCAGACCTCGGTCGGGGCCGGCCCCGAGGTGGTCAGCATGAGCCGGGCCTCACTGCCCTGTTCACCGGTCCACAGCGGCATGACGGCGTCGGCGCTCACGACGCGGACGCGCTCCGCCGCCCGCCCTTCCAGCAGTGCGGAGACCGAGACACCGAGGGTGTCGGCCAGCCGGACCAAGGTGGCGAAATTCGGATTTCCCCGGGCCCTCTCCAGGCCGACCAGGGCGCCCTTGCTGACCTTCGCCCGTCGTCCGAGTTCGTCCAGGGACAGACCGGCACGGTTGCGGGCAGCCCTGACGTTGCGTGCGAGCGTCCGCAGCGCCTCTTCGGCCTCGGCCATACGACCACCCTTCTCCCGTGGGAACACTTCACTGCACCGTCCGGTCGCTTGGTTGACAGGCGCCGGTCGGAACATTGTACTGTTTGGTCGTTCCATCGAGACAGCGAGGGAGAGGAGTGAGGGAATTACCGTGCTCGCTCTGCTATTGGCCCTGGCCAGCTCACTGACCTATGGATGCGCCGACTTCCTCGGCGGCCTCGGCTCCCGCAAGGCCCACGTACTGCGTACCGTGATGATCGCCGCCCCGGCCTCACTCGCGGTCGAGTTGCTGTTGTGGCCGTTCCTCGGCGCTTCCTTCGACGCGCGGACCCTCACCTGGGGCGCCGCGTCCGGTGCTGCCTCGGCCGCCGCGTTCGCCATGCTCTACCGCACCCTGGCCATCGGCCCGATGAACGTGCTGTCCCCGGTCACCGCGCTGGTCTCTGCCGTGCTGCCGGTCGGTGTGGGTCTTCTGCAGGGCGAGCATCTCGGCCTGACAGGGATGCTGGGTCTGCCGCTCGCGCTGGTGGCAGTCGTGCTGGTCAGCGCCGGCCAGGGCGCGGGGGCGACGCGCCCGTCGCGTACCGCACTGCTGCTGGCTCTCGGCGCGGGCGCCGCGATCGCCCTGCAACTGGTCTTCCTGCACCAGACACCCGCCGACAGCGGTGTCGGCCCGCTGATCGTCGGCCGGACGGTGTCATCCGCTGTCACCCTGACCGCGGCCGCGTTGTTCCGCCGCCGCCTGGGTTCCGAGAAGCCCGCCTACGCGCTCTCGGCCTCCGCCGGCGTGCTGGACTCGGTGGCGAACCTGCTGTTCCTCCTCGCCGCCCGCAGCGGGGACCTCGCCGTCGTCGCCGTCATCACGGCCCTCTACCCGGCCGGCACCGTCCTGCTCGCCCGCAGCGTGCTCGGAGAACGTCTCCACCGCGGTCAGCTCGTCGGTCTGGGAGCCGCCGCCGTCGCCGTAAGCCTCCTGGCCCTGGCCTGACACCCCATTCGCCCGCCACCCTCGTCCCCAGCACCGACTCACTAGGAGACCAGCATGTTCGTCCAACCCTGGGATGCCGGCCTGGACGAGGCCGAATGGCAGACCTGGATCGCCGAAGGGCATGACTTCGGACAGCTGAGCGTCAACGGCCCGGCGGGCGGGCCGCCCCTCGTCGTCCCCACCCACTTCAGCAGCGACGGCGGCGATCTGCTGATCCACCTCGCCCGCCCCAACCCTGTCTGGGAGGCGATCGAGCGCGACCCGAACGTCACCTTCACCATCATCGGCGACTACGCCTTCATTCCCGCCCCCTGGCGCGCCGCGCCCGGCACCGAGCCCACCGACGGCGTCCCCACCAGCTACTACGCGGCCGTGCAGTTCACCTGCACCGCCCACCTGGTCGACGCCCCGGAGGCCAAGGCAGAACTGCTGCGCCGCCAGCTCGCCCACTTCCAGCCGGACGGGGATCACGCCACCGTCGCAGTCGGCCAACCGCCGTACGGCCGGATGCTGTCCGGGATCCGCGGCCTGCGCCTGCACGTCACCGGCGTACGGGCGAAATTCAAGTACGACGACCACAAGCCCGTCGAACTGCGCACCGCGGCGGCCGACCGCCTCACCGAACGCGGTCAGGGTCTCGACGTTCCCGCCGCGGTCCAGCAGCGCCGGCGCCTGCGCCGGGTCGGACCCTGGAAGCTCTGATCACGCAGGCGCGTTGCGGGCGACCAGGACCGTCCCGTGCCGGGCCCGGGTCGGGCCGCCCGGCGGAAATTCGTGTGCCCCGGGGAGCCGCGACCGGTACGGTCGCCGTATGAACGTCACCGGCCAAAGCATCATCGCGACCGCGCGAGCGACCAGCTCGCCGGTTGCCGCCGCCTGACTTCCTTCCTTTCCCACCGGCGACCGGAGACGGTCCGTCGGTGGTTACGAGGCGTTCTCCTGCCTTCCTCTCGCCGGTGCGATTTTCGCGCGGTCCCGTTCTCCGGTGCCTCCCCCGCTATGACGCGAAGGAGCCACACCATGGACACGGAGCAGATCGTCCGCACGTTCGTCGAGTACTTCGAGGAGCGCGGTCATCGCCGGATCTCCGGCTCGACACTGCTGCCACCGCCCGGCGACCCGGTGCTGTTCACCACGTCCGGGATGCATCCCCTCACGCCGTACCTGGAGGGCAGCCCCCATCCGCTGGGCAGACGGCTGGTCAATGTGCAGCGCTGTCTGCGCACCACGGACCTGCGGGAGGTCGGCGATGCCACCCACCTGACCGTCTTCGAGATGCTCGGCACCTGGTCACTGGGTGACTACGAGGGTCCGTCGAGTCTGGACTGGGGGTACCGGCTGCTCACAGAAGGGCTGGGGATCGATCCGAGGCTGCTGCACGCCACTGTCCACGGCGGCGACGACCGGACAGGAGAGGACACCGCCTCCCTCCGGCTGTGGCAGGACCTCGGCGTTCCCGTGGAGCTCACCGTGGAGGACAACTGGTGGTCCAACGGGCCGACCGGCCCGTGCGGCCCCGACTCGGAGATCTTCCTCTGGAGCGGCGACACACCACCGCGGTCGACACCTACCCGCGACGACCGCTGGGTGGAGGTGTGGAACCACGTGATGATGCGCTACCGACGCCTCGATGACGGCTCGCTCGTCCCGCTGCCGCAGCGCAACATCGACACCGGGCTCGGCCTGGAGCGGCTGGCCTCGCTGCTCCAGGGGAAATCGTCCGTGTACGAGTGCGACCTCTTCGACCCCTGGCGCCATCTCGTGCCGACGCTGTGGACACTCGACGAACAGTCCCTGCGACTGGCCTGCGACCATCTGCGCTCCGCCATCGTGGTACTCGGCGACGGGGTGCGCCCGGCCGCCACCGGACGGGGTTACGTGCTGCGCCGGCTGGTGCGACGGGTGCTCACCGTGCTGTGGCGGGACGACCCGTCGCGCGGTCTGGGCGACCTGCCGGAGGAGTTGGTCTCGCACACACTGGACCACTTCCGACAGGAACGGGACTCCGACGAGGTACGCCGGTTCCTGATCGATGAGGAGAACCGGTTCAGGACGCTCCTCGAACGCGGCCGTCGCGTGCTTTCCAGGCCCCGGTTCCAAGGCCCTCTGGGAGAGGAGGACTTCCACTACCTCCACGACACCCACGGCCTGCCGCGCGACTTGGTCATGAGCCTGCGCCAGGAGTGACGACACGGGGGGAGCGAACGCGCATCAGCGTCGAGGGCTGAGCGATCGGCCCCGTCCGCCTCTCCTCCGCCAGGGTGGCGATGGAGGAGAGGGGGACGGTGGCGGCCGGTACGGGGGCGGCGCGATCGCGCGGCTGACCGGGCGGCCGCATCGCCTCCGGACCACGGGCGCTCCGTGGGTACCAGGACCGCCCCCATGGCCGCGGTGAGGTGCGCACTCCCCCGTACTGCTGCACCGTGGGACCAGGTATCCCGGTCGGATCGGGCGCGCGAAGGAGCGGGGAGAAGTGTGGCGTCCGGGTTCCCGCACGGGCCCGCGCATATCCGAGCCATGAGGTGATTCTGCCCCGGGAGGCCGCTGTGGAGTGGTTCACGGAGAGCGGATACTGGCTGGGCCGGCTGGTCTTCCAACGGGGCCTGGCCGCGCTGTATCTGGTGGCCTTCCTGAGTTCGGCCAACCAGTTCAGAGCCCTGATCGGTGAGCACGGGCTGCTCCCGGCGCCGCGCTTCATCGCCTCGGTGCCGTTCCGTAAGTCACCCAGCGTCTTCCAGTTGCATTACTCCGACCGTTTCTTCGCGATGGTCGCCTGGTCGGGTGTGGTGCTCTCCGCGGCCCTCGTGGCCGGGGCCGGCGACCGGGTTCCCCTGTGGGCGTCCGTGCTGGTGTGGGCCCTGCTGTGGGTGCTGTATCTGTCGATCGTGAATGTGGGGCAGGTGTGGTACGGCTTCATGTGGGAGTCGCTGCTGTTGGAGGCAGGATTCCTGGCGGTCTTCCTGGGAAATGAGGAGACGGCGCCGCCGGTCCTCACCCTGTGGCTGCTGCGCTGGTTGTTGTTCCGCCTGGAGTTCGGCGCCGGCCTGATCAAACTGCGGGGCGATTCCTGCTGGCGTGATCTGACCTGCCTGTACTACCACCACGAGACCCAGCCGATGCCGGGCCCGCTCAGCTGGTTCTTCCACAACCTCCCCAGAAGGCTGCACCGGATGGAGACCGCCGCGAACCACTTCGCGCAGCTGGGAGCCCCGGTGGCGCTGTTCGCCCCGCAACCGGTCGCGAGCGTGGCTGCCGGCGTCATCCTCCTCACGCAGCTGTGGCTCGTGGCATCGGGGAACTTCGCCTGGCTCAACTTCCTGACCATCCTCCTCGCCGTGACCGCGATCGACGGATCGCGGGCCGCCGACGTGCTGTCGCTGCACGGGCCTGTACCCCTCGCCGCTCCGCCCGTGTGGTTCGAGGGCCTCGTCCTCGCGGTCGTCGCCCTGGTGGCCGTACTCAGTTACTGGCCGGTCCGCAATCTGCTCTCGCGCCATCAGATGATGAACTACTCGTTCGGCTCTCTCCACCTGGTCAATACCTACGGCGCCTTCGGGAACATCAGCCGTACCCGCCACGAGATCGTGATCGAAGGCACCGATGAGAGGGCGATCACCGACACCACGCAGTGGAAGGAGTACGGTTTCAAGGCCAAACCCGGTGACGTCCGCCGTCTGGTCCCGCAGGTGGCGCCGTACCATCTTCGGCTCGACTGGCTCATGTGGTTCGCCGCCATCTCCCCCGCCTACGCGGACCCCTGGTTCAGGAGACTCCTCACCAAGCTCCTCGACAATGACCCGGCCGTGCTGAAACTCCTGCGGACCAACCCCTTCCCCGCATCGGCGCCCACGTACCTCCGTGCCCGTCTCTACCGCTACCGCTACACCGACCGGCGGGAACGGCGGGAGACCCGGGCCTGGTGGCACCGCACTCCGGCAGGCGATTACGTCTCCCCGGTCAGGAAGGCCGACTGACCGCGACCGGCAGGCCATTCCGCATCCGAAGGAAGCAGCTCCCTCACCAACTCCCCACTCCGGCAGACCAGGTTCGGAACCTTTCGTCCGCACAGGGCATCTCACCACGTGTACGACCGAATGCCCCGATGAGAGGAACTGATCCGGATGCTGCACCGGGTTCGTCCACTGCTGCTGACCGCCCTGCTGCTGGTGACGGGAGGAGTGGTGTCGTCCGCGCCGGCCTACGCCGTGATCGGCGGTTCGAAGAGCACCTACGCCCCGTGGGCGGTGCGCATGCTCGTCGACGGCAAACCGGTCTGCACCGGGACGGCGGTCACACGTCAGTGGATCATCAGCGCCTCGCACTGCTTCTTCGAGCAGGCACAGCCGGTCGCCGACAAGCGGATCTCGTTCCGGGTCGGCAACCTCGACATGCGGAAGGGCACCACCGTCCGCCCGCTGCCCGGCCGGCGCGCGGGAAGCGCGCACGCCGACATGATGCTGATCAAAGTCCCGCCGATGAAGGTCCGCACAGCACGCCTGGCCACGGCACATGTCCACCCCGGCCTGATCCTGCGGCAGTACGGCTGGGGCGCCACCTGCACCGGGGACGAGAACACCTGCCAGTCCCCCGTGCTCAA
The DNA here is from genome assembly GCF_036061255.1 of Streptomyces sp. NBC_00388. Taxonomy (NCBI): domain Bacteria; kingdom Bacillati; phylum Actinomycetota; class Actinomycetes; order Kitasatosporales; family Streptomycetaceae; genus Streptomyces; species Streptomyces sp. NBC_00388. The sequence goes on from NZ_CP107948.1 coordinate 463,468, forward strand.
GCAGTCGGAACTGCGGGTCGTACGGCCGGACGACCCCCGGTGCTACGGCCACACCGCCCCGGGCGCCACGGACTTCTGCATGGAGAAGGTCTCCGGGATTCCTGCAGGCGGCGACTCCGGCGGCCCGGTCATGAGCATCGCCCCACGCGGGACCGAGACCCTCCTCGGCGTCTTCGACGGGTCCGACCGGGAGAAGATCGCCGAGGCCGGGGAGATCCGCCAGCAACTCGCCTGGATCCGGTCGGTGACCCGGCGATAACGCGCAGCACGAGCACCCGTGACCGATTGATGTCCCCCCTGTTCGTGAGGGACACGGAGAGCGCAGATGCCGTCTGGGAGCGGTGGCTGAGCGGGCTCTTCGGCTACCATCCGCACCGGCCCGCCCGGCGACCGGATGCCCGGATCGCAGCACCGGCAGCGCGGGAAACAGCCGAAGACCGACACCCCACGGCAAGGAAGACTCATGCGTACGCTGATCAGCACCGCCTTCATCTCGCTCGACGGTGTGGTGGAGGCCCCTGGCGGTGAGCCCGGGTACCGCAACTCCGGATGGACGTTCAAGGAGGTCGAGTTCGCCCCCGAGGCATTCGAGATCAAGGGGCGGGAACAGCAGGAGGCCACCGCGATCCTCATGGGCCGGGTCAGCTACGAGGCGTTCAGCCCGGTGTGGCCGGGCATGGAGGAGTTCGCCGGCTACAGGACGATGCCGAAGTACGTCGTCTCCACCACCCTCACCGACGCGGACCTGGTCCCGGACTGGGGTGAGACCACGATCCTGCGCTCACTCGACGAGGTCGCCACCCTGAAGGAGACCGAGGGCGGCCCGATCATCGTCCACGGCAGCGTCTCCCTCAACCACGGTCTCTCGGACGCGGGCCTGATCGACCGCTACCACCTGCTCGTCCATCCGCTGCTGCTCGGCGCGGGCAAACGGTTGTTCAGTACCACGGACAAGGACACGCAGAAGCTGCGACTGGTCGAACATGAGGCCTACTCCAACGGCCTGCAGAAGAACGTCTTCGACGTCGTCCGCTGACGGAGATCCGGTCGCGCGGCGCACAGCTCCCACGGCTGTAGGACCTGGCCGCAGCCCTGCGCAGCGGCGGCGCCGCCGGCACCCGGCCCCGGCTCCCCGGCCGCACCAGAGCGGACCCCACCCAGGTGTACAGGTAAAACTGTACACCTGAGGCTGTGGGATCTACGGTGGAGGTCGTGCACGAGAACCCGGGCCCGTCGCCCTCAGCAGTCCAGGCTTCGCGAGAGATCCGTACGCTCATCAGCCGTCTGCGGCGCCGCATCCTGAATGCCGCCGAAACCGAGGACATCACTCTGGGACAGGCGTCGGTACTGACCCGCCTGTCCGGCGAACAGGGCGTCACGGCCAGTGAGCTCGCCTCGGCCGAGGGAGTGCGTCACCAGTCGATGACGGCGACAGTCGTCTCGCTGACCGCTCTGGGTCTGGTCGAACGGCGCTCCGACCCCGATGACGGGCGCCGCCTGCTGATCGCACTGACCGCGGAAGGCCACCGGCGTGTGGCGGAGGGCCGGCAGGCCCGGCAGGAATGGCTCGCCGGTGAGTTGCAGGAGAAGTGCACGGAAGAAGAACGGCGGGCTGTGATCGCGACCATGGCCGTACTGGAGCGCTTGACCCACGACTGATCAGGGAGCCGGGAGGCCGACGCATCCTTCACGGCCCGCCTCCTCACTCCTGTACGGCCCCTGCCGTTGCCGTGAGCACTCACCTCACCGCGTCCCCGACCGGCACCACAGCGGAACGAAAGGCACCCACCATGGCCCGCACCGCACTCCTCGCGATGGACCTTCAGCACAACCACCTCGACCACATGCCCGCCGACTACCTGCCCCACGCCGTGCACGCAATCGAGACGGCCCGCGCCGCCGGTGTCCCCGTCGTCCATGTGGCACTGCGGCTGCGTCCCGGACACATCGACGCTCACCCCCGCAACAAGACCTTCGGCGCCCTCCCGCCGCACTTGTTCACGGCAGACGACCGCGGCGCCGACATCCATCCGGACGTCGCGCCCGCCGAGGGTGAGATCGTCATCCACAAGAACCGGGTGAGCGCCTTCGCCGGTAACAACCTCCAGCAGATCCTGGCCGCTCAGGAGATCGACCACCTCGTCCTGGCCGGTATCGCCACGGGCGGCATCGTCCTGTCCACCGCCCTTCAGGCGGCCGACCTCGACTACCGGATCACTGTCCTGTCCGATGCCTGCGCAGACCCCAACCCCGCACTGCACGACACTCTTCTGAACGACCTCCTCGCCCGGCGTGCCGACGTCACCACCGTCGGGGAGTGGGCGCGCGCCCTCGACGCCCCTTCGTGAGCATGCGCAGCCTCGTGTCCGCGTGACGGCCCGGCCCGACAGGCACCGGCCCACGCCCCCTCATCGGACGGGCGTCTGCGGGCGGCGCGGGCCTCCCGCAGACGCGCTCCGGACGGACGCGGCCCACGCCGCCGGTCCCCTCACGCAGCAACTCTGCGGGAGGCACCGGTTCATACGGGCCGGATGAGGCAGAACGGGTGTCCCACCGGGTCCGCGTAGACCCGGAAGTTGCGCTGCCCGCCTTCGTCATCGAGGTCCAGGGCCTTCGCACCGAGGGCCAGGACCTCCTCCTCCCGTGCCTCCATGTCGTCCACGTCCAGATCGAGATGAAGCTGTTGGGAATGGTCGGCGCTCGGCCACGTGGGCGGGACATATCCCGGTGCGCGCTGGAATGAAAGGCGCTGGACAGTGCCGACGTGGAGGTCGACCCAGTCGGCGTCCGTATCGCCCCTGATCTCTCCTCCGAGCAACCCCGCGTAGAACGCGGCCAGTGCGTGGGGATCGGGACAGTCAAGGACGAGAGTCCGGATTGCTGCGATGGCCATGCGACCTCCTCAAGGTGGAATGGGATGGGTACCCCGAGCGCCCGCTCGCAATCGCTCCGTCCGGCAGTTGACCCCACCGCCCCTACCGTGTGAGCTGCTGAACCGCCGCGAAGTCGACTGCGGAGGCGGGCAGCACACGGATCCTGCGTCCCGGGAAGTCGAGGTGCCGGAAGATCTCGTTGTGGTGCGCGATCGACCGTTCCGGCGAGGCGTACGCGTCACCGTCGGGCCGGACGGATGTGGTGTGCCCGTGGGCAACCAGCACCAGGTCGTACTGGTGGCTCAGCGCCTGTCGCGTCGTGGTGTCGACACAGATCTCGGTTGCGAATCCGGTGACCACCACCTCGGTCACTCCGTGTGCCTTCAGGACCTTGTCGAGATCGGAGTCCAGGAAGCTGTCCGGGGTGGTCCTGTGGATGACAGCCTCGTCATCGGCAGGCGCGAGTTCCGGCACGACCTGCCGGCCCTCGGTCCCCCTTCCCGTCCCGGCGCCCTGGTCCTGAACCGTGATGACCGGCGCAGGGGCGGTCGTGGCTCGCTCGCGCAGCCGGGCGATCACCGCCACGGTCTCAGCGGCCCGGTGGGCGATGGCCACCGGCTCGTTCCGCATGTCGACGACAAGAATTGCGGAAGTGTGCGGCATGGGCTCACCGCAGTGGCCGCCCCTGAGGGTGGCGCGCGGCTTTCCCGCAGACCCGGTTCACGCCTGAACCGGCAGTGGCCCGCCTTCGCCGTGTGGGCCGAGCCGGCGGTCAAGTGCCGCGCCGGCGTCCGGACAGGTCGCGCGAACGACGTCGAGGAAGGCGTTCAGCACGGGGGAACGGTCCCGGACGCCGAAGGACAGCACCAGATCGGGCAGCACCGTACGCGGAGTCACCTCGCAGAACCATGTGCCGCGTCGCGGGGCCGACAGCATGCCGGAGGGCCCCAGCCCCACGCCCAACCCGCAGGCAGCGAGGCCGATGATGGTGTGGATGTCCCTCGCTACGGCCGCACCGGAGAGAGCCGGTGAGTCCTTTCCGAGCAGCTTGTGCAGACAGGCGATGACGGCCGGCTCGTCCTCGCCGGGCGCCACGATCAGCTGCTGGTGACGCAACTGGTCGGCGCTCACCGACGGCTGACCCGCGTAGGGGTGCCTGGTACTCACGACCGCGACCAAGTGGTCGTGTCCGATCGGCACCGACACCACATGTTCGGCCCCTGCTCCCCGCGGCCGGCCCAGGGTGATCGCCACGTCCAGCTCACCGGCGACGAGCGCGGCTGTACTGCGGCTGGTCGCCATCTCGTGCAACTCCATTCGCACATCGGGCCGCTCGCGGCCGAACCGGCCGATCACGTCCGGCAGGGGTTCGAGGAGCGCCGAGCCTATGAACCCCATACGCAGTCGGCCGGTCTCGCCACGTGCGGCCCTGGCCGCGTCGACCGGGGCCGCCGTCATCTCGTCGAGCGCCTTGCGCGCCCGGGCGAGGAAAGCCGCACCCGCCGCCGTCGGGAACACACCCTGGCGGGTGCGGTCGAACAGCCGGGACCCCACCTCACGTTCGAGGTCGGCGATCTGTTTGGACAGCGGCGGCTGCGCGATGCCCAGGGCGCCTGCCGCCCGTCCGAAGTGTTCGTGCTCGGCGAGGGCCAGGGCGTACCGAAGGTGCCGTGCCTCCATGTCAGCCTCCCGGCCATATCTCCTGAGTATCGCGGGACAGCTTTCCAGATCTGGCGCTGGAATGCCGGGCCGGGGTCACGTGGAATGCGGTCATGACAGAACTCTCCTCCGCCGACACTGTATTCGTCCTGGTCCACGGGGCCTGGCACAGCTCCGGACAGTGGGCGGCCACGCAGCGCGCGCTCGCCGGACTCGGGGCCGCGAGTGTGGCCGTCGACCTGCCAGGGCACGGCTTCGGTGCACCACTGCCCAGTGGGTACCTGCTGCCCGGCCAGCCTGGTCTGCTGACCGAGAAATCCCCGCTCGCCTCGGTGACGATGGCTCACTGCGCGGAGAATGTGGTGCACACACTGCGCCAGGTCCGCCGGTACCGCCGTGTCGTGCTCGTCTCGCACAGCGCGGGCGGCGGCCCCGCATCCCTGGCCGCCGAGAGGGCGCCCGAGCTTGTCGACGCCCTCCTCTACCTGACGGCCTTCGTCCCGGCGGGACGGCCCCGGTTCTCCGACTACCTCGGCTCACCCGAGAACGCCACCGCACACGGTGGGAGCCTCGCCGTCGGTGACCCCGAGGTGCTGGGTGCCATACGGATCAACCCCCTCTCGACGGACCCCGCATACGTCGAGGAACTGCGGCAGACCCACTACCACGACACTCCACCGGACCACTTCGACCGCTGGCGCTCGGCACTGAGCACAGATCTGCCGCTGGCGATCGCGACCACCCCGGTCGGTGTGACCGCGCCGCGGTGGGGCCGGATACCACGGACCTTCGTGCGCTGCGCCGCCGACCGGGCCCTGCCCCCCGCCGTGCAGGATCTGATGATCGCGGAAGCGGACCGGGCCATGCCCGGCCGTCGGTTCGCCGTGCGTACGCTTCCGGGCAGTCACAGCCCGTTCGCCGCCCGGCCCAGCGACCTCGCGGCGGCTCTGCTGTCCTGAGCAGCGTGTGACGTGGGCCGGGCCGGAAGCGCTCAGTACGAGTTTCGCGGTCCTGGTGAACCAACTGGTGTCGGGTAGAGCCCCAGAGGCCGCCCGGGTTCGCCCTGACGGTGTGTGCGGTTGGAAAACACCGATGTCGAAGGGCGGTCGAGGCCGACGGGTGGGACGGAACGGGACTGGCCGGCCCGGGCGATGAACTTTTCCGCCGACTCTGGCATCGGATCCTGTGATGCGAAAAACGCAAGGAGACGTCATCCAGAGCCAGGAAGCAGAAGTTGACGAGCCGTTCCACACGTCGTGCGGCAGTCGGCGCGGGCGCGGGGCGGTGGGTGCCGGGGGCCCCGGGCAGGGAGCGGAGGCGAGTGGCTGCCGTGCGCCCGGACGCGGTCGGGAGAACACACCCCGCGACACACCCGCCCGGCGCTGTCGGCCGACTGACCGGCTGATCAATGGAACCATCGCCACCCGGCTGCCGTCCTCCCAGACGGAACCCGGCGATCCCGGTCTCCCCCCGCCCGGCTTCCGGCATCCCTACAGGTGACCTGCCAGTTCCCCGGCACTCCGGAAGCCAGGCGCTCCTGCCGTCAGCACCAGCCAGCGCCCCAACCCGGCCCTCTCGTACGGGGATCGGGACCACCCCGGCGTCGCCCTTCCCACTGTACGGACCGCGCCACGCAGTCCCGCGCTGCCCGCCGCGGCCACAGTGCCGCCCGTCCATGACACGAACCAACTCAGGTGAACCCATGCCTTCTTCCGACACCCTCGACGCCATCGAAACCGCCGAAACCATCGACGACATACGCTCACGCTTCTTTCCCGTGCGGCTGCCGGGCGCGGGCAGCGGAGTCGGCCGGTGCGTCGACGAAGTGACGTTCCGGGAAGCGGTCGGTCAGATCTACGCGTCCGTCTTCCCGGACCGGGACGCCTACCCCTACCGCCCCAAGTCGGAGGAGCTGGTCACGCAGTACCGGACGCTCCACCAGGAGCGGATCCTCATGGAGGACGGTGAGGGAAATCTGATGGGTTGGCTGAAGGGCCGGATGGCGGACCCCGACACCTTCTACCTGGGCACGAGCGGAATGCTGCCCGAGTACCGCGCACAGCGCGTCGCCGCTCTCTGTTACGTCAAGCTGCTGGAATACCTGCGGGCACTCGGCTACGAGCGTGTGACGTCCGAGCACCACCCGAGCAACCGCACGGCGATGATCTTCCAGCTCAAGCACGGATTCAGTATCGAGGGCATGAGTCTGGACGAACGCTGGGGACCGATGGTCAAGATGGTGCGCTTCTTCGACAAGGACCGCCAGGACGAGTTCGACCGGCGCTTCGGCTTCGAGCAGTACCCGAAGGGCGTCTGACGCGCTCTTCGCCCACGCGCCGCACACCGCGGGCGGCGCCCGGTCCCCGACAGGACACCTGCCACCACCACCCGTGGGCGGGCGGCGCCTCCATACCGGAGGCGCGGCCCCGGCGTGTCCGGTACCGGGTACCGCCCGCGCCCCCCACTCAGCGACCCGATGAGGAAGCGTGCACATCACCTACCTGCTCGCCACCGGCAGCAACGCGCTCTACGACGGAAAGTACAGCCAGCGCGGGCGATACCACACCTACGGCCAGCAGAGCTTTGTCCTCGACCTGATCAGGACCATGAGCAGAGCGGGCCACACCGTGCGGCTCATCGTCGACGCACCCTCCAGCTTCGCCCTGACCTCGACGTTCCGCAGCATGGACTCCGTCACCGTGGCGGAGGAGACCGATCCCTCCGGCAAGACCGACCTGATCCTCGTCGACGAGGTTCCCGACGAGATGCTGAGGGACTTCGACGAGCACATACCGGCGTTCAGGATCGTCCACCACGCCGGCCGCCACTCGTCCGACTACCTCGTCTCGCGCTGCACCCGCTTCCTCTGCATGACGGAGAACGCGCTGTCACTGCAGCGGAGTTACCTCCCCCCGGACCAGGCAGTCCTCCTCCACCAGGGTGTCGACCTGGAGCGCTTCCCCGCAGTCCTCACCAGGAGCGGCGCGCGGCGACCCCGGGTCCTGCTCTACTGCCGGCTGGACTCCGGGCGCGAGCCTCTCCTCGGCCGGATCATCGAGAACATCGACCGCGAGGAGGTCCTCCTGTACGTGGCGGGCGACGGCCCCGGGTTCTGGGACGTGAGCGACCGCTTCGGCAGCGAGATCGTCCTCATCAACCACCTGCCGTGCCAGTCGATACCCCACCTGCTCGGAGAGATGGACGTGGCCATCTCGCTCGGCCGCGGTGCGATGGAGGCCATGGCGACGGGGATCCCGACCCTCTGCGCGGGGCACCACTACGCCGGCCCCGTCACTGCGGACAACATCGGCCCCCTCATGCGGTACAACCTCACCGGCGCCCACAGTGACCGCGACCCGGCTCTCGTCATGGCGGACATCCGCGAGGCGCTGGACAGCGACCGGCGGGACGTGCGGGCACTGGCGGAGGAGCGGCTGTCGGCCGACGCCTTCATGGAGGGTGTGTCCGGCCTGTACGCACAGATCGCCGGATGACGGGCGGGACAACGGACGGGACGGCGTACGGAACAGGCGGTGCGGCGCCGGGCAGTGCGGGCGGTGCGGCGCCGGGCGTACGCGCGCGGGGACTCCTCGCCTCCCGCAACCCACGGTTCTACTACGCCGGCTTGATCGTCTCCCAGACCGGCACCAACACCCAGCTCGTGGCGCTGGGGTGGTTCACCTACCGACTCAGCCACGACGCAGTCGTGCTCGGTGTCGTCACCGCGGCACCGATCTTCACGATGCTGCTGTTCAGCCAGGTGGGCGGTCTGGCTGCCGACCGCTTCCCGCCACGCCGGGTGCTGCTCTGCACCCACACCCTGCTCGCTCTGGCGGCCCTGCTGCTGGGCCTGTTGGCACACAGTGGCTCGCTCGCGGTGTGGCACCTCGTGGTCAGCGCGCTCTGCGTCGGCAGTATCAACGCGATGGGGCTGCCGACGGAGCAGGTCTTCGTCTCGGAAGTCGCGGGCGATGCCCTGCTCAGGCAGGCGGTCACCCTCAACAACGTGATCCTCAACCTGTCGTTGGTCGTCGGCTCGGCCGTGGCGGGCCCCCTCATGGGGGCGGTGGGCCTGGGCGGGGTGGTCCTGCTGAACGGGCTCTCGTACCTGACGATGCTCACCGCGCTCCTGCTCATCCGCCCGGCGCAGCTCCACGTCCGTCCGCGGCGGACGGTGGGGCGCCCCCGGGTGCGCGGCGCCTGGGGTTATGTGCGGCACAGTCCCGGCCTCACACTCCTGCTGCTCGTCATCGGCACCGTCGGCCTCTTCGGTACGAGTCTCCCCTCGATGCTGCTCCTGCTGACGTCCAGTGAACTCGCGGGGCAGGCAGGGTCGTACGGCATTCTGCTCGCCGTCATCTCCGTCGGCTCCCTCATCGGGGCCTGGCTGACCTGGCGCACCAAGGTCGTGCTGGGCACAGTGCTGGTGGGCACTCTCCTGCTCGGGATTCTCGAACTCGTCACCGCGGCCATGCCGACCCTGCTGACCCTCGGCATGGTGCTGCTGCCGGTGGGAGTCGTCTCGCTCGTCCTGCGGGCGGGGCTGCTCAGCCTGGCACAGCTCCAGACGCTGCCGGAGTTCCGCGGCCGGGTGATGGCGATCTTCCAACTCGTCTACCGCTCGGGCTGGTTCCTCGGCACCCTGGCCGCGAGCTGGATGGCGCAGACGTGGGGCCCCCGTCCGGCGATCGCGTGGGGCGGTGCTGCGGTGACGCTCGCCGTCGCGGCGATCGTCGTGGTGATGACGGTGTTCCGCGCGATGTCGGTGTCGATGGTCAAACGGCGCGTCCCGCGCGTCAGCATCGCGCTCGCGCCGGACCCCGAGGGCCGTCACCGGCGTCCGCCGCGCCACCTGGCCGCAGATTCCTGAGCGCGGCACGGAGGTACGGGGTGGCGTGCGACCGGGCGGTCGAGCCGGCGGCACGGCTGCCTGCCACGCCCGGTTCCCACCGCCCAGGTGGGCCGGCTCTCGCCGTCAGCTCTCGCTGCCGGTTGTCGCCGCGTCCCCGAAATCGTGCTGTGCCCGCCAGCCGTCGACCAGGAGGTCGAAGACCGTCTCCACGGCCGCGCGTGGGTCGTGACGCCCCCTGACCAGGGCCGGCAGTTCCAGGACGAACCGCGCGAGCGCCGCGCACGCGAGATCGTCCGCCTCCCTGCCGAGGTCCTCCGCGATCACAGCGGCGAGGGTGCCCGCATGTCTCGTCCACATGCGTTCCGCGTACTCGCGGAGCGCCGGCGTCCGGTCCACCAGCTCCGAAAAACGCTCAAGGCGAGGGTCCGACGCGAGTGTCGCCCAGGAGCTGAGGGCGTGAGCGCGGAGGGCCTCGATCACTCCCTGCCCCTTCGGCCTCTCGCGGACGGCGGCGGCCAGCTCCGCGTCGACCTTCTCCTCGCGGTCGAAGACCAGCGCCTCTTTGCCCGGGAAGTGCGCGAAGAGCGTCGTCGTCGACACATCGGCCCTTTCCGCGATGTCGCGGACGCTCACTGCCTGGAAACCGTGCTCCAGGAAGAGCTCCAGGGCGGCGTCGGCGATGGCCTGCCTGGTCGCGGCCTTCTTGCGCTCACGGCGGCCTACGGCCGGGGAATCGGACATCCCGTCACTGTACCCCATAGCTGGAATGAAGCAGAAACTTGAACGGTTGCACTTATTGACTCACTTCTGCTTTCCTGGACACCGCAGGGGTCGCCGCACCACGGGGTCGCGGCGCCGGTCCTCGCCGTGCCACGGAAGTACCGGGCCCCACCGACGAGAAGGAACCCACCGTGGACTCTCCGACACCCGCAAACGCACGTATCCGCATCATCGGGGCCGGCCCCGGAGGCCTCACCTGCGCACGCATCCTGCAGCAGCACGGCATCCCGGTGACGGTGTTCGACCGCGACAAGGGGGCAGGCTCCCGTAACCAGGGGGGCTCGCTCGACCTGCACGAGGAGGACGGCCAGCTCGCACTCCGCGAAGCCGGGCTGCTGGACGAGTTCTTCGCCCTGGCCAGGTTCGACGGGCAGGAAATGCGGCAGATGGACCCGGCCGGGCGGATTCTCGCCCACCACCTGCCGGACGAGGGCGAGACCGCGAGCCCGGAGATCGACCGCGGACAGCTCCGCGATCTCCTGCTGCGCTCACTCGCTCCGGGGACGGTCCAGTGGGGGCACGGTCTCGCCTCCGTGAGCGGACCGTCCGACGGGCCTCGCACCCTGTCGTTCTCCGACGGGACATCCGTCGAGGCCGATCTCGTGATCGGCGCCGACGGGGCCCCCTCCCGCGTCCGTCCCGCGGTGTCGCCCGCGACGCCGCAGTACACCGGAGTCACTTTCCTCGAAGCACGGTTCGACGACATGGAGAACGCGCACCCCGAGCTCTCCCACCTGGTCGGACGAGGCGGTGCCCACATCGCCGACGGCAAGCGGGGTCTCTTCGCGCAGCGCAACAGCGGTGGCCACATGCGCGTCTACATCATGCAGTCCGTTCCGGTGGACTGGATCACGGCGCACGGCCTGCGCCCCGAGGACACCGAAGGCCTCCGCGCGCACCTGCTCAGCGCGTACGCGGACTGGGCACCGCAGTTGCTCCGGCTGATCACCGACAACGACGGCGCCTACGTCGACCGCCCGCTCTTCGCCCTGCCCGTGCCGCACACCTGGCAGCACTCGCCCAGCGTGGCACTCCTGGGGGACGCGGCACACCTCATGCCGCCGCTCGGCGTCGGCGTCAACCTCGCCATGCTCGACGCCTGCGAACTCGCCCTCGCGCTCGTTCGCTCCTCCACCATCGACGACGCCGTACACAGTTACGAGGAGACGATGCTCCCGCGCTCGGCGAAAATCGCCCGGATGCTCGAAGGCGGCGCTGAAAACCTCCTCTCCGTGGCAGAAGCGGGCGAGGACATGCCGGGCAGCCACGGCCGATCCTGACACCGCGCCGGGTGGTCGCGCGCCGCCGGACTTCCCGTGGACCGTCATGACCCAGCCGCCGCCCCTCGGCACCCACCTCCACCGGGCGCGCCCGGCCGATCCGGGGGTTCGCCCGCGCCCCCTGCCGATCGGCGCCCCGGGCGTGCTCCGTGGCCCCGGGGCAGTCGGGTTGCGCCCGGGGGGTCAGCGAGTCGTCAGCCCCGCGGCGATGGCGGGCAGCAGCGTCCTGTCGCAGTCGGCCGCGTCGTCCGTGGCCCAGCAGACATAGCCGTCAGGACGCAGGAGCAGGGCGGCGGCGCCCAGTTTCTCCGTACACGTCGCACGGACGACGTCCACGCGCTGTCCGGGCCTGAAGTCCGCGGGCACCACTCCCGCCAGGTCCAGCAGGACGGCGTGTCCTGCGCCGAACAGCGCCGAGAGACGGGTGGATCCCGCCGCGGTGACCAGGTCGGCGTCGGGCACCCGCCGCCCGGTGAGGGGGTGCCCGCCCGGGCTCTCGTAGTGGAGTGACAGGCCCGACATCAGGCCCGCCATATGGCGGTTGGCGTCCGGCAGGCGCAGCAGGTCGATGACGACATCGCGCAGGGCGGCCACATCCGCCGCCGGCCGCGGGTCGGCCAGGACCCGCTGCGCCGATGTGTGGTGCAGTACGCGCGCGCCGACCGGGTGCCGTTCCGTCTGGTAGCTCTCCAGGAGACCGGCAGGGGCTCGGCCCTGCACGGCCGCCGCCAGTTTCCAGCCCAGGTTGAGCGCGTCCTGTATGCCGAGGTTGACCCCCTGGCCGCCCAGCGGGGGGTGGATGTGGGCGGCGTCGCCCGCGAACACGACATGGCCCGCCCGGTAGTTCTCCAACTGCCGGGTGGCGTCGGTGAACCGTGAGGCGTTCTGGACCGCGCCCAGGACGGTCTCGTCGCCGTACACCACCCGGAGCAGGGCGGCGATCTCCTCGTGGGTGACCGGGCTGTCGCGCGTGACGTCCGCCTGATCGGCACGGCCGTAGGTGAGCCGGTACGTATCACCTTCGATGGGGATCAGCATGGCCCAGCAGTCGCCGACGCTTCGGGTCAGGTCGCTCACCTGCCCCGACTGCTTCGGGACCAGCGATGAGACGGCGGAGAGCCGGATGTCGGCGAGCACCGCGAGGTAGGTCCCCGGCCTGCCGGGAAACGGGCGGTCGAGCAGCTTCCGCACGGTGCTGTGCCCGCCGTCGCAAGCCGCGAGGTAGCGCGCCCGCACCCGCAGACCGTCCGTCACCACGGTCACTCCGTCACCCTGCTCCACTCCGAGGACCCCGGCCCCGTGCAGAACCCGTGCGCCGCTCGCGAGCGCCCGCTCCTCCAGCACCTCCTCGATCACCCATTGGGGGACCCCGAGCGGAAAGGGGTGCCGGGTCTCCCAGGGGGTGCAGTCCAGCGGCACCGGCAGCAACGCGAAGTGCCCGCCGACCGGTTCGCGCTGTGCCGCCCGGCGCAGCATCGGCTCCAGGAGGCCGCGCATTTCCAGCAGTTCGGCGGTCCGGGGCTGGATCGTGCCGCCCTTCACCTGCTCGATGCGCCGGGGCAGCTTCTCCAGTACCAACGTGTCGACGCCCGCCAGCGCCAGCTCGCACGCGAGCATCAGTCCGGTCGGGCCCCCGCCCGCGATGACCACCTCGGCCTCGATCTCGTTCCTGGTGTCCGTGTCCGTGTCCGTGTCCGTCGCCATGCCGACTCCTCTTCCGCCTCTTAACCCGGGTGCAAATGTATACCAGGTGCATAAAGATCCCCAGGGCAATATTTCTGATACGGTGGAGGCGTGGAGAGCAAGCCAGGTCTTCGGGAACGCAAGAAGGAACGCACGCGTGCGGCGATCTCCAACGCGGCGATCACCCTCTTCCTCGAACGCGGCTTCACCCAGGTGTCGGTGGCCGAGGTGGCCGAAGCGGCAGAGGTGTCGAAGCGCACTCTCTTCGCCTATTTCCCGGCGAAGGAGGACCTCGTCGTGCACCGGCTCGCCGACCACGAGACCGAATCCGCCCGGGTGGTGCGGGCGCGCCCCGCACCCGACACGCCCCTGGCCGCGCTGCGCGAGCATTTCCTGGCCGGGCTGCGCGCACGTGATCCGATCACCGGTCTCAACGACCGCCCGGAGATCCGCAGCCTCACGCGGATGATTTACGAGGCACCCTCGCTCGTGGCCCGGATGACCCAGTTCAAGACCGGTGCGGAGCTCACCCTCGCGCAGGCGTTGCACGAGACGGCGGATGCCACCGAGGTCACCGCACGGCTGGCTGCCGCCCAGATCGTGGCGACACAGTGGGCGCTCGCTCAGGACAATGCCGAGCGCCTGGCCTACGGCGAACCGGCCGACGCCCGCTATCGGGGCGCGGTGCGGGACGCGGAGCACGGGTTCGCACTGCTGCGCAGTGGCCTCGCGGGGTGCGGCCTCGCGGAGAGCACCCCGTAGCGGCGTCCCGGATCAGCACCTGCGGTCCGTCTCATGCCCCTCCACGCACGGCCGGCCGGTGGTGGCCCCCGCCCGCGTCGGCGGGGCCGCCTCCCATGTCCGGGGCGGAGTGCGGCCGGGAACGGTCCGCGGCAGGCGGGGAGGTGGGGCTGACGGTGACGGAGAGCAGGGTCGCCGCTGCCGCACCCGTCATGGTCAGCAGCGCGGCGGCGCGCACGCGGTGCACGAAGGTCGGGGAGCGCCGCGCCCGGTGGCGCCTGCGTTCGCGGGTCGTGCCGGCCACCACGGGGATGGGGAGCCTGCTGTACAGCGGATGCGTAGCGGCCACGGTGCCGCCCTTCCTCTCAGGTCGACTGCTGATTCTGGATGATGCGGCGGTCCCGCGGCACCCTTCGGCGGGGCCCTCAGCTCGTCATCGCGAACTCCTCGGAGTGGATGCGCTCGACCGGCACTCCCGCCTGCTGCAGTGCCAGAGTGGCAGCCCTCGTCATCCCCGGCGGCCCGCAGAGGAAGACGTCGTGGTCGGCCAGGTCCGGCACCAGCGCACGCAGCCGGTCCCGCGAAAGGGGGTCGGCCTCCGCGTCGCTGGGGCCGAGCAGATAGTGCAGAGCGGCCCCCCGCTGCTGAGCGATGGACTGCAACTCCTCGCTCAGTACCAACAGTTCGGGGTGGGACGCACGGTAGAGCAGTGTCACGTCGCCCGGCTCTCCGGGAAGTGTCTCGAAGAGCGCCCGCAAGGGTGCGATCCCGACCCCGCCGGCCAGCAGCAGCACCTTGCGGCGTTTTCGCCGGTGTGCGGTGAGAGCGCCGAACGGCCCGGCTGCCACCACGCGTACACCGGGCCGGATCCGGCGTACTCGCCGGGAGTGGTCGCCGGCTGCCTTGACGGTGATCCGCAGCAGGTCGTCCCGGACCGGTGCGGAGAGTGAGAACGGCAGCGCGGTGCGCCACAGCCGTCTGGTGAGGAACCGCCAGCGGAAGAACTGCCCTGATTCCGCCTGCAGTTCATCCAGGTGACGCCCGGTGAACTCGATCGTGACGATGCCCGGTGCCTCGACCCGCACCCGGGCGACCCGCAGATCGTGGCGGAGCGCACGCCGGATCGGCACCACCACCCGGTACCAGAACAGCAACACCGCGGCCTGGGCATGCAGCAGTGACCAGAACCAGAGCGTGAACGGTCCGCCCCCCGCCACATCGGGGCCGGCGAGCTGGTGGACGAAGCACAGCGCGGCTGCGACGTAGGTGGCCAGGTGCACCGCGCGCCAGCTCTCGTGGCTGATCCGGCGGCGTACGGCGCGTGCCGATGTCACGCCGACAGCCAGCAGCAGTACGAGGCCGACTACGGCGGCGGCCACCCCTGGGTATCCGAACAGCCCCGTGCCCGCTGTGATGACGTCGACGCTCCGGTAGGCGGCGTACGCGAACAGCGCGAGCACCGCGTGCGCGGCGATCGCGGTGAACACCAGACGCCCGCCCCAGGTGTGCCAGCGCGCCAGCTGGTCCGCTCCGACGCCGTGCTCCACGGCCGGGATCCGTGCCATCAGCAGCAGCATCACGACGACCCCGTAACCGCCGAGCAGCCCCGTGAGGTGAGCCGCCGTGGCGAACAGGGCGTCCAGCCGCGCGGACGGCCGCGCCTGTACGCCCCACATCAGGGCGACCACCCCGGCGCCCGCCACGATGCCCACGCCGCACGCGTGAGGCGACAGGCGCGGCGGGGCGGTGCTCAGCGCCGGGTCGACGCGATGGCGGGGTCGCGCTCGTGGCACACGGACAGTCATCCGGAGCTCCTACAGTGGGGTCGGGTCACCCACGCTATGCGCCTCTCTCCGCCCGAATTCGCAGTTCAGGGCAGTGCTGATCAGTCTTGAGGCGCCCTTAAGGAAGAGCTCAGCGGTGGTTAATGCCGTGGCCGGCCTTCGAGGGTCCCGTCGGCCTCCGCCGGCCTCTTGTGCCGGTCGTCGTCAGGCCGGCCGGGGCTCGCCCCGTTGAAGAACACCGTGACGGTGAGACCGCCGGCGGGACGGGCATCGACGGTGAATTCCGCGCCGTGCGCGTGCGCGATGGACGCGACGATGGACAGCCCCGGGCCGGCGCCCTCGCCGGGACTGTGGGTACGTTCACCGAGGCGTCGGAAGGGTTCGAAAAGGCGGGGTGCGTCCTCGGCGGGCACGAGCGGGCCGGTGTCGGAGACCGTGAGCGTCCGGTCGTGGAGGACGACGCGGATCGTGCCGCCGGGGTGGTTGCAGCGCAGTGCGTTGTCGACGAGATTGCGGATCAGGAGGGTCAGCAGCACCGGATCGCCCTCGACGGTCACCGCGTCCAGCGTGGTGGTGACGTTGATATCGCGCTGCCCGGCCTCGTCGGCCACGTCGGCGGCGATGATCGCCGTGGTCTCTTCGAGACGTACGGACTGCCCGCCGTCCAGGTCCTGCTGAGCGGTCGCGAGCAGCAGGAGCGACTCGACGAGGTGTTCACTGCGGCCGGCGACATGGATGAGTTCACTGCGGATCCAGCGCACGCGCTCCGGGTCGGGATCGGCGAGGCCGATCTCGGCCGCGGCACGCTGAATGGTGAGAGGGGTGCGCAGTTCGTGTGCGGCGTTCGCGGCGAACCTCCGCTGAGCGGTGACCAGGTGTTCCAGCCGGCCGCTTCCCGCCTCTCCCCCACGCCGGCGCTGCACGCGCCCTGAACCCCGCCGACAACGCTCCCCCACAGCGCCGTTGGTACCCCATCCGCTCTCGTACCGGCACCTGACGGTCCGGGTGACCTCGCCCTTCGAGGCCCCGGACCGCGAGGGCGCGGGCGGAGAGGACGTCGCACCGGGAGCGGTCAGCTGTGACCGGCCCCGAGGACGCGGCGGATCGCCTCCAGCGGGTACGGGACCTCCCGGCTCTCCCGCTGGAGCCTGCCGTAGAAATCCGTGACGACGGCAGCGAGCGGTGCGTGACGGCCGAGGATCGCTGTGACCCCGGGAGGGCCTTGCGGGGGTCGCTCCCCTGCGCCGCACGCGCGTATCAGGGCTTCGCGTTCCGCCCGGCCGTATCCGTACACGCCAGTGATCAGCCAGTTCACCAAGTAGCTGAGCGTGTAGGCACGGTCGTGGGTCCTGTGCCGTTCGAAGAAGGCCGCTTCGCCGGGTGACAATTCGAAGCGTGACGAGAGAGCCAGGCCGTAGTCGGTGAAGTAGAGCCGCCGGCCGTCGGTAAGGATGTTCTCGAAGTGGGCGTCGAAGTGCAGCAGGCCGCGGGCGTTCATGAAGGAGATTCCGGCCCGCAGTTCCTTCTCCACCTGCGAAGCGGCCCGGTCGGCGGCCGCGTCGCCCGCCCGGAGCTGCCCGGTCAGCCACCCGTGGAGGGTCTGCGGGATGTATTCGAGGAACAGGACGAGGCTCGCCCGGGACTGCTGGAGGGCCTCGATACGGCGGCGCACCTGCGGCCCGCCTCCCCAGTAGCGGACCGCCCGGTCCACGTCAGCGAGCTCCTCCGGGAGCTCCGGCGCGGTGTCCGGCAGCACCCGCCAGTGGTACATGAGAGGAAACCCCGGGTACTCCCCCGCGAGAACCCAGTTCGTGGTCATGGTGTGAGCGGCAGCCTCCCGCCACGCCCCGATGCCCGGCCCCCCGATGCCGTACTGGCAGAAGGCGGGGAGCTGGTACACGTTCGCCGTGGAGCGCACGTTCTCCGGAAGGAGCTCCCGCTCCGTCAGGGGCACCCGCTTCACGAAGACCGGCGTGCCGGCCGTCTCCAGCAGCGCCGACCGCCCTCCGATACCGGAGCCGAGCGGCGCCGCGGTGTCGAGCAGCCCGCTCAGAGCCCGGTCACTGCACAGGGCCAGGGACGTGGACACGCTGCTGTATGCGGCGAGGCGCGCGTCGGGCGCCTCGCCGCGGGCCCCGGCCGTCGTCCGCATCCGGGCGCCCGCCTCGCTTCTCCGCTCCGCAGGCTGCTCTGCTGCCGCCCGCCTCCGCAGAAAGGTACCCGCGCTCGCTCCGCCGGCCGCGGCAGGCGCGGGAGCCGGCAACGCGGCCCGGGCCGCGCCCGTGCGGCCCTGCCGGTCAGGAGGCGGGTTCGTACAGGTCGTTCAGCTCGTCCGCGTGGTCCTCCTCCTCCTTGAGGAGGTCTTCCATCAGACGGCGGGTGGTCGGATCGCTCTCGCCGATCCAGCGCACGATCTCGGTGTACGTCTCGATGGCGATGCGCTCGGCGACGAAATTCTCCCGGATCATCTCCTGGAGGTCGCTCTCCTCGGGTGCTTCGTACTCGGTGTGCGAGCGGGCGACAAGGGTGGCGGGGTCCAGGTCGGGGGTGCCACCCAGCTGGTTGATCCGGTCGGAGACCCGCTGGAAGTGGTTCAGCTCCTCGCCGGCGTGCTCCCGGAACAGCGCGGCGACCTGCTCACGGTTGATGCCCTGCGCGACGATCGCGTTCTGCGTGTACCGCAGATAGCAGACCATCTCGGTGGCGACCACCTCGTTGAGCACATCGATGAGGCGTTGCAGGTCGGATGTGTTCGCCGAAGTGACGGGGCCCTTGCTGAGGTGGTTGCGGGCTTCCTCGCGGATCTTGGCGAGGTCGAGGGCGAACTGGTTCGGCACAGCGAGTTCCCATCTGGTCGGCTGGTACGCGGTGGCGGAGCGTGTACGTGAGCACGCGAGGCGGCGGCGAAAGCGTAAGCGGGGAGCCCGGGGGCACAGGTCCGACGCGCTCGGCGCGCCGCAGTGGGGCGCCCGCCCGGCGGAACACCGTCCCCGCGGCGGCACCCCCGGCCGGGTGACGCTCTCCGGACCGGATTCCGTCCGGTCCGCCCGGCGCCACCGGCGGCTACGGGAGCGAGCTGTGAGTGCGCCGGCCGGTCGCGGTCAGCGGGGGGTGGGGCCGTAGCGGTACAGCGCTTCGGGGAAGTTGTGTTCGAGCAGACGGTGGAGCAGGGCGTGCACGGTGGCCTGTTCGCCGGTGGAGAGCACCTCGAACATCTGCTGTTGCACCTCGTCGGCCAGCTGTTGAGCACGGGCGGCAAGGGTCAGCCCCGTACCGGTGAGCCGTAGTTCCAGGACCCGCCGGTTCGTCGGGTGCGGGCTGCGGGTGAGGAGGCCGCGGGCGATGAGGCCGCTGACAGCGGCGCCCATGGACTGCGCTGTGAGCCCGGCCCTGCGGGCGACCTCGGCGCTGGAGATACCGGGAGAGGAGCCGACCTGCGTGAGGCAGCCCAGCTGAGCCAGGCTGAGATCGAGCGGCCGCAGGGCCCTCTCCAGGCGCTGGGTGACGGCCTGCCCGAACTGCCAGGCGAGGTAGCCGGCGCGGGTGGACGGATCATCGATCACCGTGGCCCCCTCGTGGAGAATATAAGGAACCTGATAATATCCTGCTGCCTCATCAGGAGTCGTGCTGGGATGGCCTGCTGAGCCGACTGGGCGCAGCGAGCCTCACCGCGCGACCCTCCAGCATCTCTCCCCGCCCGTCGGAGCCGGCGAACAAGGGCAGGGACGCGGGAGGAGCCACGCATCCTCGAACATCTGCGATCCAGGAGCGCCATGACGGATTTTGACACTGACGTCCTGATAGTCGGAGCCGGTCCGGTGGGGACATGGCTGGCCGCGGAGCTCCTCGCGGGCGGGGTCGGTGTCCGCTTGCTGGAGGCCCGTACCGAGCGCTCCGCCTGGTCACGCGGCTTCACCGTGCAGCCGCGCACCCTGGAACTGTTCGACACTCGCGGGCTCGCCGACCCCCTGCTCTCAGCAGGACAGAGCGTGGACTCCTGGCACTTCGCCCTGGGGCAGACCCGGCTCGACTTCACCGGGCTGCCGACCCGCTTCGCCTCCGTGCTGCTCAACCCCCAGGTGCGTACGGAGGAGTTGATGGAGCGCCGGCTGCTCGCACTGGGCGGCGAGGTCACCCGCGGCTGCCGGGTCACAGGCCTGCGGCAGTTCCCCGGCCGGGTGGAGGCGCTGACCGACTCCCCCGCCGGGCCCGGCCGGTTGACCGCACGCTACGTGGTCGGCTGCGACGGCGCGCACAGTACCGTCCGCACCGCCTCCGGGATTCCCTTCACCGGCACCGAGACGATCACCACGACCCTCACCGCCGACGTCGTCCTCGACGCCCCGCCACCGGGTGGTGCGCCGATCCTGTCCTGCGAGGCGGGAGTCCTGCTGACCATCCCGTTGCCCGAAGGCCGGCACATGGTCGGTGTGATCGACCACGCGACCATGCACCGGACGCCCCCGTCCCCGGTGCCCTTCGCCCATCTGCGTGCCGCGGTGGAGCGGGTCGCGGGGAGTGATCTCGGCATGCGCGATCCCCGGCGGACCGCCACCGTGGGGGACGCGGGAAAGCTCGCGGAGACCTACCGCAGCGGGCGGGTACTGCTGGCCGGGGACGCCGCCCACATGCACTATCCGATGGGCGGCCAGGGGATGAACCTCGGTGTCCAGGACGCCCACAACATGGCCTGGCGGCTGACCGCCGTCCTGCGCGCGGGCGCCGCCTCCCGGGTGCTCGACGACTACTCGCGCGAGCGGCGGCAGGTGGGAGCGGCCGTACTCGACGACGTACGTGCCCAAGTCGCCCTGGTCACCGCCGCCGGCCTGGACGGCTTCACGCTGCGCCGGCGCTTCGACACCCTGCTGGCCGAACATCCGGCACTCAACCACGATCTCGCGGCCCGGCTGTCCCAGCTCGGCGTCCGCTACGGCACGCTCGACGGCTCGGACCACAGCGACCCCCGCATCGGCGCCCGCGCCCCCGACCTGGCCTTCACTGCGGCACCGGACGGTGAAGGCCCCCGGCGGCTGTTCGAGACCGCACGGCCGGGACGGTTCGCCCTGCTCGACTTCACCGGCGGCCGCCTCCACGCGGGGCGGGCGGTCGCGGGCGCCGGTCTGGACGGTCTGGTGGACACGGCCGCTGTCACACCCGCCCCCGGGGCGCACCCGCCCATGGACCAGGATCAGGCCACGGCCTGGTCCACGGCCCCGGCCGCTCTGATCAGGCCGGATGGGCACACCGCCTGGATCGGCGACGACCCCGGCCAGGCCCTGGACACCGTGAAGTCCCTGCTGTTCTGAAACGCCGGCTCCGCCGACGGGCGCCGGACGGGGCGGGCCGGACGCCGGAGTGCTCCCGCGCCACCCCGGCGCCGGCAGAGGCGGGCAACGGCGTGCGGTGGCCGGACGGGCCTCCGGTTCCGCGCGTACCGCGGCTCGGTCACGGAGTCCGGCACCGGCTCCGGCGTACCGCGCCGCGTGCGCCGAGCCGAGCCGGTGCGCCTGGGTGGCCGCCGTGCTGTACTGGTCGGGTGGAGCGTAAGCGCACCCTGCCATTGATCCCGCACACCGGGCGGCCCGGCGAGGCGGCCTCGGGCGCGCGCGCCCAGCGGGCCGAGCAGGTACGCAACCGGGTGCGGCTGATGATCGAGATCACCGCACGGGCAGGGGAGTACAGGAAAGGTCTGGTCGCGGCGGCTGAACGGCTCAGCCCGGAGGAAGCGACCATCCTGTCCGATCTGGAACGGCACGGGTTGCAGGTGCCCCAACTGCACGACGTACTGTGCGGTGGCCATGTGCTGGTGGACGATCCGGAGTTGTACGAGGAGTGGCGGTTCGACAAGGTCAGTCACCCGCGCCTGTCCAGCCACCACAAGGACATCGACAAGAGCGTCTACCCCGACATCGGGATGCGCGGTCATGTGGTGCGGGAGAAGTTGCACGGACGCACGGCGCAAGGCACCTGGGTACAGCTGGAAAAGACCCCGGCTGCCTTCGGCGGGCGCAAGCTGCCCAGTGTGAGCGACCTCCGGCACCTCATGGACTACGTGGTGTACCGGTTCACGCGCAGCAATGTCGGCCCCTGGGGCCTGTCCAGGATGACCGAGCGGCATCCGCTGTATCTCTCGCCGGTGCTGGCCGTGCCCACATCCCTGACACCTCCGGTCGCGCGGCTGCTGACCCAGGCCCTGCGCCGGATCGAGGCGGCTGACGACGTCACCGCCGTTTCCCAGGACCTGGCCGCCCGGTTCCCGCCCCCGGACCGGCCGGACCCTGCCGGAGAGCTCGGCCGGTCGCTGTCCGGCCGGGCGGGCCGGGGACTGTTCGGCAGCTCCGAGGTGTGGGTCACCGAGACACCGTCCAGCAGCGCCGCCGCGGTCCTCCGCACCAGCCATGAGGCGCCGGTGGTGGACTGGCGGCGGACGGAGAGGCCGACATGAGCGACGACCGCAACGACGTTCCCGCTGCGACGCCGTCGGATCCGGGCGCGGCGTCCGTCCCCGCCGGGCTGGTCGCGGCCGTGGTGGATCTCGTGCACACCGGTCCTGTACTGCTCGGCGCCTACACCATCGCCGAGCTCACCGCCGTGGACGCGATCGTGGACTTCCTGGAGGCCCGCCCGTCGGACGAGGTGCTCGCCGAGGCCGTCCGCTCGCTGGCGGCGCGCCAGCTGCTGCTGGCCGGGTCCACGGGTGAACAGGTCCAGGTGCAGGGCGACCTGGGTATCGCCGTGGCGTTCCAGCAGAGGGCCCGCAAGGTGCTCGATGCCCGCACCACCGGGTCGGCGCCGGGTGAGCCGTGGCGGATCCTGGTGCTCCCCCAGCCGGAACGGATCTGCCTCGTGGTCCGCATCGATGCGCTCGGCGTCCATCAGATCGGTCTGCACACCCTCGACGAAACACTCCGTATGCTCACCGACTGGCTGCCGCGGGGTTCGGCGGCCGAGCACGACTCCGCGCTGGACAGCGAGGCGGTACTCGCTGCGGCGGAGCGTTCCGCGCTGGTCACCGTCACCGAATACACGGCGCAGGGGTCAGCGGAGATCGCCGGCACCAGCAGCGATCTGATCCTCACCCGCAGCGGCGGCCGGCTGCACGCGCTGACCCGGGACCCCGACGACCGGGACAAGCTGGTACCGGACCCGGCAGCGGGCAAGGACACCGTCCGCGAGCGTCTCGCCGGACTGCTGACGTAGCGGCGCGCTCAGCCGTCGGGATCCTGCCCCGCCGAACCGACTGCCGCAGTGTCGCTCGTGTTGCCCGCCTTGTCTGGCGGTGCGGCGGTGCCACCGAAGATGTTGACGATCACTCCGATCACCAGGAACAGCGTCACCAGCACCGACCCCGCCGTACTCATCCGCAGTGGCCTGGTCGCCGACGCGGGCGCGGCGCTGCCCGGTGCGGCCGGGAAGTCCCGGTCGCCGAACAGTCGCTTCGGGTAGGCCGGCGTCAGCATGGCCGCATACGCGTGGTAGCGCATCGTGTACCGGAGCAGGGCTGCGGTTGCCTCGAACAGAGGCCGGGGCATGCGGCCGAGGACGAGCACGACGAGCCAGCTCAGGAAGCACACGGCGTACCAGCCCGAGACGAAGACGCTCTGCACGATGGCCGCCGGGATCAGCAGAATGATCCGGAAGAGCACGGCGACCCTGTTGAGCCGCCCGGGGCGCACTTCGATCCTGACCGGGTACCCGGACACGGGCCGGAGCGCGAAGGGCGGGTACGTGTCGACCAGGAGCAGGGCGCTCGCGTGCACCCGGGTTTCGTAGGCGAGGAAGCCGCTCAGCCAGCGGGCGATGGGCCCGGGCAGCCGGGCGGTGAAGAGTGCGGCGAACCAGCCGATCACGGTGGCGAGGAACGCCACGGCCTCCAGGACCAACAGCACGATGAACTGAGGGAGCAGCAGAAGCCAGCGCACCAGCACCGTGAGGCGGCGCTGTGTCCGCGGTTCGGGAACGTCGAGCACGGGCAGCCACTCGTCGTCCCCGGACGGCAGTCTGCTGTCCCATGTCGGCTGCGCCATTTCGGTTGCCCCAGTCCTCTGCTCCGGATCCGCCGTCTCCAGACTCGCGACCGCGCAGAGGTTCCGCATGTGCACGGCCGTCCCGCTGTCCGCCGACGGAGTGGAAGCCGGTCCGAACGGAAGCCGGTCCTGCGCCGGGCGGCGTTCGCCCGGCGCCCGGTCCGGCACGGCCGCAGCCCGCGTGGAGGCGTCACCGCCCGGCCGCGCCCCCGTCACGGCACCGGAGCGCCGGTGTCGCCGGCGCCCCGGTGGGCGGCGAGGCGCTCGGTGAGGGTGGTGGCGAAGTCCTCGGCGCGGGCGAGCCGGGTGCGCAGGTCGGCCACGCGCTCCAGGGCGGTGGCGTGGTAGCCGCGGACCCTGTCCAGCAGCGCTTCCCGCTCCCCTTCCGGCAGATCGTCCAGGCCATCGAGCCGGTCGGTGGCCTCCAGCAGGTCGCGCATCTCGTCCAGGGTGAACCCGAGCGGCTTCATCCGCCGGATAACCATGAGGCGGGACACGTCGGACTCGGTATAGAGGCGGAAGCCGCCCTGCGAGCGGGCCGACGGTACGACCAGGCCCGTCTCCTCGTAGTGGCGGATCGTGCGCAGCGACAGCCCGGTGCGCAGGGCGACCTCGCCGATCTGCATGTGCGCCATGTCTGCCACGGCTCTCCTCGTGGTGTGATCCGGAGCGGTCACGCGACCTCTCCGATCTCTACCCTAACGTTAGGGTAGAGTTACCGGGTGCGGCACCGGGACCGGCATGCCGCTCTCCGGGCCGTACACGGATTGTTCACTGCCGGCCGCACTCCCCCGCCCGGCACCGGGCGGCCGGACTCCGCGCGAGCACCACCGGATGTGCGACGGCGGCCACGCGTCCGGGCGAGCGGCTGCACCGTCCGGCCCCGGCCGCGTCGACCCCAGCGCCACCGCCCGACGGGTGAGGGTGCGCCGAACCAACAGGTGGGCCCCTTGTCCTCTTCGCTGTCCCCGGCCGCGCTGCTGCGCGGTCCCCACCGCCCCTCATGGCTCTCCCCGAAGGTGTTCCGCACCGAGGTGCTCGCCGGCCTGGTCGTGGGGCTGGCCCTGATTCCCGAGGCGATCTCCTTCTCCGTGATCGCGGGCGTCGATCCAAAGGTGGGCCTGTTCGCCGCCTGCACCATGGCGATGGTCATCGCGTTCGTCGGCGGGCGTCCGGCGATGATCTCCGCCTCCACGGGTGCGGTCGCCCTGGTCGTCGCCCCCGTGGCCCGTGAGCACGGGCTGGGGTACCTGATCGCCACCGTCATGCTGGCCGGTGTGTTCCAGATCGTTCTCGGCTCTCTCGGGGTCGCCAGGCTGATGCGGTTCGTCCCCCGCCCGGTGATGGTCGGCTTCGTCAACGCACTCGGCATCCTTCTCTTCACCGCGCAGATCCCCAACCTCCACGACGTCCCCTGGCCGGTCTATCCGCTCGTCGCCGCCGGTCTGGGCCTCATGGTGTTCTTCCCCCGTCTCACCAAGGCGGTCCCTGCGCCGCTGGTGTCCATCGTGGTCCTCACCGTGATCACCGTCGCCGCCGGCATCGCCGTGCCCACCGTGGGCGACAAGGGCAGGCTGCCTTCGTCGCTGCCCTTGCCGGGGCTGCCCGACGTGCCGTTCAGCGTCCACACCCTGACCGTCATCGCGCCCTACGCACTGGCGATGGCGCTGGTGGGGCTGATGGAGACGCTGATGACCGCCAAGCTGGTGGACGAGATGACCGACACTCATTCCAACAAGACCCGCGAGTCGATCGGCCAGGGCGTCGCCAACATCGTCACCGGCTTCTTCGGCGGCATGGGCGGCTGCGCGATGATCGGCCAGACCATGATCAACGTCAAGAACGGTGCGCGCACCCGCCTGTCGACTTTTCTCGCCGGGTTCTTCCTGCTGATTCTCTGCATCGCCCTGGGGCCGGTCGTGTCCCGCATCCCCATGGCCGCGCTGGTCGCCGTCATGGTCCTGGTCTCGGTGGGCACCTTCGACTGGCACTCCGTCAAGCCCGCCACCCTCAAGCGGATGCCGGCAGGCGAGACCGCCGTCATGGTGATCACCGTCGCCGTGGTGGTAGCCACGGGAAACCTGTCCATCGGCGTCATCGTGGGCACCCTCACCGCCATGGCCGTCTTCGCCCGGCGGGTCGCCCACCTGACCGACGTCACGGCTGTCCCCGGCCCCGAGGGCGAGAGCGTCGTCTATGCCGTCACGGGAGAGCTCTTCTTCGCCTCCTCCAACGACCTGGCCGGCCGGTTCGACTACGCGGGAGACCCCGGGACCGTCGTCATCGACCTCACCGGCGCCCATGTCTGGGACGCCTCCGCCGTGGCCGCGCTCGACGCGGTCACCACCAGATACGCCGCCCGCGGCAAGGCCGTGACGGTGATCGGTCTCAACCGGGAGAGCGCCAGGATGCACGGAAACCTCAGCGGCGAGCTCACGGGCAGCCACTGACCTCGCCGGCTCGGACAGCCGCCCGCTTGCGGCGACGGGCTCGCGCCGCCGGGAGCAGGCGGACTCTTCAGCGCGCCTGCCGCCGCACAGCCTCGGCAGTGACCGGGGTGAAGAAGTTGACCAGGTTCCCGTCGGGGTCCCGGAAGAGCAGCGAGCGGTTTCCCCAGGGCATGGTGGTCGGCTCCTGGACGAACTCGCAGCCGAGCGGCGCCAGGCGCTCGTACTCGGCATCGACGTCGTCGACGCGGAACTCGGTGATCACCGTGCTGTTGGCAGCTGGCCGGATCAAGTCGGGACTGCCGAACAGGGCGACGGTGCGGCTGCCGGCGATGGCCAG
Organism: Streptomyces sp. NBC_00388; assembly: GCF_036061255.1. NCBI lineage: Bacteria > Bacillati > Actinomycetota > Actinomycetes > Kitasatosporales > Streptomycetaceae > Streptomyces > Streptomyces sp. NBC_00388. The sequence goes on from NZ_CP107948.1 coordinate 489,934, forward strand.
CGTGCAGGCCGGTGTCACGATCTCGGCGAACTCAGGGGTCGACCATGTCGCCGAGACCGCGGTGACCTGTTCGTAGAACCCGACGAGGCGGGCGACGTCGTGCGTGATCACGCGGATCGAGACGAAGTTCATGAGCGGCTTCCTGTCAGAAATGTTCCGGATGGAGTGCTGTCTCGAACAGTAGGATCAATACCGGACAGGATCCGCCCGGTATATCCGGCAGACTTCCCGGCGTGACCACATCCACCGCTCGCGTGCTCGCTCTGCTGGAGATCCTTCAGGGCGGCGGCATCCGTCCCGTCCCCGAACTGGCGACCCGGCTCGATGTCGACGAACGCACGGTGCGCCGCTACGTCGGCCACCTGCTGGATCTCGGGGTACCCGTCGACTCGGTACGTGGTCGCTACGGGGGGTACCGGCTGGCTCCGGGCTACCGGATGCCGCCGCTGATGCTCACCGACGAAGAGGCTCTGGCCGTACTGCTGGGTCTGCTGGCCGCCCGCAGGGCCGGGCCCGTCATCGCTTCCGTCTCCGCCAGCGAGAGCGCCGTGGCCAAGCTGCTGCGGGTGCTGCCCGCAGCTCTGAGGCGACGGCTCGACGCGCTGCAGGAATCGGCGGAGTTCACCGGCCGTCCCCGCCCCCTGCCAGCCCCGGAAGCAGAGGTACTGCTGGCACTCGGCGAGGCCGCCCGGCATCAGCGCCCGGTGACGATCACGTACACGGACCGGGCGGGCCGCAGCAGCGGACGCACTGTCCTGCCCTACGGTCTCGTGGCCCACTCGGGGCGCTGGTACCTGACGGCCGCGAACCCGGCCGACGGGGAGGTACGCATCTTCAGGGCCGACCGGATCGCGGCCGTCTCCGCGCAGGACGGCTCGTTCGACGTCCCGGCGGGTTTCGACGCGGTGGCCACCGTGCTGGACCGCCTGGCACTCGCGCCCTGGACCCACGATGTGTCGCTGCGCGTCCACGGCAGCGTGGAGCACATCCGCAGCCACCTGCCGGCCGATATCGCCACACTGTCCGCGTGCGCGACCGCTCCCCCGCCCGGCGACGGCTGCGAGGCGGAGTGGGTCAGCGTCCGGATCCGGGCGGAACGGCTGGACTGGATCCCACCCGTACTCGCCGCTCTCGACCGGCCGTTCGTCATCGAACGCCCCGCTGCCCTCAGCGACCTCGTGCGCGCGCTGGCCCGGCGCCTCGAACAGCACGCCACCACCGGGGCAGAGGCCGGCCCGAACGGCTGAAGGTCCGGCCGGCGCACCCTCCGCGACACACCACACGCCTGTCGCTCCTCCGATAGGCTGTCGACTTATGCCGGGAATCCGCCATGAACCCATCGCGCCGACCCGCACCCAGAGACTCGCCACCGGGGCGGAGGTCGACGCGCACAGGCACGACGACCACCAGATCGTCTACGCGGGCCGGGGCGTGCTGAGCGTGACCGCCAGTACGGGGACCTGGGTCGCGCCCGCCACACGCGCCATCTGGATTCCCGCCGGTACGGTCCACGCCCACCAGGCCCACGGCGACCTGGAGATGCACCTGGTGGGCCTGCCGACGGGGGACGACCCGATCGGGCTGGAGAAGCCGACGGTGCTTGCCGTCGGGCCTCTGCTGCGTGAGCTCATCCTCGCGTACACGCAGACGCCCCTCGACGACAGCCCCCAGCGCGCCCGGCTGCGTGCCGTGCTCCTGGATCAGCTCCGGGTCTCACCCCACCAGCCGCTGCATCTGCCGACCCCCGCCTCCCCCCAGCTCAAGGACCTCTGCGACCTGTTGAAGGCGGATCCGGGCGACAACCGCACGCTCACCCAGCTCGGCCAGCACATCGGCGCCAGCAACCGCACGCTGTCCCGGTTGTTCCGTACCGATCTCCACATGACCTTCCCCCAGTGGCGCACCCAACTGCGCCTCCACCACGCCCTCGTGCTCCTCGCCAACGACACTCCGGTCACCACGACGGCCCATCAGTGCGGGTGGTCGTCCGCCAGCGCCTTCATCGATGTGTTCCACCGGACGTTCGGACACACCCCCGGGGCACACCACGGCCCGGCCCACCAGAAACCCTCCCATCCGCCGGGCGCCGGGCACCCGTAGGCCGGCCCTCCGGGGCAGCCTCCCCGGCGCCGCGCCGCCGGGTGGCCCCACCCGGTCACGACCGGCCGATCCGGCGGTGACGCAGCCGCGGGCGTGGGCCGGGTTCCGGCCCTCCCGCGGCGGGCCATGTGCCCGCGAGGGCCCACAGCGTGAGGGCGGGGAGATCGGTGGTGCCGCCGCTGCCGGTCGCCGTGATGCCGGTGCGGGACGGCAGACAGCAGCGGGAGACGGAGACCTCACCGTCGTTGGCGAAGACTTCGACGGACGTGCGGTCGATGAGGATCTCCACCGTCCTCAGCGGGCCGGACAGCGGCTGACCGCCACTCCCGTTGTCGACGCTCCGGTGGCCGAGGACGACCGGGACGCCGCGCACGTCGAGGGTGAGGGTGGCGCCCACGGGCACGGAGATCTCGGCGGTGCACTGGAAGGTGTCGCCGTCCGAGGCGAGGGTGACGCTCTGCCCGTCGCCGACGGCGCCGCTCCACCGGGTGCCCCCGGTACGCAGGCGAGCGATCTCGGCGATGGGGTTGCGGTGGAGTCGCAGGCCGTCGCCCGTGCTGCGCAGCGAGAGCTCGGCGGGGAAGGTGACCTGCTGGTTGAAGGGCATATCCGGGTAGGAGCCGTCGCGCATCCAAGCGGCCTGGACGCGCCTCCCGTCACCCGTGTCGGTGTTGTTCCAGGTCTGCGTGGCATAGAAGTTGGGGCCGGAGTCAGCGACGTACTGGCTGGTCTCCTCGGTGAACCGGGTGCCGTCGAACGAGCCGGTGGAGTACTTGCCGTCACCGCGGACCAGAACCCACTTGGTGTTCCCCGCGTCACCGTCCACGGGAAGTTCGAAGAAGTCGGGGCACTCGAAGCTGTCGTCGACCGGGTGGCCCGTGTCCGTCCAGTCCAGGAGGTCGGGCGAGGTCCGAATGTGGTACTGGCCGTCCCCGTAGAGGAACATCACCCAGTGGCCCGCGGGGGCGTACCAGAAGACCTTGGGGTCGCGCTCGGGCGCCACGAGTACGGGGTTGTTCTCGTAGTGGGTCCAGGTGCGCCCGTGGTCCAGACTGTAGGACAGGCAGTGGCTACGGTTGTCGTTGCGGGACCAGAAGGCGGCCATCGGGGGGTTGGCGGCGTCCGGGGACAGGCCGGACGTGTTCTGGTAATCGATCACACACGAGCCCGACTGCACCCCGCTCCCCAGGCTCTCCTCCCAGAAGGCGGGCTGGAGTTCCGTCCAGTGCACCAGATCCTTGCTCACCGCGTGGATCCAGCACTTGTTCCAGCGCTGGGCGAACAGGTGGTACTCGCCCTCGTAGTAGACGAGTCCGTTGAGGTCGTTGAGCCAGCCCTCCTGCCGCTGCCCCGGGTTCAGCCGGTCCATCACCCACTCACGGGCGGTGAAGTGGAACTGGGGGCGCCATGTCTCCTGGTAGAGGGGCTGGGTGGTGACGGGGAGCCGCCCGGGGCGGTCGGTCTGGACGATCTGGTCCACATTGACGTGCCCCCAGTCGCCGCCTGCCGTGTCGACGAGCTGCACGTGTGCGGTCCGTCCTGCCCACGGCCTGACGTCCCAGCTGGCCTCCATGAGGGCGTCGCTGTTGCGTCCGGTGGCGCTGCGGACGATCGTGCCGTCGACGACGAGGTCGAGGCAGGTCACCCGCTCGTAGTCGCCGCCGCCGATACCGAAGGCGATGTAGTCGCGCTCGATACGGAAGCCGGGCGAGGCGAGGGTGCCCGTGGGGCCGTCACCGTCCCGTTCGCTGGACGCGACGCCCAGGCCGCGGTAGTTGCTGATCTCCAGCTCGCGCAGCAGACCCGCACCGATGGCGGGTCCGTCGCCGAAGGCCGAGCCCGATGTGCTCCAGTCGCCCCAGTCCGGGCTCTCGAAGTCGTTGACGAGGACGTCGGACCTGTCCGCCCCGGCGGCTGCCTTCGCTGTCGCCCGGTCGCCGAGCACCGACCAGAACACCGCGCCCGCACCTGCACCCAGGACGGTGCGGAGGACAGCTCGACGGCCCGGCGCAGGCGGACCTGACGACAGGGGTTCGGTACGGGAATCGTTCTGCACGGGGATCGCCTCCGACACCTTGTTGAGCGGGACGCGTCAGATGGTTGCCCTGCCCTACCCGAATGCGCAATGCATTGCGCAAAGAATTCCCAGCTTCGCCACCCGGCGCCGGACGGGCCCTCAACAACGCTGGCAGCACCGGCACTTGATATGGCGCAAAGATTTGCGCAATGGCTATGCAGACGAGTTCCTGACCGGTACTTTGCCGTGCACCGGTCAGGCCGAGGGCGGCCGGGCCACCGAGAGGAGCAGTTCATGGGACAGGTACGCGCACCCGCCCTTGTGGCGACGATCGCTGCCGCGGCAGCCCTGGCCTGTCTGGGGACCGGGTGCAGTTCCACCAGAACCGGCGGCGGCGACAGCGGTCCGGGATCCGGCGACAGGGCGGTCGTCGGACTGGTGACGAAGACGAACAGCAATCCCTACTTCGTCAAGCTCCGCGAGTCCGCCAAGGCCGAGGCGGACAAGCGCGGGGCGAAGCTGATCGCTCTTGCGGGCAAGTTCGACGGGGACAACCAGGGGCAGGTCGACGCGATCAACAACCTGGTCGCGCAGAAGGTCACGGGGATCCTGATCACCCCGAGCAGCTCCGGGGGAGTCCTCGACGCGATCGCGGCGGCGCGCCAGAAGGGCGTCATCGTCGTAGCACTGGACACCGCGACCGACCCGGCCGGCGCGGTCGACGCCACCTTCGCCACCGACAACAAGGCAGCCGGCGTGACACAGGGCACCTACGTCAGGGCGGCGCTCAAGGGTGCCAGGCCCAAGGCCGTGCTGCTGGACGGCACCCCCGGTTCCTCGGTGGACGACCTGCGGCACAAGGGCTTCCTTGAGGGATTCGGGGAGCCGGCCTCCGCGATCCGGGGTACGGCGGTGACCAACGGGGACCAGACCAAGGCGCAGACCGCCATGGAGAACCTGTTGCAGCGCGAACCGGGCATCAACGCCGTCTACACCATCAACGAACCCGCGGCGGCCGGTGCCGCCCAGGCGCTGGCCTCGAAGAAGAACGTGGTGATCGGCTCCATCGACGGATCCTGCGCCGGCGTGCGCAATGTGGCGGCCGGCAGGTTCGCCGCGACCGTCATGCAGTTCCCGGAGAAGATGGCGCGGATGGGCGTCGACGCGGTCGCCGGCTACGCCAAGGACAGGTCCAGGAAGCCGAAGGGCTTCGTGGACACCGGATCCCAGCTGGTCACTGACAAACCGGCCGGGACGGTGGCGTCCAAGGACACCGCCTGGGGCCTGAAGAACTGCTGGGGTCAGGAGAGATGACGGTGACAACCACCCCGCCGGCTCCTTCCACGCCCACCCGGCCGAAGCCTGCCCTGTCGCGCGGCGCGGCGGCCCTGGCCCGTACCCCCACGTCCGGGCCGCTGGCAGCGCTGGTCGTGGCGGTGGCCGTGTTCGCGCTGACCACCGACACCTTCCTCACTCTCGACAACGCGTCCTTGGTCGTCGAACAGTTCCTGGTGATCGGCACGCTCGCGCTCGGCCAGACGCTGGTCATCCTCACCGCGGGGATCGACCTGGCCAACGCCGCCACCATGGTGCTGGGCACGCTCGTCATCGCCCGGCTCGGTCAGGACACGATGCCGGCCGGTCTGGCGCTGTGCGCCGGCATCGTCCTGTGCACGGCGGTCGGCGCGCTCTCGGGCACCTTGGTGACCCGCCTGAGGCTGCCGCCGTTCATCGTGACGCTGGGGGTGCTCAGCGTCCTGACGGCGGTCGACCAGCTGTACGCCGACGGCGAGAGCTTCACGGTCCCGCCGGGCATCCTGACGTGGCTGGGCACCCGCTCCTACCTGTTCGGCCGGATCGAAGTGACGTACGGCATGGGGGTCATGCTCCTCCTCGTGCTGGGGCTGTGGTTCGCCCTGGCCCAGACCGCCTGGGGCCGCAACGTCTACGCCGTCGGTGACGACACCGAAGCCGCCCGGCTGACCGGTGTACACATCCGCCGCACCTTGCTGAGCGTGTACATGCTGGCCGGCTTCGTCTACGCGATCGCCGCCTGGCAGGCCCTGGGCCGTATCCCCAACGCCGACCCCAACGCCTTCCAGACCGGCAACCTCGAAAGCATCACAGCCGTCGTGATCGGCGGCACCAGCCTCTTCGGGGGACGCGGCAGCATCGCCGGCACCGTCGTGGGCGCCCTCGTTGTCACAGTCCTCGCCAACGGCCTCACCCAGGCCGGCATCGACAGTCTCTACCAGCAGGTCGCCACCGGCATCCTGGTCATCGTGGCCGTCGCCGCCGACCGCATCGTGCGCGGGAGGTCCGCATGAACACCCAGCCCGCCCGGCAGCCGTCCCCCCGCGAGGCCGACGCGGGCGAAGCCGAGGTGGTCCTCCGGGCCACCGGCCTGGTCAAGCGGTACGGGAACGTCATCGCTGTCCGGGAGTCGGACTTCGAGCTGCGCGCGGGAGAAGTCCTCGCCGTCGTCGGTGACAACGGCGCCGGGAAATCCACCCTCATCAAGGCACTCACCGGCGCGATCGTCCCGGACGCCGGAACCGTCGAACTCGGCGGCCGGCCCGTGCACTTCACAGGTCCGGGCGACGCCCGGGACGCAGGTATCGAAACCGTCTACCAGACCCTGGCGGTCGCCCCGCAACTGGACATCGCGGGCAATCTCTTCCTCGGCCGGCCGCTGCGCCGCCCCGGACTCCCCGGATCGGTGCTGCGCATGCTGGACCACCGGGCCATGCGGGTCCGCGCCGCCGAGCAGCTGGACCGGCTCGGCATCGCGACCGTCCAGGACATCACCCAGCTCGTCGGCACCCTCTCCGGCGGGCAGCGCCAGGCAGTGGCGGTCGCCCGCGCCGCCATGTTCGGCACCCGCGTCATCATCATGGACGAGCCGACGGCGGCACTGGGCGTACGCGAATCCCGCCAGGTACTCGACCTGATCGAACGTATCCGGGAGCGTGGTGTGCCCGTGGTGCTGATCAGCCACGACATGCCTCAGGTCTTCGCTGTCGCCGACCGTATCCATGTGCACCGGCTCGGCCGCCGCGTCGCCGTGGTCAGCCCGCAGGCGTGCTCCATGACCGATGTGGTGGGCCTCATGACCGGCGCTCTGAGCCTGCAGCCGGACGGTTCCCTGGCGGAGAACGCCCGGCATCCCATGCCGCACGACACCCCCGCGGGCCCCGCTGCCACCAAGGCGGTGCAGTGAAGCCGATCAGCGACGAGACCGGCCGGCAGCCCGTCACCCCGCTGCTCTACCGAGGCACGTCGCTGCACCAACTCGCGGACCGGGCGGTCGGACTGGCCCGCACGCCGGGCCGGACGCTGCTCGGCATCGCGGGAGAGCCCGGCTCGGGCAAGTCCACGCTTGCCGAGCAGCTCCTGGCCGCCATCGAGCAGCGCCGCCCCCACTGCGCGACGGCTGTGTCGATGGACGGCTTCCACCTCGCCCAGCGTGTGGTCGAGGCGCGTGGGCACAGCGACCGGAAGGGAGCCATCGACACCTTCGACGCCGAGGGTTTCCTCGCCGCGCTGCAGCGCGTCCGCCAGGAGCAGACGGGCACCGTCTGGTGGCCGGAGTTCCGGCGCGACCTGGAGGAGCCCGTGGCCGGTGCGCTGGAGATCGCTCCCCGGCACCGGCTCGTCATCGTCGAGGGGAACTTCCTGCTGGCCACCCGGCATCCCTGGCACCGGGTCAAAGACCTGCTGACCGAGACATGGTTCCTCGACGCCGCCCCCGCGGCCCGGCGCGCACGCCTCGCCCGCCGCTACATCCGCTACGGCTTCACCCCGCAGGCCGCCCATGCCAAGACCAGCGGCGTCGACGAGAGCACCAGCGCCCTCATCCGCAGGGGCGCCGACCGGGCCGACCTGACCCTCACCGAAGCCCGGTAGGGTGCGGGCATGGCAGGCAGAACTCCCCGTCAGACACCGACGATGTCCGACGTCGCCCGCCACGCGGGCGTCTCGGTCTCCACCGTCTCGCACGTGCTCAACAAGACACGTCCCGTCGCCGACGCCACCGCCCGCGCCGTCCTCGACGCGGTCGCGCACACCGGCTACGTCCCGGACGCGGTGGCCAGGGCGCTCGGCAACAGCGGCTACGGGACCATCGGCCTGGCCATGTCGGCCCTGTCCAACCCCTACTTCAGCAACGTCGTCCACGGCATCGACCGGCACGCTTCGGCCGCCGGTTACTCCCTGCTCCTCGCCGACACGCACGACGCGCACGACCGGGAGATCAAGGCCGTCAGCGAGCTGCTGCGCCGGCGTGTGAGCGCCATCATCCTGGCCCCATCCGGTGACGGCGCCACGGCCATCCACTACGCGAGTCAGGTCGATATACCGATCATCGTCATCGACCGGTTCGTCCCCGCGCCGGTCGACCAGATAGCCGTCGACAACGTCGAACCGACCGCGGCGCTGGTCGAGCACCTCGCCTCGCTCGGGCACACCCGGATCGCGATGCTCACCGGCCGCTCGGGCCTGGCCACGACCACCGAACGCCTCGCCGGCTACCGCACCGGCCTCTCCCGCACCGGCCTCGGGCCCGAGCCGTCCCTCGAAGCGGACGGAGACTCCACCGAGCAAGGGGCGGTGCAGGCGGTTCGCCGCCTCCTCTCCCTCCAGCGGCCTCCCACCGCCATCGTGGCCGGCAACAACCGTATGACCATCGGCGCCATGCAGGCCCTGCGCGACGCCGGGCTGCGTGTGCCGGGCGACATGGCGCTGGTCTCCTTCGACGACTTCGAGTGGGCCGACCTCTTCCAGCCACGGCTGACCGCCATCGCGCAACCCGCGCTGTCCATCGGCGAGCAGGCCGTCGAGATGGCCCTCGCCCGGATCCGCGACCCGAAGATGCCGCCGCGCAAGGTCACCATCAAACCCGTGTTCACCCACCGCGAGTCGTGCGGCTGCCCCTCCGTCACGCGAATTCCCGGCTGACCTCCGAGACCGCGCGCACCACCCGGTCGACGTCGGCCTCCGTGGTGCTCCAGTTGCTGAGCGCCGCGCGCAGCACCGGCTGCCCGAACAGCGTGGTGGGGGTGACGAACGTTTCCCCGGTCTCCGTGACGGCCCGCGCAAGGGCGTGGACGCGCTCGGACGTGGGCCGGTGAGCGAGGGTGAAGCAGACGACGTTCAGCCGGGTGGGTGCGGCGAGCCGCAGGTGGGATACGGAGCCGAGGCCGGCGGCGAGCCGCGCGGCGAGATCGGTGCACCGCTCGACGATCTCGCGGTAGCCGTCGCTCCCGTATGCGGTCAGGGTGAACCAGGCGGCCACGGCGCGCAGTCTGCGGGAGTTGTCCGGGACCAGATGCAGGAAGTCCGGCTCGCCGGCGGGCGCGCTCAGATAGGACGCGGTGTTCTGGTACACCCGCACCTGCAGCTCCCGGTGGCGGGTGAAGGCGAGCGCTGCGTCATAGGGGACATTGAGCCACTTGTGCAGATCGACACAGACCGAGTCGGCCGCGTCCAGGTGTCGCACCAGATGTGCGTGGCGTGGCGAGAGTGCGGTGAAGCCGCCGAAGGCGGCGTCGACATGGAGCCAGAAGTCGTAGCGCTGCCTGAGCTCGGCGATGGCTCCGAGGTCGTCGAAGTCGACGGTGTTCACCGTTCCCGCGTTGGCCACGACGATCGACGGCCGTCCCTCCCGCGCCCGCAGTTCCTCCTCAAGGCGGACAGGGTCGACCGCCTCCCGGCCGCCGGGAAGCAGTGGCACGGGCACCAGCGCCGACCGGCCCAGGCCGAGGACGGACAGGGCCTTGGCGATACTGGAGTGCGGAGCACCGGACAGGACCGGCAGCGGACCGAGGGCGGCGGCCCCGTCATGGGAGACGGAGACGCCGAGCCGCTCCCCCGCCCACTCACGGGCCGTCGCGAGACCCACCGTGTTGGAGGCCGTGGCGCCGGTGACGAACACCCCGTCGTGTGCCTCGCCCAGCCCGAACAACTCCCGGAGCCAGTCGACGGTCTCGCGCTCAAGCGCCGTGGCCGACGAATCCCCGCCGGTCATGGCGTTCTGGTCGTACGCACCGGTGAGCCAGTCGCCGACCAGGGCCGCCGGTGTGGTCCCGCCGGTGACGAATCCGAGGTAGCGCGGCCCCGCGCTGCCGGAGAAGCCCGGAGCCCATCGCCCGGCGAATCTGACGAGCGCCGCTTCCGCGCCCACCCCTTCGCGGGGCAGCGGCTCCGCCGCCGGCGCCTGCCCCGTCCACGCGACCGGCCGGGAGGCGAGGCCGCCCAGCTCCCTGGCGGCGAAAGCGGCGCTTTCCGCGAGGAGTTCGGGCAGTCGGGACAGGTCTGCGGCGAGTCGGGGGTGCATGTACGCAGCCTAAGCGGTCTGCTCCGGAAGTCCTTCGGCATTGCCCAAGTCCCAGGAGATGACGGGTCGGAGGCGGAAATCGCCCCAGGCCGGCGGCGATGCGAAGCGGGTTGCGGCCACCTCGTGCAGCAGCGAAATCCTGCACGCAGAAAGCGAGTTCGGGGCGTTCGGACGAAACCCCTTGCTCAATGGTCAAGAATCGTTGACCATTGCTCGCATGCCTACCGACGATCTCCCCGAGACGTTCCACGTCACCACTGACGAGCAGCTGCGCGCCGTCTCCAGCCTCACGCGCCACCGGATCATGGCCGTGCTCCGCTTCGAGCCCGCGACGATCACGCAGGTCGCCGAGCGGGTGGGCCTCGCGAAGGGGAGTTCCAGCTATCACGTGAGGCTGCTGGAGCGGGCCGGCCTGGTGAAGGTGGTGCGGACGCGGAAGGTGCGGGGTGTCACCGAGCGGTACTACGCGATGGCCGCGCGGGCGATCGCGCTGCCGGACCCGGGCGAGGGAGGGCCGGATGTGCTGATGCGCCACGCGGTGGCGGACCTGGAGGCGTCGCCGGTGGATGGGCGGCACGTACGGATGGCGCATCTGCGGCTCACCGGGGAGCAGTTCGCGCAGCTGGGGGCGCGGTTGCAGGCACTGGCGGACGAGTTCCAGGAGCTGTCCGATCCGTCGCTGCCGGACGCGTCGCTCGTCTTCGCACTGTTCCACCCGGCCCCGCGCGATCAGGCCGAAGGGGGCGCCAAGTGACGTCAGAGGTAAGGGCGTTGCCGACCGGGTTCGGACGGCTGTGGTCCGCTCAGACGGTGTCCTCGCTCGGCGACGGGGTGTCGCATGCCGCGTTGCCGCTGCTCGCGCTGACGTTGACGCGGGATCCGATGGCGCTCGCCGTGGTCACGGCCGCCGGGACGCTGCCGTGGCTGTTCTTCGGGGTGCTCGGCGGTGCGCTGGTGGACCGCTGGGACCGCCGGCGCACGATGTGGGTCATGGACGCGGCGCGTGCGGTGCTGCTCGCGATACCGGCGGCGGCGGCCGCGCTCGGCTTGCTGAGCATTCCGCTGCTCGCGGCGGTCGGCTTCGTACTCGGCCTCGGCGGTCTCTTCTTCGATACGGCCGCCACGGCCTATCTGGCGGATCTGCTCGGCCGCGACTCCGCACTCCTGGAGCGCGCCAACTCCCGCTTGCGCGGCGCGCAGACGGCCATGTCCGGCTTCGCGGGGCCGCCTGCGGGCAGTGCGCTGCTCGCGCTCGGGCGGGCGGTTCCGCTGCTCGCCGACGCGGTGTCGTTCCTGCTCTCCGCACTGCTCGTGCGTACGCTGCCCGCCCTGCCCCGGCCCGTGCCCGAGGTCCGCGAGTCGCTGCTTCGGCAGGCGCGGGCCGGGGCCTCGTACGTCTTCCGGGACCGGTTGCTGCTCGGGCTCGCGCTCCGCCCGGCGGTCGGGAACGTCGCCTTCCTCGCCGTGGAGACCGTCCTCGCCCTCTTCGCGCACGACCGCCTCGGCATCGACACCTACGGCTTCGGCCTGCTCCTCACGGCGGAGGCCACCGGCGGCCTGCTCGGTGCGGGCACCGCCTCCTTCCTTGGCCGGCGACTCGGCACAGGCACCGCGCTGACCTGCACGGCCGCGGTCGAGGGACTGGCCATCCTGGGGCTCGCCGCCGCCCCGAATCCCTACGTGGCCGGTCTCGCGCTCGCCGTCTGCGGGGCGGGCATGGGCGCCACCATGGTGCTCGGGCCCTCCCTCCGTCAGGCGATCGTCCCGTCCCATCTGATGGGCCGGGTTGCCTCGACCTCCCGCATGCTCGCCATGTGCGCCGCACCGTTCGGCGCCTTCCTCGGCGGCTGGCTGGCCACCACGTACGACATCCGCACCCCGCTCTGCGCCGCCGCCGGCCTCCTCCTCGCCATGACCGCCGTCACGGCGACCATGACCAGTAACCGCCGGGTCGAGGCAGCACTGCGCGGGGCTGCCCGGACCGGGCGGAGCGCAGCGGACGTCAGCCGTGGACCTGGCGGCCCAGCCACTGGCCGCCGTCGATCACCATCGTCGTCCCGGTGATGCAGCGCGACCGTTCCTCCAGCAGGAAGAGAGCCGCGTCGGCCACCTCCCCCGGGTGTGGTGAAGCTTCCGGCCGGAACGCTGTCCAGCACCCTCTCCCGTGCCTCCGGTGTGCACAGCGCGGCGCCGACGCCCTCGGTTCCGGCCCGGCGCCGAGTGGGCCGGGCCGGGCGGGTGCCTGATCGCCACCGTCACCGCGTCGGCGTCGCGGACGTGCGCCGGCGCCGAAGCCCTGACCAGCCGGTTCACCAGACCCGTGTCACCGGCTGCCGTGCAGCCCCTCGCAGTGGTGGCGCAGGAGATGGTGGCGCACGAGGTGGTGGCACCGGAGCGCCGTAGCCGTCATCGGGTGTCCTGCGGGGGTTCCGGCAGAGCCCTCAGGTGGGTTCGACGCGCTGGAGCTTGGCGCGGCGGACCACGCGGGGGCCCACCTCGGCAGCCCTGGCCACCAGCGCGGGGCCGTCCCAGTCCGGCGGCCAGCCGTCCCACAGACGCAGCCTGCCGTCCACGACGACCGCGGTGATCTGATCACGGTTGGAGAGGCGGACCAGCTCCCAGCGGAGGTCATAGGACGGGGTGAGCTCCGGGACGTTCACATCCACGACCAGGAAGTCGGCTGCCTTGCCGACGGCGATCTCGCCGGTCACCCGGCCGAGTCCCACGGCGTCGGCGCTCAGCCTCGTGGCATGGTCGATCCAGAGCCGTCCGGCGCCGCACGACGAGTCTCCCGTCGCCAGGCCCGAGGTCAGCCGCTGGGCGGATTCCGCCGCGTCGACCAGCCGGAATCCGTCCCCGCGAGTGCCGTCGGTCCCCGTACCGAAGCGCACACCCATCGCGGCCATCATGGTGGCCTGCGCGACGGCGTTGCCCTTCCAGGCACTGGCCACCGGGTTGTAGCTGACGGCCGCGCCGGAGTCCGCGAGCAGGCGGATCTCGGTGGGGGTGGTCAGCGTGGCGTGTGCTCCGAGGACGTGCGGGCCGAGCGCGCCGATGTGGTGGAGATAGTCGATGGGACGCCGGCCCACGCTCTTCAACGAGCGTTCCACCGAGGCGAGATGTTCGTTGACGTGGATCTGGAGCACCGCCCCGGCCTCCGCGCACAGATCCGCGGTCTTCTTGATGACCGCGGCCGTCGCGTCCTCGGGGACCGCGATGGCCAGGGACGGGTGGATCAGCGGATGACCGCCCCATCGCCCCAGATGCGCGGGCCCGCCCTTCCCATCGGAGACGATCTTGGAGAGGACGCAGCGGATCCCGGCCTCCTCGGTGGCCTTCGCCAGCGCGCCGACATCGACCGGAGCGCGCGTCCCGGCGTCGGCGACGGTGGTGAAGCCGCCGCGCAGCGCCTCCAGCGCGGCAAGCTTCGCCGAGAGGTAGGCGGTCTCCTCGTCCAGCGCGTGCTCCAGGGGTTCCCAGATCGTCTTGAAGATCTCCGAAGGCTGCCCGAACGACTTGGCCTTGCCGAAGCTCTGCGTCAGATGGTGGTGCGCGTCGATGAAGCCCGGCATGAGCAGGTGACCGTCCAGCCGGACGGGGCGCAGGTCCCCATGCGCGGCCACGAGCCGCTTGGCGGGACCTATCTCGCGGAACTTCCCCCCGTCCACCAGGACGGCCTGCCCGCGCACCGGCCCGTCGGCCAGCAGCAGCAGTTCGGGGACGAGGAGCATCCGCCCGCCCGAGAAGTGTCCGGGCCTGAGCGTGTCCCCGCCGCCGGGCCCCGCATCCGCCGCGGGGGCGGCGTGCGCAGCGGTGGGCGTGTACCGCGGCGCCTCCGCTGCGGCGCCCGGGGGCGCCGCCACCCCGAGGAGTCCGCCCGCGCCGGTCAGGCCCACCCCGGCGAGGAAACCCCGCCGTCCGACACCTTCCGGCCACCGCCCCCGCCGCGCGGCGGGTCCCTGGTCCCGGTCCTGCCCGCCGGACGGTTCCTGTACCGGATCCCACCGGCCCTCGGTGGAGGGATCCCGCTGTCCGTCGTTCGCCAACCCGCTCGCCTGCTTCCGTCCGTGCCCGACTGCCCGTTCATCCAGAGGCCTCCGCACCCGGGCGGCAGGGGTGTGCCGCACAGCTGACGGAGCCGGAAATCACCGGCGTACGAGGTCGACCGCGCCGGGTGGCCCGACCCTAGAACCACGCGAAGAAGCGGAACAAGCCTTCCGGCATACGGGATTTGGCCGGTCGAAGCGGGGGCGGCGGAGCGCATCGCGCGCTTCACTCACCCGCTGGCCAGAGCCCCGGGGAACGGTCCGGAGGTGGCGTAACCTCGCGGAAACATAGGGCGGCGTCGCCCGGCACGGTTACGCGATCACCATCTGGATGAAAGCAAGCACGTTGTTCCGGGTCCTGGCGGTCTTCTCCTCCAGGGAGAGCGTCTCCTCGTAGCCCCAGCCGGTGCCCGCCTGCTTCTTGCCCCGGATGTAGAGCGAGCAGGCCAGGTCGGTGCAGAGATACTGACCGACCGTGTTGCCCTGGCGGCCGGCCTCGCCGGGACGGCGCGCCGTCATCAGCGCCACTCCGCCACTGGTGTGCGTCGTGACGCACAGGGAGCACATACTGCGCGAGGTGAACCCCCGGCTGGACGCGGTCGGCGCGCGCAGCACGAGGCCCAGCAGGCGGTCGCCCTGCTCGGCGACGATATAGGCGCGGTCGGGCGCCCCGGGGTCGCGCCAGCCGAGGTAGTCCAGGTCGTCCCAGGGAAGCTCCTCCAGGTCCCTGGGGACGTTCAGACGCTTCGCCTCACCCTTGGAACAATTGACGAACGATGCACGGATGTCGGTCTCACTGAGGTGTCTCACATTCATCGACGGTAGCTGGGCTAATATATTTAGGCAAACGCTTTATTCCATTAGCCGGCGGAGGACGCATGGCACGACCGGGCATCACACCCGAACGCCTCACCACGACAGCCGCGGAGCTCGCGGACGAGATCGGTTTCGACCATCTGACCCTGTCGGCGGTCGCACGCAGGCTCGGTGTCAAGGATCCGAGCCTGTACGCGCACATCCGCAACGTGGGCGAGCTGAAGGTGCGGGTGGCACTGCTGGCCCTTGAGGAACTGGCCGACGCGGCGAGCGCCGCCCTGGCCGGGCGCGCCGGCAAGGACGCGCTGGTGGCGTTCGCCAACGCCTACCGCGACTACGCCAAAGCGCATCCCGGCCGCTACGCCGCGGCCCAGTTCGAGCTGGACACCGAGACGGCCTTCAAGAGCGCCGCGCCCCGGCAGTCGCAGATGACGCGGGCGCTCCTGCGCGGCTACAACCTGCCGGAGCCCGACGAGACCGACGCGATCCGCTTCCTGCACGGCACATTCCACGGGTACGTGAGTCTGGAGCGAGCGGGTGGCTTCCGTCATACTCCGCGCGGTGCCGACGCCTCGTGGGCCTGGACCCTGGACACCATCGACTTCGCTCTGCGGAACCGGCCACCGGCCTGACCGGCGATCCCACCACCGCGTGGGCCGGCTCACGAACGGCCCCCGGGGCAGCGCCGTTCGTGAGCTCCGCCCCGCGGTCAGCCGCTGACGCTCGGCGCCCCGGTCTCGATGTGGCCGGTGTACCGGCGGGACCAGGTGGTGTCGCAGTCGGCCGTGACGGTGAAGTCGTACCAGCCCTGCGCGACGGTCACCGCGTTGAAGTAGTCCTCGGCCGTGCCGCCTGCCGCGACCGTGTACGTCCACGGCCCGTCCGAGCGGTAATGGGTGGACCGGACGGTGAACTTGACCGCCGCCGAACCGGTGTTGGTGAACGTGAACCAGATGGCCTGCTTGCCGGTGTTCGGCGCCACGGCATACCTGGCAGCCACCTCGACGGCTTTCCCGGCCTTCGTCGCGTCCCCGGTGAAGCGGCGCTGGAAGCGGTTCGGACCCATCAGCGTGAAGTCGTACTTCCCCGCCCCGTACCCCGTGCCGATATTGAACGAGTCGGTCGCCGTGGCACCCGGATCGACGGTGTACTGCCAGGGTTCGGTGGTCCGGTAGGCGTTGGGATGGATGGAGAAGTGCGCGGCGCTCTTCGCCGGAGCGCCCGCGTTGGACATCCCGAACCAGGCGAGGATCTTTCCGGACGAGCCGAATTCCAGCCGGTCCAGATTGGCGTTCGGCTGGTAGGGGATCGCGCGGGCCTGCCGGGTGCCGCTCTCCTGGGCGGGGAGGGCGTTGGTCTGCGGGGCCGGGTTCGGCAGCGACGTACAGCTGTCGATTCCGATCACCTTCGCCGTGGACGGGAGGCCGGAGGGCACTCCGTAGACCGGGGCGGTGAAGTCGAAGACCCCGGTGAGGTCTCCGGTGACCCTGCGCCGCCACGCGCTGATGTTCGGGCAGGTGGCGGGGGTGCCGATGGCGGTGGTCCAGGTTTCGAGGAAGCGCAGTACGGAGGTGTGGTCGAACACCTCCGAGGACACCCAGCCACCCCGGGTCCATGGCGACATCACCACCATCGGAACGCGGAACCCCAGGCCGAACGGGACTCCGTTCAGGAACTCACCCGGTTCGTTCGCGGGCGGTGAGGGCGGGGGCACGTGGTCGAAGAAGCCGTCGTTCTCGTCGTAGTTGAGGAAGAGAACGGTCGAGTCGAACACGTCGGGGTCGGCCGCGAGCGCACGGTAGACCAGGTCGACGAAGTGGGCCCCGTCGCCGGGCGGGGCGAAGGGGTGCTCGGAGAACGCCTGGTTGGGCACCACCCAGGACACCTGCGGGAGTGTGCCCGCCAGGACGTCGGCCTTGATGGCCGCGGCGATGTCGTCCGGGGTGGAGCCGGTGGTGGCGGGTACGGAACCCATCCCCCGGTCGTGGAGAGGGTCGCCCGGCTTGGCGCCGGTGAACTTCGTGAAGTACGCGAGGCCGTTGTCGCCGAAGTTGTCATCGGCGTTCTGGTAGAGCTTCCAGCTCACCCCGGCGCGCTGCAGCGCCTCCGCATACGTCTCCCAGGTGAGTCCGGACTCGTCGCCACCGTCGCTGCTGGACGAGTCGACCTTGCCGCTCCAGAGATAGGTGCGGTTGGGTCCTGTGGCGCTGAGGGTGGACGAGAAGTACCCGTCGCAGATGGTGTAGTTGTCGGCCAGCGCGTAGTGGAACGGCATGTCGCCGCGGTCGAGGTAGCCGAGCGTACGGACGTTCCCGACCCCCGAGACCCAGTTGTCCATACGGCCCTTGTTCCAGGCCGAGTGCTGCGACGACCAGCTGTGCGGCAGGTCGCCGTTGCACTGGGCGAGCGTCTCGCCGTCCACCCCGCCGGCCGCCGGGGTGGAGCTGAGCTTCCACGGGTACTGCCGCCCGGCGCCGTTCGCCTGGTTGAAGACGGACTGGCCGCCGGAGAGCGATATACCGCTGCGGTCGTCGAAGCCCCTGACCCCCTTGAGCCGGCCGAAGTAGTGGTCGAAGCTGCGGTTCTCCTGCATCAGGATCACCACATGCTTGACGTCCTTGACTGTTCCGGTCGCTGCGGCCGTACGGCTCGCCGCCTCGGCGCGGTGTCCCGCGCCCATCGGAACGACGGCCCCCGCGACCGCCCCCGCACCGAGCGCCACAAAGCCTCTTCGACTGATCGGTGTCATCCGCCTGCCCTCGCCTAGGAGTAAGTTGCGCATTCATGATTGCGACTGCGCTATATCGCGCACAAGAGTGCAGGATTCCCCGGGGTCTCAGCTAGACCCATGCCACCAGCACTCTGTGAAGATCCGCCGAACGCCACCCTCCGGTCCGGGGTCGTGCGGATGAACCTGCCCGGGCGGTGGTGATGTGCGGGCAGGCGGTCTACGATGCCCCACCGGCCTGACAGGGCATCAGCACCGGCCGGACGCCTCCCGTGCACACCCCCGCTCCCCTCACCACACAGGAGACCCTCATGCGACGCGGATCCACCGTGCTGCTCTCCCTGCTCGGCGCACTGGCACTGATATGGGGCACAGCCCCCGCATCCCTGGCCGCACAGCACGCCACACCGCGGAAGGCGCACAACCCCGTGATCTTCGTCCATGGCTACAACGCCGATCCGGGTGTGTGGGGCGGAATGATCAGTGACTTCAAGGCCGACGGCTACACGGACGGCCAGTTGTTCAGCTGGGGTTACGACACCCACCAGTCCGTCAACGAGGTGCTGGCAGGGGAGTTCGCCGCCTACGTCAGCGACGTGCTCCGCACCACGGGGGCGTCGAAGGTCGATCTGGTCGCGCACTCCTTCGGCAGCCTGACCACCCGCTGGTACGTCAAGTTCCTCGGCGGCACCGGCACGGTGGACCACTGGGTCTCGCTGGGCGGACCCAACCACGGCACCTACCTCACCTGGGCGTGCGTGATCTGGGACCAGGCCTGCCGGGACATGTCGCCCGGCTCCTACGTACAGGACCGGCTGGCCTCGGGAGACGAGACACCGGGCACCGTGAAGTACGCGACCTTCTGGTCGGAGTGCGACGAGGTCATCGATCCGGACAGCAGCGTCGCCCTGGAGGGCGCGGCCAACACGGATGCGGGATGCCTGAGCCACAACGACCTGCTGGGGGACGACGGGGTGTCCCGGGGAGTACGGGACTTCCTCGCCGGCTGACAGCCGGTCACGGGAGGGCCGGCCGCCGCCCTTCAGCGGGGACGCCGGCGGGCGGGTGCGGGTGGGGGCCGGCAACCGCCCGGGAGTGCTGCACACTCCCCTCACACCGGGACCTCTTGACCCGGAGCGGTGGCCGATCCTACCTTCCCCTCGGGAAAGCGCTTTCTCCCTCCGGCGGGGAGCGGCGTCCAGGTGGACCGCACCGGATTCCCGCAGCAGCGAGAGGACTTGGGATGCACCCCGGACGAATGAACCGCTCGGCCCCACGCACCGTCAGGTACGCCCCCCGCGGACGAGTGCGGGGCTGGGCCGCCGTCACCCTCGCGACCGCCGTCGCCGCACTGACGGCGCTCGCACCGACGGCTTCCGCGAGCTCCGGCTTCACCGTCTTCACCAATGAACGGGGCACCGGCACACCCGGCCTCCAGCAGTACGGCGCAGTCAAGTCCACCGTCGTGTACGACTACTTCGCCCTCACCTGCGACGCCGAGGGCTGCTATTCGAACGGCGGGGCGCTGCCGTCCGAAGCCGCCTACGAGAGCAAGGTCAAGGACTACATGAGCGCGAGCCAGTTCGGTGGCGGCGCATCCGCACCGGTCGTGCTCGACTTCGAGAACATCGTGCTCACGGCCCTCTCGGGGAAGGCGGCGACCAACGCCTTCGGCCTCTGGAAGCAGCTCGTCACCTGGACGCACAAGGCTGCGCCGTCCGCCCCGGTCGGTATGTACGGTTACGACTCGTCGACCACCAACAACAGCCTTACCCAGCAGTTGCACCAGAACGGCCTGTTCGACTTCTTCGCGCCCCGCGCCTACCGCGGCAGCTCCCAGACGGATGCCGCCTGGACAAGCACCCTCGACGCGTCCGTGGCCAACGACCACGCCCTCGCGCCGGGTCAGCCCGTCTACCCGTATGTTTCACCGAGCTGGGACGGCAGCCCCGGCGGTGCCACCATGTCGGGCAGCACCTGGGGCTACACCATCGAGCAGCTCAAGGCGAAGACCGACGGCGCGGTCGTGTGGGAGGCGTCCGCCAACGACGCCACGGCCTGCAACTGGGTGGCACAGAACGCGTACGAGATGGGTGTGCTCACCGGAACGCCGAGCACCGGACCGCTGACCGCCACCGCGACACCCCCCAGCGGCAACTGCACCGTGCCACGCGGGACCACCACCTCCGTGCCCGTCACCCTCACCAACACCTCCGGATCCACCACCGCGGCGACCCAGATGCAGTCGTTCACCGGCACCTCGGGGTTCAGCGGCAGCTGGCAGTACTGGAGTGTGCCGGCCCTGGCTCCGGGTGCCGCGTTCCACACCACCCTGCCGCTGGCGGTCGCCTCCTCGCAGTCCACCAGCACGGCACTGCTGCACATCCGGACCGGGCTGAGTGACACCCGGTGGACCGTTGTCGTGAAGTAGGGACGCGCCGCCCCGGGGCCCTCTCGCTCCCCCGCGAACGGCCGGGGGCCGCCGACCGCCCGGCGGCGCCCCGGCCTGCGGTCCCGGCCCGGTCCGGCCCGACCGGGCCGCCCCTCCGGGCGGTCGGCGCTGCTCTGACGGCACGCCTCAGCGATCCGCCGCCACGGCGTTGCCCGCCACCGTGACCTGCTGCCCCTGCCCCGTGGTCTGCGAGGTGGTGCTCAGGCAGCTGCCCGACGCCGGGTCGGCGACAGTGGGGAGACTCCCCACATGATCCGTACCCGCCTCGGTACCGACCGGCTTCCCGTAGGTCACCGTGACCCGCTGGCCGCAGCCGGCCGTGAGGTACGGCTCGATGAATCCCTGGTCGGCACTCTTGAACCGCCCCGACGCCGAAGGAAGGCCGAAGGTGCCGATGTGCGCCACCGGCGCACCCGTCGCGGTCGCGACGACGTCCCCCGACATCAGCTGCGTGTCACCGCTGACACTGGCGCGCTTGAGTACGAGTGAGTACATCGTCCCGGGTGTGTACGCGAACCGGACCGCGCAGCTCACTCCGGCTCCGCCGTCGGCCCCGTAGGTGCAGTGGGTGTCCGTGGTGGTGGCGTCGGCGTTGAAGGAGCTGAAGACCGCCTGGAGCGCGTGGTGCCCGTTCGCGTCGACCGGTTCCGGCTGGAAACCGGCGTACGGCCGGGTGCCGCTCTCCAGTGTCGTGTAGTAGGCGAAGTACATGCCGGCCGCGTCGGGGGCGGAGTCCACGGACATCGGAAGCTGCAGCGTGGAGACCGGGGCCGGGGAGCCGGTGGTCCAGCGCAGTGTGGGCGTCGATGCCCACGACTGCCCGGCAGCGCCGACGGCGAGGAGCGCGGTGGCGGCGAGCACGGTGCCGGATCTGACGAGCCGGCGCCCGGGCGGCCTGAGGGAAGGAACCCTACTGAATGGCATGCGCATGACATCTCCTGATCGCCGGTGTGCGGTTGGGCGTCAGCATGTAAGCGATTGCTATGGCACCGCAAGAGGGTGCGCCGTGTTTCTGTCTTTTACTATGGCCAGGCCCCTGCGAGCGGTAGTAACCGGTCACCCTCCGGCGGTAATTGACCCGACGCACCCCGGGCTCGTCTCCATCCACCGCCCGGCCGCACCGCCCCGCGCCACTCACTGCCCCAGCGCTCCGCACCGGCGGAACCGCCCCGTTCACCGCCGCCTGTCAGCGAACGGTTCCCGACTCCGGGTCCAGCACCCGCTCGGTGAGGAGTTCCAGGACCCGGCGGTCCTCGTCCGCAGTGCCGCGCAGGGCGGGTGAATCCGGATTGGTGTCCAGGAGCAGATGGGTGGCCCCGAGGTCCGCCAGGGCCGAGAGCTCCTCGCGGATCTGGTCGGGCGTGCCGTGGCCCACCGGGTGGTCCCCGCCGATCCTGCTCCCGGTGATCCGCACCTGCAGCCGGGGCACGAGGGCGGGCGCCGCCCGGCCCGCGCGCTCCGCCTCCTCGGCGAGCACCGCGAGCCCCGCCCGCATCGCGGGCAGCGTCGCCAGATAGGGGTGCCAGCCTTCGCCGAGCCTGGCCGCACGCCGGAGCGCCGCGGGCGAGTTGCCGCCCACCCAGACGGGCAGCCCGGGGGCACCCTGGGGGGCCGGTGCGGTGTGCACGTCCTCGTACGAGACGTACCGTCCCCGGAAGGTGGTGGGGTCCTCGGTCAGGGCGGCCCGGATCGCGGCCAGATACTCGTCCGCGATGCGTCCCCGCTCGGCGAACGGGACCCCCAGCGCCGCGTATTCGGTCCGTGACCAGCCGGTCCCCGCGCCGAGGATGAATCCGTCCGGGTTCAGACAGTCGATATTGGCAGCCATACGGGCGGTGTGCAGCGGGTGACGGTAGGGGATCACCGTGACGGTCGTGCCGAGGGTGAGCCCGGGTACGCGCCCGGCCAGATGCGCGGCGAGCACGAACTGATCATAGAAGGGCGCCGGGTACGCCTCGTGCACATCGGCGGTCACTGCGACGTGGTCGGAGATCATCGCGAAGGAGTAGCCCAACTCCCTTGCGTCCAGCGCCTGCCGGAGGAGTGTGGCGGGGGTGGTGCCGGGGCCGAAGTTCAGGATGTTGGCGCCGAATTTCATCGATCGAGCGTAACAATCATCCGGAACCGGGGCACATACATCCTTCCTCGCGTCCACGTCGCCGGGCCACCGCGGTGACCCGGCGGGGCGGTGCCGTGGGGTCAGAGATCGGGCCGCACGGGGATGTAGCCGCTGTCGAGGAGCCGGGGAAGGTAGTACCTGAGTGCGGCGACGGTCTGGGACCGGTTGCCACCGCCGTCGTGACAGAGCACGATCGCGCCGTCCTTGACGTCGCGCAGCACGGAGCCGGTGATGCTCTTCGTTCCCGGCCGCGCCCAGTCGTTGGTGTCGAGCGACCAGCCCAGCGGCTCCATGCCCAGCTCGGCGCAGATCCCGAGGGTGGCCGGGTTCCAGTCGCCGTACGGTGCGCGGGCCCACTCCGGCGGGGCGCCGAGCACCTTCTCGATCAGCTCGCTGGTCCTGGTGAGTTCGGACCGGGCGGCGGCCGGCCTCACCTTGGTGAGCTGGGGGTGGGTCCAGGAGTGGTTGGCGACCGCGTGGCCCCCGTTCGCGATGTCATGGAGCAACTGCGGGTATTCGACGGCGTTCTCACCGATCACGCAGAACGTCGCCTGCACGTCGTACTGGGCGAGGATGCGCAGCACCTGGGGTGTGTAGAGGGGGTCGGGGCCGTCGTCGAAGGTGAGGGCGATCCTGCGGCCCGGCCCGTCCATGGAGTAGACCGCGTGGGTGCGGACCGCCGGGTTCCGGGAGGGGGAGCCCATCGACGTCTCGCCAGCGAAGGGGCGCAGCCGGTACGTGGGGGGTCTGGCGGGCACGGCCGCCGGCGGCCCGGCGGCCGGCGCCCGGACGCGGTGGGGCGGTGCGGCGGTGGACGGTGTGTGTGACGGATGGGGCGCGGTGGCGCCGGAGGGACCGTAGGCCCGGGAGAACACTCCGCCGACGGCCAGAGCGCCGAGACCCACGGCGGCGCGTACGAACCTGCGACGCCCTTGCGTATTAGTGTGATTTTCAGACTGCATGGCACCGTACTGCCATACAACGGCGCGAAAGCACCGCCGACACCGCCGGAAACGCGTGCACAACCACTCCGACGGGCTCAACCCTCACCCCCGCGGCCCGCGACACGCCGTGGTCGCACCCGTGGCAGGCGGGGGTGCGGGCTCACCAGCAGCCCCCGCCCTTGCCGGTTCAGCCGCTGTCGGCGGCCCGGAGCGTCCACCGCTCCTCCACCCTGGCAATCCGCCAGTAGGCCAGTGCAGCGACCCATACCAGGACGAAGAGTCCGACGATGAGGTAGCCCACGTTCCCGAGATCGAGGCCCGCTATCCAGTCGGTGACCGCGTCCTGGAGGCCGAGCTTGTCGTGCAGCACACCGATCAGTTCGATGGTGCCGATGAGGAACGCGACGGCGATCGACAGACCGGTGATGGCGAGGTTGTAGAAGACCTTGCGCACCGGGTTGGAGAAGGCCCACTGGTACGCGAAGTTCATGAAGGTGCCGTCGAGTGTGTCGAAGAGGCTCATGCCGGCCGCGAAGAGCAGCGGCAGACAGAGGACGGCGTACCAGGGCAGCCCCGCTGCGGCGCCGCTGCCCGCCATCACCATGAGGGTGACCTCGGTCGCGGTGTCGAAGCCCAGGCCGAAGAGGAAGCCGAGGGGGTACATCTGGCCCGGCCTGGTGATGGACTTGGTGAACCGGCCGAGTATGCGGTTCATGAACCCGCGTGAGTCCAGGTGCGATTCGAGTTCGGCCTCGTCGAAACGTCCGGCGCGCATCTCCCGGAACACCCGCAGGATCCCGGCGAGGGCCACGAGATTGAGCGCCGCGATGAGGTACAGGAAGGTACCGGACACACTCGTGCCGACGACTCCGAGCACCTGATGGGCGTCCGAGCCCTCGTTCATGAGCACGCCGGCGAGCCGCGCTCCCCCGGCGACCAGCGCGGCCATGGCCACCACCACACTGGAGTGGCCCAGCGCGAACCAGAAGCCCACCGAGACCGGGCGCTTCCCGTCGGCCATGAGTTTGCGTGTGGTGTTGTCGATGGCGGCGATGTGGTCGGCGTCGAAGGCGTGCCGCATCCCGAGTGTGTACGCGGTGACGCCGAGGCCCACCCCGAACGCCTTGGAGCCGACTTCGTAGTGCCCTGGCTCCACCAGCAGGAACAGGACGCCGAACGCGACGGCGTGGAGCGCCGCTATCACCGCCAGCAGTCCGGCGGTACGCAGGGTGTCCTCGCGCCGCCAGGCGAACACGGCGGTTTCGGGCAGGGTCATGCGGGTCACGCTCCAGCACCTCGTGGATCACTTCGTGAGATGCCGTGGCCGGTCTCCTGGCTGACGGGTTCGCTGACGCTCGCCTCCGGCCCTGCCTTCCCGGCCGCGGGCGCGGCCAGTGGCTTCGACGGGACGGGGCTCCCCGATCACAGTGGCGAGGGCCGCTCCGGTCTGAGACCCCCCGAAGGGGCTGTCACCGGTCTTCCCGAGCACCACGGCCCTTTCACCCTAGGTTCCGGGCTGCCGTGGCTGCAACCGGCTCCCCGTGGGCGGGTATCGGAGGCGCATCGGCCCGCCGGCGGACGGGTTCCGTCGCCGCGCACCACTGCGGGGCGGCGCGGCTCCGCTGCCGCGCCGCCCTCGGGACCCGCCTCGGGGGGCCAGGACGGTCAGTCCTCGCCCTCCAGGTTTCCCTCGGTCTCCAGATAGACCTGGCGCAGCGCTTCGAGCGTTGCCGGGTCCGGCTCGGCCCACATGCCCCGGGACTCAGCCTCCAGCAGCCGTTCCGCGATCCCGTGCAGGGCCCAGGGGTTGGCCTGCTGGAGGAAGTCGCGGTTCACCGGGTCGAGTACGTAGGTCTCGGTGAGCTTGTCGTACATCCAGTCGGCGACGACCCCGGTGGTGGCGTCGTATCCGAAGAGGTAGTCGACGGTGGCAGCGAGTTCGAAGGCACCCTTGTAGCCGTGCCGCCGCATCGCCTCGATCCACCGGGGGTTGACCACCCGCGCGCGGAAGACCCGTGAGGTCTCCTCGACGAGGGTGCGGGTGCGAACGGTCTCGGGACGGGTGGAGTCCCCGATGTACGCCTCCGGCGCGCTTCCGCGCAGTGCCCGGACCGTGGCCACCATGCCGCCGTGGTACTGGAAGTAGTCGTCGGAGTCCGCGATGTCGTGTTCGCGGGTGTCCGTGTTCTTCGCCGCGACCGTGATCCTCTTGTACGCGGTCTCCATCTCCGCGCGGGCCGGGCGGCCGTCCAGCTCCCGGCCGTAGGCATAGCCGCCCCAGACCGTGTACACCTCGGCGAGGTCGGCGTCGGTGCGCCAGTCCCGGCTGTCGATGAGCTGGAGGATCCCGGCGCCGTAGGTGCCGGGGCGGGAGCCGAAGATCCGGGTGGTGGCCCGGCGTTCGTCACCGTGCTCGGCGAGGTCGGCCCGGGTGTGGGCGCGTACGAAGTTCTGCTCGTCGGGTTCGTCCAGGGACGCGGCCAGCCGTACCGCGTCGTCCAGCAGGCCGATGGTGTGCGGGAACGCGTCCCGGAAGAAGCCCGAGATGCGCAGGGTGACATCGATGCGGGGGCGGCCCAGCTCACCGAGCGGGACCGGCTCAAGACCGGTGACGCGGCGTGAGGCGTCGTCCCACACCGGACGGATGCCCAGGAGCGCGAGAGCCTCCGCAACGTCGTCGCCCGACGTGCGCATCGCGCTGGTCCCCCACAGGGAGAGACCCACCGATGTGGGCCATTCGCCGTTGTCGGTGCGGTAGCGCTCCAGCAGCGAATCGGCGAGCAGTTGTCCGGTCTCCCAGGCGAGCCGGGACGGGATGGCCTTGGGGTCGACGGAGTAGAAGTTGCGGCCGGTCGGCAGGACGTTGACCAGACCGCGCAGCGGGGAACCGGAGGGGCCTGCCGGGACGAAGCCGCCGTCCAGCGCGTGCAGGGCGTGGTCGATCTCGTCCGTGGTGGCGGCCAGCCGCGGCACGACCTCGCGGGCCGCGAAGCCGAGGATGTCGGCGACCGCGCGGGGGTGGCCCTCGGCCACCTCGGCGACGGCCCCGGGATCCCAGTCGGCCGCCTCCATGGCCTCGACCAGGACACGCGCCTGCTCCTCGGCGGTGTCGGCCGCGGTGCGGGTCGCGTTGGCCTCGTCCAGGCCCAGGGCTTCGCGCAGCCCCGGCAGGGAGGCGGTGCCGCCCCAGATCTGCCGGGCGCGCAGAATGGCCAGCACCAGGTTGACCCGGTCGGCCCCGGCGGGCGGGGTACCCAGGACGTGCAGCCCGTCGCGGATCTGCGCGTCCTTGATCTCGCACAGCCAGCCGTCGACGTGGAAGATGAAGTCGTCGAAGCCCTCGTCGTCGGGCCGGTTCTCAAGCCCGAGGTCGTGGTCGAGCTTGGCGGCCTGGATCAGCGTCCAGATCTGGGCCCGGATCGCGGGGAGCTTCGCCGGGTCCATGGACGCGATCTGGGCGTACTCGTCGAGGAGTTGCTCCAGGCGCGCGATGTCGCCGTAGGAGTCGGCCCGGGCCATCGGCGGGACCAGGTGGTCGACCAGCGTGGCGTGGACACGGCGCTTGGCCTGGGTGCCCTCGCCCGGGTCGTTCACCAGGAACGGGTAGATGAGAGGAAGATCACCCAGGGCGGCGTCGGGGCCGCACGCGGCGGACAGGCCGGCGTTCTTCCCCGGCAGCCACTCCAGGTTGCCGTGCTTGCCGAGGTGGATCATGGCGTCCGCGCCGAAGCCGCCGTCGTCCGCGGAGGCGGCGACCCAGCGGTAGGCCGCCAAGTAGTGGTGCGAGGGCGGCAGATCGGGGTCGTGGTAGATCGCGATCGGGTTCTCGCCGAAGCCGCGCGGCGGCTGGATGAGGACCAGCAGATTGCCGTGCCGCAGGGCGGCAAGCACGATGTCGCCCTCGGGGTTGCGGCTGCGGTCCACGAACATCTCCCCGGGCGCGGGGCCCCAGTGCTCCTCGACGTTCGCCCGGAGCGCGGCGGGAAGTGTGGCGTACCAGCGCCGGTAGTCGGCGGCGGGGATACGGACGGGGTTGCGGGCGAGCTGCTCCTCGGTGAGCCATTCCTGGTCGTGGCCGCCGGCCTCGATGAGCGCGCGGATCAGTTCGTCGCCGTCACCGGATGCGAGACCGGGGACCTCCTGCGGACCGAAGTCGTACCCCTGCTCGCGGAGGCGGCGCAGCAGGGCGACGGCGCTGGCGGGCGTGTCCAGTCCGACGGCGTTGCCGATCCTGGAGTGCTTGGTCGGGTACGCGGAGAGCACCAGGGCGAGGCGCTTGTCGGCGGGGGCTATGTGCCGCAGACGCGCGTGGCGCACGGCGATCCCGGCGACACGGGCGGCACGTTCGGGGTCGACGACGTAGGCGGGGAGCCCGTCCTGGTCGACCTCCTTGAACGAGAAGGGCACCGTGATCAGCCGGCCGTCGAACTCGGGCACGGCGATCTGGCTGGCCGCGTCCAGCGGTGAGACGCCCTCGTCGTTGTCCTCCCAGGCGGCCCGTGAACCGGTGAGGCAGAGCGCCTGGAGGATGGGGACGTCCAGCGAGGCGAGCGCGCCGGCGTCCCAGGACTCGTCGTCGCCCCCGGCGGACGCCTCGGCGGGCTTCGTTCCGCCGGCGGCCAGGACGGTGGTGACGATCACATCCGCGGCGCGCAGCGTGTCGATCAGCTCCGGCTCGGGAGCGCGCAGCGAGGCGACGTAGAGCGGCAGGGGCCGGCCGCCCGCGGACTCGACTGCTTCGCAGAGGGCGTCCACGAAGGCGGTGTTGCCGCTCATGTGGTGAGCGCGGTAATAGAGCACCGCGACGGTCGGCCCGTCCGTGGTGCGGGCGGTGCGTTCCAGCGGGCCCCAGCTCGGCGCCGGCGCCGGGGGCTCGAAGCCGTGGCCCGTGAGGAGCACGGTGTCGGAGAGGAAGCGTGCGAGCTGGTCGAGGTTGGCGGGGCCGCCGTGTGCCAGGTAGGCATGGGCCTCGGCGGCGATGCCCACCGGGACGGTCGACGCCTCCATCAGCTGGGCGTCGGGGGCCTGCTCCCCGGTGAGGACGACGACGGGGCGCCCGTCCGCCAGGAGCAGATCGAGCCCTTCCTGCCAGGCGCGGATGCCTCCGAGAAGACGGACGACGACGAGGTCGGCGCCTTCGAGGAGCGCGGGCAGATCGGTCAGCTGGAGCCGGGCGGGGTTGGCGAAGCGGTACGCGACCGGGCCGTCCGCAGCACGGGCGCTGAGCAGATCGGTGTCGGACGTCGACAGGAGCAGGAGCATGCGGCGTCGTTCCTTCCCCGGGGTGTCCGCGCCCCGAGCTGTGTAGGAATGGGTCTCCCCTGCTCACGGCGGAGCCGGGAGCGTGGGGAAGGGAGTCTCTGGCTCACCCGGCTCGGAGAGCCGGGCTCACAGTGGCGGGACCGCGCCGGGATCTCACCGGGCTTCCTCCCCTGTCGCCGTCTTAGGCGATGACGGGCCGTACGGCCCGTCGGCAAGCATAGTAACGACCTTGGGGGGCGGCCGGCAGTGGGCCGCCGGGCCCGCCCGCCGGACGCCCGGCAGCGCGGGCCGTCGCATCGGTGCAGGACACGGCCCTTGCGGACCGGTCGGTATGCTCGCCGCCATGCCCCAGTCCTCCGCACCTGCGTCCCCACGGGAGCCGGCCCGCCGCCGTGACCGGGGTGACGCGTGTCCGGGCAGCCTGCGCCTGCACTCCGCGGACGACGGTGCGCTGGCGCGGGTCAGGATCCCGGCGGGCGTGCTGACGGTGGCCCAGGCCGGGACGCTCCTCGACGCGGCGCAGCGGCTGGGCGACGGGGCGCTCCACCTGACGTCACGCGGCAATGTGCAGCTGCGCGGGCTGGCCCCGGACAGCGGCCGGGAACTCGCGGATGTGCTCGGGGACGCCGGGCTGCTTCCGTCCGTACGCCATGAGCGGGCCCGCAATGTGGTGGCCTCGCCGCTGTGCGGGCTCGACGGACGGGGCGCGTCCGATGTGCAGCGCTGGGCAAGGGAGTTGGACTCCCTGCTCGGTGACTGCGAGAAGGCTTCCGGGCTGTCCGGGCGGTTCCTGTTCGCGCTCGACGACGGCCGCGGTGATGTGGCGCGCCTCGGCGCGGATGTGACGTTGGTCGCTTCGCCGGGAGGTGAGGCGCTGCTGTGGGCCGGCGATGCCCGGGAAGCACTGGCGGTCCCGGCCGCATACGCGGCCCGCTGCGCACTGGTGGCTGCCGAGACCTTCCTGGACGCGGCAGCCGAAGCGGGGACCGGCGCCTGGCGGGTGGCGGAACTGCCCGGCGGGCCAGCGGTGTTCGTCCGTGCGGTGGCGGAGCGGCTGGCAGCTGCCGGCCTCCCGGCCCGGGTCCGGGACCGGCCGGAACGCCGGCCGTCCTCAGCCGGTCCCGCTCCGGGCATCGTGACGGGCCCGGGCGGCCGGGCGGCGCTGTCCGTCATCGCGCCGCTGGGCCTTCTCACCTCCGCCCAGTGGAACCTGCTGACCGGCACCGCGCTGCACGACGGCAGCGGCGAGCTGCGGCTGACGCCCTGGCGGGGCGTGGTGGTCCCCGGTCTCGGCCCGGACAGCGCGGCGGCCCGGCTCGCCGCGCTGTCCGGCGCGGGCATGATCACAGGACCGGACTCCCCCTGGCACGGAGTGGGGGCGTGCATCGGGCGCCCAGGCTGTGCGAAGTCCCTGGCCGATGTGCGCGCCGACGCCGCTCTGGCGCCCGGCACGGGGCACGGCCTTCCCGTGTACTGGTCGGGGTGCGCGCGGCGCTGCGGCCGTCCCCAGGGCGACCGGGTGGACGTGGTCGCCACGGCCACCGGATATGACGTCTCCGTACGCGGCGAACCGCTGCGCACGAGCATGAACGACCCCTCAGAGTTCGCCGCCACCGTGGCGGAAGCCCGGACCACGACCCTCCCGCAGTGACGAAATGAGCGAGAAGACAGTGTTCGACTACGAGAAGGACGGCCCGGCGATCTACCGCCAGTCCTTTGCGACCATCCGCGCCGAGGCGGACCTCTCGGGGCTGCCCGCCGATGTGAGCCAGGTCGCCGTACGGATGATCCACGCCTGCGGCATGGTCGACCTGGTGCGTGATCTCGCCTACACGCCACAGGTGGTGGCACGCGCCAGGCAGGCGCTGCGTGCCGGGGCGCCCATCCTGTGCGATGTGGCCATGGTCGCCAGCGGAGTGACCCGCAAGCGGCTGCCCGCCGGCAACGAAGTGGTGTGCACGCTGTCCGACCCGTCGGTGCCGGGCCTCGCAGCGGAGCTCGGCACGACCCGCACCGCCGCCGCGATGGAGCTGTGGCGCGACCGTCTGGAGGGCGCCGTGGTGGCGGTGGGCAACGCGCCGACCGCGCTCTTCCGCCTCCTTGAGATGGTCCGCGACGGCGCGCCGCGCCCGGCCGCGGTCATCGGGGTGCCGGTCGGCTTCGTCGGCGCCGCCGAGTCGAAGGACGCACTCGCAGACCCGGTCCACGGGCTCGACCACCTGGTGGTGCGCGGGCGGCGCGGCGGCAGCGCCATCGCCGCGGCCGCGATCAACGCCCTTGCGAGCGAAGAGGAATGAACACCAGCATGAGCGAGCAGAGCACCGGGCGGCTGTACGGAGTCGGGCTCGGCCCGGGTGACCCGTCGCTGATGACCGTACGCGCCGTGGAGGTCATCGCCCAGGCACAGGTCATCGCCTTCCACAGCGCCCGGCACGGCCGGTCCATAGCGCGGTCCATCGCTGCCGGGCACATCCGGGCCGACCACATCGAGGAGCCGCTGGTCTACCCGGTCACCACGGAGACCACGGACCACCCCGGGGGTTACCGGGGCGCGATGGAGGAGTTCTACGCGGAGGCGGCGGCCCGGCTGGCCGCGCATCTCGACGCCGGCCGGACCGTGGCGGTGCTCGCCGAGGGCGATCCGCTCTTCTACGGCTCGTACATGCACATGCACAAGCGGCTGGCCGACCGCTATCCGACCGAGGTGATCCCGGGAGTGACCTCGGTGAGTGCGGCCGCCGCCCGGCTGGGTGTGCCGCTCGTCGAGGGCGAGGAGGTGCTGACGATCCTGCCGGGCACCCTGCCCGAGGAGGAGCTGACAGCACGTCTGGCGTCGACCGACTCCGCGGTCGTCATGAAACTGGGCCGGACCTTCCCCGCGGTGCACCGCGCGATCGGGCGCTCGGGCCGCATGGCGGAGGCCCGCTATGTGGAGCGCGCCACGATGCCCGGGGAGCGCACCGGCGAACTGGCCGACGTGGAGGCCGGATCGGTGCCGTACTTCTCGGTCGCGGTGCTGCCGAGCCGTGTGGGTGCGCCCGAGCCGGTACGGGAGCACGGCGACGTCGTCGTGGTCGGCACCGGCCCCGCGGGGCCGCTCTGGCTCACCCCGGAGAGCCGGGGGGCGCTGGCCGCCGCCGACGACCTGGTCGGCTACACCACGTATCTGGACCGCTGCCCGGTCCGGCCCGGGCAGCGACGGCACGGCTCCGACAACAAGGTGGAGTCGGAGCGCGCCGAGTTCGCTCTCGAACTGGCCAGGCGCGGCAGGAAGGTCGCCGTGGTCTCGGGTGGTGATCCCGGGGTGTTCGCCATGGCGACCGCCGTGCTGGAGGTCGCGGCCCAGGACGTGTACAGCGATGTTCCGGTGCGCGTGCTGCCGGGCGTCACCGCCGCCAACGCGGCTGCCGCCCGGGCGGGTGCGCCGCTGGGCCACGACTACGCCACGATCTCGCTCTCCGACCGGCTCAAGCCGTGGGAGGTGATCGCGGAGCGGCTCCGCAGCGCGGCGGCGGCCGACCTGGTGCTCGCCCTGTACAACCCGGGCTCGCGCAGCCGTACCTGGCAGGTCGGCAAGGCCCGCGACGTTCTCCTCGAACACCGCGCCCCTGATACGCCAGTGGTGCTGGGCCGGGACATCGGCGGGCCGGAGGAGAGCGTCCGGATCGTACGGCTGGCGGCGCTCGATCCGGCCGAGGTCGACATGCGCACCATTCTGCTCGTGGGCTCCTCCCGGACACGGACGGTGCGGCGGGGCAGCGGTGAGGAGATCGTCTGGACTCCCCGGACGTACCCCGAGGGGTAGGGCGGATCCACCCGCCGGAGCGGCGGGCCCGGCTCAGGCCGCTGACTCAGGCCGCGCCCTGCCGGTCCCGCACCCAGCGGACGGCCTCCTCGGCACTCCGGGCGACCGGCACGCCCCCGGGAACGGGGGGACGGCGGACGACGACCACCGGCAGCCCCGCCTCGCGTGCGGCGGTGAGCTTGGCTGCGGTGGCGGGTCCCCCGCTGTCCTTGGTGACCAGCACGTCGATCCGGTGGTCGTGGAGCAGCGCTCGCTCGCCCTCCAGCGAGAACGGGCCCCGGTCGAGCAGGGTCTCCATGTGCAGCGGGTACGGGGGGTGCGGGGCGTCGACCGACCGCGCCAGGAACCAGAGCCCGTCCAGAGCCGCGAACGCGGCCAGGCCCATCCGCCCGGTGGTGAGGAAGATCCGCTGTCCGAGCGCGGGCAGCATGGCGGCGGCCTGCTCAAGGGAGTCCGCCGGATGCCAGTCGTCGCCCTCTCCCGCCACCCACCCGGGCCTGCGCAGGGCGAGCAGGGGAACATGGGCGGTGGCAGCGGCGGACGCCGCGTTGAAACTGATCGTTCCGGCGAAAGGATGGGTGGCGTCGATGAGCACGTCCACCTCGTGCTCGCGCAGCCACTGCGCCAGTCCCCCGGCTCCACCGAATCCGCCGATACGGGTCTCGCCCGGCGGCAGCACGGGCCGTGTGACCCGCCCGGCCAGCGAACTGGTGACGCGGACCCCGGGGTGCAGGCCCGTGGCGACCTGCCGGGCCTCGCTGGTGCCGCCGAGTATCAGTACGTGCATCGGAGCCTTCCGTGGCTGAAGTGAGTGGTGGCCGCAGCGCCCAACTCAAGCACACCGGGCTGCGGCCCGGCTGGACGACCGGCGCCTGCGCGACGGCCGCGGCCACGGCCGCCTGGACCGCGCTGCTGAGCGGCGAGTTCCCCGACCCGGTGACGGTCACCCTGCCGAAGGGCCAGACGCCGTCGTTCGCGCTGGCGGTGGAGGAGCTGGGCGACGGGCGGGCGATGGCCGGTGTGGTCAAGGACGCGGGGGACGATCCGGACGTCACCCACGGCGCCCTGGTGCGGGTCACCGTCCGGCGGCTGGCGGCGGGCTCGGGGGTGGTGTTCAGAGCGGGCCCGGGGGTCGGCACCGTCACACGCCCCGGGCTGCCACTGGAGGTGGGCGAGCCGGCGGTGAACCCGGTACCGCGCCGGATGATGCGCGAGCACATCGCGCGGGTGGCCGAGCACCACAACACCGGGGCGGACGCGGAGATCACCGTATCCGTCGACCACGGCGAGGAGATCGCCCGCTCCACCTGGAACCCCCGGCTGGGCATCCTGGGCGGCCTCTCCATCCTGGGAACGACCGGCGTGGTGGTGCCGTACTCCTGCTCCGCCTGGATCGACTCGATCCGGCGCGGCGTCGATGTCGCGCGGGCAGCCGGACGTACGCATCTGGCCGGGTGCACCGGCTCCACGTCGGAGCGGACCGTCGTGGCCGAGCACGGGCTCCCCGAGGACGCGCTCCTCGACATGGGCGACTTCGCGGGGGCCGTGCTCAAGTACGTCCGCCGCCACCCCGTGGACCGGCTCACCATTTGCGGCGGTTTCGCCAAGCTCTCGAAGCTGGCGGCCGGCCACCTCGATCTGCACTCGGCCCGCTCGCAGGTGGACAAGGGGTTCCTCGCCGGACTGGCACGGCAGGGCGGCGCGGGTGAGGCACTGGCCGCCGAGGTCGCGGAGGCCAACACCGGGCTTGCCGCCCTGCAGTTGTGCCGTGCGGCGGGGATCCCGCTGGGCGACCTGGTGGCCGTGGCCGCCCGCGACCAGGCCAGGGCGGTGCTGCGCGGCGCGCCCGTCACGGTGGACGTCATCTGCATCGACCGCGCGGGCGGCGTCGTGGGCCGCAGCGCGGCGGGGGGACCGCTCAGGTAGCGCCCGCTGCCCACGCCTGCCCGGCCGGATACGCGGCGGAGCCCCGGCGCGCGCCTCACGTGCGCGGCCCGTGGCGCCGGTTGCGCCGCGGACCGGCCGTCGGCTGCTCCGGTGCGTCGAGGAGACCGGAAGTCAGGCCTGGACGAGGTCGAGCGAAACCCGCCACAGGCGTGCGGCGTTCTCCTCGTCGAGCGCGTAAGCGGCTACTCCGCGGCGGACACCGGGCTGGTGGGGGCCGGCCTCGTTGCAGTCCTCGAAGTACCGGCCTCCGATGCCGTCGAGGAGAGGCGATGCCGCGAGCAGAACCGACGTCGCAGCGCCCTGTTCCTCGTTCTTCCAGGAGACGCCGGCGCTGCCGGTGGACGCATCGGCGTGCGGGACATGTCTCATGAGGCCCGTGGAGGGGATGCGGCCCGGGTTGAGGGCGTTGACGAGGATGCCGTCGGCGGCCCACCTCTTCGCTGCCTCGACGGCGAAGAGGATGTTGGCGGTCTTCGACTGGCCGTAGGCGACCCACTCGTCGTAGGGGCGGTGGTCGAACATGATGTCGTCGAAGTCGACGCTGCCGCCGGTGTGACCGACAGAGCTGACGGCCACGACGCGCGCCCCGCGCGCCCGGGCAAGTGCGTCACGCAGTCCTGCGGCGAGGGCGAAGTGCCCGAGGTGGTTCGTGGCGAACTGTGTCTCCCAGCCGTCCGGCGTCCGGACCAGGGGCGTCGCCATGACGCCGGCGTTGTTGACCAGGATGTGCAGCGGCCCCTGCCATGCGGCCACGAAGCGCCGCACCGACGCCCGGTCGGCGAGGTCGAGCGGCGCTACGTGGAGGTTCTGATTTCCCGTGGTCGCCGCGATGTCGCTCCTGGCCCTCTCACCGGCTTCGGTGTTGCGCACCGCGAGCGTCACGTCTGCCCCGGCCGCGGCCAGTGCCCGTGCTGTTTCCACGCCCAGGCCTGACGAGCCGCCCGTGACGACGGCGCGCCTGCCCGACAGGTCGACGCCGCTGACGACTTCCAGCGCGGTGGACTCCGCTCCGAACGGGGTGGTGAGCAGTGTGCGTGCCATGAGGCTTGTCTCCTGACTCCAGCGGCGGCGAGGGGCGGTGCTGCGGGCCACGGCTCGGACGGGGCGGATGCCCTGGCGACGCCGCGGGAGCCGTCGTCGGCGAGTCGTCGGCGAGTCGTCGAACGTGAGCGGGGGAACTGCCGTGCAGTTGATCCTCTAAACTCGGTAAACGGAGCCGCGTCCGCTCACAGCCAGACTAAGCGGACCCGGCTCCGCATTGCAAACGGCGTGCCCCCGCGGGCACGGTCCGGGCCCGCGGGGGCAGTCGGCAGACAGGGGAGAACGTGGTGGACGGCCAGGGAGAGCGGCGACCTCTCCGTGCTGACGCGCAGCTCAATGAGGACCGGCTGCTCGGGGCCGCCGCGCAGGCGTTCGCCCGCGACGGGGCCAAGGCGCAGCTCAAGTCCATCGCTCAGGATGCCGGAGTGG
This sequence comes from Streptomyces sp. NBC_00388, assembly GCF_036061255.1. Lineage (NCBI taxonomy): Bacteria > Bacillati > Actinomycetota > Actinomycetes > Kitasatosporales > Streptomycetaceae > Streptomyces > Streptomyces sp. NBC_00388. The sequence continues at coordinate 525,974 of NZ_CP107948.1, forward strand.
GCATCGGCACGCTCTACCGGCGCTTCCCTTCACGCGAGCGCCTGGTCGAGGCGACGTACCGCAACGAGACCGCCAGACTCTGCGCGGCCGCCCCCGGCCTCCTGGCATCGGCCCCGGCCGATCAGGCACTCCGCAGCTGGCTGGGGCTCTTCATGGATTTCATGGCGACGAAACACGCCATGGCAGACGCGCTCCATGAGGTGCTCGTCGCGGACGGTGAGCTGCGCATGGAGACCCGGGATCTGCTCACGGAAGCGCTGGCGTCCCTCGTCCGGGCAGGGGCCGAGGACGGCACGATCCGCCCGGACGTCTCCCCCGAAGACGTGTTGATGAGCCTCGGCGGCACCACGCTCATCGCGGGAGACTCGGGCCTGAGCGACCTCGCCCACCGGCTCCTGGACCTCCTGATGGACGGCCTCAGGTACGGCGCGGCCGGGCGCGGCCACGGCGAGCCCGAACACACCTGAGCGACCGTTCCCCGGCGCGCCCCCTCCCGGTCGTCACGGCCGGGCGGCACGGGGCGAGAACGGTGGTTTCCCATGACTTCAGAAGAGCCACGGCTTCAGGACAGCCCTCAGGACACCGACTCCCGGGCGAAGCGCAGTGATCGGGTGAAGATCTCCTCCACCTGGCCGTCGGACAGCCCGGCCCAGCCGTGGTCGGCGCCCGGGACCAGCCGCAGCCCGACGGGCACGCCCGCCTTCTCCAGCGCGGCCGCCAGCTCCTCGCTGTGCGCACGGCTGACCATGGTGTCCGCCGCGCCGTGCATGACGAGGAACGATGGCGCACCGGAGTGGACGCGGAAGAGCGGGCTGGCCGCGCGGGCCTGATCGCAGAGCTCAGCAGGGGCGCCGCCCAGCAGCCCGGCCTCCGGCGATGCCGGGCTGTCCGGACTGAAGCCACCGCGAGGGGTGGTGAGGTCACTGGGTCCGTACCAGACCACCGCCGCGGCGAGGGGCGGACTCGTGTGGGTGAGGGCGAGCAGCGAGGCCAGGTGCGCGCCGGCGGACTCGCCCCACACCACCGTCCGGCCGGTGTCCACGCCGAGTTCGGCGGAGCGCAGCGTCAGCCACCGCAGCACGGAAGCGAGGTCGTCCAGCGGAGCGGGGAAGACCGCCTCACCGCTGAGCCGGTAGTCGGCGCAGGCGACCGCGAACCCCTCGGCCGCGATACGGGCCATCGGCCCCGGGGACCATTCCCGGAACCGGAATCCCATGTCGTCACGCCGGCCCCGCAGCCAGGCACCGCCGTGCACGAAGAGCACCAGCGGGGCGGCCCCGGCGCGGGCGGTGCGGGGCAGCCACAGGTCCAGCTCCAGGGGACGCACTCCGTCACGGGCCGCGTAGGGGACACCGCGCAGCAACCGGGTCCCGTTGTCGAAGGTCACGGCGTGCGGCAGCGGGGCGACATCCGGGTGCGGCGCGACGAGTCGCGCGGGCAGGGACATTCCGGCGCTCACCGCGTCCTCCACTGGTGGCCGGGGAGGAACCGTACGTCGTACTGCTGAGGGATGGTGGCGAACTTGTCGGGCGTGGGCACGACCGGCTCGCGCGGCAGACCGAGTTGGTCGGTGGGGGCACCGAAGCTCTCGAAGAACCGCTCGAAGGTTCCGCCCGGGCCCGCGGCCACACCGACCACCTGGCTGTGATGACGCTCGATGCGGTAGGCGTGCGGACAGTTCTTGGGTACGAAACCGAAGTCGCCGGGGGCAAGGAGCTTCTCCTGCTGAGTGCCCCCGGTGTCCTCGACGAACACGCGGACGGCGCCGGCCGTCACATAGAAGACCTCGTACGTGTCGGGGTGCAGATGCGCGGGGATGATGTCGCCCTTGGGCCCCTCGACGGTGAAGAAGTTGAAGGCGTTCTCACTCTGCTCGCCACCGGCGTAGACGGTGACGAGGTCGCCGAAGAGGTGGGCGCGGTCACCCTCGCCCTTCTCGATGAAATACGGCTTGCCGGGCTCGGGCGGAATGCGGGAAGCCCGCCGGTAGGCGGTGGCGTACTCGATCGTCATGGGGCTCCTCCTGGAATCGGACAACGACTGTCAGGTACCCTGACACGAGGGTCACGGAATGACAACCCGCCCGCAGAAGAGGGGGCCCGCCGATCGCGCACCGTGGACCGGCCCGGCGTGAAGGCCGGCCCCGGCATGGCGAGTTCGGGCCCGTCGGTCAGCCCCGTCCGGGCCGCGCGGGTGCGGGCCGCATCCGCGCGGCCCATGTGTACCCGGCCAGACCGATCGAGCCGCGCACCATGGCGTCGGCCCACACCGGCAAGACGGTGGACCAGGCATCCCCTCCCGCGCTCCGGACGAGGAGCAAGCTCAGTGCGCTTGCCGCCACGACCGCACTCCCGTAGGTGGCCAGAGGCGTGCGGCTCCTGCCCAGCCAGGCCCCCAGAAGCCCGGCCGGGATCTGCACCAGCACATGGAAGCTCGCGCACACCGGCGGCACGGCGATAAGGAGAAAGAAGGGAGCATCCGCGGTGGGGCCGCCCGGCGGGGTCGCGTAGCCGGCGTCCAGCATCCACGACGGGGGCACCAGAAACGTGAGCAGGAGTATGGCTCCGCTGAGATGCATAGCGCCAAGGTGCCGCCGCAGTACGGAAGGCGGAGCCCCACCGCTTCGTCCCCCGGCAGCCGGACCATCGGTTCTCTCGCCCATACGTCCCCTCCCCCGTCGCATGCAGGCATAGCCATGCTAGTCAGGCGGATACCGCGCCCCCGCGCGGTGCGGACGCGGAACTCGCGCGCACGGCCAGGACCCGGGGCTGCGGCTGCGGCTGCGGCTGCGGCTGCGGCTGCGGCTGCGGCTGCGGCTGCGGCTGCGGCTGCGGCTGCGGCTGCGGCTACCGGTACACCAGGGATCGCAACAGGGGCCGGTCGGCGGGCACCGCAGGGTCGCGGCGCGGAACACACCGCCCGTCCAGCGGTCTTCGGCCGATCCGGCCGGCGAGAGGACGCCTGCGCCGGCTCGCGCGTCCGGCCTCGTCCCGGCGGCTGACGACCGCCCCGGCCTGCGGTTTCCGGGCCGCTGAGCCGCCCTGTCGGTCACGTGTCGGGGCTGTCGGTTCGATGTGGGTGGTTTGTCGGCGGAGGGCTGGAGCCTTGCTGAAGATCCTGCCGGGTGCCCAGCCCGCAGGCATGCGACAGACCAGGAATGCGTATGACCACTGACGTCACGATCATCGGCGCCGGCCTCGGGGGCCTCGCGCTCGCCCGCGTCCTGCACGTACACGGAATCCCCGCCACCGTCTACGAGGCCGAGCCCTCCCCGATGGCACGCGCCCAGGGCGGCATGCTCGACATCCACGACTACAACGGGCAACTCGCCTTGCAGGCAGCCGACTTGATGGACGAGTTCCGCAGTATTGTCCTGGAGGGCCGTCAGGCGACGCGAGTCCTGGACCGGGAGGGAAACGTCCTGCTCGACCAGCCCGACGACGGCACGGGCGGACGCCCCGAGGTACAGCGTGGCGAGCTGCGGCAGATGCTGATCGACGCGTTGCCGGCAGGCACTGTCCGGTGGGACCACAAGGTCGGCGGTGTCCGCGGCCTCGGCGGGGGCCGTCATGAGGTGACCTTCGCCGGCGGAGCCACCGTCGTGACGAGTCTGCTGGTGGGTGCGGACGGCGCCTGGTCACGCGTCCGGCCGCTGCTCTCCGACGCCGTGCCCGAGTACACCGGCATGTCCTTCGTCGAGACCTTCTTGTTCGACGGTCGCAGGCGGCACCCCGCTGCCGCCGAGGCTGTTGGTGGCGGGGCGATGTTCGCACTTGAGCCGGGCAAGCAGCAGATCGGGGCACACCGGGAGAAGGGCGAGACCCTGCACGCCTACGTGATGCTGTCCAAGCCGCTGGACTGGTTCGCCGGCATCGACTTCGGCGATCCCTCCGCGGCGACCGCGCGGATCGTGGCGGAGTTCGACGGCTGGGCCCCGGAAATCACCGCCCTGATCACCGACAGCGATACCGCGCCTGTTCACCGCCCCCACTACACGCTGCCGGTCGGACACCGGTGGGACCGGGTGCCCGGGGTGACACTGGTCGGCGACGCCGCCCACCTGATAGCCCCGAACGGCGAAGGCGCCAACCTGGCCCTGCTGGACGGCGCCGAACTCGGGGAGGCCCTCGCCGCGCACCCCGGCGACATCGAGACCGCCCTCGCCGCGTACGAGCAGGCGATGTTCCCGCGCAGCAGCGCGGTCGGCGACGCCGGAGCCGAAGTCCCTGACAACCCCACACTCGAAGACGTGATCGACTTCTTCACCCGGGACGAGCAGACCGTGTGAGGCGTCGGTCCGGACCACCACGGTGATGGTCGCTCCCGCCCGGGCGCCCCACCCGCTCGGTGATTCCCGTCCGTGGAACGGTCACGGTGACCGTTCCACGAACGCTTCCGCCCGGCCCGGACGGGTAACCCTCAGGAGCGGCACTCCCGCTCGCGCTCCGGCGAGTAGAGGTGGCTGTCGCCGAACTGCTCGGCGCCGAGCGTGCGGCCGACCATGATGACCGCCGTACGCTGGATCCCCGCTTCGCCGACCTGGCCCGCGATGGTGTCGAGGGTGCCCCGCAGGACCACCTCGCCGGGCCGGCTCGCCAGGGCCACGACAGCGGCCGGGCAGTCGGCGCCGTAGTGCGGCAGGAGTTCCGCCACGACCCGGTCGGTGTGCTGCACCGCCAGGTGCAGCACGATCAGGGCGCCGCTGCGGCCGAGTGTGTCCAGGTCCTCGCCGGCCGGCATCGCGGTGGCGCGCTGGGCCACCCGCGTGAGGATCACGGTCTGGCCGACGGTGGGGACGGTCAGTTCGCGCTTCAGTGCCGCGGCGGCCGCCGCGAAGGCGGGCACACCCGGCACCACCTCGTAGGCAATACCCGCCGCGTCGAGACGGCGCATCTGCTCGGCCACCGCGCTGAAGACCGACGGGTCACCGGAGTGCAGGCGGGCCACGTCCTGGCCCTCCTGGTCGGCGCGCACCAACTCGGCGGTGATCTCGTCCAGGTCGAGCTGCGCGGTATCGGTCAGCCGGGCGTCAGGCGGGCATGCGGCGAGCAGCTCGCGCGGAACCAGGCTGCCCGCGTAGAGGCAGACACCGCAGGACGCGAGCAGCCGGGCGCCGCGCACCGTGATGAGGTCCGCGGCGCCGGGTCCTGCACCGATGAAGTACACGGTCATCTGTCTTCTCCAGGGAGGGGTGGGTACGGGTTCTTCTCGGCGGCCCACTGGGTGACCGGCATGGCCTGCCGCCAGCCGGTGAAGCCCCCGACGGGCACGGCGTGCGCGACGGAGAGGCGCACCAGGTCGCCACCGTGCCTGCGATAGCGGTCGGCGAGGAGGGCCTCCGACTCGAGCGTCACGGTGTTGGCGACTAGCCGGCCGCCGTCGGGCAGTGCGTCCCAGCACGCGTCCAGCAGGCCCGGAGCGGTGAGGCCACCGCCGATGAACACCGCGTCCGGGGTGGGCAGTCCGGCCAGTACCTCGGGGGCCGCGCCGGTGACGACCCGCAGCCCGGGGACCCCGAGCCGGGAGGCGTTGCGGGCGATGCGGCCGGCCCGAACGGGGTCGCGCTCGACGGTGACGGCGCGACAGGAGGGGTGGGTGCGCATCCACTCGATCGCGATGGACCCGGAGCCGCCCCCGATGTCCCAGAGCAGTTCGCCGGGGGCGGGGGCGAGCGCGCCCAGGGTGGCCGCGCGCACATGGCGTTTGGTGAGCTGCCCGTCGTGTTCGTACGCCGCGTCCGGCAGCCCGGGTACGGCGCCCGTCCTCGGGACGCCGGGCGTACGGCGGCAGTCGACCGCGATCACGTTGAGCGGATCGCCGGGCGGATGGGGCCAGTCGGAAGCGGTGCCCTCGGTGAGGTTCTCCCGCTCGCCGCCGAGTTGTTCGAGCACCCTCATCCGGCTCGCGCCGAAGCCGTGGGCGCTGAGCTGCGCAGCCACCTCGGCCGGGGTCGCGGCGCCCGCGCTGAGCACCAGGACCCGCCGCCGGTCGTGCAGGGCTGCGGCGAGCCGGGCAGTGGGCCTGCCGACGAGAGTGACGACCTCGGTGTCCTCGACGGGCCAGCCGAGCCGGGCACAGGCGTACGAGACGGACGACGGGTGCGGCACGACGCGCAGCTCACCTTCACCGAGTACCTCGGTCAGCGTGCGGCCGATGCCGTAGAACATGGGGTCGCCACTGGCCAGCACGGCGATCCGGCGCCCGGCGTGAGCGGCCAGGATCCCGGGAACGGCGGGCCGCAGCGGTGAGGGCCACTCGACCCGCTCACCCGTGCATCGCTCCGGGAGCAGAGCCAGTTGACGGGCGGCACCGACGAGGATCTGGGCGTCCAGCAGTGACTGCTGCGACGTGGCGGGGAGGCCTTCCCACCCGTCGGCGCCGATTCCGACGACGGTGACGGGCGCCGGAGCGGGGTGCGGGGGCGGTGCGGGGGCCACGGCCGGGGCTTCCTCACGGGTCGGGTGGTTCGGGGTGGATCGTCACGGTGCAGGCCCGGCCTGCAGCGCGTGCTCCTGCGGCTGTTCACGGAGCCGCCGTCGCATTCTTATGGCACGCCCGTGACATGCACAAATTGCCGGCGGCGGCGTCTTCACAGGACGGGCGTCCCGCAAGCAGGCCGAGCGCACGCCCCGCCCCCTCCTGCATACTTGTTGCAATTACACATAGATTGCGAGAGGTGGCGTGGTGGGATTTCCCGTGGTGCTGGGGATCGAGTCCTCGTGCGACGAGACCGGCGCCGGGCTGGTGTCCGGCGGCCGGCTGCTCGGGCACGCCCTGGCGTCGAGCATGGACGAGCATGCCCGCTTCGGCGGGGTGGTGCCGGAGATCGCCGCCCGGGCCCATGTGCACGCCCTGATCCCGGTCGTCGACAGCGCGCTGGAGCGCGCCGGGCTGCGGATGCCCGACATCGACGCGGTGGCGGTGACCACGGGTCCGGGGCTTTCGGGCGCCCTCCAGGTGGGTCTGGCGGGCGCGAAGGCGCTGGCGTACGCGCTGGGGGTACCGCTTCACGGGGTGCACCATCTGGCCGGGCACGTCGCGGTCGACACCCTGGAGCACGGACCGCTGCCCGTCCCCTGCGTGGTGCTGATCGTGTCGGGCGGGCACACCTCGCTCCTGCTGGTGCGGGACCTGGCGCGGGACCCGATCGTCCATCTCGGCGACACGCTCGACGACGCGGCAGGCGAGTGCTTCGACAAGGTCGCCCGGGTCTTCGGCCTGCCCTACCCGGGCGGCCCCGCGATCGACCGGGCGGCCAGGGCCGGGGAGCCGGGGGCCGTCACCCTCCCCCGGCCGCTCAGCGGTCCGCGCGACGCCCCCTATGCGTTCTCCTTCTCCGGGCTGAAGACCGCGGCGGCCCGGTGGGCGGAGCAGCACCGCGTCCAGGGGACCCCCCTCCCGGTCGCCGATGGCGCCGCGGCACTGCAGGAGGCCGTCGCCGATGTGCTGACCCGCAAGGCGGTGGCCGCGTGCTCGGCGTACGGGGTCGGGACGCTCGTGGTCGTCGGCGGCGTCGCCGCCAACTCGCGGGTGCGGTCGCTCGCCGAGGAGCGCTGCGCGGCAGCGGGGATCACCCTCCGCGTCCCGCCGCCCGCGCTGTGCACGGACAACGGCGCGATGATCGCGGCAGTCGGCGATCTGCTGGTCCGCGCGGGTGCGGAGGCCGCTCCGCCGGATGTGTCGACCGACCCGTCGGCACCCCTGCGGTACGCGCTGCTGCACCCGGCGCACAGCGCCCCGGCGCGGGCCGCCTGACGGCGCAGGGCGGAGAGCGCAGAGCGGAGAGCGGAACGGTCCCGCTCCCGCTCCCGCCGTCCCTTCAGTCTCCCGTCGCGCCCGTGTCCCCTGAGCGGTCCCGCGCCCCGGGCCCGCGTTCGAACGCACGCAGCACGTGGACCACGCGCACCACGGCGAGCAGTCCGGCGACCGATACCCCGGCCAGCAGCAGCGCGGTCGTGACGCGATGCGGCAGGCTCCACACGGCCGCAGGACCGGCGATCACACCGAACACCACCGCGCCGAGGAAGCCCGCGCTGACCAGTGCGTAGCCGATCTCGACGGTCCTTGCGTCGCGTGTGGCCCGGCTCCCTCCGCCCATCACCTTTGCTCGCCCAGCGCGTAGTGGTCAGCCACCCGCGCGGCGCCGAGCACCCCGGGGTAGACAGCCGTCTCGTCCAGCTCGCCCTTGAAGAAGTCGCTCGTGGGGCGCGAGGGCCAGCCGGCCAGCGTGTCACCGCCCACCCGCCAGAAACCGCTGGAACTCTCGCTCTTCGTCGCGGTGTTGCTCTTCAGGAGGCGACCGTCGGCATAGAGACGCATACCGGCCGGCCCCTGTGTCGCGATGGCCTGGTGCCACTTGCCGTCGTTGTACGCCTTCGGGCTCACGAGCGTCTTGAACCCGCCGGCGCTCACGCCGAAGACGAGCTTGCCCGCATTGGTCATGTACACCTGCTTGTCGTACTTCTTGCTGGCTGCCGTCGTGTTGTCACCGAACCCGATGAGCTTGCCGCCCGCGGTGCTGGTCGTTTTGAACCAGGTCTCCAGGCTGTACGTGGTGGGGGCTGCAGCGCGGCGGTCGCTGTAGACCCACTGATCGGCCCCGTTGAAGCCGAGGGCGGTGGACGGGCCGCCGACGGCCCCCGGAGTCCGGCGCGGCGAGGGGGCGTTGACGTCCACCCCGGAGCGGTTGCCGCTCGACGCGTCGGCCACGTACGGCTGGACGGCGTCGTCGTAACGCCAGTACAGCGAGGCGCCGTCGCCGGTCACCGCTTCCGGATAGCGCTCGGCGGCGGACGCGGCAGTGGCTCTGACCTCGGCCGACTTGGCGCTGGTGTTGCCCGCGGCGTCGGACGCGGTGATGCGGTAGCCGTAGGTCTTGCCCTTGGTGACCGAGGTGTCCTTGACGGACACCTGCGGCCTGGCCCACATCAGTGAATCGGCCTGCACGGTCGCCATGGGCTTGGTGGCCCCGTCGCGGTAGACCTTGTAGGTCAGCTTCGAATCGTCCGTGTCGAAGCTGGCGCGCCAGCTGATCTGCACCTGTCCCGGCTTCGCACTGGCCGCCGCGCCCACCGGAACGGTCGGCGCGCCCTTGTCACCGGTGGAAGCGAAACGGGTGAGGCTCTGTGCCGCGGAGCGGTTGACGGTGGTGAACTCGCCCCCGGACCAGAGGTACTGGGTGGTTCCGGAGGTCGCGATGGTGAGCGCGCGGGGGCCGATGCCCTCGCCGTTTCCGTCGTTGGTGTCCGGGAACCAGCCGAGCTTTCCGGTGCCCGTGGTGGGCTCCGCCAGGAAGTGGTGGCGGGGCCCGTTGGGGAACTCCCCGACGCTGGAACAGTCGTGGGCGTGGGAGGCGCTGTAGAGCACACCCTTGTACGACTTCACGGACTGGGTGGCACCCAGGCAGGTGTCGCGCCAGCGCTGGTTCAGGCTGCTCGCGTCGAGCGCGATCCGGCCGTCGAACACACCGAAGCCGGTGCCCTCGTTGCCGGTGTAGATCCCGGTGGCGTCCGTGTCGAGGGTCTTGACCACCGAGTTGGTCTCGATGAAGCCCGGGTAGGCCTTCGTCACCTTGCCCGACTTGGCGTCCACCACGGCCAGGGCGTGCGAAGAAGCGCCGTTGACCTTGAAGAAGTCGCCGCCGAGCACCGCGTTCCTGCCGTCCGGGGTCAGCGCGAGCGCGCGGCCCGGCTCGTCCGCGTCCGCTGTGAAAGGCAGTACGGAACCGTCGGACGCCTTGACCGCGGCGAAGCGCTGCCGCTTCTCTCCGCTGACGGTGCCGAAGTCCCCTCCCGCGTACACCGTGTCCTTGGTCACCGTCAGCGCCCGCACGGTGGCGGCGAAGGCGGGCCTGAACGAGGTCTTCGGCTTGCAGGTGGCGATGTCGATGGCCACCAGGGAGGAGACCTTGGTTCCGTTGACTGCTCCGAAGTAACCGCCCGCGTAGAGCGTCTTCTTGTCCGGCGACACCGCCAGGGCCCGCACCGTGGCGGTTCCGCTGGAGACCGTGAAGGAGAGGGCGCAGCCGGTGGGTGCGCCGGTGGACGCGTTGAACGCGGCGAAGTTCACCGCGGCGCGCGCCTTGCCGGAGACTCCGGCCGGCGGTCGCAGCGCGGAGAACGTACCGCCCGCGAACACCACGCCGTTGCTCTGGGCCAGCGCCCAGACGATTCCGTTGGTCTGCCAGGTCGGCAGCGCGTCGGCGGTGAACGCCACGGGCGGCGTGATCGCGGACGCGCCGGGTGCCGCGATCACCCCCAGGCCGGCCGTGGCGAACGACATGGCGAGAGCGACCGACAGCGTTCTTGACCTCTGCATGAACCCCCCAGAAAGCATGAAACCCCCAGAAGACGGCCCGGGCTCCGTCAGGAGGACCGCGGAACATCCGGAATACGACGGCGCGGTGACGAGCGGGGCGGATCGCACCGCCGCAACCACCCCCATGTCTCACGGTACTTGCCGGAGGGCCGCCGCACCTGCCACTCACCCGGGGTGACCGGAATCCGAGAGCGCCTGCAGCCATGGGGTGAATGCTTTCAACCGGCGGAAGCTAGTGGTCGGCAGCCGCGCCGTCAACGGTCAGGACACATACCGGGGGCAGTTCACCGGAGTTCGGACCGAACTCTTGACAGTCCGCGACGGCAACCCTAGCTTCCCCGTTTGTGAAACGATTCATTGCCGCGTCGTGACGGAGCCGAACATGATCAGCAGAAGACGACTGCTCAGCACCACCGGAGCGGCCCTGGCAGCGGCCGCGGTAGCGGGAACGGCGCCTGCCGCACGCGCCGCCGGGGCTTCCGGAGCCGCCGGACAGCGAAAAGGCACGGCGGATGCCTTTCGCGTCACCGGACCGACCGTCGAGTACACCGGGGAGCCGCTCGGACTCGATGTCGCGAAGCCGCGGCTGAGCTGGCCGCTCGCGTCCGGCGGTCACGACAGGACGCAGACCGCTTACCGGATACGGGTCGCGACCGACCCGGGCAGGCTGGCCGAGCCCGATGTGTGGGACAGCGGCCGGGTCGCCTCACCCGATTCGGTCCTGGTGCCGTACGCGGGGCCGCCGCTCCGTTCCCGGACCCGTTACCACTGGTCGGTATGCGTCTGGGACGACACCGGCCAGGTGTCCGGGTGGAGCGAGCCCTCCTGGTGGGAGACCGGGCTGACCGAGGCGTCGGACTGGTCGGCGCAGTGGATCGGCGCGCCGTCGCAGCTCGTCGCAGCCCCGTCGCTGGAGGGGGCGTCCTGGATCTGGTTCCCGGAGGGCGACCCGGCGAACAGCGCCCCGGCAGCCACCCGTTGGTTCCGCCGGAGTGTCGAGGTGGCCGACGGGACCACCCGGGCCCGTCTCGTCATGACCGCCGACGACGGATTCACGGCCTATGTGAACGGCACCCAGGTAGCGCACACCGCCGCGGACGGCCCCGCGGAGAACTGGCGCAGCCCCGTCGTCGTCGACGTCACCGGGCTGCTGCGTCCCGGTACCAATCTGGTGGCCGTTTCCGCTGTCAACGCGACGGCCGGAGCCGCCGGGCTGCTGGGCCTGCTGGAGGTGACGGGCAAGGACGGAACGCGAACAGCCGTGACCGACGCCGGCTGGCGGACGGCTGCGCAGGAACCGGCATCCGGCTGGAACTCCCCTGGTTTCGACGACAGTTCCTGGCAGCCCGCACAGGTGGTCGGCGCCTGGGGCGCGGGGCCCTGGGGGCAAGTGGCTGTCACATCTGCCCCTGCCGTCCAGCTCCGCCACGAGTTCCGGCTGCGCGCCAGGCCCGTCGCCCGCGCGCGGCTCTACTCCACCGCGCTGGGGGTCTACGAGGCGGGGCTGAACGGCGAGCGGGTGGGCGAGGACGAGCTCGCGCCGGGGTGGACCGACTACCACCAGCGCGTCCAGTACCAGACGTACGACGTGACGAAGCTGCTCACATCCGGGGCCAACGCACTGGGGCTGACCGTCGCGGCAGGCTGGTACGCGGGGCACGTCGGCATGTTCGGCCCGCACCAGTACGGCGAGACGCCGGCCGTACTGGCCCAGCTTGAGGTCGTCTACCAGGACGGGACGACCGACCGGTTCGGCTCGGGGGCCGGCTGGCGCGTCATGACCGGGCCGGTGACCGACGCCGATCTGCTGATGGGCGAGCACTACGACGCCCGCCGGGAGACGCCGGGCTGGACGCGGGCCGGCTTCGACGACTCCGGGTGGGCCACGGCCGATGTCGTGGACAAGGTCACGGCCCAGCTGGTGGCTGAGGTCGACGGCCCCGCGCGGGTCGAGCGCGAGATCGCCGCCCGCAAGGTCACCGAGCCGCAGCCCGGGGTCTTCGTCTTCGACCTCGGCCAGAACATGGTCGGTTCGGTCCGGCTACGGGTCTCCGGCAAGGCGGGGACCACGGTCCAGCTGCGCCACGGCGAAGTACTCAACCCGGACGGCACGCTCTACACGGCCAATCTGCGCACCGCCGCCGCGACGGACACGTACACCCTGGCGGGCCGCGGCACCGAGACCTACACCCCGCGTTTCACCTTCCACGGCTTCCGCTACGTCGAGGTGACCGGCTTTCCGGGCCGGCCGCCGCTGAGCGCCGCCACCGGCCGGGTCATCCACACGTCGGCGCCGTTCACGATGGAGTTCAGGACGAACGTCCCGATGCTCAACCAGTTGCACAGCAACATCACCTGGGGCCAGCGCGGGAACTTCCTCTCGGTCCCCACCGACACCCCGGCGCGGGACGAACGCCTCGGGTGGACGGGCGACATCAACGTCTTCGCCCCCACCGCCACGTACACCATGGAGTCGGCGCGGTTCCTCACCAAGTGGCTTTACGACATGCGTGGCAGCCAGACGCCGGAGGGCAGTTTCACCGATGTGGCACCCCTCGTCGGCAACGTCGGCAACGGCTCGGCGGGGTGGGGCGACGCAGGGGTCACCGTCCCCTGGGCGCTCTACCAGGCGTACGGCGACACCCGGGTGCTGGAGCAGTCCTGGGATTCCATGATCCGGTGGATCGGCTATCTGCGGCAGCACAGCGACGGGCTGCTCCGTCCCGCGGAGGGGTACGGGGACTGGCTCAACGTCGACGACGAGACCCCCAAGGACGTCATCGGCACGGCCTGTTTCGCACACAGCGCCGACCTGGTCGCCAGGGCCGCCGGCGCGCTGGGCAAGGACCCGGCGCCGCACCGCGCCCTGTTCGGGCAGATCCGGGACGCCTTCCGCACCGCATATGTCTCCGCGGACGGACGGGTCAAGGGCGACACCCAGACCGGGTACGTCCTGGCCCTCTCCATGGACCTGCTGTCGGACGCCGAGCGCGGACCGGCAGCGGACCGGCTGGTCGAGCTGATCGAGGCGAGGGACTGGCACCTGTCGACGGGATTCCTCGGCACGCCGAGGCTCCTTCCCGTCCTCACCGCGACCGGGCACACGGACGTCGCCTACCGGCTGCTCCTCCAGCGGTCGTTCCCCAGCTGGGGCTACCAGATCGACAAGGGCTCCACGACGATGTGGGAGCGCTGGGACTCGATCCGGCCGGACGGCAGCTTCCAGGACGCCGCGATGAACTCCTTCAACCACTACGCGTACGGCTCGGTGGGCGAGTGGATGTACGCCAACATCGCGGGCATCGCGCCGGGTGAACCCGGGTTCCGCAAGACCGTGATCAGGCCGCGGCCCGGTGGCGGGGTGACGGAGGCCGAAGCCCGCTTCGACTCGCGCTACGGACCGGTCAGCACCCGCTGGACGACCTCCGGAGGGTTCCGCCTCACCGTGTCGCTGCCCGCCAACACGACGGCGGAGGTGTGGGTTCCCGCGGGCCGGGCCTCCGATGTCGCCCACGGGACGGCGGAGTTCCTGCGGATGGAGGACGGCTGCGCCGTCTTCCACGCCGGATCGGGGACCCACGGCTTCACTGTCCGGGTCCCGGGCTGAGTTCCCGGGTCCGGGCACACGCGGCGCCGCGGGACGGATGTGTGACATCCGTCCCGCGGCGCCGCGTGTGCCGGCCCCGTACACCGGCTGCGTACGTCAGCTCCGTACGGTGAAGCCGTCCACGATCATGTACTGCCCGCTCCTCATCGTCCCCGTGAGGGTGTGCACCCCGGCCGGGAGACCACTGACCGAGTAGAGCTTCCGCTGGTACTGCCGGGAGCCGCTGGTGGCGTCGACCGTCGCCCGGTGGACCCCGTCGACCGCGATGTCGATCGTTCCCTCGTCCACGTTCAGCTCGGTGAGAAAGTCGGCTCCTGTGCCGTTGAAGGTGAAGGCGAAGGAGTCACCGGCGGTGGTGGTGGCCTCGATGTCGTTCTGGAACGAGCCCTGGCCGCCGGTCTGGGCGCCCCGCCACCCCCAGCCGCTCCCGGTGCAGATCACGCCCGCCGTGTTGTTGTACTCCTGCGGTCCGGTGGGCTTGACGAGTGTCACGTCGGTGGCGGACTGGGCGCGCCACACGCCGAGAGCGACACTGCTGCCGGGGGCGAGCTTGTTGTAGACGGACCAGAAGCTCGCACGGTCCGTCAGGCCCGTCCCGTTCACGGACCGGATCACGTCGAGGGGGCGCAGACCCTGACCGTAGGCGTAGGAGGTGGAGGGGACGCTCTGGAGGTAGAGCCCGTCGAAGTCGCCGAGGCCCACGGCCGACTGGGTGGCCTTGTCGTAGATCTGGCGGGCGGTGGCTCCCATCAGTGGCTCGGGCTGGGTCTCGACCACGGTGCCGGGCCCGGGGGCAGCCGGCAGGCCGACGGCGGGCGGTGTCGCCTCGCCCGGCCTTCCGGTGCCGAAGAGGTTCATCGGGAAGTCGGCGAATCCCAGGGCCTTCGCGGGCGAGTCCGCGGCCGGCGTGTAGTCCGTCATACCGGGCGAGTCCCACGGCGAGCCCCCGGCGAACCGCGGATCCGCGGTGACCGAGTGGGTGTCGAGCCGGCCTGCGTCCCAGACGCCGGGCAGGGAGACCGGCCGGCCGTTGTCCCAGAACAGGTTGTTGTCGGCGGTGTACCCGGCCGTGGCGGGATCGCTGCCGGTGAGCGAGTAGGGAGAGTCCGCCAGGACGATGTTCCTGGTGATGGCGTCGCCGTTGTCCCGGTGCGAGATCTGTTCGTAGACCGATCCGCCCACGACGATGTTGTTCGTGACCGTCCGCCTGAATCCGTCGCGCAGCTTGATGCCGCCGCCCAGCAGCAGATTGTTCTTCACGACGTAGTTGCTCGATCCGTCGTCCAGGTCGACCGCCCATTCGCTGTCGTGCCAGATCCGGTTGTTGCTGATCGTGATCGGCTGGACCACGTCCAGCAGCGAGTAGCTCTTCTGCAGCGCGTCGGACTCCGCACTGGGGTTGACGGCGGGCCCGGCGATGGGCCAGTACCGGTCCCGGCCCCAGGCGTTGACCGGCCCGTGGTCCGACGTCTCCTTCACACAGTCGAAGATGTCGTTGTACTGGATCCGGTGTCCGCCCCACGTGCCGTCGTTGACGTTGACACAGGACCGCGGACTGCCGTGGATGGTGTTGTGGGCGACGGTGACGCGGCTGCTCATCGAGATGTTGACACCGGCGCTCTGCTTCTCGAACCGTCCCATGTCCGCCATGCTGTTGCCGCTGATGTCGATGTCACGCGGGTAGTCGTCGGTCCTGGGGCCGGGGGTCAGGTCCGTGGGCGGATCGATCATGTGCGCCCAGGTCGAGGGGTTCCGGACGGCCTCGGTGGAGCCCACCACCTGTACGTCGCTCGCGCCGGATCCCACGAAGGTGTTCCCGGTGACGGCGTCGTCCTTGTTGTAGCCGTCGATGAAGACGCCGTTGCCGCCTGCCTGGGCGAAGGAGGAGCGCGAGACGGTGATGTTCCTGGCGTTCTTGATGTGGACCGCTCCGGCCCGCGCCACCGCCCAGTCGCCGAGCTGCAGCGGCTCGTAGGGGGTGTCGAAGAGGGTCCGGTGCGTCGCGGTGTAGGTGAGCCCGTCGAACGTGAGGTCATGGACGGGGCGGGCGGCCGACGCGCCCTCGACGTGGACGAGCTCGTCCAGTTCGGCTGTGTCCACCGTGGTCTTCGACAGATCGGTGCCTGTCGGCGGGATCATGTACAGCTTCCCGGTCTCCTGGTCGTAGAACCACTCGCCTGGCGCGTCGAGTTCCTCGAACACACCCTCTGCGACGACATGGGCGGTGTCCACATCGCCACCCCTGTTGTTGTCCCCGGCCCACTTCAGTTCGAGGCCCGAACTGTCCCGCCCGGTGATCGTGTAGTCGTTACCGCCCCAGTGGGAGGAGTGCAGGCCGCGGATGTCGCCGGTCGACGGGTTCTTCCACCGGGCCGACCGGGCGTTGAGGGTGGCCATGGTCGTCGAGCCGTTGAGTACGGCGGTGTCCGGGTCGAAGTCCGGGTAGCGGGCGAGCACTTGGCGGGCGCCGCCCACGAACAGCCCGTCGATCCTCCGGTGCGCGCCGATGTCAGCCACCCGGATGGCGCTGTTGTGCTGGTCTGCCGTCCACCCGGCCTTCACTCTGCGGCCCCCGCTGAGCACGGCCCGCTCGCCCGGGTACGAGGAGTAGGCCACCGGCGCGGACGCGCTGCCCGAGTCCGCCGCACCGAACTTCAGGGTGGCGGCGAGGTGGTAGGTGCCGCCGCGGACCCATACATGGACCGGGTGCCCCGTCCGGGATGCCTTGCGCGCCGAGATCTGCGCCGCCGCCAGGGTCAGCAGGGGTGCGCGGGTGGACAGCCCCGAGTTGTGGTCACTGCCGGACAGCGATACGTAGATGTTCCGGCTCGAAGGCGGGTGGGCCGCGGCCGCGGTGCCCGCGGTGAGCGCGGGTGCGGCGCCCATGGTCACGGCGGTGAGAACCGCCACTGTCGCGAGCCGGCGTTTCCGCGCGGCTCTGCCTCCTGGTCCGGTGTCCGAGCTGCGATGCACTTCTGACTCCCTGCCACGGTAGGGGCTGACTGCCCAGCAGATATGTCGACCACGACGGACTTTCATCGGATGTATCGATGAATTCGACGGTCGGCGGAACTCTGCTATCCACTCCAGTCAGGTGTCAAGAGGCTCGACAGGTCATCAATAGCGCGACTCTGTCCTCTAGTTGTCCGATGTATCAGCTGCAAGGAGCGCATCAACAGCAGAAGGGGGCGGTCGTGTCGACCGCCCCCTTCCTCAGTGCGCCGCGGCCGGATTCACGTCCGGCGTACGCCCTTGAGCTCCCTCGCGATGTCACCCACGGCCGCCCAGCTGAACGCCATCGCGGGACCGATGGTCGCCCCCGGCCCGGGGTAGGTCTCCCCCATGACCGCCGCGGAGACGTTGCCCGAGGCGTACAGCCCCTTGATGGCGGTGCCGTCCTCGCGCAGGACCCGCGCGGACCCGTCGGCGACCAGCCCGCCCTTGGTGCCGATGTCGCCCGGGTGCACGGGGATCGCGTAGTACGGGGCCTTGTCGAGCGGGGCGAGGTTGGGATGGGGCAGAGTCGGGTCACCGTAGTAGCGGTCGTAGACACTCTCGCCGCGGTGGAAGTCCTCGTCATGGCCCGCCCTGGCGAATCCGTTGAACCGGCCGATGGCCGCGCCCAGCCGGTCCGGCTCCGCCCCGATCAGGGCCGCCAGTCCTGGCAGCGACCCCGACTTCCTGACGAAGCCGCTCGCCAGCCACTTCTTCGGGAAGGGCTGCCCGGGGAAGAGCCCCATGAAGATGTAGCGGGCCTTGGACCGCGCGTCGAGGATGAGCCAGGACGGCACCGTGGAGGCATCCGGCCGGTCGCGGGCGTACATCTCGTCGACGAACCGGTGGTACGGGGCGGCCTCGTTGGCGTAGCGCTCCCCCGCGCCGTTGACGATGACCATCCCGGGGATCCCCCGGTCGGCGACCAGGAAGAACGGCTTCTCTCCGGGGCCCGGCGGTACGACGGACGGCGCGCCCCACACCTTGTCGAGCAGGTCCGTGGCGGCCCCCGCTCCGACCCCGAGGCGCAGGGCGTCGCCCGTCTGTCCCTCCGATGCCGAGGTCCAGGCCGTCGAGGTGGGCGCGGGCAGGTACTTCTCCCGCAGCTTCTGGTCGTGCGAGAAGCCGCCGGAGGCGAGGACGACGCCGCCGTGAGCCCGGATGGTGACGGACGAGCCGTCGCGCTCGGCACGTACCCCCGCGATCCGGCCGCCCTCATCGATCAGGCCGGTGAGCGGGGTGGACAGCCACAGCGTGCCGCCGAGGGCATCGAGCGACTGCCGCATCCGGGCGACGAGGGCCTCCCCGAGCGCGATCGGTTTCGCACCGGTGGCCAGCGCGCCGACCGCCTTCATGCCGACCTTCACCGAGGTCTTCCTGCCCGCCCAGGTGCGGGCGACCATGTTGAGGAAGCGGAAGTCGTACGAGGTGATGGTGAGCCCGTAGGTCGGCAGTCCTGCCCGGCGCATGGTGGCACGGCGGTCGGGCGGGAGCTTCCTGAAGTCGAAGACCAGAGGTTCGATGGAGCGGCCCTGCGGGTAGCCGCCGAGCGCCTCGGGGAAGTAGTCGGAGTAGCCGGGGGTGTAGGCGAACCGGACCGTGGTGCGGTCGTGGAACTCCCGGACCATACGCGGCCCGTGATCCAGATAGGCGGCCTTGCGTGCGGCGGGCACCCGGTCGCCCACGGTCGCGTCGAGGTAGGCGCGCGCCTTGGCCGGGGTGTCGCCGAGGCCTGCGGCGTCCAGATGGAAGTTGCCAGGCACCCAGATGGCGCCGCCGGACAGGGCGGTGGAGCCGCCGTACAACTCCGTCTTCTCGATCACCAGGGCGGTCAGGCCGCGCAGCCGTGCGGTAATGGCTGCGGCGAGACCGGCCGCGCCGGATCCGACGACGACCACGTCGTAACTGTGGTCCCAGCGGGTGTTCATGGGGCGGTCCTCTCCGGCCGGGCGCCGGCCGGCGCCGGCTCCTGGTCACGTGTCGCGGCTTCGATGCGCAGCGGGCGCGCGGGGCGCACCGCGCCGCCGCGCCTCACCGGAAGTCACCCGCCGCGTAGGCGCTGCCGAAGTAGAGCAGCGGTGATCCGTCCGGCCGTGCGGCGAGCTCCAGCACCTCGCCGGTGACGACCAGATGGTCGCCCGCCTCCCTGACACCGTGCAGCGCGCAGTCCACGGTGGCCAGGGCGCCGTCGATCCGTACGGTCCCGTGGTCCGACACCGTCCAGCCGACTCCGCCGAACTTGTCGCCGCCGCGTCCGCCGAGCGCGGCGCAGACTTCACGCTGCTCCTCGGCGAGGACGCTCACGGCGAACCTGCCGGTGCGGGCGACGCGCGGCCAGCTGGTCGACGACTTGCCCACACAGAGCATGATCAGCGGCGGATCGAGGGAGAGCGACGCGAAGGACTGGCAGGCGAGCCCTACCGGCCTGCCGTCCTCCCCGGCCGAGGCGACGACCGTGATGCCGCTCGCGAACCGTCCGAGCACCTCGCGGAAGGCGGCCGGGCCGGTCTGCTCCGTCAGCCGTTCCACTGGTGGCCCCAGAAGCTGTCGGCTGTCATCTCCTTGGCGACCCAGGTGTTGTCGTCCACCAGACGGCCCTCGGTGCCGTACTCGACCTGGAAGCCCCCGGGGCCCTGGGCGTAGAAGGACACCATCAGGTCGTTGGTGTGCCGGCCGAGGGTCGACGCGACAGGGATCCCGGCCGCGTGGAGGCGGTCGAGTCCGCGGCCCACGTCGTCGAGCGTGGCCACCTCGACCATGAAGTGCACGATGCCGGGCTCGATCAGGCCCGGGTAGAGGCCAAGGCTGTGGTGGCGGGGGTTGCACCCCATGAAGTGCATCCAGTGGAACTCGCGGTCGGGCGCGCCGCCGGGCACGATCGCGGCGGGCAGCCGCATCGAGTCGCGCAGCCGGAAGCCGAGGAGCTTCTCGTAGAAGTCGTACGACTCCTCGATGGCGGGCGCCGGCAGCACCACATGACCGAGGCCCAGATCACCGGTGACGAAGCGGTTGCCGTACGGCGTGACGGCCGGGGTGTGGTCCTGTGCCTGCCCCCAGAAGATCTCCAGCTGGTTGCCGGCCGGATCCTGGCAGTGAAACATGCCCTGCACCCGTCGGTCGGCGAGTTCACCGGCCGTGGCATCACCGGCCTGGACCCCTGCCGCGGTGAGCTCCGTGCGGGCGGCGGCGAGCGCTGCGGCGTCGCGTACTTCCCAGCCCGCGGCGAGGAGCCGGTCGGTGGCGCCGCGGACGAGGGTGATGCGGTGCGCGCGGTCGTCGATCCGCAGCCGCAGGATGTCCTCGGTCGAGCCGGGGGCCTCGATCATGCCGAGCACGCCGAGTGTGAAGGCGCGCCACTCGTCGAACCTGGCGGTTTCCAGACGCAGATAGCCCAGTGAGCGAATATCCATGAACCAGGTGCCTCTCAGTGCGTGAAGAAGTCGATGGCGAGCCGGTTGAACTCGTCGGCCTGTTCGGTCTGCGCCCAGTGACCGCAGTGCGGGAAGACATGGAGGCGGGCGTCGGGGATCGCCTTGAGCGCCACCAGTGCCCCGTCGAGCGGATTGGCCCGGTCCTCGCGCCCCCAGGTCAGCAGCGTCGGTGCGGTGATCCGGTGGGCCTCGCGCCACAGCATGGTGTCCTGCCGCCAGGCCGGGTTGGCGAAGGAGGCCGCCATCCGGGCGTTGCCGAGCTTGGCTCCGGGTGCGGTGGCCTGGGCCCAGCGCTCCTCGATCAGTTCGTCGGTGACGATGGCCGGGTCGTAGGCGAGTGTGGTGAGGAAGGTGCGCAGCTGGGCCTTGGTCGGTTCGGTGGCCGCGCCGAACTCGAAGAGCCGCTTGATGCCTTCGGTGGGGTCGGCGGCGAAGAGGTTGAGCGAGATCCCGCCGGGCCCCATCAGCAGAAGCTTGTCCACCTTGTCCGGGTGGTCGAGTGCCATCCGTACGGAGGTGCCGCCGCCGAGTGAGTTTCCGATGAAGTGGGCGCGGGAGATGTCCAGTTCGCCCATCAGGGCGGCCACGGCTTCCGCGCTGTAGCTGAAGAAGTCCTTGTCGGGTTCGGGCTTGTCGGATGCGCCGAAGCAGGGCTGGTCGACGAGGAGGGTGCGGAAGTGCTCGGCGAAGACGGGCAGGTTGCCGCCGAAGTTGGACCAGCCGGAGGCGCCCGGGCCACCGCCGTGCAGCATGATCACGACCGGTGCCCCGGGGCCGGCGGGGCCCGCCTCGTGGTAGTGGAGCGTGAGTCCGGCAGCCCGGGCGGTGCGGGAGGTGGAGTCGTGGTCGATCACAGCATCGTGTCCTGGGGGTCGAGGCCGAGGGCTCCGCGGCCGAAGAGGACGAGCGCGCGCTCGGGGTCGTTGGCGGCGTGGCCGCGGGCGTTGTGTGCGTCGCGCCAGGCCCGCTGGATCGCGTTGTCACCGGTCCGCATGGCGCTGCCGCCGGCGTTCTCCATCAGCAGGTCGACGGCGGCGACCGCGCGCTCGGTGGCGAGTACCTGGTCGCGGCGGGTGCGGGTGCGCAGCGCTGTCGGCAGCTCCTCGCCGCGTTCGGCGCACTCGTAAAGCTCCGTGATGTTCCGGACGAGCTGCAGCCAGGAGGCGTCGATGTCGCCGGCGGCGCGGGCGATGCGTACCTGGGCGAAGGGGTCATCGGCGACCTGCTGCCCGTAGGAGACGCGGATCCGCTCACGGGTGGCGGCCACGTAACTGTCGTACGCGCCTTCGGCGATGCCGATCACCGGGGTGGAGATCGTGGTGGTGAACACCGAGGCGTACGGCAGCCGGTAGAGCGGTTCGGGGTTGTGCCGCAGTCCGGGGGCCTGCAGGGCGGTGACCGGTCCGAAGCTCAGGGCGCGGTGGTCGGGGACGTACGCGTCGT
This sequence comes from Streptomyces sp. NBC_00388, assembly GCF_036061255.1. NCBI lineage: Bacteria > Bacillati > Actinomycetota > Actinomycetes > Kitasatosporales > Streptomycetaceae > Streptomyces > Streptomyces sp. NBC_00388. The sequence goes on from NZ_CP107948.1 coordinate 547,766, forward strand.
CGATGATGATGTCGTTGCTGCCGCTGCCGCGGAGTCCGACGGTGTCCCAGACGTCGTCGATGCGGTACTCGCCGCGTGGCACCAGGAAGGTGCGCATGTCGACCGGGGCGCCGTCGGCGTCGTTGACGATGCCGCCGAGCAGGGCCCAGTCCGCGTGGTCGCAGCCGGAGGAGAAGCGCCAGCGCCCGGATATCCGGAAGCCGCCGTCGACGGGTGTGACCTTGCCGGTCGGGGCGTACGAGGAGCAGATGCGGGCGCGGCTGTCCGGGCCCCACACCTCGTCCTGGGCGCGCCGGTCGTAGAGCCCGACGTGCCAGGGGTGGACACCGACGACGGATGCGACCCAGCCGGTGGAGCCGCAGGCCCTGGCGATCTCTCTGACGGCGCGGTAGAAGACGGCGGGATGTGCGGCGAAGCCGCCGTACGCCCTGGGCTGGAGGAGCCGGAAGAAGCCGGTCTCGGCGAGTTCCTTGATGGAGGTGTCCGGCACGCGGCGCAGCGCCTCGGTCTCGGCGGCGCGCTCGCGCAGGGCCGGGGCAAGGGCCCGCACTGCGGCGAGGACTTCGTCGGCACTCATGCGCATCCCCTCTCGGTCGTCCTGGATGGTGCGAGGAACCTACGCTTTTACTATTCCGAAACGAAATACCTTCTTCCCGCTGAGCGGGAACCGTGGAAGCCTCACGGCATGGCAGAGCAGCCACCCTCACTGCTGGAGAAGGCAGCCCTCGTGCTGGGCGCGTTCGAAGGCCCGGCCCCCCGGCTGACGCTGACCGACGTGATGCACCGCTCGGGTCTTCCGCGCTCCTCGGTGCACCGCATCCTCGATCAGCTCGTCCGGCTGCGCTGGCTCGACCGGGAGGGCCGGGACTACCGCCTGGGCATGCGGATGCTGGAACTCGGCGCGCTGGCCTCGCACCACAACCGGCTGCGCAGGGCGGCGCTGCCGCATCTGCACGCGCTGCACGAGTCCACGGGGCATGTGGCGCACCTCGCGGTGCTCGACGGGCCGGAGGTGGTGTATCTGGAGCGCATCGGCGGGGCCCAGGACGGGGGCGTCCCCTCGCGGGTGGGCGGCCGGCAGCCGGCGTACTGCACGGGGACCGGGAAGGCGATCCTCGCGTTCAGCGAGGACGCGCTCGTCGCCGAGGCCGTCCGGGCGGGGCTGCGGCCGCGCACCACCCGCACGATCACCCGGCCCGCGGCCTTCCACGAGGAGCTGCGCCGGATCCGTGACAGGGGCGTGGCGTTCGACGTCGAGGAGGCGTTCCGGGGGGTGTCGTGCGTGGCCGCTCCCCTGCGGGGCGCGGGGCGGGCGGTGGCCTCCGTGTCGCTCTGCGGCAATGGCACACACCGCGAACTTGAGCGGCTGGCGCCCGTGGTGCTGGCCGCCTCCCGGGCGGTGTGGCGCTCGCTCTTCGGGCCGGGGCGCGCCGATGCGGCCCGGAAGCGGACCGATCCCGCTCCCGATCCCGCGCCATCGCCCGCCCCCGCGGCGGCCACGCCCGTCGGCGCCGCCGAGATGGACAACATGATGTCGTGGCTGCGGTTCGCCGACTGGATGTGAGGCCGGAGCGTCGTGCCGTGCCCGAGGAGACGGCCGGGAGCCGTGGGCGGGGGCGCCGGGCCTGCGGCGGCTGTTCAGGAGTAGCTGATGGTGATCCGCTCACTGGCCGGCAGCGCCTGGCAGGCCAGGACGTAGCCGTCCGCGCGGTCCTCGTCGTCCAGTACGCCGTCGCGGACGACGGTGACCTCTCCTTCGACGACCCGGCAGGCACAGGCGGCGCAGGAACCCTCCCGGCAGGAGTACGGGGCGTCGACTCCCGCGGCGAGCAGGGCGTCGAGCAGCGGGGTGGTGGCGCCCCACGGCACCCGGTGGGTCTCGCCGTCCAGCTCCACGACCGCCTCGGCCGCACCGGCCGCAGTCCCTGCGGACTCCGGGGGCGCTGCCGGGACTTCACGGAAGACATCGCCGCTGAGCGAGAAGAACCGCTCCCGGTGGATGGCGGACGGGGCGGCGCCCGCCGCGCGGAGGGCGTCGTCCACCGCGTCCATGAAGGGGGCGGGCCCGCAGAGGTACGCCCGGTGGCCGGCGTAGGGGGCCAGGAGAACAGCGAGGCGCTCCGCGGTCGGCAGGCCGTCGAGCGCCTCAAGCCAGTGCAGGACGAGCAGCCGCCGCGGGTGCTCCACCGCGAGGGCGCGCAGCTCGTCCCGGAAGATCACCGACTCCTGGTCGCGGTTGGCGTACAGGAGCACGACGCGCTCGCTGCCCTCGGCCAGCGCCGCCTTGGCGAGGGAGATCACCGGGGTGATGCCGCTGCCCGCGGCCGCCAGCAACAGATCGCCGTCCAGCGGACCGGAGCCGAACGTACCGGCGGGGGGCAGCACCTCCAGTTCGTCGCCCTCGACGACGTGGTCGCAGAGCCAGTTGGAGCCGTGGCCTCCCGCCACCCGCTTCACCGTGATCTTCAACGGGTCGCCGGAGTGTGGAGAACCGGCGAGGGAGTAGCAGCGTGCGGTCACTCCCCCGTCCGGGCCCGGCAGTCTCAGGGTCAGGAACTGGCCCGGCCGGTAGGCGAGTGCGCCGTCGGCGGGGGCCAGGACGAAGGAGCGCGCGTCGGCCGTCTCGGCCACCACCGCGGCGACCCGGACCCGGTGCGTCCGGGCCCCCGGCACCTGGGGCAGCTCAGGCATCGGCCACCGCCAGCCGGCCGTCGCCGACGGCCCGGTCGATGCTGTCGCGCAGGGCCGCGCAGGTGCGCATCCGGTCCCGGTACTCACCGCAGACGGCTGCCGCGTCGGCCGTCCACTGCACGGAGGTGTGGGCCATGGAGAATTTCTCGCACAGGACCTGGTTGCCGCAGGCCGCGCACTCGACCGGTGTCATCTCAGCCCTCGCTCCGGTGGCGCGCCACGTTCGCGTCGACCTCGCGCTGCCACGCCTCGGTGGCGCGGGAGGTGTCGATCTCGAACTCGAAGCGCTGGGTCATCTCGTCCTTGACGTCGCCGCTGTTCACATAGAACTGCTCGTACCAGCGGCGCAGTTGGTACACCGGACCGTCCTCGTCGGAGAGGAGGGGGTTGTCGATGCGGGTCTTGTTCTTCCAGATGTGCACGTCCTGCTCGAAGCCGACGGCCAGCCCCTCGGAGGTGAGCCGGGCGGCGTCCGCCGCCTGCTCGTCGGTCATGCCGGGCATCTTCTTGACGATCGCCCCGTACATCAGCAGGAAGCTGCCGGCGTCGATGGGATAGTGGCAGTTGATCAGTACGCTCTCCATGTCCACGTCGGCGCCGACGTCGCTCCACATGTAGTCGATCATGTAGGAGGGGCCGTGGTAGGAGGCGTCGGAGCGGAGCACGCCCTCGGTGCTGAGGGTGCCGAGGTCGATGTCGCCGCGGGGTGAGCTCTCCATGTACTGGGTGGCGGTGTGCCCTTCGAACACGTTCTTGAAGTACGTCGGGAAGCAGTAGTGCACGTAGAAGAAGTGCGCCATGTCGACGACGTTGTCCACGATCTCCCTGCAGTTGGAGTTCTCGACGCGCAGGGCGTTCCAGCTCCAGTCGCTCCACTCGTCGCTGAAGACTCCTTCGATGCGCGGAACGGTGACACCGGGCGGCGGCGGGTTCCCCTCGGGGTCGTGCCAGACGAACAGCTGCTTGTTCTCCTCGACGGTGGTCCAGGCGCGGGTCCTGGCGCGCGGCGGCACCCGGCGCGCGTAGGGGATCCCCGCGCAGCGGCCGTTGCCCGACCAGCGCCAGTCGTGGAAGGGACAGGCGACGGCGTCCCCCCTGACCGTGCCCTGCGCGAGGTTGCCGCCCATGTGCGGGCAGTACGCGTTGAGGACGTGCAGCTCGCCGTCGTCCTGGCCCTGGAAGGCCACGAGCCGGGTACCGAACGCCTCGATCTCGTGCGGCTGCCCGTCCTTGAAGGAGTCGGCGAGGCCCAGGCAGTGCCAGCCCCGTGCGAAGCGGGTGGGCGGCGCTGCCGCCTCAATGACGCGGACTTCTTCGCTTGCTGCGGACATCTTGTGCCTCCTTGGTGAGGGTGACGCGCCGGGGCGTCTGCTCCGCTGGGGGATCTGCGTCAGCGGCCGGCGGAGAGTTCGAGCGCGATGTCGATGAGCTGGTCCTCCTGGCCGCCGACGAGCCCGCGCTCGCCCGCCCGCAGCAGGATCTCGGCGCCGGACACGCCGTACCGGCCGGCCTGGCGGTAGGCGTGCTTGAGGAAGCTGGAGTAGACCCCCGCGTGTCCCATCAGCAGGGCGAGCCGGTCGAGCCGGCACTCGTCGTCCATCACGGGGCGGACGGCGTCCTCGGCCGCATCGATGATCTTGAGCACGTCGATGCCGGTCCGGATGCCCATCTTGGCGCAGACGGCGACGAGTGCCTCCACGGCGGTGTTGCCCGCACCGGCGCCGAGGCGCCGTGTCGAGCCGTCGATCTGGACGGCTCCGGCCCGGATCGCGGCGATCGAGTTGCCGGTGCCGAGCGCGAGGTTCTCGTGGCCGTGGAAGCCGACCTGTGCGTCCTCGCCGAGTTCGGCGACGAGGGCGGCGACCCGGTCGGTCACGTCGTCCATGACCATGGCGCCGGCCGAGTCGACGACGTACACGCACTGGCAGCCCGCGTCGGCCATGATGCGGCCCTGCCGGGCAAGAGCACCGGGGGTGGTGGAGTGCGCCATCATCAGGAAGCCGACGGTCTCCAGTCCCCGCTCGCGCGCCAGCCCGAAGTGCTGGACGGAGATGTCCGCCTCGGTGCAGTGCGTGGCGATACGGCAGATGGCGGCGCCGTTGGCGTGGGCGGCGCGGATGTCGTCCTTGACGCCGAGTCCGGGCAGCATCAGAAAGGCGATCCTGGCCTGCCGCGCCGACTCCACCGCGGCCTTGATCAGGTCCTGTTCGGGCGTGGCGGAGAAGCCGTACGTGAAGGAGGAGCCGCCGAGTCCGTCACCGTGTGCCACCTCGATGACGGGAACCCCCGCGCCGTCGAGTGCGGTGACGATCGACCGTACGTGCTCCTCGGTGAACCGGTGGCGCATGGCGTGCGATCCGTCGCGCAGCGAGGAGTCGGTGACGCGGATGTCGAGCGTGTCCGAGTAGGGCATCTGGTACTCCTCAGAGGCCGGGAGCGAGGAGCGCCTTGGCGAACTCCTCGCCGACCCTGGTGGCGGCGGCGGTCATGATGTCGAGGTTCCCGGCGTACGGCGGGAGGTAGTCGCCCGCGCCCTCCACCTCCAGGAAGACCGCGACACGTGCCATGCCGCCGCTCTCCGGGGTGGGGTCGTCGAACTGCGGCTCGGAGCGCAGCCGGTAGCCCGGTACGTACGAGGCCACGTCCTCGGCGACCTGCTTGACGGAGAGCGTGATGGCGTCGCGGTCGGCGTCCTCGGGGATGGCGCAGAACACGGTGTCGCGCATCATCACGGGCGGGTCCGCGGGGTTCAGGATGATGATGGCCTTGCCGCGTTCCGCGCCTCCGATGTCCTCGATACCGCGGGCAGTGGTCCGGGTGAACTCGTCGATGTTGGCGCGGGTTCCGGGCCCTGCCGACACGGAGGCGACGGACGCCACGATCTCCGCGTACCGCACGGGGACGATCCGTGAGACGGCGTACACCATCGGGATCGTGGCCTGGCCGCCGCACGTGATCATGTTGACGTTCGACTGGTCGAGGTGGGCGCGGAGGTTGGCGGGCGGCACGACGGCCGGACCGACAGCGGCCGGGGTGAGGTCGATGGCACGGATACCGAGTTCGGCGTAGCGCGGCGCGTTGGCGCGGTGCACGGCGGCGGAGGTCGCCTCGAAGACGAGGTCGGGCCGCTCGTCCCCGTCGAGTAGCGGGCCCACGCCGTCGGAACCGGCCTCGACCCCGGCCGCCCGGGCCCTGGCGAGCCCTTCGCTGGCCGGGTCGACACCGATCATCCAGCGGGGCTCGATGTACGGGGACCGCAACAGCTTGTGGAGCAGGTCGGTCCCGATGTTGCCGGAGCCGACGATGGCGGCGGTCGCCTTGGTCCTGTGGGTCATCATCACCTCAGATGAAGGAGAGCGAGACCGGGCCGAGCCCGGTGAAGTCGGCGGTGTAGGTGTGCCCGGCGGTGACGTCGACCGCGCGGGTGCAGGAGCCGGGCAGGATCAGATGGCCCTTCCTCAGCGGGACGCCGAAGCGGGCCACGGTGCGGGCCAGCCAGGCGACGGAGGCCGCGGGGTCGCCCAGTACGGCGTCGCTCCGGCCCTCGGCGAGTCGCTGACTGCCGCGTCGCAGTACGGCGTCGATGGACTTGAGGTCCAGTTCGCGCGGGTCGCGGCCGTCGCCGGTGACGAATCCGGCGGACGACGCGTTGTCGGCGACGGTGTCGGCGATGGCGATGCGCCAGTCGGCGATCCGGCTGTCGATCAACTCGATCGCGGGGACGACGCGTTCGGTGGCGGCGAGTACGTCCGCCACGGTGCAGCCCTCGCCCGGCAGGTCGTCGCCCAGTACGAAGCCGACCTCGGCCTCGATACGCGGCGCGCAGTACCGGTCGGCGGGGACCGGGCGGTCCTGTGAGAGGCGCATGTCATCCAGGAGGTGGCCGTAGTCCGGTTCGCCGACGCCCATCATGCGCTGCATGACCGGTGAGGACAGTCCGACCTTGTGACCGTGCACCTCGGCCCCCCCGGCGACCCGGCGGCCGATGCCGAGCAACTGGATTTCGTACGCGTCCTCGGTGTCGATTCCCGGGAAGCGCTCGGTCAGCGGGGCGATGGGCTGCCGGTCCCGCTCGGCAGCGCCGAGGGCGTCGGCGGCGGTCTGCCGTTCACTGGCCGTGAGCATGGGCGGTCCTCCGCGGGGGTGATGGGACGGGCTGGTGGGACAGTGCGCCGAGGCTAGGCCGGGCCACCCCGAGCGGCCGAGCGGCTTCTCCCGCTGAGTGGGAATCCCGCACGGTCGGCGCCGACGGCACCTCCCGGGGGCGTTGATCCGCTGCTACCTTCCCGTCCAGTACCCGTCCGCCGCACCGGGCGGAGCAGCGGAGACGCCCGGCCCCCAGCCCCACGGGGCCGCCGGTCGCCGCTGCCCGTACGGCGCGGGCCGCCCGAGCGGCCCCGCCCCCGGTGCCGTGCACAGCCCTGCTCCGTCCGGGTCTCTGCCCGGCGCCGGGCGGCCCGGCCGCACTGCGCTGCGCGTCCGCACCGCTCCGGCCCCGCATGCCACCCCGCCCCCGCCCTCTGGGAGTCGCTCCGATGCGCTGTACCCCGAACCGAAGCCGGACCCTGACCCGCGCCGTCACGGCCGTACTCAGCACGACCCTGGTGGTCACCGGGTGTTCCGGACCCGCCACGCGTTCCCCGCACCCCGCCGTCGGCTCGCACGAGACGTCACCCGCCGCAGGGCGTATCGCGCTCAAGGGCGCCGTCAACGTGCGTGACCTGGGCGGATACCGGACCGACGACGGCAAACAGCTGCGCTACGGGGTCGTCTTCCGCGGCGACGCACTCGGCAAGCTCACCCCCGCCGACCTGACCGCGGTCTCGAAGCTCGGGCTCGGGTCGGTCGTCGACTTCCGGCTGCCCCTCGAAGTCAGGACGGACGGCGCCGACCGGCTGCCGGAGGGGGTGTCCGCCGTAGCACTGCCGATCGACGACACCGGACTCTACGAGCGGACGACGGCGGCCATCGGCAGCCGTGACCCGGCCGCACAGCAGAAGGCGCTGGGACACGGCCTGGGCGCCGCGACCATGCGGCGGATCTACCGCACCTTCGTCACCGAGGCGGGGGCCAGGCGGCAGTTCGCCCGGGTCCTCGCCTCCGTCGCCGACGGCAAGGGGCTGCCCCTGCTCTTCCACTGCACGTCGGGCAAGGACCGCACCGGGTGGATGAGTTACGTCCTGCTGCGCGCGGCAGGCGTCCCCGCCCGCACGGCCGAGGCGGACTATCTGCTCTCCAACGGCATCCGCAGGACCGCCGACATGCGGACCCGCGAAGGCCTGAGGAAGTCGGGGATCATGCGGGATCCGCAGCTGATCGTCCCGCTGCAGGAGGTCCGCAAGGACTACCTGGGCGCCGCACTCACCGAGGCCGGCCGGCGGTACGGCAGTTTCGGCGCCTACCTCACGAAGGGGCTCGGTCTGGACGTCGGGACGCTGCGCAGGCTCCGCGCGAGGCTGCTGCGGTAGCGGCTCCGCCGCGGCGCCGCGGCGGAGCCCCTCGCGGTCAGGCCGTCGCCTCCTTCGGCAGGCCGAGCACCCGCTCCGCGATGATGTTGCGCTGGATCTCGTTGGATCCCGCGTAGATCGTGTCGGCGCGCGAGAAGAGGAACAGCCGCTGCCAGTCGCCGAGTTCGTACGGCGCCCCGTCGGCCAGCATGCCACCCGCGCCGCAGACGTCCATGGCCAGTTCGCCGAGCTCCCGGTGCCACGTCGCCCAGTAGATCTTGCTGATGGACGCGTCGGGGCCGGGGGCGCCGGCGGCGGCGCCGTCGAGCATCCGCAGCGCGTTGAACCGGATGATCTCAAGGCCCGTCCAGGCACGGGCCAGCCGGTCGCGGACGAGCGGGTCGTCCGCCGCCCCGTTGCGGCGCGCCAGGGTGATCAGCTCCTGGAGCTCGCGCCGGAACCCGACCTGCTGGCCCAGTGTGGAGACACCGCGCTCGAAGCCGAGGGTGGCCATGGCCACCTTCCAGCCGTCGCCCGGCTCCCCCACGATGTTGTCCGCACCGGTGCGGGCCCCGTCGAAGAAGACCTCGTTGAACTCACTGGTGCCGGTCAGCTGAGTGATGGGCCGCACCTCGACCCCCGGCTGCCCCATGGGCACCAGCAGACAGGAGAGGCCCGCGTGCCGGCGCGTGCCCGGCCCGGTACGGGCGACCAGGAAGCACCACTGGGACTCATGGGCGAGCGAGGTCCAGGTCTTCTGCCCGGTGACCGACCAGCCGTCCGCGTCCCGTTCGGCGCGGGTACGGACGCCGGCCAGATCGGACCCGGCGCCGGGTTCGCTGTAGCCCTGGCACCACAGTTCACCGACGGACCTGATGCCCGGGAGGAAGCGCTCCCGCTGCGTGGCCGTCCCGAAGGCGATGAGCGTGGGGCCGAGAAGCTGCTCCCCGATGTGTCCCACCCGGGCCGGGGCATCGGCCAGGGCGTACTCCTCGTGGAAGGCGACCTGCTCCTCCAGCGTCGCGCCGCGTCCGCCGTACGCGGGCGGCCAGCCGATACACGTCCAGCCGTCGGCCGCCATGTGCCGTTCCCAGGCCAGCCGTTCGGCGAAGGCCTCGTGCTCGCGGCCGGGTCCGCCGCGCCCCTTCAGCGCGGCGAATTCGCCGGTGAGCGCGGACCGCAGCCACGTACGGAATCCGGAGCGGAAGGTCTCGGTACTGCTCATGACGCATACACCTGCCAAACGATCGCTGGGGGATGAGGTCCGGCCGGCGCCGCGGCCACCCGCGGGCCGCGCCGTATCAGGCAGAGCGGCCGGCGCCGGGGCCGCACGGTCCGATCACGGACTCGGCCATCCGGCCGCGGTGCCGGGCCGGCGAGCCGAGGAGCTGGGCCGAGCCGTGGGCCCGCTTGAAGTAGCGGTGGGCGTCGTGCTCCCAGGTGATGCCGATCCCGCCGTGGAGCTGGATCATCTCCCCGGCCACGGCGGAGAACGCCTCGGAGCAGACGGACTTGGCCACGGCCGCGTAGCGGGGCAGGTCAGGCGAGCCGTCCGCGGCTGCCCAGGAGGCGCCGAGCGCCGCGGAGCGCGCGGACTCGACGCGTACGAAGGCGTCGGCGAGCCGGTGTTTCACGGCCTGGAACGAGCCGATCGGCCGGCCGAACTGCACACGGTCCTTCACATGGGCGACGGTGATTTCGAGGCAGCGTTCCGCCGCTCCGACCTGCTCGGCTGCCAGCGCCGTGCAGGCCAGGTCCCTGACCCGGGCGAGGGCCTGCCCGGCGTCGCCGCCGACCGCGCGGGCCTCGGCCCCGTCGAAGCTGAGCGTCGCCTGCGGCCTGGTCAGGTCCATGGTGGTGAGCGCCGTGCGGGTGACGCCCCCGGACTCCGGCGGGACGTGGAACAGCGCGAGCCCGGCGTCGGTGCGGGCCACGACCAGCAGGACCCCGGCGCCGGCCCCGTCCAGGACGTGTTCCTTGACCCCGGTGATCCGCCAGCCGCCCGGGCCGTGCACGGCCCGGGCGTGTACGTCCTCCGGGCACCACGACCCGTTCTCCGCCCAGGCGAGCGTCCCGGTGGCCCGGCCGTCCGCCAGCACGGGCAGCAGTTCCGTGTCGCCCGCGGCGAGTAGTGCCTGGGTGGCGAGGACAGCGGAGCCCAGGTAAGGGAGCGGGGCGAGCACCCGTCCCAGCTCCTCCATGACCACGTGGACCTCGACGGGGCCGCAGCCCGCGCCGCCGTGCTCCTCAGGAACGGCGAGCCCGGCCGCGCCGATCTGCCGGGTCAGCGGCCCCCAGGCGGCGGCCCCTTCGTGCCGGGCCAGCAGCGACCGTACGGCCGTGCGCAGCTCCTGGTGCTCTTCGCCGAGCCTCATCCGCTCTCTCCCTCCGGCTGGTGGTGCAGGACGTCCTCCCGGGCGGCACGGCGCAGTCCGGCCTTGAGGATCTTGCCGCCCGCGTTCCTCGGCAGCTCCGGGATGACGTGGAAACGGCGCGGCACCTTGAAGTTGGCGAGCCGCTCCCGTGTCCACGCGGTGAGTTCGGCCGGGTCGGGGCACTGTCCGTCCTCGGTGACGAGATAGGCGACGCCGACCTCGCCGAGCCGTTCGTCGGGGGCGCCGACCACTGCCGCCTCGCTGATGAGCGCGTGGCCGCGCAGGACATTCTCGACCTCGGCGGGATACGCGTTGAAGCCGCCGACGACGTACATGTCCTTGAGCCGGTCGGTGATCGAGAGGTAACCGCGTGCGTCGAGTACGCCGATGTCACCGGTGTACAGCCAGCCGTCGCCGTCCAGGACGCGGGCGGTCGCCTGCGGGTCGTCGAGATAGCCGCACATGACCTGGGGGCCGCGTACGGCGATCTCCCCCACGCCGCCCACGGGGAGTGTCCCGCCGTCCGGACCGCCGGGGCCGACGACACGGATCTCGGTCCCGGGCAGCGGCAGGCCGACGGAGTGCGAGATGCTCCACGCGTCGGCGTCGACAGGGCAGACCGCGACGACGCCCATGCACTCGGTGAGTCCGTAGGCCGTGAACAGCCCCGGCACGCCGAGCCGTTCACGTATCTCGTCGACGAGCGAGACCGGCACTGCGGCAGCCCCGGTCCCCGCGAGACGGAGGGCACCGAGGTCGTGACCGGCGAGGTGCGGGTGGCGGACCAGCTCGTGGAAGACGGTCGGCGGGGCCAGCAGCACACTGATGCGCTCGTCCGCGACGCGGCGCAGTACCCGGTCCACGTCGTAGACCGCCTCGGGGACCATGGTGGCGCCGCGCAGCAGACAGGCGACGAACCCGGCCTTGTACCCGAAGGTGTGGAAGAAGGGGTTGACCAGGAGGTAGCGGTCGCCGGGGCGCAGCGTGACAGCCTCCGACCAGGCCTCGATTCCGGCGAGTACCTGCCGGTGGGTGCCCATCACGCCCTTGGGGTGCCCGGTGGTTCCGGAGGTGTAGAGGATGTCCGCGAGGTCGTCGGGGCGGACGGCCGCTGCGCGGTCCGATCGCAGGGCCTCGGAGACGTCACGGCCGCGCGCGAGGAAGTCGGCCCAGCTCACCGCGGATCCGGTCGCCCCGCCCCGGAGTACGACGACGGATTCGAGGCGGCCGAGGTCCTCTCCCGAGTCGCTCAGCATGGCCACGTAGTCGATGCCGAGGAAGCCGCGTTCGGTGAGCAGGGTGCGGGCGCCACTGCGCCGGATGATGTCGGCGGCCTCGGCTGCCTTGTACCGGGTATTGAGGGGGACGAGCACGGCGCCGGCGGCGAGCAGGCCGAGGGCGGCCGAGATCCATTCCCGGCTGTTGGAGGCCCAGACGGCCACCCGGTCGCCCGGTTCCACACCGTGGGCGATGACGGCACGCGCCGCGGCGCGGGCCGCGTCATTCAGCTGTCCGAAACTCCAGCGGACCTCTCCGTCGGCGAGGGCTTCGCGACCCCGGTACGCGCGGGCCGAGAAGTCCGCCAGCTGCGCGAGGGTGGTGGGTGGTGGCACCTGGTGTGCGCTGATGATGACCCTCCCTACTTGACGTGCGAGCGTGGCCGGTATCCAATCACACATGTTTCGGTTAGGCATATACCTAGTAGGAATATAGGAGGCGCAGCATGCCGACCCTCACCCCTCACCCCACTCCGGGATCCGACGACTCCATGCGGGAGGTCCTCGGCCGTTTCTGCACCGGAGTCGCGGTCGTCACCGCAGTCCGGGCCGACGGCCGCCCCGCGGGCATGGCCGTGCAGTCCTTCTCACCGGTCTCCCTGGAGCCGCCACTGATCTGCTTCTGCCCGGCTCTCACCTCGACGACCTGGCCGCACATCCGCGCGGCGGGCCGCTTCGCCGTGAACATCCTGGCGGCCGGACAGCAGGACCTGTGCAGGCAGTTCGCGGTGACCGGGAAGGAGAAGTTCCAGGGCGTGGGCTGGCACCCCGGCGCCAACGGGGCCCCGCTGCTCGACGGAGCACTGGCCACCGTCGAATGCGACCTCGCGGGCACCTTCCCCGGCGGGGACCATCTGATCGCGCTCGGCCGGGTCACCGCACTGGAGCGGCACGGTGACGCCGAGCCGCTGCTGTACTTCAGGCGGGGCTACGGCCGCCTGTGCTCCAGCTCCTCCAGGTCGGTCAGCATCGAGTCGGCGAGGTCACGCTCCGATGCGTAGTACCGCTCGGCCCACTTGAGGGTGAGCATGGGGTACGCCCACGCCTCCTCCTCCCGCGCCCCGGCGATGTCCACCTCGGCGCGCTGCCGCATCTTCTCCGCGTACTCGCGGTGGGTGCCCAGCACATCGCGCATCTGCTGACCCTCCAGCAGGTGGCCGAGCCAGATCCTGAGCATGACGCCGTGCTTGAGCACGGGCGGCTCGACGGGTGCCTCGCGCGCCCAGGTCCGCACAGCGTCCATTCCGCCCGCGGTGATGGCGTAGACGCGCTTGTCCCGGTTCCCGGTCTCCTGCGCGACCATCCGGGACGTCACATAGCCGACCTTCTCCAGCCGCTTGAGCTCACCGTAGATCTGCGAGAACGACGGGCTCCAGTAGAAGAACCGCAGTGACCAGTCCGACCACTTCTTGAGGTCGTAGCCGGACAGCTCCTCACCGAAGGAGAGCAGCCCGAGCACGGCCCAACTGGTCGCCGGGAGCGCCGGCCCGCCGGGCTCAGAGCCCTGCTCGCCACCCTGCTCGCCGCTCTGTTCGCTGCTCGTCCGCTTCTCCGCCACGTCCCGCAGTCTACGGTCCGGCCGCGTCCCACTGCGCCGCGGCGGCCCATCGCGTCCCAGTGCCGGACCCGGCCCCTTCCGTCGGACATCTATGCCTGATAGAAGTATTCCTAATCGAAATACTCGGAGGCATTCCGTGAAGTTCTCCATGATCTTCGAGGCACAGCTCTCGAACCCGACCCCGGAGCGCGAACGCCGGGTCATCCACGACTGCGTCGAACAGGCCGTGTACGCCGAGGAGATGGGATTCGACCGGATCTGGGCGGTCGAGCACCACTCGCTCACGCAGTACGCGCACATGAGCGCGTCCGAGATCTTCCTGACCTGGGTCGCCGCCCGGACCTCCCGCATCCGGATCGGGCACGGCGTCGTCACCATGCCCTTCGGCTACCAGCACCCGGTCCGGGTCGCCGAGCGCGCGGCCATGCTCGACGTGCTCTCCGGCGGGCGCGTCGACATCGGCTCGGGACGCGGTGCGACGAAGCAGGAGATGTCCATGTACGGGGTGCGCCCCGAGGACACCTACCCGCAGATGGAGGAGGCGCTGCGGATCTTCTCCGCCGCGTGGCGGGAGGAGCAGTTCGAGTGGCACGGCTCCATCGACATCGGCCCCGGCGCCGTGCTGCCCCGCCCTGTCCAGGGCCCGCACCCGCCGCTCTTCATGGCGTGCAGCAAGCACGAGACCCTCAAACTGGCCGCCGAACTGGGCATCGGCGCACTGGTGATGGGCTTCGCCGGGGCCGACGACGTCCGTGCGATGCGTGCGGTGTACGACAAGGCCATCGCGGCCAGGACCGGCGAACGGTGCGTGTCCACCGAGGTCAACGACCACTTCTCGGCGCTCTGCCCGACGATCGTCCTCGACGACGCGGAGCGCGCGCTGCGCATCGGGACCCGGGGCCAGCGCTTCTTCGCCGAGTCCATCGCGCACTGGTACGGGAACTCGCCCGCTCCCACCGGCGACGACGAGGACGAGGACCATGTGGCGGTGATGGCGCGCGACCGGGACGCCCTGGTAGCGAAGCTGCACGACGCCGATATCCCGGCTCGCCCGGTCGACACCGGGACCTACAACGCGGACCACGCCTACGGCAGTGCCGAGACCGCCATCGCGTATGTCGAGAAGCTGCGCGAGACAGGGGTGGACGAGGTGATGTGCCTGATCCAGATGGGGACGGTGCCGCAGGAGGCATGCATGGAGACCATCCGCCAGTGGGGCGAGAAGGTCATCCCGCACTTCCGCACCACGGAGGGCGGGAAGTGACCGCCCGGACGGCGGACGCGGACGCGGCAGGGGGCGGCGTCCGGCTGGACGGCAAGGTGGCCCTGATCACCGGTGCGGGCCGGGGCCAGGGAGCCGCCGAGGCACGGCTGTTCGTGGCTTCGGGCGCACGGGTCGTACTCACCGATGTCCGCGAGGACGAAGGGCGCGAAGTCGCTGCCGGACTGGGCGGCGCCGCCGTGTTCGTCCGGCACGACGTCACCGACGCGGAGAGCTGGGCGGCAGCGGTCGCGACGGCGGCAGACCGTTTCGGGCGGCTGGACGTCCTCGTCAACAACGCGGCCCTGTGGCGGACGGCCCCGGTCGATGCCGAGACGCAGGAGAACTTCGAGCTGCTCTTCCGCGTCAATCTGCTCGGGCCCTTCCTGGGCATCAAGGCCGCGCTCCCCGAACTCCGGAAGGCGGGCGGCGGGTCCGTCGTCAACATCTCGTCGACCGCGGGCCTGGTCGGCATCGCCCAGCACGCGGCCTACGGATCCAGCAAGTTCGGGCTGCGCGGACTCAGCAAACACGTCGCACTGGATCTCGCGGCCGACGGCATCCGGGTCAACTCGGTGCACCCGGGGATGGTCGACACCCCGATGGTCGCGGGGGCGCTGGGTGAGGACGCCGGCCGGCGGGAGCACCCGCGGGTGCCGCTGCGGCGTATGGGCCGGCCGTACGAGGTCGCCGAGCTCGTCCGTTTCCTGGCCTCCGACGCCGCCTCCTACATCACGGGCGCCGAATTCACCGTGGACGGGGGGCTGACCACCGGATGAGCCTCACACCCGCCGCGCGCCGCTTCGCCGACGCGCTGTCCCACGGCTTCCCCGATCCGGCGGACGGGCCCCTGGACGTGGCCGCCCTGCGCCGGGCCTCTTCGGCAGGACCGGTCCGCGGGCTCCCCGGGGTCGCCCGGGTGAGCGACACCGCCGCACCGGGGCCGCCGGGTGCCCCGTCCGTGCCCGTACGGATCTACGATCCCGACCCGGACGGCACGGCCGACGGCAGGCCTCTCGTCGTCTTCTGCCACGGCGGTGGCTGGGTGATGTGCGACCTGGACACGCACGACGGGCTCTGCCGTGAACTCGCCTCCCGCACCGGCGCGTTGGTGATGTCGGTCGACTACCGTCGCGCGCCCGAGCACCGCTTCCCTGCCGCGCTGCTCGACACGTACGCCGTCCTGGACTGGGCAGCGGGGCGCGCCCGCGAGCTGCGCTGCGACCCGGACCGCGTGGTCGTCGCCGGCGACTCCAGCGGAGGCAATCTGGCAGCGGCCGTCGCCCTGACGGCACGGGACTCGGGCGGGCCCGCCATCGCCGCACAGCTCCTGGTCTACCCGGCCCTGGACGACCGCCTGGAGACGGCCTCTGCCACCGAGTACGCCACCGGGTTCTTCCACACCACCGCCCATATGCGCTGGTACTGGCAGCAGTATCTCGGCCCGCAGGGCGACGGTGCGGACCCGCGCGCCTCGCCGGTGCGCGCCGCCGATCCGGCCGGGCTGCCCCCCGCCCTGCTGATACTGCCCGAGTGCGACCCGCTGCGCGACGAGGGGATCCGCTACGCGGAGCAGTTGCGCGAGGCCGGCGTCCCGGCCGAAGTACGGCTGGAGCGGGGGATGTTCCACGGATTCCTCGGCGCCACCGGTGTCCTGCCGGAGGCGGACGCGGCACTCGGCGCGGCGGCCCGGTGGCTGCTCGGCATCTGAGAGGTGCCCCGCCGCCCCGGACCTCGGAAGGAGGGGCGGGGCGGCGGCGTGTCCGGCGGGAGGCCCGTGTGCGCATACCCGTGTGCGCATACCCGTGTGTACATACCCGTGTGCGCATGCCCGTGGGTACATGCCCGGTGACCGGGCAGCGCTGAGGCTCCGGTCGCGCGGCCCTGGCGGGGCGGCCCGCAACCGGGCACGGGACCCGGGCGGCCGATGGCGCGCCCGGCCCTGGTCTGCCGACCTCCGCGGATCAGCCCGCGAGGACCCGCCGGACAGTTCCTAGTCGCGTGGCCCGATGGGCTTCTCCCCGTCGTGGACCGTGATGGCCATCGCCGGACAGATGTCCGCGGCGTCCAGGGCCCGCTCGTCCTCCGCGATGTCGCTGCTGCGTGCGCGGGCCCGGTCGTGGTCGAGGACGAAGAGGTCGGGGGCGGCCCCCGCACACATCCCCGACGCCATGCACTGCTGCCGGTCCACTTCGACGTGCCAGGTCATCCGCTCACCACCCCACCGGCATGACTCGGGGGCCCCGGACCAGCATCTCGCCCTTCCAGACGAGGTCACCCGCCAGCCTCAGATCCGGGAAGCGGGCGGTGAGCGCGGCGAGCGCCTCCTGGAGTTCGAGCCTGGCGAGCGGGGCACCGAGGCAGTGATGGACTCCGTGTCCGAAACCGAGGTGCTGATTGGTGGCGCGGGAGAGGTCCAGTTTGCCGGGGGCCGGGAAACGCAGCGCGTCCCGGTTGGCCGCACCCACCGCGACCAGGACGGGAGAGCCCGCGCGCACCAGTGTGCCGCCCACCTCGATGTCCTCCTTCGCGTACCGGGGCTGGCCCGCACCGCTGCCCAGCGGTACGAAGCGGAGCAGTTCCTCGACCGCGCTGTCGATGAGCGCCGGATCGGACCCCAGCCGCTGCCACTCCCCGGGGTGGTCGAGCAGCGTGTGGACGAAGTTGGGGATCTGGCTGGCGGTCGTCTCATGGCCGGCGACGAGGATGCCGACACAGAGGTCGACCAGTTCGAGCTCCGACAGCCGGTCGCCGCCGTCCCGGGCCTCGATCAGGGCCGTCATCAGGTCATCCTGCGGATCGGCGCGATGCTGGGCGATCAATCCGGCCATATAGGCGCGGAGTTCGTCGCGGTTGGCGTCGAACTCCTCGGCCGTCAGCGAACTCGTCGAGAGCGCGGCGTCGCTCCAGACACGGAACTTCGGCCGGTCCTGCTCCGGTACACCCAGCATCCGGCAGATCACGGCAACCGGGATGGGCAGCGCGTACTCCTCCACCAGGTCCACCGGTGGCCCGGCGGCCTCCATCCGGTCGAGCAGCCCAGCCGTCAGCTCCCGCACCTGGGGGCGGAGCTTCTCGACCTGGCGGACGGTGAAGGCCTTGGCCACCAGCGAGCGCAGCCGGGTGTGGTCGGGCGGGTCCATGCCCAGGATCCCGCTGTCCCTGCGCCCCTCGCCCTGGCGGGGTTCGTCGTGCTTGTAGCCCTCGGCCCGGCTGAAGCGCAGGTCGCCCAGGACGAAGCGGGCCTCCTCGTAACGGGTGACGAGCCAGGCCGGTTCGCCGTAGGCCATGCGGACCCGCAGCAGGCCCGGCTGGTTGCGTACCTGTTCGTACTCCTCGGCCAGGGCGAGGCCCTCGGCCGCGTTGAAGGGATAGGCGAGAGGTTCCGTGCTGGCTGTGGTCACACTGCTCTCCTCTTTTGTAAGCACCTGCTTACAAACCGTAGGCGGGCATCAGGGCACCGTCAACGGCGGGATACGGCCGTTATGCTGACGCCTCACCGAGGAGGAGCCGACCATGGCGGAACGCCCCAGCACCGGACCCGCCGAGCGGCGCCGCGACGCCCAGGGGACGCGGCGACTGCTCCCCGAAGCGGCAGCGAGGCTCTTCGCCGAACGGGGATACGAGGCCGCTACCGTGCGGGAGATCGCCGCGGAGGCCGGGGTCAACCAGGCCCTGCTCTTCCGGTACTTCGGCTCGAAGCAGGCGCTGCTCACCGAGGTGATGGCATCCGGGGGCCAGGAGCAGGTACGTACGACGGCGCCGGAGCAGCTGTTCGCCACGGCGCTGCGGGGGATGCTCACGGGTGGCGGGAAAGAGGCGGCGGACCTCCCGCTGGCGGTCTATCTGCGGTCGATCGGGACCGGCGGCGGAGCGGGCGACATGGTCAAGGCGCTGGGAGAGGAGTACTCCGCGGCGCTTTCCACGCTGTCCGGCGAGGAGGACAGCCTGCTGCGCGCGGACCTGGCCATGGCATGGCTGCTCGGAATCGGCCTGATGCGGGTGGTGGTGGCCAAGGAGCCGCTGGCAGGCGCCGCACCGGAGGAGATCTCCCGGCTGGTGCTCGGTGCGCTGGGCGGTCTGCTGGAGTATCTGCCGCCGGCGGAGGACTGACGGGCCGGGTCCCGGGGAACGGGCCGCCGCTCAGCCGCGCCACCGCACGCGGACAGCCTCGCGGGGCGGTCCGGTGAGGGACCGCCCCGCGAGGAGTCGGAGCAACGGACGTCAGCCGGTGAAGGCAGCGGTTCCGTTGGGGGTGCCAAGGCCGCTCGGGCCGTCATAGCCGGCCTTGCCGGTGCACAGGTACGACGAGCCACAGCTGCCGTTCGAGCCGCTGGTGACGTCGTTGAGCGAGCCGGTGTGCGCGTACGGGAACGACGCCGGGGTCGAGCCGGACGACGGGGTGCCCGCGAGTGCGTAGACCGCCGCGATCAGGGGCGACGACGCGCTGGTGCCGCCGAAGACCATCCAGCCGGTTCCCGGGCTGTAGGTGTCGTACACGGCCACGCCGGTGTTGGGGTCGGCGACGGCGGAGACATCGGCGACCGTGCGCTTGGCGCAGCCGGTGTCCTTCTGCCAGGTCGGCTTCGCGTCGTAGCCCGAGCAGCCGGATCCGGCGCCGCTCCACACCGTGTCCACCCAACCGCGGGTGGAGGAAGCGGTCTTGAGCGACGTACCACCGACAGCGGTGACGTAGCGCGAGGATGCCGGGTACTCGGCGCCGTAGCCGTCGTCACCGGAGCTCACGGTGACGGCCACACCGGGGTGGTTGAAGTACTTGGTGTCGTACGAGCTGTCGGAGGAGGACTCGCCGCCGCCGTAGCTGTTGGAGACGTACTTGGCGCCGAGCTTGACGGCCGAGTTGACCGCGGTGCCCAGGTTGGCCATCGTCGGGGACGTGGCCTCCACCAGGAGGATCTTGCAGTTGGGGCAGGCCGCGCTGACCATGTCCAGGTCGAGGGATATCTCCTCGGCCCAGCCGCCGTCCGCCGAGGGCAGCGAGGACGTACCGGCCTGGCCGACCTTCTTGAAGCAGCCGTTGGCCGTGGTGCACGCGGAGAGTCCGTACTGCGACCGGTAGGTCGCCAGGTCGGACTCGGCCTTCGGGTCGTCGTACGCGTCGACGATCGCGACGGTCGCTCCCGAACCCGCGGTGGCGGAGGGGAGTTTGTACGCCGCCTGCAGCGAGGACGGGCCGAGGCCCGAAGGAGCAGCGGCGGCGGTGAGGTTACGCTCCGCATTCGCCGACGCGGGTGTGCCGGACGTGACATGGAGTGCGTTGCACGCCATGTAGTCCTTCTTCGTCGGCTGCGCACACGAGCGAGCGACCTTGATGCCGTGGGCGGATGAGCCCGAGGCGGGCGCCGCCTGACCAATGGGTGCGGCCAGGGCGAGCGCGGCGGTGGCCATGCCGGCCACCGCCGTGAGGGAAAGGGATCTGCGCAACAACGTTCTGCCTCCGTCTTGTGGGGGAACGAGGAGCTGGGGGAGTGCGCTTGCAGCCCGGGCCGGCGGGGTACGCAGCCGGGCGGCCACAACTTATGGTCGCCAGGAACACGTCAACAAGATGACCGGGGTCGTCTGTACGCGCGTTTTACTCTCGGGGGCGACCGATGGGCATCCCATGGCCAAAGGCTTGCCTGCTGGGGAGAGTGAGCAGACACGGTACCGACGTGACGCCCAACGACAGCTGCACACAGGAGTGTTGAGGGTGTGCAAGGGCGGGGGCGGCACGGCACCCCGGGAATCCGGCGCCACGCGAAGAAGCCGTCGCCCCCTGCTGGGGACGACGGCGTTACCGCGCTGGGACGGCGGCGCTACAGCGGTTCACATCCGGGAGACGATGACCTTCAGCCTCCGGCGGACAGGGCGGCCCGGGTCCGCCCCGCCGGGGCGGGACACATGCCGGGGCCGGCCGGTGCGGCCGTGGGAGCACCGGCCGGAGCACTCCGGCGCAAGCCGTGAATGCGGTGACCCGGCAGGCCGGGTTCCGGACCCGGGGCCTGCTACTCGGCCGGGCCGGGCGAGAGCCTGGCACCCACGTCCCCGGGGTGCAGCGGGGTCACCGTGAAGAGGCCGCCGTCCGGGTCGCGCAGCGTCGCCTCCGTACCGGAGGGTGTCGCATGGCGGGCGACCACTGTGCCGCCGTGCGCGAGCGCCGCCTCCGCGCAGGCAGCCACGTCGCGTACCGGGAAGTGCACCTGCCAGTGAGGCCGGATCGCGGGATCGCGCGCCGCCTCCAGCGCGCCCGAGCTGAGCCGGGCGACCACATGCCCGCCGCTGCGCAGCACGACCTCGTCCTGTTCGTACTCGACCTCACAGCTGCCGGGGAGCCCGCTGGCCCAGTCGAGCACTCCCCCGTAGAAGATCGCCGCGTCGAAGGCGTTGCGGGTACGCAGCCGCATCCACGCGGGTGCGCTGTCACGCCACGCCTCCCAGCCGGAGAGGAGCTGCCCCTCCCAGATACCGAAGACCGCTCCGTCGCGGTCCGCTGCCAGTGCGCCCCGCCCGGAGACGAGAGAGACCGGCCCGATGGCCACCGTGCCACTGCGCTCCCTGATCCGGGCGGCGGCCACGTCCGCGTCGGAGACGGCGAAGTAGGGCGTCCAGGCGACAGCCACCTGGAGGGTCTGCGCGAGCGCGCCGATACCGGCGACCGGCGATCCGTCCAGGAGGGCGACGCTGAATTCCTCACCGAGCTTCGCCGGCCGGAAGTCCCAGGACATCACCGAGCCGTAGAAGTCCTGGGCGGCTGCCAGGTCCCGTGCGGTCAGATTGACCCAGCAGGGTGCCCCGGACACCGCGTCGCTCCACTCCACGCCTGCGGTATCCACCGGGATGCCCTCCTCGTCCGCCGGGAACCGTCCACCGCTCCGCGCCGCCTGCGGTGCCGGTGCGGCGGCGCGGTAGGGCGCGGCGCCACGACGGCGCCTCGTCCGGTTCTCCCAGTCTGTCCCACGGACGGCAGTCACCGCTCGTTGATCACCCGGTGGAGAGATGTGCGGGACGACCGCCGGCGGTGGCTGCTGCGGTCCCCGCCGGGCAGGTCAGGCGTGGGTACCGCCGTCGATACGGAGCTCGGTGCCCGTGACGAACGCG
The DNA here is from genome assembly GCF_036061255.1 of Streptomyces sp. NBC_00388. Classification (NCBI taxonomy): domain Bacteria; kingdom Bacillati; phylum Actinomycetota; class Actinomycetes; order Kitasatosporales; family Streptomycetaceae; genus Streptomyces; species Streptomyces sp. NBC_00388. The sequence continues at coordinate 569,473 of NZ_CP107948.1, forward strand.
CCGTCGTCGGAGGCGAGCATGGCGATCACACCGGCCACTGTCTCCGGCCCCGCGAAGCCCTGGCCGATGGCCGGGGAGAGCTTCGCGAGCAGGCTGAGGTCGGCGTCCGCCGGCAGGCCCGGGTCGCTGGTCATCCCCGAGGCGATCGAGCCAGGCGCGACGCATACGGCCCGCAGCCCCTGCTTGGCGTACTCGATGGCGATGGCGTGGGTGAAGGACTGTATGCCCCCCTTCGTCGCGGCGTAGGCCGCCATGTAGGGGTGCGCGAAGGTCGCCGATGTGGAGCTGAAGTTGACCACCACGCCCTTGCCGCCGGCCAGCAGGGCGGGCAGTGCCTCGCGCGTGACCAGGAAGGTGCCGGTGAGGTTCACCGCCAGCATCCTGTTCCAGAACTCCAGGGTGGTGTCGGCGGTGTGCGACGACCGCAGAATGCCGGCCGCGTTGACGAGCGCGTCGAGGCCTCCGAGGTCGCTGATGGCGGTGCCGATGGCCGAGTGCACCGACACCTCGTCCGAGATGTCGGCGACGACTGTGGTGAGCCGGTCTTCGACCCCTGCGGCGCGCGCCTGCTCGCGGGTGGCGCCGAGCCCCGCCTCGACGATATCGGCGGCGACGACGGTGCCGCCCTCGGCGAGGATGCGGGCCACTGTGGCCTGCCCGATGCCCGAGCCACCACCGGTGACCAGTACGCGGCGTCCGTCAAAGCGGTTCATTGTCCCTGTCTCCGTTCCGGGCTCGCCTCCGGGCCCGTCTCCTGCACGGTACGCCTAACTGGCACGTTGTGCCACATAGGCAGATCAAGCGGATCGCGGGCATCGGGACATACCCTGTGGACATGCCAGACACGTCCCGGACGGCCGCCACCCGGCCCTCACTGACCGAGCGGCGCAAGGCGGCGACCCAGCTGGAGATCGCCCGCACCGCCGCCGCCCTCTTCGCCGAACAGGGCGCCGACACCACCACGGCCGAGGACATCGCCCGCGCTTCGGGCATCGCGCTGCGCACCTTCTACCGGTACTTCAGGACGAAGGAGGACGCGGTCGCCCCGCTGCTGTCCAGCGGGGTCAGGCAGTGGATTGCCGATCTGCGTGACAGCCCGGGTGACCTGCCCGCGCCCCGGGCGCTCGAAAGGGCCGCGCTGCGGGCGCTCACCCCGGACGACGAGGCCGAGGCCCAGGCCCTGCACTGGACGCGCGGGCTGATCCGGGCGATGGAGACCCATCCGGCTCTGCTCTCCGTATGGCTGCGGGTGACGCACGACGCCGAACAGGAACTCGCCCCGGTCCTCGCCGCGCTGGCGGGCCGGGAAGCCGATCCACTGGAGATCAGACTGGCCTCCGCGGCAGCCAACACGGCGATGCGCGTCGCCGTCGAGGTCTGGGCCACCACGGACGCACCGGACCACGGTCCCGGCGGGCCCGCCGAGCTCGCGGCACGCTGCGTCCACGGCCTCACCGCGGGCCTTCGCCTGTGGGACGGCCCCGGCGGGGAGGCGCCCGCCCGCTGAGCGAGCGGGACGGACCGGGCACGGACACCCGGCTTCCCCTGTACGCGCACCTTGACCGGCCGTCCCCGACCCGGCCTAAGATCCCCGGCCAGTGATCCCCGTCCGTCCCACTGCCTCCAGGGAGCCCCCATGGACATCGGCCGACGCACGATCCTCACCGCTCTCGGTGCCACCGCCGCACTCGGCGCCGGACAGGGCGCCGCACAGGCGGCGTCGCCGCCGCCCGCCGCCCGGGCGCTGGCGCGGCTCCTCCCCCGCCACTGCGACCAGGTCACCTTCCGCACCGTGCCGGCCAAGGACGGCGCGGACGCCTTCCGGGTGTCCGGGACGGCCGGCCGGATCCTGGTGGAGGGCACCACTCCCGCCGTGCAGCTCACCGGGGTGCACCACTACCTGAGAGAGACGGCGTACGCGCACTTCTCGTGGAACGGCGAGCAGACCCGTCTCCCCCGGCGGCTCCCCGCCCCGCGGGAGCCGCTGGTCAAGTCCGCCAACGTGGCGCACCGGTTCGTCCTCAACGACACCAGCGACGGCTACACGGGCCCGTACAGCGGCTGGGAGTACTGGGAGCACGAACTCGACGTGCTGGCCCTGCACGGCTACAACGAGGTCCTGGTCTACCTGGGCGCGGACACCGTCTACCACCGCACATTCCGGGAGTTCGGCTACGGCGACGCCGAGCTCAGGTCGTGGATCCCGGGGCCGGCGCATCAGCCGTGGTGGCTGCTGCAGAACATGTCGGCGTTCGGCGGACCGGTGTCCCAGCAGCTCCTGGACCGGCGGTTGCGGCTCGCGCAGCGGATCGCCGGGCGGCTGCGCGAGCTGGGCATGACCCCGGTACTGCCCGGGTACTTCGGCACGGTCCCGCCCGGCTTCGCGGACCGGAACCCGGGCGCCCATGTCGTACCGCAGGGCGCGTGGACCGGCTTCACCCGCCCCGACTGGCTGGATCCGCGGACCGCTGTCTTCGGGCGGGTCGCCGAGACCTTCTACCGGATCCAGAGCGCCCTGCTCGGCGACTCGGACATGTACAAGGTCGACCTTCTGCACGAGGGCGGGGACCCCGGGGACGTCCCCGTCGGCGACGCCGCGAAGGCGGTCGAGAAGGCCCTGCGCACCGCACACCCCGGGGCCCTCTGGAACGTGCTCGGCTGGCAGACCAACCCCCGCCGCGAGATCATCGACGCCGTCGACAAGTCCCGGATGTTCATCGTGGACGGCCTCTCGGACCGCTATCCGACGGTGACCGACCGCGAGCAGGACTGGGCCGGAACGCCGTACGCCTTCGGTTCGATCTGGAACTTCGGCGGGCACACCACCATGGGCGCCAACACCCCCGACTGGACCGCCCTGTACGAGAAGTGGCGCACCAGGCGGGGCAGCGCGCTCGACGGGATCGCGCTGATGCCCGAGGGTGCGGACAACAACCCGGCCGCCTTCGCGCTCTTCAGTGATCTGCCCTGGAGCGACGGGCCCGTCTCCCTCACCGCCTGGTTCGACCGGTGGTCGGCCGAGCGGTACGGGGCGCCCGACCGGCACGCGGCCGCGGCCTGGGACATCCTGCGCCGGACGGCGTACGGGACCACCCGTCAGGACGGCTGGAGCGAGGCCCCGGACGGCCTCTTCGGCGCCCGCCCCTCGCTGACCGCCCGCAGCGGCGCGGCCTGGTCCCCCGGCGGCCTGCGCTACGACACTGCCGAGTTCGCCCGCGCGCTGCCCGAACTCCTCGCGGTACCCGCCTCGTTGCGGCGCAGCAGCGCCTACCGGTACGACCTTCTCGACGTCACCCGGCAGACCCTCTCGCACCACAGCCGCACCCTGCTGCCCCGGATCAAGGCCGCCTGCGACAGTGCCGACCGTGCGGAGTTCCGGCGGCTCACCGCGGAGTGGTTCGTGTGGATGGGACTCCTGGAGGAGACCGTCGCCACCGGCGACCGGTTCCTGCTGGGCCGCTGGATCGCCGACGCGCGCTCCTGGGGCGCGGACAGCGCCGAGAAGGACCGGCTGGCCGGGGACGCGGTATCGCTCCTCACCGTCTGGGGCGGCCGCGCGGCGGCCGACGACGGCGGGCTGCGCGACTACGCGAACCGCGAGTGGGCGGGGCTGGTCGGCGGTCTCTACACACTGCGCTGGAAGACCTACTTCCAGGAGCTGGACACCGCACTGACCGAGCAGCGTGCTCCCCGGGACATCGACTGGTACGCCGTCGAGGACGGCTGGATCCGCGACCACCCCCCGTACCGGGCGGCGCCGTCCGGCGACATCGTGCGTATCGCCCGCCGCGTCGCCGGGGCGGGGCGGGGCTGAGGCGTGCGCCCGCGACCGCCAAGTCGCGTGCACGGAGGTCCAAGTGCCGCACACGTATGTCCATGGCCGGGGCCGCGGGGCGGTGGCTAGCGTCCGGCCATGCTCAGAGAACTGCTGCGAACGAAGGCCGTACTGACCGCGCTGGCGGCCACCGTGGCCGGCCTGGCGCCCACCGCTGCCGCCGCCGAGCACCCCGCGGGAACCACGTACTACGTGGACTGCCGCGGTGGCAGTGACGGCGCTGCGGGCACCAGCGCCGCCCACGCCTGGCGCAGCCTGGCCAAGGCCTCGCGTGCCTATGGCCCGGGCGACCGGCTGCTGCTGGCCCGGGGGCGCAGCTGTACGGGGATGCTCGCCCCCACCGGCTCGGGCACGGCCGATGCCCCCATCCGGCTCGGCGCCTACGGCAGCGGGGCCAAACCGCACATCGAGGGCGCGGGCGCACGGGCCGCCGTGCTGCTGCGCGACGCGGAGGGCTGGGAGATCCGCGACCTGGACCTCTCCGACACGGGCCCGGCCACGACCACGGACCGCCGGGCCGGACTGCTCGTCCTGCTGCGGGACTTCGGCGTCGGCCACCACTACGTCGTCGACGGTGTGGACGTCCATGACGTCAACGGCTCCGACAGCAAGGACCCCGACCCCAGCGGCGGCATCCTCTTCGTGGTGCAGGGCTCCGGCGTGCCGACCCGCTTCGACGGGGTACGGATCACGGGCTCGACGGTCAGGCACACGGACCGCACCGGGATCGGAACGGCCTCGACGTGGAGCCACCGCGCCGAGAACCCGGACGGGACCGGCAGCAGCTGGGAGGCCATCACGGGGCTGGTCATCGACCGCAACACGGTCTCCGACGCGGGCGGCGACGGGATCGTCGTGCAGAACGCGCGCGGGGCACTGGTCGAGCACAACCGGGTGGACGGCTTCAACATGCGCTCCGCCGCCTACAACGCGGGGGTGTGGGCCTGGAACTCGGACGACGTCCTCTACCAGTACAACGAGGTGAGCGGCGGCCACGGGACCCGGGACTCCATGGCCTACGACATCGACGGGGCCAACACCCGCAACGTCTACCGCTACAACTACAGCCACGACAACGAGGGCGGCTTCCTGCTCGTCTGCAACGGCGCGACGACGACCACCGAAGGCAACCGCGTACACGACAACATCAGCATCGACGACCGAAACACCTCGGCCCCCTACGGGGTGATCTCGGTGGTCTGCGGCAGCACCACGGACACCCGTGTCTACCGCAACACCGTCGTCACCTCCCGTCCGGACACCGCGATGGTCTCCGACAACGGCCAGAGCGGGGTGACCTTCTCCGGCAATGTCTTCGTCGGCGCCGGGAGCGGTTCCCCGGTGGCGGACACGCTCAGCACCTACTCCGGGAACCTGTACTGGAACACGGCGCAGCCCCGCGACCCCTCCGCTGTCGACGCGGACCCGCTGCTGCGCTCCGCCCACCCCGCCGCGCCGGACGATGTCCGGCTGCGCCCCGGCTCTCCCGCGCGGGGCGCGGGAACCGCGGTGGACGACGGAACGGTCCGGGACTTCTTCGGTCACCCGATCCCCGCCCGCCCCAGCCTGGGCGCGGACCAGGGGTGAACGACACCACGGGGTGACGGAGGCCTGCCGCGTACGATGACCTGCGGCGAGCGGCGCTCCCGTGCGTCCGCCGCCGACCGGACCGGCAGCGCAGGCCGGCCCCTCCTTATGGGCAGGAGAAGTGAGCCGTGAGCGCAGCGCCGGGGAGCGGCAGGGACCAGGAGTCGTACGTCGTGGGGGTGGACTTCGGCACCCTGTCCGGCCGAGCGGTGGTGGTCCGCGTCCGGGACGGCGCCGAGCTGGGGGCCGCCGAGTACGTCTATCCGCACGGCGTGATCGACGAAGCACTTCCCGGGGGCGGCCCCCGGCTGCCGCCCGAGTGGGCACTCCAGGTCCCCTCCGACTACACCGGCGTACTGCGCAGCGCGGTTCCGCAGGCCCTGGCCGCGAGCGGGGTACCGGCGGACCGGGTGATCGGGGTGGGGACGGACTTCACCTCGTGCACCATGATCCCTGTGACGGCCGACGGCACACCGCTGTGCGAACTGCCGCAGTTCGCGCAACGGCCGCACGCCTACGTCAAGCTCTGGAAGCACCACTCGGCGCAGCCCCAGGCGGACCGGATCAACGCCCTGGCGGCCGAGCGGGCGGAGCCGTGGCTGGAGCGCTACGGGGGCAGGGTCTCGTCGGAGGGCCAGTTCGCCAAGGGCCTGCAGCTCCTGGAGGAGGACCCGGAGCTGTACGCCCGCACGGAGCACTGGGTGGAGGCAGCCGACTGGATCGTCTGGCAGCTGTGCGGGCGCTACGTCCGCAGCGCCTGCGCCGCCGGTTACAAGGGGCTGCTGCAGGACGGCTCCCACCCCAGCGCGGAGTTCCTCGCCGCACTCGACCCCGGATTCCGGGGCTTCGTGGCCGACAAGGTCGACCACCCGGCCGGCGCGCTCGGCGCCCGGGCGGGCGGTCTCACCGCGCGGGCGGCTGCCTGGACCGGGCTGCCCGAAGGGATCGCGGTGTGTGTGGGGAACATCGACGCGCATGCGACCGTGCCCGCGACGGGCGCGGCCGGAGCGGGCCGGATGGTCCTGATCATGGGCACCTCCGCCTGCCACATGGTGAGCTCGCCCGGCCTCCGCCCCGTGCCGGGCATGTCCGGGGTCGTCGACGGCGGGATCGTCCCGGGGCTCTGGGGGTACGAGGCAGGTCAGAGCGGTGTCGGTGACATCTTCGGCTGGTTCGTACGGACCGCGGTGCCCGAGTCGTACGCGCAGGAGGCACGGCGCCTCGGCCGCACGCTCCACGAGCACCTGACCGTGCTCGGCGCCGCACAGGGGGTCGGCGAACACGGTCTGGTGGCCCTGGACTGGCACAGCGGAAACCGGTCGGTCCTCGTCGATCATGAACTCAGCGGCACGGTCGTGGGCCTGACGCTCGCCACCCGGCCCGAGGACGTCTACCGGGCGCTGCTGGAGGCGACGGCCTTCGGTACCCGCCGGATCATCGAGTCGTTCGAGGAGGCGGGAGTCCCGGTCACCGGCATCACCCTCGCCGGCGGTCTGCTGGAGAACACCTTCCTCACCCAGCTGTACGCCGACGTCACCCGGCGGCCCCTCAGCCTGATCCGCTCGTCCCGGGGTCCGGCGCTGGGCTCGGCCATGCACGCGGCGGTGGCCGCTGGGGCCATGCCGGACATCCACGCCGCGGCCGCCGCGATGGGCGGGACCCGCCGGACCGTGCACGAGCCCGACCCGGCCAGGTCGGCGGCGTACGACCGGCTCTATGCCGAGTACTGCCTGCTGCACGACTATTTCGGCCGGGGCGCGAACGACGTGATGCACCGGCTCAGAGAGTTGCGGCGCGCAGCCGTGACCGCCCGGGCGCGGAGCGCAGCGGACCGCGCCGCGCCTCTGCCGTCGCAGCCCTGAGCCGCGGCGCTGCCCCCACAGCCCTCGTCAGTCCCCGGCCGACTCGTCCGCCGGGCCCGGCAGATCCCGGCGGGCCCTATATACCGACGGTCCCGTGCAGCATGTACTGGTCGAGCAGCTTCGTACGGGCGACCTCAAGACGGGTCGCGAGCACCTCGGCGACGGAGCTGGCCAGCGCCAGGCCGAGCTCGTGGTCGCTCTCGCACACTTTCCGGGCGGTGACGGCGTCGAACTCATGGGCCCGGACCGGACTGAAGGCCTCGGCCCCGAAATGCCAGCGGTGCGGGGGAAAGAGCCAGGACCAGCCCAGCAGGTCGCCGACCTCCAGCGTGTCGACCATCACCCTCCCCCGCTGGGGTACGTGCAGATCGAGTGAGACCGTGCCCGTGTGGATGATCCAGAACTTGTCCGCGGGCGATTCCTCTTCGAAGATCCGGGTGTCCTGAGGGAAGAAGACGTCACGGGCAAGGTCCATCAGCCGGTCGCGGTGGGATGCGGGAAGAACGGTCATCAGCCGTGAAGTGGAAGTCATGGGGAGCCTCCTCGCTGAGTGTCCCGCGCGCCATGGCCGCCGTACCGCCGGGTGACAGGCGGGATGCCCTTGCTTCGAGGGTAGCTCCGGTGCCGCCCTCCGTTCCGGCTCCGGGCCCCTCATCTCCCCTCTGCTGAGCCCGGTCCGCCGGGCGGGCCGGGCACGGAGGACCGGGCTCAGCAGAGCCTCACCGCCGCGCGCGGCGATGCCAGGGGCGGGGCGGGCCGACGGGGGCTCCGCCCACCGGCTGCGGCGCCCCCGTCTACCCGCGCCGGCGGCCGGAACGCGTCCCCAACCCTGTGACCCACACAACTCCGTTGGCGATTCGGGGCTCTTCGCCAGGTGACACCAGCCACAGGACCTAGGTCACTTACGACCCGCGATAGTCGTACCGCATCCCCCGCCCCGCACGGCAGAACAGGCATGATTTCGGGCATTTCACCTCATCTCACGATGAGAGGTAGTACAGAGGGGCATTGCCTCCGCCGAAACCGGGCGCTAACCATAGATCCCGGCAAGCACCGAGTACGAGCCAGCGACCCACGCCAGACGGCGAACGCGGCAGAAGACCCTCGGTTCCCATCCATTGCGCCGCCGAAGGCCGCAACGTCACGTCCCCCACCTGGAAGAGGCCAGCATGCCCCGCATCTCCATCCCCCGCTCGACCCGTACGCACAAGATCGCCGCCGCCGTCCTCGTGACCGTGGGAGCCAGCACCGCGCTGGCCGCCACCGCCGAGCCGAGCAGCGCCCAGATACCCGCGGCGCACGCCGCCGTCTCGGTCAAGCCGGTCTCCGCCAACGGCCTTCCCGCGAAGGACGCGCCGAAGAAGGACACCACGAAGAAGGCCGCGGCCAAGCCCGCCAAGAAGAACGACAAGGACGAGAAGGCCGCGAAGAGCAAGGCCGCAGCCAAGAAGAGCGCAGCCAAGAAGGGTGCGGTCAAGCACAAGGCCGCCGCGCCCAAGCGCTACACGAACAACCTCGACGGCTGGATCAGGGAGTCGCTGGCCATCATGAAGGCCAAGCACATCCCCGGCACCTACGAGGGCCTGCACCGCAACATCATGCGTGAGTCCAGCGGCAACCCGAACGCCGTCAACAACTGGGACATCAACGCCCAGAACGGCGTCCCGTCGAAGGGCCTGCTGCAGGTGATCCAGCCCACCTTCGACATCTACCATGTCTCCGGAACGGCTGACAAGCTGACCGACCCCGTCGCGAACCTGACGGCCGCCGCCAACTACGCGGCCCACCGTTACGGCTCCATCGACAACGTCAACTCGGCTTACTGAGACGGAGATCCACCGCGATCACCGGCGGGCTCGTGACGCCCCCGCCCGCGCGGTCCGTCCCCGGCCGACAGCGAAGTCGGCCGGAACACCGGCCCGGTGAGCAGATCCGGGCTCAACACACTTGACCAGTATCCGCGTTGGGCTGCGGAAGCCACACGGAACAGGCCCCGCCGTTCCGCCCGGCCCGCAGACCCACCCGGACACCACCGCGCACGGCCTCCCGGGCCCACGGTGACGACGGACGTGCCGTCCGCCTGAGTGGACGACACCAGCACAGCCCCGCACGGCTCATGGCGGGCGGCCTCCACGGCTGCCCGCCATGAGCCGTCCGCGTTCCGGCATCGGCGTTCACCGGGACAGACACCCGTCCAACACTCCATCAGGTTGAGCGTTCTCACGGGACTCAGACGACACACTCAGGGAGTGAACGCCCCATCGTCGTGCTGAAAGGTTCATCTCCGTGGATAGCTCCGGTGTCGACAACGCCGCTGTCGCAGACGTCGTACGGATCCGGCAGGCCACCCGCCGGCCGGCCGCCGCATGAAGGCCCTGCCCCAGCACAGGTACGGGCCGCGCCGGACACGGCTCGCGCTGGCAGTCGTCGCCTCCCTGCTGGCCGGGGCGGTCGCGTGCACCGGCTCCGCCGAGCGCCGTACGGCGGGTCCTCCCACCGCGGGTATGCGCGGCGGGGCGGGGGTGAAGTGGGGCGCCTGTCCGGCGACGGAGGCCGGTTCGGGCACCCCGGTGCGCCGTGACCCGCGCCAGCAGTGCACGGCCGTCCGGGTACCGCTCGACTACCACCACTCCGGTGGCCGCCGTCTCACCGTCGAGGTCTCCCGGATCCGCTCCGGTGCCCACAGGCCGCTGTCCCTCATCACAGGTCAGGGCGGCCCGGGCAGCAGCGGGCTGGACCTGCCGTCGCTGGCCGTGTCCACGCTCCCCCCGCGCGTCACCCGGGCCACCGACCTGTACGGACTCGACTACCGGGGTATCGGTCACAGCACCCCGCTGAACTGCGGTATCGCGGGGACGGACCGCACCGCGGCCACCGGTATCCCCTATCCGGCGGCCGACGGGAGCATCGATGCGAATGCCGCGTGGGCCCGGCGCATCGCAGGTTCCTGCGCCCGGCGCGCGGGAGCCGCGCTGCCCTTCTTCAACACGGTGAACATCGCCCGCGACATCGACAGGATCAGGACCGCGCTGGGGCTGCGGACACTGTCGTACACCGGGACCTCGTACGGAACTTTCGTCGGGCAGGTCTACGCCTCGCTGTACCCGGTGACCTCGGGCCGTGTGCTCCTGGACAGCGTCGTCCCGCCGGGCGGCGTGAAAGCGGCCATCCAGAACAAGGGACGTGGCGTCGAGGACGCCTTCGGCGGCTTCGCACGGTGGGCATCGGCCCGGGACGGCAGCTACCACCTGGGCGGTTCGGCGAAGGACGTGCGGCGAATGGTCCTGTCCACCGTGCGGGAGCTCAACACGGCACCGTTGCGCCTGATGACCGGGGAGAGCCTCACCGGCAATCTGCTGCTGGAGGCCGAGCAGGTACTGCTCGAACAGCAGGGCAACTTCCCGGGGCTCGCCGAACTGCTCGCCGCGGCCCACACCGGTTCGATCCCGGCGGGGGTGACGTCGAAGCTCCCCTTCGGCAGCGTGCTCCCGGACAACTTCGTCAGCGCACAGGACGCCATCGCCTGCAACGACAGCGTCTGGCCGAAGGATGTCCCCGGCTACCGGCGGGCCGTCGCCGGCAGCGCGGCGCGGTTCCCGCTGACGGCTGGGTCCCCGGCGAACATCTGGCCCTGCGCCTTCTGGCCCGTGGCCGGTTCCGACCATCCGCCGAAGCCGGTGGCAGACGGTCCGCACAACATCCTGCTGACCCAGAACACGGAAGACCCGTCGACCCCGCTCAGCGAGGCCCGCCGGACGCTGCGCGCCTTCGGCGGCCGGGCCGCCATGGTCACCGTCGAGGCGACCGGGCACGGTGTGGCCATGACGAAGGGGTGCGCCGCCGATGCCGTGGCGGACTTCCTGCTGAGCGAGTCGCCCGTGCGGCCGCGGCACTGCCGGGGGGCGCGGTAAGGGCCGGGAGTGCGGTAAGGGCCGGGCAGCGGTGCAGCTGCGCGATCGGATGCGATATCGGGCGATATGCCGGGAACGGTCCTACCGTGGGCTGGTCAGTGATCCGCACCGCATGAGGAGCAGCAATGGGCGACGACAGCGCCATGGACAAGATCAAGGGCAAGGCCAAGGAAGCAGCAGGGAAGGCCACCGGCGACAAGCGCCAGGAGGCCGAGGGCAAGACCGACCAGGCGAAGGGCAAGTCCAAGGGTGCTCTCGATGACGCGAAGGACCGCGCGGAGGGCATGAAGGACTCGTTCAAGGACTGAGCCCCGCACGGAGTGCGGGCCCCTGCCGTCCGGCCGGGGCCCGCACTCCGTGTGCCCTGCTCGTCACGCCGGATCCACGGCCACCGCGGGCAGGGCGGTGCCTGCCGCGGGCGCCACGCCGCAGGCGGAGTCCAGCAGCATCCGGTACGCGGAGACGACCGCCCGGTCCTGGGTGACCACCGCTTCGCCGCCGGGACCGCCCACGACGGCATGGTCCGGGATCTCCGGGACGGGGAGCCGGATCAGTTCGAGCGACGGCGCCCCGGTCAGCGCGTGCGGCCCCGCCGTCAGCGGCATCACCTGGAGGGTGATGTCCGGCCGCGCGGTCTCCTGACGCAGGGCGTCCAGCTGCTCCCGCATGACATCCGGGGAGCCGACGGAGGTGTACAGCGCCGCCTCGGGGATGAGCGCCCACAGGACGGCCCCCCGCTCCCTGAGGCGCTCCTGCCGGGCCCGGAGGAGTTCCGCTCGCCGCGCCAGTACGGCGGGTGATGCCCCAGGGCGCCTCACGGCATCGACAGCGGCGGCGTACGCGGGGGTGCGCAGCAGGTCGGGGACCAGGGCGGGGTGCCACATGCGGATCACACCGGCCGACGACTCGATCCCGATGAGGTCACGCTGCCAGGCCGGCAGGACGTCCCGCCAGCGGTGCCACCAGCCGGGCTCGTTCGCCCTGGCCAGGCTGGCCATGATCCGCCGGGAGTCGTCCGCCGGATGGTCGTAGTACGCCAGGAGATCCCTGACCTGCCCGGCGTCCAGAGCGGTCTCCGCCCGCTCGACGCGCCGCACGGTGGCCTCGGAAAGATCCAGCGCGGCGGCGACCGCGGCGAGGCCGCAACCGGCGCGTTCGCGGGCCAGCCTGAGCTGTTCCGCGACGACACGGTGCTCCAGGGTCGGGCCTGAGCGGGCTCTCACGGCGTCCCTCTCCTTCGCGGCGAATCCGGGCGACCGTCCTGTCACATTCCGTATGATTCACACTCTGACACTTGCAGAGTATGCCGAATATGCTGATAGTGCGTATATGGCCGAATTCGATGGTGATGCCACTGACGCGCGTTCCGACGACACCGACGACACCGACGACACGGCGTACCGCTGGTCGATGCCGCGCCTGTCCGAGGGGGTCGTCGACTCCCGCCGGCACGTCCGCGATGCCATGCAAGCCTGGGGGGAAGCGGAGGAGCGGACCGAGACCGCCGTCCTGCTCGTCTCCGAGCTCGTCACCAACTCCGTTCGCTACAGCGCCCGTTCGGCGACCGTACGGTGCTGCCTGCGGCGCACCTGCTCCCGGATAAGAATCCAGGTGTGGGACGCGGGCGGCGACGGCATCCCCTCGCAGCGCCGTGCGCCGCAGTGCGAGACCGAGCCGGACGGAAGCGTCCACCCCGAACTTTCCGAGCGCGGCCGCGGTCTGCTGATCGTGACCGCCCTGGCCGCCGCCTGGGGCACCAGCCAGGAAGCCGGCGGCAGGCTGGTCTGGGCCGACATCTGACCCGGGCGACAGCCCGCCCGGCCCCGGCGGACGCCTTGGATCAGCGCACCGTGATCCGGTGGAAGCGCCGCAACGCCAGTGCCATGAAGGCTCCGGTGATCGCGCACGCGCACAGCAGCGCGTACGGCAGCGCGTGCACCACCGGCCACGCGGCGTCCACCGGTACTCCACCGGGCGGCGGGTTGCCGAAAAGCGCGCGGACCGCGGTGGCGGTGGCCGACACCGGGTTCCACTCCGCGACAGCCTTCAGCGGCCCCGGCATCGTGTCCGTCGACACGAACGCCGACGATATGAAGGTCACCGGGAAGAGCCAGATGAGTCCCGCGCTCTGCGCCACCTCTACGCTGCGGGCCATCAGACCGATGGTGGCGCCGACCCAGGACATGGCGAAGGCGAAGAGCAGGACCAGCAGGTAGGCGAGGGCCGCCTCGGCCGCGGAGTTGGCGATGCGCCAGCCGACGAGCAGCCCGCAGAGCGATGTCACGGTCAGCGTGACGACGCTCATGGTCAGGTCGGAGAGGGTCCGGCCGAGGATCACCGCCATTCTGGGCATCGGCAGCGAGCGGAAGCGGTCGACGATGCCCTTGTCCATGTCGTGGGCGAGTCCGAGCGCGGTGAAGGCCGCGTTGAACGTGACCGCCTGGGCGAAGATCCCGCCCATCAGGAAGGTCCGGTAGTGCACCCCGCCGAGGCTGCCGCCGAACACATAGGCCAGGAGCAGGACGAACATCACCGGCTGGACGAGTGCGGCGATCACCGACCCGGGGGTACGGCGCAGGTTGAGCAGATTGCGCCAGGCGATGATGGTGGCGTCCCTCGCCACCCGGTTCAGCGCTGCCACGGCTTTTCCTCCTCTGCTCCTCCGGCGGTGACGACCGCTGCCACGGGCTCCGCCGGGAGACCGTCAGCGGCGGTTCGCGGCGACGGGCCTCCGGTCAGTGCGAGGAAGACGTCGTCAAGTGTGGGCGGCGCCAGTTCCACGTCCTGGACGGTGATGTCGGCCAGCCTCAGGCACCCGAGCGCGTACTCCAGGGTGTGCGCGCCGTATTCGGTGGTGACCGTGAACCGGCCGGTGCGCTGGTCCAGTTCGGGTTCGGGCACCCCGAGCGAGCCGAGAATCCCGAAGGCCCGCGACCTGGCGTCCGGGTCGGGGACGGTCAGCGCGAGACGTTCGCCGCCCACCCGGGCCTTCAGCTGGGCGGCCGGGCCGCGGGCGATGACGGTGCCCCCGTCGATGACGAGGATGCTGTCGGCCAGCTGGTCCGCCTCCTCCAGGTACTGGGTGGTGAGCAGGACGGTGGTGCCCGCACCCACGAGTCGGCGGATGGAGTGCCAGGTGTCGGCCCGGCCCCGGGGATCGAGCCCGGTGGTGGGCTCGTCAAGCACGACCACCGGAGGCCTTGCCACCAGGGCGCCGGCCAGGTCGAGGCGTCGGCGCATGCCGCCGGAGTACGTGCCGCTCGGCCGGTCGGCCGCCTCGTCGAGGCGGAAGTCGGCGAGCAGTTCGGCTGCCCGGCGCCGGGCAGCCGCCCGCCGCATTCCGTAGAGGCGGGCCACCAGGTAGAGGTTCTCGCGCCCCGTGAGCTTCTCGTCCACGGCGGCGTACTGTCCGGAAAGACCGAGCCTGCGGCGTACACCGTCCGGGTCCACGGCCACGTCGCGGCCGGCTATCCGGGCGTGTCCGGCATCGGGCCTCAGCAGCGTGGACAGGATCCGCACCAGGGTGGTCTTGCCGGCCCCGTTCGGGCCGAGTACGCCGAGGACGGTCCCGGCCTGGGCTTCGAGACCGACGCCCCGGAGGGCCTGTTTCGCACCGAATCTCTTGGTGATCCCTTCTGCCTGGATCGCTGGGGACGTCGGCTGAGCCGTCATCACTGCCTTTCGTCGGGGGCGGGGGCGCGTCTCGTACACCGGGTCTCCCGGCGGCGGGTCAGCCGACGGGGATACGTGCGCTGCGCGGTGTCAGGTCCGTCCAGTGCTGGTCGACGTATGCGAGGCAGGCACCGTGCTCCGCGGGGCCGTACACCGCGTCCCACCCGGCGGGCACCAGGGCGAACGACGGCCACAGGGCGTGCTGCCCCTCGTCGTTGACCACGACGCGGTGCTGGGTCTGCGGGTCGTCGAAGGGGTTCGTCATGACGGATCTCCTTGTGCGGTGCGGTGAGTGGCGCGCAGGGCTGCGGCCACGGTGGTTCCGATCTGTTCGCGGGCAGCGGGCTGCATCATGCGGGCGTGGGCGCAGGGCACGTCGTGGTTGTCGATGGGGCCGGTGATGTACGGCGCCCAGAGGCCGGTGCCGAAGGTGCCGGCGGGGCGGCCCTCGGTGGCGGTGAAGAAGAGCGCGGGGCCGTCGAAGGTGCGGGGTGTGTAAGCCCGCATCAGCCGTGCCTGGCCTGCGAAGTTGTCCACCATGTGGTCGATGGTGGCCGGTTCGAGTGCGCCCAGGGGGCTGCCGGTGCGCCGGAACTCGTCGCGTACGGTCGCGGCGTCCACGGCCCCCTCGCCGTCGAGCGCGGCGCCGTCCACGCCCAGGTTGCCGAGCAGCGCGCGGAAGACCGTGTCCCGGTCGGCGCTGTCCAGGTCGTCGAGCGGTGCCACCGGGAACGCATCGAGGATGGTGAGCAGAGCCACTTGCTCCCCGGCCTCCTGGAGCTGGACGGCGACTTCCTGGACCACGTTCCCGCCGAACGACCAGCCGAACAGGTGGTAGGGGCCGTGCGGTTGGACCTTCCGCAGCTCCGCCGCATAGACCGCGGCCATCGCCTCGATGCTGTCAGGGAACGGGGCACCGCCGTCCAGATTCGGGGCCTGGAGCCCGTACAGCGGGCGGCCCTCGTCCAGGTGCGGAAGCAGGCCGGCGTACGACCAGGCCAGGCCGCCCGCGGGGTGGACGCAGAACAACGGGGGGCGGTCGCCCGCCGTACGCAGCGGCAACAGCGTGGTCAGCGCGCTGTCGGCGGCTCCGTCGAGCCGGTCAGCGAGCCCCGCGGGGGTCGGGGACTCGAACAGGGCGCGGATGCCGAGCTCCGCGCCGAGCGCCGTGCGGATGCGGCCGATGAGGCGGGTGGCCAGCAGCGAGTGCCCGCCCAGTGCGAAGAAGTCGTCGTCGATGAGGACCTGTTCGAGCCCGAGCACCTCGGCGAACAGCTGGCAGAGCACGTCCTCACGCGGGGTGCGCGGCACCCGGCCTGTTCCGTCGTCCCGGGTGCGGGGCGCGGGCGGCGGGAGGGCGGCGCGGTCGAGCTTGCCGCTCGGGGTGAGCGGCAGCTTGTCCAGGGCGAGCCAGCCGGACGGGACCATGTACGCGGGCAGCAGGCGGGCCGCGTGATCGCGGAGGACGGCGAAGCCGGCCGGGTCGGCGCCCGCGGCGGGCACCACATAGGCGGCCAGCGCGGCCCCGGCACCGGCGGTCTCGTGCACGACCACCGCGGCCTCGTCGACCTGCGGGTGCGCCGCGAGTACCGCGGCGATCTCGTCCGGCTCCACGCGGAAACCGCGGATCTTGGCCTGGTTGTCGGAGCGTCCGGCGAATTCCAGCGCGTCGTCCCGGGTCCTGCGGGCCCGGTCACCGGTGCGGTACATGCGGCTGCCGGGCGGTCCGTAGGGGTCGGGCAGGAAAGCGCGGGCGGTCTCGGCCGGGCGGCCCAGGTATCCCAGCGCCAGGCTGTCGCCCGCCAGGTAGAGGTCACCGGTGACGCCCGCGGGTGCCGGCCGCATCGCGTCGTCGAGGACACGCACACGGGTGCCTGTCACAGGGGAGCCCAGTACCGGGCGGGCCGCTGCGGTGAGCAGGGCCTCCAGGGTGTCGACGGTGGCCTCGGTAGGACCGTAGAAGTTCCAGCTCTGCGTTCTGGGGGCGGCGCTCAGCTCACTCCACAGCTCCTGCGGCACCGATTCGCCTCCCAGGATCAGCACGGCCGGGTGGTGCTCCCCCTCGGCGAGCAGCCCGCTGTCCAGGAGCTGCCGCGTATAGGTGGGGGTGGTCTCCAGTACGTCGATGCGGTCCTTCCTGACGCTCGCGACCAGGGCTTCCGGGTCGCGCCGGGTGAGGTCGTCCACGAGGTGCAGGTGGTGGCCCGCGAACATCCAGAGCACCGGGTCCCAGGCGGCGTCGAAGGAGAGCGTCGCGGTGAGCGCGGCGGTCAGGCGGGCGCGGCCCGCGGTGCGCGCGGCCGGTGTGAAGACGTGGTCACGGTGGTGCTCCAGGAGGCGGGCCAGGGAGCGGTGCGCGACGAGCACACCCTTGGGCCTGCCGGTCGAACCCGAGGTGTGGATCAGGTACGCGGGGTCGCCCGGCGCGGGGCGGTGCGCAGGGCTCGGAGCGGAGAGGGCCAGGGTCCGCGCCGACCGGTCGCTGTCGAGGACCGTTCGGTGCCACGGCCCGGGTATCCGCCCGGCGGTGTCCGCCACGGTGACGACGGTCCGCGGGCGGGCGTCGTCGAGTATCGCGGTGATGCGCCCGGCCGGCAGGCTCTCGTCCACCGGAGCGTGCACGGCTCCCGCCTTGAGTACGCCGATGAGCGCGGCGACCGAGTCGGTGGAGCGGGGCAACAGGACCGCGACCGGGTCACCGGGGCGCACCCCGTCGCCGGTGAGGAGCGCTGCGATGCGGTCGGAGCGGGAGTCGAGTTCGGTGAAGGAGAGGCTGCCGTCGGGCGCGGTGACCGCGATGTCACCGGTGCGCGCGGTGGCGACGGTCCGGGCGAAGCGGTCGAGTACGGTTCCGGCTTCCTCCGGTGCGGCCCGTCCGTCACCGAGGGCGAGCAGACGGCCCTGTTCCGCGGCGGAGATCAGCGGGAGGTCGCGCAACGGGGTGTCGGGCGCGGCGGCCGCGCCCTCGACGAGGTGTACGAACCAGTCCGCCAGGGAGCGGGCGGTGGCGGTGTCGAAGAGGTCCCGGCTGAACTCCAGCGTCCCTTCGAGCCGGTGGGCGCCGGCCTCCCGTTGCTCGGTCAGGCTCAGCGAGAGGTCGAATTTGGCTCCCCCGGTGCCGACCCCGCTCATGTGCGCCTGCAGGCCCGGCAGTTCCAGCTGGGGCTGGGAGGTGTTGTTGAGGGTGAGCATGACCTGGAAGAGGGGGTGCCGGCTGAGCGAGCGATCGGGCCTGAGCTCCTCCACGAGCCGCTCGAAGGGAACGTCCTGGTGGGCGTAGGCCGCCAGGTCCGTCTCGCGGACCCGGCCCAGCAGCTCCCGGAAGGTGGGCGCGCCCGTGGTGCGGACGCGCAGGGCCAGGGTGTTGACGAAGAACCCGACAAGCCCGTCCAGTTCCTCGTCGGTCCGTCCGGCGACCGGTGTCCCCACGGTGATGTCGTCGCCGGCGCCGGTCCGGTGCAGCAGGGCGGTCAGCGCCGCGTGCAGCACCATGAAGGTACTGGTGCCGGTGGAGCGGGCGAGCCGGGTCACCGCGTCGGTGGTCTCCGGTGAGAACCGCAGTGGGACGGTGCCGCCCCGGCCGCTGGGACGTACGGGACGGGGGCGGTCGGCCGGCAGAACCGTGTCGGCCGGTGCGGAGACCAGTTGCCTGTGCCAGTAGGCCAGCTGGCGCGCGGCGAGACTGTCGGGGCGGTCGGCGGCGCCGAGAACGGCCCGCTGCCACAGCGCGTAGTCGGCGTACTGGACGGGCAGCGGCGCCCAGGCGGGTGCGCGGCCTGCCAGCCGGGCACTGTAGGCACCGGCCAGGTCCTGTGCGAGCGGTCCCATCGACCAGCCGTCAGCAGCGACATGATGGACCGTCAGCAATAGTACATGGCGGTCATCGGACAGCGCGAACAGCTCGGCCCGCAGGGGCAGTTCGTGTGCGAGGTCGAAGGGTCGGACAGCGCCGGCGCGGAGCGCGTCGGGAAGCCCGGACGGGTCGGCCGGTGTGACCGGGAGTTCGGGCCGCGCTCCGCCGGGGGCGAGCACGGTCTGGTGGGGTTCGCCCCCGGTCTCCTGGATGAGCGTACGCAGACTCTCGTGCCGGGCCACCACGTCGGCCAGCGCGGCACGCAGGGCGGCGCGGTCGAGCCTCCCGGTCAGCCGGATCGCGACGGGGATGTGGTACGCCGCGTCACCGGGGTCCATGCGGTGCAGGAACCAGAGGCGCTGCTGGGCAGGGGAGAGTGGCAGCCGGTCGGGGCGGGCAGCCCGGCGCAGCGCGGGCCGTGCGGCACCGGCCTCCCCGAGCCGTTCCGCCAGGGCGGCGGGTGTGGTGGCCTCGAAGAGCGTACGGACGGGCAGTTCCCCGCCGAAGGCGGAGCGGATCCGGCCGACGAGGCGGGTGGCCAGCAGGGAGTGCCCGCCCAGGTCGAAGAAGTCGGCCGTGCGGGCGACGCGCGCGTGTCCGAGGGTCTCGGCGAACAGCGCGCAGAGGATCTCCTCCTGCGCCGAGCGCGGCGGGTCGGCCGTCTCGTCGCTCTCGGCCACGGTGTCCGGCAGGGCGGCGAAGTCGACCTTGCCGTGCACGGTCAGCGGCAGCCCGGGGACCGGAACGACCGACGACGGGACCATGTAGGCGGGGAGGCGCCCGGCCACGAACTCCCGCAGGACGCGCGGCGAGAGATCCTGACCGTCGCAGGGGACGGCCCACGCCACCAGCCGTCCCGTGCCGGACGCGTCGGGGCGTACGGCCACAGCGGCCTGGGCCACTCCGGCGTGCCGCAGGAGCGCGGCCTCGACCTCGCCGGTCTCGACCCGGAAGCCGCGGACCTTGACCTGGCCGTCGGCGCGGCCGGTGTACTCCAGGTGTCCCGAACGGCGGCGTACCAGGTCGCCGGTCCGGTACATCCGCACGCCCGGGGCGCCGAAGGGGTCGGGCAGGAAGCGGGCGGCGGTGGCCGCTGCCCGGTTCTCGTACCCGCGGGCGAGCCCGGTTCCGGAGAGGTAGAGCTCTCCGGTCACGCCGGGGGCGACGGGACGCAGCCGGGAGTCGAGCACCCTCGCGCTCATCCCGTCGACCGGCCGGCCGATGTGCGGCCTGGTCCCGGCGGTGATCTGTCCCATGACGCTGTCCACGGTGGCCTCGGTGGGCCCGTACAGATTCCAGACGGTGACGTCCTCCAGCTCTCCGAGCTCGTCCCAGAGCGCTTCGTTGACCGCTTCACCGCCCAGGGCGAGCACCCGGGGGCGAGGTCGTCCGGGTGCGAACAGGCCGCAGGCGCGGAGCTGTTCGAGGAAGGAAGGGGTGGTCTCCAGTACGTCGGTCATGCTCGTGTGCAGATACCCGGTGAGCGCCTCGGGATCGCGCCGGACGGCGTCGTCCACGAGATGCAGTTCGTGGCCCGCGACCATCCACAGCAGCGGGTCCCAGGAAGCGTCGAACGTCGTCGCGGCGGTGAGGGCGACTCGCAGCGCGAGCCCGTTGTTGGCCCGCTCCGCTGGTCCGATCAGCCGCTGCCGGTGGCTGGCGAGCAGGGCCGCGAGCGACCGGTGTTCGACGACCACGCCCTTGGGGCGCCCCGTGGACCCCGAGGTGTACAGCACATATGCCGCGTCGCAGGGGCGGGGCGGTCGCGGAGCCGGGCCTGCGGTGCGAGGCCGCGGCGTCCGGTCGCCGATGAGGAGTCTGCTGTGCTCCGTCGCGGGCAGGGCGGCGGCCGTGTCACCGGTGGCCAGGACCAGGGCCGGTGCGGCGGTGTCGAGGATGAGCCGGTTGCGGGTGTGCGGGTGCGAGGGGTCGAGCGGGACATAGACCGCGCCCGCCCGCAGCACACCGAGCATGGCCACGATGTGCAGCGAGGTGCGCGGCAGCGCGACGGCCACCCGGTCACCGTGCCGGATGCCCGACTCGTGCAGCAGAAGGGCCAGTTCCTCCGTACGGTCGTGGAGGTCGCCGAAGGTGAGGGTGCGGCTGCCGTCGACCACGGCCGTACGGCCGGGGGTGACGGTGGCCTGCGTCCCGAGCACGTCCACGACCGTTCCGGGTGTGTCACCGGGGCCGGGGTGGCCGTCCCGGGACGGAGCGTCGCCGTCGGCCGGGGCGCCGAGCGCGGCGGTGCGCTCGGGGTCCGTGAGGAAGTCCGCGTCGGTGACCGGCAGGTCCGGGCTGTCCAGCAGGGCGCTCAGGAGACGGGCGTAGTGCCCGGCGAAGCGTTCGGCGCTCGCCCGGTCGAAGAGGTCCTCGTTGTACTCCAGTTCACCGGTGATCCCGGCGGGCACCCCCGCCGCGTCATGGTGCTCGGACAGGTCCCAGGTCAGGTCGAATTTCGCACCGGTGCGTCCGATCGCGGAGTCGTGGCGAGCCTGCAGCCCGGGCAGGGAGACCACCGGGGAGGGCGCGTTGTTGAGGCTGATCATGACCTGGAAGAGCGGGTGGCGTGCGGGGGTACGCGGCGGGTTGAGCGCCTCGACCAGTCGCTCGAAGGGCAGGTCCTGGTGGGCGTAGGCGCTCAGGTCCGCGCTCCTGACCCGCCTCAGCACCTCATGGAAGCCGGGCGCTCCGGAGATGTCCGTGCGCAGGACGAGGGTGTTGACGAAGAAGCCCACCAGATCGGCGAGGCTCTCGTCGGTGCGCCCGGCGACCGGGGTGCCCACCGCGATGTCGTCCCCGGCCCCCAGACGGGCCATCAGGACGGCGAGGGCGCTGTGCAGCACCATGAAGCTGCTCGCACTGCCGGTGGCGGCCAGCTGCGCGAGGGCCCGGTGGGTGGCGGCGTCGATCCGCAGCGGAACGGTGGCGCCCCGGCCCGAAGGGCGCGCCGGGCGGGGCCGGTCGGCGGGGAAGGAAACCTCGGCGGGCAGCCCGTCCAGGGCTGTCGACCAGTGCTCCAGCTGCTTGCCCGCCAGGCTCTGCGGGGCTTCCGGGTCGCCGAGGAGAGCCCGCTGCCAGAGTGCGTAGTCGGCGTACTGCACCGGCAGCGAAGCCCAGTCCGGTTCCGCGCCGCCGCAGCGTGCGGCGTAGGCAGCCGACAGATCACGCAGCAGCGGCCCCATCGACCATCCGTCAGCGGCGATATGATGCAACGTCAGGATCAACAGGTGCGTCCCTGCGCCCTCGGACGTCAGCTCCGCCCGCAGCGGAAGGTCACGGTCCAGGGCGAACCCGCTCCGGTCGGTGCCGGTGGGCGCGGCGGCGCCGGCCGGGGTCAGCAACGGCACCCGGATGTCCTCCGGTGCGAGGACCCGCTGGTAGGGGCCCTC
Organism: Streptomyces sp. NBC_00388; assembly: GCF_036061255.1. Taxonomy (NCBI): domain Bacteria; kingdom Bacillati; phylum Actinomycetota; class Actinomycetes; order Kitasatosporales; family Streptomycetaceae; genus Streptomyces; species Streptomyces sp. NBC_00388. The sequence goes on from NZ_CP107948.1 coordinate 591,585, forward strand.
CCCGTCCTCGGCGAAGACGGTGCGCAGACTCTCGTGCCGTCGTACGACGTCGTCGAGCGCGCCGGACAGCGCCTCCCGGTCCAGCGATCCGGTCAGCCGCAGTGCGACCGGCAGGTGGTAGGCACGGCCCCCTTCTCCCATCTGCTCCAGCAGCCAGAGGCGCTGCTGGCCGAAGGAGAGCGGGATCCGTGCGGGGCGCGGCGCCGCGGGTGTCACGGCGGGCCGTGCTCCGCGCGCGGTGTCCAGGAGCGCGGCCAGGCCCGCGGGAGTGGGCGCCTCGAAGAGTGAGCGGATCGGTATCTCGGCACCGAAGCGCGCACGCACCCGGCTCACCAGCCGGGTCGCCAGCAGGGAGTGGCCGCCCAGCGCGAAGAAGTTGTCGTCGCGGCCGGCCCGCGGCAGCTCCAGACACTCCGCGAAGAGGGCGCACATCGCTGCCTCGTCGGGCGTGCGGGGCTCGCCACCTCCCGGGGCCGCCACGGGTACGGCGCTCGGGAGCCCGGCGGTGTCCAGCTTGCCGTTCGCAGTGAGCGGCAGGCGGTCGACGGCCGCGTACGCAGTGGGCACCATGTGTTCGGGCAGCACGTCGGCGAGGGCGTGTCGTACGTCGGAGAACACCGGCACGGACCCCGGGCGCCCCACCAGGTAGGCGGCGAGCCGCTCCACTCCCCCGTCCGCCGGGGCGAAGAGTGTCACCGCGGCTTCGTCGACACCGGGCAGGGCACGCAGTGCGGACTCGATCTCGCCGGTCTCGACGCGGTATCCCCGCACCTTGATCTGCTGGTCGCTGCGGCCTGCGAACTCCAGGGTGCCCTCGTCGCTCCAGCTCGCCAGGTCCCCGGTGCGGTACATCCGGCTGCCGGGCGCACCGAACGGGTCGGGGAGAAAGCGGTCCGCCGTCAGTCCCGGGCGGCCCGAGTATCCGCGGGCGACGCCCTCGCCCGCGAGGTAGAGCTCACCGACGGTGCCGACGGGCAGCGGGTGGAGCGCGGAGTCCAGGACGTAGGCGTGCGCACCGGAGACCGGCCGGCCGATCGTCGGGGCACCGCCGGAGATCCGGGTGGTGACCGCGTCGACGGTCGTCTCGGTGGGACCGTAGAAGTTGAACACCAACAGATCCTGGTGGCGGGCGAGTTGCTGCCAGAGCTCGTCGTCGACCGCTTCCCCGCCGAGTGCGATGACCCGGGGCCGGTGCACGGGAGAACCGAGCAGTCCCGCCGTGATCATCTGCCGGAGATAGCTGGGCGTGGTCTCGATGGCGTCGATGCGCCGGTCCACCAGGAACGCCACGAGCGCCTCCGGGTCCCTGCGGGTGTCGTCGTCCACGATGTGCAGCTCGTGTCCTGCCAGCATCCACAGGACCGGATCCCAGGACGCGTCGAACGAGGTCGCCGCCGTGAGAGCGACCCGAAGGCGCCGGCCCAGCGCCCGCTCCGCCAGGGTGTGGGCCTCCCTGCGGTGGTGCGCCAGCAGGTTGCTCAGGGACCGGTGCTCGACGACCACGCCCTTGGGGCGGCCGGTGGAGCCCGAGGTGTAGATGACGTACGCGGAGTCACGGGGCCCGGGCATCGTGCGGCCGACCGGGCCGGGCGGGCCAGCGGCGTCCGGCCCGACCAGCGGCAGCACGCCCGCCGGGTCCGTACGGCTCGCCGACTCCCGCGTCGCGACCAGCGCGACCGGGCGGGAGTCCTCGATCATGTAGGCGATGCGGTCGGCGGGGTAGGTGGGGTCGAGCGGCAGATAGGCGGCGCCCGTACGCATGACGGCGAGCATCGCGACCACCAGGTCGGCCGAGCGGGGCAGCCCGACCGCGACCCGGGTGCCAGGCCCCGCGCCGACGGCTGCGAGCCGTGCGGCGAGCGCGTTCACCCGCGCGTCGAGCGCACCGAAGGTGAGCCGGACGGTGCCGGACACCACGGCGGTGTCCTGCGGCCGCTCGCGGGCCTGCGCGGCGAACTGCTCGGGCAGCGTCCCGGTGGCGGCGGCGCCGGGCCCGCCCGGGCCTCCGGAGTCCCCGGCGCCCAGGTCGATGAGCCGTCGCTGTTCGGTGTCGCCGACGGTCCGCAGCGAGCCGATCTGCCTGCGGGGGTCCTCGGTGAACCGCTCGACCAGGCGCAGCAGCCGGTCGTGGTGGTCCGCCAGTTCCCGCTGCGTGTACAGCCGGGGGTTGCCCAGCAGATCGATCCGCAGCCCGCCGCCCCCGTAGGACGCGTGCACAGCCACGACCATGTCGTCGACCGGGCCGACGGAGAGGTTGTGGAGTGCGGCCGTGTGGGGTCCGAAGCGGAGGGTGTCGTCGAACGCCAGGACATTGACCGAGGGCCCGGCCAGGCGGCCACCGGCGCCGGCGAGCCCGCGGTCGCGGCGCAGGTCCTCGGCGGGGTAGCGCTGGTGCCGCAGCACCTCACGGGCCCGCGCCGACGCACGCTTCGCCACCTCGCTCACCCGGTCGGACGGGGAGACCGGCAGCCGCAGCGGCAGGATGTTGGACAGCATGCCGGGCGTCGTACGCGCCACGGCGGTCCGCCGCCCGGTGACCGGCAGCCCGAGCACGACCTCGCGCACCCCGCGACTCCGCTGGAGGTAGGCGGCCACCGCTGCCATGAAGAAGGCGGGCCAGGCCACACCGGAGGTGCGCGCGGCCGTGCGCAGCCGTTCCGCCGCGTCCGGGCCCATCGCCCCTCTCACGGCCAGGAATCCGTGGCCGATGCCTGACGCCTCCTCCGCGAGGCCCACCGCGGCGGGAGCACCGTCGAGGTATCCGTCCCAGAACTCCTTGTCGGTGGAACGGAGTCCGGACACCTCATAGGCGCGGTCCTCGTCGATCAGCGGCTCAAGCGGCGCGGGCAGTGATGCGACGGGTTCCGGTTCCGGCAGGGTCAGCCTCGTGTACGCGTCGGCGATACGGCCGAGTGCGAGGACCGCGCTGTATCCGTCCAGGGCGAGGTGGTGCACCTGCTGGTGGAAGAAGTGACGGTCGGCGGCGAGCCGGTAGAGCGTCATCCGCACGAGCGGCCCCACCGCCGGGTCGGCGGCCGTCGCGAGGTCAGCTGCCATCAGGCGCTGCGCCTCGCGCTCCGGGTCAGAGTGGCCGGAGAGGTCGACGAGCGGTACCTCGATCCCGCTGTCCCCACTGATCCGCTGATGGGGGACACCGTCGTGCTCACCGAAGGTGAGTCTCATCGCGTCCGTCTCGCCGGCTACGTGCCGCACCGCCTGCCCGAGGAGAACGGGATCGACCCGGCCCGGGATGACGGCGTACTCCGCCACGTTGTACGACGGGTTGCCCGGGTCGAGTCGCTGCGCGAACCACAGCCCCCGCTGAGCGGCGGTCAGCGGGAGGACCGCGCCCCGGCTGTCGTCAACACGGCTGTCGTCAACACGGCTGTCGTCGGTCTGTGCGTGGGTCAAGCGGAACTCACCTCGGGACTGGGGGCCGGAGGGCCGACGAAGGATGCGGGGCGCCGGCCGGGAAGGGGGAGGGCGGTAGCGGGTTCATCCCGTGGGCCGCCCCGGTGGGTACGCGTCCCCGTGCACCGGTCCCCGGCGGGCCCGCCGCAAGCCCCTTCGACCGGTCGGTACTCCAGCCCCTCCACGACGAACCACAGCTTCTGCCTCCTATGCCGACATCGCGTCATCTGCGCCATCAACACATCGTTCGGAGCCGGGAGCACCATGGACTGCGCCTGTGCCTCAGATCACATTCCGGGTCATCAGCCGGGCGAATCGGGCCTGTCCATCAGCGAGTCGAGCCCGGGGCACCCGGGAAGAGAGCTGGGTCACACCGAGCCCTGCGGCCAAACCGCGCCGGCCTCCGCGCCGAACGACTGCGAAACCGTATGGCCCGTACGAGACTTGGAGACCCCTTGAGGATTCCCGTTTCCCTGCCCCGCTGGGGGACCGCGACCGCGGCCGCCGGCCTGCTCCTGCTGGTGTCCGCCGGCGGGGCCGCGGCAGCCTCCCCCGCAGGAGCACAGCCGAGCGCGGCCCCGGCACACAGCACAGGGCGGCAGGCACCGGTCGCGCGGTCACTCGCAGACGCCTACCGGGGCATACAGGGGGTCAACTTCTGCCTGCTGGCCCGGTGCACGGTCGGCGACCAGGGGTCGGATAGCGGCTCGACCGGCCCCAGCAACACACAGGGAGCGAACTTCTGCCTGCTTGCCGTCTGCACCGTCCGCCCCTGACGGATCGGAAGACAGCCCCGGCAGACCGCCCCTGACGGAACGCGGCCCGCACGGTCCTCCTGACGGAGCCGTGCGGGCCGTACCGCTCGGCCGGCCGGTCTCAGCTCCCGGCGGGCCGCGGCTCCCAGGCCCAGTCGGCCACCTCGGGGAGATCGGTGCCGTGCTCGCGGATCCAGGCGTGGTGCCTGAGGCGGGTGTCCTCCATGGCCTGGCGGGCACGGGTGGCGCGTACCGCGAGCCCGGGGACCCGGTCGATGACGTCCAGCACCAGCCGGTAGCGGTCCAGGTCGTTGCGTACCACCATGTCGAACGGGGTGGTCGTGGTGCCGGACTCCTTGTAGCCGCGTACGTGCAGGTTGTCGTGGCCCGCCTGGCGGTAGGCGAGGCGGTGGATCAGCCAGGGATACCCGTGGTAGGCGAAGATCACCGGCTTGTCGCGGGTGAAGAGCGCGTCGTACTGCTTGCCGGAGAGCCCGTGCGGGTGCTCCGACTCCGGGAGCAGCCGGGCCAGATCGACCACGTTGACCACACGGACCGCGAGCCAGGGCAGGTGGCGGCGGATCAGCTGGGCCGCGGCGAGTACCTCCTGGGTGGGGACGTCGCCCGCGCAGGCCAGCACGACGTCGGGCTCCTCGCCCTCCCGCTCGGTACCGGCCCACTCCCAGACCCCGGCTCCGCGCGCACAGTGGGCGCGCGCCTGGTCGAGGGTGAGCCAGTCGAAGGTCGGCTGCTTGCCGGCCACGACCACATTGACGTAGTCCCTGCTGTGCAGCACGTGTTCGGCGACCGAGAGCAGGGTGTTGGTGTCCGGCGGGAGGTACACCCGCACGACTTCCGGTGACTTGTTGAGTACGTGGTCCACGAAGCCCGGATCCTGGTGGGAGAAGCCGTTGTGGTCCTGCCGCCAGACATGCGAGGTGAGCAGGTAGTTGAGGGAGGCGATGGGGCGGCGCCACGGCAGCGTGCGGGACACCTTGAGCCACTTGATGTGCTGGTTGACCATCGAGTCGACGATGTGGACGAAGGCCTCGTAGCAGGAGAAGAGCCCGTGCCGCCCGGTGAGGAGGTAACCCTCCAGCCAGCCCTGGCAGGTGTGTTCGGAGAGGATCTCCATCACCCGGCCGTGCCGGTCGAGGTGTTCGTCGACCCCGAGGGTCTGCGCCTGCCAGGCCTTCCCGGTGGCGGTGTACAGGGCCTCCAGCCGGTTGGACGCCGTCTCGTCGGGACCCACCACACGGAAGTCGCGCCGTTCCGCGGTGGCCGCCATGACCGCCTCCAGCAGGCCGCCGAGGACGCGGGTCGGTTCGTGCATGGCCGCGCCGGGGTGCGCGACCTCCACCGCGTACTCCTCCAGGGCCGGCACCGGAAGGTCGCGCAGCCGCAGCCCGCCGTTGGTGTGCGGGTTGGCTCCCAGGCGCAGGGGCCCGTCCGGGACACAGGCCAGCACCTCGGGACGTGGCCGGCCCGCCGCGTCGAAGAGTTCGTCCGGCCGGTAGGAGCGCAGCCACGTCTCCAGCTGCGCGAGGTGCTCCGGGTTCTCGCGGACTGCGGGCAGCGGCACCTGGTGGGCCCGCCACGTGCCCTCCACCGGCAGTCCGTCGACGCTGACGGGGCCGGTCCAGCCCTTGGGCGTGCGCAGCACGATCATCGGCCAGCGGGGGCGCTCGGTGCTGCCCTCCGCGCGGGCGGCGCGCTGGATGAGGGCGATGCGGTCCAGGGCGGTGTCCATCGCCGCGGCCATGGCCCGGTGGACCGTGTCCGGGTCGCCGCCGGTGACGTGCAGGACGTCATGGCCGTACCCGCGGAGCAGTTCGTCCAGCTCCGCCTCGGGGATGCGCGCCAGAACCGCCGGATTGGCGATCTTGTACCCGTTCAGGTGCAGGACCGGCAGGACGGCGCCGTCGCGCACCGGGTCGAGGAACTTGTTGGAGTGCCACGAGCCTGCCAGCGGGCCGGTCTCCGCCTCCCCGTCACCGATGACGCACGCGGCCAGCAGATCCGGGTTGTCGAAGGCCGCGCCGTACGCGTGGGAGAGGGAGTACCCCAGCTCACCGCCCTCGTGGATCGAGCCAGGGGTCTCGGGCGCGACATGGCTGGGCACCCCGCCCGGGAAGGAGAACTGACGGAAGAGCCGGGCCATGCCCTCCGCGTCCCGGCCGACGTCGGGGTACGTCTCGGAGTAGCTGCCGTCCAGCCAGGAGTTGGCCAGCACGGCAGGGCCGCCGTGCCCGGGGCCCCAGACGCACACCGTGTCCTGGCCGCGCGCCCGTGCGACGCGGTTCAGATGGGTGTGGACCAGGTTCAGCCCCGGTGAGGTGCCCCAGTGGCCGAGCAGCCGGGGCTTGATGTGCTCCGGCCGGAGCGGCTCGGTGAGCAGCGCGTTGTCCATGAGGTAGATCTGACCGGCCGACAGGTAGTTCGCGGCCCGCCAGTGGGCGACCAGCCCCGCGAGTTCCTCGTCGCCGACCGCCGCCGGCGCTTCCGTGCTGGTCTCGTGCATGGTGCTCCTCGCCTCATGGGTGGTGCCGCATGGTGCCTGCGGGGGGTCCGGTATGTGTGCCCCGTATCTCCTGGCCGGCCCGCCCCCGCGCCTGCCCGGCGTCATGACCGCCGCCGTGACGGCTGACCGGATGCCGTGGCCGCTCAGTCGTGCGGGACCACCGTCACCGGACACGGCGCGTGGTGCACGGCCGAGGACAGGACAGGGCCGACCGGCGGCGACTGCGGGGGACGGTTGGTGCGGCGCCCGACCACCAGGAGCCCCGCGCCCGCCGCGCCGCGGACGACGGCCTGGGCCGGGCTCTCCGTCCGAACCCTCCCGGCGGTCCTCACCTGCGGGAACTTCTCCTGCCATGGCCGCAGCGCCTCACTGAGCTCCTGCTGGGCGCGTTCGGTAGTGCGCCCGGAGGCGCGCGCGTCGATTCCGCTCCGGGTGTAGGCGTGCTCCGGAAGGCTCCGCCCGTGCACGGCCCGCAGCATGACGCCGCGTCTGGCTGCGGTGTCGAAGGCGAACGCGCACAACGCGTCGCACGGGCCGTGCAGCGACAGCCCCAGGACCACGGCGCCGTCGTCAGCCACCGGCCCGGTGGCCTCGCGCGCCCGTACGAGGACGACCGGGGCCCCGGCGCGTGCCACCACATGCAGGCCGATGTCACCCAGGTAGTAACTGGCCAGCGGAGCCATGTCCCGCGAGCCGAGCACCACCGCGTCCGAGTCACCCGCCGCTTCCAGCAGGGACTCCACCGGGTCGCCGTCCGACAGTTCCTCGACCACGGGCAGCCCGGGACACCGCTCGTCGACGACGACACGTGCCCGCTCCATGATCCAGCGGGGCAGATCCTGCGGGCCTCCCCCGTCCGCCGGCCCCCCGGGGCCTTCGGGGCGGGGCGCCCGTGCGTGCAGGATGCGCAGCGTCGCGCCGCGCAGCTGCGCCTCACGCGCGGCCCAGCGTGCCGCGGAGAGCGACTCGGCCCTGCTGTCCAGACCCACGGTGACGATCGGTTTCATGGCCGTGCTCCGTTCTCCGCGCGGGTCTCCGCGCGAGTTCTCCCCGCACGCTGCCGCGGCGTGGCCCGGTTACGGTCGATCCACGCTCGCACCGCCGGCGCCAGGACCGTACTGCATCCGATTCTCGGCGCGAGGGACACACGCCCGCAAACGCAGCGGCCCTCCGCGGCCCGCGGAGGATAACCCCGGCCGGGCCTGCTGCCGCCCCGCTCCTTAGGGTGGATATCCCGTCGCAGGACGCCCGCATCACGGAAGCCCGAGGTATCCCATGACCCGCAGTCCTGTCACCGTCGTCACCGGAGGCAGTCGCGGCATCGGCGCCGCGGCCTGCCTGCGGCTCGCCGCTGACGGCCACCATGTCGCCGTCGGGTACCGGTCGGACGCCACCGCGGCAGAGGCCGTCGCCGCTTCGGTACGCGCGACCGGCCGCCGCTCCGTGGCGGTCCAGGTCGACACCACCGACGAGACCGCGGTGGCCGGGCTCTTCGAGACCGCGGCCGCCGAACTCGGTGTGGTGACCGGACTGGTCAACAACGCCGGGGTGAGCGGACCCGTCGGCCCGCTCGCCGACGCGGACGCGGCGGGTATCCGTCAGGCCCTGGACGTGAATGTCGTGGGCTATCTGCTCTGCGCACGTCAGGCGATCCGTGTCATGACACCGTCCGGCGGAGGTTCCATCGTCAACATCTCGTCCGCCGCCGCCACCCTCGGCAGCCCGGGCGAGTACGTCCACTACGCCGCCGCCAAGGCAGCCGTGGACGCCCTGACCATCGGCCTCTCGAAGGAGACGGCCGCTGCGGGCATCCGCGTCAACTGCGTCGCGCCGGGTGTCATCAGGACGGAGTTCCACCTGGACCCCGAACGCCCCGACAAGCTCGCCTCCACCGTGCCGATGGGCCGGGCGGGCCTCCCTGACGAGATCGCGGGCGCCGTCTCCTGGCTCCTGTCGGACGACGCGTCGTACGCCACCGGGGCGATCCTGCGGGTGGCGGGCGGCAGGTGACACCCGTCGCCGCTGTTCCGTCACGGACCGGCTCCGTCGCGGCCGGATCGGATCCGGCCGCGACGGAGCCCGGTCCGTGACGGAGCCGGTCTGTGACGGAGCCGGTCTGTGACACAGGGTCCCTTTTTGACATGCCCCTGATATCTTGTTCGCCGCTCGCCCGGGCGCCGACCCGACGCCCTCCGTCCCACCCGGAAGGCTCACATGTCCCCCACACCCAGACGGCTGACCCTCCTCGCCGCCATGTCGTGCCTGCTCCTCGGCTTCCTTCCGCAGGCCGCCTCCGCCGGAACCGAGGCGGCGATCTGCAACAAGTACTGCGATGCCCGCGATCCCTCCGGTGCGACGGGGGACAGAACGCCGGTCACCGCCTCGATCTACTCGCGCACCGTCGCCCTGCATCTCTCTGACAACGATGTCATGGGGTGGGCCTCCATCGACAACGGCAACGCGGGCGACGAGGTATGGCTGGACCGCTCCTTCGACGGCGGCAGAACCTGGTCGTCGGGCAGCAAACTGGGGGACACCAGCACCCCGTCGGGATCGGCGGGCTGGCGCACCCAGATGTACAACGTCGACGACTGGAACACGGCCGGGGTGGGCGCACTCCGCGCCTGCGGAAAGGCCGGGGACCGGGCCGAGGTCGCCTGTACGGAGTGGGCCCGCACGGACTGGAACGCGGGCAGCAGGAGCACCGCCGCCGCGACCGCGCTGATGATGTCGTACGACAGGAACACCGGCCTGTTCGGCGGCAACGGCTGGTGGACCAGTGCCAACGCACTGACGGCCGTCATCGACAACATCCGGACCAGTGGCATGTCCAGCTACACGTACGCCGTGTCCAGCACCTACGACAAGAACATCGGCGCGCAGGGCGGCAACTTCACCAACGACTACCTCGACGACACCGGCTGGTGGGGGCTCGCCTGGGTCGCCGCGTACGACCTGACCGGCGACAGCCGCTACCTCACCACCGCACGCGCCGACGCCGACCACATGTTCGCCAACTGGACGGACGCCTGCGGGGGCGGAGTGCTGTGGAACGAGACCAAGACATACAAGAACGCGATCACCAATGAACTGTTCCTCCAGCTCAACGCCGCTCTGCACAACCGCATACCCGGCGACTCCGCCTATCTGGACCGGGCGGAGAACGAGTGGAAGTGGTTCAGCGCGAGCGGCATGATCAACTCGGACCACATGATCAACGACGGTCTGAACGACGACTGTTCCAACAACGGCCAGCAGACCTGGACCTACAACCAGGGTGTGGTCCTCGGCGGACTGACCGAACTGCACCGGGCGACCGGTGACAGCACACTGCTGGACACCGCGCGGACCCTGGCCGGCGCCTCCACCACCCGGCTGGAGACCGACGGAGTGCTCCGCGAGCCCGGCGAGTCCGACGGGTGCACCGGCGACGGCCCGTCGTTCAAGGGAGCCTACGTCCGGGGGCTCGGCACGCTCGACGGGGAGCTGTCGGACCACCCGTACAGCACGGCGCTGAAGCGGTGGGCGGAGGCCGCACACAGCAAGGACCGCAACGCGCTCGACCTGTACGGACCGCACTGGAACGGCCCCTGGGCCGGAACACCCGACTACGGCTGCCAGCAGAGCACGCTCGACCTGCTCAACGCCGCTCCCGCGAGCTGAGGGCGGCCGCTGCGCCCGGGACCGGTCGCCTCCCCTCGCGCCGCGCCCGCTGCCCGGCACGCCCGAGCGCTCATTCCTGCGTGCTTCCGGAACCGGTCGCGAGACCGCGTCCGGAAGCACGCCGGAGTGGTTCTCCGGCTCGGCGTACGGAAGGACGGCCCCCTCTCACCCCACGCACAACCGGCCCAGCGCCGCGCGGCTCTCGTCGTCCGCGGCGCGGTAGATCACCAACCGCTGGCCCGGATCCTCAAGCGGCGTCAGCACTTCGAACTGCACGGTGATCACACCGACGACCGGGTGCCGCATCACCTTGTTCCCACGGCCGTTGACCTTGATATCCCGCTCGGCCCACAGTCGTGCGAATTCCTCGTTGGACGTGGTGAGTCCGGCGATGAGATCGCCCAGCGCCCGGTCCTCCGGATGCGCGGCCCAGGCGGCGCGAAGGTGGGCGATCCCCTCCCGCACGACGCGTTCCCTGTCGACATAGAGCTCACGGATCCGCGGATGCATCAGGCACAGCCACATCGCGTTGCGCTGCTCCGGCGGCAGCGTGTCGAAATCCGTCAGCAGCCCCGCCATTTCGCCGTTCCAGGCCAGGATGTCGTAGCGGTGGTTCAGCAGCATGACCGGCAGCGGCGACAGATCGGCGACCAGCCGGGCCAGCGAAGGGGCCGCAGTGGTTACGGGTCTGCCGGCGCTGCGGGGGCGCTGCCGGGTCAGGTCGAAGAGGTAGGCGCGTTCGTCGGGGGCCAGGCGCAGCGCCCCGGCCAGCGCCTCCACCACGCTCGCCGAGGGTCGCAGTCCGCGGCCCTGCTCCAGCCGCACGACGTAGTCGACGCTGACCCCGGCCAGTTCGGCGACCTCTTCGCGGCGCAGCCCCGGGGTCCGCCTGGCCTGCCTGCGCGGCGGCAGGCCGAAGTCGTCCGGGTCCAGGCGCTCGCGCCGGGTCCGCAGGAACGCGGCCAGCTCCTGTGTCGTGTCCACTGTGCGGGTCGTCATGCCCGTCCAACAGCCTGGGTAGGACTCGTGTTCCCAGGAACTTCCGTCCCTTACCTCTGGCCGGCGGCCGTCACAGTCTTGTTCTCGACGACGGATCACCGACTCAGGAGGACACGATGCCGCTCACCCTCGAAAGCTACCGGCTGCTGGGCCGCTCCGGGCTGCGAGTCTCACCCCTGGCACTCGGCGCGGCGACCTTCGGCACCGAATGGGGCTGGGGCGCCGAGCAGGACGAGGCGCGCAAGCTGTTCGACCTCTACGTCGAGCGCGGAGGCAACTTCATCGACACCGCCAACACCTACACCAATGGCGGCTCCGAGCGGCTGCTGGGCGAATTCACCCGAACCAACCGCGAAAGCCTGGTGCTGGCAACGAAATACACGGCACTGCGCCGCCCCGGCGACCCTAATTCCGGGGGCCCGCACCGCAAGAGCCTGTTCGCGTCGGTGGAGGCGAGTCTGCGGCAGCTGAATACGGAGTACATCGATCTGCTCTACCTGCACGTGTGGGATTTCACGACACCGGTCGAGGAGATCCTGCGCGGCCTGGACGATCTGGTCCGGCAGGGCAAGGTCCTGTACGTCGCGATCTCGAACGCCCCGGCCTGGCAGGTGTCGCGCATGCAGGCGATCGCCGACCTGCGCGGCTGGTCGCCGCTTGTCGCACTGCAGATCGAGTACAACCTGGTCGAACGTACCGGGGAGCGTGACCTGATCCCCATGGCACGCGAGATGGGCCTGGGCGTGGTGCCGTACTCTCCGCTGGCCGGCGGGGTGCTCACCGGCAAGTACAGCCGCGACGACCTGACCGCGGCGAGCGCCCCGGCCGACGACGGCACGCGCAGGAATTTCAACATCGCCAACGGCGGGCTCACCGAACGCAACCTGGACGTCGCCGATGTCGTGAAGGACGTCGCCACGGAGCTGGGCCGGACAACCGCCCAGGTCGGTCTGGCCTGGACCCTGCAGAACCCGGGTGTGACGACGTCACTCATCGGCGCCCGTACCCCCGCTCAGCTGGAGGACAATCTGGGCGCCCTGGAGGTCGAGTTCACCGCCTCCCAACTGGCCCGCCTCGACGCGGCGGGCGCGATCGAGCCCGGCTACCCGCACGCCATGCTCGCCGGTGACAGGATGCGCGCGGTGACCCACGGCACCATGAGCGTCGAGACCCGCCGCTGAAATCGCCCGGGCCCCGGGGGCGGGGATACCACCGCCCCCGGGGCAATCACCGGCACACTTGTCCGGTGGTCGACGCTCTTCCTTCCTCCTCCCCGCGATCCGGCTCGCAGCAGCCCCGACAGGCCCTACGCGGGTGCCTGGAAGCCGCCGATTTCCTGTTCGAGCAGTTCGGCCAGCCGCAGCGGGGTGCGGTCCTCGGACATCGGGCCGATGAGCTGCACTCCCACCGGCAGGCCCTCCGGGGAGAGGCCCGTCGGTATGGCGGTGGCGGGCAGTCCGGGCATGGTGGCGAGACCGGCCCAGACGAGCTGGTCGAAGTACGGGTACGGGACGCCGTCGATGTCGAGCCGGCGTTCCTCCGGATGAGGGTTGTGGTCGTGCGGGAACGCGGGAGTGGGCGTGATGGGACACACCACCACGTCGAACTCGGCGAACAGGTGCCGCCAGCCGTGCCGGTGGACCTCGCGGCGGTTGTTGGCGTCGATCCAGTCGAGGTGCCGGAACACCATGCCGCGCAGCCGGGCCGCATCAAGGCTCCGGTCGTCCGGGCTCAGCCCGGCGGCGCGGGTCCGCAGTTGCTCGTACGACTCGACGGGAAAACGTGCGACGGTGCTCGAAAACAGCAACTGCGTGTAGAGGAGGGCTGCTTCGGTCAGATCGGGCAGCAGCGGACTGTGCCGTTCCACACGGGCGCCGCCGTCGGCGAGCGCACCGGCCACCTTGTCCACGCCCGCGCGCACGGCGGATCCGGTCGGGATGAACGGATGCTGGTCGAGGACCAGGACCCGGAAGTCGCGGAGCCGCTCGTGACGCGCGGGCGGCAGCTTCAACGTGTGTGCCACACCGAGCGTCAGCGGGTCCGGCCCGGCCATGATGTCGAGCAGCAGCGTGAGGTCGCGGGCCGTGCGGGCCATCGGACCCACGACGGCGAGGTCGTGATCCCCCGGCAGCGCCGGGACGCCCGGCGGCACCATGCCGCGGGTCGCCGCGAGTCCGAGGGTCGGCTTGTGCGCGTAGACACCGCAGAAGTGTGCGGGGGTGCGCAAGGAACCGGCGATGTCGGAGCCTATGGAGAGCGCACCGAATCCGGACGCCAGGGCCGCCGCTGAGCCGCCGGAGGACCCACCGGGCGTACGACGGTGATCCCAGGGGTTGTTGGTGGTGCCGTAGATCTCGTTGAAACTCTGCACATCTTGCAGGCCCCGCGGCACATTGGTCTTGCCCAGCACCACCGCGCCCGCGTCCTTGAGCCGGGCCACCTGGACCGCGTCCTCGGCCGGCAGGTGGTTCCGGTGCGGCGGCAGTCCCCACGTCGTGGGCAGGCCTGCGATGTTGTAGGACTCTTTGACCGTCACCGGAATACCGAGCAGCGGCCGGTCCTCTCCGCGGGCGCGCGCCTGGTCGGCGCCGTCCGCGGCGGCCCGTGCACGGTCGAAGTCCGGCACGCAGATCGCATTGATTTCTTCGTCGTCCCGCTCGATGCGGGCGATCGCCTCGTCGGTCAGTTCCGCCGAACTCACTTCACCAGCACGCAAGGCAGCCGCGATTTCTCCGGCCGTCCGAAATTTCGACTCCATGATTTCGACCGTAGCGGCCCCTGCCAGGAGCCACGAAATACCATTTCGCGCAACGGGAACGAGAGCTGATCACACGTCACTTCTCTCTCCGGCCGGAGAGAGAGCCTCCCGGGCCGCCGGGCGGAACCGGGCGAGCCTGACCCGGCCCGGCCGAGCCCGCCCGGTCGGGTCGGGTCAGGTCAGGTCAGGTCAGGTCAGGTCATGGACGGGTCGCCCTTGATCAGTGCGAACATCGCGCCTGCCGGGTCCGTGAGCAGGGCCAGCCGGCCGACGCCCGGAACGCTGCTCGGCGGCATCAGAGCCGTGGCGCCGCGTCCGGTGGCCGCGGCGAATGTGGCGTCGCAGTCCTCGACACCGAAGTACGGGTGCCACTCCGGCCGCGCTCCGGCGTCCAGGTTCTCCTGGGGAAGCTGCATGATGCCGCCGTGGCTGGTGTCGTCACCCTTGCCTCCGCCCGGCGCGGAAACGATGGTGTACACCATGCCGTCGCCCATGGACATGTCCTGGTACTCCCAGGAGAAGACCGCACGGTAGAAGGACTTCGCCGCCGCCGTGTCGGCGGTGTGCAGCTCAGTCCAGCACATCGCGTCCGGCTCCATGACGGTGTCCAGGCCCTGCACATCGCCCGGTTGCCAGACCGCGAAGTCGGCGCCCGCCGGGTCGGTGAAGCCCGCCATGCGACCGGCGGTGAAGACGTCGGCCGCCGGGAAGCGGACGGTACCGCCGGCCTGCTCCACGGCGCGGGCGGTGGCTTCGGCGTCGGCCGTGTGGAAGTACACCGTCCAGGCGGAGCTCGCACCCTCCTCCGTCAGCAGGCCGATGGCTCCCACCGTTCTGCCGCCCTTCTGGAGGAAGCCGTAGCCCCCCGCCTCGGGACCCGCCGACTGGAAGGTCCAGTCGAACACGCCGGTGTAGAACGCGACGGCTGCGTCGATGTCCGGGGCGCCGAGGTCGAGCCAGTTCGGCGAGCCAGGGACGTAGTGGGTCGTCAGCACGGGGAACCTCCGGTGTACGCGTGGTGGTGGCCGGCCGTACACGGACCGGATTCCCTCTCGCGCCCGGTGAGCACGGCGGCCACTGACCTGTCGTCCCATGGGTACCGGCGTGCCCCGCCGCCGAAACAGCATGGGCGGCCGGGCCCTGCGGACGGCTCCCGGCCCCCACCCGGACGGCGCAGCGCGGCCGGCCGCGGCCCGTAAGGACCGCGGCCGGCCGCGCTCGTCGGCCGCGGCTCCCGCGCCGTGGCCCTGCTCCCGTCACTCCGTGCCCGGAAGCCACTTCTTCCAGACGGCGGGGTTCTGGTCCACCCAGCGCTTGGCCGCCTCGTCCGCCGAGAGGCCCTGCGACGCGATCATCGCGGAGACCTTGTTCTGGTCGTCCTTCGTCCACTTGAACTTCTTCAGGAACGTGGCGGCGGCGCCTCCGGTCCTGGTGAAGTCGGTGTTGAAGTACTTCTGCAGGGGCGTCGACGGGTAGGCGCAGTCGACGGACTTGGGGTCCTTCACCCCCTTGTCCGCGCACTTCGCGGTGTAGCGGGGGAGCTTGACCTCCTTCATCGGCACCTGGTTGAAGAGCCACTGCGGTTCGTACCAGTAGGTGAGGAAGGGCTTCTTCTCCTTGGCGAACTGCTGGATCTGGGTGATCTGCGCGGCCTCCGACCCGGCGAAGACCACGTCGTAGTCCAGCTTGAGGTTCTTCACCAGCGCCTTGTCATTCGTGACATAGGACGGCGAACCGTCCATGAGCTGGCCCTTGCTGCCGCTCTCCGCCGTACGCAGTTGCCCCGCGTACTTGTTGAGGTTCTTCCAGTCGGTGACGTCGGGGTGTTTGTCCGCCCAGTACTTCGGGACGAACCAGCCGATGTGACCGGTGACTCCGAGGTCGCCGCCCGCCGTGATCGTCTTCTTGTCCTTGACGTACCGCTTCTCCTGGTCGGGGTGGCCCCAGTCCTCCAGGATCGCGTCGACGCGGCCCTGGCTGAGGGCGTCCCAGGCGGGAATCTCGTCCACCTGGACGGTGTCGACCCGGTAGCCCAGCCGGTGTTCGAGCAGATACTTGGCGACGGCCACGTTCGCCTGGGCACCGACCCAGCTCTGCACCGAGAGTGTGACGGACTTGGCGCCCTTGGCCGCTGCGAACGGTGAGGACTGCTTCGTCATATCGGCGGCTCCGCAGCCGCTGAGCGAGACCAGCAGGGCTGCCGAGGCCAGGGCGGCGAGGCCGGTTGTGGCGCGGCGGGTGCCACGGGTACGTGTACGGGTCACGGCTCAGGCTCCCTTCCGTGTGCGGCGTTCGGTGGGCTGGGTGACGCGGTCGAGCATGAGGCCGAGGCAGACGATGGCCACACCGGCGACGAGCCCGACGGCCAGGTCGCCCGTGGCCAGTCCGGTGACAACGTCGTAGCCGAGCGCCCCGCCACCGACCAGACCGCCGATGATGACCACGGCGAGAACGAGGACCACGCCCTGGTTGACGGCGAGCAGCAGCGCCGGGCGGGCCAGCGGCAGCTGGACCTGGCGCAGCGTCTGCAGCCGGGTGGCGCCGAGCGACCTGGCCGCTTCCACGGCGGCGGGGTCGACCTGGCGCAGGCCCTGGGTGGTGATGCGGATGACGGCGGGCAGGGCGTAGACGACCGCGGCCGCGGCGGCCGGGGCGCGGCCCACAGCGAAGAGCGCGACGACCGGGATGAGGTACACGAACTGCGGCATGGTCTGCATGACGTCCAGGACCGGGCGCAGTACGGCCTCGGCGCGGCGGCTGCCCGCGGCGAGTATCCCGGCGCCGAATCCGATGACGAGTGTGACGACGAGTGCGGCCAGGACCTGCGAGAGCGTGTCCATGGACGGCTTCCACATGCCGAGGACGCCGATGGCGCAGAGTGCGAGTACCGCGGTGAGGGCGGTCTGCCAGGTGCCGATCAGCCAGGCGAGGGCGGCGACGATCAGCAGCGCGCCCCACCAGGGCAGGCCGGTCAGTCCGTCCCTGAGCGGGTCCAGGATCCACGAGGTGAAGTGCGCGGCCCAGTCGGCGGTGCCGCCGACGACGGGCACTCCGGAGTAGAGGTGGTCGACCATCCACTCCTTGAAGTCGTCGACCGGCCGTGCGATGGCCACCGTGTATCCCCCGGGCCAGAGCGTGGAGCCCGCCAGCCGGCCGGCCACCGCGACAAGCGCGGTGGCCACGGCCGCGAGCGCCCAGCCGCGCGGGCCGCGCAGTGCGGCGGGCCCGGAGGGCTCGGTGCCGAGCCGGGTCCCGGCTGCGGCGGTGGTGCGGTCCATGACGATGGCCAGCAGCACGATCGGGATGGCCGCGGCCAGCGCCCCGCCGACGTCGACGGAGGCCAGCGCCTGGTAGACGCGGTCACCGAGGCCGCCGGCTCCGATGAGGGAGGCGATGACGACCATCGAGAGCGCCATCATGATGGTCTGGTTGAGGCCGAGGAGAAGCTCCTTGCGGGCCAGCGGAAGCCGGGCGGTGACGAGTCGCTGGCGTGCCGTGGAGCCGAGCGAGGCGACGGCCTCCAGGACCCCGGCGTCGGCGCCGCGCAGCCCGAGCGCGGTGAGCCTGGCCATCGGCGGCGCCGCGTAGACGACGGTGGCGAGCAGCGCGGCAGGGACGCCGATGCCGAACACCAGGACCACGGGCAGCAGATACGCGAAGGCGGGCAGCACCTGCATGGTGTCGAGCACCGGGCGCAGGATGCGGAACATCCGGTCGGAGAGACCGCCCGCAAGACCCAGCACCGCTCCGACGACGGCGGACACCACGACGGCCACCACCATGAGTGCGAGCGTCTGCATGGTCGGCACCCACATGTCCAGCACGCCACTGACCAGGAAGGAGACCAGTGCGG
Source organism: Streptomyces sp. NBC_00388 (assembly GCF_036061255.1). Classification (NCBI taxonomy): domain Bacteria; kingdom Bacillati; phylum Actinomycetota; class Actinomycetes; order Kitasatosporales; family Streptomycetaceae; genus Streptomyces; species Streptomyces sp. NBC_00388. Next base: position 609,545 of record NZ_CP107948.1, read on the forward strand.
TGGCGGCGATGCGCCATCCGGCCACCCGCCAGGCCACCAGGGTGACCGCGGCGGTGACCCCGGTCCAGCCGAGGGCGAGCAGCACCAGGTAGACGGCGCGTACGGCGATGACCACGGCGTTGCTCAGATAGCCGAGGAAGTAGAGGAAGAGCGGGTGGGTGTCGCGGTTGTCGATGATCCAGTCGCTGACGTGGCCCAGGGGCGCCGAGACGTCCACGGTGAGCGCGCCGGGCCACAGCCCGCTGGACCAGACGGCGTTCGCGATCGGTACGAGGACGGCGGCGGCGACGGCGAGCACCACGAGTTTGCCCGCGCCCCGGTGGAGCAGCGCGGTACGGATCCTGGCGGCCCTGCCGGGGGCGGCCGGGCTCTCGGTGCGCGGGGGCGCGGCGGTGGCGGCTGTCATGCGCGCCTCCGCATCGCCGCGCGGGCCGGGGGGACGGGCGCGGAGGCCGGGTGCGTACACATCAGGCGGCCACCCCGCTCGGGTCCGGGTTCTCGTCCAGGCGGGCCACCACGGCGAGCAGGCAGGCGTGGTCCACGATGCCCAGGCACCGCTCCCCCTCGACGACGCGCACGGCGCCTCCGGAGCGGACGACGGTGTCGATGGCGTCGGATATGAGCGTGCCGGGGGCCACCGACTCGCCCTCCTCCGCCTCGTTTCCGCGCGCCTGGCGCATGGCACGGCGGACCGTGAGGACCTGTTCACGCGGCACGTCGCGGACGAAGTCGCGGACGTAGTCGTCGGCGGGCGAGCCGACGATCTCCTCCGGAGTGCCGAGCTGCACGATCCTGCCGTCGCGCATCAGCGCGATGCGGTCGCCCAGGGTCAGGGCCTCGGACAGGTCGTGGGTGATGAAGACCATGGTGCGGCCCTCGTCCCTGTGCAGCCGGACGACCTCCTCCTGCATGTCCCGCCTGATGAGCGGGTCGAGCGCGCTGAACGGCTCGTCGAAGAGCAGGACTTCGGGGTCGACGGCGAGTGCGCGGGCCAGGCCGACCCGCTGCTGCTGGCCGCCGGAGAGCTCGCTCGGGCGCCGGTCCTCCAGGCCCGTCAGGCCGACCTTCTCGATGAACTCGGCGGCCTTGGCGCGGCGTTCGGCGCGGCCGACGCCCTGGATCTCCAGCCCGTAGGCGACGTTGTCCAGGACGGTGCGGTGCGGGAGCAGACCGAAGTGCTGGAAGACCATGGCGGCGCGGTGGCGGCGCAGTTCGCGCAGCGCGGTCTTGTCCATGGCACGGACGTCCTCGCCGTCCATGGTGAGGTCGCCGCTGGTGGGCTCGATGAGCCGGGTCAGACAGCGCACCAGCGTCGATTTGCCGGAGCCGGAGAGGCCCATGACGACGAAGACCTCGCCCTCACGGACGTCGAAGGAGACGTCACGCACGGCGGCGGTGCAGCCGGTGCGCTCTCGCAGCTCTCCGGCGGACAGGCCGGTCAGCGAGCTGTCGCCGGGAATCCGCTCGGCGCGGGGGCCGAAGACCTTCCAGAGGTTGCGTACGGAGAAGACGGTGCCGCGCTTGCCGTCCGCCGGGTCCGGTGCCGGCGGTGTGGCCGGTCCGCCGGCGGCGGGGGTGGTCGCTGTCATGCCGCACCGCCCTGGGCGGGGGTGGCGGTCAGGAGTTCGGCGCACTTCTCGCCGACCATGAGGACTCCGATCATGGGGTTGACCGAAGGCATCGTCGGGAAGACGGACGCGTCGGCGATCCGGATCCCGGAGAGTCCGCGGATCCGCAGTTCTGGGTCGACCACGGCCAGGGCGTCGTCGGGCGCGCCCATCCTGCACGTGCCCGCCGGGTGGTAGACGGTGTGCGCGACCTTGCGGGCGTACTCGCTGATGTCCTCGTCGGAGGTGACATCGGGGCCCGGGCAGACCTCGCGCTTGAGCCAGTGGGCGAGCGGTTCGGTCTTCGCGATCTCACGGGCGAGGCGGATGCCGTCGACCAGTGTCCGGCCGTCGTAGTCGTCCTCGTCGGTGAAGTAGCGGAAGTCCAGGGCCGGTTTGACCTCGGGGTCGGCGCTGGTGAGGTAGAGACGGCCGCGGCTGCGCGGCTTGGGGATGTTGGGCGTCATCGACACGCCGTGCTCGGGCTTCTCGTAGCCCAGCCGCTCGGGGTTGTCGGTGAAGGGGATCTGGTAGAAGTGGAACATCAGGTCCGGACCGCGCGATCCGGGGTCACGGCGGACGAAGAGTCCGGCGTCGGAGTCCATCGCCGAGTTCTCCGGGATGGGCCCGTCGGTCTCCCACACGATGACGGACTCGGGGTGGTCGAGGAGGTTCTCGCCGACGCCCGGCAGATCGTGCACGACGGGGATGCCGAGGGCCTCCAGGTCCCGCTTCGGGCCGATGCCCGACAGCATCAGCAGCCGGGGGGTGTCCACCGCGCCCGCGCAGACCAGTACTTCGCGGGCGGCCCGCAGCAGCACCTCGTCGCCGTCCTTGGTGCGCACGTGCACCCCGGTGGCGCGGGTGCCGTCCAGTTCGAGGCGGTGGGCCCAGGTCTCCAGCATGATCGTGAGGTTGGGCCGGTCCCCCGCCTCGATGTGCGGGTGCAGATAGGCGACCGAGGCCGAGGAGCGCTTGTTGTTCTCCGGGTGGTACGCGAGGTCGAAGAAGCCGACGCCCTCGTGGAAGGGCTTCTTGTTGAAGCCCTCGACGCGCGGGACACCCGCCGCCTTCTGCGCGGCGGTAACGAAGTCACCGGCGATGGCGTTCCGGTCCTTCTCGCCGACCGGGACGATGTTGTTGCGGAGCTTGGAGAAGTACGGGTCCATGGACTTCGCGTCCCAGCCGGCCGCGCCGTGCTCGGCCCACTCGTCCCAGTCGCCGGGCAGCGGCTTGAACGAGATCAGGGTGTTGTGCGAGGAACAGCCGCCGAGGACCTTGGCGCGGCTGTGCAGGATGTGCGAGTTGCCGCGCGGCTGCTCGGTGGTGGGGTACGCGTAGTCCAGGTCACCGCCGAGCAGGCCGAGCCAGCGGCGCAGGGTGAGGACGTCGTCGCGGTCGATGTCGGTCGGGCCGCCCTCGACGACGACGACGCTGACGTCGGGGTCCTCGGTGAGCCGGGAGGCGATGACCGAGCCGGCGGTGCCGCCGCCGACGATGACGTAGTCGGCGGTGACCGTGGAGTGCTCCGGTGGCATGAGGCGTTGCTCCTTCTGCAAAGTGCTGACGGTCGTACGTGTTACTGGGAACAGACGGGCAGTCAGCCCGTGAACCAGCGGACCGGTGCGGGCCGGAGGTTCTCGTAGATGTGCTTGGACTCGCGGTACTCGTCCAGGCCGGTGGGGCCCAGCTCACGGCCGATACCGGACTTGCCGAAGCCGCCCCACTCCGCCTGCGGGAGGTAGGGGTGGTAGTCGTTGATCCAGACGGTGCCGTGCCGCAGCCGGGCCGCGACGCGGCGGGCGCGGGCGGTGTCGGCCGACCAGACGGCGCCGGCCAGCCCGTACTCGGTGTCATTGGCCAGTGTCACCGCCTCCTCCTCGTCGCGGAAGGTCTCGACGGTGAGGATCGGGCCGAAGGTCTCCTCGCGGACGACCTTCATCTCGCGGTGGCAGCCGTCGAGGACGGTGGGCGCGTAGAAGTACCCGGTGGCCGGCCGGTCGCCGGACGGTTCGGGGCGGCTGCCTCCGCAGCGCAGCTGCGCCCCTTCGGCCAGCGCGGACGCCACGTACGCCTCGACCTTGTCCAGCTGCTGCTGGGAGACGAGCGGTCCGCACTCGACGCCGTCGGCGGTGCCGCGGCCCAGCTTGATCCGCTCGGCGCGGCGGGCCAGTTCGGCGACGAAGCGGTCGCGGACGGACTCCTCGACGATGAGCCTGGCACCCGCCGAGCAGACCTGGCCGCTGTGGATGAAGGCGGCGTTCAGCGCCTGGTCGACGGCGGTGTCGAAGCCCTCCTCGGTGGCGCAGGCGTCGGCGAAGACGACGTTGGGGTTCTTGCCGCCCAGTTCCAGGGCGATCTTCTTCGCACCGGCGACGGCCGCCCTCGCGGCCGTGGTGCCGCTGGCCAGGCCCCCGGTGAAGGAGAACAGGTCGACCTGCGGGTGTTCGGCCAGCCGGGCACCCACCGGGACACCGGGCCCCGTCACGATGTTGGCCACTCCGGCGGGCAGTCCGGCCTCGGCAAGGAGCTTCACCAGGTGGACCGTGGAGAGGGGGGTGACCTCACTGGGCTTGACGACGAAGGTGTTGCCCGCGGCGAGCGCCGGTGCGATCTTCCAGCTGGCCTGAAGCAGCGGGTAGTTCCAGGGCGTGATCAGCGCGCAGACGCCGACCGGCTCATGGACGACGACACTGTGCACATCGGGCGAGCCGGCATCCACGACCCGGCCGCCGCTCTCGTTCATGACCAGATCGGCGAAGTACCGGAAGGCATTGGTGACGTCGTCCACGTCGACCCGGCCCTCTTCCAGGGTCTTGCCGGTGTCGCGGCTCTCGATGAGCGCGATCTCCTCGCGGTCGCGCTGGAGCAGCCCGGCGACCCGGCGCAGCAGCGCGGCGCGTTCGGCCACCGGGGTGCTCGGCCAGTCCCCCCGGCCGCCCGCGAAGGCGGTGTGCGCGGCCAGTACGGCGGCGTCCGCGTCCGCGGCGCCGCCTTCGGCCACGCTCTGCAAGGGGGTTGCGTCGGCGGGGTCGAGGACCTCCCGTGTGGCGCCGGATGCGGCGCCCCGCCACATCCCGTCTACATGAATGGTCTCGCTTGCCGACACGTGTGTTCTGCCTTTCCTCACTGAACCGATGCCGCTGGTTCAACCAGCGGTCTGGTCACCTCCCCGCTGGGCCTTTACCTATGCCTGAACATCAACAGAAAGTGACCCGGCTCACTCACCGTGCACCGCATAGGCCCGGCCGGAGCGGTCACAAGGTGAACCGGAACTCCGCCCGGGCACCACAAAACGTCCGCAGCCGCCGAATTCGGGACGGAGTCGGCGGACGGGGCCCGGCCACCCGCCGGTTGCCGTCGAGCAGCACGGCATCGCACGGCGCCTCGCGGTCCGGCGGAGACCCACCCCGTGGGCGATTCCCCCGCCCGCCGGCGGAACGCCCGGGATCCGGCACACCCTGGCTCACCTACCTAACGCTTGGTAGGTTGACTGTGCACCAGCTCCCCCGGCCGTCCCTGTCGATGCCGGGCCCGGACGGCACGGAGGCGGCTCATGACCATCAGCAACCCGGCGGACTTCACCGGACGAGCAGTCGTCGTCACCGGCGGCACCAAAGGCATCGGATACGCGATCGCCGAGGCGTTTCTCGCCGCAGGGGCCGAAGTGCTCGTCTGCGGCCGGGGCGAACCAGGTTCGCTGCCCGCCGCAGACGGGCGCACCGCGGCCTTCCTCGCGGCGGACGTACGCGATCCCGACGCGGCGGCGGGCCTCGTCGACCACGCGGCAGCCCTGTTCGGCCGGCTGGACACGCTCGTCAACAACGCGGGGGGCTCACCCGAATCGGACGCCGCCACCGTCTCGCCGCGGTTCGTCGAGCGGATCGTCGCACTCAATCTGCTGGCACCCTTCTACACGGCCCAGGCGGCCAACCGCGTCATGCGGACGCAGGAGCAGGGCGGCTCGGTGGTGAACATCGGCAGCGTCTCGGGGCACGACCCGCAGCCGGGTACGGCCGCCTACTCGGCGGCCAAGGCCGGGCTGCTCGGCCTGACGCGCGCCCTGGCACTGGAGTGGGCGCCGCTGGTCCGCGTCAACCACATCACGACGGGGCTGATCCGGACCGAGAACGCGGCAGCCGTCTACGGCGGCGACGGGGGCGCGGCAGTAGCGCGGACCATCCCCATGGGGCGGATGGCCGTCCCGTCCGACGTGGCCGACGCCTGCCTGTACCTGGCGGGCCGTCAGGCGTCGTACGTGAACGGGGCCGACCTCGCGGTCCACGGGGGCGGCGACGTCCCGGGGCGCTATCTTGCGGCACGCTCGGCCCCGGCCGCCGCAGCGACCGCCTGACGGGCCGACATGCTGACGGACCGACGGGCCGACGGGCCGGCAGGCTGACGGGCCGCACCGGTCCGCTCCCGCCACCCTGTCCCCGTGGCCGCACCCGGCCGCCGCGGGCGCACCGGGTGCGCCGGACTCCGTGCGGGCGCACCCGCGGCGCCCGCACGGCGGCGCTCACCGCGCGCCGTACACCGGCTGCGCGGGCTCGGCAGCGGCGAGCAGCCGCAGCGCCGCCTCGCCCGCCTCCACCGGTGTCCAGCGCGCCCCCTTGTCGGCGCCGGGACCCGGGCGCCACCCCTCCATGACCGTGATCCGCCCGGCCTCCGCCTCGAAGACCCGGCCGGTCACCCCGCCGGACGCCCCGGAGGCGAGCCAGACCACGAGCGGCGAGACGTTCTCCGGGGCCATCGCGTCGAAACCGCCGTCACCGGTCGCGGTCATCGCGTCGGCGAAGACCGTCTCGGTCATCCGGGTGCGGGCCGCCGGGGCGATGGCGTTGACCTGCACGCCGTAACGCCCCAGTTCGGCCGCGGCGACCAGGGTCAGCCCGAGGATCCCGGCCTTGGCCGCCGCGTAGTTGCCCTGCCCCACACTGCCGAGCAGCCCTGCGCCGGAACTGGTGTTGACCACCCTGGCCTGCGGCATCCGCCCGGCCCTGGCCTCCGCACGCCAGTGCGCCCCGGCGTGCTTGAGCGCCAGGAAGTGCCCCTTGAGGTGGACGCGCATGACCGCGTCCCAGCTCTCCTCGTCGAGGTTGACGAGCATCCTGTCCCGCAGGAATCCGGCGTTGTTGACGAGGACGTCCAGCCGTCCGAAGGCATCGAGTGCGGTGGCGACCAGCGACGCCGCACCGTCCGTCGTGGCGATGTCGCCGCCGTGGGCGACCGCCTCGCCGCCCGCCGCCACGATCTCGTCCACCACCTCCTGAGCCGGTCCTGCCGAGCCGCCGGCTCCGTCGAGCCCGACCCCCAGGTCGTTGACGACGACCCGGGCGCCCTCGGCCGCCAGGGCGCGCGCGTGGGCGCGGCCCAGACCGCGGCCGGCGCCCGTGACGACGGCGACCCGCCCCGCGCAGATCCCCCGACTCGCCCCCGTGACGCCGTCCGCCGTCTCCCCCGGGCGGGCCCCGGTGCCTTCCGTGTTCTGTGCTGCCGTCATCCCACTTCTCCTCTTCGGCTGTCGTACGGGTGGGGCGCCGGGCGCCCCCTCCCGCGGTACGCGATCCACTGCTACCTTCTCACCTAACAAATGTTTGGTGGAAAGGTAGCTGATCTGCTCATGGGTGTCTCCACCTCAAGCCCGCACAACGGCGTCGCCGTGGTCACCGTCGACTTCCCCCCGGTCAACGCGCTGCCCGTCAAGGGCTGGTACGACCTGGCGGCAGCCGTACGCGCGGCGGGCGCCGACCCGGCCGTGCGCTGCGTGGTGCTCACCGCCGCCGGGCGCGGATTCAACGCCGGAGTCGACATCAAGGAAATGCAGCGCACCGATGGCCACGAGGCCCTGGTGGGCGCCAACAGCGGCTGCGCCGAGGCGTTCGCCGCGGTGTACGAGTGCGAGGTGCCGGTGGTCGCGGCCGTGGCGGGCTTCTGCCTGGGCGGCGGGATCGGCCTGGCGGGCAACGCCGACGCCATCGTGGCGAGCGACGACGCGACGTTCGGCCTCCCCGAGCTGGACCGGGGCGCCCTCGGCGCCGCGACCCACCTCGCCCGCCTGGTCCCCCAGCACCTGATGCGCACCCTCTACTACACCTCGCGCACGGCCACCGCCCGGGAGCTGCACCACCACGGCTCGGTCTGGGAGGTCGTCCCCCGTGCGGAACTGCTGGACGCGGCCGTGCGGCTGGCGTCCGAGATCGCCGCCAAGGACGGCACCCTGATCCGCCTCGCGAAGGCGGCCATCAACGGGATCGACCCGGTCGACGTCCGCCGCAGCTACCGCTTCGAGCAGGGCTTCACCTTCGAGGCCAATCTGCTGGGCGTCGCCGACCGCGTCCGTGACACCTTCGGAAGCAAGGAGAAGTCGTGAGCGGCGATGTCCCCGGGGAGACCGGGAAGATCATGACGCCGGACGAGGTCGCCGGCCGGCTGCGCAGCGGGATGACGATCGGGATCGGCGGCTGGGGCTCGCGGCGCAAGCCGATGGCGCTCGTCCGGGCCCTGCTGCGGTCGGACGTCACCGACCTGACCGTCATCTCGTACGGCGGCCCCGATGTGGGCCTGCTGGCCGCCGCCGGGAAGATCCGCAAACTGGTGGCCGCCTTCGCCACGCTCGACTCCATTCCGCTGGAACCGCACTTCCGTGCGGCACGCCAGCGCGGGGACTTCGAACTGACCGAGCTGGACGAGGCGATGTTCATGTGGGGGCTGACCGCCGCCACCCACCGGCTGCCGTTCCTGCCGGTACGGGCCGGCCTCGGCTCGGACGTGATGCGGGTCAACCCCGAGCTGCGGACGGTGACTTCGCCCTACCCGGACGGCGAGGAGCTGGTGGCGGTGCCCGCACTGCGGATGGACGCCGCGCTCGTCCACCTCAACCGGGCCGACGCGCGGGGCAACGCCCAGTACCTGGGCCCCGATCCGTACTTCGACGACCTCTTCTGCGACGCGGCCACCGACGCCTACGTCTCCTGCGAACGCATCGTGCCGAGCACGGAGTTCGCCGCTGCGGGCCCGCCGCAGACCCTGCTGGTCGGACGGCAGTCGGTGACCGGGGTCGTCGAGACACCGAACGGCGCCCACTTCACGTCCTGCGTGCCCGACTACGGGCGGGACGAGCCGTTCCAGGCGGCGTACGCGAAGGCCGCGGCGGACCCGGCGGCCTGGCGGGAGTTCACCGCGCGCTTCCTCTCCGGGGACGAGGACACCTATCAGGCCGCGGTCGCGGCGTTCGCCGGGGAGGACGCATGACCACACAGGACGCCACCACAGGGACGGGGACCGATGTCACCCGCGCCGAGTACTGCGTCATCGCCTGCGCCGAGGCATGGCGCGGCGACGGCGAGATCCTGGCCAGCCCGATGGGCACCGTACCTTCCGCCGGTGCCAGGCTCGCCCGGCTGACCTTCTCCCCCGGCCTGCTGCTCACCGACGGCGAGGCCCTGGTGATCGGCGACGTCCCCGCCATCGGCGCCGCGGCCGAGGTCGTCGAGGGCTGGCTGCCGTACCGGCGGCACCTGGCCATGGTGACCGGCGGCAAGCGCCACGTGATGATGGGCGCCAGCCAGCTGGACCGGTACGGGAACCAGAACATCAGCTGCATCGGAGACTGGAAGCAGCCCGCCAGACAGCTGCTCGGGGTACGAGGTGCCCCGGTCAACACCATCAACAACCCGACGAGTTACTGGGTGCCCCGGCACTCGGCCCGGGTCTTCGTCGACAAGGTCGACATGGTCAGCGGCGTCGGCCATGACCGCGCCGCCGCCGCGGGCCCTTCGGCGACCCGCTTCCACCAGCTCCGCCGGGTCGTCACCGATCTGGCCGTGCTGGACTTCGAGACGCCGGACGGGACACTGCGCGTCCGCTCGCTGCACCCGGGGGTGAGCGCGCAACGGGTGCGCGAGGCCACCGGGTTCCCGCTCGCCATCGCCGACGACGTCCCCCGTACCCGCGAACCGAGCGCGGAGGAACTCCGGCTGATCCGTACGGTCATCGACCCCAACGGGCTGCGGGACCGCGAGGTGCGGGCATGACCGGGCCCGGCGCCGGTCCGTGCGCCACGCTGTCCACCCCGCTCACCGAGCTGGCCGGCGTACGCCATCCGATCGTGCAGACCGGCATGGGGTGGGTCGCGGGCCCCCGTCTGGTGTCGGCATCGGCCAACGCAGGGGCGCTGGGCATCCTGGCCTCCGCGACCATGACTGTGGAGCAATTGCGCGCGGCGGTGCGGGAGGTCAAGTCCCGTACGGAGCAGCCCTTCGGCGTCAATCTCCGCGCCGACGCGGGCGACGCCGGGGAGCGGGTGGACCTCATCATCGCGGAGGGCGTACGGGTGGCATCCTTCGCGCTCGCGCCCTCCGAGGCGCTGATCGGACGTCTGAAGGAAGCGGGCGTCGTCGTCATCCCGTCGATCGGTGCGCGCCGGCACGCCGAGAAGGTGGCCGCGTGGGGCGCCGACGCGGTCATCGTGCAGGGCGGCGAGGGCGGCGGGCACACCGGCGAGGTCGCCACCACCGTGCTGCTTCCGCAGGTCGTCGACGCGGTGGACATCCCGGTCATCGCCGCGGGCGGTTTCCGTGACGGCCGCGGCCTGGTGGCGGCCCTCGCCCAGGGCGCGGCCGGCATCGCGATGGGCACCCGCTTCCTGCTCACGTCGGACAGTACGGTGCCGGACGCCGTGAAGGCGGAGTATCTCGCGGCGGGCGTCAGGGACATCACCGTCACCACCAAGGTCGACGGGCTGCCGCACCGGATGCTCCGCACCCCTCTCGTCGCCTCACTGGAACGCTCGGGGCGGGCCGCTGCCCTGCTGCGGGCACTGCGGCACGCAGCCGGTTTCAAGGCGCACTCCGGCCTCGGCTGGGCCGGGATGGTCCGCGACGGCCTGGCCATGAAGCACGGGAAGGACCTGACCTGGAGCCAGGTGCTGCTGGCGGCCAACACACCGATGATGCTCAAGGCGTCCATGGTGGACGGCCGCCCCGATCTGGGCGTGATGGCATCAGGACAGGTGGCCGGCCTGATCGATGATCTGCCGTCCTGCGCGGAACTCGTCGCCCGCGTCATGTCGGAGGCGCGGGACACCCTGCGCTCGCTGGCGGCGCTGGAAGCGGCGGCGGCCGTCCCGCAGGCGGCTGCCGGGACCGGCTGAGACGCCGGACCGGCCGGCGGCCGTGCGGCCCCGGCATCCGCGGATGCCGGGGCCGCACGGCCGTCGTCCGTCTCCACGGCGTCAGAGGCGCTCGATGATGGTGACGTTGGCCTGGCCGCCGCCCTCGCACATGGTCTGGAGGCCGTAGCGCCCGCCGGTGCGCTCCAGTTCGTGCAGGAGGGTCGTCATCAGCTTGGTCCCGGTCGCTCCGAGCGGGTGGCCCAGCGCGATGGCGCCGCCGTTGACATTGACCTTCTCCGGGTCCGCGCCGGTCTCCTTCAGCCAGGCCAGCACCACCGGGGCGAACGCCTCGTTGATCTCGACCAGGTCGATGTCGTCGATGGACATGCCCGCCTTCTTCAGCGCGTACGCCGTGGCCGGGATCGGCGCGGACAGCATCCGGATGGGGTCCTCGCCGCGCACCGAGAGATGGTGGATACGGGCGCGCGGCGTCAGCCCGTGTTCGCGTACGGCCCGTTCGGACGCGAGCAGCATGGCCGACGCACCGTCGGAGACCTGGGACGAGACGCCCGCGGTGAGCCGGCCGCCGTCCACGACGGGTTTCAGAGAGGCCATCTTCTCCAGCGAGGTGTCCCTGCGCGGCCCCTCGTCGGTGGTCACCTCGCCATGGGCGACGGTCTCACGCGCGAAGCGCCCCTCGTCGATGGCCCGGATCGCGCGCTGGTGCGAGCGGAGCGCGAACTCCTCCATGTCGGTACGGGAGATGCCCCACTTTTCGGCGATCAGTTCGGCGCCGTGGAACTGGTTGACGGGCCGGTCACCGTAGCGCGCCCGCCACCCCCGCGATCCCGCGTACGGCCCTTCGGTCAGCCCGAGCGGCTCGGCGGCCTGCCGGCTGGCGAAGGCGATCGGGATCATCGACATGTTCTGGGTGCCGCCCGCGACCACGAGGTCCTGGGTGCCGGAGAGCACTCCCTGGGCGGCGAAGTGCACGGCCTGCTGGGAGGAGCCGCACTGCCGGTCGACGGTCACCCCGGGCACCTCCTCGGGGAGCCCGGCGGCCAGCCAGCTCGTCCGGGCGATGTCCCCGGCCTGCGGGCCGACCGTGTCCAGGCAGCCGAGGACGACGTCCTCGACGGCGGACGGGTCGATACCGGAGCGCTCCACGAGCGCCCTGAGCACATGCGCGCCGAGGTCGGCCGGGTGGACGGTGCTGAGCCCGCCCTTGCGCCGTCCGACCGGGGTGCGTACCGCTTCGACGATGTAGGCCTCGGCCATGACTGCTCCTCCATGGGGAACCTGGTGGTGCCGGCCGCCCGGTGGGGGGCGGCCGGTCTACGAGTGCTGGTGGGGCCCGGACGCGATGCCCTCAAGCACCATCGCGAGGTACTGGCGGGCGATCTCCTCCGGGCTGTGCTGTCCGCCCGGCCGGTACCAGCTCGCGGCGACCCAGACGGTGTCCCGCACGAAGCGGTAGGTGAGGCGGACGTCGAGGTCGCCGCGGAAGGCCCCTTCGGAGACCCCGCGTTCGAGCGTTCCGAGCCAGGCCTTCTCGTACTTCTCCTGCGAGTCGGCGAGATAGCCGAAGCGCGGCTGCAGCGAGAGGTACCTGGACTCCTTCTGGTAGATGGCGACCGCGGCACGGTGGCGGTCGATCTCCCGGAAGGACTCGGTGACAAGGGCTTCGATGGTCTCCCTGGGGCCGAGGCCGGAGGCGAGTACGGAGTCGTACCCGGCCCACAGCTCGTCCAGGAACGTGGTCAGGATTTCATCGAGCATCGACTCCTTGGAGTCGAAGTGGTAGTAGAGGCTGCCGGCCAGGATCCCGGCCTCGTCCGCGATCTTGCGCACGGTGGTGGCGTTGTAGCCCTGGGCTGCGAACACCTCGGCAGCGGTGGCGAGCAGCTCGCTGCGCCGCTCAGGCGAGGGGCTCATCGCGCTCTTCTTCGCCGCGGGAGCTCTCGTGGCGGCGGGCATGTTCTTGGCGGCGGGCGCATTCTTGGGGGTAGGCACAGACCCATTGTCGTTCCCCGCTCACGCGTGCTGACTGCTGACCGACACGGTCTCGCCGGTCATGTACGAGGAGTAGCCGCTGGCCAGGAAGACGATGACATTGGCGATCTCCCAGGGCTCCGCGTACCGGCCGAAGGCCTCGGCCTCGGTGAGCTGTTCGAGCAGCTCGGGAGTGGTGACCTTCACCAGGTGCGGGTGCATGGCCAGGCTGGGCGAGACCGCGTTGACACGTACGCCGTACGCGGCGGCCTCCACGGCGGCGCAGCGGGTGAGGGCCATGACACCGGCCTTCGCAGCCGCGTAGTGCGCCTGCCCCCGCTGGGCACGCCATCCGACGACGGAGGCGTTGTTGACGACGACCCCTCCGCCGCCGGCTGCCTTCATCCGGCGCAGTGCGGCGCGGGTGCACCGGAAGGTCCCGTTCAGAGTGACGTCGATGACCTTGTCCCACTGCGCGTCGGTCATCTCGGTCAGCTCGGCGGTTCCGCCCAGCCCCGCGTTGTTGACGACGAGGTCGAGCCGGCCGTGCCGCTCCTGCGCCAGGTCGAAGAGCGCACCGATCTGCTCCTCGTCGGTGACGTCGCAGGCGGTGCCGGTGACCCGGCCGGCGCCGAACTCGTCCGCGAGTGTCCGGACGGTCTCGCCGAGGCGGCGGGCGTGGCTGTCACCGAGGACGACACGGGCGCCCTCCTCCAGGAACCGGCGAGCGGTGGCGCCGCCGATCCCCGCCCCGGCCGCCGCGGTGATCACCGCGGTACGGCCGTCGAGCAGCTGGTGCCCGGGGAGGTACTGCGGGGGCTTGTTCACGGATGTCCACCTCGCGATGCGGTCCGCGGCCGGGCGGGCCCGGTGCCGGATTCCTCGACGCTGCTCATGGCCGTACGTTAACCTACCAAACACTTGTTAGGGAAGGAGTCGCCGATGACCGCCGACCATGCAGAGCCCGTGGTCCGCTACGAGCGGCAGGGCCCTGTCGCCCTCATCACCATGAACCGCCCGGACTACCGCAACGCCCAGAACTCCGCGATGACCTACGCACTCGACCGCGCCTTCTACCGCGCCGCCGACGACGACGAGGTCAAGGCCGTCGTCCTTGCGGGCGCGGGCCGGCACTTCTCCGCGGGCCACGACATCGGGACCCCCGAGCGCGATGCGCACCTCCCCTTCGACCGCACCGCGGGACTGTGGTGGGACCACTCGGACAAGACGGGTGCCGAGAGCCGGTTCGCCCGGGAGTCCGAGGTCTACCTGGGCATGTGCCGGCGGTGGCGCGAGCTGCCGAAGCCACTGATCGCCTCCGTGCAGGGCGCGTGTGTGGCGGGCGGGCTGATGCTCGCCTGGGTCTGCGACCTGATCGTCGCCTCCGACGACGCCTTCTTCGCGGACCCGGTCGTACGGATGGGGATCCCAGGCGTCGAGTACTTCGCCCATCCGTGGGTGATGCCCCCGCGCATCGCGAAGGAGTTCCTCTTCACCGGCGACCGGATGAGCGCCCGGCGGGCCTACGAGGTCGGGATGGTCAACCGGGTCGTGCCCGGCGCCGAGCTGGCCGGTGCCACCCGTGAGCTCGCCACCCGTATCGCCGGGATGCCCCGGATGGGGCTGGCCCTGACCAAGCGTGCGGTCAACCAGGCCGAGGACCTGCAGGGTCTGCACAGCGGTCTGGACTCGGTGTTCGGCCTCCACCACCTCGCTCACGCGCACAACGCCGAGACGGCGGCGGACCCGCTCGGCGGTATGGACATCGGTGCGATGAAGAAAGCGGGACGCTGATGGATCTGGACTTCACCGCCGCCGAGGACGCCTTCCGCGCCGAGGCGCGCGACTGGCTCGCCGCACACGTCCCCGTCGCACCCCTGCCCTCCCTGGAGACGGCCGACGGCTTCGCCGCGCACCGCGCGTGGGAGCGCACCCTGTCGGACGACCGCTGGTCGGTGGTCTCCTGGCCCGCCCGGCACGGCGGCAGGGACGCGTCGGTCCTGCAGTGGCTGATCTTCGAGGAGGAGTACTTCGCGGCGGGCGCACCGGGCCGCGTCAGCCAGAACGGCATCAACCTCCTCGCCCCCACCCTGTTCGAGCACGGCAGCCCCGAACAGTGCGGCCGGATCCTGCCGGCCATGGCGAGCGGTGAGGTGATCTGGGCGCAGGCGTGGTCCGAACCGGAGTCCGGCTCGGACCTGGCCTCGCTGCGTTCCACCGCGACCCGGACGACGGACGGGTGGCTGCTCAACGGTCAGAAGGCCTGGTCGTCGCGGGCCGCATTCGCCGACCGCGCCTTCGGGCTCTTCCGCAGCGACCCGGAAGCCGACCGGCCGCACCGCGGCCTCACCTATCTGATGTTCCCGCTCGACGCCGATGGCGTGACCGTACGGCCCGTCGGGCGGCTGGACGGCAAGCCCGCCTTCGCCGAGCTCTTCCTCGACGACGTCTTCGTGCCCGACGCGGACGTCATCGGGGAGCCGGGCCGCGGCTGGCAGGTCGCGATGAGCACCGCGGGCAACGAACGCGGTCTGACCCTGCGCAGCCCAGGGCGCTTCACCGCAGCCGCCGACCGGCTCACGGCGCTGTGGCGCACCGAGGCGGACCCGGGCGACACCGCTCTGCGCGACCGGGTCGCCGACGCGGTGATCCGCTCCCGCGCCTATCAGCTGTTCACCTACGCCAACGCCTCACGGATCGCGGCGGGCGGGTCCATCGGAGCCGAGTCCAGTCTCAACAAGGTCTTCTGGTCGGAGCTGGACATCAGCCTGCACGAGACGGCACTCGACCTGCTCGGCCCCCGGGGCGAACTCGCCGACGAGGCCGCGGACGCTCCCGCCGGAGGCAGCTGGGCCGACGGCTACACCTTCTCGCTGGCCGGCCCCATCTACGCGGGCACCAACGAGATCCAGCGCGACATCATCGCCGAGCGGCTGCTGGGCCTGCCGAAGGGACGCCGGGCATGAGATTCCTGCTGGACGACGAGCAGACCGAGTTCGGCCGCACCCTGGACCGTATGCTCACCGCGGCCGGCACCCCTGCGGCGGTGCGGGCCTGGAGCGCGGGCGACACCGGGCCGGGCCGGGCCCTGTGGAAGCGGGTCGCCGACACGGGGGTCTTCGCCCTCGCCGTACCGCAGGAGTACGAGGGCATGGGGTCGCTGCCCGTCGAGCTCGCGGTGGCGTTCGTGGAGCTGGGGCGGCACGCGGTGCCGGGGCCGCTGGTGGAGACCGTGGCGGCGGGAGTCCTGCTCGGCGGTCCGGCACAGTGCGCCGGGACGGCCGCCGCCGACCGCTGGCTGCCGCGGATCGCATCGGGCCGGGCCATGGTGTCGCTTGCCCTGCCGGCCGGCGGCCCGTACGCCCTGGACATGGACACCGCCGATGTGACCTTCGTGGTGCCGGGCCCGGGGGGAACGGGACAGGACCGGGCCGAGCTGCACACGGCGTCCGGACACGGCGCCGTCCAGCCCTCACTCGATCCGGCCCGGCGTCTCGCGGTCCCGCACATCGCCGGCGGGGTCCCGCTGGCCTCGGGCCCCGAGGTCGGCGAAGCGGCCCGTACGGCCGCCGACTGGGCGGCCTTCGCCACTGCGGCGCAGGCGCTGGGAGTCGGGGCGGCGCTGGTCGAGCGGACCGTCGCCTATGCGAAGCAGCGCACGCAGTTCTCCACCACGATCGGCGCCTTCCAGGCGGTGAAGCACCGGCTCGCCGACGCGCTGACCGGGCTGGAGTTCGCGAGGCCGCTGCTCCACGGCGCGGCGGTGGCCCTGGCCGGAAGGTCGCCGGACGCCGGGGCCGAGGTGGCTGCCGCGAAGGTGGCTGCGGGAGAGGCGGCGTACGCGGCGGCCCGTACCGCACTGCAGCTGCACGGCGCCATCGGCTACACCGCCGAGTACGACCTGTCGCTGTGGATCCGCAAGGCCCGCGCCTTGCGCTCGGCCTGGGGCTCCCCGTCCGACTGCCGGGCCCGGGTCCTGGCCGCGCCTGGCAGCTGAACCCCCTGGGCGCGGCCCCCGCGGGCCGGGCCCAGGGGTTCCGCGGCCGCTCGCCGGAGCGGCGGCCGCGGAGACGACCCTGAAGGCCCGGGCGGTGCCCGGAAGGGTCCGGGGTTACTTCTCGACGACTCCGGAAGCAGCGATGACGATCTTCGCGCTGGTGCCGCCGGAGCGGGAGCCGAGCGACTCGATCTTCTTCACGAGCTCCTGGCCCTCGACGACCTCGCCGAAGACGACGTGCTTGCCGTCCAGCCACGGGGTCTTCACCGTGGTGATGAAGAACTGGGAGCCGTTGGTGTTCGGGCCGGCGTTGGCCATCGACAGCAGGTACGGCCGCTCGTGCTTCAGCGTGAAGTTCTCGTCGGCGAACTTCTCGCCGTAGATGCTCTTGCCGCCGGTGCCGTCGCCGCGGGTGAAGTCACCGCCCTGGAGCATGAACTCCGGGATGACACGGTGGAAGCCCGAGCCCGCGTAGCCGAAGCCCTTCTCGCCGGTGGCGAGCTCGCGGAAGTTCTGCGTGGTCTTGGGAACGACGCTGTCGAAGAGCTCGAAGACGATCCTTCCGGCGTCCTCGCCCTGAATGGTGATGTCGAAGAAAACGTTGTTAGGCATGGAGCCATCCTGTCACGTCCACTCCTGAGCCCCAGGCCACAGGTCCCGCGGCCCGCCGGTGCCCGCTCCGGCCACGGCAGGCTCACAGGGATCCGCCGGCCCCCGGCGGCCTGACGACACGGCCCGCGGCGGCCTGCGGAGCTCCGGGCGCGGCCCCGTCCAGGTCCCGCCGCCCGGTCACCGGCAGGCCGCGGAGGAGACCGGTCAACGCCATGTGCTGCGTGCCGAGTTGCTGTGGCAGACTGCGCCGACAAGGCGCTGGTCGGCCGTGGTGCGGTGGGATGCGGACAGCACGGCAGTCACCCGTACCGGGCCTCGTCCAGCGGCCCGCCCCGTCCACTCCTCGCGCAACGGAGCCCGCCATGACGGCAGCCGCACCCGCCCCCCGGATCGACACGAGCAAGCCGCACCCCGCGCGGGTCTACGACTGGCTGCTGGGCGGCAAGGACAACTACCCCGTCGACCAGGAGGTCGGCGAGAGCCTTCCGGGCGAGGCGAAGGACGCCGCCCGGCAGAACAGGGCCTTCATGAACCGTGCCGCCGCCTGGCTCGCGAGCAGCGGCATCGACCAGTTCCTGGACATAGGCACCGGCATTCCCACGCAGCCGAACCTGCACCAGATCGTCCAGCGGACCGTGCCGTCGGCGCGGATCGTCTATACGGACTACGACCCCATCGTCCTGCGGCACGCGGAAGCCCTGCTCGTCAGCAGTGCGGAGGGTGAGACCGACTACATCCAGGCAGATGTGCGCGAGCCACGGGCGATCATCGACCACGCCAGGAAGTTCCTGGACTTCGACCGGCCGATCGCGCTCTCGCTCATCGCGCTGATGCACTTCGTCCCCGACAGCCAGGACCCGTACGGCATCGTCGGCACGCTGGTGGAGACGCTGGCGCCGGGCAGCTGCCTGGTGATGTCCCATGCCGCGTCGGACCTGTACCCCGAGCTGGTGGCCATGGTCACGGCGCAGTACGCGAAGGGCGGTATCCAGCTCGGCTTCCGCACCCGCGCCGGGGTCGGACGCTTCTTCGACGGGCTCGATCTCGTCGAGCCCGGTCTGGTGACCGCGCCCGAGTGGTTCAAGGACACGGACGCCCCGGAGCCCGAGGGCAGCGGGATCTACGCCGGGGTGGGGCGCATCCGCTAGGTAAGGGCTGTCCCGCGGGCGGCCGGGGCTGTCCCGCCGGGCTCCGGGCCGGCAGCGGCGCGGGCGGAGCACACTGGGTGGTGCAGGATCCGTGCGATTCAGGTGCGCGGCCGCCCGCGTCCCCGGCGGCCGCAGCCGGGAAGGGGATTCCTCATGTCCCACCGTGCCGTGGTGGGCCCGCGTGGTGGCGGACCCGTCCCACACCCCCACTCGGTGTTCCCCGGTCACAGGCGGACCAGGACCGGGACCGAACCGCTGACCGCCCACAGCGCCCTCGGTGCCAGGCTGGTGCTGTCCGCTGTCGCCCTGCCGCTGTTCGCCGCCGGGGCCGCGCTCCTTGCCCTGTGGGCGGTCTCCACCGGCCCCGCGGGCTCACCGGATACGGCCGTTCTGGTGGTTCTCGCCGGCGTCTGTGCCCTGTTCACCGCCGTGTCGGCCGTCGACATCGCCGTCATCCGGCGCCGCCGCGCCGAACGGCGGTGAGCCCCGGCGGGTGCTCGCCCCTGCGCGTGCCGCGCGGGCGGAGTGGCACCGGCCGGAAGCGGGAACACGAGACGACGACACAGATACCTGGTGCGTCGCCCGGTCGCCGGTGGCGTGGACGTCATGTCCCGCGCGGGGGCTTCAGGTGTCATTAGAGTCGCAGCGCGGAGCATTCCGCAGACACTGGAGGCCGAGAGATTTGAACCGTGACGTCATGCTGGCCCTGGTCCCCGACGAGCAGGGGGTGCTGCATGTCGCAGCCGCCGATGTGAGCCACATGCTGCGGACGCTCGGCGCGGGCTGGCTCCAGGCGGTGCGCGACGACGCGTCCAACGCCGACGAGGACACCGTGGCCGCTCTCACCATCGAGCTGGCGAAGCTCGCGGACCAGATCGATGTCGAGTGCATCGCCCACACCTCGAAGGCGGAAGGCGAGGAGACCGGCTGATCGTCCGGAGGCGGTCCGGCGGGGGCGGGCCGGGCCGCCCCCGCGCGGCTCCCGTCACCAGATCGAGTCGACCCACTCGGGGTGGTCGATGAACGGGTTGCGGTTGTGCTGGTAGTCGCTGTAGATCACGTCGTTGCGGTGCTCCTCGAAGGCGTCGGGCGGATCCTCGTCGCTCCACTGCTTGAGCACGCTGATCCGGCCGATGGCCGGGGCGGATCCGTTGTCGACCTTGTCGTTCGGTTCGAGGTCGGGGAACCCGTCCCCGCCGTCGTACCGCACGGCCATGTAGAGGACCATGCGGGCGACGTCCCCCTTGACCGCGTCACGCGGCTCGAAGGAGTCCCCGTCGGTGTAGTTGCCCGGTGCCCCGGAGACCGCCGTGCCGCCGTTGTCGAAGTCCTTGTTCCCGCGTATGCCGTTCACGGAGACGTCCGACGGCCGCAGATGGTGCAGGTCGGTGCCGGGGCCGGTGGCCGTGCCGAAGTCACCGTGCGACTTGGCCCACACGTGTTCGCGGTTCCAGTCCCCCACATCGCCGCCGCTGCTGGACTTGGGTACGGACTTCCCGGTGTAGAGCTCGATCACGTCGGAGGAGTTGGCCGGGTCCTGATCGGTCACCGTCAGCGCGTCCCAGACCTGGGCGTAGGTGACCGTCGACTGCTTGCTGATGATCGTGTGGAGCGCACTCTTGAGAGCCGCTCCGGACTTGCCCTCGGCGTCCGCGTAGTACGCGTCGTCCAGGACCCGGGCTGCCGCCGGGCCGGGGGCCGGGTGGGCAGCCGCGGGGGCGGGGGGCGCCGCGCTCAGCGCGGCGGCCACCGCGAGGGCCGCGGCGGTCATCCATCTCGTCGCTGTAAGACGGGACATGTGGGGGGTGTCCTCTCCAACTGCCGTGCCGTGGCACGTGATTGGTGTCATGTACGGATCACAGGACACTGCCATGGCCGCCGGTCCGGCGGGTGAAGAACACGGAACGAGCGTGTGCCGATCTGCCGCACGCCCCGACCCGGGACAATGGGCGTATGCAGATCCGTATCGAAGCCTCCGGCCTCCCCGGCCGCACCAGTCCCGCCTTCGCCGACGCCGTCGACATCCATGTCGGCGTGCAGGCCAAGGACCGGCCCGGGGAGGTGGCCGGGGCGCACGCCGGGGATCTGCCGTCGGCGCGGTGGACGCTGGAGTGCACGACCGCCCCGGGAGCGGACGGCCCTCTCGTCTCCGGTCCGTACATCCAGGACCGCTTCGGCGGGCGCTTCGTCTATCTGTCCTGGACCACTGCGGGTCCGGACGGCACGGCCACCATGTTCCGCCGGGCCAAACTCATGCTGGACGCCGTCGGTCCCGAAGTCCTCGAAGCGGCCGTACGGTCGGGCCGGCTCACCGCCAGACTGCGGCTCACCGACGCCGCGGGGCAGCCGCTCTGCGGAGCGGTGCGGCCACCGCTGGTCACCTGGGAGGCGGGGCCCGCCGACTGACGGCACCCGGCACATTCCGGCCACCCGGCGGACACCTGCGGCGCAGCGGAGGTGCGGATGGACAGCCATCCGCACTACGCTTCGCCTCCCGCTGCCGACCCGACGGAGAATCAGTGCCCCTCAAGACGCTCCGCGTTGCCGCTGTCCTGACAGGCGCCCTGGCGCTCTCCGCCGCCTTCCTGCCGAGTGCGAGCGCGTCCCCGGGCGGATGGACCGCGTCGGGCACCTCCTCCACCGGGTCCCTGACCGGCGGCGAGGGCATCGCGAGCCGGGCGGACGGCTCTCTGCTCTTCCGCGGGCTCGCGTCGGTGCCGCTCGCCCTCCGCGTCAAGGGCTGGAACCACGTCGGCGACCCGGACATCGCGGACGGCGATGTCTTCGACGCCTACCAGGGCGGTGACGACGCGACGTCCAAGATGTACACGGTGACGACCCCGGGCGGGAAGCGGTACGAGTACGTCCACCGGCTCGACCCGGGCGAGAAGCTCAACAACTCCTTCGCCGCGGTCTCCCCGGACACGCGGTGGATGGTCTCCGGGGAGTGGGGGGACCAGGACCGCCTCCAGGTCTTCCCTGCCCCACTTCTCAATCCGTCCACCCCGCCCACGGGCGGAGTGCTCGCGCAGGCCGGACAGATCTCGCTGGACCGCACGGTGAGCGACATCCAGGGCTGCGACTTCGTCTCGGACACCCGGCTCGTGTGTGTCTCGGACGACGAGGCCAAGGACCTGCTCCAGGTCGATCTGGAGCACGCCCTCGACGGGAGCGCGGTCACCGGACGGGTGACGACGCTGCTCCAGCTCCCCCGGCGCAGCATCTGTTCCGGCACCTTCGAGTCCGAGGGTGTCGACTACGACCCCGGGACGGCGGCGCTGCGGGCCGAGGTGGTCCAGCCGGGCGCCTGCGTGGTGTCCACGACCGTCTACTCCTACTCCCCCGCCGGCTGATCCGGGCGGGAAGGGGGAGACGGAGGAGGCAGATCCGCGCCGACGGCCGGCCGGGGCGTTACCGGCCCGACCCCTGGGGTGTTTCCGCCGTGCGGCAGTCGGGGTGGCCCCAGCCGTCCGCGTTCTTGGCGATGGGCTCGCCCGTCGCGTAGGAGCGGCCGCACCGGCAGCGGCCGGGGAACTTCGCGTTCAGTGTGCGTGCCGGCGTGCGCTTCGCCGCGACCCCGGTCTTCGCGGATCCCCCGGAGGAACGCCGGGGGGCGCCGCCGGTACGGACGCTGTCGGGTGCGGCGGGCGGCTGCGGGGAGCCGAGCGCGCTGCCGGCCGCCTGCTGCACGATCGCCGCCTGGCTGGCGGCCCGGTCGGCGAAGTCGTTGAGCGGATCGCCGCCGACCTGGTGCGCGGGGACGTAACGGAACTCGACGGTGCGGCCGGTGAGCAGCTCGTCGATGCGCACCACGAGTTCCCGGTTCGCGACCGGCTTGCCCGACGATGTCTTCCAGCCCTTGCGCTTCCAGCCGGGCAGCCAGGTCGTGACCGCCTTCATCGCGTACTGGGAGTCCATCCGGATCTCCATCTCGACGCCCGGGTCCACCGCGGCCAGCAGGCTCTCCAGGGCGGTCAGTTCGGCCACGTTGTTCGTGGCCGTGCCCAGCGGTCCCGCCTCCCAGCGGACCGGCGCTCCCGCACTGTCGGCAATGACCCAGGCCCATGCTGCGGGCCCCGGATTTCCTTTCGACGCCCCGTCACACGCGGCGATAACGCGTTCAGCCATGCCCCCGATCATGCCAGCAACGCGGCGGCGCCGGGACCGTGCCCTCGCCCGGGCTGCCGGTCCCGGCGAGGGGCGCAGGAGAGGCCGGCCCCGTATCCGGCACTCGACTCACCGAGGACAAATCCCCTCAAAGAGAGCAGAAAAGCCCGACTGTTTACCATTACTTGACCTGCGCTAGAGTAAGAGCAGAGCCACCGGCTGCCCACCCGACCGGATCACGGCTCGTCCGCATCGCACGGCACCGCCGGCGGCACACCCCGCCGGCCCGACGGGGAGCACCTCATGGGACGGCACTCGCACGCCGCCCTCGCGCGCGGCAGCGTCCCGGGTCCGTGTCCGACCCCCTGAGACCGGCCACGCCGGGCTCTGCCGCCGGGGTCGTCCGGGCAACCGTCTCCGCACACCGCCCCTGAACGTCCGTATGGAGCCTTCTATGGAACCCGCCGCCCGCATCCGGAAGACCGGCCTTCCCGGAGTCGGAACCAGGTACGACCTCAACACCGAAACCGGTCAGCACATCTCGGTGGTGGCGCATCAGGACGGCCGGCGCATCCTCGCCTTCCACGATCCAGAGGACGACGACAGCTGCCGCAGCTCGACGCCGCTGGCCACGCACGAAGCAGCCGCGCTGTCCAGGCTCCTCACCCCGCCGGTGGCCCAGCTGCACGAGCACCTGGAGATCGACCTGGTGAGCGAATGCATCGCGATCACCAAGAGGTCCCCGTACGCGGGGCGCGTCCTCGGCGCCACCCAGGCGCGCACCCGGACCGGCGCCTCCATCGTCGCCGTGCTGCGGCGCACCACCGCCTTCCCCTCACCCACCCCGGATTTCCGCTTCGCCAGTGGCGACATCCTCGTTGTCGTCGGCACCCGCGAAGGCGTGGACGCCGTCGCGGAACTGATCACCGGAGGATAGAAGCCTGTGCACGACATGTCCGCACTGCTCATCGAACTCGGGGCGGTCATCCTCGCCCTGGGACTTCTGGGCCGCTTCGCCGGCCGCATCGGGTTCTCGCCCATCCCCCTCTACCTGCTGGCCGGGCTCGCCTTCGGCCATGGCGGCCTCGTACCGCTGGACGCCAGTGAGGAGTTCACCGCCACCGGCGCCGAGATCGGCGTCATCCTGCTGCTGCTTCTGCTCGGGCTTGAGTACAGCGCGTCCGAACTGGTCACGAACCTCAGGACGCAGTACCCCTCCGGGATCGTCGACTTCGTACTCAACGCGACTCCGGGCGCCGCGGCAGCGCTCATCCTCGGCTGGGGTCCGGTCGCCGCCGTCGCCCTGGCCGGCGTCACCTGGATCTCCTCATCGGGTGTGATCGCCAAGGTACTCGGCGATCTCGGCCGCCTCGGCAACCGGGAGACACCCGTCATTCTCGGCGTGCTGGTCATCGAGGACCTGGCGATGGCCGTCTATCTGCCGCTGCTCACCGCGCTGCTCGCCGGACTGAGCCTGGCCGGCGGCAGCCTCACCCTGCTGATCTCCCTGGGCACCGTCGGCGCCGTCCTCTATGTGGCGCTGCGCCACGGCCGGCTGATCAGCCGGGCGGTCTCATCCGACAACCCCGAGATGCTGCTGCTCGTGGTCCTCGGGCTGACACTCTTCGTCGCGGGGATCGCGCAGCAGCTGCAGGTATCCGCTGCGGTCGGTGCGTTCCTCGTCGGTATCGCGCTCTCCGGTGAGGTGGCGGAAGGCGCGCACAATCTGCTGACTCCGCTGCGGGACCTCTTCGCCGCTGTCTTCTTCGTCTTCTTCGGGCTGAGCACCAACCCGGCCGACATCCCGCCCGTCCTCGTCCCCGCACTGCTGCTCGCGGTCGTGACCGTACTCACGAAGATCGCCACGGGCTGGTACGCGGCCCGCCGCGCCGGGATCAGGTCCGCAGGGCGCTGGCGGGCCGGGGGCACGCTGGTGGCCCGCGGCGAGTTCTCCATCGTGATCGCCGGCCTCGCAGTCGGTGTGGAACCACGGATCGGCCCGCTGGCCACGGCGTATGTCCTGATCCTGGTGATCCTGGGTCCGCTGACCGCCCGCTGGACCGAGCCCCTGGCACGCCGGATCCGCCGCCGGACAGCGGATGCAACTCCGGCCGCGGCCCCTCGGCCGGTGGACGCGGCGGACGCGGCCGGCGCCGCGGGCTCCCGCGGCTGACACCCCGGGGCAGCACGGAGCGTGTTCCGGCCGCACGCGGACGGGCCGCGTCGCACGGACGGCCCGGTGCACCACTGCGACCGCGGCGCGCCCAGCAGTGACAGCGCCCCGCACCCGGCGCCAGGGCGGCGAGGGACGGGGAGACGGGAACGGGCCTGCTTCTACTGCTGGGCCCAGGGCCCAGCGTTGTACTGGACGGTCTCTGCCGTGACCCCGCCGCCGGTCCGGACCGCTTCGACCACGATCTGGTGGAGCTCGCGGCTCGCTCGCTCCGAGCCGCAGGGCACGGGGCTGCCGACCAGGGTGAACCAGTCCGACGACCCGCTGTACTGCACGGCGAAGGACACCTGGTCCTCCCACCACGTCGTATGCACCGTCAGGTCACCGGTCAGCACACCGATCTCTTCCGTACGGACTCCGCCCGGTCCCGCGAAGATGCCGCTGGTGGTCCACGATGCCCAGGTCATGGCGTCGTCCTTCCGGACAGGGACAGCCGTTCGAGTGAACATGTCCGAGTATGGCACCGCCACCCGGGGTGTGCACGACAGGTACCGCACACACTCTGGGCGCGTACCGCAGGCCCCTACGGAGGGAGACGGGGATGGACCGCACCGCACACGGCGTCCTCAGCAGCATCACGGCCGAACTCGCACCCCGGGCCGCGGACAACCGCCTCGTCCCGCTCTTCGCGGCGGGCACGGCGGACCTCGGCGCACTGGCGGTGCTCGCGCTGGAACAGCGGCACATCATCGCGAGTGACCTGAGCTCCTTCGCGCATCTGGCCGAGCGGTCGGCCGCTCGCGGGGAGGACGCCTGTGCCGTACTCTTCGCCGGCCTCGCGGACGGGGAGAACACGGCGGCCGAGCGGCTCGGATCCCTCATCACGGCGTGCGGACTCGACAGCGCGGCCGTGGCGGCCCACGAACCGATGGCCGGCTGCCAGGCCTATCCCTCCTACGTGGCCAGGCTG
This sequence comes from Streptomyces sp. NBC_00388, assembly GCF_036061255.1. Taxonomy (NCBI): domain Bacteria; kingdom Bacillati; phylum Actinomycetota; class Actinomycetes; order Kitasatosporales; family Streptomycetaceae; genus Streptomyces; species Streptomyces sp. NBC_00388. The sequence continues at coordinate 635,266 of NZ_CP107948.1, forward strand.
GCCCTCACCGGGGCGCCGGCGGAGGCGGCCCTGGCCCTCACCGCGAACTTCGCCGCCTGGGGCGGCTACTGCGCCGCGCTCGCGGAGGGGCTCCGGGCGCACTACGGCCTCGGCGACGAGGCCTGCGGGTTCTTCGACTTCTTCGCCGGGCCTGCGCCCGGCGCCGAGGCGCAGGCGCTCGCAGCGGTCCAGGCAGGGCTGGACCGCGGCCTCGACACGGCAGCCGCCCGCAGGCACGGACGGCTGCTGCAGCGTTACGAGTCGATGTTCTGGAACACCCTCGCCGGGAAGGCGTGACGACCGCCGCGACCGGTCAGTGCTCGGATTCCCGGTCGTCGAACTCCTCGGGGAAGGGCGAATCCGTCCCCTGCGGCGGTTCGGGTCCGTACTCCGTCATGACGACAGTCTGCTCGACACGCACGATCCGGTAGACGCGCTCACCGAGGACGACCTGGTCAGCGCCGTTCTCCACGGCGTCGGCCGCCTGCGCGTAGCGGACCGCCTCCACCTGCGGGTGCTCGGTGGTACTGCGCAGGACGGCGGCCAGATCGAGCCGCGCCTCGTCCTCGCTGGGCTGGGCGGGGAACATCTGCCGCCACCCCGCCCCTTCCAGCACCATCGCCGCGTACGCGGTGTACGGCGCCATCCGGGTCCGCTCGAAGGATGTCGATTCGATCGGGTAGCGACGGCGCAGCCGCTCCTCGCGCGCGCCCGTCGCGAGTACCTGGCGTGCCTCCTCGTCGAAAGCGCTCCGGCTGCCCGCGGTCTCGTCGTGATCGCTCATGGGGTCATCATCCTGCCCCGTACGGGCCGCCGTAAGCCACGGCGCGGTGTCGGGGACGCGGCGTCAGGGCAGGACCCGGGGCGGGGCGGCCCCTGCGGACCCCGGGGCGGGAGCCTGGAAGCTCGCCCCCCTTCCGGCAGAGCGCTGCGACCACGACACCGACCCCCACTCGTCCGATGTCTGATGTCTGATGGCTGGTAACCTGGGACGCCAGCCGGGACGAGGAGAGGGGTCAAGGGGTGGAGAGCCGACACATCCTGCAAGGACGTCAGGGGCGTTCACTGCTGAGACAGGAGGTCAGCGAGGGGATCAAGCGGTACATCCTGGAGAACCAACTCCGCCCGGGGGACCCACTGCCCACCGAGAGCGAGCTGAGCGCCACACTCGGCGCGAGCCGGTCGAGCGTGCGCGAGGCGGTCAAGACACTCGACGCTCTCGACATCGTCGAGGTGCGGCACGGCCACGGCACCTACGTCGGCAGGCTCAGCCTGTCCGCACTGGTGGAGGGGCTCACCTTCCGCGGACTGCTCAGCCGTGACGACGACTTCAAGGTCATGTCGGATCTGGTGGACGTGCGCGAACTCTTCGAGCGCGGCATGGCGGAACGCATCCTCACCACCCTGGACAGCACCCATCTCCGCACTCTCTACCGCATCGTGGACGACATGGAGCGCTCGGGGAACGGCGACGGAACGGGGTTCGTGGAGGCCGACCGCGCCTTCCACGCACTGCTGGTCGAACCGCTCGGCAACGAACTGATCGGGCAGTTGTCCCTCGCGTTCTGGGACGTGTTCACGATCGTCGTACCGCATCTCGGTGAGTTCACCAGCAAGGACGAGGCCGAGACCGTGGCCAACCACCGCGGCATCGTGGATGCCGCCCGCGCCGGCGACGTCGACGCCTTCACCCTCGCCATCGCCGAGCACTACGCGCCGGTCCGGCGACGGGTCCAGCTGGCGCGGGCGGCGGCTCCGGCCTCCGGCTGACCCGCCCCTCCAGCACCCCGGGCCCGCTCCCCCACCACGGCGAGGGGCGGGCCCGTTCTGCGGCCGGGGTCAGGACTGCCGGGCCCAGCCGGGGGTGAAGCTGCTGAGGACGACGCCGCCGGTGTTCCCGATCTCGAAGAGGTCCCCGATCGCCCCGTCACCGAGGACCGCGGTGGTCGAGTACCCGGCCGTGCCCGACTTGATCAGCACCTGGTGCGGCCAGGTCACCCCGTCGTCCTCGCTCACCCGTACGGTCAGCTCACTCCGGCCGGACGAGGCGTTGTTGCTCTGTACCGCGACTGGGGTCAGGGCGGGGTATCCGCCGGCGCCGACGTCGGCGGGCCCGAGGTAGGAGATCTCGTCGCCGTTGCAACCGGGGTCGATCAGACCGGAGTCCCAGGCCGCACCGTAGGCGCCCGCGACGTTCCTGCCGGTGGCGGTGTCCGCGGAGGTGGCGTACCAGCGGTTGCCCCCGTTGTCCGACCGCAGATTCTGCACCACCGTGCCACTGGCCCGCTGGACGGCCTTGTTCTCGTTGACGCCGGTCGCGGCCGGGGCGCCCGCGTGCCAGCTGGCGCCGTGGTCGTCGGAGTAGATGTTGCCCGCGTGGTCCACCCCTGCCTCCTTGTAGACGATGGGCTGGACGAGACGGCCGTCGGAGAGCTGGATGCCGTGGCCCGAAGAGGCGAACACACCGGCCCACTTGACGCTCTTGACCTGAGGATTCAGGTCCACCGGTGCGCTCCAGGTGGCTCCGTCGTCCGTGGAGGAGATCACGCGGATGTGCATGGCGGTGGCGTCGGTCGCCGAGTTCGAACCGGCCGCCGAGCCCGCATAGCTGACGCCGGGCGCGGGCGAGTAGTTGACGAACGCGTAGACCGTGCCGTCCGGGCCCGCCGAACGGTCCACCACGAGGCTGCTGTCGCCGTATCCCTCACTGGTCGTGGCCGCGTGCGCGACCGTGGTGGCGCCGCTCCAGGTGGCGCCGCCGTCGGTGCTGCGGCGCATCGCCACCTGAATGTTGTTCTTGGCTCCGCCCAGGTCGCCCGCGCTGTCGACGCGGGCGTCGGCCATGGCGATGACGGTGCCGTCGTCGGTGACGGCCATCGCGGGGATGCGGACCGATACGGCGGTCCCTGTGTAGGTCTCGTAGCCGCTGCCGTCCGCCTTCGCCCGGTTGAGGCCGGCGATCGGGGTTCCGGCGCCGGTGGCGGTCCGCGCGGCGAAGAGGGTCCGGGTGTTCATACCGGGCGTGCCCCCGGCCGTCCCGCAGCGCGCGGCGCCGCTCTCGGTACGGTCGAAGCCGGTGGCAGTCGTCCGGACGCGGTAGGCGGCTCCGTCGGCCACCGTCCAGGACAGCGTGTCGTCCGAGCTGTGGGCCGCCAGGGTCCGGGTCCATGGGGAGCCGGCTCGCCCGGCCCACTCCACGGTGAAGGTCCTGGACGTGTCGGACCGGTTGACCAGGGTGAGGCCCAGCCGGTGGGCCGCGGTCGGTGGGCCGTCGGCGCCGCACTCCATGCTCAGCTGCGCGGCCACCGACCTGCCGCACTCCAGGGTTCCCGATGTGGCGCTGTCCAGCCCCTGCGGGGTGGTGGTGCGGAAGGAGTACTCCGTACCGCTGGGCTTGGAGAAGTACAGGTCGGTACGGTCACCGGCCGCCACCGCACGGGTCCAGCTGCCGCTGCCCGGCCAGGTCACCGTGAAGGTGGTCGCCGCCGTGGTGGGGTTGAGCAGCGACACACGGATCCTGCTGCTGGTGCAGTCCTGGCTGACCACGGCCGACTGACTGCCGGCCGCCGCCCCGGCGGCGGGGCCCGTCGTCACCACCGTGGCGGCAGCGAGCGCGACCAAGCCCAGCAGGGCGACGGCCGGCCGCCGCAGGAACGCTGGTGTTCTCCACATCAGTGCCATCTGCTCGAAAGCTCCTTGGTGCGGTAGGGAGTTCGGTGGGGAGAAGAAACGCGATGCATGACATCAGACGTCATGCATCGGACGGTTGGAGACTTTAGGAGCGGGCGGACGGGCCGTCAATAGACGTCGGCCGGTGTCGAGTTCCCCGGAACGACGGCGACGGCCCCGCGGACCTGGCCGCGAGGCCGTCGAAGAGTGGTCGGGTCGCTCGTCCGGCGCCGGGCCCCCCGGGGATGCCGGCGGGGCCCGAACGCGCAGGGCAGGTTCAGGCCGCGAGGATTCGGCGCGGCCGGGGGTCAGCTCAGCGAGAAGGCGGACGCCAGCTCGCGCCACTCGGCGCGCGGCAGATCCCGGCGCCTGTCCCCCGTGAGCACCTGGAGCGCCACATGGTCCGCGCCCGCGGCCCGGTAGGCGTCCACCCGGGTGCGCGCCGTCTCCGGATCGCCCAGGGAGAACAGCGCGTCCAGCAGGCGGTTGCTGCCGCCGTCGGCCACATCGGCCTCCTCGAACCCGAGCCGCAGCAGGTTCCGCGTGTAGTTGGGCAGCTGCAGGTACATCGCGAGCGTCTCCCTCGCCACGGTGCGCGCCCGGTCGATATCGGTGTCGAGTACGACCTTCAGCTCGGGCGCGAGCAGGGCGTCGGGGCCGAGCGTGGCACGGGCCTGCGCCGTGTGCTCCGCTGTGACCAGATAGGGGTGGGCGCCGGCGGCCCGGGCAGCCGACAGTTCCAGCATCTTCGGTCCGAGCGCGGCAAGTACCCGCCCCCGGGCCGGTACCGGGTCGGGGGCCGAGTCCAGCCCGTCGAGATAGGCGACCATCTCCGAGTACGGGCGGGCGTACTGCGGGGCGAGCGCGCCATGGCTGACGCCGATGCCGAGCACGAATCGGCCGGGGTGGCGCTTCTCGACGCGCGCGGCCTGCTCCGCGACCTCGGCCGCGCTGTGCTCCCAGATACTGAGGATGCCGGTCGCGACGGTGATGCGCCGCGTGGCGTCGACGAGCGGCACCACGTCATCCATGGACGGGCTGCCGCCGATCCAGACCGTGCCGTAGCCGAGTTCGTCCAGCTCGGCCACGGCTTCGGCCACCTGACTGCGCAGGCCTGGCTCCGCGGGGTGCAGAGCGGAGCTCCAGATGCCGATGCTGCCGAATCGCGCGTGTTCTTCGGAGGTCATGGGGGCTCCAACCTCCGCCGTGCGGACGTCTATTCCGGCCCCGGGCGTTCTCCCCCGATCGGCCCAGCAGCCCCCGGACACCCACCGGGGCGCGTGTCGGTCGGCGCCGGTCAGCGGGCGCGGAGCCCGGCCAGCTGCTGCGCGAAGGGCACCACGTTCGCGAAGTCGTCATCACCGGGGACTCCGCTCCCGTGCGCGCCGTCCCCGTCCGGGCTCTTCCCGCCGGCCCGGTCCCGGTCCCCGTCCGCGCCGTCCGTCCCGGCGCCGGCGGGCCGGTCCACCGCGGACCGGCCCGCCATCAGCGCCGCGAGCTCACGGCCTGCCCGTCCGATGCGGTCCGGAAGGCTCGCGGTTCCCGCGTCACCGTCCGACCCCCAGTCCTCGGACGCGGCGTAGACGGCGGTGGGGACGACCAGCGCTCGCAGATAGGCGAAGAGCGGGCGCATCGCGTGCTCCAGGACGAGCGAGTGGCGTGCGGTGCCGCCGGTCGCCGCGACGAGCACCGGAGTGCCGGCCAGCGCCGTGTTGTCGATCAGGTCGAAGAACGACTTGAACAGACCGCTGTACGAGGCGGTGAACACCGGTGTCACGGCGATCAGGCCGTCGGCTCCGGCCACCGCGTCGATGGCGTCGCGCAGCGCCGGATTCGGGAAGCCGGCCACCAGATGGCCCGCGATCGCGGTCGCCAGGTCGCGCAATTCGACAACCCGGACCTCGACCTCCCGGCCCTTGATCTCGCCGGCTGTGGCCCCGGCCAGCCGGTCGGCCAGCAGCCTGGTCGACGACGGCCGGCCGAGACCGGCCGAGACGGCCACCAGTTTCAGCGCGGTCATACGGACACCTCCCCGGTCCCGGCCCGCAGACCGCGGTCACGTCCGGCCACGAGCGCGGCATGGGTGGGGCCGTCCGGCACCCCGGCCGGCCGTCCCTTGGCGAACTCCTCGCGCAGCACCGGCACGACCTCCGTGCCGAGGATGTCGAGCTGCTCCAGGACGGTCTTCAGCGGGAGCCCCGCGTGGTCCATCAGGAACAGCTGGCGCTGGTAGTCACCGAAGGAATCCCGGAAGGCCAGGGTCTTCTCGATGACCTCCTGCGGGCTGCCCACGGTCAGCGGTGTCTGTTCGGTGAACTCCTCCAGCGAGGGCCCGTGCCCGTACACCGGCGCGTTGTCGAAGTACGGCCGGAATTCTCGTACGGCGTCCTGGGAGTTCTTCCGCATGAACACCTGCCCGCCGAGGCCCACCGTGGCCTGCTCCGGGGTTCCGTGCCCGTAGAAGGCGAACCGCTCGCGGTAGAGCGCGATCAGTCGTTTGAAGTGGTCCTTCGGCCAGAAGATGTTGTTGGCGAAGAATCCGTCGCCGTAGTACGCCGCCTGCTCGGCGATCTCGGGGCTGCGGATCGAGCCGTGCCAGACGAACGGCGGCACACCGTCGAGGGGGCGGGGCGTGGCGGTGAAGCTCTGCAGCGGGGTACGGAAGTTGCCCTCCCAGTCCACGACGTCCTTGCGCCACAGTTCGTGGAGCAGCGCGTAGTTCTCCACGGCGAGCGGGATCCCCTGCCGGATGTCCTTGCCGAACCACGGGTAGACAGGTCCGGTGTTCCCGCGCCCCATCATCAGGTCGACGCGGCCGTCGGCCAGGTGCTGGAGCATCGCGTAGTCCTCGGCGATCTTCACCGGGTCGTTCGTCGTGATGAGGGTGGTGGAGGTGGACAGGATGAGGCGCTCGGTACGGGCCGCGATATGACCGAGCAGCGTGGTGGGGGACGACGGCACGAACGGCGGGTTGTGGTGCTCGCCGGTCGCGAAGACGTCCAGGCCGACCTCCTCGGCCTTGAGCGCGATGGCGACCATCGCCTTGATCCGCTCGTGCTCGGACGGCGCCTTCCCCGTGGCCGGGTCGGTCGTGACGTCGCCGACGGTGAAGATCCCGAACTGCATCGCGCTCACCTCTCGAAGCTCTGGCCGGTCCGGGCTGCGGGTGCGCCGGGCACCGGCCGGACCAGTAGTTGAATGTTGAACTGAATCGTACAACGGCAGTGCCCCCGTCCCTATTCCGGCCACGCCGTGCCGGGGCCCGGCACGCATCCGCCCCCCGCTTCAGCTGCCACCTCCGGATGATCCGCGTCCCGCCGTACGGCTCCATCCGGGTGCCGCCGGGTGGCGCCACCCCACGGGCCCCGCCAGCCTCGGGGGAAGCCGCACCGAGGAAGCCGGAGGCGCCGGACGGCTGCGGGTCACCTGGGAGCTGTCGGCGCTCTACGCGATCGGGTTCGGCGGCATCGTGGCGTTCGGGGTCTACCTGCCCACGTGTCCGAAGACCTGGTACCACCTGTCCCCGACCGATGCGGGGACGAAGGCCGCCGGTTTCGCGCTGGTCACCGTCATCCTCCGGCCTGTCGGCGGACGCCTCGCCGACCGGGTCCACCCTGCCGTCGTCACAGCGGGGGCACTGGCCCCGGTCACACCGACGGCGATCGTCCAGGCCTTCGACCCCCCGCTCGATCCCACCGGCACCAGCTGCTTCCTCGTCATGGCTGCGGGCCTCGGCACAGCGAGCAGCAGCGTCTTCGCCCTGGTCTCCCAGGTCACCCCGCAGCCCCGGGTGGGCAGCGTGACGGGCATCGTCGGGGCGACGGGCGGCCTCGGCGGCTTCGTTCCGCCCCTGGTCATGGGCGCGATCCACAGCGCCAAGGGCACGTACTCGATCGGCTGCATGCTGCTCCCCGACCTGGCACCGGCCGGGTGCGTCCACGTGTTCGGACGGATGCGCACGATCACGCCGGCCGGCAGCGGACCGTGATCAGTCCTGGTGCCGCACGCCGGCCGGGCGTCCCGGTGCCGCCGTGGACGCCCGCCGGTGGAGCACGGTCGGCAGCTCGGTCACGACGGTCCTGCGGCTGCCCGCACAGACCTCCAGGAGCCGGGTCACCGCGAGCCCTCCCGCCTCACCGACCGGGACACCCAGCGCGGTGACGGCAGGGGACGTGGCTCCGAGCGCCGTGAGGTCGTCGGCCGCGGCCAGGCTCACGTCCTCCGGGACCCGGATTCCTGCCGCCCTCAACCCGTGCAGCAGTCCGAGCACCAGGTAGCTGTTGTACGCGATCACCGCGGTGGCCCCGGACGGCAGCTCGGCGGCGGCGCCGATCCCCGCGTCGAAGGTCGGCGGCAGCGGCCCGAGCACCCGCAGCCGGGCCCCGGCGGTCGCCGCCTGTTCCGCCATGGCGGCGCGGCGGCGCGTGTCGGCCCAGGAACCGGCAGGACCCGATACGTACGCGATGTCGCGGTGCCCGAGGTCGAGCAGATGCCTCACCAGGGCGGAGGTGCCGGACGCGGTGTCGAGGACGACGGCGGGCAGCCGGCCCGAGCGGCGGTCGACCAGGACGAGGGGGCGACGGGCGGCCTGCTCGCGCAGTGCGGCGTCCGGACCGACGGGCGCCACCATGATCAGCCCGTCCACCTGCCCGGAGATCCGGTCGGCGAGGGCGGCCTCACGTTCGGCGCTGTACTCCGACACCGTGAGCAGCAGGTGGCTGTCGGTCTCCTCGGCGGCCTGCTGGGCGCCCAGGACCAGCGGCGCGAAGAAGGGGTTGGCCAGGGTCGGCACGATCAGCCCGATCATGCCGGTCCGCCCGGTGGTCAGAGCGCGGGCAGCCGGGTTCGGGTGGAAGCCGAGACGTTCGGCGGCGGTACGCACCCGCTGGAGGGTGGCGTCCGCGACCATCTCGGGCCGCATCAGCGCCCGGGAGGCCGTCGCCTTGGACACGCCCGCCGCGCGGGCCACATCGGCCAGCGTCGCCATCGTCGGATCCCCCTCCGTCCGCCGCGCGGGTGGCGCCTGTCGGCTGCCCCGTACGGACCGTGTGACCGCAGTGTGACCGATCACGGGGTTCACGTGGCGGCCGGGTCGTGCCATCCTATCCGCAACCGGTCTCTGCAACCGGTTACAGAGACCGGTTGCAGAACCCCGGGCGGCGTGGCGCGGCAGAGTCGCACCGCAGCCGCGCCAGAGACCCGGAACACCGGCCTCGCCCCCTCATCCTGCCGAGGTACTCATGCACCGACCCGACGCGCCCGACGTCCAGGACGCGCCAGAGCCGGCCTCCGGGCCACGCTCCTCGCCGCTGGAACGGCTGTTCCGCATCCGCGAGCGCGGCAGCACACCGCGTACCGAGGCCGTCGCGGGCCTTTCCATGTTCGTCGCGGCCGCCTACGCCGTGGTGGTCGTGCCCGGCCAACTGGCGAAGGCGGGCCTGCCGCTCGGACCGGTCACCACTGCCGTGATCATCGCGATCGTGCTGGCCACACTGGCGATGGGCCTGTTCGCGAACCTGCCGTTCGTGCTCGCGCCCGGCCTCGGCGGGGTGGCGCTGCTCGCTGTCACGATCGTCGGCCAGGACGGGGTCCCCTGGGATTCCGCGCTGGGCATGGTCTTCTGGTCCGGCGTCGCTTTCCTGGTGCTCACCGCGCTGGGCATCCGCGATCTCATCACTCGGCTGATGCCGCTGAACCTCAAGTACGCGATCAGCGGCGGTCTCGGGCTCTTCATCGCGCTGCTGGGCTTCCGGGACAGCGGGCTGGTGATCGCGAAGCCGGCCGGCAACTCGCTGAGCCTCGGTGACCTCTCGCAGCCCGCGGCCCTGCTGGCGCTCGGCGGTCTCGTGCTGCTGACGGCCCTGGTGACCCGGAAGGTCCCCGGCGCGTTCCTGATCACCATCGCCGTGGTGACCCTGGCGGGTATCCCGTGCGGTGTGACCGAACTGCCGGGCCACTTCTTCGGGGCGCCCGACAGCCCGGGCCCCGTGGTCTTCCACATCGACATCCTGGGGGCGCTGAAGCCCGCGTACTTCCCGTACATCTTCGCCTTCTTCGTCTCGGAGTTCTTCTCCATGACGGGCACGCTGATCGCCGTGGCGGGACGGGCCGGCCTGACCGACAAGGACGGCAACGTGCCGGGCATCCGCAGGCCGTTCTACGTCGACTCGGCGGCGGTGATCGGCGGCGCCGGGCTCGGCGCGCCGAGCATGACCGCGTACCTGGAGTCGTCCGCGGGCGCGGACAGCGGCGGACGTACGGGGCTCACGTCCGTCTACGCCGCGCTCGGTTTCGCGGCGCTGCTGCTCGTCACGCCGTTCGCCACGCTGATCCCCTCGGCCGCGACCGCGCCCGTCCTGATGTACATCGGTCTGAGCATGCTCGGCGCGCTGCGCAACGTCGACTTCCGGGACCCGACGGACGCGATCCCTGCCGCCCTGGTCGTCGCGACGACCATCTTCTTCGGCAACTTCGGCACCGGAATCGCCGTCGGCCTCGCCGCGCACGTCCTGGTGAAGGCCGCCGCGGGCCGCTTCCGGGAGATCCCGCTCGGGCTGTGGATCGTGATGATCCCGCTCGGCTACTACTTCTACACACTCGTCCCCTGAGCCTGCCGCCCCCGAAGTACGGGGAGAGGCATCCAGGACTCGACGGCTCGCTGAGGAGCAACTGCCGCATGACCACTGACCAGCAGCACCTGCCGGAACCGCACGACGTCCGCATCAGCGGCGGCCGGGTGGTGTCCACCTTCACGGGGGAGGAGTTCGCCGCCGACGTCCTGCTGCGCGGCGACCGCATCAGCGGCGTGGTGCCGCCCGGCTCGCCCGGCGACGCGCGGGAGCACGTGGACGCCGGCGGGATGCTGATCGTGCCCGGCTTCGTCGACGCGCACATGCACATCGAGAGCTCGTTCCTGACTCCGCAGACCTTCGCCGGGCTGACGCTCGCACGCGGGACGACGACGGTCCTGGCCGACCCGCACGAGATCGTCAACGTCGCGGGCGCCGAGGCGATGCGCTGGATGACCGAGGCCGGGCAGGGGACGCCGCAGACCCAGCTCTGGGGTGTGCCGTCCTGTGTGCCCGCGCTCCAGGGCCTTGAGCACGCCGGCGCCAGTCTGTCAGCCGACGACATCGACGAGATGCTCCAGTGGCCGGGTGTCATCGCGCTGGGCGAGGTCATGGACTACCGGGCGGTCGTGGCCGACGAGCCCAGGATGCGGGGCATCGTGGGCGCGGCCCGCGAGCGCGGGGTCATCCTCGACGGGCACTGCCCCAACCTCAGCGGCGCCGAACTCAGCGCGTACATGGCGACCGGCGTCGACTCCGACCACACGAAGAACCGCACCGAGGTCGTCCTGGAGAAGGCCCGGATGGGCATGCTGATGATGCTCCAGGAGAAGTGCCTGCTCCCGGAGGTCGTCGAGGCGCTGCTCGCCCTGCCGCAGCTGCCGCCGCTGTGCCTGGTCACCGACGACCTGGCCGCCGACCACATCCTGTCCACCGGCCACCTCGACCACATCGCGCGCGTCGCGGTCCGGGCCGGGCTGCCCGCGGCCGACGTGCTGCGCGCCCTGACGTGGAACCCTGCACAGCGGCTGCGGCTCCATGACCGCGGGCTGGTGGCCCCGGGCAAGCGGGCGGACCTGGTCCTGCTCCGCGGCGAGCTGGCAGCCTTCGACCCGGCGCTGGTCATCGCGGGCGGCCGCACCGTGGCCCGGGACGGGCGTCCGGCATACCCGGCGGAGCCGGTCGCCGGTGCGCTGTCCGGCACGATCGACGTCGAGCCGCAGACCCCGGACGGTTTCCGCTGGCGGGTCGAGCTGCCCGACGGCGTCCACCGCTTCCGGGCGATGCGGGTCAACGCGCGCGACACCTACACCGAGGCCGCCGAGACCGAACTGCCCGTCCGGGACGGCGAGGTGCAGTGGGAGGGCCGGGTGACCCTCGTGCGAGTGCGCAACCGCTACGGCCGCCCCGGCACGGTCTTCGCGCCCCTGCTGGGCCGCGAGCTCTCGGCGGGCGCGGTCGCGACGACGTACGCCCACGACAGTCACAATCTGGTGACCGTGGGGACGTCCAGGACCGCGATGGCGACGGCCGCGGACGCGGTGCTGGCCGATGGCGGCGGCGTCGCCGTCGTGCACGGCGACACCGTGGCGGCCAGGCTGCCGCTGCCGGTGGCCGGCGTGATGTCCCCGGCCCCGGCCGAGGAGATCGCCGCGCAGTCGGGAGCGGTGCGTACCGCGCTGACGGAGTGGGGCTGGGACCACCTCAACCCGTTCATGAGCGTGTCGACCCTGACCCTCGCGGTCTCGCCCAGCCTCAAGATCACGGATCTGTCACTGGTGGACGTGGTCCGCAGGGAGCCGGTGGGGGCGACACTGCCTCCTTCCGCCTGATCCGGGGACCGCGGGGCTGCCGGCGGCTCCGCGGCCCCGCCCGTGCGGGGGCGTTCGGCGTGGTGGCTTTCTCCCTGGAGTCGTCCCGGGCCCGGGGGCGGCTCCGTCAGAGGCAGCTCACGCCCGGCTTCACCTGAACCGCCTATACCACTGCGCCCGTCGCGCCTGCTAGCTTCGACAGAACCGGCGCTGAGCTGCATGAAGCCCTTCCGGCCGGCCTCGCGCCTCAGTCGCTGTCCCAGAGAAGAGCAGGCCGACGGGAAGGACCACGGTGATGAATCACTCCGGCGACGGCGACGGCGACGGCGATGGGGACGGCGGCAATTCCGGGTACGGCAGGAAACCGTTCAAGCGGTCGAGGAGCCACTTCGCCGACCGTGTCACGGCCGACGGCCGGGACGGCTGGCCGGCCGAGGCCGGACGGTACCGGCTGGTGGTCAGCAGGGCCTGCCCGTGGGCGAGCCGCGCACTGGTGTCACGGCGGCTGCTCGGCCTGGAGGACGCGCTCTCGCTGGGCATCACCGACCCGGTCCAGGACGACCGCAGCTGGCGCTTCACCCTCGACCCCGGAGACCGGGACCCGGTCCTCGGCATCCGCTTCCTCAGCGAGGCCTACGACGCGCGGGAGTCGGGCTACCCGGGCGGCGTGAGCGTCCCCGCCCTCGTGGACGTGCCCAGCGGTCAGCTGGTCACCAACGACTTCCAGCAGATCACGCTGGACCTCGCCACCGAGTGGACCGCGCTGCACAGGCCCGGGGCGCCCGATCTCTACCCGGAGCGCCTGCGCGACGAGATCGACGAGGTCATGGAGGGGATCTACCGGGACGTCAACAACGGGGTGTACCGGGCCGGCTTCGCGTCAGGACAGAGCGAGTACGAGGACGCGTACCGCGATGTGTTCCGGCGTCTGGAGCTGGTGTCAGGGCGGCTGGCCGAACAGCGCTACCTGGTGGGGGACACGCTGACCGAGGCGGACATCAGGCTCTTCACCACCCTGGTGCGGTTCGACGCCGTCTACCACGGCCACTTCAAGTGCAACCGGTCGAAGCTGACCGAGGACCCGGTGCTCTGGGCGTACACCCGGGACCTCTACCAGACCCCCGGCTTCGGCGACACGGTCGATTTCGACCACATCAAGCGGCACTACTACACGGTGCACACCGGTATCAATCCGACGGGCATCGTGCCGCTGGGGCCCGACCTGGCGGGCTGGCTCACCCCGCACCACCGGGAGGAGCTGGGCGGCCGCCCGTTCGGGGACGGGACGCCCCCGGATCCGGTCCTCCCGGCCGAGCAGGTTCCGGCCGCCGGGCGCCCGCCGCAGGACTGAACGGGGCCCGGCGGCGACCGCTCGGCCGGCCGTCCGGGTGTCACCCCTCCGCGCGTATCCAGCGAGCGCGCCACGGGCCGTGCGGCCAGTATGGAGCGGTGACGAACTCTCAGAAACTGGATCATCTCGCCCAGGTGACGACAGGCTGGGTCGCGCGCGATCTCAGCTCTCCGCACGGCCGGCTCAGGGACGCGCTCGTCGACTGGCGCCAGGCGTTCCCGCCGTCGTTCACCACCGATTCGGCCGGTGCGAGCACCGCGCGGCTGGTGATCGCCCCGCCCGGTCCCGCGCACCCCGAGGACGCGATGCTCCTCCATCTGACACGCGCCGAGGCGGACCGGCTGATCGGGCTGCTGCACCAGGACACGGCACACCAGCTGGACGCACCGGGCGCAGTGCCCGCACGGCTGGGCGCCGGCGGCTGAACCGTTCGCATCCCGGCGTAGGTTGGGAACACGGGGACACCTGAGGATTCCGACGACAGAGGAGTCAGAGATGCTGTTCGGCAAGGAGCACGTCGAGCGTTACGTCGCCACCGACGGAGCCGAGGGACACGAGTGGCAGGGGACGACGACCCTGATCCTCACCACCACCGGGCGCAAGAGCGGTCAGCAGCGCAGCACCCCGCTGATCTACCAGCCGTACGGCGACGATCTGCTGGTCGTCGCCTCCAAGGGCGGGTCCGACGAACCCCCCGCCTGGTACCTGAACCTCCAGGCCGACCCCCAGGTGCAGGTCCAGGTGAAGGGCGACCGCTTCACCGCGCACGCGCGGACGGCGCAACCCGGGGAGAAGCCGGAGATGTGGCGGACGATGGCGGCCGTATGGCCCGCCTACGACGAGTACCAGACCAAGACCGACCGGGAGATCCCCGTGGTGGTGCTCACCCGGTCCTGACCGCGGCGGACCGGCCCGGGCGGGCGTACGATCTCCCCCTCGCCCGCCGTACGCCCGCCGCAGGAGGATCCGTTGTCCCGCACCCCCGTCCCCGGTGTCGTCACCGACACGGCCCGGCTGGTCCGTGCTGCCGCCGACGAGGACCGCGGAGCACTGTGGCGGCTGGCCGAGCCGGGGCGCCAGCTGGACTCCAACGTGATCCGGCTGGCGCCGGACGCCGGGGTCGCCGGGCATGTGGAGCCGGACCTCGATGTGCTCGTGTGCGTGGTCGGCGGCAGCGGGCGGCTGGAGACGACCGAAGGGCCGCAGGCGCTGGCGCCCGGCGCGGTCGTCTGGCTGCCGCACGGCGCCCGCCGCTCGCTCACCGCGGGCCCGGACGGACTCTGCTACCTCACCGTGCACCGGCGCCGCCCCGGACTCACCGTCGGCGCGGCCCCCGTGGAGCAGGCCGGGGGCGAGGCGGCGTGCCTGCTCGACCTGGTCTGCCCCGGCTGCGGGCGTCTCGCGCAGGAGCCAGGCGCACGGTTCTGCTCCCGGTGCGGTGAAGAACTGCCCTCCGTCTGACACCCGCCGGGCCGGGCGACCGGGCCGGCGCGCGTACGGGCGTGTTCCGGAATCCCGGCAGCCCGGCTTCTCCGCAAGGGAGTTGTCCCGTCTCGCCCTCGTCGCGGGGCGATTCCCCTATGTTGCTTGGCATGTCTCCGTCGATTCACCCAGGAGTGCGACAGTCCTGACGGAGAGTCACACCCCCCCCACAGGAGGAAACATGTCAGGCCAACGGTTCAGACGCGTCCCACTCCGGCTGCGCGCGATACTCATCGGTGCCGCGGCGGCCGGCCTCGCCCTCGCCGCTGCGGGCCCGACCGCCGGCGCGTCCGCCGCCGGCGCCGGCTCACTGCCCCTCTCGGGGGCCACCACGTCGGGCCTCCACAACACCTATGACCCCGCCGCCTTTCCCTATCTCGCCCAGTCCCTGGACACCGGCACCTCGATGATCGAGCTGGACGTCTGGGACGACATCGTCACCAAGGAGTGGAAGGTCAGCCACTCCAACCCCCTGGGGAACAGCAACAACTGCGTGAGCGCCGACACCCCGGGCCAGCTCTACACCGGGGGCGCCAACAAGGATCTGGAGACCTGCCTGGACGACGTACGCGTCTGGCTCGGGGCCCACCCCGGGCACGCGCCACTGGTGATCAAGCTGGAGATGAAAGCGGGCTTCCAGTCCAACCTCGGCCTGGGCCCGGCCCAGTTGGACCAGGCCGTCGCCGCCCATCTGGGCTCCACCGTATTCCGTCCGGCCGATCTGCTGGCCAAGCCGGGAGGCGGCCAGTACGCCACACTGGACGAGGCCGCCTCGGCGGGCAACTGGCCCACACGCGCCCAACTCGCCGGGAAGGTGCTGCTGGAGATCATTCCCGGCACGGTCGAGGAGAGCAACCCGACCGACTCGCTGTGGACCGACCGGGAGTACGCCGGCCACCTCCGCGACCTGCACGCGGCGGGCCACACCGACCAGGCCCAGATCTTCCCGGCCGTGCACACCGCCCAGGCGGGCGACCCCAGGACCCGGTACACGGACACCTCGATCCGGCCCTGGTTCGTCTTCTTCGACGGTGACGCCGCCGCCTATACCGGCGGCACCATCGACACCTCCTGGTACGACACGCACCACTACATGCTGGTGATGACCGACGCCCAGAACGTGGCCCCGGCCCTGGACGACAAGAATCCGTCCGCGTCCGACGCGCAGGCGCGGGTCGCCCGACTCGCGGCGGCGCACGCGAGCGTCGTCTCCAATGACTGGACCGGGCTGCCCGGGGTGCAGGCGACCGCGCTGCCGCGCGGCTGACGACCGGTCCGCGCCCCGGCGGGGGCGCGGACCGAGGGGCACGTGGGCCCCGCGGCCCGCCCGGCTCCCGCGACCCAATCCCCAAGGATTGGCAATGGTCTAGGCCAAGCCGTTGACGCGGATCCGGCAGCCGCCGATTCTGACGACTCCTCCACCCTTCAGGAGTCCGCCAGATGAAACGTATTCGTATCCGCGCCCTGCTGTGCGGCGCGGCGACCGCCGCGCTGGCCGCCACCGGGCTGGCCGTACTCACCACCGGACAGGCGGCCGGAGCGACCGCGGGCACCACCGCGCTCAGCAACCGCTGGTACGCGGCGGCCCCGTATCTCATGCCGACCGACAACAACCCGCCCGACGCCGGGGCCATCATGGACGCCACCGGACTGAAGGCCTTCCAGCTCGCCTTCATCCTGGCCCCCAACGGTGGTGGCTGCAGCCCGACATGGGGCGGCACATCGGCCGTCTCGTCCGACACCGCGGTCTCCTCCGTCATCAGCTCGATCCGCGCCAAGGGCGGCGACGTATCCGTCTCCATCGGCGGGTACGGCGGGACCAAGCTCGGCCAGGCCTGCTCCGACTCGGCCTCGACGGCCGCTGCCTACCAGCAGGTGATCACCAAGTACCAGCTGAAGGCCATCGACTTCGACCTGGAGGAGCCGGAGTACGAGAACACGGCGGCCGTCGCGCACGAGATCGGCGCGGCGAAGATCCTCCAGCAGAACAACCCGGGCCTGTACGTGTCGGTCACCACCGCGGGCACGGCCGACGGAACCGGCTGGTTCGGCAAGCAGATGCTGAACGAGGCCAAGTCGCAGGGCTTCACGCCCAACAACTTCTCGATCATGCCCTTCGACGGCGGCTTCAGCGGCGCCGCGGCCCAGACGAGCGCACTGACCAACTTCAACACCATCCTGCAGTCGACCTTCGGCTGGGACGCTGCGACCGCCTACGCCCACGAGGGCTTCTCGGGCATGAACGGCCGCAGCGACACCGGCGAATACTTCAGGCAGGCCGACTTCCAGACCGTCCTGGACTACGCCACCAGTCACCACATGGACCGCTTCACCTTCTGGTCGCTCAACCGTGACCGCCAGTGCAGCCCGCCGGACAACGGCACCACGTCCGGGACCTGCAGCAGCGTTCCGCAGTCGGACTGGGAGTTCGCCAAGTACGCGGTGACGTTCGCGGGGGCGACGCCGCCCACCACCCCCCCGACGACACCGCCGACCTCCCCGACGCCGCCGGCGGGCACCTGCACCGCGACGGCCTGGAGCAGCACCGCGACCTACACCGGCGGGGCCACGGTCTCCCACAGCGGACACACCTGGCAGGCCCAGTGGTGGACCCAGAACGAGGAGCCCGGGACCACGGGCGACTGGGGCGTCTGGCGCGACAAGGGAGCCTGCTGAACGAGCCCTGCGGCGACACCCGGCCTGCCCGGCAAGCCGGCACCGCAAGCGCCTGAGCGCCTGAGCGCCTGAGCGCCTGAGCGCCTGAGCGCCTGAGCACGCATACCGGAGCGGCCGGAGATGTCCCACTGGGCCTCATGTCCCAGTGGGACATTTTCAGGTGTACGGTGAATGTATGAACGATGAGGGAAGGCCCGGGGACCGGCGCGTCCGCAAGAGCCGCAGGACCCGCGAAGCGCTTGCGGAAGCCGCCTGCGCCCTCGTGTGCGACCGCGGGCTCAAGGCCGTGACCGTCGAGGACATCGCCGACCGGGCCGACGTGGCCCGCCGGACGTTCAGCCGCTATTTCTCCAGCAAGGAGGACGCGGTCCTGGACTCCGTCCGGGCCGACGGCGACCGGATCAACGCGGCCCTGCGCGCCCGGCCGGCCGACGAGACGCCCCTCGTCGCCTACCGCAACGCGGTGGCCGACTGGCTCACCGACGACGCGCACCCGGCCTGGCACCGGCGCCCGCAGATCTTCGCACTCATGCGGATCGCAGACGGGGAACCGACGCTGTACGCGGCCTTCCAGCACATCCGGGTGGAGGCGCAGGCGGACTCGATCCGGATCCTGGCCGCCCGGATGGACGTCGACGACGCCCACGACCTGCGCCCCGCCGTTCTGGTGGGCGCGGGTGCGGGAGCTCTCGTGGCAGCCCAGTCCGCCTGGGTCCGCGGCTCCCGCGAGGACGCGCTTCCCGGCATCGTCCAGGCCGCGTTCGCCGCACTCACCGGCGAACTGCCGCAGTCGTGACACCTCTGCGGCGCACCGTACGAAAGGAACACAGGCACCATGAGCAACACCACCCCCACAGCTGAGTTCGCCGGCCGGGCCGCACTGGTCACCGGCGGGGCATCCGGCATCGGTCTGGCCGTCGCCGAGCGGCTCGCTCGCGGCGGCGCCGCGGTCGTCATAGCCGACTACAACGAGGAAGGCGCGCGCAAGGCCGCCGCCGGGCTGGAGGCCACCGGGGCCCGCGCGACCGCCGTCACCGTGGACGTCACCGACCCGGCGTCGGTGGAGCGTGCCGTACGGCACGCCACCGACACCTTCGGCGCCCTGCACCTCGCGGTGAACAACGCCGGAATCGGCGGCCCCAGCCTGCCGACCGGTGAGTACGAGGTGAGCGCCTGGCAGCGCGTGATCGACACCAATCTGAGCGGCGTCTTCTACTCACTCAAGTACGAGCTGCCCGCGATCCTCGCTGCGGGCGGCGGCGCGATCGTCAACATGGCCTCCATCCTCGGCACCAACGGTTTCGCCGGCTCCCCCGCCTATGTCGCCGCCAAGCACGGCGTCGTCGGGCTCACCAAGACCGCGGCCCTGGAATACGCCGCACAGGACATCCGGATCAACGCCGTGGGACCGGGCTTCATCGACACCCCGCTGCTGCGCGACACCGACAACCCGATGCGCGAGCAGCTCGTCTCGCTGCACCCGGCGGGGCGCCTGGGAACAGCCGGTGAGGTGGCCGAGCTGACCGCGTTCCTCCTCTCGGAGCGCGCCTCGTTCATCCACGGCAGCTACCACCTCGTCGACGGCGGCTACGCCGCACGCTGACCGATCACCACGGCGGGCCGGGATCGGGGACCGTCCCGCTCAGCCGAGGAGCACACCATGAAAGCTGTCCAGTACCGCACCGCCGGCGCCGCACCCGAGGTCGTCACCCTCCCCGAACCCGAACCGGGCCCGGGCCAGGTCCTGTTGAAGGTCACGGCGGCGGGTGTCTGCCACTCTGACATCGCGGTGATGAGCCGCCCCGCGGAGAGCCTGCCGTACGAACTCCCGCTCACCCTCGGGCACGAGGGAGCCGGCACGGTCGCCGCGCTGGGTGCCGGAGTCACCGGCCTCACCGAGGGCGAATCCGTCGCGGTCTACGGGCCGTGGGGCTGCGGCGCCTGCATCAAGTGCGCCGAGGGCAAGGAGAACTACTGCCTGCGCGCTGCCGGACTCGGCATCCACCCGCCCGGCCTGGGCGCGCCCGGAGCGATGGCCGAGTACATGATCGTGGACAGCCCGCGCCACCTCGTGCCGCTCGGCGACCTCGACCCGGTCGGGGCGGTGCCGCTCACCGATGCCGGTCTCACCCCGTACCACGCGATCAAGCGCTCACTGCCGAAGCTCACACCCGGCTCCACCGCGGTGGTCATCGGGACCGGCGGGCTGGGACACGTGGCCATCCAGCTCCTGCGGGCGATGTCCGCGGCGCGGGTCATCGCGCTCGACGTCACGGAGGACAAGCTCGCTCTGGCGAAGGCGGTAGGCGCCCAGGAAACGGTGCTCTCCGACGAGCGGGCAGCCGGAAAGGTCCGCGCGCTGACCGGCGGGCTCGGCGCCCAGGCGGTCTTCGACTTCGTGGGCGCCCCGCCCACCGTGGCGCTGGCCGGCGCGGTGGCCGGTGTCGAGGCCGACGTCGCACTTGTGGGGATCGGCGGCGGCACGCTGCCCGTCGGCTTCGGCGCACTCCCTTTCGAGGTGTCGGTGGCGGCGCCGTACTGGGGTTCGCGTGCGGAGCTCACCGAGGTGCTCGACCTGGCCCGCGCCGGGGCGGTGGACGTCCACGTGGAGACGTACGCGATCGACGAGGCACCGCTCGCCTACGAGAGGCTGCACGCCGGGAAGATCAACGGACGCGCGGTCATCCTGCCGCAGAGCTGAACACCACGGTCGAGCTGTTCAGAGTGGCCAGCAGCGCGGCCCCTGACGGCAGCCCCGACAACTGCGCGGAGCCGGACTCACCACGCCCCCTTCCGTGCGTATGCGCCGGCAGGGGGCCGCGGTGTTCCGGTACGGATTCCGCCGCCGCGGGGTCGAGCGCGGGAACGGCCCGCTGCATGCGCAGAGCGTCGACCGATTCGGCGAGGAGTTCGTACTCGGTCGTGTCGTCATTGATCGCGAATCGCAGGAGACCGCCGCTGGCCAGCACTTCCGCGGCCTTCTCCTGTTGCGGACCGCCGTCCCGCCAGGCGCGGAACGCGCCCGGCACATCGGGGGCGTCGGCCGGCAGCTCGAAGAGCGCCCTGACCGGGAAGCAATCACTGCCGGGGCTGGGGTCCAGCCGTTCCGAGATCCAGGTCGCCCGGTCCCGCAGCCACCACATGGCCAGCGGAAGGGTGGGGGCGCGATAGGTGCCGAGCGGCACCCCCACGCGACGCCCACCGCAGACTCCGTACGCGGTGACATGGCACAGGAATTCGTCGTGCACAGCCACTCCCCCAGGGCAGTTCGCAGCCGGCGCCCCCTCCCGGACCTGTTGTTCCCGGGCCGGAGTGTGCGGACGCCTTTCACCGGTGGAACACCGTCGAATCGAACAAAATTCAACGTTCCAGTCAACGAGTATCTTCGCTCCGGGCGCATTGTCACCATGCGGTTCTGGCCATATCTCTGGCATATTCGCCGATGACCATGGCCGAAAAGTCCCGGCCGGGCTGAGCCGGCGGAGCGGAGACAGAAGTGCCCCGACTGGTCGGGGGAGGCCAGCCGGGGCGGTCGGTGTGCGGGACGGAAAGCGACACGGCCGGGCGCTCCGTACCCACATATAGGTGAACGGTGAACGAAGCCTCGGTGTTCCCGGCTTTCCCGGGACAAGCGGTGTGAGCTGTGGCACCCTGTCGGCCTATGGCATATGCCATAAGCACCACCGCATCGAGTGTTGCCAATTCCCTTACGGGCCCTCGCTCCCTGTGCAACAGTCGTAACGGTCCATTTCGCAGCCCTGGCCGCGCCGCGCCCGTATCGGAGTACGTCATGCCGTCCCATGTGTTCGCGGACCGTCCCGTCCCCCAGCCACCCGAGCGGGGCACGGTCGACGCGCTCATCACCCGGACCCGCCTGCTGCGCGGGGACATGGACGCCGTGCGGCGTGACACCGGCGCGGACGACGACGATATGCAGGCCCGCTGGCAGCGCGCCCTGTGCGATCTGGCCGTCCACCACCTCGACGACCTGGGCACACATCTGGGACAGCTGAAGGAAGGGCTGCCGGCCCCCGCGGCCGCGCCGCTCGCAGCCGGTCCCACCGGGCACGGCGCTCACGCCCGCCCCGGCACCGGCAAGGCCTCCGCATCGCTGCTCAGCCGCGTGGGCAGCGCCGACTGGAACCTCCTCACCGACGAGGTGAGCTGGTCCGGGGAGCTCTACGAGATCTTCGGCCGCCCCCCGCAGAGCGGACCACTCTCCCTGGACGAACTCCCGTCCGTGGTGCTGCCCGACGACCAGCCGGGGCTCACCGCGATGGTCACCGACTGTCTGGTCGACGGAAAGCCGATCGACGGGGAGTTCCGGATCCGGCGGCCGGACGCGACCGTGCGCGCCCTGCACATGATGGGTGAGCCCGTCCTCGACAGCGACGGCTGCACGGCCTCCATGTGGGCCGTACTGCGCGACGTGAGCGATCTGCGGCGCAGCGAGCGCACGGTCCGCGAGTCGCAGGACTCGCTCCAGCGGCAGGAGCAGATCGCCCGGACGGAGCGGCAGGTCGCCGTGGAGTTACAAGAGGCCGTACTGCCGCCCTGGCGCGGTCCGGTACGGCTTCCGCAGGGCGGCCCCGCCTCTCTCGACCTGGCGGCGCACTATCTGCCGTCCGCCGCACCGTCCCGCATCGGCGGCGACTGGTACGACGCGATGGCGCTCCCCGACGGCCAGTCGCTTCTCACGGTGGGAGACCTCACAGGTCACGGCGTGGGTGCCACCTCCTCGATGGCGATGCTGCTGGGCGCGCTGCGCGGGATGGCCGTGGCCGGGATCGCCCCGGGCGCTCTCATGGGACACCTCAACGAACTTCTGGAGACCTCCGCGCAGCCCGCCCTGGGCAGCGCGGTGTGCTGCCGTTACGACCCGGTCGCCGGGACACTGACCTGGGCACAGTCGGGCCACCCCGCCCCCCTGCTCTTCCGCGGGGGAACGGGGCGCGGCCTCACGCCGCCGGACGGAGTGCTGCTCGGGGCCATGCCGGGTGCCGCGTACGGACAGGCCCGGGTGCAGCTGCAGACCGGAGACGTACTGGTCCTCCACACCGGTGGACTGACCGCGCACGGTGCGGCGGATGCATCCGGCGAGGACGGGCTGCTCGCCCTGGCATCGCGATTCGGCGAAGCCGGTACCGCACAGGACTGCATGCGGCTGGTCGTCGAGCAGTACGGCCACACGGAGCGTCAGGAAGACGCCTGTGTGCTCATCGCCCGCGTCGGGTCACGCTAGCGCCACCGCCCGCCGCCCCGCCCGGCAGCCGCTCCGCTCCCGCCCCCTCCTTGCCCGGCCGTTACGCCTGGGCGTTCCTGCTGGGGTTGTGCCGCGTCTTCTGCTTGGGCATGGCGAGCTGGATCTCCTCCCGCAGCTGCTGGATGCTGCCGTGGCGTGCGTACTGCCCCGTGAGCCGGTACATCTCACGCAACCGGTCCCAGGTGCGGTGGGACGAGGTCTCCCCCATCGACACCAGCGCGAGCCGCGCGTAACGGTCGGCCTGTTCGGGGTCGTCCGCGATGAAGCAGGCGGAGGCCAGAGAGATGTAGTCGAAGATCTTCGACCGCTGGCGCCCGTTGATCCGCAGTTCGAGCGCGCGCCTGGCGTGGCGCTGGGCGGTGATGGCCGCGGACGGCTCATGGTCCGCGAGTGTGCGGTAGGCCAGCGCCTGCATCCCGTGCAGATCCGCTTCGTCGAACATCTGCATCCAGCTCGGCGCCGGCCCGTCGCTGCGGTCCGACACGAACAGCTCCTCGGCCTCGCCGAGCGTGCGCCGCATGGCCTGGCCGTGGCCCAGCGATGCCTGCGCCCAGGCCTCGATGGTGTGCAGCATGGCGCGGGTGCGCGGCAGGTTCCGGTCCCCGGACCCTGTCTGCGCGAGCTTCATCAGGTCCAGCGCCTCGTCCGGGCGGCCCAGGTGGACCATCTGGCGTGCGGCCCGCGACAGCGCCTCGCCGGCGCGCGGACGGTCGCCGCCCTCGCGCGCCGCGTGGGCGGCGATGACGAAGTACTTCTGGGCCGTGGGTTCGAGGCCGACGTCGTGGGACATCCAGCCCGCGAGTACGGCGAGATTGGCGGCGACACCCCACAGGCGGCGCTGGAGAGTGTCGGGATGGCGGTAGGAGAGCATCCCTCCCACCTCGTTCAACTGGCCTACCACTGCCTTGCGTTGGAGCCCACCCCCGCGTGAGGCGTCCCAGGCGCGGAAGATCTCGACGGAGTGCTCCAGCGCCTCGATCTCCTGCGACCCGATGGGGGCCGCCTCGTAGCGGTCGAATGCGGCGGGCTCCGCCTGCAGGGGGCGCCCGGAGTCCGGGGCGTCCGACGCGAGGGCCGGATCGGTGTGGAGCCAGTCGTGCATGGCGCTGCTGAGTGCGGAGCCTGCGGCAAGCGCAGCGCCTGCGCCCACCAAGCCGCGTCGGTTGAGCATGAGGTCCATTCCCGTGAATTCGGTGAGGACCGCTGCCGTCCGTTCTGGCGCCCACGGGAGGCCGTCCGGGTTCGCTGTCTCTTCCGCGTTCCCGGTGGCCTGCCGTTTTCCAGCGCGCCCAGGGCGTACGAACCCGAGGTCCTCGATGGTCACGACACGGCCGAGCCGCTCGGTGAACAGAGCTGCCAGCACTTTGGGCACGGGGTCGCGCGGGCTCTCACCCATGTCGATCCAGCGCCTCACCCGCGAGGTGTCGGTCGCCAGCTGCTGGTGGCCCATGACGGCCGCCTGCCGGTTCACGAGTCTCGCGAGTTCGCCCTTGGACCAGCCGGCCAGGCCGAACAGGTCTGCCAGGCGGGTGTTGGGTTCTCCGGTCACGTCAAGCCCCCAGGTTCTCGGCTGGTTCGACAGTAACCCCGTGTCAGATGCCTTGCGACTATTCGCCAGGGTTCGCCAGGGTCCGCCAGATGGTGTGCCACCCGCGCGCCGTTGTGAGGTAGGAACGCGCCACCCCGACCCGGTGGCCGGGCCGTACTCCCCAGGGTATGCACCGGTCACCGGAGCGGGCAGCGCAGGCAACCTGTCGGCACACGAAGGGATCTGTATCCCCCATGTACACAGCATCGTCCTCCGTGTCCGCCCCATCCCGGCCGCACCGTTCCCTCCCTGCCGGCGGCGGACCGTACCTCGATCCCTCCCACGCCGCTGCGGCGCTCGGCGCCGGGCGGGTCCGGCGGGCGGCGGCGCCTGGCGCTCAACCGCTCAGCGGGAGAATCGATTTGTCCGGTCCCCAGGGTGCCCAGCTGCGGATGGCGATCGCCTCGGTGCACCGCATCTGCCCGGAGTTCAACCCGGTGCAGTTACTGCGACGGAGCGGCCGCTCGGTCCTGCTCGTGGGAACGACGGGGCGGGCGACGGCAGTTGCCAAGTGCCTGATCGACCAGTCGCCCGCGTGGGCGGAGAGTTTCCGCCACGAAATAGCGACGTACCGCACGTTTGTGCGGCACCGCCCGCCGGTCCGGGTCCCGCGTCTTATCGCCGCGGATCCGGAGAACTGCACCCTGGTGATCGAACGGATGGCCGGACGGGCAGCGGCACTTCAGCGCCACCCCGTGGAGACCCCGCCGCGCGCCGATCTGCGGGCTGTTCTCGGTGCGGTCACCCGGGTCAACGCCTGGCGCCCGCCGGGCGGCCTGTTCGGCCAGCCCCTCGACTACGCGTCACGGATCGCCAGGTACCACGAGCTCGGTCTCTTCACCGACCGGGATCTCGGCGACCTCCAGAAGCTGCTGCACGGCCTCGCGCACTCCGGTGGCCGGCAGGGCATGGGCCAGTTCTGCCACGGCGACGCCCTGCTCTCCAACATCCTGCTGTCACCGGCGGGTCCGGTACTGGTGGACTGGGAGCACGCAGGCTGGTATCTGCCGGGGTACGACCTCGCGACGCTCTGGTCCGTACTGGGTGAGGCGCCGGTGGCGCGGCGCCAGATCAGCCAGCTCGCGCAGGCGGCGGGCCCTGCCGCAAGGGACGCCTTCCTGGTCAACCTCATGCTGGTGCTGACCCGCGAGATCCGCACCTACGAGACGGCTGTCCAGCGGACCATCCGCGAGGCAGCGCCGACCGGTGCGGGCCAGCAGCCGCAGCCGGGGGTGCTGTCCCACGGCGAGGAGCAGCGGCTGCTGCTCAGGCGGCTGCACGACGACTGCGCCCTGGCCCGGCGCGCCGTCCGCGCCGCTGTGGGCACCCGCTGAACCGCGGGGCCTGAGGACGGAGTCCCGGAGGGGAGAGCACGGTGCGCGCCCGGTGTCGGCACACAGGGCGCGCGCCGTGCTGTCCTCCGGCTGCCGTCGCGGTCAGTGCGTACGGACGATATCGACGTCGGACGCCTTGACGAAGGCCACCCGGTGGCCGATCTGCACGGTCACGTACTTGGTGGCGCCGGGGAAGTACGTGTGGTCGTAGGGGTAGGACGCGTCGATGGTCGGGGAGTAGTAGTAGCCCGTGGGCGCCTCACCGCCGCCGGGATAGGCCTGCCCCTGCCCGATCGTGTACGGGAGGGGCGTGCCCAGGTGGGCAGCGGTGAAGTCCGCCGGGTACTCGCCCTTCTCCGGGTAGGCCACCCCGTAGACCGGTACGTCCGTCCTGCCGTCCTTCGGCCTCACCACGTAACCGGACGTCGGTACGGTGGTCCTGGTGTGCGCCGGGCTCCGGAACCAGGCCTTCTGTCCGTACCACCAGATCGCGGTCCAGCCCGGTGCGCGCCCGGCGACCACGGCCTGCTGCGACGCGCTGATCTTGCTGCCCCAGTCGGCGACGCAGTTGGTGCCGGGCTTGCCGTCGGTGTGCAGTCCCGGGTCCGAGAAGAGCGGCGAGTCGGCTGAGGGACCGGTGTGGAGCGGCACCGCGCTCGATGCCTGCGCCGGGAGGTCGGTGTTCTTCTCGCAGTCACGGAACGACTGGATGTTCTGCTTGAACACCGGGCTGACGGTGACGAGTTGGCTGTGCGACGAGGCGGTCGGCACGGTGGGACGCCCCACCAGCTTCATGAAGTAGTCCCAGTCCCAGTACGTCCCGGGGTCCCAGTGCATGGCCGCCGTGCCCGACGCGCTGGTGGGCGGGACGTTGTCGTGGCCGATGATGTGCTGACGGTCGAGCGGGATGTCGTACTTGGCCGCGAGATACCGCACGAGCGCGGCCGTCGAGCGGTACATCTCCGGCGTGAACCACCGGGAGCCCTCGGTCGCGACGCCTTCCTGTTCGATCCCGATGGACTGCTGGTTGATGTACCAGTTGCCCGCCTGCCAGGCGATGTCCTTGTCCTTGACCATCTGTGCGACATGGCCGTCGCTGGAGCGGACCACATAGTGCGCGGATGTCTGGTTGTGCGGGTCCTGGAAGATCTGCAGCGTCTTGTCGAAGGTTTCCTCGGTGTCGTGCAGGACGATGTACTTGATCTTCGTGGTGTGCGGGCGGTCGGCGGTGTCGTAGCTGCCGTACGTCTCCTTGTCGGCGGGATCACCGGTCTGCTGGTAGGCGGCGGGGGCCCACGCGCAGTCGAGGGTGCGGGGGCACTCGGGCCGGAGGTTCTGCGGGGACGCCTGCGCCGCCGGACTGAGCAGGGCGAGGCCGAAGGTGCTCGCGGTGGTCAGCGCGAGCGCGAGTCTGATCCTCTGCTTGGACGTCATGACGGCCCTTCTTGCCGGGAGTTGCGCCGTGTTGATCTCTCGAACGGTATGGGCGCACTCTCTGACCTGAGGTGATGGCACGTCAAGACCGCCGCACAGGGCGGCTGTTGAAACAGTTGTCCAGACCACTGGCATGGCCGGTGACCTGCGCGAAGGGGTGCGGCAACCAGACTCTGGCGGAGCCGTGTTACCCGACTTTTACGTACGGGGTCCGTGGCACGGGGCGGGCCGGCCGGGCCGCGGGCCTCAGCCCTGCTGGAACATCTCGGCGGGCAGCGGCTTCAGCAAGGCGTACAGGTCGTCCGTGATCGGGCGGTCCCAGCTGGCGATGGTGACCAGGACCTTGTCGCTGCGGTCGAACTGCACGCAGGAGATCCGGCTCTCCGAGAGCTTCAGGCGCCGCACGATCAGGAGGTTGTCGCCCTGCATCACGGGCATGTCCTCGGCGTCGAGGACCTCGACGGGCTCATCGTTCTCCAGGGCAGCCAGCAGCTGGGCCACCTCGAAGGGGACCTGCCCCTCGGAGACGTCACGGGCGGGCGAGCCCTCCGGGAGGTTTCCGATGACCATCGCTGGACCGCGGCCGCCGAAGAGGTCGTACCGCAGGAACACACCCTGACAGGTGCCGTCGGGCGCGGGGAGGAGTCCGGCTCCGAGGTTGCCGGGCCAGTCACCCGGGTCCATGGCCAGGACGTCGAAGTCCGGACCCGCGGGAGTGGCGGCGCTGCGGCGGCGGAGGAAGGACATGCAGCCATGGTACGTGCCCCCGGGGGTCCTCCGACGCCGGGCCCGGGGCACCGGCGACCGCCATCCGGCAGCGTAGCGTAGCCAGTTGGGCACCGTGCGTGACACATGCTGTCGGACGGCACGGTACGAGCCGGCGTGCGGGCGGCGATTGCCGGCGGGGCGTCGCGCAGAGCTGCTGAGGGGGTGCTCCGGCCACGTCCCCGCTCCTCCGGTTCGCCGTGCGTGGCCGGCGTCGCGACCGGGGCGGCCACGGACGGGCCGAAGCTGCCCCCGCACCGGTCCGTCCGGGGCGGTCAGCCGGTGGGCGGTTCGGCACCCACCAGCCACATGGAGAAGAACTGCGAACCGCCGCCGTAGGCGTGCCCGAGCGCTCTGCGGGCCCCGTCCACCTGGTGTTCCCCGGCCGCGCCGCGCACCTGGAGTGCCGCCTCGGCGAAACGGATCATGCCGGAAGCGCCGATGGGGTTGGTGGAGAGCACTCCGCCCGAGGGGTTCACCGGAAGGTCGCCGTCGAGCTCGGTGGCGCCGGACTCGGTGAGCTTCCAGCCCTCGCCCTCGGCCGCGAAGCCCAGGTTCTCCAGCCACATCGGCTCGTACCAGGAGAACGGTACGTACATCTCGACGGCGTCGATCTCCCGGCGCGGGTCGGTGATCCCCGCCTGCCGGTAGACGTCGGCCGCGCAGTCCTTGCCCGCCTGCGGGGAGACGAAGTCCTTCCCCGCGAAGAGGGTGGGCTCGCTGCGCATCGCGCCGCCGTGCATCCAGGCGGGCGGCCGGGGTGAACGGGCCGCCCCCGCACGGTCGGTGAGGATCATCGCGCACGCCCCGTCCGACGAAGGGCACGTCTCGGAGTAGCGGATGGGGTCCCAGAGCATGGGGGACGCCTGGACCTTCTCCAGCGTGATGTCCTTCTCGTGCAGATGCGCGTAGGGGTTCTTCAGCGCGTTGCGGCGGTCCTTGTAGGCGACGAGCGAGCCGACGGTGTCGGGCGCGCCTGCCCGGCGCATGTAGGCGCGCACATGCGGGGCGAAGAACCCGCCCGCCCCGGCGAGCAGGGGCTGCTGGAACGGCACGGGCAGGGAGAGCCCCCACATGGCATTCGACTCGGACTGCTTCTCGAAGGCGAGGGTGAGCACGGTCCTGTGCACCCGTGAGGCCACCAGGCCGGCGGCGACCAGTGCGGTCGATCCGCCCACCGAACCGGCGGTGTGCACCCGCATCATGGGCTTGCCGACGGCGCCCAGCGCGTCGGCGAGGTAGAGCTCCGGCATCATCACCCCCTCGAAGAAGTCCGGGGCCTTGCCGATGACGACGGCGTCGATGTCCGCCCAGGCCAGTTCGGCGTCCTTCAGGGCGCGTTGGGCCGCCTCCCGCACGAGCCCGGCGATGGACACGTCGTGCCGGGCGGCGACGTGGTGGGTCTGGCCGACGCCGACGACGGCCACGGGTTCCTTGCCGGCCGTGGCTCGGCTGCGCGCGGGCTGGGTACTCACTGGGCCTCTCCTTCGAGGACGGCGACCAGGTTCTGTTGCAGGCAGGGGCCTGAGGTCGCGTGGGCGAGAGCACGGTCGGACTCGCCTCGGTGGATGCGCGCCGCGGCCTCGCCCAGCCGGATGAGCCCGGCCGCCATCACGGGGTTGGCGGCGAGCGCGCCGCCCGACGGGTTGATGCGTACGCCGTCACCGAGGCGGAGCGCCTTGCGCAGGACAACCTCCTGGGAGGTGAAGGGTGCGTGCAGCTCGGCGGTGTCGACCGGACGCTCGAAGGCCCCGGCCCGCTCGGCGGCAAGCCGTGCGGACGGCGAGTCGGTGAGGTCGCGCACGCCGAGGCTGTGCGCCTCGATGCGGTGGTCGATTCCACGGATCCAGGCGGGGCGCTCGCACAGCTCCCGGGCCCGGTCGCCCGCCGCGAGGACGACGGCCGCGGCGCCGTCCCCGACGGGCGGGCAGTCGCCGGTGCGCAGCGGTCGCACCAGGTAGTCGCCCTGCGGCCTGACACCGGGCAGCTGGGCGTGCGGGTTGTCCGCGGCGTCCCCGCGGCTGCGGGCGGCGACGCCGGCGAGCGCGGCCTCGTCGGTCTCGCCCGCGTCGATCAGTGCCTGCGCCTGGAGTGCGGCGAGCGCGACGGAGTCGGGCCAGAGGGGAGCCACGTAGTAGGGGTCGAGCTGCCGGGTCAGGACGTCCCTGACGGAGCCCGGCGAGGACTTGCCGTAGGAGTAGACGAGGGCGGTGTCCGCCTCGCCGGTCAGCAGCTTCACCCAGGCCTCGTACAGCGCCCAGGCGCCGTCCATCTCCACATGGGACTCGGAGATCGGGGGCCAGGCACCGACGCCGTCCAGGGTCATCGTGAAGGAGAAGGCCCGGCCCGCGAGGTAGTCGCTCGACCCGGAGCAGGTGAAGCCGATGTCGCTGGTCCTGAGCCCGGTCTGCGCGAGCACTCGGTGCAGGACGGGCATCACGATCTCGACCTCGGAGAACTCGTCTGTGCGCCGCAGGTGGTCGCTCTGCGCGAAGGCGACGATGGCGACGTCCCGCATCAGATCAGCTCCTTGTAGGTGTCGTAGTCGGCGTCGGGCTCGCCGGTGGGCCGGTAGTGGTCGGGGAAACGGGCGCCCTCGGTCCACACCGGTTCGACGCGCAGCCCCATCCGCACCTGGTCGTACGGGATGCCGCCGATCCGGCCGTGCAGCGCGAGGCCGGCCCCGTCCAGGGCGATGTGCCCGTAGACATAGGGCACTTCGATGTCGAGGCCGCGGGCCTTGATGTTGACGATGCAGTACGTGGTGAGGGTGCCGGCCGGCCCGACCTCGACCCGGTCGGTCGTCGCGACCCCGCACGTGGGGCAGGCGCCGCGCGGAGGCACGTACACCTTGGCGCAGGAGGGGCAGCGTTCGCCGACGGTCCTGCGGTCGGCGAGCGCGGCGATGTAGTCGCTCTGCGCGCGGCCCGGGCTGTAGACGTAGTCGAGGCGTGCGGGGGCGGTGATGCCGGTGACGGCGTCGTCGAAGAGTCCGCTGTGCGCGGGCGCCGCGGCGCGCGCGTCGGCGGCCTCGCTCTCGTACGGTTCGAAGCAGGCGATGTCCGTGATGGCCCCGGCGCGCTCG
Organism: Streptomyces sp. NBC_00388; assembly: GCF_036061255.1. Lineage (NCBI taxonomy): Bacteria > Bacillati > Actinomycetota > Actinomycetes > Kitasatosporales > Streptomycetaceae > Streptomyces > Streptomyces sp. NBC_00388. The sequence continues at coordinate 666,293 of NZ_CP107948.1, forward strand.
GCGGCCCAGCGGATGCGTACGCGCTGCCCCGAGTGCACGGCGCCGGGCCCCGGGGCGTCCAGGACGTGCAGCAGGGCGGTGTCGGCGCCGTCGAGCTTCACCAGCACCCAGGCGAACGGGGTGTCCAGTGGCTGGCCGCGGCGCGGGGACGGGTTCCAGGCCCAGGTGGTCACCGTGCCGGCCGGGGCGACCTCGACCAGATCCCGTATCTCATCGGCGGTGACCGGGTCGTACTCGACCGGTGGGACGAGAACGGTGCCGTCGCCGGTCCGCACCCCCAGTACGGTGCGCTCGCGCAGTCCGGTGAGGAATGCGCTCTGCACGGGCCCGAGCGAGCGGGTGAAGGGGAATTCGACGACGAGGGGGGCGCGGAGCACCTCCGGTGAGGGAGCGGCTGTCATGGGTGGGCTCCAGATTCTCCGCTGCGGGCGGGGCTCGTCCGGCGGGTGCCGGAACGTCGGAAGGGGGAGCGGTGCGTGTCGTGGGCCGGGCCGGTCGTTCGGCACACGGTCAGGCCCTGCGGTAGACGGGCGGCCGCTTCTCGGCGAAGGCCCGTGAGCCCTCCTTCGCGTCCGCGGTATCGAAGACGGGCCAGCCGCGGGCCAGTTCGGATTCAAGGCCCGCGGCCTCGGTCAGCTCGGCCGTCTCGTAGACCGAGGCCTTGACGGCTTCGACGGCGAGCGGCCCGCAGGCGTTGATCTGCCCGGCGATCTCCAGCGCCTTCTCCAGCGCGGTGCCGTCGGGCACCACATGACCGATGAGGCCGACGGCCGCCGCTTCGGCCGCGGTGTACGGGCGTCCGGTGAGCAGCATCTCCAGTGCGTGGGTGCGGGGGATCTGGCGCTGAAGGCGCACCGTGGAGCCACCGATCGGGAACAGGCCGCGTCTGACCTCGAAGAGCCCGAAGGTGGCACTCTCGGCCCCGACGCGGATGTCGGTGCCCTGAAGGATCTCGGTGCCTCCGGCGACGCAGTAGCCCTCGACCGCGGCGATCACCGGCTTGCGGGGCCGGTGGTGGCGCAGCATCGCCTTCCAGTGCAGGTCGGGGTCGGCCTTGAGCCGGTCGCGGTACCGGTCGCCCTCCATCCCCTTGCCCGCAAGAGCCTTGAGGTCCATCCCGGCGCAGAAAGCACCGCCTGCTCCGGTGAGCACCACCGAGCGGACCGTGTCGTCCTCGTCCGCCTCCAGCCAGCCGTCGTGGAGCCCGACCAGCATCGGCAGCGAGAGCGCGTTCTTCGCCTCCGGCCTGTTCAGGGTGAGTATCAGTGTGGCGCCCTCGCGCCGCACGGTGAGGTGTTCCGTACCGCCCATGACCGTCCTCCCGTACCAAGACCTGGGCGCCCTCTGAGGATTCGAGCCGGATCGGCGAGCGGCGCGTAGACAGGTTGCAGGAGGCGGGGTCGCAGTTCAATAGTTTTCTGACAGGCAGTCAGATTTATTCGCGGACGCCCTTCCCACTTCGCGTGCGCGGCGCTGTAATGACGCCGGATCACTGGACGCCGGCGTCAGGAGTAGTGGTGGAGTACAACCTTGCCGACCTGTTCGAGTCCGTGGTCGACGCGGTTCCGGACCGCGAAGCGCTCGTGTTCGTCGACCACCCGGGAACGGGCGCGGAGCGCAGGCTCACGTACGCCGGGCTGGACACCGCGGCCAACCGCATCGCCCACCATCTGATCGACAGCGGGATCCTCCCCGGTGAGCACCTGGGACTGCACCTCTACAACGGGGTGGAGTATCTGCAGACCGTGCTCGCCTGCCTCAAGGCTCGCATCGTTCCGGTCAATGTCAACTACCGCTATGTGGAAGACGAGTTGGCTTACCTCTACCGGGACGCGGATCTGGCGGCGCTGGTCTTCGACGGTGAGTTCACCGAGCGGGTCGCGGCGGCGCTGCCGAAAGCCGGGAGACTGCGCCACCTGGTACGGGTCGGGGAGCCACCCGCCGGCGCACCGGAGCCCGGGATCCCTCCGGTCCCGTACACCGGCGCGGAGGCGGCCGGGTCACCGGAGCGGGGCTTCGGACCGCGGTCCGGCGACGACCAGTTCATCATCTACACCGGGGGCACCACGGGGATGCCCAAGGGAGTGATGTGGCGCGCGGAGGACCTGTTCTTCTCAGGCCTCGGCGGGGGCGCCCCGACGGGCGAGCCGGTCGGAGCACCGGAGGAGCTGGCGGAGCGGGTGGCGGCAGGCGGCGACGGCATCACCTTCTTCCCCACTCCCCCGCTGATGCACGGCACGTCCACCCTGACCGCGTTCATCGCCTTCAACTTCGGCCAGCGCGTGGTCATCCACCGGAAGTTCGTGCCGGAAGAGGTGCTGCGCACGATCGAGAAGGAGAAGGTCACCAGTGTCTCGCTGGTCGGCGACGCGATGCTGCGACCACTGATCGACGCGCTCGGCGGGCCGCTCGCCGGCACGGACTGCTCGTCGCTGTTCAGCGTCTCCAGCTCGGGCGCCATCATGTCGGACACGGTCCGTGCCCAGTTCCAGGAACTGGTGCCGACCGCGATGCTGCTGAACAACTTCGGCTCGTCGGAGTCCGGGTTCAACGGCACGGCGACCGCCGACTCGGGTCCCGACAAGGGATTCAGGCTGCGGATGAACTCCCGTACGGCCGTGGTCGATCCGGCCACCTGCCGGCAGGTGGCCGTGGGCGAGGTGGGCCGCCTCGCCCAGCGCGGACATGTCCCGCTCGGCTACTACAACGACCGGGAGAAGACGGCCGAGACCTTCTTCAGCGCCGGCGGGGAACGGTGGGTGCTGCTCGGCGACATGGCGACCGTCGACGAGGAGGGCATCGTCACGGTGCTCGGGCGCGGCTCGCAGTGCATCAACACCGGCGGTGAGAAGGTCTATCCGGAAGAGGTCGAGCAGGCGCTCAAGTCCCACCCCGATGTGTACGACGCCCTGGTCGCCGGGGTGCCGGACGCCCGGTGGGGCAACCATGTGGCGGCGGTGGTGCAGATACGCGCGGGAGCGCGCGAACCGAGCCTCGACGACATCCAGGCGCACTGCCGCAGCAGGATCGCCGGGTACAAGGTCCCCAGGCAGCTGGTGATAGCGCCGGAGATCCAGCGCTCCCCGAGCGGCAAGGCCGACTACCGCTGGGCCCGCGGGGTGGCGGTCGCCGACGGCTGACCCCGGCCGGGCCCGCGGAAGGTGGCACGGTAGGCGCTCGGGGACACCCCGAGCGCCTCGTGCAGATGGCTGCGGAAGGAGGCTGCGGTCCCGAATCCGGCATCCGCCGCCACCCGGTCGACGGGCAGGTCGGTCTCCTCCAGCAACTGCCTTGCCAGGTGCAGGCGTTGCTGGATGAGCCACTGGACGGGGGTGAGGCCCGACTCCGCGCAGAAGCGGCGTGAGAAGGTGCGGGTGCTCATCGAGGCACGCGCCGCCAGCGCATCCAGGGTGATGTGCTCCCCCAGGTGCTCCAGCGCCCAGGCGCGGGCCGCGCCCGTGGGGAGCGGCGCCGGATCCGGCACCGGACACGGGACGAACTGCGCCTGCCCGCCCTCACGGTGGGGCGGGACCACCGTGGCACGCGCCACCGCGTTGGCGACGGCGGCGCCGTGGTCGCTGCGGATCATGTGCAGACACAGGTCGATGCCGGAGGCCACACCGGCCGAGGTGAGGACACCCCGGTCTTCCGTGTAGAGGACACCGGGATCGACGTCCACCGCGGGATGGAGCCGCTGGAGGTCGGCGGCCGAGCGCCAGTGGGTGGTGGCACGCCTGCCGTCCAGGAAGCCGGCAGCGGCCAGCACGAAGGAACCGGTACAGATGGAGGCGAGACGGGCTCCGGGACGGACCCGCGCGAAGGCGTCGGCGAGTGCGGGCGGCAGATACGGGGCGGCGCGCGGCGCGTAGTCCTCGTCCGACGCCGGGATGACCACGGTGTCCGCCTCGGTGAGCAACTCCGGGCCGAGGGTGACGTTGACGCTCACATCGGCCTCGGTCCGGATCTCACCGGGCTCGACCGTGCAGGTCAGGACGGTGTACAACGGCTCGCCCGACGCCGAGAGAGCGCCTCCGAACAGCCGGTGGACGATGCCGAGTTCCATGGGCAGGAGCCCGTGGCGCACGAGGACGGCCACCCGGTGGCGCCCTCCGCGGCCTGCCGCTTCACCGAAGAGAGTCATGGCGAGATCCTTGCACATCATGTCTTTCCAGCCACTGGCAGCGGTCCTGCCGACGGCACAGAGTCGGTGCATGACTGATATCGCGACGCAGCACACGGACGGCCCGCCGCGGCGCAGGCGGATCCACCCCGCCTGGCCGGTGGCGGCCGTGTCGGCCCTGGCGATCGTGGCCGCGGGGGCGTTCGCCACAATGACGGGGCTGTTCACCGGCCCACTGCACCGGGAGTTCGGCTGGTCGCACGGGTCGATCGGCCTCGCGGCCTCGGTGAACATGGTCGTGTACGGGATCGTCGCCCCGTTCTCGGCCGCACTGATGGACCGGTTCGGGATGCGCCGCGTCGTGGGCACGGCGCTGGTCGCCGTCGCAGCGGGCGCACTGCTCAGCACCATGATGAGCACGCTCTGGCAGTACGTACTGACCTGGGGCGTGCTGATCGGACTCGGCTCGGGTGCGATGGCGCTGACCTTCGCGGCGACCGTCACCCAGCGGTGGTTCGTCCGGCGCCGCGGGCTGGTCAGCGGGGTGCTGACCGCAGCCGGGGTCTTCGGGCAGTTCGCCTTCCTCCCGGGCCAGTCGTGGGTGGTGGCCGGCCACGGGTGGCGGACGGCAGCGGCCCTGCCGGCCCTTGCCGCGCTCGCCGCGCTGCCCCTGGTACTGCTGCTGCGCGACCACCCCGCCGACGCGGGCGCAGGGGCTTACGGCGCCCTGCGGCCCACGCCGCGGCCGCGCCCCGTGCCGGGCGCGGCCACCCGTACGGTGCGGGTCCTGGGCAGGGCGGCGCGCGGTGCGCCGTTCTGGCTGCTCGCCGCCACCTTCGCGATCTGCGGTGCCTCGACGAACGGCGTGATGTGGACCCACTTCACCCCGGCCGCCCACGACCACGGGATGCCCGCGACAGCCGCCTCCTCACTGCTCGCCCTGGTCGGGGTCTTCAATGTCGCCGGCACCGTCTTCTCCGGCTGGCTGACGGACCGCCTCGATCCGCGCAGACTGCTCGCCTGTTGCTACGCACTGCGCGGCGCCGCGCTCTTCTGCCTGCCGGTGCTGATGTCGGCCACGGTCCGGCCGTCGATGGTCGGTTTCGTCGTCGTCTTCGGGCTGCTCGACGTCGCCACCGTGCCGCCGACACTCGCCCTCTGCAGGGCGCTGTACGGCGCGGACAGTGCGATCGTCTTCGGCTGGGTGGCCGCAGCTCACCAACTGGGTGCGGGCGCCGCCGCGTTCCTCGGCGGAGTGGCCAGGGACACCTTCGGCTCGTACGACCCGCTGTGGGCCGCCGCCGGCGCGGTCTGCGGGGCGGGCTCCCTGCTCGCCCTGGTCATCGCGCGGCCCGCCGTCCGGTGCGGCGCGGCGGCGGGGCCGGGGCTGCGGTGACCTGCCGGCGGGTCCCGCCGGCAGGTCACTGCGGCGCCGCGAAGGGCAGCCCTGGACGCCCCTCAGGCCCCGGCCCCCTGCGCAACGAGCGCGTCCGCCCATGGCGTGCGGGCCGCGACCAGGGGCCGCAGGGCGCGCAAGGGGCGGATCATGTTGACCCCGACCGCACCGCAGACTTGCCCTCCGCGCGCGAGCAGAGCGGTGAACTTCCGCTCGGCGAGGCTGCCTTCGACGATGTGGACCTGGTCGGCTCCACGGGTCCCGCCATGGATCTGGACCTTGAGGTCGTACTGGTCCGACCAGACATAGGGCACGGTGGTGAAGGCGGTGGCCGCCTCTCCGGCGAGGATGTTGCGAGCGACGGCGAGGCCCTGCTCGGACGCGTTGGTGCGGTGCTCGATCCGCAGTCGCTCGCCGGTCGCCGGGTCGGGCCAGGACGCCACGTCACCGGCGGCCCAGATGTGCTCGGCCGCACGCAGCGTGGCGTCGCACTCGACACCGTCGCCGAGCCGTAGCCCGCTCCCCGCGAGCCATTCGGTGTTGGGGCGCGCCCCGATCCCGACGAGTACGGCGTCGGCGGGGAGGGTGCGGCCGTCGGAGAGGCGTACGCCCGCCGCCCGCCCGCCGTCGGTGACGATGCGCTCCACGAGAGCCCCGGTCACGGTCCGTACGCCGTGCTCGCGGTGCAGGTCCGTCAGCATCGTCCCGATGGCGTGCCCGACCGCGTCGGCGAGCGGCACGGCACGGTCGGTCACCAGCGTGACCTCGCAGCCCGCCGACCGGGCGACGGCCGCCGCCTCGGCGCCGATGAAGCCGCCGCCGACGATCACCAGGTGCGGGCGGGCGGCGAGCGACTGGCGCAGGGCGCTCGCGTCCTCCAGGGTGCGCAGGACATGGACACCCGCGACGCCGTCCGTGCCCGGCAGCACCCGGGGGCGGACTCCGGTGGCGACGACGAGCGCGTCGTAGCCGATGGCGCCGCCCCCCGCGGTGTGCACCTGCCGGGCTGCGGCGTCGAGGCCGCGCGCCCGGGTGGCGGGGCGCAGCTCGATCTCCAGGTCGGCCAGCGCCCCGGCGCTGCGCAGCAGGACCCGGTCGGCGGCCCACTCGCCGGAGAGCACCTGCTTGGAGAGCGGCGGGCGGTCGTACGGGAGATGCTCCTCCTCGCCCACGAGGACGAGGCCCCCGTCGTAGCCGGAGCGGCGCAGCCCCTCCGCCGCGGCGAGACCCGCGGCCGATGCGCCGACTATCACGACCCGGCGCGGACCGCTCATACGAGGGTCCCGGGGTGCCCGGCGGCGCCGTGGCGCCCGCCCTCTTCGGTGGTGGTGCGCATGGCCGCTCCGATCGTGACGGTGCCCGCGTTCCGCCAGGCACCACGGTGAAGTGATCGTCCGAGAATTTACACCCGTTTACCTACCCGGCCAATCCCACCCCGCACACCTGTGGGGGGAGTTGGGACACCGTACGGAGACGTCCGCTGTGTCAGGCTTGGCGCATGTCCAGACATCCCGAACCGCGGCCGGCGGCGGCGCAGGCGAGCTCCGGACAGCGGCCGCGCAACGCACGCGGCGAGGGCGAGCGGCTGCGCATGGAGATCATCGAGGCGACGCTGCGGCTCATCGCCGACCAGGAGCGGATGCGGCCTGTGCCGCTGTCGCTGCGGGAAGTGGCACGCGAGGCGGGTATCACCGCACCCGCGATCTACCGGCACTTCACGGGCAAGGACGAGCTCGTGAGGGCCGCGCTCGACCATCTCTTCGGAGTGCTGCTGGCGGATCTGGACCACGCGGACTGCGCGGCTGCCGCGCACCCCCCGGCGGCCCGGCTTGCCGCGCTCGCGCACGCGTACGCCCGGTTCGCCGAGGCGAACCCGACGAGCTTCCGGGTGATGTTCAACGGCGCGGGCCCGCAGGACGCAGGGCCGGCCGAGGTCGCGGCCCGCTGGCGCAAGGCGGTCGGACGGCTGGCGGACGCCGGGGTGCGGCTGGCGCAGTCCCCGGGGGCCGCCGCGGTCTCGGTGTGGTCGTCGGTGCACGGCAGACTGCTGCTCGACCGGCCTGCCGGGGGGATCTGGCAACTGGGCGATGTCCACGCCTTCATCGAGGACCTCACCCGCTCGCTCACGGCGCCGGGGGCCCAGGACGGCTAGCCGGGAGCGCTCGGCCTCCCCCCTCACGCCTCACGGCGACCGCACAGCACCCGGCCCGGAGGCGTGTTCCGCTGCCGCTGCGCGGCGCACGGCTCTTGACGGTCCGGCCCGCTCCTGAATTACTGAGCGCACACAGGTCGACCGAATGATCGGTCGGGCAGCCGGCCGGGACGGGAGTGACCTCATGACAGCTCTGCTGGACGCGGCGGAACGGCTCAGCCGCGACGAGCTGGAAGCCCTGCAGACCGACCGGCTGCGCGCGACGCTCCGGCACGCGTACGAGAACGTGGCGTTCTACCGCGACTCCTTCGACCGGGCCGGGCTCCGCCCCGAGGACTGTCGCACCCTTGCGGACCTGGCCCGCTTCCCGTTCACGGGCAAAGCCGACCTGCGCGACCAGTACCCGTTCGGGATGTTCGCCGTGCCGCAGTCCGACGTACGGCGCATCCACGCGTCCAGTGGTACGACGGGCCGCCCCACGGTCGTCGGGTACACCGATCGCGACCTGTCCACCTGGGCCGACGTGGTGGCGCGTTCGCTGCGCGCGGCGGGCGGCAGGCCGGGCGACAAGGTTCATGTGGCCTACGGGTACGGGCTGTTCACCGGCGGCCTCGGTGCTCATTACGGGGCCGAGCGCCTCGGGTGCACGGTGATCCCGGCGTCCGGCGGGATGACGGCCAGGCAGGTGCAGCTGATCCAGGACTTCCGCCCGGACGTCATCATGGTGACACCGACCTACATGCTCACCCTGCTCGACGAGTTCGAGCGCCGGGGTGTCGACCCCAGGACCACGTCACTGCGGGTCGGTGTGTTCGGAGCCGAACCGTGGACCGAGGAGATGCGGCGCGAGATCGAGGAGCGCTTCGCGATCGACGCCGTCGACATCTACGGGCTCTCCGAGGTGATGGGCCCGGGCGTCGCCCAGGAGTGCGTGGAGACCAAGGACGGCCTCCACATCTGGGAGGACCACTTCTACCCGGAAGTGGTCGACCCGCTCACCGGCGAGGTCCTGCCGGACGGCGAGGAGGGAGAGCTGGTCTTCACCTCGCTGACCAAGGAGGCCATGCCGGTGATCCGCTACCGGACCAGGGATCTGACACGGCTGCTGCCGGGCACCGCCCGGGTGTTCCGGCGGATGGAGCGGATCACAGGTCGCAGCGACGATCTGCTGATCGTGCGCGGCGTGAACCTCTTCCCCACCCAGGTCGAGGAGATCGTGCTGCGGGTCCCCGGGCTCGCCCCGCACTTCCAGCTGCACCTCACCCGGGAGGGCCGGATGGACGCACTGACCGTACGGGTGGAGGCAAGGCCGGACGCCGCGCACGGGGTACGGGAGGCCGCCGCCCGCACGGTCGCCGCGGGCGTCAAGGACTCCATCGGGATCTCGGTCGGGGTCGAGGTCGTCGACCCCGGGACGCTGGAGAGGTCGGTCGGCAAGTTCAAGCGGATCGTGGATCTGCGAAGCGGTCCCGCAGCTCGCGCTTGAGGATCTTCCCGCTGGCGTTGCGTGGCAGCGACTCCACGAACAGCACCCGCTTCGGCACCTTGAAGCCCGGAAGGTGTTCGCGGGCATGGGCGAGGAGTCCGGCCTCGGTCACCTCCGCGCCCGCCACGACGACCGCCGTGACCGCCTCGATCCACCGGTCGTCGGGCAGCCCGACGACGGCCGCCTCCACGACCCCGGGATGGGTGTAGAGCGCGTCCTCGACCTGGCGGGAAGCGATCAGGACCCCTCCCGAGTTGATGACGTCCTTCACCCGGTCGACCACCGTGTAGTACCCCTGCGCGTCACGCACCGCGAGGTCGCCGGAGTGGAACCAGCCGTCACGGAACGCTTCCGCCGTCTCCTGCGGCTTGCCCCAGTAGCCCTCGCAGAGCTGCGGCGACCGGTAGACCACCTCGCCCGCCGTGCCGTCGGGGACCTCCTGGCCGGCCTCGTCGACCACGGCGGCCTCCACGTACCGGACGGGCCTGCCGCAGGAGTCCATCCGCCCCTCGTGCTCGCCGGGCCCCAGGACCATGGCGAGCGGGCCGATCTCGCTCTGGCCGAAGCAGTTGTGGAACGCCAGGCCGGGCAGCCGCTCCCGGAGCCGTTCGAGAACGGGCACCGGCATGATCGACGCACCGTAGAACGCCTTCCGGAGCCCACTGAGGTCACGGGTGGCGAAGCCGGGATGACGCGCGAAGCCGATCCATACGGTGGGCGGCGCGAAGAGGGTGTCCGCGCGCCCCGACTCGACCAGCCCGAACACCTCGGCCGCGTCCGGGGCGTCCAGGACGGTGTTCTCCGCGCCCACCGCCAGGTACGGCAGCAGAAAGACATGCAGCTGGGCCGAGTGGTACAGCGGCAGTGCGTGCAGGGGCCGGTCCGTCTCCTGGAGGCCGAGCGCGGTGATGGCACTGACGTACTCGTGGACCAGGGCCCGGTGGGTCATCATCGCGCCCTTGGCGAGCGCGGTGGTGCCCGAGGTGTACAGCAGCTGGACCAGGTCGCCGGGGCCCGGCGGGCGCTCGGGGGCGAAGGGGCGTGGGGTGGCGAGCGCCGTCAGCAGCGAGTCGTCACCGCCGCGCAGCAGGCGCACCGGGAACCCGCCGGGGACGGCGCCGGCGAGCCCGGGGTCCGCGAGCACCAGGGCGCTGCCCGACTGGCCGAGGATATAGGCCAGTTCGTCACCCGCGAGGTTCTGGTTCACCGGGACGTGGATCAGCCCCGCCCTGGCACAGGCGAGGAAGCCGATGAGGTAGACGTCCGAGTTGTGGCCGTAGGAGGCGACCCGGTCGCCGGGCCGCAGCCCGTGCTCCATCAGGACGGCGGCGGCGGTGGTGACCGCTTCGTCGAGCGCGGCGTAGCTCCAGGCGCGGTCGCCGTACCGGACCGCGGTGCGCTCAGGCACCCGCCGTGCGCTGCGGCGCACGACTCCGTCGACCGTGCCGTCGCGTACACCTGTGAGGGCGTGATCCTGTGTCATGGCGCGATCCTGCGGTGCACCGGGGACCTGGTCAAGGGCGGCGGCCGGGCGGGTGGCACGGGCGGGACGCCCGGCGGCCGGGCCTCAGGGGCTGACGGCCAGGAAGACGAAGGCGGCGAAGATCGCCAGGTGGATACCGCCCTGCATCAGCGTCGCCCGGCCGGGGACGATGGTCAGGGCGCCGACCACCAGCGTCAGCGCGAGCAGCACCATATGGGTGGCGCCGAGCCCGAGCAGCAGCGGCCCGGTGAGCCAGACGGAGGCCAGCGCGATGGCGGGGATCGTCAGTCCGATGCTCGCCATGGCCGAGCCGAGTCCCAGGTTGAGGCTCGTCTGGACGCGGTCGCGGCGCGCGGCCCGCACCGCGGCGAGCGTCTCGGGCAGCAGCACGAGCAGCGCGATCACCACCCCGACGACCGCGTGTGGCAGCCCTGCCGACTCGACCCCCGACTCCAGGGTCGGCGAGATGGCCTTGGCGTTGCCCACCACCGCGATCAGGGCGACGAGAAGCAGCCCCAGGCTCAGCAGGGCGGCCCGTCTGCCGGGCGGCGGCGCGTGGCCCTCCTCGTCCTGGATCTCGCCCTCCTGCGTGACGGGCAGGAAGTAGTCCCGGTGACGCACTGTCTGTACGGCGACGAAGAGGCCGTACAGACAGAGTGAGGCGATGGCGGCGAAGGCGAGCTGCGGTCCGCTGAACTCGGGCCCCGGCGCTCTGGTGAAGGTCGGCAGCACCAGAGTGAGGGTCGCCAGCGCGGCCACGGCGGACAGGGCGGTGCCCGAACCCTCGGCGTTGAAGACGGCGACGCCCCGGCGCACCGCGCCGACCAGCAGCGAGAGTCCCACGATCCCGTTGCAGGTGATCATCACGGCCGCGAAGACGGTGTCCCGGGCCAGCGAGGAGTACTTAGTGCCGCCGTCGGCCATCAGGGTGACGATGAGCGCCACCTCGATGACCGTGACGGCGACCGCCAGCACCAGCGAGCCGAAGGGTTCCCCCACCCGGTGGGCGATCACCTCGGCGTGGTGGACGGCGGCCAGTACCGCTCCGGCCAGGCAGAGCGCCACCAGGGCGACTGCGAACGCCGGCAGATCGCGGCCCCAGCTGAAGATCAGGGCCACGACGGCGACCACGGGGACCGCGGTGGTCCACTGTGCCGCCAGGGCCCGGCTCGGCGCTCTCATGGGGCCACGCTGACAGAGATGATCAGCGGCTGCCCGGTGAACCCGCTCGTCTCCGGCCTGCCGGCGGGCCCTGGCAGGGGGTCAGACGGCGCGCTCACGCCCCTCCCAGTACGGTTCGCGCAGTCGCCTCTTGTAGAGCTTGCCGTTGGGGTCGCGGGGCATCGTCTCGATGAAGTCGACGCTCCGGGGGCGTTTGTACCCGGCGAGCAGGGTCGCGCAGTGGGCGAGGATCCCGGCGGCGAGCGCGTCACCGGGATCGGCGTCCCCGGCCGGTTCGACGACGGCCTTGACCTCTTCGCCCCAGTCGGCGTGCGGGATGCCGAAGACGGCGGCGTCGGCGACCGCGGGGTGGGTGAGCAGCGCGGACTCGATCTCGGCCGGATAGACGTTCACCCCGCCGGAGATGATCATGTCGATCTTGCGGTCGCGGAGGAAGAGGTAGCCGTCCTCGTCGAGCAGGCCCAGGTCACCGACGGTGAAGAAGTCGCCGATGCGGTTCTTCGCCGTCTTGGCATCGTCCTTGTGGTAGCTGAAGCCGCCGGTGGACATCTTCATGTAGACGGTGCCGAGTTCGCCGGGCGGCAGCCGGTTGCCTTCGTCGTCGTGGATCGCGAGCTCACTGATGGGCCAGGCCCTGCCGACGGTGCCCGGCTTCTTCAGCCACTCCTCCGCCGTGGCGAAGGCGCCGCCGCCCTCGCTGGCCGCGTAGTACTCCTCGACGCACTGCCCCCACCACTCGATCATCGCCCGCTTGACGTGGTCGGGGCAGGGCGCGGCGCCGTGGATGGCATGGCGCATCGATGTCACGTCGTACCGCTCCTTGACCGCGTCGGGCAGGGCGAGGAGGCGGTGGAACTGGGTGGGGACCATATGGGTGTGCGTGCACCCGTGCGCGTCGATGCTGCGCAGCATCTCCTCGGGTGTCCACTTGTCCATCAGCACCAGGGGGTGGCCGATGTGCAGGGCCGCACCCGCGAACTGGAGCACGGCGGTGTGGTAGAGCGGCGAGCAGACGAGATGGACGTTGCCGTCGAAGGGCCTGATCCCGAAGATCCCGAGGAACCCGCCGAGGTAGGTCTCCTCCGGCAGCTTGCCCGGCAGCGGGCGGCGGATGCCACGCGGCCTTCCTGTGGTGCCCGAGGTGTAGTTCATGACCCAGCCGAGGGTGCGGTCCCGCGGGACGGATCCGGGCTGTCCGCCGGGGAGTTGGGCGTACGGACGGAAGCCGGGTATCGCGCCCACGGCGTACCGGTGGGTGGCGGGGAGCCCGGCCTCGTCCGCCGCCGCCGTGGCCGCTTCGGCGAACCGCTCGTGTGCGACGAGGACCCTGGCCCCCGAGTCGGCGACGATCCAGGCGATCTCCGGACCGACGAGGTGGTGGTTGACGGGGACCAGATAGAGACCGGCCTGCGATGCTGCGAGGTACGCGGTGAGGAACTCGACTCCGTTCGGCAGGACGACCGCGAAGGCGTCCCCGCGCTCCAGACCGGCGGCGCGCAGCCCGTGCACCAGCTGATTGACGGCCGTGTGCAGCCGCCCCGCGGTCCACTCCTCTCCGTCGGGTGCGATCACGACCGTGCGGCCGGGGTCGGCGGCCGCCTGGGCCCAGAAGCCGTTGGGGGGCTTGCTGTCCGTCGCTGTCATCAGTGGCTCCGTCCTGCGATGCGGTTGATCCGGTCGACGGCCCGCTCGAAGCCGCCGGTCAGCTCGTCGAAGACCTCCCGCACACCGCGTTCGGAGTTCATCCGGCCGACGATCTGGCCCACCGGGGTGCCGAGCAGCGGCCCGACCTCGTACTTCTGGATCCGCGATACGGCGTCGGCGACGAGCAGCCCCTGGAGCGGCATCGGGAGCGTGCCGGGACCCGCGGGGTCCTCCCAGGCGTCGGTCCATTCGGTACGCAGCTGCCGGGCGGGCTTGCCGGTCAGCGCACGGGAGCGCACGGTGTCGCCGGAGCCGGCTTCGATGAGCTTGCGGGTCAGTGCGCGGGAGTGCATCTCGGCCTCGGTGGTGGTGAGCCAGAGCGAGCCGAGCCAGACCCCCTGGGCGCCGAGGGCGAATCCCGCGGCGATCTGTTCGCCGCTGCCGATCCCCCCTGCGGCCAGCACCGGCAACGGGGAGACGGCGTCGACGACGTCGGGGGTGAGCACCATGGAGGCGATGTCCCCGGTGTGGCCGCCCGCCTCGTAGCCCTGGGCGACGACGATGTCGATGCCTGCCTCGGCGTGGTGCCGGGCGTGCTTGGCGCTGCCCGCGAGTGCGGCGACCAGGACGCCGTGCCGGTGGGCCCGGGCGACGACGTCGGCGGGCGGGGAGCCGAGGGCGTTGGCGAGCAGCTTGATCGGGTAGTCGAACGCGACATCGAGCTGGTTGCGGGCGACCTGTTCCATCCAGCCGGTGATCCGCCAGCCGGAGGCCTCGCCCTCGGGGAGTCCGGGGACGCCGTGCTTCGCGAGGGTCTCCGCCACGAAACGGCGGTGCCCCTCCGGGATCATCGCCTCGACCTCGGCCTCGGTCACCCCCTCCACTCTCTTCGCGGGCATGACGACATCGAGGCCGTACGGCAGTCCGCCGGTGTGCTCCTGCATCCAGTCGAGGTCACGCGCCAGTTCGCCGGGGGCGGTGTAGCGGACCGCTCCGAGTACCCCGAGTCCGCCGGCCCGGGTGATGGCGGCGGCCACGGCGGGAAAGGGCGTGAAGCCGAAGATTGCGTGCTCGATCCCCAGTTTCTTGCTCAGCTCCGTCTCCATGGGGCGCAGGATGCCCCAGCGGGGCGGCCGAGGGAAGAGATTTTCTGATGCAGTGTCAGATTCCTTGGCGGGCGGGAGGACACGCGACGCCCGCCCGCACGAGGGTTGACACCCCCGCACCGATGGCAGAAAGTTTCCGCAGTCGATCGAGGTGCCGAAAGATACTTTCAAGGAGTGCTGGATGAGCGGCAACGCTGCGGGCGGGGACATCAGCAGGCGCCGGCTGGGCGGCGGAGTGCTGGCCCTGGGAGGGGCACTCGCCCTCGCCTCGCTCCCCCTGGGAGCCTCCGCCGCTGCCGCTGCCGCGGGACCGACGGCGCGCCCGGACTCGCGCTCCGGCTCCGGCTCCGGCTCCGGCACCGGCTCCAGGAGGACGACGCTCCGGCGTGGCACCGCCGAGCAGGCCGGGCTGCTCCCCGGACCGCTGCGGCAGCTCGTGCGCGACGCCGGCGCGTTCCTCGGCCCCTCCCCCACCCACCCCTGGTACGCGGGGGCCGTCCTGCTCGCCGGGCGCGGCGGCACGGTGGCCCTGCACGAGCCGATCGGCCAGGCGGTGCGCTATTCGGCGTACGACGAGAAGTCGGACACCGGTGTGGAGTTCCCCCCTGACCAGCAGATCGCGGCGGCCCCTGACACCCTCTACGACCTGGCGTCCGTCTCCAAGCTCTTCACGTCCCTCGTCGCGGTGCAGCAGATCGAACGGGGCGCGCTGGAGCTGACAGCGACGGTCGCCTCGTACCTCCCCGAGTTCGGCGCGGCCGGCAAGGCCGGCATGACCGTACGTCAACTGCTCACCCACACCTCCGGGTTCCGCGCGACGCTGGCGCTGTACAAGGAGCCGACGCGGGAGGGGAGACTGCGGATGCTGTGGAACGAGGCGCCCATCAACGCCCCCGGCACCGCTTATCTCTACTCCGACCTCAACCTCATCTCGATGCAGCTGGTCCTGGAGAGGGTCACCGGCCGCACCCTCGACGCACTGGTCCGTGAGGGCATCACCGAACCGCTCGGGATGGACCGCACCCGCTACAACCCGCCCGCCTCCTGGAGGCCCCGGATCGCGGCCACCGAGGACGCCAGGCTGCCCTGGTCGGGACTCGACCGCGGGCTGGTCTGGGGCGAGGTGCACGACGAGAACGCCTACAGTTTCGGCGGTGTCGCCGGTCATGCCGGAGTCTTCTCCTGCGCCTGGGACCTGGCGGTCCTGGCGCGCACCCTGCTGAACGGCGGTGCGTACGGCAGGGCCCGCATCCTGCGGCCCGACTCCGTCGACCTGCTGTTCACCGATTTCAACACGGCGTTCCCCGGGGACGACCACGGTCTCGGTTTCGAGCTCTACCAGCACTGGTACATGGGCGCGATGGCCACACCGCGCACCGCCGGCCACACCGGGTTCACGGGCACCAGCCTGGTCCTCGACCCGTCGACCGACACCTTCCTGATCATGCTGGGCAACTCGGTCCATCCGGTGCGCAACTGGCGCACCGGGAGCGCGCCCAGGGTCCAGGCGGGCAACAGCCTGGCGCGGGCGGTGCCCGTACGGCCCACGCGCGGGCGCACCGCCTGGTTCTCCGGCATGGCCAGTGCGGCGACGGCGACCCTGACCCTGCCCGCCGTCGTCCCGGTGTCCGGACGGCCGCGCCTCGGCGCCTCGGTCTGGTGGGACAGCGAGCCGCACTCCGACGTCCTCGTCCTGGAGGCGTCGGTGGACGCCGGAGCGGCCTGGCAGCCGGTGCCCTTCACCACCGCCGCAGAGGGACAGGGGCCCCAGACCCACCCCACAGGATCGGTGGACGGCTGGTCCGGACGCGTCTGGCACCGGCTCGACGCCGATCTGGCAGCGTGGCACGGCAAGGAGGTACGACTGCGCTGGCGGTACACGACCGATCAGCTCTACGTGGGACGCGGGGCGTATGTGACCGGCATCGTGATCGGGGACGGCCGCCGTACGGTCTTCGACGGGTCCCGGGCGGCGGACGCGGCCCGGATCGAGGCGGCCGGCTGGGTGCGTTCCGCCGACTGATCCGGGCCACCCGGGCCGGTCTGCGGTGACGCGTCGTCAGAGGGCAGCGGGGCGGGGCGGTTCACCCGGCACGCGGAGACCCATGTCACATACCGCTGTGCCCGTCTCCCGCAACTGTGGCGGCGCCGAGCGCGTGATATCCAGACGTAGATCACTCACTCACGAAGCAGAGGCCCCACACTCATGACCTCACCGTTCAGCCGGCTCCCCCGCCGGATGGTCTCCCTCCTCGCCGTCACAGCGCTCGGCCTCGGCGCCGCCGCCTGTTCGTCCTCGTCCGACGACAAGGCGTCCGGGACGACGGGCAGTTCATCGTCCTCTTCGTCCGACAGCGCAACGGGCAAGGCCGCGGCGTCCGGCAGCACGGGCTCCGCCACCGGCTCCGGCTCCGGCGACTCCGCGTCCAACGGCGGTACGGAGGCGTCGGACGGCTCCACCCGGTCCGGCGGGAAGAGCACGGCGTCCGTAGCCTCCGCGGGGGCCCGCTGCCACACATCCGAGCTGAAGGCGGCCTTCGCCACAGGTGGTGACGCCGCACCGGACATGAACTCCGACAACCAGACGCAGGCCTCGGTGGCGTTCACCAACATCGGCAAGCGGACCTGCACCCTGCGCGGCTTCCCGGGCGTCGACATGACCGGCAACCAGGCATCCGACGGCACCTGGTCGCTGTCGCGTTCGGCGAAGCCGGTGACGGCGGTCTCGCTGTCGCCCGGAAGCACCACCGACTTCAGCATCACGCTGGGCGCCACCACGGAGAAGGGCTCGGGAGCCTTCCAGCCCGGCCTGGTGCGTATCACCCCGCCCGACGAGAAGGCGCAGTTCACGCTGAAGTGGCCGTTCGGCGGCGCTGTCACCAAGCAGGACGGCGCGACCCACCCGGCGACGTTCGTCAACCCGATCGGGTCCTGACATCCGGGCGCTGTCCCGTCCGGCCCGCACGGACCGGGCAGCGCCGGTTCCCTCCTGCCGCCCGGTCGCACGGTCCGCTCCGCGGCCGTTCACAGGCCCGGCGCGCTCCGCTGCCGGCGCCTCTCGGCGACCTGCCGGTACAGCTCGGCGGCCTCCTCGCCGCTGCCCAGCTGTTCCAGGCAGTGCGCCTCGTCGTTACGGCTGGCCAGCGCATCGGGGTGGTCGAGGCCGAGCACCCGTTCCCGGGCACCGGCCACTTCCCGGTAGACGGTGAGCGCGTCCGCCCAGCGGCCGAGCCAGCCGAGTCCCACGGCGATCTCACGGCGGCTCACCAGGGTGTCCGGGTGGTCGCCGCCCAGCACCTGCCCGCGCAGCGCGCAGACCTCGCGGGCCTCGGTGATCGCTTCGTCCCACCGTCCGAGGCGGCCGAGGTTCACACCCAGGCCGTGCCGGGCCCGCAGGGTCTCCGGGTCTTCCGGACCCTGGACCCGCGTACGGTCGCCGACCAGCGCCCGGAACCGTTCGAGCGCCTCCTCGCTGCGGCCCAGCCGGCCGAGGCCGATGGCCACCTCGTAACGGGTGGCGAGGGTGTCGGGATGGTCGGCGCCCAGTGACTGCGCACGGGCCGCCGCGACCTCGCGGTAGATCTCCAGCGCCTCCTGCCAGCGGCCCAGCTGGCCCAGCGCGTAGCCGACCTCGTACCGGGTCACCAGGGTGTCCGGGTGTGCGGCGCCGAGGACCGCGGCGCGCGCCGCGGCGACCTCGCAAGCCATCCGGTGCGCGTCCTCCAGGCGCCCCAGCCTGCTCAGGTTGAAGGCGAGATTGTGACGGCAGCGCAGTGTGTCCGGATGGTCGGGGCCCAGGGTGCGCTCCCGGGCGGCGAGCACCGAGGCGTACACCTGGTGCGCCTCGAAGTGCCGGCCGAGCTGCCCCAGCACGTACGCCGTCTCCTGCCGTGCGGCAAGGGTCTCGGGGTGGTCGGCGCCCAGGGCGCGTTCCCGGCCGTCGGCGACGCGGGAGAATTCGCGCAGCGCGTCGCCCGCCCGCCCGGTACGGAGCAGGGTGAAGCCCACTTCGCAGCGGCTGGCCAGGGTGGCCGGATGGCCGGGGCCGAGGACGTACTCACGCTCGGCTGCCACCGCCCGGTGCACCTCCCCCGCCTCCGTCCAGCGCCCCAGCCTGCTGAGGCTGAGCCCGGCGTTGTGGCGGCCCTCCAGCGCGGCCACCAGGGCGGGTGACGGCGTGGGCCGCTGACCGGTGGGCACCACGGGCACCGGGGCGGCGCCGCCCGGGGCGCCCGCGGTCGTCCACTCCCCGGTGAGGGCCGTCGCCCGGTCGGTCGGGGTCGAGGTGACGGTCCAGGTGCCGGTGGCCTTGTGACCGGTGGTCATGGACCGGGTCCAGGGGGGCAGCGGCGGCAGCTGCGGGGGCAGTCGGACCGCCGCGCCCGGTGCGGCGGTCGTGGGCAGTCCGGCGGCCGGCGTCTCCGGGCCGAGCAGCAGGCCGAACTCCCTGGCGTCCGACGGGCGCTCCTGCGGGGTCTTCGCGAGCAGGCCGAGCACGGCCAGGTCGAGGAATTCCGGCAGGTCGGGCCGGTGGCTGCGCGGCGGCTCCGGCGCGGTGTCCCGGTGGCCGACGAGCACCCCCCAGGCGTCATCGAGGTCGAACGGCGGCGCCCCGGTGGCGATTTCGTACAGCACGCACCCCAGCGAGTAGAGGTCGCTGCGGTGGTCGATCTCACCGCCGGCGATCTGCTCGGGCGACATGTAGTGCGGGGTGCCCATGGCGACGCCGGTACCGGTGAGCCGGGAGGTGAAGCCGATGTCGTGGCCCAGCCGGGCGATACCGAAGTCGCAGATCTTCACCGTTCCGTCGGCGAGCCGCATGATGTTGGCGGGCTTCAGGTCCCGGTGGACGATGCCCTGCTCATGGGTGTACGCGAGGGCGGAAGCGACCTGGCGCGCGATGTCGACGATGTCGGCCACCGGCAGCGGCTGCTGCCCGTTGGCCTCCAGCAGCTGGCTGAGGTTCCGCCCGTCGAGCAGCTCCATGACGAGGTACAGGACACCCTCGTACTCACCGAAGTCATGGACGACGGTGACCCCGCGGTGCTGCAGGGAGGCCGCCACCCGTGCCTCACGGCGGAAGCGCTCGCGCAGGACCCGGGTGAAGGACTCATCGTGCTGGGGGCCGAGCGGTTTGAGGCATTTGACAGCCACCTGGCGGCCGAGTGACTCGTCCCGTGCGCGCCACACCTCCCCCATGCCTCCGCGCCCGATCGGTTCGAGCAGCCGGTACCGGCCGTGGATCAGCCTGGTGTCCGCCATCTCGTGCTGTCGCCCCCGTCGTGTAGCTTCGCCTCCCTCGGCCCGTCCAGTATGGCGTCCGGTGTCCGCAGTCCGCACGGGGCCGGGCGGCTGCCGGGCCCCAGGCGGTCCATCGCCTTCAGAATATGGCGGGGCGGCAGCTGCCAGCGCAGCCGGGCGGGAATGCAGCGCAGGGCGTTGCCGGTGGCAGTGAGCCGGCGGGTCACGGTCTCCGGCTCGGGCGCCCGTCTCCCGTAGAGCTCATGGGCGTACGGAGGCAGTGCGGCGTACGCGAGGCCGGCCACCTGCCGCCAGATCACCTCGCGCGCCGGAGTGAGAACGGCGCTGACCGGGGGCCTGCGCAGGAAGGCGTCCACCTCGCGGGAGTCCGCGGTGGCGGCGAGTCCGGGCCGTACGGACGCGAAGTACGCGGCGAGTGCGGCGCGGTCCGCGGGCACCTGCGCCGGGTCGAGCCCGACCAGCCGGGCGCTCTCCCGGTTCTCGTCGATGTAGCGGTCGGCCTGCGCGTCGCTGACGGGAAAGCCGGAGCGGCGCAGGACGCTGAGGTACGAGTCGACCTCGGCGCAGTGCACCCACAGCAGCAACGCCGGTTCTCCGACGCCGTACCGCTCGCCGGTCGCCGGGTCCGTGGCACCGAGGAGGCTGTGGATCCGGCGCACCCGGGCGCCGGCCCGTTCGGCGGCCCCGGTCGTGCCGTAGGTGAGGGTGCCCACGAAGCTCGCGGTGCGCAGCAGACGCCCCCAGGCGTCCCTGCGGAAGTCCGAGTTCTGCATGACCCCGCGGACCGCGCGCGGGTGGAGCGCCTGGAGGTAGAGGGCGCGGACACCGGCGATCCACATGACCGGGTCCGCGTGTGCCTGCCAGGTCACCGAACCGGGACCGAAAAGCCCTGGATCCGGTCGGTCCGCCGCCCGCGGTCCTTCGCTCATGCCGCACCACCGCTCGTTGTCCGGTGCCCGTGTCCGCCGGCCGCCCGGCGTCCGGGCCCGCCGCGGGCCGGGCGCGGGTGTCCCGTACCGGGTCATATGTCTCTCCGTACGGCATGCCCCGGCCGGCCGTGTGCCACTCCCGGAGGCCGCCGCCTCTTCGCGGCACGGCGAGGGCGGCGCCCCGCGTGCGGGGCGCCGCCCTGGCGTGGCTCAGACGCGCCGGGCGCGCCACTCCTCGCCGGAGCTCGGCGGAAGGAGGTCCGCGGAAGCGGGGCGGTCGGCGTCGAGTACCTCGGTGGCGATCCTGACGAAATCCCAGATTCCGAGGCCCGGATCCGACGGGTCGATGAGCGTGCAGAGAGTGTCCCAGGTCAGCCGCTCACCGCCGGAGGCAGCGAAGCGCAGCCTGGCGCCGGCGTCGGGGCCCGCGCGGAGCCCGGCCAGGTCGAGGGCGGCGTCCAGCTCGAAACCGGTCGCCGGGTATTCGGCCTCCAGCCGGCCGACCTCCGCGTACGCCCGCTCGGTGGCCGTGTCCGCGGAGGCGGCGGCCACTTCGGCGAACAGCTCACGCCGCGCCGGGCGGTCGAGGAAGATACCGGCCTCCCGGACGATGTCCGCGGGTTCGTCGGCGACATGCACAAAGTTGATGATCTTGTTCGGCGGGGCCAGGACCGACCGGAGGTGTTCCGGGCCGCGCGCCGCGGGGTCGGCGGAGCCCTTGAGGTCGGCCAGGCGCACCGAGCCGGGCACCACACCGTCGTAGCGGTCGTCGCGGGCGATGACCAGCACCGAGTCGGTGACGCTGTGCATGAGGGTCATCAGGGCGAGCCGGTCCGTGGCGTAGACGTGCCAGTTGTACCGCCAGAGCTCCCGCATGGAATGCCGGTTGTGCCGGAACCGGGCGCTCCCGAGGATGCTGAAACCGTGTTCGGCGAGGTAGTCCAGGGTCCGTCCGGCGCGGCGGGCGGCGATCCCGTCGCACTTGAAACTCAGGAGGGCCAGCGGGCCTGCCGCGACCGCGGCGTCCGGCCCGGCCACATCGGTGAGATCGGCCCAGCTCTCCCGGAAGTAGAGGTCCTCACCGAACAGTTCCCGCTTGACGGCTGAGGCCGTCAGGGCCGGCCACGCCGACTCCCCCGGCATCCGGGCATCGCGCGCTGCAGGGACAGTGGTCATGTGGTCTCTCACTTCCAGGACTGCGGATCGGGATTGGTCAGGACCTTCGGATGGCCGGGCTCGTCATAGACGATGTGGGTGGTGCCCAGCACCGCCAGATCCCAGCGGTCCGGACGGGCCCCCAGGGTTTCGAGGTCGCGGAGGAACGGCAGCCACTCGACGCGCTCGCCGTTCTTCATGCGGTCCAGCCGCCCGCGCACGGCGGTGAGCGCCGCGCTCTCCCCGGCCGCCGCGGCGGCCGTCCCGACCACACCGGTGACGCGCCGCAGGGCCTCGTCCGGCGACAGTGACCGGCCCGGAGCAGGGAATCGCTCCAGCATCCGGTCCCGTACCTCCGCGTCCCCCGGGCCGAGCCGGCCGCGGGCCAGCCCGGCGAGCAGCCTCCTGCGGGCGGGCTCCTCGAAGAGCAGGCCCAGTTCGCGGAGCAGGTCGGCGGGTTCGTCCGCCACATGGATATAGCTGAGCACCCGGTTCGGCTGGCCGAGCAGGCTGCGCAGGGTGCCCGGCTTCTGCGCCTCCAGCGTGGCCGAGCCCTTGAGGACGGACAGCCTTACGGTGGCGGGGAGTTCATGGCGGGGACCGCTGCGCAGCAGCAGCGCCAGGGCCGGGCCGGCCCCCAGCAGGAGGTCGTTGACGGCGAGCCGGTCGAGCGTGGCCGAGGTGAGCTGGTAGCGCCACAGCTCACGCCACTGGAAACGCCCGAAGCGGAGTTCCTCCACCGCGGCCACGGTGAAGTCGTGGTCGGCGAGGTAGCCGAGCACGGCCGCCAGTTTCCCGGCGGCCAGGCCGTCGGGCTTGAGCATCAGAAGGGCGGAGTCACGCAGGATCCGGGCCGGCTCCTCGCTGCCGAACACGTCCTCGGCGTCCCGCAGTCCCTCACGGAAGTACGTCTCGCGACGGTACAGATCCTCCTTGGCCGGGCTCCGGGTCAGCGCCGTCCAGTCGAGCGTCGTCATGGGGCCCTTCCGCCGTACCGGTACCAGGATGCGACGGGATGCTAGCAGAGCCCGGATATTGGGACGGAATCACGTGAGACAGGATTTGAGAAGCAGTGGCCGAGAGCCCTCCAGACGAGACAGATTCCGCGTTCCTTTGACTCCTGCGACCCCCCAGAAAGGGCGGGACCGGTCAATTCGGACACGGGAAGTGCATCAAACCTCATTCGAGTAAAGAAATGCACTTCCACGACCCGCCATTGAGCACCCCAGGTCACCTTGACGGTTCCCCGATGTGCCAGGTTAATCTCCGGCCATCGGGAAAATCTTCCCGACTGACAAATAAGGGAGGGTGGTCAACATGCGTGAAGCTGTTTCCACCGCTGTGCAGAGCAGCAACTTCAACCTGAAGAATGAGCTCGTCGAGCTCATTCCTTCCGGTGCTGTCGCCGAGCACGCCGTCATGGGCGTCCGCGAGCTGGAGGCCTTCCGTGCCGCCGGTTCCTTCGTGCCGGCCTCGAAGCACGGCCTTGAGGTCATCACGGGCGCCAGCTGCGAGACCGGCGCTCAGTAATTGAATGACCGAGTGGGCCGCCATTCGTCCGGCGGCCCACTCGCCATCCATCGCGTAATTCCCGCACACTCTATCGACGCCGAATAGGACTGGTTATGCCCGACACTTCTTCACGCGAGCTTCCTTCGGTTTCTGTTGTGACCTCGCACGGTCGGCAGCAGCTGAGCGGGGAAGCCGATGAGCGGCTGATCGACATCCTCAGCCGCAACCATGTCCCGTGGTCCGCCGTCGCGGCCTATGTGATGCCCAAGTCCGGCGGTGACCCGACCCTCTCTCCGTCCCTGGACCGGCGGCTCGGAGATTTCGAGGACGCGTCCGAGATTCTTCTGTACTTCAACCGGAACGTGAACCCGTTCAATTTCTCCATCGAGGACTTCAAGACGATCGAGAGCGACCACCCCGGCGCCGAGGCCACCGAGTACATCTACCAGCGGCTCGACAACGAGACCGGCACCGCCGAATCGTTCCTCAAGAAGCTCAGCCCGGAGGAGTGCCGGCAGATCATTGCCGACCGCGTCGGTGACACCGTCCGGGCCCACGTGCCCGAAGGCGCGGACCTGGTCGTGGGAGTGAGCGGCGGCGGTGACAGCAACGCCCTGCTGTACGGCCTGAGCCAGCTGACCGACCACGGCGTGCGGGTCCACCCGGTGATTCTCAAGGGTATTCCGGACTGGGACGCGGGTGTCCCCCGGGCGCAGGCCCTCTGCGAGAAGTACGGGCTCGAACTGACGGTCATGGAGGCCGACGAGGTCAAGCAGCTGCTCGGCATTCCTGCCGACTCCGTCGAACTCATCGACCGTTTCGAGCGTGAATTCCAGGGCGACGACTTCGAGTTCCTCGGCACGCTGTTGATCCGCCTCGCTCTCTCCAAGGCCGCGCGCGACATCGGTACCTCGTACATCTGCACCGGTGTGAATCTTGAGGACATCGTCTGCGAGAACCTCTACCGGGTGACGACCGGCCTGAAGCCCGCCGCCTTCCCCGCACGGCAGATCGGGGAGACCGTACTCGTCCTCCCGCTGTGGCTCTGCCCCAAGCGCATCATCGACGGCTGCTTCCCCAAGTTCTCACTGGAGAACTACGACGCCCGCTACCCGTGCTTCTCGCTCGGCCGCAACCTCTACTACAGCGTCGTATACGCCATGCAGTCGCAGTTCCCCGGCTACCTGGAACAGGTCGCCCGCGGTCTGTCGCAGCTGAGCCTCAAGGACCCGGTGGAGTACACCTACAACGAACAGCTCGGGTTCCACGTCGAACGCACCGTCCCCTTCCCGCTGTTGCGCAAGTTCCAGAAGATGCTCAGCGGCGCTCTGCCGAACTCCCCCGCCAGCTGACCGGAGCGCCCGACGTGAGAGAGCAGTGCCTGACCATCGTCGGCGGCGGCCCCATGTGCACCTATGCGGTGGCCCAGCTGGCCGCCGTGCTGCCCGGGGCCCCGCCGGCGGGGCCGCTGCGCCTGGTGGTCTTCGAGCGGGGCGGCCGGGCCGGCGCCGGTGAGGTGCACAGCGACACGCAGTCGCGCACCGGCTACCTCAACCGGGTGGCCGGGCAGATCGCCTTCGCCCCCGACGAATCCACCGAACCGCCGCTGAAGCTGCTCCCGAAGGCGCTGCGCCCCACCTTCCAGGAGTGGTGCGCCCAGCAGTACGAACGCACCGGCGACCCGGACTTCGACCTGCGGCCGTACGAGGTGCCCCGGCGCTATGTGCACGGCCTGGCGCTGCGCGAGATGTTCCTGCAGTACGTGGCCAGGCTGGAGGCGCTGCCGCAGGTCACCGTCGAGCTGCGGGCCGCTGAGGTGACCGCTGTCCGGCGTGCGGACGGTCCGGACCCGGGTTTCGTGATCAGCGCGGGAGGGGACGGGGACCTCATCGCCGACGAGGTCCTCTTCGTCACCGGGCACTCCTGGAACACCCCGGCCCCGGGCAGCGCGGAGGAGCTCCTCGCCGGGAAGCAGGGGTACATACCGTGCGCGTACCCCCTCGGGGAGACACTCGGCGAAGAAGCGGTCCGCCCGGGGAGGCCCGTCGCCGTGCGCGGTCTCGGGCTGACCTTCATCGACGTCGTACTGCAACTGACCGAAGGCCGCGGGGGGACCTTCGTACCGGACGCGGGGGCCCTGCCCCAGGGGTTGCGCTACGTCCCGGGAGGGCGTGAGCCGTCGTCGATCGTCGCGTTCAGCCCGAGTGGCGTTCCGGTGTCGGGGCGTCCGCTGAACCACAAGGTCTCCGACCCCGCCCGGCTTGAGCACAGAGGGGTCTTCTTCACCGTCGAAGCGGTACGCGCGCTGCGTGCGCGGGTGGGACCCGCTCAGGCGTCCGGGCGGCGGCCACTCGACTTCGACCTCCATCTCTTTCCGCTGGTCGTCCTGGAGATGGCCTGGGTGCACCACAGGACACTCCGGGGCGACGAGGCGGCCGGCCGGTTGCGGGCGGCAGCAGGGCCGGCCTTCCGGCGCTTCCTCGCCGGTGACGGCCCGTGGGGCGAGGAGGGCGCGGACACCCTGGTCGAGTCCCTGGAGGAGCCGCTGGACGGCGGCCGGTTCGACTGGCGCGCCGTGCTCGACCCACTGCCCGCGGCCCGGGCGGTACGCGGCGACGACGGCGCGGACTGGGCCCGGCAGACCGCCGGTTACCTGCGGCGCGACCACGCCGACGCGCTGGAGGGCAACCTCGGCAACGCGCTCAAGGCCGCCTGCGACGGGGTGTGGCGCGACCTGCGCGCCGTGTTCGGTGAAGCGGTCGACTTCGGCGGTCTGACTGCCGCTTCGCACCGCCGGTTCGTACGCACCCATCTCCGCCACTACAACCGGCTGTCCAACGGCGCCGGACTTGAGCCCATGCGCAAGGTACTCGCCCTGCTCGACACCGGGCTGCTCGACCTCTCGGTGGGGCCACGGCCGTCGGTCGTGCCGGTGGACGGCGGCGCGCGGCGGTCCTTCCGCGTGACGGGCTCCGCCACCGGAGCGGTCCGTACGGTCGACGCCGTCGTCGAGGGGCGGGTGCATCCCTTCGACCCCCACCGCGATGTGCTGCCGCTCTACCGGACGCTGCTGGGCTCCGGACTGGCCAGGCAGTGGCGCAACGAGGGACACGACGGCGCCCCGGACTTCGTACCGGGCGGGCTCGACCTCACGGAGCGCTTCCACCCGGTGCTGCCGGACGGAGGCACCGAACCCCGGCTCACCTTTCTCGGCGCCCCCGCGGAAGGGCTCCGGGTCTTCCAGCAGAGTGCGGCGCGCCCCTCCTCCAACAGCTCGGTCCTGGGCGTGGCCGCGCAGTGGGCCGAGGAAGCGGTGGAGCGACTGGCCCGCGCGGAGGGGGCATGAGCACGGCGTTCCGCTCACGGCTGGCCGCACTGACAGCCGCGGCAGCGACCCACGCCGCGCCCCGGCACCTCGTGGTCCTGGCCGTCGACGGGCTCCCGTTCGAGCAGGCCGTGGCGCACTGGCCGCACGCGAGGACCGAACGGCTCACCTCGGTCCGCCCGACGACCTCGTCGGCCGGCTGGCTCTCGTCGCTCACCGGGTGCCCGGTCGCCGAACACGGCGTCCCCGGAGTGGTCTTCAGCGATCCCGGCGGCTCGGGGGCACTGATCAACGTGATGGAGTACGCGGGTCCCGGGCTGACTCCCGTCCGCGAGAACATCTTCAGTGACGCGGCGCGTTCTGGTCTGCGCCCTCTCGCCGTCCTCGGTGACCTGGAGGCGTACCCGTCCAGCTGGCGGGACGCGCTGCTGCGGCACGCCGAGCCCGTCACCGGGCACCGGTTCTACACGGGGCCCGGGACCGTGGCGGACGGTTCCTACCGGCCGCCGCCCCCCGGGGAGGTCGCCGGCCGTCTCCGCAGCGCGATCGGGACCACGCTCGCCCGGTACGGCGGCGAAGGACCCTGCCTGCTGTGGTGCTTCGTCGAACTCGACCGCCACGTCCATCACCACGGGTACGACAGCCACGTCCAGCAGGTGCTCACCCGCATCGGGACACTGGCGCAGGAACTGGCGGACCGGGGTGTCGCGGTGGCTGCCCACGCCGATCACGGGCTCACTCCGACCCGGCACGATCCCGGACTGCAGCTGATGCTGGACCGGCTCGGCAAGGAACACCGATTCACCATGGGGGGCGCGGGGCGCGTCCGGTGGCTGTACCCGCAGACCGCCGGTACCGACCGGCTCGCCACCGTGCTGCGGCGTGAACTACCGCATGACATAAGGCTGGTGGGGACCGAGGAGCTCCTGGAGCCCGGCTCGCTGGCAGGCCGCAGGGCCGGCCCGCTCACCCTGATCGCCGAGGGAACCGGCTTCCTCACCGACCCCGCGTACACCCACGATCACGGCTCCGCCTCCCCGGCCGAGCTCTACACCCCCCTGTCCACCTGGGGCTTCGAAGGGAAGACTCGATGACGGAACGCGCCCATATGCGGCTCGGGGCCTTCCTCTACCCGACCGGCTACCACGTGGCGGCCTGGCGTCACCCCGACGTCCCCGCCGACGCCGGTGTGAACATCTCCCACTACACCGAGCTGGCCAGGACCGCCGAGCGCGGGCGGTTCGACTTCCTTTTCCTCCCTGACAGTTCGGCGCTGCGCGGGACCGACATGGAGGCGCTGAGCCGTACCGCGATCCGCTATGTCGCCCAGTTCGAGCCCCTCACCCTGCTCGGCGCGCTCAGCGCCGCGACCGAGCGGATCGGGCTGACGGCGACGGTGTCCTCGACCTACACCGAGCCGTACCACGCGGCCCGGATGATCGCCTCACTCGACCACATCAGCGCGGGCAGGGCGGGGTGGAACCTCGTCACCTCGCAGAATCCGTACGAGGCCTACAACTTCGGCCTCACCGAACACCCCGAGCACGGTGCGAGGTACGCGCGGGCCGAAGAGTACGCGCAGGTCGTCAAGGGTCTCTGGGACACCTGGTCGGACGAGGCGTGGGTCCGCGACAAGGAGGCCGGGCAGTTCTTCGACCCGGACGGTGTGCGCCCGCTCGGCCACCGGGGCGACCACTTCACGGTACGCGGCCCGCTCAACATGCCACGCACCCCGCAGGGGCATCCGGTGACGATCCAGGCGGGATCGTCGGGTCCTGGCCGCGAACTGGCCGCTGCCACCGCCGATGTGGTGTTCACCGCGCAGCAGTCGGTTGCCGGGGCGCAGGCCTTCACCGCCGACGTGAAGGCGCGGGCCGAGAAGCACGGGCGGTCCCGGGAGTCGGTGCAGGTGATGACGGGGATCTTCCCCTTTGTCGGACGCACCATGGCGGAGGCCGAGGACAAGTTCGAGTGCCTCCAGGACCTGATCGATCCGCAGGTGGGGCTCTCCCTGCTCAGCAGTGAACTGGGTCATGTCGATCTGAGCGGCTACGACCTGGACGGGCCGCTCCCGGAGATCCCCCCGTCCAACTCGGGAAAGTCGCGGAGCGAACTGCTGGCGAAGATGGCAGCGGAGGAAGGACTGAGCATCCGTCAGCTGTACAAGCGGGTGGCCGGGTCGCGCGGCCACCGTCAAGTCGTCGGCACGGCCGAGTCGGTCGCGGACGAGCTGGCCGACTGGTTCCGGAGCGGTGCGGCGGACGGGTTC
Source organism: Streptomyces sp. NBC_00388 (assembly GCF_036061255.1). Lineage (NCBI taxonomy): Bacteria > Bacillati > Actinomycetota > Actinomycetes > Kitasatosporales > Streptomycetaceae > Streptomyces > Streptomyces sp. NBC_00388. The sequence continues at coordinate 695,314 of NZ_CP107948.1, forward strand.
ATCGTGATGCCCCCTCAATTGCCTTCTTCTCTCGCTGACTTCACCGATCTCGTGGTGCCCGAACTCCAGCGCCGGGGGCTGTTCCGCACCGAGTACGAAGGAACGACGCTGCGGGACCATCTCGGGCTGGGGAGGCCTGCCAGGTGAACAGGGCAGGCGAGCCGTCCGACTTCGACCTGGTGATGTCGCGTGCGGGACTGTCCGTACCCCCGGAGTTCCGGGCCGGGACGGCAGCCTCGTACGCCGAACTCATGGCGATGGCAGAGCTGTTGCGCAGTGCGGATCGCCCGGTCGGCCATGAGCCGTCGGGCGTGTACCGGATGAGGACGGAACCCCCTGTTGACTGAACACCGTGTACGGACGAGAACCACCGCGGGTCCCGGTCCCGGCGGGCGCCGGCAATCCGGACCCGGCCGGCCGGGAGAGACCGCAGCGCCGGACGGCTCGGCGCCGCTGCACGAGCTCACGGTCGCCGAGGCCGGGGCCCGGATGCGCTCCGGCACCCTGACGTCGTCGGAGCTGACCCGGCACGCCCTGGAGCGGATCGCGCGGATCGATCCGCTGCTGAACGCGTTCGTGACGGTGACCGGGGAGCGCGCGCTGGAGGACGCGGCGCGGGCCGACCGGGAACTGGCGGCGGGCATCGACCGGGGCCCGATGCAGGGCATTCCCTACGGGCTCAAGGACATCTTCGACACCGAGGGGATCCGCACCACCAGCCACTCGTGGCTGATGGTCGACCACGTCCCGGACACGGACAGCGAGGTCGAGGCCCGGCTGCGGGCGGCCGGTGGGGTCCTGGTCGGCAAGCTGGCGACCCATGAGTTCGCGCTGGGCGGCCCGAGCCCCGAGCTGCCTTTCCCGACGGCACGCAACCCCTGGAACCCCGAGCACTTCACCGGCGCTTCGTCCTCAGGGGCAGGGGCCGCCGTCGCCGCGGGACTGGTGCGGGTCGCCTTCGGCTCCGACACCAGCGGATCAGTCCGCGGGCCCGCCTGCCTCTGCGGGACCGTGGGGTTCAAGCCGACATACGGCCTGGTCTCCCGGCGCGGCGCCTTCCCGCTCTCGTACGCGCTCGACCACATGGGGCCGCTCGGCTGGACCGTGGAGGACACCGCGATCGCCCTGGGCGCGGTGGCCGGCCACGACCCGCTGGACCCGGCCAGCGTCCGGAGTCCTGTTCCCGTGTACACGAACGGCCTCGGCAGGGGTGTGCGTGGACTGCGGGTGGCCTACGCGCCGGGCTGGTTCGCCGGGGACCCCGGGACCTCACCGGAGGTGGTGGCGGCGATCGAACGCGCACTCGCCGCGCTGACGGAGGGCGGCGCGAGGATCACCGAGGTCGAACTGCCCCCGTACGCCCTCTTCAACGCCTGCGGCCGGGTCATCATGTCCGCCGAGGCGTACGCCATCCACGAGGCCGATCTGAGGGCGCGTCCCGGTTCTTACGGCCGCTACACCTACCAGCGCATCGCCCCGGCGGCCGGTCTGAGCGCGGCCGATCTGCTGCAGGCGTACCGGCTGCGCCAGGAGCTGGCCGACACCGTGCAGGGCACCGTGTTCGACCGGTACGACGTGCTGGTCACGGCGACCGGTCTCGCCCCGGCCGGCCGGCTTGACGCCTTCCCGCTGGACTGGCCGCCCCCGCGCGGGCTGACCGGGATGCAGACGATCCCGTTCAATGTGACGGGCCACCCGGCGCTCGCCCTGCCGACTGGACTCTCCGGCTCGGGGCTCCCCCTGGGCATGCAGATCGTGGGCCGCCCGTTCGACGAGGCGACGGTTCTGCGGGCCGGCTCGGTGGTGGAGTCGGCCACCGGTCATCCGGGACGCAGGCCCGCGATGTGCGCCCCGCCCGCCTGACGGACGGGGCGCGGGCGGGCGGGGCGCAGGCGGACAGGGTACGGGCAGGCGGGGTGCGGGCAGGCGGGCACGCGGGGCACCCGGGGACGGCGCGTCCCGCGGGGCCCCGCCGCTCATACCTCGGCCAGCCAGCCCGACTCCAGCAGCGCGTCGAAGAGCCGCTCGGTACCGGCGGCTTCCAGTGGGCGCCGCAGCGCGTAGGAGGTGTCGGCGCACACCGCCCGGCGGTCCCGCCGGCCGTCGGCGCGGATGGCCAGGTTGAACAGCACCGACAACTGGTGTTTGTCGGCGGCGATCATCGAGGCGAGCCGGGCCCGTGTCGCCGGGGGCAGTTCCCCCAGCATGGCGCGGAGATTCAGCGGGCCGTCCCAGCGGCGCTCCACGGGCCGGCCCCCGGAAGGGACGCCGGCAGCCGCGGGGAGCCCCTGCCCACCGGGCGGGGCGCCGGCGGCCAGGGACCGCAACTCCTCGTTCCAGCGCAGCACATGGCCGTGCAGTCCCTGGCCCCAGGCGTCGCCGCGCCGTCGGGCGACCCGGGCCGCGGCCTCCTCCTCGCCCGCGCACCAGCCGTCCACGATCCTGCCGAGCGCGTCCGGGCCCGGCCCGTCGTTGGCGAGCAGCAGCGCGAGCGCCGCGCCGGCGGTGGTGGCGCGCGCCATCTCCACCGGCGACACCTTGTCGGGGGAATCGGCCGCCGAGTGGTTGAACCGGTCGTCCGGATGACAGAACTGCACCGCGGGGCGGTCCACCGAGGGATCGGCGTACAGGGCGTGGTCCGAGAAGCCGAGGAAGGGCGAGGGACTCCAGGTCCCGGGGCTGTCCCCGGTGGCGGCGAAGACCTGTTCCACCACGTGTTCGGCCAGCGGCGCCAGCAGGGTGGGGCTGGTCTCCGGGGGCCGTTCGACGACGAAGGGCGAGCGGCAGAGCGCCTGGTCCTCGCCCACCATGTCCAGGTTGATCAGAGCCGCGGGCAACCTGCCGCCGCCCGGCTGTGAACGGCTGTGCAGTACTGCCGCGTTGCCGAGGAACTCGGCTCCCCAGAAGAACCGGACCGGGCGCCGTGTGCCGTACGCGGAGTCCGCGCGGCGGACCCGGGACAGTGCGTCGGCCACACCGAGCAGCGCGGCCACCCCTGACGCGTTGTCGTTGGAGCCTGGACGGGGGTGGCAGAGGTGTGCGGTCAGCCAGATCTCGTCGTCCGTGTCGTCTCCGGGCAGCACCCCGCTGACGACCGGCATCGCGGCGGTCCGGTCGACGGCGATCTCGGCCCGCACGCTCCCTCCGCCGTCCGCGGCCGACGCTGCCGCCCCGAACATGGCAGGCGTGACACTGAAGGCGAAGAGGGCGCTGTCCATGGGGAGTTCGATACGGCCGGGCTTCGGTTCCCCGTCCGCCGTGTTGCACGGTGCGTCGGTCAGCAGGCCGAGCGCACCGGCCGCCGTGAGCTCGGGGATCAGTGAGCCCCGGAGGAAGGCGGACCGGTCCACGACCGCGACGGTACCGGCCAGCCGGGAGCCGATCGCCTCGTCACCGCGGATCCGGACCAGCGGCGCCACGGCTCCGCCCGCAGGGGTGGCGGCGGAGTAGGCCGCCAGGGCGAACGGCTGCTGCGCGTGGTCCGTGTGCGCGACGGCGGGGCCGGTGCCCCCGGCGCCCGCGAAGACGGTGCAGCGGGCGGTCAGCGGCGTCCAGGAGACCGGCGCGCGGAAGGTCCACCACTGCGGTTTCCCGTCGGCCGGGAAGTGGGTGACGGCCACCTCGTCGAGGCCTGCGCGAGCGGCCTCGCCGGCCACCACCGCGGCGGCCTGCCCGAGTCCGAGCGACGCCTGATACCGGTCGAAGGAACTGATACGCGCCACGTTGTCCATGACGCTGTCGATCCGCATGGTGCGCATAAGGCGCGATACCGATGATTCACTCAAAGAGGACACCCCGAATCGATTGCCGAGTCGCGATCTATATAGAGCAGGGAACGCCGGCGGCCAAGATTCTGTCTCATGTCGCAGGCATGTATGGGGGAGGCATATTGCAGCAATTCCCTGTCACGCACACCCCTGACCAGCAACTATGCGGGCCGATAAGGAATTTCTGACACGTCGCTTGTCTCATGTGGACCTTGACGGAGACCGGGATCTGACGGTTGCATTTCGAGCGTACCGACCGAGGGAATTCAGGCGGGCCGTAAGTCGGGCCCTGCCGGTCCCGTTCAATGGCGGGGAGGTGAATGCAATGCGCAAGTACACCAAGCCGGTGGCCAAGGAGGTTACCTCCGGCACCGTCCTCAAGAGCGTCGTCTGAGTCTCTCAGCACGGCATCAGTGCCGCGCCCGGGGCGATCCGGGCGCGGCACCACCCGTACCGGCACCGCGCGTCGGCGAGCCCGGCCCGACCCCGTAGCGAATGAGGTAGCTGTATGTGTGGCCTGTCCGGGATCGCCCGCCTCGACGGCGGGATCGCCGACGAACGGGCGGATGCTCTTCTCCGCCGGATGGCCAGGGCCGTCGCGCACCGCGGACCCGACGACGAGACCTACCTGCGCTCCGGACCCGTCGGCCTCGGCTTCGTACGGCTCTCACTGGTCGACCCGGAGGGCGGCGCCCAGCCTCTCTCCACCGACGACGGATCCCTCGTCCTGATCGCCAACGGCGAGGTGTACAACCACCGTGAGCTCGCGGACGGCCTGCCGGCCGGCACCCGGATGCGCACCCGTTCCGACTGCGAGGTGCTGCTGCACCTGTACCGCAGGGACGGCCTGAACTTCCTCGACCGGGTGCGCGGGATGTTCTCGCTGGTGCTCTGGGACCGTGACCGCGGCCGGCTGATCTTCGCCCGCGACCGGTTCGGCATCAAGCCGCTCTTCTACCACCGCAACCAGGAACGGGTGGTCTTCGCCAGCGAGATGAAGGCGCTGTTCGAAGACCCCGCCTGCCCGCGCGAGCTCGACTGGGGCCGGGCGCTGTCCGACCAGATGCTCACCATGGCGCCGGTGACGGACGACAGCCCCGCCCACTCGTGGTTCAAGGACATCGAGCTGGTGCCGGCCGCCTCCATCGTCTCGATCGATGTGCGCGACGGCACCACCTCGACCCACCGCTACTGGGACTTCCCGGCCTACGACGGCGGGTCCACCGCGTCCGAGAGCGAACTCGTCCGGGACTACGGGACGTTCCTGGCGGAGAGTGTCGCCGAGTGCCAGATGGCCGATGTCGAGATCGGGCTGTTCCTCAGCGGCGGGATCGACTCGGCGGCCGTGGCGGCCCTCGCCGGGGTCAAGCCGCGCACCTTCACCGCGCTCAACGGCAGCACGCTCGCCAACGGGGACGCGGAGTCCGCGCACAACTTCGCGCGCTCCCTCTCCCTGACCAACCATCAAGTGCTGCTGGACACGGCCCATGTGCCCTCCGCCGAGGAGTGGAAGAGGCATCTGTGGCTGATGGAGACGCCGCTCGCCGGGCCCGAGACCTTCTACAAGTACGAGATGTACCGCTACGTCGGCGCACACGCACCCGAGATCAAGGCCATGCTGCTGGGCGGCGGAGCCGACGAGTTCAACGGCGGCTACTCGGCGACCATCGCGGGCGGCGGCGACTGGAACGACTTCCTCGCCAATGTCGACAGCCTCGGCGTCAGCCGTGACCGGGGACTCCGTCCGGACCTCGGCGCCTGGTGGGACAGGTCGGGCCGGTCCCCGGTCAGCGCCCGCCATCTGCGCGAGGCCGCCGGCGGCGCCGCCCCGGATCCCTACAGCGCCCTGTTCCGGTGGAAGTACCGCGACGTACAGCTCTACAACTGCTGGCACGAGGACCGCACGGCGGGCGGCAACGGCGTCGAGGCCCGGGTCCCCTTCCTCGACCACCGCCTCATCGAACTGGTCGCGGCCGTCCCCGCGCAGCTGCGTGCGAGCCTCGTGTGGGACAAACAGATACTGCGCCGCTCGATGGCCGGCATTCTGCCGCCCGAGATGGTGGACCGGCCCAAGGGCCCCTTCTTCTACGGGGACGGCGAGCACCACACGTACCGCACGTTCATCAGGATGCTCGCCCAGGACGGCGACCGCCTGCTCGAAGAGGCGCTCAGCGGCCCGGCCGCCCGCCACTACCTGGACGCCGACCAGGTCCGCTCCCAGCTGCGCCGCCTGGAGCGCGACCCGTCGGACGGCCATGTCGAGCTGCTGCTGCGGGTGGTCAACCTCGGCCTGATCGAGCAGATGACCGGCCATCTCCCCACCCCTCACGTCGAATCGGTGAAGGCAGCCGTGCCGCAGGGGGTGCCCGTGACGGACTGGGATGCGGAGCGGGAGAGCATCGAGTCCCGGGTGGTACGCCGGCCGGCCGTGGACACCGCGCTGAGCTTCGCACTCGCGGAGAACGTCCTGCTGCTGCACTCACAGGACGAGCCCACTCTCTGGTACGTGACCGTGGAGGGGTCGGTCGAGTACGTGATCGACGAGCTGGAGAACCCGTCCTGGGTGCGGCTGCTGCACGCGCTCGACGGCAAGCGGCCGCTGGCCGAGCTGCTCGGCGCCGCCGGTGTCACGCACGCGTCGGTGGAGTCCCTGCTGGCCGAGTCGCTCGAACTGGGCCTGCTGACCTCCGGCCCCGCGGCCGCGTGAACGACGGCAGGGAGCCCGCGCCCCTCATACACGGACCATGGGAAGGACTTGGCGTGAAAGCGAGTCTGAACGGCTGCCTCGAAGAACTGGAACGCAGAGAGCTGCTGCCCCCCGATCATCTGGCCGTGATCTGCGTGGGTTCCGTGGCACGGGGCTGGGCGAACGAGATGAGCGACTACGACTTCAATGTGATCTCCCGCTCCTCCTGGCAGGGCGACAGCACCCGCACCATCCCGGTCCCGCTGCGGCCCGACACCGTGCCCGCCGCTGTGGTGTACGTGGACGGCCGCCGCTGGGAGGTCAAGTACTGGCAGGACACCCAGGTCGACCAGATGCTGGCCAAGGTGACCTGGGACCAGTTCGAGGAGGGCAACTCGACGGCCAAGGCGCTGATCGACGCCGAGGAGCTGTTCCTGGAGCGCCTCGCCACCTGCATCACCCTGAGCGGCACTTCCTGGGTGCGTGCCCGGCGGCAGGGGCTGGAGGGCACCGCGTTCCGCGCCTTCGTCACGACCCGGTCGCTCGCCGAGGCCGACGAGGCCGTGGAGGACGCACTCGGTCAGCTGGCCGCCAACGACACGGACAGCGCGGTCCTCTCCGCACGCAAGGCGTTCGGCCATGTGGTCGACGCACTGCTGGAGAGCCACGGCGCCTTCGGCTCACGCACCCCCAAGTGGCGGGCGCGCCGCTTCCGTGAGGCCCAGCCGAAGCAGTTGTCCTACGCGGAGTACTGGGCCACCGAGACGATGAGCGGCTTCTCACCCGAGGAGCCGGGGGCCTGGGTGACACGGGTCATGGAACAGTGCAGGGACCTTTCCATAGAGGTGGAAATCCAATGACGGGGAAGTCGGAGCTGGAGCCCGGCAGCGTGGTGCGGCGCCGGATGGAGGCGCGGGTGCGCAAGTACCGGGGCAAGCTGTACGTCGCGGTACAGGATCAGGCCCTGGAGCTCGACGAGATCGCCGAGGCCATCTTCCGCCGGATCAACGGCACTTCGACGCTCCGGGAGATCGGCGCGAGCCTGGCCGAGGAGTACGGCATCCCCGCGGACGTCGCACTGGCCGACGTCACCGACTTCGTCGAGCAGTTGCGGGGCCACGGCGTGGTGGAATCCGGCGCGTAACGGGTGAGCGGTCCTGGGCAGGTCCTCCTCCGCGTCCTGCGGCGGGCGCGCTCTGCCTCTCACCCGTCCTGGTGTCCGGGACCCCCAGCCGTCCGTGACTTCTCCGAGAGACTGATGCCGTATGTGCGGAACCGTAGGGATGTTCGTCGGCTGCTCCGCGCTCTTCTACTGCCCGAGGCAGCTGCTGAGCCGGACGGCACCGGACCCCGGGGCCGCCCCCGGCGACGACGGCCCGGAGGCCGGGGCTGCGCAGGAGGACCCCCCGGCGTACCGCAGTTCCTTCCGGAGCTGGTACGAGCGGGCCAGCGTCCGCAGTGCGCCGCGCCGGCTCGTGCGGATGGACGCGGACCAGGACGCCGGGCAGCCGCAGCGCTTCTTCTCCCCGGATCTCGTTCCGGTCGCCCGGCATCCGCTGGTCCGGGCGCTGCCGCCGGAGGTCTTCGACGAGATACTGGTCCAGCACCTGTACCGGTACCTCGACTTCACCGCCAAGCTGGAGTACCTGGTCGTGAACCGCACGGTCCTCGGCATCGCGCACGGCTCGGTCGGCGTCGACATCCCCGAGGAGATGCGGCTCGACGCGTACAAGATGTACTGCGACGAGGCGTACCACGCCCTGTTCTCGGCCGACCTCGCAGCCCAGGTACGGCGCGCGACGGGTCTCGCCCCCCGGCTGCCCGGCGAGCCGTTCTTCCTGCGCCGGCTCCAGGCCATCCTCGGTGAACTGCCGGCCGGCCGGCGCCCCCTGGCCGAGCTGCTCTTCGTGATCGTCTCCGAGACACTCATCTCCGCGAGTCTCGCGGAACTGCCCCAGCGGGACGGCGTCGTTCATGCGGTGAGCAGCACGATCCGGGACCACGCGGCGGACGAGGGGCGCCACCACGCCTACTTCGCGCACTTCCTGCGCCGGCTGTGGGCCCAGCTCGACCCCGCGGGGAGGGAGTTCGCGGGGCGGCTCGTTCCCCGGCTGATGGACGCCTTCCTCCGTCCCGACCTCGACGCGCTCCGCCAGGAACTGGCGGGGTACGGGCTGGGCCGGGACACCGCTGAGCAGATCGTCACCGAGGTGTACACACCGGAGGTGCTCGGCGCGCACGCCCGGGCCACCTCCGCGCAGACCCGGCGGTACTTCGTCCAGCTCGGTGCTTTCGACTCCGCCGCCGCCCAGGACGAGCTGGCGGCATACGGGCTGCGGGACTGAGACACACTCCACGCGTCCGCAGGACACAGGGGGCGGGGAGGGATCGCTCCCCGGCCCCGCCCCCTTCTTCCCGGGTCCGCCCTGCGGTCAGGTCCTGACCTGCGCCTCGCTCCGGCCCAGCAGCGGCTCGGCCCCGTGCAGCACGGTCTCCTCGGTCACGGTCACCCGCACCACGTCCTCCAGCGACGGCACGTCGTACATCACCGAGATCAGTGCCTCGTCCAGGATGGACCGCAGCCCCCGGGCGCCGGTGCCCCGGCTGATCGCCTGGTCGGCCACTGCCTCAAGTGCCGCGGGTTCGAAGGCCAGCTCCACCCCGTCCAGCTGGAACAGCTTCCGGTACTGGCGGACCAGGGCGTTCTTCGGCTCGGTGAGAATGCGCAGCAGCGCCTCCCGGTCCAGCTGGGCGACCGAGGTGATCATGGGCAGCCGGCCGATCAGCTCGGGGATCATCCCGAACTTCACCAGATCCTCCGGGGTGACGGCATCGAAGAGGTCGCCCGCCGCCTCCTCCTGCCGGGAGCGCACCTGACCGCCGAAGCCGATGCCCTTGGCCCGGGTGCGCTTCTCGATGATCTTCTCCAGGCCGGCGAACGCACCGCCGACGATGAACAGGATGTGGGAGGTGTCGATCTGCAGACCCTCCTGGGCTGTACGGCTGCGGCTCCCCTGGACGGCTCCGGTGCCCCGGTTCTGCGGTGTGACCGTGACGACCGAGCCTTCGAGTACCTTCAGCAGCGATTGCTGGACCCCTTCGCCGGACACATCACGTGAGACAGCGGGGCCGTCCCCCCGGCGGGCGATCTTGTCGATCTCGTCGATGTAGACGATCCCCGTCTCGGCCTTCTTCACATCGAAGTCCGCCGCCTGGATCAGCTTCAGCAGCAGCCCGTCGACGTCCTCCCCCACGTAGCCGGCCTCGGTCAGTCCGGTTGCGTCGGCGATGGCGAAGGGGACGTCGAGGATCCTGGCCAGCGTCTGGGTGAGCAACGTCTTCCCGGAGCCGGTGGGCCCCAGCAACAGGATGTTGGACTTCGCCAGTTCCACTTCGTCGTCGCCCGGCTCGTCGGCACGCACCCGCTTGTAATGGTTGTAGACAGCCACGGACAGCGACCTCTTTGCGCGGTCCTGACCCACGACATAAGTGTCCAGAAATGCCCGTATCTCACGTGGCTTCGGGAGTCCGCCGAGCCGGGTCATTGACTGCGACCTCTTTTCGTCGGCCACCACTTCCGCACAGAGGTCGACGCATCCGTCGCAGATATGGATACCGGGACCCGAGACAATCTTCAAGACTTCGTCTTGTCTCTTGTCGCAGAAGGAGCAGGTGAGTTGGGCTGCGCCGGGGCCGACAACGGTCATTCGGTGGACTCCTTCGAACCATGGACGGACGACTTCACGAATCCGAACTGAACCACACGGCGCATCAATTGAGTGTTGTGCCGCTCAATCGGCATGCCTTGATTGGTGATTATGAGACGCCGTCGCGTGGATGACACAACTCTGGCAGGATGGCGGCGATTGAATCAATGCGTTCGAGGAGTCACATGACTGCGGTATCCCGAATCGTCGCCCGTGAAATCGTCGACAGCCGGGGCAACCCGACTGTCGAGGTCGATGTCACCCTGGAGGACGGTTCCTTCGGCCGTGCGGCCGTGCCCTCGGGCGCGTCGACCGGCGCCAACGAGGCCGTCGAACTACGGGACGGCGACGGCGCCCGTTTCCACGGCAAGGGCGTGCGCAAGGCCGTCGACGCCGTCAACGGCCCTCTGGCAGAGGCGCTGCTCGGTATCGACGCGGAGAACCAGTCTCTCGTCGACGAGACGATGATCGATCTGGACGGCACGCCCAACAAGGGCAACCTGGGCGCCAACGCCATTCTCGGCGTCTCGCTCGCCACCGTGAAGGCGGCGGCCGCCGCTCACCGGACGCCGCTCTACCGCTACGTCGGCGGCATCGCGGCCCGGCAGCTGCCGGTCCCCATGATGAACATCATCAACGGCGGCGCCCACGCGGACAATCCGATCGACTTCCAGGAGTTCATGATCGCGCCGATCGGCGCGGAGAACTTCGCCGAGGCCGTCCGGATGGGCTCCGAGGTCTTCCACACCCTGCGCAAGTCCCTCGCGGACGCGGGCCACAACACCGCCGTCGGCGACGAGGGCGGCTTCGCGCCCAACCTCCGCTCGGCCGACGAGGCGCTGGCCTTCGTGGTACGCGCCATCGAGCAGACGGGTTACGCGCCGGGCGAGGACATCTGTCTGGTCCTCGACCCCGCGACGTCCGAGTTCTTCCACGACGGTGTCTACGACTACGCGGGCGAGGGTGTGAAGCGCTCGATCGACGAGCACGCCGCCTATCTCGCGGAGCTCGTGTCGCGCTACCCCATCGCCTCCATCGAGGACGCCATGGCGGAGGACGACATCGAGGGCTGGAAGCAGCTGACGGCCTCCCTGGGCAACAAGATCCAGCTCACCGGCGACGATGTCTTCTGCACCAACGTCGACCGGCTCAAGGACGGCATCCGCGAGGGTTACGCCAACTCCATCCTGGTGAAGGTCAACCAGATCGGCTCCCTGACGGAGACGCTCACCACCGTGGAGACCGCGCACAAGGCCGGGTACACCGTGGTCATGTCGCACCGTTCGGGCGAGACCGAGGACACCACCATCGCGGACCTGGCAGTGGCCACCAACTGCGGTCAGATCAAGACGGGTTCGCTGTCCCGCTCCGACCGTACGGCCAAGTACAACCAGCTCATCCGGATCGAGGAGGAGCTCGGCTCGCAGGCCATCTACCCGGGCAACAGCGTGCTCCGTATCCGCTCCTGACCGGAGTTGCCCAAGGGAGGAGGGGCGGGCGCACCGGGCGCCCGCCCTTCCGGCCCCCTCCCGGCCGTCCGGGGGGCGGCCGCCCCCTTCAGCGGCCCGGGGAAGGCGGCAGCCGAACATGTCTCTCGCGATCGGTTCGTACGAGAAGCTGGGCGCCCTGTCCGACGGAACCGGACTCCTGAACCTTGCCTGGACCCAGGACGAGCGCGAGCAGCTCGGCGCGGACGTGATGCGCCTGGTCGCGGACGAACTCGCTGCCGAACTGGCCGAGGGACTCCCCTATATCGGCGGCTACCTCGTGAAGGACCCCTACGGCGAGGGCGTGCTCGGTCCCGCGGTGGCGGAGTTCTTCGGCCGGCCGGACTGGGACGCCTCTGTCACCTGCGGCGCGGGGGTCGGCCCGTTGCTGCACGGGCTGAGCAGGCTGGCGGCGGGCGGCACCGTCGAGGTGGTGACGGATGTCTACCCCGACTATCCGCACTGGGCCGCCCTCGCGGGAGCCAGGTGCGTGCCGTACGGGCACGGTCACCGCGGTTCGGTCCTGCTCCTTGAGCGCCCCGCGCTCACCGACGACCGGTTCACCGCACTCGAAGAGGTCCGGAAGCTGTGCGCCGAGGCCGCACGCCGGGACGCGGTGGTGCTCGTCGACGAGTCGAACGCCAACTACTGCCCGCCGGGGTACAGCGCCGCGAATCTGGTGACGGAGACCAGCAACCTCCTTGTCGTACGCGGACTTTCCAAGGCGTACGGGCTGGGTGGTGTCCGCCTCGGCTACTGCGTGGCCTCCGCCGCTCTGGCCGGAATCGTGCGCGGAGCCGTGCCGCCACTGCAGCCGTCGTCGCTCTCGCTGCGCGTCGGCCGTCGGGTACTCGGACTCGGTGATGTGACCGGGGGTCTGCGTCGCCGCATCGCCGCCAACAAGCCGTACGTACGCGATCTGCTGGCGGCCGGATGCGCGCCGTCCGCCGTGGCCGCGGCCGGCCATCTCCCCTACGTCCTGGTGCCGGACGGGCCCCGGGACGCTCTCGAACGCCTCGCCTCGCTCGGCGTGCAGGGCAAGTTGCACCCCACGTGGTCCACCGGCTCCGGCGGCCTGACCGCGACCGGACGGCTCAGTGTCCCGCTCGCAGACGAACGGCTGACGGAGCTGGCCGGCCGGCTGGGCGGCCCTCCCCCGGCGAGCGGCCCCGCAGCCCCCGCTGCGGAGTGACTCGCCCCCTCGACGCAACCGGCCCCCGCTGCGGCTCAGCCGGCGGTGCCGAGAATCTCCGCGATGGCCTCCGCCGCCGCCCGGGCGTCCGGGCCGTCGGCGACGACGTCCACCGAACTCCCGGCGCGCGCGCCGAGCCCCATGACGGCGAGGATGCTGGGTGCGGCCGCGCTCCTGCCCCGGTGTTCCAGGCGGGTCTCAGCTCTGAACAGCGGGGCCGCGGTGGCGATCCGGCCTGCCGGGCGGGCGTGCAGATCACTCGGAAGCACCACAGGCAGGCGCCAGCTGGTCACGGTGGCCGGCATACCGGGCACCGGCTGCGGCTCACCTGACGTCCTGTCGGGAATCGACTGCACAGCGGGGCTCCTCCGCGCTCGTGGGGGCAGTGGTGAGATCGCCGCCGGCGGCGGGTCCGGCACGGTCGCCGTTCACGCCACCGGCATGCTCTCCGCACCGGTATACCGGACCGGCTCCCCCGGCCCGGCGGCGACATCTACGCTGTGCGGCACCAGTCCGATGCCGGCGGACGGGCTCATGACCGGAACATAATCCTCGGAACGCGACTCAGCAATACGGAACAGAGGGAGGATTTCATGGTCCAGTCGGTTCAGCGCGCGGTGCGGATCCTGCGGGAACTCATGGGCGCGGAGCTCCGGTTGGGCGTCACCCAGCTCTCCGAGCGCATCGGGGTGGCCAAGCCGACGGTCCACGCCCTGCTGCGGACCCTGGAGTCCGAGAGCCTGGTCGTCCAGGACGCCGAGTCGGGCAAGTACCAGCTCGGGCCCGCCCTGGTGACACTGGGCAACGCGTACCTGGACACTCATGAGTTGCGCACCCGGGCCGCGACCTGGGCGAATCTGCTGGTGACCAGGACCGGTGAGGCGGTATGGGTCGGCGTGCTGGTCGAGGAGGAGGTCCTGGTGGTGCACCACGCCTTCCGGCCGGAGAGCATCGTGCAGGTCCTGGAGACCGGCGCGACGCTGCCCTGGGGTGCCAGCGCCCTGGGCAAAGCCATCGCCGCCTTCTCACCCGCGGAGCGCCGCCGGCAGCTCCTGAAGGGCCCGCTGGTCGCCCTCACGGGCCGGACCGTCACGGACCCGGCCGAACTGGCCGCGCAGCTCGACGAGGTCCGTAACACCGGATACGCCGTGGAGGCCCAGGAACTCACCCTGGGGGACGCCGGGATCGCGGCTCCCGTGATCGACCGGACAGGCGTCGCCGTGGGGGCGGTCGGGCTGGTCGGCCCGGTCGAGCGCCTCCTGTGCGACGAGCGGCGCCAGGACTTCGCGATCGCGACACGGGAGACCGCCCGGAACCTCTCCAGCGAACTGGGCGCCTTCCGCGGCGGCGGCCGTCCTGCCATGCTCTGACACGGCCCTCCGGGCCGTGCACATCCACGCGCCCGGCGCCGCAGCGGGAACGAACCACCCTGTGGAACCGTTGTGGAACCGTCCGTACATCTGAGGGCCATCAAATCCTTGACCTTCCGGATCTGTGCCGCATAACGTTCCTGAGCAGTGTTCAGCGATAGTGAACAGCGTTCCAGCGGTACAGGGGGCCCCGTTGAGAGAGTTCACCGATCCCGCCTCTCCCGCCCGGACACTCCTGCCGGGGCAGCCGGCGCCCATCCCGCCCCACCCCTCCCCCCTCCCGCGGGAACTCCGCGCGGCCGCGGGCGACCCGGGTTCCGGCAAACCGCCCGCGGTGCGCGGGGACCGCTGTCCCGCTCTGGTGAACAGCACTGGAAATACTGCACTGTTGCAGCTGAACGTCGTTCTCTGTGAGGTCCCGGCCGCAATGGCGCGGCGGGCGTGGACATCGCGCGCAGCCGGCCGGCAGCTCTGTCGCCGCGCCGGACACGACTGGTGTCCCTCTCACGCTGTCTGCCTGTCCGGCACGGCGCCGGCCGGTCCACGGGAGACCCCCGTGAACGCCGGTGCTCCGGCAGGGCAGTTGATACGTCCGGCGCGAGCCGGGAACCAAGGAGTGAGGAGAACTGGTGGACTCCGATTTGACTCGCGTGTGGCTGCGGACGGTCGCCCTGCTCATCGACGCGGAGAAGGACAGACTGACCCAACTCGACCTGGCCATAGGCGACGGTGATCACGGCCTCAACATGCACCGTGGTTTCTCCGCGGTGGCAGCGGGTCTGAACGCGCCGGAGCAGGCCTCGGCCGGCGCGGGGCAGATCCTCATCAGCGCGGGAACCACTCTCGTGTCCGTGGTCGGCGGCGCGTCCGGCCCGCTGTTCGGCAGTTCCTTCAGAGCACTCGGCAGAGCGCTGGACACCGGAGCGCCGGACACCACTGCGCCGGACACCGGGACGTTCGCCTCCGCCCTGGCCGCCGCGCGGGACAGCATCCAACGGCTGGGAGCAGCCGAGCGCGGGGACGCGACCCTGTACGACGTGTACGCCGCTGCCGCCGACGCGTTCGGCAGGACCGCCGCCGAAGGAGCCGGCTTCACGGCCTCGGCGCGTGCCGCGGCCGACGCGGCGGAGGACGGCATGCGGGCCACCATCCCGATGCGGGCCCGCAAGGGCCGTGCCTCCTACCTGGGTCTGCGCAGCGTGGGGCATCAGGACCCCGGGGCCACGTCGGCCGCTCTTGTCTTCCGTGCCCTGGCGACCGCTGCGGAGGAACGGTGAACCTGGACCGGTACTCCCTCCTCGTCCCCCCGGCAGGCTCCCGCACCGGCGGCCGGAGCGGCACGGCGCGCCAGGCCCCCGCTCAGGCGGCGGCCCCCGGCGGCCGGTTCGCGTGGCTGGCCCCGATGGTGCTGTGGCCGGTGGCCCGCAGGTTCCTGCCCAGGCCCACGGTGCGCCCCCAGGGGGGTGGCACCCAACGCGCGGACGACGAGGCGATGTTCGCGGCGATCCTCTATGTCCTGGTGAGCGGAGCCCCCTGGCGTGCGCTGCCCAAGACGTTCGCCGTCTCCTGGCAGAACGCCCACCGCCGGTTCACCCAGTGGAGCAGTGCGGGGCTCTGGGACCGCATACAGGAGGCAGCCAGGGGGCCGCAGATGCCCGCGGCCGTGCGGCAGTGGGCGGACACCACCGTGGCACTCGCCGAGGAGCGGCTGAACCGGATGGCTGCCGCCGCCGGCAGTAGCGCCGGGGCGGGTGCCGCAGCGGCAGTCCCGCAGAGCGAGGGGCTCAAGCCGGCGATCCGCCTGCACGCCCAAGGCGACTTCACGGCAAGGCTGTTCGGGCCGAGCCACTCCGCAGAGTCACCGGTACGCGACCGCCGTATGCGCCGCGCCGAGTAGGCATGACCAACCCATGGGGTGTGTCCCGGACACCGTCCGCACGGTCCGGGACACACCCACTACCGAAGGATGGCGATGACAGGCACTGATGTCGACGGAACCGCGCGCGAGGCCCGCGCCGGAACCGCAGGGGCGTTCTGGCGGTACTGGTCGGCGTCCACGATCAGTAATTTCGGTGACGCGGTCACCTCGGTCGCGCTGCCGCTCGTGGCCGTCGTGCTCCTGCACGCGTCGAGCCTGGAGATCAGCCTTCTGACCGCCGCCCAGTACGCGGCCTGGATAGCCATCGGGCTGCCGGCCGGCGTCATCGTGCAGCGCCTCCCCCTGCGCGGGACCCAGATCGCGATGGACCTCATCAGGGCCGCCGCCGTGGTGTCGGTGCCGGTGGCCGCCGCGCTGGACATCCTGAGCCTGGCCCAGCTCGTCGTGGTCGCGCTCGTGATCGGGCTGGCCACGGTGATCTTCGACGTGGGCAACTCGACCTTCCTGCCCATGGTGGTCAGCAAGGACGAACTGACCTCACGCAACAGTCTCACCTCGGCCTCCCAGGCCGTCACCCAGATGGGCGGCCCCTCGCTGGGAGGTGTGCTCGTCCAGGTGTGCGGCGCGGCGGTGAGCCTGGTGTTCGACACGGTGAGCTACGCCGTGTCGGCGGTCCTGCTGCGGACCCTGCCGAGGCCGCCCCGCGCGGAGCCCGCGGCGACGCCGGAACCGATGATCGAACTGATCAAGGAGGGCTGGCGGTACGTCGCCCGTCACAAGGTGATGCGGCCGTGCGTGATGGCGGCGACCCTGGTCAACTTCATCTGCGGCGCTCTCATGGCACTGATCCCCGTCTTCCTGGTGCGGACGCTCGACGCCCCGGCAGGCCTCGTCGGTGTGCTGATCGCCGGGGAGGGCCTGGGCAGCCTGATCGGGGCAGCCCTCACGACGCGTCTGGCCGACCGGCTGGGCACCGCACGCACCATCCTGTTCGCCACGCTGACCGGGAGCGTGTTCGCCGTACTGATGCCCCTGGCGCACGCGGGCTGGGGACTCCTCCTCTTCGCGCTGGGCAACATGGGATTCGGCGCGGGGGTCGTGGTGCTGAGCATCCTCACCCGTACGCACCGCCAGACCGTGACACCTTCCGTGCTGCTCCCCCGGGTCATGGCGACCGTCCGGTTCGTATCCTGGGGCGCCATTCCCTTCGGCGCCCTGACCGCCGGCCTCGCGGCCACCGCCCTCGGCAACAGGGGCGCCCTGTGGGTGATCTGCGCGCTGGCCTTCCTCGCCCCGCTGGCGCTGTGGTCCAGTTCGATCCGGCGGATGCGCGACTTGGTGTAGGGCCGCGGCGGGCTGCGGTTCCGCGGCGGGCCGGAACCGCGGCGGGCGCCCGGCGGGGCCGCCGCCGCTCAGCGGCGTACGCGCGGCATCCCCAGTCCGATCCAGGAGATGATCTCCCGCTGGATCTCGTTGTTGCCGCCGCCGAAGGTGAAGATGACGGCCGACCGGTACCCGCGCTCCAGCTCGCCGTGGAGCACCGCGCCCGCCGAGCCCTCCTTGAGGGGGCCCGCCGCGCCGGTGACCTCCATCAGCCAGGCGTACGCGTCCCTTCGGGCCTCCGATCCGTACACCTTCACCGCGGAGGCGTCCTGGGGCGTGAGCGTGCCGTTCTGCACCGCGTTGACCATCTGCCAGTTCAGGAGCTTCATCGCGTCGAGCAGGGTGTGGGTGCGGGCGAGGCGGCCGCGTACCCAGCCGAGGTCGATGACCCGGCGCCCTCCGCCGAGCTCCGTCCGGGCCGCCCAGCGCTGGACGTTGTGCAGGGCCCGGATGGCCATGGTGCCGTGGGCGGCGAGTGTGACGCGCTCGTGGTTGAGCTGGTTGGTGATCAGCCGCCAGCCCTTGTTCTCCTCGCCGACCCGGCGGGACGCGGGGACCCGGACGTCCTCGTAGTAGCTGGCGGTGGTGTCGTGCGAGGCCAGGGTGTTGATGAGGGTGCAGGAGTAGCCGGGGTCGCCGGTCGGCACCAGCAGCATGGTGATGCCCTTGTGCGCGGGGGCCGCGGGATCCGTGCGGACGGCGAGCCACACCCAGTCGGCGGTGTCCCCGTTGGTCGTCCAGATCTTCTGGCCGTTCACCGTGTAGTGGCCTGATTCCTCGGTTCCCTCGCGGACGGCGCGGGTCCTCAGCGCGGCGAGGTCGGTGCCCGCCCCGGGCTCGCTGTAGCCGATCGCGAAGTCGATCTCGCCCTTGAGGATCTTCGGCAGGAAGAAGGCCTTCTGCTCGTCGGTGCCGAACTGCATGATCGTCGGTCCGACCGTGTTGAGCGCCATCAGCGGCAGCGGCACACCCGCCTGCGCCGCCTCGTCGAAGAAGATGAACTGCTCCATCGGGGAGAGACCGCGCCCGCCGTACTCCTCGGGCCAGCCGACCCCCAGCCAGCCGTCCTCGCCCAGACGGCGCACGGTCTGCCGGTAGAAGCTTTTCTGGGCCGCCGGGTCCGCGTACCTCGCGTAGACGTTGTCCGGGACCAGGTCGGCGAAGTAGGCACGCAGCTCGGTACGCAACTGCTGCTGTGCTGGTGTGTATGCGAGGTGCACGGCCCCTCCTCGGTGCGGCGTCGGATCGAGGGGCACAGTAGAACGTGTTCCATTCTTTTGGAATGGTGATGACCGCCCCGTCTTCGCCGCCGTCCCGCATGGGGACAGCTGTGCCGGGCAGCCGATGCGACAGGGGGCTCCGCTCGTTGCACGCTGGTTCCAGGGTGCGGCGCGGACCGCTCCCGACCGAGGCATCATCCGGACGAGGCGAGGAATGATTGTGAACGCAGTACCCACCGTCAGCCTGAACAACGGCGTCCAGATCCCCCAGCTGGGCTTCGGTACGTTCCAGATCGAGCCGGCCGACACGGTGGCAGCGACGCTGGCCGCCCTGGAGACCGGTTACCGGCACATCGACACGGCCGAGATGTACGGCAACGAGAAGGAGGTCGGGCAGGCGGTACGCGAGTCCGGCCTGGCCCGCGAGGACATCTTCGTCACCAGCAAGCTGAACAACGGCTTCCACGCTCACGACGACGCGCTCAAGGCCTTCGACCGGACACTCGGCGACCTGCGGTTCGACTATCTCGATCTGTTCCTGATCCACTGGCCGCTGCCCGGTGTCGGCGACTTCGTGGAGACCTGGAAGGCCATGGAGGAGATCTACCGCTCCGGCCGGGCGAAGGCCATCGGTGTCTCCAATTTCCAGCCGCACCATCTGCGGCGGCTCCTCCAGGAGACCGAGGTCGTGCCGGCCGTCAACCAGATCGAGGTCCACCCCTATCTGGCGCAGGACGAGGTCCGCGCCTTCGATGCCGGGCACCGCATCGCCACCGAGGCATGGTCGCCCATCGCCCAGGGCAAGGTCCTGGACGACCCGACGATCACCGGTATCGCCCGGCGGGTCGGCCGCACCGCGGCCCAGGTCACGTTGCGCTGGCACATCCAGCGCAACGACATCGTGTTCCCCAAGTCCGTCACGCGCTCACGCGTCGAGGAGAACTTCGCGCTCTTCGACTTCGAGCTCACCGAGGCCGACATGGCCGCCATCACGGGCCTGGACCGCGGTGAGCGCACCGGCCCCGACCCGGACACCTTCAACTACGTCCCGTAGGACATGCGGCAGCGGGGCCTCAGCGGTCGCGGCGGCGGTGACACCGCCGCCGCGACCGCCGCCCCGCCCCGGCGCTACGGCACCGGGGTCAGGACGACTTTCCCGGCCACCGTCCCCGACTCGGCCAGCCGCAGCGCGTCGGCCGCCCGGTCCAGGGGAATGCGGGCCGCGACCGTGGCGGTGAGTGAGCCGTCGGCGAGCAGGGTGAGCACCTGGATCAGGTCGGCCCGGGTACGGGCCCGGAACGCGGCGGCGTTCCGCCTGCCCGCCCAGATGTTGTAGAAGGTCGTGCGGCGGCGGTTGGGCAGCAGTTTCCAGAGGGCCAGCCGCCCGACCAGCAACAGCACGGGCAGCCTGGAGGAGCCCGGTGTGTCGCGGGTGGCCGCGGTGCCGTACGCCACGAGAGTGCCGCCGGGCGCCAGCAGCCGGAACGAATCGACGATGCCGTCGCCGCCGACATGGTCGAACACGGCGTCCACGCCGTGCGGGGCCGCGGCGCGCAGCCGGTCCGCCAGACCGGGCCCCCGGTAGTCGACAGGGACGACGCCCAGGGCGCGCAGAGCCTCATGGTGGCGGGGCGACGCCGTACCGACCACCCGGGCCCCGGCGAGCAGGGCCAGCTGCACGAGAGTCGACCCCACTCCGCCGTTGGCGCCGTGCACCAGCACCGTCTGCCCGGCCCTGACCCGTGCGGCGCGGTGCAGCATCTGCCAGGCCGTGATGCCGTTGACGACCAGGGTCTCGGCCTCGGCCGGGCCGACGCCCGCGGGCACCGGGACCAGGTCCGCCGCCGGGACGAGCAGACGGTCCGCCCAGCCCCCGGTCTTGAGCAGCGCGGCGTACCGGCGGCCCACCAGACCCGGGTCCACGCCGGGCCCGGTCGCCACGACCGACCCCACCACGTCGTATCCGGGCACGAAGGGGAACGCCGGCTGGTCGTAGTACTTGCCGCGGCGCATCTGCTGCTCGGCGAAGGAGACACCGGTGGCCTCCATCTCCAGCAGCACCTCACCGGGGCCGGCGACGGGCAGCGGACGGGTGCGCACCTCCAGCCCCTCCGGCTCGACGACGCCGGGCAGGACGACCTCGGTGACCGTGGCGTTCCCGGCGGAGCTGTCGTTCTCGGCGTTCTTCATCGCGCCACTGCCTCTCGTGAATGCTTCACTCTTTAGTGAGAGCCTCTAACTTCAGAGTGAGGGTGTTACGATCCCTTGTCAAGTGCGCTACGAAGGGACGCCGCATGAGCGAAGAGACAAGCCCCTCCCCGCCGCCCGACCGGCGTGCGCGTCTGCGGGAGCGGACGAAGCGCGAGGCGATGGACATCGCCCTGGAGCAGCTGGCCAGGACCGGCCCTTCCGGCATCTCCGTCAACGCGATCGCCAAGGCCATGGGGATGACCGGCCCCGCGCTCTACCGGTACTTCGCCGGGCGCGACGATCTGCTGACCGCCCTGATCGCCGACGCGTACACCGATCTCGCCGGCGCGCTGGTCCAGGCCGGCGCCGAGGCCCCCGAAGGCGGCGGGGGCAGCCACCGGGGCGAGCGGCTGCGCCGGTTCGCACACGGCTGGCGCGGCTGGGCGAAGGAGCACCCCGACCGCTATCTGCTGATCTACGGGACCCCGGTGCCGGGGTACGCGGCGCCCGAGGAGACCACCGCCATCGCGGACCGGATGATGCGCACCGCCGTGGCCGCCTGCGCGGAGCTCGGCCCGGTCCAGGAGGCGAAGCGCCGGGCGCTGCGGGCCTGGACCCGGCTGCACGGCCTGGTCGGTCTGGAGGTCGCGGGCCACTTCGACGGCATGGACCTCGATGTGGACGCGCTCTATGCCGAGGAGGTCGAAGACCTCATCCGGTGACCCGGAACCGGACGCCGAGCCCTTGGCGGGACGAGAAGTGCGGTGTTCAGCCGTCCGGTCCCGGCGGCTCGAACTCGCACCAGACGGCCTTGCCGTCGCCGCGCGGTTCGACACCCCACCGGGCCGCCACCGCGTCGATCATCATCAGGCCGCGCCCCGAGGTGGCCGCCTCACCGGGGGTGCGCCGCCGCGGCCAGGCGCTCGACCGGTCCTTGACCCAGAGCCGGATCCGCCGCACCGGCTCGGGCACCACTTCGAGGGTGAGGACCGCGCCGCCCTCCGTGTGCAGCAGCACATTCACCAGCAGTTCCCCCGCGGCCAGTTCCACGTCGTCCACGAACTCTTCGAGATCCCAGGCCTCCAGCGCGCCGCGCAGTACGGCCCTCGCCTCCGCGAGCCCTTCCGGGTCCGCCTGGTGGATGTACTGATGGATACGGGGCGCCTGCGCGGTCCCCGGGTCGAGCGCCCGGCGCAGCACCAGCAGGGCGACATCGTCACTGGTCCCCCAGCGCTCCCACAGCCGGGCGGCCAGGTCGTCGGCGAGCGCCTCCGCCTCCGCGGGGCCCTGGCGCACCGCGTCGGCGAGCGCCTCCATCCCGTCCCCGATGTCGGTGCCGGGCTCCTCCACCAATCCGTCGGTGCAGAGCACGAGGGTCTCACCGGGCACCAGGTCGAGCCTGGTCTCCGGGTACTCCTCCTGCCCGAACTCGGTACCCAGACCGAGCGGGAGGCCACCGCGCACGTTCGGCCAGCCGACCCGCCCGTCGGTGTGCCGGATCAGTGGGCCGAGGTGGCCCGCGCGGACGGCCCTGATCGCTCCTGACGCCAGGTCGACCTGGGCGTAGGTGCAGGTGGCGAAGCGGTCCGTGTCCAGCTCCGCGAGGAAGCGCGAGGCGCGCGCGAGCACGGTGCCCGGGGCGTGCCCCTCCCCCGCGTACGCCCGCAGCGCGATACGGAGCTGGCCCATGATCGCCGACGCGTGCGTGTCGTGGCCCTGGACGTCACCGACCACGACCCCCACCCTGCCGCGCGGGAGGGCGACGACGTCGTACCAGTCCCCTCCGACCTCCCGGCCGCTCCACGCCGCGTGGTAGCGCACGGCGATCTCGGCGGCCGGGAACTCGGGGATGCGCCGTGGCAGCATCGCGGACTGGAGCCCGGCGGCGAACTCCCTCTCCTGGTCGAAGAGGACAGCTCGCTGGAGGGACTGGGCGACGATGCCCGCGAGCCCCAGGCAGAGGTTGCGGTCCTCCGACGAGAAGCGGTCGCGGTCCTGGTAGAAGAGCGCGAGACAGCCGATGGGCCGGGCCTGTGCGATCAGCGGCAGGAAGACGGCCGCGCCGGCCCCCAGCTGCCGGACGTCCGGGCGCAGCCGTGGGAACTGCTCCGAGAGCTCGTCCATCGAGGTGACGAACCGGGGCTGCCGGCTGAGGACCGCCTCGGCCAGCGGGAGCGATTCGTCCAGCCGCTGGTGCCCGGGTTCGTCGAGGACGTGCATCGAGTCCCCGGAGAGCGCGACGATCTCCAGTGCGCCGCCCGCGACCAGGCCGAGGGCGAGACCGTCGGCGCCGAAGCGTTCGAGCCCGTCGTCGCCGGTCAGGACCGCCGTCACATCATCCACGGTGACGGCCCTGGACAGCGCTTCGGTGGTGCCCTGGACCATGTCGCTCACCCGCCTGCGGCCGGCTTCGTCGGAGCTGGCGGTGGCGAATTCGGTGAGTTCGGTCGTCGCGTTGCGCACGATTCCGACGACGCGGCAGGCGGTCCCCTGCTCGTCCCGCAGGATCCGGCCGCGGGTGTGCGTCCACTGCCGGATGCCGTTGCGGCGCCGCAGCTGGAAGTACGCACCGTAGGAGGAGCGGCCGCTCCGGACCGCCTGGGTCAGCGCCGTGTCGAGCCTGTTGCCCTCCTCGGGCGGGATACGGCTGCCGAGGGATTCGAGCCTGCCGTCGAACTCGCCGGGAAGCAGGTCGAACACGGCGAGTCCCGCGTCGTCGAACTCCAGCGTCCCGCGGAGCAGATCCCAGTCGAAACTGCCCATGCGGTTGAGGGCCAGCCGCTCGCCCGGCCCGATCTGCGGAAGATCTCGTCCTGCCATACGGTCGCTCCGGAGGAGGGCTGAGTTGCCCAAAGCTTAACTTTTCGTGGTGTACCCCGCATCATCTCCGCCGTCATGATCTCTGCCGCCCCGCGCGCACGGCACGGGCGTCCGGCACCGGGCGAACCGGCGCCCAGGAGGTGCCGGCGGAGCGCCGTCGGCCGCGGACAGCACTCCGCGAGGTCCTTCTAGCGGCGTTCCAGTGCTCCCCTGGCAAAGGCGGCCTGGCCCGCGTGCTGGAGGTCGTCGCCGATGACACTGATCAGCCGGACGCCGAGCGTGACCGGCGGCGACCACGCCTCGTCCACCACCCGGTCGAGAGACGCGTCGTCGAGCCCCCCGACGAAGCCCAGCGTCTGCTCGTGCACCGCGTCGTAGTACCCGGTCAGCAGAGCGGCGCCGGCCCGCACCCGGGCGACCTGCGCGGCGCTCTGTCCGTAGCCGGTCTCCGCGTCGGCGAAGGGCAGCCCGAACCGGCCGGCCCAGCCCTGGGCCGTCCACACCTGCTCAAGCCCGGCCGCGTCGGCCACGTGGTCGTCCTGCACCCGGGCCAGATGCCAGACCAGCCAGGCGATGGAGTTCGCCCCGTCGTCCAGCCGCACACCGAGGTCGTCCTCCGAGAGGCCTTCGACCACCTCGTGCACGGACTCCTGGATACGGCCGAACATGTCTGCCAGAACGTCTGCGGTGTTCATCCGCTACTCCTCGGCCGTACGAGTGGGACCGCGCCCGCCGGCCGTGCCGGGACGGTCTGCCTGCCTGTCTCCTCCCACCACCTTCGCCGTTCACCTGCCCCGGCAGTGTGTTCGACACGCCATGGCTCCGCGACCCCCTACGAGCCCCTTCACCCACCGTTCACCGAACGGGCCGTCCATGTCATGTCCCGTACCGCCCGGGCGACTTATGATCACGTCGCTCCCGCGTGGCGGCAGGACGACCGGCCGGCACACGGGCACTGTCCACCTGCCCCCGCCGGAAGGCCCGTTCCATGCTCCTCAGACCACTCCGCTCCCGCCGCAGGGCCTGCGCGTCGGCAGCCGCCGTGGGAGTCGCCACCGCGCTGGCGGCGGCCCTGCTCGCACCATCGGCCGAGGCCGCACCGCTGGTGCGGCAGCCGACCGCCTACGTGGACCCCCTGATCGGCTCGGCCAACGGCGGCAACACCTACCCCGGGGCCACCGCGCCGTACGGAATGATCGGCTGGTCCCCCACCAGCACGAACGGCGACCAGACCAACACCGCCGCCGCCAACGGCTACGACTACAACACGACGCGGATGCGCGGGCTGAGCCTGACCCACGTCAACGGCGCGGGCTGCGCGCCCGGCGCTGCGGGCGACGTACCGATCATGCCGTTCGTCGGTGACGTCACATCCTCACCGTCAGCCGACACCAAGGACGCGGTCTACGCCTCCGGCTTCACACACGCGAACGAGAGCGCCACCCCTGGCCGCTACCGGGTCGGCCTCGACTCCGGCGCCTCCGCCGATCTCGCCGTCAGCGCCCGGGCCGGCGTCGCCGATTTCGCCTTCCCTGCCGGGAAGCCGGCCAGCCTGCTCTTCCGCGTCTCCAACTCGCTCAACGGCAGCGAGGACGCCCACGTCGACATCGACACCGCCCACCGCAAGGTGACCGGCTGGGTGCTGACCGGCGCATTCTGCGGCCGTCGTGCGAACGGCGGCACCAACAACCGCAAGAGCTACTACAAGCTGTACTTCAGCGCCTCCTTCGACCGGGCCTTCTCCTCCAACGGGACCTGGCGGGACGGGACGCTCTCCCCGGGTTCGGTCAGCGGTTCGGGCGGCGAGGGTTATGCGACGGGATCCGACCGCGCGGGCCGCGGCTCGGGCGGCTGGGTCGGTTTCGACACCTCGTCCGACAACGATGTCAGAATGCGTCTCGGTATCTCGTACGTCAGCCTCGGGGGCGCCGAGACCAACCTGCGCAAGGAGATCGCGCCGCGGGCGAGCGTCGCGGATGTCGCGCGGAGCACCCGCGGCGCCTGGGACCACGAGCTGCGGTCCGTGCGGACCGGCGGCGGCAGCACCGCGCAGCGCACCACCTTCTACACGGCGCTGTACCACTCGCTGATGCAGCCGAACCTGATCAGCGACACCGACGGCCGCTACCCCGGCATGGACGGTGTCGCGCACCGGATCGGGCGCGGCCAGCGCGCGCAGTACAGCAACTTCTCCGGCTGGGACCAGTACCGCGCCCAGATACAACTGCTGGCCGTCCTGAAACCGGAGGTCGCCGGTGACTTCGCCCAGTCGCTGTACAACTTCTCCCGGCAGAACGACGGCGTGTGGGACCGCTGGGTGCACATCAGCGGCGCCACCCATGTGATGACCGGCGACCCCACCGCGGCGACCCTGGCGACGTTCTACGCCATGGGTGTGCGGAACTTCGACTACCGGGGGGCCTTCGACTCCCTGGTGCGCCAGGCGACCGTTCCCCGGCCCGACGACCTGTCGGACGCCGGGTGCCCCGGGCAGTGCACGGGGCAGCGCCCCAACCTCGCCCAGTACCTGACCTCGCACTATGCCCCCCAGGACGTCTGCCACTGCTGGGGCGGCGCCGCCGAGACCCTGGAGGACGCGGTCGCGGACTCCGCGCTGGCGAAGTGGGCGACGCTGCTCGGCCGGAGCGACGAGGCGGCCGCGTTCACCGCACGCGGCGAGTGGTGGCGCAACGTCTTCAACCCGCAGGCCACCGCGGGAGCCGGATACGTCCAGGCGCGCGACGCGGACGGTTCGTGGGTGACGCCGTTCAGCGCGGGCAGCGACCTCGGGTTCGCCCAGGGCACCAGCGCCACCTACAGCTGGATGGTGCCGCAGGACGTGCAGGGACTCGCCACCGCGATGGGCGGACGAGCCACGGCGGCGAGCCGTCTGGACGCCTTCTTCCACACGGCGGACGGCGCGTGGTCGGTCAAGGGCGGCGACGCCCTGCGCTACGACCCGACCAACGAGCCCGGCATCCACGCCCCGTGGCTCTACAACGCGCTCGGGCAGCCGTGGAAGACGCAGGCCACCGTCCGGCAGATCCTCGACACCGTGTACGGCACAGGTCCCGCCGGGCTCCCGGGCAACGACGACCTGGGCACCATGTCCGCCTGGTACGTGTTCGCGGCGCTCGGCCTGTACCCGCAGACGCCGGGGAGCGCCTCGATGCTGGTGGGCGCCCCGCTCTTCCCCGAGGCGGTCGTCAGCCGCGCGGGCAGGGGCGACATCACCCTCAGCGCCCCCGCCGCGGACGCGTCGCATCCGTACATCAGCGGGCTCTCCGTCAACGGCCGCAGCAGTGACCGCTCCTGGACGGACGCACGCCTGGTCACCGCGGGCGGCAGCCTGGCCTACCGGCTGTCGGACCGGCCGGACACCGCCTGGGCGACCGCACCGGCCGGCCTGCCGCACTGACGGGGGCCGTCGGGGAACGCGCCACGGATACCGGGACGGAGAGAGCGGGACCGGCCGGGGGGCAGGACAGCGGCTGTCCTGCCCCCTGGCCGGTCAGGGTCCGGCCAGGTGCTCAGCCGGTCACGCCGGCCTGCCGAGCGACCACCCGGAGACATCGGCGAGCCGTCCGCGCCACAGCGGGAGCGCCACCGAGTTCAGCCCCCCGGCCACCAGCGTGGCATCACGCAGGTGGATCCAGCGGGGCAGCTGGTGCGGGCCCTCGTCGCCGTGGAGCTCGCTGAGGGCCTGGTCGACCGTCTCGGGGAAGCCGGCCATCACATCGGCGCCGGAACCGCCCAGCTCCCGCAGGCTCTTCGCCCAGTCGGCCTTCCACGCCTCGTGCGCGATGAGCTCTCCGTACAGCACACCGCCCGGAATGTTCAGCGTGACCGGCAGGGTCGCCCGCAGCTGCTCGCCGAGCAGCCGGACCAGCAACTGGAGCTGCAGATCCGGGACGGGCTCGGTGACGGTCGGTACGGAGTCGCGCTGCTGCTCCGGGGAGCTGTTCATCCACATGTCCTTTCATGAAGCCGCCGGGCCGCTGCCGGCAACCGGTGGGCCGTCGCCACCCGGCGGATGGTGCCGTCCGGGGCCGCGCACCACGCCGGCGCCCGGCGGGACCGCCCGCACTCCTGCCGTCTGCCCCACCAGCGCGGATTCAGTACACGCACCCGGATCTCCCTGTCCGCAGCCGGGCAGCCGCCGGACCGATCCGCCGGCGCAGGGCCCCGGCCGGTCCTGACGTCCGTTTCTCCCCGCGCCACGGCCGGGGGCTTGCGGCGTCTCAGCCGTCCCCGGCGGCGCCACCGTCCGCGGCGCTCTCAGCGACCTGCCGCAGCGTCCTGCCGGTACGGACCGAGCGCGCCCTGTGGGGATCGGGCGCGCCCTGGCCCTCCGGGTGCGTCCTCCGGGACCGGCCTGCCCTGTCCCGCACCGTCCCGGTCTTCTCTTTCGCCTTGATGAGGAGCCAGGCCTCCGGGTCGGTGCTCTCACCGCCACCGTGGAACCGCGTCAGCGCGTACTCGCCGTGCAGTTTGGTCCCTTCGAGCCAGAAAGTCGCGTGGCCGCTCTCGATGGAGTCACCGAACGGGACGGCGTGGCCCCTGCGGTCGTGGCTGAGCGGCCGGTACGTCCCCTCGTCCCAGACGATGACCGTGCCACCGCCGTACTCGCCCTGCGGGATGACCCCTTCGAACTCCCGGTACTCCAGGGGGTGGTCCTCGGTCGGTACGGCGAGACGCTTGTCCTTGGGTTCGGCGGACGGCCCCTTCGGCACGGCCCAGGACTTGAGTACGCCGTCCACCTCCAGCCGGAAGTCGAAGTGCATCCGGCGCGCGTCGTGGATCTGCACCACGAAGCAGGGGGCGTCGCCCCGGTCCGCCGCCCCGCCCCTGGGTTCCGACGTCGTCCCGAAGTCACGCTTGCCCCAGTACTTTCCCAGGGGCTCGTCGCCGCTCATGTCCGGTGCCTTCCTCGCGTTCATACGGCGGGAGCGCCCGGCGGCGCGGCCGGCCCGCCAGGGGTCTGTTCGGAGAGCGGGCGCGCGATGTCCTCCAGCGACTTGCCCTCGGCGTCGACGGCGAACAGCACTGCCACCACCCCGGCCGCTGTCATCAGCGCGGCTCCGATACAGAAGGCAACAACGGCGTCCGAGACCACACCGCTCGATGTCAGGCTGGAGAAGATGAGGGGCCCCGAGATCCCGCCGGCCGCCGTGCCGAGCGCGTAGAACAGGGCGATGGCCATGGCGCGCGTCTCCATCGGGAAGATCTCGCTCACCGTCAGGTACGCCGAGCTGGCCCCGGCCGAGGCGAAGAAGAGCACCACGCACCAGCACGCCGTCATCGTCGCCGCGTCGAGCCACCCCTGGCCGAACAGCCAGGCGGTGACGAAGAGCAGCAGCCCCGACAGGATGTACGTACCCGAGATCATCTTCTTGCGCCCGACGGTGTCGAAGAGCTTGCCGAGCAGCAGCGGGCCGAGGAAGTTGCCGAACGCGATGACTGCGAAGAAGTAGCCCGTCGTGCCGCTGGACACATCGAAGAACTTCACCAGGATGGAGCTGAACCCGAAGGTGATGGCGTTGTAGAGGAACGCCTGGCCGATGAAGAGCGAGAAACCGAGCGTCGCGCGCTTGGGGTACGAGCGGAACAGGGTGCGGCCGATCTCGACGAAACTGACGCTCCTGCGCTGCTCGATGGTGATGGAGCTGCCCGGCCGCGGCAGCGGGGCGCCCGTCTCCCGCTCGATCTCCTTCTCGACACCGCCGACGATCTCGTCCGCTCCGGCGGACTGTCCGTGGATGAACATCCAGCGCGGACTCTCCGGGACGTGCCGGCGCACCAGGAGGATCACCAGGCCCAGGACGACACCGAGCGCGAACGTGAGGCGCCAGCCGACGTCCTTGGGGAAGATCCCGGTGTCCAGGGCCAGGACCGAGAGCAGGGCACCGCCCATCGCGCCGAGCCAGTAACTGCCGTTGATGATCAGGTCGACCCGGCCGCGGTACTTGCTGGGGATCAGTTCGTCGATGGCCGAGTTGATGGCCGCGTACTCCCCGCCGATACCGAAGCCGGTGAGGAACCGGAAGAGGAAGAACCACCAGGCCGAGAAGGAGAGGGCGGTCATCGCGGTCGCCGCCAGATAGACCGCGAGGGTGATGAGGAAGAGCTTCTTGCGGCCGAAGCGGTCGGTCAGCCAGCCGAAGACCAGCGCACCCGCACAGGCACCTGCCACGTAGAGGGCTGCTCCGAGTCCGGTGACCTGGGCGTCGCTGATGGACAGTCCACTGCCGCTCTCCGAGAGCCGGCTGGCGATATTGCCCACGACGGTGACTTCGAGGCCGTCGAGAATCCAGACCGTTCCCAGCCCGATCACGATCATCCAGTGCCAGCGTGACCAGGGCAGCCGGTCGAGCCGGGCCGGAACCTCGGTGGTGATGGTGCCGATCTCACGGCCTCCGGCGCTGCTCAATAGGGTCCTCCTGCGTACGGCGGCTCCGGCGGCAGCCCCGAATCATTCGCTGCCCAGCAGATCATCCATACAAACAGGGGAGCGCGCCCGCCGAACACGCCCGTGCCGGCCGGCACGGCACGGTCCGCGCCCGCGCGCGGCGGCCGGCGCAGGGGCGAACACTCCGTGAAGATCCGGAAACGGCAGTGCCCCGCCCCCGGCACAGGCCGGGGACGGGGCACACCCACCGGATCAGGCGGGGACGATGTTCTCCGCCTGCGGGCCCTTCTGGCCCTGCGTGATGTCGAAGTTCACCTTCTGGCCCTCCTGCAGCTCGCGGAAGCCCTGAGCGTTGATGTTGGAGTAGTGGGCGAAGACGTCCGGGCCCCCACCATCCTGCTCAATGAAGCCGAAACCCTTTTCCGCGTTGAACCACTTAACGGTGCCACTGGCCATGATTGCCCTCCAAGGGGACTCGAAGTCGGCTCCCGCACTTCGCGGGAGCCGGAGGTGATCGCCCTGGTCCTCGGAGACGCCGAACAGCAGACCCGCCCGTGCATGTACGCACGGGCGAGAGGTACTTCGGAACCACGACAGCTGGGTGAGACGCTACACGGCCGAACGCGCGGCGACCCCGTCGGCTCATCCGTTGAGCCCCTCCTGGCACACATCCGGCCGTTTCATTGCGTTCGATATGACGATCAATGTCCTACTCGCCCCTCCTTCCGGGCACACGAAAGTACGAATGAAGATCAGAACAGAAGAAATTCAGGAGCCTGCCGCGCCGCACCTCGCCACACACCCGGAGGGGCTTTCTTCATTGGCATGGACCTGATCGCCACATTCGGCTACGCTCCGCTGCGGCACACTCTGAGAGCGCTCCCAAAGGAGCGCGCCCGGACGCCTGCTGTTCCATCCCCACGATGCTGGAACAACAGAAGGGCCAGACCTTGAGACGCAGCACTCTCACCCGTACCGCACTGTCCGCGCTCCTCGTCCTCGGGACCTGGGCGACGGCCGGACTCGTACCGGCCGCTGCCGCCGGCTCCCCGTCGCCCGCCTCCTCCTCACCGTCCGCGCAGCCGGCCTCGGCCGGGCTGCTCTCGGCCATGGCTAAGGACCTCGGCCTCACAGCGGCCCAGGCCAGGGCACGCCTGGCCTCCGAAAGGACCGCGACAGCGCTCCAGGCCCCGGCGCGCCGCGCGGCCGGTTCCTCCTACGGCGGAGCCTGGTACGACGCGCACAGCGGAAAGCTGACCGTCGCCCTCACAGGGAGCGGGAGGGCGGACGCGGTGCGGGCGACCGGAGCGGCCGTCGCCCTCGTGAAGCACAGCGCACGCACGCTCGACGCGACCAGGAAACAGCTCGACAAGGGCCACGCGCCGACCGGAGTGAGCAGCTGGCACGTGGACCCCGAGGCCAACCGGGTCGTGGTGGACGTCGTCGCTTCCGCGCAGGATGACAACGATGTCCGGGCCTTTGTCGCCCGCGCCCGGAAGACCGGGCCCGTGACGGTGCACACGGTGCCGGGGGCCGCGCGGACCCTGGCGGCGGGCACGGTGGGCGGAGACCCGTACTACACGGGCAACGTCCGCTGCTCCATCGGCTTCTCCGTCAACGGCGGATTCGTCACCGCGGGCCACTGCGGGCAGCCGGGGGCCGCGGTCAGTGGCTGGGACGGCTCGGCCGTCGGCAGTTTCCAGGGTTCGTCCTTCCCCGGCAACGACTACGCCTGGGTCAGCGTCGGCAACGGGTGGTGGACCGTACCGGTGGTCCTCGGCTGGGGCACGGTCTCCGACCAGCTGGTCCGCGGCTCGGCAGCGGCTCCGGTGGGCGCGTCGGTCTGCCGCTCCGGCTCCACGTCGCACTGGCACTGCGGGAACGTCCTGGCCACCAATGAGACGGTGAACTACAGCCAGGGCGCTGTCAACGAGATGACCGGGACCAGCGTCTGCGCGGAGCCGGGCGACTCGGGTGGCTCCTTCATCAGCGGCGACCAGGCCCAGGGCGTGACGTCCGGCGGCTGGGGCGACTGCACCGGCGGCGGCGAGACCTGGTTCCAGCCGATCAACGAGATCCTGAACCAGTACGGCCTGACGCTCACCACGGCCTGATACACGGCGCACGCCCCGGTACGGTGCCCGCCCCGGCGGAAGCGGCGCAGGAGCGCCCTTCCGCCGCGGCGGGCACCCGCCGGCGAGCGGCGGAGCACGGCACCGGCGCCGCCGCTCCGGGCCCCGCCCCGGCCGGTTCCGCCGCCGAGGGGCTGCGGAATCCCGGCTCCGGAAATATGATGCAGGTACTGGTCTCCGGACCCAGGGATCGTGACCGCCGGAGAGGAGAGGCCCGACAGGCCGGTACCACGGCCTGATCCGCGACCACGGGCCCCGGTCGCGGTCCGGGAACAACGCACCGCGGAGCCGCTCATGAACCGGCGTCGTACTCACCGTTCCGCAAGCGCCGACGAGCTGCTCACCACGCTCCACCAGCTCACCGCCCGGGCCAGGCGCGAAGTGGAGTTCCATCAGGCGCGGGTGGAGCTGGCCGAGGCGCTGCAGCGCGGAATGCTCCCCGCGGACCTCCCCGACCTGCCCGGCCTGAGTACCGCGGCCCGTTACACACCGGCCCGCAGCGGTCTGGACATCGGCGGCGACTGGTACGACGGGTTTCCGCTCCCCGACGGTTCGCTCGGCTTCGCCATCGGTGATGTCCAGGGGCACGATGTCGAGGCCGCCGCCTTCATGGGCCAGATCCGGATCGGGATGCGGGCCATCGCCGCCACCGCGTCCGACCCGGGCGAGATCATCGGCCGGACCAACAACCTGCTGCTCTCGGTGGGCGCCACGCTCTTCGCGACCTGCACCTTCGTGCGCTTCGACCCCGTCACCTGGGAGATCGACAGCGCCCGCGCCGGACATGTGCCCTCGGTCTGGGCCTGGTCGGACGGGCGGACCGGCGTCATCGACGACGAGGGCGGCCTGCCCCTCGGCATCGCGGAGAAGCAGAGCTACCCGGTCACCCGGCGGCGGCTGACGGAGCGCGGCGCGTTCGTGCTGGTCACCGACGGGGTGATCGAAGGGCCCTCGTTCTCCATCGAGAAGGGCCTCGAGGCCGTCATGCGCCGCGCCAGCGCCCTTGCCGGACGCAGCGCCGACGAGCTGGCCGACGAGATCATCAAGGCGGCGGCGCTCACCGGCCACGAGGACGACGCCGCCGTGCTGGTGCTGTGCCACGACAGCGTGCCGGGAAGGGCCGCCTGACGGCCCGGCGGGCTCGCGTGTCTTGCCGCGCCGTATCCCGGGACACGGTGTCTGATGGAGGCCGTGACACGCAGCGAGACAGCCAGAAGGGCGACGGCAACCGCCCTGCGGATCGTCGCCGTCGCCGTCGCGTACTACGTGTCCGGCCGGATCGGTCTGCTGCGCCAGGTGACGGTCCACGGCGCCGTCGTCACCCCCCTGTGGCCTCCCACGGGCGTCGCCCTGGCCGCTCTGCTGTTCTGGGGCCTGCCGGTCTGGCCGGGCATCGCGATCGGCGCCCTGCTCGCCGTCGCGTCGACCGGCCACCACTTCGACCTCAGCAACGTCGGCATCGTCGCGGGCAACACGCTGGCCCCGGTGTGCGCCCTCCTGATGCTCCGCAGAGCGCGGTTCCGCATGGACATCTCCCGGCTGCGGGACGGCGCCGCCCTCGTCTTCCTCGGAGCGCTCGGCGCCATGCTCATCAGCGCCACGATGGGGTCCGTCATGCTGCTCATCGACGGCAAGCTCCCCCACAGCGGTTTCTGGCCGGTGTGGTTCGCGTGGTGGTCGGGGGACGCGGTGGGCGTGCTGATGGTGACTCCGCTGCTGCTCGTCCTGCGCCGGGCCCGGCTCCCCCGGCGCACCGACAGGTGGGCCGAGGCCACAGCGCTCGCGGTCGCCACCGCCGTGGTGGTCCCGGTGGCCACCGGGAGCCACTACTCGCTGCTGTTCCTGGTCTTCCCGCTGCTGATCTGGGCGGCGCTCCGCTTCGAGCTGGCGGGCAGCGCGCCCTGCGCGCTGCTGGTGGCCGTGCTGGCCGTCGTCGCTGCCACCGGACGCGCGGGGTCGTTCAGCACCCTCAGCCTGTTCGAAGCGATGATCGACCTGACGGCGCTCAACGGATCGGTGGCACTCACCGCGCTGCTGCTGGCCTCGATCGTCACCGAACACAAGAACGTCCGGCGGCACATCGAGCGGGTCTGTGAGGAGCTGGCCGATCTGGTCGACCAGCTCGCGCCCACCGATCAGCGGCGCGGCTGGCCGTCGTCGGAGACCCGCCGGCGCGAGGGCGGCTGACGATGGTGGCGCCCTCGCAGCAGTGAGGCGAGCGCGGCCACGAGCGCCATCGCGGTGGCGACGCCGAAGACGGTGACGAGCCCGTGGTGGAAGGGGCCGGAGACGAGTCCGGGGAAGAACTCCTTCCCGGTCAGCGTCGCGGCGTTGCGCGCGGGCAGCTTGTCCAGCACACCGCTCGGGCCGAGCAGCTGACTGATCGGATTCTTGCCGAGGAAGGTGGCGAACAGGGTGCTCACCGGCGGCAGCCCCGCCACCTGGTGAGCCGTGCCGTCGGGCACGCCCTGGCCCTGGAGACCGCTGCTCAGCGCGTGCGGCAGCGTACCCGCGAGTCCGGAGATCATCAGGGAGAACGAGAGACCGATCGACAGGGCCGTGCCCGAGTTCTGGAAGGTCGAGCGCATCCCCGACGCGACGCCGCGCTGCTCCGGCGGCACACTGCCCATGATCGCCGAGGTGTTCGGGGCGGAGAACATTCCCTGCCCGAGACCACTGACCAGCAGCAGGGCAGCGAATTCCGGGTACGAGAAGTTCACCGGCAGGAGCAGCAGGCCGACGAACCCGGCGGCCACGAGAAGCAGCCCGGTGGTGGAGAAGAGCCGCGCGCCGTAGCGGTCGGAGAGGAAGCCGGACACCGGTCCCGCGATGAGGAACCCGACCGTCAGCGGCAGCATGAAGATGCCCGCCCAGAGCGGGGTGCTCTCGAAGTCGTATCCACGCAGCGGGAGCCAGATGCCCTGGAGCCAGATGATCAGCATGAACTGGAGCCCGCCGCGGGCGATGGCGGTGAGCAGCGCCGCGAGGTTCCCGGCGGCGAAGGCCCGTACCCGGAAGAGCCCCAGCTGGAACATGGGTTCGGCGACCCGGGTCTCGATGAGGCAGAAAGCCACGAGCAGCAGCACTCCGCAGCTGAGCCCGCCGAGCACCCAGGGATTGGTCCAGCCGGTCGGATGTCCGCCGTAGGGCTGGATCCCGTAGGTGATGGCGGCGAGCAGGATGCCCGCGCCGGCGGTGAAGGTGAGGTTGCCCGCCCAGTCGATCCGGCCGGCCGTGCGGGAGCCGGTCTCGCGCAGGCTCCGGTACGACCAGATCGTGCCGAACACACCGATGGGCACGCTCACCCAGAACACGGCACGCCAGTCGATGGTGGCCAGCAGACCGCCCGCCAGCAGGCCGAGGAACTGCCCGGCCAGCGCGGTGATCTGATTGACGCCCAGCGCCATGCCGCGCTGCCGGGCGGGGAACGCATCGGTGAGGATGGCAGCCGAGTTCGCGGTCAGCATCGAGCCGCCGACCGCCTGCACCACACGGAATCCGATCAGCCACAGCGCACCGGATCCGCCCTTCAGCGGATCGAGCGAGAGGGCGAGTGAGGCGCACGCGAAGATCGCGAAGCCCATGTTGTACATCCGGACCCGGCCGAACATGTCGCCGAGCCTGCCGAGTGCGACGACCAGCACCGCGGAGACCAGCAGATAGCCGAGGATCATCCAGAGGAGATAGCCGATGTTCCCGGGGGCGAGCGGGTCGAGCCCGATCCCGCGGAAGATGGCGGGGAGGGAGATGATCACGATCGAGCTGTCCATGGTCGCGATCAGCACGCCGAGTGTGGTGTTCGAGAGCGCGATCCACTTGTATCGCTCGCCGACCTCGGCGCTGCCGCGCGGGCTGCCGTTCCCGGCGGCCCGCATCACAGTCGCTCCGCGAGCCGGTCGAGCAGTGGCACCACCGCGAGGAGAGCCTGCCGCTCGGCGGGCGTGAACTCCTCGTCGAGCACCCCGGCGAGCCGCTGGACCGACTCCGACCGCCGGTGGAGCAGCACCTTCCGGCCGGCGTCGGTCACCGTGATCACCGCACGGCGGCCGTCCCGGGCATCCGGCCCGCGGCTCACCAGTCCACGCTCCTCCAGGGCGGCCAGTGTCGATGCCATCGCCTGCGGGCGCACCCGCTCCAGCTCGGCGAGCGAGCCGGGGGAATCCGCCCCGTCCCTGCTCAGCCGGGAGAGCACGGACACCTCGGAGAGCGTCACGTCACCCACCCGGTGGGCCTGTCTCAGTCTGCGGGCGATTCTCGCCACCACCAGCCTGATGGACTCCGCCGCCCCGGCCGAGTCCGCCGGTTCCAGGCCGGTGCCGCCGGTTCCGGTCACGCCCTCACCCCCGCTGCCGTGCTCGGCGTACCGGCCCGCTGCCGCCCGCCAGGTACTGACAATAGGCTTATCAACCTCTCGTAACCACAGCATGAGCGTCGTCCGCCCCGCCCCCGCGTCCTGGGCGCGGAGGAGGCGGCCGGACCCGGCCGTGCGCCCGGGACAGCCGTTCGGCGCAATGCGCCACCGTACGGCTGCCACCCCGCCCACCTGGGGTTTTACGGCCCCGCCTGGCCATCGGTGTATCCGTCGCGGCCCCCGGCGGCGGCTCCCGTCCTAGCCTTCGCAACAGAAGGCCGCACGGCGGACGCCGTCCGGGGCCTTCCGCGAGCGACCTGCCTGCGTGCGCGACGTGCTCCCGTACGGTCTGCGTCCGCACGACGGCTGCCGCTGCTTTCCGGTCCGGGGTTCCGGGCTCACCATGAAGGAAGCTGCCATGGACGACCGCCCGCCCACGCGCGGCCCGGCCGCCGGGACGCGACGGCCGCTCGGCGGTCCTGTCCGGGTGCTGCGGGCGCAGCGGCTGCCGGACGCGGCCCCGCCGCAGTGGCACCGCGGCCTGACCGTCATCGCGGTCATCAGTCTCTTCATCGGCACCCGCGATCTCTGGACCGAGGCGATCACCGCGCACGCGACGGTCGCGGCCATCGTCATGGTCGTCTACGCGGGGATCCTGGTCTGCGGCGTCCTCGCCTTCTCGGTACGCGGCCGCCGCGCCCTGGGCAGAGTCGACCTGGCCGTGCTGGCCCTCGCGGCCACCCTCGTGCTCTGCAACTACTGGCTGGATCACGCCGGTTCCGACGAGGGTGTGCTGACCGCTCAGGCGGCGAACGCGATCCTGCACGGCCGGCCCGTCTACGGTCAGCCCTGGCCCTGGCTCTTCGACTCACCGAAGGTCGGGGTCACCAAGACGATGTCGGGCGGCGCCGACTACACGTACGCCTATCCCCCGCTGACCGCGCTGATCGCGGCCCCGGTCCACGCCGTGATCCACTCCACGGCAGCGGCGACCGCGGTCACCACGGCAGCGCTGCTGATCGGCACGGCCGCCCTGTGGGTGCTGCTGTCCGCACCGTGGCGTCCTGCGGTCACCGCGGTCTGCCTGGGCTTCGGCCTGCTGCCCGGATACGCGCGTCTGGGCTATCCGGCCGTGGTGGCCCTCGCCTTCCTGGTCCCGGTCGTCGTCCGCTGGCACCGGACAGGGGCGGGCGGCCGGCTCGGACGGTACGGGGTGTTCCGGGCCGTCTGCCTCGGTGCGGCCTGCGCCAGTCAGCAGCTGGCCTGGTTCCTCGTCCCCTTCCTGCTGATCGGGGTCCATGCCGTGCGCCGCGGCGAGCTGGGCGGGCGTGCCGCCTTCGGTGTGGTGGCCAGGTACGCCGGTACCGCTGCCCTCACCTGGGCAGTGTTCAACGCCCCCTTCGCGGCCGCCGGCTTCCACGACTGGCTGGAGGGCTCACTGCTGCCCCTCACCCAGGGGGCGATCCTGCACGGCCAGGGCGCCATGGGGATCTCCTACTACTTCACCGGCGGCAGCAGCCGCCTGAACTTCTACTCCTACGCGAGCGCGCTGCTGCTCCTGGGACTGCTCGGGGCCACCCTGCTCTTCGTGCGGCGGCTCGGCCCTGCCCTCACCGTGCTGCCCTGGCTGCCCTTCTATCTCGCCATCCGCTCGCAGGACGGCTACTACCTGCTGATGACGCCGCTGTGGCTGGCGGCGGCCGCCACCGTGCCCGCCTCCGCGCTGGCCGCCGCCTGGCAGCCGGGGCTCCGGGGTGTGCGCTCCCGCAGAGCCAAGTCGCTGGTGGCCACCGTGCTGGTCGTCCCGTCCCTGCTCTGCCTGACGGTGGCCGCCGCGAGCCCCCCGCCGCTGCGCATGAGTGTGACGCCGCGGCTCGCCGACCGGCCGCACCGCGGTATCACCTCGGTTCTCGTCCGCGCGGTGAACACCACCGGCCACCCGCTCTCGCCGCACTTCGCCAGCCGTACCGGCCAGGGGGCCTCCGGATTCTGGACCGTCCGTTCGGGTCCTGCCACTCTCGCCCCGCACGCCTCCGCCTCGTACGTGGTGAGCCCACCGGGCGGATTCCGCAGCCTGCCCCGCAGCGGTGCGCCCTTCTATCTCATCGTGGTCAGCGACAGACCGATGACCATCACCACCGCCACGCTCCCCTCGGCGTCCTCCGCGGCCGGCCGGCCGGCGGACCGGACCCCGGGGCCGCCCGCCTGTGCCGCGCCCGGCCGCGCCGGGGGGTACGGCATCACACCGGCGGGCCGGAGCAGTCCGTGCCCAGCGGCCGGCGGGCACGGTCCGCTGTGAAGCGGGTCCCGGGCGAGGAGCCGGGGACCGGCGGCCAGGAACCGGACCGCTCGTCCAGTCCGCTGGTGGTCCCCGAGCTCACCTGGGAACAGTCGAGACTCCTGCGGCGCACCGGGCGGGAGTGGGGACGGGTGTCCGCCGCGCCGGCGGCCTGGCGCCACGCCCTGCCCGTCGACCCCGACATCGGTCAAGCTCACCGAGGGCGCCGGCAGTTCGCCGCCCGCCCCGCGGCCCCCGGGTACGGCGGGGCCGCCCCTCGGGACCGTGGCAGGGGGCCGGGAGCCCGCGGACGACCGGGAGTCCGAGGACTCACCGGAGTCGGTCAGTCATCTGTCCGTCGTCCTGATCGACGCGCTGCACCAGGCGAGCATGCGCGCGCTCGCCTACGCCGCCTCTCTCCAGCAGCCGGTTCTCGCGCTGCACGTCAGCGCCGGTGACGAGGACGCCGAACGGTTCCGCGAGGGCTGGCTGCTGTGGGGGACCACCTTCCGCTGCGGATCGTGATCTCGCCGTACCGCGCGACCGTCGCTCCGCTCGTCGGGTACATCGAGTCGCTGCACCACCAGCGTCCTGACCTGACCATCACGGTCATCCTCCCGGAGATCGTCGTACGCCACCGGCAGCACCGCCTGCTGCACAGCCCGCTCGGAGGGCGGCTGCGACGCGCGCTGCGCCCCCTGCCGAAGATCGTCGTAACGACTGTGCCGTTCCACATCTGAGCCCTGCCGTTGCCGTCGTGCGGGGAATACAGTGGAATCGAGAGGGAGATTTATCTCATTGCGTACCAATTTTGGGTGTTCTCGCTCGCCGGGTCCACGCCCCCAGGAAGGTGCTGCCGCCCATGAACTCCGAACGCGCCGAACGTCTGGTGACCGCGCTGCGCGCCCGTGGGGTGATGGCGCACCTCGCCGAGGTGGGCGTCTACCAGTTCGGGGTCCGCGTCGTCATCGACTGGAACATCGAGGCGATCTGGGACACGGACGGGGCCGCGGGGCTCGACGCACAGGTGCTCAGCGACGGAATGCTGGTGGGGTTCGTGCCCCACATCGAGGGCTCCGAGGACTTCACCGAACAGCAGCTGATCGACACCATCGCCACCACCCGCTACTCGACCGAGGGTCTCCGTCCGCCCGCCGGTGCCGACACGGGCACCGCCCCGGCGGACAGCGGCGCGAGGAGTACCGGCGCCGCTGCGGACACCGGCGCGAGGGGCGTGAGCAGCCCGGGGCAGCCCGGTCACGCGGGGAGCGGGGAGGACCCCGCTCCCCCGGAGCCGTCCTCGCCCGCCGCTCCGCCCCCTTCTCCGGCCGACCCGGCGCCCCCGCCCCCGCCTGGTCCGCAACCCGCCCCGCCTGACCACCGCAGGCCGAAGGACCGCTGGTGGCGCCGCTGACCCCGGAGCGGGCCGCCGGTCCGCGGGACGGAGTCACCCGGCAGGCATGGCGCCGGGCGGCCGGCGCGCAGGGCGGGGCGCGGCCGAAAGGGTGCTGACCGGCTCGCCGCACCCGCTGCGGACGGGGATGATCCGGATATGGATATCCGCCTGTCCACGACCCGGGGCCGCTGGGTCATCCTCACGACCGTGCTCGGATCGAGTATGGCGCTGCTGGACTCCACCGTCGTCAACGTCGCGCTGCCGCGCATCGGTGACGACCTGCACGCCCCGCTGGCCTCCTTGCAGTGGATCACCAACGCCTACACGGTCACACTGGCCGGCCTGATCCTCCTGGGTGGCTCGCTCGGCGACCGGTACGGACGCCGCAGGGTGTTCGTCACCGGGGTGGTCTGGTTCGCGTGCGGCTCGCTGTTGTGCGGCGTCGCGCCGAACACCGCGGTGCTGATCCTCGCGCGCGCCCTGCAGGGCGTCGGCGGCGCGCTGCTGACGCCGGGCTCCCTCGCCATCATCCAGGCCAGCTTCCATCCCGACGACCGCTCGAAAGCCGTCGGCATGTGGTCGGGTCTCGGCGGCATCGGATCGGCGATCGGCCCGTTCGTCGGCGGCTGGCTCGTCGACGGACCCGGCTGGCGCTGGGTGTTCCTGATCAATCTTCCGCTCGCGGCTCTGTGCGTACCGGTCGCGCTGCGGCACGTGCCGGAGACGAAGGATCCACGGCACCACGGCAGGTTCGACGTGGCCGGGGCCCTGCTCGGGGCGCTCGCACTGGCCCTCCTGGCCTACTCACTCATCGCGCAGAACGTGTGGGCCGGGGCGCTCGGCGTCGTGGGCGCGGTGTCGTTCGTGCTGGTGGAGAAGCGGCGGCCGGACCCGATGCTGCCGCTTTCGGTCTTCTCCTCACGCCTGTTCACCATGGTCAATGCCGTGACCCTCTGCGTGTACGCGGCGCTGGGCGGCTTCTTCTTCCTGGGCACGCTGCAACTCCAGGTCGTGGCCGGCTACTCGCCGCTGGCGGCCGGCACGGCGCTGCTGCCGACGACGGTCCTCCTGCTGCTGTTCTCGGCGCGTTCCGGGCAGCTCGCGGACAGGATCGGCCCCCGGATCCCGCTGACCGTCGGCCCGCTGCTCTGCGCAGGAGGCCTGCTGCTGATGCTGCGAGTCGGCAGGAACGCCTTCTATCCCACGGACGTGCTCCCCGCGCTGCTCGTGCTCGGCGCGGGTCTGGTCACGCTCATCGCCCCGCTGACCTCGACCGTGCTCTCCTCCGTGGAGACCGCGCGGGCGGGTCTCGCGAGTGGCGTGAACAACGCGGCGGCCCGGGCCGCGGGGCTGATGGCGGTCGCCGCGCTGCCGTTCCTCACGGGGATGGGGCCGCAGGCGTACCACTCGGCCACCGCCTTCGACCGGTCCTTCGACAAGGCCATGCCGATCTGCGCGGGCATCATGATCACGGGCGCGCTCGTCGCCTTCCTCACCGTCCGGAGGCCGGCCCCCGCTGAGCCCGAGCAGGTCCGTGCGGCGCCCGAGTGCCGCATGAGCTGCGGGCTGTCCGCGCCGCCGCTGGAACAGGTCCCTGCGGAAACGTCTCCCGGGCAGCGGCAACTGCGCGCGCCGAGCTGACCGCTTCCTCGTCCTCACGGGCGCCGCCCGTACCCTCCCCGGCTCGTGCGGGCTCACCCGAGGGGTCCGCTCCTCAGCCGCTCCGCAGACCGGGCGCACCCCAGACGGGGAACCATCTGGCGAGGTCCGGCTCGATCCGCAGGTCGTCCCCCAGAACCGCCTTGACCTGGAGCTCCAGCGAGCTGTTCCGCTTCTCCGCAGCGTCCGGCACCGGCGCGAAGGGGAAGAACGTGCCCCGCTTGTACAGATAGACCAGCGCGAGCGGCCGCTGCTCCGCGTCCTCGAACGCGAGCAGTGAGCAGAGCAGCTGCGGACCGAACCCGCCCTCCTCCAGGAGCGAGTTGACAGCGTGCAGGTCGTTGACGAGCGCGGCGGTGTCGTCCGGCGGCTGCTGGGCCAGCAGCCAGGTGTAGCCGTACGCGTCGCGGCTGAAACGGACCGGTGAGCCGCCCTGCGCGGTGTCCGCGTCGAGCAGTTCCTCCACGTCCTGCCTGATCCGTGCGAAGCCACCGCCCTCGACGCCCGCGAAACAGACGGACCCCAGCCCGGTGGGGGTGAAACCCGCACCCGCCTGGAGGGTGAGCGCCGCGGACGGCAGAACGAACAGCTGGTCCAGGTCGGGCCTGACCGGTTTGCTCCGGCCGAGAATGCTGTCGAGAAGTCCCACGGGGCGTACTCCTACGGGTCGGGGCGGCCGGCCGCCGTCCTCGGGTCACGGACCGGTGCCGCGGCCCGCTCGACGAGCGGGGGGCCGGGCTGTCACGGCCGGGCGAGCTCGGCGGAGATGCGGGCGAGCTGGTCCAGGCGCTGTTCGAGCGTCGGGTGGGAGGAGAGCAGCCGGCCCAGGCTCTCCTTC
The DNA here is from genome assembly GCF_036061255.1 of Streptomyces sp. NBC_00388. Taxonomy (NCBI): domain Bacteria; kingdom Bacillati; phylum Actinomycetota; class Actinomycetes; order Kitasatosporales; family Streptomycetaceae; genus Streptomyces; species Streptomyces sp. NBC_00388. Next base: position 738,078 of record NZ_CP107948.1, read on the forward strand.
GAGGAGAAGGCCGGCATGAAGTAGAAGGCGTTGTACGGCTCCGCCTTCCGCAGGTCCTCGGTCGGGATGCGGGCCATCTGGCCGTTCACCTTGGTGAGCGCCGAAGCGAGCGCCGAAGGGCGGCCGGTCAGCAGGGCTGCGGCCCGGTCGGCGGAGAGTTCACGGTAGCGGGAGAGCAGCCTGGTCAGCAGGAAGCTGATCGCGTACACCACGGCGCTGACCAGCGGCACAAGTGCGATCGCGAGGCCGATCGGGTCCGAGCTCCTGCTGCTGCGGGCGAGTCCGCTCCACAGGGTGATCCGGGTGAGGAGGCCGGCCAGTACGCCGAGGAAGGAGGCGATGGTCATCACCGCGGCATCGCGGTGGGCCACGTGGGACATCTCGTGGGCGAGGACGCCCTCCAGTTCCTCGGGCTCCAGCCGGCGCAGCAGACCGGTCGTGGCGCAGACCAGTGCGGTGCGCTCGCTGCGGCCGGTCGCGAAGGCGTTCGGGATGTCGCTGGCGGCGATGGCCACCCGTGGTTTGGGCATGTCCGCGAGCGCACAGATACGGTCGATCGCGCCGTGCAGTCCGGGAGCTTCGGCGGGGGTGACCTCCCGCGCGCCCATGGTGACGGCCGCGATCTTGTCGCTGAACCAGAACTGGGCGACGAGGACGACTCCCGCGATCACGAGGATGACCAGCCAGGCCCCGTGCAGCAGGACGAGCAGCACACCGACCAGGACGACGTACAGCAGACCGAGCAGGAACATGGTGGTCACCATGCGCGTGGTGAGACCGCGGTCGAGGGTGTAGCGGCTTCGGATCATCTTCGACTCCCGTAGCGGTTCTCCCCCTGTGGTCATTGTCCTCCTTCCTCGTAAAGGCGGGGTATGCGGTGAGTTCCCGTCTCCCTCCCGGGCCCGGGACCGCGGTCCGTACGCCGGCGCCGCGGTCCGCCCCTGGCGAGGGGGCGGAGCGCGGCGCCGGCCGGTTCACCAGGCGACGGGCAGTTCGTGGACGCCGTAGACGGCCATGTCGGTGCGGAAGGGAATCTCCTCCAGCGGGCGGTCGAGCCGCAGGCCCGGGAGGCGGCGCAGCAGAGCCGGGTAGGCGAGCTGCAGCTCGATCCGGGCGAGGTTCTGACCGAGGCACTGGTGCGGTCCCGATCCGAACGCGAGGTGCCTGCGGGCGTTCCGGTCGATGTCGAGCCTGTCCGGGTCCTCGAAGACCGCCGGGTCGCGGTTGGCGACGTCGGTGGCACAGATGACGGCCTCACCGGCCCTGATGAGCTGTCCGCCGACCTCGATGTCCTGCGTGGCGACGCGGCGCCGGCCCAGGTGGGTGATGGTCAGATAGCGCAGCAGTTCCTCGACGGCGCCCGCGACCCGCCGGGGGTCTCCGTCGCGGACCGCGGCCAGCTGCTCCGGATTCTGCAGGAGCGCGCAGGTCCCGAGGGCGATCATGTTGGCCGTGGTCTCGTGCCCTGCGACGAGCAGGAGCCGCGCCTGTTTGGCGCATTCGTCGCGGGTGCTGATCCCGGTCACCAGATAGTCCGCGGCGAGACGGCTGAGCAGGTCGTCGCCGGGGTGCCGGACCTTCTTCTCGACCAGGTCGCCCAGGTAGTCGACCAGTTCCTGCGAGGCGTCCAGGGCGTCCTGCGCACTGCTGCGGGTGTCGATGATGACGGCGCTCGCCCGCTGGAAGAATCCGTGGTCCTCGTACGGGACACCGAGCAGCTCGCAGATGACCAGGGAGGGCAGCGGCAGCGCGAAGGACGTGACCAGGTCGGCCGGCGATCCGGCTTTCTCCATCCCGTCCAGCAGCTCACCGATGATGCGCTCGATGCGCTCCCGCAGGGCCTTGGTCCGTTTGATGGTGAAGTCACCGGTGAACCGTTTGCGCTGCTCGTTGTGTTCCGGCTCGTCCATCGTGATGAAGGAGCGGTTGTGGGCGCGGGTGGCCTCGCTGCCCGCGCTGATGCTCGGATAGGAGGGCAGCCTGTTGTCGGCGCTGATGCGTTCGTCGCGCAGCAGGGCCACCTGGTCGGCGTGGCGCGTCACGTACCAGGCGGTGGCGCCGTTCCAGAGCGTGACCCGGGATATCGGCTCGGAGCCGAGCAGCCCGGACATCGCCTGCGGAGGGTCGAAGGGGCATCCGGCGGCGCGGCTGGTGGTGTACGCGGGAGGTGCGGTGGGGGCTTCGGTCATCGTCGTCCTTCCACAGGGGGTGAGGTGTTCCAGGGGCCGGGCGGCGGGGTCAGGACAGCGTGATGGCCGCGGCCGGACAGATCTGGGCGGCCTCCTCCACGGCGGCGTGCTGTGCGGCGGGGGGCCGGCTGTCCAGTACGACGACGATCCCGTCCTCGTCCCGCTGGTCGAACACGTCGGGGGCAGCGAGTACGCACTGGCCCGCGGCGCAGCACTTGTCGGTGTCAACGGTGATCTGCACGTCGTTCCTCCAGCAGTAGGGATGAGCGCGTTACTTAACCAAAGTAACTTCTCATCGCGGACGGTAGTACTCCGCTCACGTCCCGGGGAACCCCCTGTTCATGTACAGGGCATCTTTCTGGCCAACCCCGGGCCCCCGCACCGGAAGGTCCGCGCGGGGCCAGCGGTCCTGCCAGGTCCGCGCGGACGGGGGTCCCGAGCGGCCGGTGTACGGGATCATCGTGGCGTGGACCATCCCGAACCCGGCAGCCCCGCCGCCCAAGACCTCTACAGATCCCTCGCCGACCTCGCCTACACGATGGCGGGCAACCGCGCGCACATGCGGCTGCGCGTCCAGGCCGAGGTGGCGGTCGACCGCGCCTCGCTCGCCCTGCTGCGCACGCTCGCCGCTGCGCCCTCACCGCTCCGGATGGGCGAGATCGCCCAGGCCCTGCTGGTCCAGGCGCCGCATGTCAGCCGCGAGATCCGAAGCCTGGAGGAGCGCGGGCTGGTGCGCACGGTCCGGGAGCCGGGCGACCAGCGGGCCCGCCTCATCGCCGTCACCCAGGACGGGCGCGAGGTGGTGGAGCGCGCGGAGGAGGCAGGGAGGCGCTGGCTCGACGAGGCCCTGCACGGTTTCGCCCCGGACGACCTGATCACCGCGGCTGCGGTGATCAGCCGTGTCGTCGAGGCCTACCGCAACCCCTGAGCGGGGCGGGCGCACCCCCTGAGCGGGGGCAGGCCGGCGGCGCAGGACGGCGGACGAATGGCGCGATCCCGGGGGTCCCCGGCGCCGCGCCGGGAGACACGCAGTACGCCCCCGGCGTCCGTGACGTCGGGGGCGTACGCGGAACGCGGACCGGTGCGGGATCCGTTCCGGGCGGTCAGGCGCTCTGCCAGAGCCGGGTCATCACCCGTACACCGAACCGCAGTCCTTCGAGGGGCACCCGCTCGTCCACTCCGTGGAAGAGCCGCCCGTAGTCCAGGTCGTGCGGGAGCTTGAGCCCCTTGAAGCCGAAGCACCGGATGCCCAGGCGGGTGAAGGCCTTGGCGTCCGTACCGCCCGGATTGCAGTACGGCACCGGGTGGCCGTCCGGGTCCTCGGCGCGCACCGCGTCGCACATCGCGTCGACGAGCGGACCGTCGAACGCGGTCTCCATCGCGAGGTCGTGGTTGACCCACTCCCGGCTGACCGACGGCAGCAGCAGGGCGTCGATGGTGTCGATCAGCTCCTGCTCGTGGCCGGGCAGGAAGCGGCCGTCGATCCGGGCGGTGGCCCGGCCGGGGATGACGTTCGTCTGGTAGCCGGCCTGGAACATGGTGGGGTTCGCGGAGTTGCGGAGCACCACCTGCATGAAGTCCGAGACCGGGCCGAGCCGGGCGAGGCTGCCCTCGATGTCGTCCTCGTCGAACTCGACGCCGTAGAGCCTGGCGGCCTCGGCGAGCAGCGCACGCACCGGCTCGATGAGACGGACCGGGAAGGTGTGGCGGCCGATGCGGGTGAGCGACTCGGCGAGATCGGTGACGGCGTTCTCGTCGTTCGGCGACGACCCGTGGCCCGCCCTGCCGATGGCGGTCAGCTCCATCCAGGCCATCCCGCGCTGGGCGTTCTCGATCGGGTAGAGCCTGCGTGTGCCGTCGATGGCGAAGGAGAATCCGCCGCCCTCACCGATCGCCTCGGTGACACCCGCGAACAGCTCGGGCCTGTGCTCGACGAGCCAGTGGCCGCCGAACCTGCCGCCCGCCTCCTCGTCCGCGAGGAAGGCCAGGACCAGGTCCCTGGACGGCCGGGTGCCGGTCCGGGCGAAGTGGCGGGCGGTGGCCAGCATGACGGCCACCGTGTCCTTCATGTCGATCGCGCCGCGGCCCCAGAGGTAGCCGTCGCGGATCTCCCCCGAGAACGGGGGCACCTGCCACTCGGACGCGTCCGCCGGCACGACGTCGAGGTGGCCGTGGACCATCAGTGCGCCGCGCTCCCGGTCCGCACCCTCGATGCGGGCGATGACACTGGCCCGTCCCGGCGCGCTCTCGATCAGCTCGGACGCGATACCCACCTCGGCCAGCCGGGCCACGACCCAGTCGGCGCAGGCGCGCTCGTTGCTGATGGGGTTGGAGGTGTCGAAGCGGATGAGTTCCGCGCAGAGATCGACCACCTCGCGCTGCGCCTCTTCGGACGCGGGGGCCGGTCCGGCAGTGGTCGTTCCGGTCTCAGGGGTGTTCATGCCGCTCCCACGGGGGTGTTGTTGTCGGCGACGGCGAGGTCCGGGGAGGCCTCCAGCGTCGAGGTGCCGTACGGCTTGATCCAGCCCAGCAGGCCGAGCGCCGCATAGAGCACGAAGGCAGTGATCAGCGAGTTCAGCGCGGGGATTCCGCCGTCGTAGAACTTGCCGACGCAGAACGCCGCGATCCAGATGACCAGGGACATCGGGACCCAGGTGGGCGAGGTGGCCGGCAGGATCTGCGCCTCGCGGGTTTCGTCCAGCGGCTTGCGCATGCGCCGGACGATCCAGTACTCGGCCACGATGATCCCGCCGATCGGCGGGATGGCGACGCCCAGCAGCGACAGGAAGTCCGTGAAGTGGGTCATGATGCCGACCGCCGACAGGAGGGTGCCCGCGAGCCCCAGCACGATGGTGACCGCGCCGCGGTGCAGACGCTTGCCGAAGACGACCTGGAAGAAGTTGACGACGCCGAGCGAGGAGCCGTACAGATTCCAGTCGTTGACCTTGGCGGTGGACATCAGCACCACGATCACACCGACCGCGCCCGAGGTGCTCAGCACGATGTCCGAGACCTGGTTGCTCTTGACCAGGTGGCCCAGCAGGACGCCCGTCATACCCACGATGTACTCGGAGAGGATCATGGACGAGGCGCTCTGCAGGAAGACGTGTGAGCCCTTCCTGTTGAAGCGCGTCATCTCCGGCGCGACGATCGCGCCCGTCATGAACCCGCCCGCGATGGCGGTGGCGGCCACGGCCAGCGATATGTGGTGGGCCGGCGCCGGCGAGTGGACCAGGTCCATGAAGGAGTGCTTGGTCAGGGTGGAGATGACCGACCAGGCGACCAGTGCGAAGAACAGCGGGGTGACGATCTTCGCGAAGACCGCCATGTACTTGAAGCCGAAGATCACCAGCGCCGTCACGGCAAGTCCGGCGATCACGCACCACATCCAGGAGGGGCCGCCGACCAGCGAGGAGACGCTGTCTCCGAAGATCGTGTTCTGCACACCGAACCAGCCCACCAGGCTGACCGCGATGACGAAGCTGACCAGCGCCGAGCCGTTGCGGCCGAAGCCGACCCAGCGGGTGAGCAGCGGGGTCGCCAGCCCTTCGCGCATACCGGCCAGGCCGATGGCGAAGATCACGACCTCCAGGGTCACCGCGCCCAGCGTGAAGGCGAGGAACGCCTGGCCGAAGGTCATCCCGACGCCGATGGTGGCGCCGAGCGTGAACTGGGAGATGGACCCGGACTGGGCCAGCCACTGGAGCAGCATGCTCCCGAAACCGAAGCGCTTGTCGCGCGGGACGCGGGAGAGTGCGTAGTCGTCGCTTCCGATGCCCTTGGTGGCTTCGTCAGCGGGTGGTGAGGTTGCCATTCATGACTCCCTGGGCTGGCGGCCGAGGGTCTGCAGGTGCGACAGCGACCCATAGCGGTTGACGAGGTTGCCGAACTCCACTGCGTCGTGGAAGTCGAGTTGTCCTGCGGCGTAGACCTTGGCGGTCTCGACGGCGAAGCGGGCGGCGGAGGCGATGTCCGTCTCGTGGCTCGCGCCCGTCTGGCAGCCGGGCACCGCGGCAGCCGACGTGATCGCGAGGCCGACGACCGGAGCGGCGGTCGCCGTGGCAGGCTGCAGGATCGAATTGATGTGGTGTGCCCCATTACCGTACGGAGTGATGTCCTGGGTCGTCACGGGGTAAGTGACCAACGGCTCACCCGTCACGACCGCGAGCAGCTCACCGAGCTGCTCGCTCACCCGCAGCACCCAGCCCTCCTTGACGGTGGGCGACAGGGCGAGGCCCTTGTGGTTGATGATGCGGTTGCCCTTGGTGGTGTCGATGGAGAGCACCGCCTCCATCTCGTCCGTCACCTCGTGGCGGTTCATGGTCGCGATGTCCACCGGCGAGCCCATGAACGGCACCGGGTCGTGCGGCTCGGTGGGCGCGTCCGGGCAGACGTGGGTGGCGACGATCACGTCACCGGGCAGCACGTCTCCCCGCCGGCGCATGTCGAGCAGCTTGGCGGCCGTCGCGAGCGCGGCGGCCGCTCCGTCGGCGTCCGAGACGAGTCCGGTCACCTCGGGCCGGGCACCGACCCCGCCGAGCCGGCCGACCACGCCGAGGGTGCGGGCCGTTCCACCCGAGGAGCGGCCGTGGCGGCCCGGAATACGGATCTGCACGAAGTCGGTGGAGCCGCGCTCGCCGGTCACCGAGGTGACCGACGCCCCCGACCCCCCGGGGCCCGCCACCGCGTCGAGGTACGCGACGACGCGCTTGCCGTCGGCCGCGGGATCGTCCAGCAGATCCACGATGTCCAGGACGTACTTCAACATGAGGGGCCTTTCTCGCTGCGTCAGCACCCGCTGCGTTCCGGGGGTGCTGACAGCAGATTCGGGATCCGATAGCGTTGAGCGCAACTGTTTCCCTGTATTTGCAATTCGGGTCTGGATGGTGAGATGACGATGGCCGAGATCGACCTGGACCGCCGCAAGCCCGCGGGGGCGCTGCAGACCGTCGACCGGGCGCTGCTCGTCCTGCTGGCCTTCGAGCGGACCCGGCCGGACTGGGGGGTCACCGAGGTGGCAGCCGAATTCGGCTGGGACACCTCCGTCGCCCAGCGCCTGCTGTCGACGCTGGCAGGCCGCGGTTTCCTGGTCTCCGACCCGGCCACCAGGCGCTACCGCATCGGCCCCGCCGTCCTGCGGCTGAGCCGGCAGTGGGAGCGCTCGGGCTCACTCGAACTGCTGGCCGGGCCGGTACTGGAGGACCTCTGCCGCGCCACCGGCGACACCGTGCTGTTCTGTCTGCCGGACAGCTTCCACATGCGCTGCGTGGCGGCGGAGGAGGGCGAGGCGGGGCCGCTGCGGTACTACCCGCTGGTCGGCGAGTTGTATCCGGCGCACGCGGGCGCGACCAGCAAGTCGTACTACGCCTTCCTCGCCGACGACCAGCGCCACCGGCTCTTCCGCGCCCGCCCGATGGCCCGCTTCACCGACCGGACGGTGACCGACGCGGATCTGCTGGAGCAGGAGTTCCTGCGCATCCGCGCCCAGGGATACGCGTGGACGGTCGGCGAGTACGACAGCGGGATCGCCACGCTCGCCGTCCCGGTCTTCCTCGGCCGGGAGCCGTACGGCAGCCTCAGCCTGGGCGGCGCCGAGCAGCGGTTCCCCGACGGCCCCGAGCCCCGGCTCGACAGCCTCAGACAGGCCGCCCAGCTGCTGGAGAAGCGGCTCACCCATCCGCCCCAGCGCACCCGGCGCCCCCGCGGCTGACACCACCGGACCCTTCCGGGCCCGGACCTTCCCCCGATCACGTCCCATCACTGAAAGAGCGCCACCGTGAACCTGCTGCTTCTGTCCAACTCCACCCAGTACGGGCGGGGTTACCTGGAACACGCCCTGGACACCGTCACCGGCTTCCTGCCACAGGGCGCCAGGCTCGCCTTCGTCCCCTACGCCCTGGCCGACCACGACACGTACACCGCACGCGTGCGGGGCGCCCTGGAACCGGCCGGGATCTCCGTGCGCGGGGTGCACGAGAGCGGCGACCCGGTCGCCGGACTGGCCGCCGCCGACGCCGTGTTCATCGGCGGCGGCAACTCCTTCCGGCTGCTGAGCGCGCTGTACCGTACGGGTCTGCGCGAGGCCGTACGCGATGCCGTGCGCGGCGGCCTTCCCTACATGGGCGCCAGCGCGGGCACCAACATGGCGGCGCCCACGCTCCGCACCTCCAACGACATGCCCATCGTGCAGCCGCCGTCCTTCGACACGCTCGGGCTCGTGCCCTTCCAGATCAACCCGCACTACCTCGACCCGGACCCGGAGAGCACACACAAGGGCGAGACGCGCGCGGAGCGTCTGGGGGAGTTCCTCGAGGAGAACGACGTGCCCGTACTGGGGCTGCGTGAAGGCAGCTGGCTGCGGGTGGACGGGGCGGCGGCCACGCTCGCCGGGGAGCGCCCTGGCGTCCTGTTCACACGGGGCGCACCCGCCCGGGAGCTCCCGGTGGACAGTGACGTCTCCGAGCTGCTCGCCACCGTGCCGCGCTTCGACTCCCCCGCCGTGTGACGGTCCACGCGGGGTGAGGGCCCGGCGGAGCACGGGACCGGCCGCGCACCGCGCTCCGCCGGCCGGCACCGCCCGCTGTTCCGGTCAGCGTTTCCCGCTGTCCATGATTTGGCTCCCCCCAGGCCACCGTCTACAGTCCTGTAGATACATGTCCGACCGAACGTTCCGACCGCGGATGCCGCGCGCCTCCCCCCGGAGCGGTCCGCCGACCGAGCCTGAGAGTTCCGCCTGATGACCCCTGCCTCCCTGGTGCCGCTGGCCTTCGACGGCTCGCACATCGACGGTTCGCTGTTCACCACCGTCACCGATTTCGCTCGGGACACCCGGTGGCTGAACGGCCCGCTGGAGTCGTGGACCGGCATCGGCCTGGGCGTCTTCGCGGTCCTCATGGTCATCGGCTGGTGGCAGGCGAGGCGCCGGGACAGCGCGTCGATGGCGCTGGCCCTGGCCGCGCCGGTGAGTGTCGTGGTCGCCTTCGGCGTGGCCGAGGTCGTGAAGAAACTCATCTCCGAAGTACGGCCCTGCCGCTCGATGCCGCACGCGTTCATCGTCGAGACCTGCCCGGTCCGGTCCGACTTCGCCTTCCCCAGCGGACACACCACGACGGCGGCGGCGACCGTCGCGGCCCTCTGGCTGCTCAACCGGAAGCTGTGCGCCGTCGCAGCGCTCTTCGCCCTCTTCGAGGGGTTCACCCGGGTCTACGTCGGCGCGCACTACCCCCATGACGTCCTGGGCTCGGCGCTCCTCGCCCTGCCTGTCGCGTTCCTGACCAGCCTGGCCCTGCGCCGCCTCGCCACTCCCCTGGTCGAGCGGCTTCGGCCAGGAGTCCTGGCCCCCGTTCTGACCGCGCGTCCGGCCGGGGCGCACACGGCCGGCTGATACCCGCCGCCGCCATCCCGCCCCCGGCCGACGACGCGACTTCGCGGACGGCCCTCAGCCCCAGAGCGCCTGGGCGGCGGAGGCCCCCGCGAAGGCCGCACCAAGACCGGCCACCACACTGGCCGTGACATTGACCGCGGCGAAGAAGCGGGCCCCGTCCTGTGCCAGGCGCAGGGTCTCGTACGAGAACGTCGAGTACGTCGACAGCGCCCCGCAGAACCCCGTCCCGACCAGCACCTGGACCGGGGACGGGGCAGCGCCGGCAGCGACTGCCCCGGTGACCAGCCCCAGGATCAGGCAGGCGACGACATTGACCGCGAAGGTGCCCCAGGGGAAGACCGTGTCGTGCGACGCCTGGATCCTGCGGTCGGCGAGATAGCGCAGCGGGGCGCCGACCGCGGCTCCCGCCATCAGGAGAAGCCAGTTCAACGTTCCTCCGCTCCGCGGCCGGTGCGGCCGGCGCTCTCACGGGCGACCGCAGTGACGTCCCGGGACCGGGACGCCTTCCGGACGCAGAAGCGGCGGGTCAGGGCAGCCGCGGCCCAGACCGCCGCCAGCGCCGCCAGCGGCGTCAGCGCCAGAGAGGCGAGCGCGGTGCGGGCCTGCCCGGCGGCCACCAGCCCCCTGATGTCCATGGCGTACGTCGAGAAGGTGGTGAAGCCGCCCAGGACCCCGGTGCCGAAGAAGGGGCGTACGAGACGGTGGACCGACCGGGCCTCGGTGATGACCACCATGAACACGCCGATGACCGCACAGCCCACGGTGTTGATCACCAGCGTCGTCCAGGGGAAGGCCCCGCCGGCCGTGGGCCACAGGAGCGAGGCGCCGTACCGTGCCGATGCCCCGGCCGTACCGCCGAGCGAGACCACCGCGAGGACGGGCCACTGGGCGGCCTGCCGCTCTTCGCGCGGTACGGGGGCGGGGCGGGCGGTGGCGGAGCCGACGGGGTCGTCCACCACGGGGGCGGGGGTCTCAGTCACGTGGTTCTCCTACTCGGCGGTCACGGCGCGCGCCCGGGGCGCACACCATCGCAAGTAGGGACCGTCGGCGGCACGATCGCCGCAGTTCGGATACGGCGGGCCCCACCGCCGCGCGCGGGGACACCGGCCTCCTCGCTCCGGTGGATCATACCGTGCGGCGCAGCGCCCGCTCCAGCCGCGGACGGCCCCGCGGTGGCCGCCCCCGCGATGCGGAACACCGCGTCGGCTGACAGCCTCGGACACCACACACCTCGCACGCTCCGGGGGACGTGCGCACGGGCCGCAGGAGCACGACGACAAGGGAGGAGGCCGCGGTGGGCACGGTCACCGGCTGGCTGTCCGGGCTGTCGGGCGCCGCCGTCTACGCGGTCGTCGCCGGGCTGGTCTTCTGTGAGGACGCGCTGTTCTTCGGCTTCGTCATCCCGGGCGAGAGCGCTGTCGTGATCGGGGGCGTGCTCGCGGCGAAGGGCCAGGTCTCCGTGGTCTGGCTCGCCCTCATCGTGGTGTTCGCCGCCATCGCCGGGGACTCCGTCGGCTACGAGATCGGCCGCAGATTCGGTCCGCGGCTGCTGGCCGCGCGATCGCTGCGCCGCCACCGGAACAGCATCGAGTCCGCCCGGGACCTGATCCGGCGGCGGGGGCCGGTGGCCGTGTTCCTCGGCCGTTTCGTGGCGTTCTTCCGCGCGGTCATGCCGGCGCTCGCGGGCGCGTCGGGCATGCCCTACCGCACCTTCCTCCTCTTCAACGCCCTGGGCGGCCTGGTCTGGGGGGCCGGCTTCACTCTGGTCGGCTACGCGGCGGGCAACGCCTACAGCAGCATCGAGAACTTCGTCGGCCGGGGCGCCGCGCTGCTGTTCGTGGGACTGGTCGTCGTCGTGCTGGTGATCAGATACGTCCGGCGGCGCCGCAGGGGCGACAGCGCGGGCGGGGGCCCGGCCGACGGGGCGGACACGCCTGCGGACGGTGGCACATCCGGTGAGCCCGGGGACGGCGCCGGCGGGACCGGCACCCCCGGCCGCGGCGAATGAGCGCGCGCGGCTGCCGCCCTGTGTCACCCCGGGCCTGTGTCACCCCGGGCCCTGCTCCACCGGCGGAACGCGCAGGGCCAGTACCGCGATGTCGTCGAAGTGGCCGTCCATGAGTCGCGCCAGCAGTTCGTCGCAGAAGGTCTGGAGGGGCTCCTCGGCCAGGTTCGCCACGTGCTGGCGGAGTCTGGTGAAGCCCCGGCCGATGTCCTCACCCGGCCGTTCGATGAGCCCGTCCGTGTACAGCAGCAGGGTGGAGCCCGGCTCCAGCACGGTCAGTGCGTCCTCCCGCTCGATGGCCGGATCGACCCCCAGGACCGGGGCCAGCCCCTCCTCCAGGAGCCGGCTGCCCCCGGCGGGGCCGGTCAGTACCGGGGACGGGTGCCCCGCGTTGGTCCAGTGCATGAACCACGGCCCGGTGGGGGGCGTGTAGATGCGTGCGATCACACCGGTGACCAGTTCGGTCGTGCTCAGCCCCTGCATGACGCCGTCCAGGCGGCGCATCACGCCTGCGGGCGAGTCACCGCTGTCGTAGGCAAGCGACCGCAGCATGTTGCGCAGCTGTCCCATGCCCACGGCCGCGGAGAGGTCGTGGCCGACGACATCGCCGATGGCCAGCACGGTGGAGCCGTCGGTCAGCCGGAAGGCGTCGAACCAGTCGCCGCCGACCTCGGCTCCCTCCCGCGCGGGCACGTAGCGTGCCGCGAGTTCCAGGTGCTCGATTCCCGACAGGTCGGGCAGGAGCGAGAGCTGCAGCTGCTCGGCCGTGCGGAGCTGGACCGCGTACAGCCGGGCGTTCTCGACTGCGAGCCCGGCCCGGTGTCCGAGGTCGGCGGCGAGGGAGATCTCCTCGTCTCCGAAGGGTTCGGCCGACTCGGTGCGGACGAGACTGAGCGCGCCGAACACCTCTCTGCGCACCTGGAGGGGCACGATCAGCACCGACTTCGCGCCGAGTACGCGGTAGAGCTCCAGCTGCGCCGACTGGAGGGACCCCGCGGACGCAGGAGCCCCGAAGTCCGTCACGGTCACCGGCCCAGCGCCGCGCAGTACCCGGGCCAGCGGGGCGGCAGCCTCTTCGGACCACGGCAGGCTGTCCGGCTGCTCCGGCAGCTCGCGTGCGGAGTCGCGGTGCACAGCGGTCCGGCGGCGCACCCCGTCACCCTCGACCAGATCCACCACGCACGCGTCAGCGAGCTGAGGGACGATCAGCCGCGCCAGCCGGCCGAGCGCCTCCTCGGCGTCGAGCACGCTGGACAGGGCGGTACTGACGTCGGAGAGCAGCCGCAGGCGGGCGGTCGCGCGCTCCAGGTCCTGCCTGACCGCCGCGAGCCTGTCCTGCGCATCGTCTGTGGCCACACCATCAGTCTGCACGAGACGCACCCCGGCCGGACGGACGGCGCGGCGGCCCCGGCCGGACGGTCTGACACACTGGGGCCGTTCACCCAGGCGGCGCAGGCCAGGAAACCGGTGCGAATCCGGTACGGTCCCGCCACTGTGACCAGGCCTCCGGGCCCGGGAGTCAGACACTGACGCGCCGCCTTCTCCACCGTCACCAGGGGACGAGGACTCCCCGGGAGAGGCAGGGCCATGCCCACGTTCCGTACTGCGCCGCGCCTGTTGATGAGCGCCGCACTTCTCCTCCCGCTCGCCGCCTGCGGCTCGCCCGGCACCGGGACGGAGCGTCCGCAAGGCGCCAGGACCGCGGCCGGCTTCCCGTACACGGTCTCCAACTGCGGTACGCGGACCACCTTCGACGCTCCCCCGGAGCGCACCGTCACCATGAACCAGCACGCGACCGAGGTGATGCTCGCCCTCGGGCTGGGGCAGCGCATCGCGGGGACGGCCTACGCGGATGACGCGGTGCTCCCCCGATACCGGTCCGCCTACGCCAGGACCCGGGTGCTGGCGAAGGAGTACCCGTCGAAGGAGACGCTGCTCGGCGTCAACCCCGACTTCGTGTACGGCGGTTACGCCAGCGCCTTCGACAAGGGCGAGGGCCGGGACCGCGCCGGGCTGGAGGAGTCCGGTATCGCCACCCGGCTGAACGTCGAGTCCTGCACCCGGGGGCCGGCCGGACTCGACGCGGTCAGAACCGAGATAACCGAGGTCGCCCGTACCTTCGGGGTACCGGCGCGCGGCAGGAGACTGATCGCCGGGCAGCAGCGGAAGATCGACACGGTGGAGGCGGGACTGCGGAAGAGCCCGCGGCCCTCCGTCTTCGTCTACGACTCGGGCGACAGCTCCCCGTTCACGGCGGGCGGTTACGGCATCGGCGACCGGATCATCTCCCTGGCGGGCGGCCGGAACATCTTCTCGGATGTGCACCACGCCTTCGGCACCGTGTCGTGGGAGCAGGTCGTCAAGCGCGAGCCGGACGTCATTGTGATCTACGACTACGGCGGGACCCCGGTCGAGGCGAAGAAGAAGAGACTCCGGGAGGACCCGGCGCTCGCCGGGGTCCCCGCGATCAAGCACAACAGGTTCGCCGTCCTGCCGCTGTCGTCGGCCGTCGTGGGGGTCCGGGTCGCGGACGCGGTGGAGGACCTGGCCGGGCAGCTGCACCCGGGCGTGGCGTGAGGGCGGAGCACGGCGCGGTGGAGCACGGCACGGTGGAGCACGGCGCGGTGGAGCACGGCGCGCCTTCGGCCGCGCGGTTCGCCGCGGTGACGGCCGGGCTGGTCGTCCTTCTTCTGGTGGTGGCAGTGGCCGCGCTCGCCCTGGGTCCCGTCCGGATCCCGCCGGGCGAGGTCCTGCAGGCCGTGTTCGGCCGTCCCCGTAAGGGTGCGTACGCCTCGATCGTGTGGGACGTGCGGGCTCCCCGGGTGGTGCTCGGGGCGGTGGTCGGTGCCGGTCTCGCGGTCACCGGCACGGTCCTGCAGGCGCTCGTACGCAATCCGCTGGCCGACCCGTTCCTGCTGGGCGCCTCGTCGGGGGCTTCGGCCGGAGCCGTCACGGTCATCGTCCTGGGCGCCGGCGCGGCGACGACCGTGGCCCTGCCCGCCGCCGCGTTCGCCGGTTCCATGGGGGCGCTGGTGGCGGTGTACGTGATGGCGAGGCGCGGCGGCACCGTCACCACCGGGCGGCTGATCCTGGCCGGGGTGGCGATCCAGTACATCCTGTCCGCGTTCACCAGTCTCGTGCTCGTCCTCTCCGCCGAGGCCGAGCACGCCCGCTCGATCCTGTTCTGGACTCTGGGCGGGCTCGGGGCCGCGCGCTGGGACCAACTCGCCCTGCCCACCGCCGTGCTGGTGCTCGGTATCGGTCTGCTGGCCGCACTGGCGCGCCCGCTCGACCTGCTCCTCACGGGCGAGGAGGCGGCGCACACCCTCGGGCTGGACACCGGCCGTTTCCGGGGCGGGGTCTTCGTGCTGGTCTCCCTGGTGATCGGGGTTCTGGTCGCCTGCAGCGGGGCGATCGGCTTCGTGGGCCTGATGGTGCCGCACGCCGCCCGGCTGACCGTGGGGGCCGGGCACCGCAGGCTGCTTCCGGTCGCGGCGCTCGGCGGCGCGGTCTTCCTGTTGCTGGCCGACCTCCTGGCGCGCACGGCGGCGGCCCCGCAGGAGATCCCCGCCGGAGTCGTCACCGCGCTCGCGGGCGGCCCGTTCTTCCTGTGGCTGCTGCGGCGCTCCGCCAGGACCGAGGGGATCGCCGGATGACCGCGACACCGTCCCGGCTCACGGTCGAGGACCTCTCGTACGAGGTGGACGGCCGCACCCTGCTCGACTCGGTGGGCCTGACCGCCCTGCCGGGCGAGACGGTCGGCCTGGTGGGCCCCAACGGCAGCGGCAAGACCACCTTCCTGCGCTGCGTCCACGGCGCGCTGCGGCCCGCCGCCGGCCGGGTGCTGCTGGGCGGCGTGGACACCGCGGGGCTGAGTGTCAAGGAACGCGCCCGGCTGATGGCGGTGGTGCCCCAGGACGCGACCGGGGTCTTCGGGCTGACCGTGCACGAAGTGGTGGCGATGGGGCGCAGTCCGCACAAGAGGTTCTGGGAGCAGGACGGGCCCGACGACACCCGGCGGGTCGGTGAGGCGCTGCGCCGGGTCGGGGCGGAGACGCTGGCCCGGCGGCGCTTCGACGCGCTCTCGGGCGGCGAGCGCCAGCGCGCACTCGTCGCCCGTGCGCTCGTCCAGGAACCCGGGCTGCTGGCCCTGGACGAACCGACCAACCATCTGGACATCCGCTACCAGCTCGAAGTCCTCGCACTGGTCCGCGGTCTCGGCACCACCAATCTCCTGGTGCTGCACGACCTGAATCTGGCCGCCGCCTACTGCGACCGGCTCGTCGTGCTGCAGGACGGCCGGGTGGTGGGCGCGGGGACGCCCGCCGAGGTGCTGACCGAGGAGCTGCTGGCCACGGTGTACGGCGTCACCGCCCGTATCGGCGCCCACCCGGCCACGGGCGTGCCGCACGTCGTCTACCTTCCGCTGCCCTGAGCCGCCCCGTGCTCAGCGGCGACCGTGCGCGCCGCGGGGCTGGGCGGGAGCGGGCCGTTCACATGCGTCCCTGCCAGGAGACCGTCGGGTTGGGGGTGGTGTCCCACTGGTTGAGGATGCCGTCCCAGTCGTGCATCGGCGCGGTGGTGAAATCGGCGAGCGGCGTCTGCTGATCCCACGACGTCTGCTGGTCCCACGGGCTCTGCTGGTGCTGGGCAGGGTGATACCAGCCCTGGGAGGCCGAGGCCGCAGACGCCTCGGCGGCGGAGCGGCGATGGCGCCCCGACTGGTCGGCAGGGGGCTGGGCGTAGGTGAGACGGCCCTGGGTCTCCAGATATCGCGCCCTGGCCACGAGGTGGGGCAGATCGAGACCGAGCTCGCTCGCCAGTACGGACAGGTCGACTCCGGTGCTCCAGGCCCCGACGAGGACAGCGTCCATCGCGGGGGACGACGCGGGTTCCTGGACCTGCTCATCGGGCACGGAGGCGACGCCCGGCGCCTGCGGGGGGCGTGGCACCGGGATGGTGGCGCGGTACTGCTGCGCCGGTTCCTGTTCCGGTTCCGGCTGCATCTGTCCGGTGTCCGGGTTCTCCACCGGACACGGTTCGGGCTGCTCGACCGCCTGCTCCGCGAGGAGCGCCTGTGCCACCGCCCGGGCGTCGTCCTTGCCCACGGTCCGCCGGGCGAGGCGCACTTCGCGCTCGGTCAGTCCCAGCAGCCCGGCGACGGTCCCGTCGCTTCCCAGCGTCACGGCGAACGCGGCCAGCGTGCGGGTCCGCACCGCGTGTCCCTCATCCAGCGCACCCTGAGCGCGGCGCACCTCTTCGTCGTTCGCGCAGAACGCCTGCGCCAGCACTGCATGGCGCTCCCACAGCTCCCTCGGATCCATGCCCGCACCAACGAAGTGATGCCCGTTTTGAAACGAGTGTCAGCGAATTACACCGCATGAGACTAAAGCGCAGTTTATCGTTCTGTGCCGCCCGGAGTTACCCCAGCGGGTGGTGGTCGTTACCCCCGTCATGAACGCACGCGCGCCCGCCACCACCACGGCCCGAGGCTCGGCGGTATTCATCCCGCTTCCCGCGCAGGCCACCCGGGTCCCCATGCCGGAACCGGTACCCGTGCCGCAGCCGGCGACGCCCCAGGGGCCTCCGCCGCCCGGGCGGCACGCGGGCGCGCACCTGCCCGGCCGCACGGACGCCCGGACACCGCTCTACTCCGAGCTGGCCACCCAGTGGACGGCCCGCGGGGCCACGGTGCCGGGCGCCCCCGACCCCGAGTGGCAGCGCCTGGTCTCCTACGAGTCCCTCCTCGCCGAAGTCGAGTCCGTCCTCAGCGATCTGCGCCCCCACCGGGCACCGCAGACCCGCCTGCTGCCCGCCCGGCAGCACCGGGCACCGGACATGTGACAGCGAGCCCCTGCCCGGCGCTCCCCCCAGGAGCGCCGGGCAGGGGCCGGGCAACCGCGATCAGGGCGCGCCGGCTACCGCACCCCGGCCACGAACGGCGTCAGAGCCGGTCGAGGATCTTGCGCATCGTGCCGACTTCGGCCCGCTGGTCCTCGATCACGGCGGCGGCGAGTTTCCTGGCTGCCGCGTTGCTGCCGTTCCTGCGTTCTTCCTGCGCCATCGTGATCGCGCCCCGGTGATGCCCGATCATCATCTCGGTGAACTTCCGGTCGAAGTCGTGACCCCTGGCGGCCTTCAGCGCGGACATGGCCTCGCCCGTCATCATGCCGGGCATCGACGCACCGCTGCCGTGACGCATGCCCGGCATGCTGTGGTCCGCCGACGGGGAAGCCGGCTTGCCCCAGGAGGCCAGCCAGCCCTTCATCGTGCGGATCTCGGGCCCCTGCGCCTTCTCGATGTCCACGGCCAGGCTCTTGACCTGCCCGTCCGATGCCCGGCCCCCGGCCAGCCGCGCCATCGACACGGCCTGCTGGTGGTGCGGGATCATCATCTGCGCGAACGCGATGTCCGCTTGGTCGAACTTCCCCGGCGCGGGGGCCGCAGCGCCGCTTGCCCGGTCGTGGCCGGACGCGGACGCGTGGTCACCGCCGGACGACCCGCAGGCCGTGAGTGCGAGAGCGAGAGCGGCGGCGGCGCCGGCGGTGATGGCGCGACGGCGCGCGGAGAAGTGCGGGAGAACAGACATGGCGGGTTCTTTCCGGGTGGGCGCGCCTCCTGGCGCGCAGGTGAACGGGTCCGCTGCCGGAGACCACGGCCTTGTCGGCCGGGTCCGGCGAGGCCCTGTCACACCCGCGCGACACACACCCGCAGCAGCACACTCCGCCCGCTCACCGGTGGCCCTCTGCGCCCGGTCCTGACCGGGCGCGGCGGCCGGCCTGCCGGTCCGCGGGCGGCCAGGAGGGCGAGGGCGGCGAGGCCGCTCGCACCGGCCGGCCCGAGCAGAGCGGGGTGCCGTGCGGGCGTCGACACACAGACCACGCCGTGGTTCCCCGCCCCGGAAGCGCCGCCGGCCGTGGCCTCGGGCCGGGCGGCGTCCTGGCGTGCGGCGACGGGCGCCATCGCGGATCCACCGTGTCCGGCGGGCATCGTGGACCACGCGGAGCCCGCGTCATGCAGGGGGTGCCCGGTACGCGCGGCGCCACTGTCCTGCGCGGCGCCCGGAGCGAGGGCGCCGTGACAGCCGCCGGCCGCGGAGGCGGGCGCGCCGTGCATGAGGAAGAGCCCGAACAGCACCGCGCACACCATGGCCAGCCGGGCCGTGGCCCGTCCGCGTGTGGTTCCGCTGTTCACCCGGCTCCCCGTTCCCCTCGCTGCGCCATGGTCCGGTCCGGGACGGCGACGGTAAGTCGCCGCCCCGCGCCGACCATACCCCGGGCCGGTATCCTCCCGCATGGCCGGGGCGCGCCGCGCCGTGACCGGGTGCCGGGCGCGGAGCAGGGCGCCCGGCCCGTACGGGAGGACGCCCCGCCGACGGCCGGGCGGACCGCCGTCCGGAGAGGTGAACCGCCGTGACCGGTAATGACACTGGTAACCGACATCGGTGCAGCCTTTGCACCGAGGGGCCGTACTGCGGTTCACTGCCGGTCTCCGACCGCACAGGGGGCACCACGTGAGCAGCCACGACCACGCCCATCCGGGCACGGGTGACCACGGGCACAGCCACGGCGTGGCCAAGGACGCGGACCGCCGCTGGCTGGGCGCGGCCCTCGCCCTGATCGTCGCCTTCATGGCGGGCGAAGTCCTCGTCGGCCTGGCATCGCATTCGCTCGCCCTGCTCTCCGACGCGGCCCATATGCTCACCGACGCCGCCTCCATCGTCCTGGCGCTGATCGCGATGCGCCTGGCAGCCCGCCCCGCCAGGGGCGGTTACACCTTCGGACTCAAACGCGCCGAGATCCTCTCCGCCCAGGCCAACGGCATCACCCTGCTGCTGCTCGCCGTCTGGCTGGCGTACGAAGCCGTCCGCCGCCTGATCGACCCGCCGCCGGTGACCGGCGGCCCGGTCCTGGTCACCGCGCTCGTCGGCATCGCCGTCAACCTTCTGGCCGCGTGGTGCATCTCCCGGGCCAACCGCACCAGTCTCAACGTCGAGGGCGCCTACCAGCACATCCTCACCGACCTGTACGGCTTCGTCGCCACCGCCGTCGCCGGTGTGACCGTACTGACCACCGGATTCGCCAGGGCCGACGCCATCGCGACCCTGATCGTGGTGGCGCTCATGCTCCGCGCCGGAACCGGCCTCGCCCGGGCCTCGGGCAGGATCTTCCTCGAAGCCGCACCCGCCGGCACCGACCCCGACCTCCTCGGAGACCAGCTCGCGGCCCAGGAGGGCGTGGTGGAGATCCATGACCTGCATGTCTGGCAGATCGGCTCCGAGCAGACCGCGCTCTCCGCCCATGTGCTGGTCACCCCCGCGGGTGACTGTCACGCCGTACGCCGGGACCTCGAACGAGTGCTGGCGGAGCGGTGGTCCATCACCCACACCACCCTCCAGGTGGACCACGCCCACACGGCCGCCGCCCGGCAGGACGTCATCATCGGATCGGCCCCGCCGCCCGGCGCCGGCGCCGGCGCACACTGCGAGGACGCCCACGGCCCCACGCATCACGCGGGACCGCACGACCACTGATCGCGCAGACGGCGCCGGGGCCGGGCGCAGCAGGGCGGACCGCGAGGGCGGGCCGGAGGAGAGCGGGCCGGAGGAGAGCGGGCCGGAGGAGGGCGGGCCGGAGGACGGGGAATACCCCCCTTGGGTATGGTGTTCTCCTGTGCGGGAGCGACAGGGAACACCCTGTGCCGCCCGGACACCGGCCCCAGCAATCGTAAGGACGAAGCAATGACCTCCCAGGCAGACCCCCGTTCCGGCGCAGCCACGGACGTCACAGGCGACCGCGTCACCCTCACGTACCAGGTGTCGGGCATGACCTGCGGCCACTGCGAAGGAGCGGTCTCGGAGGAGATCTCGGCGATCGGCGGTGTCGCCTCGGTCAAGGCCGTGGCAGCCACCGGCCAGGTCACGGTCGTCTCCGACGCGGCACTGGACGACGAAGCCGTACGCGCCGCCGTCGACGAAGCGGGTTACGAGTTCGCCGGCCGCGTCTGACCTCCCTCTCCCGGGGCCACTCCGCCCCGGGCCGCGGTTTACCCGCCGGTCCGTACCGCCCCGCTCATACGGACGCCGTGCGACCGGCCTCCCCCAGGAGATACGCCATGACCAGCACGGCCCACGAGAATCCAGTGATTGCGGCTGCCGAAGTCGAGCTCTCCATCGGTGGAATGACCTGTGCCTCGTGTGCGGCACGCGTCGAGAAGAAGCTCAACCGGCTCGACGGGGTCACCGCCACGGTCAACTTCGCCACGGAGAAGGCAAAGGTCTCGTACGGCGCGGGCACGGATGTCGCGGACCTGATCGCCACCGTCGAGAGAACCGGCTACACCGCCGAGCAGCCCGCGCCGCCGCCGGCCGAGGAGCGTACGGAAGCCGCGCCCCCTGGAGCCGGCGGTGACCCGGTCCCGCCGGGGCAGCGGCTCCTCGTCTCGCTGGTGCTGTCCGTGCCCGTCGTCCTGATGGCGATGGTGCCGGTCCTGCAGTTCGACAACTGGCAGTGGCTCTCGCTCACCCTCGCCGCCCCGGTCGTGGTCTGGGGTGCGCTGCCGTTCCACCGGGCGGCCTGGACGAACGCCCGGCACGGCGCCGCGACGATGGACACCCTGGTGTCCATCGGCACTCTCGCCGCATTCGGCTGGTCGCTGTGGGCCCTGTTCTTCGGCAGCGCCGGGATGACGGGCATGCGGCACGGATTCGACTTCGCGGTGTCCCGCACGGACGGGTCGTCCTCCATCTATCTGGAGGCCGCGGCCGGGGTCACCACGTTCATCCTCGCGGGCCGGTATCTGGAGGCGAAGTCCAAGCGCAAGGCGGGCGCCGCACTGCGTGCGCTGATGGAGCTGGGCGCCAAGGACGTGACCGTGCTCCGGGACGGCCGGGAGTCCCGTATTCCCGTCTCCCGGCTGGCGGTCGGCGACCGCTTCGTCGTGCGCCCCGGGGAGAAGATCGCGGGCGACGGCCGCGTGGTGCAGGGGGCTTCCGCCGTCGACGCCTCGATGCTGACCGGTGAGTCGGTGCCGGTCGATGTGTACGCGGGCGACTCCGTCACCGGGGCCACCGTGAACGTCTCGGGCCGGCTGGTCGTCGAGGCCACCCGCGTCGGTGCGGACACCCAGCTGTCCCGGATGGCGAGGCTCGTCGAGGATGCCCAGAACGGCAAGGCCGAGGTGCAGCGTCTCGCGGACCGGATCTCCGGGGTCTTCGTGCCCGTCGTCCTCGTGATCGCGCTGGGCACACTGCTGACCTGGCTGCTGGTGACCGGCGACGCGACGGCCGCGTTCACCGCCGCCGTCGCGGTACTGATCATCGCCTGCCCGTGCGCCCTGGGCCTGGCCACACCGACCGCACTGATGGTCGGTACCGGGCGCGGCGCTCAGCTCGGCATTCTGATCAAGGGCCCGGAGGTACTGGAGTCCACCCGCCGGGTCGACACCGTCGTACTCGACAAGACCGGCACCGTCACGACCGGCCGGATGGCGCTGCAGGACGTCTTCGCCGCGCCGGGCGTCGAGGAGAGGGAACTGCTGCGCCTCGCGGGCTCCCTGGAGCACGCGTCCGAGCACCCCATCGCGCGGGCCGTCGCGGCGGGGGCCGAGGAGATCGCGGGCCCCCTCCCCGTACCCGGGGAGTTCGAGAACGTCGCGGGGCTCGGGGTGCGGGGCGTCGTCGACGGGCAGGTGGTGCTCGTCGGCCGGGAGCAGCTGCTGGCGGAGTCGGCGATCGTGCTGCCGCCCGGGCTGGCGGACGCGAAGGCCGCCGCGGAGGCTGACGGCCGCACGGCGGTGGTCGTCGCCTGGGACGGCGAGGCCAGGGGCGTCCTCACCGTCGCCGACGCCATCAAGGGGACCAGCGCCGAAGCGGTCGCCCGGCTGCGGGCACTCGGCCTCACCCCTGTGCTGCTGACCGGCGACAACCAGGCGGTGGCCGAGTCGGTGGGCCGCGCCGTCGGTATCGACCGGATCATCGCCGGGGTACTCCCGCAGGACAAGGTGGATGTCATCAAGCGGCTGCAGGGCGAGGGCCGTTCGGTGGCGATGGTGGGGGACGGTGTGAACGACGCGGCGGCCCTGGCCACGGCTGATCTGGGGCTGGCGATGGGCACCGGTACGGACGCGGCCATCGAGGCCGGGGACCTGACCCTGGTACGGGGCGACCTGCGGGTGGCCGCGGACGCGATCAGGCTCTCCCGCAGGACCCTCGGCACCATCAGGGGAAACCTGTTCTGGGCCTTCGGTTACAACGTGGCGGCCCTGCCGCTGGCTGCCGCGGGGCTGCTGAACCCGATGATCGCCGGTGCCGCGATGGCCTTCTCCTCGGTCTTCGTCGTCACCAACAGCCTCCGGCTGCGCTCCTTCAAGTGACCCGGCGTACGGGGAGGCCCGCCGTGGGGCCTCCTCCCTCGCACCGGTCCCGCCCGGTCCCGCTCAGCCCCCTCCGGGCCCGGATGCGTGGCCCCCTGGGCCCTCACGCCGGGCGCTGCCCCCGTAGTGCTCCGCGAGGGTATGGAACGCCTCCTTCGGCTCCCAGCGCCTCCCGGGGCGTGACCCGGGGGCCGTGTGTCCGGACCGGTGCCGTCCAGCATCCTCACGATGCCGTACGAGCCGAGATCCAGGTCCCTGCGCGGGTCGGCCCGGTGCGGCAGTCCGAAGCCGGCGAAGCCGAACCAGAAGGCGGTGTCGATGCCCTCCTCCTCGAACAACGGCAGCAGATCGTTCATGTACCGGACCTGTTCCCCCTCGTCGCGCACGGTGCCTTCCGCGACGAGCCCGTCCGCACCGATGACGGTCCAGCCCCCGGCGCCCGCCCAAGGCGGCGGCCCCCCGGTAGGCGCAGCAGCCCGCCTCCGTGACGGCGACCGGCTTCCCGTGGGCGAGGTACTCCCGTACCGGCTCGCGGTAGCGGTCGGCCGTCTGCTCCCTCCGCGGGGGCCGGCGGCCCGGCCCCCGCGGAGAGCGCGGTTCAGACCTTGTCCGCCGCGATCAGCAGGTACTGGAAACTGCCGCCCTTGTACGCGTCCAGGAAGGCTTCCTCGATGCCGGTGGCCAGAGGGGACTTCGCCCGCAGCTCCCAGTAGGGGATGGTGGCCGCGGTGAGATCGACGACGCTCACGGGTACCAGCCGGTTGGCGGCCATTTCCTTGAAGTAGCTGCTGCGGGGATGGATGCTGCAGATGTAGTGGGCGTTGATCTCACTGACGGCCCGGGACGGCAGACCGTAGGCGTCGTTGTAACAGCCGGTGATCGTCACATAGCGGCCGCCGTGCTTGAGGAGCCTGGCATACTCGGGGAACAGGAGAGCCAGATCCACGTACATCGTGCTCTCGTTGTTCCAGATGGCCTGGAAACTGTCACTCTCGAAGCCGGTGTGGAGCATGTTCTTGAGGTGGAAGCCGACCTTGTCGTCCACTCCGCGTTCCTTGGCCTGGCCGTTGGCGAAGGCGACCTGGGTCTCGGAAATGGAGACGCCGTCGACGCGGCAGCCGAAGCGGCTGTGAGCGACGAAGCTGCTGCCACCGCGGCCGGAACCGGAGTCCATGAGGCGGTCGCCCGGGGCGATGTCGCCGAGGTGGGACATCAACAGGTCGGACTGGGCACACTCCAGGCGGTGGAGCTCGGCCGTGAGGCGCTCCTGACGTGTCTCCTCCGGACCGTCGAGGACGGACCAGTCCGCCTCCCCGATGCCGTAGTGGTGGTGGTAGATGCCGTCGACCTCGCCCAGGCGGAGGTTGACGGGGTTCTCCTCCCGGTTCCAGTAGTTGGCGACGGACTTCTGGTAAAGACTGCGCAGCGGGTGGGCGACGGTGTCCTGAACGGTCATGGGTATCTCCTTCGTTACGGGGTCAGTTGGCGCTGTGGTAACGGGCGCTGGTGGCGTGCCACTCCTTGCTGCCGCCCATCCACGCCCACAGTCCGGCCAGGTAGCGGCGCAGCTGAGGGGAGCCGGCTGCCGCCAGGACGGCGCAGTCGGCTTCGACGGTGTGCATGAGTTCGTCGTGGATGGCCGCGGTGCGGTCGACAGCTTCCTGGAGGGAGCAGTTGTCCTCGGCTGCGATGAGGTTGGGCAGGTTGGTGTCCCCCGGGTCCTCCTTGGCCATCGAATAGACGTCGTTGAGCAGGACGTTGGCCATGCCCGCGTAGAGGTAGGTGCGGCGCACGGTGGGATCGGCGAACTCGTGGGCGGGCAGTTCGTAGCCGCCCACCGGGTCGATCAGCACCATGCAGGGGTAGAAGGCGTTCTCGTAGCGGTGCAGCAGGTACTCCCACACCGCGGGCTTGCGCCCGCTGCCGCGCCATTCGGCTTCCTGCCCGTAGGCGACGAACATCACCGCGAGTTCGTGCCGCAGCCGTGCCACCTGGGTGGTGCCGGCGATCTCGGAGAGGTGGGCGAGACTGGACCGGAAGGCGCGCAGGACGGGCTGCTGGCGGACGACCTCCTCGAACTGTGCGAGGTAGCGGGCGGGCAGCCGGACAGGGTCGATGACCGCGTGGGCCATCGCGAGCCGGGAGCCGAGGAGTTCCGGTTCCGTGTCCTCGCCCTCGTCGACCCAGTGGTCGTCGACGGACCATTCCGCGAGTCCGCAGCGGGCCGCGACCAGCAGGCGGTCGGGGTCGTCGCAGTCGGGATGCGCGAGCATGAACAGACGCCCGAACTGGTGCGAACGCAGGCGTTCGAGGCGGCCGGCGAAGATACCGGTCTCCTCGGCCCAGTCGACCAGGCGGTTGTTGACCTCCTCCCCGAGCGCCGGGTCGTCGCGTACCGCATCGGGGCAGTACAGCTGCGGGATCCGCACGGCTGTGTCCTGGCCGGGCGAGGGGCCGTCCCCCGATGGCGGCGGGGCTCCGTCCTGCCGTCCGGGCTGCCCGTCCGGGCTCGCGACGGTCGTAGTGAGGGTACGGAAAGCACGGGCGGCGGCCGTGCCCAGCCCTTCCGGTCCGGTGACCAGGCGCTGCAGTGCGGCGGGCGGGGCCGTAGCCGGTGAGGCCTGCGCGGCCGTGCGGAGGGCCGGGGCCCCGGTGAGGGCCGGTGGGTGCCCTGTCGGTGGCCCTTTCCACGTCCACGGGGGGATCCCGGCACCACTGGTTCGGGTCATGCGAGGAGTGCCTTTCGGTGGGGCGGCGGGTGAGCACGCCGGCAGACGGGCCGGGCGCGCGGGTGGGCGCCGGCGCGGACGCTCACGGAGGGTGTGAGCCGGGTGGTTCGGCAGGCCGGCCGCGGAATCCGGTCAGCGGCGCCCGACTTCGACGTTCTCCAGGATGCCGAGGGCGTCGGGGACCAGGACCGCGGCCGAGAAGTAGGCGGTCACGAGGTAGGAGGTGATCGCCTGCTCGTCGATGCCCATGACGCGGGCCGAGACGCCCGGCTCGATCTCGTCGGGGAGCCCCGGCTGCCGCAGGCCGATCACGCCCTGGTCGTCCTCGCCGGTGCGCATGCACAGGATCGAGGTCGTCCGGGCCGCGGTGACGGGGATCTTCCCACAGGGATAGATCGGCACACCGCGCCAGGACGGGACGCGGTGGCCGCCGACCTCGACCGGCCTGAGGATCAGACCGCGTCTGCTGCACTCACGGCCGAAAGCCGTGATGGCCCGGGGGTGGGCGAGGAAGAACTGGTTGTCGCGGCGTCGCGAGAGCAGCTCGTCCATGTCGTCGGGGCCCGGCACCCCGTCGTGGGGCTGGACGCGCTGGCCGTAGTCGCAGTTGCCGATCAGCCCGAAGTCGCGGTTGTTGAGGAGTTCGTACTCCTGGCGTTCGCGCATCGTCTCCAGGGCGAGCCGCAGCTGCTGCTCGGTCTGGTTCATCGGTTCGTTGTAGAGGTCGGCGACACGGGTGTGGACCTTCAGGACCGTCTGTGCGAGGGAGAGTTCGTACTCACGCGGCTCCGGCTCGTAGTCGACGAAGGTGTGGGGAACGCGTGGCTCGCCCGTGTGTCCCGCCGCGAGGTCGATGGCCGCCTCGCCGTAGCTGTTGGTGCGCTGCCGGGGAACCGCCGCGGCCCTTGCCAGGTGACTGCCCAGTGATGGTGCCCGTGCCACGAGGTTGTCGGCGTCCCTCCTGGACAGCGTCAGGAGCGTGCACGCTGTGGTGGCACGGAACGTGGACTCCCAGGCCGGCTCCGACGCGGTCAGGGACCGGTCGCCGAAGTGGGCACCGTCGGCCAGGAACCCCAGCACGGCCTCCGCGCCGTACGGTCCGGCGCCGACCCTGTCGACGCGGCCGTGCGCCAGCAGGAAGACCCGGTCCTTGGGCTCGCCCGCCCGCGCCAGTACCGTGCCCGGAGCGCAGTCGACCTGCTCGCACCGGTCGGCCAGCTCCCGCAGCACCGCCTCGTCGCCGTACCCCCTGAGGGCCGGCAGCTCCCCCAGCCCGGCCGGGATGACGGAGACCTGTCCGCCGGTCTGCACGAACGTCACCCGCCCGTCCCCCACGGCGTGGCTCAGCCGCCGGTTCACCCGGTAGGTCCCGCCCTGTACGTCCACCCACGGCAGCATTCGCAGCAGCCACCTCGACGAGGTCTCCTGGGTCTGCGGAACGGACTTGGCGGTCGTCGTCAGGTTCCGCGCGGCCGACGTCGACAGGCTCTGCTGTGCGGACGCCTGTACGGGTTCGGCTTCCCGGCCGGCTTCAACGGTCATAAATGTTCCTCAGTCCTCCTGTAGGTACGCCGGATCACCCTCCTGCTTCATCGCTTCTCCTGTCATCACACGAAAGAAGGCGAATGCCATCGGCCGTTCCGGGTAGCGCGTCAGATGTTTCGTTTCTTCGCGCACATGTCCCCATCCGGTTACTCCCCTGCGGGCGGGGGATTCCCGGGGAATCCCGTCCCCGCTCCGGATGGCACGGCCATGGAAGAACGCACGGTCAGGTGCATGTATCGGGGCGGGAGGGGCACTCGGAGGCAGCGAGCCGACTTCGCACTCACGTGTCACAGTACGAAGGTCGGCCCTTTCCCGGACGCCCGCGGCACTGCCCTCGACAACGGAATCGATACACCGGCAGGACGCTGAGGGCGTGCGCGCCGTACGCCATCTTTTATCTGTCCACGGCAGAGGAGACCGACATGCACCGAACCCCCGGCCGACCCTGCTGGAATTCCCTTGCCCGCCCGGCTCACGCCGCCGGCGAGCGTCCGTCCGTGAGTTTCTCCGCGCACGCCGGGGAGGCCTCCCATGCGTGAGGTCACCACCCCGCCGGGCGCCGGATTCGAATGGCCCGCCGGCCTGGACGAGGATTCCGGGCTCAGCCCCGGGGCGGCCCGCCGGGAGACCGCGGGGCAGTTCGCCGCCGTGGTCGAGGACATCGCGTCCGGCGCTCTGGAGTTTCCGCTGCCCGGCTCGGGAAGCACTCCGCAGCGGTTGGCTGCCCTGTGGTCCGTCGCCCAGCGGGACATCTGCCTGGCGCGGCTCGTGGAGGGCCACGTCGACGCGACGGCGATCCTCGCCGAACTCGGGAGCCCGGCCCCCGGCCCCGGCGAGCGCTGGGGGGTGTGGGCGGCCGAGCCGCCCGGTGAGGGTGTCACCGCCACCCGCACCGGGGACGGCTGGCGCCTGAACGGTCTCAAGCAGTACTGCTCCGGCGCACACAGCTGCACCCACGCCCTGGTCACCGCCGCCGCCGATGACGGCAGGCGGCTCTTCGCGATCAGCACGCAGGGCCCCGGCTGCAGTCCGGTGACCGGCACCTGGCAGGCGATCGGTATGGCCGGCAGCGACACCCCCGACGTACGGATCAGCGACCTGCCGGCGGTACCCGTGGGAGACGTGGAGGCGTACGTACGGCGCCCGGGCTTCCAGCACGGCGGCATCGGTGTGGCCGCCTGCTGGTACGGCGGGGCGCTCGCGGTCGCCGAGACCCTGCGCAGCGCGGCGCACCGCAGGCCTGATCCGCACACCGACGCCCATCTGGGCGCCGTGGACACGCGGCTCCACGCGGCGGGCTCGCTCCTCTACCAGGCGGCGGCCGAGATCGACCGGGACCCGCTGGACCGCAACGGGACGGCCAGGGTGCGGAGTCTGCGCCTGCGCGCGTTCGTCGAAGAGGCCTGCAGCGCGACGCTGGAGCACGTCGGCCGGGCGACCGGCGCGGGGCCGCTCTGCCACGATCTGCGCCACGCCCGCAATGTGGCCGACCTGACCGTCTACCTCCGCCAGCACCACGCCGAGCGCAACCTCGCTGAGCTCGGCGGCCTCGTCGCCCGCCCCGGGGAGGACGCCCGGTGACGCGCCAGGACCCGGCGCGGGCCGCCGACCCGATTCAGGCCCGGGGTACGGACGAGAGCGAGTGGCGGAGGTGGGACGGCTGGGAGGGGCTGCCGGAGCTGGCCCTGCCGTCCTCGGGACGTGCCGTGGTGGTCGCGGCGCACCCGGATGACGAAGTCCTGGGTTTCGGCGGCTCCATCAGTCTGCTGGCGGCCTCGGGGCTCGACCTCACGGTCGTCACCGTGACCGATGGTGAGCGCTCCCACCCCCACAGCCGGGTGGAGACCCCTGGCTCCCTGGCACGCATACGCGCCGAGGAGACACGTGCCGCGCTGGACGACCTCGGTGCGGCGGACGCGGACATCGTCCCGCTGCATGTCCCGGACACCGAGGTCGCCCGCCACGAGGACCGTGTCGCCGACGCGCTGGCCGACGTCGTGGCGGGCGCGGTCCTCTGCGCCGCGCCCTGGACCGGGGACATCCACGCGGACCACGAGGCCGCGGGCCGCGCCGCGCTCCGCGCGTCCGGCGCGGCCGGGGCCGCGTGCCTGCACTACCCGGTCTGGATGTGGCACTGGGCGCGCCCCGGCGATCCCCGGGTGCCCTGGACGGCGGCTGCCCGTATCGTCCTGCCGCCCGCCGCACTGGACCGCAAGACCGCCGCGATCAACCGTTTCACCAGCCAGATCAGCCCGCTCGGACCTGAGCCGGGCGACGCCGCGATCCTTCCGCCGGAGGAGATCGCCCACCACCTGCGCTCCGCCGAGGTGGTGTTCACGTGAGCACACCCGCCTCGTACTTCGAATCGATGTACCGGCACGCGAGTGACCCCTGGCACCTGGCCGAGCGCTGGTACGAACAGCGCAAGTACGACCTCACCGTCGCCGCTCTCCCCCGGCCGCGATACCGCCGCGCCTTCGAACCTGCCTGCTCCGTCGGGGAACTGACGCTGCGGCTCGCGGGACGGTGCGACGCCCTGCTCGCATGCGACCGGGTCGCCTCGGCAGCTGCCACGGCCGCGCAGCGCACGGCCGGGTACTCCCACGTCACGGTGGAGCACCGGGTCCTGCCCGAGGAGTGGCCGGACGGCACCTTCGACCTCATCGTCCTGTCCGAACTGCTCTACTACTTCGACCCCGCCGCGCTGGACCTGCTGCTGCGGCGCTCGGTCGCCTCCCTGGAGCCCGGTGGCACCCTCATCGCCGTCCACTGGAACCATCCGGCCGACGGGCACCTTGCCACCGGGGCCGAGCTCGCCCCGGTCATCGCCCGGATACCCGGTCTGACACCGGCAGCCGAGCACCGCGAGGACGACTTCGTCCTCCAGACCTTCGGCCGCCCCGGTCCGGACGGGATCCGGCCGCCGTCGCCCGCCGAGAGAGAAGGGCTGGTATGAAGCCGGAGGCCGTAGCGGTCCTCATCCCCGCGCACAACGAGGAGAAGCTGCTGCCCCGTGCGCTCGCCGCCGTCGGTGCCGCTGCCCGCCATCCCGCGCTCGCGGGGCTGCACGTGATCACGGTCGTCGCGGCCGACGCCTGCGCGGACGCCACGGCGGACGTGGCCGCCGGGGCGGGGGCGAGCGTGCTGCACCTCGGGTCCCGGAACCCTGGGCTGGCGCGCGCCGCCGCCGCCCGGTGCGCCCTGTCCACGCTGGCGGCTCCCCCCGCCGCGGTCTGGCTCGCCTCCACCGACGCCGACAGCACCGTCCCGCCCGACTGGCTCGCGTTCCAGCTCGATCAGGCACGGGCCGGCTGGGACGCGGTGGTCGGCACGGTGACCGTGGCCCACTGGCCACCGGTGCCCGAACTCGCCGACCGCCACCGCCTGCTGTACGACGCTTCGCGGCCCGCCGGCGGAGAGCCCTGGCGCCATCCCCATGTCCACGGCGCCAATCTGGGGGTGGCCGCCGGCGCCTACCTGGACGCCGGCGGATATCCCGCTCTTCCCGTGGGCGAGGACCATGCTCTGGTCAGAGCTCTCGAACGCGGGGGCCACCGGGTTCTGCGCACTCATGGCTGTCCCGTCGAGACGTCGAGCCGGCTGCGCCCCCGGGCCGCCGGGGGCTTCGGCGACCACTTGGCCCGGCTGGCAACAGAGAAAGGGGCGGTCTCCTGACGGCGGGGCCGCCCGTTTTCCGGAGCCTTTCCACGTCCGCGCCGGAGGCCGGGCGGGCCGGGCCCGGCATTCCATGCGGCGCCCGGTCAGCGCTGAACTGCATGTTATGGGCCTCTGCTTCCGGGTAGCCGCCGGGTATGTCTTCCTACTCGGAAATTGCCGCTTCACCCGGAATGAGCGTGGTGCTGTTCCCCGTTGCCGGGCTGGTCGTGGTCGGCGTCCTCGTCGCCGCCTTTCTCTGGGGGCGCAGGCTCAGTGCACGGGAGTCCCCCAAGCCCCTGCCCGAGGAGCAGCCCCGGAAGCCGGAGAGCGGCCCGGTCTTCGAAACCAGCGAGATCCAGGAGCCCCGCGAGGTGCCCCGCCAGGAGCACGGCCGGCTCACCCCCCATCAGCTGAAGGGGTACGGCCGCACAGAGCCGAGCGGCCCGGCGGAACCGCGCGACTGACCTCTGTCCGCTCAGCCGGGCGGCCGTTCGCCGCGCAGCCTCGCGATGTAGCGGTCGGCCGAGCGGCGGACGGCCGCGGCGCCGTCACCGACGACGACACGCCCCCACCAGCCACCGTAGACACGGTCGAAGGCGAAGCGCCCGACCTTGCGGGCGATGCCGGCCACGGTGTCCTCGTCGAGGGGGATGAAGTTGGGGAAGCTCCACATGAAGCTCACCCACTGACGGTCCTGGACGACGGCGACGGTGTCGCCGGTCAGCAGCGCTCCTTTCCCGCCGGAGCCCGCCGGCCAGTGCAGCACCGAGGCACCGTCGAAGTGGCCGCCGATCCGTGCCAGCGTGACCCCGGGGACGGGCTCGGCCTCGTCGTCGAACAACTCGATCCGGGGTGAGGGCCGCTGGATCCACTGCCGGTCGGCCCGCGGGATCAGGACACGGGCGTCGAAGGCTTCGGCGAAGTCGATGTGGGCGCCGTAGAAGTGCGGGTGGGACATGCAGATCGCGTCGATACCACCCAGCCCGGTGATGCGCCGCCTGGCGTCGTCGTCGAGCAGGGGGACGCAGTCCCACAGCACGTTGCCGTGCGGTGTACGGACCAGGAGCGCGCGCTGGCCGATCGCGACCGACGGCCGTACGCCGACACCGACGAGGTCCGGCTCCTCGTCCCGCACCTCACTGACATGGTCACGGGCCAGTTCGGCCGCCGTGGTCCAGCTCTGTCCCCGCGGGCCGACGTACTGCCGCTCGTCCTCACAGACGGGACAGTGCGCGGGCGGGTGTCGCGCATCCGGGTACTGCACTCCGCAGGTCACACAGATCCAGGCAGGCACGGGGCCGGTCTCCTCTCAGCAGCTCCCCCTCCTCTCGTGGAAGCCCCCTCTCAGTACCCCAAGTGCCCCTCAGCACCCCTCAGCACCCGTGGTTCCACCGGAGCCCCGGGCCGTCTCCTCGCCTGTCCACACACCGTCATGTCTCCGGTCCGCTTCTCCGCTCCCGGGGGTCTCCGCGTCCTGCGCGGGCGGCCGCCATTCGAGGAGGAGGATGGTGGCATCGTCACGGAGCCCGTCGCCCTGGCGCTCCAGAAGGGCGTGGATCAGCTGGCGGAGCGCCTCGGAGGCGAGCTCTCCCGCCGAGGTGGCACGGATGATGGAGCCGGTGAAACCGGTCAGCCCGAATTCGCCGCCGTCGGCGATGCGCGCCTCCGTCACGCCGTCGGTGTAGAGCAGAACCCTGTCGCCCGGTTCGAGCACTGTCCGGTGCACCTCACGCGACGTGCCCGCCAGCTTGGCAGGCATCCCGAGCGGAGGCTCCCCGGAGTATTCGAGTGCCTGGTCGAGTACCTGCTGATCACGGATGAGCAGGGGCGGGGGGTGACCGCAGTTGACCCAGTGCAGGACACCACTGAGCAGGTCCAGCCGCATGGCGATCCCGGTGCAGAACTGGTCGGGCAGCCATTCGGCGAGCACGTCGTCGACGGTGCCGACGCACTCCTCCAGCCCGGCGTCGTTCCGGCGGGCACTGCGGAAGCCGGCCATCGCGATCGCGGTCGTCAGCCCGGAAGCGAGGTTGTGCCCCATCGCGTCGAGGATCACGACGTTCAGCGTCGACTCGGTCAGCGAGTGGTCGAAGGCGTCCCCGCCGAGCTCGTAGGCGGGTTCCAGTACCGCCGTGGAGATGACCCACTCGTTGCCGATGGTGCGCGGGGGCAGCAGGGCGCGCACCATTTCGGCCGGGAGTGTCATCGTGCCGCTGCGTGCCCGCTGCACGAGCCGGTCGCTGACGGCCCGCTTGGACGTGATGACCATCGCGAGGATCGAGGCCAGGGCGCGGCAGCGGTCCAGCAGTGCGCTGTCCAGGGAGTCCATGTGCACACCGATGACCCCCAGCCGCTCCACGCCGTCGACCAGGGGAAGCCAGACGATCAGCTCACCGTCGTCGGATGCTTCCACCCGCATGTCGAGCGCGCGGTAACAGCGGCCCGCCTGGGACTGGTCCACGAGGAACTGCCCTGCGCCGGAAAGTGGCGTCAGCCGGCGTTGCTGAAGGTCGACCAGGTAGATGACGACCCTGCGCATGCCGAGTTTCACGGCGTAGCCGTCGACCAGCGAAGGCAGCTTCGTGGGTGCGGTCAGGTGCACGGCAGCCAGGAACTCCTGCAGCAGGGTCTCGCCCCGGCCCACTTCGGGACTCGTCATCCCTGGCGTCCGCCCGGCCGCCCGCGAGTCGTGTCTCCCGGGCGTGCCGAGGACCGGCAGGCGGTGTCCGGGGCGGGGAGAGCGGGTGCGCGGGACATGGGGTTCTCCACGGGAGGCGGGGCAGGACCGGGTACCGGCGGTCCGGCACCGAGCAGACGCGGGGCATGCTGCTCCCCAGCCAAGTGCCGGTACGGCGCCCGGCGCCATTCGACTGGTCCATACGGCGGACGGCCCCGGCCCGCCGGTACCGCGCGGCACGGACAACTCGTCCGGACACATCGCAGCGAAGCGTGACCTTCGGAGTCAGCCGTTCGATACTGGGTTGCCGTCTGTACGCACCACCCGAGGGGCCCGCCATCGGAACTGAGCCGCCGTCGGGCAGGGTGAAGCCCGGCCGGCGTCCGTTCCGCCGGATCCGCCCGACAGCGCTCGCAGGCGTCAACGACCGACCACCGCCCGCACCCGGTCAGGCCCGTACGCACCCGGGCCGGTCCCGGGACGCCGGCCTCACCAGGAGGTACTTATGAACATGCTGATCAACGTCCCGGAGACCGTGGTCTCGGACGCCCTGCGGGGAATGGCCGCCGCCCATCCGGAGCTGTCCGTCGACGTCGAGAACCGTGTGATCGTGCGGCGTGACGCACCCGTGGCCGGGAAGGTCGGACTGGTCTCGGGCGGCGGGTCGGGGCACGAGCCGCTGCACGGCGGGTTCGTCGGGCGGGGCATGCTCTCCGCCGCCTGCCCGGGCGAGGTGTTCACGTCGCCGGTGCCCGATCAGATGGTGCGGGCCGCGGCAGCGGTCGACAGCGGGGCCGGTGTCCTGTTCGTGGTGAAGAACTACACGGGTGACGTGCTCAATTTCGACATGGCGGCCGAGCTCGCGGAGGACGAGGGCATTCAGGTCGCCAAGGTGCTGGTCAATGACGACGTGGCGGTGAGCGACAGCACGTTCACCGCCGGGCGGCGCGGCACGGGCGCCACTCTCTTCGTGGAGAAGCTGGCGGGGGCGGCGGCCGACGAGGGCGCCCCGCTGGAGCGGGTCGAGGCCATCGCTCGTCAGGTGAGTGCGAGTGCGCGGTCCTTCGGGGTCGCCCTGAGTGCCTGCAGTACCCCGTCCAAGGGCGGCCCCACTTTCGATCTGCCGCCCGGGGAGCTGGAGTTGGGGGTCGGGATCCACGGTGAGCCCGGCCGTGAACGGCGCGCGATGATGACCTCGCGGGAGATCGCGGACTATGCGGTGGACGCCGTCCTCGAGGATCTGCGGCCGACCCTTCCGGTGATCGCGCTGGTGAACGGCGCGGGGGGCACCCCCCTGCTGGAGCTGTACGGATTCAGCGCCGAGGTGCAGCGGGTCCTGGCCGAGCGTGGCGTGACCGTCGCCCGTACCCTCGTGGGGAACTATGTGACCTCACTCGACATGGCAGGCTGCTCGGTGACGCTCTGCCAGGTGGACGAGGAGTTGCTGCGGTTGTGGGACGCGCCGGTGAGTACGGCCGCGCTGCGCTGGGGCTGCTGAACCGTCCCGTACACCGACTCACCAAGGAGGACCTGTGCTCGATGCCGAATTCTTCCGCCGCTGGATGGCCGGGACGGCCGCTGCCGTCGACAGGGAGGCGGACCGGCTGACCGATCTGGACTCGGCCATCGGCGACGCCGACCACGGCAGTAATCTGCGGCGCGGGTTCGCCGCGGTGCAGGACACGCTGAAGAAGGAGGACCCGCAGACCCCTGGCGCGGTCCTCGCGCTGGCCGGCCGGCAGCTCATCTCCACCGTCGGCGGGGCCTCCGGCCCGTTGTACGGGACACTGCTGCGCCGTACCGGGAAGGCGCTCGGCGACACCCCGGCCGTGGACAGGGAACAGCTGGCCACGGCGCTGAAGGCCGGGATCGAGGCGGTGAGCAGGCTCGGCGGCGCCGCCGCGGGCGACAAGACGATGCTGGACGCGCTGCTGCCGGCCGCGGACGCACTGGGTGAGTCCTTCGCGGCTGCGGCGGAGGCAGCGGACGCGGGTGCGCTCGCGACCGTACCGCTGCTCGCCCGCAAGGGCCGGGCGAGCTATCTCGGCGAGCGCAGCGTCGGTCATCAGGATCCCGGGGCGACGTCATCGGCGCTGCTGTTCAGCGCCCTGGCGGAGGCCGCGGCGTGAGCGCGCTCGTGGGGATCGTCCTGGTGTCCCACAGCGCGCCGGTCGCCGCGGCCGTCGCCGAGCTGGCGACCGGGCTGACGGGCGGGTCGACGACCGCTCCGGTCGCCGCGGCGGGCGGCACGCCGGACGGGGGGCTCGGCACCAGTTCGGAGCTGATCGCGGCTGCGGCAGCGGCAGTGGACCGGGGTGCGGGTGTCGCGGTCCTCGTCGATCTCGGCAGCGCCGTGCTGACGGTGAAGGCACTGCTGGCCGAGGGTGACGAACTCCCGGAGAACACCCGGCTGGTGGACGCCCCCTTCCTGGAGGGCGCGGTGGCGGCCATGGTCACCGCTTCGGCAGGCGGCGGCCTGGACGCGGTGGAGGCCGCGGCCGTCGAGGCGTACGACTACCGGAAGGCATGAGGGCGGCCGGGATTCGCCGGCCCCTTCGAGCTGCGCAGCCGGAACAGAACGGTCACAGGCTCCGCACAACAGAACTGCCGGCGTCCCGTGCGGGGCGCCGGCAGTCGTGATGGATCAGTTCTGGCTGCTGCGACGCTTGCGCGCGGCGAACATGATGCCGCCACCGGCGAGGATGACCACGGCAGCCGCACCCGCGATGAGCGGCGTGGAGCTGGAGGATCCGGTCTCGGCCAGGTCCGTCGGCGCGGAGGCGCTCGGCGACGGCGCGGGGGCCGCGGCCGCCGGGCTGCTGGCTCCGGAGCTCGGCTTGTCGGCCGGGGCGGAAGCCGGGGCGCTCGGGGTCTGCTTCGGAGGCTTGGTGGCGGGCGGCGCCGGGGAGGCCGGCGTCTCGCAGACGGGCGCCGTCTTCGTGTCGTCCTTGGAGAACTGGTCACCGTCGCCGGCCTTGACGACCAGGTGCACGGTGAGCGGCTTCGTGTGCTCACCCAGCGGCAGGGTCTTGCTGATCGACGAACCGAACGTCTCCGCGGGGAGGATGTCCTTCCCGTCCACGCTGACGGTCACGGTGTTGGTGACGCCCGCGTTGTACGCCGTCAGGTCAAGGGTGACCTCGGAGCACGAAACGCTCCACGTCGGGGTGTGTGCCTGAGCCGGGACAGCACACAGACCGACGCCGACCACGCTGGCCGCCGCGGCTATGAAGGCCCCCCGGAGCCGCCACGATCTATTGGTTACGGTCACAAAATCCTCCACACTTGCTGCGCCGCCCGTTTGGCGGTGCGCGCGCAGGGTACCGCCCCGGGGCCACGGGCCGCACAGAGGCCCCGCAGTTCACTCGGACGACCAACGCTTGCCGGTCCTCGTCCAGTTGGCGGACGGCGTTCCGGACTCCCCGGCCCGGGCTGACCGCCTGTCCTGCCGACGGGTCGTCACCCGCTCCCGGCCGGCGTTTCTTTCAATTCCCGAATGCACAACCCGGACACCTGCCTCTTTTCATTTCCATGCGTTCAGGCATGAATTCACCTTTCCGCAGAGTGGTACAGACCAAGGCCTTGACAGGGAGTGGGTTCACTTCTTAAATCTCGAAGTGAACCGCGCACCCCCCACCCCGGTCGCCGCACCGCACGGGCGACCCCGTTGCGCATGTCTGTCATATACATGTCAAACATGCCCGTTCAGTGCACCTGATCCGTGCACCGGAAGGGAGAACCATGGGCTCCACTCGCCTGACCCGGCGGCTCCTGGTCGCCACCGCGTCCGCCCTGCTCCTCGCGCCGGTCCTCGCCTCCACCGCGAGCGCCGACAACTCCCCCGCCGGCCGACCCGCCGCGCAGCTCGCGGGCGGGGCCTTCTCCGACACCTTCGACGGCCCGGCGGGCTCCGCCGTGGACGGCAGCAAGTGGCAGACGGAGACCGGCGACAACGTCGACAACCACGAGCGGGAGTACTACACATCGGGCAGCAACAACGCCGCTCTCGACGGCCAGGGCCATCTGGTCATCACGGCACGCAAGGAGAACCCGGGCAACTACCAGTGCTGGTACGGCTCGTGCGAGTACACCTCGGCCCGGCTGAACACTTCGGGCAAGTTCTCGGCCGCGTACGGCCATGTCGAGGCCCGGATGAAGATCCCCAAGGGCCAGGGCATGTGGCCCGCCTTCTGGATGCTGGGGGACGACATCGGACAGGTCGGGTGGCCCAACTCCGGTGAGATCGACGTGATGGAGAACGTCGGTTTCGAACCGTCGACCGTCCACGGCACGATCCACGGCCCCGGCTACTCGGGCTCGGCCGGCATCGGCGCCGGCTACACCCTCCCGGGCGGCCAGGCGTTCTACGACGACTTCCACACCTTCGCCGTCGACTGGGCCCCCGACTCCATCACCTGGTCCGTGGACGGGAACACGTACCAGACCCGGACGCCCGCCGATGTGGGCGGCAACCAGTGGGTGTTCAACAAGCCCTTCTTCCTGATCCTCAACCTGGCCGTCGGCGGATACTGGCCCGGAGACCCGGACGGCAGCACCGCCTTCCCGCAGCAGCTGGTCGTCGACGAGGTCAAGGTGACCACCAGCAACGCCGCGCCCGCCGCAGGCGCGGCCCGGGGGCGCTGAGCCACCGCCCGGGGCCGGACCGCGATCACGCGGGCCCGCCCCGGGCGGCCCGACGCCGCAGCTGTGCCCCCGCGTCCTCAGTCCGCTCCGGGACGCGGGGCTCCCGCGCTCCCGGAGGCCCGGCCGCTCTCGCACCAGGCGACAGCCTCCTCACGGGAAGGGAACCTCCGCCAGGGCGTCAGTCCCGCCCCGGCCGGGGCACGCGGATCGACCACGACGGCCACCCGGTGCCCCTCCCTCTCCAGACGCGCCAGGGCGGAGGCCACGACCGAGGCGCCCGAGGGTTCGATACTGGTGACGTCGAGCAGGTCCAGCACCACCCAGCCGCCGGACTCCGGGACCACTTCGGACAGCCCGTGCAGCAGCCGTTCGGCCGCGGTGAAGTCGAGTGCTCCCTGAGCCGCCACCAGCCCCCTCCGCTTTCCGTGGTCCGCCTCCGTGATGGTCGGGGCCGAAAGCGTGGGATGGCGCATCATATGGAGCCCGAACCGCTCGGAGAGCTCCCGCAGCGCCTCGATGCCCCGTACCGGGGTCCCCGTGCCGTCCAGGGGCGGGCTGTGGACGGCCACCCCGAAGCGGGCGGGACTCACGGCGATCAGACCGCCGGACACCCCGCTCTTCGCGGGCAGGCCCACCCGGAGCAGCCACGCACCGGACGCGTCGTACATTCCGCAGGACGCCATCACGGCGAGGACCTGGCAGGCCACGGTCTCGGACACCACCGTCTCACCGGTCACCGGGTTGATCCCGCCGTTGGCCAGCGTCGCCGCCATCACCGCGAGGTCACCGGTCGTGACCCGTACCGCGCACTGCCGGAAGTAGGTGTCCACCACCGAGGGCGGGCCGGGCAGCGCCCCGAGGCTGCTCATCAGATACGCCAGCGCACGGTTGCGGTCGCCCGTCTCGGCCTCCGACGCGTGCACCGTCTCGTCGACGTCCAGAGTGCGCCCCGCGAAACGGCTCAGGCAGTCCAGGATGCGCTCGAACCGCTCCGTGTCGGTCGCCCCAGGCACCAGGGACGTGGTGGCGATGGCCCCCGCGTTGATCATCGCGTTGTCCGGGCGACCCGTGTCCGGCTCCAGGCTGATCGCGTTGAATCCCTCGCCGCTCGGCTCCGTCCCCACCCAGCGGGTCACTTCGTCCAGCCCGAGCAGCGAGAGCACGAGGGCGTAGACGAACGGCTTTGAAACGGACTGGATGGTGAAGGGGAGCCCCGCGTCACCCGCCTCGTACCGGTGCCCGTACATGCTCACCAGGGAGAGCCCGAAGGCGTCCGGGTCCGCCAGCGCCAGCTGCGGGATGTAGTCGGCGACCACACCGTCCCGCAGCGCGCCGAGCCGGTCGTGGAGCTCCGCCAGGGATTCCGTCACCACGTCGAGTACGGGGCCGTCCTTCGCCATTCGTCATGCTAATCACGGATACGGGCGGTCCGCGTCCGGATGCAGCCGTGCGACGGCTGATGGATCGTGAAGGGGCACCAGTACCAGAAAGGGAGTCATGGAAACCAACGCTCTGACGCCTGCGCTCCTGCAGAGCCTGCGCAAGAAGCAGCCCCACCCGGTGGTGTCCGTGAGCATGCCGACGCACCGGCGCGAGCCGGACAACGCCCAGGACGCGGTGCGGCTGCGCAATCTCGTGAGCGAGGCGGGCCGCCGGATCGACGCCCTGGCCGAAGCCGGCGAGCCGGTCTCCCGGGAGGTGAGGACCGCGCTCAGGACCCAGCTCGACCGGGCGCACGCGGAGGTCGACCTGCGGTACTCCCTGGACGGGCTGGTGATCTTCGCGAGCACCGACGAGTACCAGACCTGGGTACTGCCCCGCGGGGTACCGGAGCGCGTCGTGATCAGCGACAGCTACCTGACCAGGAACCTGGTCGCCGCCCGCGCCCGGGCCACCCCCTACTGGGTGCTCGCCGTCGCGGCGAACCGCGCCACGCTCTGGCACGGATCCCCGGGGACGGTGCGCGAGCACACGGGCAACGGCTTCCCGGTCACCCCCGACGAAGTGCAGACCGATGTGGAGCGCGAGGAGCGCATCGGCGACGTGGCCAGCACTTTCCAGGACGAGGAGACCCGGCGGTTCCTCCGCGACGTGGACAGCCGTCTCGCCGCGGTCCTCGCCGCGACCCCGCGACCGCTGTACGTGGTGGGCCTGGCGCCCGCGCTCAGCCTCCTGGCGGACGTGGGGACCGCGACGGGCGACGCCGCGGGCAGGGTCCTCACCGGCGGGCTGGTGAACGGCCCCGGGCCCGAGCTGTACAAGGAGCTGGAGCCCAGCCTCCGGGAGACCCGGCAGCGGATCGCCGAACGGACGGCGGAGCGGCTCGACGCGGCGCGCAGCAGGCGCACCTTCGCAGCGGGTCTGGACGAGGTGTGGGAGTCCGTACGCGAGGGGCGGGTCGCCCTGGTCGCGGTCGAGGAGAACTTCCAGCGGACCGTACGGGTGAAGGACGGCCATCTGGTCCCGGCCGGCCCGCAGGATCCGGACGCGGCGCCCCTCCCGGACGGCGAGACGGTCCGTGAGGACATCGTCGACGAACTCGTGGAGCTGGCCCTCGACACCGGGGCCGAGGTCGTCTTCGTCCGCGACGACACGCTCGCCGACCACGACCGGATCGCGGCCGATCTGCGCTACTGACGCCCGGATCGCGGCCGATCTGCGCTACTGACGCCCCGGCGAGCCGCCCTCGTCCTCAGCGACGACGTGCACGGCGGCCTCCTCCGCGGAGGCCGCTCCCCCGTCGATCCCCACGTCCTCCGCGAGCATGTCCTTCTCGGCCTCCTCGTGGGCCCCTTCGTCCGGCGCCACCAGCCGGCCCGAACGGGTGTCACCGACCTCGTCGTCCAGCGGCTCCCCGTCGCTGTCGGACGCGTCGCCGATGCCGTCCCCGTGCGGCCTGCGGAGCAGCGCCGGGTCGGGCGTCTCCTCGGCGAGGCGCTGGTCCAGCGTCTCGCCCTCCTCCTGCTCCCCCTGGGTGGTACCCACATGGTCCACGCCGAGCGGCCGTTCCGGCGGGGACCAGCCCTCGTCGTACGGGTCGGAGGCCCGGCCGTTCAGAGTGTCCTCGCGGTCGAGAATGCCCGAGTCCTCGGTGACCTCGCTGCCGTCCGGCTGGTAGACGTCGTCACCCCTGGAGTCTTCCGCTCCCATCGCCACGGTGTGCTCCTTCGTCCGTCACTCGGTGCGTCCGTTCGTGCCTCCGGGCAGCTCGCCCGGGAGGACCGCTCGCCCCTCCAGCGTGCTCGCATATCCGTGTCCCGACAACGTCGCAGCTCCCGGACGGCCCGGCAGCGGGGCGACAGAGCCCCGGCCGGCCACCGGCGGATACCGGCCGGGCGGGGCCGAACCGGTGATGTGGTACGGTGCAGACAGCACGTGTGAACGCCTCTCAAGGCGCCCGTGCCAGTTATCGCATCTCTCGCCGTTGTGCCGTTGTTCTCACGACCGGCAATCCGGCCCACCCGCACCACCTCTCCCGGCCCGGGCTCTCCTGCCCGCCGCACGGGGCGTGACACAGCCGCCCCCGCCGGGTCTCCCCCTCGCATGTCCGGGAAAGGGCATGCCCGCGAAAGGATTCGCATGACCACCACACTCGAACGTCCCCCTGTCCAGCAGGACCTCTCCGTCCCGGCCTCCGGTGTACTCGACGTCACCGGCAAGGGCCACGGCCTGCTACGTACCCACGGCGCACCCGCGTCCCGCCCGTCTCCCGGCGATGTCCAGGTGACCGCCGATCAGATCCGTCGATTCGGCCTGCGGACGGGCGACTTCATCGAAGGCACCTCCACACGCCCGGGCGCCCCTGCCCGGGTCGACCGCGTGAACGGCCGCCCGCCTGAGGCACTCAGGGGCCGCCGCCACTTCCGCGACCTGACACCTCTGCACCCGCGCGAGCGGTTGCGGCTCGAGTCCGAGGGGGGCGGCACGACGGGCCGCCTCATCGACCTGATCGCCCCGGTCGGCAAGGGGCAGCGCGGCCTGATCGTCGCACCGCCCAGAACCGGCAAGACCGTACTGCTCCAGCGGCTCGCGGCCGCCGTCGCGGAGAACCACCCCGAGTGCCACCTGATGGTGGTGCTGCTCGACGAACGCCCCGAGGAGGTCACCGACATGCGCCGCTCCGTACGGGGCGACGTCCTCGCCTCGACCTTCGACCGGCCCGCGAAGGAGCACATCGCACTCGCCGACCTCGCGGTGGAGCGCGCCAAGCGCCTCGTCGAACAGGGCGAGGACGTCGTCATCCTGCTCGACTCGCTGACCCGGCTCTGCCGGGCGCACAACAACGCGGCGGCGTCGGGCGGCCGGACCCTGTCCGGCGGTGTCGACGCCTCGGCGGTGCAGGGTCCCAAGCGGCTCTTCGGCGCCGCGCGCCTCGCCGAGGAGGGCGGCTCGCTGACCATCCTCGCGACCGCCCTGGTCGACACCGGCTCCCGCGCCGACGACTACTTCTTCGAAGAGCTGAAGAGCACAGGCAACATGGAGCTGCGGCTCGACCGCGCTCTGTCCGACAAGCGCGTATTCCCTGCCGTCGACATTGCGCCCTCTGGCACCCGGCGCGAGGAACTCCTCCTTTCAGAAAGCGAGTTGGCGGCGGTGCAGGGGCTGCGCCGGGCGCTCCGCAGCAGGGACGGACAGCCGATGCTCGAAGCGCTGCTGGAAAAGATCCGGCACACGCCCGACAACGCCGCCTTCCTGCGCCAGATCCACCGCACCGTCCCCGGCGCCTGACCGCCCGGCGCGCGACTGCGAGCGGCCGGGACCGCCGGCACCGGGACCGGGTTCCCTGGTTCCCTGACTCCCTGACTCCCTGACTCCCTGACTCCCTGCGGAGCGTCAGCCCGACAGGGCCGCCGAGACGACCGCCTTCGCCTCCTCCTGGACGCGGCCGAGATGGCCGGCACCCAGGAAGGACTCGGCATAGATCTTGTAGACGTCCTCGGTGCCCGAGGGCCGTGCGGCGAACCAGGCGTTCTCCGTGGTGACCTTGATGCCGCCGATCGCCGCACCGTTGCCCGGCGCCTCGGTGAGCACGGCCGTGACCGGCTCGCCCGCCAGAGTGTCCGCGGTGATCTGCTCGGGCGAGAGCCTGGCCAGTACCGCTTTCTCCTGCCGGTCGGCAGGGGCGTCGATCCGCGCGTAGGCGGGCGCGCCGAAACGCTCGGTGAGCGCCGTGTAGTGCTCGGACGGGGTCTTCCCGGTGACCGCGAGGATCTCGGATGCGAGCAGGGCCAGGATGATGCCGTCCTTGTCGGTGGTCCACACCGACCCGTCACGGCGCAGGAACGAGGCTCCGGCCGACTCCTCTCCGCCGAATCCCAGCGAGCCGTCCACCAGACCGCCGACGAACCACTTGAAGCCGACCGGCACTTCGACCAGCTCGCGGCCGAGGTCGGCCGCCACCCGGTCGATCATTCCGGAGGAGACCAGCGTCTTGCCGATACCCGCTCGCGACGGCCACTGGTCCCGGTGCGTGAACAGGTAGGAGATCGCCGTGGCCAGGTAGTGATTGGGGTTCATCAGCCCGGCGTCCGGGGTGACGATGCCGTGCCGGTCGGCGTCGGCGTCGTTGCCTGTGGCGATCCGGTACTCGCCGGCCCGCTCGATCAGCGAGGCCATCGCGTACGGCGACGAGCAGTCCATCCGGATCCTGCCGTCCCAGTCCAGGGTCATGAACCGCCAGGTCGGGTCCGCGAGCGGGTTGACCACGGTGAGGTCGATCCGGTGCTGTTCGGCGATCCGCCCCCAGTACGCGACCGATGCGCCGCCCAGCGGGTCGGCGCCGATCCGCAGACCGGCGGCGCGCACGGCGTCCAGGTCGAGCACCGCGGGCAGATCGCTCACGTACGTGCCGAGGAAGTCGTAGCGCCCGGTCGTGGAGGCCGACAGCGCGCGGGTGTACGGCAGCCTTCGTACGTCCTTCAGCCCGGCGGCGATGATCTCGTTGGCGCGGTCCTGGATCCAGCCGGTCGCGTCGGATCCGGCCGGGCCGCCGCTCGGCGGGTTGTACTTGAACCCCCCGTCGGCGGGCGGGTTG
Source organism: Streptomyces sp. NBC_00388 (assembly GCF_036061255.1). Lineage (NCBI taxonomy): Bacteria > Bacillati > Actinomycetota > Actinomycetes > Kitasatosporales > Streptomycetaceae > Streptomyces > Streptomyces sp. NBC_00388. Next base: position 782,315 of record NZ_CP107948.1, read on the forward strand.
TGCGACGGGGTCACCACCACACCGTCGGCGAGCGCCGATGTCCGGCCGCGGTTGTACGTGAGGATGGCGTGCGAGACCGCCGGAGTCGGGGTGTATCCGTCGTCGGAGTCGATGAGCAGGGTCACTCCGTTGGCGGCGAACACCTCGATGGCGGTCACCCTGGCGGGCTCGGAGAGCGCGTGGGTGTCGGCGCCGATGAAGAGCGGCCCGTCGGTGCCCTGCTGTGCGCGGTACTCACAGATGGCCTGGCTGGTCGCGGCGATGTGGTCCTCGTTGAACGCGGTGGCGAAGGACGATCCGCGGTGCCCTGAGGTACCGAACGCCACGCGCTGGGCGGGCTCGCCGGGGTCCGGGTGCAGCGCGTAGTACGAGGTCACCAGCCGGGCCACATCGGTGAGGTCCTCCGGCCGCGCCGGCTGCCCCGCTCGTTCGTGCGGCATCTGCCCACTCCTCCACGTCGGTCGTTGCACTCAGTTTGTCAGCTCATCCTCCCGGGTCTGCGACGTGTTCGGCGGATGCCCCGCCGTGCGGCGGGCACGGCCGGTGGCAGGGGAGGCGCGACACTCCCCTGCCACCGGCCGCGCCGGGAGAGCGCGGCTCAGCCCGGGGCCCCTCCCGGCCGGGTTCGGCCCGGTGCGGTTCGACCCGGCTCGGTTCGGCTCAGCTCAGCGTGAAGTCGTCTCCGCAGACGGTGCCCTGGCCGTACCAGCCGTGCAGACAGACGGTGGCGGTGCCCGAGGCGTCCGTGGTGAACGGGACCGTCAGCTTCGACCAGTCGCCCGCACTGGTCCAGGCACTTCCGGTCACCCCTCCCCGTACGCCCAGGCAGGCGTAGGAGCCCTGGGCCCAACCTCTCAGGGTGTACTTGGTGTTGGGGGCCGGCTCGACCGTCTGGGCGCACGCCCCGAGCTGTGACGAGGTCGGGGGCGCCTTGAGCGCGTGCGGCCCGCCGGCGGCCCCGAAGTCGTCGATGCCCATGTCGAGACGCCCATACCGGGCACCCTCACTGACGACCCGTCACCTGTGATTGCGCTCCGCCCTGTTCATGTCCGCCGGGCCACCACGAGGCGACAGCGGGGGCTGCCGTCCGGGCGCCGGCCGAACTCCTCCAGCGGCAGCAGCTCCACCGAGAAACCCTCCCGGACCAGGTCGTCCCGCACCGCGCCCAGCGGGAACGTCCGGTAGTACATGACGAACTGCGGCCGCCACAGCACATTCCGCACCCGCATCGCCGCGTCGAAGCCCAGCAGCGTCCAGTACTGCGGGGAGCGGAAGGGCTGCGGTGCCCCGACGGGAAAGGCGAAGACACCACCGGGCCGCAGCGCCCGGTGGACCCCGGCGAAGAGTCCCGGCCGTTCGGCGGGCAGGAAATGACCGAACGCACCGAAGCTCACGGCCAGATCGAACTCCGCCCGGAACGGCAGGTCCCGGGCGTCGGCGCGCACCCACTGCGCCTCCGGGGACCCCGTACCTGCCCCGGAACGGCGGGCTGCCGCCAGCATCCCGGCACTGAAGTCCACCCCGGTGACCCGGTCCGCGCAGAGGGAGCGCAGCACTCCCACGCCAGCCCCCGTCCCGCAGCAGACATCGAGTCCCGCGCCGAACGGGCCGAGCGGGCGCAACGCGCCGCCGACCGCTTCCAGGACGCGGTCGGGCGTACGGAACGGGGTCAGGTCGAACTTCGGCGCCAGCAGGTCGTAGCCCTGCTCGATCGAGGAGAGCGCCTGCACGGTCAGCTCCCGGAGGGACGGGCCCTGCGGGGCGAAGGGCCGGCGCAGGCCCGTGAGCACGGCTGCGGCGCGGGAGGCGGACGCCGGGGTGCCGCGTTCCGCGGCCCCTTCGGGGAGTGAGGACATGGCCGGTCCACCTTTCAGAGCCTTCAGGTTACGCACCCGGCGACCGGTGGGGCCCCGTCCGCGCCCGTCCTTGCGCGGGGCAGGCACCGGTGGTTCAGTGGACCTGGAAGAGATGAATCGGGGTTCAGATCATGGTCTACCGGCAGACGGCCCGTACCGAGGCGACCCGCGCCGCCCACCGCGAGCGGCTGCTCGAAGCCGCCCGGAGCCTGCTGGCCGAAGGGGGCTATGCCGCGGCGGGGGTCGCCGCACTCGCCGCGCGCGCCGGCGTCTCCACCGGAAGCGTGTACCAGCACTTCCGCTCCAAGCAGGAGCTGCTGGCGGCGGTCTTCCGGCACACCGCAGGCCATGAACTCGCGGCCGTACGGGAAGCGGTGCGGGCCGGGAGCGGCACCGAGGCCCGGCTCGGAGCGCTGATCGAGGTCTTCTCCTCCCGTGCGCTCAAGTCACCGACGACGGCCTGGGCCCTGCTTGCCGAGCGGGTGGACCCCCTGGTGGAGGCGGAGCGCCGCACCTACCGCAGCGGTTACCACGCACTGGCCGGGGAGATCGTCGCAGCCGGGATCGCGGCGGGCGAACTGCCCGCGCAGGACCCGGACCTCTCCGCGGCCGCCGTCATCGGAGCCATCAGCGAGGCACTGCTCGGGCCGCTCTCGCCGGTCGGCGAGCGGAGCGAGGCGGGGCCCGTGGTCGCCGGGATCACCGCCTTCTGCCTCCGGGCCGTCGGCGCGGGCCACCGCCCCTGACACGAGCGCACCGGCCACACCGGCCGGCAACCCTCCGACAGCAGACAGGATTCAGCCATGACGGAGCACCCGTCCCCCGGCGGCCTTCCGGCCGCCCCCGCACCCCGGCTCACCCATGAGGTCGTCAACCAGGTGCCGCCCCGCTCCGGCATCGACGAGTATGCCGTCAACACCCCCCTGGTGGCGGCCGTCCGGGAGTTCGGCGCTGACCGCCACACACCCGAGCTGCACGGGATCGGATCCCTCGTGGGCTCCGGGGAGTTCCAGCAGTGGGCCGAACTGGCCCACACCAGCCCGCCCGTGCTGCGGACCCACGACCGCTACGGCAACCGCGTCGACGAGATCGACTTCCACCCCGCTTACCACGAGGTGATCGGCGCCGCGGTGCGGTACGGCACCCACACGGCCGCCTGGGCGGACCCGAAGCCCGGCGCCGCGGTGGCGCGGGCCGCCTCCTTCATGCTGTTCGCCCAGATCGAACCGGGCCACGCCTGCCCGATGTCCATGTCGCACGCCGTGGTCCCGGTGCTCCAGCGCGACCCCGACGCAGGCCGCGACTGGCTCCCCGGACTGTTCAGCCGTACCTACGACCCCCGGCTGATCGCACCGGGCCGCAAGGCGGGACTCACGTTCGGCATGGGCATGACGGAGAAGCAGGGCGGCTCCGACGTTCGGTCGAACACCACCCGCGCCGTACCGCTGCCCTCGGACCCCGAAGGGCGGGCCCATCTGCTCACCGGCCACAAGTGGTTCTTCTCCGCTCCGCAGTCCGACGCCTTCCTGGTCCTCGCGCAGGCCGGGGCGGGCCTCACCTGCTTCCTCGTCCCCCGGGTACTGCCGGACGGCACCCGCAACACCGTGCGGATCCAGCGCCTCAAGAACAAGCTGGGCAACAAGTCGAACGCGTCGTCCGAAGTCGAGTTCGACGGCACCTGGGCCCAGCGGGTCGGCGAGCCGGGCCGCGGGGTGGCGACCATCATCGAGATGGTGAACCACACCCGGCTCGACTGCGTGCTGGGCTCCACGGCCGGTATGCGGCAGTCCCTGTCGGAGGCGGTGTGGCACGCCACCCACCGTTCCGCCTTCGGCGCCCGGCTGGTGGACCAGCCGGCGATGACCGCCGTACTCGCCGATCTGGCGCTGGAGACGGAGGCCGCCACCTGGACCTCGATGCGGCTCGCCGCCGCTTACGAGGAGGACAGCGGCGAGTCCGGTGCGGTGTTCCGCCGGCTGGCCACGGCCGTGTCCAAGTACTGGATCTGCAAGCGCGGCCCGCACCACGCCTATGAGGCACTGGAGTGCCTGGGCGGCAACGGCTACACCGAGGACTGGCCGCTGGCCAGGCGCTACCGCGAGCAGCCCGTCATGGCCGTATGGGAGGGATCGGGCAATGTGATCGCGCTCGACGTCCTGCGCGGGATCGCCCGGACACCGCACTCCCTCGACGCCTTCTGGTCCGAGCTGGCGGGGACCTCGGGCGCGCATCCGGTCCTGGACGCGCACATCGTGCGGCTGCGCCGGAATCTGGCCGAGGACCTGCGCGACCCCGTCGCCGCGCAGACCCGCGCCCGGGCCACGGTCGAGGGCATGGCGCTGGCACTCCAGTCGTCGCTGATGCTGCGGTACGCACCGGACGCCTCGGCGGAGGCCTTCATCGGCGCGCGGCTTGGTGAGGAGCGGGGCCACCAGTATGGGGTCCTGCCGCGCGGCACGGACGCGGCGGCGATCGTGGCGCGCCACTCCGGCGCGGAGACCGCTCCCCGGCCTGACGCCGGAGGGCCGGCAGGCGGGCCCGCGTCCGGACGCGGGCCGCGCCCGCTCACCCCGCGCGGCCGGCGTTCCCCCGCCTCGGGAGCGAACACCCCTGACCCGACTTCGGGCTGACGCGCCACCCGGGGGCTCGTCCGGTCAGGCCGCTGTCCGCACGAGGGTGGCGCGCGCCGCGATCACTTCCGCGCAAAATCGCGACGCGGCGCGGGGCGCTCGGCCGGTAACCGCCCATACGGAACGTCTCGCAACTACCGCCCACCCGACAGCAGTTGAAGGATCAGCACCCATATGCACCGATCTAATACTGCCGAGCAGTCAGTATTTTGCATGCGAGTCGTTGTTTCTTGCGCAGACTCATAGACTTCCTGCGGAACCACTTCTAGCCTTTCGGCGTCCGCAGAGTCCCCACGAGCCGCAAGGACGTATGTCTGTGACACCTCCCCCAAGACGCCGCCTGCTCCGGCGCGGCCTCTCCGCATCGCTCTCCATGGCACTCGCCGTGGCCGGGACGGCCGCAGCCGTCGTGCTCTCCAGCGCCCCCTCCGCCCAGGCGGCAGGGGTGCCCGCCCCCTCCCCCGTGGGCGTTCCCGGCCGGGGCGCCACCGTGCCCTTCAAGGAACAGGAAGCCGAGTACGCAGCCACCAACGGGACCCTGATCGGGCCCGACCGTCTCTACGGCCATCTGCCGTCCGAGGCGTCGGGACGTCAGGCCGTGACCCTCGACGCGACCGGCGAGTACGTCGAGTTCACCCTCGCCTCGCCCGCGAACGCCATGTCGTTCCGCTACTCCCTGCCCGACACATCGGACGGCGCGGGGCGGGACGCCTCGATCGATCTGAAGGTCAACGGCAACCAGCTCAAGAGTGTGCCGGTCACCTCCAAGTACAGCTGGTACTACGGCGGTTACCCCTTCAACAACAACCCGGGCGACAGTAATCCGCACCACTTCTACGACGAGACACGCACCATGTTCGGTTCGACCCTGCCGGCGGGCACCAAGATCCGTCTCCAGGTGTCGTCGACCGCGCAGTCGCCGACGTTCACCATCGACCTGGCCGACTTCGAGCAGGTGGCCGCCCCGATCGCCAAGCCGGCGGGGGCGCTGGACGTGGTGAGCGACTACGGAGCCGACCCGACCGGGGCCGCCGACTCGACCGCCAAGATCCAGGCCGCCGTCGACGCGGGCAAGGCCCAGGGCAAGACGGTGTACATCCCGCAGGGCACCTTCCAGGTGCGGGACCACATCGTGGTCGACAAGGTGACACTGGCCGGGGCGGGCCCCTGGTACAGCGTGCTGACCGGGCGCGATCCGGCCGACCGCAGCAAGGCCGTCGGTGTGTACGGGAAGTACGCGTCGGCGGGCGGCAGCAGCGGAGTCACCCTCAAGGACTTCGCCATCATGGGCGACATCCGCGAGCGGGAGGACAACGACCAGGTCAACGCGATCGGCGGCGCGCTCTCGGACTCCACGGTCGACGACGTGTGGATGCAGCACACCAAGGTCGGCGCCTGGATGGACGGCCCGATGGACAACTTCACCATCAAGAACAGCCGCATCCTCGACCAGACCGCCGACGGCGTCAACTTCCACATGGGCGTCACCAACTCCACCGTCACCAATACCTTCGTACGCAACACCGGTGACGACGGCCTGGCCATGTGGGCGGAGAACGTCCCGAACGTCAACAACAAGTTCACGTTCAACACCGTGGTCCTGCCGATCCTGGCGAACAACATCGTGACGTACGGCGGCAAGGACATCACCATCTCCGACAACGTGATGGCCGACACCATCACCAACGGCGGTGGCCTGCATATCGCCAACCGGTATCCCGGTGTCAACTCCGGGCAGGGCACGGCGGTTTCCGGCACGACGACAGCCGCGCGCAACACCCTGATCCGGACCGGGAACAACGACTTCAACTGGCAGTTCGGCGTGGGCGCCGTCTGGTTCAGCGGGCTCAACGAACCGGTGAACGGCAACATCAACATCACCGACACCGAGATCCTGGACAGTTCGTACGCCGCGATCATGCTGATCGAGGGGGCCACGAACGGGCTGCACTTCAAGAACGTGAAGATCGACGGCGCGGGTACATACGCACTGCAGATCCAGGCGCCCGGCACGGCCTCGTTCACCAACGTGACCGCCACCCATATCGCGCAGCAGAACCCGATCCACAACTGCATCGGTTCCGGTTTCCAGATCACCCAGGGCACCGGGAACTCCGGCTGGTACGCCGACCCGCCGGTCTGCACCGGCACCTGGCCCACCCCGGTGTGGACGAACGGCGGGGTGCCACAGGGCGGCGGCGCCCCGACCGACCCGCCGACCGATCCCCCGACCAGCCCGCCGACGGACCCGCCCACGACCCCGCCCGCCGACCCGGGCAACCTCGCCAAGGGCCGCCCCGTCACCGAGTCGGGACACGCCGATGTGTACCCGGCAGCCAAGGCCGTCGACGGCAACGCCGACACCTACTGGGAGAGCACCAATCACGCCTTCCCGCAGACCATCACGGTGGACCTCGGGGCGGCGAAGGCCGTGAAGCGGGTCGTCCTGAAGGTGCCCCCGTCGGCGGCGTGGGCCACGCGTACGCAGACCCTGAGTGTGTCGGGCAGTACCGACAACGCCTCGTACAGCACGCTCAAGGCATCCGCGGGCTACACCTTCGACCCGGCGAGCGGCAACACGGCCACGCTCACCCTGCCAGGGACGGCGGTCCGCTATCTGCGGGTGACCGTCACCGCCAACACCGGCTGGCCGGCCGCGCAGCTCTCCGAGCTGGAGGCGTACACGGGCTGACCGGCCCCCGTGGCCACCGGGGCCGGCACCCCCCGTGACCACCACGATTACGCCCGCCGTGCGTCACTCGCACGGCGGGCGTAGCCTCGTCGTGAACGTCCCACAGGCCTGACCAGGCATATCTGCAGGAGGCGACGTTGACAGGACACCGCATGGCCAAGCCGCTGGCGGCATGCTCAGCGGCGGTCGTTCTGACGATCGCGACGGGCAGCTCAGCCGTCGCGGACGGCGGGACAGGATCGCTGCCGGCCCAGGAGATCGCCAACAAGGCGCATGACGCCCTCTTCGGGACCTCGTCCCTGCACATCAACGTCCGCGGGAGATTCGGTACCAGGGGCACTCCGACCCACATGGACCTCACTCTCGACCGGCAGGCCAACTGCCGCGGCTCGCTGAGCCTGGGCAGCCAGGGCTCCGTCAAGATCATCAAGCGGGGCAACAAGATCTGGATCAAGCCGGACGCCGCGTTCTGGAAGAACCAGGTGCCCGGAGGCAGCGCGGCCGAGTCGGTGCTCGACGGCCGCTATCTGGAGGGGACGAAGACGGACCCGCCGCTGCAGGGCATCGCGAACATCTGCGATCTGAACTCGTTCCTCAAGAGCAGCACGGCACGGGCCACCTCGGGCGACGGCCCGCTGACCAAGGGCAAGGCGATGAAGCTGCACGGCGTCGATGTCATCCCGGTCAGCGGGGTGCGCGGCGGACGGCAGGAGATCCTGTCCGTGGCGGCGCACGGCAAGCCCTACCCCGTCCAGGTCACGGTGAAGGCCAGGGACAAGACCACCCTGGCGACCGTGGGCTTCTCCGACTTCGACAAGCCGGTGCCGACGAGCACCCCTTCGCCCGGCCAGGCAGTGAACATCTCCCGGCTGCGCACCCAGGTCGGCCCCGCGGGCTCCACCTGAGGCGCCGGGACAGCCGCGGGCTGTCCGGCGACACCGCGCCGGGGAACGGGCCGCACGGCCCCGTTCCCCGGCGCATCGCCGCATCCGGGAGGTGTGACGCCGCGCGCGGCGTCACACCGCGCGGTTCAGACCGCGCCGCGTCCGGTGCGGCGGCGGACCGCCAGGGCGACGCCCGCGCCGCAGACCACCACCGCGCCCAGGACGCCCGCGGTCACCAGGACGGGCTGGGAGTTCCCGCTGGTGGAGAGCTCCTGGATGGCGACCCTCTGCCGCTGCGGGTCGGTGATCCGCGCGGCGACAGGCGCCACGGAGCGGATCGGCCCCGACGACCTGACGGACCCGTCCTTGTTCAGCAGCACCTGCTTGCCATTGGGGTGACGGAAGTCGAGCATCCCCTCCAGCGACCCGGCCCGGGTGTCGAAGGAGTGGTCGCCGATACGGCCGGTGTGCCAGTTCTCCTCGACGAACTTGATGATGGAGGTCTGCTCGGTCCGGGTGTGGTCGATCGCGTTGACCCTGGCGAAGGGGGAGATGACCATCAGCGGCTGGCGTGCGCCCGGCCCGCACCGGTCGGCGTAGCCTCCCGCAGCCGCGGGCCCCTTCTGACAGGCCGGTGAGTCCACCGTCTTCCCGTTCGTCTGCTCGGTCGTGTCCTTCGAGCCGTTGAGCGGCTTGGCGTAGACGTGGTCGTACCAGCCGTCCGAGTCGTCGTAGGCGAGGACGACCGCCGTGTCCTTCCACTGCGGAGCCTGCTGGATCTTGTTGATCTGGCCGACCAGGAAGTCCTGTTCGTCGGTCGGGTCTGAGTATCCGGCGTGTCCGTCCTGGTAGGAGGGCGCCTTCAGGAAACTCACCGACGGCAGGTTGCCCGACGTGAGGGCGGCGTCGAAGTCCGTGAGGTCGTAGTTGTGGTTGGCCTGCCCCGCGTGACCGATCTCGGCGACCGACTCCGGTGCCACGTGGTGCGGGTTCGCCGTCGAGCGGTAGTACTGGAAGGGGTCGTGGTGCGGGCTGTAGTCCACGACCTGCTCGCCGCCTGCGTTGGCGTGTGTGGTTCCGCCGCACTTGGCGAGCTGATCCGGATTGCCGCTCCACGGGGTGCTCGGCCGGAAGCCGCCCTGGAACCAGCCCCAGCTGACGTTCTTCTCGTTGAGGCGGTCGCCGATGTTCTTGCCGCTCAGCTCCGCGAGGGAGGACTTGCTGGTGTGGTCGTTGCCCGAGCAGTCGTCGTAGGCCGGGTCAGGGTCGGTGATCATGGTGCCGACGCCGTGGGCGTCCGGTGAGGCGACCGCGGCGGGATCGGGTTCGCGGGTCCGCTCCGGGTGCTCGGTGGAGGAGGCCGGGTCGGTGGACACCACACCGTGCGTCTGTCCCGATACCAGCTCGATGGCGCCGGGGGTCGAGGGGCCGTACGCCGAGCCGAACGAGTTGTCGTTCAGGGCGTAGTGCTGGGCGTAGTTCCACATCGCCGTGACGGTGTTGCCGTCGTAGTAGTCCATCGCCAGGCCGGGTTCGCCGAAGAGGTTGCCCGAGCACTTGCCCGAGTCGGTGTTCTCCACGAACTTGTCGGCCTTGCCGCCGTTGTACGCGTACTGCTCGGGACCGTACGAGTGGTTCTGGTCGCAGGTCATGGCCTGGTCGGGGCCGAGCCGCTTGGGCAGGTACTGGTTGGGGTTCCTGTCGAGCAGACCGGCCGTGCGGAGGTTGTCGATGTCGCGGGGCGTGCGCGGCGACGGCGTGAACTTCGTGCCGTCGGTGTTCGCGGCGTGCGGGTAGGTCGCGAAGTAGTGGTCGAACGAGATGTTCTCGTCGAAGAGCACCACCAGGTGCTTGACCGGGGTCGCCGTCGGGCTCCCGTGGTGGCCGGCCGCGTGCGGCGCCGCCCGGACGGGCGCGGCGCCGCCGAACACGGTCAGCGCGGCGGCTCCCGCCAGGGCCCCCCAGCGGCGCGCGACTGCTCCTCTGCCCTTGCTGCCCATACGGTTCCGCCTTCCACGTCCGGCCCGGCGCATCCTGTCATGCACCTCTCAACACCCTGACACGATCCATCACCATGACACGGGAGTGAACATCTGACATCCGGTGGACAAACAAAATTGAGCAAACAAACCGTTGAGTCCGCCGGCCTGACCCCGTCGATGCCCCGTCAGCACCCTTGTGACCGGGCCATCGTCGGCCGCGGCCCGGGTCATGGCACGTCAGTGACCGCGTGTCCGGGCCGATTCCCTGCCGTCGGCCCAGTGCGGACCCGGCGCGGCCGGTCGCGACGGAGCGTCAGGAGGACCTCCGTACATCGCAGAGCGCCGCGATGTCCGCGAGCCGCTCCACCAGACCGCTCACTGCCGCGTTCACCTTCTCGCGTTCCGTGCGGCCCAGCCGGGCGGGCGGGAGCCAGTGCCCTCCGTGCTCCTGACGGTCCAGCACCGCTCCGGTCCTGTCGAGTGCGGCGTCCAGCTCCGCCAGCCGCGGATACCTGCCGGTGAGGACCGGCCTCAGCCGGGAGAGGACGACCCGGGTGCCGTCGAGGTTGGCGCGGGCTGTCGCCAGGTTGCTGCCGCTGCCGTAGTCGGTTCGGCCGGTGAGCTCGAACTGCACGGTGTTCTCCAGGATTTCGTGTGCCCGCAGCCCGAGGTCGAGCGGGTCCATCCGGGCCTGCCGCCACGACGTGCGCAGGGCCGTCGCATCCTTGACCAGCCGGTCTGCGAACGGGCGCAGGGCGGTGGCGGATTCGCCGTGCCACAGCCCGTACTCGATGCGGTGGAATCCGGTGAATTCGCGGTCGTGGACACCGCCGGCCAGACCCGCGGTCGTTCCGTTGACCGCCGCGTCGGCGTCGCCGAAGGTGCCGTAGGCGGCGCCCAGCCGTTCGTAGACGAGGTGGGCCGTGAGCCAGGCCTCCCGGGCCCGCGCCGGGTCGCCGGAGCGGATCGCGGTGTCGAGCTTCCGTACGGCGCCGACGAGCGACCCCATCCGGCCGGTGACCCACTTCTGGTAGCTCAGCGTCGGCGGGATCAGATCGTGCTGGCTGACGGGCACCGCGGCCGGACCGCTGCCGCCGCTGCCGCCCGGCACGCGCACGGTGGGTCCCGTGACGGACGCGGCGTCGTCGGGGAAACAGCCGAAGGCGTAGGAACCGCCCGCGATCGTCACCCGGAGGGCCCGGGTGGTTCCGGGCCCGAGCCCTTCCAGCTCGCCGTACACGGCACCGCTCGCCGTGTCCTTCAGATACACCTCGACCGGCGTACCCGACGTGTTGTGCACATCGAAGACCTGGGTGCCGGGGCGCGGGTGCCGCCACCCGGCCCCGCAGCTCCCAGCCGACGCGTCGACATCCGTGTGCGGCGGACCGCCGGGGGCGCCTGCGGAGCGGCCGTGGGAGCCCAGCAGACCCGCTGCCCCGGCGCCCGCCAGCGCCAGCACGGCGGCCAGCGCCGCACCACCTGTGATCAGCGCACGGCGCGAACGCCGTACGGTCCTCCTGTCCGGCACCCGGCCTCCTGACGCAGCAGCACGCGGAAGCGACATCGTAGACCCCCGGTGGATCAACGGAACGGGGCGCGGGCCGAATTGCCCGCCGGCGGGACTCCCCGCCCGCGGTCCGCAGCTCCCGGTGGCACAGGCTCCGGCCTGCCCGTTGGTAACCTCCCCGGGTGACGATCGCAGCAGAGGCGGATGAACCCGCGAAGGGCGAGCCCGCAGCCGGTTCCGCGCAGCCCCGCCAGTTCATCGTGACGGTGTACGGCCTCTGCTCCAGGAGCGATGGCGGCTGGCTCTCGGTGGCCACCCTGATCGCCCTGCTCGCCGACCTGGGCATCGAGGCTCCCGCCGTGCGGTCGTCGATCTCGCGGCTGAAGCGGCGGGGGCTCCTGCGGGCCGAACGGCGCGGCGGATCCGCCGGGTACGCCCTCTCCGACGAGGGTCTCTCGGTCCTGCGGGAGGGCGACCTCAGGATCTTCCGCCGTGACCGCGCGACACCGGCCGACGGGTGGCTGCTCGCGGTCTTCTCGGTGCCGGAGTCCGAGCGCAGCAAGCGGCACCTGATGCGCTCCCGGCTGACCAGGCTCGGGTTCGGCACGGCGTCCGCCGGTGTCTACATCGCGCCCGCGCATCTCTACGACGCCACCGCCGGGATGCTGCGCCGGCTGGAGCTGGACGGCTACGCGGACCTCTTCCGCGCCGACCACCTGGCGTTCGGCCCGCTGGACGAGAAAGTGCGGCAGTGGTGGGATCTCGATCAACTGGAGCACCTGTACGGCGAGTTCGTCCGAAAGCACGAGAAGGTCCTGGAGCGCCTGCCGGATCACGCCGAAGCCGCGGGGGCCGCCGGGCGTGACGCGTTCGTGGACTACGTCCGGGTGCTGACCGACTGGCGGCAGCTCCCCTATCTCGACCCGGGTCTCCCCGCGGAACTGCTTCCGGAGCAGTGGGTCGGCATCCGGGCGGCCGAACTGTTCTTCACGCTCCGCACGCGGCTGGAGGACGGTGCGCGCGCTTATATCGCGAAAGACCGGGACCCGGCCCGCTAACGCGCGCTCCACCCGCCGTCGAGCGCGAGTGAGGTCCCCGTGATGAACGCGGCCTGCGGGGTGCAGAGGTAGGCGACCGCCTCGGCCACCTCTTCGGGTTCCACGAGGCGCTTGACCGCCGACTCCTTGAGCAGGACCTCGCTGACCACGCGCTCGCGCGGGATCCCGTGCGCGGCGGCCTGATCGGCGATCTGCTGCTCCACGAGCGGGGTGCGCACATAGCCGGGGTTCACACAGTTCGACGTCACCCCGTGCGGAGCGCCTTCGATGGCCGCCGTCTTGGAGAGGCCTTCGAGCCCGTGCTTGGCCGCCACATACGCGGACTTGTACGCGGAGGCGCGCAGCCCGTGCACGGACGAGACGTTGACGATCCGCCCCCAGCCCTGTCCGTACATGTGCGGGAGCGCGCCCCTGATCAGCCGGAAGGGTGCTTCCAGCATCACGGTCAGGATGGTGTGGAAGACCTCAGGCGGGAAGTCCTCGATGGGCCGGACGAGCTGCAGGCCCGCGTTGTTGACGAGGATGTCCGTACCGGCCGCCGCCTGCTCGGCGGCTTCGAGATCGGTCAGGTCGAGCGGGTACGGAACGACGGCGCCGGAGAGCCCGGCCGCCCGGCCGGCGAGTGCTCCGAGTCCGGCCTCGTCGCGGTCGGCGGCCCGTACGGTGGCGCCTGCGGCGGCGAGGCGCAGCGTACAGACGGCGCCGATGCCGCCCGCAGCTCCGGTGACGAGCGCGGTGCGGCCGGCGAGATCAAGACCGAGGGGGGCGTGCGCGGCCGAGGACGCCGGGTGTGTGGTCACGCGCTCTGCTCCAGCGCGCCGGGGGCGGCGGGCTCGAACCACGTCGGGCCGTCGGTGAGCGCCCGCCTGATCCGGGCGAGCGCGAATTCGGCCAGCTCCGGAAGGGCGTCGACCGCGAACCAGCCGACGTCCAGGGACTCGTCGTCATTGACCCGGGGCGCTCCCCCGGTGGCCCGGCAGACCAGGCTGATGTCCATGAACTGGCAGTGGTCGCCATTCGGGTATTCGATCTGCTTGAGCGCCTGGACGAGGAGCACCCGCTCCACGACACACCGTACGGCCGTCTCCTCGTAGACCTCCCGGACCGCCGTGTCGGCGGGCTGCTCGCCCGGCTCGGGGATGCCGCCGATGATCGCCCACCGGCCGGTGTCGGCGCGCCGGTTGAGCAGCACGCGCCCCTGCTCGTCGAAGACGATGGCACTCACGCCGGGCAGCAACAACAGCTGGTGCCCGGCGGTGGCCCGGATCTCTCGGATGAAGTCAGGAGTAGCCATGCCCCGACCCTAACCGTCGCTCAGCCGGGCTCCTTCACGGCTTGCGCCGCTGCACCGTGCGCACGACCGACCAGCCGACACCGCCGGCGGCGAGCGCGACGAGCAGCCACTCGGGGAGCGTCCCCAGCCGGGTGGCCGGGGTCTGCGACGAGCGCTTCGGCACATTCGCCACCAGCGCGTCGGCGGTGAACATCCTGGTCTTCTGCGCGACCGAGCCGTCCGGCCGGATCACCGCGCTCACACCCGTGGTGACGGGGACCATCACCGCCCTGCTGTGCTCGACGGCCCGCACCCGCGACATCGCGAGCTGCTGGTAGGTCATCTCGCTGCGGTCGAAGGTGGCGTTGTTGCTCGGTACGGAGATGATCTGCGCCCCGGCCCTGACCTGGTCCCGCACGGCCCAGTCGAAGGCGGCCTCGTAACAGGTGACGGGGCCGACCCTGGTCCCCGCCATGTCGAAGTCGGCCGCCTTGTGCCCGGGTACGAAGTCCTTGCGGACCAGATCCACGTCGGAGCTGAACAGCCGGAAGAAGGACCGGTAGGGCATGTACTCGCCGAACGGCTGGAGCCGGCGCTTGTTGTAGGTGTCGACCGGGCCCTTCCTGGGGTCCCAGAGGATCTGCTGGTTGAGCGGGGATCCGGCGCCGTTGTCCGGGGTGACGACGGCTCCGATCGAGATGGGGGCCTTGATCGCCTTGGCCGCTCGGTCGATCTCGTCGTAGGCGTCGGCGTTGAGGTACGGGTCGATGTCCGACGAGTTCTCCGGCCAGAGCACCAGGTCGGGCTGTTCGGCCCGGCCCGCCTTCACGTCGGCGGCCAGCTTCAGCGTCTCCTTCACGTGGTGGTCGAGCACCGCGCGGCGCTGGGTGGCGAAGTCGAGCCCCATCCGCGGGACGTTTCCCTGGATGAGGGCGACCGTCGCGGTCCCGTCCTGGGCCCCCGTGCCGACCAGCGGGAGCGCCGCGAAGCCTGCGGCGACCGGCGCGACGGCGAGGACGGCGGCGGTGACGATCCGGCGGTCCGCGAACTGCCGCAGGGCCGCCGGGCGGCGTACCAGCTCCCCCAGGCCGAAACCGCACAGCACGACGGCGAAGCCGAGCAGCGGTGTCCCGCCGACGGCGGCCAGCGGCAGGAACACGCCCTCGGGCTGCCCGAAGGCGACCTTCCCCCAGGGGAACCCTCCGAACGGCACCCGGGCGCGGGCCGCCTCGACGGCGATCCACACCGCGGCGGCCCAGAGCGGCCCGAGCGGCAGCCGGGAGACGTACGCGATTCCCGCGCCGGCGACAGCGACGAAGACCGCTTCGGCCGCCACGAGGCCCAGCCAGGGAACGGGGCCGACCTCGACCCCCGTCCAGACGAGGAGCGGCAGCAGATAGCCGAGGCCCGCGAGATAGCCGAGACCGAGCCCGGCCCTGGCCCTGCGTCCGTGCAGGGCGAGCCCCAGCACGGCGAAGGCGACGGGCGCCAGCCACCACAGGGGCCGTGGCGGGAAACTCGCGTAGAGCAGCAGGCCGGACGCGACAGCGGCGGCGGGCCGTACGAGGCGGCGGGCCAGACGTCGTCCGCGCGGCTCTTCGGAGGGCTGCGGGGAGAGCCGCTCGGGCTCGTCCGTGGAGGTGGTGGGGGCGCTCACCAGGCGGAGTCTACGGTGGCGGGCTGTGCGTCCGGCAAGTGCGGGCCCGCGGGCGGCGGCGAAGGACGCGGCGGAGCGCCGCGGCCACAGGCAGTCCGCTCCCTGCGGGCCGGTCAGCCCGGCGAGAGCCGCAGCCGGTCGCGGATGATCCGGACGGCGGCCTCCGCGTCGTCGACGGTGACGGTGAAGCTGCGGCCGTCGCCGAGGGTGAGCACCAGGCCCTCCCCGCGGCGCACCACCACGGCGGACCCTTTCTCGGGGCGCCACCGGTATCCCCAGCCGCCCCACTGGCGCGGGGTCACGGCCGGGTCGAAGTCGGCGCCCACCACGTGGTCGAGGAGGATGCGGCGGCGCGGCAGACCGATATAGCCGCAGCGCACCTCGAAGGAGTGGTCGTCCACCTTCACCGAGACGTGCACGAAGGCCAGGGTGCCGTACAGCATCAGGAGGCCGACCAGCACGCAGCCGATCACGGCCATCAGCAGGGGCGCCCGGTCCGATGTCCAGGCGGAGTCCACAGCCAGTTCGATCCCGAGCGCCAGGCACGCCGCCCCGGCGAACGAGAGCAGCCACTGCACACGGTTGGTCGCCTGGCCGGTCCAGACCCGGGAGCCGGGCTCGCTGTGGTCCCTCATGCGTAGCAGCCTACCCACCTTCCCCGGGGGCGGCGGCGGTCCGGCGGGGGGCGCGCGTTCAGCGGGCGGGGCTGACGGCCTGCAGCAGGCGCCCTTCCACATACGTCAGTGCGGCGACGGGGAGGGGTCCCTGCTCTCCGCTGAGGAGCACCGTCAGGCCGGCGCCGGATGTACCGCCGGACGTGGGCCGGTCCCCGATGCGGCGCAGCGCCTGGGCGGCGACGGCGCCCGCCGATCCGTAGAGCTCGGCGGCGGGGCTGCCGTGCCGCCGTACGGCGTCGGCGATCCGCTCACCGACCAGTTCGTAATGGGTGCAGCCAAGGACGACGGCCCTTACGCCGGACGGGGTGAGCGCGGCAGCCGCGGCGACGGCCTCGTCGATAGCGGCCTCGTCGGCGTACTCGATGGCGTCGGCCAGCCCGGGGCAGGGCACCTCGGTGACATCCGCGCCCGTGGCGAACTCGCTGATCAGCCCGCGCTGATAGGCGCTGCCGGTGGTCGACGGGGTCGCCCAGATCGCGACGGAGCCGCCGCCGGCCGCGGCCGGCTTGATGGCGGGCACCGTGCCGATGACCGGAATCGCCGGCTCCAGCGCGGCGCGGATGGCCGGCAGGGCGTGGACGGACGCGGTGTTGCAGGCGACGATCAGCGCGTCCGGCCGGTGCGCGGCGGCGGCGCGGGCCACCGCCAGGGCGCGGGCCGTGATGTCCTGGGTCGACCTGGGGCCCCACGGCATGCTGCCGGGGTCGCTGGAGAGCACCAGATCGGCGTCGGGCTGCTGACGGCGTACCGCGGCCGCGGCCGCGAGAAGGCCGATTCCGGAGTCCATGAGCGCGATCTTCACCCGGTCACCCTAGTCGACCGCTCGTCCGGGCCCGCCCGGGTGGGGCAGACTTCGGCAGATGAGCGCCATTGCCTGGATCGCCGTGTGTTCGCTGGCCGCGTGGGCGTGGCTGCTGCTCGGGCAGGGTTTCTCCTGGCGGACGGACCAGCGGCTGCCGCCGCGTGCCGCTCCCGCGGTCTGGCCCTCCGTGGCGGTGATCGTGCCCGCCAGGGACGAGGCAGGGGTCCTGCCGCTGAGTCTGCCGTCGCTGCTGGGTCAGGAGTATCCGGGCGATGCGGAGATCTTCCTGGTCGACGACGGAAGCTCGGACGGCACCGGGGAACTGGCCGCGCGGCTGTCGGCCCGCCACGGCGGGCTTCCGCTGACCGTCGTCTCCCCCGGTGAGCCCGGGCCCGGCTGGACGGGGAAACTCTGGGCGCTGCGGCACGGGATCGCGCTGGCCCGTGCGCGGGGCCCCGAGTATCTGCTGCTCACGGATGCCGACATCGCCCATGCGCCGGACAGCCTGCGGGAGTTGGTGGCCGCCGCCGGTTCGGCCCGGCTCGACCTGGTGTCCCAGATGGCGCGGTTGCGCGTCGAGAGTCCCTGGGAGCGGCTGATCGTGCCGGCGTTCGTGTACTTCTTCGCTCAGTTGTACCCGTTCCGGTGGATCAACCGGCCGGGGGGCCGTACGGCGGCCGCGGCCGGTGGCTGTGTGCTGCTGCGGACCGAGGCAGCCGAACGGGCCGGTGTCCCGGAGTCGATCAGACAGGCGGTGATCGACGATGTGTCGCTGGCCCGCGCGGTGCAGCGCAGCGGCGGCCGCATCTGGCTGGGGCTCGCCGACCGGGTGGACAGCGTGCGCCCCTACCCACAGCTCCGCGACCTCTGGCGGATGGTCTCGCGCAGCGCGTACGCCCAGCTCAGGCACAACGTGCTGCTGCTCACCGGTACCGTGCTCGGCCTCGCTCTGGTCTATCTCGCGCCGCCGGTGACGCTGGCCGCCGGCCTGCTGTCCGGTGACGCACCCGCCGCGTGGGCGGGCGGGCTCGCCTGGCTGGTGATGGCGGGCACGTATCTGCCGATGCTGCGCTACTACCGGCAGTCGCCCCTGCTCGGCGCGGCCCTGCCCTTCACGGCGCTGCTGTACCTGCTGATGACGGCCGACTCGGCGGTCCAGCACTACCGCGGTCGCGGCGCCGCCTGGAAGGGCCGGACCTACTCCAGGCCGGAGCCGGACCCGGCACCCGGCCCGGCAGCCTCCGCCGGTACGGACGACGCCGGGAACGGGCCCGTCCTCCCGCCGGGGGCGGCGCAGGATCTCTGAGCGCCGCCCCGGCCAGCCGCGCCCGCTCAGGGCGCGGCGGGGAGGCTCACTTCCTGCCGGGCGTCCAGTTCATGCCCCAGTCGTAGGCACGGTCGACGGTGCGCTGGGGACTGACTCCCCTGTCGGGCACCAGATAGCGGGCCTCCCGCTGGACGACGAGGTCCCCGGCGTTGTTGGTGATCAGTGCGAGCGCGCAGACGGTGGAAGGCACGGTGCACTCGTCGAGCGAGAAGTCGATGGCCGCGCCGTTCTGCGGCTGGAGCGTGACGGTGGCGTGCAGATCGGCGAAGCTCCTCGCGCCCTCGTAGATCGTCACGAAGATGAGAATCCGCCGGATGCTGTTCTTCTGGTCGAGGTTGACCGTGAGATTCTCGCCGGCCGAGACGGAGCCCGTGCGGTCGTCACCGTCGAGATGGATGTACGGCGCGCTGCTGAGCGATCCGAACGCGTTGCCCAGGGCCTGTACGACGCCCTTGCGGCCGTCGGTGAGTTCGTAGAGCGCGCAGAGGTCGAGGTCGACGCCGCCGTTCCCGGCGACGGCCTTGCCCAGCTTCGCGGCCCAGCCCTTCGGCTGTGGCCGGCGGGACTCCCAGTTGAGATTGACCCGCATGGCACCGGAAGTCCCGCCCTGCTTCGCGAGGGAGACCGCCGGCGCCTCCTTCGTCAGGGTGACCTTGCTCAGCCGTACGGGAGCGGGCGGCGCCTGCGGGGCGACGGGCTCGGCCGGCGGCGGCGCGGCAGGCCGGGTCCCGGGAGCGGGAGGAACCGGTGGGGCGGGTGGTGCCTGCGGGGCCGCTGCCCGGGTCTGCGGGGCGGGCCGCTGCGCGTCGTCCACGCTGATCCCGAAGTCCGTGGCCAGCCCTTCGAGCCCGGTGCCGTACCCCTGGCCGACCGCCCGGAACTTCCAGGCCCCCTGCCGCCGGTAGAGCTCGCCGAGGAGGAAGGCCGTCTCGACCGTGGCGTCCTGGCTGTCGAAGCGGGCGATCTCCGTGCCGTCCGCCGCGTCGAGGACCCGGACGTACAGACCGGGCACCTTGCCGAAGCTGCCCCCGTCGGCGGATGCCGCGAGGACCACGCGCTCGATGGCGGGCTCCACCAGCGAGAGGTCGACCGAGAGGGTGTCCGTAGCGAGGCCCTGCGCGGTCGTCTTGCCCTCGTGGCCGACCGCGCCCGACGCGTGCCGCGGCTGGTTGTAGAAGACGAAGTCGGCGTCCGTGCGGACCTTTCCCGATGCGAGCAACAGCGCCGACGCGTCGACGTCCGGTACCCCCGGGCCCGGCCGCCATCCCAATTCGACCCGCACGGCCTGAGCCGACACCGGAACATTGGTTCCCTTAAGCATTGACATGCTCGCCCCCAACTGGCGTCGTGAAGCCGTAGATCTGCGTATGGCCAACCTAATCGCAGCCACCGGCGAGCGCTCCCGAGGAGCGCGGGAAGATCGTCGCTCCATCCGGCGGCAACCCGTCGGTAACCGGCCCGCGAGCAGGCCTGTACCCGATCACAGCGCCACTTGACGACCGATTTTGGCAAGTTCGCTCGCATTGGGGATCCACAGTCACCCGGAACGCGCAAAACAACCCTCTTATCGGGCTCCCCAATCAGCACATCGTGGGCTTTACTTATGTGCCATGACGTCCCCCCGTGCGACCTACGGCGGCGGTTACTACTCCGCGCCGTCCTTCCCGGACACCCCGATCTACGATTCCCTTGTCGCAGAGCGGGGCACCCCTCAGATCGCTCCGATCCGAGTGCCTTCCGCGTACGACACCGGCAACAGCTACCTCCCTGCGCTGCCCTCGGCGCTGCCCGCGCTGCCCGCCGGTCCTTCGCAGCAGGCGCCGTCCTACGGCTATCCGCAGCCCATGGCTCAGTCCGCGCCGATGCAGCACGCGCCCGCGCCGTACATCCCGCAGCAGGCCACGGCGCCCCGCGGCTACCCGGGACAGCAGCAACAGCAGCAGCGGCCCGGCGCCGGGTACGAGGCGATGCGTCCCGCGCAGCGGCCCGCCCCCTCGCCCTACGACGATCCGTACAACCGGCCCTACCAGGGCCGCGGGTACTGACCGGCCTTCCGGCGCGCCGGAAGCGGATGGCAGGATGACTGCCGTGTCGCAACCGGTCAACGCAGTTCTGCACGAGATCCACATCCATCCGGTCAAGTCCCTCACGGGGTGTGCGCAGGGTTCGGCCACGGTCGAGCCCTGGGGGCTGGCCGGAGACCGGCGGTGGATGCTCGTGGACGAGACGGGAAAGGCCGTCACCCAACGTCAGCACGCACGGCTGGCGTTGGCTGCCGCGCAGCCGCTGCCGTGCGGCGGTGTCAGGCTGTCCGCCCCCGGACTCGAACCGCTCACGGTCACCGTGCCGGAGCCGGTGGGCACGATCGGGGTGCAGCTCTTCCGGGACAAGATCGACGTCATCCCCGCTGGTCCGGCGGCGGACGCCTGGTTCAGTGCGTACCTCGGCGCGGCCGTACGCCTGGTCCATCTCGACGACCCGGCAGTGCGGCGCCCGGTCAATCCGAAGTACGCGCGGCCCGGCGATACCGTCAACCTGGCTGACGGCTATCCCCTGCTGCTCACGACGCTCTCCTCGCTCGACGCCCTCAACTCCCTCGTCGCGCGGGGTGACCTGCCGGAGGAGGGGCCCCTTCCGATGGACCGGTTCCGGCCGACCGTGGTCGTGTCGGGCACCCCGCCCTGGGCCGAGGACGGCTGGTCCCGCATCGCGATCGGCGCCGTCGTCCTGCGGGTCGCCAAGGCCTGCGGGCGGTGCGTCATCACCACGATCGACCAGCGCACGTCCGAGCGCGGCAGAGAACCGCTGCGGACCCTCGCGCTCCACCGCCGCGTGGACAATGACCTGCCGTTCGGCCAGAATCTCATCCCCGAGGGGACCGGTGTCCTGCACGTCGGTGATCCGGTGCACATCCTTGAATGAGACCCCGGTCCTCAGGGAACCCACAGAGACGACAGGCTCGTTGTACGGCGTGAGACGGCCCTCGCCGCGCCCGTCGTACCCGGGCCGTGCCCAGTGAGGTCGTGGACGGATGCGGAAGGGGGTGCGGGACCGTGCGAGCAGCAGCCGGCGTGTGGCGCTGGCGGCGCAATCCCCTGCGCCGCGGAACCGATCTCACCGAGGCGTGGGTGGCGCTCGTCGCTGTGGTCCTCATCGCCGTCGCGGGGCCGCTCGTGGCCTGGCTCTGCGGTTCCCTCACCGAGAGCGCCCTCCAGGACGCCGCACGGGACCAGCGCCGGCACCGGCACATGACGACCGCCACCGTCGTGCGCGCGCTGCACGACCGGCCGGTGGCGGCCAACCCGGACGGGATATCGGACGCCGTGCCCCGCGGCCGGGCCGCCGCGGTCTGGACGGGTACGGACGGCAGCCGCCACCGCGGGGCACTGTCCACGTTCAAGGGTGACAACCACGCCGGCGACCGGCTGCGCATCTGGACGGACGACCGCGGACGCCTCGTCAACAGACCCATGAGACCACGCACGGTGACGGCGCACGCCGTGCTCGCGGGCTTCGGGGCCGGGGCCGCGACGGCCGTGCTCATCGTGGGCGGGCGCCGGGTCGTCGTATGGCGGCTGGTACAGCGGCGGTACGCCAGGCTCGACCGCGCGTGGAGTGAAGCCGGTCCCGACTGGGGACGCGCGGGCGCAGGCAGCTGAGACCGGCTCTCGCGTCAACTCCCGCGTCCCGCGCGCGCTACGGTGGGGCCACATCCGTCGGGCACACGAGGTGGGGGCACAACAGCGCCATGGCACAGGGCACGGTCCAGGTGACGTACACCGGAACATCCAGGTGGCGGCGCCGCACAGGTGAGTACGTCTCCCTCTCCGCAGCCCTGGAGGCCGCAGGTGACGGCGATGTCCTCACGGTCACTCCCGGCACCTACCGCGAGAACCTCGTCGTCCAGCACGCGATCACGCTGCGCGGGACCGACGGCGCAGCCGGGTCCGTCCGGATCGCGCCCGCCGACGGCATCCCGCTGACCGTGCGGGCGTCCGCGGTCGTCCAGGACCTCCAGATCGAGGGCCAGGATTCGTCCGCGCCGGCCCTGCTCGTCGAGGAGGGCACCCCCGAGCTGCTGGATCTGCGGATCGTCACCCGCTCCGCCGTCGGTATCGAGGTGCGCGGAGCGGCCCGGCCCACCGTGCGCCGCTGCACCGTCGACAATCCGGCCGGTGTCGGCATCGGCGTACTGGACGGCGCGGGCGGGGTGTTCGAGGAGTGCGAGGTGGTCGCGGCCGGCCAGTCGGGCATCTCGGTGCACGGCGGCGCGCACCCCAGGATCGAGCGCTGCCGGGTCCACCACGCGTCCGGGGCCGGACTGAGCGTCTCCGGCGACGGCAGCGGCCTGGAGGCCTTCGGCTGCGAGATCTACGAGGTCAAGGGCACCGGCGTGCAGGTCGCCGCGCGCGCGTCGGCGCATCTCACCGACTGCACCGTCCACCGCACATCGGCCGACGGGGTCACTCTGGACACCGACGCGGTGCTGACGCTGTCGGACTGCGACATCCACGACATCCCGGAGAACGCGGTCGACCTGCGGTCCCGTTCGGTGCTCACGCTCACCCGCTCGACCGTCCGGCGCTTCGGCCGCAACGGTCTTTCGGTCTGGGATCCGGGCACCCGGGTGGACGCCAACCAGTGCGAGATCCACGACAGCACCGGTGACTACCCGGCGGTCTGGGTCAGCGACGGGGCGACGGTGGTGCTGGACGCCTGCCGGGTGCACGACGTACCGGACGCGATCTTCGTACTCGACCGCGGCTCACGGGCCGACGTGGTCGACAGCGACCTCTCCCAGGTGCGGAACACAGCGGTCTCGGTGAGCGACGGCGCCACCGCGCAGCTGGACGACTGCCGCATCCGGGAGGCTTCCACCGGGGCCTGGTTCCGGGATCACGGCAGCGGCGGCACGCTCAGCGGCTGCACCATCGACGCGGCGCAGACCGGTGTCATCGTCACCAAGGGCGCCGATCCGAGGATCGAGCGGTGCACCGTGACCTCGCCCGCCGAGGCCGGCTTCTATGTCTCGGCCGAGGGGCGCGGCACGTTCCACAACTGCCGGGTCACGGGCAGCGCGGGGTACGGCTTCCATGTCATAGACGGCTGCCGCACGACCCTCACCCGCTGCCGTACCGAACGGTGCGCCCGCAGTGGTTACGAGTTCGCGGACGGCGCCCTGGCCGAGGGCGGCGCGGGCGGCCCGCTGGTCGAGGACTGCACGAGCGACGAGAGCGGTCTGCTGACGGAGGGCCAGGCGGGGGGCGGGGCTCCGGCCGTCGCGACCGCGACACAGACGGCCGGTCTGCTCGGCTCGCTCCCCGGGCCCCGCCCTGACCGGCCCGCGGCGCAGGCCGCCGCCCCCGGCGCGGTCACCGCGGACGACCCCATACGCTCGTCGGTGGACGTCCTGGGTGAACTCGACACCCTGGTGGGTCTGGAGAGCGTGAAGCGCGAGGTGCGCGCCCTCACCGACATGATCGAGATCGGCAGGCGGCGCGCCGCCGCCGGCCTCAAGGCCGCGTCTGCCCGCCGCCATCTGGTGTTCACCGGTTCCCCCGGTACGGGCAAGACCACCGTGGCCCGGCTGTACGGCGAGATCCTCGCCTCCCTCGGGGTGCTGGAGCGCGGGCACCTCGTCGAGGTCTCCCGGGTCGACCTGGTGGGCGAGCACATCGGCTCGACGGCCATCCGCACCCAGGAGGCGTTCGACCGGGCCCGGGGCGGAGTGCTCTTCATCGACGAGGCGTACGCCCTCTCCCCCGAGGACTCCGGCCGGGACTTCGGCAAGGAGGCCATCGACACCCTGGTCAAACTGATGGAGGACCACCGGGAAGCGGTGGTGGTGATCGTCGCCGGTTACACCGCCGAGATGGAGCGCTTCCTCGGGGTCAACCCCGGTGTGGCGTCCCGTTTCTCCCGGACCATCACCTTCGGGGACTACGCCCCCGATGAGCTGCTGCGGATCGTCGAGCAGCAGGCCGAGGAGCACGAGTACCGGCTCGGCGACGGAGCGCCGGACGCCCTGCTGAAGTACTTCACGGTACTGCCGAAGGGCCCCGCCTTCGGCAACGGAAGGACCGCCCGGCAGACGTTCGAGTCGATGGTGGAACGGCACGCGGGCCGGGTGGCCCAGCTCACCGAGATGTCGACCGACGACCTCAGTCTGCTGTTTCCGGAGGATCTTCCCGAACTGCCGTGACACGGCCGGATCCGTCCTCCGCGGAGCCGGGCCGCGCGGAACCGGCCTGCCCCGGGTCCTGCTCTCCGCCGGGGGGCCGCGGCGTGTTCCGCGGCGGCGCCTGGTACGGAGCCTGGCGCGGCACCGTCGCCGCCAGCCGGCTCAGCAGCGCGGCGCGCTCCTCGGCGAAGGCCGGGTCCGCCTGGTAATCGGAGTGGCCGAGGACCGGGTCCGGCAGCGGGTGTTCGCGGGTCCTGCCATAGGCAGCCGGATCCAGGAGCGGCCCCCGGTCGACATCGCTGCCGCGCAGCACCCAGCCCCCGATGGGGTCCGTGGCCCGCCACAGATTGCGCCAGCACGGCACCTCTTGGTGCAGCCCCTCCAGACAGCCGGGCCCGAAGTACGCCGGGAACCACCTCCCGTACAGCCGCTCCAGCGGTGAGCCGTAGGTGAGCAGCGCGACCCTGCGGCGGGTACGGGCGGGCAGCTGCCAGACCGCTGCAGCGGCCAGGACACTGCCCTGCGAGTGACCCGAGATGACGAGCCTGCCGCCGGTGAGATCGGTCCAGGTGAACATCCGCCAGGTCAGGTCCGGTACGGCGCGCTCGGCGTAGCAGGGCGGCGCGAAGGGGTGCGCGGCACGCGGCCAGAAGGTGCCGACGTCCCAGAGGATGCCCACACTGCGCCGGGCCGACGCGTCACGGTAGGCGCGTCTGCCGAGAGTGACGAACAGGACGAAGCCGAGGCCGACCAGCCAGGATCCCACCGCCTGCGCGGCGTCGGTGGCGGACGC
Source organism: Streptomyces sp. NBC_00388 (assembly GCF_036061255.1). Lineage (NCBI taxonomy): Bacteria > Bacillati > Actinomycetota > Actinomycetes > Kitasatosporales > Streptomycetaceae > Streptomyces > Streptomyces sp. NBC_00388. Next base: position 807,634 of record NZ_CP107948.1, read on the forward strand.
GATGAAGGAGGGCGCCGTGTCGGCCGCCCTGCCCGGTACCTGGTCGCTGAGCCAGGAGCCGGCGAGCGCGCCCCCGCCGAGCAGCAGGGTGGCCAGCGAGACGATGCCGACGAACGGCGGCGCGGCGTCGGTGAGCTGGGCGCGGGCGCGCACTCCGGCGATCTGCCGGGTGCGCACGGTGTCCGGCTTCTCCCGCGGATAGTCCGTCATGAGGGTCCGCGCGATACGGCCCTCCCTGCGCAGCGTACGCAGGGCGTAGTACGCGACCGGGAGCAGAAGCAGGAGCAGCAGGACCGGGATGACGGACGCCTGCCAGCTGAGCAGGACCGGCGGCCCCGGGATGGAACTCTTCCTGCCCATGCCCGGGGTGCCGGGGCCGTCGAGCCAGTCGGCCACGCGCTGGGCGACACCGCCGGTCATCACACCGCCGAGCGCGCAGGCGAGCAGGGCCACCGCGGGGCCGCCGAGTCCGCGCAGCGCGGTACGGGCGTGTGGCGCCCCGCGGTACATCGCCATGGCGACGGCCGCCAGGACGACGACGAGGGCGAGTTGGGCGAGGGTCAGGATGCCGAAGGCGCGGTCGCCGGGGAGCGGGCCGCCCGACCGCCAGCCCGGCCGGGACCAGGCCGCGTACACGGCGGACAGCACGAGGAGGGTCAGTGCGCCGCCCGGCAGCAGGGTGACCACCGCGCGGTCGAGCTCCTCGTCGAGCCGGGTCTCGGTGCGGCCCCTGCGGCAGACGACCCAGACCACAACTCCGGCCGCCACGACCAGCGTTGCTTCGAGCAGCCATCCGACGGCCTCCAGGAGGGTCGCCGATGAACGCCGGTCGAAGGCGGCGGACGCGACGGTGAGCGCGGCGGCGACGGTCAGGAAGCCGGCCGCGGTGTGCGCGGCGCGCAGTCGCGCGACGAGCCTGCGTCCGTACCAGAATCCGGGCCTGCCGAGCGCCGGACGGCAGGCGTCCCCGTCCTCGGCGTCCGGGGGATCCGCGGCCTCCCCCGCGCCCGCGGCCCGCGCGTCCTCGCCCAGCGGCTGCTGGGACTCGTACGCGCTCCACGTGCGGTTGGAGAGGTACCAGAGGAGCGCTGTCAGGGCGGCGGGGACGAGCGCGGCCGCCACCAGTCTCCGGCCCGGCTGGGCCCACCAGCCGCCGTGCGAGGCGGCCAGGAAGCCGAGCCAGGACTTCCCGCCGGAGCAGCCGGCCGACCCCGCGCACTGCCAGGCCGTCAGGTCGAGTGCCACTTCGCAGGCCGCCGCGACGAGCAGCACGGTGAGGGTGAGCGCGACCAGCCGCACCAGCACGCCGTACAGCCGGACCGTCCGGGCCCCGCCACGGCCGGACGGCAGCATCCAGTGGGCGAGGTTCACCACCATGAAGGGGAGCAGCAGCAGCCACAGGGCGCGGGCGCTGTTGCCCGAGGTGAGGTTGGACCAGACGTACGCCTCGGGGACCGGGCGGTCCCGGGGCACCTGCGGGTGTGCCCCGGGGCCGGCGTCCCCCGCGCGGCGGTAGACGGCCGCCGTCTCGTCGCCGGAGACCCGGACGGTGCGCGCGTCTCCGAGCATCTCCTGCGGGGTCGCCCCGCCGACGCCGTGAACGAGGAGTTCGAGGGTGGGGGCACTGCTCGCACCGGGGGGCGTGGCTGGGGACACTGCGGTGGCTCTCTCTCCTGGAGGGGCGGCCGGCGGGGTGCGTCCAGGATCCAGGACGGCTGCCGGCCGCCGCACGGCTCTCACTGAATCTCCCCCCGGAAGAGGAGCGGCAACCAGTGGCACGCCGGGGAACTCTGCATGCGAGGATGAGGGATCCCCGGTGGCCGGAGGGACGAGCCCCTGGCACCGCATCGGCGCGTGGAAGGACCGGATCCTGCGGTGAGCGACAATCAGAATCTGCTCGCGGAGCAGCGTCGCGCCCTCATCCTCGACGAGGTACGGCGCAGGGGCGGCGTCCGCGTCAACGAACTCACCCGCAAGCTCAATGTCTCCGACATGACGGTCCGCCGTGACCTGGACGCGCTGGCGCGCCAGGGCGTCATCGAGAAGGTGCACGGAGGCGCGGTACCGGTCGTCGAGGCGTCCGCGCACGAGCCGGGATTCGAGGCCAAGTCGGGGCTCGAACTCAGCGCCAAGGAGGACATCGCGCGGGCCGCGGCGGTGATGGCCGCGCCGGGCAGCGCCATCGCCCTGTCCGGCGGGACCACGACGTACGCCCTCGCCCAGCAGCTGCTCGACGTGCCGGATCTGACCGTGGTGACGAACTCGGTGCGTGTCGCCGATGTCTTCCACGCCGCTCAGCGGGTCTCGGGCGGGGGCGGGCAGCGGCCGGGGGCCGCGACGGTGGTGCTGACCGGCGGAGTGCGTACGCCGTCGGACTCGCTGGTGGGCCCGGTGGCCGACCAGGCGATCCGTTCGCTCCACTTCGATGTGCTGTTCCTCGGTGTGCACGGCATATCGGCGGAGGCGGGGCTCTCCACGCCCAATCTCGCGGAGGCCGAGACGAACCGCAGGTTCGTGCAGTCCGCGCGGCGGGTGGTGGTGGTCGCCGACCACACCAAGTGGGGCACGGTCGGGCTGAGTTCGTTCGCGACCCTGGAGGACGTGGACGCGTTCGTCACCGATTCCGGGCTGTCCGCGGAAGCACGCGAGGAGATCAGCGAGTACCTCCCGGGGCTCGTCGTGGCGGGCGGACGCGAGGCGAACGGCTGACGAACGGCGCGGCCGCACGGAGAACAGCACAAGGCCCGCGGTCAGCCGGTGCGCCGGGCTGAGCGCGGGCAGGCCGAGATCCTTGCGGAGCAGGGTCAGCCCGGCCGGTACGCGCACGGTCCTGTCCACGGGGAGCAATCCGCAACGCCGCCGGCCACGAAGCACCTGCGGGGTCCCGGCCGGTGCGGCCGTACGGATCCCGCCGATCCACCGGCCAGGAAAGGAAGTCCCGCGTGTCCGAACCGCGGAACGACGGCGTGCGGCAGCCCGCTCTGATAGTCACCAGCCCCTGCGCGGCCCCGAAGGCCGCGGTGCTCCTGCTCCACGGTGGCCGGGCCGACGGGCTGCGCCCACCGCCGCCGTGGAACCTGCCGGAGGCCAGGATGCGCCCCATCGGCTCACGGATCGCGGAGGTGACCGCCCGGCACTCCGTACTGATCGGCCGGGTCCGCTACCGCCACCGCGGCTGGAACGGCGTGCGCGCGGACGCCGCGTACGACGCACGTCGCGCCCTTGACGAACTCGCCGGACTCGCCGGGCCGCCCGGGACGGCAGGCAGCCTCCCGGTGGTCCTCGTGGGGCACTCCATGGGCGGCCGCGCGGCGCTCAGTGCGGCGTCGCATCCGCTGGTACGGGCCGTGGTGGGCCTGGCGCCCTGGTGCCCTCCCGACGAGGCGGCCGGTCATCTGGGCGGCCGCACGGTGGTCGTGCTGCACGGGGACCGGGACCGCACGACCGACCCCAGGGGGAGCGCCGACTTCGTGCGCAGGGCGCGGGAATCCGGGGCGCGGGCATGTGCCCTCACCGTCGCGGGCGGGGATCACGCGATGCTGCGCAGGCCCGGTGTGTGGCACGCGCTCACGGCCGGCACGGTCGCCGGGCTGCTGGGGCTGTCCCCGCTGCCACCGGCGGTGAGTCAGGCGCTGGACTCAGGGGCTGTGCGGCTGGTGTGAGGACGCCGTCGCCGGGCCGGCCACCGGGGGGCTCAGCGCCCGGCGGCACCGGGCGCGGTGCGGCTCACCTTCTCCGCCCAGGCGATCAGCGGCAGCTGGAGCGGCAGCCGGGCGAGCGCCGCCGCCCTGAGCGGGGCGGGCCGGTGCCGCCAGTCGTATGCCATCTGGAGATTCGCGGGAAAGACCGCCACGAAGAGGCCGGCCGCTGCCCGTGCGCTGGCCCTGCGGGTCGCGGGCACGGCCACACCCGCCGCGAGCAGCAGCTCGATCACTCCGCTGACCTGGGTGTACGTCCGCGCCCTGCCGGGAAGCCAGGGCGGCACCGTGGCGTCGAACCAGCCCGGGACGAGGAAGTGGGTCGCTCCCGCCCCGGCCAGGAGCGCGACCAGGGACTTCGTCGGACGGTCGGCAGCCGGCATGGGGCCTCCAGGGATCGGCACTCATCCGCGCGTACGGATCTGATTCTTACTGCCCGGTAGCATGCCGGGACTGCCCCGGCCGTGTCCACCGGTCCGGTGACTTACCCGGGTACAGACAGCTGATCAGCCGTCAGCTATGGTATGCGGGCCCGTCCCCACCGACCTCTGGAGGTGCGGCCCGATGGCTCACCGACTCCGCCCCGTCGGCCTCGACTTCGCCGAGACGGCCCCGCTGCGCCTGGTCTTCGCCGCAGGAGTGTCGGCCTCCCCCGACGCCCTCTACCGGGCTCTGGCCGAAGATGTCGCGGGCTGGCCGGCCTGGTTCACCGCGGTCACCATGGCCCGCGCCACCGAGGGCGGCCGGGAGGTGCGGCTCAGGGGCGGCACCCGCTTCCGGGAGACGGTGCTCGCGGCCGATCCCGCAGCCCGGTACGCCTACCGGGTGGACGAGACCAACGCACCTGGCCTGCGGGCCCTGCTGGAGGAGTGGCGGCTCACCGCGACGGACTCCGGGACCCGCGTCCAGTGGACGTTCACCGCGGACGGACCCGCTCCCCTGCTGGCCGGCCTCCGGTTCGCGCGGCCCGGCCTGGGGCGCGCCTTCCGCGACGCCACCCGCAAGCTCGACGGCAGGATCACCCGGGCCGCCGCCTAGGCGGTATCCGGCCGGCGGGCGGGCTCACTCCGTCCAGACGCCGGTGGCCAGCAGCCTGTCGATGGCCGCACTGTACGGCGTGATGTCCAGGCCCTGCTCGTCCAGCCAGCTGTCGGAGTAGTACTTGTCCAGGTAGCGGTCGCCCGGGTCGCAGAGCAGGGTGACCACGCTGCCCGTGCGGCCCCCGGCCACCATCTCGGCGACGATCTTCAGCGCGCTCCACAGCCCCGTCCCGGTCGATCCGCCCGCCTTGCGGCCGCTGACCCGGTCGAGGGCGCGGATGGCGGCGACACTGGCCGCGTCCGGCACCTTCATCATCCGGTCGATGGCCCCGGGGACGAAGCTCGGCTCCATCCGGGGCCTGCCGATGCCCTCGATGCGCGATCCGCAGTCGCTGGTGGCCGTCAGGTCGTTCCGGGTCCAGCCTTCGAAGAAACAGGAGTTCTCCGGGTCGGGGACGCAGATCCGGGTGTCGAACTGCATGTAGTGCACATAGCGGGCGATGGTCGCCGAGGTGCCCCCGGTGCCCGCGGTCGCGACGATCCAGGCGGGCTCGGGGTACCGTTCGAGCCGCAGTTGCTGGTAGATCGACTCGGCGATGTTGTTGTTGCCGCGCCAGTCGGTGGCCCGCTCCGCATAGGTGAACTGGTCGATGTAATGGCCGCCGGTCGAGGCGGCGAGCGAGGCGGCCTCCTGGTACATCTTCCGGGAGTCGTCCACGAAGTGGCACTGCCCGCCGTGGAATTCGATCAGCCGGCACTTCTCCGGGCTGGTCGTGCGCGGCATGACGGCGATGAAGGGGACCCCGATGAGCTTGGCGAAGTACGCCTCGGAGACCGCCGTCGAACCGCTGGACGCCTCGATGACCGGCTTGGCGGGCCGGATCCAGCCGTTGCAGAGCCCGTAGAGGAAGAGCGACCGGGCGAGCCGGTGCTTCAGGCTGCCCGTGGGGTGGGTCGACTCGTCCTTGAGGTAGAGATCGATGCCCCACTCCTCCGGGAGCGGGAAACGCAGCAGATGAGTGTCGGCGGACCGGTTCGCGTCGGCCTGGACCTTGCGGACGGCCTCTTTCAGCCAGGCCCGGTATTCCAGGTCGCTGCGGTCCACGTCGGCGGTCGCCACAGCCCCGCCTCCCGGTCCCTGTGCGCTCGTACTCACGCCTGCCGCCCCTCATGGTTGCCGCTCGGTCTCCGTCCGTGACCATACCCGCCCCACCTGCACAAACATTCACTTTGACCACCCATAGGGCTGACTTGCGGAACTCCGGGACATACCGGCACATGCCAATGCGCCACGGTTACCCCGGGTGTACTGGTGCACGGGGCCGCGCACCGGCACACTTCCCGGAGGGAGACGAGCGGAAGAGGGCGGGGAGAACGATGTCCGAGGCTGAATTCACTGCGACGGGTGTACGGATCGAACGGTGGACCCGTTCGCTCACCCGGGCCGGTCAGGTACTGATCAAGGACGGCAGGCTGGCCCTGCTCACCAGCAGCGGGCGCGAGATCGACAGCGCCCCACTGACCACCGTCAGCGCGGGGAAGCCGTGGTTCGCCAAGGTCGGCCGCATGGTGGCGACCGTCAACGGCACCCGCTACCGGCTGACCATGGGCCAGCGGAATCTGCCGCTCGACACCTCAGGCCCGGCCTCCCGGTTCCTGGACGCGGTGCACCGGGGAAGCAGGCGCTGACGCGGGCGCGAGTTGCGGAGCCACACCCCCTGGGCGACTCTGGAGTCACATCACTAACGGTTTACCGGCGGTCACCCTGAGGACAGCTTGCCGCCGGGCCACTTCGTCTTCTTCCGGACCTCATTCGGGGAGTCGCAGCGTGATCACCCAGCCGACCAGGCACTGCGCAGTAGAGCTCCAGGCCCTGCCCTCACGCATCGGGCAAGTCCGCAGAATCGTATCGGCGCAACTGCGCTACTGGCATCTCGATCCTCTGATCGACCAAGCAGCGCTGGGCGTCACCGAGTTGCTCACCAATGTCCACCGGCACGCCCAGCCGGACAAGCTGTGCACCGTCGAGATGGACCTGCTCCTCGACCGGCTCACGGTCTCCGTCCACGACCACGACCCCCGGATGCCCCTGGTGCGCGACGCCGAGCAGTTCGCCACCTGCGGGCGCGGCCTCTCGATGATCGCGGCCGTCAGCGAGTGCTGGGGCGTACGGCCGACCGGGACCACAGGGAAAACCGTGTGGTTCACGCTGCCGGCCGCACCGCCCGCAGGGCCGCTCGCCCATCACACACCGGTGTACGGAGCGACGACGTCCGGGCCGTTCGCCGACGACCTCCCGGCCGCCCAGTCCGCTCTGGTGAGCTGACCCGGCCGTCCGCGTGCGGCGCCGGGCTCGCGGGCCCGCCCGCGGTACGGCCGGGGCGGCGCGAGGCGGGCCAGGCCTGAGCCGGGGCTCAGCGCACCGGGAAGCCGAAGGAGTAGCCCTGCTCCCTGAGCCGGGGAAGGATACGGCGCAGGGCTCCGAGGGTCTGGCTACGGTCGCCGCCCGCGTCGTGGAAGAGCAGTGTCGGCCCGTTGGGCAGTTCCTTCTCGACGGTGGCGACGATGGCGTCCGTGCCAGGACGCTCGAAGTCCTTGCTGTCCACGTTCCAGCCCAGCGGGCGCATGCCCCGGGAAGCGGCGAGCTTGCGGCTGTAGGGGGTGAAGGCGCCGCCGGGCGCCCGGTAGTACACCGGGCGTACGCCCCCGGACGCCTTGGTGATCATGCGTTCGGCGTCGAGGATCTGCTGCGACTGGTAGGTCTGGGACCTTTTGTCCATGCCGGTGTTGTGCGACACCGTGTGGTCGCACAGCCGGTGCCCGGCCGCGACCACCTTCTTCACGAGGTCCGGGTGGGCCCGCGCCTGCGGGCCGATCATGCAGAAAGTGGCCTTCACCCCGTACTCCCGCAGGAGGTCGAGCACCTGAGGGGTCCACACGGGGTCGGGGCCGTCGTCAATGGTGATGTTGACGCCGCGCGCCCCCGCCTCCGAGGCATGCGCGATGGTCACCGCGACCGCCTTGGCGGCGCTTCCCCGCGTGGCCTGCGCGGCAGCCCTCGGTGCCGCGCCGGCCGCGGAACCGGCCTGCGCGGTCCACACCGAGGCACCGGCAGCGAGCAGCGTCACCCCGAGCCCCGCCCCGATCACTCTGCCGTACCAGCCCCGCCCGCCGCCGTGCCGTGCCATGTCCGCCCCTTGTCCCAGTACGTCGCCGATCCCGGTCGCCCGGCGACCACTTGACAGGACGAGACACACGGGCCGGAGGATGCGTCCGTTACCGATCACGGACAATTCCGGGAGAGTCCGCGGACAACTCCCTCAGTTCGCGTGGACGCACTCGCCGCCCACGTACGTCTGCTCCACACCTGTCTCCCCGATCGCCTCCGGCGGTCCGGCGAACGGGTCGCGGTCGAGCACCACCAGGTCCGCGAGCGCGCCCACCCGGATCGTGCCCGCGTCGTCGAGGCCGTTCACGTACGCAGAGCCCGCCGTATAGGCGGTCAGCGCGGTGGCGAGGTCGAGGCGCTGCCCGGGGAGGAACGCAGGACGGTCCTCACCGTGGGCGATCCGGTTGACCGCGACATGGATGCCCTGGAGCGGGTCCGGGCTGCTCACCGGCCAGTCGCTGCCCGCCGCCAGGGTGGCCCCGGCGTGCAGCAGATCGGCGAACGGGTACTGGCGCGAGGCGAGTTCGCCACCGAGGAAGGGGATGGTGAGATCGTCCATCTGCGGTTCGTGCGCCGCCCAGAGCGGCTGCAGGTTGGCGATCGCGTCCAGCTGGGCGAACCGCCCCACGTCGTCCGGGTGGACGACCTGCAGATGAGCGAGGTGGTGCCGGTTGCCGCGGCGGCCGTTGGCGGTCAGGGCGGCCTCGACCGCGTCGAGCGCCTCACGGACGGCGCGGTCGCCGAGCGCGTGGAAGTGGACCTGGAAGTCCAGTGCGTCCAGCGCGGTGACATGGTCGCGGAGCGCGGCCGGGTCGACGAAGCTGAGGCCGCTGTTGGCCGTCGCGCAGCCGCACGAGTCCAGGTACGGGGAGGTCATGGCGGCGGTGAAGTTCTCCGTGATGCCGTCCTGCATGATCTTGACGGAGTCCGCCCTGAAGCGCCCGGCGCGCAGCCTCGTACGCCGTTCGGACAGCTCGGGAATCTGCTCGGCGCCCCGGGAACGGTCCCACCACAGTGCTCCGTTGACGCGTGCTGTGAGCCGTCCGTCGCGAGCGGCGGAGAGGTAGGCGCCTGAGACATCGGGGCCGCCGTTGAACACGCCGAGGATGGCGTCCTGCCAGCCCGTGATCCCCAGCGAATGCAGCACCGACTGGGCGCGCAGCAGCCCGGCGACGCGCTCGGCGGCGGTCGTCTGCGGGACATGGCGCGCGACCAGGCCGGTGGCGCCCTCCTGCAGCATGCCGCCTGGGGTGCCGTCGGGTTCGCGCTCGATCCGGCCGTCGGCGGGGTCGGCGGTGCTCGCGGTGAGTCCCGCGCGTTCCAGGGCCCGGGTGTTGGCCCAGGCGCCGTGGTGATCGCGGTTGAACAGCAGCACCGGACGGTCCGCGACGACGCCGTCGATGAGCCCGCGGGTGGGCACACCGTCGGGGAACGACTCCATGGACCAGCCGCTGCCGGTGATCCACTCCCGTTCGGGGTGGGCGGCGGCGTAGGCGGCGATGCGGCGCAGGTACTCGCCGAGGTCGGTGGTGCCGGTGAGATCGCACTCCCCCAGTTCGACGCCCGCGAAGACGGCGTGGACGTGTGCGTCGGTGAAACCGGGGACGAGCAGCCGCCCCGCGAGGTCGATCACCTCGGTTCCGGGGCCGACGAGTTCGCGCACCTCGCTCCCTCCGACGGCGACGATCCGCTCGCCCCGGACGGCCACGGTGCCGGCGGCGCCACGGGCCGGGCCGGGGGTGAAGACGGGACCGCCGGTGAAGACGAGATCGGCGTGGGTGGTCATGCGGTACTCCTTGACTGGGACGGAGGCCGGCGGTGGGGCCGGACGGCGCGGCGCCCGGGGACGGGCAGCCGGCGGTGGGGGTCAGACGGCGGAGGGCGGGGCGAGCAGGTCGGCGGTGTCGGCGTCGGTGGCCAGGCCGGTGCTGAAGTAGGGAGACTTGCGGACCCACTTGGCCCAGGCCGCGGCCACCACGCCGGTGGCGACCATCAGCACCGGGACCATCAGCGCGAACCAGCCGTTGTCGGCGCGGAGCGCGAAGTGGTCGGTGGAGGTCGCGTACCCCCAGCACATGTAACCGCCCAGGGCGAACAGCACAACGGCGCTCAGCACCGGGGCGACCACCGCGCCCAGTGCCTCCCGGCGAGCGCCGCGCAGCAGGCCGCGGAAGCGGACGGCCGCCGCGAGCGCCGTGAGGCCGTAGTACAGCGCGACGACGATGCCGATGGCGCTGACCGCCGCGCTGATGAGGTCGCTCACCCGGGGGATGACCAGCGAGGCCACCGCGACCAGCGAGGCGATCGCGCCGACCAGGAGGGTGCCGGCGGCGGGTGTGCCGTACTTCGGGCTGACACGGGTCCATACCCGGCCCAGGGTGCGGTCGCGGCCCATGGCGAACATCCCCCGCACGGTCGGGATGACGCCGGACTGCAGTGAGGCGACGGCGGAGAACATCAGCGCCACGAGAGGGAGCGCCGCCAGCGGCTGGTGGGCCAGCAGGTTGCCGAAGAAGGTCAGGCCCTCGGTGCCGTGGTCGGCCAGCTGCGCCGGGGAGAGCACCCGTTGGAAGGCCGTGCCGCCGAGCAGGAACAGGGCCAGCATGGTGAACAGCGCGATCACCCCGCCCCGGGAGGCGTCGCGCGGTTCACGGACCTCCTCCGTGACGCTGAACGCGGCGTCGAAGCCCCAGTAGCAGAAGACCGCCAGCACCATCCCCTGGGCCAGGCCCGAGACGGACGGCAGGGTGAAGGGGTTGAACCAGTCGGAGCTGAAGGGATGGGACCCCGCGAAGAGCCCGTACCCGCAGAAGCCGAGCAGCACGAGGTACTCGAAGACCAGCAGGTAGCGCTGGATCCGTGCGGCGATGTCGATGCCGGTGACCGCGGCGACGGTGACGAAGGCCAGGACCACGAGGCCGATCAGGGTGGTCTGCAGGGTGTCGCCGGGGTCCAGGACATGCCCGGCCAGCGAGTGCAGCCCGGCCTCGCCCGCGAGTTGCAGCAGCACCGAGCCGGTGACGGTGGTGGTGTAGGCGAGGAAGACGACGGTGCCGACCATGTTCACCCAGCCGGACAGGAAACCGAGCCACGGGCTGAGTGAACGCCCCACCCAGACGTAGCTGTTGCCGCAGTTGGGCTCCGTACGGTTGAGGCGGGCGAAGGCCGAGGCGATCCCGAGGACCGGCAGGAACGCCAGGAGCATGATGATCGGCAGATGGAGCCCGACCGCCCCGGCGATCAGGCCCATGCCGATGCCGATGCTCGACGTCGCCGCGGTACTGGACGCGGCGATCACCACGCCGTCCACCACGCCGAGCGACTTTCTCAGTTCTGCTGCCATCGGGCCACCGCTGCTTTCGCTCTGTGCCGCGGCAGGCAGTGTTTGCCCGTCAAGGAGCGGCGTCCGGTGCGTGCTCTCGGCGTGCGGCCGGGAAGTCCTCGTACTGTCCTGGATGTACTCGGGCTTCCGACCCGTGCGGCGAGAGCACATGCCGGGCGTCGCGACGGGCCAGACACTGCCTGCCGCGGCGCCGGCCACTGCCTTCGCCTGCCGGAGCCACATGGAAACGCGCCGCCTCTTACGGAGTCAACGGCGTTGACATAAGGTCTCCGCCATGACGGACCGAAGCGAACGGCAGGCCACGACCGGAGCGCGGCGGCGGCGCACCAAGGGCGGCACGGTGCTCTCGGAGGCGCTGATCGTGGCGACCGCGCTGCGGCTGATCCGTCAGCACGGTGCGGAAGCGCTCACCGTACGACGGCTGGGCGCGGCCCTCGGGGCGGACCCCAGCGCGCTGTACCGCTACTTCCCGAACACCGACGGGCTGCTGCTGGCCGTCGCGGACGAGCTGATCGGCCAGTCGTTCACGGGCTGGGCGCCGACCGGCGACTGGCTGGCCGACCTGCGCGAGCTGGGGCTGCGGGTGCACGCCGCCTATCAGGAGCACCCGCAGGCGGCGGCGCTGGCGGCGCACCGGGTCACCGGGCGCCCGCACGAGGTGCGTGCGATCGAGGCGATCCTGGGCGTGCTGCGCCGGGGCGGTTTCACCGACCCCGAGGCGGTCCGGATCTATCACAGCTTCGTCGACACCAGTCTGGCCTTCGCCGCCCTCGACGCCGGCAGTGCGGCCCTCCCCGCGCGGGCGCGGGAGGCGGAGCGTCAGGTCTGGCACCGGGTGTACGCGGCGCTGCCCGCGGCCACCCACCCCCACATCGCGGCCACCGCGCCGCTGTTGCTCGCCGAGATGAAGCGCACCGCCTACGCACAGAGCCTGGAGCTGCTGCTGGAGGCGGCCGCAGCGCGCCTCAGGATCCGGCGGCGCGGCGCGGTTCCCGGAGAGGCGGCGGGGGCGGAGCCGGAGCGCCCCTGCCCGGGTCCCTGACGCGGGCGGCCGGGCACGTCCTGCGCCCGGCGGTGCTCCGGTGCGCGGTTCGCACGGCACGGTCCTGGCCCGTACTCTTCCGGCGCCCCGTCCGGGGGCGGGCTCAGCCGAGAAGGGAGAGCGGGTCGTCGAGTACCGGCTGCCAGGCCAGCTCGGCTGCGCCCACCAGGCTGTTGTGGTCCAGTGTGCACGGCAGGATCGGCACCCCGCCGCTGCGTCCCCACAGGCTCCGGTCGGCGACGACCGCGCGCAGCCGCTCCGGGTCCGCGTCGAGCAGTTCGCGGTGGAGGCCGCCGAGAATGATGCGGTCCGGGTTGAGGATGTTCACCAGTCCCGCCAGGCCGAGGCCGAGACGGTCGACGATCTCCTGGGCGGCGATCCGTACCCCCGGGTCGCCGTACTCCGTGCGGAGGATGTCGCGGGACTGCTGGAGCAGCGAGCCCTCGGGGCCCGGGGTCCGGCCGGCCGCGGTCAGGAAGGCGAGCGGGTCGGTCTCGACATCGAGACAGCCCCGGCTGCCGCAGTAGCAGGCACGGCCCTCGGGAGCGACCGTGACATGCCCGACCTCCAGGGCCAGGCCCGAACTCCCGGTGTGCAGACGGCCGTCCAGGACCAGGGCGCCGCCGACACCGCGGTGCCCGGTGGCCACACAGAGCAGGTGCTGGGCGCCTCGGCCGGCCCCGTGACGGTGTTCGGCGAGCGCGGCGAGATTGACGTCGTTGCCGGTGAAGGCGGGGCCCGTGATGCCGGCGGCGCGGACCCGGTCGGCGAAGATTTCGCGGACCGGGGCCCCCGCGGGCCATGCCAGGTGCAGCGGGTTCAGCGCGGTGCCCTCCGGTTCGGCGACGGCCGACGGCACGGCGAGCCCCGCGCCGACGCAGCGCAGACCGCTGTGGCGCAGCAGCGCGGCCCCCTCGTCGACGACCGCGCCGAGCACCTGCGCCGGGTCGGCGGAGACCGTGACACAACCGGGCGATGTGGCGACCGCCCGGCCCCCGAGCCCGATGAGCGCGGCGCGGAAGCCGTCCGCGTGGACCTGCGCGGCGAGTACGACGGGCCCGCCGTCGTCGACCGACAGCCGGTGCGAGGGCCTGCCCTGGGAGCCGGCGGCGGCGCCGGGGCGGGAGTCGACCCGGATGAGCCCGAGCGATTCGAGCTCGGCGGCGACGGCGCCGGCCGTGGCACGGGTGACACCCAGCTCCGCGGTGAGCACCGCCCGGGTGGGCGCGCGGCCCGTGTGGACCAGCTCCAGCGCCGGTCCCAGCGCGCTGCGGCCACGCTCCAGTTTCGTCCGGTGGGTCGTCACCTTGCCGTTCATGGGGGCGAGTCTCCCATGATCCCGGGCGGCGGAAGGCGATCCGGTACCGCCCTTGTCCCCGGCAGCCCCTCCCTCTATCCTTCTTTTGTGCCGAATCTAAACAAAGTCGGGACGGCTCTTCCGGGGGGCCTCGGTGAAAACATCGCCGCACCCTCGCTGCTCCGTCTGCGGGCCACCCTCACCGCCTTCTTCGCCCTGGACGGCTTCCTCTTCGCCGGCTGGGTGGTCCGCATCCCCGCGATCAAGCAGCAGACAGGAGCATCGTCGAGCGCCCTGGGCCTGGCGCTGCTGGGTGTGTCCGCAGGGGCAGTCGTCACGATGATGCTCACGGGCCGACTGTGCCGCCGCTTCGGCAGCCACCCGACCACCGTGATCTGCGCGGTCCTCCTCTCCCTCAGCATCGCCCTGCCGCCGCGCACCCACTCGGCCCTCGCCCTCGGCCTGGTCCTGCTGGTCTTCGGCGCCGCGTACGGCGGGCTCAACGTCGCGATGAACAGCGCCGCCGTCGATCTGGTCGCCGCGCTGCGCCGCCCGGTGATGTCGAGCTTCCATGCCGCCTTCAGCCTCGGCGGCATGGTCGGAGCGGGCGCGGGCGGGCTGGTCGCGAGCCACTTTTCGGCGGCGTCGCACCTGCTCGGCCTGACCGTCGCGGGACTGCTGGTGGCCGCGGTCGCCGGCCCCCTGCTGCTGCGGCATCCGGCCCCGGCGACCCGGCGGACCGCGGTGGCGGACACCGCGCCGCGCCGCGCCGACGCCCGCACCCGGCGGCTGGTACTGGTCTTCGGGACGATCGCCCTGTGCACCTCCTACGGCGAGGGGGCCATGGCCGACTGGAGCGCCCTGCATCTGAAGCAGGACCTGCACGCGCATCCGGGGGTCGCCGCCGCCGCGTACTCGCTCTTCGCCCTGGCGATGACGGTCGGCCGGCTCACCGGCACCACGCTCCTGGAGCGTCTCGGCCAGACCCGCGCCCTCGTCGGCGGCGCGACCGTGGCGGCGGCCGGTCTGCTGCTGGGAGCCCTCGCGCCCACGACCTGGCTGGTACTGACCGGCTTCGCGGTGGCCGGGCTGGGGCTGGCCAACAGCTTTCCGGTGGCGGTGGCCAGGGCGGGCGCCCTGGCCGGCCCCGGCGGTGTCGCCACCGCGTCCACCCTGGGGTACGGGGGCATGCTCATCGGGCCGCCCGTGATCGGCTTTCTCGCCGACTGGCTGTCGCTGCCCCTCGCCCTCACCACGGTGGCGCTGCTCGCCGCGGTCGCCGCCTTGATCGGATACGCCAGCCGCAACGCGTCCGCCCCCGAGGCGGCCTGAGCCCGCGCGGCCACCGCGCCACAGCCGGCCACGGACGGCCGCGGTCCCTCAGCGCCTTCCCTGCTCCTCGGCCCGTGCCCTCCTCGGCCCCGGCGGCCGGGGCGCACCAGCCCCGGCTCATACGCCGCCACGACGAGCTGGGCACGGGCCCCGCGCATGCCACTCGGGCAGGCCCTGCCGTGCGCCCGGGGCGGGCCGCGCCTCGCGCTTCCGTCCCCCTCGTCCGTGACGGGCTCGTCCATGGAAGCCCCGCCGGACCGGCGGCGGCCGGACCGGCGGGGGCGGGGGCGGGGGCGGGGGCGGGGGCGGCGGAAACATCAGCCCGGCGCGGCGGTCACGCCTGCTCCCCGCGGAGCAGGCCGACGGAGTCGGCGAGGGTCTCGGCGGTCTGACCGAAGAAGGCGTCGCGGTCCGTCACCACCCGGTTGAACTGTCCGAAGAGCTCGAAGGAGATGGTCCCGAAGAGCTGGGCCCAGGCCGCGACGAGGGCAACGGCGGCGGCGGGCGGGAGTTCCGGGGTGATCTCCGCGGCGAGCCGCTCCGCCTCCGGCCGCAGCGCGACGGCCACCGGCGGGAGCGCGAGGCCGTCGGTGCGGTAGGCGTCGGCGACGACGGAAATGAGGGCGAGTGCGACCCGGGACGCCGGCCCGATGGTCGCGCTGGGCGCGGTGTACCCGGGCACCGGGGAGCCGTAGATCAGCGCGTACTCGTGGGGATGGGCGAGGGCCCAGCCGCGGACCGCCGCGCAGACCGTGACCCAGCGGGTGCGGTCGGCGGCCGGGCCCGCTCCCGCGAGAGCCGCCTCCGCGCTGTCGCCGATCGCGTCGTAGGCGTCGACGATGAGTGCGGTGAGGAGGTCGTCACGGCTGGGGAAGTAGCGGTAGAGCGCGGAGGAGACCATGCCCAGTTCCCGGGCGACCGCACGCAGGGAGAGTTTCGCCGCCCCCTGGTCGGCGAGTTGTCTGCGCGCTTCGTCCTTGATGGCCGCGGTGATCTCGGTACGGGCTCGTTCTCTGGCTCCTCGGACAGCGCTCATGGCGGCCAGTCTGTCAGATTCCAGATCACCGACCAAGAACGAGAGCACCGCTCTTGCACTGGATCACCGATCCGGTACAGACTGCTCTCGAACGAGAGCAGCGCTCACACTTCACTGAGGGAGACCGCCATGACCACCTATGTCGCGCAGCCCGGCTGGCTCACCGTCAATGTCCTCAACCGCCTGGTCGCCTGGCTGACCCGACGCGGGCTCAGCGTCCGGGGATCCCGGATCCTGGCCGTGCGGGGCCGCAAGAGCGGCCAGTGGCGCCGCACCCCGGTCAACCCGCTCACGCTGGACAGCGGGCAGTACCTGATCGCCGCACGGGGCCACGTGCAGTGGACCCACAACATGCGCGCGGCAAGGGGCGGCGAGCTGCGGCTCGGCCGCACGACCCAGGCCTTCCACGCGGCCGAGGTGCCCGACGCGGAGAAGCCCGAGATCCTGCGCGCCTACCTGGGGCGCTGGAAGACGGAGGTCGGGGCGTTCTTCGACGGGGTGGGAGCGGACTCGACGGACGCCGAGCTCAGCCGGATCGCCCCGGACCACCCCGTGTTCCGCATCTCGGCGGCGGAGTGAGGTCCGGCTGAGCCCGCCGGCCGTCCCGGTCAGGCAGCGGCGCAGCGCCCGTCGCGCGCGCCCTCACGTACCGAGCCGGCCCCGGCTCGCCGGCGCCGTCCGTACGGAAGGCCGCACCGTCCCGTCCCGCCGGTCCCCGCCCCCTCACGGAGACCGGCGGGACGGGACCTAGTCGACCGGGCTGACCTCCCGGCCCACGTCCTCACCGCTGTCCTCGGCGGCCTCGGTATCCGTATCCGTATCCTGCACCTTCCCGGCCGCCCGGCCGGTCTCCTTGCGGTCCAGGACACCCAGTGCGCGCTGCGCCAGGGGATGCGTACGCACCAGCTCGCCGAGCGAGGTCGAACCGCGGGTGATTCCGGCGAACGCCTTCCAGGCGGGGCGGAATCCGGTGATCACCGCGTGCAGCATCACCGGACGGCGCTCGAACAGCTTGAGCATCCGGCGCCCGACCGCCATCTCCACACCGAGCCCGGCCTTGATGGCGAAGGCGTAGTTCAGCGCCTGGCGGCGCGCGTCCACCGCGTCGTGCGCCTCGGCGACCCGGACCGCCCACTCCCCGGCCAGCCGCCCCGAGCGCAGTGCGAAGGAGATCCCCTCACGCGTCCACGGTTCCAGCAGCCCGGCCGCGTCCCCGCAGACCAGTACCCGGCCACGGGACAGCGGCGAGTCCTCGCTGCGGCACCGGGTCAGATGGCCGGAGGAGACGGCCGGCTCGAAACCGGCCAGCCCCTGCCGGGCGATGAAGTCCTCCAGATACCGCTTGGTGGCCGCGCCCTCGCCGCGCGCCGAGATCACCCCGACCGTGAGGGTGTCGCCCTTGGGGAACACCCAGGCGTAACTCCCCGGGATGGGGCCCCAGTCGATGAGGACCCGCCCCGCCCAGTCCTCGGCGACCGTCGGCGGGACCGGGATCTCCGCCTCAAGGCCGAGGTCCACCTGGTCCATCTTCACACCGACATGGGCTCCTATGCGGCTGGCACTGCCGTCGGCGCCGACGACCGCGCGCGCCAGTACCGTCTCACCGTCGGAGAGGACGACCGCGACCGTGCGCCGGTCGGGCACGGCCGAACCGTGCTGCTCCACCCGGGAGACGGCCGCGCCGGTGCGGATCTCGGCGCCGGCCTTCTGCGCCTCCTCCACCAGCCCCTGGTCGAACTCGGGGCGGTTGATGAGCCCGAAGAGCATCTGCCGGGACCGGCGGGTCCGCGTCATCCTGCCGTTCATCGAGAACGTCACCGCGTACACCCGGTCCCGCAGCGGCAGTTCGAACCCCGGCGGCAGGGAGTCGCGCGACGGGCCGATGATGCCGCCGCCACATGTCTTGTAGCGCGGCAACTCGGCCTTCTCCAGGAGGAGGACTCTCCGCCCCGCCACCGCCGCGGCATAGGCCGCCGAGGCGCCGGCCGGGCCTGCGCCGACGACCACCACATCCCATACCGGCCGGTCGTGCTCCGTGCCCGCGTCTGCGTTCTCGCTGCTCACGATGTGCTGCTGCTCCTGATCCGACCGGTGGCCCGTGCTTGTCGACGGCATACTACGGCGCGCTGCCGCCCGGCCCCCCTGTGGGAGGATCGGTCAGCCCGCAAACGAACGCATGTGTGCACACACGTACACGTACTTCAACGTCGCACCCACGAGGAGCGTGCCCATGACCGCGAATCCGATTGCCGAGACCGTCGCCTCGCTGATGCCCCGCGCTCGGGCGGAGCTGACCGAGCTGGTGGCCTTCCAGTCGGTGGCGGACCCGGCGGTCTTCCCGAGGAGCGAGTGCGAGGGCGCGGCGGACTGGGTGGCCGGGGCGCTGCGTGCCGAGGGCTTCCAGGATGTCGCCCTGCTCGACACCCCCGACGGCTCCCAGTCGGTCTACGGTCTCCTCCCGGGCCCCGAGGGCGCGCCGACCGTACTGCTCTACGCGCACTACGACGTCCAGCCGCCGCTCGACGAGGACGCCTGGCTCTCCCCGCCGTTCGAGCTGACCGAGCGGAACGGACGCTGGTACGGGCGGGGGGCCGCCGACTGCAAGGGCGGCCTCATCATGCATCTCCTCGCGCTGCGCGCCCTGCGGGCGAACGGAGGCGTTCCGGTCTCCGTGAAGGTGATCGCCGAGGGCTCCGAGGAGCAGGGCACGGGTGGACTCGAACGGTATGCCGAGGCCCACCCCGAACTGCTCACGGCCGACGCGGTCGTCATCGGCGACACAGGGAATTTCCGTGTCGGCCTGCCGACCGTCACCGCCACGCTGCGCGGTATGACGATGCTCCGGGTCAGGCTGGACACCCTCGAAGGCAACCTGCACTCCGGTCAGTTCGGCGGCGCGGCGCCCGACGCGCTCGCCGCGCTGATCAGGCTGCTGGACTCGCTGCGCGCCGAGGACGGTTCGACGACGGTCGACGGCCTTGCGGCGGACGCGGCGTGGGACGGACTCCAGTACCCGGAGGACGAGTTCCGCCAGGACGCGAAGGTGCTCGACGGCGTGGAGCTGATCGGCAGCGGCACCGTGGCGGACCGGGTCTGGGCGCGCCCCGCCGTCACCGTGATCGGGATCGACTGCCCGGCCGTCGTGGGCTCGACGCCTTCGGTGCAGTCGAGCGCGCGGGCCCAGGTCAGCCTCCGGGTGCCGCCGGGCACCGACGCGACCCGGGCGACCGAGCTGCTGACCGCCCACCTGACGGCGCACACCCCGTGGGGCGCACGGCTCTCCGTGGAACAGGTGGGCCAGGGCCAGCCGTTCCGCGCCGACATCACCAGCCCGGCGTACACCTCGATGGCCGAGGCGATGCGTGTCGCGTACCCGGGCGAGGAGATGCAGGCGGCCGGCCTGGGCGGCTCGATCCCCCTCTGCAACACACTGGCCACGCTCTACCCGCAGGCGGAGATCCTGCTGATCGGCCTCAGCGAGCCGGAGGCGCAGATCCACGCCGTCAACGAGAGCGTCTCCCCTCAGGAGCTGGAACGGCTCTCCGTCGCCGAGGCGCACTTCCTCGTCAACTACGCGCAGTCGAAGAAGGTGTAGGGCGGGGCGGGCGCGTCAGCCGACCGGCACTCCGGCCTCCAGATTGAGCACGGCCGAGCGTTCCCTGGCGCGCAGCGCCCAGCGCAGCCGCTGATAGCGGTCGGGCGGCAGCAGGTGGGCCGCCTCCTGCTCGCTCACGAACCGCCAGCCGCGCAGTTCGGAGCCGGGAAGCCGCAGCCGCTCCGCCGCCGCGCTGTCGAGCCGTCCGCCGTCGAAGAGGAGCCGCAGGCCCCCGTAGCCCGGGGGCCTCGGCGGCTCCCAGTCGACCACCAGGAGTCTCGGTACGTGGCCGAGCTCTATGCCTATCTCCTCGGCCACCTCGCGGATGCCCGCACGCGCCGGGGCCTCGCCGCTCTCCACCACTCCGCCCGGGAACTCCCAGCCCGGCTTGTACGTCGGGTCGACGAGCAGCACCCTGTCCTGCTCGTCGAAGAGGAGGACACCGGCGGCCAGCGTCTCGGCGGTCGGCTCGGGGGTCTGGACGATGTCGCATGCCCCGGCGGCGCCTGAGCGCAGTGTCTCCGCGATGCGTTCGGCGGTCTCGGCCGGGGTGAGCGCGGTGTTGTCGACGGTGTGGGCGTCGGCGGTGAGCCAGCCGAGCGCCGCCCGGTACGGCTCGATGTGCTCGTAGCACCACTGCCGGGCGCGTTCGCTGCCCTCCGGGTCGCCGGGCAGCTCCACGCGCCCGGCGATCCGTTCGCGCAGGATCGTTTCCTCCGGTGTCAGCAGCACATGGCAGACCGGAATACGGCGCGAGGCGAGTCCGCCGAAGATCTCGTCGCGGTACTCCTGCCTCAGCAGCGTCATCGGCACCACCAGCACCTCGCCGGCATCGGCGAGGAGCGCCGCCGCCGTGTCGGCCACCATGCGGCGCCAGACGGGCAAATCCTGGAAGTCGTTCACCTCGGCGAGTCTCTTCTGCGGCAGCAGGAGACGCAGCGCCCCGCCGAGCAGTCCGGGGTCGTACAAGGCGCTGTCCGGGATCAGATCGACCAGTTCTCGCGCGGCGCTGGTCTTGCCCGCACCGAACGCACCGTTGATCCAGACGATCACGACTCCCCCTTATGCCTAGGCCCCAGTGGCTTGCCCGCAACACCCTGCCACGGAAACCCGGTCGGGCGGCATGGTGCATCGGCGGGGCGATTCGCCGGACGGAGCAGGCCGGCGGAGCACACTCGCGGAGTCTGCGGCGGACGGCGGAAATGCCCAGGGCACGGGGCCCTGGGCATCCTCTGCCGTCAGCAGGTGTTGCCTGTGTGTCAGCGGTTGAAGGAGGATCCGAGCAGAGCGTTCGCCGGGTCCGTGCCGAGCGTGCCGGAGCCGAAGGTCACCGACCCGGTCCCGGTCGTGCCGGCGGAGCTGCCCGGCAGGACCCATACGGAACCCGCGTTGTCGTTCTCGCCGGGCGAGCCGACCACGAGGTCGGCCCGGCCGTCGCCGTCGGCGTCCATCAGGGAAGTAGCCGCGCCGAAGGCGTCCTTGGCCTCCGCGGCACCTTCGACGCCGGGCGTGTCCTGGTTGTACGCAGCGGATCCGGTGCCGGTGGGGCCGGTCGCGCTGCCACGCAGGACGATCACCTGTCCGGCCTTCGCCTTGGTGCCGAGGGCCTCGCCGGGGAGACCGACGGCGATGTCGCCGTACCCGTCACCGTTGGTGTCGCCGACGGAGACCGCCTCGCCGAACCGGTCGCCGACCTCGGACGCTCCGGGGACACCCGCGCTGTCCTGGCTGAAGGCCTTCGCCTTGGTGCCCTGGGGCCCGGACGCACCGCCGGGGATGTACGTGATCATGCCGCCCTTGGCGAGCGGCAGATCGACATCGCTGTCGTCCCCCTCAACCGGACGGCCGACAACGATGTCAGCGTAGCCGTCGTGGTTCACATCGCCCGTGGTGACGTGCTCGCCGCCCTGGACCCGGTTGCCCTTCGCGTCCTCGACGGTCGTCGCGGCAGCGAAGCCGTCCGCGGTGCCGGGCAGGAACCGCACCCGGCGCGCGTCGTACTCGTCACCGTCGTTGACCGTGCCGACCAGGTCGGTGATGCCGTCCCCGGTGATGTCGCCCGCCGCGATGTCCAGGTACCGGGTGTCCTCGGTGTCGCGGACGGCCGACGTGCTCTTCGCCGACCCGTCCCGCCCGAACGGGCCGGAGAACACGCGCAGGTGCTGGTTGCCCGCGACGGTCACCACGTCCTGGCCGCCGTCGCCGTTGAAGTCGCCGACGGCCAGCCTGTCGCCGATGCCTCCGGTGTCGGTGTCACCCTCGGCGAGCACCGCACCGCCCGAAAGACCGGTGGGGCCGCCCCAGACCACGGTGAGCGTCCCGAGCTTGCCGAGGCCCGAGTCCTCCTCACCGGCGCCGACGATGAGGTCCGTGTAGCCGTCGCCGTCGAGGTCGGCGGATGCGAGGGCACTGCCGAAGGCGTCGCCCGACTCGGACGAGTCCGGGATGCCTTCGGTGTTCTGGCTGATGACCTGCTTGGAGGCCCTGTTCACACCGGACTTGGAGCCGTACACCACTCCGACGTATCCGGCGCCCGCCTTGCCACCGACGGTGGCGGACGGCGCGGCGACGGCGGTGTCGGCAAAGCCGTCGCCGTTGAAGTCGGCCTTCTTGGCGGTTCCGGCGGCCGGTGCGGCGTGCACGGTTCCTATGGACGACGGGGGTGCGGCTTGGGCTGCGGGGGCGGCGACAGCGGCGGACACCACTGCTACGGCGATGGCCACACCTGTACCCAGGGCTCGGGAACGCACACGGACTCCGATCATTTCGAGAAGTGATTCACCTCTCCTGACACACGAGAGCCCGCAATGGTTGCACCCGCCAACACTTTGCCGGAACTTTTCGGTCCGCGCGGGACGGCCTGCCCCTGACCTGGCGTCAGGGGTCACGCCGGAGGGGGCCTGGCCCCCTCCGGCGTGATCCCCGTTCGTCAGCGGCTCACTTGGTGGAGCCGAGCGTCAGCCCGGCGATGAAATGCCGTTGCAGCAGCAGGAACACCACGAGCGTGGGCAGCGCCACGATCACCGAGCCTGCGGCCAGCAGGTTGTAGTCCGTGAAGAACTGTCCCCGCAGGTTGTTCAGCGCCGAGGTGATTGGCAGCTTGTCCCCGTCCGACATGAAGACCAGGGCCCACAGGAAGTCGTTGTACATCCAGGTGAACTCAAGGGTGCACAGGGCCGCGATGGCGGGGCGGCAGAGCGGCAGGGTGATCCGCCAGAACTGGGTCCACACCCCCGCGCCGTCGACGATCGCCGCCTCCAGGATCTCCTGCGGCAGCGTCCGCATGAAGTTCGCGAGGACGAAGACGCAGAAGCCGATCTGGAACCCGATCTGGACCAGGATGACGGCCCAGTACGAGTCGAACATCGTCATCGAGTCGGACATCCAGTACGGCAGCGGGATGCGGTTGAACACGACGTACAGCGGAGTGACGATGACCTGTTGCGGCAGCAGGTTGCCCGCCGTGAAGAGCATCAGCAGGACGATGCCGCCGCGGAGTCTGATCCGGGACACGGCGAACGCCACGAACGACGCGAGGAAGAGCGTGACGACGACCCCGGGCACGGCGATGATCAGCGTGTTGACGAAGTACTTCGTCATCCCCGAATCGCTGAAGGCCTGCTTGTAGTAGTGGAAGGAGAGGTGCCTCGGCCAGGAGAAGTATCCGTACTTGGAGGTCTCGTCGTACGGCCTGAGAGAGGCGTAGACCGCCAGGAGCAGGGGCGCGAGGAAGGCGATCGAGACGCCCATCAGGAAGATGTGCAGGCCGATCCGGCCGGGGCGCGTCCTCCGCCGCCCGGCAGTGGGCGCGGACGCCGGGACCGCGGTGGGCGGCGGTGCGGTGTCGACGGTCATCGGTCCTTCTCTCCTCGGATCTCCTGCACCAGATACGTCACGACGAAGCCCATGGAGACGGCCAGCAGCACCACGGCGATGGCCGAGCCGAAGCCGATCCTGCTCGCCTCGCCGATGATGTTGTCGGTGACGAGCACCGAGAGGACTTCCAGGCCGTTGCGGCCGTGGTTGACCGCGTAGACGATGTCGAAGGCGCGCAGCGACTCGATGACGGTGATGACGCCGACGATGACGTTGACCGGCCGCAGGGTCGGGAAGACCACCCGGAAGAAGGTCTGCGCCTCGTTCGCGCCGTCGATGGCCGCCGCCTCCTTGAGCGAGGGGTCCACGGCCTTCAGCCCGGCGAGGTAGAGGATCATCACGTATCCGGTGTGCCGCCAGGCCGCGGCCAGCAGGATCATCCAGATGTTGAGCCTGGGGTCACCGAGCCAGTCGGTGGGGTTCTTGGTGTCTCCGATGACGGCGTTGAGCACGCCCTGGTCGCGGGAGAAGATCAGCTGGGCGATGAAGCCGACGACGGCGAGGGAGAGCACCACCGGCATGTAGAGCGTCGACTGGTAGAAGCGGCTGAAGCGCACGCCGCGGTCGATGAGTACGGCCAGCAGCAGCCCGAACGGCACCGCGACGAGACCGAGGAAGCCCAGCCACAGCAGGTTGTGCCGGACCGCGGGCCAGAAGGGCGGGTAGTTGGTGAAGAGGTTCGCGTAGTTCTGCGTCCCGACCCACTTGATGGATCCGACGCCGTCCCAGCTGGTGAAGGAGAGCACGACGGATGCGAGGGTCGGCCCCCACACGACGGCGATGTCGAGCAGGACGGGTATGCCCAGCAGCAGCCCGAGAACGACGAGGTCGCGCCGGGTGAAACGGCGGCGGCCTCGTCGTGCGGAGCGCCGCGCGGTGTTGAGCGCCACGGTCTGAACTCCAGGGGGCTGATCACTCGGAAGCGAAGATGGTCTTCTTCTGCCGCTCGATGTCGTTGCAGAGTCCGTCGACGTCGTTCGGGGTGGAGATGAACTTCTGGATGGCCGGGATCATCACCGTCGACGCGAAGTCCGGGCGGGTGTCACGGTCCATGAACTGCGAGATCTGCTTCGCCCCGGAGATCAGCTCGGCGGACTTCTTCTGCAGCGCGGTGTACTTCGAGAGGTCGGCCCCGCTGTTGACCGCGATGTTGTTGGGGTCGCCGGCCAGGTAGATGTCCTCGGCCTTCGGCGTGGCCAGCCACTTGAGCAGGTCCCTCGCGCTCTCCATCGACTTCTTGTTCCTGAGCTCCTTGGACTTCTTCGCCAGCAGGAAGCCGTCGATGGGTGCCTCGACGGCGTCCTGGCCGTGCGCCGGGTCGATCTCCGGGAAGGCGAAGAAGTCGATGTCGGACCGCTCGGCGGCGGGGAACTGCTGGCCCGGGTGCGGCATGCCGAGCACCACCATGCCGATCTCGCGCTTCTGGAGGCTCTGGCCCGTCTCCTGCCAGGTGCGCCCGTTGGCGCCGGGCTGGCAGTACGGGAGGAGGCGCCGCCAGGTGTCGAAGACGTCCTTGACCCGCTTGTCGGTCCACGCCTCCTCGCCCGCCATGAGGGACTTGTGGAAGTCGTAGCCGTTGGTCCGCATGTTGATGTAGTCGAAGGTGCCCATCGCGGGCCACCCGTCCTTGTCGCAGAAACCGATGGGGACGAGCTTGTCCTTCTTCATCTGCCTGGCGAGTGCGATGTACTCGTCGAGCGTCTTCGGGGCCTCGTAGCCGTACTTGGTGAAGAGGCTCCTCCGGTGGAAGACCGCCCACGGGTAGTAGTAGTACGGCGTGAAGTACTGCTTGCCGTCCGCTCCCGTCGACTGGGCCTTGAGCGCGGGACTGAAACCCTTGTAGTCCTGCCACAGGTCGCTGATGTCGTACAGCAGGCCCTTCTTGGCGAAGTACTGCATACGGTTCCCCGCGAACCACATGAAGACCTCGTCCGGGTCGCTCTGCAGATAGCGGTTGATGTTCTCCTGGAAGCTGTTGTGGTCAACGGTGTTGACCTTGACCTTGCGGCCGTCCGTGGACTGCTTCCCGTAGGCGTCGAAAGCCGCGGCGAAGGCCTTCTCCGGCACGGCGTCCGAGGAGTTGGATCCCAGCTTGATGGTCTTGGAGTCGCCTCCTGGACCGCTGCTGCACGCGGCCAGGAGCGAAGGGAGCGCGACAGCGCCGGCACCGGCCGCCGCACCACGCAGAACACTTCGGCGGGAAAGACGGGACATCCGATGTCCCGCCACACTTCCAGGCACGACTGAACCGTTGTACGAAGACTGCGCCATGTCCCCCTCCTCCAGGGTGAAACCCAACACAACCGAACGCGAGGATTGGATCTCACTCCCAAGTGACGTGCACGTCAAGGGGTTTGGCGAGAAATCGAACAACCGTTACCCCGCCTCTTCCAACAGACTCGAACACGCCCTACCGTAAACGCTCGACATGACACGTACATGAAGACATCCGATCACGGGCCCGTACGGAGGAACGTCACGACGCGTCACTTTCCCCCCAGCCACTCCCGCCCCACGCCTCGAAGAGTCCTCGGAGCACTGGTCACCGCGCTGCTCTGCGCCGGTGGCCTCGCCTCACCCGCAGCGGCAAACAGCGCACCGGAGGCCGTGACACCGAAGGCCGACAACGGCCTGGCGCTCACACCTCCGATGGGTTTCAACAACTGGAACTCCACGCACTGCGGCGCGGACTTCGACGAGGCGATGGTCGAAGGCATCGCCGACACCTTCGTCAGCAAGGGCCTCAAGGCCGCCGGATACCAGTATGTGAACCTCGACGACTGCTGGGCGCTCCCCCAGCGGGACGCCGCGGGGAAGCTGGTCCCGGATCCGGTGCGCTTCCCGCACGGCATCAAGGCCGTTGCCGACTACGTCCACTCCAAGGGGCTCAAGCTCGGTATCTACACGAGTGCGGGCACCCGGACGTGCGACAGCACCGGACTGCCCGGGGCGCTGGGCCACGAGGTGAGCGACGCACGGCAGTTCGCCGACTGGGGCGTCGACTACCTCAAGTACGACAACTGCAACAACCAGGGTGTGGACGCGGTCAAGCGCTACACGGCCATGCGCGACGCCCTCGCCGCCACCGGGCGCCCCATCGTCTACAGCATCTGCGAGTGGGGCTCCAACAAGCCCTGGGAGTGGGCCGGCTCCGTCGGGAACCTCTGGCGCACGACCGGTGACATCAGTGACAACTGGGGCTCGATGCTGTCGATCATCAAGCAGAACCTGCCGCTCGCCGCAGCAGCGGGGCCGGGGCACTGGAACGACCCCGACATGCTGGAGGTCGGCAACGGCGGGATGACCGGCACCGAGTACCGCACGCACTTCTCGATGTGGTCGGTCATGGCGGCGCCCCTGCTGATCGGCACGGATCTGCGCAAGGCGTCCGACGAGACCTACGGCATCGTGACCAACAAGGAGGTCATCGCCGTCGACCAGGACCCGCTGGGCAAGCAGGGCACCGTGATCTCGTCGGACGGCGGACGCTGGGTGGTCTCGAAGGAGATGAAGGACGGCAGCCGCGCCGTGGCGCTCTTCAACGAGTCGGACAACCCGCAGCACATCTCCACCACGGCGGCCGCGGCCGGTCTGCCAGGCGCAGCCGGGTACACCATGCGGGACCTGTGGCAGCACCGCACGTACAGCACGGCGGGGACCCTGTCGGCCACCGTGCCGGCCCACGGCACGGTGCTGCTGCGCGTGGCGGCGGACCGCGCGTGGGCCCTGCATCCCCCGGCCGCCGAGACCGGGGTCAGCGGGCCGCTGCTGGCCGAGGCGGGCAAGGCCATTCCGGTGACCACCACGGTCACCGATCTCGGCCCGCTCCCGGCGCTGCGGGTGAGCGCCACACTCACCGGACCGGCGGGCTGGACCGTGAAGGCCCTCTCGGGCGCCTCGGCGCCCGCTGTGCCGTCCGGGAAGACGCTGCGCACCTCCTGGCGCCTCACGGCTCCCGCGGGGACGCCTGCGGGCGCCTACGACCTCACGCTGGCGTCGGCGTACCGCTCACCGGCCGGCCGGAGCGTCCGGTCCGGGCAGTCCGTCCCGGTGCACGTCGTCGTGGCACCGCCCGCCGGAAGCCCGTACCTCGGCGACCTGCCGGCGATGTCGTCGGCCAACGGCTGGGGCCCGGTCGAGAAGGACACCAGCAACGGCGAGGACCAGGCGGGTGACGGAAACCCGATCACCATCGGCGGGACCGTGTACGCCAAGGGGCTCGGGGTGCACGCGCCGAGCAGCGTCGAGTACTACACGGGCGGCGCCTGTTCGCGGGTGAGTGCGCAGGTGGGCCTCGACGACGAGAAGAGCACGAAGGGAACGGTCACGTTCGAGATCTGGGCCGACGGCAAGAAGGCCGCGTCGACCGGGGTCCTCACCAACGACATGCCGGCGCAGCCGCTCTCCGCCGATGTCAGTGGCGCGCGGACCGTGCGTCTGGTGGTCATGGACGGCGGGGACGGGAACGACTCCGATCACGCCGACTGGGCCGGGGCGCGGCTCAGCTGCTGACGCCCGCTGCCGCCCCGTCCGGCTCGCCGAGCGAGGCGGCAGCAGCCGCTCCGACCAGGCCCGCGTCATTGCCCATCAGCGCGGGCGCCACCGTCAGCTGCTGCACGAAGGAGAGCGTGGCGTAGTCCCGCAGGGCACGGCGCAGCGGCACGAACAGCACATCGCCCGCGCCCGCCACTCCCCCGCCGATCACCGCGATGTCGATCTCGACCAGGGTCGCGGTCGCGGCGATCCCGGCGGCGAGCGCCTGCGCAGCGCGCTCGAAGGACGCGACAGCGATCCGGTCGCCGGCCCGGGCCGAAGCGGCCACCGCGGCCGCTGTGACGTCTCCGTCCGGGCCGGGGCGCCAGCCGTCGGCCAGTGCCCGGCGCGCTATGTTCGGGCCGCTCGCGATGCGCTCGACGCAGCCGCGCGAACCGCACGGGCAGGGGTCGCCGTCCAGGTCGACACTGATGTGGCCGATGTGCCCGGCGTTGCCGCTGGGGCCGGGGCGCAGCGTGCCGCCCAGCACCAGACCGCCGCCCACACCCGTGGACACGACCATGCACAGCGCGTTGTCGTACCCGCGGGCCGCGCCCAGCCAGTGTTCGGCCGCGGTCATCGCGACACCGTCCCCGACGAGCGTGACGGGGAGGCCGCCCACCGCGCCGCGCACCCGGTCGACGAGCGGGTAGTCGCGCCAGCCGGGCACATTGACCGGGCTGACGGTGCCCGCCGACGCGTCCACCGGCCCGGCGCTGCCGATCCCGACGGCGGTCGCCCGCTCCCACCGGGGGTCGGCCGCGAGCCCGTCGAGCACCTCCCTGACGGCGCCCATCACGGTGTCGCCGTCCTCCTTGGCGGGTGTGGGCGCCTGCGTCCGTACGAGAATCTGCCCCCTGCCGTCCACCAGCGCGCCGGCGATCTTTGTGCCGCCGATGTCCAGCGCGGCTACGAGGTGGTTGTGCATTGCTGTCGGATCTCCAGGTGACAAGGGGTGGTGAGGAGTGTAAGTGGTCAGTCTCCATTCACCTGACAACGTTGTCCAGGCCCTATGCTCGACACGCATCTCCCACAGCACACCAGCCGACGACAGGACAGCGCACCGTGGCACAGACCGCCAGCCACTCCGAGCCCCGCTACGGCAACCGGCCGACGATGAAGGATGTCGCCGCGCGCGCCGGAGTCGGCCTCAAGACAGTGTCGCGGGTGGTGAACGGCGAGGCGGGTGTCACGCCCGACACCGAGCGCCGGGTGCAGGAGGCCATCGAGGCCCTCGGCTTCCGCCGCAACGACAGCGCGCGCGTGCTGCGCAAGGGCCGCACCGCGAGCATCGGGCTGGTCCTCGAAGACCTCGCCGACCCCTTCTACGGCCCGCTGAACCGCGCGGTGGAAGAGGTGGCCCGCGCCCACGGCGCCCTGCTGATCAACGGTTCGAGCGCCGAGGACCCGGAGCGGGAGCAGGAGCTGGTCCTCGCCCTCTGTGCCCGCAGGGTGGACGGGCTGATCGTGATCCCGGCCGGGGACGACCACCGCTATCTGGAGCCGGAGATCGCCGCCGGGGTCGCCACCGTCTTCGTGGACCGCCCCGCCGGGAGGATCGACGCGGACATGGTGTTCTCGGACAACTTCGGCGGCGCCCGCGACGGCGTCGCCCATCTGATCGCGGGGGGTCACCGGAGGATCGGCTTCATCGGTGACCAGCCGCGCATCCACACGGCCACCGAGCGTCTGCGCGGCTACCACGCGGCCATGACCGAGGGCGGCCTCACCGTGGACGAGGCCTGGGTCTCGCTCGGCGTCACGGAGGCCGGACGGGTGCGCGCCGCGGTGGAGACGCTGCTGGACGGGCCCTCGCCGGTCACCGCGATCTTCGCGGGCAACAACCGGGTGACGGTGACGGCCGTACGCGTCCTGGCCGAGCGGGACCAGCGGGTCGCCCTCGTCGGTTTCGACGACATCGAGCTGGCCGACCTGCTGGGGATCACGGTGATCGCCCAGGACGCGGCCGCGCTGGGACGCACGGCGGCCGAGACACTTTTCCGCAGGCTGGACGGCGCGAACGACGCACCCGCGCAGAAGGTGCTGCCCACCCGCCTCATCGCCCGCGGCTCGGGCGAGATCCCGCCCGCGTAGCGAAGTACGCGGTGGTCGTGGCACTGCCCCCGCCGGAATCCGGCGGGGGCAGTGCCACGACCGGCAGGGGCGGGACGGGGTCCCGGCGCGTGCGCGGGTCCGGTCAGGGAGCGGTGATCGTCAGGTCCGCGCGGCGCGGGCCTGCGAAGCTCTCCAGTCCGGCGCGGTCCAG
Source organism: Streptomyces sp. NBC_00388 (assembly GCF_036061255.1). NCBI lineage: Bacteria > Bacillati > Actinomycetota > Actinomycetes > Kitasatosporales > Streptomycetaceae > Streptomyces > Streptomyces sp. NBC_00388. The sequence continues at coordinate 837,861 of NZ_CP107948.1, forward strand.
ACCGGTGAGCCGGGAGACCTCGGCGTCGTCGAGGGCGCCGCAGTCGAGCCCGCGCAGCAGATATCCGCTGAGGGCCTTCGCGGTCGCCGGCTCGTCCATGACGTCGCCCGCGGCCTTGGCCACGTAGGCAGCGAGCCGGGCAGCGGCGGGCTCCAGGCCCTCCCGGTAGAAGGCGTACACCGCCGCGTAGCGGGTCGGCAGATGAGCGGGGTGCATGTCCCAGCCCTGGTAGTAGGCGCGGGCCAGGGCGCGGCGCGTGAGGCCGTAGTGCAGCCGCCAGGCCTCGTGCACGTGCTCGGTCGTGCCGATCGGCAGGACGTTGGTCGAGCCGTCGGACACCCGTACGCCGGTGCCGGCGGCCGCGACCTGCATGACGGCCTTGGCGTGGTCGGCCGCGGGGTGGTCGCTGGCCTGGTGCGCCGCGCTGACGCCGACGCAGGCGCTGTAGTCGAAGGTCCCGTAGTGCAGCCCGGTGGCCCGGCCCTCCGCGGCTCCGATCATCCGGGCGACGGCCGCTGTGCCGTCCGAGGCGAGGATGGACTGGCTGGTCTCGATCTGGATCTCGAAGCCGATCCGGCCGGCGGGGAGGCTGTGTGTCTTCTCGAAGGCTTCGAGGAGACGCACGAAGGCGGTGACCTGCTCGGGGTAGGTCACCTTGGGAAGGGTCAGGACGAGCCCTTCGGGCAGTCCGCCCGCCTGCATCAGGCCGGTGAGGAAGATGTCGGTGGTGCGGATGCCGCGGTCGCGGACCGCCGCCTCCATGCACTTCATCCGGATGCCCATGTACGGAGCGGCCGTGCCGTTCGCGTACGCCTCGGAGACCAGCCGGGCGGCGCGGGCGGCCGCCTCGTCCTCCTCGGCGTCGGGGCGGGGGCCGTAGCCGTCCTCGAAGTCGACGCGCAGGTCCTCGACGGGCTCGCGCTCCAGCTTCGCCCGCACCCTGTCGTGGACGGCCTCGGCGAGGTCGTCACCGATGCCGAGAACCGCGGCGAAGGAGGCCGCGTCGGGAGCGTGGGTGTCCAGCGAGGCCAGCGCCTGGTCGCCCCAGGAGCGGAGGGTGCCGGCGTCGAACACGTCACCGGGGACGTACACGGTGTGCACGGGCTGACGGGTGCCGGGGTCCCCCGGGTAGCGGCTCGCCAGCTCCTCGTCGACCGCAACCAGGGAAGCGCTGATGTCCTCGCTGACCGCGCCGGCGAGGCTCGTCGCCACCTTCTCCTGCTGACCCATCCCTGCACCCTCCTATTTTCCGCTTCACGGAATCAACAATCCGCATAGTGAAGTTAATGGGCGGTCATGACCTGCGTCAATGGCCGGCGGCCCGGCCGAAACAGCCGGGGGCCGCGCGGCGTCGTTCGCCGCGCGGCCCCCGGCCGCCGAGAAGAGTCGGATCAGCCCTTGCGGGCGGTGACCTCTTCGGTGAGCTGCGGAACGACCTGGAAGAGGTCGCCGACGACGCCGTAGTCGACGAGGTCGAAGATCGGCGCCTCGGCGTCCTTGTTGACGGCGACGATGGTCTTCGACGTCTGCATGCCGGCGCGGTGCTGGATCGCGCCGGAGATGCCGTTGGCGATGTAGAGCTGCGGCGAGACGGACTTACCGGTCTGGCCGACCTGGTTGGAGTGCGGGTACCAGCCGGCGTCCACGGCGGCGCGCGAGGCACCGACAGCGGCGCCGAGCGAGTCGGCCAGGGCCTCGATGAGGTGGAAGTTCTCCGCACCGTTGACCCCGCGGCCGCCGGAGACCACGATCGCGGCCTCCGTCAGCTCCGGACGGCCCGTCGACTCACGCGGCGTGCGCGAGACGACCTTGGTACCGGTCGAGCCCTCGCCGAAGGACACGGACAGGGCCTCGACGGTCCCCGCGGCCGGGGCCGCCTCGACCGGTGCCGAGTTCGGCTTGACGGTGATGACCGGAGTGCCGCGGGAGACGCGGGACTTGGTCGTGAACGACGCGGCGAACGCGGACTGCGTGGCCACCGGGCCGTCCGCACCGGCCTCCAGGTCGGTGGCGTCGGTGATGATGCCGGAGCCGATACGCACCGCGAGGCGCGCGGCGATCTCCTTGCCCTCGGCGGAGGACGGCACCAGTACCGCGGCCGGGGACACGGCGTCGTACGCGGCCTGCAGCGCGTCGACCTTCGGGACGACGAGGTAGTCGGCGAACTCGGGGGCGTCCGCGGTCAGGACCTTCACCGCGCCGTGCTCAGCGAGGGCCGCCGCGGTGTCCTGCGCACCGGCACCCAGCGCGACGGCGACCGGGTCACCGATCCGGCGGGCCAGCGTCAGAAGCTCCAGGGTGGGCTTGCGGACGGCACCGTCGAGGTGATCGACATAGACGAGAACTTCAGCCATGGGATTGCTCTCCTGCGAATGCGAAGAATCTGGGGGGCGTTCGGGACGCTCGGGCGGTCGAGGGGCTCCGGGAGCCTCAGATGAACTTCTGGCCCGCGAGGTACTCGGCGAGCTGCTTGCCGCCCTCGCCCTCGTCCTTGACGATCGTCCCGGCGGTACGGGCCGGGCGCTGCGCCGCGGAGTCGACCTTGGTCCACGCGCCCTCCAGGCCGACAGCGCCGGCCTCAAGGTCCAGGTCCCCCAGGTCCAGGGACTCCACGGGCTTCTTCTTGGCCGCCATGATGCCCTTGAAGGACGGGTAGCGGGCCTCGCCCGACTGGTCCGTCACGGACACGACGGCAGGCAGCGAGGCCTCCAGCTGCTCGCTGGCGGAGTCGCCGTCCCGGCGGCCCTTGACCGTGGTGCCGTCGACCGACACCTCGGACAGCAGCGTGACCTGCGGGACACCCAGACGCTCGGCGAGCAGCGCCGGGAGCACGCCCATCGTGCCGTCGGTCGAGGCCATACCGCAGACGACCAGGTCGTACCCGGTCTTCTCGATGGCCTTGGCGAGTACCAGCGACGTACCCATCACGTCGGTGCCGTGCAGATCGTCGTCCTCGACGTGGACGGCCTTGTCGGCTCCCATCGAGAGCGCCTTGCGCAGCGCGTCCTTCGCGTCCTCGGGACCGACCGTGAGGACAGTGATCTCCGCGTCGTCGGCCTCGCCCGCGATCTGGAGCGCCTGCTCCACCGCGTACTCGTCGAGCTCCGACAGCAGCCCGTCGACATCATCACGGTCCAGTGTCAGGTCATCGGCGAAATGCCGGTCACCGGTGGCATCGGGCACGTACTTCACACAGACAACGATCCTCAAGCTCACGCCGGCTCTCCTACTGCATCGTCTTTTCCGGGCTGCCTTGTTGCTCGCAGCATAGGCGCCTGATGGGGCGATTTCCGGTTGGGGGTTCCGACGCCCCCGACCGAAATATTACTCGCCAGTACATCCAGAATGTACCCGCTGAGCAAGCGCTTTGAACTGTGATGTGAGCAACGCTCCGTAGCCGCGGTCCCCGGGAGATTCTCAGTCCCGCAGCGCGTTGAAGCGCCCCTGGTGGTAGAGGAGCGGGCGGCCGGACCCGGCCGGGTCGCCCGTGACCACCTCGGCGATCACGATGCGGTGGTCACCGGCGGGGACCCGCGCCACCACACGGCAGACCAGCCACGCCAGTACGCCGTTCAGCAGCGGCACACCCTCGGGGCCGCTGCGCCAGTCGGTCGGCGCGGCGAACCGGTCGGCGCCGCTGCGCGCGAAGGTCGCGGCGAGCTCCTGCTGGTGCTCGCCGAGTATGTGGACCCCGATGTGCTCGGCCGCGGCCACCACGGGCCAGCTCGACGAACCCGTGCCGACGCCGAAGGAGATCAGCGGCGGCTCAGCGGCGACGGAGCTGACCGAGGTCGCGGTGAAACCCACCGGCCGCTCCCCGGCCGCGGTGACCACCGCGACCCCGGAGGCGTGGCGGCGGAAGACCGAGCGGAGCAGTGCGGAGGCGGCGAGCGGGTCGGCGGCGGACCCTCCGGCGGCTTCCGGGGCGGTGCGCGCGGCGGACGGCGCCGGCCTCTTCGGTGTCCTTGACGGTGTCTTCATGCGGGTGTCCTTCTCCGGGGTGAGCCAACGGGGCCGGGGATGTGTCAGACACCCGGACAGCGCGCGCCGGAGCTGCGGGCCGGGTCCGCGGGGGCCCGGCGGCGGGGGCACCGGCCGTCAGGAGGGGGGAGCAGCGACATAGCGTCAGATTGACGATTCGAGGGAGACCCCGTCAAGGGCGTTCCGGGATGTGGGAGATCACTCACGGCGGGTCAGACCGCCCGCCCCAGGGCGGCGATGACATCGACCTTGCGCGGCTGCCCGGAGGCCCGTCCGACGATGCGGCCCTGCCCGTCGAGCACCAGCACGGTGGGGGTGCTCACCACCTCCAGCTCCCGTACGAGTGCGAGCCGGGCCTCGGCGTCCAGCTCGACATGAGTGACCCCGTCGACCATGGCGGCCACCTCCTGGAGTGTCCGCCAGGTCGCCCGGCAGGGGCGGCAGAAGGCAGTGGAGAACTGGACGAGCGTCGCCCGCTCCCCCGGCTCCACACCCAACTCCGCGGCCCCCAGCCGCCTTTCGCCATCCTGCTCGTGCACGTCGCGCTCCTGTCCCGCTCCACCGCCGTACCTGCGAGAAGCCGTACGTCCCCGCCGCTGCCGGCCGGCCGTCCCTGCCGCCGCCCGGCACACCCCGGGCCTCCGCCGAGGTGCAGCGCTTCTCCGTCCGGGATGATTCCCGGGGCGGCGCGCGGGGCGGCTCCGGCCGCGCCCGGCGGAGTATCCCCTGCTCGGGAGTGGTGCCGACGGCCCGGGCGCGACGTGACGAGGATCTCGCGGCCCCGCCTCACCAAGGGTGGCTACTCTGGTCGGCATGGGGCACGATCTGCCCCATGCCGAAAACCTACGGCAGCGTAACTTCCCGGGGCCGCGTCCCCGGGCACAGAAGGGTCTTCTCCAGATGGCAGAACTCGTCTATCGACCGGTCATCGGCGCCGCTCGGGGGCTCTTCAAGGCGCTCGACCTCAAGATCGATACACAGGGTTCCGAGAACATCCCGCGCTCGGGCGGTGCCGTTCTCGTCAGCAACCACATCGGCTACCTGGACTTCATCTTCGACGGTCTGGCCGCGCTCCCCCAGAAGCGCCTGGTGCGATTCATGGCGAAGGAGTCCGTCTTCCGGCACAAGATCTCCGGGCCGCTGATGCGCGGGATGAAGCACATCCCGGTGGACCGCAAGCAGGGCGAGGCGGCCTACCGGCACGCCCTGACCGCACTGCGCTCCGGCGAGATCATCGGCGTCTTCCCCGAGGCCACCATCTCGGAGTCCTTCACCCTCAAGAGCTTCAAGTCCGGCGCCGCGCGGCTGGCGCAGGACGCGGGCGTGCCGCTGATCCCGATGGCCCTGTGGGGCACCCAGCGGATCTGGACCAAGGGCAGGCCGCGCAACCTCAAGCGCAGTCACATCCCCGTGACGGTCCGGGTGGGGGAGCCCATGGACGCGCCCTCCGACGAGTACGCGGGAGCGATCACCCGCAGGCTCCGCGAGCGCATGCAGGAGCTGCTGGAAGCGGCGCAGCGCGCCTATCCGGTGCGCCCCAGGAACGCGTCGGACACCTGGTGGATCCCGGCCCACCTGGGCGGCACGGCGCCCACCCCCGCGCAGGTGCGCGAGGCCGGAACCGGCTGACGCCGTCCGGAGCCCCTCCTCCGGGCTTCCGGCGCGCCCGCCGGGCGGCCTCCCCGCCGAGCGAGGGCCGCCCGCGGGCGGGCGGCCTGTCCTCCCGGGCGTCCTGGCGGGTCCGGCCGCGCGGGACGTCCCGCGCCGGGCCACGGCGGTTTCACGGCGGCCGGGCCGCAGGCATACGCGTACGACCGAACGGACTCAATGCTGTCCGGTCGGTCGCAGGTCCGCGCACTCCTCAGCGGGCCAGCTCCTCCTTGAGGGCCAGCAGGAAGCCGTCCACATCCTCCTCCGTGGTGTCGAAGGAGCACATCCAGCGGACGTCGCCCGCAGGCTCGTCCCAGAAGTAGAAGCGGTAACGCTTCTGCAGCCGCTCGCTGACGTCGTGCGGCAGCCGCGCGAACACCGCGTTCGCCTCGACCGCGTGCAGGATCTCGACCCCGTCGGTGTCGCGCACCCCCGCGGCGAGACGCCGGGCCATGGTGTTGGCGTGACGGGCGTTGCGCAGCCACAGATCACGGGTGAGCAGGGCCTCCAGCTGCACCGACACGAAACGCATCTTGGACGCGAGCTGCATCGACATCTTCCGCACGTGCTTCATGTGCCGCACGGCGTCCGGGTTGAGCACCACGACGGCCTCGCCGAAGAGCATGCCGTTCTTGGTGCCGCCGAACGAGAGGATGTCGACCCCCACCGCGTTGGTGAAGGCACGCATCGGAACGTCCAGCGACGCCGCGGCATTGGCTATCCGGGCCCCGTCGAGGTGGACCTTCATGCCGTATCCGTGGGCGTGGTCGCAGATCGCCCGGATCTCGGCGGGCGTGTAGACCGTGCCGAGTTCGGTGTTCTGGGTGATCGACACCACCTGCGGCATCGCCCGGTGCTCGTCGTCCCAGCCGAACGCCTGACGGTCGATCAGTTCGGGGGTGAGCTTGCCGTCGGGCGTGGGGACGGTCAGCAGCTTCAGACCGGCGACCCGCTCCGGTGCGCCGCCCTCGTCGACGTTGATGTGGGCCGACTCGGCGGCGACGACAGCGCCCCACCGGTCGGTCAGCGCCTGCAGGGCGACGACGTTGGCGCCGGTGCCGTTGAAGACCGGGAACGCCTCGGCGCTCTGGCCGAAGTGGCTGTGGATCAGCCGCTGGAGGTGCTCGGTGTACGCGTCCTCGCCGTACGCGATCTGGTGCCCGCCGTTGGCGACGGCGAGCGCGGCCAGGATCTCCGGGTGCGCACCCGCGTAGTTGTCACTGGCGAAGCCACGGACCTGGGGGTCGTGGTGGCGTACGGCATCGGTCCTCACGGGGCGGGTGTCAGCCACAGGCGCTTTCCGTTCACGTCTCCGGCGGGCTTGTCCCAGACACCTGCGATGGCCTCGGCCAGCTGCGCGACGTCGGTGAAGCCCGAGAACTTCGCATTCGGCCGCTCGGCACGCATCGCGTCGTGCACCAGAGCCTTGATCACCAGGACGGAGGCCGCGGTCCGCGGACCGTCCTCACCGCCCGCTTTGCGGAAGGCGTCGCCGAGTGCCAGCGTCCAGGCCTCGGCCGCGGCCTTCGACGCGGCGTAGGCGGCGTTGCCCGCCGTGGGCTTGGACGCGCCCGCCGCGCTGATCAGCACGTAGCGGCCTCGGTCGCTGCGCAGCAGTGCGTCGTGGAAGGCCAGTGAGGTGTGCTGCACCGTACGGATGAGCAGCTTCTCCAGCAGGTTCCAGTCGGCGATCCCGGTCTCGGCGAAGCCGGCACTCCCGCGCCAGCCGCCCACCAGGTGCACCAGACCGTCGATCCGGCCGAACTCGGCCTCCGTACGGTCGGCCCAGGCCCGTGTCGCCGCCAGATCCAGCAGGTCGACGGCCTCGCCGGTCACGGTGGCGCCGCCGTGCGCGTAGCGGGCGGCGTCCACCGCCTCGGCCAGCCGGGCGACATCAGCGTCGGCGCCGACCACCGTCGCGCCGGCCTCGGCCAGCCTCAGCAGCGCCGCCCGGCCCGCGGGGCCCGCGGCCCCCGCGACGGCCACCACGGCCCCGTCCAGTGATCCCTTGCCCATTGTCTCCGCCTCCTGCCTGCGGACGCTCACGCCGCTTCCCGCTCGGGGGCGCCCGCCGCGGTGATGCCCCTGGTCGAGGCGACCACACTCTTCAGCTTCTTGGCGAGTGCCTCATAGAACATGCTGAGCGGAAACTCGTCCGGAAGCACGTCGTCCACCAGTTTACGCGGCGGCTGCGTCAGGTCCAGGGCGTCCGGGCCCTTGGCCCAGCGCGATCCGGGGTGCGGGGCGAGATAGCGGGAGACCAGGTCGTAGGCGGCGAACCAGTGGACCAGCTTCGGGCGGTCGATACCGGCCCGGTACAGGTCCTCGATCTCCGCGCAGAGCTGGTTGGTGACCTCGGGGGCCCGCTCCCAGTCGATCTTGAGGGTGCTGTCGGTCCAGCGCACCACGTCGTGCTGGTGCAGGTAGGCGAAGAGCAGCTGGCCGCCGAGACCGTCGTAGTTGCGTACGCGCTCGCCGGTCACCGGGAAGCGGAACATGCGGTCGAAGAGCACGGCGTACTGGACGTCGCGGCCCTGTCCGAAGCCGTCGGCCTCCAGACGCACGGCCTCCCGGAAGGCGGTGAGGTCGCAGCGCAGCTCTTCGAGGCCGTACATCCAGAACGGCTGGCGCTGCTTGATCATGAACGGGTCGAACGGCAGGTCGCCGTGGCTGTGGGTGCGGTCATGGACCATGTCCCACAGCACGAACGCCTGCTGGCAGCGGCCCTGATCGGCGAGCATGTCCCGGATGTCGTCGGGCAGTTCGAGCCGCAGGACGCCGACGGCTGCCTCCGTGACGGTCCGGAAGCGCGCCGCCTCGCGGTCGCAGAAGATACCGCCCCAGGTGAAACGGTCGGGCGCTTCGCGCACGGCGATGGTCTCAGGGAAGAGCACGGCGGAGTTGGTGTCGTACCCGGGGGTGAAGTCCTCGAAGGTGATGCCGCAGTACATCGGGTTGTCGTAGCGCGTGGCCTCCAGCTCGGCGAGCCAATCCGGCCAGACCATGCGCAGCACGACGGCTTCGAGATTGCGGTCCGGGTTGCCGTTCTGCGTGTACATCGCGAAGACGACCAGGTGCTGGAGGCCGTCGGCCCGCAGATCCGCCGGGTGGAAGGCGAGCAGCGAGTCCAGGAAGTCCGGTACGGCGAATCCGCCGTCGGCCCACTTGCGGAGGTCGGCGACGAGCGCGCGGTGGTACGCGGCGTCGTGCGGCAGCAGTGCGGAAAGCTCCTCGACCGCACCGGTCACCCGGGCGAGCGCGGCATCGGCGGCAGCACGGGAGGGGGCCCCGTCGACCCCGAAGTCGATGGAGCCGTCCTTCGACTGCCAGGGCCGGATCTCCTCGACGGCGTTCTTGAGCACGGGCCAGGCCGGGTGCTCGATCACTGGCTGGGCGCTGGATATGCCGCCCTCGACCGTGTCCTGCACAAGAATTTTCGTCATGTCACTTCCTCCACAGCAGAACTTGTCGCCAAACCGCTGGGACACCGTATCCGGCTTCGGTTCGCTCATTCAAGGCGCATGCAACAGATTGTCCCGCTGAACCCCCTTGATCGCAGCGAATCTTCCCGTCGTCTGCCCCGATGGAACCGCTTCCACCCAGCGCTGCCCGGAGAATCCGCGGATCGAAGAGCCCCCGGGCGGCCGTCGCCCGGGGGCTCTTCCGGGGCAGCGGGCGCCCCGCCGTACCGCGGGACCGGGACGGGGAACCGGAACGTTGGGCTGCGGCTCTGCAAGCTGGGTAGCAATGCCACGCGAGAGCCGCCGTCGACGGAAGCGAGAGAACCTTGAGTCTCCTCATCATCGGACATCGCGGGGTCATGGGCGTCGAGCCGGAGAACACCCTGCGGTCCTTCCGCCACGCGGAACAGGCGGGCATGGACGCCATCGAGCTCGACCTGCACCTGAGCAAGGACGGCGCGCTCGTCGTCATGCACGACACCGACGTGGACCGCACGACCGACGGCAAAGGAGCCATCGCCGACCGGACGCTCGCCGAGCTGCGGGAGCTCGACGCCGGACAGGGCGAGCGGATCCCCGTCTTCGAAGAGGTGCTGGACGCGGTCCGCTCACCGATCCAGGCCGAGATCAAGGACGCCGCCGCGGCGCGGGCACTCGCCGACGTGATGCTCCGGCACGATCTGGCCGGACGGGTGGAGGTCTCCTCCTTCCACGACGAGGCGGTCCGCGAGATCGCCGCGCTCGTCCCCGACGTGCGGACGGTGCTCATCGCGAGCCGCTGGGGTCCGGACATGGTGGCCCGCGCCAAGGCGGTCGGCGCCGCGACGGTGGCGCTGAACATCCGCAGGCTCACCCTGGAGACCGTCGAGCAGGCACACGCGGAAGGCCTGAAGGTGCTCGGCTGGGTGGTGAACACCCAGGATCACCTGCGCCTGGTCCGGGCGCTGGACCTGGACGGCGCGACCACCGACTACCCGGAGATCCGGCGCACCGGGCGGTTCACCGCCTGAGACCCCGCTACCGCGCCCCGTCGCCGGCGGCCCGGGCCGGAAGCGGCTTGACCAGGAGCTCGAACTGCAGGTCGTCGCGGAGCGGGATCCCGAACCGCTCGTCGCCGTACGGGAAGGGGAACATCCTCCCCGTACGGCGGTAGCCGCGCCGCTCGTACCAGGCGATGAGGTCGTCCCGGACCGATATGACCGTCATCTGCATCTCGTCGGCCCCCCAGTCCGCGCGGACCCGGCGTTCGGCCTCCGCGATGATCCGCTTGCCGAGCCCCGCGCCCTGCAGCGCCGGGCTCACCGCGAACATCCCGAAGTAGGCCGCGTGGCCACGCTGTTCGAGCTGGCAGCAGGCGACGGGCTCGCCGTCGCGCTCCACCACGAGCACCCGGCCGGCGGGGGACGCGATGACGTCGCGCACTCCGTCCGGGTCGGTGCGCCTGCCGCCCAGGATGTTCGCCTCCGTGGTCCAGCCGGTGCGGCTGGACTCCCCGCGGTAAGCCGACTCGATCAGGGCGACGAGCGCCGGCACGTCGGTGTCGGCCGCGTCCCTGAAGGTGATCCGGTCGGGGGCGGTGTCCATGGGGTGATGTCTCCCGTCGATGGCGGCGCCGGGCGGACCGGATCCGGCCGGCAGGTGCAGTCCAGACAGTAACGCGCCCGTGGCGCGCTCCCCCGTGCCCCCCTGCGCTTGCGTGCGCTCCGTCCCGCCCGGGCATCGATGCGTCGAGACCGATGGCCGAACGCGTCGACCGTCGAACGGGGAGGTACGCCGTGCACGGATCCGCGATGTCCGCCTGGCTTCTGGTGGCACTGTGTGCGGCGACGGGGTCCTACTGCCTGCTGCGGATGCGCAGTCCTTCGCAGCAGGCGCGGACCGCCGCGGGGAGCGAGGCGGTGATGGGGTTCGGTATGGCGGCGATGGCCCTGCCCGCCACGGTGGCCGCTCCCCCGCAGTGGGGGTGGACGCTGCTGGCGGCCGTCTTCGCCGCGGGGGGCCTGCGGGCGCTCTGGCAACTCCGCGCGGGCACCCGCCATCTGCACCATCTGGTCGGCTCCCTCGCCATGGTCTACATGGCGCTCACCATGACACCGGGGATGGGTGCGGGCGGAGCGAGCGACGGCCCCATGGAACACATGGCGCACGCGGGGCAGCCGGCGGGCGGGATCCCGCTGCTCACCGGAGCGCTGCTCGTCTACTACGCGGTGTACGTCCTGCGCGCGGGCGCCACCCTGGTGCCGGCGCCCCGGGCGGCAGGGGCCCCGGCCGGCGGCGGGGCCGTGGGCTGGGGAGCCCGGCCGGAGCTGGCGCTCGCCTGCCGGCTCGCCATGGGGACGGGGATGTTCGCGATGCTGCTGACGCTCTGAGCCCGCGCGGGCGCGCGGATCCGCCGTGTCCTGCGTCACTTTGAGGGGCCAGGCCATACCCCGGCGACACGCCGACTCCATAAGCTGGCCCCCATGGTGGTCTCCCTAGCGCTGTTGCTACTCGGAGCCGTGGCTGCTGTTGCGGCGCCGCGGCTTCTGGCGCGCGCCCAGTGGCCCGAGCGGGAGCCCGTGGTGGCGCTGTGGGTGTGGCAGTGCGTGGTGGCCGCCGTCCTGCTCTGCTTCGCGCTGGCGATGACGTTCAGCGCGTCCGCGGCCTGGCAGCTCGTACGGGGCAACGTCTTCGCACCCGCCCCGCACGCCGTGGTCGAGGCGTACGCCCTCGGCGCGTACACACAGTGGTCGGCGGCGACAGCGACGGTGCTGGCCGCCGGGGGCCTCTGGACGGCCGCGATGCTCACCCGGGAGATCCGCCGCGCGCGGGCCGCGCGCCGGCAGAGCCGCAGGGAGCTCCTGGTCCGCTCCCCCGTGCTGCCGGGCGAGGAACCGGGCGGTGAGCGCCTCGTGGTGCTGGAGGCCGAGCGCCCCGATGCCTGGTGGCTCCCCGGCGCGGCCCCCCAACTGGTCATCACCACCGCGGCACTTCGCGGGCTGAAAGGGCGTCAGCTGGATGCGGTGCTCGCCCATGAGCAGGGCCACGCGCGCGCCCGGCACGACTGGCTGCTGCACTGCTCGGCCGCGCTGGCTTCGGGCTTCCCGCAGATCCCGGTCTTCGCCGCCTTCCGCAACGAGATGCACCGGCTCGTGGAACTGGCGGCCGACGATGTGGCGTCCCGCCGCTTCGGCCGGCTGACCATCGCGCTGGCGCTGGTCCAACTCAACGAGCACCGAGGGGTGTTCGGCCCGTGCCCGACCCCCGGCGCCGAGCTGCCGCACCGCGTCGACCGGCTACTCAACGCGACTCCGCGACTCACCGCAGGCCGCAGGCTGCGGCTCACCGCAGCCGCCTCGCTGGTCCCGGTCGTGCCGCTGCTGGTGGCGTTCGTCCCGGGACTGCGCGCGCTCGGGTAGCGGTGGCGCCAGGACAGGCCGCAGGCTGCGGCTCACCGCAGCCGCCTCGCTGGTCCCGGTCGTGCCGCTGCTGGTGGCGTTCGTCCCGGGACTGCGCGCGCTCGGGTAGCGGTGGCGCCAGGACCGGAGGGCGCGGTGAAGGCCGTACGGGAAAGAATGCCGCCATGACGATCAAGGCCGTACTCTTCGACTTCTCCGGAACGCTCTTCCGGATCGAGCCCGTCACAACGTGGCTGCGTGCCGCCCTGGACGCGACAGGCACCACGCTGAGCCAGGATGAGTTCTCCCTCCGTGCCGCGGAGTTGACGGCAGCGGGCGCCCTGCCCGGCGGTCCTGACCCTCAGCGGGTGCCGCCCGGCCTCGCCGGGCTCTGGGAATCCCGCGACCGCAGCGCCGAGCTGCACCAGGCCGCGTACACAGGCCTCGCCCGCCAGGTCGAACTGCCGGATCCGGCCCTCTATGACGCTCTCTACGCCCGCCACAAGGCACCGCTCGCCTGGAGCCCCTACCCGGACACGGCGGAGGTGCTCGCGACGCTGCACGCGCGAGGAATCGGGGTCGGCGTGGTGAGCAACATCGGCTGGGACCTCCGGCCGGTGTTCCGCACCCATGGGGTCGACCCGTATGTGGACGGCTACACGCTGTCGTACGAGCACGGAATCCAGAAGCCCGACGTCCGGATCTTCCGCGCCGCGTGCGCGGCACTGGGCCAGGATCCCCGGGAGACCCTCATGGTCGGCGACAGCCGCCATGCCGACGGCGGCGCCCGGGATCTGGGCTGCGCCGTCCATTTCGTGGACCACCTGCCGGCCGCGGAGCGCCCGGACGCGCTCCTGCCGGTCCTGGACCTCGCCCGCTGAGCGGGAGACCCGGAGGGGCGGCGCGACGGACCGGCGCACGGCGGCACCGCAGGAAACGCCGCACGGCCGGCCCGGCAGGGCAGCAGAACGCCCGGACCGGACGATCCCCCGCGTCGCCCGGTCCGGGCGAAGCCTGCAGAACGGCCCCCGAAGCAGCCCTGTGCAGGATGCGCTGATTATAGTTGGCTGAGAGCCAGTCAACGCAGGAGTAAGCATGTCCCCGCGCAGCCAATCGGTCAATGAGGAGTTGCGGCGGCGTTCCCGCGAGCGCCTCCTGCAGGCCACAGTGGATCTTGTCGGTGAGCGCGGATACGAGGCGACGACGCTGGCGGACATCGCCGACCGCGCCGGATCCGCCCGCGGCCTCGTCTCGTACTACTTTCCGGGCAAGCGGTACCTTCTGCAGTCCGCCGTGCACCGCCTGATGCACCGCACGCTCACCGTGGCACTGGAGCGCGAGCCGCGCACCGCCGACGGGAAGGAGCTGCTGGCGCGGGCGATCGACGCCGTCCTGGGTCTCGCCACCGGCCATCCCGTACTGATGCGGACCCATATGGCCGGAATACTCCAGGAGCAGGGATTCGTGCAGTGCCCTGAACAGCAGGAACTCGCCCGGGTGCTGCGCTCCGTCGTGGAGCGGTACGGATCCACGGACCCGGACACCGACTATCCGCTGCTGCGCGCCCAGCTCATGGGCACCGTCTTCGCGCAGCTGCTGCCCGGGGCGCCCATGCCGCACGCACGGCTGCGGGCCGAGCTCTTCCAGCGGTACGGACTCGGCTGGCGGCAGGGGGCGCCGCCGGACGACGGGCCGGGGCCGGCCCGCTGACGCCCGGAGGAGGTCACGCCTGCCGTGCGGCCTCCGCATCGGCGGCGGCGAGGACACCGTCCAGCAGACCGGGGAAGACCGCGTCCAGGTCATCCCTGCGCAGCACGTTCATCTTCGCGGTGCCCCGGTAGATCTGCCGGATCACCCCGCTCTCGCGCAGCACCCTGAAGTGGTGGGTGGTGGTCGACTTGGTCACCGGGAGGACGAACCGGGAACAGGACAGCTCTCCGCCGTCCGAGGCCAGTTCACGCACCACACACATCCGCATCGGGTCGGCGAGCGCGTGGAGCACACCGTCCAGACGGATCTCGTCGCGCGCCGGATGAGCGAGTGCACGGCTGCTCGTTGCGCTCACCACTGCGGCTCTCCTTCATTCGGGCCCGGGCGGGTGGCGGCCGGGTCGTAGTCGGCTTCATTGTACGAGACTCCTCGTAGTTTGACATTCACCGTACTACGATGCGTATCGTACGAGTAGCCCCGACGCCGATGTGAATGGAGCCTGTCGTGAGCGCCCTCTTCGAGCCGTACACCCTGCGGTCACTGACCTTCCCCAACCGCGTGTGGATGCCGCCCATGTGCCAGTACTCGGCGGCCACGTCGGGGCCCGGCACCGGCGTCGCCAACGACTGGCACTTCGCGCACTACGCGGCACGTGCGGCCGGAGGCACCGGACTGATCATCGTCGAGGCGACCGGGATCAGCCCCGAGGGCCGGATCAGCCCCGCCGACCTGGGCATCTGGAACGACGCCCAGGTGGAGGGGCTCCGCAGGATCACGGACTTCCTCAAGGGGCAGGGCACGGTCCCCGGCATCCAGCTCGCCCACGCGGGCCGCAAGGCGTCGACGGACCGCCCCTGGAAGGGCGGCGGACCGGTCGGCGCGGACCAGGACGGCTGGCAGCCGGTCGCCCCCAGTCCCCTCCCCTTCGCCGAGGGCGAGCACGTACCCGATGAGCTGAGCACCGATCAGATCCGTTCCATCGTGGGCCAGTTCGCCGACGCCGCCCGGCGTGCGCTCGACGCGGGCTTCCAGGTCGCCGAGATCCACGGCGCCCACGGCTATCTGGTGAACGAGTTCCTCTCGCCGCACAGCAACCACCGCACCGACGAGTACGGCGGTTCCTTCGAGAACCGCACCCGCTTCGCCCTCGAAGTCGTCGACGCCGTGCGGGCGGTGTGGCCCGATGAGCTGCCGCTCTTCTTCCGTATCTCGGCCACCGACTGGGTCGACGAGGGCGGCTGGACGGCCGACGACACCGTGCGCCTCGCCCCGCTGCTCACCGAGCACGGCATCGACCTGCTCAACGTGTCGACCGGCGGCAACGTGTCCGGTGCCCGCATCCCGGTCGGCCCCGGCTACCAAGTGCCCTTCGCCGCCCGGGTCAAGGCCGAGACGCCGCTGGCGGTCGCCGCGGTCGGCCTGATCACGGAGGTCGAGCAGGCCGAGAAGATCCTGGCCAACGGCGAGGCGGACGCCGTACTGCTCGGCCGCGAGCTGCTGCGCAACCCGTCCTGGGCGCGGCTCGCCGCACGTGAGCTCGGCGCCGACGTGCACGTACCCCAGCAGTACCACCGCTCGGTCTGACCACCGGCCGGGAGAGCGTGACGCCCTCCCGGAGCCGGGCACACCGGCGGACCGCGCGGCGACGGCTCTTCCCCCCTGAGGGGAGGGGTCGTCGGCGTTTCACCCGGACGGCCCGGTTCGGGGGGTGGGGGCCGGGCAAAGGATGGCCCGTCCTTCCCTCGTGCCATCCGGAGGCCTCCGTGCCCGAAATGAACGGCCCCTACAAGCCCGGCACCCCGTGCTGGCTCGATCTGATGGTCCCCGACCAGCAGGCGGCCATCGATTTCTACCGTGACCTGCTCGGCTGGCAGGGCGAGATCGGCCCCGCCGAGCAGGGCGGCTACGCCGTCTGCACGCTCAAGGGCAAGCCGGTCGCCGGAATCATGAAGGCGATGACTCCCGACGGCAAGGTCCCGGACCCCATGCCTCCGACCGTGTGGACCACCTACCTGGCCACCGACAGCATCGACGCCACCGTCAAGGCCGTCACGGACGCCAGGGGCACGGTGGTGGCGGGCCCGATGGACGTCATGGAGCTCGGGCGGATGGCCGTCGTCGCCGACCCGACGGGCGCCGTCTTCGGTCTGTGGGAGGCCCGTTCCTTCAACGGCGCGGGAATCGTCAACGAGCAGGGCGCACTCATCTGGAACGAGCTGAGCACGGACGACATCCCCGCCGCCGGCGCGTTCTACTCGTCGATCCTGCCCGTCAGCGCCGGCGCTTCCGGGCATCCGGACGCCGGGGGGTACACGGAGTTCCAGGTGGACGGCCGCGCGGTCGGCGGAATGAAGGACATGGCGAACCTGCCGCCCGGGACGCCGCCGAACTGGCTCCCGTACTTCCACGTCGACGACGTGGACAGCGTCCAGGCGGCCGCAGTCCGCGCCCAGGGCTCGGTCATGGCCCCGGCCTTCGACATGGTGGCGGGCCGGATGGCGGTCCTGGCCGACCCGCAGGGCGGCGTCTTCGCCGTGATCACGACGGGCTCGCCCGAGTCCGCCTAGCGGGTGTCTCCCCGGCGGGCGGCGCGGCGGTGCGCCGGCCGCGGAGACCGGGCCCGGGGTTGTCCGCGCAGTCGCGTCCGGCCGGCGACGCCCGGAACGCGCGCCCGCCGCTCCGGGCCCGACGACACGGCTTCCCGGACGCTCCCCCGGGCTGGTCCGCCCTCCCTGACGGGCGCCGGGAACCCCGGACCAGCCCTCAGGCGACCCGCAGATCCGCGATGGCGTCCTCGTCCCACTCGATGCCGAGCCCGGGGGCCTCGGGCGGGACGACGCAGCCGTCCTCGATGACCAGCGCGCTGCGGGTGATCGCGCCGAGCTGCGGGATGTGCTCCACGTACATCCCGGCGGGCACGGCGCAGGCCAGACTCGCGTGCAGCTCCATCAGGAAGTGCGGAGCCACCCGCACATTGCAGGCCTCGGCGGCGTGCGCCACCTTCAGCCAGGGCGTGATGCCGCCGACCCGGGCCACGTCGGCCTGCACGATGCCGGCGGCGCCCGCCGACAGGTACTCGGCGAAGTGCCCGACGCTGTACACGGACTCACCGACCGCGACCGGCACCGTGGTCGAACGGGCGAGTCTGCGATGGCCGGCGACGTCCTCGGCGGGCAGCGGCTCCTCGAACCACGCGATATCGAGCGGCTCGAAGGTGCGGGCCCTGCGGATCGCCTCGGCCCCGGTCAGCGACTGGTTCGCGTCGACCATGAGCTCGAACGCGGGCCCTGTCGCCTCGCGGACCGCCGCGAGGCGCTCCGCGTCCTCGACCGCTGAGGGCTTGCCGACCTTCAGCTTGGCGCCGCGCAGCCCCGACGCCTGCGCCGCCGAGACGTTCTTCACCAGCTCGTCGGTGCTGAGATGCAGCCAGCCGCCCTCGGTGTCGTACACGGGCAGCCGCTCGTGCGCACCGCCCGCCAGCCGCCAGAGCGGCTCACCAGCGCGCAGGCACCGCAGGTCCCACAGGGCCGTGTCGACGGCGGCCAGGGCCAGCGACGTGAGGAGCCCGAACGCGGTGGCACGGGTGGCCGCGAGCATCCGGGCCCAGACCGCCTCCACGTTGCGCGCGTCAGCGCCCAGCAGGGTGGCGGCCAGGTGATCGCGCAGCAGCGCCAGTACGGAACTGCCGCCGGTGCCGATCGTGTAGGAGTAGCCGGTGCCGCAAAGCCCGTCGTCGGTCCCGACGGTGACGAGGATGGTCTCCTGGCGTACGAAGGTCTGGGTGGCATCGGTGCGCAGCGTCTCGGGCTCGATGAAGACGAGCCGGCAGTCGACACGCGTGATCCTGGTCATGGGTGGGGTCTCCCGGTGGTTCCGTCGTTCGGCGGGTTGCTGCTGGGGGCGCTGCCGGCCGCTGCTCGCCGGTGCGGGCCCGCCTCCGGTCGCTGCCTCCTGCGCTCCGCCCTTCCCTGCGTCACTCCTCGGCGTCACTCCTCGACGAGGACGACTTCGAGCGTGCGGGGGCCGTGCACGCCCTCGACCCGGTCGAGTTCGATGTCGCTGGTCGCCGAAGGGCCCGAGATCCAGGTGAGCGGGCGCGCCGGGTCGAGACGCGGCAGGGCCTGGGGCACCGACGCGACCACCTGGGCGGGGGCCCGTACGACGCAGATGTGGTGATCAGGGACGAGGGTGATCCGGCGGCGCCCCTGGCCGGCGCTGCCGTCGAGGACGAGGGTGCCGGTCTCCGCGATGGCCACCGCGCATCCGGTGACCACGCTGTCCATGGTGTCGAGTTCCCGCGCGGTCATGTCCGGGGAGTCGTCGGTCCGGGTGGCAGCCGACTCGGCGAGCCATCCGGCGGGAAGCCCGGCCGGTGCCAGCACCGTCGCGGCTCCCCGCGCGGCCAGCAGCCCCGCGATGAGTGCGGGCAGGCCTTCGGGACGGGTCCGGTGCACGAGGGCGCGGTAGTCGGCGAGATTCTCATGGAGGAGGTCCAGCACGGCCGCCGGGTCGTCGGCGGTGTGCGTGGTGAGGTAGTCGCGGGCGACCTCGGGGGCCTCCGGCGCGTCGGCGACAGCGGCGCGTACCCGGGCGAGGATCTGATCGCGGGAGCTCATGTGCGGTTCTTCTTCCACCAGTCACGGAACGGTTCGGGCGGCAGTTCGGGCAATTCACGGCTGTCGGTCCACGCCGCGGCGCCCGGCAGCCGCTTCGGGTGCAGGCCGCGGGTCATCGACGCCGCTCTCTCCCCCGCGGCGAGTGCCGCCGGATGGTCCAGGACCCAGCCGGCGGCCTTCATCGCCGCCTTCTCCAGCCGGTGGCCCCTGCCGCCCTGCCCGGCGACCCGCTCACGGAGGTGGACGAGGACCTCGGGGATGTCGATGGCGACCGGGCACACGTCGTAGCAGGCACCGCAGAGCGAGGAAGCATAGGGCAGCGAGGCGTCGATCTCGCTCTCCGTGCCCCGGAGCTGCGGGCTGAGGATCGCGCCGATGGGGCCCGGGTAGACCGAGCCGTACGCGTGCCCGCCCGCCCGCTCGTACACCGGGCAGACGTTGAGGCAGGCCGAGCAGCGGATGCAGCGCAGCGCCTGGCGGCCCACCTCGTCGGCGAGTGTGTCGGTGCGGCCGTTGTCGAGTAGTACCAGGTGGAAGTCGCGCGGCCCGTCGGAATCGGTGGTGCCGGTCCACATCGAGGTGTACGGGTTCATGCGCTCGGCCGTCGAGGAACGGGGCAGGGTCTGCAGGAAGACCTCCAGGTCCCGCCAGGCCGGCACCGTCTTCTCGATACCCACCACCGAGATGAGTGTCTCGGGCAGGGTGAGACACATCCGGCCGTTGCCCTCGGACTCCACCACCACCAGGGTGCCGGTCTCGGCCACCATGAAGTTCGCGCCCGAGATGCCGACCCTGGCGCGCAGGAACTTCTCCCTGAGATGCAGCCTGGCCGCCTCGGCCAGCTCGGCCGGGGTATCCGTCAGCCCCTCGGGCGCCGGGCGCCCCCATTCGCTCATCGTCCGGGCGAAGATCTCCCGGATCTCCGCCCGGTTGCGGTGGATCGCCGGGACCAGGATGTGGCTCGGGCGGTCCTCGCCCAGCTGCACGATCAGCTCCGCCAGATCCGTCTCGTACGCGGCGATCCCCTCGGCCTCCAGCGCCTCGTTGAGACCGATCTCCTGGGTCGCCATCGACTTGACCTTGACGACTTCACGCTCGCCCGTCGCCTTCACCAGCCCGGTGACGATCCGGTTCGCCTCCTCGGCGTCGGCGGCCCAGTGGACCGTGCCGCCGGCGGCCGTGACCGATGCCTCCAACTGCTCCAGATAGCTGTCGAGATGGCGCAGCGTCCGGTCCTTGATCTGCTTCCCCGCCTCCCTGAGCTGCGCCCAGTCGGGGAGCTCGGCCACCGCCTTCGCCCGCTTGTCACGGATGGTGTGCGTGGCATGCCTGAGGTTCCCGCGCAGGGTCTCGTTGCGTACGGCCTCGGCGGCCGCCTTCGGGAAGGACGGCATCCCGACATAGGTACCGCTCATGCGTGGGGCTCCTCTTCGGTGCTCGCCAGGATCTCGGCCAGGTGGAGCGCCCGCAGCGGCGCGTCCTGGCGGCGCAGAATGCCGCCGATGTGCATCAGACAGGAGTTGTCGGCCCCGCACAGGACATCGGCGCCGGTCGACAGCGCGTTGCGCACCTTGTCCTCACCCATGGCCGCCGACACGTCCGCGTTCTTCACCGCGAAGGTCCCGCCGAAACCGCAGCACTCCTCAGCCCCTTCCAGCTCCCGGAGCTCCAGGCCCCGCACGGCCTCCAGCAGCCGGCGCGGCCGGTCCCCGAGTCCCAGCATCCGCAGGCCGTGGCAGGACGGGTGGTACGTCACCGGGTGCGGGAAGTACGCCCCCACGTCCACCACTCCCAGCACATCCACCAGGAACTCCGTCAGCTCGTACGTCTTGGGCACCGAGCGGGCCGCAGCGTCCGCGAGTTCCTGGCCGCGGTGCTCGGCCGCCGCCTTGCGGCCGATGCGCGGGTAGTTGTCCCGGACCATCGCCGCGCAGGAGCCGGACGGCGTGACCACGTAGTCGTACGAGGCGAACACCCGGTCGTAGCGCCGGACCAGGGGTTCGGTCTCACGGCGGTAGCCGGTGTTGAACTGCGGCTGCCCGCAGCAGGTCTGTCCGGCGGGGAAGCCGACCTCCACGCCCAGCCGTTCCAGCAGTCTCACGACGGCGATGCCGGTCCGTGGATACAACGCGTCATTCACACACGTCACGAAGAGTCCTACCCGCATGTGTCCTTCTCGGGGTCGTCCGCGGCCGGGGGGCCGCGGCGGTGGTGTCAGGCGGCGGCCGGGGCGGAGGCCGGCGCCGCGTCCTTGCGCCGCCACTCCGCCTCGATCTCCTCCAACGAGCGGTTCGCCGTCTCGGGTACCCGGTTCAGGACGAATGCGAGCCCCAGTGCGGAGATCACTGCGTAGATACCGAAGACCCAGAAGCCGATCGCGTCGAGGATGTCAGGAAAGGTCAGGGAGAAGAGGAAGTTGAAGAGGTACTGGGTGAAGGTGACGACCCCCATGCCGAGAGCGCGGGCCCGCAGCGGCAGGATCTCCGGGATGTAGAGCCAGAAGACCGGGCCGAGCCCGAATCCGAAGGCGAAGGTGAAGACGAAGACGCAGAGGACGTCGAGGGCGGACGCGTGCGGGAAGAGCGCCAGCAGGATCAGGGGCGGCACCTGGCCGCCGAGGCTCCAGGCGAGCATCCTGACGCGGCCGAGCCGGTCGATCAGCGGCAGTGAGATCGCGGTGGAGATCACCAGGGCGCCGCCGACGCTGTAGTTGGCGATGATGCCGGTGTCGGCGGAGTGGCCGGTGGCGCCCGCGAAGACCGTGGGCGCGTAGTAGACGACCGCGTTGATCCCGGTGAACACCTGGAAGAAGGTCAGGAACAGTCCGATCCGCAGCGCCGGGCGGTAGCGGTGCAGCAGCTCGCGCAGGCCGGCCTCCTGCATCCCGAGGCTCTGCCGGATCTCGGCGGCCTCCGCATCCGCCTCGGCGCGTGACGAGCGCAGCCGCATCAGAACGGCGTGGGCTTCGGCCTCCCGCCCTCGCAGGCTCAGCCAGCGGGGGCTGGCAGGACTGAGCACCATGCCGGCGAGGAAGAGCAGGGCCGGCAGTGCGCCGAGGCCGAGCATCCACTGCCAGGAGCCCGAGCCGCGCAGGGCGTCACCGGCGCCGTAGGCGATCAGGATGCCGACGTTGACGCTCAGTTGGTAGAGGGCGCTGATCAGACCGCGGATCCGCTTGGGGGCCAGTTCGGTCAGGTGGATGAGGCCGAACATATTGGCCAGGCCCACGGCCAGACCGAGTACGAACCGCGAGACGAGCAGCATCGTGACGTCGGTCGAGAGCGCGCAGCCGAGCGACCCCACGGCGAAGACGGCCCCCGCGGCGATCAGCAGGTGCCGCCGGTCGAACCGCTTGGCGGCCAGGGACCCGACCACGATCGACGGCAGCGCTCCGAGCAGGATCAGGCTGGTGACCAGGCCTTGTTCGGTGGAGGAGAGACCGAACCTGCGGGTGGCGAAGGGCAGCGCGGTGGCGATGGCGCCCGAGTCGTACCCGTACAGCAGACCGGCCATCCCGCCGAGCACGGCGACGGCCTTGACGAACCGGGGAAGCGGCGGGGTGCGCTCGCGGACGGGCCCCTGGCCGGGCCTGCCGCCGGACGTTCGCCGCGCGGTGGGGACAGAGTGCGGGGTGTCTGCCATGGCGCCTCCAGAACGGCCGGACTTTTCCTATAGGAAATTGACGATCATCGGAGGTTAGCCCTGAGGTCCTGACGCGCGTCAACCCTTCAACCCTGAATTTCTGGGACCGTGAAGGCTTCAACAGCACTGGGGTTCTCCCTCGTTCAATTTTCCTATAGCTTTCCTCCGACTAACATCCGATCTCTGGGACGGTCTCCGGCCCGGTCTCCGGCCCGGTACTTCCGTGACCTCCCCCTCCCCTGTGACCATTGAGGAGGCTGCTGACATGCAGCTCATGCGACTGGGCGATCCGGGCCGCGAGCGCCCCGCCGTACGCGAAGCCGGTGTGCTCTACGATCTCGGGCCGCTGACCGGGGACATCGACGGACGGTTCCTCGCAGCCGGCGGGATCGCCCGGGTCCGGGAAGCCCTCCGGGCAGGCACACTCACCGAACTGCCGTGCGCGGACGGGCTGCGGGTCGGCGCGCCGGTGGCCCGGCCCGCCGCGGTCATCTGCGTCGGCCAGAACTACGCGGCCCACGCGGCGGAGTCGGGCAGCGAGCCGCCCACCGCGCCGATCATCTTCTTCAAACACCCCAACACCGTGGTCGGCCCGTACGACGACGTCCTGATCCCGCCCGGCGCGAGGACAGTGGACTGGGAGGTCGAGCTGGCCGTCGTCATCGGACGCACTGCCCGCTATCTCGCATCCGCGGACGCGGCGGCGGAGTGCATCGCTGGATACGCGGTCTCGCACGATGTGTCGGAACGGACCTACCAGCTCGACGAGTCGGGCGGCCAGTGGTCGAAGGGCAAGTCGAGCGAGACGTTCAACCCGCTCGGCCCGTGGCTCGTACCGGCCGGAGACCTCCCCCACGGCCCGCAGGCACTGAACCTGCGCAGCCGCGTCAACGGTGAGCCGCGCCAGGACTCCAGCACCGCCGACATGATCTTCGGCGTGCATGAGCTCGTACGCCACCTCAGCCACTACCTGGTGCTGGAACCGGGTGACGTCATCAACACCGGCACACCCGAGGGCGTCGCACTCTCCGGCCGTTTCCCGTACCTCACGGCGGGCGACGTGGTCGACCTCGACATCGACGGGCTGGGCGCGCAGCGCCAGACGGTACGAGCGGCGGTGCCGGCCTGATGCAGCGGATCGCGCAGGTCATCCACGTACGTCCGGAACGGCTCGCGGACTACCGCGCGTTGCACCGGGCGGTCCCGGAGGCCGTCCTCGCCAGGCTGCGGGCGAGCCGTATCGCCAACTACTCGATCCACCTGCTCGGCGACCGGCTCTTCAGCTACTTCGAGTACCACGGCGACGACCTGGCCGCGGACCTCGCGGCAATGGGACGCGACGAGGCCACCCGTGCGTGGTGGGAGCTGACGGACCCCTGCCAGCAGAAGGTCCCCGAGGCGGGTCCTGACGACTGGTGGGCCCCTATGGAGCAGGTCTTCCTCATGGAGTAACCCTGGTGGGGCCATGCCCGGCCGGGAGCCGTACCGAGAGGGCTCCCGGCGTCGATTCCTATAGAATCGGCGGACGCCGGGTACGCGGTATCCGGCGGGCTGGAGGAGGGCGGATGCTGTCGGACGGCGGAGCGCCGACACCACAGCGCCAGGTGCTGGGCGACAGCGTCTACGAGGCTGTCAAGGCGATGGTCATGGACCACGAGATCAGGCCGGGCGCCCGGGTCGGCATCGAGGCGCTCGCCCGTACGCTCCAGGTCTCCCCGACGCCGGTGCGCGAGGCGCTGGCACGGCTGGAGTCGGACGGCCTGGTGACGAAGCGGTCCCTCGCCGGGTACCGGGCCACCGAACTGCTCACCCGGCAGGGCCTGGAGGAGCTGTTCGAGATGCGTCTCCTGCTGGAGCCGACGGCAGCGGCGCTGGCCGCGACGCACGCGGACGACGAGCAGCTCGACCGTATCGAGGCCCTGGTGGAGGAGATGCGCGACCGCCCGGGGTCGGGTGAACGGTACTCCGTGTACCGGGAGTTCGCGGCGGGCGACCAGCGGTTCCACGACACGATCGCGCGCGCCGCCGGGCGCCCCCTGCTCGCCGACGCGGTGAGCAGGCTCCACTCGCATCTGCACATCTTCCGCCTCAGCAGCATCCAGGGGGCTGCGGGGCCGACCCTCGCGGAGCATGACCGCATCCTCCGCGCCGTGCTGCGCCGCAGCCCCGAGCGCGCGGCTGAGGCGATGACGGACCATCTGCGGCGCAGCATCGAAAGGCAGCTCAGCCGCCAGCAGCAGCGCTGACGTCAGCTGCCTGTGGCAGGGCCCGCTCAGCCCCCCTGTCCTGGCACCGCTCCGGCGGAGCACGCGGCGTTCCCGGCGGGGTCTGCCCTGCGGAGCGCGACGAACGCGCGGCCCTCCTCCTGCCACTCCCCGGCCGCGCTCCAGCCGGCCGCGCGGGCGTGACCGAGCAGAGCGCGTACGCCGACCCGGGCCCAGGGGAAGTCGGCCCCGGCCCCGCCTCTGCCGTCGTCGACCCGGACGCGTACCCGCTCGTCGATATCGACCGGGGCCGCCTCGGCCAGCAGCAGTCCCCGGGGGGCCACGAGTTGCGCGGTGCGGGCGAGCAGGGTGCCCGGGTCACCCCCGATGCCGATGTTGCCGTCGATGAGCAGCGCCGTGCCCCAGCGCCCCTCGGCGGGCAGCCGGTCGAAGACCGAGCGGCACAGAGCGGGCGCCCCGGCGCGCGCGGTGCGGTCGACGGCCGCACGGCTGACATCGACACCGAGGGCCCGGCGCCCCAGCCCGGCCAGCGCGGCGACCAGCCGGCCGGGGCCGCAGCCGATGTCGAGGACCGTGCCCTCGCACCGGCCCAGCACGGACATGTCGGCGCGGTCGGCGCCCGCGCACCAGCGTTCCACGTCGAGCGGGAGGAGCCAGCCGTCGGCGCGGCGGAGGAAGAGCGGGCCGCGTCCGGTACGCAGTGCGTCGGAGTACGGATCGGACTGCCAGCAGCGGGGGCGGACGGGCGCGCTCACGTGCGGGCGCCGGTGCGGTGGGTGGAGGCGGCCCGGGCGCCGGGACCGGCGGGCGGGCCGGGGACGGCCGGGACCCCTGCCGGATCCGGTGCTTCGATGCCCGCGACGGCCGCCGCGAAACGGCTGTGCGGAACGGCTGCCGCCACCGTCCGTACGTCGTCCGCCGTGTCGACGTCGCGCAGTGGCCGCAGATCGCGGACGGTGAGCCCGGCGCCGGTCAGCGCCGCGCGCTGCGCAGCGCCGGTGTGCGGGGTCGACATGGGGATGCCGCGGATCAGTCCGGGGCGGGGTTCGGCGAAACCGAGCGCCCAGAACCCGCCGTCGTCGGCCGGCCCGAACCAGGCGTCGCAGCCGGTCCAGCCGCCGGGCCCGAGCGCGGGGGCCAGCAGCTCCGGAGTGAGCTGCGGGGTGTCCATACCGACGAGCAGCGCGGGGCCCGTACAGAGGGCGAACGCGGCGGCGAGCCGTTCGTCGAGACCGCCGCCGCCCTGCGGGACGACCTCGATCCCGGGGGGCAGCCAGCTGCCCGGGGCGCCGTCGAGCACCAGGATGCGGCGCCGGGCCGGGCTGTCCAGGACCGCTGCCAGGGTGTCCCGGAGCGAGGCCTCGGCGAGGAGCGCCGCCTGCTCCGGGGTGTAGGGCGGGGTGAGCCGGGTCTTGACGCGGCCCGGCAGGGGCTCCTTGGCGATGACGAGCAGCGTGGTCATCGCACCGCCGTCCCTGCGGGCGCCACCGCGGGGCGGTTCAGCACGGACCGCATGTCCCCCACCGCGTGCCAGGTACCGCGCCAGGTTCCCGTGACCTTCGACTTCCCCGTCCGCGGGCGGTAGGGCACATCCTGTTCGGCGATCCGCCACCCCGCGTCGGCCGCCCTCACGACCATCTCCAGCGGGTAGCCGCTGCGCCGGTCGGTCAGTCCCAGGCCCAGCAGCGCCGTGCGGTGCGCGGCCCGCATCGGGCCGAGGTCGCGCAGGCGCAGCCCGGTCCTGCGGTGCAGCATCCGGGAGAGGGCGTAGTTGCCCGCACGGGCGTGCAGCGGCCAGGCACCGCGCCCGGTGGGGCGCCTGCGGCCCAGGACGAGGTCGGACTCCCCCTCGGCCACCCGGCGGACGAGGCCGGTCAGCAGCCCGGGGTCCAGCGAACCGTCGCAGTCGCAGAAGCACACCATCTCCGCCGTGGCGGCCCGCAGACCCGCGTGGCAGGCCGCGCCGAAGCCGCGCCGGGGCTCGTGGACGACGGTGGCGCCGAGGGCGGCGGCGATGCCGGCCGATCCGTCGGTGGAGCCGTTGTCGACCACGAGTGCCCGCCAGCCGTCCGGGATGCGTTCGAGGACGTGGGGCAGCGCTCCGGCCTCGTCGAGGCAGGGGAGGACGACGTCCACCGTCGTGGGGGGCGCGGGGCTGGGGGGCCTGTGGGGCGTCAGGTCGGTCACGCCCCTCACCGTACGAACCGAACGGCGCGGGATGGCTCTTTCACTCCTTACGAAACGCGGACGTCGGCGCTTCGGCCCATCCGCGACCCGCCGCCGGCCGCCGCGCGGTGACACGCTGGGGCCATGCAGAACGAGCGCCCCGCCCTCCCCTCGCCCCGTGTACTGGTCGTCGACGACGACCCGACCGTCTCCGAAGTCGTCGCCGGCTATCTCGACCGTGCCGGGTACTCGGTGGACCGCGCGGCCGACGGCCCGGCCGCCCTGGAGTGCGCGGCGCGGCGCAGGCCGGATCTGGTGGTGCTCGATCTGATGCTGCCGGGGATGGACGGTCTGGAGGTGTGCCGGGTACTGCGGGCCCGGGGCCCCGTCCCGGTGATCATGCTCACCGCGCGCGGGGACGAGGACGACCGGATCCTCGGGCTCGAAATAGGGGCGGACGACTACGTCACCAAGCCGTTCAGCCCGCGTGAGCTGGTCCTCCGGGTGGACTCGGTGCTGCGGCGCAGCCGTACGGGCGTGGACCGGCCGGGGCCGCTGCTGCACGCAGCGGGCATCACGGTGGATCCCGCGGCCCGCCTCGCCACCAGGGACGGACGCGAACTCGCGCTGACCCTGCGGGAGTTCGATCTGCTGGCCTATCTGATCGGACACCCGGGGCAGGCCTGCGGCCGGGAACAGCTGATGCATGAGGTGTGGGGCTGGGAGTTCGGCGATCTGTCGACGGTCACGGTCCATGTGCGCAGGCTCCGCGGCAAGATCGAGGACGATCCCGCGGCTCCTGCGCTGATCAGGACCGTATGGGGGGTCGGCTACCGGTTCGAGGACGGGACGGGCGGGACAGGCGGGGCGGCGAGCGCGACCGGGGCGGACGGAGCAGGCAGCGGGGACGCGTCGGGCGGGGCGGGCAGTACGACGGGTGCCGGAGCAGAGGGCATGGACGCCTCGGGCGGGGCGGGGGACGCGCGATGAAGGACCTGGTACTGATCGCCCTGTACGCGTTCCTCGGCGCCGCCGCGGCCGGGCTGATCGGGGCGGGCGCCCTGTGGCGGCTGCGTCACCGCTCGGTTGCCCTCTCGCTCACCGTCATCTCGGCCGTAGCGGTGACCGCGATGCTGGCGGGGACGCTGGCGGTGGCCAGAGCGATGTTCCTGTCGCCGCACGACCTCAAGGTGGTGACCCTGGTGGTGGCCATGGCCGCAGTGGTCTCGCTGGCGACCGCGCTGCTGCTCGGGCGCTGGGTCGTCGCGGGCAGCAGGGCGCTGACGCTGGCCGCGCGCTCCTTCGGCGACGGCGGCGATTTCGCCGTCCCGGGCGGCGCACCCACCGCCGAACTGGCCGATCTGGGCCGCGAGCTGGCCGCGACGAGCGAGAAACTGGCGGTGTCGCGCCGCCGCGAGCAGGCGCTGGAGACCTCACGCCGTGAGCTGGTGGCGTGGATCTCCCACGATCTGCGGACGCCCCTCGCCGGGCTGCGGGCCATGTCCGAGGCGCTGGAGGACGGGATGGCCGCCGACCCCGAGCGGTACTTCCGGCAGATCCGCACGGAGGTGGACCGGATGAACACCATGGTCGGCGACCTCTTCGAGCTGTCCCGCATCCACGCGGGGGCGCTCACGCTGACTCCGGTCCGGATGTCCGTGTACGACCTGGTGGGCGACGCGCTGGCCGGGGCGGACCCGCTGGCCCGCGAGCACGGTGTCCGGCTGGAGGGCGGCGGGGTGGAGGCCCTGCCGGTGGAGGTGGACGGCAAGGAGATGACCAGGGTCCTCGCCAATCTGCTGGTCAACGCCATCCACCGGACACCGGCCGACGGCACGGTCGCGGTCGCGGCCGAGCAGCGGGCGGGCTCGGTCGTCCTGTCGGTGACCGACGGCTGCGGCGGCATCCCCGAGGACGATCTGGCGCGTGTCTTCGACACCGGCTGGCGGGGCAGCGAGGCCCGTACTCCCCCGGCGGGCGCCGGGCTGGGCCTGGCCATCGTGCGCGGCATCGTCGAGGCACACTCAGGCCGGGCGGCCGTGCGCAATGTGGCAGGCGGCTGCCGCTTCGAGGTCACCCTGCCCGCGCCCCGCTCCTGAGGCGGCCCACTGCAGCGCGCGGCAGCCGTCCCCGGCACTCCGGGTACGGCTGCCGCGGGTCCGCCGTGACGCGGCGCACGGGAGGGGTTCACTTCCCCGGGGTGCGCCGCCCGGCCGGGTCAGTCGGTGCCGAACTCCATCGCGGCGCGGTCGAGCATCTCGTCGTCACTGTCCACTTTGCCCCGGGAGGCGATGACTTCGGCGCCGCCCTGCGGCATCGCGCCGATCAGCCCCGTGGAGGCGGCCTGAGCGGCGCCGATCAGCGTCTGGTGCGTGTTGCCGACGATCCCGAGATCGGCGTACTGCTCCAGCTTGGCGCGGGAGTCGGCGATGTCGAGGTTGCGCATGGTGAGCTGGCCGATCCGGTCCACCGGACCGAACGCCGAGTCCGCGGTGCGCTCCATGGAGAGCTTGTCCGGGTGGTAGCTGAAAGCCGGGCCCGACGTGTCCATCAGCGAGTAGTCCTCGCCGCGCCGCAGCCGCAGCGACACCTCGCCGGTGACCGCCGCGCCCACCCAGCGCTGCAGCGACTCGCGGATCATCAGCGCCTGCGGGTCCAGCCAGCGCCCCTCGTACATGAGACGGCCGAGGCGCCGCCCCTCGTTGTGGTACTGGGCGACGGTGTCCTCGTTGTGGATCGCGTTGACCAGGCGCTCGTACGCGGCGTGCAGCAGCGCCATGCCCGGGGCCTCGTAGATGCCCCGGCTCTTGGCCTCGATCACCCGGTTCTCGATCTGGTCGGACATCCCCATGCCGTGGCGGCCGCCGATGGCGTTCGCCTCCATCACCAGGTCGACCGGGGAGGCGAACGCCTTCCCGTTGATCGTCACCGGACGGCCCTGGTCGAAGCCGATCGTCACGTCCTCCGCGGCGATCGCGACCTCGGGGTCCCAGAACCGGACGCCCATGATCGGGTCGACGGTCTCGACGCCGGTGTCCAGGTGCTCCAGGGTCTTCGCCTCGTGCGTGGCGCCCCAGATGTTGGCGTCGGTGGAGTAGGCCTTCTCGGTGCTGTCGCGGTAGGGGAGGTCGTGGGCGAGCAGCCACTCCGACATCTCCTTGCGGCCACCGAGCTCGGTGACGAAGTCGGCGTCGAGCCACGGCTTGTAGATGCGCAGGTGCGGGTTGGCGAGCAGGCCGTAGCGGTAGAACCGCTCGATGTCGTTGCCCTTGAACGTCGATCCGTCGCCCCAGATCTGCACGTCGTCCTCAAGCATCGCCCTGACGAGCAGGGTGCCCGTGACGGCACGGCCGAGCGGCGTCGTGTTGAAGTAGGAGCGCCCGCCGGAACGGATATGGAACGCGCCGCAGGTGAGCGCGGCCAGCCCCTCCTCGACCAGCGCCGCACGGCAGTCGACAAGGCGCGCGATCTCGGCGCCGTACGCCAGCGCGCGGCCGGGCACCGACGCGATGTCGGGCTCGTCGTACTGGCCGATGTCGGCGGTGTAGGTGCACGGGACGGCGCCCTTGTCGCGCATCCACGCGACCGCGACGGAGGTGTCGAGGCCACCGGAGAAGGCGATGCCGACGCGCTCGCCGGTGGGCAGGGAGGTGAGAACCTTAGACATGGAAAGAGTATGCGTCATAACGCATGGTCATGCAAAGTCGGCCCTCCGGAAGCCTCGTGTCCTGCTGCGGCTCCCGTCCGGCTGCCGGTGATCGCCGTGCGCCCGCCGGTTCCCTGGCCGTGGTGCCGGTCCGCGCCCCCGGCCCCCGCCCGACCCGCGCACCCGCCGGTCCGGCCGGTGTACGGGCGGCGGCGCCCGCCCGGCCGCACCCCGCACGGGACCGGCGCGGTCTGCCAGTAGAGTGACGCCCCGTGGCAGCACGACCGTTGAACGAGATTGTCGAAGCGGGGTGGGCGCAGGCGCTCGCTCCCGCAGCCGGACGCATCACGGCGATGGGCGAGTTCCTGCGCGCCGAGATCGCCGCAGGACGCACCTATCTGCCGTCCGGCGCGAACGTGCTGCGCGCGTTCCAGCAGCCGTTCGACGAGGTACGCGTCCTGATCGTGGGCCAGGACCCCTATCCGACGCCGGGTCACGCCGTCGGGCTCAGTTTCTCGGTGGCGCCCGGAGTGCGGCCGGTACCCGGCAGCCTGGACAACATCTTCCGCGAGATGCACACGGACCTCGGCGCGCCCCGGCCCTCCAGCGGCGATCTGACGCCCTGGGCCGAGCAGGGCGTACTCCTCCTCAACAGGGCGCTGACGACAGCGCCGCGCAAACCGGCCGCCCACCGCGGCAAGGGCTGGGAAGAAGTGACCGAGCAGGCCATCCGGGCTCTCGCCGCCAGGGGAAAGCCGCTGGTCTCCGTCCTGTGGGGACGTGACGCCCGCAACCTGCGGCCCCTGCTGGGAGACCTCCCTGCGGTCGAGTCGTCCCACCCCTCCCCCATGTCGGCGGATCGCGGCTTCTTCGGATCGCGCCCCTTCAGCCGGACCAACGACCTGCTGGTGCGCCAGGGGGCGCAGCCCGTGGACTGGCGGCTGCCGTGACGTGGGTGCTCGGAGTGGACTCCGGCGGCTCCGGTCTCCGGGTCGCGCTCGCCCCGGTGGCGGCGCCGGTGCGTGACGAGTCCGTGCGGCCAGGTTCCGCGGACTCCGCATCCGCGGACTCCGGGCCCGTCACCGCCGGGCCCTTCACCTCCGAGCCCGCTGTCTCCCGGGTCCCGGTACGGACAGGGGTCCGCGGCATCGAAGCAGCCCATCTGCTGGAGCAGTTGCTGCCCATGGCCGGTGAGCTGCTCGCTCGCGCGGGTGGTGGAGCGGTGTCGGCGGTGGCCGTCGGCGCCGCCGGAATGGCGACGCTCGGTGACGATCTGCGCGCGGAGCTTCCTGCGGCGCTGGACCGCTCGCTCGGTGTGCGGCGGCTCGCGCTCGCCGCCGACGGTGTGACGGCGTACGCAGGAGCCCTGGGCCAGCGCCCCGGGGCCGTCGTCGCCGCGGGCACGGGGATGATCGCGCTGGGCACGGATCTCCACCGGTGGCGACGGGCCGACGGCTGGGGGCACCTGCTGGGTGACTGCGGCGGCGGCGCCTGGATCGGCCGGGCCGGCCTGGAGGCCGGGATGCGTGCGTACGACGGGCGCCGGGGCGGTTCGGCCGCGCTGCTGGAGCGGCTGGAGGCGGTTTTCGGACCGGCGGCCGGCCTGCCGGGCGCCGTCTACCCGCGGTCGGACCGGCCCGCGGTGCTCGCCTCGTTCGCCCCCGAGGTGGCCCGGTGTGCGCCCACCGACCCGGTGGCGGCGGCGATCCTGCGGGACGCGGCCCGGCAGATCGCCCAAAGCGCGGCCGCCGTCTGCCCCGCGGAGTCCGCCGAGTCAGGCACGGGCTGTGAAGTAGCCCTCACGGGTGGTCTGTTCAAGATGGGGGACCCGCTGCTCACCCCTGTGCGCGAGGAGCTCTCCGCCCTGCTGCCGTACGCCAGACCGGTACCGGCGGCCGGAGACCCGCTGGTGGGGGCGGTACGGATCGCCTCGGCGCTCGCCACCGGGAGTCTCCGGCTGCCGGTACATCCGCAGCTCTTGCATGTGGTGGCGGAACAGGATACGTGAAACGGCCGCGACGCAACGGATAAATACGGACAGACGCCTCGCGAACGTACCCTCCCCGAACAGCGGGGCGTGCAAAGCCAGTAGCATGCGGCGCCATGAGCTCCCCCAATGGGCCCGCACCCGGCCTGCCTGTACGAATGCCGCGACCTCGCCAGACCGGACGCCACCGCCGTCCGGAACCCGCGGTGGCCCCTGAGGGCGCGCCCGCGCTGGTTCTCGCTGTTCCCGGCACGCCTTCCGCCGCTGTCCGCAGCCTGGCGGAAGAGGTTATCTCCATCGCCCGCTCCGAGCTGCCCGGCCTGGACGCCCGTATCGGTTACCTGGACGGGGCCGACGGCGAGTTCCCCGGCCTCGACGCGGTCCTGTCCAGCACCGCGGCCGAGCGCGTGGCGCGCTACGAGCAGGCGAGGGCCGCCGGGCGCGAGGTGGCGGAGCCGAACGGCGCGACCGCCGTCGTGGTGCCCCTGCTCGCGGGCCCCGACGCCGCCACCGAGCGGCGGATACGGCAGGCCGTCATGGACAGCACGACAGCGGCCGAGCTGACCGAGGTGCTGGGGCCGCACCCGCTGCTCGCCGAGGGCCTGCACGTGCGCCTCTCGGAAGCGGGTCTCTCCAGGGCCGACCGGGCCAGGCTGTTCACGGTCGCCACCGCGGCCGACGGGATCATCCTTGCGACGGTCGGCGGCGACGAGGCCGTGCAGGCCGCCGGGATCACCGGAATGCTGCTCGCCGCGCGCCTCGCCGTGCCGGTGATGGCCGCCGCGCTGGACGTGGAGGGTTCGGTCGCCGCCATCGCCGCGCAGCTGCGGGGTTCGGGCTCGCTCCAGCTGGCGCTCGCGCCGTACCTGATCGGCCCCGAGGTCACCGAGGAGCTGCTGGCCGGGGCGGCCAAGGAGGCGGACTGTGCCTCCGCCGGGCCGCTCGGCGCCTACCCGGCGGTCGGCAAGCTGGTGCTGTCGAAGTACACGACCGCACTGGGCATCACCCCGCAGCAGCCGTCCCAGGGAGCCCCGGTCGGCTGACGCGCACAGCACGGATCACGGCGTACGGGCGGGGGCCCGCACCGGCACAAGCGCCGGTGCGGGCCCCTCTCCGTGCCGTCCGGCCCCCTGGATGTCCGGGCGGGGCCGGTGGGGCGCAGCCGTCAGGCGAACACCACGCACGAGGCGGCGGCCACGCCGACGGAGCCCGAGCGGGCCGGAATACCGGTCAGCGGGTCGATGTCGAACCAGGTCACGTCCCCTGAGCGCTCATTGGCCACGTAGAGCCGCCGGCCGCCGGGATCCAGCACGAGATCGCGCGGCCACCGGCCGCCGCAGTCCACCGTGCCGGTCAGTACGGGCTTCTCCCCGCTGTCGTCGAGTGCGAGGACCGAGATGCTGTCCTGCCCCCGGTTCGCCGCCCAGAGGAAGCGTCCGTCCGGCGCGACGGCCACCCCCGACGCGTAGCTCTCCCCCGCCGTGTCCCCGGGCAGCAGCGCGACCGTGCCGGCCGGCTCCAGCACTCCGGCTTCCGCGTCCCACCGGCAGACCGTGAGCGTGGGCTCCAGCTCGTTCAGGACGTAGACATGCGTTCCCGCCGGGTGGAACGCCAGGTGGCGGGGGCCGCTGCCCGGCCGCAGCGCGGCCTCCGTGTGCACGGTCAGGGCGCCCGTGACGGCGTCCAGCGCGCAGACGCGTACGGAGTCGGTACCGAGATCGACCCCGAGCACCCACCGTCCCGTGGCATCCCGCGTCACCTGGTGCGCGTGCGGTCCCTCCTGCCGGGCCGGGTCCGGCCCCCGGCCCTCGTGCCGCAGGACGGAGACGGGCGCGTCCAGCCCGCCGTCCGCGGCGCGTACGGGCAGCACACTGACGCTTCCCGAGCTGTAGTTGGCCGTGACGACATGGCCGCCGGCGACGGCGAGGTGGGTGGGGTCCGCGCCGTCCACGGCGACCGGGGCGCCGATCAGCCGGGGCAGTACTCCGGTGATGTCGAACGCCGCCGCCGCGCCCGCACCGGTCTCCGAGACCGCGTACAGGAGCGAGCCGCCGGGCGCCGGGGCCAGGTACGAGGGATTCGGCAGCGTGTCCACCGCGCCGAGCACGGTCAGTGCCCCCGCCTCGTCCACCGAGGCGGCGACGAGCCCCGGCCCTCCCGCCGAGGTGAACGACCCGATGAATGCCCGCCCGTCCCCTGTGCCCACCGTGCTGCCCCTCTCCGCCGGAGCCCGGTCCGCAGGTGGCCGGGGCTCCGGCAGACGGTAGCAGCAGCGGTCCGTACCAATCCGGGTGAGCCGCCGGGTCAGGACAGCACGCGGTGACGGAAGTTGCGCAGACCGAGGGCGAGGAAGAGCGCGCAGAAACCGGTGAGGACCGGATAGACGACGTACAGGTGCATGTGGGAGACGTCGGTGAATCCGGCCCGCATGCCCTCGCTCATGTAGATGAGGGGGTTGACCAGCACGAGCACCTGGAGCCAGTGGAACCCTCCCACCTGTACCGGGGCCAGCTTGGTCCACTGGTAGTACGTGCCGCCGAGGAAGACGAGGGGCAGCACCACGAAGCCGAACATCACGCCGATGTTCCTCGGCTGGAACGAGGTGCCGAGAAGCAGCCCCAGCGAGGTCATCGTGAGGCAGCACAGGGGGATCAGGGTCACCACGATCCACCAGTGGAAGGCCAGGTGCGGGTGGACACCCGGGGCGTGCACGACGGCGGCGATCGGCAGCACGATCACGGCCGAGATCAGCCCCTGGGCGGACCCGGAGAGCACCCGCGCCACGGCCACCAGCCAGATCGGGCAGGGCGCCTGGACCCTGTCCTCGATCTCGCGGGTGAAGCCGAATTCCTGGGACATCTGGATGGCGACCGACTGGATGCCCTGGAACATGATCGCGATGGAGACCACGCCCGGGACCAGCACGGTGGCGAAGGCCGACTCCCCTCTGGCCCCACCGCCCGAGCCGACGCCCTGGCCGATGAGGGGGAACACGTACAGAAAGACGAAGACCAGCAGGAAGGGCTGCATGACGGTCCGGCCCGCGAACTCGCCGAAGCTCTTCATCAGGACGGTCAGGTCGCGCAGGACCAGCGCCCTCAGCGCGGAGCGGCTCGACGCGGCGGCAGACCGGGCGGGCCGTATGCCGATGGGGCGCCCGGACGGGGCGTCCCGGGGTGGCGGGGCGGCGTGTGACGCGGCCATCAGTCCCTCAGCTCCTGTCCGGTCAGGCTGATGAACACCGTTTCCAGGGTGCTTTCGGCGATCGAGAGGTCGAGCAGCTCGAACCCGCCCGCCTCGGCGCTGGTGACGACCCGGGGCAGCAGCCGTTCAGCGCCCTTGACCTGCATCTCGACGGCCCCGTCGACGAGCCGGGTACGGACGGCCCCCTCGATGTCGCTGTTCAGGCGGGCCGCGAGCCCTTCCTGGCTGCCGCTGGTGGCGACGGTGACGACGGCGTCCGCGCCGAGTCCCTGTTTGAGCGCCGCCGGCGTGTCAAGGGCCAGGATCCGGCCGTGGTCGATGATCGCGACGCGGTCGCAGAGGTGGTCCGCCTCGTCCATGTTGTGCGTGGTGAGCAGGATCGTCTGACCGTCGGCGATCAGCCCTTCCAGCGCCTCCCAGAGAGCCAGTCTGCCCTGCGGGTCCAGCCCGGCCGTCGGCTCGTCGAGGAAGAGCACGGCGGGGCGGTGGAAGATCGCACGCGCCACCATCAGGCGCTGAGCCATCCCGCCGGAGAGGGCGGACACCGGCGACTTGCCCCACCGGGACAGATGGAACTGTTCGAGGAGTGCGTCGGCGGTGCTGCGAGACTCGCGGCGCGGGATGCCGAACAGCAGACCGTGGAAGTAGAGGTTCTCCCACACCGTCAGCGAGCGGTCCAGGGTGTTCTGCTGGCTGACGACGGCGATGAGCTGCTTGGCCAGGGTCGGGTCCGCGACCACGTCGGTCCCACCGACGTACGCGGACCCCGCGGTCGGCACCACCCGTGCCGTCAGCATGCCGACGGTCGTGGTCTTGCCGGCCCCGTTGGGCCCGAGCAGTCCGAAGAGCTCGCCCTGGCGCACCTGCAGATCGATACCGTCCACCGCCGCGGTGGACGCCTTGGGGTAGGTCTTGGCGAGTCCGGCGGCGCGGATGACGGTGGCGGCCCCGGGCGCCGGGCTCTTCACCCGCTCCCGGCCTGCGGGGTGCGTCATCGTCTCGGCAGCGGGGGCACATGGAGGGGGTGAGCCGATGCGTCGGCGACTGCCAGCTGTTCCTGGTCCGCCTGGTACTCCGCCTGCCCGACGCGGCCGGCCAGCAGGTCGGCGGGGCGTGGGTGACCGATGTCCTGCGCGGAGGCCCGCTGGGTCGCGAAGCGCTGTGCGACGTAACTGCCGACGGCTCTGACCGAGCCTGTCACCAGCCGTATGAGGTGTCTGAACACGGTGAGGATGGCTGTGGACATACCGCATCTCCTTCCAGGACCACCGGCCCGCGCGTCCAACGGCGCGCGGACCGGACAGCGGCGCGTGTCCCTGAGGGCGGCCGGCTCGCACCGGTCCTGCCGGACAGCCGCACGCCGCCCTGAAAGTCGTGGAATCCGCCTGATGGACAACCCCGTTGCGTCCGCTGGCGGATGCGGCGGGAGCATCAAGCACTGACATCTCTCATGGAACCACGCAAGGCGGTCCCCGGCATCCGGCCGTGGTCCTCCGGGCGCGCGGGGACGCCACGGGCGGAGTGCCCGCACATGCGGCCGCCCCGGCCGGCGTGGTGCCGGCCGGGGCGGCCAGGGTGCGGTTCGCCGGTCAGGCCCCCGTGGGGGCGACCGGTCCTGCGGGTGTCAGCCGAGCGTCGCGATGGCCTGGTTGAAGGTGGCCGACGGGCGCATGACGGCCGAGGCCTTCTCCGGGTCGGGCTGGTAGTAGCTGCCGATGTCGGCGGGCGAACCCTGGACGGCGATCAGCTCGCCGACGATGGTCTGCTCCTGCTCGCCGAGCGTCTTGGCGAGGGCCGAGAACGCCTCGGCCAGCTGAGCGTCGTCGGTCTGCGCTGCGAGCTCCTGGGCCCAGTAGAGCGCCAGGTAGAAGTGGCTGCCGCGGTTGTCGATGCCACCCAGCTTGCGGCTCGGGGACTTGTCCTCGTTGAGGAAGGTGCCCGTCGCACGGTCGAGCGTGTCCGCGAGGACCTGGGCGCGTGCGTTGCCCGTCGTCTGCGCGAGGTGCTCGAAGCTGACCGCCAGGGCGAGGAACTCACCCAGGCTGTCCCAGCGCAGGTAGTTCTCCTTGACGAGCTGCTGGACGTGCTTCGGCGCGGACCCGCCGGCGCCCGTCTCGAAGAGACCGCCGCCGTTCATCAGCGGGACGACGGAGAGCATCTTCGCGCTCGTGCCCAGCTCAAGAATCGGGAAGAGGTCGGTCAGGTAGTCACGCAGCACGTTGCCGGTGACGGAGATCGTGTCCTCGCCGCGGCGGATGCGCTCCAGGGAGAACGCGATGGCGTCCGCCGGAGTCATGATCTCGATCTGCAGGCCGTCGGTGTCGTGCTCCGGCAGGTACGCCTTGACCTTGGCGATCAGGGCGGCGTCGTGCGAGCGCCCCTCGTCGAGCCAGAACACGGCCGGGGTGCCGGTCGCACGGGCGCGGGTGACCGCGAGCTTGACCCAGTCCTGGATCGGCAGGTCCTTGGTCTGGCACATGCGCCAGATGTCCCCGGCGCTGACGGCGTGCTCGAGGACGGCGTCGCCCTGGCCGTCGAGGACCCGCACCGTGCCGGTGACGGGGATCTCGAAGGTCTTGTCGTGGCTGCCGTACTCCTCGGCCTTCTGCGCCATGAGGCCGACGTTGGGCACTGAGCCCATCGTCGACGGGTCGTAGGCGCCGTTGGCGCGGCAGTCGTCGATGACGACCTGGTAGATCCCGGCGTAGCTGCTGTCCGGGATGGTCGCCAGGGTGTCGGCCTCGCCGCCGTCCGGGCCCCACATGTGACCGGAGGTGCGGATCATGGCCGGCATCGACGCGTCGACGATGACGTCGCTCGGTACGTGCAGGTTGGTGATGCCGCGGTCGGAGTCGACCATCGCCAGGGCGGGTCCCTCGGCCAGCTCGGCCTCGAAGGACTCCTTGATCTTCGCGCCCTCGGGCAGTGCCTCCAGGCCCTTGAGGATCCCGCCGAGACCGTCGTTGGGGGTCAGCCCGGCGGCGGCGAGCGCCGCACCGTGCTCGGCGAAGGTCTTCGGGAAGAAGGCGCGCACCACGTGACCGAAGATGATCGGGTCGGAGACCTTCATCATCGTGGCCTTGAGGTGCACCGAGAAGAGCACGTCCTCGGCCTTGGCGCGTGCGATCTGCTCCGTGATGAACTCACGGAGCGCCGCCACGCGCATCACCGAGGCGTCGACGACCTCGCCGGCCAGCACGGGCACCGACTCGCGCAGGACGGTGGTGGTGCCGTCGTCCCCCGCCAGCTCGATGCGGAGCGAACCCGCGTCGGCGATGACGGCGGACTTCTCGGTGGAGCGGAAGTCGTCGGCGTCCATGTGGGCGACGTTCGTCTTCGACTCGGCCGTCCAGGCGCCCATGCGGTGCGGGTGCGCCTTGGCGTAGTTCTTCACCGACGCCGGGGCGCGGCGGTCCGAGTTGCCCTCACGCAGAACCGGGTTCACGGCGCTGCCCTTGACCTTGTCGTACCGGGCGCGGACGTCCTTGTCCTCGTCGGTCTGCGGGTCGTCCGGGTAGTCCGGAAGGGCGTAGCCCAGCTTCTGCAGCTCCGCGACGGCGGCCTTCAGCTGCGGGATGGACGCCGAGATGTTCGGCAGCTTGATGATGTTCGCGCCGGGCGTCTTGGCCAGTTCACCGAGCTCGGCGAGTGCGTCCTCGACCCGCCGGCTCTCGTCAAGACGCTCGGGGAAACTGGCGATGATCCGCCCCGCGAGAGAGATGTCACGGCTCTCCACGGTCACCCCGGCCGTCGAGGCGTACGCCTGGATCACCGGCAGGAACGAATACGTCGCCAGGGCCGGGGCCTCGTCGGTATGTGTATAGATGATGGTCGAGTCAGTCACCGGGTGCTCCGCTCCACGTCTGCAACATTGCTCGACATCAAGATATCTCCTGAGTGGCCCCCTCTCGACAGGGCCCCGCCCCCGGGGACAGCGGACCGCACGCATCCGGCCGCGGGCGGGCACTCCCCGGGAGAGGAAGTGGCCGCCCGCTCGGCGCCCCGGGACAGCTGAGCATTTCCCACACCGGTCCGGTCTTCTCCGGCCTCGACAGCGCTCGCATGGACGGCAGACCG
Source organism: Streptomyces sp. NBC_00388 (assembly GCF_036061255.1). Lineage (NCBI taxonomy): Bacteria > Bacillati > Actinomycetota > Actinomycetes > Kitasatosporales > Streptomycetaceae > Streptomyces > Streptomyces sp. NBC_00388. The sequence goes on from NZ_CP107948.1 coordinate 877,603, forward strand.
AACACTTCCGAAACCGGGCGCCGGCGGCTCGCCCCGTGGGGGGCGATCCGTACCCGACCGGCGGCGGCCCCGTCAGACGGAGGAATCGCACCCCCGGTACACGTGGCCCCGCTCCCCGGCCGGGGTCACGTCGCGGTCGCGCAGCGTGACCGAAAGCTTGCTGCCCCAGGAGCGGCAGGCCCGTTCGAAGCTCTTGGCGCCGTACTCGATGTCGAAGGCCCTGCCCCGGTAGGCGGTGGCGAACTCGCCGCACTCCTGGAAACTGCCGCACTCCTCGACCACGGCGAAGTCGAAGCCGATGTAGTCGCGTTCGCCCAGCAGGTCGGTGGTGTTCTTCTGGGCGATGGCGAGTCCCCGCCGGTGGGCCCGCGCGGCCAGCAGCCGGGCGAAGTCGGCCGCGTCGTCGGCGGTCAGCAGGTGGTGCGAGCGCTCGTACGAGTCGAGGTTGTCGGGCTCCACCGCGTCGAACCCGGCGTCGGCGCAACCGTCGATCCAGCGGCCGACGATGTCCGCGAGCGCCTTGCGCTCGGCCGCGCCGGAGATGTCGAGGAGGGGCTCCCGCCAGTCCTCGTCGACGACCGGCCTGCCCTCGCCGTCGCGCAGCAGGAGGTCCGGGTGGTGCTTCCGCCACCAGGTGATCGCGTCACCGGGCTGCGACTGGAAGGCGTTGACGTAGCAGATGTTGTACAGCCCCGGTACCGGGGCTGCGGTGCGGTCGCGGGATACCGCACGCACCCCGGCCGGCGGCCGGTACGCCCCGCCCAGCTGGTAGTCGAAGGATGCCCGGGCCGCGGGCTTGCGGACCCCGCCGTGCGCGGAGGCGGAGGCGGCCGGGGTGGAGCCGGCAGCCGGGTCGCCGGACGAGCATCCGGCGAGGAGGACCATCAGCGCGGGAGCGAGGACATGGGCGGCGCGGCGGAACACAGGGAGCACGTCGGGGCTTTCGCGGCAGGGGGCAGGGGAAGGTGATTGCACCATGCGAGCCGCTCCGGCGGCGAACCCCGGCTGTCCGCCGCGGTGGAAGACCGCAGCGGACGCCGTGGGGGGTGTCAGGGGGCGGCCGTCAACGCCCCTGGAGGGAACGGACGTTGTCGCCGAAGGTCCAGTTCTTGGCGCCGTCCCAGTTGAGCGACCAGTCCATGAGCCCCTTGAGGCCGCCGCCGTACGTGTTCCACGCCTGCGCGACCTGGCCGGTCGACAGATACCCGCCGCCCGCGCCCGGCTGGGCGGGCAGCCCCGGAACCTGCTTGTCATAGGGGACCTTGACCGTGGCGCCCTGGACGACGAGCCCCTTGTTCAGGCAGTCCGTCTGAGCGGTGAACCCCGCGACCGTCCCGGCGGAGTAGGAGTCTCCCGAGCAGCCGTACATGCTGCCGTTGTAGTACTGCATGTTCAGCCACCAGAGCCGGCCGTTGTCCGCGTACTTCTTGACGATGGGCAGATACGCGCCCCAGATCGAGCCGTAGGTGACACTGCCGCCGGTGACGTACGCCGTCTCGGGCGCCATCGTCAGACCGAAGTTCGACGGCATCCGGGCGAGTACGCCGTCGATGATGCGGATGAGGTTGGACTGGGACGCCGAGAGCTGGTTGATGTTGCCGCTGCCGGTGAGTCCGGTCTCGATGTCGATGTCGATACCGTCGAAGTTGTACTTCTGCAGGAGGGGCACCACGGTGTTCACGAACCGGTCGGCGACCGCGGTCGAGCTGAGGTCGATACCCGCGGTCGCGCCGCCGATGGACATCAGCGTGGTGAGGCCCGAGGCCTTGGCCTGGCACATCTCGGCCGGGGTCGGGACCTTCACGGTCGAGTCCATCCCGTCCTCCCACAGGGCGGTGCCGTCCGAACGGATGACAGGGAAGGCCGCGTTGATCACGTTGTAGCCGTGCGCGGGGATACGCGCGTCGGTGATCGGGATCCAGCCGAGCGGCGGATGCACGCCGTTGGCGGCCCCGTCCCAGTTCTCCCAGTACCCCTGGAGCACCTTGCCCGCCGGCTTCGACTTGACCGCGCAGGTGTCGGCGGCCGGTGCGCCTGCGGGCGCCGCGGCGACCAGCATCTGCACCACGGCGGCCGTAGCGAGGCCGACCCCCAGAAGACGAACTCTCCGACCGATCATGTCGTGTTCCTTCCTGGCCCGGCGAACTGACGCACGAGTGTCACGTACCTGTCAATCTAAAGTGGTCCAGACCTTCGGTCAATAGGTCTGGACCAAGTGGGCCGGGGTGGCGGAACCTCCTCCAGCCGCTCAACCGGCCGCGGGGAGTCTCTCGATGGCGACCATCGCCGCATCGCCGCCGAGACTGCCGCCCGCATGGCGCAGCAGATCCGCGCCGAGCCGTTCGAGCAGGGCCTCAGGACCGTTCGCGCCCCAGGGCGCGACCCGGTCGGACAGCGGGTAGAACCGGCCTGCGGCGTCCCGCGCCTCGATGACACCGTCGGTGTACAGCAGCAGTACGTCCCCCACGCCGAAGGCGAAGGTCTCCGGCGTGTACCCGCCGCCCGCCAGGCGGCCGAGCCCCAGGGGCGGGGCGGACTCCCGCACATCGAGCGAGCGCACCCGGCCGGCGCGCACGACCAGCGGCGGCGGATGGCCGCAGCTGACCAGCCGGAGCTCCGGGCCTGCGTGATCGATGTCGATGACAGCCGCGGTGACGAAGGCCTCCCCGGCGTCCTCGCCACTCCCCCGCGGCCCGCCGGCGGTCCCGGCGGCCGAGACACCCGCATCCAGCCGGTCCACGGACGCGGTCAGCTGCGGATCACGCCGGGCCAGGGCGTGGAAGGCGCCGAGGACACCGGCCGCCTCGCCCATGGAGTCGGGCCCCCTGCCCCGTACGTCCCCGATGATCACGCGGGTCCCGCCCGCCACGGGTGTGACCGCGTACAGATCTCCGCCGAGCGGCGCCTCCGTCTCGGCGGCCAGATAGGCCGACGCGATCCGCAGGGGCCCGGTCCGGCCCGGCAACGGCCGCATCACCACGCGCTGCACCGCCCGGGCCATCCAGCGCAGATGGGTCATCTCACGCTCGCGCCGCACTCTGAGACGGGCGAAGAACGTAACGAAGACCGACGTCAGGAAGAGCGCCGCGAGCTGGTACAGGTGGTTGAGATCGGTGATGCCACCTTTCGCGTCCGCAACGACCGCATCGGCCGCGAGGGCGACCGCACCGGCGAACGCGGTGCTCCGGGGCCCGGCGAACGACGCCGTCATGGCGGGCGCCGCCACCAGGAAGGGCCCGAGATGCACGCCGGGCGGGGTGAGGAGATCCACCACTGTGACAACCACGATCAGGGCGAACGGCACCGCCAGGAGGACTCGCGTATGCCGTGGCGACTCCTGGAGCGAGTACAGAAACCGCAGCGAACGCATACTCCTGCCTACCTCACCCGGCCCCCGCCCGCGCTCCGGACGGTCCGCACCGCCCCGGTGCCCGGCCGCCCCGTACCGCTCAGCTCTGCTTGATCGCCGAGACGTCGAACTCCAGCACCACCTTGTCGCCGACGAGGACCCCGCCTCCCTCCAGGGTGGCGTTCCACGTCATGCCGTACTCCTTGCGGCTGATGGCGACTTCGCCCTCGAAGCCGATCCGCTGGTTGCCGAAGGGGTCCTGTGCGGTGCCCGTGAGCTCGAAGTCGATGCTGATCGGCTTGGTGGTGTCCTTGATCGTCAGATCACCGGTCAGCCGGAACCGGCTGCCGTCCACCTGCTCGACCCGTGACGAAGTGAAGGTGATCCGCGGGTAGGTCGGCGCGTCGAGGAAATCGTTGGTCCGCAGGTGGCCGTCGCGCTGCTCGTTGCCGGTGCTGATGCTCTCGGTCGTGATGGTGACCGTGATGTGCGAAGCGGCCGGGTTCGCGCCGTCCAGTGCGAGCGTGCCATCGAACTCGCCGAACGAGCCGCGGACCTTGGTGATCATCGCGTGCCGGGCCACGAAGCCGATCCGGGTGTGCGCCGGGTCGAGCACATACGTGCCGGTCAGGTCGGCGAGAGCGGGCATCGTCATGGCGTACTCCGTGGGGTCGCGGGAGGAGGGCACCTCACGCTAGGCAGAGCGGGCTGCACGGGGGCCGGGCCGCGCCACCCGGATCCCCGCCGCTCACCCCGATGGGCCAAGCGCACGCGGGGCCCCGGCCTCCGCGCCCGGCGCCCCGGAAGGGCCTGCCGTACCGCCGTTCGCGCACCGGTCCTGAACATCCCCGGCAGGGCCCGCGTCCTGTGCCCGCCGCGACTCCGGAGTGCCGGAACCGGCGGCCGGACGCACCCTGAGGACATGGACAGCACACCGATAGTGGTGCACCCGCCCGCCCCGAGCGGTGGACGGCGGGTGACGATCCAAGGAGAGATCGCAGGTCTCGCACACGGTGACGCGGACGTCGTCGAGTTCCTGCGACGGGCCGGGCTGCTGGACGCGGACAGCCTGCTCGACGACGAGGCCTGGGTGAAGTGGCGGGGCGGGCGGGCCCATCAGTACGCGGCGGCCTGAGCTGCCCCCCGCCCTCAGGTGAACAGCGGCCGCCACGCGACCGGCCAGTGCGGGCCGACGCCGGGCGCGAACAGCTCGCCGGTCGGGGACACCCGCCTGGCGTCGTCGGAGAGCAGGAAGGGCCGGGGGCAGTAGGACCGTCCGTCCTTGGGCTGACGGACCCTGGTCCGTTCCGTGTACGACGCCGAGTCCTCGGGGTGGACGTAGACATGGTCGTACGGCTCTCCCTCGCCGCGCCGGATGGCGGCTTCCTCCTCACGGGTCGGGACCCGCGCGGTGCCGGGACCGAGCGCCGCCCCGGCCAGCGCCTCGTAGCCGTCGGCCAGAACATTGGCGACCAGCCGCAGCCCCCCGGGGTCGCACTCCGTGACGGCATGGGCCGCTCCGGCCGCGCCCTTGGCGGTTGCCGCGTAGGCGTCGCGCCGGGACGACGTGTTGTTGACAGCGGTGGCGAGGGCCAGGTGCGCCGCGTCCCGGGCGAGCAGCGCGGCCCGGCCGGCGGTGGTGCTGCGCGCGGCCTCCGCGGCAGCGTCGGCGGCCGTCCGTCCGGCACCGTCCCTGGCCTGCGCACACCCGTAGGCGGCGGCGCGCGCAGCCGCGCGCGCGGCCCGCGCGATGTGGCGCGCCAGTCCCCGCTCGGCGGACTCGGCTGCTGAACACGGAACGGCGGACCCGGCAGGGTCGCCGGTGAAGCAGTCGTCTGCGAAGTGATGGGGCCCAGCGGGGCAGGACATGCTCATCGGCGTTCCTCCGGCGTCTGCGGACTGACGACAAGCGATTCGGAGCCGACACCGCGCCGGATTGGGCTCCGGTCGGCCAGGGCCGGGGGGCGGACGGAGGAACGGCGCCCGGGGTTGCGTGACGATCATCACTGGGGCGGATGTCAGCCGGACGGCCGGTCCCGCGCGTACTCCAGGAGAGAGCGAAAGACGCAGGAACCGCGGGTGTCACCAGGAGTCCCGGTACGCCCCCGCACACCCAGGAGAGAGACCCCATGCCGTTCTTGCCGTCCGGGCTGCGCGAGCGCACCCGCGCGTCCGTACCGTCCCCCCGCTCACCCGACCGGGGGCAGCGCTCCGCGGGGAACGGGGCCCGGCCGGGCGGCGGGCTGCCGGGCCGCGCCGGGCCGTACCCCTTCCGGCGGGCGGGCGCGCTCCGCCCGCCCCTCATACGGGTGGGTCCGGCCGACCGCGACGTGCTGTGGCTCTACCTGGCGACCCGGCTGGGGATCTGGGCGACGGCCTACTGCGCCCGGTGGCTGTTCCCCGCCGACCCCGGCTCGCATGCGGCGGGCCCGGTTCTCGCGCCGTTCCAGCAGTGGGACTGGGACCACTACCTCCGCATAGCCCGCGACGGCTACTTCCCGGGGCAGGGCGACCTCCTCCACAGGTCGCTGGACCACCGGGAGGCCTTCATGCCCGGCTTCCCGCTGCTTCTGCGGACCGTTCACACCGTCGTCCCGGACTGGACCGCGGCCGGCCTGCTGATCTCCTTCGTGGCCGGGGCCGTTGCCGTCCTGGCGCTCTCCCGGATCGCCCGGCTGCATCTGCCCGACCGCGAGGCGGGCCGTCGCAGTGTGCTCTTCCTGCTGCTCTCGCCGTGCGCGGTCTTCCTGGCCGCCGGGTACACCGAGTCGCTCTTCCTCGCCCTCGCCCTGCCCGCCTGGCTCGCCGCCCAGCGGCGCAACTGGCCGCTCGCAGCGACGCTGACCGCCCTGGCCACCACGGTGCGGGTGAACGGCCTCTTCCTCGCGGCCGCCATAGCGCTGCACTTCCTGCTCACCGCCCGCGCCGGCCGTCACTGGCGCCAACTCCCCTGGATGATCCTGCCCGCCGTGCCCGTGGCGCTCTACAGCGGCTATCTGCGGGCCCACACCGGCGACTGGATGGCCTGGAAGCACGCCGAGGAGGACGGCTGGAACCGCACTTTCCACGCCCCCTGGGACGCCTGGTCCCAGACCTGGCACTCCGCCTTCGGCCATGCCCAGTCCACCGGCTACGCGGTCATGTTCCAGGCCGAACTCCTGGCCATGGTGGCCGGACTCCTCCTGACCGCCCTCCTGGTCCGCCAGCGCCGCTGGCCCGAAGCCCTGTACATCGCCCTCACTCTCTGGGCCCTGGGCACGTCCTACTGGTACATGTCGATACCCCGCTCCACCCTCCTGTGGTGGCCGCTGTGGATCACCCTGGCGGGATGGAGCCTGCGCAGGCCGGCGGTCCGGACTCTCTGCCTCGGCCTCGGCGCCCCGGTCACGACCGCCGTCGCCCTGACCTTCCTGACGGGGCGCTGGGCCGGATGACGGGGGCGAGGCCCGCTGCCGGCCCGTCGCGGATCACGGGTGGTCAGTAGCGCACCGGCAGGGCGACCAGCCCGCGGGCGCGCATGGACGGACGCCACCGCAGGTCGTCCGGGGCGACGTCGAGGGCCAGCGCGGGGAAGCGGTCGAGGAGCGCGGCGAGAGCGATCTCGGTCTCCAACCGGGCCAGGGGTGCGCCGAGGCAGTAGTGGATCCCCTGGCCCAGGGCGAGATGACCGGTGGCGTCGCGGCCGGTGTCGAGCCGGTCGGGCTCGGCGAAGCGGCGCGGGTCCCGGTGCGCGGCGGCCAGGGACAACAGGACGGTCTCCCCGGCCGGGATGCCGACCCCGCCGACGGTGATGTCCTCGGTGGGGAACCGCCGGATGGCCAGGGGCACGGGACCGTCGTAACGCGCGAACTCCTCGACCGCGCCGCCCAGCCGGCCGGGATCGGCTCGGAGCGCGCTCAGTTCGCCGGGGTGCGTGAGCAGGGCCAGCGTGGCGTTGCCGATCAGGTGCACGGTGTTCTCGTACCCGGCGAAAAGGATCACGAAGGCCAGGGACATGAGCTCGTCCTCGCTCAGCCGGTCCGCGTCCTCGCGTACGGCGATCAGGGCGGAGAGCAGGTCGTCGGCGGGCGCGGCATGCTTGTCGGCGATGAGCTGGGTGAAGAAGGCCAGCAGGCTGCGGACGGATTCCTTCGCCGCCTCCGGTCGCGCCGGGTCCGGGGCGACCAGGGAATCGGTCCAGGAACGGAAGTCGTGGCGATCGTGCGGAGCCACACCGAGCAGGTCACAGATGACGGTGATCGGCAGCGGTGCGGCGTACGAGGCGATCAGGTCGGCGTGGCCGGACGGTTCGATGACGTCGAGCAGCGCGTCAGCGGTTTCCCTGATGGGTTCACGCAGGCGGGCGATGTGGCGCGGGGTGAACGCCGTCGACACCAGGCGCCGGATGCGCGTGTGGTCCGGCGGGTCCATGTTCAGCAGGTTCGCGTCCAGCGCGGGCGGCAGCGCGAGCCCGTGGTAGCCGCCGGGTGTCGCATTGCGCTTGTCGAGGGAGAGCCGGGGGTCGGCGAGGGCCTGCCGCACGTCGTCGTAGCGGGTGACCAGCCAGGCAGGAAGCCCGTCCGTTCCGGCGACGCGGTGGACGGGCCCGGCTTCGCGAAGCCGCGCGTACACCGCGTACGGGTCCGCGACCAGCTCCGCGGGATCAACGAGGGGCGGCTGACCGGGCGTTGTGGTGGACATGGACTCCACCCTAGTCAGGGGCCGATGCCCCCGGGCGTGAAGCGCGGTGAAACCGGCAGGGGGCCGGGACCGGGCCGGTATCAGCTGTCGGTCCTGCCGGGTGGGGGCCGTTCAGGGGGAGGCGGTGCGGCGGCGGTCGGGGGTCAGGAGGTACGCGAGCGCCATGTCGCCGAGTGCGTCCGCGTATTGGCGCAGCGCTGTCTCGCCGGTGGCGGGGTCGGGGCGTACGGAGTTGTGGAAGCAGGCGCCGAGGATGGCGCGGGCCGCGGTGTCCAGCGCCGTCCCGGGGTGGGAGCGCTGGATCTGGCCGGTGTAGGGGGCTGCCGCTTCGAGGAGGAGGCGGTGGATCTCGGTGATGGTGCGGGCGCCGCGGTCGAGGGATGCGGCCCCGCGTACGCGCAGCAGTTCGGGGAAGAGGCTGTTGCTGTCGGCGAAGGACTGCAGCAGGGCGTGCGCATAGGTGTCCAGGACGCCGGAGAGTGACGGATCGGCCGTGCGCAGCCGCTCGGCCATGTACTCCTCGCGGCGTTCCAGCATCCGCTCGGCCAGGGCGGTGATCAGCTGTTCCTTGTCCTCGAAGCGGCGGTAGATCGTACCGACCGAGACGCCGGCGCGTTCCGCTACGCCGGTGATCGTCATCTCCTCCAGGCCGGCCGAGGAAGCGACCTCCTCGGCCGCCCGCAGCACGCGGGCCAGCGTCGCCGCACTGCGCGCCTGCCGGGGCTCCCGGTAGGGCACTGGGCGGCCCGGCTCATCAGTCACGCCCCTCATCGTATCGGCGGCGGTCCCGGCAGATGTCCTTGGCCGCCCGGGCCTGGGGGGCTTCTTCCGTCGTGGCGGGCCCCGCTGTCACTGCCGTACTCCGGTTCGCCGCCCACGCGAGCGGACGTCCGCAGTGCCTGACACGAACTGACCGGATTACCCCGGTCGGCCGCCGCGGGGGTAATAGAGTCGGCCCATGAGTCTGACGCCACGATTGATCGTCCCGGACCCCGACACCGCCTCGGCCTACTACCAGAAGGCGATGGGCGCCGAAGAGGTGTTCCGCGCCCAGGACGACAGCGGCCGGGTGATGGTTGTCGTCCTGCAGATCGGCGGCTCCCCGTTCTCCCTGTCCCCTGCGGTGCCGGAGTGGGGCTGGCTCTCCCCCGAGGACGTCGGCGGCTCCCCGGTGCTCCTGGAGGCGGAGTTCACCGATCAGGACTCCGTCGCCGAGCGGATGGCCGCCGGCGGCGGCACCGTTGTCGTTCCCGTGGAGAACCGCCCGTACGGCAAGCGGGAGGGACGCCTCCGAGACCCCTTCGGTCACCTGTGGATCGTCACCGGCGAGCCGCGCTGAAGCGCTGACCCGGCCGTCCTCGACCGCCGGGACAGCCCAACAAGGCCTCCTGCACCGCGCGTTGGAGCCACTTCCAGCGGTGACAGGAGGCCCCGACACCTCAGCCGACCTGCACGGGCCACGGCGAGGGCCGGTAGGAATAGGCCTCGGTGCCCTTGCGCACACCCTGCTTGATGGCCATCGGCAGCATGAGATCCCGTATCACCCGGGCCACCCAGCGGTTCGGGGTCATCACCGCGCCCGTCTGCCTGGCCTGCTTCGCCATCGCGGTGATCCGGTCGCGGCGTGACTCCTCGAACGCCGTGAACGCCGCCGGCGCACTGGGGTGTTCGTGCAGGGCCAGGGCCAGTTCATAGGCGTCCTCCATACCGAGCGCGGCGCCCGCCCCCAGGTGCGGGGCCACCGCGTGCGCGGCGTCGCCCAGTACTGCGGCGCCGCCGCGGTGCCAGCTCCCCAGGGGCGGCACCTCGTAGACCGGCCACCGGCCGACCGGTCCCGTGGAGGCGGTCAGGATGCGCCGGACCACCCCGGGGTCCGGGCGGTGCCGCTCGGCCAGGGCGGCCACCCACTCCGCGTCGTCGATCCCGGCCAGTTCGGCGAAGCCGCGCTCGCGGGCTTCCTGGTGGTTCTCGAACCAGCACACGACGCCGGGGGCCACCACCTGGTAGCCGAAGAAACCGCGCAGTCCGAACACCATGTGGAACTGTCCGTCGACGGGCAGCTCCCCCGCGCCGATCTCCGACCTGCCCCCGGAGCCGACCACCTCGGTGTAGCCGGCCTGTGGCGCGCCGGGGATCAGCAGCCGGCGTGTGGTGGAGTGCACCCCGTCGCACCCGAGCACGATGTCGGCCTCCGCCTCCGTGCCGTCCTCGAAACCGATCCGCCAGCGGGCGTCGCCGGTCTCGTCCAGGGCCACGAGGCGCTTGGCGCAGTGCAGTTTCGCTCCGGCGTCGGTCGCCGCCTCCCGCAGGGCACCGCTGAGCTCGCCGCGCATGATGTTGGTGGTGCTCTCCGGATTCCGTGCGAGTTCCCGGCCCTTGTGGTTCGCGAAGGTGATGGAGCCGGCGACGGTGCCCTGATCCAGCACCCGGTCTGCCAGGCCCAGGCGCTCAAGCACGGCGCGTCCGTTCGGGGCGAGGTTGAGGAACGAGCCGATGTCCTGGACCCGGCGTACGTACGCCTCGTACATGTCCACCTCGAAGCCCAGCCTCACCAGGCAGAGGGCCAGGAGAGGCCCTGTGATACCGGCACCGACGACGGCGGCCCGTCGGCGTTCCGTACTGTTCTCGTGCTTCATCTCGTGCTCCTGATCATGACCGTGGTCAGCGGTCCCAGATGGTCGACCCCCGTATGAGGTGTCTTGCCGGTCGATGGGGCGTCCCGCCAGTCATGTCGCGCTTCTTTCCTCCTTTCCCCGGGCCCGGAGGCGGGTGGCCGACGCGGTATCGGGCCCCGCCGCAGCGGAACCCACCCGGCACCGACCTGGAATCGGGATCCGGCAGGATCTGACGCACGGGGGCCGGTGACGAAGTCAGTCGGGAGCCGGCATCGAAATCACGGAGAAAGCCAACGTCTCGTTCGCTTCGCGGCACAGTTCCGGCCGGCGCCGTCGGTGTACTCGCCGACGGCGGCGTCAGGCGGGCCCGCGAGCACACCCCGACGACGGCTCCGGCCTCCGAGCACCAGCTTCCATGTCACGGGAAACGGGGGTCACGACCATGACCATGCTCGCTCACAGACAAGAAGTCAGATTTCTCCGCTGGCCGGTACAGAGCCACGAGCGCGACCAGTTACGCGAAGCCGGACTGCCGTGCCTGCTGGTGCTGGAGGGCCAGACGGCGCCACCGAGCGACATCTCCCCCACCGAGGACTGGGTGCGGCCTCCGGTGGCCCGGCTGGATCTGGCCGCTCGCGTGCACACCCTGCAGCGGCGGACCGGGACCGACTTCGTGCCCGCGCTGGACCCGACCGGGGTGCTCTACTACGGCGGGCAGTCGGTGCCGATGTCGGAGGCTCAGAGCGAGATGATGCGATGTTTCCTGGCCGACTTCGGCCACCTCGTCCGCCGGGACCGGCTCAAGGAGGCACTGAGCCGGATCAACAACGAAGCCGTCACCAGCAACGCCATCGACCTGCACATCATGCGGCTGCGCCAGCGGCTGGACGGCGTCCGGCTGAGCCTGCGCACCGTGTGGGGCCGGGGCTACATCCTGGAGCCCGCTTCCTGAACCACCGGCCCGGAGCCGGGGTGTCCGGCCCCTGTCACCAGGGGCCGGACACTCCCGTGTCCGCCGGCCGACGCCTCCACGGCCGGCCTCCGGCTCAGGTCACTGGCTGATCTGCTTCTGCCGGCGCTCGTGCACCTTGCCGCGCAACTCGTGGAGCTCGGTGAACGGCATCGTGGCCCGGTCCATGAGGTGAGCCGCTCCCGATGTGCCTGCGGTGCCCCGCTGTTCCCCGATCATCTTCGTCACCAGGCCCACGTGCCCGATCTTCCACTGGAAGTAGCCGTTGCCGACCCGCAGCATCCCCTCGATGACCCGGTGGAGGGAGCCCGCCTCGACGCCGGCTCCGACGATCTCCTCCAGGTCGGCGCCCATCCGGTCCAGGCCGGTACGGAAGGCCAGGAACAGCGACCCCGGCTGCCTGGCGTTGCCCAACACCCGTTCGAGCTGGTGGGACTGGCTGGACTGGGCGCCACTGGCCGAGCCGAGGTACTGCCGGAAGTGGGCGAAGTCCTCCAGCGGCAGCCGTTCGAGTGCCATGAGCTGCTCGTGCAGCAGGCGCAGCAGCTCACTGGCCCGGTAGAGCAGGTCGACCGACCGTTCCAGGTCGGCGGTGGTCATCGTCAGGAAGTTGCCCTCCACAGCGGCCAGATCGCCGAGTATCTGCTTCAGCCACAGCTCGCAGGTCTGGTGGCTGACGATGAAGAACTGCTCGGAGAGCACCGTGGCGAGGTCGGCGTCCTCGCCGGCTGTGCGCGGCTCCTGCAGCTTGAGCAGGTCGTCGAGCCGCAGGTAGGCGGCGTAGGTCAACTCTGCCTGCATCACTGTTCCCTCTTCTCGCGGACCAGGCTGACCAAGCGCTCCACCCCGGTGGTGAGCTGGTCGCGGTCGACACAGAACGCGATCCGGACCAGGCCGGACGCGACACCGCCGGGCCGCAGGGGCCGCATCGAACCGTCGTGGCCGAACTCCGGCCGCGCGGAGAACCCGCTGCCGGGAACCACCACGACGTCGTGCCGGAGCATGAGCTCCGCACTGAACTCCTCGCCGGTCAGGCCGGTGGAGGAGATGTCGGCCATGGCGTACCAGCCGCCGCCGGGCAGCGCCGGCAGCAGCCCTTCGCCGACCAGGAGGGGCAGCGCGGCGTCCCGGTTGCCACGGACGGCGTCGTGGTTGCCGGCGAGCGCCCCCGACGCGTCCAGCGCGGCCAGCCCGGCGTACTGGACGGGCGCGGAGGGCGCGATGATGTTCGACTCCTGCACCATCCGCATGGTGGTGGCGATCCCGGGCCGTGACACCGCGACGTAGCCGAGCCGGTAGCCGGTCATCGCCGACCCCTTGGAGAAGGTGAAGACGCTGTTGACGATGCGCTCCGCGGCGGGCCGGTCACGCTCCAGCGACGCGATCGAGTGATGGGGGCCGGAGAAGGCGAAGTCCTCGTACGCCTCGTCGCTGATGATCTGCCAGCCGTGCTCGTCGGCGATCTCGTAGAGGGCCCGCTGCAGCGGGCGGGCGGCGACCGCACCTGCGGGATTCGACGGGGTGTTGAGCAACAGCAGCCGGGTCGCCGGGGTGGCCACCTGCCGGACCGACTCGGGGTCGGGCGCGAAGTGCTCGTCGAGCTTGTAGAACACCGGGCGGAAACCGGCGAGCAGGGCCTGTTGCAGGTGCACGGGCCAGTGGATCTCCGGCAGCAGGATCTCCGCTCCCGGTTCGACGAGGCAGCGCATCAGGGCGACGAGCCCCTGGCACGATCCCGGGGTGACGAAGAGGCGGGAGGGCTCGGTGTCGATGCCGTTGACGGTGGCGAGCTTGTCCGTGAGACGCTCCCGGAGCTCCATGAGCCCCTGCACGTCGATGTAGCGGGCCCGGCCGTCCAGGGCCGCTGCGGCGAATTCCTTGGCCACGGAATCCGGCGGGCCGAAGGACGGCTCACCGACATGCAGCTTGATCAGCCCGGGGCGCTCCCGCTCGCGCTCGTTGGCGAGCCGGAAGGACTCGTACAGCCAGGAAGACGGAATCGCCGAGGCCCGGGCGAACCACGGTGGAGCTGTCTGCGTCATCTGATTCTTGCCTTTCCGCTGGTGGCAGGACCGGCCGGGACCGGCCGGCGGGGTGGTGCTCCTGGGGCCCGGCTCACGCCGCTCGTCCGCCGTCCACGGACACCAGGGATCCGGTGATCCAGGACGAGGTCCCGGGGTCGATGAGGTGGCACACCCAGGCCGCCACCTCCGAGGCCAGACCGAACCGGCCCAGGGGGGTGGCGGTGACAATTCCTTCGCGCAGGGCATCCGCTCCATCGCCCGCCGCCACGTCCCACAGGCCCGTGTCGACCGGGCCGGGGAGGATCGCGTTCACCCGGACGTCGGGCGCCAGCTCCACCGCCAGTGACCTGGTCAGGGAGTTCAGCGCGGCCTTGCTGGCCCCGTAGTAGGACCTGGCCGGCATCGCCACGGCGCCGCCGACCGAGGAAACGTTGACCACGCAGCCCCGGCTGGTACGCAACTCCGGCAGCAGCGCCCGGATCAGCAGCGCGGGGGCCACCAGGTTGGTGTCGAGCATCCTCCGCAGGTCCGCCTCGGTGGCGTCCTCCAGGCGGTCGAAGACGGCGTGCCCCGCGTTGTTGACCAACGCGTCGACGCCGCCGAGCAGTTCGCCGGCCCGGTCCGCGATCCGCTCGGCGGCGCCGGCGGCCGTGACGTCCACGACGAACGGCACCGCCCTTCCCGCTCCGCCGGCCTGCACCTTCGCCGTCACCTCTGCCAGCCGGCCGGCCCGCCGCCCGACCGCGAGGACATCGGCGCCCAGGCCGGCCGCGCGGGCGACCACGGCCGCGCCGATGCCCGAGCCGCCGCCGGTGACGACCAGCCGCAGGCCATCCCATGGACTACTCATGCGCTGTACGCCTTCCCTTCGCGTGCGCCGGGACCCTCCGCGCCAGGTCCGCCAGCAGGGCGGCAGGATCGTCGTAGGCGTGGAAGTGTGCTCCGGCTCTGATATCGACGCTCGCGTTTCCCGTGGTCAGCCGGGACCAGTAGTGACCTGCACGGACCGGCACGAGAGGGTCCCCCCGGCCCATGCAGGCGTGTATGTCGCAGCTCAGCGAAACCTGGTCCGGGCAGGCGAGGTAGCGTTCGTGCGCGCCGATGTCGGCGCGCAGCGCGGGGAGCAACAGATCGCGCACCTCGGTCTCGGCCGCGATGCCGGGGTCGAGGCCCCCCAGGGCGACCAGCCGCTTCCAGAGCTCCTCGTCGGGCAGCAGGTGCTCGTCGCGAGGGGGCCGTGACGGGTCACCGGGGGCCCAGGCCGAGGACGCCACGAGCAGGACGACGTCGACGCCCGCCCCGGGGCAGCAACGGGCCACCTCGCACGCGACGGCCGACCCGAAGCTGTGGCCGAAGAGCACCAGGTCCGCCGGCGGCAGCCCGGTGAGGTCGGCGACGATCTCGTCGGCGATCCTGCCGACCTCCGCCATCGGCGGCTCGGCCAGCCGGTCGCCGTGTCCGGGGTACTGCGCCGCACACAGCTCCACCGCCACTCCGGGGAAGGCTGCGGGGAGCAGGGCGCGCCAGCCGGCGAAGCCCTCGGCACGTCCGCCGGAGTGCGGCAGCGCGAGGAGCCGGAGATCGGGTCGGGGGTGGCCCGTCACAGTCCGGACAGATCCGCGGTGCAAGCCCATGGCCAACCTCCCGTTCGCCGTTGCGGACTTGAGCATGGCACCCGCGTGGAGGGCCCCCGGCGAATCCGTCATCATTCATTCAGTGCCACCTCGGGTGCGGGCGCGAAAGGTGAGGATCGGGGCGACAGTTCACCCCAGTGCAGGCCCGGCGCCCGGGCCGAAAGGAGTCTCCCGGTGGTCTCCTCCGGCAACGCCGCCGTCTCCGACCCCCCGTACGACGACACTTCCGGTGACGCTCTCGACCTCGCCGACCCGGCCACCTTCGTCGAACACGACCCGCACGCGTACTGGGCCCGGATGCGCCGCACCGCCCCGGTGCGCTGGCACCCCCCGGTGGGAGACCGGCCGGGCTTCTGGGCCGTGGCCAGGCACCGCGATGTCCAGGACTGCTACAAGGACGCCACCCGGCTCAGCTCGGCCCGGGGCACGGTGCTGGACGTCCTGCTGCGCGGCGGTGACTCCGCCGGCGGCCGGATGCTGGCGGTGATGGACCGCCCCCGCCACCGCGAGCTGCGTCAGGTGATGCTGCGCGCCTTCTCCCCGCGGGTCCTCAGGTACGTGGAGGACGCCGTGCGGCAGCGGGCCGACGCCCTGGTCGCCGCCGTGGTCGGCGCGGGCGAGGCCGACGCCGGGCGCGACATCGCGGAACACCTGCCGCTCAACACCGTGTGCGACCTCCTGGAGCTGCCGGCGCCGGACCGGCCCCAGCTGCTCGCCTGGAACAAGCGCGCCCTCTCCTCGGACAGCGCGGGAGGGGACCTGTTCGACGCCCTGGAGGCACGCAACGAAATCCTGTCCTACTTCGTGGACGTGGTGCGCGAGCGCCGCCGCTCCCCCGGCGAGGACGTGATCAGCATGATCGCCGGCGCCCGCGTCGGGGGCGAGCCGATGGGTGAGGACGATCTCGCCCTCAACTGCTACAGCCTGATTCTCGGTGGCGACGAGTCGACCCGGGTGACCACGATCGGCGCGCTCCACGCACTGGGCACGTACGCCGAGGAGTGGCGGCGGCTGCGTGCGGGCGAGGTGGAGGTGAGGACCGCGGTCGAGGAGGTGCTCCGCTGGGTGACCCCGGCCATGCACTTCGCGCGCACGGCCACCACCGACCTGCGGATCGGCCCGGCGGAGGTGTCGGCGGGCGACATCGTCACCCTGTGGAACATCTCGGCCGACAACGACCCGGCCGTCTTCGCGGAGCCCCGTCGCTTCGATGTGGGCAGGCAGCACAACCCGCATGTCGCCCTCGGCCACGGCCCCCACTTCTGTCTCGGGGCATTCCTCGGCCGGCTGGAACTCTCCGCCGTGCTGGACTCCCTGATCCGCCGGGTGCACCGGATCGAGATCCTGCAGGAGCCACCCCGTGTCTACTCCAACTTCCTCTTCGGGCACAGCGCCCTGCGGCTGCGGCTGGACTGAGCCGCAGCGGGCCGGGGCCCGGGGCCGGGAAGCCCGGGCGCCCGGCCGGCCGGCGCCGGCTCAGCCGGCCGACAGCAGGCCGCCCAGCTCCGCCATGGTGGGCCGCTCGAAGATGGCCCGTACCGGCAGGGTCATCCCCCAGTCGTCACGTACGGCCTTCGCGAGCCGCACCGCCAGCACCGAGTGCCCGCCGCGGTCGAAGAAGTTGTCGCCAGGCTCGACCGTGGGCACCTCAAGCACCCGGGCGGCCAGGACGCACAGCGCGGCCACCGGGTCGGCCGGGTCGGCGGACAGGGCGCTCGCACCCGGCGCCACCGCGCCGCTCACCGGGCCGGAGGCCGGGGTGACCGGCGCCGGAGGGCCGGCGGGTCCGGCCGCGCGGCGCTCCAGCGCACGCCGGTCGATCTTGCCGTTGCTGGTCATCGGCAGGGTCGCCGTCACCTCGACGCGGGCGGGCACCATGTGCGCGGGCAACCGCTCGGCGAGCCGGCGCCGCAGCGCCTCCGCGAAGTCGTCCGCCGGCTCGGCGCCGGGCACCACGAAGGCGACCAGGCGCGCCGAGTCGACCTCACCGGTGACGACCACCGCGCCGAGCCGCACCCCTTCGCAGGCCTCCAACGCGGTCTCCACCCCGCCCAGTTCCACCCGGAAGCCCCGCAGCTTGACCTGCCGGTCGGCGCGGCCGGTGAAGTAGAGCAGGCCGTCCCCGCCCAGGCGGCCGAGGTCGCCGGACCGGTACATCCGGCGCCCGGGCAGGCCGTACGGGTCGGCGACGAAACGCTCTGCCGTCAGACTGGGCCGGTTGAGATACCCGAGGGCCTCGCCCTCGCCGGCCAGGTACAACTCGCCCTCCTCGCCGGGCGGGCAGGGCCGCAGGTCGGTGTCGAGCACCCGGACCTCATTGCCGGGCCACGGCTCCCCGATGCTGACCGGCTCGCCCGGCCGTACCGGGCCCGCCATGGTCACCCCCACGGTCATCTCCGTGGGCCCGTATCCGTTGAACATGCGCCGGCCCACCGCCCACCGCGCCACCAGCGCCTGCGTGCAGGAGTCCCCGGTCGAGAGCACCACACCGCCGGGCAGCACGCCTTCGGGGTCGGTCGCGGTGAGCGCGACCGGGGGCAGCACCGCGTGGCTGACCCGCCGCTCGATCAGCGTGCGGCGCAGTTCCTCACCCGGCAGCACCGCACGGTCGTCGGTGAGGACCAGAGTGGCCCCCGACAGCAGCGCCAGCGTGACGTCCCAGAAGCCGGCGTCGAAGTTGAAGGAAGCCCACTGCAGCACCCGGTCCCCGGGCCCGGCGCCGATCCAGTGCCGCTGCGCCGCCACCAGCGCCGCCAGCCCGGCATGCGGTATCACCACGCCCTTGGGTGTCCCGGTGGAGCCCGATGTGTAGATCACGTAGACGGTGTCATCGGCGCGCAGCGGCCGGCGGCGGTCCTCGTCGGTGACCGGCTCGGCCGGGTGGGATCCGGGGTCAGGGGACGCGAGATCGATCGTTTCGAGACCGCTGACGTCCACCGGTGGCAGACCGGTGTGCAGCAGGGTCCTGAGCCCCGCGTCGGAGACCATGTGGCGCAGCATCGCCGTCGGATAGCCCGGGTCGAGCGGTACGTAGCCCGCGCCGCTCGTCGCCACCGCGAGCGCCGCCACCACCTGGTCGATCCCGCGGGGGACCGATATCCCGACGAGGTCCCCGGGGCCGAGACCGGCCGCGAGCAGCCGCCTGGCCAGCCGGTTCACCCGGCCGGCCAGTTCGCCGTAGGGCACGGAGGCGCTCTCGCTCTCCACCGCGGGCAGGTGCGGGTGCTCCGCCGCCACCCGCTCGAAGAGGGCGGGCAGGGTGCCTGCCGCGGGCGCGGTACCGGCCGCCGAAGGGACGTCCGGTCGTACGTCGGGCCAGACGCGTTCGATGTGCTCGCCCGCGCGGGCGCGGGAGGTCGCGGGCTGCTCCACCTGCCACCCCGCGGGGTACGGCAGCCGGGCCGGCCACAGCGACCGCTGGCCGAGGGAGTTGCGCAGGACCAGGTAGCTCTCGTCCGGGACTTCGAAGGGGTTGTCTGGCATCGAGCGACCTCCCGTGTGACGGTGCCGCAGGACGGGATCGGGCGCCGTGCGAGGGCGCCGCACGCGACACAGGTGCCCTCACCCTGGACCGGGAGGCCGGCCGGCCCGGGCGGCGAGAAAGGAGTGTGAAGGTCCTCTCAGCTTTCTTTCAGCTCCGGCTGCGAGGGCCGTGGCCGTCGTTACGTTGCCGGACGTGACAGTCACCGAGATCCGTCCGTCCGTGGGCCAGACGCTCCTGTGGTTCCTCGACCGCTACCGCGGCGAGGAGGGCGCGCTCAACTGCCCGGTGCTGTGCAGACTGCGCGGCGGGCTCGACCGCGACAGGCTCCGCCAGGCGATCGACCGGGTGACCGCCCGGCACGAGGCGCTGCGCACCACCTTCACCGGCGGTGGCCGCCGGCTCAAGGCGCTGGTGCACCCGGCCGCGTCACCGGAGATCCGCGAGGTGGACCTCAGCGCCGAGCCGGATCCCGGGGCGGCCGCCGACCGGGCGGTCGCGGCGGAGCTGGGCACCCGTATCGACGCGACCGAAAGCGCCGTACGGATCACCCTGTGGCGGCTCGCCGTGGACCATCACGTGCTCTGCGTCAACATGCACCACATGGTCACCGACTCGTGGTCGTGCAACGTGATCTTCGAGGATCTGTGCACCGCGCTGGAGGGGGAGCCGGCCGGCGAGGCGGCCACGGCCTACTCCCAGTTCGCGGAGGAGCAGCGCGAGACTCTGGCCGGCCCCTCGGGCAAGCGGCTGAGCGCCTTCTGGGGCGAACGCCTGAAGGATGTGACGCTGCCCCCGCTGCCGATGCGGGAGGCCACCGCCGGCGCACCCCGTGACACCAGACTCGTGCAGGACATCCTGGAGGCGCCGACTGTCGCCGCGCTCGACGCGCTGGCCAAACGGGAGCGGTCCACGATGTTCGTGGCGCTGCTGACCGCCTACTACCGCGCCCTGAGGTCGGTCAGCAGCACCGATGACCTGGCGGTGGCGACCCTGTTCGCCAACCGCGGCGCCGAGCACCGCAGGACCGTGGGCTTCCTGGCCAACATGGTCCTGCTGCGGACCCGGCTCACCGGTGACGGATTCACCGGGCATCTCCGGGCCACGCACCGCACGGTGATGGAGGCGTTCGTCCACCAGGCGCTGCCGTTCCAGATGCTTCCGATCAACCTCGGCGGTACGACCCGGCGGCTCGACGACGTGGTCTTCCAGATGATGGCCGACCCGGTGTACTCGACCCGGGCGGGCGGGCTGGACATCCAGGTCCTGGTCCCCGACGACGTCGCCACCCGCTTCGAGCTGGAGCTGGTCGCCGTGCCCGACGGGGACACGGTGCGGGTGCTGCTCTTCTACAACCCCGACCGCTTCGACCGGGAGTTCGCCGAGTCCCTGCTCGCCGAGTACGTCGGCGTCTGCACCACCGCCGCCCGCAGCGCGGCACCCCGCACCGACCGAGCCGGGGCCCGGCCCCGGCTGCGCATGGGAGGCCACGATGACCAGTGAGGTGAGCACCGGACGCGCACTGTCCGCCGAGGAGATCCGGGACGCCGTCGCCGCGCGGCTGAAGCTCCCCGCCGCGGAGATCGGCCTGGAGGAGGACCTCGTCACCCTCGGCCTGGATTCCCTCGGGATGATGACCCTGGCGGCGGCGTGGCAGGCGGACGGCGTCGAGGTGACCTTCGGTGACCTGGTGGAGGAACCCACCGTGCGTGCCTGGGCCGCGCTCCTGTCCGGAACCGACGACACAGCGGACGTCCGGCCGGAGGCCGGCGGCGACCCGGCCGCGGAGGCCGGTGAGTTCGCGCTGGCCCCGATGCAGCACGCCTACTGGTCGGGCCGGCAGCCGGGGATGCCGCTGGGCACCGGGTCGCACTTCTACTTCGAGTTCGACGTCACCGCCGACGTCGAGCGCTGGAACGGCGCGGTCGCGGCGCTGCGCCGCAGGCACCCCATGCTGCGCGCCGCCGTCGGCTCCGACGGCCGCCAGCGGATTCTCCCCGGGTGCCGGGGCCTTGACGAGGTCGTCGACCTGCGCGGCCTCGACCAGGACGGGCGGGTCCGCCGGCTGGCCGGCCTGCGCGATGAGCTGTCCCATCAGACGCTCCCGGTCGGCCGCGGGGGCGGGCTCGACGTGCGTCTGGCGCTGCTGCCGGCCGGGAAGGCCCGGCTCTTCCTCGACATCGACATGATCGTCTGCGACGCGTCGAGCTTCCGCATCGTGATCGGCGACCTGGCCCGCCACTACCGGGACCCGGACCTCTCGCTGCCGCAGCCCGTACTCACCTTTCCGGAGTACCGCCGGCTCGTCGCCGAGTCAGGCAGGGAGCCCCGCGCCGCCGATGTCTCCTACTGGCGCGACCGCGCCGATGACCTGCCCGGTGCGCCGCAACTCCCCCTGGCCGCACCCCCGGACCGGATCGAGCGGGTGCACACCGTACGGCGCCATGCCCAGCTGGCCCCGGAGACGTACCAGCGGTTCAGCCAGCACGCCCGCAGCAACGGCCTGACGGTGTCGATGGCGGTCGCCGCTGCCTACGCGGATGTCCTCGCGGCCTGGAGCGACGGCCCGGAGTTCCTGCTCAACCTGCCGGTGCTGAACCGGATCCCGGTGCACCCCGAAGTCGGCCGGGTCGTCGGGGACTTCACGGATCTGCTGCTGCTCCGGGTGGCGCCCGACGCGCGCCGCACCTTCGCCGAGCGCGCCCGCGCGATGCAGGAGCAGTACCGCCGCGACGCCACGCACACGGCGTACGGGGGCACTTCGGTCCTCCGCGACCTGGCCCGGACCACCGCGGGCGCGAACCAGCGGGCCGGCGTCGTGTTCACGAGCGCGCTCAGCCTCGGCGAGCTCTTCGACGGGGCGACCCGCGCGGTGCTGGGCTCCCCGGTGTGGATGAGTTCGCAGACGTCCGGCGTGTGGATCGACCTCCAGCTGATCGAGCACGAGGGCGGCATGCTGATCAACTGGGAGACCACCGAGAACCTCTTCGAGGCCGGGGTCCCCGAGGCGATGTTCGAGACCTTCGTCAACCGCGTACGGCTGCTCGCCTCGCAGCCCAGCGCCTGGTGGGAGAGCCTGCCGATACGGCCGCCCGACCCACAGGTCCAGGCGCGCCGGCGGGCCAACGACACCCGCGCCGAACTGCCCGGCGGGGCCCTGCACGAGGAGTTCTTCCGGCGGGCGGCCGAGAGGGGCGACGCGCCGGCGGCGGTGTGGGGTGACGGCGAGCGGCTGACCTACGCCGAACTCGCGGAGCGGGCGCGGCGGCTGGCCCACGCCCTGCGCACCGCGGGTGTCACGGCCGGCGACCGGGTCGTACTCACTCTGCCCAGGGGCGTCGGCCAGGTGGTCGCGGTGCTGGCGGTGCACATGCTGGGCGCGGCCTACGTGCCGGTGGGGACGGACCAGCCGGACGCGCGCCGGCACATCGTCGGGTCCCGGGCCGGAGCCCGCTTCGCGGTGACCGACGGCCGGGACCGCGGCGGCTCCGGCGGCGGGATCCTCAGCATCGACGTGCGGTGCAGCACCGATCCCGCGGTACCACTGCTCGACAGGCCGGCCGCCGTCTCGCCGGACGACCCGGCCTACGTGATCTTCACCTCCGGCTCGACCGGGGAGCCCAAGGGCGTGGAGCTCACCCACGGGGCGGCCCGCAACACCGTGGCAGCGCTGAACCTCCGCTACGGGATGGGCACCGCCGACCGCACCCTGTGCCTGTCGGCGCTCGACTTCGACCTCTCGGTCTACGACATCTTCGGCCCCCTCACCTCCGGCGGCGCCCTGGTCCTGGTCACGGACGAGGAGCGCCGCTCCCCCGAGGTGTGGCTGCGCAGAGCGGTCGAGCACCGGGCCACCGTCCTCAACTGTGTGCCCGCGCTGGCCGACATGGCGCTCACGACCGCCGAGTCCCGGCCGGAGTGGCACGACTGGCCGTTCCGGCTGCAACTCCTCGGTGGCGACTGGGCCGGGCTCGACCTGCCCGGCAGGGTGCACGCGCTGCGCCCGGACAGCGTCTTCGTCGCGCTGGGCGGCACCACCGAGACCGCGATCCACTCGACCGTCCAGGAGGTCACGGAGGTGGACCCCGGCTGGACCTCGATCCCCTACAACGTGCCGCTGCCCAACCAGTGCTGCCGGATCGTCGACGAGCACGGACGGGACCGCCCCGACTGGGTGGCCGGCGAGCTGTGGATCGGCGGGGCCGGTGTGGCCCGGGGGTATGTGGGCTCGCCGGACCTGACCGCGGCGAAGTTCGTGGAGGCCGAGGGCGGGCGCTGGTACCGCACCGGCGACCGTGCCCGCTACCGGCCAGGGGCCGTGGTCGAGTTCCTCGGCCGCGCCGACTTCCAGGTCAAGCTCAACGGCTACCGGATCGAGCCCGGCGAGGTCGAGCGCGCCCTGGCCCGGCACCCCGGTGTACGCGACGCGGTCGTGGTCCCGGTTCCCGAGCACGGCGGTGCGTTGTACGCCCTGATCACCCCGGCCGGGGCCGACACCGGCGAGGCGCTGGCCACCGCCGCCCTCCGGGTGCCGGAGTACATGGTGCCCGCCCGTGCCGTCGCCACCGACGAGCTGCCGCTGAGCCGCAACGGCAAGGTCGACCGGGCCGGGGTCCGGCGGCTGCTGGCCGGGGCGCTGAGCGAGCGGACGTCCGGCGTAGCCGGCGCCGCCCCCAGGGGCGCCGCCGAGGAGACGGTCGCCGCGCTCTGGGCGGAGCTGCCCGGTGGTGCGGAGGTGGACAGGACCACCAACTTCTTCCATATCGGCGGTGACAGCCTGCAGGCCACCCGCATGCTCGCCGCCCTCCGCCGGGAGGGGTACGAGGCCAGACTGGGCGACCTGTTCACGCGGCCCACGCTGAGCGGGTTCGCCGCGAGCCTGGAACCCGCCGGGGCCGCGGCGCCCGGGGTCGTCCCGGCCGACCCGGCGCACCGGCACGAGCCCTTCCCCCTCACCGATGTGCAGCGCGCCTACTGGCTCGGCCGCGACCCCGACTTCGCCCTCGGCGGTGTCGCCTCCTACTGGTACTGGGAGTTCGAGAGCGACGACGTCGACCTGGAGCGGCTGGAGACCGCCTGGAACCGGCTGGTACGGCGGCACGAGATGATGCGCGCCGTTCTGGACGGGGAGGGGGGACAGCGGATCCTTCCCGAGGTCCCGCACTACCGCTTCGCGGTCACCCGCACCACCGCCGCCGGACACGAGAAGGCGGTCGCGGAGCTGGCGGGCATGGAGCAGCAGGTGCTCGACGTGACCTCCTGGCCGCTGTTCGACGTACGCGCCGTGCGGCGCGACGACGGGCACACCGCCTTCGGTGTCGGCTTCGACTACGTCGTGCTCGACGCACTGTCGATCATGACCATCTTCACCGAGCTGTCCGCGCTCTACGCGGATCCCGGCCTGGAACTCCCGGAGCTCGGCCTGTCCTTCCGCGACTACCTGCTCGCCGGGCGGACCGATCCCGCGGCCAGGGCGCGGGACGAGGAGTACTGGCTGACCGCGATCGAGGAGCTGCCGGCCGCCCCCGCGCTCCCCATGGCCGTCGACCCCGAACACATCGACCGGCCGCGCTTCGTACGGGACGAGTTCTGGCTCGGCCCGGAGACCTGGGCACGCCTGCGCGCCAGGACCGCCGAGGAGGGGCTGACCGCCTCGACCGTCGTGGCGGCGGCCTTCGCCGAGGTGCTGGCCGCGTGGAGCGCCGAGAGCTCGCTGACGCTCAACCTGACGGTCTTCGACCGGCGTGAGGTGCATCCCCAGGTGGGCCAGGTGGTCGGCGACTTCACCTCGCTGCTGCTGCTGGGCCACCACAGCCATCCCGAAGGCTCCTGGGCCGATACCGTACGGCGGCTCCAGGGACAGGTCTGGGAGGGCATCGGGCACAACAACGTCTCGACCACCTGGGTGCTGCAGCAGCTGGCCCGGCGCACCGGGGGCGGCCAGATGCTGATGCCGGTCGTGTTCACCTCCACCCTCGGGGTCAGCGCGGACTTCAAGGACCTCACGTTCGGCTTCGGCCAACTGCGGCGCGGCCTCTCGCAGAGCCCGCAGGTCGCCCTGGACTGCCAGGTGGTGGAGCGCGACGGCGGCCTCGCCGTCAACTGGGACCACGTCGAGGGCCTCTACAGCCCCCAGGTCGTCCCCGCGGCCCTGGACGCGATGCGCCGCCTCCTGACAGAGCTCGCCGACCACGACTGGTCCCGCCCGGCCCCGCCGATCGGGCTTCCCGAGGCCCAGGCGAAGGTCCGCTCCGAGGTCAACGACACGGCCGTCGCCCGCCCCGCCCGTACGCTGCACCAGCCGGTCCTCGACCTCGCCCGTCGCTCGCCAGGCGCCGTCGCCGTGCGCTCGGCATCCGGCGCCGTGCTGACCTACGCGGAGCTGGCCGAGCGCGCCCTCAGGGTCGCCGGGCACCTCCTCGCGCTCGGCGCTTCGCCGGGCGACCCGGTGGTCGTCTCGCTGCCGAAGGGCCCCGGCCAAGTGGCCGCGGTGCTCGGCGTGCTGGCCGCGGGCTGCTGCTACGTGCCGGTCGGCGTCGGCCAGCCGGCCGGCCGCCGCAACCGGATCGTGCGTTCCGCCGGGGCCCGTCTGGCCCTGACCGGACCGGGCGCCGGCGAGGGCTGGGACGAGACGCTGCGGCTGGTGCCGGTGGACGAGGCGCTGGGGGCCGAGCCGGTGGCGGAGCCCGTGCCGGTCGACCCGGCACAGATCGCCTACGTCATCTACACCTCGGGCTCCACCGGCGAGCCCAAGGGGGTGGAGATCACCCACGCGGCCGCCGCCAACACCATCGACGACGTGAACGCCCGCTACGGCGTGGGGCCCGGCGACGTGGCGCTGCAGGTCTCGGCCCTCGACTTCGACCTGTCCGTCTACGATCTGTTCGGGCTGCTCGGGGTGGGCGGCACCGTGGTGACCCTCACCGAGGACATCCGGCGGGAGGCGACCGCCTGGGCCCGCCTCGCCGCCGAGCACGGGGTCACCGTGTGGAACACGGTGCCCACCCTGCTCGACATGCTGCTGGTGGCCTGCGAGTCGGGCACGGGCCTGCCACGGCTGCGCGTGGCGATCGTCTCGGGCGACTGGGTCGGGCTCGACCTGCCCGACCGGCTCCGGGCGGCCGCGCCGGACGCCCTCCTCGTCGCCATGGGCGGCGCCACCGAGGCCTCGATCTGGTCGAACGCCTTCGACGTGGAGACCGTCGACCCGGCGTGGGTGTCGATACCGTACGGATATCCGCTGGCCAACCAGTACTTCCGCGTCGTCGACGAACACGGCCGTGACCGGCCCGACTTCGTACCCGGCGAGCTGTGGATCGGGGGCGCCGGCGTGGCGCTCGGCTACCGCGGGGACCCGGAGCGCACCGCGGCCGGTTTCGTGGTGGCCGACGGCGCCACCTGGTACCGCACCGGCGACCTGGGCCGCTACCACCCCTCGGGGGCCCTGGAGTTCCTCGGCCGGCGCGATCACCAGGTGAAGGTGCGCGGGCACCGGATCGAACTCGGGGAGATCGAGACCAGGCTGCGCGAACTGCCCGGTGTCGCGAGCGCCGTGGTGTGGGTCGACAGCAGTGCGGGGGCGCGCCGCCTGGCCGCGGTCGTCACCCCGGCGCCCGGCACCGGCAGCGCCCCGACGGAAACGGGGCTGCTGGCCGCACTGGCCGGGCACCTGCCGGTCCACATGCTGCCCGAGCACCTCACCGTCGTCGACCGGCTGCCCCTGAACGCCAACGCCAAGGTGGACCGCGCGGCCGTCGCCCGCACCTACGGCCCGAGCCGCAGCACCGGGACGGCACCCGCCGACGACCAGCCGCGCGGCGGCACCGAACACGCGGTGGCCGAGGTGTGGGCGGCGCTGCTGGAGGCGCCGGGGGTGGGCCGCTCGGCCAACTTCTTCGGCCTGGGCGGCGACAGTCTCACCGCCACCCGGGCGATCCAGCAGTTCTCCCAGCGCTTCGGCGTGGAGCTCTCCCTGCGCCAGCTCTTCAACCATCCGACCGTCACCGCGATCGCCGCCGTCATCGACGGCGAGATCTCCGGCAGCCACCAGAGCGAAGCGTCCGTCCGACTGGAAGAAGGTGTCCTGTGACCACCGCCGACATCATCAGCGAACTCGAACAGGCCGGCCTGCACCTGTGGGAGGACGGGGGCAGGCTCCGCTTCCGGGGACCCGAGGGAGCGATGACACCCGAGCGCCGTAAGCTCCTCGCCGGCCGGCGGGAGGACGTGCTCCAGGTGCTGCGCGAGCGCGGCCCGCAGCAGGTGCGGCCCGACCCCGCATCGGCCCACGAGCCGTTCCCGCTCACCGAGGTCCAGTCGGCCTACCTCCTGGGCCGCCGGGGCGCCTTCGAGTACGGCTCGGTGCCCTGCCATGCCTACGGCGAGCTGGAGTTCGCAGCGCTCGACCGCGACCGGCTGCTGCGGGCCTGGCGCCGGGTGGCGGACCGGCACGAGATGCTGCGCGTGGTCATCGACTACGACGGCTACCAGCGGGTCCTGGAGGACCCGCCCGCCCCGGTCATCGGCTGGCACGACGCGACCGGCCTGCGGGGTCCCGCGGGCGAGGAGGCACTCCGCGAGGTCCGCGGCCGGCTCTCCGACGAGTCCAAGGACGTCACCGCGTGCCCGCTGTACACCCTTGAGGTCACCGAGCTGGCCGACCGGGCCGTCCTGCACTTCTCCATCGACTTCCTGATCGCCGACTACGTGAGCATCTACCGGCTGCTCGACGAGTTCGGCACCTTCTACGAGGACCCCGGGGCCGGCCTCCCCGCCCCCGCGATCTCGTTCCGCGACTACCTGCGGGCGGAACGCGCGGTGCGGCAGGGCCCCGCCTACGAGCGTGACCGCGACTACTGGATGGCGCGGCTGGACAGCCTGCCGCCGGCGCCCGAACTGCCGCTGGTCGCCCGGCCCAGCCGGCAGGGCCCGGCCGGCTTCGTCCGCCGCGAGCTGCGTCTGGAACCCGCCGTCTGGTCGGCGCTGAAGGCCCGCGCCGGGGAGCACCGCATCTCCGCGTCGACGGCGGTGATGGCCGCGTACGCCGAGGTCATCGGGCGCTGGAGCCGCAACCCGCGGTTCACCCTCGATGTGACGGTGCTCAGCCGGCTGCCCCTGCACCCGGACGTCAACGACATCGTCGGCGACTTCACCTCCGTCGAGCTGCTGGCCGTCGACGGTGGCTGCGCCGACAGCTTCGCCGAGCGCGCCCGGAAGGCCGGCGAGCAGCTCTTCGAGGACCTCGACCACCGGCTGTTCTCGGGCGTGGAGGTGCTGCGCGAGCTCACTCGCCGCAGGGGGCAGCAGGGCTCGATGATGCCTGTGGTCTTCACCAGCGCCATCGGGCTCTCCGACGGGCTGGACCCGCGGGGCCTGATGCGGTCGGAGATCCGCAACGGCATCAGTCAGACGCCGCAGGTCTGGGTGGACTGCCAGGCCATGGAGGCCGCAGGCGCCCTGCTCATCAACTGGGACGTGCGGGACGAGACCGTGCCGGGCCCGGTGCTCGACGACATGTTCGCCGCGTTCCGTGCGCTGCTGCTCCGGCTCGCCGACGAGGACGGCGCCTGGGCCGGCGACCCGGTGACGCTCCCCGACCACCAGGCGCGGCGCCGGGCGGCGGTCAACGACACCGCCCGGCCGGTCGGCGACGCCCTGCTGCACCAGGCGCTGCTCGACCAGGCGCGCCGCCGCCCGGAGGCGACGGCGGTGATCGGTCATGACGGGAGTGTCGACTACGCCACCCTGACCGGCCGCGCCGCCGGCGTGGCCGCGGCGCTGGCCGAGCACGGCCACAAGCCGCACCAGCGTGTCGCGGTGGTGCTGGAGAAGGGCTGGGAGCAGATCGCCGGGGCACTCGGGGTGCTGCTGGCCGGCGGCACCTACGTCCCGATCGAGGCCGGGCAGCCCGATGCCAGGCGCAACAAGATCATCGAGTCCGCCGGCATCGACCTGGTGGTCGGTCACAGCACGGTCGGGGCCGGGCTGCCCGATGGCGTCGGGCGCATCGATGTGGACCGGCTGCCCGGGACACCCTCCACCGGACCCGGGACGGCGCCGGTCGCCCCCGGTGACTCGGCGTACGTCATCTTCACCTCGGGCTCGACCGGCGAGCCCAAGGGCGTGGAGATCAGCCACCGCGCGGCGGTGAACACCCTCGACGACGTCTGCCGGCGGTTCGGGATCGGCGAACACGACGTCGCGCTGGGGCTGTCGAGTCTCGGTTTCGACCTCTCGGTCTTCGACATCTTCGGCGTCCTCGGCCGGGGCGGCACCCTGGTGCTCCCCGACCCGGAGCGCCGTACCGACCCCTCGCACTGGGGTGAGCTGATCACCGGGCACGGCGTGACCGTGCTGAACACGGTGCCGGCCCAGATGATGCTGCTGGAGGAGTACCTGCGCGGCGAAGGCCGCGACTGCACCGGCGTCCGGCTGGGGATGATGTCCGGCGACTGGATTCCCGTGACGCTCCCCGACGCCGTGCGCGCGCACCTTCCGGAGGTGGCGCTGTACAGCCTCGGTGGCGCCACCGAGGCAGCGATCTGGTCGATCGTCCACCCTATCGGCGAGGTCGACCCCGCGGCGCCGAGCATCCCGTACGGCACCCCGCTGGAGAACCAGCGCTTCCATGTGCTCGACGCCTCCCTGCGGCCCAGCCCCGACCTCGTCGTCGGTGACCTCTGCATCGCCGGTACCGGTCTCGCCGAGGGCTACCTCGGCGACCCGGTGAAGACCGCGGCGAGCTTCATCGAACTGCCGGACGGTGAGCGCGTCTACCGCACCGGTGACCGCGCCCGCTATCTGCCCGACGGAACCATCGAGTTCATCGGCCGCGACGACCGGCAGGTCAAGATCCGCGGTCACCGCATCGAACTCGCCGAGGTGGAGTCTGCCCTGGCCGCCGACCCGCAGCTCGACGCGGCGGCGGTGGCCACCCAGGGCGAGCGCAACGACCGCAGGCTGGTCGCCTTCGTCGCGCCGTCGCAGGCCGACCCGGCCGGCCACCCCGTCGACGCCACCCTCCGGCCCGAGATCCTCGCGGCCGCCGATGAGATCCGCGACGGGGTGGACGTCTCGAAGGTCGTGGAGTTCGCGGCCGTGCTCGACGACGCGGCCCTGCGCCGCATGGTCGACGTCCTGCGCCGGGAGGGCGTGTGGCCCGACGCCGTGACGCGCCACAGCACATCCGAGATCATGCGCCTCGCCCGGGTGGCGTCCAAGCACGAGCGGCTGGTGCGCCGCTGGCTGGCCGCGTGCGTGGAGAACGGCTACCTGGACAAGGACGACGACGGCACCTTCGGCTGCCTGCGCCTGGTCACCCCCGAGGACGTCGAGCACGCCTGGGCCGAGGCCGACCGGCTGCTGCCGGAGGCCAACGACCGTCCGGAGCTGGTGGACTACTTCAAGCTCGCCGCCGCTCACCTGCCGGAGCTGATGCGTGACGAGCGGGATCCGCTGCGGATGCTCTTCCCCGAGGGGGACCTGAGCATCCACGAGGCCGCCTACATGGAGGGCTTCCTCTCCCGCTACCTCAACCGGCTGGCCACCAGCACCGTGCTGGGGGTGGCCCGGCGCAACACCACCGGCCGGCCGCTGCGGGTGCTGGAGGTCGGGGCGGGGGTCGGCGGCACCAGCGTCGACACCATCCCGGCGCTGGACGGCGAGAACGTGCGCTACACCTTCAGCGACGTGTCGCAGTTCTTCCTGAACAAGGCCGGTGAGCGGTTCGCGGACCACCCCTGGGTCGACTACGCCCTGTTCGACTTCAACGAGCCCTTCCGTGAGCAGGGCGTGAGGCCGAACTCGGTGGACGTGATCCTGTGCGGCAACGTGATGCACTACGCGAAGGACGCCCGCGCGGTCCTGAGCCGGATGCGCGAGGCGCTGGTACCCGGCGGATGGCTGGTCTTCATCGAGACGACCCGCGACAACTACCAGATCCTCACCTCGATGGAGTTCCTGTTCGACGCCACCGCCGGTGACTTCCAGGACGTGCGGCACGGCAAGGACCAGACCTTCATCGGCCGCCACCAGTGGTACGACCTGCTGGCCGGGGCGGGAGCCGATCTGGAGCTGTGCGTCCCGGCGCCGGAGGACGAGCTGGCCCGTATCGGTATGCACGTCTTCGCGGCCCGCTTCAAGACCGATCGCGAACAGGTCGACGCCGGGGTCCTCACGCGCCGGCTCGCCGAGCGGCTCCCTGCGGAGATGATCCCCTCGCGCTTCGAGGTACTCGACGCGGTGCCGCTGACCGGCAACGGCAAGGTCGACCGCGCCACCCTCGCCGTCTGGGCCGAGCAGCACCGTACGGCCGGGGCGGCGGTCTCCGGGGACGGTCCGCGCGAGGCCGGCGGACTGGAGCTGAGCGTCGCCGAGGTGTACGCGGAGGTGCTGCGCGCGCCGGAGGTCCCGCTCGAAACCAACTTCTACGCCCTGGGCGGGGACTCGCTGCTCGCCGCCCAGCTCGTCACCGCACTGCGCGAGCATGTGCCGGCCGCGGCCGGTGTCTTTTTCGACGAGCTGCTGCGCGAACTGCTCGGCGGCGCCTCGGTGCGCGAGCTCTCCGCCTTCCTCCAGCAGGGGCAGGAGGGGGCCGGGGAGAGCGGAGCGAGCGACGGGCTCGTTCTGGCCGGAGCGGCGGACGCCCTCGGCAACCCGGTGCACGTCCTCATCGGCGACGGTCTGGGCGACGAAGCCGACCGGCTCGCCGCGGGCCTCGGCGAACTCGACCCGGTGGCCGTCGTGCCCCCGGTCCGGGTGGCCGACGGGCAGTCGCTCGACGACCTGGCCCAGGACATCGTGGCCAGGGTGCGCGCGCTGAGCCCGGGTCCGTTCCACCTGATCGGCGCCCACAGCGGGGGCGTACTGGCCCTGGCGGTCGCCGGGCAACTGGCCGAGCTGGGCGCCCCGGTGTGCGGGCTGACCCTGCTGAGCAGCTACCCGCTGCCGGCCACGGTCCGCGACGACCTGCTCGAAGAGGCGCTGCTCTGCCTGGACCGCGGCCTGGACCCGGCCGCCCTGGGGTATCCGGATGTCGCGGCGCTCGGCCGGGCGCTGGCCGCGCTCGCCCCCGCCGGTGACATCCCGCAGGGAGCGCTGGCCTCGCTGGCCGGCCGGGCCGAGCCTGATCTGCGGGCGGTGGGCGGGGCCGCGGCCGGACTCGCCGCGACCCCGCGCGAGGAGCGGCACGCCAGGATCGCCCGGGCGCTGGGCCGCACCGGGGACGAGATCGCCGAACGCCTCGTACGGGGCCGTGCGCTGGCGGACTGCGTCGCCGCCCACGATCCGGGGATCTACACCGGGGAGGCCCGCCTGCTGGTGCACGAGGAGGAGTCCCCGGTCTGGCCCGCCATGGCCACCGACATGACCGCGCTGTGGGAGTCGGTGTGCGTGGGGGGCCTCCGGCGACAGACAGTTCCGGGCGACCACTTCACCTGCCGTGAACTGGTCGCTCCCCGTGTGATCGACCTGCCCGAGGAGGACGCGTGAGCGAGCACATCACCCCGACGGTCGCGGTCGTCGGCGCCTACGGCGCCGTCGGCGCCGCCGCCGTACAGGCGATCGCGGAGCGCCGGCCCGACGCCGTCGTCCGGCTCGGCGGGCGCGACCGTGCGCAGGCCGAGTCCCTGCTGGGCAAGTCCGGCCTGCGCGGCCGGGCCGTCGAAGTGGACCTGTACGACGGCAGGTCGCTGGCGGAGTTCTGCCGCGGTGCCCGCGTGGTGCTCAACTGCGCGGGCCCCTCCTACCACGTACTCGACCGGGTGGCCTGGGCCGCCGCGGCGGCGGGCGCCGACTACGTCGACCCGGGCGGCGACGAGCCGCTCCTGGAGGCGCTGACCCGGCCGGGCACCTTCGCCGGCACCGCCGTGATCACCGCGGGGATGCAGCCAGGGCTGACCGGTCTGCTCCCCCGTCATCTGTGCACCACCATGAGCGACCCGCAGCGGCTCACGGCCTATGTCGGCACGATGGACCGGCTCACTCCGGCGGGGGCCGCCGACTACCTGCTCTCCATGGGCGGCGCCTACGGCGAGACCCGGGGCGCGATCAGGGGCGGTATCCGGGTCGAGCGCGAGCTGGAGCCGCGGACCGGTGTCGAACTCCCCCACGCCGGCAACCGGGTCGACGTCTATCCCTACCTCAGCTTCGAGTCCGCGCGGCTCCCCGCGCTCACCGGGCTGACGGAGATCGACTGGTACAACGTCTTCGACGGCGGCGCGCACATGATGAACTGCCTGAGCCGGCTCCAGGGCGCGATGCGCGGTGAGTCCGGGCTCGCCGAGGCGGCCGGTGAGCTCACTCGCGCCGCGGCTCTCGACCTGTTCGGCAAGGACCCGTTCCAGCTGATGCTCTTCGAGGTCACGGGCACCGACGCCGGGCGGCCCGCCACCCGGAGTCTGGCCCTGCGGGCGGGCGACACCTACGCCCTGACCGGGCTGGCCTGTGCGCTGGCCGTGCTGGCCGTACTCGGCGGGGGGATCCCTCCGGGGGTGCACTTCGGCTCCGACGTGCTCGACGCCGATTCGGTGCTCGCAGCGCTGCGGGCCGAGCCCGCGGTGTCGGTGCTGGACATCGGCGAACGGCCGATCCTCGCGGCCCGTGCCATGGAGGAGGGCGAACTGTGACCCGCCCACGCGTCCTGGTGGCCGGCACCGGTTTCGGCCGCGCCTATCTGGCGGCCTTCGAACGGGCGGACTCCGACTTCGAGCTGGCCGGGATCCTCGCGTCGGGGAGCAGCCGCAGCCGCGCCTGCGCCGAGCACTACGGGGTGCCCCTGTGGTCCACGGTCGAAGAGGTGCCCGGCGATGTCGATCTGGCCTGCGTGGTCATCGGCGGGGCGATGAACGGCGGCCCGGGTCCTGCGCTCTCCCAGGCACTGATGCGCCGCGGCCTGCACGTGCTGCAGGAGCACCCGCTGCACCCCGGCGAACTGGTCGCGTGCCTGCGCGCCGCAAGCGAGTCCGGCGTGGTGTTCCGGATGAACACCCACTACCCCCATGTCGAACCGGTGCGCCGCTTCATCGAGGTAGCCCGCGACCTGGTGGCCCGGCAGCGCCCGCTCTTCCTCGATGTGACCTGCGCCTTCCAGGTGCTCTACACGGTCTTCGACATCCTGGGCCACGCGCTGGGGACGATCCGTCCGCACGGGATCGACGGGGCGCTCGCGGGCGCGGAGGGGGCGCCGTACCGGAGCCTCACCGGGCGCTTCGCCGGCGTTCCGATGTCCTTCCGGCTGCAGAACGAGCTGGTGCCCGCCGATCCCGACAACTACAGCCATCTGTTCCACCGCATCACCCTGGGCACGGACGGGGGCCACCTCACCCTGGTCAACACGCACGGCCCGGTGGAGTGGAGCATGCGCCCGCACATGCCCGGCGGCATGAAGGACCTGGTGCGCTTCGGCGACTCCACCGCCCCTCACCTCCGGGTGCCGAGCGTGCAGCACCTGGGGCCCGCGGAGGGCGCCTCGTACAGCGAGGTGCTGCGCGACCTGTGGCCGCAGGCCACGGCGAGGGCCATGCGCGCGGTCTGGGACGACGTGCGGGCGGGCGCCGACAGCCGGGGACATGTGCAGTACCACATCGCCCTGACCAAGCTGGCGATGAGTGTGGCCGAGGCGTGCGGGCCGGTACGGCTCCACCACCCCGACTCGCCCGAACTCCTGTCCGCAGCGGATTTGCTGGAGGTCAAGCCATGAGCACCGACGTCCCGAACCCCTGGCTGCGCGGCTATTTCCCCCGGCCCCGGGCCCGGCAGCGGGTGGTGTTCTTCCCGCACGGCGGCGGATCCGCGAGCTTCTACCGCCCACTGGCCCGTGACCTCCCCGACGACGTCGAGGGCCTGGTGGTGCAGTACCCCGGCCGGGAGGACCGCATCGGTGACCCGTGCTGCACGGACATGCCCGGCCTCGTGGAGCCGCTGGCCAAGGCGCTGGCGCACCTGGACGACAGACCCGTGTGGTTCTTCGGGCACAGCATGGGCGCCTCCGTCGCGCACGAGGTCACCCGCCACCTCGGCGCGGCGGGCGGGACACTCCCCGAGCGGCTGATCGTCTCCGGCCGCCCCGGCCCGGACCGGCAGCGGCCCGACGACAAGCACCTGGACGACGAGCGGCTCTGGCACGACGTGTGCCGGCTCGGCGGCACCGACGAGTGGCTGCTGCGGATGCCCGGCGTACGCGAGATGGCGCTGCCGGCGCTCCGGGCGGACTACCGGCTGGTGGGCACCTACCAGGCGGAACCGGGCCGCGACCTCTCGGTGCCGGTGAGCGTCTGCTACGGCACCGAGGACCCCGAGATCGACACGGCGGACGCGGCGGCCTGGGCGGCGGTGACGTCCGCCGGCACCGAGCTGGTCCGCTTTCCGGGCGGCCACTTCTACCTGCGCGGCGACGCCCAGGCCGAGTTGACGGACTGGCTGTACCAACGGCTGCACAGCCACCCGCGGCACGCCACCACCGACCCCGCAGGAAGGAACCGAGGATGATCGTACGACCCGTCGTGGAGAAGTACGCCGAGGAGGCCTCATCCCCCGCGCCCCCGTGGCTGGCGGGCCTGGTCGCCGACACGGAGGCCGGGACCGACCTGCCGGCCATGATGGTGGGCAGCCTGGAGGGTGGGTTCCTGGCCTCCCTGGTCTTCGCGCTGCAGCCCCGCCGCATCCTGGAGATCGGCACCTTCACCGGCTACTCCGCCCTCTGCATGGCCGACGCGATGCCGGCGGACGCCGAGCTCCACACCTGCGAACTGAGCCCGCTGCACGCCTCGATCGCGCGCAAGCACTTCGCGGCCTCGCCCTGGGCCGACCGCGTCCACCTGCTGGAGGGCCCGGCCCTGCGGTCGGTGGAGAGCCTCCCCGGCCCCTTCGACCTGGTCTTCATCGACGCCGACAAGTCCGGCTACGTCGACTACTACGAGGCGGTGCTGCCCAAGCTGTCCCCGCGCGGACTGATCCTGGCCGACAACGTGCTCCAGTTCGGCGGCGTCGCCAACGAGCGGGACCAGCAGCCCGACACCGTCGCCATGCGGGCGTTCAACGCCCACGTCGCCGCCGACGCCCGCGTACGGCAGAGCGTGCTCACCGTGCGCGAGGGCGTCACCGTGATCCGCCGGGCCGGCTGACGGCCCCCGCACAGCGACGGCGCCCGGACCTCCTGGAGGGGTCCGGGCGCCGTCGTGCGCCGGGCCGCCCGCCCCGGAGCCGTGGGGCGGGCGGCCCGGCCGTCAGCTCGCGGGCTTGATGTTGTTGTTCGTGTGGAAGAAGTTCGCGGGGTCATAGGCGGCCTTGATCCGGGTCAGCCGCTCGAAGTTGGTCCCGTAGGCGTCCTCGATCCGCTCGGCGGAGTCCGCTCCGAGGTGGTTGGCGTAGACCGCGCCGGTGGTGTACGGCAGGAGTTCGGCGTAGACCTTCTCGGTCCACTCGACGGCCTCCTCGTCCTTGGCCGGGTCGGTCCACGAGGTGAGGATGCTGGTCAGGTAGCCCTCGCGGTGCAGGAAGGGGGTCTGCTCCGCCGGCACCTTCGACATCACACCGCCCATCAGACCGCCTCCGACCAGGCTGCGTTCGGAAGGGGCGTTGACGAAACCGTCGGCCAGGATCTGCAGCGGCTCGTCACGCAGTTCGGGCAGCAGGAAGGAGCGCGGGTAGTAGCGGTGACCGGCGACGGTGTTCTCGTCGAGCATCCGCTGCACCGCCACGTAGGGCATCAGACCGCAGTGGTCCAGCAGCGCGTTGTTGCCCAGCCCGCGCATCTGCTCGATCAGGCTCTCGGTGGAGTCGTCGGGAGCCGCGTGCACGAAGCCCAGGCCGATCGCCGGCTCGCCCCCAGGGGCGGTGAGGAAGGCGAAGGAGGTGGTCAGCTCGTCGGGAGCGCTCCGGTTGAACTCGTCGAGCCGCCGGGCCACCTGCACCGTCTGGTCGATGGGGAAGGCGAGCAGCCCGGCCATGCAGTCGCCCTGCGGGTGGAGGTCGAACTCGAAGCGGGTGGCCACGCCGAAGTTGCCGCCGCCGCCGCGGATCGCCCAGAAGAGGTCGGGGTGGTCCTGCGCCGTGGTGGTCACCAGCTCGCCGTCGGCGAGCACGAGGTCGGCGGAGACCAGGTTGTCCACGAGGAGGCCGCGGTAGCGGGCGAGCCAGCCGAGGCCACCGCCGAGGGTGAGCCCGCCGATGCCGATGTAGGACTCCTGGGAGCCGGTGACGGCCAGGCCGAAGCTGGTGGTCTCGGCGTCGACGTCGCCCTGTTCGAGTCCGGGCTGGACGTACAGCCGGCGCTTGGCAGGGTCGACCCGGATGCCGCGCAGCCGCGAAGTGTCCAGCAGCAGCCCGCCCTCGACGGTGCCGGTGCCGGCGAAGCAGTGGCCACCGCCCTTGACGGCAAGCTCGATGCCGTTGTCGCGGGCGAAGTTGACGACCTTGACGACGTCGGAGGCGCCGTCCACCTGGACGATCGCCCCCGGGCTCTTCTGGAAGTAGCCGTTCCAGATCTGCTTGCGCTCGTCGTAGTCGGCGTCCTGCGGGGTGATGGTCCGGCCCCTGATCGCCTCACCCAGCTCCGCGAGCCTGGATTCCGGGATGGCCGTACCGGTCGCGGTGACGAGTCCCACGTCAGTCCTCCTCATGGGGTTGGCGTTCCGGCCGGCGCACGCTCCTGCGAGGGCGCCGGTTGAGAGAGAACGTACGGTCGCCCGGCCGCCGGCGACACGGGGGTGAAAGAGGGTGGAAAGGCGCCCCGGCCCTCGCGGAGCGCTGGTTACGCTGGCGAACATGTCTGTACTCCGCGCGATGCCGCTGCTCACCGTGAGCGATCTCGAATCCGCAGTAGAAGCCCACGTCCGGGTCACCGGGATGGAAGTGATCATGAATCACGGCTGGATCGCCACACTCGCCCCGCCCGCGGACCATTCCGTGCAGGTCAGCCTGATCACCAAGGACCCCACAGGTCCGGTGAACCCCTCGGTCTCCATCGAGGTGGAGGACCTGGACGCGGCCCAGGCGGCGGCCCGCGGCGCCGGAATGGAGATCGTGTACGGACCGGCGGACGAGGAGTGGGGCGTCCGGCGCTTCTTCTACAAGGACCCCGACGGCAACGTCGTCAACGTCCTCACCCACCTCTGACCGCCGTGTCTCCCGCCTTCCGCCACCCGGCCTCCGGAACACGCTCCCCTGCCGGTCCCCGCACCGGCCCCGGCGCTCCGCCCGGACAGCGGGGAAAGCCCGCAGTGACCGCCGAGGAGTCCGCGCAGGCGTTCTCCGTACGGCTCTTCGGCGCCGGGCTCGCCTCGGCCGAGCTGATGACCTGCTTCCTGGGCCTGGAACTGGGCCTCTACGACGCGTTGCGCCGCACCGGGGCCGCACCGGCCGCGCGGGTGGCCGAGGAGAGCGGTCTCGACACCCGGATGGTCCGGGAGTGGCTGGAACAGCAGACCTGCGCCGGTGTCCTCACCGTCGACACGCCCGAAGCCGCCCCGGAGGCACGGCGGTTCACCCTGCCCCCGGCCCACGCCGAGGCGCTGCTCGACGCCGACAGCCCGAACTGGATCGCACCGCTGGTGGTGATGCCCATCGGCGGCATGGCGGCCGTGCTGCCGCAGCTGGTGGAGGCCTACCGCGGTCGCCGCGGCCTCCCCTACGCGGCCTACGGCGAGGCCCTGCGCGGTGGCCAGGCCGGCCTGAACCGCGGCGTCTTCGAGCACCATCTGCCGGGCTGGATCAGCCGGCACCTGCCCGACATCGACGCCCGGCTGCGGGTACCCGGGAGCAGCATCGCCGATGTGGCCTGCGGCTCCGGCCTCTCCACCCTGGCGCTGGCCCGGATGTTCCCCGACGCCGAGGTGTACGGGCTCGACCTGGACGAGGCGTCGATCCGGGACGCCGAGGCCAACCTCGCCGCCACCAGCCCCGCGGAGGGGCTGCACGGCCGGGTGCGCTTCGGCGCGGGTGACGCCGGCGAGGCCGGGCCGGCCGCCCATACCCTCGTCTGCGTGTTCGACGCCCTGCATGACATGTCAGCCCCCGTCGGCGTGCTCCGGGCCTGTCGCCGGCTGCTGGCCCCCGGGGGCGCTGTGCTGCTGATGGAGCCGTCCGTCGGCGAGCGGTTCACCCCGGCCGCGCCGGACAGCGAACGCTTCCACTACGCCGTCAGTGTGCTGCACTGCCTGCCCGTCGGAATGAGCCGGACGCCGAGCGCGGCCACGGGCACGGTGATGCGCCCGGAGACCGTACGCGCTTACGCCGCCGAGGCGGGCCTGGACAGCAGGGTGATCGACGTGGGACACCCGTTCCACCGGCTCTACCGGCTCACGGCGCGCCCGGAGTGAGACAGCGGGCCGCGTCCGTACGACGACGGCTCCCGGTCTCCGTGGGAGGCCGGGAGCCGTCGTCGTGGCGGACGTGACCGGTGGTCAGACGGCCCCCGGCCGGTCCTCGGAGAGCCGGCGCGAGCCGCGCGGGACGCCGACCTTGCCGGAGCTCAGGTAGTCGGCGACGAGTGCGTTGACCTCGGTGGGCTTCTCCAGCAGGGAGGCGTGCCCGCAGTTGCGGATCTCGGTGTACTCCGCGGTGGGGATCAGGTCCGCGAGCTCCCGCGACAGGTGCCGGGGCGCGACGATGTCGTGCTCCATCCCCACGATGAGCAACGGTACGCGGACCTTGGCCACTTCCTCGTCGCCGGGCCGGAACGCGGTGCTCGCCTCGGCGTGGCCGATGGCGCCGTGACCGCCCGACTCCGCCAGGCCGGCCAGCCCTTCCAGGTAGGGCGCGATGAACTGGTCACGGTTGAGCGCGCGCGGCCCGAACAGGTACATGGCCCGGAAGGCGCCCTCCAGCAGGGCCGGGACCTCACGGCCGTTCTTGAGCCGGTCCACCGCCTCGGCCTGGATGGCCTGTTGGAGCTTGCCGGGCTTCCAGGGCACCCCGATGAGCGCCGCCCGCTCGATCAGGTCGGGGCGCTTCATCGCCAGCTCAAGCAGGATCATCGCGCCCACCGAGTAGCCGATGTAGGTGCAGGGGCCGATCTCCAGCGCCTCGTTGAGCGCGGCGAGATCCTGTCCGAGCAGCTCCACGGTGTACGGCGGAGGGGTCTCCTCCGACGGATGCACACCGCGCAGGTCGAAGGTGACGACGCGGTAGCCGGCCTTCGTCAGCTGCGGGACCTGCATGGTCTCGAAGAGAGATGCCTGGTGCTGCCCGGGTACGAGCACGACCACGGGACCGTCCTCGGGCCCGTAGATGTCGTAGCTCAGCGTGACGTCCGTGGGCAGGGTGACTTTCATGGTGTTCCCTTCTGTGGGCGCTCAGCCGGCGACCAGGCGCTCGAAGTCCTGACGGGTGGGTCCGACATGGTCGCGTCGGAGGTCGGGGTGCTCGCGGAGAAACGCGAGCACGCGGCGGGCCACCTTGCGGTCCGACATCAGCTCCGCGGGGGTGAGCAGCATGTGGTAGACCCGCTCGGCGGCGAGCCGGACGTGCTCGTCGTCCTCGCGCAGGACGGCCAGGGCGGTGAGTACGCGGGCGGTCAGCGAGTCGTCGTGCGGTCCGCCGGCGAGTTCGGCGAGCCGGGCGGCATCGGTGGCGACCTGCTGCTCGAACCACTGCCCCAGACACCGGTCGGTGCGCTCGTGGGTCTCCGCCGCCCAGGCCGCCGGCTCCTGGTCGAGGCGGCCGAGCTGGTCGGCGACGGTGCGGGCGTGGGCCAGGGCGAGCGAGACTCCGCGGCCGAAGGTGGGGTTGGTCTGTACGCACGCGTCGCCCACCAGGGCAAAGCCGGTGACCAGCGGGGCGCCGTCCACCTGGAGTGACCGGTAGCGGTTCTCCAGTCCGGCCATCGGCATCGGGTCACCGACCGGGGTCGCTCCTTCGAGCCACTCGCAGACCGGAGCCACGCTGGCCAGGAAGCGGAGGTAGACGGTGCGGTCCAGCAGTCTGGTCCGCACGGGGTCGTGGGAGGCCACCGTCGTGGACAGGTGGAAGCGGCCGTTGTCGCCCGGGAAGGCCAGCACGGTGGCGAAGTCGAGCTCGTGCACCACGGGGGCCCGCAGGGACGGGAACCTCCTGCCTTCGCCCAGCGCGAACTCCTGGGCGATGTAGGAGAAGCCGCATGCCTGGACCGTCTCACGGGGCGCGGTGGCACCGATCCCGGTCAGCCAGGCGGCTGCGGCGGACCGGCGGCCGGTGGCGTCCAGCACGACGTCGGCGGCCACGTCGCCGGTCTCCGCGAGGCGGACCCCGTGCACCTGCGGGACACCGTCCGGCGCCCCGGCGGAGAGCAGGCCGGTGGCCCGGTCACGCAGCAGCGTGACCGCGGGACCGGCGGCGGCCCGGCGCCGCAGCGCGGCCTCGAAGACCAGCCGGCGGCTCAGCAGGCCGAGGTCGCCGTCCCCCGTCTCCAGAGCCACGGGCACCGCGCCGCGGCCGGTCAGGTCGGCCAGCACCCCGGGGCACTCCTGGCGCAGCACGCCGATGCCCAGGCCGAGCAGGGCATGCCCCTGGCGGGCGTGCGGCACGCCGCCCCGTTCCCAGTCGGCGACCTCTGCGTGCGGCCCGCCCACGGGGGGCGGGCCGTCCCGCTCGACGAGCGTCACCCGGTGTCCGCGGCGGGCGGCGAAGGCCGCCAGCCCGAGGCCGGCCACCCCGGCGCCCAGCACGACGATGTCCGCCATGGTCAGCCACGCCTCGTCAGCGCCGTGAAGCGGCGCGTGGCCACGACGGTGCACACCACCGTGATGGCGACCGTCCAGGCCGCGGTGCCGAGCACCGGCGCTGTCAGTGCCCCCTGGTGGGCCAGCCCGGTCAGTGAGTCGGCCGCCAGGGAGACCGGGTTGACGCTCACCGCCGGACGGATCCAGTGCGGGAAGGCCTCCAGCGGCACATAGCCGCTGGACATCAAGGTCAGTACGAGCGTGGGCATCTGCACATAGCGCACGATGATGCCGGGGTGCTGGGCGACGAGCGCGACGGCGACCGCCAGCGCGCTGCACATCATCCCGAACAGTGCCACGATCCCGAAGAAGCCGAGGACGGCCAGCGGCCCCCGGGAGAACCGGAAGCCGACCGTGTGGGCGACCAGGGTGACCAGTACGGCCACCCCCATGATCCGTACGAAGTCGCCGCCGATCCGCCCGAACACGTAGGCCCGCATGTCCAGCGGCATCGCGCGCAGCCGGTCGAACACACCGCTGCGGATGTCGCTCCACAGGGCGATCGCGGTGGTGAGGATCGAGGAGAACGCCGTGGTGAGCACGATCAGCGGCGCCAGCCGTTGTACGTAGTCGACGTCCTGGGTATCGCGCACCAGCACGCTGAAGGCCGCCAGCAGCATGAAGAGCTGCAGCAGGGGGAAGGCGACGGTGACGATGAGCATCATCCGGTTGCGGACGAACTGCCGGATCACCCGGCCGCCGATGATCGCGGAGGCCCTGGCCAGCGAGGCCGGGTCGGGCGAGGGGGACGGCACCGCCGTCGGTGCGATCGGTCCGGGCGACTGCACGGTCATCGGATGGCCACCTTCCTGAACGCGGCGGTCGTGGTCCACGAGAAGAGGGCGATGAGGGCCACCAGCCAGGCCAGGCCAGGCAGCACCGCGCTCCAGGTCAGCCCGGTGGTCGAGAGGGCGCGCAGCGCGTCGATCACCCCGGAGACCGGGGAGGCCTCGACGATCGGCTGGAGCCAGCCGGGGAAGAGGTCGGCCTTCACGAAGCCGGTGGAGAGCACCAGCAGCGGCAGGTACGGAAGGTGCAGCACCGCGCTGAGCGCCTCGGCGTTGCGGATGCGCAGCGCGATGGTGGCCGTGGCCAGCGACAGGGCCACGGCGAACGCTATGGCGAACACCACGAACCCCAGCGCGACGAGCACGCCGTGGTCGAAGCGGAAGCCGGTCACATGCCCGGCGAGGGTGATCACGACCGTGCACAGGAGGCCCTGCAGCGCCACCACGGTCAGGTGCGCCAGGCTCATCGCACGCATGTCGACCGGGCTGGTCAGCAGCCGGGCGAATACGCCGCTGGTGCGGTCGGCCGACAGCTCGGTGGCGCTTCCGATGGCCACGAACATCAGCGCCTGCACCAGGACGGTGGGGGTCACGAAGCGCCCGAACCCGATGCCCCGCTCGTCGAGCATCGCGGCGAAGGTGCAGTAGAAGATGGCGAAGAAGAGCAGTGGCTGCACCACGGTGGCGACCAGTCCGCCGCGCGAGAACGAGCGCGCGCGCACCCGGTCGAAGAGCACGTGGAAGTCGTGCTGCCAGCCGGGCGGCCGGCCCGGGGCCGGCGGGGCGCCGGGCGCGGTGGCGGTGTCGGGCGCGGTGCTCATCGGGTGGCCTCCTTCGCCAGCGGCTCGGTGAGCGCGAAGAAGACCTCGTCGAGCGTCGGCTTGGTCACCTCGATGTCGGCGATCCGCAGCCCCGTCCGGTCCACCCGGCCGATCACCGTGCCGATGTCCTCCGGGCGCGACATCGGCACGGTGACCTTGTCGCCCTCGGTGACCACACCCGCCAGGTCGCCGAGGGCGAGGCGTACCGCCTCGGTGTCGGCGCTGCTGGTCATGGTGAGCCGGCACATGACGCCGCCCACCTCGCGCTTGAGCTCGTCCGATGAGCCGTCAGCGAGCACCCGGCCCTTGTCGATGACGACGATGCGGTCGGCGAGCTGGTCGGCCTCCTCCAGGTACTGCGTGGTGAGCAGGACCGCCACACCCCGCGCGGCCTCGGCCCGGACCATCTCCCACAGGAGTTTGCGGCTGCGTGGGTCCAGGCCCGTGGTCGGTTCGTCGAGCACCAGCACCGGCCGGGGGACCACCAGGCTGACCGCGAGGTCAAGGCGGCGGCGCATGCCGCCTGAGAGGTACCCCACCGGAGCGCGGGCCGCCTCGCTCAGCTCGAACCGCTCCAGCATCTCCCCCGCCCGCTGCTGTGCCTCGCTCCTGCTCAGCCCCAGCAGCCGGCCGAAGAACACCAGGTTCTCGTGCGGGCTGATCTGCTCGTCCAGGGCGGCGAACTGTCCCGTGACGGCGATGTTGGCGCGCACCAGGGAGGGGTCGGTCCCGGGGTCGTGCCCGAGGACGCGGATACTGCCGGCGTCGGCCTGCAGCAGCGTGGTCAGGCAGTTGATCAGGGTGGTCTTGCCCGCGCCGTTGGGGCCGAGCAGGCCCACCACGGTTCCGGTCGGTATCCGCAGCGACACACCGTCGAGTGCGGTGTGTTCACCGAATCGCTTGGTGAGGTCCGAGAGGGAGATCGCCTCGGTCATGGTGGCTCCTTCGTCACGTCGTGCTCGGGTCGGGGGTGGCGATCACGACGGCGTCCTGACCTCCACCTGGCTCAGGACATAGGCGAGTACCTGCTCCGTGGTCCGGATGGAGCGGCCGGTCTTCTCGTCGATCGGCGGCAGGTCGAAGTCGTCCTCGATCGCGAACGCCA
The DNA here is from genome assembly GCF_036061255.1 of Streptomyces sp. NBC_00388. Classification (NCBI taxonomy): domain Bacteria; kingdom Bacillati; phylum Actinomycetota; class Actinomycetes; order Kitasatosporales; family Streptomycetaceae; genus Streptomyces; species Streptomyces sp. NBC_00388. The sequence goes on from NZ_CP107948.1 coordinate 921,764, forward strand.
TCTCCAGCAGGGCGAGGGAGTGGAAGCCCAGGTCCTCGATCAGACGCATGTCTTTGTCCGCGTCGAACCGCCCCCGTTCGGGGGCGAGTTGCTCGATGATGGCCAGCACGGTCTCGCGCACCTCTTCACTGGAGTAGGACATGAGTTCTCCTGTTCTTCGGCCGGTCAGGCAGGTGTGTCGGTCGCGGCGGGCACCGCGTCGAAGGCGTGCTCCTGGCTGAGGCGCTGCCACAACTGCCGGCGGCGGCTCTTGCCGCTGCTGGTGCGGGGTATCGCGCCACGCGGCACCTCGGCCACGTGTCTGCGGGTGCCGGGGCAGGCGGCGGCGAGCACGTCCCCGGCCACCTCGGCGGCGCCGGCGCCGAGATCCTCCAGCACGGCCACGGCGTGCGGCCGGCCGCCGGCCTCGCCCAGCACGACGCAGACCCTGCTGAGGTTGAGTCCGGCCTGCCCGAGCATCAGCTCGACGTCCTCGGCGAAGAGCGAGCGGGCGTTGACCTTTACGCTGTCGCCGAGCCGGCCCAGTACGTAGAACTCGCCCTCCAGCTCGAAGGCGACATCGCGGGTGAAGAGCCTGCCGTCCTCGAACGCGGTGCCCGATCCCGGGGCCGCCGCGAGGTAGCCGTCGGCCAGCGAGGAGCCGGTGACCACCATCTCGCCGACACAGCCCTCGGGCAGCGGTTTCCCGTCGGCGTCAGCCACCTGCACCGACAGGCCCTCCAGGGGCTTCCCGCAGCTGATCACCCGGACGGTGTCGTGGCCCCCGGCGTGCGCCGGGTCGTCGGCGAGCAGGCGGACCTCCGCCCCCACCCGCAGGTCGTCACGGTGCACTCGGACCGCGCGCGGGGCCAGGTCGACCGGCACGCCGGTGACGGCGAGCGTGCTCTCGGCCAGGCCGTACGCCGGGGTGAGGGTGGCCGGTGCCAGCCCGTGGGGCCGCATCAGGGCCGTGAAGCGGCTCACGAGCGCGGGATCGACGCGTTCGGCCGCGACGATCACCGCCCGGGTACGGGACAGGTCGGCGCCTTCGAGGTCTGCGGGGCCGACCCGGTCCACGATGCGCTGCAGACCGAACGCCGGGGTGGCGGTGATCGTGGCCGGCTGAGCCACCCGCGTGGCGTCGAAGCGCGTGACGTACGCCAGCGGGTGGCGCAGGAAGGTCTCGGGCTTGCACACCGCAAGCCGGTTGTTGCCCGAGACCGGCACCACCAGACAGCCGATGAGTCCCATGTCGTGGTGCATCGGCAGCCACGAACACCAGGAGTCGTCGGGGCCGGCCCGCTCCCAGGCACGGATCGCGGCGGTGTTCGCGTCGAGTGCGGCGTGGCTGATCCGCACCCCGCGCGGCCGTCCGGAGCTGCCCGAAGTGAACTGGACGAGCGCGCGCTCATCGGGGGCACGGCGGCCGGACTCGGCCGTGCCGAGCTCCTCCAGGAGCAGCACGCGGGTACGCAGCCCGGCCTCGGCGAGTACGTCCGCCAGGTAGTCGTGGTGGACGGCTTCCACCACCACGGCGTCGGCGGCCACGGCGGTGACGACGGCGCGGATGTGTTCGCGGCCCGCGTCGCCCGACACCCGGCTGGGCGGTGCCAGAACGCTCACCACGCACCCGGCGGCCTGCACGCCGTAGAAGGCGGCGATCAGGTCGGGGCCGGTGGAGCAGAGCAGCGGCACGATCGCCCCGCGGGGCACACCCTCCTCGATCAGCCCTCCCGAGATCCGGCCCGCCGCGGCGGCGATGGCGGAGTAGGGCCGGTAGTCGCAGGACACCTCGTCGAACATCTCCACCCCGGTGTCGTCGCGAGGTGCGTCGAGCCAGCTCAGCGTCTGGGGTCGGCTCATCTACCACTCCTTAGCGGGGCGCCCCGGGGGGCGTGGTCTCCTCGGCGACGCTGGTGACACTAGGAGCGATCGCGGGGGCGGCCGTCGTCTCTTTCACGGCTCTGTTCGTCCCCGCCGTCCCGGCCGGGCGGCCCGGAACACTGGCGTCCATGGATGAGTTCACCCCGTGGAGCGACGAGGACGCCGCCCGCTACCGGGCTGCCGGGATCTGGCGGGGGGTGCCACTGGGCGACGCGCTGACCGCCGCCGCAGGAGCCACCCCGGACCGGACCGCCGCCGTGGACCGCAGACGCCGTATCACCCACGGCGGGGTGCGCGCCGAGGCCGGCGAGATCGCGCGCGGGCTCCTCGCCCAGGGGGTGAACCCGGGCGACCGGGTGGTGGTCCAGCTGCCGAACGTCATCGAGTTCCTCACCGTCACGGTGGGGATGTTCCGGGCGGGCATCATCCCGGTGCTCGCGCTGCCCGGGCACCGGGACAGCGAGGTGCGGCATCTGATCGCGGCCTCCGGCGCGGTCGGCTATGTCACCGCCGACCGGTTCCTGGGCTTCGACTACCGCACCCTCGCACGCGGGGCGGCGGCCCTCCCCGGGGTGCGCACCGTGATCGTGGCCGGCGACGGCGGGGACCTCATGTCTCTGGACCGGATACGTGCCCGGGGTGCCGGGGCCGGGCCCCTCCCCGACGTCGATCCGTCCGGCGTCGCGTTCCTGCTGCTCAGCGGCGGCAGCACCGGGAAGCCCAAGCTGATCCCGCGCACGCACGACGACTACGCCTTCAACATCGCCGCCTGCGCGGAAGCACTCGGCTTCGGCCCCGAGAGCGTCTATCTGGCCGCGAACCCGGCGGCACACAACGCGGCCCTGGGATGCCCGGGTGTGCTCGGGGCGCTGCTGATGGGGGGCAAGGCCGTCCTGGCGGCGAGCCCCTCCCCCGACGAGGTCTTCCCGCTGGTCGAGAAGGAGGGGGTCACCCATACCACCGTGGTGCCCGCCCTCGCGGCGCTGTGGTCACGGACCGCCGCGACCCGCCCTGTGGACATGAAGCGGGTCGTCCTGCAGGTAGGGAGTTCCAAGTTCGACCAGCAGGCCGCAGTCCGTACGCAGTCCGCGCTCGACTGCCGGATCACCAACTGGTTCGGCGTCGGCGAAGGCCTGCTCACCTATACCCGTCTCGACGATCCGGAAGAGGTGGTGCACGGCACCGAGGGCCGGCCTCTCTCCGCTCTCGACGAGCTCCGTCTGGTCGACGAGGATCTGTGCGAGGTTCCGGCGGGGGCGGTGGGCGAGCTGGTCACGCGCGGGCCGTACACCATCAACGGCTACTGGAACGCGCCCGGCGCGAACCGCACCTCGTTCACCCCCGACGGCTTCTTCCGCACCGGCGACCTGGCCAGGCTCACGCCCGAGGGCAACCTGGTCATCGTCGGGCGCGCCAAGGACGTGATCAACCGGGGCGGGGAGAAGGTCTCGGCCGACGAGATCGAGGGGCATCTGCGCAGCCACGAGGACATCGACGACGCCGCGGTGGTGGCCAGGCCCGACCCGGAACTCGGCGAGGCCATCCTGGCGTTCGTGGTCCCCGGCCGCCGGGCGGGGCAGGCACCCACGCTGGTGGAGATCAAGCGGTATCTGGCCGGCAAGGGACTGGCCGCGTTCAAGCTGCCCGACGAGGTCCGCGGGCTGCCCGTACTGCCGCGTACCCCGGTGGGAAAGATCGACAAGGTGGCCCTGCGGGCGACGGTGGCCCCCGGTTGATCCGCACCCTGCTGCCGGCCTGGACAGTGGCCAGGGAGACCACCTGTGAGCTGACCGGCCCTGAACTCTTCGAGGGCGAACGGCAGCAGGTGGCCGACGCGCTGCCGCTCAGGCGCGCCGAGTACGCGACCGTCCGGCGGCTGGCGCGCGCCTGCCTGGCCGGGCTGGACACCCCGCCCGTACCGCTGGCGCGCGGCGCCGGCGGGGCGCCGCGGTGGCCGGCCGGGACGGTCGGCTCCATGACACACTGCCGCGGCTACCGGGCCGCGGCGGTGGCGCGGACCCGCGATGCCGACGGACTGGGCATCGACGCCGAACCGCGCGCTCCGCTGCCGGCCCGGGTGCTGGACCAGGTGACCTCGGCGGCCGAACGGGCCCACCTCGACGAGCTGGGTGCGGACGGCGCGGACCTGCCGTGGTGCCGGCTGCTCTTCAGCGCCAAGGAGTCGTACTACAAGGTCTGGTATCCCGCGATGAGGTGCTGGCTGGGCTTCGACGACGCGGAGGTCGTCATCGAACACGGCCTGCACTCCGGCGGGTTCGTGGTGCGGCCGGTCGCCGGCGGCGTGCGCAGGGCCCGCAGGCCCGGGGCGTTCGACCCCGCCGCCACCGGCTTTCCGGCCCTGCGGGGACGCTGGGCCGCCTCTGCCGATCTCGTGGTGACCGCGATCGCCGCACCGGCAGGCTCACTGCCCCGCCCGGGTCAGGCGGGACGCACCGACACCGGCACACTCCGGTGGGCCCAGTAGGGGAACCGGAAACCGCCCTCGCTGGGCTCCCACACGCCCTCACCTGCGGACTCGATGTCCGCGAAACGGGCGATCAGCCGCTCGAAGACCACCGCCCCCTCGACCCGCGCCAGCGCGGCGCCGAGGCAGTGGTGCACACCGCCGCCGAAGCTGAGATGCGGATTGGGCGACCTGGTCAGGTCGGCCCGTGCCGGATCGTGGAACACCCGCTCGTCGTGGTTGGCGGAGGCGAGCAGCAGCACCACCACCCGCCCCTTGCGGACCGTCAGGCCGGCGATCTCGATCGGCTCGGTCGCTATCCGGGTGGTGGCGTGGATGGGCGCGTCGAAGCGCATGAACTCCTCCAGCGCGCTGCCGATGATGCCCGGGTCGGCCCGCAGCTGCCGGTGGGTGTGGGGCTGGCGGACCAGCAGGTCGCCGCCGGTGGCGATCACGTTGGTGGTCGTCTCGAAGCCCGCGTAGTAGACGAACAGCGCGTTGTCGATGATCTCCTCGTCGGTCAGCGGCTCCTCACCGTCCTTGACCGCGGCGAGCATCCGCGACAGCAGGTCCTCACCCGGCCGGCGCCTGCGCTCGCGCAGCAGTCCTGCCATGTATTCCCGCAGCTCGACCACGGCGCCGTGCGCCTCGCGGCGCTTGTCCTCCGAGATGAAGACCGCGAACGCCTGGGCGAGCGAGGTGGACAGGCGGGCGATGCCCTCACGGTCGGGGAGGGGGATGTCGAGCAGCTCGCTCATCACCATCATCGGCACGGGTACGGCCAGGTCGGCGACGAGATCGAAGCGGCACTCGTCGGCGAACCGGTCCAGCATGCCGTCGACGAGCCGGCCGATGGGCTCACGGAGCCCGCGGATCATCGCCGGACTGAGCGACTTGGTCAGCAGCCGGCGCAGCCGCGTGTGGTCGGGCCTGTCACGGTCGACGATGATGCGCCGCAGATAGTCGTTGGCCGGCCCGGCGCCCACCGACACCGCCTGGTACTCCTCAGGGAACTCCCGGCCCAGCCGGGGGTCGCGCAGCAGCGCGGAGACCTCCGCGTGCCGCGGGAAGACCCACTGCCCCGGCCCGCCGCGGCAGACAGGACCATAGGCACGGAGGCGGCGGTAGACCGGATAGGGGTCACGCACCGCTCGTGCGTCGTCCAGCAGGAAGCGCGGCATGTTCAGCACGGTGTTCATCGCTGCGTCACCTCCCGGCACCCACGGGTGCACGGCTGTGGTCCGGTAGTTCCCCTGGCGCGCCCAGTCTGCGAGCCCGGCAGGGGGCGACGGGCGGGGGTGAAGGACTGGCGACAGGTTCCCGCACCCCCACCCCGGAGCTGGCAGGCTCACGGCGAGACCACGCGCAAGCCACAGGAGGTGCCGGCCGCATGCGAGAGCTGCCCGCCAAGTTCGACTCCCGCGATCCCGCCGTGATCGCGGACCCCTACCGGGTGTACGCCGGCCTCCGCGCGGCAGGCCGGCTGGCCCGCGGCGCCGCGGGCCAATGGGTGGTCTCGCACCACCAGGACGTCAGTCAGCTGCTCAAGGACCGCCGGCTCGGCCACGAGTACCCGCCGGAGTACCACGAGTTCTCCACCGGAGCGGGGCCCGCCAACGACTTCCTGAAGCGGATCGTCCTGGACCAGGACGCACCGGCGCACACGTTCCTGCGCGGGATCATGCAGCGTTCTTTCAGCCCCGGACTGATGCGCCGGCTGGAGGACTACGTCGCATCCCAGGTGGACCGGCTGATGACCGAGGCCCGGGAAGGCGCGGGCCCCGGCGGTGTCTTCGACGTGGTCACCGGCCTCGCCTTCCCGTTGCCGGTCACCGTGGTCTGCGAGCTGATCGGCATTCCCGACGTGGACCGTGCCGCGGTGCGCCCGCACGCCGTGGAGCTGGCCAAGGCGTTCGCCCTCTACGTCCCCCCCGGGGAGCGGGCTTCGGCGCACGAGGCGGTCACCTGGCTGCGCTCCTATGTCTCGGCGCTGGTCGACGAACGGGCCCGGAAGCCCACCGACGACCTGGTGAGCAATCTGCTGGCCGCCCGGCGGACCCATCCCGGCTTCGACCGGGAGAGCCTGGTGGACAATGTGGTCTTCCTCTTCTTCGCGGGCTTCGAGACCACCACCAACCTGATCTCCACGATCTGGTCGGCGCTGCTGCAACACCCGGGCCAGCTGGCCCTGTTGCGCAGCCGCCCGGAACTCGCGGTCACCGCGGTGGAGGAGTTCCTGCGCTACGACGCGCCGATCCAGGCCACCGCCCGCTACGTCAGGGAAGCGGTGGAGATCGACGGCCGGACCGTGCGCCCGGGCCGCATCCTGGTGCTGCTCCTCGGCTCCGCCAACCACGATCCGGCGCGGTTCGCCGACCCCGAGCGGCTCGACATCACCCGCGACCCCAACCCGCACGTGAGCTTCGGCGGCGGTGTGCACCACTGCCTGGGTGCGGCGCTGGCCCAGGTGGAGGGGCGCGCGGTGCTGCGATGGCTGGCGCACGCACCGGTCACGCCTGCCGCGGCGGGCGCGATCGAGCGTCGCCCCAGCGTCACCTTCCGCGCCTACCGGTCGATCCCCGTCAGGCTGGAGCCGGCCCCGGAGCCACGGACGGCGCCTTCGCCGTGACCTGGGCCCGGCCTGCGTCCCGCCCGGGCCGCGGCCGCCTGATCACGGTGCGGGATCCACCGACCGGACCCCCTTGGGGGCGGTGAGGCTCAACGCCTCGGTGGTCAGGGTCCTGCTCTGCTCCAGCAGGCCGGTCCGCCGGCACGCGGAGGCCAGGCCGAGCAGCGCCGTCCGGAACGTCCTGGACTCCTCAGGCCCGCGGGCTCCGTCACCGTACTTCGTACCGCTCGCGCCGCTGTCGAAGGCGTGGCAGCCGTCCGGCGACAGGACGAACCGCAGGTTGCGCGCGAGCTGCGCGGCCGGCACGAAGTACCCCTCGTCCCTGGCGGTGCACAGCGCCGCCAGCATCGCGGGTGACTCCTGCTCGCAGATCTCGCGCGCCTCCTCACGGTTGCTGATCTCGGGGAGGTACGCGACGGTGTCGTGCCCGGCTCCGGCCGCACCGCCCTCCCCGCCGAGAAGGGTGCAACTCCGTCCGCTGACCGCCAGGTGGTAGTCGAGCAGCCTGCGGAGGGCCGAGCTCCGCTTCTCACTGCACAGGCGCCCCTCGATCTCCCCCATGGCCGCCGTGACGCCGGCCACGAGATCGTGGAGGGAGTAGCGGCCGATGCGGGGCTGCTCAAGGAGATTCACGTCGAGCAGGCTCTCCAGCAGCAGTTCGGCCTCGGGCGGACTGGTGTCGAGCACGACGGCCGCCTCGTACGCGTCCATGCTCGCGTCGGGCAGCAGTGTCAGCACGCACAGGGCGTCGCGCTGCGCATCGGTCAGGGCGCAGAAGGAGAGCTGGAGCACCGACTGGACGCTCCGGTCGCCCGCCTGGAGTTCGGCGGGGCGCCGGTGCACGTCACCGAGGCGCTCCACCAGATGGGACAAGGTCCACGTGGGGCGGCTGCGCAGTTTGGCGGCGGCCAGCCGCAGCGCCAGGGGGAGGCCGCCGCAGTGCACGATGAGCCGTTCGGTCGCCTCCGGCTCCAGCCCGTCCCCCAGTAACCGCTCGATGAGCTTCCTGGAGTCCGCCGCACTCATCCGGGAGACCGGGCACGGCTCGGTGCCGTCGAGGCCGTAGAGCCGCCGCCGGCTGGTGATGAGTGCCAGGGAGCCGTTGCCGGGCGGCAGCAGCGGCACGATCTGTGTCTCGCTCGCGGCGTTGTCGAGCAGCAACAGCACCTTGGACTCGGCCAGCAGGGCACGCCACATGGCGACCTGGCTGTCCAGATCCGCCGGGATCCGCGCCGCGTCGGTCCCCAGCGAGCGGAGCAGCACCTGCAGTACTTCGGCCGGCTCGCGAGGCCCCTCGCAGGGGCTGAACCCGTGCAGATCGACGTAGAACTGGCCGTCCGGATAGTCCTCCGCCAGCCGGTGGGCCGCGTGCAGGGCGAGGGCCGTCTTGCCGACGCCGCCCATGCCGTCGACGCATATCAGCAGCGGCCCGGAGCCCCGGGAGCCTGCCCGGGCGGTCCGCAGCAGGGAGTCCACTTCTTCCTGGCGGCCGACGAAGTCGGTCAGCCCGTGGGGCAGGGTGCACGTGGCCCGGATGTCCGCCTTCTGGACGAGCGAGGCCAAGTACCGTCTGCTCGCGTCGCGTTCCGCCGTCGTGGTGTCCCGTCCGTCGTGCCTGGGCGGCGCGCCGGCCCACAGATAGGCGGACGCGTCCCCGCGTAACACCGCTTCGTGCACCTGGGCCAGCGAGTGATCGGGGTCGATGCCCAGCTCGTCGCGGAGCAGGGTGCGGATCTCGGCGTACTCGGCGTGCGCGTCGGCCTGCCTCCCCGACAGGGACAGCGCGAGCATGAGCAGCGCACGCAGGTCCTCTGCCAGCGGGTGCTGGGCCACCAGGTCCCGGAGGTCGCCTATGGCCAGCGCCGGTGGCGACGAGCGCAGTTGCAGGGTGATCAGTTCCTTCTGCACCGCGAGCCGTCGTTCTTCCACCACCCGGGCGGCGGCACGGATCACGCCGTTGTCGAGCTCGTCGCCGTCGACGACGTCCGCGGCGACGTGGCCGCGGAAGAGGGCCAGCGCCGTCTGCAGCTCCTCGATCACCTGCGCTTCGCCGGCTCCGCCCTCGGTGAGCCTGCGGACACGGAGACGCCGTTGGTTGAACTCCACGAGGTCGGACTCGGTCGCGCCGACGTTCAGCCGGTAGCCCGGGCCGTCGGTGAGGAGGTAGGCGCCCGCGCCGGGTATCGCCTGGCGGAGCTGGGCGACCGCCTTGCGCACCTGATTCGAAGCGGTCGCCGGGCCGAACGAGCCCCAGACCGCCTTGGCGAGCCGGGGAGTGCTGAGCACCTCGCCGGGGGACAGCATCAGCACGGTGAGCACACGGCGCGCCACGGTGCTGGGCAGCCGGGTGGGGGAATCCCCGCAGCGCACCGCGACCGACCCCAGCACCTGGAAGCGCAGGCCCCCCTCCTCCGGAGTCATCGGGTCAGCTCGCAGACCACGGGCTGTCCCGGACACCACTGCCCGGCGGCGGACGCGGTCACCGGACATCGGCAGCCGGCCGGTAAGCGAGGTCTGTCGTGCAAGGGCACCTGCGATCCAGCAGATCCTGCGGCGAATGACGCGGCATCCGGGGCCGGTAAGGCCCGCGATCCAGCCACCATGCGCACGGACTTCAGGCGGTCCATCCACTCCCCCTTGGACTGAGATCAGGCCGAAGTCAGCCCGTGGTGCTGGGCGTTGAACCCGGGCGCACTTAGGATCCTAACGGGCAATTACCCGGCCGGGAGGTGGTCCACCGCACCTATCGTCCGGAGTGCGGGCTTCCACTGCTCAGTGGCACGCGGAGCGGCCGGCGGGGCACCCTGGAACGGCGGAGCCGGGTGCCGGCAAGCGGTGGTGCGCGTGCGTGCGGGACCGGCGCGGCCGGGTTCGCGGCCCCGGTCCGCCTCCGGCAGAGGGAAGGGCACGGCGCGCGGCCGCGGGCGGGGAACGGGGACGCGCCGGCCGGCCACGGCGCCGAAGAGACACCACAGCTCACGCCGTCACCCGCTTCGCGGGCCACCGGCGTCAACGGCCCCCACCTCACAAGTGACGGATCAGTAGCCCCTTGCAGGGGTGGAGGTGACGATCTAGCGTCACGTGCGGTGCATGACAACGATGTCCACGAGTGGGCGCACGGCGGGAGTGGTATGCAATCAACGCGATACGCACCGACCCGGAACGGGTCGGCGGCACGGCGTCTGAGGGACCGGCTGGGGGCGGCTGCGCTCTGTATCGCCCTCGCCGCCGCGGGATCTGTCACCGGGACCGCGGCGAGCGCGGACGCCGCCACCCGGTCGGCGGCAGCATCCGACGCGACGCCGGGAGCGGGGACCGACCTGACGAAGCGGGTCAATCCGTTCATCGGGACCGAGAACGAGGGGCTGGACTTCCCGGCCGCGGGCGCGCCGTTCGGTCTGGTGCAGGAGAGTCCGTTGATGAAGACGGCCGGCGGCACGGGGTGCGACACGGAGTCCGCCGGCATGGTCACCGGTTTCAGCCAGACGACCATCAACGGGTGCCGGTTCAACTATCTGCCGATGATGCCCACCACCGGCGCGGTGAGTTCGACCGATCCGGCACAGTACGCGTCGGCCTTCAGTCATGTGAATGAGACGACGGGACCTGACTATTACCAGACGAAGCTCGACAAGTACGGCGTGACCGCCGGGCTGACGGCGACCGCACGGACCGGGTGGCAGCAGTACAGGTTCCCGCGGACGAGTCAGGCGAACGTGCTGTTCAACGCCGGCGCCGGCGTGACCCGTTCCGAGATCCACGTCGTCGGCAGCCGGACGGTCGAGGGGTGGGTCGAGGATTCCAAGAAGACCTACTTCGTCGCTCGGCTCAGCCGGCCGTTCGCGTCGTACGGCACCTGGAAGGGCACCGACCGGAGCCCGGGGTCCCGCGCATCGGCCGCCAAGGGGTCCAACGGGGCGTGGGTGTCGTTCGACACGAGGAAGAACGACGCTCCCGTGGTCGCGAAGGTGGGGCTCTCCTTCACCGGACTCGCCGGCGCCCACAAGAACCTCTCGGCGGAGACGGGAAAGTTCGGGTTCGACTTCGACGCCGTGCACAAGGCGCTGAACGGCGAGTGGAACACCATGCTGCACAAGGCGGCGATCGGTGGTGGTTCGCACGACCAGCAGGTCGCGTACTACACGGCGCTGTACCACTCGCTGCTCGATCCGAACATCATCGGTGACGTCGACGGCCGTTACGTCGGAGCCGACAAGAAGACCCACACCGCCAGGGGCTACACCCCGTACAGCAACCTCTCGCTGTGGGACACGTACCGGACGCAGAACAAGCTCCTGGAGATGCTCGTTCCCCACGTCGCACACGATGTGGGCATGTCGATCCTGGCGATCGCACGGGAGGGCGGCGCGCTTCCGCGCTGGTACCTGGAGGACCAGGAGGGCAACATCATGACCGGCGACCCGGTCACGCCGTTCCTCGTCGAGGGCTGGTCGAAAGGCCTGCTGACCGGAGCGGACGCCCGGGAGGCGTACACGTACCTCCGGGCGAACGCGACCGAACCGGCGCCCGCGGACGTCCGGGAGAACGGGCGGGCAGGCGCCGCGTACTACGCGGAACGCGGATACATCCCCTACGGCCTCAACATCAAGCCGAACGCCGACTGCGGCGCGGGGACGAGCGGCAACTGCTGCCCGACCAAGACGAACGACAACGACTGCTACTACGGCACGTCGGCCACGCTGGAGTACGCGGCGGCCGACGCGTCGTTGGCGCTGATGGCGAAGGGGCTCGGCCACGCGGCCGACGCCACGATGTTCGCCAGGCGCGGCCAGTCGTACAAGAACGTCTTCGACACGCGGACCAGCCAGTTCCGGCCGCGCACCGCGTCCGACGGCACCTGGCTGAGCCCGTACGACCCGGTCACGAGCGACCACGCGCTGCACGAGCAGAACGCGAGCCAGTACCAGTGGCTGGTGCCCCAGGATCCGGCGGGGCTCATCGGCATGCTGGGTGGCGACGACGCGACGACCAGCCGGCTGAACGACTTCTTCGCCTACAGCGACCTCCTCACCGACCCGGCAGGGACCGCACGCACGGCCTGGGTCAGTGATCCGTACGACTACTACGGCTCCACGAAGTACAACCCGAACAACGAGCCGAACCTCATCGCGCCCTACCTCTACGCGTGGACCGGGCGGCCCGGCAACACCGCGACCGTGGTCAAGGCACAGGAGACCCTGTTCACGAACAGCCCCGGCGGTGTCCCCGGCAACGACGACATGGGGGAGATGTCCTCCTGGTACGTGATGTCGTCGCTGGGGCTCTACCCCACGACCAGCGGCGGCAACTTCGACGTGATCACTACTCCGCAGTTCCCGAACGCCCGGGTGCAGATCGGTGACTACGGCAGGACACAGGGCGGGACGCTGACGATCTCCGCGCCCGGCACCAGCATGGCCAACCGTTACATCGCCTCCGCGACGGTGAACGGCAGGGCCTGGGACAAGGCATGGGTCGGCCAGTCCGACATCGCCCACGGCGGGCACGTCGACTACGCCCTGAGCACCGAGCCCACCGCGTGGGCGACGGCCCGGAAGGACGTCCCGCCGTCGATCGACACGACGCAGGACCCGCAGCGCGGGCTCAGCGCCGACGTCGCGCCCGGCCAGGTCGTCATGGAGTCCGCGGCGGGTCACGCCTCGCGGCAGCAGGCCGAGCTGACGCTCCTGGCCACGTCTCCGCACACCGCGCGGGTCGCGGTGACCGCGAAGGCGCCGAAGGGGTGGTCGGTGTCCCCGTCCAGCGCGACGGCGACGGCCGAATCGAACGGGCTCCCCGCCCGGATGAACGACCGGTTGCGGATCACCACGCCGGCCGGAACCAGAGCGGGCACCTACACGGTGTCCGTCATCGCCGAACTCCCCGGAGCCGCTCCGGTCAGGAAAACCGTCACCGTCGTGGTCCGGCCAGCCGGGAACTGCGCCATCAGGACGAAGACCTCGTGCGCCGTCGACCTGAACGCCGCCTACAACAACGACGGCGTCGCCACACTCGCTGCGCCGGGCCAGGGCGACTTCGACGGCACAGGTACGAGCTTCGCCGCGGACCAACTGCCCGCGCCGGGGCCGGTCACCCTCGGCGGGGTGACCTACCAGGCACCCCCGGCCTCCGGAAGCAGCCGGAACTTCGTCAAGTCCACCGGTCAGGCGATCGCCCTCCCCTCCGGTACCTACAACAGCCTCCACATCGTGGGCGCTTCCGACAACGGCAGTACCGGCGCCGCGTCGGCCACCGCCGTCGTCAGCTACACCGACGGCAGCACCGCGACGGTTCCGCTCGAACTCACCGGCTGGGCGAACAGGACTCCGGACTCCGGCAACGCCGTCGCGCTGACGACCGCGTACCAGCTCAGGGCCGGAACCGGGAAGACCACCACCAAGGCATCACTCTACGAAACGACCGTCCCGCTGGAGTCCGGGAAGAAGGTACGGTCCCTCTCCCTGGCGACTCCGTCCGTGCCGGCCTGGGTCGCACCCGGGTCCGGAGGGCTCGACTGGCAGCGCAACAGCGACCTTGAGATCTACGCGATGACCCTGGAGCACTGACTGTCACAACCGCCTCTGCCGCACAGGTTCGCGGTGGTCGACGGGAGGCCCGGTGCCGGCCGGCACCGGGCCTCATGTGGGCCTGGCGGGCCACCTGATCCTCCTGAGGGGGCACCGCCTCGAAGTGTGAGGTTCAGAGCTGCTGCTCCGGGAGACGGCGGACGAAGTCCAGGAGCAGGGCGCAGAAGGCAGCGGGCTGTTCCAGCGGCGCGAGGTGCCCAGCGCCGGGGATGACCACGGGCTGGTCGGCGTCGAGGTCCCGGGCCAGTCCCTCGCCCCCCTCGAAGAAGTCGGGCATGTCGTCTTCACCCACACCGATCAGGGCGGGCACGGTCAATGTGCGCAGCGCGGCCGTACCTTCGCCGAGCGGATCCGCCGCCAGTGGCGGCTCGCCGTGGGCGAGTTGCCCGGTGAGCTGGTCGCGGAGCATACGGGCCGCGCGAGCACGTACGTCGTCGGTCGCGCCGGCCGAAGTCCATGCCCCGACGCCGGCTGTCACCGCTGCGTCCAGGTCGCCGGAGGCGAGCGCCGCCCGTTCGGCGTCCCAGGCGGCTTGCAGACGTGGGGAGGCCGGCTGGTCGTGGGGCCGGTACCCGACGAGCACCAGACCCTCGACCCGCTCGGGTGCCGTGACGGCGGCCTGGAGTGCCACCAGGGCGCCGAGGGAGTTCCCGGCCAGGACGAAGCGGTCGGCCCCGAGCTGGTCGAGTGTGTCGAGTACGTCCGTCCAGGGGGCCACCTCACGGCCGTCGGGCACGAGTGCGTCGCCGTGGCCGGGCAGGTCCAGGGCGATGGCCCGCACGCCCGCGTCGGCGAGCACGGGGAGGTGGGCGTTCCACATGGTGCGGTCGGCGGGGCGGGCGTGCAGCAGGACGACCGGGCGGCCTCGGCCCGCTTCGTCGGAGGGCAGCAGCATGGCACGTGTCTTTTCTTCGGTGGGAGCAGGAGTGGGAGGCGGAGACGGGAAAACAGCCGGCTCACGGTGTGGAGGAGCCGGAGACCCGCCGTCGCGGGGAGGTTGTCACGCGACGGCGGTCAGCTCGTCGGCTTCCTCGTCGCTCAGCCGCAGGGGTGGCGCTGGCCTGGCTGCTGGCCCGCTCCGAAGTGGTCCTGCCCATCCCCGGTACCTCCAAGGTCGCGCACCTGGAGGAGAACCTGACCGCGGCAGTCCGCGGTGTCGATCAGTTGCACGCCGAGTTCGACGGCGCGGCGCACCACGCGGACGCACTCCTGACGGTCGCCGGGCTCACCCCACACCCCGAGCCCGGTCAGGCGCATGGCGCCGAACCCGAGCCGGGCGACCTTCTTGCCGGCGATCTCGAAGGTGCCGGCGGCGTCGGACAGCGGAGCGGGCGTCACAGCCGAGTGATCAGGGCGACGCTTGATCACCGTCGAGGCATGGGGACGCAACTCGACACGGTCCATCTTTCCGCCCACCACCAGGCGCACGAACGGGAACCTGTATGAGGGCTTTATTAGGGCTTCCCCTTCGGGCGTCACCCCGGGCGCGTCCTGACGGTGGCGCTTCGGCTGCGGCGCTGGATGGCTCGCAGGTCCGTAACCGCGCCCCAAGCCTCGCTGGTGGAGCGGTTTCTCGTCGCCCGGGTCATCGAGATCCCAGGGACCCGTGTGGAGGTACGTGGCAGAGATCTTCCCCTCGTCACGCATCCTGTAGCCGGTGTTCGGACGGTCGACGACGTTGCGGCCCAGGCGATCCCCTGCGGCGGCCACGAGACGACGTACGGACCGCGTTCATCGCGGAGCCGGGGAAGCGGTCCGGGCCTGGCCATCGGCCCGTGGCTCCCCACGCCTCCCTGTCGTCCGCCCAACCGATGATGTGACCACCGATTGACGCGGCCGACGTGAGGATGTCCTCCCGGTGACCCTCCGGCGAGCAGATCACCGCCTTCATGCGGGACAGCCGCCGCACTCGGTCAGACCCCCGACGATGAACTCGGTCAGCCCAGGAAACTCAACCGAACCTGACGGTCAGGGTTGTCCACGTTCGTGTCCACCAGGCAGACCGACTGCCATGTCCCGAGCTCCAGCCGTCCTGCGATCACCGGCAGCGTCGCGTGCGGTGCGACCAGGGCGGGCACCACGTGGTCCCTGCCGTGGCCCGGGCTGCCGTGCCGGTGCTGCCACCGGTCGTCGGCGGGCAGGAGGTCGCGCAGGGCGGTGAGGAGGTCGTCGTCGCTGCCCGCGCCCGTCTCCAGGACGGCGATACCGGCCGTGGCGTGGGGCACGAAGACATTCAGCAGCCCGTCGCGGCCCGCCGCCGCCTCGCCGAGGAACCGCTCACACTCCCCCGTCAGGTCGGTGACGGTCTCGTGGCCGCCGGTCTCGATGTGCACGGTGCGTGTGGTGAAGGTGTCTGACATGCGTCCCATCCTCCTGCGCCCGGGAGGCGAACGCCTCTCCGCGGAGCCCGGACCTCACCGGCCGGGAAGATCCCGGGGGCCGGAGCCGTTGGATGAAATGTGAACGACTCCGGGGCGCACCCAGCGGAAGTGGACGCGGTGGTCATCGGCGCCGGTCAGGCGGGCCTGTCCGGCGCCTACCACCTGCGGCGTACGGGGCTGGTTCCCGGGCGGGACTTCGTCGTACTGGATCACGCCCCCCGGCCCGGTGGCGCCTGGCAGTTCCGCTGGCCCTCGCTGACCTACGGCAAGGTGCACGGCATGCACGCGCTGCCGGGCATGGAGCTGACCGGCGCCGACGGGGACCGGCCCTCGTCGGAGGTGGTGAGCGAGTACTTCACGGCATACGAGGAGGCCTTCGGCCTCCAGGTGCTCCGGCCCGTAGAGGTCGCCGCGGTGCGCGAGGGCGCGGGCGGGCGGCTGAACGTGGAGACCTCCCGCGGTGTCTGGGCCACCCGTGCGGTGATCAGCGCCACCGGCACCTGGGACCGGCCGTTCTGGCCCCGCTACCCGGGTCAGGAGACCTTCCGCGGCAGGCAGTTGCACACCTCGGGATACCGCGGTCCGCAGGAGTTCGCCGGGCAGCGGGTCGTGGTCGTCGGCGGCGGGGCCTCCGGCACCCAGCACCTGATGGAACTCGCGGATACCGCAGCGGAGACGACCTGGGTGACCCGGCGCCCGCCGGTGTTCAGGGAGGGGCCGTTCGGCGAGGAGCAGGGGCGGCGAGCGGTCGCGCTGGTCGAGGAGCGGGTACGCCGGGGGCTGCCGCCGCAGAGTGTCGTCTCCGTGACCGGGCTGCCCGTGAACGACGCGATCCGGGCCGCGCGGGACCGGGGTGTCCTCGACCGGCTGCCCATGTTCGACCGGATCACGCCGGACGGGGTCGCCTGGGACAGCGGGCGCACCGTGCCGGCCGACGTCATCCTGTGGGCCACTGGATTCCGGGCCGCCATCGATCATCTGTCGCCCCTCGGGCTGCGCGAGCCGGGCGGCGGGATCCGGCTGGACGGGACCCGCACGGTCCGGGACGAGCGGGTCCATCTGATCGGTTACGGGCCGTCGGCCTCCACCATCGGCGCCAACCGGGCGGGTCGCTCGGCGGTCCGGGACATCGGGCGGCTGCTGGAGCGGTCCGGGGCTCCGGCCCCTGCCGGAGCGCCGGCCGCCTGACCCGGCGGGGAGCCGGACACGTGGCGCGCGGCCCTGGCCCGCCGGCCCGCCGGAAGGCCTGCCCCCGCGGCGCGGCGGCCTCGCCCCGCGGTGTGCGGGCGCCGCAGGGTTTCAGACGGTCGGGGCCAGTTCGCCGTCCCTGCGGACCAGTGCGGCGTACCGGCCGTCCAGACCCAGCAGTTCGTCATGGGTCCCACGCTCGGCGACCCGGCCGCCGTCCAGCACCACGATCTGGTCGGCATCCCTGACCGTGGAGAGCCGGTGCGCGATGGTGATGGTGGTGCGCCCCGCCGACAGGCCGTCGATGGCCTGCTGGACCGCGTGTTCGGTACGGGTGTCCAGGGCGCTGGTCGCCTCGTCGAGGATCAGGACCGGCGGGTCGCGCAGGATCGTACGGGCGAGGGCCAGGCGCTGCTTCTCGCCGCCCGAGAAGCGGTATCCGCGCTCGCCGACGAGCGTTTCGTACCCGTCGGGCAGCGACGCGATGTGCTCGTGGATCTGTGCTGCCCTGGCAGCCGCTTCGAGCTCCGCGTCGGTGGCGTCCGGCCGGGCGAAGCGCAGGTTGTCGGCGACCGACGCGTGGAAGAGGTAGGTCTCCTGGGAGACGACGCCCACGGCCCGTGCCAGCGTGGCGAAGTCGAGGTCGCGTACGTCGACGCCGTCCAGCGTGACCTGCCCGCCGGTCACGTCGTACAGCCGGGGCACCAGATAGCTGAGGGTCGACTTGCCCGATCCGGTCGCACCGACGACCGCCAGGCTGCCACCCGCCGGCACCTCGATATCGATGGCCTCCAGCGTGGGCCCGCTCTTCTCGTCGTAGCCGAAATCGACATGCTGGAAGCGCACTTCACCGCGGACCTGCCCCAGCGGGACGGGCCGCTCGGGCTCCGTGATGTCCACGGGCAGATCCAGGTATTCGAAGATCCGCTGGAACAGGGCGAGCGAGGTCTGCATGTCCACGCCGGTCGACAGCAGGCTGACCGCCGGGCGGAACAGGCCCTGCTGGAGTGAGACGAAGGCGACGAGTGTGCCGATGGAGACCTGCGGACCGCCTTCCTGGAGCGCGATGCCCGCCGCCCAGTAGATGACGGCGGGCATCGCGGCCATCACGATGCCGATGGTCGACATCCGCCACCGCCCGGCCATGCTGGAGCGCACTTCGAGGTCGACGAGCCGCTCGGACTCCGCGGCGAATCCCTCCGTGAGCGAGTCGGAGCGGCCCATGGTGCGTCCGAGCAGGATGCCGCTGACCGACAGTGACTCGGTGACCGTGGCCGCCATCACCGCCATCTGCTTCTGCCGCTGGGTGGTGATCCGCTTGCGCTCGCGGCCGACCCGGCGGCTGATCCAGACGAACACCGGGAGCAGCAGCAGCGACACGACCGTCAGCCGCCAGTCGAGCGCGACCATGGCGACGACCGTGGCGACGACCGCGGTGAGGTTGGAGACCAGGGAGGTCGCGGTGGAGGTGACCGTCGCCTGCATGCCGCCGATGTCGTTGGCGATGCGGGACTGGACCTCGCCGGTGCGTGTCCTGGTGAAGAAGGCGAGCGGCATCCGCTGGAGCTGGGCGTAGACGGCCGTGCGCAGATCGTGCATGACGCGCTGGCCGACCGTGGTCGAGATCAGCGTCTGGAGGACACCGAAGACGCTGTTGACGACGGCGGTGGCGATCATGCCGAGGGCGAGCAGGCTCAGCAGCCCGGTGCGGCCCTGCGGGATGGCGGTGTCGAGGATCTCGCGCAGCATGAACGGTGAGGCGACCGAGACCAGCGACGAAGCGCAGACCAGCAGCCCGACGAGGGCCAGGCGTGCGCGGTAGGGGCGGAAGAGCCGGACGATGCGCCGCACTTCGGCGGGTGGCTGCCCGTCCGCGCGAGGCGGCGGCGTCCAGTCAGGGCGTTCGGGTTTCATGAGCTCCTTCGGAGGGATTCGGCAGGACGCCGCACCGGTTTGCGCGGTTGGGCAGGGCGGCGGTCGAAGAGGGGCGGAGTACGGCGGGTGCGGGGTCCGTCGGGTCGGCGGGGCGGCGGGGCGGCGGCACCGGGTCGTCGTCGTCCACGCAGTGGCCAGGCAGTGCAGACATAGCAGGCGCAGGGCGCACGGCCCAGGAAGCACCCGCACCGGGCGAGCCGGGCGGGTGCCGTAGAGCATAGTCCACTGTTACCTATGCTCACAATGCACATAGTCCTGATATTGTTCCCGCATGTCATCACCCTCCGGTGTCCCCGACGCCGACGGCCTGCTGGCCGAGCAGCTGCTGCGGCTGACGCGCAGGCTCCACCGGATCCACAAGCAGCACCTGGAGCCGGTCGGCATCACCCCCGCGCAGTCCCGGCTGCTGCGTACGGTCGCGCACTGCGCCGAGCCGCCGCGCATGGCCGACCTGGCGCAGCGTCTCGAAGTGGTGCCACGGGCCGTGACCAGCCTCGTCGACGCGCTGGAGGAGCACGGCAGCGTCTGCCGGGTGCCCGATCCGAGCAACCGGCGGGTGGTGCGGATCGAGCTCACCGCGAGCGGCCGGGCCACCCTGCGCGAGCTGCGCGACGCGCGCCGCCGCGCCGCGGAGGAGATCCTCGCGCCCCTCGCAGCCGGGCAGCGTGAAGCCCTCGGTGAGCTGCTGTCCACGCTCATGGACGGCGCCGGCCACCCCTGACGCCTTCCGCCCTCACCGGCCCCTCTCCCCCAGCCTCTCCCCGTACCGCTGTCCTCCGGGCCGGCGGTCAGCCATCAGCCGCCCAGCCGAGGAGTTTTTCTTCATGCCGTTGCTCGACCCGAAGCCCGGTGCTCTCCGTCCGCGCACGGGAAGGGCGCCCTCGCCCGACCGGGTGCCCGACACCCGGTCGGCCGGGACCCCCGAGCCGCTGCGCGCCGGTCTCGTCGCCCTGCTGGGAGAGGAGAAGGTGCTCTCCCGGGTCTCCGATCTCGTGCGGTACGCCTCCGATGCCAGCCCGTACCGCTTCGTCCCCCAGGTCGTGGTGGTCGCCGAGGACACCGACGACATCGCGGCGGTGCTCGCGTACGCGAGGGACCACGGCCGCCAGGTCGTCTTCCGGGCCGCGGGCACCTCCCTCAACGGGCAGGCCCAGGGCGAGGACATCCTCGTCGACGTCCGGCGCCACTGGTCCGGCATCGACGTGCTGGACGACGGCGCGCGGGCCCGCATCCGGCCCGGCACCACCGTCGTCCGCGCCAATGCGGCGCTCGCGCGCCACGGCCGCGTGCTCGGCCCCGACCCGGCCAGCGCCATCGCCTGCACGCTCGGCGGTGTCGTCGCCAACAACGCGTCGGGCATGACGGCCGGCACCACGCGAAACTCCTACCGCACGCTCGCCTCCCTGACCTTCGTCCTGCCGGGCGGCACCGTGGTCGACACGGCGGCCCCGGACGCCGACGACGCCCTCGCCTCCGCCGAGCCCGCCCTCTGTGCGGGACTGCTCGCGGTCAAGGCGGAGATCGAGGCGGACGCCGGACTGACGGCCCGGATCCGGTCCAAGTACGAGATCAAGAACACCAACGGCTACCGGCTGGACGCCTTCCTCGACGCCTCCACGCCCATCGGGATCCTCCGCGGGCTGATGGTCGGCTCCGAGGGCACCTTCGGCTTCATCTCCGAGGTCGTCTTCGACACCCTGCCGCTCGACCGCAAGCTCTCCACCGCACTGCTCTTCTTCCCGTCCCTGCGGGCGGCGGCCGCCGCGGTCCCCGTCTTCAACGAGGCCGGAGCCCTGGCCGTCGAGCTGATGGACGGCAACACCCTGCGCGCCTCGGTCAGCGTCGCGGGGGTCCCGGCCGACTGGGCGGCGCTGCCCAAGGAGACCGCGGCGCTGCTGGTCGAGTTCCGGGCGCCGGACGAGGAGGGCAGGGAGGCGTACGAGCGGGTGGCGGCCGAGGCCGTCGCCGGACTGGATCTGGTGGCGCCGGTCGCCTCGGTGACCAACGCGTTCACCCGCGACCCGAAGACCATCGCCGGGTACTGGAAGGCGCGGAAGGCCTTCGTCACCGCGGTGGGCGGCGCCCGCCCGTCCGGCACGACACTGATCACCGAGGATTTCGCCGTACCGCCGTCGAAGCTCGCGGACGCCTGCACGGCACTGATCGAGCTGCAGACCGAGCACGGCTTCGACGCCGCGGTCGCCGGTCACGCGGCTCACGGCAATCTGCACTTCCTCCTCGCCTTCGACGCGGCGCTGCCCGGGGACGTCGCGCGCTATGCCGCGTTCATGGACGAGTTCTGCCGGCTGACGGTGGAACGCTTCGACGGATCGCTCAAGGCCGAGCACGCGACGGGCCGGAACATCGCGCCCTTCCTGGAGCTCGAATGGGGCCCGAAGGCAACGGAGTTGATGTGGCGGATCAAGCAGATCATCGATCCGGGCGGGGTGCTCGCCCCCCGTATCGTGCTGGACCGTGACCCCGAGGCCCATCTGCGCGGGCTCAAGACCATTCCGAAGGTCGAGCTGATCGCCGACCCCTGCATCGAATGCGGATTCTGCGAACCCACCTGTCCCAGCCACGATCTGACGACGACCCCCCGGCAGCGGATCGTGCTGCGCCGCGAGATGATGCGCCAGTCCCCCGGGTCCCCGGTCGAGGACAGCCTGCTGGACGCGTACGGATACGACGCGGTGGACACCTGCGCGGGCGACTCGACCTGCAAGCTCGCCTGCCCCGTGGGGATCGACACCGGCGCGATGATGAAGGACTTCCGCCACCGGCGGCACTCCCCGCGCGAGGAGCGGGTGGCCGCGCTGACCGCACGGAACTTCAAGGCCGTCGAAGCAGCGGCCCGGCTCGCGGTCGGCGCGGCGGACCGGATCAGCGACCGGCTGCTGGAGTCGGTCACCGGCCTCGCACGCAAGGCCCTCCGCCCCGACCTGGTGCCGGACTGGCTGCCCGAGATCCCGGGCGCGGCCCCCAGGCTCCCGCGCACCTCACGCGGCGGGCACACGGCCGTCTACTACCCGGCCTGCGTCAACCGGATCTTCGGCGGACCGGCCGGCTTCGACGGGCCCTCGCTCCCCCAGGCCGTCGTGGCGCTCGCCGGGCGGGCGGGGCGTCCCGTGTGGATCCCGGACGATGTCGCGGGTACCTGCTGCGCGACGATCTGGCACTCCAAGGGGTACGACGAGGGCAACAGGCTGATGGCCAACCGCATCGTCGAGGCCGCCTGGGGCTGGACCGGCGGCGGCAAGTACCCGCTGGTCGTGGACGCGTCCTCCTGCACCCTGGGTATCGCTCACGAGGTGGTCCCGTATCTGACCGACGACAACCGTGAGCTGCACGGCGCGCTGACGATCGTCGACTCGGTCGTCTGGGCCGCCGAGGAGCTGCTCCCCCGCCTCACGGTGCTCCGCAGGACCGGTTCCGCTGTCCTCCACCCCACCTGCTCCATGCAGCACCTGGGTGACGAGGGCGAGTTGCGGGCCGTCGCCGAGGCCTGTGCCGATGAGGTCGTCGTCCCCGACACGCTCGGCTGCTGCGCCTTCGCGGGAGACCGCGGAATGCTGCACAAGGAGCTCACCGACGCCGCGACGGCGCCGGAGGCGGCCGAGGTCAATGCCAGGGACTTCGACGCGTATCTCTCCGCCAACCGGATGTGCGAGGTCGGCATGGACCGGGCGACAGGGCGCAGTTACCACTCCGTCCTGCTTGAGCTGGAGCGGGCGACCAGGCCCGGACCCGGACCGGCGCGACGCGGCTGACGCACCGCCACCGGAGCGGCGTGGCCGGACCGGAGCCACCGGAACGGCCGCGTCGTCCGCGGTTCCCTGGCGAAAATCGATTGCCCCGAAGCGTGGTGGAGCGCGAACCTTGCACGGTTTGAGCCCGTCATCGACTTCTGGGACCCCATGCAGATTCGCGATCTTCCCTATCCGGACCCAGGCGATCCCGACGTCCGGTCAGGCCCGCGCTTCCTCTACTGGCTCGGGCGCAACCAGCTCGGCGGTCAGTGCCGGTCGCTCGCCTGGGGGCTGCTGCACCAGTGCGGGATCGCCGGGCTGCCCCTGGCCGTCGGCTTCGCCGTCCAGGCGGTGGTGGACCGGTCGGGGGGCCGGCTGGCCCTGTCCGGCGGTCTGATCATGCTGCTCGGCGCGGTGATCGCACTGGGCGACACCATGCTGCACCGGACCGCGGTCACCAACTGGATCACCGCTGCGGCACGCGTCCAGCAGCTGCTCGCCCGGAAGACCGCCGAGCTGGGTTCGGCCCTGACCCGGAGGGTCGCCGCCGGGGAGGTCGTCGCGGTGTCCACGGGCGACGTGGAGAAGATCGGCTGGTTCGTCGAGGCGCTCTCGCGCTTCCTCGCCGCGGCCACCGTGCTGGTCGTCATCTGTGCCGGTCTGCTCCTCTACCTGCCCCCGCTCGGCATCGTGGTGGCGCTCGCCATGCCCGTACTGGCGCTGGCCGTCCTGCCGTTGCTGTCCACCGCCACCGCGCGGGCCGACGTCCAGCGGGAGAAGGCGGGCCGGGCGACCGAGCTGGCGGCCGACACCGTCGCGGGGCTGCGGGTGCTGCGCGGTATCGGGGGTGAGGAGCTCTTCCTCGGCCGGTATCGCAGCGCTTCCCAGGAGGTGCGCAGGGCAGCCGTGCGCAGCGCCCGGATGTGGGCGCTGATCTCGGGGATCCAGGTGCTGCTGCCGGGGCTGCTGCTGATCGGTGTGGTCTGCTACGGGGCCCGGCTGGCCGCCGGGGGGCGGATCGAGGTCGGACAGCTCGTCACCGTGTACAGCGCGGTGACACTGCTGCTCTTCCCGCTGCGGCACTTCCAGGAGATCGCCATGGCGTACTCCTTCTCCCGGCCGTCCGCGAAACGGGCGGCGCGGGTACTGGCGCTGGAGCGCACGGCGTACGGGCACACGGCCGCCGGGACCGGGGCGTCGGCGCGGCCGTACGGCGATCTCTTCGACCCGGTGACCGGACTGCTCGCGCCGGCCGGTGAGTTCACCGCTGTCGTGTGCGGCGATCCGGACGCGGCGGGTGCCCTGGCCGAACGGCTCGGCGGGCATCCGACCGCCGTCGAGGACGCGGGGACACTGCCGTCGGTGCTGCTCGGCGGGGTCGCGCTCGACGATCTTCCGCTGGACACCGCGCGTACGGCCGTCCTGGTCCAGGACAAGGACCCGGTGCTGCTGTCCGGCACCCTGAGCGAGCTGCTGGACGTGCCCTCGTCCGGCCAGGTCCGGGCCGCCGAGGCGCTGGCCGCCGCACAGTGCGCGGACGTGCTCCAGGCACTGTCCCAGGCCGCCGTCGAACCGGGCGGCGATCCGCTGCGGACCAGGATCACCGAACGCGGCCGGTCGCTCTCCGGCGGGCAGCGGCAGCGGCTGGCGCTGGCGCGTTCGCTGGTGACCGACCCGGAGGTGCTGGTGCTCGACGAGCCGACGTCGGCGGTCGACTCGCACACCGAGGCGCGGGTCGCCCGGGGGGTGAAGGAGCTGCGTGCGGGCCGTACGACGGTGGTCCTCGCCTCGTCGCCGCTGCTGCTCGACCACGCCGACCGGGTGGTCTTCGTGCACGGGGGAACCGTCGCCGCCACCGGCCCCCACCGGGAACTGCTGCACGGAGACGCCCGGTACCGCGCTGTCGTCACCCGTCATCCCGGAGGGGAAGCGGACAGCTCAGACGTCGCGGGCGGGCTGCCCGGAGCCAGGAACGCGGGTACGGCTCCCGCAGGACCACCCGCCCCACCCGCTCTCGCAGACATCGAGGAGTCGGCATGACCGGCGTCGCACCCCCCGCCCACGACCCGGCCGCGCCGGAGACGGCGACCACGCTGCCCGTCGGCACCCCCGCCACGGTGCGGGCCTACGTACGGGAGTTGCTGCGCCGTCACCGCCGTGCGTTCGCCGTGCTCATCGGGGCCAACGCCATCGCGGTGACCGCCTCACTGGCCGGCCCCTACCTCCTGGGCGGTCTCGTCGAGGACCTCTCGGACGGCAAGCACGAACTCCATCTGGTGCGCGTCGCGGTGGTGTTCGCCATTGCCCTGGCCGTCCAGACCTTCTTCGTCAGACTGACGGGGCTGCGCGGCGCGATGCTCGGCGAGCAGATGCTGGCCGACCTGCGCGAGGACTACCTCGTACGGTCGGTCGCACTGCCTCCCGGAGTCCTGGAACGGGCCGGAACAGGCGATCTGCTGTCGCGCATCACCACCGACATCGACCGGCTCGCGAACGCGATGCGCGAAGCGGTACCGCAGCTGGCGATCGGGGTGGTGTGGGCGGGGCTGCTGATCGGCGCCCTGACGGTCACCGCGCCACCGCTCGCGCTCGCCGTGCTGGTCGCGCTGCCCGTGCTGGTCACCGGGTGCCGCTGGTACTTCAAGCGGGCGCCGTCCGCCTACCGTTCGGAGGCCGCGGGATACGCGGCCGTCGCCGCGGTGCTCGCCGAGACGGTGGACGCGGGCAGGACCATCGAGGCGCACCGCCTGGGGGCCCGCCGGGTGGCGCTCTCCGAGCAGCGAGTCGCGCAGTGGACGGCGTGGGAAAGGTACACGCTCTGGCTGCGGTCGGTCCTCTTCCCGGTCATCAACGTCACCTATGTGACCATCCTCGGCGCGGTGCTGATGCTCGGCGGGGTCTTCGTCCTCCAGGGCTGGATCAGCGTAGGACAGCTCACCACGGGGGCCCTGCTCGCTCAGATGATGGTCGACCCCGTGGGGCTGATCCTGCGCTGGTACGACGAGCTCCAGGTCGCCCAGGTGTCGCTGGCCCGGCTCGTCGGGGTGCGGGAGATCGAACCCGACGCCGGGGACGGGTCGGTCGGCCCCGACGGGCGTGCGGTACGCGCCGACGCGGTGCGCTTCGGCTACCGGGAGGGAGTCGACGTACTGCACCGGGTGACCCTGGATGTGGCTCCCGGCACGCGGATGGCGCTGGTCGGGCCGTCCGGCGCGGGCAAGTCCACGCTGGGCCGGCTGCTGGCGGGGATCTACGCACCGCGCACCGGAGCGGTCACGCTCGGGGGTGCGGAGCTCTCCCGGATGCCCGCGGAGCGGGTGCGGGAGCAGGTCGCGCTGGTGAACCAGGAGCACCATGTCTTCGTGGGCTCCCTGCGGGACAATCTGCTGCTGGCCAGGGCGGGCGCGGACGACGCGGAGCTGTGGGCTGCCCTCGGCGCGGTCGACGCCCGCGGCTGGGCCGCCGCGCTGGACGGGGAGCTGGACACCGAGGTGGGCTCGGGGGGCCTGGCCCTCACCCCGGCGCAGGCCCAGCAGGTCGCGCTGGCCCGTCTGGTGCTCGCCGACCCGCACACCCTGGTGCTCGACGAGGCGACGTCGCTGCTCGACCCGCGTGCTGCCCGCCACCTGGAGCGTTCACTGGCCCGGGTGCTCGACGGACGCACAGTGGTGGCGATCGCCCACCGGCTGCACACCGCGCACGACGCGGATGTGATCGCGGTGGTCGAGGAAGGACGCATCAGCGAGCTGGGCAGCCATGACGAGCTGGTCGCGGCGGACGGCGCCTACGCGGCGCTGTGGCGGTCCTGGCACGGGTGAGCGGCGGGGCCGGGGGCGGAGATGCGCCCGGCCCCGGGCCCGCAGGTCCCGGCCTGCGCGTCCCGGTCCTGCGCGTCCCGGCCCACAGGATCCGTCCACGCAGCGCTCAGATGACGCCGAGCGCGAACGCGCAGCTGACCCCGCCCGCCACCATGAACACCGGCATCAGCACCTTGAGCTCCACCCAGCTGCCCGCCCGGAACCGCATGAACTTGGGCGGCCCCACATGGCGCCAGTGCTTGCGGCCGAGCGGTATCGGCCAGAAGATCGGGCAGCCCGAGACCGTGATGGCGTCACCGATGTCGTGGACCAGGGCTCCGAGGACGACCGGCAGCCCCAGCCACATGTAGGTCTGGTGGGGGCCGGTGAAGAACCAGTCCGCACCGTTGCCCGGCTGGTCCAGGATGTCGGCCAGTATCCACGCGCCGGCGGCGCCCAGCAGCCACACCAGCACGGTACTGCTGGAGGGACGCGCCGCCCGCCAGAGCAGTCCCTCGATGGCGAGCACCAGATGGACGAAGAGAATGCCGAGGACCGCCCAGCGCCCGCAGTAGATCGCCAGGGCGGAGGCTCCCGCCCCGAGCAGGACCGCCCACAGCCACGTGTGCGTGAGCGTCCGGTGACCGCCCGCCTTGCGGGGGTCCCCCTTGCCGCGCGTCGCCTTGTAGACGATGCCCGCCAGCCCGTCCACGACGGCGCACAGCCCATGGGACAGGGGGCCGAACGCCGTGGAGATCGTCGCGGCCTTGTGATCCAGGTCAGGAGCCAGGGCGGCCCCGGCGGTGATCAGCGCGCCCACCACCAGTACCGGCCAGGGCATCGGGTGTCCGTACGCGGTCGCCGCCGCCCCCACCCCCAGCCAGGCTGCTGCTCCTGACAGCGAGTGCGCCGGTCCCATCATGGTTCGTTCCGCCCCGTTTTCCGTTGTACCGAAGCCCAGTTGAGGGCTGCCGAAAAGGGAAGCGTATCGCTCGTGATCTTCGTGCGGGCAGCCGGTTCCCCCTCCGGGGAGGAAGGCAGGCAAGATGGAGGTGTGACCCTTATCGATCAGCTCCCCACGACCGCCGATCCCGACGCTCTCTTCGAGGCTTTCTCGTCGTGGGCGGAGGGTCAGGGCATCACGCTCTATCCGGCTCAGGAGGAGGCGCTGATCGAGGTGGTGTCCGGGGCCAACGTGATCCTCTCGACCCCCACCGGCTCGGGAAAGAGCCTGGTGGCGGCGGGTGCCCACTTCACCGCGCTGGCGCAGGACAAGGTCACCTTCTACACCGCGCCCATCAAGGCACTGGTCTCGGAGAAGTTCTTCGACCTGTGCAAGCTCTTCGGCACCGAGAACGTCGGCATGCTCACCGGCGACGCGTCGGTGAACGCGGACGCCCCGGTCATCTGCTGCACGGCGGAGGTGCTGGCCTCGATCGCCCTGCGCGACGGCAAGTACGCCGACATCGGCCAGGTCGTGATGGACGAGTTCCACTTCTACGCCGAGCCCGACCGGGGCTGGGCGTGGCAGATCCCGATCCTGGAGCTGCCGCAGGCGCAGTTCATCCTGATGTCCGCGACCCTCGGTGACGTCGCCCGGTTCGAGACGGACCTGACGCGGCGCACCGGCCTGCCGACCTCCGTGGTGCGCTCCGCGAACCGCCCGGTACCGCTCTCGTACGAGTACCGGCGCACCCCGATCACCGAGACGCTGACCGAACTGCTGGAGACCAAGCAGTCGCCCGTCTACATCGTGCACTTCACCCAGGCCGCTGCGGTCGAGCGCGCGCAGTCGCTGATGAGCATCAACATGTGCAGCCGGGAGGAGAAGGACCGGATCGCCGATCTCATCGGCAGCTTCCGCTTCACCACCAAGTTCGGGCAGAACCTCTCGCGCTACGTACGCCACGGGATCGGTGTCCACCACGCCGGCATGCTCCCCAAGTACCGACGCCTGGTGGAGAAGCTGGCGCAGGCGGGCCTGCTGAAGGTCATCTGCGGTACGGACACCCTGGGCGTGGGGGTCAACGTGCCCATCCGCACGGTGCTGTTCACGGCGCTGACGAAGTACGACGGGACGCGCGTCCGCACCCTCCGTGCCCGGGAGTTCCACCAGATCGCGGGCCGCGCGGGCCGGGCCGGGTTCGACACCGCCGGTTTCGTCGTGGCGCAGGCGCCCGAGCACGTCGTCGAGAACGAGAAGGCGCTCGCCAAGGCGGGCGACGACCCGAAGAAGCGCCGCAAGGTGGTGCGCAAGAAGGCTCCCGAGGGCTTCATCGCCTGGAGTGACACCACCTTCGAGAAGCTGATCGCCGCCGATCCGGAGCCGCTGACCTCTCGGTTCCGGGTCACCCACACCATGCTGCTCTCGGTGATCGCCCGGCCGGGCAACGCCTTCAAGGCCATGCGTCACCTCCTGGAGGACAACCACGAGCCGCGCAAGGCGCAGCTGCGGCACATCCGCCGCGCCATCGCCATCTACCGCTCGCTGCTCGACGGAGGTGTGGTGGAGCAGCTGGACGCTCCGGACGCCGAGGGCCGCATCATCCGGCTCACCGTCGACCTCCAGCAGGACTTCGCGCTCAACCAGCCGCTGTCCACCTTCGCGCTGGCCGCGTTCGACCTGCTGGACGCCGAGTCACCCTCCTACGCCCTGGACATGGTCTCGGTGGTCGAGTCGACGCTGGACGACCCGCGCCAGATCCTCGCCGCCCAGCAGAACAAGGCGCGCGGTGAGGCGATCGGGCAGATGAAGGCCGACGGGATGGAGTACGAGGAGCGCATGGAGCGGCTCCAGGAGGTCACGTACCCGAAGCCGCTCGAAGAGCTGCTGGTGCACGCGTACAACGTCTACCGCACGAGCCACCCGTGGGTCGGCGATCACCCGGTCTCCCCGAAGTCGGTCATCCGTGACATGTACGAACGGGCCATGACCTTCACCGAGTTCACCTCGCACTACGAACTCGCCCGTACCGAGGGCATCGTGCTGCGGTATCTCGCGGGTGCGTACAAGGCGCTGGACCACACCATCCCGGACGACCAGAAGTCCGAGGACCTCCAGGACCTCATCGCCTGGCTGGGCGAGCTGGTCAGGCAGGTGGACTCCAGCCTGCTCGACGAGTGGGAGCAGCTGGCCAACCCGGAGGTGGAGAGCGCGGAGCAGGCCGCGGAACGGGCCGACCAGGTGAAGCCGGTCACCGCCAACGCCCGTGCGTTCCGGGTCCTGGTGCGCAATGCCATGTTCCGCAGGGTGGAGCTGGCGGCGCTGGACAACGTGGCCGCGCTCGGCGAGCTGGACGGCGACGCGGGATGGGACGAGGACGCCTGGGGCGAGGCGATGGACGCGTACTGGGACGAGTACGACGACCTGGGAACAGGACCGGACGCGCGCGGTCCCAAGCTGCTGATCATCGAGGCGGACGAGGCGAACACCTCGCACGGGCTGTGGCGCGTGCGGCAGATCTTCGCCGACCCGAACGGCGACCACGACTGGGGCATCAGCGCGGAGGTGGATCTCGCGGCCTCCGACGAGGAGGGCCGTGCGGTCGTCCGCGTCACCGCCGTCGGCCAGCTGTGAGCAGGCCGGCCACTGTGACCTGGGAGGACACCGAATGACCAATCCCACGGAGAAGCTGATCGACCTGCTCGACCTGGAGCAGATCGAGGTCGACATCTTCCGCGGCCGCAGCCCGCACGAGTCCCTGCAGCGGGTCTTCGGCGGACAGGTCGCGGGGCAGGCCCTGGTGGCCGCGGGCCGTACCACCGACGGTGAGCGGCCGGTGCACTCGCTGCACGCGTACTTCCTGCGTCCGGGCAGGCCCGGGGTGCCGATCGTCTACCAGGTGGAACGGGTCAGGGACGGCCGTTCGTTCACCACCCGCCGGGTGACCGCGGTCCAGCAGGGCCGCACGATCTTCAATCTGACGGCGTCCTTCCACCGGCCGGAGGAGGGCAGCTTCGAGCACCAGGCCCCGCCGGGCCGCGACGTCCCGGACCCGGAGTCGCTGCCGACGGTAGCCGAGGAGATCCGCGAGCACCTGGGCGAGCTGCCCGAGGCGCTGGAGCGGATGGCCCGCAGGCAGCCCTTCGAGATCCGTTACGTGGACCGGCTGCGCTGGACCCCCGAGGAGATCAAGGGCGCCGATCCGCACAGCGCGGTGTGGATGCGCGCGGTCGGGCCGCTCGGTGACGACCAGCTCATCCACACCTGCGCACTCACCTACGCCAGCGACATGACGCTGCTGGACGCGGTCCGCATCCCGGTCGAACCGCTGTGGGGGCCGCGCGGTTTCGACATGGCGTCGCTGGACCACGCCATGTGGTTCCACCGCCCGTTCCGTACGGACGAGTGGTTCCTCTACGACCAGGAGTCGCCGATCGCGACCGGCGGCCGTGGGCTGGCCCGCGGGCGGATCTTCGACCGCGCGGGGAATCTGCTGGTATCGGTCGTCCAGGAGGGGCTGTTCCGCAGGCTCGGCGCCTGACCCGGGCGGGACGGCGCCGGGTGGTCAGGCAGTCGGGCTAAGCGACAGGGCACCCATTCCGGACTTCTCATACGATATGATCATGTCCCAAGCGATGTGGTGTTCTGTCAGGATCCGTGCGGTGTTGGCCGTTTCTCTG
This sequence comes from Streptomyces sp. NBC_00388, assembly GCF_036061255.1. Classification (NCBI taxonomy): domain Bacteria; kingdom Bacillati; phylum Actinomycetota; class Actinomycetes; order Kitasatosporales; family Streptomycetaceae; genus Streptomyces; species Streptomyces sp. NBC_00388. The sequence goes on from NZ_CP107948.1 coordinate 952,980, forward strand.
CCCGCATTGGTACTCGTCCCCCTCTCACCGGCCGCCCGCGCCGACAGCCGGCCCGCGCCGCGACCGGCCGCGGACAGCGGCGTGTCCGCGCTGTACCGCACCGGAGTCCAGGTCTCCGCCGGAACCCCCGGACTGCCCGCGGCGACAGCTCTGTCCTGGATGGTGACCGATGTGCGGACCGGCCGGGTCCTGGCCGCCAAGGACGCACACCGGAAGCTCCCGCCGGCCAGCACGCTCAAGACGCTCTTCGCGCTGGCCGTACTGCCGAAGTTCCCCCCGCAGGAAGTGCACCGGGCGGCCGGCCCGGACCTCACGGGGCTCCAGCCGGGCAGCAGCCTGGTCGGCATCAGGGAAGGCACCCGGTACACGGTCGCCGACCTGTGGCGCGGGGTGTTCCTGGCCTCGGGCAACGACGCGGTGCACACCCTGGCGGTGATGAACGGCGGGCTGCCCGCCACCATCAAGGACATGCAGGCCGCCGCCCGCCGGATCGGTGCGCGCGACACGGTCGTCAAGTCCGCCGACGGGTACGACACCCCGGGGCAGCACTCCTCGGCGTACGACCTGTCCGTGATCGCCCGCGCGGGGCTGACCAATCCGGAGTTCCGGCGTTTCGCCTCCACCAGGACGGCCAGGTTCCCGGCGTCGGGAGGCCCCGGTGCGTTCGGCATCCAGAACACCAACCGGCTGCTCGTGGGGTCCCACGGGGTCGAGAAGTACCCCGGCCTGCTCGGGGTGAAGAACGGCTACACGACCGAGGCGGGCAACACCCTGGTCACCGCAGCCCAGCGGAACGGGCGCACCCTGCTGGTGACCGTGATGAACCCGCAGTCGGGACAGCCGAACGACGCCTACAACGAGACCCGGTCCCTGCTCGACTGGGGTTTCTCCACCGCGCCCACCGCGTCCCCGGTGAGCGTGCTGCCGGCGCTCCGCCCGGCGCAGCCCACGTCCCCGGCCGGCACCCCGGTGCCCGCGTCGCACGCCCCCGCTGTCGCGGCGTCACAGGCCTCGCACGTATCGGTCTCGGGCCGGACCGCGCTCGCCTTCGCGGGCGGGCTGGCCGCAGCGGCACTGGCCTGCGCTCTCCTGGTCGGCCGGCGGCGCGCCCGCCGGCAGCGGCACGGATCGTCCTGAGGCGGTGAACGGGCGCGGCGGGGGCCGTCGCCTGGGCTCCGCAGGTCTCTGGAACAGTACGTACCACCGACCTAGACAGGAGCTTGCTGATGAACCTGTACGACATCCCGCTGCGCACCCTGACCGGCGACCCGACGTCCCTGGCCGACTACCGGGGCAAGGCGGTGCTGCTGGTGAACGTGGCCTCCAAGTGCGGTCTCACCCCGCAGTACGCCGGTCTCGAAAAGCTTCAGCAGCAGTACGGGGAGCGCGGGTTCTCCGTCATCGGCGTGCCCTGCAACCAGTTCGCCGGCCAGGAGCCGGGCAGCGCGGAGGAGATCCGGACGTTCTGCTCGGCCTCGTACGGCGTGACGTTCCCGATGCTGGAGAAGACCGACGTCAACGGCGCCGGACAGCACCCGCTCTACGCGGAGCTGACGCGGGTGGCCGACGGCGCGGGTGAGGCCGGGGACGTCCAGTGGAACTTCGAGAAGTTCCTGATCTCCCCCGCGGGCGAGGTCGTCTCGCGGATCCGCCCGCGCACGGAGCCGGAGGCGCCGGAGGTCGTGGCGGCCATCGAGGCGCAGCTCCCGGCCTGACCCGCGGCGGCCATCCCGCGCGGGACAGGCCTGCGGAGGTGGTCCTCCGCAGGCCTGTCCCGGTGTCCGGCCGGATCAGCGGATCGGCATACCCGCCAGGGTCCTGGCGATCACCAGGCGCTGGATCTCGCTGGTGCCCTCGAAGATCGTGTAGATCGCGGCGTCGCGGTGCATCCGCTCGACCGGGTACTCGCGGGTGTAGCCGTTGCCCCCGAGGATCTGGATGGCCTGGGCCGTGACCTTCTTGGCCGTCTCGCTCGCGTACAGCTTGGACATGGAGCCCTCGGCGGCGGTGAACGGCTTGTTCGCCGCTGCCATCCAGGAGGCGCGCCAGACCAGCAGGCGGGCCGCGTCGATCTGCGTCCGCATGTCGGCGAGCTGGAAGGCGACGCCCTGGTTGTCGATGATGGGGCGGCCGAACTGGGTGCGGGTCTTCGCGTAGTCCAGCGCGACCTCGTACGCGGCGCGGGCAGTGCCGACCGCCATGGCGCCGACCGCGGGGCGGGAGGCCTCGAAGGTCGCCATCGCCGCGTTCTTCACCCGCTCGCCGCCGCCCTGCTTCGCCCGCTCCCGGGCGCGGGCCAGCCGCTCGTCCAGCTTCTCCTTGCCGCCGAGCAGGCAGTGGCCCGGCACCCGGACGTCCTCCAGGACGACCTCGGCCGTGTGGGAGGCGCGGATGCCGTGCTTCTTGAACTTCTGGCCCTGCGAGAGGCCGGGCGTCCCCGGCGGCACGATGAACGAGGCGTGTCCCTTGGAGCCGGCATCGGGGTCGACGACGGCGACCACGACATGGACGTTGGCGATGCCGCCGTTGGTCGCCCAGGTCTTGGTGCCGTTGAGCACCCACTCGTCCTTGGCCTCGTCGTACACGGCGCGGGTCCGCATCGACGCGACGTCCGAACCGGCGTCGGGCTCGGACGAGCAGAAGGCCGCGACCTTCACGTCGGCCGCGTCGCCGTACATCTGCGGTATCCAGGTGCCGATCTGCTCCTCGGTACCGTTGGCGAGCACGCCCACTGCGGCCAGGCCGGTGCCGACGATCGACAGGGCGATGCCCGCGTCGCCCCAGAAGAGCTCCTCCATGGCCACCGGGATGCCGAGACCGGTCGGGTCGAAGAACTGCTGGGCGTAGAAGTCGAGCGAGTAGATGCCGACCTTGGCCGCCTCCTGGATCACCGGCCAGGGCGTCTCCTCACGCTCGTCCCACTCGGCGGCAGCCGGGCGGATGACGTCGGCGGCGAACCCGTGGATCCAGTCGCGGACCTCCTTCTGGTCATCGTTGAGTTCGAGCGTGAACTCGGCCATGTCCCCTCCAGCACTGCGTTCCATCGACTTGTTACTTGCGGTAACCGCAGTCTGTTACTGGCAAGTAGGAGCTGTCAACCTCCGCGTTCGCGCCCGGCACGCGCCCCCGGCCGGGTGTTACGTTTCGACGGGGGCCGGATCAATCGGCGGACGTCGTACGGGTCCGCGTCACAGAGCCAGGATCGCAGGGCGGGGAAGAGGTACCCATGGGGACCACACAGGCCACACAGGCCAGACAGCAGCGCTCGGCGCACAGCCGCCGCCGGGAGCTGCTGGAGGCCGCCGACCGGGTCGTACTGCGGGACGGCCCCAGGGCGTCGATGAACGCCATCGCCGCGGAGGCGGGCATCACCAAGCCCATTCTCTACCGGCACTTCGGCGACAAGGGCGGCCTCTACCGCGCGCTCGCCAAGCGCCACACCGACGCACTGCTGAGCGCGCTGCGGGCGGCGCTGGACGCCCCGGCCGGGCGCCGCGAGCGGGTCGAGGCCACGCTGGACACCTATCTGGCGGCGATCGAGGCCAGACCGCAGGTCTACCGCTTCCTGATGCACCCGGCCGACGCCGGGCACCAGCCCGAGCAGGCCTTCGACGTCGGGCTCCACTCGGCGCCGCTGCTGCGCAGGCTCGGCGAGGAACTGGCCAAGGTGATCGCCGAACGCGTCGACCTCGGGCCGGGGAGCGAGCAGCTGGCCCGGGTCTGGGGCCACGGGATCGTCGGGATGATGCACGCGGCGGGCGACTGGTGGCTCGGCGAACGCCCCTGCCCCCGGGAGCAGTTGGTCAGCAGCCTGGCCGACCTCCTCTGGGGCAGGCTCGCTGCCGCCACCGACCGCGCGGGCGGGCCGGGCTTCTGACTCACCGGCAGGGTCAGCCGGAACCGGGGTCTGATCCGGACGGGTGATCCTGACGGCTCCGTGCCGCCCTCCGGACGGCCCGCAGGGCCCGGCCGCGGCGCCAGCCGGACAGCCGGTCCGTGTACATCAGGCCGTCGAGGTGGTCGCACTCGTGCTGGAGGCAGCGGGCGAAGAATCCGGTGCCGCTGACCAGGACCGGATCGCCGGTCACCGAGAACCCCTCGACGACGGCGCGGTCGAAGCGGGGGGTGCCCGCCTCGATACCGGGCAGCGAGAGGCAGCCCTCGGGTCCGCGCACGGTGACCCCGTCCGCCTCCACCAGCCGGGGGTTGACCAGGTGTCCGAGATGGCGGACGTCCTCGTCGTCCGGGCAGTCGTAGACGAACACCCGCAGCCCGACACCGATCTGATTCGCCGCGAGGCCGACACCCCGCGCCGCGTACATCGTCGCGAACATGTCCTCGACGAGCCGGGCGAGTGCGGCGTCGAAGCCGGCCACCGGCTCGCAGGGCGCGTGCAGCACGGGATCGCCGTGCGGACTCATCGTCCGCACGGCTCCGGAACTGCCGGGGATCGGGCGGTTTCGCATGGCGGCAAGCGTACGTTCCCGCCGGAACAGCGCCGCCCCGGTGGTGCCGAGGTCGGGCGGACGGCCGGATCTCGATAGGCTGAGCCCCGCGCCGACGCAAGGAGGATCTAGGACGATGGACGGCAACACGGAGCCGCTGTCGCCGCGGGCCAAGCTGGCCGTGACGGCAGGCAAGGCCGCGGCAGCGGTATCGCGCGCCGCGGGGCGCGGCAGCGGATCGGTGATCGGCGGCAAGGTCGCACTGCGGCTCGACCCCGACCTGCTCGGGCGCCTCGCCCAGCACCTGGACGTGATCCTGGTATCGGCGACCAACGGCAAGACGACGACCACCCGGCTCATCGCCGAGGCGCTGCGGGCCGCGGGCCCGGTCGTCTCGAACGCCCTGGGCGCCAACATGCCCGCGGGCATCACCTCCGCACTGGCCGGCGGCTCCGACGCGCGCTTCGGCGTGATCGAGGTCGACGAGAAGTACCTCGCAGGGGTCGCACGCGACACGACGCCGAAGGCGATCGCCCTGCTGAACCTCTCCCGGGACCAGCTCGACCGGGCGGGCGAGACCCGCATGCTGGCCGAGAAGTGGCGCGAGGGGCTGGCCGGGACGAAGGCCGTGGTGATCGCCAACGCCGACGACCCCCTGGTGGTGTGGGCCGCTTCGTCCTCCCCCACCGTGGTCTGGGTCGCGGCGGGCCAGGAGTGGAAGGACGACGCCTGGTCGTGCCCGTCCTGCGGCGGTGTGCTCCAGTGGCCGAACGACGAGTGGTTCTGCGCCGACTGCGGTTTCCGCCGCCCGGCGCCCAGTTGGGCCCTCTCGGGTGACTACGTCCTCGATCCGCACGGCTCCGCCTGGCCGATCCACCTCCAGCTGCCGGGCCGGGCGAACAAGGCGAACGCGACCACGTCGGCCGCCGTCGCCGCGACCTTCGGCGTGCCGCCGCAGGTCGCCCTGGAGCGGATGTACGGCGTGCAGGCCGTCGCTGGGCGCTACGACGTGGTGTCGTTCCTCAGCCGCGAGGTGCGGCTGCTGCTCGCCAAGAACCCGGCCGGCTGGCTGGAGACGTTCTCCCTGATCGACCCGCCGCCCACCCCGGTGATCCTCGCCGTCAACGCCCGTGGCGCCGACGGCACCGACACCTCCTGGCTCTGGGACGTCGACTACACCCGGCTGTCGGGCCACCCGATCTTCGTGATCGGCGACCGCAAGCTGGACCTCGCGGTCCGGCTGGAGGTGGCAGGGCTGCAGTTCCGGGTCTGCGAGACGGTGGACGAGGCGGTGCAGTACGCCCCGCCCGGCCGTATCGAACTGATCGCCAACTACACCGCGTTCCAGGACGTGCGCCGCCGCGTCGGCAACTGACCTCAGAGGAAACGATGATGAGTGACAACAGCCTGCGTCTGGTGTGGGTCTACCCGGACCTGCTGAGCACCTACGGCGACCAGGGCAACGCACTGGTGGTGGAGCGCCGGGCCCGCCAGCGCGGCCTCGACGTGACCCGTGTCGACGTCCGCAGCGACCAGCCGGTTCCCACGTCCGGCGACATCTATCTGATCGGCGGCGGTGAGGACCGGCCGCAGCGGCTGGCTTCCGAGCGGCTGCGCAGGGACGGCGGCCTCAGCAGGGCCGCCTCCAACGGCGCGATCATCTTCTCGGTCTGCGCCGGGTACCAGATCCTCGGCCACGAGTTCATCAACGACCTCGGCGAGCGGGAACCGGGCCTCGGACTGCTCGACGTCATCTCGACCCGCGGCGAGGGCGAGCGCTGCGTCGGCGACGTGTACGGCGACATCGACCAGCGGCTGGGCCTGCCGCCGCTGACCGGCTTCGAGAACCATCAGGGCATCACCCACCTCGGGCCGACCGCCCGTCCGTTCGCCCGCGTCCAGCTGGGCCGGGGCAACGGCACGGGCGACGGCACCGAGGGCGCGTACAACGACACGGTCTTCGGTACCTACATGCACGGCCCGGTGCTGGCCCGCAACCCGCTCATCGCCGACCTGCTGCTCAAGCTGGCCCTGGATGTCAACGCGCTGCCGCCGACCGACGACCGCTGGTACGAGGCGCTGCGGGCCGAGCGGATCGCGGTGGCAACGCAGCCCGCATGAGGCCTGATACGTACATCTGAGCGGCGTCCAGCAGGCGGACGCCCGGTACGTCTCCCTCGCCCTCCGCCGGTAGGGTGACGGGGATCCAGCCCGGACGACGTGGTCCGGTCACAAGCCCACGTTGCAAAGGTAAGTCGGGCAATGCGAATTGGTGTGCTCACCTCCGGCGGCGACTGCCCCGGCCTGAACGCCGTCATCCGCTCGGTCGTGCACCGCGCCGTCGCCGACCACGGGGACGAGGTCATCGGCTTCCACGACGGGTGGAAGGGTCTGCTTGAGTGCGACTACCGCAAACTCGACCTCGACGCCGTGGGCGGCATTCTGGCGCGCGGCGGCACGATCCTCGGCTCCTCGCGGGTGCAGCCCGCGCATCTGCGCGACGGTGTGGAGCGCGCCCGGGGCCATGTCGCCGATCTTGGCCTCGACGCGATCATCCCGATCGGCGGCGAGGGCACCCTCAAGGCCGCCCACCTCCTCTCCGAGGCCGGGCTGCCGATCGTGGGAGTGCCGAAGACCATCGACAACGACATCGCGTCGACCGACGTCACCTTCGGCTTCGACACGGCCGTCGGGGTGGCGACCGACGCGCTGGACCGGCTGAAGACCACTGCCGAATCGCATCAGCGCGTGCTGATCGTGGAGGTCATGGGACGCCACACCGGCTGGATCGCGCTGCACTCGGGCATGGCGGCCGGCGCGCACGCCATCGTCGTCCCGGAGCGTCCGTTCGACATCGGTGAGCTCACCGAGCTGGTCGGCCGCCGCTTCTCCGCGGGAAAGAAGTTCGCGATCGTGGTGGTCGCCGAGGGCGCCAAGCCCCGTGAGGGCTCGATGAGCTTCGACGTGGGCGCCAAGGACATGTACGGCCACGAGCGCTTCGCGGGTGTCGCCAGGCAGCTCTCCATCGAGCTGGAGGAGCGCCTCGGCAAGGAGGCCCGTCCGGTGATACTGGGCCATGTGCAGCGTGGTGGCACCCCCACCGCGTACGACCGCGTCCTGGCCACCCGGTTCGGCTGGCACGCGGTGGAGGCAGCGCACCGCGGCGCGTTCGGCATGCTGACGGCCCTGCACGGCACGGAGATCACCATGGTGCCGCTGGCGCAGGCCGTGGAGACCCTCAAGACGGTACCGGCCGAGCGGTACGCGGAAGCCGAGTGCGTCCTCTGATCGTTCCCCATTCGCCCGATACAGTACGAACTGCCCCCGGTCGCAGCTGCGACCGGGGGCAGTTCTACTCTGGTGCGGACATCAGGCACGAATCAGGAGTGAGTGGATGGACCACAGCGGGCACGGCATGACGATGGACCTGCCGCCGTTCACGCTGGGACGGGGGCTGGGTCTCTCCGCGGACCCGTTCTTCCTGATCGGCTGCCTGCTGGGTCTCGCCCTGTACGGCTGGGGGGTGGTGCGGCTGCTCCGGCGCGGTGACAGCTGGCCTGTCCACCGGATCGTGCTCTTCGTCGTGGGTGTGCTGACCGTCGCCCTGACCATGTGCACCAAGCTGAACGACTACGGCATGGTCATGTTCAGTGTGCACATGGTGCAGCACATGATCATCAGCATGCTCTCCCCCATCCTGCTACTGCTCGGCGCGCCGGTGACCCTGGCCCTGCGCGCGCTGCCGGTGGCGGGCCGGGGCAACCGCAAGGGACCGCGGGAGCTGCTGCTGATGCTGCTCCGGAGCCGCTACATGCGGATCATCACGCACCCGGCGTTCACCATCCCGCTGTTCATCGCGAGCCTCTACGGCCTGTACTTCACCCCGCTCTTCGACTTCCTGATGGGTTCGAAGACCGGGCACATCGCGATGATGGTCCACTTCCTCTTCGTGGGCCTGGTGTTCTTCTGGCCGATCATGGGCGTCGACCCGGGCCCGCACCGGCCGGGCTACATCATGCGGATGCTGGAGCTGTTCGCCGGGATGCCCTTCCACGCGTTCTTCGGGATCGCGCTGATGATGGCGACCGAGCCGATGGTGCAGGTGTACAAGCACCCGCCGGTCTCCCTCGGCATCGACGCGCTCTCCGACCAGGAGGCCGCGGGCGGTATCGCCTGGGCGTTCAGTGAGATCCCGTCCGTGCTGGTCCTGATCGCGCTGGTCTTCCAGTGGTACAGCTCCGAGCAGCGGGTCTCGCGGCGCTCCGACCGGGCCGAGGACCGCAACGGAGACAAGGAGCTGGCGGCCTACAACGCCTACCTGGCGTCACTCCAGGCCCGCGGCCAGTAGCGGAGAAGGCCCCTGCCGGGCGACGATGGCCCTCCACCCCCGAGGAGGAGCGGCCATGCCCGGTTCTGTGAAAGCGATGGGTGTCATCACCGTGGGAGCCCTGGTGGCGGTGACGGGATATTCGGTGGCACTCGGCAGCAACGGCTGGCTGTGGTTCGGCTGGGTGCTGCTGGGGCTGGTGTCCATCGCGATGATCGCTTCGCGCGGCAGCGGCTGAGCGGGCCGGCCCGGCGGCTCAGAAACGGAAGACCGGGCCGGTCGCCGCGTCGAGCGAGCAGGCGTTGGCGAAGGTCCGGGCCCAGTGCGTGGGGCGGCCGCCCCAGGTCCCGCCGACCGTGACGAGGACCGGGTCGGACTGCCTGGTGCAGGCCCGGGGCTCGCCGTCGAGGTGGTCGAAGCGCCCGCCTGCCCGCTGGAGAGCGCGGCAGGCGGCTGCGGCCTCCGGGTGCGCACCCTCGTCCTCCTCCGGCGCGCACCGGAGCAGGACACTGCGGTCCCGGTCGGGGTGCGCCTGCGGGTCGACGGTGAGGACGAGTCCACCGGGACGGATGGGCGGCGCTCCGGCTGCCTGCGCGGGCACTGCCGCTGCGAGGGCGGCCAGCAGAGTCGCTGCGGCGGACATCCTGCGGGGGCGCATCAGGGCCTCCTGGAACTCGGCACAAGGGTAGGAGACAAGCGGATCCGGCCCCCGCACCGACGGCAAGTCGCCACGCTGTCCGGTCACCCGTTCGGCTCCGCCCTTTCCACCCGAACGGACGTCCCGCGGTCCCGGCCGGCCCCGGACGGGGTTCCGGAGCGAATGGTGGGGCAGCTACTGTGCGTCGGCACGGAGCGACGGGGAGGCGGGATCGCGTTTGTTTTACTACATCCTGAAATACGCCGTGATCGGACCGCTGCTGAGGCTGCTGTTCCGGCCCAGGATCGAAGGGCTCGATCACATTCCGGAGGAGGGCGCCGCGATCGTCGCGGGCAACCATCTGTCCTTCTCCGATCATTTCCTGATGCCGGCCGTCCTGAGCCGGCGCATCACCTTCCTCGCGAAACAGGAGTACTTCACAGGTCCGGGCATCAAGGGGCGCCTGACGGCCGCCTTCTTCCGCAGCATCGGGCAGATCCCGGTGGACAGGTCGGGCAAGGAGGCGGGCCGGGCCGCGGTCCGCGAGGGGCTCGGGGTGCTGTCCAGGGGGGAACTGCTGGGCATCTACCCGGAGGGCACCCGCTCGCACGACGGCAGGCTCTACAAGGGCAAGGTCGGGGTTGCCGTGATGGCCATCCAGGGCCGGGTCCCGGTGGTGCCGTGCGCCATGGTGGGCACCTTCGAGATCCAGCCGCCAGGGCAGCGGATGCCGAAGATCAGGCGGGTCACCATCCGCTTCGGGAAGCCGCTGGACTTCTCCCGCTATGCGGGCATGGAGAACGAGAAGGTGGCGCTGCGCGCCGTCACCGACGAGATCATGTACGCGGTCCTCGGGCTCTCCGGCCAGGAGTACGTCGACGCGTACGCCGCGGACGTGAAGGCAGCGCAGCCGGGCAAGGAGCCGCGCAAGCCGCACTGACGCCGGATCGGCTGTGGGCAGAATCGTCTGGCCCGGAGCGCGGTGAGGACCGTAGCGTCGGGCCCATGAGCAGCAGGGGAAGCGTTTTCGTACTCGGAGCCACAGGGCAGATCGGGCGCGCCGCGGTGCGCGCGCTCGTCTCGGACGGATGGGATGTGCGGGCCGCTTCACGCGGGGGCCACGATGACGGCCTGCCCGGCGGCGTGCGCGCGGTGCGCGTCGACCGGGACGGCGAGGGCGAGCTGGCGGCGGCCCTCGGGGACGGCTGCGATGTGCTGGTCGACATCGTCGCGTACGGAGCGGACCATGCCCGGCAGCTGACGGGCCTCGCGGACCGGATCGGCTCGGCGGTGGTGATCTCCAGTGGCGCGGTCTACGCGGACGGGGAGGGGCGCAGTTTCGACACCCAGGACGAGCCGGACGGCTTCCCGCGCTATCCGGTGCCGATTCCCGAGAGCCAGCGCACGGTCGACCCGGGCCCGGCTACATACGGCACCCGCAAGGTGGCACTGGAGCGGGAGCTGCTGGCGGCCGAAGGGACGCTGCCGGCGACCCTGGTGCGGGCCGGCGCCGTCCACGGACCGGGTGGCCGTTCGCCGCGCGAGCTGTACTTCGTGAAGCGCGCACTCGACGGCCGCCCCGTCCGTGTCCTCGCGCACGGCGGGCGGAGCCGCTTCCACCCCGTGCATGTCTCCAACCTCGCCGAGATGATCCGGCTCGCGGCGCTGCGCCCGGGGTCGCGGGTGCTGAACGGCGCGGATCCGGACGCACCGACGGTCGCCGAGATCAGTGCCGCGGTGGACGGGGCCATGGGCGTGCGGAGCGAGTTGGTGCTGATCGAGGGGGCCGCCCCGGTGGGCAACACCCCGTGGGGTGTCGATCACCCGGTGGTGTACGACATGTCCGCCGCCGAGCGGGAGTTGGGCTACCGCCCGGTGACCGGGTACGCCGAATCGCTGCCCGCGACCGTCGAGTGGCTGACGGACCGGCTCCGGGGCGGGGACTGGCGTGCGGCCTTTCCCGCGATGGCCAGGACCTACGACCCGCACCTCGACCTGTTCGACTACGCGGCGGAGGACGCCTGGCTGGGGAGCCGCTGACCACGCGGCCCCCCGGCACGGGCTGTTACGGCTTCGGTGTGGCGTGCGGGGCGCACGTCACGTCGTGGCGGTCGGTGCTGCCGGTGAGCAGATAGCTGTCCACCCGGCTGTTGATGCACGGATTGACCAGGCCGGTCACCCCGTGCGAGCCGGCGTCCTTCTCCACGATGAGGCGTGAGCCCTTGAAGCGCTTGTGCAGTTCGACGGCTCCAGGGAACGGTGTGGCGGCGTCACGGGTCGACTGCACGATGAGTACGGGCGGGAGTCCCTTGCCGGTACGGACGTCCACCGGCTTCTGCTGCTTCGCGGGCCAGGTGGCGCACGGGAGGTTCATCCAGGCATTCGACCAGGTAAGGAATGGATTGTCCTTGTTGAGCCGGGTGTTGTCCCGGTCCCATGTCCGCCAGTCGGTCGGCCACTTCGCGTCGGCGCACTCGACCGCGGTGTAGACGGCCGTGCCGTTCTCCGCCGACACATTGCCCGCGGTGTCCGACATATCGGGTCCCGCGGCATCGATCAGGGGCTGGGGGTCTCCGGCGAGGTACTGGCTCCACGCCTTGGCAACCGGCGCCCAGGAGGAGTCGTAGTAGGGCGCGTTCTGGAAGAATCCGAGGAGTTCCGCGGGGCCCACGGTCCCGCCGATCGGATGCTTCTTGGCCGCCGCCCGCAGCTTCACCCACTGCTGCTCGACCGCTGCCGCCGTCCTGCCGATATGGAAGGAGGCGTCGTTCGCCGCGACCCAGTTCTGCCAGTCGCGCCAGCGGCCCTGGAACGCCACATCCTGGTTGAGATTCGCCTCGTACCAGATGTTCGACTGCTTCGGGTCGACCACACTGTCGACGATCATCCTCCGGACATGGTCCGGGAAGAGCGTGCCGTACACCGCGCCGAGATAGGTCCCGTAGGAGACACCCAGGTAGTTGAGCTTCTTCTCACCGAGCGCCGCCCTGATGACGTCCAGGTCACGCGCGGTGTTCAGGGTGGTCAGATACGGCAGCATCGCGCCGCTGCGCTGCTCGCAGCCGTCCGCGTACCGGGCGGCGAGCTTGCGCTGCACCCGTTTGTCGGCCGGGCTGTCCGGGACCGGGTCGGCCTTGGGGGCGCTGACGTACTTCTGCGGGTCGATGCAGGAGACCGGTGCCGAGTGACCGACGCCGCGCGGGTCGAAGCCCACGAAGTCGTACGCCTTGGCGGTGTTGACCCAGAGTGCGCTGCCGGTGGTGGTCCTGGCGGGAAAGCGCATGCCCGATGCGCCGGGGCCGCCGGGGTTGTAGACGAGGGAGCCCTGCCGTTCCGCCTTGCTGCCGGTGCTCACGGCGCGGTCCACCGCGAGTTCGACCGTCCGGCCGTCCGGGTGTGCGTAGTCGACCGGCACGGTCACCCAGCCGCACTGGATGGGCTTCGCGAGCGCCCAGTCAGCAGGGCAGTCCCGCCAGTCGATTCCCGCCTTCGCCGCGCGCGCTGCGGCGACCGCGGCTCCGCGCGCCTCCGAACCGGCACGGCCGCGCCCGTCGGCGGTGGCGGGCGCCGCCATCGCGCCCGCTATGAGAGTCGCCGCGGCCAGAGCGCCGGCCGAGCCGAGCACTGCGGTGCGTCTCACGTAGTACCTCCCCCTGTCCGAAGCGCCGTTCGCACGGCGCCCTCCAGTACGTCCCGGGGATCCTTTCCTGTGAACAGTCCCTGACAACAGGGCGCACAGGCGTTCTTTGCCAACCCGAAATGCGGAGAGGGCTGTCCCGGTCAGCGGTACACCGGCCGCCCGTGGCCGGTAACGGCCGGCCGGACCGGGCGCCACATCCCGCGATGCGGGAGCGGGCCGCGGAGGTTGGCCCGCGTGGAGGAGAAATCCCGCCACCCGGAGCCGAGTTGCCCCGGCACACAGGCACTCGCACCACGGGGCAATCCGTACGCGTGCATGCGCACGAACCGTGGTGAACCGCTCCACCAACACCTTCACCGAGCGTGACACCGGCCCCGGTCCGCCTTTCGGCGGTGGCCGGTACTCCGATGGACGCCGACCGGACGGCGTAGGAGGGGGGTGATCAGGCGATCGCGCCGAGTTGCGCATCGCACCGGCGCACTGCCCCCGGCCGGCTGCTCCGCCCCAGGTCGGAGCCCTGGGCGCGCGGAACCGGAGGGCTCTCGGCGCACGGTGTCCACTCGAACAGGCCAGCGGCGACGAGACTCACGATGCGGCGCGGCCACCCGGGAATCCGCCGGGCCATGGGTGAAGATCCGGGAGACGACAAGCCCCCGCCACCACGGTGGGGCGGTCCGGGCGGACGCCGAGTCCTGCCGCCGTACCCGGATGTCTGGTCGACACGAACGGATCGGCAGGAGTGGAGGACCCAGGCAGTCCGGGGCGACAGTGACGTCGTCCCTCGGGGTGAAGCCGCCGGGCGGGACGGCCGACTCGATCAGTCGGCCACCCTGCCGGACGGCCGGGCAACTTCGCCGGCCCGAACCCGACAGGTCATCCTTCACAGGCGGTTTGCGAAGGGTTTCACATGACCGCGCAGATTCACGTCCCGTCCCTGCTCGCCCGGGCCGGAACGGCCTCGGCCCTCACTCTCGCCGCAGTCGCGGGGACCTCACTGGCACCGGGAGCGAGCGTGGCGGCCCAAGCCGCCGAACACGCCGCCCAGGCCGTGCAGATCGCGGCTTCCAAGGAGGGATCGCCCTACCAGTGGGGGGCGACGGGGCCGTCGCGCTTCGACTGTTCGGGGCTGACGCTCTACTCGTTCAAGAAGGTCGGCAAAACGCTGCCGCGCACCGCCCAGGCCCAGTACAACCGCGTGCGCCATATCCCGGCGTTCAGCCGGCACCGCGGTGACCTGGTGTTCTTCCACTACGGCCGGAGCGTCTACCACGTCGGCATCTACGCCGGACACGGCAAGATCTGGCACTCCCCAAAGACCGGAGCTGTGGTCAGACTGGAGCACATCTGGTCCAGGAGCGTCTGGTACGGCCGGGTGGGCTGAGTACCGGAGGCGGCTGCGGCAGGGGGCCGTTCAGCCCTGGGCCGTGACGGTCCAGGGCAGGGCGATCCATACCGTCTTGCCGCCTTCCCGCGTGGGTGTGACGGTCAGCCGGCCGCCGTTCTCCGCTGCCAGCCAGCGGATGATGACCATGCCCCGGCCGTTGTCCTGCTGCACGGCGGCGGGCAGCCGCTGGGGCCAGCGCGGATGGCTGTCGGTCACGCCCACGCACAGCCGCTCGTCCCGCTCCAGGACGGCCTCCACCGTGAAGGTGGGGGACGCGCCGAAGGTGTGCTGGACGGCGTTGGTCGCGAGCTCCGAGACGATCAGCCGGATGGTGTCCGCCAGCTCCGCGTCGGAGGGCAGCCCCCATTCGGTGAGCACACGGGCCACGAATGTGCGGGCTGCCGGGACCGATGCCGGCTCGCTCGGCAGGGTGACGGATGCTTCCTGGTGGTCTGCCATAACGGCCTGTCCCTTTCCCACCGATACCGGCGCGGCCCCGTGACGGATGTCCTGCGAGGGCGGCCTCAGGTGGTGGTGCGTGCCAGCGTGACACTCATAGTGACCGCAGTACCGGCGATCTACCAAGATGTGCATATATCTGTCGCTCAAAGTGATGAACTCTGCGACGGGAGACCGTATTTGGCGGCCGGGCTGGCACGTTGAGAGGGACGGCCGACCGGAAGGAGAACGCGGTGTCGAGCAGCCCGGCGGTGCGCCGCGCCAAACTCGGCGCGGAGCTGCGCCGGCTGCGGGTCCTGGCGGGTCTGACCAGCGCGTCAGCGGCCGGGCTTGCGGGCTGGCACCAGTCGAAGGTCAGCAGGATCGAGACCGGGCGCAGCGGTGTGAAGCGTTCGGACGTGGCCCTGTTGCTCGATGCGTACGGGGTGCGGGACGCGCCGCAGCGCGAGTTGCTGGCGGCGCTGTGCGGGGCGGGGGCCGACGAGAGCGCCTGCTGGTGGCATGCCTACCGGAGCCTGCTGCCCGCCCCTTACCGTGACTTCATCAGGCTGGAGTCCCAGGCCTGCACCGCGCACACCTTCGAGACCTCGGTGGTGCCCGGCCTCCTGCAGACCCCCGGATACGCGAAGGCGGTCACCCGGGCCTCCCTCGACGGTCTTCCGCCCGGGACGGTGGACTCACTGGTCGATGTGCGGCTGGCGCGGCAGCGGGTACTGGAGGCGGATCCTCCGCTGGAACTCAGCGCGGTGGTCGACGAGTCGGCCCTGCACCGGCGGATGGGCGGACGCGGCGTGATGGCGGAACAGCTGCGCCATGTACGGGAGATCGCCCGGCTGCCCCATGTGCGGCTGCAGGTCATGCCGTTCGCCGCAGGCGGGCATCTCGGGCTCACCGGCTCTTTCACAATCTTCTCTTTTTCGAGCATCGTTGATCTGGATGTGGTCGTTCTCGACCATTTGATGAGTAGCCGTTATCTGGAGCGGAAAGAAGACCTCAGGGCGTACGGCGCCGCGTTCCGCAGGATCCAGGCGCGCGCCCTTCCGCAGCAGGAATCGTTGGATCTCATCGCCGGGATCGGTGACGGCGTCTAGGGAGGCATCATGTCCGCACATCCTGCGAACGTCCCTTCCAGTACTTCTCTGAACGGCGCACGGTGGCGGCGCAGCAGCCGCAGCACCGGAATGAACAACTGTGTCGAGACCGCTTTACTCGACGGCGGTCTGCTGGCCGTCCGTGATTCCAAGCGGGTGGAACGCCCGGCGCTGCTCTTCGCGGCGGACGCGTGGACCGGCTTCCTGGCCTCGGTTCAGGGCCGGGTCCCGAAGCCGGGAAGCAGGTGAGCCGCGGCCCGGCCGGTCGGTGACCGACCGGCTTCCGGTCATCCGGTGGGCGCGGTGCGCAGCACCGTGTCCACCGCCCACTCGACCTGTTCCGGCGTCAGGTCGGCGCGTGCGGTGAGCCGCAGCCGCGACACGCCGTCCGGCACCGACGGCGGGCGGAAGCAGCCGACCGCCAGGCCTGCCTCGCGGCAGTCGGCCGCCCAGCGCACCGCCTGGCCGGGCGACGGGGCGAGGACGGAGACCACCGCGGCCTGCGGGCGGACCGCGGTGAGGCCGCCCGCCGTCAGACGCGTGTACAGCGTCTGCGCCACCGTGCGGGTACGCCCGGCCAGCTGGGGCTCGTCCCGCAGCAGCCGCAGGCTCGCCAGGGCGGCGCCCGTGGCGGCAGGCGCCAGGCCCGTGTCGAAGATGAAGGTGCGTGCCTCATTGACCAGATGGGTGATGACCCGGGCCGGCCCCAGCACCGCGCCGCCCTGGCTGCCCAGGGACTTGGACAGGGTGACCGTGGAGACCACGTCGGGGGCGCCCGCAAGCCCCGCCGCGTGCACGGCGCCGCGCCCGCCATCGCCGAGCACGCCGAGGCCGTGGGCGTCGTCGGTGATCAGTGCCGCTCCGTACGTACGGCAGACCGAGGCCAGTTCCGGGAGGGGAGCGGCGTCCCCGTCCACCGAGAAGACCGAGTCGGTGACGGCGACCGCACGGCCGCCACCGTGGGCTTCGAGCGCCTTGCCGACGGCCTCGGGATCGCTGTGCGGGACGACTTCGGTCACCGCTCTGGAGAGCCGGCAGCCGTCGATGATCGACGCGTGGTTGGCGGCGTCCGAGACGATCAGCGCGTCAGGGCCGGTCAGCGCGGTGAGCACGGCGAGATTGGCCGCGTAACCGGAGGAGAAGACGAGCGCGGCCTCGAAACCGCTGAACAGCGCCAGCTCGCGCTCCAGTTCGGCGTGGAGCGCGGTGGAGCCGGTGACCAGCCGAGACCCCGTGGCACCGGCCCCCCAGCGGTGCGCGGCGTCGGCCGCTGCCCCGGTGATCTCCGGCCGGTGGCTCAGTCCCAGGTAGTCGTTGCTCGCGAGGTCCAGCAGGTCCGGGTCCGCGGCCCGTGGCCGGATCGCGCGCACCAGCCCGGCGCCGGCCCGGCGGCGCGCCGCGGTGTCGGTCCACTCGAACGGCTCACGGGGCACGGCTGGTGGCATGATCGGTCCCTTTTTGTAGGCAGTTCACAGACCCTAGCCGGGGCCATGCGGGGTCAGGGTGTGGCAATGCACACACCCCAGGTCGGTGGTGTTGTTCGGTTCCTCCTTGGCCAGAGGTGGTGCCGTAGGCCAGGATCACCCCTATGGACCTGCTGAACACGCTGGTGGACAAGGGGCTGCGGCGCGAACTGCCGACCCGCGAAGAGGCGCTCGCCGTGCTGGCGACGACCGACGACGAACTGCTGGACGTGGTGGCGGCAGCCGGAAAGGTGCGCCGCCAGTGGTTCGGGCGGCGGGTGAAACTCAACTACCTCGTCAATCTGAAGTCGGGCCTGTGCCCGGAGGACTGCTCGTACTGCTCGCAGCGGCTGGGCTCCAAAGCGGAGATCCTCAAGTACACCTGGCTGAAGCCGGACGAGGCGTCGAAGGCCGCGGCGGCCGGAGTGGCGGGCGGGGCGAAGCGGGTCTGCCTGGTCGCCAGTGGCCGCGGGCCGTCGGACCGTGACGTCGACCGGGTGTCGGAAACGATCGAGGCGATCAAGGAGCAGAACGAGGACGTCGAGGTGTGCGCCTGCCTCGGACTGCTCAAGGACGGACAGGCGGAGCGGCTGCGGGCGGCGGGCGCCGACGCGTACAACCACAATCTCAATACGTCGGAGGCCACCTACGCCGACATCTGCACCACCCACGACTTCTCCGACCGTGTGGAGACGGTCCAGCACGCCCAGGCCGCCGGTCTCTCGGCCTGTTCGGGGCTGATCGCCGGGATGGGCGAGAGCGACGCCGACCTGGTCGACGTGGTCTTCGCGCTGCGTGCCCTCGACCCGGACTCGGTACCGGTGAACTTCCTGATCCCGATGGAGGGCACCCCGCTGGCCGGGGACTGGCACCTGACGCCGCAGCGCTGTCTGCGCGTCCTGGCGATGGTGCGGTTCGTCTGCCCGGACGCGGAGGTGCGACTGGCGGGCGGGCGCGAGGTCCACCTGCGCTCGCTGCAGCCGCTCGCCCTGCACCTCGTCAACTCGATCTTCCTGGGCGACTATCTGACGAGTGAGGGCCAGGCGGGCCGGGCCGACCTGGACATGATCGCGGACGCCGGCTTCGAGGTGGAGGGCTCGGACACGACGACGCTGCCCGAACACCGTGAGGGGCTCGTGTCGGTGCGCCGCCGGGGCGCGGGCACGGATCTCGCGCCCAATGCCTGACCCCGCCGAGCTGCTCGACCTCGACCGGCGCCATGTCTGGCATCCGTACGGGCCGATGCCGGGCCGGCAGGAGCCGCTGCTCGTCGAGTCGGCGTCGGGCGTCCGGCTGCGGGTCGCCGGAGCCGGCGAGCTGGTGGACGGCATGTCGTCCTGGTGGTCGGCGATCCACGGGTACAACCATCCGGTGCTCAACGCGGCCGCTCGCGGTCAGCTGGACCGGATGAGCCATGTGATGTTCGGCGGGCTCACCCATGAGCCCGCCGTCCGGCTCGCGGCGAAGCTGGTGGAGATCACCCCGGAGCCGCTCCAGCACGTGTTCCTCGCCGACTCCGGTTCGGTGTCCGTCGAGGTCGCCGTCAAGATGTGCCTGCAGTACTGGCGTTCCGTGGGCCGTCCCGCCAAGCAGCGGCTGCTGACCTGGCGGGGCGGCTACCACGGGGACACCTGGCAGCCCATGTCGGTGTGCGACCCGGAGGGCGGGATGCACGACCTGTGGTCGGGGGTACTGCCCCGGCAGGTCTTCGCGGACGCGCCTCCGGCCGGATACGAGCAGGGGTACGCCGACCACCTCCACGACCTGATCGGCCGTCATGCCCACGAGCTGGCCGCCGTGATCGTGGAGCCGGTCGTCCAGGGCGCGGGCGGGATGCGCTTCCACTCCCCCGCGTATCTGCGGGTGCTCCGGGAGGCGTGCGACGCCCACGGGGTGCTGCTGGTCCTCGACGAGATCGCCACCGGCTTCGGCCGTACGGGCAGGCTCTTCGCGGCGGAACACGCCGGGGTCTCGCCGGATGTGATGTGCGTGGGCAAGGCCCTGACCGGGGGCTACCTGACCATGGCGGCGACCCTCTGCACCCCCCGGGTGGCCGAGGGCATCGCGCGGGGCGAGGTACCGGTGCTGGCCCACGGGCCGACCTTCATGGGAAATCCGCTGGCAGCGGCGGTGGCCTGCGCCTCGGTCGACCTGCTGCTCGGGCAGGACTGGGCGAAGCAGGTCAGCCGTCTGGAGACGGCTCTGGTGGACGGTCTGTCCGGGGCGGCGGAGCTGCCGGGCGTCCGGGATGTCCGGGTCCTCGGTGCGATCGGAGTGGTCCAGCTGGACCACGAGGTGGACATGGCGGAGGCGACACGGGCAGCGGTGCGCGAGGGCGTCTGGCTGCGGCCTTTCCGCGACCTCGTGTACACGATGCCGCCGTACATCACCGGCGATGAGGATGTGGCCCGGATTTGCCGCGCGGTGTGCGCGGTGGCACGGAAGGCGTGACATGACCATTCTCGTGGTGACGGGGACCGGCACGGAGATCGGCAAGACCGTGGTGACCGCGGCGGTGGCGGCGGCTGCGCGCGGCCGGTCCGTCGCCGTCCTCAAACCCGCCCAGACCGGGCTGCTCCCCGGGGAGCACGGCGACGCGGCCGAGGTGGCCCGGCTGGCCGGTGAGGTGACGGCCGTCGAACTGGCGCGGTACCCGGACCCGTTGGCCCCCGCGACGGCCGCACGGCGGGCCGGGCTGCCCCCGCTGGGCCCGCGGGAGGTGGCGGACGCGGCACTGAAACTGGCCACCGACCACGATCTGGTGCTGGTCGAGGGCGCGGGCGGGCTGCTCGTACGGTTCGACGCCGTGGGCGGCACGCTGGCTGACGCGGCGCTGATGATGGGGGCTCCGGTCCTGGTGGTGGCCCCCGCCGGTCTTGGCACGCTGAACTCGACCGCGCTCACCACCGAAGCGCTGCGCGCACGGCGGCTGGAGTGTGCGGGGGTCGTGATCGGCAGCTGGCCGGCCGAGCCCGGGCTGGACGCCCGGTGCAATCTGGTGGATCTCCCTGAGGTGGCCGGGGCTCCGCTGCTCGGCGCGGTGCCGCAGGGCGCGGGACGGCTGGCGCCCGCCGCCTTCAGGGAAGCGGCGCCCAGCTGGCTCGCGCCCCCGCTCGGCGGTTCCTGGGGCCCCGCGCAGGGCTGACCCACCCCGGACGCGGTGTCCGGCGGGGGCGCGGTCACCGCTTGCCCAGGGCCTTCCCGGGGAGTGCGCGCGGCCATCGGGGGCACGAGCCGGACGGGCAGGGGGCGAGAAGGCCTGCGCCCCCTGCCGTCCCGTCCGCCGGAGGAGGCCCGCGATGCCGCTGCGCAGCAGAACCCCACGCGACACCGTGCACCACCCGCTCTTCGCCCGCTTCTACGCCCGGTTCAGTGTCAGCGCCGACCGCAGGGCGGGGGTGGCCGCCCACCGCGCAGAACTGCTCGCGGGTCTCTCCGGACGGGTGGTCGAGATCGGCGCGGGCAACGGGCTGAATTTCGCCCATTACCCGGAAGCGGTCTCCGAGGTGGTCGCCGTCGAACCGGAGCGGACCCTGCGGCAGCTGGCGGTGCGGTCGGCGATGAACGCCACCGTCCCGGTGGACGTGCTGCCGGGGACGGCGGAGGATCTCCCCGTGCCGAGCGGGACGTTCGACGCCGCGGTGGTCTCGCTGGTGCTGTGCTCCGTCCGGGACCTGCCGGGAGCGGTCGCCGAGATCGGACGCGTACTGCGGCCGGGCGGTGAGCTGCGGTTCTTCGAGCACGTCCCGGCCCGGGGGCGCGCGATGGCGGCGGCCCAGCGGACCCTGGACCGCACGGTCTGGCCGAGGCTCTTCGGCGGATGCCACACGGCGCGCGACGCCACGGCCGCCATCGCGGCGGCGGGTTTCGAGCTCGGCCCGTACCGGCGGCTGACTGTGCCGGAGAGCGGCCTGCAACTGCCTTCCTCACCCTGTGTGCTGGGCAGGGCCCGGTGGCCGGAGGCTCCCGGGCCCTCGTGAGGTGACCTGCGAAGGGGCTCCACGCGGCCTCAGAGGCTCCACTGGCGCAGTTCGTCCGCGATGGCCCGGACATCGGCCTTCTCCTGCTTCACCAGTCGCGCCAGGTCCCTGACCTGCTCGGGCGAGGTGACGACCTTCAGTCCGCAGGCAACGAGGTAGCCGTAGGCGACGGCCGACGCGAACATCGCGTTGGAGTGCTCCAGAGCCGGTACGTGGAGCAGCAGTTGCAGCAGAGCGGCGGCCCGGGTGTACGGATCCTTGTAGACGGGGATCCCGAAGACCTCTGCCTCGTGGCGGCTGACGGCGGCCACCAGGGCGCCCCAGTCGATGACGGGCGGATCGCCGGGCGTCTTGTGCTCGGCCACCATCAGCAGCCAGGCCAGATCGATCCTGAGGTTCAACGGCTTCCTCGGCGGCGCTCGTCCTCGGCTGCGGATTCGTCCGCGAACACCGAGGCGTACTGCTTCATGAAGTCGGCGGCCGCCTCGACGAAGGTGTGTCCCACCTCGCCGGCGTCCCGGTTGACGAGCTCCTCGATATAGCGGTTCACGCTCACCCCTCGCTGGAGAGCCCGCTGCCGGGCCGCTTCCGCGGTCGCTTCGTCCACGCGTACGTTCAGCTGAGTCTTGGCCACTGCACCACGCTAGCGCGTGGGCGCTAGCACCGGCAAGAGCCCCCCGGCGCTGTACGGGGAGGACGGCGCACCCGCGCCCCGGCGCGTGGCGGCGCCCCCGGCGGAAAACGCTCGCCGGACCTGCGGGCGGCCTGATTGGCTCGCCTCATGAACGATTTCAGCATCCGCTGCGCCACCCTGCCGGACATCGGCGCCGTACTGCGGTTCTGGCGGCTGGCCGCCGAGGGGACCAGCGTCAGCGACGACCACGACGGAGTGGCACGCCTCCTCTCCACCGACCCGGGAGCCCTCCTCGTCGCCGAGCGCGACGGCATCGTCGCAGGGACCGTGATAGCCGGATTCGACGGATGGCGGTGCTCCCTCTACCGACTGGCCGTACGGCCGGACTGCCGCCGCCAGGGCATCGGCACGGCCCTGCTGGACGCGGCGGAGCAGCGTTTCGCCACCCTGGGCGGGCGCCGGGGCGACGCCATGGTGCTGGAGGACAACGAACGGGCCCACCGCACCTGGACCGCGGCTGGCTACCATCGCGAGGACCACTGGCGACGGTGGGTCAAACCGCTGTAGCCACCGGCGCGACCACGCCTTCACGGGCAGAGGCGCCGGGCGGTTGCGGCCCGCCGGCCCGGGCACGGGAGGAAGCGGAGCCGGAAGGGGGTCGGCCGGGCCGGATCTTTGCCTGTCCTTTACTATTGGTGTCCGTCGTACCGCCGACCGAAAGGTGTGAACGTCCGCCCATGGGCGAACCACTCCCCAGCCGACATCGCGCGCTCCTCCCCTCCCTGGCCGATCATGGGACGGAGGTGAACCGATGACCGAAGTGCTTCTGCTCATCGTGGCCCTGCTGCTCTCGCTGGCCTGCTCGGCCTTCGTGGCGGCGGAGTTCTCGCTCACGACAGTCGAGCGCAGCGAGCTCGAACAGGCCGCCGAACGGGGTGAGCGTGGCGCCGCGAGCGCGCTGCAGGCGGTGCGGGGCCTCACCTTCCAGCTGTCCGGCGCCCAGCTCGGCATCACCGTCACGAACCTGGTCATCGGTATGCTCGCCGAGCCCTCGATCGGGAAGCTGCTGCGCGGCCCCATCGAGTCGGCGGGCCTGCCGTCCGGTGCGGCCTCTTCGGCGGGGCTCGTGATCGGTACCGCTCTCTCCACTGTCTTCCTGATGGTGGTCGGCGAGCTGGTGCCGAAGAACTGGGCGATCTCTTCCCCCCTGGCCGTGGCGAAGGTGGTGGCCACTCCCCAGCGGTACTTCAGCGCCTTTTTCCGTCCGCTGATCAGCCATCTCAACAACACCGCCAACCGGCTGCTGCGCAGGCTCGGAATGGAACCGCAGGAGGAGCTGGCGTCGGCACGTTCCCCGCAGGAGCTGGTCGCGCTGGCCCGGCACTCCGCGAAAGCGGGAGCGCTGGAGGAGGACACCGCCGAGCGGTTCGTGCGCACGCTCAACCTGGCCGATCTCACCGCCGAGAACGTGATGACCCCCCGGGTCCAGGTGGTGGCGCTCGATGTACAGGCCTGCGCGGAGGACGTCGCCAACGCCACCCGGGCCACCGGGCTGTCGCGCTTCCCCGTCTACCGGGGAAGCCTCGACCAGGTCGTCGGAGTCGCCGACATCAAGGACGTCCTGGTGCTCCCCGCGGAGCGCCGGCCCCGCTTCCCCGTCTCCGAGCTGCTCCGCGAGCCCCTGCTCGTACCGGAGACCCTGACGGTGGACCGGCTGCTCGACCGCATGTACGGCAAGCGCACGATGGCCGTGGTGATCGACGAGTACGGCGGTACGGCCGGTGTCGTCACGCTGGAGGACATCGTCGAGGAGGTCGTCGGAGAGGTACGCGACGAGCACGACCCGCACGAGACCGCCGACCTCGCCGGCGCCGGCGAGGACGCCGAAGGCCGTCCGGTCTACTCGGTCGACGGATCCGCCAGGACCGATCAGCTGGAGGCGATCGGACTGCGGGTGGCGGAGGGTCCCTACGAGACCCTGGCGGGCCTGGTCGCCACCGAGCTGGGGCGGATCCCGGCCGAGGGCGACACTCTCGAACTGACCGGGTGGCGGATCGATGTGGTGGACGCGAGCGGGCGGCGCGCCGCCCGGCTGCTGCTGCACGCACCGGTGACTGCCGGGGGCGACGAAGGAAGCGACGACACGGAGGACGTGCGATGACGGCGGTCCAGTTGTTCATCGGGCTGCTGACCCTGGTGGTCAACGCCTTCTTCGTGGGCGCCGAGTTCGCCCTGATCTCGGTCCGGCGCAGCCAGATCGAACCGGCCGCCGAGGAGGGCGACCGCAGGGCGGGCAGCGTGCTGTGGGGGCTGGAACACCTGGCGGCGCTGATGGCGGCGGCGCAACTCGGCATCACTCTCTGCACGCTGGTGCTCGGTGTGGTGGCCGAACCGGCCATCGCCCATCTGCTGGAGCCTCTCTTCCACACCGCCGGGGTGCCCGGCGGGCTGATCCATCCTGTCTCCTTCGTCATCAGTCTCACCGTGGCCACGTATCTGCACATGCTCTTCGGGGAGATGGTCCCGAAGAACATCGCGCTGGCAGGACCGGTCCGCACGGCTCTGCTGCTCGGCCCGCCGCTGGTCACGCTGGCCCGGGCGCTGCGTCCGGTGATCTTCGCGATCAATTCCTTCGCCAACGCCCTGCTGAAGCTGTTGCGGGTCGAGGCGAAGAGCGAGGTGGCGGCCACCTTCACGGATGACGAACTGGCCCGCCTGGTGACCGACGCCTCGGCGGCCGGGCTGCTCGACGACCGGGCGAGCGAACGGCTCCACGACGCCCTGGAGCTGGGCCGCAGGCCGGTGCGCGATGTCATCGTGCCGCTCGAACAGGTGGTGTACGCACGCCTCGGGACGACCCCGGAGAAGCTGGAACAGCTGTCGGTCGAATCCGGCTTCTCACGTTTCCCCGTGGTCGACGACGGCCGGCGGATCCTGGGTTATCTGCACGTCAAGGACGCGCTGGACGCCATGCCACGCGACCTGCCGTTCTCGGTCCCCGCGATGCGGGCCATCGCCCGGGTACGCGCCGCCGACCCGCTGGACGACGTACTGACGGCGATGCGCCGCAGCCGTACGCATCTGGCGGCGGTGACGGACGACGACGGCACCCTCGCCGGCCTGGTGACGATGGAGGACGTCCTGCGGGAGCTGGTCGGCCGCCCGGCGGCGCAGGCCGGAGCGGGCGACTGACCGCGTGCCCTGCCGCTGTAGGATCGCCCGGCGATGAAACTGAATGCCTCCTACACAAGTCTGGTCGCGATCGGCGACTCCTTCACCGAGGGAATGTCGGACGGACTCCCCGACGGTTCGTACCGCGGCTGGGCCGACCTCCTCGCAGCGCGCCTCGCGACCCGGGTCCCCGGATTCCGGTACGCGAATCTCGCCGTACGCGGAAAGCTCATCGGCCAGATCGCCCACGAGCAGGCGCGAGCGGCGGCGGAGCTGCGGCCCGATGTCGCGACGCTGGTCGGCGGGCTCAACGACACGCTGCGGCCCAGTTGCGACATGGGGCTGGTCCGCGGGCGGCTGGAAGAGGCGGCCGGGCGGCTGGCCCCCGCTTGCGGACAGCTGGTCCTGATGCGCAGTCCCGCCCGCAACGGGCCGGTGCTGGACCGCTTCCGTCCGCGGATGGAGGAGCTCTTCACGTTCATCGACGAGCTGGCGGCGCGGCACGGCGCCCTGGTGGTCGACCTCTACAGCGCTCCGGTGCTCGGGGACCAGCGGATGTGGGACGTGGACCGGCTGCACCTGACGGCCGAGGGTCACCGCCGGGTGGCCGAGGCCGTGTGGCAGACGCTGGGCCTGCCGGCCGGGGACGACTGGCGGGCGCCGCTGCCCCCGGCCACTGCGGCCGGCTGGGCGGTCCGGCGGGGCACGGACGTGCGCTTCGCGCGCGAGCATCTGGGGCCGTGGATAGGGCGCCGGCTGACGGGGCGCTCGTCGGGTGACGGGCGCAGCGGTGCCCAGTTCTGCGCCAGGAGCGGCAAGGCGTTCTGGATCACGCCCGCGGACGACGGCGACCCCGGCCCGGTGACCGGCTGGCACCGGCTGGAGCCCTCGCCCGACGTGCCGTAGGCGGGCGCGCCGCGCCGGGCCCACGCCACACGGCGGCCGGCTCGCGCCCCGCACGGGTCACAGGACGTCAGGGGCGAGTGCGCGGACCGCGGCCACCGTGTCGGCGTCGCCGGGGCCCTTGTCCTCGCGGTAGCGCAGGACGCGCGCGAAGCGCAGGGCGAGGCCCGCCGGGTAGCGGGTGCTCCGCTGCAGCCCGTCGAACGCCACCTCCACCACCAGCTCGGGCCTGACCCGTACGACGTATCCGTCCCTGCTCACCTCGCGCGCCAGCAGTTCGCGGGTCTGCCAGGCCAGCAGTTCGTCGGTGAGGCCCTTGAAGGTCTTGCCGAGCATCACCCAGGGACCGGGGTCATCCGCCTCTCCGCGAGCGGCGAGGTGGAGATTGCTGAGCACGCCCTGCCGTCTGCCGTGCCCCCACTCCGCGGCGGTGACCACCAGGTCCAGGGTGTGCCGGGGCTTCACCTTGATCCACCCGGCCCCGCGGCGCCCTGCCGCGTAGGGCGCCGCGGGGTCCTTGACCACCACCCCCTCCTGGCCGCGGGCGACCGCGTCCGCGAAGAAGTGCCCGGCCTCGTCCGCGTCCCCGGTGACCGTCCGCGGGACCCGCAGCTCCTCCGGCACCACCGCGTCGAGCGCCTCCCACCGGGTGCGGGCGGGCAGGTCGACGAGGTCGGCGCCGTCGCGGTGCAGCAGGTCGAAGAAGTACACCCGCAGCGGTACTTCGGCGCGCAGCCGTTCCGGGTCCTGACGCGAAGCGGTACGGGCGGCCGTCACCTGGAAGGGCAGCGGGCGCCCGTCCGGCCCCACCGCCATGGCCTCCCCGTCGAGCACGGCCGCGTGCACCGGGAGCCCCGCTGCCGCCTCGACCACTTCGGGGACCCGTGAGGTGATGTCGTCCAGGCTCCGGGTGAACACGGACACCTCGTCCCCGTTCCGGTGGACCTGCACCCGGATCCCGTCCAGCTTCCACTCCAGGGCAGCGGGCCCGACCCGCTCCAGGGCCGCGGCCACGTCCGGCGCGGCCGCGGCCAGCATGGGCCGGACCGGCCGCCCGAGCTCCAGGCCGAAGGCGCGCAGCGCCTCCTGTCCACCCGTCAGGGCAGCGGCGGCGACGGCGCGGGCCGAGCCGCGGAACATCAGCGCCCGGCGAACGTCCGCCGCGGGCACCCCGGCGGCCTTCGCCACCGCGTCCGCGACCACGGCGTCGAGGGCGCCCTGCCGCAGCTCACCGACGAGGACAGCGGCGAGGAAGGACTGCTCCGACGCGGTGGCCCGGGCGAACAGGTCCTGCAGGAGGGCTCGCCGTTCCTGCTGCGATCCGGGGCCGTGCACGCCGGCCAGTGCGGCCAGGACGCCCTGGGTCTCCCGCACGCCGAGTGACGGGCCGGCCGCGGGCTCCGGCAGGTCCCGCAGGGCCGCGGGCCCCACCCCGATCCGCATCCGCCGTGACTCGCCGGAGAGCAGCGCCACCGCCGCGGGCAGGTCGTCAGGTCCCAGACTCCTCAGATACTCCGCGAGCAGGGCGGTCTTCGCGTTCCTGGCCGATTCCGAGCCGACGGCGCTGGAGGTGGCGGCAAGTTCGTACAGCAGCATGGCGGTCTCCGGGCCGGGTCGACGACGGTGAGGAATCCGTACCCGTTTCCCCGGCGCCGTCCCGGTCCGGCGGGGTCCAGTGGGGTCCAGTCGGGTCCGGCAGGGTCCAGTGGGGTACCGCGCGGTCCGGGGACTCGTCCCCGTTTTGCTCAGCGCACCCCGTGCGGGCGGAACTGCACGCTGATGCGCGGGCCCACGGGACGCGCCGTCTTGAGAATCGCGTGCTCCCAGGTGCGCTGGCAGCTGCCGCCCATCACGATGAGGTCGCCGTGCCCGAGCGGTGTGCGGAGGGTGGCGCCGCCGCCGCGCGGCCTGAGCACCAGGCTCCGGGGGGCGCCGAGGGAGAGGATGGCGACCATGGTGTCCTGACTGCTGCCCCGGCCGGTGGTGTCCCCGTGCCAGGCGACACCGTCCCGTCCGTCGCGGTAGAAACAGAGACCGGCCGTGGTGAAGGGCTCACCCAGCTCCTGCGCGTAGTGGCGCCCGAGCGCGTCACGGGCCTCGTCGAGTACGGGGTGCGGCAGCGGGTCGTCCGCGCTGAAGAACGAGAGCAGTCGTGGCACCTCCACCACTCGCTCGTACATGACGCGCTGTTCCGCGCGCCAGGGGACGTCGCGGACCAGGACGTCGAAGAGCGCGTCCGCACCGGCGAGCCACTGCGGCAGCACGTCGATCCAGGCTCCCTGCCCCAGGTGCCGGCGGCGCAGCCCGGCCAGTGGAAGCAGAGCGGTCGCATCGTCCTGGTCGAAGAGAGAACTCTGCAGGTGGACAGCCATACCGGACAGGGTACCCGAACACGTATTCGAACACCGTGCACCGACCCACGGGCCGTAGCAACCTACAAAGACATCCGGGGCACCGACCTGCAGAAACCGCCAGTAGAATCACGTCACGTGACTGCAAAGCCTCGCATCCCCAATGTCCTGGCCGGCCGCTACGCCTCCACGGAGCTCGCCGTCCTCTGGTCCCCCGAGCAGAAGGTCAAGCTGGAGCGCCGGCTCTGGCTCGCCGTGCTGCGTGCCCAGAAGGACCTCGGGATCGAGGTGCCCGGGACCGCGCTCGCCGATTACGAGCGGGTGCTCGACCAGGTCGACCTGGCCTCGATCGCCGAGCGGGAGAAGATCACCCGGCACGATGTGAAGGCGCGGATCGAGGAGTTCAACGCCCTCGCGGGCCATGAGCAGATCCACAAGGGCATGACGTCCCGTGACCTGACCGAGAACGTCGAGCAGCTGCAGATCCGTCTCTCGCTGGAGCTGGTGCGGGACCGGACCGTGGCAGTACTCGCGCGGCTCGGCAGTCTGGCCGGCGAGCACGCGGAGCTGGTGATGGCCGGGCGCTCGCACAATGTGGCCGCGCAGGCGACGACGCTCGGCAAGCGATTCGCGACCAGCGCCGACGAGCTGCTCGTGGCGTACGGGCGGCTCGAAGACCTGCTGGAGCGTTACCCGCTGCGCGGGATCAAGGGTCCCGTCGGCACCGCCCAGGACATGCTGGACCTGCTGGGCGGGGACGAGTCGAAGCTGGCCGGTCTGGAGCACCGGATCGCGGGCCACCTCGGTTTCGCGCACGCCTTCACCTCGGTCGGCCAGGTCTACCCCCGGTCGCTCGACTACGACGTGGTGACCGCGCTGGTCCAGCTGGCGGGAGCTCCTTCCTCGCTGGCCAAGACGGTGCGGCTGATGGCCGGGCACGAGCTGGTCACGGAGGGGTTCAAGCCGGGTCAGGTCGGCTCGTCCGCGATGCCGCACAAGATGAACACCCGCTCCTGCGAACGCGTCAACGGTCTGATGGTGATCCTGCGCGGCTACGCCTCGATGACCGGCGAACTCGCCGGTGACCAGTGGAACGAGGGCGACGTGTCGTGCTCGGTCGTCCGCCGCGTCGCGCTGCCCGACGCCTTCTTCGCCTTCGACGGGCTGCTGGAGACCTTCCTCACGGTCCTGGACGAGTTCGGCGCCTTCCCCGCCGTCGTCGCCCGCGAGCTGGACCGCTACCTGCCGTTCCTGGCGACCACCAAGGTACTGATGGGTGCCGTACGGGCGGGTGTCGGCCGGGAGGTCGCACACGAGGTCATCAAGGAGCACGCCGTCGCCTCCGCGCTTGCCATGCGCGAGCAGGGTGCGGAGCGCAATGAGCTGCTGGACAAGCTGGCGGCCGACGAGCGGATGCCCCTGGACCGGGCACAGCTGGACGCCCTGATGGCCGACAAGCTCTCCTTCACCGGCGCTGCGGGCGCCCAGGTGGCCGCCGTGGTCTCGCGGATCGAGGAGATCACCAAGCAGCACCCGGAAGCCGCCGCCTACACGCCCGGTTCGATCCTCTGAGGTGCCGGTGAAGCCCGAAGAGCTCGAAGCCGCCCGCGACCGCATCGTCCCGGATGTGGTCGCGGAGGGCCTCGACGTGCTGTTCTGCGGGATCAATCCGGGCCTGATGACCGCCGCGACGGGCCATCACTTCGCCCGTCCGGGCAACCGCTTCTGGCCGGTGCTGCACCTGTCGGGATTCACGCCCCGCAGACTCGACCCGTCCGAGCAGGGAGACCTTCTCGCCCTCGGTCTCGGTATCACCAACGTGGTGGCCCGGGCATCGGCCCGCGCCGACGAACTGAGCACCGAGGAGTACCGCGAGGGCGGCCGCGTCCTGACGGCCAAGGTGGAGAGGCTGCGACCGCGGTGGCTCGCCGTCGTGGGAGTCACCGCCTACCGCATGGCGTTCCGTGAACCCAGGGCACAGATCGGTCCGCAGACCAGGACGATCGGCTCCACCCGGATCTGGGCTCTGCCGAACCCGAGCGGCCTCAACGCGCACTGGACCGCGCAGACGATGGCCGAGGAGTACGGGAGGCTGCGCGAAGCGGCACAGTCCGTGCCCGGGCAGGCCACACCCTGACCCGTGCCGTGCGGCTCCGTGCTACGGCGGATCCACATCGGTGACGACAGCGACCAACTGCGACTCCTGCCCCGGGTCTGCGCCTGCGGCGGCGCCCTGCGGGGCGCCCCCCGGTACCGCCCCGACTCCTATCCAGCGCCCGTCAGCTCTCCAGAGGCAGAGAGACGACATGGTGGTGCACAGTTCGTCCCAGGGCGGCGGTATCTCCTCTCCGCCCCTGTACCGGACGAGCATGCTCCAGAGACTGAATGTCTGCGCCTCGCCCCAGCGGGTACCGAGCAGGCCCACCAGCGCCTCGCACTCGGCCGCCAGCTGATCCGCCCCCTCCGGAGCGGCGTCGTCCTCGCCGCTCAGCAGTGCGTCGCAGGTGACCAGGGCCGCGAGGTGGTAGCCGGGGCCGCCGCGCCCCGTGTCCGACCAGCCAGGCCGCACGGGGAACGCGCGGGCCCGCAGCCGGTCGATGACAGCGACGTACTGAGCGGTGGTCATCCCCTCAGTAAACCTTCCCGCACTGACAGTTGGGCACGGGTCAGGCATCACGCCGGCACAGCGCCAGCCAGCCGGCGCCCAGCGCGACGGCCACCCACCCTGCCGCCACCGCCAGTCCGCTCCACGGCCCCAGCGCACCGCCCGGGTGCAGGAGCAGAACCTGCTGTCCGGCCCTGTCCGGCAGGAAGTCGGCGAACCCCGCAGCCTGGTTCAGATCGCCGATCACGAAAGACACCAGGAGAAGGAAGGGTATGAGGACTCCCATGACGGCGGGGCCGCTCCGGAACACGGTCGCCAGGCCTGCCGCGAAAAGCGTGATCAGCGTCAGATAGAGCCCGCAGCCGACTGCGGCTCGCAGCTCCGCGACCTCCGTGACACCTGAGGCGGAATCACCGATGAGGGCCCGGCAGGCGACCACACAGGTGAGGCCCGTGACCACCCCGACCGCACAGGAGAGAGTTCCGACGACTGCGAGTTTCGCCGAGTAGAACAGACCCCTGCGAGGCACGGCGGTCAGCGAGACACGGATGGCGCCCGTGCCGTATTCGGCGGTCACAGCCGTCGCTCCGAACCAGATGGCTGCGATCTGACCGAAGTTGAGGCCGAAGAACGAGGCAAGCAGCGGATCGAAGCCCCGCCTGCCGGCCTCTTCGCTGCCTATGGTCGCGCTGCCGAGCAGGGAGAACGCCACCGTGGCCACCAGGACAGCAAACAGAGGCCCGATCAGGCTCCGTACCGAACGGATCTTGATCCATTCCGAGTGGATCACAGCGGAGAACGGCATGGCTCACACCCCCCGAGCGAGGGGCACACCGCAGGACCGGAACGGGGTCTCCCTCGCTGTGAGATCGAGATACGCCTCCTCAAGGGTCGCTTCTTCGCCGGCGAGTTCGAGAATCGCGATGCCCTCTTCAGCCGCGACAGGCCCGATGTCCTCGACCCGCGCGCCTTCGACCACCCATGTCGGGCCCTCCCTCTGCACAGCGGTGAAGCCCTTGGCACGCAGCGCGGCAGCCAGTCCGACCCCGTTGGTGCTCCGCAGCCGCACTCGTGGCCGGATCCGTGAATCGATGAAGCCCTGCATCGAGGTGTCGGCGAGCAGCCTGCCCCGGCCCAGGACGAGGAGGTGGTCCGCGAACAGGGCTGTCTCGTTCATGAGATGACTGGACACCAGGACAGTTCTGCCCTCCGCGGCCAGCCGTCGCATCAGCCCGCGCACCCAGACGATTCCCTCCGCGTCCAGACCGTTCGAAGGCTCGTCCAGCATCAGCACGGGCGGGTCTCCCAGCAGCGCGGACGCTATGCCCAGTCGCTGCCTCATTCCGAGCGAGAACGTTCTGATCCGGCCGGCCGCCACGCTCGCGATCCCGGCTGCCTCAAGTACCTCGTTCACCCGGCGCTTCCCGATGCGGTTGCTTGCGGCCAGTGTCCGCAGATGGTCGCGGGCCGTTCGCCCCGCATGCACGGCATTCGCGTCGAGCAGGGCTCCGGCCAGCCGCAGCGGCCGGGCCGCGCACGCATACCGGGCGCCGCCGATTCCGGCCGCGCCGGAGGTGGGGCGATCGAGGCCGAGGACGAGCCGCATGGTGGTGGACTTGCCCGCGCCGTTGGGCCCGAGAAACCCGGTGACCCGGCCCGGCCGCACAGTGAACGAGAGCCGGTCCACTGCCCGGTTCATTCCGTAATCCTTGGTGAGTTCACGAACTTCGATGCTGGTCATGGCTCCACCCTCCTGGCTGATCCCGCCGGGGGCCTCCCCCGGACGGGGGCACCGGCTCCCCCGCACGGGGGAGCCGCCGGGTCCTGAGCCGCTGGCACCATGGCCGCATGTACCGCTTCGTCCAGCCTCTGTTACGCCCGGTCGTCTACACGCGATGGCTGCATGTGTGCGTTCCGCTCGCGTTCGTCGCCGTATGGCTGTTCATCGATATGGAGCACTTCTATGTACCAGTGTTCCTGGTCGTCCCCCTGGGACTGGTGCCTGCCGTGCGGCTGGAGGAGGCGATCCAGGCCCAACTGCTGCTGACGCCCGACGAACGGGGCCGGCCCCGGGCCTCCATCGCGGTCGTCCCTTCGCTGACATGGACGGACCGCTGGCGCACCGTGCTCTGGCTCGAAGCCCGGCTGGCATCCGGTGTCCTGGGCGTCCTCGCACCCGTACAACTCCTCAGCCTCGGGATCAGGCTGCTCGATGCGGCGCCCTGGTGGTGCGCGCCGCTCGCCTCACTGCCGTTCGTGGCGATACCTGTCTGCATGGTCGCATCGGGCACGCTGATCACCGCCGTCGCTCGCCGGCCACCTGGCCCGTCCCGTGCACAACGGCTCACGGAGCTGGAGGAGCGGACGGAGCAGCTCCTCGAACGCAACCGCATCGCGAGGGAGTTGCACGACTCCATTGGTCACGCCCTGACCGTGGCCGTCGTGCAGGCAGGGGCCGCCCGGGCGGCGAACGACCCGGCGTTCACCGACCGCGCGCTGGCTGCCATCGAGGACACCGGACGCGAGGCGCTGGACGACTTGGAGCGAGTGCTGCTCATCCTGCGCGAGTCGGCCACCCCGCTGGCTCAGCGGCCGTCGCTCAGCGAGGCGGACCGCCTGCTGGAATCAGCGCGCAGCTCCGGTGCGAAGGTGGATGCGGAGGTCAGCGGTCCGGTCGAGCTCGTACCCGGTGCGATCTCCCGGGAGGGCTACCGGATACTCCAGGAGGCGCTGACCAATGTGCTGCGCCACGCGGGCACTGTCCCTGTACGGGTACGGATCGCTGTCGTCGCCGGCCAGCTCAGTCTGGAGGTGACCAATCCGCTGGACGGAGCCGTACAACACCCGCCCGGCGGGAGCGGATTGCGCGGCATTCGGGAGCGTGCGGCCCTGCTCGGCGGAACGGCGGAGACAGGACCGCACGAGGGCGACTGGAGGGTGTACGCACGGCTGCCACTCGACGGCCTAGGCTGACCCGGTGCCGATCTCTGTGCTCCTCGTGGACGACGAGCCGCTCGTACGTGCCGGACTGCGCGCCATTCTTGAGGCCCAGGGCGACATCCAGGTGGTCGGCGAGGCCTCCGACGGTGCGGCCGTAGTACCGCTGGTGCGGCAGCTGCGCCCCGATGTCGTCGCCATGGATGTGCGGATGCCGCTGCTGGACGGCATCGAGGCAACCCGGGCAGTACTGCGGACCGTGCAGCAGCCTCCGAGGATCCTCGTGGTGACCACCTTCGAGAACGACGAATACGTCTACGAGGCGCTGCGCGCCGGTGCGGACGGATTCCTGCTCAAGCGGGCACGCCCGGCCGAGATCGTGCATGCGGTGCGGCTCATCGCCGAGGGGGAGTCGCTGCTGTTTCCGGCAGCGGTCCGTGCACTCGCCGCGGAGTACGGCACCAGCGCGGCCAGGAAGGCACTGGACCGGGCTGCTCTCACCGCACGTGAGACCGCGGTGCTCCGGCTGATGGCACGTGGTCTGTCGAACGCGGAGATCGCCGCCCAGCTGATCGTCGGCACCGAGACGGTGAAGTCCCACGTCAGCGCCGTGCTCGCGAAGCTGGGCGCCCGGGACCGTACGCAAGCGGTGATCGCCGCGTACGAGGCGGGGCTGGTCGTGCCCGGCTGAGGGCCACCGTCCCGGCGGCCACTCGCCGCCCGACCTGTCACCCGGTACCATCCGGCACACACGCATGAGCTGAGCTGGGAGGACAGACGTTGGGGCAGCTGACCGGCGGGGATCCCTCGTTGCTGCGACGGATCAACTCCTCCGTGGTGCTGCACGCACTGCGCGGTGAGGTGTTCCCGACCCTGACGGATCTCACCCGTATCACCGGCCTGTCGCGGCCGACGGTCGAAGGCGTCATCGACGGCCTCATCACAGCCGGCCTCGTCGTCGAGGACGCACCCGAGGAGGAGGGCGAGACCCGGCGCCAGGGGCGTCCGGCACGGCGGTTCCGGTTCCGTGCGGAGGCCGGCCATCTGCTCGGTATCGAGATCGGGCCGCACCGGGTCGCCGCCCTGCTCTCGGGCCTCGACGGAGAGATCATCGGTGCGGGTTCCCGTGAGGTGACGGAGGCCGCGTCCGCCGACGAGCGCCTCGACCGGGTGCGCAGCACGGTGGCCGATGTACTGCGCCGGGCCGGGGTGGCGCGCAGTTCGCTGCGCGCGGTCGGGGTCGGCAGCCCCGGGATCGTGGAGGCCGACGGCACCGTCCGGCTGGGCACGGCGCTTCCCGGGTGGACCGGGCTCCCGCTGGGCGAGCGGCTGCGCCGGTCGTTCCGCTGCCCCGTACTGGTCGAGAACGACGCCAACGCGGCAGCCCTGGCCGAGCACTGGAAGGGGGCCGCGACCGATTCCGACGACATCGTCTTCGTGCTCGCCGGGCTGAGCCCCGGGGCGGGAGCGCTGATCGGCGGGCGGCTGCACCGGGGGTTCGGCGGCGCCGCGGGCGAGATCGGCGCGCTGCACCTGCTGGGCCGCGGCGTCACTCCCGAGAAGCTGCTGTCCACGACGGACGAGCCGCTCCATCCGCTGGACGAACCCGCGGTCGCCAAGGTCTTCGCGCACGCCAAGGAGGGCGACACCGGGGCGCGGGCCGCTGTCGAGCGGTTCATCCAGCGGCTGGTCCACGATGTGGCGGCGCTGGTCCTGGCGCTCGATCCCGAGCTGGTGGTGGTCGGGGGCTGGGCCGCCGGACTCGACGGGGTGCTGGAACCGCTGCGCGGCGAGTTGGCACGCTACTGTCTGCGCCCGCCGCGGGTCGCGCTCTCCGTACTGGGTGAGGCCGCCGTGGCGACCGGTGCGCTGCGGCTGGCGCTCGACCACTTGGAGGAGGAGCTGTTCGCCGTGGAGGGCACGGGGACGGCCCGCCGCTGAGCGCGGCGGCGGGCCGTCGTGCCGTGCCCCGGGAACAGGGACCCGGGAACAGGGTCACAGCCGCGGCCGGAGCCGGAGGACGCGGCGGCCTGCTTCCGGCCGGGGCTGTGTGCGTCCCGGGTCAGGAGGCCTTCTTGCCGCCGGGCAGTTCGTCGCTGATCTCCAGGTCGCCCGAGTCGCCGAAGGTGAGCCGGCAGGTGTCGGCCCGGTAGGTGGCGACCGATACCGCGACGGTCCTGCCTTCCGCGATGTACCGGGTGGTGACGACCAGCACCGGAGCGCCGGGCAGCCGGTCGAGCTCCTTGGCGTCGTCGGCACGGGCCGAGCCGAGCTCGACCGCGCGGTCCTGGCCTTCCAGGCTCAGGTGCTGCAGCTCACGCAGGACGGCGCGGGCACGTGCCGGCCCCGACGGTGCCTCTATGGCCGACAGACCGGGCACGGACCCGACCGGCACGTACACCAGCTCAGCGGCGACGGACTGACCTTGCGTCACCCGGATCCTGCGTACGGTGTGGACCGTGTCGTCGCCGACGGTGTCGAGGAGCCGGGCGACCGCGGCCGGCGGGGCGGCACTGCCGCACTCCACGGGCTGCCAGGAATCGTCCGACGCGCCCGGCCAGGTCTGCTGTGATGTCGATACGTCGACACCGACCCGCGGCGGCGCGACCGTGGTGCCGACCCCCCGGCGGCGCTGCAGGCGACCCTCCAGTTCGAGCTGCTCCAGAGCCTGACGCAGCGTGGCCCGCGCGACACCGAAACGGGCGGCCAGCTCACGCTCGTTGGGGAGGATCTCCCCGACCGCGAACTCCGAGTCCAGCGCGTCGGTGAGCACGGTCTTGAGGTGCCAGTACTTCGGCTCCGGCACCGATTCCAGCTGCGTGGTCCCCACCCTGATCCTCCGCAATCGCCGTGTCCCCGGCGGGTTTTCTGTGCCCTTGTTTATTAAAGGTTCCTGCACTAACTCTGCGAGAGTAGGGCGGCACCTCATCTTGGTCAAGACCAATCCTCACCCGATCGCGGAGCGCAGTGGGGCACTTACACAGAGCGTTCACGGGAAGTTATCGGCCGGGTCCGCGTGTTGCGGCCCGGACAGCCGGAACCAGCCGGGCCCGTACAGCGAGGAGCCCCGCGGCGCAGACGGCGCGCGGGGCCGGGGGCGAGAGCTCATTCCGCATCAGGGCGCACCCCGGTCCCGCGGAGGCAGATGCCCCTACTCGACGGAGAGCAGCAGGAGTTTGTCGGGGTTGCGCACCACGTAGATCTCGGCGATCCGGCCGTCCCTGACCTCCGCCTGGACCACGGTGTCCACCACTCCGCCGGAGACGACCACGATCGCCGGGGCCCCGTTGAGTTCCCTGATCCGGAACTCGGCGCCCTCGACGCCCTTCCCCGCGACCCCGAGCAGAAAGCGGCCCACCTTGTCCGCGGACTCGATGACGCGCAGCGGCGCCCTGGACTTGCCGCCACTGTCGCCCACCAGACGCACCCCGGGCGTGAGCAGGGCAAGCAGCTCGTCCAGATTTCCCCCGGACGCCGCCGCGAGGAACCGCTCGGTCAGATCGCGGCGTTCGGACGGATCGACGTCGTACCTCGGCCTGCGCTCCTCCACATGATGCCGGGCCCGGCCTGCGAGCTGGCGCACGGCCGCCTCACCGCGGTCGAGCACGACAGCGATCTCGGAGTACGGGAAACCGAAGGCCTCCCGGAGTACGAACACCGCGCGCTCCAGTGGGGAGAGCGATTCCAGTACGACCAGAACGGCGAACGACACCGACTCGGCGAGCAGCGCCCGCTCGGCCGAGTCGGGCACGGCCGGCCCGAAGTCGGTGGCGAGCGGTTCGGGAAGCCACGGCCCCACGTACGCCTCGCGCCGCGACCGCACCTGCCTCAGCCGGTCGAGAGCCAGCCGGGTGGTGATGCGCACGAGGTAGGCGCGCGGTTCACGCACGTCATCGCGGTCGGCGGCCGACCACCGGAGCCAGGCATCCTGGACGACATCCTCCGCGTCGGCCACCCGGCCGAGCATGCGGTACGCCACCCCGGTCAGTACGGAGCGGTGTTCTTCGAAGAGATCGGTCACCGTGTCGGTCGCCACTCCCCCATCCCAGCCGACCGGGCCGCCGCTGTCCAGAAGGAATCGCCGGAAGAAGCCCCCCGGCGGCCACCGGACGGCCGGGGGGACGACGGCTCGGCCGGTTCCGCGCGGGAGCCGGGCGGGGAAGCCGCCGGGCCGCCCGCGCGCCGGCCTCCACCGCGCCCCCTCCTGCTGCGCCCCGGCTCTCTCCCGGGCCGCCCCTGCCGCGCGCCACCCGGTTTCTGCGCCGCCCCCTTGAAGTACAAGCTACTGAAGGGTAATTGTTACTGACGCAGCGTCTAAGTACTGGCACCGGCCCTCGGTGGCCCTACCCCCAGGAGCAACAGCATGACCGCCCAGGCCTCCTTCACGATCGACACCCCCACGGGGCAGCAGCCGGTCTCGGTCGCGTACGAGCGCACCGGGT
This sequence comes from Streptomyces sp. NBC_00388, assembly GCF_036061255.1. Classification (NCBI taxonomy): domain Bacteria; kingdom Bacillati; phylum Actinomycetota; class Actinomycetes; order Kitasatosporales; family Streptomycetaceae; genus Streptomyces; species Streptomyces sp. NBC_00388. The sequence goes on from NZ_CP107948.1 coordinate 991,449, forward strand.
CCGGGGAACCGCTCCTGCTGCTGCACGGCATCGGCCACCACCGGCAGGCCTGGGACCCCGTGGTCCACATCCTGGCGGCCGAACGCGAGGTGATCGCCGTGGACCTGCCCGGATTCGGCGCCTCCCCCGCCCTGCCCGACGGTGTGGCGTACGACCTGGCCTCCGTGGTCCCGGTCCTCGGCTCGCTGTGCGGGGCGCTCGGTGTGGAGCGGCCTCACGTGGCGGGGAACTCGCTCGGCGGTCTTCTCGCACTGGAGCTGGGCAGCAGGGGGCTCGCGCGGTCGGTCACCGCGCTCTCGCCGGCGGGTTTCTGGACCCAGGCCGAGCGGCGCTACGCATTCTCGGCGCTGGCCGCGATGCGGCAGGGCGCCCGGCTGCTGCCGCTCCCCGCGGTGGAGCGGTTGTCGCGGACGGCGGCCGGCCGGGCGGCTCTCACCGGCACCATCTACGCGCGGCCGGGGCGTCGTTCGCCGGAGGCTGTCGTCGCCGAGACCCTGGCGCTGCGCGGGGCGACCGGCTTCGACGCGACTCTCGCCGCCGGGCGGGAGGTGCTGTTCACCTCGGAGGTGAGCGACGTCCCCGTGACCGTGGCCTGGGGCACGAAGGACCGGCTCCTCCTGCGCCGCCAGGGCATCAGGGCCAAGCGGGTCATGCCCGGTGCGCGACTGGTGCGGCTGCCCGGGTGCGGTCACGTCCCGATGAACGACGACCCCGCCCTGGTGGCCCGCGTCATCCTCGACACCAGCCGCTGAGCGGCGCCGGGGCTCCCCGGAACCGAGAACCACCCCCACCGGCAGCCGGCGCGGCCGCCGCGCGTCCGCCCGCCGGCCGCGGAACCGTCCGCCCCCGCGACGGCGTCCTACCTCCGGTGCCCGGATGCGCGCATCCGGCGCCGCGTGAGGGGCCGAGCGTGGCGTCCGGCCGCCGGCAGGAACCAATTGAGCTCCGCATCGGTTCACTTGGGGTGAGGGGGTACGTTCGATGGCAGCTGCATCACCGTGGGGCAGGGGACCGGACGCATGGCGTTCTTTCTGGGGGAAAGACGCGAGGAAAAAGGTTCCCAATCAACCAAAAGCATACTTAACCCATCAGTCACAGGACGTTCGTGATCACGCAACACCGCTCGGTCACAGTGAGGTCATGACCGATGTGAATCCCGCGAAGAGCGCCCGGCGCCCGCACCACTGGCGCCGGGACCTCATCGAACTGGCCGCCCTGTTCACCGCCGTCGCCCTCGCCGACGCCATCGCCGATCTCGTCGCGCACGGACCCGACGGGCCCTTCCTCCTGGTCGCCGCGGCGGTGGCACTGACCGGCACGGCGGCGTTCCACCTCTGGTGGGCCCAGCGCCACAGTCACGCACCCCCGCCCGGGCGGGACCGCGCACCCGGCGAAGCCGCCACGGCCGGTGCGGACGGCGGCGTGCAAGGGAGCGGCGCCGCCGACGCCACCGGCATCGAGCGGTCGGAGACGACGCTGTGGCGGATGCGCACGACCGTACGGGACGAGCCGGGCAGCCTGGCCGCGCTGTGCACCGCGCTCGCCAGCCACCGGATCGACATCCTGACGCTCCAGACGCACCCGCTCGCCGACGGCACGGTCGACGAGTTCCTGCTGCGTGCCCCCGCCGCCCTCCAGGCGCGGCAGCTCGGCCACGAGGTCGCCGCGGCAGGCGGGCACAGCACCTGGATCGAGCGCGCGGACGCCCACGACCTGGTCGACACACCGACCCGGGTCCTGGGGCTCGCCACCCGCACCGCCCTGGACGCCGCCGAACTGCCGCTGACCCTGCGCCAGCTGCTCGGCCGCTGCACCATCCACTCGCTGCCCGCGGTGTCCGTCAGCGGTGCACCCACCGGGGAGTCCACGCCCGCGGAGGGCGTGCTGGAGGAGCGTGTGATGCGGCTGCGCGACCCTTCCGGCGGGACGATCACGGTCGAGCGGCCCCATCTGCCGTTCACACCCACCGAGTTCGCCCGTGCCCGGGCTCTCGTCGAGCTCGACGCGCGCCTCGGCCCGCGGCTGCCCCGCAGTCAGGATGTCCTCACCCTCCCCGAGGGGAACGAGATCACCGTGCGCAGGGCGGGGCCCGACGACGCGGAGGCCGCCAAGGCGATGCACGACCGCTGCGGTGACCGGACCCTCGGCTTGCGCTACCACGGCCCCGTGGGGGACGCGGACCGCTACCTGGGACATCTGCTGAGCCCGCGCTTCGGCCGCACCCTCGCCGTGCAGACCGCGTCGGGCCGCATCGTCGCTCTCGGCCACCTGCTCTGGGACGGCGACGAGACCGAGGTCGCGCTGCTGGTCGAGGACGCCTGGCAGCGCCGCGGCATCGGCTCCGAGCTGCTCGGGCGGCTGGTCGCGCTGGCCGGGGAGGCCGGGTGCGAGAGCGTGTACGCGGTGACGCAGGCCTCCAACACCGGGATGGTGGCGGCCATGCGCGGCCTCGGGCTGCCCCTGGACTACCAGATCGAGGAGGGGACACTGGTGATCACGGCACGGCTGGCGACGACACCCGCGCACTCGGGTCCGGCACATGAGCTGCCGTACGGCCTTCCCCGTGACCTGCCGCACGGCCCGAACGAGCAGAACGGCCACTGAGGGCCCCGTCCAGGTCGTCCCAGAGATCCTCCACATCCTCCAGACCCACGGACATCCGCAGCAATCGCTCACTCACCCCTGCGGACCGGCGGTCCCCCTCGGCCACGATGCGGTGGCTGATGGAAGCGGGGTGCTGGATGAGGGTGTCGACGCTGCCGAGGCTGACGGCCGGGGTGATCAGCCGCACCCCCGCGATCACCCGGTGCGGATCACCATGCACCTCGAAGGCCACCATGGCGCCTCCCAGCTTCGGATAGTGGACCGCCGCGACCCGGGGGTCGGCGGTCAGCCGGCCGGCCAGCTCCGCCGCCGTGCCGGCGGCCGCCCGCATCCTGACCGGCAGGGTCGACAGCCCGCGCAGCAGCAGATAGCCGGCCAGCGGGTGCAGGACGCCACCGGTCGCGAAGCGCACCCTCCGCAGCACCCCTGCGAACTCCTCGTCGCATGCCACCACACCGGCCAGCACATCGCCGTGCCCGCCCAGGTACTTCGTCGCGCTGTGCAGGACGATGCGCGCCCCGTGTTCCAGGGGCCGCTGGAGCACCGGCGTCGCGAACGTGCTGTCGACGAGCAGGGGCACCGCGCCGCACGAGTGCGCGAGCGCCCGTATGTCGGTCTCGGCGAGCGTCGGGTTGGCGGGTGTCTCGACCATCACCAGACCGGTGTCCGCACGGATCGCGTCGGCGGCCCCGGCCGGATCGGTCCAGGTCACCTCGGTGCCGAGCAGCCCCGCTGTGAGCAGATGGTCACTGCATCCGTACAGCGGCCTGACCGCGACGACGTGGCGCAGCCCCTGGCTCGCCCGTGCGAGCAGAACCGCGCTGAGCGCGGCCATGCCGCTGGCGAAGGCGACGGCGCTCGCGGCGCCCTCCAGCCGGGCGAGCGCCGTCTCGAAGCGCGCGGTGGTGGGGTTGTCGAGCCTGGCGTAGACGGGCGGCCCCTGCGGGCGGGCGCCGGTGGAGGCGAACTCGTCGATCCTGGCCGCCTCCTGTCTGCTGTCGTACGAGGGGTACGTCGTCGACAGGTCGATCGGCACCGCGTGCAGGCCGAGACCGGCGAGGTCCTCGCGTCCGGCGTGCACCGCTTCGGTGGCCAGGGCCCGGGATGTGGTCGTGGCGTCGGTTTCCATGGGGGAACCCTGAACACCTGCCGGGGAGTTCGGGCCCCACCCCGTGTTACGTTCGGCCGATGGCCGAATCTGTCGTACTGGACCCGGTCGATCTGCATCTGCTCCGCCTCCTGCAGAACGATGCCCGGACCACCTACCGGGAGCTGGCGGCCGAGGTCGGGGTCGCCGCGTCGACCTGTCTCGACCGGGTGGCCCGGCTGCGCCGCTCCGGGGTGGTGCTCGGCCATCAACTCCGCCTCGATCCGGCCAAACTGGGGCGGGGACTCGAAGCGCTGCTCTCGGTGCAGGTCAGACCGCACCGCAGGGAGCTGGTCGGTCCGTTCGTGGAGCGGATCCGCGCACTGCCCGAGTCACGGGCCCTCTTCCATCTCACCGGGCCCGACGACTACCTGGTGCATGTGGCGGTGGCGGACGCCGCGGACCTCCAACGGCTGGTTCTGGACGAGTTCACGGCCCACCGCGAAGTCGCCCGGGTGGAGACCCGGCTGATCTTCCAGCAGTGGGACTGCGGGCCGCTGCTGCCCCCGGTGTGAGCTGCCCCGGCGCCCCGGCCGGGAGCCCGGGGCGCCGGAGAACCGCCGGAATCGGAGCACGCGGGGCGGAGAAGCACCGGGGCCGGAGCGTGCGGACCGGAGAAGCGCCGGAGAGTGATGGCGCGGATCTCCCCGCCGTACGAAGATGTCCGCATGTCACAGACTCTCAACAGCCCACTGCCCCGCCAGGTCGCCGACGCGTACGTCGACTCCCTGATCGCTCTCGACCCGATCACCGGTACCTACCTCGGCGTGCGCGAGAGCTCCGCCGGGCTTCCCGACTTCTCCCCCGCCGGGCAGGCGGCCCTCGCCGCGCTCGCGCGGACGACGCTCGCCGCACTCGACGAGGCGGAGCTCAGGCCGGGCGGGGACAGCGACGCCGAGCGGCGGTGCGGCAGGCTGCTGCGCGAGCGGCTCAACGCCGAACTGGCCGTCCACGAGGCCGATGAGGCGCTGCGCGCCGTCAGCAACATCCACTCCCCGGCCCATGCCGTGCGCGAGGTGTTCACCGTGACGCCGACGGAGACCGATGAGGACTGGGCTGCCGTGGCCGGCCGCCTCGGTGGTGTGCCCGCGGCCCTCGACGGGTACCGGCAGTCCCTGGCGCTCGGCCTGGAGCGGGGCCTGCTCGGTGGTCCGCGTGCCACCGAGACCTTCGTCGGCCAGCTCACGGAGTGGGCGGGCACCGGCGCCGACGGGACCGGCTGGTTCGAGGAGTTCGCCGCTGCGGGCCCGGAGGCGCTGCGCAAGGAGCTCGACTCCGCGGCCCGTTCGGCGACGGCCGCGGTGGCCGCGCTGCGCGACTGGGTGCGCGATGTCTACGCGCCCGCCGTCGAGGACGCACCGGACACGGTGGGCCGCGAGCGCTACGCCCGCTGGTCACGGTATTTCAACGGCACCGACCTGGACCTGGACGAGGCGTACGCGTACGGGTGGTCCGAATACCACCGGCTGCTGGCCGAGATGAAGACCGAGGCCGAGAAGATCCTGCCGGGCGCCGGGCCCTGGGAGGCGCTGGCGCACCTCGATGAGCACGGTACGCACATCGAGGGGGTGGACGAGGTGCAGAAGTGGCTCCAGGGGCTGATGAACGAGGCGATGGACGCGCTGGACGGCACCCACTTCGAACTCGCCGAACGGGTACGGAGGGTCGAGTCCCGGATCGCACCGCCCGGCGGGGCCGCCGCGCCGTACTACACGCCCCCGTCCGAGGACTTCTCGCGGCCGGGCTGCACCTGGCTGCCGACCATGGGCGAGACCCGTTTCCCGGTGTACGACCTCGTCTCCACCTGGTACCACGAGGGCGTGCCGGGGCACCATCTCCAGCTGGCGCAGTGGGTGCATGTGGCCGACCGGCTCTCCCGCTACCAGGCGAGCGTCGGCATGGTCAGCGCCAACGCGGAGGGCTGGGCGCTCTACGCCGAGCGGCTCATGGACGAGCTCGGCTTCCTGCCGGACGCCGAGCGCAGGCTCGGATATCTGGACGCCCAGATGATGCGGGCCTGCCGGGTGATCGTGGACATCGGCATGCACCTGGAACTGGAGATCCCGGCCGACTCTCCCTTCCGTCCTGGCGACCGCTGGACGCCGGAGCTGGCTCAGGAGTTCTTCGGGAAGCACAGCGGGCGCCCCGCGGACTTCGTGGAGAGCGAGCTGATCCGCTATCTGTCGATGCCGGGGCAGGCCATCGGCTACAAGCTCGGTGAGCGGGCGTGGCTGCTGGGCCGGGAGAACGCCCGCGCGGCGCACGGTGACGCCTTCGACGCCAAGGCCTGGCACATGGCGGCGCTGTCGCAGGGATCGCTCGGTCTTGACGACCTGGTGGACGAGATCTCGAAGCTCTAGTCCGGCGCGGCTGCGCCGGGACGCACCGCCCGGCGCGGTGGGACGGTGGCCGGGCCCGCGCGTGCAGCGCGGGTCCGGGCGCCTGGCGGCGTCCGCACTCCCCGCGCACGCCGGAGCGGTCAGTGGGCGCGCTTTCTCTGGCTGTGCCCCGTCCCGTACGGGAAGCCCCGTGCCGTCCTGCCCCCGGCTCAGCGGGCGGCTCCCGCGGCGTGGTGGCGGACGGCCGAGCCGCTCTGTTCCTTGACGATCTCCAGCTGGGCCGGGATCCGGCGGCGCAGGTCGCCGACATGGCTGACGATGCCGACGCTGCGGTCCCTCTCGCGCAGCGAGTCCAGGACGTCGAGCACGTCGTCCAGGGTCTGTTCGTCGAGGCTACCGAAGCCCTCGTCGATGAAGAGGGTGTCCAGCCGTACGCCGCCCGCTTCGTCGGTGACCACGTCGGCCAGGCCCAGCGCGAGGGCGAGCGAGGCGAAGAACGTCTCGCCGCCGGACAGGGTCGCGGTGTCGCGCTCCCGCCCCGTCCAGGAGTCCAGGACATGCAGCCCGAGCCCTGAGCGGCCCCGGCCGCCGGCCCGGGCGTCGGAGTGGACCAGGGTGTAGCGGCCGGACGACATGGTCTGCAGCCGTACGGTGGCCGCGGCGGCGACCTGTTCGAGACGGGCGGCCAGGACGTAGGACTCCAGGCGCATCTTCCGTTCGTTGTCGGCCGACGTCCCGGCGGTGAGCGTGGCGAGGCGGGCCACCCTGTCGTACTCGGCACGCAGCGGACCGAGGCCGGTCAGCTCGCCTGCTGCCTGCTGCGAGAGGCGCCCGAGCGTGGTGCAGCGCCCGGCTGCCGCGTCCAGGACCGACGAGGCCTGCAGAAAGGCCCGCTCCGCGGCGTCGAACTCCCCCAGCGCCCCGTCGGGGTCGGCCGCAGGCCGGGCGGCGGCGCCGGCCGCGTCCTCCTCGGCGAGGCGCTCGGCGAGAGCGGCCTCCTCGGCCTGCCAGGCGTCCAGACGGTGCTGCAGAAGGCGCTGTTCGCTCTCCCCCGTCAGTTCGGCCGCGGCGGCCTGCGGGGTGTCGAATCCGGCCCGGAAGGCGGCGTCGGCGAGCCGGCCGTCGGCCTCCTTGAGCCGCTGGGCGGTGGTGTCGACCGCCCGGACAGCGTCGGCCGCCCGGTCGAGGAGCCGCATCCGCTCGTCGAGCCGTGCCGCGTGCTCGGCGACGCAGGACGCACCGCCGCGGGCCCGCACCAGTTCCTCCTCGATCGCCGACTGCTCCCGCTCCAGCGCCTCCAGCCGGGAGGTGCGGGCGGCGGAGCGGCGTTCCGCCTGCTGCTGCGCCGCGGTCCGCTCGGTGTGTTCGCGCCCGGCCCGGTCGCGCTCCTCACGGGCGGCGTGCATCCCGGCTGCCGTGCGGTGCGCCCCGGCGTGGTCGCGCTGCACCTGCTCGACCAGGCAGGCGAGTTCACCGGTGGACGCGGTGCCCGCGCCCGCACGTGCCTCCGCGACCGCCTCGCGGACGCCGGCGAGCGCGCCCTCCGCCTCGGCTCGTTCCCGGTCGGCGCGGGTGTACGTCCCGTACGCCGCTTCCTCCGCTGCCCGGTCCACGTGGCCCGCCCCGGTCCTGGCGGGCGCCGGGTGCTCGGCCGCGCCGCACACCGCGCACGGCTCACCGTCCCGCAGCCCGGCAGCCAGCTCGGCCGCGACACCGCGCAGACGGCGCTCCCGCAGGTCGAGCCAGGCCTCGTGCGCCGTGTTGGTCCGCTCGCGCGCCGCGCCCAGCCGGCTCTCCGCGGCCGTGGCGTCCGCCATGAGCCGGTCGCGGTCGCGGGCCGCGGCCAGACTCCGGCGGGCAGGTTCGAGCTGCCCGGCCAGCTGCTCGGCGCGGGTCGCGGCGTCCTGGGCGGCGTCGATACGGTCCTGGCAGCGGCGGAGCACGGCGTCCCAGCCGGCCAGCCAGTCACCGGCCTCACGGATCAGCTCGTTGTCGGCGTGTGCCTGGCGGTCCAGCTCCGCGCGCTCGGCGGTGATCTCCGCGCTGCGCCGCTCGGCCCGCCGCGCCGCGTCCAGCGCGCCGAGCTCCTGGCTGAGACGGCGCTCCAGGGCGGCCAGCCGGCCGGCTCCGGCGTCGGCCAGTTCGGCGGGGAGATCCTGCTGGGTGCGCTGCCTGGCGCCGACGGCCCCGCGGTGCTCCCGCACGGCTTCGTCGCGCTGGGCCAGCGCGTCGGCGATCCGCTCCGCCCTCCGTGCCAGGTCCAGCCTGGCACGTACCTCCGCACGCTCGCCCCGGCGGGCTTCGAGCTCCCCGGCGCGGCGGCGCGTCTGCTCGAACCGGTCCTGGAGCCGGGCCAGTTCGCGCTGGTCCTCCAGTGCGGTCCGCGCCGCGGCCTGCCTGCTCTCCGCCGCGGACCGCGACACCTGTGCGATACCGAGCCGCTCGCGGACTCCGCTGCGTGCCACCGCCGCCCACGCCAGGACGGCCTCGGCCAGCCCCGGTTCGCCGGGCCGGTCGACGGGCAGCGGCCACTCGTCGGCAGCCGGGCCCGCGGCCTCCGCGATCCGGTGCGCGAGGGTCAGCAGCCGCTCGTCGCCGGCCAGCACCTGGGTCTCGGCCGCGCGGCGGAGCACGGCGAGACGCTCCTCGACCGCGGCGAAGCGCCGGGTGTCGAAGAGCCGCCCGAGCAGCTTTCCGCGCGCCTCCGCGTCCGCGCGCAGGAAACGGGCGAAGTCGCCCTGCGGCAACAGCACCACCTGGCAGAACTGCTCCCGGCTCATGCCGAGGAGCTGGGTGATCTCCTCACCGATCTCCTGATGGGACTTGCTCAGCGACTTCCAGGTGCCGCTCTGCCGGTCGTACTCGCGCAGTCTGCTCTGCGCCTTCTCGGTGACGAACCCGTCACCGCGCTTCTTGGGGCGGGGCTGCGCGGGCAGCCGGGTGACCTCCAGGCGCCGGTCGCCGACGGACAGCTCCAGGGAGATCTCGGTGGGATCGCCGGCCGGGGCGTGATCGCTGCGCAGGGCGGCCCCGGGGCTCTGCCGCGCACCGGGCACCGCTCCGTAGAGCGCGTAGCACACGGCGTCGAGCACCGAGGTCTTGCCGGCTCCGGTCGGCCCGTGGAGGAGGAAGAGCCCGCCGGCGGAGAGGGCGTCGAAGTCGACCTCCTGGCGGGCGGCGAAGGGGCCGAAGGCGGTGATACGCAGGGTGTGCAGCCTCATCGCGCCACCTCGTTCGCCCCTTCGTCCACCCGGACGTCGTCGATGGCGCAGGAGAGTACGCCGCGCTCCGCTGCGTCGGGTCCGGCGCCGCCCCGTACATGGGCCACGAAGTCCTCGGCGATCTGCTGGTCGGTGCGCCCTTCCAGACGCCGGGCGTACGAGGCGGGCGCGTCGCCGGTGCTCCGGTCCGGTTCGAAGACCAGGCTGAGCGTGTGCGGGAAGCGCGCGCTCAGCCTGGCCATCGGCTCGGCCGGCCGCACCGGGTCGGTGAGTGTGACCTCGACCCAGGACTCCTCGTGCCGGTCCAGCGCCGGGTCGTCGAGCAGTGCGTCGAGGCGGCCCCGGATCCGGGCGAGCCGCCGGGGGACGGGGCAGTCGGTCCGTTCGGCGGTGATCTCCCCGCCGGGACCCAGATCGACCAGCCACATCGTCTTGCGGTGGGAGGCCTCCGAGAAGGAGTAGGCGAGGGGGGAGCCCGAGTAGCGCACGCGCTCGGTGAGCCGCTGGCTGCCGTGCAGATGGCCGAGGGCCACGTAGTCGACACCGGAGAAGACTCCGGCAGGTACGGCGGACACCCCGCCGACGGTGATGTCCCGCTCGCTGTCGCTGGGCTCTCCGCCGGCGACGAAGGCATGGGCCAGGACCACGGAACGGGTGCCGGGGGTCCGCCCCGCGAGGTCGGCGCGCACCCGGTCCATGGCGGCGGTCAGCACGGCCTCGTGTCCCGTCCTTGCCGCCTTCAACTCATCACGCACCAGGGCTGGTTCCAGGTAGGGCAGCCCGTAGAGCGCCACATCGCCGTGCCGGTCGGAGAGGATCACCGGGGTGGCGCAGCCGGCCGGATCGGTCCGCAGATGGATCCCCGCCAGCCGGATGAGGCCGGCGCCCACGCCGAGCCTGCGGGCCGAGTCGTGGTTCCCCGAGATCATCACCGTCGCGACGCCCGCGTCGGCGAGCCGGTGCAGGGCCCGGTCGAAGAGCTCCACCGCGGCGAGCGGAGGCACCGCCCTGTCGTAGACGTCCCCGGCGACCAGGACCGCGTCCACCTCGCGCTCCCGCACCGTCGCCACCAGATGGTCGAGGTACGCGGCCTGGGCGTCGAGGAGCCCGACGCGGTGGAAGGACCGGCCCAGGTGCCAGTCCGATGTGTGCAGAAGCCTCACAGCGCCGCTCCGACCTGCATTCTTTCCCTCACTCCACCCGGGAACCTGCGCCGGTACGACGCCGGGCCCCGCCGGTATCACCGACCACGCCGGGCCCCTCCGGCACCCAGCCCCTCACGGACCTCAGTCTGCCACCGGCATCCGGGGCGATGCGCCCGCACGGGGGTAAGCGCTCCGGACGGGCAGTGCCCCGGCCACTCGGCAACCCCCGGCGAGGCGTGCGGCAGCCGTGCTCCGGGCCGCGCGAATGCCGCCGGCGCCGGCGCGGACCACCGGTGCACGGCGGCCCTGCGCCCCAACCGGTGCACGGCGGCCCTGCACCCCAGAAGGACCGCGGGTGCGGGTCAGTGGTCCGGGCGGAGAACGACCCTTCTGCCGTGGAGCCGGCCGGCTTCCATCCGGCGGTGGGTCTCCGCTGCGGAGCTCAGCGGAAGCGTCTCGGCGGCGCGGGGGCGCAGGCGGGCGCCGCCGAGGAAGCTGTTGACCGTGACGGCGGCCTCGGCCAGCTCCGCCGCGGTGGCGTGGGAGATGACGAATCCGACGACCGAGCAGTCCTTCATGTAGAGCGGGCCCGCCGGCAGCACCGGCCGCGACCGGGCCCCCGCGAGCAGCACGATCCTGCCGCGGCGCGCCATCAGGCCCACCGCGTGCGTCAGGTCGTTCTCACCCGCGGTGTCGAGGTATACGTCCACGCCCCGCGGCGTGACGGCCCGGATGTGCTCGAAGAGGCCGGGGTCCCGGTAGTCCAGGACCTCCGACGCGCCGAGCGAGCGGCAGTACGCGGCGTCCCGCGCGCCGGCGGTGGCGACGACCCGGGCGCCCGCCCGGACGGCCATGACCACCAGCGCGCTCCCGACGTTCCCCGCGGCGCCGGCGACGAGGACCGTCTCACCGGCGCGCATCCTGCCGTGGGTGAACAGGGCGAGATAGGCCGTCGCGGCGGGGTGGACCACGGCCACCGCCTCGTACGGGTCGGCGTCCGCGGGCAGGTGGTAGAGCCGGTCGGCCGCCACGACGGCCTGCTCGGCGGCGGCCCCCTGCCGGCCCCCGTGGCCGAGGCTGTTGCTCCACACCAGGTCGCCCGCGGCGAAGCCCGGTGCTCCGCAACCGCTCACGGACAGGGCGGAGACCCGGCCGACCAGATCCCGGCCGATCACGAACGGGAAGGCGACGGGGGTACGGAAGGCTCCCGAGCGGACGAAAGTGTCCACGGGGTTGACCGTGGTGGCGAGCACATCGATGAGGACGTCGGTCGGGCCCGGCAGGGGCGGCGGCAGCTCGCCGTAGCGGATGACGTCCGGCGTACCGAGCTCTTCTATGTAGGCGGCGTGCATGGCCACGGATCCTGGCACGGCGGGCACGGACCGCCGTGGACCGCAGCCGATGTCCGTCAACTCGGCCCCTCCGCAACGCATTCCGGGCCACGCGGCCCGCCCGCGGGCCGGCCGGCTGAACGGCCCCGGCGCTCACCCGGACACCCTTAGGCTCCCGGTGTGGAACTGACAACAGCTGACGTCGTGCCCGGACAGGCCGCCCTGCGCACCGACATAGGCCCGCTCCTGCGGATGCTGCGGCCCGGCCTCACCGAAGCGGCGTTCACGGCCTTCGCCGGGGAGGCACACCGGCAGGGGCTCGTCTTCACCGCCGCCTACGACCCGGAGGGGCGGTGCGTGGGTGTGGCGACGCACCGGACGCTGGCGACGAGCCGCGGCCGGCTGCTCTTCGTCGATGACCTGGTCACCGATTCCCGGGTGCGGTCGGGCGGCGTCGGGAGCCGGCTGATGGAGGAGCTGGAGGCGCGGGCCCGGCGCACCGGGTGCACCCGCATCGAGCTCGACTCGGGGGTGGCCAATCACGGGGCGCACCGCTTCTACCACGCCCACCGGATGGTGATCGCCGCCCATCACTTCGCCCGGGACATCATCCCGGAATGAGCGCCCGGAACCGGGCCTGCGCGACGACTTGACGGACCCGCGCCCCGGCCTTTGACCCGCGGCACGGGGCATCTGCAAGCTTCCGGGCATGGACCGAAGCATCAGTGATGAATCCCCGCTCTTCGAACTCCGCGCCCGTGTGGATGTTTCCGCGGCGCCGGACGATGTGTACGCGATCGTCAGTGATCTGCCGCGCAGCGGCGAATGGAGCCCGGAATGCCTGGGCGGCGAATGGGCCTCCGGGGCGCCGTCATCGGTCGGCGCGGTGTTCCGCGGTGAGAACCTGCGCGAGGAGAGCGTCGTCTCCTGGGCGCCGGTCGTACGGGGAAAGTGGACCACTCATTCGGAGGTCGTCGCGGCGGAGCCCGGCCTGACCTTCCGCTGGGCCATGCGCGACACCGCGGGGCGCAGGCAGCAGAGCGTCTGGGGCTTCGACATCGAACCCACCGAAGGCGGTTGCACCCTCACCCACCATTTCCGTATGGACAAGGCGACCGAGGGAATTCGCGGCATTGTCGCCGGAATGGACGAGCAGGAGAGGCGCCGGTTCTTCATCGAATGGGGCGCCAAGGTGGAAGGCGATCTGGCGGCAACGCTCCAGCGCGTCAAGGCCGTCGTCGACAAGGGCTGAAAAGCTCCGCGTTCACCTCATCGACTCATCTCCTCAACTCTCCGGCCGAAGCAGCGGTATCCATGCGACGGCCGGATTCTTCCGTCCACCGACGAGAGCTTTGGCGGCATGCTTCTACAGCGCACAGGAAATCACGGATTCCGGCTGGGAACGCTTTTCGAGCGGGCGGCGGCCCGGCACCCGGCGAATGTTCTGATACTCGACCACGAACTCGGCATCGCCCCCTCGGCGGGGATGCGGACGACCGTCGCCGAAGTGGCGGACATCGTCGACGACTTCGCCTCCCGGCTGTGGGCCGCGCGGGTGCGGCCCGGTCAGAAAGTGGTCATCCACAAGTCCGACGGGTTCGACATCGTCCTCCTCGCCTGCGCGGTGGCGCGTATCGGCGCCGTGCCCGTGCTGCTCTCCCCGTCGCTGGACGGCGCCACGGTCGCCGAACTGATCCGGCGGGTGGGCAGGCCCTTCCTGGTCACCGACGCGGAGAAGCTCGGGAACGAGCTGCCCGACACCGTCTTCGAGCTGGCCGAACGCGTACTGCTCACCAGCGGGGACCACGAAGGCGCCACCTCCCTGGCCTCGCTGGCGGGGGCCGGCCGTGTCGCTCCGGTGACGCTGCCTCCCGGGCGTCCGGCGCTCATCACGCACACCTCGGGGACCACCGGGACACCGAAGCTCGCCGTCCACACCGGTCACAGCCTCCAGGCGCGCTACCGGCCCCAGTTGCTGGCGGTCGCCCCCATCCTGGTGCGGCGCGAGACCATTGCGCTGCATGTGTCGTTCGTGCACTCCAGGCTGTTCACCGCGCTCGCCATCTCGTTGCTGCGCGGGTTCCCGATCGTCGTCCTCGCCGATTCCGACGCGGGGCGGGTCGGTGATCTCTTCGCCCGCCTGCGCCCCGGCGTCCTGGAGGCGCACCCCAACTCCTTCATGGAGTGGGAGCAGCTGGCGGACGATCCGAGGGGACCGCTGGCGAACGTCAAACTCTTCAGCAGTACCTTCGACGCCATTCACCCGCGGACCGTGCACCGGCTGCTGCGGGCCACCCGGCGTACCGCCCCGGTCTTCGGCCAGCTCTACGGACAGAGCGAGGTGGGCCCGGCCGTGGTGCGTGCGTTCACCCGGCGGCGGGGCCCGGATGCGGACGGACGCTGCGTCGGAATGCCGTTTCCCGGCATGACGGAGGTCCGCGTCGTCAGCCGTGACGGCAGGGCGCCGTCCGAGTCGAGCCCGGGGTACATCGAGGTGCGCAGCGAGGGCCGCATCGTGACCTACCTCGGCGAGCACGACCGCTATGAGCAGCAGCTCTCCGACGGCGGATGGTGGCGGATGGGCGATGTCGGCTACCGCACGAAGTGGGGATGCGTCCACCTCCTCGACCGTGAGGTGGATCTGATCGAGGGGTTCGGCAGCACTCTGGCCGCCGAGGACACCCTGCTGGGCAGACTGGCGGAGCTGAACGAGGTCGTCATCGTGCGCGGCGCGGACGGCACGGCTGTGCCCGTCGTGTGCACCAAGGACGACAGACCGCTGGACGCGGCGGCCTGGGAGGCCGCGGCGGCCGGACTGCCGCCGATGGCCCCACCGGTGCAGCAGCGTCTGGGTGATCTGCCGCAGACGGCCACGACCAAGATCAAGAGACTGGAGCTCGCGCGGCTCCTCTCGGCGGAAGGCCTGCGCCGGTGAGGGAGAACGGAGGGAGCGGGTCGGCGAAGACGGTCGTCGTCGTCGGCGGCGGCATCGGCGGACTGGCCGCCGCACTCGCCGTGGCCGGGCAGGGACATCAGGTGCTCGTCCTGGAACGGGCCGGCCGTTTCGCCGAGATCGGCGCGGGAATCCAGCTGGCTCCGAACGGTCTGCACGCGCTCGACCGGCTCGGCCCGGGTCTTGGCGACGCGGTCCGGGAGACCGCCGTACGGATGGAAGCGCTGCGGTTCATGGACGGGGTGAGCGGCGAACACGTGGCGAGCATGCCCCTCACCTCCCGCTACCGGCGCCGCTTCGGCAACCCGTACGTCGTCGTGCACCGGGCCGAACTGCACGGCCTGCTGCTGGACGCCTGCCGCCGCCACGGCGCGGTCGAACTGCGCGGCGGCAGTGGTGTCGTGGGGTACGAACAGGACGCGGCGAGCGTCACGGTCGTCCTCGACGACGGCCGGAGGGTCAGCGGGGACGGGGTGATCGGCGCCGACGGCATCCACTCGGCGCTGCGCGGGCAACTGGTCGGCGACGGGCCGCCGGTGGTGTCCGGACTCACCGTCTACCGGGCCGTCATCGAGATGAGCCGTGTGCCCGATGAGCTCCGCTCCCCCACCGTGACCTGGTGGGCCGGGCCAGGCTGCCACTTCGTGCACTATCCCATCGCCGGCGGGAAATACCTGAACCTTGCCGCGAGCCGGGACGACGGAGCGGCGGAGGCGTTCGCGGGGGTGCCCGTGACGCGGGAGCGCGTCCGGCGGGAGTTCACGGACCTGGGCGAAGTGCCTCACCGGCTCCTCGACCTGGGCGAGGAGTGGCGGTCCTGGGTGCTCGTGGACCGCGAACCGGTGCGCGACTGGACGGACGGGCGGGTGGCCCTGCTGGGGGACGCCGCCCATCCGATGCTGCACTACGCGGCGCAGGGCGCCTGCCAGGCGCTGGAGGACGCCGTGCTGCTCGGGAGCCTGCTCGGCGCTCCCGGCGGCGATCTTCCCGCGCGGTTGCGGACGTACAACGCGGAACGGCGCGAGCGGACGGCGCAGATCCAGCTTCTCGCCCGCCGGAGTACGCGGTTGTGGCACCCGGCGGGCCCGGCGGCCCGGGCGAGGAACACGATGCTGTCCGCCCTGTCGGAGGCCGAGCTGCACGACCAGGTGGCCTGGATGCACGGCGCCAGGACCTTCGATTCGGCGGACGTGCCGCAAGGCCGGGATCCGGCCGCACGCACCGCCCGGCAGGCGGAAGCATGACCGCACCGCGGCCCGCCCCCCTGATCACCCCCGTCCCTGTGAGATCGGAGAGCCCACTGTGAGCAGCAGCCGTATCGAGGTCTGCATCGTCGGGGCCGGCCCCCGCGGACTGTCCGTGCTGGAGCGGCTGTGTGCCAACGAGCGGAGGTCGCCCTCGCACCCGTCGGTGACGGTGCACGTCGTCGACCCGGCCGCCCCTGGCGCCGGCGCCGTATGGCGCACCGGACAATCCCGCCACCTGCTGATGAACACGGTGGCGTCGCAGATCACGGTCTACACCGACGACAGTTCACGGATCGACGGGCCGGTCGAACCGGGCCCGAGCCTCCACGAGTGGGCCCGGGACCTGGTCCGGGCGGCCCCGGCGGGTGCGGGCTCCAGGGCGGACGGCGGCTTCCGGGCGGGCGGCGCGGGCGACACGCACGGCGGTGGCCGGGGCGATGGCGGCGGCCCGGGTGGCGTCGGCGCGGCGGCCCTCGCCGAGGCCAGGGCACTGGGGCCGGACACCTATCCCACCCGCGCCTTCTACGGCAGTTATCTGGCCGATCGCTTCCGCCACATGGTCGCCCACGCGCCGGCCCATGTGACGGTTCGTGTGCACCGTTCGCGCGCGGTCGCCATGGCCGATACGCACGGGGTGCCCGGTGGGCCGCAGGGCGTCCGGCTGGAGGACGGTACGCGCCTCGACCACCTGGACGCCATCGTCCTCGCGCTCGGTCACGTCGCGGCCCGCCTCACCCCGCACGAGGAGCGGACGGCGAGTCTCGCCCGTATCCACCACCTCACGTACATCACCCCCGCCAACCCGGCGGACCTCGACCTCAGCGGGATCGAACCGGGCCGCCCGGTGCTGCTCCGAGGTCTGGGGCTCAACTTCTTCGATCACATGGCGCTGTTCACCGCCGGGCGGGGAGGCACGTTCGTCCGGGAGGACGAGCGGCTGGTCTACCGGCCTTCGGGACAGGAGCCGCTGCTCTGCGCGAGTTCGCGCCGCGGTGTGCCGTACCAGGCGCGCGGGGAGAACGAGAAGGGCGCTCACGGACGGTACTTCCCCCGGCTGCTGACCCCTGCCCTGATCGGCGAGCTCCGCAGCCGGCCATCGGACGCAGGCGTCCGGTTCACCGCGGAGCTCTGGCCGGTCATCTCGCGGGAGGTGGAGAGCGTCTACTACGGCGCCCTGCTCGAAGCCCGCGGACGCGGCGCGGACCGCGAGTCCTTCGTCGGGCAGTACCTGACCCTTCCGCCGGGAGGAGACCCGTCGGCCCTGCTGGACGCCTGGGGTATCGGCCCCGCCGACAGGTGGAGCTGGGAACGGCTCACCCAGCCGTACGGGGACCGGGTCTTCGCCGATCGCGACGGGTTCCGGACATGGCTGCTGGAGCACCTGGCACACGACGTGCGGCAGGCACGCGCGGGCAATGTCAGCGGCCCGCTCAAGGCCGCGCTCGACGTGCTGCGGGACCTCAGGAACGAAGTCCGGCTCGCGGTCGATCACGGAGGGCTGGACGGCGACTCGCACCGGGACGACCTCGAAGGCTGGTACACCCCGCTGAACGCCTACCTCTCCATCGGACCGCCGGCCTCCCGCATCGAGGAGATGATCGCCCTCATCGAAGCGGGCGTCCTGGAGGTCACAGGTCCCGGCACCCGCATCCGCATCGACACGGGCGACCCCGCCTTCGTCGCGGACTCCGCTCTCGTGCCCGGCCCCCCGGTACGCGCCCAGGCGCTGATCGAGGCCCGGCTGCCGGAGCCGGATCTGCGCCGCACCGCTGACCCGCTGCTGCGGCACCTGCTCAACACCGGCCAGTGCACCACCTATCGCATCCCCGGTGGCCAGGGGGGCGGTTACGAGACCGGAGGGCTCGCCGTGACACCGCGGCCCTACCACGTCCTCGGCCCGCAGGGCCACGCCCACCCGCGCCGGTTCGCGTACGGGGTCCCCACGGAGTCCGTGCACTGGGTGACCGCGGCCGGGATCCGCCCCGGGGTGGACTCCGTCACGCTGGGCGACTCGGACGGGATCGCCCGAGCCGTGCTCGCGCTGCCCCCGGTCGCCCATGTACCGGCCGCGGTACGCCCCGTGGCGACCGACGCCGGCCTCGTCGGGGTGATCGTATGAGCGGGGCACAGGGCCCCGTGGCCTGACCGCGGCACAGGACAGCCCCCGCGCACCGGAGTGACGCACGGGGGCTGTGTGCCGGCCACGTCGCGCCGAGGACGGCCGGCGCAACGCGGCGGTTCATGGGGGTGCGGGTCGCCGTCAGGCGAGTTGCGCCTTCCGTGACGTCGCCACCGCTGCCGCTGTCAGCAGGACAAGAGTGCCACCCAGCCACAGGACACCGGACGTCGAACCGTCCACGACGAGGCCTCCGATCAGAGCTCCGAGGGCGATCGACAGGTTGAACATCATGACGAAGAGGGACGAGGCGGCCTCGTTCGCCTCCGGGGCCGCCTTGAGCATCCAGGTCTGCAGGCTCACCGAGACTCCCCCGTACCCGAGACCCCAGACGACGAGGAGGACGGCTCCTCCGGCACGGCCCGTACCGAGGACGGGGATCAGCACCATGGCGGCCGTCAGCACGATCGCGATGGAGAACAGGGTCGCCCGGATGTGCTTCGCGGCCCGCGAACCGGCCACGAAGTTGCCTGCGATGCCCGCCACTCCGTAGACGAGCAGGAGCGAACTGGTCATGTTGCCGTCGAAACCGGAGATGTCCTGGAGAACGGGGCGGACGAACGTGTACGCGACGAAGTGACCGGTGATGAGCAGGAAGGTGGCGAGTACGCCGATGCGGATCGCCGCGTTGTCCCGGAGCAGCCGGGGCAGTTCGGGGAAGGTGATCGTCCGGGTGGCGGGCAGCGGCGGCACCATGAGCACCAGACAGACCAGCGCCGCGAGGCCGAGCACCCCGACCGCGGCGAACGCGGTGCGCCAGCCGCTCATGTCGCCCAGCAGTGTGCCGGTGGGCACGCCGAGGACCGATGCGGTCGACACGCCGCCGAAGATCACCGACATGGCCCGGGGAACGTGTTTCCCGGGCACCAGCCGCAGGGCGAGACCGCCCGCGATGGCCCAGAAGCCGCCGACGCTCACGCCGATGAGGAAGCGGGCGATGAGCAGGGTGGCGAAGTTCGGGGTGGCGGCGGAGGCCAGGTTGGCCGCGCCCACCAGGCCGAGCAGCACGGCCAGGACCAGCCGCCGGTCCACCCGGCCCGCCATCACGGTGATCAGTGGCGCCGACACCGCGGCCACCAGGCCGGGCACCGTCACCATCAGACCGGCTGTCCCCTCCGAGACGTTCAGCTCGGATCCCACCGGTGTGAGCAGACCGACCGGCAGAAGTTCGGACGTCATCAGGGAGAAGATCCCCAGGGTGACAGCGGAGACCGCGAGCCAGCCCTTCAGCGGTGACCGGCCGGTGCCGGCCGTGGGCGCGGGAGATTCGACGGCCGTCACGGCGTGCCCCCGGTCCCGTGCCCGCACGGTCGCGAACCCGCCGGCCGCCGGCGCAACACCACGCGCCTGCAACTGAGTTCCGGATGATCGGTCATGGTTCAACCCCTTGGTATCAGGATAAAAAATTGTCCAGGATTGCAGGGTGCGTACGCCCCGCCCGGTACCGCGGGGCCGCGTGGGTCAGCCGCGGGCGGCGGCGAACCAGCGGCGCACACGGGCGGGTACACCCGGGCAGTGCACTCGGCCGTGGCCTTGATCTCCGCGAGGGTCTGCCCCGCGACTCGCGCCGCCGGGCGGGCCCGGCCGTGCGCATGGCCTGCGAGACGGCGCACGGACCGCGGTAGCCGTCCGGCGTTCCCGCGCCCGGCCCCTGCTGCCGGATCCCGGCGCAGCGGAAGGCCTGATCCGGCCCTTCGGCCGCCGCCGCCAAGCCCGTCAGGGTGACGTCCTCGGGCCCGCGGGCCCGCCGGAAGCCGCCCCGCGGGCCCGGCACGGAGGAGACGATGCCTGCCCGGGCGAGTGCCTGAGGCTGCTTGTTGAGGCAGGGCGCCGGCAGGCCGCGAGCCGGGCGGCCGTGACCACGTCATCGGGCCCCGCCCACGCCGGATTCAGGCAGCTGTGCGGTGCCCACTCCACGCCTTGATACATCCTCACATCCTGGATACTAAATGTCGAGGATCTAAGGACGCAACCCCAACGGCCCTCTCCCCGGGGGGAGATGGTCAACCGCGTGGCAGGAGCGCCGCGCCGAGCTCGGCCTCCAGCCGGTTCAGGTCGCGCGCGTGTCCGTGGGCCGCGACATGCCCGTCGGGGCGGACGAGGTAGTAGCCCGGCCTGCCGCAGCCGCCGTGCGCCGCGACATCTGCCCGCGCCGGACGCACCACCCGCACCAGCGGCCACCGGGCGGCCAGATGCCCGGCCTCGGTCAGCCAGGCTGAGCCGTCCCGGGGCGGGAGGACGACGAGGGCCCAGGCCGACGGGTCCACGTCCGGGCCCGCGAGACCGAGGGAGACCGCCGGTTCCCGGGGGAAGACCGCGCCCACCTTCAGACCGCCGGGGAGACGGGTCCGTGGCGGACAGCCCTGCCTGCGCGCCGGGAACTGGGTGTCGCGGGCCGGGGTGTACGCGAGCCGCCGGCCCGCCATCACCGGCGCGTAGAGCCGGGACACGGCGCCGGTCCGGTCGAGCAGCCGGAAGGCGGCGTCGCGGGCCCGGATCCGCACCTGGCCGCCGACCATCCAGGCCCGTGTCTGGAGATCGGTGTCACGGACGATGCGGCGCGTCGCCTCGGAACGTTCGGGACCGTAGCTCAGCAGCAGCGAGTGCGGCGCCCGCCCGTGGATCACGGCAGCCAGTTTCCAGCCGAGGTTGTTGGCGTCCTGAAGGCCGTTGTTCATGCCCTGGCCGCCCGCCGGGCTGTGCACATGCGCGGCGTCACCCATGAGGAAGACGCGTCCGCGCCGGAAGTCGCCCGCGTGCCGGGCGTGCACCCGGAAGACCGTCTGCCAGACCGGTTCCGTGATCCGCACCCCGCGCGGCCCGCGTTCGTCGAGGATCGCCTGCATCATCGGCACACTCACCTCCTGGCCGCCGGACATCACGGACAGGAATCGGAAGACGCCGTCCGGCATCGGCACGATCACGAGCGTCCCCGCCGGGGACTGGTAGTAGGCGATCTCGTCCTGCGGAAGGCTGCCCTCGATGCGTGTGTCGATCAGCGCGAAGGCCATCTCGTACGTGTTGCCGCCGAAGCCGACCCCCAGCTGGCCGCGCACGGAACTGCCCGCTCCGTCGGCGCCGATGACGAAGGGCGCCCGGGCTCGCTCCACTTCCCCGCCGGCATGCTCCAGGACGGCGGTGACGCTGTCGCTGGTCCCGATGTCCCCGGAGTGATCGACGCCGTCCAGGGCCAGGAGCCGTACGCCGCGCTCGACCTTGCCGCCGAGGCCCTCCAGCCGCCCCGTGAGGGCCTGTTCGGTCTCGTACTGCGGGAGGATCCGGGACGCCAGGTCCTCCGGGAAGCCGAAGGAGGCGAGCAGCCGGCGGTCGGAGAAGTAGCTGAAGGCGTCGATCCGCGTGGAACCGCGCCGGATCTCCTCGCGCAGGCCCACGTCCTCCAGGATGTCGAGCGCGCGTGGCCACAGCGAGAGGGCCTTGGGGGCCCGCATCGGATGCGGCGCCCGGTCGATGACGCGCACCCGGACTCCGCGCCGCAGCAGCTCGATGGCCGCCATCAGCCCGCTCGGCCCTGCGCCGACCACCAGCACGTCGAAGTCCGCCGGGGGAGCCGGGCCGTCGCCCCCGGTCGCCTGCTGTGTCATGATGCCCGGCCTTCCCGCGTCCGCAGCCGCTGGGACAGTTCGACGCGCTTGATCTTCATGGTGGCCGTACGGGGCAGTTCCGCCAGCGGCATCCGGACCGGAGCCGCCATCGGTGCGAGGCCGGCCACCGCGGCCTGCCACCGCCCGGGGTCCAGCGGGAGATCGTCCCTGGTGCACACGACCGGGACGGGCTCCTGGTCCCGGCCCGCGACCACGACGAGCTCCGTCAGCTCCTCCAGCCGGGCCAGCACGGTGTCCTCGACCTCCAGGGTGCTGTGGATGGTCGGGATGACGTCGACCTCACGGTCCAGCAGATGCAGGCAGCCGAGCCGGGAGCGGTACCCGACATCACCACCGCGCCACCAGCTCCCGTACACCTGCCGGTCGAAGCGCTCCCCCTCGCCGAAGTAGGTCAGGGCACGGCCGGCGGTGCTCACCTCGATGTACCCGGGGGTCTCCCGTGACGGGCGGGCGCCGTTGCGGGAGACCAGCCGGAAGTTCGTGACGCCCGGCAGGGCGAACCCCAGGCAGCGGCCGTCGGCCCTGTGCGCGTTCTTCCGCGTGTAGCCGCGGCCCACCAGCGGCCCGCACTCGCTCTGCCCGTAGATCTGGAAGAACAGCGGGGCACGGCGCTCCGACGCCCGGAGCAGCCGGTCCATGGTGCTCGGGTGGATGGCGTCGAACGTGCTGCTGAAGTAACGGACACCGGCGAGCGGCTTGCGCGGGTGATCGACGAGTTCCTCCCACTCCATGAAGGAGTTCGGGTGGGTCTCGATGAACCCGGGCCGTGTCTCGGCGAAGAGTTCCGCGACACCTGCGGGGTCCGAGTCGTTCATGATGACCAGCGGCATGGCGCGCGGCAGGAGCACCGCGAGCGCCAGGTACATCCGGGAGTGCACGTACGACACATGGATGGCCACGGTCTCGCGCCTGCGCACGAGCGATGCGAGCCGTTCCTGGGGGCGGAACCGGCCGCGCAGGGTGCGCGCTGAGTGCACGACGAGCTTCGGCAGCCCGGTGGTACCGGAGGTGTGGGTCATCAGCGCGGGCTGGTCGGGGTGGAGGAGAACGGGACGCTGCCGCGGCGCTCCGGCCAGCCCGGCCAGGGACACCGTGCCGGGCCTTGAGCCGGTGGTGACGATGATGCTGCCGGTGAGACCGGCCGACGGGACGGCGGAGAGCGGCCCGTCCAGTTTGGCTCCGTCCGTGAGCAGATGCGGCCGGTCGAGCCGGCCGAGCAGCGCGGTGACGCATCCGGCCTCCAGCGCCGGC
This sequence comes from Streptomyces sp. NBC_00388, assembly GCF_036061255.1. Lineage (NCBI taxonomy): Bacteria > Bacillati > Actinomycetota > Actinomycetes > Kitasatosporales > Streptomycetaceae > Streptomyces > Streptomyces sp. NBC_00388. Next base: position 1,014,486 of record NZ_CP107948.1, read on the forward strand.
GACAGCATGACCGGCACCGCGCCGATACGGGCCGCTGCCGTGGCGAGTACATAGGTGTCGAACCCCGGGCTCAGGTGGATCGCGACATGTTCGCTGGGCCGGACTCCGGCGGCCCACAGGCGGCCCGCCATGTCGTCGACGTGCTCGGCGAGTTCGGCCACGGTCAGCGTGCGGCCGACGCCGGGAAGGGTCTCCATCACATGGTCGAGCGTGATCAGTGTGCCGCCGTTCTTCGCGGCGGCGGACTGCGGCACCGTCCCGAGATAGAGGCCGTTGTTGCTGGCGGGTATCCGTAACATCAGGATGTCCTCGGCTTTGGCTGCGGCTGCAAGGTGGGTTGGGGTCCGGAGTAGATGACACCGCCGGGGCGGACCCGCGTACAGGAACCGGCCCGGAGTCCGTCATCTGACCCGGCGGCGGGGCGGGGCGTGTGTCACCGGCCCGTGCGGGTCCGGGCCCGCCGGGTCATGCGCTCAGCACTTCCGCCGCGGGCGTTCCGGAACGGCTCAGCACCTCGGCGGTGAGCCGTTCCAGGATGCGTACGCCGTCCTGGGTGAGCAGGGACTCGGCATGGAACTGCATCGAGGCGAAGTGGGGGCCCCGCAGGCCGTACACCTCCCCCGTGGCGTCGTCGCGGCTCACCTCCACGGCTCCCGCCGCACCGCACTCCACCGTGTCGTGGGGTGAGACCGCGGCGAACGTGTTGTAGAAACCGACCCGCTCCCGGCGGCCGAAGAAGTCGATCTCGCGCTGCACTCCCTGGTTCGGCACGTCGCGGCGGACGACGTCGAAGCCGAGCTCGCGGCTGAGGAGCTGGTGGCTGAGGCAGACGGCCAGAAAGGGCCGCCGCCCGGCGAGCAGGGTCCGTATCGCCCCCCGCAGGTGTCCGATCTTGGGGTGGCCGCTGTCGTGCGGGGAACCCGGCCCCGGCCCCATGATGACGAGGTCCCAGCCGTCGAAGGTGTACGGCTCGTCGAACCGCCGTACCGTCACGGAGAGCCCCACCGAGCGCAGTTGATGGGCGAGCATCGCCGTGAAGGTGTCCTCCGCGTCGATGACGAGCACCGTGGGGCCACCGCCGCCGGGCGCACCGGTAGCCCGGGGGTGCTCGCCGGCCGGGGGTGTCCCCGTACCGGCCAGCCAGAAACCGGCGATGGTCGCGTTGCGCTGTTCCAGCGCCGCTCTCACCTGCGGGTGCGAGGCCAGGGTGACCGGCGCGTCGGCCTCCAGCGCCGCGAGCAGCCCTGCGGCCTTGGCCCGGGTCTCCGCCACCTCGGAGGCCGGATCGGAGTGGCGTACGAGCGTCGCGCCGACGCTGATCCCCACCCGCCCGTCCTGGCCGATGTCGGCGGTGCGGATGAGGATGGCGGAGTCCAGGGAGCGGGCCCCCGCCGCGTCCTGCCCGATGAGCGCCACGACCCCGCTGTAGTAGCCCCGTCCGTGCGGCTCGTACGTGCGGATGACCCGGCAGGCGTTCTCCAGCGGGCTCCCGGTGACCGTGGGGGCGAACATCGTCTCGCGCAGGATCGCGCGCGGGTCGCTGGTGCTGCGGCCCTCGATGAAGTACTCGGTGTGCGCGAGGCGCGCCATCTCCTTGAGGTAGGGGCCTGTCACCCGGCCGCCCGTCGCGCAGATCCGGGCCATCATCTTCAGTTCCTCGTCGACGACCATGTAGAGCTCGTCGGCCTCCTTCTGGTCGGAGAGGAACTCCATGACGCCGGGGAGGGTGGGGCCGGAGGGCGGATAGCGGTAGGTGCCGCTGATGGGGTTCATCACGGCGGTCCCGTCGCGCAGGCCGACATGGCACTCCGGTGTGGCACCGACGAACGTACGCGACCCGGTGTGGACGATGAACGTCCAGTAGGCGCCGGTCTCACCCACCAGCAACCGCCGGAAGAGGGTGAGCGCGCTGCGCGGCGTGTAGTCGGTGATGTCGGCCACGAAGGTGCGCTTGAGTACGAAGTTGGCCCCCGCGCCCTGGCCGATCTCGTCGGCGATCACCCGGCGCGCGGTCTCCGCGTAGGCGGCGTCGTCGATGTCGAAGTGCCCGCCGGACAGTTCGATGGCGGTGTCGGGGATCCGGGCCAGTACGTCGCTGAGCGGAGCCGTCGTCTGCCCGGCCACCGCCATGGCGATCAGCGGGGCACCGTCGTCGGTGCAGACGAAGCCGCGCTCGGTGATCTGGCGGTAGGGGACGAGGACCAGCATCTCGTGGCGGGGAGCGCCTGGCAGTGCGGTCGCGTCCGGCAGCGGGATGTCCGCGAGGGTGGCGGGCGTCGTGACCGCACCGATCAGCACGTCAAGCGTTCCGGGGCCCGTGGACCCGGGGCGGTGCAGCAGCGCGAACGGTGGCGGCGTGCGGCCGAGTACCTGTCCGAGCAGGTCCGGGCCGTCCGTACGCAGGGGCGCGCGGTCCTCTGTTCCGGTCACAGCAGGACTTCCTTGGTCGTGACCGCCATCGCGCAGCGGCTCGCCGCGTACTCGACGGCCTGGCGGTGCTGCTGCTCGGAGAAGTCGGCGACGGCGTCCGCGACCAGGAACACCTGGATGTCGTTGGTGAACGCGTCGACCGCGCTCATGAGCACGCCCACGTGGGCGTAGACACCACAGATGATCAGTTGGTCGCGGCCGGCCCGGCGCATCTGCTTCAGCAGGTCGGAGCGGAAGAAGGCGCTGTAGCGCCACTTGGTGAACACCCAGTCGCCGGGGACCGGGGCCAGCGGCCCGACGACCGCCCGGTCGGCGGGGTCGGTGCGCATGCCGGGCCCCCAGAAGTCGGCGAGCAGACCGCGCTGGTCCTCGGACATCCCGCCGGGCTGCGCCGTGTAGGCCACGGGGATGCCGAGCGCGGCACACCGGTCGCGCAGCGTGGCCGCGTTGCGGACCAGCTCGTCGCGCAGGGTGGCGGGCAGGGGCTGCAGGAAGTAGCGCTGCATGTCGTGGACGAGCAGCACGGCCCGCTCGGGGTCGGCGGTCCACTGCGCGACGTTGGTGGGGAGCTCGGTGGAGGTCGGCATCGGGTAGGGCTCGATACGGGGTATGCCGGGCAAGGTCCTTCTCCGCTGGTTGGAGTCAGTGGGACGGTCAGACACCGAGCGCGGCACCCCCGTCGACCGTCAGGTCGTGCAGGGTGATGTGCGAGGACTGGTCCGAGAGGAGGAAGACGACGGCGTCGGCGACGTCCGACGGGCGCGCCACCCTGCCGAGCGGGATGCCCACACGGAAGGCCTCGGGACGGCCCTCGACGGTGCCCCGCGGTCCGCTCTCGTCGTGCCACATCGAGGTGAGCATCCGGGTGTCGGTGGAGCCGGGGGCGACCACGTTGCAGCGGATGCCGTGCCGTGCCAGTTCCAGTCCGAGGCTCTTGGTGAACAGGGACGCCGCCGCCTTGGACGCGGCGTACGCGGCCATCTCCGTACGGGGGGTGCCGGCCGCGTTGGAGGCGACGGTGACGATGCCGCCGCGCGAGCGGGGAAGCATCCGCCTGGCCACCGCGCGGCACATGTGGAAGACGCCGGTCGTGTTGACCGCGAAGGTCGATGTCCAGTCCTCGTCGGTGAGGCTGCGGACCTCGCCGAGGCGCAGCACACCGGCCGCGTTGACGAGATAGTCCACGGGCCCCAGCCCGGACTCGATCCGCCCGACAGTTGATTCGACGGCCTGACTGTTCGTCACGTCGCAGGTGAACGCCTCGGCCCGCAGCCCGTCCGCGACGATGCCGTCCACCGTGCGCCGGAGACGTTCGCCGTCCAGGTCGACGGCGGCGACGCGCACGCCGCGTTCTCCCAGTGCCCGGACGACGGCTTCACCGATTCCGCCGGCTGCCCCCGTGACCAGGGCGATCTTTCTCTCCATGCGTCGGACCTCCTGTGCTGGCATGCGTGCTGACTCGGTCTGTACTCGTGACGCGTGGGGCAGGGCCCGGGGCGGCGCGGACGTCAGCCGGCCCGGAAGCCCCGCTTGAGGGCGCCGGCGATCCCGGCGACCCGCCGGGCCTGGAACTCCATGGCCGCGAGGTTCTCCTCGCTGACGTTGCCCGGCCGGGCACCGGAGACGCTGCTGACGCCGTACGGATTGCCGTTGCCCGGCGTGGACAGGACCGGGTCGGCAGTGCCCGTCGGCACGATGAGCGCGCCCCAGTGGTAGTAGGTGTTGTTCAGCGCCAGGATGGTGCTCTCCTGCCCGCTGTGCCCGGCCGCCGTCGAGGTGAACGAGGAGACGACCTTGTTCACCAGCTTGCCCTGGAGCGACAGCCCCACAGTGGTGTCGAGGAAGTACTTGAGCTGCGCGGCGGGGAGGCCGAAGCGCGTCGGGGTGCCGAACAGGATCGCGTCCGCCCACTCCAGGTCCCCCAGGGCGGCCTGCGGCACATCACGGGTGGCCGCCAGGTGCGCGGCCCAGGCGTCGTCCGCGGCGACCTGCGCCGGCGGGAACACCTCCGCCACGCGGCGCAGGCGCACATCGGCGCCCGCCTTCCTGGCGGAGACGGCCGCCGCATCGGCCAGCCGGTGCACATTCCCGGTTGCCGAGTAATAGACAACAGCGACGTTCAACATGGCGCTCCCACTCGGAGGTTGCACAGGACGGGCACTCGGAGGTTGCACAGGACCGGCGGGGCCCGCCCGGCCTGGGCGCAGGCCCGCTTCGCAATGCCCCGATCCTGTGACGCGCACGGAAGACCCGCCAAGGGCCGCCGGTGCAATCCGTCAGGTGGCCGGTACTCCATCAGGTCCCCGGGCGGGCGGCGCTCCGGTACCGCCCCGGGCGGCAGGGCCGGCCGGGCCGTCAGCTCCCCTCTGCGCGATGGCCGTTCCTCCGGGCCGAGGGGGCGGGCCGGACGGGAGGGCCCTGCGGTGGCACGTCCCGGCCCTCCCGGGGCGGCGCGGTCGCCGCAGCGACGGACCGGCGCACACCTCCGACCATCGTTCAACAAACTGTTGACTCCGTCAGGTCGTCTGCGTAGGTTCCGAGGGGCTGCGCAAAGGGGAACGCAGCTGCGAGAACATGACAAAAGGAGCATCGTGTCGAAGATCAGGGTGGGGTCCGACGCGCTCGCCGTGCTGGAGTTACTGGCCGGCGAGGCACCGGTGGAGCAGGTGGAGGCACTGGTGACGCAAGCCCTTGAGGAAGGTGTCGCCGACGCCGAGCGGGACGCGCTGACGCGGGCCAGGGGCCTGGCTCTGCGGATCCACGCACAGGCGGGCCGGCGCCAGCAGCGGGAGATGGGGATGTCCGCCCTCGTCGACACCGCACGCGAGCTCGCCGCGGCCCAGGAGCTGGACGCCGTCCTCAAGGTCGTCACACGCCGGGCCCGACTGCTGCTCGGTCTCGACATGGCCTTCATCAGCTTCCCTGCCGAGGAGCAGGGAATCGTCCGGGTCCGCAGCTCCGACGGCCACACCTCGACCGGCACGATGGGTCTGCGGTTGCCGGCCGACGCCGGGCCGGTCGGCGAGGCCCTCGTCGACTCGGCCCCGTTCTGGACCCCCGACTACCCGGCGGACAAGCGCTTCCGCCACCACCCCGCCTTCGACGAGGCGGTCGAGGCCGAGGCGCTGCGCGCCCTCGTGGCGGTACCGCTGAGCCAGGGCACCCGGCCGGCCGGCGCCCTCTATGCCGCCGACCGGAACGTACGCCACTTCAGCGCCGACGAGATCTCGCTCATGAGCTCTCTCGGCGACCTCGCGGGCGCCGCCATCGAGAGCGCACGCCTGCTCGACGCGGCCACGGCGACGGTGGCCGCGCTGCGGGGGCCCGCCCTGCGCCTGGAGCGCGAACTCGGCGACACACACCACCGGTTCACCGCTCTGGTACTGAACGGCGGAGGCCCGCAGACCCTGGTCGCTGAGCTGGCCCGCCGGCTGGGCGGAGCGGTCCGGGTCCTCGCCCTGGACGGAACGTTCCTCGCCGCGGCCGGCGACCCGCCGGACATCGGCGAGAGCGCCCTGCGGCCCGCCGCGTCCGGGGCACGGGCCGCCGGTGAGCCGGTCTCCCTGGCCGACGGCTCGTGGGCCGCGCCGGTCGTCGCGGGCGACGAGCACCTCGGCACCCTGCTGATGTTCCCGGGGCACCGGCTCACCGAGTTCGACGAGCGGTTACTGGGGCTGGGTGCCCGCTTCACCGCCATCTCGCTGCTGCTGGAGGCGGGCCGCAACGCGCGAGTCCACAGCCAGGTGCGGCACAGCCTCCTGGACGACCTGCTCGCGCTCTCCGGGCGCCCGGACCCTCTCCTGGAGGCGCGGGCCCGGCGCTGCGGCATCGATCCGGACGGGCCCCATCTCGTGGTCGTCGTCCGCCCCGAGCGGGCGTACGGGAGCGAGCTGGGCTCCTGGGCGACCTCGTACACCCGGCGCACGAACGGTCTCGTGAGCCTGCGCGAGGACTGCGCCGTGCTCCTCCTCGCGGGCGACGACGCGGGAGGCGCGGCCCGGGCCGTCCACGACGAACTCTCCCCCCTGCTCGGCCAGCGCGTGACGGTGGCCTCGGCCGGACCGGTGACCGGAGCACTGTCCTTCGCCGGCGCCCACCAGGAGGCCCAGCGCTGCTCCGACGCCATGACCGCGCTCGGCGCCGTCGGCCGGGCCGCCTCCGCACGCGAACTGGGCGGCCTGGGCGCCCTGCTGTCGGGCAGCCATGACACCGGCGCGTTCATAGACGCCACGATCGGACCGGTGGCCGACTACGACCGGCAGCGGCTCACCGAGCTCGTCCCCACTCTGGAGGCGTACTTCGACACCGGCTCAAGCCCGACGTACGCGGCCGAGCGGCTGCACGTGCACCCCAATACGGTCACCCGCCGGCTGGAGCGCATCAGCGAGCTGCTGGGCTCCGGGTGGCAGCAGCCTGAGCGGGCCTTCGAAGTGCAGCTGGCCCTCCGCCTCTCCCGCATCCGCCACGTGCTGCGGGGCGGGAGCCCGTCGCCCGCCGGCGCCGCTCCCACAGGCCCGGACGGCTGGCGCCCGCCGCGCCGCCGCCCGCGGGACGTCACGAAGCCCGGGACGCCCGTTCTGCCGAGCCGGCCACGGCGGTGATCGCGTGGGCGGCCGAGGCGAGGGTGATGTGCCGGTGCCAGCCGCCGAAGGAGCGCCCCGCGTAATCCCGGACGCCCACCTGATCGGCGATCTCGGCGCAGTCGCGGTCGACCCGGCCGATGAGCTTGCTCAGCCGCAGCAGGGCGCCGGGCCGGCCGCCGGTCAGGTCCGTGAGCCACAGCGCCGCGGGCCAGCGCCCGCCGTCCCGCCACTCACCGAGCAGCAGCAGACCGCTCAGGTCACCGGCCTGCCCGGGGGGATCGCAGCGGGACGAGCGGCCGGGCAGTCCGACCCGCAGGACCGCCACCAGGCTCGTCCGGGTCACCGGCACCGCACCGTGATCGGTCCAGACGGCCTGCCGCCGCAGCTCCCGCGCCGCGCCCATGATCTGATGCGCCGGGCGCTCGCCGCCCCGCACGGAGGCCGTGGCGTCCGCCCTGGTGAGCAGCTGGGTGCCGTTCACCCTGATCAGGAACGGCAGGCCCGCGGCGCGCAGCTGCCGGACCGTGGTGGCCGCCTCCGCCTCGCGGGCGTCCAGCACCACCGGCAGGAGGGGCAGCCGGTGTCCCGCAAGCAGCTCCCGGCATGCCTCGATCGCGCACTCGCCCAGTGTCTCCTCCGGGCTCAGGGTCTCCGGTATCGAGGCGCGGGTCCTGCGGCGGCCGTCGTCGAGCCACGCCCCGGACAGGTGCAGCCGCCAGTTGACCGGGCTGCTCATCCGGTCGGATGCCGCCCAGACCCCGAAGGCCTGCTGGGCGTTGAGCACCTGACCGAGGGCCGGGAAGTACCGGCGGTCGACGCCGACGGAGTGCTCACCGGCCTTCGGAACGATCATCGGGCGCACCACCCACGCACGGGGCAGGGCGACCCGCGCAAGGTACTGGGCCAGCCGCCCGCGCACCTGCGCCCAGTCCCAGGTGGAACTGCTGACGAAGTGGTGGAGCCCCTGCTCGGTGGTGGCCCCGCCGGTCAGCGCGGCCATGTTGCGGATCGATTTGCGTCCCTCCGCCGCCAGCAGCCCGCGGACGTACTCCACTCCCCGACTGCGCTGGTCCCGCCGCGGCAGGGACGCGAAGAGCACCGAGCACAGTTCGGTGAGGACCTCCTCCCGGACTCCGGCATGGTCGGCCGCGTGCACCTGTCTCTGCACGTCTTGTCTCTGCGTGTCTCGTCTCTGCGTGTCTTGTCTCTGCATGTCTTGCGCGCACAGGGCAACACCGGACATTGATCTCCCCCATCCCGCTCCCGCACGGACGACCGTGCTCGACGCTGTGCCTCAACGGTGGGGGGTACTGCCTGGTAGCTCATAGGTATGCAGGACACACTGCTGTGGCGGGCTCCGGTGACCCGGTCACCGCCGTGCGACGGCGCCCCGGGACGGCGGCGTGGCCCGGTCGGGGTGTGCCCCCTCCACCGGGGGTACGGCGGGGGGCCCGGCGCCCGCGTTCCCGGCATACGCCCGGGAGAGGGCGGCGCTCCCGCTCAGCCGTACGCCTCTTCGCCGAGCTCCAGCGTGGCGGTCCCCGCCGTGCTGTCGGCGAGCCAGGCCCGGAAGTCCCCGGCATCGGCGTCCGGCAGCCCGATCTCGATCGTCACCGCCTCCGCGTAGCGCACCGCGCGCACGACGCGCCCGGTGGCCCGCAGATCGTTCTCCAGCTTGCCCGCGCGCTGGTGGTCGACGGTGACCGTGGCGAGCCGGTAGCGCTGCCTGACGACGGTGCCGAGCGCGTCCAGGGCCTCTCCGACGGCGCCGCCGTACGCCCGGATCAGCCCGCCCGCTCCCAGCTTCACCCCGCCGAAGTAGCGGGTGACGACGGCGACCGCGTACCGCGTCTCGCGCCGCAGCAGCATCTGGAGCATCGGCACACCGGCGGTGCCGCCGGGCTCGCCGTCGTCGCCGGCCTTCTGTACGGAGGCATCGGCGCCGATGACGTAGGCGAAGCAGTGGTGGGACGCGCCCGGGTGCTCCTTGCGGATGCGGGCGAGGAAGGCCTGTGCCTCCTCCTCGGTCGCGGCGGGCGCCAGTGCGCAGACGAAACGCGATCGGCTGATCTCGGTCTCGTGCACACCCTCGCGGGCGACTGTCCGGTACTGCTCCTGCATCGGGCCAGCCTATGCGGCGTGGCGGGAATGGTCGTCGCGGGTGCGCCGTTGTCCTGACATGGACGCAGACACGGAGACCATCAGGAGGATCCTCACCGCGACCGGCGACACCTGGGCGGTGGTGGGTCTGTCGAACAACAGGGCACGAGCCGCCTACGGGGTGGCCGGGGTGCTGCGGCGCTTCGGCAAGCGCGTCGTGCCGGTGCACCCCAAGGCCGAGACGGTCAACGGCGAACAGGGGTACGCGTCGCTCTCCGCCGTCCCCTTCCCGGTGGACGTCGTCGATGTCTTCGTGAACAGCGATCTGGCGGGCGCGGTGGCCGACGAGGCGGTGGCCATCGGCGCGAAAGCCGTCTGGTTCCAGCTCGGTGTGATCGACGAGGCGGCGTACGGCCGGGTCAGGACAGCGGGCCGCGACATGGTCATGGACCGGTGCCCGGCCATAGAGATCCCCGCTCTGGGCTGACGCGTACGCGGTCCGGCGCCCGGGACGGCTGTGCTCGCGTCAGCCGCCGGGCCCTTCGACGACGACAGCGCCCGGCAGCCCTGCGAACGTCCTCCCGGGGACGATGAACCTTGCCGCTGCGGCGGCCACTGCCGACCAGCACCCGGTCCAGGTCCACGACGGCCGGGTCCACGACGGCCGGGTCCACGACGGCCGGGTCCACGAGCAGCGGCCGGGCGGCGGGCAGTCCGACGGGGGTGATTCCCCCCCCTACGCCATGCCCGTCCCGCCGGTGGCCGTCCCCCTGGGGGCGAAGGACGCCTTGCGCACGCCGAGTTGCCTGCGGACGGCGCCATTCACATCGAGCCGGGTACGGGAGAGCACCGGACGGGCGGCGAGCGTGGTCTCACCGCCGCGCTTGCCGGCGACGACGCGGTTCGCCGATACGCCGAGCAGCTCCTGCCCGTAGTGCTCCACGAAGGCGGCCGTATCGGCGATCTCCGGGTCGCTGTCCACGTGGACGAGGTCGTGGAGCGGGACGTCGCCCTGCCGGTTCCGGACCGCGTCGGCGACCGGCGCGGTGAGCAGGCCGAGGCAGTCCCGGGCGGGGCGGACGTCGTCGAAGGAGCCGACGGGAGCACGCATACGGCTCACGCCGACAGCCGCCGCCCGTGCCCCGGTTGCGGCCGGGCAGCCCTCACCGTCCGCCTCTTCCATGCGGCTCGTCCGTGGGACGCGGGGCGCGTGCCGGCCAGGAGGGGCGGCGCCCGGGAGCCGTCAGGAAGGGCCGGACTCCAGGCTTCCGAGGGCGATGAGCTGTTCCGGGGTGACACCCGCCGGGATGGGGACCGGGGCGGGCGTCCGCAGCGGGGGCTGCCACCCGTTCTCCGCGTCCCAGCTCCGCACGATCCGCGCGGGCGCACCGGCGACCACCGAGTGGTCGGGCACCTCGCCGCGCACCACCGCGCCCGCGGCGACCACCACGTTGCGGCCGAGCCGGGCCCCGGGAAGGATCACCGCGCCCGTACCGAGCCAGCAGCCGGGGCCGATCTCGACCGGCTCGGTGCGCGGCCACTGCCGGCCGACGGGTTCGTGCGGATCGTCGTAGCTGTGGTTCGTGGACGTGATGTAGACGTACGGCCCGCAGTAGGTGTCCGATCCGACGGTGACCCGGGTGTCGGCGATGACATGGCTGCCGCGCCCGAGCACCACGCCGTCGCCCAGCGTCAGGATCGGGTCGGGCCCGAGGTCCAGATCGGGCATCATCCCCGCGGTCAGCGTGACCTGCTCGCCGATGATGCAGTGCGAGCCCAGCTCGATCCACGGCTCCCCGAAGACGGCCCCCTGGGGAAAGGCGAGCCTCGTACCGGCGCCGATCCGGCGGAAACGCAGTTTCCCCGGCCGCTCCGCCGTCACCGCGCCCGCCCGCTGCGTCCACTGCCATCCGGCGTGCAGGACACGGGATGTCAGCGAAGAGAACGTGTTTCTGTTCCGGGCCACCCCCACACCGTACTCAGCAGGCCGGGCAGCGATCAGAGGGGCGGGCTGTGATCTTCGACCCACCGTCGCTTACGGTGCCGGGGGGCGCGGCGCGGCACACACGGAGCGAACCCGCGGGCCCTGTGACGCGGGAAGCGATGCGGGAAGCAAGGAGACAGCAGTGGCGGAGCAGGCCTTGATCAGCGGTGTCGGCGGCCGGGAGCCGGTGGTCGATCCGCAGTCCTTCACGGCGCCGACATCCGTCGTCGTCGGCGATGTGACGCTGGCCGCGGGTGCCAGCGTCTGGTACCACACGGTGCTGCGGGCCGACTGCGGGCCGATCGTGATCGGCGCGGACAGCAACATCCAGGACAACTGCACGGTGCATGTGGACCCGGGCTTCCCGGTCACGGTCGGCGAGCGGGTGTCCGTCGGGCACAACGCGGTCCTGCACGGGTGCACGGTCGAGGACGACGTACTCGTCGGGATGGGCGCGACGGTCCTCAACGGCGCGCACATCGGCGCCGGTTCCCTGATCGCCGCCCAGGCGCTGGTGCCGCAGGGCATGCGGGTCCCGCCGGGCTCACTGGTCGCCGGGGTCCCGGCGAAGGTCAGGCGCGAGCTGTCCGACGAGGAACGCGAGGGCATCAAGCTCAACGCGGCCATGTACCTGGAGCTGGTGAAGGGCCACCGCGAGGTGGGCTGAGCGGGCCGCGCCCGGGTGCGGCGCCCCGCTGCCCGAGGCTGAGGTCCTGGGGGCGCCGCGACAGCCAGGGCGCTTCCCAGCCTCCGGCCGGGGGCCCACGCAGCGTTGCCCGGGCACCCCGATGCCTCCCGTGTGCGAGCGGCCTCCGTCTCGCGGTCCGCCGCGCGCTGATCCACCAGGAACGACGGGACAGCCCTTAGCCTGGAAAGGGCCGCGCGCCCCGCGCGGGAGCCTGTGACCAGGAGACGGAGTCCATGGGTGCGGACCGCGCTGTGGAGCCACCGGCCGTGCCGGGCGGCCCGCCTCCGGTGCGCACCACGGGGCGCACCCGGCGGCGCGGTCCGCTGTCCGGCCCCTGGCCGGTCCTCGCCGCCGTGTCGCTGGGCGGTGTCGCCGGAGCGTCGGCCAGGTACGGCGCCGGTCTGCTCTGGCCCACGGCGCCCGGCGGTTTCCCCTGGACGACACTGCTGGTGAACGCCGTGGGGTGTGCGCTGATCGGTGTGTTCATGGTGGTGATCACCGATGTGTGGGCGGCTCACCGCCTGGTGCGGCCGTTCTTCGGCACCGGGGTGCTCGGCGGTTTCACCACGTTCTCCACCTACGCGGTGGACATCCAGCGGCTGGTGGCGGACGGGCATGTCCGTACCGGTCTGGCATATCTGGGGCTGACGCTGCTCGCGGCTCTCGCGGCGGTGTGGAGCGCGGTGTGGGCGACCCGCCGCGCCGTCGCATGGAGGCAGACATGACCGGGCCGAGTGGTACCGACGCCCTGCGGGCGACCGTCTTCGTCGGGGAGTCCGACCTCTGGCACCACAGGCCGGTGTACTCGGAGATCGTGCACCGGGCCCACCGCGCCGGGCTGGCCGGTGCGAGCGTCTTCCGCGGTATCGAGGGGTTCGGCGCCTCGTCGCTGATCCATACCCAGCGGCTGCTGTCGATGAGCGAGGACCTTCCGGTGGCCGTGGTGATCGTGGACACCGCCGACAGGATCCGGGCGTTCCTGCCCCAGCTCGGCGAGCTCATCACCGAAGGCGTGGTGACCCTGGACGCGTGCGAGGTCATCCACTACCCGGCGGCCCCGCCGGACCGCTGAGCCGCCGGCCCGTGACCGGGCGCGGGCCCGTCCGGCCGGACCGGTCCGTGCCGGCTCAGTCGGCCGGTACGGAGTCCGGCTGCTCGGCAGCCGCCTCGGCCCTCGCGTGCGCCTTCTTCGCCCGGTTCTTGATGACGAGCATCGAGGCCACCCCGAGCACGGCGGCCACGGCGAGGCCCGCGTACGAGAAGTTCTTGAACCACGACTCCGCGACGACACCCACGTAGTAGACGGCGGCGGTGGTGCCGCCCGCCCACAGGATCCCGCCGAGCATGTTGGCGGTGAGGAACTTCCAGTACGGCATGTGCAGTACGCCGGCGAGCGGCCCCGCGAAGATCCGGAGCAGGGCGATGAAGCGGCCGAAGAAGACCGCCCACATGCCCCACTTCTCGAACGACCGCTCGGCCATGGCGATGTTCGCCCCGCTGAAGTGCCCGGGGAACTTACGGCCGAGCCAGGCGATGAGCGGACGTCCGCCCTTGCGGCCGATCGCGTAACCGATCGAGTCTCCGACGACCGCGCCCGCCGAGGCGCAGATGCCCAGCACCAGTGGGTCGATATGGCCCTGCTGCGAGGCCAGCAGGGCGGCGCTGACCAGAACGATCTCCCCGGGCAGCGGGATCCCGAGGCTCTCCACCCCGATGACCACCGCGACCAGAAGATAAATACTCAGTGCCGGAATCGTCTCCAGCCATGCCTGGACGTGCAACGCCGGCCCCTGCCCTTCGAAGTACCCGTCTGACGGGAGGCACGCCCCCCGCGCCACCTTGCGGAAAGCCTACCCGCTCACCCGGGAACGCCCCGGGACAGCAGGAGGCGCCCCCGCGTCCGGGGGCGCCCTGCGGATCCTTCGCTCACGAAGCCGGGTGTCAGGAGTTCGGGCGCAGCGTCCAGACCACGGTCATCTCACCGGTGACGGCGTCGTCCGCGCGCCGGATCTCGATGTGGACCGGGAACTCGGGACGCTCCCCCGCGTCCAGTTCCGCCACCACATCGGCCACCGGGCGGCCCAGGGTGGCGGTCGCCGTGACGTCACCCATCGCGAGCTTCTTGTAGGCGATCTCGGCCCGGACCGCGAGCGGTACGGCGCGCGTCATCAGGTCGCCGAACGCGGCGATGACGATCGCGCCGCTCGCCGACTCCGCGAGCGTGAACATGGCGCCCGCGTGGGGGCCGCCGACGTGGTTGTGGTAGTCGGGCTGGTCCGGCAGCCGGACGACGGCCCGCTCCGTCGTCGTCTCGACGAACTCCAGGTCGAGGGTCCTGGCCATGGGGACGGTGGCAGCGAGCAGTTCGCCTGCGGACATCTGGTCTGCGGTCATGGAACGGCAGGTTACCCGCGAGTAGGCCCGGTTGGCCATCCCCGTCCGGGGGCGGCCGTAGCGACGTGACCCTGTCACCTCTATGGTTACTCGCCATGTGGCCAGGACAGCAGCCGCCCGGGGGCGAGCAGAACCCGCAGGACCAGAATCCGAATCCCTATCAGCAGCCGGGGTACCAGCAGCCGAACCCTTACCAGCAGGGACAACCTCAGCCCGGCCCTCCGCAGCAGGGAGCCCCGCAGGGTTACCAGCAGCCCAATCCGTACCAGCAGCCGACGGCGCCGCAGTACGCGGTGGGAACACCGCCCGGCGGACCCCGCTCGCCTCAGGACAAGAGGAGGACGACGGTCATCGCGATCATCTCCGCGACGGCGGTCGTCGCCACCGCGGTGATCACCGGTGTGGTCGTCCTCAAGGACGACGGGGACAAGGGCGGCACGGTCCAGGCCGGCAAGAAGTCGCCCTCCCCCTCCGCGAGCCGGGGCAGCTCGTCGCCTGCGGCCAACCCGCGCGCAGGGGGCGAGGCGGCCAAGCCCGTCGTCGCCGGGTGGAAGGTCGTCGTGAACCCGAAGTGGGGCACGGCCTTCGACGTACCGCCGGAGTGGGAAGTGGCGTCGTCCGGCACGTTCAGCGGCTTCGAGGACGACAAGGGCAAGACACTGATCGGCCAGTCGGCGCCCGCGTTCTACAAGTCCAAGTGGTGCACGGAGGACTCCGACAAGGACGGCTACACCGAGGACACCGGCCTCGGCGGGGCGGGGACCAAGGGGGCGGACGGCGCCAAGGACACCCAGCAGGTCGCCGAGAACCAGGTGCCCTGGTGGGTCTACGGCGCCTACACGCAGCCGGACAGGAAGCTGGTGAAGACCTCCAAGGCGAAGCCGTACACGACCACATCCGGGGTCAAGGGCAGCCTCGCCCGCGCCTGGGCGACCGGCGTGCCGAAGAAGTCGAAGTGCACCACCGACGGCCAGGCCATCACCTTCGGCTTCAAGAACTCCAAGGGCGACTTCGTCGCGTTCTCGCTCTACAACAGCACGGGCGTCCCCGGGGCCCTCCCCCAGGCGACGGTCGACAAGATCCTGAGCACGGTACGGCTGGCAGGCGCGCCCACCGGCGGAAGTGACAGCTGAGGTTCAAAACCCGGCGCAATCCGACCCGATCCGGTCGGTTGTGCCCGTTTCAAGCCGATTTTCCATCGCTTCGGCGTTTGGCATGGAGGGGCGGCGGCAGCGATAGTCCCTGAGTGACGACTCCTGCCGCCGCCCCGGCGCACTCCCGCCGCCCCGCGTGGGCCGGGCGCAACTACACCCTGCTCACAGCCGCCGCCGTGGTGACGAGCCTGGGCAGCAACGGCGCTCTGATCGCCTCGGCGTTCGCGGTGCTGGACACCGGGGGCAGCAGCAGCGACGTGGGCCTCCTCGCGGCGGCCCGCACGCTGCCGCTGGTGCTCTTCCTGCTGATCGGCGGCGCGCTGGCGGACCGGCTGCCGCGTCACCGGGTGATGGTCGCGGCCAACGCCCTGAACTGCGTCTCCCAGGCGGCTTTCGCCGTCCTGGTCCTCACCGGTCACCCGCCGCTCTGGCAGATGATGACGCTCACCGCGCTGTGCGGCACGGGCCAGGCGTTCTTCTCGCCCGCGTCGGAGGGCATGCTGCTCTCCAGCGTCCAGGGCGAGGAAGCGGGCCGGGCCTTCGCGTTCTACCGGATGGCCATGCAGGGTGCGGGGATCGGCGGTGCCGCGCTGGGCGGCGCGCTGATCGCCGCCATCGGGCCGGGCTGGGTCCTCGCCGTCGACGCTGCGGCCTTCGCCGTCGCGGGATCCTTCCGGGCTTTCCTGGACGTCAGTCATATCCCGCCCCGCGTACCGGGCGGCGGGATGCTGGCCGATCTGCGGGACGGCTGGCGTGAGGTCACCGGGCGGCCCTGGCTGTGGAGCATCATTCTCCAGTTCGCCGTCGTCAACGCCGTGATCGGCGCGGCGGAGGCGGTGTACGGGCCGCTGGTCGCCCGGGATTCGCTGGGCGGCGCGGGCCCGTGGGGGCTGTCGCTGGCTGCCTTCGGCGCGGGCACCGTCATCGGGGCACTGATCATGACCCGCTGGAAGCCGCGCAGGCTGCTGCTGACCGGGGCGCTGTGCGTCTTCCCGCTGGCGCTGCCGTCCGCGGCGCTTGCCGTGCCGGTGCCGTTCGCCGCCCTGGTGGGCGTGATGTTCTTCAGCGGCGTCCTGGTCGAGACCTTCGGTGTCTCCTGGATGACCGCGCTGCACCAGGAGATCCCGGAGGACAAGTTCTCCCGGGTCAGCGCCTACGACTGGCTCGGCTCGCTCGCCATGCTCCCGCTGGCCACGGCGTTGGCGGGCCCCGCCGAGCAGACCTTCGGGAGGACCGCGTCGCTGTGGGGGTGCGCGGGGCTCGTGGTGCTGCTGACGGCCGCTGTGCTGTGTGTGCCCGGGGTCCGGAATCTGACCCGCCGCACGGCCGGGGACGGTGCGTCCGCCGCCCCCGGGATGCCGGACGGGACCGTCCCGGTGGGTACGGCCGGTGTGGACACGGGTGCGGTGAGCACCCCCGCGGCCCACGTGCCCGTGGGCCGCCTCGCCGCCGAGGACTCCCCCGGCGCCGGACCGTCAGCCGATGCTGAAGGCACCGTCGGGCGGCTCGGGTGAGGCGACCGCCTCCGCGTCCGTGACCGGGCGGGCCGGGCCCGTGAACCTGGCCAGCGACGCGCCGTGCTCGACGCGTGCGGGAAAGGCGTCGGATGCCGTACGGCGGCTGAGTGCCGCGATGTCCAGTCCGGCGTCCGATGCGACGAGGACCGCGTTCCCGAAACGGCGGCCGCGCAGCACGGACGGCTCGGCGATGAGCGCGACCTCCGTGAACACCTCCCGGAACGTGGCGAGCTGGGTGCGCAGGAAGCCGAACGGCGCTCCGTCGGCGAGGTTCGCCGCGTAGACCCCGCCGGTGCGAAGTACCCGGGCGGCGGACCGTGCGTACTCGACGGACGTGAGATGGGCCGGCACCCGTGAGCCGCCGAAGACGTCGGCGATCAGGAGATCGGCCGACGCCGCGGGCCTGCCGTCCAGCCACGCCCTGGCGTCCAGGGCGTGCACGGTGATGCCCGGACCGGGCGGCAGCGGCAGATGTTCCCCGACCAGCGCGAGCAGTCCCCGGTCGGCCTCCACCACGTCCTGCCGTGAGCCCGGCCGGAGCGCGGCCACGTAGCGGGGCAGCGTGAGGGCGCCCCCGCCGAGATGCACGACGTCGAGGGGCTCGCCCGGCCCGGCCGCGCAGTCGACGACGTGTCCGAGCCTGCGGGCGTACTCGAATTCCAGGTACTCCGGGTGGTCCAGGTCCACATACGACTGCGGTGCGCCGTCGACCGTCAGCAGCCAGGCCCGCTCCCGGTCGATGTCGGGCAGCAGCCTCGCGGTGCCCTGGTCCACGTCCCGGATCACCGGTATCGCCTCGTTCACCGTCCCATTGTGCCGTCCGGGGGCACGGACCGGCGCCGCCTCCCCCTGTGCGGGGAGGCGGCGCCGGGGCGGATCGTTCACCCGGCGGCGCTGTCGCCGATGACCTCGGTGACGGTACCGGCGGCGACCGTGCGGCCGCCCTCACGGACGGCGAAGCCGAGGCCGGGCTCCAGCGGTACGCCACGGCCGAGTACGACGGTCATGGTGACCGTCTCTCCCGGCCGGGCGACGCCGCGGCCGCCGAGACCGACGTCACCGACCACGTCCGCGGTACGGATGTAGAACTGCGGCCGGTACCCGGTGGCGACCGGGGTGGTCCGTCCGCCCTCGGCCGCCGACAGGACGTACACCCGGGCGGTGAAGCGGCGCCGGGGGCCGACGCTGTCCGGCGCGGCCACCACGTCCCCGCGGCGCACCGCGTCGCGTGGCACCCCGCGCAGCAGCAGCGCCACGTTGTCGCCCGCCTCCGCTTCGTCCATCGGCTTGCCGAAGGTCTCCAGACCGGTGACGACCGTGCTGGACGGAGCGCCGGCGCCCAGCAGCTGCACCCGGTCGCCCACCCGGATCCTGCCGCGCTCGACGGCGCCCGTGACGACCGTGCCGCGTCCGGTGATGGTGAGCACATTCTCCACCGGGAGCAGGAACGGCGCGTCGGTGTACCGCTCGGGCGTCGGCACATAGGTGTCCACCGCGTCGAGCAGCGCCTCGACCGAGGCGGTCCAGCGCGGGTCGCCCTCCAGCGCCTTGAGCCCCGAGACCCGTACGACCGGGACGGCGTCCCCGCCGTACCCGTGGGCGGAGAGCAGCTCGCGGACCTCCAGCTCGACCAGGTCGGTCAGCTCCGGGTCCCCCGCGTCCGCCTTGTTGAGGGCGACCACGATGTGGTCGACGCCGACCTGGCGGGCCAGCAGGACGTGCTCGGCAGTCTGGGGCATGATCCCGTCGAGCGCGGAGACGACGAGGATCGCCCCGTCGAGCTGCGCGGCTCCGGTGACCATGTTCTTGATGTAATCCGCGTGGCCCGGCATGTCCACGTGGGCGTAGTGGCGGGTGTCCGTCTCGTACTCCACGTGCGCGAGGTTGATGGTGATGCCGCGCTGTGTCTCCTCGGGCGCCCGGTCGATCCGGCCGGAGGGGACGAAGGAGGTCGTGCTGTCGGCGCGGTCACTGAGCACCTTGGTGATGGCCGCGGTCAGGGTGGTCTTGCCGTGGTCGACGTGGCCCATGGTGCCGATGTTGAGGTGGGGCTTGGTGCGCACGTATGCCGTCTTGGGCATGGCCTTTTCTTCCTCGGGAGTGTCGAAGCGTGACGGGACCCCTCGTTCCGGCCGACCCTCCCCCTGCGGGGTCCGCCGGACTGTCCGGGAAGAGTCAGCTTCGGGCGCCGCCGAGGGGCGCTGCGGCAACAGCCGCACGGTGCGCGGCCATTGCCGCGGACGCGGGGACACCGGCAGCCTCCGGCGCGTCCGCGACTGCGGACGGCGCTGAGAGGAAGGCGTACCGGAACATGCCGCTGATCCTGCCCCCGGAGCCCTCGCCGCGTCGACCGCTTTTCCGCCCGGAACCTCCCCGGGCCTTCTCCGCGCGCGGGAGGCCCGGGGGCCATTACGGCGATCACACACCGGTGTCGGCTAGTCTCCCCGGATGCTGGAGCCCGCCACCCGCTCGTCCGCAGGCCTGACCGCACGCTGTGCCAGGGCACTTGCCTCGCCCTGGTCCCGGCTGTCCCTGCTCGTCGTCCTGCTGGTGTCCGCCGCGACGCTGATGCTCCTCTTCCAGCCGCAGCGGCTCCTCTCGGCGGGCTGGCCGCCGGAGCTCAGCGGTGTCTCCGCGGTCGTGCTGTTCTCCGCCGCGTACGGCGCCTGCACGGCCGCCTTCGTGCCCCGTCCGCTGCTGAACCTCGCGGCGGGCGCCCTCTTCGGCAGTCAGGCAGGACTGGCCGCCGCCGTCGCCGGTACGGTGCTGGGGGCCGGAATCTCCTTCGGCCTCGGTCGGCTGCTCGGGCAGAGCGCGCTCCGGCCGATGCTGCGCGGACGCTGGCTGAAGGCGGCCGATGCCCAGCTGAGCAGCCACGGCTTCCGTTCGATGCTGGCGCTGCGGCTCTTCCCCGGGGTGCCGTTCGCCGCGGCCAACTACTGCGCCGCGGTCTCCCGTATGGGGTGGCTGCCGTTCCTGCTGGCGACGGGGCTCGGCTCGGTCCCGAACACGGCGGCGTACGTGGTGGCGGGCAGCGAGGCCTCGTCCCCCACGTCACCGGCCTTCCTCTTCTCGATGGGCTTCATCGTGGTGTCGGGGGCCGGGGGCGCGTGGGTCGCCTGGCGCAAGCGGCACCGGCTGCGCGGGCGCTGACGGCCCGGGGGCCCGCGGCGGGGGCAGTTGGCCGGCCGTACGGGCGAGGGTCACCGGCCGTACACCTTCGCCGGTTACGTTCCTTGCGCATCAGCCCCTTGATCCTTTGGACGGCCCTCACCCATGTCTTGGTTCGAATCGTTCGTCCTCGGATTCGTACAGGGGCTGACGGAGTTTCTGCCCGTGTCCTCCAGCGCCCATCTGCGGCTCGCCTCGGCCTTCGCGGGCTGGCCCGACGCGGGCGCCGCCTTCACGGCGATCACGCAGATCGGCACCGAGGCCGCGGTCATCATCTACTTCCGCAAGGACATCGCCAGGATCGTCTCGGCCTGGTTCCGCTCGCTCACCGACCGTTCGCTGCGCGGCGGTCACGATGCCCGGATGGGCTGGCTCGTCATCGTCGGGACGATCCCGATCGGTGTCCTGGGGATTCTGCTGAAGGACCAGATCGACACCACCTTCCGTGACCTGCGGGTCATCGCCTTCACCCTGATCGCGATGGGCCTCGTGCTGGGCACCGCCGACCGGCTGGCCGCCCGCGACGAGAGCGGGGGCCGGCACCGGGCGGGCCGGGAGCGCAAGTCCCTCCAGGAGCTGAGCGTCCGGGACGGCCTGGTCTACGGGCTCTGCCAGGCGCTCGCGCTGGTCCCGGGCGTCTCCCGCTCCGGCGCCACCATCAGCGGCGGCCTGCTGATGGGGTACACGCGTGAAGCGGCGGCCCGGTACTCGTTCCTGCTGGCGATCCCCGCGGTCCTCGCCTCCGGGGCCTTCGAGTTGAAGGACGCGGGCGGCGACGGCCGCGCGGCGTGGGGACCGACGCTGCTCGCGACGGTCGTGGCGTTCGCCGTGGGATACGCGGTCATCGCCTGGTTCATGAGATTCATCTCGTCGAGGAGCTTCATGCCGTTCGTGGTCTACCGGGTCCTGCTGGGCATCGCCCTGTTCTTCCTGGTCGGAACGGGCGTGCTGAGCCCCGACGCGGGTCCGGCCGGGGGCTGAGGCGGCGGAAACTCCGCACGGCCGGCGAAGCCGCGCGCTACCGTGCCGGTCATGATGACCGCTCAGGACCTGCTGGACGTCGTCGCCCTGCTGCGCGGAGCGGGCGCCGAGGTCTGGCTCGCGGGCGGCTGGGGCGTCGACGCGCTCGTGGGCGAACAGACCAGGGACCACCGCGACATCGACCTCCTGCACCGCGAGGAGCAGGAACCGGCCCTGCTGGCCGCACTGTCGGCGGCCGGTTTCGCCGAGACGCTGGACCGGCGCCCGGCCCGCTTCGTGTACACCCACCCTTCGGGGCGCGAGATCGACCTCCACCCCCTGGTCTTCGCCCCGGACGGTTCGGCCCTGCAGCAGTCACTGGATCCGGCGGAGCCGTTCCGCTACCCCGCGGAGTGCTTCGTCACCGGCACCGTCGCCGGTACGGCCGTCGGCTGCATCTCCGCCGGGCAGCAGGCGCTCCTGCACCAGGGGTACGAGCCGACCGGCCGGGACCGGCACGACATGGCCCGGCTGCGCCGCGTCCGCGGGATCGTCACGCCGTACTGAGCGGGCGGCGCCGTCCTGAGCGGCCAGGCTCCGGGGCGGCGATGCCGCCGCCGTACGGGGAGCTGTCGGCGCGTGTCACGTGCCCGGCCCGGGCCTCTTGTCCCGGCCCGCGGGCGGCTCAGCGGGCGGACCGGCCTCCGGGGCGGGCGGCTCCTGTTCCGGGGCGGACGGATCCGTCTCCGGTCCGGCGGACGCGCCGGGCTCCGAAGACCTGGGCTGCTCCAGGGCTTCCATCCCCGGCAGGGGTATCCCCAGCGCGGACAGGCCCTGTTTCGCTGCCTCGACCTCGTCGGCGGAGAGCCCTGGCACGGCGGACTCCAGGGCCTCCGCCCCGGTGGTCGCGCCGGTTGTGTCCGGTCCGGTCCGCTGCGTGACCGCCGTGTCCTCCCCGCTCCCGGGAGGCTGCGCCCCCGGCGCCTGCGGGTACCGCTGGGCACGCTCCAGGAACCGGAGCAGCTCGACCGGGAACGGCAGAACCAGCGTGGAGTTCTTCTCGGACGCGACCTCGGCCACCGTCTGCAGCAGACGCAGCTGGAGAGCTGCCGGGTGCTCGGACATCGCCTCGGCGGCCTGGGCCAGCTTCTTCGACGCCTGGAGCTCGGCATCCGCGTTGATGACGCGGGCCCGCCGCTCACGGTCCGCCTCGGCCTGTCGTGCCATCGACCGTTTCATCGTCTCGGGCAGCGACACGTCCTTGATCTCCACCCGGTCGATCTGGACACCCCAGCCGATCGCCGGGCTGTCGATCATCAGCTCAAGACCCTGGTTCAGCTTCTCGCGATTGGACAGCAGATCGTCCAGATCGCTCTTGCCGATGATCGAGCGGAGCGACGTCTGTGCCATCTGGGAGACAGCGAACCGGTAGTCCTCGACGGCGATGATCGCGTCGGCCGCGTTGACCACCTTGAAGTAGACGACCGCGTCCACCCGCACCGTCACGTTGTCGCGCGTGATGCCCTCCTGCGCGGGGACCGGCATCGTCACGATCTGCAGGTTCACCTTGCGGAGCTTGTCCACGCCGGGGAGCACCGTGGTGAATCCCGGAAGCCGCTCCGCCTCGCGCAGCCGGCCGAAGCGGAAGACGACGCCGCGTTCGTACTGCTTGACCACGCGGGCCGCGGAGAGTCCGTACACCGCGGCGAGGCACAGGATCACCACGACCGCTGTCAGAATTGCTTCCACCATCACGACCCCCTAGCGCCCGAGTCGTTTACCTTTCCTACGATATGCCCCGAATGCCTTTTCCGACGATCGCGCAGGAACCGGGCGGCTCTCCAGAGCAGGGCGAGTGCGAGAAGCGCGGCGGTGATCAGCAGCCAGCGGGTCAGGAACACTCCGCCCGGCAGACCGGTGGCGCTCGCGTACCGCTCAGGCGGGCCGAGGATCAGCGGGGACCAGACGAGCAGCAGCAGCGCGGAGAGGGCGGCCGGGATCCTGAGGGTGCGGGTCCACCCCCTGCCGGCCACTCCGGGCAGCCCGCGCAGGGCCCGGTCGGCCAGCGAGTACAGCGGGATCAGCACCAGGTCCTGGACCAGCGCGGCGCCCACGAACCAGGCGGCGATCGCGAACCAGTCGCCCGCCAGCAGCCGCACCCCCGCGTATCCCGCCACGGCGAAGGAGCCGAGCAGCGTCGTGAGCTGAAGCGGGCCGGCCCCGTAGAAGCGCCGGAGCCGCCGCATCACAGCGCCCCGAAGGTCAGCGAAGCAACCCACTTGGTGTTGAGGACGCCCGGAGCGGCGGGGACGATGATCCGCGCCGGGTAGCCGTGGTCGAGCGAGAGTGCGGCGCCGTTGACCCGCAGGGCCAGCAGCGAGAGCGGGTCGCGGACCTGGTTGTCCCGCAGCGCCACCTCCCGGAAGGAACCGTGGAGCTGGAGTGACCGTACGAGCACGTCCGGCGCCCGGTCCGCCGGGCCGACCAGCGCGGCCAGGTCCCGCAGCCGGACCCCCTGCCAGCTCTGGTCCGGTGTCGACCACCCCTCCACGCAGGCGATGGGGAGGCGTGCCCGGTGCTGCGGCAGTCGCAGCAGCTCCTCGCGGGACAGCCGCACCGAGCCGCCGGGGCCCCGTACCTCCAGGCGCCAGCCCGCGCCGGTGACCCGGGGGCGGATGCCCGCGAGCGCTGCGGTCTTGTTGATCTGGAAACCGTTCGGGCCGCGTCCTGGTTCCGCGCCGCCGTGCGGGGCGAGCAGCGCCACCCGGCGCAGGGGCCCTCCGACGCTCTGGCCCGCCGTCACCGCCAGCAGCAGGAGAGACCCCCCGCCGACGAGCCCGGCGAGGCCCCGCCGGGAGAGCGTCATCGCGGCCGGGTGCGGTGCGACGAGCCCGGATCCGTCCGGTGGCTCCTGCTGCCGGGCCGCGGGCTCACGCAGTGGCGCCCGCAGCCCCCGCTCGCGTACCACTCGCAGAGCCATGGGCAGGCGCAGGATCACATGCGCGGCGAAGGCGCCGGTGAACACCCACGCGCCGTAGAAGTGCAGCGGGTAGAACGACCCGGGGAAGAGGTAGTCGAGCTGGACGTTGAGCAGGCCCGTGACGAATTCGAAGAGGACCCCGCCGACCAGCAGAAGCAGCGAGACACGCTCCAGTGCGTGGGCCACCGACCGGGCCGGCGGCAGCGCGAAGAGCTTGGGGACGACCGACCACAGCTTGGCCAGCAGCACCGGTACCAGCACGACACCGAGCGTCACGTGCACACCCTGGGTGAGGCGGTAGAGCCAGTGCGGGCCGGTGGGCCACGGGAAGAGGTAGAAGCCGAGCAGGCCCTTGCCCGGCGTCTTGTCGTTGACCGGGGCGAGATCCGGGTTGTAGGCGGCGTAGGAGAGCAGGCCCGTCACGACCAGCACCGTGATGCCGCCCAGCAGGACGAGGCCCAGCAGCGCAGTCAGCCACGGGCCGCGCAGCGGACTGCGCCAGAACCCGGGCGCGGCGGGTGAGAGGATCTGCGAGGCTTTCTGCTTGTCGCGCATGGCACTTCCCAGCCGGTTCCGGCGGTGGTCGTCCACTGCCGCGCCCCGACGTTAAGCCGCCGCGGCGGCCGATCGGGGGCTGCGACTGATGACGAAACGCTGACGTCCCAGGACCGGAGCGGGAATCTGACGGTTCGGTGACGGACGGCGGCGTCCCCGCCCCGCCCGGCCCCTGGCGGCCTAGCGTGGAGCCGTGACAGCCCCCGCCCCCCTCGCCCGGACATCCGCCGAGCCTGCTCCTCCGGCACGCCGGGGACGCCGCCCGGACGCCGTCGCCGCCCTCGCCGGGGCGCTGCTCGTCGCTGTGGCCGCCGTCGTCGGCACCGCCATCCAGAACGCCGGCGGCACCCTGCACGTGGCATGGCCGCCGCTGCTCGCGGCGTGGTTCCCGCATGCGGGGCCGGGCACGCCCGCCGCCGTGGCCGTCGCGGCCGGGGCGGTCGTCCACGGTCCCGCGCTCGCCGGCCGGCTGTCCTGGCGGTCGCTGACCCTCACGGTCTGGGGCGCGGCGACCGCCTGGATCTGGTCGCTGGCCCTGGTCGACGGCTGGCAGCGGGGCGTGGCGAACCGGCTCACGAACCGGAACGAATACCTCAGCGTCATCGACCGGTTCGCGCACATCGGTCCGACGCTGCGCGGTTTCGACCAGCACATCCTGATCGGCCATCCCCACAACTGGCCCGCCCATGTGGCGGGGCATCCGCCGGGCGCCACGCTGACCTTCGTCTGGCTTGACCGGATCGGGCTGGGCGGCGGGGGCTGGGCGGGCACCTGGTGCATCATGGTCGGCGGATCGGCCGCGGTCGCCGTGCTGGTGGCCCTGCGCGCGCTGACGAGCGAGCGGACCGCGCGCCGGGCGGCGCCCTTCCTCGTCCTGGCACCGGCCGCCGTCTGGATCGGGACATCCGCCGACGGGTACTTCGCGGCGGTCGCCGCCTGGGCGGTCGCCCTGCTGGCCCTGTCGGCAACCCGCGCGGTCCGCCGCCCCGCACTCGTCGCCCTGTCCGCGGGGTTGCTGTTCGGCTGGGCCCTCTATCTCTCGTACGGGCTGGCCCTGTTCGCGGTGCCCGCAGTGGCGGTCCTGCTCCTCGCCCGTTCGGCTCGCCCGCTGGCACCCGCGCTGTCCGGAGTGGCCCTCGTCGCCCTGGCGTTCACGCTCGCGGGCTTCGACTGGTGGGAGGCGTACGGCCTGCTGGTCGAGCGCTACTACCAGGGCGTGGGCGGTGACCGGCCGCAGAGCTACTGGGTCTGGGGCAACCTGGCCTGCGCCGTGATCATCACCGGTCTGGCCTCCGTGGCGGGGCTGCGGCGTGCCGGGGCCGCGGTCCCGGGTGCGGCCCGCCGCTGGTACGGCGGACGGGACGACGCCGCCGACCGGCTGGGCATCCTCGTCCTGACCGTCCTGCTCGCACTGCTCGCCGCGGACCTGTCGGGCATGAGCAAGGCGGAGACGGAACGGATCTGGATCCCCTTCGCGCTCTGGCTGCTGCCCGCGGCGGCGCTGCTGCCGGGCGCGGACCGGCGCCGCTGGCTGACGCTCCAGGCGGTCCTCGCCCTGCTCGTCAACCATCTGCTGCTCACCACCTGGTGATAGCGGGCGGAGAGGGCGGCCCGGTGCGGAGTTCCGCACCGGGCCGCCCTCCTCGTACCGGCGGCTCACCCGGGTACCGGCGGCTCAGGCAGGCGGTGTACCGCGGAACGCGCCGAGGATCCGCCCGGCGGCGAGGGTCGGCGTCAGTGTGCCGTCGCGCAGCTCCTGTTCGAGCTGCGGGGCGAGCCTTCTGACGTCCGGATGGTCCTGCAGCTCCTTCAGCAGCCCCTCGCGCACCATGGTCCAGGCCCAGTCGACCTGCTGGTCACGGCGTTTGGCTGCCAGCCTGCCCGACCCGTCCAGGACCTTGCGGTGCTGTTCGAGCCGCTCCCACACGGTGTCGAGGCCGAGTGACTCCCGGGCGCTGCAGCTGAGGACCGGCGGGGTCCAGGCGGCGTCGGACGGATGCATCAGCCGCAGGGCGCCCGCGAGTTCACGGGCGGCCGAGCGTGCGTCGCGTTCGTGCGGGCCGTCCGCCTTGTTGACCGCGATGACGTCGGCCAGCTCCAGTACCCCCTTCTTGATGCCCTGCAGCTGATCGCCGGTGCGGGCCAGGGTGAGCAGCAGGAAGGAGTCCACCATGTCCGAGACGGCGGTCTCGGACTGGCCGACACCGACGGTCTCGACGAGCACGACGTCGTAGCCGGCCGCCTCCACCACGACCATGGCCTCCCTGGTGGCGCGGGCCACCCCGCCGAGGGTCCCGGCGGTCGGGGAGGGCCTGACGAAGGCGGCCGGGTCCACGGCCAGCCGCTCCATCCGGGTCTTGTCGCCCAGGATGGAGCCGCCGGTCCTGCTGGAGGACGGGTCGACGGCGAGCACCGCCACCCGGTGGCCCAGACCCGTGAGCAGCGTGCCGAACGCGTCGATGAAGGTGGACTTCCCGACGCCCGGCACCCCGCTGATCCCGATCCGGCGCGCCTTCCCCGCGTGCGGGAGCAGGGCGGTCAGGAGCTGCTGGGCGAGGGCCCGGTGGTCCGCACGAGTGGATTCCACCAGGGTGATGGCACGTGCGACGGTGGCCCGCGACCCGTCGATGACGCCCTGGGCGTAGCGGTCGGGATCGATGTGAGGTGCCATCGGCTACAGCTCGTGGCCGAGGGCGGAGGCGAGCCGGACCACCAGGTCGTACGCCGCGTCCGGGATCACCGTGCCCGGCGGGAAGACCGCGGCGGCGCCGGCCTCGTGCAGGGCGGGGATGTCCTGGGGCGGGATGACCCCGCCGACCACGATCATGATGTCCTCCCGGCCCTCGGCCGCCAGCTCCTCCCGCAGCGCGGGCACCAGCGTGAGGTGCCCCGCTGCCAGCGACGAGACACCGACGATGTGCACATCGGCCTCGACCGCCTGCCGCGCCACCTCACCGGGCGTCTGGAAGAGCGGGCCGACATCCACGTCGAAGCCCAGGTCGGCGAAGGCGGTGGCGATCACCTTCTGGCCCCGGTCGTGGCCGTCCTGCCCCATCTTGGCGACGAGGATGCGCGGACGGCGCCCCTCGGCCTCCTCGAAGGAGTCCACCAGCGTGCGCGTGCGCTCCACGGAGGGCGACTCCCCTGCTTCGGTCCGGTACACACCGGAGATCGTACGGATCTGTCCCGCGTGCCGCCCGTAGACCTTCTCCAGGGCGTCGGAGATCTCGCCGACGGTCGCCATCGCCCGCGCCGCGTCGACCGCCAGCGCCAGCAGATTGCCGTCGAGGTCCGGCCCCGGGGCGCGGCCGGCGGCGTCGGTCAGTGCCCGCAGCGCTTCCTGGCAGACCGTCTCGTCGCGCTCCTCGCGCAGCCGCTTCAGCTTGGCGATCTGCTGGGTGCGCACCGAGGAGTTGTCGACCTTGAGTACGTCGATCTCCTCGTCGGTCTCCACGCGGTACTTGTTGACGCCGACGACGGGCTGGCGGCCGGAGTCGATCCGGGCCTGGGTGCGGGCCGCCGCCTCCTCCACGCGGAGTTTGGGGATGCCCGCGTCGATGGCCTGCGCCATGCCTCCGGCCGCCTCGACCTCCTCGATGTGCTGCCAGGCGCGCTGCGCCAGATCGTGGGTGAGCTTCTCGACGTAAGCGCTGCCGCCCCACGGGTCGATGACCCGGCAGGTGCCCGACTCCTGCTGGAGCAGCAACTGGGTGTTGCGGGCGATCCGGGCCGAGAAGTCGGTCGGGAGGGCCAGCGCCTCGTCGAGTGCGTTGGTGTGCAGCGACTGGGTGTGTCCCTGCGTGGCGGCCATCGCCTCGACGCAGGTGCGGGTGACGTTGTTGAAGACGTCCTGCGCGGTGAGGGACCAGCCGGATGTCTGCGAATGGGTCCGCAGCGAGAGGGACTTGGCGTTCTTCGGATCGAACTCCTTGACCAGCCTGGCCCAGAGGAGCCGGGCCGCGCGCAGCTTGGCGATCTCCATGAAGAAGTTCATGCCGATCGCCCAGAAGAAGGAGAGGCGGGGCGCGAAGGAGTCCACGTCCATCCCGGCGGCGATACCGGCCCGCAGGTACTCCACGCCGTCGGCCAGCGTATAGGCGAGCTCCAGGTCCGCCGTCGCTCCGGCTTCCTGGATGTGGTAGCCGGAGATGGAGATGGAGTTGTAGCGCGGCATCTTCTGCGAGGTGTAGGCGAAGATGTCCGAGATGATCCGCATGGAGGGCTTCGGCGGATAGATGTAGGTGTTGCGGACCATGAACTCTTTGAGGATGTCGTTCTGGATGGTCCCCGCGAGCTTCTCCGGCGGTACGCCCTGCTCCTCGGCGGCGACGATGTACAGCGCCAGCACGGGGAGCACCGCCCCGTTCATCGTCATCGAGACCGACATGCGGTCCAGCGGAATGCCGTCGAAGAGCTGGCGCATGTCGTAGATCGAGTCGATGGCCACGCCCGCCATGCCGACGTCGCCGGTGACGCGGGGGTGATCGCTGTCGTACCCGCGGTGGGTCGGCAGGTCGAAGGCGACCGACAGGCCCTTCTGACCGGCCGCCAGATTGCGGCGGTAGAAGGCGTTCGACTCCTCGGCGGTGGAGAATCCGGCGTACTGCCGGATGGTCCAGGGCTGGTTGACGTACATCGTCGGGTACGGGCCGCGGAGATACGGCGCGATCCCCGGGTAGGTGCCGAGGAAGTCGAGCCCCTCGGTGTCCTGTCCGGTGTAGAGGGGCTTGACGGGAATGCCCTCGGGGGTCTGCCAGACCAGCTCGTCGACGCTGTGGCCGGTGGCCTCCTTCACGGCGGCCCGCCACTGCTCGTCGGTGGCCGCGCCGGGGGAACCCGACCCCAGGTCGGTCTCGGTGAAGTCCGGGATCTGCATTACGCCACTCCCATACGGTCGAGGACGGAGGTCAGCACGGCCACCACGTCTTCCCCGGCGAAGACGAAACCGTCGACCCCGGATTCCAGATACGCGTCCCGGCGGTCGCCGGGGCGGCCGGCAAGGAACACCTGCCGCGCTCCGGCGGCCTTCAGCGCGGTGGCGGTGTCCGCCGCCTGTTCGGCGTAGACGGCGTCGCTGGAACAGATACAGGCCAGGGTGGTATCCGATGCGGCGAAGGCCGCTGCGGCCGTGCCGGGGGCGCCCGGCACCGGCCCGTGGACCGGTTCGATGCCGCCCGCCTGGAAGAGGTTGGAGGCGAAGGTGGCCCGTGCGGTGTGCGCGGCAGCGGGGCCCAGCGAGGCGAGGAACACCCGCGGCCGGGCGCCGGTCGCCGCCAGATGGGCGTCCGAGCGGGCCCGCAGCGCTTCGAAGGCGTCGTCGCGGTGGACCACCGGAAGGCCGCCACCGGCGGCGGCGGGCGCCGGGTCCCGGACGACGGCACGTTCGACGAGCTGGGGGAACTCGCTGACCCCGGTGACCGGTTCGCTCCGGCCGGCCAGCTTCTCGCTGCGCCGCTCCCAGGTCTCCGCCAGCCGTCCCGCGATCAGCCCCGACCGCAGCGCCTCTTCCTGGCCGCCGGCCCGTTCGATCTCCTGGAACCACTGCCAGGCCGCCTGCGCGAGCTCGTCGGTGAGCTGCTCCACGTACCAGGAGCCGCCTGCCGGGTCGATCACCCGCGCCAGATGGGACTCCTCCACCAGGATGGTCGACGTGTTCCGGGCGATGCGCCGGGCGAAGTCGTCCGGCAGCCCGAGGGTGTGGTCGAAGGGCAGTACGGTCACCGCGTCCGCACCGCCGGTCCCGGCGGCCAGACAGGCCACCGTCGTACGGAGCATGTTCACCCACGGGTCGCGGCGCGCCATCATCACCGGCGAGGTCACCGCGTGCTGGCGCATCGCCCCGGCCGCCGGGGCGCCGCACGCCTCGGCCACCCGGGCCCAGACACGGCGCGCCGCGCGCAGCTTCGCGATCGTCAGAAACTGGTCGGCGGTGGCCGCGTAGCGGAATTCCAGCTGTCCGCAGGCCGCCGCGACATCGAGCCCGGAGGCGGTCAGTGCGCGGAGATACGCCACCGCGGTGGCGAGCGAACAGCCCAGCTCCTGCGCGGCCGACCCGCCCGCCTCGTGGTAGGGCAGCGCGTCCACGACCAGCGCCCGGACCTGCGGGTACCGCTGGTGACACAGGTGCGCCAGGGCCGCGGCCTGCGCGGTGTGCTCCGCCACGCCGTCGTGCGCGCCGGTACGGGCCGTGTGGCCGAGCGGATCGGCGCCCAGCGTGCCGAGCGCGGCGCCGGGAGCGACTCCGCGCTCGTCGAAGAGCCGGAGCAACTCCCGCGCGGCACTCTCGGATTCGGCGCCCGCGTCGAGGACGACCGGTGCCAGGTCGAGATGGACACCTTCGAGAGCCGCGCCGATCCCGGACACCGGGACACCCGCGTCGCCCACGGTGAGCCATACGGACGAGACGCCGTTCTCCAGGTCGGCGATTACCGCCGCATTGGTGCGCGCCGGGTCGGGCCGGCTGTGCCGCTGGCGTACGTCCCAGCCACCGGCCACCCGGCCGGCCGGGGCGCTGCCACGGGTGAACGGGGCGAACCCGGGGAGCCCTGCGGGCCCCGCGGGCGCCGGCGGTACGCCGCCGCTGTCCGGTGCGGTGTAGAGCGGCCGGACGACCAGGCCGTCGTCCAGTTCGGTGGAGAGCGCTGCTTCCGCCGCCGTACCCGCGACATCCTTACCCGATTTGCGCAGCACGCCTTCCACAAGGCTCTGCCACTGCTCATGGGTCGCATGCGGGAATCCGGCGGCCAGGGGGAACCCGTTGTCGGGCAGGACCGTCATGCTCAGATGCTAGGCGAGGGGGACAGGTGTGCACTTGAGAGAACCACTGTGACCTTGGACTCTCTCGTTCGTGCGGGAGCCCGGCACGGCCTGCCGTACCGGGCTCCCGGTCCGGGCCGGCGGCCCGGAGATGTACTGGTTCTGCTGTTTCGCTCCCGCTTGCGGCTACTTCACCCCCACGGCCCGGATGATCTCCTGCTTCACCGAGCCGCCCCGGTCGTCGGTGGCGGAGGCGCGCAGCGAGATGTACCCGGCGTCCTTGGGGACCCGCAGCGAGCCCTTCCAGCCGGCGGACTGGCCGTGGACCGCGCTGAGCCCGACGGAGTTCCAGGTCTTGCCGTCGTCGTACGAGACCTCCAGCGTCCCGGACTTGATCTTTCCGGTGCCCGCCGCGCCCTTGACGTACTCGGCGGCGATGGCGACGGGCAGGGTGCGCCCGGCCCGGACGTCACCGGCGTGGTCGGTGTCCACGTCGAAGCCCAGGTTGAGCAGCGGCAGATAGGTGTAGCGGTCCGCCGGGGTCTGCGCCGACCGGAAGGTCCACTCGGAGTGGCCCTTCGTGGAGAGCACCCAGGTGCCCGGGTCGCGTGTGGTGTCGGTGACCACCTTGTACGTGGTCTCGGCCGGGTCGGCGTCCCAGGCGTACGCGCCCGAGCTGGTCGCGTGGTCGACCTGGACGCCGTTCGCGTACACATCGGTGGTCTGGGTCATGGAGTCGTCGCCCCACACGTCACCGAAGCCGGTGTGGTCGGGGCCGGAGTCGCCCCAGCCCGGGGTGTTGAACTGGAGGTCGTTGCCGGACCGCTGCTGGCCCCAGCCCAGTCCGGTGCCCAGCCAGGGGTGCAGCACGGGCTTGAACCAGTCGAGCGCGCTGCGGCTGCCGCCCTTGTAGGCGACGAGGCCGCTCCGCTCCTCCAGCGACAGGGTGGGACCGGCGGTGACGGACTGCATCCAGGTCTGGCCCTTGCCGGTGCTGACGTAGTCGGTACGCCCGGCCGGGTAGTGGGTCCTCTCCGCGAATCCGAAGCCGACCGGGAAGGTGCCGGTGATCGAGTAGCGGAACTCACCGCCGTCGACGGGCTTGGGGGCGTAGAACGTGGTGTCCAGGGTGGCGAGATCCTTCGTGCCCGGCTTGTACGTCAGGTCCTTCGGGACCGCGCCCGGGTGGCCGTCGGAGAGGTCGTAGACGTACGGCGTGTAACGGGTGCCGGTGAGCTCCACCGTGCCGTGGCGGCGCGCGGTGGCGGCCAGCAGGGCGCCGTCCGCGGCGTTCACGGATGCCACCTGCAGCGGGATGTCCGATCCGTCGTCCGCGCCGAACCAGGTACTGAGCTTTCCGGGCGTGTCGTCGGTGACGAGGAGCGAGACCGCTCCTGCCTGCTGCGCGGCTGCGGCGAGCTGCTGCGGGGTGACACCGGCCGTGGCGCGGACCAGGACGGCCTTGCCTCGTACGTTCTTGCCCTCGAAGTCGGCGGCGGTGCCGTTCCCGAGGTCGGCGACGGCGGCCTTGTGGCGGCCTTCCAGCAGGGTGGAACCGCCCTGTACGACGGTTGCGCCGAGGCGCTTGCCGCCCGCGACCGCTTCGAGCAGGGGCTTGCCGAGGCGCCAGACCGTCCGGTACTCGAAGGTCCCGTCGGTGACCTTCCTGGTGGGCGCGGCGAAGATGCTGTCGTAGGTGACCGGTACCTGCACCGCGCCGCCGAAGTCGGCGCCGCCGGCCTTGCGGTCGAATTCCATCAGCAGCTGACGGGTCTCCGTGCGCCGCGGCACCTGGGCCTTGATCTGGTGCAACTGCCTTCCGTCCAGGGTGATCTCACGGTCCTGGTCCATGGCGATCTGCGGGTCGGTGAGGAAGCCGAGGCCGAGCGAGTCCTTCCCCCCGGCGCCGCGTACGTCCAGGAAGGACGCCACCGAGTAGGTGCCGGGCTTCAGCCGGAGGGTGAGCGTGCCGGTTTCGCCGACGGCCGCGCTGTACGCCTCGGTCCCCGCGGCCAGTTCCTGCACGGCGAGGTCGGCGGCGGCCGGTGCGCCGTCCCGGTCCTTCACATGGACGGTGAGGGTGTACCGCTCCTCCTCCTTGACCAGGCCGAAGGCGGTGTGCGCGACGATCTTGCCGCCGGTACTCGCGGTGATCTGCCCGGAGGTGTTGCCGACGGGGGCCTTGGCGCCGTCACCGGTGACGGTGGTCTGCGCGGTGGAGTGCGCGGGCACGGTGAGGCTCGTGTCGGCGAGCTCGACCACGCCGTCGGCTGCCCCGTCGGCGGCGAGCGCCAGAGTCACCGGGGTGTCCGATGAGTTGGCGTAGGTCACCGTGCGGGTGACCGGCTTGTCGTCCTCGTACGGCCAGGAGTAGAAGCCGAGGTCGGCGCTGCCGGTGGCGGTGATGCTCGCGGTGGTGGCCGCGGGGACGTCGACCCGGCCGGCGCCCAGCGTGTACACCGGGTCCGGCAGCGTCCTGGACGTCGACATCAGCGCGTCCTTCAGCTGCTGTCCGGTCCAGTCGGGGTGCTTCTGGGCGAGCAGCGCCGCGACGCCCGCGACATGCGGGGTGGCCATCGAGGTCCCGCTCATGGTCTGGTACGAGCCGCTGCCCTCGGCGTACTGCGAGCGGGCGGCGAGGATGTCCACGCCGGGCGCCGACAGGTCGGGCTTGAGCGCGTTGTCGCCGAGCCGCGGGCCCTGGCTGGTGAAGTAGGCGGGCTGGTCGGCGGAGTCGACCGCCCCGATGGTGAGCGCCGAGTCGGCCGCGCCGGGCGAGCCGATGGAGGTGGGGGACCCGGTGTTGCCCGCGGCGACCACGAACAGCGCCCCGGTCTCCTTGGAGAGGGTGTTGACGGCCGCGGCCATGGGATCGGTGCCGTCGCTGGCCTCCTGGGAGCCCAGGCTCATGCTGATGATCTTGGCGTGGATGTCCTTGGCGGCCCATTCCATGCCCGCGATGATCTCGGAGTCGGTGCCGGAGCCCTCGTCCGACAGCACCTTGCCGACGGCCAGGTCGGCGTCCGGAGCGACGCCCTTCTCCTTGCCGTCGGAGGCCGCACCGCTGCCGCCCACGGTCGATGTGGTGTGGGTGCCGTGGCCGTTGCGGTCGGTGGTCTCCTCACCTGCGATGAAGGACTTGGACGCGCTGATCCGGCCCTTCAGGTCGGGGTGGTCGGAGTCCACACCGGTATCCAGTATGGCGACCTTGACGCCCTTGCCGGTGAGTCCGGCCTGCCAGGCCTCGGGGGTCCCGATCTGGGCGTTGCTCTCCGCCATGTCGGCCTTGACCCGGCCGTCGAGCCAGACCTTACTGACGCCGCCGGCGAAGGAACCGGCCTGCCGGGTACGGGAGTCGGTGAGCGACTTCCAGAAGGCGCCGGATGCGGCGGCCCGCACGGCGGCGCCGCCCACGCTCGGCAGGGAACGCACCGTCGTGGCACCACGCGGTGCGGCGCTGCGGACACCCTTGCCGTACGTGACGATCAGCGGGACTCCGCCGGCCTTGTCCGTGCCGAGGCCCTGCTCGACGAGACCGGTGACGTCGAAGAGCCGCTTGTCGAGGACGCCCGAGCGCAGATAGGGCAGGGCCTCGTCGGGCACCACGCTGACCCGGCCGTCGGACGTCTGGCTGCGGACTGCTCCCGTCGCGCCCCTGGGCCGCTGCACGGAGACCGTACTGCGGCCGCCGCCGAGGTCGGTGACGGACACCCGGTCGCCGGTGATCAGGGTGACGGTGTGCGCCGCGTGTGCGGTGGCGGACGAAGCGGTGCGGGACGGAGCGGGGGTACCGCCCGCTCCTGTCGCCGCGAGCGCCTGTCCTGCCGGGAGCAGTACGAGTGCCAGTCCGGCGGAGAGCCATCTGGCTCTGCGCCACGCAGGTGCTCTGGTCATGGTGCCCCTCTCTCCGGTGGCCCGGGCTGAAGGGGGTGGTCCCGGGCACTGCGAAGAGTCTCGGGGCGCTCGCGGCGGCCGTGTGGTGAATGCGCTGGCGGATAGGCGCCATGGCGGCTAACTGCCAGGGGGAGACGTGCGGGCAGGTCAGGGGCCGGGCGGCGGACCGAACGCGCCGTGGCGCCCCGCTCCCGCGGCGAACTCGTCCGCCCCGCGCTGCGCCTGTGCGAGCGAGACCCGGCCGTGCCGCAGTTCACCCGCGAGCGCGTCGGCCTCGGACAGGCCGCTCTGCTCCAGCAGCGCGAGCCGGTCCTGCCGCAGGCAGGTCTGCGGGAACGCGGCGATGGAGGCGGCGAGTTCCTCTGCGGCCTCCCGCGCGGTACCGGTGGGGACGACGCGGTTGGCCAGTCCGATGGCGTGCGCTTCGGCGGCACCGACCGGACGGCCCGTCAGTACGAGGTCCATCGCCCGGCTCTCACCGATGAGGCGGGGCAGCCGCACGGTGCCGCCGTCGATGAGCGGGACGCCCCAGCGGCGGCAGAAGACCCCGAACACGGCGTCCTCCTCGGCCACCCGCAGATCGCACCAGAGGGCCAGTTCGAGCCCGCCGGCCACCGCGTGGCCGGAGACGGCCGCGATCACCGGCTTGCTCAGCCGCATCCGGGTCGGCCCCATCGGGCCGTCCCCGCCGCCGGTCGCGGCGACGGTGTTGCCGCGCGGGGTGCCGATGGCTTTCAGGTCGGCCCCCGCACAGAAGGTGCCTCCCTCGCCCCAGAGCACGGCCACCGAGGCACCGGGGTCGGCGTCGAACGCGCGGAAGGCGTCGGCCAGCGCGAGAGCCGTGGGGCCGTCCACCGCGTTCCGCGCCCCGGGGCGTGCGAGCACCACGGTGGTGACAGCGCCGTTGCGTTCACTGCGTACGGACATCCGGGCCACGCTCCTCTTCTTCCGGCCAGGTCCGG
This sequence comes from Streptomyces sp. NBC_00388, assembly GCF_036061255.1. Lineage (NCBI taxonomy): Bacteria > Bacillati > Actinomycetota > Actinomycetes > Kitasatosporales > Streptomycetaceae > Streptomyces > Streptomyces sp. NBC_00388. The sequence goes on from NZ_CP107948.1 coordinate 1,050,614, forward strand.
CCGGGTTCCGTCCGGGCGAGCAGCTCTAGCACGCGGTCCGGCAGCCCCACAAGCACGGCGGTGCCGTCCCGGGCGGTCGTGCAGACCCCTTGGCCAGGGGCGCCGGCTGCCGGAGACTGAGGCGATGACTCAGCGCGTGGAACTCGCTACCGTGATGGACCGGCTGGACATCGACGATCTGATCACCGGCTACGCGGTGGCCGTGGACGACGGCGACTGGGACGGCTACCGGGCCCTGTTCGCACCGGACGGCCGGGCCGACTACCGCGCGGCGGGCGGAGTGGAGGGTCCGGCGGCGGAGATCGCGGGCTGGCTCGCCGGTACGATGCGGCTCTTTCCGGTGCGCCAGCACCTGATCGTCAACCGGCGGCTGCGGTTCCAGGACCTGGGCGGCTACCCGGGAGACCGGGCGGAGCTGCAGGCCGACTACCTCAACCCCATGCTGCTGAGATCCGGGCCGACGGGCACCGGCGCCGGGACGGGTACGGACGCCCCCGGTTCCGGAGCCACCGCCGGCCCGGCCGCACCGGACTTCGTCTCCGGCGGCCGCTACGTCTTCACGCTGGTGAGGACGGAGGAGGGATGGCGGCTGCGCGGGGTCGTGGTGCGGGAGAAGTGGCGGCGCGTTCCCGGGGCGCGGGACGGGATCTGACACGCCGTGCGCGTACGGGCGCACTGTCGGTGAGGGTCCCGCTCCCCCACACTGTGTGAAGCGACAACCCGGGCGGAGACCGTTCGCACGTGGCTGCTCACGGGGCGGGAGCGAGGAGGCGCTGGATGCAGATTCCGCTGGAGCGGCTGCGAGGGGCCGTCCGCTCGCCCTGGTGGCGCGGCGCCGCGGCGCTGCTGGCCGGGGCGCTGCCGGCGCTCGCCTTCCCGGCACCGTCCCTCTGGTGGTTCGCCTATGTGGCCCTGGTGCCCTGGATGCTGCTGGCGCGCGGGGCGCCGACGGGGCGTCGGGCGGCGCTGGACGGCTGGCTCGGCGGTACCGGGTTCATGGTCTCCGTGCACCACTGGCTGATTCCCAGCCTGAATGTCTTCATCGTGATCCTGGCCGCGCTGCTCGGGCTGCTCTGGGCCCCCTGGGGGTGGCTGGTCCGGTGGATGCTGGGCGGCGCGGCGAGCGCCGCGCGGGTTGCGGCCGCCCTGGTCGTGGTGCCCTCCGGATGGCTGATGGTCGAGCTGGTCAGGTCCTGGCAGGGGCTCGGCGGGCCCTGGGGACTGCTCGGCTCCAGCCAGTGGCAGGTCGCCCCGGCCCTCCGGCTGGCGTCGGTCGGCGGGGTCTGGCTGGTGAGCCTCTTCGTGGTGGCACTCAACACCGGCGCCGTGGCGCTGCTGGTGGTCGAGTCGGCCCGTACGACAGGGGTGGCCGGAGTACTGGCCTGCGCCGTTCTCACCGGGGCCGTCTGGGTGTGGGCGCCGCGCCCCGGGACGGCCGGAGGGACCAGGGTCGCGGTCGTCCAGCCGGGGATCATCCGGGGCATCAACGCCCGGTTCGCCCGCAGCGAGGCCCTGACCCGCCGGCTGGCCGGCAGCCATGTCGACCTGGTGGTGTGGGGCGAGAGCAGTGTGGGCCAGGATCTGGCGGCCCGTCCGGATCTGACGGCCCGGATCGCCCGGCTGTCCCGGGAGACAGGCGCGGACATCCTGGTCAATGTGGATGCCAGGCGATCCGACGCACCGGGGATCTACAAGAGTTCCGTGCTCGTCGGGCCTGCCGGGCTGACCGGTGACCGTTACGACAAGATGCGGCTGGTCCCGTTCGGTGAGTACATCCCGGCGCGTTCCCTGCTCGGCTGGGCCACATCGGTGGGCCGGGCAGCGGGCGAGGACCGCAGGCACGGCACGCGCCAGGTCGTCATGAAGCTGCCGGGCGGACTCCGGGTGGGGCCGCTGATCTGCTTCGAGACGGCCTTCCCTGACATGAGCAGGCAGTTGGCCAGGGACGGTTCACAGCTCCTCGTCGCGCAGTCGTCGACCTCGTCGTTCCAGCACAGCTGGGCGCCCGGGCAGCACGCGTCACTGGCCGCGCTGCGGGCGGCCGAGACCGGCCGCCCGATGGTGCACGCCACGCTCACCGGGGTGAGCGCCGTGTACGGCCCCGGAGGCGAGCGCGTCGGCCCCCAGCTGGGTACGGGCCTCATCGCGTCGCAGGTGTACGACATCCCGCTGGCCCACGGCACGACGCTCTACGTCAGATTCGGCGACTGGCCGGTGCAGGGTGCGCTCGGGGTGCTCGCCGTGCTGTGCGCGGTCGAGGGGGTGCGATCGGTCAGACGGCCTGCTCCTGAGCCCGCAGGACCACACGCTCGCAGAGCTCATGGGTCAGCAGGGCGTCCCTGGCGCTGAGCAGCCTGCCCGCCGACACGGCTTCGAGGAAGGTCAGTACGGACTGCTCGATCCCGCGCTGGCGGGCCACCGGCACCCAGTCGCCGCGGCGGCGGACCGTCGGCTGCCCCTTGTGGTCGACGACCTCCGCGAGATTGAGGACCTGCCGCTTGGTGCCGCCGCCCGAGACTTCGAGAATCTCCTCGGTTGAGCCGCTCACCCGGTTCATCGAGCCGATCGCGGAGAAGCCGTCACCGGAGAGGTGCAGCACCACATGGTGCATCAACCCCGCACGGATCCGGGCCCGCACGTCGACCTGCTCGACCGGGCCCGGCGCCAGGAACCGCAGGGTGTCGACGACGTGGATGAAGTCGTCGAGCACCAGGGTGCGCGGGTCCTCCGCGAGATCCGTCCGGTTCTTCTGCATCAGGATCAAGTCGCGTGGGTGGTCGGCGCACTGGGCGTAGCCGGGTGCCAGCCGCCGGTTGAAGCCGACGGCGAGACTCACCCCGCGGTCCTCTGCGAGAGCCACCAGCCGCTCGGAGTCGGCGAGCTCGTAGGCGAGGGGCTTGTCGACGTAGACCGGCACGCCCGCCTGGAGCAGCCGGGTGACGATCTCGGGGTGCACACCGGTCGGGGCGTGGACGAACGCGGCGTCGAGCCCCTGCCCGAGCAGCGAGTCCAGATCGGGATGGCACCGGTCCGCCGGGATACGGAACGCGTCAGCGGTGCGGGTGAGAGTGGCCGGGGTCCGGGTCTGGAGATGCAGTTCGATCCCGGGCAGGGTCGTCAGTACCGGCAGATATGCCTTCTGCGCGATGTCCCCGAGCCCGATGCAGCCGACCTTCACAGGGATCTCTCTCTTCCGTACGCCGGTGTGCCGATCTGTCCGCCGGACTCATGACCGGCCCGGTGACCAGCGCCCGGCCTGTCGTGTCCTGGTCCCGCGCTGGGCAGCATACGTGCGCCACGGCGGCGGCGGGCCCCCGAGCAGCGCGGAACAGAGCCTCGCTGTCGGGGAGACGCACCGCGGGGCTCCGGTCCTGCACTCCCCCGGCGCCCCACGTCCGCCGCACGGATATCGCGTGGCGGGGTCACCGGCCGGTGGGTGATGATGCTCCGCATGACAACACCGGAACGCCATGAGCCGTCGCTCACCGCCGGCGAACGCGCCATGCTCGAAGGGTGGCTGGACTACCACCGCGCCACCCTGGCCCTCAAGTGCGCGGGCCTGAACGACGAACAGCTGCGCGAAACACCCATTCCGCCTTCGGAGTTGTCGCTGCTCGGGCTCGTCAGGCATCTGGTCGAGGTGGAGCGGGGCTGGTTCCGCGAGGTGCTGGCGGGCGAGGACACCCCGCCGCTGTACTTCAGCGAGGAGGATCCGGACGGGGACTTCCATGTCACCGATGCGGACACCTGGGAGGAGGCGAACACCACCTGGCAGCGGGAGATCGCCTACGCCCGTGAGCTGGCGGCCGGGTACGCGCTGGACGACCTCTCCAAGGGGCGCAGCCGCCGGGGCGAACAGTTCAGTGTGCGGTGGATCTACACCCACATGATCGAGGAGTACGCCCGCCACAACGGCCACGCGGATCTGATCCGGGAGCGGATCGACGGCGTCACCGGCGAGTAGCCCCACTCACCCGTGCGGGGCCTGTCCGTGCTTCTGCCACCCGGAACGGGCTGTGCGGCAGCAGAGTTGGGCGGGTGCACCGAACGAAGATCATTGCTCTAGCCCTGCTGGGGGTGGCCGTCTCGGCCGCTTCCGGCTGTGTGGCCGTCCCGCCGGCGGCGGAATCCCCGTCCGGGCCGGTACGGACACCCGCCCACCACGCGCGGGGCGCCGGCCCCCAGATCGCGCAGGGCCCCCCGGTCGAAGCGCTGGAGACGGTGGGTCCCGGACCGGGGACGGCCCGCCGGGGCGCCGCCCCGCCCGCGGGGCACCCCACCGGCGGCGCTCCGGAGTCCGGTGCGGGTACGGCTTCCGCCCGGACCGGCGTCGTGGTCCGGCCCGCCCGCCCCCGCGCGGCCCCGCGGATCGCGCGCCCCGCACAGCCGGCCCCACGGCACCGTCGCGGACACGCGGCCCACCCCTCCGGCGCCACGGCGGATGTCTGCGCGCTCGGCGAAGGCTACGGAGGCTGGCGGCCGGACAGCCCCCAGGCACGGATCTGCCACCAGACCTACGGGCGGTGACACCGGCGCCGGTGCCGGTACGAGCCGGGCAGGCCCCCCACGCGGAGCGCGGACGGTGGCCGGAGGCCGTGACGAGCGGGCTGCGGCAAGGCCGCTACCCCTCGTCCAGCCTCCACTCCAGGCGGTCGATCGCCGCCCGCACGCCGTCCCCGTAGCCATCGTCCGCGAGCGCACCCGTCGCGGACCGCGCACGGCCCAGGTGCAGGCGCGCGGCCTCCCTGCGCCTCAGCTTCAGGTAGTCCGCCGCGAGGTTGAGGTGCAGGGAGGGATAGAAGCCGCGGACCGCGACCGTGGCGTCATGGCGGCCGGCTCGCGCGTCGTCCAGGCTCTCGGCCGCGGCCAGTGCCCGCAGGTCCCAGAGCAGCTCGTCCTCGGGGTCGTCCTGGGTGTCTGCCATGTAGTGCGCGAGGGTGCAGCGGTGCAGGGCGTCGCCTGCCGCGCCGATCTCCTCCCACAGCCCGGCGAACCGGTTCCGGGCCTCTTCCCGGTCCCCTCCGTGCAGCAGCATGATCACCTGACCGATCCTGCCCATGACGGCGTCCCCCGACATCTCCTGCTGCGACTCCTTCACCACTGCCTCCTGTACCCGTGCGCACGCCCGCGAGCGGTCTCCCCGGCGTACCGCCGACGCTAGGCCCTGTCCGCCGGATCTTCACGGACCGGCCCGTGGCGTCCGGTGCGGTGCCCCGCACGGCGGCGGGCACCACCACCGCGACGGGCCCGCCGGACGCACGGGGCGACTCCGGTCAGCCCAGGTCGGGGATCCGCCAGTCGATCGGCTCGTGCCCCTGACCGGCCACTGCCTTGTCGATCCGGGTGAAGGGCTGCGAGCCGAAGAACTTCTTCGCGGAGAGCGGCGACGGGTGGGCTCCCTTCACCACCACATGGCGCTCCTCGTCGATCAGCGGAAGCTTCTTCTGCGCGTAGTTCCCCCAGAGCACGAAGACCGCCGGGTCGGGCCGCGAGGCCACCGCGCTGATCACTGCGTCCGTGAACCGCTCCCAGCCCTTGCCCTTGTGGGAGTTGGCCTCCGACGCGCGCACCGTGAGCACCGCGTTGAGCAGGAGGACACCCTGCTCGGCCCACGGCATCAGATAGCCGTTGTCCGGGACCGGGTGGCCGAGCTCCTCCTTCATCTCCTTGTAGATGTTCCGCAGGGAGGGCGGTGTACGGACGCCCGGTCGCACCGAGAAGCACAGCCCGTGCCCCTGTCCTTCCCCGTGGTACGGATCCTGGCCGAGGATCAGCACCTTCACCCTGTCGTACGGTGTGGCGTCGAGGGCGGCGAAGACCTCATCGCGCGGAGGGTAGACCGGTCCCCTGGCCCGCTCCTCCTCGACGAAAGCCGTGAGCTCCTTGAAGTAGGGCTTCTCCAGCTCATCGCCGAGGACGCCGCGCCACGACGCGGGCAGCATGTCGGTTCCGGTCACGTCAACAACCTCCGGTGTGCGATTCGTTCTTCCTCCAGAACCTACCCGCGGCCACTGACAACGGCCCCGGACGGATGTCCGGGGCCGTGCGGTGGGCGGGGCCGGGGCGTCCGCCGGTGGACCGGGTTGCGGGCCGGCTCAGCCGACGCCGGCGTTGAGGAAGATCCCGCCGTCGACGACCAGCGTCTGACCGGTGACCCAGCCCGACTGGCCGGACGTGAGGAAGGCGGCGGCGCCCCCGATGTCCTCGGGGACTCCGAGCCTGCCCAGCGGGTACGCGGCGGCTGCCTCCGCCTCGCGGCCCTCGTACAGCGCCTCGGCGAACTTGGTCTTCACCACGGCGGGCGCGATGGCGTTGACCCGTACCGCCGGGGCGAACTCGTGCGCCAGCTGCAGGGTGAGGTTGACCATCGCGGCCTTGCTCATGCCGTACGCACCGATGAACGGCGAGGCGGAGACCCCGGCGACGGACGCGATGTTCACGATCGCGCCGCCGTTCTCCTTCTGCCACGCCTTCCAGGTCTGCTGGGCGAAGCCGAGTGCCGAGATGACATTGGTCTCGTAGACCTTGCGCGCCACGTTCAGGTCCATCTCGGCCATCGGGCCGAACACCGGGTTGGTACCGGCGTTGTTGACCAGGTGGTCGACCCTGCCGAACGCCTCCATGACCCGCTCGACGGCCGCCGCCTGGTGCGCCTCGTCATGGGCCTTGCCCGCGACACCGATCACCCGGTCGGCGCCGAGCCGCTCCACCGCCGCCTTGAGCGCGTCCTCGTTGCGACCGGTGATGCAGACCCGGTCGCCCCGGGCGACGAACGCCTCGGCGATCCCGTATCCGATACCGCGGCTCGCGCCGGTGATCAGCGCGACCTTCCCGCTGTCCTGTGCAGTCATGTCCGTTGTTCCCCTTGCTTCCCTGATCAGTTGAGCGGGCCGCCGGCGACGTACATGACCTGGCCGGACACGAAGCCTGCGTCCTCACCGGTGAAGAAGGCGATGGCGTTGGCGATGTCCTCGGGCCTGCCGACGCGCTGCACCGGGATCTGGGTGGCGGCCGCGGCCTGGAACTCCTCGAAGCCCATTCCGACGCGCTCCGCGGTCTGCGCGGTCATCTCGGTGACGATGAAGCCCGGAGCGACGGCGTTGGCGGTGACGCCGAACTTGCCGAGCTCCTTGGCGAGCGTCTTGGTGAAGCCCTGCAGGCCGGCCTTGACCGCGGAGTAGTTGGCCTGGCCGCGGTTGCCCAGCGCGGAGCTGGAGGACAGGCTGACGATCCGGCCGAACTTGGCGTCCACCATGTGCTTCTGGACCGCCTTGGACATCAGGAACGCACCCTTGAGGTGGACGTTCATGACCATGTCCCAGTCGGACTCGCTCATCTTGAAGAGCAGGTTGTCGCGGAGGACGCCCGCGTTGTTGACGAGGATCGTCGGGGCACCGAGCTCGGCCGCGACCCGGGCCACCGCTGCCTCGACCTGGGCGCTGTCCGAGACGTCACAGCTCACGGCGATGGCACGGCCGCCGGCGGAGGTGATCTTCTCGACGGTGTCCTTGCAGGCCGCCTCGTCGAGGTCGAGTACGGCGACGGCGCGGCCCTCCGCCGCCAGACGTACCGCGGTGGCTGCGCCAATGCCGCGCGCAGCCCCGGTCACGATGGCAACGCGCTGCTCGGTGGTGGACATACTGGCTCTCCTCGCCCTCGGATGGCGGTCCTCGATCACTGAGCGACCGCTTAGTACCTTCAGCAGACGTGACGCTAGAAGGCCTGGCACCCGGTGTCAACGGCACACGGGATCAGCAGTGAACGTCACACCGGGCGCCACCCTCTCAGCGCACCAGCAGCTCGAACAGCCGGTCGGCCTCGGCGGCCGGGTCGGTGGTCAGCCCGGTATGCACGGGGCCGGGCTGCACGACCGTCGAACGGGGTGCGATCAGCCAGCGGAAGCGCCGTCCCGCGTCGTCGGGGCCTGCCTGGCCCGCCGCCTCGCCGCCCTGGCAGACACCCTCCACGGCCCGCAGCGCCGCACGGACCCCGACCACGTCGGCGTGCGGGTCGAGCAGCCGCAGCTTCGCCTCGTCCAGGTGCGTACGTGCGACGACGAACGATTCGGCCCGGCAGTAGACCAGCACCCCCGCGTTGAACATCTCGCCGCGCTCGATCCGCGGCACCACGCGTACCAGCGCGTACTCATAGACGTCCCGGCGCGCGGGGCCCCGCGCGCTCATCGGGTGCCGTCCTGCTTGCGGCCCGGCTGCTGCGCGGCGGGGGTCAGGCGTCCGGAGAGCCAGCCCGGGGCCCGGGACGGGCCGGTGGGCGTCTGCGGCCCGAGGACGATCCGGGTGTGCACCCCGGCGGCCCGCTCCAGCAGCACCTCGACATACGCGCGGCGCAGCTCGTCGGCGGTGCCGAACCCGGCCTCCTCCTCCAGCCAGACGTCGGGGACGTCGGCGGTGACCTCGGTGAGAAGTTCCTCGGTGACCAGCGGCGCCAGCTCGGCGGCGGCGGAGGCCACATCGGGGGCGAAGCTCGCCAGGACGTGGTCGGACGCGTCGTACGGCTTGCTGCCGTAGTTCTGCGCGGAGGGCCAGTTGTGGTGCCAGATCATGGTGGCGCCGTGGTCGATGAGCCAGAGATCGCCGTGCCAGACGAGCAGGTTGGGGTTGCGCCAGGAACGGTCGACGTTGTCGATCACCGCGTCGAACCAGACGATCCGCCCGGCTTCCGCGGGGCCCACCTGGTAGGCGAGCGGGTCGAACCCGATCGACCCCGGCAGGAAGTCCATGCCGAGGTTGAGCCCGCCACTCGCCTTCAGCAGCTCCTGTACCTCCTGATCGGGCTCGGAGAGCCCGATGACGGGGTCCAGCTGCATCTGCACGAGCTCGGGCACCCGCAGCCCCAGCCGGCGGCCGAGCTGACCGCAGATGACCTCGGCCACGAGCGTCTTGCGGCCCTGTCCGGCGCCGGTGAACTTCATGACGTACGTACCGAGATCATCGGCCTCGACGATCCCGGGGAGCGAACCACCCTCACGCAGAGGCGTGATGTAACGGGTCGCTACGACTTCTTCCAGCACTTTCCCAGGCCACCCATCTCTTCAGCCTTGCAATCCACGGCCGACCGCTCCGAGGCGCGAGGGCGACAATCGGCCGCCACCGATGCTGGGGCGAATCTGGGGAGTTTCGACTGGCGTGCCGCTCTCCCCGCTCCCCAAGCAGTCCGTCGATGGTGCCCCGCCCCTTGTTGCCGGCCTCCGGCATGAAGTGAGCATAGTAACCGAGGGTGATCGCCGGCGAGGAATGCCCAAGCCATCGCGCCAAGGTCATCCTCAGCTTCCCGGCCATGGCCGGGAAGTTCGACCTCCGAAGTTCCGACCCGCCCCCGGGGATTTCGACGCGCTCCTCCACAGGGTGGATATACCACCCTGCATCCCGGACACGCCCGCGCCTTCGTCCGCGACCGGATCAGCCACCTCAGGACGGGACTCCCAACTACACACCTCACCTGTGGTCTTACGACCAAAGCAAGCTCACACAGCTGTTCACAGAGGCAGGATTCCGGACAGTGGAACCGTGGGATTTCGATCCCAACATCGCTAACCCTAAACGGCAGTGGGGCAGCATCTACGTCGTCGCCACCAAATAGCCCTCGCGCAGGCCGCCATGCACGGGAAGTCTGACGCCGGCCTGCCCGCGTACGTGACCATCCGCCTTCTCCCCCAGAACGCCCGCTTCATCCGCATCACCACCGAGCCGGTCGGCGAAGCCGCCCCGGAGCTGGCTGGACCGGCCCCGAAGCCGGCACCGCACACCACGTCGAGATGCAACCCATCGATCCCGGCCCCCGGAACCAGGTGTCCGCACGCGGACACACCAAGCAGCGAACACCCGGCCCCGAGCAGAGCTTCCCGTGCGACAGCACCCCGGGCCGCCTTGAGCTGGCTCCCGAGCACTGACGCGCGACCGGCCGCCCCGAGGGGCTGGCAACAGCACGTCCCAGTATTCCGCCGAGCTCCGGTACCTGACCGGCGGTCACCTCCCGTCGCGGCAACCCCCCGAAGGAGTGAGCCGACCTGTTCGAGCGAACGCCGAATCCCTCAGCGAAGGCCGCACTTGACCCCAGCAGGTTCCTAGAACATGCGTCCACAATCTGCCCCCACATGGGCCGTTACGGGTCCTCCCGGGCACCGTTCTTAGAGCACCAGTACCCCTTACCCGCCCTTCCGGAGGACACCGTGAATCCCACCCCTGCCCCTGTGCATACGCTTGCCGTAATCGAACGACTCCAGTCTGCCGCGACGTCCACAAAGCTGGCCGTGCACCATGTTGACGCCGTCGTCCGCCGCTCAGCCCGCCTGGATACGAGGTGGAGGGCATGACAGAGCCGAAGACCCTCCCGCCCTCACTGCGCATCTGGGCCCAGCACCGAGTCGGCGAGATCATCAGGGTGCGTGACGCCTCGCAGCCCCGGCCGAACTCGCAGGTGTGGGAGCTCCACAGCACCGCCGACGCCCGCCACTTCATCAAGATCAGCCCCAGTGTCACCTTCTACCGGCGCGAGACCTTCGCCTACCGCCACGCCGTCCCCGCCCTGCTCCGCAACCGGGCACCGCAGCTGGTCGACAGCCGCGCAGAGGCCCTGGCCCTCCTTCTCACCGCCGTCCCCGGCAGCCCTGTCACCCAGCTGCCGCTGGTCGACGCCGGGCAGCGCGCCGTACACCGGCAGGCCGGAGCCCTCTACGCCCGGCTCCACGAAGCCGGTGGCCTCGACCGAGAGGCCCGCAGTGAGGCCGAAGACGTCCTGACGGCCACTGCCAACGGCGTCGGCAAGCACCTGGCCGCTGCAGCGGACCGCCTCACGGCGGCCGAACGAGAACTCGTCCTCTGCTACGCCGTGCAGCTGCGGACCGCGGGCCCGGTGCCCCTGGGCTTCATCCATGGCGACGCTCAGGAACGCAACTGGCTCTGGGAGAGCCGGTCCGGGCTCGCGGTCATCGACTTCGAGCGCGCGCAGTTCGCCCCGCTCGTCAAAGATTTCGTGATCCTGGCCGCGACCGCATGGCTTGAGGCCCCCGCCCTCGAACGTGCCTTCTTCCACGGCTACGGCCGCCAACTGACCAGCCAGGAGCGACATGTGCTGCAGTGCCTGGTCGTTCTCGACGCAGTGAGCTGCCTGGCCTGGGGCCCGCCACACGGGGATGACGAGGTCACAGCACGGGGACAACGCACCCTTGACCGACTGATGCGGAGGGACCACCCGTGACTGAGCGGCACCGCAGCATCGCGATCGTCATGGTCCTGCTCCAGCGTCCCAGCGACGGAAGGGTCCTGACCGTGCGGCACGGACCGGCATCCTCCTACTCAGCAGGGCGGCTCACTGTGATCGGCGGACACCTGGAAGAAGGAGAGTTCTGCGACGAGGGCGCGGCTCGCGAGCTCTTGGAGGAGAGCGGAGTGTACGTCGACGAAGGGGCATTGGAGTTCTGTCAGCTTGCGCACTTCCGCACCAAGGACGATCTCGTTATCGGTGTGGCGTTCACCGCACAGCGGTGGGAGGGCGAGCCGTACAACCGCGAGCAGGGCAAGCACACCGCGCTGGTCTGGGTCGACCCCGGCAATCCCCCCAACGACTGCCACCCGTTCACCGAGGCGGTCCTGCAGAACTTCGCCGCCGGAGTGCTCTACGCCCAGGTACCGGCAGCCACTGCTGGAGGTGCTTCGTGAAAAGGTTTCTAAGCCGTGTACGGATGGCTGAGCCGAAGGTGTCGGAGGCAGAGCGGGAACTGTTCGGAGGCCCGCTGCGCTACGACATGGGCTGGGCCGAACACGAGCACGCACGGCTTGACTTGACGATGCTCTCCGCCATCCGGGCCATGCCCCGGCTGGTGGGCGGCACCCTGCGCCGTGCCTGGTCTGTCGACCGGCCGGCCCTGCTCACCGTCGGGTTCAGTGAAATCGGGCAGGGCATCGCCGCGGCCGTCAGCCTGCTGGCCGTCAACTCCGTTATGCACGCCCTGCTCGGCGGCGGAACACCCGCCGCCCGCTTGCACCAGGCACTGCCCGCGCTGATCGCTGCCGCTGTCGTCGCGGTCGCCAACGCCGGCCTCGCCGGCTGGTCCACCTCCCGGGCCGGCCGCCTGGAGCCGCTGGTGGAGCGGGTCGCGACGACCGAGTACCTGGCCGCCGCCGCAGCGGTGGAGCTGGAGGCCATCGAAGACCCCGAGTTCCGCCGACTGATCGACGTCGCGCAGTACGGCGCAGCGTCCGCCCGCCGGATGATCAGTGCCTGCGTCGCCGCACTGAACGGCACGATCTCCCTGATCGCCACGGCGAGCATCCTCACCGTGCTGCATCCCGCCCTGCTGCCGATGCTGATCCTCATCGCGGCCCCGCGCGGCTGGGGGGCCATGCGGGTGGCCCAGGAGCGCTACGTGTCGATGATGAACTGGATCGAGCACGTGCGCGCCAGCCGCCTCATCGGCAACCTGCTCACCGAGCGGACCGCGGCCCAGGAAGTGCGCATCCACGCGGTCGGCCCGTTCCTGCTCGACAAGTACCGTGACATGGCCGAGAGCGCCGAGGACGAGCAGAAGCGCCTCGCCAACGGCAAGGCCCTCACGGAGCTGGTGGCCGCCGCCCTGTCCGGGGTGGCGATGGCCTGCACGTACGCGGTGATGTTCTGGCTGGTCACGACCGGGCGCATGAGTCTCGCCGTGGCCGGGACCGCCGTGATCGCCGTCCGCTCAGGCTCGGCGAGCCTGGGCGCGCTGGTCATGAACGTCAACCAGCTCCACGAGGAATCCCTCTACGTCCAGGACCATGACCGGTTCCTGGACGTAGCCGCCCAGCGGGCCATCCCCGCAGGCGGCGGGCAGGTACCGCGCCAGGCCGGAAAGATCGTCCTCGACAAGGTCACCTACCGTTATCCGGACCGCGACGAACCCGCACTGGACGGGGTCTCGCTCACCCTCCCCATGGGGTCGGTGACGGCGGTGGTGGGTGAAAATGGGACGGGTAAGAGCACCCTGATGAAGGTCCTGGCGGGCCTCCTCCTCCCGCAGAGCGGCACCGTGCGCTGGGGCGAAGCCGAGCTCTCCGGCCTGGACCGCTCCGAGGTATTCGACCGTGTCTCGCTGCTGACACAGGACTTCCAGCGCTGGCCGGTGACAGCCGCCCTGAACATCCGCATCGGCCGCCCCGGACAGCCGGCGACCGACGACGAACTGCAGTCATCGATCGACTACGCCGGGGCCACCCCCGGTCATCGCGAAGCTGCCCGACGGCCTGCGGAGCCTGCTGGCCCGGATGTTCCGCGGCGCCACGGAACTCTCCGGCGGTGAGTGGCAGAAAATCGGCCTGGCCCGCACCCACTGGCGCAGCTCCACATCGGACGCGGACAGTGTCCTCATCGTCGACGAACCCACCTCGGCCCTCGATCCCGAAGCGGAGATCGCCGCCTTCGACCGCATCCGCAGGCTCGCCGGGCCCCACCGGGCGGTGGTCCTCGTCACGCACCGCATGTCCGGCGTACGGCACGCCGACCACATCTACGTCCTCGACCGGGGCCGCCTCGCGGAACAGGGACACCACGACGAACTGATCACAGCCCAGGGACGCTACGCATCCATGTTCCGCGCACAGGCAGACCAGTACGCCCCCACCCCGAACATCCCGAGCCCCGCCTCTGCGACCGTCACGGATCCCGCGTGACCCCTGAAGACGAAAGGCCCTCCGTGACGACTCCTCCCACCACCGCACTTCACGAAGCGAGCGCCCTGCGCCATCAGCTCGCCGACCGACTGCAGGCCGCCGGGCACATCCGCACCACAGCGGTCGAGGCCGCCTTCCGCACCGTGCCCCGTCACGCGTTCGCCCCCGAAGTGCCGGTCGAGAAGGCGTACGCCGACGACACCATTCCGACCCGCTACGCGCCAGACGGGCGGACCATCAGTTCCATCAGTGCGCCGTGGCTGCAGGCCGACATGCTCGAAGCAGCCCGCATCCAGCCCGGCCACCGCGTCCTGGAGATCGGCTCCGGCGGCTACAACGCCGCGCTGATCGCCGAACTCGTCGGCCCCGGCGGCAGCGTCACCACCCTCGACATTGCGCCCGGAGGTCACCGAACTCCTGCGCGTCGCAAGAGACTTGCCGGTGGTCATCTCCACCGGGCACGCCGACGGCCACGAGGTGCGGCTGCTCGTCGACGAGGTCGTACGCCTCGACGTGCCGCGCCTGATGCTGAACCAGCCCGCCAACCCGATGACCGGGCTCAGCTGCAAGGACCTGGTGGAGGTGGCGGCGGCGGAGCAGGTGTGGACCGAACAGACCGCGCTGACCCGCCTCCTCGGCTACCAGGACTGGACGGACTTCGCCGACGTGCTGTCCCTGCTGCCCCGCGTCGTCTGCAGCTCGGACCTGGGACAGCCGTCCCAGATGGACATCGCGGACTGGCTGACGTGGAATCAGAAGGCTCACTCGGACGCCGGGTTGGCGTCCGAGCGCGTCATCGACATCACTCACACCGGCCCGCTGAAGATGCTGAGCCTCTGACCGCACCGACGGTCCTGTCGGCGCTGCTGCTCTCCCTGCCCCTCGTGCTCCTTGCATGCTGGGCGGGGTGAGCGCTGTGGCGCCTGGGCCAGCCCCCCCCCGTCATCGGGGAGATGGCCGCGGGCATCCTGCTCGGCCCGACGCTGCTCGGCCGTGTGTGGCCCGCGGGGACGGCCGCCCTCTTCCCTCTCGATCTCGCCCCGGTCCGTGACGCGCTCGGCCAACTGGGCCTGCCGTGCTTCATGTTCCCGCTCGGCCGGGAACTGGACGCCAAGCAGGTGCGCGGCGAGCGCGGCACGGCCCTCACGGTGGGCCTGGCGGGCCTGATCGTGCCCCTGGTGTGCGGAGTTGCTCCTCACGCTCGTGCTGTGGGGCCCCTACGGAGCCTGCCGTAACTCGGTGCGCGCTACCAATAGTTCTGACCGCGTGGACCGCGCCGCCATTCCTGGGGGAACACCGTGAAGTACACCCGCATCGCCGCTCTGGCCGCCGTCGGGCTCGCCGCCACCCTCTCGCTCACCGCGTGTGGCGGCAACGACGACTCCGGCAGCGACGCGTCCGCCAAGAGCCCCGCCTCCACGGCCGCGCCCTCCACGCCCTCCGGCGGCACCGCCACGACGGACGGCGGCGGCTCGGCGTCGGTTGAGGGCGCGTACACCGACGTGCGGGTCTACCCGACCCACACCGCCGAGTAGAGGGCCGGATGGGCAGAGGCGGGACGGGCCCGCCGCGGGTGCTGTGGGCGCCCGCGGCGGGCTTTGTCGCGGCCGGGCTAGAGCTGGAGCTCGTCCGCCGCCCGACAGGCGTGGTCGGCGAAGCGAACGGCCTGGGGATGGGCGCCGTGCGAGGGGTGGGCGAGGTAGGCGGGGACCTTGGGTGCCCCCGTCAGCGGGACCAGACGGACGAAGGGGTGGGTGTAGCGGCGGGCCGCGGAGACGGGCGCGGTGCCCACACCGAGGCCGACCGCCACCTGCTCCAGCCATTCGTCGAAGTTGCGGCACTCGGCCCCGACCTCCGGCCGGTTCCCGTCCGGCCACATGTCCGGGAACGTGGTGCCGCTCACGGTGTTGATGATCAGGGGCAGTTCCGCGAGCTCCGCCCAGTCCAGCTCGGTGCGCTCGGCCAGTCGCCAGCTCGCGGGGACCGCGGCGATGCGGGGCTCCTCGCACAGCAGCACGCCCCGCAGCCCCGAGGGCAGTTCCGCACAGCGCAGCAGACCCAGATGCACCTGCCCGGTGTCGAGCCCGGCCTGCGGGGTGTCGCAGCGGATGAACTCGACGGCCACGCCCGCCTCCTCGCCGAACCGCGCGGCGATCCGCGATAACCCCTCGGGCAGTCCCCAGCTGAACCCGATGCGCAGGGTCTCCCCCTCCTGCACCTCCCGCAGCGCCGCGTCGAGCTGACGCAGCAGAGGGGTGACCTTCCTGCGCAAGGCGGCGCCTTTTTCGGTCAACTCCGTTCGGCGCGTGGTGCGTTCGAAGAGCCGCACCCCCAAAGACTCCTCCAGCGTGCGGATGTTGCGCGTCAGGGTCGGCTGGGCCAGGTACAGGCGGCGGCCGGCGGCGGTGAAGCCCCCCTCTTCGGCGACGGCCAGAAAGCATCTCAGGTGACGCAGATCTATATTCATTCGGGAAGCCTATAGGTGGCTCCGCACTGTCATTTCTCAAGGCGCGATCGTATGCATAGGCTGCTTGATGTCACCGAGCGGACGGGATGACCGGCAGGGCCGGCATTCGCGAAATGCTGGTGTGCTGCCATACACTCAAACGGGGGTACGTCATGAGTGAATACTGGTGCGCGCCGTCAACCGGGCTGGCGCCAAAACCGGTTCAACTAACAGCAAAGAAATCCACAGGGGACAGCTCTGTGCCGCGGACGTGTGCTCCCGGCACCGTTCCGACCCGGCGCCCCTGGTGCCCCATGGGTCGTCGATAGGGCAATGGCCCGCGCCGTCCGCTCCGGCGGACGCCTGCGCGGTGTGATCTCCGACGAGGTATCGGCCTCGCGTCTCTTCTTCGGCGGTGACCTCCGTCACCTGCGGAAGTTCTTTTCTCAACTTTTTTGCGCCGCCTTTCCGTCCGGGCTGCGCGGATTTCACTCCGCGCCGCGCGGTACATCGGTGTGACGTAATTCTGGCCGACCCTTCCGGAATGCCTGTTCCGCTGCCGTAATCACCGAGAAGGATATTGATGTGCCGGTAATTGATACATGCAACGGTCCGGTGGAACACGTCATCGTCGACGGGGATCCGGACCTGGCACCGCTGGTCTTCCTGCACGGCGGACTCGGCTGCGTCGCCGCGTGGGGCCGCTTTCCCGCCAGGCTCGCCGCCTCCACCGGACGCCGCGCCCTGGTCTACTCCCGGCACGGCAACGGCGGCAGCGGCCCCGACCCGCTGCCGCGCACCCCGCGCTACATGCACGAGCACGCCCAGGACGTACTGCCGGGCCTGCTCGACGCCCTCGGTCTGGAGCGCCCCGTCCTGGTAGGCCACAGCGACGGCGCCTCGATCGCCCTGCTGCACGCCTCGGTGCGTCCGGTGGAAGCCGTCATCGGGATGGGGCCGCACATGTACTTCGAGGAGGAGAACCGCCTCGGCATCGAGGCCGCCCGTGCCTCCTACGAGGCCGGTCCGCTCGCCAAGAAGCTGGCCCTGGTGCACGACGACCCCCGGGGAGTCTTCGACCGCTGGTCCGGCGTCTGGCTCTCGCCCGGGTTCCGCCACTGGAACATCGAGAACGACCTCGACGTCACCGCGCCGGTGCTGATGATCCAGGGCGACGCGGACGAGTACGGCTCGCTCGGCCAGGTCGACGCCGTCGAACGCGTGGTAAGCGGCCTCTTCCAGCGCCTGGTGCCCGAGGGCTGCGACCACTACCCCTACCTGGTCTGCCCCGACCTCGTCATCGAGAGCGTCTGCGATTTCCTCGCCGCGCACACCGACCCCGCCGCCGCAGCCACCACCGGCGCCCCCGCCGCGGAGGCCGTCCGATGACCGCGCCGACGAGCGCGCGGACGCCCCCGCAGGCGAGCACCCCCGCGACCACGGAGGCCCCCGTGCGCCTCGACGCCCTCCTGGCCCGATCCGCCCGCCTGCATCCCGGGCGCACTGCCCTCGAAGGTGCCGGCCAGAGCTGGACCTATGCCCAACTAGACGCCGCTGTAACGGAGTTGGCCGACCGGCTCACCGCCGACGGGCTCGCTCCGGGCGACCGGGTCGGTGTCTACGCGCCCAAGGCCCCCGCCACCGTCATCGCCCTGTACGCGGCCCTGCGGGCCGGTGCGGTGGCCGCGCCCCTGGATGTGGCCGACCCGCCGGAACGCACCGCCCGCATGATCCACAACGCCGGGCTGTCCCTGCTGTTCACCAGCGACCGCGCCCTGGCCGGGGCCCACCGCGCCGCCGCCCGGGCCCGCGAAGGCGCCCCGGCCGACGAGTCCGCCCTGGACCACGGCCTGCACCGGCTGCGCGTCCTCGGCGCCGAGGAGCGGCCCGCGCCCTTGCCCGCGCCCACCGACCGCGGCGGCTACATCCTCTTCACCTCGGGCAGCACCGGCTGGCCCAAGGGCGTCCTGCTCTCGCACGAGAACGTCGCCCACTACGCCCTGTGGGCCGCCCGCGAGTTCGGGCTCACCCCCGACGACCGGATCGGCTCCCAGGCCGCCCTCACCTTCGACCTGACCACCTTCGACCTGTTCAGCGCCGCCGCCGCGGGCGCCTGCACGGTCTTGATGCCGGACCTGCTGCGCGCCTTCCCGCGCGATGTCGTCGGCTGGCTTACCGAACAGCGCATCACGCACTTCGTGGCCGTGCCCTCGCTCTACCACGGCATGCTCCAGCAGGGCGGCATCGCCGACACCCCGCCGGCACACTTGCGCGTCGCGGCCTTCGGCGGGGAGGCCTTCGCACCCGAACTCCTCGCGCGCTACCTGGATTTACTCGACGACGTCCCCTTCTACAACCTGTACGGGCCCACCGAGACGAACGCCTGCACCTCCTACCGAGTGCCCTCCGACTGGACCGCCGACCAGGAGCTGACCATCGGCCGCGGCATCGGCGGCGTCCACATCGAGGTGCTCGACGAGGACGGCCGGCCCACCGACGGCGAAGGTGAGATCCACATCGCCGGGCCCACCGTCTTCCAGGGATATCTGCGCGGTGGCGAACCGAGCGACCCCACCCGCACCGTCACCTTCCGCGACGGCGTGGCACGCCGCGCCTACGCCAGCGGAGACATCGGGCGGATCACCGCCGACGGCCGGGTCTTCCTGCGGGGCCGGCGCGACTCCCAGATCAAGCGGCGCGGCCACCGCATCGACCTGATGGACGTGGAGAGCGCCGTTCTCGATCTGCCGCGGGTCGCCACCGCCGCGGTCGTCGCCAAGAACAGTCCCTACGCGGGCCAGATATGGGCCTACGCGCAGACCGGCGCCACCGAGCCGGAGCTCATGGCCGCGCTGCGCGACGTACTGCCCAAGCGGATGCTGCCCGACCGGATCGTCCCGGTCACCACGTTGCCCACCACCACCAGCGGCAAGGTCGACCGCCGCGCCCTGAGTGGCGACGGCGACCCCGTCCTCACCAGCACCGAACCCCCCGGCGCCCTACCCACCGGCCCCGTACTCATCGAGGAGATCCCCGCATGAACAGCGTCGAAGACCTCTGCACCCTCATCGCCCGCCGGATCACCTGGGGCCGGGGCGAGGACCCGCAGTCCCTGACCCCGGACACCCCACTCCTCGAGATGGGCCTGGTCGACTCGCTGGCGATCATGGAGATCGTCTCGGCGCTCGACGCCGAGGCCGGGATCAGCCTGCCCGACACCGAGATCGTCGCCGCCAACTTCCGCAGCCCCAAGGCCCTTTGGGTCGCCATCGAGCGTCTCGAAGCCGAGGGCGGCAAGTGACCGCGGTGGCCCTGGCGGCCCTGCGCTCCGGCCCGCCCGAGACGGAGCGGCTCGTCGACACCTACCGGGACCTGGCGGCGCCGGTCCTGGAAGAGACCGCGGGCGACGACTTCCTCGCCCAGTGGCGGGCCATGGCCGACCTCGGTGTGCTGCGGCTCGCCGACCCGGACGCGTCCGGACCCGGCCCCGTCACCCGCTCGCTCGCCGCGATCGAGGGCCTCGGGCTCGCGGGCGCCGATCCGGGCCTGTGCTACGCGCTGGCCTCGCAGCTCTTCGGCATGCAGTTCCCGCTGCGGGCCGTCCTCGGCGCGGACGCCTGGGGCGCGGTCGCCGACGTCCAGGACGGTGAGGTGCTGCTGTGCCACGCGCTGACCGAGCGCGGCGGCGGCAGCGACCCGTTCTCCATGGCGACGCGGGCCCGGCGGGAGGGCGACGGCTTCGTCCTGGACGGCGCCAAGACCTTCATCACCGCCGCGCCCGTCGCCGACCGGGCGATCGTCTTCGCCCGCACCGCCGAAGGACGCTCCCCCTTCGCGCTGTCCGCGTTCCTGTTCCCGCTCGACCTGCCCGGCGTCCGGCGCGGAGAGTCCTTCACCAAGACCGCGCTGCCGAGCGTGCCGATGGGTGAACTCCTCTTCGACGGCGTGCGGTTGGGGCCCAAGGCGCTGCTGGGCGAGGAGGGCTCCGGTCTCGCGGTGATGGCCTCCACTACCGCCTGGGAGCGTTCTGTCATCCTCGGCTACGCACTCGGCCCGATGCGCCGCACCCTGGCCCGTACCGTCGAGTGGGCCGCACAGCGCGAGCACTTCGGCCGCCGCATGGGCGCGAGCCACCAGGTCGCCGCCCGTGTCAGCGACATGGCCATGGCCCTGCACCGCTCCCGCGTCCAGCTCTACGCGATGGCCGCCCGGCTCGACGCCGGGGTCCCGGCCCGCAAGTTCGCCGCGGAAGCCGCCCTCACCAAGATCTCCGTCGCCGAGGACTACGTCCGGCTGACCGAACACGCCACCGCGCTGTCCGGCGTACGGGCCTTCCTGCCCGACTTGGACCTGGCCGCCGACCTGGCGAGCCCGATGGCGGCCCTGACCTACGCCGGCCCCAATGACCTGCTGCGCGTGGGCGTCGCACGGCAACTCGGCCTACCGGTCGAGAACTGACCGATCGAGACCCGAACCGAAGGACATCGATGACGCTGCCGACCCAACTCGAGGATCTCCTCAAACTCGCCGCGGAGACCGGCGCCCGGCTCGCCCCCCTCGCCGCCGATGTGGACGCCGGACACGCCGACGGCCACGAGACGTACCGCCTCCTGCGCGAATCCGGCCTGCTCGCCCTGCTCGTCCCCGAGGAGGCGGGCGGCGCGGGGCTCGGCTTCGGCGACTACTGGCGTGTGCTCGCCGAACTCGGCGCGCACAACGGGGCCGCGGCCCTCGGCGTGAACATGCACCACGTGGTGATGGGCGCGCTCGCCGACTCCGCAGGAACCCGTCTCTCCCCGGCCGCCGACGCGTTCCGCGCCTGGATGCTGGACGAGGTGGTGCACGGCCGCAAGCTGTTCGCCTCCGCCACCTCGGAGACCGGCCGGGGCGCCAAGCTCCGCGGGCTGCGGACCCGCTACCGGCTCTCCGACGACGGCGCCCACTACATCCTGACCGGGCACAAGTCGTTCGTTTCGCTGGCGGGCGCCGCCGACTACTACGTCGTCGCGGCCGTGGCCGAGGACACCGCGGAGGACACCGCCGAGGTCTCGCACTTCGTCGTCGCCGCGGACGACCCCGGCGTCAGCTTCGGCAGCGTCCACCGCATGTCCGCGATGTACGGCACCAGCACCGCCCCCATGGCCCTGGACCAGGTTCCGGTGCCGCGCTCCCGGCTCTACATGGGCGTCGAGGGCATGTCGCTGTTCAAGGTCGTACGCGAGCCGCACTGGATGATCGCCGGTTACACCGGTGCCTACCTCGGCATCGCCGAGGCACTCTTCCGGCACACCGTCGACCATGTCACGGCCTCCCCCAAGCGGGCCCATTCACCCGTGGTGCAGCAGGAGTTGGGGCGCATGTCGGCCCGGCTGCGGGCCGCCCGCGCCCTGGTGCACGAGGCCGGTGACCTCGTCACCGCCGAGCGCGGCAGTCTGGAGGCCAACGCCATGGTGCACGCGGCCAAGTACGTCGTCGGCGAGGTGGGCCCGCAGCTCGCGCAGGACGCGCTGCGGCTGTGCGGCTCGGCCGCCGTCAGCCGCAGCCACCCCTTGGAGCGGCTGATCCGCGAGGCGTCCTTCGCGCACGTGATGCCGGCCAAGCCGCAGGACTGCCTGGAGTACCTGGGCAAGGCCGCCGTCGGCGTCAACCTCTACGACGCCCGGGCCTTCGCATGGTGATCCCGGTCCAGGACGCGCCCGCCGTCACCCGCGACGCCTACCGGGCCCTGATGGGCTCGCACCCCAGCGGCGTCGCCGTCATCACCACCGCCGACGCGCAGGGCACGCCGTACGGCTTCACCTGCACCGCCCTGTGCTCCCTGTCCCTCGACCCGCCGCAACTCCTGGTGTCGGTGTCCAACACCGGCAGCACCCTGCCGATCCTCGCCGCCCGCGGCGCCTTCACCGTCAACTTCCTGCACGGTGCGGGCCGTCGCGCGGCCGAGGTCTTCGCGGGGCCCGCGGCCGAACGCTTCCGCTCGGTCGCCTGGCGGCCCGGGCCGGCCACCGGCCTCCCCGTCCTCGCCGAGGACGCCCACGCCAGCGCCGAGTGCCGCGTGGCCCGGCTCATCCCGGCCGACGACCACACCCTGGTCATCGGCGAGGTGCTGGACACCGAGACCCACGCACCCGCGACCGACGCGGCGCCGCTCCTGTACGGCATGCGCCGCTACGCCACCTGGCCGGCCGGCTGACCCGGCCGTTCCGATTCGGCTTTCGCCCCACCTCCCCATCCACGTCCCACCCGAACCCGAGGAATGCGCATGTACCGCACCCTGATGAAGTCCAAGATTCACCGCGCCACCGTCACCCAGGCCGACCTGCACTACGTCGGCTCGCTGACCATCGACTCCGACCTGATGAGGGCCGCGGACCTGCTGCCCGGCGAGAAGGTCGACATCGTCGACATCGAGAACGGCTCCCGGCTGTCCACCTACGTCATCGAGGGCCCGGCCGGCTCCGGCGTCATCGGCATCAACGGCGCCGCCGCCCGTCTCATCAGCCCCGGGGACCGGGTGATCATCATCGCGTACGCCGCCATGACGGACGAGGAGACCGCCGGCTTCGTCCCGCACGTCGTCTTCGTCGACGAGCGGAACACGGTCGTCGACCTCGGCTGCGACCCGGCCGCGGTGCCTGAGGGCTCCGGCCTCAAGCGCGGCGACCTCGTCGCCAACTGAGCATGCTTACAAGCCAGTTCAGGGGGTCGGCATGACGGTTTCCGTGGTCAGCGGGGGCACCCGCGGCATCGGGCGCGCACTGAGCCTGCGGCTCGCCGCGCTCGGACACGAGGTGATCGCCCTCTACCGCGGTGACGGCGAGTCCGCCGAGCAGACCGAGAAGGCCGGCGAGGGCCGGATCACGGCGCTGCGCTGCGACCTCACCCGGCCCGAGGAGATCCACGCGGTCTGCGCCCGGATCACCGCCGAGTACGGCGCGCCCGCCGTGCTCGTCAACAACGCCGGGGTCAACCGCGACGGGCCCTTTTTGTCCATGACCGCCGAGGACTGGGACACGGTGCTGGCCACCAACCTGTCCGGCCCCTTCCACCTGAGCCGGGCTCTCGCGCCCGCGATGGTGGAGGCCGGCGGCGCCTGCATCGTCAATATCGCCTCCACCACGGCGATCCGTCCCCGCAGCAACGGCGCCAACTACTGCGCCAGCAAGGCTGGTCTGATCCAGCTCACCAAGTGCCTGGCCCTCGAACTGGCCCCGCACGTCCGGGTGAACGCGCTGCTGCCCGGCTTCACCGACACCGAGGAGGTCACCGAGCGCTACGGCCTGGACGACCCGGAGCGGCTGGCCAGCGTCCTCGGCACCATCCCCGCCCGCAGGCTCGGCACGACCAACGACATGGCCGACGCCCTGGAGTACCTGGTGACCACCCGCAGCGGCTACCTCACCGGGCAGCAACTCGTCGTGGACGGCGGCCACTTCATGGGGTGAGGACGCCCCACTGCACCCCACACGCACCGACACACCCCACACTCAGGAGAACACACCCATGCGACTGACCCGGCACCAGGTCGACCAGTACCACGACCAGGGATTCCTGACGCTGGAAGCCCTCCTCGACCCCCGGGAGGTGGACACGCTGCGGGCGGCCCTCGACCGCGACACCAAGGTCCCCGGACCGCAGCTGGTGACCGAGGACGGCGGCACCGAGGTGCGCGCGGTCTACTCCTCGCACCAGCGCCAGCCCGAGTACGCCGGCCTGGTCCGCGATCCGCGCATCCTGCCGGCCGTGCAGCAGCTGCTCACCGACGACGTGTACATCTACCAGTTCAAGATCAACGCCAAGCCGGCCTTCGGCGGCGACAAGTGGGCCTGGCACCAGGACTACCTCGCCTGGCGGCTGTCCGACGGGCTGCCCGCGCCGCGTCAAATCAGCATCGGCGTCTTCCTCGACGACGTCACCGAGTTCAACGGTCCCGTCATCTTCCTGCCGGGTTCGCACCGCGAGGGTCTCGTCCGCGAGGGCCGTTCGGCCACCGCCAAGTCCGACCAGCACCTCGACCCCGACGACATCTCACTAACCCCGGAGCAGCTCGCCACGCTCGTAGACCGGCACGGTATGACCAGCCCCAAGGGGCCGGCCGGGTCCGTGGTGCTGTTCTCGCCGGAGATCGTGCACGGCTCGGCCCCCAACATGTCGCCGTTCGCCCGCCGCCTGCTGATCGCCACCTACAACGACACGGCCAACCTGCCGCAGCCCGTGGGCGAGCCGCGTCCGGACTACGTGGTGTGCCGCGACACCGAGCCGCTGCGCCCCCTGGACGCGCCCTTCTCCGAGACACTCGCCCTGCCTACGGTGGCGTCGTGACGCCCCGCACCGGACGCGCCGTCGTCCTGGAAAAGTTCAACTCGCCTCTTGCACTGCGGGAGTTCGAGATCCCGCCCGCTCCCGACGGCGGCATGATCGTCGCCTGTGGATACGGCGGCGTCTGCGGCACCGACCTGCACCTGAGGCAGGGGCACCTCGACATCCCCGTCCCGCTGGTCCTCGGCCACGAAGGCCTGGGCACCGTAAGGGAGTTGGGGGCCGGGACGCACCGCGACGCCACCGGGGCGCCGCTCGCGACCGGTGACACGGTGATGTGGGCTTCCTCCATCGCCTGCGGCGTCTGCCCGCCCTGCCGACTGCACCGTGAACCGACCCTGTGCGAGCAGCGCCGCACCTACGGCGTCAACCGCGCCCTGGACAGCGGCCCCGAGCTCTCCGGCGCCTGGGCCGACCACATCGTGCTGCAGCCCGGCACCGCCGTCATCAAGGTGCCCGAGGGCATCGATCCGCTCGCCGCCATGTCGCTGGCCTGCGCCGGGCCCACGGTGGCGCACGCCCTGTACGAGCGGCGGCCGGTGCGTCTGGGCGAGACCGTGGTGGTGCAGGGCAGCGGCCCGGTCGGTCTCGCGGCGGCGGCGTTCGCCCAACTGGCCGGTGCGGCCGCGGTCGTTGTCGTGGGCGGCCCGGCCTCGCGGCTCGAACGGGCGGCGGCGGCCGGCATCGGTGACATCCACCTGGACATCGCCGGGGCGGCCGACCCCGCGGACGTCCTGCGCCAGGTCAAGGACGCCACCGGGGGAGACGGAGCCGACCTGGTCATCGAGTGCGCCGGGGTGCCGGCCGCGGTCGGCCAGGGGCTGAGCCTGCCCCGCCGGGGCGGTAGCTACCTGATCATCGGCCAGTACACCGACGCCGGCGACACCCTGATCAACCCGCACCAGATCGTGCACCGGCAGCTGGACGTCATCGGCTCCTGGGCCTTCACCGGAGCCCATCTCGTCGAGTACGTACGCCTGTTGCCAGCGCTCACCGCCCGCTTCGACCTGGCGAGCCTGGTCATGCCGTTCCCGCTGGAGCGGCACGCCGACGCGCTCGGGGCGGTCGCGGACGGGTCGGTGATGAAGGCGGTGCTCACCTCCTGAGCGGGTCGCGCACCTGAGGGCGCCGGGGCGGGGGGGGCGCCCGGGCCCGCCCCGCCTCGCCCCGCCTCGCCCCGCGTGCCGTCGGTACGCGGGGCGGCGCCGCATCCCGCTCAGCGGCCCGGCGCCCCCAGCGTTCCCAGGGCCTGTTGCGTCGCCGGGTCGTCGGGCAGGTAGGCGAGCAGATGGTGGCCCGGCTCGTCGACGGCGGCGAGCTTGACGTAGCGCAGCCGCAGATCGCCGGCGGCCGGATGCCGGAAGTGGCGTACGGCGGGATGGAACGCCGAGGTCTCCCGGCGGCCGTACCAGCGCGCCGCGTCCGGGTCGGCGAGCAGTTCCGCGGTGATCTCGGCGTACCGGCCGCCCTCGGGATGTCGGGCCGCCTTCGCCCGGAACTGACCCAGCAGGCTCCGCGCCTCGGGCTCCCAACTGGCCAGCAGCGTACGGGCGGGCGCCCAGCGGAACACCAGCCACAGCAGGTTGCGCTGCTTGGGCGCGAGCCTGGCCGGATCGGTGAGCAGGGCTGCGTACCCCGAGTTCCAGGCCAGCAGGTCCCAGTGCGGGTCGAGCACCACGGCCGGGTTGGGCGTCAGCGCCTCCACCAGGGTCAGCAGGTTGCGCGAGACCCATCCCGGCGGGTGTTCGTCCGGCGCGGCGTGCTCCAGGAACGACAGCACGTGCGCGGTCTCGTCCGCGTCCAGGCGCAGCGCCCGCGCCACCGACCGGAGCACCTGTTCCGACGTGCGCACCCGGCCCTGCTCCAGCCACGCGTACCAGGAGCTGCTGATCCCGGCGAGCTCCGCGACCTCCTCGCGCCGCAGCCCCGGGGTGCGCCGCCGTACGGACCCGGGCAGCCCCAGCTCGGCGGGCGTCAGCCGCTCACGCCGCGAGCGCAGGAACGCGCCCAGTTCCCGGTCCCGGACGCTGCCCGCGCCGCCGTTCATGATCCCCCCTCGCCCCGCACTCCCAGGGTGTGAGCAAGGGTAATCGGCTGCGGGGCCGCGCCGCTCACCGGCGGTGATGGGGTGGAACCACCAGCCAGGCCGGGTCTGGTGCGGGACCGAGCGACCACCGCAGGATTGCCACAAAGGAGAGCCGTCATGGACGCCCATACGGAAACCACCGACTCAGCGGGGCCCGCCGGCCCGGCGAGGCCCGCGGACTCGGCCGGGTCCGCGGACTCGGCCGGGCCAGCCGCCGTATCCGGGCCCGCCGCCCCGTCCGGGTCCGCTGCCCCGTCCGGGTCCGCCGAGGGAGCCGGGCACGCCGCCGCCCCTTCGGCGGCGCGTGGCGCGGCAGCCCCTGCGCCCGGGGAGGCTCCCGTATCGCCGCCGGAGGCACCCGCGCTGCCCGCGCTGCCCGTGCCGCCCGCGCTGCCGGCCCTGCCTGCCGCCTCATTACGGCTGCTGCGGGCCGCCGGGTTTGTCAGCAACTTCGACCGCTTCTGCATCACCCCGATGCTGCTGCTCATCGGCGCCCAGCTGGGCGTTCCGCTGCCGACGGTGATGCTCGCGGCCAGCGGCTACTTCCTCGCCTACGGTCTGATGCAGCCGGTGTGGGGACTGGCCAGCGACCGGCTCGGCCGGGTGCGCGTCATGCGGATCTCCCTGGCCGGCGCCGCGGTCGCCGCGCTCTGCTCGGTGCTCGCGCCCGACGCGACGGTGCTGATCGTGGCGCGGGCCGCGGCCGGCGCGTTCTTCGCGGCGTCCATCG
Organism: Streptomyces sp. NBC_00388; assembly: GCF_036061255.1. Taxonomy (NCBI): domain Bacteria; kingdom Bacillati; phylum Actinomycetota; class Actinomycetes; order Kitasatosporales; family Streptomycetaceae; genus Streptomyces; species Streptomyces sp. NBC_00388. Next base: position 1,077,859 of record NZ_CP107948.1, read on the forward strand.
CCGCGTCCATCACCTACATCGGGGACACCGTGCCCGCGGCGGTCCGCCAGCGCCCGCTGAGCGAGCTGATGACCGCGTTCGCCCTGGGCACGGCCGTGGCGACCGTCGTCGCCGGCGCCCTGGCGCACTTCGTGAGCTGGCGTCTCGTCTTCGCGCTGCCCGGCGTAATCGCCGCCTACTTGGCCTTCGCCCTGCGCCGCCTGCCGGAGCCGCCGCGTGCGGCGCCGGGGGCGCTGCTCGCCCCGTTCAAGGTCGTCCTGCGCTCGCGCTGGCAGTGGTACGTGATGGCGGTGGCCATGCTCGAAGGCGCGGTCCTGCTGGGCTTTTTGACGTACATCGCGCCCGCCCTGGAGGCCCAGGGGGCGTCGGCGACGCTGGCCGGCGCGGTGTCCGCGCTGTACGGGGTGGGCTCCATGGCTGCGGCCCAGACGGTGAAGCGGCTGGTGGGGCGCTGGACGCCGGTGCGGCTGATGGTGGTCGGCGGGGCGCAGATGGCCCTGGCCTTCGGCCTCGCGGCGGCCAGCCGGTCGCTGCCCGCGCTGGTGGTGTGCACGCTGCTGCTCGGCGGCGGCTGGTCGTTCATGCACTCCACGATCCAGTCCTGGGCCACCGGCCTGTCCCCGGCGGCCCGGGCCACCGGTGTGGCGATGTTCGGCCTGGCCCTTTACGTCGGCAGCGCCCTGGCGAGCGCCATCGCCGCCGGCCCCGCGGAACACCACGCGTACAGGGGCCTGTTCCTGACGGCCGCCCTCCTCACGATCCCGCTGACGGTCGCGGCGGGGGTGGGGCGGGCGCGCTATGACCGGGTGACGCGTCCGGACCGGGGCTGACGCCCGCGCCGTTTCGGTGGCGGTCGGAGCTTCTGCTCCGTCGGCCCGCCAGTCCGCCGCGCTTCGGCCGGCAGCGTCCAGCACTTTCGACTGGGCGTTGACGAGGTCGCTCGGGATGACGTCCCAGGCCGGCGGACGGGTCTGATGCAAGGTTGGGTGACAGGTTTGGTCACGCGGCCTGGAGGGCCGGTGTGGTCATGACGGTTTCGAATTCGACGGGTGTCAGTCGGCCGAGTGCGGCTTGTCGACGGCGCCGGTGGTAGGTCTTCTCGATCCAGGTCACGATGGCGGTCCGCAGTTCCTGGCGGGTGGCCCAAGTGCGGCGATCGAGGACGTTCTTCTGGAGCAGGCTGAAGAAGGACTCCATGGCTGCGTTGTCGCCGGCCGCTCCGACCCGCCCTATCGAGCCGGCGATCTGGTGGCGGCCGAGTGCGCGGACGGATTTCCGGGACCGGAACTGCGACCCGCGATCGCTGTGCAGGACGCACCCGGCGACACTGTCGCGCCGGGCAACAGCGTTGTCCAAGGCGGCGACGGCCAGGCGGGACTTCATCCGTTCGTCGATCAAGTAGCCCACGATCCTCTTGCTGAAGACGTCCTTGACCGCGCAGAGATACAGCTTCCCTTCCGCTGTGGGATGTTCGGTGATGTCGGTGAGCCAGAGCCTGTTCGGGCCATCTGCGGTGAAGTCGCGGCGGACGAGGTCGTCGTGCACGGGTGGACCGGCCTTCTTGGCCCTGCCGCGCTTCTTGCCGAACACACTCCACCAGCGGTTGTCCCGGCAGATTCGCCACGCGGTCCGGTCCGCCATGCCGGCTCCCGTGACTCGTGCTTCGTCGGCCAGGAAGCGGTAGCCGAACTCCAGGCCCTCGCCGTGGGCGTCGAACAACGCGTTTGAGCGATACGCCTCCTCGACCGCAGCGTCGGTCACCGGCTTGCCAAGCCAGCGATAGTAGGGCTGTCTGGCAAGCTTCAGGACCCGGCACGCGACCGTGACGGGCACCCCGTCCACGGCCAGCTCTCTCACGAGTGGGTAGATCCTTTTCCCGGCAGATACGCCTGCGACATGTAGGCCGCAGCCCGGCGCAAGACCTCGTTCTCCTGCTCCAGCAGCTTGATCCGCCGACGTGCTTCGCGCAGTTCCGTGCCCTCCTGGCCGGTCGTACCAGGCTTCGTCCCGGCGTCGACGTCCGCCCGGTGCATCCACTTCCACAGCGTCATCGCGTGAACGCCGAAGTCGGCGGCCACCTGCTCGACCGTCACGCCCGGGCCACGGTTCCTTGCGACCCGTACGACATCCTCGCGGAACTCTTCCGGATAAGGCTTGGGCACAGCGACATCCTTCCCACCTGCCCTACAGGGAAAGCCAGTTCAGATGTCACCCATTCGTGCATCAGACCCGTTTTTTCGAGCACGTCCTGTCGTAGGAGTGGACGCTACATCGACTGGGGGCGGTTCCTGGTGAAAAGGCTGGGCTGTGCGGAGATACCGACGAGGCCACAACGGACCAACATCCGCCTCACCACATAGGACATCGTCTTGGCGGGCGTCGCCGAACCACGGAGCGGGCGCCCCACGCCACATCGGGCCGCGCACCCGCGACCGAACCCAGGGCCATTGCCGCGTCGTCCATGTTCGAGGCGGGTGGAGGGCTCGGCACGCTCCTGATGAACTCACGTGCCAGTACACCCCGGAACCTGCACCGGGCCGTCCTGCCCATTTGCTGATGTCAGGAGCCGTCTCGAGCGATTGACGGTTTCGTCGTATGGCAGTCGGCGTCGTGGTCACGGACCGCGGAGACAGGTTGCCCGGTCCAGCGCTGGACGGCACGGCGCAGGCCGCCGGTGTCGGCATAGCCGACTCGGTCGGCGATGGAGCTGAGGGACAAGCCGGTTATGGAGAGCAGACGGAGTGTGTGTTCGCGGCGTAGTGCCTGGAGTTCTTGCGACCAGGTGGTCTGATGTTCCTCAAGGCGGCGTTGGAGTGTGCGGGTGCTGAGAGACATCTGCCGGCTCGCATCCTTGAGGGTGGGCATCTCGGAGTCCTGGGCGGCCCGGAGGGTAGCGCGGAATATGTCGAGCCAGTCGCGCAGCGGAACAGCTTCAGCGAGCTGCTGTTCTGCATGTCTTCGAAGAAGGGAGGACAGGCCGGGGGCGTGTGGCTGGGACGTAATGAGGTCCGCGGTCTTGAAGGTGATGGAGTTGACGGGGCTGGCGAAGTCGATGGCGTTAGTGCCGTAGAGGTGTATGAGGCCTTGGTGGGATCGGGGGGCTCGGGCAGCGAGGGAGACCTTGGTAGGTATGACGGCTCGGCGAGCGCTCTCGCTGATCCGAAGTTGGAACAGGCTCAGGGAGTAGGCCCGTATAGCGGATGCGACATCGTCGGTGAGGTCAGCCGCGTTGATGTGGCTGAGAGTGATGTGCTGCCCCTTTTCCTCGATACGGAGGGCCTCGGTGCCGGCGTCAGCCACCGTCGCGACGAAACGAGCTGCGTCGCGGAGTCCTTCCAGCGGTGTTGGCGCCTGGGTGATGAGGTAGTCCCAGAGCCCCAGGGTTCCGAGAGGGCTCTGGTAGGCCATGTGCATTGAGACCTCATGCCATGGGGCCTGCAGGGTCATGAGTTCCCAGATGCGAACATTGGTGGATGCCGGAGTGCGGTAGCGGTCGTTCGCCAGATACTGGGGGGCCATGCCGACCAGGTCGGCGTACTTGTCCGAGCTGACCCCAAGCCGTGTGGCAGCTGTGGCGTTCAGGCGGGTGAAGGCTGCCGCCACCGTGCCGGGAGACTGCGGGATATCCGTGGTGCCCAGGTGTTCCGGCTTGCCCTGGTGATGCAGGTCGTTTTGGCGTGTGAGGCCCTGTGTATGGCGCGCCAGGCACTTTGCGGGCTGAGGTGTTCGATCTAGCGTCATGTCTTGTCCTTAGTGGATGTGGCTGGAGAGGCAGTAGTTCTGTCTACTCCCCACCGAAGATCTGACAGCGACCTGCCGCGATGTCTCACAGTGCGCGGCAGCTTGAGAGGAGATCACCTTGAACGCTCGCTTTCGGAAGACCAAGAAGATGGCGATCCTTTCCACAGCCCTCCTGGGCCTGGCCATCCCCACGAACGCTCTGCTCACTGCCGCACCGGCTGCCGCTGTCTCTTGCAGCGGATGGGGATGGAGCAACCCCGACGCCGGCGACGGTTACATGACGAAGAGCGGCACCCATCTGAAGTCCGGCCCGTACTCGGCGTGCGCCAACCTGACGACTACGGTCCCCGCAGGCGCCCACCTGTACTACCACTGTTACGTAACCAACAGCTACGGCAACACCTGGACCCACGTCCGCGTCGATGGAACGAGCATCGAGGGCTGGACTTCGGACGACAACCTCAATAACCACGGTGCGACCAAACACTGTTGAGTCCGTGGCGATGCCGCTCGGGACTGTAAGTCGTTCGGTGCAACTCCCGATCATGGAGGATGCACCGATGACCAGTGAGCACGTGACCGAGGCCCAGGCAGTCGAGTCGTTGGAGCCGCTGCCGGTGAAGGCGGTGGACGACCGGCTGATCGATGAGCTGGCGTCCCAGGCCCAGGCAGCGTCTTCGCATGATCATCTCTAGCGGATCATGGCGTCGTGCTACGTCGTCATGAACTGTCGGATCTTGAGCGGGAGTTCGTCCGGGCGTTGCCGCCCAAGTCGTTGCGGGGGCGGAAGCGGCCGGACGACCGCAGGGTCCTGAACGGAATCGTGTGGAAGTTCCCCCTCTTCCGGGACAACTGACCATCGAGAGCCGGCAGCTCCGCGCAGAGCGTCGCCCGCCCTCGACGCCCCATCGATATACGCCACCCCGAGAGGGCCTGACCTGCCCAACAGGTCGCCTCACGCTCCATCAGAACGAGCGTCAAGATGCCTCGGAGGGCGTCATTTCAGCGTCAAGATATCGCCCGTAACGCCCACCGTGCACATAACGCACACCACCCAAACCCCCAGGCCAGACGGCCTTTGCGGCCGGTTCGAGGATGGCGACGCCCTCCACATGGTGCGTCATCGGAAAGACGTCGACTTCCGACGGCGGGTTCGAACTTGAGCCCTGCTCAGGCAGAGTCAGACTCACGCCTTGCGCTCATCCGCTCGGCGCCAGGCTTCCGCCCTGCCCTCACAGGCAGTCACTCAACGTGCCCTTGGAAGCGCCTCCGGTGGCATGACGTCCCGTGCCACCAGGCCCGCCGCAACGGCGCTTCCTGGGGAGAATCTGGGGAGTATCGACCACCCTGGGGAGCTCGTGGGGAGAATCGACCGCGTAACGCAGCACGACCCCGAAAGACGTTGAAAGATTTATCCGCGCAGTTCAGGGGTGGGTACAGCCGCATCGATCGGCCGGCGAGCCGGTCTCCCCGCTCCCCCAGCAGACCCTCGGTGGTGCCGCGCCCCTTGCCGGCGGCTTCCGGCATGAAGTGAGCATAGTAACCGAGGGTGATCGCCTGCGAGGAGTGTCCGAGCAACCGAGCCAGAGGTCACGACGGACTCTCCGGCTCCCACATGACCGAGGCGTAGGTGTGCCGCAGCGTGTGGAAACCCTCCTTCGGGACCGCCGCCCACTGCCCACTGCCGGCCCGTGCTTCCTCGTGCCGCTGGTCGGACGGAACGACGTCCGCCGGGATGGTCACCGAGCTGAAGCGGCCCCTGGGATGCACCATCTACTCGATCGGCGGGCCGACTGAAGAACCGTGGCGGTCCGGCTCCGCACGCACGGCGAACCCCCGGTTCTGCGGCCCGCTGCTGCTCCAGTCCAGGCGGAGGACAGCGAGGTCGTCCGAGTGCCGTCCGGCGTTCAGTTCATGGGTTTCCACAATGAGGAAGTCGACGTAGGCGGCCGGGTCCGCCAACGGCAGCTTCCCCATCAGGGCGAGCAGCCCCTCTACGCCCAGGCGCTCGCCCGTTGCCCCGTTGTGCCCTTCGGTGAGGCCGTCGGTATAGAGGGCCAGGGCTCCGGTGGGCGGGAGCGGAATAACGGTCGACGGCCAGCTGTGCGTTCCGGGCATGATGCCCAGCGCGATGCCGTGGGTGGCCGTCACTTCGTGGGTGCCATCGGCGGTGGTGAGGAGGGGGTTCGTGGTGGCCGGCGAGGTGGAGGGTCGCGGTGGCCGCTCCCAGGCCGAGGGTGAGGAGGGTGCAGGTGGCGAAGAGCTGCTGGTTATCGCGCTCGGCGATCAGGATGCGTTCCATCAGGTGCAGCAGACCCTCGCCCCGGTGCCCCCCGAGTATCAGGGAGCGCCAGGCGATCCGCAGGCAGACCCCGAGCGCAGCCGCGTCGGGGCCGTGGCCGCTGACGTCGCCCACGAGGGCGTGGAGCAGGCCGTCGTCTGCCTCCACCACGTCGAGGAAGTCCCCGCCGAGCAGGGCCATCGCCGTGCCGGGCAGGTAGCGGGAGGTCACTTCCACGGTGGATGTGTCGAGGAGTGGCTGGGGCAGCAGGCCGCGTTGCAGACGGGTGTTCTCCTCTGCCCGCAGCCGGGTGGCCTGGGCTTCGGCGCTCGCGCGTTCGGTCTGGCTCCGGTAGGCGGCGTAGCGAACGGTGCGGCGCAGCAGGTCCGCTTCGACCTTCCCCTTGACGAGGTAGTCCTGTGCTCCCGCAGCCATGGCGTCGGCACCCGCCTGGGCCTCGGACAGTCCGGTCAGGACGATGATCGCGGCGTGTGGGGCCAGGGCGCGGACGGCGGTGACCGCGTCGATGCCCGATACGTCGGGCAGGTACAGGTCGAGAAGAATGCAGTCGGTCACGGCGCCGGTCAGTTCGGCACGGGCCTGCGCCAGTGTGGTCCGGGTGGTCAGCTCGAACCGCAGTCCCGTGTCGTGCAGGAGCTCTTCGACGAGCAGTGCGTCACCCTGATCGTCTTCGATGAGGAGGATGCGGTAGGTCGGCTCGGTGGTATCCGCCGCTGCGGTGTGGGCCGGGGTGTGCCGTGTCGACCCTGATGGTGCCGCCGTGGAATTCCACGATCTTCTTGCACATCGCGAGGCCGATGCCGCTGCCGCTGTAGGTGTCTTTGGTATGCAGCCGCTGGAAGATCACGAAGACCTTGTCGGCGTACTCCTCGGCCATACCGATGCCGTTGTCGGTGACGGTGAACTGCCACAGTTCACCGTCGCGGGCAGCCGTGACGCGGATGTCCGGTGCCGCGTCGGGCCGGCGGAACTTGACGGCGTTGGCGATCAAGTTCTGCCAGAGCACGCCCATCTGGGTGGGGTCGGCGACCAGGGCAGGCAGTGGGTCGTGGGTGATCGTCGCTCCGGCCTCCTCGATGCTGACACTCAGCCCCGAGAGGACCTGCTCCAGCAAGGCGTCCAGCTCGATGCTCTCGTGGGCGTTGTGCACGCGTCCGACCCGTGAGAAGTCGAGCAGGTCATTGATGAGGACCTGCATGCGATTCGCCCCGTCGACTGCGAAGCCGATGTACTGGTCGGCTCGGGCGTCGAGCTGTTCTCCGTATCGCCGCTGAAGGAGCTGGGTGAAGCTGGAGACCTTGCGCAGCGGTTCCTGCAGGTCGTGCGAGGCGACGTACGCGAACTGCTCCAGCTCCGCGTTGGATCGCTGAAGGTCCGCGGCCTGTGCGTCGAGGCGGGAACGTGCCTCTTCGCTGTAGGCGAGTTCCCGTACGAGCCGTCGGCGCATGAAGTCGATCTCGCCGCTCAGGTGCCGCAGATCGGCCGGGCCCATCGGGTCGATGGGGTGGTCGAAATCGCCGCCGGCAATGGTGCGGGCGTCCCCGCCGAGCTGCTCCAAGGGCCTGTTGATGCCGCGGCGCAGCCCTTCGAAGACAAGGGCCATGAGGATGAGGATGAGCAGCGCGATGGCGCCGAACACCCAGTTCTGCAAGGTCGTCGTGGCCAACAGGTCGTCCCGGGCCCGGGCCCGGTCCGCGCGCAGCCGGTCCTGCTGGCTGTGCAATGCCGCACGGACCTTGTCGAAGGCCGCCTTGCCCTCCGCGGCCCGTTCAGCTGCCAGGGGCGAGGGGGAGCCGGCGGGCGCGGCCGCGAGCGGACGCGCGATGCGTTCCTGCTGCACAGCGGGAAGTCGCAGCCCCAGCGCACCCACACACTCGCGCAGTTCAAGGGCGGCGAGATCACCGTGCTGGTGGCCACCAATGTCGCGGCGCGAGGCATTCACATCGAGGCGCTCGACCTCGTCGTCAACGTCGACCCGCCTGCCGACGCAAAGGACTATCTGCACCGTGGCGGGCGTACGGCCCGCGCCGGGGAATCCGGGAACGTGGTCACGCTGGTCACCCCGGACCAGCGGCGGGACGTGAACCAGATCATGGCCGACGCCCGGATTCGGCCGACGGTCACCCAGGTGCGCTCCGGCGAGGAGAAGCTGACCGCCATCACCGGGGCGAAGCGCCCGCCGGTCGAAGGGAAGGGCAGCGGCAACGCCCCCTTCCGCGGCATGGGCACTCGGCCGGGCGGCCCCAAGGAGTCCCGCAGAACGGCCGACGCCCGCAAGGCGGCGGAAGCACGCGCGGCGGCCCGGGTACGCAGGGGCCGCTGACCCCGACGGTCTTACCGGAAGGGAGCCTGGCCCCGCCGAGGCCGCTCTGCCGCCCGGACACAGGCCGGCGTGAGTCGCCCTCCACCTGCCCGGTCAGCCGTTCGCGAGGGCTTTCAGCCGGTCGATGTTCCCGTTGAACCGGTTGTGGTCGCCGACCGCCGCCCCCTTGGAGGTGTACTGCCACATGGTCTGCAGCTTCCAGCCCGCGGGCAGGACTCCGACGGACGAACCGTAGTGCGGCACCCACAGCGGATTGGTCCTGGCGAAGCCGGAGTTGTTGCCTGTGCAGGACTTCCACCAGTTGGTGGAGGTGTACAGGACGACGTCCCGGCCGGTCTTCGCCTTGTAGGTCCGGGAGAAGTCCCTGACCCAGTTGACCATGGACTGGTGACTCAGCCCGTAGCAGGTGGCGCCGTACGGGTTGTACTCCAGGTCCAGAGCGCCGGGCAGGGTCTTGCCGTCCTTGGACCAGCCGCCCCCGTGAGCGAGGAAGTACTTCGCCTGGGTGGCACCGCTGGACGTGTTCGGGGTGGCGAAGTGGTAAGCGCCCCGGATGATGCCGGCTTTGTACGACCCGTTGTACTGCTGGGCGAAGTACGCGTTCCGGTAACTGGTGGACTCCGTCGCCTTGATATAGGCGTACCTCACACCGGACTTCCGCACCGCGGACCAGGCGACGTTGCGCTGATGGCTGCTGACGTCGACGCCCTCCGTGCCCCAGGTGGCGGGGAGTGCGACACCCGTCCTGCTCGTGCCCTCATGCCTGAGGATCTGGGAGCCGGCGGAGTCGTCCCCGGGGTGAGAGGGCTCGGGGACGCCGGGGGCGGCGACTGCGGTGCTGGACAGGGCGAGAGCAAGGGCAGGGATACCCACGGCCAGGGCGGCCAGGACAGTCGACATCCGGCGAGGTGTGCAGGCGGGCACAGACATGAGGCGCCTCCAAAGGTCAGGGCCCAGCCTGCGCGGAGCCCGGAGGGCGCGTCGTGAGGCGCGCGGAGCACACAGCTCATATCACCCGATATGACGTACGGCGGGGGCAGTCGAAGTCCGGGACGGCCGAGAGGCTACGCAGCGCAGAGGCAGCGGCTCAGCCCGGGAGAGGACGGCGACGCGCAATGATCCGGAATCCTGTTCGACCAAGGCATCACTCTGGATAGGGTGGCGCCTCCGGTGCAGAAGGGGACCTCCCCCCGAGCCCGCCCGTGGAGGCACACACTCATGAGACCGACCCGCGCCGCACTGTTCGTGGCCGTCACCGCCCTCACACCCGCCCTGCTCCTCGCAGCCCCGGCGTTCGCCGCCGCCCCGGCGGGCACGTCCGCCTCCGCGACAGTCGGGCCCGAAACCGGGCAGGACACGCCGGTGGACCAGATGACGGAAGCCGAACTGCGCGCCGCGATAGCCGACATCCTGGCCGTGAACAGCGGCAAGGGCGTCGTCCGCGAAGCCAACAAGGCTCTCGGCGGCACCGTGGACGACATGCGCACGTTCCTGAAAACCGGGTACCGGATGGCCCAGTTCGAGGACGACCAGGTCGCCATCTCCCACCTCCTCTACCTGGCCACGAACAACGGCGACAAGGCAGTCATCAAGGGATGCAACGACGCCCTCGACGCCGGCACCCCCGAAGCGGCACGCGCCTTCCTGGAAACCGGGTACCCGAAGGCCCAGTTCGAGGACGACCAAGTCGCCATCTCCCACCTCCTCTACCTGGCCACGAACAACGGCGACAAGGCAGTCATCAAGGGATGCAACGACGCTCTCAGCGTCGACACCCCGGAAGCAGTACGCGCCTTCCGGGAGACCGGCTACCGGCTCGCCCAGGCCGAGGACGACTCCGTCTACATCGTCCGCATGCTGACCGATGCGGACATCAGCCCCGCCATGCGTGCAGCCGTCAACAAGGTGCTCGACGACGGTTCTCCCGAGGCCCTGCGGTACTTCCGGGTGACCGGGCAGTACGAGGTGAACGGCTGAGGCCGGTCCTGCTCACAGGGGCCGGCGCGCCGTGCCCGCAGGTCCGGCATCTGTGCGTTCGCCGCCGCGCCCACGCCTATCCGGGGAACCGGCCGCAGAGCCAGTTCCCCGGATCGGCGGGATCATCGCTGATCCAGAACTGGCGCCACAGCAGCGTGAATTCATCGCGGCTGAGGTGACCGTCGCCGTTCAGGTCGAGCAGTTCGAAGACCCCCGTCATATCGACGGGCCGACCGTTCCAGGTCTCGACGAGACTGCGGTGCTCCTCCGGGGAGATGACGCCGTCGCCGTTGGCGTCCACGGCGTCGAAGATGGTGTCGGCCGTCGCCTCCACGTCCGCGACCATGGCGGGCAACTTGTCCACGAGTGCGAGGAGTTCACTCATGTCGATCACGCCGTCCCCATTGGCGTCACCGGTCTCCAGCAGCGCCGACCACCAGCCCATCAGCAGCGTCCCGACCCGCGCGCCGAGCTCGGTCCCGGGCCGGGCCGCGGGCAGTCGGTTCCAGCGGGCGACGAGCGCGCGGAAATCGTCCTCGCACAGAAAACCGTCGCCGTCCGCGTCGAACGCGGTGAACATCCCCCTGAGCTTGCGCTCCTGAAACGCACTGGCCACGAGCAGCCTCCCTCGACGCAGACGCGAACCACGCCACCGCCGGCAACCGCCGTACGGGACTGGCCGTGTGCAACTGTAGGCCGGGACACGCCCTCGTTCCCACGGGCACATATGCGCGAACGATCACCCCCAGTAGCCTGCCCCGATGCAACGCATCCTCGTGGCCGGTACCACCGGGGCCGGAAAGACCACACTCGCCCGCGCACTGAGCGAACGCCGCAGTGTGCCGTACCACGAGATGGACGCGCTGTACTTTGCCGGGCCCGGCTGGGCGGTGAACGAAACGTTCGCCGACGACGTGGCGCGCATCGCCGCCGCACCTGCCTGGATCTTCGACTCGTACGGCTACCCCAGGGTCCGCGACCTCTTGTGGCAGCGGGCGGACACCGTGGTTTGGCTGGACTGTCCGAGGCGGGTCGTCATGTCGCGGGTCCTGCGGCGGTCGCTGCGCAGGACCGTGCTGCGCGAGCGGGTGTTCGGCGGGAACCGGGAGACGCCGGCGGAGTGGTTCCACCGTGACCACCCCGCGTGGGGGGCGTGGTCCCAGCACGCGGCACGCCGGGAGGACATCCGCCGGCGCGCGGGCGGACCCCGTCCCGAGCCGCTGCACGTGATCCGGTTCGAGCGCCCCGCGCAGGCGGCGGCCTGGCTGCGGGCCCTCCGCCGCGACGGTTGATCAGACAGCGTCTTCCTGTGCGGCAGCGGCGCCGCAGCCGGGCCCGTTCAGGAGCCCGCGCCGGGCGCTACGGCGCCGAACGGGCTGTGTCCGAGCCGGGCCAGGAGGTCGGCGGGGTCGCGGTAGACGCTGCCGGCGCCGGCCCGCTCCAGGTCGGTCTGCGGGATGCCACCGCAGAGCAGGGCGACGGCGGGGACCCCGGCCCGCGAGGCGGCCTCCATGTCCCAGACCGTGTCACCGACGAACACGGCCTGCCGCGCGGGGACCCCGGCGAGCTCCAGTGCGTGCTCCACGGGCTCGGCGGCCGGTTTCCCCTCGGAAACGTCGTCCGCGCTCGCGGTGTCCGCGATGGCGTCGTCGGCGTCGATGGCGCGGCGCAGCGCCTGCAGTTCGGGCCCGCCCGCCGAGGTGGCCAGCACGATGCGCCACCCCTGTCCGGCGAGCGTCCGGAGCAGTTCACCCGCCGACTCGAATGCGGGCAGCCGCTCGAAGAAGGTGCCGAACAGTGTGGTGTGGGCGGCGCTGATCGCCCCGTCCCGGCCCTGGTCCCGCCCCTTGCCGAGCAGGTGCTCCAGCAGGTCACCGGAGCCAAGACCCACCGCCCGGTGGATGGCAGGCATCGGTACGGTGTGACCGGCCTGCCTCAGAGCCTCCCACCACGCCACCACATGCAGATGGTTGGTGTCGACGAGGGTGCCGTCCACGTCGAAGAGTGCTGCGCGCTCCATGTGAGTTCCTGCCCTCTGCGGTCCGCGGTCTGCGGTCTGCTCTCTGCGATCTGTGGTCTGCGGCCCGTGCTCCGGCGGAGTCAGCGCCCGACGGCCTTGCGCAGCTGCTGCTTGTTCATCGAGGAGCGGCCTTCGACGTTCTTCTTCTTCGCCTCTTCGTAGAGCTGGTCCTTCGTCGGCCCCTGCGCACCGCTGTGCGAGCGTTCGCCACCGCGCTGGGAGGCGGATTTCGGGTCACGGGTGGAGACCCTGCCGGGGGACTTGGCCTCCCCGGACCGCGCGCGTTCCTTGTTGACGGTGCGCGCGGCGATTTCCTCGGCCCGGCCCTTCGATGTGCCTCGTGCTTCGGCGCTGTCCCTGACGTGCTCGTACTGACGCTCGCGCTTCCGGCTGGATCCTGCGGGCATGACGTACTCCTCCGGGTGATGTCGGATCTGCCTCTGTCTCTGCGCCTGCCCCGATCCCGGCGCACCTCACACACTCCGGCCAGAAGCACGCCCCGGCAATCCGGGAGGCGCGGGCGCGACGCCCCCGGCGGAGCAGCCCGGTCGCGCACCGCGTACCCGGCCCGCCGTCGCGGCGGACGACGCGGTCAGGTGTCGGTGACCCAACTGCGCAGGGTGTCACTCGTGTACTGGATCTCCTCGGCGAGACGGGCCCCCTCGATGACCAGGACGCCGTACGGCTGCCGCGGATCGCCCAGGGGCAGATCGTCCGCCGACGCCGCCTCGGCCACCTCGCGGCCATGCTCCACCGCCTCCGCTGCCAGTCGGGTGAGGCGGCCCGACTGCTGGGGCAGGGTGGTCTCGTCAAGGGTGCTCAGTGCGAGCGCGGCTTCGGCGACCGCGTCCAGCAGACTCGCGTAACGGCGCAGGAAGCCCCGGTACTCGACGGGAGCCTCGGGCTCCTGCCACTGGTCGAGGCTCCTCGTGAGCGACGCCATCTGATGGAGCGTGCGCTCCAGGGCCGCCAGGACCGACTCGTACCCGTCGAACACGACGTGCCCCTGATGGCGCCGCAGCAGCCCGCGCGGGTTGAAGTACACGCTCTCCCGTGCGGTGTGCAGGCCCTCGCGCGCCTGAGTGATCATGCCGCCGGTGTCCGCGGCCCGCTGCCGCCACCGCGCTGTGGCCTCCCCGTCGGGCGCTCCTTCCCGCAGGACGGGCGGGATCTCGTGCGCCAGGCCGTGGAGGGCCCCGGCCAGCACCCGGATGCCGTGCTCGGCGCTGCGGTACCTCATCGGAGGGGCGACCAGCAGGTTCACCGCGGTTCCCACCGCGCAGCCGACCACCACGAGCAGCACGATCTCGGTCAGCCGGGTGACGCGCATCGTGCTGTCCGTGGCGCTGCTGTACGTCGCGAAGGCGAAGAACGCTGCCGTGGCGACCTGGGGGCCCTGGACGCCGAGAAGGGGCCAGCGGGCGATCGACAGTGCGATCACCGCGACGAGCACGAACGTCAGCAGATCCGGCCCCACGAGGAAGCCGAGGGCGGCCTGCACCGCCACGCCCGCGACCACGGCGCCCACGTAGCGCAGTGACTGCACCACGGACTGGTACACGGTGACGTGCATGATGACCACGGCGGAGAACGGAGCGAACGCGGGCGACTGCGCGTCGATGAGGTAGAAGGCGATCACCCAGGCCAGGGTCGCCGCCAGCGTGCTCTTGCCGATGAGCAGCAGACTGTGCCGTTCGGGGCTCTCCGCGCCTGGCGCGTGCCGGCGCTGCCAGAGCTGCCGCAGGCGCCCGAGTCGCCCGGCCTGTGCGGGCCGTGGGCTGCTGCTGTCGGTCACGTCGTTCCTTCCGCGGGCGGGCAGGCGGACACGACGCCGGTCTGGCGTGCATGCCGCAGGCCAGACGCAGGTACCCCTCCTCTGGGCGGTCAATCACGAGGGACCACGCGGCGAGGACCGGGCCGGAGGGGTGCCTCCGGTGTCACCCGGCCACCGCGGTCACGGTTTGAGGATGACCTTCGTCCAGCCGGCCACCCGGTCGTCGAACTTGCGATACGCCTCGGCCGCTTCGTCCAGCGGCAGTTCGTGGGAGACGATGAAGGACGGCTGGGCCTTGCCGTGGTGGATGAGCTGCCCCAGGTAGCGGTTGTACGCCTTGACGTTGGCCTGGCCGGTGGCGATCCGCTGGCCCTTGAACCAGAACTGCCCGAAGTCGAACGGCATCTTGCCCTGCTGCGCCAGCTCCGTCGGGCCGTCGTCGTCCTGGGGCAGGAAGACCCCGACCACACCGATGGCTCCGGTGGCCTTCACCGAGGCGACGAGATCGTTCATGGTCGACTCGGGCGTCTCGTTGCCCTGCGGGTCGTGTGCCTGGTAGCCGACGCACTCGCACCCCTTGTCGGCGCCTCCCCCGGTGAGCTCCTTGATCCGTTCGACGTGGTCGCCGTCGCTGTCGTCGATCGCGATGGCGCCCGCCTGCTCGGCCAGCCGCAGCCGGTCGGGGTGGCGGTCGACGACGAACACCTGGGCCGCTCCGCGCAGGTTCGCCGAGTACGCGGCCATCAGCCCGACGGGACCACCGCCGTAGACCACGACCGACTCCCCGGGCGACACGTCGGCGAGCTGCGTCGCGTGGTAGCCGGTCGGGAAGATGTCGGCCAGCATCACATAGTCGTTCTCCTTCTCCGCCGCGTCCTCGGGCAGCACGAGGCAGTTGAAGTCGCCCCAGGGGACGCGGAGGAATTCGGCCTGCCCGCCCGCGTACGTGCCCATGGCGGCGAAGCCGTACGCACCGCCGGGTGTGTCGGAGTCCACCGAGAGGCAGAACCCCGTCAGGCCGCGCTCGCAGTTGGCGCAGAATCCGCAGCCGATGTTGAACGGCAGACAGACCCGGTCACCGGTCTTGATCCGGTCGACACCGCTGCCGACCTCGACCACCACACCGAGGTTCTCGTGCCCGAGCACCCGGCCGGTCTCCATCGTGGTGCGGCCTTCGTACATGTGGAGGTCGGAACCACAGATGTTGGTGGATGTGACCTTGACCAGCACATCCGTCGGACGTTCGATCCGCGCGTCCGGCACCTCCCTGACCGCGACGTCCCGGGGGCCTTGGTAGACCAGCGCCTTCATGTCCGACTCACCGCTCTTCCTGTCGTACTGCTGCTTCCGTATGTGCCGGGGGCCGTGCCTCGTCCGGCGGGTCCGCGGCCGGAGGCGCGGCGGCCTCCTGGACACCGCCTGCCCCGGGGGCCGCCTCCATCACACCGTGCGGCGGGAACGGCGGCACTCCGTGTGGAGCAGACGGCGGAAGTGCCGCCTGCGCATCTGCGGCGGTCCGCCCGCTTTGCGACAATGCCGTACGGAGTCCGAAGCGCCGCCATTCGCTGAGGGAGGACGTCATGAGCGCCACGGCCACGCGCCGCGACACGGCCCGCGCACTGCTCGACACGCATGGACGGACCTACGCCGCGGAGGCCGGCATCCGGCTGCGGGACACTCCGCAGCCGCTCTACCAACTGCTCGTCCTCGCCTGTCTTCTCAGCGCCCGCATCCGGGCCTCCGTCGCCGTCGACGCGGCCCGTGAACTCTTCGCCGCCGATATGCGCACTCCCCGCAGAATGCAGGACGCCACCTGGCAGCAGCGGGTGGACGCACTGGGCGCGGGCCACTACAGGCGCTACGACGAGAGCACGTCCACCACCCTCGGCAAGGGCGCGGCGTTTGTCCGCGAGCGGTACGGCGGCGACCTGAGGCGTCTGCGCGAGGAGGCCGGCGGTGACCCGGGTCGCATGCGGGAGCTCCTCCGGGAGATGCCCGGGATCGGGCCCGCGGGCGCGTCCATCTTCCTGCGTGAGGTCCAGGGGATCTGGCCCGAACTTGAGCCGTACCTCGACGAGAAGGCCGCCCAGGGGGCGGCGCGCCTCGGGCTGCCGGTGAAACCCCGTGAACTGGCGAAGCTGGTCACCGCGGAGGAGCTCGCCGTCTTCGCCGCGGCCCTCGTGCGGGCCGCGCTCGACAAGTCGGTGGTGGCGGACGTGCAGGAGAGGACGGGCCCCGCCGGGCACAGGAACGGCGGCTGACCGCCGCTCCCCGCTGCCCCCGGGCGCGGCGGTTCCCTGCCGTCGTTCCTGTGCCCGCTCCCGTTCATGCCGTCGTCCGTGCACGCTCCCGTTCATGCCGTCGTCCGTGCACGCTCCCGTACGACGTCCGTCGCTTCCTTGTCCTTCCGGAGCCCCAGGAAGCGCGGATGGCGCAGCATTCCGTCACGGGTCCACTCGGTGAAGCCGATCTCCGCCACGAGGACCGGCTCGACCCAGTGGGCGCCCCGGACCCGCACTGGCGGGCTGAAGGGCGAGGCGTCGGTCTCCAGCGCGCCGAGCCCGCCGCGCAGCCGGGTGAGGGTCGTGTCGTCGAACCCGGTGCCGACCTTCCCCGCGTAGACGAGGCGGCCGTTGTCGTAGTGGCCGAGGAGCAGCGCCCCGAATCCGGTGCGCGCGCCGGCGGGTTCCGTGAAGCCGCCGATGACCAGCTCCTGACCGTTCGCGCACTTGAGTTTGAGCCAGTCCGGGGAGCGGCGGCGATGGTAGCGGCCGTCGGCGCGCTTGGCGATGAGTCCCTCCCAGCCGCGCGCGCAGGCCTCGTCGAGCTGCTGCCGGCCGCCCTCGTTGCGGTGGGGCGTGAAGCGTACGGGCGGGCGGAAGCCGAGCGCGCGTCGCAGCAGGGACTTGCGGGTGCGCAGCGGGAGCCTGGTCAGGTCGACCCCGTCCAGCCGGAGCAGATCGAAGACGTAGTAGGTGACGGCCACCCCGCTGGCCCGTGCGCGGCGCGGGTCGGTGAGCTGCATGCGCTGCTGGAGGCGGGAGAAGTCGGTGCGGCCGTGGTCGAAGGCGACGATCTCGCCGTCGAGGGTGAAGCCGTCGCTCGGCTGCTCCGCGAGCGCCTCGGCGATCTCCGGGTAACTCCCCTGCACCGTACGGCCGGTGCGGGAGATCAGGCGTACGCGATCGGCGTCGCGGGTCGCCAGGGCCCGCATCCCGTCGAGCTTGCGCTCGAAGAGCCAGCCGGGGCCGAAGTCGCGCCGGTCGGTGAGGACGGCACGCATGGGGTCGGCCGCCGAATCGGCCGCGGCCGGGGCCACGGCCAGCAGCCGCTGCTGTGCCTCGGGCAGAGCGCGGAGCAGGTCATGCATCCCTCGCCCTCCGGTTCCTCCGGTGGAAGGGGTGCGTCTCCCGGCACCCGGCCGGCTCGCTCCTGCCGCTGTCACTCACGCCTGCTGCCTCCTGGGGGACGGCTGCCCGGCCCCCTGCTCCACTCTCGTGCCTGCGGGCCCCGCCCGCATGTGCGCCCTCCCGCGGAGCGGCGGTGGCGGGCAGCGGACTCGTACCCGGATGCCTTGCGCGGCGCGCTGGGCGGCGGGATCCGTGAGGTCATGGGAAGGACGCCGGTCCAGCCCGGGCGGGACCGGGGCAGACACTGGAGGAGAGCACGATGGCAGCCTGCGAGGTATGCGGTAACGACTACGACATAGGCTTCGAGGTCCGTGCGGCCGACGCGGTCCACACCTTCGACAGCTTCGAGTGCGCGACCCACAGACTGGCCCCCGTCTGCGACGCCTGCGGGAGCCGTGTCCTCGGCCAGGGGCACAGGTCAGGCGGCAGGTTCTACTGCTGCGCCGACTGCGTCCCCGCCCGGCGGCGGCGGACCGCTCGTACCGGCAACGGCTGAGCTCACCCGGGCGGGGGCCGGACGGCGCTCACCCGGGCTGGCCGCTGTCCTTGAGGCTCCCCCAACCGTGCCAGCGGTCGATCTCGATCCAGGCGGTGACCCGGCCGCGGTCGCGCTGCGGGTACGGCTTCCCGAGGTAGCGCTGGGCCAGCCGGTCGATGTCGGCCAGGTCCCGGTCCTCACGGATCTCGGCGACGTGGCCGATGATGCTGAGGTGCGTGTACCAGTTGCCGTCGTCGAGCACGGTGAGCGTCACCCGCGGGTCGTTGCGTACATGGGTCAGCCGTTTACGGCCCTCGTCCATGTTGACCAGCACACGGCCGTCGTCCCAGAGGTACCAGGTGGCCGTGGACACGGGCTGGCCGTCCGACCTCAGCGTCGTGATGACGGCCGGATTGGCCTTCTCCAGCAGGGCGACTGCGGATTCGGGGAGCGGCGGCTTGGACATGGAGTACACACCTCACTGCGCGGGGCCTGGGGTCATTTCCATGGTCGTGCCCGGGAGGCCGCTCCGCCAGCGCTGACCCGGCGGACCGCCGAGGTCTCCAGCGGGCCCGCACACCGGTTCCGCGCGTTCACCACTGCGTCACCATCTCCACCGTGATCGCGTCCATGGTCTCGGCGGCCACCTTGTTCACCTCCGACGCGGTGGCTCCGCGGAGGACGATCTGGCCGATCCGGCCCATGTTGTCGTGCGGGGAGCCCACTTCGTCCCCCGGCATCTTCGACATCGAGGTCGCGACGACGTGCTCCCCGCCCGGGAGCGCGCTCGTCCAGCGGAGGACACCGGCCTCCGGCGCGGTGAGGAACCGGATGGCCGCTGCCGTGTCGCGCAGCGGTGCGACGTCGGGGCGGCGGCCCAGCACCGTCTGCAGGAAGGCGCGTGCCTCGTCGATGCCGAGAGCCTCCCTGACCAGCCGCATGATGTGATCGCCCGGCGGCCGTGCACCCACCTCGATGATCTTGCAGGCGCCGGTGGAGCCGACTTTGGCCTCGGTGTGCGCGACGCCGTTGCGCAGTCCCAGCGCCCTGATCGCGGCGGTGGCCGCCTCGTACAGGGCGGCGCTGACGGCGGGGGTGGTCTCCGCGGGCACGGTGTGACCCAGTTCGGCCCGGCTCGTGCCCCGGGTGGTGAACTTCTCGGTGATCGCCAGATGGTGGATCGTGCCGCCCGAGATGACGGACTCGACGCTGAACTCGTCGCCGTCCACGTGCTCCTGGGCCAGCAGCGTGATGTCGAGGGCCAGACCGTGCGAGGACTTGTGGGTCTGCGCCTGGGCCAGCCGGGCGGCCCCGGGGAGTTCCGCGGCGGAGTGCACGACCGAGACGCCGATGGAGGCCGCGTTCTCGGCGGGCTTGACGACGAGGGGGTAGCCGAGGCCGCTCTCCGCCACGCGCCGGGCCAGTTCGCCGGGGTCCTGGGCCACCACGGTGCGCGGAGCGGGGACACCGTGCGCGTCGAACACCTCGGCCATGAGCCGCTTGTTGCGGCAGGCTTCGGCGCGTTCCGGCCGGTGTCCGGGCAGGCCCAGCCGGTCCGCGAGGCGGGTGGCCAGCGGGGAGAGGAACTCCCAGCAGGCCACGATGCCGTCGATCCCCGTTTCCCGGCAGAAGCGCTCCAGGTCGTCGAGTGCGGTCTCCGGATCGGCGAAGTCGGTGAAGACCGTACCGCTGATCCTCTCCTTCAACTCGGGCCGGTAGGAGCGGAACACGTCCTCATGGGTGGCCACATGGGCCTCGACACCGAGCTCCGCGGCCGCGGTCAGCAGGTCTTCGCCCGCGGACACGTCGGCCTCGATCAGCAGCACCTTCTGCACGGTGGGATTCCCTTCGGTGAGGTGAGGTGAGGTGGGGTGAGAGGGGCCCAGGTCGCGGCCCGCCCGGTCGGGCCGCGACGGTGCGGCCGGCGGCGTTCCGGGGCCCGGGAGCGGAGCTCACTGCACCGTTCTGCGCCGCAGGACCGGCGCCAGGGCGAGCTGGCCCGCCGCCGCGAGGAGGCACAGACACGCACCGGTCAGCCAGAGCATCGTGGAGCCCGCGAGCAGCAGCCGGGTGCCGGCGACCGGCGCCAGCAGGAAGCCGGTACCCCAGGCCATGCCGATCAACCCGTTGTAACGGCCCCGGAGATGGGGTGGGGCCAGATCGGCGACGACGGTCGAGGTCATCGCGAAGACCAGGATCTCGCCGCCCGTCCATACGGTGATGGCCAGCCCGTACACGAGTGTCGTGGAGGCGAACGCCATCACGGTCGTGCCGGCGGCTGCGACGCAGAAGCCGGCGGCGAGCACCCGGCTCTTGTCGAAGGCCCCGAGCCGGTGGCCGATCAGGGGCTGCGCGGCGATGACCACCAGGCCGTTGACCGCCATGACGGTGCCGTACGCGGTACTGGACAGGCCTTCGCCCCGCATCGCCAGGGGCAGCGTGGCGAAGGCCTGCTGGAAGACGGTCGCGTAGACGACGACGATGCCGGCGAACGCCAGCATCGCGCGGTCGCGCACCGGGGCGAGGAAGCCGCCGGAGCCCTGCTCCCCGGCGGGCGGCTGGGTCTCGGGGACGGCGAGCCAGACCAGCACCGCGAAGACCGAGCAGGCTCCGGCGTCCAGCCAAAAGATCAGCTGGTAGCCGTGGGACGCGAGGTAGCCGCCCAGCATCATCGCCATCGAGAACCCGAGGTTGACCGACCAGAGCAGCAGACCGAAGGCGCGGGTCCGGTCGGCGCGAGGGACGGTGTCAGCGACGAGGGCCTGGGCGGCGGGCCGGAAGAAGTCGATGGTGATGCCGAGTACGAAGCAGGCAGGGACGAGCACCGTGAGGCTCCGGGCGTGTCCGAGTGTCAGGAGGGTGGCGCCGTTGGCCAGCATGCCGCCGCTCAGCGCCACCCGGCGGCCGAACCGGTCGGCGACGAACCCGCCGAGCGGCTGCGATATGACGGACCCCAGGCCGACCGTGGCGAGGATGAGCCCGGTGGCGCCGATCGATACTCCGCGTACCCCCGTCAGATAGAGGCTCAGGAACGGACTGACCATGGAGCCGAGCCGGTTGACCAGGGTCCCGCCCCAGAGCACCCAGAACGCGCCGGGCAGCCCGCCCGCGCCCACCCGCACCAGGGCGCGCAGCCGGCCCTGCGGCTGTCCGGCCGGGCGGGGGGCGGGTGTGTCGGTTCTGCTCACGTCTCTCTCCTACGGGGCCTGCCAGGCCTGGGGTGAGTGCCGGGGGCCGCCGGCCCGCGGCGGTACGGGCGGCCGGCGGGTCCCGTCGGGGACTGCGGTGCGGGGCGGCCGGTGTACATGGCACGCCGGCCGTGCGGAGTCAGTGGCCGCACCCGCGCAGCACGGCCGGGGCCGCGCGCACCTGTTCCGGCGATGGCGGGCAGATGTCCTCGGCGGGGGCAGCGGACCCGGTCGGCCGCGACGCGTCCCGGGGCCCCGGTCCGGCACCCGCACCTGCTGCCAGCGCCCTGCGGTCGATCTTGCCGTTGGCCGTCGTGGGCAGCGTGTCCACCAGCCGGATCTCCTGCGGGACCATGTAAGGGGGCAGGGACCGGGCCAGGAAGTCCCGCAGCGCGCCCGCGTCACTCCCGCCGGGCTCTCCGGCCGGGACGCCCGGTCCGCCGGCGGAGGGTTGCTGTCCGGCGGCCACGACGGCGAACGCCGTCAGCCGCTGCTGCGCGCCGCCGGGCTCCGGGAGCACCGTCACGGCGGCGGCGGTGACGGCCGGGTGCGTCTGCAACTGCTCTTCCACCTCGCCCAGTTCGACCCGGTTGCCATTGATCTGCACCTGGGAGTCGGCGCGGCCGCAGAAGTAGAACTCGCCTTCCTTGCCCCGTACGCCCAGATCGCCGGTGCGCAGGACCTGCTGGCCGGAGTGCGGGGACAGCGGATCGGGCACCAGCGCCGCCCGGGTGGCCTCCGGATCGTCCCAGTACCCCGTGAAGAGCGCGGGGCTGCGCAGATGGAGTTCGCCCAGCACACCGGGCTCCTCCACGATCCCGCCGTCGTCACCGACGAGGAGCAGTTCGGCCCCGGGATGCGCGATCCCGATGGAGAGCCGTTCCGCCGTCGCGGGCAGGGGGCGCGGCACCGGCTCGAACGAGCAGGCCATCGATTCGGTGCTGCCGTAGCAGTTGGTGAACTCCGCCTGCGGCAGCAGCTCCTGGAGCCTGCTGAGTTCGGCCGGCGGGAAGACCTCGCCGCAGAACAGGACGCGGCGCAGGTCAGGGAGCGCGGCCAGCCGCCCGGACTCGTGACGCAGCGACTGGCGCCAGATCGACGGCACGCCGTTGACCTGCGTCGCCCCGGTCTCCCTGAGCACCCGCAGGAAGTGGCGCGGCCAGCGCACCAGCCGCGGCGGTACGGGAACCACGGATGCGCCGCTGCCCAGCGCCAGGCCGATATTGAGCAGCGAGAAGTCGAACTGGAGCGGGGAGGTGCTGGCGATCCGGTCGTCTGGCGTGGCCAGACGGTGGGCCAGCATCCCGCGGTAGAACGCGACCACGGCCCGGTGACTCATCACCACGCCCTTGGGCCGGCCCGTGGTGCCCGAGGTGAAGATGATGTAGGCGGGATCGGTGACACAGGGGGTCCCGCGGCGAGGGGTGCGCCGGACCGGGGCCCGGCCCACGGTCAGTCCCGCCGGTCCGAACCTGGCGGTCCCGACGCTGTGGGGGATGTCCGTCCGCTCACCTTCCGTTGTCCGGAGGTGGAGCGCCGGCCGGGCGGTCCCGATGATGGACAGCAGCCGCGGGGCCGGCATTTCAGGACTGACCGGAATGAAGGTGAGACCCGCCCGCGAGCAGGCGAGGAACATCGCGATGGAGGAGGCCGTCGTCTCGGCCTCCAGGATCACCCGGGCGCCCGTCTCGATGCCGAGCTCCCTCAGCGCCGCGGTGCAGGTGTCCACCAGGGAGCCGAGTTCACCGTAGGTGGTCACGGTGGTCTGCCCGGCCCGCGCGGACTCGACGACGGCCGGCCGGTCAGGCGTCCGCCCCACCGCGCCGAGCAGGAAGTCGTGCAGGAACTCCCCGGCAGGACCGGCCTGGAGATGCTGTTGCGTCACGTTGATGACACCCCTCGTCTGGTGCGGGAACGGCGGCCCGGGGCGGCCCTGCGGGACCGGCGGCTCCGCGTCGTCCGGCAGGCGCCGGGAGCCGGGGCTGCACCGCGGGAACCCGGCCGACGGATACCGTCGCGCTCTTCTCGTATCTACTGTCCGCTTATTCCATATAGCGGAAATTGACTTCCGAAGGTGAGGTCAGACTCTCACGCCGATGCCGGGGATGGCATGTGAGGTGGATCACCACCAGGATCACCACCCCGGCGCCACCGGGGGTGCGGCGCATCCGGGTGCACAGTCGGCACCGAATTTTCATGAAGTCCCAAATCCCTTGTCATTACCGGGCGTCGAGGGGGCGCTGGGGGTGAACGGAGGGGCAACGGGGCCCCGTTCGACCTGGACAGGATTCAACGGTCTGTGGCAGCGTCAGCGTCGCATGGAAGAGGGATTCCACCATGCGAAAACTTGCAGAGTCCGTGTCGACAAGGGGGGCGCATGTCTGTGGCGGGACCGCTTTCACTGGGTCAGCTCTCGGTCTGGCACGACATCCGGGACCTGCCGGGCCCCCGTCACCACGAGGCGAACAACGCGGCGCTCTGGGCACTCCCGCACGGCGCCGGTCCCGGGGAGGTGCGCACGGCACTGCGCGCCGTGGTGGCACGGCACCCCTCGCTGCGAACGCGCTACGACCTCCACGACCCTGGCTCACCAGGCCAGTTGGCCCCCGACACCGACTTCTCCGACGCGCTCGCGGTGGTCGGGACGGGGGACAGCCCACTCGATGACTTCACCGCGGAACCGGCCGCCCGGCGTTTCCGGCTCGGCCGCGAACACGGCTGGCGTGCCACGCTGCTGACCCGCGCGAACGGCCCCTCGCACCTGCTGTTCGTCAAACACCACATCGCCGCGGACGCCTGGGCCCAGGAGGTACTGCGCCAGGAGTTCACCGCGGCGCTCGCCGACCCCGGCGGGCTCGGGCCGGGCATCGCGTCCGGCCCCGCCGAACTGGCGGCCGACCAGTTCACCCCCGCGGGCCTGCGACGCCAGGCCGCGGCCCTCGGCCACTGGGACCGGCTGCTCGACCAGGCACCGCCCGCCGCACTGCCGACCGCGGACGGGACCGGCGCGGGCGTCGTCCAGGCCACCCTGCGCTCCGGGCCCGCCCGGGCAGCCGCCCGCAGGATCGCGAAGGCGGCGCAGGTATCCGTCTCCAGCGTCGTCCTCGCGGCCTACGCCCGCAGTGTGGCCAGGATCTGCGGCACCGACACCCTGCTGGTGCAGCTGATGAGCGCCAACCGCTTCGCCGCGCGCTGGAAGAACGTGGTCACGTCGATGAACCAGTGGGTGCCCGCACTGATCGAGGGCGCCCGCGAGGACGATCTGCGCACCCTGGCGCGCGCCGCGCACTGGAGCAGCCTCGGCGCCTTCCGCCACGGCGCGCACGACGTCATGGCCGTCGCCGGGCTGCTCGCCCGCCGGCCGGAGGCGCCCGAGCCCGCCTGCGCCTTCAACTTCGTGGCCATGCCGGAGCAACAGCTGCCCGGCTCCGGGGCTCCGGCGTCCGCCACCGAGCCCGACATCACCTGGGAGGAGCCTTTCACCACGATCGGCCCGCGCTGTTACGCCCGCGCCCTGGAGAGCGACGACGGCCTGTCCGTCCGGCTCACCGCCAAGGACATCGGCCGCGAGCGGTGCGCCGGACTGCTGTGGGACATGCACGACACGCTCGTCGCCACCGCCGGGGCGTGCTGACCGGACGACAGGAACACCCCGCTGACGCCGCCCCGTCCTGGTCCCACCGGATGCAGCCGCGTATGTCACGCCCGCTCCCCCGGTGCCGCCTCGGCTGCCCCGCCTTGTCCTGCGCCCCCGGCCTGCCGGCTCCCGGCCGCGCCCCGTCCCGCTTCCCGCCCTGCCCGTGCTCGTTCCTGCCCCAGGAGGCATCCCAGTGCCCGAACACGTGATGGTCATCCACCGCTGGACCGACCGGTATGCCGACTACGCCGCCTGTCTGGACCACACCGCCCACCACGTCAGCTACGTCACGACCGAACGGGCGGCGCGCCACCTGCCGCACGAACAGGCCGCGGGCGTACGGCTGGTGGACAGCACGGAGAACGTCAAGCAGGTCCGGGACGCGATCGGCTCACTGATCGAGCAGATCGGGCCGCCGACCCGGATCGTGGCACTCCAGGAGACGGATCTCGACCTGGCCGCCGATCTGCGGGGCGAGTTCGGGCTGCCCGGGCAGCGCAGCGAGGACCTGGAGCCCCTGCGCGACAAGCTCCTGATGGCCGAGCGGCTCACGGCGGCGGGCATCCCTGTTCCCGCGACAGCCGACGCACCGGATCACGGTGCGGTCGGGGTGTTCGCCGCCCGGCACGGCTGGCCCGTGCTAGTCAAACCACGGCGGGGTACAGCCAGTGCCGGGATCCGCCGGCTCGACTCCCCGGAGGCGCTGCGGGCGTACGCCTTCCCGCGCGACACCGAGATGCTCGTACAGACCTGGCTGCCCGACCAGGTGCTGCACGTCGACGGTGTGTTCACCGGGGAAGGCCTCGGCGCCTGGCGGGCCTCCCGCTACCTGAGCACCTGTCTGGAGTTCACGGACGGCGCCGCCCTGGGATCGGTCGAGATCGACGACCCCGGGCTCCTGTCGCGGACGGAGGAGATCACCGCCGCGACGACGGCAGCGCTCTTCACCGGACCCGCCGTCTTCCATCTGGAGCTCTTCGAGAGCGCGAGCGGAGCGCTCACCGTGCTGGAGATCGGGGCGAGGCCCGGCGGCGCCGAAGTCCCCTTCATCTGGCGCGAGGTGCACGGCATCGACCTGATGGCGGTGGCCATCTCCCAGCAGACGGGGGTCGGGCCCTGCCCGGCGCCCGGCTTCGACGGGCCCGCCGAGGTGGCGGGCTGGCTGCTGGTGCCGCCCTCGGTGCCCATGCCCTGCCGGGTCCTCTCGGCGGCCGGGTACCGGGACTCCGGCGATGAACCCGGCCCGTACGCCGAAGTCCGCCCGCACACCGGAGCGTTGCTGAGCGAGGGCGGCTACGAGAACGCCGGGATACGGTTCCGGTTCCGCGGCCGCGACAGCGCGGCTGTCACCGAGGCCGTCCGCCGTACGATCCGGGACGCCTCGCTGGTGTGCGCCCCGGTGGACGCCCGGGAGCCCGGCCGGATCGCCGTCGTGGGCTGCGGCAATCCGCCCTACCGCGCGTACGCGCTGGCCGCGGTCGCCGCACGTGCCGAAACCGCACTCGTCCAGAGCGCCCCCCTCGGCTGGCAACAGCCCTCTGTGGGAGACAGGTTCAGGGCCGCGGACACCTCCGACGCACCCGCCACCGCCCGGGCCGTGGCAGAGCTGCTGAACGGCCAGGGCGGCCCCGGCGCCGTACTGACCTGGGACGAGACCCTGCTGGAGACCACCGCGGAGGTCGCCAGGCTGCTGCGGCTGCCGCACATGAGCCCGGAGGCGGCCCGCCGCTGCCGCGACAAACTGGCCACCCGGCGGCTGCTCGGGGCAGCGGGCGTGCCCTCGGCCGCCTACCGCCATGTGCACAGCCACGCGGAGGCGGCAGCGGCGGCCGAGGAGCTCGGCTGGCCCGTGGTGGTCAAACCGCGCGGGCTGGCCGGCAGTATCGGCGTCAGCCTCGTGGACGGCCCCGGGGAGCTCGCCCGCGCCTTCGAGCAGGCCCGCACCTCGTCGTTCCCCGGTATCAGCGCCCTGGACGGCGCGATCGTGGAGGAGTACCTGGAGGGCCCGGAGATCAGCGTCGACTGCGCGGTGTCCGACGGCACGGTCCGTATCGTGAACGTCGCGCACAAGCAGCTCGGATTCGCTCCGTACTTCGAGGAGACCGGCCACCGGGTCGCGCCCTGGCGCGACGAACCGTGGGCCGACGAGGTGCGGTCAGTGGTGGCGCGGGCCCACACGGTCCTCGGTGTCCGCACCGGTCTGACCCACACCGAGCTGCGTCTCACCCCCACCGGGCCGCGCGTCGTGGAGGTCAACGGCCGGCTCGGCGGCGACTTCATCCCGCTGCTCGGCACGCTCGCCACCGGCGTCGACCCGGTCACGGCCGCCGTGGACATCGCGCTCGGCCGCACCCCCGACCTCACACCCACCCGTGACCGCTGCGCCGAGGTGCGCTTCCTCTACCCCGGGCACGACGCCACCGTGGACTCACTCGACCTGACCGGCGCCGCCGCGGTGCCCGGCATCGTCGAGGCGATCCCCCTCGTCACCCCGGGCAGCACACTGCTGCTGCCCCCACGCGGCATCGTGCCCCGTATCGCCGCTCTGATCGCCGTCGGCGGCAGTCCTGACGCGTGCGCGGCAGCGCTCGACCGCGCCCAGCGGGCCGTACGGCAGACCCTCACCCGACTTCCGTGACTGACCACAGCCAACGAGGAGAGACGCGCATGACGTGGATTCTTGGAGTCAACGCCCCTCCCGCCGGGTGGCACGACAGCGCCGCCTGCCTCATCGACGGGAACGGCGAGATCGTCGCCTTCTCCGAGGAGGAGCGCTGCAACCGGCGCCGGCACTCGCTCTACCGCAAGCCCCTGGGCGCGGCCCGGTTCTGCCTGGAGCAGGCCGGGATCTCAGCCGCCGACATCGATGTGGTCGCTCTCGGCTGGGACAGCGAACAGCTGTACCCGCGCCGGTTCGCGACCGACGCGGAGTTCCTGGAGTACGCCGTCGGGCTGGACTTCGGCGAGCGCACCCCGGAGGTCGTCCGTGTCCCCCACCACCAGGCGCACGCCGCATCGTCCTTCTACGCCTCGCCCTTCTCCAGGGCCGGGGTCCTGGTCGTCGACGGGCACGGCGAGAACGAGTCCTCCACCATCTGGACGTACGAGGACGGCGCCGAACCGCGCCTGGAGCGCTCCTGGCAGCGCACGGCGTCGCTGGGGTACGCCTACGACGCCGCGTCCACCTGGCTCGGCTTCTCCTTCCTCAACGCGGGCAAGACCATGGGTCTCGCCGCGTACGGCCGCGCCGCCGGACTGGACGTCGAGTCGCTGGTGGACATCGGAGCCGACGACTTCCGGCTGGCCGTCGGGCCGCTGAAGGAGAGCGCGGGACACGCCACAGCCGACGAGGTCGGAGAGCAGTACGAGACCACGGTCGCCCGGTGGCGCGAGAAGTACACCCGGATCGCCGGCGCCGACGCGCCGAGCGCCCCGGAGGAGGCCCTCACCGAGGACCCCCGCGCGATCCTCGTCGCCTATACCGCGCAGCGGCTGATCGAGGAGACGGTCAGCCATCTCGCGTCGCTCACGCGCAAGGCGTCCGGGGTCGAAGAGCTCTGTATGAGCGGTGGCGTGGCGCTGAACTGCAGCACCAACGGAACACTGCCAGGACCGCTGTACGTCCCGCCCGTGCCGCACGACGCGGGTGTCGCACTCGGCGCCGCGTGGACCGTCCGCCCGCCCAGCAGGCGGACCGGGGCGCTCAGCCCCTATCTGGGCACCGACATCCACGGCTACGACCACACCAACGGCCCCGGCGCCCCGGACACCTCGGGTCTGCTCCGCAGCGACCTCGACATCGACGAGCTGACGGCGCTCCTCATCGACGGCCGGGTCGGCGCGGTCGCGCAGGGCCGGGCGGAGGTGGGGCCGCGCGCCCTGTGCCGCCGGTCGATCATCGCCGTACCGGACACCAGCGCGGTACACGCCCGGGTCAACTCCATCAAGAACCGCGAGCAGTGGCGCCCGTTCGCCGGGGTCACCCGGCCCGACTACGGCGCCCTCCTCTGGGAGCAGCAGGAGCACCTGAGCCGCTACATGCTCGGTGCGGCCAGCGCCACCGAGCTGGGGCGGAGCGTCGCGCCCGGCGTCGTGCACGTCGACGGCACCACCCGCCCGCAGGTGCTGCGGAGCGACGAGGCACCGGCAGTGGGCGCGGCCCTCGACGGCCTGCGGCGCAATGGCGTGCCGCCGGTGCTGCTGAACACCTCGTTCAACGACAAGGGCGAACCGGTCGTCAACACCGCGGCCGACGCGGTGCACGCTTTCCGCTCCATGGACCTCGACTTCCTGGTGCTCGGCGACGAGCTGTACCGCAAACCGAACCGCGCGGGAGGGCCGCACTGATGGCGGCCGGCCAGCGGGATCCCGACAGGTTCCGGGCGTTCGGCCCGCGCCACATCGACGACATCGCCCGGCGGTTCGGGCTGCCCGGGCACATCACGGAGACCGTGCGCAGGGTGTCGCTCGTGCTGCCGTTCCGGGTCAACGAATACGTGCTGTCGCACCTCATCGACTGGGACCGGGTCCCCGATGACCCCATGTTCCAGCTGACGTTCCCGCAGAGCGGGATGCTGGCACGCTCC
Organism: Streptomyces sp. NBC_00388; assembly: GCF_036061255.1. Classification (NCBI taxonomy): domain Bacteria; kingdom Bacillati; phylum Actinomycetota; class Actinomycetes; order Kitasatosporales; family Streptomycetaceae; genus Streptomyces; species Streptomyces sp. NBC_00388. The sequence goes on from NZ_CP107948.1 coordinate 1,107,295, forward strand.
GACGAGGACCAGCTCGCCAAGCTCTCCGGCGACCCCGCGGACAAGCTGCTGCTGCGCGAGGCCGTACGCGACATCCGCGAGCGGCTCAATCCGCATCCGTCGGGCCAGCAGGAGCTCAATGTGCCGAGCCAGGAGGGCGTCCAGCTCCCCGGCCTCCAGCACAAGTACCGGGAGACGGTGCTCTACTTCCCGGGCCAGGGGCAGACCTGCCACGCGTACTGCACGTACTGCTTCCGCTGGGCGCAGTTCATCGGCGACGCCGACCTGCGCTTCGCGGCCCCCGACCCGTCCGGCCTCGTCGACTACCTGGGCTCACACCCCGAGGTGCACGACGTACTCGTCACGGGCGGTGACCCGATGGTCATGTCCACCGAGCGGCTGCGCGGTCACCTGGAGCCGCTGCTGGGTGTCGAGTCGGTCCGTACGATCCGGATCGGCACCAAATCGGTGGCGTACTGGCCGCAGCGGTACGTCAGCGACCCGGACGCCGACGAGGTGCTGCGGCTCTTCGAGGCCGTCGTGGCGTCGGGGCGCCAGCTCGCCGTGATGGCGCACTTCAGCCATCCGCGCGAGCTGGAGAGCGACCTCGCGCGCCGGGCTCTGGCCCGGATCCGGGCCACCGGCGCCGTCGTCTACTGCCAGGCGCCGCTGATCGGGCACGTCAACGACGACCCCCGCGTGTGGAGCGAGCTGTGGCGCGCCGAGCTGGCGGCCGGTGCGGTGCCCTACTACCTGTTCGTGGAGCGGGACACCGGGCCCTACGACTACTTCAAGGTGCCGCTCGCCAGGGCGGTGGACATCTTCGCCGAGGCGTACCGCACACTGCCCGGGCTCGCCCGCACAGTGCGCGGACCCGTCATGTCGGCGACGCCGGGCAAGGTCGTGGTCGACGGGGTGGAGGACACGCCCGACGGGGCGTTCTTCCGGCTGCGGATGGTCCAGGCGCGTGATCCGGCCCTGGTGGGCAGGCCGTTCCGGGCCCGCTACTCGCCGGACGCAGCCTGGCTCGACGAGCTGGAACTCGACCCCGCGACCCCCGCCGACATCGCGGCCGCCGTACGCGGCGGAGCCCCCGTCCGTGCGGGCGGCCCCGCTGACCGGCAGCCGGAGAGGAACACAACATGACCGCCGTGACCTTCGCGCCGCCTTCGCCGAACCTGGCGCTGAACCAGCTGGTCGACCGGCGCAGAGCCGGCGGGGATTCCCTGATCCACCTCGCGTTCGGGGAGGCCAGACTGCCGCTGCTGCCGCAGCTGGCCGAGCAGCTGGCCATCGGGGCGACCCGATCCGCGTACGGTCCTGTGGCGGGCGCCGACGGCGTACGCGCAGCCGTCGCCGGGTACTTCACCCGGCGCGGGCTGCCCACCGGCGCCGACCGGATCGTGGTCGGCCCCGGCAGCAAGCCGCTGCTGATGGCGCTGCAGCTCTCCGTCCCCGGTGATGTGCTGCTGCCGCAGCCCGCCTGGAACACCTATGCGCCGCAGGCCGCGTACGCGGGCAAGAAGGTCTTCGGGGTGCCGATCCCCCGGGAGTACGGCGGGATGCCGGACCCCGGCGCGCTGCGGGAGACGATCCGGCGGGCCAGGCGCGGCGGCGGTGATCCCCGGCTGCTGGTGCTGACGCTTCCCGACAACCCGACCGGGACGCTCGCCCCGCCGGCGGCGGTCCGCGAGATCTGCGCCCTCGCGCGCGCCGAGGACCTGCTGATCGTGTCCGACGAGATCTACCGGGACATCGTCCACGACCCGGAGGCCACCCCCTTCCTCAGCCCGGCCGATGTGGCACCGGAACGGACGGTCGTCACCACCGGTCTCTCCAAGACGCTGGGGATCGGCGGCTGGCGCATCGGCGCCGCGCGGTTCCCCCCGGACGAGGCGGGCGGGCTGCTCCTGGACGCCGTGGTCGCGGCCGCCAGCGAGCTGTGGTCGACGCTGGCCGGGCCGATGCAGCAGGTCGCGGAGTACGCGTTCGCGGAGCCACCGGAGATCCTCGCCAGGAAGCGGGCGAGCGCCCGGCTGCACGGCGCGGTGGCGCGGGCCGTGCACCGGATCGCGGTGGAAGCGGGGGCCGAGTGCCGCCCGCCGGCCGGCGGGTTCTACGTCTACCCGGACTTCGAGCCGCTGCGCGGCAGGCTGGCGGCGCACGGCGTCACGGACTCGGCGTCCCTCGCGGAACGGCTCATCGACGACTCCGGGATCGTCGTCCTGGGCGGCCATCTGCTCGGCGACCGTCCGGAGGCGCTGCGCTTCAAGGCAGCCACCAGCCTGCTGTACGGCGACGAACAACAGCAGCAGCAGGCGCTGCAGGCCGCCGATCCGGCGGCTCTCCCGCACATCGCGGAGACGCTGGACTCCCTCGCCGAAGGGTTCGCCCGGCTCACCCGGCGGGGCGGCGCCCGGACAGCGCGCTGAGACCCGCGACACCACGCGGCGGCCGGGCGCCACGCCGGGCCGGACCGCGCCGGCCGTCTCCGCACCGGCCGGACGCCCCGCCCACCGCACGACGCACCGCACCGCACGACGCACCGCACCGGAAAACACGTCGAAGGAGCCCCGTTGAAGGAGATCGCACCCACCCGGGAGTCGTTCCAGGAGATCGCCGCCGCGGCTGACCGGCTGCTGACCGGACTCGCCGGGCTCCGCGACGCGGATGTCCCGGAACCCTCCCGGCTGCCGGGCTGGACCCGCGGCCATGTCCTCAGCCACCTCGCGCGCCAGGCCCCCGCGCTGGAGAGGCTGCTGGAGTGGGCGCGGACCGGGGTGGAGACCCCGCAGTACGCGAACCGCGGGGCCCGCGACGCGGAGATCGCCGCGGGCGCCGGCCGCCCCGCGGCGGTCCAGGTGGCCGACGTACGGGAGAGCGCGGCCCATTTCCAGCACGTGATCGAGACGCTGCCCGCCCCTGCCTGGCAGGCGGAGATCAGGCCCTTCACCGGTGAACTCTGCACCCCCCGGCGGATCCTGGTGATCCGGCTGCGCGAACTCGAACTGCACCACGTGGATCTCGGCATCGGCTACGGCTGGCACGACATCCCCGGCTCGGCGCGGGACATCATCCTGGCCGACGTACTCGGCTACTACGCCGAAGCCGGCGGCGTACCGGCGTTCACGCTGCGCGACCCCGGCGGCGAGGTGCTCGGCCGGTTCGGCACGGGTGGCCCGGTCGTCACCGGGCCGGCAGCCGACGCGCTCGCCTGGCTGGCGGGCCGGTCCGGGGGGACGGGACTCACGTCGACGGCCGGACTGCCGGCGCTCCCGGCATGGCTCTGACCGGTGGCGGCAGCCGGACAGGACAGGCCGACGCAGCAGGCACCGACGAGTCAGGGACGGAGAGCGGACATGGCGGAGACCGACATCGCAGGTGAGGGCGGACCAGGTCCCGGTGCACCCGGGTACTTCGATTTCGATGGGGTCCACACCGGCCTGCTGGACTGTGTCCAGGTCAATCTGGCCGTGCTGGCGGACCACCACCACGGCGCCGGGACCCATCTGCGGGCCGGGGCGGTCCTGGACTTCCGCACCTGGAAGCGGCCGGACGGCCTCCCGACAGTCGAACCCCCGCCGGACGAGCAGCTCAGCTCGCTCCCCGGCCCGCTGGGGCTGCGCACGGTGCGGCGTGAGCGGCTGTCCGGGGCCGGGCTGCGTGCCACCGTCGCCCGGCGCGGCGGCACGCACTACGTCATCGCCGACTCCTTCCGGCTGCCCTGGCTGCCGTACTTCGGGCACGCGCACATGGAACACAGCTTCCTGCTCGCCGCGGGCCCGGACGGCTGGCGCATCACCGACGCCTACCGCAGCGAGACGTCCTGGGGACCGGCGGTCCCCGGCCGCTGGGTGCTCAGCGACGCGGACCTGTCGGGCATCGAGTCCGCCGACGTCGTCGAGTTCGGCGCGGGAGACCTGCCGCCGCTCGCCACGCTGCCCCCCGCGCTCACCGCGGACGAGGACGCGGTACGGGAGTACCTGAGCGCGTACGAGACATGGCCCGACCGTGCGCGCGCCGTCGAGCAGCTCACCGTGGAGACCTGGCTGCTGGCCCGGGGCCGCAGGCTGCACGCGCGGTACCGTGCGCTCTTCTCCGGCCGGTCCGCCCCCGGCGAGGCCGAGGAGACCCGACTGCGCGCCTGGGACAAGGTGGTCGAGCAGACGTACCTCGCCCACCGCAGGGTCTCGCGGGGCCGTGCCGAACCGCCGCAGGTCGTGGAGCGCCTGCGCGAGGTGCTCGCGGCCGATCGGGAGCTCCACGCGCAGGAGCCGCCGGCCGGGCCCGCCGCACCGGACCCGGCGCTGCGCCGCCGGGTCGCGGCCGTGGCAGGCGCCGTGCTCGGTGTCGCAGCGGCCGAGCTGCTCGGGGGCGCGGCCTTCGACTCCTTCGCCTCGTTCGGCTCCTTCCGGCTGATCGAGATCATCGAACGGCTGGAGGACGAGCTGGGTACCGAGTTCGCCGCCGCCGACCTCGTACCGGAGAACCTCCTCCGGATCGACGACCTGTGCCGCATCGTCCGCTGACCGCGCCCCCGACGTCTCATCCGCCGACCCGCACCTCACGAGAGGCTCCCGCCATGGACCCCCGATTCACCGAACTGCTCCGCCCCTTCCTGAAGAACGCCGGGCCCGACGGGGTCGACATCACCCCCGAGACGGATCTGCGCAGGCTCGGCGTCGACTCGATGCAAGCCATCGAGCTGCTGTTCTCGGTCGAGGACACCTTCGCGATATCCCTCCCGGACGAGGAGCTCAACGACACGACGTTCGCGACCGCGGGCAGCCTCTGGCGTGTGATCTCGGCTCAGCTGCCCGACGACGCCGCCGGCCGGGTGAGCGCGTGAGCGCGGAGGCCGGGGCGTCCGGTCCGCTCGATCTGACGGCCGCGCTCGCGGAGGTGACCGCCGTCACCGAGGAGCACGCCGCCCGGACCGACCACGCGGCGGAGTTCCCCGTCGAGGCGCTGGACGCCCTGCGCGGAACCGGGCTGCTCGGGCTCCTGGTGCCCGCGGCCCAGGGTGGTCTCGGCGGCACCACCGCCGACCTGGTCGCGGCCGCGCAGACGCTGGGGCGCAGCGACATGTCGGTGGGCATGATCTTCGCGATGCACTGCCAGCAGTCGCAGGCCATCGTCCGCTACGGCGACGAGGCGCTCCGCGACGAGCTGCTTCCGGGCATCGCCAAGGGCGGGATCTATCTGGCTTCGGTGACGACCGAAGCGGGCAAGGGCGGTCATCTGCTCAGCGCACAGGCCCAGTTGACGGGCGGAGACGGGCAGCTGGACATCGACAGGTTCGCTCCTGTCGTGACCGGCGGCGGCCATGCCGACGGTTTCCTCATCACGATGCGCAGCCCGGACGCCTCCTCCGAGAACGAGGTCTCCCTCGTGTACGCGCACCGGAGCCAGCTCGACGTCAGCGGTACGGGCGAGTGGCAGCCGATGGGGATGCGCGCCAGCCACAGTGGCGCGCTCAAGCTCTCCGGCAGCGTCCCGGCCCGCCAAGTGGTCGGTGGTCAGGGCGGGTTCCACGAGATCGCCGCGCAGGTCTTCGGCCCGCTGGCCCATCTGGGCTGGTCGGCGGTGTGGCTCGGTACGGCGGCCGGGGCACTCTCGCGTGTGCTGCGGCTTCTGCGCAGCCCGGCGGGGCGCGCACGCTTCGACCTGACGTCGGAGCTGCTGCTCACCCGGATCTCCCGCTCCCGGCAGCGCCTGGACACGGTGCACGCGCTCCTCAGCCGGGCGCTGCTGGTGGTGGAGTCGGGCGAGGACCTCTCGGCCCCGGCACGTCAGCTCCTGCTCAATTCGCTGAAGATCACCGCGGCGGACGAGTGCCACGCCGCGGTGGACGACCTCGTCACCGCACTCGGGCTGCGCCACGGCTACCTCAAGGACTCCCCCACCGGGCTCGAACGCGCCCTGCGCGACCTGCGTTCGGCGGCGCTGAACTACAGCAACGACCGGCTGCACCTCGCCGACGGCCGGCTGGCACTCCGGGACCAGGGAGTGAACTTTGCCTGACGCACTCCGGCGGGAGCCGCCGGCCGGTCCCGGCCGGTCCCTGCTCGACGCGCTGCCCGCGACGGCGAGCGGCAGCCAGGTCTGGGCGGCGCTCGGCCGGGGCGGGCTGACCGCCCGCGCCTACCGTGACGGCGCTGTCGGCGCGGGAGTCGATCCGGACGGTCTCGCCGGGGTGCTCAGCGCCGTCGACGCCCGTTTCTCGATCGCCGCCACCCTCTCGGTGAGTGTCCAGCTGGCCACCGCGCTGCCGTTACTCGCCACGGGTACCTCCCCCGCGGCCAGGTCCGCCCTGGAGCAGGCACTCGCCGGCCGGGCGACGGTGACCCTGGCGGCGACCGACGTCACGGCGGGGACCGACCTCACCGCACTGCGCACCCAGGTGCGGACCGAGGGCGACGCCCTGGTGGTGACCGGCGGGAAGAACTGGATCGCCAACGCGACCACCGCCGCCCACCATCTCGTCCTCGCGCGGCAGCGTCCCGGGCGCCACTTCACCGCCTTCACCTGGGTCCTGGTGCCCGCGGACGCGCCGGGCGTGCGGGTGACGGCGGCCGACTCGGCTCTCTTCGCCGACTCGGGCGCCGGTCACCTCACCTTCGACGGAGTGCGGACCGGACGGGACCATGTGCTGGGCCGGGCCGGCTTCGGACTGCCGCTCTTCGCCCGCCACATCGCCACCGAGCGGCTCGCCGGCGCGCAGTGGGCCGTGTCCCTGTGCCGGCGCACCCTGCGGGACACCCAGCACCATCTGTCCACGCGCGCGCACGGGGACGGCACGCTCTGGGATCTCGACGCCGTACGCCAGCGGTTCGCCCGCTGCCTGCTGCGCCTGCGGGAACTCCAGGCGCTCGTGGCGGAGTGCGGCGATGCGGTGGCCGCCCGGCACGACGCGACCGCCGCCGCCACGCTCAAGGCCGCCGCCGGAGCTACCGTCGGCGAGGTGCTGAACGAGTGCGGTCAGCTGTGGGGCGCGGCAGGCTTCAGCACCGGCGGTATCCAGGAAGTGCGCGCCCAGGCAGCGCTGTTCGGGATCGGCGGCGGCGCGAACGAGGTGGTACTCGGCGCGCTGGCCGACGCGTCCGATGCCCTCCTGGCCGAACCTGCGCGGCCGGACCTCCGGTGAACACCGTGCTGGAGGTGGCGGACGGCGTCTGGGTGGCGGCGGTCGCGGCCGGCTGTACGGACCCGAGCACCCACCGGGACGATCTGCGCCGCGCCACCCGGCTCCCCGAGTGGCGCGCCCGTGAATTCCTCGCCGGCCGCGGGCTGTTGCGCCGGCTGATCGACGCCGTCCATCCATCCGCGGCAGGAGCCGGGATCACCCCGGACGCGCGCGGCAAGCCCGGCATCGCCGGGCTGCCAGGGGTGGGCGTCAGCATCTCGCACAGCGAAGGCGCGGTAGCCGCCGGGATCGCTGTCGGGCGGGCCGTCGGGGTGGACCTCCAGCACCCCGCGGACTCCGTGTCGGCCCCGTTCGCCCGGCGGGTGCTGCACAGCCACGCCGACCGGGTCACCGCGCTGCCACCGGAGCAGGCGGCCGAGGAGGTCGCCTGGGTGTGGACCGTCCAGGAGGCCTGCGTGAAGGCCACCGGAGCGGGCGTGTCCGGCCGCCCGTGGGCCATCGACGTGCGCCCCGGTGCCCGGTCGGGCCGGTGGGACGCCTACCGCTGGGTCAGTCTGCGCGACCGGTCGCGCACCCCGTTCAGCTGCGCGTTCTCCGCGCACCCCGGGCCGCCCGCACTCCCCGGGCCGGCCGCACACCCCGCACCGCCCACCCGTGGCCCCGGCACGTCCGGGAGTTCCCGGGCGTCCGGGACACCCCCGACATCCGGGAAGGACAGACCGTGAGCATCCCCGCCCAACGGCACACCCTCGACGACTGGTTCACGGCCTCGGTCGCGGTCCACGGCGACCGTACGGCGCTGGAGACCGGCGGCTCCGAGCTGACGTACTCCGAACTCTCCCACCTCGCCGACCACCTGGCCGCCGATCTCACCGCCACCGGGGGCGGGACACCACCACGCCGGGTGGGCCTGCTGGCCGCGCGCACGGTCGTCGCCTACGCGGGATACCTGGCCATCCAGCGCATCGGCGCGACCGTCGTCCCGCTCGGCCCGGCGTTCCCCACCGGGCGCAACGCGGGGATCGCCCGCCAGGCCGCGCTGGACGCGGTCCTCAGCGACGGGACCGCCGGAGCCGCCGGCCTGCTGGGCCTGCCTACGACCGAGCTGACCGACAGCGGGCTGCTCGGCCGTCTCGGTGCCCCCGCACCCCGTCACCGCGCGGCCGGGGCGCGCCCCGCGGACCTCGCGTACATCATGTTCACCTCCGGTTCGACCGGGGTCCCCAAGGGCGTCCCGGTCCAGCAGCGGAACATCTGCGCCTACCTCGCCCATGCCGTACCGCACAGTGCGGCGGGCCCGGGGGACCGTTTCTCACAGACTTTCGAGCTGACCTTCGACCCCTCCGTCCACGACATGTACACGGCGTGGGGCAGCGGCGCCGCCCTGGTCGTACCGGCCCGTGCCGACCTGCTGTCACCGGTCCGCTTCGTCAACCAGCACGCCATCACACACTGGAACTCGGTGCCGTCGGTCATCTCCATCGCCAAGCGGCTGCGCGCGCTCGAAGCGGGAAGCATGCCGACGCTGCGGGCCAGTCTGTTCTGCGGGGAGCCGCTGACGCTCCAGCAGGCACGGGCATGGCAGCGGGCCGCCCCGGAGAGCTCGCTGGAGAACGCCTACGGTCCGACCGAGCTGACCGTCACCTGCACCGCGTACCGGCTGCCCCCCGACCCGGCGCACTGGCCTGCACCCGCCAACGGCACGGTGCCGATCGGCACCCTCAACCCCGGGATGGAGCACCGGCTCTTCCGGAGCGAGCTGTGCGTACGCGGCCCGCAGCGCTTTCCCGGCTATCTCGACCCGGACAACAACACCGGCCGGTTCCTCGGACCCGGCGGGGAGCCCTACGATCCGGCCGCGGGACTGACGGAGGCGCACTGGTACCGCACCGGAGACCGCGTGGGTCTGCTGCCGCCCGACGAGCGGGCCGGGTCGCGTGATCTGCCGCTGGTGCACATCGGGCGGAGCGATCAGCAGGTCCAGGTGCACGGGTACCGGGTCGAACTCGGCGAGGTCGAGGCGGCGTTGCGTATCCAGCCAGGCGTCGCCGACGCGGCCGCCGTGGCGCTCGCCTCCCGGGCGGGGACCGAGATCGCAGCCGCCTGGACGGGGTCAGCGGGCAGTGAGGACGACCTGCGCGTGGCGCTCCGCGACCGGCTCCCCGGGTATATGGTGCCCGCCGTCCTGACCCGGCTGGACGCCCTGCCTCTCAACGGCAATGGCAAGGTGGACCGTTCGGAGCTCGGGAGACTTCTCGGCACGGGATCCGGTACGCCGGGTTGACGACGTTCCGGCGCCGGCCCAGGGGCAGCCCCCGGTCTCGCCCTTTCGGCCGATGTGGCTCGGCCCGCCGCCCCCGCACCGTCGGCGCAGACACGAGACCAGGGAAGCGAACCGGTTTCCTGCACGGAAAAGTGCCGTCCGACGGGGCTCGCGGCACCCCTCGACACGGTCCATCGCCCCGGGCCGGAGGGCACTTGCGCGTTCCCGGCCGCCGCACGGAGTCACGACGGCCGGGACAGCGACGTCAGGGCTCGCAGAGAATCACGCCGCGTGCTCCCGCTCTCGGCCACCGCGGCTCATGCCCGGTGTCGGACAGCACGCCGGCCCCTGCGAGCCCTTGGTTCCGCGGGGGTCAGCCGATGCAGACGGTCATGTGGACCGTGTCGCCCGTGTGGAGGACCGCCGGCGCGTGCGGCGAGACCTTGATGACCGTGGCCTGCTTGCAGCCGGCCGCCCTGGCCCGGGTGAAGTCGGGCGTGAGTCGGAGCCTGACGAGCGCTGCCCTGGCCTCCGCCGAGTCCTTGCCGGCCAGCGGGACCGTGATGGTCCTGCCGCTGCTTGAGCCGTACAGCACGGTGGTGCTGTCGGCGGTGGCCGCGGCGGCCGGACGCGCGGTGTCCGAACCACCGCCGACGGCACCGACCGCCAGGGCGGTGCCCGCTCCGGCCACGACGAGGGCGGTGGCGACGCCCGCGATGGCCGTGGCCCGCTTGCGACGAGCACCGCGCGCGATGGCGGCCGTGTCGAAGTGCGGCGTCCGGGTGGTGGTGGCGAAGTCGTTCATGGCGTTCACCAGTTCCTGCTCGAAGGAGGTGCAGCCGGAGGACGGCGAATCGTGCGGACTCATCGGATTCCTTCCGTGGGCTGCGGTGCTGAAGGGCCGGAGAGTGCGGGGAACTGGCCTCTGAGCCTGTCCATACCGCGAGCGAGCTGGGATCGCACCGTGCTCGGTGCGATTCTCAGGTCCGCCGCGATCTCATCGTCGGACAGGTCGTGGAAGTACCGCAGCACCACGACCGTCCGCATGCGCATCGGCAGACCCTGGAGGGCCCGCACCAGCTGATCCCTCATGTCGACCCGCCCGTACTGGTCCCCGGGGGCGGCACGGTCGCCGCCGTCCTGATGCGGGACCGTCCGGCGGAACCTCCGCCACCGGTCGTTGGCGAGGTTCACCATGATCCGCCGCACATACGCTTCCGGGGAGTCCTTGGCGGCGATGGTGCGCCACTTGCGGCAGGCCCGCTCCAGGGTCTCCTGGACCAGGTCCTCCGCGGCCTCGTGATTCCCCGTCAAGACGAGGGCGCCCCGGAACAGTACGGCCGATCGGGCGACGACGAAGCCATGGAAGTCGTTCCCCGGCTCCGTCGGTTCGGGCTCGCTGCGTCCCGTACGGACATCGTGCTCGGCTGCCAGATCCACATCCCCTCCCTTCCTGTCACCCCTCCCCGACGGGAAAACGGCCCCGTGTGCTGCACGCACCCCGTGAGACCTGAGTCACAACGTCCGGCCCCCGCAAGGGAACGGGCGCCTCCTGGAGGTCCCGCCGGCGGGAACCTGACAGGGCGGACGCGATCCCGCGCGGTCGAACGTGACCGACGGACCGCCCCGCCGGCCGGCCGGGACGGCGAGGTCAGGAGAGCGGCGTGAGCACGGTGCGCCGGCCCGTTTCCGCCGGGGCGGTCCAGGCTTCCTCGACCCGGGAGAGCGGCACCGGCAGCGCGTTGACCGTGAGGGTCCCCGCCGACAGTTCCCCCATGAGGGACGGCAGTTCGGCGACGATCCCCGCGGCGGTGACGGAGCCCTGCCCGCTGCCCATGATCCGCAGATTGGCCGCGCGCAGCACGGAGGAGGGCAGGGTGATGTCCTGACCTGCCGTGGAGCCGATCTGGATCCAGTCCAGCGGGGCACTCCGCTCGGCGCGCCGGGCGATCAGGGCCGGGATGGCCAGCGCGGTGGGGGCGCCCCAGGTGTAGTCGATCACCACGTCGACGTCGGCCGCGGCTGCGCCCAGCCGGTCGGCGACCTCTGCCGGGTCACCGGTCAGCGGCACCACGCCGGTGGCCCCGAGCGCGGTGAGCAGCTCCAGGCGCTGCCGGTCCCGCCCGGCGGCGACGACACGGTGCGCGCCGAGACGGCGGGCGATCTGCACGGCCATCTGCCCCGCGTTCCCGGTCGCGCCCAGCACCAGCACGCTCTGTCCGCGCCGGAACGCGACCCTGCGGCGCAGCGCCACCCATGAGGACATCGCGGGGTTCACCGCCGCCGCGATGACCACCGGGTCGGCGTCCTCCGGCAGCGGGACCGCGCGGCGCGGATCGACCAGTGCCCGCTCGGCCATGGTGCCGGGCACGCCGTCGGCTGCCACGAAGTACACGCGCCGCCCGTCGGGGTGCCTGCCCACCCCGTCGACGCCGGGGATCAGCGGCAGCCGCCCGTCGCTGGTGTAGTGCGTCCCGTCGGCGCCCGAGCGGACCCGGGGGTGCAGGCCGGCGGCCAGCACGTCCACCAGGACGTTCCCTCCGGTCTCCCGCGGGGTGGGGAACTCCTCGTAGCGGGGCGGGTGGTCGAACGAGCGGACGACAGCGGCGTACATGGGACTCCTCGGCCGGTCGGAGGGCCTGCGCCCGGGACCGCCCCGGCGGGTTCCGCGCGGGCCCGGCTCCGGTGCGTGACCAGATTTAGTACGTGACCAAAACCAAATTAATTTGTGTCACGTACTATGTCAACTACGATGAGCCCATGACCGACGACGCCGGCACCACGCCCCCCGCAGCCTCCGCCCCCTCCCGCGCCGGGGCACCGGCCGCAGGAGCACCCCCGGCACCGGGCCGCACCGAGACCGCCACTGCCACCGCCCAGGACCCGGGCGACCTCGGGATCGTCGACAGCCTGGTCCAGCTGTCATTCCTGGTTCAGGGGGTACTGACGAGCGTCGCGGCCGAGCGTGGGCTGTCGGTCGTCCAGCTGCGCCTGCTCGGTGTACTGCGTGACCGCACGCCCGGAATGCAGGAACTCGCCCGGCATCTTGGGCTGGACAAGTCCAGCATGACCGGCCTGGTCGACCGGGCCGAGCGCCGTGGCCTGGTCCGCCGCGGCGCCGCGCCGCACGACGGACGCGCCGTACGGGTCGCCCTGACGGACGAGGGCCACGAACTGGCCCGTGCGACCACCGCCGACGCCGGCCGCCGGATCCACGCCCTCACCGCCGGCCTGGACGAGGCGCAGCGCTCCCGGCTCTCCGCGCTGGCGAGCACGCTCGTGACGGCCCGTACCGCGATCTGACGCCACCCGCGGACGGCAGGGCGGCCGCACCGGCGCCCGGTGGTGGAGCCGGACACATCCGGTGGCCCAGCAGTATCCCGCGTCACAACAGGGCGGCGGAATCAACCGGCGCGGCCCCGGGTTGTCGCCCACGGTACCCACGTGCCGTTCCGTCAGCCTTTTTCCCGAGGAGCTCGCCAAAGTGACCCCCACCGCCTTCTCCGACCGCGCGGCTCAGATCCTGTCCCGGCCCGTCACCCTGAACGGCCTGACCGTTCCGAACCGGATCGCGATGGCGCCCATGACCCGGCAGTTCTCACCGGGAGGCATACCGGGCGAGGACGTGGTCTCGTACTACGCGCGCCGGGCCGCCTCCGGGGTGGGCCTGATCGTCACCGAGGGCACCTACGTGGGGCACGCGTCGGCCGGGGACAGCGACCGGGTCCCGCGCTTCCACGGTGAGGAACAGCTCGCGGGCTGGTCGAAGGTCGTCGACGCCGTACACGCGGCGGGCGGCACGATCGTCCCCCAGCTGTGGCACATCGGCATGGCCCGCGCCGCCGGAAAGCCCCCGTTCGCCGACGCACCGGCCATGGGCCCCTCGGGCCTCCGTCTGCCGGCCGGCTCCGGTGAGGACGGCAAGGCCATGACGCAGCGGGACCTGGACGACGTCATCGGCGCGTTCGCGGAGGCCGCGGCCGACGCCGAGCGCATCGGCTTCGACGGGGTCGAGCTGCACGGCGCCCACGGCTACCTCATCGACCAATTCCTGTGGCAGGGCACCAACCGGCGTACCGACGCGTACGGCGGCGACGCGGTGGCCCGCACCCGGTTCGCGACGGAGATCGTGGCCGCGGTCCGCGCAGCTGTCTCACCGGCGTTCCCGGTGATCTTCCGCTTCTCCCAGTGGAAGATGCAGGAGTACGACGCGAAGCTCGCCGGGACGCCCGAGGAGCTGGACGCCCTGCTGACACCGCTCGCCGGAGCCGGCGTGGATGTCTTCCACGCGTCCACACGCCGTTACTGGGAGCCGGAGTTCGACGGCTCGGACCTGAACCTCGCGGGCTGGACGAAGAAGCTGAGCGGCAAGCCCGTCATCACGGTCGGATCGGTCGGCCTGGACAACGAGTTCAGCGGCGCGTTCCGTGGCGAGGGCTCGCAGGTCAAGGGGATCGAGAATCTGCTCGACCGCCTGGAGCGCGACGAGTTCGACCTGGTCGCCGTGGGCCGTGCGCTGCTGCACGACCCCCAGTGGGCGGCCAAGGTGCTGGACGGACGGTTCGGAGAGCTGGCCGCGTACGACCCGGCGGCCCTGCAGTCCCTCAGCTGAACCGGCGGGCCCGCCGCCCGGCTCCATGGCGGACCCGGCCGCCCGGCCGGACACCCTCCGCTGGTAAAGTGTTCGCACCCACAGGACGGTCACCCGGCCGACGGCCCGCCGCACCCGGCCGCCCGTCCCGTACGGCATACACACCGAGATCGTCGGCCTCGACGGTCCCCGGAAGCGCCCCTCTCACGCACCGCCGTGAGAGGGGCGCTGTGATTTCGGCGCGCGTCCGCCGGGTCACTCCGGGGGGCGAGGGCGACGGTCTCTCTCTGTTTCCCGACCGGTCGCTCCCACGGAAGGCACACCGCCATGGACCTCAGCGGTTTCCCCCGCCAGTTCGCCAGGACCCGCCGCTTCACCCTCGGCGTCCCCGGGCAGTTCACCGTCTCACCCGACGGTGAACGGGTGCTCTTCGTCCGGTCGGTGTCCGGCACCGACCCGCGCGGCCTGCTCTGGCTGTACGAGAACGGACAGGAACGCCTCCTCGCCCGCCCCCCTGCGACGTCGTCCGGCGTGACCGGGTACGCGACCGACCGGGACGCGCGGGTCGTCGCGTACGCCGTGGACGGCCGGCTCTGGACCGTCCGCGCGGACTCCGCAGCACCTCAGCACCCCGGCGGCGCCCCCGGGCACGGCGCGACCGCCGGCGCTCCTCGCCGCATCAGGACCGCGGGCCCGGTGACCGACCCGCGGCCCTCGCCCGACGGCACCCTGATCGCGTATGTGACCGGCGGCGCCCTGCGGGTGGTGCGGACCGACGGGACGGGCGACAGGCTGCTCGCCGCCCCCGAGAAAACCGAAGTCACCTACGGCCTCGCCGACTACGCGGCCCGCGCCTCCATCGGCAGGTCGCGCGGGTACTGGTGGTCCCCTCAGGGCGACGCGCTGCTGGTCGCCCGGGTCGACACCTCGATGGTGCGGCGCCGCTGGATCGCCGACCCCACCGACCCGGAGAAGCCGCCCGTCGCCATCCGCTACCCGGCGGCCGGCACGCCCAACGCCGAGACCTCACTGCACGTCGTCACGGCCGGAGGCGACCGTACCCGGGTGCCGCTCCCCCGCACGGCGCCCGGAGAGCCGGCGCAGCCCGGCAGATGGGACGCACCCGCCTTCGAGTATCTGGTCTCCGCCTCCTGGGGGGCCACCGGTCCCGTCGCCGTGCTCCAGACCCGGGACCAGCGCACGGTGTGGGTGGTCTCCCCCGACCCGGCCGGCGGCGCCTTCGAGGTGCGGGCCCGGGCGGCGGACGACGGATGGGTGGCGTTCCAGCCCGGCACCCCGCTGTACACGCCCGCGGGGGTACCGGTGCTGCCCGCCGTCCGCGGCGACGTCCGCGGCATCCGTATCGGTGACGTCCTCAGCCCCGCGGGGCTGTATGTCCGCGAGGTGCTGGGAGCCGTGGGCGAACGGGTCTTCTTCACCGCGAGCGAGGAGCCGGCCGAGGTCCATGTCTGGTCGTACGAGGAGAGTTCCGGCTTCGTGAGGCTGACGGACACACCCGGCGTGCACACGGCAGCCGCCGGCGGCGGCACGCTGGTCGTCGACAGCAGGACGGATGACGGCCAGTCGGTCACGGTCCGCCGGGCCGGGCGCCCCGACGGGCGGATCGCGGTGCTGGCCGAGGACCCGCTCGTCACTCCGGCGCCCGTTCATCTGTCCCTGGGCGTCAGGGAGTTGCGCAGCCGTCTGCACCTGCCCTCCTGGTACGAGCCGGGCCAGGAGCGGCTGCCGGTGCTGCTCAGCCCCTACTCGGGACCCGGTCTGCAGGTGGTGACCAGGGCACGGGGCTGGTACACCGCCGTCTGCCAGTGGTTTGCCGAGCAGGGCTTCGCCGTACTGGCCACGGACGGACGCGGCACCCCGGGCCGGGGCATCGCGTGGGAGCGGGCCATCACCGGCGACCGGCTGGGGCCCGTGCTGGAGGACCAGGCGGACGCGCTGCACGCGGCGGCGGAGCGGTACGACGCCCTGGACCTGGGGAGGGTGGCGATCCGGGGGTGGTCGTACAGCGGCTATCTCGCGGCGGGCGCCGTCCTGCACCGCCCGGATGTCTTCCACGCGGCGGTGGCGGGCGCCCCGCCCGCCGAGCGGCACCTGTACGACACGTACTGGGAGGAGCGCTTCCTCGGCCACCCCGGGGTCCTGCCCGAGGGGTACGAACGCTCCTCGCTGCTCCCCCACGCACCCGGTCTCTCCCGGCCGCTGATGCTGGTGCACGGGCTCGCCGACGACAACGTGGCGCCCGCCCATACGCTGCTCCTGTCGGCCGCGCTGCTGGCCGCCGGCCGTCCGCACACCGTCCTCCCGCTGTCCGGTACCGGACATCTGGTGCACCGCGAGGGCGTGGCGGACCAGTTGCTGCTCCTTGAACTCGACTTCCTCAGGAAGGCGCTGGGGGGCGATCACCTCAAGCACCCCGCCCAGCCGCTCGGACCTTCGGACGGAGGGCGGTCGGAGCCCTGGCGGTCGGAGCCCTGGCGGTCGGAGCCCTGAGCGGATCGCTGCGGCGTCCCGCAGCAGGTCCGGGGCCTCGCCGGTCCCGTCGTCCGCGACCGATCCGGGCGGGCGGGGTGTCCCCGATCCGCCGGGCGGTGGCGCGAGGCAAGGGGCGTGCGGCCGCGGACCGCCTCCGGGGCGCCGGAGCGAGCCGGGGAAGGCGGCCGGCCCCCGCTCGGACGGTCAACGCCCTCCCGGCCGCTGCCAGCAGGCGAGTACGTCCTCGGCCGTGGTGATGGTCGCGACGAGCGCGAGGGTGTTGCGGATCATCGCGGGGGTGTAGTCGGCGGGGACCCCCGCGATGGCGTCCGCGGGGACCACCACCGTGTAGCCGAGATTGACCGCGTCGAACACCGCGTTGGGGATGGCGACGTTCGCCGAGACCCCGGTGACGACCAGTGTGCGACAGCCCAGGTTGCGCAGCAGGGCGTCGACATCCGTGCCCGCCAGGGGCGAGAGGCCGTGCAGTCGCCGCACGACGAGGTCCTCGTCCGCCACCTCGACCGGCTCCGCCACCCTGACCGCATCCGTGCCCGTGTGCTGCTGGACGGGAAGGCGCCCGGCAGCCCGGAAGAGCCGGGCGTTGCGGCCGGATCCGCGCCCGTCGGGGCGGCGTTCCGCCACCGCGTGCACCACCTGGACCCCCGCTCCATGGGCGCGGTCGACCAGCCTGGCCACCCGCAGCAGGGCCCCCGACGCCCTTGCCTCGGCGGCCAGTTCGGGCAGGGCACTGCGGTGGCCCACGACGCCTTCCTGGCACTCGACGGTGAGCAGGACCGTCGTCGCGGGGTCGAGCTGTCGGACCAGCTGTTCGGACGACGGCATGGACCTCACCTCTCGTATGGCCCGGCCCGCCGGGCGGGCGGGACGGCGCGCGAGGCTAACGCCCATTGCGCCATGAGGGAAGAGGCTCCATGCTTTCTGACGCGCAGTCAGAACCGTGCGGGACGGAACCCGGACAGCCAGCGGAGGAGACATCCCATGACCGACACCCAGCGCCGAGGCCGCAGGATCATGATGACGGAAGCGGAGCGCGACATCTTCCTCGGCGAGCAGCGCACCTGCCGGGTGGCCACCGTCTCGGCCGACGGCCGTCCGCACGTGGGGGCCCTCTGGTTCCTCTGGGACAACACGTCACTCTGGCTGTACTCGCTGACCCGCAGCAGGCGCTGGTCCCAGCTCTCCCGCGATCCGCGGCTGGCCGTCGTGGTGGACGACGGCGAGGAGTACGGCGAGCTGCGGGGCGTCGAGCTCTCGGGCAGCGCGGTCGCCGTCGGCGAGACACCCCGCACGGGAGAGCCCTGCCCCGCACTGGACACGCCGGAGAAGCTGTTCGCGCGGAAGAACTTCGGGATGGATCTCATGCCGTACGACGGGCGGCACGCCTGGCTGCGGCTGACTCCGGACGCCGTGATCTCCTGGGACTTCCGCAAACTCGGCTGACCGACGGTGGCGCCGCTCAGCCGGACGCGCCGTCCGGGCCCGCGCCCTCCAGTTCCGCGCCCGCCGCGTACAGCGCGTCGACCGCCGCCCTGATGGACGGCCTGCGGTCCGCGTCGGCGCGCCAGATCGCGTACACATGACGCCGCAGCGCGTCCCGCACGGTGACGACCCGTACGCCGTCGGGCACCGGGCCCCGCCCCAGCCGGGGCGCGACCCCGACTCCGAGGCCGGCGGCGATCAGCGCCATCTGGGTGGGGTGTTCGCCCGCGACATGGGAGATCCGCGGCTCGAACCCCTTGCCCCCGAGGGTGAACATCAGCCACTCACGGCAGAACTCGCCCTCGGGCCAGGTGATCCACTCGTCCTGGGCGAACGCCTCCAGCTCCACCTCGGCGGCTCCTGCCATGGGGTGGGAGGCCGGCACCGCGATATCGGCGATGTCGTCGAAGAGGGCCCGCTTGGCCATCCCCTCGGGCATCGCCGTGGGCTTGTTGTACCAGTCGAGTACGACGGCCACATCGAGGTCGCCGCGCACCACGGCACGTACACCGTCCTCGCCCTCCAGTTCCTGCGAGCAGACGGCCAGTTGGGGATGGTCCGCGCGCAGGGCGGCGAGCACTCCGGGGAGAAGGCCGCGGGCCGCGGTGGGGAAGGCCGAGATCCGCAGCTCCCCGACCACCCGGCCGCGCTGGGCCTCCAGATCCGACTGGGCGAGTTCCACCTGGGAGAGGATCCGGGCGGCGTGGTCGGCGAGGAGGCGCCCCGCGTCGGTGAGGCGGATCCCCCTGCCGTTCTTCGCCAGCAGCGGCTGTCCCGCCTCGCGCTCCAGCTTGGCCAGTTGCTGGGAGACGGCCGAGGTGGTCACATGCAGCCCGTCGGCAGCCCCGCTCACCGAGCCGTGCCGGGCCACCGCATCGAGGATGCGCAGACGCTCCAGATTCAACATGTAAGCAATGCTAAGGCAACCACTCCACGTAATCTCGCTTGTGCTAAGAGATTGGCCGGACGAGAGTGGTCGGTATGAGCACCGTCTCTCCTGCCAGGACCGTGTCAGCACCGGTCGCCGCACCGCCGTCCGCCTCCGGCCGCACCGCCGTCGACTGGCGCATCCGCTTCGTCCTGCTCTCCCTGATCTGGGGGTTCAGCTTCCTGCTGATCAAGGTGGGCACCGAGGGCTACGCACCCTTCCAGGTCACCTTCGGCCGCCTCTTCTTCGGCACCGCCGTGCTGGCCGTGGCCATCGTCATCAGGCGGGAGCGGCTGCCGCGCGGGGCGCGGACCTGGGCGCACCTCGCGGTCGCCGCCCTGCTGCTGAACGCGGCGCCGTTCTCCCTCTTCGCCTTCGCCGAACAGACCATCCCGTCGACGCTGGCCGGGATCTGCAACGCCACCTCGCCGCTGTGGGGCATGGCGCTCTCCCTGGTCGCGCTCTCCGAGGACCGGCCGACCCGCCGCAGGGTCGCCGGACTCGGGCTCGGATTCCTCGGCGTACTGACCGTACTGGGGGTCTGGCAGGGCTTCTCCGGGCTGGACTTCCGGGGCACCGCGCTCGCCCTGCTGGCCTCCCTGTGCTATCCGGTGGGCTGGATCTACCTGCGGCGCACCCTGGGCAGGACCGGCCACTCCGCCCTCGCGATGACCGGCTCCCAGCTCGCCGTCGCCACCGTCGAACTGGCCGTGGTCACACCGCTGTTCACCTCGCTCCCCGCGTCGTTCCCGGTGGCGCCGCTGCTCGCCGTCGCCGCCCTCGGGGCGCTGGGCACCGGTGTCGCGCTGCTGCTGCAGTACGGGCTGGTGACCGAAGTCGGCCCGACCACCGCACAGATGGTCACGTACTTCGTCCCGGTGATCGCCACCGCGGCGGGCGTCGCGCTGCTCGGCGAGAACATCGGCTGGAACACCCCCGTCGGCGCGGTCGTCGTGCTGGCCGGCGCCGCCCTGACACAGAGCAGGCCGCGCGGGCGCGGGCGGAACGGCGCGCCGGTTCAGTCGTAGCGCCTGCCGGGTGCGGGACCCGCCGCCGACGCGACGGCGTCGGCGACGGGAGCGATGTCGCCGGGTCCGAGCGCCGAGACCGTGACACGCACGGCCGGCGGAGCTGCCATCCGGAACCGGGCACCGGGCGCGACGGCCCAGCCGGAGTGCAGCAGCCGCGCCACCGCCCCGGTCTCGTCCGGCACCGGCACCCACACATTCATCCCGCTGCGGCCCCAGGCGTCGAGGCCCCGCTCGTTCAGGGCCCCGATCAGGGCCTCCCGGCGGCGCCCGTACGACAGCGACACCCCGGACACGTCGACGGCCCCCGTGGTCCACAGGTGGACGACCGCGCTCTGGAGCAGATGGCTGACCCAGCCGGGCCCCAGCCGCTGGCGGCCCAGCACCCGGTCCACCGTGACCGCGTCCCCGGTGAGCACGGCGAGTCGCAGGTCGGGCCCGTACGCCTTGGACGTGGACCGCACGAAGGCCCAGGCGTCCACCGCCCCGGCGAGGGGACTCAGGGGCAGGTCCACGATCCCGTGACCGTGGTCGTCCTCGATGAGCAGCACCCCGGGGCGGGCGCGCAGCACGTCCCGCAGCGCCCCGGCCCTGGCCGGGCTCACCGCGGCGCCCGTGGGGTTCTGCGCACGGGCGGTGACCACGAGCGCGCGGGCTCCCTCGCTCAGTGCCCGTGCCACCTCGCCGGGCAGCGGCCCCTCCTCGTCGAGCCCCATCGGCACCGCGCGCAGCCCCAGCGCCGGTACGAGATCGAGCAGGGCGCCCCAGCCGGGGTCCTCGATGGCGACGGCGTCTCCCGGCTTGAGGTGGGCGGCCAGCACCCGCTCGATCCCGTCGAGGGAGCCGGACACTACGGCGACCGGCCCCTGCGGCACCCCGTCGGCGGCGAGAGCCGCGCGCGCGAGCCGTTCGAGCTCCGGGTCCACGCCCGCCTGCCCGTAGAGCACGGCCCGCGCGTCACTGCGCGCGGCGGCGGCCGCCAGGGCTCCGGCCAGTGGCGGCAGCAGCGCGCGGTCCGGGCTGCCCGACGCGAGGTCGCGCACCCCCGCGGGAATGTCGGCCCGGACGGATTCACGTCCTGTACTGGCAGGCCGTGGCCGCACCCGGCTCCCCCTGCGCCCGTCCGTCGCGATCACCCCGCGGTCGCGGAGCACCCGGTACGCGGCACCCACCGTGTTCGGATTGACCCCCAGCTGAACCGCCAACTCCCTGAGTGGTGGCAGCAGTTGCCCCGGGGCGAGCACCCCGGAGCCGACCGCCCGCTCCACGCTCGCGGCGATGTCCGTTGCACGGCGGCCTTCGATCCCATACTCTCCTAGCACAAACAAGATTATGCACTAATGCAATGGAGTACGCAATGTCCGAGACCCCTCCGGCCTCCCCCGGGCAGCAGGACGCGCCCTACGCACCGACCGCCCGGACCGTGCCGACCCGGGCACGGGAGCGTGCCTCGTACGACCGCGAACTGGTGCACTCGGTCCTGGACGAGGGATACGTCTGCCATCTCGGGTTCGTCCGCGACGGCGCGCCCGTCGTACTGCCGACGCTGTACGCACGCGTCGGCGAGCGCCTCTACATACACGGCTCGACGGGCTCCCGTCCGCTGCGGACGGCCGGCGCCACGGATCCCGGCATGGCGGTGTGCCTGACGATCACCCATGTCGACGGCCTCGTCCTCGCACGGTCCGCCTTCCACCACTCGATCAACTACCGCTCCGTGGTGGTCCACGGCACGGCCCGCCGGGTGACCGGCGCCGACGAGCGGCGCACCGCGCTCGACGCGATCGTCGAGCAGGCCGTGCCGGGCCGGTCCCAGGACTCGCGTCCGGCCGACGCCAAGGAGCTGGCGGCCACCGCGGTGGTGCGGCTGGACCTCGACGAGGTCTCCGCCAAGGTCCGTACCGGCGGCCCCAGCGACGAGCCGGAGGACCTCGCCCTGCCGTACTGGTCGGGAGTGGTACCCCTGAGCCGCGGATACGGAGCGCCCGTCCCCTCGGACGACCTCGACCCCGGCATCGCCCTGCCGGGGTACCTCGCCCGGCTCTGAACAGCCCGGACGGGGCCGGGGCCGCGGTGCCGGCCCGCTCAGACCGGCACCGGCCGGCGCCGCGCGGCAGCCGCCCGCATCTCCCCGTACGCGAGACCGGTGACGGCAGCGAGCAGCAGGAGCGTCCCCAGGCCCATGCCGGCGGTGAGCCGCTCCCCGAGAAGTGCCACGGCGATGACCGCGGCGCTCACCGGTTCGAGCAGCATGATCACCGAGACCGTGGCGGACCGCACCACCGCGGCTCCGGCGAAGTACAGGGCATAGGCGAGCGCGGTCGGCACCGCGGCCACATACGCCAGCAGGCCCAGCACCCTGCCCGGTTCGACGGTGTGCGGAAGGAGCCCCTCCGCCACCGCGAGCGGCAGCAGTACGACGGTGCCCGCGGCGAAGGACCAGGCCGTCGTCGCCAGCGGGTCGCCGCCACCGCCCCGGCCGGCCCACCGGGTCAGCAGGGTCATCGCGGCGTATCCGGCGGCGGAGAGCAGCGCCCAGCCGACGCCCGCCGGGCGTACGGCCGCACTCCCCCCGCCCAGGACCAGGACGAGAAGCCCGCCGAGCGCACCCGTGACGGCGGCGAGCCCGCCGGCGCCGAGGCGCTCCCCCAGGGTCAGCCGGGCGCCGACGGCGATGAGCACGGGGCCCGCCCCGAGGGTGACCACGGTGGCCACGGCGAGCCCGGTGAGCTGGACGGCGGCGAAGTACGCCACCTGGAAGAGCGTGAAGGCGAGGCCGGTCGCGGCGGTGCCGAGGACGGCCCTCCGGCGCGGTCCGCCGGGGCGGGCCGCACCTCGCGGGCGGCGCGGGGCGCGCGCCGCGAGCAGCAGCACCAGACCGCCGGCGCAGCGCCAGAAGGTGAGGGAGACGGGCCCGAGATCGCTGGCCCGGTAGAGCAGCGTCGCCGCGGCTCCGGCGGTGCCCCACGCCGCTCCGGCGACGGACAGATAGATGAGACTCCTGCGGACGGACAGCCCGGCGGCAGGGTTCGGCGCATGCGTCACGTACTTCTCCATGAGGAAGACAGGGAAAGGCGGTCGCTGAACTCCGTATGCGGGCAGCGGCGAACCGCCCGGGGACAACCCGGGCCCGGTCCTCGTCAGGAGGTGTGGCCGCCCGCGCTAGGCAGCGGGGGGCGGCAGTACGGTGAGAAGCATGGCCACACCCTACGGGGAGTTCTCAGGTGGTGGCCCGCCCGGCAGGCATTTCCGCCGCCGCGCCGGGCGTCGCTCCGGCCACCGGTCCGGTGGGGGGCCTGGGAGCCGAGGACTGGGCGACGAACGCGCCCAGCAGCACCACCACCCCGCCCGCGATCTGCGGGGCGGAGAGGTGTTCGCCGAGCAGCACCCAGGCGAGCACCGTCGCGATGACCGCTTCGAGGCAGGCGACCACCCCGGCCACCTGCGGGGAGAGCCTGCGGACCGAGACGACTCCGAAGACATACGCGACGACCGTGGCGATCAGCACGATCCAGCCGAGCAGCAGCCAGGCGGGGACCGCCACCCCGTTCATCCGGGCGTCCCCGGCGAGCAGTGACCAGTCCATCCGCCAGGGACGGGCGACCACGGTCAGCAGGGCGGTCCCGACGAGGAGTCCGTACGCGATGACTCCCAGCGGGTCGGCCCGGTCGGCGCCGTCGCCGCCGTGGTCCGAGAGGACGAAGTAGCCGACCTGGCAGCAGGCGGCGCCCAGCGCGAGCAGCAGCCCGAACGCGTCGAAGCTCAGCCCGGACCAGATCTCGACCACGCAGGCGAGCCCTCCGGCCGCGAGCACCACACCGAAGGCCGCGGCGCGCGTCACCGGCCTGCGCTGCACGAACCGGACCCAGCCCAGGACCAGCGCGGGCGCCAGATACTCGACCAGCAGGGCGACCCCGACGGGGATCCGCGAGAGGGCCGCGAAGTAGCAGGCCTGGACGCCCGCGACGGCGAGCAGCCCGAAGCCGAGGAGCAGGGCGGGCCTGCGCCGTACGAGACCGCGGTGGCGCCAGGCGACGGGAAGCATCACCAGGGCGGCACCTGCCACCCGCAGCCAGACCACGTGCAGCGGGTCGAGCCCCGCCTCGATCAGCGGCTTGGCCGCGACACCCGATCCACCGAACGCAAAGGCCGACACCAGGGCGAGCCCCAGGCCGACGCTCTTTCCCCGAGACGCACGCATCGGCACATCATGGCAGGTGGGGCCGGGAGCGTCAGCACCGGCGGGCGCCGCTCTCCACACGCTCCGAGAGGAGTTCCGCGTCCACTCCGGCGCGGCCCAGCACCTCCACGGCGCGGCACTCGCGGTCGCGGGCGAGCGCGGCCAGCAGGTCCAGCCCGCCGGCCCGCCTGTCGCCGTCCCTGCGCGCTCTCCCCAGAGCGCCCTCCATGGCCGCGACCGCCGCGGGCGACCAGCCGGTCACGCCCTGCTCGGCGACCAGCGGTACGGCCCCCGAATCCTCCACCGACCCCTGCCAGCGCAGCCCGTAGCCGATACTCCGCTGCACGAGGTAGCCCAGCACCCTGGCCACCTGGGCGCCGCCGTCGAAAGCGGCCCGTACCTCGGGGTCGGTCTCGACCACCGAGTGCAGCAGGTGGGCCGTATCGATCTGACGGTCGCCGTCCCGCAGCGCACGCCGGCGTGCGCCCGCCACGACCGTTGCCAGTTCCACGGTGAGCCTGGCTTCGATGCCGGCCCGGGACGGGGCGGGCTGTTCGTCCGGCTGGATAGGGCTCTGCACATCTCCCAGCTCATCAGCCGGCCGCGCCCGGAACATCCCCGGCGGGGAGCATTCAGCCGTCCGCCGGTAGTTGGGCACACCGGTGCGGGCTCTCCTCCTTACGGATGAGGGAGCCTGCCGGGCATCGCACCGGCGCGCGCCCCCTGGGGCCCGGCCGCCCGGAGCGCCGCGGAACGCTCCCGCACTCCGCCCCGGCAGGACCCCCCAGGAGATCTGACGACTCATCAGTATTGAATGTTCCGGTACCAGGAGTTACGTTCCGCGCCATCACAACCCGACGAGAAGGGGTGGTCGCATGGCCGAAGTCAGCGCCGGGGCCCGCATCGAGGCACCGGCCGAGAAGGTCTGGTCCCAGCTGACCGACTTCAGCGCGTACGGCGAGTGGAACGCGACCCACACCAGCTTCCCGAAGGGCGGCCCGGCCACGCTCGCGGTGGGCGCCACCTTCGAGGAGAACATGAAGCTCATGGGCTTCCCGGCGGAGGTGAACTGGACCGTGTCCGAGCTGGAACCCGCGGCCCTCCTGGTCACCCGGGGCAAGGGGCCGATGGGCGTCAGCCTCGCGATGCGCTACTCGCTGACCCCGGACGGCGGCGCCACCCTGGTCCGCATCCAGGGCGAGTTCACGGGAGCGGCCGTCTCACTGATGGCCGGCAAGCTCAAGGACTCGGCGACCACCGCGCTCCAGGAGTCGCTGCGCAGGCTCGCCGGCCTGGTGACCTGAGCCCACCCGGAGCCGGCACGACGGCGGCGCCCCCGCGGAATCCCGCGGGGGCGCCGCCTGCCGGCCCGGATGGCGCTCAGTCCTCATCGGCGAGAATCAGATAGAGCTTCTTGCGGGATTCGCCGATCACGGCGATCGCCTTCGTGCGCTGCTCCGGCGTACCGGTCCGCCACACCTGGCTGAACGCCTCCATCAGCCCGAAGCCGGCCTGCCGGATCTCGTTCATCGTCTCCCAGTCACCGCCGCGCCCGGCCTCCTCCCAGGGGGCGTCCGGCCCCTCGTCGGCGGCAGTGCGCCCCGGCGCGGTGAGCGTGAACAGCTTCTTGCCGCCCTCGCTCTCGCTGGCGATCAGACCCTCGTCCTCAAGCAGCTGGAGCGTCGGGTAGACCGAGCCGGGGCTGGGGCGCCAGGCCCCGCCGCTGCGCTCGCCGATCTCCTGGATCATTTCGTATCCGTGCATCGGGCGGTCCTTGAGCAGCGCCAGGATCGACGCGCGTACGTCACCGCGGCGCGCCCTCCCCCGGGGTCCGCCCCTGCCGCCGCGCCCGCCGTGCGGGCCGCCGAACGGCGGGCCGAACGGCCCGAAGGCGCCACGGCGCCCTTCGAAGTCTCCTTCGCCCCGAGGGCCGGGGCCGCCATGTCCATGACCATGTGTGAATCCATGGGAACGCATCGCACTCACTTCCTTCTATCTTTGATCGGTCGCGATGCGTCAACGATATATCGGTAGTGTTCGTTTGGCAATCCTTTCCGGGCCACCTCCCGGAGAGTGGCCTTGGCCTGCGGCGTTTCCCCGTGCTTACGGTCTGTCCATGCGCATACGAATCGTCGACGCCTTCACCGACCGCCCCTTCGCCGGCAACCCCGCAGGGGTGCTCCTCCTCGACTCCTTCCCGGACGACGCCTGGCTCCAGAGCGTGGCGGCGGAGGTGAACCTGTCCGAGACCGCCTTCGCCCACCCGCTGCCCGCGGGGGGCGAGGCCGACTGGGCGCTGCGCTGGTTCACCCCGGCCACCGAGGTCGACATGTGCGGCCACGCCACGCTCGCGACCGCCCACGTCCTGCACACCACGGGAGCCGCTACGGGCACGGTCCGCTTCATCGCGCGCTGCGGACTGCTCACCGCGACGGCCGGCGACGACGGCACGATCACCTTGGACTTCCCCACGTCCCCGCTCACCCCGGAGGCCGTTCCGGCCGGTCTCGGCGAGGCGCTGGGTGCCAGGATCACCGGCGTGCACGGCACCGGGGCACACATCGGGGACCTGCTGGTCGAAGTCGCGGACGAAGCGGCCGTCCGCTCGATGTCGCCCGACTTCGCCGCACTCAGGACCCACTCCCGGCGGGGCATCGTTGTGACCGCCGCCGCCGACGACCCGGCGCGCGGCTACGACTACGTGTCGCGTGGCTTCTTCCCCGGTGTCGGCATCGACGAGGACCCGGTCACCGGCAGCGCCCACACCGCTCTGGCCCCGTTCTGGTCCGCCCGGCTCGGCCGCGACGACCTGACAGGTCTCCAGGCCTCGGCCCGCTCCGGCCTCGTCCGCACGTCACTGCGCGGCGACCGGACGCTGCTCACCGGAAGCGCGGTCACCGTCATCGACGGTGATCTGCACGCCTGAGAGGGGCCCGTGGAGAACGGGGGGACGGAGGCAGCCACGGCCCGGTGCCAGTACTCCCGGGGACAAGCGGCGCTCCCGGGGACACGCACAGGGGGCGTACGGGATCCCCGTACGCCCCCTGCACCGACACCCGCACGCACCGCGCCCGCACCCGCGCCCGCACCCGCGCCCGCACCCGGGCCCGGTCCGCCGCGGCGCTCATCCGGTGGGCAGCCACCCCACCTTGCCGGCGAGCAGCGCGTAACCGACGAACGCCCCGATATCGATCAGCGAGTGCGCGACGACCAGCGGCCCGACCCGCCCCCACCGCCGGTACAGCAGCACGAACACCACGCCCATCGCCACATTTCCGAGAAACCCGCCGACCCCCTGGTAGAGGTGGTACGAGCCGCGCAGCACCGCGCTCGCCGCCAGGGCAGCCACCGGGGTCCACCCGAACTGCCCCAGCCTGCGCAGCAGGTAGCCGACGACGATGACCTCCTCCAGTACGGCGTTCTGCACCGCCGAGAGGATCAGCACCGGGATCTTCCACCACACGTCGGGCAGCGACTCGGGCACCACGGTCAGGTTGAACCCGGTGGCCCGCGCGCCCAGGTAGAAGGCGAGGCCCACGCTGCCGATCCCCGCCGCGATCAGCAGCCCGCGGCCCGCGTCGGCGCGGAGCCGCGTCCGGTCGAAGCCGATCGCCCGCAGGCCCGATCCCTCCCGCAGCAGCAGGTGCGCCACCAGGGCGACCGGCACCAGGGCCGTCGCGATACCGAAGAGCTGCCAGGCGAGATCCAGCCAGGGGCGCCCCGGCGCGTACGAACCGTTGAGATTGGCCGCCTGGTGCTTGAGCCCCCCGGGTTTGGTCAGCGCCCCGACGAAACTGATGAGTGCCGAAACGCCGCTCGCGCCGAGCGAGAGGGCGAGTACCAGCACCGTCTCGGACCGCAAGAACCGCTGGGACGCCCCCTCCACAGGAACAAATTCGGCCACGCGCTCGCCCTCCGCCTGCACACCTGCCTCCAGTCGGCCAGTCACGCCTCGTCCCCGCCACCGTCTCCCAGCGTCTCCAATGCGGATACGGGGAGCACGCACGACAGGCCGGGGGACCGGCGCCGATTCGACGGCGCGCTCCCCTTCCTCCCGTCCGTCCTCAAGGAGCGTCCGCGAGGGAGGAGCAACACCGCATGGGACGTCACAGCTTGCCCGATGGCCCCCTGGCACCGGCACCCCGGCCCCTGCCGGCGCGCCCCCTCCCGCGGGGCAGGCCCGCGGGAGACAGCCCCGCGGCACGATCACAGCCCGCGGGCCGTCACCGCCGCCGGGATGCCCTCGGGCCAGGAGTGCACCGGTTCTCCGGCCGCCATCAGTTCGGCGTAGCGACGGGTGGTGAACGCCAGCGCCTCACGCCGCCCGAGCCCCGTCTCCAGCGCCCGGTGGAACGTGTCGACCTGCCAGGAAGCCCCGTTCATCCGGCGCCTGCACCGCTCCTCGATGACCCCGAGGTAGCGGTCGCGGTCCGCGGCCTCGATCCCCCAGGCATCCAGCCCGGCTGCGGCCAGCGGCAGCAGCTCGTCCCTGACGAGCTGCACCGCGGACACCGTCATGACACCACCGGAACGCCCGGACCCCGGCCACTGGAGCTGGGCCTCGATCCCGTACCGGCAGGCCGCTTCGAAGTTGCGTGCCGCCGCTTCGAAGGGCAGCCGCTTCCACACCGGGCGGACATCGTCGGCGAGCGCCCGCACCAGTCCGTAGTAGAAAGCGGCGTTGGCCATCACATCCGTGACGGTGGGCCCGGCGGGCAGCACCCGGTTCTCGACCCGCAGGTGCGGTACGCCGTCGGCCACGTCGTAGACCGGGCGGTTCCAGCGGTAGACGGTTCCGTTGTGCAGCACGAGCTCCTGAAGGGCCGGCACCCCGCCGTCGTCGAGGACGCGCAGCGGGTCCTCGTCGCCGCACAGCGGCAGCAGCGGCGGGAAGTAGCGGAGGTTCTCCTCGAAGAGGTCGTACGCCGAGTCGATCCAGCGCTCACCGAACCACGTCCGCGGGCGCACCCCCTGGGCCCGCAGCTCCGGCGGGCGCACATCGGTCGCCTGGAGGAAGAGCGGTGGCCGCGACTCCCGCCAGAGCTCCTTGCCGAACAGGAAGGGCGAGTTGGCGCCGAGCGCGATCTGTACCGCGGCCACGGCCTGCGACGCGTTCCACACGTCGGCGAAGCGCGCGGGTGTGACCTGGAGGTGCAACTGCACGGACGTACAGGCGGATTCGGGCGCGATCGAGGCGGAGGTGCAGGTCAGCCGCTCCACACCGGTGATATCGAGGTCGAAGTCCTCACCTCGGGCAGCGCGCATCCCGTCGTTGAGAAGGGTGTAGCGGTCGGCGTCCGAGAGGTTCGCCGTCACGAGATCCTCCGGCCCGAGCGTGGGCAGAATACCGATCATCACGATCCCCGCGTCGACCTCCGCGGCTTTTCTGTGCGCATAGGCGAGACCGGTGCGGAGCTCCTCCGCCAGCTGATCGAAGACCCGGCCGCCCAGCCGGTGCGGGATAATATTCACTTCGAGATTGAACATCCCGAGTTCCGTCTGGAAATCCCGGCTCGCGATCCGGTCGAGAACCTCCGCATTCATCATTCGCGGCATGCCGTCGGGGCCTGCCAGATTGAGTTCGATCTCCATCCCCATCAGATTCCTCGGACGGTCGAACCTCTCGTCGGCCAACAGTCGCTCCAGCACCTCCAGGCACTGCTGAAGCTTCCTCCGGTACCGCTGCCGACCTGACGGATCGACTCCGTCTGCCTCTAGCTTCTCCCCCATCGGCGGGCCTCTCCACGCGTGTGCGGCCACCGCGGCGGCGGCTCGGGTCACGGTCGATAATGCCCACACCCGGTGATCCGTAACTCCCCGCGCGGGGTTCGGAGCGAGTAGGGTGACGCAGAGATCCCGCGTGGCACATTCGCCAGGCATGACGCCTGGAGCAGTTTCCCCCTCGGTGAAGCCTGTGAAGCTCTGTGAACATGGTGAAAACGACCGGCCGTTTTCGGCCGACCACTCGCACCGGGAACGGCAAGGCCAGGCGAGTGCAGGCCCGTTAAATGGGGATGAACTCCGCAGGAAAAAGACCGGATACCGACTTGTTTGCAATACGCACGTCAGCTAGCTGAAACACCGTGTGAACACGTGTCGTATAAACTCCGCAAACGAGGCAGAGAGTTGATGCCCCGGCCCCGGGAGAGCGCGACACCCTTCCACGCCCTACGGCCCTCTCTGCCCCTGCCCGCTGACAGCGCCGTCCGCACCGCCCACGCATCAACGTGTCTCCGAAGTGAGAGGCGACCCACATCATGCCGCTGTATGTCCCTCCGGCTCCCGCGCCGGCCCTGCGCAGCGTCCTCGCGGCCCTCGGCTCCCCTACTGCCGTACGCGAGGCCCGAACCCCGGCCCTCCGCTCCGCCGCCGGGCCGCTCACCCCCGAACTGCCCCTTCCTGTTTACGTACTGGACCGGATCATGCCGAGCGGCGGGACCCCGCGCACCCGGCTCACCGGATGGCGTTTCCTGATCCACAGCGGTGACCGCCCGGTGGCCGCCGCCGACACGAAGCTCACCGCCGACGGCTGGACCTTCTCGCACTTCTTCGAGGGCCCTTACGCCACCGCCACCGGGAGCGCTCTGCGTCAGGCCGAGGCCATGGACACACCGTTCCAGCCGAGGCTGCTGTCCGTGCCGGAGCTCTACATGCTGACGCTGTGGCTGCACGGTGACACCGCGGCCGACGCGTCGGCCTCCGGCACGATGCCTGCCCCCACGGATCTCCTCGTGCCCCTCGCTCCCGCCCCGCCGGGCATCGCCGCGCACCGGCCGCACCGGGTATCGGAGCTGCTGCCGGTGATGACGATGCGGCTGTCGCCCCCGCTGCTCGGCTCTCCCGCCTGACGGCGCCCCAGCACCACCGCGCGCCCCGTGACCGCCCCACGGTCGCGGGGCGCGGCGCGCTCTCCCCCATCCGGACTAGCCCGGTCGGGCCACTCCCGAACCACCCGAAGAGACAACCGAGTTGAGCCGAACCGTCCGCACGGGTGATGCGTCCCTATGCTGTAGCAAGTGCTGCCGGGAAATCCCTGCGGATCGACGCCCGTGGGGCAACACTGGGACCACCGACTGAAAACGGGGGCGGCCATGACATCCGCATCGAGCCGCAGGACACTCACTACAACGCAGCGAAAGAACGCATCCATGTGCCAGCACCAGCCAACCTGCCCGTCAGCCGCCTCCCCCGACCGGGAGGCCGCGCTCCTCGTGGCTCACCACCCGGAGCAGGGCTGGAGTCTGCTGTGCAACGGCGTCCTCGTCTTCGAGGACACCGGCGAACTACTGCCCGACGGCCGGATCATCGCGCCGCACCGCCCGCTGGGTTCGGGACTGGCGACCGCCGCCTGACCCCCGCCACGAGAAGAAGCAGCACCGGCCGGCAGAGAGCACCGGGCTGCTGAACCGACGCACGGAGCCCGCGTACGGAAGAGGTACGGCACGGGCAGGGACGACGAAGGGCCGGCCCGGGTGGATTCCCGAACCGGCCCTCCCGCATGTCCGTCAGCTGTCGTACGCGTCCAGCGGCGGGCAGGAGCAGACGAGGTTGCGGTCGCCGAAGGCCCCGTCGATACGGCGCACCGGCGGCCAGTACTTGTCGGCGGGAGAGACACCGGCCGGGAAGACGGCCTCCTCGCGGGTGTACGCGTGAGTCCACTCACCGCCCAGTGCCGCCGCGGTGTGCGGGGCGTTGCCCAGGGGGTTGTCGTCCGCCGCCCACTCCCCCGACGCGACCTTCTCGATCTCGGCGCGGATCGCGATCATCGTGTCGCAGAACCGGTCGAGCTCAGCCAGGTCCTCGCTCTCGGTGGGCTCGATCATCAGCGTCCCGGCCACCGGGAACGACATCGTCGGCGCGTGGAAGCCGTAGTCGATGAGGCGCTTGGCCACGTCGTCGACGCTCACACCCGTCGCCTTCGACAGCGGCCGCAGATCGACGATGCACTCGTGCGCGACCAGCCCGTGGGGGCCGGTGTACAGCACCGGGTAGTGCGGTTCGAGGCGCTTGGCGATGTAGTTGGCGGCCAGCACGGCCACCTGCGTCGCCCGCTTGAGTCCCTCGCCACCCATGAGACGTACGTACGCCCAGGAGATCGGCAGGATCCCGGCCGAGCCCCACGGTGCGGCCGAGACCGGGCCGACGCCGGTCGCGGGGCCCGCGGCCGGCTGGAGCGGGTGGTTGGGGAGATAGGGCGCCAGGTGGGCCCGTACGCCGACGGGGCCGACGCCGGGGCCACCGCCGCCGTGCGGGATGCAGAAGGTCTTGTGCAGGTTGAGGTGCGAGACGTCCGAGCCGAACCTGCCGGGCTTGGCGAGCCCGACGAGCGCGTTCAGGTTGGCGCCGTCGACATACACCTGGCCGCCCGCGTCGTGCACGGCGGCGCAGATGTCGGTGATGTGCTCCTCGAAGACACCGTGGGTCGAGGGGTAGGTGACCATGAGCACCGACAGCTCGTCGCGGTACTGCTCGATCTTGGCGTTCAGGTCGTCGACATCGACGTCCCCGTCCTCGCGGGTCCTCACGACGACGACCTTCATCCCGGCCATCACGGCGCTGGCCGCGTTGGTGCCGTGCGCCGACGACGGGATGAGGCACACGGTACGGGCGGTGTCGCCGTTGGCCCGGTGGTAGGCGCGCACGGCCAGCAGACCGGCCAGCTCGCCCTGGGAGCCCGCGTTGGGCTGGAGCGAGACCTTGTCGTAGCCGGTGACCTCGGCGAGCCGGTCCTCCAGCTCATGGATGAGCGTCAGATAGCCCTGTGCCTGCTCGACCGGGGCGAAGGGGTGCATCGCACCGAACTCGGGCCAGGTGACCGGCTCCATCTCGGTGGTGGCGTTGAGCTTCATGGTGCAGGAGCCGAGCGGGATCATGCCGCGGTCGAGCGCGTAGTCGCGGTCGGCGAGCTTGCGCAGGTAGCGCAGCATGGCGGTCTCGGAGCGGTGCTGGTGGAAGACCGGGTGAGTGAGGACGGTGTCCTGGCGCAGCAGCCCGGCGGGCAGGGCGTCGGCAGTCGACTCGTCCAGCGCCTCGATGTCGCCCCCGGCGCCGAAGGCGGCCCAGACGGCGGCCAGCTGGGCGCGGGTGGTGGTCTCGTCGCAGGATACGGAGATCAGGTCCGCGTCGACCTGGTGCAGGTTGACCCCGCCCTCGCGGGCCGCAGCGGCGACCTCCGCGGCCCTGCCCCCGGTCCGTACCGTCAGAGTGTCGAAGTAGTCGCCGTCCACGACGTCGACGCCGGCCGCACGCAGCCCGGCGGCGAGGATCGCGGCGTACCTGTGGGTGCGCCGGGCGATCTCGCGCAGACCGTCGGGGCCGTGGTAGACCGCGTACATCCCCGCCATCACGGCGAGGAGCACCTGCGCGGTGCAGATGTTGCTGGTGGCCTTCTCGCGGCGGATGTGCTGTTCGCGGGTCTGGAGGGCCAGCCGGTACGCCTTGTTGCCGTCGGCGTCGACGGAGACACCGACGAGCCGCCCCGGCAGGCTGCGCGCGAACTTCTCACGCACCGCCATGAACCCGGCGTGCGGGCCGCCGAAGCCCATCGGGACGCCGAACCGCTGTGTCGTGCCGACGGCGATGTCGGCGCCCAGCTCACCGGGCGAGGTGAGCAGCGTCAGCGCCAGCAGATCGGCGGCCACGGTGACGATCGCGCCCAGCTCGTGGGCCTGCTCGATGAGGGGGGCGAGGTCGCGCACCCGGCCGGAGGCGCCCGGGTACTGGAGCAGCACGCCGAAGACCCCGCGCTCGGCCACCTCGGCCGGGATGCCGTCGCCGAGGTCGGCGACGACGACCTCCACGCCGGCCGGCTCGGCCCGCGTCTCGATCACCGCGACGGTCTGCGGAAGGGCGTCGGCGTCGACCAGGAAGACACCGCTCTTGACCTTCCCGACGCGGCGGGCGAGAGACATCGCCTCGGCCGCGGCCGTGCCCTCGTCCAGCAGCGACGCACCCGATGTGGGCAGGCCCGTCAGGTCGGCGACGACGGTCTGGAAGTTCAGCAGCGCCTCCAGGCGCCCCTGGGAGATCTCCGGCTGGTAGGGCGTGTACGCCGTGTACCAGGCGGGGTTCTCCATGACGTTGCGCAGGATGACCGGGGGCGTGAACGTGCCGTAGTAGCCGAGCCCGATCATCGGCGCGAGTACCTGGTTGCGGTCGGCGAGCGAACGCAGTTCGGCGAGGACCTCGGCCTCGGTACGGGCGTCCGGCAGGTTCAGCGCCTCGGTGCTCTTGATCACCTCGGGGACGGCAGCCGAGGTGAGCTCCGCGAGAGAGCCGTATCCGACATGGGCGAGCATCTTGGCCTGGGCCCCGGCGTCGGGCCCGATGTGGCGCTGCTCGAAGGGGATGCCACGCTCCAGCTGGGAGAGCGGAATGCGGTGGGCTGTCATGACGGAGGCCTCCTGGTCGACGCGACCTGCGAGGGGTACCACGGCATGGGTACCCGGACGGCCTCCCCCTCTGTCATCTCAACCTGAGAGTTTCACCGGCCCGTCGTTCGACGTGCCCGCTTTCACCGTCGGTGAGGTAGGGATCCGGACGTGCCCGCCCGACGCCCGCCCTGCTTTCCAGAGTGACCTCGTCCGCGCGGTACGTGTGCCTGAGAGATTCCGGGGAGGATTTGCTCCTTCGGCGCCCCCGGACGACGTGTCCGAAGGGCTCTCCCGCGCGGGGTCAGCAGCCACCGGCCAGCCTACCAGCGAGCCACTTCGCACGATGTTCGAGTGGCCGATGGCCCGGATCTGGACTTCCCTGAGGGGGAGACCTTCCCAGGGGGCGGACACACCGCTGGTTCGTTG
This sequence comes from Streptomyces sp. NBC_00388, assembly GCF_036061255.1. NCBI lineage: Bacteria > Bacillati > Actinomycetota > Actinomycetes > Kitasatosporales > Streptomycetaceae > Streptomyces > Streptomyces sp. NBC_00388. The sequence goes on from NZ_CP107948.1 coordinate 1,142,206, forward strand.
CGATCAGTTGGAGGGACCGTGCAGACCGACATAGATCCGCGCAGCCTGATCGGCCGCAAGGCGTTCGATCGCAGTGGCCTCAAGATAGGCACGGTCGACGAGGTCTACCTCGACGACGCCACCGGAGTGCCCGAGTGGGCCGCGGTACGCACCGGACTGTTCAGCAGGGACGCGTTCGTCCCGCTGAAGCCGAGCCGCCTCGCCAGCGAGGCGCTGCAGGTGCCCTTCGACCGCTCCCTGATCAGGGAGGCCCCCGACTTCGGTGTGGGCCGCCACCTCTCGCCCGAGCAGGAACTCCAGCTCTACCACCACTACGGGCTCGGTATCTCGGCCCCCACTCCGCCGCCCCCCGACCGGGACTTCGGCCGGCTCGCGGGCGAGGAAGAACGCGCCTGACCCTCCGCGTCCGGTTCCTGGGCCGCCGGCTCCCGCTGCTCCGGCTCCTCCCGCTCCTGGGGCCCCGGTGCTGCGGCAGAGGCTCCACCCACGGAGCACCCGCCCGCCCCCTCCTCCCCCGCTGCTCGGTCCGCTCCGGCCTGGCCGCTCCGGACCAGCGGCAGCGGATCCGAGGGGTGCAGCGCGGGATCGTCGACCCGGAACGTCCGGACCCTGCCGGGCCCGGTCGCGTAAGGATCCTCGAACCGGACCGTGACACGGCCGACGCCGCTGCCCTGCACCCACCCGACGCCGTACGTATCGTGGCGCACATCGTGCCCGGCGAGCCAGCGGCGCCCGGAGCCGGACGAGGGCTCCTCCGCGGGTACTGCCGCAGGCGCCGCAGGACCGGGTACCTCCTCCTCCGCTGCGAGCTCCAGCGCGGCGGCCCGCTCACTGGCCGCCTGCGCGAAGAGGTCCTCCTGTGTGAAGTCCGCGAGTCCGGTGACACCCACCCCGAGCAGCCGCACGCCTCCCGTGGTGTCCACGGACTCCAGCAGCCGCCCTGCGGCCTCACGCACGACCTCCGGGTCGTCCGTGGGGCCCCGGAGCGTCTCGGACCGGGTCAGCGTCGAGAAGTCGTACCTGCGGACCTTCAGCACCACCGTCCGCCCGGACCGCCCGGCCGCCCGCAGCCGCTCCACGCACCGCCCGGCCAGCCGCACCACCTCCGCCCGCACCCGCACCCGGTCGTGCAGGTCCACGTCGAAGGTGTCCTCCACCGACACCGACTTGGCGTCGCGCTCGGACACCACGGGCCGGTCGTCGTGGCCGAGCGCCATCCGGTGCAGCGAGGAGCCGTGTGCCCTGCCCAGCAGCCGGACGAGCTCGTCCTCACCGGCCTCGGCCAGATGGGACACAGTCGTCATCCCCGCTCTGCGCAGATGCTCGCCGGTCGCGGGGCCCACACCGGGAAGAATCCGTACCGAGAGGGGCGCGAGCAGTTCGCGCTCGGTGCCGGGCTCGATCACGAACAGGCCGTCCGGCTTCGCCCGCTCCGAGCCGATCTTCGCCAGCATCTTGGAGCCTGCCAGCCCTACCGACCCGCTGAGCCCGGTAACGGCCAGGATGTCTCCGCGCAGCCGTTCACCGGCGGCCCTGGCCGACCCGGTGCTGTCGGCGACCCCGCCCGCCTCCAGGTCCACGAAGGCCTCGTCCAGGCTCAGGGGCTCGACCAGCGGTGAGAGCCGGCCCAGCAGCTCCATGACCTGCCCGCTCACCTCGCGGTAGAGCGCGAAGCGAGGCACCAGATAAGCGGCGTTCGGGCAGAGCCGCCGGGCCTGGGCCATCGGCATCGCCGAATGCACCCCGAATTTCCGGGCCTCGTACGAGGCCGTGGAGACCACACCGCGCGGCCCGAGCCCTCCGACCACCACCGGCTTCCCGCGCAGGCTCGGCTTCGCCGCCTGTTCCGCGGCGGCGAAGAAGGCATCCATGTCCAGATGCAGGATGGTGGGCGCGGCTCTCACACCACCGATGCTGCCTCACGGCACTGACAATCGGGCCTCCGCAGCGCGGAGGCCCGTGTCAGACCGCTCGGTTGCGGCGCCGGGCCAGCTCGTCGGCCGGGTTGTGCCCGACGAGGGTCTCGCCGGTGTCGACCCGCTCGCCGTGCAGCTGCGACAGGGCGCTCTCCACGTCCCGCCACACGACGCCGACGGCGATCCCGAAGACCCCCTGGCCCCCCTGGAGGAGCCCGACCACCTCGTCGGGCGAGGTGCATTCGTACACCGTCGCGCCGTCGCTCATCAGCGTCATCCGGTCGAGATCGCGGGCGCCGCGGTCTCTCAGGTGGTGGACCGCGGTGCGGATGTTCTGGAGCGCCACACCGGTGTCCAGGAAACGCTTCACGATCTTGAGTACGACCACGTCCCGGAAGCTGTAGAGACGCTGCGTGCCCGACCCCTGAGCGGGGCGCACACTCGGCTCGACCAGGCCCGTGCGCGCCCAGTAGTCGAGCTGCCGGTAGGTGATCCCGGCCGCCGCGCAGGCGGTCGGCCCCCGGTAGCCGACGGTGTCGGTGGTCGTCTCGGCCGCCGGACCGTGAAGCGGATACGGCACTCCGCCCCCCGGACCCAGTCCGGGGAGGTCCCCTGCCACATCTTCGCCGGTGCTTCTCACGCCGACCTCCGTCCTTGAACTGCCCACTCGACGGTAGGCAGTCACTTGAGGTGCGTCAACGATCGCCACACTCGGCACGCCGAGTGATAATCACCCCAGGAGTGGTTTCGCGTGCCCCTCTCCGGGGAAAGGCTTGCCGAATGCGCCGACGGACCCGGCCGGAGTGTCACTGGCTGTTGGTCCCGAAATCCTCCGGAGAGATCTGGTCGAGGAACTCCCGGAACTTCTCGACCTCGTCCTCCTGCTCGTCCGGGATCGCGATTCCCGCGTCGTCGAGCACTCCGTCACTGCCGTAGATCGGAGTCCCGGTGCGCAGGGCGAGCGCTATGGCGTCGGAGGGCCTCGCGCTCACCTCGACCCCGCTCGCGAAGACCAGCTCCGCGAAGAAGACCCCGTCGCGCAGGTCGGTGATGCGCACTTCCGTGAGCTCCTGGCCGACCGCTTCGAGGACATCCTTGAAGAGGTCATGGGTCAGCGGCCTGGCCGGCGCCATGCCCTGCTGGGCGAAGGCGATCGCAGTCGCCTCACCAGGACCGATCCAGATAGGGAGATACCGGTCGCCTCCTACTTCACGCAGGAGCACGATCGGTTGGTTGGAGGGCATTTCCACCCGGACACCCACAACGTCGAGCTCGTTCACACGGCAACCCTAGGACGTGCCCGGCAGGTTTGGGTAGTCGGGGCACCCCCATGATCAGTACAACCGGACCCTGAGAGAGGTCTGAACGAGCGCCGCGTGGAGCCGCACGGTCAGTGCTGCCAGGTCCTTCGTGGTGTTCTCGGCGTCCGCTCTGGTCTGCGGGTTGCGGTTCAGCCGAAGGGGGGCGACGACCTGCTCGATCAGCCCCGACTCCCGGTCGGCAGCCGCTTTCATCGCACGCAGATGACGCGGTTCCAGGCCGAAACGGCCCAGCTCCGCCACCAGCCCGGCCACATTCACCGCCTCGGCGTCGTAACCGCCCTCCGGGAGCGGCGCCAGCAGACCGTACGACTCCCACTCCGCGAGGGCGTCCGCACCGATGCCGGCGGCCGCGAGCAGCTCGTCCCTGCCCACCGTGGACGCCGTGGGCTCGCCGGCGGCCCCGTCGGCGGGCTCACGGACGACACCGGGCGCGGGGAGCGGGACCTGCTCACCACGGCCCAGTGCGTCGAGGTGGTCCCGGATGACCTTCAGCGGCAGATAGTGGTCGCGCTGCATGCGCAGGACCTGAGCCAGCCGCTCGACGTCCGCGGTACCGAACTTCCGGTACCCCGAAGACGTGCGCTGCGGCTCGACAAGGCCCTCGGCCTCCAGAAAGCGGATCTTGGAGATCGTGACCTCGGGAAACTCTTCCCTGAGCAGATTCAGGACCGTGCCGATACTGACCAGCCGGTCGTCCCCGGTGGCGGCGCCGTCGCCGGCGCCGCCCGTCGATGAGTGCAGCATGGACCTTCCCTGACGGGTCACATGCCCCGCTGGCTCGCGTAGAAGACCAGCCGGTACTTGCCGATCTGCACCTCGTCACCGTTGGAGAGGACGACGGCGTCGATCCGCTCACGGTTGACGTACGTGCCGTTCAGGCTGCCGACGTCCGAGACGGTGAATCCGCCGTCGGCGCCCCTGCGGAACTCCACGTGCCGCCTGGAGACCGTGACGTCATCGAGGAAGATGTCGCTCTGCGGATGGCGGCCGGCCGTGGTCAGATCGCCGTCCAGCAGGAAGCGGCTGCCCGAGTTCGGGCCGCGGCGGACCACGAGGAGCGCCGACCCGAGGGGCAGCGCGTCCACGGCCGCCTGGGCCTCAGGAGAGAGCGACGGCGAAGCGGTCTGCCCGGTCGCCTCCGCCTCGTACGCCTCAAGGCCGGAGATGGAGATCGTGGACGTGGTCTCCGACGGCCTCTCGGGCACACCGGCCCGCAACGGCGCTCCGCAGTTGGAGCAGAACCGACTGGCCTCGGCGTTGCGGTGGCCGCACCTCGTGCACACCGGCATGGATGCATCCTCCTGCCGCGACGGCCCAGCGTGGGCGTTGGTTGCGTACGGATCGGAGGGCAACCCTCGACCCGTACTTGAGGTTGACGCTTCACCAAAACCTATGCGGCCCTGACCCGCAGGGTCAACAGACGACGCGCCCTGTTCACCCGAAATGCCGTGCCCGGGCCGGCCCACCTCGTCCCGGAACAGCGGACGGTCGCCACCCTGGTCCTCGCCCTCCACATGACGCGGAGCGCGGTGCCGTGCGCTGTCCTCACGCGCACTCTTGCCGAACAACTTCCCAAACAACTTCACGGGCGATTCCCCTTGACCGAAACAGACCCGCCCGTGGGGCAGGACGAACTCTCAATGAACACACCTGCCGAACCGGACATCCTTACAACGTCCGTATCCCCCAGACAGTTTCCACCACGCGCACCGCTATCGGTGCGCCGACCCCCCGCAACCTCACGGCCTTGTCCCGCGGCCCTCGCGCGCCCCCGGCTCACTGCGCGGAGGACCGAGCGTAGTCAGGCTGCTTCGCGGGTCGCAAGGCGTCCACAACGATCTTCTGGGCAGGCGTCACGACGGCCGTGGCCTGCTCCTTCTCCAGAGTCTGCACCACTCCGCCCGGAATATTCAGCGCAGGCTCCAAGTCGGCCGGTTTCCCGATCACCTTGAAGGTGTACGGGGCACTGATCTTCTGCGTGTCGACCTTGATACCGCCCCCGGCGTCGGAGAAGTACGTGTCCCCCACCACCCGGACACCGTTCACCTGGATCGCCTCGGCGCCGGCCGCCCGCAGCTCCTGGATCGTGTCGAGCAGCATGTCGGCCTGGACCGTCTTGTGCGGGTCGTTGACGACCAGCGTGATCCCCGGCCCCTGGGCGGCCACCGTCCCGGCCAGGATGCCGAGCTGGCGCGCCTTCTCGCTCGTCTGCTTGCGCGCTTCCTCGGCCTGGTCCGAGCTGCTCTCCAACTCGGTGCGCTGGCCCTGCAGACGCTGCTTCTCGTCCTCCAGGCGCTGGGTGCGGTTGTCGAGTTCGTCGAGGATCCGCACCAGGTCCTCCTGGCGCGCGCCGCGCAACGGGCTGTTGTCACTGTTGGAGCGGACCTGGATGGCGAGGCCCAGCCCCAGGACGAACAGCAGCAGGGCGACAACGAGTTGCGCCCTGGTGACCCGGGGTGGCCAGAGCGCGGCGATCAGCCGCTGCCGTCCGGCCTGCCTGGCCCGTACCGCCGGTGTCGCCCCCGACGCGCCCTCCCTGGGTGCCTGCAGGGGCTTCTCCTCGGGCAGCGGCCCGGGAAAGCCGCCAGGCCTCCCGCCGGGACCACGGGGCCGGTCCTCCGGGCTCCGCGGCCGGTCCTGTGAGTCCTGCGGGCCCTGTGGGCTGTCTTCGTCACTCATCGGCTCGTCACCCTCACGCCCGGAACACATGCCTGCGGATGGCCGCCGCGTTCGAGAAGATGCGGATGCCGAACACGACGACCACACCGGTGGACAACTGCGCGCCGACACCGAGCTTGTCGCCGAGGAACACGATCAGTGCGGCCACCACGACGTTGGACAGGAAGGACACGACGAAGACCTTGTCCACGAAGATCCCGTCGAGCATGGCCCGCAGGCCGCCGAATACGGCGTCGAGCGCGGCCACGACAGCGATGGGGAGGTAGGGCTCGACCATGGCCGGCACTTCGGGCCGGACCAACAGTCCGACCACGACTCCCACGACGAGGCCCAGTACGGCGATCACGATGTGCCCTTCCCTGTGTCGGCCGCGCTCTGGTCGGTGCCGGCGGCCTTCGGCTTTGCGGTACGTACGATCAGGCTCGCGGCAGCAGGAAGGCGCACGTCGGCCTGGTCGGAACTGCTGGTGCGGATGGAGTAGCTGTCCTTCAGGACCTTCAGATACTGGCCACCGACGCTGTCCTCGAACTCACTGAGCAAGTGCTTCCCGTCCCCCACCGCCAGCACCGTGTACGGCGGCACCAGCGGCCTGTTGTCGACCAGTATGGCGTCACCCGCGGCGCGGATCGCCGACAGAGCGGTCAGACGCTGTCCGTTGATGGCGATCGCCTCGGCGCCGGACTGCCACAGCGCGTTGACGAACTGCTGCATGTCACGGTCCCGCACCCGCCCCGTGTCGGAGAAACCGGGGCTCTCCCGCGGGCCCCCGCCGTCGTCCTGGTCGCTGTCCTTGGCATCGTCGATGACCAGCTTCATGCCGGGACCGTGCACGGCCGTCGCGCCGGACAGCAGGGCCACCAGTCCGCCCTGTTCGCCCCCGTGCTGCTGAAGTGCCTTGCGCTGCTGCTCACCCACCGCGTCGCGCAGCCCGTCGACCTTCTTCTGTTCGGCGTCGGCGGACGAAGTCTCCGAGTCGATACGGTCGATGAGCTCCTGGCGCTCCTTCGCGGCGACCGGCGCCGTCACCCTGGCCTGCGCGGCGCCGACGGTGACCACGACAGCGGCGAGCACGAGCCCCGCCGCGAGACCGAGCTTGGACCGCAGCGAACGGGGCATCCCCGCACTGCCCTCGGCCCTGCGCCGGGCGGTCGCCTCCGCATAGCCGTCGTCGAGGCTGTGATCCATCACGTTGTTGAGCAGCGACATCGACGCGTCGGGGCGCGGGATCGGGGAGGCTCCGCTCCGAACGGGGGGCTGCTTCGGCATGCCGCACATCGTCGCACGCCGCAGCCGCCGCATCCCAATGGCCCCGTCCGTGTACCGGGCGGCTCGCGATCACGCCGCCCGGTACCCCTCTACAGCATCACTGACCTGCGCCGTCCACGATCGACGCCCACTCGTCGAGCAGCGCCTGAGCGGACGCGTCGTCCGGTCCCTCCGCCCACAGATGAGTGACGGCCTCGGCCGGAGCCGGCAGCACCATCACCCAGCGGCCGTCGGGCTCGACGACCCGCACGCCGTCGGTGGTGTCCACCGAACGGTCCGCGGCCGCCTCCACCACACTGCGCATGACCAGGCCCTTGACCGCCCAGGGAGTCGCGAGGTCACGTCGGAGCACATGCGCGCGCGGGATCCGGGCGTCGATCTGGCTGAGCGTCAACTGCGTACGCGAGACCAGGCCGATCAGCCTGACGAACGCGGCAGTGCCGTCGAAGACGCTGGTGGACTCCGGGATGATGAAACCGCCGCGCCCGTCGCCGCCGAAGATCGTGGACTCGTCGCGCCCGACCCGGGTCAGGTCGTCGGGCGATGTGGTCGTCCACTCCACCTGCGTCCCGTGGTAGGCGGCGACCTGCTCGGCGATCCGCGTGGTCGTCACCGGCAGCGCAACCCGCCCGCTGCGGCGCTCGGCGGCGATCAGATCGAGCATCACCAGCAGGGCCCGGTCGTCCTCGATGATCTTCCCGCGCTCGTCCACGAGCGAGAGCCGCTCGCCCACCGGGTCGAAGCGGACTCCGAACGCCGCTCGCGCCGATGCCACGATCTCTCCGAGCCTGACGAGCCCGGCGCGACGGGTGTCCGCCGTCTCGGTCGGCCTTGATTCGTCGAGCCCCGGGTTGATCACCAGGGCGTCGACGCCGAGCCGTCCGAGAAGGCTGGGCAGGACAAGCCCGGCACTGCCGTTGGACGCGTCGACCACGACCTTGAGGCCGGCTTCGGCGATCCCCGACGTGTCCACATTGCGCAACAGCGACCCGGTGTACGAGTCGAAGACGCTCGCCGGGAAATGCAGGTCCCCGATCTCCCCGGGGAAGGCACGGCGGTACTCCTGGCGCGCGTAGACCCGGTCCAGCTTGCGCTGCCTGCCCTGCGAGAGATCCGCCCCGCTCTCGTCGAAGAACATGATGTCCACGGAGTCCGGCACACCGGGCGAGGTCCGGATCATGATGCCGCCGGCACTGCCGCGGGCGGTCTGCTGCCTGGCCACCGGCAACGGCACGTTCTCCAGGTCCCGAACGTCGATGGCGCTCGCCTGGAGGGCCGAGATCACCGCCCGCTTGAGGGCACGCGCACCACGCGAGTGGTCACGTGCGGTGGTGACGGTGGAACCCTTCTTGAGGGTGGTGGCATACGCGCCGGCCAGCCGTACGGCGAGCTCCGGGGTGATTTCGACGTTCAGGATTCCGGAGACACCACGGGCGCCGAAGAGATGAGCCTGGCCACGGGATTCCCAGATCACCGAGGTGTTGACGAACGCACCGGCCTCGATGGTCTTGAACGGGTACACCCGCACATTGCCCTGGATGATGGATTCCTCGCCGACGAGGCACTCGTCACCGATGACGGCGCCGTCCTCGATGCGGGCCGCCCGCATGATGTCGGTGTTCTTCCCGATCACACAGCCGCGCAGATTGCTCTGCTGCCCGATGTACACGTTGTCGTGAATGACGGCCTTGTGCAGGAAAGCACCCGTCTTGACGACCACGTTGGAGCCGACGACGCTGTGCTCCCGTATTTCGACGCCCTCTTCCACCTTGGCGTAGTCGCCGATATAGAGCGGGCCCCGGAGCACGGCGTCGGGATGGACCTCGGCACCTTCGGCCACCCATACACCGGGCGAGATCTCGAAGCCGTCGATGTCCACCTCGACCTTGCCTTCGAGGACGTCCGCCTGGGCCTTCACATAACTCTCGTGGGTGCCCACGTCCTCCCAGTAGCCCTCGGCGATGTAGCCGTAGACCGGCTTCCCTTCCTTCATGAGCTGGGGGAAGACATCACCGGACCAGTCGACCGATACGTCCGCCTCGACGTAGTCGAAGACCTCGGGTTCCATCACATAGATGCCCGTATTCACGGTGTCCGAGAAGACCTGGCCCCAGGTCGGCTTCTCGAGGAAGCGCTCGACCTTGCCTTCCTCGTCCACAATGGTGATGCCGAACTCCAACGGATTCGGCACCCGGGTCAGGCACACGGTGACCAGTGCGCCCTTTTCTTTATGGAAATTAATGAGATCGGTCAGGTCGAAGTCGGTGAGCGCATCCCCGGAGATCACCAGAAAGGTGTCGTCCTTGAGCGCCTCTTCCGCATTCTTGACGCTTCCCGCAGTGCCGAGCGGCTTCTCCTCGTTCGCGTAGGTGAGCTCCATGCCGAGCTCTTCACCGTCGCCGAAGTAATTCTTGACGAGGGACGCGAGGAACTGCACGGTGACGACCGTTTCACTGAGCCCGTGCCGCTTCAACAGCCGCAGCACATGTTCCATGATCGGTCGGTTGACCACCGGCAGGAGCGGCTTGGGCATACTTGAGGTCATAGGGCGAAGACGTGTGCCTTCGCCACCAGCCATCACGACGGCCTTCATGTCGGAAGCGCCCTCCTTGAGATGTCGACAGTTCAGCCGACTTCACCCGTCCGGTGAGGACACAGGGGCGTCATACGCAATCCGGCCACGCTGCACGGTGCGCATCGACGAGTTCAATCGGCTGCTACATCCGCCTTCACGAGTCGGCGGACTTGTACCACATACAGGATTCCTGCCCACCAGTAGAGGGTTGTACCCCACCCTGCGAACGCCCATCCGAGGATCGACGCCAAGGTGCTCAGCCACCCGCTGCCGTCGCTGAGCAGGAGCAACGGGAACGCGTACATCAAGTTGAAGGTAGCTGCCTTGCCGAGAAAGTTCACCTGGGGAGGCGGATAGCCGTGTCTGCGCAGGGTTCCCACCATGACCAGGAGCATCAGCTCACGGGCCAATAGTGCTGCGGTCAACCAAATCGGCAGGATCTCCCGCCAGGTGAGCCCGACCAGGGTCGAGAGAACGAAGAGGCGGTCTGCGGCAGGGTCGAGGAGCCGTCCCAGGTTGCTGATCTGGTTCCAGCGACGGGCGAGCTTGCCGTCGAGATAATCGCTCACGCCACTGAGCGCAAGCACCAACAATGCCCAGCCATCGCTCTTCGGCCCGCCGAACTCGGGCCGGAGAATCAGCCACAGGAAAACGGGCACACCGACCAGGCGGGCCATGCTGAGGATGTTGGGGATGGTGAGTACCCGATCCGTCTGAACGCGGGTCTCCTGGACCTCCACCCGGGGGCCTCCTGTGAGGAACGTACGAACGATGCTCCCTGACCCTACCCTCAGCCGCAGCCGGCGAAGTCACAGGGGGCAGAGCTCCGGTGACATCCGTACGGGAAACCGTGCCTGAACGCAAAAATGCCTCAGTCCCGGACCGTTATGGTCCGGGACTGAGGCTAAAAATTGTTCGGCGGCGTCCTACTCTCCCACAGGGTCCCCCCTGCAGTACCATCGGCGCTGAAAGGCTTAGCTTCCGGGTTCGGAATGTAACCGGGCGTTTCCCTAACGCAATGACCACCGAAACACTATGAAATTAACCAACACCGGATACAACACGGTCGTTCGTTATTTCAGAACTAACACAGTGGACGCGAGCAACTGAGGACAAGCCCTCGGCCTATTAGTACCAGTCAGCTCCACCCGTTACCGGGCTTCCACATCTGGCCTATCAACCCAGTCGTCTACTGGGAGCCTTAACCCCTCAAAGGGGGTGGGAATACTCATCTCGAAGCAGGCTTCCCGCTTAGATGCTTTCAGCGGTTATCCTTTCCGAACGTAGCCAACCAGCCATGCCCTTGGCAGGACAACTGGCACACCAGAGGTTCGTCCGTCCCGGTCCTCTCGTACTAGGGACAGCCCTTCTCAATATTCCTACGCGCGCAGAGGATAGGGACCGAACTGTCTCACGACGTTCTAAACCCAGCTCGCGTACCGCTTTAATGGGCGAACAGCCCAACCCTTGGGACCGACTCCAGCCCCAGGATGCGACGAGCCGACATCGAGGTGCCAAACCATCCCGTCGATATGGACTCTTGGGGAAGATCAGCCTGTTATCCCCGGGGTACCTTTTATCCGTTGAGCGACAGCGCTTCCACAAGCCACTGCCGGATCACTAGTCCCGACTTTCGTCCCTGCTCGACCCGTCGGTCTCACAGTCAAGCTCCCTTGTGCACTTACACTCAACACCTGATTGCCAACCAGGCTGAGGGAACCTTTGGGCGCCTCCGTTACTCTTTAGGAGGCAACCGCCCCAGTTAAACTACCCATCAGACACTGTCCCTGATCCGGATCACGGACCGAGGTTAGACATCCAGCACGACCAGAGTGGTATTTCAACGACGACTCCACAACCACTGGCGTGGCCGCTTCAAAGTCTCCCACCTATCCTACACAAGCCGAACCGAACACCAATATCAAACTGTAGTAAAGGTCCCGGGGTCTTTCCGTCCTTCTGCGCGAAACGAGCATCTTTACTCGTAGTGCAATTTCACCGGGCCTATGGTTGAGACAGTCGAGAAGTCGTTACGCCATTCGTGCAGGTCGGAACTTACCCGACAAGGAATTTCGCTACCTTAGGATGGTTATAGTTACCACCGCCGTTTACTGGCGCTTAAGTTCTCAGCTTCGCAACCCCGAAAGATCACTAACCGGTCCCCTTAACGTTCCAGCACCGGGCAGGCGTCAGTCCGTATACATCGCCTTACGGCTTCGCACGGACCTGTGTTTTTAGTAAACAGTCGCTTCTCGCTGGTCTCTGCGGCCACCCCCAGCTCACTGTGTAAAACAGATCACCAGGAATGGCCCCCCTTCTCCCGAAGTTACGGGGGCATTTTGCCGAGTTCCTTAACCATAGTTCACCCGAACGCCTCGGTATTCTCTACCTGACCACCTGAGTCGGTTTAGGGTACGGGCCGCCATGAAACTCGCTAGAGGCTTTTCTCGACAGCATAGGATCATCCACTTCACCACAATCGGCTCGGCATCAGGTCTCACCCCATGTGCCATCCGGATTTACCTGGATGACGGGCTACACCCTTACCCCGGGACAACCACCGCCCGGGCTGGACTACCTTCCTGCGTCACCCCATCGCTTACCTACTACCACCTTGGTTCAGCGGCTCCACCACTTCCCTTTGCCCGAAGGCTCCAGGACGGCTTCACGGCCTTAGCATCAGAGGATTCAGTATTGGGCGTTTCAAAGCGGGTACCGGAATATCAACCGGTTGTCCATCGACTACGCCTGTCGGCCTCGCCTTAGGTCCCGACTTACCCTGGGCAGATCAGCTTGACCCAGGAACCCTTAGTCAATCGGCGCACACGTTTCTCACGTGTGTATCGCTACTCATGCCTGCATTCTCACTCGTGAACCGTCCACAACTCGCTTCCGCGGCTGCTTCACCCGGCACACAACGCTCCCCTACCCATCCCAGCGGGCGTTGGCCCTATTGCTGAAATGACACGACTTCGGCGGTACGCTTGAGCCCCGCTACATTGTCGGCGCGGAATCACTTGACCAGTGAGCTATTACG
>NZ_CP107948.1:1160000-1630000 GCF_036061255.1 Streptomyces sp. NBC_00388
GCGAATATCGGCGGCCCGGGCGATGTGGCCGCGGCGCTGGAGGCGGGCGCCGAGGGGATCGGGCTCTTCCGGACCGAGTTCCTGTTCCTCGACGACTCGGCGAAGGCGCCCTCCGAGGCGAAGCAGGTCGAGGCGTACCGCACGGTGCTTGAGGCGTTTCCGGAGAGCCGGGTGGTCGTGCGGGTGCTGGACGCCGGGGCCGACAAGCCGCTGGACTTCCTCACGCCCGCCGACGAGCCGAACCCGGCTCTCGGTGTGCGGGGGCTGCGTTCGCTCCTCGACCACCCCGATGTGCTCCGCGCCCAGCTGACCGCGCTGGCCAGGGCCGCCGAGGGGCTGCCGGTGTATCTGGAGGTCATGGCGCCCATGGTGGCCGACCGGGCGGATGCCAAGGCGTTCGCCGACGCCTGCCGGGAGGCAGGGCTGCATGCCAAGTTCGGCGCGATGGTGGAGATCCCGTCCGCAGCGCTTCGAGCGCGCTCCATCCTCCGGGAGGTCGAATTCCTCTCGCTGGGCACCAACGACCTGGCGCAGTACACCTTTGCGGCGGACCGGCAGGTCGGTGCGGTGTCGCGGCTGCAGGATCCCTGGCAGCCCGCACTCCTCGACCTGGTGGCGCTGGCCGCCGAAGCCGCGCGGGCGGAGGACAAGAGCTGTGGTGTCTGCGGTGAGGCCGCGTCCGATCCGCTGCTGGCGTGTGTGCTCACCGGTCTGGGTGTGACCAGTCTTTCCATGGGCGCCGCCGCTCTTCCGTATGTCCGCACGACGCTGGCGCAGCACACGCTCGCCCAGTGCGAGCGCGCGGCTTCCGCGGCGCGCGCCGCGGATTCCGCGGACGAGGCGCGCCGGGCCGCTCAGGGAGTGCTGTCCGGCGAGTAGCCGCACGGTCCCCGGCCGCCGGGTGGAGGGGCTTCCCGCCGTGTCCGGCGGGGAGCCCCTCCGGCGTCGGCGGTCAGTGAGGGGGGCCGTCCTGGATGATCGCGTATCCCGCGCAGTAGTCGACGCCCGGCTCCGGCGACACCGGATCGCCGGTGTGGGCATCGGTGCAGTAGGCGCTGAACACCTCCCCGGCGGTGAGCGGTGTCAGCCTGCCGCGCTGGAGCCGCCAGCCACGGACCCGGTCGTCCTGGCCCGCCACTGTCGTACGGATGACGACCCCGCCCGCGCTCTCCAGCGCCAGGCCTGCGGCGAGCACGGTCACGAAGGCGGCGCCCTCCGTGTGGTCGAGCCGGGGCCGGGAGCCTTCGGCGGTCTCCGTGTGCAGGACCGCGAGAAGTGGTTCGTCCTCGGTGGGAATGCTGCAGACGAGGTGGTGGCTCCCGGGACCTGCGCCGTCCAGCAGGCGCTTCAGTGCGTGGGACGCCTGGTCGAAGGAGGCCGTACCGATGTCCTGTCCGCAGTCCGCGCACTCCCCCGCCTCGGCGAGGACGAGGGTCGCGTACTCCAGGGTGGCCCGGCACACCGCGGCGTTGATGAGGAGCGGGACCAGCCGGTCGATGGGCTGCCCGGTATAGGGGACGGTCGCCCCGTTGGCAGCGATGCCGGCGGTGAAGCGGGTCCGGCTGGCGGCCGAGTCGGGGTCGATTCCGGCCGTCGTGCAGAACTGCTCGTACTCCTCCGGGTCGAAGAGGGCGACCGTCGTGTGGACCTCCTCGGCGGCGAGTGCACGCAGCAGGCCCTCGACCTGCTGGAGATAGGCCGGGTGGTCGTCGAAGGTGAAGGTGCGGTAGCGCCGCATCGCCGCGAAGTCCTGCTCGTCGGCCAGCAGGCCGACGGTGCTCGGTGCTTCGCGGCGCAGTGCCCGCCGCATGGATCCGGTCCGGTGTGTCTGCGCCATGACTCCCCCTGAGCGCGATCGATCAATGCTCACTCACAGTAACCGTGGGCACTGACAGTGCTGGATCCGGCAGCCGGGACCGCACCAGGCGGCTCTGTACCGCGCAGGTCAGGACGACGCCCGCGCCGAGCACGGGCCAGGCGGCCGGGCCTGCGGCGATGACCGCGGTGACGAGCAGGGGGCCGCCGCTGCGCTGGGCGGAGGAGGCGAGGCCGTGCACGCCGAGGTAGGCGCCCTGTGCGCCGTCGGCGGCAAGGGCTACGGAGAGTTCCCAGGAGGCGGTCGCGTGCAGCATCTCCGCGACGGTCAGTGCGATCGCGGCGACGACCAGTGCGCTGACGGCCGTCCAGGTGCTGCCTCGCGAGGACGCGGTCATCGCGAGGCAGCCGGCCGTGAAGAACCCGCCGAGGGGCAGCAGGAGCCGGCGGGCGGACTGCGCGGTACCGGCGAACCGGGAGAGCGGCAGCTGGCAGAAGACGACCAGCGCGCAGTTGAGGACCATCAGCAGGGGCGCCAGCCCGTGCGGGGCCGTGGTGGCGTGGACGATCCACAGCGGCATGCCGACCTGCAGCACCGCGTCGTCCAGGAAGAGCATCGTCTCGGTGGCGGTGAAGAGGAGATACGTACGGTCGCGCCAGGGGTTCGGCGGCGGAACGGCGGAAGCGCGGGTGCCCGAGCCGGTGACGACCCGGGAGGGCGCCTTCGGTTCGCCGCAGCGGAGGGTGAGGGCGGCGACCACGGCGTAGGACACGGCGTTGCCGATGAGCAGGGCCTGGTAGGCGTGGGTGGTGCCGAGGCCGAGGGTGGCCGCCGCGGCGAGTCCGCCGATGCCCCAGCCGGCGTTGGAGACGGTGCGCTGGACAGCCTGGTAGCGAATGCGGTCGGCGCCGCCGACCCGGGCCGAGTAGAGCCTGGTGAGGACGTTGGAGCCGCGGTCGCCGAGGCTGCCGGCCGCTGAGCAGAGGAGCATCAGTGTGAAGTCGTGTGTGGTGAGCAGGGCGAGGAGCGCCAGTGCCTGTTGCACCTGCGCGGCCACCAGGACGCGGGTGAGGGGGAACCGGTCGGCGAGGTGTCCGGCGAGCGGTGCGCCGGCGATTCCCGCCGTTCCCGATATCCCCATCAGGATGCCCACCTCGGCGACCGGGAGGCCGGCGACGAGAGTGAAGTAGAGGGCGGCGGCGCCCATCCAGAGTCCGGTGCCCGCTTTGTTGATGAGGGTGATCCAGAGCATCCGGCGGCCGTCGTCGCCGCCCGGGATGCGTGCGTACAGCGCGGCTCGGCTCAGGCTCGGACTCACGGTTCCCCCTTGACCCGGAATATGTACTGGTACATAGTTGATTACGTGGCAACACAATATGGGATCAGTGGTACGACGGCCAGGGAGATTTCGGCTTCCGTCGAACAGGGCGTGGCCGGGGGCCACCTGGGCCCGGGAGCAGCCCTGCCTCCGGTGCGCAGGCTCGCCGACGGGCTCGGTGTGAGTCCCGGTACGGTCGCGACCGCCTACCGGGAGCTGCGGCAGCGCGGCATCGTGATCACCCGCGGGCGGGGCGGCACCGTGGTGGCGCAGACCCCGGCCGTGGGTTCGCGGCGCCCGCCGAAGGTGCCGCCAGGGGTGCGTGACCTGGCGGGCGGTTTCCCCGATCCGGCGCTGCTCCCGGTACTGACGCCCCCGCGGAGGGTGGATCCCGTGCAGGGTTCGCACCGCGGCTCACCCCGGCTGCCCGCCCTGGAGGAGCTGTCGCGGGAGTGGTTCGCGCGGGACGGGGTCCCGCACGACCATGTGACCTTCGCGCACGGGGCGCTCGACTGTATGGCCCGGCTGCTCTCGGTGGAGCTGAAGCCCGGCGACACGGTCGCTGTGGAGGATCCGGGTTTCCATCACCTCCTGGATCTCGTCCCTGCGCTGGGGCTGCGGACGGCCCCCGTCACTGTGGACGACGAGGGAATCCGGCCGGAGGCGCTGCGGGCCGCGCTGCGGGCCGGTGCGCGCGCCCTGGTGTGCAGTCCGCGGGGGCAGAGCCCGCTCGGCGGCTGCTTCTCGGCCGGGCGGCGGGCGGCGCTGCTGGAGGTGCTGGCCGGGTATCCCGGCGTGCTGGTCGTCGAGGACGACCACAACGCCGATGTCTCAGGCGCGGCGCCGTTCCTGCTGGCTTCCGGCGGCCTGGCCCGCTGGGCACACGTACGGACCGTGTCCAAGCACCTGGGAATCGATCTGCGCTGGGCGGCCGTGGCCTGCGACCCGACGACGCTGGCGCGCCACGACGGCCGGATGCTGCTGACGTCCGGCTGGGTCAGCCATGTGCTCCAGGAGACGGTCGCCCCCGCCCTGTCCGGGCGGGCGGCGCGCACTCTGGTGGCACAGGCCGGGCGGACGTACACCGAGCGCAGGGAAGCCCTGATCGCGCGGCTCGGGGAGCTGGGGGTAGCCGCGCACGGGGCGAGCGGGCTCAATGTCTGGGTGCCGGTGCGGGACGAGTCTGCGGTGGTCAACGGCATGAGGTCGCGGGGCTGGTGGATCGCCGCGGGCGCCCGCTTCCGTATCGCCACTCCCCCGGCCGTACGGATCACGACGGCCACCCTGGCCGGCGCCGCCACGGCCCGGCTGGCCTCGGACTTCGCGGATGTGCTGGGCGAGTCCGAGGCCACGTACGGGGGTTAGGTCCTGTCCGGCCGGTCCGCGTGGGCCCGCGGCCTCAGCCGTGCCTGCGGTCGCGGGCCAGCCGTTCGTAGAAGTGCAGCAGTCCGGGATCGTCGACCGAGCCGGGGCTGACCGCCCTGTCGAGTGCCGCGCCCTGGAGCAGCCGTTTGACCGGGACCTCGATGCGCTTGCCGGTGAGAGTGTGCGGGATCCCCGGGACTTCGATGATCTCGTCGGGCACATGGCGCGGCGAGAGCTGTTCGCGGATGGTCTGCGCGATGCGCCGGCGCAGTCCGTCGTCGAGGGAGGTGCCCGCGGTGAGGTGGACGAAGAGCGGCATCCAGTAACCGCCGTCGGATTCCTCCACCCCGATGACCAGTGACTCGCGGATCTCCGGGAGCCGTTCGACCGCCTCGTAGATGTCGGCGGACCCCATCCGGACGCCTTGCCTGTTGAGGGTGGAGTCCGAGCGTCCGTGGATGATCACCGAGCCGTGGTCGGTGATCGTGATCCAGTCGCCGTGCCGCCAGACCCCCGGGTACGTCTCGAAGTAGCTGCCGGCGTAGCGGCTGCCGCCGGGGTCGTTCCAGAACCGGACCGGCATGGAGGGCATCGGCTTGGTGACGACGAGCTCGCCGACCTCGCCGATGAGCGGCCGGCCCTGCGGGTCCCAGGCCTGGAGGTCGGTGCCGAGGCCCGCCGCCTGGAGTTCGCCGATATGGACGGGGAGGGTGGGCACGGCCCCGGCGAAGCAGCTGCAGACGTCCGTACCGCCGCTGACGGAGGCGATCCAGACGTCTTCGCCCGCCTCGTCATGGAGCCAGCGGAAACCGTCGGGCGGGAGCGGGGAGCCCGTCGTGGCGACGCACCTGACGGCCGAGAGGTCGTGGTCGCGTGCCGGGTGGACGTCCGCCTTGCGGCAGGCCATGACATAGGCGGCGGACGTGCCGAAGAGCGTGGTGCCTGTGCGTTCGGCGATGCGCCACTGCGCGTCGGTGCCCGGGTAGCCCGGACTGCCGTCGTACAGGACGATCGTCGTGCCCGTGAGCAGGCCGGAGACGAGGAAGTTCCACATCATCCAGCCGGTCGAGGTGTACCAGAAGAAGCGGTCCCCCGGCCCGAGGTCGCAGTGCAGGCCGAGCTGTTTGAAGTGCTCGATCAGGATGCCGCCCTGGGACTGCACGATCGCCTTGGGGAGCCCGGTCGTCCCCGAGGAGAACAGCACCCAGAGCGGGTGCTCGAAGGGAACCTGCTCGAACACCGGCTCCGCGTCCCCGGCGGTCACGGCCGACCAGTCGAGCGCACCCTCCGGGGCGGGGCTGCCGAGCAGCGGGACGTGGACGACCGCTCGCAGGGTGGGCAGTTCGGCGCGGAGTTCGGCGACGGTCTCACGGCGGTCGTGGGACTTGCCGCCGTACCGGTAGCCGTCGACGGCGAACAGGACGACCGGCTCGACCTGCTGGAAGCGGTCGAGGACGCTGCGGGCGCCGAAGTCGGGGGCGCAGGAGGTCCAGACCGCGCCGACCGCCGCGGTGGCGAGCAGCGCGGCGACGGCCTGCGGGATGTTGGGGAGATAGCCGCCGACCCGGTCGCCGGGGCGTACGCCCAGTGCGCGCAGTTCGGCCGCGAGCGCGCCCACCTGACGGCGCAGTTCGGACCAGCTGACGGGCTGGGGCTCCTGGCTCTCGTCGACGTGCAGCAGGGCGGGCTCGGCCGCCCTGGCCGGGTCGGCGGCCGTACGCAGGGCGTGCTCCGCGTAGTTGACGGTGGCGCCCGGGAACCAGCGGGCACCCGGCATCGAGCGATCGGTGATCACGCTCTCGTACGGGGTGGTGAAGCGGATGTCGAACCAGTCGGCGACCGCCTGCCAGAAGGTCGCGAGCTCCTCCACCGACCAGCGGTGCAGCTCGGCATACCCTCCCCCGGCGGGGGCCCCGTACCGCTCGGCGGCCCAGGCCTGGAAGCGGGTGATCCTGGCACCGTCGATCCGTTCCTGGCTGGGCTGCCAGAGCGGTGCGGCGTTCGATGGGTTCATGGGGCGGCTCCCGGGCTGTACGCGTGGTGGTGCGTGTGGGGCGCGCACGTGCGAGGGGTGTGCGCGTGACGCGGCTGGCAGCGACGATGCCATGTGATCGTCCTGCGCACCAGGGCGGACCGGACCGCATCCGCAGGGTGAACATCTGGTCAAAGGCAAGGTGAACGGCGTTCGAACGGCCCCCGCGCCCCGGGGCCGGGATGGCAGTGTGATCAGCATGGACGGTCGCGGCCTGGTCCGCTCGGTGAAGGCGTTCGGTTCGGCTCGGGGGCGGCTGGCCCTGCGCACCGCCCTGCGCAGACGGCTATCGGACTCGGCGGCGCTCGCGCCGCGCGGCCCCGAGCGGGCGCGGGTGCCCGGTGAGGTGACCGGTGTGGAGCACCGGCCGGGCGGCGGTGTCGTCCGGTTCACCCGCTCCGAGCTGCTGGTGCGGGTCGCGGTGGGCGGCGCGGTCTTCTGGGGGTGGGACGGCGCCGGGCCGACGCCCTCGTACGCGCTGGCAGGCGAATGCCCGGAAGCGGACCCGCGTGCCGTCCTCGAACCGGACAAGGGCGGCGGCTGGCGGGTGGTCTCGGAGCGGGTGACCGTCACCGTGTCCCGGCAGGGGGCGGTGGAGATCCTGACCCCGGGCGGTGTGCGGATCCGGCGTGAGCTGCCGCCCCGCTGGTGGGAGCCGGTGTCCGGCGGCGCGGCGCGCTGGGTGCAGCGGGCAGAGGTCCCCGCCGACGCGCGCTTCTTCGGGCTCGGCGGGCGCGCGTCGGGGCCCCGGCTGCGCGACGGCACGTACCACCTGTGGAACACCGATCCTGGCGGTGGCTTCGGGCCGGGTGACGACCCGCTGTACATCACCATGCCGGTGCAGCTGGTGGTGGCCGACGCGGGGACCCATCTGGTCTTCCACGACACCACGCGGGAGGGCCGGGTGGTGCTGGCCGAGGGCCAGGAGGGGGCCGGCTCCGGGCACGACAGGCCCGGTTCGAGCGAGGTGCGGATGGGCGGCGGTCCGCTGCGCTGCTGGGTGGTGGCGGGCACGCCCGCACGGGTCCTGCACGGCTGGACGGCGCTGACCGGGCGGCCCGCGCTCCCGCCGTCCTGGGCGCTGGGCCCGCAGCACGCGCGATGGGGTTTCGGCAGCGCGCGGGAGGTCCGCAGGGTGGTCGCCGGATACCGGGAGCACGGGCTGCCGCTGACGGCGCTGCACCTGGACATCGACCACTACGACCGCCACCGGGTCTTCACCGTCGACGGCGAGCGGTTCCCCGATCTTCCCGGTCTCGCCGCAGAGCTCAGGCGGGACGGTGTGCGGCTGGTCTCGATCGTCGATCCGGCGGTGAAGGCCGAGCCGGGCAACCGCGTGTACGAGGACGGGCTGGCCGCGGGCGCCTTCGTCGGGGACGTGCGGGGCGGGGCTGCCCGGGGCGTCGTGTGGCCGGGCGCGTGTGTGTACCCCGATTTCACGGCGCCGCATGTGCGCACCTGGTGGGGCGGACTGTACGAGGAGCGGCTGGCGCAGGGCTTCGCCGGTTTCTGGCACGACATGAACGAGCCCGCGTCCATCCTCCCGTTCGGCGATCCGACGCTGCCGCTGTCGGCACGGCACGCCCTGGAGGGCCGCGGCGGCGACCACCGGGAGGCGCACAACGTCTACGGACTGGCGATGGCGCGCGCCGGCTACGAGGGGCTGCGGGCGCTGCGCCCGGACGAGCGGCCCTTCCTGTTCTCGCGCTCCGGATGGGCGGGGATGCAGCGGTACGGGGGCACCTGGTCGGGCGATGTGACGACGGGGTGGCCGGGGCTGCGCGCGTCGCTCTCGCTGGTGCTGGGCCTGGGGCTGTGCGGGGTGCCGTACTCGGGCCCTGACGTGGGCGGCTTCGACGGCAGCCCGTCCCCCGAGCTGTATCTGCGCTGGCTCCAGCTGGCGTCCTTCCTGCCGCTGCTGCGCACCCACTCGGCGATCCGGGCCGGGCGCAGGGAGCCGTGGGAGTTCGGCGCGCGGACGCTGGAGCACGCGAGAGCGGCGCTGCTCGAACGGGAGCGGCTGCACCCGTACTTCGTGACGCTGGCGCAGCTGTCCCGGCTGTCCGGAGCCCCGTATGTGCGGCCCGTCTGGTGGGGTTCGCCGGAGGACCGCGCCCTGCGGGACTGCGAGGACGCCTTCCTGCTCGGCGAGAGTCTGCTGGTGGCCCCGGTCCTGGAACGCGGCGGCGACCGCAGGGCGGTGCGGCTGCCGAGGGGGCGGTGGTACGACACGGCGACCGGTGCGGCCCATGAGGGGCCGGGGCAGGTGGTGCTTGAGGCGCCCCTGTCGCGGGTGCCGGTCCTGGCGCGGGCCGGTTCGGTGATCCCGGTGCGCGGTGCGGACGGCGGACTGGAGCTGGAGGTCTGGGCACCCGCCGTTGGGCGGACCGGGGGCGGGCTGGTCGTACGGGACGCCGGTGATGGGTGGGCGGAACCGGAGGTCGAGCGCTACACCACCGCGCTGGAGGACGGGCGGGTCGTGGTCGGGCGGGTGGTGGCGGAGGGTTCGGTGGAGCCCGGGTGTCCGGTGCGGGTGCGGGGCCTGGACGCGTAGCGCGGGTCAGCTGTAGCGCCCGGCGAACCAGCTCCGGACGGCCGCGGTGTGCAGCGGGAAGCAGAGATCCGTCGCGGCCCGCAGGATGTGCCACCCGGCGGTCTCATCGGTGGGCCTGGACGCCGGGAGCATGGCCGCGTCCTGCTCCGGGAGCAGCCCGAAGAGGAGCAGATGCCCGTCCGGCGAGCTGAGCGCGTCGGCCAGCCGCACGTCCTGCGCGCGGGCGAGGATGCCCGTCTCCTCCCGCAGTTCCCGCACGACGGCGTGCTGCCAGGTCTCGGGGGAGTCCACGAAGCCGCCGGGCAGCGCGATCCCACCGGGCTGCGGCTCGTTGGTCCGGGTGATGACGGTGAGTCCGGTTCCCCGCGCGTCCCGCACGGGCAGCAGGGCGACGGCGACAGGCAGCGGGTTGCGGTAGGCGGTCGTCCCGCAGGAGGGGCAGGTGCGGGGCCAGCCGGCGGTGGCGAACGGAGCGCCACAGCTCGAACAGTGGGAATCCCTGACAGGCTCGGCGTAAGGCTCGTCCATGAGCGCGGACTGTAGCCGATCGTGCTTCCCCTCCGGGCCGTTCAGCTGATAGATGGAATGCCCATGACACGACTGACCTCCGCCCCGCGCTCCCTGGCCCTGGCCGCCGCCGCCCTGTTCGCCCTCTCCACTGTCACCCCGGCCGCCGGGGCGCAGCAGGAGCCCCGGGCGCCCCGGGACTTCGTCTCGCTGCGCTCCGTGGACCCGACGGTCATCCAGGAGATGCGCTACCCCTACGAGCACAACTTCACGGGCGAACCGGTCGACGGTTACGACCAGCCCCTGTGCATCCTCACCCGCCCGGCCGCCCGGGCCCTGCACCGCGCCCAGACGAAGCTGCTGCGGCAGGGGTACTCGCTCAAGGTCTACGACTGCTACCGGCCGCAGCGCGCCGTCGACGCGTTCGTGCGCTGGGCCGGCGATCCCGGCGCCCTCGCGATGAAGGCGGAGTTCTATCCGAGGGTCGACAAGTCGCGGCTCTTCGCCGACGGTTACATCGCGGAGAAGTCCGGGCACAGCCGCGGCAGCACCATGGATCTCACCCTGGTGAGGCTGCCGGCCCTGCCGACGCGCCCCTACCGCCGCGGACAGCCGCTGGCCCCCTGCTACGCACCGAAGGCACAGCGGTTCCCGGACAACTCGATCGACATGGGGACCGGGTTCGACTGTTTCGACACCCTCGCGCACACGGACGACCCGCGGATCACGGGGGCGCAGCGCGCCGGCCGCGACATGCTGCGCACCGCACTCGGCGCGGTGGGCTTCGTCAACCTCCCCGAGGAGTGGTGGCACTTCACCTACCAGCCGGAGACGCACCCGGACAGCTACTTCGACTTCCCCGTCGCCCGGCGCTCGGTGGCCGGGCACCGCGGCGCCACCGGGGCCGTCCTCCCGCCCTCCCCGGCAGGCGCCCGGCCGGCCGGTTGAGGTCAGCGCCGCCAGAACAGGTGGTGGGTCACCCCGCTCGGGCTGGGAACCACATCCGAGTGGAACCGGTCGAGCAGCTCGTCCGGGGAGTCCCAGAGCCGCAGACCGGACCCGAGCTTCACCGGCGAGATCGCCACGTGCAGGGTGTCGACGAGGCCTGCGTCGAGGAACTCCCTGACGGTGGTGACCCCGCCGCCGAGCCGGACGTCCTTGCCCTGCGCGGCCTCCCGCGCCTGCGCAAGGACCGTGGCGGGGTCGCCGTCGACGAAGTGGAACGTGGTGTCGCCCAGGGTGAGTGCCGGACGCCTGTGGTGGGTCAGGACGAAGACAGGAGTACGGAACGGAGGCTCGTCGCCCCACCAGCCCTGCCACTCGTGGTCCTGCCAGGGGCCGCGCTGGGGGCCGAACTTGTTCCGGCCCATGATCTCGGCTCCGATGTTGCGCGCGTAGTCACGCGTCAGGTAGTCGTCCAGGCCGCGGCTCCCGCCGGGCTCGGTGCGCATGGGCCAGCTCGCCGTGGCGCCGGCCCAGGCGAACAGCGTCCCGGGATCGACATGGCCGAACGGTCTTTCGAGTGTCTGGTCCTCGCCCGCCCCGATTCCGTCACTGGAGACATTGAAGTTCTGGACTCTCAGCAGCTGAGCCATGGGTTCCTCCTGTGCTGGGCTGTACTGGGCCGGGCTGGGCCGGGCTGTCGACATCGGTGGTGAGACCTGCCGGGCCGGGAAAACTCATCGCCGCGTCCAGGCGGAGCGCAGGACGCCACTTCTCCCGGTGCCTCCCTGGCGCCTACCGTCTCCCCATGACACAGCAGACATGGGATTCGTACGAGGAGTTCTGGCCCTATTACGTCGCGATGCACTCGCGTGCGGCAACCCGGTGGGTGCATCTGGGCGGCACACTCACCGGGCTGGCGGTGACCGCCTGCGGGCTGGCACGCGGACGGAAGCGGTACGCGGCAGCGCTGCCGCTCATCGGCTACGGAACCGCCTGGCCCGCGCACTTCCTCATCGAAGGGAACAACCCCGCGACCTTCGGGCACCCGCTCTGGTCGCTCCGGGGCGATGCGCAGATGATCCGGATGATGCTGGCGGGCCGGGACCACGAACTGGCCGCCACCGCGGCCACCTGGCTCGCGGAGAACGGCTGACCGCGTCTCGCGGAGAACAGCCCGCCCGTGGCACACTTCTGACGTTCCGTCAGCTTGCTGATGCCGGGAGGGGTTTTGACGCGCACGCGCACACCCGTAGTGGCCGGATGGTTCACACCCGACGCGGGGGATGACGGCTTCCGGCTGCTGGGTACCCGCTGCTCGGCCTGCTCCGCCGTCTTCTTCCCGCGTGAGGACGCCTTCTGCCGCAACCCGGGCTGTCCGGGCGGAGAGCTGGCCGAGGTGCCGCTGTCCAAGCATGGCCGGGTCTGGTCGTACACCGACGGCCGGTACCGGCCGCCCGCACCGTACGTCTCCGATCCGGGCGCCCGGTGGGAGCCGTACGTCCTCGTCGCCGTCGAGCTCGCGGCGGAGGGCATGGTCGTACTGGGGCAGGCCGCGCCGGGCGTGACACTCGCGGATCTGGCGGTCGGGGCCCTCGTGGAGGCCGTGCCCGGCGTGCTCAATGAGGACACCGACACCACCTGGACGACCTGGCACTGGCGGCCGGTGCGGGCGCCGGAGGCGCTCTCGTGACCGGCGACGTCGCGGTGCTCGGCGCCGGGATGCACCCGTGGGGCAAGTGGGGGCGGAGCTTCGTCGAGTACGGGGCAGCGGCGGCCCGTACCGCGCTCGCCGACGCCGGCATCGACTGGCGGGACGTGCAGTCGGTGGTCGGCGCCGGCACCGTGCGCTGCGGCTATCCCGGGTACGTGGCGGGCGCGACCTTCGCGCGGGCGCTCGGCTGGCAGGGAGCGCGGGTCACCAGCGTGTACGCGGCCTGCGCCTCCGGGGCGCAGGCCATCAGCACGGCCAGGGCGCAGATCCTCGCGGGTATGGCGGATGTGGCGCTGGTGGTCGGTGCGGACTCCGCACCGAAGGGGTTCTTCGCCCCCGCGGGCGGCGAGCGGCCCGACGACCCGGACTGGCTGCGGTTCCGGGTGCTGGGGGCCACCAACCCGGCGTACTTCGCGCTGTACGCGCGCCGCCGGATGGCCCTGTACGGCGACACCCTGGAGGACTTCGCTCGGGTGAAGGTCAAGAACGCGGCGGCCGGCGCGCTCAACCCCGGCGCCCGCTACCGCAGGCCGGTCACGCTCGACGACGTCGCCGGGTCCCCGGTGGTCGCCGACCCGCTGCGGCTGCTCGACATCTGCGCGACCTCCGACGGTGCGGCCGCTCTCGTGCTGACCAGCATGGATTTCGCCCGCCGGCACGGGGCGCCCGACCCCGTCCGTATCCGTGCGGTCTCCACCGTCAGCCCGGTGTACCCCAGGACCGTCCTCGACCTGCCGGACATCGCCACCGACTCGTCCACCGCCGCGCCGGCCCCCGCGGAGCCCTTCCGCGCGGCCCTCACCCGTGCCGCGTACGAGGAGGCGGGGATCGGCCCCGAGGACATCTCGCTGGCGGAGGTCTACGACCTGTCGACCGCACTGGAGCTGGAGTGGTACGAGGACATCGGGCTCTGCGCGGCGGGCGAGGGCGCGGGGCTCGTACGCGGGGGTGCGACCGCGCTCGGTGGTCGCGTCCCGGTCAACACCAGCGGCGGCCTGGCGTCCTTCGGTGAGGCGGTGCCCGCTCAGGCCATCGCGCAGGTCTGTGAGGTGACCTGGCAGCTGCGCGGCCAGGCGGGGGCACGTCAGGTGCCGGGCGCGCGGGCCGCGGTCACCGCCAACCAGGGGCTGTTCGGGCACGGGTCGTCGGTGATCGCCGTCGCCTGACGCGCGGGCGCGGGGCGTACCGGCCGACAGGACGCGGGCGCCCGGCGGGGGTGCCGGCAGGGCTCAGGTGACGGCGTGCACGCGGGCCCGGGACGCGAGGGCCATGGCGTGCTCCACGACGGTCACCAGGACGTCCTTCACCGTCTCCCGGTCCCGGGCGTCGCACATCAGGACGGGGACGCCCGGGTCGAGGTCCAGCGCCGAGCGGACCGTCTCCCCCGGATAACGGTCGGCCCCGTCGAAGCAGTTGACAGCCACGGTGAACGGGACGGAGCGCCGCTCGAAGTAGTCGACGGCCGCGAAGCAGTCCTCCAGACGGCGGGTGTCCGCGAGGACGACGGCACCCAGCGCGCCCTGGGCCAGCTCGTCCCAGAGGAACCAGAAGCGGTCCTGCCCCGGCGTGCCGAAGAGATAGAGGACCAGGTCCTCCTTGAGCGTGATCCGCCCGAAGTCCATGGCCACCGTGGTGGTGGTCTTCTGCTCCACCCCGTCGGTGGAGTCCACCGGGCGGCCCGCCTCGCTCAGGGTCTCCTCGGTACGCAGCGGCCTGATCTCGCTGACCGCGCCCACCAGGGTGGTCTTGCCCACGCCGAAGCCGCCCGCCACCAGGATCTTGAGGGTCACCGGTTCGACGAACTTCTGGTTGCGGCTAGAGCGCCCGAAGGCCATTGATTACCTCACGAAGAATGCTGACGTCCGGCAGTTCCGCCGGCGGGACGGGCTGGGTGACACGGACGAGTGCGTCGTCGACGAGATCGCCGACCAGGACCCGCACCACTCCGACGGGCAGATCGAAGTCCGCCGCCAGTTCGGCGATGGACTGCGGCGCCGTGCTGCACCGCTCGACGATGTCCACGTGCTCGGGCGAGAGCGTCCGGTCCCGGCCCGGATCGTCGGCGGCCGGCTCCGGGACGACCAGTGCGATCAGATCGAGACGGTGACCGGCGCCGGCGCCGGTCCGGCCGCGCGTCATCGCGTACGGCCGGACCACGGG
This sequence comes from Streptomyces sp. NBC_00388, assembly GCF_036061255.1. Classification (NCBI taxonomy): domain Bacteria; kingdom Bacillati; phylum Actinomycetota; class Actinomycetes; order Kitasatosporales; family Streptomycetaceae; genus Streptomyces; species Streptomyces sp. NBC_00388. The sequence continues at coordinate 1,174,409 of NZ_CP107948.1, forward strand.
ACCCGCGTCGTCGTCGAACCAGTGGTGCGCCGGTGGCCGGCCCGCTTCGCTCATGTCGCCCCCTCACCCTCCCGCGGTGAGCCCGCTCCGCGGGGCCGTCGCGAGGTGGGCACCGACCCGCTTCACCATCAGTGTCATCTCGTACGCCACCAGGCCGACGTCCGAGTCCGCGTCGGAGAGCACGGCCAGACAGCTGCCGTCGCCCGCCGCCGTGATGAAGAGGAAGGCCTCGTCCAGCTCGACCACGGTCTGGCGGACCTTGCCCGCCTCGAAGTGGCGCCCCACGCCCTTGGCCAGGCTGTGGAAGCCGGAGGCGACGGCCGCCAGGTGCTCGCCGTCCTCGCGGGTCAGGTCCTTCGACGTGCCGGTCGCAAGACCGTCCCCGGAGAGGACCAGCGCCTTGCGGATGCTGCCGACCTTGTCGACGAGCTCGTCGAGGAGCCAGTTGAGCTCGCCCGGGCCCCCTGCGGCCATGTGTGCTGCTGCGTTCGGTACGGTCATCGACCGGTCCCCTCCGATGTGGTTCCTGGTGCTGTGTCGGCCGGTCCGGTGCCGACTGCGGCTGATTCTGCCGACTCCTGCGCGGAGTTGTCGCGGCGCCCCCGCTGCCAGCCCCGCTGGAGCGACGCCATGCGGCTGCGTACCTCGTCGGCGTCGCGCTCGTCCTCGTCCGCCGCCGGCGGTCCCGCGGCGGGCGCGGGCGCGCCCCTCAGCTGCGGGGCGAGGTTCGCCTGGCGCACCCGGCGGGGCAGCCCGTCGGGTCCTGCCGCCGCCGGGGGGCCGGTCCGCGGCGGTCCCGGGCGGTCGACCCGGCGCCCGTGGTCGGAGACGAGGGTCGGCTGTCCGGGCTTGCGGCGCCGGGGCAGTCCGACCGGGCCGGTGGGGCGGGTGGCACCCTGCGGCGCCGCCCCTTCGTCCGGGGTCTGCTGGTGCTGGTCGGGCGCGGGGGCCACCGCCCGGTTGCGGAAGATCCCGCCCGGCGCGCTGTCCTCGTCACCCAGGTCCCCCGAGTCGTCGGACGTCACCGGGTCGACGGGGGGCTCCAGTTCGACCGGGCCGTCGATGACGGAGACCGGTGTGCGCCCCGCGGCCGGCACCGGAGCGAGCCCGGAGCGTGTCCCGGTCCGGTGCGCGAACCGCCGGTCGGAGCGGAAGCCACTGCCGTCGGTTCCCGACCCCGCGACGCCCGAGGGGTCCGGGGATTCGGTGTCCGGCGCATCGGTGAGCAGCGCCACCGGGATGAAGACGACGGCCGTGGTGCCGCCGTACGGCGAGGGCTGGAGCGAGACCCGGACGTTCTGCCGCTGGGCGAGCCTGCTCACCACGAAGAGTCCGAGCCGGTCGGTGTCCGACAGCTCGAACTCCGGTGTCTCGGCGAGCCGGAGATTGGCGTCGAGCAGCGCCTCGGGCGCGATACCGAGGCCGCGGTCGTGGATCTCCAGGGTGAAACCGTTGGCGACCCGCTCGCCCAGTACCTGCACCGCCGTGTGCGGCGGGGAGAACACCGTGGCGTTTTCGAGGAGTTCGGCGATGAGGTGGGTCAGGTCCGCGACGGCCGGGCCGCCGACCCCGATCCTCGGCAGCCGCCGTACCTCGATCCGCTCGTAGTCCTCGACCTCGGCGACCGCCGCGCGCACGACGTCCATCAGCTGCACCGGCTTGCGCCACTGCCGGGACGGGGAGGCCCCGGAAAGGATCACCAGGCCCTCGGCGTGCCGCCGCATACGGGTGGTGAGGTGGTCGAGGCGGAACAGGTCGGCCAGTTCCTCGGTGTCCTCCGTACGGCGTTCCATGCTGTCGAGCAGCGTCAGCTGGCGGTGCAGCAGGACCTGGTTGCGCCGGGCGAGGTTCACGAAGACGTCGGAGACCCCGCGGCGCAGGTCCGCCTGGCGTACCGCTGCCTCGACGGCGGCGCGCTGGACGGTGTTGAGCGCCAGGCCCACCTGGCCGACCTCGTCCTTCGCGTACTCCAGCCGCGGTGCCTCGGTCTCGATGTCGACCTGCTCCCCGGCGGCGAGGCGGCGCATCACCCCGGGCAGCCGCACCCCCGAGACCTCGTGGGCCTCCTTGCGCAGCCGGCTGAGGTCGCGGACCAGTTCGCGCCCGATACGCACGGAGACGACGAGCGAGACCAGGAGCCCGCCGATTCCGAGCAGGGCGGCAATCCCGGCCTTGGCGACGACACGGACGGTGGCCGGCTTCACGCGGTCCTGGAAGTCGGCGCGCGCGGCGCTCCCCAGGGTGTCGAGGTGGCCGAGTGTCCTGCCTGCGTCGGTGGTCCAGCGGGCCGCGGAGCCGGTGATGGTGGAGCTTCCGGGGTTCTTGCCGATCGCCGTGGACTCGGTGGTGCGCACCGGAATGGTCGCGGGGCCGCTCCAGTAGGAGCTGAAGGCGTCGCCCTCCTGGCCGGGCAGCGAGGGCAGGCTGACCGTGTAGTACATCGTGCGGGCGGTGACCAGGTCGGAGATGTCGCGCAGGTCCCGGGGGTCGAGCCGCCCCGATGTGAGGGCGGAGCCGAGCAGTGCGTCCTCACGCGAGAGGGCCTCCCGGGCCCTGCTGATCCCGACGAGGCCACGCGCCTCCTTGTCGAGCGCGGAGTTCTCCAGGGTGGGCAGGTCGACGAGGAAGTCGAGCGCCTGGTCGCAGAGGCGGTTGTACTGGTCGTAGGCCTCGCGGCGTGTCACCTCGTGCTCGCCGGCGTTGTGCCGCAGCGAGGCGAGCCCGGCGAATCCGTCCATGACGCCGCGCAGTTGCTGTCCGGACTCGTCGCCCAGCGCGGAACGGGCGTCGCTCCCCTGCGCACTGCGGCGCAGCCGGTCCAGGGCCGCGTCCGTGCCGGCCCGCTGGGTGCGCAGCGCGGACTGGAGGTCCGAGGCACCCGGGTCGACCAACTGGCGCAGGGTCAGGGAGCGTTCCGCCTCGACCTCCTGCAGGGAGTCGACGAGTGGGCGGGCCACCTTGCTGTAGACGGTTCCCGCGCGCATCAGTTGCAGGGCGTCGCGACCGGTCAGGTAGACGGCGAAGGTCCAGATCACCGTCAATGCGACAAGTGGGACCAGCAACAGCGCCACGATCTTCCGGCGGATGGACTTCCCGCGAAAGCGCATGGCCTCCCCCAGCTCAACCCCGCCCGGCGGGGGTGGTGTTCCGTCAACAAACGGCGTGAGCCTACTACTGACACACGGGCAACTCGAAGGGACGTCCGGACTATTTTCAGCCGTGCGAAAAGTCGTTGATCATGCCTTGTCCTGGTATCCCAGCAGATCGTCTTCCCTGATCGGGTGAGAGAACCCTGGCAGGACGGCATTTTCCACCCCTGCGCAGATGGCTGGAATTCTATGAACGGCGGGAATCTTTGGGGCGAGTTGTTCGTCCTTGCGTACGAGGGGCGCACCGGGGGCGGGGACGCTTGAACCAACGCAAGCCGGGCATCCGTTCTGGAGTCGGACAGCGCCGAGGCGTGAAGGTCGAGGGTGAAAAGAGCATGGCCATCGAAGAGGACGGGCCCCGGCCGCGGACGCTGTGGGTCGAGGAGCCCGTGGGGCGTACCCGGCTGCCTGATCCGGTGCGTGGGAGCGCGGTGCGTGCCGTGATCATCGTGTCCGTCACGCTCATACAGGCGGTGACGGCCTTCCTCTCCACCGTGGCGGGCTCCTGGCTGGCCTTCCCGATGGTGCTGAGCAGTGTGGTGAGCACGGTCGTCGCGACCTGGGCCGTGCTGGACGTGTGGATCACCCGGCAGGTGTGGATCCAGCGCCATGGCGTGACGTCCGTTCCGAGCAGTACCGCCCGCCGCCTCCGCAGGGAGCGGCGGGCGGCGCGGCGTTCGGCACCCCGGGAGGAGAGGGACGCCGAGCCGATACGAGGGGGCCGCGGCGGCCGGCTGTCGCCCCAGTCCTGAGCCTTCCGGGGCCCCACCGGGCCCACCGGGGCCCACCGGGGGGGCTGTCCCCTCGAAGGGCCGTCAGGGGACTTCAGACCGCCGGGCCCGGGCGGGCGGCAGCCCGGCGGACCGGGGCCCGGGCGGGCGGTCGGGGTTGCCGCGGCGCCCGGCCTCAGGGCTGTCCGCCGGCCTCCGCCCGGCTGTCCGCCGTCCGGTCGGCCGGGCCGGGCTTGCCCGTCGCCACCGCCTGGGCTGCCTGGTTGCGCTTGAACATCCGGGTGGCGGTGATCTCGCCGTGCACCTGCTCCCCGCCGGGGTCCTGCTGGGGGAGCCCCGGCCGCAGATGCTCCTCCACGCTGATGTACTTCAGCCCGGCCCGGAGGTCAGCGTCATTGCGCAACCTGATGACCAGCGGGAATTCCGCGAGTGCGGTGGTGTCGAACAGCCCTGTCGTATAGAGCAGCTGGACGCCGAGTGCGTCGGAGACCGCGCGCTGGAGCTCCAGCAGATACGTGGCGTTCGCCCGGCCGATCGGGTTGTCGAGGAAGAGCGTCCCCGCGTGCCGGTGCCTGTCGCGGCCGCGGTCGTTGCTCCGCAGGGCGGCCATCGTGCAGTAGAGGGCGATGGCCGCGGTGAGCAGTTGTCCGCCGGAGAAGACATCTCCCATCTGACCGACGGGAACCCGCTCGGCACGGAGCACGGCGTCCGGCTTGAGGATCTCGACGGCCACCCCCCTGGGTTCGAGCGCCGCGTGGACGGCCCGCAGCAGCAGCGAAAGACCGTCCCTGCGCAGATCGGAGTTCTTCTTCAGGGCCGCGCTGGTCGCCTCGTCGATGACCTCGCCGAGCCGCTCGGCGAGGGTGGCCTGGTCGGGCTCCTCGAAACGGATCCGGAGGAACTCCTGGCCCGACCACTCCCCGAGGCCTTCCGGCAGCCGGGAGAGCCGCTGGGCCGAGCGGAGGGTGGTGAGCGCGGACTCCACCAGGCCGCGCAGCCGGTCGACGATCGAGTCGCGGTTGCGCTCCAGCTGCTCCAGCTCATCGCCCAGCACCCGCAGCCGGGGGGCGAAGGCCGCCGCCCACTTCTCCGCGTGCTCGGGGAGCGCGGCGGCGGGCAGTTCACGGATCTGCTGGCGTGCCGGGGTGCGCACCTGCTCGTAGCGGGTGGCGTTGGCATGCCGTACGAGGACATCGCTCGCCTCCCGAACGGCCGACTCGGCCGTCGACAGCTCGGTGGCGAAGCCACGCAGCGCCCGGCGGGCCTCGGCCGCCGACTCGCGGGCCTCCTCCTGGCTGCCGGGGTACGGCTCGGGCGGCGCGGTGTCGGCACTCTCGTCGTCCTGGTGCGGGTCGCGGAGCAGGTCCCGCAGCAGCGCCGCCGATTCGTCGAAGCCGCCCGCCGCGTCCTCCGACGCCCGGTGGGCGCGCAGCAGTTCGGTGTGGGCCGCGCGAGAGGTCTCCAGCGCATCGGTGCGGGAGCCCAGTTCGGCCGTTGCGGTACGCAGCAGGGCCTGGGCGGCGTCCGCGTCGGCCGGCGCCTGTCCGCCGGGCAGCTCGGTATGGGCGCCGGCGCCGTCCGCGGGCGCGAGCCGTTCCGCCTCGCCGCGGAGCCGGCCGAGCTGCTCGCTCGCGGCCGACGCCCGGGTCTCCAGCATCTGGACGAGCGACTCCGCGCGGGCGGCGGCCGCCTGCCGGGACGGGCCGTCGGCGCCGTCGGTGGATTCGAGGAGCTGGGCGGCGCGGGTACGGACCTTGTTGGAGAGCCGGTCGAGCTCGGCGCGGGCCGCGCTCTCGTCACTCTCGGCCCTGGCCTGCTCGGCGCGGAGGTCGGCTCCCACGCCGACCTTCTCGTACAGCTGGGATGCGGCGCGGTAGGCCTCGCGCAGGGCCGGCAGGGCGGCGCGCGCGGCGCCCTCTTCCGGTTCCGGCAGGTCTTCGGGGACGCCGGCGATCTCGGACCGCTCGGCGCGCAGCGCGCGGGCGGTGCGGCGCGCGTCGTCGGCGGCCCGCTGCGCCGCTCTGCGGTCCTCGTCGGCGGCCCTGGCTCGCTCCAGGCAGGTGGCGGCCCTGGATTCCGATTCGGCTGCCTCGTCCCCCAGTTCGCGCAGGGTGACCTGCCAGCCCGCCCGCTCGCGGAGCCGGAACGCGAGTCCGGAGAGTGCGTCGGCCACCCGCCGGGTCCGCTGGGCGGCGTCCTGGCGCTCGTCGCGCACCCGGGCCGCGTCGGCAGCCGCCTCGTCCGCCTCGGCCCGGGCCGTACGTGCTTCCTCAAGGGCGGCGGTGGCGGCAGCGGCCGCCTCCTCGGCGCCTGCGGCGGCCGTGGCGAGTTCGGCGAGTGTGCCGGGCGGGCAGGCGGCACGCCAGGAGCCGAGCCGGGCGGCGAGCGTCCGGTCACCGCCGAGCCGGGCGGCGAGTCCGCGGATCTCCTCGTCGCGCGCGGCCGCCCGGGACCGCAGCGCATGCCGTTCCTCGTCGGCGGCGTGCTCGTCGTGCATGGCCGGGTTCGGCGGTACGAGGAACACATCGCCGTCCGCGTCCCCCGGCGGGCGGGGCCCCGGCACCGGTGCCAGCAGAGCGGACGCGGTACCGACGGCGACCGCGGAGCGGGGCAGCAGGGCGGCGCCGACGAGGACGGACCTGGCCCGGCTGTGTGCGGCCGGGTCGGTGATCACGACTCCGTCGACCAGCTCGGGGCGGGCGGCCAGCACCGCAGCGTGGTCGGCGGGGTCCACCGCCTGGGCGAGATAGCGCCAGCCGGGCAGGGCGGGAATGCCGTGCTCGCCCAGGAACTCGACCGTGGCCAGTACATCGGGTCCCGGCGGCAGCAGCCCGCCGTCCCCCAGGGCTCCGAGGATGCGGGAGTCGTCCGCGGCGGCGGTGCGCAGTTCGAACAGCTGCCGCTCGGCCGATGCGACGCCCGCGTCGAGCAGGTCCCGCAGCTCTTCCGCGTTGCGGTCGAGCTCGGCGGCGGTCAGCGGGCCCCGCGGGAGGGTACGCGGCCGGCTCTCCGCCCCGTGGGTGGTGGCGCCTGCGGCACCGGGCGCGTCCTGCGGTGCGGCGCCCCGGTCGGTCCTGCCGGTGGCGCCGCCCGCCGTGTCGCCCGCCGTGACCGCGGTGTCCACGCCCCGGGGACGGGCCGCCTCCGCGGGTGTGGCGCCGTTGCGGGGCTGTGGCAGCCCGGCGACGGCCTGCGCCGACGGCAGGCTGAGCAGTTCGGCCAGCCGGTTCTCGGCGGCGATGGATTCGGCGGTGCGCAGCTCCGTCTCGTACGCGTGCTCGGCGGCGCGTGCCGCGTCCGCGGCCCGGGCGGCGGCGAGGTCGGCCCGGCTCTCCAGGGAGGCGGCCTCCCTGGCCTCGTCCGCCGTGGCACCGGCCTGCTCGCGGGCCGTGCCCCAGGCGGCGACCGCTGTCTTCTCCGCGTCGCTGGCCGCCAGGGCGGCGCGCGCCGGGTCGGCGTCGGGCTCGGTGTCGTCCAGCCAGCCCGCGCGGACGGCCTCGGAGGTCTCCTGTCCGACCTCGGTGAGGCGCTGGCGCAGGTGCCCGGCCTCACTGCGGGCGCGCTGCGCATCGGTCGCCGCCGCGGTGGCGTCACGGTGCGCGGCCTCGCCCACCGTCTGGAGCGTGGCCGCCCGCTCCTCCCCCTCGTTGGCGAGCTGTTCACCGCTCTCGGCCGCCGAGTGGAGCGCGCGTACCAGGTCGGTGGCCGCGGTGGCCCGCGCGGCCAGGGCCGGGGCCGCGTCCCGCTCCGCCTCGCGGATGGCCACGGCGACCCGGGCGGACCGGTCGGCCGCCGCCCGGTGCCGCAGTACCGCCTCGGCCGCCTGCCACGCCGAGTGGAAGGTGCGTGCGTCGGCCAGCTCCCGGCGCTGCGCCGCCGCGGACTTCTCCGCCACGGTCAGTGCCAACGAGGCATGCCGGTAGGCCAGTTCAGCGGCGATCAGGGCGCTGCGACCGCGGGCTTCCTCGGCCTGCGTCACGGTGTGGGCGGCGGACGTGACCTGCTGGGCGAGGTCGGACGCGCGGCCGCGCTCCTCGGCCGCACGGGCGGAGAGTCTGCGGGCGAGGGTGCGCGTACGGCGTTCGGCGCCCGCGTGGACGTCCCGGGAGCGCGAACGCGCCGCCGTCGCCTCGACGATACGGCCGAGCAGGTCGGCCGAGCCCGCGGTGAAGTCCCGCTCGGCGGTCAGTTCGGCGCGGCGGCCGAGCTTGCTGCCGAAACTGCCGACGAGGTCGGCCAGGCCGTCCGTGTCACGGGTATCGGTGACGGCACGCAGCAGCAGATCGGTGAAGTCGGAGTCCTTCTTGACCGCGAAGAGCCCGGCGGCCTCGCCCTCGTCGGCGTTCATCTCGCGCTGGTAGCGGAAGAGTTCGGGGTCGAGGCCCAGATCGCCGAGGTGTTCGTTCCAGCGGTCGTGGATCTCCTCCCAGTACACGTCCAGATGGGGATAGAACTTGCCGGCCTCCGTGATCGCGTCCCGGAAGCCCTTCATGGTGCGGCGCCTGCCCCGCGCGCCGGAGACGCCTTCGGCCGGCGGTCGTACGGTGGTGGCCTCGGCGACCGGGAGGGAGTCGAGGCTGAGCCCAGGGCCCGGCCGGAAGGAGTACCAGGCCTCGGCGAACTTCCGCGGGTCGCTGGAGACCTGCCGGCCGCGCCACTCGCTCGCCTTGCCGACCACCACGAGCTCACCGGTGAGGGTGTGCTGCCACTCCAGGGCGACATGGCCGCAGTCGTCGGCCAGCAGGAACTTGCGCAGGACGCCGGAGCTTGCGCCACCCAGCGTGTTGCGGTGCCCCGGCAGCATCACCGAGAAGATCAGCTTCAGCAGGACCGACTTGCCGCCGCCGTTCTCCAGGAAGAGGACACCCGCGGGTGCGGGGCGGCGCGGCGGCCCGACCGGCTCGGCCTCGAAGAACTCCGCCTGCGCCGGGGCCGGATGGGGCACGGGGGCGCCCACTCCGCGCAGGTCGAGCACGGTGTCGGCGTAGCGCGCACCGGCAGGCCCGATGGAGTAGAGGCGGACCCGGGACAGCTCGTACATGGCGGCGGACTCTCGTCGTTGTGATGCGGGATGGGGCTCGGGGCTGGTCAGGAGTGGAAGGGCAGGCCCGCGTCGGCGGTCAGTTCCAGGTCGTCGGCGCCGGACGGCGGCACCAGGGTGGCGGTGCCGTCGGTCACCGGCACGACGCCGAGGTCGAGCAGCTCGGCCATGGCGGCGCTGCCCGCCATGTCGCGGACCTGGAGCTGATAGCGGGCGGTGGTGCGGTACGCGCCCCCGGCGTCGTCGCCCGTCCGCTGCAGGAACCCCGAGTCCGTCAGGAAGACGACGGCCTTGGCGACGATCCCGGTGGTGGAGCCGGCCAGTCGTCTGGCGTCCTTGGTGGCTCCGGTGGAACTGCGCCTGGCGTACACCCGCCAGGCGGCTTCGAGGCCGGGGGCGTCGGTGGCCGGGTCGCTGTTCTCCCCCTGCTCGCCGGCCCGCTCCTCCAGACGGCGGCAGGCCTGGCGGACGAACGCGTCGACGCCGTTGACCGTGATCCGGCCGATGTACCCGTCGTCGGCGAGGTCTTCCGGGCGCGGGAAGGCCATCGCGGCGACGGCCAGATGCGCCAGCCCGTGCAGGAAGCGGTCGGCCGAGTCGGCGGCGGCGCGGCGTGCGTAATCGCCCATGCGTACCGCGAAGACCGAGTCCTCCCCCGCGGCGACCGCCATGCCCGCCCGGGTCGAGACCTCCAGGACGACCAGGCCGAGCCCGGTGGCGACCGCGTCGGCGAGCCGGGCGAAGGCGGGCGCGTCGCGGTAGCGGCGCAACAGCTCCGCGTACTCGGCGTCCCTGGCGGGCAGGAGCTTCGGCTGGAGTCCGAAGGCGACGAGACGGGCCGCGTCCGCCGCGTCGGCCGGTGTCACCGCGGAGCCGCCCGGCGGCAGGCCGGCGCCGGGCCGGCCGGGCTCGCTCCACGCGGTGTGCTCGGCGTGGGTCTCGCTCACAGCTGCTGCTCCTCGGTCGGTGTCGTGCGGTGCTGCTTACCGGGCCGCGGACGGCGCGATCCGGGAACTCCGGCCCGGGACCCCCGGGCGGGGCGGACGTCCTGCCGGAGGGTCATACGGACTCCGTCCGGCCTGCGGCCATGCCGGCGGTGTCGAGCAGGGCCGTCCCCACGATCAGGTCCGCGCCGCCGAATTCGCGGTCGTCCAGATCGGTGCCGTCGTCCACGGCGAAGAGCAGGCGTTCCTCGCCCTGCCGGTACGCCGTGCCGACCGGGGGGCTGGCCGCGTGGATGGCGAGCAGAGCGACCAGATAGGGCAGTTCGGGATCGCGCAGGCGGGCTTCGGCCAGCAGGCCGGAGAGCCTGCGGGGAGCGTCGTGCTCCAGGTCGAGCAGCTCCTTCGCGGCCGCCAGTTGCGCCTCGCTGAACCGGCTGTCGTCCGGTGTCGCGATCAGGTCGGGCTCCGGCATCTCAGCGCCCAGGTGCTCCCGCTCGGCCGGCGGTGTCAGCAGGATGTCGACCAGGTCCCCGACCCGGACCGACACCGGGGTCCGCAGCCCGGCGCCCCGTGCGAAGAAGGCATCGGTGACGCGGATGGCCTGCTCCAGCGGCAGCGGGAGCACGGGGGCCACCAGCTGCCCGTAGAGATCGAGTCCGGAACTCACCGCCGGCGGGGCGAAGGCCTGCCGGTCCTGCTCGGCGCGGAAGAGCGGACCTGCCTCCAGCAGCCGGGACTGGAGCTGGGTGTGGCGGCGGATGCAGTCCTTGACGATGTCGACGAGCTCGGCGGCGCGCCGCTTGTGCTCGGGCTCCTCCGTCTCGTCCCTGGCCTTGCGGATGTTGGTGAGGATCGCGTTCTCGTGGCGGTAGCGGTCGGCCACGTGGCCGAGGGCTTCGTCGATCATGTCCGGCACGGTCCTGAGCCAGTCGACCGCGCGGACATTGCGCCGGGTCGCCTCCAGGGTCCTGCGCAGCGTCTCGGCGTACTGCACGGTCCGGTATCTGGCGTGCTCCGCCGCGAGCTGGGCGTCGGCCAGCCTGCCGCGGCTGATCAGTGCCTCCAGCTTCACCTCGGCGGCGATCTGCGCGCTGGTGACATCGGTATCGAGGGCGCCCACCAGGACGTTGACCGCTTCGTCGGTGGTGCGCAGATACACCGTGCCGCCGTGGCCCGGCACTTCCTCGACCAGCTTGAAGTCGTAGTCGCGGCGGACATACTCGCCGTCGGGGCCGAACGTGCCGTAGACCGCGCGGAACCCGCGGTCGACGCTGCCCACGTTGATCAGATTCTCCAGCACCCAGCGGGCCACCCGCTCGTGCTCGTCCGCCGGGCGCCGCGGGGCCTGCGCCGCGACCCGCGGCAGGAGTCTGGCCACTATCTGGTCGTGGTCGGCCCCGGTGTCGAAGTCCATGTTGAGCGTGACCAGATCGATCGCGGCGAGGGCCACCTCGGCCATCGCGTAGACCGTGTACTCGCCGGCCAGATTGGCCTTGCGGACGTCGAGGTCGTGCAGCGGGGCCGTGCAGGCGAGCGCGCGCAGCCGCCGCGCCAGCCCTTCGTCGGCGGCCGGGCCCGGTGCGGGCCGCGGCCCCGCGCTGAGCTGGGGCGGAATGAATTCCGTCGGGGCAGGCGAAGTCACGCTGCACAGATTAGGTCCTCGCACTGACAACGGTCGAAACGGCGCGGATGGGGCGCCTGTCCGCCGGGCCTCCCCGGTCTCCGGCGGCTAGGCTTCGACCTCCCCCGCACCCCCGGACTCTCCCCGTATCCGCCCCGGTTCCACCCCGGGCCTGTGCCGGGAAGTCCGCCGTCCCGCTCCCGGAGGGAGCCGTATGAGCACGACCGCCCCGCCCCCTGCCGCCCCGGCCGTCGTCGATCTCAACGCCGACCTCGGCGAGGGATTCGGCCGCTGGACCCTCACCGACGACGAGGCGCTGCTCTCCGTCGTCACCAGTGCCAATGTCGCCTGCGGCTTCCACGCGGGCGACCCGTCGACCATGCGCCGGGTCTGCGAGCTCGCCGCGGCGCGCGGGGTACGCATCGGCGCCCAGGTCTCCTACCGCGACCTGGCGGGCTTCGGGCGGCGGGCGATGGATGTCCCGGCCGGCGAGCTGGCCGACGAAGTCGCCTACCAGATCGGCGCCCTGGACATCTTCGCGCGAGCCGCCGGCAGCCGTGTGTCGTACGTCAAACCGCACGGGGCCCTCTACAACCGCACCGTCGGTGACGAGGAGCAGGCGGGCGCGGTCGTGGCGGGCGTACGGCTGGCCGGGGACGCGCTGCCGGTGCTCGGGCTGCCCGGCTCCCGGCTGCTTGCGGCCGCGTCGGATGCCGGACTGCCCACCGTGACCGAGGCCTTCGCCGACCGGGCGTACACCGCGCAGGCCACCCTCGTTCCGCGCACCGCGCCCGGCGCGGTGGTGCACGACCCGGACGCGGTCGTCGCCCGCGCGGTGGCCATGGTGCGCGGCCACTCGGTGACCGCGGCCACCGGGGAGCACGTCACCGTCGACGCACGGTCGCTCTGTCTGCACGGCGACACACCGGGGGCCGCGGACATCGCGCTCCGGGTCCGCCGTGAACTGCTCGCGGCGGGTGTGACCCTGGAGCCGTTCGCGTGACGGCGCCGGGACGCGGGAGAAGTCACCGGACGCACGGAGGGCGGCGCGGATGAGAGTAATTCCGGTGGGCGAACACGCCCTGCTCGTCGAGCTGGAGTCGGCTGCGGGGACGGAGGCCTTCCACGCGGAGCTGCTGCGCAGGCGCGACGCGGGGGAGCTCCCCCCGGTGACGGACATCGTGCCGGCCGCCCGGACCGTGCTGCTGGACGGCCTGGCCCGCCCGGGGGAGCTGGCCGCCCTGCTCCCCGCGTGGACCGTGCCGCCGGCCGCGGGGGCAGGCGGTCCGGAGATCGAGATCGCGGTGCGCTACGACGGTCCCGATCTGGCGGAGGTGGCACGGCGTTGGCAGGTGGCACCGGAAGAGGTGCCCGGCATCGTCGGCGGACTGCGTTTCCGGGTCGCCTTCTGCGGCTTCGTCCCCGGCTTCGGCTATCTGTCCGGGCTGCCCGAGCGGCTCCGGCTGCCACGCCGCGCCTCGCCCCGGACGGCCGTGCCCGCCGGTTCGGTGGCGCTCGCCGACACCTACGCGGGCATCTACCCCCGCGCCTCCCCCGGCGGCTGGCAGCTGATCGGCACCACCGGCGCGGTGCTGTGGGACCAGGACCGCGAGCCCGCGGCGCTGCTGGTCCCCGGCGCACGGGTGCGGTTCACCACCGCGGAGCCGGTATGAGCACAACCGGCCGCCGGGGACCGGCGGGAGCGGCGTCGGGGGCGCTCGATGTGGTGCGTCCCGGGACGCTCACCACCGTGCAGGACCTCGGGCGCCCGGGGTACGCGCATCTCGGCGTGCCGAGGTCGGGCGCCCTGGACGCGGACGCGCACCGGCTGGCCAACCTCCTCGCCGGGAACGGACCGGACCGCGCCACCCTGGAGACCACTCTCGACGGCACGGCGGTACGGGTCCGTACGGACGTCACGGCGGCGGTGACCGGAGCGCCGTGTCCGGTACGGATCGACGGGCGCCCCGCTGCCTGGGGCGCGCCGGTGCGGGTGCCCGCGGGTGCGGTGCTCGACGTGGGCGGGGCCGTCGGCGGGCTGCGCAGCTATGTGGCGTTCGGCGGCGGGATCGCCGTGCGGCCGGTGCTGGGCAGCCGGGCCACCGACCTGCTCTCCGGGCTGGGTCCCGCGCCGCTGGAGGCCGGACAGCAGCTGCCGCTCGGCGTCCCGGGCCGGCCGCCGGGTGCGGTGGACGCGGTGCCGCTGCCCGCTCCCCCGGCCGAGCTGGTGCTTCCGCTGCTCCTGGGCCCCCGTGCGGACCGCTTCACTGATGCGGCGCTGCGGGGTCTGCCGGAAGCCGGCTACCGGGTCTCGGCGGCGAGCAACCGCATCGGTCTGCGCACCGAGGGGCCGCCTCTCGGCCGTGCGGACAGCGCCGAACTCCCCAGTGAGGGGATGGTGCTGGGCGCGGTGCAGGTGCCGCCCGACGGGCTGCCCGTGCTCTTTCTCGCCGATCACCCGGTGACCGGGGGTTACCCGGTGCTGGGTGTCGTCCCCGTGGACCGGCTGGGGGCTGCGGCGCAGGCCGTGCCGGGGACGCCGGTGGTGTTCCTTCCCGTGCACGGCCGTACGGATCCGGCGGACGGCCCCGCGGGCCCGCACCCGCGCTGACCGTACGGACCCGCGGGACCCACTCCGGCAACCGGCCGCCGGTCCGGCGCCGGACCGGCGGCGCGGCCGTGTCAGACCGCGGTCCCCTCGGTGCCGATCCGGCTGCGGACCGCGGTCTGTACCTCGGCCTCCTCGGCGGGGTCGGCGGCCAGCCGCCTGAGGCGGTCGACCACCCGGATGTCGCCGGTCGCGGCGTGCAGGGCGGCGACCTCCCGGGTGGTCTCCTCGCAGTCCCACAGGCATTCGACGGCGAATCCCGCGCCGAACGACGGGTCGGTGGCGGCCAGTGCGCGGGCCGCGCTGCCGCGCAGATGCGAGGAGGCCGTCTCGCGGTACACATGGCGCAGGACGGGCGCCGCGCAGGCGATGCCGAGCCGGCCCGCCCCGTCGACGAGCGTCCAGAGCGGGGCCGCGTCCGGGCCGTCGCCGCGTACGGTCTCGCGCAGCGCGCCGAGGACCAGGTGCGCGTCCTGCGTCCCGCCGCGGGCGGCGAGCACTCCGGCGGCCGATGCGCCCAGCGCGTCGGGCCGCTGCACCCAGCAGCGTGCCCGGCTGACCGCTTCGTCGCCGCACATCCGCTCGAAAGCGGCCACGGCGGTTTCGGCGACCGTGCGGGAGGGGCTGTCCACCGCCGCTTCGATCAGGTCCAGCACAGCGGGGTCCCGTGCCTCGGCGAGATAGTGCAGCGCCGCGCAGCGGGCTCCGTCCGCGCCGTCACGGGCGGCGTCGACGATCGCCTCCCGGTCCCCGGGTCCGGCCACCGCGGTGAGACAGCGGGCGGCGGGCAGGTGCAGTTCGCTGCCGCGGTCGAGGCCTTGCTGCGCCCAGTCGAAGACGGCCTGCACACTCCAGCCGGGCCGGGGTCCCGTCGGGCGCATCTGCCGCTGCCAGCGGTCGAAGGACCCCTGTTCCCCGGCGGCCCGGACACGGGCGCCGACGGATGCGCGGGGGTCGTCGGCCCAGAGCCGCCAGGGCCTGGGTTCGTAGGCGTCGCGCACGGCGGCGGCCAGTTCGGCCTCGCCCTGCGCGGTGCCGGGGAAGCGGCCGAGTACCGGCACGGCCAGGGAGCGCAGCCCGGCGTCGTCGTCACGCAGCGCGAGTTCGTCGAGCGCCCAGGCCCAGTTGGACCCGGTCGCCGCGTACCGCCGCAGCAGGGCGAGCGCGTCCGGCCTGTCGTAGGAGGCGAGATGCCCCAGCACGGCGAGCGCGAGCCCGGTCCTGCTGTCCTCGGTGACGAAGTGGTCGTCGGGGAGGAAGAGGTGCCGCTCGATCTCGCCGAGCCCGCCGTCGAGATCGAGATAGAGCCGCGCGTAGTAGAGCGAGCGGTTCTCGACCTGCCAGTCGTGGCGGGGGTCACTCAGGACGCAGTGGTTCAGGGCGGCCAGCGCTTCCTTGCGCGGTGCGGCGAGCGCGTGCAGCGTGCCGTCGCCGCGGCCCCGCTGGAGCAGGCCGAGCAAGGTGCCGCTCGGCGCTATGACTGGATCGATCATGGAAGAAGCCTCACATCAAGCCGTAGACGCAACCGGGATACGTGGATTACCTGGCCGCGCAACAACATGATCGGCCGCCCGTTGTCATCTGCTTGGTGCAGTTCATCTTCCTCTGCCTCTCGTCGGTGGTCCGATGTGGACCCGCGACGTCATGATGACCCAGCCATATCGCCACCGCGACCACATTTACGACAGGCCGGTCACTGTGCGCCGAAGAGCTCCACCAGCTCCGTCTTCCCGAACATGCGGGCGGTATCCACCGCGGACGGAGTCCCGGCCTCCGGATCGGCGCCCCCGGCGAGCAGTGCGCGGATCACCCCGTCCTCACCCTTGAAGACCGCTCCGGCCAGCGGAGTCTGCCCCCGGTCGTTGGCCCGGTCCGCCTCGGCGCCCCGGGCGATGAGCGCCTCCACGGCCGCCGCGTGGCCGTGATAGGCGGCGAGCATCACGAGGGTGTCCCCGCGGTCGTTGGTGAGATTCGCGGGGACGCCCGCGTCGACGTACGCGGCGAGCGCGGCGGTCTCCCCCTGCCGGGCGAGGTCGAAGACCTTGGTCGCCAGCTCGACCACCTCGGGATCGGGAGCCTCGCTCATCGCGCGTACCGCCTTCCATACCGTGACCTCGGGGCACGGCATGACAGCCGTACGAGTGAACCGACAGATTACTGCCCGCCCCTCGCGCCGGGCACGGCCCAGGGGGTCACGTCGGCCAGTCGGGTGAATTAGACGACATTTAACCCATTTGCACCTTTAATCGTATAGATACTTTCTGTGAACCTGGAAGAACTCATGGTGACTGTCCCCCCAACCAGGAGAACACTCATGATCCTTTCCATCTCCGGCGTCGTACTGCTGGGAATCATCTCCTTCCTCTTCTTCAAGAAGGACGGACTCAAGGCCTCGCACGGGCTCATCTGCGCCCTCTTCGGCTTCTATGTCGCAGGCACCGCCATCGCACCGAGCATCACGGCAGGCGGCGCGAGCCTGGCCAGCATGCTGGGCGGAATCAAGTTCTGACCCTCGGTAATCGCTTTCCCTCTCACCCCAGGAGACAGCTGTGGCCCGGCGACCACTTCCCCGCATTCTGAGCAGCAGCAGCGCATCGATCACCCGCAGCCGCGAGATCGCGCGGACGGCCGCCGACAGCGCCACCGATGTCCTCCATCCGCTGATCACCATCGGACGGGGCCTGCGCAGGCTGGCCTCGGCCGGGCGGCAGCGGTGGGCCGCGACGCCCAAGGACCGGCGCGGTCCCGCGCTGTTCCTCGTCGCGGCCTGCGTCCTGGTGGTCGCGCTCATCCCGTACGGGCCGCTGCTCGCCCTGATCACGGTGATGGCCGCGGCCGCCTGGAAGGGGCACGAGCGGACCGTGGAGAAGACCGGGCCCGACGAGGCGGAGACCGCCCGGCTCCAGGCGCTGTACGAGGCCCTGGTGCCGTACTTCTCCGTCCCCGAGGACCCGGCTCCCCTCTTCAGCCACGGCGGCGCGTGGGACGAGGCCTTCAGCGACTTCGTGTTCGACGGCGACGGGCGGCTCACCGCGCTGAACGTCGCGTACCCGGCGCACTTCACCGACGGCGAAGCCGCCTCCCGCACCCGGATCGAACAGCTTCTGCACGCCAAGTCGGGGCGCGGACGCGAGTACCGCTTCGACTGGGACGAGGAGGGCAACCGGCTCGCCATGAACGTGCTGCCCGCCCTCTCCACCACCATCGCGGCGCAGCCCTTCGTCACCGGACCGGGCGAGACGGTACTCGGCTTCACCGACCCGGACGCGGTACGCCGCACCGTGCCGGTCCAGGACGGCGAGAGCCGGAGCGACGCACCGCCCGTCGTCTGGCGGACGGGAGCGCGCTCCACCGAGCCGCACCTGCTCGTCGCCGGCGAGCCCGGCAGCGGGACCACCACACTGCTGCGCTCCCTCGCGCTCCAGGCCCTGCGCCACGGCGACGTGGTCATCATCGAGGGAAGCGGCACGGGCGAGTACGCCTGCCTCACCGGGCGCACCGGGGTGCTCGCCGTCGAGTGCGGGCTCACGGGGGCCCTGTCCACCCTGGAATGGGCCGCGCACGAGACGGAGCGGCGGCTGATCACGGCCAACCGGGCCAGGCAGTCCGGGCATCCCACGCCCGAGGACACCAGGCGCCCGCTGTGGATCCTGGTCGACCGGCCGAGCGTCTTCGGGCACCTGGCAGCGGCCGACGGGCGCACCGACCCCCAGGAACTGCTGCAGGTCCCCCTGCGGCACGGCAGGACGGCGAGCGTCACGGTGGTGGTGGCCGAACACACCGACGCGGTGGACACGCTGAGCGACGCCGTCCGGCACCACACCCGCGCCCGCGTCGTGCTCGGTTCGGCGGCCGAAGGCCAGATCGGGGCTCTGCTCGGCGCCCCGCCGCACACCACGCCGACGCCCGGTACCCCGCCGGGTCGCGGCTACGCGCGGCTCGGGTCGGGTCCGGTACTGCGTCTCCAGGTCCCGGCCACCCCCGACCCGTACGACGACGCGACCAGCGAGGCGCACCGCCGGGCCGTACTGGACCTGCTCCCCGCCCGGCCGGGCGCGGCGGACCCGGTGCCCGGGCCGGAACAGCCGTGCACGGAATCCGTCGCGCCCGAATCCGTCGCGCTCGAATCCGTCCCGCTCGAATCCGTCCCGCTCGAACCGGCGCCCGCCGATCCGCGCCCCATGACGGTGGCGCCGGTGGCGGCCGAGGGCTGACCCAGGTCAGGCGACGAACGTCCGCGGGGCGTCGGTACCGGTGCCCGCGCCGCTCTCGACCAGCCGCGCCGCGGCAGCCAGCCGCTGCGCGGCCTCGTCGGCCAGCCGGCCCCCGACCGTGAACGGCAGCCGCACATACCCCTCGAAGGCCCCGTCGACCCCGAACCGGGGCCCGGAGGGGACCCGGACGCCGACCCGCTCGCCGGCCTCGGCGAGCCGGGATCCGGAGAGCCCGCCCGTCCGCACCCAGAGCGTCAGACCGCCGTGCGGCACGTCGAACTCCCAGCCGGGCAGTTCCCTGCGGACGGCGCCGACCAGTGCGTCACGGTTCCCCCTGGCCTGGGCGCAGCGGATTCCGACCGCCTCCTCCCATCCCCCGGTACTCATCAGCCAGTTGACGGCCAGCTGCTCCAGGACCGGGGTCCCCAGGTCGGCATAGGCCCGCGCGGATACCAGGCTGCGGATCACGTCGGGCGCGGCGCGCACCCAGCCGATCCGCATACCGGCCCAGAACGCCTTGCTCGCCGAGCCCACCGTCAGCACCGTGCTGCCCGCCGGATCGAACGCGCAGACCGGGCGCGGCATTTCGGTGTCCTCGTCGAGCCGCAGTTCGGCCATGGTCTCGTCCACGACCAGGACGGTGCCGGCCGAGCGTGCCGCGTCCACCAGTCCGCGCCGCTGGTCCTCGTCGGCGAGCGCGCCGGTCGGGTTGTGGAAGTCCGCCACGACGTAGGCGATACGGGGTGCCGCGTCACGCAGCACCTGCCGCCACCGGGGCAGGTCCCAGCCACTGAGTCCTTCGGCCATCGCGACCGGCACCAGGCGGGCCCCGGCCTCGCGCATCAGCTGGAGGATGTTGGCGTACGAGGGCGACTCGACGGCGATGCGCTCGCCGCGCCCGGCGAAGAGATGGCAGATGGCGTCCATGGCGCCCATCGCCCCGGTGGTCACCATGATCTGCTCGGGCATGGTCGGGATGCCCTGCGCGGTGTAGCGGTCGGCGAGCTTCTGGCGCAGCGCCGGAAGTCCCGCCGGGTAGTCCCCGTGGGTGTGCGCGTACGGCGCCAGCTCCTCCAGCGCCCCCTGGACCGAGCGGGTGAGCCAGGGTTCCGGGGCGGGCAGCGCCGCGGTGCCGAGGTCGATCACCGAACCGAGCGTCTCGGGCGGCAGCGGCTCAAGGCCGCGGGCGGGCAGCGGGTTGCCGGCCGGTACCGCGGTCCAGCTGCCCGCACCCCGCCGGGACTCCAGGAAGCCCTCCGTACGCAGCGCCTCGTAGGCGGCGGCCACGGTGGTGCGGCTCACCGCGAGGGCGACCGCCAGTTCCCGCTCGGCGGGCAGCCGGGCCGCCACCGGGACCCGGCCTTCGAGGACGAGCACTCTGATGCCGTCGGCCAGCGCCCGGTAGGCGGGCGGCTTGCGCGTGCCGGGGCCGGCCGGCCGTGTCTGCTGGGTGCTGAGCTGGCGGGCCAGCTGCGCCGCACCGACCGCCGAAGTCCACTGCGTCATGGAATTCAGTCCACCTT
Organism: Streptomyces sp. NBC_00388; assembly: GCF_036061255.1. NCBI lineage: Bacteria > Bacillati > Actinomycetota > Actinomycetes > Kitasatosporales > Streptomycetaceae > Streptomyces > Streptomyces sp. NBC_00388. Next base: position 1,194,240 of record NZ_CP107948.1, read on the forward strand.
CCCGGAATTGGCCATGGCTGGCCTCGGATCCCAAGCCACAGAGTGTCACGTACCAGTCCACTACGACCAGCCACCACCGAGAGGGACCATATTGTCCAGGAATGTCATGCGCAGGCTTGTGCAGCTCTACGTCGGCCTGGCGCTCTACGGGGTCAGCTCCGCGCTGCTCGTCGACGCGGGCCTCGGCCTTGAGCCCTGGGGCGTACTGCACCAGGGCCTCGCCCGGCTGACCGGTCTGACGATCGGCACCGTCTCGATCATCGTCGGCGCCGCCGTACTGCTGCTGTGGATCCCCCTCAGGCAGCGGCCGGGGCTCGGTACCGTCTCCAATGTCTTCGTCATCGGCATCGCCATGGACGCGACCCTCGACCTGGTCCCCGCCGTTCACGGACTGCCCGGCCGGATCCCGCTGATGGCCGCGGGCATCCTGCTGAACGGCGCGGCGACCGGTCTGTACATCTCCGCCCGCTTCGGCCCCGGACCGCGGGACGGCCTGATGACCGGGCTGAACCGGCTGACCGGTCTCTCCATCCGGACGTCGCGCACCGCCATCGAGATCGCCGTCGTCGCCACCGGCTTCGCCCTGGGCGGGACCGTCGGGGCGGGCACCGTCGTCTACGCACTCGCCATCGGGCCGCTGGCCCAGATCTTCCTGCGGGTGTTCGCGCTGCCCGCCCCGGCCGGGGAGTCCGCGCCGCGGGCCCGCGCCACCGCGCAGGCGATACTGCCCGAGTGACGAGGACGCGACACCCCTACCTGGACCACCCGGGCCCCATCCCGTTCGCCCACCGGGGCGGCTCGGCGGACGGCCTGGAGAACACCGCGGCCGCCTTCCGGCGGGCCGGCGGCGCCGGTTACCGCTACTTCGAGACCGATGTGCACGCCACCGCCGACGGCCGGCTCGTCGCCTTCCACGACGCGACCCTGGACCGGATGACGGACGCGCGGGGCGCGATCGCCTCCCTGCCGTGGAGCGAGGTGCGGCGGGCCCGGGTGGCGGGCACCGAGCCGCTGCCGCTCTTCGAGGAGCTTCTGGAGGAGTTCCCCGACGCCCGCTGGAACATCGACGTCAAGGCCGGGCCCGCACTCGCCCCCCTGATCGGTCTGCTCCGCAGGACCGGTGCCTGGGACCGGGTGTGCGTCGGCTCGTTCTCGGAGAGCCGGGTGGCGGCGGCGGCCCGCCTGGCGGGCCGCCGCCTCGCCACCTCGTACGGCATGAGCGGCGTCGCCGCGCTGCGGCTGCGTTCCTACGGGGTCCCGGCCGTCCTGCGCGCCGGTGGCGTCTGCGCGCAGGTCCCGGAATTCCACGGCCGGATCCGGGTGGTCGACCGGCGCTTCGTACGCGCCGCGCACGCCCGCGGACTGCAGGTGCACGTCTGGACGGTCAACGACCCCGGGCGGATGGCCGCGCTCCTCGACCTCGGCGTGGATGGCATCATGACCGATCATCTTGAGTCACTGCGTGCGGTCCTCACCGCACGGGGGGCGTGGAACTGACGATCAGGGGGCGCGGCGTGAGCGCTGGAACCGCGAACGGCGCGGTCGGCACCGCCGAAGCGACCACTGCGGCCGGCCGCCGGCGCGAGCAGCACGGCTGGTACTTCTACGACTTCGCTTCCTCGGTCTACTCGACCAGTGTGCTCACGGTGTTCCTCGGCCCGTACCTGACCTCTGTCGCCAGGGCCGCCGCGGACGCCGGCGGCTACGTCCATCCGCTCGGCATCCCGCTGCGCGCGGGGTCGGTCTTCGCCTACACGGTCTCGGTCTCCGTCATCGTCGCGGTGCTGGCGATGCCGCTGGCCGGCGCGGTCGCCGACCGGACGGGCCGGAAGAAGCCGCTGCTCGCGGGGGCCGCGTATCTGGGCGCCGCGGCCACCGCCGGGATGTTCTTCCTGGACGGCGACCGCTACCTGCTGGGCTCGGCGCTGCTGATCGTCGCCAACTCGTCGCTCGCCGTCTCGATGGTCCTCTACAACGCGTATCTCCCGCAGATCGCGGCGCCGGAGGAGCGCGACACGGTCTCCTCGCGCGGCTGGGCCTTCGGGTACACGTCGGGCGCCCTCGTCCTCGTACTGGATCTGGTCCTCTACTCCGGCCACGCCCGTTTCGGGGTGTCGGAGGCGACCGCCGTACGGATCTGCCTGGCGTCGGCCGGTGTGTGGTGGGGCGCGTTCACGCTGATACCGCTGCGCAGGCTGCGCGACCGCCGGACGGGTCCCGCGGCAGGGAGCCGTGCGGTCGGCGCAGGCTGGCGGCAGCTCATCGGGACGCTGCGGGACATGCGCCGCTATCCGCTGACGCTCGCGTTCCTGCTCGCGTACCTGGTCTACAACGACGGCATCCAGACCGTGATCTCGCAGGCGTCCGTGTACGGCTCGGAGGAGCTCGGCCTCGGCCAGACCACGCTGATCACCGCGATCCTGCTGGTGCAGGTGCTGGCGGTGGCGGGGGCGCTCGGCATGGGCCGGCTGGCGCGCACCCACGGTGCGAAGCGGACCGTCCTCGGCTCGCTCGCCGTGTGGACACTGATCCTCGGCGCCGGATATTTCCTGCCCGCACGGGCGCCCGTCTGGTTCTTCGCGCTGGCGGCGGCGATCGGCGCGGTACTCGGCGGCAGCCAGGCACTCTCCCGTTCGCTCTTCTCGCACATGGTGCCGGAGGGCAAGGAGGCCGAGTACTTCTCGGCCTACGAGATGAGCGACCGCGGGCTGAGCTGGCTCGGCCCCCTGGTCTTCGGGCTCGCCTACCAGCTGACCGGCAGTTATCGTGCCGCGATCATCTCGCTGGTGGTCTTCTTCGTACTGGGTTTCTTCCTGCTGGCACGGGTACCTGTGAGGGAGGCCGCGGCAGCGGCGGGAAACGCGGTACCGAGCGGGTTTAGGCATTGAAGTGAAAGGCCGGTAGTGTACGCCCTTGGCTCATCAGGCGGACCGTTACTGCGTGATCATCAGTGAAATCGCAGGGTGACATCTCTGAGCAGATGTGACAAAGAGGTCACTGATGGGTACAACAAGGGGCGGCACGACGGGCGACGTATGACCCGCAACGGGAATCTTTACCGCCGACCGGACGTTGACCGGATGACGACGACAGCGACACCTGTCCTGTGGGCGACAAGCCCGGGAGGCACGATTCATGAGTGAGCGAGCTCTTCGCGGCACGCGCCTCGTGGTGACCAGCTACGAGACCGACCGCGGCATCGACCTGGCCCCGCGCCAGGCGGTGGAGTACGCATGCGAGAACGGACATCGCTTCGAGATGCCGTTCTCCGTGGAGGCGGACATTCCGCCGGAGTGGGAGTGCAAGGCGTGCGGCGCCCAGGCACTCCTGGTAGACGGGGACGGCCCTGAGGAGAAGAAGGGCAAGCCCGCGCGCACGCACTGGGACATGCTCATGGAGCGGCGCACCCGCGAGGAGCTGGAGGAGGTGCTGGCCGAGAGGCTGGCCGTCCTTCGTTCCGGCGCCATGAACATTGCCGTGCATCCGCGGGACAGCCGCAAGTCCGCGTAACGCCCAGGCGTTCGCGTACAGCACGACTGCATCAGGAGCTGAGGGCTCCGGCACACTTCAGGGTGTGCCGGGGCCCTCAGCTCTTTGGTGTGCCCGGCAGCTCTCTGCTGCTCCCGGCGGAGGGGCGTGCACCCCGGCCGAGGAGCGTGCACGCCCGTGCCCGGGTGCGCCCGGCGGAGGGGCGTGCACCGGGCGGAGTGCGCTGTCGCGCGCGCCCCTCCGCCACCGCCCGGAGCGTCGCTTCAGGGCGTCAGCGGCGGGCGCGGACCCTCGTCGTCCCCGCGGGGGCCCGGCCGTTCGTCGTCCTTGATGACCTCGCCCTGGACGACCTTGCCGTCCGGGCGGTGCATCCGCGCCTGCTGGAAGGCGCCGCCCACGGTGCCGGGCGCGGCCCTGCCGAGCCGGCGTTCCAGGGTGCGTTCGGTGTACCGGCTCAGCGCCGACCGCAGCGGCGGGATCAGGAGGAACAGCCCGGCCACATCGGTGAGGAGACCGGGCACCATGATGAGCAGCCCCGAGAGCATCAGGAAGCCGTTCCCGCCGCTCTCCCGCTCGTGCGCCGGTCTTGCCCCCGCCGCTCCCTGCTGCTGCCGCTGGACCGTCTCGGTCAGATTGCGGAAGGCCCGGCGCCCGGCCCGCTTGACGACCGCGGCGCCGAGCACGAGGCCGCCCACGAGCAGGAAGAGCACCGTGAGCCCGCCCGCCGCGTCGCCCACCAGGATCAGCAGCCAGATCTCCAGGATCACCCAGACGGCGACGCCCAGTGGTACGAAGGTGCGCGCCCGGGAGCGTCTGGGAGCGGTCGGGGGCTGTGTGCCGGTCGTCATGCTCCCAGTGTGCCTGCAGGCGCGCACGGATGGCGTGCCGGGGAGCTCAGGAGGACTCCCGCCCCATCAGCCGCCCGGCCCGCGCACCGACCCCCCAGGCCGTCACCCGCCACAACGCCTCCACGACGATGTCCTTGCTCATCTTGGAGTCGCCGATCTCGCGCTCGACGAAGGTGATCGGGACCTCCACGACATGGCAGCCCGCCTCGACGGCCCGCCGGGCGAGGTCCACCTGGAAGCAGTACCCCTGGGACGTCACCTCGTCGAGGCCGAGCTCTTCCAGGGTCTCCTTGCGGAAGGCCCGGAAACCGCCGGTGACATCGCGGATCGGTACGCCGAGAAGGAGCCGCGAGTACGTGCTGCCGCCCCGCGAGAGCAGTTCCCGGGACTTGGGCCAGTTGACGACCCGTCCGCCCGGCATCCACCGCGAGCCGAGCACCAGGTCGGCACCCTTCAACGCGATGAGCAGCCGGGGAAGTTCTTCGGGCTGGTGCGAGCCGTCGGCGTCCATCTCCACGAGGACGCCGTAGCCGTGCTCGATGCCCCAGCGGAAGCCGGCGAGGTACGCGGCACCGAGACCTTCCTTGCCCTTCCGGTGCAGCACCTGGATCTGCGGGTCGTCCCCGGCCAGCTCGTCCACGATCTTCCCGGTGCCGTCCGGGCTGTTGTCGTCGGCGACCAGAATGTCCGCCTCCGGCACCGCGGCGCGAACCCGGGCAACGATCGGCTTGATGTTCTCGGCCTCGTTGAAGGTCGGAATGATGACCAAGGCCTTGCCGAGCGGACCGAACCGCCGCTCACCGCCGTCGTTCACTACTGCCCCTCACTGTGTCCCTACGCCGAGCCATCACCTTATCCAGGGACGGAGGGGCGGAACGCAGCCGCGTCTGCGGGGGGCCGACTCCCGGCAGGAGGAGGGAACTTCGGATCGGGGCCCGGCGTCCTTCGGGCCGACCTGGGGCCCGCTGGCTGCGGGTCGACCGAGAGCCGTTGTCTACTGAACGTCCGGGCCCCACCCGGGTCGCACCTGCCCGCGAACTCCGGAGGAGCAGGGCGGACCCCCTTCCGGCTGAAACCTCCCTCGCCCCCGAGGCGCGGGCGCTGAACCTGGCTCCCGGTGGTGGCGCGCCTTCCGGCGTACCGCCCCATGACCCAGCGGCGTTCGACGACTGCGTGGAGGTTTGCCGGTCGGACGTCCTGTGGTGGACTCGGCCGAACCTACCCGCCGGTGGCCGCTTTCTGTCAACACTCGCCCGACCTGCGGTGTTCTGATGAATGGGCAGGTCAGTACGGAGGAGACCCAGGTGGTGCGAGAGGATTTCCGGCATCGATCGGCCGCACGAAATACCGCGATGTCACTCGTTCGGCCTCACGAAGACCGTCTGTCCGGAGACCACCGTCCGCAGACAGACCGGGAGTTCGGCGCCGGGGGTGAGGTCGGGCAGCCCCGGAGTACCGGAGCGCGGGTCGGTCGACCAGCGGGCCACCCGGTCGTCGGGGGCCTGCACCACCAGGTCGGCGGTGCGCCAGACCGCGTAGTCGGCCGGGGCGCCGGGTACGAGGATCCCGGTGTCGTCCCGGCCGATGGACCGCCAGCCGCCGCGGGTGTGCGCGGCGAAAGCGGCGCGTACGGAGATCCGGTGGCCCGGGGTCCGGTGGAAGGCGGCCGCCCGTACGTTCCCCCAGGGGTCGAGCGGGGTGACCGGGCTGTCGGAGCCGAAGGCGAGCGGCACTCCGGCCCGCAGCAGGGCGGCGTACGGGTTGAGGGTCCGTGCCCGGCCGGTGCCGAGCCGCTGGGCGTACATGCCGTCGTCGCCGCCCCACGCCGCGTCGAAGGCGGGCTGGACCGAGGCGGTCAGCCCCAGCTCGGCGAAGGCGGCGACGGTCTCCGGGGTGAGCATCTCGGCGTGCTCGACGCGGTGGCGGGCAGCGCGGACCCGGGCGAGGCCGAGCTTCCCGGCGGCGGCCCGTACTCCGTCGACGACCGCGGTGAGTGCGGCGTCCCCGATGGCGTGGAAGCCCGCCTGGAGTCCCGCCTCGGTGCATGCGGTGACATGGGCGGCGATATCGGTGGCGTCCAGGTGTGCGGTGCCGGTGTGGGCCTCGTCCGCGTACGGCTCGTGCAGGCAGGCGGTGTGCGAGCCGAGGGAGCCGTCGACGAAGAGGTCGCCGGCCGCGCCGATCGCGCCGAGCTCCCTGATGCGCTGTGCGTCCCCGGCGCCGGCGACGCGCTCGGCCCAGTAGCCGAAGACGCGCGGCCCCCGCTCCTGCCCGGCGAGGCGGAGCAGCGCCGTGAAGTCGTCCTCGTCGGAGATGTCGGGCCCGCCGCACTCGTGGAGCGCGCCGATACCGAGCGAGGCGGCCCGCTCGCGGGCGGCGCGCTGCGCCCCGGTGCGCTGCTCCGGGGTGATCTGCGCGTGGGCGGCTGCGCGCACGGCGTGGTGCGCCGCGCCGGTGAGGGGGGCGTCCTGGCGGTACCCCGGGAGGGAGGTGACCCGCGGGACCAGGTCGAGCAGGGCGGTGGAGACCACGGCCGAGTGGACGTCGACCCGCGGCAGATAGACCGGCCGGCCGCCGGCCGCCTCGTCGAGCGCGGTGCGGGACAGCGGCTGCCCGTCCGGCCATCCTGACGCGTCCCAGCCGTGGCCGAGCAGCACCCGGTCGCCGGGGCGGGCTTCCGCATGCTCCCGTACGAGGCGCAGTGCCTCCTGCGCGGTCCTGGCCGCCGACAGGTCGAGGCCGGTGAGGGCGAGCCCCGTCGAGGTGGTGTGGACATGCGCGTCGGTGAACGCCGGGGTCACCAGGGCCCCTTCGAGGTCGAAGGTCTCGTCGACACCCTTGGCGAAGGCGTCCGCCGCCCCTTCGGAGCCCACCCAGGCGACGTGCCCGCGTTCCACGACCATCGCGGTGGCGAAGGGGTCTGCGGGGCTGTGGATGTCTCCACCGCGCAGCAGTACGGTCCGGTGGTCGGTCTGGGGGGCGGTGCTCTCGGTCATGGAGAACAGTCTCCCGCCTGCGCGGAACGATCCGCGCAGGGGGCCCGTACGCGGGGCCGGGGCTGGTCAGATCTCCGGGGGCCGCGCCTCGTAAGGGGTGGAGAGCACGACGGTGGTGCGGGTGGAGACCCCGGCCAGCGAGCGGATCCTGGTCAGCAGGTTCTCCAGGGCCAGCGGCGTCGGGACGCGCACCTTGAGGATGTAGTTCTCGTCCCCCGCCACGCTGTGGCAGGCCTCGATCTCGGGGACCCCGGCGAGCCGCTCGGCGATGTCGTCCGGGGCGCTCGGGTCGAAGGGTTTCACCGAGATGAACGCGGTGAGCGGCAGCCCGACGGCCTCCGGGTCGACCACGGCGGCGTAGCCGCGGATGACTCCGCGCTGTTCGAGACGGCGTACGCGCTGATGCACCGCCGATGTCGAAAGGCCGGTGGCCTTGCCCAGGTCGGTGTAGCTCATCCGCCCGTCCTTGACGAGCAACTCCACGATGCGGCGATCCAGCTCCTCCATACGGATCAACCTATGGCCCCGGCCCTCTCCGGCACAGCCGGAGAGGGCCGCCGAGGGCACCTGGCGCTGACATGTGACGAAGACCACAGCCTCCGGACCGTGTCCGCGGGGGACGCGCGGTTACCGCGGACACCGGACGGGAAGTGCTTGCTGTGGTCGAGACCACAGTTTCTGGTCGGCCCATCCGAGGGGGAGAATCTCCATGCACAAGCTGAAGAGCGCCGATGCCATCGAGCCCGCAGAGCTCGCGGCCATCGAGAACGATCCGGGTCTCGCCGTGTACGACACCTGCGAGATGTACCGGGTGATCTGCCCGGACTGCGCGCAGCCGATCGCCCTCCTGGCGGGCGAGGCGATACTGCCCGAGCACGCGCTCTGTGCGAGCCCCTGGAATCCGTTCGGCCTGACCGCGTGCGCGGGCACCGGCCGCGCGGCTTCGGACGCGGAGGCGGCCGGTGCGTCCCTTGAGGCCGAGGAGCTGGACACCGCGCTGCTGCTCACGCTGCCCCAGGGCCTCGACTGGCGCAAGCAGCCCTTCTCGCACGTCGGCGGCCCGGGCTCACGCCCCGTCAGGGCGTTCCGGGCGGCGCGCGAGGCCGCCTGACCAGTCGTACGTCCCCCGTACCAGGGCCTCCAGCGAAGCCCTGTGCAGGATCATGGCATCCGGGTCCGCAGGGGCCCGGACCTCACCGAAGTGCAGTTGCCGGTAGGCGATGCGCAGCATGACGATCGCGTGCCGCAGAGCCGCGTAGAGCAGGTAGAAGTCCATGTCGCGCGGTGCGTGGCCGGTGAGTTCGGCGTACCGCCGCTCGACGTGCCGGCGGCGCAGCAGACCCGGCAGCCCGGGCAGCCCGGATCCCTCGGTGAGGTCCTGGAAGAAGCGGTGCAGATAGACGGTCCAGCCGAGGTCCAGTTCGCACGGTCCGATGGCCGCCATCTCCCAGTCGAGCACCGCGGCGGCCTCGAAGCCGTCGTACACGATGTTGCCGATCCGGGCGTCTCCCCAGCAGAGCACGGCGGGCCCCTCGTCCTGGGGCCACAGCGTCTCCAGCCGCCCGAAGGCGCTCTCGATCAGGGGTGAGCGGGGCAGCCCTTCCACCACCCAGGCGTAGTAGGCCCGTTGCCCGTCCACATGGCGGCGCAGCGGGGTGCCCTCACCGGCCGGGAGCAGGAACTCCCCCTGGTCCGGCGGGAACTGACCGTGCAGCCCGGCCAGGACGCGGAGGGTCGAATCCTCCAGGGCGGCGCGTTCGGCGTCGGTCGCGGCGTGGAGCCAATTCCCCTCGTACGTATAGGGCATGACGTCGGGCGGGACCCTGCCGTGGGCCTGTTCCATCACGAAGAACGGCGCGCCGAGCGGACCCGGATCCGTTTCGAGCCACAGGACGCGCGGTACCGGGACGTCCGTGTGCGCGGCGACCCGGCTCATCACCCGGTACTGCCGCTCCATGTCGTAGGCGGGGAAGACCGTGTACGCGTCGGGGTCGGCGGCCAGGCGCAGGGCGCAGGAGACGGCCGGGGCGCCGGGGGCGTCGATGTCGAAGAGCAGCGTCTCGCTCGACATGCCGTTCGACGCCGGGGCGGCGAGAGGGCCGGTACGGGCGCCCGGCAGCCGGGCGGAGAGCCAGGCGGAGAGCCTGCGGGCCAGGTCCTGCGGGTCTCGGGTGGTCGTGCGGGGGCGTGGTGCCGTGGTCATGGCGGTGCTCCTCGCTCGGGACGGGGGTCGCGGACGTGCGTACGGCTCATGGGCGGGGCGGGCTCAGGGAGCGACCGACGCGTACCCGGTGAATCCGCTCGGGTCGTGGCGGCCGAAGCTGCCGTGCTCGAAGATGCCGTGGCCGACCCGGCCGTCGAGGGTGAAGCGTGCGGCGTGGTCGGTGACGCCGTAGGCGGCCTCCGGGTGGGCCGCCGGGTCACTCATGTCGTAACAGCGCCGGTCGCTCCAGCCCCGCCCCTGCCAGGTGCCGTGCTGCCAGTCGGTGGCCGGCGGGTAGCCCGCGCCGAGCGCCAGCGGCGAGGAGCAGAGCGTTTCGGCCGTCAGCTCCAGGGGGCGGCCGTCCGGGCCGCCGAGGTGGATGACAGCGCGTTCGGGGTGGCGGGTGCCCGACCGGTAGCCGATCTCCGTTCGCGGCCAGCCGAGCTGGACGTCGGGCCGGCCGTCGCGTACCAGGAGGGCTTCGTTCAGGGTCCGGTAGCCGTCGGCGTCCTCCTGCGCGATCACCAAGACGAAGCGGTCGTCGAAGCGGACCGGGACCCAGAGCCAGTGGAATCCCTCGGGCCGGTACTCGGCGTCGGCCCGCCCGCCCTCCTCGCCGGGGATGGGCCGTACCCCCCAGCTGCGGTCGCGGGTGCCCGTCCACTCCCCCGCCCCGACCCGTATCTCCTCGCCGCCCGCGCGGATGACGCCGGAACAGCTGCCCGCCTGCACGAAGCGGCGGCCTTCGAGCATCAGCCGCTCACCGCGCCGCTGCACATGGTGCGGCTCCCAGACTGCCGGGAAGTCCGCGGTCCACTCGATGTCGTACGCGAGCGAGTCCGGGTCGGCGGGGTCGGCCGCGCAGTGCAGTGCCAGCCGCCGGAGCGGGGCGTCCACGGTGATGCGCAGAGGCCCGACGGCGAGGTTCATGCGGTCGTCGGTGAGGGCGTCCGACGCGCGGACCGCGTGCAGCCGGTCACCGGTGCGCAGCGTCGCGTACGCGTCGATCACCCCGGCGTTGGGGTAGACGCCGAGCCCCGCGACGAGCAGCGCCCTGCCGCGGTGGTCGAAGACGTGGAAGATGCAGCGGTCATAGGCGTTGCGGTCGCCTGTCGCGACGTGCTTCATCGACAGCGGTACTTGGTGGACGGGGTACTCGTCGAGCGCGATGGGTCGGTCGTCGGCCACGGCATCCTCCTGCTGACAGGGAAGATGACGGTACGTCAGAAACGGTGGGGACGGCCAGACCCGGTCCGCGCGGGATCCGCCCCCGGGCCCGCTGTCCGCGCACACCTCGCGCCGCCGCGCGAACAGACGCCCGACGGCGCGAGCCGGTGACCGGGCGGCTCGGCCCGCCGTTGACCGTGCATGACCCTTCCGCACCACGGGGCCGGGACGGGGCTGCACCGGCTGCCCTCCCCCGCCCCTGAAGAATCGCTTCGGCAGAGCTCGGACACACCCGTCTACCAGGACCTGGTCCGGCAGTGGGGGCGGGCCGGCCGGACCCTGCCCGGCCGCCGCGACCCGGAGTGGGCCCGCCTCGTCGCGACGACCGTCGGGCCGGGCCGGTTCAGCGCGACTCCGGACCCGCGAGGTGGCGGGCGATGACCATCCGCTGGATCTGATTGGTGCCCTCGACGATCTGCAGCACCTTGGCCTCCCGCATGAACCGCTCGACCGGGAAGTCCGCCGTGTAGCCGTAACCGCCGAGCACCTGGACCGCGTCGGTGGTGACCCGCATCGCCGCGTCCGTGCAGAAGAGTTTGGCCATGGCCGCCTGCCGCGAGAAGGGGAGCCCGGCGTCCCGCAGCCGCGCGGCCGCGAGGTAGAGGGAGCGGCCGGCCTCGATCTGGGTGGCCATGTCGGCGAGCATGAAGCGCAGTCCCTGGAAGTCCGCGATGGGGTGGCCGAACTGCTGCCGCTCCGTCGCGTACAGCACCGCCTCACCGAGGGCGGCCTGGGCGACACCGATGGCACAGGCGGCGATCCCCAGCCGCCCCGAGTCGAGTGCGGAGAGCGCGATGGCGAAGCCCTGGCCCTCCTCCCCGATCAGGCGCTCGCCCGGCACCCGTACACCGTCGAAGTGCAGCTGGGCGGTGGGCGATCCCTTCATCCCCATCTTCTTCTCGGGGACGGCCGCGGTCAGCCCGCCCGCGTCGCCCGGCACCAGGAACGCCGAGATCCCGCGCGCCCCCTCGCCGCCGGTGCGCGCCAGGACCGTACAGAAATCGGCGACGCCGCCGTGGGTGATCCACGCCTTGGTCCCGGTGATGACCCAGTCCTCACCCTCCCGTACGGCCTTCGTGCGGAGCGAGGCGGCGTCGGAGCCCGACGCAGGCTCGGAGAGGCAGTACGCGCCGAGCAGCCCGCCGCCGAGCATCGAGGGCAGGTGGGCGGCCCGCTGTTCCTTGCTGCCGTAGTTGGCGAGCGCGTGACAGGCGAGGGAGTGGACGCTGACGCCGAGGCCGACGGTCAGCCGAGCCGCCGCCAGCTCTTCCAGGATCTGGAGATAGACCTCGTACGGCTGGTCACCGCCGCCGTACCCGGACTCGTAGGGGAGGCCGAGCAGTCCGGCCTCCGAGAGCAGGGTGAAGACTTCGCGGGGAAACCGGCCGTCCTCCTCACCTGCGGCCGCACCGGGCACGATCTCCCGCTGGACGATGTCGCGCACCAGCGCGAGCAGATCCCGGGACTCCTCGGTGGGCAACTGGCGGTCCACCAACTGCGGGGCGCGGTCGGGCATGGCGACACTCTCCTCCCTGTCGGGCGCTGCGGCGTACGCGTCGCCAGGGTGTGGCAACGCCGCCGGGTCTCGCCTTCAGCCGATGCTGCCCTCCCGGATCGCGGAAGCGGCAGACCAGAGGCTGTGGCGGGTTGAGTATGCCCGATCGGCGGACTTCCGTCACGAGGCGAAAATTGGTCCGAACCATTGACCACACTGGTCTAGTCCTTCTACCTTCCCTCTACCGGCTTTTCGCGTTCATGCCAAAACACCTGCACCAGTCAGTTTCCCCCACCTCCCGTTCCCCTCCCCACGAGGAGACAGCATGTTCGGACGATTCCACCCAAGGGCCCGGGTCCGGGCCCTTCTCGCCACCGCCTGTACGGCGGCCCTCGGTGTCACCCTGCTCGCCGGCGCCGGCACGGCGACCGCCGGCGAGCATCACGCCACGACGGCCGCGAGCACCGCGGCGGGCGCCACGACGGCCGCGGGCAGCAAGGTCGTCGGGTACTACGCGGACTGGGACGTCTACCAGCGCAACTACCAGGTCAAGAACATCCAGACCTCGGGCTCGGCGGACAAGCTCACCCACATCAACTACGCCTTCGGCAACGTCACCGGCGGCAAGTGCGCCATCGGCGACGCCTACGCCGACTACCAGAAGACCTACGACGCCGCCTCCAGCGTGAGCGGCACCGCCGACACCTGGGACCAGCCGGTGGCGGGCAACTTCAACCAGCTGCGTGAGCTGAAGAAGCTGCACCCCAACCTCAAGATCATCTGGTCCTTCGGCGGCTGGACCTGGTCCGGCGGCTTCGGCGAGGCGGCGAAGGACCCGGCCGCCTTCGCGCAGTCCTGCTACAACCTGGTCAAGGACTCGCGGTGGGCCGATGTCTTCGACGGCATCGACATCGACTGGGAGTACCCCAACAGCTGCGGTCTCTCCTGCGACACCAGCGGGCCCGCGGCCCTCAAGAACGTGCTGGCCGCGCTGCGCGCCAAGTTCGGCTCGTCGTCGCTGGTCACCGCCGCGATCACGGCCGACGCATCGGCCGGCGGCAAGATGGACTCCGCCGACTACGCGGGAGCCGCGCAGTACGTCGACTGGTACAACCCGATGACGTACGACTACTTCGGCGCCTGGGACGCACAGGGGCCGACCGCTCCGCACTCCCCGCTCACGTCCTACACCGGCATCCCGAAGGCGGGCTTCAACACGGACGCCACCATCACCAAGCTCAAGGGGCTCGGCGTGCCCGCGAGCAAGCTGCTGCTCGGCATCGGCTTCTACGGCCGCGGCTGGACCGGCGTGACGCAGGCCGCCCCCGGCGGCACGGCGACCGGCCCGGCCCCCGGCACGTACGAGCAGGGGATCGAGGACTACAAGGTCCTCAAGACCAGCTGCCCGGCCACCGGCACCGTCGCCGGTACGGCCTACGCCAAGTGCGGCTCGAACTGGTGGAGTTACGACACCCCCGCCACCATCGCAGGGAAGATGGCCTACAAGAACCAGCAGGGTCTCGGCGGCACCTTCCTCTGGGAGCTCAGCGGTGACACCTCCAACGGCGAGCTGATTCACGCCGTCAGCTAGGGTCCGCGGTCCTGATCGGGGCGGGGTGGGTGGAGGACCGGCGGGTCCCCCACCCACTCCGCCCCTCCCGTGTCACACCACCCCGTCCCGGGTCACCCGGGCGGCGGCGGTGACGGGCACTCGGAGACGAACTCACCGATGGTGTCGAGGGTGTTGCGCAACATCCGGACGAGCAGCTCACGGATCTGCGCGCGGTCGAGTTCCTGGTGGCCGAGCCAGTCGAGCGTGATGCCCTCCACCGCACTCAGCCAGCCCAGGAGCGCCAGCCTGGCCAGCAGCGGGATGTCCCGGCGGCCGTAGGCGCCCTCCGCGATGGTGGCGATGAGTTCCTCACGGACCGCGCCGCGCAGCGCCTGGACCTGGGTGTCGAAACCCACCCCGCCGGTCACGATGGTGCGGAAGGCCGCCCTGTTGTGCTGGGCGTAGAGCAGATAGCCCTCGATGGTGCGGTGCACGCGGTCGGCCCTGGGCAGTCCGGTGTCGCTCGCCGCGCGGGCCACCAGATCGGCCACCGACTCCTCGACGACGGCGAGGTAGTAACCGCGCTTGCTCTTGAAGTAGTAGTAGATCAGCCCCTTCGCGACCCCGGCGTGCCGGGCGATGTCGTCCATCGACAGCGCGTCGTAGGACGTGTCGGCGAAGAGTCTCCGCCCCGTGGCGATCAAGTCGGCGCGACGGAGCTGGGAGCGCTCGGTCGGGGTGCGCTGGTGTATGTACGGTCCGCTCTGGTTCACGTCCGGCCCTGTTCCGCCACTGCCTCAGGAGGCTGCCACAGCCTCGGAAGCCCGAAGTATGGCAGACCCCCTGAGGGCCGGGTACGGCCGACCGGGCAGCCGTTGACCTGGGGCGGACCGGGTCAGCGGATACCGACGGCGGCCAGCGCCCGCCGCTGGGCAGGCGTGGCGTCGGAGGGCCAGTAGAGGTAACAGACCCCGCCCGTACCGGAGACGACGGCGCCGGACGCGTTGTGCCGCTTGGTCCGGAGCCAGATGTTCTCCCACTCCGCCCGCCGGTAGACATGCCGGACCGCGTTGTCGTCGGGCGACGCGGGGTCGTTGGCGATCACATCGCCGTCGGCCGTGAAGCCGATCACCGTCATCAGATGGCCCGACGTGCCGTACCCGGCGCCGGTCAGCTCCTCCTTGAGGAAGGACTGCGAGGTGATGACCGGGATGCCCGCCCTGATGAGTGTCTCCAGGTCGCCGAGCGACCCCAGGCGGGTGACCACGGCGCTCATGTTCTCGTACGCCGCCGCGTAGGCGGCGTTGAACGGCCAGTTGCCGCAGCCCTCGTACTGGTAGTCGTAGGTGCCGCGCGCCGCCTGGCAGACCTCGGGGTCGGCGTACGACGGGTCGATCCAGGCCAGGTCGGACGCGGTGGGCCCGCGCCCCCAGTACTTGATGATCATCGAGGACGAGGTGGGGCTGCACCAGGCCTCACCGCCGTTGTCGTACTCCGGGTACTGACCGGCGTGGATGTTCTGCGAGAAGCGCGGGACGGTCAGCTCACGGGAGATCCGCGGTACCGAGGGCGCCACGGTGAACCGGTCGGGGACGGCCGACGCCATGGCCCCGACCCGCCGGACCGTGGGTGTGAGCCGGGTGCCCGGGGTGCGGTACAGGGTCAGCCGCAGCCGGTAAGAGACGAGCCGCGGCCCGTTCGCGGCGTCGTCGACGGCGAAGGTGTCGGTCGAGATGGAGCTCTTGCCGTCGCTCTGGCCGTCGAGGGAGGTCCGCCGGATGTCGGCGTCGCCCGAGGCCCAGCGGCCCATCACGTACCAGGGGGTGTCGGTGCCGTCGGTGTAGCTGCCGCGCAGCTCGACCTGGATCCAGGTGCCCGCAGGGGTGTGCGCGTTCCAGGAGGCGACGGCCTCGGTGGCCGGCACCCGGGAACGGTGGACCGGTGAGGTCCAGGTCGCGTACTCCCAGGCCGCGGTCTTTCCGGTGTGCGGATCGGTGTAGTCGGTGCGGCCCGCCGGGGCCTCGATGACCAGCCCGCAGCCGCGGCCCGGGACAGCCCTGGCGCCGTCGGCCGTACCGCTGCGCCAGTCGGCGTACGAGGTCCAGGCGCTGTTGTCCACGAGCGGGGTCACGGGTCCTCCCCCCGGGGCCTGCGGGGAGGCGGGCGCGGGTGCGGGTGCGGCGGCGACGGCGGGTGCTGCTCCTCCCGCGCCTGCGGCAGCGGCGGCAGCGGCGATCGCGGCCGCCAGGACGGTCCTGCGCGGAGTGGTACTGGTCACGGTGGTGGACCCCCAGTCGGATACGGATGGGGCGGCAAGTGCACGGCAGTGGGGCAACTATCGCGGCTCCCGACGCGTTTCTGCCAGTGATTCGCCTCGCGTCCTGTCACCAATATTGGTCTCGACCACTGGCGTGACCTGCGGCGCCGTCCACTGCTCCTAGGCTGACCCCATGGAAGACCTCGAAGCCCTCGCCACCGCGATCCGCCTACGGCCCGTCTCCTGCGGGCCGGTTCGGCTGATCGCGGTCGACGGCCACGCGGGCTCGGGGAAGAGCACGTTCTCGGCCAGGCTCGCCCGCGCCCTGGACGGTGCGCCTGTACTCCATCTGGACGATCTCGCCACCCACCAGGAACTGTTCGGCTGGACCGGACGGCTGCGCGCGCAGGTCATCGAGCCATTCACGCGCGGCGAGGCGGCACGGTACGCGCCGTACGACTGGACGCTGCGCCGCTTCGGCGCCGAGCGGACCGTCGACGCCACTGACGTCGTCATTGTGGAAGGCGTCGGCGCGGGCCGCCGGGCGCTGCGCCCTCATCTCGCCGGACTGCTCTGGATGGACCGGGACCCCGCCGCCTCCTGGGCGCGGGGCCGCCACCGCGACGGGCCGGGCCTGACGGACTTCTGGGACGGCTGGACCGCGGCGGAGACCCGGCACTTCGCCGGGGACCCTTCCCGGCCATTCGCGGACCTGCTGGTGCATGAGCGCCCCACGGGCTACGCGTGGCGTCCCGGCCCCTCGGCGACCGCGTGAGCGATCCCTTTGGTCACACGCAGTCATGACCTCTCCGCAGGACCGGCACCCGGCGGAAAACCGCCCTTCCCATGCCTCAACTCCGCTTGACCCAGGGCCCGTACAGGTCTTACGTTCTCAATGTGCGGCTTTTCGGAGCCGCCGCAGACGCGAAGCCCCCGGTTGTTCCCCCGTGATCGGGGGCTTCGTTCTGCCCATTCCGTCGTCGACCGGACCACCTTCCGCTCCGATCGCTCACCCTCGGTCACCGTGAGCAAGGCCCTCCGCACGGCGACGAGTACTCCGGCACCCTTCGGTACCGGGCCTCTGCGCAGGTACGATGCCCTTCGGGCGGCACCGGTCAATTCCCGTCCGCTGTACAGCGGTTCACAGGCCGCCGGGCGGTGAGTCCGGCGGCACGGTACGGGGGCACGGTCTGTGGGGGACGTGATGGATTTCGGCACGCAGGGCTCGCACGCCCCGGCCGATCTCGCCTGGCTGCGGGGGGTGGACGCCTACACGATGGGGGCGTACCCACAGGCGGAGGAGGAATTCCGGGCCGCGGTGCGGCTCGATCCGGGAATGGCGGACGGCTGGCTCGGCCTGCACGCGCTGCGGGTGGACACCACCACCGCGTTACTGAGGATGTTCCGGCACCGGGACCGGTTCGGTGAACAGCGAGGCAGGCTGCGCCGGACCCTCAACTCCTGGTACTGGCTCGGCTGGTGGGTGCAGCCGGTGCTGGAGAGCCCGCGCGATCTGCTGCTCGCGCACGCCTCGCACTGGCTGGACGGGCGCCACGTGCCGGAGCTTGACCGGGCGCTCGCGGGGCTGCCGCCGGTCGACACCGATCCACAGGTGCGGTTCCTGCACGCGTGCCGGGCGTATCTCGCCAAGGACTGGGAGCGGCTGGTGCGTCACACCGCTTCGCTGGTCGACGACCCGGTCCTGGGCATCGAGGCGGGGCTCTTCGGCGGGATGGCCCGGGTCCGCCTGGAGATGTACGGCCAGGCCGAACCGCTGCTCTCCGCCGCGCTGATGCGCTGCCGCAGCGAGCAGCCGCAGCGCAAGGAGCTGCGCTACTGGCTCGCCCGCGCCCACGAGGGAACCGGGCGCAGCGCGGCGGCCCTGCCGCTGTACCGGGCGGTGCACCGGGTGGATCCCGGGTTCATGGACACCGCGGCGCGGCTCGCCGCGATCTCCGAGGGCGACGGCTACGACGACGCGGTGGACTACGCGGCGGTCTCGCTGGCCGGCTTCGGCCAGGACGCCGCGGACGGGCAGGCCGACGGCGTCTTCGTGGAGGGCGACCCGCTGGAGGGGCGCGAGCCCCGGCCCGGCGGCCCGGGGAGCCCCGGCGGGGATCCGCCGCCCGGTTCCGCCCCGCCGCCCGGCACCGTGAGGAACAGGGACACCGCGCCGGCGGAGCAGTTCCCGCCGGACCTGCCCGCCGGCCCCACCGACCCCGAACTGCTGGCGCGTGCGCTGGACGAGCTGGAGGGCATGGTCGGCCTCGAACCGGTGAAACGACAGGTCAAGGCCTTGTCGGCGCAGCTCAACATGGCCCGGCTGCGGGCCGGCCAGGGGCTCCCCGTACAGCCGCCGAAGCGCCACTTCGTCTTCTCGGGCCCCTCGGGCACCGGCAAGACCACCGTGGCCCGCATCCTGGGCCGGGTGTTCTACGCACTCGGACTGCTCGGCGGCGACCATCTGATCGAGGCCCAGCGCGCCGATCTGGTGGGCGAGTACCTGGGGCAGACCGCGGTCAAGGCGAACGAGCTGATCGACTCGGCGCTGGGCGGGGTGCTCTTCGTGGACGAGGCGTACAGCCTCTCCAACTCCGGTTACAGCAAGGGCGACGCGTACGGTGACGAGGCGCTCCAGGTCCTGCTGAAGCGGGCCGAGGACAACCGCGACCATCTGGTGGTCATCCTGGCCGGCTACCCCGAGGGCATGGACCGTCTCCTCGCCACCAATCCGGGGCTCTCCTCGCGCTTCACCTCGCGGGTCGACTTCCCGAGCTACCGGCCGCTCGAACTGACCGCCATCGGCGAGGTGCTGGCGACCGAGAACGGCGACAGGTGGGACGAGGAGTCGCTGGACGAGCTGCGCTCGATCGCCGGTCATGTGGTGGACCAGGGCTGGATCGACGAGCTGGGCAACGGGCGCTTCCTGCGCACGCTGTACGAGAAGAGCTGCGCGTACCGGGATCTTCGGCTGAGCGGGTACGCGACCACACCGGGCAGGGACGATCTGTCGACCCTGCGGCTGCCGGATCTGATGCAGGCGTACGGGGAGGTGCTCTCGGGGCGGGGACCGGTCGGCCGCGGGCAGCAGGAGCCGCCGCTCTGACCGGGCCCCGCCCCTGAGGCGGAACGGCTGAGGTCTCCCGCCCGGACCGTGCCGGGGCCCCGGGCCCCGGCACGTCCCCAGGCGCTGGGGCCTCAGCCCGCCAGCGCCTGGTTGCTGCGGTCCGTACGCGGCTCCGCCAGCCGTGTCACCGGCCGCGCGGGGAGCTGCCGGTGGGCCGGGTCGCGTACCTCGCCGACCAGCTTCTCCAGTACGTCCTCCAGGGCCACCAGACCGAGCACCTTCCCCGACCCGTCGGCGACCTGTGCCAGATGGGTGGCCGCGCGCCGCATCACGGTCAGCGCGTCGTCCAGCGGCAGCTCCGCACGGAGCGTCGCCATCGGGCGCCAGACCTGCTGAGGGACCGCCCGCTCCCGGTCCTCCAGGTCGAGCACGTCCTTGACGTGCAGATACCCCATGAAGGCGCCGCCGTCCGCGCAGACCGGGAAACGCGAGTAGCCGGTGCGCACGGTCAGCTCCTCGATCTGCAGCGGGGTGACCGACGGAGCAACCGTGATCAGGTCGGCGCGGGCGATCAGCACGTCCGCGATCGGCGTGCTGCCCAGCTCCAGGGCGTCCTCCAGGCGTTCCTGCGCCTCCGAGTCCAGCAGACCGGCCTGACCCGAGTCCTCGACGAGCCTGTTGAGCTGCTCGCTGGTGAAGACCGCCTCGACCTCGTCCTTGGGCTCGACGCCGAACAGCTTCAGCACCAGCCGGGCGCAGGCGCCCAGCGCGACGGTCACCGGGCGGCAGAGCCGGGCGAAGCCGACGAGACCGGGGCTGAGCCAGAGCGCGGTCTTCTCGGGGGCGGCCATGGCGAGGTTCTTCGGGACCATCTCACCGATGACCAGGTGCAGGGAGACCACGACGGCGAGGGCGATCGCGTACCCCAGCGGATGGACCAGCCCGCCGGGCAGCCGGACCGCCTCGAAGACCGGCTCGAGGAGGTGGGCGACGGTCGGCTCCGCGACGGCGCCCAGTGTCAGGGAGCAGACGGTGATGCCGAACTGCGCGGCCGCCATCATCCGCGGGAGGTTCTCCAGGCCGTACAGCACCTTGCGGGCCCGGGCTGAGCCCTCGGCTGCCAGCGGTTCGACCTGGCTGCGGCGTACGGAGACGAGCGCGAACTCGGCGCCGACGAAGAAGCCGTTGGCGAGGACCAGGGCGGCGGCGAAGAGGAGCTGCAGGAAGCTCATCGCACGCCCTCCATGACCGGGACGGGCACGTCGGCGGTGCGGACCAGCCGCACCCGCTCGGCGCGGTAGCGCTCGACCCTGCGGACCGAGAGCCGCCAGCCGGGGAGTTCGGCCCGGTCGCCGGGGGCGGGGATGCGCCCCAGCAGGTCCGCCACGAGACCTGCGACGGTCTCGTACGGCCCCTCCGGGACCTCCAGCCCTATCCGCCGCAGTGTGAGGACCCGGCAGCTGCCGTCGGCCTCCCAGGCGGGGTTGCCGTCCTCGGCGGGGGCCGGGGACAGCTCGGGGCGGTCGGCGTCGGCGCCGTCGTGTTCGTCCCTGACCTCCCCGACCAGCTCCTCGACGATGTCCTCCAGGGTGACGACTCCGGCGGTGCCGCCGTACTCGTCCACCACCACGGCGATGGG
Organism: Streptomyces sp. NBC_00388; assembly: GCF_036061255.1. Lineage (NCBI taxonomy): Bacteria > Bacillati > Actinomycetota > Actinomycetes > Kitasatosporales > Streptomycetaceae > Streptomyces > Streptomyces sp. NBC_00388. The sequence goes on from NZ_CP107948.1 coordinate 1,215,013, forward strand.
CTGCTCGGTGCGCAGCCGCTCCAGGAGCTGCTGCACGGGCAGCGTCTCGGGCACCAGCAGCGGTGCGACGGCGATCCGTCCCACCGACGTCCGGTGCCTGTCCTGGACCGCCACGGCCAGGGCGTCCTTCAGGTGGACCATTCCGACGACCTCGTCGATGCGCTCCCGGTACACGGGGAAGCGGGAGAGGCCGGTGGCGCGGGTGAGGTTCAGTACGTCCGCTGCCGTCGCCGACGACTGGAGTGCGCTGACCTTCACCCGCGGGGTCATGACGTGCTGGGCGGCGAGCCCGGCCAGGGAGAGCGTCCGTACGAAGAGGTCCGCGGTGTCCTGCTCCAGCGTGCCGGCCTGCGCCGAGTGGCGGGCCAGCGACACCAGTTCGCCGGGGGTGCGGGCCGAGGCCAGCTCGTCGGCGGGCTCGACGCCGAGCGCCCGGACCAGCCGGTTGGCGACCGTGTTCAGAAGGGTGATCACCGGCCGGAACACGGTCGAGAAGCGGTGCTGGGGGCCGGCGACGAACCGGGCCACCTGGAGCGGCCTGGAGACCGCCCAGTTCTTCGGGACCAGCTCGCCGATCACCATCTGCACGGCGGCGGCGAGCATCATGCCGAGCACCACGCTGATCCCGGACACGGCCCCTTCGGGGAGGCCGGTGGCACCGAGCGGTGCGTCGAGCAGCTGCGCCAGCGCGGGCTCGGCGAGCATGCCGACCACCAGCGAGGTGATGGTGATGCCGAGCTGGGTGCCGGAGAGCTGGAAGGAGAGTTCCCGCAGGGCGCGCACGACCGTGCGGGCCCGCCGGTCCCCGTCGGCGGCGGCGCGTTCGGCGTCCGGCCGCTCCACGGTGACGAGGCCGAATTCGGCCGCGACGAAGAATCCGTTGGCGAGAATCAGAAGGAAAGCTGCTCCGAGGAGCAGAAGGGGACTGGTCATGCCGCCGCCTCCAGGAGGGGGGCGGCGCACGTACTACCGGATGATCCGTCCATTGCTGGAGGGAATCACTCCTCATGTCGCAGGGGTGCCCCGCGGACCACGGGGGTCACCGATGCGGGGCGGGGCGCACCTGGCGCCCCGCCCCAGAGTAATCAAACAGCGGCCCGATGCGTCAGTGGCTCAGCCACCCCGCACCTGGCCGGCAGGTGGCGGGTCCTACGCCCGGGGCGCGTCCGGACCGGTGGCCGCCGGGCCGTGCGAGTCCGCCAGGGCGCGCAGCGCGCGGGCGTCGCGGATCGCGTGAGCCTTGCCGATACCGGGCTGGATCCCGAGGGCGGGGAGGCTGGTGCCGTCGCTGAGGTCGAGGAAGACCCAGGCGTCACCGGGGCGGAGATTGACGTGCAGGATCTCCGGCCAGGCCAGCCGGCGCCGTGATGTGAGATTGATGACGGTGACGCCGTCCTCGTCCGCGACGACCTTGGGGCGGCTGAGCAGTGCGAGCACCCCGAAGAAGATCGCCGCCGTGAGGATGAACGAGACGCGCTCGCCCGGGGTCAGGGTCTCCAGCATCAGGGAGACGATGGTGAGGACGACGAACATGACCGTCCCCACGCTCAGCAGCACCACCCGGGTCCGGGTGGGCCTGAAGGTGACCGGGAGGGCAGGAAGTTCGGGGGCGGTCATGTCCGTGCGTCCTTCGGGCTGGTCAGAGGCGGCAGGCGTGGATGGCCGTGGTGAGGATGGCGCGGGCGCCGAGCGCGTAGAGATCGTCCATGATCCGCTGGGCCTCCTTCGCCGCGACCATGGAGCGGACGGCGACCCACCCCTCGTGGTGCAGGGGTGAGATGGTCGGCGACTCCAGGCCGGGGGTGAGCGCCACGGCCTGCTCCAGGTGCTCGACCCGGCAGTCGTAGTCCATCATCACGTAGCTGCGCGCCACCAGGACGCCCTGGAGACGCCGCAGGAACTGCTGCACCTTGGGCTCTTCGGCCTCGGCGCCGACCCGGCGGATGACGACGGCCTCGGACTTCATGATCGGCTCGCCGATCACTTCGAGTCCGGCGTTCCGCAGGGAGGTGCCGGTCTCCACGACGTCCGCGATGACCTGGGCGACGCCCAGCTCGATGGCCGTCTCGACAGCCCCGTCGAGGTGGACGACGGACGCGTCGACGCCCTGGTCGGCCAGTGCCTTGGCGACGATCCCCTCGTACGAGGTGGCGATCGTCATGCCGCCGAAGTCCTCGGGGCCCTTCGCGGTGCCGGGCTTGGTCGCGTACCGGAAGGTCGAGCGGGCGAAGCCGAGCTGGAGGATCTCCTCGGCCTCGGCCCCGGAGTCCAGCAGCAGGTCACGGCCGGTGATGCCGATGTCGAGCTTGCCGGAGCTGACGTAGATCGCGATGTCGCGCGGGCGGAGGTAGAAGAACTCGACCTGGTTCTCCGGGTCGACGAGGACGAGCTCCTTGGACTCCTTGCGCTGCTGGTAGCCGGCCTCATGGAGCATCGCCATCGCAGGTCCGGAGAGTGAACCCTTGTTGGGAACGGCGATGCGCAGCATGAGGTCGGCTTCCTTCGTGCGGAGTGGCGGGGGTGCTGGATGTACGGGATGTGCGGTACGGGCGGGTGTGGAGGTGTGGTGCGCGGGGCCGGGCTCAGAGATGGGCGTAGACGTCGTCGAGCGAGATCCCGCGGGCGACCATCATCACCTGAACGTGGTACAGCAGCTGCGAGATTTCCTCGGCGGCGGCTTCCTTGCCCTCGTGCTCGGCTGCCATCCACACCTCGGCCGCCTCCTCGACGACCTTCTTGCCGATGGCATGCACCCCTTTGCCCACCAGTTCGGCGGTACGGGAGGTGGAGGGGTCGCCGTTGGCGGCCTTGAGCTGGAGCTCGGAGAAGAGCTCTTCGAAGGTTTTGTTCGCCATGATGCTGCTAAGACTACGGGGTCCCGTTCCCCACTCAGCGCCAGGGTTCGCTGACCGTCCGCAGTGTGGTCGCGGTGGCGACAGCCGCGGTGACCGCTTCGTGCCCCTTGTCCTCGTTGGAGCCTTCCAGGCCCGCGCGGTCCAGCGCCTGCTCCTCGGTGTCGCAGGTCAGCACGCCGAATCCGATCGGGACGCCGGTCTCGACCGAGACCTGGGTGAGACCGCCCGTGACGCCCTGGCAGACGTAGTCGAAGTGCGGGGTGCCGCCCCTGATGACCACCCCGAGCGCGACGATCGCGTCGTAGCCGCGGCCCGCGAGGACCTTGGCGACCACCGGGAGTTCGAAGCTGCCCGGGACCCGGAGCAGGGTCGGTTCGTCGATTCCCAGCTCGCCGAGGGCGCGCAGCGCGCCGTCGACGAGGCCGTCCATGACCTTCTCGTGCCACTGGGCCGCGATGACGGCCACGCGCAGGTCGCCGCAGTTCTTCACGGTGAGTTCGGGTGCGCCCTTGCCGCTCATGTTCTGTCTCCCTTGTGCTTCCTACTGGTTGCCGCAGGCGGACGTGGTGTCCAGCCAGGGCAGGTCATGTCCCATCCGGTCCCGCTTGGTGCGCAGGTACCGGAGGTTGTGTTCGCCCGCCTGGACGGGCATGGCCTCCCGGCCGGTGACGTCCAGACCGTGCCGGACGAGCGCGGCGGTCTTCTCGGGGTTGTTGGTCATCAGCCGCAGGCTGTGCACTCCGAGGTCCGCCAGGATCTGGGCTCCGGCGCCGTAGTCGCGGGCGTCGGCGGGCAGCCCGAGTTCCAGGTTGGCGTCCAGGGTGTCCCGGCCGCGCTCCTGGAGCTCGTAGGCGCGCAGCTTGGACAGCAGCCCGATGCCGCGCCCCTCGTGGCCGCGCAGATACACGACGACCCCGCGGCCCTCGCCGGTGATGCGCTCCATGGACGCCTCCAGCTGGGGACCGCAGTCGCAGCGCAGCGAGTGGAAGATGTCGCCGGTGAGGCACTCGGAGTGGACGCGCACCAGGACGTCGTCGCCGTCGCCGAGGTCCCCGTGGACCAGGGCGACATGCTCGATGCCGTCGGCGATGGACCGGTAGCCGTACGCGGTGAAGTCGCCGTGGGCGGTGGGGAGGCGGACGGTCGCCTCGCGGCGCACCCGCGGTTCGGAGCTGCGGCGGTAGGCGGCCAGGTCCTCGATGGAGATGATCGTGAGGCCGTGCTTGCGCGCGAACGGGACGAGTTCCGGGAGCCGCAGCATCACCCCGTCCTCCCCCGCGATCTCGACGATCGCACCGGCGGGGCGCAGCCCGGCGAGCCGGGCGAGGTCGACGGCCGCCTCGGTGTGCCCGTTGCGCACGAGCACACCGCCGGGCTTGGCCCGCAGCGGAAAGATGTGTCCGGGACGTACGAAGTCCCCGGCGCCGGACCGGCCGTCGGCGAGGAGGCGCAGCGTGGCGGCGCGGTCGGCGGCGGAGATGCCGGTGGTGACCCCGTGGGCGCTGCTCGCGTCGACGGACACGGTGAAGGCCGTCCGCATCGACTCGGTGTTGTTCTCGACCATCTGCGGGAGGTCGAGCCGGTCCAGCTCCGCGCCCTCCATGGGCGCGCAGATCAGTCCCCGGCACTCGCTCATCATGAACGCGATGATCTCGGGTGTGGCCTTCTCGGCCGCGATGACGAGGTCGCCCTCGTTCTCACGGTCCTCGTCGTCGACGACCACCACGGGCCTGCCCGCCGCGATGTCGCGTACGGCCTGCTCCACGGGGTCGAGGGAGAGGTCCTCGGCGTTGTCGGTCGAGTACCAGACGGGTTCGGCAGTCATGCTGCTGCTCCTTCCAGGGCGGGCTTGACGCTCGTACGGGAGCGGAGCCACCAGTCGCGCATGCCCCAGAGGACGAGCGCGAAGTAGACCACGTAGACCAGGCCGGAGAAGGCCAGGCCGCTGTGGAAGGCGAGGGGGACGCCGACGAGGTCGACCAGCAGCCACGCGAACCAGAATTCGACGAGTCCGCGCGCCTGGGCGACCATCGCGACGAGAGTGCCGACGAAGATGTAGGCGTCGGCCCACGGGCTCCAGGACAGCGAGGGGACGGCCAGGAAGAGACCGGCGACGGCGACCGTGCCGGCGATGGCGCCCGCCAGCAGCAGCCCGCGCTCGCGCCAGGTGGCGAACCGTACGGCGATGCTGCCGTCCTGAGCCTGCTGCCGGCCCCGGGTCCAGGCCCGCCAGCCCCACAGGGCTATCCCGATGACCAGCAGCTGCTTGCCGACCCCGCCGCTGAGATGGGCCGAGGAGTACGCGCCGACGAGGATGACCCCGGAGAGGAACTGTGCGGGCCAGGTCAGCACCGAGCGGCGCCAGCCGAGGGCGAGCGCGATCAGCCCGATGGTGTTGCCGATCATGTCGGACCACAGGATGTGCTGGCCGATGACGGTGAACGCCTCGGTGTTCAGCCAGGTGAGTGCGCTCACTTCAGCGGTCCCTCCGGTCCGGGTGCGGGGCGTGCGCCGTCGGCTCCGAGCAGCCGCTCGACGTACTTGGCGAGTACGTCCACTTCGAGGTTGACCGGGTCGCCGGGCTGCTTGATGCCGAGCGTGGTCAGGGCGAGGGTGGTGGGGATGAGGCTGATGGTGAAGTAGTCCGGTCCGGCGTCGACGACGGTGAGGCTGACTCCGTCGACCGTGATGGAGCCCTTCTCCACGACGTAGCGGGAGAGGCCGTCGGGGAGCGCGATCCTCACGATCTCCCAGTGTTCGGACGGCGTGCGTTCCACGACGGTGCCCGTGCCGTCCACATGGCCCTGGACGAGGTGTCCGCCGAGCCGGCCGCCGAGCGCCATGGGGCGTTCGAGGTTGACCCGGGACCCGGTGGCGAGCGCGCCGAGACTGGAGCGGTCGAGTGTCTCGGCCATGACATCGGCGGTGAACTCACCGCCGCCGGATTCGACCACGGTGAGACAGACGCCGTTGACGGCGATGGAGTCGCCGTGCTTGGCGTCCTCGGTGACGACCGGTCCGCGCAGGCGGAAGCGGGAGGCGTCGCCGAGGTCCTCGACGGAGGTGACCTCACCCAGTTCTTCGACGATTCCGGTGAACACGGCGCTCAGCGCTCCTTCGGGGTGGCGGTGATCCGCAGATCGGGGCCGATGCGGACGGTCTCGGTGATGTCGAGACGCAACGCGTCGGTGATGGTGGTGATTCCGGCGTCGGCGAGAGCCGCGGGGCCCGCGCCGAGAAGAACGGGGGCGAGATAGCCGACGACCCGGTCGACGGCGCCCGCGGCGACGAAGGAGCCGGCCAGCGTCGGACCGCCTTCGAGGAGTACGGAGCGGACACCGCGCGCGTACAGCTCGGCGAGCAGGGCGCCGACGGCGATACCCGCGTCGTCACAGGGCAGTCGCACCACGTCGGCGCCTGATCCGGGGAGCGGGGGCGCGGTGACGGCCTTGCCCACGACGACCAGGGTCGGCGCGGCGTCGTCGAGGACCCGGGCGGTGGGGGTGAGGGAGCGTGCGTGGGTGTCCAGGACGACCCGCAGTGGCTGGGTCGCGCCCTCGATGCCCCGGACGGCGAGGTGCGGGTCGTCGGCGCGCAGGGTGCCCGAGCCGACGAGGACCGCGTCTGACTCGGCGCGCAGCCGGTGGACGTCGGCCCGGGACTCGGCCGAGGTGATCCAGCGGCTCGTCCGGTCGGCCGCGGCGGTGCGGCCGTCGAGCGTCGCCGCGTACTTCCAGGTCACGTGGGGGCGGCCGAGGCGTACGGAGGTGAGCCAGGCGGCGTTGCCCGCTCCGGCCTCCTCGGCGAGTACGCCGGACGTGACCGCGATCCCGGCCGCACGCAGGGTGTCGGCGCCGCCGGTGGCCTGCGGGTTCGGGTCGCCTACCGCGTACACGACGCGGCTGACGCCGGCGTCGATGAGCGCCTGCGAGCAGGGCCCGGTGCGGCCGGTGTGGTTGCAGGGTTCGAGCGTGACGTACGCGGTGCCGCCGCGCGCCCGGTCGCCCGCCGCGGCGAGTGCGTGCACCTCGGCGTGCGGACCGCCGGCCCGCTGGTGGAAGCCCTCGCCCGCCGTCTCGCCCGACGCGTCCAGGACGACGCAGCCCACGACGGGGTTGGGGCTGGTGGATCCGAGTCCGCGCGCCGCGAGCGCGATGGCGCGGCGCATGGCGTCGAGCGCCTGCGGCGATGGAGCGGCTGCGGTGGCCACCGGGTCCTCCTGCCTCTTGGGGCACGGACTCCGGGGCCTGTCGATGACGACAGAGAGCGGAAACGCACAGGGACGCCGGGCCGGAGGAGCGGCTGTGTTCCGAGGATCCAGAAGACACGCCACCGGCTACGACGTACCAATACGGCCCGCCGCGCACTGCCTCCCATCCGGACTTTCACCGTCGGTCCAGGAATTACACCTGGTCAACCGCCCGCTGGATGCGGACGGGTCGCGGACTATAACCGCCGGTTCGGAATTACACCGACCCCGGAGTGCGCTGCTGCTGGTACGGGACAAGTCTGCCACGTCCGGCCGTCGGCCATGCGAGCGAGCCGATGTGGGCTGGCTCACAGGGAGTGCGACGGGCCGGTCACAGCGCGTCGCGGGACGGGCGTTCAGCCCCCGAAAAGATCGTCCTGAGCCGCGTCCCTGGCCGTCAGGAGGGCTCCGCGCAGCACCGCGGTGCCACCGAGCGTCCCGGCGCGCACCTCCGTCCGCAGCGGAGAGAGGACGGCCAGATGCCGCTCCACCCGGGCCGCGAGGTCCGCGCCCCCCGCGTGGCCGATCTCGCCGCCGAGCACCACACAGCCCGGGTCGACCACGGCGACGACGGCGGCGGCCCCGATCGCGAGGGACGCAGCCAGCGCCTCCAGGAAGTCCTCGCCGCGCTGTCCCGCCGACGGAGCGGCCCGTACGGCCGCGGCCGCCGCCGGTTCCTCCGGCTCCGGCACGGCCGTGACGGCGTGCCGGGCGGCGAGCGCGCAGATGGCCGCACTGCCGGCCAGTCCGTGGAATCCGTCCTCGCAGTCGGTGGCCGAGGGGAGGCCCCGGCCGGGCACCGGGAGGAAGCCGATTTCGCCCGCCCCGCCCGACGCTCCCCTGCGCACCTTCCCTTCGAGGACGACGGCGGCGCCGACCCCGTGACTGAGCCAGAGCAGGACGAAGGTGCCGAGTCCGCGGGCCGCTCCGCTCCTCTGCTCGGCGACGGCGGCCAGATTGGTCTCGTTCCCGACGAGGACGGTCGCGGGCAGCCGCTCCTGCAGCGCGGCGACCAGGCTGCGGTGCCAGGCGGGCAGCCCGATGGTGGTCCTGAGTTCACCGGTGGCCGGGTCGATGAGCCCCGGGGCGCCGATCCCGACGCTGTGGAGGCGGGCGGCGCCGGCCTGTCGCACGGTGCGCTCCAGCAGGGCGGCCGCCTCCTCGACAGCGTCGGCGGGGCCGGGTCCCGCGCCGTGCCCGACAGGCAGCGTGGCCTCCGCCAGGACGGCCCCGAGCAGGTCGGTGACGACGACGGCGACACTTCCGGTCCGTACGTCGAGGGCCGCGAGGTGGGCCCGGTCGGCCACGATCCCGTACAGGCGGGCATTGGGACCGCGGCGTTCCGCGCCCACCTCGCCGACGACGGAGATGAGCCCTGCCGCCTGCAGCCGCTCCACGAGGTCGGCGACGCTCGGCCGGGAGAGACCGGTGAGGGTCTTCAGCTGCCCGGCCGTCAGCGGGCCTTCGCCCTGGAGCAGATCGAGGGCGATCCGGTCATTGACGGCCCGGGCGGTGATCGAGGATGCGGGCATGCCGGGATCCTTCCAGATCTATTTATCAGGCAGGTTGCCTGATAGTTTACGGCCGTCCCCGGCAGCCGCACGGGACAGCGAACACGACGCTCGGGGAGGGCGCATGACCGGAGGGACGGGCTTCAGTCTGCGGAGGGTGAAGCGGGCACGGTACGCCCTGGCCGCGGTGTTCTGCGTCCACGGCGCGGTGACGGGCAGCTTCGCGACCCGCGTTCCGTGGATCCAGGAGCACGCCGGGGCCAGTGCCGGGCAGCTCGGCCTCGCGCTCGCCTTTCCGGCGATCGGGTCGTCGCTGCTCATGCCGGTCTCCGGTGCGATCACCCACCGGTTCGGAGCACGCAAGGCGCTGCGCGGACTGCTCGCGCTGTGGACCCTCGCGCTGGCGCTGCCCGCGTTCGCGCCGAATCTGCTCACACTCTGCGCGGCGCTCTTCTTCTACGGCGCCGCCGCGGGGACGGCGGACGTGGCGATGAACGCGCTGGGGGTCGAAACGGAGAACAGGCTCGGCCGGTCCATCATGTCCGGGCTGCACGGCATGTGGAGTGCGGGAGCGCTGATCGGATCGGCAGCGGGCACGCTCGCCGCCCACCTGGGCGGCGACGCCAGGCTCCACCACTGCATCGCCGCAGCGGCTCTCACCGTGCTGGGCCTGGCCGCCTGCCAGGGAGTGCTCGACGTCCGGAGCACGGCGGACGAGACACCGCCGCCGCGCTTCGCCCTGCCGCCCAGGTCCGCGCTGATCATCGGCGCCGTGGGCTTCTGCGCGGTCTTCGCGGAAGGGGCCAGCCTCGACTGGTCGGCGGTCTTCCTGCGGGACACCCTCGGCACATCGGCGGGCGTCGCCGCGGCCTCCACCACAGCCTTCTCCCTCACCATGGCGGTGGTCAGACTCACCGGGGACCGGGTCGTGGACCGCTTCGGCGCGGTACGCACGGTGCGTACGGGCGGGGTCCTGGCCACGCTGGGCGGACTGCTGGTCGTACTGGCCTCCGGCCCCGCCACGGCACTGTGCGGTTTCGCACTGATCGGGCTCGGGATCGCGGTCGTCGTCCCGCTGGCCTTCGCGGCGGCCGGGCGGAGCGGCCCCAACCCCAGTCAGGCCATCGCCGGCGTCGCCACCATCACGTACACCTCGGGGCTCGTCGCCCCGTCGGCGATCGGCGGGATCGCCGACGCGACCTCCCTGGTGGGCTCTTTCATCCTGGTGACGGTGCTGTCGTTCGGCCTGGTGCCGGCTGCGGGCGTACTCCGGTCGGCGCGCCGGGCGGTGACGGGGTCCGGCGGCGCGGCGGCCGAGGGTGCCCGGGACCCCGGCGCCGCGGGCCCGGCCTGAACCGGTGTCGCGATCCCGGCGCCGCCCGGCAGGTCCGGGTCCGGCGGCCGGAGCGTCCGGGCAGGGCCGGCCGGCAGCCCCCGGTGGCAGCGGTGGGACGCAGCTCGCCGCGGGGCTCACACCGCCGGCGGGCACCTTTCCACGGCGGTAAAGGGAGGTACGGGCTCCGGATTAACATTGCCCTGGCCATTTCTGCCGCAAAGCGCACGGACAGCTGCCAGGCGAGACAGAGAATCAGCAGAGAAGTGAACGAATGGGAGCGATCATGGGCGGCCTCGGCGTGCGCTGGACCTTGCACGGCGACGGGAGGACCCCCGCTCCGGGGGCTGTCGTACGGCCCGACGAACGGCTGACCTGGCCGCGCACCGCCGGACTTGGTGCGCAGCACGTCGTGGCGATGTTCGGCGCGTCGTTCGTGGCGCCCGTACTGATGGGCCTCGACCCGAACCTCGCGATCATGATGTCCGGTGTCGCGACCATGATCTTCCTGCTCGCCACCCGCGGCCGGGTCCCGAGCTATCTGGGCTGTTCGCTCTCGTTCGTGGGGGTCGCTGCGACCATCCGCGGCACCGGGGGCGACAGTGCCACCGTCACCGGCGCGGTCTTCGTCGTCGGTGCGGTCCTCTTCGCGGCCGGTCTCGCAGTCCAGCGATTCGGCGCACGGATCATCCATGCCGCGATGCCGCCCGTGGTGACCGGCGCGGTGGTCATGCTGATCGGCTTCAACCTGGCCCCGGTGACCGCCTCCACGTACTGGCCCCAGGACCAGTGGACGGCGCTCCTTGTGATGCTCTTCACCGGCCTGTCCGTGGTCTGCCTGCGCGGCTTCTGGTCCCGGATCGCGATCTTCCTGGGGCTGGTGTTCGGATACGGCATCTCCTGGGTCTTCGACCAGGTCTTCGGAAAGATCCACTCGGTCGGCGCCGACGGAAAGGTCGCCGACCACTGGCGTCTCGACCTCTCCGGTGTGGGCCATGCGGACTGGGTCGGTCTGCCATCCTTCCATGCCCCGAGTTTCCAGTGGTCGGCCATCCTCGTGGCACTGCCCGTCATCATCGCGCTGATCGCCGAGAACGCCGGGCACGTCAAGGCCGTCGGCGAGATGACCGGGACCAACCTGGACGACAAGCTGGGCACCGCCATCGCCGCCGACGGTGTCGCCTCCATGCTCTCCACCGGCCTCGGCGGTCCCCCCAACACCACGTACTCCGAGAACATCGGCGTGATGGCCGCGACCCGGGTGTACTCCACGGCCGCCTACTGGGCCGCCGCCTGCTTCGCGCTGCTCTTCGGCCTCTGCCCCAAGTTCGGCGCTGTGGTGGCCGCCATCCCCGGTGGTGTGCTGGGCGGGATCACCGTGATCCTCTACGGCATGATCGGCCTGCTCGGCGCCCAGATCTGGATCAACGGCAAGGTGGATCTGCGCAATCCGCTGAATCTCGTACCGGCCGCCGCGGGCATCATCATCGGCGTCGGCGGAGTCTCACTGAAGATCACGGACAACTTCCAGCTCAGCGGGATCGCGCTGGGCACCATCGTGGTGATCACCGGCTACCACGCCCTGCGGGCCATGGCCCCGCCGCACCTCAAGGTGCAGACACCCCTCCTGGACTCGGGCACCTCCTCGTACGAGGAGACCGGGCGGACCGGGGACGGCACGGAGCCGGAGAGCGGCGGGCAGGACAGCGGCGCGTAGGGCGCCCGGCACCCTCCGCGCTTCGCCCGTTCTGAGGAAGTACGGGCGTGACGGCGCCTGCCGCGGACCCGCTGCTGCCAGGCTGCTCCCATGGCACAGACGGAACAGCGCGCGGCCCCGGCCGCCCCCGCCGGGCACTCGGTCACCGCGGTGGCCGCCCGGATGCGCGAACTGCGCGCGTCCTGGCCGCCCGCGGACGGGGTGGCGGTCTTCAACAACGTCTATCTGACGGTCACCGAGGAGGTCGGCCGGAACATCGGGAGACGGCGGTTCCCCGACCGGCGCGGGGCCGCGACGCTCGACGCGGTGTTCGCGGAGCGCTATCTGGCCGCGGTCGACGCAGTCGCCGCCGGACGCAGGCCACCGGCCTGCTGGCGACCGCTCTTCCAGTACCGCCACCATCCCGGCGTGCGGCCGCTGCAGTTCGCGCTCGCGGGGATCAACGCACACATCGGCCACGATCTGGCACTGGCCGTCACCGACGCCTGCCGGCTCCTCGACTGTGAACCCGCCGCGCTGGAAGGGGACTTCCACCGGGTGGGCGACATCCTGGAGCGGCTGGAGGAACGGATCCGCGAGGAGCTGATGCCGGGGCCCGATCTCCTGGAGATCGTCGACCCGCTCACCCATCTGATCGGATCGTGGAGTCTGGAACGCGCACGCGAGGCGGCCTGGTCGGCTGCCCGGATCCTCTGGGGCCTGCGGGAACTACCGGGGCTCGCCGAGGAGTTCAGAGACGGGATGGATGCCAGCGCCGGCCTCGTCGGACGGTATCTGCTCACCCCCCTGCGCTGACCCCGGCATCGAAGGAGTACCACCATGGCGATCCCGCTCGGTCTCGGCCTTCCCCAGATGAAGCAGTACGCCATCGGCCGTGACGTACCCGCGGTGGCCCGCGCCGCCGAGGAGACCGGCTTCGAATCGCTGTGGGTCTTCGAGCGGATCCTCTTCCCGGAGCCCGCCACCCAGGGGCTGTACGGCGTACCGGGGCTTCCCTGGCCCGACCGGTACCGCTCGGTGGCCGACCCCCTGGTGACCCTGGCACTGGCCGCCGCGGCAACCGGGCGGGCGCAGCTGGGCACGAGTGTGCTGGTGGCCCCGCTGCATGTGCCCTTCCAGCTGGCCCGCTCCCTCGCCACGCTCGACGCGGCGAGCGGTGGCCGGGTCGTGGCCGGTATCGGGACGGGGTGGTCGAGCGACGAGTACGCGGCGGCGGCCGTGGCGCCGTTCGGCAGGCGTGGCGCCTTCCTCGACGAATTGCTCGACGTCTTCCAGGCGGTGTGGGGCCCCGATCCGGTGTCGTACGCAGGGGAGTTCACCACCATCGCCCCCTCCGAGGTCGGCCCCAAACCGGCCCGGCCGATCCCGGTGCGGCTGCCGGCCGGCGGCCCCCGTGCGATCCGGCGTCTCGTCGACCGCGCTGACGGCTGGATGCCCGTCGCACTCGGGGCCCGCGCACTCGCCGAGGACTGGCGGAAGATCCAGGACGCGGCGGCCGGACGGGGACGCGATCGGCCGCTGACCGCGACGGTCCGCGTCAACGCGGCCCACAGTGCCCGGCCGTACGTGGGCGCGGACCGCAAACCGTTCCAGGGCAGTACCGGGCAGATCGTCGATGACCTGGTGGCGCACGCGGAGACCGGGGTGGCCACCGAGTTCCTGCTCGACCTCCAGGGCACGACGCGTGACGCGCGGGAACTGACGGACGTGGCCGCCGAGGTGTACGCGGCGGCGCGCGCGGCCGGTGTCTGACGGCACCGGCCGGGGCGGACGGGTGAGGGGCGGACGGAGCCGGTTCGGCCCCGTCCGCCCCTCTTTCGCTCTTCCGCTCGTCCTGGAGGCTCAGTCCTCCGGCAGCTCCACCGGGGCGATCTCGTCGTACAGGTCACCGGGCCCCGGGTTGGCCGCGTCGGTCGTACCGCCGAAGTGGTGCATGACCCCCCAGACCGCGTTGAGGGCGGTCTGGACGGCACCCTCGGCCCAGCCCGCCGTCCAGGAGATGTCGTCACCGGCGAGGAACAGCCCCCGCCGGTCCTCGGGGAGCCTGTCCTGCATGAAGTGGGTGAACAGACGCCGCTGGTAGCGGTAGTGGCCGGGGAGGTTCGCCTTGAACGCGCCCATGAAGTAGGGCTCGTCCTCCCAGGAGACCGTGACCGGGTTCCCGATGATGTGGCTCCGTATGTCCACCTTCGGGTAGATCTCGCCGAGCGACTTCAGCATGACCTCCATCCGCTCCTGCGCGGAGAGCGGCAGCCACTTGAGGCTGTCGTCGCACCAGGTGTACGAGAGGCAGATGGTGGCGGGCCGGTCCGGGCCGTCGTCCAGCAGATAGGTGCCCCGGGTCATCCGGTCTGTGAGCGTCATCGACATGGTGTCGCGGCCGGTCGGACGGCCGTTGTCGTCGACGGCCCCGTCGAGCCAGAAGGGCCGGTCCACCGGGACGAACAGCTTCGACGACTCCATGTAATGGGTGCGCTCCATCGCCGTCCAGTGGTCGATGGGGAAGAGGGAGTCGGCACAGTCGATCTTGGACAGCAGCATCCAGGACTGCGCGGTGAAGACCGCGGCCGGGTAGGTCCGGATGTCGCCGGACGCGTCGGTGACGGTGATGCGGTTGCCCGCCGTGCGGTGCAGCCGGGTCACCGCGGGGCGGGGCTCCCCCGCGTGCAGCGAGGAGAGGGAGGTGCCGGAGGGCCAGTGGACCGTCTTCTGCGGCTCGCGCTCCCAGAGCCTCAGCGGCAGCTGCTGAGAGCCCCCCACGATCCCGCGGTGGTGGTCGTCCGCCTCGGTGTACACGACCCGGAGGATCTCCAGGATGGAGTTGGGGAAGTCGGTGTCCCAGCCGCCCGTCCCGAAGCCGACCTGTCCGAAGATCTCGCGGTGCCGGAACGAGGAGAACGCCTCGGACGCGCAGAGGAAGCCGTAGAACGTCTGGTCGTCCAGCTGCTCGACGAGCCGCGCCCAGATCTCCCGGATTCGCGGTACGTCGCGCTCACGCAGGGCGCGGTTCATGTCGGAGAAGTCCGCGCCCTCCTCCAGGCAGCTGTTCCACGCGTGCATCACATCGCGGTAGACCTGGGGCAGGTCGTCCACGGATGTGGCGTAGTGCGACTGGCCCTTGAGATCGACCACGGTCGAAGGGGTGCCGGGCGCCAGCGGGTTGGGGAAGGACTTCGTCTCCAGGCCCACCAGGTCGATGTAGTGCTGCAGCGCCGTGGACGACGGCGGGAAGCGCATGGCCCCCAGCTCCGCGGTGAGCGACGGGTCGCAGCCGTCGAAGCCCACGGTGCGCAGCCGCCCGCCGATCCGGTCCGCCTCGTAGACCACCGGCTTGAGACCCATCTTCATGAGCTCGTACGCCGTGATGATCCCCGAGAGGCCGCCGCCGATCACCGCGACCTCGGTGCCGTGCGCGGTGGCCGGTATCTGGCCGAGGCCCGCCGGGTGGGCCAGGAAGTCGTCGTAGGCGTACGGGAAATCCGGTCCGAACATGGTGATCGGCGGCTGGCCGTCGGCGTGCTGGACTGCGGTGGTGGGCACCGTGGACGTCATGGGGTACGGGCTCCTTGCACGGAGAGCCGCGGAAAGCGGCTGAAGCTGAAGGCGGGGGGATGAGGGCCGGGCGGAGCTCAGGCCAGCGAGCCGTAGAGGGCCGGGCGGCGGTCGCGGAGGTACGGGTTGAGCTCACGCGATCCGCGCAGCAGGGCGGGGTCGGCGTCGGCGGTGACCAGCTCAGTGCCGCGCCCGGCGCGGGCCCGCACGGTTCCGTCGGGGCCGGCCAGGCAGCTGAGGCCGACGAACTCGAAGTCGCCCTCGGCCCCGGTCCGGTTCACATAGGCGATGTAGAGCTGGTTCTCGAAGGCCCGGACCGGCACCAGCGACTCGGCAACGAACTGGAAGGGGTGCATCTGGGCGGTCGGCACCAGGAGCAGGTCGGTCCCCGCGAGGGCGTGTGCGCGGACGTTCTCCGGGAACTCCACGTCGTAGCAGATCATGATCCCGATCCGCAGGCCGCCCAGCCCGGCCTGGACGACGGGGGTGTCCCCCGGCGTGAACCACTTCTGCTCGAAGCAGCCGAAGAGATGGGTCTTGCGGTAGTTGGCCAGGCTCGTACCGTCGGCGCCGATCAGCTGGGCCGCGTTGTACAGCACGCCGCCGTGCTGTTCGGGGTAGCCGTAGAGGACCGCGATCCCGTGGCGCACGGCGATCTCCGCGACGGCCTGCGCACCCGGGCCGTCGGCGGGCTCGGCCAGCCGGGGCAGGTCGTCACCGATCGCGTACCCGGTCAGGAACAGCTCCGGGCAGGCCAGCAGTCCGGCGCCCGAAGCGGCGGCCCGGCCCGCGGCCTCCTCCAGTACCGCGAGGTTCTCCGCGACGTCGCCCGGGCGGCCGGAACTCTGGAGCAGGGCGGTGCGCAGCGGCGGCATGGCAGACCTCGTCGAAGGGTGCAGAAGGGAATCCTGGGGACAGACCGACGGTACGTTCAGCGACTCGGCGGGGACAAGACGCGTCCATTGCGCATCACTGCGCGATTTGTTGCGTGTCACCACGTCGATGCGACGATTTGTTGTGCGCCTGTGGAACAGGTCCCGCCACCCCCCACCGGGCCCCCCGCGGCGTCCCGGATTCCGCTGGGGGCGAACCCGCGATCCGGGAGTGATGGACTGGCGCAGGCGGGGTAAGCGAGCGGGAGATGACTGAGGAGCCGCCCGTGGTTGTCCTGGATTCGCCGTTGGCAGACAGTGCCACGGCCCGCGATACCGCCAGCCGATTTCTGACCCAGCACTGCCCCTGGGCGGATGTCGACGCTGTGCTGCTCGTGATCAGCGAGCTCGTCGCCAACGCCGCCCGGCACACGGCGGGCTGGTGGCGGCTGCGGCTCAGCGCGGAGGCCGGGACGCTGGTGGTGGAGATGGACGACGACAGTCCCTCGCATCCGGTGGCCCGTGAGCCCGACTTCGCGGGCGGCGGCGGTTTCGGGTGGCACATGGTGCTGCGCCTGGCGGGGCGCGTCGAGGTCAGCCCGCGCGCGTCCGGCAAGACGGTCCGGGCGATCTGGTCGCAGCCGGCGGCCGGCTGAGGAGGCCCGGCGCCGGATGGCCGGTTATGCGCCACGGGTGCGGTCCGGCCCTGCGCTGCGGGCGGTCACTCCGGGCCGAGCAGCCCGGTCCGCAGCTGTGCGGTGATCCGTGCCAGCAGCCGGGAGACGTGCATCTGGGAGACGCCCAGTTCGGCTCCGATCTGTGACTGGGTCAGCTCGTCGCCGTACCGCATCCGCAGGATGCGCCGGTCCCTGGCGCAGAGCCGGGCGACGAGCGGTTTCAGCACCGTGAGGTTCTCGACGAGGTCCAGGCCGCTGTCGGCTTCGCCGAGCCGGTCGGCGAGTGTCCTGGTCCCGCCCTCCCCTCCGTCGTCGACGGCGGAGTCGATGGAGCCTGCGGTATAGCCGTTGGCCGCGATCAGGCCTTCTATGACGTCCTCCTCGTCCATCCGGAGGTGCGCGGCCAGTTCGGCCGGCGTCGGGGAGCGGTCGAGGCGCTGGAAGAGCTCGTCGGACGCCTTGGCCAGCGTGATCCGCAGTTCCTGGAGCCGCCGGGGGACGTGGACGGACCAGCTGGTGTCACGGAAGAAGCGTCTGATCTCGCCGATGATGCAGGGCATCGCGAAGGTCGCGAACTCCACTTCGCGTGAGAGCTGGAACCGGTCGATCGCCTTGATCAGTCCGATGGTGCCGACCTGGACGATGTCCTCCGTCTGGTCGGTGCGACTGCGGAAGCGGACGGCTGCGAATCCGACAAGTGAGAGGTTCAGCTCTATGAGGGTGTTGCGCGCGTACTGATGCGCACGTGTGCCCTCGGGGGCGGTGTCGAGGGTGGCGAAGAAGAGCCGGGAGAGTTCGCGGGCGTCCTGGGGTGCGACCTTCGAGGGATCCGCCACCCGGGGGAGCTCCCCCGGAGCCGGAGCCCGGCCGGGCAGTCCGGCGGTGTGCGGGGCGGGACCGGACGGGACGGTGGTCGACAGGGGCATGGTGTCCTCCCTCTCTCCTGCTCCGGCAGTTGCCGCAGTTCGGGCTACCCGCTGAGGAGCGCTCCATACGCATGATTTCGGCCAATGCGCCGCCGGTCGGCCGCGCGCGGAGGGGGCCCGGAGGAGGCTGCGACGCGGGATGCCGCAGGTACGGGGCGTGCGGGACACGGGGTACGGGAGCGGCGTCAGGCCGGACCGCACGGGGTGGCGGTGCGGGGCGGCGGCACGGCCGGAACGGTCGCCTCCGCTCCGTCGGCACCGCACCGTCACGCGGGCGGTCACAGGACCGGCCGCGCCCGCCGGGCCGCACCCGCCGGGCCGCGCCGCCTGACAGCGGCGAGCGGACAGCGGAGAGCGGACAGCGGAGAGCGGAAAACGCCGGAACCGGCCACCGCGGTGACCGCGGTGGCCGGTTCCGGCGTCGTGACGGTCAGCCCCAGCTGGCGTGCAGCGGCTTGCCCTCGGCGTACCCGGCGGCGCTCTGCACCCCGACGATCGCCTTCTCGGCGAACTCCTCCAGGGTGTTGGCACCGGCGTAGGTGCAGGAGGAACGGACGCCCGCGATGATCGAGTCGATCAGGTCCTCGACGCCGGGGCGGGCCGGGTCCAGGAACATCCGCGAAGTGGAGATGCCCTCCTCGAACAACCCCTTGCGGGCGCGGTCGTAGGCCGACTCCTCGCTCGTACGGTTGCGGACGGCGCGGGCCGACGCCATCCCGAACGACTCCTTGTACCAGCGGCCGTCGGCGGCCTGCTGGAGGTCGCCCGGGGACTCGTACGTCCCGGCGAACCAGGAGCCGATCATGACGTTCGACGCCCCGGCGGCCAGTGCCATCGCCACGTCGCGCGGGTGCCTGACCCCACCGTCGGCCCAGACGTGCTTGCCGAACTTCCGCGCCTCCGTGGCGCATTCGAGTACGGCGGAGAACTGCGGGCGGCCCACGCCCGTCATCATCCGGGTGGTGCACATGGCCCCGGGGCCCACACCGACCTTGATGATGTCGGCTCCGGCCTCGATGAGATCGCGTACGCCCTCGGCCGCCACGATGTTGCCCGCGACGATCGGGACCTGCGGGTCGAGTGCCCGCACTGCCCTGACCGCGGCGATCATCGACTCCTGGTGGCCGTGCGCGGTGTCCACGACGATCGTGTCGGCGCCCGCGTCGAGCAGCTGCTTGGCCTTGCCCGCGACATCGCCGTTGATCCCGACGGCCGCGGCGATACGCAGCCTGCCCCGGGCGTCGACGGCCGGGGAGTAGAGGGTCGCGCGCAGGGCGCCGCGCCGGGTCAGGATGCCGGCCAGCCTGCCGTCGGCGTCGACCGCGGGGGCGTAGCGGCGGTTGGCGCCGTCGAGCCGGTTGAACGCCTCCCGCGGGTCGATGTCCGCGTCGAGGAGCACCAGGTCCTTGGAGGACATGACTTCGGAGAGCTGGGTGAAGCGGTCGACGCGGGCCAGGTCCTCGTCGGTCACCACACCGATGGGCCTGCCGTCCTCGTCCACGACGACACCCGCGTTGTGCGCGCGCTTGGGCAGCAGCGACAGCGCGTCGGCGACCGTCTGCGTCGGGGCGAGCACGATGGGGGTGTCCAGCACATGGTGGCGCGTCTTCACCCAGGAGATGACCTCGGTGACGACCTCGATCGGGATGTCCTGCGGGATGACGACGAGGCCGCCGCGCCGGGCGACGGTCTCGGCCATCCGGCGGCCCGCGATGGCCGTCATGTTCGCGACGATCAGCGGGATGGTGGTGCCGGTGCCGTCGGGGGCGGACAGGTCGACACCCTGCCGGGAGCCGACAGCCGAGCGGCTCGGCACCATGAACACATCGTCGTACGTCAGGTCGTACGGCGGCTTCAGGTCATTGAGGAAACGCATACTAACTCTCTCACCTGCGGTTATACAGAATGGGCGGGCGGGAAGTCAGCGCCGTCCGGGAGAGGATCAGGCTGCGGCTCCTAGGCCATCATCGCCGATGGGGGGCCGGGTGGCGAATGCCCGCCCCCTCTTCTGTGGCTTCCGCCAGGGCCGTGGCGGCGTGGCTCGTATGTTCCGCCAAAGGGCACCGGGCAGTGCCTGCCGGGCGCTCACGCCGGCCCGTGCGGGCCGCCGCGGTCCTCCAGGACTTCCCGCGCCGCCCGCGCCCCGGAGGCGAGCGCCCCCTGCACGGAGCCCGTGGCGCGGTGGTCCCCGCACACATAGCGCCCGGGGGTCACCCGCGTCGTACGGCTCAGCGGCCAGGGCGCCGGCATCGCAGGCAGGGCGCCCACCACCGTGTAGGGGGCGAGGAGCTCCCAGGACGAGGTGTCGGTCCGGTACACGTCCGCGAGCGCGGCGCGCAGCCGCCCCTCCTCCGCCGGGCCGCCGGGGCCGAGGACGGAGGTGGAGATCAGCGAGCGGTCGGCCGGGGCGTAGGTGGGAGCGACCTCGCTCAGTACGCAGGTGTTGAGGAAACGGTGCTCGCTGTCCACCATCAGGGTCGGCTCGTGCAGCGGCGGCTGCGGGGCGGAGTGGTAGTACGTCGTGACGGTGCGGGTGGCCGGCACCGCCAGGCCGGGCAACAGCGCCGCCGCGGCGCCGGGGCCGGCCGCGACCACCACGCAGGGCGCGTGGAGCTCCGTGCCGTCCGGCAGCTCGACGCCCGCGTCGGTGAGCGCCCGCACGGGGGTGCCGCGGCTCAGCACCCCTGGCGGCAGAGCGCCGGCGAGCTGGGCGGGGACGGCGCCGATCCCCGCGGCGGGCAGGCACTGGGTGCCCCGGAGCATGCTGCGCCAGACCAGGTGGAAGAAGCGCGACGAGGTTTCGAGGCTGTCCTCCAGGAAGACACCGGAGAGGAAGGGCCGGAAGAACACCTCGACCAGTCGCTCGGAGATCCCGGCGTCGGCGAGCGCCGTGCGCGTCGTACGGTCCGCCGAGCGCTTCACCGCACTGACCGGGCCGAACAGGTCGCGCGCGGAGAGCAGGCCGAGCGCCAGGAGGTCGCGGCGGCCCGCGACCGGCCGCAGCGACAGCAGGTCCACCGCCACACCCGGCCGCCGGGTCGGGTCGCTGAACCGCAAC
This sequence comes from Streptomyces sp. NBC_00388, assembly GCF_036061255.1. Lineage (NCBI taxonomy): Bacteria > Bacillati > Actinomycetota > Actinomycetes > Kitasatosporales > Streptomycetaceae > Streptomyces > Streptomyces sp. NBC_00388. Next base: position 1,235,763 of record NZ_CP107948.1, read on the forward strand.
CGCCCCGACGGGGTGTGCACCAGGGCGCCGGGGGTGAAGGCGCGCAGCCGCAGCCCCCGGAGCCACATTCTCTGTTTCACCTGCGGGTAGGACGTGTTGAACACCTGGAAGCCGCGGTCGAGGAGGAATCCGTCCCGCCGGTCCGTGCGCATCCTGCCGCCGACCGTGTCCGAAGCCTCCAGCAGGGTCACGGACAGCCCCGCCCGGCACAGGTCCCCGGCACAGGCGAGCCCTGCGAGGCCCGCACCGATCACGATGACATCGCAGCGCCGGCCCCGGTGGTCCGTCATGGGGATCCGCCCTTCGCTCTCTCGTCCGGATTTCAGTAGACGTCCTCGGGGCGTATTTCTCTCGCCGGTGCCGCGGGGACCGCGCGTCCGGCGGGCGCCAGGACCGGCCGCCGGGCGGGCAGGAACGGCCGGGGCGCCGGGGGCGACTGGAGGTCCGTCACGCCGCAGGGGCGCGGCCGGTCACGCGATCGGCCCACGGACGCCCGTCTGCCGCATCCATGGACAGTCCCGGGGGAGAAGCAAGGATAGGAGGGGAAGAGACGGAACGTCCCGTAATGGCAGCTGAGAGCGATATGACCGGAGATCTCATGAGCGACGGTGAAGCGGCACCCGCACAGCACTCCCCCGCACTGCGCTGCCTGGTGACCGGGGCGACGGGCTATATCGGCGGCCGGCTGGTGCCCGAGCTGCTGGACGCAGGTCACAGCGTCCGCTGTCTGGCCAGGACACCGGAGAAGCTGCGGGACCACCCCTGGGCCGGCCGGGCGGGCGTCGTACGGGGAGACGTCACCGATGCCGGGTCGGTGGCCGCGGCCATGCGGGGCATCGACGTGGCGTACTACCTGGTGCACGCGCTGAACACCGGCTCCGGTTTCGAGGAGAAGGACCGCGCCGCCGCCCGGATCTTCGGCGAGCAGGCACGGGCCGCCGGTGTCCGACGCATCGTCTACCTGGGAGGGCTCACCCCGGACGGCGTACCGGACCAGGAACTCTCGCCGCATCTGCGCTCGCGGGCCGAAGTGGGCCGCATCCTCCTCGACTCCGGGGTGCCGACCGCCGTGCTCCGCGCCGCGGTCATCATCGGCTCCGGCTCCGCGTCCTTCGAGATGCTGCGGTATCTCACCGAACGGCTGCCCGTCATGGTCACGCCGAGCTGGGTCAGCACCCGGATCCAGCCGATCGCCGTCCGGGACGTGCTGCGGTACCTGGTGGGCAGTGCCCGGCTCCCCGCCGGTGTGCACCGGTCCTTCGACATCGGCGGACCCGACGTCATGACGTACCGCGACATGATGCGGCGCTTCGCCGCGGTCGCCGGCCTCCCGCACCGGCTCATCCTGCCGGTGCCGATGCTGTCACCGCGGCTGTCGAGCCACTGGATCGGGCTCGTCACCCCCGTCCCGCGCTCACTCGCCCGGCCGCTCGCCGAGTCGCTGCGCTACGAAGTCGTCTGCCGCGAACACGACATCGCGCGGTATGTGCCGGACGGCCCCGGTGTTCCCTTCACCTTCAGCAGAGCCCTCCAGCTGGCGCTCCAGCGGGTACAGGACGCCCAGGTCACGACGCGGTGGTCGTCCGCTTCGCTGCCCGGCGCCCCGAGCGATCCGCTGCCCACCGACCCCGACTGGGCGGGCGGCAGCCTCTATACGGACCGGCGTCAGCTGACCACGGAGGCGACCCCGGAGGCGCTCTGGCAGATCGTCGAGGGCGTCGGGGGCGACAACGGCTGGTACTCCTTCCCGCTCGCCTGGTCCGTGCGCGGCTCGCTCGACCGGCTGGCCGGCGGGGTCGGCCTGCGGCGCGGCAGGCGGGACGCCCAGCGGCTCAGGGTCGGCGACTCGCTGGACTTCTGGCGGGTCGAGGCGATCGAGCCGGGCCGGCTGCTGCGACTGCGGGCCGAGATGCGGCTGCCGGGGCTCGCCTGGCTGGAGATGTCCGTCGACCGGGACGAGCAGGGGCGCACGCGCTACCGGCAGCGCGCTCTCTTCCACCCCCGCGGTCTGCTCGGACACGCGTACTGGTGGAGTGTCGCGCCCTTCCATTCCCTGGTCTTCGGCGGTATGGCACGCAATATCGCGGGGGCGGCGGAGCGCCGGAGCCGGGCCCGTGCGGAGCCCGCAGCAGGCGGCTGACCCGCCCCGCCCGCTCCCCTGCCGTCCGGTCCGGCCGACCCCGGTCGTGCACGCCGGCGGTCCCGTCCTTCCCGCCCCGCTCTCCCCGCGAGCCCCTTCCCCCACGAGTCCCGAAGAGGAGTGGCGCATGACCGTGTCGGTCGCCCTGTTCACGTCCAACCTCCGGCTGCACGACAACCCGCCGCTGCACGCGGCGCTCGCGTCGGCGGACGAGGTGGTGCCGCTGTTCGTCCGCGACGAGGCCATCGAGGCGGCGGGCTTCGCCACGCCCAACCGGCAGGCCTTCCTGGCCGACTGTCTTGCCGGCCTGGACGCGGGGCTGCGGGAGCGCGGCGGACGGCTCGTCCTGCGGTCGGGGGGCGTGACCCGCGAGGTCTGCCGGGTGGCCGCGGAGACCGGAGCCACCGAGGTGCACATGGCCGCCGGGGTCAGCGCGTACGCGCAGCGGCGCGAGGAGCGGCTGCGGGCGGCCCTGGAGTCGGACGGCCGGCGGCTGCGCGTCCACGACGCGGTGATCACCGCCGTACCGCCGGGCGCGGTCACGCCGGCCTCTTCGGACCACTTCGCGGTCTTCACCCCGTACTTCAGGCACTGGTCCCAGGAGCGGATGCGTTCCGTTCAGGCGGCGCCGCGCACGGTGCGGGTGCCCGGCGGCGCCCGTTCGGACCGGCTGCCCTCGCGCAGTGGCGTCTCCGGGGTCTCGGAGGGGCTGGCCGCGGGCGGCGAGCGGGAGGGCCGCGCCCGGTGGGCGTCCTGGCAGCGGCACGGGCTCGCCGGGTACGAGGACCACCACGACGATCTGGCGGGCGATCTCACGTCCAGGCTCTCGCCGCACCTGCACTTCGGCACCCTCTCCCCCGTCGAGCTGGTGCGGGGTGCCATCCGGAAGGGCGGCCCGGGTGGTGAGGCGTTCGTACGACAGCTGTGCTGGCGGGACTTCCACCACCAGGTGCTGACCGCCCGCCCGGCAGCCGCTTCCGCCGACTACCGCTCGCAGCACGACCACTGGCGTTCCGAGCGGTCCGCCGCGCGGGAGATCACTGCCTGGAAGGAGGGGCGGACCGGCTATCCGGTGGTCGACGCCGCCATGCGGCAGCTGCGGCACGAGGGCTGGATGCACAACCGGGGGCGGCTGCTCACCGCCAGTTTTCTCGCCAAGACGCTGTACGTGGACTGGCGGGTCGGTGCGCGGCACTTCCTGGAGCTGCTGGTGGACGGCGATGTCGCCAACAACCAGCTCAACTGGCAGTGGGTGGCCGGCACCGGCACGGACAGCAGGCCGAACCGCGTGTTCAACCCGGTCACCCAGGGCAAGCGGTACGACCCCCAGGGCGACTATGTCCGGCGCTGGGTGCCCGAACTGGCCGGGCTGGACGGGGCCGCAGCGCACGAGCCGTGGAAGCTGCGCGGGCCCGAGCGCGAGGCGTACGACTACCCCGGGCCGCTGCTCGAACTCTCCGAAGGCCTGGCCCGCTTCAAAGAGGCCCGCGGGCGGGCCTGAGCGCGCCGCGGCCGGGACCGACCGCGGCGCGCACGGGATCGTGCGTCCGGGACCGCCCCCGGCGCCCCGCCGGGGCTCAGTCCCCGTCGGGGTCCGCGCGGTTCAGCGCGGGGCGGGGCCCCGGTCCGGTCTCCGTCAGCAGGAAGTCCGCGGCCGCCGTGTCGGTGACCAGGCTGGTGACGAGGCCCGACTTCAGGACGGCACCGATCGCCGCCGCCTTGCGCTGGCCGCCCGCGATGGCCACGACCTCGGGGATCCGGCGCAGCCGGTCGGCCTCCACGGTGATGCACCGTTCGCCGAGGTCCCGGCCGACCCGCCGCCCCTCCGCGTCGAAGAGGTGCGCGGACATCTCGGCGGCAACGCCCAGCGAGGCGTAGTGGGCCCGCTCGGCGTCGCTGAGCATGTCGTGGACCGTCGAGATGCCCGGCTCCCAGGAGCCGATGGACACCGCGGCCACGGTCACCTTGTCGAAGTACTCGAAGGCGCGCGCGATACCGGTCTGGTTGCGCAGCGCGGCGGCGGTGGCCGGGTCCGGCAGCAGCATCGGGGCGTAGATGGGGTGGGCTTCCCCGCCTGACACCTGTGCTGCCCGGCGCACCGCCTCGACGGAGCCGCGCTCGGCGGTCCCCGCGTCGTACACCCCGGTCAGCTGCACCACCGTGCACGGCGGGAGCACGCTGAGTGCCGCGGCCATGTGGATGGTGGAGCGCCCCCAGGCGAGACCCAGCACGTCGCCCTCGGTCACCAGTTCGCCCAGCAGGTCGGCCGCGACCTCGCCCAGGTTCTCCGGGTCGGGGGCGTCGTCGGCCGCGTCCGCCGGGGACTCGACCACGACCGCGTGGCGCAGCCCGTACCGGGCGCGCAGTGCGTCGGAGCGCTCGGCGTCCAGTTCCGCGGGAACCCGGATCTCGATCCGTACGAGATCGCGTTCCAGCGCCGTCTCCAGGACCCGGGCCACCTTGAACCGGCTGACGCCGAACTCCTCGGCGATCTGGATCTTGGACTTTCCCTCCAGGTAGAAACGACGGGCCATGGCCGCCGCTTGCACCAGCTCCGCGGGTCCCATCCGCAGGGCTGATCTGCCCGCCGACATTGCAGACACCGCGCTCTCCTCACTACTGCTGTTCGCTCCCGGACCTGCCATCCTGTCAGACCCGGCACAACTTGATCAGCCCCGTAAGGCCGCGTTCATCCTGCGGCCGCTCAGTGGCCGCAGGCCCAGCCCGCCGCCGCGGTCGTCTCCTGCGCCTGATGGCGGAGCATGCGGACCGCTGCCGCCGGGTCGTCGGCGCCGTAGACCGCGGAGCCCGCGACGAAGACGTCGGCCCCGGCCTCCGCACACCGCTCGATCGTCGAAGCGGAGACCCCGCCGTCGACCTGGAGCCAGAGTTCGAGTCCGTGCTTGGAGATCAGCTCACGGGTGCGGCGGATCTTCGGGAGCATGATGTCCAGGAAGGACTGGCCGCCGAAGCCCGGCTCCACGGTCATGATCAGCAGCATGTCGAGCTCGGGGAGCAGGTCCTCGTACGGCTCGATGGGCGTCGCGGGCTTCAGCGCCATGGAGGCCCGTGCGCCCTTGGCCCTGATCTCGCGCGCGAGGCGCACGGGGGCGGCGGCGGCCTCCGCGTGGAAGGTGACGGAGCCCGCGCCCGCCTCGACGTACTGCGGCGCCCAGCGGTCCGCGTCCTCGATCATGAGGTGGCAGTCGAGCAGGGTGTCCGTGGCCCGGCTGAGCGCTTCCACCACAGGGACCCCGAGGGTCAGATTGGGCACGAAGTGGTTGTCCATCACGTCGACGTGGAGCCAGTCGGCACCTTCGACGGCCTTCGCCTCCTCCGCGAGCCGGGAGAAGTCGGCGGACAGGATGCTGGGGTTGATCTGCACGGCCATGCCCCAAGCCTGCCATGCCCCGGCGGAGTTGCCCGCCACTGCGGGGGCCGGAGCGGACCGGGTACCCGCACACACCGCGCAAACCTGGCATTCGACGGGTCCCCGGCCGACACCCGGAGGCCCGGCCCGTCCCCTTGCGCGATGAGTTCCGGCCGGGCCGGGAGTCTGTCCTGGTGAGCGTCGTACGGCGCGGACACCGGCACGAGACACCACGGAGGACACCATGACGACCCCGCCCGGCCGCTCCGGCAGCGGCCTCCCAGGCAGGCCGCCCGTCACCGACCTGGCCACCTGGGAGGCGGCGCGCGAGGCGCTGCTGGTCCGCGAGAAGGCCCACACGCACGAGGGCGACGCGATCGCGGCGGCCCGGCGGCGGCTGCCGATGGTCGAGCTCGACGGCGCGGTGGAGGTCACCGGAGCCGGGGGGCCGGTCCCGTTCCTCGATCTGTTCCAGGGGCGCGACGAACTCGTGGTCTACCAGCACATGTGGTACGACGGCGCGCCCCATCAGGGGCAGTGCGAGGGCTGCACCACCACGGCCTGGCATGTGAAGGACGCCGCCTACCTCAACGCACGGGGCGTCTCGTTCGCCGTCCTGACAACGGGCGCGTGGGAGGAGGTGGCCCCCTACACCGAGTTCATGGGATACACCCAGCCCTGGTACTCGGTGCGGGGCGTGGCCGCGCCGATCGGCGGGGTGATGGGGCATATCGCCTGCTTCCTGCGCGACGGGGACCGCGTGTTCCTCACCTACTCCACGACGGGCCGTGGCAATGAGCGGGTCAACGGGGCCCTCGGCCTGCTGGACATGACGCCCTACGGCCGCGGCGAGGCGTGGGAGGAGAGCCCGGCGGGGTGGCCCGTGATCGGCGACGTCCGCGAGGGGCACCCCGCCCGGGGCCGCCAGGCCTGCTGGTACTGGCGCTCGGACGCGGACGGCGTCGCCACCTGGGGCCCGGCCAGCCGGCCGGTGCCGCAGTGGACCCGCCCCGGCGCGACCCCCGTGGAGACCCTCGGCCGGAACGGCCACCACCACTGACGCGCCCGCCACAACGAGAGGTGGCCCACCGGAACGAGCGGCTCCTGCTCGTTCCGGTGGGCCATCCGCGCCGGTCAGGCCGTGCGCCGCAGCAGCGCGAGGTACATCGCGTCGGTGCCGTGCAGATGCGGCCACAGCTGTACGTCGGGGCCCTCACCGACCGCCGCGACCCCCGGCATCAGCGGCCTGACATCGATCCACTCGGCTTCCACGGGCTGTCCGCCACGGCCCCTGAGGACGTCCTCGACCACGATCCGCGTCTCCGCGAGGTGCGGTGAGCAGGTCGCGTAGCCCACGACACCGCCGACCCGTACCGCGCTCAGCGCCTCGCGGAGCAGACCGCGCTGGAGCGGGGCGAACCCCTCCAGGTCCTCGGGCCGCCGCCGCCAGCGGGCTTCGGGCCTGCGCCGCAGCGCACCGAGCCCGGTGCAGGGGACGTCCATCAGTACCCGGTCGAAGGTGCCGGGGAGCCAGGGCGGCCTGGTCCCGTCCGCCGCGACGACCTGGTACGGGCCCGGGTTGCCCGCCAGTGTCCGCTCGACGAGCCGGGCCCGGTGCGGCTGCTTCTCGGATGCGAGCAGCAGTGCGCCGCGCTGCGCCGCGAGCGCGGCCAGCAGGGCGGCTTTGCCTCCGGGGCCCGCGCAGCCGTCGAGCCAGCGCTCGTCGCGGCCCTCCAGCGGTGCGTTCGCCAGGGCGGTGGCGACGAGCTGGCTTCCCTCGTCCTGGACCCCGGCCCGGCCGTCGCGCACGGCTTCGATCGCACCCGGCTCGCCGCCCTCCGCGAGCCGGACGGCATAGGGCGACCAGCGGCCGGGCAGTGCCGAGTCCTCGCCGACGGTGTCGATCAGCTCGTCGGTGGTGGAGCGGCCCGGCCTGGCGATCAGGGTCACCTCGGGGCGTTCGTTGTCCGCTTCGAGGAGGTCCTCGATCCCCGCGCGGCCACCGCCCAGGGAGTCCCAGAGCGCGGAGACGATCCAGCGGGGGTGCGAGTGGACCACGGCCAGATGGGCCTCGGCGTCGTCGTCGTAGGGCGGCGCGACCCGCTCCAGCCAGCCGTCCAGGTCATCGGCCGCGATCTTGCGCAGCACCGCGTTGACGAACTTCGCCCGGCCGTCGCCCAGCACCACCCGGGCCAGCTCCACGCTCGCGGACACCGCGGCGTGGGTGGGGATACGGGTACCGAGGAGCTGGTGCGCGCCGAGGGCCAGTACGTCGAGCACCGGCGGGTCGACCTGCCGCAGCGGGCGGTCGATGCAGGCCGAGATGACCGCGTCGTACGTGCCCTGCCTGCGGAGCGTTCCGTACACCAGCTCAGTGGCCAGCGCGGCGTCCCGCCCGTCGAACTCCGGGTTCTCGCGGGCCTTCTTCAGCAGGGGCGGCAGTACGAGGTTGGCGTACGCGTCCCGGTCGTCGACCGCCCGCAACACTTCGAAGGCGAGGAGCCGCACCGGGTCCTTCTGCGGACGGCGGTAGGGCTTCGACTGCTGATTCGGCTGCTGCCGTCTCGACTGCTGCGCGGGACGGCGGCGAGGCTGGTCGGTCACGTGAAAGGTGCTCCGCTGAAGGTGAGAGGGACGAACCCTCTCAGCGTACGTCCGGTCGGCCTGCGTCCGGTGCGGCGGGCGTTCACCCGGCCCCCGCCGCCGCGCCCGGGCGGGGCCGGGTCACCCGGCGCGGGCGCTACTCGTCGAGCAGCTCTCCGGCGGCGATCCGGACCCCGCGGGCCCAGTCGGCCGCACGCATCGGCTTCTTGCCCTGGGGCTGGACCCAGATGAGCTCGACGGCGTGCGAGCCGGTGCCCGCGTGCACGCTGTTCTTGGCGACAGCCAGTTCACCGGGGGCCAGGTCCGTGCGGTCGGTGACGGGGGCCAGGGAGACCAGTTTGAGCCGCTCCCCGCGGAAGACGGTCCAGGCGCCGGGTGCGGGGGTGCAGCCGCGCACCAGCCGGTCCACCCGCATCGCGGGGGCCGACCAGTCGACCCTGGCGTTCTCGACCGTGAGCTTCGGTGCCAGCGAGATCCCGTCGGACGGCTGCGGCACCGCGTGCAGGGTGCCGTCCTCGATCCCGTCCATGGTCGCCACCAGCAGTCCCGATCCCGCGAAGGCGAGCCGGGTGAGCAGATCACCGCTGGTGTCGGTGGGGCGCACCTCCTCGGTGAGCACGCCGTAGACCGGCCCCGAGTCGAGCCCCTCCTCGATCAGGAAGGTCGACGCACCCGTCACTTCGTCGCCCGCGATGATCGAGTGCTGCACGGGCGCCGCCCCACGCCAGGCGGGCAGCAGCGAGAAGTGCAGATTGACCCAGCCACGGGCGGGCACGTCGAGGGCGGTCCTGGGGAGCAGCGCTCCGTAGGCGACGACCGGGCAGCAGTCGGGACCGATCTCCCGCAGCCGCGCAAGGAAGTCCTCGTCCCGCGGCCTGGCCGGCTTCAGCACCTCGATGCCCGCCTCCTCGGCGCGCTGCGCGACCGGGCTGGCCACGAGCCGCCGGCCGCGCCCCGCGGGGGCGTCGGGACGGGTCACCACGGCGGCCACCTCGTGCCGGCCGGATGCGATCAGGGCGTCCAGGGCGGGTACGGCGACCTCGGGGGTGCCTGCGAAGACGAGTTTCACTGGATGCCTCTCGGACCGACTGCACACGACTACGAGCAGCGCACCAGTCTACGGTCCCGTTCCGAGGGGGCGTACGCACCGCCGCGCGCCCCTCGCATATGCCCATACGCCCCCGCAGCGTGACCAGAACAGCAGGTGGAGCGTTGGTCAAGAGAGATTGACCGAAAGGAAGAAACCGACCGACCGCGCGGACCGGAACACCCGCCCGGAACACCTGACCGGAAGCCTGCCGGGAAGACCCGCCGGGAGCACCCGGCACCCGGAAGAACACCGAGACACCGTCAGGACAAGACCCTTGAGTCCTGCGGTCCCTGCCGCACTCAGCAACTCCATTGACTCCAGCAGCTCCTGAAAAACCTGTCCGAAGCAGAGTGGGCCGTACGCGCGGCCCGATCCTTTTCAACGCCGGTCCGAGAGGCTTGTTCATGGCCGACCACGCAACCCACGACGCCCAAGCGCGGGCCAGCCTGCACCTGTTGGTCAGAGACATCGAGCGGGTCCGCCGACAGGTGGACGCACTGCGCACCCTCACCGCTCAGCTGGGCAATGTCTACCGCCCGCGCCGCTCAGGCCCTTCCACGGGCTTCGTCGTCTACGGCAGGGCTCCCGCCCCGACCGTACGCCTGGCCCAGGAACTCCGGGACAGCGTCGAGACCCTGGTGACGGCAGCGGTGGACTTCGACCGATCGCTGGGCTTCTCGTGGGACGCGGTGGGCTCGGCGCTCGGCGTCACCAAACAGGCGGTGCACCGCAGATACGGCACCCGGCGGGCTTCGGCGGCCGCGGCCGTCGCGGCGGCCGCGACCGCCGAGCAGGAGGGCTCCGCGGTCGACGAGGACAGCCAGGTGATCGCGGAGCAGCCTCTGCCCGTGTCCCCCGGGCTGCCGACCGTGCCCGCCGCCCGCTCCATGCCGCCCCAGCCGACCGCGGGCGACCACTCCCTCCGCGAGGAGGCACGCCCGAGTGCCTTCCCGGGACCGCGCAACGGCTGACCCTCGCCGCCCGGCCCCTGCGCCGCCCCTTCACCTCCCGCACAGCCACTGCCCCTTGCGCCGGACCCGCGCCGGGGGCAGTCGCGCGCCCGGCGCCGGATACCGGGATTCCGTCAGGGGGCACGGGAGTCGGGGGGGCCGGCGGGAACGGAGGCCCGGGCGGCCTGAGGCCCCGCAGGACGGCTCCGACCAGCAGGCGCACCACCGGAACGCCCCGGCCACCCCCGGCAGGGCTCCCGGTGTCAGCCGATGTCCGGCGGGTCGACCCTGATCCGTACCGGTTCGCTGCCCCGCGTCAGCCGCGCCGCCTGCGCCGTCCTGAGGGCCGACGCGAGCGCCGCTCCGCTGCCGGGCGGCACCCGGACCAGCGCACGCTCCCAGCTCTCCCCCGGGGGCGGATCGCCCGGTCTGCGCGGCCGGTTCGGGTCCGCCGGGAGGATCGGTACGGGCCCCAGCACCTCGGCGTCATGCGGCAGCCGGACCGCGGCGAGGAACTCTTCGAGCGTCTGCGCCCGGCCGGACACGGCGGCCATCCGCGAGACCGGCGGGAAGCCGAGCTCGGCCCGGTCGGCCAGCTCGCGCACCGCGTGCCCGGCCGGGTCCCAGCGGACCAGCGCCTGGACGGGGCGGAGCGTGGGCTCGGCCACGATCACCACCGTGCCGCCCTCGCTCTGGCCCCGCACCAGCGCGGCCGCGTCGATCCAGCGCCGCAGCGCCTCCTCGTCCGCACGCAGGTCGGCCCGCCCGAGCATGGCCCAGCCGTCCAGCAGCAGCGCCGCGGCGTATCCGCCGTCGGCGACCGGTTCGGCGCCGGGCGTACTCACCACCAGGGCGGGCCGCCCGTCCACGGTGTCCAGCACATGGTCGCGCCCCGACGTCCGCACGGGCACGGCGGGAAAGGCACGGCCCAGCTCCTCGGCTGTGCGCCGCGCGCCCACGACCTGTGCGCGCAGCCGGGCATGGCCGCACTCCAGGCAGTGCCAGCCGGCCGCGTCCCGGCCGCACCAGCCACAGCACAGCGCCCGCTCGTCCGGTGCTTCCAGGGGGCCCGCGCAGTGCGCGCACCGGGCGGGCGTCCTGCAGCGTTCGCAGGAGAGCCGGGGTACGTACCCCCGCCGCGGCACCTGAACCAGGACCGGGCCGCTCTTCAGCCCGTCCCGCACGGCCTGCCAGGCGAGGCTCGGCAGCCTGGCCGCCCTCGCTCCTTCGTCCCGCGCGAGATCGAGGTCGCCGACAGTCCTCACCAGGGGCGCCGCGGCCCGGACCTGCTCCCGGTCGGCCACGAGCGGGGCCGCCCAGCCGCTCTCGACGAGCTGCGCGGCCTCCACCGTGCAGCTCGTACTGCCCAGCAGGAAGGCGCACTTGTCGTGCGCCGCGCGCAGCAGCAGCACCTCGCGGGCGTGCGGCAGCGGTGCGTGCGGCTCGCTGTGGCTGGCGTCCCCGTCCTCCCAGATGACGGCCAGGCCGAGGTTCCGTACGGGAGCGAACATGGCGGCCCGGGTGCCGACCACGGCCCGCACGGCTCCGCGCCGCACCGCGAGCCACTGCCGGTAGCGCTTCTCGGGGCCCGCGTCGGCGGTGAGCAGCGCGTGGTGTCCTGGTCCGAGGGCCGCGAGAAGCGCCGCGTCGACCCGGGCCGCCGACCGCCCGTCGGGCACCACGACGAGCGCACCGCGCCCCGAGGAGAGTGCGGCGGCGACAGCGAGTGCCAGCTCCTGCGGCCAGTGCGGACCCGGCAGCGCGGTCCATACGGCACGCGGTGCTCCGCCGGTGGCCAGCGACCGCAGGAAGGCCGGCCCCTGTCCGTACCGGGCCCAGGTGCCGGGCTCCGGCGCGGGGGGCGGCTCCAGCGGCTCGGGGGACTGCTTCGCCTCGGCGCGTGCGTTCCGCGGGGGCACGGCCAGCTGCAGCACGTCCGCGAGGCTGCCCGCGTAACGGTCGGCGACGGCCCGGGCGAGCCCGAGCAGTTCGGTGCTGAGCACGGGCTCGGGGGACACCACCCCGGCCAGTGCGGCGAGCGGCCCCGCGTAGTCGGAATCGGCCCGCCGCTCGACGAGGAAACCGTCGATCAGGCCCCCGCCCTCGCGGCGGCCGTCCCGAACGTTCCGGTTGCCGGCGCCGAACCGGACCCGGACCCGGACGCCCGGCTGGGCCGCCTCGTCGAGCTCTTCCGGTACGGCGTAGTCGAAGAACTGGTCGAGATGGAGCACGCCTTTGTTCACCACGACCCGCGCCACCGGCAGCTCACCGGCGAGGGCGGCGCCGCGCCAGGTACGGGGCTTGGCCCGGGGCACCTTGGTGCGGCGCACGGTCTCCCTGATGAGGGCAAGCTGCTCGGGGGCCCCGTCGTCGGGGCTCCCTGGCTGCTCGTCGTCACTGCTCACAGCCAAATTCCTACCAGACCCCACTGACATCGGGCCTGCCGGGCGAAGGGCCGCGGGGCACTCCGCCCGCGCCCACGCGCACGGGAGGCCCGGTCAGTGTCCGGGCGCCGTGTCCAGGGCCAGGGCGGCGAACGTCGCGAGCCAGTGGTCGGAGTTGAAGTCGCCCGAGGAGACCGCCGGGAGCCCCACGGCCAGGTGGGCCGCGACCGACTCCTCCACGGCCTCGCGCGCCGGGCCGGCGGGCAGTGCGGCCGCGAGGGCACGCAGCCCGGCGGCGCGGCTCAGGGCCAGGCCGAGCAGATGTCCGATCTGCGGGTCGGAGTGGTCGGAGACCACCGGCGGGGTGAGCAGGGAGCACGGGTGCCCGGCGCTGAGCGCAGGGACGAAACCGGCGAGCCAGCGGGGGAAGTCGGCGGCAGGCAGGACCCGCAGCATCGCGTGTGCCTCGGTCAGCGCCGGCGAGAGGAAGTCCTGTCCTGAGGGCTCCCAGTGGAGCGGCGCGTCGTGATCCCCCGCGAACCAGCCGGTCAGCCGGCCGGCCGCCGCGTCCAGCACCGGGCGGGCCAGACCGGCGCGTTCGCCCGCGTCCAGGACGAGGCCGAGCCCGAACGCGCTGTTGTTGTGGACTCCGTGCCGGACCGGGTACGTCGCCTTGGCCAGCCAGGACAGGAGGAGATCGCCCACGGCGTCGACCGCGGGCGCGAGCGCGTCCGCCCAGCGCTCGCCGGCCGCCCCGCCGAGCGCCCGGCACTCGGCGGCGAGCGCGACCAGCCACGCCCAGCCGTACGGGCGCTCGAACGACGGCCGGCGGCGCAGATAGGCCGCCTCGACGGCGATGTTGCCGGGAGTCAGATGGGTGTCGAGGACCTCGGTGATCCGGATCGCCGTGCTCGCGGGCAGCGCGGCCCCGCCACCCGGTCCCCCGTCCGGCGCGGCCGGGCCGAACCGGCGCAGCAGCCGTACGAGCAGCCAGTGCATGTGCACGGTCGAGTGCCAGTCGTACGACCCGTAGAACGCGGGGTGCAGCTCGCGCGGTGTGACGATCTCCTCGGGCCCGGCGTACAGGTGGGCCGGGGCATTGGGGTACTCGCGGACCACGTTGTGGAGCGCCAGTTCCGCGAACGGACGCGCGTACTCACGGGGAAACGCGGAGGCGGGGGCCGGCGGGGTGGGGGGCATGGCGGTACTCCTTGAGCGGGGCGGTACTGAGCTGGACGGACGGCTTCGGGGCGGCATCGGCGGTACGGGGCGGGCGACGGGATCCGGGGTGGCGCGGGACCGGGGACCGGGGCAGTGCGGCGGCGCGGCCGGTCAGAAGGCGAACAGCGCCAGGACGGCTATGTTGCAGACCAGCAGGGCTGCCGCCGTGGGCAGCTGGGCCTTGATGGGGCCGTACTGGTCGTCCAGTTCCAGCAGCGCGGCCGGGACCAGGTTGAAGTTGGCGGCCATGGGTGTCACGAGGGTGCCGCAGAAGCCGCACAGCATCCCGATGGCGAGGATCGCCGGGATGCTGCCGTGCATCTGCTGGATGAGCACGGGCCAGCCGACCGCCGCCGTCATGACGGGGAAGGCGGCGAAGGCGTTGCCCATCACGATCGTGAACAGCACCATCCCGCAGCAGTAGACGAGCACCGCGATGAACCGCTGGCCGTCCGGGAGGATCGCCTCGGTGATCCTCCCCACCTGGTCGCCGACGCCCGCGGTCTGGAAGATGGACCCGAGCACCGCGAGCAGCTGGGGCAGCACCAGCGCCCACCCCATGGATTCGAGCATGTTGCGCCCGGCGTGCAGCGGCACCGTGACGCGGCGCTCACGCAGGACTGTCATGCCGACCACCAGGGCCGCGATCGCCCCGATGCCGAGACCCAGGATCGTCTCGTATCCCGGCTCCAGGACCGGCTCCCCGCCGATCCTCACCTTCTTCAGAAGTGTCGCGCAGAGCATCGCGACGACGGGGATGGTGAGGGCGGGGAGGAACAGCTTGTTGCCGAGGCGGGCGGCCGATGCGGCGCGCTCCTCGCGGGGCGGGGTGTGCGGGGCGCCCTTGCCGGTGAGGCCGAACCCGCCGAGAACGATCAGCACCAGGACGGCGGCGCCGAGGGGTTCGGCGGGAAGCGATTTGTCGACCACACCGGTCGAGTAGAGGAAGGACGCGCCCAGCAGGCCCCAGAAGGACGCCGAACCGGTCCGCTTGGGGTTGGTCCGGTCGCCGGCCATCTGCGCCGCCATCACCAGGAAGACCGCGCCGACCAGCCAGAAGAAGTACTCGGACTTGATCACGTGAGGTCCTCGGGGCGGCGGGCGGCATGGGCGGTGAGTGCATTCTCGGCGGCCACGACGGCCAGTTCGCGCTCCAGCACGCGGTCCAGGTGCAGCAGCCGCGCACCGTGGATGAGGAAGGCGCAGATCGCGGACGGGATCGCCCAGAGGGCGAGGCTCAGCGGTTCCAGGTGCTGGTTGTACGTCGAGTTGACGAAGCCGGTGATCAGCAGGATCGAACCGATGGCTATGAAGCAGTCCTCGCCGAAGAACATGCCGATGGTGTCGGCGCCCGAGGCGTGCGAACGGATCTTCTCGCGCAGCCGCTTCGGCAGCGGCCCGCCCGCCCTGCTCTCGGCGGCGGCCTCGGCCATCGGGGCGATCAGCGGGCGGACACTCTGCGCCGGTCCGCCGATGCTGGTCAGCCCCACGGAGGCGGTGAGCTGGCGGATGAGCAGGTAGAGAGCGAGGAATCGGCCGGTGGTCAGCGCACCGAGTCTCCCGATGAGGTTGCGGGCCTGCTCCTGCAGGCCGTAGCGCTCCAGAAGGCCGATGACCGGGAGGGTGATGACGAAGACGGTCACGGAACGGGACGAGGCGAAACTGCTGCCGAACGCGGCCAGGAGTTCCTGCGGCGACATCTTGCCGAGCAGTCCGGTCACGATGCCGGCGGCGCCCACCACGAGGAGGGGGTTGCGGCGCGTGGCGAATCCGAGGATCACCACGAGCACGCCGAGGAGAACGATCACGCGTCGGCCTTCTTCCGCGCTTGGGCCAGGAGGCCCCGGTCGGACGGGATGCTGCGCGAGACCTTAGGCGATTGTTCAACAAACACACAAGAGGTATCCGGCGCCGAGCGGGAAGCGGCCTGCGGCGGCCACGACCGGCCGGCGCGACCGCGCCGCCCTCCCCCGCACATCACCCCGCTGTACAGCCCGCCTGGCCTGCCCGGTCACTCCGCGGCCACTCCGCCGGGTCTGCCCGGTCACTCCGCGGCGAGGCGCATCGCGTAGGCCTCGGCGAGCTGACGGCGGGAATCCTCCAGGTAGAAGCCCAGCATCCGTTCGGCGCCCGCCGCGTCGCCTGCCGCCAGCCGGTCCGCGAGCTGCCTGTTCCGGGTGAGGTAGGGCTCGTGGAAGCGTCTCGGGTCTGCCATCACATGGAAGGCGAGACGCAGTTCGGCCAGCACGTTGCGCATCAGTTCGTCCACCCGCGGACTGCCGGCGAGCGCCGCCAGTGCCTGGTGGAACCGGATGTTGGCGGTCGAGCAGGCGGCCCACTCGTCCACGGCCGCGGCCCGCTCACCGGTGGCGACCGCGGCCTCCACATCGTCCAGCGCGTACGGAGGGTCCCCCAGGGCCCGCAGCGCGGCACACTCCACCAGCAGCCTGACCTGGTAGATGTCGACGAGGTCATCGACGGCCAGGACACGGACGAAGACGCCCCTGTTGAGCCGGTGCTCCAGCAGCCGCTCATGGGTGAGCAGCCTGAACGCTTCCCGCAGCGTGTTGCGGGACACCGCCAGCGCGGCGCTGAGGCTCTCCTCGGACAGACGGCTGCCGGGCGGGAAGTACCCCTCGGTGATCCGCTCCCGGAGGATCGCGGCGACCCTTTCCGCGGTACCCGCGCCCGTGCCCGGCGGAGCGAGCCCGCCCGCCACCAGCTCCGAGAGGTCCGGAGAAGTCCGGTCCGCTGTCCCCGTCATGTGTCGTCCCCTGTCCGTGCGTCGTCCGCCGCTCCGCCCGCGCCGGCGGCGTCGCCAAGTCAACAGCAGCGGCGCCCCCGCGCCCAAGCCGCCCCGGGGCCGCCGCACGGTCTGCGGCCGCACCAGCCCTTGTCAGATTGTTGAACAATTGGCTAGCGTACGCGCGTGATGGATCTCAACGCGGACCTCGGTGAGGGCTTCGGCCGGTGGCAGCTCACCGATGACGACGCTCTGCTCTCCTCTGTGACCAGCGCCAACGTCGCCTGCGGCTTCCACGCGGGCGACCCCTCCGTGATGCGTCGCGTGTGCGAAGCGGCCGCCGCCCGCGGGGTGCGTATCGGCGCCCACGTCTCCTACCGGGACCTCGCCGGTTTCGGCCGCCGCTCCATGGACGTGCCACCGGACGAACTGGCCGCCGAGACCGCCTTCCAGATCGGCGCACTGCGGGTCTTCGCGGAGGCTGCCGGGCCAGGTGTCTCGTACGTCAAACCGCACGGCGCCCTCTACAACCGCACCGTCCACGACGAGGAGCAGGCGACCGCGGTCGTCGAGGGGATCCGGCTCGCCGGCGGCGGCCTCGCGGTCCTCGGCCTGCCGGGCTCACGGCTGCTCGCGGCTGCCCGGGCGGCGGGGCTGCCCGTCGTCGACGAGGCGTTCGCCGACCGCGCGTACACCCCGCACGGCACACTGGTGCCGCGGCGTGAACCGGGGGCGGTGATCGAGGACGCAGCGGCTGTCGTACGCCGGGCCGTGGGGATGGCCGTCGACCGTACGGTCACGGCCCGGGACGGGAGCCGGGTGCCGGTGGCCGCCCGCTCGCTCTGCGTCCACGGCGACACCCCGGGCGCGGCCGGCGTGGCCCGCCGGATCCGGGTGGCGCTGGAAGAGGCCGGCGTCAGGGTCAGGGCCTTCGCATGACCGGGGCGGCCAGGGCTGCGGCGACGGGCAGCGGAGCGACCAGGGCGAGGGCCACCGCCCGCGGGAGGACGCCGGCAGGGGCCGTGGCGCCCGGCCCCCGAGGACGAAGGGACCGACAGGACAGAGGGCGGGAGTGTGGCTGTGGCCGACACTGAGACCGGTACTGGGGCGCCTACCGGCACGGATGCCACGACCGGGACAGCGAGGGCCGGGACAGCAGGGCCCGGGACGCCCGCCGCCCTCGGCGACGACAGCATTCGGGTGCTGCCTGCGGGCCGGCACGGTCTGCTCGTGGAACTCCCCACCGGGGCGGCCGCGGAGGCGTTCCACGCCGAACTGCTGCACCGGCGCGCCCTCGGCAGGCTCCCCGCCGTACGGGAGATCGTGCCCGGCGCCCGGACCGTCCTGCTCGACGGCGTCTCGGACGGCTCGTCCGGCGCCCCGGCCCGTCTGGCCCGGTCGCTCGTCACCTGGCGGATCCCCCCGCTGCCCCTCGACGCCGGGCCCGCCGTCGAGGTACCCGTGGTGTACGACGGTCCCGACCTCGCCGAGGTGGCCGGGGCGTGGGGCGTCACACCCGGCGAGGTGGCCCGGATCCACAGCGGCACCGAATTCCGGGTCGCCTTCTCGGGATTCGCCCCCGGCTTCGGCTATCTGACCGGCCTCCCCGAACGCTTCCAGGTGCCCCGCCGCGCCACTCCCCGCACCCGGGTCCCCGCCGGAGCCCTGGCGCTCGCCGGCCCGTACACCGGCGTGTACCCGCGCGCGTCGCCGGGCGGCTGGCAGCTCATCGGCCGGACCCCCGATCCCGGCCGCCTCTGGGACCCGGACCGCGATCCCGCCGCACTCCTGACACCAGGCACCCGGGTCCGCTTCACGGAGAACCCGGAGCGCCACCGCGCCGCCGGAACACAGACGGAGGGGACCGGCCGGTGACAGCCACACTCCAGGTGGTCCGCGCGGGCGCGCTGACCACGGTGCAGGACGGCGGCCGTACGGGTTACGCCCATCTCGGCGTGGGCCGCGCGGGGGCCCTGGACGCCCCGGCCGGACGGCTCGCCAACCGGCTGGCCGGCAACCCGGCGGACGCCGCCGTGCTGGAGACCACCCTCACCGGCTGCGCGGTCCGCCCCACCCGGACCGTGACGGCGGTCGTCGGCGGCGCGCCCTGCCGGGTCACGGTCGACGGCAGGCCCGCGCCCTGGGGGGCGCCCGTCCTGGTCCCCGCTTCCGCGGTGCTCGAAGCACATCCGGCGCAGCACGGGGTCCGCAGCTATCTGGCCTTCGCGGGCGGCCTGTGCCCCGACCCCGTCCTGGGCAGCCGCTCCACCGACCTGCTCTCGGGTCTCGGCCCGGCCCCCCTCCGGGACGGGGACACCCTCCCGCTCGGCACCCCGCGGACCCGGGCAGCGGTTCCCGGCGCGGACACCGCCCCATGGCCCGGCGTCCCCGGCTCCCTGGTCCTGCCGCTGCGGCCCGGGCCGCGCGACGACTGGTTCACACCGGCCGCCCTGCGCACGCTGGCCACGGCCGGCTACCGGGTGTCGCCGCAGAGCAACCGCATCGGCCTGCGCACCGAGGGCCCCACCCTGGAGCGCGCACTGCACGGTGAGCTCCCCAGCGAGGGCGTCGTCCTGGGCTCGGTCCAGGTCCCGCCGGACGGCCGCCCTGTGGTCTTCCTCAACGACCACCCGACGACGGGCGGCTACCCGGTGATCGGCGTCGTCCCGGAAGACGCCCTGGCAGCAGCGGCCCAGGCACCCCCCGGCACACCACTCAGGTTCACCCTCATCCGCTGACCCCGGGGCCCGCCCCACGTCAACGGAGCAGGCCCCGCCGTCCCTCCCCCGCCCGCGGAGTCCGTCTCCTGCTGATTCCGACTCCGATCCGGCCGGTTGCAGACCCCCAGCACACAGAACACGACTGCCCGGCACCTCCGAAGAGGTGCCGGGCAGTCGTGTTCTTCCGGAGACGAGCGCCCCTACAGGCCCGCGGCCTTCCGCAGCGCGTCCACGCGGTCCGTGCGCTCCCAGGTGAAGTCCGGGAGCTCGCGGCCGAAGTGTCCGTACGCAGCGGTCTGCGCGTAGATCGGGCGCAGCAGGTTCAGGTCGCGGATGATCGCGGCCGGGCGGAGGTCGAAGACGTCCGTGATGGCGTGCTCGATCTTCTCGACGTCGGTGACGGCGGTGCCGAAGGTCTCCACGAACAGGCCCACCGGCTCGGCCTTGCCGATCGCGTACGCGACCTGGACCTCGCAGCGGGTGGCGAGGCCCGCGGCCACCACGTTCTTGGCGACCCAGCGCATCGCGTACGCCGCGGACCGGTCCACCTTCGACGGGTCCTTGCCGGAGAAGGCGCCGCCGCCGTGGCGGGCCATGCCGCCGTACGTGTCGATGATGATCTTCCGGCCGGTGAGGCCGGCGTCACCCATCGGGCCGCCGATCTCGAACCGCCCGGTGGGGTTGACCAGCAGCCGGTAGCCCTCGGTGTCCAGCTTGATGCCGTCGTCGATCAGCTGCTTCAGCACGTGCTCGACGACGAACTCGCGGATGTCGGGGGCGAGCAGCGAGTCCAGGTCGATGTCGCTCGCGTGCTGCGAGGAGACCACGACCGTGTCCAGGCGGAGCGCCTTGTCACCGTCGTACTCGATGGTGACCTGGGTCTTGCCGTCCGGGCGCAGGTACGGGATCGTGCCGTTCTTGCGGACCTCGGACAGACGGCGCGAGAGCCGGTGCGCGAGGTGGATGGGCAGCGGCATCAGCTCGGGCGTCTCGTCGCAGGCGTAGCCGAACATCAGGCCCTGGTCGCCGGCGCCCTGCTTGTCGAGGTCGTCGTCCTCGGTGCCCCCCGCTGCGGCCACCCGCTTCTCGTACGCGGTGTCGACACCCTGGGCGATGTCCGGGGACTGCGCGCCGATGGACACCGAGACGCCGCAGGAGGCGCCGTCGAAGCCCTTCTTCGAGGAGTCGTAGCCGATGTCGAGGATCTTTTCGCGCACGAGCTGCGCGATCGGCGCGTACGCCTTGGTGGTGACCTCACCGGCCACGTGCACCTGGCCCGTGGTGATCAGGGTCTCCACGGCGACACGGGAGGCGGGGTCCTCACGCAGAAGCGCGTCGAGAATCGTGTCGCTGATCTGGTCAGCGATCTTGTCGGGGTGGCCCTCGGTGACTGATTCCGAGGTGAACAGACGACGGGACACAACGCTCCCTGGGGTTGCAGCGGCTGCTGGCTGATCATGGGTGGAGTGGCCGGGGGCTGCGCCCGGCTCATTCCGGGACCAGTTTATCGGTCGGCTCCGGTCAACGGGGCACGTGTCTCGCTCCGTGGGAGTCATGTGATCTGAGGCACTGCGCCGGCGGTACGGCTTTCGGGCCGCGGCGAAGGGGTGGAACCGGGCTTCCAGCCCTTCCTCCGGGCCGGCGGTCGTCACCAGATTTTCATCCGAAACGCGGTAGCACCAGATCCCAGACGGTATCGGCAAGAGCTTCCTTGGAACCGTACGGCACGGCGGTCTCACCGCCACCGGCCGCGAGGACGACCGCTTCGTTCTCCTCGGAGCCGAAGGTCTTGTGCTCCCCGACTTCGTTGACGACCAGGAGATCGCAGCCCTTGCGGCGCAGTTTGTGCCGCCCGTTGGAGAGCACGTCGTCCGTCTCGGCCGCGAATCCGACAACGACCTGTCCGGGCGTGGCGCGCTCCGCGGAGATCTCGGCCAGGATGTCCGGGTTACGGACCAGTGCGATCGGCGCGGGCTCCTGCCCGTCCCGCTTCTTGATCTTGCCCGCCGCGTACGCCGCGGGCCGGAAGTCGGCCACCGCGGCTGCCATGACGACCGCATCGGCGTCGGCCGCTGCCTTCAGGACCGCCTCCCGCAGCTGCACCGCCGTGCCCACGTGCACCACATCGGCCCCGGCGGGTGCGGGCAGGCCGGTGTTCGCCTCGATCAGCGTCACCCGGGCGCCGCGCGCGACGGCCGTACGGGCGAGTGCGTACCCCTGCTTGCCCGACGAGCGGTTGCCCAGGTAGCGGACCGGGTCGAGCGGTTCCCGGGTGCCGCCCGCGCTGACGACCACATGGCGGCCCGCGAGATCCGGCTCCGCGGCCCCGCGGGCGAGGACCCGGCGGCAGGCCTCGAAGATCTCGCCGGGGTCGGGCAGCCTGCCCTTGCCGGTGTCCACCCCGGTGAGGCGCCCGACGGCGGGCTCGATCACGACGGCGCCGCGGCGGCGCAGCGTCGCCACGTTCTCCTGGGTGGCCGGGTGCTCCCACATCTCGGTGTGCATCGCGGGAGCGAAGACCACCGGGCACCTGGCGGTGAGGAGTGTGTTGGTGAGCAGGTCGCCGGCGAGCCCGTGGGCCGCCTTGGCGAGCAGGTCGGCGGTGGCGGGGGCGACCAGGACCAGGTCGGCGCCCTGGCCGATCCGCACGTGCGGGACCTCGTGGACATCGGACCAGACGTCGGTCGGCACCGGGTGGCCGGAGAGCGCGGACCAGGTCGCCGCGCCCACGAAGTGGAGGGCGGATTCGGTCGGCACGACGCGTACGTCGTGGCCGGACTCGGTCAGCCGGCGGAGCACCTCGCACGCCTTGTACGCGGCGATGCCTCCGCTGACCCCCAGAACGACCTTCGGCTTCTCCGCCACGTCCACGTCTCCCCGGCTTCCGCTCCGCATTCGGATTCGTACACCCCCATGCTGCATCACCGGCGGGACGACGCCCCCGGGGGCCCCGGGAAACACTCCGGGCCCGGCAGCGGTGCTGCCGGGCCCGGAGTGAAAGAACTCACTGTCTGCGTTACTGCGCGGGGCCTTCGATGGCCTCGGAGGTCAGCAGACCCGCGTTGATCTCGCGGAGCGCGATCGAGAGGGGCTTCTCGTGGACGTGAGTGTCCACCAGCGGACCGACGTACTCCAGCAGGCCTTCGCCGAGCTGCGAGTAGTAAGCGTTGATCTGACGCGCGCGCTTGGCGGCGTAGATGACCAGGCTGTACTTGGAGTCGGTTGCCTCGAGCAGCTCATCAATCGGCGGGTTGATGATGCCCTCGGGCGTGGTGATGGAAGAGGACACTCTCTGCCTTCCGATGGAGTGAAAATCAAAGAACCTTGACCAAGGCTAGCAGCTCGCGGGCCACGTCCTGGACGGAGGTATTGACAAGAGTCGTATCGAACTCCGACTCCGCGGCCAGTTCGATCTTCGCGGCCGCCAGCCTGCGCTCGATGACGTCGGGCGGTTCGGTCCCGCGGCCGGTGAGCCTGCGGACCAGCTCGTCCCAGCCGGGCGGCGCGAGGAAGACCAGCTGGGCCTCCGGCATCGACTGGCGAACGAGCCGGGCGCCCTGGAGATCGATCTCCAGGAGCACCGGCTCCCCCGCCTCCAGGCGGTCCAGGACGGCCCGGCGCGGGGTGCCGTAGCGGTTGCCGGCGAACTCGGCCCACTCGAGCAGCTCGCCGTTGGCGACGAGCTTGTCGAACTCCTCGTCGTCCACGAAGAAGTAGTGGACGCCGTGGCGCTCGCCGGGGCGCGGCTTGCGGGTCGTCGCCGACACCGAGAGCCAGACCTCGGGATGAACCTTGCGCATATGAGCGACGACCGTGCTCTTGCCGACCCCGGAGGGGCCGGAGAGCACGGTCAACCGCGGATGGGGGTCCGGGGGTACGGGGGTCGTCCCCCGGGGTGTTGCAGCCATGCGGCGATTATTCCAGCTTCCCGGGGGTGCCCGGGACGTCAGGCAGCGCCGCCGCCGAACTCGCGCTCCAAAGAGGCGATCTGATTGGAGCCGAGACCGCGCACTCGGCGGCTCTCGGAGATGCCGAGCCGCTCCATGATCTGCTTGGCGCGGACCTTGCCCACGCCGGGCAGGGACTCCAGGAGGGCGGAGACCTTCATCTTCCCGATGACGCCGTTCTCCTGGCCCTGCTTGATGACCTCGTGGAGGGAGGCGCCGGAGTGCTTGAGTCGATTCTTGACCTCGGCCCGCTCCCGGCGAGCCGCGGCGGCCTTTTCGAGCGCGGCTGCGCGCTGTTCAGGGGTAAGGGGCGGAAGAGCCACGCCTACGTCACCTCGGATGTCGAACTGTCGGATACGGACCGGTGAGGAACCTGATCGCCCCACACCTGCGAAGCGACGAGCAACAGAATTGCGCGTCGGCTCTCGACGGAGACTAGCGGCCAAGGCCGCTCCAGTCAGCGAGAACAGACGAAAAGTCCTGGTCAGCCTTGGCCGGAGGGGATATATAGGGCATAACACCCCGGTTTTCGGCCCACCGACAGCGAAGTGGCCGAATCTGATCGTCGACCCCCGGGTTTCCGGCTCTCCCCGGCCCCCGACCTCGCCGATCGGCAGAACACGTCCTACCCGGCGACCGCCGTCCGGACTTCGCCGGCGAAGCGCGCGGCCGAATCACGCAGGGCCGCGATGCCGGGCCCATGGCGCAGGACTCCCCTGCTGACGCTCGGGACCACGTTGCCGACCGCCGAACCGAACACCCTGGACAGATCCGCGGGGGTCGCGCCCTGGGCTCCGATGCCGGGTGCGAGCAGCGGGCCGTTGATGTCCAGGCGCACCCCCGGGTCACCGAGTGTGGCGCCGACGACTGCGCCCACCGAGCCGAGCGGTTCCGCGCCCTCGTTCTCGGCCGCCATGTGGTCGAGCATCAGCCGGGCCAGCGGCCGGCCGTCGGGCGCCGTGGCCCGCTGGACCTCGGCGCCCTCGGGGTTGGAGGTCAGCGCGAGGACGAAGACGCCCGCGCCGCTCAGCACGGCCGCGTCCAGGGCCGGGCGGAGCGAGCCGAAACCGAGGTACGGCGAGAGGGTCACCGCGTCCGAGAAGAGGGGCGATTCCGGGTCCAGGTAGGTCGCGGCGTACGCGCCCATGGTCGAGCCGATGTCGCCCCGCTTGGCGTCCATCAGGACCAGGGCGCCGGCCGCACGGGCCTCCGCGACCGCCTTCTCCAGGACGGCGATGCCACGCGAGCCGAACCGCTCGAAGAACGCGGACTGCGGTTTGAGCACGGCGACCCGGTCCGCCAGCGCCTCCACGACGGTACGGGTGAAGCGCTCAAGACCGGCGATGTCGTCGCCGAGCCCCCACGCGGTCAGCAGGGAGGCGTGCGGGTCGATGCCGACGCAGAGCGGCCCGCGGGTGTCCATCGACCGGCGCAGCCGGGTGCCGAACGGTTCGAGTGGCTGCCGGGGTGTCATCGGGTCACCGTCTTCCTGGTGTCCGCGCCGACTGCCTCGGCGAGGGTCGCGTACGGGCTGTTGCGCAGCCGGGCCGCGAGGCCCTTGTGGACCGCACGGGCCCAGCAGGGGCCCTCGTAGATGAAGGCGCTGTAGCCCTGGACCAGCGTGGCACCCGCCAGGATCCGCTGCCAGGCGTCCTCGGCGGTCTCGATGCCGCCGACCCCGATCAGGGTGAGATCGTCGCCCACGCGGGCGTACAGGCGGCGCAGGACCTCCAGGGAGCGCTCCTTGAGGGGGGCTCCGGAGAGTCCGCCGGTCTCCGCGGTGAGCGCGGGGGCGGACCGCAGGCCGAGGCCGTCGCGGGCGATGGTGGTGTTGGTGGCGATGATGCCGTCCAGGCCCAGCTCGACCGCGAGGTCGGCGACGGCGTCCACGTCCTCGTCGGCGAGGTCCGGGGCGATCTTCACCAGGAGCGGGACCCGCCGGGCGGTGACGGTGCGGTCGGCCGCCTCGCGGACCGCGGTCAGCAGCGGGCGCAGCGCCTCGGTGGCCTGGAGGTTCCGCAGGCCTGGGGTGTTCGGCGACGACACGTTGACGACCAGGTAGTCGGCGTGGCGGGCCAGCCGTTCGGTCGATGTGACGTAGTCGCCGACGGCCTCGGCCTCGGGGACGGCCTTGGTCTTGCCGATGTTGACGCCGACGGTGGTCCTGAAGACCGGGTTGCGGGCCGCCAGACGGGCCGCCACGGCCGCGGAGCCCTCGTTGTTGAAGCCCATGCGGTTGATGAGCGCGCGGTCCGCCACCAGGCGGAAGAGCCGCTTCCTGGGGTTGCCGGGCTGCGGCTGCGCGGTGACCGTGCCGATCTCGACGTGGTCGAAGCCCAGCATGGTCATGCCGTCGATGGCGACGGCGTTCTTGTCGAAACCGGCGGCGAGGCCGAAGGGGCCGTGCATGCGCAGGCCGAAGGCCTCCGTACGCAGCTCCTTGTGACGGGGGGCGAGTGCCGCCGCCGCGAAGGTACGGAGGACCGGGGTCCGCGCCGCGGCGCGGATCCAGCCGAAGGCCAGGTGGTGGGCGCGCTCGGGGTCCATCCGCTTGAAGACCAGGTCGAAGAAGAGTTTGTACATCCGGCTTTCCTCATGACGAGCCCCCGGGCGGGAACTCATGGACGGGGTCCCGTGAAGAGGGGGACACCGTTTCCGGTGTCCCCCTCGTGGGCTGCTAGACCTCGCGTGCGGCGGTCAGATGACGTGCGTGTTCCTGGAGGGAACGGACACCGACGTCGCCGCCGTTGAGCGCGTCGATGCCCTGGACGGCCGCGGCGAGCGCCTGGACCGTGGTGAGGCAGGGCACCGAGCGTGCCACGGCCGCCGTGCGGATCTCGTAGCCGTCGAGCCGGCCGCCCGTGCCGTACGGGGTGTTGATGATGAGGTCGACCTCGCCGTCGTGGATGAGCTGGACGATGGTCCGCTCCCCGCCGGGGCCCTCGCCCTCGCTGAGCTTGCGGACCACGGTGGCGTTGATGCCGTTGCGGCGCAGGACCTCGGCGGTGCCGGAGGTGGCGAGCAGTTCGAAGCCGTGCGCGACGAGCTCGCGGGCCGGGAAGATCATCGAGCGCTTGTCCCGGTTGGCGACCGAGATGAACGCGCGGCCCTTGGTGGGCAGCGGGCCGTACGCCCCGGCCTGCGACTTGGCGTACGCGGTGCCGAAGACCGAGTCGATGCCCATGACCTCGCCGGTGGAGCGCATCTCCGGGCCGAGGACGGTGTCGACGCCGCGTCCGTGCATGTCGCGGAAGCGCGACCACGGCATCACGGCCTCCTTGACGGAGATCGGCGCGTCCTGCGGCAGGGTGCCGCCGTCGCCGGTCGCCGGGAGCATGCCCTCGGCGCGCAGCTCGGCGACGGTCGCACCGAGTGAGATACGGGCCGCGGCCTTGGCCAGCGGGACCGCGGTGGCCTTCGAGGTGAAGGGGACCGTACGGGAGGCGCGCGGGTTGGCCTCCAGGACGTAGAGGATGTCGCCGGCCAGCGCGAACTGGATGTTGATCAGCCCGCGGACGCCGACGCCCCTGGCGATGGCCTCGGTGGAGATGCGCAGCCGCTTGATGTCGAAGCCGCCGAGGGTGATCGGGGGCAGCGCGCAGGCGGAGTCGCCCGAGTGGATCCCGGCCTCCTCGATGTGCTCCATGACGCCGCCGAGGTAGAGCTCGGTGCCGTCGTAGAGCGCGTCGACGTCGATCTCGATCGCGTCGTCGAGGAAGCGGTCGACCAGCACCGGGCGGGTGGGGCTGATCTCGGTGGACTCCGCGATGTACGAGGAGAGGCGGCTCTCGTCGTAGACGATCTCCATGCCGCGCCCGCCGAGCACGTACGAGGGGCGGACCAGGACCGGGTAGCCGATCTCGTCGGCGATGGCCTTGGCCTCGTCGAAGGTGGTGGCGGTGCCGTGCTTGGGGGCGGGCAGCCCGGCCTCGGCGAGCACCCGGCCGAACGCGCCGCGGTCCTCGGCGGCGTGGATCGCCTCCGGGGGTGTGCCGACGACCGGTACGCCATTGTCCTTCAGCGCCTGTGCCAGGCCGAGCGGGGTCTGGCCGCCGAGCTGGACGATCACACCCGCGACCGGCCCCGCCAGCGTCTCGGCGTGCACGATCTCCAGGACGTCCTCCAGGGTGAGCGGCTCGAAGTAGAGCCGGTCGGAGGTGTCGTAGTCGGTGGAGACGGTCTCGGGGTTGCAGTTCACCATCACGGTCTCGTAGCCCGCGTCGCTGAGCGCGAACGAGGCGTGGACGCAGGAGTAGTCGAACTCGATGCCCTGGCCGATCCGGTTCGGGCCGGAGCCCAGGATGATCACCGCGGGCTTCTCGCGGGGCGCGACCTCGCTCTCCTCGTCGTACGAGGAGTAGAAGTACGGCGTCCTCGCGGCGAACTCGGCGGCGCAGGTGTCGACCGTCTTGTAGACCGGGCGTACGCCCAGCGCGTGCCGCACCTCGCGGACGACGTCCTCGCGCAGACCGCGGATCTCGGCGATCTGGGCGTCGGAGAAGCCGTGGCGCTTGGCGGCGGCGAACAGCTGGGGGTCCAGCTTCTCGGCGGCGGCGAGCTCGTCGGCGTGCTCCAGGATCAGGAACAGCTGGTCGACGAACCACGGGTCGATCTTCGTCGCGTCGAAGACCTCCTGCGGGGTCGCGCCGGCCCGCATGGCCTGCATGACGGTGTTGATCCGGCCGTCGGTGGGGACCTTGGCGGTCTCCAGGAGGGCCGCCTTGTCACCGGGCTCGCCGGTGAAGGTGAACTGCGAGCCCTTCTTCTCCAGCGAGCGGAGCGCCTTGTTGAGCGCCTCGGAGAAGTTACGGCCGATCGCCATGGCCTCGCCCACCGACTTCATGGTGGTGGTGAGGGTGGCGTCGGCGGCCGGGAACTTCTCGAAGGCGAATCGCGGCACCTTCACGACGACGTAGTCGAGTGTCGGCTCGAAGGAAGCCGGGGTCTTCTCCGTGATGTCGTTGGGGATCTCGTCCAGCGTATAGCCGACAGCGAGCCGGGCCGCGATCTTCGCGATCGGGAATCCGGTCGCCTTGGATGCCAGCGCGGACGAGCGCGAGACCCGCGGGTTCATCTCGATGACGATGATCCGGCCGTCGTCGGGGTTGACGGCGAACTGGATGTTGCAGCCGCCGGTGTCGACGCCCACCTCGCGGATGATCGCGATGCCGATGTCGCGCAGCCGCTGGTACTCGCGGTCGGTCAGGGTCATCGAGGGGGCGACGGTGATCGAGTCACCGGTGTGCACGCCCATCGGGTCGAAGTTCTCGATGGAGCAGACGACCACGACGTTGTCGTGCTTGTCGCGCATCAGCTCCAGCTCGTACTCCTTCCAGCCGAGGATGGACTCCTCAAGGAGCACCTCGGTGGTCGGCGAGAGCATGAGGCCCTGTCCGGCGATCCGGCGCAGCTCCTCCTCGTTGTGCGCGAAGCCGGAGCCGGCGCCGCCCATGGTGAAGGAGGGGCGCACGACGACCGGGTAGCCGCCCAGGGTGTCCACGCCGGCGATGATGTCGTCCATCGTGTGGCAGATGACCGAGCGGGCGGATTCGCCGTAACCGATCCTGGCCTTGACGGCCTCGACGACGCCCTTGAAGAGTTCGCGGTCCTCGCCCTTGTTGATCGCCTCGACGTTGGCGCCGATCAGCTCGACGCCGTACTTCTCCAGGACACCGCCCTCGTGCATCGAAATGGCGGTGTTGAGCGCCGTCTGCCCGCCGAGGGTCGGCAGCAGGGCGTCCGGGCGCTCCTTCGCGATGATCTTCTCGACGAACTCCGGGGTGATCGGCTCGACGTAGGTGGCGTCGGCGATCTCCGGGTCGGTCATGATCGTGGCCGGGTTGGAGTTGACCAGGATGACCCGCAGGCCCTCGGCCTTGAGCACCCGGCATGCCTGGGTACCCGAGTAGTCGAACTCGGCGGCCTGGCCGATGACGATCGGCCCGGAACCGATGACCAGGACGGACTGGATATCGGAGCGCTTAGGCACGCTGGGCCTCCATCAGGGCTGTGTTCATCAAAGACGTGAAGCGGTCGAAGAGGTACGCGGCGTCGTGCGGGCCCGCGGCTGCTTCGGGGTGGTACTGGACGCTGAAGGCCGGCTGGTCGAGCAGCTGGAGTCCCTCGACCACGTTGTCGTTGAGGCAGACGTGGGAGACCTCGGCGCGGCCGTAGGGGGTGTCGGAGACCTGGTCGAGCGGCGCGTCGACGGCGAAGCCGTGGTTGTGCGCGGTGACCTCGACCTTGCCCGTCGTACGGTCCTGCACGGGCTGGTTGATCCCGCGGTGGCCGTACTTGAGCTTGTAGGTGCCGAAGCCCAGGGCGCGGCCGAGCAGCTGGTTGCCGAAGCAGATGCCGAAGAGCGGGGTCTTCCGCTCCAGGACGGCCTTGATGACCGTCAGGTCGGCGGTGGCCGGGTCGCCGGGGCCGTTGGAGAGGAACACGCCGTCGGGGGCGACCGCGTACACCTCGTCGGCGGTGGCGGTGGCGGGCAGGACGTGCACCTCGATGCCGCGCTCGGCCATCCGGTGCGGGGTCATGCCCTTGATCCCGAGGTCGATGGCGGCGACGGTGAACTTCTTCTCGCCGATCGCCGGGACCACGTACGCCTCGGCGGTGGCGACCTCGGACGAGAGGTCGGCGCCGTTCATCTCCGGGGCCTGCCGGACCTTGGCGAGCAGCGTGCCGTCGTCGGCGATGGCGTTGCCGGAGAAGATCCCGACGCGCATCGCGCCGCGCTCACGCAGATGGCGGGTGAGGGCGCGGGTGTCGATGCCGCTGATGCCGACGACGCCCTGCGAGACGAGTTCGTCGTCGAGGGAGCGGCGCGAGCGCCAGTTCGACGGGGTGCGGGCCGGGTCGCGCACGACGTAACCGGCGACCCAGATCTTCCCGGACTCGTCGT
Source organism: Streptomyces sp. NBC_00388 (assembly GCF_036061255.1). Classification (NCBI taxonomy): domain Bacteria; kingdom Bacillati; phylum Actinomycetota; class Actinomycetes; order Kitasatosporales; family Streptomycetaceae; genus Streptomyces; species Streptomyces sp. NBC_00388. The sequence goes on from NZ_CP107948.1 coordinate 1,265,836, forward strand.
CCTCGTCGTTGACGCCGGTGTTTCCCACATGCGGGGCCGTCATCACGACGACCTGGCGGTGGTACGAGGGGTCGGTGAGGGTCTCCTGGTAACCGGTCATCCCGGTGTTGAACACCGCTTCACCGAAGGTCTCCCCCGTGGCCCCGTAGGACTGGCCGCGGAAACACCGGCCGTCCTCCAGGACGAGTACGGCGGGGGACGCCGCTTTCCTCTCCGAGGCGTTCCCCGGGCTGGAGATCGTCATCGTGCGGTGCCTTCCGTCGTGATCGGGTGGTGCGTGGTGCGGTCCGCGGCGGTGCTGCTCGCGGTGGTGGTCCCGGCGGGACTGCCGGCCGGGTGGCTCAGGGCGTTCACTGCCTCGACCCAGGAGGCGTGCTCAGCCGCCCGGCCGGAGCGGAAGCCGGAGTCGATCAGCTTGTCGCCGTGCTGCCAGGTCAGGATGAGCATGCCGCCCTCGGTGAGGACCTTGCCCGCGATGCCCTTGTCGAGCCGGGCCTCGCGGAGCTGGGCCGCCGGGATGAAGAAGTCGCTCGCTCCGGGGCGTACGACGTCCACTCCCGCGTCCGTGAGCGTCACCTCGGCCTTGCTGCGGGTGCCCAGGCCGTGGGCGACGATCCGGTCGAGCCACTGCCCGGCCGTGGTCGAGCCGTGGTAGCGGCCGCTCATCTCCAGTCTGGCCGTACCGGGGGCGTCCGGCGCGGTGGGCAGCTCGGGCAGGTCGCCCTGGAGCGTGCCCCGCCACTTCCAGCCCTCGCGCATCAGCCAGTAGACGAGCACGACGAGGAGCAGCAGGCCGACGATCCAGCCGATGCGGCCCGACCAGTCGGTGACGTCCGCCGACTTCTGCTCCGCTGCGAGGTGAAGATTGATGAGAGGTGTCACGCCAGCTTCCCGTCCACGACCGTTGCCCTGCCCCGCAGGAAGGTGTGGGTGACGCGTCCCGGCAGCTCACGGCCCTCGTACGGGGTGTTGCGGCTGCGGGACGCGAAGCCCGCGGGGTCCACCTCACCACGGTAAGCCGCGTCGACCAGGGTGAGGTTCGCGGGCTCACCCGCGGCGATCGGGCGGCCGTGGCCCGCGAGGCGGCCGATGGCCGCGGGGCGGAAGGACATCCGGTCGGCGACGGTCTCCCAGTCGACGAGCCCGGTGTCGACCATCGTCTGCTGGACGACGGAGAGCGCGGTCTCCAGGCCCACCATGCCCATGGCAGCGGCGGCCCACTCGCAGTCCTTGTCCTCGTGCGGGTGCGGGGCGTGGTCGGTGGCGACGCAGTCGATCGTGCCGTCCGCGAGTGCCTCGCGCAGGGCCATCACATCGGCCTCGGTGCGCAGTGGCGGATTGACCTTGTAGACCGGGTTGTACGTACGGACCAGCTCGTCGGTGAGGAGGAGGTGGTGCGGGGTGACCTCGGCGGTGACGTTCCAGCCCTTGGACTTGGCCCAGCGGACGATCTCCACCGAACCGGCCGTCGACAGGTGGCAGATGTGCACCCGGGAGCCGACGTGGGCGGCGAGCAGCACATCGCGGGCGATGATCGATTCCTCGGCGACGGCGGGCCAGCCGCCGAGCCCCAGTTCCGAGGAGACGACGCCCTCGTTCATCTGGGCGCCCTCGGTGAGCCGGGGCTCCTGGGCGTGCTGGGCGACGACACCGTCGAAAGCCTTCACGTACTCCAGGGCGCGGCGCATGATCACCGCGTCGTCCACGCACTTGCCGTCGTCGGAGAAGACCCGCACACCCGCCGCCGAGTCGTGCATCGCGCCGAGCTCGGCGAGCTGCTTGCCGGCGAGGCCGACGGTGACGGCGCCGATGGGCTGCACGTCGCAGTAGCCGGACTCCTTGCCCAGGCGCCAGACCTGCTCCACCACCCCCGCGGTGTCCGCGACGGGGAAGGTGTTCGCCATCGCGTGGACGGCGGTGAACCCGCCGACGGCGGCGGCCTTGGTACCGGTGAGCACCGTCTCGGAGTCCTCACGGCCCGGCTCGCGCAGGTGGGTGTGCAGGTCGACGAGGCCGGGCAGCAGGATCCGGCCCCCCGCCTCGATGACCTCGGCGCCATCGGCGGACAGGCCGGGGCCCACCGCCGCGACGGTCTCGCCGTCGATCAGCACGTCCTGCGGCTCGCCGCCGAGCACCTTCGCACCACGGATCAGGGTCTTGCTCATGGTTACTTGCTCTCCTCGGTACGGGAAGTCAGGGCGGGCTCGGAGCCGCCCAGCAGCAGATAGAGGACGGCCATCCGGATCGAGACGCCGTTGGCGACCTGCTCCACGGCGGTGCAGCGGTCCGAGTCGGCGACATCCGCGGTGATCTCCATCCCGCGGTTCATCGGCCCGGGGTGCATCACGATGGCGTCGCCCGGCATCCGCGCCATGCGGTCGCCGTCCAGGCCGTAGCGGCGCGAGTACTCGCGCTCGGTGGGGAAGAAGGCCGCGTTCATGCGCTCACGCTGCACACGGAGCATCATGACGGCGTCGGAGGCGGGCAGCACCCGGTCGAGGTCGTACGAGACCTCGCAGGGCCAGTGCTCGACGCCGATGGGCACCAGGGTGGGCGGCGCGACCAGCGTCACCCGGGCTCCGAGGGTGTGCAGCAGAAGCACGTTCGACCGGGCGACCCTGCTGTGCAGTACGTCACCCACGATCGTGATGCGGCGGCCTTCGAGGTCGCGCCCGATGCCGGTGTCGGCCCCGACCAGCCTGCGGCGCATGGTGAACGCGTCGAGGAGCGCCTGGGTGGGGTGCTCGTGCGTGCCGTCGCCGGCGTTGACGACCGCGCCGTCGATCCAGCCCGACGTGGCGAGCCGGTAGGGAGCCCCGGAGGAGCCGTGCCGGATGACGACGGCGTCGGCGCCCATCGCCTCCAGCGTCAGCGCGGTGTCCTTGAGTGACTCGCCCTTGGAGACCGACGAGCCCTTCGCGGAGAAGTTGATGACGTCGGCGGAGAGGCGCTTGGCGGCGGCCTCGAAGGAGATTCGGGTCCGGGTCGAGTCCTCGAAGAAGAGGTTGACGACGGTACGGCCGCGCAGGGTCGGAAGCTTCTTGACCGGCCGGTCGGCGACCCGGGCCATCTCCTCGGCGGTGTCGAGGATCAGGACGGCGTCGTCGCGGGTGAGATCGGCGGCCGAGATGAGGTGGCGCTTCATCTGGGAGTTCTCCATGTTCGCGGGGGATCGCGGGGCGTCGCGGAGGGCGCGGCGGATTCGGGCACAGCTCTGCGGCCCGGGTCACGGGCCGTACGCAGGAGTGGGCTAGCGGCCGCCGGCCGGGGCGGTCCGCTCGCTGCCGAGCAGGACCGTGTCACGGCCGTCCTCCTCGGCGAGCTGGACCCTGACCGTCTCCCGCAGCGACGTGGGGAGGTTCTTGCCGACGTAGTCGGCACGGATCGGCAGTTCGCGGTGGCCGCGGTCGACGAGGACCGCGAGCTGCACGGCGCGCGGACGGCCGATGTCGCCCAGGGCGTCCAGCGCGGCGCGGATCGTGCGGCCGGAGAAGAGCACGTCGTCGACGAGAACCACCAGGCGTCCGTCGACACCGTCGGCGGGGATGTCCGTGCGGGCCAGCGCACGGGCGGGCCGCATGCGCAGGTCGTCGCGGTACATGGTGATGTCCAGGGAGCCGACCGGGATCGTACGGCCGGTGATCTCCTCCAGCTTGGCCGCGAGCCTGCGGGCCAGGAACACACCGCGGGTCGGGATACCGAGGAGCACGACGTCTTCGGCGCCCTTGGCCCGTTCGACGATCTCGTGAGCGATACGGGTCAGAACCCGTGCGATGTCCGGGGCCTCAAGAACGGGGCGCGCGCCGGAACCACCGGTACCGCCGCTCGCGCCGGAACCGTCTGAGCTTGCACTGCTGGTGTCCATAATGAAACGGACCTCCTTCTCCGCCTCACGGGACGGACCTTAAAGGACGTCGAAATTACAGAACCCACCGTACCAGGGGCCGCCTGGGCGCTCCCGCCCTGGTCCGGGGCGGTCCGGACCATTCGGCTTGACGCATCCAAGTAACGCTGCGTAACCTCACAGTGAGTTACCAGCCGCGCGGCGGAGCCGCAGGTCATCTCAGCGTCCGGGGAGCCATATGTCCAGCGAATACGCAAAACAGCTCGGGGCCAAGCTCCGTGCCATCCGCACCCAGCAGGGCCTTTCCCTCCACGGTGTCGAAGAGAAGTCCCAGGGCCGGTGGAAGGCCGTGGTGGTCGGTTCGTACGAGCGTGGCGACCGCGCCGTAACCGTCCAGCGCCTCGCCGAACTGGCGGACTTCTACGGGGTTCCGGTGCAGGAACTGCTCCCGGGTACGACACCGGGCGGAGCCGCCGAGCCGCCGCCGAAGCTCGTCCTGGACCTGGAGCGTCTCGCCCACGTCCCGCCGGAGAAGGCCGGGCCGCTCCAGCGTTACGCCGCCACGATCCAGAGCCAGCGCGGCGACTACAACGGCAAGGTGCTGTCGATCCGCCAGGACGACCTGCGCACACTCGCCGTCATCTACGACCAGTCCCCCTCGGTGCTCACCGAACAGCTGATCAGCTGGGGCGTACTGGACGCGGACGCGCGTCGTGCCGTCGCGCACGACGAGGGCTGAGCCCCGCGGATCGTTCAACAGAAGAAACGTCTCGTCCGAAGGGCGGCCCCGCATATGCCGGTGGCCGCCCTTCGGCTTGCGGCCCCGCCGGGCGCCTGTCCGCGACCGGCCGCGCAATCCGCCCGCGCCCGCGGTCAGGGCCCGGCGTGCCGGTAGAGCCGGCCGACCAGTTCGGGCAGCAGCCGTTCGGCGAGCGCGGGCGGCAGTGCCTGGAGCACCGCGAGGACGGGCGCCATCCGCTCCGGCAGCTCGCCGCCCTCCCCCACCCCGGCGAAGGTGAGCGCCAGCGCCGCCTCCCCGGGTGTGAGGGCCGCCGGGTCGAGGGCCGCGGCAGCCTCCAGGACAGCGGCGCCGGGCTCGGCGGGCCCCCTCGCCGCAGCGGCGGCGACGGCCTCCGCCAGCGCGCTCAGCAGCTTGCGCACGGTCTCGTCCCCCGCCATCGCGGCTGTCACCGTGAGATGGAGATTGGCCGGGGAGCCGGCGAAGGCGGGCTGCGGCTGGACGTACCAGCCGAGACCGCGCATCTCGTCGGCCACCACGAACGGATCGATGCCCGGCCCGTCGGCGGCCAGCGCGAGCAGTGAGGAGTCGGGGCTGCCGAGCACCCGGAGCCCGTCGATCTTTCCCACCCCCGCCACGAGCGCCGTCACCGCCCGGTGGACGCGCAGCGACAGCGCCGTGTACCCATCGGTGCCGATCCGCTCAAGCACCGCCCAGGCGGCGGCCAGCGGCCCGGCCGCCTTGGTGCCCTGGAGGGTGGCGTTGACCACCGGGTAGCCGGGCCACGAGGCGTGGGCGAACCAGCCGTGCCTGCGGAGTTCGGCGTCCCGGAACAGCAGCACCGACGCGCCCTTCGCCGTGTAGCCGTACTTGTGCAGGTCCACCGAGAGCGAGGTGACGCCGGGTACGGAGAGATCGAACGGCGGCGGCACGGGCGCCCCGGAGCCGAGCCTCAGATGCCCGAGGTACCAGCCGCCTATGCAGGCGTCGACATGGCAGAGCACGCCCCTGCGCGCCGCTTCGGCGGCGGCCTCGGCGACCGGGTCGATCACACCGTGGGCGTACGAGGGCGCCGAGACCACCACCAGTGCGGTGCGGTCGCGGACGGCGACCGCCAGGTCGCCGGCGCGCACCCGGTAGGACAGCGGATCCACCGGCACCACCACGGTCCTGAGCCCGAAGAGCGCGGCGGCCTTGTGGAAGGCCGCGTGCGCGGTCTCCGGCAGCACCAGCTCGGGCTCGGTGACCCCGCGGGTGCGCAGCGCGTGTTCGCGCGCGGTGAGGACCGCGAGCAGGCAGCTCTCCGTACCTCCGCTGGTGAAGGTGCCCGCGGTGTCCGGGCCGCCGCCGAGCAGCCGTGCGGCGCGCCCCACGATGTCGTTCTCCAGGGAGACGACGCTGGGAAAGGCCGTCATGTCGAGCCCGTTGACCCCCGCGAACGCCGCGGCCGCCGCCGAGGCCAGCTCCTCGATTCCCGGCAGGCCCGAGTCGTAGACGTACGCCATGGTGCGCCCGCCCCTGACCGGGAGATCGGCCGCGCGCAGGGCGCCGAGCCGGTCGAGGATGCGCCGGTCGGCGAGCGCCTCCGGGCCGGTCCCTGCGGATGTCGGTTCGCTGGTCTGTTCGCCGGGGTCAGCCATGCGCGCAACCTAGGGCAGGCCCGCGCGACGCACCAGGCCCGGAGCAGAAGATTGTTCATCTTCTGCTCCGGGCCTGGTGCGCGGGGCCTGTCCGGGGGCGGGCCTAGTCCCGGCGCAGGCTCGGCTTGAGGTCCTTGAACCGGCCGAGCAGGCCGTTGATGAAGGCCGGTGACTCGTCCGTGGAGAACTCCTTGGCGAGCTGCACCGCTTCGTCTATCACGACCGCGTCCGGCGTCCCGTCGACCCACACCAGCTCATGGGCGCTGAGCCTGATGATGTTGCGGTCGACGACCGGCATCCGGTCGAGGGTCCACCCCACCGCGTAGGTGGCGATGAGTTCGTCGATGCGGTCCGCGTGCTCCGCGTACCCCTCGACGAGTTCCATCGTGTACTCACTGACCGGTGGCTGCCGGTCGTCGGTCCGGGAGAGACGGATCCAGTCCGCGAGGACCGTCTGCACGGACGCCGCGCGCTGGTCGGCCTCGAAGAGGATCTGGAAGGCGCGCTTGCGCGCCGTGTTCCGGGCAGCCACGGTTAGCTGTTCACCCGGCCGAGATAATCACCGGTACGTGTGTCGACCTTGATCTTCTCGCCGGTCGTGATGAACAGCGGGACGCCCATCTCGTAACCGGTCTCCAGGGTGGCGGGCTTGGTGCCGCCGGTGGAGCGGTCACCCTGGACGCCCGGGTCGGTGTGCTGGATCGTCAGCTCGACCGCGGCCGGGAGCTCGACGTAGAGCACCTCGCCCTCGTACTGGGCGACGGAGGCGGTGAAGCCCTCGATGAGGAAGTTGGCCGCGTCACCGACCGACTTGCGGTCGACCATCAGCTGGTCGTACGTGTTCATGTCCATGAAAACGAAGTACTCGCCGTCCATGTACGAGAACTGCATGTCGCGTCGGTCAATGGTGGCCGTCTCGACCTTCACACCGGCGTTGAACGTCTTGTCGACGACCTTGCCGGAAAGCACGTTCTTGAGCTTGGTGCGCACAAAAGCCGGGCCCTTGCCGGGCTTGACGTGCTGGAACTCGACGACGGACCAGAGCTGGCCCCCGTCGAGCTTGAGCACCAGGCCGTTCTTGAGGTCGTTCGTGGAAGCCACGGTTGAGGTTCTCCTGGACTGCAGCGTGTGTGGGACCGCGGGTGCGCGCCGCTAGAGGGCGAGCAGCTCCTTGGTCGTAATGGTGAGTAGCTCGGGTCCGCCGTCCGCCTCAGGGCGTACGACGAGCGTGTCATCGATCCGGACTCCGCCCCGGCCAGGGAGGTGGACCCCCGGTTCGACGGTGACCGGCACGCAAGCGTCCAGTTTACCCATGGCCGCAGGTGCCAGCTGCGGGTCCTCGTCGATTTCGAGCCCCACACCGTGGCCGGTCACCGGACCGAGGGTCCCGCCGTGGCCCGCGGCCTCCAGGACATGGCGTGCCGCGAGGTCCACGTCCCGGCAGGCCGCACCGGGCACAAGTGCCTCCCGACCTGCCCGTTGTGCGGCGAAGACGAGGTCGTACAGCTCGATCTGCCAGTCCGCGGGCGCCGTCCCGATCACGAAGGTCCGGCCGATCTCACATCGGTATCCCCGGTACACCGCTCCGAGACGCACGGAGAGCAGATCGCCCTCCTCGACCCGGCGGTCGGACGGACGGTGCCCCCGCAGCCCGGCGTTGGGTCCGGTGGCCACCGATGTCGGGAAGGACGGCCCGGTGGCGCCGTGGTCGATCAGGCGGCGCTCCAGCTCCAGGGCGAGATGGCGCTCGGTACGCCCGACGAGGATCGATTCGAGCAGCTCGCCCAGGGCCTGGTCGGTGATCTCCCCCGCGGTGCGCAGGCAGCCGATCTCGTCCTCGTCCTTGATGATCCGCTGCTGCTCGACGGCGCGGGCGAGATCGGCGAGGTGCAGCCGCGGTGCGACCGAGCGCACGGCTCGGTGGCGGGCGACCGTCAGATGGTGCTCCTCCACCGCGAGCGACAGGGCGCCCGCCGGGACGAGGAGTTCCGCGGCGGCCACCGCGGGGTCGCCGCCCGCCCCCCGGAGCACCGTCAGCCGCAGCTGCTCGTCGGGCCGCCCTTCCTGGGGTTCACCGGCCGGGTCCTCGGGGCAGAGGAGCACATCGGCGTCGGGGCCGAGCAGCAGGACGGCGCCCGCCGGGGCCGCACCGGCGAGATACCGGACGTTGGCCGGCCGGGAGACCAGCGCCGCACCGCTGCCCGCTGCCAGGCACCGGTCACGCAGCCTTGCCCGGCGGACCGCAAACACCTCTGCCATGGTCCCGAGCCTAGGAGCAGCGGCCGGTCCCGGCCGGTTCAGCGCGTCCGACCGGGGTGGTCACCAGGCCGGAGGGGAGGCGATGGAGCGTGCGAGTACGTCGTCGAGCACCTGCGCGGTGGTGGCCACGTCGTAGCCCGAGTTGTCGATGATCGGCAGCCCCGAGCCGTACCAGCCGGCCATCCGGCCGTGGATCCGCGCCACTTCCTCGTCGTCGAGGCGGCGGTTGCCGCTGCGGGCCGCGTTGCGCTCCAGGACGACCTCAAGGCCGGGCAGCAGCACGACGGGCAGCAGACCGGGCCCGACGTGGCGCTTCCAGCCGCCCAGGCCGACGACCGGGCGGTCCGGGAAGACCGCGTCGTCGAGGATGCAGGAGATGCCGTTGGCCAGGAAGTTCCTCGCCGCGAAACCACAGGTCCGGCGGGCCAGCCGGTACTGGGCCTCGGAGTGGTCGTTCCAGCCGGTCTGGGGGTCGGCGAACCCGGAGCAGACCCACTCCCGCACGTCGTCGAGGCTGATGTGCGACGTGGGCATCCGGCGGCTTCGCGCCCAGTGCCGGGCGACCGTGGTCTTGCCGGCGCCCGCCGGGCCTATGAGGAGCACGGCGAGCGTGGTGTTCCCGGTGTCCGCGGGAGCACTGGCGGCGGGCGGGGCCGGCAGCGGCACCGGGCCGCCGGGCGGCAACTGGACGTGACCGGTCGTCTCCATGGACGGCGGCGCGGCCGGCGGGTGGGGCGGTGCGGCCGGCTGGTTCGGTGCCGCCCAGCCCGGGGGGCCTGCGGGCTGCTGGGCGGCCTGGCCCCAGCCCGCGCCCGGAGGGGGCGGCAGCGGAGCTCCCACAGCGTGCTGCATCCGGTGCCACTCCGTCTCGCTCGGCCGACTCCTTGCCTGCCGAACGGTACCCTCCCCGGCCACCACCGTGTGAACGGCCGGGGAGCCCCATCGTCCGTCGTCAGTCCGTGAGTTCCCCGGCCAGCGCCCGCAGGGCGAGGCGGTAGGAGCCGATCCCGAAGCCCGCGACGGTGCCGCTGGCGACCGGGGCGATGACGGAATGGTGACGGAACTCCTCGCGGGCGTACGGATTCGAGATGTGCACCTCGATGAGCGGCGCGGTGCGCTGGGCCGCCGCGTCCCGCATCGCGTACGAGTAGTGCGTGAACGCACCGGGGTTGATGACCACGGGGAGCGCGCCGTCGGCCGCCTCGTGCAGCCAGCGGATCATCTCGCCCTCGTCGTTGGTCTCCCGCACCTCGACGTCGAGGCCGAGCTCCTTGCCCAGCAGGGTGCAGGCCTCGACCAGTCCGGCGTAGGACGTCGCACCGTAGACATCGGGCTCGCGGGAGCCCAGGCGGCCGAGGTTCGGGCCGTTGAGCACGAGGACCCGGCTCATCCCGATACCTCCCCGAACGCCGCGAGCAGGACGGCCGGGTCCGGGCCTTCGAGGACGGTCGGCTTGGCCAGCCCGTCGAGGACGATGAAGCGCAGGACGTTGCCCCGGGACTTCTTGTCGACCTTCATCGTCTCCAGGAGCTTGGGCCACTGGTCGCCCCGGTAGGTCAGCGGCAGTCCGACGGACGCGAGCACGGCGCTGTGCCGGTCGGCGGTCGCGTCGTCGAGGCGGCCCGCGAGACGGCCGAGTTCGGCGGCGAACACCATGCCGACCGAGACCGCGGCGCCGTGCCGCCACTTGTAGCGCTCGTTCTTCTCGATGGCGTGGGCGAGCGTGTGCCCGTAGTTGAGGATCTCCCGCAGGCCCGACTCCCTGAGGTCGTTCGAGACGACCTCGGCCTTGACCCGGATGGACCGCTCGATCAGCTCGGCGGTGTGCGGCCCCGCGGGCGTACGGGCCCCCTCGGGGTCCGACTCCACGAGGTCGAGGATGGCCGGGTCGGCGATGAAACCGGCCTTGATGATCTCGGCCATCCCGGAGACGTAGTCGTTGACCGGGAGGGAGTCGAGCGCGGCGAGGTCGCAGAGCACTCCGGCGGGCGGGTGGAAGGCGCCCACCAGGTTCTTGCCCTCGGCGGTGTTGATGCCGGTCTTCCCGCCGACGGCCGCGTCCACCATGCCGAGGACGGTGGTCGGGACAGCGATCCAGCGCACCCCGCGCAGCCAGGTGGCCGCGACGAATCCGGCGACATCGGTGGTCGCACCGCCGCCGACCCCGACGATGACGTCGGTGCGGGTGAACCCGGTCTGGCCCAGCGCCTTCCAGCAGTAGGCGGCGACCTCGACGGTCTTGGCCTCCTCCGCGTTGGGCAGCTGGACCGCGATGGCCTCGTACCCCTGGTCGGCGAGGTCCTTGCGGACCGCCTCGCCGGTCTCGGCCAGCGCCTCGGGGTGCAGTACGGCGACCCGCCTGGCCTGCTCACCGATCAGCGTGGGCAGTTCGTCCAGCAGCTGACGGCCGACCAGTACCTCGTACGGGTCGTGGCCGTCCGTGCCGCCGACCTGGATCCGGATGGGGGCGTCCTGCGTCATACGGTCTTCTCCTGGCCGTGGGGCGGGGTGGTGTCCCCCGCGGGGAGCGGGAGCTCGAGGGCGTCGAGGACCGCCTGGACGACCTCTTCGGGGACACGGTCGTCGGTGGCGACGACCGTGCGGGCTACTTCGGTGTAGAGGGGCCGGCGCGCTTCCATCAGCTCGCGCCACTGGCGGCGCGGGTTGACGGCGAGCAGCGGGCGCGCGGTGTTGAGCCCCACGCGCTTGACCGCTTCGTCGACGTCCATGGAGAGGTAGACGACGGGGCGGCCCGCGAGGAGCGCGCGGGTGGACGGGTCGAGGACCGCGCCGCCGCCGAGCGACAGGACACCGGTGTGCCCCGCCACGGCGTCGCGCACCGCGGCGCGCTCCAGGGCGCGGAAGTGGTCCTCGCCCTCGTCGACGAAGATGTCCGCGATGGTGCGGTTCTCGGCCGCCACGATGTCGGCGTCGGTGTCGCGGTAGGCCGCGCCCAGCCGCTCGGCGAGCAGCTCGCCGACGGTGGACTTGCCGACACCCATCGGGCCGACGAGGACGACCAGCGGCCCGCTCATCGGATCTGGAGGTTGTCGAGGTACGACCGGACGTTCCTGCGGGTCTCACCGACGCTGTCGCCGCCGAACTTCTCCGCGACCGCGTCGGCCAGGACCAGCGCGACCATGGCCTCGGCGACGATGCCGGCTGCGGGCACCGCGCAGACGTCCGAGCGCTGGTGGTGCGCGGCGGCGACCTCGCCGGTGGCCACATCGATGGTGGCGAGGGCGCGCGGCACCGTCGCGATCGGCTTCATCGCGGCCCGGACGCGGAGCAGCTCCCCGGTGGACATACCGCCCTCGGTCCCGCCGGAGCGGCCCGATGTGCGGCGTACGCCGTCCGCGGTCGGCACGATCTCGTCGTGTGCCTGCGAGCCCGGCACCCGGGCCAGGTCGAAGCCGTCGCCGACCTCGACGCCCTTGATGGCCTGGATGCCCATCAGGGCGGCGGCGAGCCTGGCGTCGAGCCTGCGGTCCCAGTGCACATGCGAACCGAGGCCGACCGGCACGCCGTAGGCGAGCACCTCGACGACACCGCCGAGGGTGTCACCGTCCTTGTGGGCCTGGTCGATCTCGGCGACCATCGCCTCCGACGCGCCGGCGTCCAGGCAGCGCACCGGGTCCTCGTCCAGCCGCGCCTCGTCGGCCGGGACCGGGACGACGCCGTACGGGGCCTTGGCGCCTGCCAGCTCCACGACGTGCGAGACGAGCTCGATCCCGGCCGTCTCCCTGAGGTACGAGCGGGCCACCGTGCCGAGTGCGACACGCGCCGCCGTCTCACGGGCGCTGGCGCGCTCCAGGATCGGCCGGGCCTCGTCCAGCGCGTACTTCTGCATACCGGCGAGGTCCGCATGGCCCGGGCGGGGGCGGGTCAGCGGGGCGTTGCGGGCCAGCTGCGCCAGCTCGTCGGGGTCGACCGGGTCGGCCGACATGACCTTCTCCCACTTGGGCCACTCGGTGTTGCCCACCATGACGGCCACCGGGCCGCCCATGGTCAGCCCGTGCCTGACGCCGCCGAGGAAGGTCACCTCGTCCTTCTCGAACTTCATCCGGGCGCCGCGGCCGTACCCGAGCCTCCGCCGGGCGAGCGCGTCCGCCACCATGTCCGTGGTGACGGGGATGCCGGCGGGAAGCCCCTCCAGCGTCGCCACCAGTGCGGGTCCGTGCGACTCCCCCGCGGTCAGCCAACGCAACCTGCTCAACGGTGCTCCTCATGCTCGCGCCTCGGTCTGCGACGGCGCGGCCGGGTGCGCGGCCCTGGCCCGCCTGACCCGATCCTCCCACGGACGGGTAGCCGGACGGTCACGGGTCCAGCCGGCGGACTCCCGGCCGGTGACCGGCGGACTCCCGGCCGGTGACCGGCGGCGCCTTCGCGGTCCCGTACGGTACGGCGCCCGGCACCGGTGGGGGGGCGGCCCGTGTGCTCCAATGCGGGGGTCACCGGAGACCGGGGCGGCCGGACGACCGGGCCGCCGCAGAGAGGCGGAGAGCACGTGGAACTCGATCTCGGGGACGGCGCGGGTGTGACCCTGACCGCGGGCCCCGCAGGAGTACGGCTCACCGCCGCGTCGCCCGGAGGGCCGGAGACCGCGCTGCTCTGCTCCCCCGCCCAGGCCAGGGAGCTGGCCGCCGCCCTGGTCCGTGGGGCCGCCGAAGCGGAGCGCGCACAGCCGGCCGAGTCCGTCACGGTGGAGGCGCGGGAGCTGCGCCGCGGGGACGTCAGGGACAGCGAACGCTCCATGACGGTGGACCGCGTCAGGGCCCTGGGCGGCACGGTCCAGGTCACCTGGAGGTCCGACGCGGGCCGCAGCTGGACCCAGGACTACGCGGCCGGTACGGAGATCGGCCTCCGGCGCCGCGGCTGACCGGACGGGGCGGGCCCGCACGGTCGCGGGCCCGGTGTCACCGCGAAGCGAGCGCCTGCTCCCCCGCTTGCCGCATGGCGGTCAGCGGCGCGGGCACGCGGCCGGTCATCTGCTCGACCTGGAGCACCGCCTGGTGCACCAGCAGATCGAGGCCGCCGACGACCGCCCCGCCGCGGGACTGCCAGGCGGAGGCGAGCGCCGTCGGCCATGGCTCGTACAGCACGTCGAAGAGCGTGCCGGGCGTACCGGGGACAGCGCCGGCCAGTGCGTCGGCGGCGCCGGCCGGGGTGGTCGCGATGACCAGCGGTGCGTCCAGCGCGGCCGCCGCGGACTCCCAGCCTGCCGTGTGCACGTCGACGCCCAGCCGCTCGCCCCAGCCGCGCATCTCCTGGGCGCGGGCCTCGCTGCGCACATAGGCGGTGACCGGGCCCGTGCAGATCAGGGAGAGGGCCGCGAGCGCGGAGGAGGCCGTGGCGCCCGCTCCGAGTACGGCGGCCGACTCGACCTTGTCGACCCCGCGCTCCCGCAGGGCGGCGACCATCCCGGGAATGTCGGTGTTGTCCCCGACCCGGCGCCCGTCCGCGGTGAACACCACCGTGTTGACGGCCTCGACGGAGGCGGCCGTCGCGGTCACCTCGTCGAGAAGCGGGATGACCGCGCGCTTGAGCGGCATGGTCAGCGAGAGCCCCGCCCAGGAGTCGTCCAGCCCCTCGACGAAGGAGGGGAGAGCCGCCTCGTCCACCTCGAAGCGCTCGTACGACCAGGCGCCGAGGCCGAGTTCCCGGTATGCGGCCCGGTGCAGCACCGGGGAGAGCGAGTGCGCGATGGGCGAGCCCAGAACAGCCGCCCTGCGGGCGTCAGCCGGCGTTCTGGTTGTCATTGAACTCCTTCTTCAATTTCATGAAATCCGCATAGGACTTGGTGAATCCGGTCTTGTGCCCGTCGACCGATACGAAGTAGAGATAGCCGTCCTTCGTCGGATGCAGGGCCGCAGCGAGTGCGTCATGACCGGGACTTCCGATCGGGCCGGGCGGAAGTCCCTTCTGCGTATAGGTGTTGTACGGATCCATATTGCTGTGGATTTCCGCCTCACCAATATTGATCTTGCTCTGGCCCTTCAGATAGTTGTAGGTCGAGTCGAACTGAAGGAGCTGATTGGTCTCTGTATTCCCGGGCTTCAGACGGTTGTAGATCACTTCTGCCATTCGGCGGAAGTCGTCATGGGTCCTGCCCTCGGCCTGCACGAGGCTGGCCACGGTCACGACCTGGAACGGGTCGTCGAGCCCCAGCCGTTTCGCGGCCGCTTCGAGATCCTCGTCCCCGTACTCCTTGTCCGCCTGACCGACCATCTTCTTGAGCAGGTCCTCGGGTTTCATGCCCGTGGCGACCGGATAGCTGGCCGGGGCGAGGAAGCCCTCCAGCGGGTCCTTCAGGTTCTTGTGCCCCTTGGCCCAGCCCGGCAGACCCAGCTTGCCGGCCTGCGACTTGGCGACGCCCGCGGTGGTGCCGGCCTTCACTTCGAGCCGTTTGTCGATGGCCGCGTACACGGTGGCGTTCCGCCAGCCCGGCGGGATGATGAGCTGGTTCAGGCTGTTCGGATCCACCATCGCGATGACCGCGTTCTTCGCGGACATCTGCTGGTTGAGGCTGTACACGCCGGCCTGGAGCGACTTGCCCTTCGCCGCGGTGACGAAGGCCTGGACGCTCTTGACGACGCCCTTCTCCTTGAGCAGCCGTCCGATCCCTCCGACGCCCGTCCCCTGCGGGACCTCCACCTGGACCGGCGAGCTGCCGACGCCGGTGAAGTCCGGCGGCGGCGCGTAACGGGACTGGTAGAAGCCGTAGCCCACGTAGCCCACTCCGCCGAGGCCCGCGGCCAGGACGAGCGAGACCGCGAAGCAGGCGCATCCGTTGCGGCGCTTGGGCTTTCTGGACTTGCCCCGGCGGTCGCGGGTGCCGTCCCTTGTCTCGCCCGGATCGTCGTCGTAGTCGTCCTCGTCGTCACCGCCGACGGGCCCCTCGGCACCGGTGAAGAAAGGATGCGTCTCGGGTTCGTCCACCCGGGGGGCGGGCTCCGTCCCGGCCGGCGGCTCCTGCGGCCACTCGTCCCGGCGGCCGGGGGGCTGCGGCGGCGGATAGGCGTCGGGCGTGCGGTAGAAGTCGGGGTTCTCGCCGTTGTGATGCACCGGCTGCCCGCTGTACGGCGTCTGCTGATCCGCCCCGTACGCCGCACCGGCCTGCGGTGAGCCCTGCCAGCCGCCATCCTGCTGCTGCGGGTACTGGTCCTGCCGGTACGCGTCGGGCGCGTACGGCTGCTGGTACGCGGACTGCTGATACTGCTGGGCGTTCGAATTCTGCGGGTACTGCTGCTGGTCCGGATCCTGCGGGTACTGCTGCTGACCGCCGCCGTACGGGACCTGGGCGGGACCCTGCCCGTACTGCCCGTACGGGTTCTGGCCCTGGCCCTGCCCGTACTGCTGCTGGTCCTGGCCGTACTGCTGCGGCCCCTGGGCCTGCTGCTGCGGGTACTGCTGCTGATACGGGTCCTGCGGCGGGCTGTGGACCGGGTTGCCGTACTGGTCGTACTGGGGCGCCCCGGCGTACTGCTGCGCCGGGACGTCGTACGGCGTCCGGCCGGAGGCGTCCTGCTGACCTCCCCAACCCTGGTCCCCGTACAACGGGTCCTCGGGATGCCACGGTTCGGAGCCTGCGCCCCGGCCATACTCAGTCATCGGTCCCCTAGAGCCGCGAGGCCTCCGGACGGTCCGCCTCTTGTGCTGTGCGGCAGCTGTTCGAAAACCGCCGCACGGCGCGGAACGCTACCGTATCGCGATCAGACAACCACTTCGACGCCCTCACCTGGAGCAACACCTGACGCCCGTTCGGACTCCAGTGCATTCTGCAGGATGACAACGGCCGCAGCCTGGTCAATGACAGAACGGCCTTTTCTGGACTTTACGCCGGAAGCCCGCAAACTCTGACTCGCCGTCACTGTGGTCATCCTCTCGTCGATCAATCGCACCGGAATGGGTGCACTATCACGAGCGAGTTCCTGGGCGAATACACGGACCTTGGCGGCCGCCGGGCCCTCTCCCCCATTCAGGGAACGGGGGAGACCGACGACCACCTCGATCGGTTCGTACTCGGCGATCAATTGCCTCAACCGCCGGTGGGCGGCCGGGACGTCACGTCCCGGTACCGTCTCCACCGGCGTGGCGAGGACCCCGTCGGGGTCGCACGAGGCGACCCCGATCCGGGCGTCCCCGACATCGATCGCCAGCCGGCGGCCGCGTCGCATCAGGCCGTCTCTCCGACCAGGCGCTCGACGGCGGCCACGGCGTCACCGATGGCCTCCGGGTTCTGCCCGCCGCCCTGGGCGACGTCCGGCTTGCCGCCGCCGCCCCCACCGAGGGTCTTGGCCGCGGCCCGGACCAGCTCGCCGGCCTTGAGACCCCGCCCGCGGGCCGCCTCGTTGGTGGCGATGACGGTCAGCGGGCGGCCGTTGGCCGTGGTGAAGAGGGCCACCACCGCCGGGCGGTCGCCCTGGATGCGTCCGCGCACGTCGAGAACGAGCCTGCGCAGGTCGTCGGCGCCCGTGCCGTCGGGGACCTGACCGGTCACCACGGCGACCCCCCGTACGTCCTTGGCCCCGGAGGCGAGACCCGCGGCCGCCTGGAGGACCTTCTCCGCGCGGAACTTCTCGATCTCCTTCTCGGCGTCCCTGAGCTTCGAGAGCATGCCCGAGATCTTCTCGGGGAGCTCCTCGGAACGGCCCTTGACCAGCTCCTGGAGCTGGGCGACGACCGTGTGCTCGCGGGCCAGGAAGTTGTACGCGTCGACCCCGACGAGGGCCTCGATCCGGCGCACACCGGAGCCGATCGACGACTCGCCGAGCAGCTTCACCAGACCCAGCTGGGCGGTGTTGTGGACATGGGTCCCGCCGCACAGCTCCTTGGAGAAGTCGCCGATGGTGACGACCCGGACTCGTTCGCCGTACTTCTCCCCGAACTCGGCGATGGCGCCCTGCTTCTTGGCCTCGTCGATGGACATGACCTCGGCACGGACGTCGAGTTCATGGGAGAGGACGTCGTTGATCTTCTGCTCGACGTCGGTGAGGACCGTGCCGGGTACGGCGTTGGGCGAACCGAAGTCGAAGCGGAAGCGGCCGGGCGAGTTCTCCGAACCGGCCTGTGCGGCCGTCGGGCCGAGAGCGTCACGCAGCGCCTGGTGCGTCAGGTGGGTGGCGCTGTGGGCGCGGGCGATGGCCCGCCGGCGGCGCTGGTCGATGGCGGCGTACGCGGCGGCGCCGACCGTCACCTCGCCCACCTGCACCGAACCCTTGTGTACGGAGACCCCGGGGACCGGCTGCTGGACGTCGCGGACCTCCACGACGGCACCCGAGCCGAGCCTGATCCGGCCGGTGTCGGCGAGCTGGCCGCCGCCCTCGGCGTAGAACGGGGTCCGGTCGAGGACGATCTCGACCTCGTCGCCCTCGGTGGCGGCGGGCGAGGGCACCCCGTCGACGAGCAGGCCGACGATGGTCGACTCGCCCTCGGTGGTGGTGTATCCGGTGAACTCGGTGACGCCGGCGCTGTCGGCGACGGCGCGGTAGGCGGAGAGGTCGGCGTGGCCGGTCTTCTTGGACCTGGCGTCCGCCTTGGCGCGCTCGCGCTGTTCCTTCATCAGCCGCCGGAAGCCGTCCTCGTCCACCGAGACGCCCTGCTCGGCGGCCATCTCCAGGGTGAGGTCGATCGGGAAGCCCCAGGTGTCGTGGAGCAGGAAGGCCTTTTCACCGGCGAGGACCCGGCCGCCCGCGGCCTTGGTCTCACCCACGGCGGTGTCGAGGATGTTGGTGCCGGCCCTCAGCGTCTTGACGAAGGCGGCCTCCTCGGCGAGGGCGACGGTCTCGATCCGCCGGCGGTCGGTGATGAGCTCCGGGTACTGGTGGCCCATGGTGTTGATCACCACGTCGACCAGCTCGGCGACGACCGGCCCGGTGGCGCCCAGGAGCCGCATGTTGCGGATGGCCCGGCGCATGATGCGGCGCAGGACGTAGCCGCGGCCCTCGTTGCCGGGGGTCACGCCGTCCCCGATGAGCATCACGGAGGTACGCATGTGGTCGGTGACGACCCGCAGCGCGACGTCCGAGGCCTCGTCCCGGCCGTAGCCGACGCCCGTCAGCTCGGTGGCCTTGTCGATGACGATCCGGGACGTGTCGATCTCGTACAGGTTGGGCACGTCCTGGAGGATCATCGCCAGGCGTTCCAGGCCCAGACCGGTGTCGATGTTCTTCGACGGCAGGTCGCCGAGGATCGGGAAGTCCTCCTTCCCGTCTCCGGCGCCGCGCTCGAACTGCATGAAGACCAGGTTCCAGATCTCCACGTACCGCTCGTCGTTGACGGCGGGGCCGCCCTCGGCGCCGAACGCGGGGCCGCGGTCGTAGTTGATCTCGGAGCACGGCCCGCAGGGACCGGGGACACCCATGGACCAGAAGTTGTCCTTCTTGCCCAGCCGCTGGATGCGCTCGGCCGGAACGCCGATCTTCTCGCGCCAGATCTGCTCGGCCTCGTCGTCGTCCAGGTAGACCGTGATCCAGAGCTTCTCCGGCTCCAGCCCGTAACCACCGTCCGCCACGGAGCTGGTGAGCAGCTCCCAGGCGTACGTGATGGCGCCTTCCTTGAAGTAGTCGCCGAACGAGAAGTTGCCGCACATCTGGAAGAACGTGCCGTGCCGGGTGGTCTTGCCGACCTCTTCGATGTCCGGCGTACGCACGCACTTCTGCACGCTGGTGGCGCGCGGGGCGGGCGGCTTGGCCTCACCGAGGAAGTACGGCTTGAACGGGACCATCCCCGCGGGCACCAGGAGCAGAGTCGGGTCGTCCGCGATGAGCGACGCCGAAGGGACGACGGTGTGACCGCGCTCCTCGAAGAAGCTCAGCCAGCGGCGGCGAATTTCGGCCGACTCCATCAGTGGTCCTCATTCCGGTTGTGCGAATGCTTGGTGTGTTCAATGGCGGCGAGACGTCGCCGCGCGGGAAGCTCGGCCGGTCCTGGCGGCGCGTCGATACCGAGCGCCTCCCCCAGCTCCGCCTCGCGCCGGACCATGCCGGCCCGTACGTCGAATGCGAAGTCCTTCAGTCGGTGGCCCGCGTCGACGGCCCTGTTCGCCGCCTGCGCCGCGAGGCTCTCAGGACTCAGCTGCTTGATCTTGCGGTTGACCTTGGTGGTGGCCCACACACCGGCTGCGGCGCCCGTGGCGAACCAGAACGTACGGCGGAACATTGCAGCGTCAGCCCTTCCGCTTCCTACGCCGTGCGGCCGGCACCGTGCGGCCGACGATCACCGGGCGGCGCGAGCTCTCCGGCTCCCCGTCCGCCTTGCGGCCGAGGGCCTGGCGGACGCCGTAACCGAAGGCGGCGACCTTCACCAGCGGTCCGCCGAACGTCGATGCGACGGTCGTGGAGAGCGCCGACGCGTTGGAGGTGACCTCCTGGACGTCGGTCGCGATGGCGTCGACCCGCTCCAGCTGGGTCTGCGCCGACCGGACGGCCGTGGAGGCGTCGGCGAGCAGCGGCACGGCCTGATCCGTCACGTCCGCCACGAGTTTGGTGGTCGTCCTGAGCGTCTGGGCCAGCCTCACCAGTACCACGGCGAGGAAGGAGACCAGGATCGCCCAGAAGACGGCCACCAGGATGCCGGCCACCTCACCACCGGACACGTTGCACCGCTCTCTGGTCGTCGGAAGTCACGTCGTTGGTCACGTCGATTGTGGTAACCGAGCCTATCGCGCCGGGACTCCGCCCCCGCACCGGATATGCGCTGTGCGCGGCAGGAGTTCCGGCACCGGATTGTACGCAGTGCTCCCTCCCGCGTACTCTCCGTGTCCTATGCGACGCGACTCGACCGGCCACCGGACCGTCCCCGGCAGCCTTCCGGCAGAGCTCAACCGGTTCGTGGGGCGGAGGACCGAGGCTGCCGGGCTGAAGAAGCTCATCGGCTCGTCCCGGCTGGTCACTGTGGTGGGAGCCGGCGGCGTGGGCAAGACCCGGCTGGCGACGCACGTGGCCGGCACTCTGAAGGAACGGTTCTCCGACGGAGTGTGGCTGGCCGAGCTCTCCGCTCTGCGCGATCCGGAGCTGATCGAGCACGCCCTGGTCGAGGCGCTGGGGCTGACCGACCACACGAGCAGGCCGCCGCGCGAGGTACTGGCCCGTCATCTCGCGGAGCGGGAGCTGCTGTTCGTGCTCGACGGGTTCGAGTTCCTGGTCGACGCGTGCGCCCCGCTGCTTCTCGGGCTGCTGCGCGGTGCGCCCGGGCTGCGGGTGATCGCGGTCGGCAGGCGCCCCCTGGAGATCGAGGGCGAGCTGACCCTCCCGCTGGCGCCGATGCGCGGCCAGGACGCCGTACGGCTGTTCACCGACCGCGTCTCCGCCGGCCGGCCCGGATTCCGGTTCCCCCGGGGCGACGCCGCCAAGGTCGCGGAGGTCTGCCGCAGGCTGGACGGGATCCCGCTCGCGCTGGAACTGGCGGCGGGACGGATGCGGGCGCTCTCGGTCGATCAGCTGCTGACCAGGCTCGACGACCGGTTCCGGCTGCTGACCGGGGGCGGCAGAGGCGTACTGCCCCGCCACCGGACCCTGCGCACGGCGATCGGGTGGAGCCATGAACTGTGCACCCCCGGACAGCGGTTGCTCTGGGCGCGGCTCTCCGTCTTCCCCGGGCAGTTCGACCTGGAGGCGGCCGAGTACATCTGCGGCGGCGCCGGCCTGGCGTCCGACGACATCCTGGACGTGCTGCACGAACTGCTCGCGCAGTCCGTGCTCGTACGGGAGGACACCGCGGCAGGCGTCCGCTACCGGATGCTGGACACGATCAGGGAGTACGGCGCGCAGTGGCTCACCGCGACCGGTGACACCGAGCGGCTCGGCCGGCGTCACCGCGACTGGTTCGTGGGGCTCGCGACCTGGTGCGAACTGGACTGGTTCAGCGCCCGGCAGACCGGGATCGCAGCCCGCGTGGACAGTGAACTGGCCAATCTGCGGGGGGCACTCGAATTCTCCCTCGACCACCCGGGGGACGCGCATCTGGCGCAGTACCTGGCGGGCACACTCTGGTTCTACTGGGCGGGGTGCGGGCGTCTCGCCGAGGGCCGGCACTGGCTCGACCATGTGCTGGAGGCGGAGGGCGGTCGCGAGGGGGCACGGCTCAAGTCGCTCTGGGTACTGGGGTACGTGGCGGTCCTCCAGGGCGACCCGGTGGCCGCGGTGGCCGCTCTCCAGGAGTGCCGCGAGGCGGCCCAGCAGACCGGCGACACGGTGGCGGCCGCGTACGCGCTGCACAGGACCGGCTGCCTGGCGCTGGTCACCGACGACATGCCGCGCGCGGAGGAACTGCTGCGCGAGGCGATCGGGCAGTACCGGGAGAGCGGCGAGCTCAACAGCAACGTCCTGATGGGCCAGGTCGAGCTGGCGATGGCGGTGTGCTTCCGGGGCCGGCTCGCCGAGGCGGCAGCCATGTGCCAGGACGTCGTGGCGGTCTGCGAGGACCACGGCGAACGCTGGGCGCGGGCCTACGCGCTGTATGTGCTGGCCTTCGAGGCCTGGTCGGGCGGCAGGCCCGTGGACGCCCGTGGGCTGCTGACCGAATCCCTCACCACCTGCCACGCCTTCCACGACCAGCTGGGCACGGTGCTCGCCCTGGAGCTGATGGCGCTGCTCACGCTGGAGGAGGGGGAGGCGGCGGAAGCCGCGCTGCTGCAGGGGGCCGCGGCGCAGCTCTGGACGTCGGTGGGGCTGCCGCTCTTCGGCTCCGCCTACTACAACGCGCCACACCTGCGCTGCGCGGAAGGGGCCCGCGGCGCGCTGGGCGCCGGGGTCTACGAGAGTCTGCTGGAGCGCGGCGCGCGGCTGGACCGGAACGCCGCGGTGGCCCGGGCGCTGCGCGGTCCCGCCCCACGCGAAGACCCGCCGTCCCCTGCTCCGCACGGAGCGGGGGGACGACGGGCCGAAGCGGTGAAGCGCGAGGTACGTCCGGATCAGCGGGCGTAGTACTCGACGACCAGCTGCTCGTCGCAGATGACCGGGATTTCCTTGCGGTTCGGGTCGCGGTCCAGGCGGAATGCCAGAGCCTTCAGGTTCACCTGGAGGTAGCGCGGGGTCTCACCGTCGGTGTCGTAGCCACCCTCGCGGGCCACCTGGAAGGGGACCTTGTCGCGGCTGCGGTCACGGACCGACACGACGTCGTCGGGACGGACACGGAACGACGGCTTGTCGACCTTGCCACCGTTGACCTGGATGTGACCGTGGACGACCATCTGGCGGGCCTGGTAGATGGTCCGGGCGATGCCCGAACGCAGGACCAGCGCGTCGAGGCGGCGCTCCAGCTCGACGACCAGGGCCTCGCCCGTCTTGCCTTCGGCCTTCTTGGCGCGGTCGTAGGCGCGGGCCATCTGGCGCTCGCTGATGTCGTACTGGGCGCGCAGACGCTGCTTCTCGAGCAGACGGACCTTGTAGTCCGAGTTCTGCTTGCGGCCACGGCCGTGCTCGCCCGGCGGGTACGGACGGGCCTCGAAGTACTTGACAGCCTTCGGCGTCAGCGCGATACCGAGCGCGCGTGACTTCTTGACCTTGGGACGCGACTGGTTAGGCACGTTCTCCAAACCTCCATGGTTGGGTTAGGTTAGGCTCACCTTACTCAAGGAGATCGCATGTCTCGTCCGGGGAACACCAGTCACATCACGGACAGCACAAAGAAGGCCGACGCTCAGGGCGTCGACACGACGGAGGTCCGATCAGATCGTGGTCAGCCGCGTCCCAGCGGACTTGAAACCGCCCGGATGCCGTCAGCAGCCGAGCGCACACGAACTCTCGTACAGAGTACCTGCTCCGCGGTACTGCTGGTGACCGGGGTCGAAGCGGCCCTCGGTGACCAGCTCGTACCGCTCGCCCGCAGCACCGGTCCCGACGGGGAGCTGTACCTGCTCTATCCCGCCGCGTCCCCGGCCGTCCGGGCCGCGACCCACGCTCAGGACGACGAGCTGGCGGCCGTGCTGGAGATCACGGATGTCGCCCCGGTCTCCGTACCCCACCGGATCCGGGGCCGGGCCTGGGTCTCCGGCTGGCTCACCGCCGTACCCGGCATGGCGGCGCCGGGCCGCATGATGCTGCGGCTGGAGGTCGGGGAGGTGTACGTGGACGACCTCTGGGGACACGGGAGCGCCGAGGCGGAGGAGTTCGCCGGAGCCGTCGCCGATCCACTGGTCGCCCATGAGGCCGAGCTGCTCCAGCATCTGCACTCCGCCCACGGCGCCCAGGTGCACGGGCTGTCCGGGCTGCTGGGCGACCGGATCCCGGACGGGACGGCTGTGGTGCCCCTGGCGCTCGACCGGTTCGGCCTGCGGGTGCGGTTCACCGGTGCGCGGTGCTTCGACGCGCGCTTCGACTTCCCCGAGCCGGTGAGCGATGTGACCGGGCTGCGCCGCGCCATGCACACGCTCTTCGACGCGACGGGCGGGTGAGGCCGCGGTCCGCGGGCGCGGCCGGGCCGGCGGTGGTGGTGCCCGGGCGGCGGGCGGCGGCATGTGCGTGAACCGCCGGCAGCCGGGGCACGGACGGGCGCCCGGAGGTCACTGACGTCCGTCCGCGCCCTCGCCCGACAGCCGCTCCCGTACCTTCTCGACCACGTCCGCGTAGCGCGCCTCGGCTCCGTACCTGGTGGGCTCGTAGTAGCGCTTCCCCTGCACGGAGTCCGGGGCGTACTGCTGGGCGGCGATGGCGCCCGGGACATCGTGCGGATAGACGTAGCCCTGGGCGTGGCCGAGCTTGGCCGCGCCCTTGTAGTGCCCGTCCCGCAGGTGGGCCGGGACCGGCCCGACCAGTCCCGCGCGCACGTCGGCGCGCGCGGCGGAGATCGCGATCGTGGCGGCATTCGACTTGGGGGCGAGCGCCAGCGCGATCGTGGCGTGGCTGAGGGTGAGCGCGGCCTCGGGGAAACCGATCAGCGCGACCGCCTGCGCGGCGGCGACCGCGGTCGGCAGCGCGGTGGGGTCGGCCAGACCGATGTCCTCGCTGGCGGAGATCATCAGCCGTCTGGCGATGAACCTCGGGTCCTCCCCCGCCTCGATCATCCGGGCCAGATAGTGCAGAGCGGCGTCCACATCGGACCCACGGATCGACTTGATCAGGGCGCTCGCCACGTCGTAGTGCTGGTCGCCGTCCCTGTCGTACGCCACGGCGGCGCGGTCGACCGTCTCCTCCAGCGTCTCCAGCGTGATCTCCGGCTCGGACTTGGCCATGGCCGCACCGGCCGCCGCTTCGAGGGCGGTGAGGGCACGGCGGGCGTCGCCACCGGCGATCCGCAGCAGATGCGCCTCCGCCTCGGGGGCCAGGGTGACGGCGCCTCCGAGACCGCGGTCCTCGGTGAGCGCCCGGTGCAGCAGGGACCGCAGGTCGTCGTCGGTGAGCGATTCCAGCGTGAGCAGCAGGGACCGGGAGAGCAGCGGGGAGATGATCGAGAAGTACGGATTCTCGGTGGTCGCTGCGACCAGCGTGACCCAGCGGTTCTCCACGGCGGGGAGCAGTGAGTCCTGCTGGGCCTTGCTGAAGCGGTGGATCTCGTCCAGGAAGAGGACGGTCTCCTTGCCGTATCCCCCCGAGGCCCTGCGCGCACCGTCGATGACGGCGCGCACTTCCTTGACGCCGGCCGTGATGGCGGAGAGCTCGACGAACCGCTTCCGGGTCGCCTGGCTCACGACGTAGGCGAGGGTCGTCTTGCCGATGCCCGGCGGCCCCCAGAGCAGCACGGACGACGGTCCTGCCGGACCTCCCCCGGACTCGCCGACCAGCCGGCGCAGTGGCGAGCCCTGCTTCAGCAGATGCTGCTGGCCGACCACTTCGTCGAGGGTGCGCGGGCGCATCCGGACGGCCAGGGGGCTGCTGGACGGGTCCTTCTCCTGGCGCTCTTCGGCCGCGGCGGTGAACAGATCGGGTTCCACGTGCAAAACCCTATGTCACCCCACTGACAACGCCGCGGGGCCGGCGGGAGCGGGCGGCGCGGGCCGCCGGACCGGCAGGGTCAGTGCGCCCCGGTCCAGAAGTCCCACCAGCGGGTGAGGATCAGCATGCCGATGACGCCGATGTGCACGACGGGCAGCACCCAGGTGAACTCGCCGAAGAAGCTCCGCAGCCAGCCCGGGGCGGCCAGCAGGCCGTGCCGGATGTTGTGCGAGGTGACGTACCAGAAGAGGGTGATCGTGCCCACCCAGGCGAGGCAGCACCAGAGGCAGAGGGAGTTGATGTTGTAGAGCGACTGGTACTGGAGCCAGGTGACGAAGCCGACACCGAACAGGCAGCCGGCGTTGAAGGTCAGCCAGTACCAGCGGCCGTAGCGCCCGCCGGCGAGCAGGCTCATCCCGACGCCGATCACGACCGCGTAGGTGGCCAGGCCGAGCATCGGATTGGGGAAGCCGAAGACCGAGGCCTGCGCGCTCTTCATCACGTTGCCGCAGGACACCACCGGGTTGAGGCTGCAGCCGGGGGTGAAGTTCGGGTTCTTCAGGAGCTTGAACTCGTCGAGGGTGATGACCCATGCCGCGAGTAGCCCGGCGGCGCCGGTGATCACCAGAAGCCAGCCGAAGGCACGGCTCGCGCCGGTCTTCCCGTCCTGCTGCGCGGACACGTCGTCAACCACTGTCGTCGTCATCATGCCGATCCATCGCTCCTGTGGCCTGTGGGCAGGCTCATTGTGCCGCACCGGACGGGGTCCGCACCGTTCGATGGAGATAAGGAGAGGGACACCTCCCGGCGGGCGGCCCGCCCGCCGGGAGCCCTCCGGGGTACGGCGGGCACGGCCGGGGCGGCCCCTCGGCGCCGGGAAAACCGCCGTCGGCACTCCGCTGGACCCGCTGCGACCTGGGCATTCGTTCAGAAGCGGGTACCGGGGCCCGTAGCTGCGGCAGGGCTGGCAGGACGGGCGCGGCAGGAGGGCGCGCGGAGTCCCGCCCCTGCTCACGGCCGCAGTCCGGCCGGTCCCGGCGCCGTGAACCGTACCCGGCGGTCATCTGTCGCAATTGTCCGGCGGGCGAACCCGCGGACGCCATGTTGACGGTTCCGGTGTTCCGGCCACGCGCCACCCCGGCCTGCGGTGCGGCGGAGGAGCCGCCCGGCCCTCTCGCAGTTGCGGCCCGGACGGAGGCTCTCCGTCCGGGCCGCAGAAGCGTGCCCGGTGCGATCGGTGCCTGATCCGGCGGGTGCCGGATGCGGCGGGTGCCGGATGCGGCGGGTGCCGGTCTCAGCCGAGCCGCTTGCGGACCTCGTCCACGAGAGCGCCGACCGGTACCGCGCTCTGCTCACCGGACTCCATGTCCTTCAGCTGGACGACGCCCTCGGCAAGATCCCGCTCGCCCGCGACGACGGTGAAGCGGGCGCCGCTGCGGTTGGCGCTCTTCATCGCGCCCTTGAGGCCGCGCCCGCCGAACGCGAAGTCGGTCGCGACGCCCTCCCTGCGCAACTCGGTGACCAGGCCGAACAGCACCCGCCGGGCCTCCTCGCCGAGCGGCACGGCGAACACGCTCGTGGTGGCGGGCAGTTCGAGCGCGACGCCCTCCGCCTCCAGCGCGAGCACCGTACGGTCCACCCCGAGCGCCCAGCCCACCGAGGGGAGCGCGGGCCCGCCGATCATCTCGGAGAGGCCGTCGTAACGGCCGCCGCCGCCCACCGCGGACTGCGAGCCGAGTCCGTCGTGGACGAACTCGAAGGTGGTCCGGGTGTAGTAGTCGAGGCCGCGGACCAGCTTCACGTCGTCCTCGAACGCGACGCCCGCGGCGGTCAGCAGCGCGCGGACCTCCTCGTGGTACGCCTTGCACGCCTCGCACAGGTAGTCCCGCAGCATCGGCGCACCGGCCAGCTGCTTCTGTACGTCGGCCCGCTTGTCGTCGAGCACCCGCAGCGGGTTGATCTCGGCCCGCCGCCGGGTCTCCTCGTCCAGGTCGAGTCCGCGCAGGAAGGCCTGGAGCGCGTCGCGGTAGACCGGCCGGCACTCCCGGTCCCCCAGCGAGTTGAGCAGGATCCGGAACTGCCGCAGTCCGAGCGCGCGGTAGGCCTGGTCGGCGAGGATGATCATCTCGGCGTCGAGTGCGGGGTCCTCGGTACCGATCGCCTCCGCGCCCACCTGTGAGAAGTGGCGGTAGCGGCCCTTCTGCGGCCGCTCGTAGCGGTAGTACGAGCCGGAGTACCAGAGCTTGACGGGCAGGTTCCCGGCCTTGTGGAGGTTCGCCTCCAGCGCGGCACGCAGCACGGAAGCGGTGCCCTCGGGCCGCAGGGCGAGCCTGTCGCCACCGCGGGTCTCGAAGACGTACATCTCCTTGGAGACGATGTCGGTGGATTCACCGACGCCTCGCGAGAAGAGCTCGACGTTCTCGAAGCCCGGGGTCTCGATGTACTCGTAGCCGGAGTTCCGCAGCGGGGCGGCGAGCGCCGCGCGCACCGCGAGGAACGTCGCGGAGGAGGGCGGCAGCAGGTCGTACGTGCCCTTGGGGGCCTGGAAAGTACTCACGGAAAATCGTCACATTCCTCGTCGGGGAGCGGCCAGGCCCCGCAGGTACGGGTTGGTGGCGCGCTCGCGGCCGATGGTCGTCTGCTCGTTGTGACCGGGCAGGACCACGGTCGAGTCGTCGAGCGGCAGGCACACACGGGCCAGCGAATCGAGCATCTCGGTGTGGTCGCCGCCGGGCATGTCGGTGCGGCCGATGGAGCCGGCGAAGAGCAGGTCGCCCGAGAAGAGGACCTGCGGAATGTCCGCCGCCTCGGGCATCCTGAACGTCACCGACCCCTTGGTATGGCCGGGGGCATGCGAAACGGCGAAATCGAGACCGGCGAGGGTCAGCTCGCTCCCGTCCGCCAGCTCCTTGACGTCGTCCGGTTCCCCGACGGTCAGTTCGCCCATCAGCGGCATACCGATGGAACGCCCGATCCCCTTCTCCGGATCGCTCATCATGAAGCGGTCGGCGGGGTGGATCCACGCCGGGACGTCGTGTGCTCCGCACACCGGGACGACCGATGCCACATGGTCGATATGGCCATGGGTGAGAACGACCGCCACGGGCTTGAGCCGATGCTTCCTGAGTGCGTCCTCGACTCCCTGGGCGGCCTGGTGGCCCGGGTCGATGATCACGCACTCCTCACCTGCGGCGGGGGCGACCAGATAACAGTTGGTCCCCCAGGCCCCGGCGGGGAACCCGGCAATGAGCACGATCGTCCTTAAATGTCGGTCCAGCGGGAGAATGCAGCAGATCAGAGCCTACCGGCGCCGCTCATCCCACAGCGAACCCATATACGGTACGGCCTAGCCCGGACAGGTAGACGACACGCGCACATCACGCACACATACGGACGAGGGAGAACACCGGTGGTCAACAGCGATCAGCGGCGGCGGCAGCTCGCCAGGGAAAAGTTCGAGCGGCAGCAGGAACGCCGCATCACGGCCCGGCGCAACGCCCGCCGCCGCAACGCGGTGATCGCGTCGGCGGTCGCCGTGGTGGTCGTGGCGGGCGGTATCGCCTGGGGCGCCGGAGCATTCAAGGGGGACGACGGCAAGTCCGGTGCGGCCAAGGCCCCGGCCCCCTCGCCCTCGGCGAGCAGCACCGCTCCCCCCGAGCCCGCGATGAAGATCGACAAGAAGGCGAAGTACACCTTCGCGCTCACGACGAACCAGGGCGCGGTCTCCCTCGTCATGGACGCCGCGAAGACCCCGCACACCGCGAACTCCTTCAAGTCGCTCGCGGACAAGGGCTTCTTCGACAAGACCAAGTGCCACCGCCTCACCACGAGCGGCATCTATGTGCTCCAGTGCGGCGATCCCAAGGGCAACGGCTCCGGCGGCCCGGGCTACACCATCCCGGACGAGAACCTGACCGCGCTCGGCAAGGCGGGCAGCGACGGCACGGTGACCTATCCGGCCGGCACGGTCGCGATGGCCAACACCGGCCAGCCGCACACCGGCGGCAGCCAGTTCTTCCTCGTCTACAAGGACAGCAAACTTCCTCCCACCTACACCCCGTTCGGGACCATGGACGCGGCGGGGCTCAAGACGGTGAAGGCGGTGGCCAAGGCCGGGGTGACCGGCGGCAGCCAGGACGGGGCCCCCAAGAAGGCCGTCACCATCTCGAAGGCCACCGTCACCAAGGACTGAGCGGACCCCGGCGGGGTTATGGCGATATTCGGATGGGCCGGATGCGGACAGCCGCCCCGCCATTCGCCTATGTTGGCGGTGTGCGGGGCGCAAGCAGCCCTGCCGAAGAAACTGTGGACGATGTCCGG
Organism: Streptomyces sp. NBC_00388; assembly: GCF_036061255.1. Classification (NCBI taxonomy): domain Bacteria; kingdom Bacillati; phylum Actinomycetota; class Actinomycetes; order Kitasatosporales; family Streptomycetaceae; genus Streptomyces; species Streptomyces sp. NBC_00388. Next base: position 1,295,509 of record NZ_CP107948.1, read on the forward strand.
GGGCCCACAAGTCTCCGCAGGCATCATGTGGATGGAGGCGCTGTGAGCAGCGACCCGTGGGGCCGTGTCGACGAGACCGGCACCGTATACGTGCGTACGACCGACGGCGAGAAGGTCGTCGGTTCTTGGCAGGCAGGCTCTCCCGAGGAGGCTCTGGCCTACTTCGAGCGCAAGTACGAGGGCCTGGTCGTCGAGATCGGCCTCCTCGAACGCCGGGTGAAGACCACCGACCTGCCGGCCAAGGACGCCCAGACCGCCATCGACCACCTGCGCGGGCAGGTCGATGAGCACCACGCCGTCGGCGATCTGGATGCTCTGCGGGTCCGGCTGGACGGGCTGGTCTCGACGGTCGACGCGCGCCGTGAGGAGCGCAAGGTCCAGAAGGCCAAGCAGACCGACGAGGCGAAGCACGCCAAGGAAGCCCTGGTCGTGGAGGCCGAGGAGCTCGCGCAGAGCGACCAGTGGCGGTCCGCGGGTGAGCGCCTGCGGGCGCTGGTGGACACCTGGAAGGGCCTCCCCCGGCTCGACCGGAAGTCCGACGACGAGCTGTGGCACCGCTTCTCGCACGCCAGGTCGGCGTTCTCCAAGCGGCGCAAGGCGCACTTCGCGTCGCTGGACGCCCAGCGCGAGGAGGCCCGCAGGGCCAAGGAGAAGCTGGTCGCCGAGGCCGAGAAGCTCTCCGGTTCGACCGACTGGGCCGCGACGGCGGCCCGTTACCGCGATCTGATGACCGAGTGGAAGGCCGCGGGCCGCGCCCAGCGCGAGTCCGAGGACGACCTGTGGAACCGTTTCCGCGGCGCCCAGGACGTCTTCTTCGCGGCCCGCGGCGAGGTCTTCGCCGAGCGGGACGCCGAGCAGGTCGAGAACCTCAAGCTGAAGGAGGAGCTCACGGTCGAGGCCGAGAAGCTGCTCCCGGTGCGGGATCTCAAGTCGGCCAGGGCCGCGTTCCGGGCGCTGAACGAGCGCTGGGAGGCGATCGGCCACGTACCGCGTGACGCCCGGCCGAAGGTCGAGGGCCGGATGCACACGGTGGAGCGGGCACTCCAGGAGGCCGAGGAGAGCGAGTGGCGGCGCACCAACCCGGAGGCACGTGCGCGTGCCGCGGGTCTGACGGGCCAGCTGCAGGACGCCGTCGACAAGCTGCGCAAGCAGATCGACACGGCGCGTACGGCGGGCAACAACGCCAGGGCCGACAAGCTCGCCCGTGAGCTGGAAGGCCGGCAGGCGCTGCTCGACCAGGCGCTGAAGGGTCTGGAGGAGTTCGGCGGCTGAGAATTTCACCGCAGCCGGACAGGGAGGAGCCCCCCGCTCATGAGCGGGGGGCTCCTCCCTGTCCGGTTCCGGCTGTCAGGGCCTGCGGGCCGATGTCACCCGGTAGACGTCATAGACACCCTCCACGCCACGTACCGCCTTCAGGACATGGCCGAGGTGCTTCGGGTCGCCCATCTCGAAGGTGAAGCGGGAGGTGGCCACCCGGTCGCGGGAGGTCTGCACCGCCGCCGACAGGATGTTGACGTGCTGGTCGGAGAGGATGCGTGTGACGTCCGAGAGCAGCCGGGAGCGGTCCAGCGCCTCCACCTGGATGGCGACCAGGAAGACCGACGACTGGGTGGGGGCCCACTCGACTTCCAGGATCCGTTCGGGCTGCTGGGAGAGCGAGTCGACATTGACGCAGTCCGCGCGGTGCACGGAGACGCCGCTCCCCCGGGTGACGAACCCGATGATCGGGTCACCGGGTACGGGCGTGCAGCACCGGGCGAGCTTCACCCAGACGTCGTCGACGCCCTTGACGACCACACCGGGGTCGGCGTTGGCGCGGCGCTTGCTGCGGCCGTGCGACGGCGGTGTGCTCTCGGCGATGTCCTCGTTGGCGGCCTCCTCGCCGCCGAGCGCCTGCACCAGCTTCTGTACGACGCCCTGGGCGGCGACATGGCCCTCGCCGATCGCCGCGTACAGCGAGGAGATGTCCGGGTAGCGCATCTCGTGCGCCAGCGTGACCAGCGAGTCTCCGGTGAGGATGCGCTGGATCGGCAGGTTCTGCTTGCGCATGGCCCGCGCGATGGCGTCCTTGCCCTGCTCGATCGCCTCGTCGCGGCGCTCCTTGGAGAACCAGGCGCGGATCTTGTTGCGCGCCCGGGGCGACTTGACGAAGCCCAGCCAGTCCCTGGACGGTCCGGCGCCGGTGGCCTTGGAGGTGAACACCTCGACCAGATCGCCGTTGTCGAGGGTGGATTCGAGCGGTACGAGCCGCCCGTTGACCCGTGCCCCTATCGTCCGGTGGCCGACCTCCGTGTGCACGGCGTACGCGAAGTCGACGGGGGTCGCACCGGCCGGCAGGGCGATGACGTCGCCCTTCGGCGTGAAGACGAAGACCTCGTTGCGCGACAGGTCGAAACGCAGCGACTCCAGGAACTCGCTGGGGTCCTCGGTCTCCTTCTGCCAGTCGAGCAGCTGCCGCAGCCACGCCATGTCGTTGACGGTGTCCTGACGGGAGCCCTTCCCCGGGCTCTTCGGCGCGTCGGTGCGCACCTTGGAGGCCCCGGCCACCGCCTCCTGCTTGTACTTCCAGTGGGCGGCGATGCCGTACTCGGCGCGGCGGTGCATGTCGAACGTGCGGATCTGGAGCTCGACGGGCTTGCCGCTGGGGCCGATCACCGTGGTGTGCAGCGACTGGTACATGTTGAACTTGGGCATCGCGATGTAGTCCTTGAACCGTCCCGGAACCGGGTTCCACCGGGCGTGGACGGTGCCGAGCGCCGCATAGCAGTCGCGGACGGTGTCGACAAGGATGCGGATGCCCACCAGGTCGTAGATCTCGGCGAAGTCGCGGCCGCGCACGATCATCTTCTGGTAGACGCTGTAGTAGTGCTTGGGACGCCCGGTGACGGTGGCCTTGATCCGGGCGGCGCGCAGGTCGGACTGGACCTCGTCCGTCACTATGGCGAGGTACTCGTCACGCTTGGGCGCCCGCTCGGCGACCAGCCGCACGATCTCGTCGTACATCTTGGGGTAGAGGATCGCGAAGGCGAGGTCCTCCAGCTCCCACTTGATGGTGTTCATGCCCAGGCGGTGGGCGAGCGGGGCGTAGATCTCCAGGGTCTCGCGGGCCTTCTTCTCCTGCTTCTCCCGCTTGAGGTACCGCATGGTGCGCATGTTGTGCAGCCGGTCGGCGAGCTTGATGACCAGGACGCGCGGGTCCTTGGCCATGGCGACGACCATCTTGCGCACCGTCTCGGCCTGCGCGGCCTCACCGAACTTGACCTTGTCGAGCTTGGTGACGCCGTCGACGAGGAGTGCGACCTGGTCGCCGAAGTCGCGGCGCAGGGTGTCCAGGCCGTACTCGGTGTCCTCGACGGTGTCGTGCAGCAGCCCCGCCATCAGGGTGGCCGGGTCCATGCCGAGCTCGGCCAGGATCGTGGTGACGGCGAGGGGGTGCGTGATGTAAGGGTCGCCGCTCTTGCGCTTCTGCCCGCGGTGCCAGCGCTCGGCCACCTGGTAGGCGCGTTCGATCTGCCGCAGGGTCGCGGACTCGATCTTCGGGTCGTTGCCGCGCACGGCCCGCAGCAGCGGTTCGAGCACCGGGTTGTACGGCGAGGAGCGCTGCACACCGAGCCGGGCGAGGCGGGCCCTGACCCGGTTGGACGAGCCGCCGGAGCGCGCTGCGGGGCTCTGCGGCGCCGGACGGGCGGTAGCGCCCTGCGCCGGGTCGGGCGCGGGCGCCTGTGCGGCGGGCTTCGGCGTCGAGAGCGGCGCGGCGCCGCCGGGGCGGACCACGGGAGCCGAGGGCTTCGGCTGCCCGGCGGGCGGCTTCTCGGGCGTCACTGGGGCCGCCGCGGCCTTCTTCTCGGGCTGTGCGGCGGCTGTGGGCCGGTCCTCGTCTGGCAAGGGCACTCCTCTGGGGGTCCCCCCGGACGGAGCCTGGGGGGAGGGTCCGGGTCCCCGTGTCAGGTCCGGAAGCCCATGGTAACGACCCCCGGCGATCCGCTCGCCCCGGGCCGGTGCCGGCACCGTACGCGAGAGGCGGGCCGCCCGGATCGACCGGGGGCCCGCCTCAGCGTTCGGACGTACGGGTCAGACGGTGATCAGGGCGTCGAGCGGGGCGCCGTGCAGCGCCCGCTCCAGCCGGGCACGTCCGTCGAGGAAGCCGAGCTCCATCAGCACGGCCACTCCGACGACCTGGGCCCCGGCCCGCCGGATCAGCTCCAGCGAGGCCTCGGCCGTGCCGCCGGTGGCGAGCACGTCATCGATGACCAGCACGCGGTCGTCGGCACGGAGGTCCTCCGCGTGCACCTCGATCTCCGCGCTGCCGTACTCCAGGTCGTACGTCTGGGAGAGCGTCGCACCCGGCAGCTTCCCGGCCTTGCGGACCGGGATGAAGCCGAGGCCGGCGCGGACGGCGACCGGTGCGGCCAGGATGAAGCCGCGCGCCTCCAGACCGACGATCTTCGTGGCGCCGTGCCGCAGGCAGAGCTCCGCGAGGGCGTCGGTCAGGGCCGTGAAGGCCTCCGGGTCGGCGAGCAGCGGGGTGATGTCCTTGAACATCACTCCAGGCCGGGGGTAGTCCGGCACATCCCTGATCCTGCTGAGCAGCAGGTCCTGGGTGCTCTGTGTGCTGGTCATCGGCGCTTCCCCGGGGTGCGCCCGCGACCGCGGGGGGCAGGCGGACGGCGGACGGAGCCTGCTCCGGCCGCGGCCGGGGCGCCGGGCCCCTCGTCCTGTCCCGGGTAGGTGCCGTCGCCCTGCTCGGCGGACTCGCCCTTCGCCGCGTCGGCGCGCCGCTTGGCGAGCACCCGCTTCTTGAGCGCCTTCATCGCGGGGTCGCGTTCCTTGAGGTCGGCGACGAGCGGGGTGGCGATGAAGATCGAGGAGTACGCGCCGGCCGCGAGACCGACGAACAGCGCGAGCGAGATGTCGTTGAGCATGCCGGCGCCCAGGAAGCCACCGCCGATGAAGAGCAGACCGGCCACCGGGAGCAGCGCGACGACCGTGGTGTTGATGGAACGCACCAGGGTGCCGTTGAGGCTGCGGTTGGCGATCTCGCTGTAGGTGAAGCGGGTCTGCTTCTTGAGGTCCTTCGACGACTCCTTGAGACCGTCGAAGACGACGACGGTGTCGTACAGGGAGTAACCGAGGATCGTCAGCAGACCGATCACGGTGCCCTGGGTGACCTCGAAGCCGACGAGGGCGTACACACCGACGGTGATGGTGAGGTCGTGGATCAGGGCGACCAGGGCGGCGAGGGCCATCCGCCACTCGAAGGCGATGGCCAGATAGATCACCACCAGCACCATGAAGATCGCCAGGCCCTCCCAGGCCTTGGTGGCGATCGTCTCACCCCAGCTGGGGCCGACGACGTCGGCGGCGATCTTGTCGAGCGGGAGGTTCAGTTCCTTGGCGAGCGAACCGTGGATCTTGTCGGCCGTTCCGGTGTCGATCCCGGAGACCTGGATCCGCATGCCGCCGTTGCCGAGCTTCTGGACGGTCGCGTCGTGACCCGAGAGCTTCTCCGCCGCGTCCTGGGCATGTGTCACCGAGACGCTGCTGCTCTGCGTGGTGGTGAAGACGGCGCCGCCCTGGAACTCGATGCCCAGGTTCAGACCGCGCACCGCCAGGCCGACGATGGCCGTGATGGTGATCAGGATGGAGATGCCGTACCAGATCTTGCGCTTGGCCACGAAGTCGTAGCCGACCTCGCCGCGGTACAGCCGGGCGCCCATGCTGCCGAGTCGCGACATCTCACGCCTCCTTCGGGTCGGTGGGGACGGAGGAGGCGGCGGTGGCACCGCGCGAGCGGCGGAGCGGGGGTTTGGCGCCGAGCCGCTTCGGGTCGAGTCCGGACCACGGGTGGCCGCTGGAGAAGAACTTCCTGCGCGCGAGCAGCGTCATGACCGGCTTGGTGAAGAGGAAGACCACCGCGACGTCGAGCAGTGTCGTCAGACCCAGCGTGAACGCGAAGCCCTGCACCTTGCCGACCGTCACGATGTACAGCACGGCGGCGGCGAGGAAGGAGACGAAGTCCGAGACCAGGATGGTGCGCCGGGCGCGGGGCCAGGCCCGCTCGACGGCGGGACGCAGCGTACGGCCCTCACGGATCTCGTCGCGGATCCGTTCGAAGTACACGATGAACGAGTCCGCGGTGATACCGATCGCAACGATCGCACCACACACCGCGGGCAGGTTGAGTGCGAAGCCGATGCCCTTGCCGAGCAGCGCCATCAGTGTGTACGTGAGGATCGCGGAGACCAGGAGGCTGAGGATCGCGATGAGGGAGAGACCGCGGTAGTAGGCCACCAGGTAGACGATGACCAGCGCGAGGCCGATCGCGCCCGCGATGAGGCCAGCCTGGAGCTGCTCGCCGCCGAGTGCCGCCGTCACCGTGGTGACCGTCTCCTCCTTGAAGGAGAGCGGGAGCGCACCGTAGGACAGCACGTTGGCGAGGTCCTCGGCCGACTGCTGGGTGAAGCTGCCGGAGATCTGGGCGCTGCCGCTGAGCGTCTGGCTCACGCTGGGGGCCGAGACCACGGAACCGTCCAGCGCGATGGCGAACTGGTTCTGCGGCTGCTGCTGCTTCGAGAGCTTGCCGGTGATCGCCTGGAACTTCTTCGAGCCCTTGCCCGTGAAGTCCATCTGGACGATCCACTGGCCCTGCTGCTGGTCGATGACGGCCTTGGCGCCCGAGACGTCGGTGCCGTCCACGGCCGCGGCGTCCAGGATGTACTTCGCGTCACCGGTGTCGCTGCATGCCACGGTCGGGTCGCTGGGCTTGACGTTGTCGCCGCCGGCCTTGGCACGGCCGGCCTTGGTGGAGCAGTCGAGCGCGGCGAACTTCTTCTGCAGCTTGGCCGCTGCCGCGGTCTCGGCGGGCGACGGGGTGGCGCTGGACTGGGGAGCCGACGGGGAGGGCGTGGGGCCGGCCTTCAGCGCGTCGGTGACCGCGCGGCCCTGCGGGGAGCCGGAGGGCGAACCGGTGGACTTCGGCGAGGTGGACGACGTCCCCTTGGCCTTCGACGAGGCGCTCGGGGAGGGCGTGGTGGAGGGCTTGCCGGCCGGGGTCGGCTTCCCGGCGGCGACCGTCACCACAGGGCGGAAGTACAGCTGGGCGGTGGTACCGACCTGCTGCCTCGCCTGCTTCTCGTTCGTCCCCTTGGGGATGTTGACGATGATGTGGTCTTTACCCTGCGTCTGGACCTCGGCCTCGGAGACGCCGAGCCCGTTGACACGGCGCTCGATGATGCTGACCGCGGTGTCCATGTTCTTCTGGTTGATCGCGTTGGGCTTGCCCGGCTGGGGCTTGGCCTGGAGCGTGATGCTCGTACCGCCCGCGAGGTCGATGCCGAGACGCGGCGTGACCTGCTTCGCCCAGAACATCCCGCCGACGAGCGCAACCATGGCGATCAGGATCAGGGCCAGGGACCGCCCGGGCTTGCCCTGGGCTCCCGTCTGCCTTCGGCCCTTGTTCGGTGCTGCCACCTTGTCGATTCTCCCTGTCCTACCGCCCGCGCCGGGTATGCGCTGTGACGGCCACGAAGTGATGGGGGACCTGCTCCGCTGTAGCAGTGCACGGTCTCGGGGACCGCAGGCGCCGCCCGAGGGCGGCGCCTGCGGTCCCCGGATGTGCTTACTTCGCTTCGCCCTCGCCGTCGATCTTCTTCTCGCCCTTTTCGGCCTTGTCCTCGGACGTGGCCGTGGCCTGGTCGGCATCGGTGGCGTCGTCGGCGGCCGCGCCGGCGTCCGGGGTCTCGTGCTTGCCGAGGTCGACCTTGGGGTCGTCGATCTCGGTCAGCGACGAGGCGTCGTCGGGAACGACAGCGGTGTCACCGTGGACGATGCGGTTGTACTCCGCGTCGTCCAGGACCGCGCCGATCGCGTTCTTGCCGTAGACGGCGTGCACGCCGGGCGCGATCTCCAGGAGCACCGAGTCCTCGTTGATCTCCTTGACGGTGGCGTACATGCCCCCGATCGTCCGGACGCCGGTGCCGGGCTGCATCTCATTGCGCATCGATGCGGCCGCCTGCTGCTTGCGCTTGGCGGACCGGGTCATCAGGAACATGGCCCCGATGAGCACGATGAAGGGGAGGAGGGTCACGAGACTCACGGGAGGGAACTTCCTTCGCACGACCGCGCTGGATCGCGGCCTGATCTTCGGGGGCGGGGCATGCCGCTCTGGAAGGGCGGCACCGGCGGAGTCTAAGCGAGTCCGCATCAATGGAACAACGCCCAGCATGGCACCGGGGTTCCGCTGTGGTCACCCCCGCGCCTTCTCACGCCCCGAACAGACCCGCTTGTCCCTTTCCAGCGGCGCCTCCCGCACCACCCTGGGGGGGTACGAGCCCCAGGTGCGCCCAGGCGGCCGGGGTGGCGACCCGGCCACGCGGGGTACGGGCCAGCAGCCCCTCGCGGACCAGGAACGGCTCGGCGACCTCCTCGACCGTCTCCCGCTCCTCGCCGACGGCGACGGCGAGAGTGGAGAGTCCCACGGGCCCGCCGCCGAACAGCTTGAGCAGGGCCTGGAGCACCGCACGGTCCAGCCGGTCGAGCCCGCGGGCGTCGACCTCGTACACCGCGAGAGCCTTGCGGGCCACCTCTCTCGTGATCACCCCGTCGGCCTCGACCTGGGCGTAGTCGCGGACGCGGCGCAGCAGCCGGTTGGCGATGCGGGGGGTGCCGCGGGAGCGCCCGGCGATCTCCGCGGCGCCGTCCTCGCCGATCTCGACGTCCAGCAGCCGGGCCGAGCGGTGGATGACGCGCTCCAGCTCGGACGGCTCGTAGAACTCCATGTGCCCGGTGAAACCGAAGCGGTCCCGCAGGGGCGGGGGCAGCAGGCCCGCGCGGGTGGTGGCGCCGACCAGGGTGAAGGGCGGCAGCTCCAGCGGGATGGCGGTGGCGCCCGGCCCCTTGCCGACGATGACGTCGACCCGGAAGTCCTCCATCGCCATGTAGAGCATCTCCTCGGCGGGCCTGGACATCCGGTGGATCTCGTCGAGGAAGAGGACTTCGCCCTCCTGGAGGGACGAGAGGATCGCGGCCAGATCGCCTGCGTGCTGGATGGCGGGGCCCGACGTGATCCGGATGGGGGCGCCCATCTCGGCCGCGATGATCATCGACAGAGTGGTCTTGCCCAGGCCGGGGGCGCCGGAGAGCAGCACGTGATCGGCGGTGGCGCCGCGCTGCCTGGCAGCCCGCAGGACCAGGTCGAGCTGGAGCCTGACCTTCTCCTGGCCCACGAACTCGTCCAGGTCCTTGGGGCGCAGTGCGGCTTCGACCGCCTGGTCCTCGCCGTCGGCGACGGCTCCCACCAGGCGCTCTTCGGTGTCGGGGGCGGTGTCGTCCCACTCGTTCTGAGGAGGCAGCATGGCGGGTCTCTCGATCAGCGGGCGCGGTTGAGGGTCTGCAGGGCGGCCTTGAGGAGGGCGCCGACATCGGGCTGGGCGGCGGCCTCGGCCTGCGGGGCGACAGCGGCGACGGCCTCCTCCGCGTCCCGCGGCGCGTAACCGAGCCCGACCAGCGCGGAGTGCAGCTGCTCGCTCCACGGCGCGGGCCCCGAGGCGGTGCGCTGCGCGGCGAGGCGCGCGCCGCCGGTGCCGAGCGGGGCGCCGAGCCGGTCCTTGAGTTCGAGGAGGAGCTTCTGGGCGCCCTTCTTGCCGATGCCGGGTACGGCGGTGAGCGACTTCTCGTCACCGGTGGAGACCGCGAGCCGCAGGGCGTCCGGGGAGTGCACGGCGAGCATGGCCTGGGCGAGCCTGGGTCCGACGCCGCTCGCGGTCTGGAGGAGCTCGAAGGTCTGGCGTTCGTCGTCGTCGGCGAAGCCGTAGAGCGTGAGGGAGTCCTCCCGCACGACGAGCGAGGTGGCGAGTCTGGCTTCCTGGCCGATACGGAGCGCGGACAGCGTGTCGGGGGTGCACTGGACCGACATGCCGATCCCGCCGACCTCGATGACGGCGGTGGTGGGGGCCAGGGCGGCCACCGGTCCGGAGACGAAGGCGATCATGCGGTACGGCCTTTCAGCGTGCGGTGGGCGGCGACGGCCTGCTGGAGCCTGTTCTGGGCGGGGGCCCGCCAGATGTGGCAGATGGCGAGTGCCAGCGCGTCTGCGGCGTCGGCCGGCTTCGGCGGTGCGTCCAGCCGCAGCAGCCGGGTCACCATCGCTCCGACCTGGGCCTTGTCCGCTCTGCCGCTGCCGGAGACCGCGGCCTTGACCTCGCTGGGCGTGTGCAGCGCGACGGGGATGCCGCGGCGGGAGGCGCAGAGCATCGCGACCGCGCTGGCCTGTGCGGTGCCCATCACCGTACTGACGTTGTGCTGGCTGAACACCCGCTCCACGGCGACGACTTCGGGCCGGTGCTCGTCCAGCCACGCCTCGATGCCGCGCTCGATGGCGACCAGCCGGAGCCCCAGCTCCGCGTCGGCCGGCGTGCGGACCACCCCGACGCCGAGCATGGCCAGCGGGCGGCCCGCCACGCCCTCGACGACGCCGACGCCACAGCGGGTCAGCCCCGGGTCCACGCCGAGTACCCGCACGGTGCCCCCTCCCTCGCACCCGGTGCACCCGGGCCCGTTCGACCATGTGTTCCTGCGTTGTCGCAGGCTATCGGGTACCACCGACAACGCGGACGGGCCGGCGGGGGTGTGTCCCCTCCGGCCCGTCCGTACCCGCGTACGCGTGGCGCTGAGCGCCCGTCAGTCGTCGATCTTCTCCATGACCTCGTCCGAGACGTCGAAGTTGGCGAAGACGTTCTGCACGTCGTCGCTGTCCTCCAGCGCGTCGATCAGCTTGAAGATCTTGCGCGCGCCCTCTTCGTCCAGCTCGACCTGCATGGTCGGCATGAAGTTGGCCTCGGCCGAGTCGTAGTCGATGCCGGCGCCCTGGAGCGCGGTGCGGACGGCGACCATGTCGGTGGCCTCGGAGAGCACCTCGAAGGACTCGCCCAGGTCGTTGACCTCCTCGGCGCCCGCGTCGAGCACCGCTCCCAGGACGTCGTCCTCGGTGAGCCCGGCCTTGGGCACCACCACGACGCCCTTGCGGTTGAACAGGTACGACACGGAGCCCGGGTCGGCCATGTTGCCGCCGTTGCGGGTCATCGCGACGCGCACGTCGGATGCGGCCCGGTTGCGGTTGTCGGTGAGGCACTCGATGAGCACCGCGACACCGTTCGGCCCGTAGCCCTCGTACATGATCGTCTCGTAGTCGGCGCCACCGGCTTCGAGACCGGCTCCGCGCTTGACCGCGGAGTCGATGTTCTTGTTCGGCACCGAGCTCTTCTTGGCCTTCTGGATGGCGTCGAAGAGGGTCGGGTTGCCGGACACGTCGGCGCCGCCCGTGCGGGCAGCGACCTCGATGTTCTTGATCATCTTCGCGAAGAGCTTGCCGCGCTTGGCGTCAACCACGGCCTTCTTGTGCTTCGTCGTAGCCCATTTAGAGTGGCCGGACATCTGCCTGTCTCCTTCGCGTAACCATTTCCTGGACGAACGCCAGAGATCCTACCGGGCTGCGGTCACCCGGCGTCGCGCACCATGTCCGCGAAGTACCGGTGCACCCGGTGGTCCCCGGTCAGCTCCGGGTGGAAGGACGTCGCCAGGACATTGCCCTGGCGCACGGCGACGATGTGACCGCCGTGCTCCGCGAGGATCTGGACCCCGGCGCCCACCGACTCGACCCAGGGGGCCCGGATGAAGACGCCCTCGACGGGGCCGCCGGGGATCCCGGGGATGTCGACGGCCGCCTCGAAGGACTCGTTCTGGCGTCCGAAGGCGTTGCGCCGGACGATCATCTCGACGCCGCCGAAGGTCTCCTGGCCCGACCGGGGGTCGAGGATCTTGTCGGCGAGCATGATCATCCCGGCACACGTCCCGTACACCGGAAGCCCGGACCTGATGCGCTCACGCAGCGGGTCCGCCATGCCGAACAGCGTGGCCAGCTTGGACATGGTGGTGGACTCGCCGCCCGGGAGCACGAGTCCGTCGACCGTGTCGAGCTCCTCGGGGCGCCGGACGGGAGCACCCTGGACGCCCGCCGCGGCCAGCGCGGACAGGTGCTCCCGTACATCGCCCTGAAGAGCGAGGACACCGATGACGGGAGTGCCCATCACCAGCCCCGGTTCGCGTAACGCTCGGCCTCGGGGAGGGTGTCGCAGTTGATCCCGACCATGGCCTCGCCCAGGTTGCGGGAGGCATCGGCGATGACCTTCGGGTCGTCGAAGAAGGTCGTGGCCCTGACGATGGCCGCGGCGCGCTTGGCCGGGTCGCCGGACTTGAAGATGCCGGAGCCGACGAAGACGCCCTCGGCGCCGAGCTGACGCATCAGCGCCGCGTCGGCGGGGGTGGCGACACCGCCTGCCGAGAAGAGCACGACGGGCAGCCTGCCGAGCCCGGCGACCTCCTTGACCAGCTCGTACGGGGCGCGCAGATCCTTGGCCGCCGCGTACAGCTCGTTGTTGTCGAAGCCGCGCAGGCGGGCGATCTCGTTCTTGATCTGGCGCAGGTGGCGGACCGCCTCGACGACGTTGCCGGTCCCGGCCTCGCCCTTGGAACGGATCATGGCCGCGCCCTCGGCGATGCGGCGCAGGGCCTCGCCCAGGTTGGTCGCGCCGCAGACGAACGGCGTCGTGAAGGCGAACTTGTCGCTGTGGTTGACCTCGTCGGCCGGGGTCAGCACCTCGGACTCGTCGATGTAGTCGACGCCGAGCGACTGCAGCACCTGGGCCTCGACGAAGTGGCCGATGCGCGACTTGGCCATGACCGGGATGGAGACGGCCGCGATGATCTCTTCGATCATGTTCGGGTCGGACATCCGGGCCACGCCGCCGTCCTTGCGGATGTCGGCGGGGACCCGCTCCAGCGCCATGACGGCGACCGCGCCGGCGTCCTCGGCGATCTTCGCCTGCGCGGCGTCGACCACATCCATGATCACGCCGCCCTTGAGCTGCTCGGCCATGCCCCGCTTGACGCGCGCGGTGCCGGTGGCCGGGGTCTCGGCGGCGGGGGAAGTGGTGGAGTGCGTACTGCTGGACACGGGCTACCTCGCTCGGGGAAGAGGGTTCTTGCCCGACCGACATAACCCCGGCCGACCAGTCCACCGCAAGGGCCAATGAACAGCCGGTGGATCGTTCTGCCCCGGGCCGGACCGCCCGGCATGATCCAAATGCGCGGGGTGTCCGCAGGCCGCGCCCTCCGTCCGCAGGCCGGGCGGCACCCTGCGGGCTAGGTACCCGGCCGGTCGGCGAGCGCCACGGGCGGCTCGTCGTCCATCTCGAACGCCAGCGGGAACGGCGCGTGCCCCGCCAGCCGGAACCAGCGGACCTTGCGGTGCGTGCGCAGGGCGCGGGCGGCCCGTACCGCGTCGTTGTGGAAGCGCCGGGCCATCGGTACCCGCCGTACGGCCGCCGCCAGCTCGTCGGCCGCCTCCTCACCGCCGGGCGCCGACCGTACGGCCCCTACCTGCGCCGTCTCGCCGAACACCGCCCGCAGCGCCTGGCTGAGCTCGCTCTCGGCCACCTCGCGGTGCTCCTCCTCGGACTGCCGCGCCGCGTGGGCCGCCTCGTAGAGCACGATCGAGGCCGCAGGGTCCAGGACGCCGGACGTGGCCAGCTCCTGGGCGACCGACGCGCGGCGCAGCAGCTGGGCGTCGAGGGCGGCGCGGGCGGCGTCGATCCGGGCGTGCAGCCGGTCGAGCCTCCCCGCGGTCCAGCTCAGGTACAGACCGACCGCGACGAACGCGAGGACGATCCAGATGATCAGGGATACGGTCACGGGCCGAAAGGCTACCGGGCCGCCAGGCCCGGACGTCCGCTCCGGCCGGTGCGTGGCCCGCGGCGCAGGACCGCCCCCGGACCGGACGGCCCGTCAGGCGCCCGGCCCGGCCGACGAGTCAGTCCCTGGCCAGGCCGAACCGGGCGCGCAGGCTGACCCGTTCGTCGGTGTCGACCGATGCGGCCCCGTCCGTCACCGTCTCGTACACCGCCAGGATGTCCGCGCCCACGGTGGACCAGTCGAAGCGGCGCACATGCGCGCTGCCCCTCAGGCGCAGCCCCTCCCGGCGCTCGCTGTCGCCGAGCAGCCGCACGGCAGCCCCGGCCAGCGCGTCCGCGTCCTCGTTGGCGAAGAGTTCGCCGGCCTCGCCCTGGTCCAGGACCTGGGCGAACGCGTCGAGGTCGCTCGCCAGCACCGGCGCACCGGCCGACATCGCCTCGACGAGGATGATCCCGAAGCTCTCACCGCCGGTGTTCGGCGCGACGTAGACATCGACGCTGCGCAGCAGCCGTGCCTTGTCCTCGTCGCTGACCATGCCGAGGAACTCGACCCGCTGCCGCATCTCCTTGGGCAGTGACGCGACCGCTTCCTTCTCGTCGCCCCGCCCGGCCACCAGCAGCCGGGCCTCCGGGCACTCGGCGAGGATCTTCGGCAGTGCCCGCATCAGCACGGGCAGCCCCTTGCGCGGCTCGTCGATCCGCCCGATGAAGCCGATGGTGCCCCCCTGCCACTCGGGCCGGGGTTCGGCGCGTTCGAAGAAGGCGACGTCGACGCCGTTGGGGATGACGACCGCGTCGCCGCCCAGGTGCTCGACGAGGGTCCTGCGCGCGTACTCGCTGACCGCGATCCGGGCCGAGATCTTCTCCAGCGCGGGCTGCAGGATCGGGTAGGCGGCGATCATCGCGCGGGAGCGCGGGTTGGAGGTGTGGAAGGTCGCCACGATCGGCCCCTGCGCGGCCCAGCAGGTGAGCAGCCCCAGCGAGGGTGAGGTGGGCTCATGGATGTGGATCACGTCGAAGGTGCCGTCGTGCAGCCAGCGCCGGACCCGGGCCGCAGACAGGAACCCGAAGTTCAGCCGGGCGACCGAGCCGTTGTACGGGACGGGGACGGCCCGGCCCGCGGAGACCACGTACGGCGGCAGCGGTGTCTCGTCGTCGGACGGGGCCAGTACCGACACCTGGTGGCCGAGGCCGTTCAGGTGCTCGGCGAGGTCCCTGATGTGGAACTGCACCCCGCCCGGGACGTCCCAGGAGTACGGACAGACGATGCCGATCTTCACGAGGGCTCCTGACGGGGCTCCAGGTCGGCGAGCCAGAGGCGCTGGAGCATGTGCCAGTCCTCGGGGTGCTCGGCGATCCCGGTGGCGAAGGCGTCGGCGAGCGCCTGCGCCATCACCGACGTCTTCTCGGTGCGGGTACCCGAAGCGGGTACGCCGACGGGCGGATGGACACGGCCGCGCATGACCGGCGAGCCGTCGTACCAGAGCGTCACGGGCAGCAGCAGCGCTCCGGTCTGCTGGGCGAGCAGCGCGGGGCCCGCGGGCATCCGGGTCGGCTCACCGAAGAACTCGACCTCGACGCCCGAGGCGGAGAGGTCCCGGTCGGCGACCAGGCAGACGAGGCCGCCGTCCCGCAGCCGCCTGGCCAGCGTGCCGAAGGCGGAGCCGCCGGTGTGCGGCAGGACCTCCATGCCCAGGCCCTGGCGGTAGGCGACGAACCGGTCGTAGAGCGTCTCGGGCTTGAGCCGCTCGGCGACCGTGGTGAACGGCACCCCCAGCTCCGTGGTGACCCAGGCGCCCGCGAGGTCGTAGTTGCCCATGTGGGGCAGGGCGAGCACGACGCCCTTACCGGCGGCAAGACCGTCCTTGAGATGGTGGACGTCGTCGACGTCGAAGCCGTTGCGGACCCGGTCGGCGCTCCACGCGGGCAGCCGGAAGGACTCCATCCAGTACCGCATGTACGAGCGCATTCCGGCCTTGGACAGCTCGGCGAGCCGTGCGGGGCCCGCGCCGGGCACGACCCGGGCCAGGTTGGACTCCAGTCGCAGCACACTCTTGCCGCGCCGCTTCCAGACCGTGTCCGCGATGCGGCGGCCGAGCCCGGTCGCGACCGGTTCTGGCAGCTTCTTGACCGCGCCCCAGCCGAGTCCGTACAGGGCGTCCGTCAGCCGCTCCCTCATACCGCCTCGCCGCCGTGCGCGGAGGCTCCGGCGGCCGCGGCGTCCGCCTCCGCGGACTCCCTGCGTACGGTGACGACCCGCTGCACCAGGGTGATCAGGCTGCCCACCGCCACGATCCACAGGGCGATCGGCAGCAGGATCTGGATGCCGGGCACCCCGAAGGTGTGCAGCCCGGCGAGGCCTGCGGCGACCAGCGAGATGACGAGCCGCTCGGCCCGCTCGATCAGCCCGTTCACCGCGACCGGAAGCCCGATCGACTCGCCGCGGGCCTTGGTGTAGGAGACCACCTGGCCGCTCGCGAGGCAGAAGAGGGCGACCGCGCACATCAGGTTGTTGTCGCCGGTGCCCGCGTACCAGAGGGCGAAGCCGGAGAAGATCGCCCCGTCCGCGACCCGGTCGAGGGTCGAGTCGAGGAAGGCACCCCAGCGGCTGGAGATCCCGGCCTGGCGCGCCATGTTGCCGTCGACGAGGTCGGAGAAGACGAAGACGGTGATGACGATCGTGCCCCAGAAGAAATCTCCCCTGGGGAAGAAGACCAGCGCACCCGCCATCACCCCGGCCGTACCGATCAGCGTCACCGCGTCGGGGCTGACCCCGATCCGGAGCAGGAACGAGGCGAACGGCGTGAGGACACGCGTAAAGAATGCACGCGCGTACTTGTTCAGCATGGCCTTCCCGGGGGGTCGGTGAGCCGCGCGGCCCCATTGGCCACCCGGCGGGCCCATCGTAGCCAGGACCGCGGGCCTCCACCGCCGGGCCCTGTCCCGGCGGGTGGCGGAACGGCCGCGGGGCGGGCCCTGCGGCCCTGCCGGGGGACGCGCCGCGGGCCTGGTGGGAAGCCCGGCGCCCCCGGCGCCACGCACTCCGGCCCGGGGTCCGGCCCGGGGTCCGCGCCTCGTTCCTCACCGTGCGATGCCCCACATCACTCGGGAAGCGCCCGCGAAGCACCCGCCGGGCCTCCTGGGCGACGGTCCGGGCACACCCAGGAGCAGCCGGCAGACCTGCGCGCGGACCGGGCCGCGCGACCCGGTCCCCGGCGGCGACGGCCCCCGCGCCACGCCCGCGGTGTCCGGCGGCCGGCAGGGGCGCACACCGGCGCGTACCACCGGTGGCCAACGCCCGTCGGCCGCAGTGGTATCCGGCCGCGCGCCCCCGCGCGCCGGACAGCATTCGGTCGCCCCGTGACGCGCGGGGAGCGCCGCGGATACGCTGACGTCACGATCCGGACGGAAGGCGCAAGGGCGGCCCGGGTCCCGCACAGCAGGTGTGCGGGGCGCGGTAGTTGGGAACAGCCGCAGCAGCGGTTGGGTGCGGCGATGGGGGCAGCGGTGGCGAACGACGGATTCGATTTCATTCCCGGGGCACAGGTCCCGCTCCAGGGAGCAGCGGGCCAGACCGCCGCGACCCATGCCCTCGCGTCGGCTGCCTACCGGGACAGTTCGGTCGAGGAGATACTCAAAGCCAACAGCGAGTGGCACAAGACCGTGGTGAAGAAGGGCAAGTTCTCGCTCTTCGAGCCGAATCTGGGCGAGTCCTTCTCCCGTGCGGTCCAGGTGCGGATGCTCGGCGGCGGCCGGGCCGCGCTCATCCAGTCCTTCGGGACCGAGCCGCAGACCGTCGTGGAGCACTGCCTGGCCGCGACCCGTATCCGCAAGGAACGCGACACCCGGCTGACCATCGTGATGGCCCTCTTCGGACTCCTCTTCCTGCCCGGGATGCTGATCTGGCTCGCCGTCTTCCAGCTGCGGCGCACCCTGGCCGGCGCGCAGAACCGCAGCGCGGGGGCTCTGGGCACCGCACTGCTGGTGGCCGTCGGCGGGCTCGTGGTGCTCTTCCTCGTCAAGCTGCCGTTCGGCGGGATCGGCGCCATGTACCTGCGCGTCATGCTGGTCGCCCCCGTCATCGGCTGGGTGTGGGCCAAGCGGATCTGCGAGCGGACCGCCGTGGACCTGCGGTCCCGCTGGGAGGGCCTGCTCTCCGGCGGCGGCATCGGACCGAAGATCCCCGAGGCCGTACCGCGCAACCCGACCGAGACCGCCGCCGAACAGCTGCGCCAGGCCCTGGCCAGGCTGACCGCCGAGCAGCAGTCCAACTCGGTCTTCTACGCGGGCCCCAAGGGAATACTCGGCATGGGCACCCGCTGGGGCAGCTGGCAGCTCGCCGAGGAGCTGGTCCCCCGCGAGGCCGGCACGGAGATCCACGGCTTCCGCAGCTGGGACGTCATCCGGGCCATCCACGACCGGCTGCGGATGCTGGAGCGCGGTCCGCTGCACACCGGCGGCTTCCCCACCCCGTCCGTCAAGCACTGGATCGTGGCGCCCGTCGGCGAGAACGCGGGCGAGGTGAGCCGTCCCGACGGAGAGGACGTGGAGGCCTTCCAGATCAAGGGCCACGAGATACAGCGGATCTGCAACGAGCAGCAGTTCGGCAGCGGCAACCGCCACTACCTGGGCGTGCAGTTCACCCTCTGGGACGGGCAGCTGGTGATCACCATGATGATCACTGTGACGGTGCTCCACGAGACGCTGCGGATCGAGGTCACCGGTCATGCGCTCGGCCCGGTCCACCCGCTCTTCACCACCAAGCCCGCTGCCAAGACCAAGCAGGTCAGCAAGGCAGTCAGGTTCTGGGAGACACGGGACGTGAACCTGCCGCTGGTGGAGACACCTGAGGTGGTGCGACTGGCCGCGCGGGCCCCGCTGACCTGGTTCCCGCCCGTACTCGACTTCTGCGGCGGGAAGATCACGCTGCCCGAGCCGTTCGGGATGCGGCACGCCTGGGCCGACAAGCCGTGGCGGCACCGCTTCATGGCGGACGACGCGATGCGCGCGGCGACTCCGGTGCTGCGTGCCGTGCACGCGGCCGCGGTGCGCGTGCTGGACGAGCACGGCGTGAACACCGACTCCTTCACCAACCGCTCGATGGTCCTCAGCGGGCTGGTGCAGGACCCGACACCGCGCAAGGCGGACGTCTACGACGCCTGACGCCCGGCAGGTGCGGGGCCCGGCGGTCCGCCGGGCCCCGCACCTGCCGTGTCCGGGCTACGCCTGCGTACCGGTACGGCCGGAGCTCACACCGGCCAGGCCCGGGCGAGCATCCCGCGGGTGTCCGCGAGCAGCTGCGGAAGCACCTTGGTGTGCCCGACGACCGGCATGAAGTTGGTGTCACCGCCCCAGCGCGGCACCACGTGCTGGTGCAGGTGCGCGGCGATGCCCGCCCCCGCGGAGGCGCCCTGGTTCATGCCGATGTTGAATCCGTGCGCGCCGGACGCCGTACGCAGCGCCGTCATCGCCCGCTTGGTCAGCTCGCCCAGCTCGGCCGTCTCGGCCGCGTCCAGCTCCGTGTAGTCGGCGACATGGCGGAACGGCACGACCATGAGGTGACCGCCGTTGTACGGGTAGAGGTTGAGCACCGCGTAGACATGCTCGCCGCGTGCGACGACAAGACCGTCCTCGTCGGACTTCGACGGGATCGAGCAGAACGGACAGTCGTCTCCCGAGCCCGGCCCGCTCGGCTTGTTCTCCCCCTGGATGTACGCCATCCGGTGGGGGGTCCACAGGCGCTGGAACGCGTCCGGCGTCCCCACTCCGTTCTGCTGCTCCG
Source organism: Streptomyces sp. NBC_00388 (assembly GCF_036061255.1). Lineage (NCBI taxonomy): Bacteria > Bacillati > Actinomycetota > Actinomycetes > Kitasatosporales > Streptomycetaceae > Streptomyces > Streptomyces sp. NBC_00388. The sequence continues at coordinate 1,315,036 of NZ_CP107948.1, forward strand.
GCTCACTCGTCATGCTGTGCAGCATATGACTTCCCCCGTTCGCGACGTGTCGCCGGGGCGCGGGCAGCGGCGGTCCCGGCGATGCTGGGCCGATGGACGTCCTGATTCCCGGCGAGCGGCTGCGCCGCTGGGAGGAGCGCACGGAGATCCCGCTCTTCGCGGCCGCACTGCTCTTCCTCGCCTGTTATGCGGTCCGGGTGCTCGCCCGGGGCGCCGACCCCCTGCTGCGGGACACCGCACTCGCCGTGGCCCTGGCGGTCTGGCTGGTGTTCGTACTGGACTACGCGGTGCGGCTCGTCCTCAGCGGCGAGCGGCTGCGCTTCCCGCACCGGCACCGGATGGACACGCTCGCGATGATCCTGCCGCTGCTGCGGCTGCTGCGGATCGTGCCGCTCTACAACGCGGTCCAGCAGAAGAGGGAGCAGCCCCGGCTGAATCTTCAGGCCCGGGTGATCGCCTACGCGGGGCTCTCGGCCGTACTGCTCGCCTTCGCCGGGTCGCTCGCCGTCTACAGCTGTGAGCGGTCCGCCCCGGGCGCCACCATCCGTACCTTCGGCGACGCCGTGTGGTGGGCCGCCGCGACGCTCTCGACGGTCGGCTACGGCGATGTGACCCCCGTGACGCCGCTGGGGAGGGTGATCGCGGTGGCCATGATGGCGTGCGGGATCGCCCTGCTCGGCGCCGTGACCGGGTCCTTCTCGTCGTGGCTGCTCCAGACCTTCCGGCGTGACGACGAGGAGAAGCCCCCGGACAGTTAGACCCTGTCCGGGGGCTCCCCCGCAGGATCCCGTCCGGGGGCTTCCCCCCGTCGCCGGGCCGTACCGCGAGCGGTCAGACCTGTACGCGGTCCGCGACGGCCTGCGCGATCTTGGCGATGGCGTCCGCCACCGGGATGCCGTTCTCCTGGGAGCCGTCGCGGTACCGGAAGGAGACGGCGCCGTTGGCCATGTCCTCGTCCCCCGCGATGATCATGAAGGGCACCTTGGCGCGCTGCTGGTTGCGGATCTTCTTCTGCATACGGTCCGACGAGGCGTCCACCTCGACCCGCAGCCCCTGCTTGCGCGCCGTGGCGGCGAACTCCTGGAGGTACGGGATGTGTGCGTCACCGATCGGGATCCCGACCGCCTGGACGGGCGCGAGCCAGACCGGGAACGCACCCGCGTAGTGCTCCAGGAGCACCGCGAAGAAGCGCTCGATGGAACCGAACAGGGCGCGGTGGATCATGACGGGGCGCTGCTTGGAGCCGTCCGGGCCGGTGTACTCCAGGTCGAAGCGCTCCGGCAGGTTGAAGTCGAGCTGGACGGTCGACATCTGCCAGGTGCGCCCGATGGCGTCCTTGCACTGGACGGAGATCTTCGGCCCGTAGAACGCGGCGCCGCCCGGGTCCGGGACCAGCGGCAGTCCCTGCTTCTCCGCGACCTGGCGGAGCGTCTCGGTGGCCTCTTCCCAGGCCTCGTCCGCGCCGACGAACTTCTCCGGGTCCTTGGTGGACAGCTCCAGGTAGAAGTCGGTCAGGCCGTAGTCGCGCAGCAGGTTCAGGACGAAGGTGAGCGTCCTGTCCAGCTCCTCGGCCATCTGCTCCTTGGTGCAGTAGATGTGCGCGTCGTCCTGGGTGAAGCCGCGCGAGCGGGTCAGCCCGTGCACGACACCCGACTTCTCGTACCGGTACACGGTGCCGAACTCGAAGAGCCGCAGGGGCAGTTCACGGTAGGACCGGCCGCGTGCGTCGAAGATCAGGTTGTGCATCGGGCAGTTCATCGGCTTGAGGTAGTAGTCCACCCCGTCGTCGAGCTGCATGGGCGGGTACATGCCGTCCGCGTACCAGTCCAGGTGGCCGGACTTCTCGAAGAGCTTGCCCTTGGTGGCGTGCGGCGAGTAGACGAACTCGTAGCCCTCCTCCTCGTGGCGCTTGCGCGAGTAGTCCTCCATGGCACGGCGGATGACGCCGCCCTTGGGGTGGAAGACCGCGAGGCCGGGGCCGATCTCGTCCGGGAAGGAGAAGAGGTCCAGCTCGTTGCCGAGCTTGCGGTGGTCGCGCTTGGCGGCCTCCTCAAGGAACTCCAGGTGTGCCTTGAGCTCGTCCTTGGTGGGCCAGGCGGTGCCGTAGATGCGCTGGAGCATCGGGTTCTTCTCGCTGCCGCGCCAGTAGGCGGCGGCGTTCCGCATCAGCTTGAAGGCGGGGATGAACCGGGTGGTGGGCAGGTGCGGACCGCGGCAGAGGTCCTTCCAGCAGAGGTCACCGGTCTTCGGGTCGAGGTTGTCGTAGATGGTCAGCTCGCTGCCGCCCACCTCGACATCCGCCCCGTCGTCCGCGGAGGCGGAGCCCTTGATCCCGATGAGCTCCAGCTTGTACGGCTCCGAAGCCAGCTCGGCGCGGGCGTCGTCGTCGCTCACCACACGCCGCGAGAAGCGCTGTCCGCGCTTCTGGATCTCCTGCATCTTCTTCTCGATGGCCTTGAGGTCCTCGGGAGTGAACGGCCGCTCGACATCGAAGTCGTAGTAGAAGCCGTCCTTGACCGGCGGACCGATACCGAGCTTCGCGTCGGGGAAGAGCTCCTGCACCGCCTGCGCCATCACGTGCGCGGTGGAGTGGCGCAGGATGTCGAGGCCGTCCTCGGAGGAGATGAGGACGGGCTCGACCTCGTCTCCGTCGGCCAGCGGGCAGGCCAGGTCCTTCAGCTCACCGGCCACCCGGGCCGCGACGACGGTGCGCTCGCCGGGGAAGAGCTCGGCTGCCGTAGTACCCGTCGTCACCACGCGCTCTTCCCGCTCGGAATCGCGTTGGATGACCACACGGACGTCTGACACCGGTCTCTCCTGACTCAGGGGTGCGCAGGCGGAGCGCCGCGCGCCTGAATCGTACCGAGACCGGGGTGTGGTTTGCGAAACGGTTACGGCCTTCCGTCCCCGCCACCGCCCGTGCTCTCCTCCGCGTCCGGTGTCCGCTCCCCCGCGCAGGCCTCCTCGAAGAAGTCGAGGTTCTCCTGGAGCGCCTTCATCAGCCGGTCGCGCTCCGCCTCGTCCACCTGCACGGGAGCCACCCCCTCGGCCCCGGTCAGCCTGCGGAATCCGCTGCGGCTCTCCAGCCTGCCGTGCACCCGGACCGGCAGTCCGACCAGATGCGCGTGGCCCGCGATGCGGTACGCCTCCTCGTCGAGCACCATCCGGACGTACGGGACCTCCGCCCCGGCCAGCACCCGCAGCCGCACCGTGCCGGGGCCGCCCGGCGCCGAGCGGCGCATCCGTACCACCGCGCCGGTGACCCGGACCGGGAGCGAGGGCTCCGAGCGCAGATAGCGTGCCCCGGCCGCCCGCAGCGCGGGCAGGTCGCCGGGCGAGAAGCCGACCGGTTCGGGCCTGGCCGCGCACCCCTCGGGCACCCCGGCCGCCGGCGCCCAGGCCAGTGCGACCGTCACCCCTTCGGTTCCCCGTACGAGCGCGACGACCGCCTCGGTCAGCTCGCGGCTCACCCCCGCGCGGACGGCGGCGTCGAACGCGTCCATCGCGCCGGTCGCCCGCTGGTAGTCCACCGCCTCCCTGGCGGCGTGCAGCGCGTGGTGCAGCCGGACCACAGCGGCCCTGCCCTGCTCCACCGGGACGAAGGCGGTGAGCCCGTGCCCGTCAGGGGCCGGGCCCGCCAGCACCCCGTCCAGCGCGGCGTCCGCCTGCCTGCGGTGGCGGGCCCCGTGGTAGCCGGCGTTGCGGGCCGCCGCCAGTGCGCCGGCAGTGAGCATCTGGCGTGCCGCGGAGCGCAGTTGCTCCTGGACCGTCCAGGGGGCGACCCCGGCGAGGCCGTCTGCCGTCCCCCGCGACCAGCGGATCTCGTCGCTGGGCACGGCGAGCGCGACCAGCACCTCGCGGGCCGACGGCGCGGCGCAGCGGGTGAGGGCGGTGAGCGCCTCGGCCAGCAGGTCCTCGCTGTCGGGGAAGGCGCGGCTCTCGGGCACGAGCACGCTCGTACCCCGGCCGGCGGGGCCGGGGGGCGTCCAGCGGGCATAGCGGCCGGCCGCGGCACCGCGGCGGAGCCAGCCGTGCCGGCCCAGGAGCGCGCCGAGGACCGCGGGGTCGACCCGGGCGGGATCGGGGCCCTCGCCGCCGTCCCGGACCCCCGGGGGGTCCACCGGGTGGGGACGTACGGGTTCGTCGAGCGGGCGGTGCTGCATCAGGGTCTCCCTCCGGCCCCGACACGGGTCATGATCTCGCAGAGTGCTCGGTCGTCGAATATCTGCGAGGTCGGGATCCGCACGGTGGTCCTGTGCCTGCCGGTCACCGGGTGGCCGGCCAGGTTGGTCCAGTAACAGCAGTGCCGCAGGTCGAGCCGGTCCGGGCCGGCCCGCAGCCAGTCGTCCCGGGTCCGCGGCACCAGCATCACGACGAGGATCTTGTGCACCGAGACCGGCGTACGGGCGAGCTTCACCAGATGGGCGTTGTCGAGCGTGAAGGAGAAGGCCGTACCCGGCGGGTCCGGGGCGATCTGGTAGGTGCACTTGAGCTGCACCTTGATCGTCACCTCGTCGTCCACGGTGTGGTCGGGGGCTCCGTGGCTCACGTGCCAGTCGATGCCGTTGTCCGGGAAGGGCTGGGACAGCGAACATCCCGACGCGGCCGCGACCGCGTGCAGATATCCCACCTGAAAGGTCTCCATACAGGCGGTGGTGGCGAGCGACCCGCGCAGCAGGCGCTCGGGCACCAGTGGGCCCCGTTCGGGCTGCGTGAGCGCCATGGCTGTGGTGTGCCTTCCGGACTGTGCCGACGCGTGCCGGCGGATTTCCCGGCGGCGGGCCGTCAATGTCCTTGCCCGTCACCTCTGTTGTCTCCGGTCGGCGTATGTCGCAAACAGCCGGGTATCACCGAATCGGGCAGATGTCGCACGCCATCTGACATGTGAGTGCGAGGAGTTGGGACATGCCGTGCTGGTTCGAAGGACCCCTGGCCGCTTTTGACACCGAGACGACGGGCGTGGACGTCGAGGACGACCGCATCGTGTCCGCAGCGCTGGTCGTGCAGGACACCGCGGGGGGACGGCCGCGCATCACCCGCTGGCTGGTGAATCCGGGGATCCCGGTCCCCGCGGGTGCCACCGAGATCCATGGTCTGACCGATCTCCATCTGCAGCGCAACGGCCGCTGGCCGGCCCCCGTCGTCGCGGAGATAGCCAGGGCCCTGGCCGAGCAGTGCGCGGCGGGGCGCCCCCTGGTGGTCATGAACGCGCCTTTCGATCTGACGCTGCTCGACCGGGAGTTGAGGCGCCACCGGGCCTCGTCGCTCGGCAACTATCTCGGGGAGTCGCCCCTGCGGGTCCTGGACCCGCGTGTCCTGGACAAACACCTGGACCGCTACCGCAAGGGCCACCGCACCCTGACCGATCTCTGCGCGCAGTACGAGGTGCGGCTGGACGGGGCCCATGACGCGGCGGCGGACGCGCTTGCCTCGCTTGAGCTGGTACGGGCGATAGGCCGCCGGTTCGCCGGCCGGCTCGAACGGCTGACGCCGGGTGAGCTGCACACGCTCCAGACGACGTGGCACGCGGCGCAGGCGCGCGGGCTGCAGGCCTGGTTCACCCGTCAGGGCACACCCGAGACGGTGGACCCGTCCTGGCCGCTGCGGCCCGAACTCTCCGTGGTGGCCTGAGCGTACGACGCGCATCCGGCACGCAAAAGGCCGGTCCGCGGTGACGGACCGGCCTTTTCCCGGTGGGCGATACTGGGTTCGAACCAGTGACCTCTTCGGTGTGAACGAAGCGCTCTCCCACTGAGCTAATCGCCCGGGAACGGACTGAACCATACAGGTCCCGCAGGGCCTGGTTCAAACCCTTGCGGATGGCACCGCCGCGGCCGGGACCCGCCGCTCACGCCGGGTCCGGCGCACATCTTGCCCCGCGCGTCTGCGCGCGCACCGGCGGCGGACGAACCGTTCCCGGACGGTCCGCGCCGGCCGGTGCCACGACGGGAACGCCGATGGCCCGGAGACTGGAAAGTCTCCGGGCCATCGGAACCGGACGGTGGGCGATACTGGGTTCGAACCAGTGACCTCTTCGGTGTGAACGAAGCGCTCTCCCACTGAGCTAATCGCCCGGGCGCAGGGAAAACATTACCGCATGCACCGGGCCGTTCCGGACCACCCCCGAGTCACCCGTGGATCTTCCACGGCGGCACGATCCCGAACTGCCGGAGGTAGAGCGCGAGCAGTACGGCGACGACCACCAGCCCGGCGGTCAGGAGGATCAGGTTCCGGCGCCGGACCCGGGGGTCGAGCGCCTTCCGCGCCGCCTCCGCCACCTTCCGCCTGGTCCAGCGGAGCACCAGCTGCGCCCAGACGAACTCGGTCGCCCACACCGCCATGCCACCGAAGATCACCAGCCAGCCGGGTCCGGGGAGCGGCAGCATGACGACTCCGGCGGCCACCACCGCGAGCCCCACGAGGAAGACACCCGCCCGCCAGCTCAGGCGCAGCACCCTGGACCCCTTGACGAAGTCCGGGGCCCGGGACCCGTGCACACCGTCCGGGGGCGTCTCCGGGCCGCTCACGGCCGCGACGCCTTCCCCGGAGCCCGCTGCGGCGATCCCGCCCCGGCCGTCACTCTCCGCATTCATGCGGTCCAACCTACTGGACCGGGGAGAGCCGGAGCCGGCCTGCCGGGCGTCACCCGTTTGCCGTAATCACCCAAACCCACACTCGGCCATACAGGCGACCTCAAGAGCCACAAATCGGTCAGAGGGGTTTACAACGGCACCGTAGGTGGCATGTCGATTTCGCCGACGTGCGAATCCCCGAGCGCACACTGAGCGAAAGGCCCTGGCGCTTATGAACACCACGGTCAGCTGCGAGCTGCACCTGCGCCTCGTTGTGTCGAGCGAGTCATCCCTGCCTGTACCCGCGGGCCTGCGGTATGACACGGCCGATCCTTACGCCGTGCATGCCACCTTCCACACCGGAGCCGAGGAGACCGTCGAGTGGGTCTTCGCCCGTGACCTCCTCGCGGAGGGGCTGCACAGGCCCACCGGCACCGGCGACGTCCGAGTCTGGCCGTCGCGCAGTCACGGTCAGGGCGTCGTCTGCATCGCCCTGAGCTCCCCGGAAGGAGAAGCCCTGCTCGAAGCCCCTGCGAGGGCGCTGGAGTCGTTCCTCAAGCGGACCGACGCCGCCGTGCCACCCGGCACGGAACACCGTCACTTCGACCTCGACACCGAGCTCTCGCACATTCTGGCCGAAAGCTGAGCCAGGCCGCGAGAGGCCCGGCGCCGTCCGACTCGGGGCGACGGCACCGCGCAGACAACGACATACGCCAGAAGCCGGGCGCCGTCCCCGCGGAATCCACCGCGGGGACGGCGCCCCGGTGTGCCCGGAGCCGGAGCGGCTAGAGTCGGCCAGCATCGGCGGGCGCCGGCCCGTCGCAGGCCAGGGAGCGCACCGTGCTGATCCCCCACGACACCCGGATCGCCCTCGACGTGGTGGTCGCCCTGGTGAACACCACACCCGAGGGCACGGACAGCGACCCGCTCGCCGGCACCGACGGGCTGTACGCCTTCGTGCGGGACCACGACCTGAGCGGCGTGGGACAGCTCGGCGAGGACGACCGGCGGGCCGTCATCGGGGTGCGCCGGCAGTTCGCCGAGGTGTTCGCCGCCCCGGGCCCCCATGCCGCCGCAGCGCTCGTCAACCGGCTCGTCGCCTCAGCGGGGACGACCCCGCAGCTCACCGACCACGACGGCTACGAGTGGCATGTCCACTACTTCGCCCCCGGCGCCTCGGTCGCCGACCACCTCGCGGCCGACGGCGGCATGGCGCTCGCCTTCATCGTGGTCGCCGGCGAGCAGGAGCGCCTGCGCCGCTGCGAGGCGCCGGACTGCGGTCACGCCTTCGTGGATCTCTCACGCAACCGCTCCCGCCGGTACTGCGACAGCCGCACCTGCGGCAACCGGCTGCATGTCGCCGCCTACCGCGCCAGACGGAAGGCGGCCGCGGGCTGACGTCCGCCCTCACAGCAGGAACAGGTCATGTACGGCCGCCATGAACAGCAGACAGCAGATCACCCCGAGGAAGATCATCAGAGGCGGCTGGGAGAGCGCGAAGAGACAGCCACGCGGCTCGGGGGCAGGGGTGGGGACGGCGGAACCGTCCCGGGAGGTATCCGGCATCTCGGGCCGATGATGACGCAGCGGAGCCGTTTTCGCCGACCAACACGCATATGCGGGCGGGCAGTTCGCTGGATCCCGTGACAGCCCGGCCGTACGTACGCCGGCCCGGACGTCAGTGCGGCAGGATGCTGGAGGCGCGGACGACGAGCTCGGGCTGGAGCATGACACCGCGGTGCAGGTGTTCGGCATCCCCCGCGTACCCGGCCTCCTCCAGGAGGAGTTCGGCCGCCATCCGCCCCATCAGCACCGCGGGCTGGCGTACCGATGTCAGCGGCACGGCGGCCGCGGCGGCGAACTCGATGTCGTCGTAGCCGACGATCGCCATCTCCTGCGGCACCTTGACGCCCGCCGCGTACAGCGACTGGAGCACGCCGAGCGCCAGCAGGTCGTTCACGCAGAAGACAGCTGTCGGGCGCGGCGCCAGGCCGACCAGCCGGGCGCCGGCGTCCCGGCCGGCCGCCACGTCGAGCCTCCCCGCGGAGATCTCCACCAGGGCCTCCGGCGGGAGTCCGGCCTCTTCGAGGGCGGCGAGCGCACCCTTCCTGCGGTCCTGGATCTGGCGCAGTTCGGGCGGTCCTGTGACGAAGGCGATCGAGCGGTGCCCCGCGGCGACGAGGTGGCGTACGGCCAGGGTGCCGCCGTGGACGTCGTCCACGGAGACGGCGCAGGAGGTGGCACCGGAGGCCACCCGGTCGACGAGCACGGACGGGATGCCGTGCCGGCCGAAGTCCTCCAGGGACCTGCCCGTGGGGTCGGCCGGGGTGACCAGCACTCCCAGCACCCGCTGTTCGGCGAAGAGCGAGAGGTAGGCCGCCTCCTCCGCTGGGCTCTGGTCGCTGTTGCAGACCATCACGCCGAGCCCGGCCCCGCGGGCGGCCCGTTCCGCCCCGCGGGCGATGTCCACGAAGAAGGGATTACCCATGTCGAGCACGAGCAGCGCGACGATCCGGCTGCTGCCCGCCCTCAACTGCCTGGCCGACTCGCTCCGTACGTAGCCGAGTTCGGCGATGGCGGCCTGCACACGACCGCGGGTCTCCGGCGAGACCGAGGCCGGCCGGTTGATGACGTTGGACACGGTGCCGACCGAGACGCCCGCGCGCCTGGCCACGTCCTTGATGCCTGCCACGTCTGTCCCACCTGCTGTACCTGGCTGTCCCGGGCCGGGATGCTGTCCGGCTGCCCGCGCGGAGTGCGCTCATCGTACGGTCGCGCCCCCGGCCGGGCGAGACGGACGGGCCCCGGGGCGCGGCGGACCCGTCCCGCACCGGTTCCCGACAGCCCTGCCGACTGTTCGGTGAATTGTTTCAAACCAGCTGGAAGCTAACCCTCGCCCCGGGCTCCGTCAAGGGTTGACGCAGCTGAGCACCGGTACTGCTCCCCTCGGGGTCCCTCCGGACTCTCCCCGCTCAGTGAATCGATTCATCGAGAAGGCCGGGGCATGTGCCGACTCTCCGCAGTGAGGGCTCGGCACCGCACCCGCGGGCGGCGCCCGGGCCGGGGCCAGGCCGTACGGCGCCGGGACGGGGTCCGGGCGGCGCAGTCGGATGCCGTCAGATGCCGTGCTTCTTGAGGATCGCCTCGACATCGGAGAAGTCCTCGCCCGGCGCGGCAGCCCCGGCCGCCTTGCTCCGCGGCGCGGGCCGCGCCGCGGCCTGCGGCTGCGCCCCGGTACGGCCAGGAAGCGACGGCGCCGGGGCCCCGGGGGCGACCTGGTCGGTCCCGGCGGCCCTGGCGGCCGCCCGACGCTCCTTGCGGGTGCCGCCGGAACGGCGCTCGACGGCCCTGGTGGTGAGGAACAGCAGCCAGGCGACCGCGAGCATCCCGAAGCCCAGCCACACCGACGGCTTGAACGCGATGTCGGCCACCCACCCGACGACCCCCGTCAGCACCAGCCCCACCGGGACCAGCGCGTACGCGAAAATACGGGTCGCCGCCAGGAAGCGCTTGCGGTACGCCGTGATCGCGGCGATGCCCAGCCCCGCCGCGGACACCGCGGAACAGACGGTCTCGGCAATCATCCGGTCTCCTCCAGCCATGGGTTCGCTTCCCTCCATCCTGCACCGGACCGGGGTCCGGGGGCCACGCCCGGGCCCGACCTCAGGGACATCTCGGGGGCGGATCCTCCTCAGGGCCCGGTTCGGCCGTACCGCGCACGGCTGGGAGACTGGCAGCATGAGTGACTCCCCCGCCCCCCGCCCCGTCGTCCTGGACGTCTGGTGCGAGCTCCAGTGCCCCGACTGCCGCAGCGCCCTGGACGACGTACGCGCGCTGCGCGCCCGGTACGGCGACCGCCTCGACCTGCGGCTGCGCCACTTCCCGCTGGAGAAGCACCGGCACGCGTACGCGGCGGCCCAGGCGGCGGAGGAGGCCTTCGAGCAGGGGCAGGGCTGGCCGTACACCGAGGCCGTGCTGGCCCGTACCGAGGAGCTGGCGTCCCGGGGCGAGCCGGTGCTGCTGGAGATCGCGGCCGGACTGGGCCTGGACACCGCCGAGTTCGACACCGTGCTGATCGACGGCCGGCACACGCTGACCGTCGACGCCGACCAGGCCGAGGGCAAGGCGATCGGTGTCACCGGCACCCCGACCTATGTGATCGCCGGCGAACGGCTGGACGGCGGCAAGAGCCAGGAAGGGCTGCGCGAGCGGATCGAGGAGATCGCCGACCGGCTGCTCGCGGCCGGAGCCTGAGGCGGCTCAGGACGGCCGGGAGCCGGACGCCTCAGAGCAGGTGCTTGCCGTAGAAGTGCTCGGCCGGGCGGTAGCCGAGTGACGCGTAGAGCCGGACAGCCGGGGTGTTGGCCGTCAGCACGTTCAGCTTGATCTGCCGCGCCCCGGCGGCCAGCGCCTCGCGCTCGGCGAGCAGCATCAGGGAGCGGCCGTGGCCACGGCCGCGGTGCTCCTCGGCGACCTCGACGTCGAAGACGAAGGCCACGTGCCGGCCGGGGTCCGACCGGGCCTCGCCGGTCCAGACGTGCCCGAGCACCCGGCCGTCCCCGACCAGGACGTCGATGGCGGCCCCGGGGGTGGCCGGGCCTTCGGGGAGCGCCTCGCGGTGGTCGGCCTCGGACTTGGCCCGCGCCCGGTCCTCCGCCATGCCCCGGTCGACCCAGGTCTGTGCGTAGTCGGCTATGCCCCGGGCCCGCCACAGCCGGAACTCGTCCTCGCGCATCGGCCGGCCCTCGACCCCCGCGGGCAGTTCCGGCGGCTGCCCGGGCAGTTCCTTCACCAGGTGGCTGTTGTGCAGCGTGTAGCCGAGCGCGCCGGCCATCCGTACCGCGGCCGCCGCGCCGGCGGGCACGGCGATCCGCACCTGGTCGCAGTTCCAGCCGCGCAGCACCTCCTCGGCGGCGAGCGCCGCGACGGTGCCCCGGCCGCGGCCCCGGTCCTGCTCGTCGATCCGCAGCCCGCCGATCACGCCGCAAACGGGCCCGTACGCGTCGTCCGTGCGGAGATCGACCGCGCCCACCGGGCGGCTGTTCACACAGACCTCGTAGGAGCGTGCCCTGGCGCCGTCGGCGCCCTGCTGAAGCGGCCCGGTCGGCCGCAGGGTGGTGGTCATCAGGGGAGTTCTACCCCTCCTGCGGCCCCGCGTCATCCGCCGGGCGGATGTTCCGCGCTCAGGGGTCCAGCCGCTCCGCGGCGCGCTCGTCCCAGATCCGCATGGCCTTCGCGGTCACCGGGCCCGGTACGCCGTCCAGTTGACGCCCGTCGACCCGGTGGACGGCCTGCACGTCGCGGAGTGTCGAGGTCAGGAAGATCTCGTCGGCCCGCTCAAGGACGTCGAGCGGCAGCTCGCTCTCCCGGGCGCCGGTCCATTCGATGGTCAGCGCACGGGTGATACCGGCCAGACAGCCCGAGGAGAGCGGCGGGGTGTGGAGTTCACCGCCGATCACGACGAAGACGTTGGAGCCGGTGCCCTCGCAGAGCGCGCCCGCGGTGTTGGCGAACAGCGCCTCGGTCGCCCCCTGTTCGTGGGCGCGGGCGAGCGCGACGACGTTCTCCGCGTACGAGGTGGTCTTCAGCCCGGCCACCGCGCTGCGCTCGTTGCGCGTCCACGGCACCGTGATCGCGGCGGTGGTGTCGGGCCTGCGCTTCGTCCCGCCGACCGCCACGACCAGAGTGGGGCCGGCGTCGCCGCGGTCGGAGCCGAGCGGGGAGAGCCCGCCGGTGTACGTGATCCGCAGCCGGCCCAGCTCCACCGGGTTGGCGTCGAGCACAGCCGTGCAGGCGCGGCGCACCTCGTCGAGATCGGGGTCGGGCAGTCCCAGTCCGCGGGCGGAGCGGGTCAGCCGGTCCAGGTGGCGGGTGAGCGCGAAGGTGCGCCCCCCGGCCGCCTTGACCGTCTCGAAGATGCCGTCACCCACGGTCAGCCCGTGGTCGAGGACCGAGACCAGCGCGGTCTCCGAGTCCCGCAGCGCGCCGTTGACCCAGATCTTCATGGAGTGGTCCTTCCGATCGTCTCTTCCGCCCCGGACGCTATCGCGAGCAGCCGGCCTGCCTTGAGTTCCGTCTCGTCCCACTCCCGCTCCGGGTCCGAGCCCCAGGTGATCCCGGCGCCGGTGCCGAAGCGCAGGACAGGACCGCGGTCGCCGGTGCGGTCGATCCAGAACGTCCGGATGCCCACGGCCAGCTCGGCCGTCCCGCGGTCGGCGTCGACCCAGCCGATGCCTCCGCAGTACGGTCCGCGGGGCACTGTCTCCAGGGCCTCGATGATCCGCAGCGCGCTCGACTTGGGCGCCCCGGTCACCGAGCCGGGCGGGAAGGTTCCGGCGAGCAGACGGCTCCAGCCGGCGCCGTCGGCCAGCTCCCCGCGGACCGTGGAGACGAGATGGACCAGACCGGGGTGGGCCTCTACCGCGCAGAGCCGCGGCACCACGACGGAGCCGGTGGCGCAGACCCGGCCGAGGTCGTTGCGGACGAGGTCCACGATCATCACGTTCTCCGCGTGGTCCTTCTCCAGGAGGTCGGCGGCCGTGCGCCCGGTCCCCTTGATCGGGCCGGACTCGACGGTTTGCCCGGAGCGGCGCAGATACAGCTCCGGGGAGGCGGTCGCGATCTCCACTCCGTGTGCGGGCAGCCGGATCGTGCCGGCGTACGGCGCGGGGTTGCCCCGGGCGAGCAGCGCGGTCAGGGCGTCGACGTCGGCCGTGGTGCCGGCGGGCAGCGGCGCGGTGAGGACCCGGCAGAGGTTGGCCTGGTAGACCTCGCCGGCGGCGATCTGCGCGCGGATGTGACGGACCCCCGCCGTGTACGCGTCGTGGTCGAGGGAGGACGTCCAGTCACCGGCCGCGGGCCCCTGCCACCGCCCGGGGACGGCCTCGGGCACCGGTTCCGCGCGCACGTCCCCGAAGCGGGCGCAGACGAGCCCTCCCTCGAAGTCCGCGGTCACCGCCCAGAAACCCGCGGAGTCCAGGGCGGCGGGGTCGCTGGTGACATCACGCAGGTCACAGGCGACGCGGCCGCCGAAGCGGGCGAGAGGAGGGAGGTGGTGCACACCGGCGAGTCTAGGACGGGCCGCCGGAAAGCCGCTCCGCCGCGAACGCACCGCAGCACGCTGCGGAAACGCGTTTTTGTGCTGGACCGGGAATCCGCTAGAGTTCAACATGTCGCCGGGGCGCGCAAGTGCTCCGGGAATGACAAGCGGACGTAGCTCAGTTGGTAGAGCGCAACCTTGCCAAGGTTGAGGTCGCCAGTTCGAACCTGGTCGTCCGCTCGCAGGACCGGGGGATCTTCCCGAACCCCCGCACTCCTGGTGGAGTGGCCGAGAGGCGAGGCAACGGCCTGCAAAGCCGTCTACACGGGTTCAAATCCCGTCTCCACCTCCAAGGACGATTAGCTCAGCGGGAGAGCGCTTCCCTGACACGGAAGAGGTCACTGGTTCAATCCCAGTATCGTCCACTGGATCCTGGCTCCGGCCGGGTTTCCTTCCCGCGCGATTAGCTCAGCGGGAGAGCGCTTCCCTGACACGGAAGAGGTCACTGGTTCAATCCCAGTATCGCGCACGCAGTATGTCGGACAAGGCCGCGAGAGTTGCGGCCCGAGCAGTATCAGCACGTCCCGCGCGATTAGCTCAGCGGGAGAGCGCTTCCCTGACACGGAAGAGGTCACTGGTTCAATCCCAGTATCGCGCACCGGAAAAGGAACCCCCGGCCGTCTCCACGGCCGGGGGTTCTTCTGTCTGCCGGGCTCCCGTCCCCCGCCGGGAGCCCTCACCCCTCTGCGGTCAGGAGGAGAAGAGCATGTGGCCGAAGCCCCTGTTGTGGCGGCCGTGATGGCCTCCGTGGTGTCCCCCGTGGTGCGCGTCGTAGTGCTGCGGGGCGCCCCAGGCGGGGGCCTGCGGCGCCGGATAGGCCTGCGGCGGGGGCTGCTGACCCCACTGGGACTCAAGACGGGTCAGCGATTCGAGCTCCCCGTAGTCGAGGAATATCCCCCGGCAGCCGCTGCACTGCTCGATCTGGACGCCATTGCGGTTGTACGTGTGCATCGGGGCATGGCACTTGGGGCACTGCATCGGTTCAACTCCTCGCCGATCGGATCAGGACGGCTCACCCTACGATGCCGCCCCGCGCGCCAACTCCGCCGGGAGACCCGCGATTCGGGCGCACGCGTCGAGCATCATCCGCTCGGCCTCGTCGAGGGGCCTCCCGGCTGCTGTGGACTTGGCCAGGGCGAGGGCGGCGGTCTGAACGGTCAGCGCCCGCGCGGCGACGTCCAGTTCGGGCCAGGGATCGCCTTCCCGGCATACGGCCGGGCCACCCGCGCCCCGGTAGGCGGCCAGGAACCGCGCCCAGACCCCGGGCGCCAGCAGCCCGGCCGCGTACCAGGCCGCCGGGCGGGCCAGGTCCCAGGCCGGGTCGCCCTGCCCGAGGTCGTCCACGTCGATCAGCTGCCAGCGGCCGCCGGTCGCGGGATGCCGCACGAGCTGACCGAGGTGCAGATCGCCGTGGCAGAGGAAGGCGCCGCGGGGCGCGGGCGCCTCGTCGCGGGCCCAGCCGGGCAGCCCCCGCCAGGCCCGCAGTACGGGTTCCTCCGCCGGTCCTGGGCGCGCCTCCCGCATCCGGGCCAGCGCGCGGGCCGCCTTCGCGGGACCGCGCATCGGGGGCAGTGGCCCCGGCAGGGCGGCGGGCGGGACCGCGTGGAGCCGGGCGAGCAGGACGGCGGCCTCCTCCCAGGGCGCCGCCTCCGGGGCCTCCGGGTCGACGGGTACGCCGCACGGCCACACGGTGACGGGTCCGCCGGGGCCGGCCTCCGGGCCGGCGAGCGGTGGCAGCAGGATGCCGCCGAGGAGGGGGTGCGCGGCGACCGCGACCCGTACCGCGAGGGCGTCCCGGTCCGTGCCCGCTGCGTGCGCCTTGGCCACGGCGGCGCCGTGGCGCACGACCGTGCCGTCCGGGCGGTCGGTGAGGACGGTGGCTCCGCGGCCGCAGCCGGGGCACGGTGCGTGCGGCGGATGGAGGGCGCGCGCGGCGGCGGCGCCGAGCGCGCGGATACGGGCGGATGCGGTCACGGTCTCCCCCGTCGGTGTGGCCTGCGCGGGGGAGCCTACGCGGTGCTCCCCCGGTGACCGGAACGCCCCGGACAGCGCGATGTCCGGTCAGCTCCCCAGCTGACCGGACAAACGCTGCCGTCCGCCGCACCCCCGTCCCCACGGGGTTGTTGGCCGGATGTCCCTGGCCCGGACCGCTCTCCCGGACCCGGGGCGCCGCTCAGCGCCCCAGCATCACGCCCACGGACGACGCCTGTGTGACCACTGCCTGCCAGCCTCCGAAGACGAACATCAGCAGTGCGGCGAGGGGAAGGACCATGGCGGTCGCCACCAGCGGGTGGCGGGTACCGGAGCTGCGGACGCCGAGCGCGGTGTACGCCCTGCGTCCCTGCGTGCGGAGTGTCGTCCGCGCTGCGGTGTCGGCCATGGTCCCCGGCCCCTCTCCTGTCGGTTCTGCAAGCGGCGAGTACCGACCTCGGGGGACGAGTGCTGCACTCGCCGCTTGACCTCAAATCTAGGGGCGGCGAGGGAGCCGGTCGTCATGCCCGCGTACTGACTGCTGGGCCTACAGGAGGATGAGCCTCCGTGTGCCGGTCTACTCCCCTGGGTGGAGATTCCCGCCGCATACCTGCGGGTCTTCCCCGAGGGAGGGCCCGACCGGCCGGGCCCTGCGGACCTGCCGCTCCCCTGCCGCCGGCCCGCCCTGCCGTTCCGGCCGGGGGATCCCGCAGGCCTGCCGGGGTGACTTCACTCACTTCCGGCGCCCCTTCGTACAGCACCTCCGGTCTCCCCTGCCGGCAGCCGTGACCCGGGTGCCCGGCGGCTCCGGTGTACCCGTGCCCCGTACCGGCCGGGTGCCGGGAAGGGGCTCAAGGCCCTTCCTGTGAAGGCTCTTTGAGGTACGGCCCGGGCCAAGGCGGCCGGGCCCGGCGCGAGCTGACCCTGCTTCACCGCCACGGGCCCCGCCGGGCAATCGGTCGGAGCGAGAGGGCGCGGCCTATGAGCACACCGGCCCGCGGGTACGTAAGCTGTGCCTCGTCAGACGGACCGGGCAGCGGGGATGGACATGACGATGATGCGGCTCCGGCGCGAGGATCCGCGTGTCGTCGGCTCGTTCAGGCTTCACCGGCGGCTGGGCGCGGGGGGTATGGGCGTCGTCTACCTCGGCTCCGACCGGCGCGGACAGCGGGTGGCGCTCAAGGTGATCCGGCCGGATCTGGCCGAGGACCAGGAGTTCCGGTCGCGGTTCGCCCGTGAGGTGTCCGCGGCACGGCGGATCAGGGGCGGGTGCACGGCACGGCTGGTCGCAGCCGACCTGGAGGCCGACCGCCCGTGGTTCGCGACCCAGTACGTGCCCGGCCCCTCCCTGCACGACAAGGTGGCCGACGAAGGGCCGCTGTCGGCCGCCGAGGTGGCGTCCATCGGGGCCGCGCTCTCCGAGGGGCTGGTCGCGGTCCACGAGGCCGGGGTCGTCCACCGTGACCTCAAGCCGTCCAACATCCTGCTCTCGCCCAAGGGCCCACGGATCATCGACTTCGGCATCGCCTGGGCGACCGGTGCGAGCACCCTCACCCACGTCGGCACCGCGGTCGGGTCCCCGGGGTTCCTGGCTCCCGAGCAGGTGCGCGGCGCCGCGGTCACCCCGGCGACCGACGTCTTCGCGCTGGGCGCCACGCTGGCGTACGCGGCGACGGCCGACTCTCCCTTCGGGCACGGCAGTTCCGAGGTGATGCTCTACCGGGTGGTGCACGAGGAGCCGCATCTGTACGACGTGCACGATGCCCTGGCGCCACTGGTACGGGCCTGCCTCGCCAAGGATCCCGAGGACCGGCCGTCCACGCTCCAACTGTCCATGCGGCTCAAGGAGATCGCCGCCCGGGAGGCGCAGGGCCTCTCCGAGGGCCGGACCCCCGCGCAGCGCCGCGCCCAGGAGGCCGACCGGCCGACGGGGCGGATCGCCGCACCGCAGACGGAGCAGCACGCCCCGCCGCGCCGCGCCGACGGCGCCCAGACCCCCAGGCCGCAGGCGTCACGCCCGTCCGCGCCGCACGGGGGCTCCCGGCCGGGGCCGCCGCGCAACACCACGCGCTCGGGGGGGCGTACTCAGCTCCGCCCGGGGTCGAGGTCGGCCGGCGGGCGTCCGACTCCGGCCGGCCGGCGGACCGGGCCGAGTCCGCGGATGATGCGGCAGCGTCTGATCGTCTTCGTCGTCGTGACGCTGATCGTGCTGCTCGGGATCGCGGCGGCGCAGCAGTTCTGAGCGGGTCCCGGCCCGGCGGGCCGGGCCCGCCGTCGGCGGGTTCCGTCAGCTCTGCGGCCGGCCCGTGGCCACCGCGTAGAAGGCAACGGCGGCCGCTGCTCCCACGTTGAGGGAGTCCACGCCGTGCGCCATCGGGATCCGTACCCATTCGTCCGCGGCGACAAGGGCCTGCGTCGAGAGGCCCTCCCCCTCGGCGCCGAGCATCAGCGCCACCCGGTCGAGCCGGTGCGGAGCGGCGTCCTCGATGGCCGACGCCTTCGCGTCGGGGGTGAGGGCGAGCAGCTTGAACCCCGCTTCCCGTACGGTGTCCAGCCCTCTGGGCCACGATTCGAGGCGGGCGTAGGGCACTGCGAACACCGCGCCCATGGAGACCTTGACCGAGCGGCGGTAGAGCGGGTCGGCGCAGTCCGGCGAGAGCAGCACCGCGTCCATGCCGAGCGCCGCGGCGCTGCGGAAGATGGCGCCGATGTTGGTGTGGTCGTTGACCGACTCCATGACGACGATCTTGCGGGTGCTCGCGAGCAGTTCGCCGGAGGTGGGCAGCGGCTTGCGCTGCATGGAGGCGAGGGCGCCGCGGTGCACGTGGTAGCCCGTCACCTGCTCGGCGAGCTCGGGGCTGACGGCGTACACCGGGGCAGGGACCTCGTCGATGACGTCGCGCATGACGTCGACCCACTTGGCCGATAGGAGCATCGACCGCATCTCGTACCCCGCGAGCCTGGCCCGGCGGATGACCTTCTCGCCCTCGGCGATGAAGAGACCCTCGACGGGTTCGCGCTTGCGCCGGAGCTCGACGTCGGTCAGGCCCGTGTAGTCACGCAGACGCGGGTCGTCGGGGTCATCGACAGTGATGAGATCAGCCACAGGGTGATACTGCCTTGTCCTGGAAGAGGTGCCAACGGATGGGCACGGAATCGGTCAGGGGCGGTCGTACGGCGGTCCGACCCGCACGACGGGGCCGATGACGATGACCGCGGGCGGTCGCACCCCCTCGGACCTGGCCTTCTCCCCCACCGTCGCGAGCGTCGCATCGACCCGGCGCTGGGCGGCCGTGGTCCCCTCCTGGACGAGTGCCACGGGGGTGTCCGGGCTCTTTCCGTGGGTGACGAGGGCCGCGGCGATGGCGCCGATCTTGTCGACGCCCATGAGCACGACGAGGGTGCCGCGCAGCCTCGCGAGGGCCGCCCAGTCCACCAGCGAACGCTCGTCGTCAGGGGCCACATGGCCGCTGACCACGGTGAATTCATGGGCGACACCGCGGTGGGTGACGGGGATCCCGGCGGCTCCGGGGACGCTGATGGAGCTGGAGATGCCGGGCACCACGGTGCAGGCGATGCCCGCGGCGGCGAGCGCCTCGGCCTCCTCCATGCCCCGCCCGAAGACGAATGGATCGCCCCCCTTGAGCCGTACGACGGCCTTTCCGGCCCTGGCGTGCTCGATGAGCGCGTTGTTGATGGCCTCCTGCGCCATGAACCTGCCGTACGGGATCTTCGCGGCGTCGATGACCTCGACGTGCGGGGGCAGCTCGTCGAGCAGATCGCGCGGGCCGAGCCGGTCGGCGATGACGACGTCCGCCTCGGCGAGCAGGCGCCGTCCGCGCACGGTGATGAGGTCGGGATCGCCGGGTCCGCCGCCGACCAGGGCGACGCCCGGGGCCGAGCGGTCGCGGTTGCGCGGGGCGGCGAGCGTTCCGTCACGCAGCCCCTCCACGACGGCGTCGCGCACGGCGGCCGACCGGCGCGGGTCGTGGCCGGTGAGGACGGCCACGGTCACGCCCTCGCTGCGGCCGGTGGCGGGTGTCCAGGCGGTGGCGGCTGCCGCGTCGTCGCTCCGGACGCACCAGATGCGGCGCCGCTCGGCCTCGGCCGATGCCAGCTCGTTGGCCTGCGTGTCACCGGTCGCGATCAGTACGTACCAGGCTCCGGCCAGGTCGCCGTCCGCATAGGTGCGCCGCTCCCAGGCGATCTCACCCGCCGTTGCCATCGCCTCGACCGAGGGAGTGGCCGACGTCGAGATGAGCAGGATGTCCCCGCCGGCAGCGATGAGCGCGGGGAGGCGGCGCTGTGCGACCTGCCCGCCGCCGATGACGACGACGCGCCGGCCGGAGAGGCGGAGTCCTACGGGGTAGGCGGGGTGATCGGCGTGCTCGGCCATGGCGTGGCTGGCTCCTCGCGCGGGGAGTTGGGGCTGCGTACGCCGCTGCGGCGGTGAAGCGGCTGGTGGGGAAGGGGGCGGGCCCCCGGAACACTGTACGGTCCCGGGCTGCTCCGGACGGCGGTGAGGGGCCGGGATCGCTGACCCCGGCCCCTCACTCGCGTGCGCTGCGGCTACTTCTCCGTGACGCCCGCGGAGTCGAAGGTGGCCACTTCGTGCATCGCCCTCGCCGCGCTCTGGACGACGGGGAGCGCGAGCAGCGCGCCGGTTCCCTCGCCGAGGCGGAGGTCGAGGTCGACCAGCGGGCGCAGGCCCAGCTTGTTGAGCGCGGCGACATGGCCGGGCTCGGCGCTGCGGTGGCCCGCGATGCAGGCGGCGAGCGCCTCGGGCGCGATGGCCCGGGCGACCAGTGCGGCGGCTCCCGCGCTGACACCGTCGAGGATGACCGGTGTACGCAGCGAGGCGCCGCCGAGCAGGAAGCCGGCCAGCGCGGCGTGTTCGAGCCCGCCGACCGCCGCGAGGACACCGATCGGGTCGGCCGGGTCGGGCCGGTGCAACTCCAGTCCGCGCCGGACGACATCGACCTTGCGGGCGTGCATCTCGTCGTTGATGCCGGTGCCGCGGCCGGTGACCTCGCTGGGGTCCTGGCCGGTGTAGACACAGATCAGTGCGGCGGACACCGTGGTGTTGGCGATGCCCATCTCACCGGTGAGCAGCACCTTGTTGCCGGCCGCCACCAGGTCGCGGGCCGTCTCGATGCCGACCTCGATGGCGGAGAGCACCTCCTCGCGGGTGAGCGCGGGGCCGGTGGTGAAGTCGCCGGTACCGGCGCGCACCTTGCGGGGCAGCAGGCCCGGTGTGGCCGGGAGTTCACCGGCGACGCCGACGTCCACGACGCAGACCTCGGCACCGACCTGGTTGGCGAAGGCGTTGCAGACCGCGCCGCCGCCGAGGAAGTTGGCCACCATCTGGCAGGTCACTTCCTGCGGCCAGGCGGTGACGCCCTGGGCGTAAACCCCGTGGTCCCCGGCGAAGATCGCCACCGCGGCGGGCTCCGGGATGGGCGGGGGGCACATCCGGGAGAGCCCGCTGAGCTGTGCGGAGATGATCTCCAGCATGCCCAGGGCCCCGGCGGGCTTGGTCATCCGCTTCTGGCGGTCCCACGCCTCACCGAGCGCCTTGGCGTCGAGCGGCCTGATGTTGGTGATGGTGTCCTGGAGCAGGTCGTGCGGCTCCTCGCCGGGCAGTGCGCGGCGGCCGTACGTCTCCTCGTGCACGACCCAGGAGAGCGGGCGCCGCTTGGACCAGCCCGCCTGCATCAGCTCGGGCTCCTCGGGGAATTCGTCGACGTACCCGACACAGAGGTAGGCGACGACTTCGAGGTGTTCGGGCAGGCCGAGGGCGCGGACCATCTCGCGCTCGTCGAAGAAGCTGACCCAGCCGACGCCGAGGCCCTCGGCGCGTGCGGCGAGCCAGAGGTTCTCGACGGCGAGGGCCGAGGAGTACGGCGCCATCTGCGGCTGGGTGTGCCGGCCGAGAGTGTGGCGGCCGCCCCGGGTCGGGTCGGCGGTGACGACGATGTTGACCGGGGTGTCGAGGATCGCCTCGATCTTCAGTTCCTTGAACTGCTTGGCCCGGCCCTTGGGAAGGGACTTGGCGTAGGCCTCGCGCTGGCGCTGTGCCAGCTCGTGCATGGAACGACGGGTCTCGGCCGAACGGATGACGACGAAGTCCCAGGGCTGGGAGTGGCCGACGCTCGGCGCGGTGTGCGCGGCTTCCAGCACGCGCAGCAGCACCTCGTGCGGGATGGGGTCGCTGCGGAATCCGTTGCGGATGTCGCGGCGCTCGCGCATGACCCGCAGGACGGCTTCGCGCTCGGCGTCGTCGTAGCCGGGGGCGGGGGGCGCGACGGGCTCCGCGGCGACGGGCTGCGGCTCGGCGGCGACGGCGGCCTCGCCGTCTGCGGGCTGCTCGGCGACGACGGCCGCTTCGCCGTCCGCGGGCTGTTCGGCCCCGGGCTGCTCGCTGCCTGTCTGCTCCGTGCCGGTCTGCTCCGTGCCGGTCTGCTCCGTGCCGGGGTACGCGTCGGCGGGGTGCTCCGTGCGGGGCTCCACGTCCTGCTCCGCTTCGGTGGGGAACGGCTGGGCCTCGGCGGCCGGTACGGGGGCGGCGGCCGGCGCGGGCACGACCGGCCCGGCGGCCGCAGCGCTCGCCTCGGCTCCGGGCACGGCTGCCGGGAGCCCGGCCGAGGGCATTCCCCACGGCTCGCCCTCGGCCACCGCGGCCTCCACCGGCTGTGCCGCGGGGGCGGCGGGCTCCGGCTGCTCCGCCGCCGCGGGTCCGGCGGCCGCGGGGTGGCCGACCTGCTCGGTGACGGCTTCGGGGAGCGGTTCGGCCTGCGCCGCGGGTTGCTCCACGGGGTCCACGGGGTCGCTCGATGCTGCGGGGCCGGTCTGTCCTGCGGGGTCGCTCCGCACGGCGGCATCGGCCTGTGCGGCGTGATCCGTCTGCGCCTCGGCGGTGGGCAGCCGCTGCTCCGCTCCGCCGTGACGGGGGGCGGGCACCGGGGCCACGGCCGGGGTGCGGGGAAGCTGCTCCCCGGCCTCTATGGGTACGGATTCGGGGGCGGGCGCCGGGGCGCCCTCCTGCCCTGCCGAGGCCGGAGCTGCCGTCTCGCCCTCCGCTTCCGCGACGGCGACAACCGGCTCCGGCTGTCCCTGCGGTACGGGCTCCGGGGCCGGTGCGGCCACGGCTTCCGGCGCTGGTTCCGCTGCCGGCTCCGCCACCGGGCCCTGCAGCTCCTCTGCGCCCCGGCCGGCAGACAGCTCCGCCGCCACCGGTGCGTGCGGCTGTGTCCGCTCGTGCTCCTGGACCTGGGCCTGGTCCTGCGGGGAGTGCGGTTCCGGTGCCGGCGCGGCGGCCTGGACTGCCTCCGGCTGCGGCTCCGCTGCCTGGGCGGGGGCCTGCGCGGCTTCCTCCACCGGCTGCTGGACCGCGGCGGTCACGGGTGCGGCCGCGGCGGGCGCGGGGGCCAGGTTCGGCGCGGACGGCAGCGAACCCTCGACCGGGACGAACCGTCCCATCGAGTCCTGCGCGGCGGACGGCGCGGCCTCGGCGGCCGGGGGCTGCGGGGCCACGGGCGCCGGGGCGGCCGGGGCCTGGGCGGCGACCGCGTCGGGGGCGGCCGTCCCTGCCGCACCGGCGGGAGCCGCAGGGACGTCATGGGGCTGGGGCGCCGGGGCTGGCTGCGCGGCGGCGGATTCGTGTGCCGCCACCGGTGCGGGCTGCGGCGTCCACGGCGCGGCCTGCGGCGGGATCTCTCCCAGCTGGGGGCCGGGCAGGACATCGGCCTCGTCGCGGGGGAAGTCCAGGTACTCGGGGCCGAGGGTCTTCGGACCGCCGTCGAAGACCGGAGCGGGCTGCGCCGGCGCCGTTGAAGGACCGCGGTCCGCCAGTGAGCGCACCACACCCCCGGTGGTGTCGGGCACCGGCGGGCCCATGTGCAGCGGCCTGCGCGGCGGCGCCTGCTGACCCGCGGTCTGGGCGCGGACCGCGCCGACATCGACGGAGCCGGAATCGCGGCCGCCGGTCTCGTGGGCGCCCGGTTCGGGCAGCGGTGCGGCCTGCGCAGGGAACTGCGGCTGCTGCGGTTCGCTCCACGCGCCCTGCGCGCCGGGCATCAGCAGGAGGTCGTCGTCCTCGGTGGGGTTCTCCGAGGGGTCGAGGAAGGTGTAGGCGCCGGGGGCGGGGAGGCCCTGCTGCTCCAGCATGCCTGCGTCCCCCGGCTGTCCCTCGCCCGGGACCTGGCCGGTGTCGGTCATGCGTACCCCTCGCCCATCCATAGTGCTCCTTCAGCCCTTTACCGGGTCGCCCGTACTGGGACAACGAGCGGGCACGCCGTGCGGTACGAAAGGCCTGCGGACACATCAGTATGGTCACGGCCGTTCGACGCCGTGCAGGGATTCCTGCCACGGTCCGCTGTGGGCTGCGCCACGTTGCGCGTCCCCGGTGCCGCCGTACCACACCGGACCCAAAACGGTTCCTTTTTCCGGACATTGGCGAACGAAGCGCCGAACCCCCAGCTGCGGTACAACAGTCGGCCAGCCTACCCCGCGCCGTCCCGGAGCAGGGTCAGGGGCCACTTTCCGGACGGCGGCCCGACACCAGGAAGACCACCGAGCGCTCGCGCTCCGCCCAGGTACGGGTGTCCAGGTCCACGGATTGCAGCAGGGCGCATTCCACTAGATAGCCGCCGTCCGCCAGCGCCGCACCGAGCGCCTCGGCCTCGTCGCGGGTCGACGCGTGGGTGACGATGCGCTGGGGCCTGCGGTCGGCGCATCCGGTGACAACTGCCACGCCCCCGCCGCCGATCCGGACCACGTCGGGCTCCGGCAGCCGCTCCAGTACGTGGGGGGCCTGCCCGTGGACGACCTGGAGCTGGACCCCGAAACGGTGTGCCGCAGCGTCCGTACGGACACAGCTCTCGCGGTCGGCGTCGACCGCGATGACGGCGGCGCCGAAGCGGGCCGCCTCGACGGCCAGCGCCCCGCTGCCCGAGCCGATGTCCCAGACGAGATCGCCGGTGCGCGGGCCGAGTCTGGCCAGTTGGGCCGCGCGCAGTCCGGCGTCCTCGCCCTCGCTGAGCCCCTCTCCGTACTCTGCCGGCGGCAGCGCCCAGCCGCGCACCGCCGGGGCGTCCGCCGGAGCGCCGCCGCCGATGACGATGACGACGTTGGGGTCGCGCCAGCTGTGGTCGGCGGCCTTGTCGGAGGTGAGGACGGTGACCTGCTCACGGGCGGTGCCCAGTTCCTCGCAGATCACAAAGGTGCGGTGGACCCCTTCGAGGAGCAGCGCGAGCTCGGCGGGGCCGGCGCCCGGTGAGGTGAGAACGGCGACCTTGGGGTGCGCACGGCAGACGTTGACCGCGCGCCGCAGCGTCCGCGGGTGGGCGACGACGACCTCGGCGTCGTCCCACGGCATGCCGGCGCGGGCGAAGGCCGCGGCGACCGAGGAGACGGCGGGGACGACCTCGATCTCCAGGCCGTACTCCGGGGAGCGCAGGGTACGGACGACACCGTGGAAGCCCGGGTCGCCGTCCGCGATGACCACCGCGGTGCCGCGGTGTCCGGCGATACGGCGGGCGGCGAGGCTCACACTGCCGAGGCGGATCCGCTCGGCGCCCGGCGGCACTTCGGGCAGCGCGAGGTGGTGCCCGGCCCCGGCGACCAGTGTGGCCGCGGAGAGAGCGGACCTGGCGGCTGCGGTCAGGGGCGAGCCGTCCCAGCCGATCACCGTGACCCGGTCGGCCATCGTCGTCAGTCTCCTGGTGTTGTCGCGCGGCGGGGTGCGGGCGTCCTGCCGGTCCCCGGCAGCCGCTCCGCCCGGATGTGTGCAGGTGCGGAGGGGGGTGAGCCGGGACCGCGGGGCGGAACAGCGGGCACCCGCGAGGTTACCCGCTGCGGCGGGCGGCCGACGAGGGGGTCAGTTCCAGTCGTTGAAAGTGCCGTATCCGCCGGCGCCGGCCAGCTGGTCGGCGATCCCTTCCAGGTCCTCCGGGAGCAGGCTCCAGACGATGAGGTCGGTGCGGATGTCCGTCCAGCCGCCGTCCGTGCCGTTCTCGGTCCTGGTGCGCGCTATCCAGGCGTTGCGCAGCACACCCTCGCTGATGCAGCCGATCTTCTGCGCGACCTGCTGCGCCGCGGTGTTGTCCGCCGGGGTGCGCAGCTCGATGCGCTCGAACCGCTGGTCGCGGAAGAGCCACTGCGCCACGGCGAGCACCGACTCGGTGGCGTACCCCTCGCCGCGTGCCCAGGGGGCGGTGATGTAGCGGACCTCGGTGGCCCTCGTGCGCCAGTTGGTGGCGCGCAGATGGACGGTGCCGACCAGGCGGTGGGTGAGGAACTCCGTGACGGCCAGGACGATGCCGCGGCCGGCGGTGCGCTCGGCGGGCGCGATCCTGCGCACCCAGCGCTCACCGTCGATGTGCTGGTAGGGGTGGGGCGCCGTGGTCCAGGCAGTGACCGCCTCGTCGTTCATCATGTCCGCCAGCGGCGGGATGTCCGCCTCCTCGAAGGGGCGCAGCACCAGCCGGTCCGTGCTGATGGAGATGTCCGGGAAGGTGGTCGTCATGCGCTGCTCCATGGCCAGGGACCGACGTAAAGCCACAGCATGCAGCATGGTGAACGGGCGCCGCATGGCTGGGTGGCCGCGGGAGGCCCCGCGTACCACGTGAGGGTACGCGGGGCCGGCCGCGGGCACCGGCGGTGCGGGGGTCAGGGCTTGACGGCCCCGAAGGCGGGGACGACGGCGCCCTGGTACTTGTCGTCGATGAACTTCTTCACCTGCGGGGAGTTGAGGAGCTTCGCGAGCTTCTCGACGCGCGGGTCCTTCTCGCTGCCCTTCTTGACGACGAGGAGGTTCGCGTAGGGGTTGCCTGCCGCCTTCTCCAGGACGAGAGCGTCCTTGGCTGGCTTGAGCTTGGCGTCGATCGCGTAGTTGCCGTTGATGACGGCGGCGTCGACCTCGTTCAGGGCGCGGGGCAGCGTCGCTGCCTCCAGCTCCTTGAACTTCAGGCCCTTGCTGTCCTTGATGTCGGAGAGCGAGGCCTCGCTGCCCACCCCGCTCTTGAGGGTGATCAGCCCGTTGTCGGCGAGCAGCTTGAGCGCGCGGCCCTCGTTGGTGGTGTCGTTGGGTACGGCCACGGTCTGCCCGGACTTGACGGACTTCAGGTCCTTGTCCTTCTTGGAGTACAGACCCAGCGGCTCCAGGTGCACGCTGACGACGGGCACGAGATCGGTGTGGTTCTTCTTGTTGAAGTCGTCGAGGTACGGCTTGTGCTGGAAGAAGTTGGCGTCGACCTGGCCGGTCTGGGTGGCCCTGTTCGGCAGGACGTAGTCCGTGAACTCCTTGACCTGGAGCTTGAGCCCGGCCTTGGCCGCCAGGTGGTTCTTCACGTAGTTGAGGATGTCGGCGTGCGGGACGGGCGAGGCGGCGACGACGAGCGGCTTGCTCGTGTCGGCCTTGGCGCCTTCGGGCTTGCTCGACGGGTCGGACGAGGTGCCGCAGGCGGTGAGGCCGATGGCCAGAGCGGCGACGGCGGCAGCGGACGCGGATATCTTGCGGGAGTTGCGCACGAAAAGTGCCTCTTTCCAGTGGTGCGGATGTCGCCCGGACAAGGAGTACGGGCCGTGTGCTGAGGAGTGGTCTATGCGGCGGTGCGCCCCCGGCGCGCCAGCAGGCGTACGGCTCCGTCGCCGATCAGCTGGATGACGGTGACGATCACGACGAGCACGATCACGGTCGCGATCATGAAGCTGTTCTCGAAGCGCTGGTACCCGTAGGTGATCGCCTTGGAGCCGAGCCCCTCGCCGCCGACCGCGCCGGCCATCGCCGAGTACCCGATGAGCACGATGACGGTGGTGGTGACCGCGGAGACCAAGGAGGGCAGGGCCTGCGGCAGCAGCACCTTCCTGACGATGGTGGGCACGCTGCCGCCCATCGACTGCACTGCCTCGACCAGTCCGTGGTCGACCTCGCGGACCGCCGTCTCGACGAGCCGGGCGAAGAACGGGATGGCCCCGATCGCGAGCGGGACGATCATCGCGGTCGGCCCGATGAAGGTGCCGACGACGAAGGTGGTGAAGGGGATCAGGGCGATCAGCAGGATGATGAAGGGCAGCGAACGCCCGATGTTCACGATCACGCCGACGACCTTGTTCACCGGACGGTTCTGCAGCAGCCCGCCCTTGTCGGTGAGGACCAGGAGCACGCCGAGCGGCAGGCCGACGAGGACCGTGACGAGCGTGGCCCACAGGACCATGTAGAGGGTGTCGGTGGTGCCCTGCGAGAGCAGCGGCTGCATCTCGGACCAGTTCACTTCGCGTCCTCCTTCAGCAGCGTGGGGTCTTCGGCGCCTGCCACTTCGATCTGGAGGCCCTGTTCGCGCAGGAATCCGATCGGCACGACGTTCTCATCGAAGGCGCCCGGCAGTTCGATCCGCATCCGGCCGATCTGGTTGCCGCCGACGGTGTCCATCGCGGCGCCGAGGATCGATATGTCGATGTTGTAGGTACGCGAGAGCTGCGAGATCACCGGGCGGCCCGCGCTCTCCCCGTGGAAGGTGACGTCGATGACCGTACGGTCGGTGCCGGGCAGCGGGCCGCCCACCGGGAACAGTTCACGGGCCAGTTCGGAACCGGGCGTCGCGAGGAGTCCGCTGACGGTCCCGGACTCGACGACCCTGCCGCTCCTCATCAGCGCGGCGGAGTCGCAGACGGTCTTGACGACGTCCATCTCGTGAGTGATCAGCAGCACGGTGAGGCCGAGCTGCCGGTTGAGGTCGCGGAGCAATTGCAGGATCGACCGGGTGGTCTCGGGGTCGAGCGCGGAAGTCGCCTCGTCGGAGAGCAGCACCTTCGGATCGCCTGCCAGCGCCCGGGCGATCCCGACGCGCTGCTTCTGCCCTCCGGAGAGCTGCGCCGGGTAGGACTTCGCGCGGTCGGCGAGGCCGACGAGGTCGAGCAGTTCGAGCGCCTTGCGGGCGCGCTCCCTGCCGGTGATCCCGAGGATCTCCAGCGGCAGTTCGACGTTGCCCTGCACGGTGCGCGACGACAGCAGGTTGAAGTGCTGGAAGACCATACCGATCCGGCTGCGGGCCGCGCGCAGCTCCCGGCCCGCGCGGCTGCCGCGGCCGGCGAGCGCGGTGAGGTCGGTGCCGTCCACGGTCACGGTGCCGGATGTGGGGCGTTCGAGGAGGTTGACGCAGCGGATGAGCGAGGACTTGCCGGCGCCGCTCTGGCCGATGACGCCGAACACCTCGCCCTCTCGGACGTGCAGATCGACGCCGTCCAGGGCGGTGACCTCACGGCCGCGCGAGGCATAGACCTTCGTCAGGCCGGTGGTGGTGATCACAGAATTTCCATCACTGTCGAGTGCGCGGCGCGGTGTCCGCCGGCACGGGGCATTCGTCCTTGAAGCGCGGCACGGCCGTAACGGTGGTGACCGGAAGGCTTGCGTGCGCGTGGGCGGGCGGCTGCCGTGTCCGCTGGGGAGCGGAGGCGGGCGGCCCGGCTCTCGGTCCCGCTTCGGGGCGCGGGCAGGGACCCTCAGAAGGCGCGCATTCGACACATACAACGAGCACCGGGCGTGCTG
This sequence comes from Streptomyces sp. NBC_00388, assembly GCF_036061255.1. Lineage (NCBI taxonomy): Bacteria > Bacillati > Actinomycetota > Actinomycetes > Kitasatosporales > Streptomycetaceae > Streptomyces > Streptomyces sp. NBC_00388. The sequence continues at coordinate 1,344,224 of NZ_CP107948.1, forward strand.
ATCGCCTCGGTCGCAAGGGTGCGGCTGCTCGTCGTGGTCATGCGGCAAGTAAAGCAGAAGTGAGGGCGGCCCGAGCACGCTTGTCCGTATAACGGACGGCCGTGGACGTGCTTCCCGCTCGCCCGTCGACACCTGCGGACCTGCTCCGACCTGCGGCGACGCCATACGCGGCGGAGTACGGGCGGCCTGGTCGGGCCGGCGGTGGTGGTCTTGCGCTGTGGCCAAGGCCACGGCCTCGCCCGGCCCGGCCCCCGGCGCCGGGGCCGCGCGCGGCGGGCGGTGCGCGTCGTAATACCCTCGGCCCCATGCTTGTCGCCCTGACGGTCGCGGTCACTGTGGCCGCGCTCGCCCTCGCCGCCTGGTGCGGTTACGCCGCCTACCGGGACCAGCCCACGAAGGACTGGCACTTCATCGGGATGGCCGTCGTCTCGGTACTCGCCCTGGCGCAGCTGGTGACCGGCATCGTGCAGCTGGCCCGGGGCGAGCGGCCCGAGCAGGGCAAGGCCATCTTCATCGCCTATCTGATCGGCGCCTTCGCCGCCGTGCCCGCCGCCGGGTTCCTCTCGCTGACCGAACGGACCCGCTGGGGATCGGTGACGGTCGCCGCGGGCGCGGTGGTTCTGGCCGTGCTGGAAGTCCGGCTCTACGACATCTGGGGAAACTGACGATGACCACTGCGCAGGAGAAGCCCCCGTACGAGCTGGGCACCGGCCCCGGCCGGGTGCTCGTCTGGTTCTACGGGGTGTTCACGGTCGCGGCGGCCTCCCGCTCGGTCGTCCAGATGATCATGGACTTCGGGAAGGCGCCGCTGGCCTACTCGCTCTCGGCCGTGGCGGCCCTGGTGTACGGGTTCATCACCTACTCGCTGGTGCGCGGCGGCGAGACGGCCCGCCGGGCGGCGCTGGTGTGCTGCGCCGCCGAGCTGGTCTTCGTCCTCGTCACGGGCAGCTGGACCCTGGCCGACCCCGGCGCGTTCCCGGATGCCACGGTCTGGTCGGACTACGGGATGGGCTACCTGTTCATCCCGGTGATCCTTCCGGTGCTGGGCATGCTCTGGCTGCGCCGGTCCGCCGCCGGTCGCTGACGGCGGACATACCGCGCACCGGGTCAGGCGCTCCTCACATAGGCGCGCGCCCCGGCTTCCTTCTCCAGCGTCACCACACTCACCGCGGGGCCGGTCTGCTCGGTGGCGACCGGTACGTACCCGTGGCTGCGGTAGAGCCGCAGATTGCCTTCGCTCCGGTGGCCGGTGAACAGCTGGAAGCGCCGGGCTGCCGGGTCGGCCGCGAACTTCTCCTCGATGGCGGTGAGCAGCCGTCCTCCGATGCCGTGCCGCTGCATCCTCGGGTGCACGATCAGCTTGGCTATCCGGGCCGTGCCCGACGCGTCCACCCCGCCGCGCACCGAGGCCACCACCTCGTCACCCAGGCGTGCCACCAGCCCGTGGCCCCCGGACAGTTCGGCCCGCAGTGCGTCCAGCGTCTGGGTGAGCGGCTCGATGGAGTAGTCGCCGTAGAGCGCGGCCTCGCCCTGATAGCAGAGGTACTGCAGTTTCAGAATCTGCTCGGCGTCCTGCGCAGTCGCCGCTGAGATGGTCACACTCATGCCCATGTGCGCATGCCTCCCGCTCACCTGTTCACCGGATATCTAACGCTCCTTTCCCCACCGGCCCCCGGCCGCAATCTCCGTCGTCAGCATTCTCCGCAGACATCCCAGACATCGGGAACGAACCGGCCCCAGACTCCCCTGTGACATACCCAACTCGCCCGCGATCTCCCGGTAGGTGGGGTCGGCGGGCGAGAGCATCGCGGCGAGCAGCCGGGGGCAGCGCCCGGGGGTCCGGCTCACGGCGGCCCGTACCGCACGGCGCCGTTCGGCGGCGAGGGCGGCGGGCTCGGGCCGCGCATCGGGGTCGGCGTACGGCTCGACGGCGTACGGCAGTTCCCGCCTGGCCTGCCGCCTGGCCCGGCGGGCCTCGGCCCGTACGGCGGAGCGGACCCAGCGGTGCGGCTCGGCGGGTGTCTGTTCCAGCAGCCGCACCCACACGGCCTGTTCGAGATCGGCGGGGTCCACTCCGGCCGCGGCGGCTTCGGCCGCCGCCTCGGCCGCGAGCAGCGGGCTCAGTTCGGTGACGAGATCCATGCCGGGCGGGACGCGGCGGCCGCCGGGCGCGGTTGCCCCCGCGGCGCCCTCTCACCCGTACGGGGAGGGCGGCCGGGCGGCGGGGTCAGCGGGCGCGGTGATCGGCGGCCGCGAGCAGCGCGGTGTCCGCGTTGTCGGAGAAGACCCCGTCGATCCCGGTATCGAAGTACGCCCGGAACGCGCCGAAGGCGTCGCCGTAGCCGTTCGGGTCCGTACCGCGCCGGAAGTCCGCGGGCAGGAAGGTGTTCTCGTTGCGCATCGTGTACGGGTGGAGCAGGAGCCCCTGTGCGTGGGCGTCCCGCACCAGGGTGGTCGGTTCGGTGAGCCGGCCGTCCCGGTCCTTCGGGATGACCGAGTCGAGCGTGGGGCCGATGCCCTGGGCGTAGGAGGCGATCCACCTCAGCCCGGCAGGGGACTGGAGGTCGGCGACCGTGCGCGGGTCCCCCGACTGCACGAAGTCCCAGGGCCTGCTCGCCGGGTCGGAGAGCAGCACGATGCCCGGGGTGCCGGCGAGCCGGGCGAGACGCTGGACGGAGCCCGGCTCGAAGGACTGGACGAACTGCGGGGAACTGCGGCGGTCACGGCCGTACTTCCGCAACAGCGCGACCAGGCGCTCCTCAAGTCCGAGGCCGAGCCCGCGGAAGTAGGTCGGGTGCTTGGTCTCGGTGTAGAGCCAGACCGCCCTGCCCCGCTCGCGGCCCTCCCGGTCGGCCCAGCGGAGCACCTCCTCGAAGGTCGGGACCGGCCAGCGCCCGTCGTAGAGCGTGTTGTGCGGGCGGTTGGCCGGAATGCGCTCCTTGGCCCGGAGCGTCCGGAGTTCCGCGAGGGTGAAGTCCTCGGTGAACCAGCCGGTGACTGCCGTCCCGTCGACCGTCTTCGTGGTCCTGCGGTCCGCGAACCCGGCGTGCTCGGAGACATCGGTGGTCGCGGAGATGTCGTTCTCGTGGCGGCAGACGAGGTGCCCGTCCCTGGTGGGCACCACGTCCTGCTCGATGATGTCCGCGCCGAGGTCGAGAGCGTGCTGGTACGAACCGAGCGTGTGCTCGGGGCGGTAGCCCGCCGTCCCCCGGTGCCCGATCACCGTGGGCGCGGGCAGGTCACGGTACGAGCTGCCGTGACCTGCGGCCGGCGCCGCGGCCCGCGCCGTCCCTGACAGGCCCAGGGCGGCAGTACCGAGGGCCGCCGCGCCGAGCAGTGTGCGCCGTCCGGGTCCAGTCTTCGCGCTCGCTCCGCCTTGCGACATGGGCACTCCTCGCTGTGATGTCCCGCACCTGTCAACGCTGAAGGGCCCGATGGTAGGGAGTTGCGCCTAACGTGGGGTGGAACCGCACGGAACACGGCTCGAACTCGCGTCAACGACGCGCACCATTGGGGTGAACCCGATGTGCGCCGCACCACGGCGCGCGAGTACCGTACCGACCTGCACATACTTCACCGTGGCCGCCCGGCCCCGACTCCGGAGGAACCGTTGTCCCGACTCGCGCTCATCAAGGCAGTGCTCGGACCGATCATGCGTCTGATGTTCCGCCCGCAGGTGGAGGGCGTCGAGAACATTCCCGGGACGGGTCCGGTCATCCTGGCCGGCAACCACCTGACGTTCATCGACTCGATGATCATGCCGATCTGCCTCCAGCGGCAGGTCTTCTTCATCGGCAAGGACGAGTACGTCACGGGCAAGGGGCTGAAGGGCCGTCTGATGGCCTGGTTCTTCACCGGTGTCGGGATGATCCCGGTGGACCGCGACGGCGGACGCGGCGGCGTCGCCGCCCTGATGACCGGCCGCCAGATCCTGGAGGACGGCAAGGCGTTCTCCATCTACCCGGAGGGCACCCGCTCCCCCGACGGACGGCTGTACCGGGGGCGTACGGGCATCGCACGCCTGACACTGATGACGGGCGCGCCCGTGGTGCCGTTCGCGATGATCGGTACGGACAAGATCCAGCCGAACGGCGCGGGGCTGCCGCGGCCCGGCAAGGTCACGGTCCGCTTCGGTGCGCCGATGGAGTTCTCGCGCTATGACGGCATGGACCGCGACCGCTATGTGCTGCGCGCGGTCACGGACTCGGTGATGGCCGAGGTCATGCGCCTCTCCGGCCAGGAGTACGTCGACATGTACGCGACGAAGGCCAAGGCCGCCTGACGACGCTCAGCACGGCGGAGGGCCACCCGGGACGATCCGGGTGGCCCTCCGCTGTTTCCCGGGCACCGCACGGGCGCCGGGCTGTGCGCGTCAGACGTCGAGCTTCTGGCCCCTGAGCAGGAACCACGAGGTCGCCGCGGTGGCGAACAGGACGACGGAGCCGACCCCCGCCGCCGTCTGGAAGCCGTGGGTGAAGGCGTCCTGGGCGGAGGAGAGCAGGGCTGCGCCCTGGTCGTGCGGGAGGGTCTTCGCCGCCTCGACGGCGCCGCCGAGCGACTCGTGGGCCGCCTCGGCCGCGCCGGCCGGGACTCCGTGCGGGATGGAGAAGCCCCGGTAGATCCCGGTGACCACCGAACCGAGCAGGGCGATCCCCAGTGCCGTGCCCAGTTCGTACGCGGTCTCGGACACCGCGGACGCCGCGCCCGCCTGCTCCTTGGGGACGCTGGAGAGCAGGACGTCGGAGGTCACGGTGAAGGCCAGACCGGCTCCGAGCCCGCCGAAGAACAGGGCTGATCCGAGGGCCACCACGCCGGTCGACGCGCTGACCCACACACAGCCCGCGAGGGCCACCGCGACCGCCGCGAGACCGCCGGCCACGGCGCTGCGCACCGACGCCTTGCGCGCCAGGTATCCGGCCGCGAGCCCGGTGGCGACCGCTCCCACCGCCGCGGGGAGTTCGATCAGACCGGCGGCCAGCGGGGAGCGCCCCTGCACCAGCTGGAGGAACTGCGAGAGGAAGAAGACCAGCCCGGAGAGGCCGAGAATCGTCAGCAGGTCCGCCAGGACCGCTCCGGAGAAACCCCGGTGGTGGAAGAGCCGCATGTCGAGCAGTGGTGAATCGAGCGTCAGCTGGCGCCGGGAGAACCAGAGCAGGGCCAGCACACCGACGACCGCGGCCGTCAGGTTGTCCCAGTGGAAGCCGTTGGCCGCCGCCTCCTTCACCGCGTACACCACCGCCATCACGCCGACCAGCGAGAGGCCCACGCTGGGCAGGTCCCAAGGGCCCGGGTCGGGGTCGCGCGACTCGGGGAGCACCTTGATGCCGACCAGGACGAGCACCAGCATCACCGGCAGGTTGATGAGGAAGACCGAGCCCCACCAGAAGTTCTCCAGCAGGAAGCCGCCGACCACCGGACCGACCGCGGTACCTGCCGAGGCGGCGGCGCCCCAGATCCCGACGGCCAGGCTGCGCTCCTTCGGGTCGTGGAAGATGTTGCGGATCAGCGCGAGGGTGGACGGCATGAGGGTGGCGCCCGCGACGCCGAGCAGCGCCCTTGCGGCGATCATCATCTCGGGGCTGGTCGCATAGGCGTTGAGCACGGAGACCCCGCCGAAGGCCACCGCACCGGTGAGCAGCAGTTTCTTGCGGCCGATGCGGTCGCCGAGACTGCCCATGGACACCAGCAGTCCCGCGATGACGAACGAGTAGATGTCGCCGATCCACAGCAGCTGGGTGCCCGACGGCTTGAGGTCCTCGCTCAGGAAGGGGGTCGCCAGGCCGAGCACGGTCGCGTCGACCGCGACGAGCAGCACGGCGAGGACGAGCACGGCAAGGGCGAGCCAGCGGCCGAGACTGCGAGTGTCCCCGGAATCGGTCGTCCGCCGGGTGGTACCGGTCATTGCTCCACGCTCCGTTGTGCGCCGCCGAGCAGCAACTCGGCGATCATGTAAGAGAAGTCCTTGGCTGCGACCCGGCCGTCCTGTATCGCCCAGGCGCAGGTACCGATGAGCCCGTAGAGCGCCTCGGTCAGCCAGGCGGGGGTGAGGTCGATCCGGAACGCTCCGGCCTCCTGCCCCCGCCGGAAGAGGGCGGAGACGCGGGCGTCGAGCCGGTCCCAGCCCTCGTTCACCCCTTCGCCCTCGAAGAGTTCGTTCTCGGTGACGAGGAAGGCGAGCAGCCCGGCGGCGGGCTCCACCTCGGCGATGAAGCGCCGCAGCGCCTCCACGGCCGGCCCCTCGTCGGTCCTGGCGGCGTCGAGCGCCGCCTCGACCTCCGTGATGCTGAGCTCTTCCAGTGCCCTGACCAGCGCGTCGCGGCCCGCGAAGTGCCGGTGGAGGGTGGCTCTGCCGATTCCGGCGGCCCGGGCGACCTCGTCCATCGTCGCGGTCGCCTTGCGGGTGAGCAGGGCGGCGGCGGTGCGGAGCACCTGATCCCGGTCGACAGTCATGAGACAACCATAACCACTCTGAGACACTTATGTCTCATCAGGGGCGTCGGACCCGCCCCGTACGATGGGGCCGACACGCCGGTTCGACCGAACGAGGAGCGGTTCGTGCGAGACATCGCTGTATTCAGCGGTAGCGCCCACCCCGAGTTGGCCGAGGAGGTCACCGCGCATCTGGGGGTACCCCTGAGCCCGGTGCGGGTCAACAGGTTCGCCAACGACTGTCTGGAGGTACAGCTCCAGGCCAACTGCCGCGAGCGTGACGTCTTCCTGATCCAGCCCCTGGTCACCCCGGTGCAGGAGAACCTCGTCGAGCTGCTGCTGATGTGCGACGCGGCCCGGGGCGCGTCGGCGGGCCGGATCACCGTGGTGATGCCGCACTACGCCTACGCCCGCTCGGACAAGAAGGACGCGCCGCGGATCTCCATCGGGGGCCGCCTGGTGGCCGACCTGCTGGTGAACTCGGGGGCCGGCCGGGTCCTGGCGCTGACCCTGCACTCACCCCAGGTGCACGGGTTCTTCTCCGTGCCGGTCGACCATCTGCACGCGCTGCGGGAGCTGGCCGAGCACTTCCGCGGTTACGACCTCTCCCGCACCACGGTCGTCTCACCGGACCTCGGCAACGCCAAGGAGGCGGCGGCCTTCGCCCGGATGCTGGGCGTGCAGGTGGCGGCGGGCGCCAAACAGCGCTTCGCCGACGACCGGGTCGCCATCAGCTCCGTCATCGGCGAGGTCGCGGGCCGCGACGTCATCGTCCTGGACGACGAGATCGCCAAGGGCAGCACCGTACTGGAACTCCTCGACCGGCTCCGCGAGTTGGGAGCCAGATCGATCCGGGTCGCCTGTACGCACGGGCTCTTCGCATCGGGGGCGCTCAAGCGCCTCTCGGACCAGCCCGACGTGCTGGAGATCGTCTGTACGAACACCGTGCCGATACCGCCCGGTGAGCGCACGGGCAAGCTGACGGTCCTCTCCATCGCCCCGGCGCTGGCCGAGGCGATGCGGCGGATCCACAACGGCGAGTCGGTGAGCGCGCTCTTCGACCCGTCCTGAACCGCCGGGGCCGGGGCGACGGCGTCGTCCCGGGTCCGGGACGCGTCAGTGCCAGGGCAGTTCCGCCCGCTGCCGCCAGTAGGCGGCGGGTTCCTCCCGCAGGCCGGCCAGCCGGTCCAGCTGCTCCTCACCGAGGTCGGCCACCGCGGCATGCAGATTGGCCGACAGCTGCACGGCGGTGGCCGCGCCGGAGAGCACGACCGTCGCCCACGGGTGGCGCAGGATCGCTGCCAGCGCGACGGCGTCGGGCGTCGTGCCGGTCTCCTCCGCGAGGTCGCGCAGCAGCAGCGGCGCTGCCGCGCCGGCCAGACGCCCGTTGGCGACGCCCTCCTTGACGATCACCGGGACCCCCGCCTCGTGGGCCTCCGCCAGCGCCTCGCCCGCCGAGGGATCAAGCAGGTTGTACGTGCTCTGCACCGCACCGAAGAGCGGGGCGCCGTCCACCGTGATCCCGAGCGCGGCCCGGACGGTGTCCGCCTGGGCGGGCCCGCTCGTGGAGAAGCCGATCGTCACCCCTTCCGCCGCCAGCCCGGCCAGCCTGGCATGCAGCGCGGTGTCGGTCAGGGCCGGGCTGTCGGCGGTCAGGGAGTGGATCTGGTAGAGGTCGAGCCGGTCCCCCAGGAGCATGCCGGTCTCGGTGCGCTGCCGGTCGAAGGTGGCCTGGCTGTGGTCCTTGACCTCGTGGACCTCGGCGTCGGTGCGCCAGTCGGCGGTGTAGGTGTAGCCCCACTTGCTGCCGATCACGACGTCCTGGACGGCGGGCCTGGCACGCAGCCACTCGGCGAGGAACGCCTCGGCGCGGCCGTAGGAGCGTGCGACGTCGAAGTAGCGCACCCCCTGCGCGTAGGCGGCGTCCAGAAGTTCATGCGTACGGGCGAGCAGGGTCTCCGGGGTGCGCTCACCCGGCAGGTCCTGGTCGCGGCCGAGATTGATGTAGCCGGGCCTGCCCACGGCCGCCAGTCCGAGTCCGATATGGGCGGTGGGGGTCGTCGCTGCCGTGAGGCGGGCGAAGGGCATCGGTAGCTCCCTGCGCGGGTCGGGGTATGCGGTCCCTGTCACCCCTACCCGCGATCACGGACGACAGCGCCCGGCACCCGGGTGGAGGTGCCGGGCGCCGGCGGCGCGCGGGGACGCTACTTCTTCGCCTCGGCCCAGGCGTGCTGGATGACCAGATTGGCCTTGACCTCGACGAGCTGTGCGGCGACGGCCGAGGGGGCGGTCCCGCCGCGGCCGTGGCGGGAGGCCAGCGCACCGGGGACATCGAGCACCGTGCGGACCTCGGGGGTCAGGTGCTCGGAGATCTTCGCGAACTGCTCGTCCGTGAGCTGGTCGAGCTCGATGCCGTGCCGCTCGCACTCCTTGACGCACTCGCCGGCCACCTCGTGCGCGACACGGAACGGCACACCCTGCCTGACCAGCCACTCGGCGATGTCGGTGGCGAGCGAGAAGCCCGCGGGGGCCAGCTCCTCCAGCCGCTCGCGGTGGACGGTCAGGGTCGCCATCATGCCGGTGAAGGCGGGGAGCAGGACCTCCAGCTGGTCGCAGGAGTCGAAGACCGGCTCCTTGTCCTCCTGGAGGTCCCGGTTGTACGCGAGCGGCAGGGCCTTGAGCGTGGCCATCAGCCCCGTCAGGTTCCCGATCAGCCGGCCGGACTTGCCGCGCGCGAGCTCCGCGATGTCCGGGTTCTTCTTCTGCGGCATGATCGACGAGCCGGTCGAGAAGGCGTCGTGGAGGGTGACGAAGGAGAACTCCTTCGTGTTCCAGATGATGATCTCCTCGGCGATCCGCGAGAGGTTGACGCCGATCATCGCCGTGATGAAGGCGAATTCGGCGACGAAGTCCCGCGAGGCGGTGCCGTCGATCGAGTTGCCGGACGATCCGCGCTCGAATCCGAGGTCGGCGGCGACCGCTTCGGGGTCGAGCCCCAGCGAGGACCCGGCCAGGGCCCCCGATCCGTACGGCGAGACCGCGGTGCGCTCGTCCCACTGGCGCAGCCGCTCGGCGTCCCGCGAGAAGGACTGGACGTGGGCCAGCACATGGTGGGCGAAGAGGACGGGCTGGGCGTGCTGGAGGTGGGTGCGGCCGGGCATCGCCAGGTCCGGGTGGGCGTCGGCGAGGCCGACCAGTGCGTCCTGCAGGTCAGCGATGAGGGCGCCGATGGTCCTGGCGTGGTCGCGGAGGTACATCCGGAAGAGCGTCGCGATCTGGTCGTTGCGGGACCGGCCCGCCCGCAGCTTGCCGCCGAGGTCGGGGCCGACCCGCTCCAGGAGCCCGCGCTCCAGGGCGGTGTGGACGTCCTCGTCGGCGACGGTGCCGGTGAACGAGCCGTCGGCGACGTCCGCCGCCAGCCGGTCGAGACCGTCCTGCATCCGGGCCAGTTCGTCCGCGGTGAGCAGCCCGGCCGTGTGCAGCGCACGGGCGTGCGCGCGGGAGCCCGCGATGTCGTACGGCGCGAGCCGCCAGTCGAAGTGGACGGACGCGGACAGCTGGGCCAGGGCCTCGGCGGGACCGTCGGCGAAACGGCCGCCCCAGAGCCGGACGTCACCGGTGTTGCTGCTCACTGAGTTGCTCCTCAAGAAGGATCGGGATGTCCGGCCGCCTCCCCGCCGTGGAGGACCGGGGAGGCGGCCGCCGTACGAGCCGGGTCGGCCGGGTCGGGTCAGGCCAGGTCGCGCTTGGCCGCGATCTTCGCGGAGAGGCCGAAGATCTCGATGAAGCCCTGCGCCTTGGACTGGTCGAACGTATCGCCCGAGTCGTAGGTCGCCAGGTTGAAGTCGTACAGGGACTCGCTGGACTTCCGGCCGGTGACGGTGGCGCGGCCGCCGTGCAGCGTCATCCGGATGTCGCCCGTGACGTGCCGCCCGGCCTCCTCGATGAAGCCGTCCAGGGCGCGCTTGAGCGGTGAGAACCACAGGCCGTCGTAGACCAGCTCGCCCCAGCGCTGCTCCACCTGCCGCTTGTACCGGGCGAGTTCGCGCTCGACCGTGACGTTCTCCAGCTCCTGGTGGGCGGTGATCAGGGCGATGGCGCCGGGCGCCTCGTAGATCTCCCGGGACTTGATGCCGACGAGCCGGTCCTCGACCATGTCGATCCGGCCGATGCCCTGGGCGCCGGCCCGCTCGTTGAGCTGCTGGATCGCCTGCAGGACGGTGACGGGCCTGCCGTCGACGGCGACGGGGACGCCTGCCTCGAAGGAGATGACGACCTCGTCGGCCGCGCGGGGCTCCGCCGGATTCGACGTGTACGCGTACACGTCCTCGACCGGCGCGTTCCAGATGTCCTCCAGGAACCCCGTCTCGACGGCGCGCCCGAAGACGTTCTGGTCGATGGAGTACGGCGACTTCTTCGACGTGGCGATCGGGAGGTTCTTCGCCTCGCAGAAGGCGATGGCCTTGTCGCGGGTCATCGCGTAGTCGCGGACCGGCGCGATGCATGTGAGGTCGGGGCCGAGCGCGGTGATGCCGGCCTCGAAGCGGACCTGGTCGTTGCCCTTGCCGGTGCAGCCGTGGGCCACCGTGGTGGCGCCGTGCTTCCTGGCCGCGGCCACGAGGTGCTTGACGATCACCGGCCGTGAGAGCGCCGAGACCAGCGGGTAGCGGTCCATGTAGAGCGCGTTGGCCTTGATCGCCGGGAGGCAGTACTCGTCGGCGAACTCGTCCCTGGCGTCGGCGACCTCCGCCTCGACGGCGCCGCAGGCGAGCGCGCGCTTGCGGATCACGTCCAGGTCCTCACCGCCCTGACCGACATCCACGGCGACGGCGATGACCTCGGCGCCCGTCTCCTCGGCGATCCAGCCGATGGCGACGGAGGTGTCCAGGCCGCCCGAGTAGGCGAGTACGACGCGCTCGGTCACGGTTTTCTCCTCACGGTGCGATCGCTTGTAGGCATAACTATGCGGTAGGCCGTATGCCTTGTCAAAATCGCAGCTCAACAGGGGTCTAGAGGGCGTACGAAAAATCGCTCACCGGAAACCATGGACTGGAAGGGCTCGCTCCGCTTAAGTTCTAGACATGCCTGGACAGGTTCATAAGCATCACCGCATCTCGCGCATCCTCGCGGAGGAGATCCGCGCCGGGGTCCATGCCGACGGCAGCAAGCTGCCGGGCGAGCACACCCTCCGGGAGCGTTTCGGGGTCAGCCGCACCACCGTGCGACAGGCGCTCAACGAGCTCGGCGAACAGGGACTGATCGCCACCCATGCCGGGATCGGCTCCTTCGTCACCTTCGACGGGACGCCCCTGGACAACCGGCTCGGCTGGACACAGGCCCTCGCCGACCGGGGCACCGCGCTGACCACCGAGGTGCTCCGGTTCGAGACCGTCACCGACCAGCCGCTCGCCGCCGAACTCGGTCTGGCGGCGGCGGAATTCATCGCACTGGACCGGGTCAGGCGGCTGCCCGACGGGCACGGCATCTCGCTGGAGCGCAGCCGGGTGCCCGCCGTGGGCGCGCTCGCCGGACTGCCGGGCCGCGGCCTGGAGGACGGTTCGCTGCACAAGGCGCTTGTCGCGGCGGGCCGCATCGCCGACTCCGGCGAGGCCCGGATCTCCGTCTCCGGCATCGACGCGGCCGACGCCGCCACGCTGCACCGCTCCCCCGGTGAGGCGTTCCTCCACCAGTCCCAGGTGTTCCGGGCCGCCGACGGCACCGTCGTGGAGCAGGTCACCAGCCTGCTCGACCCGTCCCGGTTCCAGCTGCACGTCCGCACCACCGGCCGAGGAGGCCACGCATGACCGATCCGTTCCTGACCGACCGCGCCCTCGGCGCCTTCCACGGCCTGGCGCTCGGGGACGCCCTGGGCATGCCCACCCAGGTGATGTCCCGCCAGGACGTCGTGAGGGTCTACGGCAGCATCACCGGCTTCGAATCCGCACAGCCCGACAACCCGGTCAGCGCCGGGATGCCCCCGGGCTCGGTCACCGACGACACCGACCAGGCGGTCATCGTGGGCCGGCTGCTCGTCGAGGGCGGCGGGCACATCGACCCGCTCCGCTTCGCCGCGGAGCTGCTCGCCTGGGAGCGCGAGATGAAGGCCAAGGGCTCCTTCGACCTGCTCGGACCCTCGACCAAGGCGGCTCTCGACGCCGTGGCCGGCGGAGCCGGCATCAAGGAGGCGGGCAGATACGGCACCACCAACGGCGCCGCCATGCGGGTCACCCCCATCGGCATCGCCACCGCCGTCCGCCCGCTGCCCCGGTTCCTCGACCGGGTCGTGGAGTCCTGCCAGGTCACGCACGACACCAACGTGGGAATCGCCGGAGCGGCGGCCGTCGCGGCAGCGGTGAGCACCGGAGTCGCCGGAGGTACCCTGGACGACGCCTTCGAGGCGGCGGTCACCGCGGCCCGCGAAGGGGCCACACGCGGCAACTGGATCGCCGGGGCGGACATCGCCGCCCGGATCGGCTGGGCCCGTGAGCTGGTCGGCGGAGTGGACGAGGCGGAGGCGCTGGACCGCATCGTCGCACTCATCGGCACCAGCGTGGCCAGCCAGGAGTCCGTCCCCGCGGCCTTCGCCGTCCTCGCGCTGACCGGTGGCGACCCCTGGCGCAGCACCCTCCTCGCCGCCAACCTCGGCGGCGACAGCGACACCATCGGCGCCATCGCGGGCGCCGTCGCCGGGTCCGTGAGCGGGCTCTCGGGGCTGCCCGCGGACGCCGTACGCACGCTCAAGGCCGTCAACGGCCTCGCGCTGGAACCGCTGACCGAGCAGCTGCTCGCTCTCCGCTGAGCCCGCCGCCGTACCGCGCCACCCGTTTCCCGCACCACCCCATTTCCCGCAACGCACCGTGCAAGGAGGTTCCGTCATGGCCGTTTCAACGAAGAACGATCGCGTCGGCACCGTGGAGACCCGGGGGATCGAACCGGTCCCCGACAGTGAACGCCACGGCCATGCGAGCCAGATGTTCTGGACCTGGTTCGCCGCCAATATCTCGCTCCTCGGGCTGCCGCTCGGTGCCACGCTGGTCGCGTTCCGCGGCCTGAACATCTGGCAGGCTGCGCTCGTCGCCGTCGTCGGCTCATTCGGCTCGTTCGCGCTGGTCGGCGCGTTGAGCATCGCCGGCCAGAAAGGCGGCGCCCCGGCGCTCACCCTGTCCAGGGCGGTGTTCGGACAGCGCGGGAACGCGGGCCCGACCCTGATCACCTGGCTGAGCCGGGTGGGCTGGGAGACGATCACGACGACCACCGCCGCGTACGCCCTGCTCGCGCTGCTCGGGGTCGCCTTCGGGGTGGACCAGAACACTTTCCTCACCGTCGTCTGCCTGCTGGTCTTCATCGCCTGCACACTGCTGATCAGCGGGCTCGGCCACGCCACGATCATGTGGATCAACAAGTGGGCCACGGTCCTCTTCGGCGTGCTGAACCTGATCGTGATGGGCTTCCTGGTCGCGACCGTGGACTGGTCCAAGGTGCTCGACGCGCCCTCCGGCCCCACCAGCGGCGTGATCGCGGGAATCGGCTTCATCGCCGCGGGCACCGGCATCGGCTGGGCCAACGCGGGCGCGGACTACGCCCGCTACCTGCCGCGCTCGGTGCCGGGCTCCCGGCTGATCAGCGCCTCCGCCTTCGGCGCCGGTATCCCGCTGGTGCTGCTGATCTCGCTGGGCTCGCTCCTCACCGCGGGCGACCCGGCCCTCGCCACGGCGTCGGACCCCGTCGCCGCCATCAACGCGATGCTGCCGTCCTGGATGGCTGTCCCGTATCTGATCGCGGCGTTCGGCGGACTCCTGATGTCCAACCACCTCTCCACCTACTCGGCCGGTCTCACCATGATCACGCTGGGTCTGAAGGTGCCCCGGGCCGCCGCGGTGCTCGTCGACGTCGTCCTGATGTTCCTCGGCGGCATCTACTTCATGCTGATCGCCGGTGACTTCTACGGGCCCTTCTCCACCTTCCTGACGCTGCTCGCCGTGCCGATCTCCGCCTGGATCGGGGTGATCGCCGTGGACTCGCTGCGCGGCCGTACGTACGACGACACGGCCCTGATGGACACCACCCGTACCAGCCGCTACTGGTACACCGGCGGCTTCCGGCTCCCCGCCGTCCTCGCCTGGGTCGCCGCGATCGTGGCGGGCCTGCTCTTCACCGAGGCGTCCACCGGCAAGGACGACGTCTGGTTCTCCGGCCCGCTGGCCGGGAGCTGGTTCGGCACCAACGGGCTGGGCTGGGCCGTCTCCATGGTGGTCGGCGCCGCCGTCTACCTGGTGGCCGGCCGCCGCTCCCCGGTGACCGCCGCCCCCGAGCCCGCCCTTGAGGAGGCCACCCGATGAACCCCCGTCTGATCCTCGCCGGAAACGTCATCGTCGATCTGGTGATCGAGATCCCGGCACTGCCCGAGCGCGGCGGCGACGTCATCGGCTCACGCACCTCCCGCGCGGCCGGCGGCGGGTTCAACACCCTCGTCGCGGCCCGCAGGCTGGGCACGGACGCGGTGTACGCGGGGCTGCACGGCACGGGCCCGCACGGCGATCTCGTACGGGACGCGCTGGCGGCCGAGGGCGTACGGACCGTGCTGCCGGTCCGTGACGACGGCGACACCGGCTTCTGTGTGGCGCTCGTGGACGCCGGGGGCGAGCGGACGTTCGTGACCAGTTTCGGGGTCGACGCCCGGCTGACCGCGGCGGAACTGGCCGTCGTGACCGGGCGGCTCAGGGACGGCGACATGGTCCAGCTGTCCGGGTACGGCCTGGTGCTGCCCGTGAACGGCCCGCTGCTCGCACGCTTCACCGCCGCACTGCCGCCCGGGGTCACGGTCTGCTTCGACCCGGCTCCGCTGGTCGCCGACATCGCCCCCGAGGTCATCGGCCCGGTCCTGGCACGGGCCGACTGGCTCAGCTGCAACGCCCGTGAGGGGCGGCTGCTGACCGGCGAGGAGGATCAGCGCGGGGCCGCCGCCGCGCTGCGCGAGCGGTTCGCACCCGGCGCGGGGGTACTGGTGCGCGCCGACAAGGACGGCTGCTGGCTGGCGCTCCCCGGTGCGGAACCGGTCCACGTGCCGGGCTTCCCGGTGGACGCCGTGGACAGCAACGGCGCGGGCGACGCCCATGTCGGCGCGTTCCTCTCCCTGCTCGGCCGGGGCCTCGACCCGCTGTCGGCGGCGCGCGGCGCCAACGCGGCGGCGGCCTGCGCGGTGACCAGGCGCGGCCCTGCGACCGCGCCCGGCCTCGCAGAGCTGCTGGCTTTCCTGGGTGACGACCCGCTCGCCGAGCGGCTGGCCGCCCTGCCCGCACAGTCGGTGTAAAGACCACATAACGAGACGGGATTGCGGCGGAGTGCGCCAGCAGCGTTGCATCACCCAGGTGCAGAACGAACAAGTGATCCAGGAATCCGACGGCCCCGCCGAAGCGGCCGGTACCGCCGGTACGTCCGGCCGGGCCGACCGCGCGGCACGCCGGGCGGTCACCGTCTTCCCGGTACTCGTCCTGGTGGCGGGAGCGATAGGCCTCGCCTCTCCGGGCACCTTCGCGGGATGGAGCGTCTCCGTCCCGTACCTGCTGGGCGTGGTCATGTTCTGCATGGGACTGACCATGACCAAGGTGGACTTCCAGGGGGTGGCGAAGCGGCCCTGGGCCGTGGGCCTCGGACTGGTCGCGCACTACGTGATCATGCCGGGCCTCGGCTGGCTGATCGCCCATGTACTCGGCCTCTCACCGCAGTTGGCGGCGGGCGTCATCCTCGTCGGCTGCGCCCCCAGCGGCACTGCCTCCAATGTGGTCACCTTCCTGGCCCGCGGTGACGTGGCCCTCTCGGTCTCGGTGGCCACCGTCTCCACGGTGCTCGCCCCGCTGATCACACCGCCGCTCACCCTGCTGCTCGCGGGCGCCTATCTGCCGGTGGACGCGGGCTCGATGATGACCGACATCCTCAAGACCGTGCTGCTGCCGGTACTCGCGGGACTGGCGGTGCGCTTCCTGGCGGGCCGTTACGTGGACCGGGTGCTGGGGGCCTTGCCCTGGCTCTCGGCCGTCACCGTGGCGGTCATCGTCGCGGTCGTGGTCGGCGGCAGCGCGTCCGCGATCAAGTCGGCGGCGGCGATGGTGCTGCTGGCCGTGGTCCTGCACAACGGCCTGGGGCTGCTGCTCGGTTACGGCGCGGGCAAGGCGGCCGGTCTCGGCAAGCCGGGAAGCCGGGCGATGGCGTTCGAGGTGGGCATGCAGAACTCCGGACTTGCCGCTTCGCTGGCAACCGCCCACTTCAGCCCGCTGGCCGCACTCCCGGCGGCGATCTTCTCGGTCTGGCACAACGTGTCGGGAGCGCTGGTCGCGGCCTGGATGTCGTACCGGTCCCGGAAGACGGAGACCGCCTGAGGCCCGGCCCGCGCCGGACGGTGCCCACCGGGCAGTCCCGCACCGGGCCGCCCGGGAGTCCCCGCTGAGCCGTACGGCTCAGCGGAACGGGCGGTACGCCCTCCCGGCGCATACGGTCCGGACCATGCGCAGACTCCTGATGGCAGGCGCGGTCCTGCTGTCCCTCGCCGGTTCCCTGGCGGCCCGGCCCGCCGGGGACCGTCCCCTGCCGGAACGGCTGGCCGACACCGGCGGCGGTTCCCAGCTGATCACGGCGGAAGCCCCGTCGCTGCACTCCACCACCGGCACGGTGACCTGGTGGGACCTGCGCGGCGGCAGCTGGCACCGGAGCGGCTCGGCGGCGGCGCGCTTCGGGGCGAAGGGCCTCGCCGACGGCGCCACGCGCAGACAGGGCACGGACACCACACCCACCGGGATCTTCGACCTGCCGTTCGCCTTCGGGATCAAGGCGGCCCCGGCCGGGACCCGTTACCCCTACCGGGCGGTCGGGAGCTCCTCGTGGTGGTGCGAGGACAACGCGTCCCGTGCGTACAACCGCTGGGTGGACCCGCTTCCCGCGGACTGCGGGCCGGGCGAGGCCGAGCGGTTGAACAGCTATCCGGTGCAGTACGCCCGGGCTCTCGTCATCGGGTTCAACTACGCGCGCCCGGTGCACGGGCGGGGCGGCGGCATCTTTCTGCACATCAACGGCGCGGGTGCGACGGCGGGTTGTGTGTCGGTACCGGCGGCCGCGGTCGACCGGATCCTCACCTGGGCCGCCCCCCGGAGCCGTCCGCACATCGCGATCGGCACCCGGTCCGGGGCGACCGCCCTGACCCGCTACTGACCCCCGGGGCTGACCGGGCGGTCAGCGCGACAGGGCGTCAGCGCGGGTTCTGTGCCAGCCGCAGCAGATGGTCCGCCAGCGCCTGACCGCCCGCCGGGTCCCGGCTGATCAGCATCAGTGTGTCGTCCCCGGCGATCGTGCCGAGGATGTCGTGCAGTTCGGCCTGGTCGATGGCCGACGCGAGGAACTGCGCGGCCCCCGGCGGCGTACGCAGCACCACCAGATTGGCCGACGCCTCCGCCGAGATCAGCAGCTCGGACGAGAGCCTGCGCATCCGCTCCTCCTTGGCGGACTCACCGAGCGGCGCATGAGGCGTGCGGTAGCCGCCCTCGCTGGGCACGGCGTAGATCAGCTCGCCCCCGGTGTTACGGATCTTCACCGCGCCCAGCTCGTCCAGGTCGCGGGAGAGCGTCGCCTGGGTGACGCTCAGCCCGTCGTCCGCGAGGAGTCTGGCGAGCTGGCTCTGCGAGCGCACCGGCTGCCGGTTGAGGATGTCCACGATCCGGCGGTGGCGGGCGGTCCGGGTCTGCGGGACGGACGGCCCCCCGTGCTCGGTGTCCTGCGCCTCGGGCCCGGTCTGCTGCGCCTCGGTCATCGTCGCCTCACTCTGCGGATCACTCTTCCCCGTTGGCCTGTTCGAGAACGCCGGGCAGTGCCTGGAGGAACGCGTCCACCTCGTCGTCACCGATGATCAGCGGCGGCATCAGCCGTACGACATCGGGGCCGGTCACGTTCACCAGGAATCCTGCGTCCTGAGCCGCCTGCTGCACCTGTGGCGCGCGGGACTCGGTGAGCACGATACCCAGCAGCAGCCCGGCGCCGCGGACCTGGCCGACCAGCGGGTGTCCCAGGCCCTCGATTCCGGTCCGCAGCTTCTCGCCCGTGCGCTTCACCCGGTCGAGGATTCCGTCCGCGGCGATCGTGTCGAGCACGGCGAGTCCGGCGGCGCACGCCACCGGGTTGCCGCCGAAGGTGGAGCCGTGCTGGCCGGGGTGGAGCAGCTCGGCAGCGGCACCGAAGGCCACAGCCGCGCCCAGCGGGAGCCCCCCGCCGAGGCCCTTGGCGAGCGTGACGACATCGGGGTCGACGCCGTCGTGGGCCTGGTGCTCGAACCAGTGGCCGGTGCGTCCGATCCCCGTCTGTACCTCGTCCAGTACCAGCAGCGTGCCGGTGGCGCGGGTGATCTCACGGGCCGCCCTGAGGTAGCCGGCCGGCGGGACGACCGCGCCGTTCTCCCCCTGGATCGGTTCGATGATCACGAAGGCGGTGTTCTCCGTGACGACCGCGCGCAGCGCTTCGGCGTCGCCGTACGGGACATGGGTGACCACGCCGGGCAGCGGGTCGAAGCCGTTCTGCTTGCCCGGCTGCCCGGTGAGCGAGAGGGCGCCCATGGTCCGGCCGTGGAAGGCGCCCTGGGTCGCCACCATGTGCGTACGCCCGGTGAGCCGGCCGATCTTGAAGACGGCCTCGTTGGCCTCGGCGCCCGAGTTGGCGAAGTACACCCGGCCGGAGCGGCCGAATACCTGCAGCAGCCGTTCGGCGAGGGCGACGGGCGGTTCGGCGATGTAGAGGTTGGAGACGTGGCCGAGCGAGCCGATCTGCCGTGAGACGGCCTCGACGATCGCCGGGTGGGCGTGACCGAGGGCGTTGACCGCGATGCCGCCGACGAAGTCGGTGTACGCGGTGCCGTCGGCGTCCCAGACGGTGGCGCCCTCGCCGCGGACCAGGGAGAGCTTCGGCGTGCCGTAGTTGTCCATCAGAGCGCCCTGCCAGCGCTGCGCGAGTTCCTGGTTGCTCATGACTCCCCCTCGGTGGTGCCGGTGGTTTCTGTCAGTGTGTCCGGCACGACCATCGTGCCGATTCCCTCGTCGGTGAAGATCTCCAGCAGGATCGAGTGCTGGACCCGCCCGTCGATGACGCGCGCGGTGGTGACGCCGTTGCGTACGGCGAAGAGGCAGCCCTGCATCTTGGGGACCATGCCGCTGGCCAGCTCGGGCAGCAGCGTCTCCAGCTCCTTCGCCGTGAGCCTGCTGATGACGTCGTCGCTGTTCGGCCAGTCCTCGTAGAGGCCCTCGACATCGGTGAGGACCATCAGCGTCTCGGCGTCGAGCGCCGCGGCCAGGGCGGCGGCCGCGGTGTCCGCGTTGACGTTGAAGACATGGTTGTCCTCGGCGCTGCGGGCGATGGAGGAGACGACGGGGATGCGGCCGTCGTCCAGCAGCGCCTTGATCGCACCGATGTCGATCGCGGTGATCTCGCCGACCCTGCCGATGTCGACGGCCTCGCCGTCGATCTGCGGGAAGTGCTGGACGGCGGTGATCGTGTTGGCGTCCTCACCGGTCATGCCGACGGCGAACGGGCCGTGCTGGTTGAGCAGCCCGACGAGTTCGCGCTGGACCTGGCCGGCGAGGACCATCCGTACGACGTCCATCGCCTCCGGCGTGGTCACCCGCAGCCCGGCCTTGAACTCGCTGACCAGGCCGTGCCGGTCGAGCTGGGCGCTGATCTGCGGACCGCCGCCGTGCACGACGACCGGCTTGAGGCCGGCGTGGCGCAGGAAGACGACGTCCTGGGCGAAGGCGGCCTTCAGGTCCTCGTCGACCATGGCGTTGCCGCCGAACTTGATGACGACGGTCTTGCCGTGGTGGCGCGTCAGCCAGGGCAGCGCCTCGATGAGGGTCTGTGCCTTGGGGAGCGCGGTGTGCTTGCGGGTACTCATGAGCTGTACGCGCTGTTCTCGTGGACGTAGTCGGCGGTGAGGTCGTTGGCCCAGATCACGGCCGACTCGCTGCCCGCCGCCAGGTCGGCGGTGATGGTCACCTCGCGGTAGCGCATGTCGACGAGTTCGCGGCCCTCCCCGACCGATCCCTTCTTGCAGACCCAGATGCCGTTGATGGCGACGTTGAGTTCACCGGGCTCGAAGGCGGCGGAGGTCGTACCGATCGCGGAGAGCACCCGGCCCCAGTTGGGGTCCTCACCGTGGATGGCGCACTTCAGGAGGTTGTTGCGGGCGATGGAGCGGCCCACCTCGACGGCGTCGTCCTCGGTCGCGGCGTTGACCACCTCGATCCGGATGTCCTTGCTGGCCCCTTCGGCGTCACCGATCAGCTGACGGGCCAGGTCGGCGCAGACGGTACGGACGGCCTCGGCGAACTCCTCGTACCCGGGGGCCAGTCCGGAGGCGCCGGAGGCGAGCAGCAGCACGGTGTCGTTGGTGGACATGCAGCCGTCGGAGTCGACCCGGTCGAAGGTCGTCCGGGTGGCGGCGCGCAACGCGCTGTCCAGGGCCGCGCTGTCCAGGTCGGCGTCGGTGGTGAGCACGACCAGCATGGTGGCGAGGCCGGGGGCGAGCATGCCGGCGCCCTTGGCCATGCCGCCGACGCTCCAGCCGTCCCCGCCCGCGACGGCGGTCTTGTGGACGGTGTCGGTGGTCTTGATGGCGATGGCGGCCTTCTCACCGCCGTGCGGGGAGAGTTCGGACGCGGCCCGCTCGATACCGGGGAGCACCTTGTCCATGGGCAGCAGCAGACCGATCAGCCCGGTCGACGCGACCGCCACCTCGCCCGCGTTGCCGCCGAGGACCGCGGCCGCCTTCTCGGCGGTGGCGTGGGTGTCCTGGAAGCCCTTGGGGCCGGTGCAGGCGTTGGCACCACCGGAGTTGAGGACGACGGCGCCGACGGTCCCACCCTTGAGTACCTGCTCGGACCAGAGGACCGGCGCGGCCTTGACGCGGTTGGAGGTGAAGACGCCCGCGGCGGCCAGCCGGGGCCCGGTGTTGACCACGAGGGCCAGGTCCGGTCCGCCGCTCTCCTTGATCCCGGCGGCGATACCCGCGGCCGTGAATCCCTTCGCTGCCGTGACGCTCACTGCATCTCCTCGTTCGCTCCGCCGCTGTGGCGGCTCGTGTCACTGCCGGCCGCGCTGCGCGGCGGCGCGGCCTCTGTTCCCCGGTTCCGGCCCGCGGCCGTACCCACCCTGCTCACGGTGCCACGCCGACCGTGGAAAGCCCTCGGTCCTCGGCGAGTCCGAGTGCGATGTTCATGCTCTGCAGGGCGCCGCCCGCGGTGCCCTTGGCCAGGTTGTCGATGGCGCTGATGGCGATGATCCGGCCGGCGGCGGCGTCGTACGCGACCTGGATCTGGACCGCGTTGGAGCCGTACACGGCGCCGGTCGACGGCCACAGCCCCTCGGCGAGCAGCTCGGTGAACGGCTCGTCCGCGAAGGCCTTCTCGTACGCCGCGCGGACCGTTTCGGCGCTCACGCCGGGCTTCGCCTTCGCCGAGCAGGTGGCGAGGATGCCGCGCGGCATGGGCGCGAGGGTGGGTGTGAACGAGACGGTGACCGGCTCGCCCGCCGCCGCACTGAGGTTCTGGATCATCTCGGGCGTGTGCCGGTGCACACCGCCGACGCCGTACGGCGTCATCGAGCCCATCACCTCGGAGCCGAGCAGGTGCGGCTTGGCCGCCTTGCCCGCGCCGGACGTGCCGGAGGCCGCCACGACCACCGCTTCGGGCTCGGCGAGACCGGCCGCGTACGCGGGGAAGAGGGCGAGGGAGACCGCCGTCGGGTAACAGCCGGGGACGGCGATCCGCTTCGAACCGGCGAGCCCGGTCCGTCCGCCGGGCAGCTCGGGCAGACCGTACGGCCAGGTACCCGCGTGCGGGGAGCCGTAGAACCGCTCCCAGTCCCCGGCGTCCTTCAGCCGGAAGTCGGCGCCCATGTCGACGACGAGGACGTCGTCCCCGAGCTGGTCGGCGACCGCGGCGGACTGTCCGTGCGGCAGCGCGAGAAAGACCACGTCATGACCGGCGAGTACGTCCGCGGTGGTCGGCTGGAGCACGCGCCCGGCGAGCGGCCGCAGATGCGGCTGCAGGGCCCCGAGCGGCTGGCCCGCGTTGGAGTTGCCGGTGAGCGCACCGATCTCGACATCCGGGTGGCCCAGCAGCAGGCGGAGCAGCTCCCCGCCGGCGTATCCGCTTGCCCCTGCCACCGCTGCACGTACCGCCATCGAAATCCTCCTCGTCGAAGGCATGACTATACGCAGAGCTGCACTTTTATGCAAAGACGGATGCGGGAGAAGCCGGGCGCGCGTGCGACCGCCGCCCCGCGGGAACACCTGCCGGTTCCTTACCCGGTCCGCTTGCCTGGAGTGCACTCCAGGGCCATAGCGTCGGGACGGCTGAACAGAAACACCCGACGCGCCGGCGCATCATCGCGCACGGCCGACGAGAAAGGTTGCAAGTGGCAGACAACCAGTTCACCACGCATGCGGAACTCTTCGATCTGAGTGGAAAGCGCGCGCTCGTCACCGGTGGCACCAGAGGCATCGGGATGATGATCGCGCGTGGCCTTCTCCAGGCGGGCGCCCGCGTGGTCATCAGCTCACGCAGCGCAGAAGCGTGCGCCCAGGCTCAGGAACAGCTCTCCGCATTCGGTGAGGTGCGGGCCATCCCCGCCGACCTGTCCCGCCACGACGAGTGCCGGCGGCTGTCCGACCTCGTCACCGCCGGCTCGGAGCGTCTCGACATCCTCGTCAACAACGCGGGCGCCATGTGGGACGAGCCGCTGGAGACGTTCCCGGACGCGGCCTGGGACACGGTCGTCGACCTCAACCTGAAGTCGCCGTTCTGGCTGGTCCAGGCACTGCTGCCCGCACTACGCAGGGCGGGCACCGCCGACGATCCCGCGCGGGTCATCAACATCGGCAGCATCGCCGCCATCCACATCCCCCAGCGGCCCAACTACTCGTACTCCAGCAGCAAGGCCGCACTGCATCAACTCACCAGAGTGCTCGCCAGGGAACTGGGACCGCAGCACGTCACCGTGAACGCCGTGGCGCCGGGACCGTTCCCGTCGACGATGATGGCGGCAACCCTCGATGAGTTCGGCGAGGCGATCGCGGCGTCGGCCCCACTACGCCGGATCGGCCGCGACGACGACATGGCGGGTGTCGCCGTGTTCCTCGCCGGCCGGGCGGGCGCCTACCTGACGGGCGCGGTGATCCCCGTCGACGGCGGCATCGCCACAACCGCGTAGGCCGCCACCACGCGCACCCCGTCCTCCCCGAAGGCTCCGGCCCGCGGCTTACCCAGGCCACCACCGGCCAGGGCGCCGGCCCGCCCAACCAGCCGGGTCAGAACGTATCTCCACGTGTCTCCGCCGACGGGTCCGCCGGCCCTCCAGGAGGAAGAACCAGGCCCGGAGGCTTTGCCGCCTCGACGTTGGCGACCATCCTGCGCAGCACCTTGAGCGCGGCTGCGTACTCTTCGTCGCTGATGCCCTCGTGGACCACACCGCGCAGCTCGGTCACCAGCTCGCGCAGCTTCACCCTGGCAGCCTCCCCGGCGCCGGTGAGGTGCAGGCGGTGCCCGGCACCGTTCCGGCTGAAGCGCTCGGGCACGGCGGACGCCGGGCGGACGGTACGCCTCCGGGCCGCGCCCGGCCTCGCCCGGGGCGCTGCCGCCCCACCCGCCCGCGTGCGCGCTCAGGCGGCGCCGGCGCCGAACCAGTGGGACAGGCGGGCGGCCAGATCCCGCTGGTCCTCCCCCACCCACACCACGTGGCCGTCCGGCCGCAGCAGCACAGCCGGGACGTCCAGCTCCTCGCTGCCGCCGACGACGTGGTCGACCCGGTCGGCCCAGCCGGCCACCGTGAGCCCACCGGTACGGTCCAGCAGCAGGCCCCGGCCTCGGTGCGTCAGCTCGTAGAGGCGCCCCTGCGGCAGCTTCATGTCGCGCAGCCGGCGGCCGAGCAGCGGGTGGCCGTCGGCGCCGACGTCGTAGCGGATCCCGATCGCCGTGCTCTTCTCGATCAGGTACCGGTTGACCTCGTCGAACTCCATCAGTTCCGACAGCAGCCGGCGCACCGCCCGGGGGCCCGGCCCGGAGGAGAGCAGTTCGCTGTGCGCGCGGGTGTGGTCCAGCACTCCGGCCGCCACCGGGTGCCGCTCCGAGTGGTAGCTGTCCAGCAGCCCACCGGGGGCCCAGCCGTTGACCTCGGCAGCCAGTTTCCATCCGAGGTTGAACGCGTCCTGGATGCCGAGGTTCAAGCCCTGTCCGCCCAGCGGTGGGTGGATGTGCGCCGCGTCGCCGGCCAGCAGCACCCGGCCGGCCCGGTAGCGCTCGGCCTGCCGCGTGGCGTCGCCGAAGCGGGTCAGGAAGCGCGGTGAGTGCACACCGAAGTCGGTCCCGGCGAACGTGCGGATCCGCTCCTTGAACTCCTCCAGGGTCGGCGGGACCGCACGCCCGCCGGTCACCTCATCGGCACGGATGACGAAGCGGTACACCCCGTCCTCGTGGGGCGCGGGGCCGAACCGCAGGTGTGTCGTGCGGAGCCCGGCCGCCGCCTCGTCCAGCGCCCGCGGCGCGACGGCCACCGCCATCTCGCCCAGCAGCCACTCGGTCCCGGCGGGCTCGCCGGGGAAGGCGACGCCGAGCAGCTTGCGCACCGTGCTGCGGCCTCCGTCGCAGCCGACGAGGTAGCGCGAGCGCAGCCGCGTGCCGTCGGCCAGTGCGGCGGTCACACCCTCCTCGTCCTGGCTCAGCCCGACCAGCTCGCAGCCGCGGCGGACCTCGGCGCCCAGCTCGGTGGCGCGCTCGGCCAGCAGGCGGTCGGTGATGGTCTGGGGGATGCCGAAGACGTATGCGTGCGCGGTGTCCAGCGGGTCCGGCGCCGGCTTGCTGATCCCGGCGAAGGACGTACCGAGGGGGTACTGCCGGCCGTGTGCGAGGAAGCGGTCCAGCAGACCGCGCTGGTCCAGCGCCTCCACGCTGCGCACATGCAGACCGAGCCCGCGTACCTGCCTGGTCGGCTCCGTCTCCCGCTCCAGCACGAGCACGCGCACACCCTGCAGCCGCAGCTCGGCGGCCAGCATGAAACCGGTCGGCCCGCCGCCGACCACGATCACATCAGTCATTCGGAACGCACCTTCACCGAGAGGGGATTCGGGCCGGCCGTGCCGCGGGTCGGGCCTGCGGTGCGGGGCTTCTCGCACAACCGTGCACGGACAAAGGCATGCACATATCGCGACTCTGTCATTTGCGCAGGTTCCGGCCGTGGCCGGTCATTCTGCTCCACGACCGGGGTCTTGCCGCAAGCCCCCCAGTGCGCTATATGTTGAGAGTGGCAGGGAGTGGCTTTTCTCCTTGCCTTCTTTCTTGTCGCGGGCACGTGGACAGCGGGTCGTGGACAGCGGGCACGTGGACAGCGAACGGCAGAGCCGGGCGCCGGAGCCCGAAGACTCCCGCGCCCGGCTCTCCTGCCCCAGCCGGCCTGTGCGGTCCCCCGTCGCCGTCAGGCGCCCACGTAGGACGCGAGGTGCTCAGCGGTGAGGGTGGAACGGGCCGCCACCAAGTCGGCGGGGGTGCCTTCGAAGACGATCCGGCCGCCATCGTGCCCCGCGCCGGGGCCGAGGTCGATGATCCAGTCGGCGTGCGCCATCACCGCCTGGTGGTGCTCCACCACGATGACCGACTTGCCGGAGTCCACGAGCCGGTCCAGCAGGGCGAGCAACTGCTCGACGTCGGCGAGGTGCAGGCCCGCGGTCGGCTCGTCGAGTACGTAGACGCCCCCCTTCCCGGCCATGTGCGTGGCCAGCTTCAGCCGCTGACGCTCGCCACCGGAGAGCGTGGTGAGCGGCTGGCCGAGGCTGAGATAGCCGAGCCCGACGTCGGCGAGGCGGGTGAGGACCGCGTGCGCCGCCGGAGTACGCGCCTCGCCCGCGCCGAAGAACTTCTCCGCCTCGGCCACCGGCATCGCCAGCACTTCGCTGATGTCCCGGCCGCCGAGGTGGTACTCCAGGACCGAGGCCTGGTACCGCTTCCCGTCGCACTCCTCGCAGACCGTGGCGACACCGGCCATCATCGCCAGGTCGGTGTAGATGACGCCGGCACCCTTGCAGTGGGGGCAGGCACCCTCGGAGTTGGCGCTGAACAGCGCCGGTTTGACCCCGTTGGCCTTCGCGAACGCCTTGCGGACCGGGTCGAGCAGCCCGGTGTACGTCGCGGGGTTGCTCCGCCGTGAGCCCCGGATCGCGTCCTGGCCGATCGCCACCACGCCCTCGTCGGCGTGGATCGACCCGTGCACGAGTGAGCTCTTGCCGGAGCCCGCGACGCCGGTGACCACGGCGAGGACCCCGAGCGGGATGTCGACGTCGACGTCCCGCAGGTTGTGTGCGGTCGCGCCGCGGATCTCCAGCTTGCCGGTGGGGGTCCGCACGTCCTTCTTCAGGGCGGACCGGTCCTCGAAATGGCGCCCGGTGAGGGTGGCACCGTCCCGCAGCCCCTCGACGGTCCCCTCGAAGCAGACGGTGCCGCCCTCCGTACCGGCGCCGGGGCCGAGGTCCACGACATGGTCGGCGATGGCGATCGTCTCCGGCTTGTGCTCCACGACGAGCACCGTGTTGCCGTTGTCCCGCAGCCTGAGCAGCAGGTCGTTCATCCGCTGGATGTCGTGGGGGTGCAGGCCGATGGTCGGCTCGTCGAAGACATAGGTGACGTCGGTGAGCGGGGAGCCGAGGTGGCGGATCAGTTTGACGCGCTGTGCCTCGCCGCCCGAGAGCGTGCCGGATGGCCGGTCGAGCGAGAGGTAGCCCAGGCCGATCTCGACGAACGAGTCGAGGGTCTGCGCCAGTTTCGCGAGGAGCGGGGCCACTGACGGGTCGTCGACGGAGCGTACCCAGCCGGCGAGGTCACTGATCTGCATCGCACACGCGTCGGCAATGCTGGTCCCGTCGATCCGCGAGGACCGGGCCGCTTCGGTCAGCCGGGTGCCGTCGCACTCGGGACAGACGGTGAAGGTGACCGCCCGGTCGACGAACGCCCGGATGTGCGGCTGCATCGCCTCCCGGTCCTTGGCGAGCATGGATTTCCTGATCCGCGGGATCAACCCCTCGTAGGTCATGTTGATGCCCGCGATCTTCATCCTGGTCGGCTCGCGGTGCAGGAAGTCCTGCAGTTCCCTCTTGGTGTACTTCCGGACCGGCTTCTCCGGGTCGTAGAAACCCGACTCGCTGTACAGCCGGTAGTTCCAGCCGCCCGCCGTGTAGCCGGGGACGGTGATCGCGCCGTCCGCGAGCGACTTGGTGTCGTCGAAGAGCTGCGTGAGGTCGAGGTCGGTGACGGAGCCGCGGCCTTCGCAGCGCGGACACATGCCGCCGGTGATACTGAAGCTGCGCCGCTCCTTCACGGCCCTGCCGCCGCGTTCGACCGTGACCGCGCCCGCCCCGCTGATCGAGGCGACGTTGAAGGAGAACGCCTTGGGCGAGCCGATGTGCGGACGGCCGAGCCTGCTGAAGAGGATGCGCAGCATCGCGTTGGCGTCGGTGGCGGTGCCGACGGTGGAGCGTGGGTCGCTGCCGATCCGCTGCTGGTCGACGATGATCGCGGTCGTAAGGCCCTCGATCACGTCGGCCTCGGGCCTCGCCAGGGCCGGCATGAAGCCCTGGACGAAGGCGCTGTAGGTCTCGTTGATCAGCCGCTGCGACTCCGCGGCGATCGTGCCGAAGACCAGCGAGCTCTTGCCCGAACCGGAGACGCCGGTGAACACGGTCAGACGTCGCTTCGGGATCTCGACACTGACGTCCTTGAGGTTGTTCACCCGCACACCGTGCACGCGGATCAGACCATGGCTGTCGGCGATGTGCGGTGCAGGCGTCTGTGCGCCCGTCCTCCTGGCCATGCTTGTTGTCTCCCTCTGTCGGGCGGGGCCGCCGTGGCGTTCCACGCCGGTGTCGCGCGGCCCGGACTCCGCGCCGTCTCCGTCGTACGGGTGAGGGCCGCCCTCACTTGTCCTGGAGCAGGCCCAGGACATTGCCGTCGGGGTCGGTGAACGTGGCCACCAGACGCCCCCCGCCGACGTCGTGCGCGGGCTCCTTCACCTTCGCACCCGCGGCGGTCACCTCGGCCAGCTTCGCCTCGATGTCCGGCACGTGCCAGTAGGTCACCGGCCCGCTCATGCCCTGCTCCGCACCGCCCGGCACCAGCCCGATGTGCTGGTCCCCGGCCTCGAAGCCGACGTAGTAGGACTCGTCGGCCCGGGGCGGTACGCCGAGCAGCGCGGTGTAGACCGCCTTGGCCGCCGCCAGGTCGGATACGGGGTGCAGCACGGTCTTGATTCCCTGGGTGGGAGAGCTGGTCATGGTTGCTCCTGAGGTCGTGGGGCCCTGCGGCCCGGTCTGCGCGGCCGGTGCGTACGGGCCGGTGCGCGGGCCCGGCAGCGGGCCGGCAGGGGGTGAGTCACCGTGCGGCGCGATCGCGCTGCCCGGTGATGTCCATGTCCGTCACGCTAGTGCGGCCCGCCGGGGCGCGCTTCTCGATTCCTGACCGGTGTGGGCGGCCGGTACTGACACCGTTGCTACCGGCCGGTAGGGTCGGGGGCCCCAAGAACGGAGACCCCATGCCCCGCACCTTCTCAGTGTCCGGCAGCATCACCGTCGACGCCGCACCATCGGCGGTGTACGAGCAGGTCAGCAACCCGGCCCTGATGGGGCGCTGGAGTCCGGAGAACCTGGGGGCCACGCTCCGCGAGACGGACAGGGCCGCTTTCGTCGGCATGGTCTTCGACGGGCACAACAAGCGGGGCGCCTTCCGGTGGACGACCCGCTGCACGGTGACCGCGGCCGATCCCGGCGAGCGGTTCGCGTTCCGGGTGCACGCCATCGGCATCAGGCGGCCCAGGCTGCGCGGGCCCATCGCCACCTGGGAGTACCGCTTCACAGAGACCGGCGAAGGCACGGAGGTCACCGAGACCTGGACGGACGACCGGCGCGGCTGGCCGGACTTCGCAGCCAACGCCTTCGACCGGATCGCGACCCGCGGGCACGTGTTCGCGGTGTTCCAGCGGAAGAACATCGGGGCCACCCTGCGCAATCTGAAGGCGGCCGTGGAAGCGCCCGCGGCGTGACGCCGGCCGGCCGGCGGCGTCGCCCGCGCCCGGCGGGTGCGTGTGATCGGATGGGGAGGGACTTCCCTGATGCCCAGCCGTGGAGTGAGGCGTACGGAATGCCCCAGGAACCCTTCCGCATCCCGGATCTGACGTCCCGGCCCTTCCGGCTGACGACGACACGCACCATGGGGGCCGCGCCCGGCGTCCTCTACCTGGCCTGGACCGAACACATCGACCAGTGGTTCGCCGCACCCGGTTCGGTGCGGATGACGCCCGAACCGGCCGCGCCCTTCTTCTTCGAGACCGAGTACGCACCCGAGCCGGGCGGCCCGGTGACCCGGCACCCGCACTACGGCCGGTTCCTGCGGCTGGAGCGGGACCGGCTGGTCGAGCTCACCTGGGTCACGGGAGCCGGTGGCACCGGAGGGGCGGAGACCGTCCTCACCGTCGGACTCGCACCGGAGGGCGACGGCACCGTCCTGACCCTCACGCACGCCGGTTTCGCGGACGAGGAGTCCCGCGACCGCACCGCCGGCGCGTGGCCCCTGGTCCTCGATCAGCTCGACCTGCGCACCGCACCGGCCGGCTGAGGCCGCAGCACGGCGCCTGGCCCCTGAGGCCACAGCACGGGGCCGGCCGGCTGAGACCACGGCGCGGGGGAGGACGGTCCGCTGTGCGGCCGGGCGGGCCAGCGCCCTCGCTCAGCCTGCGACCGACTCCATCCGCAGGCTCCAGCGCCCCGGCCGACCGGTCAGCGTCACCGTCGAGAGCGGTCGCACATCGACGTTCCAGTACGTCGAAGGCGGCGCCTTGAGCGCGTAGACGAGGGCGGCCCGTACGACGGAGGGTTCGGCGACCGCGACGATCGACCCGTCGCACGGGGGCCTGGTCTCCAGCCAGCCCCCTATCCGCGAGATGAAGCCCAGCAGGGACTCACCGCCGTGCGGGGCAGAGCGTGGATCGGAGAGCCACACGTCGACCGCGGCCGGCTCGCACGCGGCCACCTCCGCCAGGGTGAGCCCGCGCCACCGGCCCATGTCGCAGTCGCTCAGGGCGGGTTGGAGCAGCGGCGCGAAGCCGAGCGCGTCGCCGGTGGCACGGCTGCGGAGCGTGGGTGAGCAGTAACGCAGTTCAGCGGCGGCCAGCGGGACGAGGAAGCCCGCCGAGAGCTGCACCTCGTGCCAGCCGGTCCGGTCGAGGGGCCGGTCGTCGTCGAAACGCTCGGCGAGCCGGGAGGAACTGCGCGCGGCGGCGACCAGCGTGACGCGAACGCTCATGGCCGCGATCGTGCGACTGAAAGCCCGGCGGGTCAAGAGGTGGCGGCGAACCGCGCCGCCTCAGCCGAGCGCTTCGTCGCACGCCGCCCGCAACCGCCGTACCCCTTCGGCGATCTCGCCCTCTCCCGCGACTCCGGCGAAACTCAGCCGGAGATGCTGGGCGGCCGGTTCGGCGGAGAAGTAGGGGCGGCCCGGCGCGACCGCGACACCCGCGCGCAGGGCGGCCGGGACCAGCGCCGCCTCGTCCGAGCCTTCGGGCAGCCGCACCCACAGGTGATAGCCGCCGCTGGGGATGTACGGGAGTTCCAGTTCGGGGAGGCTTCCGCGGAGTGCGCCGGTGAGCGCTTCCCTGCGGCGGCGCAGCTGTCCGGAGACGGATCGCAGGTGACGGTTCCACGCGGGCGATCCGACGAGCTCGACCGTGGCCTCCTGGAGCGGCCGCGGCACGAAGAAGCTGTCCACGACCTGGATCGAGCGCAGCCGTTCGGACACGGGGCCGCGGGCGGCCAGCGCCCCCACCCGGAGGCTGGGCGAGGTCGCCTTGGTGAGCGAGCAGACATGGACGACCACCCCGTCGTGGTCGTCGGTGGCCAGCGGTCCCGGCAGGGGCCCCGCGTCCTCGTGGACGAGCCTGCGGGCGAAGTCGTCCTCGACGACGAAGGCGCCCGCCTCACGGGCGATGCGCAGGACCTCCGGGCGGCGCGCGATGCTGAGCACCGCACCGGTCGGGTTCTGGAAGAGCGGCTGGCAGACGAAGACCCGGGACCCGGTGGCGCGGAAGGCGTCGGCGAGCAGCTCGGGTCGTACGCCGTCGGCATCCACCGGCACCGGCACCGGACGCAGCCCTGCCGCCCGGGCGACGGCCAGCATGCCGGGGTAGGTGGGGGACTCGACGAGTACGGAGGCGCCGGGCGGTGCGAGCGCGCGCAGCGCCGTACTCAGGGCGCTCTGGCCGCCGGCGGTGACCAGCACGTCGGCAGCCGTCAGCGGCCCGCCGATCCCCCGCGCGAACCACTCGCGCAGCTCCGGGATCCCGTCGACCGGGGGCCTCCCCCAGGCGCCCGGGCGCCGGCCCGCCCTGGCGAGCGCGGCAGCCATGGCCTGTTCCGGCTGGAGCGAGGCGTGCAGATAGCCGCCGTTGAACTCGATGACGCCCGGCGAGGGCGCGGCCAGCGTGACCAGCACCCCGGACGCGTCCACGGCACGCGGGGCCGCGTCCGTCGCCCCGTCGGCGCTGAGCGCGATCTCCTGCCAGGAGGTGTCGCCGGGCGCGGGGGTGTCCTTGCGGGGCCCGGACCGGAAGACCCCGGCGCCCGGGCGGGTCACGACGAGCCCCTCCGCGGCGAGCTGGGCGAGGGCGCGGGAGACCGTCACCGGGCTGACCCGGTAGGTCTCGACCATGGTCCGGCTCGACGGGAGCTTTCCATCCAGGGGATAGCGGTCGAGCTCCGCTTTCAGTGATTTCACCAGATCGGCCACGCTGCTACGCTGGTACATGACAGCACAGGATAGCGCTACCGTACGTTCATCGATAGCAGTCGGCAGTGCAGGCGGCCATGAAGGAACCGGCCGGGCCGCCCGCAACGGCACCCTGCTCGCCGCGCTCGGGGTCGTCGCCTTCTCCCTCACCTTTCCCGCGACCGCCTGGGGCCTGGAGGGCTTCGGACCCTGGTCGCTCGTCTCCGTACGCTGCGTACTCGCGGCCCTGCCGGCAGGCGCCGCCCTGCTCGCCCTGCGCGCCCCCCTCCCGGAGCGGCGGCACTGGGCCGGTCTCGCCGTGGTGGCCGCCGGGGTGGTCCTCGGCTTCCCCCTGCTGACCACGCTCGCGCTGCAGACGTCCACGACCTCGCACGCCGCCGTGGTGGTGGGCCTGCTGCCGCTCACCACTGCGGCCTTCTCCGCCCTGCGGACCGGAAGCCGGCCGTCGCGCGCCTTCTGGGCCGCCGCCCTGGCGGGGGCGGCCGTGGTGATCGCGTTCACCGTGGAGCAGTCCGGGGGCGCGTTGTCGCCGGGTGACATGTATCTCTTCGCGGCGCTGCTGGTCTGCGCCGCGGGCTACACCGAGGGCGGCCGGCTGGCCCGCGAGATGCCCGGCTGGCGGGTGATCGGCTGGGCGCTGATCCTCTGCCTGCCACTGGCCGTCCCGGCGAGCGCCGTGGCGCTCGCCCTCGAACCCGTACATCTCACCGGCCACAGCATCGCCGGAGTGCTCTGGGTGGCGGTCGGTTCACAGTTCCTCGGGCTGGTGGTCTGGTACCGGGGGATGGCGGAGATCGGCGTGGCCAGGGCGAGCCAGCTGCAGCTCGCACAGCCGCTGCTGACCCTGGTCTGGTCGGTCCTCCTGCTGGGCGAGCACCTCACGGTGGCCGCTCCCGTCGCCGCTGTCGCGGTCCTCGTATGCATCGCGGTCACTCAGCGCTCAAGGACGGTATAGCCGGACAAGTCCGGATTTGTTCAGTGAGCGGTTGTTAACCCGGCGCCCCGCTCACCGCCAGGTCGGAGGTAACGTCTGGGGGCCGGGCGGGCGCCGGAACCATACGGGGTACTCGCCCGCGACGATCTGCGAAAGGCTGGATGTGACCGACATCGAACGCGTCGGAGTGGTGGGCTGTGGCCAGATGGGCGCGGGGATCGCAGAGGTCTGCGCCCGCAGCGGCCTTGAGGTGATGGTCGCCGAGACCACTGGCGAGGCTCTGGAAATCGGCCGCACCCGGCTCCACAACTCTCTCTCGAAGGCCGCCGAGCGCGGCAAGATCACCGAGGAGGAGCGGGACGCGACGCTCGGCCGGCTGAGCTTCACGACCGACCTCGGGGAGTTCGCCGACCGCGACCTCGTCATCGAGGCCGTCGTGGAGAACGAGCAGGTCAAGACCGAGATCTTCCAGGTGCTCGACCAGGTGGTGACCCGGCAGGACGCGATCCTGGCCTCCAACACCTCCTCGATCCCGCTGGTGAAGCTGGCCGTCGCGACCTCCCGGCCCGACCAGGTCATGGGCATCCACTTCTTCAACCCCGCCCCCGTGCAGCAGCTCGTCGAGCTGATCCCGGCGCTGACCACGTCCGAGGAGACCGTCAAGCGCTCCGAGACGCTGGTGCAGGACATACTCGGCAAGCACGCGATCCGGGCCCAGGACCGCTCCGGCTTCGTGGTCAACGCCCTGCTCATCCCGTATCTGCTCTCCGCGATCCGGATGTTCGAGTCCGGCATCGCGAGCCGTGAGGACATCGACAACGGCATGGAGATGGGCTGCGCCCACCCGATGGGGCCGCTGAAGCTCGCCGACCTGATCGGTCTCGACACGGTCGCCTCCGTCGCGGACTCGATGTACGCCGAGTTCAAGGAGCCGCTGTACGCCGCTCCCCCGCTGCTCCAGCGCATGGTCGACGCCGGCCGGCTGGGCCGCAAGACCGGCTCGGGCTTCTACCCGTACGACTGATCCGGCGGGTGTGCGGGGCGCGCGCCGTGCCCCGCACCCGTGCCGCGCCCTCCAGGGGAGCCGCACGCGGGCTCCCCTGGAGGGGACGTCCGGGTCGCGTGCCGTTCGCTACTCCGCGGAGACGGTCCGGCCGAGCCGCAGATGGTGCAGCATCAGCAGCCCTGCCGCCATGTTGGCCGCCGGGACCTCGCCGCGCGCGATCATGCCGGGCGCCAGCTCCAGCGGTACCCATTCGCGGCGGGCGGACTCGAACGCGTCCTGCGGATCGCCGGTCCGGGTGCCCTGCTCCGACCAGTACAGATGGTGCCGTGCGTCGGAGAGGCCGTTGGACGGCTCGACCGTGAGCAGGTGGCGCAGCGGTCCCGGCCGCCAGCCCGTCTCCTCCTCCATCTCGCGTGCCGCGGCCGCCTCGGTCGTCTCACCGTCCTCGACCACCCCCGCGGCCAGCTCCCAGCCCCAGCTGTCCGTGATGAACCGGTGGCGCCAGAGCAGCAGCACCTCGTTCGCCTCGTTGACGACGGTCGCCGCCGCGACGGCCCGCTGGCGGATCACATAGTGGTCGAGCCGGGTTCCGTCCGGGAGCGCGACATCCGCCAGATTGACCCGGAACCAGCGATTTTTGTACACATTCTTTTCGGTTAAGTTCGTCCACTGCACAGTTCTGCCACCTTCCGACAAGTCGATGGCCTTATGGCAGCAGGAGCACGCTCACAAGGGAACGCGCAGCGCCCCCTCGATCAGCGCGGCGGCCTCGCCGGCGCCGCCGGATCCGGTCTCCCGGAGGTCGTCGCGCACATCACGCAGCCGGTCACGGAGCCGCCGTGACTCCATCCCCCGCGCCTGGAGGGCCATTTCGACGGCGGTGGCCACGCCCCGGTCGGCGTCCCCCTGACGCAGTTCGATCCGGGCGAGCATCGCCAGCCGGTGGACCCTCCCCCGGTCGTGCGCCGGTGCCGCGGCCGCTGCGACCGCCTGGGCCCGGGCAGCCGGCAGATCGCCCAGTCTGAGCAGCGCCTCCGCGACCTGCACATTGACGAGTCCGGGCTGGACATACCCCGTCTCGTCCGGTTCGGCTCCCGGTCTGATCCGCCCGGCCGCCGCCTCCGCACGGCCGATACAGGCCAGCGCGCTGCCCGCGTCGCCGAGATAGGCGTACGCCTTGGCCTGCATGGCGTGCAGATCGCTGCCCAGCGCCGGGGTGAGCTCACCGCCGGCCGCGCGCAGCGCCGCCTCGGCGAAGGCGACGGCCTGCCGGTACTCCCGCATGAAGAGCGCCTGGTTGACGAGGAGCGCGACGACATACGCGCCGAGGGCACGGTCGCCGCTCGCCTTGGCGAGCCGCAGCGCCTGGTGGAAGTAGCGCTGGCCCAGGCCCTGTTCATCGGAGTCGTAGGCGCAGATCCCCGCGATGGCAGCCAGTCCGCCGGTGGCGCGCAGCAGTTCCCGCCCGGTGGCGTCGCTGTAGGTGCCGCGCAGCAGCGGCGCCGTACCGGAGTTGAGGAAGCCGACGATCCGGGCGCGGGTCGCGACACCGCCCGCCTTCCGGTACATCTGCTCGTAGTGCGTCCGGGCCGCCCGGAGCATGTCGGTGTCGGCCCGGCCGACCCGGCAGCTGCCGCTGCGTGAGACGTCGGCGTCCTCGGGCGGGTTCTCCCACTCCCAGACCGGCAGTACGGCCGGGCTCCCGGTCAGCGGGGCGGCGCCCTGCAGCCGGGCGCGCTGCTGTGCGTCCGAGCGCCACAGCGCTGCCGCACGCTCCACGAATCCGCTGAGCGGAGTGGCGTGCGCAGGCGTGTCCGGCGCCCCGAGGCCGATGTCGTCGAGCGTGACCGTACGGCGCAGCCGGGCACCCAGCACTTCGCAGAGCACGTCCGGCACCTGGCCGCGCGGCCGCTGGCCCTTCAGCCAGCGGGCCACGGCGGTGTGTTCGTACCGCAGCGCCAGACCGCGGGCCGTGCCCGCCCGGTTGACCCGGACCGCGAGGCCGGCGTGGGACATCCCGGCCTCGTCGAGCATGGCGTCCAGCTGGGTGTTGGGCGGCATGGGCCCCTCCCGGTGGCCGGGGACCCGACAGACCCCGGCGATCGTGCGTGCGGGACAGCGTAGTGGAGCGCCGTTCACACGGGGTGCGAACGGAACACCCGGACCGGGGCGCCCGGGTCCCTTCCCCCCGGGAGGGCCGGAGCGCTTGACTGAACTGCCTCCCAGGAGGCGGCCGGGCCGTCGGCTCCCCCTCGTACAGTGCGGCGGCCCGCTCCCGGCGCCACCCGCCCTGCCGGAACTGCCCGGCGCTCCGCGACAGGACGGGTGGCGCACACCCGGGTCACCCGGCCGCCGCAGTGGGCCTTCAGCCGGCTCCGGAACAGCGGAACGCCGGGCCGTGGACCGGGCGGGTACCACCGGAACGGGTGAGGGGCGTGTCCGGAGATCCGGACACGCCCCTCGGCTGTTCCCCTGCGCGGTACGGCGGCTACGCGCCGCGCAGCACCGCCCCGGTGCGCTCCGCGGCGAGTGCGACGGCGGCGTCCCGCGCGGCCGTCGCCTCGTCCACGGTCAGCGTGCGGTCGGCCGCGCGGAAGCGCAGCGCGTACGCCAGGGACTTCCGTCCCTCACCGATCTGCTCACCGGTGAAGACATCGAACAGCCGCAGCGATTCGAGGAGTTCACCCGCGCCCTCACGCAGCGCCGCCTCGACGTCCACGGCGGGGACACCGGCGGGCACGATCAGGGCGACGTCCTGGGTCGCCACCGGGAAGGAGGAGATCCGGGGCGCGACCAGCGTGGTGGCGGCCTGCTCCAGCACATCGAGCTCCAGCTCCATGGCGCAACTGCGCTCGGGGAGGTGGAACGACTTGACGACGCGCGGATGCAGCTCGCCCGCGTGCCCGGCGAGGACTTCCGCGCCGTCCACGGTGACGTACAGCGCGGCGCAGCGGCCGGGGTGCCACGGCTCGTACCGGTCACCGCGGACGATCAGCTCCACACCGGCCTCGCGGGCGACGGTACGGGCCGCTTCGACGGCGTCGGCCCAGTCGGCCGGGCGGCCCTGGCCCCACCAGCCGGCCTGTTCGCGCGCACCGGCGAGGACGGCCGCGACCCGGCGCGGCTGACGCGGCAGGGCGGCGGTGATGCCGGCGATCTCCTCGTCGGTGGGCCTGCGGTCGACGGGCAGCCGCTCGGGCACGTGCTCCGCACCGGTCGGCCGGAAGACCAGACCGGTCTCGAAGAGCGCCAGGTCGTGCGAGCCGCGCCCGGTGTTGCGCCGCAGCGCGCCGAGCAGACCCGGCAGCAGCGTGGTGCGCAGCGCGGGCTCCTCGTCGGAGAGCGGGTTGACCAGCCTGACCGTGGCACGGCGCGGGTCGTCGGCGGCCAGCCCGAGCCGGTCGAACGCGGAGTCGCCGGTGAACGGGTAGTTCAGCGCCTCGACGAAGCCGGCGCCGGCCAGCGCGCGGCCGACCCTGCGGTGCAGCCGCTGCCGCTCGGTGAGCCCGCGGCCCGCAGGGGGCCTCGGGAGGGTCGACGGGAGGTTCTCGTACCCCTCCAGGCGGATGACCTCTTCGGCCAGGTCGTTCGGGTAGGCGAGGTCGGGACGCCAGGACGGCACGGTCACGACGAGCTCGTCCTGACCGTAGACGTCACAGCCGACTTGCTGGAGGCGGCGTACGACGGTCTCCCGCCCGTACGCGACACCGGCCACCTTGTCCGGGTGGTCGGCGGGCATCTGCAGGGTGCGCGGCGCCGACGGTGCGACGATCTCGGTGACCCCGGCCTCGGCGGTGCCGCCCGCGAGCAGCACCAGGAGGTCGACGGTCCGCTGGGCGGCGGCCGAAGCGGCCTCCGGGTCGACACCCCGCTCGAAGCGCTTGGACGCCTCGGACGGCAGCTTGTGGCGACGGGCGGTGCGGGAGATCGAGAGCGCGTCGAAGTGCGCGGCCTCGATGATCACGTCGGTGGTGCCGCGGAGCAGGCCGGTCTCCGGGTCTGCTGTGGTGTCGGCGATCTCGGTGTTGGCTCCGCCCATCACGCCGGCCAGGCCGATGGGACCGCGGTCGTCGGTGATGACCAGGTCGCCGGCGTCGAGTACCCGGGCCACGCCGTCGAGCGTGGTGAACTTCTCGCCGGGCGTGGCCCTGCGTACGCCGATGGGGCCTTCGATCCGGGTGCGGTCGTAGGCGTGCAGCGGCTGGCCGAGCTCCAGCATCACGTAGTTGGTGATGTCGACGGCGAGCGAGACCGGGCGCATGCCGGCCTTCTGGAGGCGGCGCTGGAGCCAGATCGGAGTGCGGGCCTCGACGTCGAGGCCGGTGACCGTACGGGCGGTGAAGCGGTCACAGCCCCGCGGGTCGGCGATTCTGACCGGGTAGCCGAGCGCGTTGGGCGGTGCCACGTCGAGCAGCGCGGGGTCGCTCAGCGGCAGGCCGTAGGCGGTGGCGGTCTCCCGTGCGACGCCGCGGATCGACAGGGCGTAACCGCGGTCGGGGGTGACCGCGATGTCGAGCACCTCGTCGACCAGTTCGAGCAGCGCGATGGCGTCGGTGCCCGGCTCGTTCCCGGGGGGCAGCACGATGATCCCGTGCGATCCGTCGTCGCCCATGCCCAGCTCGTCGCCGGAGCAGATCATGCCGTGCGAGGTCTTGCCGTACGTCTTGCGCGCGGCGATGGCGAAGTCGCCCGGCAGGACGGCGCCGGGCAGGACCACGACGACCTTGTCGCCGACGGCGAAGTTCCGGGCGCCGCAGACGATCTCCTGCGGCTCACCGGTGCCGTTGGCGGCGCCCACGTCGACGGTGCAGAAGCGGATGGGCTTCTTGAAGCCCTCCAGCTCCTCGATGGTCAGTACCTCTCCGACGACCAGCGGCCCCTTGAGGCCCGCGCCGGTCTGCTCGACCGTCTCGACCTCCAGGCCGACGCCGACCAGCTTGGCCTGCACGTCACGGCCGGTCTCGGTGGCGGGGAGATCGACGTACTCCCGCAGCCAGGAAAGCGGGACCCGCATCAGATCTCCATCCCGAACGGCCGGGTGAACCGGATGTCACCCTCGACCATGTCTCGCATGTCTTCGACGTTGTGGCGGAACATCAGCATCCGTTCGATGCCGAACCCGAAGGCGAATCCGCTGTACTTCTGAGGGTCCACACCGCAGGCGGTGAGCACCTTGGGGTTGACCATCCCGCAGCCGCCCAGCTCGATCCAGCCCTCGCTGGAGCAGGTACGGCAGGGGCGGTCGGGGTTGCCCACCGAAGCGCCGCGGCAGACGTAGCACTGCATGTCCATCTCGGCGGACGGCTCGGTGAACGGGAAGTAGTTCGGCCGCAGCCGGGTCGTCATGTCCTGGCCGAAGAGCGCCTGCACCATGTGGTCCAGGGTGCCCTTGAGATCGGCCATGGTGAGGCCCTCGTCCACAGCGAGCAGCTCGATCTGGTGGAAGACCGGGGTGTGCGTGGCGTCCAGCTCGTCGGTGCGGTAGACCCGCCCCGGGCAGACGACGTAGACGGGCGGCTCACGGTCGAGCAGCGTGCGGGCCTGCACGGGCGAGGTGTGCGTCCGCAGTACGACACCGGACTCGTCGCCGTCCGTGCCCTCGGGCCCCTGGACGAAGAAGGTGTCCTGCATCTGCCGGGCCGGGTGGTCGGGCGTGAAATTCAGGGCGTCGAAGTTGAACCACTCCGCCTCGACCTCGGGGCCCTCGGCGATCTCGTAGCCCATGGCCACGAAGATGTCCGAGACCCGCTCCATGAAGGTGGTCAGCGGGTGGCGGGCGCCGGCGGGGGTGCGGTCGTGGGGCAGCGTGACGTCCACTGCCTCCTCGACCAGGACCCGCTCGTCCCGCTCCGTCTCCAGCTCCGCCTGGCGGGCCGCGAGCGCCTTGTTCACGGCGCCGCGGGCCATGCCCACCCGCTTGCCCGCGTCGGCCTTGGCCTGCGGCGGCAGCGCGCCGATCTCGCGGTTGGCCAGCGCCAGCGGCGAGGTGCCGCCGGTGTGGGCCGTCTTCGCGTGCGCGAGGGCGTCGAGATCGCCCGCCGCGGCGAAGGCGGCCAGCGCCTCGCTCCGCATCCGCTCGATCTCATCCGGTTTCAGTGCCTCGACCTCAACAGGGTCGTACGACTTGTTCGGTGCCGACATCTCTTCCCGTACTTCCGATTTCTGGCTGAGGCGACCTGCTCGCCGACAGCGACGTCAAGGACGCAAACGTGCCAAAGGTCGATTCTAGAGGTCGCGTGGGGTCGGAGGGGCCCGCAGGTCCTCCGGCCCACCCGCCGCCCGCCGCCACCCTCGCACGGCGCTGCGTGATATCCCCTATTTGAGGTAGGCCGGGGTACCCACGGGCAGGATAAATCGGAACTCGGCGCCGCCGCCCGCTCCGCGGCCGACGGTGATCGTTCCGCCGTGCGCCTCGACGATGCCCTTCACGATGTACAGGCCGAGCCCGGTGCCGCCGCGCTTGCTGCCCCGCCAGAAGCGGGTGAAGACGCGGCTCATCGATTCCTCCGGGATGCCGGGGCCCTCGTCGGTCACCGTGACGCCCGTCCCCTTCTCGTCGTCCTTCGCGGCGGCGGCCGCGACCTCGATGGTGACGGTTCCCTCACCGTGGCGCACCGCATTTTCCAGCAGGTTGCCGAGGATCTGGTCGATCTTGTCCGGGTCGGCCCAGAGATCGGGCAGCGGCTGCTGGATCCGGACCAGGAAACGGCCGGGGTCCTGGCCTGAGGCGATGTGGGCCTGGACGTGCCGGTCGACGGCGGCGCCGATGTCGACGGGCTGGCGGCGCAGTTCCAGGCGGCCTGAGTCGATCCGCGAGATGTCGAGGAGTTCGGCGATGAGCCGGGTGACCCGGTTGGCATCGGCGTCGACGGTCTCCAGCATGAGCCGCTTCTGTGCGTCGGTGAAGCGCTCCCATTTCGCGAGCAGGGTCGCCGTGAACCCTTTGACCGAGGTCAGCGGCGAGCGCAGCTCGTGTGCCACGGTGGCTATCAGCTCGGCGTGGCTGCGCTCGGTGCGACGGCGCGCCTCCGTGCCCCGGAGCGAGACGACCAGCCGCCGCACGGGCCCGGTGGGGTACTCCCGTATGTACCGCGCGGAGACCAGCACCTCGCGGCCGCCCGGCAGCAGCAGATTGCGCTCGGGCTGGCCGTAGCGGATCGCGAGCCCGCCGTACGGATCGGTCAGGGTCCACCAGCGGCGGCCCTTGAGGTCCTCCAGCGGCAGCGCCTGCTCCAGCGGGTGGCCGAGCGCGGCGGCCCGCGGCACGGTCGTGATGCGTACGGCTGCGGCGTTGAAGCAGATGATCCGGCCGTGCTCGTCGGCGACGACCAGTCCGTCGGGGAGGTCATCGGGGTCGACACCGGGGCCGCCCGGGCCGCCGGATCCGCCGGCTCCGTTCAGCAGCGATCCGTGCCCGTCCGATGACGCTCTGCCCGATGAGACAGCCATCCCCGTATCCCACCTCTCCGAATAGCGCAGTGGGCCCCCGAACTCGTCACCCTACTAGCTGGAGGTCACGGAGCGGCACCCTCCGGAAGCGCGCTGCGCACGGGCGGAGGCGTAGAGGCAGACGGCGGCGGCCGTGGCGAGGTTGAGGCTCTCGGCCCTGCCGTGGATGGGGACGCGGACCACGGCGTCGGCGAGGGCCCGGGTCTCCTCGGGGAGCCCCCAGGCCTCGTTGCCGAACACCCACGCGCTCGGGCCGCCCATGGTCCCGGCGTCGAGCTCGGTGTCGAGGTCGTGGTCGCCCGCGCCGTCCGCGGCGAGAATCCGCACCCCGGCGGCCTTCAGCCCGGCGACGGCCCGCTCGACCGGCACGCCGACCGCGACCGGCAGATGGAAGTGCGAACCGACCGACGCGCGTACGGACTTGGGGTTGTACAGGTCGACGGAGGCGTCGGTGAGGACGACGGCGTCGGCGCCCGCCGCGTCGGCGCAGCGCAGCACCGTTCCCGCGTTGCCGGGGTCACGGACGTGCGCGAGCACGGCCACCAGCCGGGGCCGCGCCGCGAGGATCTCGTCGAAGGGCGAGTCCAGGAACCGGCAGACGCCGACGATCCCCTGCGGGGTGATGGTCTGGGAGAGCTCGGCGAGCACGTCGTCACCGGCCAGGTGGATCCGCGCCCCGGCTTCCCGCGCCGCCGCCACGACCGTCCCGTACCGCTCGGCGGCCTCCACGGTGGCGAACAGCTCCACGAGCGTCGGCTCGCCGCCGACCCGGTGCAGGACCGCCTCGCGCACGGCCTGGGGGCCCTCGGCGATGAACCGGCGTTCCTTGGTACGGAAGTTGCGCCGGGCGAGCCGCCTGGCGGCGGCGACACGCGGGGAACGCGGGGAGATCAGCTCGGCGGGGGTGCCCATGGTCGGCGTTTCACCTTACTCACGTACGGGACTGCGGCACGTCCGGGCCGCTCGGCGCAGGGCGCCGCAGGCCGGTCCACGGATCGGCCTGCGGGGGGGCATCCGGAACACCACCGGTCTGCGGAACACAGCGGACCCGCAGGCGGCTTCCGCCTGCGGGTCCTGCCGGTCGGACTCCGGCTGAAGTGCGTGCCTGATCAGGCAGCGGTCTTCGGCGCGTTGACGTCGCTCGGGAGCGCCTTCTGCGCGACCTCGACCAGCGCGGCGAACGCGTTGGTGTCGTTCACGGCCAGCTCGGCGAGGATCTTGCGGTCCACCTCGATGTTGGCGGCCTTCAGACCCTGGATGAGGCGGTTGTACGTCATGCCGTTCTCGCGGGCAGCGGCGTTGATGCGCTGGATCCACAGCTGACGGAAGTCGCCCTTGCGCTTCTTGCGGTCGTTGTAGTTGTAGACCAGGGAGTGGGTGACCTGCTCCTTGGCCTTGCGGTACAGGCGCGAACGCTGACCGCGGTAGCCCTTGGCCGCTTCGAGAATTGCCCGGCGCTTCTTGTGGGCGTTGACTGCCCGCTTGACGCGTGCCACTAGTTGACTCCTTGTAGCGGGGCCGTGGGTGAACTCACACGGCCCGGAAACGAATTGGTCCCGGTCCCGATATCGCGCCCCCGGTGGTCACCGGGGGCCGCGACATCACTTGCCGAGAAGCTTCTTGATCTTCTTGGCGTCGGCCGGGGCCACCACGACGGTGCCGGTCAGCGAACGCGTCTTCTTGGACGACTTGTGCTCAAGCAGGTGACGCTTGCCGGCGCGCTCACGGAGCACCTTGCCGGAGCCGGTGATCTTGAAGCGCTTGCTGGAGCCGCTGTGCGTCTTGTTCTTCGGCATCGCGCCGTACTCTCCTCGTCAGTGGCGCTCCCCCGGTGCGGGACCGGAGACCGGGAGCGTCAGATCATTGGTATGTGTTCCGGGCGGAACCCCGGGGCCGCCTGGCTGGTGGCCCGTCCGGTCACGCGTCGGAGGTGGTCTCGGCCGGTGCTTCGGCCTCTGCCTCTGCCTCGGCCGGAGCCTCGGCGACCTCGTCCGCGGAGCCTTCGCCCGCGGGTCCCTGGCGCTCCGCCTTGCGGGCGGCCTGGGCCTCGCGCGCCTCGGCCATGGCCTCGGTCTTCTTCTTGTGCGGGCCAAGCACCATGATCATGTTTCGGCCGTCCTGCTTCGGGTTCGACTCGATGAACCCGAGGTCCTCGACGTCCGAAGCGAGACGCTGCAGCAGCCGGAACCCCAGTTCGGGGCGGGACTGCTCGCGACCGCGGAACATGATCGTGATCTTGACCTTGTCGCCCTGCTTGAGGAAGCGCACGACGTGACCCTTTTTGGTGTCGTAGTCGTGCGGGTCGATCTTCGGCCGGAGCTTCATCTCCTTGATGACCGTGTGCGCCTGGTTCTTGCGCGCCTCACGGGCCTTCATGGCCGACTCGTACTTGAACTTCCCGTAATCCATGAGCTTGCACACGGGCGGACGGGCGGTCGCCGCGACCTCGACCAGGTCGAGGTCGTACTCCTGTGCCAGTTCCAGGGCCTTCGCGAGCGGGACAATGCCCACCTGCTCGCCGCTGGGTCCGACAAGTCGCACCTCGGGAACGCGAATCCGGTCGTTGATGCGGGGCTCGGCGCTGATGGATCCTCCTCGGTAGCACCACA
Organism: Streptomyces sp. NBC_00388; assembly: GCF_036061255.1. Taxonomy (NCBI): domain Bacteria; kingdom Bacillati; phylum Actinomycetota; class Actinomycetes; order Kitasatosporales; family Streptomycetaceae; genus Streptomyces; species Streptomyces sp. NBC_00388. The sequence goes on from NZ_CP107948.1 coordinate 1,388,492, forward strand.
CGGCTCTCTGGCAGACAGCCGCGTAACGTCTGTTTAGACAGACCAACCGCACCTGGAACATGAAAAACGCCCCGGACGGGACACAGGCGGGAGCTCCTCACATACCGGAGCACCGCCGCGTCGACCGCGGGGCGCACATCGGGTGGCTTCCATCGTCCGTACGGAACGATGGGCGCCGCCTGACCGGTGACCCGCCGTCCCGGAGGACGGTCAGGTGGGAGATCGGAGCCTCCACTTGTGGGCCGGGCACATAGGTGTCCGGCCGGTCGTTACACAAGGTTAGCACCCTGGACGCCGGGCTGCGAACCGGTGTGCACCGGCCTCCGCGCGGGGCCGCGGGGAGCACCGCATATCGTGTGCGTCATGAGCGACGCGACCCCCTCCCCCACCCCCGAAGACGCAGCCCCCGGCTTCGACTCCATGACCCGTGACATCGCGGACGTCCCCGCGGTCGAGGTGATCACGACGGTCGCAGTGCACCTGATGAGTTCGGCCGCGGTCAACCTGGGCCTGGCCGAGGACGGCGAGAAGCACAAGGACCTGGACGAGGCAAGGAAGCTGATCCAGGCGCTGGCCGGGCTGATCACGGCGAGCGCCACCGAGATCAGCTCCTTCCACGCGGCTCCGCTGCGCGACGGCCTGAAGTCCCTGCAGCTGGCGTTCCGCGAGGCGTCCGTCGTGCCCGACGAGCCGGGCGACGGGCCCGGCGAGAAGTACACCGGGCCGGTCTACGGCTGAGTCAGGGACGGATCGCGGCTGTGCCCGGTCCCGCCGCCCGAAGGGGGCGGCGGGACCGGGCACAGCCATGACGGGTGCCGGCGGTCTCAGACGCTGGCGTCGGCGTGCGCCAGGCCCGCCGGATGGGTGAAGAGGTGCGCGTAGGCCGCGATCGCCCCGCCGATCAGGGGCGCCACGATGAAGAGCCACAGCTGGGAGAGGGCGGCGCCGCCGGCGAAGAGGGCCGGGCCGAGACTCCGCGCCGGGTTGACCGAGGTGCCGGTCAGCGGGATGCCGATCAGGTGGACGGTGGCGAGCGCCAGACCGATGGGCAGGCCGTCGAAGCCGGTGACGGCCACCTTGTGGGTCACGGCCAGGACCACGAAGACGAAGACGAAGGTCAGCACCACCTCCACCAGGAAGGCGCCGCCCAGGTTGATGTGCACGGCCGAGCGGCTGTCGTACCCGTTGCTGCCGAACAGGCCGTCCGTCTTGATTCCCGGCACCTGCTTGGCGAGCAGGAAGAGCAGCGCGGAGCCGACGATGGCGCCGAGGAACTGCGCGATCCAGTACTCCACCGCCCGGCGCAGATCGATGCGCCCGGCCAGCAGCATGCCCAGCGTCACTGCCGGGTTGATGTGGCAGCCCGAGATCGCACCGAGCGAGTAGGCCAGCGCCAGCATGGTGAAGCCGAAAGCGAGCGCGATGCCGAAGGCACCGATGTACTCACTGGCGAGCACCACGGAACCCACCGCGATGAATACCAGCAGCAGAGTCCCCAGGAACTCCGCGGCAATCCTCCGCGTCTCCGTCGTCTCCATAGCTCACACCTCACGAAGATTGTCGGATTTCTCCGCAATTATTCGTCGGAAGAGCCGGACCTGCCTGTCGGGGGCCCGGGATCCCGGTGCGGCCGCGCCCCCTGGCGTGCCGGGCCGGGGTCGGCGGGCCGGGCTCAGCGGGTGAAGAGCGGGGCGTTCGGGGGCGGCGCCCCGGCAGGCAGGAGGGCCAGGTCGAGCCCCTCGACCAGCCGGGCCCTGAGCACCTCGTGGGCGGCCAGTTCCGTGGCGACGGCGGTGGCGGCCGACCGGTCCGCACCGGGGGCGAGCACCAGGGCGAGGGTGCCGTCGGCGCGGCCGGGACCGAGATGGGCGCGGAGCACGACGGGGTGCGCGGCGACGACGTCACGCACCGCCTCCACCACGGCCGGATCGTCCAGCGGGTCCGCGCTGGTGCGTCCCTCGGCCAGTGCGAGCAGCGCGGCGCCCCTCAGCTCGTACGGGACAGGGCCGGCCAGATCGAGTACGAGGGTGTCGGCCCGCTCATGGGCCGCGGCCTGCAGCGCCTGGTGCAGCGGTACGGCCACCGGGCGGGCCTGCGGGTCCCAGCGGGCCAGTGAGGCAGTCGACGTGAAGGCGGGGAGCGCCCTGCGGTCGCCGGCCTGGAGCGTGGGGACCGCCATGTCGCTGGACTTCTCGCGGCGCAGCCCGTCCTCGCCGGTCTCGGCCTCCCCCAGCAGCGCGACGACCGGCACCAGGAGCCGGGCGTCCTTCAGGGCTTCGAGCACCTGCGGCTCGGCCGCCCTCTCCTGCGACCAGGCGGCGAGCGCCGCGGTCAGCCGGGGGTCGGCGGTGCCGTCGTCGTCGGAGAATCCGGAGTCCGGAATGTTCTTGAGCGCCACGGCACGAGCCTAGCCGCCGCCCGGCGCCGCCCGGCTGCGGGGCTGTACGGCCGATGGCGCCGGCCGTACAGCTGCCGTCCACCGGATGGCGTCAGAACGGGCAGGGTCAGAACAGGCGCCGTCAGAACGGCCGGCGTCGCAGCGGGCGACGGAACCGGCCGGAGCCGGCGCTCCGCGGCCCCCCGGCCGGTGCCCCGCGCCACAGCACCAGGGCTCCGGCCAGCAGCAGCACCCCGGCGCCCCCCGCGAGCGGCACCACCCACGACGCTGCTCCCCCGTCGCCGGGCTCCGCGTCGGGGCCCGGGCCGAAGTACTTCGTCCCGTATCCGGCCGCCTCCGTGCGGAGCTGGGCCGGGGCGAGCTTCTTCGCCGCCGCGAGGGCGGCCGCCGGGTCGACCATGCCGTAGCCGCGGGAGTCGTCACGGCCGCCCTGCGGGGCGTCGCGGGCGGTGTCCATGAGCAGCTTCTTGATCTGCGGCGGGGTGAGGTCCGGGTACGCGGCCCGCACCAGCGCGACCGCGCCCGAGACGAAGGCGGAGGCAGCGCTGGTCCCCCAGCCCTCGTAGTACTTGCGGTCGGGGTCGGCTATCACGACGTCGACGCCCGGGGCGCTGACGGTGGCGTACCAGCGCCGGGTGGAGAAGGAGGCGTGGGTGCCGTACCGGTCGACGGCGGTCACCGCGATCACCCCGGGGTAGGCGGCCGGGTAGGAGATGTGGTCCCCGTCCTCACCGCCGTTGCCCGCCGACGCGACGACGACAGCGCCCTTGGAGAGCGCGTACTGGACGGCCGCGTCCTGGCCCGGCTCCGGCCGGGCGGACGCACTGTCGTCGCCGAGGGAGAGGTTGATGACGTCGGCGTGGTGGTCGGCGGCCCAGCGGATGCCGGTGGCGAGGGCGTCCCCCCTCGACGCACGGGCCTTCTTGATCGCTGGGTCGCTGCCTTCGAGGATCACCCGGACCGGCAGGATGTGCGCCTCGGGTGCGATCCCCAGGACGCCGTCCGTACGGCCGGGGCCATGGCCGTGTCCGGCGACGATGCCCGCCATCGCGGTGCCGTGGCGGGCCCAGGACCGGTCGCCGCGCCGGGCTCCGAAGCCGATCAGGTCCTTGTCGGGGAGGACCTGTCCTGTGAGGTCGGGGTTGGCGCTGTCCACCCCGGTGTCGAGCACCGCGACGGTGATGCCCCGGCCCTTGCTCGTACGCCAGGCCTGCTGGGTGTGCATAGCAGCCAGTTCCCACTGCTGGGCCCGGATGGAGTCGGCGCGTGCGGGTACCGCGGGCAGCACGGTGAAGGCCGCGGCGGCCAGCACGGCCGTGAGCACGGTCGGTCCTCGGCGTCTCATCGGTACTCCTCGGTGCGGTTCGGGGGCTTCTCTCGTGTTCGGGTCGCACGTTCGGGGCGGCTGGGCGCGGTGGTCCCGCTCGCGGCTGACGGACCCTCCGCGCGGTTCAGGGCTTCTCCGCCGCCGCCACGTTCTTGCGCAGGGCACGCTCGACCCGCTCCTCGATGCCTCTGGCCTCGTGGCCGAGTCCCGCCTGGGCCGCAGCGGTCGTCTGCGACTGCTCCATGGCCACGGCCGCGGGCTGCGGATCGGCGACCGTGCGCCCGTCGGCGAACCCGGAGACCGCGTACACGACGACGGGGGCGTCCGTCAGGACGTTCACCGCCCAGCTCGCCCGCTGGCGGCTGCCGAAGGAGGCGGCGGGCGTGGACGGCACCGGGTAGGTGCCGGGCATCAGATCGGTCCGCCGGTCGAGCCCCTCGGCCGCGAACCTGTGGTGCAGAGCGCCCATCGCCGCCGGTCCGGCCTCGGTGAAGACCATCCCGACCGTGGTCACGCTGCTGCTCGTGGCATCGGTGTACGTCGCACGCACCAGCCTGGTGCAGCCCACCGGCTGGAGCGCCCTCAGCAGCATCGGGTCGAGCCGCCCGGTGCACGTGGTGTCCGGGGCGACTCCGACCCGGGTCCAGGTGCGGTCGGCGCCGCCGGGGCCCGCGCCCGTTCCCTTGAGGGACGGCGGGAAGAGCGTGTCGACCGGCGCGCTGTGCCACAGACCGCGTGCCGCGGTGAATCCGTCCCGGGGGCCGGCCGCGGCGCTGTCACCGCTGAGCAGGCTCCCCGCGGTGGCGCCGCCGGTCAGTCCGAGGCCCAGGACCACGCAGGCCGCCACCAGGGCGGCCCTCGCCGGGCGCCGGGCCGGTACGGGCCGCAGCCGGGTGGTGGTCTCCACCGGGGTCTCGGCGGGTGCGGGACGCGGCTCCGCGGAGAACCCCCGCCTCCCCGCGTCCGGCCGCGGCGTCAGGTCGACAGCGCCGACCGGCCTGCGGTGGGCGGTCGGGGGCCCTGTGGGACGCGGCGGAGGAACGGACGGCGCGGTGGCGGGCGGGGGCGGGGCGGTGGGCCGGGGCGGGGTGACGGGCGGGGGTGCGGCCGGCGGGAAGGGGGAGACCGCTGCTCCACCGGCAGGAGCGCCGGGAGGCCGGGCGGGTTCCGCGTATCCGGCGACGGGACGCAGCCGCGTGGTCGTCTCGGTGGACTTCTCGGCCGGGGCGGCCGGGCCTCCGGCGGGCGGCTCCCCCGCGCCGGGTGGCGGCTCACCGGGGCGGGGCGGGAAGGACGGGAAAGGGGCACGTCGCGCCTCGGTACCCATCCGCCCCCCTGTGCGTTCGCCCGAATTCGCCTTCCAGGCTGGTCAGTCGGTCACTCTACGGGCTGACAGCGGGCCTGCGGGAACCGGACGGTACGCACGGGGCATCTGCCCAGAACATCCCCCTACCCTCCGGTAATCATGTCTGGCAGGCTTCGGCCATGACGCCCCGTGCTGCTGACCGGACCCGGTACGACCGGGCCACCGCCGCTCTCGATGCCCCGCTGGCCATCGTCGACCTTGAGGCCTTCGACGCCAACGCCGATGACCTGGTCCGCCGTGCGGCGGGCAAACCGGTCCGGGTGGCCAGCAAGTCCGTGCGCTGCCGGGCCCTCCTGGAGCGGGTGCTGGGGCGGGACGGATTCGCGGGGCTGATGTCCTTCACCCTCGCGGAGTCGCTGTGGCTGGCCCGCTCGGGCTTCGACGATGTGCTCCTCGCGTACCCGTCGGCCGACCGCGGCGGCTACGCCGAGCTGGCGGCCGATCCGAAACTCGCCGCCGCCGTGACCGTGATGGTCGACGACCCGGCCCAGCTGGAGCTCATCGACCGGGCGCGGGACGGCGGCCGGGAGGAGATCCGGGTCTGCCTCGAACTGGACACCTCCCTGCGGATGCTCGGCGGGCGGGTGCGGATCGGCGCACTCAGGTCACCGCTGCGTGACCCTGCCCAACTGGCCGGGCTGGCACGCTCGGTGGCGCGCCGGCCCGGATTCAGGCTGGTGGGGCTGATGGCGTACGAGGGCCACATCGCCGGGGTGGGCGACTCGGTCGCCGGGCGTCCGCTGCGCTCGCGTGCGGTGCGGCTGATGCAGTCGGCGGCCCGTAAGGAGCTGGCGGCCCGGCGGGCCGCCGTGGTGCGGGCGGTCCGGGCCGTGGCGCCGGACCTGGAGTTCGTCAACGGCGGTGGCACGGGCAGCGTCCAGCACACCGCGGCCGAGGAGGCAGTGACCGAGATCGCGGCGGGTTCCGGTCTCTTCGTACCGCGGCTCTTCGACAACTACACGTCATTCACCGGGCGTCCGGCCGCGCTCTTCGCCGCGCCGGTGGTGCGCAGGCCGGGTGTGGGCGTGGTGACGGTGCTCGGTGGCGGATACCCGGCGTCGGGCGCCGCGGGCGCGGACCGGCTGCCCGTCCCGTATCTCCCGGAGGGGCTGCGCTACGACCCGCAGGAGGGGCCAGGCGAGGTCCAGACCCCGCTGCTCGGCTCCCCCGCCGACGATCTGCTCATCGGCGACAAGGTGTGGTTCCGGCACGCGAAGTCGGGGGAACTGTGCGAGCGGTTCGACACCCTGCACCTCGTCGAGGGCGACCGGGTGACCGGCGCGGCGCCCACCTACCGCGGCGAGGGCCACACCTTCCTGTAGCGCCCGGCCCGGCGGCGCCCGGCCCGGCGGCGCCCGCCCACGGCGGCACGCGGAGGCGGCTCAGTGACCGATGCTGCTTCCCACGCCGCCGCTGGTGGCGTCGCCGATGGGCCGGATCCCCTTGGTGATGGTGTCCATGCCGCCGGGCGCCGGTCCGCCGGGGCCCGCGTCGAAGGCGAACCGCACCACCACCATCGACTCGGACCCTACGGACGAGGGAAAGGCGACGGTCTGGACGTAACCTCCGGGCCCCGCACCGGTCCTGACTCGCCAGCGCACCAGATAGCCGGTGCGCCCCGCGACGACGACGGACCGGGACCGCAGCACGGTGTGCGAGGTGATGCCGTCGTAGTCGAGGTTCCCGGCGGGGTCTCTGTCGTACGAGCTGTCGGCGGCGTCCTTGATGTCCGCCCTGGCGACGGCCTCGGCCGAGGGGAGGTCGGTCTCGTCGGCGGTCTGCGAGGTCACCGTGGCGTGATAGCAGAACGAGGCCGAGTCGCCGGGGCACTCGTAGGAGTGGCGGGTCCGCATGGTCGTGACGTCCCCGACCGTGTCCGCCGGTTTCTCCCAACCGCCGGGGACCGGCAGGGTGATGCCGTCGAGTTCGTCGACGAGCAGCGAGGGATCGGCGGTCGGTGGCGCACCGGCCCCCGGGCTGTGCGTCCCCCCGGCGGTGGCCCGGGCAGGGGCGCTCGTCGCGGACGGGGGGTGCGCCCTCGTGCCGTTCCCGCCTCCGCCCACCAAGGTGACCGCGACCGTCACGGCCAGGGCAGCCACGAGCACCGCGCCCGCGGCGACCGGCACCGCGCGCGGCAGGCCGCCGCCCCCGCTCCGGGCCGCGGGGGGCGGCGGGGGCGGGGGCCCGAAGCCGGGCCCCGCAGGAGCCGGCTGCTGCGGTACGCCGCCGGGCGGGCGGGTGTGCGCGGTCCATGCCGCGCCGTCCCACCACCGCTCGGTTGCGGGCATACCGGTGTCCGGGTACCAGCCGGGCGGGGTCGAAGCGCTCATCCGGTCACCCTAGAGCTCGGTGCCGGGCGCCGGCGGCCCGGGCGGGTGCAGAGCGGGCGCTTCGGTGAGGCGGCCCCCGGGGCGGCCCTGCCGCGCGGCCTTGCGGAGCGTCACCGGCTGCCGGTGCCCGGCGCCACCCGGGTGCCCCGCCCGTGGACGGTCCGTGGTCCGCTCACCGACGCCCAGCAGGGAGTCGAAGGTCGGCCACCCCTCCCAGACCCTTATGTCGGCGTCCACGTCCGGCCTGATGGGCGCGAAGCGGCCCAGCTCGAAGTCGTCACCCTCCAGGTCGAACCAGCGCTCACCGAAGACCTCCGTCCCCAGTCCTGCGGCCTTGGCCGTGAGCCGCACCAGCATCCGTACCGAGTGCGCGCCGTCGAGCAGGGTGCCCTGGATCTCACCGATGGGGAGCTCGGGCACGGCGGCCTCCACCGGGATCCACACCGTCAGGGGCGACCCGCGGTCCATGATGAACCAGGTGCGCTCCTGCGCCGGCCTGCCGTGCTGGTCCAGTACGTGCAGCTGCTGCTTGCAGAAGACCGGGGTGCCGTCGTGCGGCGAGGGCCGCAGGTACCAGAGGTAGACGCGGGCCGAGAGGTCGATGACGGCGAGGTTCTCCATCCGGTTGTAGAAACGGACGGCCAGGATCCGGTGGTCGCTGCCGACGTGCTGCCCGGCGAAGTCGCGGGCGTCCGCCTGGTGTGCGTAGCTCACACTGACCCGGTCGCGCCAGACGAAGGGCCGCACCGAGAACATCTTGATGAAGACGACGCCGACCAGGGTCGCGGGGACGATGGCCCCGATGACGGAGGCGAGGGTGGACAGCGCCTCCTGGGCGCTGTTGCCGTCCTGCGGATCGAGGTTGTCCGTGCCGACGCAGGCGCGCAGCGCGTGCAGCGTCAGGTTGGTCAGCTGGTGCACATCGGTCATCCGCGCGTCCAGGGGGCGCGGCGATTCGAGGGTGAGTGACAGGCCGGCCGCGATCGCCGCGGAGAGGGCGACCAGCGATCCGAAGGCCAGGAGGAAGAGTCCGAGCACCGAGCGTTCCGCGACCCACCAGCGCAGTGACGTACGGAAGCGCGGATGCCCGCGGCCGCTCAGCATCGCACGTGTCAGCATCAGCAAATCGCTTCCCCCATAGCCGAGTTGAGCTGTGGTCAGGGATTCTAGCGAGCCCGGGCCGAGCAGGCTCCCGGGTTGCGGCACGGCCGTCACCCGGCAGCGGCACTCCTGTGGCAAGCTCAGCGGCCGGAGGGTGTGGTCACCGGCGAAGGGAAGAACTGTGCAGGACCGTTCACTCGAAGCGCTCGGCCTCGCCGTGGTGCCGGCCAAGGAGCCGCTCAGCTATCCCGGGCTGCCGGTCACGGAGCCCTCACTGCTCGATTCCCGGACGCTGCTCACCATGGCACCGGGCGCCGGCCCGGTGGAGACCTGGCAGGTCTCCACCGCGAACGGGCCCGTGGCACTGGACGCGTATCTGGCGGCGCGGGGTCTGCCGCGGCTGGCCGCACGCCACCCGGCGATGTCGGTCGGCTCCAACGCCTCGCCTGCCCAGCTCAGCAACAAGCTGCTGAGCCGCGGTATCTCCGGCACCGTGCCCATGGTCCCGGTACGGGTCGAGGGCATCGCGATCGGGTGCTGCGCCCACATCTACCCCGCCGGATACGTCGCCACCGCGCCGTACACCGACCGCGGGTCGGTCCTCTCACTGGCCGTCACCTGGCTGGACGACGACCAGCTGGCCGCGGTCGACGCGACCGAACTCCCCTACTACGAAAGGGTTCTGCTGCCGAACGGTGAGTTCCCCATGGAGCTGCCGAACGGTCTGCCGGTGGAAGAGGTGCACCTCTACGCCAGCAGCATGGGCGTGCTGGCCGGTCCGGACGGCCGCCCGCGGCCCGCCCCGCCGGAGCAGGCCGCGCTCCTCGGCGAACTGCTGGCGGCTTCCCCGAGGCTGTTCGACCTGCTGGGCCCCGATCCGCAGACCTGGGTGGACCGGGCGTCCAAGGACCCGGAGCTCGCGGACGAGGGGACCCGGCTGTTCCGCGCGGAGGGGTGGGTCGTGGTGCTGGACGACTTCCTGCCGTACGCCGAGGCCCGGGCCTGACGCGGGCGGGGGGCGGGGGGCAGCGGGCCTAGGCCGGCCCGTTCGGACCGGGGCGGGCCCGCGGGTCGGCGGTCGCGTCCACGTGCTCGGCGACGGCGACGACGAGGATGCGGGTCTCGGGCAGCGTGGCACGCCAGCGGTGCCGCACCCCGCCGGAGAGGAACAGGCTGTCGCCGCGCTCCAGACGGTAGGCGCGGCCCTCGGCCTCCACCTCGGCCGCGCCCTCGGCCACGTACAGCACTTCGTCGTTGCGGTGCTGGAACTCGCGTCCGGTCTCCTGCTCGCCCGTGAACTCCATGGCGTGCAGCTGATGGTGCCCGCGTACCAGGTCCCGGATCCGCGGCCCGGGATCCCGGTCGCACCCGGCGGTGTCCGCCGCACGGACGACATCGACGGTGCGTCCCGCGTCGGACACGGCCAGCAGTTCCACGGCCGTGGTCTCCAGCGCGTCGGCGACCCGCTGGAGGGAGCGCTCGCTCGGCCGGGCGCGTTCGTTCTCGATCTGGCTGAGGAAGGGGACGGAGAGACCGCTGCGCGCGGACACCTTGGCGAGGGTGAGCCCCAGCGTACGGCGGCGTCTGCGGACGGCGGCGCCCACCCGGAACGCCTCCTTCTCGTTAACGTCCATCCCTGGTTCCCCTCCCTTTGCCCGGTCGCCGGTCGTGTCTGCAAGCACCTTACGCAGCTTCGGGCCATGGCAGGGTGCTCGCGTCACACCCGCGTCGCACCAGCTCCCGGCCGGACGGCCGCGGGGCGGGCCCACAGGCCCCCGCTCCCGGCCGCCGCCAAGTACCGGCACCGGCGAAGGCGTTGACGGCGGAGCGGCCGGAAACACCGCAAGGGGTGGGCAACGCCGGTGGCGTTGCCCACCCCTTGCGGGTGAGCCTTCCGCGGAAGATCTCCTGCGGGAGAGTCGGATCAGCTGCCGACAGGCGCCAGCTTGTCCTCCAGGCCCGGGTTGGCGTCGAGCCACTTGCGGGCGGACTGCTTCTCCTTGCCCGCACCGCCGTTCTGGATCGCGACCTCCAGGGAGTTGAGCTTGTCCTCGCTGAGCTTGAACTTCTTCAGCCAGCCGTTCAGCTCGGGCAGGTCCTTGCCGAAGTCCTTGCGGGCCACGGTGTGGATCGAGTCGCTCTTGCCCCAGGCACCCTTCGGGTCCTTGAGCTTCGTCAGGTCGTACTTGCCGTACGCCCAGTGCGGCGACCACAGCACCACGACGACCGGCTCCTTCTTCTTGATGGAGCGGTCCAGCTGCGCCAGCATCGACGACGTGCTCGACGACACGACCTTGTACTCACCCTGCAGCCCGTAAGCCTTCAGGACCTTCTTGTTCAGCAGGCCCATCTCACCGGCGCTCGACTCGATGCCGATGATCTTGCCGTTGAACTCCTTGCCCTTGCCCTTCAGATCCGCCAGGGACTTCACACCCTTGACGTACGAAGGCACGGACAGTTCGAGGGAGGTGGGCCCGTACCAGGAGCCGACATCGGTCAGCTTGCTCTTGTATCTGTCCCAGTACTGCTTGTGGGTCGTCGGCAGCCAGGAGTCGAACTGCACATCCTCCTGGCCCTGCGCCAGCGCGGTGTACAGCGGACCCGGGTCGAGCTGCTTGACGTTGGGCTTGTAACCGCGGTCCTCCAGGATGTTCTGCCAGAGGTAGGTGGAGGCAATCGCCTCGTCCCACGGGAAGAAGCCCAGGTTGACGCTCTTGCCGGCGTCCTTGCCCTTCTGCGGGGCACCCGCGCCCTTCGCCACCGGCGCCAGCTTGCCGGCCATGCCGGGGTTCTTCTTCAGCCAGGCGCGCACACCGTCCTGCTCGTGGCCCTCGCCGGCGGCCTGGACGGCGTTCTCCAGGCTGGTCAGCTGGCCCTCGGAGAGCTTGAAGTCCTTCAGCCACTTCGCGACCGTCGGGTCCTTCTTGTCGAAGCCCTTGTGCGCGACGGTGTGGATCGAGTCGCTCTTGCCCCAGGCACCCTTCGGGTCCTTGAGCTTCGTCAGGTCGTACTTGCCGTACGCCCAGTGCGGCGACCACAGCACCACGACGACCGGCTCCTTCTTCTTGATGGAGCGGTTCAGCTGCGCCAGCATCGACGACGTGCTCGACGACACGACCTTGTACTCACCCTGCAGCCCGTAGGACTTCAGGACCTTCTTGTTCAGCAGGCCCATCTCACCGGCGCTCGACTCGATGCCGATGATCTTGCCGTTGAACTCCTTGCCCTTGCCCTTCAGATCCGCCAGGGACTTCACACCCTTGACGTACGAAGGCACGGACAGCTCCAGCGACGTCGGGCCGTACCACTTGCCCATGTCGTCGAGCTGGGACTTGTACTTGTTCCAGTAGTCCTTGTGCGTGGTCGGCAGCCAGGAGTCCGTCTGGAAGTCGATGTCGCCGCGGGCCACACCGGAGTAGAGCGGGCCGGCGTCGAGCTGCTTGACGTCGGTCGTGTAGCCGCGCTGCTCCAGGAGCTCCTTCCACAGGAACGTGGAGGCGATGCCCTCGTCCCAGGGGATGTACCCCATCTTGATCTGCTTGCCGTGGCCGACGTCCGAGCCCGCCTGCGAAGAGCTGCCGCTGTCCGAGGCCGAACCGAGGTTCATGCCTCCCGCGACGAGTCCGAGGATCACGACGCCGATCATGGCGACGGTGGTGCCGGGACGGTAGTGCGTGAAGCTCCACCGCTGGGCCAGGGCGGCCGCCTTCGCGGCGGCGCGGCGGCCGAGCGGCGAGACCCGCAGGTTGAGGGCGCCGGTCATCCGGTCCAGGTAGATGGCGAGGATGACCACGGCCACCCCGCTCTCGGCGGCGAGGCCGACCTGGAGCTGGGTGATGGCGGCGTAGACCTTCTCGCCGAGACCGCCGGCGCCGGCCATACCGCCGATGACGACCATGGACAGGGCGAGCATGATGACCTGGTTGACACCGGCCATGATCGTCGGCAGTGCCAGGGGCAGCTGGACCCGGCGCAGGATGTTGCGCGGGGAGGTGCCGAAGGCCTCGGCGGCCTCCACCAGTTCGCCGTCCACCTGCCGGATGCCGAGCTCGGTCATCCGGACACCCGGGGGCATCGCGAAGACGATCGTGGCGATCACGCCGGGGGTGACCCCGACGCCGAAGAACATGACGCCGGGGATCAGGTAGACGAAGGCGGGCATCGTCTGCATGACGTCGAGCACCGGGCGGACCGCGGCACCGACCTTCGCGTTGCGCGCCGCCCAGATACCCATCGGTACCGCGATCACGATCGTGATGACGGCCGCGACGATCACCAGCGACAGCGTCTCCATCCCGTCGTCCCAGAGGGCGAGGGAGTCGATGAGAGCGAAGCCGACGAAGGTCAGCACCGCCGGCACCAGGCCGCGGAGCCAGAAGGCGAGGACGGCGAAGATGCCCGCCATGAGCAGCGGTTCACCGCCGCCCAGCACGGCGTTGACGCCGTCGTACATGTTCGTGAGAACGCTGTTGATCGCGTCGAAGAGCCAGCCGACGTGATTCTGCAGCCACTGGACGATGTTCTCGACCCAGTCGCCGAAATGGAACCTAGGCACTGGCGACCGCCTTGTTCTTGGGGGCCGCGTCGCAGGCCAGCGGGGCTTCGGCGTACTCGCCGAGGAAACCTATGAGACGGGACTGCTGTACGACACCGACCAGCTTGCCCTGGGCGTTCTTCACGGCCACGGGGTGCGGGACGCGTGCGCTCACGCCGCACAGGTCGGCGAACGTGGTGTCGGGGGTGACGGTCTCGCAGCCGCAGTCGCCCGCGTCGGGGCGGTGCGCGTCGGTCATCATCGCCGCAGCGGTGAGGACCCGGGTGCGGTCCACGTCCTTGGTGAAGGAGGCGACGTAGTCGTTGGCCGGCGTGATGAGGATGTCCTCGGCGGTGCCGAGCTGGACTATCTCCCCGTCGCGCATGACCGCGATGCTGTCGCCGAGGCGCATGGCCTCGTTGAGGTCGTGGGTGATGAAGACGATCGTCTTCTTCAGCCGCTTCTGCAGTTCCAGCAGCTGGTCCTGCATGTCGCGGCGGATCAGCGGGTCGAGCGCGCTGAAGGACTCGTCCATCAGCAGCAGGTCCGCGTCGGTGGCGAGGGCGCGGGCCAGGCCCACGCGCTGCTGCATACCGCCGGACAGCTCGTCGGGCCAGGACTTCTCCCAGCCCGCGAGACCCGTCATCTCCAGGGCCTCGGCCGCCCGCTTCTCGCGCTCGGCACGGGGAACACCCTGTACTTCCAGGCCGTAGGCGGCGTTCTCCAGGACGCTGCGGTGGGGGAAGAGCGCGAAGTGCTGGAAGACCATGCTGATCTTCCTGGAGCGCACCTCGCGCAGCTCGCCGTCGCTGAGAGCGGTCAGATCCTGACCGTCGAAGAGCACCCGGCCCGCGGTCGGCTCGAGGAGCCCGTTGAGCATCCGCAGGAGCGTGGACTTGCCGGACCCCGAGAGACCCATGACGACGAAGATGTTGCCGGGCTCGACGGTGAAGGATGCGTCGATGACCGCAGCAGTCGTCCCCTCACCGCGCAGCTCATCGCGGCCGGTGCCGTTCTCGAGTTTCCCCACGGCTTCATCGGGTCGTCTGCCGAACACTTTGTACAAGTGGTCGGCTTGCAGCCTGGACACATACACCTCACGCGTTTGAACGAAGACGACCCATCACCCCCGTGTCGACAGGTCGTGGAGCGGCGCGGGATCGGTCCGCTTCACCCTCGCAATACTTGAATCTGCTACTGGTTCCGCTCCGTGGCGGCGCCTGCCCCTCTTTACACAACTCAAACAGAAGAGTGACGCAGCTCACTCGGGGTGGCTGTCGGTGGCGTACGGCATCATCGGGGTGTGACGCGACGCCTGATGCTCCTCGATACCGCTTCCCTCTACTACCGGGCCTATTTCGGGGTCCCCGACTCGGTCCGCGCCCCGGACGGCACCCCGGTCAACGCCGTACGGGGGCTGCTCGACTTCATCGCCCGCCTGGTCCAGGACCACCGCCCGGACTCCCTGGTCGCCTGCATGGACGCGGACTGGCGTCCGCAGTGGCGGGTCGATCTGATCCCCTCGTACAAGGCGCACCGGGTGGCACAGGAGACGGAACAGGGCCCCGACGAGGAGGACACCCCCGACACCCTGGCCCCGCAGGTGCCGATGATCGAGCAGGTGCTGGACGCCCTCGGGATCGCCCGGGTGGGTGTCGCGGGGTACGAGGCGGACGACGTGATCGGCACGCTCGCCGGCCGGGCCACCGGCCCGGTCGACATCGTCACCGGTGACCGCGACCTCTTCCAGCTGGTGGACGACGCCCGGGGCGTGCGGGTGCTGTACCCGCTGAAGGGCGTGGGAAGCCTCCAGCTCACCGATGAGGCGCTGCTGCGCGAGAAGTACGGGGTGACCGGCCAGGGCTATGTGGACCTGGCACTGCTGCGGGGCGACCCGAGCGACGGGCTGCCCGGCGTCCCGGGGATCGGTGAGAAGACCGCGGCGAAGCTGCTCGACGCCTTCGGGGACCTGGACGGGATCATGGCCGCGGCAGGCGACCCGGCGTCCGCGCTGACCCCCTCGCAGCGCCGGAAGCTGGACGAGGCACGCCCCTATGTGGCCGTGGCGCCGAAGGTGGTGCGGGTGGCATCGGACGTGCCGCTGCCGCCGTTCGATCCCGCGCTGCCCTCCGAGCCGCGCGACCCCGCCACCCTGGAGCAGCAGGCGGCCCTCTGGGGTCTGGGCGGATCGCTCCAGCGGCTGCTCTCCACCCTGCAGGGCTGAGGTGCTAACTTAGGTGAGCCTAACCATGACGATCAGGGGAGCTGTCCGTGGCGGAAGCACCGGCCCGAAAGACACCGCAGGCCCATGAGGCACAGGTGATCCGCACCGAGCGGATCACTCCGCACATGGTCCGTCTCGTCATCGGCGGTGAGGGTCTGGGCGCTTTCGACGCCTCGGAGTTCACCGACCACTACATCAAAGTGCTCTTCCCGCCCGCGGGCGTGAGCTATCCGGAGCCGTTCGACATGGCCCGGATCCGCGAGGAGCTCCCGCGCGAGCAGTGGCCCGTCACCCGTACGTACACGGTGCGGTCCTGGGACCCGGCGCTGCGCGAGCTGACTGTCGACTTCGTGGTGCACGGCACCGAGGGGCTGGCCGGCCCGTGGGCGGCCGGCGCGCGGCCCGGCGACACGGTCCGTTTCCTCGGCCCCGGCGGCGGCTACGCACCGGATCCGGCCGCGGACTGGCACCTGCTGGTGGGGGACGAGAGCGCGCTGCCCGCCATCGCGGCCGCGGTGGAGCGGATGCCCGCGGGGGCCGTGGTCCACGCGTTCGTCGAGGTGTCGGGCCCCGACGAGGAGCAGAAGATCGAGGCACCGGACGGCGTCGGGGTGCGCTGGCTGCACCGCGGCGGGCGCCCTGCGGGCGCCGCGCTGGTCGATGCGGTGCAGGCCCTGGACTTCCCGGCAGGCGAGGTCAGCGCGTTCGTGCACGGAGAGGCCGGCTGCGTGAAGGAGCTGCGCCGCCATCTGCGGCTGGACCGGGGGATCCCCCGCGAACGGCTCTCCATCTCGGGCTACTGGCGCCTGGGGCAGGACGACGACAGCTGGCGCGCCGTGAAGCGCGAGTGGAACGCCAGGGTCGAGGCGGAGCAGGAGCAGGCGGGCTGACCACCGGCAGCGGAAAGCCCCGGCCCGCGAGCGTGCGCTCGCGGGCCGGGGCTTTCCGCTGCGCCGGGGCGCCTTCCGCGCGCGCCTGGCCGGGCGCCCCCGGCCGCGCGGACGCGAGGCGGAGAACTGGTGACGCCGAACGATTCGTACGCTTGACCAATCCGCGGCCGCACTCGCTCCGAATACCCCGCGAGAACCCGTATACCGCATGCCCGCCCTGTGAAGGAACGCCGCGTGAAAGAAGCCGTACACATCAGCGGAGCCGCTTCGGCGGGACCTGATCTGCAGCAGTTGCTCGCCATGGTCGCCCGTGGGGACCAGGACGCGTTCTCGCGTCTGTACGACTCCGTGTGCGGTCCCGTCCTCGGACTGGTGCGCGCGGTACTGCGTGATCCCGCGCAGTCCGAAGAGGTGGCCCAGGAGGTTCTCCTGGAGGTGTGGCGCAGCGCGGCACGCTTCCAGCCCGACCGGGGCTCGGCGATGAACTGGGTCCTGATGCTCGCGCACCGCCGTGCGGTGGACCGGGTCCGCTCGGCCCAGGCCGCTTCGGACCGTGAGCACCGCGCCGCACTGCTCGACCGGACGCCCGCGTTCGACGAGGTCGTCGAGCAGGTCGAGTCCCGGCTGGAACGGGAACAGGTTCGCCGCTGTCTGAGCTCTCTGACAGAGGTGCAGCGCGAGTCGGTGACGCTCGCGTACTACAGGGGCCTTGCCTACCGGGAAGTGGCCGAACTGCTCTCCGTACCGCTCGGCACCATCAAGACTCGACTGCGCGACGGACTCATCCGGATGCGCGACTGCCTGGGGGTCAGCGCATGATGACAGCGGATCTGCACACACTCACCGGCGCTTACGCGCTCCACGCACTGGAGCCGGGCGAACGCGCCGAATTCGAGCAGCATCTGCAGGTGTGCTCCGCCTGCGCCCAGGAGGTCCGGGAGCTGTCCGCCACGGCGGGCCGGCTGGCCCTCGCCGTCACCGTGACCCCGCCCCCCGCTCTCAAGCAGGAGGTCCTGCGGCGGATCGCCACCGAGCGCCAGGAGGCACCACTGCTGCCTCAGCAGCACCGCGGCGGTGGCGGGCCCGTACGCGGCGGGCGCTCGCTCTCCCGCTTCGCACTGGCCGCCTGTCTCGCCGCCGCCGTCGGTCTCGGCGGGGTCGCGGTGTGGCAGCACCAGGAGGCGGGGGACGCGAGGACCGACGCGGCGCAGTCGCAGCAGCAGGCCCGCGCGCTGGCCGATGTGCTCGCCGCGCCGGACGCCAAGGTCACCACGGGCAGGCTGACGGACGGGGCGACCGGCACAGTGGTCGTCTCGCACACCAGGGACAAGGCGGCCTTCCTCGCCTCCGGGCTGCCGAAACCGCCGGGTGACAAGGTCTACCAGCTCTGGTTCGACGACAACGGAACGATGCGCTCCGCCGGTCTGCTGAATCCTTCGTCCTCCTCCGAGAGCGTGCTCATGGAGGGCTCGGTGGACTCCGCTGCCGGGATGGGCATCACGGTGGAACCGGCCGGCGGTTCCAAGGCGCCGACGACCACCCCGCTCGCCCTCATGAAGTTCGCGGCCTGACCGGACCCGCGGCGGCGCACTTTGCCGCAGTGAGCACATAAGGCAGTGAGCACATGGAGGAGGGGGAGCCCAGCCGGGCTCCCCCTCCTCCATGTTGTCGTACCCTCCGCCCCGTCAGCTCCGCTTCGGCGGCAGGGGAAAGAACCCGCTGGTCCGCGCGGTGTAGTCGGCGAAGCCCGGCCGGTCCGCCATGTGCCGCTCCAGCAGCCGCTTCCCGCTTCCGCCGATGAGCAGGAAACTCATCACGAGCGGGCTCACCACGGTGGCCGCGGCCACCACCGGATCGTCACAGACGAGCAGGAAGAGCCCCCACCAGACACAGAAGTCACCGAAGTAGTTCGGGTGCCTGGTCCAGGACCAGAGACCGCGGTCCATGATCCGCCCCCGGTGCGCCGGATCCGCCTTGAAGCGGGCCAGCTGGCGGTCGCCGACCCCTTCGAAGAGCAGCCCGGTCAGCCAGACCGCGCAGCCCGCGTACCCGGCGGGCCCGATCGCGCCCGGCAGGTACTGCGCTGCCTGGACCGGCAGGGAGACGAGCAGGACCAGGGCGCCCTGGAGCAGATAGACCTTGCGCAGCGCGTAGAGGTTCCGGTCGCCCGGGGCCTTGGCGAGCATCGCCTCGTACCGCGGGTCCTCGCCGTGGCCGCGCCCGCGAAGCGCGATGTGGATGCCGAGGCGCAGCCCCCAGACGACGGTCAGCGCGGTGACCACGAGCCGCCGCGCACCGTCGCCGCCCTCTCCCGCCGACACGGCGTACGAGACGACGGCGACCGCGGCGAACGCCGGCCCCCAGGCGATGTCGACGATCCGGTGCACCCCCCTGACCACCGCGACGGCGAAGGTCAGGAGCATGACGGCGAGCGCGGCGGCGGCCGCGGCGCCGGCCCCCACGCCGAACGCGCCCCACGGGTAGCCGCTCACCGGCCGGCGTCCCCGGCGTACCAGTCGCGCAGCGTGGCGGGCATCGCGCTGCCGCCGCCGGCGTCGGGCCGTACGGCGAGAATCTGGTCCACGCCCATCCGGCGCTCCTCGAACGCGAGCCGGCCGCCCACCAGATAGAGCCGCCAGACCCGGGCCGTCTCCTCGCCGACCAGCGCGCGGAATTCCTCCCAGCGCTCCTCCAGGGTCTGTTCCCAGGCGGCGACCGTACGGGTGTAGTGCTCGCGGAGCGACTCCACGGCCCGTACTTCGAGTCCCGCGCCCTCCAGGAGCGAGACCGTCTCCCCCAGCGGGCGCATGTGCATGTCGGGTGCGATGTACGCCTCGATGAAGGCGCCGCCGCCCGGGGCGACCGCGCCGCGGGACATCTGCTGGACCAGCGCCCGCCCCGCCGGGCGGAGCATCCCGTACAGCGTGGCGGTGAAGCCGGGGTACTGCGCGTCGCCGACGTGCTCGCCCATCTCGATGGTGGACACCGCGTCGTAGTCGCCGCCCGTGATGTCGCGGTAGTCCGAGTGCCGTACCTCGACCAGATCGGCCAGCCCGCGCTCCTCCACCTGCCGCCTGACGTACTCCGCCTGTTCGGCGGCGAGCGTGACCGCGGTGACCCTCGCCTTGTACTCCTGCGCCGCGTAAAGGGTCAGCGATCCCCAGCCGCAGCCGATGTCCAGCAGCCGGGCCCCGGGGGTCAGGGCGAGTTTGCGGCAGATCAGTTCCAGCTTGTCGCGCTGGGCGTCGGCCGCGCCGTACCCGGCCTCGTCGCTGGTCCAGTAGCCGCAGGAGTACGCCATCGTCTCGTCGAGCAGCAGGCGGTAGAAGTCGTTGGAGAGGTCGTAGTGGTGGCTGATCGCCGCCCGGTCGCGGGCCTTGCTGTGCAGGGCGCCGCCCAGCCTGGCCTGGGCGGCCGGCGGAGCGGGGCGCGGGCCCACCGCGCCGAGGCGCAGCGCGGTGCGCACCGCGCGGGCCCGGTCGGCGACGGTGAGCTGCGGGGGGCGCAGCCCGCGGGCCCTGACCGCGCCCCACACGGTGCGCAGACCGTCGGCGAGGTCGCCTTCTATGTCCAGTTCGCCGGTGACGTAGGCCTGGGCCAGGCCGAGTTCGCCGGGCTGCCAGACGAGCCGGCGCAGGGCACGGCGGGAGCGCAGGACCACGACGGGCGCGCCTTCGGGTCCGGCGGTGGAGCCGTCCCAGGCCCGCAGGCGCAGCGGAAGGCGTCCGCCGAGGAGCTGTTCGACGAGCGGGAACAGCTGCTGGGCGGCGCCGGTCCGGGTCTGAGGGCGCGTCATCGGTGGGTCTCCTCCTTGGAGAGCAGTACGTGCTGCACATCGAGATAGCCGGAGCGGAAGCCCGCTTCGGAGTAGGCGAGGTAGAAGGTCCACATCCGCCGGAAGGTCGCGTCGAAACCGAGTGCGCCGACGGCGCCCGCCTGCTCCTCGAACCGTTCGCGCCAGAGCCTGAGCGTCTCGGCGTAGTGCGGGCCGAATTCCTCGCGGCGCTGGACGCGCAGCGCCGTCCGCCCGGCGGTGATCTGCTCGATCGCCTCGGTCGAGGGCAGCAGACCGCCGGGGAAGATGTACTTCTGGATCCAGGTGAAGGTGTCCTTGCTGGCCAGCATCCGGTCGTGCGGCATGGTGATCGCCTGGAGCGCGACCCGGCCGCCGGGCGCCAGGAGCCGGTCCAGCGTCATGAAGTAGTCGGGCCAGAACTCGGCGCCGACCGCCTCGATCATCTCGACGCTCACGATGGCGTCGTAACTCCCCTCCACCCGGCGGTAGTCGAGGATCTCCACCGAGACGCTGTCCTCGTGCCCCGCGGCGCGGATGCGTTCGACGGCCAGGTCGCGCTGTTCCCGGGAGAGCGTCACGGTGCGCACCCGGGCGCCGCGTTCGGCGGCCCGGACGGCCAGCTCGCCCCAGCCGGTGCCGATTTCGAGCAGCCTGGTGCCGGGGCCGACCCCGGCCTCGTCGAGCAGCCGGTCGATCTTGCGGTGCTGGGCCGCGGCCAGCAGCGACCGGTCGGCGGGGAAGCCGCGGAAGAGCGCCGACGAGTACGAGAGCGTCTCGTCGAGGAAGAGCGCGAACAGTTCGTTGGAGAGGTCGTAGTGGTGGCTGATGTTCTCGCGCGAGCCCTCGGGGGTGTTGCGCTGGGCGTCCGGCTGCTTCCTGGCCCAGACGGTGCGCAGCCGCTGGAGCGGCGCGGGGATCAGCCGGGCGGCCCGTTCGGCCAGCACGGTGAGGACACCGACCAGGTCGGCGGCCGCCCACTCCCCCGCCATCCAGGACTCACCGAAGCCGATCAGACCGCCCGCGCCGATCCGGCGGAAGAACGCCTTCGGGTCGTGCACGTCGAGCAGCGGGCCGCCGAGACCGAGTGTCTCGGCGCCGGCGAGGCGCACCCGCAGCGGGAGCCCGGCGAGCGCCCTGCGGACGATACGTTCCGCGACGGCCGTACGCAGCCAGGACGCGTCAGGCAGCCGGGCGACGTCCGGCCAGCGCCCGGCGTCGACCGCGGTGCGGTGAAGCGCTGTTGAAGGGGGAGCGGACCCGGGGGATCCTGCCGGACCGGGAGACGCCGGGGAAACCGAAACACTCACTTCACGCCCTCCTGGGGCAGATGACGGGGGCGGGGCTGGACGGGCAGCCCGCGCAGACAGAGCCAGATTCCATGTACCCGGATCCCGAGGGAGACGGCCATGGTCGACCACGGATGGCGGAGCGCCGCCCGCAGCAGAACGGCCGGGGTGGCGGCCCGGCGTTCCCCCCGTACGGTCGCGGTGAACGGACGGGCGTCGCCGCGTTCGAGGTGCACCGCGAGGTTCAGCCGCTCGCCCGGTTCGGGAAGCCGCATCCGGTAGTCGCCGTCCACGGGGAAGAACGGCGATACGTAGAACTCCTTCGCCACCACGTCCCGGTCCGACGGGTCGGGGCGCAGCAGATAGCAGTGGCGCTCGCCGTAGGTGTTGTGGACCTCGGCGACGACACACAGTGGTTGCCCCCGCGCGTCGCGGCACCAGTAGACGGTCAGCGGATTGAAGACGTGGCCGAGGACCCGGGCGTGGGCGAGCATCAGCACGCTGCCGCCGCCGAGGTCCACACCGCGTGCGGCGAGGAACTTCTCCAGGCCGTCGCGGATGGCCGGGTCGCCCCCGCCGAAGTGGTCGCGGGCGTCGAACCGGGCGAGCGGGCGCAACAGGCGCGGCAGCCGCGGCGGCGCGCCGGGGTCGATCAGCCACATATAGGTGCGGTGGTGCATGATGTGCCGCTTCGGCGTGGTCCGCACATGCGTGATCGTGACCGGGTAGAGGGCGTTCACCACCTCACCCCCAGCGCCCGGGCCGCGACGGCGCCCGAACGGCAGCCGTCCTCGTGGAATCCAGAGCCGTGGTAGGCCCCCGCGTAGGCGGTGACCGGGCCGTTCAGTCCGGGCAGGCGGTGCTGGGCGGCCACCGACTCGACGCTGAGCACGGGGTGTTCGTACACCATGCGGTCGAGCACCCGGTCCCCGGCGACGCGGTCCGCGCCGTTGAGCGTGACGACGTAGGTCTCGGGCGCGTCGAGGCGCTGGAGGCGGTTCATGTCGTAACTGACCTGGACGCGGTCGGCCCCGGCGGAGCACTGCGGCATCAGGTAGTTCCAGGAGGCGCGGGCCCGCGGGCTGCGCGGCAGGATCGTGGTGTCCGTGTGCAGCACGGTGGGGTTGCGGGAGTAGCGGAAGGCGCCCAGGACGCTGCTCTCCTGCTCGGTCGGGTCGGCGAGCATGCGGAGCGCCTGGCCGGGGTGGACGGCGATGACGACCGAGTCGTACCGCTCGGCCGTCCCGTCGTCGGTGGTGATCTCGACACCGCCGGCGTCGCGCCGGACGCTGCGGACCGGGGTCGAGGTGTGCAGCGCGGTGAGTTCCTTGCCGACCCGGTCGACATAGGTGCGCGAACCGCCGGTCACGGTGCGCCAGGTCGGGGATCCGGTCACCGAGAGGAGACCGTGGTGGTCCAGGAAGCGGAAGAGCGGGCCGGCGGGGTGGCCGAGGGCGGTCACCGGGTCGCAGGACCAGACCGCCGAGACCAGTGGTGTCATGAAATGCGCGGTGAAGTACGGGGAGAAGCCGCCGCGGGCGAGGAACTCCCCCAGGGTCAGTGCCTCCGCCCCCGCTCCGGCCTCCAGCAGTTTCCGGGCCAGGCGGTGGAAGCGCGGCACTTCGGTGAGCATCCGCAGAAAGCGGCCGCGGAACGCGTTGCGCGGCTGGGCGAGGAGACCGGACAGGCCGCGTGCACCGGCGTATTCGAGGCCGCACCCCTCGCACCGCACGGACATGCTCATCTCCGACTCCTGGGTCTCCACGCCCAGTTCGGCGAAGAGCCGCAGCAGGTGCGGATAGGTGCGCTCGTTGTGGACGATGAACCCGGAGTCGACGGCATGCACCCGGCCGTCGGCCGACGGTATGTCGTGGGTGTGCGCGTGGCCGCCGAGCCGGTCGTCCGCCTCGTACAGCGATACGTCATGCGCGCGCTGCAGGACATGCGCGGCGGTCAGCCCCGCGACCCCGCTTCCCACCACTGCCGTCCGTCGCCTCTGGTCTGCCATGCCGCTCCCTCCGGTAAGTCATGTCGGGCGGGCACCGCCCCTCACCAGGCATTCGCAGCGGGGGTCCACCTGGATTGGTCTGTCACTCGATCGGGTGAGAGACCAATCCGGAACCGCACCAGGGCCGAATAGCCGACGTGAGTGCACTTCGGAGAGATGCGGCCGCACCGGGTTCCGGATGGAACACCCGCTGCGCGACGCGCTACGTAGCGGCGGCTCACTCCGCCTGCGCACCACCCTTTCGGACCTTCTGAACATCCCTTTCCACGAGGAGACCCTCATGCGCACCACCCGCTTCCCCCGCATCACGCTCGCCGTCGTCGGCGCGGTCGCCCTTCCCCTGGCGCTCTCCGCGTGCTCGTCCAGCGACAAGAAGGACGATTCGAAGGCGAACTCGGACAAGTCGTCCTCGGCGTCGGCGCCCAAGTCGAACGCGATGGACACCAGCAAGCCGTTCGGTCCGGGCTGTGCCACCGTCCCGAAGAACGGCGCGGGCAGCTTCAACGGCATGGCCAAGGACCCGGTCGCGACCGCCGCCTCGAACAACCCGGCGCTGTCCACCCTGGTGACGGCCGTCAAGAAGGCCGGCCTGGTCGACACCCTGAACAACGCCCAGAACGTCACCGTCTTCGCCCCGACCAACGACGCCTTCAACAAGATCCCGAAGGCTCAGCTGGA
The DNA here is from genome assembly GCF_036061255.1 of Streptomyces sp. NBC_00388. Taxonomy (NCBI): domain Bacteria; kingdom Bacillati; phylum Actinomycetota; class Actinomycetes; order Kitasatosporales; family Streptomycetaceae; genus Streptomyces; species Streptomyces sp. NBC_00388. The sequence continues at coordinate 1,412,430 of NZ_CP107948.1, forward strand.
CAAGGTCCTCAACGACAAGGCGATGCTCACGAAGATCCTCACCTACCACGTCGTCGGCAAGAAGCTCACGCCGAAGATGCTGGAGAACGGCAGCTACCCGACCCTGGAGAAGAGCAACCTCACCACCTCGGGCTCCGGCGTCTCGTACAAGGTCAACAACGCCTCGAACGTGGTCTGCGGGAATGTCCCGACGGCCAACGCCACGGTGTACATCGTCGACTCGGTGCTGATGCCGAAGTAGTCACATCGGAGCAGGTACGGGTACCTCTCCAAGCGTCCCACGGCGCGGGGCCGAGGCGGGCGCGAGCGGGACGGGTGTGTGCCCACGGGCCCGCCGCTCGTACTCTTGAGCCACCATGAGACGCAAGACCTCCCGGCTCCCGGGCCCCCTGCCCCAGCGTGAGGGCATCGACGCGGTGCGGCTGCGGCTTCCCGCCGACGGCGCGTGGGCCACCGTCAGGGACCACCTGGCCGAGCGGCTGCCGGTCGGCGCGGCCGGAGTGGACGCCATGCTGCGGGCGGGCGCGTTCGTGGGGGCGGACGGGCCGGTCCTGGCCGACACGCCCTATCTGCCCGGTTCCTCGGTCTGGTTCCACCGGGAGTTCCCCTACGAGGTGCCCGTACCCTTCGGTATCACCGTGCGTTACCGCGACGAGCACATCGTCGTCGCCGACAAACCGCACTTCCTCGCCACCACCCCGCGGGGCCGGCACATCACACAGACCGCGCTGGCCCTGCTCCGCAAGGATCTCGGCCTGCCCGCGCTCAGCCCGGCGCACCGGCTGGACCGGCTGACCGCGGGCCTTGTGCTGTTCTCCGTGCGGCCGGACGAGCGCGGCGCTTACCAGACGCTGTTCCGGGACCGGAAGGTGCACAAGGAGTACGAGGCCGTCGCCCCGTACCGCGCCGGCCTCGAACTGCCGCACGTCTCCCGCAGCCGCATCGAGAAGGTGCCGGGGATCGTCGCCGCTTTCGAGACGCCCGGCGAGCCGAACAGCGAGACGTGGATCGAGGCGGCCGGACGGAGCGGGGATCTCGCCCGCTACCGGCTCACGCCCGTCACCGGCCGCACGCACCAGCTGCGTGTCCACATGAACGCGCTGGGCGTCCCCCTGCTGGGCGATCCGTTCTTCCCGGTGGTCACCGACCCGCCCGCGGACGACTTCCGCAGGCCTCTGCAACTGCTGGCCCGGGTGCTGGAGTTCACCGATCCGGTCACCGGCACCGAGCACCGCTTCGAGAGCGGCCGCTCGCTGCGGGCCTGGACCGCGTACGACGAGTGGGCAGCGGGCCGCTGAGCGGCGTACGGCCCCGCCGGAGCGCTCCTGCTCCGGCGGGGCCGTACCGTGCCGGCCGCGCTCAGCCCACCGAGCTGTACGCCACCACGCCCCGGCGCACGGCGTCGACCGCCTTGCGGGCGTTGCGCGAGACCGTGCTGTTCTCACCGGGGGCCGCCGCCGCGATCTGGCCCAGGACGTCGATGACCTGCTTGCACCAGCGGACGAAGTCACCGGCGGGCATCTCGGCGTCGCGCAGCACCTCGTCGAGGCCCCGTCCGGACGCCCACTGGTAGGCCGCCCAGGCGAAGCCCAGATCGGGCTCGCGCTGGCCCACGCCCTCCGTCTGATTGATCTTGAAGTCCTCCTCCAGGGCGTCGAGCCTGCCCCAGGTCCTGACCATCTCGGCCAGCGCGGTCTTCGCCGCCCCCGCGGGGACCTTCGGCGTCACCGCGTCGTCGGACTGCCGCGCCTCGAAGACCAGCGCGGAGGCGCACGCGGCCAGTTCGGCGGGGTTGAGGCCTTCCCACACCCCGGCGCGCAGACACTCCGATGCCAGCAGGTCGAGCTCGCCGTAGAGCCGGGCCAGCCGCTTGCCGTGCACGGTCGCCTCGTCGCCCCTGAGGTAGTCCAGCTCGGTCAGCAGGGCGTAGATCCGGTCGAAGGTGCGGGCGATGGTGTTGGTCCTGCCCTCGATCCGGCGCTCAAGCTGCCGGGTGTCACGCTGCAGCCGGTGGTAGCGCTCGGCCCAGCGTGCGTGGTCCTCGCGCTCGTCGCAGCCGTGGCAGGGGTGTGCGCGCAGCTCGGTGCGCAGCCGGCCGATCTCCTGGTCGTCGGCGGCGGCGGCCCGCGGCTTGCGGTGCCGCTCGGGCACGATGTGCCCGGCCTTGGTCCGCAGCGCGGCTGCCAGATCACGCCTGGACTGCGGCGACTTCGCGTTGAACGACTTCGGGATCCGCATCCGGTCCAGTGCCTCCACGGGCACCGGGAAGTCCATCGAAGCGAGCCGCTTGACCTGGCGCTCGGCGGTGAGCACCAGGGGCCGCGGCCCGTCGTACGCCTCGAAGCCCCGGTGCCCGTTGGCCCGGCCGGCCGGCAGCCCCGGGTCCAGGACCAGCGCGAGCCCGGCGAACTTGCCGGTCGGCACATGGATCACGTCGCCCGGCCTGAGCTTCTCCAGAGCGTCGGCGGCGGAGGCCCGCCGCTGTACGGCGCCCTGCTTGGCCAGCTCCGTCTCACGGTCCTTGAGGTCGCGGCGCAGCCGGGCGTACTCCTCGAAATCCCCGAGGTGGCAGGTCATGCCCTCGCGGTAGCCGGCGATGCCCTCCTCGTTCTTCTGCACCTGCTTGGAGATCCCGACGACCGACTTGTCGGCCTGGAACTGCGCGAAGGACGTTTCGAGCAGCTCCCGCGACCGGTGCCGCCCGAACTGCTGCACCAGGTTGACGGCCATGTTGTACGAGGGCCGGAAGCTGGAGCGCAGCGGATAGGTGCGGGTACCGGCGAGTCCGGCAAGGGCGCCGGGGTCCATGGCGCGCTGCCAGAGCACCACCGCGTGGCCCTCGACGTCGATACCGCGCCGCCCGGCCCGGCCGGTCAGCTGGGTGTACTCACCGGGGGTGATGTCGGCGTGCTGTTCGCCGTTCCACTTGACGAGCTTCTCCAGGACCACCGAGCGGGCGGGCATGTTGATGCCGAGCGCCAGGGTCTCCGTGGCGAACACGGCCTTCACGAGCCCGCGGACGAACAGCTCCTCGACGACCTCCTTGAAGGTCGGCAGCATCCCGGCGTGGTGCGCGGCGATGCCCCGCTCCAGGCCTTCGAGCCACTCGTAGTACCCGAGGACGTGGAGGTCCTCGCGCGGGATCGCGGCGGTTCGCTCCTCGACGATCTCCCGGACCGTCTGACGTGCTTCATCCGGGTTGAGCCGCAGCCCCGCGTAGAGGCACTGCTGGACCGCGGCCTCGCAGCCGGCCCTGCTGAAGATGAAGGTGATGGCGGGCAGCAGCCCCTCGGCGTCGAGCCGGGCGATGACCTCGGCCCTGCTGGGGGTCCAGACACGGCTGCGGGAGCGGCGCTCGCGCTCGCGGTCGGCCTCGCGCACCATCTTGCCGCGGCGGCGGTCCCGCGGGTTGTACGTGCGCTGGTTCTCCTGCCGGGCCATCCGCAGGAGGTCCGGGTTGACCTCGCGTTTGGCGCCGCCCCGGCCGCCGTGGTCCGTCGACTCCTCGAAGAGGTCGTACATCCGGCGCCCCGCGAGCACGTGCTGCCACAGCGGGACCGGCCGGTGCTCGGAGACGATCACCTCGGTGTCGCCGCGGACGGTGTCCAGCCAGTCACCGAACTCCTCGGCGTTGGACACCGTGGCGGAGAGCGAAACGAGGGTCACCGAATCCGGCAGATGGATGATCACCTCTTCCCAGACGGCGCCGCGGAAGCGGTCGGAGAGGTAGTGCACCTCGTCCATCACCACATAGCCGAGGCCCAGCAGGGCCTGCGAGCTCGCGTACAGCATGTTGCGCAGGACCTCGGTGGTCATGACGACCACCGGGGCGTCCGCGTTCACGCTGTTGTCGCCGGTGAGCAGTCCGACCTTGTCCGCCCCGTACCGCTTGGCCAGGTCCGCGTACTTCTGGTTGGACAGGGCCTTGATGGGGGTGGTGTAGAAGCACTTGCGGCCCTGCTCCAGGGCGAGGTGCACGGCGAACTCGCCGACGATCGTCTTGCCCGAGCCGGTGGGCGCCGCGACGAGCACACCCTTCCCTGCCTCAAGGGCCCGGCACGCCTCGATCTGGAAGGGATCGAGATCGAAGTCGTACATGCCGCGGAAGGGAGCCAGCGAAGTGGCCTCTTCGACAGCGCGGATGCGGGCGGCTGCATAACGCTCAGCGGGCGAAAGGTCCTCGGTCATCTTGTCAACGAGCCTACCCGCCGCCTCCGACAGTCAGCGCGATCTTTATTTCAGCATTTCAACAGCCGATGACCCGGACCGCGCGCGGCACGCACTCCACAGCGAGCGGCAGCGCCCCCAGCGGCTCGCCGTCCGCGTACCCGGTGACCCCGGCGGCCTGCAGCTCGATCCTGCGTACCCGGTACGAGCTGACCGCGGGATGGCCGAGGTGGGTGCCCCGGTAGACCTTCGGGAAGACCCTGACCAGGGTGGTGCGGGAGCAGGCACCGACCACCGTGACGTCGAGAAGGCCGTCGTCCGGCTCAGCGCCCGCACAGATCCGCATGCCGCCGCCGTAGGACGGCCCGTTGCCGACGGCCACGAGCGTGGCCTCGATCTCGCGGACCGGACCGCCGTCGAGCGACAGCCGGTACGGAAGCGGCCGGAAGGTGGCCAGCTCGGCGATCATCGCCAGGTCGTACTTGAGCCGTCCGGATGGCCGGCGCATCCGGTTGCCGCGGTCGTTGACCCGCGAGTCGAATCCGGCGGCGAGCACGCTCCCGAACCAGCGCTCCCCCGGCCGGCCGGCCCCCGCGCCGTCCGGGCCGGCGCCGCCCGGGACGACCCGGCCGAGGTCGATCTCCCTGATGTCCCCGCCCTTGAGCGCCGCGGCCACCGAGCGGCCCGCGGCGGACGGGTCCCGTACCGGCAGCCCGAGCCCGCGGGCGAAGTCGTTGCCCGTGCCGACGGCCACCACCCCCAGCGGGGTGCGGGTGCCCGCGACGGCCTGGAGGGCGAGGCTGATCATTCCGTCCCCGCCGACGGCTATGAGTGCGCCGGTCCCGCCGCGCACGGCCTCACGTGCGCGGCGCAGGGCGTCGGGCGCGTCGCTGCCGAGCACGGTGCGCACGGAGAAGCCTGCGTCCCGCAACGCGGAAGCGGCCGGCTGCGCGGCGTGCGCGCCCCGGCCGCGTCCTGCGGTGGGATTGACGAAGAGGGTGATCTCGCTGGTCACCCGCCGGACCCTACAAGGTCAGGTGACGTCGTCGTAACTGCCGAGACCACTGGACCTGGAACCGTCCGCCTCACTGCCTGCCTGGCCCGGCACCCGCGTGGCGGGCACGGTCTCCACCTCGCCGACATCCTCGGGCGTGAGGTCGAGCTCGGACGCCTCGTCGTCCTCAGGACCCACCGCCGCACGCTGCGCCTTGCGGCGGTCGTTCAGCAGGGAGACGACGGTGGCGACCCCGTACAGCACCCAGATCGGCCCGGCCAGCGCCAGCATGGTCAGCGGGTCGGTGCTGGGCGTGGCGACCGCGGCGAAGACCGTGATCCCCATGATCATCCCGCGCCACCAGCCGGCCATCCGCTTGCCGGTGATGATCCCGACGAAGTTCAGCATGACGAGCAGCAGCGGCAGCTCGAAGGAGAGACCGAAGACGACCACCATCCGGGTGATCAGGTCGAGCAGGTCGTCGAGGGGCAGCTGGTTGTCGAGCCCCGCCGGGGAGAAGTCGAGCAGGACCTTCGCCATGGTGGGGAGCGTCTTGTACGCGAAGAAGCCGCCGGCCAGGAAGAGCGGGAAGCCCGCCGCCACGAAGCCGACGGTGTACTTGCGCTCGTGCTTGTGCAGACCGGGCGCGACGAAGGCCCACAGCTGGTAGAGCCAGATCGGCGAGGAGAGCACCACACCGGCCATGAGGGAGACCTTGAGGGCGAGCGTGAACGGCGTGAGCAGACCGTTCAGGACGATCCGTGCGCAGGTCCCGTCTTCCTTGTGCGAGAGTTCGGCGAAGCTCGAATGGCAGCCCACCGCGTGCAGCACCGGGTTGGTGAAGAATTCAATGATGTCTTTGTAGAAGAAGGCAGCGACGATCGTGACGATGACGATCCCCAGCAGCCCTTTCGCCAGCCGGTTGCGCAGCTCACGCAGGTGCTCCACGAGGGGCATGCGCCCGTCGGGATCCCTCTCCACTTTGCGGGCAGACACGAGCAACCCACGTCCTCATCTGTGCGGCGGGCGGCCGCTCACCGCGGTGCCCGCTCCGGCCCGGTTGTCAGCGCTTGGTCGAGTCCGAAGGCTCGGTCACGGGACGGGCGCTGGTCACGTCTCCCGGAGCGGCCTGGATGGTACGCGGGACGTCGGTCGTGTCGTGCGGCGGGTCGGCCGGGGCGGTCTGCTGACCGTCGGACTTCATCGCCTTGGCCTCGCTCTTGAGGATGCGGGCGGACTTGCCCAGCGAACGGGCCATGTCCGGAAGCTTCTTCGCACCGAACAGCAGGACGATGACGACGAGGATCAGGATGATCTCGGGGGCGCCGAGCCTTCCGAACATAAGCTGTACCTTCTCACCGAGGCGGCTGGGGTGGGACTGCCCGACCGATCGGACAGGAGTCCGATCGTCGTGCTGGCAGCGATCGTAACCCGCGGGAGTAAACGCAGGGCAATGCCCGTGCAGACTCCCGCTTGCGGCCCGCGCCTCGCTCCCGGGCCCGCGACCAGCAGCGTACCGCCCGAAACGGCCGGGCAGCAGAGCCCGGAGGCCCTATCGCAAACTTTCACCGCTCCGTGCGAGCCCGGTGGCCGCGCGTTCCAGCCCGTCAGCGGCCTGCCCGATCTGCTGTGTGGCGCGCGCCACTTGACTGCCGAGGCGCTGGGCCTCGACGAAAACCCGGATGGCGAGCACACCGAGCACGGCGATTCCGAGGAATCCCAGCACGATGGCGGTCATCGGCCAGAACATGTGACCACCCTAGACAGTGGAGTGGAGGCGCAGCGTCCGCACGCCCCCGCAGGAGAGAAGCTCGACAATCCGCTCACCAGCCGGTTTGCGTACGGACGAGCCGCATTCGGGGCAGGTGAACGAGTAGAAGGTGGTACGCCGGCTGGCGCCGATCGCCAGCCGCAGCGCACTCGCGGTCAGCTCGAAGCGGCCGCGGCAGTCGGGGCAGGCGGCCCGGAAGACGATCGGGCCGACTTGTGCCGAGAATTCAGACATAACCGGCATTCTCCCCAACTCTCTACTCCTGCCCGTCATAGGCCGCGAGCGCCTCGCGGGCCGCGAGCTGTGCGCTGGCCGCCAGATCGTGCGGCGAGACGATGCGCCCGTCCCGGCCGAGCCGCAGGGCGAGCCTGCGCAGCGAGGCGGGGTCGGGGGTGCGCAGGGTGATGCGCAGCCCGCCGTCGGCGAGCTCGTCCGCGCTGTCGTGGGGGTAGTACTCGGCGACCCAGCGCCCGCCGGGGCCGACCTCGACCACGACCTCGGGGTCCTCGGCCGCGGGCTGCACGAGCCCCTCCGACAGGTCCCGCAGTTCGAGCTCGGGGGGCGAGGAGGCCTCGTCGAGCAGCCGGATCCCGGCGACCCGGTCCAGCCGGAAGGTGCGCCGTGCCTCGGAGAGGTAGCACCAGCCTTCCATGTACGTATGACCGACGGCGAAGAGCCTGATCGGGTCGACCTCGCGCTCGGTGAGCTCATCGCGGGCCGGCGAGTAGTACCGCAGCCAGAGCCTGCGCCGCTCCGAGATGGCGCGGTCGACGTCGGCGAAGACACCGCCCTCCGACTCGAAGGTCACCGAGAGCCGGGAGCTGGCGCCCGCCGCGTCCCCGGCCGCGCCCTCCAGCTTGGCGGTGGCCCGCAGCAGCGCCTTCCGGTCGCCCTCGCGGAGCCCCGGCAGCGTCGCCACCGCGCGGGCCGCGACCAGCAGGGCCGTGGCCTCGTCGGCCGCGAGACGCAGCGGCGCGGCCACGTCGTCGGCGTTGTGCCACCAGATGGACTCGCCGTCGGTGTCGATGTCGAGCAGATCGCCGCCGCGGAAGCTCGTCCCGCACATGGGCAGCACGTCCAGGTCCGAGATCAGCTCGTCCTCGGTGATGCCGAAGGCGCGCGCGACATCACCGACGCGTGCCCCGGGGCGCTCGCGCAGATAGGTCACCAGGGAGAGCATCCGGCGGGTCTGGTCGATCGCGTTCGTAGCCACGTGTCCCTCAGTCCTTGGCCACGGCGCGCAGCCGGTCCACCACGTCGGCCCGCAGATCCGCGGGCTCCAGCACGATCACGTCGGGGCCGAACTCCACCAGCCAGGCGTCCAGTCCGTGCCCGTACGGAATCTCCAACTCGTCCCACCCGTCGCCGAGTTCCCGGACGGCGGTCGCACGGGAGCGCAGCGGGTATCCGGCGCCCGGGCGCAGCCGGATCCGCGCGCTGCGGGTCGCGGTCTCGCCCGCCCAGGTCTCCACGGTCTCGCGCACGGTCACCACGTCCGGCACCCCGGCGGTGAACACACCAGGCCTGGAACGGACCTTGCCGGTGATACGGGAGAGCCGGAACACCCGCTCGGCGCCTCGCTCCCGGTCCCACCCGGCGAGGTACCAGTGGCCGCGCCAGCACTCCAGCGTCCAGGGCTCGACCTGACGGGCCTCCGGGCGGGCGGCGTTGGCCTTGCGGTAGTCGAAGGCGACCGGCCGGCGGTCGCGGCAGGCCAGCATCAGCGGTTCGAAGGCGGCCTCGTGCACCGGGATCCGCGGTTCCAGGGCGCCGTGCTGCACGGCGTACGGATCTTCGGCCTCGGGCATGCCGGCGGCCCGCAGTTTCTGCAGCGCGCCGCTGGCCGCGCCGGCCAGCCGGGCCTGCTGCCAGACCTTGGCGGCAAGCCCGAGCGCGGCTGCTTCCTCGGCGTCGAGGGCGACCGGGGGAAGCCTGTTGCTGTCACGGCGGGCCAGATATCCGGCGTCCCCGTCCAGGCTCTCCACCGTCTCGATGACCAGACCGAGTTCGCGCAGATCGTCCTTGTCCCGCTCGAACATCCGGTTGAAGGATTCGTCGGATCCGGCTTCCAGATACGCCTCGATGGACCCCCGCAGTTCACGCTTGCTGAGGGGTCGCCTGGTTCCGAGCAGGCACAGCGCCAGATTCATGAGCCGCTCGGCCTTGGCGATCGCCATCGACGCCCTCTCTGGGGTCCGGGAGTGTCCGCCGGGGGGCGGCCCCCGGGAAGAACGCAGTGCAGAAGTACGAAGGAACGCAGCAGTACGCTCCACGATCGCCGACCGTACCGCTCCGCGGTGTCCGGTCAAAAGCCGAGGGTCCACGCCCGCAGGCGTGGACCCTCGGAAACGATCAGTTCCGGTCAGACAGCGACCAGGTCGCAGACGAAGATCAGCGTCTCGCCGGGCTTGATGCGGCCACCGGCGCCACGGTCGCCGTAGGCGAGGTGCGCGGGGATGGTCAGCTGGCGGCGGCCGCCGACCTTCATGCCCTGGACGCCCTGGTCCCAGCCGGAGATGACCTGGCCGGCACCGAGCTGGAACTCCAGCGGGGTGCCGCGGTTCCAGCTCGCGTCGAACTCCTCGCCGGTGGAGAAGGCCACGCCCACGTAGTGGACCTTGACCCGGTCTCCGGCCTTGGCGACGGCGCCGTCGCCCTCCGTGATGTCCTTGATCTCCAGGTCGGCCGGCGGCTCGCCACCCGGGAAGTCGATCTCGGGCTTCTCGATGCTCACGTAATTGCTCCTACTTCTTGGTACTGGGCAACCAGGACAGTCTTACACTGCCGCCAGAATGTCGACGACGAAGACCAGCGTGGACTTGGCCGGCAGGGTCGCGCCCTGGGCCTTGTCGCCGTACGCCAGCTCCGGCGGGATCACCAGCATGACCCGGCTGCCCACCTTCTTGCCGACGATCCCCTGGTCCCAGCCCTTGATGACCGCGCCCTCGCCGATGGCCGTCTGGAACGGCGTGCCGGTCTTCCAGGACGAGTCGAACAGGGTCGCGGACGCCTTGCCCTCATTGGGCTTCCAGGCAGCACCGCTGTACTGCATGTAGACGGTCTGGCCCTTCTTCACCGTCGCGCCCTTGCCCTGGATCAGCTCCTTGTCGACCAGCTTCTTCGGCGGGTCGCTCTTCGGCACGGAGATGGTGGCGGGTGCTTCCTTGTCCGCCTTGATCTGGGGCAGGTCGGACGAGGTGGGGGCCTGGGTGCCCTCGACCTTCTTCGGGATGATCTTCTTGATGTCCAGCGCGAAGATCAGGGTGTCCTTGCCGGTGACCCCGAGCTGCTGCTGGCCCTGGCTGCCGAAGGCCGCGTTGGGCGGAGCGACGACCAGGACACGGCTGCCGAGCTTCTTGCCGGTGACGGCGTCGGCGAAGGCCGGGATGATCGTCTTCGAACCGGCGGTGATGAGCTGCGGGGCACCGCCCTTGTCGAACGAACTGCCGATGTCCTTGCCGCTCTTCCAGACCTTGCCGGTGAAGTCGGCCATCACCAGGTCGTTCTTCTTGACCACGGCCCCACTGCCCTCGGAGAGGGTGTGGATGACGAACTTGCCGCTCGGGTCCTTCTTCGGGACCGTGATGGTCGCCTTCTTGCCCGCGCTGCCGGAGACCGTGGGCAGCGGGGACGCCGAGTCGACAGGCTTGGGCACGGCCGTCGAGGCGGCGGCCTTGTCGGGCGAAGACGAGGCCGAGTCGTCCTTCTTCTTGGAGTCCTCACCTCCGCAGGCGGTCAGCACCAGGGCCGGCACGATGAGCAAGGCAGCAAAACGGCGTCGCACAGTGGTCCTCGGGGGTAGTGGGGGTGTCAGTGGCCGCCACTCTACGACTCCTCGTCCCCCATGTGGGCGCACGGCATGCGCGAGGGCCCCGCACACTCCGGTGTGCGGGGCCCTCGCAGGCCGGGGTGAGGGCGGCTCACATCCCGGCGATCAGCTTCTCCACCCGGTCGTCGACCGACCGGAAGGGGTCCTTGCAGAGCACGGTGCGCTGTGCCTGGTCGTTGAGCTTGAGATGGACCCAGTCGACGGTGAAGTCCCGGCGCTGCTCCTGGGCCCGGCGGATGAAGTCGCCGCGCAGCCGCGCCCTGGTGGTCTGCGGGGGCACCGACTTGCCCTCGAAGATCTTCAGGTCCTCGCAGATGCGCGCGGCCTGTCCGCGCTTCTCCAGCAGGTAGTAGAGCCCGCGCCGCCGGTGGATGTCGTGGTAGGCGAGGTCTATCTGGGCGACCCGGGGGTTCGACATGGTCATGTTGTGCTTCTCCCGGTACCGCTCGATGAGCTTGTACTTCATCACCCAGTCGATCTCGGTGCCGATCCTGTCGAGGTCCTCCTCCTCGATCGCGTCGAGCGTGCGCCCCCAGAGCTCCAGGACCTGCGCGACCTGGCCCGTGCGGATGCCGCGGCGGTCCACGAAGTCCACGGCCTTGTCGTAGTACTCGCGCTGGACTTCGAGGGCCGAGGCCTCCCGCCCGCTGGCGAGCCGAACTTTGCGCTGCCCGGTGGTGTCGTGGCTGACCTCGCGGATGGCCCTGATCGGGTTCTCCAGGGTCAGGTCACGCATCACCGTGCCCGCCTCGATCATGCGCAGGACGAGGTCGGTCGCACCGACCTTCAGCAGCATGGTCGTCTCGGACATGTTCGAGTCACCGACGATGACGTGCAGCCTGCGGTAGCGCTCGGCGTCCGCGTGGGGCTCGTCGCGGGTGTTGATGATGGGACGGGAGCGGGTGGTCGCGGAACTGACGCCCTCCCAGATGTGCTCCGCCCGCTGGCTGACGCAGAAAACCGCTCCGCGCGGGGTCTGCAGCACCTTTCCGGCACCGCAGATCAATTGGCGGGTGACGAGGAAGGGGATGAGAATGTCCGCAAGCCGGGAGAACTCTCCGTGGCGGGCGACGAGATAGTTCTCGTGGCAGCCGTAGGAGTTTCCCGCCGAGTCGGTGTTGTTCTTGAAGAGATAGACGTCGCCCGCGATTCCCTCCTCGTGCAGGCGGCGTTCGGCGTCGACGAGCAGGCCTTCGAGAATGCGCTCGCCGGCCTTGTCGTGCGTGACCAGTTCAGCCACGTTGTCGCACTCGGGTGTTGCGTATTCCGGATGCGATCCCACGTCGAGGTAGAGGCGGGCGCCGTTCCGCAGAAAGACATTGCTGCTGCGGCCCCATGACACAACACGGCGGAAGAGGTAGCGCGCCACTTCGTCAGGTGACAGTCGGCGCTGTCCCCTGAATGTGCACGTGACGCCGTACTCGTTCTCCAGCCCGAAAATGCGGCGGTCCATGACTGAACATTACGCCTGATGGCCTGTCCTGAAACCGGGTTCGACGGCCCCGTTCCGATCATTTTCAGAACCGGCCACGACGGAGCCGGGACCGCCGGGAGCTGCGAGGACCCGCTGAGTGGCCATCAGGACGAGGAGCGCGGCGATCCCCCCGCCTCCCGCGGCGGCGAACCCGGCGGCCACTCCGCCCGTCTCGACGGCCGGTCCGGCGACGGCGGTGCCCAGTGCGGCGCCGACCCCGAAGGTGGTCACCAGCCAGGAGAACGCCTCGGTGACCGTGCCCCGCGGGGCGTGCCGGTCGACGACGATGAAGGCGCAGGCGATGGCGGGAGCGAGGAAGACGCCGGCCACCGTCATCAGGACGGCCATGGCCGTCACCCCGGGCACCAGCATCAGCGGCAGGTAGCAGAGCGCCAGTGCGGCGACGATGACACGCAGCCGCCGCTCGGCGCTCCCCGGCCACTGCCGGGCGCCGTACAGGAGCCCGCCCGCGAGGGCGCCGAGGCCGATGGCCGCCATCAGCACGCCGTACGACCCGTCGCCGCCGTGCCCGTCGGCGTAGGCGACCGCCGCCACCGTGATCGAGCCGAGTGCCAGGCCGACGAAGAAGAAGGCACCGAGCAGCGCGAGCAGTCCGGGCGAGCGGAGTGCGCCCAGCCAGTGGGCCTCGCGGGGTGCGGAGCGCCAGCTGCGCGAGGGCGCGGAGACGACCACGGAGAGGGCGCCGAGCACGCCGAGGGCGTTGACGGCCACCAGTGCGGTGGCCTCCGACCACAGCGAGACCGCCAGGGTGATCAGCAGCGGGCCGACGGTGAACATCACCTCCTGGGCCACGGCGTCCATCGCGTACGCGGCGTGCACGCGGTCCTCGCGCTTCAGGACACTGGGCCACAGGGCGCGCAGCCCGCCCTCCAGGGGCGGAGTGAAGAGACCCGCGATCAGCATCGCCGTGACGGCGAGCGGGAGCGGATCCGTGCCCGCGACGGCGAAGAGCACCATGCCGAGCGCGGACACCACGGCCGACGGCAGCATCACCCGGGGCTGCCCGCACAGGTCGACGGCGCGGCCGAGCAGCGGCTGTCCCACCGCGGTGGCCAGACCGTAGACGGCGGAGAGGGCCCCTGCCAGCGAGTAGCTGCCGCCGTGGCCGCGGACGAAGAGCACGACGGCGATGGCCGCTGTCGCGTTCGGCAGCCGGCCGACGAGGGTGCCGGTGAGCAGCCGCGTCACATGCCTGGTACCGAGGAGTTCCGCGTATCCCGCGGCCATGTCCGCCCCTTGTCTCCCGGTCCCGACCGGAGTGTTACGTATAACGTGTCTGGTCATACGTACCATGTGCGCAGACCGTGAGTCCAGATGGCCGCGGTCGGGAACAGGCCGGACGGAGGCCCGAGTGGACGCCCGAGCGACGAGCCCGGAACCAGTGGTACCGGCCCGCCCCACCAGCCGTGATGTGGCCCGCGCCGCAGGCGTCTCGCAGGCCACCGTCTCGCTGGTGCTCGGCGACAAGTGGCGCGGAAGGGTCTCGGAGCGGACGGCCGGACTGGTCCGCGACGCGGCGCAGCGCCTCGGCTACCGGCCGAATCTCGCCGCCCGCGGGCTGCGGCTCGGCCGGACGAAGACCGTGCTGCTGGTCGTCCCGGCGCTCACCACCGAGTTCTTCGCCCGCGTCTACACGGGCGCGGCGGCGATGGCGGCCGAGCATGATTTCGGGGTGGTGCTCTACCCCTCCCCCGAGGGCGTGGGCCCCGCCCGCGACCCCTTCGGATCGGCGCAGACCGCGCTGGACGGAGTGATCGCCTCATCGATGGCCGTCGGGGCGCTCGCCGCGATCCAGAAGTCGGGCCTGCCGCTGGTCATGCTGGACAGCGATCCGGACCAGTCGGGTGCGGCGGCCCATGTGAACCTGGACATCGCGGACGGCATGCGCCAGGTGACGGACCATCTGCTCGCGCTCGGCCACCGCAGTTTCGTCCACCTGGCACCGGCGGTCGAATCCTGGACCTTCGACGTCCGGGCCGCGGCGCTGCGGTCCGCCCTGCGCGGCGCGGAGGTCCGCACCGTCACCGCGCCGCTGGCGGTCGACGCCGCGCGGCAGGCGGTGGAGGACGCACTCACCGTCCGGGGCCCCCGGCCCACCGCGGTCATCTGTGACGACGACATCCTGGCCGCGGGTGCCTGCAAGGCCGCGCGGCGGCTGGGGCTGCGGGTGCCCGAGGACCTCTCCGTCACCGGTTTCGACGATCTGGCGCTGGCGACCGCGATCGAGCCCGAGCTGACGACCGTGGCCCTGCCTGCCGAGCAGATCGGGCAGCGGGGCATGGCAGCGCTGCTCGCCGTGCTCGCCGGCCGCCGCCCAGAGGGCGGGGACCTGCCGGTGCACCTCCTCGTACGCGGCTCGACGGCCGCGCCGCCCGCGCCGGGCTGACCGCCGGAGCCGGGGACGGGGGCGGGGCGGGGGCGGGGGCGGGGCGGGGGCGGGACCGTACCGGTGGCCGCCCCTTCACCGCCCGTGTGCGCCCGGAGCTCCTGCCGGACGCGGACTGCGCGTGCCCCGGACCGCACAAGGCGGGCCGGGGCACGGAGAGAGCCGGGTGCGGCCCCTTACTCGTCCTCGTCCGACGGGGCGTCCGTCGCGGCGGACGCGGCGTCGTCCGCGTCGAGCAGCCTGGCCAGCTGACGGCCGACGATGCGCTTGAACTTGCGCTGCTGCGGCCGTGTCCGGTCCAGCACCGCCACTTCGAGTCGCTCGGCGGGGATCTCCCGTTCGCCGCCGTTGGTTTCGCGGGACAGCGCCTGCACGGCCAGCTTCAGTGCCTCGGCGAGCGTCATGCCCTCGCGGTGCTGCTGATCCAGGAAGGTGCTGATCGTCTCCGCGTTCCCCCCGACCGCGACCGAACCGTGCTCATCCACGATCGATCCGTCGTGCGGCAGCCGGTAGATCTGGTCGCCGTCGGGCTCGGACCCGACCTCGGCGACGACCAGCTCCACCTCGTACGGCTTCTCGGCCGCACTGGAGAAGATCGTGCCCAGCGTCTGCGCGTAGACGTTCGCCAGCCCACGGGCCGTCACATCGTCGCGGTCGTAGGTGTAGCCCCGCAGATCCGCGTAGCGCACACCCCCGATCCGCAGATTCTCGTACTCGTTGTACTTGCCGGCGGCGGCGAAGCCGATCCGGTCGTAGATCTCGCTGAACTTGTGGAGGGCACGGGACGGGTTCTCGCCGACGAAGACAATGCCGTCGGCGAACTGCAGCACGACCAGGCTGCGACCACGGGCGATGCCCTTCCGGGCGTATTCCGCCCGGTCGGCCATGGCCTGCTGAGGTGAGACATAGAACGGCGTCGACACCGGCTATCCGTCCCTTTCTGTCAGTGACGAGTGCATCGGAAGGCCTCAGAGGAGCTCGGCCCGCGGGCCATCGGGCTGTTCGAGGCGTCGCGCCAGGATCGAACGGGCGAGCTCCGAACCCTCTTCCTCGGTCAGTTTGCGGCAGCCCTCGTCCGTGATGACCGCGACGATCGGATAGATCCGGCGGGCCACGTCGGGACCTCCGGTCGCCGAGTCGTCGTCGGCAGCGTCGTACAGCGCCTGCACGACCAGGGTGGTGGCCTGCTGCTCCGTCAGGTTCTCGCGGTACAGCTTCTTCATGGAGCCGCGCGCGTAGACCGAGCCGGAGCCCGTGGCGGCGTATCCGCGCTCCTCCGAGCGGCCGCCCGTGACGTCGTAGGAGAAGATGCGCCCCTTCTCCCGGTCGACGTCGTATCCGGCGAAGAGCGGGACCACGGCGAGCCCCTGCATGGCCATGGAGAGGTTCCCGCGGATCATCGTGGAGAGCCGGTTGGCCTTGCCCTCCAGGGAGAGGGTGGCACCCTCGACCTTCTCGAAGTGCTCCAGTTCGAGCTGGAAGAGCTTCACCATCTCGACGGCGAGACCGGCGGCGCCCGCGATGCCGACCGCCGAGTACTCATCGGCAGGGAAGACCTTTTCGATGTCGCGCTGCGCGATCACGTTCCCCATGGTCGCGCGCCGGTCGCCGGCGAGGACGACCCCGCCGGGAAAGGTCGCGGCGACGATGGTCGTCCCGTGCGGTGCCTCGACCGGTCCCTGGGTGGGCGGCAACGGCCGCCTGCCCGGCAGGATTTCCGGCGAGTGGTCGGACAGGAAGTCCATGAACGAGGAGGATCCCGGCGTCAGGAAAGCGGCCGGCAGACGCCCGGTGCTACGAGGGTTGGCTTCCACGCGTTTCCTTCCGGATGGGCGGCGGCCCGCCTTCTGAGGCCGGGCCGATCTTGCGGACTGTGAACGGACCTTACCCGTGCCCGCGCCGGTCATCCGTCGCGGTGCGGTCGGCTTCCGCCGGCCGCACCGGACACGGACGACAGGGGCTACTCGCCACCCTTTTGCACGAACGACCGAACGAAGTCCTCGGCGTTCTCCTCAAGGACGTCGTCGATCTCGTCCAGAACGGAGTCGACGTCGTCCGAGAGCTTCTCCTGGCGCTCCTTGAGGTCCTCGGAACCCTGCGCCTCAGGCGCCTGCTCCTCGGTCTCCTCGGTGGAACGCGTCGCCTTCTGCTGCCCGCCGCCGGTGTCCTTGGTCGCCATCTACCTCACCCCGCTCGGTTCGATGTTGTTGAAATTGAAACGGTCACCATCGGACCGGATCCGACCGACCCGATGAGAAGCATGATCGGAACCGCTTGATCAGACACTACAAGCGAGGTCCGACATTGGCCCCGCACTTTCCTCAACGTCCGGGACCTACTCCGATGATTCCCACAAGCGGGGCTTTTCAGCCTCCCTGCAGCACCCGTACCAGGTCCTCCGCCGTCCGGCACCGGTCGAGCAGCTCCTTGACGTGAGTGCGGGTCCCGCGCAGCGGCTCCAGCGTGGGCACCCGCTGCAGCGAGTCACGGCCCGGCAGATCGAAGATCACGGAGTCCCAGGAGGCCGCGGCGACATCGTCCGCGTACTGTTCGAGACAGCGGCCCCGGAAGTAGGCCCTGGTGTCCTCGGGCGGGTTCGAGACGGCCCGGACGACGGCGGGCTCGTCCAGCAGCCGCTTCATCCTCCCGCGGGCCACCAGGCGGTTGTACAGGCCCTTCTCCGGCCGTACGTCCGCGTACTGCAGGTCCACCAGATGGAGCCTGGCCGCGTCCCAGCCGACGCTGTCCCTGCGGCGGTATCCCTCCAGGATTTCCTTCTTGGTGATCCAGTCGAGCTCCCCCGACAGACTCATCGGGTCGGTCTCCAGTCGGTTCAGCACGTCCTCCCAGCGGCCGAGGACATCCCTGGTCTGCTCGTCGGCGTCCGCTCCGTACCGCTCCTCGACGTACTTGCGGGCCAGCTCGAAGTACTCCATCTGGAGCTGCACGGCCGTCAGCGTGCGACCGCTGCGCAGGGTGATCAGCTGCTGCAGGCCGGGGTCGTGCGAGACCTGGTGGAGGGTGCGCACCGGCTGGTCGACGGCGAGGTCCACATTGATGAACCCGTCCTCGATCATCGCCAGCACCAGGGAGGTGGTGCCCAGCTTGAGGTAGGTCGAGATCTCCGAGAGGTTCGCGTCGCCGATGATCACATGGAGGCGGCGGTACTTCTCGGCGTCCGAGTGCGGTTCGTCGCGGGTGTTGATGATCGGCCGCTTGAGCGTCGTCTCCAGGCCGACCTCGACCTCGAAATAGTCCGCGCGCTGGCTGATCTGGAAGCCGTGCTCGTGGCCGTCCTGGCCGATCCCGACGCGGCCGGCCCCGGTGACCACCTGCCGGGAGACGAAGAAGGGCGTCAGATGGCGCACGATGTCCGAGAAGGGGGTCTCCCGCTTCATCAGGTAGTTCTCGTGCGTCCCGTACGACGCGCCCTTGTTGTCGGTGTTGTTCTTGTACAGGTGGATCGGCTGCGCGCCGGGGATCTGGCCCGCACGCTCGGCCGCCTCCGCCATGATCCGCTCGCCCGCCTTGTCCCAGAGCACGGCGTCCCGCGGATTGGTGATCTCGGGAGAGCTGTACTCCGGATGGGCGTGGTCGACGTAGAGGCGCGCCCCGTTGGTCAGGATCACATTGGCCAGGCCGATGTCCTCGTCGGTCAGCTGGCTGGTGTCAGCGGTCTCCCGGGCGAGGTCGAAGCCTCGCGCGTCCCGCAGCGGATTCTCCTCCTCGAAGTCCCAGCGGGCGCGCCGCGCCCGGTGCATCGCCGCCGCATAGGCATTGACGATCTGGGACGAGGTGAGCATGGCATTGGCGTTCGGGTGGCCCGGGACGGAAATGCCGTACTCCGTCTCGATGCCCATTACCCGCCGTACGGTCATGCGGCCCTCCTTGCCCGGCAGCGCCCCTCGCGGGAACGTCGCTCAAGTACCGCTGCTCCGGTGCGTGCGCGTGCGCGGTTGTCCTTCCCCGTCACTGCGCCACTCGGTGATACCGAAGAGCGTAGAACGCCGTTGCGCCGCTGGGGAGATCATTACAGGCATTGCTGTCCTCGCGGCCGAAGGCCGGAAAACAAGGCGGCTGCGGGTACCCGCCGGGGGACCCGCAGCCGCCCTGCCTTTTACAGGTACTGACCGGTGTTCGCCACCGTGTCGATGGAGCGCCCGGTGTCCGCACCCTGCTTTCCGGTGACGAGCGTGCGGATGAAGACGATCCGCTCGCCCTTCTTGCCGGAGATACGGGCCCAGTCGTCGGGGTTGGTGGTGTTCGGCAGGTCCTCGTTCTCCTTGAACTCGTCCACGCATGCCTGGAGGAGATGGGAGACCCGCAGGCCCTTCTGGCCCTGGTCGAGGAAGGCCTTGATGGCCATCTTCTTGGCCCGGTCGACGATGTTCTGGATCATCGCGCCGGAGTTGAAGTCCTTGAAGTACAGGACTTCCTTGTCGCCGTTGGCGTACGTGACTTCGAGGAAGCGGTTCTCCTCGGACTCCGTGTACATCCGCTCCACGACGGACTGGATCATGGCGCTGACCGTGACGTCGGGGTTCTCCCGGTGTTCGGCCAGGTCGTCCGTGTGCAGCGGCAGCGACGACCGCAGGTACTTGGCGAAGATGTCCTTCGCCGCCTCCGCGTCCGGACGCTCGATCTTGATCTTGACATCGAGCCGGCCCGGCCGCAGGATCGCCGGGTCGATCATGTCCTCGCGGTTGGACGCGCCGATGACGATGACGTTCTCCAGGCCCTCCACACCGTCGATCTCGGCGAGCAGCTGCGGGACGATGGTGTTCTCCACGTCCGAGCTGACACCGGATCCACGAGTGCGGAAGAGGGATTCCATCTCGTCGAAGAAGACGATGACGGGGGTACCCTCGCTCGCCTTCTCCCGGGCACGCTGGAAGACCAGGCGGATGTGCCGCTCGGTCTCACCGACGTACTTGTTGAGGAGCTCGGGGCCCTTGATGTTGAGGAAGTAGCTCTTCCCCGCGGGCTGACCGGTGACCTCGGCGACTTTCTTGGCAAGGGAGTTGGCGACGGCCTTGGCAATGAGAGTCTTGCCGCAGCCGGGCGGACCGTAGAGCAGGATGCCCTTCGGCGGCCGCAGCTCGTGTTCCTTGAAGAGGTCGGGGTGGAGGTACGGGAGCTCGACGGCGTCGCGGATCAGCTCGATCTGGTCGCCCAGGCCGCCGATCTTGTCGTAGTCGATATCCGGGACCTCTTCGAGGACGAGCTCCTCGACCTCGCTCTTCGGCACCACTTCATAGACGTAGCCGGACCGGGAGTCGAGCAGCAGGGCGTCGCCGGGGCGGATGGTGATGTCCAGCAACGGCTCGGCGAGCCGCACCACCCGTTCCTCGTCGGTGTGCCCGATCACCAGGGCACGCTCGCCGTCCTCAAGGATCTCCTTGAGGGTGACGATGTCCCCGGCACGCTCGAATTCCATGGCCTCGACCACGTTGAGCGCTTCGTTCAGCATGACTTCCTGGCCGCGCCTGAGCTCTTCGAGCTCGACGCTGGGACTCACGTTCACCCGGAGCTTGCGGCCCCCGGTGAAGATGTCGCAGGTCCCGTCCTCATTGGCCTGCAGGAAGACACCGAAGCCGGCCGGAGGCTGTGCCAGCCGGTCGACCTCCTCCTTGAGGGCCACGATCTGGTCGCGGGCCTCGCGGAGTGTATTGGCGAGCCGCTCGTTCTGCGCGGACACGCCTGCCAGGTTGGTCTGCAGCTCGACGATCCGCTCTTCGAGAATCCTCGTATGACGCGGAGAGTCGGCGAGCTTGCGGCGCAGGACGGCGATCTCCTGCTCAAGATAGGCAACCTGGCCGGCGGGGTCCTCGGACCCTCGCGCGGGCCGGGTGCCGCGGTTGTTGTCGTCGTCGTGGGCTGCCACGGTCCTCACCTCCTCCAAGGGGAGCTGGACGCTTCCTGACCCTACCTGGGCGGCTGGTGATTGAAACCCCTAGATCACAAAGACCGTCGGGGTGTGTCTGATCTTCACCCTTGCGTACTCCCTCACGCCTTGGGAATACCCACCCAACAGCATCGGAAAGCGGCCGGTTGTATCGTCGAAGTGTTCAACACCCGTCAGGGGTGGCTTCAATTGGTTCAACCGCGCAGGAACGGCAGGAGAAATGACCGTGCAGGACGAGGCTCCCACCAGCGAAGGCGCCCAGGCGCTGGAGGTCTGGATCGACCAGGATCTCTGCACCGGGGACGGCATCTGCGCCCAGTACGCGCCCGAGGTCTTCGAGCTGGACATCGACGGCCTGGCCTATGTGAAGAGCGCCGACGACGAACTGCTCCAGTCGGTCGGCGCCACCACACCCGTGCCGCTGCCACTCCTCCAGGACGTGGTGGACTCGGCCAAGGAGTGCCCGGGCGACTGCATCCACGTACGGCGGGTTTCGGACAGCGTGGAGGTCTACGGACCGGCCGCCGACTAGGACGCCGGAGGCCCGGCCTAGGACGCCGGAGGCCCGGCCGGGGCGGCACGCCGCACACCAGGGGCCCCGGCCGTCCCGGGCCGCTCCGTCCGCCGGGAAACAGCCGCCCTCACACGCTCCGCGCCTGGGAGGGCACCGAGCGTACGAACTTGCCGCCCTGCCAGCGCCACTTGGCCTTCTGCCGCACGTCCGGATCCCAGCGCGGCACGTCGGGGGACGAGTAGCCGAGCAGCGTGGCGGTCACCGCGCCGTCCCGCACGGCGAGGGCGCTCACGCTCTGCTGCTCCCCGGGGGCGACCAGGGTCGCGACGACCCGGGCCGGACCGTCCCCGGTCCCCGACCTGGTGAGGACGTAGATCCCGCTGGGCGGTGTGCCCGATCCGGCGTCACAGCGCACCGCGGCCACCGTCTCCGGGCTGCCGTTCCGGTCGAGGTCGCCGGAGGCCTTCCTGGTGACGGTGGTCCCCGCCCCTCCGCACTTCAGCGGGAAGGTCACGGACGCCGGATCGGGCGCGGCCACTTTGGCGTGGGCCGGTTTCCCGCCGGGCTGGGAGGCCGTGGCCGGATCGGGCGTGAGGACGCCCGCCAGGGCGACGACCGCGGCCATCGCGGTGGCCGTGGCCAGCCAGTGGACCGCGCTGGTCCTGTTGTGCGCGAGGTCCGGGAGTACGAGGTCCGGGGGCGCGGAGGGCTGCACGCGAGAGGTCTCCTGTGGGGGCAGTACCGGAGGGGGTGGCCAGAATGGTGCCACACGTCACAGGGGATCGAAACGCCGGGGTGCGTATGTTCAACGTAAAGAAGCCGCCGCGAAGTTCCCTGAGGTGCTGAGGGAACTCTGCGGCGGCGTCGGCGCGTTGCGCGGTCAGGCGGTCTCGGCGGACCCGGTGGTGTCGTTCCCGGTCTCGGCGCCCGGCCTGCCGGTGGCCTTTCCGGGGCCGCTGTAGTCCTCGCCGTACGCGCCCTTGGACGGCCGGCGGCGGCGCAACGGGGCCTCCACACCGTCGGCGAGACGGCGGGCGGTGACGAGGAAGCCGGTGTGGCCGATCATCCGGTGGTCCGGGCGGACGGCGAGGCCCTCGACGTGCCAGTTGCGGACCATCGACTCCCAGGGCTGCGGCTCGGCGAAGCAGCCGATCTCCCGGATGGACTCGACGGTGCGCGAGAGCTGGGTGGTGGTGGCCACGTAGCAGCAGAGGATGCCGCCGGGGACGAGCGCCTTGGAGACGGCGTCCAGGCACTCCCAGGGCGCGAGCATGTCCAGCACCACGCGGTCGACGTCCGTGTCGGAGAGGTTGTCCTGGAGGTCACCGATGGTGAGCTGCCAGGCGGGGTGCGGACCGCCGAAGTAGCGCTCCACGTTCTGCGTGGCGATCTCGGCGAAGTCCTCACGGCGCTCGTACGAGTGGAGCATCCCCTGTTCGCCGATGGCACGCAGCAGGAAGCTGCTGAGCGCACCGGAGCCCACACCCGCCTCGACGACCCGGGCGCCGGGGAAGATGTCCCCGAAGGCGAGGATCTGCCCCGCGTCCTTGGGATAGACCACGGCGGCGCCGCGGGGCATGGACAGGACGAAATCGGGGAGCAGGG
The DNA here is from genome assembly GCF_036061255.1 of Streptomyces sp. NBC_00388. NCBI lineage: Bacteria > Bacillati > Actinomycetota > Actinomycetes > Kitasatosporales > Streptomycetaceae > Streptomyces > Streptomyces sp. NBC_00388. The sequence goes on from NZ_CP107948.1 coordinate 1,435,096, forward strand.
GGCGCAGCGCGAGGTAGGCGACGTTCCCCGTGGTACGGACAACACTGCCCTCGGGAGCACCGATCAGCTCGTCGTGCGAGAAAGAACCCTTGTGGGTGTGGAAGTTCTTCTCTGCTTCGAGCGTGAAGGTGTAGTGGCGTCCCTTGGGGTCGGTGAGCTGGACCTGGTCCCCGACTTTGAAGGGCCCACGTCGGCGGGCGGCACCGGTCGGTTCGGACATACGAGCAGACTACCGGCCTCAGGAACCCGGTCGCGCCATCGCCTGGACGAATGCCCGTTCGACGTCGGCCGTGGAGAGGACTCCGTAGATCGCGCCGCTCTCCTCGACCACCAGGTACTCGGTGGCCGGACTGGCGCGCAGCTTGTCGAGAAGCGCCTCGCCCGCCAGCTCGGCCGGCACCCGCATCCCCTCGGTGAGGTCCTGGGCCAGTCCGCTGACCGCGACCCACGGGCGCCGGTGCTCCGGCACGCCGACGATGGCCGCCTCCCTCACCAGGGCCGTCGGATCGCCCTCGCTGTCCACGACGACCAGAGCGCGGGCGCCGGCGTCGTTGGCCCTGCGCAGGGCCTCGGAGAGCGGTGTCGTCGTCTCCACGGGCACGGCGCGCCGGGTGAGGGTGCGGGCGCGGAGTTCGGGGAGGTGTTCGCGCAGCCGGGCCATCCGCAGGCTGTTGCCCGCGCCCGTCCAGATGATCGCGGCGAGGATCGCGGCGAGCAGCGCGTCCATGACCGTCTCCATGCCGCCCACGTCGGCGTCGGAGCCGGTGTGGGTGAGGAGCGGGAGACCGATCAGGACCGACACCGCGAGCGCCCTGCCGAACCAGGCGGCGGCGATGGTGCCGCTCATCGGCTTGCCGGTGATCTTCCAGACCACGGCGCGGAGCATCCGGCCGCCGTCCAGCGGCAGCCCGGGAAGCAGGTTGAAGACCGCCACGATGAGGTTGGAGATCATCAGGCCGGCCAGCAGGACCCCGGGGACCGTTCCCGGCTCCACCGCCTTCATCCCGAGGTAGAAGACGCCGGAGAGGATCAGGGAGAGCAGCGGTCCCACGAACGCCAGGACGAACTCGCGGCCCGGGGTCTCGGACTCCTTCTCGATCTCCGAGACCCCGCCGAAGAACTGGAGCTGGATGCGGCGTACCGGGAGCTTGAACCGCAGCGCGGCGACCGTGTGGGCCAGTTCGTGGACCAGCACGGACGCGTAGAAGGCGACCGCGAAGAAGAGGGAGACCAGATACCGGACACCGCCCAGTCCGGGGAGGATCCGGTCGAGCTGGCCGCCGAAGACCCAGGTGATGAGCGCTGCCACCAGGAACCAGCTGGGGGCGACATAGACCGGGACGCCGAAGGGGCGGCCCATGAGGATGCCGCCGCCCGGTGCCTCCCTGCGCCGCGGCTTGCCGCCGCCGGGCGCGGGGCCGGGGCCCTGCCCGTCCGCGCCGGGCTGCGAGCGCCCGCTGTCGCCGCTCTCGTCCACGGTGTCCCTTCGTATCGTCCGGATGCGTTCCGCACCCCTGCCGGCCGGTCGCCGCTTTCCGCGATGTCCTGATCATGCAGTGTGAGGATGTCTGGCGTCGATGGTATGCGGCTCGGTGTCAGTGGGGGGTCGTAGGGTCTGGGACATGACTACCGCCCAGCAGCCCACTTCACTCTCGCCGTCCAGGGCGAGCGACTTCATGCAGTGTCCGCTGCTGTACAGGTTCCGGGTGATCGACAAGCTGCCGGAGAAGCCCAGCCCAGCGGCGACGCGCGGAACGCTGGTGCATGCGGTGCTGGAGCGGATGTTCGACGACCCGGCGGCGGAGCGGACCGTTCCGCGTGCCCGGGCGATGGTCCCCGGCCAGTGGGACCGGCTGCTGTCGTCCAGGCCCGAGCTGGGCGAGCTGTTCGCTGACGACCCGGGGGGCGAGCAGCTGGCGAAGTGGCTCTCGGAGGCCGAGTCGCTGGTGGAGCGGTGGTTCACGCTGGAGGACCCGACGCGCCTGGAGCCCGCCGAGCGTGAGCTGTTCATCGAGACGGAGCTGGCGTCGGGGCTGCGGCTGCGCGGGATCATCGACCGGGTCGACGTGGCGCCGACCGGCGAGGTCCGGATCGTGGACTACAAGACGGGCAAGGCGCCCCGCCCGCAGTACGCGGAGGGCGCGCTCTTCCAGATGAAGTTCTACGCGCTGGTCGTGTGGCGGCTGAAGGGGGTCGTGCCGCGCCGCCTCCAGCTGGTGTACCTGGGCAGCGGCGAGGTGGTGACGTACGACCCGGCCGAGGCCGACCTGGAGCGGGTCGAGCAGAAGCTGCTCGCGCTGTGGGAGGCGATCAGGAAGGCCACCGAGAGCGGTGACTGGCAGCCGCGGCCGACGAAGCTCTGCGGCTGGTGCGACCACCGCGCTGTCTGTCCGGAGTTCGGCGGTACGCCGCCGGTCTACCCCCTGGACGTGGTGCGTGGGGCCGGTGCGGGGGCGCCCGGCGCCGGTGCCGGGGCCCGCGAAGCCGGTGCCGGTACGGCCGGCGCGGCCGTGTCCCAGTGAGGCCGGGCGGCCCCGGCCGCCGCTGCGCCTGATCCGTCCTGGACTCCCCCGGTACGCCCCACGGCGTCCCGGGGGGACAGTCAGGGCAGAATGGGGCCGGTCTAGCGAAGGAGTTCCCGTGGCGATCCGCGTCCTACTGGTCGACGACCAGCCGCTGCTGCGCACCGGTTTCCGGATGATCCTGGAGGCCGAGCAGGACCTCGCGGTGGTCGGTGAGGCCGGGGACGGTCTCCAGGCCCTCGACCAGGTCCGGGCGCTGCAGCCCGATGTGGTGCTGATGGACATCCGGATGCCCCGGATGGACGGGGTCGAGGCCACCCGCCAGATCACCGGCCCGGGACGGGACGGTCCGGCGAAGGTCCTGGTGCTGACCACCTTCGACCTGGACGAGTACGTCGTGGAGGCTCTGCGGGCCGGTGCCAGCGGTTTCCTGCTCAAGGACGCGCCCGCCAACGAGCTGGTCCAGGCGATCCGGGTGGTGGCGGGGGGTGAGGCGACGCTGGCGCCGAGCATCACGCGCCGGCTGCTCGACAAGTACGCCGACCATCTGCCGTCCGGCGAGGATCCCGTGCCGGACGCCCTGCACACGCTGACCGAGCGCGAGGTCGAGGTGCTCAAGCTGGTCGCGCGCGGCCTTTCGAACGCCGAGATCGCCGCCGACCTGTTCGTCAGCGAGACCACCGTCAAGACCCATGTGGGCCACGTACTGACCAAGCTGGCACTGCGTGACCGGGTGCAGGCCGCGGTCTACGCGTACGAGAGCGGTCTGGTGCGCCCGGGAGCGCAGCAGTAGCTCCCGGGCCTCCCGGCTGCGGCGCACCGGCGCGGCTCCGCCCGGCGGCGCGGCCGCCGGGCGCCGGAGCCCCCGCGGTGCGCCGCGGCCGGACGGGTCAGCTGACGCCGCGGCCGAGCTCCCAGATCTGCAGGGCGGACGAGTTGCTGAGCGCCCACTCCACTCCGGTGAGGTCGTCCCGCGCCGCCACGTACTGCTTGCCCTGCCAGAGCGGCAGGACGGGGACGTCGTCCGCGACGATGTCCTGGATCTTCTGGAGCGGGGTCACCGCCGTGGTGCGGTCGGCGGCCTTCCGCGAGTCCGGGATGTACGTGTCGCGGATGGTGGAGTTCGCGTAGGGCGTGTTGAGGAAGTTGCCCTTGCTGAGGAACGGCGAGATGAAGTTGTCGGCGTCGGGGAAGTCCGGGAACCAGCCCATGCCGTAGACCGCGTAGTCGCCCTTCACCTCGGCGGGGCGGAACTGCGCCCACTTGTGGCCCTCGGTCGTCACGTCGAAGAGTCCGGAGGCGTTCAGCTGCTTCTTGAGCAGCGCGAACTCCTTCGCCGTGCCCGGCCCGTAGTGGTCGCTCGTGTAATGCAGCGTCAGGCGCACCTTGCTGTTGATCCCGGCGGAGTGCAGGATCTGGGCGGCTTCGCTCTTGCTCGGATCGCCGTACTTGTTGAAGAACGAATTGGTGTGGCCGCCAATGCCGGAGGGGATCAGCGAGTAGAGCGGTTCGGAGGTCGCGCCGTACACCTGGCTGGCGATCTGACCGCGGTCGACAAGCGCGGCCATCGCCTGGCGGACCGCCTTGTTCTTCACCGCCGGGTCATTGGTGTTGAAGGCGAGGTAGCGGATCTCCAGGCCGGGGCTCTCGACGAAGTTGATGTTCGGCGACGATCCGTCCGAGAACTGCTTGATCTGCTCGGGCGAGAGGGTGCGTGCCTCCATGTCGACCTTCCCTGACTTCAGCGCGGCACCCATGGCGGCGGCGTCGGGGAAGGAATCGATCTCGACCTTGTCGTTCTGCAGCTTCAGCGAACCCTTGTAGTGGGGGTTCTTGGTGAAGATGGCCTTGGTGAGGCGGTTGTTGCTGACCTCCGCCTTGAACGTGTAGGGCCCCGAGCCGTCGACGACGAAGCCCTTGCGCAGCTTGTCCGGCGCGTACACGCTCTTCTCCACGATGCCCGCGGCCGGGGTCGCCAGCTTGTACGGGAAGGTGGCGTCGGGCGTCTTGAGGTGGAAGACCAGCTCGTGAGCGCTGACCGGCTCGATGGTGTCGATGTTCTCCAGCAGACCCGACGGCCCGTTCGGGTCGTGGATGTGGGTGACACGGTCCAGGGAGTACTTCACATCGGCGGCCGTGAGGGGGTCGCCGTTGGCGAACTGCAGTCCGCTGCGGAGCTTGCAGCGGTAGCTCTCGTTCTCGGTGTCGGTGAACCGGCAGTCGCTGGCAGCGTCCGGCACCGGCAGGCCGCCACCACGCGGCATCTGCATCAGTGACTGGAGAGTGGGGCGCAGGAAGTTCCAGACACCGGTGTCATAGGTGTAGGCGGGGTCGAGAGGAGCCGGGGCCTTGCCGGACTCGATGAAGTCCGTCGTGCCCACGACGATGGCCTTGCCGCCGTCGTCGCCGCTGCCTGTGCCGCCGCACGCGGCGAGTGCCGGAGCGAGCAGGCACGCTATCGCCGACAGCACCAGAGTCTTGCGGTTCATTCTGGACGTTCTCCTCATCCGGCACTGGGATACAGCGATGTACAGACACTCCGCCGCTGCCGCCCGATCGGGGCGGGGCGATCGGGCCGGGTACAGAGCGATCAGTCCGGTGATCCCGGACGCTTGGTGGGCACCGGGGGCACAGAAGTGTACGGCGAAGTTCTCGCCATGAGATTAGTGGGGAACGTCAGGAAACCTGGACCGGGGGCGACTTGGGTGGGATCCACACCATCTTCACGAATAGCGGAGCGTCAATATCCGACCACCGAAGTGATTCGTACACCACTTCACCAATCGGGACACATGGGCACGTGCGGAGCGGAGACGGAAGGGTCGCAGCATGCAATTGCCCTCGCGTCGACATCCCGTCAGGTGATGAACGTCACTCCGATCGCACCTTTCGTAAAGCATGAAGCCTCTCTTCATGTTCACGTAAATACACCCGAACGACACGCGCCGATTCCTCCGGAACGAAATCGGCACGGTCCGTGCCCGGGTCAGTGCATTCGGTCGACCAGCGCCCGGAGAAAACGCAGATCAACTTCTTCCAGAGATCCGACGACCACCCGGCCGTCGGCGGCGGCAATCGGCGTCACGGAGGGGACGGCCACCACACGGCAGCCTGCGGCCTCCGCCGCGGCCACGCCGGTCGCGGTGTCCTCGATGACCGCGCAGCGCGCCGGATCGGCTCCCAGGCCCGCGGCGGCCGCGAGATAGGGCTCCGGGTGCGGCTTCGTGCGTGCCACCTCGTCGCCCGCGACGGTCAGGGAGAAGTTGGCCGGGCCCAGCGATGTCAGCACCCGGTCGATGATCCGGCGGTGCGAGGCGGAGACCAGGGCCGTGGGCACGCCGTGGGCGGCCAGCTCGGTGAGGAGCCGCAGCGCCCCCGGCATCAGCGGCACCCCGCCGGAGATCCGCGCCTCGAACCGGTCGTTGAGCAGCGTGGTCAGCTCGGGCAGGGTGATGTCCGCGCCGGTGACCTCGATCAGGTAGCCGGCGCTGCGGGTCATCGGCCCGCCCACCACGGTCTCCCGCCAGCTCTCGTCCAGCCGGTGGCCCAGAGCCGCGAAGACGTCCACCTCCGCGTCCCACCAGATGCCCTCGGTGTCCACCAGCGTGCCGTCCATGTCGAGCAGGACGGCCTGCAGAGCCGCGCCTTCGGCCATACGGGGATCGAGCGCGGCGACCGTACTGGTCATACGGGGACACCTCCTGGGGACACGAAGGCCGGTCACCCACCCTGCTGGGAAGGCAACCGGCCTGCACCGGACCGATCAGTCTACGTCGCTGCGGTCGGGTGCGCCCTGCGATGCGGTGCATCCGCGGGCCGTACCGGGGCTACCGGGCGTTGAAGTACTTGGCCTCGGGGTGGTGGATGACGATCGCGTCCGTGGACTGCTCGGGGTGGAGCTGGAACTCCTCCGAGAGGTGGACCCCGATCCGCTCGGGCTGGAGCAGCTCGGCGATCTTCGCCCGGTCCTCCAGGTCGGGGCAGGCACCGTAGCCGAGCGAGAAGCGCGCGCCGCGGTACTTGAGAGCGAACATGTCCTGGACGTCGGAGGGGTCCTCGCCGGCGTAGCCGAGCTCGGAGCGGACCCGCGCGTGCCAGTACTCGGCGAGGGCTTCGGCCAGCTGCACGGACAGACCGTGCAGTTCGAGGTAGTCACGGTAGGAGTTGGCTGCGAAGAGCTCGGCGGTGGCCTCGCCGATCCTCGAACCGACCGTGACGACCTGGAGGCCGATCACGTCCGTCTCGCCGGAGTCCTCGGGGCGGAAGAAGTCCGCCAGGCACAGGCGCCGGCCCCGGCGCTGGCGCGGGAAGGTGAAGCGGGTGCGCTCGCTGCCGTCGTCGTTGAGGAGGATCAGGTCGTCCCCCTTGGACACGCACGGGAAGTAGCCGTAGACGACGGCGGCCTCCAGCATGTTCTTGGTGTGCAGCTGGTCGAGCCAGCCGCGCAGGTGCGGACGTCCCTCGGTCTCGACGAGCTCCTCGTAGGTGGGGCCCTCGCCCTTGCGGGCCTCCTTGAGCCCCCACTGGCCCTTGAAGAGAGCGCCCTCGTCCAGCCAGGACGCGTACTCCTTGAGCTGGATGCCCTTGACGACCCTGGTCCCCCAGAACGGCGGTTCCGGGACCGGGTTGTCAGTGGCCACGTCCGAGCGTACGGAGCCCTCCGGCTCGTCCGCTTCCACGACGGCTGCCGTGTCCCGCTTCGGCACCCGGCGCTGCTTCAGCTCCGGCAGGACCGCGCCGGGGACACCGCGCTTGACGCCGATCAGGGCGTCCATCAGGCGCAGGCCCTCGAACGCGTCGCGGGCGTAGCGGACTTCGCCCTCGTAGATCTCGTGGAGGTCCTGCTCGACGTAGGCGCGGGTGAGGGCGGCGCCGCCGAGGATGACGGGGAAGTCGGCGGCCATCTCGCGCTGGTTGAGCTCCTGCAGGTTCTCCTTCATGATCACGGTCGACTTGACGAGGAGACCGGACATGCCGATGACGTCGGCCTTGTGCTCCTCGGCCGCTTCGAGGATCGCCGATACGGGCTGCTTGATCCCGAGGTTGACGACGTTGTAGCCGTTGTTCGTCAGGATGATGTCGACGAGGTTCTTGCCGATGTCGTGGACGTCGCCCCGGACGGTGGCGAGCACGATGGTGCCCTTTCCGTCGGCGTCGGTCTTCTCCATGTGCGGCTCCAGATGGGCCACCGCACCCTTCATGACCTCGGCGGACTGGAGCACGAACGGCAGCTGCATCTGGCCGGAGCCGAACAGCTCACCGACGACCTTCATGCCCTCCAGCAAGGTCTCGTTGACGATCTCGAGGGCCGGCCGGTCCTGGAGCGCTTCGTCGAGGTCGGCCTCCAGTCCGTTCTTCTCGCCGTCGATGATCCGGCGCTGCAGGCGCTCGTCCAGCGGGAGCGCCATGAGCTCCTCGGCCCTGCCCTGCTTCATCGACTTCATGTTGACGCCCTCGAAGAGCTCCATGAGCCTCTGCAGGGGGTCGTAGCCCTCGGAGCGGCGGTCGTGGATGAGGTCGAGGGCGACCTTGACCTGCTCGTCCTCCAGGCGGGCGATCGGCAGGATCTTGGAGGCGTGCACGATCGCCGAGTCCAGTCCCGCCTTGACGCACTCGTCGAGGAACACGGAGTTGAGTACGACGCGGGCGGCCGGGTTGAGACCGAAGGAGATGTTCGAGAGCCCCAGCGTGGTCTGGACGTCCGGGTGACGGCGCTTGAGCTCGCGGATCGCCTCGATGGTGGCGACACCGTCGCCCCGCGACTCCTCCTGGCCGGTGCAGATGGTGAAGGTCAGGGTGTCGATGAGGATGTCCGACTCACGCACGCCCCAGTTGCCCGACAGGTCCTCGATGAGCCGCTCGGCGATCGCGACCTTGTGCTCGACGGTGCGGGCCTGGCCCTCCTCGTCGATGGTCAGCGCGATCAGCGCCGCCCCGTGCTCCTTCGCCAGTGCGGTGACCTTGGCGAAGCGCGACTCCGGGCCGTCCCCGTCCTCGTAGTTCACCGAGTTCAGGACCGCACGGCCGCCCAGCTTCTCCAGACCGGCCTGCAGGACGGGCAGCTCGGTGGAGTCCAGCACGATCGGCAGGGTCGAGGCGGTCGCGAAACGGCCCGCGAGCTCGGCCATGTCGGCCACGCCGTCGCGGCCCACGTAGTCGACGCACAGGTCGAGCATGTGCGCGCCCTCGCGGATCTGGTCGCGGGCCATCTCCACGCAGTCGTCCCAGCGCGCCTCCAGCATCGCCTCACGGAACTTCTTGCTGCCGTTGGCGTTGGTCCGCTCGCCGATCGCCATGTACGCCGTGTCCTGCCGGAACGGCACACTCTGGTACAGGGAGGCGGCGCCGGGCTCGGGCCGCGGGTCACGGGTCGCCGGGGTGAGCGCGCGTGCCCGCTCGACGACCTGGCGCAGATGCTCGGGCGTCGTACCGCAGCAGCCGCCGATCAGGGACAGGCCGTAGTCGCTGACGAATGTCTCCTGGGCGTCCGCCAGCCCCTCGGGGCCGAGCGGGAAGTGCGCGCCGTCCTTGGTCAGCACGGGCAGGCCCGCGTTCGGCATGCACATCAGCGGCGTACGCGAGTGACGTGCCAGGTAGCGCAGGTGCTCGCTCATCTCGGCCGGACCGGTCGAGCAGTTCAGCCCGATCAGGTCGATGCCCAGCGGCTCCAGCGCGGTCAGTGCCGCGCCGATCTCGGAGCCTAGGAGCATGACACCGGTCGTCTCGAAGGCGAGCGAACAGATCAGCGGCACGTCGAAACCCAGGGCGTCCATCGCGCGGCGCGCGCCGATCAGGCTCGACTTGGTCTGCAGCAGGTCCTGCGTGGTCTCCACGATCAGGGCGTCCGCGCCGCCGGCCAGCAGCCCCTCGGCGTTCTGCTGGTAACCGTCCCGCAGTACGCCGTACGTCGTGTGGCCGAGCGACGGCAGCTTGGTGCCCGGGCCCACGGAACCGAGGACCCAGCGCTGGCGGCCGTCCTTCGCAGCGAACTCGTCGGCGACCTCGCGGGCGATGCGGGCGCCCGCCTCGGACAGCTCGACGATGCGGTCGGCGATCTCGTACTCGTTCGCCGCCGAGTGGTTCGCGCCGAAGGTGTTCGTCTCCACGCAGTCGACGCCGACCGCGAAGTACTCCTCGTGCACCGAGCGCACGATGTCCGGCCTGGTCACATTCAGGATCTCGTTGCAGCCTTCCAGCTGCTGGAAATCCTCGAGAGTGGGATCCTGCGCCTGCAGCATCGTGCCCATCGCACCGTCGGCCACCACCACACGGGTGGCCAGTGCCTCACGGAGGGCGTCGGCTCGGGTCCGGCTGTCAGCGGAAGGGGTTGGCGACGAGGCCATGGAATGTTCTCCCTGGGATGCGACGGCTGTCGGCTTTGCGCCTTCCGGCAGGATGGCGCACCTGGCCAGCGTAGCCGGGACGGCGCCGGGCGGCGCTGGTGTCCCACGGGGCGGACGGCTCTCCGTCGCGGGAGCCGCGGGGAGAGGGCCCGGTACCGCCCGGCCGCACTCCGCGTGACACTGGGTCGACATGGACCGATAGTGTTCAGCATTGCCGAACAGTGTGGAGGGTGGCCCAGCAATGGCGAAGAACATTCAGTCCCTGGAGCGGGCGGCTGCGATGCTGAGGCTGCTCGCGGGCGGCGAGCGGCGGCTCGGGCTGTCCGACATCGCCTCCTCCCTCGACCTGGCCAAGGGCACGGCCCACGGCATCCTGCGCACCCTCCAGCAGGAGGGCTTCGTGGAGCAGGACCCGGCGTCCGGGCGCTACCAGCTGGGGGCCGAGCTGCTGCGCCTGGGCAACAGCTATCTGGATGTGCACGAGCTGCGGGCGCGCGCCCTCGTCTGGACCGACGACCTGGCCCGCTCCAGCGGGGAGAGCGTCTATCTGGGCGTCCTGCACCAGCGGGGCGTCCTCATCGTCCACCACGTCTTCCGCCCCGACGACAGCCGGCAGGTGCTGGAGGTCGGAGCCATGCAGCCCCTGCACTCCAGCGCTCTCGGCAAGGTGCTCTCCGCGTACGACCCGGTGGCCCACAGCGAGGCCCTGGAGAGCGAGCGCCAGAGCCTCACCCCCCGCACGGTCAGCGGCCTGGAGGAGTTCGAATCGTCACTCGACCTCACCAGGGCGCGCGGCTGGGGCTCGGACGTCGAGGAGACCTGGGAGGGCGTGGCGTCGGTGGCCGCCCCCATCCACGACCGGCGCAGGATGCCACTGGGCGCCATCGCGGTGACCGGTGCGGTCGAGCGGGTCTGCGTGGACGGGGAGCTGCGCCCGGAACTGGTGGCAGCGGTGCGCGACTGTGCCCGGTCCGTCTCGCGCGATCTGGGCGCCGGGCGCTTCTGAGCGACCCCCGGAGACCGTCCCCCGGGGCACTTCCGCGGGGCCGGAAACCGGCCTTGGCCGAGTTTCACGTCACAGCCTCTTGACCTTTACCGATCGCAGGACAAAACTGCCGTTCATCGGTCGGCATTGTCGAACACTTAACGGAAATGCGCGTTAGGGTGTGACAGTGCCAAAGGGCCGGCAACGCCCTCACCTGAGGGCGCGGACGACCGGAGGAAACCGGTGTCCGGCTTCCCCTGGACGAAGGACAAAGGAGTCGCGGGTGTCCAGCTCCGACATCTTCATCGGCGAGACCATCGGGACCGCCGTACTCGTACTGCTCGGCGCGGGTGTGTGCGCCGCCGTCACCCTCAAGCGCTCGAAGGCCAAGGACGCGGGATGGCTGGCCGTCACGTTCGGCTGGGGCTTCGCCGTACTGACCGCCGCCTACATCTCCACCGGTGTCTCGGGCGCGCACCTGAACCCGGCGGTGACCATAGGCCTGGCCGTCAAGGGCGACACCCCGTGGGGCGACGTGCCCCTGTACCTCGGCTCTCAGCTGCTCGGCGCCATGATCGGTGCTGCGCTCGTCTGGGTCGCGTACTACGGTCATTTCCAGGCCCATCTCAAGGACCCGGAGATCGCGGCGCAGGACAAGGGCCTCGCGAAGAGCGAGCCCGGTCCCGGCCCAGTGGGAGGTGTCTTCTTCACCGCACCCGAGATCCGTAACGTCGTACAGAACCTGGCCACCGAGATCATCGGCACCACGGTCCTGGTCCTGGCGATCCTGACGCAGGGGCTGAGCGCCGACGGCAAGGGCCTGAGCACGCTCGGCGCACTGATCACCTCGCTGGTCGTCGTCTCCATCGGACTGTCGCTCGGCGGTCCGACCGGTTACGCCATCAACCCGGTCCGTGACCTCGGCCCGCGCATCGTCCACTCCCTGCTGCGGCTCCCGCACAAGGGCAGCTCGGACTGGGGCTACGCGTGGATACCCGTGGCGGGCCCGCTCATAGGCGGCGCTCTCGCAGGCGGTCTCTACAACCTCGCCTTCGCGTGAGCACCCGGCACCGACGACCACCCCTTCAGACCTTCGGAGCACACCGTGACCACTGACGCTCACACCACCGGGCCGTTCATCGCGGCCATCGACCAGGGCACCACGTCCAGCCGCTGCATCGTCTTCGACCGCGACGGCCGCATCGTCGCCGTCGACCAGAAGGAACACGAGCAGATCTTCCCCAAGCCGGGCTGGGTCGAGCACGACGCCACCGAGATCTGGACCAACGTCCAGGAAGTCGTGGCGAGCGCGGTCCGGAAGGCCGGCATCACCTCGGACGACGTCAAGGCCATCGGCATCACGAACCAGCGCGAGACCACGCTGCTGTGGGACAAGAACACCGGTGAGCCCGTCCACAACGCGATCGTCTGGCAGGACACCCGCACGGACGCCGTCTGCCGCGAGCTCGGCCGCAACGTGGGCCAGGACCGCTTCCGCCGCGAGACGGGTCTGCCGCTGGCCTCGTACTTCGCCGGGCCGAAGATCCGCTGGCTGCTGGACAACGTCGAGGGGCTGCGCGAGCGCGCCGAGGCCGGCGACATCCTCTTCGGCACCATGGACTCCTGGGTCATCTGGAACCTGACGGGCGGGGTGAACGGCGGCGTCCACGTCACGGACGTCACCAACGCCTCCCGCACGCTGCTGATGAACCTGCACACGATGAAGTGGGACCCGAAGATCCTCGCCTCGATCGAGATCCCGGCGGCCGTGCTGCCCGAGATCCGCTCGTCCGCCGAGGTGTACGGGACGGCAGCCGCCGGCGTGCTGGCCGGTGTGCCCGTCGCCTCCGCGCTCGGTGACCAGCAGGCGGCCCTGTTCGGCCAGACCTGTTTCGCCGAGGGTGAGGCGAAGTCGACGTACGGCACCGGCACCTTCATGCTGATGAACACCGGTGACACGCCCGTCAACTCGTACAACGGCCTGCTGACGACCGTCGGCTACCAGATCGGCGACCAGAAGCCGGTGTACGCGCTCGAAGGGTCGATCGCCGTCACCGGCTCGCTCGTCCAGTGGCTCCGCGACCAGATGGGCATGATCAACAGTGCCGCCGAGGTCGAGACCCTGGCCTCCTCGGTCGACGACAACGGCGGCGCGTACTTCGTACCGGCCTTCTCCGGTCTGTTCGCCCCGTACTGGCGCCCCGACGCGCGTGGTGTGATCGCGGGGCTGACCCGTTACGTCACCAAGGCGCACATCGCCCGTGCCGTCCTCGAGGCCACCGCATGGCAGACGCGTGAGATCAGCGACGCCATGACCAAGGACTCCGGCGTCGAGCTGACCTCGCTCAAGGTCGACGGCGGAATGACCTCCAACAACCTGCTGATGCAGACGCTCTCCGACTTCCTGGACGCACCCGTGGTGCGCCCGATGGTGGCCGAGACGACCTGCCTCGGCGCTGCCTACGCCGCCGGTCTCGCCGTCGGCTTCTGGCCGGACACCGACGCACTGCGCGCCAACTGGCGCAGGGCCGCCGAGTGGACACCCCGGATGGACGCGGCCGTCCGTGACCGCGAGTACAAGAACTGGCTCAAGGCCGTACAGCGGACCATGGGCTGGCTCGAAGACGAGGAGTAACCAATATGACCACCCTGCAGAGCGTCCCGGCCCTCGGGACGCACCCGGCCTCCGGCTCCCTTCCGAGCCGCGCCGAGACTCGGGAGCAGCTTTCCAAGGCGACGTACGACCTCCTGGTGATCGGCGGCGGAATCCTGGGCATCTCCACCGCCTGGCACGCCGCGCAGTCCGGGCTGCGGGTGGCCCTGGTGGATGCCGGCGACTTCGCCGGCGCCACATCGTCCGCTTCGTCCAAACTTCTGCACGGCGGCCTCCGGTACCTCCAGACCGGGGCCGTGAAGCTCGTCGCCGAGAACCACTTCGAGCGGCGTGCCGTCTCCCGTGACGTGGCCCCGCACCTGGCCAATCCGCTGACGTTCTACCTGCCCGTGTACAAGGGCGGCCCGCACGGCGCGGCCAAGCTCGGTGCGGGCGTCTTCGCCTACTCCGCGCTCTCCGCCTTCGGCGACGGTGTCGGCCATGTGATCTCCCCGGCGAAGGCGCAGCGCGATGTGCCCGAGCTGCGGACCGACAACCTCAAGGCCGTCGCGGTCTACGGCGACGACCAGATGAACGACTCCCGCATGGCCCTGATGACCGTGCGCGCGGCCGTCGAGTCCGGCGCCACTGTGCTCAACCACGCGGAGGTCACCGGGCTGCGCTTCACCGAGGGCCGGGTGACGGGCGCGGAGCTCAAGGACCGCCTCGACGGCAGCGAGTTCGGCGTCAGCGCCCGGCTCGTACTGAACGCCACCGGCCCCTGGGTCGACCACCTGCGCAAGCTTGAGGACCCGAACGCCGCGCCCTCCATACGGCTCTCCAAGGGCGCGCACCTGGTCCTCAAGCGCACCTCGCCCTGGCGTGCCGCGCTGGCGACGCCGATCGACAAGTACCGGATCACCTTCGCGCTCCCGTGGGAGGACCAGCTGCTGCTGGGCACCACCGACGAGGAGTACGAGGGCGACCCGGCCGACGTCTCGGTCACCGAGAAGGACACCGCCCAGATCCTGGACGAGGCCGCCTTCTCCGTACGGGACCAGCAGCTCTCGCGCGATCTGATCACGTACTCCTTCGCGGGGCTCCGGGTGCTGCCCGGCGGCCCCGGCGACACGTCGAAGGCCAAGCGCGAGACGGTCGTCACCGAGGGGCGCGGCGGGATGCTCTCGGTGGCGGGCGGCAAGTGGACGACCTTCCGGCACATCGGCCGTACGGTCATGAACAAGCTGGCGGCGCTGCCTGGCCACCCGCTCGGCCACGACATGGAGCCGATCTCGCACCTGCCGAAGAAGCAGCCGCTGCCCGGTATCGCCAACCCGCACGCCGTCGCGCACCGGCTCCTCGTCGACGGGACGCCGGGGCCGAGCATGGGGGCGGACACGGCCCGCCATCTGGCCACGCACTACGGCTCGCTCTCCTTCGACATCGCGCGGCTCGCGAACGACAACCCGGCGCTGGCCGAGCGAGTCCACCCGGACGCCCCGGAGATCTGGGCGCAGGTGGTCTACGCCCGCGACCACGAGTGGGCCGAGACGGCCGACGACGTGCTGCGCCGCCGTACGACGCTGACCATCCGGGGCCTGGCCACGGACGAGATCCGCGGCAGGGTCGAGGACATCCTCGGCAAGAAGTAACGGCACATGGGTGAGGGGCGGTCCTGCCGGGCCGCCCCTCATCCGTGCCCGGGCCCGGGCGGTCACCGGACCGCCCCCAGGCCTGCCACACGGTTGCCACAGGGACGCAATGTCCGGCGCTCACAGTGGCAGCATGAAGTTTCAGGTGCTCTCCCTCATCAGCCATGCCCCGC
The DNA here is from genome assembly GCF_036061255.1 of Streptomyces sp. NBC_00388. NCBI lineage: Bacteria > Bacillati > Actinomycetota > Actinomycetes > Kitasatosporales > Streptomycetaceae > Streptomyces > Streptomyces sp. NBC_00388. The sequence goes on from NZ_CP107948.1 coordinate 1,450,364, forward strand.
ACCCGCTGACGGGCGAACTCCCCTCCGCGGCCGACCGGCTGGCGGAGGTCGTCGACATCGGTGCGGCGGCCGAGCAGCTCGGGTTCGACGGGTACGCCGTCGGCGAGCGGCACGCCGGCCCCTTCCTGTCGTCGAGCCCGACGGTGGTGCTCGGCGCCCTCGCCGCGCGCACCTCCCGCATCAGACTGCTGACCGGGGTGACGGTGGTGGCGATCCTCGATCCGGTCCGGGTGGCCGAGGACTACGCGACCCTCGACCAGTTGTCGCGGGGCCGTATCGAGCTGGTCGTCGGCAAGGGGGCGGAGGCGGGGCACTTCGACCTCTTCGGGCTCGACGAGGAGCGGCAGTGGGACCTCCAGAAGGAGAAGTACGAGCTGCTGCGCAGGCTCTGGAGCGAGGAGGAGGTCGACTGGGAGGGCGAGTTCAGGCCCGCTCTCAAGGGGGTGACGACGCTCCCGCGGCCGTACAGCGGACTTCCGCGTATCTGGCACGGCTCGGCGACCAGTCTCAACTCTCCCGAGCTGGCGGCCCGTCACGGGGACCCGCTCTTCACCGCCAACGCCGTCCAGCCGCGCGAGGCGTACGCCGGGCTGATCGCCCACTACCGCGAGAGGTTCGAGGAGTACGGCCACGACCCGGCGCAGGCCCATGTCGCCGCCGGTTCGGGCGGGTTGCTCATCGCCGACAGTTCGCAGCAGGCGGTGGAGCGCTTCAAGGAGCTGTACGAGGCGAAGGTGGCCCAGAACTTCAAGCCGCATCTGGCGGGCAGGGCCGGGTACAACACCCCCTTCCGCACCATCGAGGACGCGATGGGGAGCGGTCCGCAGCTCATCGGGTCGCCGCAGCAGATCATCGACAAGATCCTCGGGTACCACGAGGTCTACCGGCACGACCTCCAGTCCGTCAGTGTCGACGGTTTCGGCCTCTCCGGCGGGGAGCAGCTGGAGACGCTCCAGCGGTTCGCGGAGGAGATCGCCCCTGTGGTGCGCAAGGAGGCGCCGACGTCCCTCTGGGAGTGAGGACGGCGGGCAGGCGGCCGGGCGGGCCCGAACCGGTCCGGGCCGGGGGCGGCTCCGACCGGGCGGTCCGGGCCGGGGGCGGCTCCGACCGGGCGGTCCGGGCCGGCGCCGGGTCAGGGCGACACTTCCTCCAGGCGCCGCCCCGCCGTCTCCTCGGCGCCCGCCACCGCGACGAAGGCGCCCGCCAGTGCCACCGCCCCCAGCACCACGAAGACCGGGGGGACGTGCCCCCCGGCGTACACCATGCCGACGACGATGGGGCCGAGGATCACACCGAGCCGGTTCATCGCCCCGCCCACGCTGCTGCCCAGGGCCCGCATCCGGGTCGGGTAGAGCTCGGGTGTGTAGAGGTAGAGGCAGATGTTGGAGCCGAAGAAGAAGACCGCGGCCAGTGAGGTCCAGACCAGCACCTGGAGCGGTGTCCCGGCGCCGAGGTACGCGAGGGCGAACAGCGTGACGGCGGCGCCGGAGAGGCAGACGGTGATGACGCGCCTGCGCCCGGCGCTGTCGACGGTCAGGGCGGCGGCCAGACAGCCCGCGAGCCCCGCGCAGGCGGTCACCGTCGAGTAGAGGAGCGCGTCGGAGAGCGAGAGGCCGTAGCGGTTCTGGTAGATCACCGGCAGCCAGGAGGTGATGCCGTAGTTGACGAAGTAGCCGGTGAACCAGAGGGCCCCGATCACCAGGGTGCGGCGGCGGTAGCGGCCGGTGAACAGTCCGCGCAGGCCGCTCGCCCCGGCTTCCGGGACCGGCCGGGCCTCCGCGCCCGCCCCGTCCGCCGGCGCGGCTGCGACGGGCGGCAGCGGTTTCCCGGTGGCGCGGCGGACCTCCGCCTCGATCCTGGTCATCACCTCGGCCGCCTCATCGGCCCTGCCGTGTTCGGCGAGCCAGCGCGGGGATTCGGGTACGGCGCGCTGCACCAGGACGCACAACATCCCGGGTACGGCGGCCAGTACGTACATCCAGCGCCAGCCGAGCAGCGGCACCACCCAGGCGGCGACCAGCGCGCCCACGGTGAGGCCGGCCGGGAAGACCAGCTCGTAGAGCAGGACGAAGCGCCCCCGCCGGTGGCTGCGGGTGATCTCGGCGATGAAAGTGGCGGCCACCGGGACCTCACCACCGATGGCCAGACCCTGGACGAAGCGGACCGCCATGAAGGATCCGGGCGATGTGGTGGCGGCCAGGGCGAGGTTGGCGACGCTGGATACCGCCACGCACAGGGCGATGACCCTGACCCGCCCGATCCGGTCGGCGAGACGGCCGGAGAGCACCGCGCCGAGCAGCATCCCGGCGGACCCGACGGTGAGCAGCCAGGTGGAGGCGGAGTCGGTCAGCTGCCACTCGGTGCGCAGCTGGGGCATCGCGTACGCGATCAGCAGCTGGTCGAACGCCTCGAAGAAGGTGACTGCTCCCACGATGAGCCGGACGGTGACATGCCAGCGGCTCATCGGGAGCCGTTCGAAGCGGGCGGCGACAGCCGCCCGGACAGCTCGGTCCGCTGAAGCGTCGGTCGTCATATGCAGGGTCCTCCGACTCCACGGCTGAGGGGCGAGGGCGAGGCGGGCGGAGCGCGGTGTCCCACAGGGCTGCCCGCAACCCGGACTACGAAGCGCATTAGGCCAAAGTTTCTTAGCGCTTAAGTTGTATCGCCTGCACACCGGACGACGTCAAGGGTCTGCACAGGTAAATCACCAAACGATTGAGGGGTTGCGCCCGAGTATTTAAGCCCTTAGATTTCAAGCCCTCACCCAACCCCACCTCCACCCCACCCTGTTCAGCCAGGAGGCTCCCGTATGCCCAGGTCCCCTGCCGCCGTGCCCGACGAAGCGCTCGTCGCCGGCGTATGGCGCCGGGGCGCCGGCGCCCCGGCCGAGACCGTCGACCCGGCCACCGGCCGTGTCCTCGCCACCGTGCACGCCGTCACCGTCGCGGAGGTCGGCGAGGCGGCCGAAGGCGCGGCCCGCGCCGCCGCCGATCCCGCCTGGCGCGCCCTCCTCCCCCACCAGCGCGCCCGGCTGCTGTACCGGATCGCCGAACTGACCGACGAAGCGGCGGGTCACCTCGCCGCGCTCCAGACCGCCGACACGGGCAAGACCCTCAATGAGACCCGCGCCCTGGTGGCCAGTGCGGCCGGGACCTTCCGCTACACGGCGGCCGCGCTGGAGACCGCCGAGGAGGCGATCACCCCGTCGCGCGGCGACTACCTCACGATGAGCACGTACGAGCCGATCGGCGTCGTCGGCGCGGTCAACCCCTGGAACTCCCCGGTGGCGAGCGACGCGCAGAAGCTCGCGCCTGCCCTGGCCGCCGGCAACGCGGTGCTGCTGAAGCCCGCCGAGTGGACCCCGCTGGTCTCGCTCGCGCTGGGGCGCCTGATCACCCGCGCCCTCGGTGAACTCTCGCTGCCCGCAGGCCTGCTGTCGGTACTCCCGGGGCGGGGCAGCGTCGTGGGCGACGCCATCGTGCGGCATCCGCGCACCGGGAAAGTGAGTTTCACCGGCGGCACGGAGACCGGCCGGACGATCGCGCACGCCGCGGCGGAGAAGCTGATGCCGGTCTCCCTGGAGCTGGGCGGCAAGTCACCGGCGGTCGTGCTCGACGACGCCGACATCGAACAGGCCCTGGCCGGTGTGATGTTCGGGGTCTTCTCCTCCAGCGGCCAGTCCTGCATAGCCGGATCACGGCTCTTCGTGGCGCGCGGGATCTACGACACCTTCGTCGGGGAACTGGCCGAGCGCACCCGGAAGCTGCGGGTCGGCCCCGGCACCGCACCGGACACCCAGGTCGGCCCGCTCGTGCACCACCGGCACCGGGACGCCGTGGCGGCCCGGGTCGACCTGGCCCGCGCCGAGGGTGCCCGGGTGCTCTGCGGCGGATCGGCGCCGCAGGGCGACGAGTACCGGGACGGCGCCTACTACCTGCCCACCCTCCTGGACGGCCTGGACAACTCCGCACGGACCTGCCAGGAGGAGATCTTCGGCCCGGTGCTCTGCGCGCTGCCCTTCGACGACGAGGACGACCTCGTCCGGCAGGCCAACGCCTCGGTGTACGGGCTGGCCTGCGGGATCTGGACCCGCGACCACCGCGCCGCCTGGCGGATCGCCCGCCGGATCGAGGCAGGCACCGTCTGGATCAACACGTACAAGCAGTTCAGCGCCGCCACCCCCTTCGGCGGCCTCAAGGACAGCGGTCTCGGGCGGGAGAAGAGCCGCGACGGCATCCGCGCCTACCAGCACCAGAAGTCCCTGTACTGGGGCACATCGGACGCTCCCCTGCCCTGGGCCGCTTCTTAACTCCTCCTGTCTGGAGACAGTCATGCCCCCACCCATCGCCCGGCTGCGGTCGCTGCGCAGCGTCGAGCTGTTCACGCCCGCCCTCACCGAGACCGCCGACTTCTACGAGGAGGTCTGGGGCCTGGAGAGCGTCGAGTCGGACACCGGCGCCCGCTGGCTGCGCGGCACCGGGACCGAGCACCACGTCCTGCACCTCACCCGCGCCGACCGCACCGGCCTCGGCCGGATCTCCTTCGCCGTGGCGACACCGGCCGAGGTGGACGAAGCGGCCCGGCGGCTGCTCGCCCGCGGCATCACCCCGGCCGCGGGCCCCGGCCCGCTCGGCCAGGTGGGCGGCGGCTACGGACTGCGCTTCACCGACCCCGAGCACCGGCTGATCGAGATAAGCGCCGAGGTCGAGGCGGTCGCCCCGCGCGGCCGGGACGGCTCCGTGCCGGTGGGTGTCACGCACACCGTGCTCAACACCACCGACATCGACGCCTCCGTGGCCTTCTACCGCGACGTGCTCGGCCTGCGGGTCTCCGACTGGTCCGAGCACCGGATGGCGTTCCTGCGGTGCAACGCGGACCACCACTGCGTCGCCTTCAACCAGGCCGAGTGGGCATCGCTGAACCACGTGGCGTACGAGATGAGTTCGGTCGACCACTTCATGCGCGGGCTCGGCCGCCTGCGCCACCACGGGATCGTCCCGCAGTGGGGCCCCGGACGGCACGGGCCCGGCGACAACACCTTCTCGTACTTCACCGACCCGGCGGGGCTCGTCTGCGAGTACACGTCGGAGGTCGCGCAGATCGTGGAGGACGCCTGGATCGCCCGGGTCTGGCGGCGGACCCCCGAACTCTCCGACCTCTGGGGGACAGCCGGTCCGCCGTCGGCGGAGATCCGCGAGCGGATGGCGGGCACCCCCGACCCCGGCCCGCTCGCCGCTTTCCCGGCCCGCACCGGGACAGCGGCCACCGCATCCGACACCGACACCGCCACCGCCACCGCCACCGCCACCGCCACCGCCACCGCCACCGCCACCGCCACCGAGGAGATTCCCGCATGACCCGCAGCGTGGGACTCGTCGGCTGGGGTGCCATCGGCCGCACCGTGGGCACCGCACTCGCGGCGGGCGCCGTCGAGGGAGCCGAACTGGTCTGCGTGGTGGACAACCGCGCGATCGGCGGGGCGCCCGCCCCGCAGCTGGCCTTCGACGAGGCCCTGGAGCGCTGCGATCTGATCGTGGAGGCTGCGGGCCAGGGCGTCGTGCGGGAGTGGGGCGAGCGCATCCTGCGGTCCGGTACCGATCTGCTCATCGCGTCGACCGGGGCGCTCACCGACGAGGAACTGGCGAAGCGGCTGCTGGCCGCAGGCCCCGGCCGCGTGTACTTCACTTCGGGCGCCGTCGGAGGGCTCGACCTGCTCCAGGCCGCCCGGGGGCTCGGACCGCTGCACGACGTGCGGCTGACCACCACCAAACTGCCCTCGACTCTGGAACAGCCCTGGATGGACGAGGAGTTGCTCACCCGGATGCGGACGGCGACAGGTCCGGTCGAGGTCATGGCCGGCACCGCCCGCGACATCCCGGTGAAATTTCCCAAGTCGACCAATGTGGCCGCCTCGGTGGCCCTCGCCGTGGGCGACCTCGACGCCGTACGGGTCCGGGTGATCGCCGATCCGGGCGCCGTCCGCACCCGCCACCTCATCGAGGCGCACGGCCCGCAGGGGAGCTACCGCTTCGAGGTCGCGCACCTGCCTGATCCGGGCAACCCCGCCACCAGCCGGATCGTGCCGTACGCGGTGCTGCGCAGCATCGCGGCCGTCGCCGGGCGGACGGGGCAGCTCCTGTGAGCGCCGCCGTACCGGCGGCCGGCCCGCACGTCACGGAGGCCGGGGCGGAGGGCCCGCTGCTGCTCTGCCTCCACGGCATCGGCTCGTCGTCCGCCGCCTTCGCCCCGCAGCTCGCGGAGCTCTCCGCGTACGTACGGGTGGTGGCCTGGGACGCCCCGGGCTACGCGGCCTCACCCGACCCCCGGGGGCCGCTGACGCTCGACGGCTACGCGGACGCGGCGGCGGCGCTCATCGAGGAGCGCGGCGGCAGTGCCCATGTGCTGGGGGTGTCCTGGGGCGGGGTCATCGCGCTGCGGCTGGCCGCCCGCCACCCGGGGCTCGTCGACTCCCTGATCCTCGCCGACTCCAGCGCCGGGTCGGGCGCCGATCCCGCGAAGGCGGCGGCGATGCGCGAGCGGGCGCGGGAGCTCGCCGACGCCGGGCCGCGGGCGTTCGCCGAGCGGCGCGGACCCCGGCTCGTCTCCGCGGGGGCGCCCCCGGACCTGGTCCTCCGGGTCGTCGACACCATGGCCGGCGCCGTCCGGCTGCCCGGACACGGTTACGCGGCAGAGGCGATGGCCGCAACCGATCTCCGCCCCGAACTCGCCGGGATCACCGTCCCCGCCCTCGTCATCTGCGGCGACGAGGACCGCGTCACCGGCGTCAAGGCGAGCCAGCTCCTCGCGGGCGCTCTCCACAAGTCCGCCTACGTGATCGTCAAGAACGCCGGTCACCTGGCCAACCAGGAGCAGCCCCGGGCCTTCAACGCCTGGGTGCTCTCCCACCTCCGCATCACCGCACAGATCCCGGAATGACCGGCCCGCGCACCCCCGCGCAGCTACCGAAGGAGCACGTCATGCCCATCACGACCACCGCGTACGACAACGGCGGCGACCTCGCCCGCTACACCGACGCCCTGATCGCCACCCGGGATTCCCGCGAGCCCGACTGGGACACGCTGGCCTTCCAGGCGAAGGCCGGTGAGCAGTACCGGCGCGCGCAGATCCGTTACGTCGGCTCCGGCGCGACCGGCGATCACGACGGGGACAACCGGATCCTGCCGTCCGGCGGCTTCACCTTCTCCAACATGCTGCTCCCGCCGGGCGCCGAGGGCCCCGAGCACACCCACCACGACGTCGAGGAGGCCTTCTTCGTCCTGGAGGGCAAGGTCCGTGTCGGGATCCACCGCGGCGCCGGCGAATCGGAGTACCGCACGCTCGGCTACCGCGACATGATCGTGGTGCCGGCGGGCGTGGCGCGTTCGCTGAAGAACGAGGGCGACACCGACGCGCTGTTCTGCGTCGTCATCGGCACCCGGAAGCCGCAGGTCCCGACCTACCCCGAGCACTCGCCGATGCACGGCGTGACCCGCGGCTGATGCGCACGGTCGTCATCACCGGCGCGGGCCGTGGCCTGGGACTGGCCATGGCCCGCCGGGCGGGCGCGGACGGCTTCCGTACCGTCGTCGCCGAACTGGACGGGGAACGCGGCGAGTCGGCGGTCCGCACGCTGCGCGCCGAGGGGCTCGACGCCCACTTCGTCCCGTGCGACGTGGCAGACCCCGGCTCGGTGGACGCACTCGCGTCGGCCGTGGCCGGTCTCGGCCCGCTGCACGGGCTGGTCAACAACGCGGCGCTCGCCAACGGTGTGGGCGGCAAGGAGTTCCAGGACATCACCGTGGCGGAGTGGGACCGGCTGATGGCCGTCAACGCCCGCTCCCCCTGGCTGGTCTCCCGGGCGCTGCTGCCCCAGCTGCTGGCCCACGGAAACGGCGGGCGCATCGTCCATCTCGCCTCCGACGCCGCCCTGTACGGCTCGGTACGGCTCGCCCACTACGTCACGTCCAAGGGCGCCGTCATCGCGCTCACCCGCGCCATGGCCCGGGAGCTCGGCGACCGGGGCATCACCGTGAACGCGGTGGCGCCCGGCATCACCGAGGGCGAGGCCACCGCTTCCGTACCGGCCGAGCGCCATGAGCTGTACCGCGCCAACCGTGCCATCTCGCGCCCGCAGCGCCCCGACGACCTGCTGGGGATCGTCTCGTTCCTGCTGGGCGCGGAGTCCCGCTATCTGACCGGACAGGTGATCGCCGTCAACGGCGGCTTCACCATGAACTGACCCTCGGAGCAATTGATATGGATCTGGGCCTCGCCGACCGCACCGTACTGGTCACCGGCGGCAGCTCGGGCGTCGGCCTGGCCACGGTCCGCGCCCTGCTCGACGAAGGCGCGTACGTCGCCGCCTGCGGCCGCGACCGGGACCGGCTGGACGCGGCGTCCGCCGGTCTCGGCGCGGGCCGCGACCGGCTGCTCACCGGAGTCTGCGACGTCCGGGACGCCGAAGCGGTCCGCCGCTTCACCGAGCACGCCGCCGGGCACTTCGGGGGGCTGGACGGGCTCGTCAACAACGCCGGCCAGTCGCGGATGAAGAACTTCACCGAGAGCACCGCGGCGGACTGGCGGGACGAACTGGAGCTGAAGTTCTCCGGCGTCCTGAACCCGCTGCACGCCGGACTCGCCCTGCTGCGCGCCTCGCCCGTCGCCTCCGTCGTCAACATCAACGCCGTACTCGCCAAACAACCAGAACCCCGGCTCATCACCACCAGCGCCGCACGCGCCGGGATCCTCAACCTCTCCGCCTCCCTCGCGCAGGAGCTGGCCCCGGACAACATCCGGGTCAACTCGGTCTGCCTGGGCCTGATCGACACCGGGCAGTGGACCCGCCGCCACGCGGCGTCCGGCACCTCGCTGCCCTACGAAGCGTGGCAGGCGGAGCTCGCCGCGGACCGCGGGATCTCGCTCGGCCGGCTCGGCCGCGCCGAGGAGGTCGCCTACGCGGTGGTGTCCCTGCTCTCGCCGCGCGCCTCGTACATCACAGGCACGGCTGTCGACGTCTGCGGCGGCATCAGCCGCTCCATCCTCTGAGGAGACCACCATGCGATACACCACCGGAGGCGATCTCCTCGTCGCCGTCCTGCGCGAACTCGGCATCGACACGGTCTTCGGGATCGTCAGCGTGCACAATCTGCCGCTGGTCGAGGCCGTCGACCGGGAGCTGCGCTTCGTGCCGGTGCGGCACGAGGCCACCGCGGTCAGCGCCGCCGACGCATACGGCCGGGCGCGCGGCTCCATCGGCTGTGCGCTCACCTCCACCGGCACCGGCGCGGGCAACGCGGCCGGCTCGCTCGTCGAGTCGCTCAGCTCGGGAACGGCGGTCCTGCACGTCACCGGGCAGATCGACAGCGCCTACCTGGGCGGCGGGCGCGGCTTCATCCACGAGACCAGGGACCAGCTCGCGATGTTGCGCGCGGTCTCCGCGTACGCCGCGACGGTCACGTCGGCCGATGACGCGGGCCGTCTGCTCCGCGAGGCGGCCCGGGCCGCGCTCACCGCCCCGGGCGGCCCCGGCAGCGTCGAGTGGCCGGTGGATCTCCAGTACGCGGCGCAGACGGACGGCGGACCGGTGCCCGCCGGGGATCCGCACCCGCGGCCCGATCCGGCGGTACTGGCGCCGGCCGCCGCGCTGCTGGCGTCCGCCCGGCGCCCGCTGATCTGGGCAGGCGGTGGCGCGAACGGGGCCGCGCCCCAGCTCACCGCGCTGCTCGCCGCGACCGGCGCGGGCCTGCTGACGTCCAACTCGGGGCGGGGGGCGGTGCCGGAGGACCATCCCGCGGTCATCGGCAATTTCGCCACCGCGCCGGCGGCACGCGCCCTGCTGGCCGACGCGGACGTCCTGCTCAGCATCGGCACGCACTTCCGGTCCAACGAGACCGCCGACTACACCCTCGCGCTGCCCGCGGCCCACATCCAGGTCGACGTCGACCCGGCGGCCATCGGCCGTGTCCACCCGGCGCGCCATGCCCTGCACGGGCGCGCGGACGGTGTGCTGGATGCCCTGCTGCCGTACGCGCGGCCGGCCGGGCCGGGGTGGACGGCCCGGGTCACGGCCGTACGGGACGAGGTCCGGGCGGCACTGCACGAGTCCATCGGCCCGCAGGCCGCGGTCTGCGACGCGCTGCGGGCCGTGCTGCCCCGGGAAGCGGTCGTCGCCCGCGACGTGACCATCGCCTCCAGCAGCTGGGGGAACCGCCTCCTGGAGATGTACGACCCCCGGTCCAATGTCTTCCCGCGCGGCGGCGGGATCGGACAGGGACTGGGCATGGGCATCGGGGCCGCGCTGGCCAGGCCCGGCACCCCCACGGTGGTGCTGGCGGGCGACGGAGGGCTCGCGGTCCACCTCGGTGAACTGCTCACGCTCGCCCAGGAGCGCCCGGCACTGACGCTGGTCGTCTTCAACGACGGCGGCTACGGGGTGCTGCGCAACATGCAGGACCGCTACAGCGGGCGCCGGTCCGGGGTGGATCTGACCACGCCGGACTTCGCACGGCTGGCGGGCGCCTGCGGACTCGCCTACGCGCGGATCGCCGAACCCGGCCACGCGCACCCGGTACTCGAACGCGCGGTCGCCTCCGGCGGGCCGGTGCTCGTCGAGGTCGATCTGGCCGCACTCGGCCCGATGAAGTCCCCGTTCACCCCGCCCGTCACGATCCCCACGGCGTAGGGAGACCACCATGGAAGCGCCCGGCGAACCCCGGCTCGACCTGCTTGTCCGCACCATGACCCTGGAGGCCGACGGGGTCCTCTCGGTCGGCCTCGTCCACCCGGAAGGAAAGCCGCTGCCCGCCTGGGCGCCCGGCGCCCATCTCGATCTGGAGATCGGCGGGCTGACCCGGCAGTACTCGCTCTGCGGAGACCCGCACGACCTCTCCGGGTACCGCGTCGGTGTACTCGACGAGCCGTCGTCGCGCGGCGGTTCCCGCTATGTCCACACCCGGCTGCGGCCCGGTCAGCGGATCACCGCGGCCGGGCCGAGGAACCACTTCGCGCTGGACGCGGCCGACCGGTACGTCTTCGTCGCGGGCGGTATCGGCATCACCCCGATCCTGCCGATGGCCCGGGAGGCCGCACGCCGGTCCGTCCCGTACACCCTGGTGCACGGCGGCCGGACGCGGGCGTCCATGGCCTTCGCCGCCGAGCTCGCGGAGCTCGGCGGCGGGGACGTGCTCCTGCACCCGCAGGACGAGCTGGGGCACATCGACCTGACGGCGGCGCTCGCCGGGGTGGGTCCCGGCACGCTGGTCTACTGCTGCGGACCTGAGCCGCTGCTCGCCGCCGTGGAAGCGGTCTGCCCCGCCGGGCTGCTGCGGGTGGAGCGGTTCGCCGCCCCGGCCACCGCGCCGGCCGGGGACGGCAGCGCCTTCGACGTGGAGTGCCGGGCGTCCGGCGTCACCGTCACGGTCGGCAGCGGCACCTCTGTCCTGGAGGCCGTCGAGGCCGCGGGTGTCCGCGCCGGCAGCTCCTGCCGGGACGGCATCTGCGGGACCTGCGAGACCCGGGTGCTCGAAGGCACCCCCGACCACCGGGACTTCGTCCTCAGCGAGAGCGAGCACGCGTCGAACGCGACCATGATGATCTGCGTGTCGCGCTGTGCCTCCGGCTCTCTCGTCCTCGACCTCTGAACCCCCCGAACCCCCTGGAGGCACTGTGACCACCGACTGGCCCTACCTGGACGCACACCAGTCACGCACCCATGAGCCGACCCCCTACGAGTACCGGCTGGCCTCGGCCCTGGAGGAGGTCTTCACCCACGAGGGCCACGAACTGGCCGACGTCGTACGGGGACTCAACGCCCGCCAGGTGCGCTCCCCCGACGGCGCCCCGTGGACCGAGCAGTCCTTCCGCGCCGAGATCAACCGACTGGGAGCGTGACATGACCACTCTGACCGCCGACCACATCTACGCCACCGGCCTGCGCAACCAGTGGCACCCCGTCGTGCCCTCCCGCTTCGTGGCACCGGGCGCCATGCGCAAGGTCACCGTGCTCGGTGAGCAGTGGCTGCTGTTCCGCCGCTCCGACTCGACACTGAGCATGCTCGCCGACCGGTGCCCGCACCGCGGCGCACCGCTCTCGCTGGGCAAACACCTGGGCGACCGGGTGGCCTGCTGGTACCACGGCCTGGAGATCGGGACCGACGGCACGGTGTCGTCGGTGCCCGGGCTGCCCGGCTGCAATCTGGAGGGCAAGAAGCTGGTGCGGAGCCTGCCGGTGGTTGAGGTGGGCGGGGCGGTGCTCGCCTGGTTCGGCGACGACGGCCATCCGGAGCCGGCGCCGCTGACCCTGCCGGAGCCGCTCACCGACCCGGGCACCGACGCGATCCTCTGCTACGCGGAGTGGAACGGCCCCTGGCGGTACGCGGTGGAGAATCTGCTCGACCCCATGCACGGCGCGTTCCTGCACCGGGAATCGCACACCATGTTCGACGGTGACACCACGGCCAGGTTCCGTATCCGTGAGACGGACCGCGGCTACTTCTTCGAGAAGACCGACCAGCGCGGCGTCAACTTCGACTGGGTGGAGCTCTGCAGGACCGGTGTCGACTGGGTCGACCTGTCCATCCCCTATCCACCGTCGGCGGGGCCCGGCGGTCCGTTCGGCATCGTCGGGATGGTCTGCCCGGTGGACGAGAGCCGTACGGGCGTCTTCTTCTGGCGCTACCGCAAGGTCGGGGGATGGCAGCGGGACAGCTGGCGCTTCCTCTACCGGACCCTGATCGAGGAGCGCCACTGGCAGGTCCTCGAACAGGACCGGGTGATGCTGGAGGCCATGCCCGCCGACGCCGACCAGCGGGAGAACCTGTACCAGCACGACCTGGGGGTGGTCAGGCTCCGCCGGATGTACCGGGCGGAGGCCGAGTCCCAGGGCCACTCAGGGGCGAAGGCCCCGTCGCAGGCGGCGCCCGCTCACTGACCGCCGGGGGCGTCCTGCCCACCGGCCGGGCCGGGGTCCGTGTCCGAATCGGTGATGGACCGCTCAAGACGGGAGAGCAGCCGCGCCAGCTGACGGCACTCCGCGGGGGTGAGGCCGCCGAGCATCCGGCGTTCGTTGTCGAGATGCTCGGCGAACACCTCGTCCACCTTGGCGAGCCCGGCAACCGTGAGCCGCGAGTAGACGACACGGCGGTCCCCTGCGTCGCGCTCCCGGACGATCAGGCCGTCCTTCTCCAGCCGGTCGATCCGCAGCGTCACCCCGGCCGATGACACCAGGCCGGAGTCTGCGAGCTGGCCCGCCGTCAGCCGGTAGGGCGCTCCCGACCTGCGCAGCGCGGTCAGGACGTCGAACCCCGCCACGGAGAGGCCGTGCCGGTCGATCGCGGTGGTGAGCCGGGTGCTGTACCGGAGAAAGGTACGGTGCAGCCTGGCCAGGACCTCCAGCGGCGCGGTGTCCAGCTCGGGCCGCTCCCGCGCCCAGTCCCCCACAATGGACGCGACAGCGTCCTGGTGTGCTCCCGCCGTCTTCTTCCCGGCCATGCGCCGCAGCCTCCCTGTCACCGCTCACAACGTCATACAAGGATGAAATCTTAGCCCTGAAATATGTCGGCTCGCACAGTTCCCGAACGGACCGGCGGGGCCGTTTCCGCGGACCCGTGTGCGCGAACGGCCCGGGAGGAGCCATAATCAGCAGATACATCGGATGTCTGTTGAGGCGAGGTTCCCATGGCTGTGACCGACGAGGCCATCGAGAAGATCAAGGAAATGATCGTCTCGGGCGCACTGCGGCCCGGCGACCGGCTGCCCAAGGAGAGCGAACTCGCCGCCGAGCTGGGGCTCTCACGCAACTCGCTGCGCGAGGCGGTGCGCGCGCTGTCCCTGATCCGCATCCTCGACGTACGGCAGGGCGACGGCACGTACGTCACGAGTCTGGACCCGCAGCTGCTGCTCGAAGCGATGAGCTTCGTGGTGGACTTCCACCGGGACGACACCGTGCTGGAGTTCCTGGCCGTACGCCGCATCCTGGAGCCGGCCGCCACGGCGATGGCCGCGCACCGGATCGGCGAGGAGGAGCTGGAGTCCCTCAGCGCCCAGCTGGACGCCCTCGGCCCACAGCCGTCGGTGGAAGAGCTGGTCGCCTGCGACCTGGAGTTCCACCGGGGCATCGTGCAGAGCTCGGGGAACTCGGTGCTCTGCTCACTGCTCGACAGCCTCTCGGGGCCCACCACCCGCGCCAGGGTCTGGCGGGGACTCACCCAGGAGGACGCGGTGAGCCGCACGCTCCACGAGCACCGCGCCATCCTGACGGCCCTCAGGGACCGGGACGCCGAAGCGGCCCGGTCCTGGGCGACGGTGCACATCGCCAGCGTCGAGCAGTGGCTGCGTTCGACCCTGTGAGCCCGGCGCCCCGGGCCGGGCCCGGGGGCCGCGCCGTCAGTCCTGCTCCTCCCCGCTCGCGAAGCGGGAGGCGATCAGCGCGATGATGATGATCGCTCCGTTCAGGAACGTCTCCCACTGGCCGGGCACCCCGGCGAGCGTCATCACATTGACCACGAGCTGAAGGGCGAGCACACCGGTGAGCGCGCCGAAGATGGTGCCCCGGCCGCCCTTCAGCCCGATGCCGCCGATCACCGCGGCGGCCATGACCTGGAAAATCATGTCCTTGCCCTGCGCGGCGCCCACCGACCCGTAGTGGCCGGTGTAGAGGATTCCGGCGAAGGCCGCGAGCAGCCCGCCGATCGCCAGCACGATCCAGGTGACCCGGTCCACCCGGATCCCGGCCGCGCGGGCCGCCTCCGGGTTGCCGCCGATCGCGTACAGCGACCGGCCGTGCCGGGTCCAGGCCAGTGCGGCCCCGCCGACGGCGAACAGGGCCAGACAGATCCAGACCGCCGCGGGGGCGCCGAGCCAGGACGCCCTGCCCAGGTAGCTGAACGAGGCCGGGACCTCGATGATCGACTTCCCCTCGGTGATCCCGATGTGCAGCCCGCGGAGCATCATCAGCATGCCCAGCGTCGCGATGAAGCCGTTGACCCGCAGCTTCAGCATCAGGAAGCCGTTGAAGGCGCCGATGGCGAGGCCCGCGAGCAGGCAGAGCGGGATCGCCGTCCAGGCGGGGAGCAGCCCGAGCCCCGCGAAGCGGTCGCCGGACGACGGAAGCACCAGCCAGAGCGCGATGACCGGTGCGATACCGATCGTCGACTCCAGCGACAGGTCCATCCGCCCGCAGATCAGGATGAACGCCTGGGCCAGTACCAGCAGGCTCAGTTCGGACGACTGCTGAATGACGTTGATCAGGTTCTGGGACGTCAGGAACACCGGCGAGACGATGAATCCGATCACCATCAGCACCAGGATCACCGGCACGAGCGAGAAGTCGCTCCAGCGGATCAGCGCCAGCCTGGCGCGCACCGGGCTCACCCGGGCCGTGGTCCCCTCGGCCGCTGCCGGCCGGATCGTGTCGGTCATGCCCGCTCCCCCACACCTTCCATGGCGGCGACCAGTTCGCCGTCCGTCCACCCGCTGTCGTATTCCGCGACCACCCGTCCGTGGAAGAGTGCGACCACCCGGTCGCACACCCGCAGGTCGTCGAGTTCGTCGGAGATGATCACCGCGGCGTTGCCCTCGTCGGCGACCCGCCGCACCACGCCCAGGAGCGAGTCCTTGGACTTGATGTCCACGCCGGCCGTCGGCCGTACCGCCACCAGCGTGCTGGGGTTGCGCGCCAGGGCGCGGGCGACCACCACCTTCTGCTGGTTGCCGCCGGAGAGCCCCGAGACCCTCTGGTCGGGTCCGGTGGTCTTGATGTCCAGCGACGAGATCATGCTGCTCGCGAACTCCCGTGTACGGGAAGGGAGTACGGTGCCCCACCGCCCGAGCTGGCCGGCGACCGTCAGGGTCGCGTTCTCCGCCACACTGCGCTCCATGACCAGGCCCTGCCGGTGCCGGTCCTCCGGGATGTAGCCGATCCCCGCGTTCAGGGCATGCGGCACACTTCCCGGTCTGACATCGCGGCCCCGGACCGAGACCCGCCCGGATGTGGCCTTGCGCATGCCGACGAGCGTCTCGCCCAGCGCGGTGTTGCCGCTGGCCGCCGCGCCCGCGATACCGAGCACCTCGCCGGGGCGGACCTCGATGTCCAGCGGCTCGAACTCACCGTCGAGTGCGAGTCCCTCGGTCCGCAGGACCGGTTCGGCCGCCCCGGCGCCGGCGGCCGGCTTCGTACCGGACGCCGCGTGCCAGGCCACCGGGCCTGCCGCGGACTCGCCGGTCATCGCGGCGACCAGATCGGCCTTGCCCAGGTCCGCGACGGGCGCGGTCAGGACGTGCCGGGCGTCGCGGTAGACCGTGACGGCCGTGCACAGCTCGTACACCTCCTGGAGGTGGTGCGAGATGAAGAGGAACGCGACCCCCTGGCTCTGGAGGTCCCTGAGCCTGGTGAACAGAGTCTGGATGCCCCGTGCGTCGAGCTGCGCGGTGGGCTCGTCGAGGATGATCAGCCGGGCGCCGAACGACAGGGCGCGGGCGATCTCCACGAACTGCACCTGCTCGACGGAGAGATCCTTCGCGCGGGCGCCGGGGTCGACGTCCACCCCGTAGTCGGCGAGCAGCGCCGCGGCCCGCCTGCGCAGTTGGGACCAGCTGATCCACCGGCCGCCCCCCGCACCGCGACCGAGGCCGAAGTTGTTCAGGAAGAGGTTCTCGGCCACGGTGAGATCGGGTACTGCCATGGACTTCTGGTAGACACAGGCGACCTTCGACTGCCAGGCCATGGTGTCCCCGAAGGCGGGGGCCGGCTCACCGCTGAAGGTGACCGTCCCCGCGTCCGGTTTGTGGAGTCCGGTGATGACGCTGACGAGGGTGGACTTCCCGGCGCCGTTGCGCCCGACCAGGGCGTGCGACTCACCGGGCCGGACTGTCAGGCGGACATCGTCGAGTGCGACGGTGGGACCGAAGCGCTTGACGATGCCCTGCGCATGAACCGCGGGTGCATCGGGCATGGTCAGTTCTTCTTCCCCAGCTGATTGGCCCACAGCTTCGGGTCGTTCACGTTGGCCTTGGTCACGAGCGGCGCGGGAAGCTGGTCCTCGAATCCGTTCGGGATCTTGATGATGGTGGAGCCGTGGTCGGTCGGACCGGGCTTGAAGGCCTTGCCGTCGACGGCCGCCCTGGCGTAGTAGAGCGCGTATTTCGCGTACAGATCGGCGGGCTGGGAGATGGTCGCGTCGATCTTCCCGGCCTTGATCGCGTCGAACTCCTCCGGGATACCGTCGTTGGAGATGATCGTGATGTGGCCCTTCGAGCCGGCCGGCTTCAGCAGCTTCTTCTGCTCCAGGAGGGCCAGCGTGGGCTGCAGGAAGACACCGCCCGCCTGCATGTAGATCCCGTTGATGTCGGGGTGGGCAGCCAGAGTGGACTGGAGCTTGGCCGACGCGACATCGCCCTTCCAGTCGGTGGCCAGCTCGAAGACCTTCATTTTGGGGAAGTTCTTGGTCATGCAGGACTTGAAGGCCACGGACCGGTCCCGGCCGTTGATCGACGACAGGTCGCCCTGGAACTCGACGACCTTGCCCTCGCCCTTCAGCTGCTTTCCGAGGTACTTGCAGGCGTTCTCGCCGTACGCGCGGTTGTCGGCGCGCACCACCATGTAGACATCGCCCTTGTCGGGGCGGGTGTCGACACTGATGACGGGGATCTTCTTCTGGTTGAGGCTCTGCAGCGTCGAGGCGACGGCCCCGGTGTCCTGCGGGGCCATCACGACGGCCTTGGCGCCCTGGTCGCTGAAGGTCTGGACGTTGGCGACGAGCTTGCCGATGTCGTTCTGCGAGTTGGTCAGCGGGAGCGCCCTGACCTCGCCGGCCGCGACGCCCTTCTTGACGTACTGCTGGTAGGAGTTCCAGAAGTCGCTGTCGCTGCGCGGCAGATCGATACCGACCTTCTTGTCGGCCGCTCCGCTCCCCGAGTCGCGGTTGCAGCCCGCGAGCGCAGTCACGGCCAGCAGTACGGCGCAGGCTGCCGCACTCGTAGTACGCACTCTCATTGGTGTCCCGTCCTGGATAGTGGCGCTTGGTGCTCTGTCGGCCGTGCGGCCGGTGTGCGCGGACCGTTCTCCCGGCGCTTGTGCCCGGCCGGCCGGTTCCGTGCGTGTGCTTCGGTGCGTTGTGCCCGGTGTGCGTCTCAGCCGGCGGCGGGGCGCAGGCGCAGTCCCTGCATTCCGCCGTCGACCGCGAGCGACGTCCCGGTCACCGCCGCCGCCGCGGGGCTCGCCAGGTAGAGGACGGCCGCCGCCACCTCCCCGGCCGTGACCAGCCGGCCGGTGGGCTGGCGGGCGTTGAGCGCCGCGCGCTCGGCCTCCGGGTCGTCCGCCTGGCCGAGCAGCCGCCCGACCCACGGGGTGTCCGCTGTGCCGGGGTTGACGCAGTTGACCCGGATCCCCTCGCGGACGTGGTCCGCCGCCATGGCCAGGGTCAGTGCGAGGACCGCGCCTTTGCTGGCGCTGTAGAGGGCGCGCTGCGGCAGCCCGGCGGTCGCCGCGATGGAGCAGGTGTGGGTGACGGAGACGCATCCCGGGCGGTCGGCGGCGGAACGGCGCAGATGCGGCAGCGCGTGGCGGGCGGTGCGGACCATGCCGAGGACGTTGATGTCCAGGACCCGCTGCCACTCCTCGTCGGTGTTGTCGGCCACCGTGCCGACGGCGCCGATGCCCGCGTTGGAGACCACGGTGTGCAGCGCGCCGCATGCCGCCGCTGCCGCGTCGACCGCCTCCCGCACCGCGCCGTCGTCGGTGACGTCCGCCGTGAGCGCGAGGGTGCCGTCCGGCGCCCCCTTGGTCTCGCGGTCGAGTACGGCGACCCGGGCGCCCCGGGCGAGCAGCTCGGTGGCGATGGCGGCTCCGATGCCTGAAGCTCCGCCGGTGACCAGGGCGCCGAGCCCTTCGAAGTCGCGTGCAGTGGTCACGAGTTGACCTCCTCGGTGGTACGGCGGGCCTGCCAGACGGGCCCGTCGGGATAGCGGTGTGCGGCGAGGGAAGCGGGGTGCATACGTGCGGAGAAGCCCGGTGCGCGGGGCGCCAGGTAGCGTCCGTCCTCGATCACCACGGGGTCGGTGAAGTGTTCGTGCAGGTGGTCCACGTACTCGATGACACGGTCGTCCTGGCTGCCGGAGACGGCGACGTAGTCGAACATCGCCAGGTGCTGGACCAGTTCGCACAGTCCGACGCCGCCCGCGTGCGGGCAGACCGGGACGCCGAACTTGGCCGCGAGCAGCAGGATCGCGAGGTTCTCGTTGACCCCGGCGACCCGCGCGGCGTCGATCTGGACGAAGTCGACGGCGCCGGCCTGGAGCAGCTGCTTGAAGACGACCCGGTTGGCGACGTGCTCGCCGGTGGCGACCTTCACCGGCTGCCCCGATCTGACCGCCGCGTGGCCGAGGATGTCGTCGGGGCTGGTCGGCTCCTCGATCCAGTGCGGGTCGCAGGGGGCGAGTGCCTCCATCCACCGCAGCGCCTCCGCGACGTCCCAGCGCTGGTTGGCGTCCACCGCGACCCGGATGTCCGGTCCGACGGTCGCGCGGGCCAGCTTCATCCTGCGGACGTCGTCCCCGAGGTCGGCGCCGACCTTCAGCTTGATCTGCCCGAAGCCGGCCGCGACCGCCTCCTTGGCGAGCCGTACCAGCTTCTCGTCGGAGTAGCCGAGCCAGCCGGGCGACGTGGTGTACGCGGGATAGCCGTCGGCGCGCAGCAGCGCGGACCGTTCGGCGCGGCCGGGTTCGGCGGCGCGCAGGATACCGAGGGCCTCGCCGGGGGTGAGAGCGTCGGTCAGGTAGCGAAAGTCGACGAGGGAGACGAGCTCCTCCGGTGTCATCCCGGCCAGGAACTCCCAGACCGGCTTGCCCGCCACGGTGGCCGCCAGGTCCCAGGCGGCGTTGATGACGGCGCCCGCCGCCATGTGCATCACCCCCTTCTCGGGGCCGAGCCAGCGCAGCTGCGAGTCGTGGGTGAGGTCGCGGTGGAGCGCCGCGAGCCCGGCGGCGGTCAGCGGCGCGGGGCGCCCCTCCACATAGGGTCGCAGCGCTTCGATGGCGGCGGCGACGACTTCGTTGCCGCGCCCGATGGTGAAACAGAAGCCATGTCCCGCGACGCCGTCCGGTGCGTCGGTGCTGAGCACCACGTAGGCCGCCGAGTAGTCGGGGTCCGGGTTCATGGCGTCCGAGCCGTCGAGCTGTTCCGAGGTGGGGAATCGGATGTCGTGGACCTCGAACCCCGTGACGGTCGGACTCATCCACACTCCCTTGGTAAGAACATCGGACCTTTAATTTGTCATCCGATGTATAGCCCCGCACATGCCGCACCGTCCAGGGGCGGGACGAAATTTGCGGGTACAGCTCGGATGAATCGGTCCGATAGGGGCAGACTTTCCGGACGGCCTGTCCAGCTGCCGGGGAGGGGCGCGGCAAGGAACGGGGGGCGTGCACAAGGGCTGCGTCGGGGTACCCGGGAAGCCGTAAGGTTGGTGCGTAAGAGAAGAACTTCGGAGGGAGGCACTGGGTGATCGAGCTCGAGGGGGTTCCCGAGCTGATCGACCCGGTCATGGTGGCCGCGTTCGAGGGCTGGAACGACGCCGGCGACGCAGCCTCCACCGCGGTCGCCCACCTGGACCGGGAGTGGAAGGGCGAGGTGTTCGCGGCGCTCGACGCCGAGGACTACTACGACTTCCAGGTCAACCGGCCGACGGTGTGGCTGGACGGCGGGGTACGCAAGGTCACTTGGCCCACGACCCGGCTCTCCGTGATCCGGGTGACCGGCGACAAACCCCGTGACCTGGTGCTGGTCCGCGGGATCGAACCGTCCATGCGCTGGCGCTCGTTCTGCAACGAGATCCTCGGTTTCGCCCACGAGCTGGGCGTCGAGATGGTGGTGATCCTGGGCGCGCTGCTGGGCGACACCCCGCACACCCGGCCCGTACCGGTCAGCGGGGTCACATCGGACGCGGACCTGGCCAGGACGATGGATCTGGAGGAGACGCGGTACGAGGGCCCGACGGGCATCGTCGGCATCCTCCAGGAGGCGTGCACGCACGCCGGTGTGCCCGCGGTGAGCCTGTGGGCCGCCGTCCCGCACTACGTGTCCCAGCCGCCCAACCCCAAGGCCACGCTCGCCCTGCTGAACCGGCTGGAGGACCTCATCGACCTGCGGATCCCGCTGGGTGAGCTCCCCGAGGACGCCCGCGCGTGGCAGGTCGGGGTGGACCAGCTGGCCGCCGAGGACAGCGAGGTGGCGGAGTACGTCCAGACGCTGGAGGAGGCACGCGACACCGCCGAGCTCCCGGAGGCATCGGGCGAGGCCATCGCCCGGGAGTTCGAACGGTATCTGCGGCGCCGTGACGGCGGGCCCGGCGCCGGTCCCGGCCAGGCAGGCGGGCACGCCACGGACGGCGGCGAGGGCAGCAGCTATCTGCGGGACGCCCCGGGCAGCCGGTCCAGGCCCCCGAAACCGCAGCGGCCCGAACCGGGCAGCGGCAAGGAGCCGGGCGGCAGCGGTCCCGCGGACGACGAGGACGGCCCGGAGGACTCTCCCGGGGAGTGACACCTGAGGGCAGGCACCCCCGGTGGAAGTCGGTCGCCCCCGGACTCCTCAGGAGTCCGGGGGCGACGGCGGAAGCGGGGGCCTGCCGCAGGACGGGGCCCGCGGGGAGGCGAGGCCTCCGGTACCGCGGGCCTTCTCCCTAGAGGGCCACCCCGAGCAGGGCGTCGGCCGCACGCGACACCAGACCCGGTGCGCCCTCGTCCGTACCGCCGTCCGACTCCTGGAGCGCGGCCCAGCGGTCCACGGCACGCAGCGCGGCAGGTGCGTCGAGGTCGTCGGCGAGCGCCTGCCTGACCTCCTCGACCAGGGCGTCGGCGGACGGCCCGTCAGGCCGGGAGACAGCGGCGCGCCAGCGTCCGAGCCGCTCCACGGCCTCCTGGAGGACCTGGTCCGTCCACTCCCAGTCCGAGCGGTAGTGGTGGGCCAGCAGGGCGAGCCGGATCGCGGCCGGGTCCACGCCGTCCTGGCGCAGCTTCGAGACGAAGACGAGATTGCCCTTGGACTTGGACATCTTCTCGCCGTCCAGGGCGACCATGCCCGCGTGCACATAGGCCTGGGCGAACGGGTGCTCACCGGTCAGCACCTGGGCGTGCGACGCGCCCATCTCGTGGTGCGGGAAGGCGAGGTCGGAACCGCCGCCCTGGACGTCGAAGCCCATCCCGAGGTGTTCGAGGGCGATGGCCACGCACTCGATGTGCCAGCCGGGCCTGCCGCGGCCGAGTGAACCGCCGTCCCAGCTGGGCTCGCCCTCACGCGCGCCCAGCCACAGCATCGGGTCTAGCGGGTTCTTCTTGCCGGGCCGCTCGGGGTCTCCGCCCCGCTCGGCGGAGAGCAGGCGCATCGCCTCGCCGTCCAGGTTCGACACCTCACCGAAGTGGGTGTCGCTCTCCACGGAGAAGTAGACGTCGCCGTCGAGGTCGTAGGCCGCGCCGCAGTCCCGCAGCCGCTCGACGAGCGGCACGATGCGGGGGATGGCCTCGACCGCTCCGATGTAGTGCTTCGGCGGGAGCATCCGCAGCGCGGTCATGTCCTCGCGGAAGAGCGCCGTCTCGCGCTCCGCGAGCTCGGTCCAGTCCTCGCCGTCGCGGACGGCCCGCTCCAGCAGCGGATCGTCCACGTCGGTCACGTTCTGGACGTAGTGGACCTGCCGCTTGGTGTCGAGCCACACGCGCTGAACGAGGTCGAACGCGTTGTAGGTCGCCGCATGACCGATGTGGGTCGCGTCGTACGGCGTGATGCCGCACACGTAGATGCGGGCGACGGGGCCGGGGTCGAGGGTGACTCGTCCGCCGGTCGCGGTGGAGTGGATCTGGAGGTCGGCGCCCTTGCCGGGCAGGGCGGGAACCTCAGAAGCGGGCCAGGCATGCATGACACGAGCGTAACCGGACGTCAGTTCAGGGAACGAACCGGAGTAGTGACGTTGGCCGAATAGACCCTCTTGCACCGGTCGCCTGCCCACGTGGTAACCGGGGCCGCAGCCCCGTACGCCTACACCGGGGGCCAGGGAATCGCCGGCCAGTCACCGCTCGGAACGGGGTGCCGTCCGGCCAGGCGCAGCGCTTCCACGCGCCCCCGCAGCGCCGCCAGCTCCGCCCCGGTGATCAGGGCCTCCAGCCGCACCGTGAGCCCTGTGCCGGGTGCCAGCGCCTCTGCCAGCCCGTCCAGCACACCGGCCGTCTCGGGTGTCAGCGGTTCACCCGCCCACCCCCACAGCAGCGTCCGGAGTTTGTCGTCGGCGTTGAAGGTGACTCCGTGGTCGATGCCGTAGAGCCGCCCCTCGCCGGCCGGCAGCAGATGGCCGCCCTTGCGGTCGCCGTTGTTGATCACCGCGTCCAGGACCGAGAGCCGCCGCAGCCGCTCGTCGTCGGCGTGGACCAGCAGCGCCGTCCGGCCCTCGCCCACTTCGGCGAACCCGATGGCCTTCCAGCCGTCGGCGGGCTCCTCGTCCTCGACGAGGGCCAGCAGCGACGGCTCGGCGGCAGACTCGATCCACAGCTGGCACATGCCCTCGCCGTACGGCCCGTCGCGCAGCACCGTCGGCGGGACGAAGCCCCACCCGGTCGCTTCCGAGACCTCGTAGGCCGCGACCTCGCGCTGGGCGAGTGTGCCGTCGGGGAAGTCCCACAGCGGACGCTCACCGGCGACCGGCTTGTAGACACAGGCCGCTTCCCGGCCCTCCAGCGCGACCGAGCAGTAGAGCACCGCGTTCGATGCCTCGCGCACCCGGCCGCGAACCGTCAGCTCCCCCTCCAGGAGGAGCCTGGAGGCCGTCACGCCTCCCTGCGGTATCCGTTCTGGCGCGGGCATACGTGTCCCTCCGGGTCGAGCGGCAGGCTGCACAGGGGGCACGGCGGCCGTCCCGCGTTCACGACATCGAGCGCGCGCTTGGCGAAGGCCCGGGCCTGCGCTCCGGTCAGCCTGACCCGGAGCATCGGCGGGCCGTTCTCGTCGTCCTGGAGGAGCCGTTCCTCGGCCTCCGCGAGGTCTTCGTCGGTGTCCGCGTCCAGTTCGACGAGGGCCTGAGCCTCGATGATCATGCGCTGCTCGTCGCCGTCCCAGGCCAGCGCCATCGTGCCGACACGGAACTCCTCCTCTACGGGGGCGTCCAGCGGCGCGGTGTCCCCCGCCTCCGACGGGGCGACGGCGGGCACCGGGGAATTGCCCCCGGTCCTGCGCACCACTTCGTCGAGCAGTTCGTCGATGCGCTCGGCCAGCGCGGCCACCTGGGTCTTCTCCAGCGCCACGCTGGTGGTCCGGGGCCCGGACGACGCCTGCAGGAAGAACGTACGGCGCCCAGGCAGCCCGACCGTACCGGCAATGAAGCGGTCCGGCGGGTCGTAGAAGTACACCTGACGGGACACGTCCTGATCTCCATGGGGTTCGGCTGCGGGGTGGTCCGGTTTACGGCCCGCCCACCCTACTGCGCGGAGCGATCACGGCGCGCCCGCGCCACCACCGACGGCCGCGTCCGATCCCGAGCCGCTCTCACGCGGCGCCAGCGAGCCGAACTCACCGGTGTCGCCGAGCCGCAGGACGAACGGCCGCACAGCGGTGTAGCGGATGGCCGTGAGGGAACACGGGTCGACGTGGATCCGCTGGAACAGGTCGAGGTGCATCCCGAGGGCGTCGGCGATCACCGACTTGATGATGTCGCCGTGCGAGCACATCGCGTACACGGCGTCCTCGCCGTGCTCGGCGTCGATCCTCGCGTTCCACTCCCGTACCGCCTCCACGGCACGCGCCTGCATGGCGCGCATCGACTCGCCGCCGGGGAACGCGGCGGACGACGGGTGCTGCTGGACGGTCCGCATCAGCGGTTCGTCGCCCAGCTCGGCGAGTTTCCGCCCCGACCAGTCGCCGTAGTCGCACTCGCTGATCCGGTCGTCCGGGTGCAGGCTCAGCTCCGGCCGGGCGGCAAGCAGCGGGGCGACGGTCTCCCGGCAGCGCTGCAGCGGGCTGGTGACGACGGCGGCGAGCGGCAGTCCGTCCAGCCGGCCGGGGAGCGCGGCGGCCTGCGAGACGCCGCGCTCGTCGAGGGCGACCCCCGGCGTCCGTCCCGCGAGCACCCCGGAGGTGTTGGCGGTGGACCGTCCGTGCCGTACAAGAATCAGCGTGGCCATGACCGCCAGCCTAGAGCGTGCCGGCCGGCTCGTGGGGCCCGGTCCCGGCGGGGATTCCGCCCCCGCGCGTGCACGGGCGGCCCGGTCAGGGAAGAATGCGCGCCGTGATTGTCGATTGCGCCATCTACCGGGACGGACGCCGCGTCGAGGGGCCCCCGGACTTCTCCGATGCCCTCGCCGAGGCACGCGCCGACGGGAACGCCTTCCTCTGGGTCGGTCTGCACGAGCCGTCGCAGCAGGAGTTCGACCTGGTCAGAAGTGAGTTCAAACTCCATGAGCTGGCCGTCGAGGACGCCCTGCGCGCCCACCAGCGTCCCAAGCTGGAGGTCTACGACGAGACCCTGTTCATGGTCCTGAAGCCGGTGATGTACGACGCCGACAGCGACACCGTGACCACCGACGAACTGATGGTCTTCCTCGGTGACTCCTTCGTCGTGACGGTCCGGCACGGCGAGGGGGCACCGCTGGCCGCCGTCCGCAAGCGGCTGGAGCAGGAGCACGACGTGCTCAAGCACGGTCCCACCGCGATCCTGTACGCGGTGAGCGACACGGTCGTGGACCACTACATCGACGTGGCCGCGGAGCTCCAGACCGACCTGGAGGAGCTGGAGGCCGAGGTCTTCGCGCCCAGCGGCGGCGACTCGAAGAACATCGCGTCCAGGATCTACACCTTCAAGCGCCAGGTGCTCGAATTCCGCCGCGCCACCGGGCCGCTGGCGGCTCCCATGGCCCGGCTCGCGGGCGCGGGGGTGCCGTTCGTGCACGAACACTCGCAGCCGTTCTTCCGGGATGTGGGCGACCACCTGACCCGCGCCAACGAGCAGGTGGAGGGGCTGGACCGGCTGCTGTCCGACATCCTCTCCGCGCATCTGGCACAGATGGGCGTCCGGCAGAACGACGACATGCGGAAGATCTCCGCATGGGCGGCGATGGCGGCGGTGCCGACCATGGTGGCCGGCATCTACGGCATGAACTTCGAGCACATGCCGGAACTGACGTGGACCTGGTCCTATCCGGTGGTGATCGCGGTGATGGCCGTGATCGTCTTCGCGCTCCACCGGGGATTCAAACGGCGCGGCTGGCTCTGAGGCGGGGCCGCCCGTCCACCGGACCCGTCCGCGGGACCGGACGGCGGCGGGGCCGGCCCGGGCGGGCTCAGGCGAACTCGGCCGCCGCGGAGGTGGCCGGCCCGCCGAGCGCGTTGCGCCGCTCGGGCATGGCCAGGCTCACCGACCGGCGCCAGCCGCCCGCCCGCTCGTACGCGTACAGCCCGTGGATGCCGGCGGCCAGGAGGGCCGACTTGCCCGGCGGCCAGCCCAGGAGCGCTCCCATCCGGGCCATCACGGCCAGCCCGACCTCGCGGTAGACGCGGATCTCCTCCAGCGCGCTCTCCCGCAGGACGGCGTGGATCGTGCGGGCGTGGCCCCGGGCGGCCAGGCGCAGCAGTTCCTCGTGGCAGTAGGCCAGGTGGTCGTCCTCGTCCCGGCAGATCATGCGCATCGCCCGGCCGATGTCCGGCTGGTCGCCCAAGTACCTGACCAGGGTGTTCATCTGCCCCGATGCGCGCTGTTCGGTGACTCTGCTGTGCGCGAGGTAGACGACGATGTCCCGCTCGCTCAGCCGCTCGTCCGAGCGCAGCGTCCGGTGGCTCAGGCCGACGCCCCGGCGTTCGAGCAGCATCGTGTAGTCGGCCTCCGCCGGCACCTCGACGAGGTCGAGCCCGCGCTTCTTGAGCAGGGCGCGGAAGATGCGGCCGTGTTTGTCCTCGTCGGCTCCGTGCCGGGCGATCTTCGGCGCGAGCGCGCTCATGCTCTCCGGCGCGAGTGCGGCGATCCGGCCGTTCTCCCAGCCGCCCTGCGCCTCTCCCCCGGCCGCGATGGAGCAGAAGAGTCGGAAGGCGTCGTCGCTGTCGACGATCTCCTGGAAAATGCTCCGCGCCGAAAGCATCACTGCCACCTCCATGCCGATACCTGACGTTATGAGTCAAATGCGATATCGCATGACCGGCAATGCGTGCCCCTGCCCGGTTCGGCCGAAAAGGTGTACGCCCCCTCATGGCCCAGGGGCGTAACCGAGCGGCCCGCCGGGCGTTGTTCAGCACGACGGCCGTGGCGGGGAGGATCCCCCGAGCCCCCACCACGGCCGCGGACTCCCCGGGGGCCCGGGCCCCCGGGCCCCCGGGCCCCCGCTGTGGTTCCGTTACGCGAGCCCGGCCCGCTCCAGCGCCTCCGTACCGGCGCGCAGCCCGGCCACGCGCTCGTCGAGGGTGAACCCGGCGGGGGCCAGCGTCAGCGTGGTGACCCCGGCAGCGGCGTAGGCCTGCATCCGGTCGGCGATCCGCTCCACGGATCCGAGCAGCGTCGTCCGGTCGATCAGGTCGTGCGGGACGGCGGCAGCCGCACCGTCCCTGTCGCCCGCCAGGTACTTGTCCTGGATCTCGGCCGCCTCCTTCTCGTACCCCATCCGCTGCGCGAGCCTGTTGTAGAAGTTCTGCTTGCGGCTGCCCATCCCGCCCACGTACAGCGCGGTGTACGGACGGAACGTGTCGGCCAGCGCCTGCACGTCGTCGCCCACCGCGAGCGGCAGGGTGGGGCAGACGTCGAAGCCCTCCATCGTGAGCCCGGCCTTCTCCCGGCCGGCGCGCAGCGGGCTGATCGCGGTGGACTCCAGGTGTTCGGCCGAGGGGAAGATCAGCAGAGCGCCGTCGGCGATCTCACCGGTCTGCTCCAGGTTCTTCGGCCCGATCGCCGCGATGTAGAGCGGGATGTGCTCGCGCTGCGGGTGGACGGTGAGCTTGATGGGCTTTCCGGGGCCGCCGGGGAGCGGCAGCGTCCAGTGCTCGCCCTCGTACGACAGACGCTCGCGGGACATCGCCTTGCGGACGATCTCCACGTACTCACGGGTGCGCGAGAGCGGCTTGTCGAACTTGACGCCGTACCAGCCCTCGGAGACCTGCGGGCCCGAGACGCCGAGGCCGAGCCGGAACCGGCCGCCGGAGAGCGAGTCGAGGGTGGCCGCGGTCATGGCCGTCATCGCGGGCGCCCTGGCGGGGATCTGGAAGATCGCGGAGCCGACGTCGATCCGCTCCGTCCGCGCCGCGACCCAGGAGAGGACCGTGGGGCCGTCCGAGCCGTACGCCTCGGCCGCCCAGCAGACGTCGTAGCCGAGCCGGTCGGCCTCCTGAGCCACGGCGAGGTTGTCGCCGTCCATCCCGGCACCCCAGTAGCCGAGGTTGATTCCGAGCCGCATGACCGCTCCCTTACTGATGAGTAACGTCTCTGTGCCGGGGACTCTAGCGCGCGGTGGCTCCATCCGTCAGGGGGCCGTTGTCCACAGGCCTCCACCGAGTAGCCCTGTGGCCAGTACTCTCAGCGCCCATGGAGCAGAGGCATCTCGGCCGCACGGGCCTGCGCGTATCCCGGATCGGACTCGGCACCCTCACCTGGGGGCGCAGTACCGGCGAGCATGACGCCGCCGACCTGCTGAAGGCGTTCTGGGAGGCCGGCGGCACCCTCGTCGACACGGCCGACGTGTACGGCGACGGCGACGCGGAGTACCTGCTCGGGCAGCTCTGCGAACGGCTGATACCCCGCAGCGATCTGGTCATCGCCACCAAGGCGGGCAGTGTCCCCGACCCCTACCGCAGGTTCGACGGTTCGCGCGGACACCTGCTGACGGCGCTGGACGCCTCCCTGGAGCGGCTGGGGACCGACTACGTGGATCTCTGGCAGGTGCACGCTTTCGACCCGGAGACCCCGCTGGACGAGACGCTCCAGGCGCTGGACATCGCGGTCTCCAGCGGACGGGCGCGGTACGCGGGGCTGTCCAACTTCTCCGGCTGGCAGCTGGCCAAGGCGGCCACCTGGCAGCTCGCCGCACCAGGGGTCAGGACGCGGCTCGCCAGTACGCAGATGGAGTACTCGCTGCTCCAGCGCGGGGTGGAGCGCGAGGTGCTGCCTGCGGCGCTCGACCTGGGGGTCGGGCTCCTGCCGTCGTCGCCACTCGGGCGCGGGGTCCTCACCGGCAAGTACCGCCATGCGACCCCGGCCGGTTCACGCGGGGCTTCGGAGCAGCTGGCGCCCTTCGTCGAGCCGTATCTGGACGATGCGGCGAGCAGGATCGTCGACGCGGTCGTCACGGCGGCGGACGGCCTCGCGACCACCCCGCTTGAGGTGGCGCTCGCCTGGGTCCGCGACCGGCCCGGCGTGGTCGCCCCGATCATCGGCGCGCGCAACGCGCAGCAGCTCGCGGCGGCATTGTCAGTGGAGACGCTTAGTCTTCCTGACGAGATCTGCCGGGCCCTCGACGATGTGTCGGAGCCCGTTCACCGTTATCCCGACCAGGACTGGACCGAGCTGTGAGTACGGATCGCCTCGACACCGAGGCCAGCACCGGGACCGAGACCGCTTCCGCCGCCGCACCGGAGACGGAGGCGGAGCCCGCGACGGCGGCGGAAGCGGAAACGCAGGAGCAGAGCGCTCCGGAGGGAGCGCAGGCAGCAGCCGCGGAGGGGTCCGCGGCGGACCCGGCCCCCGCTCCGTCGGAGGCCGAGGCCGAACTGGCCGCCCAGCGTGAGCTGCGGGCCAGGATCGAGCAGCGCAAGGCGGAGAAGGACGGGCCCATCCAGGCGGGCGCCAAGCTGAGCGGGCGGGCCGCCGATCTGCTCGCCGCCGTCCGGGCGGTGGAGGGCGGCGAGACGCCGCCGGCCACGCACTTCCCTCCCCCGGCGCCCGAGCCCCGGCGCCCTGCGTCTCCTCCGGCCGGGCCCCGGCCCGAAACGCGCCCGCAGGCCGCCGCTGCCCCCGCCCCGGCGCCGGAGACCGTCTCGACCGTGCGGGCCGTCCTGGCCGAGGGCGGTGCCCCCGAGTCCCTGGCCGTACCCGCCACCGCGACGCTCGGCGAGCAGGCGGCCGACGTCCTGCGCGACGACCCCTGGCAACTGCTGTCGGTCCCCGGGGTGCGGCCGGAGCAGGCGGACGGCTTCGCACGCGCCCTGCTCGGCGCGGAGTGCGGCCCCGGTGACGGGCGGCGGGCCGCCGCGCTGGTCGGATGGCTCCTTGAGCGGGCCGCGCTCCAGGGCCACACCGCGCTGGAGTCCGGCGCGGTCCGTGCGGCGCTCGCCGAGCGGTCCGTGCCGGACCCCGACGAAGCCTTGCAGAGCGCCGTGGCGGACGGGGCTGTGCTGGTCTTCCAGGACGCGCTGGACAGCGCCCCCGGCGAGTCCTCCGTACCGGACGAGGACGGCGGGGACGAGGGCGAAGCCGCGCCCCCCGTGCGGGTGCTGCTCGGTCTCGACCGGTACGCACTCGCGGAGGAGAGCCTGGCGGACGGGCTTGCCCGGCTGGTGAACGCGAGCAGCCCGGCCGCCGGCGGCGAACCGGCCGACTGGGAGCAGGCCGCGGCGGATGCCCCGTCCCCCTCGGCCGCCGAACTGATCCGCGCGGTCGCGGGCAACGGACTGGTCGCCCACACCGGCGGCGAGGCCGCCCGCGGCGAACCGGCGGCGGTGGTCACGGCGGCGCGCGCCCTGGGCCTGCGGGCCTATGCGGCCGCCCACACCCCCGACGGCAGGCGGCGGCTCGCCGCCGCCCTGGGCGCCCCGGAGGCAGCCGTCACCGTGTCCGGGCTGCTGTCCGGTGCGGAGGGGCCGGGACGGGACGGCGAAGGGGCCCTGGCCCTCGATCTGCTGGCCGTGGTCGACGCCCCGCAGCTGGATGTCGAGACCGCGGCCGTGCTGGCGGAATCACTGGCCGACGGCAGCCGCCTGGTCCTCAGCGGTGACCCCGGGGTGCTCGGCTCCGCCGGCGCCGGGCAGGTCTTCGCCGATGTCCTCGCCGCGCGTGCCTGCCCGCAGGTGGCCTCCCGTACGCCCGATCCGGGCCCCATCGGCGAGCTGGTCTCGGGGATCGGCATCGGCGAGCTCAACCAGGTGGCGGCGCCCGGCAAGGAGGTCGTGATCGTTCCTGTCCGGGAGGCCGGTGAGGCGGTGCACCGCACCGTCCAGCTCGTCGCCGACTCCGTGCCCCGGGCCATCGGGGTGCCGGTGGCCGACACCCAGGTCATCACGCCCGGGCACGGCGGCGCCGCCGGTACCCGCGCGCTCAACGCGGCGCTGAAGGAACGCCTGAACCCGGGCCCCGGCCGGTTCGGCGGCTTCGACCCCGGCGACCGCGCCGCCTACACCCCGGCGCCCGGCAGGACCCTGCCCGGCACGGTGGTCTCGGCCGACGCGGACGGCCTGCGTCTGGACTGCGCCGGCACGCCCGTCGTCGTGCCGAAGGAGCGGGTCGAGGCATCGGTGCGGCACGGCTGGGCGCTCACCGCGCACCAGGCCGCCGGGCTGCGGTGGCCCGCCGTGGTCGTGGTGCTGCCGGGTGACGCGGCGGGCGGGCTGAGCAGGCCCTGGATCTACACCGCGTTCGGCCGCGCGGAACAGCACCTCTCCGTGGTGCACGGCGTCGACCAGGCGCTGCCGCACGCGGTGGCCGAAGTCCCGGCCCAGCAGCGCACCACCCGCCTGCGGACGCTGCTGCGGCCCGCGGTCTAGCCCGGCCGTACGGGCGGGTGGCCGGGGCAGGAGCCCCGGCCACCCGCCACACCGCGTGCCGGGCAGCACAGGCCCGGCCGCTCAGACTCAGACCCGCTCGTCCTCCGGGTCGCTGTGCGCGGCCTCGTCAGCGGCGTCGTCCTCGTCGTCCGGGCCGTCGTCGTCGTGATCGAGCAGTTCCTCGTCGTCGAAGACGGAGCTGACGTCGAAGCGGCAGACGATCTGCTGCGGATCCGCCTGGTCGAACGGCGCGCTCAGCCACTCCCCCGGTTCGGGCAGGTCGTCCGCGGCCGAGACCCAGAGCGTGGAGTCGCCCTCCTCAAGGCCGAACTCCTTGTGCCGGGAGGCGATCTCGTCCGGTTCGTACTCCCCGAACAGCACCCCAAGCGCCGCGTGTGTGCTGCTGCCGACCACCGGCCCCGCGCCGGGGCCGCTCTCCGCCTCGGGGCCGAGATCCACGATGCGCTGTGCCTGCCCGAGCAGCCGCTGCGGCTGGGCCACCGCGTAGTCACGGCGGATGAGCACCGTGACCGCGTGCGGGTCGTCCGGACCCGCGTACGGCGGCAGCGAGTCGTCCGCGGCGGGGATCTCGAAGGGGGTGACCTCGTCGTACCGGTCGTAGAGCCTCTCGTCGTACGCCTCGGCCGCCGCGGCGAGCGCGTTGAACGCGCTGTAGACGGCCGGGTCGTCCTCTCCCGTACGGGCTTCGACCGCGTCGAGGTGGCGGTCCAGCGCGGCTTTGACCGCCTCGGCGGCGGCGCGTACCTCGGCAGCCGTGGGCTGCGCAGCATCAGACATAGGGCAGACGCTATCCGTACAGGGCCTCTGCCCGCACAATAGATGCGATGCCGGAATACGAATTTGTCGACGTGTACGTACCGCGCGGGGTCTCCCGCACGGATACGACACGCCTGCTCACCGACCACGCCGAGTACGGACACTGGGAGTTGGACCGACTGACTCTGCACCGGGACGGCAGCCGCAGAGTGCGGCTGCGCCGGCGGATCATTCGCCAGGTGCGCGCCACATGGTGAAAAGGGAGCGGGGCCCGCGACTGCGGGACCCGCTCCCTTCCGTGCGTACGCGAAGGCCTCATCGGCCCGTTACGCGGCTGCCCTGGACCGCCGGTACAGGACGATCCCCCCGAGCATCAGCCCGGCGCTCGCCGGGATGATCAGCCCGAGCGGGGCGGAACCGGTGTGCGCGAGCTGCTCGGCACGCGGGGGCACCGAGACGGTCTGCGTGACCGGGGCATGCGGCTTCGGCGTGCTCGGCGTGTGGCCGCGCGGCGTCCCGGGCTTGACCGGGTGACCGGGCTTCCCCGGCTGGACCGGGTGGTGCGGGACGTGGGCCGGCGGCGGGGTGCCCTCGACGTTGGCGCAGTCGTTGCCGAAGACCGGGTTGAGCAGACCGACGACGTCGACGCTGTTGCCACAGGCGTTCACCGGGACGTCGACCGGGACCTGCACGTTGTTGCCGGAGAGGACGCCCGGCGAACCGCCCGTGTGGCCCTCTGCCACCGCTCCGCCACCACTGTGGCTCCCGGAGTCCCGGCTTCCGCCGTTACCGCTGCCGGGGATCCTGTGGTGGCCGCCGCCCTGGCCCGGGTGTCCGGGGTGGGACGTGCCGGAGCCGGGCTTGGCCGACGACACGTTGCCGCACCTGTTCCCGAACGCGGGGTTGAGCAGCCCGACAACATCGACGGTGTTGCCGCACACGTTCACCGGCACGTGCACCGGCACCTGGACCGAATTGCCGGACAGCACTCCGGGCGAATTCGATGCGGCCCCGTCAGCCGACGCGTCTGCGTACGCGTAGCCGCCGCTCATGGCGAGCACTCCGCTCGCGGCCGCAACGGTGATCAGGCCTTTCTTCGTGACCTGTCGCATAGGTTCGTTTCCTGCCTTCTGGCCTTCCGGAAAGCCCGCGGACTTCGTTGCCCATGGGCCGAATGCCCCTCCGGCCCCGGAGCGCATGGCGCGCGCTCCGGGGCCGGCAGGACTCAGACCCTCGCGGGTCGGAGGTACAACGTCACTTGTTGACGCAGGTGTTGCCGAAGGCGGGGTTCAGCAGCCCGATCACGGAGACCGTGTTGCCGCACAGGTTCACCGGCACGTGCACGGGCACCTGAACAACGTTGCCCGAGAGCACACCGGGAGAGTGCACAGCGGCACCCTGCGCGCCCGCGTCAGCGACGGCCATGCCCGCACCCGCGAGCACCAGACCACCAGTGACTGCCGCAGCAGCGACGACCTTCTTGATCATTAGTTCCTCCTAGTCGGCAAAACGGTCCAGACTGCGGACCGCACCACCTGTAACGAGGGGAACCCGGCAGGGCTACGAAGCGATCGGTCTATTCACTCTTTCCAGTGGCATAGGCACAGACGGCCGATTAGTTGGACAGTCGTCTCAGCACTTGTCCAGGAACCGGTCCAGCACCCGTACCCCGAACTTCAGGCCGTCGACGGGCACCCGCTCGTCGACCCCGTGGAACATTCCGGCGAAGTCCAGCTCGGGCGGCAGCTTCAGCGGTGCGAACCCGAAGCAGCGGATCCCCAGGTCGTCGAAGGACTTGGCATCCGTACCGCCCGAGAGCATGTACGGCACCGCCCGCGCGATGGGGTCCTCGGCCTTCAGCGCGACCTGCATGGCGTCGACCAGATCCCCGTCGAAGCCCGTTTCCAGCGCCTTGTCGCCGTGCACGTCCTCGCGCCTGACCCGGGGGCCGAGCAGCTTGTCGAGGTCGGTCAGGAACTCCTCCTCGTAACCGGGCAGGAAGCGCCCGTCGACATGGGCCGTGGCCTGTCCGGGGATGACGTTGACCTTGTAGCCGGCGCCGAGCATGGTGGGCGCCGCCGAGTTGCGCAGCGTCGCGCCGATCATCTTCGCGATGCCGCCGAGCTTGGCGAGCGTCGCCTCCATGTCCTCGGGGTCCAGCGGGGTCCCGAGCGCGTCGGACAGCTCGTCGAGGAAGGACCGCACGGTCTTGGTGACCCGTACCGGCCACTGGTGCCGCCCGAGCCGCCCGACCGCCTCGCAGAGCTCGGTGATGGCGTTGTCGGTGTTGGTCATCGAGCCGTGGCCCGCGGTGCCGTCGACCGTCAGGCGCATCCAGTGCATGCCCTTCTGCGCCGTCTCCACGAGATACAGCCGCAGGTTCTCGTTGACGGTGAAGGAGAAGCCGCCGACCTCGCCGATCGCCTCGGTGACGCCCTCGAAGAGATCCGGGTGGTTGTCCACGAGGTGTCGTGCGCCGTACGTGCCGCCCGCCTCCTCGTCGGCGAGGAAGGCAAGCACGATGTCGCGCGGGGGCTTGCGGCCGCTGCGCAGCCTGTCGCGCACGACCGCGAGGGTCATCGCGTCCATGTCCTTCATGTCGACCGCGCCGCGGCCCCACACGCAGTCGTCCACGATCTCCCCGGCGAAGGGGTGGTGGGTCCAGTCGTCGGCGTTCGCCGGGACGACGTCGGTGTGGCCGTGGATGAGGAGCGCGGGCCTGGAGCGGTCCTCCCCCTCGATCCGCGCCACCGTGGACGCCCGCCCCGGGTGGGACTCGAAGATCTGCGGTTCGAGACCGACCTCGGCGAGCTTCTCCGCCACGTACTCGGCGGCGGCACGCTCGCCCGGGCCCGAGTGGTCGCCGTAGTTGCTGGTGTCGATCCGGATCAGGTCACGGCAGAGGTCCACGACCTCGTCCTCACCGGTCACCCGGTGTTCCGTGCCCGACCTGCCTGACCCGCTGGACTCACTCACGCTGATTCCTCCCACTGTCGCTGCTGGTGGTCCCCTCCCCCATACTCGCCCTCGCGACCCCCGGGACCCAAGCCCGGGGAGCGGCCGTCATCCACGGTTCACAGACCCGGGCCCGTGATCGAGCACCTCCCGATGTTTGCTATGGTTTTCCACGTCGGAACGGCCCAGGGCCGCACGGCAGACACCTTGTCCGGGTGGCGGAATGGCAGACGCGCTAGCTTGAGGTGCTAGTGCCCTTTATCGGGCGTGGGGGTTCAAGTCCCCCCTCGGACACCAGCTGAGACCCCACTCCATGTGGGGTTTTCTGCGTTCCGGGGCTGTGGCGTGACCGGCCGGCCGACCAGCAGCGTGGAGCCTCCCCTTGCCGGACAAGGGATGACGGGCCCGGTCAGCCCGCCCCGGAGGGCGGAGGGCTCCCGCGCTCCGTCCTTGCATGAGTGCCCGTACCGGGCCATGGAGGCGTCCTCACACCTTCCCCCGGCAGCCGGGAACCCCGGCGGCGTGGCCGGCATCCGGCACGGCCACTCACCGGACGCGTGGGCGCGGATCCCCGGATCGCACGGCTTCGGAGATGCCTCCGCGCCGGCGGTCCCGGCCCCGAAGGGACAACCGGCAGGGACGACGCCTGTTCGGTCCGCGGCCGGCCGATCGCAACCCGGGTCATGTGACCCGCGCGTACCCCGGCAGCGGCCCCGGACGGCGCGTACCGGCCCTCGGCCGCGGCGCCCCCCGTCGGCGCGTATCAGGCGGTGGATATCAGGCAGCACATCGGACACCTCGGCAGATACATCGGATCTCATGGTGCCGTCCGGCCGCCCTCAAGCGGAGAATCCCGTCAGGAGCGTTGACACCCCTCAGAAGACATCGTACGTTTCCGTCGCTTCCCGAGGTGCCTCTGTGGCACACCACGTCGAAGGGACCGGTAGATGACCCATGCCCCGGAACACCCCGCACCGTCGCGCAGAAACGTTCTGGGGGCAGCGGGCGGAACCCTCGCCGCGGGTCTCGCCCTCGGCGGGTTCCGCCCCTTCACCGCTGCTGCCGCCGAGCCCCGCCGGGAGGGCGGCGCCCCTCTCGTACCCGGTCCCGCCGCCACCGAGCTGTGGTACCCGGCGCCCGCGAGCGAGAGCCTGATCATCCAGCAGGGGCTGCCGGTCGGGAACGGCCGCACGGGCGCCCTCCTGACCGGTGACCCCGCACACGACGTGCTCTACCTCACCGATGCCACCCTGTGGACCGGCGGCCTCAACGACACCCTGCAGAGCGACGGCCAGTTCCCTTACGGAGCGGACGACTTCGGCAGCTTCACGCTCCTCGCGAAGGCGTCGGTCGACCTCCCTGACCACCAGCTGTCCGCCGTCACCGGCTACCGCCGCACCCTCGACCTCAGCAACGGGCTCAGCACGGTCACCTACCTGCTGGACGGGGTCACCTACCGGCGTGAGGTCTATGCCAGCCACCCCGACGAGGTCGTCGTCGTCCGCCTGACCCAGAGCGGCGGGGGCAGTTACACCGGCTCGCTCTCGCTCGCCGGATGGCACGGCGAGACGGCCACCGCGGACGGCGCCGCCGGCACCACCTCGTTCACGGGCGCGCTCCCCAACGGTCTGACGTACGCGGCTGCCGCCGGCGTCACGGGCCGCGCGGGCACCGTGACCGCCGACGGCTCCCATGTCGCCTTCGCCGGCTGCTCCGAGGTGCTCGTGGTCATCGCGGGCGGTACGGACTACGCACCGGACCCCGCGAACGGCTACCGGGACCCCGGCGCCGACCCGCACGCCATCGCGGCAGGCCGGCTGCGCGCCGCGGCCGGAGCTGGCGGCCCGGCGCTGCTCAGCACCCACCTCGCCGACTACCGGCCGCTGTACGACCGGATGACGGTCGAGCTCGGGACGTCGAGCGGCGCTCAGCGTTCGCTCGATACCTGGTCCCGCCTGACCGCGCTCGGCGCGCAGGGAGCGCCCTCCGACCCCGAGCTGGAGGCCGCCTACCTCCAGTTCGGCCGCTATCTGATGATCAGCGGTTCGCGCGACAGCGTGCCGCTCAATCTCCAGGGCCTCTGGATCGACCGCACGGACCCGGACTGGATGGGCGACTACCACACGGATATCAACGTCCAGATGAACTACTGGCTGGCCGACCGGGCCGGGCTCTCCGGCTGCTTCGGCGCCTTCCTGGACTACTGCCTCGCCCAGGTGCCCTCCTGGACCCGCACCACCGCCAAGGCCTTCAACGATCCGCGCAACGGATTCCGTAACTCCAGCGGGAAGGTCGCGGGCTGGACGACCGCCATCTCCGCCAACATCCACGGCGGGATGGGCTGGTGGTGGCACCCGGCCGGAAACGCCTGGCTCTGCAACTCGCTCTGGCAGCACTACGAGTACACCCAGGACCGCACCGAACTGAAGAAGATCTACCCGCTGC
The DNA here is from genome assembly GCF_036061255.1 of Streptomyces sp. NBC_00388. Taxonomy (NCBI): domain Bacteria; kingdom Bacillati; phylum Actinomycetota; class Actinomycetes; order Kitasatosporales; family Streptomycetaceae; genus Streptomyces; species Streptomyces sp. NBC_00388. The sequence goes on from NZ_CP107948.1 coordinate 1,488,240, forward strand.
TCAAGGGTGCCTGCGAGTTCTGGGAGGCGCGGCTGGTGACCACCACCGTGACCGACCCGGCCACCGGCGCCTCCCGCCAGGTCCTGATCGACGACAGCGACTGGTCCCCGGAGCAGGGGCCGACCGACGCCAGGGGCATCACGTACGCCCAGGAACTCGTCCGGGACCTCTTCGCCTCGTACCGCACCGCGGCCGCCCTGCTCTCCAGGGACGCCGGGTACGCGAAGACCGTCGCCGGGCTCCAGTCCCGCCTCTACCTGCCGCGGGTCAGCCCGGAGACCGGCTGGCTGGAGGAGTGGATGACGCCGGAGAACCTGGGCGAGACCACGCACCGGCATCTGTCGCCGCTGATCGGCCTCTTCCCCGGCGACCGGATCACACCCGGCGAGAGTCCGGCCGAACTGGTCACCGGAGCCCGCAATCTGCTCACGGCGCGCGGCATGTCGAGCTTCGGCTGGGGCTGCGCGTGGCGCGCGGCGAGCTGGGCACGGCTCAAGGACGCCGACAAGGCCTATCAGCTGGTCCGTACGGTCATGGCCCCGTCGGACGGCACCAGCAACGGCACGTCGCAGAACCTCTTCGACATGTACGACCTGGGCTCACGCGCCACCCTGCAGATCGACGCGAACTTCGGCACTCCGACCGCGATGATCGAGATGCTGGTGTACTCCAGGCCGGGGGTGATCGAGCTGCTTCCCGCGCTGCCCGGTGCCTGGGCGGCGGCGGGCCGGATCACGGGCGTCGGGGCGCGCGGCGGCATCACCGTCGACCTGGAGTGGCGCGCGGGGAAGGTCACCCGCGCGGTACTGCGCTCCACGGTGAGCACGACGACCGAGGTGCGGGCCGGGGACCGGCGCCACACGGTACGGCTGAAGCCCGGCCGGGCGGTCACCCTCAGGCCGTGACTGCGCGGCCCGGGCCGGCGGGTGCGCGGCTGTCCCGCCCGGGCCGCTGCCGGCGGTGAACCCTCAGGCCCACTCCGGCACTTCACCCATGAGCTGACACACCATGAGGTACAGCGGGATCGGCGGGGTGTAGGGCAGGGAGTCCTGCGGCCAGTGGAGAAGTCGCGGGCGGGCCGCGGGAACATACGCGCCGGGGGCGTAGCGCACCCGGTCCGGCCAGGCGAGTTCGTGGTCCGAGCCCGCCGGGACGATCCACCACCACCAGTCGTCGTCGGCGAAGACGCAGCCGGGCTTGGGCAGCCGGGCCAGCAGCCGGAAACCGTGGCTTTCGGGCACACCCACCGCATCGCAGCCGAGCGGTGTCGAGAGAGTGGGGACGCGCGCGAGCGCATTCCTCAGCACGGCGGCCCCGCGTGACGATCCAGCTCCGCCCAGACCAGGCGGCCTGGCCCGTGCGCCGATTCACGCACGCCCCAGGCGCTGCTGAGGGCGTCGACGAGCAGCAGTCCGCGCCCGTGCTCCCCCTGGGGGGAGCGGCAGAGCTGCGGCCCTGAGGCCGCGTAGCCCTGGTCCTGTATCGCGATGCGCAACTGGCCCCGGTCGTCCCTCAGTTCACAGGCGATGTGGTCACCCGCCGTGTGGACGACCGCGTTGGTGACCAGTTCGGAGACGATCAGCAGGGCGGTGTCGCCGATCTCCTCCGGGAAGTCCCAGCAGGCGAGCCGGTTGCGGGTCAGGCGGCGCGCGCGGGAAACGGAATCGGTGCGTGCGGGTAATTCGAACGCGTACCGCCGTACGTCAGTTCCGGGGCACTGGTCGATGAGCTGGGGGATGAGCGCGGTGCCTGGAGCCACAGCCGAAATCCTTACGGTGGGGGGTACTGCGACCGGCGCACCATCCCCCATGGGTATGCGCCCGTCGCGTAAAGGTCACCCGCCCACTGTCCTCCGTAACGGACACCTTGGCAAGAGGCACTTTGCAAAGTTCAGAGTGCCGTTTCACCGATGGGGCGGGCATGGCACACTGCTGGACAACTGTCCAAATGGAGGTCTCAGTTGAGTGAGCCGCGGTCCGCCCCGACCGTTGGCCAGGTCGTGCTCGGCAAGCGCCTGCAGGAACTGCGCGAGCGAGCCGGTCTGAGTCGCGAACAGGCTGCCAAGGTGCTCAGAGTCGCCCAGGCAACCATCCGCCGGATGGAGACCGCCGAGGTGGCGCTGAAGATCCCCTATGTGCAGTTACTGCTGAAGGCATACGGGATCAACGACGCCGAGAACGACGCCTTCGTCGAACTCACCGAAGAGGCCAACCAGCCCGGCTGGTGGCAGCGGTTCCACGGGATCCTGCCCGACTGGTTCAGTATGTACGTCAGCCTGGAGGGCGCGGCGTCACTCATCAGGCAGTACGAGCCGCACTTCGTGCCCGGCGTGCTGCAGACCGAGGAGTACGCGCGCGCGGTGATGCTGAGCGGCGCCGTGGGCGAGACCAGCCCCGCGGACATCGACCGGCATGTCGCGCTGCGGATGGAGCGGCAGTCGCTGCTGACGCGGCCGGACGCTCCGACGCTCTGGGTCGTGATGGACGAGACGGTGCTGCGGCGGCACGCGGGCGGCCCCGACGTGATGCGGGGCCAGGTCGACAAGCTGCTGCGCGCCGCCGAGCTGCCGCATGTCACGCTGCAGATAGCGGAGTTCTCCGGTGGTCACCATCCGGGGACCTACGGGCCTTTCGTCCTCTTCCGTTTTGCCATGCCCGAACTTCCCGACATGGTCTACAGCGAGTACCTGACCGGCGCCGTCTATCTGGACGCGCGCCCCGAGGTGGCGGCCCACCTCGAGGTCATGGACCGCATGGCGGCTCAGGCCGCAACTGCACAACGCACGAAGGAGATCCTCAAGGATTTCCGCAAGGAGCTGTAAATGGATCGCATATACAACGGCATGCCTGCCGCGGACCTCGGCGCCGAGGGCTGGCACAAGCCGTGGAGCGGCGGCAACGGCGGGAACTGCATCGAGGCCATGAAACTGGCCGACGGCAGGGTCGCCGTGCGCCAGTCCGCAGACCCTGAAGGCCCCGCACTCATCTACTCCACCGGCGAGATCGCCGCCTTCATCCAGGGTGCGAAGTCCGGCCAGGCGGACTTCCTCCTCACCTGACCAGCACCGTTGTCGTCGTTGATATCGTTGTCGACTTTCTTCACCGACTGGAGCGCCCATGACCGGATCAGATCCCGCGCCCGCCCAGATCGACACCAGCAAGCCGCATCCTGCCCGGATGTACGACTGGTTCCTGGGCGGCAAGGACAACTATCCGGTCGACCAGCAGATGGCCGAGCAGCTGCTCGCCCTGGACTCTCGGGGCAGGGAGATGGCGCGGGTCAACCGGGCGTTCATGCACCGGGCGACCCGCTGTCTCGCCGAGAGCGGCATCCGTCAGTTCCTGGACGTCGGGACGGGGATACCGACCGAACCCAATCTGCACCAGGTCGCCCAGGGCTCGGCGCCGGACTCCCGCGTCGTCTACTGCGACAACGACCCGATCGTGCTCGCGCACGCGGCGGCGCTGCTGCGCTCCACCCCCGAGGGCGCGACCGACTACATCCAGGCGGACGCGCGGGAGCCCTCCACCATCCTGGAGGCGGCCGGGAAGCTCCTGGACTTCGACCGGCCGATCGCCCTCTCGCTGGTGGCGCTGCTGCACTTCGTCGCCGACGAGGACGCGTACGCGCTGGTGGACCGGCTGATGGGGCCGCTGGCGCCCGGCAGTTGTCTCGTCCTGTCGCACGTCACAGGGGAGTTCGATCCGGAGGGCTCCGCGAAGGCCGTCGAGATGTACCGGGCCCGCGGTCTGACGCTGCGGCCCCGTTCGCGTGCGGAGACGGCCCGTTTCTTCGAGGGGTTCGAGCTCCTTGAGCCCGGGGTCTCACTGGCCGCCGAGTGGCGGCCCGAGCTCGGCGAACGGGTGCCGGTCCCCGGCGACGAGCCCATCCCGGGCTGGGTCGGCGTCGCCCGCAAGTCCTGAACCCGCGGGGTGCTCCGGTGTGCCGGGACGGCTTGCGGAGCACCCCGCGGTCGTTCAGCTGTCCTGCGCCTGCCACTCCGGCAGGCCGGGGGCCTCGGCGCCGATCGTGGTCGGATCGCCGTGGCCGGTGCGGACCACGGTCTGCGGGTCGAGTGTCAGCAGCCGGTCCCGGATGGACGCGACGATCGTCGGGTGGTCCGAGAACGACCGGCCGGTCGCGCCGGGGCCGCCCTGGAAGAGCGTGTCACCGGTGAAGACCGTGGCCAGGTCCGGGGCGTGCAGACAGACCGCACCGGGCGCATGGCCCGGCGTGTGCAGCACCGTCAGGGTGGTTCCCGCGACCGTCAGGGTCTGCCCGTCCCTGAGCTCGCCGTCCGGGAGGCAGCCGGGGTGGGTCATCCGCCACAGCGGCAGGTCGTCCGGGTGCAGGAGGACGGGCGCCCCGGTGGTCGCGGCCAGCGCGGGCGCCGCGTCGATGTGGTCGTTGTGCCCGTGCGTGCAGACGATGGCGCGCAGCGTACGGCCGCCCAGGGCCGCTTCGATCGCGCCGGCGTCATGAGCGGCGTCGATGACGATCGCCTCGCTGTCGTCGCCCACGATCCAGACGTTGTTGTCGACGTCCCAGGTGCCGCCGTCGAGCGAGAACGTCCCGGAGGTGACCAGATGGTCGATGCGGGCCGCCATCAGAACTCCACCACCGAGCGCAGCACGTCGCCGTCCTGCATCCTGCCGAAGGCCTTCTCGACGTCGTCGAGACCGATCGTCTCGGTGACGAAGGCGGCGAGGTCGATCCGGCCCTGGAGGTGCAGGTCGACGAGCATCGGGAAGTCGCGGGAGGGCAGGCAGTCCCCGTACCAGGAGGACTTGAGCGACCCGCCGCGGCCGAAGACGTCGAGCAGCGGCAGCTCCAGCTGCATCTCCGGCGTCGGGACGCCGACCAGGACGACCGTCCCCGCCAGATCGCGGGCGTAGAAGGCCTGCCGGTACGTCTCGGGACGGCCGACCGCCTCGATCACCACGTCCGCGCCGAAGCCGCCGGTGAGTTCCCGGATGGCCTCGACCGGGTCCGAGGCGCGCGAGTTGACGGTGTGGGTGGCGCCCATCCGCCGGGCGGTCGCGAGCTTCTTGTCGTCGATGTCGACTGCGATGATCTTCGCGGCGCCGGCGAGCCGGGCGCCGACGACGGCGGCGTCACCGACGCCGCCGCAGCCGATGACCGCGACGGAGTCGCCGCGTCCGACCTGTCCTGTGTTGATCGCGGCGCCGATGCCCGCCATGACCCCGCAGCCGAGCAGCCCCGCGACGGCAGGGGAGACGGCCGGGTCGACCTTGGTGCACTGTCCGGAGGCGACGAGGGTCTTCTCGGCGAAGGCACCGATGCCCAGCGCCGGGGTGAGCTCCGTCCCGTCGGCCAGGGTCATCCGCTGCTTCGCGTTGTGCGTGTCGAAGCAGTACTGCGGCCTGCCGCGCAGACAGGCCCGGCACTGGCCGCACACCGCGCGCCAGTTGAGGATCACGAAGTCGCCGGGGGCGACGTCGGTGACACCGGCGCCGACCGCTTCCACGGTGCCCGCGGCCTCGTGGCCGAGCAGGAACGGGAAGTCGTCGTTGATCCCGCCCTGCTTGTAGTGGAGGTCCGTGTGGCAGACCCCGCAGGCCTGGATCCGGACCACGGCCTCACCTGGCCCCGGGTCCGGGACCAGGATCGTCTCCACGCGGAGGGGTTGGTTCTTGCCGGGGGCCACGACCCCTTGGACCTGCTGCGTCATGCCGTCAACAGCCTTCCGTGTCGTCCAGGGCCTCCCGTCCGGACCGTGCCGGGACGGCGGGGTCCGGCACGATCCGGACGGGGGACCCGAGCGGTATGTGGCCTCAGTCTTCCAGGCCGCGGCGCTCGGCGGCGACGGACGCGACCCGGCCGCGCACCAGGAACCAGCCGCCGACGAGCGCGGCGGCGATCAGCGGCAGGCACTCCACGGTCGTGCGGCCCACTCCCCCGCCCCACCACATCAGGAACGCGACGGCGACCAGGAAGCAGAGAGTGACGATCTGGGTGTACGGCGCCCACGGCAGACGGTAGGCGGGGCGGGTGACCCGGCCCTCCTTCGAGCGCTGCCAGAAGAGCAGCGAGCAGAGCATGACCATGCCCCAGGTGCCGAGGATGCCGATGGACGCGAAGTTGAGGACGATCTCGAAGGCCTTGCCGGGGACCAGGTAGTTGAGCACGACGCCCAGCGCTCCGAAGCCCGCGGTGAGCAGGATGCCTCCGTAGGGCACCTGGCCCTTGTTCATCCGGCCGGTGAAGCGCGGGGCGGACCCGGAGAGCGCCATCGAGCGGAGGATCCGGCCCGTGGAGTACAGCCCCGAGTTGAGGCTGGAGAGCGCCGCGGTCAGGACGACCAGGTTCATCACGCCGGCCGCACCGGGAACGCCGATCTTCGAGAGCACCGTGACGAAGGGGCTCTCCCCGTCGGAGTAGGCGGTGTACGGGAGCAGCAGGGCGAGCAGGACGACGGAGCCGACGTAGAAGATGCCGACCCGCCACATGATCGAGTTGATGGCCTTCGGGATGACCTTCCCCGGGTTCTCGGTCTCGCCCGCGGCGACGCCGCACAGCTCGACGGAGGCGTAGGCGAAGACGACGCCCTGGATGACCAGCAGCATGGGCATCACGCCCTTGGGGAAGAGACCGCCGCTGTCCCCGATGGTGCCGAACCCCGGGGTGTGCCCGTCGACCGAGTGCTGGGTGACCACCAGGTAGATGCCGATGCACATGAAGATGACCAGTGCGGCGACCTTGATGATCGAGAACCAGAACTCCGTCTCACCGAAGTACTTGACCGAGATCAGGTTGGCGGTGAGGACGAGGGCCAGGGCGATGAGCGCGCAGACCCACTGCGGGACCGAGCTGAACATCGACCAGAAGTGGGCGTAGGTGGCCGCGGCGGTGATGTCGGCGACCGCGGTGGTCGACCAGTTGAGGAAGTAGAGCCAGCCCGCGGTGTAGGCGCCCTTCTCTCCCATGAACTCACGCGCGTAGCTGACGAAGGCGCCGGACGAGGGGCGGTAGAGGACGAGTTCGCCCAGTGCCCGCACGACGAAGAAGGCGAAGGCGCCGCAGACCGCGTAGGCGATGGCGAGTGAGGGGCCCGCACCTGCCATCCGGCCGCCGGCGCCGAGGAAGAGGCCGGTGCCTATGGCCCCGCCGATGGCGATCATGTTGATGTGGCGGGACTTCAGGTCTTTGCTGTAGCCCTCGTCACCGGCATCGACGTGCAGTGGAGGTTCTGCCGCAGTGAGGGTGCGGTCGCTCATAGGGTGCGTCGCCTTACGTGGGGAGGTGGCGGCTATATCAAGGCGTCAGCGTAAACGGGGCATGACGAGCCCGAGAACAGAATGAAATCTATGTCACAAAACGTTTGAAACCGCACCGGTCAGGGCGCCAGGACGTCGAGCTCCTTCAGCGCGCCGACCGCGATCTCCCTGGTCAGTTTCTCCGCCCGGTCCGCATCACCTTCCCGTACGGCCTCCGCCACCTGCACATGCAAGGTGACAGCGGCCGGGTCCGGGTCGTCGAACATCACCTGGTGCTCCGTGCGTCCTGCGAGCACCTCGGCGACCACATCACCGAGCCTGGCGAACATCTCGTTCCCCGATCCGCGCAGAACAAGGCGGTGGAAGGCGATGTCGTGCACGAGATAGGCGGCCAGCTGGTGGCCGCGTGACGTGGCGACCATGCCGAGCGCCTGCTCGGTGAGGGCGGCGCACTGTCCGGCCGTCGCGTGCCGGGCCGCGAGCCCGGCGGCCACCGGCTCGACGGAGTACCGCAGCACCGTCAGCGAGCGGAGCTGGCGTGACCGGTCGGCCCCGGCCAGCCGCCACCGGATGACCTGCGGGTCGTAGACGTTCCACTCCTCGGTGGGGCGGACGGTCACGCCGACCCGGCGCCGCGACTCCACCAGGTGCATCGACTCCAGGACGCGGACCGCCTCACGGATCACCGTGCGGGACACGTCGAAGCGCTGGGCCAGTTCGTCGGTGCGCAGCACGCTGCCCGGCGGGTACTCCCCCGAGGTGATCGACGGGCCGAGGTTTTCCAGCACGCGGGCGTGCAGCCCCGGGCCCTGAGTGGTCATGGCCTCACCCTACGGGGCATACGCCGGAGCTATTACGTATGACTTTTAAGTCACAGCCTCTTGAATAAGTCGTACCTAATGGGTTTCAGTAGCGCGACGGATCCATGTCGACTCATGTCGAAGAAGACAGCGAGGCACCACCCATGAGCACCCCCCGAGTCGTAGTCCTGATGGGCGTGGCAGGGACCAGCAAGACCACGATCGGTCCGCTGCTCTCCGCCGCACTGGGCGTTCCGTACGCCGAGGGGGACGACTTCCACCCCGCCGCGAACATCGCCAAGATGTCCGCGGGGACGCCTCTGGAGGACGCCGACCGCCTGCCCTGGCTGGACGCGATCGGCCGCTGGGCCCACGACCGGGCCGGCCACGGCGGCGTCGTCAGCTGCTCCGCGCTCAAGCGCTCGTACCGCGACCGGCTGCGGGCCGAGGCGCCCGGCGTCGTCTTCCTGCACCTGACCGGGGACCGGGAGCTGATCGAGAAGCGGATGGCGGAGCGCAAGGGGCACTTCATGCCCACCGCTCTCCTCGACTCGCAGTTCGCCGCGCTCCAGCCGCTGGCCGAGGACGAGGCGGGCACCGCCGTCGACATCTCCGGGACCCCCGAGGAGATCACCGGGCGGGCCGTGGCCGCACTGCGCGGCCTGGGCCAGTAGTACCGGCGCACCTCACCGCCCCACCGGACCACCCCCTCACGAACCGAAGGAATCCACCGTGTCCAGTCTCAGTGTCGAGATGCTGGCAGCGGACGCAGCGCCGATATCGTCGGCCGGTCACGCCCAGCTGGGGATCGCCGTCCTCGCGGGCATCGCCGTCATCGTCCTGCTCATCACGAAGACCAAGCTCCACGCGTTCCTGGCGCTGACCATCGGATCGCTCGTCCTGGGAGCGGTCGCGGGCGCTCCGCTCGACAAGGTCATCACCAGCTTCACCACGGGGCTCGGTTCCACCACCGCGAGCGTCGGTGTGCTGATCGCGCTCGGTGCGATCCTCGGCAAGCTCCTCGCGGACTCGGGCGGCGCCGACCAGATCGTCGACACCATCCTCGCGAAGGCGAGCCGGCGCAGTATGCCGTGGGCCATGGTGCTGATCGCGGCGATCGTCGGTCTGCCGCTCTTCTTCGAGATCGGCATCGTGCTGCTGATCCCGGTGGTGCTGCTGGTCGCCAAGCGCGGCAACTTCTCGCTGATGCGGATCGGTATCCCGGCGCTGGCCGGCCTGTCCGTGATGCACGGTCTGATCCCGCCGCACCCCGGCCCGCTGGTCGCCATCGCCGCCGTGCACGCCAACCTCGGTGTGACGCTCGCGCTGGGTGTCCTGGTCGCCATTCCCACCGTGATCATCGCCGGACCGGTCTTCTCCCGGTACGCGGCCCGCTGGGTCGACATCCAGGCGCCCGACCGCATGGTGCCGGAGCGCCCGTCGGAGGACCTCGCCAAGCGGCCCGGCTTCGGTGCCACGGTGGCCACCGTGCTGCTGCCGGTCGTCCTGATGCTGGCCAAGGCGCTCGTCGACATCACGATCGACGACCCCGCGGACACCGTCCAGCGCGCGTTCGACGTCATCGGCTCGCCCCTGATCGCCCTGCTGGCCGCGGTGATCGTCGCCATGTTCACGCTCGGCCGGGCCGCCGGGTTCAGCAAGGGCCGGATGTCGGAGACCGTCGAGAAGTCCCTCGCGCCGATCGCGAGCGTGCTGCTCATCGTCGGCGCCGGCGGCGGCTTCAAGCAGACCCTGGTGGACTCGGGTGTCGGTCAGATGGTCCTGGACATCTCCAAGGACTGGTCGATCCCGGCACTGCTGCTGGCCTGGCTGATCGCCGTGGTGATGCGCCTGGCGACGGGCTCCGCCACGGTGGCGACCGTCTCGGCCGCCGGTCTGGTCGCTCCGCTCGCCGCCGACATGTCCACGGCGCACGTGGCACTGCTGGTGCTCGCCGTCGGTGCGGGATCGCTCTTCTTCAGCCATGTGAACGACGCGGGGTTCTGGCTGGTGAAGGAGTACTTCGGGATGAACGTCGGCCAGACCATCAAGACCTGGTCGGTGATGGAGACCATCATCTCGGTGGTCTCCATGATCTTCATCATGCTGCTCTCGCTGGTTCTCTAGTACCGCGGACAGCAGGAGTACCGGGGACAGGAGTACCGGGGACAGCGGAGTACGGTCCGGCGGCGGCCGGCGGGGCAGCCGTCCCCGCCGGCCGCCGCTCGTACGAGAAGGACGGACACACCTCATGGCACATCCACTGTTCGAGATCGGCGGCCGTACGGCGCTGGTCACCGGCGCCAGCAGGGGCATCGGCCTCGCGCTCGCCCGCGGCCTGCTGGAGGCGGGCTGCACCGTCGTCATCAACGGCCGGGACGAGGACCGGCTGAAGGCGGCGGCGTCCGGTCTCGCCGATACCGGCGGCAGGGTGCTCACCGCCGCCTTCGACGTCACCGACGGGCCCTCGGTCACCGCCGGGATCGCGGTGGCCGAGGAGCAGGCGGGCCCGCTCGACATCCTGGTGAACAACGCGGGCATGCAGCTGCGGGCGCCGCTGCTCGACTTCACCGACGCCGACTGGCACCGGATCGTGGACACCAACCTCACCAGCGCCTTCCTGGTGGGGCGCGCGACGGCCCGCCGGATGGCCCCGCGCGGCCACGGGAAGGTCATCAACATCTGTTCCCTGCAGAGCGAGGTGGTCCGCCCCGGCATCGCCCCGTACGCGGCCACCAAGGGCGCCCTGAAGATGCTCACCAAGGGCATGTGCGCCGACTGGGGGCCGCACGGCATCCAGGTCAACGGCCTGGGGCCCGGCTACATCGAGACCGAGCTGACCCGGCCGCTGGTGGAGGACGAGGAGTTCAGCTCCTGGGTACGCGGCCGGACCCCGGCCGGGCGCTGGGGGCGCACCGGTGATCTGGTGGGCGGGGTGCTCTACCTGGCATCCCCGGCCGCGGACTTCGTGAGCGGCCAGATCCTTTACGTCGACGGCGGAATGACGAGTGTGCTGTGATGCGCGGATGTGTGATTCACGCGGCGGACGACCTGCGGGTCGAGGAGCTTCCCGAGCCCGTGGCAGGTCCGGGCCAGGCGGTCGTCGCGGTGCGGTACGGCGGGGTGTGCGGCTCCGATCTGCACTACTGGCGGCACGGCGGGGTCGGTGACTTCCTGCTCCGCGAGCCGATGGTGCTGGGGCACGAGGTCGTCGGCACCGTGGTCGGGTACGGAGCGGGGGCCGGGGGCCCCGCTCCCGGTACTCCGGTGGCCGTGCACCCGGCGACGCCGTGCGGCGCGTGCCCGGAGTGCCTGGACGGGCGGGCCCACGTCTGCCGGGACACCCGCTATCTGGGCAGCGCGGCCCGTACGCCGCATGTGCAGGGCGGGTTCGCGGCCCGGATCGCGGTGCCCGCCGGCCAGCTGAGGGCGCTTCCCGCAGGGCTCGGACTGCGCAGGGCCGCGCTGGCCGAACCCCTGTCGGTGGCGCTGCACGCGGTGCGCCGGGCCGGCCCGGTCGAGGGCAGGCACGTCCTGGTCACGGGCGCCGGGCCGATCGGCTCCCTGGTGGTCGCGGCGCTGCGGGCCGCGGGCGCCGCAGCCGTCACGGTCACCGATCTGCTCCCGAGGGCACTGGAGTTCGCGGCCGCCGCGGGCGCGACGGCGCTGGTGCGGGCGGGCGACCCGGCGGACCCGGGCCTTCCGGCCGAGGTCGACACGGCGATCGAGGCGTCCGGGTCCGCAGCCGGCCTCGACACCTGTCTGCGGCTGGTACGGCGGAGCGGGGTCGTCGTACAGCTGGGGATGCTGCCACCGGGGATGAGCCCGTTCGCGGGGAATCTGGTGGTGAGCCGGGAGATCGAGCTGCGCGGGTCGCTGCGCTTCGATGCGGAGTTCGACGAGGCGATCGGCCTGCTGGCCCGCGAGGAGTCCTTCGACGCGCTGGTCAGCGCCGTGCTCCCGGTGGAACAGGCCACTGAGGCGTTCGCGCTCGCGGCGGACCGGTCGCGGTCCTGCAAGGTCCTGCTGGACTTCGGCGGCTGAGGGAGGGCCCGGGGCCGGCGCCTCACTCCTCGTCCGGCCAGAGCGGGTGCTCCCGCCGCGCCCAGCCACGCGCGACCCGCCCCGTCCGCATCCCGCGCCTGGCCTCCGGATCGCCGACCGCCATCCAGATGTGTCCGGCGACGACGATGCCGGTGGCCAGGGCGAGCCAGTCGTGGACGAAGGTGGCGCTCGTCCGCCAGACCAGGGGCGCCAGATGCGTGAACCACATCAGCAGCCCGGTGCCCAGCATCACCAGCACGGCGCCGGCGATCCACCCGGCGTAGATCTTCTGGCCGCCGTTGAACTTGCCCGCCGTGCGCGGTGATCCGTCCCTGCGCAGCGCCGACCGCAGCCAGGCGCGGTCGTACGGGGCGAAGCGGTTGAGGCGGCCCAGGTCGGCCCGGAGCGCGCGCGAGGCGAGGCCGGCCAGGACCGGCGCCGGCAGCAGCACCCCCGACCACTCGTGGACGGTGACCACCGGATAGCGGTGGCCGACGAGCTCCGCGAGCTGCGGGACGTACAGACAGGCCGCCGACGCGATGCACACCAGCATCAGGGCCGATGTCGTGCGGTGCACCCACCGCTCGGGTCGGGTGAACCGGCGGCGCGGTTCAGAGCGTGGGGTGGTCGTCGCGTCCGTTGGACTTGCCGACCCAGGCGTCGGTGTCATAGCCGCGCTCCTCCCAGTAGCCGCGTCGCACGTCTTGGGTGACGGTGATCCCGGACAGCCATTTCGCCGACTTGTAGAAGTACATGGGCGCGACATAGAGGCGGACGGGACCGCCGTGGTTGTGGCTCACCGGCTCGTCCTGCATCCTCAGCGCCACCAGGACGTCCGCCCGGCGCGCCTGGTCGAGGGTGAGGCTCTCGCTGTACGCGCCGTCGAAGCAGGTGAAGCGGACCGCGCCGGCCCCCGGCCGGACGCCCGCCGCGTCGAGCAGCCGGGAGAGCCGGACGCCTTCGAAGGGGGTCCCGGGCACCCGCCAGCCGGTGACGCACTGCACATCACGCACCAGCCTGGTCTGCGGGAGCCCGCGCAGCGAGCCGAGGGTGTACGTGGCCGGCCGCTCGACCATGCCGTCCACGGTGAGCCGGTAGTTCCCGGCGTCCTTGCGGGGCACCGACGAGGTGACCGAGTAGTACCGGAATCCGCCGCCGTTGGGTAGCAGGCCGGTCAGGCCGGTGGGGTCCTTTCCCGAGACCGCCCCCAGCGCCGAGTCGACCCCGCGCTGGATCCAGGGCGCGGTGACCAGCCCTGCCGTGCCGAGGCCGAGCATGCCGAGGACGAGGCGGCGGCCGACGGGGGCGCCGTCGCGGTCGGACGGTTCTTCGTTCACCCGGCAATTCGAGCACTCGCGGCCGCCGGAAGCCAGCGGCCGCGGGTGCCCGTCAGAATTCCGTCACAGATCCGCGCCGGCCCCCGCCCGCGCCTCGGCGGCCTTGTCGAGCTGGAAGGCCTCGTTGCCGAGCCCGATCCGGGCGTGCACCTGAGGCCTGCCCGAGCGCAGCACCAGCCCGTAGACCAGACCGCCCAGCAGGGCGAGACCGATGATGCCGGGCAGCAGCCAGCTCAGTACGGAACCGGGGCCCGCGCCGACCAGCACGTCGAAGTCCTTGACCGTCATGAAGGCGATGGCGAGCAGGGCGAGGCAGGCGAGTCCCGATGCGATCAGCCGCCAGAGCTGCGCGCGCCCCGCCCCCCGCTGCACGAAGAAGGCGATGACGGCCACCGACGCCGCGGCCATCAGCAGGATGATGCCGAGGGCGCCGATGTTCCCCATCCAGGTGAAGAGGTGCAGCACGGGCGAGGTCGGGTCGCCGTTCGGCTTGCTGTCGGTCACCGCGAAGGCGACGACGACGACGAAGGAGATCACGGTCTGGAGCAGTGAGCCGATGCCCGGTGCGCCACTGGACTTGTTGGTACGGCCGAAGGCGGCGGGCAGCAGCCCCTCGCGGCCCATCGCGAAGGCGTAGCGCGCGACCACGTTGTGGAAGCTGAGCATCGCCGCGAACATGCCGGTGACGAAGAGGACATGGAGCACGTCGGTGAAGGACTTGCCGAGCACTCCCTCACTGAGACCGAAGAGCAGGCCGGGGCCGAGCCTGACGGCCTTGGCGCCGATCTCCGAGGGCCCGGCGGCCACGGTCAGCGCCCAGGAGCTGATGGCGAAGAACAGCGCGACGAATCCGACGCCGAGGAACATCACCCGGCGGACGACCACCTGCGGCCTGCTGGTCTCCTCGGCGTACACGGGCGCCTGCTCGAAGCCGACGAACGCGGCTATGCAGAAGCAGAGCGCGGTGCCGAAGCCCGCACCGGTGAGGGTGCCGGGGTTGAAGGCGTGCAGCGAGATCCCTTCGTTCGCCGGGTGGGCCAGCGAAGCGATGTCGAAGATCACCACGAGGGCGCACTCGATGAGCAGCAGTACCCCGAGGACCTTGGCGTTGAGGTCGATCTTCAGCCAGGACAGCACTCCGACGACCGCGACGGCCGCCAGCGCCGGGATCCACCAGGCGAGTTCGGTGCTCAGATAGGTGGTGAAGAGGTTGGAGACCTCGAAGCCGAAGATGCCGTAGATACCGACCTGCATGGCGCTGTAGGCGACCAGCGCGACGAAGGAGGCGCTCGCGCCGGCGGTGGCGCCGAGACCGCGGGCGATGTACGCGTAGAAGGCCCCGGCGTTGTGGACGTGCCGGCTCATCTCCGCGTAACCGACGCTGAACAGCGCCAGGACGACCGCCAGGATGACGTAGAGGATCGGCTGTCCGACGATTCCCATCAGGCCGAAGATCGTGGGCATGACACCCGCGACCACCATCAGGGGGGCGCTGGCCGCGAGCACGGAGAGCAGCAGCCCCGCCGTCCCCAGACGGCCGGCGCGCAGCGCCTGGTCCTGGCCCTTGAACGTGCTGATCTCGCTGATCTCGCTCGTGCTCGAACTGCCCGGCGGCATGGCGGGTCGGTCCTTTCGGGAGTTAGACGGAGCCGAGCGCGGCACCGCGCGCGGCAGTGAAGGCCTGGTACGGGTCCCGGTCGGGGTACCCCCAGGGGGCGGGTGTGACGTGCTCCCCGATGCGGTGGAACAGTGCGGCGGCCTCGGCCGGCCGGCCCTCGCAGACCTTGGCGTGGGCAAGGAAGTTGAGGTCGATGCGGTTGCGCGGATGGTCCTCGCGCTCCCACTCCAGCCACCAGTCGAAGGCCGCCTTCATCACCTGGCGGGCCCGCCGGCCGGTCCAGTGCGCGGAGCGTGCGGGATCGTCCGGCTCACTGCCGGCGGTGGCCAGCACCCGGTAGCGCTCCGCGTGGGCCACCACCGGCAGCACCGCGAGCGGCGAGTCGGCCGGCGCCTGTTCGGCCGCCCAGGCCGCGAAGTCGTAGACCTCGTGGAGCGGGTCCTGACCGGCTTCCGGATGCCGCTCGGCGAGCCGCGCCGCCATCAGATGGTGGGCATGGTGGTGCTCGGGGTGGCGCGAGCGCACTTCGTCGAAGAGACGGCTGACCTCCTCCTCGGTGCCGCGGCTGCGGGCCAGGATGAGCAGACCGAGCCAGGGCGTGGGGTCCGAGGGCGCCATCCGGGCCGCGGCACGGCAGGCCTCCTTCGCCGCCTCCTCGCCGCGTCCGCCGCTGCCCTTGCCCGCTTTCCCGCGCAGCGACCGCAGCACGGTGGCACAGGCCAGCAGGGCTGCGGCGTCCGCGCTCTCCGGCTCGGCGAGCAGCCAGTCCTCCGCCCAGGCCGCGGAACCGGCGCCGTCGGCGAGTACGACGAGGCGATGGCCGCGGCGGTCCCAGTCGTCGGCGGTCGCGGTGAGCAGTGCACTGACTCTGACCCAGCGGCCCTGGGCCAACTGGGTTCTCGCCTCGGCGAGTTCGACATCGTCGAGGGCCGGGTCGGCGAGCTGGCCGGCCCGTCTTCGGGAGCGGCCGAGGAGAGGGGGCATCCGCGGGGTTCCTCAGGGGCGCCGGGGGCAATGATCACGCACAGCAAACCGGTAGTGGTGGCTCCGCGTCAAGGCCGCACCAAGGCCACCCCCGCGTCAACTCCCCTTGCACCGCAATGTTTTACCCGGGTGCGTACGCTGTGGTGCCATGACCGAACCCGAGCCTCTCAAGCCACTGCTGCTCGCCTTCCCCGGCCCGCTCCGTGACCGGCTCGTCCGGGCCGTGCTGAGCGGCGAGAAGGTCTCGACCAGCGGACTGCTCGCCGAGTACGAGCTGGAGCAGGAGGAACTCCCGCCCGTCGGCGAGCGCTCCGCGCTGATCGACTCGGACGGCCGCGAGGTCGCGGTGGTCGAGGTGACCGGGGTACGGGTGCTTCGGCTGGGCGATGTCGGCCTCCAGCACGCGCTGGACGAGGGCGAGGGGTACGCCTCGGTGGCCGAATGGCGCGCCGGGCACGAGCGGTTCTGGCACAGCGACGAGATGCGGGAGGCGATGCGGGACCCTGGGTTCACCGTGGACGACGACACGATGATCGTGGCCGAGAGGTTCCGGGTGGTGGAACCGCGCTAAGGGCTGTCCCATAATCCCTGGTGGATCAGCGCGGGGCGTCAGATGCGGTGCATCGCAAGGCGGAGGGGCGCTCGCATACTGGATGTATTCGGGCGTTCCGACAACGCGGCGAGGTGCCGTAGCTGACGTCGTGCGCCCGCCGGGGATTACGGGACAGCCCTTAGGAGCGCGCCCGCCCCGGACGGGCGCGCCGTCACCGCCCGCCGCGCCCGTCCCGCCACCCGGCGCTGCCTACCCCACCGCCCGGGCAGCAGCCCGGCCCGCGATCCGCCCGGAGTAGATGCAGCCGCCCAGGAACGTGCCCTCGAGCGACCGGTAGCCGTGCACCCCGCCGCCGCCGAAGCCGGCCGCCTCCCCCGCCGCGTACAGACCGGGCACCGGAGCGCCCCTCCCCGGCCCGCCCCCCGGCCCGGCGAGGACCCGGGACGACAGGTCCGTCTCCAGGCCGCCGAGCGACTTGCGGGTCAGGATGTGAAGCTTCACGGCGATCAGCGGACCCGCCGCGGGGTCCAGGATCCGGTGCGGCGCGGCCGTACGGATGAGTTTGTCGCCCAGGTATTTCCGGGCACCGCGAAGCGCCGTCACCTGGAGGTCCTTGGTGAACGGGTTGCTGATCTCACGGTCGCGGGCGACGATCTCCCGGCGCAGCGCGGCCTCGTCGATCAGCGGCTCGCCGGTGAGCGCGTTCATCCCGCGCACCAGCGAGGCCAGGTCTTTCTCGACGACGAAGTCCGCGCCGTTGTCCATGAACGCCTTCACCGGCGCGGGTACGTCGGCCCGCGCCCGGCCGATGACGTCACGGATGGACTTCCCGGTCAGGTCCGGGTTCTGCTCGGAGCCCGAGAGCGCGAACTCCTTGCCGATGATCCGCTGGTCGAGCACGAACCAGGTGTAGTCGTGACCCGACTTCATGATGTGGTCGAGGGTGCCCAGGGTGTCGAAGCCGGGGAAGAGCGGTACCGGCAGACGCCTGCCGCGCGCGTCGAACCAGAGCGACGAGGGACCCGGCAGGATGCGGATGGCGTGCTTCGCCCAGATCGGGTCCCAGTTCTGGATGCCCTCGGTGTAGTGCCACATCCTGTCCCGGTTGATCTGGCTGCCGCCCGCGGCCTCCGCGACGCCCAGCATCAGCCCGTCCACGTGGGCCGGGACGCCCGACAGCATGTGTGCGGGCGGGGTGCCGAGCCGCTCGGGCCACTGGGCCCGCACGAGGTCGTGGTTGCCGCCGATTCCCCCGGAGGTGACGATGACCGCCTGCGCCCGGTACGAGAACGCGCCGGTGACCGCCCGGCTGCTCGCGGTACCGCGCTCCGCCGCGCTCTCCTCCAGCACCTCACCGGTCACCGTGTCCAGGGCGCCCGCGGTACGGGCCAGGCCGGTGACCCGGTGGCGGAACCTCAGCTGCACCAGGCCGCGCGCCACGCCCGCGCGCACCCGGCGCTCGAAAGGCGCGACGACACCGGGTCCTGTCCCCCAGGTGATGTGGAAGCGGGGCACGGAGTTGCCGTGGCCCGTCGCGTCGTACCCGCCGCGTTCGGCCCAGCCGACGACGGGGAAGAACCGCATCTCCTGGGCGCGCAGCCAGGCCCGCTTCTCGCCCGCCGCGAAGTCCACGTACGCCTCGGCCCACTGCCGGGGCCAGTGGTCCTCGGGCCGGTCGAAACCGGCCGTGCCGAGCCAGTCCTGCATCGCCAGCTCACGGCTGTCCTTGATGCGGAAACGCCGCTGTTCGGGCGAGTCGACGAAGAAGAGACCACCGAAGGACCAGTGGGCCTGCCCGCCCGCCGACTGCTCGGGCTCCTGGTCGAGGAGGATCACCTTCTTCCCCGCGTCGACCAGCTCGGCGGTGGCCACCAGACCGGCGAGTCCGGCCCCGATCACGATCACGTCAGCGTCGTCCGCCATGCGCCCCATCCCTGCCAGGTTACTTGTGGGTCACATCTTCAGTTCGTCCCGAAGCTGCGTCAACCGTCCCGTTCGGGGCACTCAACGAGTACGGGTGGCCTCTCAGGCGCTATCGTCGCCAGAAACCCGCCCCTTCTGGACGGTCTTGAGGTTGATCACGTGTCGGTACTCGTCCTCGTGCTCTCCGTGAGCGCGGCCTGCTGCCTCGGCTTCGGTTTCGTACTCCAGCAGAGAGCGGCCCGGCACGCCCCGATGAAGGACTTCCTCTCCTTCCGGCTGCTGCTCGACCTGGTGCGGGTGCCGCTCTGGCTGGGCGGCATCGGGCTGATGGTCTGCGGCATGGTCCTGGGCGCCCTGGCACTCGGCCAGGGAGAGATCTCGCTGGTCGAGCCCTTGCTGGCGACGAACCTGCTCTTCGCGATGGCGCTCTCCCGCCATCAGACGGGCCAGCCGCTGGGGCGGCAGGGCTGGGGCGGTCTCGCGCTGCTGGCCGGCGGTGTCGCCGCCTTCATCCTGGCGGGCCAGCCGAAGGCCGGCGCCGCGTCGGTCAACGAGGTGCGGCACTGGCTGATCATCGGCGTGGTGGCCGGCACGGCCATAGTCCTGGCCTTCTGCGCCAAACGGACCCGGCTGACCGTGGGTCCCGCCCTGCTCGCCCTCGGGGCCGGACTGCTGTACGGGCTCCAGGACGCCCTGACCCGGGTCAGCGGACAGCATCTGGAGAGCGGCGGCTGGGCGGGGCTCGTGGGCGGCTGGGAGGTGTACGCGGTGATCGTGCTCGGTGTCACCGGCCTGGTCCTGGTGCAGAGCGCCTTCGAGGCAGCGCCGCTGCGCAGCTCGCTGCCCGCGCTGACCGCGGCCCAGCCGCTCGCGGGAATCGTCTGCGGTGTGGGTTTCCTCGGCGACCGGCTGCACACCGACACCGGGGCCCTGGCCTGGGAGTCGGCCGGGCTGGCGGCGATCGTCGTGGGCATCGTGCTGCTGGGGCGGCATCCCGCGATGCCGTCGGGTTCGGCGCAGGCACCACGCGAGAAGATAGCCGCATGACCCCCGCGAACCCGGTGCCGCCCGCCTCGCCCGCCTCGCCCGCCGACGAGATCCTCGATGTGGTCGACGCGTCCGACCAGGTGACCGGACAGGCCCGACGGGGCGAGGTGTACGAGAAGGGGCTGCTGCACCGCTGCGTATTCATCCTCGTCCGTGACGCCGACGACCGGATCTTCGTCCACCGGCGGACGCCGGTGAAGCTGGTATTCCCCTCCCTCCACGACATGTTCGTCGGCGGGGTGGTCGGCGCCGGCGAGACCTACGACGCGGCGGCGCTGCGGGAGGCCGAGGAGGAGCTGGGCGTCTCAGGACTGCCCGCGCCCCGGCCGCTCCTCAAGTTCCTGTACGAGGGCCCGGGGCAGGGCTGGTGGTCGTGGGTGTACGAGGTGCGCTGCACCCTGCCGGTGAACCCCCAGGTGGAGGAGGTCGCCTGGCACGGCTTCCTCACGGACGAGGAGCTGGCACTCCGCATCGGCAGCTGGGAATGGGTGCCCGACGGCCTCGACGCGTACCGCCGTCTGACCGCTCTGCGCCCGCGGTGACGGCCTGACGCCTTCGCCGGGCGGAGCCGGAGCCACAGCCCCGGTCGCAGGGGTCTCCTGGGCGCCCTGTGCACCGGTACGCCCGAGGCCGCGATCCGGCGGCGGGGTCACGTCAGCCCTTCCGCGAACCCCTGCCGCCACGACGGATAGCGGAGCTCCCAGCCCAGCTCCCGCCTGGCCCTGGCGTTGGAGAAGCCGCGTCCCTCGGTCATCATCGCCACCGCCACCTCCCCTGCGAGCAGCC
Organism: Streptomyces sp. NBC_00388; assembly: GCF_036061255.1. Classification (NCBI taxonomy): domain Bacteria; kingdom Bacillati; phylum Actinomycetota; class Actinomycetes; order Kitasatosporales; family Streptomycetaceae; genus Streptomyces; species Streptomyces sp. NBC_00388. Next base: position 1,508,570 of record NZ_CP107948.1, read on the forward strand.
GGGCCAGCCAGGCGGGGACCCGCACCGGCGGCTTCGCCCCGGCGCACACGGCCAGGTGGGGCAGCCACGCGCCGGCCGGGGCCGGATCGTCGTCGACGATGTTGAACACACCCTTCGCCCGCTGCTCCACGGCCAGGACGGTGGCGCTCGCCGCATCGTCGGCGTGCACCCATGAGCTGTGGCCTGCGCCGTCGCCGACGAGCGGGAACTGCCGCTTGCGCACCAGGGCGAGCTGGTCCTCCCCGGCGCCCGGCCCGTAGAGGCCGCCGTAGCGCAGGACCGCGCCGCCGGCCCCGGTGACGGCGTCCTCGACGTGGCGGAGCGCCTCCATACCGGCGTGCGCCGCGGTTCCTTCGTAGAGGTCCAGCGGGTCCGCCTCGGTCTTCACCCAGCCGCCCTCGCGGAGACCGTTCCAGCTGGCGTACCCCTGGGCGACGACATGGGACACACCGGCCGCCGCGGCAGCGGCCAGCAGGTGGTCAGTGCCCTCGGTACGCAGCCGGATGGTGGGGGCGAACCACCGGTCCATGTGCTTCATGTCCGGCTTGCCCGCGTGCGCCGTGGAGATCGCGGTCATCTGGTGCACGACCACATCGGGCCGGGCCGCGGCCACCGCTTCCCGGACCGACTCCGCGTCGAGGCCGTCCATCACCACACCTTCACCGCCGAGCCGTTCCACCGCACCAAGCCCGGCGGCGCTCGTCGTCGTCGCCGTCACCCGGTGGCCGCGGGCCACCAGCTGCGGCACCAGCCGCTGCCCGATGACCCCGGTCCCGCCTGCCACGAACACCCGCATGACTCTCACCTTCCCGGTATCGGAGCCTGCCTCCGGTACCTGGACGCGGCGGCCCGGCCGGATGTGACACCGGCGGAGAGCCCGCCGGAGCGCCGGGCGGCGCGAGAGCCCGGGCGTGTCCGGTCAGACAGCGTCCCAGTCGACCGTGACGACGATCTTGCCGCGGGTGTGGCCCTCGGCGATCAGCCGCTGCGCGTCCGCCGTCCGCTCCAGCGGGAAGGTCCGGTCCACGTGCACGGCGATGACCTCCTGATCGGCCAGTTCGCCCAGGACGTGGAGGTCGAGGGCGTCGGGCCGTACGAAGACATAGCGGCCGCCGAACTCGGCGACGTCGCCGTCGACGATGGAGGCGAGGCGGCCCTCGGGGGCGAGCAGGTTCGCCGACAGCCTCAGGGTGTCGCCGCCGACCGTGTCGAGCACCGCGTCCACCCCTTCGGGCGCCAGGGCCCGCACCCGCTCGGAGAGCCCGTCCCCGTAGGCGACCGGTTCGGCGCCCAGGGCCCGCAGATGGTCGTGGTTGTGCTCGCCGGCGGAGCCGATGACCCGGGCCCCCGAATGCAGGGCGAGCTGCACCGCCATCGAGCCGACGCCGCCCGCCGCCGCGTGGACGAGCACGGTGTCGTCGGAACGGATTTCGAGCGCGCGCAGGGCCTGGTAGGCGGTGAGCCCGGCCAGCGGCAGCCCGGCGGCCTCCTCGAAGCTCAGCCCCAGCGGCTTGCGGGCGAGGGTGCGCACCGGCGCCGCCACGTACTGGGCGAAGGTCCCGCGCGAGAGGAAGTCCTCCCGTACGTACCCCATCACCTCGTCCCCGACGGCGAACTCGGTCACGGCCGCTCCCGGCTGCACCACCACACCGGAGACGTCCCAGCCCGGCACCACAGGGAAGACGGCGTCGAGTGCCGCGTCGAGGTGCCCCTCACGGGCCTGCACGTCGACCGGGTTGACGGCCGCCGCACGCACCTTCACCAGGACGGAGTCGGGTCCCACCTTGGGCTCCGGACGCTCGCCGTACTCCAGGACATCGGGGCCGCCGTAACGGCTGTAACTGATCGCCTTCATGCCTTAGAGCCTCTGGTCAGGCCCCGCCTCGCGCAACCGGACCCCGTACGAACGGGAGGCCGTGATCCGCGGGCGGCGGGAACCCGGCGCTGCCGGGCGGTGTATGAGAGACGTGACGACCGCGCACCGGCCGCCGGAAATCGGCCGGGGGTGGACGGCATACCGACTGGTCGGCATGATGGGCGCAGACGTTTCCGCGAGCGTCCCGAGAGATCCGCGAGACGGTCCACCCCGGACGGTCCGCCCCTGCACACGGAGGTGCCCATGAGCGCAGTCCACCCACCGGGAATCGACCCCGAGGCGCTGCGCGGGCATCTCGACCGGGTGCGGCCCGGCCTGGTGCGGGGACCGCTCAGCGCGCGGCTGATCGAGGGCGGCCGGTCCAATCTGACGTACGCCGTCAGCGACGGCACCGGCCGGTGGGTGGTGCGCAGGCCCCCGCTCGGCCATGTGCTCGCCACCGCGCACGACATGAAGCGCGAGCACCGTGTGATCAGCGCGCTGCACCCGACGGGTGTCCCGGTACCGGCGCCCGTACTGCTCTGCGAGGACGAGTCGGTCATCGGATCGCCCTTCTACGTCATGGAGTTCGTCGACGGCACCCCGTACCGTACGGCCGCGCAGCTGGCGCCCCTCGGCGCCGAGCGGACCCGTGCGGCGGTGCTCGGTCTTGTCGACACGCTCGTCGATCTGCATGCCGTGGACCCGGAGGCGGTCGGTCTCGCGGACTTCGGGCGCCCCGAGGGCTTCCTCGACCGGCAGCTGCGCCGGTGGGGCAAGCAGCTCGACGCCTCACGCAACCGCGACCTGGCCGGCATCGACGAGTTGCATGCCACGCTCGGGCGCGACCTGCCCCGCTCCCCCGCCCCCACCGTCGTGCACGGCGACTACCGCCTGGACAACGTGCTGCTGGGGGACGACGACCGGATCAACGCGATCCTGGACTGGGAGATGTCGACCCTGGGCGATCCCCTCACCGACCTGGGCCTCCTCGTGATGTACAGCTCGGACCTCGGCCTCCCCGAATCGCCCGTCTCCACCACGAGCGGCGCGGCGGGCCACCCCTCACCCACCGAGCTGATCGAGCGCTATGCGTCCCGCTCGGGCCGGGACACCTCTTCCATCGCGTGGTACACGGCGTTCGCCTGGTTCAAGCTCGCCGTGATCCTCGAAGGAATCCACTACCGCTACACCCTCGGCCAGACCGTCGGCGCCGGTTTCGACCAGATCGGCTCCCTGGTCCCCGTCTTCATCGCGCACGGCCTCACCACCCTCCAGGAAGGCTGAACCCCCATGGACTTCGCATTCGACGCACGCACCGAAGAGCTGCGCGGCAAGCTCCTCGCCTTCATGGACGAGCACGTCCTGCCCGCCGAGGCGGTCGCACACGAGCAGCGGGCACGGCTCTCCTCCCCCTGGGACACCCCGGCCGTGGTCGGTGAGCTGAAGGCCGAGGCGCGCCGCCAGGGCCTCTGGAACCTCTTCCTGCCGGACGCGGAGTACGGCGCGGGGCTGACCAACCTGCAGTACGCGCCGCTGGCCGAGATCACCGGCCGCTCACCGCAGTTGGCACCCACCGCGCTGAACTGCGCGGCGCCCGACACGGGCAATATGGAGGTGCTCTTCCAGTTCGCCACGGAGCAGCAGAAGAAGCAGTGGCTGGAGCCGCTCCTCGCCGGTGAGATCAGGTCGGCGTTCGCCATGACGGAGCCGGAGGTCGCGTCATCCGACGCGACCAACATCGAGACCCGTATCGCGCGCGAGGGTGACGAGTACGTCATCAGCGGCCGCAAGTGGTACATCTCGGGGGCGATGAACCCCGACTGCAAGATCTTCATCGTGATGGGGAAGACCGATCCGGACGGTGCCGACGTCCGCCGCCAGCAGTCGATGATCCTGGTCCCGCGCGATACCCCGGGACTCGAAGTCCGCCGGGCCATGCAGGTGTACGGCTACGAGGACCACTCGCACGGTGGCCATGCCGAGCTGGTCTTCGACCAGGTCCGGGTGCCGGTGTCGAATCTGATCGGTGAGGAGGGCGGCGGTTTCGCCATCGCCCAGGCCCGTCTCGGCCCCGGCCGGATCCACCACTGCATGAGGCTGATCGGGATGGCGGAGCGCGCCATCGAGCTGATGTGCAGGCGCGCGGTGTCACGTACGGCGTTCGGCAAGCCGCTGGCCCAGCAGGGCGTCGTGCAGAACTGGATCGCGGACGCCCGGGTCACCGTGGAGCAGCTGCGGCTGCTGGTCCTCAAAACCGCCTGGCTGATGGACACGGTGGGCAACCGCGGTGCGCACACGGAGATCCAGGCCATCAAGATCGCGACGCCCCGCGCGGTCATCGACATCATCGACAACGCGGTGCAGCTGTACGGCGCCGGCGGGGTGAGCCAGGACTTCCCCCTGGCCGAACTCTGGGCCGGGGCGCGGACACTGAGGCTCGCCGACGGGCCGGACGAGGTGCATCAGCGTTCCCTGGCGCGGCGTGAGCTGAAGAAGTACCTGTAGCGGGCGGCCCGTTGCCCAGGGCGGGGTGAGGTGAGGTGAGGTGGGGCGAGGTTGCCATCCGGACCCGGGACGGCGGCCTCGCCCTGGGGCCGGGCTGCTGCCCAGCCCCACCCCCTTCGGCCCCTCATCGCCCCAACGCCCCAACGCCCCAACGGAACCTCGGGTACCCGGGGCCTCGGGTAGCCGGAACCCCGGGTAAACGGTGCTTCGGGGAGCCGGGGCCTCCGGCAACCGGGGCCCCGGCTCGGATAACGCGGCCTCAGCGGCGGCTACGGCCGCAGCGCCCTCAGCAGCAGGCCGGCCAGCTGATCGGCCAGTTCGCGCGGGGTCAGCGGGCCGTCGGGGCGGTACCACGTCGACAGGTGGTGCACGGAGCCGAAGTGGTAGTCGACCACCAGGTCCGCGGATGTGGACGTCGAGAACACCCCGGTGCGCTGGCCCTCCTCCACCAGCGCCCGGAAGCGTTCGTGGTAGCGGCGCCGTTCGAGCCGTACCTGCTTGTTCTTCTCCGGGCTCAGGTGGTGCATGGAGCGGAAGAAGATCGCCGCGTCGTCCAGATTGTCGATCGTGGTGACGACGACGTCCGCCGCGGCCTCGCGCAGCCGCTCCTCGACGGGCGCGTCGGCGCCGGCGTACGCGTCCAGCCGCTCCTGCTGGAGCCTCAGCACCCGGGAGTAGACCTCCTGGAGCAGATCCTCCTTGGAGCCGAAGTAGTGGTAGAGCGCCCCCTTGGTGACCCCTGCCGCTTCCACGATCTCCTGGACGGAGGTCCGGTCGTAGCCGCGCTCGGCGAAGAGCCGGGTGGCGGCGGCCAGCAGCCTCTGCGGGACGGGGACACCGTTCCCGTCGGTCGTTCTGGCTGCCATCGCCGCCACCTTCCGTCCGTTCCTGTGCTCGCGCGGTGCGTGTATGCCCGCGCCGTTCACTGCGGGGAACGCAGTTCCCGCCTCAGGATCTTCCCACTGGTGGTCTTCGGCAGCTCCTGCAGTATCTCGACCTCCCGGGGGTACTTGTAGGCCGCGAGCCGCTCCTTGCAGTAGGCGGCCAGCTCGGCCGGCGTCACCACGGCCCCGGACTCCGTGGGCCGCAGGCTCACATAGGCCTTGACCGACTCCCCGCGGTAGGGGTCGGGGATGCCGACCACGGCGGCCTCCCGCACGGCGGGGTGGGTGTAGAGGACGTCCTCGACCTCACGCGGCCAGACCTTGAAGCCGGAGGCGTTGATCATGTCCTTCATCCGGTCGACCACGTAGAGCCAGCCGTACCGGTCCATGAAGCCGATGTCCCCGGTGCGCAGCTCGCCGCCGGGGAACGCCTCGGCGGTGGCTTCCGGGCGTTCCCAGTAGCCGGAGACGACCTGCGGCCCGCTCACCACGATCTCGCCCTGCTCACCGAAGGGCACCTCGTCCCCGTTGAGGTCCAGGATCCGCACCACGGTGTCGGGACCCGGCACGCCGACCGAGAGCGTGCCCGAGACCGGATCGACCGGGGCCTCCTGCTCGGGCGGGACGGAGGCGCACGGAGCGGTGCACTCGGTGAGTCCGTACCCATTGCGGATGTACGGGCCGAAACGCTCGCGGAACCCCTCCACCAGCGCGGGCGGCAGCGGCGCGCCGCCCGACGAGATCACCTCGAAGGAGGCGAAGTGGTCCGGGGTGACCGCCGGGTCGGCCGCGAGGGCCATGAAGGCCGTGGAAGGGCCGACGGTGTACGCGGGGCGGTGCTCCGTGAACGCGTCCAGGACCACACCGGGGTGGAACCGGTAGGCGAGCACGAGAGTGCCGGCGTTGGCGACGCAGGCGGCGAGCTCGCAGACCATGCCGGTGATGTGGAAGAGCGGCGCGAGGGCGAAGTACGCCGAGCCCTCCGCGATCGGGTGGCCGGTGCGCTGGCGCTCGGCGTTCACCATGATGTTGGCGTGCGCGTTCATCGCGCCCTTGGGGCGTCCGCTGGTCCCCGACGTGTAGCTGATCAGCGCCACGTCGGTGGCGCGCGGGTCGCGGCCGGCGGGGGCCCGGAGCCCCTGCCGGGCGACCGCCAGCAGATCCTCGGTGTCCTCGGGGCACGGCAGCCGGTCGAAGTTGAGGACCCGTTCGTCGTCACGGCTCTGCAGGTCGCGTTCGCAGGCGGTGAGAGCGAACCGCAGCGGGGAGCCCGCGGCGGTCTCCCGCAGATACGACTCCCACGCGCGGTCCGAGCAGACCAGCGCGGTGACACCGGCGTCCCGCAGGGCGTGGCCGACCTCCGCCGACTTGTACATCGGGTTGAGCGGTACGACCGTGGCCCCCGCCTTCCAGGCGCCGAGCAGCGCCAGCACGAAGTGCGGAGTGTTCTGCAGCATGATCGCGACCCGGTCACCGCGGTTCACGCCCCTGGCCGCGAGGTGCCCGGCGACCGAGTCGGAGAGGGTGTCGGTCTCGCGGTAGGTGAGCCGCCCGTCGAAGTAGGCGAGAGCGGGCTGCGAGGGAGCCCGGGCCACCGCGTCGCGGAAGGCGTGCACCACGCTGGGCTGCGGGTGCACCGGGCGGCGCTGGGCCTCGCTGAGCCGGCCGAGCCAGGGCTTCGCCGCGTAGATGGAGGTGCTCACTGCCCCGCCTCCCACTTCTGCTGGAGGTGGTTCATCCCGCCGATCCACCGGTCGGGCTCGGCGGCCCGCGCCTGGTAGTACGCGGCGACCTCGGGGTGCGGCAGCACCAGGAACCGCTCGTCGGCGATGGCGGCGAAGAGCGCGTCGGCGACGTCATCGGGCTCGATCGCCGTGGGGGCGAGCACCAGTTCGCCCGCGGACCCCGCCGATGTGAGCATGTCGGTCCTTACGCCCTGCGGGCAGATCGCGTGGACCTTCAGCCCGCGGTGGCGGTAGGTGAGGGAGAGCCATTCGGCGAAGGCGAGAGCCCCGTGCTTGGTGACGCTGTACGGCGCGGCGCCGATCATGGTGAGCAGCCCGGCGGCCGACACGGTGGAGACGAAGCGGCCCGCACCGCGCTCCAGCCAGTCGGGGAGGAGCTCCCGGGCCGCGCGGACATGGGCCATCACGTTGACGTCCCAGGCCGAGGCCCAGACCTCCTCGTCGGCGAAGGGGTCCCCGGGTGAGCCGAGGCCGGCGTTGGCACAGTAGATGTCGACACGCCCGCCGAGTGCGTCGCGGGCGGCGCCGACGACCTCGGAGGCGTCGCCGGGCAGCGCGACGGCGCCGATCCCGGCCGCCACCGCCTCCGCCTTCGCAGCGTCCAGGTCGTTGACCACGACACGCGCGCCCTCTGCGGCGAACCTCCGGGCCAGTGCCGCGCCGATACCCCCGCCCGCCCCTGTGACCACTACACCCGCGCCGTCGACCGTACCCATCAGGACCTGCCTCTCCATTGAATGCACCAGCAGACTAACCAGTCGGTATGTCGCAGGGGAAGGGGCGAGAGTTAGCCTGCGTGGCCATGACACCCGGCACGATCATGGAGGTAGCACGATGAGCCTTTCCAGGCGGGGACTACTGGCCGCGAGCGGAGCCGTGGGGGCGCTGGGAGCCGTGGGCAGCGCGGCGGAACCGGCCGCCGCGCAGGGGCGGCGCGCCCGGGTGCGCACCGGGTTCGACCGGCTGGCCGCCGACGGCTACGGCCTGCTCGACGGGGAACGGGTCGGGATCGTCACCAACCCGACCGGTGTCACCCAGGACCTCCGGCACATCGTCGATGTGATGCACGCCGACAAGAACGTGAACCTCACGGCCGTCTTCGGCCCGGAGCACGGCTTCCGCGGTACGGCGCAGGCGGGCGGTTCCGAGGGGCGCTACGACGACCCGGCCACCGGGCTGCCGGTCTACGACACGTACACCAGGAGCGGACAGCCGCTGGCGGACATCTTCACCGCGTCCGGAGTGGACACCGTGGTGTTCGACATCCAGGACGCGGGCGCGCGCTTCTACACGTACATCTGGACGCTGTACGACTGCATGGAGGCGGCGGCGCTGGCGGGGCTGCGCTTCGTGGTGCTCGACCGGCCGAACCCGGTCACCGGGCGGGCCGCGCTCGGTCCTGTGCTGCACAAGGAGTTCGCGACGTTCGTCGGCCGGCAGCCGATCGCGCAGGCGCACGGGATGACGGTGACGGAGCTCGCCCGGCTCTTCAACGGTGAGTTCCTGGCCAGGCCCGTGGAGCTGGAGACCGTGCGGATGTCCGGCTGGCGGCGCGGCGACTTCTTCGATGCGACGGGGCTCCCCTGGGTGCCCCCGAGCCCGAACATGCCGACGCCCGACACCGCCCTGGTCTACTCCGGGACCTGCCTGTTCGAGGGGACCAACCTCTCCGAGGGGCGGGGCACCACCAGGCCGTTCGAGCTGCTGGGGGCCGAGGGGATCGACCGCCGGTGGGCGGAGGCCGCCAATGCGCTGGAGCTGCCGGGGGTCGCCTTCCGCGAGGCGTACTTCGCACCCGTGTTCTCCAAGTTCGAGGGGAAGACGGCGGGCGGGGTGCAGCTCCATGTGCAGGACCGGGCGGCGTTCGACCCGGTGCGGACCGCCATCGGGCTGCTGGTCACGGCGAAGAAGGTCTGGTCCGGGTTCGCCTGGCGTTCCGACGACTGGATCGACAAGCTGACGGGTTCGGCGCAGGTCCGCACGGCGATCGACAAGGGCGCGGACACCGATGAGGTGGTGGGCGCCTGGCAGGGCGAGCTCAGCGCCTTCCGGGCCGTGCGCGAGCGGTATCTGACGTACCGCTGAGCAACCGCCGCGGGCCGGACCGGAGTTGTCCGGTCCGGCCCGCGGCCTCCTGCTCGGTTCGCCGGCTGTTCCCGTGCCCGGCGCCACCCGTTACCGGTGCGAGGGGAACTCCACGACCTGCTGGTACGTGGGGCGGTTCTGCCACTGGATGGGCCAGAACTGCAGCCCGCCCAGCGGGCGGTGGATGATCGCGTCCGAGCACCACTGGTCACCGGCGGCGCAGCTGTCGTCGCCGGGGTAGACCTGCGCCGGGGTCTTGGCCGCGGCCTGGCCGAGCGTCGAGAGCAGCGCGTCGCGGCAGGCGCTCAGGTCGCCCCCGCCGCAGTACGTCCTGCCCAGCTTGCCCTGGACGGGGCGGCCGAGGACCGTGCGGATGTCCTTGTCGACATAGCTCCACCAGCCGTACTGGAAGGCCGATCCGGCGTGGGCCCCGGTGGGCCCGTGGCCCGCCGACGGTGATTCGTCGACCGAGAGGTTGGCGGTGAGCGCGGAGTAGAGGTCGTCACCGAGCCCCGGTTTGAACTCGGCCTCCACCAGCAGCGGCCACCAGGCGTCCATGATCCGCACGGCGTCCGGGTGCGTGTAGACGTGCGAGCTCTGGGCGTTCTCCTTGCGCTGCGTCCCGTCGGCCACCCACGCCTCAAGCTGCTCGACGGCCTTGGCCTCCGCCGGGTCGGTGACCGGCTTGCTCCGTACGACGTCGAGCAGTTCGGGCAGGACGTCCTCGCCCCGCAGATCGGTCACGGCCGCCTCGGCCATGGCCCGGGTCAGCCCGGCGCGCGTGACACCGCCCTTGGCGACGAGCTTCGCCACCCGGTCACCGAGCAGGTCCACCCGGTGCACCGAGCCGTTGCCGAACCCGGCCGACGAGAAGTCCTTGGCCTGCTTGTTGTTCCAGGAGACGTAGTAGTCCTGGCCCACGGACTGCGGGTGCTCGGCGGCCGGGGTCACGTCGGTGCTGTGACTGTCGGGGTCGAAGCCCTTCCACTCGTAGGCCTGTTCGGCCAGGACCGGCAGGGACGCGTCCACTCCGGCCGCGCGCACCGGGTTCATGCCGCTGTTGAAGTAGGCGGCCTGGCGGGAGTCGGCGTAGAACCAGTTGAAGGTGTAGCCGATGTGGTCCGCCGCCTGCTGGAAGGTCTTGGCGTCCTTCACGTACGACGGGTCGTTCATCATCTGGAAGCCGACGATCGAGTCGGCCTCATGCCCGTACGTACTGCGCAGCGAGGTGTAGGCGACGGGTTTGCCGCCGACGGTCGCGCGGTGCGTCACGATGCCGTACTTGGTCCGGTAGATCTGCATCCGGTAGGAACCGGCCGCGGTGGAGTCGGCGACGGTGGGCTTCCAGGAGTTGGTCCGCTCCATCTTCTCCATCGGGGTGCAGACCCCCCGGAAGAGGTAGTGGGTGTCGTCCTGGCAGAGCTCCACCGCGTAGGTGTCGGTGATGTCCTGGCCCGCCGAAGTGGCGCTCCACGCGTAGTCCTGGCCACGGCCCAGCTGGATGTACATGCCGACACCGGCGAAGGAGACACCGCGGGCGCTGATACCGGGCCCCTGGAGTTCCTGGAGCATCAGCAGCTGGGGCAGGAAGTAGCCCGTCTGCGGGCCGAACACGGCGACGGGATTCCCGCTCGCGGTGTGCTGTCCCGAGACGACGAGGGCGTTGGACATGCCCTTCTTGCTGCTGAACAGGTCGGCCGGCAGGACTCCGTTGTCGTACATGCCCTGGACGGGCTTCAGCTTCTTCGACGCCTTGACCGGGGTCTTCGCCGCGGTCTTGGCACCGCCGGTCCGGTCGTACACCAGTGGTTCGGCCTTCACCGAGCCCTGGTCGGGCATCGCGGTGCCCTTGGGGTCCGCGGGTTTGACCGCGTAGGGGAAGCTGGTGCCGTCGTGGACGGTGAGGGTCGCCTCCGGGTCGTTGCGCTCCCGGAAGGACTCCCAGACCTTGCTGCCCTCGGTGACGCCGTACTTCTGCTGTGCGGAGAGCAGCGAGAGCGCGGCCTGGACCTCGCCGCCACCGCCGCCGCCGAAGAGGCCTCCGACGACCGAGGCGAGCGCGATCATGTCCGTGATCTTGAACGGTTCGATCTCACCGGCGTTGGTGATCGCGTCGATCTTCCCCGTGAGGACGTACTCGCCCGGGAAGTACCGTCCGTCCTTCGACTTCTGCCGGTAGGAGTTGATGCCGTCGACGTAGGCCTGTGCGTCGTCCATGGCCTGTTTGCCGCGGGCGCCCTGGGCCGCTATCCGGTCGGCCTGGTCCTGGAGGTCCTGCTCGGTGTACGGCGCCTGGGGCCAGAACTCCTGTTCGAGGCCCCGATTGGCGAGGGCGCCGCCGGCGAAGGACGTGAGCTCGCCGCGGCCGATGTGCCGGAAGAGGTCCATCAGCCAGAGCCGGTCCTGGCCCGCCGCGTACCCGGCGCCGAACTCGGTCCCGTAGCGGGTGGTCCCCTTGATGTGGGGTACGCCGGTCTTCTTGTCCCGCGTGATGCTGACGTCGTCGCGCGGCTTGGTGACCGAGGCCACCTGGTCGGCGGGGACGCCGAAGGAGCCGTCGTTGAAGAAGTTGTTCAGGGTGGAGTCGGTGAGCGACGGCGCCCCTGCGGGCAGCGCGTCGTACGGTCCGAGCTGGTCGGCGCTGTGCTCGGGACGTGTACCCAGCGCACGGTGGGCAAGGATCTGGGCGAGGGTGGCGTTACCGTTCTCGCCCGGCGGCAGGATGTCGTTGCACTGGCTCCTGCAGTAGTCGGTGACGGGATCCGCGGCCGCTGCGGTCGCCTGCGGCAGGGGCGTCGTCAGTCCGGCGCCGAGTGCGAACACCGCTACGGCGATGGCAGTTCTGAGCTTTCCGGTGCGTCGTCGCATGAATGCTCCTGAGAGGGAAGCCGAAGAGACGGACGTTACTGGCGAGGTGACCCGTCAGTAAGGTGAACATGCGTCACCTTTTCCGAATCGCCACACAGGTGCGGGAGCGGTCGCATCCGTGATGGCAGCCATCGGGAATTCGATGGAGCCGAATCGGGTAGCCGTACGTCCATTCACTGACGCAGGAGTTTTCAGCGACGGAGGTGGCAGTGCGATGGCCGGTTTCCGGAGTCTCGCGAGACAGGTGCGCGATCCCCATCACGACCTTGCCCTGCGGCGGTATTCGCTGCGCAAGTGTCTGGAGAGGTTTGCCCCGTACGGACACAGGGCGACCTGGGATCATCTGTGTGCCAGGCATCACATCGGGCCCGAGGACCGGGCCCCGGATCCGGCGCGGCTGGTGGCCGCGCTCGACGAACTGGAAGAGGCGCGGACCGTCTGGCTGGCCTACGAGGCGGAGTTCGCGGAGCGGCGCAAGCGCGAGAAGCACGACGGGCTGCGGCGCCCCGGCGCCTTCGACGACTGGCACCGGCGCACCTGGGGCGGGTGCGGTGTCGCCTGGTGCGGCGACCCCGCCGTGCACCCGTCACGGCCCCTGGCGGAGGTTCTGCGGCGGCTGATTTCCGCCCTCAGGACCGATCCGGCCGGCGCCTGCCCGGTGTGTACCGAGAAGACCATCACCTGGACCTCGCGGGGCGGCCGCGAACCGTGGTCGGGACCGGTCTGCAGCCGCTGCGGGATTCTGGTGCCGCAGCCCGTCCTGACCTCCACCGCGCTGGCCCGGGCGAGGAGGGTGCGGTCCGCCGCCCTGGCCTCGGCGGCCTGAGGAGCGGCACGGGCGTCAGCCGGTTCCGCTCTCCGCACCGGCACCGGCAGGGCCGGGGAGCAGCCTCGAACCGGTCATACGGTCACCGGCGGCGTCGTCCGGGTTGGAGAGGACGCAGTTCTCCAGCGACAGGCAGCCGCAGCCGATGCAGTCCGTGAGATGGTCGCGGAGACGGCCGAGCTGGGCGATGCGCCCGTCCAGCTCGGAGCGCCAGGCGGCGGAGAGGCGGGCCCAGTCCTCGCGGTTGGGCGTGCGCTCGTCGGGGAGTTCGGCGAGAGCGCCCCTGATCGTGGCGAGCGGGATACCGACCCGCTGGGCCGCGCGGACGAAGGCGACGCGCCGCAGCGCGTCACGCGTGTAGCGGCGCTGGTTGCCGCTCGTCCTGCGGCTGCTGATCAGACCCTTGCTCTCGTAGAAGTGCAGGGCGGAGACGGCGGCGCCACTCCGTGCGGAGAGCTGCCCGACCGTGAGTTCCTGGATCTTCTCTGGAATGTGCGGCACTCCGCGAAGCCTACTGCCCGGCGGCCGCGCGCCCCGGGGCGGACGGCCGGTCGTTGACAGGGACGGGCGCCCCCGACAATGCTGAGCAAGCGCTTGGACACTTCACGGGGGCCGCCGGAGCACCGCCGGCCGCCCGGACCGCTGGGAAGGCAGGATCACGCATGGCAGAGCCGAGGATCTTCACATCCGCCGATGAGCTGCGCGCCGGTATCGGCGAGGAGCTGGGGCCGAGCGAGTGGCTGGAGATCGACCAGAAGCGGATCGACCTCTTCGCCGACGCCACCGGTGACCACCAGTGGATCCACGTCGACCCGGCGAAGGCCGCGGCGGGCCCGTTCGGCACCACCATCGCCCACGGCTATCTGACCCTGTCGCTGCTGCCCACACTGGTCCCGCAGGTCATGCGGGTCGAGGGCATGAAGATGGGCATCAACTACGGCACCAACAAGGTGCGTTTCCCGGCCACGGTGCCGGTCGGCTCCCGGCTGCGGGCCACTGCGGTCCTCACGGACGTGTCCGACGCGGGCGGGGGTGTGCAGGTGACGGCCGCCGTCACGGTGGAGCGCGAGGGCGGCGACAAGCCGGTGTGCGTGGCGGAGTCGGTCTCCCGCTACTACTTCTGAACCGGCCGGGCCCCGGGGCCCGGCGGGGCTCCCGGGGCCCGGCGGGGCTCCCGGGGCCCGTACCGCTGAACGGCCCGGCCGCCGCCGGGCCCGGGCTACTTCCGGGCCGAGACCATCCGCAGGACGAGGCCGGCGTAGAAGACGCCGACCTCGTCGGGCGTATTGCGCCCTTCCACGTTGAACCAGCGCGCCACATCGATGCAGAGCGACAGCACGGCCAGCGCGGTCCCGGGGACGTACGGGACGTCGAACTCCCCCGTCTGCACACCGTCGTCGATGATCCGGCGCACGGCGTCGTCGCTGCGCCTGCGGAGTTCGACGATCTCGGCGCGGTGCCCGTCACCGAGGGCGTCGAGCTCGTACTGGACGACCCGGGCCGTCGTGTGGTGCCCCGCGTGCCAGCGGACGAAGGAGCGGACGGCTGCCGCGAGCCGTTCGGAGGGCGAGCCGGGACCGCCGGCGGCCGTCTCCAGGATCTCCAGGGCCTTCTCGTGGCCGATCCGGCTGATCCGGTGGAGCAGTTCTTCCTTGGTCTTGTAGTGGATGTAGAGCGCGGCCGGGCTCATTCCGGCGCGGCCCGCGATGTCACGGGTCGTCGTCGCGTGGTAGCCGCGTTCGGCGAAGGCCTCGACCGCGGCGACGAGCAGCCGCCTGGCGGCCTCGGGGCCGACCTCCGCCCACGGCTCCTCGCCGCCCGCCGTCTCCTCCGCCGTGCTCATTGCTCGCCCCTTCCGCCCATGACGCAGCACCGCTGCAGGACGCACACCATACCCCGAGGGTGAGCAAGCGCTTAGAACACCGGCGGGGCGGGCGGGGAGGGCCGTCAGAGCTTCTGGAACGGGTCGTGCTCGGCGAGCAGCTTCTCCAGACGGGCCTGGTCGACACGGGTCACGATCTGCCCGGCCTCCTGCCGGTCCCTGATGACCTTGGCGAGGGTGAAGGCGGATGTCGTGAGGTAGAGGAGTCCCAGCCCGAGGAAGGCCCGCACCCAGACGTTCACGTCCAGGTTGAGGATCCCCAGGGCCATGGCGGCCAGTGCGACCGCGAAGGACGCGACGGCCTGGCCGAAGTAGGCGGCGGTGTTCTGCTGTCTGACCGGTGTGTCACTCATGGGGACAGCATCGTGCGGATGTGGCACGGGCCACATCCGCACGGATACTCAGCGCGGATACTCATCCCGCGCGACCGGGGCGGGTCAGAAGGCGGAGACGCCGGTGAGCGCGCGGCCGATGACCAGCTTCTGGATCTGGCTCGTGCCCTCGTACAGCGTCATCACCCGGGCGTCGCGCAGCAGCTTTCCCGCCGGGTACTCGTCGATGTACCCGTAGCCGCCGAAGACCTGGAGCGCGTTGTTCGCGGCCCTCACGGCGGCCTCCGAGGCGAAGAGCTTGGCCTTGGACGACTCGGTGGTGAAGGGTTCGCCGCGGTCGATCAGGTCGGCGACCCGCCAGGTGAGCAGCCGGGCGGCGTCCACGTCCACGGCGATGTCGGTGATCAGCTCCTGGACGAGCTGATGGTGGGCGATCGTCCTGCCGAACTGCTCACGCTCGGTCGCGTACGTCACCGCGCAGTCCAGTGCCGCCTGCGCGATGCCCACACAGCCGGCGGCGACCGACATCCGCCCCTTGGCGAGCGCCGACATGGCGACCGCGAAGCCCTTGCCCTCCGGCGCCAGCATCGCCGATGCCGGGACCCTCACGTCCTCGAAGGTGAGCTCGGCCGTCGCCTGGCCGCGCAGCCCGAGCTTGCCGTGGACGGTGCGGCGGGTGAGCCCAGGGGTGTCGGTGGGGACGAGGAACGCCGAGATCCCCCGGTGACCGGGGGCGTCGGTGGAACGGGCGAAGAGGAGCACCACATCGGCCCAGGTGCCGTTGGTGATGAACATCTTGGAACCGTTGACGACGTAGTCACCCGAGCCGCCGTCCCGGACGGCCTTCGTCGTGAGGTTGCCCGCGTCTGAGCCGGTGCCGGGCTCGGTCAGGCCGAAGCAGCCGATGAGTTCGCCGGAGGTGAGACCGGGCAGCCAGCGCCGCTTCTGCTCCTCGTCGCCCCAGTGCGCGATGGTCTTGGCCACCAGCCCCAGCGAGACCGAGACGATCCCGCGCACCGAGGAGTCGCCCCGGCCCAGTTCCTCGGTGACCAGGCAGTACGCGAGGTGGTCGCCGCCGGAGCCGCCGTACTCCTCGGGCACGGTCAGCCCGAGGAAGCCCAGCGCGCCGAGCTTGCGCACCACGGAGCGGTCGACGCTCTCCGCCCGGTCCCACTCGACGACGTGCGGAGTGATCTCCCGGGCGACGAAGTCCTCGGCGAGCCGCCGGACCGCGGACTGCTCCTCACTGAGCTCCAGATTCATGGGGCACCTCATTCGCATCAGCCGAAGCGGCTAAATTAGCACTGCTAGTTTTCAGGTGGCAGGCCCTACTATGTGCGCCATGGCCCGCCCACGCAAGCCCCTCCTCAGCAGGGAGCGCATCGTCACGACCGCGAGCGCGCTCGTGGACTCCGAGGGGCTCGCCGCGGTCTCCACCCGCCGGCTCGCCGCCGAGCTGGGCGTCAGCGGGCCCTCGCTCTACAACCACTTCCGCACCAAGGACGAGATCCTCGAAGCGGTGGCCGACTCCGTCTCGGCCCAGGTCGACCTGTCGATGTTCGACGAGGGCGACAGCCGCGGCTGGCGGACCGCGCTGCACGACTGGGCCGTCTCCTACCGGGCAGCCCTCAGCGACCACCCCAACATCGTCCCGGTGCTGGCCCAGGGTCCCGGACGCCGCCCGGCAGGGCTGCGGGTGGCCGACGCGGTGTTCGGCGCGATGGTCCGCGCGGGATGGCCGCCCGCGCAGGCGACGTACATCGGGGCACTGATGCGGTACTTCATCACCGGCTCGGCGCTCGGCTCGTTCGCCCGCGGCTTCGTCGACGACGAGGCGGCCTACGACCCCGCCGACTACCCGCACCTCGGCCAGGCCCACCTGCTCGCCGACCGGCGGCAGAAGGTCGACAACGGCGCCTTCGAGACCGGGCTCAGGGCCCTGGTGGACGGCCTGGCGCTGCAGTTCGCCGCCGTCCGGGCGGTACCGGACGGCGGCTGACACCTGCGGCGGGTGCCAGCACCCGCGGGGACCCGGCCGCAGGCCGCCGCGGATGCCCGGACCCGCGCCCATGCTCACCGGCCACTGGTCACTGGTCACCGGTCACTGACCACCGGTCACTGGTCGAAGACCACCAGCGCCCGTCCGCCCTTGCCGGCCAGCATGTTCTCGAACGCCCCGGGGATCCCCTCCAGGCCGATCCGCTCCGTCACCATCGCCCCGACGTCGAGCCGGCCCGCCCGGATGTGCCCGGCGAGCACCGGCAGGTCCTGTGCCGGGTCGGAGTTGCCGTAGACGCAGCCGGACAGCGTGCGGCCCCAGTGGAAGAGCTCCAGGGCGTTGAAGGTGACCTGCTGGTCCTTGCCGCCGATGCCCACCACGGTCGTGCGCCCGCCGCGCCGGGTCGACTCCCAGGCCGTACGGATCGTCACCGCGCGGCCGACGCACTCGACTGCGGCGTCCACGCCGTGACCGCCGGTCAGCCGGCGGATGTCCTTGGCCGTCGTCCCGGACGCGACCAGGAACTCGGTGGCGCCGGCCGCCCTCGCCAGCTCCTCCTTGGCCGGGGAGACGTCGACCGCGATGATCTCCGACGCGCCCGCGATCCGCGCGGACTGCAGCGTCGCGAGGCCGACCCCGCCCGCCCCGAAGACCGCGACCGTCTCCCCCGCACGGACCCGGGCCGAGTGGTGGACGGCGCCGTACCCGGTGAGGACCGCACACCCCAGCAGGGCCGCGTCCTGGAGCGGGATGCCGTCGGGCACCGGCAGGACGCAGTTCGCGGCGACGACCGTCTCCTCGGCGAAGGCCGCGACGTTCAGGCCGGGATGGAGCGCGGTGCCGTCGGCGGTACGGGCGTGGACCCCGGCCGCCCCCGACAGCGCGTCGGCGCAGAGCCACACCTCTCCCAGCGAGCAGGCATGGCACTTCCCGCAGGACGGCGCCCAGTTGAGGACGACACCGTCACCGGGGGCGACATGGGTGACGCCCTCCCCCACGGAGACGACGGTACCTGCGCCCTCGTGGCCGAGGACCGCGGGAACGGGCACCCGCATGGTGCCGTTGGCCAGCGAGAGGTCGGAGTGGCAGACCCCGGCGGCGGCGAGGCGGACCCGGACCTGGCCGGGGCCGGGCTCGGGCAGTTCGATGCCGGTGATCTCCAGCGGGGAACCGATGGCGGACAGGACGGCGGCGCGGACCATGTGCGTTGCTCCCGGGCTCAGAACTGCAGGGACTTGGTCTGGAGGTACTCGGCAAGGCCGTGCGAGCCGAGCTCGCGGCCCACACCGGACTGCTTGTAACCGCCGAAGGGCGCACGCGGGTTGAACCGGCCGCCGTTGATGTCGACCTGTCCGGTGTCCATCCGCCGCGCGAAGGCCACCGCCTCGCTCTCCTCACCGGCCCAGACCGCGCCTGCGAGGCCGTAGACGGTGCCGTTGGCGATGCGCAGGGCGTCCTCCTCGTCCTCGTAGGCGATGACCGAGACGACCGGGCCGAAGATCTCCTCCTGCGCGATGGTCATGTCGGGCGTGACATCGGCGAAGACGGTCGCACTGACGTAGTACCCCCGCTCCAGGGGCGCCTCGGGGCCGCCCGCGACGAGCCGGGCCCCCTCCTCGATCCCCTTCTCGATGTATCCGCGCACCCGGGCCAGCTGCTTGGCGTTGACCAGCGGGCCCATCCGGCCGCCCGGGACGTACTTGGCGGCGGCGGCCGCCGCGAGGGCGACCGCCTCGTCGTACTGGTCCCGGTGGACCAGCATCCGGGTCCAGGCGCTGCACGTCTGGCCGGAGTTGCCCATGACGTTGGCGACGCCGACGCCCACCGCCTTGGCGAGGTCGGCGCTCGGCAGGATGACGTTGGCGGACTTCCCGCCCAGCTCCAGCGCGACGCGCTTGACCGCGGCGCCCGCGACCGCCCCGATCTGGCGGCCGACCGCCGTGGAGCCGGTGAAGGAGACCAGGTCGACGCCCTCGTGGCCGGCGAGCGCCTGGCCCGCGACCGGCCCGGCCCCGGTGACCAGGTTGAAGACTCCGGCGGGGAGCCCAGCCTCCGCGGTCGCCTCGGCGAACAGCTGCGCCGTCAGCGGGGTGTCCTCGGCCGGCTTGAGGACGACCGTGCAGCCCGCGGCGAGCGCCGGGGCGACCTTGGCGACGATCTGGTGCAGCGGATAGTTCCAGGGCGTGATCGCGCCCACGACACCGATGGGTTCGGAGAGGACGGTGGAGTTGCCGACCTTCTCCTCGAAGGGGTGGGAGGCGGCCAGTTCCGCGTACGAACCGGCGACCAGGGCGGGCACGCCCGCATGGACGAGCTGGGAGAACTGCAGAGGTGAGCCCAGCTCCGCTGTGACGGTCTCCGCGATCTCGTCGCGGCGGGCCACCAGCACGTCGCGCAGCGCCCCGATCCTGGCCGCGCGCTCGGCGGGCGCCGTCGCCGCCCACGCGGGGAAGGCCTCGCGGGCGGCCCGTACCGCCGCGTCGATGTCCTCCGGAGTGCCGGCGGGGACATGGCCGATGACCTGTTCGTCGGCCGGATTGACCACCGCGATGGTGTCCCGGCCCGCCGCGGGCCGCCACTCGCCGCCGATGTACATGCCGTCGTGGGCCTTCATCGCACTCCTCCTGAGCCTGCAGAGCCTGCCGGTGCCTGCCGCACCGGCGCGACGCCGTGCGGCGCCGTCCGGTTGACCGTCACCGCCCAAACTAGCGGTGTTAGTTTTCTGGCGCCAGGGCCCCGGGGTCCGGCCGGTCCGGCGTTCGGCCCGGAACACGTTCAGTCCAGCGCCGGCCCGAGGTAGGCGTGCAGCAGTTCCCGGGCCTCCGCGATCAGCCCGGCGTCCCCCGACGGCTCGGCGCGGAAGGCGAGCTGGAGCAGGGCGTCGGTCGCCTCCACCCCGACGAGCACCTTGCGGCGCAGCCTGTCGTCGGCGGCCCTGCCGAGGTGCGACGCGAGCAGCCCGGTGAGGCGGTCGGCGACCTTCGGGTTGGGGTCGTCCAGTGCCGCGGGGACACCGAAGTCGACGAAGGCGAACCCGGGGACGCTCCGCCGCATGGCGAGGTACTCGTCCAGTACGGCGTCGATCACCCCGCGCCAGTCCGCGGCCGGGAGCGCGGTCAGCCGCTCGGCGATCCGCCCGGCGTAGCCGTCCAGATTGCGCTGGGCCAGAGCGTCGGCCATCGCGCGCTTGTTCCCGAAGAAGCGGTAGACGGAACCGATGGGCACCGCGGCCCGAGCGGCGACGGCGCGGGTGGTCAGCTGCTCGTAACCGTCCTCGTCGAGGATTTCCGCGCAGGCGTCGAGTATCCGGGTCAGCCGCTCGGCGCTGCGCTGCTGTACGGGGACGCGCCGGAGCGCGTTCGGATCGGGCATGCGCTCCATGATGCCCCGGCGCCGTGTCGCCGCCGGTTTCTGCCCGTTGACGCGCGGTAAGCGCAATCCTACTGTTGAGCATAGGATTCTTTCGGCACCGGGAGCGAGCGATGAGCACCATCGAGCAGGCCAGAGAGATCGAGCGGGCCCGGGAGACCGCCGGGGCACTGGCGTACTCCTCGGGCTTCGGCAATGAGCACAGCACGGAGGCGGTGCCCGGCGCCCTGCCGCACGGGCGGAACTCGCCGCAGCGCGCCCCGCTCGGTCTGTACGCGGAACAGCTCAGCGGTTCGGCGTTCACCGAGCCCCGGGCGCACAACCACCGCTCCTGGCTCTACCGGATCAGGCCGTCCGCCGCCCACCCGCCCTTCGTCCGGATCGACAACGGCGCGGTGCGCGGCGGGCCGTTCACCGAGACGGTCCCCGACCCCAACAGGCTCCGCTGGGACCCGCTCCCCGAGCCCGCGCCGGGCACGGACTTCCTGGCCGGCCTGTGGACCCTCGGCGGCAACGGCGACCCGAGCCGCCGCTCCGGGATGGCCGTGCACCTCTACCACGCCAACTCCCCCATGACCGACCGGGCGTTCAGTGACGCCGACGGCGAGCTGCTGATCGTCCCCGAGAGCGGCGGACTCCTCATCCGTACGGAGCTGGGGCTGCTGAGTGCGCGGCCCGGTCAGATCGCACTGATCCCGCGCGGGGTCCGGTTCCGTGTCGAGCTGCTGGACCCGGTGGTCCGCGGCTATGTCTGCGAGAACTACGGCCGCCCCTTCCAGCTCCCCGACCTCGGCCCGATCGGCGCCAACGGCCTGGCGAACGCACGGGACTTCCTCGCCCCGGTCGCCGCCTTCGAGGACGACGGCGACGGCGGACGCGAGGTCCAGGTGGTGAACAAGTTCTGCGGCAACCTCTGGGCCGCGCAGTACGACCACTCGCCACTGGACGTCGTCGCCTGGCACGGCAACCATGTGCCGTACGTCTACGACCTGCACCGCTTCAATGTCCTGGGGTCCATCAGCTACGACCACCCGGACCCGTCGATCTTCACGGTGCTCACGTCCCCTTCCGACACCGCGGGTCTCGCCGGTGTCGACTTCGTGGTCTTCGCGCCGCGCTGGCTGGTCGGCGAGGACACCTTCAGACCGCCGTACTTCCACCGCAACGTGATGAGCGAGTACATGGGGCTCATCGAGGGCGCGTACGACGCGAAGACGGCGGGCAAGGGCGGATTCGTGCCGGGGGGCGGCTCCCTGCACAACATGATGTCCGCGCACGGTCCGGACCGGGAGACCTTCGAGCGGGCCGGAGCCGCCGAGCTCAAGCCGCAGAAGATCGACGACGGGCTTGCCTTCATGTTCGAGACGCGCTGGCCGCTGACGGCGACCGCGCAGGCGGCGCAGGCCGGAAACCTGCAGGCCGGGTACGACGACGTGTGGCAGGGGCTGGCCAGGCACTGGGAGGGCTGAGAGATAATCGGACACCACGGCCGGCCGCCGTCCGGTGCCAGTACGGCCGGCCGTCCGTACGTACGGAGAGCCATGTGACCGCCTTCGCGCCCGACTCGCTGGTCCTGAACCGCAGGCTGCCGCTCTGGTACCAGGTCTCGCAGTCCCTGCGGGCCTCGATACTGGGCCGCCATCCGCAGGATCCGCTGCGGCTGCCGACCGAGGAACAGCTGGCAGGGCACTACCGGGTCAGCGTGCTCACCATGCGCCAGGCCCTCAAGGAGCTGGAGAAGGAAGGGCTGATCACCCGGCACCGGAGGCGCGGCACCTTCATCGACCCGGGCGCACGGCCCAGCGCTCCGCGCCGCCTGCTGGGGTCCATCGACGCGATCGTCGCCCAGCAGTCGGGCGAGCGGACGACCGTGCTGAGCCACGGTCCGGCCCCGGTACCGGGCGACCTGTCCGAGTACTTTCCGGGCCTGGACGAGATAGTCGGCTTCACCAGGCTGCGCTGCGACGGCGAGAGCGGCGAGCCGACCAACTGGGCGGAGAACGCGCTCCGTCCGGAGACCGCCGCCGCCGTGCGGATCAGCGATCTGGAGCGCTGGCCGATGACCAAGGTCCTGCGCGACGGGGTGGGTGTACGGATCAGCCGGATCACGGACACGGTCGAGGCCCGGCTGGCGGACCCGGTGACGGCCGAGCTCCTGCAGGTCCCGCTCCTCTCCCCGATCCTGCACTACACGGGGGTGACGTACGACGAGGCGGACCGGGTCGTGGACGTGGCCCGGATCCGGTACCGGGGCGACAGGTTCTCCTTCTCCGTGACGGTGGAGGCGCCCTGATCCCTGGGCTGATCCCCCGGTACCGGCGGGCGTGACGGCCCCGGCTGGCAGGTCCGCGCGGGGGCCTGTGGACGGCTCGACCAGGTGTCCGAACCGGTTGCTATCGTTCCCAGGCGTGTCAGGAGAAGCACGCGAACGAGAGCGGGGGATGTCCCATGGGGCTGTTCGACAGCATCCGCGGTGAATTCATTGACATCGTCGAATGGACCGACGACAGCCGGGACACGATCGTCTGGCGCTTCCCGCGCCACGACAACGAGATCAAGATGGGCGCCCGGCTCGTCGTGCGCGAGTCGCAGACGGCGGTCTTCGTCAACGAGGGCCGTATCGCGGACGTGTTCCAGCCGGGTACGTACACGCTGGAGACACGGAACCTGCCGCTGCTCTCCACGCTGAAGGGCTGGAAGTACGGGTTCGACTCGCCGTTCAAGGCCGAGGTGTACTTCGTCACCACCCGTCAGTTCACCGACATGAAGTGGGGCACGCAGAACCCGGTCATCGTCCGCGACCCCGAGTTCGGCATGGTGCGGCTGCGCGCCTTCGGCGCCTTCGCGGCGCGTGTGGTGGACCCGGCCGCGCTGCTGCGTGAGCTCGCGGGCACCGACCCGCAGTTCCGCACCGAGGAGGTGCAGGAGTACCTGCGGCAGCTGATCGTCGGCAAGCTGGGCACCGCGCTGGCCAGCTCGGGTGTACCGATGCTGGATCTGGCCACCCAGCAGGAGGCGCTCGGTGTGAAGCTGGCCGGCGCGCTCACCCAGGAGCTGTCGCCGGTCGGTATCGCGGTCCCCAGGTTCATCATCGAGAACATCTCGCTGCCGCCCGAGGTGGAGCAGGCCATCGACACCCGCTCCCGGATGGGCATCGCGGGCAATCTCGACCAGTACACCCAGTTCCAGGCGGCGGACGCGCTCGGCGCGGGCGCCAGGACCCCCGGCAGCGGTGTCGGCGAGGGCATGGGGCTGGGCCTGGGGATGGCGGCCGGACAGCGGATGGCAGCCGGGCTCGCCCCGCAGCAGCCCGCGGCGCCCGCTCCGGCCGCCGCCGCGGCCCCGGCGGGTCCGCCGCCGCTGCCCGCGCAGGATCAGTGGTTCATCGGCGTCGACGGCGCCCAGCAGGGGCCGTACGACAGCGGTGTGCTGAGCGGGCTGGTGGGTGCGGGCACCCTGACGCGTGCGACGCTCGTCTGGAAGGACGGGATGTCCGGCTGGCTCCCGGCCGGTCAGGTGCCCGGGGTCAGCGGCCTCTTCGGTTCCGTTCCGCCACCGCTCCCGCCCCAGGGCTGAGGCGGCGGACGATGACGACCGACGATCAGCACACCGGCCCCGCCACCGGGCCCGGCCAGGGGGTCCCCGTGCCGGGCCCGGCTTCCCGCTCCTACCCGTGCCAGGCGTGCGGCGCCACCGTGGAGTTCGCGCCGGGCTCCGGCGCGATGCGCTGCCCGTACTGCGGACAGGAGCAGGCGGTCACCGCGGTGCCCCGGCAGGTGCGCGAGCACAGCTGGGACGAGCTCGCGGCACTGCCCGCCAAACCGCTGGGCTCCACGCCCCCCGGTCTGCGCACCTATGTCTGTCCTGGCTGCGCCGCCCACACCGAGAGCGACGACCTCTCCGCCCGCTGCCAGTTCTGCGCGACCGCACTGGTCACGGAGCCGGACGCCACCGAGCGGGTGGCACCGGAGGCGGTGGTCCCCTTCGGTCTCGACCGCAACGACGCCCGTGAGGCGCTGCGCACGTGGACGTCCTCCCGCTGGTTCGCCCCCTCCAGCCTCAAGAAGGTCAGCGAGGCGGAGACGTTCAAGGGCAGCTATCTGCCGCACTGGACGTACGACGCGGGGACGCTCTCCCACTACCGGGGCCAGCGCGGTGAGTACTACTACGTGACCGAGACGTACACCACCACGGAGAACGGCGAGACCGTCACCAAGACCCGTGAGGTGCGCCATACCCGCTGGTTCGCGGCCTCCGGCACGGTCAGCCGCGACTTCGACGATGTACTGGTCGCGGGGACCACCCACGTGGCCACGAAGCAGCTGGACAAGCTGACGCCGTGGCCACTGGAGGAGGCCGAGCCCTTCCAGCCGGAGTACCTGGCCGGTTTCCAGACCGTGCGGTACGACGTGGAGCCCGAGGACGGGCTGGTGACGGCCAAGGAGCGGATGGCAGAGGTCATCACACGCGACTGCCGGTCCGACATCGGCGGGGACGAGCAGCGGGTCCACTCGGTGGACACCCGGTACTCCGGACTCACCTTCAAGCTGATGCTGCTGCCCGTGTGGTTCCTGACCTATCTCTACGCGGGCAAGAGCTGGCAGGTCATGGTCAACGCACGGACCGCCGAGGTGATCGGCGAACGTCCGTACAGCAAGGGCAAGATCGCCGCCGTGGTGGTGGCGGCCCTGGCCGTCATCGCGGTGATCGTCTTCCTGGTGGTCAGAAAGTAGGGCCGGGGACATGATCCCTTCGCTGTGTGCCCGCTCCGGCATCGGTCAGTCCCGGCCGAGCAGCGGGGGGATCGTGGGCACCTCGATCGCACTGTCGATATCGGCCTGCGTCAGCTTGAACGCGTCCGGGTAGGCGTCGCGGCGGGTGCGGCGGGCTGGTTCGCTGGTGCGCCAGGTGTAGAGGCAGCGGCCGCACTGCAGCACGTCCCACACTCCGGGCACGGGTGACACGGCGAGGCGAGTGATCGCCGTGAAGGCACAGCGGGGGCACTCGGGGCACTCGACGGGCGGGACACTCATGGCAGTTGTCCTTTCGGCAGGTTTCACGGGGCGGGTGTCACGGGGCAGGTGTCACGGGGCAGGTCGTATCAGGGGGCGGGTGTCACGGGGCGGTCGGCGATCATGCGCCGCAGCCGGGCTGCCCACGCGGCGGTCTCCGGGAGGTCCTTGGCGGGGGTGGAGAAGTTGCCGCGGATGTCGGGGGCGACCGGGGTCGTCGCGTCAGTGATCATCTTGCTGGTGATGCCGGCGGGCTGGGCGGCGGGCGCGAGTTCGAGGACCGACAGGTTGGGGATGATGACGACGTCGTCCTTGGGGTTGACCTTGGCGGACATGGCCCACATGACCTGCGGCAGGTCGAACGGGTCGATGTCCTCGTCGACGAGGACCACCTGGGAGACGTAGCCGAGCCCGTGCGGCGTGGTCATCGCGCGCATGCCGACGGCCTTGGCGAAGCCGCCGTACCGCCGGGCCGTGGAAATGATCACCATCAGGCCGTGCGTGTACATGGCGTTGACCGCCTTCACCTCGGGAAACTCGGAGCGCAGCTGCTTGAGCAGCGGCACGCACGTGTTGGGGCCTACGAGGTAGTCGCACTCGGTCCATGGCATGCCGAGGTAGAGCGACTCGAAGACGGGGTCGGTGCGGTACGAGACACGGTCGACACGGATGACCGGCATCCGCCTGCCGCCCGAGTAGTGGCCGGTGAACTCCCCGAACGGGCCCTCGATCTGACGCTCGCGGGACTCGATGACGCCCTCGATGACCACCTCGCTGCCCCACGGCACGTCGAAGCCGGTGAGCGGCGCCGTGGCGATCGGCGCGGGCGCACCGCGCAGCGCGCCGGCCATCTCGTACTCGCTCCGGTCGTACGCCATCGGCATCCCGGCGACGATCGCCATCACGGGATCGTTGCCCAGGGTGATGGCGATGGGCAGATCCTCGCCCACCTCTTCGGCCTTGCGCAGGTGCTGGGCGATGTCGTGCATGGGGACAGGCTGGATCGCGAGCCGGTCCGGGCCGATGACCTGAATGCGGTACGTGCCGACGTTCTGCTTGCCGAAATCGCCGGGGTCCCCGGGGTCGCGGGAGACGACGGCTGCCTTGTCGAGGTAGAAGCCGCCGTCGCCGTCGTTGAGGCGGAACAGCGGCAGGACGGAGAAGAGGTCGACATCGCCGCCTTCCTGGGAGTTCTCGCGCCAGGGCGCGTCCTCGCGGCGTTCGGGTGCGACGGGGAAGGCGTCCCAGCGCCGTGCGAACTCCTCCACCTGCTCCTTGACCGGAGTGTTCTTCGGCAGTCCGAGCGCGAGGGCGTGGTTGGCCCATGAGCCGTGCACGTTCATCGCGATACGGGCGCTGGTGAATCCCTTCACGTTGTCGAAGAGGAGGGCCGGGGCGTTCTCGCCGATTCGGCCCGTCGCGTTGGCGGCGGCCGCGATATCAGGCTCGGGCAGCACCTCGTCAGTGACGCGCAGCAGCTGCCCCTCCTTGTCCAGAGTATCGAGAAAACTGCGCAGATCATCATGATGCATGGTGAATTCCTCAGCTCTGTACGGGGTTTCGGACCGCGTCAGGGCGAGCGGCACGCGCCTCGCGCATACCGGCCCAGCGCCGGGCGGCGGGCGCCGGCAGGTCGAACTGGTCGAGGACGCGGGCCGTGATGTGGTCGACGATGTCGTCGACCGTCAGCGGGTGGTTGTAGAAGGCGGGCATGGGCGGCACCATGCGCACGCCCATGCGGGCCAGCGCGAGCATGTTCTGCAGGTGGATCTCGCTCAGCGGTGTCTCGCGCGGGACGAGAACGAGCCTGCGCCGCTCCTTGAGGGTCACATCGGCTGCGCGCGCGACAAGCCCGTCCGCGTATCCCGCACTGATCCCCGCGAGGGTCTTCATGGAGCACGGCACGATCACCATGCCATCGGTCCTGAACGACCCGGAGGAGAGGGTGGCGCCCTGGTCATCGGGGTGGTGCGCGACATCGGCGAGTGCCGACACCCCGGCCACCGACAGACCGGTCTCCAGCTCGATCGTGGTCCGGGCCCAGCGGGAGAGCACCAGGTGCGTCTCCACATCCGGCAGCTCCCGCAGGTTCTCCAGGAGACGGACACCGATCGGGGCGCCTGTCGCCCCGGTCATTCCCACGACCAACCGCACTTGACCCCTCCTGACACGTCGCTGACCTGTTCCTCCACGCTAGAAGGAGGTTCGGGCGCGGCAGCGGTATCCTCGGGACTCGCGATGGGGAAAAACGGACACGATGCAGGACGCCCCGGCGTCAGGGAGCTGGCGTACAGCCCGACCGCCGGTACACCGGCCGGGGTCGAGGTGATGGAGCTCGCCGGCCTGTACGCGCGCTCCCGCCGTCACGGCAACGACCCGTATGTGCCGCTGCGCCCCGCCTTCCACCAGTTGATCGGCGCCCGTGAACGGCCCCTTCGTGTGGGGGTGGACTTCGTCGAGCACGAGCTGCGCCCCGGGTCGTGGCTGTGGATCCGGCCGGGGCAGGTACAGCGGTTCGGCCCGGACCTGGAAGGGGCGGACGGGGTGGTCGTGCTGTTCCAGCCGGGCTTCCTGCCGCCCGCCACGGTGTCGGCGGCGCACATGGACCCGCCGTACGAACAGGGTCCGCTGACCCCCGAAGGCCAGGCAGCGGAAGGTCTGCGGCGGGCTCTCGACCATCTCGCCTACGAGTACGGGGCGATGGCCTCCCTCCCCCTGGCCGCACACACCGAGGTACTGCGCGCCCTGCTGTCCGTACTGATGGTGCGGCTCGCCCAGGCGCGCGGACCGGCGCCCCGAACGGCTGCCGCGTCCGGGACGTTCCACCGCCTCCACACGGCGATCGAGCGGGACCACGCGGTGACCCGGCGTGTGGAGGACTACGCGGCGGCGCTGGGCTACAGCCCGCGCACGCTGACCCGCGCGACACTCGCGGCGACGGGCCGGACAGCGAAGCAGTACATCGACGACCGGGTGCTGCTGGAGGCGAAACGGCTGTTGCGGCACAGCGGTCTCGCGGCCACGGAGGTCGCGGCCCGGCTCGGGTTCGCCGACGCGAGCGACTTCACGAAGTTCTTCCGGCTGCGCACGGGGACGACGCCGGGCGCGTTCCGTGAGGCCCCGTAGCCGCGCCGGTGAACCCGGGCGGCCCCACCTCCGGCCGGACGACGGCGCGTTGACGACAGCCCTTAGCATGCGGACCGTGACCGATGACGTTCCTCTGCTCGACGATCTGATGCCCTGGTCGGTGCGGTCCCCACGGCTGGGGCGCGGCTGGGTGGTGGCGCCCGACGCCCGTTCGCTCAAGGCCCGCTGGGACGCTCTGGTCCGGGCCGACGGCGCCGAACGGGAGCGGCTGTTCCGCCCCACCAGGGCCAGGACGCCGGGGAGTTCCGTACCGGCGCTGCCGGGACAGCCCTCCGGGACGGGCCGCTTCAGCCGGGAGGCGGGGCCGTGCCCGGCACCCGTACGGTTCGGCTGCGGACCGTTCGACGAGCAGTGGCTGATCCCGGACCACCGGCTGCTGGACGCCGCCCGGCCGGAGCTGTGGCGGGTCACCGACGACCGCCAGATCTTCGCCGTCGAGCAGGCCGGCGCCGCAGGCGGGAGCGGGTCCGCGGAGCCGGGCCCCGCGCTGCTCGTCTCCGCGGCGCTCCCCGACGGCCGTACCCCGGCGGGCCGGCCGGGACGGATCAGACCGCTGTACCGCAGGCCCGGCGGGGCGGAGCCCAACATCGCCCCGGGGCTGGCCGCTCTGCTCACCGCGCGCTACGGCCAGGAGGTCACCGCAGGGCAGCTCCTCGCCTGGGCGGTCGCCGTGGCCCGCCTTGTGCCGGGCGGCTGCGCCGTCCCCCTGACCGCGGACCCGGGACTCTGGTCGTCCGGGACCGAACTGGGCCGGCGGCTGCTGCGGATCCAGCTGCGCGGAGCGCGCGGCGGTGGCCGTCCCCGGCTGCCCGGTGGCCGCCGCCCCTATGTGCGGGCCGCCGTCCCGCCCCGGCCCGGGCCGCCGGAGTACGACCCCGGCGAGGAGGCTCTGCTGCTCGGAGCCGGGCGCATCGCGCCGGTGCCCGCCGGGGCCTGGGATTTCACGGTCGGCGGCGCGCGGGTGCTCGACCTCTGGTTCGGGAACAGGACAGCTCCGGCGGAGCCCGGCACGCTGGAGGCGCTGCGACCGGCCGGCTGGCCGCCGGAGTGGAGCTCCGAGCTGCTGGAGCTGATCACCGTACTGGCCCTGCTGGCCGAACTCCGGGACGAACAGGCGGCGTTGCGCCGGCGGGTATCGGAGAGCCCCTGCGTCAGGAGGGCCGAACTGGAGGCTGCCGGCGTCCTTCCGGTGCCCGAGGGGGCCCGCCGCCCCGCCTCGGTGTTCGACCATCACGAGGAGGGCCCGGAAGGGCAGTTCGCACTGATGTGACGCCGCCACCGCGGGCTCCGGCACCGCGTTGCGGCGTTCGTTCACGCACGAGCGGCCCGCGGGACCGGGAAGGCGGGCGCGGCTGGCCGGGCGCCAGAAGGGCCGGGGTGTCGGAGGGCCGGGGTGTCGGAGGGCCGTCTCACGGAAGGACGGAAGGGCTGCCCCGGGTCCGGGCGGGGGCGCAACAAGGGCTGCTGTCGATGACGTACGGAGACCGGAACCCGCGGACCGGCGAGCACACCGGAGCGCCACTGCGCGCCCCGGGGATGACGGGCGGGACGTGAGCAGCGCCGCACCGGGACGGTGTGGTCGCCCGGTCGTGGACCGGATGTTCCAGTCGGTGGCTTCAGCCGCGGCTGCCGAAGAGCGTGCGGCGCAGTCGTCGCAGCGGGGCGAAGAGCTTCACCCGTGCGCCTCTGCCCGTCCTGGAGTGGGCGACATCGCGTGAAGTGAGCTCACGCATCAGCGACGTCGCCTCTGCCGACTCTCGCTGCGGGACGACAGGGCCGCCGAGCACCGAGAGATGACGGTCGAGGCGCGAGCTGGTCGCACCGCTTCCGCACGTAATCGCAGGCACTCGTGGCCTGCTGCGCACTGTTATCTGTTCCATGTCACTCCCCACCCGTACGAGGGCACCCGGCCCGGGGCACAGTAACCCTATCGCCCCTCGGCGGCACCCGTGTATCCCGGGCGCCGGATTCACCTCTGTCATACGGAGGTTGACGGTGACTCTCCGAATACATCTGCCTGCGGCGAGAGTTGACCGGTCCGGCCCCGCAGGCCCCGGCGGACCTCCGGAGCCGGACGGAGGCCCTGGGGACAGGGCCTCCTCCCCCGCGGCGGGTGTCAGTCCTGTGCGTTGAGCACCGGGAGATAGCCGCCGGACTGACCGGCTGCCGTGGGGTGGTAGGACTCGGTCAGATTGAGGATGTTCACGCTGTGCAGCCAGCTGCTGGACGAGCAGATCTCGTGCCCGGAGAAGGCGGAGGTGACATCCCCGAACGCGAAGCCGTGGTCGGCGGCGCGCTTGGCGGTCACCGCGTTGAGGTGGTCGGACGCCGAGTTGATCGCGGCGCGCTCGGTCTCGCTGAGCCCCGCGATGCAGGTGCCGTTCAGCTGGTAGAAGCGCGGATAGCCGAGCACGACCACGTGTGCGGAGGGTGATTTGGCGGAGATCGCCGCGTAGACCTTGTCGAGCAGGCCCGGGAGCGTCGAGTCGATGTAGGTGTTGGCCGTGGCGAGGCTCGCGAGACAGGTCGCCTCGGACTTCAGCACGCAGGTGGTCATGGTGTCGGCGAAGCCCGCGTCGTTGCCGCCGATGGTGAGGGAGACCAGACCGGTCGAGGAGTTCAGGGCCGAGAGCTGGCTGGAGAGAACGTCACCCGTACGAGCGCCGGAGCAGGCGGCGAAGGCGAACGACGAGGGTGAGTGGGCCGCCGCCCACAGTTTCGGGTACGCGAGGCTGCTGCGCTTGCAGTCCCCGCTGGCGCTGTCGTAGCTGCCGGAGCCGACGCCGGCCGAGTACGAGTCGCCGAGAGCCACATAGCCGGTGGAGGCGGCCGGTTGGGCCGCCTGAGCCGCGCCTGCCCCGGTGAGGGCGAGTCCGACGGCGAGCAGAACAGAGGATGAGAAAGTCACAAATCTGGACAATTTCATGGAACCTCCCTGGGCAGGATTTCCGCCACGTCTGTCGTACCAGCCCACGGCCACTTTCTGGAAGTGTCCATGCCAAGTATTCGGCGGCCCGACGGCTTACGGTCGCCCTGTTTTCAGTGAAACCCGGCACTTGGCGGCGCCGGGGGCAAACGCCCGCCGTTCATCACTTCGGTGACAGGACATCAGTGGACCGGATGGGCGTACGCCGGGTGTGCCGGACCGGAACGCGTGGCACAAAGCGCGTGCACGGGCCGCCCCGGTACCAGATCATGGGCCCATGTCCGCAAACCCTGAGGCATCCCTGCCGATCCGGCTCAACGTCGACGACAGCGATTCGCCGTCCGATGTCGTCGACGCGCTGTTCCTCGGCCGCTTCGCCACGGGCGAGCAGCCGTTCTCGCACAGCTCGTCGATCGACCGCGTCAAGAAGGGGCTCACCCTGCTGCCACCCGGCGCGACCGTGCTGCGGGCGGCCCGGGACGACGACCGCAGTGCGACGCTCGCCGAGGGCGAGGGGTGGACCCTGCTCGTCTCGCGCTGGAACCGCGGCGCCGACGTCACCGTCACCGCCGTGAGCGACGAGCTGGCGGCGAAGGTACTGAAGCAGTCGACGGACGACGCGCAGGACGAGCCCGAACCGCAGCCCGAGAACGTCGCCATGGGCTTCTGGTACGTCTCCCCGCGCCGCGGCCCGCACCGCACCACCCGGCAGATCGCGGCGGGTACCTGGGAGGAGGTGCGGGCCAACTACACCGCGCCGGTGGCCGACGCGATGGACGGCCTGATGAAGGTCACCCCCGACGACATCTCGGGGCGGCTGCTCCTGCTGCACGGCCCGCCGGGCACCGGGAAGACATCCGCGCTGCGCACGCTGGCCCGGTCCTGGCGCGACTGGTGCCAGGTGGACTGCGTACTGGACCCGGAGCGGCTGTTCAGCGATGTCGGCTATCTGATGGACATCGCCATCGGGGAGGACGACGGTTCGGCGAAGGGCCGCTGGCGGCTGCTGCTGCTGGAGGACTGCGACGAGCTGATCCGCGGCGAGGCCAAGCACACCGCGGGTCAGGCGCTGTCGCGGCTGCTGAACCTCACGGACGGGCTGCTGGGCCAGGGCCGCAACGTCCTGGTGGGCGTCACCACCAATGAGGACCTGGAGCGTCTGCATCCCGCGGTGGTACGTCCGGGCCGCTGCCTGGCCCGGATCGAGGTCGGCCCGCTGACCCGCACGGAGTCCGCGGCGTGGCTGGGCACGGAGAAGGGCATCGGCCGGGACGGCACCACCCTCGCGGAGCTGTACGCGCTGCGGCGGGGCGCGGGGCCCGCGTCCGTCCCCGCACAGGAGCGGGGGCTGGACGCGGGGCTGTACCTGTAGCGGGTGCGGGGCCCCGCGGCGGGAGGGGGCCGGGGGCTCCCTGCGCGGGCGCGGCCCGGAGCGACCCCGCGGCGGGCGCGCCGCTTCCCGTGGACGGCGCCGGGCGCCGCCGCGGGACACGCTACTTCCCGTAGACCGCCCGCAGCGCGTCCTCGGCCGCCGTGCGGGCGGCCTCCGGTGTGAGGCCCAGCCGCAGGGCGCGCTCGGCGAAGGCCCGCGCCGCTTCCGCCGCCTCCCGTTCCGCCGCGTCGCCGGCGTCCGCCACGAAGGTTCCGTTGCGTCCGCGGGTCTCGATCACGCCGTCCGCCTCCAGCGCCCGGTACGACTTGGCGACTGTGTTCGCGGCGAGACCGAGCTCCTCGGCCAGGCCCCGTACCGTGGGCAGCCGGTACCCCGCGGGAATCCTCCCCGAGCGCGCCTGTCCGGCGATCTGGGCCCTCAGCTGCTCGAACGGGGCGGTGGCGGCATCCGCATCAATGGCGATCTTCAGAGTCACCCCGCGATTCTCCCCCACGCGACGCCGCCGCACCGGGACGGCGCAGGCCGCAAAAGCGGAGGCCGCCCGCCGGGGGCCCCGGGTAATCTGCGGCGTCGGCCGGGGAAGTGCACCGGCTCCGCGATGTGCCCGATGGAGGTACGGCATGGCAGGGAGTCCCGCCGGGGTGACGGTCGTCCTGCGGAAAGCGGGCCGCACGAAGATCAGTTACCCGGCGGTGGTCCTCTCCGGCGACGGCACCCGGGTGACCGTCCGGGCGGAGTGGGCCGGTGCGGGCGTACGGGACTTCGGGTTCGTACGGTTCGAACCGGGCGATGTCCTCACCGAGCACTACTGGCGGGACCGCTGGTACGCGGTCAAGGAGGTCCGCACCGGCACCGGTGACCTCAAGGGCTGGTACTGCGATGTGACCCGCCCGGCCGAGGTCCGCGAGGGCGAACTGATCGTGGAGGACCTGGACCTGGACCTGTGGGTGTCGGCGGACGGGTCCGGGATTCTCCGGCTGGACGAGGACGAGTTCGAGGCGAGCGGTCTGGCCGGGCGCGACCCGGAGGCGGCGCGCCGGGCCGTACAGGCCCTGGACGAGCTCGAACTGCTCGCTGCACGCGGCCGGTTGCCGCCCGGCTGACCCGCACGGCGGCCGGGCCCGGCCTCCGCCGCCCGCCCCCGTGCGCGCCTCAGGCCATCGCCACCAGGACGTAGCGTTCGTCGTCCACCTCCTTGCCCCAGAGGGC
Source organism: Streptomyces sp. NBC_00388 (assembly GCF_036061255.1). Lineage (NCBI taxonomy): Bacteria > Bacillati > Actinomycetota > Actinomycetes > Kitasatosporales > Streptomycetaceae > Streptomyces > Streptomyces sp. NBC_00388. The sequence continues at coordinate 1,542,610 of NZ_CP107948.1, forward strand.
GGGGTCGGCGGAGAGCAGTTCGTGGTGCACGGACTCGGTGAGCGGGTCGAGGGCCGCCATCAGCTGTCCCGCGGAGAGCCCGACGCCGCCCCAGACCCCTTCGACCAGCACCAGCCGGCCGCTCGGGGCAAGCAGTGAGCACCAGTGCTTGAGCGCCGCCTCCGGGTCGGGCAGCAGCCACACCACATGGCGGGCCAGCACGACATCGAAGGTCCGCTCGCCGACGGGCGGCTGCGCCGCGTCCCCCTCCAGCACCTCGGCGCCCGTACCGGCCAGCTTGGCGCGCGCCCGCTCGGCCATCCTGGGCGAGAGGTCGACCGCGGTCACCCGGTGCCCCTGCCCGGCGGCGAGCAGCGCGAGACTGCCGGTGCCGCAGCCGACGTCGAGGACGTCGGCCGGTCCTTCCGGCAGCCATTTCCTCAGCCGTGCCGCCCACGCCTCCCGCACCCCGGTGTCGCGCAGGCCGTGGTCGGCCTCGTCGTCGAACGTGTCTGCCGCGGCATCCCAGTTGATCGTCATGGTCCGATGCTCTCAGCTCCCACCGACAATCCGGCTGATCCCATGCCCGGCGAAACATATGTGTATCTCTCGGGCGGCACCCGGGGAGTTCGTACCCCCGGCGCGGACGCGGCACCCGGCTCCCCCGCACCGGCGGATCCGTATACAACCGCTCTTAACCGCTGCTCAGTGGGTCCTTAACCGCGCCATAAGGATCGCCAACAGCCCGTATCCAGAGCCTTTTCGGCGGTTCCGGCGGGCTAGCGTGCTGAGCGTCCGGCCGGGTCTCCCCGTGCACCGGCACCCCCCCACGCACCCCACCGCTGAAGGAGTACGCCCCGATGACCGCTCGTCGCAAGGCCGCCGGTATCGCCGCCCTCGGTATCGTGCCGCTCGCGCTGACCGGGCTGGCCGCCACCCCGGCCGCCGCCCACGGCTCGATGACGGATCCGGTCAGCCGGATCGCCGCCTGCTACGCGGAAGGGCCCGAGAGCCCGTCCACGCCCGCCTGCAAGGCCGCCGTCGCGGCGGGCGGCACCCAGGCCCTGTACGACTGGCCGGCGGTCAACATGGCCGATGCCGCGGGCCGGTCGAAGGAGCTCGTTCCCGACGGCAAGCTGTGCAGCGCGGGCAAGGACGAGTACAAGGGCCTCGATCTGCCGCGTGACGACTGGCCCTCCACCAAGATGACAGCGGGCAGTCACACCTTCCACTACCGGGCCACCGCGCCGCACAAGGGCGCCTTCGCGCTGTACATCACGAAGCAGGGTTACGACCCCACCCGGCCGCTGACGTGGACGGATCTGGAGTCGAAGCCGTTCGCCCAGGTCACGGACCCGAAACTGGAGAACGGTGAGTACATCTTCGACGGAACGGTCCCGCAGCGGACGGGCCGTCAGCTGATCTACTCGGTCTGGCAGCGTTCGGACAGCGAGGAGGCCTTCTACACCTGCTCCGACGTGGTCTTCGGCCAGTCCGCCGGTGCACCGGGTGCCGCCGCCGCACCCAGCGCGTCCGCCCCGACCGAGCAGGAGATCGCCGACGGGGCCGGCAAGTCCAGCATGCCCATGCACCACGGCACGGGGTCCATGGAGCCGTCAGGCGAGGCCGCACCGGGCGCGGCGGCCGGCACCGCGGCGGGCACCACCGGGGGCACGGATGCCCCGGAGCCCCAGGGCGGACGGGCGGCCCCGGCCGCGGCCGGCGGGGAGCACCTCGCCGAGACCGGCGGGGACAGCAGCACCCCGTATCTCGCGACGGCCGGTGCGGCCGCCGTGGCCATCGGCGCGGCCGCCCTGTTCGCAGGGGTCCGCCGCAGGTCCGGTACGGCGGGCCGCGGCGGCCGCTGACCGGGTTCCGGCGTGGTGTCCCCTCCCGCCCGGGGACGGGAGGGGACACCACGCCCCCGCTCCCGTCCTAACCGACGGCGGAGGCGCAGGTGGTGGGGGTGGCGTGGGCGGGGTCGAGGGCGTTGGCGACCTCGTGGTACGCGATCTTGTCGGTCAGACCGATGGTGACGTGTTCGGAGAGGTCGGCGGCGCACTTGTCCTGGAGCAGCACGTTGTTGACGTCCGGGCCGCTCAGGAACTGTGTCCTGTACGGGGTGACCACCTCGTCGTACTTGGTGGCGATGACGGTGTAGCGCACTCCGGGCACCGTGTCGGGCACCGAGTTGAGCTTGGTGACGAAGGGCGAGCCCGCGACCTGGTCGGTGAGGCCCGGCGCACCCTTCTTGAGGATGCCGGCGGCGCCCGGGAAGTACGGCAGGAGTCCGGTGAGGCCCGACAGTGTGGTGCCGTGGTTGTCGGGGGCGATGCCCGTCATCGAGTTCACCCTGGCGGCCCCGCCCAGGAACTTGATGTAGTAGTTCGGCATCATGCCGCCCTGCGAGTGGCCGACGATGTCGGCCTTCGGCGTGCCGGTCGCCGCGAGGACCCTGTCGACGAAGGCGGAGAGCTGGGCGGCCGACTGGTCGATCGGCGCGAGCCCGTCGAAGAGCGTCTCGCCGGGGAGCTGACCGTAGTCGAGGGAGAAGACGCAGTATCCGCGGTCGACCAGGTAAGGGGCGAGCACCAGCCAGTTGTCGGTCGCGTTCCCGAAGGTTCCGGGGACGAGGACGACCGGGCGGGGGTGGGCCGCCGACGGCTTGCAGGAGTAGTTGTTCCATCCGCTGCCGGGGGCGGCGGCCTGCGCCGTCGTGGCTGCGGGGACCGTGGCGGCGGCGAGCGCCAGCGCCAGTGCGGGGAGGGCTCCGAGCGCACGCTTCCAGGGCATCATCGAGTGATCTCCTTGCGACTCAAGGGAGTGACGACGGATGTTCGCCCTGCGGTCCGGACCACAAGAATGTTCTGCTCACGTCAAATTACGCGCGGGTAAGGTAGCGGGGGAAGTTACGCGTCAGTAAAGAACTGATGGAGGATCAGCGACCGGTCCTCGCCGGTCACGATAGCCCGGTCCGCCGTGGCGGGCCGGAGCGCCACGGCGCGTGTGGCGCCGGTTCTGCGCAAGCGTCCCCGGCACGATCACCCCGGGTCCGAACCGCGCCCGCGCCCGGTCGGCGACCGCCTCGATCCTGCGCGCCTTGTCGTCGGCGGGGTCGAACATCAGCTGGTGGGCGGCGTGCTCGGCCGGCGTCAGCCCCTCGGCGCGCAGCGCGATCCCGCGCACCCGGGCGCGCTGGAGCCCGAGCGAGTCATGGATCGCGTACGCCGCCGCGGTGAGCGCGGCCGAGTGCGCGGTCCGCTCGTGCAGGGTGCGGCCGCGGGTGGTGGTGGTCCGGTCGGCGTACCGCACGGTGAGCGCCAGCGCCCCGCACACCTGCCCCTCGCGGCGCATCCGGCTCCCCAGTTCCTCGGTGAGCGAGAGCAGGGCTCCGCGCTGCCGGCCGCGGTCCAGTTCGTCGCGGGGGAAGGACCGTTCGGACGAGACCGAGCGGGCAGCGGCATTCGGCACGACCGGCGTACGGTCGATGCCGCGCGCCCGCTCCTGAAGCTCACGCCCGGCGCGCGCTCCGGCGATCCGCTGGAGGGTGGCCAGGGGCGCGGCGGCGATCCTGCCGATGGAGTCGAGTCCGTACGAGCAGAGGGTGCGGGCCATTTTCGGCCCGACCCCCTGGAGCGCCGCAGCGGGTCTGTCCGCGAGGAACGTACGGGCGTCGCCGGCCACCAGGGTCGCGCCCGGCCGCGCTTCCCTGGCGGCCATCCGGGCCAGCATCGGGTTGGGTCCCACCCCGATCACACAGTCGAGACCGTGGTGCGCGAGCGCCCGGACCCGCAGCAGCGCGGCGAGCTCGGTGGCGCTCCGCCCGAAGTACCGCTGCGCGCCGCGCACATCGATGAGTGCGGCATCGGGCGGGAAGGCCTGGACCAGCGGGGTGAGGTCCTCGATCAGGGCCAGCGGCAGCGCCTCGGGCACGAACCGTACGGAGAGGATCATCCCGCGCTCCCCGGGCTGGAGTGCCAGAGCTTGCGCCCGGTGGCGGTCTGGTCCCCGGCGGGCCTGAGGTCCGCCCAGGGGTTCATCTCGTAGCCGGTGGACAGCTGGATGCGGCGGCCGGCGCCGCCCGGCTGCCCCGATTCCTCGCCCTCATCCGTCCCGGCTCCGCCGGGCGCGGGTGCGGCCAGGGCGGCGGCGACGGCCTCCAGCCCTCCGGTGCGCCGCAGTTCGACCAGGTCGGCCAGGTTCCAGGCCGCCGAACCGACCACGCTGAGGCTGCGCGGCCCGCGCCGCTGCACCACCCCGCGCACCAGCAGCAGCCAGGAGTGGAAGACGGTGTACGCGCACGCGGCGTGGCTGTCGTCGAAGAAGGCGAGGTCGACCAGGCCGGTGCCGTCGTCGAGGGTCGTGAAGACGACCCGGCGCCCGGAGCGTACCGGTGGGGTCTGGGTGGCGGCCTTGGCCCCCGCGACCAGGACACTCTGCCCGTGCTCGGCGGAGCGCAGCCGCCGGGCCGAGAGCGCGCCCAGCTCCTTCAGGAAGGCGTAGTGGTCCTCCATCAGATGGCGCGACGAGTCCATGCCGAGGATGCCGAGTTCGGCGCTGAGCCGCTCGGTCTCGCTGAGATCAGGCAGCCCGGCCGAAGCCGTCTTCCGCCCTTCTCCCAGGGCGAGTTGGCCGCTGTGTGCGGATCCGCTGCGGCCCGCGTGCAGTTCGGAGATGTGCAGCAGCAGGTCCCGGCGGTTCGCGCCGAACGCGTCCAGCGCGCCGACCTGGGCGAGCCGCTGGGCGACCGGCTTCCCCGGCCGGGCACGCTGCCAGAAGTCCAGCAGTGAGGAGTAGGGCCGTCCGGCCTCGATCCGGCCGGCCTCGGCCTCGCTGATGCCGTGGACGTCGGAGAGCGCGAGACGGACCCCGAACGTACCGGACACCAGTTCGATACGGTGGGCGGCCGCCGACCGGTTCACATCCAGCGGCAGCACCGGGACCCCGCGCCGGCGCGCGTCCGCCAGCAGCAGCCGCTTCGGATACATCCCCGGGTCGTGAGTGAGCAGCCCCGCGTAGAAGGCCGCGGGGTGGTGCGCCTTGAGCCAGGCGGACTGGTACGTGGGCACGGCGAAGGCCACCGCGTGCGCCTTGCAGAAGCCGTACGCGCCGAACGCCTCGACGATCTCCCAGGTGTGCGCGGTGACTTCGGGCGCATAGCCCCGCTCCGCGGTCGCCCCGGCGAACCAGGCGCGGATCCGCCCCTGCCACTCCGGGTCGGAGAGCCGGCGCCTGGCCTGGTCCGCCTCGTCCCGGCCGCAGCCCGTCATGATCCGCAGGATCTCGATGATCTGCTCGTGGAAGACCACGACCCCGTACGTGGCGCTCAGCGCCTCCGCCAGGTCGGGGTGCGGGAAGCGGACCGGCGCGCGGCCGTGCCGGGCTTCGATGAAGGGCCGCACCATGTCGGCGGCGACCGGCCCGGGCCTGAAGAGCGAGATGTCGACGACCAGGTCGTCGAAGGTGGCGGGCTGCAGGCGTCCCACCAGATCGCGCTGGCCGGGCGATTCGATCTGGAAGCAGCCCAGCGTCTCGGTGGAGCGGATGAGCGCGTAGGTGTCGGGGTCGCCCGCGGGTACCTGCGCGGGGTCGTCCAGGTCGAGGCGCTCCCCCGTGGCCCGTCCGATCTCCGCGACGGCGTGGGCCATCGCGGACTGCATCCGCACCCCGAGCACATCGAGCTTGAGCAGCCCGAGGTCCTCCACGTCCTCCTTGTCGAACTGGGACATGGGGAAGCCCTCGCCGCTGGTCGGCACCACCGGCGTGCGCCGCAGCAGGGAGGCGTCCGAGAGCAGCACCCCGCACGGGTGCATGGCGATTCCGCGCGGCAGCGCGTCGAGCCCCTCGACCAGCTCCCACAGCCGTCCGTACTTCCCGCTGTCCCGCTTCGACTCCTCGGCCACGGCGCGCAGTTCGGGCAGTTCCGCCATCGCGGCGCGGGCGTCACGGGCGCGGATGTGCGGGAAGGCCTTGGCCAGCCGGTCGGTCTCCGCCGGGTCCATGGAGAGGGCGGCCCCCACGTCCCGTATCGCGTGGCGCACCCGGTAGGTCTCCGGCATGGCCACGGTGGCGACCCGCTCGGCACCGAAGCGGCCGATGATCGCGCGGTAGACGTCGAGTCTGCGGGCGGATTCGACGTCGATGTCGATGTCGGGCAGCGCGAGCCTGCGCCGGGAGAGGAACCGCTCCATCAGCAGCCCGTGCCCGACGGGGTCCGCGTTGGCGATGCCGAGCAGATGGTTGACGAGGGATCCCGCGCCGGAACCGCGGGCCGCGACCCGGATTCCCATCTCCTTCACATCGTCCACGACCCTGGCGACGGTCAGGAAGTACGAGGCGTGTCCGTGGAAGGCGATGATGTCCAGCTCGTGGTGCATCCGCTCCCAGTACTCACGCCTGCGGTCGTAGCCGCGCACCACCATGCCGGCGGCGGCGCGGGAGGCGAGCACGCGCTGGGCGGTGCGGTGCGCGGCGCCGACGAGGCGCGGTTCCGGGAAGTGGACGGTGCCCATGCCGAGGTCGTCCTCGGCATCGACGGCGCACGCGGCGGCCAGGGCCTGGGTCTCGTCGATCAGCCGGTGCGCGGTGTCCCGCCGGAAGCCCGCCGCCTCGGCGACCCGCTCGGCGGTACGGAACATCGCGTCCGCGTCCTTGAGCCAGCGCTCACCGCTGTCGAGACCCTTGCGGGGGTCGACGGGGACCAGCCTGCGGGCGGCGTCGAGGACGTCGGCGACGGGACCCTGCCCCTGGTCGGCGTAGCGGACGGCGTTGGTCAGCACGGGGCGTACCCCCTGCTCGGCGGCGAAGCCGACCGTACGGGCGGCGAGTCTGAGCGAGCCGGGTCCGGTGCCGCCCAGCCCGTGGTGGACCGCTTCGAGGCGCAGCGCGTCGCCGTGGACCTCCCGCCAGGGGCCGAGCAGGACGGCGGCCCGGTCCGGCCGGCCGGCGGCGAGTGCCCGGCCGACATCGGAGTCCGGTCCGAGCAGGACGGCAAGGCCGTCCCCGTGGTTCTCGTCCCAGGGCAGCAGGGGGCGCTCCCCGTCCGCGTGGGCCGCGGTGACCAGCCGGCACAGGGCCGCCCAGCCCTCCGCACCGTCCCGGGCGAGGAAGGTCGCGCGGGGCACGGACTCGTCGACGAACACTCCGCCGCGTACGGGGGCGCGCATCCGGTGGGTGGGCCCCTCCGCGCGCGCCCGCCCGCCGATCGCGAGCCGTGCGCCGAACAGCGGTCGCACCCCGGCCGCGGCGCAGGCCTTGGCGAAGCGGACCGTGCCGGCGAGGGTGTCCCGGTCGGTCAGCGCGATGGCGTCCATGCCCCGCTCGGCCGCCCGCTCCGCGAGCCGTTCCGGGTGGGAGGCCCCGTACCGCAGGGAGAATCCCGAGGCGGTGTGGAGATGCGTGAAACCGGGCATCCGCCGCACCTCCTGCTCCGATGATCCAGTCCGTTCCTGACCCCCTTCTCCACCATAGACCACTTTCGAATACTTGTGCGATTAACGGTGTGTCAGCCATTCGGGCCCGTCCCACCTGCGCAAACGTCCGCCCTGCCGGACCGTGGGGCCATGACTTTCCTGGACGAGATGAAGACCGCTGTCACTCCGCGCGCGGCGCTGCTCGTCATCGGCACACTGGTGCTGCAGCTGCTGTTCATCGCGTCCTATGTGGGGGCCCTGCACAACCCCAAGCCGAAGGACGTCCCCTTCGGGGTCGTCGCGCCCGCGCAGGCGGCCCCGCGACTCGCCGGCAGGCTCAAGCAGCTCCCCGGCGACCCCCTGGACCCGCGTACGGTCTCCAGCCCGGCCGAGGCCCGCCGGAAGATCCTGGACCGCGACATCGACGGCGCCCTGATCGTCCGCCCCGGAGGCTCGAAGGACACACTCCTGGTCGCGTCGGGTGGCGGGACCGTACTGTCCTCCTCGCTCGACCGGATCATCACCGGAGTGGAGAAGACCCAGCGACGGAGCGTGCGCACCGTGGACGTGGCACCGGCTTCGGCGTCGGACTTCGACGGGCTCTCCGCGTTCTACCTGGTCGTCGGATGGTGCGTCGGCGGCTACCTCTGCGCATCGATCCTGGCGATCAGCGCGGGCTCCCGGGCCGCCAACGGACGGCGCGCCGCGATCAGGCTCATCACCATGGCGCTCTACTCGGTCCTGGGCGGGCTGGGGGGCGCGGTCATCGTCGGCCCGGTGCTCGGCGCGCTGCCCGGCAGCGTCCTGGGACTCTGGGGGCTCGGCGCACTGGTCGTCTTCGGGGTCGGCGCGATCACGCTCGCCCTGCAGGCGCTCACCGGCATCGTGGGGATCGGCCTGGCCGTCCTGCTGGTCGTGATCGCGGGCAACCCGAGCGCGGGCGGCGCCTTCCCGCTGCCGATGCTGCCGCCGTTCTGGCATGCGATCGGCCCCTGGCTGCCCCCGGGCGCGGGCACCTGGACGGCGCGCTCCCTCGCGTACTTCAGGGGCAACTCCGTCACCGGCCCGCTGCTGGTGCTCTCCGGCTGGGCCGTGGTGGGCACGGTGATCACGATCTGTATGTCCGTGTTCCGCAGGAAGCAGGGCGCCGCACCGGGCCCCGCCCGGGCGACGCCGGAGATCTGAGGACTCACGGCAGCGGCCCGGCCCGGACCGTCACGAGGACGGTCCGGGCCGGGCCACAGTGCTGTGGTCGCGGAACGCGCCGGTACCGGAGGTCAGCCGATCGTCGCCCCGAAGGCAGCCAGCGCCGCGGGCACCGGCTGGAAGAACGTCTCGCCGCCGGCCGAGCAGTCACCGCTGCCGCCGGAGGTCAGACCGATCGCGCTGTCACCCGAGAAGAGCGCACCGCCGCTGTCGCCGGGCTCGGCGCAGACATCGGTCTGGATGAGACCGTTGACGACGTCGCCGTTGCCGTAGTTGACGGTGGCGTCGAGCCCCTTCACCGTGCCGCCGTGCACCTGGGTGGTGGAGCCGCTGCGCTGGACCGCCATGCCGACGGTCGCGTCGGCCGCCTTGGTGATCGGCTGGGTCTTGCCGTTGTAGAGGTCGACCTCGCTCGGGTGGGGGGTGTCCGAGGTGTACTTCACCAGGCCGTAGTCATGGCCTGGGAAGTCGGAGGCCGCGTTGGTGCCGATCTCGGAGCCGCCCTGCGCGTCCGACCAGCTGGTGACGGCCTGGGTGCAGTGCCCGGCAGTGATGAAGTACGGCTGGCCGTCCTTGACCACGTTGAAGCCGAGCGAGCAGCGGGCACTGGAGCCCCAGATGGCGTCGCCGCCCGCGATGAGGGGCTTGAACTCACCGGCGCTGCGCTTGAGTTCGGCCTTGGAGCCGAGGCCCTTGACGACGCTGTCCAGCTTCGAGAGCTTCGCACCGGAGACGGTGCGGTCGGCGGTGACGACGATCTTGTTACTGACCGGGTCCACCGCCCATGAGGTGCCCGGCAGCGACGCCTTGCCGGCCAGGGTCTTGCGCGCACCGGTCAGCGCGGCCAGCGAGTTCTGGACGACTCTCGCCCGGCCGCCCGCCTTGCGCACACCCTGGGCCGCCGCCTCGTCGACGACGTTCACCACCAGGTGCTTGCTCTTGGCGTCGTAGTACGAACCGGCCGCGTCGGCGCCCAGCTCACGGGTCAGTGTCGATGCCAGGTTCCCGGCCGCGGCCACGGAAAGCGTCCTCACCGGGGATGCCGGTGCCGACTCGCTGGCGTTGGCCGTCTGGAAGGTGACACCCGCGGCGATCAGCGCGGCGGCGCCGGTCGCTGCCGCGATCACTCGGCGCCTGGATATGCGTCGGTGCTTCAACTTCGACCTCCTGTGGGGGCCGCTTCCGGTCATGTGGGGTGACCGGAAGCGGAGGATGGAGCCGCCCACTATTCCGACAGTCACAGCTCGCACACAAGGTCGACTCAAGGACGGGCACACGACACCGACAAGGCACCCGCACTCCGTTCACGAATGGCGGGCCACCCAGGGGGACACAAAGCGACGCAAGCCGTGGAGAAGGACAAATCCCCGCCCCGTACGACGGCCCGCCGTCCGCTATCCACGGCAGCAGGACCGGATTGCGGCGCACCCCCGCCCGGATCTGCACTTCGCCACCAACTCCTCACTCCATGAGTCCTGCTGATGGGCCATCATCGGAACGGAGGGGGATGCCCGTGCACACGACGCATGCATACGGCACAGAGGGACCGGGACTGCGCGGACGGGTCCGCGCGCCGGACGGACGTCATCTGACAGTGGAGCGCCTCGGTGATCCGCGCGGCAGGCCGGTCTTCCTGCTGCACGGCACCCCCGGCAGCAGGCTCGGGCCCGCCCCGCGCGGCATGGTGCTCTACCAGCGCCGCACACAGCTCATCGCCTTCGACCGCCCCGGCTACGGAGGCAGCGACCGGCTGGCGGGCCGCAGCGTCGCCGATGTCGCCCAGGACGTCCGGGCGATCGCCGATGCCCTGGGCCTTGAGAAGTTCGCCGTCGCGGGCCGCTCGGGCGGCGCGCCCCACGCGCTCGCCTGCGCCGCCCTGCTGCCCGACCGCGTCACCAGGGCTGCCGCCCTGGTGACACTCGCGCCCCGGGACGCCGTCGGGCTGGACTGGTTCGATGGCATGGCGGCGTCCAACGTCCGGGAGTACACCAGCGCGTCCGACGACCCCGACGGTCTGGCGGCCCGGCTCATTCCCCGCTCGGCGGAGATCAGGAAGAACCCCGTCCGCCTGCTCGACCAGCTGTTCAGCGACCTCACCGACTCCGACCGCAGAGTCGTCAACGACGCAGGCGTACGGGCCATGCTGCTGCGCAACTACCAGGAGGCGCTGCGCACTTCACCGTACGGCTGGATCGACGACGCGCTGGCGTTCTCCCGCCCCTGGGGCTTCGACCCCGCCGCCATCCGCACCCCGATCATGCTCTGGCACGGGGTGAAGGACGTCTTCTCACCCGTCGGCCACTCCCGCTGGCTGGCACGGCGCATCCCCGGCGCGACGGCCGTACTCGAACCGGCCGCCGCGCACTTCGACGCGCTGCACGCGCTTCCCCGCATCCTCACCTGGCTGCTGGACGAGTGAGGAGCGGGGCACGCGGCGGGACCCGGGCCCTCATACGACGAGCGGCTCCAGGTCCCGGCTGAACCGCCGTGCGTCGCCCGCGATCCCCACGTAGTCGTGATCGTCACCGAGCTGCCGCTGCAGCTCGCTGACGGTCTCGGCCCTCAGCAGCTGCGCCTCCTCCTTGCGGCCGAGCGCGTCCAGCGTCACCGACATGTTGGACGCACAGGCCAGGGTCTCCGGGTGGTGGGCCCCGACGACCTCGCGCAGGGCCGCGACCACCCGGCGCTCGATCTCCAGGGCCTTGGGGAGATCGCCCAGTCCTGCCGTGACATTGGCCAGGTTGACGGTCGCGAACAGCACGTGCGGATGCAGGGGGTTGAGTACGTCGCTCATCACCCTGACCGTGCCGGCGAGCATCGACTCGGCCGTGTCGAGCGCGCCGCAGGCCCCCTGGTAGATACCGAGGTTGTTCATGGCCGTGAGGGTGTACGGGTGCCGCTCCCCCGGGATCTTCATGTACTGGTCGACCACCGCCTGCGCGGTGTCCCGCGCACCCACCGCGTCCCCGGCGGCGAACAGGTCGGCCGCGAAGTTCAGGTCGCAGGCCAGCCAGTCCGGATTGGTCACCGTGTACTTGATGCGGTACCGGTCCCGGGTGGCCGCGGTCAGCCGCCTGGCGTCCTCCGGGCGGCCGGCCCTGCGCAGCGAGACGGCCAGGCTCTTGGCAGCCGCGAGTGTGCCGGGGAAGGCCCGGCCCAGCTGCTCCTTGAAGATCTGGTACGTCCGCGACAGCAGCGCGACGGAGTCCTCGTACCGGCCGACCTCACGCAGGTCGCGGGCGAGGTTCTGCGCCGATGAGAGGGTGTACGGGTGCTCGGGGCCGAGCACTTCGGTGCGCCGGTCGTAGACGTCCTGGTCCATCTCCCGCGCGCGGGCGTACTGGCCGGCGATCCGCAGGTTCAGCGCCAGGTTGTTGGCCGCGGCCAGGGTCCTCGGGTGCGACTCGTCGAAGATCTCCTTGAACCCCTCGTACGCCTCGGTCGCCAGCGTCATGGCCCTGCTGTACTCACCGACGGCTCCGAGGTCCATGGCCAGGGCGCTGGTGGTCATGTAGGTGTGCGGATGCGACGGCCCGAGCTCCGGGAGCTGCTCGCGCTGGCGCCGCAGGGTCTCCTCGTCCAGCTCCATCGCCTCCACGTAACGGCCGCGCGAGCGGAGGATGTTGGAGAGGTGGAAACGGAGGTAGAGATACTGCAGGTCGTTGTTGCCGAGGCGTTCGCGCCACACCTCGCGCAGCTCGCCCGCGAGCGCCGCCGCCGTGACGAAGTCACCGCGCTTCCAGAGGTATCGGACCCGGTCGATCATCAGCCGGCGGGTCTCGGGCTCCTTGCACAGCCTGGCCTCCGACGGGCCCAGGTGCGGCCAGATGGGGGCGAAGTCGGGCCAGGTGCCGGGGTTGTCTATGGGTTCGTCACCGTCGGGCCTGGCACCCGCGAGGATCATATGGACGCAGTGCCGTGCCTCGTCCCGCTCCGGGTGGGTGAGCTGCGCCTTGATCACTGCCTGCACCAGCCGGTGCACCTGGATGGAGCCGCCCACCGGGTCCACCTTGGCGAGCGCGAAGCGGCCGATCTCCCGGATGACCCGGCCGAGCACCAGCTTCTCCTGGAGCGTCGCGTCGTACGGCTTGAGCGCGTCGATCATCTCCCGGCTGTAGAGGAGCTTCGCCGAGATCGGTTCCGGTGCGAAGAAGGCACAGAGCTGGAGCAGCCGTACGGCGGCCGGCGAGCGCTCCTTCAGACGGGCGATGGACACGTTCCAGGTGGCGGCCACCGGCTCGGGGTATCCGGCGGGCTGGTTGAGCCCGAGGACGCTCTCGGCCTCCTGCGCCAGCTGTTCCAGATAGGTGTCGACGGGGGTGGCGGTCTCCGCGATCCAGGCGGCGGCCTGCTCGACGGCGAGCGGCAGGTCCCCCACCGCATCGGCGACCCGGGCCGCGTCCTCGCCGGAGAGGCCGGGTGCCCGGCGCTGGATGTGCTCGACGGACTCCTCCCGCATGAAGACGTCGACGGGCAGCGCGTCGCCGTACTGCGACCAGGTCTGGTTCCGCGAGGTCACCAGCACGTGGCCGGGGCCGCCCGGCGGGAAGAAGCGCTTCAGGTGCTCGGGGTCGTCCGCGTTGTCGAAGACCAGCAGCCAGCGCGAGGTGGGCACCCCGCGGCGCAGCAGGTCGATGGCCTCCTGGGAGGCGGACGCCATGTCCTCGGCGCCCTGGGTGCCCAGCCGGACGGCGAGTTCGGCGAGGCCCGCGATCACATCGTCGGTCTGCTCCGCCGAGATCCACCACACCAGGTCGTAGTCGGCCATGAAGCGGTGCACGTACTCCAGGGCCACCTGGGTCTTGCCGACACCGCCCAGCCCGTACAGGGTCTGGGGCTGCGGCAGGACCACCGCCATCCCCCCGCCGAGCTGGTCGCGCATCCGCTCCAGCACCAGGGAGCGCCCGGTGAAGCCGGAGTTGCGGGCCGGCGCGTTCCAGATCTTCGGCACGGTCCCCGGGAAGCGCGGCCCGGGCGAGACCCCGTCGACGGGCTGCCCCGGCCGGTCCACCGCGCGCAGCAGAGCCGCGGTGGCGTGCACCTCGTCCAGCCGGAACAGGTCGACGGGGTTGCGGTCGATGTACTGCGTGGTCAGCCGTACGTCACCGACGCGCAGCGGCAGCAGGTGCCGGCGGGTCCCGGAGGGGTCCTCGGCCGCCGACCGCTGCCAGACCTCCACCGCCCGGGCCGACTTGAGGTAGGCGCTGGACAGGACGACCACGGTGCGCGCCGTGGTCTCGGCCGCCGTGGACTTCCCCGCCCCGGAGCCTGCGGGAACCGCCTCCGCCGACACGTCACGCGGTACCACGCGGAATCCTGCGCGGGTGAGCACGGCCTCGATCCAGTCGGCCCACATCCGGTTCTCCGCCACGTAGCTGAGCAGCAGATCGGCGGGGAGCGCGGGGCGGCGGCGGGTGAAGGCGTCCCTGATGCGCAGCCTGACCTCCTCGGGGATCTGCGGCATCGAGGTGACCTGGCGGCCGGTGACGACGGAGGCGAGCCGCTCGAAGGCGGAGAGGAGCGAGTTGGTGAGCCCGGCCTCGTCGCCGAAGGTGGCCAGGGTCTCCTCGTACGCGTAATAGGGGCGGTACGGGATCTCGACCGCCCCCCAGTACGCGGTGAGCTCCTCGCCCGAGAGGCCGCGCGGCAGCCCGTCGAAGCGGAGCCTGGCCAGGGCGCGTCCGGCGTCCGCCTTCTCCTTCTCGCCTTCGTCGATCCGCATCGGGACGGGCAGGATCTGGATGCCCCGGCCGCCGTCGTGCTTGTCGATCTGGCGGGCCACCGCGGCGGCGCCGTCGATGGACTGGTCGCTGAGGGTGAAACAGTCGACGAGCGCGTCGGGCAGATGGACGGTGCAGATGTCGGCGATGTCGCTGAGGCCGGTCCTGCTGTCGATGAGGACGTAGTCGTAGTTGGCCTTCATGTCGTCGCGCAGCGCGTCGAAGAAGTGGCCGCCGCCCAGCCGGTCGTAGAAGTTGTCCCAGTCGAAGGTGGAGACGGTGGCGGAGTACTCGCGGTTCTGCCGGCCCGCCGACACGAAGTCGAGGGTGCCCCCGTCGGGGAACTCCCAGCCCAGCGTCTCCGGGGTGAGCGAGACCGCGTGCTGCTGGATGCGCGCGTAGTCACGGTGCCAGTCGTCGGGGCGCGGAGCGGGGCTGGTCGCCGCCCAGGCGTACTCGGTGATCAGGTCGATGATCCCGGTGGTGGCGCCGAGCGTGGACGGGTCGAGGAAGGGGTGGAAGAAGCGGTAGAGGCCCGGCGCCTCCAGGTCCCAGTCGACCGCGAGGACGCGCTTGCCGTTGGCGGCCAGGATCCATGCGGTGTTGGCCAGGGCCATCGTCCGGCCGGTACCTCCCTTGTAGGAATAGAAGGTGACGATGCGTCCGTCACGACCTGCTGTCATCCGTGTCCTCCGCATCGAGCGCGAGATCCTGCACAGCCGGTATGGAGCGGGTGGCGGCCTGTTCGGTCACCATCGGGCCGATGAGCCGGGGCCGTTCGTGGTGGCCGCCGCCGGGCGGGTAGACGGCCGCGTGCTTGAGGTACTGCTGCGCGGCGGACTCCGCCACCTGGGGCAGGATCCGGCCGAAGGCCTCCATGCTCGGGACGCCTTTGGCCGCGGCCCTCGTCAGGGCGCGCCCCTCCCTCATCTTGGAGGGCATGGTGTCCTCCAGACGGCCGGTGAGCTCGGCCTCGGAGGCCCTGCTCTGGTGGTCGTCGCGGTTCCAGGGGACGACCACGCTCACCCAGGGGCGGTGCTCGGAGTCGAAGGCGGAGAGCCGCTGGCGCCGTTCGTCGTCGTGCAGCGCCCAGCGGTCGACGAGCAGGACCTCGGGGCAGGACGGAGGCTGTTTCCCGTCGAGGTGGAGGACCTCCTCGTCGAACGAGGAGACGGTGGCCTGGTAGTTGAGGGAGCGCACCAGGTCCTCGGCGAGCCGGGACAGCGGCTGGGCGGAGACGGGGTGGTAGGGATTCCAGTCCAGCGGGGTGTCCCCGTAGTACTCGGAGTGCCGTCCCTCCGGCAGATCGTGCCGGGTGGGGGCGGCGACGGTCAGCTTCATGGGGCGCGGCCCCGCGCTGGGCGAACCGAAGGCGCTGGGTATGGCCCGGTAGTCGACGGGGCGGCACGGGCCGATGTCCGATGCGTCGGCGACGCTCACGATGCGTTTGGCCAGTTCGTAGACGGCCCGCTCGTACTCCTCGGCGAATATCCGGAGCTTGACGAGACCGTAGAGCCCGTCGGTCACGTAGCGCTCCCCGAAGGCGCGGTGGTTGAACTGCAACCGCGCTGCCGGGCCGGGGAGTTGGTGCGGTGGTACGGGGACCCAGAGGGCCGGGACTATCGCCTCGGCGGTGCGGTTGCTGCGGACCTGTTCATGGATGGCGCGCTGGGCGAAGGCGTACCACTCCTTGCCGCACATCTCGCTGCCGAAATAGCGGGGCGAGAAGAGCGGTACGAAGACCCGGCAGGTGGCGAGCACCTCACCGAGCCGCTCCGACCAGCCCTCCCCCGATCGCAGCTCCCGGTCTATGAAGCCCGCGGGCGCTCCCGCGGGGAGGTTGGTCATCGCCATCACATGGGCGCAGAGGTCACGGAAGAGCCGCTCGACCCACATGTCCGGGTCGGGCCCGACGGCTCCGTGTTTCGGAGTGTGCGCGTAGCTGAGAAAAAAATACGGCCTGTGGTTCGCCGCTCTCGGCTCGTCCGATGCTGCCAACTCGGCCCCCCGTCGTCCATGAAGACATCATTCCGGAGGGAAGAGTCTCCACCCCGTCGACGTTCGGTCAATCAACGCCGCTTTTCGGTCATCCACTTCATCGCGTGCGCCACTGCGTCCTTGATCGGAAACACCATGGCGGCCGCGTTACCCAGCTTCCCCTCACGCATCCTCTCGCGGGGGAAATCCGCACCGATCAGTTCGAAATCACTGTCGTCCAGTTCGATATCGCGGTATTCGAACCACTCGCGCCGGCCTGCTGTACTCACCACGCACCGGTACAGCCTCCCGGGGATATCCGGAATCCGGTATTCGGCGAGATGGAAGGAGGTGCACACGCCGAATCCCACATTGATCATCAATTCCTCGGCCCCGGAGCCGGCCAGCCTGCCCAGCGGGGATTCCTCTCCGAGATGGCAATCGGCGGGATGCCCCTTTACCAGTTCCTCGGCGCGTGCGCCCAGCGCGGCGAACGAGGTCTGCGGATGCCCGCTGCGTACCGCGCCCGGGGAGAGCCGGACACATTCAGCCAGCCGGCCCATCCCCGGGCACGGTGTGGTGGCGGGGTCGAAGGCGGGCATGGCGTCGAGGAAGCGGGCCCGCGCGCCGGGGGTGAGTCCGGCGGTCTGCCGCAGATGGGCGTCCGACGTCGTGGAGTTCTCCGGGGTGAAGGCAGGGACCACCAGCGTCCCGTCCGCGCCCAGCACTTCCAGGAGCGCGTCGCGCAGCGTGCACGCGTCCAGTCCGGTGCCGCCGAGCGCCGCGTGCACCAGCAGCGTCGTCCCCTCGGTCACACCGAGCGCTCTCAGCCCGGCGGCCGGCCCGGCTGCCTCAGCCACGGGCCGTCTCCTCCCACTCGCCCCACAGGGCGGCGACCAGGCTCCTGCCGCTGACGGTCAGCTCGGCCGCGCCCTCCAGAGCTTCCAGCGCCTGCCGGGTGTGCGCCAGGGTCCGCGCACGGTCCTCACCCCCGTACGCGGCGAGCGCCACGCCCTCGTAGGCGCAGGACAAGAGCTCCGAAACCGGCACCGGTGCCTGCCGCCAGGCCACCCGGTGCAGCCAGGAGCCGTCCTGGGCGTAGAGGTCGGTGACGTCCAGGAGCGCCCGCAGCTTCGTCCTGCGCACCGCGCGCAGCAGCCCCCCGGGGGTGAGCCCCGGCAGGGAGACACCGATGGCCCCGTGGCCGTGCCGGCCGACGGCCGGCTCCCCCGCGGCCAGCGGGGTCACGGTGGTGAGGCGGGCTGCGGCGTCCGCGGCGTGGACGGGGACAGCGGCGCGCAGCGCGGACCAGGTCTCCGCGAAGCGCCGGCTCCAGCCGGCGGCTCCGGCCAGGGTCAGACGCGGACCGGCCGGTGTGCCGAAGCAGTCGCGGTACGGGTCGAGATCGTCCAGTGCGAGATCGGGGGCACCGTCGCAGTCGGTCCGGCGCACCGGCTGCCAGCCGTCGGCGGCCTCGTCCGGGCGTGGAACGCGCAGTTCGGCGCCCGCGGTCCTGACGAGGAAGCCCTTCTCGGCACGGCGGACCTCGGCCCGGCCGCTCTCGGCGGGCCCGGGCAGGCGTAACGCGCCATACGTCGGAAGGTGCAGCAGGGCGCCGGTGTACGCCACGGTGACGGGCAGGTCGAGCCCGCCCCGCAGCGCAGCGGCGGCGACATGGGCGGCGAGCCTGCCCGGAGTTCCGGGCCGCCCTTCGTGCAGGGCGTCCAGGCAACTGAGCAGCCAGGTCCGGGTGTAGGGGTGGGCGAGCACCGTGTCGAGCCCGTCGGACCTCTGCTCGACCGCGCCCGCCAGCTCCCAGGCCCGCGCCCAATCGTCGCCGCCGCGGCCCGCGAGTTCCGCGTGCACCGCCGCGAGCAGGGTGCGCGTCAGCTCCTGCTGCCCGGCGTCCAGCTCGCCCGGATCGGTGAGCGCGGGCGAGGTGGTGGCCGCCGCGGTGCGGCTCTCGATGCCGCGGACCAGGGCCTCCAGGTCGGCGCAGTAGACGCTCTCCTGGTCGAAGGAGCCCGCCCGGTAACGGTGGGTGTAGAGGCCGCCTCCGCAGGACCGCACCACGGGGCACTCACGGCACTTCTCGCCGACACCGGCCAGGCCGAGCTGGCGGGCACGGACGCCCGGGTGGGCGGCGACCTCGTCGAAGGTGTGGCTGAAGACGTCGAATCCGGTGAACGCGGCACCCTCGTAGGCGCTCTTGAGGGAGTCGACCTGCTCCAGCGTGCCGTCGGTCTCCACGACCACCAGGTCGGTGGGGGCAAGACCGAGGGATTCGGTGAGGCTCGGGCCGCCGTTGAGCGTGGAGATGACCGACTCGAAGAGCCGCACGGGGACCGGCCGCCCCTGCGCGTCCCAGCGGTCGAAGACCGTCAGGATCCAGTCGGCGTAGGCGGTCGGTGATCCGCCGGGCCGGTGCGGGGGGTCGTCCCAGGTCGCGTGCGGCAGCAGGAAGTCGATGCGCGGGGGGCCGAGGGCGGTCAGCGCGTCGTATACGGCGACCGGGTCGTTCAGCACGTCGATGGTGCACAGCAGACCGAGGTCGAGAGGGGCGTACCGGTCCTGGCGGAGCAGCTCGACGGCCCTGAGTACCAGCGGATGGCTGGTGCGGCCGTCGGCGAAGCGGCGGTGCCGGTCGTTGGATGCGCGGTCCCCGTCGAGGGAGATGCCGACCCGGACGTGGAACTCCTCGAAGAGGTCGAGGTACCGGGGGCTGAGCTGAAGGCCGTTGGTGTGGATCCGGAGGTCGAGCTCGGCGGTCCCTGCCAGGGCCCCGGTGAGCTCCTCACAGACGCGGCGCAGGCGGGCGGGGCCTGCCAGCAGGGGCTCCCCTCCGTGCAGGATCACTGACACGGAGGGCAGGTCATGGGTTCTGGCGTGCTCCGCCAGTCGCAGAGCCGTCCAGTGGATCGCCCGGTCGGAGATGGCCTTGGGCCGAGTGCGCCAGCTCTGGTCGGCGTGCTCGTAGACATAACAGTGGTCACAGGCAAGATCGCATCTGCTGTGGACCTTGAGGACGATCTCGCGGAATGGGACCAGGGGTCCTGTCATTCCACCAGTCTAGAGCGCCGAATTGAAGGTCGATGCCCTCATCGGGCGGCCGGTCGAGGTGGAGAGAACCCGGCCGAGCTGCTTGACAGCCTCGGTACCGCGCACATCGATCTCGGCCAGGGGGACACGCGGCTTCTGGGCAGCGGCGGAGGAGGCTGAAGTTACGGACATGGTGAGGCCGTCCTTGAGGGATGTTTTCTGGACATGGGCAGGAATGCCGATACTTGCACCGTTGCAGTGTCGGCGGGTCGACTTTACTCTCATGCAGACTGATGGCAACTGAGCGCGACCGGACGCAACAAGAACGTCGCACAGAGTGCGTTCCACAATTCCGGAAGACGCCATTCCATCTAAAGAGTGAAGGCTGAAGTCGCAGACGGGGGTTCATGTGACGCCGTTCCCAGGTCCTGAGCGGAGCCCGGAGCGCAGCATCGTCTTCCGGAATGCCGACCTGCCCGAGCTGTTCCACCGCGCCGACGCGCACGCCATCGCCAGGCAGGGTGAGGCCGTGGGCTCCACCCGGGCCCAGCTGGTGCTCCTGGTGGTGGGCGCCGCCATGGCGTCACTGCCGTGGCGGGCGGAGCTCGGGGGCGGCTTCCAGGCCGTCGGCGTCCTGACGACGCTTGCCTACGCGGGGGTACTGCTGCTCACCTTCAGCACCTCCCGCCGCAAGGCGAAGGCCCAGTGGCAACTCAACCGCTCCGCAGCCGACTTCATCAAGTCCATGTGCTGGCGGTACGCGGTACACGGCGCGCCCTTCGACGCCGGATCGCCCGATGTGGACGCGCTGTTCACCAGTCGCGTCGGCGAACAGCTCCAGGAACTGCGCACGGTGGGCTGGGACCAGGAGTCTCCCGGCACCGACCTGATAACCCATCAGATGCGTGCTCTGCGGGCCAGGCCGTTCGAGGTCCGCAGGGAGACCTACGTACGCGACCGGCTGATCGAGCAGCGCAACTGGTACCGGCGCAAGCAGGAGGTGTCCAAGGGGGCCACTCTGCTGTGGTCGAGCGCCTTCGCCCTGCTCACGCTGGTCGCCCTGGCCTTCGGGGTGCTGCGCGCCCTCTCCGTCGTCGAGAACACCGAGGTCGCCGCCGTGGTATCGGCCGCAGCCGCGTCCGGCGTGGCCTGGAGCGAGTTCCGCAGGCACCAGCCGCTCATATCGGCGCACGCGCTGGTGGAGGAGAAACTCAAGGCGCTGCACCTGGAGATGGAGAGCCCCCTCACCGAGAAGCAGTGGTCGGCCGCGGTCTACGAGACCGAGCGGGTCGTCTCGCCCCAGTACACCGACTGGCTGTCCCGGCACGGGAGTTGACGGCCATCACCGTCACGCCCCGCCCGGCCCCGGAGGCGTGGGCCGGGGCAGCGCCGATTTTCAGTCACGTTTCACGCCCTCGCGCCAGATGACCGTCACCGGCTTCCCCGCCGCCAGGGCGTAGCTGACGATGTCTCCCGTACCGCCGAGACCGCGGGCGGGCAGGCCGTCCCAGACGGCCACCAGCCGGTCGCACCGGTCGGCGATGTAGGTGCCTGCCGCGTAGTAGGCCTCGTCCGTGGAGTGCGGGAAGTCCATCCTGACCTCCCGGCTGGCCCGCCCTCTGAGCCGGCGGTACCCGGCCAGCTCTCCGGGGTCGCAGAAACCGAGTTCGTAGTCGCCGCTGGGGATGACCGCGGTGAGCCGGGCGCCGTAGTCGAGCGCGAGACCGGCGAAGAGCTGGTCGGCGCCCGCCGCCAGGCTGGAGAGCGCCTCCAGGGGACCCGCGTACCCGGCGAGCAGCGCGCGCAGCTCCTCCCGCACATGGGCGAGGACCCCGGGCGGAATGCTGCGGTGCCCGGTCACTCCGATGCGCTTCATACGCCCCCGCCTCCCATGAACTACCCGTTCCCCGCTGACATCCTCTCAAAAGCGCGCAAGAGCCCCCGCCCGGAATCCCGGACGGGGGCTCTTCCACTGCTGTGTCAGCGGGTGCCGCGCCGGCGCACGGGCCGGCCGGCGGTCACAGGGCCGGTCAGTAGACGCTGACCCCGTAGGCGCTCAGGGCCTCGGTGACGGGCTGGAAGAAGGTCGTACCGCCCGATGTGCAGTCACCGCTGCCACCGGAGGTGAGACCCAGGGCCTTGGAGCCCGCGTAGAGGGGGCCGCCGCTGTCACCGGGCTCGGCGCAGACCGTGGTCTGGATGAGTCCGGAGACGACGTCACCGCTGCCGTAGTTGACAGTGGCGTTCAGCGCGGTGACCTTGCCGCTGTGGGTGCCGCTGGTGGATCCGGTCCTGGTCACGGTCTGGCCCACCGTGGGGTTGCCCGCACTGGTGATGTCCTGGCTTCCGACGGTCCCGTCGTGCGCCAGGGAGGTGTTGGCGTACTTGACGATGCCGTAGTCGTTGCCCGGGAAGCTGGTCCCGGTGGTCGGACCGATGCTCGTGGAGCCGGAGGAGTTGGTGTACCAGGCGGGAGAGCCCTCGGTGCAGTGCCCTGCGGTGAGGAAGTAATAGGTGGAACCACTGCGTACGTTGAAGCCGACGGAGCAGCGCCACTGCGAGGTGTAGATGGCGTCACCGCCCTTGAGGAGCTTGTTGAACGTGCCGGTGGTGCGCTTGACGCGGATCGCGCCCGCGTTCGCCCCGGTCCCCTTCTGGATCCGGCTGATCTCCGCAGCGGAGACCGAGCTGTCCGCGGTGACGACCAGCGTGCCGGTCGCCTTGTCGACGTACCACGCGGTGCCCGCCACGTCCGCGCTCTGCACGGCGTTGCTCGCGGCCGTCAGCTGCTGGGGGGTGTACGTGGTGGCCTGGTCGGCGTGGGCGCTGGGGACGGTGAGCGCGGCCGCGACCAGCAGGCCGGACGCGACGGCGATCAGCCGGCCACGTCTCGCGGGGCCGCTGTGGGGGGTGATGCGCTTGATCCTCATATCAGTTCCTCCGGAAGAGAATCCGCGGGTCCTTGGGTGGGTGGACCCATGAGGCGCAGGCCGGGACACGACGGCGATTTTTACGCCGTGTCCCTGACAAGCGCGCTGCCGGGAGTACAACGCGACCCGGCCGTCCGGCGCAAGAGCGCCTTTCGGCCGGGCGGGCCGCCGGCTGGTGGGGTCATCGGGTGAGCGCAGTGCGCTCACCCGCCTCGATGGCGGCCGGGAGGGTGTTGCCCGGCGGCGGGAAGGGGCAGATGAAGTGCTCGGCGAAGGCACAGGGCGGCAGCAGCGTGCGGTTGAAGTCCACCGTCACCGTGGAGTCGGCGGCCGGTGCGGACGGCCGCAGGAAACGGAACCGGTAGCTGCTCGTCCCGCTGGTGGCGTCCGCGAAGACCGCCCACAGCGAGCCGTCTTCCTCCTGCGCGACCTGGAGCGTGTGCTCCACGCCCGCCAGCCGGAAGGCGAGTTCACCGGCGAGGCCGAGCCCGCGGTCGCGGCCGTCGGCGTTGGGGACCTGGACGGTGCGGCTCGCCGCATACGGCCGGTAGTGCCCTGGGAGCACCCAGTCCGGGTCGTACGGGGTGGCCCCGATCCCGGCGAAGGCACGCCGGTTCCCGGATTCCGGGTCCCAGACGCGGACCGCCCACAGCCCCTCCCTGTGCACCAGGGCCAGCCGCTTGTCCCCCTGGGCCACGCGCGCCTCCGCGGGCGGGGTGTGGTCGGCCGTGAGCGCGACACGGCCGGTGAACGGCTTCCCGTCGAGCGTGAGGCCGTCCTCATCGGTGGCCGTCAGCACCACCTCGTCGCCGGTCGCCTCCCAGTGACCGGCGACGGCCGGGATCCTCCCCGCCTGCGCGTCGTCCAGCCAGTGGGTGCCGGTGAGGGCCAGCGGCCCGTAGGGCGCGGAGACCGTCGCGGTGCGCTGCTCGTGCCACGCCTGCCAGCCGTCCGGCCCGGTGGCCGCCTCGTGGGCGGCGGCCACCGGGTCCGGTCCGCCGGTTCTGCCCGTTCGTTCTGTCATGTGATCAACCCTTCCATACCGGCTCGGCCAGACCGAGGTGCGAGCGGAGCGTCGAACCGGTGTATTCGGTGCGGAACACACCCCGCTCCTGGAGCAGTGGCACGACCCGGTCCACGAAGTCGTCGAGACCGCCCGGGGTGAGGTGCGGGACGAGGATGAACCCGTCGGCCGCGTCAGTCCGGACGCATTCGTACATCTCGGAAGCCACCTCCTGCGGGGTTCCGACGAAGGACTGCCGGCCGGTGGTCTCGATGACCGTCTGACGGATGGACAGCCCCTTCTCCTGCGCGAGCGCCCGCCACTTCGCGGCGACGGCCTGCGGATCGGCCACCCGGACACGGCCCTGGACGTGGTCGGACTCCGGTTCGGGGCCGGTCTCGGGCAGCGGTCCGTCCGGGTCGTACGAGGAGAGGTCCCGCCCCCAGATCTGCTCCAGGGCGAGGATCGCGTTCTGCGGGGACACCTGCTGCTCGCGGATGGCCGCCGCCCGTTCCACCGCGTCGGCCGCGGTGTCGCCCAGGACATAGCTGACACCCGGCATGATCTTCAGCTCCGAAGGCCGGCGGCCGTACTTCGCCAGCCGGCGTTTGGTGTCGGCGTAGAACGCCCGGCCGGCCTCCGGCGTGCCGTGCCGGGTGAAGATCACGTCGGCCGACGAGGCCGCGAACTCCCGGCCCTCGTCCGAGTCACCGGCCTGGATGACGACCGGATGGCCCTGCGGAGAGCGCGGGACGGTGAACTCTCCCGCGATGTCGAAGTGCCGGCCCGAGTGGGCGAAGGGCCGCGGGCTGCCGCCGGGGGTCCAGGAGTCCCACAGCTCACGCGCCGTCGCGACGAACTCGGCGGCGCGGGTGTAGCGGTCGGCGCGGTCGAGATAGCCGCCGCGCCGGAAGTTCTCGCCGGTGAAGGCATCCGACGACGTGACCACGTTCCAGGCGGCCCGGCCGCCGCTGAGGTGGTCGAGGGTGGCGAACCTGCGGGCGAGCTCGAACGGCTCGTTGAAGGTGGCGTTCACCGTCGCCGCCAGTCCCAGCCGGTCGGTGACGGCCGCCAGGGCGTTGAGCAGGGTGATCGACTCCGGCCTGTCCACCACGTCCAGATCGTGGATCCGCCCCTGGTACTCGCGCAGCCGCAGCCCCTCGGCGAGGAAGAAGAAGTCGAATCTGCCGCGTTCGGCTGTCCGGGCGAGATGCTCGAAGGAGGAGAAGTCGATCTGGCTCCGCGAGCGCGGATCCGTCCAGACGGTGGTGCTGTTGACACCCGGGAAGTGGGCGGCGAGATGGATCTGCTTCTGCTGTGCGGTCACGGCCGCCCTCCGGCGATTGCGTCCTTCGCGTGCGGGGCCTGCGCGTGCGGCGGCTGTGACGGTGTCCTGCCGCCGCCCCGCGCGTACCGGCCTGCGGGACGGGCCAGCCCGAGATGCTCGCGGAGCGTCGCACCCGGATAGAAGCGGCGCAGCAGGCAGTGGTGCTGGAGCAGCGGGACCGTGCCGTCGACGATCAGCGGGAGGTCGCGCCGCACGTCGGCGGGGCGCAGATGGAAGCCGTCGGCCGCGTCCTGCGCGTACCAGTCGGCGATCAGCCGGGCGAGCCCCACCGCGTCGGCGCTGGTGTGCAGTTCGACGGGGAGCGAGACCAGGACGCGCAGCTGGTCGGGGCTGCGGCCCAGGGCGGCGGCCCGGTTCCTGATCTCCTCCCTGAACGTTCGGGCGGTGAGCGGGTCACCGGCGCGGACGAGTACGACATCGGCGTGCCGGACGGCCGCCTCGCGGGCCGCAGGGCCTGTTCCGTCGACGACCGTGACCGGGTGGCCCTGGGGCGGTCTGGGGACGATGGCGGGGCCCCTGACGGAGAACGTACGGCCGGTGAAATCCGTGTAGTGGAGCCGGTCGCGGTCGATGAAGCGTCCGGTGGCCACGGAGCGGATCTCGGCGTCGTCCTCCCAGCTGTCCCACAACCTGGCCGACACGTCGGCCACTTCGCCCGCTTCGTGCCAGAGGTCCTCGCCGGCCGCGGCCTCGCGCCGGCCGAAGAGGGCGGCCTCGGCTGCGGTGTCCGACACCGCGACGCTCCAGCCGGCCCGCCCGCGGCTGACCCAGTCCAGCGTGGCGACGGCCGACGAGACGTGGAACGGCTCGGTGTGGGTCGTGGTGACGGCCGGCACGAGGCCGATCCGCCCGGTGTCGGGCGCCACCCGGGCGAGCACGGCGAGCGCGTCGGGCCCGGGCCCGGCGAAGGAATCGTCGAGGGTGACGAAGTCGAGGGTGCCGCGCTCGGCGAGGAGCGCGAGGCCGGTGTAGTACCCGGCGTCGTACTGCGGGCGCGGCCCGCCGATCTCGGCGGCGAGGTGGAGGGGGCGGGGCACTGCCATGATCAGGAGTCCTTTCACAGGACCTTGGAGAGGAATGCGCGGGTACGCTCGTGCTCCGGGTGGTCGAGTACGGCGGATGGCGGGCCCTGCTCCACGATCCGGCCGCCGTCCATGAAGACCACCGTGTCGGCGGCCTCACGGGCGAAGCCGATCTCATGGGTGACGACGATCATCGTGGTGCCCCGGGCGGCCAGGTCCTTGATGACGTCCAGGACTTCGCCGACGAGTTCCGGGTCGAGCGCCGATGTCGGCTCGTCGAAGAGGAGCAGGCGGGGCTCCAGGGCGAGCGCGCGGGCGATGGCCACGCGCTGCTGCTGTCCGCCGGACAGCCTGCCGGGGTAGGCGGACGCCTTGTCGGCGAGCCCGACCCTGGCCAGCAGCTCCGCCGCGACCGCCTCCGCCTCCTTCCTGGGCCTCCCGAGGGCGGCGACGGGGGCTTCGGTGATGTTGTCCAGCACGGTCAGGTGCGGGAAGAGATGGAAGTTCTGGAAGACGAAGCCGATCCGGGTGCGCTGCCTGAGCACCTCGCGTTCCCGCAGCTCGTACAGGCGGTCGCCCGAGCGGCGGTAGCCGACCAGTTCACCGTCCACACTGATCCAGCCGCGGTCCACCTTCTCCAGGTGGTTGATGGTCCGCAGCAACGTCGACTTCCCCGAGCCCGACGGGCCGAGGACGACGGTGACCTCGCCGGTCCTGACGGTGAGGTCGATGCCGCGCAGCACTTCGACGGCGCCGAAGCTCTTGTGCACGGACCTGATCTCGACCATGGCGGGGGCAGGTTCCGGCGTCCCCGCCTGTCCGGCGTCCGCCGGATCCGCTGCGGCCGGGTCTGCTGCGGCCGTACTCGTGCCGGCCGGGCTCGCTGTCATCGTGCGGTCTCCTTGAGGAGGGTGAGGGCGGCGCGCGCGGTGGCGTCGTTCTGCCGGAAGGCGGGGGCGTTGGTGTGCGGCCTGGCGAAGGCGCCCGCCGAGCGGGCCGTGGTGTGCGGGCCGAGCGCGAACCGCCGCGGGTGCGGTCCTGTGCCGCGCTCCACGACCCGCCCGTCGGCCGGGTCCACGACGAGCAGCCCCGTCGCGCTGGACTGGGCGCCGTCCTCGTGCAGCGCGCTCAGCAGGGTGCTGTGGGTGCGCGCAGGCGAGGGCAGTCTCGCCTCGACCAGGGCACGGGCCTCGATGGTCTCCCCGGGCACGCTCGCGCTGCCTGCCCTGAACACCCCGCGGCTCTCGTCGGCGGAGACGGTGATGTCCGCGCCGAGGAAGCGCACCACACCGGCGCGGGAGAGCGCGAGCAGGCTGCGCAGCCGCGGCCCCGGGGGGCCCGACGCCAGATAGCTGAAGAATCCGTGCCAGCGGGCACCGCCATCCCCCGTGTCGCCGAGGCGGGGCAACTGCCCGTAGACCGAGAGGAGTCCGAGGAAGACCGCCAGGTCAGGACTGTGCGCGGGGTCGTGGCGGCGGGCGAGATCGGCCTCGATGTAGCCGCGCAGGCTCTCCTGGAGCGCGTCGGGCGAGTCGTGGCGTACGCCGTCCAGCGGCCGGTCGAGCGCCGCGGGGTCGAAGCGGTCGGCGGGGTCGGGAACGGCGTCCGCGGCCAGCGCCGCCAGTTCCGGGGCCGTGGCCGCCGCCGCGTACTTCTCGTCGAAGACCGGCCAGTCGACGGTGGTGCGCTCCGGGTGTGCGGTGAAGAGCCGGTGGTAGTGGGCGAATCCGAGCTCCCGGTCGATGAGCGGCCGTACATCACGGTCGAAGTCGACCGGTCCGTCCCCGGCGAGCAGCCCGTCCACCTGTTCGGGGCCGAAGTAGCGCGGCAGCGGCGGGCGTTCGCCGGTCCAGGTGTAGCCGATCTTGGAGTGGTACGGCACCCCGCGCCGTGATCCGACGTACAGCACCGGCTCCCGGCCTGACGGCAGGTACTCCCCCCGCGCGTCGAACCGCCCGCCGCGCCCCTCGGTGAGGAGCACCATCAGGTCGACGAAGGCGAGCCCGAAGCCGCGGACGACGACCGGTTCGCCGGCCGGGAGCACCGACAGGTCGTCGTCGGCCGTGTAGGCGGGCGGCAGATGTACGAGCCCGTGCCGCCCGGCGAACCGGGCCAGCTCCTGCTGTTCCGCGTCCGGTCCCGCGTCGAGATGGCCGAGGGTCAGCACGACGAGGTCGGCGGTGACCGGAGCGGCCACCCCTTCCAGCCACACCTGCTGGGGGCCGTCGGCGGGGCCGCTGATCCGTACCGCGCGGGCCCGGTGCTCACGCACCGTGGAGCCCGGCGGCAGCGCGGCCACGGCCTGCTCGTACACCCAGCGCAGATAGCCGCTCTGTTCCCGCCGGGTGGGGAAGGACTGCGGGTCGGCCCCGGACCACTCGGCGAAGTCGGGGCCCGGGCGCACGGGCCCTGCCAGCGGGTCCGCGGACGCGTCGGTGAACATCGTCACGTCCGCCGCCATGGAGTTCATCCACAGCAGCGGGGACTGGTCCTGCCGCCAGATCCGCCCTCCGCCCGGCGGGTAGGGGTCGACCAGGTGGATGTCGAGGGGCTGATTCCCGTACAGCGAGGGGGCGTTGGCGGCGAGCCGCTCCAGGACTCCGGTCCCGCGCGGCCCGGCGCCGACCACCGCGATGGACGCCGTCACCGGGCACCGCGCGCGTAGTACCGCTCGATGTAGTGCTGGCCCGCGGTGAGCACCGAGGTGACGACCGCGTACCAGAGCGTGGCGACCAGCAGCAGCGGGATGACCTGGTACGTGCGGTGGTAGACGAGCTGCACCGAGTAGAGCAGGTCCTGGACGGCGATGACGGAGACGATCGATGTTCCCTTGAGCGTGCCGATGAGCATGTTCCCCGCGGGCGGCACGATCGCGCGCATGGCCTGCGGCAGCACGATCCGCCGCAGCCTGCGCCACCGTCCGAGCCCCAGCGACTCGGCCGCCTCGGTCTGCCCGCGCCCGACGGAGAGGATGCCGCCGCGGACGACCTCGGCGGCGTAGGCCGCCTCGTGCAGGGTCAGCCCGACGATGGCGACGGTGACCGGGCCGAGCAGGTTGACGGTCCTGACGCCCAGGATCTGCGGGTAGAGCGCTCCGATGTTGAACCAGAACAGCAGCTGCACGAGGATCGGCGTCGATCTGAAGAGCCAGATGTATCCCCAGCCGACCGCGCGCAGAACCGGGTTGACGGACATCCGCATGACGGCCAGCAGCGTGCCGAGCGCGAAGCCGAGGATCATGACGGCCGCGGTGAGCCAGAGGGTCAGTCCGAGTCCGCGCAGTACGGCGGTGGTGGCGAAGTAGTCACCGACGACACCCCACTGGAAGGCGTCGTTGCGGACGACGGAGGTGAGGGCCCCTGCGAGCAGCACCAGCACCACGGCGGCCGCAGCCCACTGGCCGGTCCGGCGGACCGGCACGATACGCGGGACCGGGCCGTCGTCCGCCGGCGGCGCCTGGGAGAAGTGGGAAAGGGTGTCTGACGACGCGGACATGAGAAGGCTCCGTGGATGCAGAGATCGAACACGGTGATGCCTTCACGCGATGCAGCGGTGGACCGAGCCCCTCAGCACGGTCCACCGCCGAGAGTACGGCGCCCGCAGGTTGCGCTGTCAAGGGTGTCCACAGTGTGGGCGTTACGTCTTACGGCAGTTGACGGGGAAACGGATGCCTGTTCCACTTGGGCCATGCATCCGCAGCAGTGGCTGGTCACACGCTCCCACATCGACTTCGGTCGAGTGTGGTCCTCTTCCTGTTGAGCTGACCTCCGCTCCTTTCACGCTGCTCAGCCTGCCGCGTAACCCTTCGCTCTCCCCTGTGCCCCACCGGGCCTCTTTCACGCGATCCCGTCCCGCACGCGCCACGGCGTCGCGCTGATCCCTCACGTCTTCACCGCGCAGCGTTACTCACCCCTCGCCTTCACCCTCCCCTCGCCGAACCCCTCTGTCCGCCCTTCCCTGTGGGCCCTTCCGCCGTTCCCTCCTGCCCTGTGGCGCCCGTGCTCAGCGCCCGCAGGTCAGGCCATGACGGCTGTCGTGCCGTACGCGTCTGGAGTCCGACGTCATGAGCAAGACCCGAAGAGGCGTTGCCTCAGTCCTCATCACCGCGGCCGCTCTCGCCCTGACGGCCTGCGGTTCGGGCGACCCCGCGACAACGGGCGGCGGATCGCGGTCCGTGGCGAAGTCGGCCGCACTCCCGACCCGGGACGTCGTGTCCGGCGTCCACCCGGACCGGGCGGCCGTCGCTCTGCTCCCCGCCGGCGTACGGAAACGGGGCACCCTGACGATGGCGACCGCCGTGGGCGGAGCCCCGCCCGGGACCAGCTACCTGCCCGATGGCAAGACCATGGCCGGCCAGGACATCGACTTCGCGGATGCCGCCGCGCGGACGCTCGGTCTTGACCTGAAGCGCGAGGCCGCCGGTTTCGAGACGATCCTGCCCGCGCTCGACAGTGGCAAGTTCGACCTGGGCGTGGGCAACTTCGGTGTGACGGACGAGCGCCGCAAGGTGATCGACTTCGTCACCTACATCAATGACGGCCAGGGCTTCGCCGTACGCAAGGACAGCAAGCTGGGAAAGGTCACCGATCTGAGGCAGCTGTGCGGCCTGAAGGTGGCAACCGGCGCCGGCACCACCTTCGAGGCGACGCTGGAGGCGCAGAAGAAGCGGTGCGCCGCGGCAGGGAAGAAGGAGTACACGGTCCAGACGTACGCGGACTCCGCCGCGCTCTGGGGCTCGCTCCAGCAGGGTCGCAGCGATGTCGTGATGTCGACCATCAACGGCCTGCGCTTCGCGGTCGAACAGCAGCCGGGGCTGAGGTTCCTCAACGAGTTCCACCGGCTCGACGTGGGTTTCGCCTTCAAGAAGGGCACCCCGCTGGCGCCCGCCTTCCAGGCCGCGGTGAACCGGCTGATCAAGGACGGTACGTACGAACGCATCCTGCGGAAGTGGGGCACCGTGCCGTCCGGGATCAAGGAGTCGCGGATCTCACCGCCCGAGATCAAGTAGCACCGTACGGCGGTCAGCAGCCGTCACAGGGACAGCAGCAGTCACAGCCGTCACAGTCGCACCCGCTGCAGTCACACCCGCCGCAGTCACTGCAGTCGCAGTCGCAGTCGTTGCAGCAGCCCTCGCGCTTCCGGCGCGACCAGGGGCCTTCGAACTCGGATGAGCAGCAGACCTGGCAGGTGCAGCAGAGCCCGGTGGCGACGGCACAGCCCGCGAGGAGGCCCCGCCCGGGACGCTTCTCGTGCCCGTCGTGCCCGTCGTGCCCGCCGGGTGCGTCGTCCTGCGGTGCGCCGGGGTCGAATCCCGGTGGCGGCGGGCCGAAGGGGCCGGGTGCCCCGTGGGCGCAGCTCCCGCCGAAGGCCCGGTCCACGGAACGCCCGAGTTCGTGGGCGAGCAGTACGTGGGCCAGCCGGCCGTCAGCGAAGTCGGCGTCGCGCAGGGCGAGCCGTATCCCGTGCAGGGCGTCGTCGCACAGCCTGCGGGCCTCTTCGGAGGTGGTTCCGGTGGCGGCCAGCGGGTTCCAGGCACCCGCTGCCGCGTCGGCTTCCCGGTCCTCCACGGCGTCCAGGAGATGGGCCAGCCGTCCGAAGAGGCGGCCGGCCTCGGCGAGCGGCGCGGCGTTGCGGGGTCGCCCGGCGAGCACGGCGGTGTGCGCGAAGGCCGCCGCGGTGGCGGTCTCGGTCGGCTCGGTGACGGTGAGCAGGGGGGTACCCGGACCGGCGAGCGCCTCGATCCCGGTCTGCCGGCCGACGGCGTCGACCAGGAGCGCGGTGTCGAATCCGAGGGCGGCTCCGGTCCGGGCGCCGGCCCGGTCCCAGCGGGCGGCGACGCGGCGGGCCGCCGCGGCGACCGGCCTGCGCGCCAGGAGCCCGTCGCGGTCGGCGACATGGTCCCGCATCTTCGCCGAGGCCAGCACCAGGGAGACGGCGGCCGCGAGCCGGGCGCCCTCGCCCCGCGCGACGGGCGCGGTGCGCATCCCGCGCAGCGGGCAGGGGCCCGCGGTGCGCCGGTGGCCGGTGGGCCGCTCCGCCTGAGCCTCCGTCAGCACGGAGACGATCAGGCCGTCGTAGTTGGTGGCGATCCGTGCGAACTGTCCGTGGTCCCCGCGCAGCGCCAGGCACAGCCCGCACAGATGTGCCGTCCACTCCGCCCTCAGCCCCTCGGAGAGACGGTGCGCGCAGGGCCTGACTATTCCGAACACGGTGCTCCCCCGAGCCTCGTTCACCGGCGCCGGACGGTGTGTGGCGGCGCCTCAGGCATCGTAGCGAGCGGTACTTTCACCCGTACGCCCCCGCCGTCACCCATACGGCTGGAGACTTACTATTTTCATTCTGTCAGCAGCCGTACGCAGGAGGAACCCTGACGAACCGCCATAACTTCTGCACCAGTACCGTCACGAATGCCCTCTGCGCCGACTATCCACTTGGCGCACGATCCACATCATGGACGACGATAGGGGGGCGGAACGCAGAAGGACCGCGGCGAAAGGAGGCGTCCATGGGATCGGTACGCAAGGCGAGTGCCTGGCTGGGGCTCGTCGAGGACAACGACGACGACCGCTACTACGACGACGATTACACGGAGGGCGCCGAGTCCCCGGCTCCCGCCGAGGCATGGGTGACCGACCCCAGGGTCAGGGTCGCCTCCGAATCGGCACAGGCGAAGAGCCGCCGGATCGCGACGATCACACCCGACAGCTTCCGGGACGCGCGCGGCATCGGCGAGATGTTCCGGGACGGGATCCCCGTGATCGTCAACCTCACGTCCATGGAGCCCGCCGACGCCAAGCGCGTGGTGGACTTCGCCGCCGGGCTGATCTTCGGGCTGCGCGGATCGATCGACCGCGTCGCCAACCGGGTCTTCCTGCTGACCCCGTCCGATACGAAGATCGTCAGTGGCGAGGCCGCCGGCCGGTCCACCGAGGGCGGCTTCTTCAACCAGAGCTGAGCCGGGGGCGGGGACCCGGCGGTGCTCCGGGGACATCCCCGGAGCACGGAGCCGACCGGGACCGGCGGGCCCGGCCGCCCCGCGGATCAGCGCCATCACGGGACCACCGGCACCACGGGTACCGCTGGAACCACCGGGCCCGCCGCGGCCGCCGGGACTACCGGAACGCGTCGAGGCCGGTGAGCGCCTTGCCGAGCACCAGCTGGTGCATCTCGACGGTGCCCTCGTAGGTCAGCACCGACTCCAGGTTGGTCGCGTGCCGCATGACCGGGTACTCCAGCGAGATCCCGTTGGCGCCCAGGATCGTGCGCGAGGTGCGGCAGATCTCGATCGCCTCCCGCACGTTGTTCAGCTTCCCGAAGCTGACCTGTTCCGGCCGGAGCCTCCCGGCGTCCATCCGCTGACCGATGTGGTGCGCGAGGAGAATTCCCTTGTGCAGTTCGACCGCCATGTCGGCGAGCTTGGCCTGGGTGAGCTGGAAGCCGCCGATCGGCCTGCCGAACTGCTCACGCGTCCTGGAGTAGTCGAGCGCCGCCTCGAAGCTGGCGCGGGCGGCGCCCATCGCACCCCAGACGATCCCGTACCGGGCGTGGCTCAGACAGCTCAGCGGGCCCTTCAACCCGGTGACCCCGGGCAGTACCGCGTCGGCCGGGAGCCGGACCTCGTCGAGGACCAGCTCGCTGGTGACCGAGGCCCGGAGCGACCACTTGTGCTTGATCTCGGGGGCGGAGAACCCGGCAGCGTCCGTGGGGACGACGAAACCGCGGACCCCGTCGTCCGTCTGCGCCCAGACGACGGCGACACCCGCGACCGAGCCGTTCGTGATCCACATCTTGCGTCCGGTCAGCACCCAGTCGGCGCCGCTGCGCTTCGCGTACGTCCGCATCCCGGCCGGGTCCGAGCCGTGGTCGGGCTCGGTGAGCCCGAAGCAGCCGATGATCTCACCGGCCGCCATGCCGGGGAGCCACTGCTGCTTCTGCTCCTCGGAGCCGAAACGGTGGATCGCGTACATCGCCAGCGAGCCCTGCACGGAGACCAGCGAGCGGATGCCGGAGTCGGCCGCCTCCAGCTCCAGGCAGGCGAGTCCGTACTGCACGGCGGTGGCGCCCGCGCAGCCGTACCCCCGCAGGGACATGCCCAGCGCGCCGATGGAGCCCAGCTCCCGGGCCAGCTCACGGATGCCGGGCAGCTCGCCCTTCTCGTACCACTCCGCGATGTGCGGCAGGACCCGGTCGGCGGCCCAGGCCCGGACGGTGCCGCGGATCGCGAGATCCTCGTCGCCGAGCAGGTCGTCCAGGCCGATGGGGTCGGCGGGGTCGAAGGGCGGCAGCTTGGACGGTGCGGACATGGGGGTGCCTCCGGCGGCTCGCACGGACAACGAATAAAACTAGCAGTGTTAGTTACGGGATGCCGCTGACGTTACGGCTCAGTGTCCCGCGCGTCCAGACCCGGCCGTATCGGCGGACACCTGGCGCCGCAGGGCGGCCGAGGGCACCTTCGGCCGGGCCTCGGGGGCGCGTCCGTCCGGCGGCTGCCCGGCGCGCGCCCGGTCGGCGTCCGCCCGTACGGCGAGCGTCCCGCTGCCGTGCTCCCGCTCCCCGGGCGGGGCCGTGCAGTCCATCACCCGGGGCAGCCGGAGCGCCGCCACCGCGCCGAGCAGCAGCAGCCCGGCGCTGACCAGCAGGGTGACGTGCAGCCCGTGGACGAAGGCGTCCCGCGCGGCACTGCGCAGGGCGGCCCCGGCGGGGCCACCGAGCCGGGCGGCCACCTGATAGGCCTCCCCCAGCGAGTTGGCGGCCTGGCGGCTGGCCGCGACGGGGACCCCGTGCACCGAGCTGAGCGACGGCCCGTAGGCCGCGTTCATGACGCTGCCGAGCAGCGCTATCCCCATACCGGCGCCCAGCTGGTACGAGGTCTCGCCGATCGCCGCCGCGCCGCCCGCCCGGTCGGCGGGCGCTTCGCTGAGCATCGACTCGTACGACCCGAAGAGCGTCGCCTGGAGTCCGAAGCCCAGCAGCACGAAGGAGACGGTCAGCAGCAACGGAGCGTCGTGGGAGCCCATCCGCACCAGGCAGAGCACGGCAGCCGCGGTCAGTACGAACCCGGAGCACACCATCCGGCGCGGCCCGGCGCGGCGCAGCACGGAGGAGCCCATGGCCCCGGCGGTGATGGCGGCGAACGTGAGCGGCAGCAGCCGCAGACCGGTGGCCAGCGGGCTGAGGCCGAGTACCAGCTGGAGGTACTGGACGGCGATCAGCTCCAGGCCGACCAGGGCCAGCATGGCCAGGACGATGCAGCCGACCGCCGTGGTGAAGGCGGGCCGGGAGAACATCCGGATGTCGATGAGCGGATGCTCCCTGCTCCGCTGCCGCCTGACGAAGAGCACCAGCAGTACGGCACCGGTCACCAGTGGCACGAGAGTCCCGGCCCCGGCGGCCCCTTCGCCACCGCCGATGCGCTTGACCCCCAGCACCACACCGAGCACGCCGGCGGCGGCCATCAGTGCGCCGAGCACGTCCCACGGGCCGTCCGCGCTGCCCCGCGACTCGGGCAGCACCCAGCGGGCGAGCGGCAGCAGCACCGCCATCAGCGGGAGGTTGATGAGGAAGACCGACCCCCACCAGAAATGTTCGACGAGGAAGCCGCCGAGCACCGGGCCGATGGCGGCGCCGACCGCGGCCACGGCGGTCCACACCCCGATCGCGACGGCGCGTTCACGGCGGTCGGGGAAGACGGCCCGCAGGACCGACAGCGTCGCCGGCATGATCATCGCGCCACCGACCCCGAGCAGGGCGCGCGCCCCGATCAGGACCGCGGAGCTGGTGGAGAGGGCGGCGACCGCCGATGCCACCCCGAACAGGGCGTACCCGATCAGCAGGATGCGACGGCGCCCCACCCGGTCGCCGAGCGTGCCGAAGAGGATCAGCAGTGACGCGCAGACCAGTGGATAGGCGTCGACGATCCAGAGCAGCTGGATGGCGCCGGGGCGCAGGTCCTCCGTGAGCGCGGGCACCGCGACATGCAGGACGGTCGCGTCGAGCGCGACCAGCAGCAGACTGACGCACAGGACGACCAGGACGACCCAGCGGTTGGCACCGGCTGCCACGGCGGCGCCGGGGCGCCTGCCGGTTGTGGACGTCCCTGACATGCGCCTACCTCCCACAACTGTGTGCGCCTCGCGCTCGGCGGACCTGCGGGGGACCTGCGCCCTCCCGGGGCCCGGCTTCGACGGGCGAGTGAGCCGTCAGCGTACGCGAGACCTCGTCCGTGTCACGTGGCCCATCTCACCTCCCGCCGCACCGGTCCGGATCGGTGCGGCGGCACGGAGCGCGCCCTGCTCCCCTCCGCTCCGCGTCCCGCCGGGCGATCCCGCGGGACGGCGGCGGCCCCGCGGGAATATCGACTGCATACCCGTAAAACTCTTCAGCAGAGCGCTGATAACACGAGCGTAAGGGTCTTCTTGCATATAACGAGACCCACGAACCGCTATTCGGCATTCCGTTGGAATAGACAAGCCACTGAGACATAGTCCACATCACATCGTCATCACAAAGAGACCGGATCGGCCAGGCATGTCACTCACTCGCTGTAACGTCGATTGGGTGCGTATCGACCGAATCTTTGCCCGCCTGGACCGGGAGCCGGAACCGCCGGAGCTGGAGATCCCGCGGATGAGCCGGACCAGGGTCGCCCTGCTCGGCTCGACGCTGGCCTTCTATCTGGCCATCGTCGTCGCCGTGCTGTCCACGTCCTGGCTCGTGGAGCTGGACTGGAAGGTCATGCTCTTCCGGCCGTACCAGCAGTGGCCGCAGCTGCATGCGTTCCTCGACTACTTCGTGGTGCTCGGCCAGCGCGGACCCACCGCGGTGATGGTCGCGGCCTGGCTCGGCTGGCGCTCCTGGCGGCAGCACACCCTGAGGCCCCTGCTGACCCTCGGCGCCGCCCTGCTGCTGCTGAACATCACGGTGGGCGCGGTCAAGCTCGGCCTCGGCCGCCTCGGCCCGCACTACGCCACCCAGATCGGCTCGGCCGAGCTCTTCGCCGGCGGCGATATATTTCCTTCAGGACACACCGCCAACGCCGTCGTGACCTGGGGAATCCTGGCCTATCTGGCCACCACACCGCTGGCCAGGCGCTGGCTCTCGGTGGGCTCGTCCGCACTGGCTCTGGGCGTCGGGGCCACCACGGTCTACCTCGGCACGCACTGGCTGAGCGATGTGCTCCTCGGCTGGGCCGCGGGGCTGCTGGTCCTGCTGGCGCTCCCCTGGTTCGAGCCGCTGATCGGCCGTACCGAGACCGCGGTCTTCGCGGTGCGCCGGAAGCTGCGCGCCGGGCGCCGCAGGCCCGCCTCACCCACCCCCGTCCCGGCCGACGTCCAGCCGGTGCTGCTCCCGAACGGACACCCCAGGGCGGAGGACCCGGCCGACGAGAGCCAGCCGCTGGAGCCCGCGGGCATCGCGGGCCGTTCCGCCGGTACGCCCAGGAGCGGCGCGCACCCCACCTCGCTCCAGCGGACGCACGGCGCACGCTCGGAGCGCGCCCCCGGCACGCCGGCCGGCAGCCGCCGGCCCCCGCACGCCGACCGCACCCCGCGCACCGGGCAGAGCCGCCCGGTCACGGGCGGCTCCACCTGACAGCGGGAGCGGTACGCACGGACTCCCCCGCAGTACGAAGCCCCGGCCGGGGATCTCCTCCCCGGCCGGGGCTTCGTACTGCGGGGGCGCGGATCCTGCCCCGCCTGGGGCTGCGGCTGCGGCTGCGGCTGCGGCTGCGGGGATCAGCCGGGCCAGCAGCGGACGACCTTCCCCCCGTCGACCTCGAAGTTGAGCCGGCCGGGCCGGAACTCCATGGTGATGACCGTGCCCGTGGGGAGCGCTCTCACGGTGGACCAGCCGCGCTCCCCGGCCAGCTGCCGGGCCGGCTCCTCATCGAGCCCCACATAACTGCCGGGTGCGTCGTCGGGCTGTACGGAAGGGGTCGGAATGGGTGCCATGACATCCACCGTAGGCCCCCGGACCGGGAAGAAGGAAGGCCGGGCGTACGGGCGTCAGGGCCTTGCCCGTACCTGTGCGTTGTCACACTTCTGTCACAGCGGCAAGACACCTGTTCGGCCGCGGCCCGTCACCCGAAGGGGTGTTCCGGCCATGTCGAATCCTCAATGCACACAAGGTGAACTCCGGAGTAATTGAACCGCCCGAATTCCACAGCGAAGGACTGCCGTATGCGGGCACCGAAATTTCCGGTGAATAAAGCAGCCAAGAAAGACAGCGACGTGTCCGATTCACGGATTCCCCACAGAATCCGCACCGTCCGGAGGCCGCCCCTCAGCCCTTCGGCGGGTCGATCCGCACACTGAGGTCGTTGTCCACCGTGTAGTACGGCGTGGCCGTGACGCCCGGCGCCGCACCGCCGCCGCACGGCGAGCCCGGGTAGACGAAGACGGACTTCCGGTCGGCGATGTCGTCGAGGATCCGGCCGATCCGGACACCCGGCCCACCCCGCGCCACACCCTCCGGCCGCAGCCACAGGTCCCAGAACCTGCCTCCTGCCGCGTCGCCCCCGGCCAGCGGCCCGTAGGGCAACGTACAGCTGAACGCCCCGTCACCGCCGGGCCTCGCGGACTCCCGGTGCACCTGGCCGGGTACGCCGCGCAGCCGTGCCTCGACCACCGCGTCCCCACCGGGCACCGCCCCGTACAGGCGTCCGCGGAGAGTCAGCGAGCTGTCGCGCACGGTCAGCTCGCCCGCTTCGGCGTGCGGGGAACGGGACCAGCTGCGGACGGCGAGCGTCCCGTCGGCGGTGCGGTACGGAATCCGGGCGGTCACGGTCGCGGCCGTCGGGCCCGGTATGCGGTCGATCAGCGTCCGCAGGTCCCGAAGGCCCGGTTCGACCCGCTGCTCACCGGCCGGCCCTCCCCCGGCGAAGACGTCCCAGCGCCCCTCGCCGAGCTCCGCCGAGGCGTCCAGCACTGCTTCCGGCCGGCCGTGCGGTGGCCGCGTGAGCGCGAGCCGCACCCGGTCACCGGACTTGCGCCGCTCCAGGACCAGCCCGTCGGGGCCAGGCCCCGCGACGGTGAAGCGGACCGTCCCGTCGGCTTCTGCCACGCAGTCGACGGTGTACGGCAGCCGGTGCTCCCCGGTCCCTGTCATGCGGCCCTCCTCCTTCGCACCGCACCGGAGACCCGGTGCCGCAGTCCGTACGCCCTGCTCCCCGCAGTGCCGCGGGCACGCAGCAGGCCCTCGCCCAGCGCGCCGCGGGACCGCCCGCGCCCGGCGGCCAGCTCGGCGAAGAGCGCCTCGTGCCGCGCGGCGACCGGCGCGGGATCGAAACGTGCCGAGCTCTCGCGCGCGGCCCGCCCCATCGCACCGCGCAGCGCGTCGTCCTCGATCAGTTCGAGCAGGGCCGAGGCGATGGCCCGGGTGTCGCCCACCGGTACGAGCCGTCCGTCCGCGCCGTCGCTGATGATCTCGCGGGGGCCGTGCGGGCAGTCGGTGGCGACGACCGGCAGGCCCGAGCGCATCGCCTCGACGATGGACATCCCGAAGGACTCCAGGCGTGACGTGACGGCGGCCACCGAGCCCTTGACCCACTCCGTCTCGATGGGGTTGGCCGAGCCCATCAGGAACACGTGGTTGTACAGGCCCAGTTCATCGATCAGGGCCCGCAGGGCGTCCTTCTCGTTGCCGCTTGCGTCGCCGCTGCCGTAGATGCGCAGCCGCCAGTCCGGGCGGACCGCCACCACCTGCCCGAAGGCCCGGACCAGCAGGTCGAACCGCTTCGTCTCCGTCAGCCGGCCCGCCGCCACCACCCACTTCGCCGTGGTGCCGGAGGCCGGGAGACGAGGCTCGGGAACGCTGTTGGGGATGGCCTCGATCCGCAGGCCGGGCAGGGCCAGCCGGGTGCGGTAGGCGTGTGCGTCCGCCTCGGAGACCGTGGTCACGGCGTCCAGGAGCCCGTAGCGGTAGCCGATCTCGCGGTGCAACAGGGCGTTGTGACTGTCCAGCGTGAGGTGTTCCTGACCGATCCGGACCGGGCCGCGCCGCGCCTGCCGGGCGATCTGCACATTGAGCCCCGGGCGGGTGCCGACGATCACGTCGGTCTCCAGGGACTTCAGATACCGGGCGATCCGGGTGTCCGTGAGCCGGCTGTACTGGCGGTGGCGGTGATCGCCCCGGGGGAAGACCGCGGCCGGTCTGGAATGCTCCGGGTCGCCCCCTGCGAACTCCCCGCTGTCCTTGCGCATATCGACGAGATGGCTCATCCGTACGCCGCCGGGGGCGCCGAGCGCCGGCCGGTCCCGGTGGCGGAAGACGGAGACGATCTCCACGTCGTGCTGCTCGGCCAGGGTCCCGGCGAGCGTGAAGGTCGTCCGGATCGTGCCGCCGATGCCGTAGGCGTTGTGGAGCATGAAAGTGATGTGCATGTCGCCGTCGTATCCCCCGCGTTGCCACGTGTGCCGGGGACCCCGGCGCCCCGGCGCCCCCGGTGTCCCGGTTCTCCCCCCGTGACTGTCGTGCGAAGGGACTCTACTCGGCGGCCTGCCCGCCGCTCAGGCGGAGTCCCCGGCCGTGGCCGGGAGGGTCAGCCGGGTGCCGATGGTGAGCCGGTCGGGGCGGGCCCCGACGGAGCCGGTGTTGCTCCGGTAGAGCGCGCGCCAGCCGCCCCTG
This sequence comes from Streptomyces sp. NBC_00388, assembly GCF_036061255.1. Lineage (NCBI taxonomy): Bacteria > Bacillati > Actinomycetota > Actinomycetes > Kitasatosporales > Streptomycetaceae > Streptomyces > Streptomyces sp. NBC_00388. Next base: position 1,582,868 of record NZ_CP107948.1, read on the forward strand.
ATCCGGTGGCGCCGGGCGATGGAGCTGAGCGTCTCGCCGGATCGCACGACATGGATCCGGCCTTCACGGACCCGGCCGTCGTGGACCCGGCCGTCGTGGACCCGGCCGTCACGGATCCGGCCGTCGGTGAAGCCGTACCGCTTGGAACAGACCGGCCAGGCCTGCCAGCCCTGGGCCGCGAGGATCCGCTCCGCGACGGTGATCTGCTGCTCCCGGGTGGCCAGATCGGCCCGGGGCGCATAGGCACGACCGCCGTACTCGACCCAGGTCGACTGGAGGATCTGCAGCCCGCCGTAGAAGGAGTTGCCGGTGTTGGTGTCCCAGCGACCCCCGCTCTCGCACTCGGCGATGCACCCCCAGGGCCGCTGATCGCCGGTACAGGGCAGCGGCGCCGCGCCCGGAGCCCCCGCCGCGGCGTGCGCACCGGACGGCGCCAGGGCGAACAGGAGGGCCAGCAGCGCGGCGGGCCACACTCGAGGGGTCGACATCGCGCCAAGGTAAGCAGAGCGGATCAGATGATGATCACGCCGCGCGACGGACGCCGACCGGCCCACCCGGTCGGCGGACCCGCGCGGCCCTCTTCCCGGCCGTGTCCGGTTCCGTATCCGCCCGGATTCCGTCCGCCTTTTCGCGTGACCCCGGAAGGCGGTCTCCCGTTGTTCTCTTGTTGGCCGGGAACTTCCCGGCGCACGAACCGAGTTCGAGGAGCCACCCGTGCCGCGCATGCTCGACGTCAGCCAGGACGTACGTGCCGAGATCGGCGACGAAGAAGCCGATCTCCTGCTCGCCGGGGAGAACACCCCGGGCAGCTACGACTGCACCTCATGCCGCACCCCCGGGGACTCCGAGCAGGAGCGCACCAGCACAGTGCTGTTCGTCGGCGACGAGACCGCCGTGCTCGCCTTCGCCCACGCGACCTGCATCCCGTCCCAGGTCGTCAAGGTCGCCGAGACGCAGCTCCAGGGCGCCGTACGGAGCATCACGGGTGAGGGCGGCGGGACCGCTCCGCAGGCCGCGGCGGCTCCGGAGCAGGCCGTGCTCGGCATCACCAGCGGTCTCGTACTGATCCAGGGCGAGCTCCACCCGGCGCTGGTGGTCGAGCCGACCGCGCCCGTGGTCCGGCCGGGCTCCACCGGCCAGGGCGACGACTTCCTCCAGCTCCTCATCGAGCAGGGCTTCCAGCCGGTCGCAGGTCTGGAGCAGGTGCCCAGCGCACTGCCGGGCTGGTCCGTGCTGCTCGCCATGGGACAGCTGCACGCCATCCTCCAGCCCGGTACCGGCGGCGGCAGCCCCGTCTCCTGGTGGCAGGCCCACCAGCCGCTCCATGTCACCGATGGCTGGCGCGCGGCTGCCAACAAGTCGCACACAGTGCTGATCTTCGCGGCCCCGGCGGGCTCGATCGGCCAGCAGGGCCGCGAGGACCTGCTGCGGGACGCGCTGGAGCGGGCGGCGGCGCGGGGCGCGCTGGTGGCCGCGGCCCTGCCGCTGGCCGGCACCTGAGAGAGCCGATACCCGAAACCCCCCGACTCTTACCGGTCCGGGGGGTTATCGGCGTTTTTGCCCAGGAAAATCCGTTAGTGTCCACCCGCATCCGAAGAGCTGCGGGGTCGTTGGCCCCTGTGTGCACCCATACGAGCCGAGCCGCCAGCCGTACCAGGCCCCGATCCCCGCGATGCGCCCGTCGCAGGATCCCATGGGGAGCCGGTCCGCCACACCGATCTACGACGCGCTCTACTCCGAGTACCGCAGATCGTTCCGTACGCTGCCCGGCGACCGGAGCAACGAGGAACACACCGGCTTCACGGCCTTCGGTACCGGCATGCACAGCAGCGGAATGCACGGCAACGGCATGCAGGCCGGCGGAGTGCACGGCAGCAGCGTGCAGCGCCCGCAGGAGCACCCCGGGGCGTGGCAGCGCCAGCAGTCCGGTGGGCACGCGCGGCCCGCGCTGCCGCCCGGCCCGCGCCGGGGTCTGTGACCGGGGCGGGGCCGGAGCACCGGTCCTGCCCCGGCCGGCACGGCGCCCTGCGTCCGGCTACTTCTTGCGGCCGCGCTTCTCGCGCACCCGGACCGAGATGTGGATCGGCGTGCCGTCGAAGCCGAACTCCTCACGCAGCCGGCGCTCGATGAAGCGCCGGTAACCGGCCTCCAGGAAGCCGGACGCGAAGAGGACGAACCGCGGCGGCATCGTCCCGGCCTGCGTACCGAAGAGGATGCGCGGCTGCTTTCCACCGCGGACCGGGTGCGGGTGCGCCGCGACGATCTCGCCGAGGAAGGCGTTGAGACGGCCGGTGGGGATCCGGGTCTCCCAGCCCTTGATGGCGGTCTCGATCGCCGGGACCAGCCTCTCCATGTGGCGCCCGGTGCGTGCGGAGACGTTCACCCGGGGAGCCCAGGCGACCTGCGCGAGCTCGCTCTCGATCTCCCGCTCCAGGTAGTAGCGGCGCTCCTCGTCGAGGTCGTCCCACTTGTTGAAGGCGAGGACCATCGCACGGCCCGCCTCGACGGCCATGGTGACGATGCGCTGGTCCTGGACGCTGATGGACTCGGTGGCGTCGATCAGGATGACCGCGACCTCGGCCTTCTCCACGGCTGCCGCGGTACGCAGCGACGCGTAGTAGTCCGCGCCCTCCTGGAGGTGCACCCGGCGGCGGATGCCGGCCGTGTCGATGAACTTCCAGACGATGCCGCCGAGCTCGATCAGCTCGTCCACCGGGTCACGGGTGGTGCCCGCCATCGCGTTGACGACGACCCGGTCCTCGTTCGCGACCTTGTTGAGCAGCGACGACTTGCCGACGTTCGGACGGCCGATGAGGGCGATCCGGCGCGGGCCGCCGACCGTGGTGCCGAAGGTCTGCGCGGGCGCCTCGGGGAGCGCTTCGAGTACGGCGTCCAGCATGTCGCCGGTGCCGCGGCCGTGCAGCGAGGAGACGGGGTGCGGCTCGCCGAGGCCCAGCGACCAGAGCGTGCTGGCGTCGGCCTCGCCGCTCTGCCCGTCGACCTTGTTGGCGCAGAGCACCACGGGCTTGCCCGCCCGGCGCAGCAGCTTGACGACGGCCTCGTCGGTGTCGGTGGCGCCGACCGTCGAGTCGACCACGAAGACCACGGCGTCAGCGGTCTCGATGGCGTACTCGGCCTGGGCGGCGACGGACGCGTCCAGACCCAGGACGTCCTGCTCCCAGCCGCCGGTGTCGACGACCTTGAAGCGCCGGCCTGCCCACTCGGCCTCGTACGAGACACGGTCGCGGGTCACACCCGGCTTGTCCTGGACGACCGCCTCCCGGCGGCCGATGATGCGGTTCACCAGGGTCGACTTGCCGACATTCGGCCGGCCGACGACTGCGAGGACGGGGAGGGGGCCGTGCGAGGCCTCCTCAAGGGCACCCTCGACGTCTTCGGCGTCGAAGCCCTCTTCCGCGGCGAGCTCCATGAACTCCGCGTACTCGGCGTCGCCGAGTGCTCCGTGGTCGTGCTGGTCGTTCATGAAGTCCGTTCCTCTGTTGCGTCATCGATGGACCGCGGTTGCGCGGTCCACTACTCAAGTCTCGCTCAGCGCCCGGTGAGGCGCCTGGCACTTTCCAGGTGGGCGGTGAGCCGCCGCTGGATCCGTACGGTGGCCTCGTCCAGCGCCCCGCGGGTGCGCCGTCCGCTGCCGTCCCCGGCGTCGAAGGCCTCGCCGAACACCACGTCGACCTTGCTGCGCAGCGGCGGCAGCGCCCTGACGAGACGCCCGCCCCGCCCGGTACTGCCGAGGACGGCCACCGGGACGATCGGCGCCCCCGCCCGCAGCGCGAAGTACGCGAGGCCGGCGCGCAGCGAGGCGAAGTCCCCCTCGCCCCTGGTGCCCTCGGGAAATATCCCGAGCACTCCCCCGCCGGCGAGCACTCCGAGAGCGTCCGTCACCGCTGTCCGGTCGGCGGTCGTCCGGTCCACCTTCAGCTGCCCGATTCCGCGCAGGAACGGATCGAGGGGGCCGGTGAACGCCTCCTTCTTGATCAGGAAGTGCACCGGCCGGGGCGCCGTTCCCATCAGCATGGGCCCGTCGATGTTGTGCGAGTGGTTCACCGCCATGATGACCGGGCCGCTCGCCGGGACCCGCCACGCGCCGAGGACGCGGGGCCTCCACAGGCCGTACATCAGGCCGATCCCGATGCCCCGCCCGACCGCGGCGCCACGTGGCCCCGGTGGTGTCACCTGGCGGCCCGCTTCTCCTCGACGAGGGTGACGACGCACTCGATGACCTGCTGAAGGGTCAGCTCCGTGGTGTCCACCTCGACCGCGTCGTCCGCCTTGGCGAGGGGCGACGCCTTACGGCTGGAGTCGGCCGCGTCCCGCTTGACGAGGGCGTCCCTGGTGGCGGCGAGGTCCGCGGCCTGGCTGCCCTTGAGCTCGCCGCTGCGGCGGGCGGCCCGCGCCTCGGGGGAAGCGGTCAGGAAGACCTTGAGGTCCGCGTCCGGGAGGACGGTCGTCCCTATGTCACGGCCCTCGACGACGATGCCGCCCTCGGCCGACGCGGCGATGTCCCGCTGGAGCTCCGTGATCCTGGTGCGCACCTCGGGGACCGCGCTCACCGCACTGACCTTGGAGGTGACCTCCTGGGTACGGATGGGCCCCGAGGCGTCGGCGCCGTCGACGGTGATCGTCGGGGCGGCCGGGTCGGTACCCGAGACGATGGAGGGCTTGGCCGACGCGTTCGCGACGGCCGCGGCGTCCTGCACGTCGATCCCGTTGCTGATCATCCACCAGGTGATCGCCCGGTACTGGGCGCCCGTGTCCAGGTAGCTCAGCCCGAGCTTGGCGGCGACCGCCTTCGACGTGCTGGACTTGCCCGTGCCGGAGGGGCCGTCGATGGCGACGATCACTGCTGCCGGGGTGTTCCGGGCGGCGGTTTCCACGGTGACGGACACCTTCCTGCTTCACGGGGCGGTATGTGCGGGACGCCGGTGCGCCCTGCACCAGGTTACTGGCTGGGGCGACCGTCCCGTTACGCCGTACGGCCCCGGCACCGCGCGGGCCCGTGCCGGGCCGCTACGGGCGCAGCGACCAGCCGTGCTCCTGCAGCGAGGCGGCGAGCGCGGGGGCCGCGCTGGGCTCCACCATGAGCTGCACAAGACCCGCCTGCTGTCCGGTCGCGTGCTCGATCCGTACGTCCTCGATGTTGACCCCGGCCCGGCCCGCGTCCGCGAAGATCCTGGCCAGCTCGCCCGGCTGGTCGCTGATGAGGACCGCCACGATCTCGTAGGCGGCCGGTGCGGCACCGTGCTTGCCCGGCACCCGCGAACGGCCCGCGTTGCCCCGTTTCAGCACGTCCTCGATGCCGGCGACCCCGGCGTTCCGCTTGTCGTCGTCCGCCGACTGAAGAGCGCGCAGCGCCCGTACGGTCTCGTCCAGGTCGTCCGCGACGCCGGTCAGGACGTCCGCCACCGGCCCCGGGTTGGCCGAGAGGATCTCCACCCACATCCGGGGGTCCGACGCGGCGATCCGTGTGACGTCCCTGATGCCCTGGCCGCAGAGGCGGACGACCGTCTCGTCCGCCTGTTCGAGGCGGGCGGCGACCATCGAGGAGATCAGCTGCGGGGTGTGCGAGACCATGGCCACGGCCCGGTCGTGCGCCTCGGCGTCCATCACCACGGGCACCGCCCGGCAGAGCGCGACCAGCTCCAGGGCGAGGTTCAGCACCTCGGTCTCGGTGTCCCTGGTCGGGGTGAGCACCCAGGGCCGCCCCTCGAAGAGGTCGGCGGTCGCGGCCAGCGGGCCCGAGCGTTCCTTGCCCGCCATCGGGTGCGTGCCGATGTACGCGGCCAGGTCGCAGCCCATCGCCTCCAGCTCGCGGCGCGGCCCGCTCTTCACGCTGGCGACGTCGAGGTAGGCGCGGGCGGCGCCGCGCCGCATCGCGCCGGCCAGGGTGGCTGCCACATGGGCGGGCGGCACCGCGACAATCGCGAGGTCGGCCCGCCCTTCGAGAGGTTCGTCGGTGCCGGCGCCCAGCGCCGCCGCCGTGCGGGCCTGGGACGCGTCGTGATCGACGAGGTGGACCGCGATCCCGCGGCCCATGAGAGCGAGGGCGGCGGATGTGCCGACCAGGCCGGTCCCGATGACGAGAGCGGTCCTCACTGGGCGATGTCCTTGCGCAGGGCCCCTGCGGCGCCGAGGTAGACGTGGGTGATCCCGGCCCTGGGCCGGTCGCTCTCGATGTGCGCGAGGATCCGCACGACGCGGGGCATGGCCCCGGCGATGTCCAGCTCCTGGGCGCAGATCAGCGGCACGTCCACGATGCCGATCCCGCGCGCGGCCGCCGCCGGGAAGGCGCTGTGCAGGTCGGGGGTGGCGGTGAACCAGATACTGATCAGGTCGTCGACCGCGAGGCCGTTGCGCTCCAGGATGGCCGTGAGGAGGGCGGCGACCTGGTCCTCCAGGTGGCCGGCCTCGTCCCGCTCCAGCTGGACCGCGCCCCTGACCGCTCGTACCGCCACGTCCCGCTCCTCGCTCCCGTGTACACCCGCCGCGGGTCTGCCGCGACGGCTCCGTCCAGAGTAGTCAGCCGTACGGGCATCCGGCCCCCCGCGCCCGCCCTGCGAGACGTGGACGGGCTCCGGCGGCCCCGCCGCGCCTGGCGTAGCCTCCCGGGATGCTGCTCACCCCCGGCGCGCTGGTCCGCGATCACACCGTCTACTCCTGTGTGATGGGCTCCCGCGCCTTCGGGCTGGCCACCGAGGCCAGCGACACGGACCGCCGCGGGGTCTTCCTCGCACCGACCCCGCTGTTCTGGGGTTTCGACAAGCCCCCGGCGCATGTGGAGGGCCCGGCCGACGAGCAGTTCTCCTGGGAGCTGGAGCGGTTCTGCGAGCTGGCCCTCCGCGCCAACCCCAACATCCTGGAGTGCCTGCACTCCCCGCTCGTCGAGCACATCGACGCCACCGGGCGTGAACTCCTCTCCCTGCGCGAGGCGTTCCTCTCCCGCGCCGTCCACCGCACCTTCACGCGGTACGCCCTGGGGCAGCGCAGGAAACTGACGGCGGACGTGGCCCTGCGCGGCGCCCCGCGCTGGAAGCACGCGATGCACCTGCTGCGCCTGATGGCGTCCTGCCGCGACCTGCTGCGCACTGGCGAGCTGGTGATCGATGCCGGTGACGCGCGGGAGCCGCTGCTCGCCGTCAGGCGGGGCGAGGTGACCTGGGCGGAGATCGAACGGTGGATGTCCCGCCTGGCCGGCGAGACCGAGGAAGCAGCGGACCGCACTCCGCTGCCGCCGGAGCCGGACACCGCCCGGGTCGCGGACTTCCTGTTCCGGACCCGCCGGGAGTCAGCGCTCCGTCCGGGCCCGTACGGCGAAGCCGTGCGGCGCGTCGGGGGCGGAGGAGGCGGCGGGCAGGCGTGAAGCGGCCGGGCCGCCGCCAGGGCGGCCTGCAGTGCTGTGGGGGACCGTTATCGCTCACGCGTCCCAGAGCGCGCCGAGCGCCAGCAGTTCGCCGTGGTGCTCGATCCGCTCGGCCCACTCGGCCGGCCAGGCGCCCGGGCCGACCCTGGCACCGGTGAAGGCTCCCGCCAGGCAGGCGATCGAGTCCGAGTCGCCCCTGGTGCAGGCGGCGCGGCGCAGCGCCAGGAGAGGCTCGCCCGGGAAGAGCAGGAAGCAGAGCAGCCCGGTGGCGAGCGCCTCCTCCGCGATCCAGCCGTCCCCCGTGGCCAGGCAGGGATCCGTCTCGGGCGAGGGCACGCGGAGCGCGCCGACCAGCCGGTCGAGTGCGGCGAGGCAGTCGTCCCAGCCGCGGGCCATGAAGTGGGCGGGGCTCACGTCGTCCGCGTACGTCCAGAGGTCACCGAGCCACCGCTCGTGGTAGCGGGTGCGGTTCTCGATGGCGTACGAGCGCAGCTGTCCCACCAGCCCGGTCGGCTCGGCGCCGTGCGCCAGCAGGAACACCGCGTGCGCCGTCAGGTCGCTCGCGGCCAGGGCCGTCGGATGGCCGTGGGTGAGCGCCGACTGCAACTGGGCCGCCCCCGCGCGCTGTTCCGTGCTCAGTCCGGGTACGAGTCCCAGCGGCGCGACCCGCATGTTGGCCCCGCATCCCTTGGAGTGCAGCCGGCTCGCCTGCTGCCAGGGCCGGTCGCTGTCGAGGAGTCCGCAGGCGGTCAGACAGGTGTTTCCGGGCGCGCGGTTGTTCTCCGGCGAGTGGTACCAGCCGACGAACTCCTGCCGGACGGCCGCCGCCATGGCGGCCGGTTCGAGCAGCCCGCGGTCCGTCACGGTCCGGATGGCCCGTCCCAGCGCCAGCGTCATCTGGGTGTCGTCGGTGACGAACGCGGGGCGGGGCAGCTCCATCTCGCGCCACGGCCCGCACTTGGCGAGGATGGAGGGGACGTCGTTGAACTCGGTGGGGAAGCCGAGGGCGTCCCCGAGTGCGAGTCCGATGAGGGCGCCGGTGGCGGCCTGACCGGTGGCGGTGCCTGTTCGGCCGGTACGGCTGACGGGAATCATGCGGGTCGTCCTTCCGGGCGCAGCAGAGGTGGGTGCAGGGCGGTGGCGGGGCCCGCCCGGTAGAGGGCGGCCGGTTTGCCCCGGCCGCCCGTCAGGCGCGCGGCCCCCGGCACCGGTTCGAGGAAACCCGGGCTCGCGAGGACCTTGCGGCGGAAGTTGGGGCGGTCGAGCGCGGTGCCCCAGACCGTCTCGTAGACCTGCTGGAGCTCACCGAGGGTGAACTCGGGCGGGCAGAACGAGGTGGCGAGGCAGCTGTACTCGATCCTGGCGCCGACCCTCCGGCGGGCGTCGGCCAGGATCCGGCTGTGGTCGAAGGCGAGGGCCCGCTCCGCTCCGGCGGGCATCCACTGGGCGTGGGCCGCGTCGCCGCCGCTCCGCGGCTCCGGCAGATCCGGCACGAGCGCGGCGTACGCGACGGAGACGACCCGCATCCGGGGGTCGCGGCCGGGCTCGCTGTAGGTCCGCAGCTGTTCCAGGTGGAGCCCTGCCGCGGTCCTCACGGACAGTCCGGTCTCCTCGGCCAGTTCGCGCCGTGCGGCCTCGTCGGCCGACTCGTCCGGCCGGACGAAGCCGCCGGGGAGCGCCCAGCCGCCCAGGTACGGCTCCTCCCCGCGGCGGATCAGCAGCACGTGCAGCCCGCCCTCCCTGACCGTGAAGACGGCCAGGTCGACAGCGACGGCGAACGGCTCGAAGGCGTGCGCGTCGTAGGGGACGCCTGAGCGGTGTGCGGGCATGCGCGGCCCCCTTCGGCGCTGCCGGTGCCCGGCCGCCGGATCCGGTCCACCCCCGTGGGCCCGGTGCGCCGGCGACCGCGCACCTTCTTTATGGTCACTCTGACTATAAAGCAGCGAACGGGCCGGGACAAGAGAGAACCCGGCCCCCGTCGAGAGCGGGGGCCGGGTTCCTGGTGCGTCTGCGGTCGCGGTTACAGACCGACTTCCTTCATCAGCATGCCGACCTCGGTGTTGGTGAGGCGGCGCAGCCAGCCCGACTTCTGGTCACCCAGCGGGATCGGGCCGAAGCTCACCCGGACCAGCTTCTCGACCGGGAAACCGGCCTCGGCCAGCATCCGGCGGACGATGTGCTTGCGGCCCTCGTGGAGGGTCACCTCGACCAGGTAGTTCTTGCCGGTGTTCTCGACGACGCGGAAGTGGTCGGCGCGCGCGTAGCCGTCCTCCAGCTCGATGCCGTCCTTCAGCCGCTTGCCGAGGTCGCGCGGCAACGGGCCCTGGATCGCGGCGAGATAGGTCTTCTTCACGCCGTACCGGGGGTGCGTCAGCCGGTGGGCCAGCTCGCCGTGGTTGGTGAGCAGGATGATGCCCTCGGTCTCCGTGTCCAGCCGGCCCACGTGGAACAGCCGCGTCTCGCGGTTGTTGACGTAGTCGCCCAGGTTCTGGCGGCCGTCCGGGTCCTCCATCGAGGAGACGACACCGGCCGGCTTGTTCAGCGCGAAGAAGAGGTACGACTGGGTGGCGACCGTCAGGCCGTCCACCTTGATCTCGTCCTTCGGCAGGACCCGGCGGCCCTGCTCCATGACGATCTCGCCGTTGATCTCGACCCTGGCCTGCTCGATGAGCTCCTCGCAGGCGCGGCGCGAGCCCATACCGGCCCTGGCCAGCACCTTCTGCAGGCGCTCGCCCTCCTCCTCGGCGCCGGGGAAGGTCTTGGGGGTCTTCACCTGCGGCTTGCTGTGCCGCTCCCTGTTGCGCTCCTCGATCTTGGCGTCGAGCTCGCGCGGCCTGGAGGTCTCCCGCTGGCCGTGCGGGCCGCGGCGCGGGGGCGGGCCCTGCGGGCTCTTCTTCGGGCCGCCCTTGGCGCCGCCGCGGGCTGCCGCACCTCGGCTGCCGCCCGTCTTGGCACCGGACTTGCCGCCGGCGGCGGGGCCGCCCCGGCCGCCGGCCGCGGGCTTTCCGCCCCGCTCGTCGGACGAACCGGTGCCGACGTCGTAACGGCGCTCCTCGGGACGAGGCCGGCGCGGACGCTCCTCCTGCTTGTCGCCGCGTGCTCCGCCGGCACCGCCGGACTTCGGACGGGGCGGCTTCCCGCCCGTTCCCCGGTTGTCCCGGTTGCCGGTTCCGCTGTTCCTGCCGTTGCTTCGCATCAAAGTTCCGTCTTGTCGTCTGCGTCGGTGTCCGGACCGTACGGTGCATCCGGATCGAACGACGGCACACCTTCTTGTGTCTCGGCCTCGATCGCATCCGCCTCGGGAAGGAAGGGCGCGAGCTCCGGGAGCTCGTCCAGGCCTCGCAGGCCCATCCGCTCCAGAAAGTAGTTCGTCGTCCTGTACAGGATCGCACCTGTTTCGGGTTCCGCGCCCGCCTCCTCCACCAGACCCCTCTGGAGAAGGGTCCTCATGACCCCGTCACAGTTGACTCCGCGGATCGCCGAGACCCTTGACCTGCTCACCGGCCGGCGGTAGGCGACCACGGCGAGGGTCTCCAGTGCGGCCTGGGTGAGCCGGGCCTGCTGCCCGTCCAGGACGAAGCTCTCGACGGCTGTGGCGTACTCGGGGCGGGTATAGAAGCGCCAGCCGCCCGCCACGAGCCGCAGGTCGAACCCGCGGCCCTGGAGCGTGTACTCGTCGGAGAGCTCACGGAGCGCGCCGGCGATCTCGCGTCCGGGCCGGTTCAGGACCTTGGCCAGGTGTTCTTCGGTGGCCGGCTCGTCGACGACCATCAGGACCGCTTCGAGTTCCGGCTTGAGGCCGCTCATGCCGTCTCCTCCATCACTTGATCGAATTCGTCGGTCACGACCGGCTCGGCGCCGTCCCCGCCGGTCCAGCGCACCAGGAGCTCGCCGAGTGCCTCCGGCTGCTCCAGGGCGACCGCCTTCTCGCGGTAGAGCTCCAGCAGGGCCAGGAAGCGGGCCACGACGGTCAGGGTGTCCGGCGCGTCCTCGGTGAGGGTGTGGAAACTCACCTCGGCGCAGGTGCGCAGCCGGGCCATGACGATCGCGGCCTGCTCCTGCACGGAGACCAGCGGGGCGTGGATGTGGTCGACGTAGATCTGCGGTCGTGCCTTCGGCTGCATCGCCTTCACGGCGAGCTGCGCGAACCTCTCGGCGCCGATACTGATGACGACCTCGGGCAGCAGGGCGGCGTGGTGCGGCTCCAGCCCCACGGTCCTGGGGTACCGCTTGCCCTCCGCTTCGAGACGGTCGCTGAAGATGTCGGCGACCCGCTTGTACGCGCGGTACTGGAGCAGCCGGGCGAAGAGCAGGTCCCGCGCCTCGAGCAGCGCGAGGTCGGCCTCGTCCTCGATCTCGGCCGCGGGCAGCAGACGCGCCGCCTTCAGGTCGAGGAGGGTGGCGGCGACCACCAGGAACTCCGTGGTCTGGTCGAGATCCCACTGGGCGCCCATGGCCCGGATGTGGGACATGAACTCGTCGGTGACCTTCGACAGGGCGATCTCGGTGATGTCGAGCTTGTGCTTGGAGATCAGCTGGAGGAGAAGGTCGAAGGGCCCTTCGAAATTGCTGAGCCGCACGGTGAACCGGCCGTCGTCCGGCTCGTCCGCACTCCCGGCGGGCGGGACAGGGGCCGGAGGCACCGGCTCGGGTCCGGGCGGCCGCCCGGCCGCCTCCAGAGCTGCTGCGGGCGCTCCGCCGGGGTCCTGTGGCTCCCGCTCCGCGTACGGCGCCCCCGGGCCGCGCCCCAGGGCGCGGCGGCGGGTCGGGGCTGAGTCGTCGGCGGCAGGCATCGCGGTCCAGGGTACGGAAGGACGGGCACGGCAGGGCCACCGGCGCGCACCCGCTCAGCGCCCGCGCAGCCGCCGTACGAGAATGCTGGCGTCGCCCCGCGACTCCAGATCGGCGAGGACCACGGCGACGGCCTCCCGGACGATGCGCCCGCGGTCCACGGCGAGGCCGTGTTCCCCGCGCAGCACCAGGCGCGCGTGTTCGAGGTCCATCAGCTCCTCGGCCGATACATAGACCGTGATCTTCTCGTCGTGCCGCTCACGCCCGGTGGGGCGCCGGTTGGCACCCCTGCCGCCGCCCCTGCGGCGCTGCTGGCCGGCCGGTGCGACCGGCGTGGTCATGGGGCGTGGCTCCTGCGGCCTGCGGCCTGCGGCCGCCTCCGCGTCGGCGGTCCTGCTGCGGGACTCCGTGGTCTCCGCCGCTGCGGCGGAGTGCTCCGCCGCGGCGGACTCGGCCCGCCCGGCGGAGGACGCGGCATGGGCGGCCGGGTCGCTCTCACCCGCGGGTCCGGGGATCCGCGCCTCGCCGTTGACCGGCCGCCGCGGGGACGACGACTGGAGCGCCATCCCCCCGGTCGTACGGAACAGTTCGTCGGCCCCCGGCAGACTCACTCGGCGTGACACCGGGCGAGCACCTCCCTGGCGAGCTGACGGTAGGCGGCCGCGCCGACCGAGTTGGAGGCGTACGTCGTGATGGGCTCACCGGCGACCGTGGTCTCGGGGAAGCGCACGGTCCTGCCGATGACTGTGTGGTACACGTGGTTGTCGAAGGCTTCGACCACACGGGCCAGCACCTCACGGCTGTGCACCGTACGGGAGTCGTACATCGTGGCCAGGATCCCGTCGAGCTCCAGGTCGGGGTTGAGCCGCTCCTGGACCTTCTCGATGGTCTCGGTCAGCAGGGCCACCCCGCGCAGCGCGAAGAACTCGCACTCCAGCGGCACGATGACCTTGTGAGCGGCCGTCAGCGCGTTCACGGTCAGCAGACCGAGCGACGGCTGGCAGTCGATCACGATGTAGTCGTAGTCCTGCATCAGCGGCTTGAGCGCCCGCTGGAGCGTGGACTCCCGGGCGACCTCGCTGACGAGCTGCACTTCGGCGGCCGACAGGTCGATGTTGCTCGGCAGCAGGTCCATATTGGGCACTGCGGTCTTGAGCAGGACCTCGTCCGCCGCCATGCCCCGCTCCATGAGCAGGTTGTAGACGGTGAGGTCGAGCTCCATCGGGTTCACACCGAGACCGACGGAGAGCGCACCCTGCGGGTCGAAGTCGACCAGCAGCACCCGCCGTCCGTACTCCGCGAGGGCGGCCCCCAGGTTGATGGTCGACGTGGTCTTGCCCACGCCGCCCTTCTGGTTGCACATCGCGATGATCTTGGCGGGACCGTGGTCGGTCAGCGGTCCTGGGATAGGGAAGTACGGCAGCGGCCGTCCGGTCGGGCCGATCCGCTCGCGGCGCTGGCGGGCAGCGTCGGGGGCGAGCGTGGCCGCGTACTCCGGGTCGGGCTCGTACTCGGCGTCGGGGTCGTAGAAGTGACCCTCGGGTACCTCGTTGTAGACGGCGAGATGGGTGGTCGAATCGCCACTCCGGTCGCCGGCCCTGGCGTTCACGTGTAGGCCGTCCATACTCTGGTGGGCTGTCGTCATGTGCGGGTGGGTCTGGTGGCTCGCGAAGGTGCGGACAGCGACGGAGCCGACAGCCTCGCGCCCCGCAGGGCCGTGGCCCCGAGCAGGCGTTCCTGATCGACCACCCCCGGGAGTAAATGTCGACTCATTCACAAGTCGTCTTACCTCCTTGGACGTGACCAGGAAACTTTATCGATAGGTCAGCGTGGCACCATGCCGACGATGGGCGACTCTATGGCGTGTCACCGGTCCGCAGCAACACAATCCGCCGGACCCGGCCCGATGTGTCGGCAACGGAACACCCCGGTGTCAAGGGCGTACAGGCATCACCCGGCAGGTTTCCCGGGTGTACGAAACGGCTAAAGGGTTACGTTCACGGCGAGTTGAACGAGGGGTGCAAAGGGGGCAGACACGCAGTCGGCCGGACCTCGGGGAGCAAGGTCCGGCCGGTTGCGTGAGATTGACGACGCGTGTTGACGGGTCAGCCGAGCAAGGCACTCAGTTCGGTGTGCGGAAGGCCGAGGTCCTCGGCGACCGAGCGGTAAACGACCTGCCCGTCATGCGTGTTGAGGCCCAGGGCGAGCGCGGGGTCGCGGCGCAGCGCGTCCTCCCAGCCCCGGTTCGCGAGCTCCACGATGTACGGGAGCGTGGCGTTGGTGAGGGCATAAGTCGACGTACGCGGCACTGCGCCCGGCATATTCGCCACACAGTAGAACACCGAGTTGTGGACCTGGAAGGTCGGATCGGCGTGCGTGGTCGGACGGGAGTCCTCGAAGCAGCCGCCCTGATCAATCGCAATGTCGACAAGTACACTTCCGGGCTTCATCTTGGCGACGAGCGCGTTGGTGACGAGCTTCGGCGCCTTGGCACCGGGGATGAGCACGGCGCCGATGACGAGGTCGGCCGCGACGACGGCCTTCTCCAGCTCGAAGGCGTTGGAGACGATCGTCTGCACCTTGGTGCCGAAGATCCGGTCGGCCTCGCGGAGCTTGTTGATGTCCTTGTCCAGCAGGGTGACGTGGAAGCCCATGCCGATGGCGATCTGCGCGGCGTTCCAGCCGGAGACGCCGCCGCCGATGACGACCGCCTCACCCGCCGCGGTACCGGGCACACCGCCGGGCAGCACACCGCGGCCGCCGGCCGAGCGCATCAGGTGGTACGCGCCGACCTGCGGGGCGAGCCGGCCTGCCACCTCCGACATGGGGGCGAGCAGCGGCAGCTGGCGGGTGGCGGTCTCGACCGTCTCGTACGCGATGGCGGTGGTGCCGGACTCCAGCAGGGCGTCCGTGCACGCGCGGGACGCGGCGAGGTGCAGGTAGGTGAAGAGCGTCTGGTCCTTGCGGAGGCGGTGGTACTCCTCGGCGATCGGCTCCTTCACCTTGAGCAGCAGATCGGCGGTGGCCCACACCTCGTCGGCCGTGGGGAGGATGCGCGCCCCTGCGGCCACGTACTCCTCGTCGGTGATGGCCGAGCCGACACCGGCACTCTGCTCGATGACGACCTGATGTCCGTGGCGCACCAGCTCGTGCACGCCTGCCGGGGTGATGGCCACCCGGAACTCGTTGTTCTTGACCTCGCGGGGGATGCCGACCAGCACGTCGATCACAGTCCTTGGATCTGGGGGATGTTTCTGTCGATGACGCACATGTCCGGCAACGCACAGCAGAGCTGAAGGCATCCCGGATGGACGCGACGAAACCAGTGTTAATGAAGGACTTCGCGCTGTCTAGCCTTTCAAAGCATCAATCTTCAGTCGAGCCACCACGGATTTCGTAGGCAAATCCTTACTCAGCCAGCAATCTCTCAGCCGAACCCCGGTGCAGATGCGCGGCGGCGGAGTCGCCCAGCCGCTCCAGGGTGTCCGCGAGCCGGAGGTGCAGCGCTGCCTGAAGCCGCACGTCATCGGCGGACCGCGCCCACTCCAGCGCCTCCGTGCAGGTACGGAGGGACTCCTCGGGGCGCCCCGCGTACTCCTGCACCCGGGCCACCTCGCTCAGCGCCCGCGCCTGGGCCGGCAGGTCTCCCGCGCGGCGGTACCCGGCCACCGCTGCCCGCCAGGTGCGGAGCGCGTCGGTGTAGTGGCCCGCGTAGCAGTGCACGGTGCCGAGCCGTCCGTAGAGCCGCGCCTCGTCCGCCGTCTCCCCCCGTGCCTGCCGCTGGGCGAGCGCCCTCCCGTACCAGTCGCAGGCCCGCTGCCAGTCCCCCAGCTCCTGGTAGGCGCCGCCGACGGATTCCGTCGCCCGTCCGGTCGCGTACGGGTCGTTCGCCGCCCGTCCGGCGTCCAGCGCGGCCCGGTACCGGGTCAGGGCGGCGCGGGTGCGGCCGGTCCGCGCGTCCAGATCGGCGAGGTTCAGCAGCGCGGCCGCCTGCTCGCGGTGCAGCCCGCGCCGCTCGGCGACGCCGAGTACCAGCTGATGGAGGCCGTACAGCTCGGCGGCAGCCGCCTCGGCGCCGCGGTGCGCGGAGAGCGCCCGGACGAACGCGGCGATCAGCCGTCTGGCCAGCGTGTCGAGCTCCCCGTCGGCGACGGCCAGCCGGGCGGCGGCGAGCAGCGCCGGCTCCCGCAGCCGCAGCCACTCACCCGCGGCCGGGGTGTTCGGGAAGCGCAGCGTGCGGGGAAGTCCCGCCAGCTTCCTGCGCGACGGTGAGCCCTCCGGATCGGTGACCGCGCGACAGGACTGGAGCAGCCGCACGGTCCGCTCCAGGAGGCGCGCCCGGGCCAGCTGCACCTCGGCGGCCCGGTCCTGGTCCTCCATCAGCGCGCGGAGCAGCGGGGCCAGACAGCCGGGCACCTCGAACTGGCCCTCCGCGCGGGCGCGCAGCAGTCCGAGCCCGGCGAAGTCGTCCAGGGTGGACCGGGCGGCGGACACCGAGCAGCCGGCCAGCGCGGACGCCGTGTGCGCGTCGGCCAGTCCGGCGGGGGCGAGTGCCAGCAGCCGCAGTATCCGGGCGGCGGGCTGCGGGAGGGAGGCGTACACGAACCGGAAGGCGCGGGCGAGCGGCCGGGGGGCCGCGGGCCCTTCGGCCTCATCGGGCAGGCTCCGGAACTGCTGGGCCGCGTCCGCGACGGACAGCTTGGGCCTGGCGGCGAGCCAGCCACCGAGCAGGACCAGTGCGGCGGGCTGCCCGCCGCACTCCTCCGCCAGCGCCTCGGCGGTCCGCGGGTCCACGGTGATGCGGACCGCTCCCGTGAAGTCACCGAGCAGCCCGACGGCGGACGCGGTGTCCAGGCCGCCGAGCGTGCAGGGCCTGACATCGGGGATACCGGTCAGCGGGCCGGTGGAGACGGCCACGACCAGGGAGTCCGAGACGTCGGGAAGGAACGGGTCGACCTGCCCGGCGTCGGCCGCGTCGTCAAGGACCAGCAGCACCCGCCGCCCGGCCAGCGCCTCGCGGACCAGCCCGGTGAGGTCGTCGTCGGCTGCGCCCGGGGGCGCCGGGACGCCCAGTGCGCCCAGCAGCCGGCGAGCGGTGTCCCCGGCGGGTACCCGCTCGCCGCCGGGCGCGGTGAGCCGCGCGGTCAGGAGCCCGTCGGGGTAGTCGGCGGTGAGGCGGCGGGAGAGTTCGGCGGCGAGCGCGCTCCGCCCGGAGCCCGGCTTTCCCGCGATGAGCAGCACACGGGGGCGGGCGCCCTTGCGTCCGGCCATGGTGTCCAGGCCCGCGCGTTCGATGTCGGCGCGGAGCGCCTTCAACTCCCGTTGTCTGCCGAAGAAGTGACCGGCCGCCGGGTGGGTGTCCGATGTCGTGACCCGGTCGACCGCGTCCACCGCCTGATCCGTCACGGGCTCGCTCCGTCCGCCTGCGCACCGGCCCGCCGGGGGCCCGGACGGGACGGTGCCGAGCGTAGTTCACGTACCCAGACGAACCAGGCGGAGCGGGGCGGGCGGAGTAGGTATGTCCCTCAGTCAGCTCAACAGATCATCAGATCGGGAGCCGGAAGAGCCCCGGGCTCTGTTCTACGCCTCGAAGGGGCGGGCGGGCCAGGGGGCGTCCGCCGGGCGCAGGGCGTCGAGGCCGTCGCCGCTGAGTGCGGCGGTGAGCGCCAGGACCCCCACGACGAGGCAGGTGTTGTGCAGCTCTCCGGCCAGCGCGCCCCTGACGAGCTCGGCGGGCTCGACCCGTGCGTGCTCCATGTCGGCCTCCTCCTCGGAGACCTCGAAGCGTGCGCCCTCGGCCTCGGAGACTCCCCGGGCGAGGAAGATCCGTACGGCTTCGTCGCAACCGCCCGGCGTCGGGTAGACGTCGGTGAGCACCCGCCAGTCCTCGGCCTTGACGTGCGCCTCCTCGTAGAGCTCGCGCTGCGCGGCGTGCAGCGGATTCTCGCCGGGGATGTCGAGCAGCCCCGCCGGGATCTCCCAGAGCTTGTGGCGTACCGGGTGGCGGTACTGGCGCAGGACGATGACCTTGCCGTCGTCGTCCAGGGCGAGGACGGCAACCGAGCCGGGGTGGACCTGGTAGTCACGGTGGACGACGGTCCCGTCGGGCATCACCACGTCGTCGGTGCGGACGCTGGTCTTGTTCCCGGTGAAGGGGGTGGTGGTCGCGGTGACCCGCCACTCCTCGGGGGTGTCCCTGATGGCCATGGAAGCGTCCTCTCAAAAGCGGAAACCGGGGCGGGGGCTCATGAGAACCCCGCCCCGGTCAACCGTAACGCCCGTGTCCGCGTGCTACTTGCCCGTCTTGCGTGCCACGGCGGCCTTCACCAGACCCGCGAAGAGCGGGTGCGGCCGGGTGGGCCGGGAGCGCAGCTCCGGGTGGGCCTGGGTGGCGACGAGGTAGGGGTGCACCTCGCGGGGGTACTCGACGTACTCGACGAGCTTGTTGTCGGGGGACGTGCCCGAGAAGACCAGGCCGGCCTTGGTCTCCAGCTCCGCGCGGTAGCCGTTGTTGACCTCGTAGCGGTGGCGGTGACGCTCCTCGACGTACGGCTGGTCCTCGTACGCCTCACGGACGAGGGAGCCCTCGGCGAGCTTCGCCGGGTAGAGGCCGAGCCGCATGGTGCCGCCCAGGTCGCCCGCGCCCTCGACGTAGGCCAGCTGCTCCTCCATCGTGGAGATCACCGGGTGTCCGGTGGCCGCGTCGAACTCGGTGGAGTTGGCGTCCGGGATGCCCGCGACGTTCCGCGCGGCCTCGATGACGATGCACTGGAGGCCGAGGCAGAGGCCGAGCAGCGGGATCCGGTTCTCGCGGGCGTACTGGATCGCACCGACCTTGCCGTCCACCCCGCGCTCCCCGAATCCGCCCGGGATGCAGATCGCGTCGACGTCGCCGAGCTGCTTCTTCGCCGCGGCCGGTGTCCGGCAGTCGTCGGACGCGACCCACTTGACCTTGACCCGGGCCCGGTTGGCGAAGCCGCCGGCCCGGATGGCCTCGGTGACCGAGAGGTAGGCGTCGGGCAGGTCGATGTACTTGCCGACCAGCGCGACGGTGACCTCGTGGCCGGGGTTGTGGACACGGTCCAGCAGGTCGTCCCAGGTCGTCCAGTCGACGTCGCGGAACGGCAGGTCGAGCTTGCGCACGACGTAGGCGTCCAGGCCCTCGGTGTGCAGGACCTTCGGGATGTCGTAGATCGACTTGGCGTCGACGCAGGCCACCACGGCGTCCTCGTCGACGTCGCACATCAGCGAGATCTTGCGCTTGATGGCGGTCGGTACGTCGCGGTCGGCGCGCAGCACGATGGCGTCCGGCTGGATGCCGATGTTGCGCAGCGCGGCGACGGAGTGCTGGGTGGGCTTGGTCTTCAGCTCGCCCGAGGGGCCGATGTAGGGCAGCAGCGAGATGTGCACCACGAAGACGTTGTCCCGGCCGACCTCGTGGCGGACCTGGCGGACGGTCTCCAGGAACGGCAGCGACTCGATGTCGCCGACCGTGCCGCCGACCTCGGTGATGACGACGTCGACGTCGTCGGTGGCCATCCGGCGGATGCGGTGCTTGATCTCGTTGGTGATGTGCGGGATGACCTGCACGGTGTCACCGAGGTACTCGCCGCGCCGCTCCTTGGCGATGACCGTGGAGTAGACCTGGCCGGTCGTGACGTTGGCCGAGCCGTCGAGGTCCACGTCGAGGAAGCGCTCGTAGTGGCCGATGTCCAGGTCGGTCTCGGCGCCGTCGTTGGTGACGAACACCTCACCGTGCTGGAACGGGTTCATCGTGCCCGGGTCGACGTTCAGGTACGGGTCGAGCTTCTGCATCGTGACGCGCAGGCCGCGGGCCTTGAGGAGCGCACCGAGACTGGAAGCGGTCAGCCCCTTGCCGAGCGAGGAGGCGACACCCCCGGTGACGAAGATGTGCTTGGTCGTCGCGGATGTTGAGTTGCGGGCCTGCATGGCCAAGAGGGGGCTCCCGTGGTCGCGATCTGGAGTGCGTGCCGACACGGGACCCGGAGACTTCCGGGGGTGCCGTCGCTGCGGTTCGGGGCGTGATGACCACCGGTCCACGGGCCACCAGGGTATCAGCGACCGCGGGAGGCTGCTTCCGGCCACGCACAGCACCGTCTCCGCCACACACAGCTCAGGCTTCACCGAAAGGTCGTAAGCCGGTCACCCAACACTCACCCGTTCGGCGCAGGCGCGTTGCCCGGCGGGTCATGCGGATCACCTGGGTGCGTCGTATCCTGCTCGGACACTCGCTGCCGAGACGGCCGGAAACAGGCACCACCCCCGCCCGTTCTCCGGAACGAGCACTCGCCAGCGCTTATTCAAAAAAGCCCCTGACTGCAACACAAGCGCCCCGAGGGGCGACGTGGCCGTTCGACTGGAGATTGCACGTGGCCGGGCGCATCGAGGATTACGCACTCATCGGAGACATGCAGACCGCCGCCCTGGTCTGCCGGGACGGGACGGCCGACTGGCTGTGCCTCCCCCGCTTCGACTCGCACGCCGTCTTTGCCGGACTGCTGGGAACCGAGGAGCACGGTTTCTGGCGGCTGGGACCCGCGCATGCCCCTTCGGCATGCCCGCCGGTCGCGGACCGCCGCCGCTACCGCGGGGATTCACTGATCCTCGAATCGGAGTGGGACACGCCGCGCGGCACCGTCCGTGTGACGGATTTCATGCCGCCCCGTGACGGCGCCCCCCAGCTGATCCGGATCGTGGAAGGGGTGAGCGGGCGCGTCCCCATGCGCTCCGCACTCCGGATGCGGTTCAGCTACGGGCGGGTGACGCCCTGGGTCCACAAGGTGGACGGGCGTACGGTCGCGGTCGCGGGACCCGACTCGGTCTGGCTGGACACCTCGGCCGACACCTACGGCGAGGACCTCACGACGTACTCCGACTTCACCGTCGGGCCGGGCGACCGGATCGCCTTCACCATCAGCTGGGAGCCCTCGCACAAGGCCCCGCCCGCGCTGCCCGAGCCCGAGAACTCGCTGGTGGCGACCGAGGACTTCTGGCGCGACTGGGTCGACCAGTGCACGTACCACGGCCCCTACCGCGAGGCCGTGGTCCGCTCGCTGATCACCCTCAAGGCGCTCACCTACGCGCCGACCGGCGGCATCGTGGCCGCGCCGACGACCTCACTGCCCGAGGACATCGGCGGCTCCCGCAACTGGGACTACCGGTACACCTGGCTGCGCGACGCCGCGATCACGCTCTCGTCGCTGCTGCGCACCGGGTACCGCGAAGAGGCCCGCGCCTGGCGCGAGTGGCTGCTGCGCGCGGTCGCGGGCGACCCGGAGAACCTGCAGATCATGTACGGGATCGCCGGAGAGCGCGAGCTCGGCGAGGCGGAGCTGGACTGGCTCCCGGGCTACGAGAACTCGGGCCCCGTCCGGGTCGGCAACGGCGCGGCAGGACAGCTCCAGCTCGACGTCTACGGCGAGGTCACCGAAGCCCTGCACCTCGCCCACATGACCGGGCTGGCCCGCAGCGACTACGCGTCACTGCTCCAGCTCAAGCTGATCCAGTACCTGGAGGACCACTGGGACCAGCCGGACGAGGGCATCTGGGAGGTGCGCGGCCCGCGCCGCCACTTCGTGCACTCCAAGGTGATGGCCTGGGTCGCCGTCGACCGGACCATCAAGCTGATCGAGTCCGGGGACGCCGACGGGCCCATCGAGCGCTGGCGCGAGCTGCGCGACGACATCCACCGCGATGTCTGCGAACGGGGCTACGACAAGGAACGCAACACGTTCACGCAGTCCTACGGCTCGAAGGAGCTGGACGCCTCCCTGCTGCTCATCCCGCAGATGGGGTTCCTGCCCCCGGACGACAAACGGGTCATCGGCACCGTCGAGGCCATCCAGCGCGAGCTGTCCACGCCGGACGGCTTCGTGCTGCGGTATCCGACGACGGGGGGCTCCGCGGGCGTCGACGGCCTTGAGGGGGACGAGGGTGCCTTCCTCGCCTGCTCGTTCTGGCTCGCCGACGACCTGGCGATGATCGGCCGGGTGGACGAGGCACGCAAGCTCTTCGAGAAGCTGCTCGGGCTCCGCAACGACCTCGGGCTGCTCGCCGAGGAATGGGACCCCAGGCTCCAGCGCCAGGTCGGCAACTTCCCGCAGGCCTTCAGCCATGTGCCGCTGATCGACACCGCGCTGCGGCTGACGGCTTCGGGGGCCTACGGAGGGTGACCCCGGTGTAGGTTCCCAGATCTCGTGTCCTTTTCCCACCGGCCGTGTCCACTGCGTGGCCAGTAGGACGCGGGCATGGGATTCATGCCTCGTGAGCCAGTAGTTCCCCACTTTTTGTACAGGACTGCCCCGGGCGGCGTCTGCGGGCGTGGCCGGGGCAGGACCCCAGCGTTCGGCGGCTGGCGAGGCTGCCTGGAGAAACGCGGGGTTGGTGGTCCGATGGGTACAGCGGTGGCCGCGCCGGTACGGCTGAGTGTCCGGCGTGGTGACGAGTCCGTGGTGGAGGACCTGGAGTGGCCATCGGTGCCGCTCGGGCTGCTGCGGCAGGCCCGGCCGTGGCGGACGTTCCGCTGGTTCAAGGGGCAGCAGCACTATTCGGGCACGTATTGGTCGGCGACCGTGGGCGATCATGTGATCTACGAGTCGCGGCTGGAGCTGGGGCGGCTGTTGTTCGCCGGCTTCGCTCCCGAGGTGCGGCAAATCGTCGCCCAGCCGTTCCTGCTCAAGGCCGGCGTTGATGGCAAGGTCCGCAAGCACATCCCGGACTACCTGCTGCTGACGGATGACGGTCCGGTGGTCGTGGACGTCAACCGCGGCACCGACTTGAGAAGCCGGAAGTCGCTTTCACCTTCGCCTGGACGCAGGAGGCCGTGACTTCGCGCGGGTGGCAGAACGAGGTGTGGAGCGAGCCGGATCCGCACGTGCTGGAAAACGTCCGGTTCCTGGCCGGCTACCGCCGCGCCTGGCTGTTCGACCCTGACCTGGTGGCCGCGCTGCGGGCGGTGGACCTGGACGGGATGTCGCTGGGCGACGCCTTCCGGCTGCGGCCGGAGTGTCCCCGGCCGCTGGCGAAGTCGGCGGTGCTGTACCTGCTGTGGTCCGGGCATGTGACGACCGCGCTGGACCGGCCGTTGAGCACAGGCCACGTGTTGCGGAGGGCAGCATGAGCGGGGCGGGGACGAAGCTGGGGGTCGGGACGCACTTCCGGCTGGACGGCGAGACGGTCGAGGTCGTGGAGTTCGCCAGCCTGGCCACGGGCATGGAGGTCGTCCTCAAGGACGGGCGCGACCGGCTGGCCAGGATGTCACTGCGCGAGCTGCTGACTTGCGATCGCGCCGAGCTGATCCACGATAGGTCAGGCCCGTCTGCCGCCGATGACGAGGACCTCGCGGCCCGCACGGCCCTGATCACGAGAGTTGGAAGACTGCGTCGCGAGATCGGACACCCACTTCTCACTCGTACAACCACGGCATCACCGATGAAACTGACCCAGATCGGTGAAGCCGTAGTCGCTGCGATCCACGCCACGGGGCCACGGAACCAAGGATGGCTGCGTGCCGACCTACAGGACACGCCCTAGCTCGGCCCGGCTCAGCTTCCGGCCATGGCGATGACCAGTTTGCCGCCCTTCGGGCGCTGCTCGCGCTCCAGCTCCGTCAGGGCGGGAATCGCCTCGGCCAACGGGACCGTACGGGCGATGGGCAGGCGCAGGGTCCGGGCCACCTCCTCCAGGTCGGCGGTCACCGGTCGGCCCATCATCGCCCGGAACGGGCCGGGCAGTGCGCTTCTGATCATTTTGGCCGGGGTTGGGACGATGTCGACGATGGTTCCGCCGGGCTTCAGCAGCGTTCGGGCCGCGGCGAAGGTAAGCATGCCGGGCGTGTCGAGGACGAGATCGAACCGTTCCGCGAGGGCGGCCGGGTCGAAGCCGAAACCCACGACCGGCTCGACGCCGAGCTCGTGGGCCTCGTCGGCCGCAGGGTTGCGGCAGCTGCCGGCGACCGAGGCTCCCCGCGCCTGGGCGAAGTGGGCGGCGGCCCGGCCCACCCCGCCCAGGTACCCGTTGACGAAGACCGCCTGCCCGGGCCGGATTTCCGCCGTGGCCTGGTAGGCGGTCACGCCCACGGTCGGCAGGGCGGCTGCCTGCTCGTACGAAAGGTCCACCGGTTTGAGCACGACCGCCTTCTCCGGGGCCGTCACCATCTCGGCGAACGCCCCCGCCTGCCGGAACCGAGCCCGGCCGAGTACCGCGTCGCCGGCCTTCAGGCGGGTGACGCCGGCGCCGACCGCCTCGACGACTCCGGCGAAGTCGTGCCCCATCGCCCGGGGAAAGGAGCGGCCGGTCATCAGCTTCATCTCGCCGTTGCGCATCTTCCAGTCCAGCGCGTTGGAAGCCGCCGCTCGGACGCGGACGAGAACCTCATCCGGACCCGGGCGTGGTGGCTCGAACTCAGCGAGCCGCATCACCTCCGGGCCGCCGTAGCGGTCGTATTGAAGGCGCTTCACGAGGCGTATTCGTTCGAGATCTCGGTGGCGTAGTTCTTCCAGAGCGGTTGCATGGTCTCGGCGTTGACCGGCTGCCCGGAATCGATCATGGCCTTGAAGTCGCGGAAGTACTGCACATACAGGTCCGGCGTGAAGGTGTTCAGCATGACCGCGTTCTCGTCGCCGACGTTGGCGAACGTGTGCGGCGCCCCGGTCGGCACGATGACCCAGGTGCCCGGCCCGGCGTCGTATTGGTCCTCGCCGACGGTGAACCGGAAAGTTCCCGCCAGCACGTAGAAGCCCTCGTCATGCTGGGCGTGGCGATGCTGCAACGGGCTCGGGGTGCCCGGCGGAATGGTGACCTCGGCGAACCCCAGCCGGTGGTCGGTGTGCTCGCCGTTCTCCAGGATGCGGATCTGCTGCGCCCCGCTGCCGAGGATCTCGCCCTCACCGGGGCGGACGATGTTTACCTTCGCCACGACTTCTCCTATTGCTATTGCCTGCCTTGGTCACCACCATCCTTGTCCGGGCCGGCTGTGCGCGTCTTGGTCGTCTGTGCACGGTTGCTGGTTACCAGTGCACGGGCGTTGTAGCCGTACGTCGCCTTGAAGAGCTTGCTGAAATGGGTGGGATCGGAGAATCCCCACCGGGCCGCCACGGCGGTGACCGTACGTCCGCTTCCGGTCAGCTCGGCCCGGCAGCGCTCCAGGCGGCGACGGCGGATCAGGGCCGCGACGGTGAGCGGCTGGTCCTCGAACAGCTTGTGCAGCCGGCGTACGGATATGTTGTGGGTGGCGGCGATGCCAGGCGGGGACAGATCGGGATCGGCCAGCCGGGTCTCGATGTAGCCGGCGATCCGGCTCCGCAGCCACTCGTCCGCGGCCGGTTGTTCGTCGCCGAGCCGGGCCTCCAGTGCGACCGCGATCAGCTCCACGACGGCCGCCGCCGACCGCAGCGCCTCCGCCTCGCGGAACTCGGTCGCCGACCACGCCGACTGCCGGGCCAGCACGGAGACGAGAGCGCCCGGGCCGTGGCTGCCGTCGATGCGTACGCCGATGAGCCGGTCGATCTGCGCGGGCCGGATCCGAAGCTCCCGGCGCGGAACCAGGATGGTGACGTGCGCCGAGGCGGTGCTCTCGAACCGGAGCGTACGCGTGGGATCGAGCAGTACCAGGTCGGTCGGCCCGAGTTCGGCGTCGCCGCGCCCTTGCTCGATCCGCGTCCGGCCCCGGGTCATCACCTTGACCGCCAGGTTCTCGCCGTCGGAGGCGTCGCGCTCCCGCCCGATGCAGGCGCTCTCGGGCGTGTCGAGGGAGACCAGCCGCAGCGGCCCGAGGTCACGGGTGGCGATCCCGCCCCGGAAGCCGGCCCCGGCCAGCTTGTTGATCAGCGGCGGAAACCCGCTGGCGGCCAGCTCGTCCTGGAACGACTCAAGGTTGCCGATCACCGGTCAATGATAACGGCGACACTTCTGCTCAGGCACGGTGTTCGGCGGGGGGTTACAGCGGCGCCGGCCCGCATCTGCTCTACCAGGCTCTGGTGCACGCGGTGGACGGATCAGTCGCGCCGGCGACCGACGGCCGAACGGTGAGCGCAGCACCGATATCGGAATCGGTGGTAACCGCCGCGATGGACTTCGAGATGTGTTCACGCTCGTTGGCGATCAACTGGAGTCCGCTGGTGGACGCGGCTGTGACGGCCGGCCTGCCGACACCCATAACCGCCGGCCGGGTACCGGGTTGCGAAGCCCCGTCGTCTTGAGCGCCGGCCGGTAACGTCTGGTGAGCACCACCGCAGTCACCGCCGCAAAGAACGCGGCAGCGAGGATCGCGCGTGGTCTTCGTGATCGCATGAACGAGTGTCTCTTTTGCCGGTCAGCCCAGCGTTATGCGCGCACGACGCCGGGAAGCCGGGAATGGGAACGGCACCGACGCTCGGACCGATCGGACCTGCCGATCTGCGGTCGGCGGCATCGTTTCGACGTTCGAGGCCGGTCACTCGGTGTAACCCCGCGCGGTCTGGCGAGGTGGGTGAAATCGGGACTCTGTTCAAACGGCGTGGATGTCGATCAGCGGAGCCTGTCGATTGTTGAGCTCGCGGGATCGCGTTCACCAGCCCGGAACGCAGCGACCAGATCGCCCGCCGCGAAGCCAAGGGCTCCCGCGACGGACGCCCACCCGCCTTCGATCCCGAGCGCTACACCGGCCGCAACGTCGTCGAGCGCTGCTTCAATCGACTCAAACAGTTCCGCGCGATCGCCACCCGCCACGCCAAACGCGTCACCTGCTACCGCTCAGAAATCATCATCGCCGCCATCGTGTTATGGCTGCGTGCCGACCTACAGGACACGCCCTAAGGGCTGTCCCGTAATCCCCGGCGGGCGCACGACGACAGCTACGGCGCCTCGCCGCGTTGTCGGAACGCCCGAATACATCCAGTATGCGAGCGCCCCTCCGCCTTGCGATGCACCGCATCTGACGCCCCGCGCTGATCCACCAGGGATTACGGGACAGCCCTTAGTCCACACCAACCGTCGCCTCAATGGGGCCTGGACCCAGCGCTACGAACACGGCGTTCCCGTCAGTGACCTTGAACCCGTCGAGGTCGATGGCACGACCGGGACGCCGGCCCATTTCAAGCCGGACGAGTCGCTGGGTTCGGTGCCCCTGCCGGAGGATGGCGATCTTTCGCGCCTGGCCACAGCCTGGCCCCATCCAGAGGTTCA
Source organism: Streptomyces sp. NBC_00388 (assembly GCF_036061255.1). Lineage (NCBI taxonomy): Bacteria > Bacillati > Actinomycetota > Actinomycetes > Kitasatosporales > Streptomycetaceae > Streptomyces > Streptomyces sp. NBC_00388. The sequence goes on from NZ_CP107948.1 coordinate 1,610,220, forward strand.
GGTCAATGACCAGCGGCTGCGGCGTCACGGGCTGAGGTCCGCCGACTGGAGTTGCCATCAGTGAGCGGCCGTTGGCTCTTCCGTTCGCTGAGGAAAATGACACGGAAGCGGGACTGTGTCACTGACACGACCGCGGAATCCGGCCTGAAAGTGCAGGTCACTGCAGCTCCAGAGGACACGCTTCTCAGGTGCGACGCCGCAGCCTGCCGTATCAGGATGGACGCCTCCCATTGCAGCGAACAAACCGTCGCAGGTCCACACCGTGCCGGGCGGGGAGCCGCTGACCGAGCCGCTGAGCCCCGGGCGCGGGCACTGTCCGGTCCGTGACCATGACGCCGAAGGCCTCCTCCTGCAGCAGCCGTCCGAGTATCCGGAGATCCTCGCAGTCGCCGGCGGAGCATGTCGGGCATGGCCTCACGGAACCACGGTCGCAACGCGCTGCAGAACGACATGGCTCACGGGAACCTGCGGACGGCTTCCGGTAGCGTCCGGCCTCATGGAGAACCAGGGCGGAATCACAGTGCAGCGGGCGCTTGAGCTGCCAGGACTGCGCGGTGGGCTGCCCGAGGTCGTCGCGGGCGCCGACCGGCTCAGCCGTACCGTCCGGTGGGTGCACGCCGGTGAGGTGCCGAACATCGCCTCGCTGCTGAAGGGGGGCGAGCTGCTGCTCACCACGGGCCTGGGGCTCGGCACCCGCCCCGCCGAGCAGCGGGCGTTCGTCCGCAGGCTCGCCGACCGCGGGATCGCCGCCCTCGTGGTCGAGCTGGGCCCGCGTTTCTCACGGCTGCCCTCGACGCTCGTGGAGACCGCGCGGGCGGCCGGCCTGCCGCTCGTACAGCTGCACCGCGAGGTGCCCTTCGTCTCGGTGACGGAGGAGGTCCACACCGAGATCGTCAACGGGCACTACGCACTGGTGCAGCGTGCCGACGAGGTGCACCGGCGGTGCACCCAGGCGCTGCTCGGCGGTGGCGGAGTGCCGCAGGTGCTCTCCATCCTCGCCGAGTTCACCGCCAACCCGGTCTTCCTGGAGACCCCCGACGGACAGCTGCTGTACGCCGCGGGCCAGGGCGAGCCGCTCCAGGTCTGGGAGGGGCTGCGCGGGCACCGCCCGGCGGGCGCCGTCCTGGTGGACGTGGCGGGCAGCGCCTCCGGTACCGGGTCGGTACGGGCCAGGCTGGCTCTGCTGCCGGTGTCGGCGCCGCTGGCCCAGGTACACCGGATGGCCGCCGAGCGGACCGCGGGGATCCTCGCCGTCGTCCTGATGCAGGCGCGCCAGGAGGAGGAGCTGGCCGCGCGCGGGCGGGGCGACTTCCTGACCGATCTGGCCGAGGGCCGGGTCTCCGCGCACGATGCGCCCGCGCAGGCCCGGGTCCTCGGTTTCCGACCGGGCGATGGCCCGCTGCTGCCGGTGGTGATGCGGCTGGCCGCCGAGCTGTCGCCCTCGGGGAACTGGGCGGTGCTGGCCCGCGCCGTCCTGGAGGAGCTGAGCTCCGTCGGGGTACCGGTCCTCCTGGGCGTACGCCCCGTGGAGGGCCGGGTCCCGCTGCTCCTCGGTCTGCGTACGGAGTCGGAGCGCGCCACGGTGGCCGACCGGGTCGCCGTCGCCCTGCGGGCCGGTGTGGCGCGCGCCGGTCTGGAGCGGGCCGGCGCACATCCCCCGATCGTCGTGGTGGGGGTGGCGGGCGGCTGGGCGGCGGCATCGGCCGGGCTGCGGCACGCCGCCGAGACGGCGACCGCGGCACAGGGGCTGCCCGACCGCCCCTGGTACGACGCCCGGCGCCTGGACATCGATCTGCTGCTGTGGCGGCTGCGCGACCAGCCGGACCTGGCAGCCTTCGTGGACCGGGCGATCGGCCCGCTGCGCGAGCACGACCGCACCTCGCGGCCCGCGCTGCTGCCCACCCTGCAGACCTATCTGGCGCACGCGGGCCGCAAGGCGGAGACGGCGCGCGAGCTGCATCTCAACCGCCAGACGCTCTACAACCGGCTGGCGCGGATCGCCGAACTCCTCGGCACCGATCTGGACGACCCGCAGACGGTACTCGCCCTGAGCCTGGCGCTCCGGGCCCGCAGGCACACCCCGTGACCGGGCGCCCGGGGCGGAGCGCCCGGGACGTGCCGCATCAGGTCACCGGGGCGCGGGCAGCCGGAATGTCGCGCTCCCCCGACGGGGAGCGCCGTCGCACTCTCAGTGGCGCCCGGCTGATTCGGTCAACTCGTCGTACACGCTGAGCACTTGCGCGACCGTCTCGTCCTCCGTGGGCCAGCTCGCGGCCTGGGCCCGGCCCGCCGCGGCCAGCTCTCCCCTGCGTACGGGGTCGGCCAGCAGCGCGATCACCCGTGCGGCCAGCGCCTCCGCTTCCCCGTACGGCACGAGTTCAGCGGCGTCGCCCACCAGCTCGGGCACCCCACCGACCGCCGTGGCGACCAGTGGCACCCCCAGCCGCAGCGCTTCCTGCGCCAGCAGGGACCTGGCCTCCCAACGGCTGGACAGCACAGCGACATCGGCGGCGGCGAGCAGTTCAGCCACGTCCTCCCGGCTCCCGACGAGCCGGACGGCCAGGGCGTCGGCGGCGATACGGCTCTGCAGGGCGGCACGCTCCTCGCCCTCGCCCGCGATCACCAGCAGCGGTACCGGGTCGAGGTGCTGCCAGAGCCGGGCCGCGTCCAGCAGGGTCCCGTAGCCGTGGTGCGCGACAAGGCTGCCCACCGTCATCACCAGGGGCCGGTCCATCGCGCCCAGTTCCGCGCGCGCCTTGCTCTCGGGACCGCCGGCGCCCACTCGGGGTGCGGGGACAGCGACCGGCGCGAGCCGGGCGTCGCGCGCCCCCCGGCTGCGGGCTCTGTCGACCAGCTCGGACGACGTACCGAGGACAACTGCCGCCGCCCTGGCGCATCTTCGCTCCATCAGCCGCAGCATCCGGCCCCGCGCCCCTTCGGCGTGCGCCCGGGTGTGCCAGGTCACGACCAGGGGCCGCCGCAGCCCGCTGAGCGCCAACGAGGCCCGTACGGCGGCGTTCAGGCCGTGCGCGTGGACGACATCGGCCCGCAGGCAGGCGGCGCGCAGCGCGGCGATCGACGCCGGATCACCGCGCCGGGGTACGGGCACGACGCGCGCGCCGGCCTCGCTGAAGCCGTAGTCGCGCTCCAGCCCGGCGGGGGCGCACACGGTGACGTGCACCCCCCGGTCGACCAGGCCGCCGGTGATCGACCGGACATGTGCGCCGCTGCCGGCACTGCCCCCGCCCAGCACCTGGACGGCGCGGAGAGGTGAACGGCCGTACGGCGGGACCTGGGTGCTGCTCACTGACCGGAGCTCCTGAGTCGGCGTCGGACGGGTGTGTGCGCCCCAGGATGCCAGCCCGTACGCGGGTGCGGGCACGCTCCGGGAGGACGAGCCCCTGTGCCGCCACGTCAACGCGCCGGGGCTGTCACCCGCATGGGCGAGCTGCGGCTCAACAGGCTGCCGCGCGGCTCACCTTGTCACCGTACGCGGCGGCGGCGACGACCGCTGCCGCGTGGACGACGAGTCCGGCCCGTCCGTTGCCCGCGACGACAGCCACGCCGAGGGCCGCGCCGAGGGCGTGTGCCCCCGCGTCGCCGAGCATGGTCTGTTCGGCCAGGTCGTCGATGACGACCGCGGCGGCGGCGCCGAGCGGTGCGGCGGCGAGCGCGCCGGCCGGGCCGCGCCGCAGCAGGCCGGGCGCCGCGAGCGCCAGTACGGCGACGGCGGCCCGTCCCGGGCGCACATCCACCAGGTTGACGGCGTGGGCGGCGCCCGCGACGACCACGCCGGCCAGGATCCGGTCGGCGGGGCGCTCCTTGAGCAGTACGCCCGCGGCGAGACCCGCCGCACCGATACCCAGGAGCTTCACCGCACCGCTGGTGAGCTCGCCGCGGCTCAGCGCGCCGAGGTGGGCGCGGAAGCCGCGGCGCGGATCGCCCGCCCCCGCGGTGTCGTCGTACGCGCCACAGGCCCCTGCGGCGAGCACGGCCAGGGCTGCGGCCCCGCGGGTGCGGGGCGGGAGGGTCCCGGCGACGACGCCGAGCGCCGCACCGACGGTGGCGGCCGGACCGGCGCACAGCTCGACCGTGCGCCCGGCGTAGTTGGTGCGCTCCCAGCGCGCGGCGCCTCCCGGGAGCCTGCGGCGCAGCCCGGTCGCGGCGGCGCGGGTGGCGCCGTACGAGGCGAGGAGTGCGGTGGTCCTGGCGCCGTGTCTCGTCATGCGCCCCACCCTAGGCGGCGTACCGGAAGGGCCCAGGGGCAGCCCTGGACCGGCCGGTCCGGAGCCCCGCAGGACCTCCCTCCCGGCGGCTCCACCGGGGCGGCCAGTCGCCAGGCGGCGCCGGGCCGCGCCGGGCCGCGCTCCCCGCTCCGGCCGTTCCGCAGCCGGACCGCGCTCCCTGCCCCGGCTGTCGCTCAGCCGTCCGCGCGCGCCGTGGCCAGCAGCTCCTCGGCGTGCGCCCTGGCCGTCTCCGAGTCCTCCTGGCCCGCGAGCATCCGCGACAGCTCCCGCACCCGGTCCTCGCCCTCCAGGACCGTGACACCGCTGCTGGTCACCGAGCCGTCGTTGGTCTTCTCGACGAGCAGCTGACGGTCGGCGAACGCTGCCACCTGCGGCAGATGCGTCACCACCACCACCTGCGCGTTCCTGGCCAGCCTGGCGAGCCGCCGGCCCACCTCGACCGCCGCCTTGCCGCCCACTCCGGCGTCGACCTCGTCGAAGAGGTACGTCGGTACGGGGTCGGACCCCGCGAAGACGACCTCGACGGCGAGCATCACCCGGGAGAGCTCACCGCCGGACGCCCCCTTGGCGATGGGGCGGGCTGCCGCACCCGGATGCGGGGCGAGCAGCAGTTCCACCTCGTCGGCGCCGAGCGGGCCGCAGGCGACGGTCCGCCCGCCGACTTCCACTCCTTCGGGGTCATCGGTCTGCCGGACGTCGATCGTCACCCGTGCGTGCGGCATGGCGAGTGAGGCGAGTTCGGCGGTGACGGCTTCCGCGAACCGCTCGGCAGCCTCGGTCCGCGCGTCGGTGAGCGCCTGCGCGAGACCGGACAGCTCCGCGCGCAGCGCGTCGCGCTCCGCGGTCAGTTCGCCGATCCGCTCGTCGTCGCCCTCCAGCTCGCCGAGGCGGGCCGCGCTCTCCTCCGACCAGGCCAGCACGGCTGCGATGTCCTCGCCGTACTTCCGCGTCAGCTGGGTCAGCGCCGCCCTGCGCTCCTCCACGGCGGCGAGCCGCAGGGGGTCGGCGTCGAGGTCGTCCGCGTAACCGGCCAGCTCCCCCGACACGTCGGCGAGCAGGATGCCGATCTCACCGATCCGCTCGGCCAGCGCGGCCAGCGCGGGATCGTGGGTGCGCACCGCGTCGAGAGACCGCCCCGACCCGGCGACCAGTGTCGTCGCGTCGACGCTCTCGGGGTCCTCCGGGTTGCCGGCGAGCGCGGTGTGCGCGGCGGAAGCGGCGGAGGCGAGTGCTTCGGCGTGCCCCAGCCGTTCGGCCTCGGCTGCCAGTTCGGTGTCCTCGCCGGGCAGCGGCTCGACCGCGGCGATCTCGTCGAGCCCGAAGCGGAGCAGGTCCGCCTCCTGGGCCCGCTCACGCGCCTGGGTGGTCAGTTCGTCGAGCTCGGCGGCGACGGCGCGCAGCCTCCGGTAGGCGGCCGCGTACTCGGTGTGCGGGCCGGCCACCGCCTCACCGGCGTACCGGTCGAGGGCCTGGCGCTGTCTGGCCGGGCGCAGCAGCCCCTGCTGGTCGGTCTGTCCGTGGACGGCGACCAGTTCGTCGGCGATCTCGGCGAGCAGCCCGACCGGCACGGAACGCCCGCCGATGTGCGCCCGCGAGCGCCCTTCGGCGGAGACCGTCCGGCTGATGAGCAGCGCGCCCTCGTCGAGTTCGGCGCCGGCTTCCTCGGCCCGTACCGCGGCCGGCGCGCCAGGGGGCAGCACGATCCGCCCCTCGACCACCGCCGACTTGGCACCGAGCCGCACCAGGGCGGCGTCCGCGCGCCCGCCGAGCAGCAGCCCCAGGCTGGTCACGACCATGGTCTTGCCCGCGCCGGTCTCGCCCGTCACCGCCGTGAATCCGGGTGAGAGCTCCACCACAGCGTCGTCGATGACTCCGAGCGACCGTATCCGCATCTCCTCCAACACGCACATGACCATACGAGGTTTCCGGGGCCCCGTGCGACGCGGCCCGGCCGGCGCGGGCTCCGGCCGGCCCGTGCCGGAGGTCCGGCACGGGCCTGCGGAGCTCAGTGCGGCGCGCCGCGCCAGCCCGCCACGGGCAGCGCGAACTTGGCCACCAGGCGGTCGGTGAACGACGCGTGGTGCAGCCGCGCGAGCCGTACGGGCACGGCGCCCCTGCGTACCTCGACCCGCGCCCCAGCGGGCAGACCCACCGAGCGGCGCCCGTCGCACCACAGGACGCCGTGCGGGGTGTGCGGCTGTACCTCGACCGCGAGGATGGAGGTGGGCGAGGTCACCAGCGGCTTGGCGAAGAGGGCGTGTGCTCCGATGGGCACCATCAGCAGCGCCTCCACCTCCGGCCAGATCACCGGTCCGCCGGCCGAGAAGGCGTACGCGGTCGACCCGGTCGGGGTGGCGCAGACGACCCCGTCGCAGCCGAACCCGGTCACCGGACGGCCGTCGATCTCCAGGACGACCTCCAGCATCCGCTCGGGCTCGGTCTTCTGCACGGCGGCCTCGTTCAGCGCCCAGTCCCGGTGCACGATGTCGCCGTTGTTGTGCACGAGGACGTCGACGGTCATCCGCTCCTCGACCTCGTACGACCGGGTGACGACCCGGTCGACGACCTTGTCGAGGTCGTCGCGCTCGGCCTCGGCGAGGAAGCCGACCCGGCCGAGGTTGACGCCGAGCATCGGCACCCCGGACGCACGCGCGAACTCGGCGCCGCGCAGCAGCGTTCCGTCGCCGCCGAGCACGATCAGCAGCTCACAGCCGTCCAGGCAGGCGGGGGTCGCCTCGGCAACGAGTTCGACGGAGGGCGGCAGCGGCAGATCCGCCGCCTCCGCCACCAGGACACGGACCCGCAGGCCGTTCTTGAGGAGCCCCTCCACCACGCGCTCGGCGCTGCGGATGGCTGCGGGCCGCCCGGTATGGGCGAGCAGGAAGACCGTGCGGTCCACGGGGGGCGCCGTCGCCGGTTCCGCCGCCTGTTCCACTGCCGGCCCCGGTGCCACACCGGGTGTCACTCCCCACGCCGCCGGGTCAACTGCCGATGGTGCTGCTGCATCCGTCACTGCGGCCCCTCCGCCACTGCACGCTCCACGTCCGCCGGGTCGAGCGCGGGCGCGTCGGCCCGCAGCCACAGAAAGTACTCGACGTTCCCCGAGGGCCCGGGCAGCGGGCTGGCGGTGACGCCCCGCACGCCCAGGCCGAGCGCGGCGGCCTGCCCGGCCACCGTCCGCACGGTCTCCGCCCGCAGTTCCGGGCTGCGGACCACGCCTCCGCTGCCCAGCCGGTCCTTGCCGATCTCGAACTGCGGCTTGACCATCAGCACCAGGTCGGCGTCCGGTCCCGCGCACCGCACCAGGGCGGGCAGCACCAGCCCCAGCGCGATGAACGACAGGTCGCCGACGACGAGGTCCACGGGTGTGCCGCCGATCGCCTCCAGCGTCAACTCGCGTACGTTCGTACGGTCCTTGACGGTGACGCGGTCGTCGCTCTGCAGCGACCAGGCGAGCTGTCCGTAGCCGACGTCCACCGCGACCACCCGGGCGGCGCCCGCCCGCAGCAGGACGTCGGTGAAGCCGCCGGTGGATGCCCCCGCGTCCAGCGCCCGCCGCTCCGCGATCCGCAGTCCGAGCGGGCTGAAGGCCGCGAAGGCACCGGCGAGCTTGTGCCCTCCGCGCGAGACGTAGTCGGGGTCGGTGTCGTCCTTGCGTACGACAACGGCGGCGCTCGTCTCGACCTGAGTGGCCGCCTTGGTCGCGGTCGCGCCGCCGACGGTCACCCGCCCCGCCGCGATCAGCTGGCTCGCGTGCTCCCGCGAGCGGGCGAGACTCCGGCGGACCAGCTCGGCGTCGAGACGCCGGCGTGCCACTCCTGCCACGTTCGGTTCAGCTCCTGCTGTTGTGAGGGACGGGGCCACGGGCCGGGACCGGAGGTCCGGGCGGTGCGTCCAGCGCGTCCAGCGCCTCACGCAGCCCCCGGTGTACATCTTCGTACACCTCGACATGTCCGTCGGCAGCGAGGTGGCCGGCGTCGGCCAGCCGCTCCAGCACCCGGTCCACCCCGGCGTTCCCGGTGGGCGTGCGCACCACGCCCAGCGGCGCCGGGCCGTGGCCCGTCCCGTCCTGGCCGTCCGGGCTCCCGGCCTGCACCCCGGAGGGCTCCGGCATCGCGTCACTCATGCCCAGACGCTACCCCGAAGCGCTGCGGTACGGTCGATCACGATGGCGACGACAGAAGAGTGCCGCAGCGCCCTCGACAGGCTCTCGGACAACATGACAGAGGCGAACAGCCAGGTGCGCGGCGCTGCGGCGCTGGACCGCTCGCTGAGCTGCCACATCACCGACCTCGACACCACCTTCACCGGGCGTCTGGTGGACGGCCGGATCCAGGTGCTCGACACCGTCGAGGGCCCGCCGCCCGCGAAGGCGGAGATCCGGCTCGCGATGAAGGGCGACGATCTGGTGGCCCTGGTCGGCGGCGAGCTGAACTTCGCCAAGGCCTGGGGCTCGGGCCGGGTCAGGCTCGAAGCGGGCTTCCGCGATCTGCTGCGGCTCAGGACACTGCTGTAGCAGCGGTGCGCGCCCTGCGCCCCGCGGGCACCACCAGCGGTGTTCCTGTCTCGGGGTCGTCGATGATCTGGCAGCGCAGTCCGAAGACCTTCTCCACGAGCGCGGCCGTGACCACATCGGCGGGCGGCCCCTCTGCGACGATCGCGCCGTCCCGCATGGCGATGAGGTGCGTCGCGTAGCGCGCGGCGTGATTGAGGTCGTGCAGTACGGCCACCAGGGTGCGGCCCTGTGCCTCGTGGAGTTCGGCGCAGAGGTCGAGCACGTCGATCTGGTGCTGGATGTCGAGGAAGGTCGTCGGCTCGTCGAGCAGCAGCAGCGGGGTCTGCTGGGCGAGCGCCATCGCGATCCAGACGCGCTGGCGCTGGCCGCCCGAGAGCTCGTCCACATAGCGGTCGGCGAGCTCCCCGATCCGCGTCGACTCCATGGACTCCTTGACGATGCGCTCGTCCTCGGGCGACCACTGGCGCAGCAGGCCCTGGTGCGGGTAGCGGCCGCGGGCCACCAGGTCGGCGACGGTGATGCCGTCGGGGGCGATGGACGACTGCGGAAGCAGTCCCAGCGTCCTGGCGACCTTCTTGGCGGGCATCGAGCCGATCGCCTGACCGTCGAGGAGTACCCGCCCCTGTGAGGGCTTCAGCATTCTCGACAGGGCGCGCAGCAGCGTCGACTTGCCGCAGGCGTTGGGGCCGACGATGACGGTGAAGGAGTTGTCGGGGATCTCGACCGAGAGATTCTCGGCGATCGTCCGCTGCTCGTAGCCGAGGGTGACCGATTCGGCGGTGAGTCGCTGCATGGTCGTACTCCTGGTAGTCATCAGATCCGTCCTGCCTTGCGTTCGGAGACCAGCAGCCACAGCAGGTAACAGCCGCCGAGCACCCCGGTCACCACCCCCACCGGAAGCTGCCGGTCACCGAAGGCACGCTGGGCGATCCAGTCGGCGACGACCAGCAGGGCCGCGCCCATGAAGGCCGACGGGAGCAGGTTGGCGCCCGGGGAGCGGGTCAGCCGGCGGGCCAGCTGGGGGGCGCTGAGCGCGACGAAGGCGATCGGGCCGGCCGCGGCGGTGGCCACCGCGGTGAGCAGGACGGCGGCCAGCATCAGCACCAGCCTGGTCCGCTCGACCCGCACGCCCAGGGCGTACGCGGCGTCGTCGCCCATCTCCAGCATCCTGAGGTTGCGTCCGTAGCCCAGGACCAGCGGTATCAGGACCACGCAGGCGACCAGCAGCGGCCAGACCTGCGACCAGTCACGGCCGTCGAGCGAGCCGGTCATCCAGACGACGGCGCGGGTCGCGTCGACCAGATTGGCCTTGGTGAGCAGGTAGCTGTTGCAGGCGGTGAGCATGGCGGCCGCGCCGATGCCGACGAGCACCAGCCGGTAACCGTGCACCCCGCGCTTCCACGCCAGTACGTACACGGCGATGCCGGTGACCAGGCCGCCGGCGATGGCGCCGCCGGCCACAGCGGTCGCCCCGCCGTGGAAGAGCACGATCACGGACAGCGCGCCCACGCCGGCGCCCTGTCCGAAGCCGATCACGTCCGGACTTCCCAGCGGATTGCGGGAGATCGACTGGAAGACCGCGCCTCCGACGCCCAGCGCGGCCCCGACGAGGAGACCGACGAGCGCCCGGGGCAGCCGCAGGTCGTTGACGATGAACTCCTGGGCCGTGGTGCCTCCGCCCAGCAGGGTACGGATCACTTCCGCGGGCGCGATCGGGTAGTCACCGCTCCCGATGAGCACCACGCCGGCCGCCAGCGCGACGACGGCCAGCACGACGACGACCACGGTGGCCCTGACGTCGACCCGCAGGGAGAGCCCGCCCGGGGTCCGTATCGCATGGATCGCTTTCACAGCTGGGTCATCCTCCGGCGGCGTACGAGAAAGATGAAGACGGGACCGCCGATGAGAGCGGTCACGATGCCGACCTGGAGTTCGGCGGGCCGGGCCACGATCCTGCCGATGACATCGGTGCCCAGCAGCAGAACGGGCGAGAGGACCGCCGCGTACGGCAGCGTCCAGCGCATGTCGGGTCCTGTGATGGCCCGGACGATGTGCGGGACCATCAGCCCGATGAACACGATCGGCCCGCATGCCGCGGTCGCCGAACCGCAGAGCAGGGTGACGGCGATCATCGCGAGCACCCGGGTGCGCGTCAGATGCGCGCCGAGGGCCCTGGCCGTGTCGTCGCCCAGCGCCATGGCGTTGAGCGGCCGCCCGAGCAGCAGGGCGATCAGCAGGCCGGCCGCCACGAACGGCCACACGTCCGAGACGGTGCCCGACGTCGCCGAGGCCAGCGAACCGACGGTCCAGAAGCGCATGCGGTCGAGCGCGGCCGAGTCCAGGAGCTGTACGGCGTTGACGTAACCGAACAGCGCCGCGGTGACCGCGGTTCCGGCGAGCGCCAGACGTACCGGGGTGGCCCCCCGGCTTCCGCTCAGCACGTACACGAGCACCGAGACCACGGCAGCGCCCGCGAAGGCGAACCACACATAGCCCGTGAAGGAACTGACGCCGAGAAAGCTCATCGCGGAGACCACGGCGGCGGACGCCCCGGCGTTGACACCGAGGACGCCGGGCTCGGCGAGCGGATTACGGGTGAGCGCCTGCATCACGGCCCCGGCGACGCCGAGCGCGGCCCCGACCAGGAGCCCCAGCACGGTGCGCGGTATGCGCACATCCCGGATCAGGACGTCGTTGCCGCTGCCCGAGCCGTGCGCCAGGCCGTGCCACACGTCGCCGAGCGGCACGGCCTTGGCGCCCACGGCGATACTCGCGACGACGACCAGAAGCAGTACGGCGAGCGACAGCAGCAGCCCGGCGGCGCGCGCCGCGTTGCGCTTGGGGGGCGCGGGAGCTTGCTCCGCGCTCTGTCTGGAGGGACTGTCGACCAACACGTGGTTAGGTTAGCCTACCCTGGCAATTCCGTGCCGGGTGGGAGCCGGCCGGAAAGCCCCGCCGAACCGGCCCGCCCGACCCCGCGGCGCCCGGCCCCGCGGCGCACATCAGAGACCGACGCGCGAGAGCACCTTGCCCGTGTCGCGACCGTACGTACCGTCGCCCGCCTCTGTCCAGGCCGCGGCACACAGCGCCCGCAGCCCGTCCAGGCTCTCCCCCTCACCCTCGACGGCCAGCTCACCGTCCCGTACGGATGCGGTCCATCCGCCGCACCTGAACGTGCCGCCCTCTGCGGTCACTTCGGGCTGCCCGGTGAGCAACCCGCGCAGATCCGCGTCCACATAGGTCGGCCGGTGCTCCGGCGGCGCGGCCAGCAGCTGCGCCCCGTCCGTCACCCCGGTCAGGACCAGCAGCGAGTCCACCTCCCCGTTGAACGCGCCCTCGATGTCGGTGTCCAGCCGGTCCCCCACGACCAGCGGCCGCTCGGCGCCGGTGCGCAGCACGGTCTCCCGGTGCATCGGGGGCAGCGGCTTCCCGGCCACCTGCGGCTCCGCCCCGGTCGCGATCCGGACCACCTCGACCGCGGCGCCGTTTCCGGGGGCGATCCCCCGTGCACTGGGAATGGTCAGATCCGTATTGGAGACGAACCACGGCAGACCGCTGTTGATCGCGTATCCGGCCTCGGCGAACCGTGCCCAGGTCATGTCGGGGCCCCCGTATCCCTGGGCCACCGCAACCGGTGAGTCGTCGGCGGAGTCCACCGGTTCCAGGCCGCGTTCGCGCAGCGCGACCCGCAGCCCCTCCCCTCCGATGACCAGCACCCGGGATCCGGAGGGGACCTGATCGGCGATCAGCCGGGACACCGCCTGGGCCGACGTGATGACGTCGGCGGCCTCGGCGGGCACCCCCAGCTCGGTCAGGTGCGCGGCCACCGCGTCCGGGGGCCGCAGCGCGTTGTTGGTGACGTACGCGAGGTGCATCCCGCCGTCCCGCGCGGTCCCCAGCGACTCGACAGCGTGGCCGATCGCGGCGCCGCCCGCGTACACCACCCCGTCCAGGTCGAGCAAGGCTGTGTCGTACGTCTCACTCAGAGCCGTACTCATGCCGTCTGGGCTGGTCCTGGTCTGGCGGGTCATCGCACTCCTCGTTGGCTGTTCTTCTGTCGATCATCCCGTATGACGGATCCCCACATACCATGCACCAATGACTTCAAGTGGTCGGCATGCGGACAACGGACTGCGCCTTTTCCCTTTCCGCGGAGTGCGCTACGTACCCGAACGCGTCGGCAGCCTCGCGGCCGTCACGTCTCCCCCGTACGACGTCGTGGTCAGGCCGGACGGGTTGCTGCACCTGGAGTCTGCCGATCCGCACAACATCGTGAGGCTGATCCTGCCGCAGGCAGGCACCCCGGCCGCCCGCAACGAGAAGGCAGCGACGACCCTCGCCGACTGGCTCAGGGACGGCATCCTGGCCGCCGACCCCGAGGCCGCCCTCTATGTGTACGAGCAGAGCAGGGACGGCGTCCTCCAGCGCGGCCTGATCGGCGCGCTCGCCCTCTCCACCCCGGAGGAGGGCGTGGTCCTCCCGCACGAGGATGTGATGGCGGACATCGTCGATGACCGGGCGGCGCTGATGCGGACCACGGCCGTCAACTTCGAACCGCTTCTGCTGACGTACCGCAGCGACAACGCGGCGGAGGGAACCGCGGGCAGAGGGGGTGCGACTGCCCTCATCGAGCGGACGATAACCGGCCCGCCACTGCTCGCGACCGTCACCGAGGACGGCTTCAGCCACCGGCTGTGGGCGGTCACCGACCCCGCGGAGATCGCGGAGGCGCAGGATGACCTGGCCGACCGCCAGGCCCTGATCGCCGACGGGCACCACCGGTGGGCGACCTACCTCCGGCTGCGCGGTGAGCACCCCGGGCCCGGCCCGTGGGGGTACGGGCTGGTGCTCCTCATCGACACGGTCCGTTATCCGCTGCAGGTCCGGGCCATCCACCGGGTGCTGCGCCGGCTGCCGGTCGGGGAGGCGCTCACGGCGCTCGACGGCGCCTTCCGGATCCGCACGCTGGACACGCTGCCGCAAGGACTGGAAGCCCTCGCCGACGCTGCCGCCGCGGGCAACGCCTTCCTGCTCGCCGGGGACGGCAGGTTCCACCTCGTGGACCGTCCGGCGGAGGATCTGGTGGCCCGTACGGTTCCCACGGACCATCCCGGGGCGTGGCGGACCCTCGACGCGACCGTCCTGCACCACACACTCCTCGACAAGGTCTGGTCGGTCCCCGACGCACCCGAGCACATCGCGTACATCCATGCCACGGACGCGGCAGTCGAGCAGGCGGAACGCCTGGGCGGCACGGCTGTCCTGATGCATCCCGTACGCGAGGAGGTCGTCCGGGAGCTGGCCCGCGCAGGGGTCACGATGCCCCGCAAGTCGACCTCGTTCGGCCCGAAACCGGCGACCGGGCTCGTGCTGCGCAGCCTCGCCCTCGACTGAGCCTGCCGCGGGGGCCGCGTCGAACTCCGCGCCACGCGAGAAGGGCCGCACCCCGGCTTCCCGGGGTACGGCCCTTCTTCTTGTCCGGTGGACTGCTTCCCGGTTCACCGGATGCCCGGTCCGCCCGGCCGGGCGGACCCGCGGTCCGCACCGGCCCGGTGGGATCAGTCTCGGTCGTCGTCGGTGCTTTCGTCGCTCCGGCTCTGCTGCGGGGCACCGGCCGCGGGCTCGTCGGACGCATCGTCCGACTCGTCCTCGACGTCGACGAACTCGACGCCTTCCAGCTCGGCGAGCCGGTCCGAGGCGTCCGTCGAGCCGTCCTTGTCGGACTCGATGGTCTTCGCGAACCACTCGCGGGCCTCGTCCTCGCGTCCGGCCGCCAGCAGCGCGTCGGCGTACGCGTAGCGCAGCCGGGCGGTCCACGGCTGGACGGAGCTGGACGCGAGCTCCGGGCTCTGGAGCGTCACGATCGCCGCGTCGATCTGCCCCATGTCACGGCGCGCGCCGGCGGCGACCAGACGCATCTCGACCTGTCCGGCCTTGTCGAGCTTCTGGACCTCGGGCTCTCCGGCCATCGCCATCGCCCGCTCGGGCCGGCCAAGGCCGCGCTCGCAGTCGGCCATGACGGGCCAGAGGTCGACCGTGCCGGTCATCCGCTTCGTGGCACGGAATTCGGCAAGCGCCTCCGTGTACTTCTGCGTCGCATACGCGGCGAACCCGGCCGCCTCACGCACGGCGGCGACCCGCGAGGCCAGCCGCAGGGCGATCCGCGAGTACTCGTACGCCTCTTCGGGATCCTCGTCGATGAGCCGGGCGACCATCACCAGGTTCTTGGCGACATCCTCGGCGAGGGTCTTGGGCAGGCTCATCAGCTCCTGCCGTACGTCCTTGTCGATCTCCTGGCCGGTGACGTCCTCCGGAATGGGAAGCCGCTTGACCGGCTCGCGGTCCCGCTCGCGCTCATCACGCATACCGCCGCGGAACCCGCCGCGGTCACCACCGCGGTCGTCGCGCTGACCGCCGCGGTACCCTCCGCGGTCGCCGCCGGAGGGACGGCCACCACGGTCGTCACGGCGCTCGAAGCCACCACTGCTGGGACGGTCGTCACGGCGGAAACCGCCGCGCTCGTCGTCCCGGCGCGGAGCGCTGGACGAACGGTCGTCACGACCGCCGCGGTACCCGCCACGGTCACCACCAGAGGGACGGCCACCACGGTCGTCACGGCGCTCGAAGCCACCGCCGCCGCTGGGACGTCCACCACGATCGTCATCACGACGCGGACCACGGCTGTCATCACGACGGAACGACGACCGGTCATCACGGCTGTCATCACGACGGAAGGAAGGCCGGTCATCACGCCGGGCAAAGCCACCGCCACTGCCACCGGGACGCCCACCACGGTCATCATCGCGGCGCGGGCCACCCGACGGCCGGTCGTCACGACCGCCGCGGAATCCGCCACGGTCACCACCACGGTCGTCACGCTGACCGCCGCGGAAGCCGCCACGGTCACCACCGGAGGGACGGCCACCGCGGTCGTCGCGCTGACCGCCGCGGTACCCGCCACGGTCGCCGCCGGAGGGACGGCCGCCACGGTCGTCACGGCGCTCGAAGCCACCACTGCTGGGACGGTCGTCACGGCGGAAACCGCCGCGCTCGTCGTCCCGGCGCGGAGCGCTGGACGAACGGTCGTCACGACCGCCGCGGTACCCGCCACGGTCACCACCAGAGGGACGGCCACCACGGTCGTCACGGCGCTCGAAGCCGCCGCCACCGCTGGGACGTCCACCACGATCGTCATCACGACGCGGACCACGGCTGTCATCACGACGGAACGACGACCGGTCATCACGGCTGTCATCACGACGGAAGGAAGGCCGGTCATCACGCCGGGCAAAGCCACCGCCACTGCCACCGGGACGCCCACCACGGTCGCCTCCGGACGGACGGCCACCACGGTCGTCCCGCTGACCGCCGCGGAATCCACCGCCGCTGCCACCGGGACGTCCACCGCGGTCGTCATCACGGCGCGGGCCGCCGGAGGGACGGTCGTCACGACCGCCGCGGAAGCCACCGCCGGCGCCTGCCGGGCGTCCGCCACGGTCGTCACGGCGCGGGCCGCCGGCCGGACGGTCGTCCCGCCCACCGCGGAAACCGCCGCCGGCACCGCCGGTGCTGTTGCCACGACTGCCACCCCGGCTGTCGTCACGCCGGAAGCCGCCACGGTCGTTGTCCCGGCTCGGACCGCCGGATCGGTTGTCACGACCACCGCGGAATCCGCCCTGGTCACCGCCGTCCCGGCGACGCGGCTCGCGTTCCGGTCGGTCGTCGGGAGAGTTGGTGGACATGGGTGGGGCTCCTGTCTTCGGGTACCGCAGTCATTCTCACGCAATCGGTCATCCGACGCGCTTCGGGAAATAAAAAAAGGACCTTTGGTCCCAGCGTTGAACGCTGGGACCAAAGGTCCTTCAAAGATTGTTCGGCGGCGTCCTACTCTCCCACAGGGTCCCCCCTGCAGTACCATCGGCGCTGAAAGGCTTAGCTTCCGGGTTCGGAATGTAACCGGGCGTTTCCCTAACGCTATGACCACCGAAACCCTATTTGGGCTCTAGCGAACAAGCACACTCTTCAGTTAAGTAAGTGAAACAAGTTCCGCCGGCACGACCGTTCGTGGCCTGGGAACAACACAGTGGACGCGAGCAACTGAGGACAAGCCCTCGGCCTATTAGTACCAGTCAGCTCCACCCGTTACCGGGCTTCCACATCTGGCCTATCAACCCAGTCGTCTACTGGGAGCCTTAACCCCTCAAAGGGGGTGGGAATACTCATCTCGAAGCAGGCTTCCCGCTTAGATGCTTTCAGCGGTTATCCTTTCCGAACGTAGCCAACCAGCCATGCCCTTGGCAGGACAACTGGCACACCAGAGGTTCGTCCGTCCCGGTCCTCTCGTACTAGGGACAGCCCTTCTCAATATTCCTACGCGCGCAGAGGATAGGGACCGAACTGTCTCACGACGTTCTAAACCCAGCTCGCGTACCGCTTTAATGGGCGAACAGCCCAACCCTTGGGACCGACTCCAGCCCCAGGATGCGACGAGCCGACATCGAGGTGCCAAACCATCCCGTCGATATGGACTCTTGGGGAAGATCAGCCTGTTATCCCCGGGGTACCTTTTATCCGTTGAGCGACAGCGCTTCCACAAGCCACTGCCGGATCACTAGTCCCGACTTTCGTCCCTGCTCGACCCGTCGGTCTCACAGTCAAGCTCCCTTGTGCACTTACACTCAACACCTGATTGCCAACCAGGCTGAGGGAACCTTTGGGCGCCTCCGTTACTCTTTAGGAGGCAACCGCCCCAGTTAAACTACCCATCAGACACTGTCCCTGATCCGGATCACGGACCGAGGTTAGACATCCAGCACGACCAGAGTGGTATTTCAACGACGACTCCACAACCACTGGCGTGGCCGCTTCAAAGTCTCCCACCTATCCTACACAAGCCGAACCGAACACCAATATCAAACTGTAGTAAAGGTCCCGGGGTCTTTCCGTCCTTCTGCGCGAAACGAGCATCTTTACTCGTAGTGCAATTTCACCGGGCCTATGGTTGAGACAGTCGAGAAGTCGTTACGCCATTCGTGCAGGTCGGAACTTACCCGACAAGGAATTTCGCTACCTTAGGATGGTTATAGTTACCACCGCCGTTTACTGGCGCTTAAGTTCTCAGCTTCGCAACCCCGAAAGATCACTAACCGGTCCCCTTAACGTTCCAGCACCGGGCAGGCGTCAGTCCGTATACATCGCCTTACGGCTTCGCACGGACCTGTGTTTTTAGTAAACAGTCGCTTCTCGCTGGTCTCTGCGGCCACCCCCAGCTCACTGTGTAAAACAGATCACCAGGAATGGCCCCCCTTCTCCCGAAGTTACGGGGGCATTTTGCCGAGTTCCTTAACCATAGTTCACCCGAACGCCTCGGTATTCTCTACCTGACCACCTGAGTCGGTTTAGGGTACGGGCCGCCATGAAACTCGCTAGAGGCTTTTCTCGACAGCATAGGATCATCCACTTCACCACAATCGGCTCGGCATCAGGTCTCACCCCATGTGCCATCCGGATTTACCTGGATGACGGGCTACACCCTTACCCCGGGACAACCACCGCCCGGGCTGGACTACCTTCCTGCGTCACCCCATCGCTTACCTACTACCACCTTGGTTCAGCGGCTCCACCACTTCCCTTTGCCCGAAGGCTCCAGGACGGCTTCACGGCCTTAGCATCAGAGGATTCAGTATTGGGCGTTTCAAAGCGGGTACCGGAATATCAACCGGTTGTCCATCGACTACGCCTGTCGGCCTCGCCTTAGGTCCCGACTTACCCTGGGCAGATCAGCTTGACCCAGGAACCCTTAGTCAATCGGCGCACACGTTTCTCACGTGTGTATCGCTACTCATGCCTGCATTCTCACTCGTGAACCGTCCACAACTCGCTTCCGCGGCTGCTTCACCCGGCACACGACGCTCCCCTACCCATCCCAGCGGGCGTTGGCCCTATTGCTGAAATGACACGACTTCGGCGGTACGCTTGAGCCCCGCTACATTGTCGGCGCGGAATCACTTGACCAGTGAGCTATTACGCACTCTTTCAAGGATGGCTGCTTCTAAGCCAACCTCCTGGTTGTCTCTGCGACTCCACATCCTTTTCCACTTAGCGTACGCTTAGGGGCCTTAGTCGATGCTCTGGGCTGTTTCCCTCTCGACCATGGAGCTTATCCCCCACAGTCTCACTGCCGCGCTCTCACTTACCGGCATTCGGAGTTTGGCTAAGGTCAGTAACCCGGTAGGGCCCATCGCCTATCCAGTGCTCTACCTCCGGCAAGAAACACACGACGCTGCACCTAAATGCATTTCGGGGAGAACCAGCTATCACGGAGTTTGATTGGCCTTTCACCCCTAACCACAGGTCATCCCCCAGGTTTTCAACCCTGGTGGGTTCGGTCCTCCACGACCTCTTACAGCCGCTTCAACCTGCCCATGGCTAGATCACTCCGCTTCGGGTCTAGAGCGTGCAACTCAAACGCCCTATTAGGACTCGCTTTCGCTACGGCTTCCCCACACGGGTTAACCTCGCTACACACCGCTAACTCGCAGGCTCATTCTTCAAAAGGCACGCAGTCACGACCCACATTCCGAAGAATATGAGCGACGCTCCCACGGCTTGTAGGCACACGGTTTCAGGTACTATTTCACTCCGCTCCCGCGGTACTTTTCACCATTCCCTCACGGTACTATCCGCTATCGGTCACCAGGGAATATTTAGGCTTAGCGGGTGGTCCCGCCAGATTCACACGGGATTTCTCGGGCCCCGTGCTACTTGGGAGTCACACAAGCAAGCCGTTGATGTTTCAGCTACGGGGGTCTTACCCTCTACGCCGGACCTTTCGCATGTCCTTCGCCTACACCAACGGTTTCTGACTTGCCCAACAGCCGGCAGACTGTTGAAGTGCAATCCCACAACCCCGCATGCGCAACCCCTGCCGGGTATCACACACATACGGTTTGGCCTCATCCGGTTTCGCTCGCCACTACTCCCGGAATCACGGTTGTTTTCTCTTCCTGAGGGTACTG
>NZ_CP107948.1:1632500-2922500 GCF_036061255.1 Streptomyces sp. NBC_00388
GTAGGTAGTGGTTGGCCGCTTCGGGCTGCTCAGGTTCGGCCCGATGGGCTGTTCCGATAGCAGTCACCGTGTCAAGCGGCTCGGACTACATTAGGGGTCCGTACCGGCCGAGTCAAGCCCGCCTCTTGCGCGGAACGTGCGCCCGGTACGGACTGACCGTGGGATCGCCATCGATCCAGAAGCGCCACGGCTGGTGGGCGCCCTCTCCGCCAACTCCCGTGCGGGGGCCGCTGCGTACCTGCCCGGGTTGGGGCGGCGTGCCGGCGAGGAGCGTCACCGGGCTCTCACCCGGCGCGCAGACGTCCGCGCCGTTGAGCGACCGGTCGACATCGAGACCGGTCGCCAGCCGGGCCGGGCCCCTGGCCAGCTCCCTGTCGTTCCGGGCCGCGGGGCGGCGGGAGCGTGCCAGCGCTGCGCCCTCGGTCACCTCTCCCCCGCGGAGCAGTACCCCGCTCGCGCTGCCCTCGGGGCCGCAGACCAGATTCATGCAGTGCCACATGCCGTAGGTGAAGTAGACGTACACATGTCCGGGCGGGCCGAACATGACGTCGTTACGAGCGGTGCGGCCCCGGTAGGCATGGGAGCCCGGGTCGGCCTCCCCCGCGTAGGCCTCCACTTCGGTGAGCCGTAGTTCCATGGGCCCCTCCGGCGTACGGCGGACCAGGACGCGGCCCAGCAGATCCGGGGCCACCTCCAGTACCGAGCGCGCGAAGAAGTGGCGGGGCAGGGGCTTGCGGTCCGGGCTTGCCTTCATGCCGTACGAGCGTACTGGGGACCGACTGGCGGTCGCCGGGCGTGGACGCGTATGTATGGGGGGCAAGATCAACAAGGAACAGGGAGGGAGTGGGCAATGGGGTTCAGGAGACTGCTCGCGAGCTTGGGGGCCGGCGGCGCTTCGGTGGAGACCGAACTGGCCGAGGTGAACGTCGTACCGGGCGGTGTGGTCCAGGGCGAGGTGCGGATCCGGGGCGGCGCCGTCGACCAGCGGATCGAGGGGCTCTCGGTGGGGCTCCAGGGGCGGGTGGAGACCGAGGGCGGCGACCACGAGATCAAGCAGGACATCGAGTTCACCGAACTGCGTCTCGGCGGGGAACTGGCCATCGCGGCGGGCGATCTGCACGTGGTGCCGTTCGGGCTCGAAATTCCCTGGGAGACCCCGATCACCACGCTTGCGGGGCGGCCGCTTCCCGGTATGCACATCGGGGTGACGACCCAGCTGGAGATCGCGCGTGCGCTGGACTCCGGGGACCTGGACCCCGTTCAGGTGCACCCGCTCCCGGCTCAGCAGGCCATCCTCGACGCCTTCGGCACGCTCGGCTTCCGCTTCATGAGCGCCGACCTGGAGCGGGGGCACATCCGCGGCACGCGCCAGCTGCTCCCCTTCTACCAGGAGATCGAGTTCGCGCCGCCGGAGCAGTACCGCGGGCTCAATCAGGTCGAGCTGACCTTCGTCACGGATGACCGTGAGATGGACGTGATACTGGAAATGGACAAGAAGGCGGGCCTCTTCAGCGAGGGCAGCGACTCGTACCGGGCGTTCCAGGTGGGGCTGCACGATTTCCAGGAGACCGACTGGACGGGTTTCCTCCATCAGTGGATGGCCGATGTGGGTGGCAGGCGGAACTGGCTCTAGGGTCGGAGGCGGAACTGACAGCCGATGCAGGAGGTGCCGTCGTGACCGGGCTCAGCAAGCCGCCGCTCCCCCATGATTTCCATCCGCCGGTGCCCTCGTTCACCGTGGTGAGCGAGGACATCGCGCCGGGGTCGGTATTGAAGGACGCTCAGGTGTACGCGGCGGGGAACACCTCGCCGCAGCTGCGGTGGGAGGGATTCCCGCCGGAGACCAGGAGCTTCGCCGTGACCTGCTTCGACCCCGACGCGCCCACGGGCAGCGGGTTCTGGCACTGGTCGCTGTTCGACATCCCGGCGTCGGTGACCGGGCTCCCGGCGGGCGCGGGCAGTGGCGCGTCCAAGGGGCTGCCGCCCGGCGCGGTCCAGGCGCGGAACGACTACGGTGCGAAGGAGTTCGGGGGCGCCGCGCCGCCGGCCGGTGAGAACCACCGCTATGTCTTCACCGTGTACGCGGTGGACACCGCGCAGCTCGGTATCGACTCGGACACGCCGCCGGCCGCGGTCGGCTTCAATCTGCGTTTCCACACGCTGGCACGCGCCCAGCTCGTCGCGGAGTACGCGGCTCCCGCCGAAAGCTGAACCGCGCCCGGTTGTTTGCCCTGCCCTGGTCTTGGAGAGATCAGGGCAGGGCCTTTTTTATTGCGTTGTCCATCGTGGCGTGCCCGGCCAGAGTTGATCCCAGCCCGCCAGGGGGTGGGCCGGCACACGGAGGTGGGCACCATGCGGGACACATTGGTACTGAACGCCAGCTTCGAACCGCTGTCGACGGTGACGCTCAACCGCGCGGTGGTGCTGGTGCTCCAGGACAAGGCCGTGGTGGAGCAGGCCCATCCTGGTCTGCGGGTGCGTGCGGCCGCCGTGGAACTCCCGGTGCCCCGGGTGATCAGGCTCTGCCGCTACGTCCGGGTCCCGTTCCGAAGACAGGCACCGTGGTCGAGACGGGGGGTGCTGGTCAGGGACCAGCACCGGTGCGCGTACTGCGGACGTCGGGCGACCACCGTCGACCACGTGGTGCCGCGTGCTCAGGGCGGCCAGGACACCTGGCTGAATACCGTCGCCTCCTGTGCGGAGGACAACCACCGGAAAGCGGCCCGTACCCCGGACCAGGCCGGGATGCCCCTGCTGCGCAAGCCGTTCGTGCCGACCCCGGCCGACGCGATGATGCTCGCTCTCGGTGTCGGCGACCGGGAGGCACTGCCCGGCTGGCTCCCGCAGACCGCGTAGCCGGCGGGCACTCCGCTGCCCTTGGGCGTCGAAGCCCGCCCCGGCGGGGCGGGCTTCTCCGTCACTCCGAGGGGCGCCTGGCCGCGGGCGGCGCGGGCTGCTGCTCCTTGGCGGTGTTGAAGCCGGGCACGTTCTCGCCGAGGTTCCCGAAGGCTCCGCTGAGTCCCTTGAGCGCGTCGCCGATCTCGCTCGGCACGATCCAGAGCTTGTTGGCATCGCCCTCGGCGATCTTGGGGAGCATCTGGAGGTACTGGTAGGCGAGCAGCTTCTGGTCGGCGTCGCCCGCGTGGATCGACTCGAAGACCGTACGGATGGCCTGGGCCTCACCCTCCGCGCGCAGCGCCGACGCCTTGGCCTCACCTTCGGCGCGCAGGATGGCGGACTGCTTCTCACCTTCGGCGCGCAGGATTTCGGACTGCCGGACGCCTTCGGCCTGGAGGATCGCGGCGCGCTTGTCACGGTCGGCGCGCATCTGCTTCTCCATCGAGTCCTGGATGGAGGTCGGCGGCTCGATGGCCTTGAGTTCGACGCGGTTGACGCGGATGCCCCACTTGCCGGTGGCTTCGTCGAGCACACCGCGCAGCGCCGCGTTGATCTCCTCGCGGGAGGTCAGGGTCCGCTCCAGGTCCATGCCGCCGATGATGTTGCGGAGGGTGGTGACGGTGAGCTGCTCGATCGCCTGGATGTAGCTGGCCACTTCGTAGGTCGCTGCGCGCGCGTCGGTCACCTGGTAATAGATGACCGTGTCGATGTTGACGACCAGGTTGTCCTGGGTGATCACCGGCTGCGGCGGGAAGGGCACGACCTGTTCCCGGAGGTCGATCCGGTTGCGGATCGAGTCGATGAACGGGACGACGATGTTCAGCCCGGCGTTGAGCGTGCGTGTGTAGCGGCCGAAGCGTTCGACGATGGCGGCGCTGGCCTGTGGGATCACCTGGATCGTTTTGATCAGGGCGATGAAGACCAGCACCACCAGAATGATCAGAACGATGATGACGGATGGCATCGTGCTCCCCGTGCCCTTCGATTGCCGGCAGTTCGCGATGATCGATTTTCGCAGACCGCGGTCTGCCGTGTGTGAGGTTCTGTCACAGGACTACGGCTGTCGCGCCGTCGATCTCCACGACGTCGACCTGCTGACCTGGCTGGTAACTGGTGTCGCCGTCGAGTGAGCGCGCCGACCAGACCTCTCCGGCCAGCTTGATACGGCCCCCGCTGCCGTCGACCCTTTCCAGGACGACGGCCTGACGGCCTTTCAGCGCATCGATGCCGGTGGCCAGTTCGGGCCGCTGGGACCGGTGCCGGTTCGCGATGGGGCGTACGACCGCGATGAGCGCGACGGACACGATCACGAAGACGAGGACCTGGGCCACCGGGCCCGCGCCGAGGGCGGCGACGACCGATGCGGCGACCGCCCCGGCGGCCAGCATCCCGAATTCCGGCATGGTGGTGACGACGAGCGGGATTCCCAGCCCTGCCGCCCCGATCAGCCACCACACCCATGCCTCGATGTCCACGGGGCCATGGTAGGGCGGCAGTCCCCTCCGGGGACAGGGCGCAAGGGGTGCGGAACCGGTCAGCCGAGCGGAAGGCCCTGCGCGGTCCAGCGGTTTCCCCGCTGTTCGACGACGAGCGGGAGCCCGAAGCAGAGGGAGAGGTTGCGGGAGGACAGCTCGGTCTCCATCGGTCCGGCGGCGAGCACCTTGCCCTGACGGATCATCAGGACGTGCGTGAAGCCCGGGGCGATCTCCTCGACGTGGTGGGTCACCATCACCATCGAGGGCGCGTACGGGTCCTTGGCGAGCCGGCCGAGACGGCGTACGAGGTCCTCGCGGCCACCGAGGTCGAGACCGGCGGCGGGCTCGTCGAGGAGGAGCAGTTCGGGGTCGGTCATCATCGCGCGGGCGATCAGGGTGCGCTTGCGCTCGCCCTCGGAGAGCGTGCCGAACTTGCGGTCCAGGAACTCGGTCATGCCCAGCCGGTCGAGGAAGGCGCGGGCGCGCTGCTCGTCGACCTCCTCGTAGTCCTCGTTCCAGGTGGCGGTCATGCCGTAGGCGGCGGTGAGCACCACCTGCAGGACGGTCTGGCGCTTGGGCATCTTCTCGGCCATGGCGGCGCCGGCCATGCCGATGCGGGGGCGGAGCTCGAAGACGTCGGTGCCGGGCTTGCCGAGCTGCTCACCGAGGATCGACGCACTGCCGGTCGTCGGGAAGAGGTAGCTGGACGCGATGTTGAGGAGGGTGGTCTTGCCCGCGCCGTTGGGGCCGAGGATGACCCAGCGCTCCCCCTCCTTCACCGCCCAGGAGACGTCTTCCACCAGAGCACGTCCGTCGCGGACCACCGATACGTCCAGCAGCTCCAGTACATCGCTCATGAGCGCGTTGTCTCCCCATGCAGTCTCGGTTCACGCGTGCGCCTGTGGGCGCAGCTCCCAGGGAAAACCTACGCCACCGGGCAAGCGGCCCCGTGCCGAGGTCCAGTCCCTAGGCTGGGTCCATGTTCACGGAACCACGCTCAGGACGGCTGGCCTCATGGGGAAATGCCCTTTTGGCCGGAATTGTATCGCCGGATGACGCCGCGCTCGCCATCGTGGGAGAGGACGCGGTGCACCGGGTGGAGGGGCTGCCGGGGGAGGCGGGGCCTGTCGGGCTCACGCTGGCGCTGGGCCGGCTGAGGGGTCTCGGCGCGACGGGCTTCCGGGTGGCGATGCCCACAGCGGGGCATCCGCTCGGCCTCAGCGGACCGCCGGAATTCAACGCGCGGGCGCTGGAGGCGGCGGAGGCGGTCACCGCCTTCGGGGTACCGCTGGGGCTGGTCCCTGAGCTGTACGAAGCGGGTCCCGAGGGGGATCTGCACCGGGAGGTGGTCTGGCACTGCCTGCCGGTCCGCGAGGCACCGCCGGCCGATGTGCCCTCGCTCGGCGAGGCGGAACGGGAGCTCGCGGAGGCGCTGCGGGAGGCGACCGCGGTGCTCTCGGGTCTCGATGTGGCGGGCGGCGGGCCGGCCGCTGAGGCGGCCATCGACGCCTACCGGGCCCGGGCGGAGGCCGGCCCGGGCGAGCTGCTCGCACCGGGGTATCCGGCACGCGCCATCCGGGTGCTCGAACTGGCCCGGCGAGTGGGACTGCTGGTCTCGGTGGCGTACGAGCACGGGCCGGGCGGTGCGGTGAGCGCGTCGGAGATGTCCGCGCGGGGAGAGGCGCTGCGGCCGGTGGAGCGGGTGGCCAGGCGGGCGCAGGTGGCGGCGTACAACGCGTATGTGGAGGAGCAGGAGCGGCGCGGCTGACAGGGCGCCCGCCGCTGACGGCCCCCCGGCGCGTGTGCGTCCGGGGGGCCGTCTGCGGGTGACCTTCGTCCGGTCAGCCGTTGATGCCGTGGTTGGCGAAGGCGGGGTTGAGGACACCGATCACGGAGACGGTGTTGCCGACCAGGTTCACCGGGACGTGCACCGGGGCCTGCACGACGTTGCCGGAGGCGACGCCCGGCGAGTTGGTCGCCGCACCCGCCGCGTGCGAGGCGGCGGAGGCCGCGCCGGCTCCGGCGGCGAGAACGCCACCGGCGACGAAGGTGATGGTGACGGCCTTCTTCAGGTTCTTCATTTCAGGATCCTCCTAGTCGGCTGCGGCCGGCGCCGCAGCACGCATGGAGAACGGCGGTGAGGCCGCCGGGATACGCCATGTGGGTGACTTACACCCGACGGTATGAATCTCACACCGGAATGTGACGGTCCGCTCAGCCCGCCGCCCCGTTCCTTACCGCCCAGAGCGCCGCCTGGGTCCGGTCGGCGAGGTCCAGTTTCATGAGGATGTTCGAGACATGCGTCTTGACGGTCTTCTCGGAGAGGACCAGCGCCCGGGCGATCTCCCGGTTGGAGCGTCCGTCGGCGATCAGCCCGAGCACCTCGCGTTCCCGCTCGGTGAGTACGGTGCCCCTCCCCTGGCCGCCGCCCGGCTCCTGCGAGAGGAGCGCCCCGGCCACTTCGGGCTGGAGGAGGACGTGCCCGGCGTGGACCGAGCGGATCGCGTCGGCCAGCGCCTCCGGGTCGACGTCCTTGTACACGTAGCCCGAGGCGCCCGCGCGCAGGGCGGGTACCACCGTGCGCTGCTCGGTGAAGCTGGTGACCACCAGGACGCGCGCCGGATTGGCCAGCTCCCTGAGCCTGCGCAGGGCCTCGATGCCGTCCATGCCCGGCATCTTGATGTCCATCAGGACGATGTCGGGGCGCAGCTCCTCGGCGGCGGCCACCCCCTGCTGCCCGTCCGGTGCCTCGCCCACGACCTCGATGTCGTCCTGCACTTCGAGGAAGGTCCGCAGGCCGCGCCTGACCACCTGGTGGTCGTCGACGAGCAGGACGCGGATGGCCGCCTTCGGCCTGGGTGCGGTGTCAGCCACCGGGCACCTCCATCTCGATCGTGGCACCCTCGCCGGGCGCCGATTCCACCGTGAGCCTGCCGCCGACACCGCTCGCCCGGTCCCGCATGGAGACCAGGCCGAGGTGCCGGCCGGCCCGCCGGACGGCCGGGGGCTCGAACCCGGCGCCGTCGTCGGTGACCCGCAGGACAGCGCCCTGCCCGCGCCTGTCCAGTACGACATCGATCCGTCCGGCGCCCGAGTGGCGCAGGGCGTTGTGCAGCGCCTCCTGGGCCACCCGCAGCAGCGCCTCCTCCTGAGCGGCGGGCAGCGCCCGCACCGGCCCGCCCCGGAAGGTGACATGGGGGCCGTGCGCCCGGTCGAGTACCTGGATGTGCGTCCGCAGCGTGTGGACCAGGCCGTCCTCGTCGAGAGCCGCGGGGCGCAGTTCCACGACGGCGGCGCGGAGTTCGTCGGCTGCCTCCGCCGCGAGACCGGCCACCTGCTGGAGCTCGTCCTTGGCACGGGCCGGGTCGCGGTCGACCAGGGCGGCGGCGGCCTGCGCGGTCAGCCGCAGGGAGAAGAGTTTCTGGCTGACGGCGTCGTGGAGCTCGTGCGCCAGCCGGGAGCGCTCCTCCGCGATGGTCAGTTCACGGCTGCGCTCGTGGAGACGGGCGTTGGTGAGGGCGATGGCGGCGTGCTGGGCGAGGATCGTCAGCAGTTCCTCGTCCTCCTCGGTGAATCCGCAGCGGCCGGCCGGCCCGGTGCACCGCTTGTTGGCGAGGAAGAGGGCCGCGATCGTCTCGTCGCCGTCGCGGACGGGCAGGCCCAGGAAGTCGGACATGTCTGGGTGCGCGGACGGCCAGCCGCCGAAGCGGGGGTCCTCCCGTACGTCGTCGAGGCGCTGGGCCTTCTCGTCGTGCAGCATCGCGGCGAGGATGCCGTGCTGGCGCGGGAGCGGGCCGATGGCCTTCCACTGCGCGTCGCTGACTCCGTCGACCACGAACTGGGCGAAGCCGCCGTGGTCGTCGGGGACCCCTAGCGCGGCGTATTCGGCGTCCAGCAGTTCACGGGCCGAGGCCACGATCGTCTTGAGGACGTCGCGGACCTCCAGGTGCCTGCTCATGGCGAGCAGCGCGGTGCTCACCGCGGACAGGCCCGAAGCGGGTCGATGGGACATGGCCACACCGTACCGGCGGCCGGGACGGCCCGTATCGGGCTGCGGACGGTACCGGCCCGGTCCATCGGGACCAGGTCACCGGGCCGTGCGGACCGGGACGAATTGCCACCGCTCCTGCGACCCGCGGACGAGGCGCCGGGCGCGGGGGCCTTCCTGCGCTGGTGGCCCGGCGCGACCGGAGCGCCGGGAAACCGGGAAGAGGGGCGTGTCATGGCGGTAGCAGTCATCACGGGCGGTTCGAAGGAGCTGGGGCGGGCGCTCACGGAGGGGCTCGCGAAGCGGGGCTGGGACCTGGTGATCGGCGCGCGGACCGGGGAGGTGCTGGAGATGACCGCGCGGGCCCTCGCGGAGCACGGCACCCGGGTCGTGGCGGTGAGCGGGGATGTCACGGACGCCGCGCACCGGAGCCGGCTGATCGGGGCGGCGCGGGAGCTCGGAGGGCTCGATCTGCTGGTCAGCAGCGCGAGCGCGCTGGGCGCCGAACCGCTCGTACGCCTCGGGGAGCTGGCGCTCGACGGGCTGCGGGCAGCGCTGGAGACCAATGTGGTGGCCGCGCTCGGTCTTGTCCAGGAGGCGCTGCCGCTGTTGCGGGCCGCCGGCTCGGGGGCGGTGATCACGGTGAGTTCGGACGCCGCTGTCGGGGCGTACCCGGCGTGGGGCGGATACGGGGCGCCGAAGGCCGCACTGGATCAGCTGGCGGCGGTGCTCGCCGCCGAGGAGCCGCAGCTGCGGGTGTGGGCGGTGGACCCGGGTGACATGCGGACCGATCTGTACACGGCCGCGGTCCCCGGTGACAGGGAGGACAGGCCCGCTCCCGCGGAGGTGGTCCCGGCGTTCCTGCGGCTGCTCGACGAGCGGCCGGCCGGCGGGCGGTACACGGCCGCCTCGCTGACGGGTGTGGCGCGATGAGCGGGCGGCGGCCGGCGGCGCGGGTTCCGGGCGTGCTGCCGGCGGCGGCGCCCGCCGAGGAGCGCGGGCGCGGGCGGGACGACGTAAGGCTCATGGTGTCGCGCGGCGCGGCGGTCTCCCACCACGCCTTCCGGGAGCTGCCGGGGCAGCTCAGGGCGGGGGACGTGCTGGTGGTGAACACCTCGCGGACGCTGCCCGCCGCGGTGGACGGGACCGCTGCCGCCGGGGGCCGTGTCGTGGTGCACTTCTCCGCCCGCGGGGACGACGGCCGGTGGGCGGTGGAGCTGCGGGAGCCGGTGCCGGGCGGGAGCACCCGGCGGTGTGCGGGCGGTCCCGCGGGGTCCGTGGTACGGCTGCCCGGCGGCGTCACTCTGGTGTGGGACGAACCGCCGGCCGCCGGTGAGGACCGGTTGTGGTGGGTGCGGCCGTCGGCGGGCGGTGGGCCGGAGCTGCTGGGGCGGCACGGACGCCCGATCCGGTACGCGTACATCCGGCGCGACCAGCCGCTCTCCGCCCATCAGACGGTGCTCGCACTGGACGCGCCGGACGGGGCGGGTTCGGCGGAGATGCCGAGCGCCGCACGGCCTTTCACCGCCGGGCCGGTCGCGGAGCTGGTGAGCCGGGGGATCCAGTTCGCGCCGGTGGTGCTGCACACCGGGGTCGCGTCGGCCGAGGCGGACGAGACCCCGTACCCCGAGCGCTTCGAGGTGTCGGCGGCCACCGCACGCCTGGTGAACGCGGCGAAGGCGGGCGTCGGCCGGATCGTGGCGGTGGGGACGACCGCGGTGCGCGCGCTGGAGACCGCGGCCGGGTCCTGCGAAGTGGTGCGGGCGCTGTCGGGGTGGCCGGATCTGCTCGTCACACCCGGCCGGGGGGTGCGGGTGGTGGAGGGGCTGCTGACCGGGCTGCACGAGCCCGGGGCCTCGCACCTGCTGATGCTGGAGGCGGTGGCGGGGCCGGGTGCTCTGGAGCGCAGCTACGCGGAAGCGGTACGCGCCCTCTACCTCCGGCACGAGTTCGGGGACGTCCACCTCATCCTTCCGCATGAGGAACCTGACACTCCGCATTGCTCAAGCAACGCACTGTGAATTCGCTGTGCGAACGGTGTGACGCCGCACATAGGACCCACGTCACTTACGAGGTTCTCTAGTTGATGCTTAAGGGGCTCCTGGGCCGGGTACGCGCGGGCACTCAGCCCTCCTTTACCCCACCTGCGCCACTAAGCGGGATCGTACGTCACACCTTTGCCACAAGATTTTGCGGCCGCTAAGAATTGCTCCCGTCGCCGCCCCCGGGGCGTTCCGCCGCCCCCGGCGCTCGCGACTTCCGCTATTCGAAGAGGTACGCCCGCATGACCGAGAACCGCCACGGCCGTCGTCGGCTGACCAAGACCCACAAGTACTCGATCGGTGGTATCGCCGCCGTCGGCGCCGCAGCCGTCGCCTTCACGCTTGTTCCCGGGAACGCGTCCGCCGAGACGACCCACACGTCGGTCGACGCCGCCCCGGTGGCCTTCGCCTCGCAGACCAAGACGGTGGCGGCGGGGCTCCACGCCCAGCAGGCCCACGCCGACAAGGCGGCCAAGGCCGCTGCCGCCAAGGCCAAGGCCAAGGCCGCCGCGGCCAAGGCGAAGGCAGAGGCCAAGGCGAAGGCCGAGGCGAAGGCCAGGAGCGAGGCCGCCGCCAAGGCGAAGGCCGCGGCGAAGGCCAAGGCCGCCGCCAAGGAGCGTGCCGCCAAGACGGCCGCCAGCCGCGCCGCGACCCGCACGACCCTGTACGCGAACAACCTCGACGGCTGGATCCGCCAGGCCCTGGACATCATGAAGGCCAAGGGCATACCCGGCTCCTACGACGGCCTGCAGCGCAACATCATGCGCGAGTCCGGCGGCAACCCCCAGGCCATCAACAACTGGGACATCAACGCCCAGAACGGCGTCCCGTCGAAGGGCCTGCTCCAGACCATCCAGCCGACGTTCGACCAGTACCACGTGGCCGGCACGTCGACGAACATCTACGACCCGGTCGCCAACATCACCGCCGCGGCGAACTACGCCGCAGCGAACTACGGCTCGATCGACAACGTCAACAGCGCCTACTGATCCGGCACTGAGCACGTACCCGGTCGGGCAACGCCGGACCGTGCCGAAGGGCGGCACCCCACTGCGGGTGCCGCCCTTCGGCGTGGTCCGGGGCCTGCGCGCCGGGTCTACTTGCGCATGACCTCGGGCTCGTGGCGGCGCAGCAGCCGCGCCACGAAGACACCGCAGACGACGCCGATGGCCAGCAGGATCCCCATGTCCATCACCCAGGTGCCCAGGGTGTGGTCCCAGAGCGGGTCCGTGCTGGTGGGGTTCTTCTTGTTGGGCAGCAGGATGTTCAGCGACGCGGTGGCGCCCGCCGCTGCCACCGCCCAGCGGGCGGGCATCAGGAACGAGAACTGGTTGATCCCGGCGGCGCCGTTCAGGGTGAAGAGGCACCCGGTGAAGACGACCTGCGTGATGGCGAACATGACGAGGAGCGGCATGGTCTTCTCGGAGGTCTTCACCAGCGAGGAGATGATCAGGCCGATCATCATCGAGGTGAGCCCGAGCGCCATGATCGGCAGGGTCAGCTCGACCCGGGTGGAGGTCGAGAAGATCAGCCCGTCGGCCGGGGCCGTCTTCGTCCCGAAGCCGATCCCGCCGATGATGGCGCCCTGCACCAGGGTGATCAGGCCGAGCACGATCACCTTGGACATCAGATAGGCGGAACGCGACAGACCGGTGGCCCGCTCCCGTTCGTAGATCACTCGTTCCTTGATCAGCTCTCGTACGGAGTTGGCCGCCCCGGCGAAGCAGGCCCCCACCGCCATGATGAGCAGGATCACCGCACCGTCGCCGTTGCTGAGGTGCCCGCTCGGCGGGCCGAAGCCCAGTCCGTAGTCCGTCGGGATCAGCGCGCCGACCGTACCGAGCACCGCGGGCA
The DNA here is from genome assembly GCF_036061255.1 of Streptomyces sp. NBC_00388. NCBI lineage: Bacteria > Bacillati > Actinomycetota > Actinomycetes > Kitasatosporales > Streptomycetaceae > Streptomyces > Streptomyces sp. NBC_00388. The sequence goes on from NZ_CP107948.1 coordinate 1,644,758, forward strand.
GCAGCAGGGACAGCGCCATGAAGCCCCGGTCGGAGACGATCACCGACACATAGCGCCTCATCAGGGTGAAGAGCTGGGAGCCCCAGGCCTGCGGCTTCGGCGGTTTCATGGACTGGGCGGGCGGCATCTGGAACGACTGCACGGCGGCGGCGTCGATGTCCGCCGCGTACATCTGGTAGTGCTGCGAACCGCGCCAGCGCCCCGACCAGTCGTAGTCGCGGTAGTTCTCGAAGGCCGAGAAGACATCGGCCCAGCTGCTGTAGCCGAAGAAGTTGAGCGCCTCCTCGGGCGGTCCGAAGTACGCGACCGAACCGCCGGGCGCCATGACCAGGAGCTTGTCGCAGATGGCGAGCTCGGCCACGGAGTGGGTGACGACGAGGACCGTACGGCCGTCGTCGGCGAGCCCGCGCAGCAACTGCATGACATCGCGGTCCATGCCCGGGTCGAGGCCGGACGTCGGCTCGTCAAGGAAGATCAGCGAGGGCTTGGTCAGCAGTTCGAGCGCGACCGACACGCGTTTGCGCTGGCCACCGGAGAGGGAGGCGACTCGCTTCTCCTTGTGGATGTCCAGCTTCAGCTCGCGCAGCACCTCGTCGATGCGCGAGGAGCGCTCGGCCTCGGTGGTGTCCGCGGGGAAGCGCAGTTTGGCCGCGTACTTCAGCGCCTTCCGGACGGTGAGTTCCTTGTGCAGGATGTCGTCCTGCGGGACCAGTCCGATGCGCTGGCGCAGCTCGGCGAACTGCTTGTACAGGTTCCTGTTGTCGTAGAGGACGTCGCCGCGGTTGGCGGGCCGGTAGCCGGTGAGCGCCTTCAGCAGCGTGGACTTCCCGGAGCCCGACGGTCCGATGACCGCGATGAGCGACTTCTCGGGGACGCCGAACGAGACGTCCTTGAGGATGTCCTTGCCCTCGTCGACCGTCACCGTGAGGTGGCGGGCGGAGAAGGAGACCTCACCGGTGTCGACGAACTCCTCAAGGCGGTCACCGACCAGCCTGAAAGTGGAGTGGCCGACACCGACGATGTCGTTCGGGCCGATCAGGGCCGTGCCGGACTTGGCCATCGGCTGGCCGTTGATATACGTGCCGTTGTGGGATCCGAGGTCGCGGATCTCGAAACGGCCGTCCGGTGTCGCCACGAACTCGGCGTGGTGACGCGAGACCTGCAGGTCGGAGACGACCAGCTCGTTCTCCAGCGCACGGCCGATGCGCATGACCCGGCCCATGGACAGCTGGTGGAAGGTGGTCGGGCTGCGGTCGCCGTAGACCGGTGAGGCCCCCGCGCCCCCGCCGGCCGGGCCGCCCTGCTGGGGCACCTGCCCCTGCGGCTGCTGCCAGCCCTGCGGGGCCGCGTTCTGCGGCGGCTGCTGGGCCGGGGCCCAGTCCGCCGGGGCCCCCTGCTGCTGGGGCGGGGCGTACGCCGCCTGCGCTGCCTGGGCCTGCGGTGCGTGTGCTTGTGGCGCGTGTGCTTGTGGCGCGGGCGCCTGGGCCTGGGCCTGTACCGCTGCGGGCGCCTGAGCCGCGCTGGGCGCGGCGGCGGCCGACAGGTTCAGCAGCGGGCCGTCGGTCGCATTCCCGAGGTGCACCGCCGAGCCGGGGCCGATCTCCAGCTGCTGGATCCGCTGCCCCTGGACATAGGTGCCGTTGGTCGAGCCCTGGTCCTCGATGACCCAACCATGGCCTCCCCAGCTGATGGTGGCGTGCCGCCACGAGACCCTGGCGTCGTCGACCGGCAGGTCTCCCTGCGGATCACGGCCGAGGGCGTACGACCTGGACGGATCGAGCGTCCAGATCCTGCCATTCAGTTCAACTACGAGTTCCTGCACTCCAGCCCCACTTATTGTCCCCCGAGGTACCCCGTTGCAGGAGTCCAGGGATGGCGAACATCCTGGGGAACTATTTCAGGCACAGAGAGGCATCGGGAAGCCGGGCTGTGTGACGACCGCGTACCAATGGAGTGGAGGAGCACAGGTCCGGGCGACGTACGGGACATATGGGAGCTGCCGCGGCCGGCCCACCGGCAGGCCCCGCCACGTGCGTCCGGTCCTCGGGACGGGCTGCCTGCGGCGAGGCCGCGCCCTATACGGTGGGATCACCATGAGCGCATCGCAGCCCCCAGTCCACGAGGACTCCCCGACCCTTCTCGTCAAGATCTTCGGGAAGGACCGCCCCGGCATCACCGCAGGTCTCTTCGACACCCTCGCCGCCTACGCCGTCGACGTCGTCGACATCGAACAGGTGGTCACCCGTGGCCGGATCGTGCTGTGCGCCCTTGTCACCGCGCCCGGCCCCGGCGGCAACGCCCAGGGCGAGCTGCGGGCGACCGTGCACAGCTGGGCCGAGTCCCTCAGGCTGGAGGCCGAGATCATCTCCGGGACCGGCGACAACCGGCCCCGGGGCAGCGGGCGTTCCCATGTGACCGTGCTGGGGAATCCGCTGGCCGCCGAGTCGACCGCGGCCATAGCGGCCAGCATCACCGCGACCGGCGGCAACATCGACCGTATCTTCCGGCTGGCCAAGTACCCGGTGACCGCAGTGGAGTTCGCGGTGTCCGGGGTGGAGACCGAGGCGCTGCGGACGGCGCTCGCCACCGAGGCCGCAGCGCTCGGGGTGGACGTGGCCGTGATCTCTGCGGGGCTGCACCGCCGCGCCCAGCGGCTCGTCGTGATGGATGTCGACTCGACGGTCATCCAGGACGAGGTGATCGAGCTCTTCGCCGCACACGCGGGGTGCGAGCAGGAGGTCGCCGAGGTGACCGCGCGCGCGATGCGCGGTGAGCTGGACTTCGAGCAGTCGCTGCACGCCCGCGTGGCGCTGCTCGCGGGGCTCGATGCCTCGGTCGTCGACAAAGTACGGTCCGAGGTGCGGCTCACGCCCGGCGCCCGCACCCTGATCCGCACGCTGAAGCGGCTCGGCTACCAAGTGGGCATCGTGTCCGGCGGGTTCACCCAGGTCACCGACGACCTCAAGGAGCGGCTCGGACTCGACTTCGCCGCGGCCAACACGCTGGAGATCGTCGACGGCACGCTCACCGGACGGGTCGTCGGCGAGATCGTGGACCGCGCGGGCAAGGCGCGGCTGCTGAGGCGGTTCGCCGGTGAGGCGGGTGTCCCGCTGGCGCAGACCGTCGCCATCGGGGACGGTGCCAACGACCTGGACATGCTCAACACGGCGGGCCTGGGTGTCGCGTTCAACGCCAAGCCCGTCGTCCGCAAGGCCGCCGACACGGCGGTGAACGTGCCGTTCCTGGACACCGTGCTCTATCTGCTGGGCATCACCCGTGAAGAGGTCGAGGCCGCGGACGGCCTCGTCGACGACGCGATCTGACACGGCCCCCGGCCGGCACCTGCGGGTGCGGGCCGGGGGCCGTGCCGCGTACGGCGGGCGGGGCGGCGCTGCTTACTCGTGCGGCGACCAGAACGACGTCAGGGTGCCGACCCCGTGCTCGACGGACTTCCAGGGGCCGGTGAACTCGATGACGGCGATCCCCGCCGTCGGGTACCCGCTGCGGTTCATCCGGGGCAGTGCGTCGCCCTCGGTGCGCCCCGACAGGGCGTCGGCGAGAGCGTGCGTACCGGGGTTGTGGCCGATGACCAGCACACTGCCGACGTCGTCGGGGATCTCGTTGAGCAGCGCGATCAGTTCGCCGAGGGACGCCTCGTACAGCCGCTCCTCGTAGACGGTACGGGGGCGGTCAGGCAGCTCCTGGACCGCCAGCTTCCAGGTCTCCCGTGTCCTGACCGCGGTCGAGCAGAGGGCCAGGTCGAGAGGGAACCCGTGGGAGGCGAGCCGGCTGCCGGCCGCCGCGGCGTCCATCCGGCCGCGGTCGGCGAGCGGCCGGTCGTGGTCGGACACCTCGGGCCAGTCGGCCTTCGCGTGCCGGAGAAGGACGATCCTGCGGGACTCGGGGACTGTCTCCCCGGATGACACAACGGCGCTCATACAATCCAGCTTCGCACGGATCGGACCATCGGGCGCAGGGTGTTGGGAGGCTGCCCCGGCACGAGTGAACAGGGCCCCGCCACGGTGGCCGGGGGCCTCAACGCGGCAGGCTCTGCTCGATCCGCTCCAGCACGCGGGTGACGGAGGCCCGGCCGTTGTCCGCGTGAGCCTGGCCGGGCGCGCTGATCAGCAGCAGCAGGACGGCGAAGGCGAGGGCGGGCAGGGCGATGGCCCACCAGGGCAGCCGGATGTCGATGCCGCTCTGCACGGGGTGGCGGGGGCGCGGGGTGTGCGGACGGGCCGGCATGGCCGCCTCCATGGGTTCGCGGTGGCTGATGCACCTGAACCTACGGAGTGTGCGGGCCCTGTCCCATCCGGTGACCCACCCACTTCACCCTGACCCTGGCCCCCTAGGGGACGGTGGTGCCAGCCCCACCACGGGGCCGGGGCCACGGCCGCGGATCACGGCCGGGGGCCCGGGACCCCGGGACCGGCGCTCCGGGTCAGGGCGACGCGAGCGTGGCGATGATCGCGACGATCACCGTGACCGCGAGCATGGCTCCGAGCACGAGCAGGAGCTTCTTCTGACCGTTCTGGGGATTCGGTTCGAGCACTGGCATGACGTCAGTCTCGCATCTCAGGATTCGTCCTCGATCGTCCGGTCCCGCCCTGCGAGGATTCCCGCGCCGATCTGCGGCACCATCAGCCCGGCCATCAGCGCGATGGGCAGCCCCCAGCCGCCACTGTGCTGGTAGAGGACGCCGACGAGCAGCGGCCCTGGGATGGAGATCAGATAGCCGGTGGACTGGGCGAAGGCGGAGAGCCTGACCACTCCGGCGCCGCTCCTGGAGCGCATGCCGATCATCGTGAGGGCCAGCGGGAAGGAGCAGTTGGAGATACCCAGCAGCAGCGCCCAGGCCCAGGCGCCCCCGGACGGGGCCAGATAGAGACCGGCGTAGCCGACCAGGCCGCAGGAGCCGAGGGCGATGACGATGGGGCCCTGGTTCTTCATCCGGCTCGCCAGCCGCGGGATGACGAAGGCCAGCGGCACTCCCATCACCATCGTGACGGCGAGCAGCAGCCCCGCCGTACCGGCCGAGACCCCGGCGTCGCGGAAGATCTGCGGCATCCATCCCATGGTGATGTACGCGGCGGTGGCCTGGAGGCCGAAGAAACAGGCGAGAGCCCACGCGGTGCGGCTGCTGGTGATCCGCCGCGCGGGAGCCTGCGGCGCGGCGGGGGCTCCCCCGGTCCCGGCCGCGTGTGCGGCGTTCGCCGCCGTCGTGCTGCGGTCCTTGATCAGCGCGATCCAGGGCAGCACGGCCACGGCGGCCAGCCCCGCCCACACTCCGAGGCCCAGCCGCCAGCTGCCGCCGAGTGCGCCGGTCAGCGGCACGGTGACGGCGGCGGCCAGGGCCGTGCCCAGGGCGAGGGCCATCGAGTAGAGGCCGGTCATCGTCCCGACGCGCTCAGGGAAGTACCGCTTGACGATCACCGGCATCAGCACGTTGCTGACGGCTATGCCCATCAGCGCGAGTGCGCTGGCTGCCAGGAAGCCGGCCGTGCCGCCCGCGAAGGGCCGGATCACCAGACCCGCGGTGATCGCCACCATGCCGGCGCAGACGACGGCGCCGGGTCCGAAGCGGCGGGCGAGGCGGGGTGCCATGACGCCGAAGACGGCGAAGCAGAGCGGCGGTACGGAGGTGAGGACACCGGCGATGCTGCCGCTCATCCCGAGACCGTCCCGCACCTCTTCGAGGAGCGCGCCGAGACTGGTGATGGCAGGCCGGAGATTGACGGCGGCGAGAACGATGCCGGCCATCACCAGTTTCACGGTCCACGCGGCGGGCTGCGGGGGCGCGGTGTCCACCGCGGTGCGCGGTTCGGCCGTGGGCGAATCGGCCACGGGGGTGAGGATCTTCGTCTCGTCGACTGACATAAGGACATCATAGAATCATGGGATGATTGGTTGTCCACTCTCCTTCTCCCAGCCGCCCGACCCGGAATCCCCGCCGCCCGACCCCGAACGAGGAGCACCATGGCGCTGAACTCTCCCCGCCGTTCCGCACTCGCCGACCAGGTGATCACCGAACTGCGGAACCAGATCACCTCGGGCGAGTGGCCGGTCGGTTCACGCATCCCGACCGAGCCGGAACTGGTCGAGCAGCTGGGGGTGGCCAGGAACACCGTCAGGGAGGCGGTGCGCGCCCTCGCGCACAACGGGCTGCTGGACATCCGCCAGGGCTCCGGCACCTACGTGGCCGCCACCAGTGAGCTGGCCGGCGTGATGCACCGCCGTTTCGCCGCTTCCGACCCCCGGCACGTCGCGGAGCTGCGGTCCACCCTGGAGTCCTCGGCCGCCCGGCTGGCCGCGGAGCGGCGTACCGAGCGGGATGTGAAGCAGCTGACCGCGCTGCTCGCGGAACGGGAGCGGACCTGGGAGGCGGGGGACGCCGAGGCGTTCGTGGCCGCCGATGCGACGCTGCACCTGGCGATCGTGAACGCCTCGCACAACGACGTACTGACCGAGCTCTACGCCGACCTCGGCGACCTGCTCCGCCACTGGCTCCGGGGCGATGTGGGACGTGAGCTGCGGCCCGAGGGATACATGGACCACACCCGGCTGGTCGAGGCGATCCGGAACGGCGACGCGGACCTGGCGGCCGCCGAGGCGGCGAGCCACGCCTTCACCTCCTGCCTGGCCGACCCGGCCTGACAGGGCTCAGCCGGCCCGCCGGTGCGTCACCCAGACCGAGCCGATCCCCTTCCAGCAGCGGCCGGTGAGCCGCACGCTCCGGGCGGGCCCGACCTCGACCGGCGCGCTGTCCGTGTCGATGTCCCACCAGCGGGCGCACTCGATGTGCAGGGAGACCCGGTCGGTCACCACGTAGCTGTTGTGACAGGTGGCCGTCGTGTGCGAACCGCTGACGGCTATGAGGCATCCGGCGCCGAAGGGGGCCGCCGCCTGCGCCTGCCCGCTCGTGGGGGCGGTGAGCCCCGCGACCGAGACCGAGGTCACGAGCAGGACCGCTGTCCGGTAGCGGATCGAACGCATGCCCGTGCCTCCTCCCCGGGAGAGCCGGGCTGTGCCCCGGCCTGATCAGTCTGCGGGGGTTTGCCCCGTCGCACGAGTCGGGGCCCGCCGGCCTCCCGGTGGTCCGGGGCCCCGCCACGGGCCCGGCGCCGCATCCCGGGCGGCGGCACGCACGGAGGCCGCGCGCCGCCTCATCGGCGGTCACGCGGCCTCCGGGGCGGAGCGGGCGGTCAGGCGCCCATCATGTGCACGCCGCCGTCGACGTGGATGATCTCGCCGGTCGTCTTCGGGAAGAAGTCCGAGAGCAGCGCGACGACACCGCGGCCGGCCGGCTCGGGGTCGGCCATGTCCCAGGCGAGCGGCGAGCGGTGGTTCCAGACGTCCGCCAGCTCCGAGAAGCCCGGAATGGACTTCGCGGCCATCGAGGCGAGCGGGCCCGCGGAGATCAGGTTGCAGCGGACGTTCTGCTTGCCCAGGTCCCGGGCGAGGTAACGGGAGGTCGCCTCAAGCGCGGCCTTGGCGGGGCCCATCCAGTCGTACTGCGGCCACGCGTACTGGGCGTCGAAGGTGAGCCCGACGACCGAGCCGCCCTCGCTCATCAGCGGCAGGCACGCCATGGCCAGCGACTTCAGCGAGAACGCCGAGACGTGCATCGCCGTGGCGACCGACTCGAACGGGGTGTTGAGGAAGTTCCCGCCGAGCGCGTCCTGCGGCGCGAAGCCGATGGAGTGGACGACACCGTCGAGCGAGCCGAGCTCGTCGCGGACCAGGTCCGCGAGCCGGTCGAGGTGCTCGGTGTTCGTGACGTCCAGCTCGATGACCTTGGCGGGCCTGGGCAGCTTCTTGGCGATGCGCTCGGTGAGCGTGGGCCGCGGGAAGGCGGTGAGGATGACCTCTGCGCCCTGCTCCTGGGCCACCTTGGCGGTGTGGAAGGCGATGGAGGACTCCATCAGCACACCCGTGACGAGGATGCGCTTGCCGTCGAGAATTCCGCTCATGTGATCAGTGACCCATGCCCAATCCGCCGTCAACGGGGATGACGGCTCCAGTGATGTACGACGCGTCGTCGGAGGCGAGGAACCGCACCGTAGCGGCGATCTCCTCCGGCTGCGCGTACCGTCCGAGCGGCACCTGCGAGACGATGCCCGCGCGCTGCTCGTCGGTGAGCACCTTGGTCATGTCGGTGTCGACGAAACCGGGTGCGACTACGTTGAACGTGATGTTGCGGGACCCGAGCTCCCGGGCGAGGGAGCGTGCGAAGCCGACCAGTCCGGCCTTGGACGCGGCGTAGTTGGCCTGTCCCGCGGAGCCGAGCAGGCCGACCACCGAGGAGATGAGGACGACGCGGCCCTTCCTGGCCCGCAGCATCGCGCGGTTGGCCCGCTTCACGACCCGGAAGGTTCCGGTGAGGTTGGTGTCGAGTACGGCGGTGAAGTCGTCCTCGGACATCCGCATCAGCAACTGGTCCCTGGTGACACCGGCGTTGGCCACCAGCACCTCCACGGGACCGTGCTTCTCCTCGATCTCCTTGTAGGCCTGCTCCACCTGCTCGGTGTCGGTGATGTCGCACTTGACGGCCAGGAACCCCTGTTCGGCAAGGGCTGCCGGCTCACCGGAGCGGTACGTGATCGCGACCTTGTCGCCTGCGTCTGCGAAGGCACGGGCGATAGCGAGCCCGATGCCCCGGTTTCCTCCGGTGACGAGAACCGAGCGGCTCAACGGATCACCCTTTCGATAGCTGTGTGGTACTCACGCAAACTATCGGTCCTGCCCCGATTCGGAGGAATCGGCCTCCGACAGCGCCACGCGGCGGCGCCTGTCGGGTCCCTACAGAAAGCATCTGGCAGCGGGAGCCGTCCGCACGACATGATGCGAGCGACCGGTCGTGACGACAGGAGACCTCCGTGCCACATTCGATCGACGCAGCCTTCACGGCTCTGCCGCTGCGCGCCCTGGCCGACGCGGCGCTCGCGCGGGCCCGCGCACTCGGTGCCGACCACGCCGACTTCCGTTTCGAACGCGTCCGCAGCGCTACCTGGCGGCTGCGGGACGCCCGCCCCGCCGGGTCGGCGGACACGACGGACCTCGGGTACGCCGTGCGGGTCGTGCACGGCGGGAGCTGGGGGTTCGCCTCCGGCGTCGACCTGTCGATGGACGCGGCGGCCCGGGTGGCCGGGCAGGCGGTCGCGATGGCGAAGCTCTCCGCCAAGGTGATCAGGGCAGCCGGGTCCGACGAGAGGGTGGAGCTGGCGGACGAGCCGGTGCACGCGGACCGGACCTGGATCTCCTCGTACGAGACCGACCCCTTCTCCGTACCCGCCGAGGAGAAGACCGCACTGCTGGCCGACTGGTCGGCGCGGCTGCTGCGGGCGGACGGCGTCGCGCACGCGGACGCCTCGCTGATGACCGTCCTCGAGAACAAGTTCTACGCGGACACCGCAGGTACCGTCACCACCCAGCAGCGGGTCAGGCTGCACCCGCAGCTCACCGCGGTGGCGGTGGACGCGGCCACCGGTGAGTTCGACTCGATGCGCACCATCGCGCCGCCGGCCGGGCGGGGCTGGGAGTACCTGACCGGCACGGGCTGGGACTGGGACGCCGAACTGGAGCGGATCCCGGAGGTGCTGGCCGAGAAGATGCGGGCGCCGGGTGTCGAGGCCGGCGCCTACGACCTGGTCGTCGATCCGTCCAACCTCTGGCTGACCATCCACGAGTCGATCGGGCACGCCACCGAGCTCGACCGGGCGCTCGGGTACGAGGCGGCCTACGCCGGGACCTCCTTCGCCACCTTCGACCAGCTCGGGAAGCTGGCGTACGGCTCCCCCGTGATGAACGTGACCGGCGACAGGACCGCCGAACACGGTCTGGCCACCGTCGGGTTCGACGACGAGGGCGTCGAGGCACAGTCCTGGGACCTGATCAGGGAAGGCACCCTCGTCGGGTACCAGCTGGACCGCAGGATCGCGAAGCTGACCGGGCTCGGCCGGTCCAACGGGTGCGCGTACGCGGATTCGCCTGGGCATGTGCCGGTGCAGCGGATGGCCAATGTGTCGCTCCAGCCGGAACCGGGCGGGCTCTCGACCGAGGACCTGATCGGGGGCGTCGAGCGGGGAATCTACGTGGTGGGCGACCGGTCGTGGTCGATCGACATGCAGCGCTACAACTTCCAGTTCACCGGGCAGCGGTTCTACCGGATCGAGAACGGCCGGCTGGCCGGGCAGCTGCGGGATGTCGCGTACCAGGCGACCACCACGGACTTCTGGGGCTCGATGGAGAAGACCGGCGGCCCGCAGACGTATGTGCTGGGCGGCGCCTTCAACTGCGGCAAGGCCCAGCCGGGGCAGGTCGCCGCGGTCTCGCACGGCTGCCCTTCGGCCCTCTTCCGGGGCGTCAACATCTTGAACACTGCTCAGGAGGCCGGGCGATGACCCCGTCGAACCGCACCAGCAAGCCGTACGAGATCGTCGAGCGGGCTCTCGCCCTGTCCGAGGCAGACGGCTGCGCCGTCATCGCCGACGAGCATTCGAGCGCCAATCTGCGCTGGGCCGGGAACGCGCTGACGACTAACGGTGTGACCCGCGGCCGGACCCTGACCGTCATCGCGACGGTCGACGGCAAGGAAGGCACCGCATCCGGTGTCGTCTCGCGGTCGGCGGTGACCGCCGGTGACCTCGAACCGCTGGTCCGGGCCGCGGAGGCCGCCGCCCGCGAGGGCTCCCCCGCCGAGGACGCACGGCCGCTGGTCACCGGGGTGCCCGCCTCGCCCGGTTTCACCGGGGCGCCCGCCGAGACGACACCCGCGGTCTTCGACGCCTTCGCGCCGGCGCTGGGCGAGTCCTTCGCCCGTGCGCGGGCCGGCGGGCGGGAGCTGTACGGCTTCGCCAGCCACGAGATGACCTCCAGCTACCTCGGGACCTCGACCGGCCTGCGGCTGCGGCACGACCAGCCGAACGGCACGCTGGAGCTGAACGCCAAGTCCCCCGACCGGTCCCGCTCCGCCTGGGCGGGCCGGGCCACCCGTGACTTCACCGACGTCGACCCGGCGGCGCTCGACGCCGAGCTCGCGCAGCGGCTCCGCTGGGCCGAGCGGCGGGTCTCGCTGCCCGCCGGGCGGTACGAGACGCTGCTGCCGCCGACCGCCGTGGCCGATCTGCTGATCTACCAGTTCTGGTCGTCGGCCGCCCGTGACGCGGCGGAGGGCCGTACGGTCTTCTCCCGGCCCGGCGGCGGGACCCGGCTGGGCGATCTGCTCTCCCCGCTTCCGCTGACCCTGCGCAGCGACCCGGCCGAACCCGGTCTGGAATCGGCGCCCTTCGTCCTCGCGCACGCCTCGGGCGACGACTCGTCGGTCTTCGACAACGGGTTGCCGCTCTCCCCCACGGACTGGGTGCGCGACGGCAGGCTGGAGCGCCTGGTCACCACCCGGCACAGCGCGGAGCTGACCGGCCTGCCGGTGGCTCCCGCCATCGGGAATCTGATCCTGGACGGCGGCGGGGACCGCACCCTGGAAGAGATGGTGGCCGCGTCGGGGCACGACGGGCCCGCCCTGCTGCTGACCTGCCTCTGGTACATCAGGGAGGTCGACCCGGCCACCCTGCTGCTGACCGGACTGACCAGGGACGGCGTCTATCTGGTGGAGAACGGCGAGGTCACGGGCGAGGTGAACAACTTCCGCTTCAACGAGTCGCCGGTCGATCTGCTCTCCCGGGCCACCGAGGCCGGGCGGACGGAGCGGACACTGCCGCGCGAGTGGGGCGACTGGTTCACCCGTGCCGCGATGCCCGCGCTGCGCATCCCGGATTTCAATATGAGTTCCGTCAGCCAGGGCGTATAACCTCTGGGACGTACTTCCAGCCACACCGAAGGAGACGCGAGACCCGTGACGGACATCGTCGACGAGCTGAAGTGGCGGGGGCTCTTCGCCCTCTCCACTGACGAGGACGCATTGCGCAAGACGCTCGCGGACGGTCCCGTCACGTTCTATTGCGGCTTCGACCCGACGGCGGCGAGCCTGCACGTGGGCCACCTCGTGCAGGTCCTCACCGTCCGCAGGCTCCAGCAGGCCGGGCACCGGCCGCTGGCGCTGGTGGGCGGGGCCACCGGTCAGATCGGTGACCCCCGGCCGACCGCCGAGCGGACGCTGAACGACCCGGAGACCGTCGCCCAGTGGGTCGGCAGGCTGCGGTCCCAGATCGAGCCGTTCCTCTCCTTCGACGGCGAGAACGCCGCGGTGATGGTCAACAACCTGGACTGGACCGCGGGGCTCTCCGCGATCGAGTTCCTGCGGGACATCGGCAAGCACTTCCGGGTGAACAAGATGCTCACCAAGGAGTCGGTCGCCCGCCGCCTGGAGTCCGAACAGGGCATCAGCTACACCGAGTTCAGCTACCAGCTGCTGCAGGGGATGGACTTCCTGGAGCTGTACCGCCGGTACGGGTGCACGCTCCAGCAGGGCGGCAGCGACCAGTGGGGCAACCTCACGGCGGGGATCGACCTGATCCACCGCCTGGAGCCGGACGCGTCCGTGCACGCGCTGGGCACCCCGCTGATGGTGAAGGCGGACGGCACCAAGTTCGGCAAGTCGGAGAGCGGGGCCGTCTGGCTCGACGCGCAGATGACGACGCCGTACGCGTTCTACCAGTTCTGGCTGAACGTGGACGACCGCGACGTCTCCACGTACAACCGCATCCTCAGCTTCAAGAGCCGCGCGGAGCTGGAGGAGCTGGAACAGCTCACCGCGGAGCGTCCGCAGGCCCGGGCCGCCCAGCGTTCGCTTGCCGAGGAGCTGACGACGCTGGTGCACGGCGCGGACCAGTGCGCGGCGGTCGTCGCGGCGTCCCGGGCGCTGTTCGGCCAGGGTGAGCTCACGGAGCTCGACGAGGCGACGCTGAGCGCCGCGCTCTCCGAGCTGCCGCACACCGAGGTCGGTGAGCTCGTCCCGGTCGTCGAGCTGCTCGCCGGGACGGGTCTCGTACCGAGCAGGTCGGCGGCCCGCCGCGCCGTCAAGGAGGGCGGGGCGTACGTGAACAACGTGAAGGTCACCGCCGAGGACGCGGTGCCGGATGCCGGCGATCTGCTGCACGGGCGGTGGCTGGTACTGCGGCGCGGCAAGAAGAACCTGGCCGCGGTCGAGGTCACCGGCGGATAGCGGCGCTGCCCCGGGGCCGGGGCACAGGGGTGAGGGGCGGCCGGTATGTACCGGGCCGCCCCACACCCCTGCGGCGGGGGTCAGGTGGCGTGCCTGTTGCCCCGGATCGCCGTCCAGAGCTTGTCGCCGACGCCGACGACGATCACGGCGCCGATCAGCTGGAGCAGATGCCTGATCCAGTCGATGCCGTTGGTGTCGTTGACGCCGAGCCCGGTCGCCGCCCAGTTGCCCAGCACACTGCCCAGGATGCCGAAGATCACGGTCAGCCACAGCGGGATCTGCTGCTTGCCCGGGATGATCGCCTTGGCGATCAGACCGAGCACCAGCCCCACGATGATGGCCCACAACCAATTCATGTCGCCTCCTGATGCGGCTGCCGTTTACGCATGGGCCCCAGTGTCGGCCCCTCCTCCATACGGCGCATGTCGGACAGCTCCATACGTGCGCGGACGGACCCGGTACGGAAGAACGGGGGCGCGCCCCGGTCTTATCGGCGGCGGGGCGTCGGCGTAACGTGGTGCCGTCCGGTCCGGGGAGAGTCCGGCGCGGGAATCGGGTGGTGGAGCGGGATGCGGAAGCAGAGCAGTGGTGAGGTCTTCCGGATCACGGGCGCCCGGACGGGACTCGCGGAGGATGTGCGCGGCAGGCAGCGGCGCTACATCATCTCGATGACGGTGCGGACGGTCGCGGTCATCCTGACCGCGGTTCTCTGGAACGTGGCGCGGCCGGTGGCGATCGCGACCCTGATCCTGGGCGCCTTCCTCCCGTACGTCGCCGTGGTGATCGCCAACGCGGGCCGGGAGAACGCCCCGGTGCTCCCCACCACGTTCGTTCCCGCACCGTTCCGGCCGCCGCTGGAACCGTCGTCCGTGGTCTCCGGGGCGGAAGCGGCGGACGGGACCACCACCACGGAGCGTGAGCAGCCCGCTGCCGGGCAGGACTGAGCCGGGGCCCGGATCCCCATGGCTGCCGAAGCTCAAGAAAAGCTCAGATCAATCATGAAGTTCCGGTGCCGCTTCACCATAGGCCCGTGACATACTTTGCAGGCGCTCCGCATCCCCCGTCGGAGCGACGGACCGACGCCGGGCAGCTCCCCCCGTGGCTGCTCGGCGTCGCCCTTCTCCCCGCCTCCTCCAGGCTCTCGTCCGGTCCGTAACGACGAGGCGTTGGCCTAGGGTTGAGGCGTGAACTCCGCTGACACCACCGGTCCAGGACCGGTCCCGCCCGCCCCGGTCTGCTCGGCCAAGGGGTGCCGGACGGACGCCGTCTGGGTCCTGGCCTGGAACAACCCGAAGCTGCATACCCCGGAGCGCCGGAAGACCTGGCTGGCCTGTGCGGAACACCGGGAGCATTTGTCCCAGTTCCTGGGGGTGCGCGGCTTCCTCAAGGACGTGGTGGCCCTGGCCGACTGGGAGCAGGACGGGCGGACCGGCGGGGCCCAGGGCTGAGCCGCGCGGGCGGTCAGCCGCCGATCGCCGACATGGGCCGGTCGGGCTGGAGGAACGAAGGATCGTCCAGCCCGGATCCGGCCTTCTTCCCCCACATCGCCAGCTTCCAGCGCCCGGCGATCTCCTCGTCGGGCACGCCGGAGCGGAGCGCGGCGCGCAGATCCGACTCCTCACGGGCGAAGAGGCAGGTGCGCACCTGGCCGTCCGCGGTGAGCCGGGTGCGGTCGCAGGCCCCGCAGAAGGGGCGGGTGACGGAGGCGATGACACCGACCCGGTGCGGTCCGCCATCGACGACCCAGCGCTCGGCGGGGGCCGAACCGCGCTCGCCGGTGCCCTCGTCGGTCAGCGTGAAGCGGGTGCGCAGCGACTGGAGGATGTCACCCGCGGTGATCATTCCGTCGCGCTTCCAGCCGTGCTGGGCGTCGAGCGGCATCTGCTCGATGAAGCGCAGCTCGTAGTCGTTCTGCACGGCCCAGGCGAGCAGGTCGGGTGCCTCGTCGTCGTTGAGCCCCGGCATCAGTACGGCGTTGACCTTGACCGGGGTGAGCCCGGCCGCGCGTGCGGCCTCCAGGCCGTCCAGTACGTCGCGGTGCCGGTCCCTGCGGGTGAGGGTCTTGAAGACGTCGGGGCGCAGCGTGTCGAGCGAGACGTTGACCCGGTCGAGGCCCGCGGCCGCCAGGGCAGCAGCGGTGCGCTTGAGGCCGATTCCGTTGGTGGTGAGAGACATCCGCGGGCGCGGCTCCAGGGCCGCGACACGCTCGACGATGCCGACGAGCCCGGGACGCAGCAGCGGCTCACCGCCGGTGAAGCGGACCTGGGTGATGCCGAGCTCGGTCACGGCGATGCGGATCAGCCTGACGATCTCGTCGTCCGTGAGCAGGTCGGGCTTGGCGAGCCACTGCAGGCCCTCTTCGGGCATGCAGTAGGTGCAGCGCAGGTTGCAGCGGTCGGTGAGCGACACCCGCAGGTCAGTGGCCACTCGGCCAAAAGTGTCGATAAGCACGGTGGGCCCCCTCCCCGATGACGGAAACGATGTACGCGACCGAGCGTACGCGACACCTGTGACAGCGGCAGGGGGCGGATTACCACGAGGTATACGGGGTCCGGTCGTAGGGATCTACGACCGGACCCGTGGGCGTCACCTGGTACGGCCCGTGAGGACCGCGGTCAGTGGGCGCCGAATCCGGTGAGGGACTTGACTTCGAGCTCGGCGTACTTGTCCTTGTCCGGCTCCTCCGACGAGAGCAGCGAGCCGAGCCAGCCGAGGAGGAATCCCAGCGGGATCGAGATGAGGCCGGGGTTCTCCAGCGGGAACCAGGCGAAGTCGGCGCCCTTGAACATCGAGGTGGGCTTCCCGGAGACGACCGGCGAGAAGAGCACAAGCACCACGGACGAGACGAGACCCCCGTAGATCGACCACAGGGCGCCGCGCGTGGTGAACCTCTTCCAGAAGAGGCTGTAGAGCAGGGTCGGCAGATTCGCGGACGCGGCGACCGCGAAGGCGAGGGCGACCAGCCCCGCGACGTTCAGATCGCGGGCGAAGGCGCCCAGCACGATGGCGACGGCGCCGATCGCCACGGTCGCCCACCGGGCCGCGCGCATCTCCTCCTTCTCGGTGGCCTGCCCCTTGCGGATGACGTTGGCGTAGATGTCGTGCGCGAACGACGACGAGGAGGCCAGGGTCAGCCCGGCGACCACGGCGAGAATGGTGGCGAAGGCGACCGCCGAGATCACCGCGAGCAGGACCGACCCCCCGGTGGAGCCGGCGCCGCCGCCGATCTCCAGGGCGGCGAGCGGCGCGGCCGTGTTGCCCGCCGGATTGGACGCGATGATGTCGGCGGGCTTGAGGAGGGCTGCGGCGCCGAACCCGAGCACGATCGTCATCAGGTAGAAGGCGCCGATGATGCCGATCGCCCAGTTCACCGACTTGCGGGCGGCCTTGGCCGTCGGCACGGTGTAGAAGCGGATCAGGATGTGCGGCAGGCCCGCGGTACCGAGCACCAGGGCGATGCCGAGCGAGATGAAGTCCAGCTTCGAGGTTCCCGTGGCGCCGTACTTGAGGCCGGGTTCCAGGAACGCCTTCCCTTTGCCGCTGTTCGACGCGGCCGAGCCCAGCAGGTCGGAGACGTTGAAGTGGAATTTCAGCAGGATCAGGAAGGTGATGAGGATGGTTCCGGCGATCAGCAGGACGGCCTTGACCATCTGGACCCAGGTGGTGCCCTTCATTCCGCCGATCGTGACGTACACGATCATCAGGACACCGACCAGCGCGACGATGGCGATCTTCCCGGCGTCACTGGTGATGCCGAGCAGCAGGGAGACCAGGACACCCGCGCCCGCCATCTGCGCCAGCAGGTAGAAGATCGAGACGACGATGGTGGACGCCCCGGCCGCGGTGCGGACGGGGCGCTGGCGCATCCGGTAGGCGAGGACGTCGCCCATCGTGTAGCGGCCGGAGTTGCGCAGCGGCTCGGCGACGAGCAGCAGGGCGACAAGCCAGGCGACCAGGAAGCCGATCGAGTAGAGGAAGCCGTCGTAGCCGAAGAGGGCGATGGCGCCCGCGATGCCGAGGAACGAGGCGGCGGACATGTAGTCGCCGGAGACCGCGAGTCCGTTCTGCAGCGCGGAGAACTGCCGGCCGCCCGCGTAGAAGTCGGCGGCGCTCCTGGTCTGGCGCCCGGCCCAGACCGTGATGACGAGCGTGGCGACGACGAACACCGCGAACAGCGTGATGATCAGGGGCCGGTGCTGGGTGGTCGCCGATGCGGCGAGCTGGACTGCGGGGCTCATGAGTGGCCCTCCATACGGGACTTGATGGCAGCACCCTTCGGGTCCAGCCTGGTCGCGGCATGCCGCGAGTAGAGCCACGCGATGAGGAACGTGGTGAGGAACTGGCCGAGGCCCAGGACCAGGGCCACGTTGATGTTGCCGAAGAGCCTGGTGCCCATGAAGCCGTCCGCGTAGCTCGACAGCAGGACGTACAGCAGATACCAGGCGACGAAGCCGATGGTCAGCGGGAAGGCGAAGGACCGGTGGGCGCGGCGCAGTTCGCCGAACTCGGCGCTCTGCTGTACCTCGGCGAACAGCTCCGCCGTGGGCCGGCCCGGTTCGGCGCCCGTGACGCCCGGGGGCTGTGGTTCGACGGTGGCCACGGATTCTCCTCGCGACGTGCGGACGGTGGGCGTACTGCCGGAGGGCCCGCGGTGAGGCGCCTCCCACAAGGGCACGGAGCGCACGGCGGGGTGGTTCAATGCCGGGCTGTTCCCGCCGGACGGGCTGACGGCGCCGCACTGGCCGGCTCACCGGCGGGCCGTTCCCGCCTGAAGGACCGCTGTGCCGGACCGATTGGTGTGCCGGACCGATTGCTGCGAGCGGCAGGTGCTGGTTTCACTGGTCGTGTACTGCCCGACTGCGGTCCCGCAGCGGGGTGGCTGATACGGATGATGGGGAGAACCCATGGCTCATCTGGCATCCCGGCGGTGGCGCGCGCTCGCGCTCTCCGCCGGACTCGCGCTTCTCGCCTCGCTCGGCGTCCTGCCGGGCCCGGCCGCGGCGGAACAGGACACCGGCCCGGCGCGCTCCCCCGCTTCCGGTGCGGGCCCGGCGCTGTCGTACGTCGTGAACACCGGGACCGGGCACCGGGCGGCGGCCTCGGCGGAGCAGGCCGTCACCCGGGCGGGCGGGTCGGTGGTCATGGCGTACGAGCAGGTGGGCGTGATCGTCGCGCACTCGGCGAATCCGGACTTCGCCAGGACCCTCCGAAGAACCAGGGGCGTCGATTCGGCCGGTGCCACGCGCACCGCGCCGCTGCCCGCCGAGTCGGTGACGGACACCGACACGCCGCTGAGGCTCACGGCGCGGGAGCAGAAGGTGCTGGCGGCCAGGGCCGCGCCTGGCCAGGACCCGATGGAGCCGCTCCAGTGGGACATGCGGGCCATCAAGGCGGACCTGGCGCACCGCACGACGCTCGGCAGCCGTGACGTCACGGTCGCGGTGATCGACACGGGCGTCGACGACACCCACCCGGACATCGCCCCCAACTTCGACCGTGCGGCATCGGCCGACTGCGTCACGGGCAGGCCCGACACCACGGACGGAGCCTGGCGGCCCACCGGCGCGGAGAGCCCGCACGGCACGCATGTGGCGGGCGAGATCGCGGGCGCGAAGAACGGTGTCGGTATCACCGGGGTCGCTCCCGGGGTCAGGGTGTCCGGCATCAAGGTCGGCGACGCGTCCTCGTTCTTCTACACGGAGGCGGTCGTCTGCGCCTTCGTCTGGGCCGCCGACCACGGCGCCGATGTGACCAACAACAGCTACTTCACCGACCCGTGGTACTTCGAGTGCACGGACGACCCGGATCAGAAGGCCCTGGTCGAAGCGGTCACCCGCGCCTCGCGGTACGCGGAGCGCAAGGGCACCGTCAATGTCGCCGCCGCGGCCAACGAGGGCTACGACCTGGCCTCGCACCGGGTCACCGACACCCTGAGCCCGGACGACGGCACCGCGGCGTCCCGTACGGTGGATCCGTCCAAGTGCCTTGATGTCCCGGCCCAGTTGCCGGGCGTCGTCACGGTGTCGGCGACCGGTACCAGGACGCTGAAGTCCTCCTACTCGAACTACGGCCTCGGGGTCGTCGACATCGCGGCGCCCGGCGGCGACTCGACCGCGTACCAGCCCCCCGAGAAGCCGGCCACCAGCAGCGCGGTCCTCGGCCCTGTGCCCGGCGGCGGCTACGCCTACATGGCCGGTACGTCGATGGCGTCCCCGCATGTCGCCGGGGTGGTGGCCCTGATCGAGTCCCGTCATCCGCACGCCTCACCGGCGCAGGTCAAGGCGCTGCTGTACGCCGGGGCGGACCCGCTCGCCTGCCCCGACCCGTACGACTTCGACGGTGACGGCAAGGCCGACGCGGTCTGCCGGGGCAGCGGGAGTCACAACGGTTTCTACGGGGCGGGCCTGGCCGACGCCCTGCACGCGGTCACCCGGTAGCCCCGGCTTGCCGGGGCCACCGGGTCTCCGTGCCTACTTCACCAGCACCTTGAGCGCGGTGCGCTCGTCCATCGCCCGGTAGCCGTCCGGCACCTCGTCCAGGGCGACGGTCCGGTCGAAGACGGGCGAGGGGTCGATCGTGCCGTCCAGGACGTCCGCGAGCAGCTCGGGGATGTAGGTGCGGACCGGCGCGACACCGCCGCGCAGCGTGATGTTGCGGTTGAACATGTCGCTCAGGTCCAGGCCGGTGCCGCTGCCGTGCGGGACACCGACGTATCCGATGGCCCCGCCGTCGCGGGTGACGGCGACGGCGGTGGCCA
The DNA here is from genome assembly GCF_036061255.1 of Streptomyces sp. NBC_00388. NCBI lineage: Bacteria > Bacillati > Actinomycetota > Actinomycetes > Kitasatosporales > Streptomycetaceae > Streptomyces > Streptomyces sp. NBC_00388. The sequence goes on from NZ_CP107948.1 coordinate 1,664,635, forward strand.
TCGACTGCTCGGTGCCGACGGCCTCGATCACTGCGTGCGCGCCCTGGCCGCCGGTCAGTTCGCGCACCGCGGCGACGGCCTCGTCGCCGCGGACGGCGACGATGTCCGTGGCGCCGAAGGTCCGGGCTATGTCCGTACGGGCCTGGTGACGGCCGAGCGCGATGATGCGCTCGGCGCCGAGCCGCCTGGCGGCCAGTACGCCGCAGAGCCCGACCGCTCCGTCGCCCACGACGGCCACGGTGGAGCCGGGGCGCACTCCGGCGCCGATGGCGGCGTGGTGACCGGTGCCCATGACGTCGGAGAGCGCGAGCAGAGCGGTGAGCAGGTGGTCGTCGGACGCGGCGTCGGCCGGGAGCCTGACGAGCGTGCCGTCGGCGAACGGCACCCTGACGGCTTCGCCCTGTCCGCCGTCGGAGCCGACCGAGCCCCAGAAGCCGCCCTGCGGGCAGGAGGTGGTGAGCCCCTCGGAGCACTGCCCGCACGTGCCGTCGGACCAGACGAAGGGCGCGACGACGAGGTCACCGGCGGCGAAGCCCCGCACACCGGAACCGGCCTCCTCGACGATGCCGAGGAACTCGTGGCCGATGCGCTGCCCGGGGACGCGGGCCGCCACGCCCCGGTAGGCCCAGAGATCGCTGCCGCAGATGCAGGCGCGCAGGACGCGGACGACGACGTCGGTGGGCTGCTGGACCGCGGGGTCCGGTACCTCCTCCACCCGGATGTCGTGGGGGGCGTGGATGACGGTGGCGCGCATGGGGCGGATCCTTGCTGATCAGACAGATGTACGAGCCTCACGGTACGCGGAGGCCGGCCCTGTCCGGTAACCGAGCACCCCGGCGGCCAGCAGGGACTGAGCCGCGATATAGGTGGCCATGATCCAGAAGTCGGCTGCCGGCGGCTGTGGCAGGTCCGCGATCCCCGTGGCGATCAGAGTGTCGGAGACCAGGAAGAGCGCCCCGCCGAGCCCGGCCCGCAGTCCCGGGGCGCTCGCCCGGTACGCCATGGCGGTGAGCAGCAGCGAGTAGCACGCCACCGGGGCCCGCAGCCCGGCCGGGAGCGCGGGCAGCAGTACGGCGGCCGTGGCGGCGAGCGCGACCGCGTACCCCGCCCCGAGGTACGGGTTCGTCCGGCCGCGGCCGAAGAGCACCAGGTAGCAGAGGTGCCCGGCCGCGAAGAGCGCCATCCCGGCGAGGAAGGCGGGCTGCGCGTCGATCAGGAGCAGGATGTCGCCGCCCCAGCCGGACAGCAGCGCGGCGATCAGCAGCCGGGGTGCGCCGCGGACGTGTACCTGGGCCGCGAGCAGCGGCATCAGGAGGGGCTTGGCGACGGTGTGCAGCGTATCGGCGGTGTGTCCGTGCGCCAGGAGCGCGCAGAGGTCGGTGAGGGCGGCGAGCGCGTAGGCGAGCAGCAGCAGCCGCGCCGCCCTCTCCCGCTCCGGCGTCACGCGATGGGCTCGGTCGGGGTCTCGCGGAGGGCGGGGGCGGTGAGCGCGGGGGCGGTGACCGCCGTGGCGGGCTCCGCCGGGACGGCTGCCGCCCCCGGCGCCTGCGCCGGCTGCCAGCCGGGCCCGCCGAAGACCCGCCCCGCCCGCTCGCGCCAGCTCGTCGCGGCCCGTACGTCCCGGGCGATCGCCGCGTACTCATGGGTCGCGACCCGCAGCGGGTTGTAGGTCTCGATGTTCTTGGTCAGCCCGAACACCGGCCGCAGGGTCTCCGGGGTGAAGGACCCGAACATCCGGTCCCAGACGATGAGGATCCCGCCGAAGTTACGGTCCAGGTAGCCGCCCTGCGATGCGTGGTGCACCCGGTGGTGGGAGGGCGTGTTGAGCACGTACTCGAAGGGGCGCGGGAGCTTGCCGACCCGCTCGGTGTGCACCCAGAACTGGTAGACGAGGTTGGCGGACGAGCAGAAGGCGAGCGCGGCCGGATGCACGCCGAGGGCGATCAGCGGGACGTAGAACGGCCAGACGGTCAGCGACGTCCAGGGCTGGCGCAGGGCGGTCGTCAGGTTGAACTTGCGGCTGGAGTGGTGCACGACATGGCAGGCCCACAGGACGCGGACGACGTGGTGTCCGCGGTGCGACCAGTAGTAGAAGAAGTCCTGGCCGAGCAGCATCAGCGGGACGGTCCACCACAGGACGGGGACGCGCAGCGGGGTGAGTTCGTAGACCGCCGTGTAGACCGCCAGGATCGGGATCTTCCAGAGGAAGTCGAAGACCAGGCTGCCGAGGCCCATGCCGATACTGGTGGCGGCATCTCTGGTCTCGTATCCGGCGGAGTCCTCATCGGGATGGAACCGGTAGCTCGCCATCTCCACGACAGTGAGCAGGACGAACGCCGGTATGGACCACAGCACGACATCGGGCAGGTTCGGCATGCCAGCACCGTAAGGCCGCCGGATCGGCCCCGGCTAGATGTTGTTACCGACAAGTATGCGAGACATTCTGTCAGCGCGCTTTGGTGAGTTCCGCCAACCGGCGCCGCCCGAGCGGCGTCCGGCCCCCCGGGCAGCCCGCCTTCCCGGGCCGCCGCGGCGCCGCCCGGACCGGCCCTGCGGCCCGGTTCAGACCCCCGCCGCCCCCAGCAGCGCCCCGGCCCCGTAGGTCACGGCCATGGCCAGCGCGCCCCCGGCCATGTTCCGCACCACCGCGGGGCGCACCGGCGCCGCGCCCGACCGGGCGCTCCACCAGCCCGCCACGGCCAGCGCGGCCAGGACCGACAGCACCGTGATGTACAGCCGGAGCGAGGCAGGCGGCAGCACGATGGCCAGCAGCGGCAGCAGCGCGCCGGCCGTGAAGGCGGCGAAGCTGGCGCCCGCCGCGTGCCAGGGGCTGGTGAGGTCGTCGGGGTCGATCCCCAGCTCCACCTCCGCGTGAGCGCGCAGGGCGTCGCGCTCGGTGAGCTGCTCGGCGGCCTCGCGGGCCAGCTCGGCGGAGAGCCCCTTCTCCTCCAGGAGCCCCGTCAGCTCGTCGAGTTCGGCTTCCGGGGTCTCACGCAGTTCGCGCTTCTCCTGGGCGAGCGCGGCCTTCTCCGAGTCGCGCTGGGTGGAGACGGAGACGTACTCCCCCGCCGCCATCGACATGGATCCGGCGAGCAGTCCGGAGAGACCGGCGGTGAGCAGCGCGGTACGCGAGCCGGTGGCGCCCGCCACGCCGACGACGATACCGGCGGTGGAGACGACGCCGTCGTTGGCTCCGAGCACCGCGGCCCGGAGCCAGTTGAGGCGCGCTCCGAGGCCGCTGTGGTGGGGTTCGTGGTGCGAGGAGTCGGTCATCGGCCCAGAGTCTCATCCGGACGGCCCGGCTTCCGCGCCGGACAGAACGGAGCGGGCGGCGCCCGCTGGAACCGACGTACCGTCATATCCGGTACGGGGCACCGGAGGCGGCACATATCCGCCGCCCCGCGCGGGCGGGGAGGCCCCACGGGGCGGGCCGGGGGGCCACCGGGGTTGCCCCGTTGTCGGCAGGGGCCCGTATTCTCTGTGACCATGCTCGACGACCGCCAGACAGCAGCGACAGCGTGGCCGGCCGCGTACCCGCAGGGGTACGCGGTCGTCGACGTGGAGACCACCGGCCTCGCACGCGACGACCGGATAATCTCCGCTGCCGTCTACCGGCTGGACGCCCGGGGCGAGGTCGAGGACCACTGGTACACGCTGGTCAATCCGGAGCGGGACCCCGGCCCTGTCTGGATCCACGGTCTGACCAGCGATGTCCTGGCGGGCGCCCCGCTCTTCCCGGAGATCGCGGCCGAGTTCGCCGAGCGGCTCGACGGCCGTGTGCTGGTCGCGCACAACGCGATCTTCGACTGGCAGATGATCGCCAGGGAGTACGCCCGCGCCGAGCGCACCGCCCCGGTCCGCCAGCGGCTGTGCACCATCGCGCTCGCCAAGGAGCTCGCCCTGCCGCTGCCCAACCACAAGCTGGAGTCGCTCGCCGCGCACTTCGGTGTCGTGCAGGAGCGCGCCCACCACGCGCTCGACGACGCCCGGGTCCTGGCCGAGGCGTTCCGCCCGAGCCTGCACGCCGCGGCCAGGGACGGGGTGCGGCTGCCGCTGCTGGAATGCCGGCCGCTCACCGAGTGGTCGGACGCACCGGCCGCGCCGCGCGTCGGCTACCAGGCCTCGTACGGTCAGGGCAGCTGGCGCCCGGCCAGGAAGCGGCCCGCCTGCCCCTACCCGAATCCGGGGCGGTACGTGCCGGGGAAGCCGCTGGCGCAGGGGATGCGGGTGGCGTTCTCCGGTGACACCTCCGTCGACCGCGAACTGCTGGAGGACCGGGCCGCCGCGGCCGGGCTGCATGTGGCGACGAGCATCTCCCGGCTGACCAGCCTGCTCGTCACCAACGACCCGGAATCGGCGACCTCCAAGACGGTCAAGGCCAAGTCCTTCGGCACCCCCGTGATCGACGAGGCCGCCTTCACCCAGCTGCTGCGCGACGTCGGCCCGGCCCCGGCAGACGGGTGATTGCCCGGCGACTCGCCCGCCGCCCGCTGGCCCGTCGCCGCCCGTGCGTCCCACCCTGTGGCGCATGGCCCGTTGCGAGGTATGCGGAAACGACTACGGCATGTCCTTCGAGGTGCACGCGCAGGGCGCGGTGCACGTCTTCGACTGCTTCTCCTGCGCCATCCACCGGATGGCACCCATCTGCGAGCACTGCCGTGTCCGGGTGATCGGGCAGGGCGTGGAGGTCGAAGGCGAGTGGTACTGCGGCGGGCACTGCGCCCGTGCGGAGGGGAAGGAGGGCATCGTCGACAAGGTCTGATTCTGCCCGGTTCTGTCCCTCCGGCGGGACCCCCCGTCCGGGGGGCTTCTCCGGGCGGGTACCTTCAGAGACGTGTACCGCTTCCTGTTGACACGGCAGTGGGTGATTCTCGCCCTTGTCTCTCTCGTCCTGATGCCGACGATGATCAAGCTGGGCTTCTGGCAGCTGCACCGTCACGAGCACAAGGTCGCGCAGAACACGCTCATCGGCGAGAACCTCAAATCGAAACCGGTGCCGGTCGGGGAGCTCACCTCCCCCGGGCACACCGTGCCGTACGGCCAGTACTGGCGCCAGGTGACGGCGACCGGGCACTACGACACCGCGCACGAGGTCGTCGTACGGCGCAGGACATCGTCCGACGGCACCGTCGGGTACCACGTCCTGACGCCCTTCGTCCTGGACGGCGGGCGGACCGTACTGATCAACCGCGGCTGGATCCCGGACAACGGCAGCCAGATCACCCTGCCCAGGATCCCGGCCGCCCCCAGGGGTGAGCTGACCGTGACCGGCCGGCTGATGGCCGATCAGACGACCGGGGACAGCGGCATCAAGGACGTACGGGGGCTGCCGCCCCGCCAGGTGATGCTCATCAACAGCGCCCAGCAGGCGAAAGCGCTGGGCAGGCCGGTCCTGGGCGGTTACATCGAGCAGACCGCGCCCGAGCCCAGGGGCGACTCGCCGCAGCTGATCCCGCCGCCGGACCACTCCGACATCGGCCCGCACATGGCGTACGCCGTCCAGTGGTGGCTCTTCACCGCCGGGGTGCCCATCGGGTTCGTCGTCCTCGCACGCCGTGAGAGGCGCGAACGGGCGGCGGCCGTCTCCGAGAGCACACCCGAACCGGTGCCCGCGGCTGCTTAGCGCGGCGCGCTCCCGGGAACACGGGAATCCGTGACCCAACGTATCGAGGACTACGCCCTCATCGGCGATCTGCAGACCGCGGCCCTGGTCGGCAGGGACGGCTCCATCGACTGGCTGTGCCTGCCCCGCTTCGACTCGGCGGCGTGCTTCGCCGCCCTGCTGGGCGACGAGGAGAACGGCCACTGGCGCATCGCCCCGGCCGGGGCCGGCAACTGCACCAGGCGGAGCTACCGGGACGAATCGCTCGTCCTGGAATCGGTCTGGGAGACCGCCACCGGCACGGTCAAGATCATCGACTTCATGCCGCAGCGCGACACCGCCCCCGACATCGTGCGGATCGTCGAAGGAATCTCCGGCGAGGTGGAGATGGCGGGCAAGCTGCGCCTGCGCTTCGACTACGGATCCGTCGTGCCGTGGATGCGCCGTTCGGACGGCCACCGGGTCGCGGTGGCGGGCCCGGACTCGGTGTGGCTGCGCAGCGAGCCACAGGTGAGGACATACGGCGAGCACTTCTCCACCTGCTCGTCGTTCACCGTCGCCGCGGGCGAGAAGGTGGCGTTCGTCCTCACCTGGCACCCCTCGCAGGAACAGCGCCCGCCGCTGGTGGACCCGCACGAGGCGCTGGACCACGCGCTGGAGGACTGGCACGCCTGGTCGGCGCGCTGCCGGTACCAGGGCCCGTACCGTGAAGCCGTCGTCCGGTCGCTGATCACCCTGAAGGCGCTCACCTTCGCGCCGACCGGCGGCATCGTCGCCGCCCCGACCACCTCGCTCCCGGAGGAGCTCGGAGGCGTACGCAACTGGGACTACCGGTTCTGCTGGCTGCGCGACTCCACGCTCACCCTCGGCGCGCTGCTTGCCTGCGGCTATCTGGACGAGGCCGCCGCCTGGCGCGACTGGCTGCTGCGCGCGGTGGCCGGCAGCCCCGGGGACCTGCAGATCATGTACGGGCTCTCGGGCGAGCGGCGGCTGCCCGAGACGGAGCTGGGGTGGCTGCGCGGCCACGAGGGCTCGGCGCCGGTGCGCACCGGGAACGGGGCCGTGACGCAGCTGCAGCTCGACGTGTACGGCGAGGTCATCGACTCGCTCCATCTGGCCCGCACGTCGGGGCTGGCAGGCGAGAAGCACGCCTGGAGCCTCCAGCTGGCCCTGCTCGGCTTCCTGGAGTCGCGCTGGCGCGAGCCGGACGAGGGGCTCTGGGAAGTACGCGGGCCGCGCCGCCACTTCGTGCACTCCAAGGTGATGGCCTGGGTGGCCGCGGACCGGGCCGTCCGCACCCTGGAGGCCGAGCCGAAGCTGCGCGGGGACGTCGAGCGGTGGCGGCGGATGCGGGACGAGGTGCACGCGGAGGTGTGCGAGAAGGGCTTCGACCCCGAGCGCAACACGTTCACCCAGTCCTACGGCTCCGCCGAGCTGGACGCGGCGACGCTGCTCATCCCCCAGGTCGGCTTCCTGCCCCCGGACGACCCGCGGGTGATGGGGACGATCGACGCGGTGCACGAAGAGCTGAGCCACGACGGGCTGGTGCGCCGGTACAGCACCGCCGGGCCCGCGGTGGACGGTCTGCCGGGGGGCGAGGGCTCGTTCCTGGTCTGCTCGTTCTGGCTGGCCGACGCACTGCGGCTGACCGGCCGGGTGAAGGAGGCGGAAGCACTCTTCGAGAGGCTGCTGGCACTCCGCAACGATGTCGGGCTGCTCGCCGAGGAGTACGACCCGGTGGCGGGGCGGCAGCTCGGCAACTTCCCGCAGGCGTTCAGCCACGTCGGTCTGGTGAACACCGCTCTGGCGCTGGCCCGGGCGCTGGGGGCGCCCGAGGAGGATGCAGGATAGAGCCATGGATCTTGGACTGAAGGACCGCGTCTACATCGTCACCGGGGCCACCAGGGGGCTGGGGTTCGCCTCCGCCCGCGAGCTGGCGGCGGACGGGGCGAAGGTGCTCATCACGGGACGCGAGGAGGAGACGGCGCGAGCGGCGGCGGCCGAGCTGGGTCCCGGTGTGCTCGGGGTGGCGGCGGACAACAGCGACCCGGCTGCCGCCGGGCGGCTCATCGCCACCGCGCGGGAGCACTTCGGCCGCTTCGACGGCATCCTCATCAGCGTGGGCGGCCCGGCCCCCGGCTCCGCGGCCGGCACCACGGACGAGCAGTGGCAGACGGCTTTCGAGTCCGTCTTCCTCGGCGCGGTGCGGCTGGCCCGCACCGCCTCCGCCGAGCTCTCCGACGGGGGCGTCATCGGGCTGGTGCTCTCCGGCTCGGTGTACGAACCCATCGGGGGGCTGACGATCTCCAACGGACTGCGCCCCGGTCTGGCCGGATTCGCCAAGTCGCTGGCCGACGAGGTCGGTCCGCGCGGGATCCGCGTGGTCGGGCTGCTGCCCGGCCGGATCGACACGGACCGGGTACGGCAGCTGGACTCGCTCAGCGGCGACCCGCAGGCCTCGCGCGCCGGCTCCGAGGCGGGGATTCCGCTGCGCCGCTACGGGCAGCCCGCCGAGTTCGGCAGGACCGCCGCCTTCCTGCTGTCGCCGGGCGCCTCGTACCTCACCGGGGTCATGCTGCCGGTCGACGGCGGATCCAGGCACGGGTTCTGATCACCGGTCCCGCCCCGGCCACCGGGCCGGGGCGGGGCGAGGCGGGGCGAGGCGGGGCGAGGCGGGGCGAGGCGGGGACCAGGACATGGTCAGGGCAGTTCCACCGCCGTGACCAGCGCCGCCACCGGCCGGTCCGCACCGGCGGCGGCCACCGCGGCCCGCACCGCCCCGGCCACATCCAGTGCCCGCCGTCCGGCGGCCACCGCGAACTCCACCCTGATATGGCTGTCGGTGCGCTGCACGGCCGCTCCCAGCACGCCGGTCAGACGGGCGACGCCGGGGACGGCGGCCGCCGCCTCCGCCTCGGGGCCCCGCACGGAGGCGGCTCCCCTGTCCGGCCCAACCACCACCGACGGATTCGGCCGGGTCTCCAGGAGCCCCGTCACCCGTACGTCCACCTCGGTCACAGCGAGCCCCAGCTCATCGGCGCAGGCGCCGAACACCCTGTCCCGCAGCCGCTCGACGGCTGCCGGAAGCGCCTCTCCCCCGGCGATCCCCTCGGCCTCCGCCTCGACCCGCAGCGGGCCTGGCGGGAGGGCGCTCGGCGGGGCAGGGACCGCCGCGGGCACCGACGCGCCGGACCCGGCCTGAGCGATCCTCAGCCTGCCGAGCACGGTCCCCGGCACACCGGCGGCTGCGCGTCTCAGCACCGCGACGGCCGCCTCCTCGGCGATCCATGCGCCGTCCTGCGCACCGCCCAGCGGCAGCAGCCTGCCGAGGCCGAGCCTGCTGCGGACGGCTTGCGCCCAACCGTCGTTTCCGTCACCCGTCATGCCCCCACCCTGCCGCATTCCCGGCGCGGAACCGGGAAAGCACACCTACCGTGGGCACAGAATCCGCTACCGCTCGGAGAGGGACGTACGCGATGAGTGAGACCCCGCAGCAGAACCAGTCCGAGACCCCTGGCAACGGACCGGCAGGCCAGGAGTCCCGCAGGGCCGACGTGACCAAGCGCGGCGGCGGCAACCCCGCCACCCGCGGCAGGACCACCATCGCGGACGGGGTGGTCGAGAAGATCGCCGGCCTCGCGGCGCGCGACGTGGTCGGCGTGCACGCGATGGGCAGCGGTATCTCCCGTACCTTCGGTGCGGTGCGCGACCGGGTGCCCGGCGGCTCCAAGTCCGTGTCACGCGGGGTGAAGGCCGAGGTCGGAGAGGTCCAGACCGCTCTCGACCTGGAGATCGTCGTCGACTACGGAGTCTCGATCGCGGAGGTCGCCCGCGACGTCCGGGAGAACGTCATCTCGGCCGTGGAGCGTATGACGGGCCTTGAGGTGGTAGAGGTCAACATCGCGGTCAGCGATGTGAAGCTGCCCGACGAGGAGGACGACGAAGAGCCGGAGTCCCGACTTCAGTGACCCCGTACCTTCGGCTTAGGAGCGCACGATGAGTATGGCTGTGGTCGGCCTGTTGGTCGGTATGGCACTTGGCTTCGCCGGCTACTTCGGCGGCTTCGGAGCCTTTCTTCTGGTGGCCGCGCTCGGCGCGATCGGCTTCGTCGTGGGCAAGTTCGCCGACGGCGACCTGGAGGCCGGCGACTTCTTCCGCGGCCGCGACCACGGCGACGGGCGGCGATGACCGGTCAGGTGGCGCCCGCGGAACGGGGCTCGACCCGCATCGCCGACCGGGTCGTGTCGAAGATCGCGGCGCAGGCGGCACGTGAGGCGATCGGCACGGTGCCCGGTGGCGGCAGCCCGCCCAACGCCACAGTGACGGTGCAGGACTCCCGTGCGCGGGTGCGGGTCAGTCTGGATCTCGGCTATCCGTGCGACATCGGCGCCCAGTGCGGTGCGGTCCGCCGCCGGGTGGCCCAGCGGGTCGAATCGCTGGCGGGCATGGAAGTGCCCGAGGTGGCGGTACAGGTCGAGCGCCTGCACTCCGAGCAGACCCGCGGCTCCGACCGGGGGAGGGCCCGATGAGCGAAGCCGACGACAGCACCCGGCGGCTCCCCGTGATGGAGAAACCCCCCGCCGAGCCCGGCCGGCCCGGTTCGGCGACGGCGTACGCTCCGGAGTCCGGCGCGGGCGGCCGGGCGGGACGCTTCTGGTCACGGCGCAGGACACCGGCGGCGCTGCTGGCGCTCATGCTGATCGGCGGGGCCGGCCTGCTGCTGTACGACGTGTCGGCGGTCCGGGCCGGGCGGCCCGCGATGCACTGGCGCCATGTGGCCGCCCACGACCTGGCGACCCGGCCGCTCGACAGCATCTGGATCAAGGTCCTTTCCGGTGTGGTGATGGCCATCGGTCTCTGGCTGATCATCCTGGCGCTCACCCCGGGGCTGCGTTCGCTGCTCTCGATGCGGCGCGGCAGCCCGCAGGTGAAGGCCGGTCTCGAAAGGGACGCGGCCGCGCTGGTGCTGCGCGACCGGGCGATGGAGGTGGCCGGTGTGCAGTCCGTGCACATCCGGGTGAAGCGAGCCAGGGTCAAGGTGCGGGCCCGCTCGCACTTCCGTGAACTCGACGACGTGCGGACCGACTTGGACAGCGCGATGGCCGCGGGCATCAGCGGGCTCGGGCTCGCCTCACGCCCCCGGCTGTCCGTACGGGTCCTGCGGCCCGCAGGAAAGGGGTGACGCCGCGATGGTGAAGACGGTCAACCGGGTGCTGCTCACCCTCGCAGGACTGGTACTGCTCGCCCTGGGCGGAGCGGTGCTGGCGGCGGGACTCCACCTCTCCGTGCCCTCGTGGTGGCCCTGGAACGGTCCGCACGACGTCCTGCTCAGCACGGCACGCCGCACCAAGTGGCGCGGCGACAGCTGGTGGTGGCCGGTGGTCATCGCGGCGCTCGCCGTCATCGTGCTGCTCGCGCTGTGGTGGCTGCTCTCCCAGCTGCGCCGCTCGCGCCTCTCCGAGGTGCTGGTGGACAGCGGGGACGGCGACGGCGCCCGGCTCAGGGGCCGCGCCCTGGAGAACGCGATGGCCGCCGATGCCGAGTCGCTGCACGGCGTCGACGGTGCGGCGGTCCGGCTGACCGGCCGGCGCACCTCCCCCGCGGCCCGGATCGGGCTGCGCCTCGCGGCGCACGCGGAGCCGGTGACGGCGCTCTCGGGGCTCACCACCGGGACCCTGGCACACGCCCGTGAGTCGGCGGGGCTGGACAGCTTTCCCGCCGAGGTCAGGCTGCGCGCGGTGAAGCACCGCCCGCGGCGGGTCTCGTGAGGGACACCGGGAGCGCCGTACGGATACTCAGTCGGACAGGCCGGCCAGGTCGCGCAGCCTGCGGGCCTGCCCGGCCCGCTCCGCTGCGCGCTGCTCCTCGTAGGTACGGCCGGACGCTCCCAGCAGCAGCGCCTTGGTCTCGATCACCGCGTCGCGGGGGGCGGCGAGCAGCGCCGCCGCGAGGTCGGTGACCGCCGCGTCGAGCTCCGCGGCGGGCACCGCGAGGTTGGCCAGGCCGGTGCGGACGGCTTCGTCGGCGTGCACGTACCGGCCGGTGGCGCAGATCTCCAGCGCACGGGCATAGCCGACGAGCCCCACCAGCGGGTGTGTGCCGGTGAGGTCGGGGACGAGCCCCAGGCTGGTCTCGCGCATGGCGAACTGCACGTCCTCGGCGACGACCCGCAGGTCACAGGCGAGAGCGAGCTGGAACCCGGCACCGATCGCATGGCCCTGAACGGCGGCGATCGTGATCAGGTCGGTCCGGCGCCACCAGGTGAACGCCTCCTGGTACCCGGCGATGGCCGCGTCGAGCGTGGCGTCATCACCGCGGGCCAGATCGAGGAAGGAAGGCTCACCGTCGAAACCCTCAGGCGTGAACGCCTGCCGGTCGAGGCCCGCGGAGAAGGACGCGCCTTCTCCGCGCAGCACCACGACGCGAACACTGCCCGGCAGTGACCGTCCCGCTTCCGTCAACGCCCGCCACAGAGCGGGAGACTGGGCGTTGCGCTTCGCGGGGTTGGCCAGTGTCACCGTGGCAACCGCGTCCTCGACGGTGAGCCGTACGCCGTCCTTGTCGAGCACGTAGTCGAGCGAGGTCATGAGCGTCTCCGGTTCGGTGCAGACAGTTAAGTGACTGCACAGTAACCATCCCGCCGGCCTCTCGGCCGGGCGGGTGGTCACGTGAACCGGGTGAGCCCCGGACCGCGGGCCCGTCAGGCCGATGCGGCCTTCTTGCCCCGCGTTGCTCCGCCGCGCCCTCGCAGCGTCACACCGGACTCACTGAGCATCCGGTGAACGAATCCGTAGGAACGGCCGGTCTCTTCGGCCAGTGCCCGGATGCTCGCACCGGAGTCATATTTCTTCTTCAGGTCTGCCGCGAGCTTGTCACGCGCGGCGCCGGTAACCCGGCTGCCCTTCTTCAGAGTCTCGGCCACCCGTGCCTCCTCAAGGAAGTGCGCTCTGGACTCTCATGATCACCCCTACCGGGCTTCCTGGCCACCCATTCGGCAAGGTCTGTGCCCCGGGTATTTCTGTGTCCCGGCTCACTGTGCGGAGCGGATCGCGGCATTCCGGCGTCCGCGGGGCACGCGCCGGACCGCCGCTGAGCACGAAGTCGCTGGTCAGAGGCGGTGCGGCAGACGGGGCCCGATACGGGTCCGCGCCGGGCCCGTGCAACGGGAAGCGGGCGCGGGACACGCCGGGGTACGAGAGCGGCTCACCCAGATGAAGGATCACGTGTAAGCCGAATGATCCACCCCGACTGGATCAGGCGGTGGATCAGCGAGTGGATCAGGCCACGGGACCGGCCGGGAAGGCCGGCCGCGGCCCGGCGGATCAGGCCAGTGCCACCAGATCCGCGTAGTCCGGGCCCCACAGGTCCTCGACACCGTCGGGCAGCAGGATGATCCGTTCGGGCTCCAGGGCGTGCACCGCGCCCTCGTCGTGGGTGACGAGGATGACCGCGCCCTTGTAGGTGCGCAGCGCTCCGAGGATCTCCTCGCGGCTCGCGGGGTCGAGGTTGTTGGTGGGCTCGTCGAGAAGGAGCACGTTGGCCGAGGAGACCACGAGGGTGGCCAGGGCCAGCCGGGTCTTCTCACCGCCGGAGAGGACCCCGGCCGGCTTGTCGACGTCGTCGCCCGAGAAGAGGAACGAGCCGAGCGTCTTGCGGACCTGCACCAGGTCGAGATCGGGCGCGGCGGAGCGCATGTTCTCCAGGACCGAGCGGTCGGGGTCCAGCGTCTCGTGTTCCTGGGCGTAGTAGCCCATCTTCAGGCCGTGGCCCCCGATGACCTCACCGGTGTCGGGCTTCTCGGCCCCGGCGAGCAGCTTCAGCAGCGTGGTCTTGCCGGCACCGTTGAGGCCGAGGATGACGACGCGGGAGCCCTTGTCCACCGCGAGGTCGACGTCGGTGAAGATCTCCAGCGAGCCGTACGACTTGGACAGGCCCTCCGCCATCAGCGGGGTCTTGCCGCACGGCGCCGGGTCGGGGAAGCGCAGCTTGGCGACCTTGTCGGAGACCCGGACGGCCTCCAGCCCCGCGAGCAGCCGGTCGGCGCGCTTGGCCATGTTCTGCGCGGCGACGGTCTTGGTCGCCTTGGCGCGCATCTTGTCGGCCTGCGAGTTGAGGGACGCGGCCTTCTTCTCGGCATTCTGACGCTCGCGCTTGCGGCGCTTCTCGTCGGCCTCGCGCTGCTGCTGGTAGAGCTTCCAGCCCATGTTGTAGACATCGATCTGGGTGCGGTTGGCGTCCAGATAGAAGACCTTGTTGACCACCGTCTCGACCAGCTCGACATCGTGGGAGATCACGATGAAGCCGCCGCGGTAGTTCTTCAGGTACTCGCGCAGCCAGACGATGGAGTCGGCGTCGAGGTGGTTGGTGGGCTCGTCGAGGAGCAGGGTGTCGGCGTCCGAGAAGAGGATCCTGGCCAGCTCGACCCGGCGGCGCTGACCGCCGGAGAGCGTGTGGAGCGGCTGGCCGAGCACCCGGTCGGGCAGTCCGAGGGCCGCGGCGATGGTGGCCGCCTCGGCCTCGGCCGCGTACCCGCCCTTGGTCAGGAACTCCGTCTCAAGGCGCTCGTACTTCTTCATCGCCTTCTCGCGGGTCGCGCCCTGGCCGTTCGCCATGCGCTCCTCGTTCTCCCGCATCTTGCGCAGCACGGAGTCGAGGTCACGGGCGGAGAGGATGCGGTCGCGGGCGAGGACGTCGAGGTCGCCGGTGCGCGGGTCCTGCGGGAGGTAGCCGACTTCGCCGGAGCGGGTGATGGTGCCCCCGGCGGGGACGCCCTCGCCGGCGAGGCACTTGGTGAGGGTGGTCTTGCCCGCTCCGTTGCGGCCGACGAGGCCGATGCGGTCGCCCTTGGCGATACGGAAGGAAGCGGACTCGATGAGGACTCGGGCGCCGGCGCGCAGCTCGATGCCGGAAGCGGTGATCACGGAAAAACTCCAGGGCGGTATGGACGGCGGAAGGGCAGGCGGAGGGTTGCTTCGACGCCGGCTAATGCACAAGGAGAAATGCCATGGGGCCCAGTCTAACGGTGCCGCGCGGACACTCTGCCGGTGCCCGGCACCCGGCCGGGAACATACCGGTCGCAAGCCGGGCGAACCGCACTCCGGTCCGCGGACCGTGCGGGAGATCCCACGGCCGGGCGCCGGTGGGCCGGGAGGTGCGGCCGGCCCACCGGCGCCAGGGCTCAGACGCCTCCGGTGTGCACCTGGAAGGCGGCCCTGCGCACCGCCTTCGCCAGAGCGGGATCGGGGTGCGCGGCCGCCAGCGCCACCAGCACCTGCACCGTGCGCGGGTGCCCGACGGCCCGCACCTCTTCGAGCAGCGCGGGCACGGTGCCCTGCACGGCCGATTCCAGATGGCGGACCAGCAGGGTGCTCTCCCCGTGGTCGGCGACGGCCGCCGCCGTGTCCACCCAGAGCCAGGTCGCCTCTTCCCGGGTGAGCGCGTCGTGGGCGTCCTCGGGGTCCGCGCCCTCGTACTCCGCCAGCCAGAGCACCGCGTACGGACGCAGCGAGCTCTCCGCCGCCGCGCCCCGTACCGCCGCTTCCGCGGGGGCCCCGACGACCCGCAGGGCCTCGAAGGCGAGGCCCCGCAGCAGAGCGTCCTCGCCGCGGGCCACTCCGAGCAGCTCGGAGACGGCGCTGCTCACGGTGCGGGCGGCCAGCCAGGCGCGGTACTCGGCCCGTGCCGGGCCGGGCGTCAGCCCCGCGCAGCCGCGGAGCATGGCGTCGGCGCGCTGCTCGATGTTGCCCGCCGGGCTCTGCGCCGCGACACAGATCTGCTCCAGCTTGACCCAGACCGCCCAGTTGCCGAGCGGGGTCAGCGTCGCCAGGCCGGGGGCCAGGGTGAGGGCCCCGACCGCCGCCAGGCCCCGCAGCGCCCAGTCGAGCAGCGCGGCGAGCTGCGCCCCGTCCGATGGCGGCTCGGGCTGCGGCTGCGGCTGCGGGCCGTAGGCGACCTCGCAGCGCTCCTCGTGCAGCTCGGCGACGCGCTGCCGGAGCAGGTCGAGCAGGGCCGGTACGGTCACCGCGCCCGCGGAGAGCTGGAGCAGCGAGAGCACCTGCGGTACGGCCTCGACGACCTCGGCGACCGCGGTGGGCGGGACGTCGGCGGCGACCGGGTGGACGATCGACCAGGCGTCGAAGAGGGCGACCCAGCCGCGCAGCACCGCACTGTCGTCGCCGTCCCAGGCGCGCAGCCGCCACCCGGGGCGGGCGACGTCCCCGTGCAGTTCGACGAGTCCGGCGAGCCGGGCGCGGTCCCAGCCCGCGCGGACGGCTTCCGGTGTCAACGAGAGGGCGCTCACGGCGTGTTCGGCGGCGGGGGCGGTGAGCGCCCCGCCGCCCTGCACCGGCCGGGCGTCCCCGGCCCAGCGGGCGATCCGGACGGCGTCGGCGAGGACCGCCCTGGCCTGGCGGGCGAGCTCCGACGGGGCCGGGGTGCCGGCCGGCGGGCGCGGGGCGGGGCGGATGGGCCGGTTGCTCACGACACGGCGGGCCGTGACCAGAGGTCGGGGGCGGACGAGGCGGAGTCTGGAGTCGCGCGGGTTACGGGACGTCACGGGGAGCAGTCTTGCCTCTGACGGGCCGAAAGCCCAAACGGAACCCCTCGCTACAGGTTGACGCTGGGCGCACGGAAGCGGGCCTGCGGGCCGCTTCCGCTACATCAGCGGGGTCAGGAAGCGCCGCAGGGCCTCTTCGTAGGCGCCGGGGTCCGCGTTCCACATGGCTCCGTGCGGGGCGCCTTCGACGGTCCGCAGCTCCGCGAGCGACGGCGCGCCCGCGGCGAATTCGGCGGAGCGCCGCCAGGAGGCCACCCGGTCGTCGGGGCCGTGGAAGATCAGCGTGGGGACGGTCAGCGCCCGCGGGTCTGCGGCGGAGCGCAGCCGGTCGCCGTTGACGCCGGTGCGTCCCTGGGCCGCGCGTACCGCGAGCGGCACCAGGGCCGCCGGGGTGCGCCGGGCGGAGGCCAGTGCGCCGAGGGTGGCCTCCCAGTCGAGGACCGGCGAGTCGAGCACCAGGCCGCTGATCAGCTCGCGCATCCCTGACCCCGCCGCGGCGTGCAGCGCCATGGCGGCGCCGGTGGACCAGCCGTGCAGGATGACGCGCTCCGCGCCGTAGCGGACGGCGTAGCGGATGGCCGCGTCCAGGTCGCGCCACTCGGACGCGCCGAGGTGTCCGACGCCGTCCGGGGACGCGGGAGCCCCGGGGTCCCCGCGGTAGGAGATGTCGAGGACGGGGAACTGCTGCTCGTGCAGGAAGCGCAGGACGTTCATGGGGTGTTCCCTGCCGGTGCCGAGCCCGTGCACCGTGATCACCCAGGCGGGCCGGGGGCCGGGCACGAACCAGGCCGGGAAGGAGCCGAGTTCGCCGGGGATGTCCACGTCGGCGTGGTCGATGCCGAGAGCGGAGCGCGGGTCGCCCGTGTACACCTGCGGGGTGAGCCGCACCCGGGTGCCGGGCGTGAGCTTGCCGTAGGTGACCCGGTCGAGCCGGCGCACCACGGTGTCGGCGGTCTCCGAGCCGCCGTCGATCACCGGCCCGACGACCGCGTGGACCCCGGAGCCCTCAAGCCCGTACACACCGGGGCGCAGCGAGGCCAGGCAGCGGGTGAGGGTGACCCGGCCGGGGGCCGTGGCGTGGACGGAGAGCCGGGGTTCGGCGGGCAGGGCCCGGCCGTGGGACGCGTTGAGGGCGGCGTTCGCGGCGAGCCGGCCGGCCGCTGCCGCGGCCGCGCCGACGCCGATCAGGGTGGTGACGGCCGTTGCCGTCGCGGTTGCCGGGCGCATCCCTCCAGTGTCGGTGGCCCCGCACCGGGATGCCACCCGGCCGGGGCAATCGGTCCGGGGCCGGTGCGGCACGGCCGCCGGATCAGGGGCCCGGGCTGTCCCGGCCGGGCTGGCCGTATCCCCGGAGCTTCCCGGTGACCTCGGCCAGCTGCGCGGCGGAGAGCAGGGACGGGGTGCGGCCGGGCAGCGCGGAGGCGGTGAGCCAGAGCCGGCACATCCACTCCAGCTGGGCGGTGCGGTCGTAGGCCTGATCGAGCGAGCCGCCGTGGGTGACCGTGCCGTGGTTCTGGAGGAGGCAGCCGGAGCGGTCCGCGAGGGCGGTGAGCATGTGCGCGGCCAGCTCCTCGCTTCCGTAGAGCGCGTACGGGGCGACGCGGACCGGGCCGCCCAGCGCGGCGGCCATGTAGTGCACGACGGGCAGCTCGGTGACGAGGGTGGAGACCGCCGTGGCGTGCACGGCGTGCGTGTGGACGACGGCGGTGGCCGCGGTCGCGCGGTACACGGCCAGGTGCAGGGGCAGTTCGCTGGTCGGTCTCAGCTCGCCCGTCACCTGGCGGCCGTCCAGGTCGACGGCGACGGTGTCGCCGGGCCCGAGCCTCTCGTACGGCACTCCGCTGGGCGTGACCAGGACCAGGTCGCCGCAGCGCACCGAGACGTTGCCCGATGTGCCGACGACCAGCCCATCGGCCGCGGTCCTGCGGGCGGTGGCGACCAGTTCCTGCCAGGCCCTCGCGAGCGGACCGGCCTCCTGCGGCTCCCCTGCCGTACCTTCCATCGCTTCCGCTCCTCCGTCGCTGCCGGTCCCGGGACCGCCCCGGTGGGTGCGCCGCCGGCCCGCCGCCCGCGGGGAGCGGGCAGGGCCGGTCGTCCGGCGATGATGCCAGGCCCCCGCGCGCTCCGGTATGCCGCCGGCGCACCCGCGGGACAGAGACGGAACCAGCGCCTCCGGGGAGGGTCACCACAGCGCCCGGCTCAGTTCATCTTCCGTTCACCAAGGTTGCCTAGGTTCGTCTCGTCAATGACCTCGAACGATTGCCCAGGTAAATGGAACACTTGACCCTGCTCCTTGGGATCGTGATCATTACCGCTCTCGTGTTCGACTTCACGAACGGTTTCCACGACACGGCCAACGCGATGGCGACGACCATCTCGACCGGCGCTCTCAAACCGAAGACCGCGGTGGCCATGTCCGCCGTGCTCAACCTGGTCGGCGCTTTCCTGTCCGTCGAGGTCGCCAGGACGATCTCCGGCGGGATCATCAACGAACAGGGCATCACCACAGAAGTGATCTTCGCGGCACTCGTCGGTGCCATCCTCTGGAATCTGCTGACCTGGCTGCTCGGCCTGCCGTCCAGTTCCTCCCACGCACTCTTCGGCGGGCTCATCGGGGCCACGCTGATGTCGGTCGGCTCGTCCGGTGTCAACGGCGAAGTCGTCATCACCAAGGTGCTGCTCCCCGCGGTCGCCGCTCCGGTGGTCGCCGGGTTCGCCGCGCTGCTGGCGACCAGGCTGACGTACCGGATCGGCCGCCGTACGGACGAGAAGGCCACCGCCAAGGGCTACCGGGCGGGCCAGATCGCGTCCGCCGGCCTCGTCTCGCTGGCCCACGGCACCAACGACGCGCAGAAGACCATGGGCGTGATCACCCTCGCCCTGGTCACCGGCCACGTCATCGCACCGGGATCGAACCCGCCCCTGTGGGTCATCGTCTCCGCGGGCACCGCCATCGCACTGGGTACCTACCTGGGCGGCTGGCGCATCATCCGCACCATGGGCAAGGGCCTCACCGAGCTCAGGCCGCAGCAGGGCTTCGCCGCCCAGACCGGCGCCGCAACCGTGATCCTGGCCTCCTCGCACCTCGGCTTCTCCCTCTCCACCACCCAGGTCTGCTCGGGCGCCGTGATGGGAGCGGGCGTCGGCCGCAAGGGCGGCGTGGTCCGCTGGTCAACCGCCACCCGGATGTTCGTCGCCTGGTGTCTGACCCTGCCCGCCGCGGCGCTCGTCGGCGCGGGCGCCGAGTACCTGACGGGCCGCGGCCCGTGGGGCGTCGGAGCCGTCGCCGCTCTGCTGGTCGTGGGCTCCGGTGTGATCTGGTCGCTCTCCCGCCGCACGCCGGTCGGCCAGCACAGTGTCACCCCTGACGAACCGGTCGCGTCCGACGGACCGGCGGGGGTGGTGACGACCGCCATCGCGGCCGTCGCCCCGCCGCCCGCCGGAGCGGTCTCCGACGGTCTCCGGGCCACCATCCCCGCGCCGGAGCCCAACCGGCCCGCCACGGTCTGAAGGAGAAGGACACCGCACATGGACATCGACTGGGCAGCTCTCGGCACCGTCTTCGGCGTCAGCCTCGTGGCGACCGTCGGACTGGTGGGCCTGTTCACCCTCGGCGTGGTGGGCCTGGCACGGAAGCCCGCGGCAGAAGCGGGTACCGCGACCGCGCCCGCCGCCGCCTCACCGGCCGGGACGGGCCGGGGCCCGGCGCAGGCCGTGCGGGCCGGCTCGTACGCCTGCTTCGCGCTCTGCGCGGCGGCCGTGGCGTACGGGATCTATCTGATCGTCGCCTGACCACCACCCCTCCCCCACAGCGCCCCCGCGCCCGTCCTGCGGCCCCCACCGGCCGCCGGGCGGGCGCTTCCGCGCGCGGCCGGGACCGTGCGGGGCGTCCGGGCGGCCCCCGGCGGTCCGTGTGGGGCTCGGCACACTGCCCCGCCGCAGGTCAAGGCGGGTTGACGGGTGTTCGCCGACCGTGGTGGACTTCCGGGGCCAATACGGCGGCAGGAGAGGAAGCCGGTGCGAATCCGGCGCGGTCCCGCCACTGTCACCGGGGATCACACCCCGGAAGCCAGGAACTCTCACCGCCGGTCACGTCGTACCAGGGCGCGGACACCCTGAGTGAGGACTACGCCATGTGCGGCTGCCAGCTGCCCGAACCGCCCGCTGTACCGAGCACGGCCGCTCCGACGGCCCGCCGAGGCGTACCGGCCTGCTGACCCCATGCGTGCCGAGCGTGTCTTCGTCTACGGCGCCACCACGGGCCTCCTTGCGGACTTCGTCTTCGCCGACCCCCGGCGTGGCCACCCGGTCGCTGCCTTCGGGCGGGCCGCCGCCGCGGTGGAGCGCCGGCTGTGGCGCGACCACCGCGGGTGGGGCGCCCTGCACACCGCGGTGTGTGCGGGCGGCGCGGTGGGCGCCGCCGTGCTGGCCCGGCGTGCCGTACGCGGCCGTCCTGCCGCCGCTGTCGCCCTGACCACCGCCGCCACCTGGGCCGTCGTGGGCGGCACCTCGCTGGGGCGTGAGGCGCGCGCCGTGGGCGCCGCGCTGGCCGCCGGTGATGTCGCGGCGGCCAGGGAGCGGCTGCCCCATCTGTGCGGACGCGACCCGCAGGCCCTCGACGAGCAGCAGATCGCGCGGGCCGTCGTGGAGTCCGTGGCCGAGAACACCTCCGACGCGGTGGTGGGGGCGCTGGTATGGGGAGCACTGGCCGGGGTCCCCGGGCTCGCCGGGTTCCGGGCGGTGAACACCCTGGACGCGATGGTCGGCCACCGGTCGCCCCGTTATCTGCGGTACGGCTGGGCGTCGGCCCGGCTCGACGACCTGGCGGGCTGGCCGGGCGCCCGGCTCACCGCCGTACTCGCGGTCCTCGCGGGCGGCGACCCGCGGGGCGCCCTGCGGGCCTGGCGGTCGGACGCGGGCGGCCATCCGAGCCCCAACGCGGGCCCGGTGGAGGCGTCGTTCGCCGGCGCCCTCGGTGTGCGGCTCGGGGGCACCCTCGCGTACGGCGGCCGGCCCGAGCACCGGGCGGTACTCAACAGCGGCGGCCGGCCCGTGGCCGTCGGCGACATCGAGCGCGCGGTGCGGCTGTCCCGCCGGGTGTCCCTGCTGGCGCTCGCGACGGCTCTCGCAGTGAGGAAGGTGCGCGGATGAGCGGCGGACTGCTGGTGGCCGGGACGACATCGGATGCCGGGAAGAGCGTGGTGACGGCAGGGATCTGCCGGTGGCTGGTGCGCCGGGGCGTGAAGGTCGCCCCCTTCAAGGCGCAGAACATGTCGCTCAACTCGTTCGTCACCCGCGAGGGCGCGGAGATCGGGCGGGCCCAGGCGATGCAGGCGCAGGCGGCGCGGGTGGAACCCACCGCGCTGATGAACCCGGTACTGCTGAAGCCGGGCAGCGACCGGTCGAGCCAGGTCGTGCTGATGGGGAAGCCGGTGGGCGAGATGAGCGCCCGCGGCTACCACGGCGGACGGCAGCAGGCGCTGCTCTCCACGGTCACCGACTGCCTCGCCGAGCTGCGGAGCACGTATGACGCGGTGATCTGTGAGGGGGCGGGGAGTCCCGCCGAGATCAATCTGCGGCGGACCGACATCGTCAACATGGGCATCGCGCGCGCCGCGCGGTTCCCGGTGGTCGTCGTCGGCGACATCGACCGGGGCGGGGTCTTCGCGTCGTTCTTCGGTACGACGGCGCTGCTGAGCGCCGAGGACCAGTCGCTCGTCGCCGGGTACCTCGTCAACAAGTTCCGCGGTGACGTGTCCCTGCTTGAGCCGGGCCTGGACATGCTGCAGGGGCTCACCGGACGGCGCACCTACGGCGTTCTGCCGTACACCCACGGTCTGGGCATCGACGAGGAGGACGGGCTGCGGGTGTCGATGCGCGGCGCGGTGCGCGAGTCGGCCGTGTCGGCGCCGCACGGGCAGGACGTGCTGCGGGTCGCCGTCTGCGCGGTTCCGCTGATGTCGAACTTCACGGATGTGGACGCGCTGGCCGCCGAACCGGGCGTCGTGGTGCGGTTCGTGGACCGCCCGGATGAGCTGGCCGACGCGGACCTGGTGATCGTGCCGGGGACGCGCGGCACGGTGCGCGCCCTGGAGTGGCTGCGCCGGCGCGGGCTCGCGGACGCGCTGGCCAGGCGGGCCGCCGATGGCCGTCCCGTGCTGGGCATCTGCGGCGGATTCCAGCTGCTCGGCGAGCACATCGACGACACCGTCGAATCGCGTGCGGGGTCCGTGGCCGGGCTCGGCCTGCTGCCCGTGCGGGTACGGTTCGCCGTCGGCAAGACCCTGGCGCGGCCCACCGGTGAGGCGCTCGGCGAGCCCGTCGACGGATACGAGATCCACCACGGGGTCGCGGAGGTCCTGGGCGGCTCCCCCTTCCTGGACGGCTGTCGCGCCGGCTCCGTGTGGGGCACCCACTGGCACGGCTCGCTGGAGAGCGACGGCTTCCGCAGGGCCTTCCTGCGCGAGGTCGCTGCCGTCGCGGGGCGCCGCTTCGTACCGGCCCCCGACACCAGCTTCGGCGTGCTCCGCGAGGAGCAGCTCGACCGGCTCGGCGACCTCATCGAGGAGCACGCGGACACCGATGGGCTGCTCGCGCTCATCGAGTCGGGCGCCCCGGCCGGGCTCCCCTTCGTCCCGCCGGGAGCGCCATGAGAGCTCCCGGGGCCCCGGAGGTCCCCGCCGGGCGTCCGCCCGTTACCGAACCTGTCACCCGAGCATGTGAAGGAGTGAACCCCGAATGAGTACGCCCTACCCGTTCACCGCTGTCGTGGGCATGGATGACCTGCGTCTCGGGCTGCTGCTCAACGCGGTCAGCCCCGCAGTCGGCGGCGTCCTCGTACGCGGCGAGAAGGGGACCGCGAAGAGTACGGCGGTGCGCGCCCTGTCCGCGCTGCTGCCCGGGGTCCCGGTGGTCGCCGGATGCCGCTTCTCCTGCGCCCCCGGCGCACCCGACCCGGACTGCCCGGACGGTCCGCACGAGAACACGGGCGGCGTGACACGCGACGCGCGCATGGTCGAACTGCCCGTCGGCGCGTCCGAGGACCGGCTGGTCGGCGCCCTGGACATCGAGCGCGCGCTGGCCGAGGGCGTGAAGGCGTTCGAGCCGGGGCTGCTCGCCGACGCACACCGCGGGATCCTCTACGTCGACGAAGTCAACCTGCTGCACGACCACTTGGTGGACCTGCTGCTCGACGCCGCGGCGATGGGCGCCTCGTACGTGGAGCGCGAAGGTGTCTCCGTACGGCACGCCGCACGGTTCCTGCTCGTCGGGACGATGAACCCCGAAGAGGGCGAACTGCGGCCGCAGTTGCTCGACCGGTTCGGGCTGACCGTCGAGGTGGCCGCCTCGCGCGACACGGACCAGCGGGTCGAGGTGGTGCGCAGGAGGCTCGCGTACGACGACGACCCTGCCGGGTTCGCCGCCCGGTGGGCGGACGAGGAGAACGAACTGCGGGAGCGCATCGTGGCCGCGCGGGCGCTGCTCCCCGCCGTGCGGCTCGGCGATCCGGCGCTGCGGCAGATCGCCGCGACCTGCGCCGCCTTCGAGGTGGACGGGATGCGCGCGGACATCGTGATGGCCCGTACCGCGACCGCGCTGGCCGCCTGGGCGGGCCGTACGGATGTCACAGCCGATGACGTACGGCAGGCCGCGCTGCTGGCGCTGCCGCACCGCCGCAGGCGCAATCCGTTCGACGCGCCGGGACTCGACGAGGACAAGCTCGACGACACGCTGAGGGAGTCCGGGACCGAGGACGGCGACGGGGACGGCGACGGGCCGGGCCCCGACGGTGGCGGCGGCGGCGGGCTGCCGCCGCAGCGCGACGGGGACGGCACGCCGGGCGACACGCCGCCGCGGGAGGAGCCGCCGGCCGACGGGTCCGACACGCCCGCGCCGCAGGAGGCGGGCGAGGGCGGGCCCGCCGCACCGGGCGGTGGACGGGAGCAGCCGGCCGCGAAGGCCGCCGAACCGTTCCGTACCCGGATGCTGAGCGTGCCGGGGCTCGGCGAGGGCGCAGCCGGCCGCCGTTCCAGGGCCAGGACCGAGCACGGCCGCACCACCGGTTCGCGCCGGCCGCAGGGCGCGCTGACCAAGCTGCATCTGGCGGCGACGGTCCAGGCCGCGGCGCCGCACCAGCGGGCGCGCGGGCGGTCGGGCCGCGGTCTGGTGGTGCGCAGGGACGATCTGCGGCAGGCCACCCGCGAGGGGCGGGAGGGCAATCTGGTGCTCTTCGTGGTGGACGCGTCCGGGTCGATGGCGGCACGGCAGCGGATGGGCGCGGTGAAGGGCGCCGTGCTC
Source organism: Streptomyces sp. NBC_00388 (assembly GCF_036061255.1). Lineage (NCBI taxonomy): Bacteria > Bacillati > Actinomycetota > Actinomycetes > Kitasatosporales > Streptomycetaceae > Streptomyces > Streptomyces sp. NBC_00388. The sequence goes on from NZ_CP107948.1 coordinate 1,689,090, forward strand.
TCGCTGCTGCTCGACGCGTACCAGCGGCGGGACAAGGTGGGTCTGGTGACCTTCCGCGGGAAGGGCGCGGAGATCGCGCTGCCGCCGACCTCGTCGGTGGACGCGGCGGCGGCCCGGCTCGACACGCTGCCGACCGGTGGGCGCACCCCGGTGGCCGCAGGGCTGCTGAAGGCCCACGAGGTGCTGCGGATCGAGCGGATGCGGGATCCGTCGCGGCGGCCACTGCTGGTGGTCGTCACGGACGGGCGGGCCACAGGAGGCCCCGATCCGGTCGCGCTGGCCGCACGCGCGGCGCGGCTGCACGAGGCGGAGGGCGTCGCGTCGGTCGTCGTGGACTGCGAGTCGGGGCCGGTCAGGCTGGGGCTCGCAGCGGAGCTGGCGCAGCGGCTCGGCGGCACCGCCGTGACGCTGGACGAGCTGCGGGCCGAGAGCATCGCCGGTCTGGTCAAGGACGTACAGAGCAGTTCACCGAGGAGGGCAGCGTAATGCCGCAGGGACAGCCGACCACCGTGCCCGAGGACGGGCTCACCACCCGCCAGCGCCGCAACCGGCCGCTGACCATGGTCCATACGGGCATCGGCAAGGGGAAGTCGACCGCGGCCTTCGGGCTCGCGCTGCGCGGCTGGAACCAGGGCTGGCCCATCGGGGTGTTCCAGTTCGTCAAGTCCGCCAAGTGGAAGGTCGGCGAGGAGCGGGCCCTGCGGGTGCTCGGGGACAGCGGAGAGGGCGGGACGGTCGACTGGCACAAGATGGGCGAGGGGTGGTCCTGGGTCCAGCGGGACATCGAGTCGAGCGAGGAAGCGGCCCGTGAGGGGTGGGAGCAGGTCAAGCGCGATCTGGCCGCGGAGACCTACCGGCTGGTCGTGCTCGACGAGTTCGCGTACCCCATGCACTGGGGCTGGGTGGACACCGGTGAGGTGGTCTCCGTGCTGCGGGACCGGCCCGGCACCCAGCACGTGGTGATCACCGGGCGGAACGCCCCGCAGCCGCTGCTCGACCTCGCCGACCTGGTGACCGACATGTCCAAGGTCAAGCATCCGATGGACGCCGGGCAGAAGGGGCAGAGGGGCATCGAGTGGTAGCCAGACTCGTCATCGCGGCACCGTCGTCGGGCAGCGGCAAGACCACGGTCGCCACCGGCCTGATGGCCGCGTTCGCCGGGCGCGGGCTGACCGTGTCGCCGCACAAGGTGGGTCCTGACTACATCGATCCCGGTTACCACGCGCTGGCGACCGGCCGCCCCGGGCGCAATCTCGACGCGTACCTCTGCGGTACCGAGCTGATCGCACCGCTCTTCGCGCACGGTGCGGCGGGCGCCGATCTGGCGGTCGTCGAGGGCGTGATGGGCCTGTACGACGGAGCGGCAGGGCAGGGCGAGCTGGCGTCCACCGCGCAGGTCGCGAAGGTGCTGCGGGCACCGGTGGTCCTGGTGGTCGACGCGTCGTCGCAGTCCCGGTCGGCGGCGGCGCTGGTGCACGGGTTCGCCTCCTGGGACCCCCGGGTGCGGATCGGCGGGGTGATCCTCAACAAGGTGGGCTCCGACCGTCACGAGGCGCTGCTGCGGGAGGCCCTGGACGAGTCGGGGGTGCCGGTGCTCGGGGTGCTCCGGCGTACCGGGCAGGCCCGGACCCCCTCCCGGCACCTGGGTCTGGTGCCGGTGGCCGAACGGCGGCCCGACGCGGTGGACGCGGTGGCCGCGATGGCCGAGCAGGTGCGAGCGGGGTGCGACCTGGAGGCGGTGCTGGCGCTGGCCCGGAGTGCGCCGCCGCTGGAGACCGGGGTGTGGGACCCGCGGGACGCCCTGGGCGCCGGGGCCGGCGAGCGGGCAGGCAGCGCCCGTGAAGGCAGCGGTGGCGGCACGGGCGGAGGCGGCCGTCCGGTCGTCGCCGTCGCGGGCGGCGCCGCGTTCTCCTTCTCGTACACCGAGCACTCCGAGCTGCTGACCGCCGCGGGCGCCGAAGTCGTCGGCTTCGACCCCCTGCACGACGAGCAACTCCCGGACGGGACCGCCGCGCTCGTCATAGGCGGCGGCTTCCCGGAGGTGTACGGGCCCGAACTGTCCGCCAACGAGCAGCTGCGCGAGGCCGTGGCCGGGCTCGCGGCATCGGGCGCACCGGTCGCCGCCGAGTGCGCGGGGCTGCTCTATCTGTCGCGCTCGCTCGACGGACATCCGATGTGCGGAGTGCTGGACGCCGAGGCCCGGATGTCGGAGCGGCTGACGCTCGGCTACCGGGACGCGGTCGCCGTGTCGGACAGCTCGCTCGCCCCGGCCGGGACCCGGCTGCGGGCCCACGAGTTCCACCGGACGGTGCTGGAGCCCGGCGCGGGCGCTTCGCCCGCGTGGGGCGTGCACCAGCCGGAGCGCCGGGTCGAGGGCTTCGTCCAGCAGGGCGTGCACGCGAGCTATCTGCACACGCACTGGGCCGCGCAGCCGTCCGTGGCGCGCAGGTTCCTGGACGGATGCGCGGGATGAACGGACGCGCTCCCGGTGCGGGGCAGGGCAGCCCCGGGTGCTCAGCCGGCGACTCCCACCACCAGCCAGATGAACGCCACCCCCGCGACCGTGCAGAGCAGCGTGGAGCGGGCCGGGTGGTCGTGGTGGGCCTCGGGAAGGATCTCGGCGGCGGCGAGGTAGAGGAGCACGCCGCCGAAGAAGCCGAGATAGCAGCCGAGTGGCTGCTCCGGAAGAGTGAACAGCAGGGTCGACGCCGCCCCCACCACCGGAGCCAGGGCGTCGGCGATCAGCATGGCCACCGCCTTGCGGCGGGCGTTCCCGTACAGGCTGGTCAGGGTGTACGTGTTGAAGCCGTCGGCGAAATCGTGGGTCACCACCGCGATGGCCACGGCGGCGCCCATGCCGCCGCCCACCTGGAAGGCGGCGCCGATGGCGACGCCGTCCATCAGGCTGTGGCCCACCATCGCGGCCGCCGCCGTCAGCCCGACCTGGGGCACCCGCTCCTCCGCCGCCCCGTGTGCCGTCTGGCGCACGGCGAGGAGCCGCTCCACCAGGTGCGCGGCGAGGAAGCCCGCGACGAACAGCAGCAGCGCCGCGGGGACGCCGAAGATCTCGCCGCCCGCCGCGCGCAGCGCCTCGGGCAGCAGGTCGAGGCCGACCACGCCGAGCATCAGACCGCCGGCCAGTCCCAGCACCAGATGGCGCCGGTCGGTGACGCGCTGGGCCGTCCAGCCACCGACCAGCGTCATCAGGAACGCGCCGAGCGCGACGAAGACCGCCATGGGCCCTTGCTAGCCCATGACACCCCGGTCCCGCATGTCAACGCGGGAACCCACCAGGAGCGGACCCCGCCCTCATGACCGCGGCCGGCCCCGGCCCCGCGGGCGACCCGGAGCACGCGGCGGCCCCGCCCGGACGGCTCGTCGTGGGCGTCGGGGCCTCCCGGGGGGTCAGCGCCGACGAGGTGCTCGCACTCGTCTCTGCCGCACTGCGGGACGCCGGGCTCTCGGTGCTCGATGTCGATGAGCTGGCGACCGTGGACACCAGGGCCGCAGAGCCGGGGCTGGTGGCAGCGGCCGGACGGCTCGGCGTACCGCTGCGCGCGTACCCCGCCCGCGCCCTCGCGCGGATCCCCGTCCCCCATCCGTCCGCCACCGCGCTGGCCGCGGTCGGCACCCCGTCGGTCGCCGAGGCCTCCGCGCTCGCCGGCGGCGGCGAACTGCTCGTGCCGAAGCGCAAGTCGGCGCCGCACGGCAGCCGGCCGGCGCGCGCGACCTGCGCCGTGGTGCGCCGGGCGCAGCCGGGTCCTGCCCCGGCGGACCCGGGCAGCCCGCCCGGCAGCGCGGCGAACGCCGGACTTCCACAACAGCACCACGTCAACCCTGATGACGAGGGGCAACTCCTTCACCACCATGGCAGTCATGCGCACACACACTGAAGTCCACGATCTCCGGCACCACGGCGATGCGGAGGTACGGGACTGCGGCCCCGGCGGCCTCACCGACCTCGCGGTCAACGTGCGGGCGGGCACTCCCCCGCCCTGGCTCCGGGAGCACATAGCGGGGTCGCTCGGCGGACTGGCCGCGTATCCGGACGGGCGGGCCGCCCGAGCGGCGGTTGCCGCCCGGCACGGGCTGCCGGTGGAGCGGGTCCTGCTGACGGCCGGCGCCGCCGAGGCGTTCGTACTGATCGCCCGCGCGCTGCCGGTACGCAGACCCGTGGTCGTGCACCCGCAGTTCACCGAGCCCGAGGCGGCCCTGAGCGATGCCGGGCACACGGTGCGGCGGGTGCTGCTGCGGGCCGCGGACGGTTTCCGGCTGGACCCTGCGGCCGTCCCGGAGTCGGCTGATCTGGTGGTGGCCGGCAATCCGACCAACCCGACATCGGTGCTGCATCCCGCGGAGACGCTCGCCTCGCTGACGGCGCCGGGGCGGCTGCTGGTGGTCGACGAGGCGTTCATGGACGCGGTGCCCGACGAGCGCGAGACGCTGGCGGGCCGTACGGATGTGCCGGGCCTGATCGTCCTGCGCAGCCTGACGAAGACCTGGGGGCTCGCGGGGCTGCGGATCGGCTATGTGCTGGCCGAGCCGGAGACCATCGAGCTGCTGGCCCGGGCCCAGCCCCTGTGGCCGGTGTCCACCCCGGCGCTGGCCGCGGCCGAGGCCTGCTCGACGGCTCCGGCGCTCACCGAGGCGGCGCTGGCCGCGCACGCCGTCGCCGGGGACCGCGCCCATCTGCTGGCCGGGCTCGCGGAGTTCGACGAGGTCCACGCGGTGGAGGCGGCCGAGGGCCCGTTCGTGCTCGTCCGGATGGAACGCGCCGACGAGGTACGCGAGCGGCTCCGCCGACTGGGCTTCGCGGCCCGCCGCGGCGACACCTTCCCGGGGCTCGGGCCCGAGTGGCTGCGGCTCGCGGTGCGCGACCGCACCACCACCAACCGGTTCCTGCTGGCGCTGGACCAGGCGCTGAGCGGGGTCTGCGGCTGACGCCCGGGCAGGAGGGGACCGTACCGGCCGGTACGGTCCCCTCCTGCCCTCCCCGTTCCCCTCCCCCGTGCCCCCTTGCTCCCCCGTCCCCCCGTCTTCCCCCGCTCCCCGTTGTTCCCCCGTCTCCCCCTGCACCCGGAGGTCCTGTGCCCAGGGCCCCCTCTCCCTGGGTCCGCTTCCTCCGGGCCCCCCTGCCGTCCCCGGGCCGTACCCCCCGGTGCGGCTCCGGCTCCGTGCGGATCAGGCCTTGTCGCGGCTCCGCCGGGCCACCACGAGCGCGCCGCCGCCGGCCAGGACCAGCGCCGCGGCGCCGCCCGCGATGTACGGCGTCGTGGAACTGCCGCCGGTCTCCGCCAGGTTCTCCTTCTCCGGCTGGGCCACGGGCTTCGGGTGGGCCGCGGTCTGCTCCTTGACCCCGGGAGCCGGAGTGGGCTGCGCCGGGTGGCCACCACCGTGGCCCGGTACGGCCTTCGGCGACTCGCAGGTCGCCTGCGCGAGGGTGACCTCGCCCTGCACATCGGCGACGTTCAGCTTCAGCGGGTTGACGGACACCTTGAGCTGGAGCGCCGTGGCGGCGGCCGTGCGGGACGTCGTGCTCGTCCTGGAGAGGCCCAGCGTCACATCGCCCACGGCGGGCACGTGGATCTGTGTCGTGCCGGCGGCGCTGAGCGTGATCTTCTTCCCGAGGACGGCCACATGGCCGAGCACGGTGGACTCGGCGTGCGGTCGCTCGCCGGCCTCGCACACCGCCTTCGACGTGACCTTCTCGACCTCGATGAGCGAGAGCAGCGGCAGCCCGGGGACATGGACCGAAGCACGGGCGACGTTGACGTATCCCTCGGCCTTGTGCCGGTCGGCCGTGGCCTGCGCGGTGGCGACGTCGGCGCGCAGCAGGCTGAACGGGCGTCCCCGGTCGACGCCGTCCAGCTTCGCGGTGAGGGCCGTCCTGTCCGCGCTGGCCGGGGCGTGCACCTCGTTGAGCGCGACCGTGAGCGGCAGATCGACGGTCTTGTTGAGCAGCGAGACGTCGAGCCCGGTACGGAGCACGACAGCGCTCGCCTTTCCTGCACTGCCGGTCGTCGCCTGCGCCGGTACCGCGACGAGCAGCGCCGCCGGGCCTGCGGTCAGCGCGGCGGCCACGAGGACGGTGGCCGTACGGCGTGCGGGCATGCGGAAGGTGTTGCTGTTCAAAGTGGTGGAACCCCCACAAGAGACATGACGTCGCCGGGGGCGCGGCCCACGGGGACTTCGTGGGTGCGCCGGCGACCGAGACACCGGAATCTTTACGCACTGTGGGTGAACGGTCAGCAACCTGAGGTGAGTTCACTCCAAAGTGGTGTTTCCGCGTCTGCATTCGAATCCTGAGGCACGGGCGTTCCCTCCGGCCCCCTGTTTCACTCCCCGAGGGTGGTGCGCCGGTGGCCCCACGGGGAGCACACCGGGTGCCTCAACGAGTGCCGGAGCCCTCACGTCACGCCCGGTCAACCCGGCGCCCCACGGGGCGTCAACGCAGCGACCCGCGTCGCCTCACCCCACCGGACGACCCTCCAGCACCACCTGCCGCGGCGCGCCCAGCACCCGGACGTCCTCCCGGGGGTCGTCCGCGTACACCACGAGATCCGCCGGAGCACCCTCGGCGAGACCGGGCCTGCCGAGCCACTCCCGGGCGCCCCAGGAGGCCGCCGACAGCACGTCGGGCACCGGGATGCCCGCCTTCACCAGCTCCGCCGCCTCCTGGGCGACCAGGCCGTGCGGCAGGGAACCGCCGGCATCGGTGCCGACGTAGACCGGGACGCCCGCGTCGTAGGCGGAGCGGACGGTGTCGTAACGGCGCTCGTGCAGCCGCCTCATATGTGCGGACCAGCGTGGGTACTTGGCGTCCCCGCCCGCGGCGAGCTGCGGGAAGGTGGCGATGTTCACCAGGGTCGGCACGATCGCGACCCCCCGCTCGGCGAAGAGCGGGACGGTCTCGTCGGTCAGCCCGGTGGCGTGTTCGACGCAGTCGATGCCTGCCTCCACGAGGTCGCGCAGTGAGTCCTCGGCGAAGCAGTGCGCGGTGACCCGGGCGCCTAGCCGGTGCGCCTCGGCGATCGCGGCCTCCACCTCCCCGCGCGGCCAGCAGGCGGACAGGTCCCCGGTGGCGCGGTCGATCCAGTCGCCGACGAGTTTGACCCAGCCGTCACCGTTGCGGGCCTCCCTTGCGACGTACTCGACGAGGTCGCCCGGTTCGATCTCGTGGGCGTAGTTGCGGATGTAACGGCGGGTGCGCGCGATATGGCGGCCGGCCCGGATGATCTTCGGGAGATCCGGCCGGCCGTCGATCCAGCGGGTGTCCGATGGCGACCCGGCGTCGCGCAGCAGCAGCGCACCGGCCTCCCGCTCCCTGAGCGCCTGCTTCTCGCTCGTCCCGTCCGGGACCGCGCCGTGCGCGTCGAGCCCGACGTGGCAGTGCGCGTCGACCAGACCCGGCAGCACCCAGCCCCGCACGGTGGCGGCCTCCGCGGCCGGGCGTACGTAGGTGATCCGCCCGCCCACCACCCACAGCTCGTCCCTGACGTCGTCGGGCCCGACCAGCACCCGCCCCTTCACATGCAGCACCGTGTGATCGCTCATGGCGCGAGCCTAACGACGGGGCCGCGCCGCCCGGGAGGGGCCGGGTGCCTGCTCAGTACCATCGGACGGCCAGCCCGAACGAACTCGCGAAGAGAGCACCACCGTGACGCACCCCTTCCTTGACCTCGCCCCGCTCACCCCCGCGCACTTCGCCGCGATCGAGCGGCAGACGGCCGCGCTGCTCGGCACCCGGCAGGACGTCGTGATCATGCAGGGAGAGGCACTGCTGCCGCTGGAGGGATGCATCCGCTCCGGTGCCAGGCCGGGCTCCACCGCGCTCAACGTGATCACCGGGCCGTACGGCCAGACCTTCGGCAACTGGCTGCGCGACTGCGGGGTCACCGTGGTCGACCTGGCCGTGCCGTTCCACACCGCGGTCACCGCGGCCCAGGTCCGCGAGGCGCTGGCGGCCCGCCCCGAGATCGATTTCGTCTCGCTGGTCCACGCGGAGGCGGCCACCGGCAACACCAACCCGGTCGCGGAGATCGGTGAGGCGGTCCGGGCGCACGGCGCGCTCTTCATGCTGGACGCGGTCGCGTCGGTGGGCGCGGAGCCGCTGCTGCCCGACGTCTGGGGGGTGGACCTCTGCGTGATCGGTGCGCAGAAGGGCATGGGCGGCCCCGCCGGGGTCTCGGCCGTCTCGGTGAGTGAGCGCGCCTGGCAGCGGTTCGCGGACAATCCGCAGGCCCCGCGCCGCTCGTACCTGTCGCTCCTGGACTGGAAGGAGCGCTGGATCGACGCGGGCCGCACCGCGCTGCCGCACGCGCCCGCCCAGCTGGAGATGCTGGCACTGGGAGCCTGTCTGGAGCGGATCGAGTCGGAGGGTCCCGCGGCGTTGATGGACCGGCACGCCAGGGCCGCAGCGGCCACCCGGGCGGGGGCGCTCGCCCTGGGCGGCGGCATCACGCCGTTCGTCCACGAGGCGCGGGACGCGGCCCCGGTGGCCACGACGCTCCGCACCCCCTCCGGAGTCGATGCGTCACAGCTGGTCAGGAAGGCCCTTGCGGCCGACCCCACGCTGCCGCTGATCGCGGGTGGCGGGGCGCTCGCCCGCGAGATGGTCCGCATCAACCACTACGGCCCTGACGCCACCCAGGGCGTGGTGCACTCCTCGCTCGCGGCACTGGGTGCCGCACTGGGCGGCTCGGGAGCGGCTGTGGACCTTGAGGCCGCCCGCGGGGCGGTCTCGGAGGCCTGGCAGCGCGGCTGAGCCGCCGGTCCCCCGCGCGACGAAGGCGGGCCTGCCCCGGCCGCACAGGGCCGGGGCAGGCCCGCCGTTGTAATCAAAGAGAATTAACAGAATGCAGAATTCCGGCTTTTTCTGCACAGCGCACTTGTTTCTTCTGCCCGCTTTCCGGCCCCCTAAACGCAGGATTTTCCAACCGGTCGACCAGCGGGTTTCGGACACGCGTCACGAAGGTTACGCACATGTGACCGACCCCACAATGGCGTCAATTTGCCCGATAATTCCAGGACAAATCAGCCATATTCGCGACCCACAGCGCCTCGACCCGCGCCCGCGCGATAGCACGGACTCCAGTTTTGGCCAACCCCGGGCCAGAATGCATTTTTTGAATTTGCTGGGTAAATTTTCCTTACATGACCGCCGCGCAAGAAGACCTTGTACGTGCCCGTAGCGAATTCCCGGAGATAGACACCCCACGAGTGGAGGACGGGGCCGCGATCTGGCGTATCGCCCGCGACTCCGAGGTGCTGGACCTCAACTCCTCGTACAGCTACCTGCTGTGGTGTCGCGACTTCGCCGCGACCTCTGTGGTGGCGCGCGACTCGACCGGTGACCCCGTCGCCTTCGTCACCGGTTACGTGCGCCCCGACCGCCCCGAAGCCCTCGTCGTCTGGCAGGTGGCCGTCGACCGGGCCGCCCGCGGCCAGGGCCTCGCCGGTCTCCTGCTGGACGCGCTGATCGCCAAGGTCACCGCCAGGGGAGTGGTTCGTGAGCTCGAAACCACCATTTCCCCGGACAACACCGCGTCCGACCGCCTGTTCCGCTCGTTCGCAGAGCGTCACGGGGCAGCAGTGGAACGTGAAGTGCTCTTCGACGGCGGACTGTTCCCCGAAGGGACGCACCAGCCGGAAGTGCTGTACCGCATCAGCCCCGTCTCGGCCTGACTGACATCCCTCACCCCAGGAGACTTGCTGTGACCATCACCCCGCCCGCCCTGAGTGTCTTCGAGACCCTTGAGTCCGAGGTGCGCAGTTACTGCCGCAGCTGGCCGGCCGTGTTCGATCACGCCCAGGGCAGCTACCTCCACGACGAGGACGGCCACACCTACCTCGACTTCTTCGCCGGAGCCGGCTCACTCAACTACGGCCACAACAATCCGGTGCTCAAACGCGCGCTGATCGACTACATCGAGCGCGACGGCATCACCCACGGCCTGGACATGGCCACCACCGCCAAACGCGCCTTCCTGGAGTCCTTCCAGAACGTCATCCTGCGCCCGCGTGACCTGCCGTACAAGGTGATGTTCCCGGGCCCGACAGGCACCAACGCCGTCGAGTCGGCGCTGAAGCTGGCCCGCAAGGTCAAGGGCCGCGAGTCCGTCGTCTCGTTCACCAACGCCTTCCACGGCATGTCGCTCGGCTCGCTGGCCGTGACCGGCAACGCCTTCAAGCGGGCCGGCGCCGGTATCCCGCTGGTCCACGGCACGCCGATGCCGTTCGACAACTACTTCGACGGCCAGATCCCGGACTTCCTCTGGTTCGAGCGTCTGCTTGAGGACCAGGGCTCCGGCCTGAACAAGCCGGCCGCCGTGATCGTCGAGACGGTCCAGGGCGAGGGCGGCATCAACGTCGCACGCGCCGAGTGGCTCCGCGCGCTGCAGGACCTCTGCCACCGCCAGGACATGCTGCTGATCGTCGACGACATCCAGATGGGCTGCGGCCGTACGGGTGGCTTCTTCTCCTTCGAGGAAGCGGGCATCACCCCGGACATCGTCACCCTGTCGAAGTCCATCAGCGGCTACGGCCTGCCGATGTCGCTCTGCCTCTTCAAGGGCGAGCTCGACGTCTGGGAGCCGGGCGAGCACAACGGCACCTTCCGCGGCAACAACCCGGCGTTCGTCACCGCCACCGCCACGCTGGAGACGTACTGGGCCGACGGCCAGATGGAGAAGCAGACCCTGGCCCGCGGCGAGCAGGTCGAGCGCGCGCTGCTCGCCCTCGTCGAGGAGAACGACGGCGCGGGCGTGAGCTTCCGCGGCCGCGGCCTCGTCTGGGGCATCGAGTTCGCCGACAAGCCGCGTGCCACGGCGGTCTGCCGCCGCGCCTTCGATCTGGGGCTGCTCCTGGAGACCTCAGGACCGGAGAGCGAGGTCGTCAAGCTCCTGCCGCCGCTGACCGTCTCCGCCGAAGAACTGGACGAGGGCCTGAGCATTCTGGCCCGGTCCGTCCGCGACACCGCCTGACGCACGGCGCACCCGCCGCGCGTTCGCTACACAGAGAGGCTCAAGTCACAGTGATTGTCCGATCGTTCAAGGATGTCGAGGGAACCGACCGACACATCAAGTCCAAGTCGGGAACCTGGGAGAGCAAGCGCATCGTGCTCGCCAAGGAGGGAGTCGGCTTCTCTCTTCACGAGACCATCCTGTACGCGGGGACCGAGACGTCGATGTGGTACGCCAATCACATCGAGGCGGTGCTCTGCACCAAGGGCGAGGCCGAGCTCACCAACGACGACACCGGCGAGGTCCACTGGATCGAGCCCGGCACCATGTACCTCTTGAACGGGCACGAGAAGCACACCCTGCGCCCCAGGACCGATTTCCACTGCGTCTGCGTCTTCAACCCTCCGGTCACCGGACGGGAGGACCACGATGAGAACGGCGTTTACCCCTTGCTGACCGAGGAGGTCTGAGCCATGACCGAAGTACTGTCCAACATCCGGGCGGATCTCTATCCCACCCGCGGTGCGAGTGAAGTGACCACCCCCCGCCAGGACCCGGTGGTCTGGTCGCAGCCCGGCGCGGCGGGCCCGATTCCTCAGCCGGAGCTCCAGGGCTTCGAGCGGGACGGGTTCCTCACCGTCGGCGATCTGCTCACGGACGACGAGGTGGCCCTCTACCGTGCGGAACTGGACCGGCTGATCACCGACCCGGGCGTCCGCGCCGACGAGCGGTCCATCATCGAGCCGAAGTCCCAGGACGTACGGTCGGTCTTCGAGGTACACAGGCTCAGCGAGGTATTCGCCGGCCTGGTCAGGGACGAAAGGCTGCTGGGCCGGGCCCGGCAGATCCTTGGTTCGGACGTCTACGTCCACCAGTCCCGGATCAACGTCAAGCCCGGCTTCGGGGCCAGTGGCTTCTACTGGCACTCGGACTTCGAGACCTGGCATGCCGAGGACGGTCTGTCGAACATGCGGACGGTGTCCGTATCGATCGCACTGACCGAGAACCTCGACACCAACGGCGGCTTGATGATCATGCCTGGCTCGCACCAGCACTTCCTGGGGTGTGCGGGCGAGACGCCGGAGGACAACTACAAGAAGTCGCTGCAGATGCAGGACGCGGGCATCCCGTCGGACGCCGCGCTGACCCGGATGGCGGGCGCGCACGGCATCCGGCTCTTCACGGGCCGCGCCGGTTCGGCCACCTGGTTCGACTGCAACTGCATGCACGGTTCGGGTGACAACATCACCCCTTACGCCCGCAGCAACGTCTTCATCGTGTTCAACAGCGTGGAGAACGCGGCGGTGGAGCCCTACGCGGCTCCGATCCGGCGCCCCGAGTTCATCGGGGCACGGGACTTCACTCCGGTGAAGTGATCCGAAGTACGCGGGAGGGGGACGGCACTGAGTGCCGTCCCCCTCCCGCGTATGCGGCTTCGGCCCGTCCTCCACTCCGGGCCGGCGGCCCGGTCAGCCGGAGAGCACGTCGAGGAGCCGGTCGACGTCGGCGGCCGAGTTGTAGAGGTGGAACGCGGCGCGCAGATGGCCCGCCCGGTCGGAGAGCTCGACGCCGGCCCGGCCCAGTTCGTCCCTGCGGTGGCCGAGCCCCTGGGCCGCGACGATCGCCGAACCCGGCGCTGCGACGGCGCGCTGTCCGATCCGGTCGAGACCGTCCCGGAACCGATCGGCGAGTGCCACATTGTGCTGCCTGATCGCCGCGGGTCCGACCTCCTCGATCAGGGCGAGGGAGTGCCGGGCGCCGGCGTACGAGAACAGGCTGGGGCTCTCGTCGAACCGCCGCGCGGAGCGGGCGAGTTCGCTCACCGGGCCGTAGCAGCTGTCCGCGGGCTCCTCCCCCGCGACCCAGCCGGCGAAGGCAGGCGTCAGCCCGCCCAGGTCTTCGGGCACCACCAGGAACCCGACCCCGCGCGGGCAGGCCAGCCATTTGAAGGCGACGGCGACGGTGTAGTCGTTCCCGGCCGCGTCGAGCGGGAGCCACCCCGCCGCCTGGGTCGCGTCCACCAGGGTGCGGGCGCCGTACGCCCGGGCCGCGTCCCGGATCGCCGGGAGGCCGGCGATCCGGCCGTCGGCCGACTGCACCGCGCTCACCGCGACGAGAGCCGTGCCCGGGCGCACCGCCTCCGCCAGTGAGTCCAGCGGCGCGAAACGCACCTTGAGGCCGCCCCGTACGACGAAGGGGTTCACCAGCGAGCTGAAGTCACCCTCGGCGAACAGGACTTCCGCCCCGTCGGGGAGCGAAGCGGCGATCAGCCCGCTGTAGACGGCGACGGACGCCCCGGCCGCGACCCGGGCGGCCGGGACTCCGGCGAGCCGCGCGAAGGAGGCGCGGGCCGCCTCCACATCGGCGAACATGTCGGTCGGCCTGCCCGCGGCCGCCCTCGTCACGGCGGTGTGCATCGCGGCGACCGTACGGACCGGGAGCAGCCCGCTGCTCGCGGTGTTCAGATAGGTCATCTCGGGCGCGAACTCGGCGCCTGCCAAGGTCTCCATGGCTCCCACTCTGCGGCCCCGGCTGCGCACCGTCCATGGTGCGATGGCGCCGGGTACCGCCAAGTGGTCCTTATGGAGCGGCGCTGACCTGCGTGTTCACCCGCCGCCGCGGGGCGGCTCACCGACCGGCGTACGCCACCACATCGATTTCGACCAGGATGTCCATCAGCTCCGAGCCCACCGTGGTGCGCACCGGGTACGGCGCGGTGAAGAACTCACCGTACGCAGCGTCGAAGGCGGCGAAGTCCTGGTGGAGCGCCGCCAGATGCACGGTCACCTTGACGACGTGGTCGAGGCCCAGCCCCCGCTCGGCGAGCACCGAACGGACGTTGCGCAGGACCTGGGCCGTCTGCTCGCCCACTGTGCCGGGCACCTTCCCGGTCGCCGGGTCCTGCGGGCCGAAGCCCGCCGTGAACAGGAAGTCCCCGGCGACCACTCCCTGGCTGTAGGCCCCGGCGGGGCGGGGCGCGCGGACGGTGTGCACCGCCCGGGTGCCGGTCGGCTCCGCCGGCTGTTCCGGTACGCGGCTCATCCGGTCAGGTCCCCTTCCCGCTCGTTGACCGCGGCGAAGTGCCGCAGCTTCTCCTCGTCCACGGTCACTCCGAGGCCGGGCCCTGTGGGCACCCGCAGCCGGCCGGCTTCGAGGTGCAGCGGCTCGATGATGTCGTCGGCGTGCAGGTAGTACATGCTGTCGATCGCCCGGGAGAGGACGGGTGTGCTGGACACGACCGCCAGATGGGCCGCGGTCGCGATGCCCAGCTCGCCGCCGCTGTGCAGGTTCATGCCGAGCCCGAAGGTCTCGCAGTGGGCGGCGAGGGCCTTGGTCGCGGCGATGCCTCCCCACTTGTAGACATCGCCGTGGATCACGTCGACGGCGTTGAGCCGTACCGCGGGGGCGAACTCCTCGAAGCGGACGACGCACATGTTCGTGCACAGGGGGATGCGGACCCTGGCGTGCACCTGGCTCATGCCCTCGATACCGACACAGGGGTCCTCCAGGTACTCCAGGTCGAGCTCCTCCAGGGCGATCCCGGCGCGCACCGAGTCGGGGACCGACCAGGCGGCGTTCGGGTCGACCCGCAGGTTCACCCGGGGCAGCGCCTCGCGGACGGCCCGCAGGATGGCGACGTCACCGGAGACGTCCCGGGTGCCCTTGAGCTTGACCGCGTCGAAGCCTCCTTCGGCCACCACCCGCGCGGTGTGCTCGGCGAGGGCCTGCGGCAGTCCGTCGGCGCCCACCCCCGGCGCGTCGGCGCGGGTCACCAGCGCGGTGATGGGGACCTCGTCGCGTACGGGCCCGCCCAGCAGGTCGGTGACCGACTGCCCGGTGGCCTTGCCCATCGCGTCCCAGCAGGCCACGTCCAGGGCGGCGATGGCCGCGTAACCCAGGTAGCCGTGGAAGAAGGGCACCATGTGCTGTTTGCGGTGGAAACTCTCCAGGGCGAACGGGCTGGTGCCGATCAGGTCGGCGGCGAGCGCCTCGACGATCGCCGCGACCGGCCGGCCCCACATGGTCTCGCCCCAGCCGTCCACACCCGAGTCGGTACGGATCCGCACCACGGTGCGGGTCTCCCCCGTCTTGGTCTCGAACGAGCTGGTGAACGGATTGACCAGCGGAAGGTTCACAACCCATACGTCGACATCGGTGATCTTCATGTCTCTCTGTCTCTCCTCGGATCTGCGTCGGTGAAGCGGTGCGGCAGTGCGGCGCCCTGCGGCTCAGCGGGTCGCGGCGTCGAACGCGCGGATCGCGCGGGCCAGTCCGGTGGCGCGGTCGTCGAGCAGCCGGGCGCCGCGCTCCGCGTCGGCGCCGGAAGCGTCGTCGGTCGCCCCGCCCACCCGCTCCCACTCGCCGTGGCGCTCCACGGTCAGCCCCGGGTACGGCGGGTTGTCGAAGAGCGGCGGGGGCTCGACGGGGGCGCGCGCCGCTACCGGCGTACGGACCAGGTCCGGGTGAGCCGCCAGCATCAGTGAGGTCTCGAACCATCCGGCGTGGCCGGGGGTGACCTCGGGCCTGCCCCCGTCGTCAGCACCGGATGTGACGGTCCAGTACGAGCAGGCGGCGACGGTCACGTCGGCGCGCAGGGCGAACCGCTTCACGGCGAGGCGCATGATCTCGTCGTTGCCCCCGTGCCCGTTCACCACCATGATCCGGCGGTATCCGCTGGTCACGAGCGAGTCCAGGATGTCGTCGAGTACCGCGCCCAGGGTGGCGGCGGAGAGCGAGACGGCGGCGGCGAACAGATGGTGCGGGCTGTGCCCGAAGGGCAGCGTGGGGAGCCGGACCACCGCGGGCGCGTCCGCTTCCCGGGCCAGCAGGGCGCCCGCCCGGTCCGCGACCGCCTCGGCGAGCAGGGTGTCGGTGCCCATCGGCAGATGCCCTGCGTGCTGTTCCTGGGACCCGATGGGCAGCAGGGCGATGCCGTGCTCGCCCGCCGCGCGGACCTCGCCCCAGGTCAGTTCGGTCAGCCGGGTCTGCCGGGCTGGTTGCAGTTGGCTCACAGTGCTACCTCCTCGAAACTCCGCCGTGGCAGAGTCGGTGCATGGTGCAGAGACGTTCTCCGTTGCGGTTGGTGCCCGAGCCCGCTCCGGTCCCCCTCCAGTCCGGCGCCCGGCGGACGCTCGGTGCGGTGGAGCTGGTGCCCGGCCGGATCACGGCGGCCGTCCTGACGATGTCGGGCGCCGTGCTGGAGCGGGCCGAGGCCACGTACGACGCGGGCGCGGCGACACCGCGGGACGTCGACGCCGCGCTTGCCGCAGCCGCCCGGATCTTCGCCGGTCATGACCCGGAGGGCGTCGGGGTGGCCGCGGCCGGCCTGGTCGACCCGGCCGCGGGTCTGATCACCGAGGTCAACGACGTTCCCGCGCTGCGCGGCTACCCGGTGGCCGCACGGCTGGGCGCGCTGACCGGGCTGCGGGTGCGGGTCGAGCACCGGGCCAGGCTCCAGGTGCTGGGCGACCGCTGGTTCGGACCGGGGCGCGGGCGGCGTACCTTCGCCTCGGTCTCGACCGGCGAGGTGCTGGGCGTGGGCATCCTGTACGACGGGGAGGTGCTGGCCCCGCCCGGGGGCCGCAGCGGCGCCCACATGACAGTGTCGGCAAGCGGCGACCCGTGCACCTGCGGCCGCCGCGGCTGCTGGAAGACCGTGGCCACCACCCGCTGGCTCCGGGAACGCGCGCGGGCGTCCGGGCTCGGCGACCGGCTGTCGCTGGCCGCGCTGGTGGAGGACGCGGACGAGCCGGCCCGCCGCGTGGTCGAGGAGTACGCACGGAACCTGGCCCTGGGGCTGATGAACGTGCAGCAGCTCTTCGCCCCCGGGCTCTTCGTGCTGCACGGCGAGGCGCAGGAGGGCGGCGAGCGGTTCCGCACGCTGATCGAGGAGCGGCTGCGCGCCGACAGCGCCGACGGGGCGTCCGCCGCCGCCGAGCAGCCGAGGGTGCTGGTCAGCGCGGCTGCCGTGGACGATGTGGCGCTGCTGGGCGGGGCCGGTCTCGTCCTGTCGCATCTGTAGGGCCCGTATCCGCGCTGACCCCGGACCGGACGGCCGGACGGCGCGTATGCGGCGGGGTCCTGTCATCGCGGGCCCGCCCCGGCCGCGCCGCCCGCCGGTCCTGCCGTGCGGCGTGCGGTGCGCGGATCCGGGTCGGGAACCGCGTCGAGGAGCCGGCGGGTGTACGCGTGCCGGGGGCGCGCGAAGACATCGGCCGCGTCGCCGACCTCCACCAGCGCGCCCCCGCGCATCACGGCGACCCGGTCGGCCACCTGGCGTACCACGGCCAGGTTGTGCGAGACGAAGACGTACGTCAGGCCGAGGCGCTGCTGGAGCTCCGCGAGCAGATCGAGGATCCTGGCCTGCACGGACACGTCGAGGGCGCTCGTGGGTTCGTCGAGCACCACGAGCCGGGGCTCGATGGCGAGCGCGCGGGCGATCGAGACGCGCTGGCGCTGGCCGCCGGAGAACTCGTGCGGATAGCGGTCCTGGATCCCCGCGTCCAGGCCGACCGCCTCCAGGAGTTCGCCGACACGCTCCCTGGTGCGGGCCCTGCCGCGCCGGCCGCGCGCCGCCGGGTCGTGGGTGACCAGGGGTTCCGCGACGATGTCGGTGATCCGCATCCGGGGGTTCATGGAGGAGTACGGGTCCTGCAGGACGACCTGCATCTCCCTGCGCACCGCGCGCAGCCGGGCCGGTGCGAGGGCGCCGATGTCCTGTCCCGCGAAGCGCACCCGGCCCGCGGTGGGCTCGATGAGCCGCAGCAGCAGCCTGGTCAGCGTGGTCTTGCCGCACCCCGATTCGCCGACCAGGGCCAGGGTCTCGCCCTCGTACACGGTCAGCGACACGTCGTCCACGGCGACGCTCACCGGCCTGCTGCCGAACTCCTTGCGCAGGTTCTCCAGTTCGAGCAGCGGGCGGCCTCGTCCGGCGTGCGGGCCGGGGGCGGTGGCGGGGTCGGTACGGGGCCGCGCGGGGCCGGTTCCGGATGTCATGCCGACTCCAGTCGGGGGGTCGCGTCCAGGAGCCGGCGGGTGTAGTCGTCCGCCGGGTGTGTGAAGACGTCCAGGACGTCGCCGGTCTCCACGACCGTGCCGCGGTTCATGACGGCTACCCGGTCGGCGGTCTCGGCCACGACGCCGAGGTCATGGGTGATGAGGACGACGGCCATGCCGTGCCGCTGCCGCAGCTCGACCAGGAGGTCGAGGATCTGCCGCTGCACGGTGACGTCGAGGGCGGTGGTCGGCTCGTCGGCGATGAGCACGCGCGGCCTGGCCACCAGCGCGGTCGCGATCATCACGCGCTGGCGCAGGCCGCCGGAGAGCTCGTGCGGGTACTGCCGGTAGCGGCGTTCCGGGTCGGGGATGCCGACCTCGTCCAGGGCAGCGACGGCGGCTTCCCTCGCCTCGGCGCGGGACAGCCCCCGGTGGTGCCGGAGCACTTCGGCCACCTGCCCGCCCACTCGCTGGAGCGGGTCGAGGCTGGTCATCGGGTCCTGGAAGACCATGGCGATGTCATGGCCCCTGATCCGGCCGAGCTCCTTCTCGGAGAGCGCGAGCAGGTCGCGGCCGTCGAAGAGGATTTCGCCGCCGCTGTAGACGCAGGGGGGCGCCGGGTTGAGACGCAGCACCGAGAGGGCGGTGGCTGTCTTGCCGCTGCCTGACTCGCCGACGACAGCGAGCGTCTCGCCGGCGGCGACGTCCAGGGAGACACCCCGTACGGCGTGCACGGTGGAGGTTTCGAGCCGGAAGTCGACGCTGAGTTCGCTGATGCGGAGCAGCGGCTCCGCGGGGGCGGGGGTGGGTTTCATCGGCGGTACGCCTTCGGGTCCGCGACGTCGCGCAGGGCGTCGCCGGTGATGTTGACAGCGAGCGAGGTGATCATCAGGGCGGCTCCGGGGAAGACGGCGAGCCACCAGGAGGTGCCCAGGTAGAGCTGTCCGTCGGAGAGCATCGAGCCCCAGGTGACGGTCTCCTTGGGGACACCGAGGCCGAGGTAGCTCAGGGACGCCTCGGCGACGATGGCCGCGGCGATGTGCAGGGTGCCGATGGTGGCGAGGGGCGCCATCACATTGGGCAGCAGGTGACGGCGCATGATGGTGCCGTCCGTGACACCGATCGCCCGTGCCTCGGTGATGAAGTCGCGGGAGCGCAGTGACATGACCTCGGAGCGGACGACGCGGGCGTAGGAGACCCAGCCGGTGAAGCCGAGCACGAGGATCACGTACCAGAGGCCGGAGCCGAGGAAGCCGACGATGGCGAGGGCCAGCAGGATCGCCGGGAAGGCGAGCTGGACGTCGGCCAGCCGCATCAGGACCCGGTCGGTCCAGCCGCCGAAGTACCCGGAGGCAAGGCCGACGGCCGTGCCGATGACGCCGGCGAGGAGTGCGGCGCCCGCGCCGACCAGGAGGGAGACCCGGGTGCCGTAGATGACCCGGGACAGCATGTCCCGGCCGAGCTGGTCGGTGCCGAGGAGGTGGGCACTGCTGCCGCCGTGCTGCCAGACGGGCGGACGGAGCCGCAGCAGCAGGTCCTGGGTGTTCGGGTCGCAGGGGGCGATGAGCGGGGCGAGGACAGCGGCGATCAGCATCACCGCGAGTACGGCCAGGGCGGCGACGGCGAGCCGGTTGCGCAGCAGGGCCCGCAGTGCGGCGGAGCCGGGGCCGCGGGCCGGGGCCGCGGCCTGTGCGGACGGGGCCTGCGGTGGGACGGGCGTCCGGTCCGTCTTCGCCGGAGTCATGGGGCGCAGCGGGCTCACTTGGTTGACCTCACCCTCGGGTCGAGGAAGCTGTAGGAGAGGTCCACCAGCAGGTTCACCACCACGAAGGTCGCGGCGAAGAAGAGCACGGTTGCCTGGACCAGGGGGAAGTCGCGTTTGGAGATGGCCTCGATGGTCAGCTGTCCGACCCCGGGCCAGGAGAAGACCTGTTCGGTGAGGATCGCGCCGCCGAGCAGGCTGCCCACTTCGAGGCCGACCACGGTGATCACGGGCAGCGAGGCGTTGCGCAGCCCGTGCCGGAGCACCACCTTGACCGGGCCGAACCCTTTGGCTCTGGCGGTGCGGATGTGGTCGGAGGAGAGCACGTCGATCAGTGAGGACCGCAGCAGCCGGGCGACGACCGCGACGGAGTAGACGGCGAGGGTGACCGCGGGCAGGACCAGGTTGGCGAAGGTGCCGTATCCGGACGCGGGAAGGGCGTGCAGACCCACGGCGAAGACGAGGATCAGCAGGATGCCGACCCAGAAGGGCGGCGTGGACTGCCCGAGGAGTACGCCGGTCATCACTCCGCGGTCGGAGGCCCGGCCGCGGCGCATGGCGGCGAAGATCCCTGCCGGTACCGCGATGACGAGGGTCACCACCAGTGCCGCGCCGGCGAGCTGGAGGGTGGCGGGCAGCCGGTCGGCCAGCACGGTCCGCACCGGTTCGTTGTAGAAGAGGGAGTTCCCGAAGTCGAGGCGGGGCAGCCCCCACAGGAAGTCCAGGTACTGGGTGAGCAGCGGGCGGTCCAGGCCGAGGCTCGCGCGCAGCACCGTCTCCTGGCGGGCGGTCGCGTCCGGCGGGAGCAGCTGCTTGACGGGGTCCCCGGAGAGGCGGACGAGGAAGAACGAGACGGTCGCGGTGCACAGCAGGACGAGCAGCGCGGTGCCGAGCCGCACCAGGACCCCGCGCAGCAGCCGGGTCCGGTCGCGGGTGGTGCGGGCCGGGGCGCCGGGCGCTGTTACCGGTTCCCGCAGGGACAGGTCGCTCATACCGTGACCTCCGCGTTCTGCATGGCCAGCGAGCCCGCGGCGCCCGGTTTCCACCGGGGGCGTGAGTTGCGGGCGAGGATGTTGTCGAGCTGGTAGAGGAAGACGAAGGGGGCCTGCTCACGCATCAGCCGTTGCAGGTCGGAGAAGGCGCGGGCGCGTTCGCCGGGGTCGACCGAGAGCTCCTCGGCGTCGATGAGCCGGTCCGCCTCCCTGGAGTGCCAGCGGCTCTGCCTGCGGTCGCTGCGTACGACGGACTGGAGCATGCTCTCGCCGTCGAGGGTCCAGACGGTGCTCGCGGCGAGGTACATCGGGCCGAGCGCGCCGTGGTTGTCGGAGGTGAGGCGGGACGCGTACGTACCGGGGTCGAGGAGGGCGACACGGGCGTGCACCCCGGCGCGGGCGAGGAGTCCCGAGAGCGCCTCGGCGACGTTGGAGTCGGCGTTGGACGCGGTGAGCGTGGTGGAGAAGCCGTGCGGGTACCCGGCTTCGGCGAGCAGGGCGCGGGCCTTCGCCACGGAGCGGGTGAAGGGCTTGACGGACGGGTCGAAGCCGTAGGCGCCGCGCGGGATCATGGCGGGTACCTCGCGGGCCTTGCCGCCCAGCACCTCCTTGATCAGCAGCGGGACGTCGATCGCGTGGTTGAGGGCCTGCCGTACCCGGTGGTCGCCCAGCGGGCCGCCGTCCAGGGTGTTGAGCGAGAGGTACGAGGTGCGGATGCCCGGGTAGCTGTCCAGCGTGACTCCGGCGTATCCCTCCAGCTGCTGGGCGGCGTCGGGGGTCAGTCCCGCGACGAGGTCGACGCCGCCGCTCTGGAGTGCCGCGAGCGACGACGAGGGATTGGGCGCAGGGCTGAAGACGAGTTCGGCGACGCGGGGCCTGCCCGCCCAGTGCTTCGCGTCGGCCCGCATCCGCAGCTGGTGGTCGCGCTGCCAGCTGACGAAGGTGAACGGCCCTGTGCCGACCGGATGGGCGGCGAATCCCCCGTCCCCGACCCGGGCGATGTAGCGGGGCGGGACGACCACACCCCCGAACAGCGAGAGCTTGTCGGGGAGGATCGGGTCGTGCAGCGTGGTGTGCACGTCCACGGTGAGCCGGTCGACGACGCTCACGCTCTTCACGTAACGCAGCTCGACGATGGGTGACTTGGTCGCCGGGTCGAGCAGGCGCTCGATGCTGAACCTCACCGCGGCGGCGTCGCACGGCTCGCCGTTGTGGAACACCACCCCCGGGCGCAGCCGGAACCGCCAGGTGCGCTCGGACCGTGCCGTCCAGGAGAGCGCGAGGCGCGGGTGCAGCTTGTTGTCGCGGCCCCGGGTGGTGAGCGTGTCGAACATGTTGATGAGGGCGTTCATCGAGACCATGTCGCCCTGCTTCTGCGGGTCCATGGTCGCGGCGTCGCCGGGCTGCGAGACCCGCAGCACATTGCCGGCGCTGCTCGCGGGGTCGGTACCGCACCCCGTCAGGAGAGCCGGGGCGGCGACGGCCGGGACGAGCAGACCGCCGAGCCGCACCACGTCGCGGCGGGACAGGTGGTTGCGGTCCACGGCCCACCCCTGACGTATTCGTTCCATTGAGCAACACTTCCGTTCCGGAAGATGGAATTCGTTGCGGTTAAGCTAGGCGTCATGGCGAACATGGTCAACACCCGATCGAGCGAGCAGGAGCCCGGGAAGGGCCCCGTCGACAAAGCCATGGAGGTCCTGGAGGCACTGGTACAGGCGGGCGGCCCGCACCGGCTGGGCGAGATCGCACGGCGCACCGGGCTCACCAAACCGACGGTCCACCGCCATCTGCGGACGATGGCCGAGTACGGCTTCGCACAGCCGGCGGAGGGCGGCAGCTACCGGGCGGGGCCGCGGCTGCTGGGCCTGGCCGCGGCCGCACTGGACGCCGGCGAGGACCTCCGGCTGGCCCGTCCGGCACTGGCCGACCTGCGCGCACGCACCGGCCGGCTCGCCTACTACGCCGTACGCCACCGGAGCACCGCCGTCCTCCTGGAACAGTCGGAGCCGGTACGCGGCTACCGGATGAGCACCCGGCCGGGCGGCGAGACCCCGCTGCACTGCACGGCGGCCGGCCTGGCGATGCTCTCCGCGCTGCCGGACGAGGAGGTGGCAGCGGTGCTCGAAGAGGCCCCGCCGGTCGCGTACACCTCCCGCACCCTCACCGAACCCGGCTCGCTCCGGGCCGAGTTGCGCCGTACGGCGGCGCGCGGTTACGCGGTCGACGACGAGTACCACGAGCAGGACGTCCGGGCGGTGGCGGCACCGGTGACGCACGGCGACGGACGGGTGATCGGCGCGATCGGCATCTCGGGGCTGACGTTCACCCTGGACCCGGAGAGCGCCGAGGTGTTCGGGCCGATGGTGCGGGCGGCGGCACGCGCGGTGTCGGCCGGTCTCGGCAGCAGCGGTCCCGCACTGGGCATCGCCGGGGGCACGCAGGCGCGGGACGGCGGCCGGGGATGAGCGAGAACGGCGCGGGACGGGAAGCACATCCGAGGGCGGGCGCGGTCCCGCAGGACACGGGGGCGGCAGGCATGGACCAGGCGGACGCGGGGACGGACACAGGGGCGGTCGGCATGGACACCGGGGACGCGGGCGGGACGTACGGCGCACGGCCGGCCGAGGTGCTCGCCGCGGGGCGTGAGCGCCGGGTGTACTCGGCGGCAGCCTGGTCGGTCGGCACGGCCGAC
This sequence comes from Streptomyces sp. NBC_00388, assembly GCF_036061255.1. Lineage (NCBI taxonomy): Bacteria > Bacillati > Actinomycetota > Actinomycetes > Kitasatosporales > Streptomycetaceae > Streptomyces > Streptomyces sp. NBC_00388. The sequence goes on from NZ_CP107948.1 coordinate 1,712,496, forward strand.
GGCCCGCTGGACCGGGGCTGGACCGGCACCAGGAGCTGGAGCGGACCGGCCCTCGACGGCAGTGAGCTGTGGGACCTGGCATCGGTGACGAAACCGGTCGCGGGCCTCGCGGTGATGGCCCTGGTCGACGCGGGCGCACTCGCGCTCACCGATACCGTAGGCACGCACCTTCCGGAGTACCGGGGCGGCGACAAGGCAGACCTGACGCTTCATCACCTGCTCACGCACACCTCGGGGATGCCCGGCGGGGTGCCCCTCTACCGGGATCACCCCACGCGCGCGGCGCTGCTGGACGCCGTACGGAGACTGCCCACGGCCGCGCCGCCCGGCACCCTGGTCCAGTACTCCTCGCAGGGCTTCATCCTGCTCGGGCTGATCGCGGAGGCGGCCGCAGGGCGGCCACTTGACCGACTGGTGGCGGAACTGGTGTGCGCGCCACTGGAGTTGACCGACACCGGCTTCACGCCGGATGCGGCGGGCCGGGCGCGTGCGGTGGCCACGGAGGACTGCCCGTGGCGCGGCCGGGTGGTCACCGGCGAGGTGCACGACGAGAACGCCGTGGTTCTCGGCGGGGTCGCGGGCCACGCGGGCCTGTTCGCCTCACTCGCAGACATGGAGCGGCTCGGCAGGTCGCTCGCGGGCGGCGGGCGCGAGCTGCTGCGCCCCGGGACGTACGCCCGGATGACAGCGGGTCACACGGACACCCTGGCGCTGCGCAGGGGGCTCGCCTGGCAGGGCCAGGATCCGGTCGGCTCCCCCGTAGGCGACTCCTTCGGGCCCGCTTCGTACGGGCACACCGGGTTCACCGGTACGAGCCTCTGGGTCGACCCGGCGGCCGGGCGGTACGCGGTGCTGCTCACCAACCGGGTGCACCCCAGCAGGACCGGGGACGGCATCACAGCGGTGCGCCGCGCCTTCCACGACGCGGCGCACACCATCGGCCGGGGGTGACCCCGGGCGGCCGGGCCCTGCGGTCAGGCCCGGTCGCCCGGCGCCGGGACCGCGCACCCGTCGGGGCCGCAGACCTCACCGCCGCCGCCGGCCGGCACCAGCCGCGGCTTGGCGTCCCAGGCCTGGCCGAGCGCCTGGGTGAAGACCTCGGCGGGCTGGGCGCCGGACACACCGAACGCCCGGTCCAGGACGAAGAAGGGCACGCCGTTCGCGCCGAGTTCGGCGGCCTCGCGTTCATCGGCCCGTACCTCGTCGGCGTAGGCGGTGGGGTCGGCGAGCACCGCGCGGGCCGCGCCGGCGTCGAGCCCCGCCTCCGCCGCCAGCTCCACCAGGTAGGTGTCGCCGCCGTCGAACACGGACCGCTCCCCGGCGAAGTTGGCCCGGTAGAACAGCCCGATCAGCTCGTCCTGGCGGCCCTGCTCCCTGGCGAGGTGCAGCAGCCGGTGCATGTCGAAGGTGTTGCCGTGGTCGCGGCCCTCCGTGCGGTACCCGAGCCCCTCGGCGGCGGCGTTGGCCGCGATGTTGTTCTCGGCCTCCTGTGCCTGCTCCGTGCTCATCCCGTACTTCTTGCCGAGCATCTCGATGACGGGTGCGGCATCGCCCTTCGCGCGCCCCGGGTCGAGCTCGAAGGACCGGTGCACCACCTCGACCTGGTCGCGGTGCGGGAAGCCGGCCAGGGCCTTCTCGAACCGGGCCTTGCCCACATAGCACCAGGGGCAGGCGATGTCGCTCCAGATCTCGACGCGCATGTTCTTCATCTCTCCAGGGTCGTACGGTGCAGGAAGCCCCTGCGCACCCTGGAGAACATGCGTACGGACCAGCCCATTCCCGGCGGGGCGGCCCCCGGCGGGGTGAGCACCCAGCCGGACACTCCGGGCGCGCCGGACACTCGGGACGCGCCGGACCGCCCCGAGTCCTTCAGCTGCGGCCCTCCAGCCATCCCGCGGTCAGCTCTCCCACCCGGGCGGGCGTGCCCGGCGGGAGGCGAGGGGCCGACCGCTGAGAGCCGGTACCGGGGTCCGGCGGTTCCGCCGCACGCGAGGAGCGTCCGCGTCACGGCCGCGCGTCGCCGCCCGTGCCGCCGGGCCGCGGGGCCGGCGGGGGCTCCGGCGGGACGCCCGGCGGGGCGAGCAGGAGGGGGAGGTAGACGTCGTCGACGATCTCGGTGATGACGTGCTCCGGGACCGGGGCGCCGAAGAGCAGGTAGTGGTTGCGGAGCAGGTCGACCGCGACGGTCGCCCGCCGGGAGGCAGGGACCCACGACGCGATCTCGCCACGTGCGACAGCGCGCCGCAGCAGGCCCTCGATCGGCCCCGGGCCCGCGGTGTGGACCCGTTCGCGGACCAGGCGGGCGAACTCGGGATCGTGCATGGCCTCGGTGAGGAGGCCGCGGAGGATGTCGCCGTGCGAGGTGGCCAGCCGGGCGGAGAGCTGCCGCAGCGCGCCCAGGACGTCGGTGCGCAGGGCCCCGGTGTCGGGCAGATCGGCCTCGGCGAGCCGGTGGGCGGCGCAGGCGTCGATGACGAGTTCGGCGCGGCCGGGCCACCGCCGGTACAGGGCGGCCTTGCCGGTGCGGGCCCGCGCCGCCACCCGCTCCATCGTCAGTCCGGCGTAACCGGCCTCGGCGAGTTCGTCCAGGACCGCCGCGAGGATCGCGTTCTCCAGCTCCTCGCCGCGGCGGCGGGGGTTTCTGCGATGGTCGCCGGCCGGCCGGTCCGGCGCGTCCCCGTTCATCGGAGGCATGACTCCCAGCCATTTGTCAGGCACCCGTTGTGAACCTGGAGTGGGTCAGCCTAGCCTCCCATTAGAGAACTGACCGTTCTTTAAGCGTCGAGCACATCGAGGGAACGATGACCGAGACCGTTACGACGCCCCCATCAGGCGCACCCGCTTTCCCCAGCGACCGCACCTGCCCCTACGCCCTGCCCGACCAGTACAACGACCTTCGCGACCAGGAGGGGTCGCTGCAGCGGATCACGCTCTACGACGGCCGCCAGGCCTGGCTGGTGACCGGATACGACACGGCACGGAAGCTGCTGGCCGACCCCCGGCTCTCGTCCGATCGCACCCATGCCGACTTCCCGGCGACCTCCGAGCGGGTGACGAGTTTCCGGGACCGCCGGCCGGCCTTCATCGGCCTGGACCCGCCCGAGCACGGGCCGAAGCGCCGCATGACCATCAGCGAGTTCACGGTCCGGCGCATCAAGGGCATGCGGGCCGACATCGAAGAGATCGTGCACGGCTTCCTGGACGAGATGATCGCCTCCGGACCGGGCGCCGACCTCGTCAGCCAGTTCGCGCTGCCCGTGCCCTCCATGGTGATCTGCCGGCTGCTCGGCGTGCCCTATGCCGAGCACGACTTCTTCCAGGACGCGAGCAAGCGGCTGATCCAGTCCCCGGACGCCGCGGGCACCCGCGCGGCCCGGGACGAGCTGGAGGGCTATCTGGGCGGCCTGGTGGACTCCTTGCGCGGAAATCCGGGTCCTGGGCTGCTCAGCACGCTGGTCACGGAGCAGCTGGAGAAGGGCACGATCGACCGCGAGGAACTGGTGTCGACCGCCATCCTGCTGCTGGTCGCCGGCCACGAGACGACGGCCTCGATGACGTCGCTCAGCGTCATCACCCTGCTCGAACACCCCGAGCAGTACGCCGCGTTGCGCGCCGACCCGTCGCTGGTACCGGGCGCGGTCGAGGAGCTGCTGCGCTATCTGGCGATCGCGGACATCGCCGGGGGACGCATCGCGACGGCGGACATCGAGATCGCCGGGGAGATCATCCGTGCGGGCGAGGGCGTCATCGTCACCAACTCCATCGCCAACCGCGACAGTTCGGTCTTCGCCGACCCCGACACCTTCGACGTGCGGCGCGAGGCCCGCCACCACCTGGCCTTCGGCTACGGCGTGCACCAGTGTCTCGGCCAGAACCTGGCACGCCTGGAACTGGAGATCATTCTCACGGCGCTGATATCACGGCTGCCGGGCCTGCGGCTCGCGGTGCCGGTGGAGCAGCTGACACTGCGCCCGGGAACGACGATCCAGGGCGTCAACGAACTCCCGGTCACCTGGTGACCGCGGCGGAAGGAGCAGCCATGCGTGTGACGGCCGACCGGGAGGTCTGCGTCGGGGCGGGCCTGTGCGCCCTGACGGCGCCCGAGGTCTTCGACCAGGACGACGACGGTGTGGTGACGGTCCTGGCCGCCGCACCCGGCGCCGAGGCCCACGCAGCGGCGCGTGAGGCGGGCATGCTCTGCCCGTCGGGCGCGGTGCGCGTCACCGAGTAGGTCCCGCGGGACGGCGAGGGGCGCGGTCCGGCCGTACACCGCGGACGCACCGGCGGGTGCCCGCGGATGCCGCGGAGCGCCGCGCTCCCGGGCAACAGTGCGGCCCGGCTTCCGCTCCCCGCCGTCCGGGGCGCGCCGGGCCGCGGGACCACGGCCGCGGTGCCGCACCGCGGGGACGCGCCCCCGCCGTCAGCCGCGGGCCGGGGCGGCCGGGATCTCCAGCCGCAGGGTCAGGTGCGCGCCGCCGGGCTCACCGGTCGCCGGCTCTTCCGGCAGCCACCCGTGCCGGGCGTAGAACCGCTGGGCCCGCAGATTGTGTTCGTAGACGTCGAGCCGCGCCTCGGGCACGCCGTCCCGCTGCCAGGCAGCCACGACCGCACGGTGCAGGGCGCCCCCGATCCCCCGGCTCCAGCAGGCCGGATCGACGTGGAACTGCATGAGCGTCATGGCTCCGTGCGAGACCCGGAAGGACGCGACACCGGAGACGGTGCCGGCGGTCTCGGCGCAGAGCACCCCGCCGTCCTGCCGTCCGATCGCACGGGCCCAGCCGTCCAGGACCTGTGCGTGCACTTCCGGGCTCGCGTACTCCTCGACCGGTATCCGGCCTTCGTAGTACGTGGCGCGGGCCGCAACGTGGAACGCGGCGATGGTACCGATGTCCGCCGGGCGGGCCGGGCGGATCAGAACGGCGGGTGTCATGCCGGAAGGGACGCCGGCTGATCACCGTCCGGTTGCAGGGCGGCCGGTCACCGCGTGGTGGTGAGGCGGCTGAAGGAGGCCCGGTAGGCGCTGGGGGTGAGGCCGACCCGCCGGGAGAGGTGCCCGCGGCCCGCCCGGATGAGCCCGCGCCGCGCGAGGCGTGAGCCCCGGCGGCCCGCGCCGAGCGCATGGGCAGGGACCGCACGGCAGACCTCGGCCCGCCGGTCCGCCGGTCGGCGGGAACGGGCGGTGCGGGATGGCCCGGTCCCGCACCGTCAGCTGCCGTCGCGCATCCCCGCGGGGGCGTGGTCCCGGTAGCGCACGGAGTCGAACGTCACCGCGCAGCCGTCGGTCGCCGGGCACTGGGCGAGGAAGCCGATCCGGGCCCGGGCAGCCGCCGCGGCGTCGCCGAGCGCGAAGACCCGTACGAAGGTCCATCGCTCGCCGTCGGCCGAGGCGTGGAAGGCGAAGGCCTTCCCGGTCCTGCTGATCCGCAGCCAGACGCTGCCGCCCTCCACCACCGAGGAGTTGACGTCGTCCGAGTACCCCCGGGTCACCACCGAGCAGACCGTGGGAGTGTCAGGGGAGAGCTCGAAGCAGAGCTTGGCCCACTCGCGCTCGCCCGTCTCCAGGTACAGCGCGCCCGCGTCCCCCGCTCCGGCGAAGCCGACCGCCACCCTGGCGATCAGCTGGAAGTCCCCGGGCGGTGGTGTGCCGACGAGCCGGGGCGCGTCCGACGCCGGCTCGGGCGAGTCGCCCGCCGGGGGCACGAACAGGTCCTGGTGCGCTCCGGCGCGTACCGAGAGCACTCCCTCCCGGTACGCCCAGGGCGCCTGCGGACCGTACGGGAGCAGCGGGAAGGGCAGCTCCGGCAGCCGGGTCACCCGGGCAGCCCGTCGATACGGCGCGGCAGGCCCAGCGGGTTGGCGTCGCGCAGCTCGGGCGGGAGCAGCGCCTCGGGTGTGGTCTGGTACGCGACCGGGCGCAGCCAGCGCTCGATGGCGGTACCGCCGACCGAGGTGGAGGTGGAGGTGGTCGCCGGGTAGGGGCCGCCGTGGTGCTGGGCGGGGGCGACCGCCACGCCGGTGGGCCAGCCGTTGACCAGGACCCGTCCGGCGAGCGGGGTGAGCCGGTCGAGCAGGGCGGCTGCGTCGCCGTCGCCCGCGGCCTCGGCTGCGGACACCTGGAGGGTCGCCGTCAGGTTGCCGGGCAGCCGGGAGAGCACCACGGCGATCTCGTCGGTGGAGTCGTACCGCGCGACGACCGTGACCGGGCCGAAGCACTCCTCCAGGAGCAGATCGTGCTCACCGTCGGCGGCGAGCAGCGCGGCGGGCAGGGAAAGGAAGCCCGCGCTGACGGTGTGCTCGCCGCCCGCGCCGGGTGTGACCGGCACGTCGACCCCGGTCAGGGCGGCCCGCTCGCGGACGCCCGCCAGGAAGTTGTCCCGCATCCGGTGGTCCAGCAGGACACCGGCCTCGCTGTCGCTGACCGCGGCGGTCAGCTCCTTGACCACGGCGTCGCCGCCAGGCCCGGCGGGCACGAGCACGAAGCCGGGCTTCACGCAGAACTGTCCGGTGCCGAGTGTGACGGACGCGGCGAGACCCGCGCCGATCTCCTCGGCCCGCTCGGCGGCCGCTGCCTCCGTCACCACGACCGGGTTGAGCGAGCCCAGCTCACCGTGGAAGGGGATCGGGACCGGCCTGGCGGCCGCCGCGTCGAAGAGGGCACGGCCCCCGCGCACCGACCCGGTGAAACCGGCGGCGGCGATCAGCGGGTGCTTGACGAGCGCCACTCCCGCGTCGAAGCCGTGCACCACGGAGACGACCGCGGGGTCCACTCCGACCTGTTCGGCGGCCCGGTGCAGCACGGAGGCGCAGAGTTCGGACGTGGCGGGGTGGTCGGGGTGCGCCTTGACCACGACGGGGCAGCCGGCCGCGAGCGCGCTCGCGGTGTCGCCGCCCGGCACCGAGAAGGCCAGCGGGAAGTTGCTCGCCGCGTACACCGCGACCACACCCAGCGGCAGCTTGTAGCGGCGCAGGTCGGGCCGGGGCGGTGTCGCGGCGGGGTCCGGGTGGTCGATACGGATGTCGAGGAAGGAACCTTCGTCGATCACGTCGGCGAACGCCCGGAACTGCGCGGTGGTGCGGGCGAGTTCACCGGTGAGGCGGCCGGGACCGAGGGCCGACTCCGCGTCGGCGGCCTCGATGACATGAGGCCCGGCCTCGTCCAGCAGGTCGGCCGCGGCGCGCAGCAGCGCGGCCCGTACCCTACGGTCGGTGAGCGACGCACGTGCGGCGTGGGCGGCGCGGACCACTTGGTCCACTTCACCCGTCGTGGCCTCCAGCGCAACCTGCTCGCGCTGCTTCCCGGTTCGGGGGTCGACACTCCAGACTGGTGTTGCTGCCACCGTGACGTCCTTCCAGATCCACTGCCGCAAACCACTGCCGCACAACGAGTTGTTCGGTAAAGTTGTTCGGTATTCTGAACACAGTTCCTGATGATGAATTTCTGCTGGAACTCTAATAACGCGCGTTGAGCATTGACAAGAGGGGCAAGGTCGAATGTCGACTGCCGAGACAGCAGGTGGGGCGCAGGTCAAGTCCGCGGTGCGGACGGTCGAGTTGCTGGAGTACTTCGCCGGACGCCCCGGCATGCACTCGCTCGCGGCCGTCCAGGAGGCCGTGGGCTACCCCAAGTCCAGCCTCTACATGCTGCTGCGCACGCTGGTGGAGCTGGGCTGGGTGGAGACCGACGCGACCGGCACGCGGTACGGCATCGGGGTACGCGCCCTGCTCGTCGGCACCTCCTACATCGACGGCGACGAGGTCGTCGCGGCGGCCCGCGCCACCCTGGACCGGCTCTCCGACGACACGACGGAGACCATCCACCTCGCCCGCCTCGACGGGACCAACGTGGTCTATCTGGCCACCCGGCAGTCGCAGCACTATCTGCGCCCGTTCACCCGGGTCGGCCGCAGGCTGCCCGCGCACTCGACCTCGCTGGGCAAGGCGCTGCTCGCCACCCACAGCGACGAGCAGGTCCGCAAGATGCTGCCGGAGACCATGGCGCAGCTGACCGAGCACACCATCACCGACCGCGAGAAGCTCATCGAGGAGCTGCACCAGGTCCGTGAGCAGGGGTACGCCGTGGACCGCGAGGAGAACACGCTGGGACTGCGCTGCTTCGGTGTCGCGATCCCCTACCGGACCCCGGCCCGCGACGCGATCAGCTGCTCGGTGCCGGTGGCCCGGCTCACCCCGGCCCATGAACAGATGGTCAAGGACGCGCTCTTCGACGCCCGCGACCGGCTGACCCTGGCGACCCGCCGGCTCTGAGGGACGCCGCTCCCCGCGGCCGGACACGGCGGCTCCCGGCGGGATCCGGTCGCGGCCGGATGAGGGGCGCCTCCGCCGCACGGCGGAGGCGGATCGTCTGCGGGAACGACGTACGCGGCGCGGCTCAGGCGGACCGTGGAGGGTATGACAACGACCCTGCCAGGCCCGGCCCCCGCGCCGCCCGCGCACCCCTCCCGGCCGCGCGCCGTGCTCCGCGCCGCCGCCATCCTGTCCTGCGGCCCGTACCTCGCCCTGAAGACCGTCTGGGTCGCGGGCGGCAGGACCGGCATCCCCGACGGCAGCACCCTCCTCGACCACCGGGGGGCGATGATCGCAGGCAACAGCGGATCGGTGCTGCTGGACTCCTGCGTCATCGTGCTGGCGCTGCTCCTCACCCAGCCCTGGGGCCGGCGGGTCCCGGCCTGGCTGCTGATCCTGCCGATGTGGGTGGCGACCGGGCTGCTGGCACCGGTCATGACCGGCTTCCCGGTCCAGCTGCTGGTCCACGGCCTGGCCGGCTCCACCGCCCCGGCCGCACCCGGTCCGCCGTTCCTCGACGAGTGGGTCTTCGACGTCGTCTACGCGGGCTTCATCGTGCAGGGGCTCGCCCTCGGCACCCTCTTCGTGCTGTACGCCAGGGACCGCTGGGGCCACCTCTGGCGCGGCCGGGCCGGTGAGCTGCCCGCCCGCACCCCCACCGCACCGGTCCAGCGGGCGACGGCCGTGGCAGCCACCGTGTTCGCCCTGCTCCCCTGCGTCATGCACACGCTCTGGGCCTGCGGGGTGCGGGCGGGTCTCGGCACCGCCCGGGCCGCCGACAGGACCGGCGACTTCTATGCCCTGGAAGCGGTGTTCGCCGTCTTCACCGCGGTCACCGCCGCCGGGGTGCTGCTGCTCGCCTTCCGGTGGAGCGGGCGGCTGCCTGTCCGGGTCCCGCTGGCCCTGTCCTGGACCGGCTCGAGCGCCCTGGCCTGCTGGGGAGGGTGGCTGCTGCTCTCCTCACTCGCCTCCGGCGGTCCTGCCGGTTCCGGCAGGACCCCCACCCAGCTGATGACGCTGACCTACTCTGTGCAGATGACCGTCGGGATGCTGGTCCTCACCGCCGGCGCCTGCTTCCTGGCGGAACGCGACCGGTGAGCTCTCCGTTCGGTCTCCGGGCGCGGCTGCGCTGGGTCCACCTGGTCCTGGGCGGCGCGCTGCTGATGCCTTACTTCCTGGCCACGTCGGCGGTGACCGGAGCGCTCCCGGGCGGGCGCTCCGTGTACACCTCGCTGCCGCTGCAACTCGTCTCGTTCGCCTGCGCCCTGCCGCTCGCGGCGCTCACCGCGCTCGTCCCGCGCGCCCGCCCGCTGTCGGTCCTCGCCGCCCGGACGCTGTGCGGTACGCGTCCGGGGCTGCTGGCCGAAGGCCCGGCCCGGTCCTGGGCGGCGCGGGTGCGGGCCGCCGCGTGGTTCGCCCTGCACACCGGACTCGGCGGTGTGCTCGGCGCGCTGACGCTGGCCGTACCGCCGCTCGCCGTGCTGCTGATCGCGCTGCCGTTCTCGGCGGCGCTGCGCGACCGCGGCCCGGGCGCCGGTCCGGGACCGGACCACGCCTTCGGGGGCTGGACCGTACTGCTCGCCCCGCCGGCCGGGGCCGCCCTGCTGATCGCGCTGGTGGGGTGCGGCACGGGCGCAGGTGCGCTGCTGGCCCGCGCCGCACCGGTACTCCTGGGGCCCACCCCCATGGACCGGCTGGCCGACGCGGAGCGGCGGGCGACCGCCCTGGCTGTGCGCAACCGGCTCGCCAGGGAGCTGCACGACTCCGTGGGGCACGCGCTGAGCGCGGTGACGCTGCAGGCGGTCGCCGCTCGCCGGGTGCTGGAGACGGACCGGGAGTTCGTGCGGGAGGCGCTGGCCGCGATCGAGGAGACGACCCGGCGCACCGTGGGTGAACTGGACTCGGTGCTGGGCCTGTTGCGGGAGCCGGACCCCGCGCCGCCCGGCGGACCGCCGGACCCGGACCGCGCCACCGGCCCGGCGCTGGACGCGCTCGGCGGCCTGGTCGCGCAGTGCGGGCTGGCGGTGGCGTACACCGCGTCGGGCGACCCCGGCCGGGCGCCGGAGCGGGTCTCCCGTGAGGCGTACCGGATCGTGCAGGAAGGACTCAGCAACGCCCTGCGGCACGGCGGGGCCGGCCCTGTGGAGCTGCGGATCGCCCTCGCGGGCAGGGAGCTGGGGATCTGGATGGACAGTCCGCTGCCGGCCCGGCCGCGCCCGGAACGCCCCGGCGGCGGCCAGGGGCTGCGCGGGATCAGCGAGCGGGCCGCGCTGCTCGGCGGCGAGGCCGCGGCCGGGCCCGCGGACGGGGTGTGGCGGCTCACGGTCCGGCTGCCGCTGGGCGGGGGCGACCGGTGATCCGGGTGGTGCTCGCCGACGACGAGCGGATGGTGCGTACGGCGCTGCGCGTCATCATCGACGCCGAGCCCGGTCTGACGGTCGTCGGCGAGGCGGCGACCGGCGCCGAGGCGCTGTCGGCGGTACGGGAGCTGCGCCCGGACGTCGTCCTGATGGATGTCCGGATGCCGCAGACCGACGGCATCCGCGCCACGGAGCAGATCCTGGCCACGATGGACGAGCCGCCGCGCATCGTGGTCGTGACGACGTTCGAGAACGACTCATCCGTCTACGACGCGCTGCGTGCGGGTGCCTCGGGGTTCCTGCTCAAGCGCGCTGCGCCGGATGAGCTGATCCAGGCGGTACGGCTGGTGGCGAGCGGCGACTCGCTGCTCTTCCCGGCGGCGGTCCGTGCGCTGGCGGCCGAGCACGGCCGCCGGGAACGGGCCGCCGCCCCGCCGCCCTGGGCCGCACGGCTCACCGGGCGGGAGGCGGCGGTGCTGCGGCTGATGGCGACGGGCCTCACCAACGCCGCGATCGCGGCGCGCCTGGGGATCGGGGCGGCCACCGTCAAGAGCCATGTGGCGGCGGTGCTGGCCAAGACCGGGGCCCGTGACCGTACCCAGGCGGTGATCGCCGCGTACGAGTCGGGGTTCGTCCGGCCCGGATGAGAGATCCCTGAGAAAGTCGCCGGAGCGGAACGCCACCGCCCGTCCCGCTCGTCCTCATACGGGATGAACAAGACAATCAGGCGCGCCTCCGTCTTCTGCCTGCTCCTGGTCCTCGCCCTGCTCACGCGGGCGACCTGGGTCCAGGCATACGAGACCAAGGCCCTCGCGGACAACAAGAACAACCGGCGCACAGCCATCGCGCAGTACGCGAACCCGCTGGGCGACATCATCGTGGGAGGGAGGCCGGTCACCGGATCGAAGAAGACGAAGAGCGGCGATCTCGCCTACCGGCGTACCTACACCGACGGGGATCTGTACTCGGCGGTGACCGGGTACAGCTCGCAGGCGTACGGGTCGACGCAGCTCGAAGGGATCTACAGCGACGTCCTCGACGGGACGGACACCCGGCTGAAGAACCCGGTCGACGCGCTCACCGGCAAGCAGACCGCGCCCGGCGACGTCCTGACCACGATCGACCCCGCCGTGCAGAAGGCGGGGTACGAGGCACTCGGCGACAAGAAGGGCGCCGCCGTCGCCATCGACCCGAAGAGCGGCCGGATCCTGGGGATGGTCTCCACGCCGTCCTACGACCCGTCGAAGATCAGCGGCACGACGGACGGTGACGCCTGGAAGCAGCTGACCGGCGACAAGAGCCAGCCGATGCTGAACCGGGCGCTGCGCCAGCCGCTGCCCCCGGGATCGACCTTCAAGCTGGTGGTCGCGGCGGCCGCGCTGGAGGACGGGCTCTTCTCCTCGATCGACGAGAAGACCGACAGCCCCGACCCGTACCGGCTCCCCGGCACGACCACGGACCTCACCAACGAGAGCGCCGCGGACCCCTGCGAGAACGCGACGCTGCGCACCGCGCTCGAATACTCCTGCAACACGGTCTTCGCCAAGGTGGCCGACGATCTGGGCCAGGACAAGGTGCGGGCGATGGCGGAGAAATTCGGCTTCAACGACGCCCGGCGGGATGTGCCGGTGCGCGCGTCGGCGAGCACCTACCCCTCGCACATGGACAAGGCGCAGACGGCGCTGAGCGGCATCGGCCAGTTCGACGTGACGGCCACCCCGCTCCAGATGGCGATGGTGACGTCCGCCCTGTCGAACGGCGGGGTGATGGCCGACCCGCACATGGTCTCCAAGGTGACGGACGGCGACGGCAACACCCTCCAGTCCTACGAGAAGGCGCGGTCCGAGCGGATCGTCTCGGCGTCCACCGCGTCCCAGCTGCAGAGTGCGATGGAGACGGTCGTCGAGCAGGGGACGGGTTCGAGCGCGAAGGTCCCCGGCGCCGTGGTGGGCGGCAAGACCGGCACGGCCCAGCACGGGGTGAACAACAGCAAGACGCCTTATGCCTGGTTCACCTCGTACGCGAAGGACAGGTCGACCGGCAAGGAGGTGGCCGTCGCGGTGCTGGTCGAGGACTCGGACGCGGCCCGTGCGGAGGTCAGCGGCAACGGTCTCGCGGGGCCTGTCGCGCAGAAGATGATGGCGGCGGCGCTGAAGTAGCCGCCCGGTGACCCGTAGTGGCCCCCGGCCGGGCCGCCGGGCCGTAGGGTGCCGCCATGGTCATACGACTGCCCCGTTCCCCGTCCGGCTGGACCATGGCTGTGTTCGGTGTGCTCGCCGCCGCGCTGGGCGTACTCGGCCTGGTCTCGCCCGACGCGCTGCTGAAGGCGATGAGCCTCTCCGCGCCCGCGTCCGGGCGGCCGGCGTCCGACTACACCCGGACCTTCATCACGGCCTCCTCGATGGCCGCGCTGAACATGGGTGCGTACTACGTGCTGGCGGCCGCCGCCGACTGGCGGGCCTTCTTCCGCTGGACGGTGCCGTTCCGGTTGCTCACCTTCGCGGTCTTCACCGCTGCCGTCGTGGCCGGCCGTGCGCCGTCCGGTTTCCTCGGGGTCGGGATCTGGGAGGGCGCCGGCGCGGTCGTGACGGGGGTGGCGCTGCGGTACGAGACGGTCGCGGCGCGGCGCTCCTCCCCGGCCCCGGCGGCCTGACCGGCCGGGCGCCGGAGCCGGGGCACGGATCATCCCCTGCCCCGGCGGGCCGTCAGCGGGTCACGGCAGGAAGTACATCGGGTTCGGGAGCTTGTACGTCCTGTCGGCGTAGCCACCGCTGAGGTCGGAGTACTGGTCCCCGAAGTTGGCGACGAGGGTGTAGCCGAGCGACTCGATGTGCTTCCTGGTCCCGGCCTTGAACTGGACCGTGGTGCAGGTCCACTCGGGCTGTGCGCAGCTCAGGTACGACGGCGCTGCGGCCTTGTCCTTGAGGTAGAAGCGGGACCTGTCCACCGGCACCTGGTATCCGGCCCGGGTGAGGTTGGTGGCCGATGCGGTGCGCTGCGACTCGTCACGTCCGGTCAGGAAGAAGACCGTGACGCCCTTCTTCGCCGCGTAGTTGACGACGTCGGGCATCCCGAAGACAGCGATCGACCGCGCGCTCTGGACGTAGTCGTCGAAGGCGGTCGCGTTGTAGGCGAAGCCGTTCTTCTTCTCCCAGTCGTAGGTGAGCAGCGTCGTGTCGTCCACGTCGAGCACGATGGCGGGCTTGCGCCCGTGCCCGGTGCGGTGGACGGCCTCGGCGATCTGCCGCTTCGCGCGCGCCTCGATGCCCCGGACCTGCTTGGCGTAGTTGCTCCCCGGTGAGGCCTGGTAGGCGCCCGAAGCGTCGGGCGTGCCGCCGTAGTAGGCGTTGATGCTGTCTTCGACCTTGGTGACGTTCGGGATCTCCCGGTCCGTCCTCGGCACCGCGTTGTCGGCGCTGGCGGCGCCGATGCCGTAGAGGGCGCTGCCGGCCGCGGCGAGGGCAACCGTACAGGCGGAGATCCTGGCAAGTCTGGAGGGCATGCGCGTGTGCTCCGGTTCTGGTGTGACGGACTGCAGGTCACTGGTTGTCTACGCGCATCACATGGAGTGCACAAGGGTCTTTGCGGATCCGTTGCGGAGAAACCCGGTTGCGGGCCGCGGGGGCCCGCTGTTGAGTGATCGGATGGATCTGGAAGCGGTACGGGCTGCGTTCGACCTGCGCATGCGGCGCGATGCTCCGCCGGACGGCCCGGGCAGCGTGGTCGAGCGCGTCGGCGGGGTGGTGGTGCAGACGGGGCCGGACGCCGAGAGCTGGAACGGCGTGCTCTGGTCGGATCTCGACGCGGCCGGCGCCGATGCCGCGATCGCCGCGGTGGTACGCCATTTCGCCGCCCTGGAGCGCGAGTTCGAGTGGAAGCTGTACGGCCATGACCGCCCGGCCGGCCTGGCCGAGCGGCTCGTCGCTGCCGGGTTCACGCCGGAGCCGCAGGAGACGGTGATGGTCGCCGAGGTCCGGGAGCTGCCGACCGGGGTACGGCTGCCCGACGGGGTGGAGTTGCGGCCGGTGACCGATGCCGCCGGGGTGGCTCTCATGACGCGGGCCCACGAGGCCGCGTTCGGCTCGGACGGTTCGCGGATCCACCACCAGGTGCTGACCCGGCTGGCCGAGGACCCGGACTCGATGGTCGCGGTGGTGGCGATGGCCGGGGACGAACCGGTCTGCGCGGCCCGGATGGAGTTCCATCCGGGCACCGGGTTCGCCAGCCTCTGGGGCGGTGGCACGGCCCCGGCCTGGCGCGGCCGGGGTATCTACCGCGCGCTGGTCGCCCACCGCACGGGGATCGCAGCGGCGCGCGGCGTCCGCCTCCTCCAGGTCGACGCGTCCGACGACAGCCGCCCCATCCTCCAGCGGCTCGGCTTCAGCGCACTCACCACGACGACGCCTCATGCGTACGGGGCACGGGGATAGGGCCCTTCGACTCGGTCCCGGCACCCTGCCCCGCGTGGCGCGCCGCGTCCCGGCCGGGCGGCGCGCCGAACGCCTTGCGGTATTCGCGGCTGAACTGGGACGGACTCCCGTAGCCGACACGGTGGCCGGTCTCCGCGACCTCCGCCGGCCCGGCCATGAGCAGGGCGCGTGCCTCCCGCAGCCGGATCTGTTTCTGGAACTGGACCGGCGTCATCGAGGTCGCGGCGCGGAAGTGCCGGTGGAAGGCCGACGGGCTCATGTGGGCCAGCCCCGCGAGGTCCGCGACGCGCAGGGGCTCGTCGTAGTGCCCGCGGATCCAGCGGATGGCGCGGGAGATACGCGCGACCGAGCTGTTGGCGAGGCCGATCTGACGGACCAGTGCGCCCTGGTCACCGGTGATGAGGCGCCACAGGATCTCCCGCTCGATGCCGGGTGCGAGCACCCGCAGGTCGTCCGGCCGTCCCAGCAGGCGCAGCAGCCGGACGACCGGATCGAGCAGTCCGGGCGTCGCTTCGCTGACCGCGAGGCCGGAGAGGGCGGGCCGTTTCCCGGTGGGGGCGGTCTCCAGGAGCAGCGGTGCGATCGCCGCCGGGTCCAGCGTCATGCTGAAGACGGCGAAGGGTTCGTCCGCGCCGGCCTCCAGCGCCTGCCCCGTCACCGGCAGGTCGACCGGGACGACGAGATACTGCCCGGCGCGGCAGTCGTGCGGCACCCCGTTCAGGACCGTGCGTTTGACGCCCTGGCAGACCACCGCGAGCGAGGGCTCCGACATCGCGCTCACCGGCAGCGTGGGCCTGTCCGCGTACGTGATGGCCACGCCGTCCAGGATCTTGGTCTTCCGCACCGGGGTCCCGCCCGCGTGGCGCACGATCAGCGCCGTGAGTTCGCCGAGAAGCGCCGCGGTCCGCTCGGCGGGCCCGGGCGTTGATGCCACATCAGTCATGGCGGGATAAGAGCAGAGTCGCCAGGATCGTGCAACCGGACAGCAGGATCGGTCTACCGGGCGGGCGCGGCCGCGTGATGGGCTGGCAGGAATCAGCACGATGAGGCATCGGAGGCATGACGTGGTGAAACGCAGGACTCTCGGGTCGACCGGAATGTCCGTCAGCGAGATCGCGCTCGGCGCGATGATGTTCGGGAGCCTGGGCAACCAGGACCACGGTGACGCGATCCGCATCATCCACTCCGCGCTCGATGCCGGGATCAATCTCATCGACACGGCGGACGTCTACTCCAGGGGCGAGTCCGAGGAGATCGTCGGCAGGGCCGTCAAGGGCCGCCGGGACGGTCTCGTCGTCGCGACCAAGTTCGGACGGCCGATGGGCGAGGACCCGAACCAGCGGGGCGGCTCGCGGAGATGGATCGTCCGGGCGGTCGAGGACAGCCTCCGCAGGCTCGGCACCGACTACATCGACCTGTACCAGATCCACCGGCCCGACCACGGAACCGGCATCGGCGAGACGCTCTCCGCACTGTCCGACCTCGTACAGGCAGGCAAGATCCGGGCTTTCGGATCGTCCATGTTCCCGGCGGAGACGACGGTCGAGGCCCAGTGGGAGGCGGAGCGGCGGGGCCTCCACCGGTTCCTGACCGAGCAGCCCATGTACTCCGTCTTCACCCGCGGACCCGAGGCCGCCGTGTTCCCGACGGCTCAGCGCTACGGGCTGGGCGTGCTCACCTTCAGTCCGCTGAACAGCGGATGGCTCTCCGGGCGGGCTGATCTTCCGGCCACCCACCGGGCCAGGCTGATGTCCTCCGCCCTGCCACTGGCCTACGACGCGTCCGCTCCGGCCGGCCGGCTGAAGACAGCCGCGCTGGCGGAGCTCACCGTTCTCGCCGACGACGCCGGGATGACGCTGCCACAGCTCGCGATCGCCTTCGCCCACGCTCACCCGGCCGTCAGCTCGGTGCTGATCGGCCCGCGCACCCAGGAGCAGCTGGACGGGCTGCTCCCCGCCGCCGGCATCGATCTGACGGACGACATCCTCGACCGCATCGACGAGATCGTCCCGCCGGGAACGGACCTCGACCCGGCGGACAACTACGCGGCGGCGCCGCCGGCGATCGAGGACCCGGGGCTGCGCCGCAGGCGGTAGCGCGGCCACCGGGTGAGGGGCGGGCCCGCGCGTACGGGCCGGGCAGCGGGGGGGGTCAGGCCAGTGCGGCCCGTACGAGCGCGAGATCGGCGTCGGATGCCAGCCCCGCGTGGTAGAGCCGCAGTTCGGTCGCCCCCAGTCCGGCGGCTCGGCCTGCGTCCTCGGCCAGCGTGGCCGGGCTGCCGCCCATGCCGGAGACGACGGTGAGGTTGGCCGCGAGGACCGTACGGCCGGTGCGGTGCGCGGCGAAGGGGGCGAGGAGGGCGGGGCCGCCGGTGCAGGGCACCACCACACCGTCGGCGACGCCCAGGATGTGCCCGGGGTCGACGCCCGCGTTCGCGCCGCAGTGGTGGGCTGCCGGGTCGGCGTGGAGCAGGACCTGGAAGCCGGGGCCCGCCGCGGCCCGTACCGCCGCGACGGTCTGCTCCTGGAGCGTGCGGGCGATCCGGGTGCGCCACCGGAGCGTGGCGGCAGCGAGGCCGGCCCCGAGCAGCTCCCCGGCCGCGGCGCTCTCCGCGCCTGCCGCCCCCGAGGACCACCCGGGTTCCAGCGCACGGCGCACCGCGGCGCTCAACTCCGCCGCGTCCAGGCCGAGTCCGGCGTACCCCTCGGCGCAGGACGGGCAGAAGCAGAGCGACATCAGGTACTGGCCCGCGTCACCGAGCCCCACTCCGGCGATCTTGTCGTGGGCGTGCAGATGGGCGAGGCCGTACCAGCCCAGCGATTCCAGTTCGGTGCCGCGCGCGCCGGGGCGCACCGCGGCCTCCACGGCCAGGCCGGTGAGGTAGGCGCGGGTGGCCGGCTGGGCGATGCACGGCGCCCAGGGGTAGCGGTCCCCGTAGGCGTTGACCACGGACGTCTCCGGGTGCTCGGTGCCCAGCCGGGTGTTGTGGGCCAGGACCGCCCAGGTGTGGACCTCAAGGCCCGCGGCGGCCAGTGCGGCGGCGGCCTCTCCGTACGGATCGGGGGTGGGGGCCCAGGACCCGGCGGGGTAGGGGCGCAGCTTCTGTCCGGCCCACCGCTCCGGGGACGGCGGATAGAGGACGGCGGCGTGTCCCGCGGTGACGATCCGGTGCTGCGGGTGACGCGGGGTCAGGGCGCGGGTCGAGTGGTAGGCGGAGGCGAGAGTGACCTGCTGGACACCGAGATCCGCGATGCGGGCGGGGGCGTCCGGGTCGCCGACGACGTCCCAGGGATAGAGGAAGGCGGAGGTCTTCACGCGTGCTCCCCCGGCCCTGCCGCGACCGCCGGGGCGGCCAGCGCCGCCCGGCCCTGCTCGATGACGGCGGCGAGCCGGCCGATGTGCTCGGGGGACGGCTCACCGAGTGGCGGGCGGACCCCGCCGACGTCCAGCCCACCGAGCCGTACGCCGGCCTTGATCAGCGACACCGCGTACCCGCGCCCCTCGTTGCGCAGCTCCACCAGCGGCCGGTAGAAGGCGTCGAGCAGCCGGTTCGCCGTCGCGTCGTCGCCGGAGCGCAGCGCGCGGTAGAAGGCGAGTGCGATGTCCGGGGCGAAGCAGAAGACCGCCGACGAGTAGAGGGTGACGCCGATGGCCCGGTAGGAGAGCGCGGTGAGTTCGGCGGTGGGCAGACCGTTGAAGTAGAGGAAGTCCCGGCCGGGCAGCTCCGTGCGGACCGCGCTGATGATGCGCTGCATCAGGTCGAGGTCGCCGTGCCCGTCCTTGAGCCCGATGATCCCGTCGACCTGGGCGAGGGCC
Organism: Streptomyces sp. NBC_00388; assembly: GCF_036061255.1. Classification (NCBI taxonomy): domain Bacteria; kingdom Bacillati; phylum Actinomycetota; class Actinomycetes; order Kitasatosporales; family Streptomycetaceae; genus Streptomyces; species Streptomyces sp. NBC_00388. The sequence goes on from NZ_CP107948.1 coordinate 1,731,406, forward strand.
ACCACCGACGCGGGCGTGAACACCGCGTTGTCGCGCTGGTAGACGATGATGTCGAGCGGTGTGGCCGCCGCCAGCTCCGTGTAGTGCCGGACCAGCCCGTCCTGGCCGCCGGTGACGAGGTAGGGCGGCATGGCGAGCAGCCCGTCGGCCCCCGCCTCCTGCGCGGTCCTCGCGAACCGGACGGCGAGCGCAGTGCCGTAGCCGGCTCCGGCGACGACGGGCACCCGGCCCGCGCTCACCTCGACCGCCGCGGCGACGACGGCGCCGAACTCCTCGGGGCCGAGCGCGTGGAACTCGCCCGTGCCGCAGCAGGCGAAGACCGCGGCCGCACCGGCCTCGATGCCGTCGCGCACATGCGCGCGGAACGCATCGAGATCGACGGCGCCGTCCGGCCCGTACGGAGTCACGGGGAAGAACAGCAGGCCATCGAGTCGGCCGGCGAGCGGGGCTGAGGACACGGGCGCTCCCTGGGGCATCCAGTCGTGCATAGTTCTGATCGGTGTCCATATCTCTGAACTCCGCCACGCTAAGCCAGCGGAGCGGGGGCGGTCAAGACAAGAAGCGCCTCGGCGGACGCCGAATCCGCAGCTCCGCGCGCCACTTGACGAGGCTCGGCAGGCCTCCTTACGTTGTCCACGCATGTGAATGTGATCCACGGACGCATCCGTCCGGACGCATCCGCCCTCACGGCCGGCCGGTTCCGATTCACCGAGGAGAGACCCGCTCATGCCCGCTCCCCGCACCATCCTGCTCACCGGGGCCGCCGGAGGCCTCGGCACCCTGATGCGGGGCCTGTTGCCCGCGTACGGCTACGAGCTGCGCCTCCTCGACGCCGTCCCGGTCGAGGGCGAGCCCTCGGCGATCACGGCCGACCTGGCCGACCGGGAGGCGCTGCGCGAGGCCGTACGGGGTGTCGACGCCGTGATCCATCTCGCCGGTATCTCCCTGGAGTCCACCTTCGACAAGATCCTGCGGGCCAATATCGAAGGCACCTACAACCTGTACGAGGCGGCCCGCGAGGAGGGCACCCCCCGGATCGTCTTCGCCTCCTCCAACCACGCGGTGGGCTACACGCCGAGCCCGGGCAGCGAAGTCCCGGCCGCACCGGGCGCCTTGATCCCGATCGACACCCCGCGCAGGCCTGACACCTACTACGGGCTCTCCAAGTGCTTCGGCGAGGACCTGGCCCAGCTGTACTGGGACAAGTTCGGCCTGGAGACCGTGTCCGTCCGGATCGGCTCCTGCTTCCCCGAGCCCGTCTCCGTACGGATGCTCTCGGTCTGGATGAGCCCGCAGGACGGGGCGCGCCTCTTCCACGCCGCGCTGACCGCGGGCGGTGTCGGTCACTCGGTGGTCTACGGCTCGTCGGACAACACCCGCATCTGGTGGGACCTCTCGTCGGCGCGGGCGCTCGGCTACGAACCGCAGGACGACTCCGAGCCGTACGCGGCGAAGCTCATCGCCGAACAGGGCGAGCTCGACCCGGGGAACCCGGCCCACTCCCACCTCGGCGGACCATTCCTCACCGACCCGCCGATCTGGCCGCGCTGACCCGCCACCCACCGGTTCAGACACAGCGGGCGCCCGCATCCGGGCAGCAAACGGGCCCGTCCGGCACACCGGACGGGCCTCTGTCATGCCCGGACGGGCACAACACACCAGGTGGGACCGGTGCCACCCCGGCGGAAACAGACAGAAACGGGCACGATCAAGCCCGTTCCTGCCCTGTTCACATGATCCGGACGGCTGTACAAATCTCCTCACAGCAAGCGAAGAGCCGAGGAGAACCAGTGTCAGTGAGCGCGGAGCAGCGCCGGCGGGAAATCGTCCGGGCCGCCCGGAAGTCCGGCTCGGTCGATGTCACCGAGCTGTCCGCGCGCCTCGGGGTGGCCAAGGAGACCGTGCGCCGCGATCTGCGCGCGCTGGAGAACCACGGGCTGGTCCGGCGTACGCACGGCGGCGCCTACCCGGTGGAGAGCGCGGGCTTCGAGACCACCCTGGACTTCCGGACGACGATGCACGTACCGGAGAAGCGGCGGATCGCCGAGGCTGCGGCCGGGCTGCTCGGCGACGCCGAAACGGTCTTCATCGACGAGGGGTTCACCCCCCAGCTGATCGCCGAGGCCCTGCCGCACGACCGTCCGCTGACCGTGGTCACCGCGTCCCTCGCGACAGCGGGCGCACTGGCACTCGCCGAGCGGACGACCGTCCTGCTGCTCGGCGGGCGGCTGCGCTCCGGCACCCTGGCCACCGTCGACCACTGGACGACCAGGATGCTGTCCGGGTTCGTCATCGACCTGGCCTTCATCGGCGCCAACGGGATCTCCCGCGAGCACGGCCTGACCACGCCCGACCCGGCGGTCGGCGAGGTCAAGGCGCAGGCGGTCAGGGCCGCCAGACGCCGGGTGTTCGCCGGGAACCACACCAAGTTCGGGGCGTCGAGCTTCTGCAGGTTCGCCGACGTCACGGACTTCGAAGCCATCGTCACCAGCACCCTGCTGCCCGCACCCGAGGCACACCGCTACTCGCTGCTGGGACCGCAGATCGTCCGAGTCTGACCCCGACCCACCCGAGGAGCGATCCATGCGAAGCCCGAGCCGACGGAGGCCGCGCGCACTGCTCGCGCAGGCCGCATCGGGGGCGCTGCTCATCAGCCTGTCCGGCTGCTGGACCGGCGCCGGAGGAGGCGGGTCCGGCGGGGACTCGATCAATGTGCTGATGGTCAACAACCCGCAGATGACGGAGTTGCAGAAGCTCACGGCCGCCCACTTCACCCGCGAGACGGGCATCAAGGTGAACTTCACCGTGCTGCCCGAGAACGACGTACGCGACAAGATCAGCCAGGACTTCGCCAACCAGGCGGGCCAGTACGACGTCGCCACGCTGAGCAACTACGAGATCCCGATCTACGCCAGGAACGGCTGGCTGCACGACCTGGGCCCGTACGCGGCCCAGGACACCGCGTTCGACCAGAAGGACATCCTGCCCGCGCTGCGGCAGTCCCTCACCGGGGACGACAAGAAGCTGTACGGCGAGCCCTTCTACGGCGAGTCCTCCTTCCTGATGTACCGCAAGGACGTCTTCGCGGCGAAGCATCTGACCATGCCGGCCCACCCCACCTGGCAGCAGGTCGCCTCGCTCGCCGCCAGGGCGGACGGCGCCAGGCCGGGGATGAAGGGCATCTGCCTGCGCGGGCTGCCCGGCTGGGGCGAGCTGATCGCCCCGCTGACCACCGTCGTGAACACCTTCGGCGGCACCTGGTTCGACAAGGACTGGAAGGCCCGCCTCGACTCCCCCGCCTTCCGGAAGGCGGTGAACTTCTACGTACGACTCGTCCGTGACCACGGCGAGTCGGGCGCCGCGCAGTCCGGGTTCGCCGAGTGCCTCAACGACCTCACCCAGTCCAAGACCGCCATGTGGTACGACGCGACCTCCGCCGCCGGATCGCTGGAGTCGGCCTCGTCCCCGGTCAAGGGCAAGATCGGCTACGCACCGGCGCCGGTCGAGAGGACGGACAGCTCGGGGTGGCTCTACACCTGGGCGTGGGGCATCCAGAAGACCTCCCACAACCCGGACAAGGCCTGGAAGTTCATCTCCTGGGCCTCGGGCAAGCAGTACGAGGAGCTCGTCGGCAAGGAGAGCGGCTGGTCCGACGCCCCTGCGGGCAAGCGCGCCTCCACCTACACCGACCCCTCCTACCGCAAGGCGTCCGCCGCCTTCGGGGACGTCACGCTCAACGCCATCAAGAGCGCCGAGCCCGGCAACCCGGGGGTGCAGCCGCGTCCCGCACCCGGTATCCAGTTCGTCGGCATCCCCGAATTCACCGACCTCGGCACCAAGGTCTCCCAGGAGATCAGCGCGGCCATCGCCGGCCGCCAGTCCGTCGATGCGGCCATCGCCGCATCCCAGCGGCTCGCCGCGAAGATCGCGAAGGAGTACGAGGGACGATGACAGCGACGACCGCTCCGGCCGCGCCCCGCGTGGCGCCCTCGCCGCCCGCACCGCCGGGCGGCCGGCTGCGGGCCTGGGCCACCCGGGCCCCCCTGCTGCCCGCCCTGATCTTCATGGTCGTCGTCACCCAGCTGCCCTTCGTGGCGACGGTGGTGATCTCCTTCTTCAACTGGAACGCGCTCTACCCCAAAGCCCGGCACTTCACCGGATTCGCCAACTACTCCGACGTACTCACCGACCCGGACCTGCGCAAGTCGGTACTGACCACAGTGCTGCTGACGGTCGCCGTCGTCCTCGCCAGCCTGGTGCTCGGACTCGTCCTGGCGCTGCTGCTCGACCGCCGCTTCAAGGGCCGGGGCTTCGTCCGTACGCTGCTGATCGCGCCGTTCCTGCTGGTCCCGGTGGCGGCCGCGCTGCTCTGGAAGCACGTGCTCTACAACCCTGAGTACGGGCTCTTCAACGGGCTCCTGCACTGGGTGGGGGGCGGGGGCGCCCCGCAGCCCGACTGGGTCTCGAAGACTCCGCTGCTGGCGGTCGAGGCGTCGCTGGTCTGGCAGTGGACACCGTTCATGATGCTGATCCTGCTGGCCGGGCTGCAGAGCCGCTCACCGGAGCTGATCGAGGCGGCGCGGATCGACGGCGCGGGCAGCTGGCAGATCTTCCGCCATCTGACCCTGCCCCACCTGCGGCGCTACCTGGAGCTCGGCGCACTGCTCGGCTCGATCTACATCGTGCAGAACTTCGACGCCGTCTTCACCATCACCTCGGGCGGCCTGGGCACCGCGAACCTTCCGTACACCGTCTACCAGGCCTTCTACCAGGCACACGAGAACGGTCTCGCGTCCGCCGCCGGGGTCCTGGTGGTCATCGGCACGATCATCATCGCGACCTTCGCACTCCGCGTGGTCTCGTCCCTCTTCAGCGAGGAGGCCTCACGCGCATGAAGTCCGCAGACACGACGGCGCCCCGGGGCGCCGCACGCACCGGGGGCACCCTGCTCGGCCTGACGGCCTGGCTGGCCGGGATCCTCTTCTTCCTGCCGATCGCGTGGATGGCGCTGACCTCCTTCCACGCGGAGACCGACGCGGCGACCAACCCGCCGTCACTCGCCGCGTCCCTCACCCTCGACGGCTACCGCGACTTCTTCGGCGCGGGCGGCGGCGCGAGCCCCTGGCCCGCGCTGGCCAACTCGGCCGTGGCCTCGGTGGTCTCCACGCTCTGCGTGCTGGTGCTGGCCCTCCCCGCCGCCTACGCGCTCTCCATCCGGCCGGTGAAGAAGTGGACGGACGTCCTGTTCTTCTTCCTCTCCACGAAGATGCTCCCGGTGGTGGCCGGGCTGCTGCCGGTCTATCTGTTCGCGAAGAACACCGGGATGCTGGACAACATCTGGATGCTGGTCATCCTCTACACCTCGATGAACCTTCCGATCGCGGTGTGGATGATGCAGTCCTTCCTGGCCGAGGTGCCGGTCGCCGTCATCGAGGCGGCGCGGGTCGACGGCGCCGGACTTCCGGTGATCCTCACCCGGATCGTCGCCCCCATCTCCGCGCCCGGGATCGCCGCCACCTCGCTGATCTGCTTCATCTTCAGCTGGAACGAACTGCTCTTCGCCCGGGTGCTCACGGGCGTCACCGCCCAGACCGCGCCCGTCTTCCTGACCGGCTTCATCACGAGCCAGGGCCTGTTCCTGGCGAAGGTGTGCGCCGCGTCGCTCGTCATCTCCCTGCCGGTGCTCGCCGCGGGGTTCGCCGCCCAGGACAAGCTGGTCCAGGGCCTCTCGCTGGGAGCCGTGAAATGAAGGCCGCCATCGTCGAAGCCGTCGGCAAGGTCACGTACGGGGAGGTGCCCGACCCCACACCCGGTCCGCGCGACGTGATCGTCGAGGTGGCCGCGTGCGGGCTGTGCGGCACGGATCTGCACATCCTCCAGGGCGAGTTCGCGCCCACGCTGCCGGTGGTCCCCGGCCACGAGTTCGCCGGCACGGTCGTGGCGCTCGGCTCCGATGTCACCTCGCTGGCCGCGGGCGACCGGGTGGCGGTCGACCCGTCCCTGTACTGCTTCGAGTGCCGCTACTGCCGTCTCGGCCACAACAACATGTGCGAGAAGTGGGCGGCGATCGGCGTGACCACCGCCGGCGGCGCCGCCGAGTACGCGGTGGCACCCGCCGCCAACTGCGTGAAACTGCCCGAACACGTACGGACCGAGGACGCCGCCCTGATCGAACCGCTCTCCTGCGCGGTACGTGGCTACGACGTGCTGAACAGCAGGCTCGGCTCGCACGTGCTCATCTACGGCTCGGGGACCATGGGGCTGATGATGCTGGAGCTGGCCAAGCGGACCGGGGCGGCCAGCGTCGACATCGTCGACATCAACGAGGAACGGCTCACCACCGCGCGCGGCCTGGGCTGCTCGGCGGCGGCGGGCGGTGCGGACGAGCTGGACCGGGCAGGGCAGGGCTGGGACGTCGTCATCGACGCGACCGGCAACGCGGCCGCGATCCAGGACGGTCTGGGGCGGGTGGCGAAGGCCGGCACGTATCTGCAGTTCGGAGTCGCCGACTACGCGACACGGGCGACGATCGACCCGTACCGGATCTACAACCAGGAGATCACGATCACCGGTTCGATGGCGGTGCTGCACAGCTACGAGCGGGCGGCGGAGCTGTTCGCCGCCGGGGTGCTGGACCCGGCGGTCTTCATCAGCGACCGGCTGCCGCTTTCGGGATATCCGGCGGCGCTCGACCGCTTCAAGGCGGGCATCGGCCGGAAGATCGTGGTGCTGCCGGGGACGTGACCCGGCCGCGGGAGGCGCGTGGGAGGGACGTCCCGGGCCCGGGGAAAGATTCAAGGAACCGTAAAGCCCTGTCGCTCGTTCCTCCGGCATGACCGCAATGACCTCAGGCTCGAACATCCCGCTTCCGACCTCCCGCGTCGCGGTGGACGTGGCAGGTCCGGTGCGGCTCGACGTGTCGGGCCTGCTGCTCACCGCCGACGGCAAGGTGCGCTCGGACGACGACTTCATCTTCTACAACCAGCCGTCGGGACCCGGCGTCGGCCACCGCTCCGGCGGCGGCTCGGCGCCGGACGCGATCGTGGTGGACACGGCTGCGGTCCCCGCGGGCATCGAGAAGATCGTGATCACCGCGAGCCCGGACGCGGCGGGCCAGACCTTCCAGGGCATCGAGCCGACGGCCACCGTCCGCTCCGCGGACGACGGCAGCGTCCTGGCCTCCTTCACCCCGCCGCGGCTGGGCGCCGAGACCGCACTGGTCATCGTGGAGATCTACCTGCGCAACGGCGCCTGGAAGGTGCGCGCCGTCGGCCAGGGCTATGCGAACGGACTGGCGGGTATCGCGACGGACTTCGGTGTGTCGGTCGAGGAGCCCGCGGCAGCGCCGGCGCCCGCATCGGCAGCCCCGCAGGCCCCGCCGATGCCGTCCGCGCCGCCGGCGGACCCCCGGGTCGCCGCCGCGGCGCCGCCCCCGCCCTCCGCACCGCGGGCCCCGGCCGCCGGCACCGGGCGGATCAACCTGGACAAGGGCAGGGTCAGCCTCCGGAAGAACCAGACGGTCTCCCTGGTCAAGGGCGGGAAGCCGCTGCTGTCCCAGGTGCGGATGGGCCTCGGCTGGGAGCCGGCCTTCCACGGCAAGGACATCGACCTGGACGCCTCGGTGATGGCCTTCGGCCCCCAGCGCAACCACATCGACAGCTGCTATTTCGGCAACCTCTCGATCCTCGGCGGCGCGGTCAAGCACTCCGGCGACAATCTGACGGGCGAGGGCGCCGGCGACGACGAGGTGATCGTGGTCGACCTCGGCAGGATCCCCGCCGAGGCGACCGCTCTCGTCTTCACGGTCAACTCCTTCACCGGCCAGAAGTTCACCGAGGTCGCCAAGGCCTACTGCCGGCTGATCGACGCGGCGAGCGGGGAGGAGCTGGTCCGGTTCGACCTGACCGAGGCCGAACCGCAGACCGGGGTGCTGATGGCCAAGCTGATCAGGCAGTTCTCGGGCGAGTGGGAGATGACCGCGATGGGCGAGTTCGTGAAGTCCCGTACGGTCAGGGGCATGGTCAAGCCCGCGGGCCAGTCGCTGTGACGGCGGCGGCCCCGCCCGGTGTCACTGGCGGTACCCGGCAAGGAAACGTCCGATCCGGCTGATGGCCGCGTCCAGGTCGTCGGCGTACGGCAGCGTCAGGATCCGGAAGTGGTCAGGGGTCGGCCAGTTGAAGCCGGTGCCCTGCACCACCTGGATCTTCTCGCGGAGCAGCAGGTCCAGGACGAACTTCTCGTCGTCGTGGATCCGGTGGACCTTCGGGTCGAGCCGGGGGAAGGCGTAGAGCGCGCCCTTCGGCTTCACGCAGGAGACGCCCGGGATCTCGTTGAGCTTCTCCCATGCCCGGTCGCGCTGTTCGCGCAGGCGGCCGCCCGGCGCCGTCAGCTCCCTGATGGACTGGCGTCCGCCCAGTGCGGCCTGGATGGCGTACTGGGCGGGGGCGTTGGCGCACAGCCGCATGGAGGCGAGCATCATCAGACCCTCCAGGTAGCTCTTCGCGTGCTGCTTGGGCCCGGTGACGACCAGCCAGCCGGAGCGGAAACCCGCGACGCGGTACGACTTGGACAGGCCGCTGAACGTGAGCACGACCAGGTCGGGAGCGAGGGCGGCAGCCGTGTGGTGGACCGCGTCGTCGTAGACGATCTGGTCGTAGATCTCGTCCGCGAAGACCATCAGCCCGTGGCGGCGGGCCAGAGCGAGGATGCCCTCGACGATCTCGCGCGGATAGACCGCACCTGTGGGGTTGTTGGGATTGATGATGACCACGGCCTTGGTGCGGTCGGTGATCTTCGACGCCATGTCGTCGAGGTCGGGGTACCACTCCGCCGACTCGTCGCACAGGTAGTGCACCGCCCGCCCGCCCGCCAGCGTGGTGACAGCTGTCCAGAGGGGGAAGTCGGGCGCCGGGATGAGGATCTCGTCCCCGTCCTCGAGGAGTGCCTGGACCGCCATCGAGATCAGTTCGGAGACGCCGTTGCCGAGGAAGACGTCGTCGACGGTGACGTCGGGCAGCCCGAGCGCCTGGTAGCGCTGGGCCACAGCCCGCCGGGCGGAGAGGATGCCCCGCGAGTCCGTGTATCCGTGCGCCTGGGGCAGCATCCTGATCATGTCCTGGACGATCTCCTCCGGTGCCTCGAAACCGAAGAGCGCCGGATTCCCGGTGTTCAGGCGCAGCACACTGTGCCCCGCCTCCTCCAGCGCGTTGGCCTGGTCGATCACCGGGCCCCGGATCTCGTAGCAGACATCACTCAGTTTGTTCGACTGGCGGAACTCCATGCCGTGACCCTCCCAGGTCTCACTTGCTTCACTTGGTTTTACCAAGTGGCAGCTTGGAAAGTCCAACTTTCTGTCTAGACTGCGGTGCATGCCACGCCGAAGTTACGACCAGTACTGCGCCACCGCCCGCGCCCTGGACGCCGTCGGAGACCGCTGGACCCTGCTGATCGTCCGCGAGCTCCTGGCGGGTCCCCGCCGCTACACCGACCTCCACGCCGACCTGCCGGGGGTCAGCACCGACGTGCTCGCCTCACGACTCAAGGACATGGAGCGCGAAGGGCTGGCGACACGGCGCAGGCTGCCGCCGCCGGCGCCCGCTTCCGTCTACGAACTCACCCCACGGGGGACCGCGCTGCTGCCCGTCCTCACCGCACTGGCCGACTGGGGCACCCCCGCCCTCGGCGAGCGGCGGCCGACGGACGCCCTGCGCGCCCACTGGTTCGCCCTGCCCCTGGCCCGCCGTCTGGCGGGGCTCGGCGCCGCGGTGGTCGAGGTACGGCTGGACGAGGGGGTGTTCCACGTCCGCACCGACGGCGGCGAGCCGCTCTACGGCGACGGCCCGGCCGACCGCCCCGACGCCCGGCTCACCCTGGACGCCGACACCTGCATCGCCCTCGGGGACGGGAGCCTCCCGCTCGACCGGGCGATGCGGGAGGGCCGGGCGCGGCTCGAAACCCCGCCGCGCGACGCGCCGGGCGGGACGCCTTCCGGGGCGGTGGCCCCGCCGGCGGAGTGAGCCGCGCCGCACCATCGCGGGGCAACCCCGCGGGCCCGAACTCCGTCCCCATAAAGGCCCGTTAAGGCCGTCGCGCCCCTACTGCCCGGTACGAGTGACGGACAACACGCCCCAACCCGGAACACGTGACCGATACCACCCGCAGATGAGGGTTAACTGTCAGTGGCAGGCCGTAGCCTGGTTCGTATGCCCACCACCCCTTCCGCCTCCCAGGCCAACGACGCCATTCGCAGGCTCGTCGATGCCCAGACGACGGACGGCGAGTGGCCTTCGGAGGACTACGAAGTCCTGCTGCTGGAGTGGGCCGCTGCCATACAGGGCGGGATCGGGCCCGCGGCCTAGCCGTACGCCCCGGGCTCAGTCCAGGCCGGGGATCGGATCCTGATCCACCCCGTGCCGGCGGGTCCGGATATCCGGTCCCGCCGGATGCAGTTTCGCGTCGCAGGCCGGACCGAGCCCGGTGCGCCGCGAGGCGCGACCCGTCAGCGGCCTTCCGCACATCCGGCACAGCACCGTCCGGCCACTCCCCTCCGACCCCGTCCCGTCCACCGCCCCGGGCTGCCGCCCTGCCACATCCGTGACACCGGGCAGCTCATCGGCCTCACCGGCTGCCGGGCACGACCCCCTCACAGGGACATCGCCCGCCGGTCCCCGCCACCGATCCCCTCGATCATCAGGGACAGATAGCGGCGCACGTCGGGCCGCCCGCCCGCGCCGAGCTCGGCCGCCGCGGCCACGGCGTGCGTGAGGCGCAGCACCTCGGCGGTCTCCAGGTCGGCACGGACCGCGCCCGCCTTCTGCGCGGCGGCGAGCAGGTCGCCCGCCGCGTCCTTGAGCCGTCCGCTGCAGTCCGAGATCACCGGCGTGGTGCCGTCGGCCATCGCCGCACCGAGCAGTGTCTTGAGCCCGCGCAGGTGGATCAGCTGTTCCGCCAGCTTCTGCAGCCAGTCGGCCAGCGCCTCCCCCGGCGCTCGCGCCGAGGCACCGAACTCGACCGCCTGGTCGGCCAGTTCGTCGATGCTGTCGACGTAGACCCCTTCGAGGAGGTCCTGCCGGGTGGGGAAATGACGGTAGAGCGTGCCCGAACCGACTCCGGCGCGCTTCGCGATGTCGTCGAGGGAGGCGTCCACCCCCCGTTCGGCGAAGGCCAGCGCCGCCTCCTTCAGAAGGCGTTCGTAATTGCGGCGCGCATCGGCCCGCTTCGGCTTCGGCATCGGCTGCTCCTTGCGAACCGGGGACGTTCTCCGTATCGTACGGGCAGAAAACGGAGAAATCCCCCGCTTACCGCCCGGGGCACTGAGCGCTGTCCGTGCACGGGGGCGGACACGTCCTGCCGCCAGCGCCCCGCCGCCGGGTTCCGGTCGCGGCACCCCGGCGTCGCCGCCGGCTGCGCCACCGCCCCGCTTCATGGTCGCCACCGGCCGTTCCGGCGTCAATGTCGCCGGCCGTCCCACACCGCCGTCAGGGCCGCCCGGGGGGCTCCAGGACCGGGGCGGGGACCGGTGGGCAGCCCAGGGCGCAGATCTGCGCCCGGACTGCTCGCAGGGGCTTCCACCCCCGGTGGCCGCCTACGGAAAAGTGACCCGGCATCGCACCGGGTCACTTCACGCCGCCCTCGTGACCGAGGGCCGGCGACTGGTCCGTGGCCGGCCCCGCTGACCTGTCCTCGCCGGACTCAGAGCTTGGTCAGCTTGGCGTAAGGGCTGAGGATCCTCCCCTGACGCCCCGAGAAGTCGATGAGCACAGCGTCATTGTCGCCCTCGATTCCGATGACTCTTCCGAGCCCGAACTGATCATGCGAAACACGGTCGCCGACATCGAAGATCTCGATGGGTGCGGCGGCTTGGGCCGGACGGTTGAAGGGACTGGAGGGCAGGTGGCGCCGGGAACCGGCTGACTTAGTCATTGCTGTCAGTATGCGCCCGCGAGCCGCCCTCACGCCATGTCTGTCCCACCTCCCGGCTCCGGGGGCGGCATCACCGCGAGGATTTCCCTGCGATGATCGGGGGATGGAATTCCCGGCAACAGGCCGTCGCGTACTCGTCACCGGTGCCTCCCGCGGCCTCGGCCGCGCCGCCGCCCTCGCTTTCGCCGCCAACGGGGACCGCGTGGCGGTGCACTACGGAACCCGGGAGGACGACGCCCGGAACACCCTCGCGGCGCTCCCCGGCGACGGTCACGTCCTGGCCGGCGGCGACCTCTCGGACCCGGCTGGGGCCGCCGCGGTCGCCGGGCGCGCGGCCGACGGGCTGGGCGGCATCGACGTGCTGGTGAACAACGCCGCCGTGAACGAGCGCCATCCGCTGCCCGGGACCCCGTACGAGGAGTGGGTGGCTCTCTGGCAGCAGCATGTCGCGGTCAATCTGCTCGCCACCGCGCATCTCAGCCATCTGGCCGGGCGCCGCATGATCGACGCCGGGAACGGCGGCCGGATCGTGAACGTCGGGTCGCGCGGCGCGTTCCGCGGGGAGCCCGATCACCCGGCGTACGGCGCGACCAAGGCGGCCGTGCACGCACTCGGCCAGTCGCTCGCCGTCTCCCTCGCCCCGTACGGGATCGGGGTCGCGTCCGTCGCCCCCGGGTTCATCGAGACGGAGCGGGTGGCGGACCGTCTGAGCGGCGCCGGGGGCGAGGCGATCCGGGCACAGTCGCCGTTCGGACGGGTGGCGTCGGCCGACGAGATCGCGGCGGCGGTGCTCTGGCTGGCCTCACCGGCCGCCGAGTGGTCCTCGGGTTCCGTGCTCGACCTCAACGGGGCTTCCTACCTGCGGACTTGAGAGGCCGGCCCGGACAGCGCGGGCGAGCGGCCCGGAGGCCGGCGTGCGAGGGCCTCCGGGGGCGCGGGACGACAGAGCGCCGCCCGCACCCCCGGAGTACGCCCCGGCCGGGATCAGGCCCGCGACCTGGCCTTGAAGGCCGCCTTGCGGGCGTCCTTCGCCGCCTTCCTGTCCGGGTGCAGCCGGCCCATGGCCTCCAGTACCTCGGCGGTCGCCGGGTGCTCCACCCGCCAGGCCGCGTCGAAGAAGCCGCTGTGCTGCCCGGTCAGCCCCTCGACGAGCCCCTGCAGCTCCTCGGCCTCGCCCTCCGCGTCCAGCTGCGCGGCCAGCGTGTCGATGGCCAGCCAGAAGATCATCGACTCCGGCGGCGCGGGCACGCCGGCAGCGCCCCGCTCGGCGAGCCAGACCCGGGCGAGCCCGCCGAGCTGGGCGTCGTCGAGCACCTCGCGGACCTCGTGCTCCGCCGCGTCGCCCGCCACCAGCGAGAGCGCCTGCTGGCAGTGCAGCCTGCGCAGCGGCGCGCCCCGGTCCCCACCCCGCGCCGCCGACAGCAACTCGCGAGCCGCGGCAGCCGGTTCACGGCCGTTGAGCCAGAGCACGGTCTCGGCGCGGGCGGCCCCCTCCGGGAAGTTCGCCAGGGCGTCCAGCAGGGCGCCCGCGTCCTTTTCCGCGAGCTCGCCGACGGCGGGCGCGTCGACGCCCGCGTCCAGCATCCTGGCCCGGACCCCGTACAGGCCGAGCGGGGTGAGGCGCACCATGCCGTACCGCGAGACGTCCTCGTCGTCCACGGGCCGTTCGGGCCCCGCACCCTCCGCGTACTCCGCCTCCTCGGCCATCAGCGCCTCGTCGACCGGCTGGTACTCGACCAGCCCGATCGGTTCGAGCAGGCTGAACTGGTCGTCCAGGCGCATCATCGCCTCCGACACCTGTTCCAGTACGTCGTCGGTGGGCTCGCCCATGTCATCGGGGACGATCATCGAGGCGGCCAGCGCGGGGAGCGGTACCGGGGCGTCCTGCGCGCCGGTCTCCGTCACGGTGAGCAGGTAGAGGTTGCCCAGTACGCCGTCGAGGAACTCCGCCTCCGCCTCGGGGTCCCACTCCAGCTTCCCGAAGTCGATCTCGCCGTCGTCGCCCACCAGGTCGGCGAAGTCGTCGAACTGCGGGGCGATGGCATCGGCGTGCACGGTCTCCAGGCCGTCCAGCCAGAGCGCGAGGATCTCCTGGGGGCTGCCGGAGGTGACCAGCGCCAGGCTCTCACCGGGGGCCGCCGTCCCTTCGGCGTCCTCCGTTTCCGCGGTGCCTTCCGGGTCCTGCGCGTCGACGACGTCGACGAGGCCGGTGTCCACGGCGAGCCGCCAGGCCTCGCTCGCCAGGGCCGCGCCGTCCTCGTCCGCGCCGAGACCGAGCTCCGCCGCCGCCGCGGGCAGCTGCTCGTCGACCAGCTCGCCTCCCGCGCCCACGCGCGTACCGGGCCCGGCCCAGCGCGCCAGCCGGACCGCCCGCGTCAGCAGGGGCGCGGCCAGCGCGTCACGTGCGAGCTCCGCTTCGGAGTTCAGCCGCACCGGCGGCAGGGTGGGGCGGTCTCCGGGCATCGGTGGTTCTCCTCGGGGCTGGGACCGGCCGGCGAGGGCGTACGGTCTGCCGGCATACGGTTCGGGCGCCCCAGCGTAGACGCATTTGAACCCATGCCACCTGGTTCATGTACCCGTCAACCGGTGTCCACCTCCCGACCCTTGACAACTCCCCTCCCCACACAAGAGATTGACGCGCGTAGAACGTAGCCCCGCTCCGCTCCACCCTCACCTCCGGAGTTCCGTAGATGCGCGCTCTTCCCGCTCTTTCCCGCACAAAACCGGCCGCTGTCACGGCCGTCGTCACCGCCGCGCTGGCGGCCGGCCTGCTTGCCGTCAATCCCGCCTCCGCCGGTGCAGCAGAGGTCAGGATCCACGACATCCAGGGCAGGACCCGGCTCTCCCCGCTGGCCGGAAAGGCAGTGGCAGGGGTGCCCGGCATCGTGACGGGGGTGCGGACATCCGGCTCCAGGGGCTTCTGGTTCCAGGACCCGCACCCGGACGCCGACCCCGCGACCAGCGAGGGTGTCTTCGTCTTCACCAGCTCCGCGCCGACCGTCGCCGTGGGTGACGCGGTCACGGTCGCCGGCACGGTCGACGAGTACATACCGGGCGGCGCCGCCTCCGGGAACCAGTCGGTCACCGAGATCGGCAAGCCGGCCGTGACCGTCGGCTCGTCGGGCAACCCGCTGCCCGCCGCGACCGTCCTCGACTCCCGCGGCGTTCCCGGGACTTTCGCCCCTGCGGGCGACAAGGCGGCGGGCGGCAGCATCAACGGTCTCACCCTGAGGCCGGAGAAGTACGCCCTCGACCGCTACGAGTCCCTGGAGGGCATGAACGTCCGGATCGGCACCTCACGGGTCACCGGCGCGACCGACGCCTACGGGGAGCTGTGGGTCACCGTGAAGCCGGGCGAGCGCCCGACGCCGCGCGGCGGCACCCTGTACAACGGTTACCGCTCGCAGAACACCGGACGGCTGATGGTCCAGTCACTGGCCCCCGGCGGCGCCGCGGCGTTCCCGTCGGCGAACGTCGGTGACGCGCTGACCGGCACGACCGAGGGGCCGCTGGACTACAACCAGTACGCCGGTACGTACACCGTGGCCGCCCGGCAGCTGGGCACCCTCAAGGCGGGCCGCACCAAGCCGGAGGTCACCCGCAAACAGCGGAAGGACGAGCTGGCCGTCGCCACGTACAACGTGGAGAACCTGGACCCGACCGACCCGCAGAGCAAGTTCGACAAGCTGGCGGCCGGGATCGTGGACCACCTCTCGTCGCCCGACATCGTGGCCATCGAGGAGGTCCAGGACAACGACGGTGCCAAGAACGACGGGGTCGTGGCCGCCGATGTGACGGTCGGCAAGTTCATCGACGCCATCGTCGCCGCGGGCGGACCGCGCTACGAGTGGCGCTCCATCGACCCGGTCGACCTGGCGGACGGCGGGGAACCCGGCGGCAACATCCGCCAGGGCTTCCTCTACAACCCGGCCCGCGTGGGCTTCACCGAACGCCCCGGCGGCACGGCCACCAACGCGACCGGCGTCACCTCCCGGGGCGGCAAGGCGGCACTGACCTACTCGCCCGGCCGTGTCGACCCGGCCGGCCCCGCGTGGAAGGACAGCCGCAAGCCGCTCGCCGGAGAGTTCACCTTCCGCGGCAGGAAGGTCTTCCTGGTTGCCAACCACTTCTCGTCCAAGGGCGGTGACCAGGCGCTCGACTCCCAGTACCAGCCGCCGTCGCGCAGCTCGGAGACGGCCCGCCACCAGCAGGCCGAGGCCGTGAACACCTTCGTGAAGAAGATCCGTTCGGCACAGCGGGACGCGGAGGTCGTGGTGCTCGGCGACCTCAACGACTTCGAGTTCTCCGACACGGCGAAGATCCTCACCGGCGGCAAGGCGCTGTCGGCGACGGCCTACTCGCTCCCGGCGAACGAGCGGTACTCCTACGTCTACCAGGGCAACTCACAGATCCTGGACCAGATCCTGGTGAGCCCGTCGGTCCGCGACTACCAGCTGGACATCGTCCACATCAACGCCGAGTTCGCCGACCAGAACAGCGACCACGACCCGAGCGTGCTGCGCTTCCGTCCGTAGTACGGAAGGCCGGACACCCCCGCGGCGAGCGGCAGGGTCTCCGGGCGGCCGGCGCACCCCGCGTCCCTGCCCGGAGCGCCCCGCTCCCCGCGGGGCCCCGGATGCCCGGGGCACTTGTGTGCACGGGATAAAGGGGCGCGCCGGGCGGGGCGGGATGCGTGCGAAGATCTGGGTGAAATGAGCCAGCTCCCGGATGCAGTGAGGGCGGGGATGTGACGGTCGGCACGGAGTCGGGCCAGGAGAGCGATGCGCCGGACGCGCGGGACTCGGGCCGCGGCAGGGCAACCAGGGGCACGCAGCGTTCCTTCTGGAAGGAGCTGCCGCTGCTCGTCGTCGTCGCGCTGGTCCTCGCGCTGGTGATCAAGACGTTCCTGCTGCAGGCGTTCTCCATCCCGTCGGACTCCATGCAGAACACCCTGCAGACCGGCGACCGCGTACTGGTCGACAAGCTGACCCCGTGGTTCGGTGCGGAGCCGCACCGCGGCGAGGTCATCGTCTTCCACGATCCGGACGGCTGGCTGGCGGACGAGCCTGCCGCCACGCCCAACGTGGTCCAGAAGGGGCTCGGCTTCATCGGGCTGATGCCGTCCGCCAACGAGAAGGACCTGATCAAGCGGGTCATCGGGGTCGGCGGTGACACGGTGGAGTGCAAGGGCACAGGCCCGGTCAAGGTGAACGGCAAGGCCCTGGACGAGCCGTATGTCTTCCCCGGCAACACGGCGTGCAGCACGGACCCGCAGGGCCAGTTCAAGGTCAAGGTGCCCAAGGGCCACCTCTGGGTCATGGGCGACCACCGGCAGTACTCGGCCGACTCCCGCTACCACCAGGACAAGAAGGGCGGGGGCTCGGTACCGGTGAAGGACGTCGTGGGCCGCGCCGAGGTGATCGCCTGGCCGCTCGACCGGCTGAACAACCTGCCCGTTCCCGGGACCTTCGGCCGGCCGGGCCTGAGCGCGGCGGCGGCGTCCGCCCCCGGCGCGGCGGGCCTGATGGGCGCCGTGCCGCTGGTGCTGTGGCGCAGGCGCAGGCGCGCCCCGCTGCCGACCCGGCAGCCGTCGGACACACCGGACGCTCCCTAAGGGCTGTCCCGTAATCCCCGGCGGGCGCACGACGACAGCTACGGCGCCTCGCCGCGTTGTCGGAACGCCCGAATACATCCAGTATGCGAGCGTCCCTCCGCCTTGCGATGCACCGCATCTGACGCCCCGCGCTGATCCACCAGGGATTACGGGACAGCCCTTAGACCGATCGATTCCAGGGGGCTGAGTGGTCGCAGGCGGTCAGGGCTCGCGTGACCGGTCGGTCCCCGTGCGAGCGCACCTGATGTACCGCACCCGCGTCACCGACCGGTCGAGCCGTCGATCTGCTCGCGCAGGATGTCCGCGTGACCGGCGTGCCTGGCGGTCTCCTCGATCATGTGGACCAGCACCCAGCGCATCGAAGGCGGCGGAGTCTCGCGCAGCGAGCGGGCGCCGGGACGGTCCAGGTCGGTGCAGGCGAGGGCGGCCTCGTTGGCCCGGGCGACAGCCTCGCGGTAGGCGTCTGTCACGTCCGGCGCGGTGCCCTCGGCGGACACCGCCCCCTCGTCGTCCCAGCGCTCGCGGTCGGCGCCGGAGTAGGCCCAGACGAACCAGTTGAGCTCGACGGCCGTCAGGTGCTTGAGCAGCTGGAGCAGGCTGGTCCCTGAAGGGACGCCGGCCGTGCGGACCGCCGGCTCCGGGACGCCGGCCGCCTTCGCGAGGATGGACTCGCGCAGGTAGTCCAGGCAGGTCAGGAGGGTGGTCTTCTCGTCGGCGTTCAGGCCGGGGGGCCGGAGATCGGGGCGGGGCTCCACACTCGTCATGGCGGAACCGTAGACGACCGGACAAGCCGCCGGTGGCCGTACGCGGTCAGCGATCGCATGACGGGTTGCCCGCCGTGCCCGGTGGGCCGGATGGCGGCGGCCGGCGCGAGTACTCGCTTCGCACGACAGGCCGTGCCCCACGGCTCCGGCCACCCCGATCCGGTGAACCGTCCCGGTGACAGCCGAAGCGGCCGGCGGGGCCGCGGAGCCGTAATCCGGACGGCCCTTCCGGGTGGCCCGGCGCCGGGTCTCGCGATCCAGTGGATCCGGCGGCCCGCTCCGGGCCGGCCACCAGAGCCGCCCGCCCGGCGGCCGACCGGAGGAGCCCCCCATGAGGAGCAGCATCAGTACAGCGGCTGCCGTAGCCGCGGCCGGACTGTTCGCAGTGGCAGTCACCGGATGTGCCGGCGGATCGAAGGCCCAGGTCAGCGGAGCCGGGTCCTCGCCGTCGAGCAGCATGACCGAGTCGAGCAGCCCGTCGGCGACGGCCTCGGTGCGGACGGTCATGGTCAAGAAGACCCCGCTCGGCAAGATCCTCGTCAATGGGAAGGGCCGGACGCTCTACCTCTTCGAGGCGGACAAGACCTCCAAGTCGACCTGCACGGGTGCCTGCGCCAAGGCTTGGCCGCCGCTGCTGGCCAAGAACACGCCGACCGCGGGCAGCGAGGTGCAGACCAAGCTGCTGAGCACATCGCCCCGGAGCACGGGCGGCAAGCAGGTCACCTACAAGGGCCACCCGCTCTACACGTTCCTGGGCGACCACAACAAGGCCGGTCAGACCAACGGCCAGGGCCTCACCCAGTTCGGGGCCAAGTGGTACGTCGTGGGTCCCGACGGCAAGAAGATCACCGCGCAGCCGAAGGCCAGCAGCTCGCCTTCGAGCAGTTCGAGCAGTTCACCGTCGAGCAGCTCCAGCAGCGGCTCGGGCTACTGATCCGCCGCCCGTCCTTCGGGCCACTGTTCAGCGCTGCTGTGCATTGACCCGGAGCAGAACTAAGTAGACCTTCACTCTCTGCTGAGGCAAGACTTCCGTCATGACCCCTTCCCGGCCCTTCGGGCGTGCGCTCTGCGCAATGATCACACCGTTCAGCGCTGCCGGTGAGCTCGATCTGCAGGGCGCACAGCGGCTCGCCGCGCACTTGGTCGACGCGGGGTGCGACGGGCTCGTTCTCAGCGGCACCACCGGGGAGTCCCCGACCACCACGGACGCCGAGAAGACCGCACTGGTACGGGCGGTGGCGGAGGCCGTCGGTGACCGCGCGCACATCGTGGCGGGGGTGGGCAGCCCCGCCACGCGGCACACCGTCGAGCTGGCGCGGGCGGCCGAGAGCGCCGGCGCCGACGGCCTGCTGGTGGTGACGCCCTACTACAGCCGCCCGCCGCAGGAGGCCGTGGAGGCCCACTTCCGCACGGTCGCCGACGCCACGGCCCTGCCGGTGATGCTCTACGACATTCCCGGCCGCACCGGCACCCGGATCGGGACCGAGACGCTGTTGCGGCTGTCCGGACACCCGCGCATCGCGGCCGTGAAGGACTGCGCCTATGACCTGCTGGGCACCACGAAGGTCATCTCCCGTACCGGGCTGGCCTGTTACTCGGGCTGCGAGGAGCTGAACCTCCCGCTGTACGCGGTGGGGGGCTCGGGCTTCGTCAGTACGGTCGCGAACGTGGCACCGCGACAGCTGCGGGCGGTGCTCGACGCGCACGACGCACCGGACCCCGCCGGGGCCGCACGGCTCAACGGGCTCAACGCCCCCTTGGTCGAGCTGATGATGGCGTCCGGCCTGCCGGGCACGGTCACCGCGAAGACCCTGCTCGGCGCTGCCGGGCTGCCGTCCGGACCGGTTCGCGGACCACTGCTGCCCGCCGGCCGCGATGCGGCCGACGGGCTGCGGAGGGCGTACACGGAGCTGCTCGCCGCCGGGTGAGACGGGGCCGCCGGCGGCGGCGCGGGCTCAGTTGTGGCTGTGCAGGATCTCGTTGAGGCCGCCCCAGACCGCGTTGTTCGGGCGGGCCTCGACCGTGCCGGTGACCGAGTTGCGGCGGTAGAGGATGTTCGACGCGCCGGAGAGCTCACGGGCCTTGACGACCTGGCCGTCGGGCATGGTGACGCGGGTGCCCGCGGTGACGTAGAGCCCCGCCTCGACGACGCACTCGTCCCCGAGCGCGATCCCGACACCCGCCTCGGCACCGACCAGGCAGCGCTCGCCGACGGTGATGCGGACGTTGCCGCCGCCGGAGAGGGTGCCCATGGTCGAGGCGCCGCCGCCGATGTCGGAGCCGTTGCCGACCACGACGCCCGCGGAGATGCGGCCCTCGACCATGGAGGTGCCGAGCGTGCCCGCGTTGAAGTTGACGAAGCCCTCGTGCATGACGGTCGTCCCGTCGGCGAGGTGCGCGCCGAGACGGACCCGGTCGGCGTCGGCGATACGGACGCCCTTGGGCAGGACGTAGTCCGTCATCCGCGGGAACTTGTCGATCGAGGTGACCTGGAGGTGCAGGCCCTCGGCGCGGGCGTTCAGCCGCACCTTCTCGATGTCGTCCACGGCGACCGGGCCCAGCGAGGTCCACGCGACGTTGGCGAGCAGGCCGAACATGCCGTCCAGGCTCTGCCCGTGCGGCTGGACCAGCCGGTGCGAGAGCAGGTGCAGCCGCAGGTACGCGTCGTGGGCGTCCAGCGGCTTGTCGTCGAGCGAGGCGATGACCGTACGGACGGCGACGACCTCGACGCCGCGGCGCGGGTCGGGGCCCAGCGCCTTCGGGGCGGCCTCGCCCAGCAGCTCCGCGGCGCGCTCGGCGGAGAGCCGCTCGGTGCCCGCGGGGCCGGGCTCGGCGGTGAGACCGGGGGCGGGGAACCAGGTGTCGAGAACGGTGCCGTCGGCGGCGATCGTGGCAAGTCCGGCGGCCACGGCGCCGGTGGAGCGGGCAGGGGTCTGCGAGAGGGTGTCGGTCATGACCAAAACCTAACCGGCCGGACGCCTCACCTGCGAACCGGTCTCGACCGCCGGCCACCGCCCGGTCACAGGACGGGTCGCGCACCCGGCGCGCGCCGCGTCTCGCGGGGGCGCATCGGGCCGCGTGCGCCTGCCGGGCACACACGGCCCGATACGCCCCTGAGGGCTGTCCCTTAATCCCTGGTGGATCAGCGCGGGGCGTCAGATGCGGTGCATCGCAAGGCGGAGGGGCGCTCGCATACTGGATGTATTCGGGCGTTCCGACAACGCGGCGAGGCGCCGTAGCTGTCGTCGTGCGCCCGCCGGGGATTACGGGACAGCCCTTAGCCGCCCGCCTGGCCCGGGTCGCCGGGGCCCGTGGCGTCCCGGCCCCCGATGATCCGGGCGAACGCCTCCCGCACCTCGTCCGGCTCGAACGCCCTTCCCGTCAGCAGGAGTTGGATCAGCAGCCCGTCGATCAGTGCGACCAGTGCGCGGGCCGTGGCTGCGTCGCCTGCGACGTGCGGCCGGACGACCTCCACGCAGGCGTCCAGCCACTCCGCCGCGACGGGCCGCAGCGCGTCGCGGCGCAGCGCGGCGAGATACAGCTCGTACTCCAGCCGCACCCGGCTCCGGTCCCCCGAGACGAGCCGCCCGAGCAGGGCGGTGAGCCGGCCGGCGAGCCCGCTCCCCGGCTCACCGAGTGCCCGCGCCCATCCGTCGACCCCGGTCCGCGGCTCGTCGGTGACCTTCCGCAACGCGGCGACCAGCAGTTCGTCGAGCGTGGCGAAGTGGTACGTCGTCGAGCCGAGCGGCACATCCGCCTCCGCGGCGACCGAGCGGTGGCTCAGACCGGTGATGCCGTGGTCGCCGGTGACCCGGATCGCCGCGTCGATGATCCGGTCCCGGCGGCCCGGGTCGTAGCGCCGGGCCATCAGTGCGAGCCGCCCAGATTGAGCAGCACGACCCCGCCGATGACCAGGGCGATCCCGGCGAGCTTCGCCGCACTCATCGACTCCCCCAGAAAGAGCATGCCGATGGCCGCGATGGCGGCGGTGCCGCTGCCGGCCCAGATCGCGTAGGCGGTCCCCACCGACAGGGACTTCAGCACCTGCGCCAGCAGGACGAAGGCGAGCACGTATCCGGCGCCGGTCGCCAGCGAGGGCCACAGCCGGCTGAACCCGTCGCTGTACTTCATGGCGGTGGTCCCGCCGACCTCTGCGGCGATGGCCGCGGCAAGCAGTACGTAGGGCATGCGTACGACCGTACACATCAAGGAGGGGCTACGGTGTGCGGTCCAGTGGAATCCGGTACGGAATTCCCGGCGGGCGACGCACAGGACGGAGCGAGCGGTGGCACAGGACTCGGGGTGGGCAGGGGCGCACGGAGGCGCGCCGTACGGGGGGCCCGCGGGGTGGGGGCCGCCGGGGTGGGGAGCCCCCGGGCCGCCCCCGGCACCCAAGCCGGGGGTGATACCCCTGCGGCCGTTGCAGGTCAGCGACATCCTCGGCGGCGCAGTCTCCACGGTCGGCCGCCACTGGAAGCAGCTGGTCGGCGTGGCGGCGGCGGTCTACGGCGGCGCCGCTGCCATCGTGGCGGCGGCGCTCGCGATTCTGTACGCGTCGCTCTCCGGCCGGATCGACGAGATCGTCCACGCGACGGCGCCGTCCGACGTCGGCTGGGACGAAGCCGGCCCCCTGGTGCTGGCGTTCTTCGGGGTGCTCCTGGCCGCCGGACTGCTGAACATGGTCTGCACGGCCATGGTCCACGCGACCTGCGCGACCGTGCTGCAGGAGGCGGTACTCGGCCGGCCCGCGACCTTCCGGGCCGTCTGGCGGCGGGCCTGGGCCCGGGTCCTCCCGGTGATCGGCACCGTACTGCTGACCGGGCTGATCGTCCTCGTACCGCTGCTGCTGATCGCGGGGGGCGCGGTCGCGGTCGTCATCGCCGCGGTCAGTGCGGACAACCCGGCCGTCGCGATCGTGGCCGGCGTGCTCGGAGGGCTGGCACTGCTGCCGGCGGCCGCCTGGCTCTGGGTGCGCTACTGCCTGGCTCCGGCGGCCGTGGTCTTCGAGCGCCAGGGCCCGCTCGGCGCACTGCGCAGGTCGGCCCTGCTGGTACGCGGCGCCTGGTGGCGGGTCTGCGGCATCTCACTGCTGGCGCTGGCGATCGGCGCCACGGCGGGCTCCTTCATCCAGCTCCCGTTCACCATGCTCGGGACGTTCCACAACCTGACGCTCCACTCGGAGAACGGCGCCGAACCGGACATCGCGCAGCTGCTGGCCGGCGCCTCCGGCTATCTGGCCGTGTCCCTGCTGGGCCAGACACTCAGCCAGATCGTGTCGGTGACCTTTCCGCAGCTGGTGACCGGTCTGCTCTACGTCGACCGGCGGATGCGCCGGGAGGATCTGGCCCCGGCGCTCATCGGGGCTGCCGCGGCGGAGCCCGCCGCGGCAGCCGCGGGAGGGCACCCGCCGGACGTCACTTCCCCACGGTGAACCAGGTGGCGCGGGACTTCTTCCACTCGTCGTGGGTGAGGTCCTTCGCCTCCGTGCCGTCCCCGTAGAGGTCGGCGGATCCGTCGTCGGTGATGAGCTGGGCGCGCGCCCCGGTGGCGTTCAGATCGGGGACCTCCACCACGGACTCCCAGCCGCCCGGGTCACTGGTCGGCAGGTCGGCCCGCTTCACGGGGGCGTGCCCGGCGACACCGTCCCAGGAGTAGAGGGCGTACGGATCGGAGTTGTCGTCGGCGGCCCAGGAGCCGGCGACGATCAGATACTGGTCGGCCGCGTTCTTCCGGATGTCCCGGATGGCGAGCCCGCCGAGGTCCAGCTCGATTGGCGTGCCGAAGGTGGCCTTCTTGCCGGTGACCACCTGGTCGATGTCGGTGACCGGCACGATCAGCGCCTTGCCGCCGCTCTTGGGCGGCACCAGCGGGGCACGGAAGCCGAGGTAGGCCGTGGTGGACGAGCCGGGCGCGAACTCCAGGCCCTCGATGTTGAATCCGTCGATCCGCTTGGGGACCTGACCGTCCTCGGTACCCGCGGCGAATCCGTAGCGGTTGCCGTTGGCCTTGTCCCAGGAGACCAGGTCGTCACGGAGCTTCGCGTACGAGCCGCCGAGTGACAGCTGGGTCGAGGCCCCGGAGCCGGTGACCTCGGTGGTGAAGATCCGGTTGCGGTCGGACTTGTACTCGCCGTCCTTGTTGTTGCCCAGCGAGCCCGTCCAGTAGACCGTGTCGCCGACCCGGGCGGCGGCCTCGATGTCCATCTCCTTCGCGACGCCGAGCGCGTCGCTGAAGTCCCAGGTCCGCACCGGCGCTCCGGACGCCGAACCGTCGTACAGACGCAGGGTGTTGGACTCGTCGTCAGCGACCACCACATAGCCGCCGCCGACCGGGACGGCGGCCGAGGCGTCGGACGATCCGGTGAAGTAGCGGGTGTCCGCGCTGTGCTGCACCGCGGCCGAGGCCGCGTAGTGCAGGGTCTTGGTGGCGCTCTTGCCGCCGAGCCCGGTGACCTTGAGGGTGAGGTCGGTGTAGCCCTGCGCTCGGGCACCGACCGTCACCCGCCGGGTCGCGCCGGTGCCCGTGACGGAGACGTCGCCGGTTCCGGCGACCGAGGACGTGGAACTGGCCGACGCGGCCACGGTCAGCGCCGAGGCGTCCGCGCCGCTCTGTGCCACGGTGACGGTGATGGCCGGGTCGCCGGTGGCACCGACCGCGCCGGAGAGATAGGACGCCGAGAGAGAGACCGTGGGCGTTCCGTAACCCGCCGCGTGCGCGGGGGCGTTGACGCCGGTGAGGGCCAGGGAGACAAGTCCGCTCGCGGCGGCGACCGCTCCGGCGGTCCTGCGGCGGAACGGCATGGCGGGGATCTGCACGGGGACCCTCTCGTCGGGGGGATCGCGGTGGGGTGTCGTCGACGAGAAGGCTCCGGCCTCGGCGCCAACGGGGCGCGGACACCGTACGTACGGAACGCGAACAGCACAATACGGCCCCGGTGCACGGAGCACCGGGGCCGTAGGGGCACGTACCGGGACGAGCGGACGGGCAGGGAGCGGTCAGACGTTGAAGCCGAGCGCGCGCAGCTGCTCGCGGCCGTCGTCAGTGATCTTGTCCGGGCCCCACGGCGGCATCCAGACCCAGTTGATCTTCAGCTCGTTGACGATGCCCTCGGTGGCCGACTTCGCCTGGTCCTCGATGACATCGGTCAGCGGGCAGGCCGCGGACGTCAGCGTCATGTCCAGCGTGGCGATGTTGGCGTCGTCCACGTGGATGCCGTAGATCAGCCCGAGGTTGACCACGTCGATCCCCAGCTCGGGGTCGACCACGTCGTACAGCGCCTCGCGGACCTCCTCCTCGGAGGCCGGCTTCATCGTGGCGGTCTCGTTCTCACTCATGCGGTCTTCCCTTCGGACAGCGCCTGCGCCGTCGCGTCCTTCCACGCCATCCAGCTCAGCAGCGCGCACTTGACGCGCGCCGGGTACTTCGAGACACCGGCGAACGCGACGGCGTCCTCCAGCACCTCCTCCATCGCGTCGTCCGGCTCGATCTGGCCCCTGGACTGCATCAGCTCCAGGAAGGTCTCCTGGATCTTCCGGGCGTCGCCCAGTTCCTTGCCGACCAGCAGTTCGTTCATCACGGACGCACTGGCCTGGCTGATGGAGCAGCCCTGGCCCTCGTACGACACATCCGCGACGTGGTCGCCCTCGTACCGCACACGCAGCGTGATCTCGTCGCCGCACGTCGGATTGACGTGGTGCACCTCGGCGTCGCCCTCGCGGAGACCGCGCCCGTGCGGGTGCTTGTAGTGGTCCAGGATCACTTCCTGGTACATCGAATCCAGCTTCACGATCCAGTCCCTACCCGATGTCCTCGTCCGTGCCGGGCCTGACCGGCCGGGCCTGTCTCTAGCCGAAGAAGTTCCGTACGTGCTCCAGCCCGTCCGCCAGCGCATCGACCTCGTCCGGCGTGGAGTACAGATAGAACGACGCTCGCGTCGTCGCAGGAATTCCGTACCGCAGGCAGACCGGCCGTGCGCAGTGGTGACCCACGCGGACCGCGATGCCTTCCTCGTCGAGGACCTGGCCCACGTCGTGCGGGTGGATGTCGCCGAGCGTGAAGGAGATCGTCGCGCCGCGGTCCAGGGCCGTGGACGGTCCGATGAACCGCAGGTCCGGGATCTCGGCGAGACGCTTCATCGCGTACTCGGTGAGCGCGTGCTCATGCGCGGCGATCTTGTCCATGCCGATCGCGGAGAGGTAGTCCACGGCCGCGCCGAGGCCGACGGCCTGGGCGATCGGGGGCGTACCCGCCTCGAACTTGTGCGGTGCGGGGGCGTACGTCGAGGAGTGCATCGACACGGTCTCGATCATCTCGCCGCCGCCGAGGAACGGCGGGAGGTCCTCAAGGAGCTCCTGGCGGCCCCAGAGGACACCGATCCCCGTCGGACCGACCATCTTGTGGCCGGTGAAGGCCACGAAGTCGGCCTGCAGCGCCTGGACGTCCAGCACCATGTGCGGCGCGGCCTGGGAGGCGTCGATGCAGACCAGCGCACCGACCTCCTGGGCGCGCCGGATGATCGCCTCGACCGGGTTGACCGTGCCCATCAGGTTGGAGACCAGCGTGAAGGAGACGATCTTCGTCTTCTCGGTGATGATCTCCTCGACGTTGGACAGGTCGAGGCGGCCGTCGTCGGTGAGGCCGAACCACTTCAGCTTCGCGCCGGTGCGCTGCGAGAGCAGCTGCCACGGCACGATGTTGGAGTGGTGCTCCATCTCCGTGATGACGATCTCGGTCTCGTGGTCGACCCGGTAGGGCTCGTCGGCCCAGCCGAGCATGTTGGCCACGAGGTTGAGCGACTCGGAGGCGTTCTTGGTGAAGATCACCTCGTCGCGGCTCGGCGCGTTGATGAAGGCGGCGACCTTGTCGCGGGCGCCCTCGTACAGCGCCGTGGCCTCCTCGGCGAGCACGTGCACGCCGCGGTGGACGTTGGCGTTGTGCTGCTCGTAGTACTCGTTCAGCGCGTCGAGGACCTGGCGCGGCTTCTGCGAGGTCGCCGCGTTGTCCAGGTAAACGATCTTCTTCCCGTCGTGGACCACACGATCCAGCAGGGGGAAGTCCTTGCGGATCGCGTCGGTGTCCAGGAGGCCCGGCAGCTGTGTCACGCGACGTCCTCCTCCGGGTTCGCTCCGCTCACGGTGCCAACCTTCGTGTATGCCTCGTAGCCCTCGTTCTCCAGCTTGTCGGCGAGCTCCGGGCCGCCGGACTCGGCGATCCGGCCGTTCGCGAAGACGTGCACGAAGTCGGGCTTGATGTAGCGCAGGATGCGCGTGTAGTGGGTGATCAGCAGGGTGCCGACCTCGCCGCCCTCGCGGACGCGGTTGACGCCGTCGGAGACCTGGCGCAGCGCGTCGACGTCCAGACCGGAGTCCGTCTCGTCGAGGATCGCGATCTTCGGCTTGAGCAGCTCCAGCTGGAGGATCTCGTGGCGCTTCTTCTCACCGCCGGAGAAGCCCTCGTTGACGTTGCGCTCGGCGAAGGCCGGGTCCATCTGGAGGGTCTCCATGGCCGTCTTGACCTCCTTCACCCAGGTACGGAGCTTCGGCGCCTCGCCGCGGATGGCGGTGGCCGACGTACGCAGGAAGTTGGAGACGGAGACGCCGGGGACCTCGACCGGGTACTGCATGGCGAGGAAGACGCCGGCGCGGGCCCGCTCGTCGACGGTCATCTCCAGCACGTCCTCACCGTCGAGGGTGACGGTGCCGCTGGTGATCGTGTACTTGGGGTGCCCCGCGAGGGAGTACGCCAGCGTCGACTTGCCGGAGCCGTTCGGGCCCATGATGGCGTGGGTCTCGCCCTGCTTCACGGTCAGGTCGACGCCCTTGAGGATCTCCTTCGTACCGTTCTCGGTTTCGACGGAGACGTGCAGGTCGCGGATTTCAAGCGTTGCCATGGGTGACTCAGGACTCCTGGGATACGGAGACGAGCACATCGTCCCCTTCGATCTTTACGGGGTAAACGGGGACCGGGCGCGTCGCGGGAAGGCCGGACGGCTTGCCGGTGCGGAGGTCGAAGCTGGAACCGTGCAGCCAGCACTCGATGGTGCAGTCCTCGACCTCGCCCTCGGAGAGGGAGACGTTCGCATGCGAGCAGATGTCGTTGATCGCGAACACCTCCCCTTCCGTGCGGACCACGGACACCGGCGTGCCGTCGAGTTCCACCCGCTTCGGGGTGTCCTCCTCCAGCTCGCTCAGCGCACAGGCCCTGACGAAGGCGGCCATCAGACGGCTGCCTGCAGCTCGGCGTCGATCTTGTCGAGCAGGCGCTCCTCGACGTCCGGCAGACCGATCTGCTGGACCAGCTCGGCGAAGAAGCCGCGGACCACCAGACGGCGGGCCTCGGACTCGGGGATACCACGCGACTGCAGGTAGAAGAGCTGCGAGTCGTCGAAGCGGCCCGTGGCCGACGCGTGACCCGCGCCCGCGATCTCGCCGGTCTCGATCTCCAGGTTCGGGACCGAGTCGACCCGCGCGCCGTCGGTGAGGACGAGGTTGCGGTTGAGCTCGTACGAGTCGGTGCCCTCGGCGGCGACCCTGATCAGGACGTCACCGATCCACACGGCGTGCGCGTCCTGGCCCTGGAGGGCGCCCTTGTAGGCCACGTTCGACCTGCAGTGGGGCGCGTTGTGGTCGACCAGGAGACGGTGCTCCTGGTGCTGGCCGGCGTCGGTGAAGTACAGGCCGAGGAGCTCGGCCTCGCCGCCGGGACCCGCGTACTGCACGCGCGGGTGGAGGCGTACGACGTCGCCGCCGAAGGTGACGACGACCGACTTGAGCGAGGCGTCCCTGCCCACCAGCGCGTTGTGCTGTGCCACGTGGACGGCGCCGGGCTCCCAGTCCTGCACGGAGACGACGGTCAGCTTCGCGCCGTCGCCCAGGATGTAGTCGACGTTCGCCGCGAGCACCGCGTCACCGGTGTGGTCGATGACCACGAGGGCCTCGGCGAAGGCGCCGAGCTCGATGACCTGGTGGCCGTAGGCGACACCGCCGGCGCCTCGCACGGCGATCCGGATGGGCTCGCTGAGCACGGTCTCCTTGGGGACCGAGACGACCGAGGCCTTCTCGAAGGAGGAGTACGCCTGGGCGGCGACCCGGTCCACCGGGGCGCCGGCCCGGCCGATGCGCGCGTCGTCACGGCCGACGGTCTCGATGCTGACGCCCTCGGGGGCGGACACCTCGATCTCGACACCGGAGCCGGTCGCGACGGCGGTGCCGTCGTGCAGGCCCCTGAGCCGCTCCAGCGGAGTGAACCGCCACTCCTCCTCACGGCCGTTCGGGACGGGGAAGTCCGCGACGTCGAAGGACGGGGGGGCGCTCATACGGGTGGCGACGGTGGACTCGGCAGCCACCGCGATGGACCCGGCCGTGGTGGAACCCGCAGCGGGGGGTCCCCCCTGGACCGGAGCCTCTCGCAGGTCCTTGGGGGAATTCTGAGCCTCAGCCATGGCTGTCGTCGTGCTCGCTTTCTGGTGGAAACGTCTGGGTCGGGCGACGGGGGCGGGCGGCTGCTAGCCGACCGAGCCCTCCATCTGCAGCTCGATCAGCCGGTTGAGCTCCAGGGCGTACTCCATGGGGAGTTCCTTGGCAATCGGCTCGACGAAGCCGCGCACGATCATCGCCATCGCCTCGAACTCCGTCATACCGCGGCTCATCAGGTAGAAGAGCTGGTCGTCGGAGACCTTGGAGACGGTTGCCTCGTGGCCCATGGACACGTCGTCCTCACGGACGTCCACATAGGGGTACGTGTCCGAGCGGGAGATGGTGTCGACGAGCAGCGCGTCACAGAGGACGTTCGACTTGGAGCCCTCGGCGCCCTCGCCGATCTCGATCAGACCGCGGTAGGAGGTACGGCCGCCGCCTCGCGCCACCGACTTGGAGACGATGTTGGAGGAGGTGTTCGGAGCCATGTGGACCATCTTGGCGCCGGCGTCCTGGTGCTGGCCCTCGCCCGCGAAGGCGATCGACAGCGTCTCACCCTTGGCGTGCTCGCCCATCAGGTAGACGGCCGGGTACTTCATGGTCACCTTGGAGCCGATGTTGCCGTCGACCCACTCCATGGTCGCGCCCTCGTACGCCACGGCACGCTTGGTGACGAGGTTGTAGACGTTGTTCGACCAGTTCTGGATCGTCGTGTAGCGGCAGCGGCCGCCCTTCTTCACGATGATCTCCACGACGGCGCTGTGCAGCGAGTCGGACGAGTAGATCGGGGCGGTGCAGCCCTCGACGTAGTGGACGTAGGCGTCCTCGTCGACGATGATCAGCGTCCGCTCGAACTGGCCCATGTTCTCCGTGTTGATACGGAAGTAGGCCTGGAGCGGGATCTCGACGTGCACACCCTTCGGCACGTAGATGAAGGAACCGCCGGACCACACGGCCGAGTTCAGCGAGGCGAACTTGTTGTCGCCGACCGGGATGACCGTGCCGAAGTACTCCTGGAAGAGCTCCGGGTGCTCCTTCAGCGCGGTGTCGGTGTCCATGAAGATGACACCCTGCGCCTCCAGCTCCTCGTTGATCTGGTGGTACACGACCTCGGACTCGTACTGGGCGGCGACACCCGCGACGAGGCGCTGCTTCTCCGCCTCGGGGATGCCGAGCTTGTCGTACGTCTTCTTGATGTCCTCCGGCAGCTCCTCCCAGGACGCCGCCTGCTTCTCGGTGGACCGCACGAAGTACTTGATGTTCTCGAAGTCGATGCCCGACAGGTCGGATCCCCAGCTGGGCATGGGCTTCTTGCCGAAGAGCTTGAGGCCCTTGAGACGCAGCTTCAGCATCCACTCCGGCTCGTTCTTCTTCGCCGAGATGTCGCGGACGACAGCTTCGGACAGGCCTCGCTTGGCCGCGGCGCCTGCCACGTCGGAGTCGGCCCAGCCGAATTCGTACGTGCCCAGGCCCTCGAGTTCGGGGTGGACAGTCTCCGTGGGGAGAGTCATGCGGGGTTCCTCCCGGCCGTGCTGGCGGATGCTGAGTCGTTTACCTGATGGGCTTGATGGGCGGTCTTGGGAATGAACGTCGTGCACACGCCGTCGCCGTGGGCGATGGTGGCCAGACGCTGCACATGGGTCCCGAGCAGGCGGGAGAAGACCTCGGTCTCCGCCTCGCACAGCTGCGGGTACTGCTCGGCGACATGAGCCACCGGGCAGTGGTGCTGGCAGAGCTGCTCGCCGACCGGTGCGCTTCGCGCCGTAGCAGCGTACCCGTCGGTGGTCAATGCCCTGGCGAGAGCCTCCGTGCGGTCCTCCGGCGCGGCGGCTTCGACGGCCTCGCGGTACGCCTCCGCCTGGGTGGCGAGCCGGTCGCGGGCGAAGGCCATGACTTCCTCGCCGCCCGAGCGCCGGGCGATCCAGCGCAGCGCGTCGGCGGCGAGCTGGTCGTAGGACTGGTCGAAGGCGTCACGGCCGCACTCGGTGAGCGCGAAGACCTTGGCGGGGCGGCCCCGGGTCCTGGCGCCGTACACCCGCTGTTCGCGGGCCACGACGACGTCGTCGGTGACCAGGGCGTCGAGATGGCGGCGGACGGCCGCCGGGGTGAGCCGGAGACGTCCCGCGAGCTCGGTGACGGTGGACGGGCCGTGGTCCAGGATGGAGCGCGCGACCCGGGTGCGGGTGGACCGCTCACCGGTCGCGAGTTCCTCCTGCGGAGCCTCGCCGACGTTTTTCACAACGCCATTGTTGCGTAATTCATCGGCCCGCGACAAGTAAAGACCCGGAACCCCTGCGGTGGCCTCGATCACTTAGGGTCACCTAAACAGTGCCGGATGCCTGTTCCCCCACGGCCTCCGCCCCCTGTACGATCCGCGCCCCGCCCGCTTCGTAGACTCCCCCGTATGAGTACAGATCCCGCCGTTGAGGTCCGCGGCCTCGTCAAGCGGTACGGCACCAAGACCGCTGTGGACGGCCTGGACCTCACGGTCGGGACGGGCACCGTGACCGCCGTACTCGGACCCAACGGCGCAGGCAAGACCACCACTGTCGAGACCTGCGAGGGCTACCGCCGCGCGGACGGCGGCACCGTCCGGGTCCTCGGTCTCGACCCGGTGGCCGACGCGGCGCGGCTGCGTCCCCGGATCGGTGTGATGCTCCAGTCGGGCGGTGTCTACTCGGGCGCCCGCGCCGGCGAGATGCTCCGCCACACGGCGAAACTGCACGCGCACCCGCTCGACGTCGACGCGCTGATCGAGCGGCTCGGCCTCGCGGGCTGCGGCCGCACCACCTACCGCAGACTCTCCGGCGGGCAGCAGCAGCGGCTGGCCCTGGCGATGGCCGTCGTGGGCCGCCCCGAGCTGGTCTTCCTCGACGAGCCGACCGCCGGCCTCGACCCGCAGGCGCGCAGGTCCACCTGGGATCTCGTACGGGAGCTGCGCGCGGACGGGGTGACGACGGTCCTCACCACCCACTTCATGGACGAGGCCGAGCAGCTCGCCGACGAGGTGGCGATCATCGACGCGGGCCGGGCCGTCGCGCAGGGAACACCCGAGGAGCTCTGCCGGGGCGGCGCCGAGAACACTCTCCGCTTCGGGGGGCGTCCGGGGCTCGACGTCGGCTCCCTGCTGAAGGCGCTCCCGGACGGCTCGGCGGCCACCGAGCTGATCCCGGGCAGCTACCGGATCACCGGTACGGTCGACCCCCAGCTGCTCGCCACCGTCACCTCCTGGTGCGCCCAGCACGGTGTGCTGCCGGACCGCATCTCGGTGGAGCGCCACACCCTCGAAGACGTCTTCCTGGAAATGACCGGCAAGGAGCTGCGCGCATGAGCGCCGGTACGTACACCCCGCAGCCGGGGGCCGCCCCGCTGTCCCGCATGATCGCCGCGCAGACCGTGTTCGAGACGAAGATGCTGCTGCGCAACGGCGAGCAGCTGCTGCTGACCGTGATCATCCCTTCGCTGCTGCTGGTCCTCTTCTCGGCGGTCGACATCGTCGACACCGGGGCGGGCAGGCCGGTGGACTTCCTGGCGCCGGGCATCCTCGCGCTGGCCGTGATGTCGACGGCCTTCACCGGGCAGGCGATCGCGACCGGGTTCGAGCGCAGGTACGGGGTGCTCAAGCGGCTCGGCGCCTCACCGCTCCCCCGCTGGGCGCTGATGACCTCCAAGACCCTCTCCGTGATCGTCACCGAGGTCCTGCAGATCGTCCTGCTGACCGTGATCGCGCTCCTGCTGGGCTGGTCGCCGCACGGGAACCCGTTCGCCGTCCTCCTGCTGCTGGTCATCGGTACGGCCGCCTTCTCGGGGCTGGGCCTGCTCATGGCGGGGACCCTCAAGGCGGAGGCCACGCTGGCCGCGGCCAACCTGGTCTTCCTGCTGCTGCTGGTCGGCGGTGGCGTGATCGTGCCGATGGACAAGTTCCCCGGTGGCGTCAGGTCCGTGCTGGAGCTGCTGCCGGTCTCCGCACTCTCGGACGGCCTGCGGGACGTCCTGCAGCACGGCGCGTCGATGCCCTGGGGCGACCTGGGCATCCTCGCGGTGTGGGCGGTGCTCGGGCTGGGAGCGGCCGCCCGTTTCTTCCGCTGGGAGTAGCCGCGCGGCGGGGGCCGCTCCCGCGCCGGGCCGCCCGGCAGGTCCGGTTCGCCCGGTCCGGCGGGAAAGCGCCCCCTCGTGAAAGTACGCACAAGCGCCCGGCCTACGATGTCCCCGTGCCAAAACTGACCCGCGCCGAAGCTGTTGGCGCCGTGCGCAATCCGCTCGCCTTCATCGCCGAACGCTGGACCCCGGACCCCCGGACCGTCCGGCGCGCGGCGCTCGTCGCCCTGGTGATGACGGTGGTCATCGTCGTGACCGGCGGCGCGGTCAGGCTGACCAGCTCCGGGCTCGGCTGCCCGACCTGGCCCAAGTGCACCGACCAGAGCCTCACGGCGACCAGCGAGATGGGCTTCCACGGCGCCATCGAGTTCTCCAACCGGATGCTCACGTACGTGCTGTGCGCGGCGGTCGGCTGGGCGATCATCGCGGCCCGCTCGGCCAAGCCGAGGCGCCGCTCGGTGACCCGGCTCGGCTGGGCGCAGTTCTGGGTGGTCATGGGCAACGCGGTGCTGGGCGGCGTCGTGGTGCTGGTCGGCCTCAACCCGTACACGGTGGCCGCACACTTCCTGCTGTCCACCGCGCTGATCTCGGTCGCCGTGGTGACCTGGCAGCGGGTGCGCGAGGGCGACGAGGCGCCGAGGCCCCTGGTGGGCAAGGCGGTCGTCCAGCTGACCTGGCTGCTCGTCGTGGCCGCGGGCGCCCTGATCGCCGTCGGCACGGTCGTCTCGGGAGCGGGCCGGCACGCGGGCGACTCCAGCGAGGTGGAGCGCATCCCGGTGGACTGGTCGATGATCGCGCAGCTGCACGCCGACTTCGCCTGGGTCGTGGTGGCGCTCACCGCGGCGCTCTGGTTCGTCCTCAAGGCGGTGGACGCGCCGGCCGGACCGCTGCACCGGGCCCGTGACCTCTTCCTGATCCTGCTGGCCCAGGGCGTGATCGGCTACGTCCAGTACTTCACCCACACCCCCGAGATCCTGGTCGGGCTGCACATGTTCGGCGCGACGCTGGTGTGGATCGGTGTGATGCGGGTGCTGCTCTCGCTCCGCGAGCGGCCCGCCGCCGGTGCGCAGATCCCGGCACAGTCCGGGGACTCGGCGCTCACCACCGTCTGAGGCCTGTCCCGTGGTCGTGGTCCCCGGTCGATCGGCGCGCGGCGCCGGATGCGGTACCTCGCAAGGCGGAGAGGCGTTCGCATACCGGATGCATCCGGGCGTTCCGGCAACACGGCGATGTGCCGTAACTGTCGTCGTGCGCCCGCCACGGATCACGGACAGCCCTCAGGCCTTGCCGGGTTCTTCGAGACCGTAGACGCGGCGGGCGTTGCCCGCCGCGATCATTCCGGCGACCCGGGTGGCGTCCGTACGCGACCAGGCGCCGTCGGCGACCCAGCCGCCCAGCGCCCGGCCCAGCGCCTCCCGGAACACCCGCGCACGCACCACATGCAGCTCGGGCAGGGCCCGGGCGCCACTGGAGAACAGCAGCTTCCCGAACGGCGCGAGCTCCAGGATCTCCGCGAGCACGGTGGCGGCCCGCGCCCCCGTGTGCGCGAGGGCGGGCCCCAGGTCGGCGTACACATGCGGGTGGACACTCGCCAGGTGCGCGGCCTGCCGGTGGTACGGGTGCCCGTGCAGCAGTACCAGGTCGGTGCCGAGCCCGGTCGCCGCGACGATGAAGGCCTCCAGCTGCAGCGGGTCACCGGCCCCGAGATGCAGCTGGAGGGGGCGGCCGGACGCGACGGCGTTCCACAGCAGATGGCGCAGGAGCACCGGGTCGGTGAGTCTCCCGCCGACCTGGCGGTCCGCGAGCCAGCGCCCCGCGGCGCCGCGCACCTCACCGGCGCCGGGCGGGTCGGGCTCCAGGGCGGGCCCGTGCCGTACGGGGGCGACCGAGCTGAAGGCCACAGCGGATCCGGCCGCCCCGTGCACCGCCTCGGCCAGGTTCGCGAGAAACGACTCGACGGTGCCCGACGTGTCGGCGACCTGCTCGGCGAGGAGTTCGAGCCGGACGATCTCGTGGGCGTCGGCGCCGCCTGCCGCCGCGATCTCGGCGGGCCCCGTGAGGTCGCCCGGAAGTCCGGTGTCCACCAGATACGTGGTGATCCCGCTGGAGCGCAGCAGCCGTCTGCCCACCTCCAGGACGCCCAGCTCGCGCCGGCGGGCGAGGTAGCGCGCGGGGGCGCAGTGCGGTTCGAGTCCGAGCAGCGGCGGGCACCAGCGGCGCACGGCGAAGCCGGTCTGGGTGTCGAAGAAGGTGGTGCCGGGGGCGGGCGGGCCGGGATTCCTGCCGAGGTGCGCCTCGAACGTGCCGAGACCGAGCTCGGTGCGGAGCACGCCGTGGCAGAACTGGTCCACCAGGCAGGGTGTCTCGATCATCCGGGCCTCCGGTTCGGGCTGTCCTCTCCAGCCCTAACGGGGAAACCCGCCCCCAGGTGTTGCCCTCAGCCGGCCGCGGCGGCTCCGGAGCCGCCGAGCTGGATACCGGCCATCCGCTTCCACTCGTAAGGACCGGTGCGGACCTTGGCCGCGAGGTCGCCGTCGAAGGACTCGTGGACGGTGACCCCGGCCTGCTCGGCAGCGCTCTGCGCCATGGCGTACGACGGCGCGACCAGGTCTCCCCAGCTGCCGTCCTCGCCCACCAGCACGATGCGCGCCCCGCGCTCGCCGATGTACGCGAGCTGCGCCTCAGCGCCGCCGTGTGCCCGGCCGAAGGACTGGATCTGCCGGGCGAGCCTCGCCGTCTTCCGTTCGGCTCCGGCGTCCCGCTTCTCGTCAACCTGCGTCTCTGCCATGGCGGCATGCTACTAGCGGGTAGCACAACGCGCGACGGGCAGGTGCGTGGCGTGAGCCACTGCGCCTGCCCGTCGCGGGGGTATCGCTAGCGCAGGAAGGGGTCCACCGCGACGGCCACGAAGAGCAGCGACACATAGGTGATCGACCAGTGGAAGAGCCGCATCTCCTTGAGCTTGGCGCCCGTGACGCCGCTCTTGGCCCGGCTCCGCAGCGCGTGCGCCTCCCGCAGCCAGAAGGCGCCGGAGAGCACAGCCACCACCGTGTAGAACCAGCCCGTGTAACCGAGCGGGGTCAGCAGCAGCGAGACCACGACCATCGCCCAGCTGTAGATGACGATCTGCTTGGCCACGACCTGGTTGGTCGCGATGACCGGCAGCATCGGGACCCCGACGCGCGCGTAGTCGTCCTTGACCCGCATCGACAGCGGCCAGTAGTGGGGCGGCGTCCAGAAGAACATCACCAGGAAGAGGATGACCGGGGCCCACGACATGGAGTCCGTGACCGAGGACCAGCCGATGAGCACGGGCATACAGCCCGCGATGCCGCCCCAGACGATGTTCTGCGAGGTCCGGCGCTTGAGGATCATCGTGTAGACGACGACATAGAAGAGGAGCGCGCCCAGCGAGAGGGCCGCGGAGAGCCAGTTGACGAGCAGCCCGAACCAGAGCGTGGAGAACGTGGCCAGCGCGAAGGCGAAGATCAGGCACTCGCGCGGCGACACCATGCCCGTGACCAGTGGACGCTGCGACGTGCGGTCCATCAGCGCGTCGATGTCGCGGTCGATGTACATGTTGAACGCGTTGGCGCCGCCGGCGGAGAGATAACCGCCGAAGCAGGTCGCCAGCACCAGCCACAGATTGGGCACGCCCTGCTTCGCGAGGAACATCACCGGCACGGTGGTGATCAGCAGCAGTTCGATGATCCGCGGCTTTGTCAGCGCCACAAAAGCCCTGACGCGGGCCCCGAATGGCCGATGGGCCCCCGGGCTGGGAGTCAGGACGACCCCTGCGGGTCGGGACTCGACGGCCGTCACGTACACCCCTGACAGAGAATTTCCCAGCAAGTTCCGGCCGTGAAGAGCCGGTAAAGACTTGCGCGTACCACGCCACTCTAGACGTTGCCCATACGTCGCCATCCCCGGGGGTGCGGTCGTGTTGGGCCCCTTGTTCCGGGCGGAATGGGCGGCTGTTCCGTGCGGAGGAGCCTCCCTCGACGGGCGAATCGTCGGCCGCGCCCGCACCCTGGGAAGTGTCTGTCTCCCACCGACGGGAACTCGAAAAGACGGGCGTTGCTGCGGGGGTAGGCTCGACAACGCCCGGTGCACCGAACGTAACCGGGATTACATATGTGGAGAGGAGCCCTGACCCAGGGTGAGTACCAAGCCGACCACCACTGAACTCGCGTGGACCGAATTGGACCAGCGGGCCGTCGATACCGCCCGCGTGCTGGCCGCGGACGCCGTACAGAAGGTCGGCAACGGCCATCCCGGTACGGCCATGAGCCTGGCCCCGGCCGCGTACACCCTCTTCCAGAAGGTGATGCGGCACGATCCGGCCGACCCCGACTGGACCGGTCGTGACCGGTTCGTCCTCTCGGCCGGTCACTCCTCGCTGACCCTCTACACCCAGCTCTACCTGGCCGGCTTCGGTCTGGAGCTGGAGGACCTCGAAGCGTTCCGCACCTGGGGTTCGAAGACCCCGGGGCACCCGGAGTACGGGCACACCTCCGGCGTCGAGACCACCACAGGGCCGCTGGGCCAGGGTGTCGCCAACGCAGTGGGCATGGCCATGGCCACCCGCTACGAGCGCGGTCTCTTCGACCCGGACGCGGCCCCCGGCACCTCACCGTTCGACCACTTCATCTACGCGATCGCCGGTGACGGCTGCCTCCAGGAGGGCATCTCCTCCGAGGCGTCCTCCCTCGCGGGCCACCAGAAGCTCGGCAACCTCGTACTGCTGTGGGACGACAACCACATCTCGATCGAGGGCGACACCGAGACCGCGGTGTCCGAGGACACCTGCGCGCGCTACGAGGCGTACGGCTGGCACGTCCAGCGTGTGGCGCCGAAGGAGAACGGCGACCTCGACCCGGCCGCGCTGTACACGGCGCTCCAGGCCGCGAAGGCCGAGACCGGGCGCCCGTCGTTCATCGCGATGCGCTCGATCATCGCCTGGCCCGCGCCGCACGCCCAGAACACCGGCGCCGCGCACGGGTCGGCTCTCGGCGACGAGGAGGTCGCCGCGACCAAGAAGGTCCTCGGCTTCGACCCGGAGAAGTCCTTCGACGTCTCCGGCGATGTCCTCGCGCACACCCGCGCCCTCCTGGACCGCGGCCGTGACGCCAAGGCCGAGTGGGACAAGAGCTTCGCCGCGTGGCGCACCGCCAACCCGGAGCGCGCCGCCGAGTTCGACCGGATCCGTGCGGGCGAGCTGCCCAAGGGCTGGCAGGACGAGCTCCCCGCCTTCGAGGCCGGCACGTCCCTCGCCACCCGCGCCGCCTCCGGCAAGGTGCTCCAGGCGCTGGGCGGTGTCATCCCGGAGCTGTGGGGCGGCTCCGCCGACCTCGCGGGCTCGAACAACACCACGATCGACAAGACGTCGTCGTTCCTGCCCGCGGGCAACTCGCTGCCGGGTGCCGACCCCTACGGCCGCACGGTCCACTTCGGGATCCGCGAGCACTCCATGGCCGCGGAGATGAACGGCATCGCGCTGCACGGCAACACGCGCATCTACGGCGGCACCTTCCTGGTGTTCTCCGACTACATGCGCAACGCGGTCCGGCTCTCCGCACTGATGCACCTGCCGGTCACCTACGTGTGGACGCACGACTCGGTCGGTGTCGGCGAGGACGGCCCGACGCACCAGCCGGTGGAGCACCTGGCCTCGCTGCGTGCCATCCCCGGCCTGAACGTGATCCGCCCTGCGGACGCCAACGAGACCGTCATCGCCTGGCGCGAGGTCCTCCAGCGCTACACCAAGGTGTTCGGCAAGGGCGCCCCGCACGGTTTCGCGCTGACCCGCCAGGGTGTGCCGACGTACGAGGCGAACGACGAAGCGGCCAAGGGCGGCTACGTACTGTTCGACGCCGAGGGCGGCGAGCCCGAGGTCATCCTGATCGGCACCGGGTCCGAGGTGCAGCTGGCCGTCGAGGCGCGCGAGCAGCTCCAGGCCGCCGGCGTTCCGACCCGGGTGGTCTCGATGCCCTGCGTCGAGTGGTTCGACGAGCAGGACCAGGCGTACCGCGACTCGGTGCTGCCGCCTGCCGTCAGGGCGCGCGTGGCGGTCGAGGCCGGTATCGGCCTGACCTGGCACCGCTTCGTGGGTGACGCGGGGCGGATCGTCTCGCTGGAGCACTTCGGCGCGTCCGCCGACGCCAAGGTCATCTTCCGCGAGTTCGGCTTCACCCCGGAGGCTGTCGCACAGGCCGCCCGGGAATCACTCGAAGCCGCAGCGCGCTGACGCTTACATACAGACAAGTAGGAGATGCAATTCCCATGACAGACGCACTCAAGCGCCTCTCCGACGAAGGCGTCGCGATCTGGCTCGACGACCTTTCGCGTAAGCGCATCACATCCGGCAACCTCGCCGAGCTGATCGACCAGCAGCACGTGGTGGGTGTCACCACCAACCCGTCGATCTTCCAGAAGGCGATCTCCCAGGGCGACGGTTACGACCAGCAGCTCAGCGACCTCGCGGCCCGCAGGGTCTCCGTCGAGGAGGCCATCCGCATGATCACGACGGCGGACGTCCGTGACGCCGCCGACATCCTGCGCCCGGTCTTCGACGCGACGGACGGCCAGGACGGCCGGGTCTCGATCGAGGTCGACCCGCGCCTCGCCCACAACACCCAGGCCACCGCCGCCGAGGCCAGGCAGCTCGCCTGGCTGGTGGACCGCCCGAACACGCTCATCAAGATCCCGGCGACCGAGGCCGGCCTGCCGGCCATCACCGAGACCATCGGCCGGGGCATCAGCGTCAACGTCACGCTGATCTTCTCGCTGGAGCGTTACCGCGCGGTCATGGACGCCTACCTGGCGGGCCTGGAGAAGGCCAAGGCCGCGGGCCTCGACCTCTCCAAGATCCACTCGGTCGCGTCCTTCTTCGTGTCCCGGGTGGACACCGAGATCGACAAGCGGCTGGACGCCCTGGCCACCGACCAGGCCAAGGCGCTCAAGGGCAAGGCGGCCGTGGCCAACG
The DNA here is from genome assembly GCF_036061255.1 of Streptomyces sp. NBC_00388. Lineage (NCBI taxonomy): Bacteria > Bacillati > Actinomycetota > Actinomycetes > Kitasatosporales > Streptomycetaceae > Streptomyces > Streptomyces sp. NBC_00388. The sequence continues at coordinate 1,772,203 of NZ_CP107948.1, forward strand.
CCCGCCTCGCCTACCAGGCGTACGAGGAGATCTTCTCCTCCGACCGCTGGGCCGCGCTCGACAAGGCCCACGCCAACAAGCAGCGTCCGCTGTGGGCGTCGACCGGCGTCAAGGACCCGGCATACCGCGACACGATGTACGTCGTGGACCTCGTCGCCCCCAACACGGTGAACACCATGCCGGAGGCGACCCTCAACGCCACCGCCGACCACGGCGAGGTCACCGGGGACGCCGTCTCCGGCACCTACGAGCAGTCCCGTGCCGAGCTCGACGACATCGAGAAGCTCGGGATCCCGTACAACGACGTCGTGAAGGTCCTGGAGGACGAGGGCGTGGAGAAGTTCGCGACCTCCTGGAACGACCTGCTCAAGTCCACTCAGGCGGAGCTCGAGCGCCTCGCTCCTTCGGAGGGCTGAAACCTTGTCAAGCAGCAACCCGCTGCGTGACGCCGCGGACCGACGGCTCCCGCGTATCGCGGGGCCGTCGGGCCTGGTCATTTTCGGCGTCACGGGTGATTTGTCCCGTAAAAAGCTGATGCCCGCTGTCTACGACCTGGCCAATCGCGGCCTCCTCCCGCCGGGCTTCTCGCTCATCGGCTTCGCCCGCCGTGACTGGGAGGACGAGGACTTCGCCCAGGTCGTCCACGACTCGGTCAAGGAGCACGCGCGGACGCAGTTCCGCGAGGAGGTCTGGCAGCAGCTCATCCAGGGCATGCGTTTCGTCCAGGGCGACTTCGACGACGACGCGGCCTTCGCCACGCTCAAGGCGACGATCGAGGAACTGGACAAGCAGCAGGGCACCGGAGGCAACTTCGCCTTCTACCTGTCGGTCCCGCCGAAGTTCTTCCCCAAGGTCGTCCAGCAGCTCAAGAAGCACGGGCTCGCCGACCAGCAGAACGGCTCCTGGCGCCGTGCCGTCATCGAGAAGCCGTTCGGCCACGACCTGAAGAGCGCCCAGGATCTCAACAAGGTCGTGCACGAGGTCTTCCCGCCGCACGAGGTCTTCCGGATCGACCACTACCTCGGCAAGGAGACCGTCCAGAACATCCTGGCGCTCCGCTTCGCCAACACCCTCTTCGAGCCGATCTGGAACCGGTCGTACGTCGACCACATCCAGATCACCATGGCCGAGGACATCGGCATCGGTGGCCGGGCCGGGTACTACGACGGCATCGGCGCGGCCCGTGACGTCATCCAGAACCACCTCCTCCAGCTGCTCGCGCTGACCGCGATGGAGGAGCCCGCCTCCTTCGACGCCCATGCGCTGGTGGCCGAGAAGACCAAGGTGCTCGGCGCCGTGCGGCTGCCGAAGGACTTCGGCAAGGAGACCGTCCGCGGCCAGTACGCCGAGGGCTGGCAGGGCGGCGAGCAGGCCGTCGGCTACCTCCAGGAAGACGGCATCGACCCCAAGTCGACGACCGACACCTATGCCGCGGTGCGGCTGGAGATCGACAACCGCCGCTGGGCGGGCGTCCCCTTCTACCTCCGCACCGGCAAGCGCCTGGGCCGCCGCGTCACCGAGATCGCCGTGGTCTTCCAGCGCGCCCCGCACTCGCCGTTCGACCACACGGCGACGGAGGAGCTGGGCCAGAACGCGATCGTCATCCGCGTCCAGCCCGACGAGGGCATCACCATGCGGTTCGGATCCAAGGTGCCCGGCACCTCGATGGAGATCCGGGACGTGTCGATGGACTTCGCCTATGGCGAGTCCTTCACCGAGTCCAGCCCGGAGGCGTACGAGCGGCTCATCCTCGATGTGCTGCTCGGCGACTCGAACCTCTTCCCGCGTCTGGAGGAGGTCGAGCAGTCCTGGCGGATCCTCGACCCGATCGAGGAGTACTGGGACACCCACGGAAAGCCCGCGCAGTACGAGTCGGGCACCTGGGGACCGGCCGAGGCGGACGAAATGCTCGCACGAGAAGGACGGAGCTGGCGTCGGCCATGAAAATCGATCTGACGGAAACCACGGCCAGCAAGGTCAACAAGGCACTGGTGGAGGGGCGCCGTGCCGTCGGCACCCCCGCGGTCGGCATGGTGCTGACCCTCGTCATCGTCACCGACGAGGAGAACGCCTACGACGCGCTCAGGGCGGCCAACGAGGCGTCGCGCGAGCACCCCTCGCGCACCCTGGTGGTCGTCAAGCGGGTCTCCCGCTCCCCGCGCAGCAGGGCCACGGCCCGGCTCGACGCGGAGATCCGGGTCGGTACGGACGCGGGCAGCGGCGAGACCGTCGTCCTGCGGATGTACGGCGAGGTGCTGCACCACGCCCAGTCGGTGGTCCTGCCACTGCTGCTGCCCGACGCCCCCGTGGTGGTCTGGTGGCCGGTGAACGCGCCGCTCGACCCCGCGAAGGACCCGCTGGGCGCACTGGGCCAGCGACGTGTCACCGACTCGTACGCGGCCGAGCAGCCGATCGCGGAACTCACGAGCCGCGCCGCCGCGTACTCCCCGGGCGACACGGACCTGTCGTGGTCGCGCATCACCCCCTGGCGCTCAATGCTCGCCGCGGCCCTCGACCAGGTGCCGAGCCGGGTGAAGGGCGCCGAGGTGGAGGGCGAGGAGTTCAATCCGAGCTGTGAGCTGCTCGCGATGTGGCTCGCCGAGCGGCTCGACGTACCGGTGACCCGCAGCGTCTCGTCCGGCCCCGGTCTCACCGCCGTACGGATGCAGACGGACCACGGCGACATCGTGCTGGACCGTCCCGACGGTTCGCTGGCCACCCTCTGCATGGAGGGCCAGCCGGACCGCGCGGTGGCGCTCAAGCGCCGGGAGACCTCGGAGCTGCTCGCCGAGGAGCTGCGCAGGCTCGATCCCGACGACACCTACGCGGCCACGCTGAAGTACGGCGTGGACCGGCTGGTCACCCCGGCGCCGGAGAAGGCGGCGGACGCCGGCGGGTCCGGCACCGGGTCCGAGGACGCCGCGGAGGAGGCCGGGAAGCCGGCCGCCGCCACGAAGAAGGCCCCCGCAAAGAAGGCGGCGTCGAAGTGAGCGCGCCGCAGCTCGTCGTCCACCGCGACAAGGAGCTGATGGCACAGGCCGCGGCGGCCCGGCTGATCACGAAGATCGTGGACGCCCAGGCCGCCCGCGGCTCGGCTTCCGTGGTGCTCACCGGCGGGCGCAACGGCAACGGGCTGCTCGCGGCCCTCGCCGAGGCGCCCGCACGGGACGCCGTCGACTGGTCGCGGATCGATCTGTGGTGGGGCGACGAGCGCTTCCTGCCGGAGGGCGACCCCGAGCGGAACGTCACCCAGGCGCGGGCGGCGCTGCTCGACTCGGTGGGTGTCGCCCCCGAGCGGGTGCACGCCATGGCCGCTTCGGACGGTCCGTACGGCAGCGACGTGGAGGCCGCCGCCGCGGCCTACGCGGCGGAGCTGGCCGCGGCGGCCGGCCCGGAGGACCACGGCGACGTGCCGGCGTTCGACGTCCTGATGCTGGGGGTGGGCCCGGACGCGCATGTGGCCTCGCTCTTCCCCGAGCTGCCCGCCGTACGGGAGTCCGTACGGACCGTCGTCGGCGTGCACGGCGCGCCCAAGCCGCCGCCCGTGCGGGTGTCTCTGACGCTGCCCGCGATCAGGGCCGCGCGCGAGGTGTGGCTGCTCGCCGCGGGCGAGGACAAGGCGGGGGCTGCGGCGCTCGCGCTGTCGGGGGCCGGAGAGGTCCAGGCCCCGGCAGCGGGTGCCCGGGGCCGCAGCAGGACGCTGTGGCTGCTGGACACGGCGGCGGCTTCCCAGCTGCCGCCCCAGCTCTACGCGCCCGCCACGGCCTGACACAGAGGACCGGCAGGCGCACAGGACCGGCCCGCACCCCCTGCTGGGGGTGCGGGCCGGTCCTGTGCGGGGTCCGCCGGCCGTGCGCCGTTACTGCTTGGCCCGCAGTGCCCGGTAGGTGTCGACCAGCGTGGCGGTGGAGCTGTCCAGGTCCGCACCGCCCCGGCCGCCGGTGAGCACCGACTCGATCTTCTTGGCGAGCACCTTGCCGAGCTCGACGCCCCACTGGTCGAAGGAGTCGATGTTCCAGATGGCGCCCTGGACGAAGACCTTGTGCTCGTAGAGCGCGATCAGCTGCCCCAGGACGGACGGGGTGAGCGCGTCGGCGAGGATCGTCGACGTGGGGTGGTTGCCGCGGAACGTCTTGTGCGGGACCAGCTCTTCGGCGACGCCCTCGGCCCGTACCTCGTCGGGGGTCTTCCCGAAGGCCAGCGCCTGGGTCTGGGCGAAGAAGTTCGCCATCAGGAGGTCGTGCTGGGCCGCCAGACCCGGGGTCAGGTCGTCGACGGGCTTGGCGAAGCCGATGAAGTCCGCGGGCACGAGCTTGGTGCCCTGGTGCAGCAACTGGTAGTACGCGTGCTGGCCGTTGGTGCCGGGCGTGCCCCAGACCACGGGCCCCGTCTGCCAGTCGACGGGATTGCCCTCACGGTCCACGGACTTGCCGTTGGACTCCATGTCCAGCTGCTGGAGGTAGGCGGTGAACTTGGAGAGGTAGTGCGAGTACGGCAGGACGGCGTGCGACTGGGCGTCGAAGAACGCCCCGTACCAGACGCCGAGCAGGCCGAGCAGGAGCGGGATGTTCTCCTCGGGCGGCGCGGTGCGGAAGTGCTCGTCGATCCGGTGGAAGCCGTCGAGCATCTCCCGGAAGCGTTCCGGACCGATCGCGATCATCAGCGAGAGACCGATCGCCGAGTCGTAGGAGTACCGGCCGCCGACCCAGTCCCAGAACTCGAACATGTTGGCCGTGTCGATACCGAAGTCCGCGACCTTCTCCGCATTCGTCGACAGGGCCACGAAGTGCTTGGCCACCGCGTCCTCGCCGGCCCGCAGGTTCGTCAGCAGCCAGTTGCGCGCGGAGGTCGCGTTGGTGATGGTCTCGATGGTGGTGAAGGTCTTGGAGGCGACGATGAAGAGGGTCTCCGCCGGGTCCAGGTCCCGCACGGCCTCGTGCAGGTCGGCCCCGTCGACGTTCGAGACGAAGCGGAACCGGAGGTCGCGGTCGGCGAAGGAGCGCAGCGCCTCGTACGCCATCGCCGGGCCCAGGTCCGAACCGCCGATACCGATGTTGACGATGTTCCTGATGCGCCGGCCGGTGTGACCGGTCCACTCGCCCGACCTGACCTTGTCCGAGAAGGCGGACATCTTGTCGAGCACGGCGTGCACCGCGGGTACGACGTTCTCCCCGTCCACCTCGACGACCGCTCCACGCGGGGCGCGGAGCGCCGTGTGCAGCACCGCGCGGTCCTCGGTCGTGTTGATCTTCTCGCCGCGGAACATCGCGTCGCGCAGCCCGGCCACCCCGGTGGCGGCGGCCAGCTCACGGAGCAGGCCGAGCGTCTCACCGGTCACCAGGTGCTTGGAGTAGTCGAGATACAGGTCGCCCGCCCGGAGGGTGTAGGTACTCCCCCGCTCGGGGTCCCCGTCGAACAGCTCCCGGAGGCCGGTGTCGCCCAGCTGCTCCCGGTGCTTGCCCAGTGCGGTCCACTCGGGCATCTGGTTGAGCCTGGCACGGCCTGCTGCGTTCATCTCGGACATCAGTCCATTCTTCTCGTACCTGCGTGCATGCTCCGCTCCGTCCAACCTAATTGATCGGGCGGACGAGTGCCGCGACCAGCACTCGCGGCTCATGGACCGGTGCCCCGCCACGACCGGCGGCGGCTCCTACGCAGTCCGGCCGGACACCCGCGTGGGGTCCGGCCGGAATTCACACTGCTAGATCTCGCCCCGCAGCTTCGCCAGGGCCTCGGCGAGGATCGCCTCGCCGTCCTCGTCGCTGCGGCGCTCGCGCACATACGCGAGGTGAGTCTTGTACGGCTCGGTGCGCGGCGGGTCCGGGGGGTTGTCGCTGTCCTGACCGGCCGGGAACCCACAGCGCGGGCAGTCCCAGGTCTCGGGAACCTGCGCGTCGTGGGCGAAGCTCGGCTGCGTCTCGTGCCCGTTCGAGCACCAGAAGGAGATGCACAGGCGCGGTGCGGACTCGCCCCGCTCGGCCTCCCCCATCGGCCCCGCTCCGACCCGGCTTCCCCGGATCGCGTTGCCACTTGCCACGGTCGTAACTCCCTGCGTGATGGTGCTCGAAGGTGCCCCAGTCTACGTAAGGCCCAACGCGCGTCCAGTGATTGGAGTTACACCCCCGCGGCGAAACGCGGGCGGCGCGCGGCGGGAACGCGGATACCGATGGTCAGTTCTTCAGCTTCATCAGCAGACCGAGCACGACGATGCAGACGAACCACAGCAGGCCGAGCACCACGGTGATGCGGTCGAGGTTGCGCTCGGCGACCGAGGAGCCGCCGACGGACGACTGCATGCCGCCACCGAACATGTCGGAGAGGCCGCCGCCCTTTCCCTTGTGCATCAGCACCAGCAGCATCAGCAGCAGGCTGAAGACGATCAGGGCGATCGAGAACCCCAGAATCACGGCTGGACCAACTTCCTCGGAACTCATAACGGACGAAGGGGCCGGACGGCTGTTGCCAGCCGTCTCGGCCCCGCAAGGGTACGACGGATCCGCGCTAGCGCATACTCACTGGTCGCGGAAGCGGACGATCTTGACGAACTCGTCGGCGTCTAGGGCGGCGCCGCCGATCAGCGCACCGTCCACATCGGGCTGCGCCATGATCGCGGCCACGTTGCCGGACTTGACCGAGCCGCCGTACTGGATGCGGACCTTGTCGGCCAGCTCCTGCGAGTACAGCTCGGCCAGCCGGCCGCGGATCGCCCCGCAGACCTCCTGGGCGTCCTCGGGGGTGGCGACCTCGCCGGTCCCGATGGCCCACACCGGCTCGTACGCGATCACGATGGACTCGGCCTCGTCGGCCGGGATGTCCTTGAGCCCGCCGTCGAGCTGGCCCAGCGTGTACGCGACCTGCTGGCCGGCCTTGCGGACGTCCAGCCCTTCGCCGACGCAGAGGATCGGGGTGATGCCGTGCTTGTAGGCGGCCTTCACCTTGGCGTTGCAGACCTCGTCGGTCTCGGCGTGGTACTGACGGCGCTCGCTGTGCCCGACGGCCACATAGGCGCACTTCAGCTTGGCCAGCATCGGACCGGAGACCTCACCGGTGTACGCGCCGGAGTCGTGCGCCGAGATGTCCTGGGCGCCGTACTTGATCTTCAACTTGTCGCCGTCGACGAGGGTCTGGACGGAGCGCAGGTCGACGAAGGGCGGCAGGACCGCCACCTCGACCGCGTCGTAGTCCTTGTCGGCGAGGGCGAAGGAGAGCTTCTGGACGTGTGCGATGGCCTCAAGGTGGTTGAGGTTCATCTTCCAGTTGCCCGCCATGAGCGGGGTGCGGGTGCTCTGCTGTGTCATGAGGTTGTCAGTTCTCCAGTGCGGCGAGGCCGGGAAGCGTCTTGCCTTCGAGGTATTCGAGGCTGGCGCCGCCACCGGTCGAGATGTGTCCGAACGTGTTCTCGTCGAAGCCCAGGATGCGGACCGCGGCGGCCGAGTCGCCGCCACCGACGACCGTGAAGGCCTGGCTGTCGACGAGCGCCTGCGCGACGGCACGGGTGCCGTCGGCGTAGTCGGGGTGCTCGAAGACGCCCATCGGGCCGTTCCAGAAGACGGTGGCCGCGTCGGCGAGCTTCGATGCGTAGAGCTTGTTGGTCTCGGGGCCGTTGTCCAGGCCCATCTGCCCGGCCGGGATCGCGTCCGCGGGGACCGTGTCGGGGTGCGTCGGCGCCTTGGCCTTGAGGTCGGGGAAGCCGTCGGAGACCACGACGTCGACGGGGAGCACGAACTCCACGCCCTTGGCCTTGGCGCGCTCCAGGTACTCCAGGACCACCGGGATCTGGTCCTCCTGCAGGAGGGAGCTGCCGACCTCGTGGCCCTGGGCCTTGAGGAAGGTGTACGCCATGCCGCCGCCGATGAGGATGCGGTCGGCGCGCTCCAGGAGGTGGTCGATGACGCCCAGCTTGTCGGAGACCTTGGCGCCGCCGAGCACCACGGCGTACGGGCGCTGGACGTCGGTGGTCAGCTTCTTGAGGACGCCGACCTCGGTGGCGATGAGGTAGCCGGCGGCGTGCGGCAGACGCGCGGGGAGGTCGTAGACCGAGGCGTGCTTGCGGTGGACGGCGCCGAAGCCGTCACCGACGTAGACATCGGCGAGCTCGGCGAGCCGGTCGGCGAAGGCGCCGCGCTCGGCGTCGTCCTTCGAGGTCTCACCGGCGTTGAAGCGGAGGTTCTCGATGACGGCGACCTGGCCGTCGGCGAGGCCGGCGACCGTGGCCCTGGCGGAATCGCCGACCGTGTCGGTCGCGAACGCGACGTCGGCGCCGAGGAGTTCACCGAGGCGGGCGGCGGCGGGCGCGAGCGAGAACGCCGGGTCTGGGGCGCCCTTCGGGCGGCCCAGGTGCGAGGCGACGACGACACGGGCGCCGGCCTCCGCGAGCTTGGTGACCGTCGGCAGGACGGCGCGGATCCGGCCGTCGTCGGTGATCGTGGTGCCGGAGAGCGGCACATTGAGGTCGGCGCGGACGAATACCCGCTTGCCCGCGACCCCTTCGGCGAGAAGTTCGTCGATGGTCTTCATGGGTTCCAGGACTCCTTGGACGATCTGGACAGGCGACGGGGCCCGGACCGCGCTTCGTTGCGCAGTCCGAGCCCCGTGCTCACATCGAGGTGCCTACCGGCCCGTGCTCAGAGCTGGTTGCCGACAAAGACGGTCAGGTCGACCAGGCGGTTGGAGTAGCCCCACTCGTTGTCGTACCAGCCGATGACCTTGACGCTCTTGCCCTGGACCATGGTCAGGGAGGAGTCGAAGGTGCAGGACGCCGGCCAGTTGACGATGTCCGAGGAGACGATCGGGTCCTCGGTGTAGTCGAGGAGGCCCTTGAGCTGGCCCTCGGAGGCCTTCTGGAACGCGGCGTTGACCTCGTCCTTGGTGACCTCGCGCTCCAGCTCGATGACCAGGTCGGTCACGGAGCCCGTCGGGACCGGGACGCGCATCGCGATGCCGTCGAGCTTGCCCTCGAGCTCCGGGATGACCAGCGCGGTCGCCTTGGCGGCGCCCGTGGTGGTCGGGATGATGTTCTCGGCGGCGGCGCGGGCGCGGCGCAGGTCCGAGTGCGGGTAGTCCAGGATGCGCTGGTCGTTGGTGTACGCGTGGACCGTCGTCATCATGCCCTTGACGATGCCGAAGTTCTCCAGGAGAACCTTGGCCATCGGCGCCACACAGTTCGTGGTGCAGGAGGCGTTGGAGATGACGTGGTGCTTGGCCGCGTCGTACTTGTCCTGGTTCACGCCCATCACGATGGTGATGTCCTCGCCCTTGGCCGGAGCCGAGATGAGGACCTTCTTGGCGCCGCCGGCGATGTGCTTCTCGGCGTCGGCCTTCTTCGTGAAGAAGCCGGTCGACTCGATCACGATGTCGACGCCCAGCTGACCCCAGGGGATGTCGGCCGGGTTGCGCTCGGACAGCACCTTGATGGTGTGACCGTCAACGGTGATGGTGTCTGCGGTGTGCGAGACCTCGGCCTTGAGGCGGCCCAGAATCGTGTCGTACTTCAGCAGATGCGCGGTGGTCGCGGTGTCACCCAGGTCGTTGACAGCCACGATCTCGATGTCAGCACCCTGCTCCAGCAGCGCGCGGAAGTAGTTACGACCGATGCGGCCAAAGCCGTTGATGCCTACGCGGATCGTCACGAACTCGATCTCCTCGTTGGTACGCCGGGTTTCGACGCCACGGCGAGATGTATGGGATGTCCCCGACCGCCTACGACCCTACCTCCCGAAAGGCCTCAGGGTCATATCGAACAGGACCGTACGGAATTTCACATGCGGCACGGAGACCCGTACCCACCAGTACATACGCCCGGCTCATACGACGGTGCCGGTACCCATATGGGCACCGGCACCGGCGGACGGAACTCCGTGGCGAATACCGCTGCGGTTCCGCCGGATTCGGCGCTCAGCCGACCAGGCTGTCGTCCATCTCCTCGGAAAGCGTGGACTCGGTTCCGGGAATCCCCAGATCCTGCGCCCGCTTGTCCGCCATGGCCAGCAGCCGGCGGATGCGGCCCGCCACGGCGTCCTTGGTCAGCGGCGGGTCGGCGAGCGCACCGAGCTCCTCCAGCGACGCCTGCTTGTGCTCCATCCGCAGCCGGCCGGCCGCCGCGAGGTGCTCGGGCACCTCGTCGGCGAGGATCTCCAGCGCGCGGCCCACCCGGGCCCCGGCCGCGACCGCGGCCCGCGCCGAGCGGCGGAGGTTGGCGTCGTCGAAGTTGGCGAGGCGGTTGGCGGTGGCGCGGACCTCGCGGCGCATCCGCCGCTCCTCCCACGCCAGCACGGACTCGTGTGCGCCGAGCCGGGTGAGGAGGGCGCCGATCGCGTCCCCGTCCCGGACGACGACCCGGTCCACACCGCGCACCTCACGGGCCTTGGAGGGGATCTGGAGCCTGCGGGCCGCCCCCACCAGGGCGAGCGCCGCCTCGGGCCCGGGGCAGGTCACCTCAAGCGACGAGGAGCGCCCGGGCTCGGTGAGCGAGCCGTGCGCCAGGAAGGCGCCGCGCCAGGCCGCCTCGGCGTCGCAGGTGGCCCCCGAGACCACCTGCGGGGGCAGCCCGCGGATGGGGCGGCCGCGGCCGTCCACCAGGCCGGTCTGGCGTGCCAGCTGGTCGCCGCCCGCCACCACGCGTACGACGTAGCGGCTGCCTCTGCGCAGACCGCCGGGGGCCATCACGATCAGTTCGGAGTTGTGTCCGAAAATCTCCAGGATGTCCCGCTTCAGCCGGCGCGCCGCCATGGCGGTGTCCAGCTCCGCCTCGATCACAATCCGCCCGCTCACCAGGTGCAGCCCGCCGGCGAACCGAAGAATCGCCGAAACCTCCGCCTTCCTGCAGCAGGTCCGGGTGACGGGGAGCCGGGAGACTTCGTCCTTCACCGCTGCCGTCATCGCCATGGGCCGATCCTTCCATGCATCCGAAAAATACGGTCGTACGCGGCGGCCAGCAGCTCCCTGTCATGTCTCGGGGAGCCGTCGGGCGAGGCCACGGGGGCCAGCTCGACCGCCGCGCCGAGCCCTTTGGCGGCTTCGGCGAGACTCGGGCGGTCGGGCACGGCGGCCTCGTCGGCAAGCACCACGTCCATGGCGAGTTTAGGGGCGTGTCGGGCCAAAACCTCCAAATGACGCTGCGGTGAGAAGCCATCGGTTTCACCGGGTTGCGGAGCGAGATTGAGCGAGAGCACCTTCCGCGCCTTCGTCTCGATCAGCGCGTCGAGCAGTTCAGGCACCAGCAGGTGCGGGATCACCGACGAGAACCAGGAGCCGGGACCGAGCACGACCCAGTCCGCGTCGAGGACCGCCGCGACCGCCTCGGGGACGGCCGGCGGGTCGTTCGGCACGAGGTGCACGGACTGCACCTCGCCGGGGGTGAGGGCCACCGTGGCCTGCCCGCGGACCGTGTCGACATCGTCAGGACGGTTCGGATCGTGGCCGCGTACCAGCGCCTGGAGCTCCAGCGGCACCGCGGACATCGGCAGCACTCTGCCGTGCGCGCCGAGCAGCCTGCCGACCAGGTCCAGGGCCTGTACGTGGTCGCCGAGCTGCTCCCAGAGGGCGACGATCAGCAGATTCCCGACCGCGTGCTCGTGCAGATCGCCCTTGGACTGGAAGCGGTGCTGGATGACCCGGGCCCAGGTCTGTCCCCAGTCGTCGTCCCCGCAGAGCGCGGCGAGCGCCTTGCGCAGATCGCCCGGCGGCAGCACACCCAGCTCCTCGCGGAGCCGGCCGCTGGAGCCGCCGTCGTCGGCCACGGTCACCACGGCGGTCAGGTCCCCGGTGATCCGGCGCAGCGCGGCCAGCGACGCGGAGAGCCCCATGCCGCCGCCCAGCGCGACGACCTTCGGCTGGGTGCCGCGCCTGGTCCGGCCCGGCACCAGCCGTACGCGCCGCAGCCTGGCGGTGCTGCGGCCCGTCACTCGCGCCCCATGTCCCGGTGGACGAGCACCGTCTCGATCCCTTCCGACGCCAGCCGGGCGGCGAGCTTGTCGGACATCGCAACGGAGCGGTGCTTGCCGCCGGTACAGCCGACGGCGATGGTCACGTACCGCTTGCCCTCACGGCGGTAGCCGGTGGCGATGATCTGGAGCAGTTCGCTGTACTGGTCGAGGAACTCCTTGGCGCCCGGCTGGTTGAAGACGTACGCGGACACCTCCTCGTTGAGGCCGGTGAACGGGCGCAGTTCGGGGACCCAGTGCGGGTTGGGCAGGAAGCGGCAGTCGACGACGAGGTCCGCGTCGACCGGCAGCCCGTACTTGTAGCCGAACGACATCACGGTCGCCCGCAGCTCGGGCTCCTCGTCGCCTGCGAACTGGGCGTCCATCTTGGCTCGCAGCTCGTGCACGTTGAGGCTGGAGGTGTCGATCACCAGGTCGGCGTCGCCGCGGAGCTCGCGCAGCAGGTCGCGCTCGGCTGCGATGCCGTCGGTGATCCGGCCGTCCCCCTGGAGCGGGTGCGGTCTGCGGACCGACTCGAAGCGGCGCACCAGCGCGTCGTCCGAGGACTCCAGGAAGACGATGCGCCGGGTGACCTCCTTGGCGGCCAGGTCCGCGAGGGACTGGCGGAGGTTGTCGAAGAAGCGGCGGCCCCGGACATCGACGACCACGGCGATACGGGCCACGTTCCCCTGCGAGCGGGCGCCGAGCTCCACCATGGTGGGGATCAGCGCGGGCGGGAGGTTGTCCACCACGAACCAGCCGAGGTCCTCCAGGCACTTCGCCGCGGTGGACCGTCCGGCGCCGGACATCCCGGAGATGATCACCAGCTCCGGGATGGCCGCTTCCGTTGTCTCGGCTGCCGTGCCCGTGCCCCCACTGCCCGTACTCACGTGTGTTCCGTCCCGTTCCTGTTCGTCACTCATGCGTGTCGCCCCCGTCGTCTTCCATGATCTCTCCTGTGGCCGTGTTCACGGCAGGTGCGGCCGGGGCCGCCTGTGCGAGCGCCGCGGCCACCGACTCGGCCGTCCTGCGGCCTATGCCGGGCACTTCGCAGATCTGGTCGATTGTTGCCTGCCGAAGCTTCTTCACCGAGCCGAAGTGCTTGATCAGAGCCTGTTTCCTGGTGTCGCCGAGCCCGGCCACCGAGTCGAGCGGGCCCGCCTTGAAACGCTTGGCCCGCTTGGCCCGCTGGTAGGTGATGGCGAAACGGTGGGCCTCGTCACGCACCCGCTGGAGGAGGTAGAGCCCCTCGCTGGACCGCGGCAGGACCACCGGATCGTCGTCGTCGGGGAGCCAGACCTCCTCCAGCCGCTTGGCCAGCCCGCAGACCGCGACGTCGTCGATGCCCAGCTCGTCGAGTGCCCGCTTCGCCGCCGCCACCTGGGGCTGCCCGCCGTCGACCACCACCAACTGGGGCGGGTAGGCGAAGCGCTTGGGGCGGCCGTCCTCCTCGCAGGCCTCGGCGGCCTGCTCCTCGGTCCACTCCCCGGTCCGCTCCTTCTCCTGGAGGTACCGCCGGAAGCGCCGGGTGAGCACCTCGTGCATGGACCGGACGTCGTCCTGCCCCTCGAAGCTCTTGATCTGGAAGCGGCGGTACTCCCCCTTGCGGACCAGACCGTCCTCGAAGACCACCATCGACGCCACCACGTCGTCGCCCTGGAGGTGCGAGATGTCGTAGCACTCGATCCGCAGCGGGGCGCTGTCGAGGCCCAGGGCCGCGGCGATCTCCTCCAGGGCCCGGGACCGGGTGGTGAGGTCGGAGGCGCGCTTGGTCTTGTGCAGCACCAGCGCCTGCTGGGCATTGCGCTGCACGGTCGCCATCAGGTCCTTCTTGTCACCGCGCTGCGGGATGCGCAGCGAGACATGGGAACCACGGCGGTCGGCGAGCCACTGGGCGACGGCTTCGGTCCGCTCCGGGAGCGCCGGGACCAGCACCTCCTTGGGCACGCCCTCACCCTGCTCCTCGCCGTACAGCTGCTGGAGCGCGTGCTCGACGAGGCCGGAGGTCTCCACCGCCTCGACCTTGTCGGTCACCCAGCCGCGCTGGCCGCGGACCCGGCCGCCCCGGACGTGGAAGATCTGGACGGCGGCCTCCAGCTCGTCCTCGGCCACGGCGATCAGGTCGGCGTCGGTGGCGTCGTTGAAGACGACGGCGTTCTTCTCCAGGGCGCGCTTGAGCGCCTCTATGTCGTCGCGGAGCCTGCCGGCCCTCTCGTACTCCATCTCCTCGGCCGCCTCCCGCATCTCCCTCTCGATGCGGCGGATGTAGGCACCGGTGCGGCCGGCCATGAAGTCGCAGAACTCCTCCGCGAGTTCACGGTGCTCCTCGGGGGTGACACGGCCGACACAGGGGGCCGAGCACTTGCCGATGTAGCCGAGGAGGCAGGGGCGGCCGATCTGCGCGGAGCGTTTGAACACCCCGGCGGAGCAGGTGCGCACCGGGAAGACGCGGAGCATCAGATCGACGGTCTCGCGGATGGCCCAGGCGTGGCCGTACGGACCGAAGTAGCGCACGCCCTTCTTCTTGGGGCCGCGCATCACCTGCACCCGCGGGAATTCCTCGTTCAGCGTCACAGCGAGGGACGGATAGCTCTTGTCGTCCCGGTACTTGACGTTGAAACGGGGGTCGAATTCCTTGATCCAGGAGTATTCGAGCTGGAGCGCCTCGACCTCCGTGGAGACCACGGTCCACTCCACGGACGCGGCCGTGGTGACCATCGTGCGGGTGCGCGGGTGGAGATTGGCCAGGTCCTGGAAGTACGAGGACAGGCGCGGGCGCAGGCTTTTCGCCTTCCCGACGTAGATCACCCGGTGGTGCTCGTCGCGGAATTTGTAGACCCCCGGGGAGTCGGGGATCTGTCCCGGCTTGGGGCGGTAACTGGAGGGGTCTGCCATGTCTCCCACCCTACTGGCGGTGACTGACAGCGCGGAGTCACCGCGGGCGGCGTCAGGCCTTCTTGTCGGGGCCCGCGATCAGCTTTCCGCCCTGCACCCTGACCGGGACGTCGGCGAGCGGGCGGCTGGCGGGGCCCTGCAGGACCTTGCCGGTCGTGACGTCGAAGCGGCTGCCGTGGCAGGGACAGATACCCACCTTGCCCTCGATCTTCTGCAGGGGGCAGTTCTGGTGGGTGCACCGCGACCAGAGCGCCTTGTACTCGTCGGCGCTCGGCCGGCTCACGAGCAGGAACTGCTCCCGGTAGTACTTGACTCCCCCGACCGGTACGGCGTCCGCGGACCCGAGGTCGACGGGCTTGTCCGGCCCCGACGCGGTGCCGCCGCCGCCTCCCGAACACGCGGTGAGACCCAGTCCGGCGGCACCGGCCAGGGCGGCTCCCATGAGGACGGAACGACGGGCGGGGGGCAGACCGGACATGGGGGGCTCCAGTGTTCAACGGGCATCGGCGACGGACCCGACCATACCGGTGGAGATCCCCGTCACGGCAGGCGGTGTTTGCAGCGTTTACGGGCCCGGGAACTTCGGCTACGTTCTGGATCTGTGATCACCGTCGCCGGAGAATCCCTGATCGACCTGGTGCCGCAGAACGCCGCGGCGCCCGGCGGACCGCTGCCCGCGCTGCTGCCACGGCTGGGCGGCGGGCCCTACAACACGGCCATCGCCCTGGGGAGGCTCGGCGCCCGGGTGGGCTTCTGCTCGCGGGTCTCCACCGACGGCTTCGGCCAGGCGCTGCTCGGCGGTCTCCGGGCGGCCGGTGTGGACCTTTCCCTGGTGCAGCGCGGGCCGGAGCCGACGACGCTCGCGGTGGCGGCGCTGAGCGACGACGGTTCCGCGGGGTACGGCTTCTACGCGGAGGGCAGCGCGGACCGGCTCTTCGAGCTACCGGAGGAACTCCCCTCCGAGGTGCGGGCTTTGGCCGTGGGGACCTGTTCACTGGTGCTCGAACCGGGTGCGAGTGCCTACGAGGCGCTCCTGCGGCGGGAGGCGGCGCGCGGGGTGTTCACCCTGCTCGACCCGAACATCAGGGCGGGGCTGATCCAGGACGCGGAGGCCTACCGCAAACGCTTCAGGGGCTGGCTGCCCGATGTCACCCTCCTGAAGCTGTCGGAGGAGGACGCCCACTGGCTCGGCGGCACCCCGGAGGAGTGGCTGGCCGCGGGGCCTGAGGCGGTCGTGGTCACCCACGGTGGCGCGGGGCTGACCGTACGGACCAGGGCGGGTGACCGGTACGCGGTCCCCGGCGCCGCGGTCGACGTGGCGGACACGATCGGCGCAGGCGACACCGTCAACGCGGCGCTGCTGCACGGTCTGGCGGAACGGGACGCGCTGTCGGCGGCGGCGACGGCCGCGATGTCCGCCGACGACTGGGCCCAGGTCCTGGGCTTCGCTGCCCGTGCGGCCGCAGTGACCTGCTCACGCACGGGGGCCGAACCGCCCTACGCGTGGGAACTCGAACGGCGGCCCGGCTGAGGGCTGTCCCGTAATCCCTGGTGGATCGGCGCGCGGCGCCGTCTGCGGTGCCTCGCACGGCGCAGGGGTGTTCGCATACTGGATGTATCCGGGCGTTCCGGCAACGCGGCGAGGTGCCGTAGCTGACGTCGTGCGCCCGCCAGGGATTGCGGGACAGGCCTTGGGCCCCCCGGGGGCCCCCGGGGGGGCTCCCGGCACGGCGCAGGGCGACCCGCCCGGCCCGCCGCTACTGCCCATGGCAGAGCACCACGGGCAGACCTTCGCCCCGGCCCGTCACGGCGGCCCGGAACCGTACGCCACCGCCGGCCCGCGCCACTTTCACGGGGCCGGTCCGCGGCGCCGTGACGGGCCGGGCCCGTCACGGCGTCACCGCGCGCGGCACCCGTCGCCGGTCACGAAGCCCGGCGTGTGCGCGTCGCCTTCTTCGGCGGGGACTTCTTGGCCGCCGGCTTCTTGGCCGCTGCCTTCTTCTCCACGGCTCCCTTCGCCGGCGCCTTCGCCGCCGTCACCTTCCTCGGGGCCGCCTTCTTCGCGGTGACCTTCTTCGCGGTGGCCTTCTTCGCCGGAGCGCGGACGGCCGGGGCCGCGTCGCTGATCCGCTCGGCGTCCAGGATCTCCCGCAGGAACTTCCCCGTATGGCTGGCCGGGACCCCGGCCACCTCCTCGGGAGTGCCCTCCGCGACGACCAGGCCACCGCCGTTGCCGCCCTCGGGTCCCATGTCGACGACCCAGTCCGCGGTCTTGATGACGTCCAGGTTGTGCTCGATGACGATCACCGAGTTCCCCTTGTCGACCAGCCCCGACAGCACGTTGATGAGCTTGCTGATGTCCTCGAAGTGAAGGCCCGTCGTCGGCTCGTCCAGGACGTAGACCGTGCGGCCGGTCGAACGCTTCTGCAGCTCACTCGCCAGCTTCACCCGCTGCGCCTCACCGCCGGAGAGGGTGGGGGCGGACTGCCCGAGCCGGACGTACCCGAGGCCCACCTCGTGCAGCGTGCGCAGATGACGCGCGATCGTCGGGACGGCCTCGAAGAAGTCCAGGCCCTCCTCGATCGGCATGTCCAGGACCTCGGCGATCGACTTGCCCTTGTAGTGGACCTCCAGGGTCTCCCGGTTGTAGCGCGCACCGTGGCAGACCTCGCACGGGACATACACGTCCGGCAGGAAGTTCATCTCGATCTTGATCGTGCCGTCACCCGAGCAGTTCTCGCAGCGACCGCCCTTGACGTTGAAGGAGAAGCGCCCCGGAAGGTAGCCCCGGACCTTGGCCTCCATCGTCTCGGCGAAGAGCCTGCGCACATGGTCGAAGACTCCGGTGTACGTCGCCGGGTTGGACCGGGGCGTACGTCCGATGGGCGACTGGTCGACGTGGACGACCTTGTCGACCAGGTCATCGCCGTCGACCCGGGTGTGCCGGCCGGGGACCGTACGCGCACCGTTGAGCTCGCGGGCGAGGTGCGTGTAGAGGATGTCGTTGACCAGCGTCGACTTTCCGGATCCGGAGACACCGGTGACCGCGGTCAGCACCCCGAGGGGGAAGGCCACGTCGATGTCCTGGAGGTTGTTCTCCCGGGCTCCGTGCACCGTCAGCCGCCGCCCCGGGTCCACGGGCCTGCGCACGTCCGGGATCGGGATGGCCCTCTTGCCCGCCAGGTACTGGCCGGTCAGCGACTCCTTGTTGGTGAGGAGGTCCTTCAGCGAACCGGAGTGCACGACCTTGCCGCCGTGCTCGCCCGCGCCGGGGCCGATGTCCACGACCCAGTCGGCGACCTTGATGGTGTCCTCGTCGTGCTCGACCACGATCAGGGTGTTGCCCATGTCGCGCAGCCTGATGAGCGTCTCGATCAGGCGGTGGTTGTCGCGCTGGTGCAGGCCGATGGACGGCTCGTCCAGGACGTACAACACACCGACCAGGCCGGAACCGATCTGGGTGGCCAGCCGGATGCGCTGCGCCTCACCGCCGGAGAGCGTGCCCGCCGCGCGGTTGAGCGAGAGGTAGTCGAGGCCGACGTCGACCAGGAACCTCAGCCGTTCGTTGACCTCCTTGAGCACCCGCTCGGCGATCTTCTTGTCGCGGGCGTTGAGCTTCAGCCGGCCCAGGAAGTCCGCGCACTCGCTGATCGACATGGCGGCGACCTCGGCGATGGACCTCTCCATCACGGTGACCGCGAGGACGATCGGCTTCAGCCGGGTGCCCTCACAGGTCGGGCAGGGCACCTCGCGCATATAGCCCTCGAAGCGCTCCCTGCTGGAGTCGCTCTCGGCCTCGGAGTGCCGCCGCTTGACGAAGGGCACCACGCCCTCGAAGGAGGTCGTGTAGGCGCGCTCGCGGCCGTACCGGTTGCGGTAGCGGACCTCGATCTGGGTCTTGTGGCCGTACAGCAGGGCCTTCTTGGCGCGCTGCGGGAGCCCCGCCCAGGGGATGTCCGTGCGGAATCCGAGCTCGCCGGCGAGCGCGCCGACCAGCCGGGCGAAGTACTCCTTGGTGTGGCCGTGCGACCACGGTGAGATCGCGCCCTCGTCGAGTGACTTGTCCTCGTCCGGGACGAGCAGCTCGGGGTCGACCTCCATGCGCGTCCCGATGCCGGTGCAGTCGGGGCAGGCGCCGAAGGGCGAGTTGAACGAGAAGGAGCGCGGCTCCAGCTCCTCGAAGGACAGGTCGTCGTACGCGCAGTAGAGGTGCTCGGAGTACATCCGCTCACGCTCGGGGTCGTCAGCGGGCAGATCGACGAAGTCCAGGATGACCATGCCGCCGGCCAGGCCGAGGGCGGTCTCCACGGAGTCGGTGAGGCGCCGCTTGGCGCTGTCCTTCACCGTGAGGCGGTCGATGACCACCTCGATGGTGTGCTTCTCCTGCTTCTTCAGCGTGGGCGGCTCGGAGAGCTGGATCGTCTCGCCGTCCACCCGGGCACGGCTGTACCCCTTGGTCTGGAGGTCGGAGAAGAGGTCGACGAATTCACCCTTGCGCTCGCGCACGAGCGGCGAGAGGACCTGGAAGCGGCTGCCCTCGGGCAGTTCGAGGACCTTGTCGACGATGGCCTGCGGGGACTGGCGCGAGATGGGCCGGCCGCACTGGGGGCAGTGCGGCTTGCCGATGCGTGCGAAGAGCAGCCGCAGGTAGTCGTAGACCTCGGTGATGGTGCCGACCGTCGAGCGCGGATTGCGCGAGGTCGACTTCTGGTCGATCGAGACGGCGGGGGACAGACCCTCGATGAAGTCCACATCGGGCTTGTCCATCTGCCCGAGGAACTGCCGGGCGTACGAGGAGAGCGACTCGACATAGCGGCGCTGCCCCTCGGCGAAGATCGTGTCGAACGCGAGGGAGGACTTGCCTGATCCGGAGAGCCCGGTGAAGACGATCAGGGAGTCACGTGGGAGGTCGATCGAGACGTTCTTGAGGTTGTGCTCGCGAGCGCCACGAACGATGAGACGGTCGGCCACGCCGGTCCGCACCTTTCTGAGAGAAGAAGCAGGGGCGGAGCCCCCTCCCCAGGGTATGGGGGGCGCCTCAGCGATGTCTGAAGATGGCTTGTTGGATGTCTCTCACGAGCTTATAGCACGCGCATTCGATTACCTGCCATCGGTAAACAGCTTCACCCGAAGGAGTGGAGGGGCCTATCGTCGGCTGCATGATCGATCACGCGCGAGACCTGAGATCCCTGGACGAGGCGACCGAAAGGCTGCTGGCCTCGGCCGCCGGACTGGACAACGCCGCGGCCGCGGAACCGTCACGGCTTCCCGGCTGGTCCCGCGGTCACGTACTGGCTCATCTCTCCCGTAACGCCGACGCGATCGGAAATGTTCTCAACGGGCTTCCGATGTACGCGTCCGCCGAGGCCCGCGACGGCGACATCGAGCGCGACGCGCACCGCCCGCTCGCCGAACAGCTGGCGGACGTGCGCGAGAGCGCGGCCCGGCTCCGCGAGCACACCGGACTCCCCGCGGACTGGTCCCGAACCGTCACTCTGCGCAACGGCGTCACGGACACGGCGGCCCGGCTCCCCTTCCGGCGGTGGGCCGAGGTCGAGCTGCACCACGTCGATCTCGGCATCGGATACGAGCTGGACGATCTGCCCGGGGAGTTCACCGAGCGGGAGATCGACTTCCTGCGGGACCGCTTCTCCGCCGACCCCGCGGTGGCCGGCGTCACCGGGCCCGCCGCGGCGCTGCTGGGCTGGCTCTCGGGCCGGGGCGACGGCAAGGGCCTGACCGTCCCCGGCAACGGCGCCCTGCCCTCGCTGCCGTCGCTCTAGACTCGCACCATGACGTACAGCGGAGTGGTGAAGGTCGGCGGCGCGGCGGACGTACACGAGCTGACAGCTCTGATGATCTCCAAGGTCGCGGTGGGCCCGATGAACAACAACGCGTACCTGCTGCGCTGTCGCGAGTCCGGGCAACAGCTGCTGATCGACGCGGCCAACGACACCGGGACACTGCTGCAGCTGATCGGATCCGACTCCATCGCCTCCGTCGTCACCACCCACCGCCACGGCGACCACTGGCAGTCCCTGCAGGCGGTGGTGGATGCCACCGGCGCCCGTACCTATGCCGGGCGGTACGACGCCGGGGGCATCCCTGTCGCCACCGATGTGCCGGTGGAGGACGGTGACACGATCCATGTCGGCCGGGTCCCGCTGATGGCCCGCCGGCTGATCGGCCACACCCCCGGCTCGATCGTGCTGATCTACGACGACCCGCACGGCCACCCGCACGTCTTCACGGGTGACTGCCTCTTCCCCGGCGGGGTCGGGAACACCCACGAGGATCCGAAGGCGTTCACCAGCCTGCTGGACGGTATCGAGACGAAGCTCTTCGACCAGCTCTCCGACGAGAGCTGGGTCTATCCGGGGCACGGCCACGACACCACACTGGGCGACGAGCGCCCGCACCTGGCGGAGTGGCGCGCACGCGGCTGGTGACCGGCGCCCGCGCCCGTACGCCTGCGGCTCCGGGCCGCTCCGTCAGACGTGGGTCCTGTCCTTCTCCCCGGCCCCGGCCGCCCGTTGCTTCCTGGTCGCGAGAAGGCTGGTGACGGTGGTGACGATCAGGACACCGCAGATGACCGCCAGCGAGACAGGGATGGAGATCTCCGGCACCGGGACCCCCGACTCGTGCAGCGCGTGCAGCAGCAGCTTGACGCCGATGAAGCCGAGGATGACCGACAGCCCGTAGCTGAGGTGCACCAGCTTCTTCAGCAGGCCGCCAATGAGGAAGTACAGCTGACGGAGGCCCATGAGGGCGAAGGCGTTGGCCGTGAAGACGATGTACGGGTCCTTGGTGAGCCCGAAGATCGCGGGGATCGAGTCCATCGCGAACAGCACGTCAGTGGTGCCGATGGCGAGCATGACGACCATCAGCGGCGTCATGATCCGCTTGCCGTTCTGCTGGATGAAGAGCTTGGTGCCGTGGTAGCGGTCGGCCACGCCGAAGCGGCGCTCGACCGACTTGAGCAGGCGGTTCTCCTCGTATTCCTCTTCCTCGTCGTCCGATCGCGCCTCCTTGATGAGCTTCCAGGCGGTGTAGATCAGGAACGCGCCGAAGAGGAAGAAGACCCAGGAGAAGCCGGCGATGATCGCCGCGCCCGCCGCGATGAAGACCGCGCGCAGCACCAGCGCTATCAGGACTCCGAACAGCAGCACTCGCTGCTGCAGGTGGGACGGCACCGAGAACTTCGCCATGATCAGGATGAAGACGAAGAGGTTGTCGACGCTGAGCGACTTCTCGGTGATGAATCCGGCGAAGAACTCCCCCGACGCCTGGCCGCCACCGAAGAGGAACAGCCCGAGGCCGAAGAGCGCGGCCAGGGCGATCCAGACCACGGTCCAGACACCGGCCTCCTTGACCGATACGTCATGGGGTTTGCGCCCGATCACGAAGTCGACCGCGATCAGGGCGCCCAGACCAAGAATGGTCAGGGCCCACAGGGTCAGTGAAACGTCCATCACGCCTCCGGCGATTGCTACGGCTACTTGATCAGCGTCGTCGCTGCCGGAGGTCTCCTCCACCCGGGCCGGACCGACCGGCGCCCCGGGCCGGCGCCCCGGAACCCTCAAGGGTCCGTACTGACGGGTGCGCCGCAGTTGGGGAGTACTCCCCTCCGCACCAAAAACAGTACAGGGAACACCAAGGCCAGGTAAAGGGCTGAGTAAAGAAAAGACCAAAGGCGCAGCTCAGTGGGGTCTGAGAAGGCAAACCCTTCCCCGAACGCAGAGGGCGGGAATCCCGGAGAGGTCAGGCGCGGCGAGCGGCGGCGACCTGACGCAGCACGTCCCGCAGGAGGTCGCTGCCCGGCGCCGGCACCGAGGGCTCGTAGGTCCACGCGTGTCCGACCCAGGGGTCGGCGATGTGGTCGTCCGGCACCGGAGTGATGCGCAGGAACGCACGCCACAGCGGGTCGAGCACCGGGCCGTGGTCCCGCGCGTCCTCCCGGTCGGCGACCATCAGCAGATGGACACCGGCAGAAGGCCCCTCGTCGGCCAGATAGCGCAGCCGCGTGAGGGCGCGGTCGTCGAAACCGTGCGGGAAGTCGTTGACGATCAGCAGCTGTTGGGCGGGGTCGAGGTCCGGTGACAGGGAATCGGCCGCGCCTCCGCGCACCGCCATCTGCACCAGGTCCACGCGCCGCACCAGCCGTGCGAGGACGGCGGTCACTCCCTGTGGGCCCCTCGCCGGGGGCGCGTCGAGCACTCCGGAACCGGTCAGCGGAGCCAGCGGGCCGGCACCGGCGCCCGCCGGGTCGATCACCTGGACGGAGAACTCCCCCGCCGGGTGGACAGCGAGAAGGCGGGCCGTGTGGGCGACGGCGGTGTCCATCGCACGGCTGCGCAGCGCGGCCGCATCGAGCTCTGCCGCGGATCCGGTACGGCCGCTGTCGACCCAGATACCGCGCTCCAGCGGCAGCCGCACCAGCATCGGGATGTGCAGCTCAGGACGGACCGGGAGGTGCAGATCACCGACGCGCACCGCGAGCGGGGCCTCCCCCGGCACCCGGTATCCCTGCCAGACGGGGTGATCCCAGCGGGCGAAGGCCGGGGCCAGCGCCGGTTCGACCACCCCGGACTCGGCGGTCAGCTGGTCGAGATCCCGGTCGAGCACCTCCTGCGCCCGAGCGGTCAGCAGGTCGCGCTTCTCCTGCGCCTGCCGCCGGGCCTCGGCGCCGGCGGGGCCGGTACGGCTGCGCGAGTCGGCGAGCACCCCGTCGGTCTCGCGCTCCAGCCGCGAGTCGGCGAAGCCGACCGCGCTGCGGTACGCGGCGACCGTCCGGGCCAGGTCCTCGAACATTCCCCGGACCTGGTTGTACAGCCGCTCCTCCATCGACCACCCGGTGGCGTCGCCCGCCACCGGCCGGGCCCGCTCGTCCGGCCCGGGCGCGGACATGTCCCCGGCCGGGGGCGCGGACGGTTGCCGGCGCGGGTGTGTGTAGTCGACCCGGCTTCGCTGGGCGCTGCGCCCCGCGGCCGGAGCCGCGGGGACGGCCGCGCCGCCGGTGACGGCGGCCTCGATGACGCCCGCGAGGTCCCTGGCGCGCGGCACTCCCTGGTCGCCCAGCAGCTCGGCGAGGCCGCCCTCGTACCCCTGGCCGACAGCACGGACCTTCCAGGCACCCTGTCTCCGGTAGAGCTCCAGCGCCACCACTGCCGACTCGGCGCCGAGGCCGGTGAGGGTGTAGCTGACGACCTCCGCACCGTCCGGTCCGGTGACGGTCGTGAACGGCGCCGCGACAGAGGCGAAAGAGGACGGCCCACCGGTCCCGGTGGGCAGAGCCAGCAGGATGTGGACCCGGTGCACGGCCTCCGGCAGCGCCTCCGGATCCACCGTGAGCCGGTGATCGGCCGCCGCCTGCCGGGGTACTACGAGACCGGGCAGCCGGGGCGCTCCGGGGTGGGCGACCCACTCCGCGCCGCTGACCCTGCCCTGTTCGTCGCCGAATGTCGCCCCGGCCAGGACCGGACTCCCGGCCGACACCCGGATCTCCAGTCGGGTCCCGGGCAGGGGGTGGTTCTGCCCCCGGGCCAGCTCGGCCGTCATCGCGCGTGTCCCCTCGTCGCGTAGCGGTTGTTCACCGGCCCCGCCGCTTCACCGCCGCCGCTTCACCGGCACGCGAACAGCAGTTCCCGGCGGCGTGGTGCCGCCGGGAACTGCCTGCGCGCTCTTCGCCGGGTGGTGAGGCCGCGTGGTGAGGGAGCCTGTCTCGGTGGCTACAGGTGCGGCAGGATCGCCGGCATCAGGTCCTGGAACGTGCGCCCGTTGGCAGGGTTGCCGATGGCCGTCATCTGCCAGCCGCCGCCCGCGCGGTGCACCTTCGCCATGATCTGGGCGGTGAACTGGCCCCCGCCGTCGAGCGTGTAGCGGGCGAGCTCTTCACCGTTGGTCTCGTCGACGATGCGGCAGAAGGCGTTCTGCACTTCCTGGAACGTCTGGCCGGTGAAGGAGTTCACCGTGAAGACGATCTGGTCGATGTGGACGGGGACCCGTGCGAGGTCCACCAGGATGGCCTCGTCGTCGCCGCCCTGGCCCGCACCGCCGACCAGGTTGTCACCGGTGTGCTTGACCGAGCCGTCGTCGCTGACGAGGTGGCGGAAGAACACCACGTCCACCGGCTGCTTGTCGGCGAACAGCACCGCCGATGCGTCCAGGTCGATCTCCCGGGTGCGGGAGCCGAACAGCCCACGGCGCGGCGCCGCCTGCCAGCCGAGCCCCATCCGCACCGCCGTCAGTGTGCCCCCGTCGTTCTTCTGCAGGCTGATGGCCTGCCCCTTGGTCAGATTGACGCCGGGGCCCTTCGCAAAATTGGCCGTCACGCGCTGTCCCTTCTTCCTGTTTCCCCACGTTTCCCCGCACCCTACGCAGTCGCGCGGACACCGCAGGAGGGCCGGGACATTTTTGTGTCGTTCTTGCAACAACCCGGTCAGGCGAGCCCGCCCTCCTTCATCTGGCGCAACTCCTTCTTCAGCTCACCGACTTCGTCACGGAGCCGGGCGGCCACCTCGAACTGCAGGTCCGCTGCGGCGGCACGCATCCGCTCGGTCATCTCCTCGATGATTCCGGCCAGTTCCTCGGCAGGGCGGTCGGTCGGAACCGCCTTCGCTCCCTTGGCCCCCTTGCCGCCCTTCGCCGCTGCGCCGCCCAGAGCGGGCACCGGAGTCTTCGGCTGCTTCCCCTCTTTGGGCTTGCGGTAGCCCGTACCGAGCAGCTGCTCGGTGTCGACCTCCTCGCGCGCGATCGTCGCGACGATGTCGTTGATCTTCTTCCGCAGCGGCTGCGGGTCGAGACCCCGCTCCGTGTTGTACGCGACCTGCTTCTCACGGCGCCGGTTGGTCTCGTCGATGGCCTTCTCCATCGCCGGCGTGATCCGGTCCGCGTACATGTGGACCTGGCCCGACACATTGCGCGCCGCGCGGCCGATCGTCTGGATCAGCGAGGTGCCGGAGCGGAGGAATCCCTCCTTGTCGGCGTCGAGGATGGCGACCAGCGACACCTCGGGGAGGTCGAGCCCCTCACGCAGCAGGTTGATCCCCACCAGTACGTCGTACTCCCCGGCCCGCAGCTCGCGCAGCAGCTCGATACGGCGCAGCGTGTCCACGTCACTGTGCAGATAGCGCACCTGGATGCCCAGGTTGAGGAAGTAGTCGGTCAGGTCCTCGGCCATCTTCTTGGTGAGCGTGGTGACCAGGACCCGCTCGTCCTTCTCCGTACGCCGGCGGATCTCGTGGACGAGGTCGTCGATCTGGCCCTCGGTCGGCTTGACGACCACCTCGGGGTCGACAAGCCCGGTGGGACGGATGATCTGCTCCACGA
The DNA here is from genome assembly GCF_036061255.1 of Streptomyces sp. NBC_00388. Lineage (NCBI taxonomy): Bacteria > Bacillati > Actinomycetota > Actinomycetes > Kitasatosporales > Streptomycetaceae > Streptomyces > Streptomyces sp. NBC_00388. The sequence continues at coordinate 1,798,347 of NZ_CP107948.1, forward strand.
AGCCGTCGCCCCGGGAGAGTTCGTACTTCCCCGGTGTGGCCGAGAGGTAGACGGTCTGGCCGATCCTCTTCTGGAACTCCTCCCACTTCAGCGGCCTGTTGTCCAGGGCCGACGGCAGCCGGAAGCCATGGTCGACAAGGGTGCGCTTGCGGGAGGCGTCGCCCTCGTACATCGCGCCGATCTGCGGGACGGTGACATGCGACTCGTCCAGGACGAGGAGGAAGTCCTCGGGGAAGTAGTCCAGGAGCGTGTTGGGCGCGGTGCCGGGGTCGCGGCCGTCGAAGTGCATCGAGTAGTTCTCGATGCCGGAGCAGCTGCCGATCTGGCGCAGCATCTCCAGGTCGTAGGTGGTGCGCATGCGCAGCCGCTGGGACTCCAGCATCTTGCCCTGCTTGTCCAGCTCCGCGAGCCGCTCCTCCAGCTCCTTCTCGATGCCGTTGACCGCCTTCTCCATGCGCTCCGGGCCCGCCACGTAGTGGGTCGCAGGGAAGATGTAGAGGGAGTCGTCCTCGCTGATGATCTCGCCGGTGAGCGGGTGCAGCGTCGAGAGCGCCTCGATCTCGTCGCCGAACATCTCGATACGGACGGCGAGCTCCTCGTACACGGGGAAGATCTCGATGGTGTCCCCGCGCACCCGGAAGGTGCCACGGGTGAACGCCACGTCGTTGCGCGTGTACTGGATGTCGACGAAACGGCGCAGCAGCTCGTCCCGGTCGAACTCCTCGCCCACCTTGAGGGGCACCATCCGGTCCACGTACTCCTGCGGTGTCCCCAGGCCGTAGATACAGGAGACCGAGGCGACCACGACCACGTCCCGGCGGGTCAGCAGCGAGTTCGTCGCGGAGTGGCGCAGCCGCTCGACCTCCTCGTTGATCGAGGAGTCCTTCTCGATGTACGTATCGGACTGCGGTACGTAGGCCTCGGGCTGGTAGTAGTCGTAGTACGAGACGAAGTACTCGACGGCGTTGTTGGGGAGCAGCTCGCGGAACTCGTTCGCCAGCTGGGCGGCGAGCGTCTTGTTCGGTGCCATCACGAGCGTGGGGCGCTGCAGCTTCTCGATCATCCAGGCGGTGGTCGCCGACTTGCCTGTACCGGTCGCGCCGAGCAGGACGACATCCTTCTCACCTGCGCGGACACGCTTCTCGAGCTCGGCGATGGCCGTCGGCTGGTCACCGCTGGGCTGGTAGGGACTGACGACCTCGAAAGGCGCCACCGTGCGTTCGATCTTGGAAACGGGCCGCATGGAACCACCGTACGACCCCCCACTGACAACCGGGCGACTTCGCCGTCCGGCCGGGCTGTCGGCGGGCCGCCGTACGGTGGGTGCGTGGAGAGCGAAACGCAGAGTGTCGAGTGGACCACGGCCGGCAGCGCCATCGGACCGCTGCTGCTGGCCGCGAGCAGCAGGGGGCTGGTCGGTGTGGTCTTCCACGCCACTCCAGCGGTGCGCCGCAGAGCCCTGGAGCGGCTGGCCGCGCGGTTCGCGGCCGAGCCGGTCGAGGCGCCGGAATCGGCCCGGCTGGCCGGGCCGGTGCGCCAGCTGGCCGCCTACTTCGAAGGTGACCTGCGGGAATTCACCCTGCCGCTGGACTGGACGCTGACGTCGGGATTCAACCGCCAGGTGCTGCGCGAGCTGGCGGCCGGCGTGCCGTACGGCTCCGTCGTGGGGTACGGCGATCTGGCCCGCCGGGTGGGACAGCCGGGGGCCGCGCAGGCGGTGGGCGTCGCGATGGCGTCGAACCCGCTGCCCGTCGTCGTGCCCTGCCACCGGGTGGTGGAGAGCAATGGCGGCCTGGGCGGATTCGGCGGAGGCCCGGAGACGAAGCGCCGGCTCCTGGCGCTGGAGGGAGTGCTCCCGGAGCCCCTGTTCTGACCCCGGATCTGACCCCGGAGCCTCTCTTCTGACGCACTCCCCGCGGCCCTCCCCGGCTCGCGGGCCGGGGACGGCGAGCCGGTTCAGAGGCTGATGTGGTACGCCTTGCGCAGCGTCTCGTGGACGGTCCAGGTCGTACGGTCGCCCTCCCGCAGTACACACGCGTCACCGGGGCCGATCCGCATCGTCTCCCCGCCCTCGACGGCCACGGTCGCCCGCCCGCTGACCACCACGAACAGTTCGTTGGCCTCGGTGTCGGTCACCACTCCCGGGGTGATCTGCCAGATCCCGCGAAGCTGCGTGCCGTCCGCGGACTCCCACAGGACCTTGCCGGTGACCACGGGGTCACCGGAGACGATCTGTGCGGGGTCGAGCGGTTCGGGCTCCAGCTCGGCGTCGGGTATGTGCACGGCGAAGGAGGCGGTCGTCTGATCACTAGTCGTCATGGCGGGCAACCTTAGCGACCGGGGCCGGCGGGAAGAATCCGGTGTCCGCCGAGCGGGCGGGCCGATCCGCGTGAAGCGGCGGTCCGGGTACACCGTGTCGTGACCGGCGGGTCCGTCGCAGCAGAGCCGGACCTGTCCCATGGTGCGCACGCCAGTGGTCCGGGTCGGGGATCTGCCGGCCACGGGCGGGCGGCCCGCGCTCGCCCGGCCGGTTGTCAGTGGTGGCATCTAGCTTTGAACCAGTGGAGACCGGCCGGAAGGGCCGGTCCCTGGGGAGGGGTGTGCCGTGACCGCTGGCGGGTCGGGAGAGACGACGTATCTGGAGCTGTCCCAGGAGGGCGCGGGGGCGCACAAGTTCTACGAAGTGACCGTCAGCGGGACGACGGTGGCCGTGCGGTACGGGCGGATCGGTGCGGAAGGCCAGCGCCAGGTCTCGTCCTTCCCGACCGCGGTCAAGGCGCAGGCCGCCGCGGCGAAGAAGGTGGGCGAGAAGGTCCGGAAGGGGTACGCCCCCGCGGTGCGGGGGTTGCGGGCCGCGCGAGCGGTGACGCGCCGCCAGGTGACGTCCGCCCCCTCGACGGCACGGGCGACGGCGCCCGTTCTCTGGCGTTTCCGTACCGGCGCGTCCGCGTTCGGGATCCACATCGACGAGGACCACTGCTGGGTGGGCAATCAGCAAGGCGACGTGTACACCCTGGGCCACGACGGCGAGGTGCTGGCCCGCTTCTCGCTGCCCGACGGGGTCAAGTGCCTGGTGGCCGACGACTTCTGGATCTACGCGGGCTGCGACGACGGAAAGGTGTACGACCTGTCGTCCAAGGTGCCCTTCGCCGCTTACGAGATCGCGGAGGACGTGGACATCTTCTGGCTGGACATCCACGAGGGCGTGCTGAACGTGTCGGATCACAACGGCGGCCTCACGGTGATCGACCACGAGGACGAGTTCCAGTGGTCGCGCCGCTCGAAGGGGCGTAACGCCTGGATGGTGCGGGCCGACGACCACGCGGTCTACCACGGGCACACACACGGCGTGACGGCCTACGCGGCGGACGGCAGCGGCGAGTTGTGGCACACGGACACCTTCGGCGGTGTGCTCTTCGGCTGGCAGGAGGAGACATCGGTGTACGCGGGCACCGGCCGCCAGGTCGTCGAGCGGCTCTCCAAGGCGACCGGCCGGAGCGAGGCGCGCTACCAGTGCGACGCGGCCGTGTACTCCTGTGCCACCTCTGCCGACGGGGAGTACGTCTTCGCGGGCGACCTGGCTTCGTCCGTCTACTGCTTCACCGCGGACGGCACCCGGCTGTGGAAGCTGGGGACGGGCGGCGGTGCGGCGCTCTCCATGCAGTACCACGACGAGAAGCTCTACCTCGTCACCACCGACGGCTCGCTGGCGTGCATCGACGCGAGTGAGGCGGCGATCACCGCGGCCCAGTGCGGGAGCCTGCCGGTCGCGGTGGACGTCAAGCAGGCCGCGGCGCTGCCCACCTACACGCCGCTGGCCGACGTGGCCACGGTGAGCGCCCTGCCCGCGCCGGGTGCCGGCATCGTGGTGGAGTGCGTCCAGCTCGGGAACCGGCTGCGGGTCCAGGTGGTCTCGGAGGGCTATCAGCCGGGCTGGCATGTGCAGTTCCCCCGCGGGATACGCCAGGCCGGCGCCCGGTACGTGGTCGACGCCCTGCACTCCTCACCGGGCGGCTTCTACCGGGTGCGGGGGGAGATAAAGCGCCTGGTGTAGCCCGGCGGGCGGGCGGCGCTCAGCCCGGCGGTGGTCCGCTCCAGGCCGGATGGCGGGGGTGGTCAGCCCGTACGACGACGTCCGCGGCCCCAGCAGGGGCGGCCTCCTCCTCGTAGCGCCGGACGGCGGGCAGCGTCCACTGTTCAGCCGGGTCGGTGCCGCGCCGGAGCGCGCCCGGCGAGAGCCTCATGTGGATGCTCAGATCGAAGGGAAACCAGTGCCCGAACAGAAACGGCCCCTCCACGATGAGGACCGCGCCCTCGGGCAGCTCCTGATACGGGCTGCGGGTGGCGCGGTCGGTCACCGGGTCCCAGAGATCGGGCAGTACCCGTCCGGTGCCCCCGGCCTCCAGCGGACCGAAGACCTCGCGCCAGAGCGCGCCGGTGTCGAACCAACCGCTGTAGTACGTGTCCGGATCCTGCTTCCCGTACTCGTACCGCAGTGAGGCCGGCCGGAGAAACCCCTGTGTACTGACCACAAGCGCGGATCGGCCCCGGGCCCGCAGCCCGTCGGCGACGGAGGCCGCCAGCTCGCCGGTGGGAGCAGCGGAGGCGCCGTCCACCGCGATCTTGGGCCAGGGCCCGCCGTCCGCTGCCTTCAGTCCGTCGGCGCTCCGGACCAGAGCGCCGGTCAGCCGTTCCCAGGAGATCGCTTCGAGTCGCACCCGTCCATCATCACCGAACAGGCCTCTACGATCGGCCGCATGGATCTGGAATTCGCGCAGAAGTTCGCCACGGAGTGGCAGGGCGACTGGAACTCGCACGACCTGGAGCGCATTCTCGCGCATTACCACGAGGACGTGACCTTCAGTTCGCCGATGATCGCCCGCTTCAACGGCAGCGCGTCGGGGGCCGTTCACGGCAAGGACGAGCTGCGGGCGTACTGGCGGACGGGACTTGCCCGCATCCCTGATCTGCACTTCGATGTCATGGACGTACGGGCCGGGGTCGACTCGCTCGTGATCGACTACCGCAATCAGATCGGCGGACGGGTCTATGAGGTGCTGACCTTCCGGGATGGCCTGGTGATCGCCGGCTTCGGCGCTTACGGGACGGTGCTCGCCGTCGAGGAGTAGCCCCGGGAACGCCCGGGGGGCATGGAGCGGGCCCGGAGGTATGTCCAACCCCCGGGCCCTGATGATGCCGCCCCACTGCACACGCCGGAGCGCTTGAGGGCACAGGTCAGCTGTTACGTCGTCGCGCTCTGCCATTGAGCTACCGCCCCGCGAGAGGGGCGGGCCGGGGTCGAACCGGCAACCGACGACCAAGCCCGTGCCCGGTCGGACCGGCGATGAGCGGCGAATGCTGAGTCTGGAGCGAGAGTCTGAGACGAAACGCGGCTCAAGCCGCTTCATCACGACGAACTTCAGTTTCAGCTTGCGCTCCTCGCGCACCCCGGGCCACCGTCGAGGCGGCCCGGGGAGTCTTTGCCGCTACCCGCGCCCGTCTCCGAAGAGGTAGCCGAACACCGCGTCGCCCACGTGCTCGTCGGTGACATCGGCCCCGTTCGCGTCCTCGCGGGCGAATTTCACGGCCTGCTGCAGTTTCTCGACCCTGCTCACCAGCTCATTGACCCGGCGGGCAGGCAGTGCACCGGAGAATTTCACCGTGGTCCAGTAGCCGACCGGCACATCCTCGTAATACACCTCGACCTGCGCCGGGTGATTCTCCGTCGCTTCGGCCTTCACATGGTTACGGGGCACTTTCCGGGTGCGGACCGTGCGCACCGGCTCCGTCTTCCAAGCGTCGGCAGAAGGGTCCTGTACCCAGAATTCGGATGCGTCGAGAACCGGAAGTCTCCGTGCGAAAGTGTGGAGCTCGGTGAGCTGCTTCTCCAGGAAAAGGAGATACGAGACGGGCACAGCGGTGAGCAGAGTGCGTCCTTCGACCTTCACATCGGCGCGGGCCGAGCAGTTCGCCCAGTCCTTGGTGGCCGTGACATCGAAGAGCCTGGTCAGGGTCGCCGCAGTCTCCCGCAGCACGTCCTCGGCCTGCACCTGGACCCGCGTGGACTCGGGCGGCAGCTGCTCGCCCTCTTCGTCCTTCGGCTGGTAGGTGCGGGAAATTCCCGACAGCAGGACCGGCTTCTGCAATCCCTGCTGGGCCGCGGTGAGGTCCTGATGGGACTTGGACTTGATTCCCTTTTCGACTGCGATGATCTGGTTGAGTTTCGCCACGCATGGAACGTAGCAGCGGCAACTCCCCGAGTTCCAGGGGTTATTACCTCCGCGGCGGGAATCGAGTCACGGAGGGAGAAGCGGCTCCGGCGCTCCCCGGTAGGATCCCGGCATGTCACTGCCCCAGCCGCCACCCCTGTCAGAGGATGACGGAAACACCCCGTACGACAGTGCGTCACGGACTAGGATGAACAATCCCCCAGCGGGCAGCGGGCAGCGGGCAGCGGGCAGCGGGCAGCGGGCAGCAGGCAGCAGGCAGCAGGCAGCAGGCAGCAGGCAGGCCGGGAACCGCTCGGAAGTCGATCCTCTTCGCCGCACGCTCGGCGGCAGCCCTGCACCGCCTCCTCGACGTGGCTCCGGTCTTTTCGGGTGACGACCGCATCGGCCTCCGCAGATTCACCCTGGTGCCCGGTTCGGACTTCGGGGCCGACGCACTCACCGCGATAGAGGACGCGGGTGCGCGCACCGTCCCCTGGGCGGAGGCCCTGCGCCGGCCGTACGACTTGATAGTCGCGGCAAGTCCCAAGGGCGATCTCCACCTGCTGACCGGGCCCCTTGCTCTGCTCCCGCACGGTGCGGGCTTCAACAAGTCGCTCGCCGGGGAAGGTTCAGCCGACGCGGCCTCCGGGCTCGATCCCGCCTGGCTGCTGCACGGCGGCCGTCCCCTCGCCGATCTGCACGGGCTCGCCCACCCCGGTCAGATCGCCCGGCTCGCGGCCGGCTCCCCGGCCGCCGCGGGCCGCGCGGCCGTGATCGGGGACCCCGTCCTGGACCGCATGCTGGCATCGCTTCCGCGCCGGGACGCCTACCGCACCGCCCTCGGGACCGGAGGCCGCAGACTCATCGCCCTCACTTCGACATGGGGGCCCGAGTCCCTGCTGGCGCGGCGCCCCGGGCTGCCCGCCGAGCTGGCTGCCCATCTCGACTGTGACGCCTACCAGTTGGCACTCATCCTGCATCCGAACGAGCACAGCAGGACAGGCGCGTACGACCTGCGACAGGCCCTCGCCCCCGCGCTGGCCTCAGGGATGCTTCTGCCCCGGCCGTACCAGGAGTGGGCCTCGGTCCTCGTGGCGGCCGACGGCGTCATCACCGACCACGGCTCGACAGCCTTGTACGCAGCGGCCCTGGGCACTCCCGTGGCGGCGGCCTGCGATGGCGGCAGTGAGCTCATCCCCGGCTCGCCGATGGCCGGGCTCCTCTCCCGGGTGGCGGCCCTGGAGACTCCGGACGGGCTGGAACCCGCGCTGGCGGCCACCACCCCTCAGGCCATCCACTCCCTGGCGGCGCCGGCCTTCGCCGAACGGGGCAGGTCCCTGGAGCGGCTGCGCACCGGCCTCTACGCACTGCTGGGCATCGCTCCCCCGGGCGCCCCGATCAGCGCTCTCCCCCTCCCCTCGCCGGCTCCCGCTCACCACACCCCGGCGGCCTTCGCGGTCCGTACGGAAGTGGACGGCGATGAGGTCCGCGTCGAACGCCGCCCCGCCCACACCGAACTCCCGGCCCACCACCTCGCGGTCGAACCGGACCGGGCCACCGTCGCTCAGGCCCAGAGCGCCGCCCTGCTCTTCCGCCGCCACGCCCGGCCCGGCCGGACCAGCGCTCCGCACTCCGTCAGCTGGACGGCGGGCGGCTGGACCGCTCACGCCCTCGCCGGCCACCCGGGACGCCGTACCGCGGCGGCCGGGCTCTCCGCCTCCCGCTGGCTGCTCCGCAGGGCGCAGATGCCCCTGCTCACCGTGTGCATCGACGGATCACCGGACGGATGGGCGGTGGTACGGACCGATCCGGCCGCCGTCCTGTCCGGTGTGCACGCGTGGCTCCACGACAACCCCTGCCCCGGCGCTCCCGTCACCCTGCGCTGCCGGGTGGCGGGCCGGACGTACCGCGCGCATCTGGCGCCCGCCACCGACGCCGACGCGGCGTACGAGCTGTAGCCGCCGCACACCGGCGGAGCGGAGCCTCACGAGCCACCATCCGCGGCCGGCGCGCGCCCCGGTTCAGGAGCCTCAGGCGAACGGGAGGCCGCCCTCCCGTTCGCGGATCTCCCGGGCCGATTCCCGGTGCGCCGAGGCCTGTTCCGCGTCACCGGACTCCGCGGCCAGTGAGGCGAGGGCGTCAAGGATCCGCACCTCGTCGGTCCCTGAGCCGCGCTCGCGCGCCCCGTCCAGGGCAGCGGCGTACAGCTCGGCCGCCTCCTCCCGGCGCGCGAGCCCCTGCAGCACCCGGCCCAGCTCGAATCCGGTCCTGGCGGTCATCCGCTCGCGCCGCTGTTCCCGCGCCATCGCGTGGGCCCCGGCCAGCAGGGCTGCCGCCCGGTCCGGTTCGCCCAGTGCCGCCGCGGCCTGGCCCAGCAGGTGGGTCTGGAGCAGCACCCCGTACGGATTCCGGATCCGGGTGTGGATCCGCCGGGACTCCTCGAAGTCCGGCACGGCGGCCGCCCAGTCGCCCTGGACGGAACGGACCTTGCCACGGAACTCCAGCGCGGAGGCCCACAGTTTCAGCCCGCCCGTATCCCCGGTGTCGCCTGTCCCGCCCGTCTCGCCCGTCTCGCTCCCGCCCGGGCCGCCGCTCAGCCGGGCCGCGCTCACCGCCAGCCCCACCTCGGTCTCCGCCTCCTCGTACCGCCCCTGCTCCCAGAGCGGGCGGGCCAGCTGGCAGCGCATCCGCACCAGGGCGGCGATGTGCCCGGCCCGCTGTGCGGCGTCCCGTCCCGTGCGGAAGGCCTCGGTCACCTCGCCGTAGTGCGCGTGGTCGAGGAAGTGCGTCCACAAGGGTTCACAGAGGGCCCAGGCCTCGGCGTCCATCCCGCACGCGTACGCGGCGCGGACACATCCGAAGAGTGCGAGCCGCTCACTCTCCATCCACCGGAGGGCCCGCTGCTTGCCCGGCCCGAACTCGACGTCGGGCGCTCCCTCGACGGCGGACACCTCGCCGGCGAACCGCATGCGCGGCCCCGCGGCCAGCGCGTCCGCCCGCTGGGCCTGTCGCAGATACCAGCGGATCAGCCGCCCGCGCGCCCCGGCCGCCTCGGCTTCTCCACCGTCCCGGCGCACACAGCGCACCGCGTGGGCGCGGAGCAGATCGTGCATGCCGGGCCGGCCGCCTCTCCCCGGCAGCAGCAGACTGGCCCGCTCCAGCTCCTCCAGGGCGTCCTCGGCAGCATCGGCGCCTTCGCCGAACAGCGCGGTGACGGCCTCGGGCGCCGGGTACGGGCCCGGGTGGACCGCGAGCAGCCGGTACAGCCGGGCGGCGGCGGGCCCGAGATCGCCGTACGCCGCGTCCCAGACGGCCTCGACCATGGGGATACCCCTCTCGGTCCACTCGTCGGTCAGCTGCGCGACCAGTCGCAGCAGCCGTCGCCTGCGGTGCTTGCGGAGCCACTCACCGGCGACCTCCAGCGCGGCGGGCAGGCCCCCGCACACCCGGGCCAGAGCCTCCGCTGCCGCGGGTTCACCGGAGAGACGCGGGTCGTCCGCGATCGCGCGCAACAGCTGCGCGGCGTGCTCGTCGCCGAGCGGCCCCAGCGGGATCTCCAGATCGGCGCCGCCCTTCAGGTCGTCCAGACGCCCCTGGCTGATGGCGATCACGACGGAGCCGGCCGACGCGGGCATCAACTGCTCCAGCTCCACGGCGAACCGGACGTTGTCGACCACGAGGACCAGGCGTCTGTCCCCGGTGCGGGCCCAGTACTGCCGCCGGCGCCCCGCGTACCCCGCTTCCACCCACTCAGGACGCACCCCGAGCGAGCGGAGCAGCTCCCCCAGCACCTCGGCCGTCTCGACGCCCCCGTCCCTGCGGTGGTCGTCGAGATCGACGAAGCGCAGGGCATCGGGGGACTCGCCGGCCAGCGCCCGCGCGAGCCGGACCCCGAGCGCCGTCTTGCCGACGCCACGCATCCCGTGGACCGCTACGACGAGCGGGCGGCCCTCCCCGGCGCCTGCGGCTCCGCTGCGCTCGCCGGCCACCCGGACGACGGCGGCCTGTTCACCCTCGCGGTTGACGAAGTGCGCGGCCCCTGGCGGCAGCTGCGACGCCGTGATGCCGGGATCCGCCTCCGCACCGCCATGGATGTGCAGTTCACCCACGCTCCCCGTCTGGACGACCGTGTCCACCCGGGCCTGCCCGCTCACGCTGTTCCGCGTCTCATCGACCACACGTCAACTCTATGCAGGGGCAATGACATTGGGGCACCGCCCAGGGGGGAAGTACCTCTCCATGACGGATCGCCCGCTGCTCCTCATCGACGTGGATGGCCCCCTCAACCCGTACGCCGCCAGGTTCGCCCGGCTGCGCGGCTACGAGACACACCGCCTCCATCCGGCGGTCTGGCTCGCCCGCCAGACCCCGGGCTCACGGTCCCACCGCCGCGGTCTGCGCGTCCGTCTCCACCCGGGACACGGCGCCCGCCTCAGCGCGCTCCCCTTCGAACTGGCGTGGGCCACCACCTGGATGCACCAGGCGAACGAGATGATCGCCCCGTCCATCGGCCTGCCGGGCACTCTCCCGGTCATCGAATGGCCCGAACTCTTCGCCAAGGACCCCGAGGGCCTCTACTGGAAGACCCGCCCTCTCCTGGAGTGGGCCGCGGGCCGCCCGTTCGCCTGGGTGGACGACCTCATCACCGACCTGGACACGGCCCATGTGACGGCGCACCATGACGCGCCGTCGCTTCTGCTGCGCATCCACCCCGGACGCGGCCTGCGCGAAGCGGACTTCCGTACGCTGACGGAGTGGGCCGGGTCCCTGTGACGCCCGGCGGGGTACCGGTGCACCGCCCGGCGACGGCCGGACCGTGACCGCGCGCACCGGACCCCGTATCCCGGCCCCGGCCGAGCGATGCGCACCAGGCCCCGCACACCGCCCATAACGAGCCGAAGGCCCCGTATCCACCCGCTCCCCGTCACCCCATTCCACCATGTGCAACGGGGGGTTGACCGCTCCCCCGCGGCCTCGTACGGTGCTCGCACCCCGGAGGTATATCGATTAACCACCTCCCCGGCACCCCTGCTCCCCTGCTCCCCCGTAGGAGGCCGCACGCCGTGCGTTCCATGCTGAATCGCCGTGGATTCCTCTCCGCGGGCGCGGCCGTCGCCGCCGGTGTCTCCGTTCCCGGACTGTCCGGGTGCGGGATGCTCGGAGGGGACGAGTCCGACCCCGACACCCTGGTCATCCACAGTTCGCTGGGCGGCACCGCGCCCGGCTCCGCGACCTACCGGGCCGTGCTGGACACGTTCCGCAAGGAGAACCCCGGGATCAAGATCAAGAGTCTGATCAACGGGGACGAGCTGGGGCAGGTCTACGAGACCTCGCGGCTGGCGCACAAAGAGGCCGACGTCGTCATGGTCAACCTCTATGACAAGACCGTCTCCTGGACCGGGCTCGGCGCCACGGTGACCGTCAACGGCTACCTCGACGACTGGGACCTGCGCAAGCGCATCCTGCCCGCCGCGCTCGCCGAGTGGACCGACGACAAGGGCCGGCTGCGCGCCCTCCCGTACATAGCGAGCAACTGGCCGGTCGCCTTCAACCGCGGCGTGATGCGCAAGGCCGGCGTGGAGGACATCCCGCTCACCGGGGACGCCCTGATCGCAGCGGCGAAGAAGCTCCGCGCCAAGGGCACCGCCCCCGTCACCATCGGCGGCAACGACTGGACGGGGCAGAAGCTCCTCGCCCAGATCATCCAGTCCTTCCTCACCGCCGACCAGGCCAAGAAGCTCTATGCCACAGGTGACTTCAGCGGGATCAGGGGCGCGCGCGAGGGCATCGAGTACTTCGTCGAGCTGCGGGACGCCGGGGTCTTCACCGACAAGGCCCAGGGGCTCACCACCGACTCGATGACCACGCAGTTCAATACCGGGGCCGCCGCCATGCAGTCGGCCATGTCCTCGGCCCTCGCCCGGGTTCCCGACAACGTTGCCAGCCATACGGATGTCGGCGGCTGGCCCTTGCCGCCCGGCGCGGTGCACGACAAGCCGACCATCCTGCGGACCTTCACGGTCTCCGGATTCTGGGTCAGCCCCAACGGCACCAAGAAGATCGAGACCGTCGAGAAGTTCGTCCGCTTCATGTACCGGCCGGAGATCGTCAGCCGGTTCATCAAGGAGGGCGGCCGGGACATGGCGGTGCGGACGGACACCCTCAGCGACCAGTTCCCGCTGGTCGCCAAGGCGCAGCAGCTCGGCAGCAGCGTCAGCCAGGTCGTGCTGCCCGACCTCTACGTACCGCCGTCGGCCGTCCAGCCGATGATCCAGGCCACCAGCACCGCCTTCACCCCGGGCGTCAGCTCCCGCCGAATTGTCTCCGCGCTCCAGGGCGCGTACCGCAACGCCTGAGGAGGCAACCCCGTGACGATGACCTCATCCGTCAGGCCCGCCTCCCAGCAGGCCGCCCCGCCCTCCGCCGCCCGGCGCAAGCAGCGAGGTCCGCGCACCACCGTCCTCGCGCTGCCCGCCCTCGTCTGGTACCTGGTCTTCATGGTCGGGCCGATGGTCGCGATCTTCGTGATCGCCGCCCTGCACTGGCCCGGGATGCTCCAGCCGACGTCCTTCGCCGGCTTCGACAATTTCCGTGCCCTCTTCGACGATCCGGTCTTCTGGCAGGCGGTGCGCAACACCGGTCTGCAGATGGTCATCGCGCTTCCCGTGATGATCGTCTGTGCCTACATGGTCGGGTACTACGTCGCCCAGAAACCGCCGGGCCACCGGGTGATCCGCTATCTGCTGTTCGTCCCCGGGCTCATCTCCACCCCGGCCAAGGCCATGGTCTTCTACGCCGCCCTCTCCCCGGACGGCCTGGTCAACGGCTTCCTGAAGTCCGCCGGCCTCGGATCGGTGACCGACGCCTGGCTCGCCAACCCCGACACCGCGCTCTACTGCCTGATCGCGCTCGACGTCTGGGCCGGGATCGGCTTCACCGCCGTCCTCTTCGCCGCACGCCTCGACAGCGTGCCCGAGGAGATCGGTGAGGCGGCGCAGCTGGACGGCGCCGGGCACTGGCGTGCCATGTGGCGCATCCATTTCCCGGTCATCAAGGAGTACGTCGGTGTCGTCACGATGCTCCAGTTCCTCTGGACGCTCTTCGGCTCCGCGCAGCAGGTGCTGCTGCTGACCCAGGGCGGGCCGGCCAACTCGTCGACCACGCTGTCCTTCCTCGTCTACGAGAAGGCCTTCATGGAGAGCGACCTCGGCTACAGCCAGGCCGTCGGCGTGGTCCTCTTCCTCGCAGGTCTCGCCGGGCTGCTCGCCATCCGCCGCGCCTTCCGCCAGAGCTACTGACAGGAGCCCGACCCCATGGCCACCGTGAAGTTCAGAAAGTCCTGGCTCCCCGCACACATTCTGGTGTGGGCGTACGCCGTGCTGCTCGCCATCCCGCTGTACTACTTCCTGGCGTCGGCCTTCAAGTCCAACGAGGCCATCTTCGCCCATCCGCTCGCCCCGCCGACCTCGTTCGGCTTCGGGAACTTCCGTACGGCGTTCGAGAGCGCCGATCTGGGGATGGCGATCCTCAACTCCGGGATCGTCACGGTGTTCTCACTGGCGCTGACGCTGGGGCTCGCCATACCCGCGGCGTTCTCCCTGGCCCGGGCGCAGGGCCGGGTCGGCGCCGCCATCGAGCGGATCTTCTCGCTCGGGTTCCTCATCCCCACCTTCGCCGCGCTCTTCCCCACCTTCCTGCTCTCCGCGGCCACCGGGCTCTTCCACACCCGGCTGTTCATGGTGCTGTTCCTGCCCGCCACCGCCATGCCGCTGTCGGTGGTCATCCTCATCCAGTTCATGCGCACCATCCCGCACGAGATGGAGGAGGCCGCGCGGATCGACGGCGCCTCGACCTTCGGTGTGCTGCGGCACATCTACACCCCGATGTGCATGCCGGGCATCGCGACGGTGCTGCTGCTGAACTTCCTGACCTTCTGGAACGAGTACCTGTACTCCCTGATCATCATCGGCCCCGACCCCGACCTCCGGACCATTCAGGTCGCCCTGCCGACCCTGAAGTCGCAGATCGGCACCGACTACGGCATCCTCACGGCCGGCACGATCCTGACCCTCGTCCCGGTCTGGATCATGTACACGCTGCTGCAGAGGCGGATGCAGCAGGCCCTGGTCAGCGGCGCGGTGAAGATGTGAGTCCGGGCCCGCAGGCCGGCCCCCGGCCCACGATCAAGGACGTCGCCGCGGAGGCCGGAGTCTCCACCGCCGCGGTGTCCAAGGTCTTCAACAACACCGGCCGGATCTCCGAGCCCACCCGGCGCCGGGTCCTGGAGACGGCCGGGCGGCTCGGCTGGTCGCCCAGCGCGTCGGCGAGCGCGCTGCGCCGGTCCCGTACGCACACGATCGCGATGGTCGTACGCCGGCCCACCGACGTGCTGGGTACCGATCTGCACTTCTCCGAGCTGATCACGGGGCTGGAGAGCGAGCTGTCGCCCCGTGGATACGGGCTGCTGCTGCACCTGACCGGTGATGTGCGCGAGGAGACCGCGCTCTACGAGCGGCTCGCGGCCGAGGGCCGGGTCGACGGGGCCGTTCTGACCGAGCACCGCGCCGACGACCCCCGGCCGCCCCTCCTCGAACGGCTCGGGCTGCCCGCCGTGCTGCTGGGCACGGCACACGGCAGCGGAGTCAGCGAAGCCGTCCGTCATCTGCTGGACCTGGGCCACCGGCGCATCGCCTACGTCACCGGCCCGACCGGGCTGCTGCACACCCGCTTCCGCCGGCAGGTCTTCGAGGAGACCCTGGCCGCGGCGGACCTGACCCCGGTCGCCGTGGTCCACACGGACTTCACCGAAGCGGCGGCGACCGCCGCCACCGAGCAGCTGCTCGCCCTCGAACCGCGCCCGACCGCCATCGTCTACGCCAACGACTCGATGGCGGTGTGCGGCATCGGCACCGCGCAGCGCGCCGGACTCTCCGTCCCCGGCGGACTCTCCGTCATCGGCTACGACAACCTGCCGGTCGGCAGCTGGATCCACCCCCGGCTGACCACGGTCGACCAGTACGTCCAGCAGGCCGGCGCAGCCGCAGCCCGGGCGCTGCTCGCGCAGTGCGGCGAGGACGTACCCACTGAACCCCTCACCGGACAACCCCGGCTCGTGGTACGCGAGTCGACCGGTCCCGTCTGATTTTCTGGAGCACGAGACATGCAGCGCCACAGCGCCAAGCTCGCCCACGACCCGGCCGTTCTGCCCTGGCTCGGCGCCAACTTCTGGTCCCGCACCGGCGGGCCCCTGATGTGGCGGAACTACGATCCCCGTGTGGTGCGCGAGGAGCTCGCCGTGCTGCGCGAGCACGGGCTCAACATGACCCGCTCCTTCTTCTACTGGCCCGACTTCCACCCCGAGCCGCACCGGATCGACGAGGAACTGTGCGCCCGCTTCCGGGACTTCCTCGACGCGCACACCGAGTACGGGATGGGCACGGTCCCCACCTTCATCGTCGGCCACATGTCGGGAGAGAACTGGGACCCGGTGTGGCGCGCCGGACGCGACCTCTACGAGGACGTGTGGATGGTCGGCCGGCAGGCCTGGTTCGCGAGTGAGATGACCCGGCGCTTCAAGGACCACGCGGCCGTCACCGGGTGGCTGATCACCAATGAGATGCCGGGGTACGGGCGGATCTACCAGGTCGACCCGCCGTCGTCGGACGTGGTGACCGCGTGGGCGCAGTCGATGTGCAACGCGGTACGGGCCGCGGGCGGCACCCAGCCCGTCTCGCTCGGCGACGGCGCGTGGGGGCAGGAGGTGACCGGGCGCGACAACGGGTTCTCGCTGCGCGAGACCGCCGAGTACGTCGATTTCGTCGGCCCGCACGTCTACCGCTCCGACACCGACATGGTCCGCCAGCACTACCGCGCGGCCTTCGAGTGCGAACTGGCGTCGGTGACCGGCCAGCCGGTGGTCCTGGAGGAGTTCGGCCTCTCCACGGACACCGTGTCGGCGCGCAACGCGGGCGTGTACTACCGCCAGACGCTGCACAATTCGCTGCTGGGCGGGGCGACGGGCTGGATCGCCTGGAACAACACCGACTACGACGACCTGTGGGACCAGTCGCCGTACGACCATCACCCCTTCGAGATGCACTTCGGCATCACGGACAGCGAGGGGCGCGCGAAGGAGCCGCTGCGGGAGCTCGCCGCCTTCTCCGCCGTCCTCGGACAGGTGGACTTCGCCCGGTGCCGGCGGTCGGACGCCGGCGCCGCGCTGGTCGTCCCCGCCTTCCTGGAGCGCGGCTATCCGTACAGCAGGCCCGCGGACCGTCCGCTGATCTTCTCCTCGCTGCAGCAGGGCTACGTCGCCGCACACGGCGCCGATCTGCCGGTCGGGTTCGTCCGCGAGGCTGACGGTCTCGCCGACGACGTGCAGCTGTATCTGCTCCCTTCGACCCGCCAGCTGACGACCAGGACCCGGCGGGACCTGGAGCGGCGGGCCCGCGAGGGGGCGACGGTCTACCTGTCGTTCTGCTCGGGCGAGCACCCGGCGACCCGGGGGCCGTGGTTCCACGATCTGGACGGGCTCTTCGGCGTGGAGCACCAGCTGTCGTACGGGGTCACCGAGCCGATCGAGGACCCCGTGCTCGACCTGACCTTCACCGAGGACTTCGGGCCGCTGAAGGCCGGTGAGACCCTGAGCTTCCCGGTCGCGGGGAACGAGGACAGCATCGCCTATCTGCCCGTCGTACCGACGAGCGCCCGCGTGGTGGCCACGGACGCACACGGCCGGCCGGCGCTGCTGGTGAACGAGACCGGGGAGGGCCGGACCGTGCTCGCCACCTATCCGCTGGAACACATGGCCGCACGCACCGCGCGCGTCAACCCCGAGCAGACGCACCGGCTGTACGAAGCGCTCGCGGACGTCGCCGGAGTGGCCCGCCCGGTGACGGTGGACACCCCGTACGTCAGCGCCGATGTGCTGGTCCACGAGGACGGCAGGCGCTTCGTCTGGCTGGTGAGCCAGTCGCAGTCCGCGCTGACCGTACGGCCGGGCGGAGGCCGGTTCTTCGGCCTGGGCGCGGAGACGGAGACGGAGACGCCGGAGGTCACGCTGGAGCCCTACGGGGTGCGGGTGCTGGAACTGCGCTGACGGGCCGGGGACGCGGGGGCGCCGCGTCCCCGGGCCGGTCGGTCCGCCGCGCCCGGGGGTGTGCGGCCGAGGGGTGGCGAGCCGGCTCGTCAGCCCTGGCCGCCGGAGCTCAGATTCTCGATGTTCCCGGCCTGGACCACGATGCCGTGGTGCGCGACCCCGGTGAAGCTGTTGCTGACGCTGCCGATCTGCGGGGCGGACCGTGCGGGCGCCAATTCGTCCAGCAGCGCGCGCAGTTCCGCGGCGGCCTCCGGGTCGGCCTGCAGGGCGCGGCGCATCCGCAGCCGCCACTCGCCCCGCACGTCGGCCGCGGCCTCCTCGTCGCCGTCGCGCCGGGCGGCGGCCAGCTCGGCGCGTGCCGCGTCCAGTTCGGCGGCGAGCGCGCCGGGATCCGCACCGCCGCGGCGGGCCAGGAAGGCTGCCACCCGGTCCCGTGTCCTGGACCACGCGTCGGTCGCCATCTGCTGTACGAGCGCCGTCGCCCCTGCCGTGACCAGCGCTGTCAACTCCGCGTCCACTGCGCCCCCTTCACTCGGTGACCGATTCACTCGGTGAAGGTTAGCGCCGGAGCGCCTCCACCGGGTCGGGGTGCGGGGTGTTCCTGGGCCACCAGTCGTCCCGGCCCGGGTCTGATTCGTAGGCGTACCAGCGGCTGTCCCGGCCGAAGCGGAGCTGGTGGCTGCCGCCGGGGACGGTCAGCCAGTTCCGCGACGGCTGGAAGCGCGGCAGCCCGGCGGCGGCAAGGGCCGGGCGGGCCCGGTCGAAGGGACCGGCGGGCGGGTCCCAGGGCGTTTCCAGTACGGCCAGGCCATCCACCCCGCCCTGCCGCCAGGCGGCGACCGCACGGGCCAGGTCGGTCGGGCTGCGGCCGGTGGCCGAAGCGAGGGCGCGGTAGAGCGTGCGGGTGGTGGCGGTCAGCCCGGCGGTGGGCCGGGCGGCTGCCAGCCGGACCGCGTCCTGCCAGGGGGTGAGGCCGCTGACGGGGTCGGCGCCGGTGGTCAGGAGCGTGTGGGCGCGCGCGGCGGCGTCGGTGGCGAGGTCGTCGAGGGCCGACGGGTCCGGAGCCCCGGGCGCGCCGGGGTAGGCGGGCGGGCGCCCGGGGTACGGCCCGGTGGGCAGTGGCGCGGGCAGCGGCGGCAGGAACCGGGGGGCGAGCGCCTCCCGCGCGGTGACTCCGGGGGCGGGCGGCGCGGCGGGCTGCTCACGTGCGGACCGGGCCGCGTTGCGCCGGGCCAGCTCGTCGAGGAGTTCGCGCTCGGTTCTGCCGCGCATCAGGAGCAGGACGAACGGATCGGCGTCGAGCAGGCGGGCCGTCTCGTAGCAGAGGGCGGCGGCGTGCTTGCAGGGGCGTCCGCTGTCCGGGCAGGTACAGGAGGGGACGAGGTCGCCCGGTGCCGGGAGCAGGGCGACGCCCGCCTCGGCAGCGGCGTCGACGAGCGAGTGGGGCATGTCCTTGTCGAGCAGGGCGGCGATGTGGCCGGGGTGGGAGGCGGCCGCCTCCAGGAAGAGGTCCCAGTCGGCGCCGGAGAGCGTGTGCAGCCGCAGTTCCGCCCGGTAGGGGCGTGGGCGGCTGCCCTGCACGTAGGCGAGGATGCGGCCCGGCGTGACGTTCACCGCGGCGACATGGCCACCGTCCGCGTAGCTCCTGCCCCGTTCGAGGCGTCCCGCGTCGAGCGACAGTGCTTCGAGGGCGGCCACCCAGGCGTTCCCCCACCAGCTGCTCATGCGTGCCTCCGCAGGGAGACCAGGTCGGCCAGCTCCGCGTCGCCCAGCTCGGTGAGGGCGCTCTCACCGGAGCCGAGCACGGCGTCGGCCAGCGCGCGCTTGGCCGTCAGCATCTCGGCGATCCGGTCCTCCACGGTGCCCTCCGTGATCAGCCGGTGGACCTGCACGGGCTGGGTCTGGCCGATGCGGTAGGCGCGGTCGGTCGCCTGTTCCTCGACGGCCGGGTTCCACCAGCGGTCGAAGTGGACGACATGACCGGCCCTGGTGAGGTTCAGCCCGGTCCCCGCCGCTTTGAGGGAGAGCAGGAAGACCGGGCACTCGCCCGCCTGGAAACGGTCCACCATCTCCTCCCGCCGGGCCACCGGCGTCCCGCCGTGCAGCAGCTGCGAGGGGATGCCGCGCGCGGTGAGGTGTGCGGAGATCAGCCGCGCCATCGCCACGTACTGGGTGAAGACCAGGACGGCCCCGCCGGAACCGCCCTCCGCGAGGATGGTGTCGAGCAGTTCGTCCAGGAGGGCCAGCTTCCCCGAGCGCCCGGCGAGGCGGGAGGGGCCTTCCTTCAGGTACTGGGCGGGGTGGTTGCAGATCTGCTTGAGCGCGGTGAGCAGCTTCATGATCTGGGCGCGCCGGCCACTCCCCTCACCTGCTTCGATGACCGCCATCGACTCGCGGACGACTGCCTGGTAGAGCGAGGCCTGTTCCCTGGTGAGCGGGACGGGGTGATCGGTCTCCGTCTTCGGCGGCAGTTCGGGGGCGATACCGGGGTCGGACTTCCTGCGCCGCAGCAGGAAGGGCCTGACGAGCCGGGCCAGCCGCTCGACGGCGCCGTCCTCCTCACCGTTCTCGACGATCCGGGCGTGACGGGCGCGGAAGGCCTTCAGTGGCCCGAGCAGCCCCGGGGTCGTCCAGTCGAGGAGAGCCCACAGCTCCGAGAGGTTGTTCTCGACGGGTGTGCCGGTGAGCGCGACCCGTGCCGGGGCGGGGATGGTGCGCAGGGCCCTGGCCGTCGCCGCGTGGGGGTTCTTGATGTGCTGTGCCTCGTCGGCGACGACCATGCCCCAGGAGTGCCCGGCCAGCTCGGCGGCGCTGGTGCGCATCGTCCCGTACGTCGTGAGGACGAAGCCTCCTTCGGCGCCGGCCAGTGAGCGGTCGGTGCCGTGGAAGCGGCGGACCGGCACACCCGGGGCGAAGCGGGTGATCTCACGCTGCCAGTTGCCGAGCAGTGACGCGGGGCAGACCACCAGGGTGGGCTCGGTACGGGCGCGGTGCAGATGGAGGGCGATGAGCGTGATCGTCTTGCCGAGGCCCATGTCGTCGGCGAGGCAGCCGCCGAGGCCGAGCGAGGTCATCAGGTCGAGCCAGCCGAGGCCCCTCAGCTGGTAGTCGCGCAGGGTGGCATCGAGACCCGCGGGCTGCGGCAGGGGCGCCGTTTCCGACGTGAGCCTGGCGCGCAGGGCCGCGAGCGCGCCGACCGGGACCGCTTCGACCGTCTCGCCGTCCACGTCGGCGCTCCCCGTGAGCGCCACCGACAGCGCGTCCACGGGGGTGAGCAGCCCCAGTTCACGCTTGCGTGCCTTCCGCACGAGAGCCGGGTCGATGACGACCCACTGGTCGCGCAACCGCACGATCGGACGGTGTGCCTCGGCCAGGATGTCCATCTCGGATTCGGTCAGCCGGTCGTCGCCGACGGCCAGTTGCCAGCTGAAGGAGAAGAGCTGCCCGGCGTCGAAGAAGGGGCTGCCGTCCGTGGCCGATCCGGGCGCGGGTCTGACGACGGCGGCAGCGGTGAGCGACCTGACCAGGTCCCGCGGCCAGTGCACGGCCACACCCGCCGCGGCGAGCCGCGCGGCCGCCGGCCCGAGCAGCTCGTACAACTCGTCCTCGGACAGGGGCAGTACGTCGGGCACGGGCCGGTCGAGGAGCCCGGCGAGCGGCGGCCACACCCGTGCCGCGCGCCGCAGCGCCAGAACGGCCTCGACCCGGACGCGCGGCCCGAAGTGCTCGTCGCCGTCCCCCGCCCAGAGCCGTCCCGCGTCGGCCACCAGCGTCGGATCGGCGAGGCTGTGCACCTGGACGACGGCCGCGGCGGCCCGCCGCTCCGGGGCCGCGGGACGGCCGTCCGCCACGGAGCTGTCCGCATCGGGCGCGTCGTCCGCGCGGTCGAACAGCTCGTATCCGGAGAGGTCCAGCCGCAGGGAGACCTCCACGCCCGCGTCCGCACCGGCCGCCACCTCGGCCGCCCACTCGCGCAGCCCCGGCAGCCGCTGCGGTGCACGGGCGGCGTAGGCCGTCCCTGCCGCGTGCGCCGCTGCCGGGGTGCGGGGCAGGGTGTCGGCGACGGCGTCGCAGAACGAACGGAGCAGCCCTTCGGGCTCGGGGAGCTCCAGGGGAGTGCGGCCGGGCAGCGGGACCGCGTGCGCCTCGGGAGGCATGGCGGCGGCCACGGCCCGCAGATGCGCGACGTCCTCCGCGTCCAGCGGCCCGGCCCGCCAGGCGTCCTGGTCGTCGGCGGTCAGTCCGGGCAGGAACCGCCCCCGCGCGGCGAGGTGCAGCGCGTGCAGCGCCGCCGCGCCCCAGCAGCGGGCCGCGGGGTGGGCCACCGGGGAGTGCCGGGCGGCGACCAGCAGTGGCAGCGCCTCGGCAAGGGGCAGCAGCACGGCGGACACCGTACGGCGCCGGACCGCTGTCCCCTGTCTCCGTACGACCACGAGCTCGTCGGGGCCGGCCGCCTCGCCCTCCGGGTCCCAGAAGGCGAACCGCCCCTCGCGGGGCAGGGGCGCGGGCAGGAAGACGGCGGCCTGCCGGGTGAGCGCCGCGGGCCCGGCGCCGCCCGCACGCCGTGTCTCCGCTGTCCCGCGCACCCCGCTCACCTGCCTCTCCGCCCTGGATCCCAGCCTCTCTGCGAGTGTAGGCGCGGGGTCCGACAGCGCCGGCCGGGCGACGGCCGCGGGCGGGCCACTGCCCGGCGCCGGGCTGAGCAGCGCAGAGGGCTCAGCGCACCCCGTCCCACAGGGTCCGCTCCGCGGGACGCGGGTCGTCGACGGGTCCGGACCTGTCGGCGAAGACCATCGTGGTGCGGTCGGCGGGTCCGTACGCCGGCCACCCCGGGTCCCCGGTCCCGGCGAAGGCGACCCAGGCGCCGTGCACGGTGTCGGCGAGCGCCTGGGGCGGGTGGCCGCCGATCATCGGGAGGTACGCCGGATCGTGCAGGTTGTCGAAGACGAAGCCCAGCTCGCACGCGTGGCAGGCGCCGAGTCTGCCGTCGAACTGCGGTGAGCGCCAGGCGAATTCGTAGACATGCGAGCCGGGGACGGCCTCCGCCAGCCGGAGCGCGGGGATCCGGTAGAACCAGTCGGTCGCCAGCGCGTCGAGCAGTTCGCCCGGGCTCGCCTCCGTACGGTCCGCGCGGTAGACCGCGAGTGCCCTGTCCGGGTCGAGTCCGTACACCGCGGCGGCCTTGCGCAGCCGCTCCTCCGTGATGGTGTCCATCCGCCCGGTGGGGACCATGAAGAGGCGGTTCTCCTCCCGGTTGCTGCCGACGAGCAGACCGACACCGCAGTCAGGGCCCGGCAGGGTGAGGCCGGGAGCGACCGGCTCGAACGGCATCGCGTTCAGCGCGGCCTCCCCCCACAGGGCCGGATCGGGGCGGCTCCCGATCTCCGCGCGCAGCTCCCCCTGGGAACGCAGCAGGGTCGCGAGCGGCAGGGCGGCGAACTCCTCCGCGGTCGGAGCGACGCCCAGCAGCCCGGCGAGCCGCCCGGCGATCAGCCGGGCGGAGCGGGGGCGCAGGAAGTGGTGTGCGCCCCCGCTCTGCAGGATGGCCCGCCGGAAGAGGCCGCGGGCCGCCTCCATCCCCAGCAGCAGTCCGATGCTCATGGCACCGGCCGACTCCCCGAAGACCGTGACGCGATCGGGGTCACCGCCGAAGGAGGCGATGTTCTCGCGCACCCACTCCAGGGCCGCGATCTGGTCGAGCAGCCCGCGGTTGTCGGGCGCGCCCTCCAGACTCAGGAAGCCGTCCGCGCCCAGCCGGTAGTTGACCGTCACACAGACCACACCGTCGCGGGCGAACGCCCTGCCGTCGTAGGCGGACGCCGACCCCGAACCGTTCGCGAAGGCCCCGCCGTGCAGCCACACCATGACGGGGAGGCCGCCGTTGGGCCCCGGCTCGGGCGTCCAGACGCTGAGGTTGAGGCAGTTCTCGCCGTCCCTCCCGGAGTCCTCGGGGATGAGAAGGTCGAACGGGGGCGCGTACGGGACTTTCGGCGCGGTCGCACCGTGGTCCCGTGCGTCCCTTACGCCCTGCCACGGTGCCGGCGGCGCCGGCGCACGGAACCTGCGGGGGCCGAAGGGCGGCGCCGCATAAGGGATCCCCAGGAAGGACGCCACCCCCGCGCCGTCCATCCGGCCGCGGACGGCGCCCCGCCGGGTCATGCACACCGGTTCCATCTGCATCAGATCTCCGCTCTCCGATACGGGTCCCGCCGATACGGTCCCGTCGCTCCCTGTCCCGCTGCCGAAGAAGAAGCAGAGCCGGGCGTCTCCCCCTGGTACCGTGCCGCGGCCTTCCCGTAAAGATCCCGGCACGTGACGGCCGGGAAAAGGCATTCCGGAGGGTCCGGCAGTGTCCGGACCTGCCGGTGGGCATCACCCCGGCGGCCGGCGGGGAACGGTCGCGGTCCCCCGCGCGGCCCAGCACCGGATGCCGCGGGGCCCGGAAGCGGGCAGGGTTGCTCCCACCAGTGACTCTCCGTACAGACGGGACCGCGCATGTCCGATCACCGGCGCCTCGGCTTCATCGCCGGCGCAGTGCTCCTGCCGCTCGCCGTAGCCGGGTGTTCCGGTCTCAGCCGCACGGCGGTCGGCACGATCTCGTACACCACTCCGGATTCGAAGGTCGTCACGGTCTCGAATCCGTCCGTGCGGGGCTGCCACCCGCTGCCGCGCGGGGGCGCCGCCTCCATCGCCAACAAGACGCTGGTCGACATGTGGCTGTACCCCGGCGACCGGTGCACAGGGAAGCCGACGATGTACAACGCGACCACACTGACCAACACGGTGACGCCGCCGCTCGTGGCCTGGCGCAGCTACACCCTGGTCCACTGACCGCGCTGCCCGGCCGGCCGCCGCCCGTACGCGCGCCGGGGCGCGCCCCGGCGACCCGGCGCTGGTGCTCATGGTGCGGGCAGCGCCCGTACCCAGGTGCCGTCGCCTGCGTACCCCTCGCGCATCCGGACGCTCATGCGTGCGGAACGAACGCGCAGCGGCCGCCGTTCCCGCACGTCCCGAACGGCCGGTTCAGTCCCCGGAGTCGAAGCGCGCGGCCCGCAGGTACTCGGGCTGCGGGTCGAGCGCCGCGGCCAGCCTGAAGTGGCGCCTGGCCTGTTCGGGACGGCCTGCCCGTTCGAAGGTCCTGGCGAGAGCGAAGTGCGCGAAGGCGTTGTCGGGCTCCCGCTCCAGGACCAGCTGGAACTCCAGCTCGGCCGGGCGCAGTTGCGCGGCGGCGAAGAACGCACGGGCGCGCAGCAGCCGGGCCGCGGTGTTCTCCGGGTGGGCGGCGATGACCTCGTCCAGCAGTTTCACGGCGCCTCGCGGGTCACGGGCGTCCAGCAGCTGTTCGGCCGCGCGGTAGTCGATGACGTGGGTCTCGGGGGTGCTGGGGGACATCGGTCCTGGCCTTTCTTCTCAGTCGCTGTCTTCACTCCGGACGTCGCGAACGCCCTGTCGTCGCACGGACGGATCCACCGCGCCCGCCCCGCGCGCTCCGGCAGCCGCGGGTCAGCTGCTCCCGGCCCGCTCGGCCAGCCGGGCCCAGACCGCGCGCACCTGCGGCTCCAGGGCGTCCAGCGGGCCGTCGTTGTCGATCAGGATGTCGGCGATCTCGCGGCGCTGCTCCCTGGTGGCCTGGGCCGCCATCCGGGCACGTGCCTCGGACTCCTGCATCCCGCGCAGCCGTACCAGCCGGTCCAGCTGCGTCCGGGGCGCCGCGTCCACCACGACCACAAGGTCGTAGAGCGGTGCGAGGCGGTTCTCGGTCAGCAGCGGCACGTCGTGGACGACGACCGACCCGTCCTGCGCCAGGCCCTCCAGCTCGGCGGAGCGGGCCCCCACGAGCGGGTGGACGATCGAGTTGAGCGTGGCCAGGCGGTCCGGGTCGGCGAAGACGACCGAGCCCAGCGCGGGCCGGTCGAGGGTGCCGTCCCCGGCGAGCACGGACGTGCCGAACGCCTCCACGACCGCGGCCAGCCCCGGAGTCCCCGGCTCGACCACCTCGCGGGCAATCCGGTCGGCATCGATCAGTACCGCTCCGTAACCGGCAAGCAGCCGGGACACTTCGCTCTTGCCGGCGCCGATTCCACCGGTCAATCCCACTTTCAGCATGGCCTGGAGCCTAGGGCCTTGCGCCGGGGCCTCAGGCGTCACCCTCCCGCTCCGCGAGAAAGCGCTCGAATTCGCGGCCGATCTCGTCGGCCGACGGCAGCTCGACCGCCTCGGCGACCAGGTTGCCCCGGGTCTCCGATCCCGCCAGCGCGTCGTACTGGTGCTCAAGTCCCTGGACCAGAGCGGTCAGTTCCTCGTCACCCTCACCGATCTGCCGCTCGATCTCGTCCTGGGTGCGCTGCGCCTCGGTGCGCAGTGTGTGCGCGACGCTCGGCAGGACGAGCCCCGTTGCCGCGGTGACGGCCTCCAGCGCGGTCAGCGCGGCATCGGGGTACGAGGAACGCGCGACGTAGTGCGGTACATGGGCGGCGACACCGAGCACGTCGTGCCCCGACTGCGCGAGCCTGAACTCCACCAGCGACTCGGCGCTGCCGGGCACCTGCGCCTCGTCGAACGGCGACTTGTGTCCTGGCATCAGATCCGTGCGGTTGCCGTGCGGGGTGATCCCCACCGGGCGGGTGTGCGGGACGCCCATCGGGATCCCGTGGAAGTTCACGGAGATACGCACGCCGAGCCGTTCGACGATCTGCCCGACCGCGGCAGCGAACCTCTCCCACTCGACGTCGGGCTCCGGGCCCGACAGCAGCAGGAAGGGCGCGCCGGTGGCGTCCTGGACCAGACGCACATCGAGCGTCGGTGTCTCGTAGTCCGCCCACTGGTCGCGCTTGAACGTCAACAGGGGGCGGCGCGCACGGTAGTCGACGAGCCGGTCGTGGTCGAAACGGGCGACCACCTGGTGGGGCAGTGTGTCCAGCAGCCCCTCGACGATCTGGTCGCCGGTCTCACCCGCGTCGATGTACCCGTCGAAGTGATAGAGCATGACAAGCCCGGCCGACTCCTGCGCAAGCGCCGTATCGACGACTGCCAGGCCCTTCGGCTCCCATGCGTACAAATCTTGCGGATCAAGCACGATTACCGCTCCTCCTCGTGTTCACCGGGGAGAACGTCCCGTACGGCCCGCGCATTCCCCGAAGCCGCCCTTCACAGGCGGCCACGGGACGAGCCCGTCCTCACGGGCATTGGTACAGACCTTGACACGCCCATGCGGCGTCCCTACCGTCACGGGGCAGTGCGGCGTTCACGGATCCGCCCACAGTTCATATGGAAGAACGTTCGGGAAGGTTTCCCGGACGCCGAAGCGGAGGCCCCATGCGTACCCGCCCGCTCCTTCTCCCCCTGGTCGCCGTGGCTCTCGCCACCGGCGGCCCGGCCCTCACCGCCGCCGCGGCCGGCCCGGCCGGCGCGGCCACGGTCATCGACGTGTCCACCGCCGCTCAGCTGAAGTCGGCGCTCACCACCGTCCGGCCCGGCGACACCATCCAGCTCGCCGACGGCACGTACACCGGGAACTTCAAGACGACAGCGGCCGGTACCGCGGCTGCCCGCATCACTCTCACCGGTTCGCCCAGGGCGGTGCTCACCACCACCGGCGGCGGCAACGGCCTCTATCTGAACGGCGCCTCGTACTGGACCGTCGAGGGCATGACGCTCACCGGCGGCCAGAAGGGGATCATGCTGGACTCCTCGGTCGGCGTCACCATCGACTCGGTGACCGTGCACGGCCTGGACATGGAGGGCGTCCACTTCCGCAGGTCCAGCAGCGACGGCGTCATCAGGAATTCACGGATCTACGACACCGGCCACGACGGCCGCGGCATGGGCGAAGGTGTCTATGTGGGCACGGCCGGCGACCTCTCCGACCGCAGCGACCGGGTGCAGATCCTGGACAACACCATCGGGCCCGGCGTGGGAGGCGAGAACGTCGACATCAAGGAGGGCACCACCGGCGCCCGCATCGCCGGGAACACCTTCGACGGCAGCGGGCTGACGGGGGCCAACTACGACGACTCCTGGGTCGACGTGAAGGGCAATGACGTCCTCGTCGAGAACAACACCGGCACGCACACCACCAACACCGGTTACGAGACACACACCCAGCAGCCGGGGTGGGGCTGCGGCACCGTCTTCCGCTCCAACACATCGGATCTGAGCGGCGATCCGGGCCCGCTCGCGCTCGCCTTCAACATCACCAACTACGCGGCGGGCGACTGCCCCACCACCGTCTACGCCAGCAACACGGTCACCGGCGGCAAGGGGCTCGCCAACATCGCGATCACCCCGTGAGCCCGGCCCCGGGCCGCCCCGGGGCCAGGCCCGTGCGGACATGAGTGAGGCCCGCCCCCCCGGAGGGAGCGGGCCTCGACTTCAGTCATGCACCAGCTGGGACCCGAGCGTCAGCTCTGGCCACCGGCCAGCTTCTCGCGCAGCGCGGCCAGGGCCTCGTCCGACGCCAGGGCGCCGGAGTTGTCGTCCGACTCCGAGGAGTACGAACCGCCCGAAGCACCGGCACCGGCGTTGCCACCGCTGGTCGCGGCCGGAGCGGCAGCACCCTCGGCAGCAGCGGCCTCGTCGGCCTCGCGGGACTTGATGACCTGAGCCTGGTGCTGCTCGAAGCGCGTCTGCGCCTCGGCGTACTGGCCCTCCCAGGCCTCGCGCTGGGTGTCGAAGCCCTCGAGCCAGTCGTTCGTCTCGGGGTCGAAGCCCTCGGGGTAGATGTAGTTCCCCTGGTCGTCGTACGACGCGGCCATGCCGTACAGCGTCGGGTCGAACTCGACCGAGGCCGGGTCCGAACCGAAGGACTCGTTGGCCTGCTTCAGCGAGAGGCTGATGCGGCGGCGCTCAAGGTCGATGTCGATGACCTTGACGAAGATCTCGTCGTTGACCTGGACGACCTGCTCCGGGATCTCCACGTGGCGCTCGGCCAGCTCGGAGATGTGGACCAGGCCCTCGATGCCCTCGTCGACGCGCACGAACGCACCGAACGGAACGAGCTTCGTGACCTTACCCGGGACGACCTGACCGATCTGGTGCGTCCGGGCGAACTGCTGCCACGGGTCTTCCTGCGTCGCCTTGAGCGAGAGGGAGACACGCTCGCGGTCCATGTCCACGTCGAGAACCTCGACGGTGACTTCCTGGCCGACCTCGACAACCTCGGAGGGGTGGTCGATGTGCTTCCAGGAGAGCTCGGAGACGTGCACGAGACCGTCGACGCCACCCAGGTCCACGAAGGCACCGAAGTTGACGATCGAGGAGACGACGCCGGAGCGGACCTGACCCTTCTGCAGGGTCGTGAGGAACGTCTGGCGGACCTCGGACTGGGTCTGCTCGAGCCAGGCACGGCGGGACAGGACCACGTTGTTGCGGTTCTTGTCCAGCTCGATGATCTTGGCCTCGAGCTCCTTGCCCACGTAGGGCTGGAGGTCGCGGACACGACGCATCTCGACCAGGGAGGCCGGCAGGAAGCCACGGAGGCCGATGTCGAGGATGAGACCACCCTTGACGACCTCGATGACGGTGCCGGTGACGATCCCGTCTTCTTCCTTGATCTTCTCGATGGTGCCCCAGGCACGCTCGTACTGAGCGCGCTTCTTCGAGAGGATCAGGCGGCCTTCCTTGTCCTCCTTCTGGAGAACCAGGGCCTCGATCTCGTCGCCGACCTTGACGACCTCATTGGGGTCGACGTCGTGCTTGATCGAGAGCTCGCGGCTCGGGATGACGCCTTCGGTCTTGTAACCGATGTCGAGGAGAACCTCGTCCCGGTCAACCTTGACGATGACGCCGTCAACGATGTCGCCATCGTTGAAGTACTTGATCGTCTCGTCGATCGCCGCGAGGAACGCGTCCGCGTCGCCGATGTCGTTGACCGCAACCTGCGGCGTGGTGGCGGTGGTCTCGGTGCTGCTCGTCATGTGGGAAAGGGCTCCGGTACGGACATTGAAGTCGTAGGTACTGCTACGCCGGGAGCCCGTATCGCCTCTGCAGACGCCGGACAGCCCAGGAAGCGCCGATCCGGTGATCCATGTTCGTTGCCGAACACGTCGGTGGCGCCCCGATAACCGAGGGACATGCAACAGATGCAAGCGCAGCCTGCTAGGTCTGAGGAGCGCAGGCTCGCAGCGCAACTTGTAGCATACGGGGACGGCCGGACACGGTCAATGCGCGAAGGCGCACACCCGGGGCGGATCGCACCAATCCCGGCACAACTTCGGTTGTACGAGGCCACATCGGCCGCAGCTCCGGCCCGGCGCCGTGTTTTCCGGTACCGCCGGCGACTGCCGCCGCCACCGACGATACAGACTGGCACGATGAGCGAAGAGTACGAGTACGAGCCCGAGGCGACGCGCCGTGACGCCGGGGACACCGAGAGCAGCCGGGCCAACCGGGGCTGGTGGGACCGGAACGCCGACGAGTACCAGACCGAGCACGGCTCCTTCCTGGGCGACGACCGTTTCGTCTGGGGGCCCGAAGGCCTCGACGAGGTGGAGGCCGAGCTGCTGGGCCCCGCCGAGGGGCTGAAGGACCTGGACGTCCTGGAGATCGGCGCGGGGGCAGCGCAGTGCTCGCGCTGGCTGGCCGCGCAGGGCGCGCGCCCGGTGGCCCTCGACGTCTCCCACCGCCAGCTCCAGCACGCGCTGCGCATCGGTGAGAACAGGCCGGGCGTGGCCGGGGTCCCGCTGGTGGCGGCGGACGCGTCGGTCCTGCCGTTCCGCGACGGCTCCTTCGACCTGGCCTGCTCCGCGTACGGCGCTGTTCCCTTCGTCGCCGACCCGGTGAAGGTCTTCCGCGAGGTCCACCGGGTGCTGCGGCCCGGCGGGCGCTGGGTCTTCTCCGTCACGCACCCGATCCGCTGGGCGTTCCCGGACGAGCCGGGACCCGAGGGCCTCACGGCCACGTCCTCCTACTTCGACCGCACCCCGTACGTCGAGCAGGACGAGCACGGGAACGCGGTGTACGTCGAGCACCACCGCACGCTCGGCGACCGGGTGCAGGACGTACTGGCGGGCGGGTTCAGGCTGGCCGGCCTGGTCGAGCCGCAGTGGCCCGAGTGGAACACGTCGGAGTGGGGCGGCTGGTCACCGCTGCGGGGGAAGCTGATTCCCGGCTCGGCGATTTTCGTCTGCGTACGGGACGACGTACGAGACTGACCCGGTGATCCGTACCGGCGCGCTCGACGTGCTCCCCGTCCGTACCGCCGTGCCCGCCCTCGAACGGGCCCTCGACACGCACGGCGCCGCCGTCCTCTGCGCACCGCCCGGCACCGGCAAGACCACGCTGGTGCCGCTGGTGCTGGCGGGGCTCGTCGGGGACAGGGCGGGGGACGGCCCGGCACGGAGGGTCATCGTCGCCGAGCCGCGCCGGATCGCCGCACGGGCCGCCGCCCGGCGGATGGCGTGGCTGCTCGGTGAGCAGGCCGGCGGCAGGGTCGGGTTCACGGTGCGCGGGGAGCGGAACGTGGGGCCGGGCACCGTGGTGGAGGTCGTCACCACCGGGGTGCTGCTCCAGCGGCTCCAGCGCGACCAGGAGCTGGCCGGGGTGGATGTGGTGATCCTCGACGAATGCCATGAGCGCCATCTCGACGCGGACACCGTCGCCGCCTTCCTCCTCGATGTACGGGCCGCCCTCCGCCCCGAGCTGCGTCTCGTGGCGGCGTCGGCGACGACGGACGCCCAGGGGTGGGCGCGGCTGCTCGGGGACGCCCCCGTGGTGGAGGCGCACGGGTCCAGTCACCCGGTGGAGACGGTGTGGGCGCCGCCGGCCCGGCCGGTACGGCCGCCGCACGGGATGCGGGTGGACCCGGCGCTGCTCACGCATGTCGCGTCCGTCGTCCGCCGGGCGCTGGCCGAGCGGACCGGCGATGTGCTCTGTTTCCTCCCGGGGGTCGGTGAGATCGCCAGGGTGGCCGGACTGCTGTCGGGCCTGGGGGCGGAGGTGCTCCAGGTGCACGGGCGCGCTCCGGCCGCCGTGCAGGACGCGGTGCTCGCGGGCTCGCAGACCCGCCGGGTGGTGCTCGCGACGTCGGTGGCCGAGTCGTCGCTGACCGTGCCGGGGGTACGGGTGGTGGTGGACTCGGGACTGGCGCGGGAGCCGCGTACCGACCATGCGCGCGGGCTGAGCGCGCTCACCACGGTGCGGGTCTCGCAGGCCGGCGCCCGTCAGCGTGCGGGGCGGGCGGGCCGGGAGGCACCCGGCGCCGTCTACCGCTGCTGGACGGAGGCCGAGGACGCCCGGCTCACCCGCTTCCCCTCCCCCGAGATCAAGGTGGCCGATCTGGCGGCGTTCGCGCTCCAGGCGGCTTGCTGGGGCGATCCGTCGGCGGCGGGTCTCGCTCTGCTCGATCCGCCGCCCGCCGGGGCGATGGGCGCCGCGCGCGAGGTGCTGGCCGCGATCGGCGCGGTGGATCAGGACGGCCGGGCCACCGGGCGGGGCGTCCGGATGGCGCGGCTCGGGCTGCATCCACGGCTCGCGCGGGCGCTCCTTGACGGCGCGCGCGAGGTCGGCGCACGCCGGGCCGCGGAGGTGGTGGCGCTGCTCAGCGAGGAGCCGCCACGGGAGTACGGGGACGACCTCGCGGCTGCCTGGCGCACCGCACGCGCCGGGGGCGACGGCTATGCGGGCCGCTGGCGCCAGGAGGTCCGCAGGCTGGCCTCGGGGGTGGACGGCGCACGGGCCGGACAAACACAGAACGGCGCCGGTGGCGGCAGCCACGACACGGACGACGCGGTGGCAGGGCTGGTGGCCGCCCTGGCCTTCCCCGAGCGGGTGGCGCGGGCGAGGGGCGAGGGCGCGTTCCTGATGGTGTCGGGGACCGGGGCGGAGACGGCAGCCGGGTCACGGCTGCGCAGTGCGCCGTGGCTCGCGGTGGCGGTGGCCGACCGCCCGGCGACGGCCGCGTCGGCGCGGGTACGGCTCGCGGCGGTCGTCGACGAGGACACCGCCCGGCTGGCGGCGGGGCATCTCCTCGGCACCGCGGACGAGGTCCGCTGGGCGGACGGCGATGTGCTGGCCCGGCGCGTGGAGCGGCTGGGCGCGGTGGAACTGGCGGTGAGGCCACTGAAGAACCCGCCGGCCGCTCTCGTACGGGAGGCGCTGCTGGACGGGCTGCGGCGCGAGGGGCCCGGGGTGCTGCGCTGGACCGCGCACGCACGGGAGTTGCGGCAGCGGATCGCCTTCCTGCACCGGGAGGCGGGCGGCGGCTGGCCGGACGTGTCGGACGAGGCGCTCCTGGCACGGACGGACGAGTGGCTGGAGCCCGAGCTGTCGCGGGCAAGGCGGCGGAGCGACCTGGCGCGGATCGAGGCGGGGCAGGCGCTCGGCAGGCTGCTGCCCTGGGCGACCGGGGAGGCGGCGCACCTGGACGAGCTGGCGCCGGAGCGGTACGAGGTGCCCAGCGGATCCCGGATCCGGCTGGACTACAGCGGCCCGCAGCCCGTGCTCGCGGTGAAGCTCCAGGAGCTGTTCGGCCTGGCCGAGACGCCGGCTGTGGCCGGTGTGCCGGTTCTGGTGCACCTGCTCTCCCCCGCAGGGCGCCCCGCCGCCGTGACCGCCGATCTGGCGTCGTTCTGGCGGGAGGGCTACCGCTCGGTGCGGGCGGAGCTGCGCGGGCGCTACCCCCGGCATCCCTGGCCGGAGGACCCGTCGGACGCGGCGCCGACGCGGTACACGAAGGCACGGCAGAACCGGGGGTGAGGCCCCTGGTCACCGCCTGTTCCGCGCTTCTGGATCAGGCGTCGACCGGTTCGGGGCCGGGCAGCCGGGCGTCCGTCCGGCCGGGCTCCAGGGGGCGGCGGCTGCGTGCCTCCAGCAGCAGGGCGAGGGCGAGCAGGCAGCTGCCGAGGCCCAGGAACCCCCAGGGCAGATACGAGGTGAGCAGCAGCACCAGCAGCCGGTTCGACTTGACCAGGCCGACCGTGTATTCGACGTAGTCCGGGCGCATCCTCACATGGCCGGCGAACGCCGTGACCTTCGCCCGGCCGCCCAGCAGGGTGCCGCCGCGCAGCTCCTCCTTGTGGATCTCCTCGCCGTTGACGGGGGCGCCGGTGACGGGGTCGACCCAGAACATCCGCTTGGTGGTGTACCAGCGGGTGGTGCCGGTCTTCGCGACGGATTCCGGGGTGATGCCCTTGACCGGCATCTTCTTGGGCAGTGACACCTTCGTCCAGGGGATGGTCTGCTCGAAGTAGTAGACGTCCAGGCCGTGGAATTTCACGGTGCCCCGGTAGTGGATCGGGGACGAGGTGCGGGTCTGTGCGTCGAAGTACTCGTAGTCGCGCTTCTGGGTGAGGAAGGGCCACTTGAACTCGATGCCCTCCCGGCTGACCGGGGAGCCGTCGACCATCTCGCCGGTCGCGTGGACCGGCGCCTGGGTGTGGGCGTCGAAGATGTAGCGCTCGGGGATCTCGGAGACCATCTTGCCGTCGGGGCCCGCGACATAGGAGAGCGAGTCCCAGACGACGACGTCGCGCCCGGCGCTCTGCTCGATGCGGTCGGACTCCGCCACATTGCCCCGGAGTGTCTGCACGATGGTGACCTGGGGGACCTTCCTGGCCTGCATGGTGCCGTAGTCCAGGAGGGTCGCGGGCTTCGCCTGCAGGACTTCCTCCTGGTACTGGTCGGCCGGGATCTTCGCCAGCCGGGGGAAGGCATACCAGCGCAGCAGTGGGGACATGGCGGCGCAGAAGACCGCGAAGGCGATCAGCACCAGACTGGCTTTACGGCGCATGGCCGTCCTCCTGCATGGTCTCGGGGCCTGCTGACGCCTCGGCCCGCCGATGTCCCGGGTCCGGCGTGCCGGATACCGGGGCCTGCCTGACAGCCGTCCTGCCTGATATCCGGCTCACCGGGTGCCGTGCCTGTCGCGGTCGCGGCCCCGCCGGGCCCTGCCTCACTGGTTCTTGGGTCCGGGAACGGTCGTGAGGAGTGGTCTGGGTGAGGTCTTCCCGGTGGGCGAGCCGACCGCCGAGACGGTGAGGACGAGGGCGAAGGCCACGGCCAGCCCGATGGCAGCGGCGATGAGGGCGCGCATCCACGGCCTCCTACTGGATCTGATGCATCGTCAGGGAGGGGGCACCGTAGCAACGCGGCGGCGAGATGAGAACACGTTGCGCGGACCTGTTCCGGGCCGGGCGCCGGGCAGCACGACAGAGCCCGGCCGCACGCCCCTCACGGGGGTGCGGCCGGGCTCTGCTGTCCGGATCCGCCACGGCTGTACGGACCGCCGCGGCACGGCCGGGCGACGCCGTAAGGCCGGGCGACGCCGTACGGCCGGACCGCGTACGGCTGCCCGGCGGGCGGCGCGGGGCGCTTCCCGCTCAGCCTGTGGTGCAGGGGTGCGGGGTGCCCTTGCCCGGCGAAGGCGAGGGAGAGGGCGAACCGCTCGGGCTGCCGGAGGGGGACGGCGAAGGCGATCCGCTCGCCGAGCCCGACGGGGAAGGGCTGGGGCTGGGGCTGCCGGAGGGGCTGGGGGACGGGCTCGCGCTGCCCGACGGCGAGGGCGAGGGCGAGTGGGACGGGCAGCCGGAGCCGCTCGGTGACGGTGACGGAGAACCGCTCGGGCTGCCGGAGGGGGACGGCGAGGGCTTGCCGCTCCTGCTGGGGCTCGGGACGGGCGAGATCGTCCCCGTGCCGGACTTCGCCGGCTTGGGGTGGGGCTTGGCGGACGGGGCCGGGTCCGGGGTGTTCCGGGCGGGGCTGCCACCGCCGGAAGCATCGCCGTGTGCGCTGCTGCCGAATCCCTGGCCGTCGGGACCGGTACCGGCGGGCAGCACTCCGGTACCGTCCGGGACCCCGTGGGTGTCCTTCTTGTAGAACTCCAGCCAGGACAGGACCGTACTCAGGTACTCCTGCGAGTGGTTGTAGCCCAGGATCGCCTGGTCGAGATCGTGCTGCACGGCGACGTCGCGGCCGTCGGCGCAGAGGTAGCGCCCGGTGGCGAGTGACGCGTCGAAGATGTTGTTGGGGTCCTTCTTGCCGTCGCCGTTCCCGTCCTGCCCCCAGGTGGCCCAGGTGGAGGGGATGAACTGCATGGGGCCGACCGCACGGTCGTGAGTCGCGTCCCCGTCGTACTGTCCGTTATCGGTGTCGGAGATGTCGGCGAAGCCCGCGCCGTTGAGCACGGGGCCGAGGATCGGGCTGAGCGTGGTGCCTTCGGAGTCCACCCGCCCACCACGTGCCTGGCCGGACTCGACCTTCCCGATCGCCGCGAGGAGCTGCCACGGGAGACGGCAGCCGGGGTCGCTGGAGGCGACGGTCTGCTCCGCCTTCCGGTAGGCGGCGAGCACCGAGGCCGGTATCCCCGCCGCCGCTCCGGCCGGAGTGGTGACGGGAGTCGCGGGCTCGGCGGGGGTGTTCAGCGGCGGGAGGTCGGTGAAGTACGGGGAGTCACCGCTGACCGGGGTACCGGCGGGCGGGGTCGCGTCGGCGGCCTGCCGGCTGCTCTGCGGGGACTGGCTGCCCACGGCGGACGGAGCCTGCGACGCGGTCATCGCCGCCACCGCGAGCGCGGCCACCGTGGTAGCGGTCGCCCCCTTGCGCAACCGGCTGCTGAAATGCGGTGCCATGAGTCCCTCCCCGTCGACTGATCGCGCTCCCCAGCGCGGGACTCCGGTGACACTACGACAACTACTGCCCCTGCGGCACCGGTCACTGACCGCTTTTCACCGTTTCTTCAGCAAGCGGCCGGCCGGTGTCCTCCTGGAGCGGTACGCAGACCGGAGCCTGGCACACAGGCATCCTTCGGACGGATACCGACCGACTCCGGCCTGACGTTCACCGCGCGCCGGCCGCCGTGCGGCGGCCGGGCGTTGTCAGTGCGCGGCGGACTCCCAGTCCGCGCCGACGCCCACCGACACATCGAGCGGTGCGCGCAGTCGGGCCGCTGCTGCCATCTCCCTGCGGAGGATCTCCTCCACCTGCTCGCGCTCGCCGGGGGCGATCTCCAGCACGATTTCGTCGTGCACCTGGAGCAGCATCCGCGAGGTCAGCCCGGCCTCGGTCAGCGCCAGGTCGACCTTGAGCATCGCGACCTTGACGATGTCCGCCGCGGTGCCCTGGATGGGGGCGTTGAGCGCCATCCGCTCGGCCATCTCGCGGCGCTGGCGGTTGTCGCTGTTGAGGTCGGGCAGATAGCGGCGGCGGCCCAGCATCGTCTGGGTGTACCCGGTGGCGCGTGCCTCCTCGACAACACGCTGCAGATAGTCGCGCACCCCGCCGAACCGCTCGAAGAACGTGTCCATCAGGCCGCGCGCCTCGCCGGCCTCGATGTTCAGCTGCTGGGAGAGGCCGAACGCCGAGAGCCCGTAGGCGAGTCCGTACGACATGGCCTTGATCTTGCGCCGCATCTCCGGGTCGACCGCGGTCTTCTCCACCCCGAACACCTGCGAGGCGACCGTGGTGTGCAGGTCCTCGCCGGAGGTGAACGCCTCGATCAGCCCGGCGTCCTCCGACAGATGCGCCATCACCCGCAGCTCGATCTGGCTGTAGTCGGCGGTCATCAGGGTCTCGTACCCCTCGCCGACGACGAAGCCGCGGCGGATGGCCCGGCCCTCGTCCGTACGCACCGGGATGTTCTGCAGATTGGGGTCGGTGGAGGACAGCCGCCCCGTCGCCGCCACCGTCTGGTTGAAGGTGGTGTGGATCCTGCCGTCCGATGCCACCATCTTGATCAGGCCCTCGACGGTCACCCGCAGCTTGGCCTGCTCCCGGTGGCGCAGCATGATCACCGGCAGATCGTGCTCGGTCTGCGCGGCCAGCCAGGCCAGCGCGTCCGCGTCCGTCGTGTAACCGGTCTTGGTCTTCTTCGTCTTCGGCAGCCCGAGCTCGGCGAAGAAGACCTCCTGCAGCTGCTTGGGCGAGCCGAGGTTGAACTCGTGCCCGACCGCCGCGTGCGCCTCCTTCACGGCCTGCTGCACCGCGCCGGCGAACTGCTGCTCCATCCCTTCCAGATGGGCGCGGTCGGCGGCGATGCCGTGCCGCTCCATCCGGGCGAGGAGGACCGATGTCGGGAGCTCCACATCGTGCAGCAGCCCGGTGGCACCCACTTCCTTCAGCCGCGTGCCGAATGCGTCGCCCAGGTCGAGCACGGCGCGGGCCTGCGTCATCAGGGACTCGGCCTCGGCCTGTTCGTCGGTGCCGAAGGCGAGCTGTCCGTCGGCGGAGGCGGCCGGGGCGAGCTCACGGCCGAGATACTCCACGGCGAGCGGCTCCAGCGCGAAGGAGCGCCGGCCGGGCTTCACCAGATAGGCGGCGAGCGCGGTGTCCATCGCGACGCCCCCGACGCTCCACCCGTGCTCGGGGAAGACCCGCATCGCGTTCTTCGCGTCGTGCATGACCTTGGGGCGGGCCGGGTCCGCGATCCACGCCGCGAAGGCCTGCTCATCGGCCTCGTCCAGCTGCGTGGTGTCGAACCAGGCGGCGGGCCCGCCCGCCGCGGCGAGCGCGATCTCGGTGACACTGCCGGTGCCCAGGGCCCAGCTCTCGACCGTGGCGACGCCCAGCGGCTGCCCGCCGTGCTCGGCAAGCCAGGGTGCCAGCTCTCCGGAGGACAGCACGGAGCCGTCCAGCTCCACCCCGGCGGCCGGGGCCTGCGGAGCCTCGTCCGCCGCACCCGGGTCGACGGCCAGCAGCCGCTCGCGCAGGCTCGGGTTCCGGATCTCCAGCACGTCCAGCACGTGCGCGAACGCCTCCCGGTCGTACGCGGCGCGCTCCAGGTCCGCGGGGCCCTTCGGAAGCTCGACGTCGCGGACCATCTCGGTGAGCCGGCGGTTGAGCCGCACCGAGTCCAGGTGGTCGCGGAAATTCTGCCCGGCCTTGCCCTTGACCTCGTCGGCGCGCTCCACCAGCTCGGCGAAGGAACCGAACTGGTTGATCCACTTCGCGGCCGTCTTCTCGCCGACGCCGGGGATGCCCGGGAGGTTGTCCGACGGGTCGCCCCGCAGGGCTGCGAAGTCCGGGTACTGCTGCGGGGTCAGCCCGTACTTCTCCTCGACCTTCTCCGGCGTGAAGCGGGTCAGCTCCGAGACGCCCTTGGTCGGGTACAGCACGGTGACGCGGTCGGTGATCAGCTGGAACGAGTCCCGGTCACCGGTGACGATCAGCACCTCGAAACCGGCCGCCTCGGCCTGGGTCGCGAGCGTCGCGATGACGTCGTCGGCCTCGAAGCCCTCGATCGCGAAGCGGTCCACCCGCATCGTGTCCAGCACTTCACCGATCAGCTCGACCTGGCCCTTGAACTCGTCGGGCGTCTTCGAGCGGTTCGCCTTGTACTCGGGGAACTCCTCGGCGCGCCAGGTCTTGCGCGAGACGTCGAACGCGACCGCGAAGTGCGTGGGCGCCTCGTCACGCAGGGTGTTCGCCAGCATCGACGCGAAGCCGTAGACGGCGTTCGTCGTCTGACCGCTCGCGGTCGTGAAATTCTCCGCGGGCAGCGCGAAGAACGCCCGGTACGCCAGAGAGTGCCCGTCCATGAGGAGCAGGCGGGGGCGGGTGTCTGCGGTCTGCTTCGATGCTGTCTTTGCCACGGGTCCGATCCTGCCACGGAGCACCGACAACGCAGACCTCCGGACACCTCGCCCCGACCGCTGTCGGAGCCGCGTGACAGGATCGGGTGCGTACGTCGGTTCCGCCCGCTCGAAGGGGAGCGCCATGGCTGCCAAGCCGCCCGCAGGTGACCCGGTCCAGGACGCGCCGCAGGTCGCGGCCCCGCAGCATGCCGCCGCCGGGCTGCCCGCCATCGGTCACACCCTGCAGATGGCACAGCAGCAGATGGGCGTGGTGCGCACCGCGCGGACCCTGCTCAAGGTCAATCAGAAGAGCGGTTTCGACTGCCCCGGCTGCGCCTGGCCGGAGGGCGACAAGCGGCACACCGCGGAATTCTGCGAGAACGGCGCCAAGGCCGTCGCCGAGGAGGCGACCCTGCGCCGGGTCACCCCTGCCTTCTTCGCCGAGCACTCCGTGGCCGACCTCGCCTCGCGCAGTGGTTACTGGCTGGGGCAGCAGGGCCGGATCACCGAGCCGATGCTGCTGCCCGAGGGCGGCGACCACTACGAGCCGGTCAGCTGGGAGCGGGCCTTCGAGATCATCGCCGGGGAGCTGGGGGCTCTGGACTCCCCCGACGAGGCGCTCTTCTACACCTCGGGCCGTACCAGCAACGAGGCGGCGTTCCTGCTCCAGCTCTTCGCCCGCGCCTACGGCACCAACAACCTGCCCGACTGTTCCAACATGTGCCACGAGTCGTCCGGCTCGGCGCTCTCGGAGACCATCGGGGTCGGCAAGGGGAGCGTCTCCCTCGACGACATGCACCAGGCGGACCTGATCATCGTCGCCGGGCAGAACCCGGGCACCAACCACCCGCGGATGCTCTCCGCCCTGGAGAAGGCCAAGGCGGCGGGCGCGAAGATCATCTCGGTGAATCCGCTGCCCGAGGCGGGCCTGGAGAAGTTCAAGAATCCGCAGACCCCGCAGGGCATGATCCGAGGGGCCGCCCTCACCGACCTCTTCCTGCAGATCCGCATCGGCGGCGACCAGGCGCTCTTCCGTCTCCTGAACAGACTGATCATCGAGACCGAGGGCGCGACGGACGAGCTCTTCGTCCGTGAACACACGCATGGGTACGAGGAGTTCGCCGCAGCCGCGCGCTCCGCCGACTGGGCCGGGACGCTCGCCGCCACCGGTCTCTCCCGGGCCGGGATCGAGCAGGCGCTCGACATGGTCCTCGCGTCCCGGCGGACCATCGTCTGCTGGGCCATGGGCCTCACCCAGCACAAGCACGCCGTGCCGACCATCCGCGAAGTCGTCAACTTCCTCCTGCTGCGCGGGAACATCGGCCGCACCGGCGCCGGTGTCTGCCCCGTCCGCGGGCACTCCAACGTCCAGGGCGACCGCACGATGGGCATCTTCGAGCGGCCCGCCCCCGAATTCCTCGACGCGCTGGACAAGGAGTTCGGGATCGTCTCGCCCCGCCACCACGGCTTCGACGTGGTCCGGGCCATCGAGGCGCTGCGCGACGGCCACGCCAAGGTCTTCTTCGCCATGGGCGGGAACTTCGTCGGCGCGACACCCGACACCGACGTCACCGAGGCCGCGATGCGCCGCGCCTCGCTCACCGTGCAGGTGTCGACCAAGCTGAACCGCTCGCACACCGTCACCGGGGCCCGCGCCCTGATCCTCCCCACGCTGGGCCGCACCGACAAGGACGTGCAGGCGGGCGGGAAGCAGTTCGTCACCGTCGAGGACTCCATGGGGCTCGTCCACGCCTCCCGGGGCAACCTCACCCCCGCGGGGCCCCGCCTCCTCTCGGAGCCGGCCATCGTCGCCCGGATGGCGCGCGCGGTCCTCGGCGCCGGGTCCGCCATCGGCTGGGAGGAGTTCGAGAAGGACTACGCCACGATCCGGGACCGGATATCGCGCGTCGTGCCGGGCTTCGAGGACTTCAACACCCGTATCGCCGCACCCGGCGGTTTCGCCCTCCCGCACGCCCCGCGTGACGAGCGCCGCTTCCCCACGGCCACCGGCAAGGCGAACTTCACCGCCGCCCCGGTCGAGTACCCGAAGCTCCCCGAGGGCCGGCTGCTGCTCCAGACCATGCGCTCGCACGACCAGTACAACACCACGATCTACGGTCTCGACGACCGCTACCGCGGTATCAAGGGCGGTCGCCGCGTCGTCCTGGTCAACCCGGACGACGCCCGCGACCTCGGCCTCGCAGACGGCTCGTACACCGACCTGGTCAGCGAGTGGAAGGACGGCGTCGAGCGCCGTGCGCCCGGCTTCCGGGTGGTGCACTACCCGACCGCGCGCGGCTGCGCCGCCGCGTACTACCCGGAGACGAACGTCCTGGTCCCGCTGGACGCGACCGCCGATGTCAGCAACACCCCCGTGAGCAAATCGCTGGTCGTCCGTCTGGAACAATCCGGCACGGCCTGAGCGTTCGCTCAGGTCACCGGAGCGCAGACCCGGCAGAGGCCTGCGGCCGTACCCAGTTCAGCAGCGCCACGACGATCGGAGCCGGACCACCATGGGCGAGCAGACCACTGTGAAGTTCCCGCAAGAGGTCATCGACGAGTACGCCGCGCTCGGCGTCGACCTGCCCGCGCTGTTCTCCGCCGGTCATCTCGGTGAGCGGATGGACGTGCGGATCACCGATGCCGCCGCCGACCGCGTTGTCGGGACCATGCCGGTCGAGGGGAACACCCAGCCGTACGGCCTGCTGCACGGCGGCGCGTCCGCCGTACTCGCCGAGACCCTCGGTTCGGTCGGCTCGATGCTGCACGGCGGCCCCTCCAAGGTGGCCGTGGGCGTCGACCTCAACTGCACCCATCACCGGGGCGCCCGCAGCGGGCTGGTCACCGGGGTGGCCACCCCGGTCCACCGCGGGCGCTCCACCGCGACGTACGAGATCGTCATCACCGACGACCAGGGCAAGCGGGTCTGCACGGCCCGGCTCACCTGCCTGCTGCGCGACGCCGCCCCCGGCGGCTCCGAGGGCTGACCGGCCCGCCCGGCGCCCGCCCGGGTGCCCCTTCGAACGGCCGGATCCGCCCAGGCTCCGGCCGTCGCGTTTTCACGTAACCCTGCGTAACACAAACGCAATGAATGAGCCATCCCGTGACCCGTCGGCGCCCCGCCGCCGACCGCTCCCCCGGAGGCTTCGCACCACCCGCACCGCACGTATGCGGACAGCACCAAGATTGCCTCAAGCCCCTTAGCGGAACTGCGCGTTCTCATCATGCGGGCAGATACGTGGTGACCGCATTTCTCCCAACTGTC
This sequence comes from Streptomyces sp. NBC_00388, assembly GCF_036061255.1. Classification (NCBI taxonomy): domain Bacteria; kingdom Bacillati; phylum Actinomycetota; class Actinomycetes; order Kitasatosporales; family Streptomycetaceae; genus Streptomyces; species Streptomyces sp. NBC_00388. The sequence continues at coordinate 1,840,422 of NZ_CP107948.1, forward strand.
CACAGTGGGGCCACGGTTCCCGGCTCCGGTCATAACAAGACAGTCACATCCTGACCTTCAACGGTCCGCACTTCCACCACCTGCGCTTAGAGTCACGCCCAGTCACCGCGCCGCCGGGCGCGTCTGCAGCACGGCCCTGCACCAAATCCAGTACGGCCCGGCGAGACCTACGGCGCCTCAGCAGAGGCGGCGGCGCCAGGGAGAGGATTCATCGTGCGACAGCGTTCGTTGCTCATACTCACCACCGTGCTGACCACAGGCGCACTGACACTCACCGCTTGTGGATCGCGCGACAACAAGGACAACAAGGGCAGCAGCGACAGCAAGACCGAGGTCGTCATCGGCGTCGACGCGCCCCTCACCGGAGCGAACTCCGCCACCGGCCTCGGCATCCAGGGCGGCGTCCGGGTCGCCATCGATGACGCGAACAAGAACAACACCGTGCCCGGCGTGAAGTTCAGCATCAAGGCGCTCGACGACAAGGCCCTGCCGCCGACCGGTCAGCAGAACGCCTCCGCGCTCGTCGCGGACAAGGACGTCCTGGGCGTCGTCGGGCCGCTCAACTCCGGTGTCGCGCAGACCATGCAGCAGGTCTTCGCCACCGCCAACCTGGTGGAGATCTCCCCGGCGAACACCGCCCCCGAGCTCACCCAGGGCAAGAACTGGCAGACCGCGAAGGCCCGCCCGTACAAGACGTACTTCCGCACCGCGACCACGGACGCCCTCCAGGGCGGCTTCGCCGCGCAGTACGCCGGGCAGACCCTCAAGAAGAAGAAGGTCTTCGTCGTCGACGACAAGCAGACCTACGGCGCCGGTCTCGCCAAGCTCTTCAAGGCCAACTTCCTGAAGGCCGGCGGCAAGCTGGCAGGCCAGGACCACGTCAACACCGGTGACAAGGACTTCTCCACCCTCGTCACCAAGATCAAGAACTCCGGCGCCGACATCCTCTACTACGGCGGCCAGTACGACGAGTCGCAGATCATCACCAAGCAGCTCAAGGACGCCGGGGCCAACATCCCGCTCATGGGCGGCGACGGCATGTTCTCCCCGACCTACATCAAGACCGCGGGCAAGGCGGCGGAGGGCGACCTCGCCACCTCCGTGGGCGTCCCCGTCGAGTCGCTGCCGGCCGCCAAGGACTTCATCGCGAAGTACAAGGCCGCCAAGTACACCGGTGACTACGGGACTTACGGCGGATACGCCTACGACGCAGCCACCGCCATCATCAAGGCGGTCGGTTCCGTGGTGAAGGACGGCAAGGTCCCGTCCGACGCCCGCCAGCAGATCGTCGACGCAGTCCAGAAGACGGACTTCGACGGCATCGCCGGCCACGTCTCCTTCGACCAGTACGGCGACACCACCAACAAGCAGCTCACCGTCTACCAGGTCAAGAACGGCGCCTGGAAGGCCGTCAAGAGCGGCGTGTACACGCCCGCAGGCTGACCAGGAACACCGCAGTGCACAGGGCCGCGCGGCCACGACCACCAGTCACCGCGCGGCCCGCTGTCTCCCTTCGCTCCCTTCCCACCCACATGGAGGCCATGCGGTGAACTCCCTGCCGCAACAGCTGGCCAACGGGCTGTTCCTCGGCTCGATGTACGGGCTGATCGCCATCGGATACACGATGGTGTACGGCATCGTCCAGCTCATCAACTTCGCCCACGGCGAGATATTCATGACCGGCGGCTTCGGCGCCCTGACGGTCTACATGTACGTGCTGCCGGACGGCACTTCCATGTGGATCGCCGTGCCGGCCATGCTGGTGGGCGGCGCCATCGTCGCCGTACTCGTCGCCATCGGGGCGGAACGTTTCGCCTACCGGCCGCTGCGCGGTGCACCACGGCTCGCGCCACTCATCACCGCCATCGGCCTCTCCCTCGCGCTGCAGCAGGCCGTCTTCAACTGGTACCCGGGCGCGGAGAACGCCCGCGTCTTCCCGGCCCTGCCCGGCGGCCCCTACCACCTCGGCTCCATCGACATCCAGAGCGGCGACCTCTTCCTGATCATCGCGGCCCCCCTCTGCATGGCCGCGCTCGCCGTCTTCACCCGGACCTCCCGCACCGGCCGCGCCATGCAGGCCACCGCTCAGGACCCGGACACCGCCCAGCTCATGGGCATCGACACCAACCGCATCATCGTCATCGCCTTCGCCATCGGCGGCCTCTTCGCCGCCGTCGCCGGCATCGCGTACGGCTTCAAGATCGGCAACGTCGACTACAGCATGGGCTTCCAGGCCGGTCTCAAGGCCTTCACCGCGGCCGTGCTCGGCGGAATCGGCAACATCTACGGCGCCATGCTCGGCGGACTCGTCCTCGGCGTCGCCGAAGTGATGGCCACCGCCTACATCGACCAGGTGCCCGGTATGCAGCAGCTCGGCGGCCAGGCCTGGTCCGCCGTCTGGGCCTTCGTCCTGCTGATCCTGGTGCTGCTCCTACGACCACAAGGTCTGCTGGGCGAACGCGTCGCGGACAGGGCGTGACGGACATGGACACCAACGAGACCAACCCCGCCCCGGCCGGGAACACGGCCTCCGCCCCGGCGACCGCACAGCCCACGGCGGACACTCCGCCCGCGGGCGCCACGCCGCTGATCCCGATCCCCCTCACCGCCGCCCGCGCCCTCACCGCCGCAGGCGCCGTCGTGACGATCGTGAGCGCCTTCCTCTCCTGGACCTGGAAGTCCGACTTCGCCGACGACCTGACCTACTCGGGAAACCCCTCGGGTCTCCAGATCCTCGCGGTCATCAGCGGCATCGTCACCCTCCTCTTCATCCTCAGCCACGCCCGCCTCCGCGGACTGCGCTGGCTCAACCCCAGCGGCGCGACCGCCCCGGTATTCCTCGCGGCGCTCGCCTCGTTCGCCGTCGTCTGGTACGTGGTCCTCGCCATCGCCTTCGAACTCGGCGGCCTCGTCAACCTCGACCCGGGCGGCTGGATCGCCGCCGCCGGCACGGCACTCGGCCTCGCCGGCACACTCGCACTGCCCCGGCCCGGCACCACGGCGAAGTCCTACTTCGCCAAGGCCGACCCGATCCCCGCGGCCCACCCGCTCCCGGCGTGGGGACAGCGCGTGGTGATCACCGCGGCCACCGTGCTCGGCCTGATCGTCTTCACCTACGGCATCGGTGTCCCCGACGAACAGCCCGAGGTCTTCGTGGCGTTCGTCCTGCTCGTGGTCTTCGTCGCCTGGGCACTCTTCGGCGCGGGGCTCACCGACCGCTTCTCCGAACTCAACGCCCGGCACAAGGGTTTCGCCACCTCCATGGCGTTCCTGGCCGCCGCGATCTTCCCGTTCACCCAGAGCGAGGACCACAACGCCAACCTCGGCGTGAACATCCTCATCTTCGGAACCGTCGCCCTCGGCCTCAACATCGTGGTCGGCCTCACCGGGCTCCTCGACCTCGGGTACGTCGCCTTCCTCGGCGTCGGCGCCTACGCCGCGGCGCTGGTCTCCGGCTCCGAGTTCTCCACCTTCTCCGGCGTCCAGTTCCCCTTCTGGGCAGCCGCCCTGACCGGGATGGCAGCCTCCCTGATCTTCGGCGTCCTCATCGGCGCGCCCACCCTGCGGCTGCGCGGTGACTATCTCGCGATCGTCACCCTGGGCTTCGGGGAGATCTTCCGGATCGCCGTGAACAGCCTCGACGGCTCATCGGGTCCCGACATCACCAACGGCCCCAACGGCATCCCCTCCATCCCGGACCTCGACCTCTTCGGATTCAACCTCGGCGCCTCGCACCAGATCGCGGGCTTCACGCTCGGCCGGTTCGCCAACTACTTCCTGCTCATGCTGGTGATCACCGGACTCGTGGTCCTCGTCTTCAACCGCGCCGCGGACTCCCGTATCGGCCGCTCCTGGATCGCCATCCGGGAGGACGAGACAGCGGCCACCGCCATGGGCATCAACGGCTTCCGGGTCAAGCTCATCGCCTTCGCCCTCGGTGCCACCCTCGCGGGCCTGGCCGGCACGGTCAGCGCGCACGTGACCTACAGCGTCACACCCGCCCCGTACCAGTTCGCCGGAGCAGCGCCGCCCAACTCGGCCTTCCTGCTGGCTGCCGTGGTGCTCGGCGGGATGGGCACGGTCGGCGGCCCGATCCTCGGTGCCACCTTCCTCTACCTCATCCCGGAGAAGCTCGGCTTCCTCAAGCAGTACGAACTGCTCGCCTTCGGCATCGCACTCGTCCTGCTGATGCGGTTCCGCCCCGAAGGCGTCATCGCCAACCGGCGGCGTCAGCTCGAATTCCACGAGGACAGCGCACCCGGCCTGCCAGGACCACGCACACCGGGCGACGAACCCGTCCCCGCAGGCAAGGCAGGGGCGTGAGGAACGACATGACCACCCAGACGACCGCGCCGGCCCCGGAAGCCGCCGGCCCACCCGTACTCCAGGCCGAAGGCGTCATCATGCGCTTCGGCGGTCTCACCGCCGTACGCGACGTCGATCTCACCGTCAACGCCGGAGAGATCGTCGGTCTCATCGGCCCCAACGGCGCCGGCAAGACCACCTTCTTCAACTGCCTCACCGGTCTCTACGTCCCCACCGAGGGGAAGGTCAGCTACCGGGGCACCGTCCTGCCGCCCAAGCCGCACCTCGTCACCAAGGCAGGCATCGCCCGTACCTTCCAGAACATCCGGCTCTTCGCCAACATGACGGTCCTGGAGAACGTCCTCGTCGGACGCCACACCAGGACCAAGGAGGGGCTCTGGTCCGCCATCCTGCGCGGCCCGGGCTTCCACCGCGCCGAGGCCAGGTCACGCGAACGGGCCACCGAACTCCTGGAGTTCATCGGCCTGGCCCACAAGGCCGGTCACCTCGCCCGCAACCTCCCGTACGGCGAGCAGCGCAAGCTCGAAATCGCCCGCGCCCTCGCCAGCGAACCCGGTCTGCTGCTGCTCGACGAACCGACCGCGGGCATGAACCCGCAGGAGACCCGCGCCACCGAGGAGCTCGTCTTCGCCATCCGTGACCAGGGCATCGCCGTCCTCGTCATCGAGCACGACATGCGGTTCATCTTCAATCTCTGCGACCGCGTCGCCGTCCTCGTCCAGGGCGAGAAACTCGTCGAGGGAACGTCGGAGGTGGTCCAGGGCGACGAGCGCGTCATCGCCGCCTATCTCGGCACCCCCTTCGAGGGCGCGCCGGGGGACGAGGAAGTGGCCGAGGTCGAAGCGGCCGAGGCACAGAGCACGGCAAGCGCCACCAGCTCCACCAGCACCACCGGTTCCGAAGGAGACACCCAGTGACCGCTCTCCTGGAGGTCCAGGACCTCAGGGTCGCCTACGGCAAGATCGAGGCCGTCAAGGGCATCTCCTTCAGCGTCGAGGCCGGGCAGGTCGTCACCCTGATCGGCACCAACGGCGCCGGCAAGACCACCACCCTGCGCACCCTGTCCGGGCTGATCAAACCGGCCGGCGGCACGATCACCTTCGACGGGAAGCCGCTCGCGAGCGTCCCTGCCCACAAGGTCGTCGCCCTCGGCCTGGCCCACTCCCCCGAGGGCCGGCACATCTTCCCGCGCCTGACGATCTTCGAGAACCTCCAGCTCGGAGCGTTCCTCAGGGACGACAAGGAAGGCATCGAGAAGGACATCCAGCGCGCCTACGACCTCTTCCCGATCCTGGGCGAACGCCGGAAGCAGGCAGCGGGCACCCTCTCCGGCGGCGAGCAGCAGATGCTCGCCATGGGCCGGGCGCTGATGTCGCAGCCCAAGCTGCTGATGCTCGACGAGCCCTCCATGGGCCTCTCGCCGATCATGATGCAGAAGATCATGGAGACGATCGTCGAGCTCAAGTCCCAGGGCATGACGATCCTGCTCGTCGAGCAGAACGCACAGGCTGCGCTCTCGCTGGCCGACCACGGCTACGTCATGGAGATCGGCAGGATCTCGCTCTCCGGAACCGGGCAGGACCTGCTGCACGACGAGTCGGTCCGCAAGGCGTACCTCGGCGAGGACTGAACACGGCCGAAGCGGCACGCGCCGCGAAGCGCTCGGCACCGCAGCACACAGCCGGACGGCCCACCCCGATCTCCCGGGGCGGGCCGTCCGGCTGTTCACCGTCGCGGCGGTGCCTACTGCTCCTTGGCCGCCTTCTTCTCCTCGGCGTCCTCGATGACCGCCTCGGCGACCTGCTGCATCGACATCCGGCGGTCCATCGACGTCTTCTGGATCCACCGGAAAGCGGCGGGCTCGGTCAGCCCGTACTGCGTCTGCAGCACCGACTTGGCGCGGTCCACCAGCTTCCGCGTCTCCAGCCGCTGCGAGAGGTCCGCGACCTCCTGCTCCAGGGCCTTCAGCTCGGTGAAGCGGGAGACGGCCATCTCGATGGCGGGGACGACGTCGCTCTTCGAGAACGGCTTCACGAGGTACGCCATCGCTCCGGCGTCCCGGGCCCGCTCCACGAGGTCGCGCTGCGAGAACGCCGTCAGCATCAGGACCGGTGCGATGGACTCCTCGGTGATCTTCTCGGCTGCGGAGATCCCGTCGAGGACGGGCATCTTCACATCGAGGATCACCAGATCGGGCCGGTGCTCACGGGCCAGCTCGATGGCCTGCTGACCGTCACCGGCTTCACCGACGACCGCGTAGCCCTCTTCTTCGAGCATCTCTTTGAGGTCGAGGCGGATGAGGGCCTCGTCCTCGGCGATGACGACACGGGTCGTCAGCGGCGGGACGTGCGACTTGTCGTCGTCGTCGGCGACGGGCTGGGGCGACTCGGGGGCGGTCACGGGGGCTCCTCGATTCATGGCAGGTGCTGCTACCTGAGCCTACCTAGCTCCTGTATGTTTGAGTCACGGCGGGTCGCCGCTGACCTTTGATCTCAAGGCAAGCCCTGGTAGTCCAGCGGAAGAGACACGGTGCTCAAACCACCGACAGCGTGGGTTCGAATCCCACCCAGGGCACTTTACCTTCGATTCCAAGCTTCACAACCCATTGGCGATCTTCACTCGCCCCAGTGAACTCCTCGTCGAGTCGATGCGCAGCAGCGAAGACCGGGCCAGTCTCGCTTCCATGTACGATCTCAGCACACGGAAGCTCGCACTGGAACTCGTTGATCAGGGCGGCAGCCTCAACGCTGTCAGTAAACGAACCGGGGTCTCGCGGTCGACAATCCGTGACTGGCAAACCCAGACGGAACCGCTTGCCCACCACTGGCTGGTCCCGTGTGCAATATGCCGCCCCGGACTCCCCGACGACAGTGCCGCGTACTCATACCTGCTAGGCCTGTACCTCGGCGATGGCTGCATCAGCCCTCACTCCAAGGGCGGGTATTACTTACGCGTCGCCTGCTCCAACTCCTGGCCTGGGCTGATCGCTGAGTGCCGCAACGCGATCAACGCCATCAGTCCAAGCGATTCCCTCTGTGTGATCCAGAAGGAGGGGTGCGTTGCCGTCACCAGCTATAGCAAACACTGGCCATGCTTCTTCCCGCAGCATGGTCCCGGCAAGAAACACGACCGCCTCATACGCCTGGCGACGTGGCAGCAAGTCTTAGTCGATGCGCATCCGTGGTCCTTTGTACGCGGCTTGATCCACTCGGACGGATGCCGGAACGTGAACTGGACCACCCGCATCGTCGACGGCGAGCGGAAGCGCTACGAATACCCCAGATACTGGTTCACCAACGTGTCCGACGACATTCGCCGTCTGTACACCGACACACTCGACACTCTCGGGGTCGAATGGAAAAGCTGCAACCGCCGCGGCCGACCGTACAATATCTCCGTAGCCAAGCGCGGATCCGTTGCGCTCATGGATGAACATGTGGGCCCCAAGTACTGAGCCCGGAGGCCCCTCGAGCAGCGCATCCGAGGGGCCCACTTCTCCTGCCCCGTCGGTTACTTCGGGGAGTCGTCCTCCCCGACATGGTGGACGCGGACCAGGTTGGTGGAGCCCGCGACGCCGGGCGGGGAGCCCGCGGTGATCACCACGATGTCGCCCTTGCGACAGCGCCCCGCCTCCAGGAGCATTTCGTCGACCTGGGCGACCATCTCGTCCGTGGAATCCACGTGCGGGCCGAGGTAGGTCTCCACGCCCCAGGACAGGGTGAGCTGGGCGCGGGTCGCCGGGTCCGGGGTGAAGGCCAGCAGCGGGATCGGTGAGCGGTAGCGCGAAAGCCGCTTGGCGGTGTCGCCGGACTGGGTGAAGGCCACGAGCAGCTTCGCGCCGAGGAAGTCGCCCATCTCGGCCGCCGCGCGAGCCACGGCGCCGCCCTGGGTCCGGGGCTTGTTGTGGTCGCTCAGCGGGGGCAGCCCCCGGGCGAGGATGTCCTCCTCGGCGGCCTCGACGATGCGGCCCATCGTGCGGACGGTCTCGACGGGGTACTTGCCGACGCTGGTCTCGCCGGAGAGCATCACGGCGTCGGTGCCGTCGATCACCGCGTTGGCGACGTCCGAGGCCTCGGCGCGGGTGGGGCGGGAGTTGTCGATCATCGAGTCGAGCATCTGGGTGGCGACGATGACCGGCTTGGCATTGCGCCGGGCGAGCTTGACGGCGCGTTTCTGCACGATCGGGACCTGTTCGAGGGGCATTTCGACACCGAGGTCACCGCGGGCGACCATGATGCCGTCGAAGGCCGCGACGATGCCGTCGATGTTCTCGACGGCCTGCGGCTTCTCGATCTTGGCGATGACCGGGAGCGTGCGCCCCTCCTCCGCCATGATGCGGTGCACCTCGTCGATGTCCTGACCGCTGCGCACGAAGGAGAGCGCGATGACGTCGGCGCCCGTCCGCAGCGCCCAGCGGAGGTCCTCGGCGTCCTTGTCGGACATCGCGGGGACGGACACCGCGACTCCGGGCAGGTTGAGCCCCTTGTGGTCGGAGACCATGCCGCCCTCGACGACCAGGGTGTGGACCCGGGGGCCCTCCACCGAGGTGACTTCGAGCGCGACCCTGCCGTCGTCGACGAGGATGCGCTCGCCGGCGGCCACATCACCGGCGAGGCCGCCGTAGGTGGTGCCGCAGCTGCTCCGGTCGCCCCGCGCACCGGGGGCCACGGTGATGGTGAACTCGTCACCGCGTTCAAGGAGTACGGGCCCCTCGGCGAAACGCCCGAGGCGGATCTTCGGGCCTTGAAGATCGGCGAGGATGCCGACGCTGCGACCGGTCTCCTCGGCCGCCTTGCGCACCCGGTGGAACCGCTCCTCGTGCTCGGCGTAACTGCCATGGCTGAGATTGAATCGGGCCATGTCCATTCCGGCCTCGACCAGTGCCTTGATCTGGTCGTACGAGTCGGTCGCGGGGCCCAGGGTACAAACGATTTTCGCTCGGCGCATGGTTCGAGCGTATGCCTTACCGATGGGTAAGTGATGGGTCGCACATGACGACTCAACCGCCTTTACATGAAAGGGTATTGACAACTGTTGAACTGTGCGCAGGCGCGCTCTGATGAGCAATTCCGGAAGCCCCGTCCGGGAGCCCCCTCCGGACGTCCCGGGCAGCATTCCGGGAACGGGGCGGGCGGGCTGGTCAGAGGGCGGGCGGTGTCATGGTGAAACGGGCATTCACCTGCGCGTGGACGGTCTGGCGCTGTGGTTCGAGGTCGATGGCGGGCGGCTCTTCCGCCCCGCCGGGCGCCGGCGCACCGAATGCGCGCCCGGCCGCGAATCCGGGGGCGGGCTGGCGTGCCCCCTCCGCGCCCGGGTCGGAGAGCTCGACGAGTGCGGAGAGCTCGGCGCCGAGCGCCTCCGCGTACTCACGGGCGCGGGTGACGGCGTCCTGCACGGCCTGGCGGCGAGCCTCACGGTGGGCGGGTGAGCCGGGGCGCAGCGCCCACCAGGGGCCGTCGACGCGGGTCAGCTCCACGCCGGTGAGGCGGGAGGTGAGGTCGCCGAGTGCGGTGAAGTCGTTGAGGACCATGGTGATGCGGACGTGGCCGGAGTAGGCGCGGATCCGCTCGCCGCGGCCGTGCGGGGCCGGTTCGGGGCCGGCCGAGAGCGCTCCGCTCTCCAGCTTCTCGACGGCTGCGCCGTATCCCCTGGCCAGTTCGAGCAGGGCGGCGTTGCGCCGGGTGAGGTCCTGCAGGACCGACCGCCTGTCCTTGCCGCGGGCGCTCGCGGTGACGGTGAGGGTGGCGGTCTCGGGATCGACTTCCAGGGCCGCCTCACCGCGGACGGCGATGCGGGGTGTGGCGGGAGTGCCGTACGGGGCTGCTGTCTGCGGGGCTTCGTCGGTCATGTTCCCCACTGTCGCACCCCGGTACGACAGTCGGCGGTCACCAGATCGAAACGTGCGGGGACTGTTGCGGACCGTGGCTCCCGGGTCAGAATCTACGCGCGTTGTGTATGGGTGCAGTTCGCATCTACGCGCGTTGTGCTTCGTGACTAGGGAGACGAGATGCCGCTCAACCGTAGGACGTTCCTGGGTACTTCGGCCGCCGCGGGCGCCGGTGTGGCCATCGCCGGAGGCACGGCGGTGCCTGCCGGGGCCCACGGCCGCGGCCATGGCCACGGCCGTCCGCAGCAGCGGTACTCGTTCACCGTGATGGGGACGACCGACCTGCACGGCCACGTCTTCAACTGGGACTACTTCACGGACAAGGAGTTCGACGACGCGGCGCACAACGATGTCGGTCTGGCGAAGATCTCGACGCTGGTCAGCGGGATCCGTGCGGAGAAGGGGCGTCACAACACCCTGATGATCGACGCGGGTGACACCATCCAGGGCACCCAGCTCTCCTACTACTACGCGAAGATCGACCCGATCACGGCGAAGCACGGCCCGGTGCACCCCATGGCGCAGGCGATGAACCACATCGGCTATGACGCGGCGGCGCTCGGCAACCACGAGTTCAACTACGGCATTCCGGTGCTGCGGAAGTTCGAGGAGCAGTGCCGCTTCCCGCTGCTGGGGGCCAATGCCCTGGATGCGAAGACGCTGAAGCCCGCGTTCGCCCCGTATGTCTTCAAGACGCTGCGTACCCCGCACGGCCGGGATGTGAAGGTCGCTGTCCTCGGTCTGACGAACCCGGGTATCGCCATCTGGGACAAGGCGAACGTCCAGGGCAAGATGGTGTTCCCGGGGCTTGAGGAGCAGGCGGCGAAGTACGTTCCGCGGCTGCGTTCCATGGGCGCCGATGTGGTGATCGTGGCGGCGCACTCGGGTGCCAGTGGCACCTCCTCGTACGGTGACCAGATCCCGTATGTGGAGAACGCGGCCGCTCTCGTGGCGGAGCAGGTGCCGGGGATCGACGCGATCCTGGTGGGTCACGCGCATCTGGAGATCCCCGAGAAGTTCGTGGAGAACAAGAAGACCGGGAAGCAGGTCGTGCTCTCCGAGCCGCTGATGTGGGGTGAGCGGCTCACGGTCTTCGACTTCGACCTGGTGTGGGAGAAGGGACGCTGGTCGGTCGAGAAGGCCGGTGCGCGCGTGCTGAACTCCAACACGGCGGCCGAGGACCCGAAGCTCGTCAAGCTGCTGACGGACGAGCACAAGAAGGTCGTGGCGTACGTCAACCAGGTGATCGGTACGTCGGCCGTGGCGATGACCACGGCCGACGCGCCGTGGAAGGACGAGCCGATCATCGATCTGATCAACGCGGTCCAGACCGACACGGTGAAGGCGGCGCTTGCGGGTGGTGAGTACGCGGCGCTGCCGGTGCTCTCGCAGGCCTCGTGCTTCTCGCGTACGGCGCAGATCCCGGCGGGGAACGTCACGATCAAGGATGCCGCGGGTCTCTACCCGTTCGAGAACACGCTGGAGGCGCGGCTGCTGACGGGTGCGCAGATCAAGGAGTATCTGGAGTTCTCTGCGCGCTACTACGTGCAGACCCCGGCGGGTGGGCCGGTGGACACGTCGAAGCTGACGAACGCGGACGACACCCCGGACTACAACTACGACGCGGTGTCGGGTGTGACGTACGAGATCGACATCGCAGGGGCGGCCGGCTCGCGGATCGCCAAGCTGTCCTTCGGGGGCAAGGAGATCGATCCTGCGGCGCAGTTCGTGCTGGCCGTGAACAACTACCGGGCGAGCGGGGGCGGGAACTTCCCGCATGTGGCGGCGGCCAAGCAGCTGTGGGCCAATTCGGACGAGATCCGGAACACGATCATCGCCTGGGTGCAGGCGAAGGGGACGGTGGACGCGTCGGAGTTCGCCTCGGTGGACTGGAGGCTGACGCGGGGCGGTACGCCGGTCTTCTAGTCCGGCGCGTCCGGCCCTGGTCTGTCCGGTGGGCCCGGACCGCCGGTCGTGCGGGCGGGCCGGGCCGGGTGGCCCGGACCGCCGCGGGACCGGCCGGTGCCCGTGCTCAGCCGCGTTCGGCCAGCGGGACCAGGCCGGGGCGGCGCTGCGGGGGCAGTGCGTGCTCGCGGTCGAGGCCGAAGCTGGTGAAGGCCGTGCGGCGGGGCAGCGGGTAGGGGTCCTTGCCGGTGAGGGAGTTGAGGATCGTCGCGCTGCGCCAGGCGGCGAGCCCGAGGTCGGGGGCGCCGACGCCGTGGGTGTGGCGTTCGGCGTTCTGTACGTACACGGAGCCGGTGACGGCGGGGTCGAGGAGCAGCCGGTACTGGTCGTCGATGCGGGGGCGCTCGGATGCGTCCCGCCGCATGTAGGGGTCGAGTCCTGCGAGCATGCCGTCGACGGGGCGCTCCCGGTAGCCGGTGGCGAGGACCACGGCGTCGGTGGTGAGGCGCGAGCGGCTGCCCTGCCGGATGTGTTCGAGGTGGAGTTCGACCTTGGTGGTGGCGACCCGCCCCGCGGTGCGGACGGTGACGCCCGGGGTGAGGACGGCGTCGGGCCAGCCGCCGTGCTGGGTGCGGCGGTAGAGCTCGCTGTGGATGGCGGCGATGGTCTCGGCGTCGATGCCCTTGTGGAGTTGCCACTGCTGGGGGGCGAGTGAGTCGCGGGCGGCCTCGGGCAGCCGGTGGAAGTAGCGGGTGTAGTCGGGTGTGAAGTGCTCCAGGCCGAGCTTGGAGTACTCCATGGGGGCGAAGGCTTCGGTCCGGGCGAGCCAGGTGATCTTCTCGTGGCCCGCGGGGCGGGCCCGGAGCAGGTCGAGGAAGATCTCTGCGCCGGACTGGCCCGCGCCGATGACGGTGATGTGCCCCGCGGTGAGGAGCTGTTCCCGGCTTGCGAGGTAGTCGGATGAGTGCACGACGGGCACCGAGGGCGCTTCGGCGAGCGGCTTGAGGGTCTCCGGGATGTACGGCTCGGTGCCGACGCCGAGTGCCAGGTTGCGGGTGTGTGCCCGGCCGAGTGCCTCGGCCTCCCCGTCGGCGTCGAGCTTGGTGAAGTCGACTTCGAAGAGGGCGTGTTCGGCGTTCCAGCGGATGGCGTCGACCTGGTGGCCGAAGTGGAGGCCCGGCAGGCTCTCGCTGACCCAGCGGCAGTACGCGTCGTACTCGGTGCGCCTGATGTGGAAGTGCTCGGCGAAGTAGAAGGGGTAGAGCCGCTCGCGCTCCTTGAGGTAGCTGAGGAACGACCAGGGGCTGGCGGGCTCGGCGAGGGTCACCAGGTCCGCGAGGAAGGGCACTTGGAGGGTGGCGTCCTCGATGAGCAGCCCGGGGTGCCACTGGAAGGCGGGGCGCTGTTCGTAGAAGGCGGTGGAGAGTTCGGTGAGGGGATGGGCGAGCGCCGCGAGGGAGAGGTTGAACGGTCCGATGCCGACCCCCACGAGGTCGTGGGGCTGGATCTCGGGAGGCTGCTGGTCCGTCATCGGGGCGTACTGCCTTCCAGGAGTTTGAGGAGAGCTTCCAGGTCACCGGTGGTGGCGTGGGGGTTGAGCAGGGTGGCTTTCAGCCAGAGGCGGTCATCCGCGCGGGCCCGGCCGAGGACGGCGTGGCCTCCGGTGAGGAGGGTGCGGCGGATGGCGGCCACGGTCGCGTCGTCCGCTCCGGTGGGGCGGAAGAGCACGGTCGAGATGGTGGGCCGGTCGTAGAGTTCCAGGCCCGGGTGGGCCTCCACGAGACCGGCGAGCTCTGCGGCGATGGCGCAGGTGCGGTCGACGAGCGCGGCGAGGCCGGATCTGCCGAGGGCGCGGAAGGTGACGGCGATCTTGAACACGTCGGGGCGCCGGGTCGTCCGCAGGGAGCGTCCGAGCAGGTCGGGGAGGCCGGCTTCGGTGTCGTCGTCGGCGTTGAGGTAGTCGGCCTGGTGGGTGAGGGCGTCCAGGGCGGCGGGTCCGGGTACGGCGAGGATGCCGGCCGCGACCGGCTGCCAGCCGAGTTTGTGCAGGTCGAGGGTTACCGAGTCGGCGCGTTCGAGCCCGGTGAGGAGCGGCCTGTGGAGGTCGCTGAAGAGGAGCGGGCCGCCGTACGCGGCGTCGATGTGGAGCTCGGCGCCGTGCCGCTCGCAGAGGTCGGCGATCTCCGGGAGCGGGTCGATGAGCCCGGCGTCGGTGGTGCCGGCGGTGGCGGCGACCAGGACCGGGCCGTGGGTGGCGGTGAGGGCTTCGTCGAGCGCGGCGAGGTCGATGACCCCGGAGGGCGACGGGACGGTCAGGGGCTCGGGGAGGCCGAGCAGCCAGGCGGCGCGGTGCAGGGAGTGGTGGGCGTTGGCGCCGCAGACGATGCGCACCGCGCCGTGGCGTTCCCGGGCGAGCAGCAGCGCGAGCTGGTTGGACTCGCTCCCGCCGGTGGTGATCAGCGCCTCGCCCGCGGGATAGATCTCGGCGGCGATGGCGCGGGTGACGAGAGCTTCGAGCTCGGAGGCCGCGGGTGCCTGGTCCCAGGAGTCCATCGAGGGGTTGAGGGCGGAGGCGGCGAGGTCCGCGGCTGCGGCGACCGCCAGCGGCGGGCAGTGCAGATGGGCGGCGCAGCGGGGGTCCGCGGGGTCGGCGGCGCCTTCGGTGAGGGTGTGGACCAGGGTGCGCAGGGCCTCTTCGGCGCCGGTCCCACTGTCGGGCAGTACGGGGTGCGCCGTGGTCCTCACCCGTGCGGCGACGGCTTGCGGGCCGCCGGGCGGGAGGGGTCCGATCCGGTCGGCGGCCCCGTCGTGCAGCGCGTCGAGGACGGTACCGACGAGGGGCCGCAGGGCGGTCGGCCCTGCGGCCCCTCCGGCGAGTGGCGGCGTGCTCATACGGGTGTCCTTCGGTGCGCTCGGGGCTGTCGCCCCAGCCTGTACGGGGGACAGGCGGCGCGCCCGAAGAGCACAACGAGCTCAACCCGAAAGTGGTATTGCCCGGCTGCGGGGGGAAGTTGGAGCCCTCCGCAGTGGTAGAAGGGGCTGCCGCCCCGTGCCCGTGGTCAGTCCCCGCGGACCGCCAGGGCGCGCCGCAGGTCGTCGAGCTGGTCGGTGAGCTTGCGGCGCAGGGCGGGGATCATGTCGCCGTCGCGGAGACAGGCTTCGCCGTGGGCGAGCGCCTCGGGCGTGATCTCGTACGCGGGGAAGGCGTAGCGTCCCGCGGCATCGGCGATGGCCGGGCCGCGGCGGTCTGCCACGGCGATGGCGTCCTGGTAGAAGCGTTCGGTGTACTCCGCGACGAGTGCGGCCTGTCCGGGCTGCCAGAAGCCCCGGGCGGTGGCCGTGAACAGGTAGTTGGAGAGGTCGTCGGTGGTGAACATCTGCTCCCAGGCTGTGGCCTTGGCCTCCGGGGCGGGCAGCGCGGCCCGGCAGCGGGCGGCGCCCTCCTGTCCGGTCGCGCTGGGATCGCGGTCGAGTTCGGCGTCGATGGCGCTCTCTTCGACGGCGCCCAGGGCGGCGAGGCGCTGGAGGATGCGCCAGCGCAGCTCGGGGTCGAGCTCGGGGCCGCCGGGGACGCCGCCGTCGGCGAGCCAGGCCTGGATGCCGTCGGGCTGGGTGGCCGCGTCGATGAAGTGCCGTACGGCGATGAGGCGCAGTCCGCTGTCGTTCCCGTCCTCGGTGCGGCGGATGAGGGCGCGGCAGATGGTACTGAGGGTCGCGAGTGCGGCGGGCCGCTCGGCGGCCGGCAGGTAGCGGTCGGCGATCTGGGTGGCGGCGAAGGTGAGGACGCCCTGGACGACGGCGAGGTCCGACTCGTGCGGGAGGTGGGCGAGGGCGGCGTCGAGGTAGGCGGCGGGCGGCAGTTCGCCGTCGCGGACCATGTCGCGTGCGGCGTTCCAGACGACGGCGCGGGTCAGCGGGTCGGGGAGGCCGGAGAGCGCGCGTACGGCGGTCTCCCAGGAGGCCGGGTCGAGGCGGACCTTGGCGTACGTGAGGTCGCCGTCGTTGAGGAGGAGCAGGTCGGGGCGGCGGCTCTGGAAGGTCCTCGGGGCGGCGTCGCCGGGCACGTCGAGCTCGAAGCGCTCGCGCAGCACGAGGTGGGCGGGGTCGACCGGGTCGTGGTCGTAGGCGCCGACGGCGATGCGGTGCGGGCGGCTGCCGGTGCGGGCGACCGTCAGAGACCAGCTGGTGTCGGTCTCGGTGATGGTGGGGGTGAGGGTGTCGACTCCGGTGGTGCCCAGCCACTGCGCGGCCCAGCCGTGGACGTCGCGGTCGGTGGCGGACGCCAGGTTGTCGATGAAGTCGGCGAGGGTGGCGTTGCCGAAGCGGTGCCGGGCGAAGTGGACGTTGATCCCGGCGAGGAAGTCCTTCTCGCCGAGCCAGGCGACGAGCTGGCGCAGCGCGGACGCGCCCTTGGCGTAGGAGATCCCGTCGAAGTTGAGCATCGCGGACGCGGTGTCGGGGACGAGGGCCGGGTCGGGGGCGACGGGGTGGGTGGAGGGGCGCTGGTCGGCGTCGTAGCCCCAGGACTTGCGGGCGATGGCGAAGTCGACCCAGGTGCCGGTGAAGCGGGTGGCCTCGGCGAGGGTCTGGTAGCCCATGTACTCGGCGAACGACTCGTTCAGCCAGATGTCGTCCCACCACTGGAGGGTGACGAGGTCGCCGAACCACATGTGGGCCATCTCGTGGGAGATGACCATGCCGCGGGTCTGGCGCTCGGTGTCGGTGACGGCGGAGCGGTAGATGAACTCGTCGCGGAAGGTGACCAGGCCCGGGTTCTCCATGGCTCCGGCGTTGAACTCCGGTACGAAGGCCTGGTCGTAGGAGTCGAAGGGGTACGGCTCGTCGAACTTCTCGTGGTAGCGGTCGAAGCAGGCGCGGGTGATCCCGAAGATCTCCTCGGCGTCCGCGTCGAGGTACGGGGCGAGCGAGCGGCGGCAGTGCAGGCCGAAGGGGAGCCCGGCGTGCTCGGTGGTCACGGAGTGCCAGGGGCCCGCGGTGACGGCGACGAGGTAGGTGGAGATCAGCGCGGTGGGCGCGGCCTGCCAGTGGCCGTCCGGGGTCTGCCGGGTGACGGAGTTGGCGAGGACGCTCCACCCGTCGGGGGCGGTGACGCCGAGCTCGAAGACGGCTTTGAGGTCGGGCTGGTCGAAGGCTGCGAACACCCGCTGGACGTCTTCCATGAAGAGCTGCGTGTAGACGTAGGTCTCGCCGTCGGTGGGGTCGGTGAAGCGGTGCATGCCCTCGCCGGTGTGCGAGTAGCGCATCGCGGCGTCGACCCGCAGCTCGTGCGTGCCGGGAGCCAGGTCGGTCAGCGGGAGCCGGTTCCCGGAGAGCGTCCCGGGGTCGATGGGCTGTCCGTCGAGGGTCACGGAACGCAGCTCGGCGGGCTTCATCTCCACGAAGGTGTCACCGGCCGCGCGCGCGGTGAAGCCGATGACGGTGTGGGAGTCGAAGGTGTCGTCGCCCTGGGTCAGATCGAGTGCGATCGTGTACCGCTGGACATCGAGGAGCTGGGCTCGGAGCTGCGCTTCGTCGCGCGTCAGTACGGACATGGGCCCATCGTGCCGTACGCCGTCGGCCCGGCGCACGGGGTCGGGGGTTCTGCGGGCGGGTCGGTACGGGAGCGTGCCGGAGTGGTCACACGGGGTGCCCGGGGCGGGCGGGTCGGGCGGTGCGTGAGCGTCGCCCGCCGCCCGGTGCCCGGCCGTCCGGCGCGCCCGGTTCAGCTGTCGGCCGGGGAGCCGTCCGCGATCCGCTCGTGGTGTCTGATCACTTCCGCGACGATGAAGTTGAGCAGCTTCTCGGCGAAGGCCGGGTCGAGCCTGGCGCTCTCGGCGAGGCTGCGCAGCCGGGCGATCTGGCGGGCCTCGCGGGCCGGGTCGGCCGGCGGGAGGTGGTTCCGCGCCTTCAGGAGGCCGACCTGCTGGGTGGCCTTGAAGCGCTCGGCGAGCATGTGGACGACGGCGGCGTCGATGTTGTCGATGGATCCGCGCAGGCGGTCCAGTTCGGCCTGTACGGACGGGGCTGTCTCGGTCATGGTCGTCGAGCTTACGTCGTGATCGTCGGCGGGTCGTCGGGGTCCGGTATCTGGTCACTCCAGCCGCCGGGGACGGTGTGGCCCTGCTGCTGGCGGAAGACGACGGGGGCTTTCCCGACCCGGCGGGTGAAGAGCCGGGAGAAGTACGCGGGGTCGTCGTAGCCCACCCGTCTGGCAACGGCGGCGACCGGCAGATCGGTGGCGGCGAGCAGCTCCTTGGCGCGGCCGAGGCGGATGCCCAGGAGGTAGTCCTTGGGGCTGCAGCCCGCTCCCTGCCGTACCGCGTTGCGCAGTTCGGCGGGGGTCATGCCGTGCCGGGCCGCGTGTTCGGCGACGGTCAGCGGCTGGAAGGCGTCGCGGGCCAGCGCCTGGAGGACGGGGGCGCCTTCTGCGTCGGTGTCGGCGCGGGCGCGGCGCAGCGCGACGAGCAGTTCGTGTACCGCGGCCCCGCTCTCCACTTCGAGCAGCGGGTTCCCGCGGCGCGCGGCCCTGACGATGCGCCCCACGGCGGCGCGGGCGCCCGCGACATCGGTGAGCGGGACGACGGGCCGGTCGGGTTCGATGTAGCCGAGTTCGGTGTAGGTCGTGGTGGCGGGGCCGGTGAAGTCGACGAAGGACTCGTCCCAGCCGGTGGCCGGGTCGGCTCCGTAGTGGTGGCTGGTGCCGGGGGTGATCCAGATGAGTGCGGGCGCCGTGACGGTCGTGAGGCGTCCGTCGGCGCCGCGGTACCAGCCGCTGCCCGCGCCGACCACGACGGCGACGTGGTGGTCGAGGGTCCGGGGGCCGACCGCGGGCAGGGTGCCGTGCTGGAGGCCCACGCCGAGGCAGACGAGGCCGAGCTTGTGGTGCACGGGGCTCGGGGTGAAGTAGCGCATCCAGGTGTGGTACATCGCTCTTCCGGCCTCCCTGTGCGGTGTGTGGTGATCCATGACGGGCTGTTCGCTGCGTTCTCCTGTGCGCTGCGTTCTCTTGTCCGCTCCGGCGTTCCGTTGTGCTGTCGCGCCCTGTCGCGCTCCGTGACGCTGCGTTCCGCGCGGCGGCGGTGTGTTCCATTGCGTCCAATGAGCGTTGATCTTTGTCCATGGACCGGGCCGCCGCCAGGGGTGAGAGTGACGACGTGGCTGATTTCACTGTGGGTGACGAGGATTTCCGGATCGACGGGCGGCCGGTCCGGCTGCTCTCGGGGGCACTGCACTACTTCCGGGTGCACGAGGACCAGTGGGGGCACCGGCTGGCCATGCTCCGGGCGATGGGGCTCAACACCGTGGAGACGTACGTCCCGTGGAATCTGCACGAGCCCCGCCAGGGCCGCTTCCACGATGTGCAGGCCCTCGGCCGGTTCCTGGACGCGGCGCACGAGGCCGGCCTGTGGGCGATCGTCCGCCCGGGTCCGTACATCTGCGCCGAGTGGGAGAACGGCGGGCTGCCGCACTGGCTGACCGGGACGCTGGGCTCCCGGGTGCGTACCCGGGACGCCGGGTACCTGCGCGAGGTGGAACGCTGGTTCCACCACCTGCTGCACGAGGTCGTCCCCCGGCAGATCGACCGGGGCGGCCCGGTGATCATGGTGCAGGTCGAGAACGAGTACGGGAGTTACGGCTCCGACCAGGCATATCTGCGCCATCTGGCGGGGCTGCTCCGCACGCTCGGCGTAAGTGTGCCGCTGTTCACGTCGGACGGGCCCGAGGACCACATGCTGACCGGTGGTTCGGTCTCCGGGGTGCTGGCCACGGCCAACTTCGGCGCGGGCGCGCGCGAGAGCTTCGACGTCCTGCGGCGGCACCAGCCGAAGGGCCCGCTGATGTGCATGGAGTTCTGGTGCGGCTGGTTCGACCACTGGGGCGCCGAGCCCGTCGTACGGGATCCCGCGGACGCGGCGCGGGCGCTGCGGGAGATCCTGGAGTGCGGGGCATCGGTGAACCTGTACATGGCGCACGGCGGGACGAACTTCGCGGGCTGGGCGGGCGCCAACCGCTCGGGTGAACTGCACGACGGAGAGCTGCAGCCGACCGTGACCTCGTACGACTACGGCGCGCCCGTCGACGAGTACGGGCGGCCGACGGAGAAGTTCTGGCTCTTCCGCGAGGTGCTCGCGCCGTACGCGGACGGGCCGCTTCCGGAGCTGCCGCCCGCCCCGGCCGCCCTGGCGGCGCCCAGCAGGGCGGTGCTCCCCGAGTGGGTGCCGCTCGGCGAGGTGGCGGACGAACTGGGCGGGCCCGAGCAGGTGACCGGGGCGCCCCCGTCCTTCGAGGAACTGGACGTCGACCGGGGGCTGGTCCGCTACCGGGTACGGGTGCCGGGTCCGCGCGAGCCGTACCCGCTGACCGCGCCTGGGCTGCGTGACGTGGCCCAGCTGTACGTCGACGGGGTGCGCACGGAGCTGGGCGCACTCGTGCCGGGGCCCGCGTCGGTGGAGCTGTGGGTGGAGTCGCTCGGCCGGGTCAACTACGGGCCCAGGCTGGGTGAGCCGAAGGGGCTGACGGGCGGAGTGCTGCACGAGCGGCAGTATCTGCACGGGGTGCGGGCCCAGGGGCTGCGGCTCGACGCGTTCGACGACGCGGCTGCGGTCGCGAGGCTGCCGTTCCGCGCGGTGCGTCCGGGCGGACCTGACTCCGGCGCCCGGGGGCTGCACCGGGGGACCTTCCAGGTGAGCGGTGCGGGGGACGCGACGCTGGAGCTGACCGGCTGGGTACGGGGTTTCGTCTGGGTCAACGGTTTCGGTCTGGGCCGCTACTGGGCGCAGGGGCCCCAGGGCTCGCTGTTCGTGCCGGGGCCGGTGCTGCGCGAGGGCGAGAACGAGGTGTGGGTGCTGGAACTCGCGGGGGCCTCGGCGGATGCCGGTGAGCCGGGGCTGACGCTGCGCTGAGGACGAGCCGGGGCTGACGGCTCCACCGAGGACGAGCCGGGGCTCACGCTCCGCCGAACCGGTGCGCCGGTCTGAGCCGATACGCACAGCGGGCCGGTCCTCCGCCGAGGACCGGCCCGCTGCCGTGGGTGCCTCCCGGCCGCTACACCTCGCGCACCTCGAAGGCGTCGAGGGCGAATTCGGCGGTGCCGTCGTCACCGACCTTGCGCAGCCCCACCCAGGCGTCACCCTGGGCCGGCGCGGTGAACTCGTAGCTCAGCTGCGTGGGTGCGGTCGCGACCGGCAGCGCCTTGCGGTCCAGCTCGCGCGCGGCGGGCTCGTCGACCCCGGTGATCCAGGCGTACTGGCCCGCCGTGTCGTTCTCGTACCGGAAGGAGACCCGGTACCGCTTGGACGGCTCGAAGCGGACGGTGTGCTGGACGGTCCGGTAGACCAGGCCGTCGTTCTCACCGCGTGACTTGAGCGACTGGCCGCCGTCGATGACGTCGTCGATCGCCTTGCCGTTCCAGCCGCGCTGCGTGAACGGCGCGTGCCGCTGCCCGATGTGCGTCCGCGGGTCGGTCGAGCCGCCCGCGTCGCCCTTGACGAAGACGCCCCAGCCCTGCGGGACGTTCTCGAAGTCCTCGAAGGCCAGCGCGCCGGCCTTCCGGGTGGGCTTCGCCGCGGCGATCCGCAGGTTGTCGAAGCGCACCTGCGCGTCGCCGGCCGCGGCCCGCAGGGTGAGATCGACCCGGCCGCCGCTCTCCGGGACGGTGAAGTACGTGAACATCCGCTGGAAGCGGGTGTCGTGCTTGCGGTCGGCGGCGACATAGTTGCCCGCGCAGGACGTATCGGTCCAGTTGGCCGCGGTGACACCGTCGGCGGTGCGGATCTCCAGGGCGGCCCGGCGCCGCTCCCCCGCCTTCTTGCCGACCTCCACCTGCACCGAGGCCACATAACTGCCGGCCGGCAGCCGGCCCAGGCGCTGGCCGACCGCGGTGGCCGCTCCCGCGCCGATCACCAGCTCGTAGTCGCCGATGGCGTTGCGCGCCACGGACGCCGGTCCCTGGATCTGCCAGCCCTTCAGGGAACCGGAGTTGAAGCCGGGGTCGTACACCGGCGTGCCCTGCCCCCAGTGCGGGTCGTCGACCGCTCCCGCGCGGGACCTGTACAGCACGTAGGGCTGGCCCGCGGTCGCGTCCACGGTGACCTTGCCCGAGCGGACCGCCAGGTCACCGGTGTGCACCCGGCCCTGGTCGGTGAGGCGGTAGAGCGCGACGCGCGAGGTGTGCGCCCAGCCGCGCGGCAGCTGCCAGGTGGTCGTGCCGCCCTTGGGGTTGTAGTGGTAGAGCTTCTCCGGGTCGGTCGCCCTGCGGGGCTCCCAGGGCAGCAGGTAGCTGCCGCCGGTGTAGACGACGCGGCCGTCGGTGGTGATGCGGCGGTTGCCGTCCGTGTCGCCGACCACGGTCCCGGTGGGGCCGAAGAAGGTGATCTCGTGCTCGGTCCACCGCTTCACCGGGTAGGCCTGGAGGTACTTCGCGGGCAGCGCCTCGGTCCAGATGATGTCGTAGAAGGCGTTCCAGTCGGTCTTGTTGACCCAGCCCTCGAAGTTGCCCATCCGTCCGGCGCCCAGCAGCGTGGGCCACTTGTTGGAGAAGACGTCCTTCTGGTGGTTGCGGATGAAGCGGATCAGCTGGGAGTTGATGCCGCGCGAGGTGTCGGCGCCGTAGTCGGTCTCGTTCGCCCAGTGCGACCAGACCGAGGAGCGCTCCAGGCCGTGGCCCCACTCGCTGCTGACCGTCCAGCCCTGCTCGCGCAGCGCCCGCTGGAGCCGGTCGCCGTTCCAGCCGGACTCGCGGAAGACGTCGAAGTAGATGGCGTTGAGCGCCGGATGGGCGTCGTTCCGCAGGTCCCCCAGCCGCTTGATGATGTCGCCGGAGACCAGGTCACGCCGGGAGTCGATGCGGTAGGACTGGTCGAGCCAGTCCCACTGCTTGTCGGTCTTGTCGACGAGCTTCTCGGAGAAGGCGTGGGCGACGGGGTACGACTCGGTGGCGTTGACGTGCACGCTGAAGTCGCTGTTCCACTTGCTCCCCTCCTCGACGAGGGTGTTCATGTCGGCGAGGCCGCCGGCCCGCTCGTTGTAGTTGCCCGCGTAGTCGGGGTGGGCGGAGTCGTGGCCCTCCGACTGGTATCCCTTGAGCAGCGTGTACTGGCGCAGCCCGTCCGTGGCCAGCGACACCCGCTTGACGTTGTCGAGCGTCGCGAGGAACGGATTGGTGGCCTGCGAGGCGAAGTTGAAGGGGATGTGCGGAACGACCCGCAGGTGGGTGTCGTCGACGCCCAGCGGGGTCACCATGATGTCGCGGAAGGCGATGGCCGCGTCCTGCCAGTCGACCACGCCGTCGCCGTTGCGGTCCCGGGTGAGGATGACGGTCGCGTACGGGAGCGGCTCGGTGGCGTCCACCGGCGAGGTGTCCGCGCGGTGCGTCCACTGGCCGCACGCCAGCTGTGCCTTGACGTAGCCGTCCTTCTTGACGGTCTGCCGCCACATACGGCCGTTCTCCCAGGTGGCGCCCGGGGTGTCGGCCGGCTTGTCGTAGACCGTGTTGGTCTCGACTGCCCCGCCGAGCGCGTCGTGCGCCACCACGGCGTACGCGCAGCCGATGGGCGCCGCGTCCGCCGCGCTGTCCCCGGCGACCTTCACCAGGGTGTCGCCGCTCTTGGCCTTGTCCAGGTCGAGCTTGGCGGCCAGCAGGGTGGCACCGGGCTGGTCGCTGCGCACGGAGAGGAAGGCGAGGGCGGGGATCTCCAGCGTTCCCACGCGCAGCGCGGCGGTGTCCGCGATCCGGGTGACCCGCCAGTCGGTCCGCCAGCCGTCGACCTTGATCTCGACGCCGATCTCGGTACCGCCGTCGAAGGCGAGGGTGTACGCGATCCGGTCCCGGCCGGGCTTCGACGTCACCTCAGGGGTGTGCGGGGTTCCGTCGATGAGCACGGACGTGACGGCGTCCTCCTGCCCGTGCAGCAGCGCCCCCGTCCGGCGGTCGGTGTACGACACGATGCGCGGGAAGCCGCTGTCGACACGTACGTCGAGGTCACCGGAGCGCAGGACGGCCTCGGCTCCGCCTGCGGTCCCGGAGCCCGTGGTCGCTGCGTCCGCCGCGAAGGCGGACGGGCTGGCGAATGCCGCGCCGACGCCGGCCAGCGCGGTGGCGGCTACAACGGTCCTGCGGCTGGGCCCTCGGTCTTCTTCGTGCACGCTCGCTCCTCCATCGCGACGATCATCCGTGCACGTCACGATGGAGGGGCGGAGCGTGTGCGCCTATGGACAAAGGAGGGACAGGTCTTGGACTAAAGCGATATCAGGCGCTTTGCCCGGGCCGCCCGTCCACGCCCTTGACCGGTCTTTTACCCGGCCCGCGGGCCGGGCGCCGTCCTGGCCTCAGTTCAGCGTGGCCGCGGCGGCCCTGATGTCCGCCGAGAGCGCGGACACCTGGCTGTACACGCCCGGGTAGCCCTTCTCGGCGCAGCCCTGGCCGAAGCTCACGATCCCGACCTGGATCCAGGCTCCCTGGTCGTCCTTGCGGAACATCGGGCCCCCGGAGTCGCCCTGGCAGGTGTCGACGCCTCCCTTGTCCACGTCCCCGGCGCAGATCTCGTCCTCGGCGTGGAACTGCGTGCCGTACGCCTGTCCGCACTGCGCGTCGGCCACGTACGGGACCGTCGCCTGCCGCAGATAGCGCTGCTGGGCGCCGTCCTCACTGGTCGAGCCCCAGCCCGCGATGGTGAAGGTGCCCTTGTCGTACGCCGTATCGGTGACGGTGGGCAGCGTCGGCAGCTCGAAGGGCGATGCCAGCTTGATCAGCGCCCAGTCCTTGCCCTTGCCGTCGTAGCCGGGGGCCTGGACGACCTGGGTGGACTTGATGTGGACGGCGTTCGGGCCCTGGAGGTCGACGGAGCCCGCGGTCGCGGTGATCGAGGTGTTGGCCCCGGATCCCGTGACGCAGTGGGCCGCGGTGAGCACGATGTCCTTGGCGTAGAGGGAGCCTCCGCATCCCTGGGAGAGATGCACCATAAAGGGGTACTGCCCCTCCGCCACCCGGGTGCCTCCGACGACAGGCTCGGGGGCGGTGGCCGAGGCCGGGGCGGGCTGGAGGCTGAGGACGGCGAGTACGGCGGCGCCGGCGGCGGCGCCCCGTCCGATGGTGCGCACTGGCTGGTTCAACGGGCTTCCTCTCGTGGGGGCTGAGGGGTCCTCAAGCCCTTCCGGACAGGACCTGGTCCGATGGTCCGGAAAGGACTGTTCCCACGACAATGGCCGCTGTCCGCCGTTTCCGCCCGGCCGTAGAGTGGGGATGTGACGGACGACAGCGAGGTCGTACACGGCTTTCCGCACCTGGGGACCGTGCGGGCGGCCATCACGGCACTCCACAAGCGCCTCTCGTACGACGGCGTCCTCGGCTACGCGCCGAGCGTCGCCCCCGCCGATGTCGCCTTCTCCGACCAGGACGACCTGCATCTGGGCACCCAGCGGGTCGCCCGTGCACTGGTACAGCATCTGCGGCTGCCCGACGCCCGCGTGATCGTCGCCTTCCGCACGATGGAGCACGCGGCGTCGGTCGAACTGGCCGCGGGGCCGGAGTACTTCATCGAGCTCAACGACCGTTTCCGCACCCACCGCGCCGACATCGGGGCGGCTCTCGCCCACGAGATCACGCACGTGCTGCTGCACCGGCTCGGGCTTGGCTTCACCGGGACCCGGGACAACGAGATCCTCACCGACACCGCGGCCGCCTATCTGGGGTCGGGCTGGCTGCTGCTGGACGCGTTCCGCGAGGACGCCCTGTCGCGTCAGAAGCTCGGCTATCTCACCCCGGAGGAGTTCGGGTACGTCCTGGCCGAGCGGGCGCGGCTCTTCGGCGAGGACCCGTCGGTCTGGTTCACCAGCCCGCAGGCGTACACCGCGTACACCGAGGGGCGGACGCGGGCCGCGCGGGACAGCACCCACCCGCCGCTGACCGTGGCGGGCCGGTCGGGCCGCAGGGCCTATGCCAAGCACCGCAAGGAGGCGCTGGAGAACGGCCGCCGCACGGCCCCGGGCCTTCCGTACGACTTCACGCGGACGCCTGACGGACTGCGCGTCAGCTTCGACTGCCCCATCTGCCACCAGCGGATACGGATACCCGTCCGGGGCAGGGTCAGGGCTCGCTGCGGGCTCTGCCGCACGGTCCTGGAGTGCGATACCTGAGGGCCGGCCCGGTCATCCCCGGCCGGCCGCCGGTGCGCGCGGCCGTGTCAGGCCGCCCGCGGTCAGCGGGACCGGGCCGCGAGAGGGCCCGGCTCCGCTCCGTGGTCAGGCGGCTGCCCTGCGGCCTCCCTGGCCGCCGCGGCCCTGACCACCGCCGCCACCGGCACCACGGCCCGCGCCGCCACGGCCCTGACCGCCCTGGGCACCCTGGCCCTGTCCGGCGCGGCCCTGGCCCCCTCGCCGGCCCCGGCTCCCGCGAGCCTGACCGGCCGTCGCGGCCGCCCCGGCCGCGGGCCTGCTGGGCCTGGAGCGGCGCTGCGGCGCGGTGGCCTGCTGCGGTACGTCGACCACGATCGCCACACCCGAGGGCTCCTGCGCCCCGGTGATCCGGGTGAGCTCCTCATCGCTGGACTTGACCCGGGCGGTCCTGGGCGTGATGCCCGCGTCCGACATCAGGCGGGTCATGTCGCGCTTCTGCTCCGGGAGCACGAGCGTGACGACGCTGCCCGACTCGCCGGCCCGCGCGGTGCGCCCGCCGCGGTGGACGTAGTCCTTGTGGTCGGTGGGCGGGTCCACGTTCACGACCAGGTCGAGGTCGTCGATGTGGATGCCACGGGCCGCGACATTGGTCGCGACCAGCGCGGTGACCTGACCGGTCTTGAACTGGTCGAGGGTGCGGTTGCGCTGCGGCTGGGAACGGCCGCCGTGCAGCCCGCCCGCCCGTACGCCGCTGGCCAGCAGCCGCTTCACCAGGCGGTCCACGGAGCGCTTGGTGTCCAGGAAGAGGATCACCCGGCCGTCGCGGGCCGCGATGCGCGTGGTGACGGCCTTCTTGTCGGTCTCGTCCGCGACGTAGAGCACGTGGTGGTCCATCGTGGTCACCGCGCCCGCCGACGGGTCCACCGAGTGCACGACGGGGTCGGTGAGGAACATCTTGACCAGCCGGTCGATGTTCTTGTCCAGGGTGGCCGAGAAGAGCATCCGCTGCCCGCCGGGCTCGACCTGCTTGAGCAGTGCGGTGACCTGCGGCATGAAGCCCATGTCGGCCATCTGGTCGGCCTCGTCGAGCACGGTGATGCCGACCTGGTCGAGGCGGCAGTCGCCGCGCTCGATGAGGTCCTTGAGCCGGCCCGGTGTGGCGACCAGCACCTCCGCGCCGCGGCGCAGGGCGCCGGTCTGCTTGGAGATCGACATCCCGCCGACGACCGTGGTCAGCCGCAGCTGCACCGAGGTGGCGTACGGCGTCAGCGCGTCGGTGACCTGCTGCGCGAGCTCACGGGTGGGCACCAGCACGAGGGCCAGCGGCGCCTTCGGCTCGGCGCGGCGGCCGGCGATACGGGCCAGCATCGCGAGCCCGAAGGCCAGCGTCTTGCCGGAGCCGGTGCGTCCGCGGCCGAGCAGGTCGCGGCCCGCGAGGGAGTTCGGCAGGGTCGCTGCCTGGATCGGGAAGGGGTCGGTCACACCCTGGGCCGCGAGGGTCTTCAGGAGTGCGGCGGGCATGTCCAGCTCGGCGAAGGCCTCGACGGCGGGCAGCGCGGGGGTGATGGTCTCCGGCAGGGTGAATTCAGCAGGCCTGGGAGCTGCCTTGCGGGCCGGGGACTTTGCGGGGGCCTTGCTGCGGCCCCTCGGCGGACTGGTGCGTGCGGGGCGTGCCGGGCGTTCAGCGGAGCGGGTCATGCGGTTCAAGCCTTCCTGCCGGATGTAGGACAGCACAAACCGGGACCCGCACCTTGGAGGTGCGGGCCCCGGTCAGCGAGGTACGCGTCCGACAATTAGGCCGGGACGATGTTCTCCGCCTGCGGGCCCTTCTGGCCCTGCGTGACGTCGAAGGAGACCTTCTGGCCCTCCTGGAGCTCACGGAAGCCCTGGGTGGCGATGTTCGAGTAGTGGGCGAAGACGTCGGCGCCGCCGCCGTCCTGCTCGATGAAGCCGAAGCCCTTTTCCGAGTTGAACCACTTCACGGTACCGGTGGCCATAACATTCTCCTCAACAGGTGCAGTGCCGGAAATTCGCACTTTACGAATTCCGCGTCGCCGCATTGAACCCCATCCGGAGAAAGCCGGAAAACAATAAAGCGCCTGTCGGAGCATTCCCGTCAGGCGCACATAAAGTTCATGGGTACCAAAACTGCAACAACGTCAGCCTAGCACGCCTGTCGCCCGGATGTCCGGAGGCGGTGGGGTCCGGATGATCTCCGCCGGCCCTCCGGCCGGTGGCGCCGGCCTGCACGGAGTCCCTGCCGGCACTCAACTGGCCTGCGCCGCAAACGGAGTTGCCCCGAACCGCCGCACCGTGCGGAAAAGGTGGCGGGTGGCGCGGCACACCCCGGGAGGGTGAGCAGGTCCCCCCCTTGTTCGACGAGCGTTCACCCGCGCCCCCGGTCCGTCCGGTCCACCCCCTCCGCGTACGGGGCCCGGCGGCCCGCAGCCTAGGATTCCGGGCATGATCGCCGAATTGCAGTGCATAGTGCTGGACTGCCCCGAGCCCGCAGAGCTGGCCGCGTTCTACCGGGCGGTCCTCGGCGGCAGCGTCGACCGGCCCGACCCCCGCTGGGTGCTCAGCCCCGACTGGTCGACGCTCCACACGGCATCCGGGCTGGTCCTGGCCTTCCAGCGTGCCGAGAACCACCGTGCGCCCGCCTGGCCCGACCCGACCCGGCCCCAGCAGTTCCACCTGGACTTCGGCGTGCCCGACCTCGACCGCGCCGAGGTGGAGGTGCTCGACGCGGGCGCCCATCTCCTCGACGACAGCGCACCGGGCTGGCGTATCTACGCCGACCCCGCGGGGCACCCCTTCTGCCTGGCCGGGCACTGAGCGGACGGCCGGTCCCAGCCGCCGGCGGAGCGCGTCCGGTCAGTCACCGGACCTCTCGCCGGCGCTCCGCTCGACGCAGAACTCGTTGCCCTCGATGTCGGCCAGGGTCACCCACCCCCGGCCGTCGGGCCTGCGGTGGTCCTCCACGAGCGTGGCGCCCAGCGCCAGCACCCGTTCGACCTCCTCGTCCCGGGTGCGGTCCGCCGGCTGGAGGTCCAGGTGCAGACGGTTCTTGATCTGTTTCGCCTCGGGCACCTGGATGAAGAGCAGCCCGAAGCCGGTCGCCTGGATCAGGGCCTCGGGGTCACCGGGCTTGTCCTCGTCGGTGAGCGGGATGTCGAGGACCCCGGCCCAGAAACTGCCGAGCCGGTAGGCGTCGGCGCAGTCGACCGTGACATGGCGTACGAAGGAAGTCATGATCACATGATGCCGCAACGCCCCTGTGGCGCAAGGGAATTCAGGCGCCCCGGGGGGCCGGTCCACGCAGCGTGACGAGCGCGGTACGGCCGTCGGCCCGCAGCACACCGGGTGACTCCCCGGTCACCAGCGCCGCGTCGTACGGCTCCAGGACGGCGTCCGCGTCCTCCAGCACCGCGGTACCGTCCAGCGCGACCGCCAGGACCGTCGAGCCCGGCGGGACACCGACGGTGAGCCTGCCCCGTACGACCGAGACGAGCGCCTCGGTGAGCGCCCCGCGGTACATCACGTTGAAGTTCACGACGGGACCGCCGAGCAGCCGCCCCCGGGTCGGCACGTCACCGGCGAACTCGTGCGGCACGAACCGCTCGCCGGCCCGCACCGGGAGACCGCCTGCCGTCAGCTCCATCCCCGCCCCGTCCGCCACCGTCAGCACCCGGGTGACCCCGGGGAAGACGGAGAACGGCCCGTCGGCGGCGACATCGGCCAGGCTCACCCGCCAGGCGAAGGTGTCCATTCCCGCGCCCTCGGGGGCTGCGGCGATCTCCCGGGTGACCCCGCCGCCGTTCTTCCAGGGGGCGGCGGCCCGGCCGGCGGCCCGCAGAATCCGTACCGTCACCGGTGTCCCTTCGCTTGCTGCGCTCTCGTCCGCGGCGCTGTCCGCGGCCTTCCGCGGCCTTCCGCGGGCCACCGGACGCGCCACGGCGCCCACCCAGTGTCCGGTCGGGGACAAGGCAGGCGCCGCGTTCAGTTCCGCACCCCATTGTGCGGGACGTTCTGTGGGCCGGGTCAGACCGTCAGTGCACGGTCCGTCGGCTTGATCGGGGCGTGCAGCTCGCTGGCGCCCGTGAGGAAACGGTCCACGCCGCGCGCCGCCGAGCGGCCCTCGGCGATCGCCCAGACGATCAGCGACTGGCCGCGGCCCGCGTCACCAGCAACGTACACGCCGGGAACATTGGTCGCGTAGTCGGCGTCGCGGGCGATGTTGCCGCGGGCGTCGAGCTCAAGGCCGAACTGCTCGACGAGGCCGTTGGCCTGGTCGGTTCCCGTGAAGCCCATGGCCAGCGTGACCAGCTCGGCGGGGATCCGGCGCTCGGTGCCGGGCTGCGGCTCCAGCTTGCCGTCCTTGAACTCCACCTCGGTGAGGTGCAGGTGCGTGACGTTCCCGACCGTCTCCCCCTCCTCGGGCTCCGAGCCCTCGAAGTGCGTGGTCGAGACGGCGTAGACGCGCTCGCCGCCCTCCTCGTGCGCCGAGGTGACCTTGTAGAGCATGGGGAAGGTCGGCCAGGGCTGGCCCGGATTCCGCTCGTCGCCGGGCCGGGGCATGATCTCCAGCTGGGTGACCGATGCGGCGCCCTGGCGGTGGGCGGTGCCCACGCAGTCCGCGCCGGTGTCGCCGCCGCCGATGACCACGACGTGCTTGCCCTCGGCGGTGATCGGGGCCACCGTGAGGTCGCCCTCCTGCACCTTGTTGGCGAGCGGCAGGTACTCCATCGCGAAGTGGATGCCGTTCAGCTCGCGGCCCGGTACGGGCAGGTCGCGGGAGACCGTGGCACCGGCCGCGATGACCACGGCGTCGTACCTGCGGCGGAGCTTGGCCGCGTCGATGTCACGGCCGATCTCGGTCTCGGTACGGAACTTGGTGCCTTCCGCCCGCATCTGCTCGATGCGCCGGTTGATGTGGGACTTCTCCATCTTGAACGCGGGGATGCCGTACCGGAGCAGTCCCCCGATGCGGTCCGCGCGCTCGTAGACGGCGACCGTGTGCCCTGCGCGGGTCAGCTGCTGGGCGGCGGCGAGACCCGCCGGTCCTGAGCCGATGACCGCGACGGTCTTGCCGGAGAGCCGCTCGGGCGGCTGCGGGGTGACGTCGCCGCTGTCCCACGCCTTGTCGATGATCGAGACTTCGACGTTCTTGATGGTGACGGCGGGCTGGTTGATTCCGAGGACGCACGCCGACTCGCAGGGCGCCGGGCAGAGGCGCCCGGTGAACTCCGGGAAGTTGTTGGTGGCGTGCAGGCGCTCGGAGGCCGCCGACCAGTCCTCCCGGTACGCGTAGTCGTTCCACTCGGGGATGAGGTTCCCCAGCGGACAGCCGCTGTGGCAGAAAGGGATGCCGCAGTCCATGCAGCGGCCTGCCTGCTTGCTGATGATCGGCAGCAGGGATCCGGGAACGTAGACCTCGTTCCAGTCCTTCACCCGCTCATCGACGGGGCGGGTCTGCGCGACCTCGCGGTCCGTGGTCAGAAAGCCCTTGGGGTCAGCCATTGGTCGCCGCCTCCATCATCTTCTCGGTGGTCTCGTTCTCGGAGAGACCTGCCAGCTCAGCGGCTTCCTTGGCGGCGAGCACTGCCTTGTACGCGGACGGGATGATCTTGCTGAAGCGGTCTGCGGCGGCGTTCCAGTCCGCCAGGAGCTTCTCGGCCACGGTGGAGCCGGTCTCCTCCTGGTGACGGCGCACGACGTCGTGCAGCCACTGCTTGTCCGTGTCGTCGACGGGCTCGACCGCGCCCAGGTTGCCGGCGTTCACGTTGTCGCGGTCCAGGTCGATGACGTACGCGACACCGCCCGACATACCGGCGGCGAAGTTCCGTCCTGTCTCGCCGATGACCACGGCGTGGCCGCCGGTCATGTACTCGCAGCCGTGGTCGCCCACGCCTTCCGAGACGACCGTCGCGCCGGAGTTGCGGACACAGAACCGCTCGCCGGTGCGGCCGCGCAGGAACAGCTCACCGCCGGTCGCACCGTAGGCGATGGTGTTGCCCGCGATGGTCGAGTACTCGGCGAGGTGGTCGGCGCCGCGGTCCGGGCGGACGACGACCCGGCCGCCGGAGAGGCCCTTGCCGACGTAGTCGTTGGCGTCACCCTCCAGCCTGAGCGTCACGCCGCGCGGGGCGAAGGCGCCGAAGGACTGGCCGGCGGAGCCGGTGAAGGTGATGTCGATGGTGTCGTCGGGCAGCCCCGCGCCGCCGAACTTCTTCGTCACCTCGTGTCCGAGCATCGTACCGACGGTCCGGTTGATGTTCCGGATGGCGATCTGCGCGCGCACGGGCTGGGCGGATTCGGCGGAGTCGGCGTCCAGCGCGTCGGCCGCCAGCTTGATCAGCTGGTTGTCGAGCGCCTTCTCCAGACCGTGGTCCTGAGACGCGGTCCGGTGGCGTGCCGCACCTTCGGGCAGCTCCGGGACGTGGAAGAGCGGGTTGAGGTCGAGCCCCTGGGCCTTCCAGTGGTTCACGGCCCGCGCGGTGTCGAGGAGCTCGGCGTGGCCGACTGCCTCCTCCAGCGTGCGGAAGCCCAGCTCGGCGAGGAGCTCGCGGACCTCTTCGGCGATGAACCGGAAGAAGTTCACGATGTACTCGGCCTTGCCGGAGAAGCGCTCACGCAGCACCGGGTTCTGGGTGGCGATGCCGACCGGGCAGGTGTCGAGGTGGCAGACGCGCATCATGACGCAGCCGGAGACGACGAGCGGCGCGGTCGCGAAACCGAACTCCTCGGCGCCGAGGAGCGCGGCGATGACGACATCGCGGCCGGTCTTCAGCTGGCCGTCGGTCTGGACGACGATCCGGTCGCGCAAGCCGTTGAGCAGCAGCGTCTGCTGGGTCTCGGCCAGGCCGAGCTCCCAGGGGCCGCCCGCGTGCTTGAGCGAGGTGAGCGGGGACGCGCCGGTGCCGCCGTCGTGCCCGGAGATCAGGACGACGTCCGCGTGCGCCTTGGAGACGCCCGCGGCGACCGTGCCGACACCGACCTCGGAGACCAGCTTCACATGGATGCGGGCCGCCGGGTTGGCGTTCTTCAGGTCGTGGATCAGCTGGGCGAGATCCTCGATGGAGTAGATGTCGTGGTGCGGGGGCGGCGAGATGAGGCCGACACCGGGCGTCGAGTGACGCGTCTTGGCGACCCACGGGTAGACCTTGTGGCCGGGCAGCTGACCGCCCTCGCCGGGCTTCGCGCCCTGCGCCATCTTGATCTGGATGTCGTCCGCGTTGACCAGGTACTCGCTGGTCACACCGAAGCGGCCGGAGGCGACCTGCTTGATGGACGAGCGGCGCGCCGGGTCGTACAGCCGGTCGGCGTCCTCGCCGCCCTCACCGGTGTTGGACTTGCCGCCCAGCTGGTTCATGGCGATGGCGAGGGTCTCGTGCGCCTCCTTGGAGATGGAGCCGTACGACATGGCGCCGGTGGAGAAGCGCTTGACGATCTCGGATGCGGGCTCCACCTCGTCGAGCGGGATGGACT
Organism: Streptomyces sp. NBC_00388; assembly: GCF_036061255.1. Lineage (NCBI taxonomy): Bacteria > Bacillati > Actinomycetota > Actinomycetes > Kitasatosporales > Streptomycetaceae > Streptomyces > Streptomyces sp. NBC_00388. The sequence continues at coordinate 1,874,140 of NZ_CP107948.1, forward strand.
CGCGGCCGGAGGCGAAGCCGAACAGGCCGCGGAGCGTCATCAGCCGCTCGGACTGCTCGTTCACCCGGTCCGTGTACTTCTTGAAGATGTCGTACCGGCCGGAGCGCGCCGCGTGCTGGAGGCGGAAGACCGTGTCCGGGTCGAAGAGGTGCGGTTCGCCCTCGCGGCGCCACTGGTACTCGCCGCCGATCTCCAGCTTGCGGTGCGAGGCGGAGATACCGGAGGCGGGGTAGGCCTTGGCGTGCCGGGCGGCGACCTCGGTGGCGACGACGCCGAGCCCGGCGCCGCCGATCTTGGTCGCGGTGCCGTTGAAGTACGTGTCCACGAAGGCCTGGTCGAGCCCGACGGCCTCGAAGACCTGCGCGCCGCGGTAGGAGGCGACGGTCGAGATACCCATCTTGGACATGACCTTGAGTACGCCCTTGCCGAGGGCGTAGATCAGGTTGCGGATGGCCTGCTCGGGCTCCAGGCCCTCGATGAAGGTGCCGGCGCGGACCAGGTCCTCGACGGACTCCATGGCGAGGTACGGGTTGACGGCGGCCGCGCCGTACCCGATGAGCAGCGCGACGTGGTGCACCTCGCGGACGTCACCGGCCTCGACGAGCAGCCCCACCTGGGTGCGCTGCTTGGTGCGGATGAGGTGGTGGTGGACGGCCGAGGTGAGCAGCAGCGAGGGGATCGGGGCGTGCTCGGCGTCGGAGTGCCGGTCGGAGAGGACGATGAGCCGGGCGCCTGCCTCGATGGCGGCGTCGGTCTCGTCGCAGATGTCCTTGAGCCGGGCGGCCAGCGCGTCGCCGCCGCCGCCGACCCGGTAGAGACCGGCGAGCGTCGCGGCCTTCATCCCCGGCATGTCGCCGTCGGCGTTGATGTGTATCAGCTTGGCGAGCTCGTCGTTGTCGATCACCGGGAAGGGCAGCGTCACACTGCGGCAGGCGGCCGCGGTGGGCTCCAGGATGTTGCCGGCCGGGCCGAGCGTGGAGCGCAGCGAGGTGACGAGCTCCTCACGGATGGCGTCCAGCGGCGGGTTGGTCACCTGGGCGAAGAGCTGGGTGAAGTAGTCGAAGAGCAGCCGGGGGCGTGCGGAGAGCGCGGCGATCGGTGAGTCCGTGCCCATGGAGCCGAGCGGCTCGCCCGAGGTGCGGGCCATCGGCGCGAGGATGACGCGCAGCTCCTCCTCGGTGTAGCCGAAGGTCTGCTGGCGGCGGGTGACCGAGGCGTGGGTGTGCACGATGTGCTCGCGCTCGGGGAGGTCCTCCAGCTCGATCTCACCGCTCTCCAGCCACTCCTCGTACGGCTGCTCGGCGGCGAGGCCGGCCTTGATCTCGTCGTCCTCGATGATGCGGTGCTCGGCGGTGTCCACGAGGAACATCCGGCCGGGCTGCAGGCGGCCCTTGCGGACGACCTTCGCGGGGTCGATGTCCAGGACACCGACCTCGGACGAGAGCACGACGAGGCCGTCGTCGGTCACCCAGTAGCGGCCGGGGCGCAGACCGTTGCGGTCGAGAACAGCGCCGACCTGGGTGCCGTCGGTGAAGGTGACACAGGCGGGGCCGTCCCAGGGCTCCATCATCGTCGCGTGGTACTGGTAGAAGGCCCGGCGGGCCGGGTCCATCGACTCGTGGTTCTCCCACGCCTCGGGGACCATCATCAGCACGGAGTGCGGGAGCGAGCGGCCGCCGAGGTGCAGGAGCTCCAGGACCTCGTCGAAGGAGGCGGAGTCCGAGGCGTCGGGGGTGCAGAGGGGGAAGATCCGGTCCAGCTTCTGCGGTCCGAAGAGGTCGGACGCGAGCTGGGACTCGCGGGCCTTCATCCAGTTGCGGTTGCCCTTGACCGTGTTGATCTCGCCGTTGTGCGCGACGAACCGGTACGGGTGGGCGAGCGGCCAGCTCGGGAAGGTGTTCGTCGAGAAGCGCGAGTGCACCAGCGCGACGGCGGTGGCGAAGCGGCGGTCGGAGAGGTCCGGGAAGAACGGCTCCAGCTGCCCCGTCGTGAGCATGCCCTTGTAGACGATCGTGCGGGCGGAGAGCGACGGGAAGTAGACACCCGCCTCGCGCTCGGCGCGCTTGCGCAGGACGAAGGCCTTGCGGTCGAGCGCGATGCCCGTGGCGGGGGCGTCCTGGCCCTCGGGGGCGTCGGCGACGAAGAGCTGGCGGAACTCGGGCATCGTGGCGCGGGCGCCGCTGCCCAGGAGGTCCGGGGTGACCGGAACCTCCCGCCAGCCGAGGACGGTGAGCCCCTCTTCGGCGGCCAGCGTCTCGATGCGCGACACGGCGGCGGGGCTGTCGTCGAGCGGCAGGAAGGCGATTCCGACGGCGTAGGCGCCTGCCTCGGGCAGCTCGAAAGCCGTGACCTCGCGGAGGAAGGCGTCCGGCACCTGCAGCAGGATGCCCGCTCCGTCGCCGGAGTCCGGCTCGGATCCGGTGGCGCCGCGGTGTTCGAGGTTGCGCAGTACGGTCAGCGCCTGCTCGACCATCTCGTGACCGGCCACGCCGGTCAGAGTGGCCACAAACCCGACACCGCAGGCGTCGTGTTCGTTGCTGGGGTCGTACAGCCCCTGCGGGGCGGGGCGACCCTCCATGGGCGACCAGGCGTGGATGCGCATCGGCTCTCCCGTCGTCGTCGTGGCATATGCAAGTGCATAGGGACGACGTTGGCCCTCTGCGAAATTTCGAGCAGGTTACATGATGGAATGCTTCTCGAAAAGCGGATGTTTCATTCCAGCATGCGGACACCGCAGAGCGGTGGATGTGGGGGCGACACGGCCGGATCGGCGTCCGTGGGCCACTTACGGAGCAGGCGACGTTGCCTGCGGCGTTTCCGCCTTATGCCCGGTGATCCGGGGCCCGAAACCGCCCGGTAACCGATACCTATGACGTGCGACGCATAATGTCTCACCCCGCGGCCCGGAAGGCCACCCCGCCCCCGTCAGCCCACCGCGGTCCCGAACAGCGTGCCCAGCGCGTAGGTGATCCCGGCGGCCGCCCCTCCCAGCACCAGCTGCCGGAGCCCGCTGTACCACCAGGACCGTGCGGTCACCCTCGCCACCACGGCGCCGCAGCCGAAGAGCCCGATCAGCGCGAGCAGCAGCGCGGGCCACAGCGCGGTGGCGCCGAGCAGATACGGCAGCAGCGGGAGCAGGGCGCCCAGCGCGAAAGCGCCGAAGGACGACAGAGCGGCGACGAGCGGCGACGGGAGGTCGTCCGGGTCGATGCCCAGCTCCTCCCTGGCATGGATCTCCAGCGCCTGCTCGGGATCCCTGGAGAGCTGCTCGGCGACGGCGGCGGCCAGCGCGGGCTCCACCCCGCGTGAGACGTAGAGCGCCGCGAGCTCCTTCATCTCGTCAAGCGGGTGCTTGCGCAACTCGCCACGCTCGACTTCGAGTTCGGCCTGGACGAGCTCACGCTGCGAGGCGACCGACGTGTACTCGCCCGCGGCCATCGAGAAGGCACCGGCCGCCAGGCCCACCAGCCCTGTGATCACGATGGTGCGGTGCGAGACGTCGCCGCCCGCCACCCCGGTCATCAGGGCGAGGTTGGAGACGAGCCCGTCCATCGCACCGAAGACGGCGGGGCGCAGCCAGCCTCCGTTGACATCGCGGTGCGTGTGGTTGTCGCGGTGCGCTTCGTGCAGCGCCGCCTCGTTCTCCATGATGGACATCGGTCCCCGCCCTCTCTCTTCCGTCAGTGCCCCGCGCCGCACAGCGGACCCCGGGAACAACTCGAAAGTACGCACGAAAAATGGCCCCCGCCAGCAAGGAAGGCCGTACTTACCAAGGGCGGGGACGGCCGGGACCAGCCCGGATACGGTCGCCCGTGAGCGCCGTCGAGACATGGATCACACAGGGGGCGCATTGACGGCGGGGAAGCGGGTTCGCACTATCTGTAAACATTTCGCCGGGCACCCGGGGCATCCCTCGCGTCCGCCCCCACCGGCGCGGCCATGGAGAGCGGGTCCCGCCGTACCCCGCACCGTCGTACGCGCCTCCACCGCGCCGCGACCCGACCTGGAGAACCCGAGGTCCGCATGAGTCTCACCGCAGCCCGTGGCAAGGACGCCACGGGCCACCGGGGCACCCCGCCGCCCCGCACCCCGGCACAGCGCAAACGGGCGCTCGGCCTCGACCGCGGGGCCTGGTTCCTGCTGGCGCCCGCCCTGATCCCGGTCCTGGTGCTCAGCGTCGGGCCGCTCCTGTACGGCGTCTCGCTCGCCTTCACCGACGCACAGGCCGGGCGCACCACGCCGACGCGGTTCACCGGCCTCGCCAACTTCGCCGATCTGCTGCACGACTCGCTGTTCTGGGAGTCGTTCCGGATCGGCATCGTCTGGGCGGTCAGCGTCACCGTGCTGCAGTTCGTCCTGGCCCTGGGACTCGCCCTGCTGCTCAACGAGAACCTGCGCCTGCGCTGGGTGGCGCGCACGCTCGCGCTCGTCCCGTGGGCGATGCCCGAGGTGGTCGTCGGCATCATGTGGCGCCTCGTCTACCACCCGGACGCGGGCATCCTGGACAAGACCCTGAAGCAGGCGCACCTGATCAGCGACAACGTCGACTGGCTCACCAGCCTCCCGCTCGCGCTGCCGGCCGTGATCGTGGTCGGTGTGTGGGCGGGGATGCCGCAGACCACCGTGGTGCTGCTGGCCGGGCTGCAGAACGTACCGGTGGAGCTGAAGGAGGCAGCGCAGCTCGACGGCGCCGGGATGTGGCGCCGCTTCGCCACCGTCACCTGGCCGGCCGTCAGACCTGTGGTCTACGCCGTGACCGCGCTGAACTTCATCTGGAACTTCAACTCCTTCGGCCTCGTCTACGTGCTGACGCAGGGCGGACCCGGCGGCACGACCCGGCTGCCGATGCTCTTCGCGTACGAAGAGGCCTTCACCTACGGCCAGTTCGGCTACGCGGCGGCGATGGGCCTGGTGATGGTCGCTCTCATCGCTGTGCTCCTCACGGCGTTCCTGCGCAACAAGCTCAAGGAGGAGGCGGTATGAGTGTCCCCGCACGGCTCCGCGCCCGGCGGACCGCAGGCCGGACCGGTCAGTACCTCGCTCTCCTGTGCTACCTGGTCTTCCTCGCGTTCCCGCTGGTGTGGCTGGTGTCCACCGCGTTCAAGTCCCCCCGGGAGCTGGGATCGATCGATCCTGCCTGGCTGCCCGTCCACCCGACCCTGGACAACTTCAGGGCTGCCTTCGACGCGCAGCCGCTGCTGCACTCGGCGCTCAACAGCCTGATCGTGGCGGGCAGTGCGACGGTGCTCTCGGTGGCGCTGGCGGTGCCCGCCGCGTACGCCCTGGCGCGCTTCCGCAGCCGGATGTCCACGGTCGCGAACGGCTGGGTCCTGGTCAGCCAGATGTTCCCGTTCGTACTGATCATCATCCCGCTGTTCCTGGTGCTGAAGAATCTGCACCTGATCGACTCGCTCGGCGGTCTGATCGCGGTGTACGTGGTCTGGAACCTGCCGTTCTCGCTCTGGATGCTCCAGGGGTACGTCAGGGCTGTCCCGGTCACGCTGGAGGAGGCAGCGGCCATGGACGGCGCGGGGCGGCTGCGGACCCTGGTCAGCGTGGTCCTCCCGCTGCTCGCCCCGGGACTCGTCGCGACGGCGATGTTCACCTTCGTCACCGCCTGGAACGAGTTCTTCTTCGCCCTCGTGCTGCTCAAGTCCCCGGAGAACCAGACCATGTCCGTCATCCTGACCCGCTTCCTCGGCGCCGAGGGCGCCGCCGACCTCGGGCCGCTCGCCGCCGCCTCTCTGATGGCCACCGTCCCCAGCCTGCTCTTCTTCGCACTGCTCCAGCGCAGGCTGGTCGGCGGCATGCTGGCAGGGGCGGTGAAGGGCTGATGCGCACCCCTTCCCGCGTCCGCACCGCGGCGACGGCGCTGGCCGCGGCCGCCGGGCTCGTCCTCGTCACCGGCTGCGGCCAGGGTCCGGGCGACGAATCACCGGGCCGTGTCACGCTCCAATTCCTCAGCCTCGCCTGGCAGAAGGAGTCCGTGGCCGCCAACAAGGCGCTGGTCGCGCAGTGGAACAGGCAGCACCCCGGCGTCCGGGTGAACTACGTGCAGGGCAGCTGGGACAGCATCCATGACCAGCTGCTGACCTCCTTCGAGGGCGGCCAGGCGCCGGACATCATCCACGACGACGCGTCGGACCTCACGGATTTCGCGTACGGCGGTTACCTCGCCGATGTACGCGGACTGCTGCCCGCCTCGCTCAAGCGCGACATCCCCCGGGCGTCCTGGTCCATGGCCACCTTCGGCAAGGGCGTCTACGGTGTGCCGTTCCTCCAGGAACCACGGGTCCTGGTCGCCGGCACCAAGCTGCTCAAGGCGTCCGGTGTACGGATCCCGACCGTCGCGCACCCCTGGAGCTGGCCGGAGTTCGAGCAGGTCTCCAAGAAGCTCACGGCCCGGGGGCCGGACGGGCGCACCGAGCGGTACGGCGTCGCCTGGTCGATGAAGGAGCCGGTGAGCCAGTCCGTCAACAGCGCGGCGTCCACCGGGGGCAAGATCTTCAGGCAGTCCGGCGGGAAGAACAAGGTGACCTTCGACGCTGCCGACTCCGCGGTGTCGCAGGTCATCAGCCGGCAGATCAACGAAGCGCACACCGCGCCGAGGAGCAGTCTGGGTATGGGGGGCTCGGACACCCTGCCCGGCTTCTTCGCGGGCAGGTACGCCATGGTGCCGCTGAACTTCTCCTTCCGGCAGCAGGTCCAGCAGCAGGCGCCGAAGGGCTTCGGCTGGACCGTCCTGCCGATGCCCGCAGGGGACGGGCCGCACGGCAGCTCCCAGGGGGTCGTCCCCCAGACCCTCTCCGTGTCGCAGGACTCCCGGCACAAACAGGCGGCGGTCGACTTCATCGCCTTCCTGACCCAGGGCAAGAACGCCGCGCGCCTCGCACGCGGCGACTGGCTGCTGCCGAACAGCCGCTCGGCTCTGAAGGATCCCGCGCTGCGTACTCCGGTGAACGGCTGGCGCACCGGCAGCCGGATGGCAGGCGACCTGGTGCCCTCACCGGTGCTCGGGGTGCGCGGCTACGCGGAGTGGAAGGACAAGATCGCCACCCCGGCGTTCCAGGAGTACTACAACGGCTCGATCGGTCTCGGCTCGCTGCGCTCCAAGCTGACCGGCGACGGCCAGCGGGTCCTCGACCGGTACCAGCGCTGACGGCCTCCGCTCCGTACCCGCCCGGCACGGGGGGTACGGAGCGGGCCGGTCAGCCCTTGTCGGCCTGGGCCTCGGCCTTGAGCCCGTCCGGCTCCGCGGCTCCGGCCGCTTCGCCGCCGTCCGCGCCGTCGTCCGCGCTGTCCGCAGCTGTGTCCGCGGTGCGGGTCCCGCCGGATCCGGCATCGGACGTGCCATCGGCCCCGGTCTCGTCCCCGGCCGCCCCGACAGCGGCGGGCTCGACGATCTCCTCACGCCCCGGCCGCAGCTTCGACGATACGACGAAGTACGTCACGGCGAGCAGGAACATGATCAGCGCGGTCCAGTCGTTGAGCCGCAGTCCCAGGATGTGGTGCGCGTCGTCGACCCGCATGTACTCGATCCAGCCGCGGCCCACGCAGTAGGCCGCGACGTACAGCGCGAACGCCCGCCCGTGGCCGAGCCTGAAGCGGCGGTCGGCCCAGATGACCAGGAGGGCGACGCCGACGCACCAGAGCGACTCGTAGAGGAAGGTCGGGTGGTACGTCCCTGCGACCCGGTCGGGGCCCTCGCTGATCTTCAGGGCCCAGGGCAGATCGGTCGGCTTGCCGTACAGCTCCTGGTTGAACCAGTTGCCCCAGCGGCCGATGGCCTGGGCGAAAGCGAGGCCCGGTGCCAGTGTGTCGGCCCAGGCGGGAAGCGGGATCCCGCGGCGGCGACAGCCGATCCAGGCACCGACAGCGCCGAGCGCGACCGCGCCCCAGATGCCGAGGCCGCCCTGCCAGATCTTGAAGGCGTCCACCCAGTCCCGGCCACTGCTGAAGTACAGCTCGTAGTCGGTGATGACGTGGTAGAGCCGCCCGCCGACCAGGCCGAACGGCACGGCCCAGACCGCGATGTCGGCGACGGTGCCGGCGCTGCCGCCCCGGGCGATCCAGCGCTTGTTGCCGTACCAGACGGCGACGAAGACACCGATGATGATGCAGAACGCATAGCCGCGCAGCGGGATCGGTCCGAGATGGATCACGCCGGTCGACGGACTGGGGATGAAGGCAAGGTTCATGGCACCGCCGACGCTACATGGCCGGGCGGGCCCTCGGCCCACCCACCCGGCAACGTATGCGTAACAAGGCCGGCCCCCGCGGGGCTCAGGCAGCGGGCGCCGGGGAGACCGTGCCCGCCTTCTTGCCCTGGTTGGCCTCGGTCACCCACTTCTTCAGATTGGCGGGCGAGATCTGCTCGTTCCCCTTCTTCGGGAAGACCGGCGAGCCGTTGAGCTCGACCGTCGGGGTGCCGCCGAAGCCGCCCTTCTGGAACGCGGCGTTCGAACGCTTCACCCAGCTGTCGTGCTTGCCGTCGTTCACACAGGAGGTGAAGGCGGCGGTCCTCAGCCCCTCGACCTTCCCCGCCAGCTCGATCAGCTTGCTGTTCTGCGCATAGGGGTCCTGGGTCTCCTCGGGCTGGTTCTCGTAGAGCACGTCGTGGTAGGCGGGGAACTTCCTCTCGTCCAGCGCGCAGGCGGCCGCGTTGGCCGCACGCAGCGAGCCCGTGCCGCCCATGTTGCCGTCGATGAGCGTGGCGAGGTGGTACTCGACCTTCAGCTGACCTGACTTCTCCAGCTCGTGGATCGTGCTCCGGAAGCCGTTCTCGAACTGGCCGCACGCCGGGCAGCGGAAGTCCTCCCAGACGGTGAGCGTGGACGGTGCGTCGCTCGCGCCCACCGGGACCGCCAGGCTGTCCTTCCCGGTCGCGCCACTGGGCACGGTGAGTGGGCTGTTCGCACGGGAATCGCCGCTGTCCTTGCCGGAGTTGGCCGCGACCACTCCGATCACAGCGGCCAGCGCCAGCACCCCCACCACGGAGCCGCCGACGATCATTCCCCGCTTGCGCCGGTCTCGGGCCTTCTGCTTGTCGCGCTCTTCGATGAGCCGCTCTCGGGCGGCCCTCTTCGCGTCTCGGTTCTTCTCGCTCACACCCGCAGCAACGAACCGGGGAGGCACGAGCGTGCCTCCCCGGTCCCAGATCCACCCGTACGAGCGACGGCGTCAGTTTCTGCGTACGCCCTTGGCCAGGTCGCCCGCCAGTTCGCGGACTCCCTCCAGCCCGGCGGCTTCGTCCTCCGCGTCGAGCATCCGCTTGACGAAGGCGGATCCGACGATCACTCCGTCGGCGAATCCCGCGACCTGGGCGGCCTGTTCGGCGTTGGAGACCCCGAGCCCCACGCACACCGGGAGCTCGGTGGTGGCGCGCGTGCGCCGTACGAGCTCCTGAGCCTGCTCGCCCACGGAGTTCCTGGTGCCGGTGACCCCCATCAGCGAGGCCGCGTAGACAAAGCCAGAACCGGCCGCGGTGATGGTCGCCAGCCGCTCGTCCCGGCTGCTCGGCGCGACGACGAAGACGGTCGCGAGACCGTGCTTCTCCGCGTGCTCACGCCAGAGCGCGGACTCCTGGACCGGCAGGTCGGGCAGGATGCAGCCGGCGCCGCCCGCCTCGGCCAGCTCGGCGGTGAAACGCTCGACGCCGTACCGGTCGATGGGGTTCCAGTACGTCATGACGAGGATGGGCGCGCCGGTGGCCTCGTGGGCCTCGCGTACCGTGCGCAGCACGTCGGCGATCTTCACCCCGCCCTTGAGCGCGATGTCGTCCGCGGTCTGGATGACGGGCCCGTCGAGGACCGGGTCGCTGTGCGGCAGCCCGACCTCGACGATGTCGGCGCCGCCCGCGACGACGGCCTTCACAGCGGCGATCCCGCCGTCGACCGTGGGGAAACCGGCCGGGAGGTACGCGATGAGCGCCGCCCGGTTCTCCGCCTTCGCCCCGGCCAGGACCGAACTCAGGAGCGTTCTGTTGCCACTCACTTGGCTGCCACCTCCGCGTCCGCGTTGTACAGCCCGAAGTAACGGGCAGCCGTGTCCATGTCCTTGTCGCCGCGGCCGGACAGGTTGACCACGATCAGCCCGTCCTTGCCCAGTTCCTTGCCGAGGTCGAGCGCACCGGCCAGCGCGTGCGCGGACTCGATGGCCGGGATGATCCCCTCGGTACGCGACAGCAGCCGCAGCGCCTGCATGGCCTCGTCGTCGGTCACCGCGCGGTACTCGCCCCGCCCGGTGTCCTTCAGATAGGCGTGCTCCGGGCCGATACCCGGGTAGTCGAGCCCCGCGGAGATCGAGTAGGGCTCGGTGATCTGGCCCTCCTCGTCCTGGAGCACGTACGAGCGGGAGCCGTGCAGGATCCCGGGCTCACCCGCGGAGAGCGTGGCCGCGTGCTCGCCGGACTCGATGCCGTGTCCTGCGGGCTCGAAGCCGACCAGCCGGACCGAGGCGTCCGGGATGAACGCGTGGAAGAGCCCGATCGCGTTCGAGCCGCCGCCGACGCACGCGGCGACAGCGTCGGGGAGCCGGCCGGCCCGCTCCAGGATCTGCCGGCGCGCCTCGACACCGATCACCCGGTGGAAGTCGCGCACCATGGCGGGGAAGGGGTGCGGCCCGGCGACCGTACCGAAGAGGTAGTGCGTACGGTCCACGTTGGCGACCCAGTCGCGGAACGCCTCGTTGATGGCGTCCTTGAGGGTGCGGCTGCCGGACTTCACGGCGACGACCTCGGCACCGAGCATCCGCATCCTGGCCACGTTGAGTGCCTGGCGCTCGGTGTCGATCTCGCCCATGTAGACGGTGCATTCGAGACCGAACAGGGCGCAGGCGGTCGCCGTGGCGACGCCGTGCTGGCCGGCCCCGGTCTCCGCGATGACCCGGGTCTTGCCCATGCGCTTGGTGAGCAGCGCCTGCCCCAGCACATTGTTGATCTTGTGGGAGCCGGTGTGGTTGAGGTCCTCGCGCTTGAGGAACACCCGGGCGCCGCCCGCGTGTTCGGCGAAGCGCGGCACCTCGGTCAGGGCGCTCGGCCGGCCCGTGTAGTTGACCATGAGGTCGTTCAGCTCGGCCGTGAAGGCCGGGTCGGCCTTGGCCTTGTCGTACTCGGCGGCGACCTCGTCCACCGCGGCGACGAGCGCCTCGGGGATGAACTTGCCGCCGAAGTCGCCGAAGTAGCCCTCGGCGCTGGGGATCCGGCCGTCCGGATCCGGGATGAAGAACTCAGAAGACATGCGTGATCTCCGCAGGTACGTAAGTAGTGGTACGCAGGAGTGCAGGGTATGGCTGGGCAGCTGTTCAGCGCCGCCATCGCATGCCATTGGTCTGACCGGGTTCGGAACCGATGTGGTACCGCACCCGCCGTCCGTGCACCCGCCGCGCGGGCGCGCGGCACCCGCGGGGCCGGCACCCGCGTGCGAGTCGGACGGCTATGGCCATGGGAGGTCAGTCCCGCCCGTGCCGCAGCGCCGGGTGGGCGCCCGCAGCCACCAGGTCGGCGACGGCCGTCCTCGGGTCGCGGCCGGTGACCAGGGACTCGCCGACCAGTACGGCGTCGGCGCCCTCGTTCGCGTAGGCGATGAGGTCGTGCGGGCCGCGGACACCGGACTCGGCGACCTTGACGATGTGCGAGGGGATCTCGGGTGCGACGCGCTCGAAGGTGCCGCGGTCGACCTTGAGGTCCTTGAGGTTGCGCGCGTTGACCCCGATGATCCGGGCCCCGGCGGCAGCAGCCCGCTCGGCCTCGTCCTCGTCGTGGACCTCGACCAGCGGGGTCAGCCCGATGGACTCGGCGCGCTCGATCAGCGAGACGAGCGCCTCCTGCTCCAGGGCGGCGACGATCAGGAGCACCAGGTCGGCGCCGTACGCCCGCGCCTCCCAGAGCTGGTAGGCGGTGACGATGAAGTCCTTGCGCAGGACCGGGATGTCGACCTTGGCGCGGACGGCCTCCAGGTCGGCCAGCGATCCGCCGAAGCGGCGCTGCTCGGTCAGCACGGAGATGACCGAGGCACCACCCGCCTCGTAGTCGGCGGCGAGCGCGGCGGGGTCGGCGATGGCGGCCAGCGCACCCTTCGAGGGGCTGGAGCGCTTGACCTCGCAGATGACCTTGACGCTGTCGCCGCGCAGCGCGGCGACTCCGTCCTTGGCGGGGGAGGCCTTCGCGGCGCGGTCCTTGAGCTCGTCGAGGCTGACGCTCGCCTGCCGCTCCGCGAGGTCGGCGCGTACGCCTTCGATGATCTCGTCGAGCACACTCACGCGAGCGGCCCCCTTCCGGGACGTGTGGATGGATCAGGATCAGCCAGGACGATGTTATCCGCAGAAGCCCCCGGGCCCCACATCCGGTCGGTGCGAGTTCCGGTCCGTGGACGCTCACGGCGCCAGGAAGGCCCCCACGGGGAGGTTGCGCAGCACGCTGAAGACCAGGGCGACAGTACCGATCCCCCACCAGAGGGCCGGGCGGATCGTGTACCGCGTGGGCCTCCCCCGCACGGCGCGAATCAGCCATACCACCATCACCACGGCGAAGACGCCGTACCCGGCGACCGCGAGGGCGTTGTCACCGAGGGCGGTGACGAAGTCGCCGTGCGCGACGGCGTGGGCGCTGCGCAGTCCGCCGCAGGCCGGACAGTAGACGCCGGTGAGCGCGTACAGCGGGCAGACCGGGTAGTGACCGGGGTGGTTGGGGTCGACGGACCCGACGTAGGTGAAGGCGGCGCCCACCGCGGCCAGGGTGCCGAGCGGCACGAGAAGCCTGCGCCCGCGCGTCTCGGGGGCCGGGGGGCCCTGGTGTCCGGGGGCGGGCGGCCAGGCGGCAGCCGGGGCCGGGGAGCGGGGGGCGGCAGGGGCCGCGTTGGGATCCACCCGGCGATTCTCCCTGTTCGTACGGGAAGGCGCAGCTCGTACAAGGGGGCGCAGCCCGGGATTCCGGACTGCGCCCCACAGGACGGTGCTCGCGGGGAGGGCCGTCAGTGCGCCTGAGCCTGGGCGGCCTGGGCCCTGGCCGCGATGCTGGCCTCGGACTCCTTCGGCATGCCGAGCCCCGCGGCCTTCATACCGAGACCGACGACGCCGCCGAGAGCCACGACGACGAGTCCGGCGACGAACCCGACCGGGCTGGCCATCACCATGAAGGCGCCCGAGACGCAGAAGCCGATGAAGGCGATGATGACGCCGGTCCAGGCGGCCGGGGTGTGTCCGTGGCTGGTGCCCGCCATGAGTTGCTCCTCGCTGGTGTGTGTCCAGGCCCTGATTCGGGCCGAGTGTTCCACGGTCGCCCGTCCCAGCCGTGGCTCGGCGGGCGCCGGAAGCTCAGAGCCATTGTCGCGCACCGCCGCGCCGGGAAGTGAGCTGGGGGGTGAGCTGTCCGTCACGCTTCCCGTGTGGGGTCCTCGCCGCGGTCGAGCGCCTTCCAGATCTCCTCGGGGCGCTCCGGGTCCGGGGCGGTGCGGGGCTTGCGCGGCCGCGGGGTGCCGTCACGCTCGTACCGGCTGGACATGGCGGGCCACTGCTTGCCGTAGCGGAGGGCGAGCAGGCCCGCGAGGAGGATCAGCAGACTGCCGAACGCGGCCACGTAGGGCCAGGCCGTGTGGGAGAGCGCCTCGATGGTGGTCGCGGTGTTCCCGGCGCTGGTGGCCGCCTTCTCGTCCAGCGCCGAGCTGTCGCCCGCTCCGGCGAAGGCCGCCGCGGCAGCGCCGGCCCCGCAGAGCGCGAGCAGCCCTGAGACGAAGATCCGGCCCGCGCTGCGCACCGCGAAGACGGCGACGAGAGCGGCGAGACCGACGATGGCGAGGGCCGTGGGCACTCCGGTGACATCGCCTCCGTCAGCGGTCAGCGGCAGCACGCCACCGCCGACCGGGGCGTTGCCCCGGGCCCAGGTCTGCCCGGAGGCGAGGAGGACGACGGCAGCGCCGACTGCGCCGAGTAGCAGAGCGGTGGCAAGACTGCGGCGGCTGCCCGGGGAGGCTGCGGCCGGTCCTGCTTCGGATCGGGGCTGGGGTACGGCACTCACGCCCTCCACTATCCCCTACGCCTGCGACGGCCGGGTCAGGCGGTTGGCCGAACCGACGGCGCGGAGCACGGCGGCCGCCTTGTTGCGGCACTCGTTGTCCTCGGACACCGGGTCGGAGTCGGCGACCACACCGGCCCCGGCCTGCACATACGCGGTGCCGTCGCGCAGCAGGGCGGTGCGGATGGCGATGGCGGTGTCGGAGTCGCCCGCGAAGTCGAGGTAGCCCACGCAGCCGCCGTAGAGCCCGCGCCGGGTCGGCTCCAGCTCGTCGATGATCTGCATCGCGCGGGGCTTGGGCGCGCCGGAGAGGGTGCCGGCGGGGAAGCACGCGGTGAGGACGTCGAAGGCGGTGCGCCCTTCGGCGACCCGGCCCGTCACGGTCGAGACGATGTGCATGACGTGGGAGTACTTCTCGACCGACATGAAGTCGACGACCTCCACGGAGCCGGGCTCACAGACCCGCCCGAGGTCGTTGCGGCCGAGGTCGACCAGCATCAGGTGCTCGGCGCGCTCCTTCGGGTCGGCGAGCAGCTCGTCGGCGAGGTCCTGGTCCTCGCGCGGTGTCGCGCCGCGGTGCCGGGTCCCGGCGATGGGGTGGACCATGGCGCGCCCGTCCTCGACCTTGACCAGCGCCTCCGGGCTGGAGCCCACGACGTCGAACCCGTCGAAGCGGAACAGGTACATGTACGGCGAGGGGTTGGTGGCGCGCAGCACCCGGTAGACGTCCAGGGCGCTCGCCGTGCAGGCCGTCTCGAAGCGCTGGGACGGGACGACCTGGAAGGCCTCGCCCGCCCTGATGCGCTCCTTGATGTCCTCCACGACGTCCTGGTAGTCCTTGCCGCCCCAGAGCGCCGTGTACTCGGGCAGCTCGGAGGCGGGGAGCGGCGCGGGTGCGGTCCCGGAGGGGCGCGCGAGGTCGGCCTCCATGGCGTCGAGCCGGGCCACGGCGTCGGCGTGCGCCTCGTCCACCCCGGTGTCGAGGTCGTTGTGGTTGATCGCGTTGGCGATCAGCATGACCGTGCCGGCCCAGTGGTCGAGCACCGCGAGGTCCGAGGTCAGCAGCATGGTCAGCTCGGGGAGCTTCAGGTCGTCGCGCTCGCCGGGTCCGACCTTCTCCAGCCGGCGCACGATGTCGTAGCCGAGGTAGCCGACCATGCCGCCGGTGAAGGGCGGCAGTCCGCCGGACAGGTCGCGCGGGGTGTGCAGCGCGTCGACGGTGGCGCGCAGGGCCTGCAGCGGGTCGCCGTCGAGCGGGACACCGACGGGCGGGGCGCCCTCCCAGTGCGTGGCGCCGTTCCGTTCGGTGAGGGTGGCCGCGGAGCGTACGCCGATGAAGGAGTAGCGGGACCAGGTGCGCCCGTTCTCGGCGGACTCCAGGAGGAAGGTGCCGGGGCGCTCCGCGGCGAGCTTGCGGTAGAGACCCACCGGGGTGTCTCCGTCGGCGAGCAGGGTGCGGCTCACGGGGATGACGCGGCGGTCGGCGGCGAGCTTGCGGAAGGTCTCCAGGTCCATGGCCGAAAGCTTAGACCGGCCGGCGGACGGATTTCCGGCCCCCCACAGGGCCCGTTCCGCTGGGCCGGCGCCCGCCGGGAGCGCGGGCTCAGCCCAGCAGGACGTCGGCGTCGAAGCAGGTCCGCTCGCCGGTGTGGCAGGCCGCGCCGATCTGGTCCACCTTGATCAGGACCGTGTCGGCGTCGCAGTCGAGGGCGACCGACCTGACGTGCTGGACGTGACCCGACGTGTCGCCCTTGACCCAGTACTCCTGGCGGCTGCGCGACCAGTAGGTGCAGCGGCCGGTGGTGAGGGTGCGGTGCAGCGCCTCGTCGTCCATCCAGCCGAGCATCAGTACCTCGCCGGTGTCGAACTGCTGGGCGATGGCCGGCACCAGCCCGTCCGTGCCGCGCTTGAGGCGTGCGGCGATCGCGGGGTCGAGGTTGCTGGACTGCGGCGTGCTGCTCATGGGTCCATTGTGCCGCCCGGCCGGGGTCCCGCGGGCCGCCGTCCACTGGGCGGAACGGCACGCGCGGTCGTACGCTGGCGGGCATGTCGACCCATGCCAAGCGCGAACGACTTCTCCTCGCCGACCTGTTGGAGGCAGCGGGCCCCGGCGCCCCGACGCTCTGCGAGGGCTGGAAGACCCGCGATCTCGCCGCCCATGTGGTCGTACGCGAGCGCCGGCTCGACGCGGCGGGCGGGATCATGATCGGAGCGCTCAGGGGGCGCCTCGACCGGGTGCAGGCCGAATTCGCCGCGAAGCCGTACGAGGAGCTGATCCAGCTGATCCGTACGGGGCCGCCCAAGTTCTCGCCCTACTCGCTCAAGCAGGTGGACGAGGGCGCCAACTCCGTCGAGTTCTTCGTGCACGCCGAGGACGTCCGGCGGGCGCAGCCCGACTGGTCACCGCGCGAGGTGGACCCGGTCTTCGCCGAGGCGCTGTGGCGGCGGCTGGAGAAGGCGGCCAGGCTGATGGGGCGCAAGGCGCCGGTGGGTCTTGTGCTGCGGCGGCCCGACGGCCAGACCGCGGTCGCGCACCGCGGTACGCCGGTGGTGACCGTCACCGGGGAGCCCGGTGAGCTGACGATGTTCGCCTCCGGCCGGCAGGACGCGGCGAAGGTGGAGGTCGACGGGGACCCGGAGGCGTCGGCCAGGGCGATCGAGGCGCAGCTCGGCATGTGAGCGGCCGGGCGGGCGTCCCCTGTGGAGGCGCCCGCCCCGTCCCGTCCGTGGCCGCCGCTCCTACCGCACCGGGTGGCCGGCCTGCCGCAGCTCGTCCTTGACCTGGGAGATCCGCAGGTCACCGAAGTGGAAGACCGAGGCCGCGAGCACGGCGTCGGCACCCGCGCCGACGGCCGGCGGGAAGTGCTCCAGGGTGCCCGCGCCACCGCTGGCGATGACCGGGACGGTGACGCGGGCGCGGACCGCCGCGATCATCTCGGTGTCGTAGCCGTCCTTGGTGCCGTCGGCGTCCATGGAGTTGAGCAGGATCTCGCCCGCCCCCAGCCCGGCCGCCCGCTGTGCCCACTCGACGGCGTCGATGCCGGTGCCCTGCCGGCCGCCGTGGGTGGTGACCTCGAACGTGCCGGCGGCGGTGCGGCGGGCGTCGACGGACAGGACCAGCACCTGGCGTCCGAAGCGCTCCGCGATCTCGCTGATGAGTTCCGGGCGGGCGATGGCCGCGGTGTTCACGCCGACCTTGTCCGCGCCGGCCCGCAGCAGCTTGTCGACGTCCTCGGTGGTCCGGACACCGCCGCCGACCGTGAGCGGGATGAAGACCTGCTCGGCGGTGCGGCGCACCACGTCGTAGGTGGTCTCGCGGTTTCCGGAGGACGCGGTGATGTCGAGGAAGGTCAGCTCGTCGGCGCCCTCGGCGTCGTAGAGCCTGGCCATCTCCACGGGGTCGCCCGCGTCCCGCAGGTTCTGGAAGTTGATGCCTTTGACGACGCGGCCGTTGTCCACGTCCAGGCAGGGGATGACCCGTACGGCGAGTGTCATGCGCGCTCCCCCCTGTACGCCTCGACCTCGACCTCGACGACCAGGCTGGGGTCGGCGAATCCGGAGACGATGATCATCGATGCGGCGGGGCGCACCGCGCCGAACAGCTCCTTGTGCGCCCGGCCGACCTCGTCGACGTCACGGGCGTGCGTGATGTACATCCGGGTGCGGACCACGTGCTCGGCGCCCAGACCCAGCTCCTTGAGCGCGTCGACGGCGACACCGAAGGCGGTGACGGCCTGGGTGTACGGGCCGCCCTCCGCGATCCGTCCGCCGGCGACCGAGGTGCAGCCGGAGACCAGGACCAGGCCGTTGGGCAGTTCCACGGCGCGGGAGCAGCCGATGGACTCCTCCCGCGGACCGCCTGACGCGATACGGCGTACGCCGTCGCCCGTCGCAGCGCCTTCGCTCATGCCGCCACCGCTTCGAGGGCCTCTTCCAGCGTGAACGCCTCGGCGTACAGGGCCTTGCCCACGATCGCACCCTCCACGCCGGAGGGGACGAGCGAGGAGATGGCCCGCAGGTCGTCCAGCGAGGAGACACCCCCGGAGGCGACGACGGGCTTGTCGGTGGCCGCGCAGACGTTCTTCAGGAGCTCCAGGTTGGGGCCCTGGAGTGTGCCGTCCTTGGCGATGTCGGTGACCACGTAACGGCTGCAGCCCTCGGAGTCGAGGCGGGCGAGCGTCTCGTAGAGGTCGCCGCCGTCCCGGGTCCAGCCGCGGCCCCGCAGGGTCGTCCCGCGTACGTCGAGACCGACCGCGATCTTGTCGCCGTGCTCGGCGATGATCTTCGCGACCCACTCGGGGGTCTCCAGGGCGGCGGTGCCGAGGTTGACCCGGGTGCAGCCGGTGGCGAGGGCGGCGGCCAGTGAGGCGTCGTCGCGGATACCGCCGGAGAGTTCGACCTTGATGTCCATCGCCGAGGCCACCTCGGCGATCAGCTTCCGGTTGTCGCCGGTGCCGAAGGCGGCGTCGAGGTCGACCAGGTGCAGCCACTCGGCGCCCGATCGCTGCCAGGCGAGCGCGGCTTCCAGGGGTGAGCCGTAGGAGGTCTCGGAGCCGGACTCGCCGTGGACGAGGCGGACCGCCTGGCCGTCCCGGACGTCGACGGCGGGGAGGAGTTCGAGCTTCTTCTGCAAGGCGGACATCAGAGGGTTCCGATCCAGTTGGTCAGCAGCTGGGCGCCGGCGTCGCCGGACTTCTCGGGGTGGAACTGGGTGGCCGAAAGGGCACCGTTCTCGACGGCCGCGACGAAGCGTTCGCCGTGCGTGGCCCAGGTGACGCGCGGGGCGCGGATGTTGGCGTTGGTGACTTCGAGCGACCAGTCGTGCGCCGCGTAGGAGTGCACGAAGTAGAAGCGCGCCCCGGAGTCGAGCCCGGCGAAGAGCTCGGTGTCCGCGGGCGCCTCCACGGTGTTCCACCCCATGTGCGGGACGACGTCGGCCTTGAGCGGGCCGACCGTGCCGGGCCACTCGTCGAGCCCCTCGGTCTCCACGCCGTGCTCGATGCCCCGCTCGAAGAGGATCTGCATGCCGACGCAGATGCCCATGACCGGGCGGCCGCCGGCCAGCCTGCGGCCGACGATCCAGTCGCCGCGGGCCTCCTTGAGCCCCTTCATACAGGCGGAGAACGCACCGACGCCGGGGACGAGCAGCCCTTCGGCGTTCATGGCGCGGTCGAAGTCACGGGTGATCTCGACGTCGGCGCCGGCGTGCGCGAGGGCCCGCTCTGCCGACCGGACGTTGCCGAAGCCGTAGTCGAAGACCACGACCTTCTTGCGGCCGGTCATGTCCAGATTCCCTGGACGCGCATGACGCCCGCCACCAGGCACATCACGGCTCCGATGGAGAGCAGCACGATGAGGCTCGCGGGCATCTTCTGCTTGGCGAAGGAGTAGACACCGCCGGCGAGGAACAGGCCGACGACGATGAGGATGGTGTTGAGGCCAGTCATGCTTACAGCGCGCCCTTGGTCGAAGGAAGGATGCCCGCTGCCCGCGGGTCGTGCTCGGACGCGTAACGCAGCGCGCGGGCCAGGGCCTTGAACTGGCACTCCACGATGTGGTGGGCGTTTCGCCCGTACGGCACGTGGACGTGCAGGGCGATCTGGGCCTGTGCGACGAACGACTCCAGGATGTGCCGGGTCATCGTCGTGTCGTACTCGCCGATCATCGGCGCCATGTTCTCCGGCTCGGTGTGCACCAGATAGGGGCGGCCCGAGAGGTCGACGGTGACCTGGGCGAGCGACTCGTCCAGCGGCACCGTGCAGTTGCCGAAGCGATAGATGCCCACCTTGTCGCCGAGCGCCTGCTTGAAGGCGGCGCCGATCGCCAGGGCGGTGTCCTCGATGGTGTGGTGCGAGTCGATGTGCAGGTCGCCGTCGGTCTTGACCGTGAGGTCGAAGAGGCCGTGGCGGCCCAGCTGGTCGAGCATGTGGTCGTAGAAGCCGACCCCCGTCGACACGTCGACCTTGCCGGTGCCGTCGAGATTGATCTCGACGACGACCGAGGTCTCCTTGGTGGTGCGTTCCACCCGTCCGATGCGGCCCACGCGAGTCATGCGGTGATCTCCTTGTGCAGTGCGCGTGCCGCTTCGAGGAACGCGTCGTTCTCGGCCGGAGTGCCCACGGAGACCCGCAGCCATCCGGGGACCCCGTTGTCCCTGATCAGGACACCGCGGTCGAGGATCGCCCGCCAGGCCGCCGGGGCGTCCTGGAAGCGGCCGAACTGGATGAAGTTGGCATCGGACTGCGTCACGTCGTACCCGATGGAGCGCAGTTCACCGACGAGCCGGTCGCGTTCGGACTTCAGCTGTTCGACGTACTGCAACAGCGTATCGGTGTGCTCCAGCGCGGCGAGCGCGGTGGCCTGGGTGACGGACGACAGGTGGTACGGCAGCCGGACGAGCTGGACGGCGTCGACGACGGCGGGGTCCGCCGCGAGGTAGCCGAGCCGCAGTCCGGCCGCGCCGAACGCCTTGGACATGGTCCGCGAGAGGACCAGGCGGGGGCGGCCCCCGATCAGCGGGAGCAGCGAGGGCGCGTGGCTGAACTCGCCGTACGCCTCGTCCACCACGACCATCGAGGGGCCCGCCGCCTGCGCCGCCTCGTACAGCGCGAGGACGGTCGCGGTGTCGACCGCGGTGCCCGTCGGGTTGTTGGGCGAGGTGATGAAGACGACGTCCGGGTGGTTCTCGGCGATGGACCGCTCGGCAGCGGCGACGTCGATGGTGAAGTCCTCGTTGCGCGGTCCGGAGATCCAGCCGGTGCCGGTGGAACGCGCGATGAGAGCGTGCATCGAGTACGAGGGCTCGAAGCCGATGGCCGTGCGGCCGGGGCCGCCGAAGGTCTGGAGCAGCTGCTGGATGACCTCGTTGGAGCCGTTGGCCGCCCAGACGTTCGCCATGGCGACGGGGTGCCCGGCGGTCCGGGTGAGGTAGCGGGCCAGCTCGGTGCGGAGCTCCACGGCCTCCCGGTCGGGGTAGCGGTTGAGGGAGCGGGCCGCCTCCCGTACGCGCTCGGCGATCCGGTCGACCAGCGCCTCGGGCAGCGGGTACGGGTTCTCGTTGGTGTTCAGCCGGACGGGGACGTCCAGCTGGGGCGCGCCGTAGGGGGACTTGCCGCGCAGCTCGTCGCGGACGGGCAGATCGTCGATACCGGTCATGCGGTGGGCACCTGCCATCCGAACCTGGCCTTGAGGGCCGCGCCGTGTGCGGGCAGGTCCTCTGCCTCGGCGAGCGTCACCACGTGGTGGGTCACGTCGGCGAGCGCGTCCCGCGTGTAGTCGACGATGTGGATGCCGCGCAGGAACGACTGGACCGAGAGGCCCGAGGAGTGGCAGGCGCAGCCGCCGGTGGGCAGGACGTGGTTGGAACCCGCGCAGTAGTCCCCGAGCGAGACCGGGGCCCACGGGCCGACGAAGACGGCGCCCGCGTTGCGGACCCGGGCGGCGACCGCGGCGGCGTCGGCGGTCTGGATCTCCAGGTGTTCGGCGCCGTACGCGTCCACGACCTTCAGTCCGTCGTCGACGGAGTCGACCAGGACGATCGCGGACTGCTTTCCCTCAAGGGCGGGCACGATGCGGTCGTTCACGTGCTTGGTGGCCGCGATCTGCGGAGCGAGCTCCTTCTCGACCGCGTCGGCGAGCTCGGCCGAGTCGGTGACGAGGACGGCTGCGGCCATCGGGTCGTGCTCGGCCTGGCTGATGAGGTCCGCCGCGACGTGTGCGGGGTCCGCGGTGGCGTCGGCGAGGACGGCGATCTCGGTGGGGCCCGCCTCGGCGTCGATGCCGATCCGGCCGGTGAAGTACCGCTTGGCGGCAGCGACCCAGATGTTGCCCGGGCCCGTGACCATGTTGACCGGGGGGCAGGACTCGGTTCCGTGGGCGAACATCGCGACGGCGGTGGCGCCGCCCGCCGCGTACACCTCGTCGATACCGAGCAGCGCGCACGCGGCCAGGATCGTCGGGTGCGGCAGGCCGCCGAACTCCTTCTGCCCGGGGGACGCGAGGGCGATCGACTCGACCCCGGCCTCCTGGGCGGGGACCACGTTCATCACTACGGAGGAGGGATAGACGGAGCGCCCGCCGGGCGCGTACAGCCCGACACGCTCGACCGGTACCCACTTCTCGGTCACCTTGCCTCCGGGCACGACCTGAGTGGTGTGCTCGGTGCGGCGCTGGGCCCGGTGGACAAGCCTGGCCCGCCTGACCGACTCCTCCAGCGCGGCCCTGACGGCCGGGTCGAGCCCGGCCAGGGCGTCGGCCAGTGCCTGCGCGTCCACCCGCACCCGCGTCAGCTGCACACCGTCGAACTTCTCCGCGTACTCGATCAGCGCCGCGTCGCCGCGATGGTGCACGTCCTCGCAGATCGGCCGCACCTTTTCCAGGGCGGCCTGTACGTCGAAGTCGGCACGGGGCAGCAGGTCGCGCAGGGCGCCACCCTCGGGGAGGGCGTCGCCGCGCAGATCGATTCGGGAGATCATGGGCCCAATTCTCTCAGACCGGTTACGCCCGTCGGACGCCCGTATCAGTGGCTGATACACAACCGGCCCCCTCATGGTGACCGCTAGCGTTCACTTCATCACTCATGAGCAGGGAGGGGCGGCAGTGACAGAGGCGCAGCACGACGAGCATGCGCCCGACTGGCTGACCGGGGCCGAGCTGGGCATGTGGGAGGCCTTCCGCAACGGCAGTACGTACGACCTGCGCACCCGCAACCCCGTCATGGACGATCCGCTCTCGGCCAGGACCTGGGGCCCCGAGCGGACGGTCCGTGCCCGTGTGGTGGCCCTGCTGCTGCTCAGCGGCCCGCCGGCACTGGCGGGCCGGGTCTCCTCGCTCAAACTGACCGGGGTGCAGATCACCGGCGCGCTCGATCTCGCGGGCGGCACGGTCACGCCGTACGTGGAGCTGACCGGCTGCCGCTTCGAGGACGAGGTGCTGCTCCCCGAGTGCCGGGTCACCACGGTCCGGATGGTCGGCTGCTCGATGCCGCGGCTGGAGGCGGCCAGGCTGCACAGCGAGGGCGATCTGCATCTGCCGCGCTGCCGGGTGGCGGGCGGTATCCGGCTGACCGACGCGCAGATCGGCACGGATCTGCTGATCAACATGATCGTGGTGCACCCGGACCGCAAGGGCCGCTCCATCGCCGCCGACGGGCTGTACGTGGCGCAGGATCTGCAGGCCGAGATGATCGAGTCGCACGGCGAGGTGAGTCTGCGCTCGGCACGGATCGGTGTCTCCCTGAGCTTCAACGGGAGCCGGCTGCTCAATCCGGACGGGCGGCGGGCGCTGAACGCCCCGCAGCTCTCGGTGGAGCGCACGCTCTATCTGTCGGCGGCCGGGGTGGCGCCGGACGGCGGCGGCGCCACTCCCCCGTACGGCACAGGACCGACCCCGCCGTACGGGACGAGACTCCAGCCTTTCGAGTGCGTCGGCGGGATACGCCTGGACGACGGGCGGTTCGGGGACGCGCTGGATCTGCGGAGTGCGAAGTTCCGGATGCGCAGCGACCAGGAGCTGTCACTGCGCCGCATCCAGACCCCCGAACTGCGCTTCCTCGGGGACCGCCCGGAGCAGGGCCGGGTGGTGCTCTCCGGCGCCAAGGTCGTCAATCTGGTCGACGCCTCGGCCAGCTGGCCGGGCCCGGGCGGTCTGGCGATGGGCGGCTTCAGCTACGAGAACCTCATCCCGGTCGGCAGCTTCCCGCTGGAGCAGCGGCTGGAGTGGGTGACGGCGGCGACCCCCGAGTACGCGCCGGAGCCGTACGAACGGCTGGCGTCGGTACTGCGCAACAGCGGCGAGGACGCCGACGCCCGCGAGGTGCTGCTGGCGAAGCAGCGCAGACGCCGCGAGACGCTGCCGCTGGCCGCCAAGACCTGGGGGTACCTCCAGGACTGGACGGTGGCGTACGGCTACCGGCCGGGCCGGGCCGCCCTGTGGATGGCGGTGCTGTGGGCGGCGGGCGCGTTCGCCTTCTCGCGGTACGACCCGAAGCCGATCAGCCCGGACGGGCATCCGCAGTGGAACGCGGCGCTGTACGCGCTGGACCTGCTGATCCCGGTGATCAACCTCGGCCAGGACGGCTACTGGAAGCTGTACGGCGGCTGGCAGTGGGCCGCCGCCGCCCTGATCGTGCTCGGCTGGATCCTGGCCACGACGGTCGCGACGGGCGCCACGCGGCTGCTGCGCAGGAGCTGACGGACGCGACGCGGGCGCGGCCAGCGGCGCGCCGTTTCGCGAGCGGGCCCGGGCGTCCGGGCGGGCGGTCCGCGCCCGTACCTCTTTGCCACCCCTTGACCACAGCGCGTACAACCATCACCCCGATACGAAAGCTTCACGTTCTGCCTCTGGCGCCGTCCTCACCTGCGGTTTTCAATGGTCTGCACCATGTCCCTCCTTACTTCTCTGCCTTCCCTCCGCGCCATGCCCTCCCTGCGCTCCCTGACCGGAACGGCGCGCCGGCCCGCGAACCGGCCCGCCGCCGGACAGGCCGACCGCCACCGTGACGACGAAGTGCTCCTCGACGTCCCCGACGCCCGGCTCGCGCCGGTGCTCGTCGCGGCGGCCGACGGGGACCACGGGCCGGCGGCGGCACTGCTGTCCGCCACCCGTGCGACGGCGGAGTGGGACGCCCGCGACCGCTACCTCACCGGCCTCGCCGCCTTCGCCCTCAACAGGGACGACTGGCTCTCCGGCTGGCTCGCGTCCTCGCCCCGCGACCCGGACGCGCTGCTCGTCGCGGCCGGCCTGGCCGTCCTCAGGGCCTGGGACTCCCCCGCCCGCGCCGAACTGCTGCGGGAGGTCGGCCCGCTGGTCGGCGCGGCAGCCGCGGGCGACCCACGGGACCCGGTGCCGTGGCGCATCGCCCTGGACCACGCGAGCGGTGTGCACGCGACGCACACCGCCTTCGAGAGCCTCTGGGAACAGGCGCTGCGCCGTTCCCGCTGGCACTACGGCTGCCATGTGGCGGCCCTGCGGTACCTGTCCGCGCAGTGGCACGGCTCGCACCGTGAGTGCTTCGACTTCGCCGAGCAGGCGGCCGACGACGCCCCGCCAGGTTCGCTGGTGCGGGCGCTGCCGGTACGGGCGGCTTTCGCGTATCTGCTGGGCGGCGGACAGCCCGCCGCCGTCCCCGGGCGGATCGACGCGGCGGCGGACCGGGCCATCGCCCTGTCCGCCGGCTACGGGCCGGGCGACGCGCTGCCCGCCGAGGTCCGCAACCTGCTGGTGTACGTGCTGATCAGCCGGGAGAGGTGGGCCGACGCGCTGGAGCAGTTCCGGCTGATCGGACCGGCTGTGACCTCGTTCCCGTGGGCCCGGCTGAGTGACGATCCGCTGGGCCGCTTCCTCGAACTTCGCGGCGCGGCGCGCGCGCTGGCCGCCCCGGAAGGCGCGCGGCGCGACCGGCCGGGGCGCGCCCGTGGCCGCGGCCATTACGCTTGACCGCTGTGACCACCGCGCGCCTCCCTCTCTTCCCGCTCAACTCGGTGCTGTTCCCGGGCCTCGTGCTGCCGCTGAACATCTTCGAGGAGCGTTATCGCGCCATGATGCGCGACCTGCTCACGGTGGACGACGAGGTCGAGCCCCGGCGCTTCGCCGTCGTCGCCATCCGTGACGGTTTCGAAGTCGCCCCGACGCTGCCCGGGCTGCCGGGCGGTGCCAAGCTGCCCGAACCGGGCCCGGCCGCCGGTTTCGGCGACGACCCGGCCACGGCCCTGCACAGCATCGGCTGCATCGCGGACGCGGCGACGATCCGTCAGCGCGACGACGGCAGCTTCGAGGTGCTGGCGACCGGTACGGCGCGGGTGAGGATCCACTCGCTGGACGCGAGCGGCCCGTATCTGACGGCCGAGGTCGAGGAGCTGCCCGAGGACGCAGGGGACGACGCGGGCGCCCTCGCCGACGGCGTGCTGCGCGCCTTCCGCTCCTACCAGAAGCGGCTGGCCGGTGCGCGCGAACGCACACTCACCACCGGTGCCGAGCTCCCCGACGAGCCGTCGGTGGTCTCCTACCTGGTCGCGGCGGCGGCCGTGCTGGACGTACCCGCCAAGCAGCGGCTGCTGGAGGCGACGGACGTGACGGCGCGGCTGCGCGAGGAGCTGAGGCTGCTGCGCGCGGAGACCGCGGTGATCCGGCACCTGCCCTCGCTGCCCGCCACCGACCTGACGCGGGCCCCGACCCACCTCAACTGACCCCCGGGCCGGACGCCCGGCCCGACAGGACCCGAGGAGCGCCTCCGTGGCGAAGAAGGCGAAGAAGCAGGTGGGCGGCACGCCCGCCACGGCGGCACTGACCGCGGCGGGCACGCCCTACACGTTGCACGCGTACGCACACGACCCGGCCGCCACCTCCTACGGCGGAGAGGCCGCCGAGGCGCTCGGCGTCGCCCCCGGCCGGGTGTTCAAGACGCTGGTAGCCGATGTGGACGGTGAGCTGACGGTGGCCGTCGTCCCGGTGGCGGGCAGCCTGGACCTCAAGGCCCTGGCCGCCGCGGTGGGCGGCAAGCGCGCCACGATGGCGGACCCGGCCGTGGCGGAACGCACCACGGGGTACGTCCTGGGCGGCATCTCCCCGCTCGGCCAGCGCAAGCGGCTGCGCACGGTGCTGGACGCGTCGGCGTCCGCGCACGGGACGATCTGTGTATCGGCCGGGCGCAGGGGCCTGGAGGTGGAGCTGGCCCCGGCTGACCTGGCCGGGCTCACCGGGGCGCTGGTGGCAGCGGTGGGACGGGAGTAGAGCGGCGGGCCCGGGGGGGCACCTGACCCGCCCGGGGCCGTACCGGCAGCGACAGGGCCGGCCCAGGAGGGTGTCCTGGGCCGGCCCTGTCGGCATGGGGAGCTGCGGGAGGGGGCGCGGAGGACTACGCCCGGTCGTCCGGCCGCGGGCCCGTCGTCCCGTCGCCCGGCTCCGGGGCAGGGGCGGCGCCCCCGTACGGCGGCGGGGCCTGCGGGGCCCACACCGGCTCGGGGTCTCGCGGCCCGAAGACCGCGGTCACTCCCAGGTGCACGATCATCGCCGCCACCGGCCAGGCGAGCAGTGCGCCCCTGGCGGAGAGTTTCAGCGGCGCGTCGAAGGTGACGCCCTTGCCCGCGTGCTTCGCGGCCGCGACCACGTCCTGCGAGGGGCCGAGCCAGATCCCGGCGCGCCAGGCGAGCAGCGAGCCGAGCAGGCCGCCGACCGCGAGGGCCAGGACCAGCGGCACCCCGCCGCGCCTGCGGAAGAGGAAGACGGCAGCCGCGCTCACCGCGCCGAAGGCCAGACCGAGCAGCGCGAACGTCCCGTCGCCTCCGATGGCCTGCTCGCCCTCGGAGTCCTTGAGGTAGACGGCCTTGCCGTCGGAGATCAGCGGAACGCGCGGCGCCAGCCACATCCACAGCAGGCCGAGCAGTACGCCGGCGACCGCCGTCAGCACCGCGACGACGGCGGCCTGCACCAGCTCGGTCCTGAGCCCGGGGCCCTCGTCACCGGTCCCGTCGGGACCCGGCCAGGGGGTGGATCCCGAGGGGCCCTTCTGCCACGGGTCGTCGTTCGGCGGCGGCTGGTGCGGAGGTGTCAGTGGCGCGGTCACCCTGCCATCGTGCCAGGCGGCCCTGTGTGCCGCCTCACCGGACCGCCGCCCGGCGGTAGGCCCAGGTCGCCACGGCAAGCGAGACGACACCGACCGCCGCGCAGACGGCGAGGTCGATACCGACCGCGGACCAGTCGGGGTGGTCGCCGAAGGTGCGGGCCAGCGCCTCGACCCCGTAGGTGGACGGCAGCAGATCACGGGCGTACGCGATCGGGCCCGGCAGCCTGCCTGCCGGGAGCACGCCCAGCAGCAGCGCCGCGGACATGCCCAACTGCCCGAGCAGGGTGGCCAGTTCCTGGCGCGGCGCGAGCAGTCCCAGGGCCGCGCCGAGCCCGGCGAGCGCCGCTCCCGCGAGCGGGACGACGGCGGCGAGGACCCACAGGTGCGCCAGCGGAAGCTGGAAGAGCACGGACCCGGCGACGGCGGTGACCACGGTGCCGGGCACGGTGAAGGAGGCGTACGCACCGGCGGTTCCCAGCACCACGGAAGCGGGCGGCACCGGCAGCGTCGCGTAGTGGTCGAGTCCCCCGCTGGCGCGCAGCTGCCCGAAGTACTGCGCAAGCAGATTGAGCGCGACGAACGCCACGACGAGCACGGTCGAGCCCGCCACCACGGCGCGCGCCTCGTCACCCCCGTCGACGACCCCGCGCATCAGGATCATGATCCCGACGGACTGGAAGGTCGCCACGAAGAGCAGCGGGATACGCGCCACCCTGGCCCGCGAGAGCTGGGCACGGTAGACGGCCGCGAGCGCGGGCAGCAGCCGGGCCCGCGGCGCGAGCGGCTCGGCCACCGTGACCGCACCGTCGTCGGGTCCCGAAGGTTCGCCTGAGCTCCCGGAACCGGGCAGGCCCGGCTCACTGCGGGCCGGGGCCCCCGGATACGGCTGCGACTGTGCGGACACCACTGCGGTCACGCCTTCACCAGCCCTTTCGTACGGCCGCCCAGCGCCATGTAGACGTCCTCCAGGCTCGGTGTGGACAGCGTGAAGTCGTCGAGCGCGGTGAAGGCGGGGCCGCCGGTCACCGCGGCGACGGCGGCCCGCGCCTCGTCGGGCGCCAGGCGCAGCACCCAGCGGCGTCCGGACTCCTGCGCGGACTCGCGCAGCGCCGCGACCTCGGGGATGTCGAGCGGCGCCCGCTCACGCCAGACCAGCTCGACCCGGACCTCTCCCGCGACCTGGGCCTTCAGCCCGGCCGGGGTGTCGCAGGCGATCACCCGGCCGCGTTCGATGACGGCGACCCGGTCGAGCACGGTCTCGGCCTCGATGACGTTGTGGGTGACGAGCAGGACGGTCGCACCGCGTTCGGCCCGGCGCCGGTCGACCGCGGCCCACACCGCACGCCGTGCGACGGGGTCCATTCCGGTGGTGGGCTCGTCGAGCACGAGCAGCGAGCGGTCGCCGACGAGCGTCGCGGCGAAGCAGGCGAGCCGGCGCTGACCGCCGGAGAGCTTCCTGAGCGGCCGTCCGGCGAGCTCGGTGATCCCCAGCTCCTCCAGCACGGCGTCCCGCTCACGGCGGGCGTCCGGCACGGAGAGGCCCCGCAGCCGTCCGGTGGTCTCCGCGGCCAGGGAGACGGTCAGTTCGTCGAGTGCGCTGGACTCCTGGCCCAGGTACCCGAGCAGCCGGGCGGCGCGTTCGGGGTGGCGTACGAGGTCGTGGCCGAGCACCTCGACGCGGCCCGAGTCGGGCCGCATCAGTCCGGTGAGCTGGCGTACGAGGGTGGACTTGCCCGCACCGTTCGGTCCGAGCAGTCCGAAGATCTCGCCCCGGCGGACGGTCAGCGAGATACCGTCGGTGGCCCGCACCTCGGGCGTGCCGGGAGTGCCCCGCCTGCCGCGCGCGGCCGGGTACGTCTTCACCAGCTCGCGCACCACGCACACATTGCCCGTACTCACGAGGGACGAGCCTACGGGGTTGAGCGGCTTCCGAGGGCGCCGGGGCCGGTTGGGCCGCCTCCCGCGGCGGCCGTCCGCACGGGTCAGCGTCCCGGCTGCTCCCCGGCCGGCGCGGGCTCCGCGGCCCGTACGTCGATCTCCCGCCAGAATCCGGCCCTGATCGCGTAGCGGTCGTGCTCGTCGATCTGGTCGTCCTTGTGGGCGAGCAGCCCGAACCGTGCCGCGTACCGCAGCACCTCACCGTCGATCCGGTGCGGGATCCGCGGATACATGGCCGACAGCTTCTGCACATGGCCCGGGTCGGGAAGCCGCTCCATCCACCGCCTGGCGAAGACCTGCCCGACCTCGAAGGGGTCGCCGCCGACGGTGGTGATGTCCTCCTCGCGGTCCGCCCAGCGCTGCTCCGCCGTGGTGAGCTGGGCGAGCGTCGGCAGGGACGCCGTCTCCGCCGGCTCACCGGCCTGGCCGCCGGGGCGTTCGATCCAGCCGCGCTCCGACGACCAGCGCAGCGTCGCGCCGGCCGGGTGCTGGGCAGGCTGCGATCCGGGGCCGCGCAGGCCCGCGAGGTCCTTGGGCGTGGGCACGGCCCCCTTGGCCGCCGCGTGCTCGTGCTCCTCGTCGGCCTGCTGCTGCCCGGCGGCGTCCTGTGCCGCGATGCTGTGCACGGCGGCGGCCCGCGCCGCCCGCTCGGCGGACGCGGCGAGCGCCGACTCGGGCAGCGGGGCGGAGAGGATCGCGGCGATCTCCGGGCGGGGAGCGGGCGACGGCGCACAGACCCCGCCGGCCTCCTTGGCCCGTACCGCCTTGGTGATCCAGGCGCGGTCCAGCACCCGGCGCTCGTCGGCCTCCGCGACCAGGTCCTCCGACTGGTTGTAGTCCCCGTCGGCCGCCTGGACGGCCCACAGGTGGACGGCGACGCCGTGCTCCTTCGCGGACATCAGCCCCGGCAGCAGATCCCCGTCACCGGTGACCAGCACAATGTCCGAGCAGGCGCGATTTCTGGCCAGCTCGGTCAGCTCCGCGTGCATCGCGGCGTCGACACCCTTCTGCGCCCAGCGGCCGTCGCTCCTGGTCAGCGCGCCCAGCCGGACGGTCACCCGCGGCATCACCCGCAGCCGCCGGTGTTCCGGCTGCGGCACCCGGTCCGGGGCGCCGTCGAACCAGTAGATCCGCAGCAGCGGCTGCTCCGTGTCGCTCTCGGCGCGCTCGCGCAGCCCCTGGATGAGTGCCGCGTGGTCGACAGTGATGCGGGAGCGGGCCGGCTCTCCTGCGAGGAGACTCGCGGCGGCGCCCAGCAGGTATCCGGCGTCCACCAGGACGACGCAGCGGTCCACGCGATCCACCCTCTTTCGGGTACCTCGGGAGAAGGGGAAGTGCTTCGGGTTCCTTCGAGTCTGCCCGACCGCAGGAGGGTTAACGGCCGGAACTCGATCATCGGCGTGGCGCAACGTGAAGTTGGTCCGAAGTGCCGTGGGACAAGGCTTCATTACGCACGGTAATGATCCAAAATGCGGCAGCTTGTGCGATATGTGAATCTGGTCGCGGCCCTGGCCCCTAGTCCCCCTCAAGGAGGCATCACCATGGCCAAGCACAAGAACCGGAACAAGCACGACAGTCCGCAGGACCGTTCGTCCGCTGCCAGGAGCAGCGGCGAGGAGTCACAGTCCGGCTCGTTCGAGTCGCAGAATCAGTCCCAGCCGCAGTCGATGCCGGGCAGCCCGTCCGATGTTGCCCGCAAGCACCAGAAGCGCTTCGGTCACAACTGATCTTCACCGTAATGATGTTCGAGGGGCGCACCGTGCACGGCGCGCCCCTCGGTCGGCACCCGGACGCCCCCGGGCAGCCCGGCCGGCCGGTCAGCCCGCCAGGCAGGCCGGACCGAGCAGCACCTTCAGATCACCGAAGAGCGCCGGATCGGGCTGCACCCGGTGCCGGTCGAGCCGGAGCACGGTGGTCTTGCGGGAACCCTGGAGCTTGATCCGCACCTCGGAGTTGCCCCGGTGGTGCGAGAGGATCTCACCGAGCCTGCTGACCATCGGCGGGGTGACCTTCACGGTGGGAATGGTGATCGTCACGGGGGCGTTGGTCCCGGCCGACGACAGGTCGGGGACCTGCATCTCCATCGCCACCAGCCGGGGGATGTCCTCGCGCTTGTCGAGCCTGCCCTTGATGAACACCACGGTGTCCTCGACCAGCTGGGTCGAGACGAGCTGGTAGGTGGCCGGGAAGAACATGCACTCGATGGTGCCCGCCAGGTCCTCGACGGTCGCGATGGCCCAGGCGTTGCCCTGCTTGGTCATCTTCCGCTGGAGGCCGGAGATGATGCCGCCGATGGTCACCACGGCGCCGTCCGCGTGCTCCCCGCCGGTCAGCTGGGCGATGGCGGCGTCGCTCTTGTCCGAGAGCACGTGCTCCAGACCGAAGAGCGGGTGGTCGGAGACGTAGAGCCCGAGCATCTCCCGCTCCTGCGCGAGCAGATACGACTTCTCCCACTCGATGTCGGAGAACTCCACATCGAGCCCGAAGCCCGGTTCGGAGCTGTCCTCCTCGCCGCCGCCGAAGAGGTCGAACTGCCCCTCGGCCTCCTTGCGCTTCACCGCGACCACATTGTCGATCATCGGCTCGAAGTGCGCGCTGAGCCCCTTGCGGGTGTGGCCCATCTCGTCGAAGGCGCCCGCCTTGATGAGCGATTCGGTGGTGCGCTTGTTGCAGGCCACGGCCTCGACCTTGTCGAGGTAGTCGGGGAAGGAGCTGTACTTTCCCTTGGCCTTGCGGGAACGGATGATCGACTCCACCACGTTCGTACCGACGTTGCGGACGGCGGAGAGGCCGAAGAGGATCACGTCGTCGCCCTGGGCCGCGAAGTTGGACTCCGACTCGTTCACATTGGGCGGCAGCACCTTGATGCCCATGCGGCGGCACTCGTTGAGGTAGATCGCCGACTTGTCCTTGTCGTCGCGCACCGAGGTGAGCAGCGCCGCCATGTACTCGGCCGGGTAGTTGGCCTTGAGGTACGCGGTCCAGTAGGTGACCAGGCCGTACGCGGAGGAGTGCGCCTTGTTGAACGCGTATCCGGCGAACGGCACCAGAACGTCCCAGAGCGCCTTGATCGCCGCGTCCGAGAAGCCCTGCTTCTTGGCTCCGCCCTCGAAGAGCACGAAGTTCTTGGCCAGTTCGTCGGCCTTCTTCTTGCCCATCACACGGCGCAGGATGTCGGCCTCGCCGAGCGAGTAGCCGGCGACGATCTGGGCGGCCTTCTGCACCTGCTCCTGGTACACGATGAGGCCGTAGGTGAGGCCGAGGACCTCCTTGAGCGGCTCCTCAAGCTCCGGGTGGATCGGGGTGATCTCCTGGCGGTTGTTCTTGCGCTCCGCGTAGTTCGTGTGCGAGTTCATGCCCATCGGGCCCGGCCGGTAGAGGGCCGAGACGGCGGAAATGTCCTCGAAGTTGTCGGGCTGCATCTGGCGCAGCAGGGAGCGCATCGGACCGCCGTCGAACTGGAACACCCCGAGCGTGTCGCCGCGGCAGAGCAGTTCGAAGGTCTTGGGGTCGTCCAGCGGGAGGGACAGCATCTCCAGGTCGACGCCCTTGTTGGCCTTCACCATCTTGACGGCGTCGTCCATGATCGTCAGGTTGCGCAGGCCCAGGAAGTCCATCTTCAGCAGGCCGAGCGACTCGCACTGCGGGTAGTCCCACTGCGTGATGGTGACGTTGTCCGTGTGCCTGACCCAGACCGGGGCGTGGTCGACGATGGGCTCGCTGGACATGATCACGCCGGCCGCGTGCACACCCATCTGCCGGACCAGGCCCTCGACGCCGGTGGCGGTGTCGATGACCTTCTTCACGTCCGGTTCGTTCTCGTACATCCCCCGGATCTCGCCCGCCTCGCTGTAGCGCGGATGCTTGGGGTCGGTGATGCCGCTGAGGTCGATCCCCTTGCCGAGGACGTCGGCGGGCATCGCCTTGGTGAGGCGGTCGCCCATCGCGTACGGATAGCCCAGCACGCGGGCCGAGTCCTTGATCGCGTTCTTGGCCTTGATCTTTCCGTAGGTGCCGATCATGGCGACCTTGTCGGCGCCGTACTTCTCGGTCACGTACCGGATGACCTCGACGCGCCTGCGTTCGTCGAAGTCGATGTCGACATCGGGCATCGAGACGCGCTCCGGGTTGAGGAACCGCTCGAAGATCAGCCCGTGCGTGATCGGGTCGAGGTCGGTGATGCCCATGGCGTACGAGACGATCGAACCGGCCGCCGAGCCACGGCCGGGGCCGACCGCGATGCCGTTGTTCTTGGCCCACATGATGAAGTCGGCGACGACGAGGAAGTACCCCGGGAACCCCATCTGGATGATGATGTCCATCTCGTACTCCGCCTGCTTCTGGCGGTCCTCGGGGACACCTCCCGGGTACCGGCGCTCCATGCCGACCCGGACCTCCTCCTGGAACCAGGTGATCTCGGTGTAGCCCTCCGGGATGTCGAACTTCGGCATCAGGTCGCGCTTCTCGAACATGCCGGAGGTGTCGATCTGCTCGGCGACCAGCAGGGTGTTGGCACACCCCTGCTGCCAGGCGTCCGAGGAGTCGATGGCGTACATCTCGTCGGTCGTCTTGAGGTAGTAGCCGGTGCCGTCGAAGCGGAAGCGGTCCGGGTCCGAGAGGTTCTTGCCGGTCTGGATGCAGAGCAGGGCGTCGTGCGCGCCGGCCTCGTGCGCGTAGGTGTAGTGCGAGTCGTTCGTCACCAGGGGCGGGATGCCGAGCTTCCGGCCGATCTCCACCAGGCCGTCGCGGACCCGGCGCTCGATCTCGATGCCGTGGTCCATCAGCTCCAGGAAGTACCGGCCCTCACCGAAGATGTCCTTGTAGTCGGACGCCGCCTGCACCGCCTCGTCGAACTGCCCGAGCCGCAGCCGGGTCTGCACCTCGCCGGACGGACAGCCGGTGGAGGCGATCAGGCCCTCGGACCACTGGGAGATCGTCTCCTTGTCCATCCGCGGCCACTTCTGCAGCCAGCCCTCGGCGTACGCGTCGGACGACAGCTTGAAGAGGTTGTGCAGGCCGGTGCTGTTGGCCGCCCAGATCGTCTTATGGGTATATCCACCCGAACCGGACACGTCATCGCGCTTCTGATGCGGCTGGCCCCACTTGACCTTGCGCTTGTTCCGCCGCGACTCGGGAGCCACATAGGCCTCGATGCCGATGATCGGCGTCACACCCGCCTTCTTCGCCGAATGGAAGAAGTCGTACGCCCCGTGGAGGTTGCCGTGGTCGGACATGGCGATGTGCGACATGCCCATCTCGTTGCAGGCGTCGAACATGTCCTTGAGCCGCGCGGCACCGTCCAGCATGGAGTACTGCGTGTGGACGTGAAGGTGCGTGAAAGGCGGCTTGGTCACGGGGATGCCTCCTGCGGGACGAGTGGGGGAACAGCGTTGGAGTCTACGTCGGCCCACCGACAGCCGAGGGGCACTCCGGGGTGGCTCCGTGCGTTGAGCCCGGTGGAACAGCTGTCCCATATGTCATGCACCTGGAGGCACACGCGATGTCGGTCCCGCAGTCCAGCGCCGAAGAGCGCGGCGAGCAGATCCTCGCCGTTTTCGGCACCGCGTTCGGCGAGCTCCTCGCCGCCGATCCGGCCGCCTTCCGGATCAAGTTCCGGAAGATGGCCGCCTCGGCCTTCGCCTTCTACCGCGGCGCGGCCTGCCTCTTCTACCGGGACCTGGACGAGCCCGCGGACGGCAGCCCCTATCTGGACGAGCGGACCAGCCGTGTCTGGGTCCACGGCGATCTGCACGCGGAGAACTTCGGCACCTACATGGACGCCAACGGCCGGCTGGTCTTCAACGTCAACGACTTCGACGAGGCCTACGTGGCCCCGTTCACCTGGGACGTCAAGCGCTTCGCCGCCTCGCTGGCCCTGCTCGGCCACGCCAAGGCGCTCAGTGACGACCAGATCACCGGCCTGGTGGAGACCTACGCCGCCGCGTACCGCGAGCGCGTCCGGGTCCTGGCCTCGGGCGCCCGGGACGACGACGTACCGCCGTTCACGCTGGACACCGCGGAGGGGCCGCTGCTCGGGGCGCTGCGGGTGGCCAGGTCGCGTACCAGGTTCGCGCTCCTGGACTCGATGACGGAGATCCGGGACCACGAGCGCCGCTTCACCGCCGACAGCAGCGCCGTCGAGCTCGACGCCGCGACGCGGTACAAGATCCTCGCCGCCTTCGACGGGTATCTGGAGACGCTGCCGGAGGAGAGTCTGGGCCGC
Organism: Streptomyces sp. NBC_00388; assembly: GCF_036061255.1. Taxonomy (NCBI): domain Bacteria; kingdom Bacillati; phylum Actinomycetota; class Actinomycetes; order Kitasatosporales; family Streptomycetaceae; genus Streptomyces; species Streptomyces sp. NBC_00388. The sequence goes on from NZ_CP107948.1 coordinate 1,909,870, forward strand.
CCCGACGCGTACCGGGTGAAGGACGTGGTCGGCCGCAGGGGCATCGGGATCGGCTCGGCCGGGCTGCCCTCGTACAACATCCTCCTGGAGGGCCACAGCGACGCCCTGGAGAACGACGTGGTCATCTACATGAAGCAGGGGCAGACCCCCGCGGTCTCCCGGCACATCACCGACCCCGCGGTCCGGGGGTACTTCCGGCACGAGGGGCATCGCACGGTGATCTCCCAGCGCGCCCTGCAGGCGCACGCCGACCCGTGGCTCGGCTGGACCGAGCTGGACGGGGCCGGACAGCTGGTGGCGGAGGTCTCGCCGTACGCGGTGGATCTCGACTGGTCGGATCTGGACGACCCCGGGGAGATCGCGGCTGTCGTCGCCGACCTCGGGCGGGCCACAGCCACCATGCACGCGGCCGCGGACGACGAGAGCGGCCACTCGCTGGTGCCGTTCTCGACGGAGCGGGCCATCGACGCGGCCATCGCGGGCGACGAGGACGGCTTCGCCAGGATGCTGGTGGACTTCGCGCACACCTACGGGGCGCAGACCCGGCGCGACCACGCGATATTCGTGGAATTGTTCCGCAATGGCAGGATCCCGGGCCTGTAGCGTCCCCGCAGTCTCACGGACCTTTAAGAGTCCCTTACCTGCGGTCATGGCAAACTCGGGGCCGATGGACATATCAGGGACGCAGCTCAGAGCGGTACGCGCGGCGCTTTTCACAGCGCTGGTCGTGACGCTCTCGACTGCGTCCCATGTGCTGCTCTCGCGGGTCCCCCTGCCACCGGTCACGGTGGCGGCACTCGCCTGCGCCGTCTTCGCCGCCGCCTTCGCGCTGGCCGGCCGCGAGCGCGGTTTCGGCGCGATCGCGGGTGTGCTGATCCCGCTGGAGCTCGCCGCCGACACCGTCTTCACCACGGGGCAGCACCTCTGTTACGGCGCGTCGGGCGGCCCCGTCGCGGGCGCGCTGCGCTCGGTCGGGGTGGACGTGCTCTGCGGCGGCCAGGTCGGCACACCGCTGGCCTCCATGACCGGCCCGGGCAAGGGTGCGATGACGCTGCCCGACTCCCCGGCACCGGCGCTGCCCTGGCTGCTGCTCGGAGCGCATGTGGCCGTCGGGCTGCTGGCCGCGCTCTGGCTGCGGCGCGGCGAGAGCGCGCTGGCGTCGGTGGCCCGCTCGGTCGGCGCCCTCGCCTTCCGGCCGCTGCTCGTCGCGGTGGCCGTCGCCGGTGCGTTCCGCGCCTCCGTACGGTGCGCGGCGCTCCCCGTGCACCGGCCGCGCGCCTCGCGCACCCTCCTCCTCGCGCACTCCGTGGGACTGCGCGGACCTCCGTACCCGGCTCCCCTCCCGAGCTGAGTACGCAGTTCCGCCCTGCCCGATCACGTCCCCCACGGAGAACCGCCATGAGTGCACGCAACAACCAGTCCAACAAGGCAGCGGCCCGCGAGCGGCTGCGCGCCGAGCGCGAGCGCCAGGCGAAGAAGGACAAGACCCGCCGCCAGGTCGTCGTCGCCGGGTCCATCGTCGTCGTCCTCGCGATAGCCGCCGGCGTCGGCTACGGCGTCATGCAGCTCAACAAGCCCTCCCACTGGGAGGCGGCCAAGGGCGACAAGGTCGTCGCGCCGAAGAACACGTCGGGCACCAAGGGGACCACGGTCGTCCTCGGCAAGGCGTCCGCCAAGAAGACACTCAAGCTCTACGAGGACTCGCGCTGCCCCGTGTGCGCAGACTTCGAGCGTGTCGTCGGCCCGACCGTGAAGAAGGACATCGACGACGGCAAGTTCAAGGTCCAGTACATCGGTGCCACGTTCATCGACGACCATGACAACGGCGAGGGCTCCAAGAACGCGCTGAGCGCCCTGGGTGCCGCGCTGAACGTCAGCCCCGAGGCGTTCCTTGAGTACAAGACCGCGCTGTACTCGACGAAGTGGCACCCTGACGAGACGACGGACACGTTCAAGGACGATGCTTACCTCGTCAAGGTCGCGAACACCGTGCCCGCGCTGAAGGGCAACGCGAAATTCCAGGCCGCGGTCAAGAACGGCACCTACGACGCCTGGGCGATGGCCATGTCGAAGACCTTCGACAACAACAAGGACGGCGTGACCGGCACCCCGGGCCTGGTCATGAACGGCAAGCAGCTCACCGCAGACGGCAAGGACACCCCGATCCGGACGGTGGCCGACTTCAACAGGGTGGTGGGCGCGGCTCTCAAGGCCTGAGGTAACGGGGAAACCAGTCTCCGCACAAAGGGCGGGCGAACCTTCCGGGTTCGCCCGCCCTCGCACATACCGGTCAGCCCGTTCGCCGCCACGAAATTCCCAGTGGGCCTTCACTTTCTCGTCTCCGGCCATGCCGTGAGGGCCGACGTCCGCAACCCGGACCCGGCCACCGCACACCCGTTCCGGCCCCTCGGCCGACTGCAACGCCCCACCGGCGCCGGCCACCGCGGACTACGGACCCGGCCGGCGTGATCCGCAACACCGTCCTTCTCGGCGGAGGCGTCCCATGGTGTTCGGGCAAGGACCTGCCGGTGGACGTCGGTACGTACTCACAGTCACCCTCGGCCGCTACGGAGTTCCTCGTCACCTCGGTGATCCCGATCGGCCTCGACGACATCGTGAGGGCCCCCGGCGGGGCCGGCTCCGCGATCGCAGCACCGATCATCAGTACCACCAACGGCACGTCCCCTGGGCCGACATCGACCCCACAGCTGCGGCGTCATCGGCATTGCCGCCGCACGTGCGCAGACGGACCACTCCACGCGACCGTGCCGGGGAGCATTCGCACCGCTCGTACACCGGCACACAGAAGGTCGAGCGGACCAGCGCCCCGGACCGATGGGTTCCGATTCATCTTCATCAACCCCCAGGCGCGCTGAGTGACCTGACGTCGAGTCACCGCTACGGCGTCGAGTTCCTGGTGCACACGGAATTCCGCCACACCCCCGGGGCGCGCTGGTAATATTTGCTGCATTGACGGACCGTCAATACGTACTCATGATTGGATTCAAATGGCCAGCCCCGCACGCATCCTGACGAAGTGCGCAGTAGTTACTGCCGCCCTGGCCCTCGCCGGGCTCACGTCCACCTCCGCCCAGGCGCAGGAGAACACAGCGGCAGCGGCCTACGTCAATTTGACTGTCCTTGACGTCCATGGCGCTCCCATATACGCGCAGCCCGTTTCTTCGTCGAAGAAATACCGCACGGACAAGTACAAGACGGTCGAACGGATTGAATGCTCCACCACCAAGACAGCCTCGGGGGCCCGGTGGTTCAGGATCTACGACTCGCAGCCGACGGCCTGGGTGTACTCCGGGCACTTCGAATCGCTGGTCCACCCGCCCAAGGAGTGCTTCTGACCTCTGGCCCTGCCGGGACTCGGGGATGAGGTTCCCGACGATCGAAACAGCCAGTAGTCGTAGCTGAACAGGCAGGCCCCGGCCGTCCGAGCAGGCGGCCCGGGTCCGCCGCCCGAGGCCGGTCAGCCGGACGAGCCCTTCCCGGTATCGCCTCGTGACCCGTTGTGACCGGACCGTGCGCACCAGGAGCAATGGAGCATCCCGGACCACCTCAGGGCCGCGCCACTGGAAGCGGCGGTCGCCCGGCCGGTGCGCTCACCCGGCGCGATGGACAGACCGCGCTCGTGACCGGTGCGGTCAGACCGGCCTGGAGGCAGCGACGGACGGCCGGTGCCGCGATACGCGGGCGGGTTGGATCCGCCGGATACCGGCGACGAAACAACGCAGCCCGAGCACCGCACACATGATCGAGGACGCTGCAGCGCGTCGCACCCGCACCCGGACCCGGACGATCGAGCGGGCCCACGACACGACACTGTGCGGCGGACCGCTACAGCGATTCGAGGAAGCCGAGTGCGACCCGCCAGGTCCGCTCGGCGGCCTCGGCGTCGTAGTCGGGCAGCTCGGGGTCGGTGTAGAGGTGGCCCGCTCCCGCGTAGCGGTGGACCTCCACATCGGCGCCCATCCGCTGCATCCGCAGGTACCAGGCGTTCAGCCAGTCGTCCGACTCGAACGGATCCGGGTCGGCCACGTGCAGCTGTACGGGCAGCTCGTCCACCGACGCACCGTCCGCGATGTCCGACGTGCCGTGCAGGAGCAGCAGGCCGCGCGCCTTGTCGTCGGCGATGGCCAGATTCTGCGCGAGCGAGCCGCCGAGCGAGAACCCGGCGTAGACGAGGCCCTCGTCCGAGTGGGGAGCGGCGGCCGCGACCGCGCGCTTGAGGAGCTCATCGGAGCCGAGCTCCTCCTTGAAGTCCATGCCCTCCTCGACGGTCCCGAAAGTAATGCCGTCGAAAAGATCGGGCACCCGGACTTGATGACCGGCTGCCCGCAGCCGGTCGGCCGCCGCGTGGACGGCAGGCCGCAGCCCGTACGTCGAATGGAAAAGGATGATGTTCACGTGGCCATGGTGCCAGCTACGGTCGGGAGCATGGAGACCGTGTTGCGTCCCTTGATCGTCATCGGTGGTTCGGTACTGCTGACGCTCGCGGTGGGCTGGCTGGTCGACCGCGCGCTCAGGAGGACCGACGCACGCCACCACGAGACCCCGCTGTGGGGACTGCTGCGGCGCTGCCGGGTACCGCTGCAGTCGGTGCTGATCACAGCGTTGCTGCGCGGCAGCTACCAGGAGGTGCGGCTCAGAGCGGTCGAGCACCACACCACCGGTATCGGGCAGATCCTCAGCCTGGTGCTGATCGGCTCCACCGCCTGGCTGGCCCTGCGGATCGCCACAGCGGTCGTCGACTCCTCGTACGCCCGCTACGCGGCCACCACCCGCGATCCGGCCAGGCTCCGGCGGGTCCGTACCCAGGTCACGCTCATCCAGCGGGTGGTGACGGCGATCGTCGGGACGGTGGCCGTCTCGGCGATGCTGCTGACCTTCCCCGCGATGCGCACCGCCGGGACCTCGCTACTGGCCTCCGCGGGCGTGCTCGGCATCGTCGCCGGTGTCGCCGCCCAGTCCACTCTGGGCAACCTCTTCGCAGGGCTGCAGATCGCCTTCGGCGACATGGTCCGCATCGGGGACACCGTCGTCGTGGACGGCGAGTGGGGCACGGTCGAGGAGATCACGCTGACCTTCCTCGCGGTGCGCACCTGGGACGAGCGCCGGATCACGATGCCGGTGTCGTACTTCACCAGCAAGCCCTTCGAGAACTGGTCGCGCGGCGGTGCGCAGATGTCCGGCACGGTCTTCTTCCAGCTCGACCACTCGGCCCCGGTCCCGCAGATGCGCGAGAAGCTGCGGGAGATCCTGCGCGAGATCCCCTCCTGGGACGGCAGGACCTGGTCCTTGGCGGTCACGGACACCACCCCGAGCACGATCCAGGTGCGCGCCGTGGTCACCGCGAAGGACGCGGACGACATCTGGACGGTGCGGTGCGCGGTGCGCGAGCAGCTGATCGCCTGGCTGCGCGACGAGCATCCCTACGCACTGCCGCGGATCTCGACCGCGCCGGCCGAGCTGGCGAAGAACAGCTGGGGACCGGACCTGTACAAGCACGAGCCCGCTCCCCACACGGGCCGGGGCTGAGGGACCGGGGCCTGAGGGGACCGGGGCCTGAGGGGACCGGGGCCGAGGGTCCGGTCCCGCCGAGGGCCCTACCGCAGGCTGCGCACGTCCAGGTGGCGCAGCACCCGGTCGACGATCTCCGGGTCCGCCCCCAGCTCGTTGCGCGCGGAGAGTACTTCGTGGCGGGCCGCCGACATCATCTCCCGCTGGATCCGCTGGACGGTCCTCACCCGCTCCGCCCGTTTCAGGTACGCGGCGTGCCGCTCCTCGTCGACCATGTCGGGGCTGATCCTGACCCCGATCTCGAACGCCCCGCGGGCCAGCCGCTCCGTGACGTCCTCGGGCAGTTCCTCGACGTCCTGGATCTCCTTGAGCCGGTGTCTGGCGGCCTTGGCGGCCCGGACCGCCAGGCTCCGCTCCAGTTCGCGCTCGGCGCCGGCATCCGCGCGGACATCCAGTTTCTTCACCAGCCAGGGCAGCGTCAGTCCCTGGAAGACCAGGGTGACCATGACCACGGCGAAGGCGATGAAGATCATCTCGCTGCGGGCGGGGAACGGGCTGCCGTCGTCCTTCGTCATCGGGATGGCGAGGGCCAGTGCGACCGACGCCACCCCGCGCATCCCGGACCACCACATCACGATGGTCTCGCGCCAGCTGGTGGGGATCTCCTCGTCGTAGTCGCGGAGCGTGTGCAGCTTCTTGGCCAGCCAGGTGGCGGGCAGCAGCCACACCAGGCGCAGCCCGACGACCACCCCGACGGCAGCCGCGCCCCAGCCGATCATCTCGGCGAGGTGTCCGCCGGCGGTGCCGAAGACCACATGCAGTTCGAGCCCGATGAGGCCGAAGGTCACCCCGGTGACGAGGGTGTCGACGATCTCCCAGAAGGCGTTGCCCTCCAGCCGGCCGCGTACGTCGTCGGCGTCGGCGGTGTGCTCGGCGAGGAAGAGGGCCGAGGTCAGCACCGCCAGTACGCCCGAGCCCAGCAGCTCCTCGGCCAGCACGTAGCTGAGGAAGGGCACCAGCAGGGTCAGGCCGATCTGCAGGGTGGTGTCACCCAGCAGCCCCATCAGCTTGTTGGTGGCCCAGCCGAGGGCGAGGCCGACCACCAGGGCCACCACGGCGGAGAGCACCAGCTGACCCGCTGCGACCGGCCAGGAGAAGGTTCCGGTGACGGCCGCGGCGATCGCCACGTGGTAGAGCACGATCGCCGTCACGTCGTTGAACAGCCCTTCGCCCTCCAGGATCGAGACCAGCCTGCGGGGCAGCCCGAGCGCGCCGGCGACGGCGGTCGCCGCCACCGGGTCGGGCGGCGCCACCAGCGCGCCCAGCGCGACGGCCGCGGCGATCGGCAGGCCCGGCACGATCGCGCTCGCGACTGCGGCCACGGCAGCGGTCGTCACGAAGACCAGCGCCACCGCCAGCAGCAGGATCGGCCGGAAATTGGCGGTGAACTGCCGCCAGGAGGTGCGTTGCACGGCCGCGTACAGCAGCGGCGGGAGCACCAGCGGGAGGATGAAGTCGGAGGGGATGTCGACATTCGGCACGAACGGGATCAGCGCGAGGCAGATCCCGCCGAGGGTCATCAGGACCGGGGCGGGCAGCCCGAGCCGCTCACCGATCGGTACGGAGACCACCGCTCCGATCAACAGCAGGAGCAGCAGTGCCAATTGGTCCACGGGGTGCCCTCCGGGGCTGTCGGAATCTCCGTCGGCATCGCTGCCGAGACCTGGATGATCAGTGGCCCAAGCGTGCCATGCAATACGCGCGTATCGGCCCAATAGCCCCGCCCGTACCGCTTCGGTCGTCGACGCGCTCGATCTTTCATCCGATGTATATGGGGTGCGGGTCTTCCCGTACGGCCAGAGGCGCGGGCACTATGCAGGGTGCATGGATTCAGGGACGAGGACAGCCGGCACATACCTGACCGGAGTTCAGATGCGCTCTCCCGCTCAACTATCTCCCGGTGGGGCAATTCCGGGCGCCCCGGCGGCAGGTAAAGGTGTATCGCTCCCTCTGGGCCGCCCGCCCCACGCGTCCGGACAGCCGGGCACGGGAGCCGCCCGCGCGACCGTCGGCGATCGGACCTTTCACCGGGCTTCGGAGCGCGCCCCCGCGCCGCCGGGATCCCCGGCTGGCGCGGCCGGGCCCCGGCACCGGCCGGTCCGGCGTCATCTGCCGGACCCCGCCGGCTCCGGGAAGGCCCGGGCCCGGCCCCTGAACACCCGCACCGCACCGGCCTCCGGGCCGGCCACCGCCCGCCGGACACCACGGGGCCCCTCCCCGCGGGGAACAGGAGTCACCACCGTGCAGGAGCTCTCCCGCAGACACTTCGCCGGTACGGCGGCGGGCGCGACCGCCTCGCTCTGGCTGGCCGGGTCGCGCACCGCCTGGGCCTCCCCCGCGGACGACTGGCCATCACCCCACGCCCCCGACGTGTACGAACGGACGGTCCGGGCCGCCGCCATGAGGTGGCGGCGGCTGCCCACCGGCTGGCAGGACGCCCCCTTTCTCGCCAACGGCCACCTCGGCGCCCAGCTCTACCGGGGCGCCGCCGCCAACACCCTGAAGCTGATGATCAGCCACACCGAGGTGCAGGACCAGCGAGGCCAGTGGCGCGGCGGCACGGGCTACTCCCGGCTGCCCGTCGGGTACTTCACGCTGACACTGGCCGGTGAGATCACCGCGGCCGACTGGACGCTCGATCCCTACGACGCGGAGCTCCGGGGGACGCTCACCACCGCCCGCGGCTCCCTCACCTTCACCGCGCTCGTCCAGAACGACACCGGCGCACTCCTGGTATCGACCCGGCCCAGCGCGGGTGAGGAGTCCGCCGCCTGGTCCTTCCACTGGCTCCAGGCCGCCACCACCCGGCTCATCGACAAGCCCGCCGACTACACCCCCAACCCCGCTCCCCGGGTGGGTGCGGGCTTCGTGGAGCAGCCGCTGCTGGCGGGGGGCGGGTGGACGACGGCCTGGCGGGAACAGCGCGAGGGGACCGGGCGGCTGCTGGCGGCGCAGCTGGTGTACCGCTTTCCCGGCGATGTACGGCAGGCGACAGCGGACGCCGTACGGGCGGTGGACCGCGCCCTTGCCACCGGACCCGACCGGCTGGCCGCCCGGCACCGGGCGTGGTGGCACGCCTACTACCGGCGCAGCTTCCTCTCCGTACCGGACAAGCGGCTCCAGGCCTTCTGCATCCTCCAGCTCTACAAACTGGCCTCGACCACCCGTGCCCAGGGGCCGACCCTCTCCGAGTGGGGCCCCTGGTACCCGGAGGTCGGCAACAGCTGGACCGCGGTCTGGTGGAATCTGAACGTCCAGATCGGGATGCCCGCGGTCAACGGCACCAACCACCCCGAACTCGACTCGGTGACCCAGGCGTTCCGCCGCTTCGAGAAGAACCTCTCGGCCTCGGTACCCGCGGCCTACCGTGACGGCCACAGCTACGCGCTCGGCCATCCCTCCGACTGGCAGCTACGGGCGGGCGACACGTACGACGTGGGTGTCCCCGGCTCGGACCGCGTCTCGGACAACTTCGGCAACCTCACCTGGGCGCTGCACAACGTCTGGCTCTCCTACCGGCACTCGATGGACCTCGCCACCCTGCGGGACGTGGTGTACCCGATCCTCGCCAGGGCCATCAACTTCTACGCCCACTTCCTGCACGAGGGCGGCGACGGCAGACTCCACCTGCTGACGACCCGGTCCCCGGAGTACGCCGACGCGGCGGACTGCACCTACGACCTGTCGCTGATCCGCTGGGGCGTCCGTACGCTCATCGACTCCGCCCGGCTGCTGCGCGTCGACGACCCGCGGGCCCGGCAGTGGCAGGACATCGCGGCACGCCTCACCCCGTACGCGCAGGACCCGGCGGACGGGGTGATGATCGGCAAGGACGTGCCGCTTGCGGACTCGCACCGCCACCACTCCCATCTGCTCTGGCTCTATCCGCTGCGCGAGAGGAAGTGGGACAGGCCCGGCGACCGGGACGTGATGCGGCGCTCGCTGGCCCACTGGACGAGCATGCAGAGCGCCTGGCACGGCTACAGCGAGGTTCTTGCCCTCGCGGTACATCGTGTTGGGCGTCATCCGGCAGTCGGCGACGGTGTTGCCGCCGCAGCGAGGCGGGCGAACCACTCACGCTCGACCACGGGATCTCCGGCGCGGTGGACGTACGGGACGGGCACGGCCGCCCGCTGTCCTGGTACGCGACGGGGCAGGGCCGGATCGCGGTACGGCTGCCGCGCGGCGCGACAGCGGTGGTCACCCCGCGCGGTGCTCCCGCCTCCCGGGGCCCGAGGGACGTACCGGCGAACGGTCCGGCCGAGCCCTGGGGGCTGCCGTCCTGACCCGGACGCCCGGCGCACGGCTCTGGCATACGGTCAGAGCGTGGCGTCCCCGACCGGACGGCGCATCGCCCGGTGCGGGATGCCCGCATCCGGGAACTCGGGTCCGTACGCCACATAGCCAAGACGCTCGTAGAAACCCAGCGCATGGGTCTGCGCGTGCAGATCCACCGCGGTCAGCCCGCGCCGGCGGGCCTCTTCCTCGATGGCACGGACCAGTGCGATGCCCACCCCCCGGCCCCGGGCCGCGGCGGCGACCGCGAGCCTGCCGAGCGAGCCGACGGCCGGCTCGCCGGGCCCGTCGTGGCCGGGCACGGCGGGCAGCAGCAGCCGCCCGGTCCCCAGCGGCCCGTCCGCGTCGGCGGCCAGTACGTGCACGGTGTCCACGTCGAGCGAGTCGTGGGCGTCGTACTCGATCTCGGCGGGTACGCCCTGCTCGGTCACGAAGACGTCCCGGCGGACGGCGAAGCAGGCGTCCAGAGCCGACTGGTCGGCCACCACCCGCACCTGGTACCCGGTGGTCATCGCTGTTCGCTCTCCGCGCGGATCGCCTCCAGCGCGTTCCGCAGGTCCTCCGGGTATTCGCTGCGGAACTGGACCCACTGCCCGTCCGACGGGTGCTCGAAGCCCAGGCTCATCGCGTGCAGCCACTGCCGCGTCAGGCCGAGCCGCTTCGCCATGGTCGGGTCGGCGCCGTAGGTGATGTCGCCCACACAGGGGTGCCGGTGGGCAGACATGTGCACCCGGATCTGGTGCGTACGCCCGGTCTCCAGCTTGATGTCCAGCAGCGAGGCCGCACGGAACGCCTCGATGAGGTCGTAGTGCGTGACGGACGGCTTGCCCTCGGCCGTCACGGCCCACTTGTAGTCGTGGTTGGGGTGGCGCCCGATGGGGGCGTCGATCGTGCCGCTCATCGGGTCGGGGTGACCCTGCACGAGCGCGTGGTAGCGCTTGTCGACCGTGCGCTCCCGGAACTGCTGCTTGAGCAGCGTGTACGCGCGCTCCGACTTGGCCACCACCATCAGCCCGGACGTGCCCACGTCCAGCCGGTGCACGATGCCCTGGCGCTCGGCCGCACCCGAGGTGGAGATCCGGTATCCGGCGGCCGCGAGGCCGCCGATCACCGTGGTGCCGGTCCAGCCGGGGCTCGGATGGGCCGCGACACCGACGGGCTTGAGGATCACCACGATGTCGTCGTCGTCATGGACGATCTCCATGCCCTCGACGGGCTCGGCGACGATCTGCACGGGGGCTGCGGCCGCGGGCATCTCGACCTCCAGCCAGGCGCCGCCGTGGACCCGCTCGGACTTCCCGACCACCGCCCCGTCGACCTGGACCTTGCCCGAGGCGGCGAGGTCGGCCGCCTTGGTACGGGAAAACCCGAACATGCGGGAGATGGCGGCGTCGACACGCTCGCCCTCCAGGCCATCGGGAACGGGCAGGGTGCGGATCTCGGGAACGGTACTCACGCGTCGAGTATGCCTTGCCCGGAGGTCCGGCCGAGCCGTCAGTCCTTATGGACGGTCCCGTCGGGGTCGAGGCCCTTGAACGAAAGCAGCACGATCAGGATGCCGCCGCAGACGATCGCGGAGTCGGCGAGGTTGAACACGGCGAAGTGCGCGGGCCTGATGAAGTCGACGACCTCGCCCTGGAAGGCACTGGGCGAGCGGAAGATCCGGTCGGTCAGGTTGCCCAGCGCACCCCCGAGCAGCAGCCCCAGGGCGACCGCCCAGGGAGCGCTGTACAGCTTGCGGGCCAGCCGGACGATGACCACGATCACCGAGGCCGCGACAATGGTGAAGATCACGGTGTACGCGGACCCGAGGCCGAAGGCCGCGCCCGCGTTCCGGATCGCGTCGAACTGCAGCAGGTCCCCGATCACCTTGACCGGGGCGTGGTGCTCCAGCCTGGCCACCACGATCGTCTTGCTGACCAGGTCCAGCAGGTAGGCGAGGACGGCCACGACGAAGAGCACCGTGAGCCTGCGCCTGCCCCGGGGCTGCCCTCCGGGGCCCGCCCCGTCCGCGTGCCGCTGCCCGGTGGCGGCCTCCGCGGAGGCCGCCTCCCCGGCCGGCTGCTCCGGTGCGGTCCCTGCCGACTCGGGAACGTCCGGCGTACCGATGATGCGCTCCGCCTCTGCCACGTGATTCCCTCGCCCTAGTACTGACTGAGGACGAGGGTACGACACACCGCCCGCCGAAGCTCTCAGTACCTGCGCTCCTGTTTCTGCTTGCACTCGACGCAGAGGGTGGCCCGGGGGAAGGCCTGCATCCGCGCCTTGCCGATCGGCTTGCCGCAGTTCTCGCAGAGTCCGTACGTCCCCGCGTCGAGCCGCTCCAGCGCCCGCTCGGTCTGTTCCAGCATCTCGCGGGCGTTGGCCGCGAGCGCCAGCTCGCTCTCCCGGGTGATGTTCTTGGTGCCGGTGTCGGCCTGGTCGTCCCCCGCTCCGTCGCCGGAGTCCCGCATCAGACCGGCGAGGGCCGTCTCGGCCGCCGCGATCTCGGCCCCCAGCCGCAGATCCTCACTCTGCAGCTCGGCCCGCGCGTCGGCGACCTCCTCAGGGGTCCAGGGGTCCTCCCCGGGCCGTACGGGCAGCTCCCCGGGGGCCGCGGGCGCGGCGACCCGGGCCGTGGACACAGCGGAGGCGGCATGCCCGCCGGCCGCCGCGCCCCCTCCAGCGCTCTTCTTCGCAACCACCGTCTTGGCTCCCGTCTGTTCCGCGGCCTCGGCCGCCCCCTGAGCCGCGGTCGCGGCCGTGCTGTCCGGCGTCCGGCCGGCCGGTGACGTACTGGACGCGTCCTCCGTGGCGGCCGCCTTCCCGGCTGCCGCCTTCCTGGCCGCGGTCTTCTTCGCTGCGGTCTTCTTCGCGGGCGCCTTCTTGGCGGGTGCCCTCCTGGCTGCTGTCTTCCTCGCCGCCGGCTTCTTCGCGGTGGCTTTCGCGGCGTCGGCCCCGTCCGCGGCGGCTCCGTGCTCGCCTGCCGCGTCCCCGGCCGTCGCCCCAGTGGATTCTGCGGACGCCGATTTCGATCCGGCGGTCTTCTTCGCCACCATGGCCGCGGCCCCTTCACATATTGTGATCTTGCTCGCGAGTCTGCTGGGACGATAAATCGACACCAGTCCCGCGGCAACGGGGCACGCCGCCGGTTCAGCCCTCCTCACGACCGGGACGAGCCCGGCCTCCATGCGTTGTGCCCAGCTCCCCGCCCGGTAATCCGCCATCCGGGAGTGCCCGTATTCCCGCAGGGCCGCGTATGGCCATTCGGGTCAGCGGCGGGCCGGGCCCGGCACGCGGGAAAACCGGTCGGAACCGGTCCGGGCAGGCCCGTACACTGGCCGCAGCGGAAGGCATGGACGGGACGAGTAGCGGCGCAGGCGGCCACGAGCGATCCGGGGACGGTGTGAGCCCGGAGGCAGGCACGGCGTGAAGATCACCCCCGAGCCGTCGGAAGAAAGCCCCCGGTCCTGTGGACAGGGGCGAGTAGAACCGGCACCGCGACCCCAATGAGGGGGCCACGGCACGACAGCCGGGGCCAAGGAGGGTGGTACCGCGGGAGCGACTGGGCTCTCGTCCCTCCGACGGAGAGAGAAACGTCCGTTGGAGGAGTTCGATGACACCGCCGCTGTACCGCCAGGTGCCCGCCCAGGTCGACCTGCCCGCCCTTGAGCACGCCGTGCTCGACTTCTGGCGCGAGGCACAGGTCTTCCCGAAGAGTCTGGAACAGTCCGAAGGACGCCCCGAGTGGGTGTTCTACGAGGGCCCCCCGACCGCCAACGGCATGCCGGGCGCGCACCACATCGAGGCCCGTGTCTTCAAGGACGTCTTCCCCCGTTTCCGCACGATGCAGGGCTACCACGTGCCCCGCAAGGCGGGCTGGGACTGCCACGGGCTCCCCGTCGAGCTGGCGGTCGAGAAGGAGCTCGGCTTCAACGGCAAGCAGGACATCGAGGCGTACGGGATCGCCGCCTTCAACGACAAGTGCCGTGCCTCGGTGACCAGGCACACCGACGCCTTCGCCGAGCTGACCACCCGGATGGGCTACTGGGTCGACCTGGAGAACGCCTACCGGACGATGGACCCGTCGTACGTCGAGAGCGTCTGGTGGTCGCTGAAGGAGATCTTCAACAAGGACCTGCTGGTCCAGGACCACCGTGTCGCCCCCTGGTGCCCGCGGTGCGGCACCGGCCTGTCGGACCACGAGCTGGCCCAGGGGTACGAGACCGTCGTCGACCCCTCGGTCTTCGTGCGCTTCCCGCTGACCTCGGGGCCGCTCGCGGGCGAGGCCGCGCTGCTGGTGTGGACGACCACCCCCTGGACGCTCGTCTCCAACACGGCGGTCGCCGCGCACCCGGACGTCAGCTACGTCGTCGCGACCGACGGCACGGAGAAGCTGGTCGTCGCCGAGCCGCTCCTCGAAAAGGCGCTCGGCGAGGGCTGGGAGACCACCGGCGAGCGTTTCACCGGCGCCGAGATGGAGCGCTGGACCTACCAGCGCCCGTTCGCGCTGATCGACTTCCCGGCCGACGCGCACTACGTCGTCAACGCCGAGTACGTCACCACGGAGGACGGCACCGGCCTCGTCCACCAGTCCCCCGCCTTCGGCGCCGACGACCTCAAGGTCTGCCGGGAGTACGGCCTGCCCGTCGTCAACCCGGTCCGCCCCGACGGCACCTTCGAGGAGGACGTCCCGCTCGTCGGCGGCGTCTTCTTCAAGAAGGCCGACGAGACACTGGTCGCCGACCTCCAGGACCGCGGCGCGCTCTTCCGGCACGTCCCGTACGAGCACAGCTACCCGCACTGCTGGCGCTGCCACACCGCGCTCCTGTACTACGCGCAGCCGTCCTGGTACATCAGGACCACGGCGGTCAAGGACGCGATGCTGCGGGAGAACGAGAAGACCAACTGGTTCCCGGACTCGGTCAAGCAGGGCCGCTTCGGCGACTGGCTGAACAACAACGTCGACTGGGCGCTCTCCCGCAACCGCTACTGGGGCACCCCGCTGCCGATCTGGCGCTGCGAGGACGACCACCTGACGGTCGTCGGTTCGCGCGCCGAGCTGACCGGCCTGACCGGCACCGACCAGTCGGAGCTCGACCCGCACCGCCCGTACATCGACGCGGTCACCTTCCCCTGCCCGCAGTGCGAGAAGACCGCGACCCGGGTCCCCGAGGTCATCGACGCCTGGTACGACTCCGGTTCGATGCCGTTCGCGCAGTACGGGTACCCCTACCAGAACAAGGAGCTCTTCGAGCGGCGCTACCCGGCGCAGTTCATCTCCGAGGCCATCGACCAGACGCGCGGGTGGTTCTACACGCTGATGGCCGTCGGCACGCTGGTCTTCGACAAGTCGAGCTACGAGAACGTCGTCTGCCTGGGCCACATCCTCGCCGAGGACGGCCGGAAGATGTCCAAGCACCTGGGCAACACCCTCGACCCGATCCCGCTGATGGACCAGCACGGAGCGGACGCGGTGCGCTGGTTCATGGCCGCAGGCGGCTCGCCCTGGGCGGCCCGCCGCGTCGGCCACGGGACGATCCAGGAAGTGGTCCGCAAGACCCTCCTCACGTACTGGAACACGGTGGCCTTCCAGGCGCTGTACGCCCGTACGTCCGGCTGGGCACCCTCGGCCTCCGACCCGGCGCCCGGCGAGCGCACGGTCCTGGACCGCTGGCTGCTCAGCGAACTAAACGCGCTGGTGGACCAGGTCACGCAGGCGCTCGACGCGTACGACACCCAGCGGGCAGGCAAGTTCCTGTCCGCCTTCGTCGACGACCTGTCGAACTGGTACGTGCGCCGCTCGCGCCGGCGCTTCTGGCAGGGCGACGCCGCGGCGCTGCGCACCCTGCACGAGGTGATCGAGACGGTCACCGGGCTGATGGCACCGCTCACGCCGTTCATCACCGAGCGGGTCTGGCAGGACATGGTCACCCCGGTCACCCCGGACGCCCCCGAGTCGGTGCACCTGTCCAGCTGGCCGAAGGCGGATCTGTCGGTGATCGACCCGCAGCTCTCGCAGCAGATGGCGCTGGTGCGCCGGCTGGTGGAGCTCGGCCGTGCCACGCGCGCCGAGTCGGGCGTCAAGACCCGTCAGCCGCTCTCCCGCGCGCTGGTCGCCGCGGCCGGCTTCGAGTCACTGACACCCGAGCTCCGCTCCCAGATCACCGAGGAGCTGAACGTCTCGTCCCTGGCTTCGCTGTCCGAGGTCGGCGGGTCGCTCGTGGACACCACGGCCAAGGCCAACTTCCGCGCACTGGGCAAGCGTTTCGGCAAGGGCGTCCAGGCCGTGGCCAAGGCGGTGGCCGGGACCGACGCCGCAGCGCTCTCGCTCGCGCTGCGCGGGGGCACCGCATCGGTGACGGTCGACGGCGAGACCGTCACCCTCTCCCCCGACGAGGTGATCATCACCGAAACCCCCCGCGAGGGCTGGTCGGTGGCGTCCGACTCGGGCGCGACGGTGGCCCTGGACCTGGAGCTCACCCCCGAGCTGCGCAGGGCAGGGCTGGCGCGTGACGCCATCCGCCTGATCCAGGAGGCACGCAAGAACAGCGGCCTGGACGTCGCGGACCGCATCGCGGTCCGCTGGTCCAGCACCGCACCGGAGACCAGGGAGGCCCTGACCGGGCACGCGGGCCTGATCGCGGACGAGGTGCTGGCCCTGGACTACGCGGAGGGCGAGGGCGGCACGGCGTACGGCGAGCCGTTCACGGACGAGGGCCTCGCCCTGACGTTCCGGCTCCACAAGACGGAGGCGTAAGCAGCCACCACCCCCGAGGGGCCCGGCCGGACCACCGGCCGGGCCCCTCGGGCTTTCCCCTCCGCCGGCGCCGCACCGGTCCCGCCGCAGGCGCCACCCACCGAACCCACCGCACCCCCGCCACGCGCATACGCCGTCGCACAACACCCCCGGCCACGCCTCATGCCCCGCCCTGTCCGGCCCGGCCCAGCACAAAAGGGCCGGGCCCCGGGGAATCCCCGGGGCCCGGCCCTCAGTCTGCCGACCGTCAAGCGCTCACCGCGCCTGCCGTCAGTTGTCGTCCTCGTCGATCAGGAATCCCCGCATCGGCGAAGGCGCCTGCTGCATCGGCTGCGGAGCCTGCGGCCGCACCGGTGCCATCGGCTGAGTCATCGCGGGCGACATCTGCTGCTGGCCGCCGTACGACGGGCCACCACCCATGGACGGCTGGCCGCCCATGGACTGGTTGCCGTTCATACCGTGCTGCGTGTGCCCCATGGCGCCCGATCCGGCCGTAGCCATCGAGGGCGACGGCGGCAGCGAAGCGGTCGCCGGGGTCCGCGGCGGGGCCAGCGAGTCGTCGGCCTGGGTCTCCAGCTGACGCAGCTGGCTCTCCAGGTACGACTTCAGACGGGTCCGGTACTCACGCTCGAAGCCACGCAGATCCTCGACCTTGCGCTCCAGCGTCGCGCGGGCGGACTCCAGCGAGCCCATCGCCACGCGGTGCTTCTCCTGAGCGTCCCGCTCCAGTGCGTCGGCCTTGGCGCGGGCGTCCCGCTCCAGTCCCTCGGCACGGCTCCGCGCCTCGCCGACGATCTTGTTGGCCTCGGAACGGGCCTCCGCGATCGCCTGGTCGGCCGTCTGCTGCGCGAGCGAGAGCACACGCGCGGCACTGTCGCCGCCGGGGCCCTGCTGCTGCATCTGCGGGGGACCGCCGTGGCCGCCCATCGGGCCGCCCATGGGGCCCTGGCCGAGCTGACCCTGGCCGAGCTGCCCCTGACCGCCCATCGGACCCTGCTGGCCCATCGGGCCCTGACCCATCGGACCCTGCTGGCCCATGGGGCCCTGGCCGAGCTGACCCTGGCCGAGCTGGCCCTGGCCGCCCATCGGTCCCTGGCCCATGGGGCCCGGACCGTGCTGGCCCTGCGGACCCGGACCGTGCTGGCCCTGGGGTCCCGGACCGTGCTGGCCCTGCGGACCCGGACCGTGCTGGCCCTGGGGTCCGGGGCCGTGACCGCCAGGTCCTGCAGGCAGCTGCGGCTGACCGCCCGGCAGTTGGGGCGGACCCATCTGCGGCTGCTGCTGGACCTGCGGTGGACCGGATATGGCGGCGGGTACCGGAGCGTTCGGACCGCCCCGCCCGTCCTGCTGCTCCGGCGGCTTGCGCATGCCCTGCTGCTGATTCTGCGCGGCGGCACGCGTGGCGGCTGCCAGCTTGGCGCGCAGATCCTCGTTCTCGCGGAGCAGTCGTGTCAGTTCGGCTTCGACCTCGTCGAGGAAGGCATCGACCTCGTCCTCGTCATAGCCTTCTCGGAGGCGGACGGTCGTGAACTGCTTGTTCCGCACGTCCTCGGGGGTCAGCGGCATCTCTTCTTCACCTCTACGTAGTCGTCGGCAGTCGGCAGGACCGAATCGTTCACACCCGGCTCACAATGCTGATCAGGATGTAGACGATGATCATCAGAACGAAGAAGGACAGGTCGAGTGCCACGCCCCCGAGACGCAGCGGCGGAATGAACCGCCGCAGAAGCTTGAGCGGTGGATCGGTGACAGTGTCAGTGGCCTCCAGAACGACCACCATCGCCTTGCCAGGTTGCCATGAACGGGCGAACTGGAAGACGTAGTCCATGACAAGCCGGAAGATCAACACGATGAGGAAACACATCAGCGCGATGTAGACCACATCCAATGCGATGCCCATCTAACGCTTCCCTCTCCCCTGACGCTCTCGTCTTCCGGCCTCCCGGCCGGGGTTGTACCCGGTGTCTCGTCTCAGCTCTGGTTGAAGAAACCGCCCTCTGCGATACGGGCCTTGTCCTCCGCCGTGACATCGACGTTAGCAGGCGACAACAGGAACACCTTCTGCGTCACCCGCTCAATGCTGCCATGCAGACCGAAGACAAGTCCTGCGGCAAAGTCGACAAGTCGCTTCGCATCCGTGTCATCCATCTCGGTCAGATTCATGATCACCGGAGTGCCCTCACGGAAGTGTTCCCCGATGGTACGGGCCTCGTTGTAGGTCCGGGGGTGCAGCGTGGTGATGCGGTAGGGCTCCCGCTCGGACACAACCTTGGGCATGATCACCGGGGCGTTCTTCTCCATACTCGGACGTTCAGGTGTGATGGACGCCACGGGGGCGATTCGGGCGGGTCGTCCGCTTTCCGCCGGTAGCGCAACAGGCTCGCGCTGGGCGGGCGGTTGCACCATTCGCACCGGTTCGTCCTGCTGGGACTGGTGCGACTGATGCGGAGGTTGGTGTCGCCGTCGGTCCCTCTCGGGCTCGGGCTCGGGTTCGAACTCGTCATCGGGGTCGAACCCCGGGCCGTCGTACCCATCGTCCTCCACGAGGCCGAGGTAGACCGCCATCTTGCGCATCGCGCCGGCCATGCTCTGAGTCCTCCGCTCTGTGGTGGATCGCCCTTGTGCCAATTTCGCAGCGTCACCAAGTGCCCGCGATCCACTGGGTCTGCCCGCCGATCGGCGGGAATGACCATATTTTCTGCTGTGGTCCGACTTGCTTCGCGACGTTACCCGAGCGGGCGACGGACGCCGAGTACCGCAGTGCCGACGCGGACATGTGTCGCACCCGCCTTCACCGCCTCTTCGAGGTCCGCACTCATCCCTGCTGACACCATGTTGGCAGCAGGATGAGTCACGCGCAGGCCGGATGAGATTTCCATCAGCCGCTCGAACGCCGCCTGTTGCCGGCCCGCATAGGGTCCGGCCAGCGGCGCGACGGTCATCAGCCCTTCGAGCCGCAGCCCCGGCGAGGCCGCCACGAGGTCGGCCAACTCGGCGACACCGCCGGGCCCTACGCCACCGCGCTCCCCCCGCTCCCCGGCCTCCGCGTCGAGTGCGACCTGGACCAGGCAGCCCAGTTCCCGCCCGGCCCGCACGGCCGCGGTTGAGAGAGATGTAACAAGCCTGGCGCGGTCCACCGACTGCACCACATCGGCATAACTCGCTACAGAACGGACCTTGTTCGTCTGCAATTGACCGACAAAGTGCCAGGAGAGCGGCAGATCCGCGCAGTCGGCGGCCTTGGGAGCCGCGTCCTGGTCGCGGTTCTCCGCGACCTGCCGTACGCCGAGTTCCGAGAGAAGCCGCACATCACTCGCGGGATAGGTCTTGGTGACCACGATCAGGGTCACCTCGTCCCGCTCACGGCCGGCGGACGCGCAGGCGGAAGCGATCCGTTCCTCCACGCGGGCCAGGTTCGCGGCCAGTTCGTTCTTACGTTCCGTCATGCCCCATCACTCCAGCCAGACATATCCGGCGAGCCGCCCGGTCGTGCGGTCGCGACGGTAGGAGAAGTGGTCGGCCGATTCGAGGGTGCAGACCGGCGAGTGCTGCCGGTCCGCGACTCCGAGCGCCGACAGCTGGGCGAGCACTCCGGCGGTGACATCCACCGCGGGCGTGGACCAGCTGGTCTCCGACCAGGCTTCGGGTACGGCGCGCGCCACCTCGGCCCGCATATCGGCGGGGACTTCGTAGCAGCGGCCGCAGACAGCCGGGCCGGTCCTGGCCGTGATCCGGGCGGGAACCGCGCCGAGCGAGACCATCGCCGCCACCGCGGCGGGGACGACCCCGGCGAGCAGCCCGGGGCGGCCCGCGTGAGCGGCGGCCACGATCCCGGCGACCGGGTCGGCGAGCAGAACGGGGACGCAGTCGGCGGTGAGCACCGCGAGCGGCACCCCCCGGCGGGCGGTCACGACGGCGTCGACGGCGGGGATCTCCGCGCCGTCGCCGGGCGACTTCGCCCAGGGGCCGTCGACCACCGCGACCTCACGGCCGTGCACCTGGTTCATCCAGACGACCTGTGCCGGGTCGAAGCCCAGTGAACGTGCGGCGATCCCCCGGTTCGTCACGACCGCGGCGGGATCGTCGCCGACCGCTCCGCCGAGATTCAGCTCCTCGTACGGAACGGCGCTCACCCCGCCCCACCTGTCGGTGAAAGCGAAGTGCGCGCCGTTCGTAGACATCGCAGTGCCGGGCTTTATCACTTCAAGAAGTCCGGTACGTCCAGCTCTTCGGCCTGGCTGTCCTGGTACGGACGGGCCGGCGGAACCTGCGGCGAGGCGACCGGCGTTGCCGGAGCCTCGTTCACACGCTCCGTGTCGACCGGAACCGGGGTCTCCTCGCGCTGGGTGACCGCACCGAGACCGCCGAGCGAACGGGGTGCCTCGGTGGCACGTACCGGGACAGGCTCCTCGCGCTTGGCGGAGCCGGAGCTGATTGCGCTCTCCCTGCGGGTCGGCGGCTGGCCGCCGTCGAAGCCCGCCGCGATGACCGTCACCCGCACCTCGTCCCCGAGCGCGTCGTCGATGACGGCGCCGAAGATGATGTTGGCCTCGGGGTGGGCAGCCTCACTCACCAGCTGTGCGGCCTCGTTGATCTCGAAGAGACCGAGGTCCGAACCGCCGGAGATCGAGAGCAGTACCCCGCGTGCGCCGTCGATGGACGCTTCGAGCAGCGGCGAGGAGATCGCCATCTCGGCAGCGGCCACCGCGCGGTCGTCGCCGCGGGCCGAGCCGATCCCCATGAGCGCCGATCCTGCCTCGGACATCACGGACTTGACGTCGGCGAAGTCGAGGTTGATCAGGCCCGGTGTGGTGATCAGATCGGTGATCCCCTGAACACCGGACAGCAGGACCTGGTCCGCGGACTTGAACGCGTCCAGAACGCTGACCTGGCGGTCCGAGATGGACAGCAGGCGGTCGTTGGGGATGACGATGAGGGTGTCGACTTCTTCGCGGAGTTCGGCGATGCCGTCCTCCGCCTGGTTGGCACGGCGACGGCCCTCGAAGGTGAAGGGCCGGGTGACCACGCCGATGGTGAGTGCGCCCAGCGAACGGGCGATGTTGGCGACGACGGGTGCGCCGCCGGTGCCGGTGCCGCCGCCTTCTCCTGCGGTGACGAAGACCATGTCGGCCCCCTTGAGGACCTCTTCGATCTCCTCACGGTGGTCCTCTGCCGCCTTGCGCCCGACTGCCGGGTTGGCCCCGGCGCCAAGGCCGCGGGTCAGTTCACGGCCGACGTCGAGCTTGACGTCGGCGTCGCTCATCAACAGAGCCTGTGCGTCGGTGTTGATCGCGATGAACTCGACGCCCTTGAGGCCGACCTCGATCATTCGGTTGATGGCATTGACACCACCGCCGCCGACACCGATGACCTTGATGACTGCGAGGTAGTTCTGCGGTGCTGCCACGTCGAAGGCCTCTCGCCTCGAGTTACGTGTCGCCGCTGCGCGCTTGCCGCGTCGCGACGACGGATGCCGATGGGACGGTCCGAACGCCGACCCGAACCCTAACTGTGAAGTTCAGGGTTACCAGTGTGTCTGCTCCTTGGACTCTCCGAACAGGACACTAAGTCGACAAGTGGCGCACGTTCAATGAACACGCCGAACCTCCCGTTTTTCTTTTCACCCTATGTGATCAGCCGTTGCGCTGACCAACCAGGGTGCTGGCCAGCATTGATGTCCGTCAACTCCCCGACACCGCAGGGGCCGTGGGGGCGCTCACGTCGAAGTGCGCCGCCTCGGGGGCGGCTTTCGTCAGCGCGATGAGCGCCCGGGCCTTCGCCGCGCCGAACTCACTGCTCCCCCAGGCGACCGTGCGGTGGCCGGTCAGCTCCAGCGAGATGGAGTCGTATGAACTGACCCGGACGAAAAGGGTGTCCCGGGCAACAGCGGACGGAAGATCCCGGGCCACCCGGACCGCCTCGACCCGGAGCCTGTCCGTGCCGAATCGCCGGAGACTGGGTGACTGACCGGCCGTCAATTCGAGTACCGGCACTCTCGGGGGAGCGCTTTCCACTGTGGCGAAACGCACGCCCTTGGCGTCCACTTCTGTGAACTTACCGCCCGATTTCATGAGCAGTACGGGCTTTCGCTCGGTCACTTTCAGACTGATGCCGTGCGGCCATGAACGGGTGACAACCACCGAGTCGATTCGGGGCAATTTCTTCCGGAGCCGGTTCTCCATCGCATGCGTATCGACGGAAATCAGCGGATCGCCGATCGGGACGGCCGCAGCCGACTCCACCTGGTCCTTGGTCAGAACCTGCATCCCAGTGGTGTGAATATGGTCCACCCGCAGCCAGGAAGAGCCATAGAGCGCCCAGATACCGCCGCCTGTCAGTAGCAGCAGGATCACCAGCACGAGGATCACCAGCCGCCTGCCACGCGGTCTGAGCCGGCCGGGGAGCCTGCCCTTCCCCCCGGGGCGGGCGCGGCCGGACTCCGCCGCTGGATTGCGCTCACCGCGCTGTGCGGTCGTCGGTCCGGCCACGCTCGCTCCTTAGGGCGTCACGCCTGGTGGCGCGCCGCGATCGCCTCGTACACCATGCCGACGAGCAGGTCGTCGGCGTCCCGGCGGCCGAACTCGGCGGCGGCGCGGGACATCTCGAACAGCCGGTGCGGATCCGCGAGAACCGGCAGCACATTGCCCTGCACCCACTCCGGGGTGAGCTGGGCGTCGTCCACCAGCAGGCCGCCGCCCGCATTGACCACCGGCTGGGCATTCAGCCGCTGTTCGCCGTTGCCGATCGGCAACGGCACATAGGCGGCGGGCAGCCCGACGGCGGACAGTTCGGCCACGGTCATCGCGCCGGCGCGGCAGAGCATCATGTCCGCCGCGGCGTACGCGAGGTCCATCCGGTCCACGTACGGTACCGGGAGGTAGGGCGGCATTCCGGGCATGTTGTCGACACGCGGCAGTTCGTTCTTCGGGCCGACCACGTGCAGGATCTGGATCCCGGAGCGCTGGAGCACCGGGGCGACCTGCTGGACGACCTCGTTGAGCCGGCGGGCGCCCTGTGAGCCGCCGGAGACGAGCAGCGTGGGCAGGTTGGGGTCGAGGCCGAAGGCGGCACGCGCCTCGGGGCGGACCCTGGCCCGGTCGAGGACGGCGATGGTGCGGCGCAGCGGGATCCCGATGTAGCGGGCGCCGCGGAGCTTGCTGTCCGGGGTGGAGACGGCCACGGCCGCCGCGTACCGGGAGCCGATCTTGTTGGCGAGTCCCGGCCTCGCGTTCGCCTCGTGCACGACGATCGGGACCCCGAGCCGCTTGGCCGCGAGGTAGCCGGGGAGCGCCACATAACCGCCGAAGCCGACGACGCAGTCGGCCTTGGTCCGCTCCAGGATCTGCTCGGCGGCCTTGATGGTCCCGCGCAGCCGTCCGGGGACGGTGATCAGCTCAGGGGTGGGCCTGCGGGGCAGCGGAACCGCGGGGATGAGCCCCAACTCGTAGCCGCGTTCGGGCACGAGACGGGTTTCGAGTCCGCGCTCCGTGCCGAGGGCCGTGATGCCCACGGCCGGGTCCTGCCTGCGCAGGGCATCCGCCAGGGCGAGCGCCGGCTCGATGTGGCCGGCGGTCCCCCCGCCGGCGAGTACGACATGCACCGAAATTCACCGCTCTCCGGACGGACGCTTCTTGACGCGCCGTCTCATCGACTTCCATCTCACCCCGGGCCTCCGCAAGGCCAGAGCCGTTCTCGCTGCGGGGTCCGACCGCGCAAAGGCGATCAGCAGCCCGACGGCGAACATGGTCGGCAGCAAGGCGGAACCCCCGTAGGAGAACAGCGGGAGCGGCACACCGGCGATCGGCAGCAGGCCGAGCACCGCACCGATGTTGATCACGGACTGGACCGTGATCCAGGTGGTCACACCTCCCGCTGCGTACCTGACGAAGGGGTCCTCCGTGCGTCCGGCCACGCGGATACCCGCATAGCCTAGAGCCGCGAAGAGGCCGAGTACCGACAGAGTCCCCGCGAGACCCAGTTCCTCGCCGGTGACGGCGAAGATGAAGTCGGTGTGGGGCTCGGGGAGTTGACCCCATTTCTCCACACTCGCACCCAGTCCGGATCCGAACCAGCCACCGGACGCCAGTGCGTAGATTCCGTGCACCGCCTGCCAGCACTGGTCCTGCGGCCCGGGATCGGTCGCTCCGATACAGGCGAGCCGGCCCATCCGGTTCGGGCTGGTCTCGATCAGCAGGAACGTCATGAACGCGGCGATTCCGAGCACCATCGCGAACATCCGGGTGGGGGCTCCGGCCAGCCACAGCAGCCCGAAGAGGATCGCGGTGAGGATGATGGCTGTCCCCATGTCGCCGCCGAGCATGATCAGCCCGAGCAGCATGAAGGCGACGGGGACCAGCGGTACGAGCATGTGCTTCCACTGCGTCAGCAGCTTCTTCTCCTGCTTGCGGGCCAGCAGGTCGGCACCCCAGAGGATCAGGGCGAGCTTGCCGAACTCGCTCGGCTGGAGCATGAAGGGGCCGCCCAGCGAGATCCAGTTCTGGTTGCCGTTGACCGATCGCCCTATCCCCGGCACCTGGACAAGCACCATCAGGAAGACGGTGCCCGCGAGCAACGGGTACGCGAAGGCCCGGTGCAGCTTCACCGGCATCCGGGCCGCGACGAGCGCGAGACCGCCGCCCAGGACCGCGGCGAGTAGCTGCTTGCGGAAGAAGAACGAGCCGGGCTCGGAGATCTCCAGCGCCTTGATCATCGAGGCGGAGTAGACCATCACCAGGCCGAGCACCGTGATCAGGAGGGCGGAGCCCACCAGCAGGTAGTAGGCCGTCAGAGGGCGGTCCAGGGCGGTCCGCGCCTGCTCGTAGGTGCGGCGCAGCTGGTTGCCGGCCCCGCCGCGCTGTGCGGAGCCGCGCCGGACCGCGGCCGGGCGGCGCGCCGTCCCGGTGCCGCCACGCCCGCCTCTGTCCTTGACCGGCATGCCTGTCCCCTCCACTCGTGCCCGGCTTCCGCCGGGTCCCCGCGCGGGGCCGTACGGCCGGCCAGGAGAGACGCTCCTAGCCGTTCTCGGCGGCCAACTCGCGTACCGCGTCGGCGAATGCCTCACCGCGCTTGTTGTAGTTGGCGAACATGTCCATGGAGGCACAGGCCGGAGCCAGCAGAACCGTGTCCCCGGGCCGGGCGAGGCGTGCCGCCTCCCGGACCGCCGCCGACATGGCCCCAGTGTCGGTCCGGTCGAGGTCGACCACCGGTACTTCCGGGGCGTGTCGCGCCAGGGCTTCGGCGATGAGCGCCCGCTCGGCGCCGATCAGCACCACACCCCGCAGCCGCTTCGCCGCCCCGCTGACCAGATCGTCGAAGGCGGCGCCCTTGGCGAGTCCGCCCGCGATCCAGACGATCGGATCATATGCGGCCAGAGAGGCCTCGGTGGCATGGGTGTTGGTGGCCTTGGAGTCGTCGATGTACGCGACGCCCGCCACGTCGGTCACCTTCTCGATGCGGTGCGGGTCCGGCCGGAAGGCACGGAGCCCGTCGCGTACGGCGGCGGGTGCCACGCCGTAGGCGCGGGCCAGCGCTGCCGCCGCGAGGGCGTTGGCGATGTTGTGCGGGGCCGGCGGGTCGACATCGGCGACCTCGGCCAGCTCCTGGGCCTGCTTCTGCCGGCCGGCCACGAAGGCGCGGTCGACCAGGATCCCGTCGACCACACCGAGTTGGGAGGGCCCCGGCGTGCCGAGGGTGAAGCCGATGGCCCGGCAGCCCTCCTCGACGTCGGCGGCCCGTACGAGCTCCTCGGTGGCCGGGTCCGCGGCGTTGTAGACGCAGGCGACGGTGTTGCCCTCGTAGACCCGGCCCTTGTCGGCCGCGTACGACTCCATGGAACCGTGCCAGTCGAGGTGGTCGGGGGCCAGGTTCAGCACGGCCGCCGAGTGGACGCGCAGGCTGGGTGCCCAGTGCAGCTGGTAGCTGGAGAGCTCCACGGCCAGCACGTCGTACTCCTCGTCCCCGAGGACGGCGTCGAGGAGGGATACGCCGATGTTGCCGACGGCCTCGGTGCGCAGCCCGGCGGCACGGAGGATCGAGGCGAGCATCCGTACGGTCGTGGTCTTGCCGTTGGTCCCGGTGACCGCGAGCCAGGGCGCGGCGCCCGGACGCCGCAGCCGCCAGGCGAGTTCGACGTCGCCCCAGACCGGTACGCCCGCTTCGGCCGCCGCCAGGAAGAGCGGCTTGTCCGGGCGCCAGCCGGGAGCGGTGACGACCAGTTCGGTGCCGTCCGGCAGGGTCGCCCCGTCGCCGAGGCGCACCGTGATGCCCAGCGCGGTGAGTTCGGCGGCCTGGGCGCGGGCACGCTCGTCGGCGCCCTCGTTGACGACGGTGACCTCGGCGCCGAGGCCGTGCAGGGCGCGCGCCGCCGGAAGCCCGGAGACGCCCATGCCCGCAACGGTGACGCGCTTGCCCTGCCAGATCACTTCGCGGCCGCCCAGCCCGCGTAGAAGAGTCCGAGGCCGACGATGACGCACATGCCCTGGATGATCCAGAAGCGGACCACGACAAGGACTTCGGACCACCCCTTGAGTTCGAAGTGGTGCTGGAGTGGCGCCATCTTGAAGACCCGCTTGCCGGTCATCTTGAACGAGCCGACCTGGATCACGACGGACATGGTGATCAGGACGAAGAGACCGCCGAGGATGGCCATCAGGAACTCGGTGCGGGAGCAGATGGCGAGCCCCGCGAGCGCGCCGCCCAGCGCCAGTGAACCGGTGTCGCCCATGAAGATCTTGGCGGGTGAGGTGTTCCACCACAGGAAGCCGAAGCAGGCGCCCATCAGCGCCGAGGCGACGACGGCCAGATCGAGTGGGTCTCTGACCTCGAAACACGCGCTGGGGTTGGTCAGGGTCGCCGCGTTGGCGCAGGACTCCTGGAACTGCCAGACCCCGATGAAGGTGTACGCGCCGAAGACCATCACGGAGGCGCCGGTGGCGAGACCGTCGAGGCCGTCGGTGAGGTTCACCCCGTTCGACATGGCCAGGATCATGAACAGCGCCCAGACGACGAAGAGCACCGGCCCGATCGACCAGCCGAAGTCCGAGACGAAGGACAGCTTGGTGGAGGCCGGCGTGTAGCCGCGGGAGTCCTTGAACATCAGCGCCAGGACGGCGAAGGCGATGCCGACGATCAGCTGACCGGCCATCTTCGCCTTGGCCCGCAGTCCGAGCGAGCGCTGCTTGACGATCTTGATGTAGTCGTCGAGGAACCCGACCAGGCCCATCCCCGCCATCAGGAAGAGCACCAGCACACCCGAGAACGTCATCGGGTCGCCGGTGATCAGCTTGGTGGCGAGGTACGCGATGATCGTGGCCAGGATGAAGGCGATTCCACCCATGGTCGGGGTACCGCGCTTGCCGTGGTGGCCGCGCGGTCCGTCGTCCCGGATGAACTGCCCGTACCCCTTGCGGGCCAGGAGTTTGATCAGCAGCGGAGTGCCGACCAGGGTGAGGAAGAGTCCGATGACTCCCGAGAAGAGAATCTGCTTCATCGGGCGGTGACCTCGCCCTCGGTACCACCATCGAGCAGGGCGAACGCCACCTGCTCCAACCCCACCGACCTGGACGCCTTCACCAGCACGACGTCTCCCTCACGCAGTTGACTGCGCAACAGGTCGACGGCCGCCTGCGCGTCGGACACGTGCACCGACTCCTCACCCCACGAACCCTCGTTATAGGCGCCCAGTTGCAGCCAGGACGCTTCCATGCCCCCGACTGCCACGAGCTTGCTCACGTTGAGCCGGACGGCCAGCCGTCCGACCGCGTCGTGCTCGGCGAGCGACTCGTCACCGAGCTCGGCCATCTGGCCGAGCACCGCCCACGTGCGCCCCCCCTTTGCCTGTGAGGCCTTGCCCATGGCCGCCAGCGCACGCAGCGCGGCTCGCATGGATTCGGGGTTCGCGTTGTAGGCGTCGTTGACAATCGTCACGCCGTCCGGACGCTCGGTGACCTCCATGCGCCAGCGGGAGAGCGAGCCAGCCTCGGAGAGCGCCGTTGCGATCTCGTCTGCGGACATGCCCAACTCATGTGCGACGGCGGCCGCGGCGAGCGCGTTCGACACGTGGTGCTCACCGTACAGGCGCAAGGTCACGTCGCTGCACCCGGTGGGTGTGTGCAGCGTAAAGGCGGCCTGTCCGGTCTCCGTCAACCGGGCCTTCTCGGCACGTACGTCCGCTTCCTCCGCCTCTCCGAAGAGCAGCACACGCGCCTTGGTGCGGGAGGACATGGCCCGTACGAGAGGGTCGTCGGCGTTGAGCACGGCGACGCCGTGCTCCGGAAGCGACTCGACCATCTCGCCCTTGGCCTGAGCGATCTGCTCGCGACCGCCGAACTCCCCGATGTGCGCGGTCCCGACGTTGAGGACGAGACCGGTCTTCGGAGGCACAAGACCGGTGAGGTAGCGGATGTCGCCGATGTAGCGCGCACCCATTTCGAGGACCAGGTAGCGCGTGCTCTCGTCGGCCCGCAGCGCGGTGAGCGGCAGACCGATCTCGTTGTTCAGGTTGCCGGCCGGGTAGACCGTCGGCCCCTTGCGCTCCAGGAGCTGGGCGATCAGGTCCTTGGTCGACGTCTTGCCGGCGGAGCCGGTGAGGGCGACGACTTCGGTCCCCAGACGCTCCACGACGGTACGCGCGAGCGTCCCGAGCGCGGCGGTCACGTCGGGCACCACGATGGCGGGCACGCCGACGGGCCGGGTGGCCAGCACGGCCACCGCACCCGCTTCGACGGAGCTCCGCGCGTAGTCGTGGCCGTCGACGCGTTCGCCGGCGAACGCGACGAAGAGACTGCCGGGCCGCACCGCACGGGAGTCGGTGACGACAGGGCCGGTGACCTGGACGGACGGATCCGGTATGTCGTGCGGCTGCCCGCCGATGATGTCGGCGATCTCGGCGAGGGAAAGGGCGATCACTTGGTCATCCCTGACTGTTGTTCTCGATTGCTGCGCGCTCGATTGCTGCGCGGAGGACCTGGCGGTCGTCGAAGGGGCGTACCACTCCGGCGATGTCCTGACCCTGCTCATGACCCTTCCCCGCCACCAGCACGGTGTCACCGGGCCGGGCACGGGCGACCGCCGCGGCGATGGCTGCCGCACGGTCGGAGTCGATCAGGACGTCGCCGCGCTCGTGCACCGGCACCTCGGCGGCGCCGGCGATCATCGCGGCGAGGATCGCGAGGGGGTCCTCGCCGCGCGGGTTGTCGGAGGTCAGTACGGCGGTGTCGGAGAGCCGGGCCGCCGCGGCGCCCATCGGGCCGCGCTTGGTCCGGTCGCGGTCGCCGCCGCAGCCGAGCACGATGTGCAGACGGCCCTCGGTGACCTTGCGCAGGGCGCGCAGCACCGACTCGACGGCGTCCGTCTTGTGCGCGTAGTCGACGACGGCGAGATACGGCTGTCCGGCGTCCACCCGCTCCAGCCTGCCCGGCACCCCGGGGACTGCTGCGATGCCGTCGGCGGCGGTCTGCGGGTCGGTGCCCGCGACCGCGAGGGTGACGATGGCCGCGAGGGTGTTGGCCACGTTGAAGGGGCCGGCCAGCGGGGAGGTGGCGGCGATGCGCTGCCCCTGCGGCCCGACCGCGGTGAAGGTGCTGGTGAACAGGGCGACTTCGACGTCCTCGGCCCGCCAGTCGGCGTCCGGGTGCCCCTCGGCGGAGAAGGTGGTGATGGGGACGGTCGCCTCGTCGACGAGGCGGCGGCCGTACTCGTCGTCGTAGTTGACGACTCCGACCTTGCTGCGCAGCGGGGTGAACAGCTGCGCCTTGGCCTGGAAGTAGTCCTCCATCCCGGAGTGGAACTCCATGTGCTCCGGGCTGAGGTTATTGAAGACCGCGACGTCGAAGACGCAGCCGTCGACCCGGCCGAGCACCAGCGCGTGGCTGGAGACCTCCATGGCGACCGTGTCGACCCCGCGTTCGCGCATGACCGCGAACAGCGCTTGGAGGTCGGTGGCTTCGGGAGTGGTGCGCTCCGACTTGATGCGTTCGTCGCCGATCCGCATCTCGACCGTGCCGATGAGGCCGCTGAGGTGCCCGGCCGCCCGGATGCCGCCCTCGACGAGATAGGCGGTGGTGGTCTTGCCGGAGGTGCCGGTGATGCCGATCTGGAGGAGGTCGCGGCCGGGGTGGCCGTAGATCTCCGTTGCCAGTTCGCCCATCACGGCGCGCGGGTCGGGGACCGTCAGGACGGGAAGCCCGGTGGCCGCGGCCCGTTCGGTGCCCGCGGGGTCCGTCAGCACCGCGGCGGCGCCCAGTCCTGCTGCCTGCTCGACGAAGTCGGCGCCGTGCAGCCGCGCGCCGGGGAGAGCGGCGTACAGGTCTCCGGGGCGCACCGCCCGGGAGTCGTGCGTGATGCCGGTGACGTCAGCCGCGCCCGGTGACGCGATGCCCAGTCGTCCTGCCAGATCCCCCAGGGGGGTCGGTCGGACCTCGGCGGGACGGGGGGCTCCCGGATAGGTCACAGAAGGGTCTTTCTGGGCGATTTGGTACTGATCAGCGTGTGGCACGGCGGTGAGCGTACCGGGCGCACCGGGCTCCCCGCGAAGTGAGGGTCCGGGGGTGTTCCGGTTCCCCGGCTCCGGGGTGATGGTCGTCACTGGGGCTTCCTGACTGGCTCGTGGGGGTCGAAAGTGACGGGCAGCGGGTCGGCCTTCTCGCCGGTCGGCGGGGTCTGGAGGGTCTTGAGGGCGAACTCCATGACTTTCTTGTACACGTGGCCGCAGGTCGAGCCGCCGAAGTGGCTGCCGCTCGTCGGGTTCTGAATGGCGCAGTAGACGGTGACCCGCGGCTTGTCGGCGGGGGCGAATCCCGCGAAGGACGCGGTGTATCCGCTGTAGCGGCCCGTGTTCGGGTCCACCCGGTTGGCGGTCCCCGTCTTGCCCGCGACCCGGTAGCCGGGGATGCGGGCGGAGACGCCGGTGCCCTCCACGTCGCTGACGACCGACTCCAGCATCCGGGAGACCGTCTTCGCGGTCCGGTCGCTCACGACCCTGGTCCTCTCCGGGGCGGGCGAGGGGGTGAAGCGGCCGTCGGGGCCCTTGGTACCGCTGATCAGCGACGGCTCCACCCGGACGCCGCCGTTGGCGATCGTGGAGTACACCGAGGCCGCCTGCAGCGCGTTGAGCGAGAGTCCCTGGCCGAACGGGATCGTGTACTGCTGGGAGGTCGACCAGTCCTGCGGCTTGGCCAGGATGCCCGAGGTCTCGCCCGGGAAGCCGACCCCCGTGGGGCTGCCGATCCCGAACTTGCGCAGGTAGGAGTAGAGGACCTTGTTGGCCTGCGGCTGGGTCTTGCCGAGCTGGCCCGCGGCCTCGATGGTGCCGATGTTGCTGGATTTGGCCAGTACGCCGTTGAGCGTCAGCGACCAGGTGTCGTGGTCGACGTCGTCCTTGAAGAGGCGGTCCCCCCGGTGCAGCCGGTTGGGGACGGTCACATGGGTCGCCGGAGTCGCCACCCCCTGCTGGATGATGGCCGCCATGGACATGATCTTGCTGACCGAGCCCGGCTCGTAGGCGTCCTGGAGGGCGGCGTTGCCGAGGGCGGACGGGTCGGCGTGGGTCAGGTCGTTGGGGTCGAAGCCGGGCGCGTCGGCCATGGCGAGGACCTGACCGGTCCTGGTGTCCTGCACCACCACGTAGCCGCGGTCCGCCTTGGACTCCTTGACCTGGGCGGCGATCGCGCTCTGCGCGGCCCACTGGATGTCGCGGTCCAGGGTCAGTTCGACGTCGGAGCCCGGGACCGCCGGCTTCTCGCTGGCGCCGGCAGTGGGTACCGTACGGCCGCCGGACTGGGCGTAGGTGATCTTGCCGTCCCGGCCCGCGAGCTCCTTGTTCAGTGAGGACTCAAGGCCTCCCGCGCCCTGGCCGGCCGAGTTGACCCAGCCGAGCACCCCGGCGGCGAGATCGCCGTTCGGGTACACGCGTGTGGTGCTCGGCTCCTGGAAGACCCCGGCGAGCGCGTTGGCGCCCTTGCCGCCCTTGGCCTTGTCCGCCGCGGCCTTCTGCGCGAAGACGTTCTTCAGGTCCTTGATCTGGTTCCAGACCTGGGGGGTCTGCCGGTTCGCCAGCAGCACGTACCGGGTGTCGGGTGTCCGGAGTTTCCTGGCGATCGCCTCGGCGTCCTCCTTGAGGATCGGGGCGAGCAGTGCCCCGGCCTGCTCGGGGGCGTCGGTCGCATGGCTCTGGGCGCGGCTGAACATCGTGGGGTCGGCCGTGATGTCGTACGCGTCGACGCTGGCCGCCAGGGCCACACCGCTGCGGTCGGTGATCTCCCCGCGCTCGGCCGTCAGGGTGTGGCTCAGATACCGGTTCTTGTCCGCCTTCGCCGTATAGGCGCTGGCGTCGACGGCCTGGACCTGGAGCAGCCGTACGACGAAGATCGCCATCACCAGCGTCAGGCCGAGGCTGACGAGCCGCAGCCGGGGGCGCGGGCTGCCGAGCCTCAGCTTCCGGGGGCCGCCCGGCCGCCCGGAGCGCGGACCGCGCTGCGCCGGGCGGGCGAAACGCGGGGCGGCGGGCCGCGCCGGGCGCGCGGGGGCCGGTACACGGCGGCGCGGGGGTTCCTTGGACGGCACTGCGTCACCTGCCGGGGGTCTGGGTCGGCTCTGCTGTCGTGCCCGCCGGCGCGGAGGACACCGGGGAGACCGCGGGGGCGCTGCCCGCCGGGGTCACAGCCGGGGCCGGTGCGGTGCCGGAGGGCCTGGGCGCGGCCGGGAGCGGCAGCGGTGCGGGCAGCGCCGTCGACTCGGCGGCGACGCCCATGACCTTGCCGTCGCGGTCGAGGAAGGCGGGGCCGCCGCCCGGCACCATGCCGAGCTCGCGGGCCCGCTTCGCGAGCGCGCCCGGCGCGGAACGGCCGTCCACGTCGCGTTGCAGCGCCTGTTCCTCGTCGGTCAGCTCGGTGATCTGCTTCTGGTCCTTGCTCAGCTTGAAGGAACCTTCGTTCAGGGCCGAGTTGAGCAGCAGCAGCGTGATCAGACCGCCGCCGAGCAGGACGACGACCAGCAGCACGAAGGGCATCCGGGCCGCCCGCCCCGGCCCGGCCGGCATGAGCGCGGCGAGCCGCGCGGCCCGGCCCTTCAGTTTCTGCGGCGGCTTGCTCACAGAGCCTCCTCGCGGATCCGCTGCGCACCCCGCAGCCGGGCGGGCGCCGCGCGCCGGTTGTCCGCGACCTCCTCCTCCGCAGGGAGTTCCGCACCGCGGGTGAGGAGTTTGAGCCGCGGCTGGTAGCGCTCGGGCACCACCGGCAGTCCGGCCGGCGCCGTATTGGCCGCGCCTCGCGCGAAGACCTGCTTGACCAGCCGGTCCTCAAGCGAGTGGTACGAGAGGACCGCGATGCGCCCGCCCACGGCGAGGGTCTTCACCGCCGCGGGAACGGCCTGTTCCAGCACGGTGAGTTCGCCGTTGACCTCGATGCGCAGGGCCTGGAAGGTGCGCTTGGCAGGGTTGCCGCCGGTGCGCTTCGCGGCCTGCGGCAGCGAGTCGCGGATTAGCTCGACCAGCCGGGCGCTGTTGGTGAAGGGTTCCTTCTCCCGCTCCCGTACGACGGCGGAGACGATCCGTTTCGCCTGCTTCTCCTCGCCGTACGCCCGCAGGATCCGGACCAGCTCGCCGGGCGGGTAGGTGTTGAGCACCTCGGCCGCGCCCATCCCGGTCGTCTGGTCCATCCGCATATCGAGCGGCGCGTCCTGGGCGTAGGCGAAACCGCGGTCCGCCTCGTCCAGCTGCATCGACGAGACGCCGAGGTCGAAGAGGACCCCCTGGACGCGCGGGACGCCCAGCCGGTCGAGGACCTCGGGCAGCTCGTCGTAGACGGCGTGCACCAGGGTGGCCCGGTCGCCGTACGGCGCGAGCCGCTCGCCCGAGAGCCGCAGGGCCTCCTTGTCACGGTCCAGCGCGATCAGCCGGGCCGCCGGGAAGGTGGCGAGCAGCGCCTCGCTGTGACCGCCGAGGCCGAGGGTGCAGTCGACGACGACCGCCCCCGGCTGGGCGAGGGCCGGGGCCAACAGGTCCAGGCATCGCTGGAGCATCACCGGGACATGTCGGGACTGGCTCATGCGCCCTCTCAGGTACGGCGCGGTCGGACGTACTGCCGGGTCCCCGCCCGCTCGGAAGGGGACGGTCCGCCGGCGCCGGGAAGGGCGTCGGCCGGCCGGCGAGCGGGAGAGGGCCGGGCCGTACGTACGCCGCGCATGCGCGGATGTGCGGGGTGTGTCCGTCAAACAGATGTGTCTGCGGTCGTGTCTGTGGTGAGTGGTTGTGAGGAGTGCGCCCGTGCAGGACGTGACGACGCTCACGCCTCCCACTTCGCGCCACTTTAGTCCACTCGTCCCCCCGGTCAATCAACCGCCCAGCGCGCCGCGGGCCATGGTTTTCACCCGAACGGGGTACCGGCCGCCAGCTCTGTGGATTAGGTCACAACCATTCGTGTTGACGGTATTTTTCCGGCCCCTTGGCAGGACTGTTCGATCAAGGGCGGCTACCGTCGTACACATGTCGACTGGTGCGCATTCCTCCGCAGAACCCACGCCGCCCCGCCCGCACCTGGCCGTGAGCGACGGCGGAACGGTGACCGACCGGCTCGTCGAGGCCAACCGGCAGTACGCCGCGGCGTTCGAGGACCCGGGTATGGACGCCCGTCCTGTGCTCCGCGTGGCAGTGGTCGCGTGCATGGACGCCCGGATCGACCTGCACGACGCCCTCGGCCTCGAACTGGGCGACTGCCACACGATCCGCAACGCCGGCGGTGTGGTCACCGACGACGTCATCCGGTCCCTGACCATCAGCCAGCGCGCCCTGGGCACCCGGAGCGTGATACTGATCCACCACACCAGCTGCGGTCTGGAGAGCCTCACCGAGGAGTTCCGGATGGAGCTGGAGGAAGAGGTGGGACAGCGTCCTTCCTGGGCCGTGGAGTCCTTCCGCGATGTCGACCAGGACGTACGCCAGTCCATGCAGCGGGTACGCACCTCCCCCTTCCTGCCGCACACCGACGACGTCCGGGGCTTTGTCTTCGACGTGCGGACCGGGCTCCTGCGGGAGATCGGCCCGGCCGCCGGGACCCCTCAGGCCTGACCGGAGTGAGCGCGGGAACTGCTGTTCTGTTCTCCGGAGCATGACGTAAATACGGCAACCTGCGACATATCCCGCCCACTTGTCCACAGGCGAGTGACACGAAGCGGTAACGGCAACAACAATGCGGGGGATGGCACCTCGTCCGGATCCCTCCGGGCGGGGCGCCGGTGTTCCGGGGTCGGGCCGGGCCGTACGCAGTGCCCCGGCCCGTGAATGGGGTATCCCCTGCTTCTCAGGAGCGCGGGAGGAGGGCCGAGGAGGGCCGGGTGACGACCTATGACGATCGAGCGAGCCTCACAGATCTGACGACCACGGCGGAGCGCATCCGCAGGTCGGTGGAGAGTGTGATCGAGGGCAAGCCGGAGGTCGTACGGCTCTCGCTGACCGTGCTGCTCGCCGAGGGACATCTCCTCATCGAGGATGTGCCGGGCGTCGGCAAGACCATGCTGGCCAAGGCGCTGGCCCGCACCATCGACTGCTCGGTGCGGCGCATCCAGTTCACACCCGACCTGCTGCCATCGGACATCACCGGTGTCTCCATCTTCGACCAGCAGCGGCGCGACTTCGAGTTCAAGCCGGGCGCGATCTTCGCCCAGATCGTGATCGGCGACGAGATCAACCGCGCCTCACCGAAGACCCAGTCGGCGCTGCTCGAATCGATGGAGGAGCGCCAGGTCACCATCGACGGACAGACGTACGAGCTGCCCGCCCCCTTCATGGTCGTGGCCACCCAGAACCCGGTGGAGATGGAGGGCACCTACCCGCTCCCCGAGGCACAGCGCGACCGCTTCATGGCGCGGGTCTCCATCGGCTACCCCAGCCCCGAGGCCGAACTCCGGATGCTCGACGTGCACGGCGGTGTGTCACCCCTGGACGACCTGCAGCCGGTGGCACACGCCCACGAGATCCTCAAGCTCGTCGACGCGGTGCGCGGGGTCCACGTCGCCGACGCGGTGCGCCGGTACGCGGTGCAGCTGGTGACGGCCACCCGCAGCCATCCCG
Organism: Streptomyces sp. NBC_00388; assembly: GCF_036061255.1. Classification (NCBI taxonomy): domain Bacteria; kingdom Bacillati; phylum Actinomycetota; class Actinomycetes; order Kitasatosporales; family Streptomycetaceae; genus Streptomyces; species Streptomyces sp. NBC_00388. The sequence continues at coordinate 1,946,556 of NZ_CP107948.1, forward strand.
ACCTCAGACTCGGCGCGTCGCCGCGCGCCACCCTGCATCTGCTGCGGGCCGCGAAGGCCTCGGCCGCGCTGAGCGGACGGGAGTACGCCCTGCCCGACGACGTCCAGGCGCTGGCCGTCGCGGTGCTCGCGCACCGGCTGCTGCCCACCGCCCAGGCCCAGTTGAACCGCCGTACGGCGGAGCAGGTCGTCCTGGAGATCCTCCAGCGGATCCCGGTCCCCGCCCACAACGACCAGCAGCCCGGCGCCCGGCGGCTGTGATGGCCGTCGGGGGTGCTCAGGCCGCCGTCGACGAGGACAGGGGCGGGCTGCGGACCGCGCTGTCGGGACTGACCACGCGGGGCCGCTCGTTCATCGCGGCGGGGGTCGCCGCCGCGGTGTGCGCCTACGTCCTGGGCCAGAGCGATCTGCTGCGGGTGGGGCTGCTTCTCACCGTGCTGCCGCTGCTCTGTGTGGCGGCGCTGTTCCGCACGCGGTACCGCGTCGCGGCCAGCAGGCGCCTCTCGCCCTCCCGGGTGCCCGCCGGGTCCGAGGCCCGCGTCCATCTGCGGATGGACAACGTCTCCCGGCTGCCCACGGGGCTGCTGATGCTCCAGGACCGGGTGCCCTACGTGCTCGGGCCCCGGCCCCGCTTCGTCCTGGACCGGGTGGAGGCGGGCGGACGGCGCGAGGTCTCCTACCGGGTCCGCTCTGATCTGCGCGGGCGGTATCCGCTGGGGCCGCTCCAGCTGCGCCTCACCGATCCCTTCGGGATGTGCGAGCTGACGCGCTCGTTCAGCGCGCACGACACCCTGACCGTGATCCCCCGGACCGAGCCGCTGCCCCCGGTCCGGCTGACCGGCGAGGCGGCCGGGTACGGAGACGGCAGGCAGCGCTCCCTCGCGCTGGCCGGCGAGGACGACGTGATTCCGCGCGGCTACCGGCACGGCGACGATCTGCGCCGGGTGCACTGGCGCTCGACCGCACGCTACGGCGAGCTGATGGTGCGCCGCGAGGAGCAGCCGCAGCGTGCCCGCTGCACGGTGCTGCTCGACACCCGCCGGGGCGCGTACCGGGGAGCGGGTCCTGACTCGGCCTTCGAATGGGCGGTGTCCGGGGCCGCGTCGGCGCTGGCGCACGTACTCGAACGGGGCTACTCGGTACGGCTGCTGACGGACACGGGCAGTTCGGTACCCGGCGAGGGCTCGGGCGGGTTCGCAGGGGCCAACCAGGGGGCCGCCGACTCGGCCGGGCTGATGATGGACACTCTCGCTGTCGTCGGACACTCCGACGGCACGGGCCTCTCCCGCGCGTACGACGTACTGCGCGGCGGCAACGAGGGCCTGCTGGTCGCCTTCTTCGGCAGTCTGGACGAGGAACAGGCCGCGGTCGCGGCCCGGATGCGCCAGCGCAGCGGGGCAGCGGTCGCCTTCGTGCTCAACAGCGACGCCTGGGTGCGGGGCGAGGCGGCGGAGGGCGCCACCCGGACACTGCGCCTGCTGCGCGACGCGGGCTGGACCGCGCTGGAGGCCGGGCCGGGCACCGCGCTCACCGAACTCTGGCGGCAGGCGGGTGAGCAGCGCAGCGGCGCGGGCCCGGCCGCCTTCCACGACAGCACGGCGGCCACGGGGACAACGACAGGGGGATGGTCATGAGCGGCCGGGCGCGGCTGGCGCTGTGCGCCTACGCCGCCACGATGCTGGCCGCGTGTGCGCTGCTGCCGCTGGTCCAGCCGGTCACGTGGATCTTCGAGGCGGCCCTGCTGCTGGCCGTCCAGAGCGGGGTGGGGACGCTGGCCCGGCGGGTGCCGCTGGCGCGGCCGCTGACAGTGGCGGCCCAGGCAGTGACCGCGCTGCTGCTGCTCACCGTGGTCTTCGCGCGCGGCCAGGCGCTCGGCGGTTTCGTGCCGGGCCCGGAGGCCGTGGAGCACTTCGGGGCGATGCTGCGTTCGGCGGCCGGCGAAATAGGGCAGTACTCGATTCCGGCGCCGACGACGGTGAACATCCGGCTGATGCTGTTCGGCGGTGTGCTGCTCATCGGGCTGCTGGTGGACGCGCTGGCCGTGACGTTCCGCAGCGCCGCGCCGGCCGGACTGCCGCTGCTCGCCCTCTACTCGGTGGCGGCGGGTATCGCGCAGAGCAGTGCGGCCTGGCTGTGGTTCGTGCTGGCCGCCTCCGGCTATCTGCTGCTTCTGCTGGCCGAGAGCAGGGACAGGCTCTCGGCGTGGGGCCGGGTCTTCGGCGGCTCGTCGCAGGGGCGCGGCGACCCCGGCCCGGCCCGCCGCGCCGGTGGCCCGGCGGCGCCGGTCCGCACCGGGCGGCGCATCGGGGTCGTCGCGCTGGGGCTCGCCCTGGCGGTCCCGGCAGCGCTGCCCGCGATGAACACCGGACTGCTCGGCGGCGCCGGGCGGGGCACCGGCTCCGGGGGCGGCGGGACCATCTCCGCGGTCAATCCGCTGGTCTCGCTGCAGAACAGCCTCACCCAGTCCGACGACCGTGAGGTCATGCGCTACCGCACCAACGCGTCCGACACCGACGGGATGTATCTGCGGATCGTCTCGCTCGACCAGTTCGACGGCACAGCGTGGAAGTCGTCGGAGCGCCGGATCAAGGATGTGCCGAAAGAGCTGCCCAGGCCGGAGGGGCTCGGCTCCGACGTGGGCACCACCGAGGTGAAGACCAATATCTCCGCGGCGGACTGGTACGCCCAGAACTGGCTGCCGCTCCCCTATCCCGCGACGAAGGTGGACATCAGGGGCCGCTGGCGCTACGAGCCCGCCGGGCGGACGCTCGTCGGCGACCGCGGACAGACCACCCGCGGCGTGGAGTACGGCGTGGACAGCCTGGTCGTGCAGCCGACGGCGGCGCAGCTGGCCTCGGCCGGGCAGCCGCCCGCCGCGCTGCAGCGGGAGTACACCGAGGTGCCGGGGTCACTGCCCGACGTCGTGAAGGCCACCGCGGACCAGGTGACCAAGGGCGCCACGAACGACTACCAGCGCGCGGTCAAGCTGCAGGACTGGTTCGCTTCGGAGGGCGGCTTCACCTACGACACCCAGGTGCAGTCGGGTACCGGTACCGCCGCGATCGCCCGCTTCCTGAAGGAGAAGCAGGGCTTCTGCGTCCATTTCGCCTTCACCATGGCGGCGATGGCCAGGACGCTGCACATCCCGGCCAGGGTGGCGGTGGGGTTCACTCCGGGCACCGCCCAGCCGGACGGGACGATGTCGGTCGGGCTGCGCGACGCACACGCCTGGCCCGAGCTGTACTTCGAAGGGGTGGGCTGGACCCGCTTCGAGCCGACCCCCACCCGTGGATCCGTACCGTCCTACACACAGCCGGACAGCTCGTCCGACGGTCCGGCCTCCCCGGCGCAGCCGGAGTCCACGTCGTCGGCGGCTCCCGCGCCGTCCGCGTCCGCCTCCTCCGCCTGCCCGCCGCAGCTGCGCAAGCTCAGCGGGTGCGAGGCAGCGGCCCAGGGCGGCGGCGTGCCACCGGTCGACCGGGGCACCGGTCCGGGGGCAGCGGTGGGCGTGGCGGTGGCTCTGCTGCTGGTGGTCCTGCTGCTCCTGCTGCCGATGCTCTGGCGTACCAGGGCGCGGGCCCGCCGGCTGGCGTCCGGCGGGCGGACACCCGTGGACGCAGCGGAGCGGACGCTGGCCGCCTGGCAGGAGATCACCGACTCGGCATGGGACTACGGGTTCCGGCCCGACGGCTCCCTCACACCGCGCAAGGCAGCCGACCGGATCGTGGCGGCCTGCGGGCTGTCCGGTCCCGCGGCCGACGCGGTGCACCGGGCCGCGCACGCGGTGGAGCGGGTGCTGTACGCGCCCCGCGCCGGTGAGGTGGGCGGGCTCACCGATGACGTCCTGCTGATCAGGGCCGCGCTGCGGGCGGACGCGGGCCCGGCGGCACGGGTCCGGGCGGTACTGGCGCCCCGCTCGTCCGTACGGGTGGTGTGGGAGGCCTCCCGGCGCCGGGAGCGCGCGGCGGACCGCTGGGGCAGCCGCCGTGCCGGGCTCGACCGGTGGGTCGCGCGTCTGCTGCCCTCCCGGCCGCGCGGCTGACGAGGTCGTGAGGGGCCGGCGGACAGGTGCCCTGTCCGATGGGGTGTCGCGCGCGGCCGACCGGACGCAGCACGGCAGAGAGTCGTCGGCCGTGCTGCCGGATGTCGCGGCCGGACAGCGTCATGAGCGGCGGGCGGGGGCGTCCGGGCCGGAGAGCGTGCCGGACGCCTGCCGGCCCGGACCGATGGCGTCACCGACACGCGACGTCAGCACCCTCGGGGCCATTCAGGAACGGGCCGCTTCCAGGACATGCCACGGTCGGCCGACGTGCCGCGGTCGGCCAATGTATCGGCGTCGGCGGACGTGACTGAGGGGCGGCCGCTCACGAGCGGCCGCCCCTCAGTCACTGATCCGCCGGGCGCGACCGGCCTGCGGTGCCCCCGGCAGCTGACACCTCCCGGCGAGGGCCGGGTCAGTGGCCCTGTTCGTCGCGGCGGCGCTGCCACCGCTCCTCGATGCGGTTCATCACCGAGCGGTGTTTCCTGGCCTGCCGGCCCTGGGCCGGGCCTCCGGCCTGTTGCTGTTCACCGGGCTTGGGCGCTTTGCGCCATCCGGTTACCGCGAGCACCGCGCAGCCGAGCATGACGAGGAACCCCACCACACTGATCCAGATCTGCTGCGCGACCATTCCTGCCATGAGGAGGGCGATACCCACCAGAAAGCCAGCGATCGCCTGGTACACCCGGCGACGGGTGTACGTACGCAGCCCGCTTCCCTCAAGCGCTGTCGCGAACTTGGGATCTTCGGCGTACAGCGCTCGCTCCATCTGCTCGAGCATGCGCTGCTCGTGCTCCGAGAGCGGCACGGAGTCCTCCTACTCGTCGGTCGCGGGGTACGACCGTGATGCGGCCCTTCCAGAATAGGCAGGGATTCGCCCCCGTGAAACCCGCCCTCTACGCCAATTCACCATCCGGGCCGCCATGCAGGCACAGCTGCCGGGGCGTGCATTCCCCGACGGCCGGACCGTCATGCCGGATGGTTACCCCGATCATACGGGGACTAGCCCCCGTATGGGGGGCCTGTGTGTGAGTCCGTGCATCACTGCGCTGCTGATCAGCCCTGCTTCTCACCCAGAACGTGCAGCTGGGTGGCGACCGAGTGGAAGGCGGACAGCTCCGCCGCGGCCGCCTCCAGCTTCAGCAGGGCCTCCAGGGCGCCCGGCTCGGTGTCGACCAGGACCCCGGGGACGAGGTCGGCGAAGACCCGCACCCCGTGCACCGCGCCGACTTCCACACCGGCCGCGGTGACCAGCCCGGTCAGCTGTTCCGCGGTGAAACGCCGGGGCACCGGGTCGCCGTCGCCCCACCGTCCCGCCGGGTCCGTCAGCGCCTGCCTGGCCTCGCTGAAGTGCCCGGCGAGTGCCCTGGCCAGGACGGCGCCGCCGAGCCCGGCGGCGAGCAGGCTGAGCGCGCCCGAGGGCCGGAGCGCGTCCACCGCGTTCCTGATGCCCTCGGCCGGGTCCTCCACGTATTCGAGGACTCCGTGGCAGAGCACCGCGTCGTATCCGCCGCGCTCCACCACGTCGAACAGGCCGAGCACATCGCCCTGCACGCCGCGCACCTGGTCCGCGACCCCGGCCTCGGCGGCCCTGCGCTCCAGGCCGAAGAGGGCGTTGGGGCTGGGGTCGACCACGGTGACCCGGTGACCGAGCCGGGCGACGGGCACCGCGAAGTTCCCGGTGCCGCCGCCGGTGTCGAGCACATCCAGGGCGGGCCGGCCGGTCGCTTCGGCCCGGCGGTCGAGGGCGTCCTTGAGTACGTCCCACACCACGGCGGTACGAAGGGAGGCGCGGGGGCGCAGCTGGTCCGACACGGCGGTTGACTCCTCGGCGCGGTGCCGCCGCGGACGGCGGGCCGTAGACAGCAAAGACTGGCTCCCACCCTATTGCCTGTGAAGGTCCCCCTGATCACCCCGCGTGCGGGCGCTCCCCCCTCGGCTGGGGCAGCAGCGGCTGGAGGGCCAGCAGCCGCTCGACCAGGCGCAGGAACATGCCCGCGTCGCGCAGCAGATCGTCCGCGTCGCGGCTGCCCGCCGCACCCGGTATACCGGCCTCCGCCCTGGCCCTGCGGGCGGCCCCGGAGGCGAAGAGGGCGCTCCACTCGGTCAGCTCGGGTGCGAGCTCCGGCAGCAGCTCCCAGGCGGTACGGATGGCGTTCCTGCGTCCGCGCCCGGGGCCCGCGTTCCGGCGCCGGGCGTCGTCGGGCCTGGCCCGTGAGGCGAGCACCGCGGCGGCCGTGCGCAGCGCGGCGAGGTGGGCGGTGGCATAGCGCTCGTTGGGCTCTTCAAGCCCGGCCGCCTCGTCCAGTCCTGACCGGGCCTGGGCCAGCAGGTCGAGGGCGGCGGCAGGGGCTCCCGTGCGGCGCGCGACGGGGTGGATGTCGCTCGCGGGTCCCCCGGCCGACGAGGAGAAGGCGGGCGGGGAGAAGGCGGGCGGGGCCGGGGAGGCGGGGGTGAAGAGAGCCGGTGCCCCGGGTGCGGCGGCGCGGGAGGGGTCGGGGGACGCGGCGAGGGAGGGGACGGGGGCGAGCGAGGGGGCAGGGGCGGTGACACGGGGCCGGTGCGCTGGTGCGGCGTTCGAGCTGGCCATGACGGAACCTCCTGTCGTGGTGTGACGGCGCTGTGGCCGTCTGTGTCCATGGTGCGGGCGACCACTGACAATCGGCCCTGACCTGGGCCTTTGCCGGAAGCACCGAAGACGGCGTACTTTTTTGCACTGACTGGTCAGTGCAAGAGCGCCGGATCAGGTGTCGCGGCTGCCGCAGCGGCAAGACGCTCGTACCGGCAGCGCACCCGCGCCGCGGTCGCACGCGCGGGTGCCGGCGGCACGGCAGGCGCCGGTGCCATCGACAGAACAGGGGAGGGCGTCGTGGACAGCCCGCACGGGGCAGCAGTGATCGCGGAGGGGCTGGGGCTCAAGGGCCCGTACGGCTGGGCCTTCCGCGGGGTGGACATCGAAGCGGAGCCCGGCTCGCTCATCGCGGTCGAGGGCCCGTCGGGCTCAGGACGCACCTGTCTGCTCCTCGCCCTCACCGGCCGGATGCGGACGAGCGAGGGCGAGGCCGAGGTGGCCGGCCACCGGCTGCCCAAGCAGCTGGCCGGCGTGCGCCGGATCAGCGCGCTGGGCCCGGTCCCCGGGGTCAGCGAGCTCGACCCGGCGCTGACCGTGGACGAGCATCTGCGCGAGCGCGCCCTGCTGCAGCACCGCTACCGCGGATCGTTCCGGGCGCTGCTGCGGCCCCGCGCCGAGCGTGCCGCGGCGGCCCGCGCCCGCATCGACGCGGCACTGGAGGCCGCCGGGCTCGAACTCGCCACACTGCCCAAGAAGGGCCGCACCTCCGTGCGGGATCTGGAGCGCCTTGAGGCCCTGCGGCTCTCCGTGGCACTCGGCCTGATGGGCGGTCCGCGGCTGCTCGCCGTGGACGACGCGGACCTCAAACTCTCCGGCCCCGAACGCGACGCGGCCTGGGAGCTGCTGCGCTCGGTCGCCGCCGGCGGCGTCACCACTCTTGCCGTCTGCAGCAGTGCGCCGGACGGCGTGCTCACCGTCTCCACCCGCCGGGAGTCAGGCCCGGAGGAAGAAGGGGGCGCCACGGACGCAGCGGACTCCTCGGACACGACGGCCGGGGCGGACACGGCAGCGCGGACCACACAGCCCCCGAAGGACCCGGCAGACCCGAAGGACACAGAGGAAGGGGCAGCCGATGCGCTCGCCGAGACTGGCCGCCCTTGAGCTGAAGCGGTTCGGCAGGGGCAGGCTGCCGCGCGCCGCCCTCGTCGCGCTCCTGCTGCTCCCCCTGCTCTACGGGGCCCTGTACCTCTGGTCGTTCTGGGACCCGTACGGCAGGCTCGACCGGATACCCGTCGCCCTGGTCAACGACGACCGGGGCGCCGAGGCCGCCGGCAAGAAGGTCCGGGCGGGCGATGACATCACCGATGGGCTGCGCGACAGCAAGGTCTTCGACTGGCACGAGACCAGCGCCGCCGAGGCCCACAAGGGCGTCGAGGACGGCACGTACTACCTGTCGCTGACCATGCCGGCCGACTTCAGCAAGCGGGTCGCGTCCAGTTCGGGTGACTCTCCCGAGACCGGCGCCCTCCAGGTCCGCACGAACGACGCCAACAACTACATCGTCGGACAGATCTCCCGGACGGTGTTCTCCGAGGTCAGGACGTCGGCATCGACCCACGCCTCACGTACCTTCCTGGACCGCATCTACCTCTCCTTCGCCGGTCTGCACGATCAAACGGCGAAGGCGGCCGACGGCGCGTCCGACCTCTCATCGGGCCTCGGCCGGGCGCGGAAGGGGTCGAAGACCCTGGCCGACGGTGCGAAGGACGCCAGGGCCGGCAGCGGCAGGCTGGCCGGTGGCATCACGAAGCTCGACAAGGGCGCGGCCGGTCTCCAGTCCGGGTCGAAGCAGGTCGCCGCGGGCACCAGGACCCTCGCGAAGAAGGTGAACGGCGCGGCCGGGGCCGTCCGCCCCTTCCTCAGGAACAACAGCAAGTCCATCGGTGACGCGGCCCGGCTGGTCTCCGACTCGACCCAGGTCGTACGCGACCACCTCGCCTCCCTGGTGAAGGCGGCCCCGGTCGCGGCACGCGGCGCGGCCACCGCATCGGCCGGCCTCGACAGCGTCTACCGGGCCCGCTGCCAGGAGCTGCCCGTACCCGACCCGGCCTGCCCGCAGCTGAAGAAGGCCAAGAAGGCGGCTGCCGATACGGCGCGGATCGCGGGCGACGTCAACGGCCTCGTACAGCAGCAGAACGGCGATCTGAAGACGCTCGACGGACAGCTCGCGACGCTGCAGAAGCAGGCGGACAGCCTGGCGGAGCACGCCCCGGACCTCGCATCGGACCTGGACACGGCCGTCGCCAGGATCAACCAGCTGGACAGCGGGGCCCACCGGGTCGCGAGCGGCGCGGGCCGGCTGCACACCGGGCTGACGGCGGCGCGGACCGGCGCCACCTCCCTGCACACCGGGCTCGGGAAGCTGAACAGCGGTGCGCGCACCCTGCACGCCGGGCTCGTCAAGCTCTCCGACGGCGCGGGCACCCTCGCCACGGGGCTGCACGACGGGGTGTCCAAGATCCCCGACTACGACAAGAAGGACCGGGACCAGCGCACCGGGGTGATGGCCGATCCGGTACAGCTGGCCTCCAAGTCGCTCCATCCCGCGCCCAATTACGGGACCGGCTTCGCTCCGTACTTCATCCCGCTCTCGCTCTGGGTCGGCGCGATGGTGGCGTACATGCTCATCCAGCCGCTCAGCCGCCGCGCGCTGGCCGCCGGCGCTTCGGCGTGGCGGATCACCTTCGCGGGCTGGCTCCCGGTGGCCGCGATCGGAGTGCTCCAGACCGCCGCGCTGATGGCCGTCCTCCACTGGGCGATCGGTCTGCAGATGGTCCGGGCTGCCGGGACGCTGGGCTTCCTGGCGCTGGTGACCTGCTGCTTCGCCGCGATCGTGCAGTGGCTCAACGCCCGCTTCGGTGCAGCCGGGCGGATCCTGGTGCTGGCGCTGCTGATGCTCCAGCTGACCTCGGCCGGCGGCACCTATCCGGTCCAGACGAGCCCGGCGTTCTTCAACGCCATCCATCCGTATCTGCCGATGAGTTACGTGGTCGAGGGGTTGCGCCGGCTCATCACCGGCGGGGGCCTGGCCCCCGTACTGACCGGCTCCGCGGTACTCCTCGCCTTCACCGTGGGCGCGCTGGCACTGACCGCGCTGTCGGCGCGGAGCAAGCAGGTGTGGACCATGGAGCGTCTGCATCCGGAGCTCAGTCTGTGAGCGGGATGGCCCGCCAGGGGGCGCGGCCTGTGAGAATCGGGCGCATGGACACCAGCACCAGACGGCAGGCCACCCGGCAGAAGCTGTACGAGGCGGCCGTCACCCTCATCGCGGAGCAGGGCTTCTCCTCCACGACCGTCGAGGAGATCGCCGAGCGCGCGGGGGTGGCGAAGGGCACGGTCTACTACAACTTCGCGAGCAAGACCGTGCTCTTCGAGGAATTGCTCCGGCACGGGGTCGGGCTGCTCACCGCCTCGCTCCAGTCCGCGGCCGACACGACGGCGGAGCGCGGCGGCACCAAGGTCGAGGCACTGGACGCCATGATCAGGTCCGGCCTCGGCTTCATCGACACGTATCCGGCCTTCACGCAGCTGTACGTCGCCGAGCTGTGGCGTACCAACCGGGCCTGGCAGTCGACCCTGCTCGTGGTGCGCCAGGAGGCGGTCGCCGTCGTCGAGACGGTGCTGCGCGAGGCCGTCGAAGCGGGTGAGCTGAACGAGGAGATCGACATCGCGCTGACCGCTGCCGCCCTGGTCGGGATGGTCCTGGTGGCGGCTCTCGACTGGAAGGCCTTCCAGAGCGAGCGGTCGATCGACGAGGTGCACGCGGCGCTCTCGCGGCTGCTGCACGGGCGGGTCAGCGGACGCTGATCCCGGCGGGAGACGACCGGGCAGGGACGCGCGGGCAGGAAAGAGCGCCGCCCGTCCCGGCCCGGTCTCCCGGTCCGCTCCGAGCGGCGCTTCCCCCGTACTCCCCCGCTGTACTCCCCCGTACATCCGGTACTCGTCGGGGGAGCCGCGCCGTTCCGCCGCCCCGTGTCGGCAGTGCCGGCGCTGCGCCCCTTCCGTGCTCCACACTCTGCCGTCCGCGCAGGTGGGAACCTATCCGCGCAACTACTCATCTCCGCCTCTAGGTACGGATACTCAGACGTGTGTGCGGCTCCCGTCCCCGGGCGTCCGAGGCACCGATAAAGTTCCTGCCATGGCACGGATTGCGGTGATCGGCGCCGGGATGGGCGCCATGGCGGCTGCCGCCCGGCTGGCTGTGGCAGGCCACCGGGTGACGGTGTACGAACGTACGGCGACCTACGGCGGGGCGGTGGGCCGCTTCGCGCGGGACGGCTTCGCCTTCGACACCGGACCCGGGCTCCTCCAGCTGCCCGCCGTGTACCGCGACTTGTTCGTGAAGACGGGCCGTGAGCCGCTGGAGAAGTGCGTCGATCTCGTCCAGGTCGATCCGGCGGGGCGCCACCTCTTCGACGACGGGACCGGCGTCCTGCTGCCGAACGCCTCACGTGCCGGGGTCGTGGCGGCTCTCGACGCGGCGCTGGGCGGCGGCGCGGGCGCCCGCTGGGGTGCTTTCCTCGACCGGGCCCGGGAGACCTGGGACCGCACCAGGCGGCCGCTCCTCGAAGAGCCACTGCCCGCCGACCCCGCCCCGCTGGGACACGATCCCTACCCGGCGCCCAGGACCGGACTGCTGCGGCGCGGCGCGTCCACGCTCGCCGAGGTCGGCAGCAGGGAGCTGCGGGATCCGAGGCTGGCCGCCCTGCTGGCGAGCTACGCGCTCTCCAGCGGTTTCGACCCGCTGACGGCGCCTGCGTCGGCGGCCGTCCTGCCGTACATGGAGCAGACCTTCGGCAACTGGTACGTACGCGGGGGGATGCGGGCGCTGGCGGACGCCGTGTACGAGCGGTGCCGCGCACGGAAGGTCGAGTTCGTGTTCTCGGCCGAGGTCACGGAGGTCCGCGAGAAGGACGGCAGGGCCTGCGGGCTGGAGCTGGCCGACGGGCGCCGGATCGATGCCGAGCACGTGGTCGCGGGCGCCCCGCTGCCGTCGGTCCACCGGCCGCACCCGGAGGGGGGCGCCGGGACCGGCCGGTTCGTGGTCTGTCTCGCGCTGCGCGGCGAGCGGCCCGCGGACGCCGTGCACCGCACGGTGGTGCACCGGGCGGAGAGCGACCTGCCGATGGTGACGGTGCTGCGCCCCGCCGATCCGGCGCTGGTCCCGGGCCCGGGCCACGAGGCGCTCACGCTGACGGCCACGGTCCCGGCGGGCGGGACGGAGAGCGGGGCCGAGAACTGGTCCGGGGACGCGCGGGCCGGGGCGTTCGCCGACCGGATGGTCACGGCCGCGGAGGCCGCCGTGCCCGGGCTGCGCGGGCGCCTGCTGTGGCGGGAGGTGCGGACCCCCGCCGACACCCTGCGGGAGACCGGTTCGCTCCGGGTGCCCGGTCCCGCCCTGGCCGGTGCGGGCGGACGGCTGCTGCCCTCACCGAACCGGTCGCCGCTGCCCGGCCTCCACCTCGCGGGCGGCTGGTCGCATCCCGGCGGCGGACTGGCCCACGCCGGGATGTCCGGGGCGCTGGCCGCCGGACTCATCGTCGAGGGCGAGGGGTTCCGCGGCTCGCAGTGAGCAGTGAGCAGTGAGCGAGAAGCACCGAGCAGCGAGCGCGGAGCCTGCGGCGCGGCCGGTGACCGCCGCGCCGGCGACGGCACGGACCCTCAGTACCGCTGCTGCTCGTTGTAGCCGTTGTTGTAGCCGCCCTGGTACGGGTGCTGCTCCGGGTGGTCCGCAGTGCCGTACGCGGCCTCGGTGTCGCGCTGCTGCGGGACCCAGACCCCGCCGGGCGGGGTGTCGTTGGCGTACGGGTCGGTGTAGGGACCGGCGTACTGCTGCTGGTCCTCGTAGGACGTTCCGTACTGGCCTGCGCCGATGTACGGGTCGGAGTAGGCGGGGTACTGCTGCTGCTCGCCGCCGTAGCCGTACTGGCCGTCGTACTGCGGGCCGTTCTGGTCGTGGCCCCCGGTGCCGTACTGCGCCCCGGTCCCGTAGGCCGTTTCGCTGTATATGCCGTACTGGCCGGTCTCGTCGGGCATCGGCTGCGGCGCGTAGACACCTGCCGCCATGGGCTCGGGGGCCTGCGGCGCCTCCGGGGAGGTGCCGGAGCCGTCCGTGTGCGGCGCGTACCCGGGCCCGCCGTAGCCGTATCCGTCATCCGTCCCGTAGCCGCCGGCGCCGTACACCTGCTGCTCGTAACCGCCGTTCCCGTCGTAGCCGTCCTGGGCGCCATGGCCCGGGCCGTGCTGCGCGAAGGCGTCCTCCTGACCGCCCTGCTGCGGGCCTTCCGGCCGCTCCTGCCCGTCGGGCTGCTCCTGGCCGGGCTCCCCGTACTGCGGGTCCGGGACTTCGAGCACCGGTTCCTTCACGGCGCCGCCGCGTGCCCTGCGCCGCTTGCTGACCCTGGGGGCGCCCCCTATGGCCCAGCCGGTGGAGAAGCCGCGGCGGAAGGAGAGCGTGACGTACAACTGACCGACCGCGAAGGCGAGGGCGCCCACCACGATCACCGGCACGGAGTGCAGCAGCACACCGACGACCACGCCGAGGAAGCCGGTGAAGGCGAGCAACCGCCAGCGCAGCCTGGCCTTGTACTGGAGCAGCACCTCACCCAGCAGCCACAACGCGACGAATCCGAACCCGACATAGAGGACCGTCCAGCCCATGTACGCCCCTCTCAGCGGCCACCACTCCGTGCGGGGAGCGGATGTGCCGGTCAGGACTGCTTGTGCAGCCCGAGATTCTCGTAGATTTCGAGGGTCGCCGTGGAGTTGTTCAGCGTGATGAAGTGCAGCCCAGGGACATCCTCGGAGAGCAGCTTCGCGCAGAACTCCGTAGCGAACTCGATGCCAATGGAGCGTACAGCGGCCGGGTCGTCCTTGACCGCGTGGATGCGGTCTTTCAGGGCGTCCGGGAAGTGCGCGTTGCTGAGCTGGGCGAACCGTTCGAGCTGGCGGACATTGGTGATGGGCATGACTTCGGGGATGACCGGGGTGTCGCAGCCTGCGGCGACGACCCGCTCCCGCATGCGCAGATAGTCCTCGGGGTCGAAGAACATCTGGGTGATCGCGTAGTCGGCGCCGGCCCGGCACTTGTCGGTGAAGTGCCGGATGTCGCTCTCCCAGTTCTCCGAGCGCGGGTGCATCTCGGGGAAGGCCGCGACACCGACGCAGAAGTCGCCCGACTCCTTGATCAGCCGGACCAGGTCGGCGGCGTACATGACGCCTTCCGGGTGCTTGACCCACTCGCCCATCGGGTCGCCGGGCGGGTCGCCGCGGACCGCGAGGATGTTCCGGATCCCGGCGTCCGCGTACTGGCCGATGATGTTGCGCAGCTGGGCGACCGAGTGGTCGACGGCTGTCAGGTGCGCGACCGGGGTGAGCGTGGTGTCCGACGCGATCTGCTCGGTCGCCCTGACCGTGCCCGCACGGGAGGAACCGCCCGCCCCGTACGTCACGGAGACGAAGCTGGGCGCCACCGCCTCGACACGGCGCAGCGCGTTCCAGAGGTTCCGCTCGCCCTTCTCGGTCTTGGGCGCCCAGAACTCGAAGGAGTACAGCGTCCTGCCGGTCGCGAGCAGGTCGCGCACCGTCCGGGCGTGATCGGTTCTGGTGGAGGAAGTGCCGAAGGCCATACGGGCAGATTAGTCAGGGCTTGCCACTCCCCCAACCGCGCCGGGACCTTATGACCGATTTGCGAGATAGTTGTCCACCCCTCGGACACTTTTCCGGAATCACTGCATCCGCTTCTCTTGCGGGGTGCGGGGCCTGACCCGGGCGGTCCGCTTCCCTTACGGGGTGCGGGACCTGACCCGGGCGGCGAGACCGGCCGCGGCGGCTGCCGGGTCGTCGGCCTCGGTGATCGCCCGGACAACGACCACCCGGCGGGCGCCGGCGTCCAGCACCTCGTCCAGGTTGCCCGCGTCGATCCCGCCGATCGCGAACCAGGGACGCGGCGTGGCCAGCGACGCCGCGTACCGCACCAGGCCGAGCCCCGGCGCGTGACGGCCCGGCTTGGTCGGGGTGGGCCAGCAGGGGCCGGTGCAGAAGTAGTCCACGCCCGGTTCGGCCGCCGCCGCGTCCACCTCGGACTCGGCGTGGGTCGAGCGGCCGATGAGCACGCCGGGGCCGAGCACGGCACGCGCGGCGGGGACCGGCAGATCCCCCTGGCCCAGGTGCAGCACGTCGGACGCGATGGCGTGCGCGACATCCGCGCGGTCGTTCACCGCGAGCAGCTTGCCGTGCCTGCGGCAGGCGTCGGCGAAGACCCGGAGGTGGTCGAGCTCCTCCGCCGCCTCCATGCCCTTGTCCCGCAGCTGGACGATGTCCACACCGTGGGACAGGACCGCGTCCAGGAACCCGGGCAGGTCGCCCTGGCGCCTGCGCGCGTCCGTGCAGAGGTACAACCGGGCGTCGGACAGCGGTGCGGGTGCGGTGGACATCGGGCGTTCCCCCCGTGGACTGCGATGGACTGGGTGCGTGAGCGGCAAGGTACGGCGGTGCGGGGGCCGGGCCGGGCCCGGTCCCCGCACCGCCGGGGTGTTCACACTCCGATCAGAGGGCGAGCGCCTGGGCCCGGCGCTTCACCTCCGTCCCGCGATTCTCGCTCAGCGCCTGCGCGGGTGTGCCGGGCAGGGTCTCGTCGGGGGTGAAGAGCCACTCCAGCATCTCCTGGTCGCTGAAGCCGTCGTCCCGCAGGAGCGTCAGGGTCCCGGCGAGGCCCTTGACCACCTTGGTGTCGTCGATGAAGGCGGCGGGCACCTGGAGCGCCCTGTTCTCCCCACGGCGTACGGCGATCAGCGTGCCGTCCCTGACCAGCTGGCGGACACGGGTCACCTCGACGTCGAACATCTCGGCGATATCCGGGAGGTGCAGCCAGGCGGGGATGAGAGCATCGGTTTTTGCGTCAATCTCGGTCACAGGACAAGCCTGCCATCCCGCACTGACAGCCGATACCCGGACTCAGCCCTTCAGGGTCGGCCGGGCTGCCGGACCGCCGACTTGAGCGGCACCGCCGGATCCGCCGCCAGGTCCGGGTCGACCGGCCCCCCCGACTCGATGAGCTTGCGGCCCTGGGCCAGGTCCCGGGGCCTGGCGACGGCGAGCACCGCGACCAGCCGCTCCTCCCGCAGCCAGCACACCGACCAGGCGGGCCCCGCCGGGTCACCGCGCCGGATCAGGGTGTCGGCGGCCGCGTGGTGGCCCGCGTACTGGACGAAGCGGCCGAACTGCTCGGACCAGAAGTACGGCACCGGGTCGTAGCTCCGCGGTGCCTCACCGATCACGTCGGCGGCGACCGTGCGCGGCCCCTGGAGGGCGTTGTCCCAGTGGTGGATCAGGAGCCGCTCGCCGTACCGGCGGGAGGGGAAGGAGGCGCAGTCGCCGACCGCGTACACATCGGCGGCCGAGGTGCGCAGCCGTTCGTCGGCGGTGACCGAGCCGTCGGCGCCCAGCGCGATACCGGACCCCGCAAGCCAGCCGGTCGCGGGCCTGGCACCGATACCCACGAGGACGGCCCCGGCCGGCAGCCGCCGCCCGGATTCCAGCACCACGGCGCCCGGTTCGACCCGGGCCACGCGGGCGTCCGTGACGAGTTCGGCTCCGCTTTCGGCGTACCAGCCGGCCATGGGCGCGGCGATCTCGGCCGGCAGCACCCCGGCGAGCGGCCGGCCCGCCGCCTCCACGACCGTCACCGCGCACCCCGCCTCCCGGGCGGCCGTGGCGAACTCGGCGCCGATCCAGCCCGCGCCGACCACCACCACGTCCCGCCGGCCGGCCAGCACGGCCCGCAGCCGCCCCGCGTCGTCGAGCGTGCGCAGCAGATGGACGTCCGGGACGCCCTCGCTGCCGGGCAGCGCGACCGGCCGGGCGCCGGTGGCCACGACCAGCGACCCGTAAGGGACAGGTCCGCGCGCGGTGTCCAGCTCCCGGTCGTCCGGGCGCACTCCGGTCACCTCGCACCCGAGCAGCAGATCGACCCCGAGGGCGGCGAAGTCGACGTCGAAGGCGGTGCTCTCGGCCTTCCCGAGCAGAACCGCCTTGGAGAGCGGCGGTCTGTCGTACGGCTGGTGGACCTCCTCACCGATCAGTGTCACGGGTCCGGTGAAGCCCTGGTCCCGCAGGGCGACAGCGGTCTGGACCCCGGCCATGCCCGCACCGGCGATGACGACGTTCCTCGGCTCGCTCACCCGGTACACCCTAAGCAGCTGACACAGCGTCAGGACAGGGGCCGTCATGGGATGCCTGTCAGGGCGGCGCGGACCGGGGTTAGGCTGGCCGCGGAACTACTCGCGGGAGTCCGGGCGTACCGGGCTGAGAGGGGGGCTGGCCGGCCCCCGACCGTACGAACCTGATCCGGGTCATGCCGGCGAAGGGAGGGGCTGGACGCCCATGCACGCACACCATGCCGACACCTCTGACGTACTGATCGTCGGGGGCGGGATCATCGGTCTCGTCACCGCCTGGCGGTCGGCGCAGCGCGGGCTGCGCACCGCAGTCGCCGATCCCCTGCCGGGCGGCGGAGCCGCGCAGGTCGCGGCGGGGATGCTGGCCGCCGTCACGGAACTGCACTACGGCGAGCAGGTGCTGCTCGGTCTGAATCTGGAGTCCGCCCGCCGCTACCCCGCGTTCGCCGCGGAGCTGGCCGAGGCGTCGGGGCAGGATCTGGGCTACCGCGCCTGCGGCACGCTCGCCGTGGCACTCGACCTCGACGACCGGGCGCATCTGCGGGAGCTGCACGCCCTCCAGCTGCGCTCAGGACTGGAGTCGGAGTGGCTCACGGGGCGGGAGTGCAGGCGTCTCGAACCGATGCTCGCGCCGGGCGTACGCGGCGGGCTGCGGGTGGACGGGGATCACCAGGTCGACCCGCGCCGCCTGGCGAAGGCGCTGCTCGTCGCGTGCGAGCGCGCCGGGGTCGTCTTCCACCGCGGCTGGGCGGAGCGCCTGACGACGGAGCGCGGCCGGGCCACCGGGGTGGTGCTCGCCGACGGCGCCGCGCTCTCCGCCGGCCAGGTGGTGCTGGCGGCCGGCAGCCGCAGCGGTCAGCTCGCAGGTCTGCCGGACTCGGTGCTTCCGCCCGTGCGCCCGGTCAAGGGGCAGGTGCTCCGGCTCACCGTGCCGCGTGTGTACGCGCCGTTCCTCAGCCGGACCGTCCGCGCGGTCGTCCGGGGCAGTCACCTCTATCTGGTCCCCCGTGAGAACGGCGAACTCGTGATCGGCGCGACCAGCGAGGAGCTCGGCTGGGACACCACGGTCACCGCGGGCGGGGTGTACGAACTGCTCCGCGACGCCCACGAGCTGGTGCCCGGCATCACCGAGCTGCCGCTCACCGAGACGTGCGCGGGGCTGCGTCCGGCGTCGCCCGACAACGCGCCGCTCCTCGGCCCGACCACGCTGCCCGGCCTGCTGCTGGCCACCGGCCACTTCCGCAACGGCGTGCTGCTCACACCCGTGACCGGCGACGTGATGGCCGAACTGCTCACCACCGGGGAGCTGCCGGCCGAGGCCCGTGCCTTCACTCCCCGGCGCTTCCCGCCCGTACGACAGGAGCAGCCCGCATGAATGTGCCATCCGTCAACGCGTCACCGGTGGGTGCGCCGTCACCGCAGGTGTCCGTCAACGGCGCGGCCCGCGCCATCGCGGCGGACACCAGCCTCGATGTCCTGGTCGCCACCCTCACCACCGCTCCTTCGGGGGTCGCGGCCGCCGTCAACGAGACCGTCGTGCCGCGGGGCCTGTGGTCCGCCACCGTGCTCACCGACGGCGACCGCGTCGAGATCCTCACCGCAGTCCAAGGAGGCTGAGCCGGACATGGCAGACGATCCCTTCACTCTCGCGGACACCGTCCTCTCCTCCCGGCTGATCATGGGTACGGGCGGTGCGCCCAGCCTCGACGTACTGGAGCGGTCCCTGATCGCGTCGGGCACCGGACTGACGACGGTCGCGATGCGCCGCCTCGATCCGACGGTGCAGGGCTCGGTCCTCTCGGTGCTCGACAGGCTCGGCATCAGGGTGCTCCCCAACACCGCCGGCTGCTTCACGGCGGGCGAGGCGGTCCTCACCGCGCGCCTGGCCCGCGAGGCGCTGGGCACGGACTGGATCAAGCTGGAGGTCGTGGCGGACGAGCACACTCTGCTGCCCGACCCGGTGGAGCTGCTGGACGCCGCGGAGATCCTGGTCGACGACGGCTTCACGGTCCTGCCGTACACCAGCGACGATCCGGTCCTGGCCCGGCGGCTTGAGGACGCGGGCTGCGCGGCGATCATGCCGCTCGGCTCGCCCATCGGTTCCGGGCTCGGCATCCGCAACCCGCACAACTTCCAGCTGATCGTGGAGCGGGCCGGGGTGCCGGTGATCCTCGACGCGGGGGCCGGTACCGCATCGGACGCGGCCCTGGCGATGGAGCTCGGGTGCGCGGCCGTGATGCTCGCATCGGCGGTGACGCGCGCGCAGGAGCCGGAGCTGATGGCGTCCGCGATGCGGCGGGGCGTGGAGGCCGGCCGGCTGGCGTACCGGGCGGGGCGGATCCCGCGGCGGCACTTCGCGCGGGCGTCGTCACCGCAGGAGGGGCGCGCGGCGCTCGACCCGGAACGGCCCGCGTTCGCGCCGGCGCCTGAGGGGCAGCGGTCACCGGTATGACGTGAGTCACCCCGCGAGCGCACCGCGCCGCGTACCCCCGCGGCCGGGCCGGTCGGGCCACACGCGGTGCGGTCCTCACAGGTCCGGTGCGGACCTGTCACAGCTCGGCTTCAGTAGCGGCCGGTCCACCGGGACCGCTTAGGCCCTGTCGGCGCCGGCTCGTACACTCGCCAGCGTGGATACGACGCTTGGTGACCCGCAAGCCCCGCTCGTCGGGCAGCTGCTCGACGGCCGCTACCGGGTGGACGCGTGCATCGCCATCGGTGGCATGGCCACGGTCTACCGGGCCGTCGACACCCGCCTGGACCGGGTGCTCGCCCTCAAGGTGATGCACCCCGCGCTGGCGGTCGACGCCACGTTCGTGGAGCGGTTCATCCGGGAGGCCAAGTCCGTCGCGCGCCTCGACCACCCCAATGTGGTCGGCATGTTCGACCAGGGCGCGGACGGCGCGCACGTCTACCTCGCGATGGAGTACGTCGCGGGGTGCACGCTGCGCGACGTCCTGCGTGAGCGGGGCGCGCTGCGCCCCCGCGCGGCGCTGGACATCCTGGAGCCGGTGCTTGCCGCGCTCGGCGCCGCGCACCGGGCCGGCTTCGTCCACCGGGACATGAAACCGGAGAACGTCCTGATCGGGGACGACGGCCGGGTCAAGGTCGCCGACTTCGGCCTCGTCCGGGCCGTGGACACCGAGACGAACAGCACGGGGACCATCCTGGGCACAGTCTCCTACCTGGCCCCGGAGCAGATCGAGCAGGGCACGGCGGACACCAGGGCCGACGTCCACGCCTGCGGTGTGGTGCTGTACGAGATGCTGACCGGCGCCAAACCGCACACCGGTGACACCCCGGCCCAGGTGCTCTACCAGCACCTCAACGAAGGAGTGCCCGCACCGTCCGCGGTCGTGCCGGGCCTCGCGGCCCCGCTGGACGACCTGGTGGCGAGCGCCACCGCCCGGCACCCGGGTGACCGGCCGGACGACGCCGTGGCCCTGCTCGGCCGGGTCCGCGAGGCCCGCGCCGCACTGAGCGACGGTGAGCTGGACGCCGTCCCGCCGCAGGCGCACCCGTCCGCGCCCGCCTCCGGCGCGGACGCCTCCGAAGAACGTACGGATGTGATCCGGCGCCCGCTGCCCGCCGCGGGGATCGACAGGACCAGCCGCCTGGTGATGCCGGCCGCCGGGGAGCCCGGGCCCGGACGGCAGCCGGTGCGCCGCGGCCGGCGGACCCGCCGGGGACTGATCGCGTCGGTCGTCGCCGTCCTGCTGGTGCTGGGGGTCGGAGCCGGTGTCTGGTACATCAACTCGGGCCAGTTCACCCGGGTCCCCTCGCTGCTGGGCCAGCCTGAGAAGTCCGCGACGTCACGGCTCTCGGCCGCGGGTCTCGACGTGAAGAAGACCGAGCGCAAGTTCAGCGACACCTACGACCGCGGCCAGGTCATGAACAGCAGCCCCGCGTCGGGCGCCCGCATCCGCGACAACGGCGCGGTGTCCCTGGTCGTCTCGCGCGGCCCGCGGATCGTCCGGGTGCCCCACGTCCAGGGTGAGCCGCTCGCACAGGCGAAGAAGGAGCTGGCGAAGGCGGGGCTGGCGGCCGGCATGGTCACCAAGGAGTTCAGTGACGAGACCGGGCGGGGCAAGGTGATCCGTACGGACCCGGCGTCCGGCACCGAACGGCACGCCGACTCGGCGATCGCCCTGGTCGTGTCCAAGGGCGCCCCGGTCGATGTACCGGACGTCACGGGTGAGTCGCCGGAGGACGCCCGCGCCGACCTGGAGGACGAGAACCTCAAGGTCGTGGTAGCGCCGGAGAAGGTCAACTCGCCGGAGGACGCCGGGCAGGTCGCCAAGCAGTCACCGGCGGAGGGGGCAAGCGCGGCGGAGGGCGACACCGTCACCCTGACCCTGTCCAAGGGCCCCCGGATGATCTCCGTCCCCGATGTCACGGGCGGCAGCGTGGACGACGCGAAGACCGCGCTGACCGGCAAGGGCTTCAAGGTCCATGTCGACCGGCCGTTCCTCTCCTTCAGTGACACCGTGGCCGGCCAGTCGGTCGACGGCGGCGACCGTGCCCCCGAGGGCAGCACCATCACCATCAAGACCAAGGGACTCTGAACACACCGTGCGCAACCCCATCGGCGGCCACGTCCCCGTGGCCGGCGGCCTCGCCAGGACCGGCCTCCCCTACGCCCGCGAGCTGGGCGCCGAGACCGTCCAGGTCTTCGTGGCCAACCCGCGCGGCTGGGCCACACCCACCGGGAACCCGGACCAGGACGAGCAGTTCCGCAAGGAGTGCGCGAACGAGTCGATCACGGCGTACGTGCATGCCCCGTATCTGATCAACTTCGGCTCGCACACGGCCGACACCGTGCTCAGGTCGGTCGACTCACTGCGGCACTCGCTGCGCAGGGGCCGGGAGATCGGCGCGCTGGGCGTCGTCGTGCACACCGGCTCGGCGACCGGTGGCCGCCCGCGCTCCGAGGCGCTCGCGCAGGTCCGTACGCACATGCTGCCGCTGCTCGACGAGCTGACCCACGAGGACGACCCGTTCCTCCTGCTGGAGTCGACAGCGGGCCAGGGCTCCTCGCTCTGCTCACGCACCTGGGATTTCGGCCCGTACTTCGAGGCGCTCGACTCCCACCCGAAGCTCGGGGTCTGCCTGGACACCTGCCACATCTTCGCGGCCGGCCACGACCTCGCGGGCCCCGGCGGGATGAACCAGACCCTGGACCTCCTCGTGGACACCGTCGGCGAGGGCAGGCTCAAGCTGATCCACGCCAATGACTCCAAGGAGGCCACGGGCGCGCACAAGGACAGGCACGAGAACATCGGCGCGGGTCACATCGGCGCGGAGCCCTTCCGGGAACTGCTCGCCCATCCGTCGACCGAGGGGGTGCCGCTCGTCATCGAGACCCCCGGCGGCAAGGAGGGGCACGCGGCGGACGTGGCCCGCCTGAAGTCGCTCCGGCTGTAGCCGGCGGCCGGGCCCGGGCCCCCGGACTTCAGAGCTCAGGACCGTCCTGCGGGCCCTCCTGGTAGGAGTAGCGCTGCTCCTGCCACGGGTCGCCGAGGTTGTGGTAGCCGCGCTCCTCCCAGAAGCCACGGCGGTCCGCGGTCATGTACTCGATGCCGCGGACCCATTTGGGGCCCTTCCAGGCGTAGAGCCGCGGGACGACCAGACGCAGCGGGAACCCGTGCTCGGCGGTGAGCAGCTCACCGGCCTTGTGGGTCGCGAAGAGCGTCTGCGCATCGGAGAAGTCCGCCAGGCGCAGATTGGCGGAGTATCCGTACTCGGCCCAGACCATCACGTGCGTGACCCCGGGCGCGGGCGGCGCCAGCTCGGCCAGTGTCTGGGCACGCACTCCGCCCCACTCGGCTCCCAGCATGGAGAACTTCGTCACGCAGTGCAGATCGGCGACTACCGTGGAGAACGGGAGAGCCGAGAACTCCTCGTGGTTCCAGCAGTGCTTCTCGCCGTCCGCCGTGGCCCCGAAGACCCGGAATTCCCAGCGGTCGGGCTTGAACTTGGGCACGGGGCCGTAGTGGGTCACCGGCCAGCCGCGCTGCAGCCGCTGCCCCGGCGGGAGCCCGGACTGTGCCGCTCCCTGCTGCTCCCGGCTTTCCGGCTGACCCATGCATCCATGGTGACAGACCTCGCGGGGTGGTCACGACCAGGTCTGGACCGATGAGGTCAACTCGTACTAAGCCTGCACTTACTGGACTGCCCCCTGGGGCGGTGCGAGGATGCCCGGAACCTGCCCGGATCCACGCCTGGAAGGAGCCTCTGCAATGCAGGGCGACCCCGAGGTCATCGAGTTTCTCAACGAGCAGTTGACCGCCGAACTCACGGCGATCAACCAGTACTTCCTGCACGCGAAGATGCAGGAGAATTTCGGCTGGACCAAGCTCGCGAAGTACACCAGGTCCGAGTCGATCGACGAGATGAAGCACGCCGAGATCCTCACCGACCGGATCCTCTTCCTGGACGGACTGCCGAACTACCAGCGGCTCTTCCACGTGCGGGTGGGCCAGACGGTCACCGAGATGTTCCAGGCGGACCGGCAGGTGGAGGCCGAGGCCATCGACCGGCTCCGGCGTGGCATCGAGGTCATGCGGGGCAAGGGGGACATCACGTCCGCGAACATCTTCGAGTCGATCCTCGCCGACGAGGAACACCACATCGACTACCTCGACACCCAGCTGGAGCTGGTCGGGAAACTCGGGGAGCCGCTCTACATCGCCCAGGTGATCGAGCAGCCGGAGA
Source organism: Streptomyces sp. NBC_00388 (assembly GCF_036061255.1). Classification (NCBI taxonomy): domain Bacteria; kingdom Bacillati; phylum Actinomycetota; class Actinomycetes; order Kitasatosporales; family Streptomycetaceae; genus Streptomyces; species Streptomyces sp. NBC_00388. Next base: position 1,970,115 of record NZ_CP107948.1, read on the forward strand.
GCTGAGGGGCGAGCCCCGACAGTACGACGGGGGGCGGGCGCGTACGGACCCGCGCGCCGGGGCCGGAGACGGCTTCCGGGTGCGCACGGACGTGCCGTGCGGGGATCAGGCAGCTTCGGGGAGCGGCGACGGCGACACGACCGGCTCCGGATGCCCGGCCGGCTCCTGTGCGGGCTGCCGCCGCCCGTCGAGCAGCTCGCGCCGGGGGCAGTCACCCCGGCCGAGGAGCGCCTGGATGCTGCGCACACAGCCACCGCAGTCCGTTCCGGCCTTGCTGGCCGACGCGATGTCCCGGGGCGTGCAGGCTCCGGCGTCCGCGTGCTCCTTCACCTGCTTCTCGGTCACGCCGAAACATGAGCAGACATACACGCGGGTTCACCTCCCGGACGGGATCGCTGACGGGCACCACCCCGACCAATCGGTGAGGTAATCCTAACCTTACCCGTCGCTCCGGGGGTGCAAAAGGGCCGTGGGGTGCGGATCGCTGTGATCCGCACCCCACGGCCCTCCGCGCTGCCGGCCGCCGTCCCGCGGTGACCTGCCGGACGGCTGTCGCCTACTGCGCCCGGTACATCTCCGCGACCAGGAACGCCAGGTCGAGCGACTGGCTCCGGTTGAGGCGCGGGTCGCAGGCCGTCTCGTACCGCTGGTGCAGGTCGTCGACGAAGATCTCGTCGCCGCCGCCCACGCACTCGGTGACGTCGTCACCGGTCAGCTCGACGTGGATGCCGCCGGGGTGCGTGCCGAGGCTCTTGTGCACCTCGAAGAAGCCCTTGACCTCGTCGAGCACGTCGTCGAAACGGCGGGTCTTGTGGCCGGACGCCGCCTCGAAGGTGTTGCCGTGCATCGGGTCCGTCACCCAGACCACCTGGGCACCGGACGCGGTGACCTTCTCGACCAGGTTCGGCAGCCGGTCACGGACCTTGTCCGCGCCCATCCTGACGATGAAGGTGAGGCGGCCGGGCTCGCGGTCCGGGTCCAGGCGCTCGATGTAGGTGAGCGCCTCCTCCGGAGAGGTCGTCGGGCCCAGCTTCACACCGATCGGGTTACGGATCTGCGAGGCGAACTCGATGTGCGCGTGGTCCAGCTGGCGGGTGCGCTCGCCGACCCAGACCATGTGGCCCGAGGTGTCGTAGAGCTTGCCGGTCCGGGAATCCGTGCGGGTCAGCGCCGACTCGTAGTCGAGGAGCAGCGCCTCGTGCGAGGCGTAGAACTCGACCGCGCGGAACTCCGCCGGGTCGGTCCCGCACGCCTTCATGAAGTTCAGCGCGCTGTCGATCTCACGGGCGAGCTGCTCATAACGCTGCCCGGAGGGCGAGGACTTGACGAAGTCCTGGTTCCAGGCGTGCACCTGGCGCAGGTCCGCGTAGCCACCGGTGGTGAAGGCGCGGACCAGGTTCAGCGTCGACGCGGAGGCGTGGTACATCCGCTTCAGCCGCTCCGGGTCCGGGATCCGGGACTTCTCGTCGAAGTCGAACCCGTTGACCGAGTCGCCGCGGTACGTCGGCAGCGTCACCCCGTCGCGGGTCTCGGTGCCCTTGGAGCGCGGCTTGGAGTACTGGCCCGCGATCCGGCCGACCTTCACCACGGGCACGGAGGCCGCGTAGGTGAGTACGGCGCTCATCTGGAGCAGCGTCTTCAGCTTGGCCCGGATGTGCTCGGCGGACACGCCGTCGAAGGCCTCGGCGCAGTCGCCGCCCTGAAGCAGGAACGCCTCGCCCCTGGCCACGGCTCCCAGGCGCTCGCGCAGCTGGTCGCACTCGCCCGCGAAGACGAGCGGCGGATACGACGTGAGGTCCGCGATCACATCGCGCAGGGCCCCGGCATCCGGGTACTCGGGCTGCTGCGCCGCGGGAAGGTCTCGCCAGGCCGCCTCTGCGGCGGGGGCTTGGGTATCAGCGTTCACGGTCACATCGCCAACAGTACGGGGTCGCCGTCCCCGGTTTTGGCCCTGCCCGGTGGATGAGACGGCCGGGGAGCCCGGTGGGACGCCTGTGATGCGCTACAGTCCCCACCATGTTCGCGACGACGACTCGAAACTGGTGGTGGACCGCTCATCCGGCGGCCCACTGACATCGCGCGTACAGACGAAGCGAAGGCCGCCCGAGGGGCGGCCTTCCGTGTTTTCACCGGCCGTTCCTCTCCGCTCCCCCTCCCCGTACCGCGGGGCCCCGGAAGGAACCATCCGATGCTCATCAGCGCTCTGCTGGACGACCACCGCCCCTTCGCCCTGTTGCGCCGGCTCACCCCCGGCCGCGACCACGACGTCGTCGAGCTGCTGACCGGCGAGGTCCACGAGGTGGCACGGCTCGCCGACATCCCGGCGGACGGGAGCGGCCCCGTGCTGGCGCTGGTGCCGTTCCGGCAGATCGGCGAGCGCGGTTTCGACGTACGGGACGACGGGACGCCGCTGGCGGTCCTGGTCGCCGACGAGACGTACGAACTGCCGCTCGCCGAGGTGCTCGGCGCGCTGCCCGCGCACGGGGTCCGGGTCGAGGACGGCGGCTTCGACGTCAGCGACGAGGCCTACCGCGAGATCGTCGGACGGGTCGTGGAGGACGAGATCGGCCGGGGCGAGGGGGCGAACTTCGTCGTCCGGCGTACCTACACGGGGTCCGTTCCGGGCTTCGGCAGGGCGGACGCGCTGGCCCTGTTCCGGCGGCTGCTCGACGGTGAGCGCGGCGCGTACTGGACCTTCGTGGTGCACACCGGGGAGCGCACTCTGGTCGGCGCGAGCCCGGAGGTGCATGTCCGGATGTCGGGCGGGACGGTCGTGATGAACCCGATCAGCGGGACCTTCCGCTACCCGCCCGGGGGCCCGACCACCGAGGGGCTGCTGGAGTTCCTCGGGGACCGCAAGGAGACCGACGAGCTCTCCATGGTGGTGGACGAGGAACTGAAGATGATGTGCACCGTCGGGGACATGGGCGGGGTCGTCGTCGGGCCGCGGCTGAAGGAGATGGCCCATCTCGCGCACACCGAGTACGAGTTGCGCGGCCGGAGCTCGATGGATGTGCGGGAGGTGCTGAAGGAGACGATGTTCGCCGCGACCGTCACCGGTTCGCCCGTGCAGAACGCCTGCCGGGTCATCGAGCGGTACGAGGCGGACGGGCGCGGCTACTACGGGGGCGCGCTGGCGCTGATCGGCCGGGACGCCGGCGGGGCGCAGACGCTGGACTCGCCGATCCTGATCCGTACGGCGGACATCTCGGCCGGGGGCGCCCTGCGGGTTCCGGTCGGTGCCACTCTCGTCCGCCACTCGGACCCGGCGAGCGAGGTCGCCGAGACACACGCCAAGGCGGCGGGGGTGCTGACGGCTCTGGGGGTGCGCGAGGGGCGGCCCCGCCGGGAGGCCGCCGGGCCGGGACTCGCGGAGGACCCGCGGGTGCGGGCGGCCCTGGAGTCCCGGCGGGCCGGCCTCGCGCCGTTCTGGCTGCGGATGCGGGAGACGACGCCCGCGGTGACGGGCCACGCGCTGGTGGTGGACGCGGAGGACACATTCACCTCGATGCTGGCGCATCTGCTGCGGTCGTCGGGGCTCGGCGTGACGGTACGCCGGTACGACGAGCCCGGCCTGCGGGAGAGGGTGCGGGGTCACCGCGGTCCTGTGGTGCTCGGCCCGGGGCCCGGCGACCCGTCGGACCGGGCCGACCCCCGGATGCTGTTCCTCCGGGATCTCGCCGCGGAGCTGCTCCGCGACCACCGGTACGGGCTGCTGGGGGTCTGTCTGGGCCATGAGCTGCTGGCGGCCGGGCTGGGCCTGGACATCGTCCGGAAGGCGGTCCCCCATCAGGGCGCCCAGGAGCGCATCGACTTCTTCGGCAGGCCGGAGACCGTCGGTTTCTACAACTCGTACACAGCGCGGTGCGACGCGGACACGGCGGCGGCACTGGCCGTGCGCCGGACCGAGCTGAGCCGTGACCCGGTCAGTGGTGAGGTGCACGCGCTGCGGGGCGACGGGTTCGCGGGCGTGCAGTTCCATCCGGAGTCGGTACTGACGAAGGAGGGGGCCGGGATCGTGACGGGACTGCTGGCCGGGGTCATGGCGCAGCCGGGCGGAGGCGCCGGGCCGGGGCGGGTGGACCGGGTGCCTCCGCTCACCCTCCGGTGAGCGGTACCAGGGTGTTCTCGCTGCGGCGCCCGGCCACGAAGTCCTCGACGTTGCGCACGGTGGCGGCGATGATCTGGCCCACCGCCTCCCGTGTGTAGTAGGCCTGGTGCGAGGTCACCAGCACATTCGGGAAGGTGACCAGCCGGGCCAGGGTGTCGTCCTCGACCACGTCAAGCGACTTGTCCAGGAAGAAGAGCCCCGCCTCCGCCTCGTAGACATCGAGCCCCACACCGGTGAAGCGGCCCCGGCGCAACTCGTCGACCAGGGCTCCGGTGTCGACGAGGCCCCCGCGGCTGGAGTTCACCAGGATCGCGTCGTCCTTCATGGCGCGCAGTTCGTCGGCGCCGATGAGGTGGTGCGTCGACGGCACCAGGGGGACGTGGAGCGTGATCACGTCCGAATCGGCGAGCAGCCGGTCCTTCGCCACGTACCGCATGCCGAGTGCGGTGCAGGCGGGGTTCTCCGCGGTGTCCCAGCCGAGCAGTTCCATGCCGAATCCGTGAGCGATCCGGGTGAACGCCTCGCCGATCCTGCCGGTACCGAGCACCCCCGCGGTCCGTCCGCGCAGGTCCCGTCCCATCAGGCCGTCGAGGCGGAAGTCGAAGTCGCGGGTGCGTCCTGCGGCCCGGACGACGCGGCGGTTGAGGGCCATCGCGAGGGTCCAGGCGAATTCGGCCACCGAGTACGGAGAGTAGGACGAGACCCGGGCCACGGTCAGACCGAGGTCGTGGGCGACATCGAGGTCGATGTTGTTGAAGCCGGTGGAGCGCTGGGCGATCAGCCTGGTGCCGCCCGCCGCGAGGTGCCGCAGGACGCCCGGGCCGAGGTCGGCGTTGACGCTGGTGCTGATGACCCGGTATCCGGCCGCGATCGGGACGGTGTCCTCGCTCAGGAAGACGTCCACGCAGCGCACGTCGTAGTGTCCGGCGAAGGCCGCCTCGATCAGCGGGCGCTCGTCGGCCTGCACACCGAATGCCAGGATTTCCACGGCTTCCTCCCGGAATCGGTTGATACAGGCCGTCCGGTGCGAATATACGGCCCGGAGCCCGGGTCCGCTCAGCCGAAGAAGACCCCGGCCTCCCGGTACAGCGCGGGGTCGACCGTCTTGAGCCGCGCGGTCGCCGCCGCGATCGGCACCCGCACGATGTCCGTCCCGTGGAGGGCGACCATCATGCCGAAGTCCCCGTCGCGCACCGCGTCGATCGCGTGCAGGCCGAAGCGGGTCGCCAGCCAGCGGTCGAAGGCGCTGGGGGTGCCACCGCGCTGGACATGGCCGAGCACGGTGGTGCGGGCCTCCTTGCCGGTCCGCCGCTCGATCTCGGTGGCGAGCCACTCGCCGACCCCGGAGAGCCGGGTGTGGCCGAAGGAGTCGAGCGTGCCGTTCTTGAGCACCGCTTCGCCGCCCTGGGGCATCGCCCCCTCGGCGACGACCACGATCGGGGCGTAGGAGGCGCGGAAGCGGGACGTCACCCAGGAGCAGACCTGGTCGATGTCGAAGCGCTGCTCGGGAATGAGGATCACGTTGGCGCCGCCGGCCAGGCCGGAGTGCAGGGCGATCCACCCCGCGTGCCGGCCCATCACCTCGACCACCAGGACGCGCATATGCGATTCGGCTGTGGTGTGGAGCCGGTCGATGGCTTCGGTGGCGATCCCGACCGCCGTGTCGAACCCGAAGGTGTAGTCGGTGGCGGAGAGGTCGTTGTCGATGGTCTTCGGTACGCCGACGCACGGGATCCCGTACTCGTCCCAGAGACGGCCCGCCACCCCGAGCGTGTCCTCGCCGCCGATCACGATCAGCGCGTCGACCTCGCTCCTCGCGAGGTTCTCCCGCACCCGGCGGACGCCGTCCTCCGTACCGAACGGGTTGGTGCGGGACGACCCCAGGATGGTGCCGCCGCGCGGCAGGATCCCGCGCACCTCCGGGATGGAGAGTGCGACGGTGTCGCCCTCCAGGGGGCCGCGCCAGCCGTCCTTGAATCCGGTGAATCCGAAGCCGTACTCCTGCACGCCCTTGCGCACGGCGGCCCGGATGACCGCGTTGAGCCCGGGGCAGTCGCCGCCCCCGGTCAGCACTCCGACCCGCATGGAACCACGTCCCTTCGCAGTGGAGGACACCCGCTGCCGTCCACGCTACGGTGACCCAGGTCACAAAGAGAGAGGGCGGAAGGTCAATTCCCTTCCAGCTGCGCGCAGTTGACCTTGCGCCCGGACACCCTAAGGGCTGTCCCGTAATCCCTGGTGGATCAGCGCGGGGCGTCAGATGCGGTGCATCGCAAGGCGGAGGGGCGCTCGCATACTGGATGTATTCGGGCGTTCCGACAACGCGGCGAGGCGCCGTAGCTGTCGTCGTGCGCCCGCCGGGGATTACGGGACAGCCCTTAGGCATCGTCGAGGCCGCGCTCTATGGCGTAGCGCACGAGCTCGACGCGGTTGTGCAGCTGGAGCTTGCCGAGGGTGTTCTGCACGTGGTTCTGGACGGTGCGGTGCGAGATGACCAGGCGTTCGGCGATCTGCTTGTAGCTCAGCCCCTTCGCGACGAGCCGCAGCACCTCGGTCTCCCGCTCGGTGAGCCGCGGGGCGTTCGGCTCGTCGGCGGCCGAGGGCGCGGGGTCGGACGCGAGCCTGCGGTACTCGCCGAGCACCAGGCCGGCCAGCCCCGGAGTGAAGACCGGGTCGCCGGCCGCGGTGCTGCGCACGGCGTCCGACAGCTCCTGGGTACTGGCCGACTTCAGCAGATAGCCGGTGGCGCCGGACTTCACCGCCTCCAGTACGTCGGCGTGCTCCCCGCTCGCCGAGAGCACCAGGACGCGGAGCCCGGGGTCGGCCGCGACCAGCTCCTTGCAGACCTGGACGCCCGGCATACCGGGCAGATTGAGGTCGAGCACCAGGACGTCGGGGGTGGTCGCCCCGGCCCTGCGCACCGCCTGCGGCCCGTCGCCCGCGGTGGCGACCACATCGAAACCGGCCGCCGCCAGGTCCCGGGCGACCGCGTCCCGCCACATCGGGTGGTCGTCGACCACCATCACCCTGACCGTCCGCTGCCCGCTCATCTGCCCCTGCTCACTCATGTCCCGCTCCCCGTCCGTCCCTTGGAACGCGCAGTTCCACCTCGGTCCCCTGCCCCGGCACCGAGATCAGCTCGGCGGTGCCGCCCAGCTCCCGCAGCCGGCCGCGGATGGAGAGGGCGACGCCGAGGCGCCCCTCCCCCTCGGCGACCGCGAGCCTCCCCTCCGGGATGCCGGGGCCGTCGTCCCGTACCGTCACGATCACCCCGTCCTGTTCGTCCTCCACCAGGATCCACGCCCGGGCGGCGCTGCCCGCGTGTCTGCGGACATTGTCCAGGGCGGCACTGACAGCCGCGGCGAGCTCCTTCGCGGCCGTGGGCGCGAGCAGTACCGGAGCCCCCGGTTCCGCGAAGGACACCCGGGACCCGGCGTGCGGGGCGAGGAGCGCCCGCAGATCGCAGGGCTCCGTGTCCGCCCCGCCCCCGGCCGCCAGGTCCCCGGCGGCCGGGCCGCCCTCACCGGTGTCCCCTTCGGCGGGGTCCCTGGCCAGGGGGACGAGACCGCTGGAGACCAGGGTGCGCAGAGCCACTTCCTGTTCCCCCGCCATCCGGCCGAGCTCGGCAGAATCCCCGCCGAGCTCGGCCCCGCGCCGCTGCACCATGGCCAGGACCTGGAGCACGCTGTCATGGATGTCGCGGGCCAGCCGCTCCCGCTCACGGGTGGCCGCCTGGATCTCCAGTGCGCGGGCGAGGGTCCGCTCGGAGGCCCGGGCCACCTCGACGATGTAGCCGATGGCGATGGACGCGATCCACACCAGGACCACGTTGTGGACGGTGGTCCCGCTGGGCTCGCCGCGCTCGGTGACATTGGCGACCGCCACCAGGGACGAGGCGAAGGCCGCCCATCGCCAGCCACCCTTGATCGCGAAGGCGAGGACGGAACCCGCGGTCCAGATGGAGGGCATCGTCGTGGCACCTCCGACGACCCGGGCGTGCGAGTCGGCGACCGGCGTCAGCAGGATGCCCGCCAGGGCGACGGTGAGATCGGCCCCCAGGAAGCGCTTGGTGCAGCGGGCGGCCCCGGCCACCCTGGGCAGCGTGGCCAGGGTCCAGACACTCAGCACCGCGAAGTAGACGACGGCCACCCACTGCCGGCGGAACTGCCCGTACGCGAAGGCGAACAGCAGGATCGCGTAGACCATCGTCAGTACGCGGTACGCGGTCAGGGCACGCCACAGGGGCAGCTCCACCGACATCCGCACGGCGCGCTCGCGCCGGTCCTTCGCCATGACACCCCCCGGCGGACGGTACGGCTAGCTGCCGGACCCGTCCGTCCCCTCGCGCTTCTCCCCGGCCTCGGCGGCCTTCCGGGCCTTGTCCTCGTCCGCGATCCTGCGCTTGGCTGCGGTCGCGTAGATGTCGACGTACTCCTGGCCGGAGAGCTTCATGATCTCGTACATGACCTCGTCCGTCACCGAGCGCAGGATGAAGCGGTCGTTCTCCATGCCGTAGTAGCGGCTGAAGTCGAGCGGCTTCCCGATCCTGATACCCGGACGCATCAGCTTCGGCACCACCTGCCCGGGCGGCTGGATCTTCTCCGTGTCGATCATCGCGACCGGGATGACCGGCGCTCCGGACGCCAGCGCCACCCGGGCCAGACCTCCGGGCTTGCCCCGGTAGAGGCGGCCGTCCGGCGACCGGGTGCCCTCGGGGTAGATCCCGAAGAGCTCACCCCTCGCCAGCACCTCGACGCCGCTCCTGACGGCGGCCTCGCCCGCACCACGGCTGCCCGAGCGGTCGACCGGCAGCTGGCCGACGCCCTTGAAGAAGGCAGCGGTGAGCTTCCCCTTCACTCCGGGCGAGGTGAAGTACTCGGCCTTGGCGATGAAGGTGACCTTGCGGTCCAGGACGGCGGGCAGGAAGAAGGAGTCCGAGAACGACAGATGGTTGCTCGCGAGGATGGCGGGCCCCTCGCCGGGGATGTTCTCAAGCCCCTCCACCCAGGGCCTGAAGGCGACCTTCAGCGATCCCCCGATGGCGAACTTCATTGCGCCGTAGATCAACTCGGATGCCTTCCTGTGACGGTCGGACCGACCATAACCCGCGGGGGGCGTGCGCTCCCGGCCATCCGCCCCCCGTCGCAGGGTGACGGCCCTGGTCGGTGTCGGTCCGGTCGCGTACGGTGAAGTACACCCTTCGAGACCTGACGAACAGGAGACCCCGGTGCCGGTGCTTCCTGGAGCCGAGCCCTACCGCCACGAAGGCGGAGAGACCGGTGTCCTTCTCTGTCATGGATTCACCGGATCGCCGCAGTCGCTGCGCCCCTGGGCCGGGTATCTGGCCGCACGCGGGCTGACCGTCTCGCTGCCGCTGCTTCCGGGGCACGGCACCCGCTGGCAGGACATGCAGGTCACCGGCTGGCAGGACTGGTACGCGGAGGTGGACAGGGAGCTGCGCGCCCTGCTCGACCGGTGCGAGCGGGTCTTCGTCCTCGGCCTCTCGATGGGCGGGGCCCTGGCCCTGCGGCTGGCCGCCAAGCACGGCCACTCGGTGAGCGGCATCGTCCTGGTCAATCCGCTGAACAAGGTGCACGGCCTCGCCGCGCAGGCGCTCCCGGTCGCCCGGCATCTGGTGCGCACCACGAAGGGGGTCACCAGTGACATCGCCCTGGGCGGCTCCGAAGAGATCGGATACGACCGGGTCCCGCTGGACTGCGCCCACTCGCTGCGGCGGTTCTGCCGGCTCGTCGACCGCGAACTGCCGCAGGTCACGCAGCCGTTGCTGTTGCTGCACAGCGCCCAGGACCATGTGGTGCGGCCTGCCGACTCGGTCCGTATCCTCAGCCGGGTCTCCTCGACGGACATCGAGGAGGTCCTGCTGGAACAGAGCTACCACGTGGCGACGTTGGACCATGACGCGGAGCGGATTTTCGAGAAGAGCCACGCGTTCATCGGCCGCCTCGCTCCGAGCGTCGGGATGAAGGGGAGCACCACCGGTGGCTGAGAACGAGGCGGAGCGCGAGCCGCAGCCGATCGACGAGGAAGCGGTCTGGGCCGCGATCGTCGCGGGATACGGCGAGGAGCCGGCGGACCCTGCGGGCACCAAGCCCTTCAAATCGGTGGAGGACCTCGCCCTGCTGGAGGAGGGGGTCAACGCCGACGGCGCCCTGGAGCCCGGGGACGGGAAGCCGGAGGCGGAGACCGGAACGGCCCCGGAGAGCGGCTCCGACCGGCCGCTGGGCAGCTCCGTCGTGTTCGCGCCCGGCGTCGGCGGACCACGCGACCACAGCCTGGCGGAGCCGTCGGACGCCGGCTTCGGCGACGACGGGGAAGGCCACTTCGTCCAGCCCGACCCGGAGCTTCCCGAGGCGGACGTCACGGCCAAGTTCGCCTGGCTGGCCGTCGTGGGCGGGCCGGTGCTGCTGATCCTCGCCGTGGTGCTGAGCTGGGACATGACGTGGTGGCTCACGACACTCGGTATCGGCGGGTTCCTCGGCGGGTTCGCGGTGCTGGTGGCGCGGATGGGGCCGGGGGACGAGGACGAGGACGATCCCGGACGGGGCGCGGTGGTCTAGGAGGTATCCGCGGCGCCGCGTCCGGCTCGCGGTTCCGCGGACAGCTTTCGCGGACAGCCCCAGGTCTTGCCCCGGGCGGGGCCGGCAGCCGCACCTGACTGCGGTGGGCCGGGTCCCGCCCGGCCGGTCCGCCGGTCGTCTCAGCTGCCGGTCATGCCCGCCGCCCCGTCCCCTCGCCCACAGCCTCAGCTGCCGGAGGGGCCGGCCGGCACCCGGAGCGCTGCCAGTACCGGGAGGTGGTCCGATGCCGCCCGGAGATCCGCCTCCGGGATGTCCTGCGGCACCCCGCACCCCAGTACCTCGACCCCCTGCGTCGCGAAGACCGCGTCGATCCGCCGGTCCGGGCCCGCCGCGGGGTAGGTGTGCTCGCCGCCCCACGGCTTCGCGGTCCAGCAGTCCTGGAGCGCTGCCGCCAGCCGGCCGAAACTCCGGCCCTCCGGGCGCTCGTTGAGGTCGCCGGCGACCACCGCGTGCGGGACGTCCATCGCACCGAGGCGGTCGAGCAGCAGCCCCGCCTGCGTTCGGCGCTCGTCGGACCGCAGGCTCAGATGGCAGCTGAGTACGCCGAGCCGGGCGCCGCCGATACGGACCACAGCGGTCGCGAAACCGCGCTGGTGCAGCCCCGGGGTGCGCGGCAGCAGCACGTCCTCGGTGCGCTCCACGGTCGCGCGCAGCGAGCAGAGCAGCAGGGGCCCCGCGGCCGTGGCTCCGCCGCCCAGTGTCACCAGGTCGGTGGCGGCAGCGAGCCGGGCCGCGGCCTTGCGCCAGCGGAAGAACCGCGGCGCCTCCTGGATGAGGACCAGGTCGGGGTCGCAGGCACGGATCACCCGTGCCAGCGCCTTCTCGTCGTCGCGCATCGAACGGATGTTGTAGCTGAGGACCCGGACGACGGCAGAGCCGCTCTCCGTACGGGATCCGGGCAGCGTAGTGATCGCCATGGGCGACACCCTACGACGGGCCGCGGCGGACGGGTCCTGCCGCACCACCCGGGGTGCGGCAGGACCCGTCCGCCGCGCGGTCCGACGGTACGGATCAGCCCTGGCGGGCCAGGTCCGCGGCGCCCACCAGCCCGGCCTCGCCGCCCAGTTGGGCGGCGAGCACCTGGGCGTGCGGTCGCCAGGCCCCGCCGATCAGCCAGCGCCGGAACGACTTGCGGATCGGGTCGAGGACCAGTTCGCCCTCGTCCGACACCCCGCCGCCGACGATGAAGGCCGAAGGGTCGAAGAGCGAGGCCAGATCGGCCAGGCCGGCTCCGGCCCAGCGGGCCAGCTCGCGGAACGAGTCGACAGCCACCGGGTCGCCCTGGCGGGCGGCCGTGCTGATGTGCTTGCCCTGGATGCCCTCGGGGGTGCCGTCGCCGAGCCCGAGGAGCACCTGTGCGTTCTCCGGGGTGGCGTTGGCGCGCTGCGTCGCATACCTGACCAGAGCCCGCCCGGACGCGTACTGCTCCCAGCATCCCTGGCTGCCGCAGCCACAGAGCAGGCCGTCAGGGACGACGCGGATGTGGCCGAACTCCGCGGCCACCCCGAAGCGTCCGCGCCTCAGCTTGTTGCCGATGATGATGCCGCCGCCGAGCCCGGTGCCGAGCGTGATGCAGATGACGTCCTCGTGCCCCTGCCCCGCCCCGAACTTGTACTCGCCCCAGGCCGCGGCGTTGGCGTCGTTCTCCACGACCACGGGAAGGCCGACGCGCTGCTCGACCTTGTCCTTGAGCGGCTCGTGCCGCCAGTTGATGTTCGGCGCGAAGAGGACGGTCGCGCGCTTGTCGTCGACGTATCCGGCCGCCCCGATACCGACCGCCTCGATCTGGTGCCCCTTGCCGGCCTCGGAGACTGCCGCGCAGATAGCGTCGACGATGCCTTCGGCGGTCGGCGGGGTGGGCACCTTGTGCACATCGAGAATGGTGCCCTCTTCGTCGACCACTCCGGCCGCGATCTTCGTGCCGCCGATGTCGACGCCGATGGTGAGTCCCATTGAGTCCCTCAGTTTTCGGTCGAGCCCCGCTGAGGGGCAACCGTACCCGAGGGGCGCCGCACCGGGGTGATCAGTCCAGGTCGATGCGCTCCGCGGATCCGGGGCCCTCGTCGCCCCCGTCGCCCTTGCCCTGGTCCTTCTCCGCGGCAGCGGCCCGCCCTGTGGTCCAGCGCTGCTCCTGCTTCTCCACCGCCGAGCGGTAGGCGGCCAGGAGTTCGCCACCGGCGGCCGCCAGGTGGTCGAAGACATCGGGGTTGCGCTCGACGACCGGCTCGACCACGGCCTTCGCCTGGCTGAGGAACTGCTGGACAGCGCCCTGGGCCGCCATACCGGGGACCGATGTCTGGAAGTCGGAGACCTTGCCCGCGACCGCGTCGAAGAGCTTCCGCAGCTCGTCGGCGGCCGACCCCTGGGCGCTCCCGTACTGGGCGCGGCGGCGGGCCTTCTCCTCGGCGAGGTCCTCGGCACAGGCGTCCGCCCAGGGGTCCGAGTCGGGGGCGGGCTGCTCGGGGGCTTCGCTCATGGCGGACTCCTGCGACGGGATACGGGTGTGCTTATGACCGTACTCCCGACGTTACCCGAACGGTTGCGGGGCGTTCACGGGCTCCGTCAGCGGCTCTGGGGCCACAGTCGCGGATCCGGCGCGAACCGGATACCGAGGACACCGTCCGTGAGCCCCGCGCCCTCGACCGTGCACCGGCGCAGCGCCGACGGCAGGGGGACGGTCCTGCGGAACGGCCCGGCGGTGAGCAGCAGTTCGTCACCGCGCCTGACCAGCCCGAGCTCCTCCTTGACGGCGCCGGGCAGCGGCAGCCGCCAGACCAGGACGCCGTCGTCGGCGAGCCGGTCCTCGACGGTCCACCGCGGTGGCTCCGCGCGGGGGGCGGCAGGGCGCTCCAGCGGGGCCAGCTCTCCGGCGGTGCTCGGCGCCCGGCCCAGATGGGGAAGTTCCTGTACGTCCACGTCACCGAAGCAGGCGGACAGCTCCTTGATGTGGTCCTGCTGCTCCGCCGCGAGGGCGGCGAGCCAGGGATCGGCGGAGCCGGTGGGCAGCACCCGGTTCGCCACGACCAGGTCCAGAGCGCGCCGGTGCAGCGCGATGCCGGTGCGTGCGGTCCGCAGCGCCCGGGTCGCAGCGGGCCCCGGCTCCGCCACCAGCCGCACGGTGGTGTCCGGGCCCTCGATCCTGGCCTGGACGGCGGCCAGTTCGGCCTCCCACCTGGCGGTGGTCTCGTACAGCCACTGCGCGGGCATCGGCACTCCCGCGAGCTGGGCCAGCATCGGGCGCAGCGCCCGGGCGGCCTGCCGCTCGGGGGGCAGCAGTCTGCGCAGGTAGCGGCGGAGCTGTTCGGGGAGGGCGAGGACCGCCAGGGCCTCCTGGACGGGCGGCATGTCGACGACGGTCAGGTCCCACGCGGCGCTGTCGGCCGTCCGCAGCGCGTGCAGCAGCGCGAACTGCGCGGCGCCCGGCAGCTCGGTGAGCTCCTCCTCCTCGACCCTGGAAGCGCCGAGCAGGTCGAGGACGGTGGTGCCGCGCTCCTGGAGGGCGAGCAGTTCGGTACGGAAGTGGGCGCCGGAGTCGATGCGCTCGGCCCGGACCCCGGCGGCGCGGGCGGCGGAGAGGCTCTCCCCGGGCTCCGGGTCGGCGGAGAGCAGCAGGACCCGTTCGCCCTCGCGGGCGGCTGCCAGCGCGGTGGCCGCCGCGACGGTGGTGCGGCCCGCGCCGCCGAGGCCGGTGACGAGGACCGTACGCATCGGGTCTCAGCCCTCGGACTGCGGTGCGGCGCCGGACTCGACCCGCTTCTTCAGACCGGCCAGGGCGCGGTCGATGATGACCTTCTCGGCCTTGCGCTTGATCATCCCGAGCATCGGGATCTTGACGTCGACGGTCAGCCGGTAGGTGACCTCCGTGGCGGCGCCCGCGGGGGCCAGGAGGTAGGTGCCGTCGAGGGCGCGGAGCATCTGCGACTTGACGAGCGTCCAGCTGACCTCGTCGGCTCCGGTCCAGGTGTACGCCAGGGTGTGGTCGTCCTTGATCGCGCCGGCGTCGAGCACCAGCCTGACCTGCTCGGCACGGCCCTCGGCGTCGGTGGAGAGGACTTCGGCCTCCTTCACCTCGCCGGTCCACTCCGGGTAGCGGGCGAAGTCGGCGATCACGCCCATGACGTCGGCCGGTGCGGCCTCGATCGTGATGCTTGAGCTGGTGTGTTCAGCCATCGCCGTGGCTCCTCCAGTACGGAATCCGGTGGTGCATGCGCTGTGAAGGCTATCGCGTGCGCACCGGGCCCCCGACCGCTACCACTCCATGACCCATGGCCGCGAGGTCGAAGCGAAGTGGCCGACGTTCACGCACTCGGTCCTGCCGACGCGCACCCGGGGGGACAGCGGCTGGTGCACATGACCGAAGAGCGCGTATTTCGGCCGGATGCGCACGATGGCGGCGAGCAGGGCGCGGCTGCCCCGCTCGAAGCGGCGGGCCACCGTGTCGTACACCAGCTCGGGGACCTCCGGCGGGATGTGCGTGCAGAGCACGTCGACATCCCCGAGGGCCTCGATCTTGGCCGCGTACTCCTCGTCGCTGACCTCGTAGGGCGTGCGCATCGGGGTCCGCAGACCGCCGCCCACGAAGCCGAAGACGCGACCGCCGATCTCGACGCGTTCGCCGTCGAGGACGGTGGTGCCGGGGCGCGCGTACTCGCGCCAGAGCGGCGGGATGTCGACATTGCCGTAGGTCGCGTACGTCGGGGTCGGGAAGGCCGCGAACATCTCGGCGTACTGGCCGCGCACCGCCGTCTCGATCGCGGTGTCACGGTCCACCCCGCCCCAGAGCCTGCGGCCGAGGTCGCGCGCCTCGTCGAACCGGCGGGCGGTGCGCAGCTCGACGATGCGGTCGGCGTTCTCGACACCGAAGAGGTCGGGGAAGATCCCCCGGGAATGGTCGGCGTAGTCCAGGAAGAGGACGAGGTCGCCGAGGCAGATCAGGGCGTCGGCCCCCTCACCCGCCCTCGCGAGGCCGCTGGTGTTGCCATGGACGTCACTGACCACATGCACGCGCATGGAGATCACCCTAGGACGCGTGGGCACAACCTGGATAGAGGGTGCCGGACCTGCGAATACCGCCGCCCCGCGACATGTGTGGACTAGTCTGCGCGAAGCACGGCGGTGTCGTGTGACGCATGGAACATCTGACCGGAACCCCCTATCGGGAACCGCTTACCCATGGGTAACGTCCGGGCGGTCAGGTCCAGTCGTGGCGACAGCGATGTCGACCAGAGGAGCAGCAGTCTTGCGTGAGTTCAGCCTTCCGGCGCTGTACGAGGTCCCATCGGACGGCAATCTGACGGATCTCGTCCGCCGCAACGCCGCTCAGCATCCCGATGTCGCGGTCATGGGCCGCAAGGTGGCCGGCGCCTGGACCGATGTCACGGCCGCCCGGTTCCTCACCGAGGTCCAGGACGCCGCGAAGGGTCTGATCGCCGCCGGGGTGCAGCCCGGGGACCGGGTCGCCCTGATGTCCCGCACCCGGTACGAGTGGGTCCAGCTGGACTTCGCGATCTGGAGTGCGGGCGCCATCACGGTGCCGGTGTACGAGACCAGCTCGGCCGAGCAGGTGCAGTGGATACTCGGCGACTCCGGTGCGGTCGCGGTGCTCGTGGAGAGCGACGCGCACGCCGGGACCGTCGAGTCCGTACGCCACGCGCTGCCGTCCCTGAAGCACGTCTGGCAGATCGACAAGGGCGCCGTCGACGAGCTCCGGGCGGGCGGCGCCGGGGTCACCGACGCGACAGTGGACGAGCGCAGCTCCCTGGCGCGCGCCGACGACCCGGCGACCATCGTCTACACCTCGGGCACCACAGGACGCCCGAAGGGATGTGTGCTGACCCACCGCAGCTTCTTCGCGGAGTGCGGCAACATCGTGGAGCGGCTGAAACCGCTGTTCCGTACCGGCGAGTGTTCGGTGCTGCTCTTCCTGCCCGCTGCGCACGTCTTCGGCCGGCTGGTCGAGGTGTCCTCCGTGATGGCGCCGATCAAGATCGGCTGCGTACCGGACATCAAGAACCTCACTGACGAACTGGCCTCCTTCAGGCCGACGTTGATCCTGGGCGTCCCCCGCGTCTTCGAGAAGGTCTACAACTCGGCGCGCGCCAGGGCGCAGGCCGACGGCAAGGGAAAGATCTTCGACCGGGCCGCAGGCACGGCCATCGCCTACAGCCGCGCGCTCGGCACCCCGCAGGGCCCGTCCGCCGGGCTGCGGATCAAGCACAAGGTCTTCGACCGGCTCGTCTACAGCAAGCTGCGCGCCGTCCTCGGCGGCCGAGGCGAGTACGCGATCTCCGGGGGCGCACCGCTCGGCGAACGGCTCGGCCACTTCTACCGGGGCATCGGCTTCACGGTGCTTGAGGGGTACGGCCTCACCGAGTCCTGTGCGGCGACCGCGTTCAACCCGTGGGACCGCCAGAAGATCGGCACGGTCGGCCAGCCGCTGCCCGGCTCGGTGGTGCGGATAGCGGACGACGGCGAGGTGCTGCTGCACGGCGAGCACCTGTTCAGCGGCTACTGGAACAACGAGACGGCGACGTCGGAGGCGCTGGCCGACGGCTGGTTCCACACCGGGGACATCGGCACGCTCGACGAGGACGGCTATCTCGCGATCACCGGCCGCAAGAAGGAGATCATCGTCACCGCAGGCGGCAAGAACGTCGCCCCCGCGGTGATCGAGGACCGGATCCGCGCGCATGCCCTGGTCGCCGAGTGCATGGTCGTCGGTGACGGACGGCCGTTCATCGGTGCGCTGGTCACGCTGGACGAGGAGTTCCTGACGCGGTGGGCCGAGGAGAGCGGCAAGCCCGCCGGGTCCACCGCGCTGTCGCTGAGGGACGACCCCGAGCTGCTCGCCGAGATCCAGCGGGCCGTGGACGACGGCAACGCGGCGGTCTCGAAGGCCGAGTCCGTCCGCAAGTTCCGGGTCCTGCCCGCGCAGCTCACCGAGGAGGCGGGTCACATCACGCCCTCGCTGAAGCTCAAGCGCGCCGTGGTGGCGAAGGACTTCGCCGACGAGATCGAAGCGATCTACCGGGGCTGACCGGCGGAACACCGGCGCTCGACCGGCGGAACGGGGTGCGGGCCGGGGTGCGGCCCGCACCCCGGCCGTGTCAGAGCAGTTCCCTGAGCTTCCCTGCCAGAAGGTCCCAGCGCCATTTCTCCTCGACCCAGGCCCGGCCGCGCTCGCCCATCCGCCGCCGCAGCTCCGGGTCCTGCAGCAGGGTGACGATCCGCTCCGCCGTCTCGCCGGGCGAGCCGCCCCGTACCACCCAGCCGGTCTCACCGTCGAGCACCGCGTCGGGCGCGCCGCCCGAATCGCCCGCCACCACAGGAAGCCCGGTGGCCGAGGCCTCCAGATAGACGATGCCGAGGCCCTCCACGTCGAGCCCGCCCCTGCGCGTACGGCACGGCATGGCGAAGACGTCACCCGCCC
This sequence comes from Streptomyces sp. NBC_00388, assembly GCF_036061255.1. Classification (NCBI taxonomy): domain Bacteria; kingdom Bacillati; phylum Actinomycetota; class Actinomycetes; order Kitasatosporales; family Streptomycetaceae; genus Streptomyces; species Streptomyces sp. NBC_00388. Next base: position 1,988,254 of record NZ_CP107948.1, read on the forward strand.
CGTAGTGCGCGGGCAGCTCCGCCCAGGGCACCGGGCCGGTGAAGCGCACCGCGTCCGCGACGCCGGTCCGCTCCGCCAGCTTCTCCAGGTCCGCCGCGTACGGGCCGCCGCCCACGATCAGCAGCACGGCGTCCGGCTCCCGCCGCAGAATCCGGGGCATGGCGAGGATCAGGGTGTCCTGGCCCTTGCGCGGTACGAGCCGGGAGACGCACACGATCACCGGCCGGTCGGTGAGCCCGAGCCGGGCGCGGACCGCCGCACCGCCCGAGCCGGGGTGGAAGGTCTTCTCGTCGACACCGGGCGGCAGTTGCACCATCCGGCCCGCGGCCGACGGGGTGAGCGCGGCGGAGATCCGCGAGCGGGTGTACTCACCGAGGTAGGTGAGCGTGTCCGTGCCTTCGCCGATCCGCCGCAGCAACTGCCGCGAACCGGGCAGCTGGGCCCAGCCCGCCTCGTGGCCGTGGGTGGTGGCGACGATGCGTTCGGCGCCGGCCGCGCGCAGCGCGGGAGCCATGAGCCCGAGCGGGGCCGCCGCCCCGAACCACACCGACGTACAGCCGTGTTCGCGCAGCAGTCCGGTCGCGCGCGCCGTGACGCGCGGGGTGGGCAGGAGCATCGTGGTCCGGTCGCGTACGACCGTGAACGGCTGCTCCGCGTCGAACGCCGCGGTGGCCGCCGCGGCGTCCGACGCGGAGCCCCGCTTCCAGGTGGAGGCGTAGACGACGAGCCGGCCGGGGTCCAGGCGCAGCGCCATGTTGTGCAGGAAGGCCTGGATCCCGCCGGGGCGGGGCGGGAAGTCATTGGTCACGATCAACGTCTTGTGCATCGCCGCCGACAGTACCCAACGGCCCTGCCTCACCGCTCCCGCACGCCCTCGCACGCATCATGGCCCCGATGTCGGAGCACACCACGGCGCAGGCCGTCACAGCGGACGGGGCGGTCATCCGGGGCACACGCGGCGCGGCGGCCTCCCGCGTGGCCCTCTCCCTCGTGTGGGCGTCGACCAGGGCGCTGCTGCTGCTCTGTGTGTTCAAGGTGCTGACTCTGCCGGGAGCCGACGTCACCGTCGACGTATCGGGGATCTACCACGGCTGGTACGAGGTGCTCCGGACCGGCACCTTCCCGCTCTCCGACGTGACCTGGCAGTACCCGCCGGGTGCGGCGCTCGCCGTCCTCTCCCCCGCCCTGCTGCCGTTCCTGGGCTACGCGCTGGCCTTCTTCGTGCTGACCCTCGCCGCCGACGCGGTGGTGCTGGGCCTGCTCCTGTACACGGCCCGCCGGCCGGGCAGGCGTCCGGCCGGCGCCTGGGTGTGGGTGGCGGGCCTTCCGCTGCTCGGCCCGACGGCTTACGCCAGATACGACCTGATGGTGACCGCGGTCGCGGTGGCCGCGCTGCTGGCCGCAGCCCGCCGTCCGCGCACCGCGGGGGCGCTGGCCGCACTCGGCACGCTGCTCAAGGTCTGGCCCGCGCTGCTGCTCACCGGCGTGCCCCGGGGCCGCACGGCGCGCCTGTCCTTGACGGCCTTCGCCGCGACGGCCGGGGCCCTGCTGCTGCTCGCCGGCACGGCGGTACCGGGCGCCTTCGCCTTCCTCACCTTCCAGCGCGAACGGGGCACCGAGGTCGAGTCGCTGGGCGGGCTGGTCTTCCAGGTGGCCAGGCAGTGCGGCTGGCGGGGGCAGGTGCTGCTCACCTACGGCTCGGTGGAGTTCGTGGGCCCGTACGTCCACCTGGTGAGCGCCCTCGCGCTGGGGCTCACCTGCGCGGCCTTCGGCTGGCTGCTGCTGTGGCGGCTGCGGGCCAGGGAGTACTCGCCGGCCACACCCTGCGACGCGGCCTTCACCGCTGTGCTGCTCTTCACCACGACGAGCAGGGTGATCAGCCCCCAGTACCTGGTGTGGCTGGTCGGCCTCGGCGCGGCCTGCCTGGCCTTCCGCACGAGCCGGATGGCGGTCCCGGTCCTGCTGGTGGCGGGCGCCACCGCGGCGACCTTCCTGGAGTTCCCGCTCGGCTTCGACCACGTGGTGGCCGGGGACGCGACCGGTCTTGTGCTGATGTTCGTACGGAACGGTCTGCTGGTCGCCGCCGCGCTGACCGCCGCCCGCACCCTGTGGCGGCGCACGGTCCCGCGCCGCGGGCGGAAACCGGCCGGGGACGACGCGCGGGGCGGGGAGGAATCGTCCGCCGCCGGGACGCCGGGCGGCCCAGGACCGGCCGGGGACACCGGCTCCGGCCGTGAACCGCTCAGTCCAGCTGCTCCCTGAGGTACGCGCGCCACCGCGCCGTGAAGGCGTCCGGATCCGTCCGGAGCACCTCGTTCATGGCCTGCTCCACCGCGCCGCCGCTCTGCCCGTGGGCCCCGACCGCACGGTAGAAGTCCGTCAGCTTCTGCTCACCCCAGTGCGAGGCGATCAGCCGGCAGGCCAGCCAGCCGCCCTCGTAGGCCCGTGCGAGCCGGTCGGCGCCGTCGCTGAAGCCGAAGTCCGCGTCGGTGGGCAGGGTCGCGGGCAGGGAGCCGGAGCGCACCGCACGCTGGAGTTCCGGTGCCGTCTCGCGGGGGCCGCTGCCGCTGCCCCGGTAGGCGACCCAGTCGGCGAATCCCTCGGAGAGCCAGAGCGGGGTGGCCGCGGAGGTCGCGGCGCGGGTGGCGACATGGGTCGTCTCGTGGGTCATGACCACCTGCCGGCCCAGCGAGCCCAGGAGTGCGTACGCCTCGGGGTTGACGATGACCCGGTCGGCGGGTGCTGCCGCGGCGCCGCCCGCCTCTCCGGTGGTGACGGCCGCGATACCCCGGTAGGTGGCGGCGGGCGAGCCGAGCAGCGCGCCCATCGCGTCCAGTGAGGACGGCACGAGCACCACCACGCGCCCCGCCCACTTCCGGTGCCACGCCTCGTCGACGGCCGGGACGGCGCGGTCCGCGACGGCCGCCACCTCACGGAGCAGCCCGCTCGACCCGCCGACGCCGAGCACCAGGCTGTGCTTGCCGCGGGCGACCCTGACCCGGCCCTGCTGCCAGAGCTGCTGCCCGGTGCCGGGATCGGCCCTGTCGTCGTCGAGGTACCAGTGGCCACCGCGCTCGACCAGCTTGAGCGTGCGCGCGGAGGCCACCGGCGCGCTGTCGTACCCGGTGATCCGGTAGCGCAGCTCGACCCGCGCGGTGGCGGTGGAGCCCTCCTGCCGGACATCCTCCAGCCGGTACTGCCAGGAACTCAGCGGCACCGCGGCGAGATTGCGGAACTCGGCCCGCTGCGCCGTCCGCAGCCCCTTCGCCCGCGGGTCGACGACGGACAGGTAGCCGCTCTCGTCATGGCCGACGACTGCGGCCGCCCGGCGGTCGAGGGCCCGGCGGATGCCGCGTTCGGTGCTTCCGGGGGCGGACGGGCCTGCGGGCCCGGTGCAGCCGGGGAGCAGCAGCAGAAGGACGAGCGCGCAGCCCGCGGCCCGCATCCGTCCCGTCCCGCTCCCCCGGCTTCGCACGCCGCCGATCGTACGTGCCCGGGTCCGCCCGGGTCCGGACGGAAGGACGGTGGGGCTCAGACCCGGGTCACCGACGAAATCGGCATCATGCCGACCGGGTCGTAGCGGACCCTGGCCCCCGGGTAGGGAGCGTGCAGCACCTGGCCGTTGCCCATGTACATCCCGACGTGGCTGGCGTCGCTGCGGTACACCACCAGGTCGCCCGGCTGCGCCTGGGAGAGCGGGATCTGCCGTCCCGCGTACCGCTGCTGCTGCGAGGTGCGCGGCAGCGAGACGCCCGCGTGTGCGTACGCCCACTGCATCAGCCCCGAACAGTCGAAGCCAGAAGGGCCGTTGGCGCCCCAGACGTACGGCCTGCCGAGCGCGCTGCGGGCCGCGGCCACGGCGGCCCCCGCCCGCCCCGGCACGGGCAGGGCGCCGAGGGCGGGCAGGGCCTCCCGCTCCGACCGTGAGACCTGGTCGTACCGGGCGCGCTGCGCCGTGGGCAGCGCGTCGAGCAGCTGCCGGGCACGGGCGAGCTTGCCCTCGACCGTGCGCTTGTGGCGGGCGACCTCGGTGCGGCTGTGCCGGAGTTCGGAGAGTTTGCGGGTCGCGTCGGCGCGCCGCTGGGTCAGCTCCCGCTGGGCCTGCTGGATGCGGTGCAGTTCGCCCGCCTGTACGTCCCCGATCTGCGCCAGGGCCGCGGCCCTGGCGAGGTACGAGTCGGGGTCGGAGGAGAGCAGCAGGGCGAGCGAGGGGTCGACGGCGCCCGCGCGGTACTGGGCGCCCGCCAGCGCGCCCAGGGCGCCGCGCATCCGGTTGAGCCGCTCCTGGCCGCGGGCGACGCCGTCCTGGGCATCGGCGACCTGCCTGTGCAGCTGCGTGGCCTGCTCGTCGGCCTTGTCGTACTGCTGGGTGGCCCGTTCGGCCTGGGCGTACAGGCCGTCGACCTTGCTCTTGGCCGCCGCCGCCGACTGGTGCGGCTCGGCGCCCGCCGGTGCGGCCCCGAGGCCTGCCGCTGCCGTCGCCAGGGCGGCGGACAGCACGGTGATCCGGACACTCGTCACGAGGCCGGACTGGGTGGCACGGCGATGGGACACCACAGGAGCCGCACTCCTTCCGCTGCGTGCGGTCCCTGCCGCCCCGATGGGCGGACCCTCAACCGGGCACCGCACGCCGGACAGTAGCCGCGCGACCACACTGTGGCCAACGACCCCGCCGTCCACACAGAGTGACGCCCCGCTGGAGACCACAAGGTCACCGACGGGGCGGGGTGTCAGCTGCGGGCACCGTAATTCGCCCGATTGGGCGGTGTCAGCGGCGCGTTGGAGTACGGGCCGGGCCGGTCCGGATCAGATACGGACGCCGAACTGGAAGGGCATGTTGCCCATCGCCTCGTACCGGACGACCGCGCCGGTGTGCGGGGCGTGCAGCACCTGGCCGTTGCCGGCGTAGATGCCGATGTGGTGCAGGTCGCCGTAGAAGAGCACCAGGTCGCCCGGCTTGAGGGCGCTCTGCGAGTAGATGCGCTGGCCGGCGTTGGCCTGGGCCTGCGAGGTGCGCGGGATCGTGACGCCGGCCCGCGCGTACGCCCAGGACGTCAGCCCGGAGCAGTCGAAGGAGGCGGGGCCCGTGGCGCCGTACACGTACGGCTTGCCCATCTGGGTCTTCGCGGCGTTGAGTGCGGCAGCGCCGCGCGCGGAGGCCGGCACCGCGTCGCCGAGGTCCGCGCGGTCGCTGGCGCGGTTGGCGCGCTGGTTGGACGCGTCGATCGAGGCGCGCTCGGCGGCGGTCAGGCTGCTGAGCAGCTTGCGCGCGGTGGCGAGCTTGTCCTGGACTTCCTGCTTCTTCTTGCCGAGTTCCTCGCGCGTCGACGCCAGGTCCTTGAGCTTGTCCTGCGCCTCGGAACGCTGCTGGGCGAGGCTGCGCTGCTTGGCCTGGATCTTCTTGACCGCGTCGGCCTGCTGGCCGCTCAGCTGGTCCTGCGCGGTGGCCTTGTCCAGGAAGCTGTCCGGGTCGGACGAGAGGAAGAGCTGGACGGACGGGTCGATGCCGCCCGAACGGTACTGGGCGCTCGCCATCGAACCGAGCTGGCCGCGCAGCTTGTTGAGGTCGGCCTGACCCCGCGCCACGTTGTCCTGGAGGTCGTCGACCTGCTTCTTGAGCTTGTCCTGCTGGTCCTTGGCACCGTCGTACTTCTGGCTGACCGCGTCGACGTCCTCGTAGAGCTTGTCGACCTTCGCCTTGACCTCGCTCTTGGACGGCTTCGGATCTGCGTGCGCGGCCTGAGCGGTCAGGGCCACGGCTGCGGCAGCGGTCGCGGTGAGCACGGTCACACGTGTGCGGCTCGGCTGCTTGGGACGACGGTGGGACGCCACGGAGGCGAGCTCCTTCTTCCTCAGAGCCGCCGGACACGTAGCGGAACCGTGGGGGATCGACGGCCCCTTCGCTGCCACCCCGGATGAGTGATCAACCGCGCGAAGGTTCGAGGCCCGACCTTAGTGACCTTCTTGTGATCAGTTCAAATCCTGTAGCCGAAAATCTCGGTCACCGCACGCATATTTTACAGACATCGCACGGGCAGTAACGGTCACTTGACGCTGTGCTGGAATATGCGCATCCCTAAGTCGGGCATTGCGCACAGGAGTTAACTAGACGCGCGAAAGCCTCTTCAGCAACAAGACGGACGCGACCGGCCTGGCACCCGATCTCGCCACGCCGTCGGCGACCTCGCGGTCGGCCGACACGACCACCACGGGGCGCCCCGACGGCTCCGCCCTGACGAGCTGGCGGATCACCTCGTCCGCCGTCACCCCGGGCTTGCTGAACAGCACCCGCACGCCGCGCGGCGGCGCGAGCAGCACTGGCGCGGCCAGTTCGGCCCCGTCGAAGACACAGGTCATCTCGGCGCCCGTCTGCGCCGCGAGCACCGAGAGGCCCCCGAGCAGGCGCAACCGCTGCTTCTCCAGCGGCAGCTGCGGATAGCCGGTCTTGGTGACGTTGTAGCCGTCCACCACCAGGTGGGCCTGCGGCAGCGAGAGCAGCTGGTCCAGCAGGGCCGGATCGGTGTCGGAGAGCGCCCTGGCCGCGACGTCCTTCGGCGAGAGCAGGCCGGGCTCGACCGCGTCGACCGAGTCGGCCGGGCGCGAGGTCACCGGCGGCAGGGCCAGTTCGCGCCGCAGCCCCTGGGCCGCGTCGAGCACCGTGTCGAGCAGCAGCCGCAGCCGCATGTCCTCGGCGGAACGCCCCTCGCGAACGGTGCGGCGGCCCGCCTCGACGGCTGCCTCCGCCTCTCCGAGCCGTGCCTTCAGCCGTCGCGACTCGCTCTCCGCCGATGCGACCTGGGCCGCCGCCTCCGACCTGATCGTGTCGATCTCGGAGCCCGACCTGCGCAGCGCCGCCTCGCCCCGCTTCACGTCGCTCTGTGCGCTGCGCAGCTTGCGCTGAAGCGATTCAGCATCCCTGCGCGCGGTGTCCAGCTCCGTACGCAGCCTTTCGTTCTCGGTCCTGGTGTGCGCCCGCGCCTCGGCCAGCTCGGCACGGAGCCGCTCCAGCTCGTGCTGGACCGCCTCGTCGGCGCGCTCGGCGACGACGCGCTGGGCCTCCTCGCCCGCGGCGGCGACGAGCTTCACCCAGCCGGCCGGGCGCAGCACGTAGGCGGCCGCCGCCACATCCACCGGGTCGGCGGCCGCGGGGGGCGAGCCGGATTCGAGCGCGCCGGTCAGTTCGGACTGCGACTCCTTCAGCCGCTCGCCGATGCGCCGGCGGAACAGCGGGTCGCCCTCCAGGGCCGCGGCCATCGCGTTGCCCGCGAACTTGGCACGTCTGGTGGGGGTGAAGCGGGCGTACTGCCGCAGCTGCGCCGGCAGTTCGGGGACGGTCAGCCCGCCGAAGGCGTCGGAGACCAGCGCGACGACCCGCCGCCGCACCGCCTCGGGCAGCGGACGGTCGAGCGCCTCTGCGGCGTCGCCGGCCGCGTCGGCCGGCTCCGCACCGCGATCAGGCTCCACCATCCGTCACCCCACTGTCACTCGTCAGGGGGCTCCCTCAGGAGCCGCCGCCCGGCCTGTCCACCAGCTCGATCTGGTCCACCGCGTTGCACCAGCGGCAGCGCACCGACTCGATGGTCTCACTGACCACCTCGCGCTCCTCCACCTTGGGCTCACCGGCCAGGTCGAGATGTATGTACTCGACGACCTTCGACGAGCGCGTCACATCGAACCGGGTGAGATTGCCGCAGAGTGTGCAGCGCCACCGTGTAGCGGCGGTCGGCATGGGAACCGTCGTCATACGTGCCGTCCTCTTCGTTCGTACTGCCTCGGTCGCGGTGCGCCATCGGACTGCGGATGTACTCACCGCAACCCTACGGCCTACGGCATACCCCGGGGGCGGACCTGCCGACCGCGCGGAACACGGCGAGGCGATCTGCCCGATTGCGACCGGTTGGGCCATGCTCGGTGGATGCTCACGTGGCGGGACGCACCCGGACGGAAGGCGCCCCGCAGGCGCGGGGACGCACGCGGCGGGCCGGTGGTGACCTACGGCCTGATCGGCCTCTGCTGCCTGGTCTTCCTGATGAGCCCGGTCTCGGGCCTCGATCCGGCCTACGGCACCGGTGACAATCTGCTCGCCGCCCAGAGCGCGTACTTCGAACACTGGGGCGTCGTTCCCACCGAACTGATGAGCGGTGCGGCGGCTGCCCTGCTCACCCCGCTCACCGCACTCTTCATCCACGCGAACTGGCTGCACCTGCTGGGCAACATGCTGTTCCTCTACGTCTTCGGCGCGATGGCCGAGGAGCGCATGGGCCGCCTGCACTTCGCCGTCTTCTATCTCGTCAGCGGATACCTCGCCCTGACGGCGTACGCGCTCACGCACTCCGGGTCCGACCAGACACTGGTGGGGGCGTCCGGCGCCATCTCGGCGGTGCTCGGCGCCTTCCTGAGCCTCTTCCCGCGGGCCCGGGTGACGAGCATCTTCCCGTTCCTGCTCTTCCTCCCGCTGCGCTTCCCGGCCTGGATCGTGCTGGTCTTCTGGTTCGTCCTGCAGTGGCTCGCGGCCGGCCAGCAGTCCGGCACCGGCCCCGGCGTCGCCTACACCGCGCACCTGGTGGGGTTCGTGATCGGCTTCGGCTACGCGGCGGTGAGGTACTGGCGTACGACTAGAGTGAATCTCCCAGCGACGGCCACCGAGGGAGAAAGCAAACCGTGATCACCGCGATCGTGCTCATCAAGACCAGCGTGGACCGGATCCCCGAGATCGCCGAATCGCTCGCCGCCCTGGAGAACATCAGCGAGGTGTACTCCGTCACCGGTACGTACGACCTGATCGCGCTGGTCCGGGTGGCCCGCCACGACGACCTGGCGGACATCATCCCCGGCCGCATCAGCAAGATCCCCGGGGTGGAGGCCACGGACACCCATGTGGCGTTCCGTACCTACTCCCAGCACGACCTGGAAGCGGCCTTCGCCATCGGCCTGGACGCGTAGACGGCCGCCCGGCCGCGCACGGGGCCCGGGGGCCCCGCCGCGCCGGACGGCCGTGGACGGCGGCCCCGCGGTGAGCGGTGCGGTCAGACAGCCGGCACGCAGCGGCCGTCCTCGGTGCGGTAGTTCCAGCGGGCGCCGTCCTGCACCAGTTCCTTCACCGCGCCCACGAAACGGTCCACGTGCTCGTCGGGTGTACCGGCGCCGAAGCTCACCCGGACGGCATTGAGCGAACGCTCGCCCGGCTCGCCCTCCGGAGCCCCGCACTCACCCTGGTCCTGCGGGTCGCTGCCGAGCAGGGTCCGTACGAGCGGGTGGGCGCAGAAGAGACCGTCGCGCACCCCGATGCCGTACTCGGCGGAGAGCGCAGCGGCGAAGTGCGAGCTGTTCCAGCCCTCCACCACGAACGAGATCACGCCGACCCGCGGGGCGCGGTCACCGAAGAGCGAGAGGACCTTGACCTCCGCCACCTCGGCGAGCCCGTCGAGGACCTTGGTGACCAGGGTCTGCTCGCGCTCGACCAGGGAGTCGAAGCCCGCATCGGTGAGCGCCCGGCAGGCGGAGGCGATGGAGTGGACGCCGATGACGTTCGGCGATCCGGCCTCGTGGCGGGCGGCGGTGGTGTGCCACTCGACGTCCACGCCGCCATCGGCGCGCCGTGCCACCGTGCGGGAGGCGCCGCCGCCCGCGAGGTACGGCTCGGCGTCGCGCAGCCAGTCGGAGCGGCCGGCGAGCACCCCGGAGCCGAACGGGGCGTACAGCTTGTGACCGGAGAAGGCGACCCAGTCGACGTCCAGCTCCGCGATGTCCACCGGGTGGTGCGGGGCGAGCTGCGCCGCGTCCAGCACGATGCGCGCGCCGTGGGCGTGGGCGGCGGCTGCCAGCTCCCTGACCGGCCACAGCTCCCCGGTGACGTTCGAGGCGCCGGTGACGCAGACCAGGGCGGGCGCCTGCTTCGACGCGCGGGCCGCCAGGGCGCGCTCCAGCGTCTCGACGGCCTCCTGCGGGGTGTGCGGGGCGTTCAGGTAGGTCACCGCGGAGTCGCGCCAGGGCAGCAGCGAGGCGTGGTGCTCGGTCTCGAAGACGAAGACCTCGCAGCCGGCCGGGATCACGGCGGCCAGCAGATTGAGCGAGTCCGTGGTCGAGCGGGTGAAGACCACCTGATCGCCGGCGCGGCAGCCGAGGAACTCCGCGACGGTCGTCCGGCTGTTCTCGAAGAGGTCCGTGGAGAGCTGCGAGAGGTACCCGGCGCCCCGGTGCACGCTGCCGTAGTAGGGGGCGTAGGCCGCCACGTCGTCCCAGACCCGCTGGAGGGCCGGTGCGCTGGCCGCGTAGTCGAGGGCCGCGTAGGTGACCTCGCCGCCGGTCACGAGCGGGACGAGGACGTCCCGCCCCAGCACGGGGAGGTTACCGGAGGAATCCTGACAAACCGACTGGTTGACGGCAGCGCTGGGGACAGACATGACGAACTCCCGGAAAAGGGCAGGCGAATGCACTGCGTATGCACACAGCAGTGCGGAGAAAGGTGCGGAGAAGGGGGCTAGTGCCCTATCGCATTCGCTGAACCACGGAAGAACTCCCTCGACGACCAGGATCCCTGTCGAGGGATCCGCGCTTGCCGAGGACTTCACTGCCCACGGCCTGGTCTTCACCCAGGGCACCCCGCCACGGACGGAGGGTTGCCGGACAGCGGGCTGGGGCCGTAGTCGCTGTCACTCATGACCTGAAGAGAATCCTGCCATACGTATCCGGACGCGCCAAGACGCAGTCCACAGCATGAGACCGGTCACCGGCCCGGAAGCTGCGGGACTGCGTCCCGGTGTGTGCGCGTACGGGGAGGTCAGGCGTTGCTGGCCGCGACCCAGCGCTCCAGCGCCCGGCCCGCCGCTCCGGAGTCGATGGACTCGGCCGCCCGGGCGATGCCCGCGGCGATCCGCTCGTCGAGAGTGCCGGGGCCCGGGTCCAGCGCGACCAGCGCCGCCGCCGAGTTGAGCAGGACGGCGTCCCGTACGGGACCGGCCTCACCCGCCAGCAGCCTGCGGGCCACATCCGCGTTGTACGAGGCGTCGCCGCCGCGCAGCGCCTCCACAGGGACCAGCCCGATGCCCACGTCACGCGGGTCGAAGGGCTCCTCGCGCACTCCGCCGTCCGCCACCGTCCAGACCCTGGACGTGGCCGTGGTGGTCAGCTCGTCGAGCCCGTCGTCACCGCGGAACACCAGGGCCGACGAGCCGCGTTCGGCCAGCACACCCGCGATGATGGGCGCCACCCGCGCGTCGGAGACACCGGTCGCCTGCGCGCGGACCTTCGCCGGGTTGGTGAGCGGGCCCAGGAAATTGAAGGTGGTGCGGATACCCAGCTCCCTGCGGGCCGCTGCCACGTACCGCAGGGCGGGGTGGAACTTCACCGCGAAGCAGTACGTGATGCCCGCCTCGGCCGCGACCTCGACGACCCGCTCCGGGGTCAGCTGCAGATTGACGCCCAGCTTCTCCAGGACGTCGGAGGCGCCGCTCTGGGACGACGCGGCGCGGTTGCCGTGCTTGACGACCCTGGCGCCGGTGCCCGCCACGACGATCGAGGACATGGTCGAGATGTTCACGGTGTTGGCACCGTCGCCGCCGGTGCCGACGATGTCGACGCTCGGCCCCGGTACGTCGATCAGCCTGGCGTGCGCGTACATCGCCCGCACCAGACCGCTGATCTCGGCGACCGTCTCGCCCTTGGCGCGCAGGGCGACGGCGAACCCGGCGATCTGCGCATCGGACGCCTCACCACTCATGATGCGGTCCATCGCCCAGGCGGTGGCGTCCGCGCTCTGGTCGACACCGCGGAGCAGGGAGTCGAGTACGCCCGGCCAGGAATGGGCCGCCACGCTGTCGCCGCCGACCGGGGTCACAACGCTCATGGTCCACTCCTGGGGTCCACCGTCGAATAGGGGTGCGGCCAGCTTATCCAGGTCCGGGGAGCGCGAAGAGCCCCGTCCAGCGAATGGACGGGGCTCCTGCTGTGGCGACTTTTCAGTCGGTCAGGTGATCAGTGGTGACCGTGGCCGCTGGTGATCTCCTTGTACTCGTCGGCAGAGGGCTTCTCGATCTGGCTGTGCTCGCCGTAGTAGCCCTTGCTCAGCTTGGCTCGCACCTTGGTCAGACGCGACACCTTGCGCGCGACACCGTTCTCGTCGACCTCGGGGCCGATCTCGAGCGGCTTGTACTGCTCGTGCGCGGTGAGGGTGTGCAGCTGTTCGGCGTTGAGCGGCTCGTGGACCTCGATGAACTCACCGTGCGGGAGGCGCTTGATGATGCCGGACTCACGTCCGTGCAGCACCTTCTCCCGGTCGCGGCGCTGCAGGCCGAGGCACCAGCGCTTGGTGATGATGAACGCGATGACCGGTCCGACGAACATCCCGATCCGGACGAACCAGGTGATCGCGTTGATCGACAGGTCGAAGTGCGTGGCCCAGAGGTCGTTGCCGCCGCCGACGAGCAGGATCAGGTAGAGCGTGATCCAGGCGACGCCGAGCCCCGTACGCGTCGGAGCGTTGCGCGGGCGGTCCAGGATGTGGTGCTCACGCTTGTCCCCGGTGATCCAGGACTCGATGAACGGGTAGACACCGATACCGACGAGGACCAGCGGGAAGACCACGATCGGGATGAACACGCCCAGGACGAGCGTGTGACCCCAGGCGTTGATCTCCCAGCCCGGCATGATGCGGACGAGGCCCTCGGAGAAGCCCATGTACCAGTCGGGCTGGGCGCCGGTCGACACCTGGTCCGGGCGGTAGGGGCCGATCTCCCAGATCGGGTTGATCGAGGCGATCGCCGCCATGGCCGCGATGACACCGAAGACCAGGAAGAAGAAGCCTCCGGCCTTGGCCATGTAGACCGGCAGCAGGGGCATGCCGACGACGTTCTTGTTGGACTTGCCGGGACCCGCGAACTGCGTGTGCTTGTGGTAGAAGACCAGGATCAGGTGGCCGACCAGCAGGCCGAGCATGATGCCCGGCAGCAGCAGTACGTGGACCGAGTAGAACCGGGAGACGAAGTCCCCGCCGGGGAACTCGCCGCCGTACAGGAACATCGACAGGTACGAGCCGACGATCGGGATGGAGAGCATGACGCCCTCCATGAACCGCACACCCGTACCGGACAGCAGGTCGTCCGGGAGGGAGTAGCCGGTGAAGCCGGTGAACATCCCGAGCACCAGAAGCAGGAAGCCGAAGAGCCAGTTGATCTCGCGCGGCTTGCGGAAGGCGCCCGTGAAGAACACGCGCATCATGTGCACCAGCATGCCGGCCAGGAAGACCAGCGCCGCCCAGTGGTGGATCTGCCGGATCAGCAGGCCGCCGCGGACCTCCAGGCTGATGTTCACCGTCGAGGCGTACGCCTCGGACATGTGGATGCCCTGGAGCGGCACGTACGGGCCGTTGTAGACGACCTCGTTCATGCTCGGGTGGAAGAACAGCGTCAGATAGACACCCGTGAGGATGATGATGATGAAGCTGTAGAGGCAGATCTCACCGAGCATGAAGGACCAGTGGTCCGGGAAGATCTTGCGCATGTTGGTCTTGGCCAGGCCGTAGATGCCCAGCCGGCCATCGGCCCAGTCGGCCACCCGCTCGCCGGCGGGCGCCTTGCGCTGTGTATCCGTCACGGTGCTCATCCGCGCTCCCAGAAGGCAGGACCGACGGGCTCTGCGAAGTCGCCGAGCGCTTCGAGATTACCCTCGCCGTTCACACCGATCCGCAGCTGCGGAAGCGGGTGGCCGGCCGGGCCGAAGATGACGCGGGCGCCGTCGGACAGGTCGAAGGTGGACTGGTGGCACGGGCAGAGCACGTGGTGCGTCTGCTGCTCGTACAGGCTGATCGGGCAGCCGACGTGGGTGCAGATCTTCGAGAAAGCGACGATGCCGTCGTGGGCCCACTCGCGTTCCTTCTTGTCCTTGATGTTGTCCGGCTGGATGCGGACGATCATCAGGGCGGCCTTCGCGATCTGCGTCTGGAAGTCCTCGTCGGACTCCTCCAGGCCCTGCGGCATCGCGAACGTCAGCGAACCTACGGCCACGTCCTCGGGACGCAGCGGCTGGTTGGTGTTCATGTTGATGAGCACCTTGCCGCGCGCCCACAGGGTCTTGCGGAGCTTCTTCTCCGGCAGCGGGCCCAGGTCGCGCAGCAGCATCACACCGGCGAGCGGCACCATGGCCATGGCGCCGAACAGGGTGGTGCGGATGAGCTTGCGCCGGCCGAAGCCGGACTCGGCGGCACCTGCCGCGAAGTCGGCCATGACCTGCGCCTTGACCTCGGCCGGGGCCTCGATCGGGTGACGGTCGGCCGGCATCTCGACGTCCGACATCAGCGTGCGGGCCCAGTGGACCGCGCCGGCGCCGATCGTGAAGAGCGCCACGCCCAGGGTCAGACCCAGAGAGAAGTTGAGCGCGCTCACGTGCCCGAACGGGAAGATGAAGACGAGCTTGTCGACCGGGAAGATCACGTAGGACGCGATGAACCCGATCGTCGCCAGCATCGAGAGCGTGAACAGGAAGGCGACCACGCGCTCGGAACGCTTGGCGGCCCGCTCGTCGATGTCCTGGATGCGCGGCTTGTGGGCCGGCAGACCCGGGTCCGCGAACGGGTCGTCCACGGTGTCCACCGCGCCGTGCGCGGTGCCCTGCTCACTCGGCAGGTTCTCTTCGGAATTCTCTTGGCTACTCATGACTTCTTGGCCTTAGCGGTGTGGGCCGCGACCCAGATGGCAACTGCGATCAGCGCACCGAGTCCGAAGATCCAGCCGAAGAGACCTTCGCTGACCGGACCGAGGCCGCCCAGCTTCAGGCCGCCCTCACTGGCGGAGTTGTCGCCGTTGACGGTCTTGATGTACGCGATGATGTTCTGCTTCTGCTTCTCCGGCATCGTCGTGTCGGGGAAGTTCGGCATGGACTGCGGGCCGGTCTGCATGGCCTCGTAGATGTGCTTGGGGTCCACGCCTTCGAGGCTCGGGGCGTACTTGCCGTGCGTCAGGGCACCGCCCTCGCCCGTGAAGTTGTGGCACTGGGCACAGTTGGTGCGGAACAGGTCGCCACCGGCTGCGATGTCGGCACCCTGGTCGCTGTACTGCTTCGAGGTCGGCGCGATGGGTCCGGCGCCGAGGGAGGCCACGTACGCGGCGAGCTGGTCGATCTCGCCCTGCGAGTAGATGACCTTCTTCTTCGGCACCTGGGCGCCGGGCTGCTGGGCAGGCATACGGCCGGTGCCGACCTGGAAGTCCACGGCGGCAGAGCCGACGCCGACCAGGCTGGGACCGTCGGATGTGCCCTGGCCGCCCATTCCGTGGCAGCTTGCGCAGCCCACGGAGAACAGCTTCTTGCCCTCACTGATGGCGAGGGACTGGGAGGTGTCGTCGGCCTGCGCCTTGCCCGCGGGAGCGAACGCGGCGTACAGCCCCCCGGTGGCCGCCAGCGCGAGGAGTAGGACGACGACCGCCGCCAACGGGTGGCGTCGTCGTGCGGAGAGCTTTTTCACGGATTACCCCGGTGTCAGGATCTTCTGCGTCGGTCTGGATGAGTGGGGCGTCGGGCCCGATTACTTGATCAGGTAGATCGTCGCGAAGAGGCCGATCCACACGACATCGACGAAGTGCCAGTAATAGGACACGACGATGGCTGCGGTCGCCTGCTGGTGCGTGAATCTCTTGGCCGCGTATGTCCTGCCGAGAACGAACAGGAAGGCGATCAGGCCGCCTGTCACATGCAAGCCGTGGAAGCCTGTGGTCAGGTAGAACACCGAGCCGTACGGGTCGGAGGAGAGCGAGAGGCCGTCCTCCTTCACCAGGCTGGTGTACTCGAAGATCTGGCCTCCGATGAAGATCGCACCCATCACGAACGTGATCGAGAACCACGAGCGCAACTTCTTCACATCGCCGCGCTCGGCGGCAAAGACGCCGAGCTGGCATGTGAGGGAGGAGAGCACAAGGATCGTGGTGTTCGTCGCCGAGAAAGGAACGTTCAGCGAGGACGCCATATCCTTCCAGTGCTCGGGACCCGTCACCGATCGCAGGGTGAAGTACATCGCGAAGAGGGCCGCGAAGAACATCAGCTCGGAACTCAACCAGATGATGGTTCCGACGCTGGTGAGGTTCGGCCGATTGACCGACGGGTGCGCGTGCCCGGTTTCTACTGTCGTTGCTGTCGCCACGACCGACATTATGTCGGTCGCTTATCCCGCCCTCACCCTGGGGGGTGCCGTTCGGTGTGTCAGGCGCTCGTGTCCAGCCCGAACAGCCCATCGCGAGGCAGGCCGTAACGGTGTTGACGGGGTGTCGGACGGAGTAGCATCCGCGCCAAGGTCCAACCCCAACGGGCCCCGCGGGCCCCGCAGATCCCGCAGATCCCGAAGACACAGCCGTCACGGAGGAACAATGCAGCCGAGCGCCACGGTCCTGGTCTACAGCGACGACGCGAATACCCGGGAACAGGTACGGCTCGCGGCGGGTCGCAGGCCGGCCGCGGACGTGCCGCCGGTGCAGTACCTGGAGTGCGCGACGCTCGATGCGGTGCTCGGCGCCCTGGACAGGGGCGGGATCGACGCCTGCGTCCTGGACGGCGAGTCCGTCCCGGCGGGCGGTATGGGCGTCTGCCGGCAGATCAAGGACGAGGTCTTCCACTGCCCGCCCGTGCTGCTGCTGATGGGGCGGCCGCAGGACGCCTGGCTGGCCACCTGGAGCCGCGCGGACGCCGCGGTGACCCTTCCGGTGGAACCGGTGGAGTTCGCGGGCGCACTGGCCGCCCTGGTGCGCGGCCGGCTCGCGGCGGGCACCGTCTCCGCGGGGACCTGACCCGGGTCCGCAGACCCTCCCCCACGGAGGAACGGTGCCGGCTGCGGGTCAGAGCGCGGCGGGCCTCAGCCGGGCCGTCTGCTCGGGTGCTGCGGTGCTCTGCTTTCCGTTCGTCAGCGCGCTGCCCTTGGCCCACTTGGCCCAGGACAGGTTCCAGTCGCCGTAGCCGTTGTCGAACGGCGTCATCGTGTCGCCGTCGCTGCCGACGACCTTGACTATGTCGCCCTGGCGCACGTGGTTGAAGAACCACGCGGCGTTGCCGGTGCTCATCCCGGTGCAGCCGTGGCTGGTGTTGGCGGACCCCTGCGATCCTTCGGACCAGGGCGCCGCGTGCACGTACTCACCGCTGAGTGTGACCTGCGTCGCGTAGTAGACCGGCAGGTCGTACGAGTCGGAGCTGCCGGCGGCTATCCCGATGCTGGAACTGGTCATACGGACGAAGTAGGTCTTGCCCAGCACGACCTTGACGCCGTTACGGGTGGAGAAGCCCGGCTTGCCGGTGGTCACCGGGATGGTGTTGATCACGTGACCGTCGCGCTTGACGGTCATCTGGTGCGCCGAGGCGTCGGTTATCGCCTCCAGGCGGTCGCCGGTCCTCAGCTTGAGCGGCTTGGCGGCGCCGCCGTACAGCTTGTCGCTCACCTTTATGCCGTTGAGGTTGCTGTGCACGCTGATCGTGGCGTGCGCGGGCCAGTACTCCTTCGGGCGGTAGTGCAGCGTCTTGCTGTCCACCCAGTACCAGGCGCCGTCGGCGGAGGGCACCGAGTCCACCTTGAGGGCCCGCTCGACCTGCGCCCTGGCCGCCTTGTCCTTGACCGGGGCGCTGAGCTGGGCGGTGACCGGCTGGCCCACTCCGTACTCGCCGCCCTTGGGGCCGAAGGTGACGTTCAGCCGGTGGGACGCGGTCGCCGTGTCGAAGGACATCGTGCGGCCGCCCGGCGCGCCGTCGTCGTCCTCGGTGGCGACCCGGACCGTGTAGTGCACACCTGCGGCCAGCGGGGCGGTGCTGTGCCACCTGCTGCCGTCGGCGGAGAGTTCGCCCGCCAGCTGGCGCCCTGTGCTGTCGGTGGCCGTCACATCGGTGATGCGGCCGTCGTCGTCCTTGGAGGTGATTTCCAGCGGCTTGTCGGGGTCGGCCTTGCCTTTGCTCTGGAGGCCGTTGAAGGAGATCGAGTCGGCCGCGTCGAACGGCGGCGCGGAGAGTGGACTGTTGCCGGAACTGCCGCACGCGGTCGCCGCTGCCCCAAGGGACACGACCAGCAGCGTGCAGCTCAGGACCGTACGGGTTCGAGGTGCATGGCTCATATGCACACGTTAAGAAGATCCCCCGGTAACGGCACGCCGGATGACTGCAAACGGGGAGGCCCGGACACCTGATCGGCGTCCGGGCCTCCCCGTTCGGTCCAGCGGTGGGGCGCAGCCCCTACTGGTTCTGGTTCTCCCCGCGGTAGAACTCGAAGACCCAGCCCCACAGGCCGATCACCACGAGCGGTGCCGAGAAGTACAGCAGCCACCAGCCCATGGCGATGGCGAGGAAGGCGAGCGCGCCGCCGACGGCCAGCGAGATCGGCTGCCAGCTGTGCGGGGCGAAGAACCCCACCTCACCGGCGTCGTCCGCGACATCGGCTTCCTTGTCGTCCATCGCGCCGGCGTCGATCCGCTTGGCCGTGAAGGCCAGGTAGAAGCCGATCATGATGCTCAGCCCGAAGGCCATGAAGAGGGCCGTCGTTCCGGCTGCCTCCTTCGACCACACGCCGTAGACGACCGCCACGGCGAGGATGAAGACGGCCAGCCAGATGAACATCTTGCCTTGGACCTTCACTTGCCTGCCTCCTTGCCGCCGGACAGGACCTTGTCACCGGAGCCGTGGTTCTCGAGCTGGTCGAGAGCCGCGATCTCCGGGTGGTGCAGGTCGAACGCCGGGGATTCGGAACGGATCCTCGGGAGGGTCGTGAAGTTGTGCCGGGGCGGCGGGCAGGACGTCGCCCACTCGAGCGAACGGCCGTAGCCCCACGGGTCGTCGACCTCGACCTTCTTGCCGTACTTGGCGGTCTTCCAGACGTTGTAGAAGAACGGCAGGATCGACAGGCCCAGCAGGAAGGAGCTGATGGTCGAGATGGTGTTCAGCGTGGTGAAGCCGTCGGCGGCGAGGTAGTCCGCGTACCGCCGCGGCATGCCCTCGACACCCAGCCAGTGCTGCACCAGGAACGTGCCGTGGAAGCCCACGAACAGCGTCCAGAAGGTGATCTTGCCGAGCCGCTCGTCCAGCATCTTGCCCGTGAACTTCGGCCACCAGAAGTGGAATCCGGAGAACATCGCGAAGACCACGGTGCCGAAGATGACGTAGTGGAAGTGCGCGACGACGAAGTACGAGTCGGAGACGTGGAAGTCCATCGGGGGCGAGGCCAGGATGACGCCGGTCAGACCACCGAAGGTGAAGGTGATCAGGAAGCCGACGGCCCAGAGCATCGGTGTCTCGAAGGACAGCGACCCCTTCCACATCGTGCCGATCCAGTTGAAGAACTTCACACCGGTCGGCACTGCGATCAGGAAGGTCATGAAGGAGAAGAACGGCAGGAGCACACCGCCGGTGACGTACATGTGGTGCGCCCACACGGTCACGGAGAGACCGGCGATCGAAATCGTCGCGGCGACCAGGCCGATGTATCCGAACATCGGCTTTCTGGAGAACACCGGAATCACTTCGGAAATAATTCCGAAGAATGGCAGCGCGATGATGTACACCTCTGGATGGCCGAAGAACCAGAAGAGGTGTTGCCATAGGAGCGCGCCGCCATTTGACGCATCGAATACATGAGCGCCGAACTTGCGGTCCGCCTCCAGCGCGAAGAGTGCGGCAGCGAGAACCGGGAAGGCCAGCAGGACCAGCACACCGGTCAGCAGGACGTTCCACACGAAGATCGGCATACGGAACATCGTCATGCCGGGGGCGCGCATGCAGATGATCGTGGTGATGAAGTTGACCGACCCGAGGATCGTGCCGAAGCCGGAGAAGGCCAGACCCATGATCCACATGTCGGCGCCGACACCCGGTGACCGGACGGCGTCCGACAGCGGGGAGTAGGCGAACCAGCCGAAGTCGGCCGCGCCCTGCGGGGTGATGAATCCACCGACCGCGATGAGCGAGCCGAAGAGGTACAGCCAGTACGCGAACATGTTCAGCCGCGGGAACGCCACATCGGGCGCCCCGATCTGCAGCGGCATGATCCAGTTCGCGAATCCGGCGAAGAGCGGCGTCGCGAACATCAGCAGCATGATCGTGCCGTGCATCGTGAACGCCTGGTTGAACTGCTCGTTCGACACGATCTGCGTACCCGGACGGGCCAGCTCGGCGCGCATGACGAGCGCCAGCACACCGCCGATGCAGAAGAAGGCGAACGATGTGACCAGATACATCGTGCCGATCGTCTTGTGATCAGTGGTGGTCATCCACTTGATGACGATGTTTCCCGGCTCTTTGCGCCGTACCGGCAGCTCGCTCTCGTAGGAGTCGTCTGCTGCGGCGGCACCCTGAGGTTCGTTGAGGATGCTCACAGGTTGTTCGTCTCCGCGTTCTTGGCGTGGCCAGTCTGCGCGATCCCGGCGGGGATGTAGCCGTTCTGGTGCTTGGCCGCCAGGTCCTTGAGGTGCTGCTTGTAGCGCTCCGGGGAGACGACCTTCACATTGAAGAGCATCCGGGAGTGGTCTACGCCGCACAGCTCAGCGCACTTGCCCAGGAAGGTGCCCTCCTGGTTGGGGGTCACCTCGAAGGAGTTGGTGTGGCCCGGGACAACGTCCATCTTCATGAGGAACGGCACCACCCAGAAGTCGTGGATGACGTCGCGCGAAGTAAGAACGAACCGGACCTTCTCGCCCTTGGGCAGCCAGAGGGTCGGCCCCGGGTTGCCGGTCTGCGGGTTCCGGGAGGCCGGCGTACCGACGTCGTAGACGCCCTCGGCTCCCTTGGGGAACTGCTTGGTGAAACGGTCCGGGATGTCGGACAGTTCCGTGGTCTTCGCCGCGTTGCCCGTGGAGGGGTTGCCGTCCACGTCCTCCACGTAGTTGAAGCCCCAGCTCCACTGGAAGCCGACCACGTTGACCGTGTGGGTGGGCTTCGCCGAGAGGTTGAGGAGCTTCGACTCATCGCGCGCGGTGAAGTAGAAGAGCACCGAGACGATGATGAGAGGGACCACGGTGTACAGGGCCTCGATGGGCATGTTGTACCGGGTCTGCGGAGGTACCTCCACCTTGGTCCGGCTACGCCGGTGGAAGATGACACTCCAGATGATCAGCCCCCACACCAGCACGCCCGTGGCGAGCGCTGCCGCCCACGAGCCCTGCCAGAGGGAGAGGATCCGAGGTGCCTCTTCCGTTACCGGGGTGGGCATACCAAGGCGGGGGAAATCCTTGTACGAGCAACCTGTAGCGGTCACAAGGATCAGGCCCGCAGTCAGCACCTGCGGCAGCTTCCGCCGCATCGGGCGCCGCGACGAGCGGTCGGAGCCGTTGGGACTCACGTAGCGCCTTCCCGAGAGTCTCGCCCGGCCGGCCGGCTGCGGCCGCATCGAGGTCGGTCGCCGGTCCTGCTCGGGCAGGGGTTTGGATGTTTATGCGGACCAAACCCTACTGGAGGCCATTTGGGGCCGCGCGGGGAGGGTGCCCAACGCGCCGTCCGACACCCCGAAGGGGTGGAATCCCGGCTTCCGGCGGGGATCTGACGGTCCCTCCCCGGGGACGGCGGACGGGCCGTCCGCACCCGGCGGCTAGCGTGACGCCGTGTCCTACTTCGATGCCGCGTCCTCCGCGCCCCTGCACCCCGTCGCACGTCAGGCCCTGCAAGCCTCCCTGGACGACGGCTGGGCCGATCCGGCCCGTCCGTACCGGGAAGGGAGGCGGGTGCGGCTGCTGCTCGACGCGGCCCGGGAGGCGGCGGCCGAGGCCGTCGGGTGCCGTCCGGACGAGCTCGTATTCACCTCGTCGGGGACCCGGGCGGTCCATTCCGGAATTGCTGGAGCACTTTCCGGCCGTCGGCGTGTCGGCAGTCATCTGGTGGTTTCGTCGGTCGAACACTCGTCGGTGCTCCATTCGGCGGCGACCCATGAGGCGGGCGGGGGTTCGGTCACCGAGGTGCCGGTGGGGCGGACCGGGGCGGTCGACCCCGGCACGTACGCCGCCGCCCTGACCGAGGGGACCGCACTGGCCTGTCTGCAGTCCGCCAACCACGAGACGGGCACGGAGCAGCCGGTCGCCGAGGTGGCCGGTGCCTGCCGGGCCGCGGGCGTACCGCTGCTGGTGGACGCGGCCCAGTCCCTGGGGTGGGGGCCGGTCGGCGGGGACTGGTCGCTGCTCACCGCCAGTGCCCACAAGTGGGGCGGGCCCGCGGGGGTGGGGCTGCTCGCCGTACGGAAGGGCGTGAGGTTCGCCCCCCAGGGTCCGGCGGACGAGCGCGAGTCCGGGCGGGCCGCGGGCTTCGAGAACGTCCCGGCGATCGTGGCCGCCGCGGCCTCGCTGCGGGCCGTACGGGCCGGGGCCGGGGCCGAGTCGGTGCGGCTGCGGGGACTCGTGGACCGGATCAGGGCATCGGTGCGCGAGCTGGTGCCTGATGTCGAGGTCGTCGGCGATCCGGTGCGGCGGCTGCCGCATCTCGTGACGTTCTCCTGTCTCTATGTCGATGGGGAGACTCTGCTGCACGAGCTGGATATGGCCGGTTTCTCCGTGTCATCCGGTTCGTCCTGCACCAGCAGCACGCTGACACCCAGTCATGTACTGCGGGCGATGGGGGTGCTCTCGGAGGGGAACGTCCGCGTCTCGCTCCCGCTCGGCACGCCGGATGCGGAAGTGGACCGTTTCCTCGCCGTGCTGCCGGGGGTGGTCCGTTCCGCGCGGGAGCGGCTGGGCGCCGGCGCGACGGGCGCCGCGGGGCCGGTGCGGGACGAGCGGCGAGGGCGGCTCCCGGCGCACACCGCTGCGGGACCCGGTGCCGCTGCGGGACCGGACGGCGGGGCGGGGCCGGACGGGCTCGTCGTGGACGCGCTGGGCAAGCGGTGCCCGATCCCGGTGATCGAGCTGGCCAAGGTCATCGGGGACGTGCCGCTGGGCGGGGTGGTGACGGTGCTCTCGGACGACGAGGCCGCCCGGCTCGACGTACCGGCGTGGTGCGAGATGCGCGGACAGGAGTACGCGGGGGCGCACCCGGTCGACGGCGGTACCGCCTTCCGGGTGCGCCGCGTGTCGTGAGCCGCGGGCCGGCGCTACTTGAGGTGGGTCCGGACCTCTGCCGCCGCGTCGTCGCCGTACGCCTTCGTGAAGCGGTCCATGAAGTCGTTGCGGCGCAGGGTGTACTCCTGTGTGCCCAGCGTCTCGATCACCAGGGTGGCCAGCATGCAGCCGATCTGGGCCGCACGCTCCAGGCTCACGCCCCACGAGAGCCCCGACAGGAAGCCCGCGCGGAAGGCGTCACCCACGCCGGTCGGGTCGACCTTCGCCTCCTCCTCCGCGCAGCCGACCACGATGGGCTCCTCGCCCCTGCGGTCGATCCGGACGCCCCGGGCGCCGAGTGTGGTGACCCGCTGGCCGACCCGGTCGAGGATCTCGTCCTCGGTCCAGCCGGTCTTGGACTCGATGAGCCCCTTCTCGTACTCGTTGGAGAACAGGTACGTGGCACCGGCGAGCAGGGTGCGGATGTCCGCACCGGTCATCCGGGCGATCTGCTGCGAGAAGTCGGCAGCGAAAGGGATCGAACGGGCGCGGCACTCCTCCGTGTGGCGGAGCATCGCCTCGGGGTCGTCGGCGCCGATCAGCACCAGGTCGAGGCCTCCGACGCGCTCGGCGACCGACTGGAGCTCGATCTGGCGGGCCTCGCTCATGGCGCCCGTGTAGAACGAACCGATCTGGTTGTGGTCGGCGTCCGTGGTGCACACGAAGCGGGCGGTGTGCAGGACCTCGGAGATCCGGACCGAGCCGGTGTCCACGCCGTGCCGGTCGAGCCAGGCGCGGTACTCGTCGAAGTCCGAGCCCGCCGCGCCGACCAGGATCGGGTCGGTGCCGAGCTGTCCCATCCCGAAGCAGATGTTGGCGCCGACACCTCCGCGCCGTACGTCGAGGTTGTCGACCAGGAAGGAGAGGGAGACCGTGTGGAGCTGATCGGCGACCAGCTGGTCGGCGAAGCGGCCGGGGAAGGTCATGAGGTGATCGGTGGCGATGGAGCCGGTGACTGCGATGCGCACGGCGAGCACTCCTGCGGAGGAGGGAGGCGGACACCTCACGCTACCGGTTCGTACGCCCGCGGCTCACGGGGAGGAAACTACCCGATAGTAGCGCTTTCTCCGCAGGCGGACCCGTGCCTAGGCTGGAATATGAACTTCACCGCGTCCCGGACCGCTGCCCCGTCCGAGCCCGAAGCCGACCTCACCGATCTGCGTGGCGACTGCGCGCGCATGGCGCCCCACTGGGTGGTTCCCGCGGGGCCCGCGCCGGCGCCCGTCCCCCCGTCGCTGATCCACGGCGTCACCGTGCCGCCCGCGTCCGCGCGGCTCATCGACGCCATGTCCGAGTACGGCGACTGAGCGGCCCCGCAGGCGGCGGAGAGGCCGCGGAGGGAACCGCGAGCTCCCCCGCACCGTCCCACCACCGTTCCCCCGCACGGGGGAGATGCCACACGGCAGTGGGCGGCAGCGGAGTCGAAGGAGCATGCGGTGAGCAGCGAACGACCCGAGCACGACACGGCACGTCCCCGGCGGCGGCGGTCCCCCGCCGCCGTCACCTCGGTGGCAGCGGCGGTGTTGCTGGCCGGAGGCGGAGGCGCCTACTGGGCGGCGACCGCGGCCGGCCACGACAGCGGCGGCACGGAGACCAGCGGCGCCCCCGGCGGCGCCGCCGACCCCCCTCCCCTGGCTCTCGACCAGTCGGCGCGCAGCGGCGGTTCCCCGGGCATCGCGCCGGGGGAGCCCGACCCGCGGGGCGCCGTCTACCGCGCCGAAGGCCCACTCCCGGACCCGCCGAAGACAGCTCCGGTGTACCGCGCCGATGGCACCGTCACCGCCGCCGAGGTGGCGCGGCTGGCCGGCGCGCTCGGCGTGCCGGGCACGCCACGCCGGGTGGGTGAGGCCTGGAGGGTGGGCGCGGGCAAGGACGGGTCGGGGCCACTGCTCCAGGTCACCCGACAGGCTCCGGGAGCCTGGACGTTCACCCGGTTCGGCAGCGGCGGAAGTGACAACTGCCCACTCGGCAAGGGCTGTTCGTCCGGCGGGGCGCCATCGGCAGGCGACGGGAAGCCCGTCGGTGAGCAGGCGGCGAAGGCCGCGGCGGCACCGGTGCTGAAGGCGCTGGGCGAGAGCGGCGCGAAGCTCGACGCCGGGCGGGTGATGGGGTCGGTGCGGGTGGTCAACGCCGACCCGGAGATCGGCGGGCTGCCCACGTACGGGTGGACGACAGGGCTGCAGATCGGGGCGGACGGCCGGCTGACCGGCGGCAGCGGCTCACTGAAGGCTCCCGTCAAGGGGCCGGAGTATCCGCTGATCGGCGCGGCCGGGGCACTGAAGCGCCTCAACGCGCCCGCGGGCGGGGCGGGCGGCGCCGCAACGGACGGCGGCGAGACCGGTGGCTGCGCCACCATGGAGCCGCTCACCGCGCGCTCGGCCGCCGGGGCCGGTACGGGGAGCGCACCGCCGTCCGCGGGGTGCACACCGCCGGCCGGATCGTCCGGGCCCCGGCAGGTGACCGTCAGCCACGCGGAGCTGGGGCTCGCGGTACGGATGGCCGGAGGACAGCAGCTCCTCGTCCCCTCATGGCTGTTCGAGACCCGGCCCGCGGGTACGGCGGGGCCCGTCACGGTCACCGCGACGGCGGTGGCGGACCGCTATCTGAAGAAGCCGGAGCCGCCCGCGGAGAGCAACCGGCCAGGCGGCTCGGACCAGGCCCCGACGGGGTACCGCGCCGACGGCCGGAGCCTGACCCTGCGCATCGTGGGCCAGGTGTGCGGGCGGTACACCATCCGGACCACCGAGAGCCGGAGCGCCGTGCGGGTGGCGCTGACCGCGCCGAGCCGGAAGCCCGGAGCGGTCTGCCCCGACATCATCGCTCCGGTGACGCAGAAGGTGCAGCTGGAGCAGCCGCTGGGCAGCAGGCAGGTCGTCAACGCGGCAACCGGTGACCCCGTCCCGCGGATGGGCCGCTAGGAACAGCCGAGGGGGCGGTCCCGGATCTCTCCGGGGCCGCCCCCTCGGGGCGCCTGCACACGTCCGGGGACGCGAACGGCGGACTAGCTGAACGAGTCGCCGCAGGCGCAGGAGCCGGTGGCGTTCGGGTTGTCGATGGTGAAGCCCTGCTTCTCGATGGTGTCGACGAAGTCGACGGAGGCGCCACCCAGGTACGGAGCGCTCATCCGGTCGGTGACGACCTTGACGCCGCCGAAGTCCTTGACCACATCGCCGTCGAGCGAGCGCTCGTCGAAGAAGAGCTGGTAACGGAGGCCGGAGCAACCGCCGGGCTGGACGGCCACGCGGAGTGCGAGGTCGTCACGGCCTTCCTGGTCGAGCAGGGCCTTGACCTTGGACGCGGCAGCGTCGGACAGGAGGATGCCGTCGCTCACCGTGGTCTTCTCGTCCGATACGGACATCTGCTTCACTCCCGGGAGGGTCTCCCCGCCGGAGCGGCGGGGGAAGTACGGACTGCTTGCCGACCGTTGCAACCGGCAGGGCCGCGGATTCATTCCGGGCCCGGTACTTCTCTTTGCCCCTTCATGCTCGCACACCCCCCGCGCGGCGTCACGAAGCTGGGCGTCCAGGGATACGTCACATTGACGAGATTGCCATCGTCAAGGTGACGTGAAGCAGCTATGATAGATAGCGTCATTTAGACGAAAAGGCCCCGGTGAAAGCACCGGCTCCACCGGAGCGGCACAAGCCGCGCGTTTTTTCTTGAGAAGAAAGGGTGCGTGTCGTGACCACCGCCCAGCCCCGTCAGGATCTCGATGTACAGCCCTCGCCGCTCGCGCTGCTGCTGCTCGGCCGCGAGGCGGACCCGAAGAGCGAGCGCGGTGTGGAGTGCCCGGGCGACCTGCCCGCGCCCTCCGACCCGGACCTGGTCGAGCGCGCACGTGCCGCCAAGGAGAAGCTCGGGGACAAGGTCTTCGTGCTCGGCCACCACTACCAGCGCGACGAGGTCATCCAGTTCGCCGATGTGACCGGCGACTCCTTCAAACTCGCCCGCGACGCCGCTGCCAGGCCGGAGGCCGAGTACATCGTCTTCTGCGGTGTGCACTTCATGGCCGAGTCGGCCGACATCCTGACCACGGACGACCAGAAGGTCGTACTCCCCGACCTGGCGGCGGGCTGCTCGATGGCCGACATGGCCACCGCCGAGCAGGTCGCCGAGTGCTGGGACGTACTGACCGATGCCGGTATCGCCGACCGGGTCGTACCCGTCTCGTACATGAACTCGTCCGCCGACATCAAGGCCTTCACCGGGCGGCACGGCGGCACCATCTGTACGTCGTCCAACGCGCAGCGCGCCCTGGAGTGGGCCTTCGGCCAGGGCGAGCAGGTCCTCTTCCTCCCCGACCAGCACCTGGGCCGCAACACCGCGGTGAGGGACCTGGGAATGTCGCTGGAGGACTGCGTCCTGTACAACCCGCACAAGCCGAACGGCGGCCTCACCACCGAGCAGCTGCGCGGGGCCAGGATGATTCTGTGGCGCGGGCACTGCTCGGTGCACGGACGCTTCTCGCTGGACTCGGTGAACGACGTCCGTGAGCGCATCCCCGGCGTGCGGGTCCTCGTCCACCCCGAGTGCAAGCACGAAGTCGTGTCGGCGGCGGACGAGGTGGGCTCGACCGAGTACATCATCAAGGCGCTCGACGCGGCGCCCGCCGCTTCGAAGTGGGCGATCGGGACCGAGCTGAACCTGGTGCGCCGGGTGGCCGCAGCCCACCCGGACAAGGAGATCGTCTTCCTCGACAAGACGGTGTGCTTCTGCTCGACCATGAACCGGATCGATCTGCCGCACCTGGTCTGGACACTGGAGTCGCTCGCCGACGGCAAGACGGTGAACCGGATCGAGGTCGATCCGGAGACCGAGAAGTACGCGAAGCTGGCCCTGGAGCAGATGCTGGCGCTGCCGTAACGCAGTGGTGCCGCCGCCAGCCCCGGAGAGCCAGGGCGTTGGCAGGACGCGGGCGGGCCCCGCACCGGATGCCGGTGCGGGGCCCGCTCGTGCGTGTGCCGGTCAGACGTTGGCGGGCTCCGGCTCGTCCGACGGCGACTCGGCACCTGCCGGGTCCGCGCCGTCCGCCTTCCTGGCGCGCTTGGCCGCCTTCTTCGCGGCCCGGCGCTCCTTGCGGAGCTCCACCAGCGCGTAGAGCGTCGGCACCAGCAGCAGCGTCAGCAGCGTCGACGTGATCAGACCGCCGATCACCACCACGGCCAGCGGCTGCGAGATGAAACCGCCCTCGCCTGTGACGCCGAGCGCCATCGGGAGCAGCGCGAAGATCGTCGCCAGTGCGGTCATCAGGATCGGCCGCAGACGGTGCCTGCCGCCCTCCACGACCGCCTCGACCACACCGAGACCCTGCGAGCGGTACTGGTTGATCAGGTCGATCAGCACGATCGCGTTGGTGACCACGATGCCGATGAGCATCAGCATGCCGATCATCGCCGGGACACCCATCGGGGTACCGGTGACGAGCAGCAGGCCGATGGCGCCGGTGGCCGCGAACGGGATCGAGACCAGCAGGATCAGCGGCTGGACCAGCGAGCGGAACGTCGCCACCAGCAGCATGAAGACGATCGCGATGGCCGCCAGCATGGCCAGCGCCAGGTTCTTGAACGCGCTGCTCTGGTCGGACGAGATGCCACCGATCTGGACGGTCGCGCCGCTGGGCAGTGCCTTCTTGATGCCGTCGATCTTCGACTGGAGCGCGGTGGTGACCGCGCCCGTGTTGTCGCCGGTCGGCTTCGCCGTGATCGTCGCGGCGCGGGCGCCGTCGATGCGGGTCATCGAGACCGGTCCGGGGACCAGCTCGACCGTGGCGATGTCGCCGAGCCTGACCGCGCCGAGGCTGAGCTTCTTCAGCTGGGCGAGGGTGGTGGCCGGCTGCGCCGACTTCACGACGACGTCCCGCTCGGTGTCGTCCAGGATCATCTTGCCCGACGTGGTGCCCTGGACCGCCTGGCCCACGGCAGCGCCCAGCGTCGTCTCGTTGTACCCCGCGGCGGCTGCCCTGGAGTTGGCCTTCACGGAGATCCGCGGCACGCTCTGCGAGAGGTCGCTCTCCACGTCCTTGACGTGGTCGAGCTTGGCCACGGCGGCCCGTACCTGCTCGGACGCCTTCTTGAGCGTGTCGCCGTCGCCCGCCTTGACCACGACGCTGAGGTCCTGGTCGCCGAAGCCGCCGCCGCTGCCGACGCTGGCGTCGCCGATGCCGTGCAGCCCGGCCAGGCCCTTCTCGATGCGGTCCTGGGTCTTGTCGTAGTCCGACGCGTTCTTCAGGGTCACCTGGTACGAGGCCTGGTTGGCGCCCGTACCGCCGCCGAAGGCGGCTGCGAAGCCGGAGGAGCCGACCGTGACCTGGTAGTCCTTGATCGTGTCGATGCCGTCGAGCACCTTCTCGACCTTCCTGGCCGCGGCGTCCGCGGTCTGCAGGCTGGTGCCCGGGTCGAGCTTCTGGGTGAGCGAGAGGGTGTCCTGGTCGCCCTGGTCGAAGAAGTTGGTCTTGAGCAGCGGAGCCATCCCGAAGGTGGCGACGAGCACCACGGCCGCGATGACCAGGCTGGTGATACGGCGCCGGGTCGCGAAGCGGAGCACCGGGACGTAGAAGCGCTGCAGGCGGCTGCGCTCCTCCTTCTCCTCGGCCCTGCGGCGCAGCTCCTGCGGGTCGACGCCCGCCGAGCCCTTGGGCGCCCGCAGGAACCAGTACGAGAAGACCGGGACCACGGTCAGCGAGATCAGCAGCGAGGCCAGCAGCGCCGCGGTGACCGTGATGGAGAACGAGCCGAAGAGCTGTCCCACCATGCCGCCGACGAGGCCGATCGGCAGGAAGACGGCCACGGTCGTCAGGGTGGAGGACGTGACCGCGCCCGCGACCTCACGGACCGCGCCGATGATCGCCGTCTGGCGCTCCTCGCCGTAGCTCAGATGCCGCTTGATGTTCTCCAGGACGACGATCGAGTCGTCGACCACCCGGCCGATCGCGATGGTCAGCGCGCCGAGGGTGAGCACGTTGAGCGAGAGGTCACGGGTCCACAGCACGATCAGTGCCAGGAGCACCGAGAGCGGGATGGAGAGCGCCGTCACCAGGGTGGAGCGGAGCGACGCCAGGAAGACGAGGATCACGATCACGGCGAAGAGGAGGCCGAGGGCGCCCTCGGTGGTGAGGCCTGAGATCGACTTCGAGACGGAAGGACCCTGGTCGAAGATGACCTTCAGGTCGCTGTCGGAGCCGAGGGTCTTGCGCAGCGCGGGCAGCTTGTCCTTGACCGCGTCGGAGATGGCGACGGCGCTGCCGTCCTGGTCCATCGTCAGCGAGAGGGAGAGGCTGGGCTTCCCGTCCGTGCGCGTGATCGAGACCGCGCTCGCGGGCTGTTCGGCGACCTTGGCGATGTCGCCGAGGCGCACCGGCTTCGGGGCCCGGCCCGAGGGGGAGGCACCGCCCGGGGCGGCCTGGCCGGTGACGCGCAGGTCCTCGATCTGCTTCAGCGAGGTGTAGCCGCCGCCGACCTGGACCGTGCGGCTCTTGCCGTCCTCGGAGAACGCACCGGCCGGGAGCGTGGCGCCGCCCGCCTGGAGTGCCTGGCTGAGCGTCGCCGCGTTCAGCCCGGCGGTCGCCAGCTTCCTGGCGTCGGGGGTGACGGTGACCTGGAGGTCCCGCACACCGTCGACGTTGACCTGGCCGACGCCGTCGATGTCCTGGAGGACCGGGACGACCGAGCGGTCGAGCTGGTCGGAGAGCGCCTGCTGGTCCTTGTCGGACGTGACGGCGAGGACGACCGTCGGGATGTCGTCGGTGGAACCGGCGACGACCTGCGGGTCGACCGAGTCCGGGATCTTCACCCGGGCGCGGTTCACGGCCTGCTGGACATCGGCGACGAGCTGCTTGGTGCCGTTGCCGTAGTCGAACTGGGCCATGATCACGGCGTTGCCCTCGCTCGCCGTGGAGGTGACGCCCTTGATGCCGTCGACAGCCTTGATGGTGTCTTCCAGCGGTTCGACGACCTGCTTCTCGACCACGTCGGGGGACGCGCCCTGGTACGGGGCGAGCACCGAGACCATCGGCAGTTCGATGGTGGGCAGCAGCTGCTGCTTGAGCTGCGGTATCGCGATCGCACCGAAGACGACGGCGACGATCGATATCAGCCCGATCAGGGCCCGTTGCGCGAGGCTGAATCTGGACAGCCAGGACATGGGGTCTCTCTTCTGTGGCGTGCGAGGCAGGTGTAACCGAAGGGATGAAGGGGCACGTGTGACCCACTCCTACCTTCTGCCATCCGGCGGGCCGGATTCGTCGCTCCCAGGTCCCTTACTTATCCGGCACATACCGCAGGTGGAGTATGCCGTCGCTACGCCCTTGGGTGGACCAGGCCCGATTCGTAGGCAATTACCACCAATTGGGCCCGGTCGCGGGCGCCGAGCTTCGCCATCGCCCGGTTCACATGGGTCTTGACGGTGAGGGGGCTGACCGCCAGCCGTTCGGCGATCTCGTCGTTGGAGTGGCCGCCGCCGACCTGGACGAGCACCTCACGCTCGCGGACGGTGAGCGCGGCGAGCCGGCCCGCGTACGCCTCGGGGTCCGATCCGTCCGAACTGCCGCCCTGGGCAAGGAATCGCGCGATGAGCCCCTTGGTGGCCACCGGGGAGAGCAGTGCCTCCCCCGCCGCCGCGATACGGATCGCGCTGAGCAGCTCCTCCGGCTCGGCGCCCTTCCCGAGGAAGCCGGACGCGCCGGCCCGCAGGGACTGGACGACGTACTCGTCCACCTCGAAGGTGGTGAGCATCACCACGCGTACCGCGGTGAGTTCGGGGTCGGTGCTGATCGTGCGGGTGGCGGCGAGCCCGTCCGTGCCGGGCATCCGGATGTCCATCAGGACGACGTCGGGGGCCTCCGAGCGGGCGAGGGCCACCGCCTGCGCGCCGTCCGCCGCCTCCCCGACGACCTCCATGTCGGGCTCCGAGTCCACCAGCACCCGGAACGCGCTGCGCAGCAGCGTCTGGTCGTCGGCGAGCAACACCCTGATCGTCATACGTCCTCCCCCGCTCCGGCCGTGACCGGCAGTATCGCCTGTACGCGGAAGCCACCGCCGAAGCGGGGCCCCGCCGAGCAGGAGCCGCGCAGCGCGGCCGCCCGTTCGCGCATCCCGATCAGACCGTGCCCCCCGCCCGCCTGAGCCGTGCCGTATCCGGCGCTCTCCGATCCTGCCGCCGCCTCGCCGCCCGCGCCGTCGTCGATGACGGTGACCTCCACGGCCGGGCCCACCCGCACCACACTGACCTCGGCCCTGGCGCCGGGCCCCGCGTGCTTGCGCACATTGGTCAGGGCCTCCTGGATGATCCGGTACGCGGCCAGGTCGACCGCGGCGGGCATCTCGGTCCCCTCGTGGCTGCAGGCCACCTCCACCGGGAGCCCGGCATTGCGGAAGGTGTCCACCAGCGCGTCGAGCACCGCGAGTCCCGGGGCAGGCTCGGTGGGTGCCTCGGGGTCGCCGGACTGGCGCAGCAGGCCGACGGTGGCGCGCAGTTCGTTCAGCGCGGAGCGGCTCGCAGCCCGTACGTGGGCGAGCGCCTCCTTCGCCTGGTCCGGACGCCTGTCCATGACGTGCGCCGCCACGCCGGCCTGGACGTTGACCAGGGCGATGTGGTGGGCGACGACATCATGAAGGTCGCGGGCGATCCGCAGCCGCTCCTCGGCGACCCGGCGTCTGGCCTCCTCGTCACGGGTGCGCTCGGCCCGCTCGGCCCGCTCCCGTATCGCGTCGACGAAGGCGCGGCGGCTGCGTACGGCGTCCCCGGCGGCCGATGCCATACCGGTCCAGGCGAAGATCCCGAGGTTCTCCTGGGAGTACCACGAGGTCCGGCTGAAGCACATGGCCGACGCCGTCAGCACGGCCATGGTGAGCAGCCCGACCCGCCAGGTGGTGGGGCGGTCGGTGCGGGAGGCGACGGTGTAGAGCGCGATGACCGCGCTCATCGCGACCGGCGCCGGCGGCTCCCCCGCGATCAGCTCGACCAGGGTGACCGCTCCGGTCACCGCCAGGACGGGCATCGGACGGCGCCGCCGCAGCACCAGGGCCGCGGCGCCCACCACCATCAGGACGACGCTGCGCAGCTCCGGGCTCCTGGTGCCGAAGGTCGGGCCGTCGGGGCCGCCGGTGTCGGCGAACGAACCGGTGATCATGCAGACGAGCACGGCCAGGGCCAGCACGGCGTCGAGCGCCAGCGGATGGGCGCGCAGCCAGCCGCTGGCCCGGGCGTAGCGGGTGGCGGCTTTCGACGGGGAGGTCACGTCGAGCAACGGTACGGCGTACCGCCGCGTGGTCCGGACGGCCCGTTCTCCGCTGCCGCTCCAGGTCCCGGAGCCGTGCGCACAGCACGGCGCCCCGCCCTTCTCCGCGCCTGGTGGGAGGGCGGGACGGACGGGGCGCCGGACAGGATGCCGCCGGTGGGATCCGGCCGGGCCGGAAGGGGCTCAGCCCGGGATCAGACCGTCGTCGTTGAGCATGTCCCTGACGTCCGCGCGGGTCGCGTCGGCGGGCGGCAGGATCAGCTCCGAGGGGGCCAGCGAGTCGTCCGGGAGCGGTGCGCCCAGCTCACGGACCTTGTCGAGCAGGGCGAGGAGTGTGCGACGGAAGCCCGCTTCGTCGCCGCCCTCCACCTCGGTGAGCAGATCGTCGTCCAGCTTGTTGAGCTCGGCCAGATGGCTGTCGGCCAGCTCCATCTGACCTTCACCCATGATCCGTACGATCATGACGCGTCCCTACTGCTTGTCCAGATTCGGATGGGGCCTGTCCTGCGGCTGATTGCCCTCGATGGCCTGCTGGTTCCCGGAGGACCCGCCCGCCAGCTCGGCCTTCATGCGCTGCAGTTCCAGCTCCACATCCGTACCACCGGAGATCCGGTCCAGCTCGGCGGAGATGTCGTCCTTGCCCATGCCGGACTGGTCGTCCAGTGCGCCCGAGGCGAGCAGCTCGTCGATCGCGCCCGCCCTGGCCTGCAGCTGGGCCGTCTTGTCCTCGGCCCGTGCGATGGCCTGGCCGACGTCGCCCATCTCCTCGGAGATGCCCGAGAAGGACTCGGCGATCCGGGTCTGTGCCTGAGCGGCCGTGTAGGTGGCCTTGATGGTCTCCTTCTTCGTACGGAAGGCGTCGACCTTGGCCTGCAGACGCTGGGCGGCGAGAGTGAGCTTCTCCTCCTCGCCCTGCAGCGTCTGGTGCTGCGTCTCCAGGTCGGTGACCTGCTGCTGGAGGGCGGCACGGCGCGACAGTGCCTCCCGGGCCAGGTCCTCACGGCCCAGCGCGAGGGCCTTGCGCCCCTGGTCCTCCAGCTTGCCGGACTGTCCCTGCAACTGGTTCAGCTGCAGTTCGAGACGCTTGCGCGAGGTGGCCACATCGGCGACCCCCCGGCGTACCTTCTGCAGCAGTTCGAGCTGCTTCTGGTACGAGTAATCGAGGGTCTCACGCGGATCCTCGGCCCGGTC
Organism: Streptomyces sp. NBC_00388; assembly: GCF_036061255.1. NCBI lineage: Bacteria > Bacillati > Actinomycetota > Actinomycetes > Kitasatosporales > Streptomycetaceae > Streptomyces > Streptomyces sp. NBC_00388. The sequence goes on from NZ_CP107948.1 coordinate 2,022,703, forward strand.
CAGGGCCTTGTTGGCCTTCGCGCGGAAGATCATTCCCATACGCTTCATGACACCGCTCATGGGCTTCGCGCGCCCCCTTCTGACGGACTTCAGCTCCAGCACTTGAACCCACACTACGGGGCCTGCATCCATTACCGCACTGTTCGGGAGCGGATGCGCTCCTCCTCCAGGACGACCTGAGGCGGATCCGCTCACGCCCAGGGAGTAGGAGCGACCCCGGGAAAGCCCTGCAGACCGGGCAGAACCGGCGGAAACGACGGCGGGTGCGCCCGTGAGGAGGGCATCGCCCGGCCCGCGTACGGGCCCATGGCGGCCACCCGGAGGACACGCGGCCCAGCAGACCGTTGCGGGATCGTTCCCCCTCGGTCCTGGTGCCCCGCACGCCACCCCGTACCCTTGGGTTTTGTGTTCCGAAGCCGCGCCAATGAAGAGAAGGTCCGCACCGCGAAGGTGACTCCGGACCTCTCCAAGCAGCCCCGCGACCCGCAGGCTCCCAAGGGTCGCCCCACCCCCAAGCGGAATGATGCGCAGTCCCAGCGACGCCGCGCGGTCACTCCTACGACCGACCGCAAGGAGGCCTCCAAGCGTCAGCGCGAGGCCCGCCGCGCGGACATGGCCAAGCAGCGCCAGGCTCTCGCCAGCGGTGACGAGCGTTATCTGCCGGCCCGGGACAAGGGCCCGGTCCGCCGCTTCGCGCGGGACTACGTGGACTCGCGCTGGTGCCTCGCCGAGTTCTTCCTGCCGCTCGCCGTGGTCATCCTGGTCCTGAGCGTCATCCAGCTGCCCGGCGTGCAGAGCATCGCCCTGCTGCTCTGGCTCATCGTGATCGTGCTGATCATCATCGACTCGGCCGGCATCTGGTTCCGGATGCGGAAGCAGATGAACGAGCGCTTCCCCGACGAGCCCAAGCGCGGCGCCCTGGCCTACGGCCTGATGCGTACGCTCCAGATGCGCCGGATGCGGCTTCCCAAGCCCCAGGTCAAGCGCGGAGAGCGGCCCTGAGCACGGGCGCACCGGGGTTCGACGGCGCTTCGGCAGCATGGCTGAAGGGTCTGGGAGGGCTCCGCAACACCGTCCGCCAGGAGCTCGTCGCGCGCCAGCTCGACGAGCAGCTCGCGGCACGTTTCCCGGTGGGCCAGCGGCTGCGGATCCTCGACGTCGGCACGGGGCAGGGCACTCAGGCCCTGCGCCTGGCCCGCGCCGGGCACACCGTGACCGGTCTGGAGTCCGACCCCGCGATGCTCAAGGTGGCCAGGGAGGCCCTGGCCACCGAGCCCGAGGGCATCAGGGAGCGGATGCGGCTGCTGGACGGCGACGGCCGGGAGACCGGTGCGCACTTCCTGCCCGGCAGCTTCGACGTGGTGCTCTGCCACGGCGTGCTGATGTACGTCCAGGAGCCCGACGCGATGCTGGCCGGGCTGGCCCGGATGCTGGCACCCGGCGGGCTGCTCTCGCTGCTCGTACGGAACGCGGACGCGCTGGCCATGCGGGCGGGGATGGCGGCCGACTGGCCGACCGCGCTGGCCGGCTTCGACAGCGCCACCTACACCAACCGGCTGGGCCTGACGGTCCGCGCCGACCGGCTCGAAGCGCTCACCGCCACCCTGGCCGGGATCGCCGCGCCCCTGCACGCCTGGTACGGGGTCCGGGTCTTCACCGACAACGTGGGCAATGACGAAGTCCTGCCTGCCGCCCACGAGCTCGACCAGCTGCTGGCCGCCGAGGACCGCGCCGGGCGCACCGAACCGTACAAGAGCGTGGCGGCGCTGCTGCATCTGTGCGGCGTGCGGGGCTGACGCCCGCAGCACTCCCCTGATCGGCGGCGCACCGCAGGCAGACCCCTCTTGACAAAAGCGACACTACGGACATGGAGCTCTCCCGTAACCGTGTCCGTGGTCCTGCCCGTGGCCGTGTCCGCAGCCGTGTGCAGCGGCTGCTGCTGCCGTTGACCGCAGGGATCTGCGGCGTCGCCCTGCTCGGCGGCTGCTCGGGCTCCGGCGCCCGGTCCGCCCTCGCAGCCGGTTCCGGCCCGTCCTCGTCGCCCGCCGCCGACTCCGGGTCCGACGATGCCTCGGCCACCGGCGGGAACGCCCTGCAGAGCAACTACGAGCAGGTGATCAAGAACGTCCTGCCCTCGGTCGTCCAGATCGAGTCGGGCAACGACCTCGGTTCGGGCATCGTCTACGACGCCAAGGGCGACATCGTCACCAACGCCCATGTGGTCGGCAAGGCCAAGCAGTTCAAGGTCACATCGGCGACCGGCGGCGGACAGCTGCACGCCCGCCTCGTCTCCAGCTACCCCGCGCAGGACCTGGCTGTCATCAAGCTCGACAAGGTGCCGTCCGGGCTGAAGGCCGCCTCCTTCAGCCAGTCGTCCAAGGTCGACATGGGGAAGATCGTGCTCGCGCTGGGTTCCCCGCTGGGGCTCTCCAGCAGCGTCACCCAGGGGATCGTCTCGGCGACCGGGCGTACCGTCAGCGAGGGCAGTTCCGGGGGCGGCACCGGCGCCACCATCGGGAACATGGTGCAGACCTCGGCGGCGATCAACCCCGGCAACAGCGGCGGCGCGCTGGTCGGCCTGGACGGGAAGGTCATCGGCATCCCCACCCTGGCGGCGACCGACCCGCAGCTGGGCAGCGGCGCGGCGCCCGGCATCGGCTTCGCCATCCCGTCCTCGATGGTCACCAACATCGCGGACCAGATCATCAAGGACGGCAAGGTCACCAACTCGGGCCGGGCGGCCCTGGGAATCACCGGACGCACCGTCGTGAGCGCGGGCGGTCAGCCCGCGGGGGTCGCGGTGGTGGCCCTGACGGGGAACGGCGCGGCGAAGGCTGCCGGGCTGCGCACCGGGGACATCGTCACCCGGCTGGCCTCCACCCCGGTCACGTCGCTGACGCAGCTCTCCGAGACACTCGCGTCGTACAAGCCGGGACAGAAGGTCAAGCTCGGCTACGAGCGCTCAGGCAAGACGAGGACCACCGAGATCACGCTCGGCACGATGTGAGGCCGGGGCGGGGCAGAGGCACGGGGCGGCACCCGCGCGGGCCCCGCCCCTGCCCTCTGCCCCGCCTCGCTCAGGCCGGGTCCGCCGCGTCCGCGGGGTCCGCGGCGTCCGCCGCCGGCTCCTGCGGGTGCAGGCTCATCGGGCCGTAGATCTTGTTGCCGTCCTCGAAGAGCGTCACCTGGTCGGCTCCCCCTTCGGCGAGCTCCTTCCACACCTCGCCGACCCAGGATTCCGCGTCGCCCTGCGTGGTGAACTCATCCGGCGCCACCGACGGCTGCGTCTCCGTACCGTCGGACTTCTCGAACCGCCACGTCCATGCCATGTCCGCCTCCTGGATGCCACGCTGATATCGCGCTGTCTTCGGCCGGCCGGGATCCCGCACGGGTCTCCCCGGGCGGGCTCACAGCCTGCTGGCAGCGTAGCCGGGCGCGCACCGGGAGCGGCGGCGCGGGAGGATCTTCCTGTGGAACTCACTCTCCTCGGCACCGGTGCCCCCGACGGCCTGCCCCGTCCCGCCTGTCCCTGCGCCGTCTGTGCGGCCGCCCGGGGCGACCGGGCGCGGGCGGCGACCGCGCTGCTCCTCGACGGCGTACTGCTGCTCGATCTCACCCCGGGGGCAGCGCTGGCCGCCGCCCGCGCCGGGCACTCGCTGGCCGGGGTACGCCAGGTGCTGCTCACCCATCCGCACGACGGGCCGCCGGTGGAGCTGCCGGCCGGGCTGCCGCCGGCCGGCCGGGTGGCGGACGGACGGGTGCTGACGCTGATCAGCGGGCACCGGGTGCGAGCGGTCGCGATGGACTCCCCCGGCACCGGGTACGAGGTGACGTCGCCGGAGGGCGAGCGGCTGCTGTACCTGCCGCCCGGAGCCTCACCGGCCGGGCTCCCGGACGGCCAGGACCCGTACGAGATGGTGGCCGCCGATGTCGTCGGACGGCCGGACGCCCTGGCCAGGCTGCGGGCGAGCGGCGCCATCAGTGCGACCACCGATGTGCTCGCCGTGCACATCGGCCACGAGGTGCCGCCTGGCCCCGAGCTGACCCGGCGGCTGGCCGCCGCCGGGGCGCGGGCGGTGCCGGACGGGACGACGCTGATCGTCGGTGAGTACCACGCGGTCCCCGATCTCCCGCGCCGCGCCCTGGTGCTCGGCGGTGCGCGCTCCGGCAAGTCCGTGGAGGCGGAGCGCCGGCTGGAGGGCTTCCCCGGGGTCGTGTACGTGGCGACGGGCGGCAGCCGCGACGGCGACGCCGAGTGGGCGTCGCGGGTGGGTCTGCACCGTGAGCGCAGGCCCGGCTCCTGGCGGACCGAGGAGACCTGTGAACTGCTGCCGCTGCTGGCGGACGACGGCGGGCCCCCGCTGCTGATCGACTGCCTGTCGCTCTGGCTGACCGACGCGATGGACCGGGCGGGCGCCTGGGACGACGCCCGGTGGGCGCAGGGCGGCGAGCAGGCGCTGAGCACCCGGGTGAGCGAGCTGGTCGCCGCGGTCAGGGCCACCGGGCGCATGGTCGTGGCGGTCAGCAACGAAGTGGGCTCGGGGGTGGTGCCCGCGACCGCGTCGGGGCGGCGCTTCCGCGACGAACTGGGGCGGCTGAACGCGGCCTTCGCCGCCGAGTGCGAGCAGGTCCTGCTGGTCGTCGCCGGGCAGGCGGTCGTGCTGCGCGGCTGAGCTCCGGCCGTGGCCGGAGCACAATCCGGCGCACAGTGGAACGTATGGGCCGCGCGGCGGTCCGCGGACATCTCGCCAGGAATGCTGCCGGTACTGTTCGGCGAATGAGCGCGCTGAATCTCGACGACTTCTCCGATCTGATCGAACGCCCCGACAGCGGCGTACGGCGCGAAGCCGAGGAACGCCGGGAGCGGCTGGCCGTTCCGCCCGGCGCGCTCGGCCGGCTCGACGAGCTGGGTGAGTGGCTCTCGGCAGCGCAGTCCGCGGTACCTGTCAGGCCCGTCGACCAGGCCCGTGTGGTGCTGTTCGCGGGCGACCACGGGGTGGCCGGGCTGGATGTGTCGGCGCGGCCCGCGGGCAGCGCGCACCTGCTGGTCCGGGCCGTGCTGGACGGGGAGAGCCCGGTCGCGGTGCTGGCCCGGCGGCTCGGCGTGCCCGTGCGGATCATCGACGCGGGCCTGGACTGCGATCCGGCGCTGCTGCCCGACGAGGTCGTACGGCACCGGGTGCGGCGCGGCTCCGGCCGGATCGACATCGAGGACGCACTCACCGCGGCGGAGGCCGAGCAGGCCGTACGGCTGGGCATGGCCATCGCGGACGAGGAGGCCGACTCGGGCACCGCCCTGGTCGTGCTGGGTGATCTGAGCGTCGGCGGAACCACCGCCGCTTCCACCCTGATCGCCGCGCTCTGCGGCACGGACGCCTCCGTCGTCACCGGGCGCGGCGGAGCTGCCATCGACGACCTCGTGTGGATGCGCAAGTGCGCGGCGGTCAGGGACGCGCTGCGCCGGGCCCGCCCGGTCCTCGGCGACCAGCTGGAGCTGCTGGCCGCGGTCGGCGGAGCGGATCTGGCCGCGATGACCGGCTTCCTGCTCCAGTGCTCGGTGCGGCGGCTGCCGGTCATCCTCGACGGAGTGGTGTCGGCCGCGTGTGCGCTGGTGGGCCAGCGGGCCGCCTTCCGTGCCCCCGAGTCGTGGCTGGCCGGCCAGGTCAGCGGTGAACCGGCCCAGGCCAAGGCACTGGACCGGATGGCGCTGACGCCGCTGCTCGACCACGGGGTGACGGTCGGCGAGGGGACGGGGGCGCTGCTGGCGCTGCCGTTCGTGCAGGCGGCGGCGGCGCTGGCGGCGGAGCTGCCGGAACGCCCGGCGGAGGGGACGGACGGCGCCGGGGAAGCGGACGGCGCCGGGGAGGCGGACGCGGCGGGCGGTGCGGCGCCGGGCGCGGAAGGGTCCGGCGGGCTCGCGGCCCCGGTCGCGGAGACCTCCGCCCAAGCCGCCCCCGCCGACGGCGCCGCGACCGGATCCCTGCCGAACTCCCCCGGCGGAGAAGCGACTTCGGTGGCGCCGGAGCCCTCCGCGGGAGACAGTGGGGTGTAGCACAGCGGCGGTCGGCCTGCCGTCGGCCGCCGCACCTACCGGCAGGATCCCAGGCGCCCCATATCATCGCGTTTCATGGGAGAAGTCCGTACATCTGCCGGGGGTACTCCCCTGACCACGGTCCGCTCGCGCCGCTGTGCGGCGTTCGCCGTCTGGTACCTGCGCGCCGTGACGTTCATCAACCTGCTGGGCGCCGCGTGGGTCTCCCTCGGCCAGGACCTGCGCCGGCACAACACCGAGTACTTCTTCACGCCCTACCTGCTCACCGCGGGCTTCGCCTCGGGCGCCTTCACCCTCTTCCTGGCCATCACCATGCGCCGCCGCAAGCGGGCCGCCTGGCTGCTCAACCTGATCATCGGCGGACTCTTCCTGCTGGTGCTCGTACTGGCCATGTGCTTCCCGGAGTTCCGCAGGTACGCGCAGAACTGGGTCTCGCTGGCCCTGACCGCCGCCTTCGTGCTGTCGCTCCTGATCGGCAGGCGGGAGTACTACGCGAAGGGCGACCGTTCCAACCCGAAGCTGGCCGCCGCCGTGGCGGCGGGCGGTCTGCTGGCCTGCTCGCTGCTGGCCTCGCTGCTGGTCACCCTCACCAACACGGCCCATGACACGTACCGTTCGTCGTTCCCCGACCGCTGGCGGTACGGCGTGATGCGGCTGATCTCGCTGGTCCCCGACGACTCCCGCGTCCAGGGCATCGAGACCCCCGCCTGGGTCGACGTCGTCATCAACGCGCTCTCCACTCTGCTGCTGCTCGCGGTGCTCTTCGCCGCCTTCCGCTCCCGGCGCGCCACCGACCCGATCACCCCCGACGACGAGGACCGGCTGCGCGCCCTCCTGGAGCGGCACGGCGAGCGCGACTCGCTCGGCTACTTCGCACTGCGCCGCGACAAGAGCGTCGTCTGGTCCCCCACGGGCAAGGCCGCGGTCGCCTACCGGGTGCTCGGCGGGGTCTCGCTGGCGTCCGGGGACCCGATCGGGGACCCGGAGGCCTGGCCGGGGGCGATCGAACCGTGGCTGGCCGAGGCGCGCGAGCACGGCTGGCTGCCCGCCGTGATGGGCGCGAGCGAGGAGGCCGGCACCGTCTACGCCAGGCACGGCCTCGACGCGCTGGAGTTCGGTGACGAAGCGATCGTGGAGACCGCGGAGTTCACCCTGGAGGGCCGGGCCATGCGGACCGTGCGCCAGGCCTGCAAGCGGGTGGAGCGCGCCGGGTACACGGTCCGGGCCCGGCGCCACGCGGAGATCCCGGGGCCCGAGATGGAGCACTTGGTGCGCCGGGCCGACGACTGGCGCGACGGCGCCACCGAGCGGGGTTTCTCGATGGCGCTCGGGCGGCTCGGCGACCCGGCGGACGGCCGCTGCATGATGCTCGAATGCCGGGACGGCGAGGGCGAGTTGCGCGCCCTGCTGAGTTTCGCGCCCTGGGGCAGCGAAGGGCTCTCGCTCGACCTGATGCGCCGTGACCGTGAGGCCGGGAACGGCCTGATCGAGTTCATGATCATTGAGCTTCTGCAAGGGGCGAAGGAGATCGGGATCACTCAGGTCTCGCTCAACTTCGCGATGTTCAGATCGGTCTTCGAACGTGGCTCGAAGCTCGGGGCCGGCCCCGTACTGAGGCTCTGGCGCTCCTTCCTCACCTTCTTCTCGCGGTGGTGGCAGATCGAGTCGCTGTACCGAGCCAACGCCAAGTACCGGCCGATCTGGGAGCCCCGTTTCATGCTGTTCGAGAAGAGCGCGGATCTGCTGCGCATCGCGGTCGCGTCAGCGCGCGCCGAGGGCTTCCTGGAAGCCCCGGGACTGCCCGGGTGGCTGCACCGCACACCGCTCGGGACGAGACGGTGAACCGGCGCGCCCTGCGCGCGGCGGCCCGGCGTGAGTGGGGTCCGCTGTTCACCGCCGTACGCACGGCGCTCGTCACCAGGAAGTGGCGTGCCGTCCCGCTGACGCTCGGCGCGGTCGCGCTGACGGCGTGCTTCCAGATCGTGCAGAACCAGTCGTGGGGGCTGCGGCCGGTGCAGACCGTCGGCTTCGTCCGGGCGCTGGACCCGCTCTGGCTGGCGCTGCTGCGCACCCCGCTCTCGCTCTTCGTGCCGGCGCTCGATCTGCCGGTCTGGGGTGCGCTGGTCCAGGTCCTGCTGGTGTTCGGCATCGCGGAGATCTGCATCGGCTGGTGGCGGACGCTCCTCATCTCGTACGTCACCACGCTCGCCGGGACCCTGTACGCCCGCGCCGCGATCGCGCTGGAGCCCGACGGCTTCCTCGGTGTGAAGCCGTCGGACGCGCTGATCGTCGACACCGGTCCGTCCGCCGCGGTGGTCGGTCTCGCCGTCTATGTCTGCTGGCGGCTGGGCGCCCGGTGGACGGCCGGCGCGGTGATCGTGGGGATGGTCCTGGAGCTGGTCGTCAAGGACAACCTGGCGGGCAAGGAGCATCTGGCGGCGATCCTGGCGGCGCTGGCGCTCTGCGCGCTGGCGGCCTGGCGGGACCGCCGGCGTCAGCGGGGCGGGCCGCCGTCCCGCCGGGCCGGCCCGGTCCGGTCCGGGTCGGGGGCCCCGCCGATGAACTCCTCAAGCCGGCGCCGGGGGCCCGCCCAGCGCCTGTCGTGACGGTAGGCGCGCCGCATCGCCCTGGCGCGCGTCCGGTGGCGGTGGCGGTAGAACCGCCTGGCCCACGGCGAGACCGGCCGGGCGAGCCGTACGGCCCCGATCAGGGCGACGAACGGGACGACGGCGCCGATCAGGGCGGTCCGGGGCTTGCCCTTGCTCAGGGCGACGAGCGCGAAGGCGAAGTTCAGTGCGGCGTTCGCCGCCAGCGCCCCCCGGTCATGGATCTCCTGGGGCGACAGCGCGTTGACGCCGAACGGCAGGAAGCCGCCCAGCACGAGCCCCACCAGGGCCGCGGTGAGCACCACGATCTCGACGCTCTTGCGGCCCTGGTCACTCCAGTACACGTCGGCCAGGTACAGCAGCAGGGCGAACTCGTCGAGGACCAGCCCGGCGCCGGTCCCGAAGAGGACCGCGCAGACAGCGGCGCCCGCCCCGTGCCGTCCGCTGGCCACCGCGCCGAAGCCGCCGACGACCGCCAGGACGACACCGGGCACGACGTGGTGGATGTGCATCCCGCCCGGCGTCACGTTGCGGAACGGCCCCCGGCCCGCCCGGATCAGCCGGGCGATGGACCGCACGACCACGAAGGACAGCACGAAGGAGAAGAGCGCCAGCGTCAGCGGGAGCTTGCCGGGTTCCACGATGTTCCGCACCCACCAGTGACCCATGCCACCCGCTTCCCTTTCCGACTGTTATACGCAACTTATCCGCCCCCGGCAGCGGATAGCCTGCGCGCCATGGACGGCATACGTTTCGCCTTCGGCACGCTCACGGTCCTCCCGGTCCGGGTGACGCGCTGGGACCGGGCGGCGGCGCGCTCGGGCATGCTCTGCGCCCCGCTGGCCGGGCTGGTCGTGGGGGTGTGCGCCGCGGCGCTCGGCGCACCGGTGCTGCTGCTCGGGCCGGGGCCGCTGCTCGCAGCCGTGGTGAGCACGGCCGTACCTGCGGTCCTCACCCGTGGTCTGCATCTGGACGGGCTGGCGGACGTCGCCGACGGGCTGGGCAGCGCCAGGCCCGCCGATGACGCGCTGCGCGTCATGAAGCAGTCGGACATCGGCCCTTTCGGCGTGGTGGCGCTGGTCCTCGTCCTGCTCGCCCAGGTCGCCGCCCTGGCCCGGCTGTACGGGGAGGGCTGGGAGTACGGAACGGCGGGCGCCGTCGTCTGCGCGCTGACCGCCCGGCTGGCGCTGACGCTCGCCTGCCGCCGGGGGGTTCCCGCCGCCCGCCCGGACGGGCTGGGCGCCGCGGTGGCCGGGACCGTGCCCCCCGGGGCCGCGCTGGCCACGGCAGCCGGCGTCACCGCGGCCTGCGCCGCCGCCGGCGCGCTCCTCGGTCCGTACGGCGCGCTGCGCCACGCACTGGCCGTCCTGCTGGCGCTCGGCGCCGCCCAACTCCTGCTGCGGCACTGCGTGCACCGCTTCGGCGGGGTCACAGGCGACGTCTTCGGCGCGCTGGCCGAGACCGCGGCGACGGCGGCCCTGGTGGTGCTGACGTTCGGCTAGCCGGCCCCCGGACCCGGCGGGACACGCGACGCCGTCCGGCCCGTCTCCCCCACCGCTCTGTCCGACAAGCAGCCCGCGTGGGCGATTTCCGTCACCGAGCGTAGGCTCTGCGGCGGGGCGGCCCCATCCATCGGCCACCGACAAACTCAACGGAAGCGAGATTTCACCACCGTGACTGCTCTCACTCTCAGCACGGCCGGCGCCGCAACGCTGCGCGCCGACGCCGTCGTCGTAGGCGTGGCGAAGGGCGCCAAGGGGCCCGTGGTCGCACCGGGCGCCGAAGCCGTGGACAAGGCGTTCGGCGGGAAGCTCGCCGCCGTCCTGGAGACCCTCGGTGCCACCGGCGCCGAGGGCGAGGCGACCAAGGTCCCCGCGCCGTCCGGCCTCAAGGCCCCGGTGGTGCTGGCCGTCGGGCTCGGCGCCGTACCGGACAAGACGGACGCAGCGGACGGCGAGTACGCCGAGGAGACGCTGCGCCGCGCCGCCGGTGTCGCCGCCCGGGTGCTGGCCGGCGCCAAGAAGGCCGCCTTCGCCCTGCCCGTCGCCACGGCCGAGGACGTCCAGGCGATCGGTGAGGGCGCGCTGCTCGGGGCCTACGCCTTCACCGCGTTCCAGGCCGTCCCCAAGGACGCCAGGGGCCCGCTCGGTGAGGCCGCCCTGCTCGGTGCCAAGCCGCGCGACAAGGCGCACAAGGCCGCAGCCGAGCGCGCCGTGACCGTGGCCGAGGAGATCAACCGCGCCCGCGACCTGGTCAACACCCCGCCGAACGAGCTGAACCCGGTGTCCTTCGCCGCTGTCGCCACGGCGGCGGGCAAGGAGCACGGCATCAAGGTGCAGGTGCTCGACGAGAAGGCACTCACCAAGGGCGGCTTCGGCGGCATCCTCGGTGTCGGTGTCGGCTCGGAGGCCCCGCCGCGGCTGGTGAAGCTCTCGTACACGCACTCCAAGGCGGAGAAGTCGCTCGCCTTCGTCGGCAAGGGCATCACCTACGACTCGGGCGGCATCTCGCTCAAGCCGGCCGGCCACAACGAGACGATGAAGTGCGACATGGCCGGCGCCGCCGCCGTGTTCGCCGCTGTCGTCGCCGCCGCGCGCCTCGGCCTCCAGGTCAATGTCACCGGCTGGCTGGCGCTCGCCGAGAACATGCCGTCGGGCTCGGCCACCCGCCCCGGTGACGTCCTCCGGATGTACAGCGGCAAGACCGTCGAGGTCCTCAACACCGACGCCGAGGGTCGGCTGGTGCTGGCCGACGCGATCGCGAAGGCCTCCGAGGAGACGCCCGACGCGATCGTCGACGTGGCGACGCTGACCGGTGCGATGGTGCTGGCGCTCGGCAACCGCACCTTCGGCATCATGGCCAACGACGACGCCTTCCGTACGTCGCTGCACGAGATCGCGGAGGAGGTCGGCGAGCCGTCCTGGCCCATGCCGCTCCCCGCGGACCTCCGCAAGGGCATGGACTCCCCCACCGCCGACATGGCCAACATGGGCGAGCGGATGGGCGGCGGCCTGGTCGCCGGCCTGTTCCTCCAGGAGTTCGTCGGCGAGGGCATCACCTGGGCCCACCTCGACATCGCGGGTCCCGCGTTCAACGAGGCGGGTCCCTTCGGGTACACCCCCAAGGGCGGCACCGGCTCGGCGATCCGCACCCTGGTGCGGCTCGCGGAGCGCACCGCCGACGGTGACCTCGGCTGATCCGCACCACCGCGCCTCCCGTACGGCCCCGGGCCCCCGAGCCCGGGGCCGTACGGCTTTGCCCTGTCTTTGCCGGTGTTCGCCCTGAACGAAATCCGTACGTGCGTACGCCCGGGTGAGAGGCCCGGACGGCGGATGGGACGTACCGCACTGCGGCCCGGCGTCCCGTCTGCGGCCGACAAGTGCGAAGATGGGTCTTCGGCAGGACAGGGCCCCCACCACAGGGCCGAATAGAAGCGGCCGTACACCCGCCGCCGCCCGGTCAGGGAAGACCGGCACCGGCGCACCATGCATGGAGGACGTGACGTGGCGAACGACGCCAGCACCGTTTTCGACCTAGTGATTCTCGGCGGCGGTAGCGGCGGTTACGCCGCGGCGCTGCGCGGGGCGCAGCTCGGTCTCGACGTCGCCCTGATCGAGAAGAACAAGCTGGGTGGTACCTGCCTGCACAACGGCTGCATCCCCACCAAGGCCCTGCTGCACGCCGGCGAGATCGCCGACCAGGCGCGCGAGAGCGAGCAGTTCGGTGTCAAGGCCACCTTCGACGGCATCGACATCGCCGGGGTCCACAAGTACAAGGACGACGTGATCGCGGGCCTCTACAAGGGCCTGCAGGGACTGGTCGCCTCCCGCAAGGTGACCTACATCGAGGGCGAGGGGCGTCTCTCGTCCCCCACCTCCGTCGATGTGGACGGCAAGCGCATCCAGGGCCGCCACATCCTCCTGGCCACCGGCTCCGTACCGAAGTCGCTGCCGGGCCTGGAGATCGACGGCAACCGCATCATCTCCTCCGACCACGCCCTGACGCTCGACCGGGTCCCGGAGTCCGCGGTCATCCTGGGCGGCGGCGTCATCGGCGTCGAGTTCGCCTCGGCGTGGAAGTCCTTCGGCACCGAGGTGACCGTCGTCGAGGGCCTGAAGCACCTGGTGCCGGTCGAGGACGAGAACAGCTCCAAGCTCCTGGAGCGGGCGTTCCGCAAGCGCGGTATCAAGTTCAACCTGGGCACCTTCTTCGACAAGGCCGAGTACACCGAGAAGGGTGTCAAGGTCACGCTGGCCGACGGCAAGGAGTTCGAGGCCGAGGTGCTGCTCGTGGCCATCGGCCGCGGTCCGGTCTCGCAGGGCCTCGGCTACGAGGAGCAGGGCGTCGCGATGGACCGGGGCTACGTCCTGGTCGACGAGTACATGCGGACCAACGTCGAGACGATCTCGGCCGTCGGCGACCTCGTCCCGACCCTGCAGCTCGCGCACGTCGGCTTCGCCGAGGGCATCCTCGTCGCGGAGCGTCTGGCCGGTCTGAAGACCGTGCCGATCGACTACGACGGCGTGCCGAAGGTGACGTACTGCCACCCCGAGGTCGCGTCGGTGGGGCTCTCCGAGGCGAAGGCCAAGGAGGTGTACGGCGCGGACAAGGTCGTCGCCCTCAAGTACAGCCTCGCGGGCAACGGCCGGAGCAAGATCCTCAAGACCACGGGCGAGATCAAGCTCGTACAGGTCAAGGACGGTGCCGTCGTCGGTATCCACATGGTCGGTGACCGAATGGGCGAGCAGGTCGGCGAAGCCCAGCTGATCTACAACTGGGAAGCTCTGCCGGCCGAGGTCGCGCAGCTCATCCACGCGCACCCGACGCAGAGCGAGGCGCTCGGCGAGGCCCACCTGGCCCTGGCCGGCAAGCCGCTTCACGCCCACGACTAGGAGCCCCTCCCGGGCACCCGGTCGCAGGGCCGCGACGACCACTTCCGCACTTCCCCAGGCTCCCCGCCGCGCGCGAGCAGGGGAAACCCCATTCGTTAGGAGCAACTGAAACCATGTCGGTTTCCGTAACCCTGCCGGCGCTCGGAGAGAGCGTCACCGAGGGCACCGTCACCCGCTGGCTCAAGGCCGAGGGCGAGCGCGTCGAGGCCGACGAGCCGCTGCTCGAGGTCTCGACCGACAAGGTCGACACCGAGATTCCGGCTCCGGCCTCCGGCGTTCTGGCCTCCATCAAGGTCGCCGAGGACGAGACCGTCGAGGTCGGCGCCGAGCTGGCCATCATCGACGACGGCACGGGCGGGTCGGCTCCCGCCGCCGCACCGGCCGCCGAGGCGCCCGCTGCCGAAGCCCCCGCGCCCGCCGCCGAAGCCCCCGCGCCCGCTGCCGAGGCTCCTGCCCCGGCCGCCCCCGCCGCCGAAGCCCCCGCGCCCGCTGCCGAGGCTCCTGCCCCGGCCGCCCCCGCCGCCGAAACCCCGGCGCCCGCCGCCGGCGGTTCGGCCGAGGGCACCGACGTCACCCTGCCGGCGCTCGGCGAGAGCGTCACCGAGGGCACCGTCACCCGCTGGCTCAAGGAAGTCGGCGACGACGTCGCCGAGGACGAGCCGCTGCTCGAGGTCTCGACGGACAAGGTCGACACCGAGATCCCGTCGCCCGTCGCGGGCACCCTGCTGGAGATCCTGGTCGCCGAGGACGAGACCGCCGAGGTCGGCGCCAGGCTCGCCGTCGTCGGCGCGAAGGGCGCGGCCCCGGCCGCAGCGCCCGCCGCCCCGGCCCCGGCGGCGGCTCCGGCACCCGCCGCTCCGGCACCGGCTGCTCCGGCACCGGCCCCCGCCGCCCCGGCCCCCGCCCAGCAGGCACCGGCCGCACCCGCGGCTCCGGCGCCCGCCGCTTCCCCCGCGCCCGCCCCCGTCACCCCGGCCCCGGCTCCGGCCGCGACCTCCGGTGACGACGGCGCCTACGTGACGCCGCTGGTCCGCAAGCTCGCCGCCGAGAGCGGTGTCGAGCTGGGCTCGGTCAAGGGCACCGGCGTCGGCGGCCGCATCCGCAAGCAGGACGTCATCACCGCCGCGGAGGCCGCCAAGGCCGCCGCCCCGGCGCCGTCCGCCGCTCCGGCCGCCGCCGCCAGGGCGCCGAAGCTGGAGGTCTCGCCGCTGCGCGGCCAGACCGTCAAGATGACCCGCATGCGCAAGGTCATCGGCGACAACATGATGAAGGCCCTGCACAGCCAGGCCCAGCTGACCACCGTGGTCGAGGTGGACATCACCAAGCTGATGAAGCTGCGCAACCAGGCCAAGGAAGGCTTCGCCGCCCGTGAGGGCGTCAAGCTGTCCCCGATGCCGTTCTTCGTCAAGGCCGCCGCCCAGGCGCTGAAGGCCCACCCGGTCGTCAACGCCCGGATCAACGACGACGAGGGCACGATCACCTACTTCGACACCGAGAACATCGGTATCGCGGTGGACTCCGAGAAGGGTCTGATGACCCCGGTCATCAAGGACGCGGGCGACCTCAACCTCGCCGGCATCTCGAAGAAGACCGCGGAGCTGGCGGGCAAGGTCCGGTCCAGCAAGATCAGCCCGGACGAGCTGTCCGGTGCGACCTTCACGATCAGCAACACCGGTTCGCGCGGCGCGCTGTTCGACACGGTCATCGTCCCGCCGAACCAGGCAGCCATCCTGGGCATCGGCGCGACCGTCAAGCGTCCGGCCGTCATCGAGACCGCCGAGGGCACCGTCATCGGCGTCCGCGACATGACGTACCTGGCTCTCTCCTACGACCACCGCCTGGTGGACGGCGCCGACGCGGCCCGTTACCTGACGACGGTCAAGGCGATCCTGGAGGCCGGCGAGTTCGAGGTCGAGCTCGGCCTGTAACCAGCCTCACCTGCGGCGCCCCCGTCCGGATCACTTCCGGACGGGGGCGCCGCCGTATTGTCATGGGGGGCCTGGTCCGAGGGACCGGTCCCGCCCAGACCAATACGGTCCGAAGGAGCTCAAAATGACGCCCCCCGTCATCCACTCCCTGCGCGAGCAGATTCGCGAGCACATCGTGGAGGGCATCGTGCGCGGGCGCTGGCAGCCCGGTGAACGGATCGTCGAGCGGCGGATCGCCGTCGAGCTGGAGGTCAGCCAGACGCCCGTACGGGAGGCCCTGCGCGAGCTGGAGTCACTGCGGCTCATCGAGTCGGCCCCCAACAAGGGCGTACGCGTGCGGAATCTGACCGCGGCCGACCTGGAGGAGAGCTATCCGGTCCGGGCCGGCCTGGAACAGATCGCCGCCGAACTGGCCGTGGACCGGCTGGCGGCCGATGTCTCCGCACTGGAGCCCTCGGTCGCAGCGCTCTACACGGCCGACCGGGCGGGCGACAGCGCGGCGCAGGTCAGGCACACCGTGGCCTTCCACAGGGAGCTGGTGCGGGCCGCCGGGAACAGCGTGCTGATGCACACCTGGGAGTCCCTGGGCATCGAGGTGTTCACGACGCTGTCGATCCGCTGGCTGGGGACCGTGCAGAAGTCGTACGCGGAGGAGCACGAGGCGCTCGTCGAAGCGTTCCGGCGCAGGGACCCGCAGATCGGCCCTCTGGTGAAGGACCACGTGCTCGGATGTGCACCGCGAGCCTGATTCCGGAGGTTTTTGCGGCACCGCGTGCCCCGATTCCTGACACCGCATGCCGACTTTTTACGCTACGGAAAGATTTTCCCTTCTACCCTTTGATCGATCATCGATCAGCGACTTACAGTCTGCGGAGGGCTTTACCCAGCCCGTCGCCCTGTCCTGCCAGACCGGGCCTTTCTTCACCCCCTGTTCTGTCCGGAAGGCGGCGACCATGACCGACCCCGTAGGCACGCTTCACAGCGAGCTCGACCAGCTCCCGGACCGCGACCCCGAGGAGACCGCCGAGTGGGCGGCCTCCCTGGACGCCGTCACCAAGGCCGCAGGCCCCCACCGTGCCGCCTATCTGATGCGCCGCACGCTGGAGCGGGCCGACGGCGCCGGTCTCGCGCTGCCCAAGCTGCTGGAGACCGACTACGTCAACACCATTCCGACTTCCGCCGAGCCCGCCTTCGACGGCGACCTGGCGATGGAGAGCCGGATCACCGCGTGGAACCGCTGGAACGCGGCCGCGATGGTCACCCGCGGCTCCCGGTTCGGCGTCGGCGGCCACATCGCCACCTTCGCCTCGGCCGCCTGGCTGTACGAGACCGGCTTCAACCACTTCTTCCGCGGCAAGGAGGGCGACGGCTCGGGCGACCAGCTCTACATCCAGGGCCACGCGTCGCCCGGCATCTACGCCCGCGCCTTCCTCGACGGACGCCTCAGCGAGCAGCAGCTCGACAACTTCCGCCAGGAGGCGGGCGGCGACGGCCTGCCGTCCTACCCGCACCCGCGCCGGCTGCCCTGGCTCTGGGAGTTCCCCACGGTCTCGATGGGCCTGGGCCCGATCTCCTCGATCTACCAGGCACGGTTCAACCGCTACCTGTCCGGCCGCGGCATCAAGGACACCTCGAACTCGCACGTCTGGGCCTTCCTCGGCGACGGCGAGATGGACGAGCCCGAGTCGACGACCGCGCTCACCCTGGCCGCCCGTGAGGGTCTTGACAACCTGACCTTCGTCATCAACTGCAACCTGCAGCGCCTCGACGGCCCGGTGCGGGCCAACTTCCGGGTCGTGCAGGAGCTGGAGGCCCAGTTCCGCGGCGCCGGCTGGAACGTCGTCAAGACGCTCTGGGGCTCCGCCTGGGACGAGCTGTTCCAGCTCGACACCACGGGCGCGCTGATCCGGCGCCTCCGCGAGGTACCCGACGCGCAGTTCCAGACGTACGCGACGCGCGACGTGGCCTACATCCGCCAGCACTTCTTCGGCGCCGAGCCCGCGCTCACCGAGCTGGCGAAGCTGCTCACCGACGCGAAGATCGCCGAGTGTTTCCACTCCTCGCGCGGCGGCCACGAGGCCCGCAAGGTGTACGCGGCGTACAGGGCCGCCCTGGAGTTCAAGGGCGCGCCGACCGTGATCCTCGCGCAGACCGTGAAGGGCTACACCCTCGGCGAGGGCTTCGAGTCCCGCAACGCCAACCACCAGATGAAGAAGCTGGACGGCAAGCAGTTCCGCACCATGCGCGACCTGCTGGACCTCCCCATCCCGGACGCGAAGCTGGACGAGGGCCTGGTGCCCTACGGCCACCCCGGCGCCGACTCCCCCGAGGTCCGCTACCTCCAGGAGCGCCGTGCCGCGCTCGGCGGCCCCGCCCCGGCCCGCCGGGTGCACCAGGTCGTGCTCCCGGAGCCCGAGGAGCGTGCGTTCAAGGCGCTCACCAAGGGTTCGGGACAGCAGGAGATGGCCACCACGATGGCCTTCGTCCGGCTGATGAAGGACCTGATGCGGGACAAGCAGACCGGCAAGCGCTGGGTGCCGATCGTCCCCGACGAGGCCCGCACCTTCGGTATGGAGTCGCTCTTCCCCTCGGCCGGTATCTACTCGCCGAAGGGCCAGACGTACGACGCGGTCGACCGTGACCAGCTGATGTACTACAAGGAAGCCACCGACGGCCAGATCCTCAACGAGGGGATCACCGAGGCCGGCGCCATGGCCGACTTCATCGCCGCCGCCACGTCGTACGCGACGCACGGCGAGCCGATGATCCCCTTCTACATCTTCTACTCGATGTTCGGCTGGCAGCGCACCGCCGACCAGATGTGGCAGCTGGGCGACCAGCTCGGCCGCGGCTTCATCGTCGGCGCCACCGCGGGTCGCACCACGCTGACCGGCGAGGGGCTCCAGCACGCGGACGGCCACTCGCATCTGATCGCCTCCACCAACCCGGCGTCGCTCAACTACGACCCGGCGTTCGCCTTCGAGATCGCGGTGATCGTCAAGGACGGTCTGCGCCGGATGTACGGCCCGGACGCGGAGAACGTCTTCTACTACCTGACGGTCTACAACGAGCCGATGCGGCAGCCCGCGATGCCCGAGGGTGTCGAGGAGGGCATCCGCCGCGGCCTGTACCGCTTCAAGGAGGGCGCGGCGGCGTCCGGCGCCCCGCGGATACAGCTGCTCGGCTCCGGCACGGCGATCCACTGGGCCCTGGAGGCGCAGGAGATGCTCGCGGCCGACTGGGGAGTCACGGCCGACGTCTGGTCCGCCACCTCGTGGGGCGAGCTGCGCCGCGACGCGCTGGAGTGCGACGCGGCGATGCTCCGCGGCGAGCAGCGCACTCCGTACGTCAGCCAGGCGCTGGCCGGTGCTCCCGGTCCTGTGCTCGCGGTGAGCGACTGGATGCGGCAGGTCCCTGACCAGATCAGCCAGTGGGTCGAGCAGGACTGGACCTCGCTCGGCACCGATGGCTTCGGTCTCTCGGACACCCGCGAGGCGGCCCGCCGTCACTTCGGTGTCGACGCGCAGTCGGTCGTCGTCGCGGCGCTGGCCTCGCTCGCCAAGCGCGGTGAGGTCCCCGTCTCGGCAGTCAAGGACGCACGCGAGCGCTACGGCCTGTGACCCGCGGCGCGCCAGGTGTGCGTACGTGACACCGGGCAGGCCGCAGTGAGCGCATGACAGCGGGCGCGTGACATCGGGAGTGCCCGATGTCACGCGCCCGCTGTCGGTGGCGGCGTGCATGCTGAATCCATGCGCGCTGCCCGCCTGATCAAGATGGTGCTGCTGCTCCAGTCCCGGTCGCTGATGACGGCGGCCGAGCTGGCGCAGGAGCTCGACGTGTCCGAGCGGACCGTCACCCGGGACGCGCTCGCCCTCTCGGAGGCGGGCGTCCCGGTGTACGCGGAGCGGGGCAGGTCCGGCGGGTACCGGCTGATCGGCGGTTACCGCACCCGGCTGACCGGTCTTGCCCGCACCGAGGCCGAGGCGCTGTTCCTCTCCGGACTGCCCGGCGCCCTGCGGGAGATGGGCCTCGACGACGCCGCGTCGGCCGCCCGTCTGAAGGTGTCGGCGGCCCTGCTGCCCTCGCTGCGCGACGCCCCGGCGTCGGCGGCCCGGCGCTTCCACCTGGACGCGCCCGGCTGGTACCAGGAGCCGGCCACTCCTGAGCTGCTCCCCCCGCTGGCGCACGCGGTCTGGGCGGACCGGCGGATATCGGTGCGGTACCGCCGCCGGGACGGCTCCGATGTGGAGCGCGCCCTGGAGCCGTACGGGCTCGTACTGAAGGCCGGTGTCTGGTACCTCTGCGCCCGTGCGGAGCAGCGCACGGGGAGCTCAGCGGAGGGCGGCGCGGTGAACCGTGCGCCGGCCCGGGGGTACGGCACGCCACCGGCACCGGCCGGGGACGGTGCGGAAGGCGACCGGTTCCGGGACGTCCGTGTGTACCGCATCGACCGCTTGGCCACCCTCGCCGTCCATGAGGACGGCTGTTTCGCGCGGGACGGGGCGTTCGACCTGCCTGCCTTCTGGGAACACCGGGCGGCCGGCTTCGCCCGGTCACTGCTGCGGGCGGAGGTCGTGGTCCGGGTCTCCGCTTCCGGCGCCGAGTCCCTCCCGTACGCGGTGGACCGTGCGGCGGCCAACGAGGCGCTGACCGCCGCCTCCGCCCCCGACGAGCTGGGCCGGGTGACGCTCACGCTGCCGGTCGAGTCGCTCGATGTGGCGTACGGGCAACTGCTGGGCCTCGGCCCGGAGGCGGAGGTCCTGGAGCCTCCGGAGCTGCGGGCGCGCTTCGCGGAGGCGCTGACGGCGGCGGCGCGGCTTTACGCGTGAGCGAGGGCGTATGCGAGCGAGGGCGTATGCGGGAGGGGCGGACGCGAAACCGCTACCGGTACTCGTCCGCCGATCGTCCGGCCCCGCCGAGTGCGACCTCCGTGATGTACCGCCAGGCGTCGGGGCGGCTGCCGTCCGTGTCCGTGAAGCCGTACTCCCCGGCCAGTTGTCCGCTGGAGAGGGACCGTCCGTTCCAGCGGGCCCGGTCCGCGTCGGCGGCCAGCGCGGCGACCGCACGGCCCACGAAGACCGGCGATTCGGCGATGGCGAAGTGCGGCTCCTTCGTGATGGCGTCGCGCCAGGTCGGCTCCGTCACGCCGAAGTGGTCGAGCATCGCCTCCGAGCGCAGGAATCCGGGGGTGAGACAGACCGCGGTGCCACCGAAGGACTCCAGCTCGTGTGCGAGGTCGGCGGCCATCCTGATCGGCGCGTTCTTCGCCAGACCGAAGTAGAAGTTCTCCCGGTAGTCCCGGTTGAACTCGGCCGTTCCGTCGGTCATCTCGACGACCAGACCGCCGCGGTCACGGACCAGCAGCGGGAGCGCGACGCTGCTGGTGACGATGTGGCTCTTCACCCCGAGCTCCAGCATGCGGAGCCCGTCCGCCAGCGGCATCTCCCACATCTTGTGTCCCTCGCCGATCCCGGCGAGATGGTCGCCTCCCCAGACGTTGTTGACCAGGATGTCCAGCCGGCCCTGCTCGCGGTCGATCCGCTCGACGAGGGCGCGGACCTGTCCGGCGTCCAGGTGGTCGGTGGGCACGGCGGTCCCGGTGCCGCCCGCGGCGGCGATCAGCCCGGCTGTCTCCTCGATGGTCTCGGCCCGCCCCACCTCGCTCCGCTTCTCCCGGGTGGTGCGCCCGGTCGCGTACACGGTGGCGCCGGCCGCACCCAGTTGCACGGCGATGGCCCGGCCGGCTCCCCGGGTGGCTCCGGCGACCAGGGCGATTCGTCCCGTCAAAGGCTTCTCTGTATGCATACGGGTACCGTGCCATCAATACCCGACATCTTCTGTCCGGTTTCCCGGGCGACCGGATCCGTGTCTCAGCCCAGCGCCTTCAGCGTGTCCCCGTCGGCCAGCCGGGCCGTCATGACGGCCCTGCTGGCCTGTCCCGCCCGCACCGCCATCGTCGTACCGTCCTTCCTGGCCCGTACGCCTCCGGTCACGTCGATCTCGCGGACCTCCCTGCTGCCCGCGGCCAGCAGGTACCACCGGCCCGACCCGGCCTTCCACTTCGCACCGGCCAGGACGTTCTGGCCGAAACGGCTGCACAGGGCGGTGTTCTGCCGCTGTGCCACGAGCGCGGCCGGCCGGGACGCCTCCCCGGCGGGGAGCTGGAGCTGCACGGAGACCCTGCCGGACCCCTGCCAGGTGTCCGCCCTGGTGCAGAACCAGGAGGCCTGGCCGCCCTTCTCGGGGAGCTGCTGACGGGCGTACTCCCAGTTGTTCACCGCGCGCACGCCGCCGCCGCGGACACCGGCCAGCGAGCAGGCGGTGTGCGCCCAGCTGAGCAGCGCCTGACTGCCGGTCGCCTCCCTGGGCTGCCGCGCCGGGACGCCACCGCCCGGCGGCGGGGTGTAGGTGAGGTGGACGGGCGAGAGATCGCCGAGGTCGGTGAGGAGGAAGGCGTGCTTCTCCGCGACCTTGCTGGAGGAGCGGAGCTGGAGCGCGGGCCAGGACCCGCATCCGGCGCCGCCCGCCGGGACGGCAGGGCTCGACACCGGGGCCGTCACACCGTCCTCGCCCTCGTCGAGAGGGCGTGCCGGGGTGTCAGGGGAGAGGAGGTCGCGGGTGGCCGACTCGGCGACCCAGGGCGCCAGCAGAAAACGGGCGTTGCCGTCGGTGCGGCCGATGACGACGGCGGCACCGGTGGTGATGTCGGCGTTGTCGGTGCGGGCGAAGTCGAGGGCGGGCGCGCCCTTGCCGTCGGTGGACTCGGCGTAGCGGATGACTCGGTCCCCGTCGGCGAACAGGACGACGGCCGCGCCGTCCACGTCGCCCGCGTAGAGCAGCCGGGGCGGCTGGGCGGGCGGCACCGTCGCCGTGCCGTGGGTGGCGGAGATCCGTACCGTACGGGCAGGGCTCGCCCAGACCTTGAGCGCCCGGCCGAGCAGCGCGCTGTCGTCCTTGCGGGCGCCACGCGCCGGCCAGACGGTGAAGTCGATGCGCGAGGTGTCGGCCCACGCCCCCGCGGGGGCGCGCAGCAGCTGCCCGGGGTCGGCCGCGCGGGCGCTGACGGCGGGGTCGAAGGGCCCGGTCGCTGCGGGCGGTACGGACCCGCCGCTGTCCACCACGACCAGGACCACCGCCAGCACGGTCACGGCGACGCCCACGCACCGCGCGAACCTGATCCGCTGTCTGCGCCGGATCAGGTCGGTGGGCCGGGTGTGCACCAGACAGGGGTCGAACTCGTCGGAGCGCAGCAGTGCGTCGGTGCCCGTCTCCGCGGGCATGCGGGCCAGCCGCAGCGCCGTGCGCACCGCAGACCCGGCGTCGGTGGCGCCCGCCGCCGTCAGCAGCGTACGGGTGTCCTGCTCGCCCAGGCCTTCGACGCGGTGCAGGACGAGCGCTGCCCTGGCAGCCGCCGTGGTGCCCGAAAGCGCCTGTTCCAGGGCCAGTTCATCGGCGCCGCCGGAACGGGGGAAGACCCGCAGTCCGAAGACGGTGGGCAGCGCGGGCCGCAGCGTACGCGGCGCGGGCAGCTGCCGGGGCCACCAGCCCGGGCGCTCGCCGTACGCCAGGGCGGTGGCCAGCACCCGCTGTCTGACCAGGACGTACCCGGGGTCCTCCGAGGCGCCGCGCTGGACGGGCACGCGCGGACCGTCCGGGCCGCCGCCGCGGGAGGCGGGCAGCGCGCGCTGGACGGCGGCGTGGGCCGCGAGCACACGGCGATGGCGTCCCAGCGAGGGCGGCAGCGTGATGTAGGCGAGGCGGACGAGTCTCTGGTAGTGCTCGACGAGAGCGGCTTCGGCCTGTTCCACGCCCACGCGGGCGGCGCCGGACCGCGTCCCTTCCGGTTGCTCTTGCGTTCGCATGACGGGAGTGGCCCCTCTGGGGTGAGTGATCGGAATCGCTACACCCGTCAAACGAGTGAATGATCGGACGGTCACATCGCCCGGTAACAAGAGGGCCGCTGATCGGCGCTCCGCGTGCACACCGGGCCGCCAACCACGATGCTGTACGCGTGAGGGACGAGACGGAGTTCTGGGAGACCATCGACAGCACTCGCGCGGCCGCCGACGGCGACCCCGAGGACCACGCCGATCTGCTCACCGAGCGATTGGCCCAGCTCGACCCGGAGTCCGTGCTGGAATTCGCCCGGTACTTCGAGACCCGCTACAACCGCGCGTACCGCTGGGACCTGTGGGGCGCGTCGGTCGTGCTGCTGCGCGAGAGCGACAGCGACTCCTTCGACTACTTCCGCTGCTGGCTCATCGGCCAGGGCCGGGAGATCTTCGAGGGCGCGCTGCAGGATCCGGACGCCCTGGCCGATCTCCTCGACGACTTCGACGAGGAGATCGACGGCGACGGGGAGGATCTGGGGTACGCGGCCGACGAGGCGTACGAGCAGCTGACCGGGGCGCCCGCCCCCGATCTGGATATCCCGCCGCAGGCGGCCGAGCCGGAGGGGCCGCCGGTCGACTTCGACGACGAGGCACTCGCCGAGCGCTACCCCAGGCTGTGGGAGCGGTTCGGGTCCTGAGCGCCCTCGCGTCCCGTCAGTACGCGGTGTCCCGTCAGTGCGCGGTGTCCCGTCAGTACGCGGTGAGGGAGCGGCCCATCAGCACGTCGTCGACGTACCGGCCCGCCAGGCGGAACTCGCCCGGCAGCACGCCCTCCACGGCGAATCCCCCGGCGGTGTAGAGCGCGCGGGCCGCAGCGTTGTGGCCGAGCACCCGCAGGGTGATACGGGTGGCGCCCTGGCGCCCGGCCTCGGCGCACGCGGCCTCCAGCAGCGCCCGGCCCACCCCGTGGCGGCGCGCTGTCGCGGCGACGACCAGGCCCTGGATCTGGCGGACATGGGCGTTGCTGGTGAGCGGCGTGGGCCGCACCAGCCGGATGTAGCCCACGACGGCTCCCGCCAGTTCGGCGACCAGGCAGGCGTCCGGAGGGTGGCTCTCGTTGAAGAACGGCCGGTACGGCGGCACCGGCGCCGGTACCACCTCGTGCAGCGTGGACCAGGCCGCCCGGTCGAGCGCGCCGAGCGTCCCGCCGTCGTCGCGTACGGCGCTGCGTATGTTCGGGTCGGGCATGCGGACCACTCTGCCACGGCCCCGGGCGGGGACGCTGCGCATATCCGCCGGGGTGCGTGAGGATGGGCCCATGCGTATCGCGATTGCCGGAGCATCAGGACTGATCGGTACGGCGCTGGGCCGCTCCCTGCGCACCGATGGACACGAGGTGGTGCGGCTGGTCCGCCGTACCGCCGTGGCCGCCGACGAGGTCGAGTGGGACCCGGGCCGGGAGTACGTGGACACCGCGGGCCTGGCCGGCTGCGACGCGGTGGTCAACCTGGCCGGGGCGGGGATCGGCGACCACCGCTGGACCGACGCGTACAAGAAGGAGCTCAGGGACAGCCGGGTGCTGGGCACCGCCACCCTCGCGGAGGCCGTCGCCTCGCTCGACGTACCGCCGGGCGTGTTCCTGGCCGGCAGCGCGCTCGGCTACTACGGCGACACGGGCGACCGTGCGGTGGACGAGAGCGCGCCTCCCGGCGAGGGCTTCCTCGCCTCGCTCTGTGTCGAATGGGAGGAAGCGGCCCGCGCGGCCGAAGAGGCGGGCATCCGGACGGTGTTCGCCCGTACCGGGCTGGTGGTGGCCAAGGAGGGCGGGGCCTGGGGCAGGCTCTTCCCGCTGTTCAAGGCGGGACTCGGCGGCCGGATGGGCGACGGCAGCCAGTACTGGAGCTTCATCGCGCTGCACGACCATGTCGCCGCGCTGCGCCACATCCTGGACACCGATTCCCTCTCCGGCCCGGTGAACCTGACCGGCCCCGGGCCGGTCACCAACCGCGAGGTCACGGCGGCCATGGGCCGGGTCCTGCACCGCCCGACGCTGTTCACGGCCCCGGCGCCCGCGCTGCGGGTCGCGCTGGGCGAGTTCGCGGGGGATGTCCTGGGGAGCCAGCGGGTACTGCCGAAGAAGCTCCTGGAATCGGGCTTCACCTTCGCCTTCCCGGGGATCGACGAGGCGATCGGAGCGGCCAGGTGACCGGCTCCGGCCCACGCGGGGCCGCACCCGCCGGAGCCGTCGGCGCCAGAACGGCGTCCGCCGGGCGATGACGGGCGGCGTCCCGGGCGGCGTCCCGGGCGGCGTCCCGGGCGGCGCCCGTGCGACCCCGCGCCCCCGTGCCCCGGCGCCGCGCGCCTGACCCGTGCCCGCCCTCTCCCTACTCTCGACCCGAACCAGGGCATTTCCGCGGCCCGTCGGGGAACCAGCCCTGCACGGAAGGACCGCGGCCGCACCGACCTCGGGGAGGGGCACGTGCTCAGTACCGCACACCATGCCGACGTGATCATCGTCGGAGCCGGACTCGCCGGCCTGTCAGCCGCTCACCGGCTGACCAGTGCCGGTGTGTCCGTCAGCGTCCTGGAGGCCGCCCCCGCGCCGGGCGGCCGTATGTCCACCGACCTCACCGGCGGCTTCCGCCTGGACCGCGCCGGAGGGCTGCTCAACACCTCGTACCCGGAACTGCTCCGCGCCCCGTGCCTCGGCGAGACGGACCTCAGGCTGTTCTCGCCGGGCGCCCTCGTGCACAGCGGAGGCCGTCTGCACCGGACGGGCGGGGCCGGTGGCGCCCGGGGCGGGAGCACGCGGGGCGCACTCAGTGCAGCGCGCGCCCTGCGAAGCGCCTCGCGCGCCCCCCTCGTCGGAGGGCTCACGGGCGGCGGGCCCTCAAGCGGCGGTGGAGCGCCCGGCGGCGGCCCCGCGGGCAGCGGGCTGACGAACGGCGCGTTCGTGAGCGGCGCTCTCGACCGGGCCAGGCTGGGGGCGGCGCTGGCCCGGCTCTCGGCCACTCCGGTGGAGCGGCTGCTGGCCCGCCCCGAACAGTGCGCACGGGACGCGCTCCGCTCGTACGGACTGTCCCCGCGCGCCGCGGCGGGCTTCCTCAGGCCCCTGCTGGCCGCGCTGTTGAGCGACCCCGGCCTGACGACGTCGAGCCGCGTCGCGGATCTCGCCCTGCGGGGGTTCGCCCGCGGACGGCTGTGCGTGCCGGCGGGCGGCGCATCCGTACTGCCCGAGCGGCTGGCGGCGACCCTGCCGCCGGGCACGGTGTCCACCGGGGTGTCCGTCACCGCCGCCTCCATCACCTCCGTCACCACAGCGGAGCTGGGCACCCTGAGCTGCCGCGCGCTCATCGTCGCGACCGACGCCCGCTCGGCGGCCGGGCTGCTGCCCGGGCTGCGCGTCCCGGACTTCCACCCGGTGACGGTCCTTCACCACGCCGCCCCCGTGGCTCCGCGCACCGGGGCGGCCCTGGTGCTGGACGCCGACCGGTCGGGCCCCGTCTCGCACACCGCGGTCATGAGCGCCGTCGATCCCTCACGGGCACCGGCCGGCCGTGCGCTGGTCTCATCGACGGTGCTCGGCGCCCCGGGGGCCGGGCTGGACCGTGCGGCCCGCAGGCAGCTGGCCGCCCTCCTCGGGACGCCCACGGACGACTGGGAGCTCCTCGCCGTCCACCACTCACCCGACGCGGTACCGGCGATGCCGGCGCCGCACGATGTGCGCCGCCCGGTACGGCTGCTGGCCGGGCTGTACGTGTGCGGCGACCACCGCGACACCAGCACGGCCCAGGGCGCACTCGTATCCGGCCGCCGCGCCGCGCAGGCGGTCATGCGGGACTTCGGCATCAAGCCGGACATCGCGGTGGACGGATTCCCGCTCGCCGCCTGACGCCCGGTCTCAGCCCATCGCCGCGACGCGGTCCCGGTACCCCCGTACCGCGGCCGCGTCCCGGTAGGGCTCCAGCCGCCGCTCGAACTCGCGCACGTACTCGACGGCCCGCACCGACCGCATCTCCCCGGCCTGCTGCGCCGCCTCGGCGCCCAGGGCGCACGCCTGGTCCAGCTCACCGAGCCCCAGCCGCGCGGTGGCGAGCACCACCCGGCAGAAGAGCCGGGAGCGCGCGAAGGCGGGAGCCCGCAGCTGCAGCGAGCGCTCCGCGTACTGCGCGGCGGGCCGGTACTGCTGGAGATCCCGGTGGCAGTGGCAGAACTCGTCCGCCAGCTGGGCCTCGTCGAAGAACCGCGCCCAGTACGGTGCTTCGTCGCCGGGGCGCACCGCCTCCATGGTCCGCTCGGCCCGTGCGAGGGAGGCCGTGCAGGCCCGCACCTCGCCGAGCACCGCGTGCCCGCGGGCCTCGACGGCGTGCAGCAGGGTCTGGACGACCGGCGGCGCCGAGGTCCCGATGCCCTGCTGGGCCACGCGCGCCAGCTGGACGGCCTCCCGGCCGTGGCCGAGATAGACGGCCTGGCGGCTCATGGTGACCAGCACGTACGAGCCGTACGCCCGGTCCCCGGCGGCCTGCGAGAGCCGCAGGGCCTGGACGAAGTAGCGCTGGGCGAGGCCGTGGGCGGCGATGTCGTACGAGGTCCAGCCCGCCAGCCTGGTGAGGTCCGCGGCGGCCGCGAAGAGCCGGCGGCCGGTCGTCTCGCCGTACGACCCCCGGAGCATGGGCTCCGCCTCGTGCTCCAGATAGCGCACCAGGGCCTGCCGGGCGTGACCCCCGCCGTACGCGTGGTCGAGGGTGCGGAACAGCTCGCCCACCGAGCGCAGCGCCGCGATGTCCCCGGCGCCCACCCGCTGCCCGGTCGCCCGGTCGGTCTGCCGCTGGCGCGGCACCGCCGGACGCGGCTGCGAAGGGATCCGGACACCGGAGCGGGGCGGCTCGGCCCGGCCGCCCTGCCCCTGCCTCACTCCACCGGCCGAACCGGGCGCGCCCCAGTCGTCGGGGCGGCCGATCAGCCAGTCCCGGCTCGGCACGACGAGCCCGGCCGGGGTGAAGGCGATCTTGCGCAGCTCCGCGTGGCTGCCGGAGTCCTTGCGCCAGAGGCCGCTGACGATGTCGACGGCCTCCTCCGGCGTACCCGCGAATTCCAGCCCCGCGTAGACCGGCGCACAGGCGTCGAGTCCCAGGTCCTGAGCGGAGAGCCTGCGCCCGAGACGTCTGGTGAAGACCTCGGCGATCAGCGCGGGCGTCGTGCCGCGCGGCTGCTGGCCGCGCAGCCAGCGCGTCACCGACGTCTTGTCGTACCGCAGGTCGAGACCGTGCTCAAGGCCGAGCTGGTCGACTCTTCTGGCCAGTCCCGCGTTGGAGAAGCCTGCCTCTCCGATGAGCGCGGCGAGCTGGCGGTTGGACGTGCGCTGCGGGGTTCGTTCCGTCATCAGCTGTGCGGTCTCCTGCCTTCCGGGCCGGGAGCAGCCCTCATGGAACGGCGCGAATTTAGCGGGCCTCACCGCTCGTTCCGCCACCTTCGCCCCGGATTCATCCGATCGTGTGAGGAGGTGTCGTTTCTGCCCGCCCAGAGGTGCCGTTCGAGTCGGTCGTACAGTTGCTGGGTGGCGCCCTCCGAGGCGTGCTGTCCGTACGCGATGAGGAGCTGCCGTGAGCGAGCTGCGGTTTGTCCGTCTGGGATTCGGCGACGAAGCCGTCGAGTACCAGGAGGCCTGGCAGAAGCAGCGTGAGGTGCATGCGGCCCGGTTCGCCGACGAGACGCCGGACACCGTGCTGCTCCTTGAGCACCCGCCCGTCTACACGGCGGGGCGGCGCACGGCGGACAGTGAGCGCCCGCTCGACGGGACGCCGGTGGTGGACGTGGACCGCGGCGGCAAGATCACCTGGCACGGTTACGGCCAGCTGATCGGCTACCCGATCCAGAAGCTGCCGCGCCCGGTGGACGTGATCGCGCATCTGCGCCGGCTGGAGGAGGCGCTGATCAGGGTGTGCGCCGATTTCGGCGTCGAGACCAGCCGGGTCGAGGGCCGCGCCGGGGTCTGGGTGCTGGGCGACCCGGTGGACCGGCGCCCGTCGCCCGGCGGCCTCTCGCTCGACCTGGATCCGCGTCTGCAGGACGAGGAGTTCGATCCGCGGATGAACGGGCCCGAGTACGCGCCGTCCAACGCAGGACAGCGCCGCGAGGACCGGAAGATCGCCGCCATGGGCATCCGGGTGGCGAAGGGCGTGACCATGCACGGCTTCGCACTGAACTGCAATCCGGACACCACCTGGTTCGACCGCATCGTGCCGTGCGGAATCCGGGACGCCGGGGTGACATCGCTCTCGTACGAACTGGGCCGCGAGGTCACGATCGCCGAGGTGCTGCCCGTCGTGGAGAAACATCTGCGGGAGGTCCTGGAGAACGCGGCACTGGCGCCGCGTACGGTCGAGGGTGCCTCCGCGTGACGCGGGCGGGCGGCCGGGCCGCCCCCGCGTGACGCTGTTCCGGCCGGTCCGTCCCCGGCCGGAACGGCAGCGATCCGGGCCGTTCGGGGGAATGCGCCTCAGCGGCCGCGGGTTGGCCGGAAGACAAGCCATACATATGACGGGCGTACCCTGGTGTTCGCCGAAGAATCGAAGTTGTAGGGAGCCGGACGTGTCAGCTGTCGCACCCGACGGGCGCAAGATGTTGCGTCTGGAGGTCCGGAACAGCCAGACCCCCATCGAGCGCAAGCCCGAGTGGATCAAGACTCGCGCGAAGATGGGCCCCGAGTACACCAAGATGCAGGCCCTGGTGAAATCCGAAGGGCTGCACACGGTCTGCCAGGAAGCGGGCTGTCCCAACATCTACGAATGCTGGGAGGACCGCGAGGCCACCTTCCTCATCGGCGGCGACCAGTGCACGCGCCGCTGCGACTTCTGCCAGATCGACACCGGCAAGCCGGCCGCGCTTGACCTGGACGAGCCGCGCCGGGTGGGCGAGTCCGTCGTCACGATGGACCTCAACTACGCGACCATCACCGGCGTCGCCCGCGACGACCTGGAGGACGGCGGCGCCTGGCTGTACGCCGAGACCGTCCGCCGGATCCACGCGATGACGGCCGAGCGGGCCGAGGGCCGCACCAAGGTCGAGCTGCTGATCCCCGACTTCAACGCGGTCCCCGAGCAGCTGGCCGAGGTCTTCTCGTCCCGCCCCGAGGTCCTCGCGCACAACGTGGAGACGGTGCCGCGCATCTTCAAGCGGATCCGTCCGGGCTTCCGCTACGAGCGCTCCCTGGAAGTCATCACGAAGGCCCGCGAGGCCGGTCTGGTCACCAAGTCGAACCTCATCCTGGGCATGGGCGAGGAGCGCGAGGAGATCAGCCAGGCGCTCCAGGACCTGTACGACGCCGGCTGCGAGCTCATCACCATCACGCAGTACCTGCGCCCGTCCCCGCGCCACCACCCGGTCGAGCGGTGGGTGAAGCCGGCCGAGTTCGTGGAGCTCCAGCAGGAGGCCGAGGAGATCGGCTACTCCGGCGTGATGTCGGGTCCGCTGGTCCGCTCGTCGTACCGCGCGGGCCGCCTCTTCCGCCAGGCGATGGACCGGCGCGGCGCCGCCGCCGTGTGAATCTGAGCACAAGCCACTACTGTGCGGTAGTCGCCGCGAGACGCGGCTCGTACTGTCCTCGCTGGTCGGGGGCGTGTGCGGGCCGCGTCGGCCGTTCCACGGAGAGCACCTGGCCTTCATGGGCGTTTGACCGCCCGGACATGCCTTGGTAACAACAATCAGTGACTCTGGAACTACGCACCGCCCCGCAGGACCGGACCCCGGTCCTGCGCGCGGTCCCGGAAGAACCGTTTCGCCCGCCGGTCCGCGCACGCCGTCAGTACCGCTCCGCGTAACGCGCCCGCACCACTCGCCGTACCGCTCGTCGTATCCGCCGTGTATCCGCTGCCGCCCCGAGGGGACCCCACCATGCAGGCCGCGACCCACTCCGTACGCGCCACCGCCCTCCCGACCGTCACCGGAGCACTCCGTGCGGTCGAGTCCCTGCTGCTGAGCAATGGCCAGCGCACCGCCCGCCGCAATGCCTGGACATCGGTCCTGGAGGACCGCCGCCGGGCCAAGGACCGGGTCGACGCAGAGCACGTACTGGAGGCCGTGGCGGCCCGCACTTCTTAGTCCGCGTAAACTTCTGGCCATGGCGAGGAAGGCAAACGCAGACTCTGAGAATCCCGGGCGGCTCAAGCAGATCGCCCTGACCTACAAGATGACCCGCAAGGCCGATCCCAAGGTCGGTCTTGTCGTCGGTGGCCTGGGGATCGTCGTCTTCGGCGTCCTCCTCGGTGTCGGCTTCTTGATCGGTCACCCCATCTACCTGGGCATCCTGGGTCTCCTGCTGGCCTTCCTCGCGATGGCGATCGTCTTCGGACGCCGCGCCGAGCGAGCGGCCTTCGGGCAGATGGAAGGAAAGCCCGGCGCCGCGGCGGCGGTACTGGAGAACGTGGGCCGCGGCTGGACCACGACCCCGGCCATCGCGATGAACCGCAGCCAGGACGTCGTGCACCGCGCGGTCGGCAAGGCCGGCGTGGTCCTGGTGGCCGAGGGCAACCCGAACCGGGTGAAGTCCCTGCTGGCCGCCGAGAAGAGGAAGATGGCGCGCATCGTGGTGGACGTGCCCGTGCACGACATCATCGTGGGCGACGGCGAGGGCCAGGTGCCGCTGAAGAAGGTGCGCACCACCCTGCTGAAGCTGCCGCGTGTCCTGACCGGCGCCCAGGTGACCGCGGCCAACGACCGGCTGCGCGCGATGGGCGACCTGATGTCGAACATGCCGCTCCCGAAGGGCCCCATGCCGAAGAGCGCGCGTGCCCCACGCGGCGGAAAGACGCGCTGAACCACGCCAGATGCCACCTGCGGCCCGGACCTCACCAGGTCCGGGCCGCTTCGTCTTCCGTCCCGGTCCGCTGCTCGTCCGTTTTCGTCTGCTCCGCTTCTGCCTGCCGCTGCGTGCGGTCGCGCCCGCGGCGGGGGCCGTGCGTCAGATCCGTACCTGTACGGCGCGGGCCAGCCGGTCGTGGAGGCCGCGGCCGTCCCGGTCCCAGATCAGCGCCGGGATGGCCACGCAGAGCAGCAGACTGCGTACGAAGACCCGGCCGGCGCCGAGGCGCCCGCCGCCCTCGGCGACGACCCGCAGCCCGAGCAGGCGTTTGCCCGGGGTGAATCCGACCGTCGAGACGGTGAGCAGGCTCAGCACGAAGAACACGAGCAGGGCCCAGTTGCCCGCCGACTGCTGTCCGCCGCGCGAGATGAGCCCGTATGCGATAAGCATGCAGAGTGCCCAGTCGATGAAAACGGCCCCGAACCTGCGGCCCAGTGGCGCGATGGCGCCAGGCCCTTCCTCCGGCAGCCCGAGCCGCTTGCCCCGGTAGCCGAAGTCGGCACCCATCTCTTTCGCGGCCTCGCCAGGCCCGGAGAGCCACGATCCGACTGCTTGCCTGTTGTCCACCCGTCCACGGTACTGCGGCCCCCTTCTCATCCGTACGCTCGGGGGTCGCCGCACCGGTCGCGCACCCGGCCCGGTTAACTTCAGCGAAACAAATGGGTCATGCTTGAGAAATCCGCTGTCCCTATGGTCGGGTCCAGCGTGTGCCACCGCACTGGCCCCACAACGAGCCACAACCCCGCCCCTCCCGGGTCGGGAGTAGGAGGAGTTGGATGTTCCAGAACGCCGACGACGTGAAGAAGTTCATCGCCGACGAAGACGTCAAGTTCATCGATGTCCGGTTCTGTGACCTGCCCGGCGTGATGCAGCACTTCACGATCCCGGCGGCGGTCTTCGACCCGACCGAGGAGCTGGCGTTCGACGGCTCGTCGATCCGCGGCTTCCAGGCCATCCACGAGTCCGACATGGCGCTCCGCGCGGACCTGTCGACCGCCCGTGTCGACCCCTTCCGCCGCGACAAGACCGTCAACATCAACTTCTTCATCCACGACCCGATCACCGGCGAGCAGTACAGCCGTGACCCGCGGAACGTGGCGAAGAAGGCCGAGGCGTACCTCACGTCGACCGGTATCGCCGACACCGCGTACTTCGGCCCCGAGGCCGAGTTCTACGTCTTCGACAGCGTCCGCTTCCAGACGTCGGCGAACGAGAGCTTCTACCACATCGACTCCGAGGCCGGCGCCTGGAACACCGGTTCGGAGGAGAACAACCGCGGCTACAAGGTCCGTTACAAGGGCGGTTACTTCCCGGCCCCGCCGGTCGACCACTTCGCCGACCTGCGTGCCGAGATCTCCCTGGAGCTGGACAAGAACGGCCTCCAGGTCGAGCGCCAGCACCACGAGGTCGGCACCGCCGGCCAGGCCGAGATCAACTACAAGTTCAACACGCTGCTCGCCGCGGCCGACGACCTGATGCTCTTCAAGTACATCGTGAAGAACGTCGCCTGGCGCAACAACAAGACCGCGACCTTCATGCCGAAGCCGATCTTCGGCGACAACGGCTCGGGCATGCACGTCCACCAGTCGCTGTGGACCGGCGGATCGCCGCTCTTCTACGACGAGCAGGGCTACGCGGGCCTCTCGGACATGGCCCGCTACTACATCGGCGGCATCCTGAAGCACGCCCCGTCGCTGCTGGCCTTCACCAACCCGACGGTGAACTCCTACCACCGCCTGGTCCCCGGCTTCGAGGCCCCGGTCAACCTGGTCTACTCGCAGCGCAACCGCTCGGCCGCGATGCGGATCCCGATCACCGGCTCGAACCCGAAGGCCAAGCGCGTCGAGTTCCGTGCGCCCGACCCGTCGTCCAACCCGTACCTGGCCTTCTCGGCGCTGCTGATGGCCGGCCTGGACGGCGTCAAGAACAAGATCGAGCCGGCCGAGCCGATCGACAAGGACCTCTACGAGCTGGCCCCCGAGGAGCACGCGGGTGTCGCCCAGGTCCCGACCTCGCTCCCGGCGGTCCTCGACGCGCTGGAGGCGGACAACGAGTACCTCCAGGCCGGCGGGGTCTTCACGTCCGACCTGATCGAGACGTGGGTCGACTACAAGCGCACGCAGGAGATCGCACCGATCCAGCTGCGCCCGCACCCGCACGAGTTCGAGCTGTACTTCGACCTCTAGAGTGTGCGGCCGGCCGGCGTGGGCGTAAGCCCCGGTGACCGGTGTCCGTACCGCGAAAGGGCCGCCGCCCAGTCTCTGGGCGGCGGCCCTCGGTCGTTGCGGTGTGTCCGCGTACGGCGGGCGGTGGGGCGGGCGGCTGCGCCGTACGGCGCGCGTTCACGCGATGTACGGGATCGTCCTCACGCCACGACCGAGATCAGCAGCGCCATCAGCAGCCCGCAGACGCTCACGATCGTCTGGATCGCCGTATGGGACTTCGTGGCCTGGCCCAGTGTCATCCCGAAGGACTCCTTGACCAGCCAGAATCCCGCGTGGTTCACGTAGTTGAGGCCGATCGAGCCCGCTCCGATGGCGACGACCAGCAGCGCGGTGTGCAGGCTGCTGCCCGACGCCGCCAGGGGGGCCAGGATGCCCGTCGCCGCGACGATTCCCACGGTGGCCGAGCCCGTCGAGAACGACAGCAGCAGGGCCAGCAGCCAGCCCAGCACCAGGACGTTCATGTGCATCCCCGACGCCGCTGACTCGACGGCCTTGCCGATGCCCGAGTCCTCCAGCACCTGGTTGAACGCCCCGCCGCCCGCGATGATGAGCAGGATGCCGGCCACCGCCTTGAGGCTGTCCGTCAGGGACGACCGGATCGCGTCGGGGGTCATGTCACTGCGGTAGCCGAGTGCGAACAGTGCGAAGACGAAGCCCGCGAGCATGGCGATCACCGGCTCGCCGGTGAAGGTCAGCACGTGCCGCACCGGGCTCGACTCGTCGCAGACCAGCTCCGCGAGGGTGCGCAGCAGCATCAGCACCACCGGGACGAGCACGGCCGTCAGGGCCCATCCGGTGCGGACCTTGTTGCCGGGGACCGGGGAGCCGGTGGCGCCGGTACCGTCCGTCCTCCCGGGCCCGGCGAACTTCGCGACCAGCTCGGGGTCGGGGTGTACGTCGAGGCGCGGCGCGATCCACCGGCCGTACACCGGTCCGGCGATGATGATCGTCGGGATCGCGCAGATCAGCCCCACCACAATGGTGATGCCCAGGTTCGCGTGCAGCCCCTCCACCGCGACCAGCGGGCCGGGATGCGGTGCCACCATGCCGTGCAGGGTCGAGAGCGCGGCGATCGCCGGGGTGGCGAGGAAGACGTACGGCGAACCCTTGACCTGGTGGGTGTCCTGGAGGCGCCGGGCCACGCTGAAGATCAGCGGAAGCAGCACGATCAGCCCGATCTCGAAGAACATCGGGATGCCGATGATGAAGGCGGCGCCCGCCATGTACCAGGGCAGGGAGCGTTCCCCCGACCGGTCGACGATCAGCCGGGCGATCCTGTCCGTGGCGCCCGACCCCGACAGCAGCCTGCCCAGCATCGCACCGAAGGCCAGCGTCACACCGACGTTGCCGAGGATGCCTCCGGCGCCCGACTCCAGGGACTCGGGGATCTTCTCGACGGGCTGGCCCGCGGCCAGCGCGACACCGATCGACACGGTCATCAGCGCCACGAAGGGGTGGAAGCGCAACCGTGAGTTGATCAGGAGGATCAGCACGGCGATGGCCGCCGCCAGGATGATCAGCAGCGTCCAGGTGTGCCCCGTCACAGCCGGCTCCCGCGGGTGCGACGCGAACGGGCCCGTGGCCCGGGGCGGGGTATCTTCAGCAAGAGAACTCCTGGTGCGGCTCGTTGTGTCCCGGGCGGAAGCTATCCGGCACCTGCCACCGCTCTCCAGGTTCTGCGCACAACCCGCGTAACCCCTGATCCGCGCGTTGTGTGCGTTCTGTGCACCGGCGTCGCGCGGTTACCGTCGACGGGGTGAGATTCTTCGAACCGCCGGCCCGGCGGCCCTCCGCACGCCTCCGGGGGCGGCTGCGCCTGCGGACCCAGGTACTGCTGCTGCAGTGCGCGGTCGTCGCGGTGACGCTGGCCGCCGCGTTCGGTGCGTTCGCTTTCACCAACGAGCACCGCCTCGAACACGAGTACCAGCTCCGGGCGCTCGCGGTGGCCCGTACGGTCGCCGCCCAGCCCGCTGTCCGGCGCGGCGCGGCGCAGTACTCGGCGGCCGGCACCGCGCCCGGCGGCGGGGCCGCGGACACGCCGCGCGCGACGCTCGCCGCCGGGCCGGTGCAGACGGCGGCCGAGGCCGCCCGGACCAGGACGGGTTCGCTGTTCGTGGTGGTCACCGACAACCGGGGCATCAGGCTGGCACACCCGGAGCGGTCCCAGCTGGGGCGGATGGTGAGCACCGACCCGAGCAGCGCGCTCGCCGGGCACGAGGTGCTGGCCCGGGACCACGCGCATCTCGGCGACGAGGTGGTCGCGAAGGTCCCCGTCTACGCACCCGGATCGGACCGGGTCGTCGGTGAGGCCAACGCCGGTGTCGCTGTTTCCGACGTACGGGCGCAGCTGATCCGCGTGCTGCTTGGCGGATTCGGGTGGCTGGTCGTCGCGCTGCTCCTCGGTATCGGCGCCTCCGCGCTGCTGGCCCGTCGCTGGAAGCGGCTGACGCTCGGCCTGGAGCCGGAGGAGCTGGCCGGACTGGTGCAGGAGCAGGAGGCCGTTCTGCACGGCATCGGCGAAGGTGTCATCGCCGTCGACAACGAGGGGACGGTCACCGTGGTCAACGACGAGGCGCGCCGGCTGCTGGCGGTCCCGGCCCGTGCCGGGCGGCCGGTCGGCTCGCTGGGGCTGACGCCCCGTGTGCTGGAGACGATCCGTACGCCGGCCGGCAGTCCGGTCATGGCAGCGGTCGGCGAGCGCGTACTGGTGCTCTCGGCTCGGCGGGTCGCACGCGAGGGGCAGGATCTCGGCACGCTGATGACGGTGCAGGACCGCACCGACGTCGAGTCGCTGACCCGGCAGCTCGACGCGGTCCAGGCGATGGGCTCGGCGCTGCGCGCCCAGCGCCATGAGTTCGCCAACCGGCTGCATGTGGTCTCCGCGCTGGCCCACGCCGGTCATCTCGCGGAGACCACGGAGTACATCGGCACGCTGCTCGGCACGGGACCGCTCGGCGAGGCCCTGCCCGGTATCGACGCGGTCCGTGACCCCTCCGTACGCGCCTTCCTGTCCGCGAAGGCGGCCCAGGCGCGGGAGAGCGGGGTGACCCTGGTGATCGGCGGGGCGACCTGGGCCGACGGGACCGTGACGGCGCCGGTCGACGTCACCACGGTGTTCGGCAACCTCGTCGACAACGCGATCGACGCCGCCCGGCACGGGGCCCGCACCCCCTCCCGCGTGGAGGTCGAGCTGATGGCCGAGGGCGCCACCCTCCTCATCACCGTCGCCGACACCGGGGACGGCGTTCCGCCGGGACCGGCCGACGAGGTGTTCCGTGAGGGCATGTCGACGAAGGGCCACGCGTCGGCCGTCGGCGGCCGGGGCATCGGTCTTGCGCTGGCCCGGCAGATCGCGCGGGCCAGGGGCGGCGACGTCCGGCTGGCCGAGCCCGGCGGCCCGCCGGACACGGCCGGGGACACGGCACGGGTGCCGGCTCCGGCGCAGGCCCCAGGACAGCGGCGGGGTGCCGGGGAGGAGGGTGCCGGGCAGGAGCGGGTCTCCGGCGGCGCCGTCTTCGTGGCCCGGCTGCCGGGCGTCATGGAGTCCGCGGTGACCGGGCCGGGGGCCGGCGGGACCGGAACGGCCGGGCCCGCGGCCCCGGATGCGGACGAGGACACAGAGATCTACGAGCATGGGGACGGGGTGGGCCGATGACCGCGTGCGAACCGCTTTCCGTCCTGGTCGTCGACGACGACTTCCGGGTCGCGGGGATCCACGCGTCGCTGGTGGACGCGGTGTCCGGGTTCCGGACCGTCGCCACGGCGAACACCGCCGCGGCAGCGCTCCAGGCAGCCGGCGGGGCCTCCGTCGACCTGGCCCTGATCGACCTCTATCTGCCCGACGGTTCCGGGATCGGTCTGCTGCGCGGCCTTGAGTGCGATGCCTTCGTGCTGAGCGCTGCCGCCGAGGGGCCGATGGTACGGCGGGCGGTGTCGGCGGGAGCGCTGGCGTATCTGGTCAAGCCGTTCACGCCGGAGCTGCTGGCCGAGAAGCTGCGCGGCTATGCCCGATTCCGGCAGCTGACCGGTGCGGAGATCGTCGACCAGGGCGCGGTGGAGAGTGCGTACGCGGCGCTGCGGAGCCCGCCGGTGAACCGCGCTGCCCGCCGCCCCGCGGCCCGCACGGTGACGGGCGAGGCGGTGCTCTCGGCCGTACGGAGTTCGGCGTCCCCGCTGTCGGCGGGCGAGGTCGGTTCCCTCATCGGCGTCTCGCGCGCCACCGCGCAGCGCTATCTCGCCGGGCTGGTCACCAGCGGCCTGCTGAGGATGAAGCTGCGCTACGGGGCGACCGGGCGGCCCGAGCAGGAGTACCGGATTCCCTGAGCGGGCCGCCGGCCGGCCTTCTCCGCGAGGGGATCCGGCCTGCGCGGGGCAGCGTCCCGCGCAGGCTCGCCGCCCGGATGTTCCCGGCGCCGGGCGGGTGCTTCCCGGCACCGGACGCCGAACGGGCGTGTCCCCCGGGGGTGTCGGACCCCGGGAGCCACGCCCGTACCCCATGCCGGGTGGCCGGTGCCGTCAGTGGCGCGCCGACCGGGTCTCTGTGACGTCGGCCGAATCGACCAGGATGTACCGGTGGTTGAACTGGATGGTGTAGTACCGCTTGGCTCCGGTGACCACCTGCCCCCCGGTGGGGAAGAAGTCCTGGCTCAGGACCGGCGGCTGGTCGGCGACGTAGGCCTGGCCGTCCGGGATCGAGTAGTTCTCCGCCGTCAGCGGGGCCTGCTTCGACGGGGACAGCCCGGACGGGTACTCGGCCGCGTCCGGGTAGGCCGTGCCGTACACCGGTGCGGCGGACGTGCCGGCCGGGCTGACGATCCGTGCGTCCGGGGCGGGCGAGGTGTTGCTGCCGTCAGGGTTGTGGATCCAGCCCTTCTGGCCGTCGTACCAGATCGCCGTCCAGTCACCCTGCTGCCCGGCCACGACGAACCGCTGTCCGGCCTGGACCGTGTCGCTCCAGTCCGTGACGCTGTCGGTGCCGCCCTTGGCCGCGGGGTCCGGGTGGACGACCGGGTCGAGGACGAGGGGGGCGTCGTCGCTCGGTGCGCTGCGTACGAACAGGGCGTTCGAGGGCGAGGTCACCGGAGTGCAGGCGGTGACGGCGCCCGAAGGGTCGTCACCGGGGCAGATGGTGTACGTCTGCTGGTTGTCGCCGAACCCGGGGGTGATCGTCACCGCGGTCCCGACGGGTCCGACGCCGCGCGGGCCGAGGTCGAACGGGGCGCCGAGCAGCCCCATGAAGCGCGTCCAGTCCCAGCCGTCGGCCGGGTCCCAGTGCATGCCCGCCAGGGTGCTGTCCGAAGGCCCCGGCACGTTGTCGTGGCCGAGGATGTGCTGACGGTCCAGCGGGATGTCGTACCGGGCGGCGAGGTAGCGCACGAGCTGGGCCGTCTGCTCGTAGGCCGCCGTCGTGTACCAGTCGGCGCCGTGCGCGGAGAATCCCTCGTGCTCGATCTGGACCGCGTGGAGGTTGCTGTCGTAGTTGCCGTCACCGAAGGCGACGTCCTTGTCGGCCACCATCTGGGTGACCGCGCCGTCCGACGAACGCATCACGTACTGCGCCGAGGCGCCACCCGCGGTCTGGAAGGTCTTGATCGCGTCGTCGTACGACCCCTCCGTGGTGTGGATGATGATCTGGGTGATCTTTATGCCGTTGGCAGGGCGGTTGGACACCTGGGCGTTGGACGGGGCAGCGGCGACGAACCGACAGTCCATCGAAGCCGGGCACTCGGCCTGCGGCGAGGAGGCGTCCTTCAGCTTGAGCCTGCTCAGCTGGCCGGGTACCGGCTTCGCCGACGGCACGGCCCGCATGGTGACCGCACCGGACCCGGTGGGCGCCTTGGCGACCGTGGCCGCCTTGGATCCCTTCGCCTCCCCGGAGTCGTGTCCGCCCGACTCGATGGTGGCGAACACGTCGTGTACGTACGAGGTGGCTGCCTTGCGGTCGGCCATCCGGCTGTACTTGGCGATCGCCGCGGTCCACTGCGACGGGTCGTCGGACGTGCCGCCGGTGAGCTGCTTCTGGTACGAGGCGAGGAGGGCGGCCCCGCCCCGGATGTTGTCCCTGCGGTTGTGCTGGAGCTGTCCGGCCGGAACCCCGGTCAGCTTCGCGGCGGCCCGCAGGGTGTGCAGTTCGGGGTGGTCGGTGAACGAGGTGAGGTCGGAGCGGCCCGAGGCCCCCGCCGAACCACCCGCGACCATCTCCCGCGTCACGTCGGTGAGGTTCATCAGGCCCCAGCCACCGGTACTGCTGTAACCGGTGTGCTGCTGCCAGCCGGACTCCTCGTGCGCCACGCCCTGGAGGACCGAGACCGGAACCTTGAACTCCGCAGCAGCCGCGGTGAAGTCGGCCTGTGCGGTCGGCTGCTTGGCGTCGTCCTCGTTTCCCGCCTGGGCGATGGCAGGCAGGAAAGCGAGGGATCCTGCGGCCAGAGCGCCGCCGAGGACGGCCGCAGGCAGCCAACGCTTCCCTTTTCGCTTGTGCAAGGGTGTTTCCTTCCGTGCAACTGCCCCGGAGTCCCGCCGGCGATACGGCTGTCGACTCGCCTCGCGGACACCGGGGATGGTGGGGAGTGTGGCGCTCGGGTTCCGCTCGCGCATACCGAGAGGCCGGGGTCTCCTTGTGCCGGAGACGGCCCCCGGTGTTCCGGCGCCATCTGATCTGTCAGTTTGTCAGCTTCCCCTGACGGGGTGAAGAACCGGAGCCGTTCCGTGGGCAAAGATTCACCGCAGCTGCCGATACGGCTCCTGGGAGAGGCTCCGCACGGCAGGAGGAGCCGTCCCGGCCGCGGTTCCACCGCCGATAGCCCGTGGTTCCACCGCCGACAGGCTGGCGCCATGACCGAACAGCTTCCGGCCGGTGGTGTCGTGGCGTCACCCGGCGAGATCGACGCACGGTGGGCGGAGTGCTGGAACCCCCGGGACTTGGCCTCCCGGCTCGCCGGTGTCACCGCGCCCTGGTACGTCGCCGCGGGCTGGGCGCTGGATCTGTTCCGGGGTGAGCAGAGCCGGGAGCACGACGACATCGAGATCGCGGTCCCGGCGGCCCGGTTCCCCGAGATCCGTGCCGCCCTGACCAGTGGCCCCGGGGCACAGTCCGCCGCCGGGGCCGGGTTCACGTTCGACGCGGTGGGGTCGGGCCGGATCTGGGAAGGGGCCCGGCCGAGGTGCTCGCTGTGACCCATCAGACCTGGCT
The DNA here is from genome assembly GCF_036061255.1 of Streptomyces sp. NBC_00388. NCBI lineage: Bacteria > Bacillati > Actinomycetota > Actinomycetes > Kitasatosporales > Streptomycetaceae > Streptomyces > Streptomyces sp. NBC_00388. Next base: position 2,064,290 of record NZ_CP107948.1, read on the forward strand.
GCGCGACCGGGCGTCCGGGGCGTACGTACTGGATGTCTTCCGCGAGCCGCACGAGGGAGACGTCTGGATCTGCCGCCGCGATCCGGGGATCCGGCTTCCGTACACCGCGGTCATCCACCGGACCCGAGACGGAATCCCCTTCCTGGCACCGGAGTTGGTGCTTCTCTTCAAAGCCGCGCATACCCGGGCCAAGGACCACCAGGACTTCACCGCGACCCTGCCCCTGCTGTCCGCCGACGGGCGGGCCCGGCTGGCCGGCCTGCTGGCCCGGGTGTGTCCGGGACACCCCTGGCTGGCGGCGCTGTGACACTTTGCGCCGCCGGCCCGGGGCCCGGGGTTCCGCCCCCGGCGCACCGCCGTAGGCTGCACCGGTGTCTTCCGTACTTGTTCTCGGTATTGATCCGCACGCCGTCCCCGGTCTCGACGCGGACGGCATCCGCGCCGCCCTCGACGGCGAGCTGGCCCGCTTCGGTGAACTCGGCGTCGACGCGTCCATGACGCTGATCGCGCTCGACGAGTCCGCCGGACCCACGACGGTCACGGCACTGGCCGGCCGCGCGTGGGACGTCGTGGTCGTCGGGGGCGGGATCCGCAAGCCCGAGCCGTTGCTCACGCTGTTCGAGCAGGTGGTCAATCTGATCCGGCAGCACGCGCCGCAGGCCGCCATCGCGTTCAACACCAGCGGGGGCGACAGCGTCGAGGCGGCGCAGAGGTGGCTGTGAGGGGCTGGGCCCACACCGTTCGGCGGTAGGGCCGCCCCGCCCGCCTCTGCCCCGGACGCCATCGTCCCCGCCGCGGAAGCGCGGCGGGCTGCGGCCGCCCGGAGGCCGGGGGCGCGCTCCCCCCTGCCTTCGGAGGCGCCGGGGGCCGCCGGGCGCCGGTGTCCCGGAATCCGGGGCGCGGCCGGCGGTGCGGTCGCCGCGACCCGGGGCAGAATGGCGTTATGCCTGAATTGCCGGAGGTCGAGTCCCTCGCACAATTTCTGGACGAGCACATCGCCGGCCGTTCCGTCGACCGTGTCCACCCGGTGGCCGTCCACGCGCTCAAGACGTACGACCCGCCCCTGACCGCACTCGAAGGACAGGCCTTCGACGGGGTGACCCGGCACGGCAAGTTCCTCGATCTCCGGATCGGCGGGGTGCATCTGGTCATGCACCTCGCCAGGGCCGGCTGGGTCCGCTGGAGCGAGCACCTCCCGGACGCGCCGCCCCGCCCCGGCAAGGGGCCACTCTCGCTCCGGGTCCGGCTGACGGAGCCGGCGGGCGCCGGTTTCGACGTCACCGAGGCGGGGACCCAGAAACGGCTCGCGATCCACGTCGTCCGGGATCCGCTGGAGGTGCCCGGCATCGCGCGCCTGGGGCCCGACCCCCTCGCGGGCGCGTTCACCCTGGCGGCCTTCACGGGGATGCTGGAGGGCGAGCGGCGGCAGATCAAAGGCGTCCTGCGCGACCAGAGCGTCATCGCCGGGATCGGCAACGCCTACTCGGACGAGATCCTGCACGCCGCCCGGATGTCGCCGTTCCGGCCGGCCGCCAAGCTCACCGACGAGGAGGTGGCCGTGTTGTACACGGCGATCGGGACCACGCTCGGAGAGGCGGTCGAACGCTCCCGGGGGCTGGCCCTGCGCAGCCTCAAGACAGAGAAGAAGAGCGGGCTGCGCGTGCACGGGCGCACGGGCGAGCCGTGCCCCGTCTGCGGGGACACCGTCCGGGAGGTCTCCTACAGCGACTCCTCGATGCAGTACTGCCCCACCTGCCAGACCGGTGGGAAGATCCTGGCGGACCGCCGGATGTCGCGACTGCTGAAGTAGGCGGGGCGCAGGGAGCCCGCGGGCCCGGTCCTGACCCGGCACCGGCCCCCGGCGGGCGGAGGGGTCCTCGGTGGGCGAGGGGGCCTCAGTGGGCGAGGGGGCCGGCGCGCCTCTAGGCTGGCGGGTCCGCAGCGCTCGAACCCGAGCCGTCGAACCCTCTGGTGCACCCGTGACCGACATCTCCGCCGTCCTGTCCCAACTGGACTCCGTAGGGCCGTACTTCACCGTGCGGCACGGCGGGAGGCCGGACCCGGAGGGGTTCAGGCCCCTGTCGGACCTGTACGGGACGGATCCGGACGCGACAGGAGCGGACGCGGCGGATCCGGTCGGGGTGGGTGCGTACGGTACGGGCGCTGCCGGGACGGGCGGCCTGCTCGGCGCCTATGTGGGGACGTACGCCCGGCGGATGGGCACCGACCAGCTCCGGGTGGCCGCTTCCACCCTTCACCTGGCCCTCGTCTCACGCCTCTGGTCGGTCGCCGTCGGCGCGGCCGTACTCTCCGGCTGCCTGCCGGACCTGGCGCCGGAGCGGACCCGGGTGCGTCTCACCGGCGACGGGCCGCTCGAACTGTGGCTGCCCGTACCGGAACTCGCGCCGGGTCAACCGCAGCCCGGCCACGAGGCCGCGGCCGTACGGGCGTCCGTGGCCCTCCCGCACCTGTACCCGCTGCACGCGGCCCTGCGCGCCCGGTTCGGGGTCTCGCCGCACACCCTCCGCGGGAACGCGGCGTCCGCGCTGGTCGGCGCGGTGCGCGTGCTGAACGGCCGGCGGCCGGGCACCGAGACACGGGCCACCGCGCTGGCAGCCGGCGTGCTGGCGGGCGAACCCCTGGCGGACAGCGGCGACTTCATCGTCGAGGAGGGGCTCGGCTTCGCCTTTCTCCGCAACAGCTGCTGTCTCTACTACCGGGCCCCGGGCGGCAGCCTCTGCGGGGACTGCGTGCTGCGGCACCCACGCCGGGACCGCCCCGGTCCCTAAGGGCTGCCCGGCACGGACACCGGCAACCGCCCACCGGCCACCACCGGTGACCGGTTGCCGAACTGCCGTCCCCGGAGGGCCTGTTCGGCAAGTTATTTCTGTAACTTGCAGGAAAGTTTTGCGTAAACACTTGAAGTGCTCATGCCTTAGCGGCAGGCTCCTCTGCGTCTCCCCCCATGGCGGTCGCCCGCAACCGGCCGCCCCGGGACACCGCACTGCCCGTACGACGAAGGAGCCGCAACGATGCGCAACCGTCTGCTCGGTGTGTCCATGGCCGGGGTCATGGCCGCCGGTGGTCTGCTCGCCCTCACCCCCTGGCAGGCGCAGGCCGCGCCTCCCGGCGACCGGACCGTCACCGCCACCCTCTTCGAGCGCCCGTACACGGATGTCGGCAAGATCTGCACGGACTCGCTCGGCCCGGCCGGATACGGGTACGTCGAGGTGTCCCCCGCGACCGAGCACATCGCCGGGCCCCAGTGGTGGACCTCGTACCAGCCCGTGAGCTACCGCATCGCCGGGCGCCTCGGCGACGCCGGCGCGTTCCGGTCCATGGTGAGCGCGTGTCACGCGGCCGGCGTCAAGGTGATCGCCGACGCGGTCATCAACCACATGTCGGCCGGATCGGGCACCGGGACCGGCGGCACGCAGTACAGCAAGTACAACTACCCGGGTACCTACAGCGACCCGGACTTCCACAGCTGCCGCCAGGACATCAGCGACTACACCAACCGCGAGAACGTGCAGACCTGCGAACTGGTCGGTCTGGCCGACCTCGACACGGGCAGCGACTACGTACAGTCCACCATCGCCGCCTATCTGACCGGCCTGCGCGAGATGGGCGTCGACGGATTCCGCATCGACGCGGCGAAGCACATGGCCGCCGCCGACATGCAGGGCATCAAGAACAAGATGGCGGATCCCGGGTTCTGGGTCTCCGAGGTCATCTACGGCAACGGCGAGGCGGTACAGCCCTCCGAGTACACGGGCCTCGGTGACGTCGACGAGTTCCGCTACGGGACCCATCTCAAGAGCGCCTTCCAGGGCGGTGACCTGGGCGGCCTGCAGAACGTCGCGGACGGGAAGCTGGCCGGTGACCAGGCCACCACATTCGTCGACGACTGGGACACCGAGCGCAACGGTTCGACGCTGAGCTACAAGGACGGTGCCACCTACAAGCTGGCCGAGGCCTTCATGCTGGCGCACCCCTACGGCTCGCCCAATGTCTTCTCCGGCTACGAGTGGTCCGACAAGGACGCGGGCCCGCCCAGCGGCAGCGACGGGTGGACCAACATGCACGCGGACCCCGAGGTCACCGGGATGGTCGGGTTCCACAACGCGGTCGGCGACGCGGCGGTGACCGACTGGTGGTCACAGGGCAGCGCGCTCGCCTTCGGACGCGGGGCCAAGGGCTTCGTCGCCCTCAACAACGGGGACGGCGATCTCCAGCAGACGTTCACCACGTCCCTGCCGGGCGGCACGTACTGCAATGTCGCCAAGGCCTCCCCGGGCGACTGCGCGGGCAACACCGTGACGGTCGGCGACGACGGCAAGGTCAGCGCGACGGTCCCCGCCAAGGGCGTACTCGCCCTGGACACCGCCGCCACGTCGTAGACCGCGGGCAGCCAGGGGCTGGGGAGCCGGCGGCCTGCTCATGTACTGTTGCCCTCCCCACGCCCGTGGACCGTACCGAGGAGGTGAGCCCCATTACCGCTGCAGCAGGACGGGTGCTCCCCCGCACGGCCGTGCGGTTCATCTGACACAGGTGACCGAGGGAGCCCCGCAGGTATCCCGAAAGGCTCACATGCCGGTCCCCCTGTCATCTTCATCCCCTCGCCCTTCCCTGTCGCCTTCGCTGCCCGCTGTCGTCGACCGGCTCCGGGCCGCGGGCTGTGTCTTCGCGGAGGACGAGGCGGAGCTGCTGGTCTCCACCGCCCGTGACTCCGCGGAGCTGGCCGCCATGGCCGACCTGCGCGTCAAGGGCCTGCCCCTCGAACACGTGCTGGGCTGGGCCCGGTTCTGCGGCCTGCGGATCGCCGTGGACCCCGGTGTGTTCGTACCCCGCCGGCGCACCGAGTTCCTCGTCGAGCAGGCCCTCGCCCTCGCCCATCCGGCGGCCGTCGTGGTCGATCTCTGCTGCGGATCGGGCGCCCTGGGCGCCGCGCTCGCCTCCGCGCTGCCCGGGGCGGAACTGCACGCCGCCGACGTCGACCCCGCCGCGGTGCGCTGTGCCCGCCGGAACGTCGCCGGGGCCGGCGGCCGGGTGTACGAGGGCGATCTCTACGCTCCGCTGCCGCGGTCGCTGCGCGGGCGCGTCGACATCCTGCTGGCCAACGTGCCGTACGTGCCCACGGAGGAGATCGGGCTGCTGCCCGCCGAGGCACGGATGCACGAGGCACGTGTCGCGCTCGACGGCGGTGCGGACGGCCTGGACGTACTGCGCCGGGTGACCGCGGCGGCGCTCCCCTGGCTCGCGCCCGGCGGGCATCTGCTGTTCGAGACCAGCGAACGGCAGGCGCCCACAGCGGTACGGACGGTCACCCGGGACGGGTTGTCGGCGCGCGTGGCCGACTGCGCGGAGCGGTACGCCACGGTGGTCATCGGTACACGTCCGGCCGCTTGATGCCCGGCACACGGGGTCCGGGGTCCGGGGCCCGAGACCCGAACCCCGTTCCCCGTGCGCCGGGTTGCTGGTGGAACAGCCGGCGGGGCGGGGCCCCTCAGCGCCCGTAGTGGATCAGGAAGCGGACCATCCGGCAGGTGGTGTCGGACGGCGGGTGGATACCCGCGAGAGCGGCCGTGGAGCGTATCTTCCCGTCCGGTGCCTGCTCCGGACGGTGGACACCGGTGTCGAGCAGGGCGATGGCCAGGCGCATCGCCTTCAGCCTGCGGTTGTGCGAGACGTACCAGTCACGTGGCTTTCCTGCGGGCAGCGGCTGCTTGACCAGGGACTCCATCGGGAACGCGGCTACGGCCATCGGCGACCTCCAGGCGCTGGTGAAGGGCCCTCGCGGCCCCTCACGAACTACCCTTATTCTACTGCCGGGCACTGACAGAAGCCCCTGGCCGGCGGGGGTTCCGACGGTCTCTCCCGTACCTTGGGGCCATGGAGATCTGGATCAATCCCGCCTGCTCGAAGTGTCGCGGCGCGGTGGACCTGCTGGACGCGGAGGGTGCCTCGTACACCGTCCGCAGATATCTGGAGGACGTGCCGGACGAGGACGAGATCCGGGCGGTGCTCGGCCGGCTGGGACTCGAACCGTGGGACATCACCCGGACCCAGGAGCCGGAGGCGAAGGCGCTCGGGCTGAAGGACTGGCCCCGCGACGCGGAAGCGCGGGAGCGCTGGACCGCGGCGCTGGCCGGGCATCCGAAGCTGATCCAGCGGCCGATCATCACGGCGGACGACGGCACAGCGGTGGTGGCGCGCACGGAGGAAGCGGTACGGAACGCCATCGGGCGGTGAACCGCCGGTCCTCCGCGCCCGCTTGCGGATCCGCGCCCGCCCGGCGGCGCCGCGGCCCGGCGGACTCCGGTCACTTCCGGGACAGCTGACCCTCCGCCTCGGCCAGGATCTCCGTCATCCGCAGCCCGAACCGCGCGTCGCACGGATGCGGTTCGCCGGTGCGTACGGCAGCCAGCAGCGCGTCGACCGCCGCGGCGAACGGCACCTGCGCGCCGCCGCCCCGGCCTTCCGGCAGCACCGCCACCCCCTGCGTACCGCGGAATTCGACGGTCGCGCCCGCCGCCGGGCCCGGGGCGCTCAGGCTGAGCGTCGCCGAACTGGAAGCTCCCGAGGCGTGGCGCAGCGCGAGGTGGACGGTGTCCTGCGCGCCGCCGGCCGCGGTGACCTGCGTGGCGTCCCCGAGCACCGGCAGCAGGACGGAGAGCGCGTGCGGGCCCACGTCCCAGAGGCCGCCCTTCTCCCTGCGCCACGGGGACGCGGCGAACGGGCTGTCCGCTCCGGGGGAGAAGAGCGCTCCGAGCCACTCGGCGCGGCCGGTGAACCAGCCCTCCACCGCTGCCTGTCCGGCGATCCACTCCGCCACCCCGGGGGTGAAACGCAGCGTGCAGAAGACCACGGAGGCGACGCCGGAGCGCTCCGCCGCCGCGACGACCTCACGTGCGCCGCCGACCGTCGTGGCCACCGGCTTGTCGAGCAGCAGATGGCACCCGGCCGCCGCCGCGCGGGCCGCGAGGGGGGCCTGGACGTCCGGCGGGAGGGCCACCGCGACCGCGTCGCTGGCCGCGAAGAGAGCGTCCACGTCGTCGTACGCGGTCGTCCCGTGTTCGGCGGCGAGCGCGCCCGCCGCCGCCGGCCGCCTGCCCCAGACCCCGCTGAACTCGGTCTCCGGGTGGGCGGCGAGCGCCGGGGCGTGGGTGGACTGCGCCCAGGGGCCGGTGCCGAGCAGGCCGATGCGCGTTCTCGATCCAGATGGCTTCGTCATACCGGCCAGTGTGGTTCACCGGCGGACGCGCGGGACCGCGGAACTCGCCTCGGCTCCCGCCGCGCCCGGCCGGGGCACGGCAGGCGGGTCCTCCCGGAAGGGCGGGCGCGGCCTCCGCGCTGCTCCGCCGCGCGCCTCCGCAACCCCGGTATCGCGGCCGGTCCCCGTCGGCGCCGCGTGTCCCGCGGGGGCGCCTGGGGCGTTCCTTTGCCGGGAGCCCTGCTGCTGCTCCCCCGCATCTGGTTCAATGGACCCATGGCCCGCCATCAGAACACCTCGACCGGTCGCTTCGACCTCGAACCGTTCTGGCCGTCCCGTCAGCATCACGACTTCGACCGAGTGTGTTGCCGTGCGACACAGGCGCCGGCCCTCTAACGCCTCCTCCGTTCCGAAGCCTTCGGCCGGCGCGCACGACGTACGTCCCTCGACGACCTCTCCGCGCGAAAGAGCTGACCACTCATGGCTGACACCCGTTCCTTCTCCGCTGCGACCACCGCGCCGCTTCCCTCTCCCCGGCACCGGCTGCGATCCGTCGACCGGGACGAGGTGGTCCCGGTCGCTGACTTCCTGCCGCCGGGGGCCACCTGGCTGCCGGCGCCCCAGCACACCCTGCCCACCGTCCCCGGCCAGCCGCCGATGATCGGCTATCTGGTGCTCGTGCCCGCCGATCACCAGCCGGCCCAGGCGGCGGCTCCGGCCGCGTCCGACGGCGCGGTCCGTATCGACAGTGAGCAGCGCACCGCGTCGGTGGACGGACGGGCGCTGGATCTGACGTATCTGGAGTTCGAGCTGCTCGCCCACCTCGTCGCCCACCCTCACCGCGTGCACAGCCGCGACCAGTTGGTGACCACCGTGTGGGGGTACGGGCATGTGGGCGACGGGCGGACGGTCGACGTCCATGTGGCCCGGCTGCGCCGCAAGCTGGGCGCCGAGCACCGCCACACCATCCGTACGGTGCGCCGCGTCGGGTACAAGTACGCGCCCTGATCCCGCCCGCACACCCGCGGGTGTGCGACAGCGGGTTCCTGCCTTTCCGCCCACGCCCTCCCCGGCTGTCCCACGGCCCGGGGAGGGCGTTCTGCTCGCGTGCACCGGAGCTGCCCGTGCGTGCCGGGCACGGGGGTGGTGCCAGGTACACCCCGGGCCCGGGTGCGGGACCCCGTGACCGGGCGGCACGTTGCGGCCAGACTGGGGGCACGGCCGGCGACCACCCGGCCGGGAACGAGAGGGATGCCGATGACGGGGACCAGGGCACGCGACGCCGGAGTGGCGGCCGCGCGGGGGCTGGCGCTGGGCGGGATGTCACTGATCGGCTCGATCACGCTGTTCACCCTGACGGTCGTCTCGATCGGTCTGATCCCCATCGGTGTCGGTGTCCTCACCACGCCGGCGCTGCTCGGGCTGATCCGCTCGCACGCCGACCGGCGCCGGCTGCTGGCGGCGACGTGGACCGGCACCGGCATACCGGTCGCGCACCGGCCGCTCCCGGAGCGACGGCCCGGCGTGGCCGGCCGGGCCGGGCATTGCTGGATGCTGGTGAAGTCCCCCACGACCTGGCGCGATCTGCGCTGGCTGCTGATCGACATGACGGCGGGCGCGGCCACCGCACTGCTGCCGGCGTCGCTGTTCGGCGAAGGGCTCTTCGGCGTGCTGTTGCTGCTCGGCCTGTGGAAGCCGGTCGTCCGTGCGGGCGGCGGGTACTGGTACGAGTTCGTCCGGGTGGACGGCTGGGGCACCGCGGCGCTCGCGGCCCTGGTCGGAGCGGGCTGGATCGCGGTCGGGCTGCGTTTCGGGCCGTCGCTGATCCGCGTCCACTTCGGCATCACCAGGTCCTGGCTGATCCCCACGAGAGAGGCCGAGCTGGGCGAACGCATCGACCGGCTCACCGAGACCAGGCACGACGCGGTGGACTCGTCGGCCGCCGAGCTGCGCCGGATCGAGCGGGATCTGCACGACGGCGCACAGGCCAGGCTGGTGGCGATGGGCATGAACCTCTCCACCGTGGAGGCGCTCATCGAGAAGGACCCGGCGCAGGCGAGGCTGGTGCTCTCGATGGCCCGGGCGTCGTCGGCCGAGGCCCTCAGCGAACTGCGGGACCTGGTGCGCGGCATCCATCCGCCGGTGCTCGCCGAGCGGGGGCTGGGTGACGCCGTCAGGGCGCTGGCGCTGCGGCTGCCCGTGACGACCGAGGTCGAGGTCGACCTGCCGGGCCGCGCGGAGGCCCCCGTCGAATCGGCGGCGTACTTCGCGGTCAGTGAGGTCCTGACGAACGCCGTCAAGCATGCGGCGGCAGACCGGATCCAGGTCGATGTGTACCACGTGGAGGGGATGCTGCGGATATCGGTCACCGACGACGGCCGCGGGGGCGCTTCGACGGGGGCGGGTTCGGGGCTGAGCGGAATCCAGCGCCGACTGGGTACATTCGACGGCGTACTGGCCGTCAACAGCCCGGTGGGCGGCCCGACCATGGTGACGATGGAGATCCCGTGCGTGTTGTCCTCGCCGAAGACCTCTTCCTGCTGAGGGACGGCCTGGTCCGGATGCTGGAGGCGTACGGATTCGAGATCGCGGCGGCGGTCGGGACCGGGCCCGAACTGACCAGGGCCTTCGCGGAATTGCGGCCCGATGTCGCCGTGGTCGATGTCCGGCTGCCGCCGTCACAGACGGACGAGGGCCTGCAGTGTGCGCTCGCCGCCCGCCGGGCCAGGCCCGGGCTCCCGGTCCTGGTGCTGTCGCAGCATGTGGAGCAGCTGTACGCCCGCGAGCTGCTGGCCGACGGCACCGGGGGCGTGGGATATCTCCTGAAGGACCGGGTGTTCGACGCCGACCAGTTCATCGACGCGGTACGCCGGGTGGCCGGGGGCGGTACCGCGATGGACCCGCAGGTGATCCAGCAGCTGTTGTCGCGGCGCGCCCAGGACAAGCCGGTGGGCAGTCTCACCCCGCGCGAGCTGGACGTCATGAAGCTGATGGCCCAGGGGCGGTCCAATGCCGCCATCGCGGGCCAACTCGTCGTCACGGAGCGGGCGGTGGCGAAGCACACGTCGAACATCTTCGGCAAGCTGAGCCTGCCGGTGTCGGACGACGACAACCGGCGGGTCCTCGCGGTGCTCGCCTATCTCGACCGGGGCTGAGGCCGGCCCCGGGCCCGGTACGGCTACCGCGGCTGACGGGTCACCCGTACTCCGGTGACTCCCAGCAGACCCGCGAGCGGGACCCGTGCCGATGTCTGGTCAGGGGCCACCGCGAAGTCACCGGCCCGCAGCAGATCCAGCAGCCGTTCGGCCAGCGGCATCACCATGTGCCGTCCCCAGCAGCGCTCGTTGGCGTGGCCGAAGGGCAGATATCCCGGGTGGTCGTCGGGGTCGGCCCCGTCCCACCGGTCCGGGCGGAAGTCGTCGGGGTCGTCCCAGATCGCCGGGGAGCGGTGGGTCAGCAGGGGCAGCATCAGCACGTCGTCCCGCTCGCCGATCCGTTCGTCCAGCGCGGCGAACTCCGGTGAGGCCACGCGCAGCAGGTTCCACGACGGGGGCAGCAGTCTGAGGGTCTCCAGCAGGATGTTCCGGTTGGACACGTCGTCGGCGAAGGGCGATCCGAGCCAGAGCGCGTTGGCGACGAGCGTGGACACCGTGAAACAGACGGGCGCCGCCGCCCTCCGGTACATCCCCATGGCGTGCCGCCGGCCCGCGTAGGTCCCTGCCTCCGCGGTGAGCGCGGCGAGGTGCGAGACCGGCGCGCCGGGGCCGGGGCCGCCGGGCAGGGCGGCGCCCGTTCCGATGACGGCCCAGGTCAGCGCGGTCGTCAATTCCAGCCTGCGGTCCACGAGTACGCGGTATCGGCCGGGGTCGGCGCCGAAAACGAGATCCCGCAGATAGACATGGCCCACCTGCGGCCATTCTCCGGAGAGATCGACCGTTCCGCGTTCCGGCTTTTTCAGCGCGGATTTGACGTCCTGAGAAATGGCCCGCATGAGCGCGGACGATTCCGGTCTTGTGATGGACCTTCCCTTGAGCGGCTTGAATGTCGGCCGCTCGAATTCGTTGGCAGGTCTGCTGCGGAGTATTTCATCGATCAGTTCGGGCCCTGCGACACCTACGGTCCCGGGATCCAGACGGAATGCCTCCGCACCGCGGTGCGTGCGCAGAAGGTCGTCGATTCTCGGCGTGAAGACCGTGGTCCGGGCACCCCTGTCCGTACCGGAAATGTTCATCGGAGATCTCCCGGAGCAAGAGGCCTGCGCCCGGCGGGACCGCTGAACGGCCCCACCGGGTGCGGGTGAACAACGCGCAGATCAGTACCAGATGTACCAGGCGTACGACTTCAGGCTCTTCTCGGGCCTGATCTTGTTCTTGAGTGAATGAATAAGCTTCATGACAGCACCTCCGATTGACGGCGAACTGACCGAGCCAGATTTGTGAACCCGGCGGCAGAAGTGAAACCCAGCAGAATTGGTACGTCAATGTAACGCAGATCACCCACCGTTCGGGCACTTTACATGTTTCATCCGGAACGCACCTTGAACAACGACGTACGGAGCGAAAGCCGCCCATTTCAGATCGCTGCGATACCCAGCCCCGCCCGCCGCCAATCCTGGAGTCGGGCGGGCCGAAAGGTGGAACCGGACCGCTCTTCCGCCCACACACGTGTGTGGCCCATTGCTCCGCCCCCTCCTCGTCATTACCGTGCGCAACGCATGCAACTGTCGTCGGACGGACCGTCAGCAGCAGTGACGCGCAATACAGAGGAGTGCCGATGCACGAGCTGTCCAGACGTACGCTGCTGAGCACCGCGGGAGCCGTCGGAGCCACCGCGGTGATCGGCGCGCAGACCCCTGCCGCGGCGGCCGGGGCCGCACCGCCCGCCCCCCGGAGTCTCTCCGCCGCCGCACCCGAGCCACTGGACACCGGTCCGGCCCGCGCGGCCCTGAAGCGGCTGCTGCCGCTCCACGCCGACCAGTTCACGCTCACCGGCCTCACCGGGCCGGAACGCTTCCGGGTCACCGGATCCGCGGGCCGGATCGAGGTCGCGGCCACCGGCCCCGCCGTCGCCCTGACGGGCGTCCACTGGTATCTCAAGTACGTCTGCCGGGCGCACATCTCGTGGAACACCTCGCAGCTCGGCCTGGGGCGTCAGCTGCCCGCCCCCGGCACTGCCGTCCAGCAGTCGGCCACCGTCCCGCACCGCTTCGCACTCAACGACACCCATGACGGCTACACCGCGCCGTACGCGGACTGGGCCCACTGGGAGCGGACGATCGACGTCCTGGCCCTGCACGGCTGCAACGAGGTCCTCGTCACGACCGGCCAGGAGGCCGTCTACCACCGGCTGCTCCAGGACTTCGGGTACTCCGACGCGGAGGCCCGGGCGTGGCTGCCCGCACCCTCGCACCAGCCGTGGTGGCTCCTGCAGAACATGAGCGGGTACGGCGGCCCGCTCTCCGCCGCGCTGATCGACCGGCGCGCCGCACTGGGCCGGCAGATCGCCGACCGGCTGCGCGAACTGGGAATGCACCCCGTCTTCCCCGGCTACTTCGGTACCGTCCCGGACGGTTTCCCCGGCCGCAACCCAGGCGCCGACGTCGTCCCGCAGGGCAGCTGGAACGGCCTGCGGCGCCCCGACTGGCTCGACCCGAGGACCGAGGTGTTCGGCCGGGTGGCCGCCGCCTTCTACCGGCACCAGAGCGAACTCCTCGGCGAGGCCTCGCACTTCAAGATGGACCTGCTGCACGAGGGCGGCACCGCGGGCCCCGTCCCGGTCGCCGACGCCGCGCGGGCCGTCGAGACCTCCCTGCACACCGCCCACCCCGGCGCCACCTGGGTCATCCTCGGCTGGGGCGCCAACCCGCGCGCCGACGTGCTCCGGGCCGTGGACACCGACCGGGTGCTGATCGTCGACGGGCTCTCCGACATCGACACCGTCACCGACCGCGAGAAGGACTGGGCCGGCGTCCCGTACGCCTTCGGCTCCATCCCCGACTTCGGCGGCCGTACGACCATCGGCGCCGACACCGACCGCTGGACGGAGAAGTTCACGGCCTGGCGCGACAAGCCGGGCAGCGCGCTGGCGGGCACCGCGTACATGCCGGAGGCCGCCGAGCGGGACCCGGCCGCCTTCGAACTCTTCAGCGAACTGGCCTGGCGCACCGAGAAGATCGACAGATCCGCGTGGTTCGCCCGGTACGCGGGAGTGCGCTACGGGGGCGACGACCCCGCCGCACAAGCGGCGTTCGCCGCGCTCGCGACCACCGCGTACCAGCTGACCACCACCGACGGCCGCCCTGTCGACTCGCTCTTCGCCCGCAGGCCCAGCCTCACCGCTTCGGTGAAGTCCGCCTTCGACACCGCCGGGTTCGACAGGGCTTTCGCCGCCCTGCTGAACGTCGCCGCGCCGCTGCGCGGTTCGGACGCGTACCGCTACGACCTCACCGACCTCGGACGGCAGGCGCTCGCCGACCGGGGACGGATGCTGCTGCCGCAACTGCGCGCCGCCTACCTGGGCAAGGACACCGACACGTTCCGCGCGCTGTCCGCGCTCTGGCTGAAGCTGATGGGCCTCGCCGACACGCTGGCCGGCTGCCACGGGGCGTTCCTGCTCGGCCCCTGGCTGGAGGAGGCGAAACGCTTCGCGACCGATCCGGCCGAGGTGGCGCAGCTGGAGTGGACGGCCCGCACGCTCATCACCACCTGGGGCGACCGCGCCGCAGCAGACCACCTCAGCAACTACGCCAACCGCGACTGGCAGGGGCTGCTCTCCGACATCCACCTCCCGCAGTGGCGTGCGTACCTGGACGAGCTGGCGGCGGCGCTCGCCGACGGCCGGGACGCCCGGACGTTCGACTGGTACCCGGACGAGGAGACCTGGACCCGGCGGACGGACGCGTACCCGGTCAGGGCGACCGGCGACGCGTACCGCACCGCACAGCGGGTCCACGACACCCTGGCCACCGCTCCGTACCAGGGCGCCGCCACGGTCTCCGCCCAGCCCGTCGCCTTCACCCCGGGCAGCACCGGCACGGTGACGGCCGGGTTCCGGAATCTCAACGGACTGCGCGCGACCGGACCGGTCGACTTCACGCTGACCGGCCTGGACGCGGCGCCGAAGGGCGGGACCTCCCTGGACAGCGTCGGCCCCGGCGCCGCAGGTTCGGTCTCCTGGCAGGTCACAGCGCCCTCCGAACCGCTGACCGCCCCGCTGCGCCCGATGTCCTACACCCTCCTCACCCGCTTCGGGCCGCAGGGCGGGAAGCAGGTGGACGTGCGGGAGCGGAGCGCGGTGTACGTGGCAGGGCCGCTCGACGCCGGGTGGCGTACGTACAACGGCAACGACGCCGTGTTCGGGCAGCTGGGCGGACGGCTGGCGATCAACGGCGGCGGACAGGACCTGTGGAAGGGGACCACCCAGTTCGGCACCGCGTTCCGCGCGGGGGCGATGACGGACGGTGCGACCGTGACCGTGCAGGTGGACGCGCAGGAGGACACCGGGGCCTGGGCCCGGTGCGGGCTCGTCGTGCGCAACTCCCTGGCGGCCCCGGGCGCGGCAGGGTTCCTGAACCTCGCGGTGACACCCGGCCAGGGCGTCGTGCTCTCGTACGACACGAACGGCGACGGCACCCTCGACACCTACAAGCGCCTCACCGGGATCAAGGCACCGGTCGCACTGCGGCTCTCCCGGGCGGGGTCGGCGTACACCGGCTCCTGCTCGGTGGACGGCGGCAGCAGCTGGCGGACGGTCGCCACCGTCACCGTGCCCGGCACTGCGGGCAACCAGGACGCCGGGATCTTCATGAGCGCCACGAACGGCGGCAACGGTGTCCGCGGGACCGTGGAGTTCAGCGGGTGGTCGGTGGGCTGAGCCGCGCGGCGGAGGCCTGCGGCCCCGGGCGGGGCCGCAGGCCTCCGGTGACCAACCCCCCTGCTGGCTCGTTCTGCTCAACGTGCCGCCACACGATCTGACCCGCCGCCCCGTGCCCGATGCGTCCGCACCCGATGTCGACGCGGGGCGGGCCGGTGCCGCGCTCGTCGAGCACTACCCCCGGCTGGTCAGGCTGGCGTACCTGATCCTGCCGCCCTCGCTCGGCCGCAACCGCCGGGTGCTGACGGCACACGCCCTGGCACAGCGTGCGCTGCCGCGGGGCCGGCGCTCCGGGCCCGTGCCGCCGCCCCGCCGGGCCGACGACTGCGACCCGGCCTACGCGTATGTACGGATCCGGGTGGTCGCGGCGGCTCTGGAAGTCGCGCGGCCCCGGCGGTGGAACGCCTGGCCCCGCCGCGCCCAGCTGCCGCCGCTGCTGCCGCAGGTCTGGGGACTGCGGCTGTTCCCGCGGTCCGGCGGCGCCGACGAACTCGCCCTGGACCAGCGGCTCTCCGCCCTCTCGGGCCCCGCGCGCGCCGCGTACGCCCTGCGCGGGCTCGAAGGACTCGACGACACGAGGGTGCGGCGGGTGCTGGAGGCCGCCGGGGTGGCCGACCCGAGAACGGCGCTGGGCCGGGCGGACGGTACGCCCGCGCAGTACGGGCTGCTGGCATCGGCCGCTTTCGACCCCTGCTCGCTCCAGGCCAGGCCCACCGATCTGCCGCGGCGCAGGCGGCGCTGCAGGGGGGCACTGGCCGCGGCGGCGGCCGTCCTGGTGTGCGGGACGCTGCTGGCGCTGCCGGACGGCGGGCTGCGCGGCGGGCCGGGTGCGGCGCCGGCCGTCGCCCCCGGGCCGGTGTCCGGGCAGGCCATGAATCCCGCGAAGCTGTCCCGGGTGGCCCCGGCCGCCTGGCGGACGGCGGACCGTACCGACTTCTCCGTCTGGCCGGCCCGCGGCGACCGCACCGGCGACCCGGTACTGCTGCGGCGCGCGCTCGCCGCCTGGGACCGCCCCGGCGACTCCGTGCAGGTCTCGGCGACCCCCGGCACCCCGGCCGGCCCCCCGATGGGCGCACCGCAGCTGCTGTACGCGGGCGGGGTCGACGACGCCGTGGTCGTGCTGCTCTACGACGGTCTGCGGGTGGTGCGGTACGCCGAGGCCAAGGACGGCGGCGGAGGCGCAGCGCTGGACTTCGCCCGGGTGGACGGCGCGGGCGAGGACGCGTCGGACGCGCTGGTCGTCGGCAGGACCGACGGCAACGTCCGCTATCTGACCGCGCCCTGGGTACGCGATGCCGGGGTGCGGGACCTGCTCGACCCGGCCGCGGGGGTGCGGCCGCTGGCCCGCTCGGCCGACGGGGTCACCGACCCGGTGCCCGGCGCCGGTTCCGGCCGCACCTGCGCCTCGTGGAACGCGCTCGCGCTGCGCGACGGAGCGGGGACACGTCTGGTGACCGACCTGGGCGAGCTGCCCCCGGCGCGGCTGCTGGCGGGCCCGCCGGCCGCGCCGCACGACGCGACGGGCCCGGCGGACCTGGCGGACTGGGCGCACACCGCATGCCTGCTCCCCGCCGCTCGCGCGCACGGCGTACGCACGGTGAACTCCTGGCAGTTCGCCTCCCAGCAGCTGCCCGGGGCCGACGGCCGGGCGGCCTGGCTCTGCACCCGCGCACAGACGTGGCGCGGCGCCGGAGCTCTGGTGCTGGCGCAGTTCAGGGCGCCCGGCGGCGAGGAGACCGCCCCGGATGCGGTGGTGGCCCGCGCGGAGGACACCCCGGCGTGCGGCAAGCGGCAGCCCAGGGCGCTGGCCGGTGTGCTGTGGAAGTCGCCGGGCGGGCAGTGGTACGTGCTGGGGGCCGGCAGTTCGCAGTTCGCGTCGCTGGCCACGACGGGCGGTGCGACCGGCAGCACCGCCGGGCGGCTCCTCGCGGTACCCGCGGGCCGGGGCGCGAAGGCCAGGCTGACCGGACGGCTGGCGGACGGGACCGTGGTCAGCACGCTGCCGTGACCGGACACGGACAGGGAGCTCCGCCCCGGGTCGGACCGGACTCGGGCGAACCGCGCGCCGCAAGGCCCTGTTCCTCGGACGTACCCGTCGGTACATTGACGCCATGTCTAATACGCAGCCCGCCCCGGTGGCTTCGGAGCACATAGCGCTCAAGGCCCGCAAGGTCTCCTTCGACTGGGAGGCGACTCCTCTGCACTGGGTGCCCGGCGATCCGTTCACCACGCACACCATCAACGTGCTGCATCTGCTGCTTCCGGCGGGCGAACGCTGGTTCGTGCACGTCTACAAGCAGGTGCTGCCGCTGATCCGGGACGAGCGGCTGCGCGAGGACGTCATCGGGTTCATCGGCCAGGAGGCGATGCACTCCCAGGCGCACGACGACGTGCTCCCCCATCTCGCGGCGCAGGGTCTCGACCCGGCCCCGTACACCGCCCAGGTCGACTGGCTCTTCGAGAAGCTGCTCGGCGACCGGACGCTGCCGCCCGGCAGGGCGAGCCGGTGGTGGCTGAAGGAACGGGTCGCGACGATCGCGGCGATCGAGCACTACACGGCCTTCCTCGGGGACTGGGTGCTCAACGCGGAGGCGCTCGACCGGCGCGGGGCCGACCCCACGATGCTGGATCTGCTGCGCTGGCACGGCGCCGAGGAGGTCGAACACCGGTCGGTCGCCTTCGAGGTCTTCCAGCACATCGACGGCGGATACCGCCGCCGGGTCCGCACCTGGGCGACGGCCTTCTCCGCCCTGGTCTTCCTCTGGCAGCGCGGCGTCAGGTTCTTCATGGAGAACGACCCGCTGCTGGAGGACGGCAGGGCGACGCTGCGCGCCTACCACCGGCGCGGCAAGCAGGGCCTGCTTCCCACGACCGGGGCCATCGCCCGGTCCGTACCCGGCTATCTGAGCCGCACCTACCACCCCTCGCAGGAAGGCAGCACAGCGCAGGCCGTGGCCTACCTCGCGAACTCCCCCGCCGCGAACGGGGGCCGCTGAGATGGCGCCGCCCCTGCCCCGCGCCCGCACGGTCGCCCTGGTCGCGGGTGCGGCCCTGCTGGCCAAGCGTGCCCTGCGCCGCCGTATCGCCGCGTCGCCGCTCTGGCCGCTGCCCGCGCTCGACGTCCCGGTCTCGGGGCGCGGCCGTCACCGGACGGTCAGCCGGCGGCTGCTGATCACCGAGCGCACCGCGGAGGCCGACGGCGTGGTGCGGCTCCGGCTGGAGAGCGCGTCGGGCGAGCGGCTCGCCGCCTGGACGCCGGGCGCCCATCTGGACCTGGTGCTGCCCTCCGGGCTGGTCCGCCAGTACTCACTCTGCGGGGACCCGGCCGACCGGGACGCGTACACGGTCGCCACCCGGCTGATCGAGGACGGCCGGGGCGGCTCCCGGGAGGTCCACGAACAGCTCCATGAGGGCGCCGGAATCGAGATCCGCGGCCCCCGCAACCGTTTCCCCCTGGTCGAGGCCGCTTCGTACGTCTTCGTCGCGGGCGGCATCGGGATCACGCCGCTGCTGCCCATGCTCCGCGCGGCCGAGGCGGCGGGCGCGCGGTGGCGGCTGGTGTACTGCGGGCGTACGCGCAGCTCGATGCCGTTCCTGGCGGAGGCCGGGGGACTCGGCGGCGGGGCGGACCGGGTGACGGTGGTCCCGCAGGACGAACAGGGCCTCCCCGAGCTGGACTTCTCGGCGGACCCCGCGGGGACCGCGTACTACTGCTGCGGCCCGGAAGGGCTGCTCGGAGCGGTGTCGGCTGCGCTCCCGGCCGGGGCGGCGCTCCATCTGGAGCGTTTCGCGCCGCTGACCGGCACTGCGGACACGGCCGCCTTCGACGTCGAGCTGCGCCGCTCCGGACGCACGGTGAGGGTCGCGCCGGGGTCCACGGTGCTGGCCGCCGTCCGCGCGGAGCTGCCGGATGTGCCGTACTCCTGCGAGCAGGGTTTCTGCGGCACCTGCCAACAGCGCGTCGTCGACGGCGAGGTGGACCACCGGGACGAGCTCCTGACGGACGCGGAGCGGGACGACTCGATGCTGATCTGCGTGTCCCGGGCGCGGGACGGGCGGCTGGTGCTGGATCTGTAGCGGGCCTCCCCGGGCCCTGTGGCCCGGGGAGCCTTGACACCCCGGATCGGCAGGAGGAGCATCCTCACGTCGTTGACAACGTTGTCGGGCGGCGCGCCGTCCCGGAGTGGCCAACGGCGCCTCCCTCCCGGGCACGTTGACCGTCCGTCACACACGAAGGGCAGGAACGGGTGTCAGACACGCACAACCGTCGGACGCGCACCGGGATCGGAGCACTCAGCTCCGTCGTGGTGACCGCCATGGCCGCCCTGGGCATGGCGGCCACCGCCGCCCCCGCCTCGGCCGCATCCCCGTACGGCACCGTCAAGGACCCGGTGTCGTACGTCCACCCGCTGATCGGCTCCGCCAACGCGGGCAACACCTACCCGGGCGCGGTGCAGCCCTTCGGGATGCTGGCCTGGAGCCCGCAGAACTCCAAGGGCAAGCAGGTCTCGACACCCGCGCCCGGCGGCTACCAGTACGACGCCACGAAGATCCGCGGGTTCAGCCTGACCCACCTCAACGGGGTGGGCTGCTCGGGGGCCAACGGCGACATCCCGATCATGCCGTACACGGGTGACGTCGACTCCTCGCCCAGCGCGGACACCACGGACGCCAAGTACGCCAGCACCTTCTCGCACGCCGACGAGACCGCCTCGCCCGGCTACTACAAGGTGGGCCTGGCCAGCGGCGCTTCCGCCGCGCTCACCACCACCGCGCGGACCGGCTCGGGGCAGTTCGGCTTCCCGGCGGGCAAGCCCGCCAGCATGCTCTTCCGCACCTCGAACTCGGAGAGCGGCAGCGCGGACGCCACCGTGAAGATCGACAAGGCGGCCAGGACCGTGACGGGTTCCGTCACGGCGGGCAACTTCTGCGGCCCGCAGAGCGCGAACAACCGGCACGACCTGTACACGCTGTACTTCACCGCCCACTTCGACAAGGCGTTCGCCAAGGTCGGCACCTGGAAGGACAGCACGGTCAGCCCCGGCTCCACCTCGGCGTCCGGAGGTACGGGCTACAGCTCGTCCGGCAACGCCGTGGAGGGCAAGGGCTCGGGCGCGTACATCACCTTCGCCGACGGGACCACCCAGGCGCAGGCCAAGGTCGCCGTCTCCTACGTCAGCCCGCGGAACGCGGAGGCCAACCTCCGCGCCGAGAACGCCCCGCGCAAGAGCTTCGCCTCCGTGAAGTCGCAGGCGTCCGCCGCCTGGAACAAGGTGCTGAAGTCGGTCGAGGTGGGCGGCGGCACCGACGCCCAGCGTTCGACCTTCTACACCGCGCTCTACCACTCCATGCTGGAGCCCACGCTGACCAGCGACACGGACGGCCGCTACCTGGGCGCCGACCGCAAGCCGCACAAGCTGGCCAGGGGGCAGAAGGCGCAGTACGGCACCTTCTCCGGCTGGGACCAGTACCGCGCCCAGGTGCAGCTGATGACGCTGCTCAATCCCAGGGCGGGCAGTGACTACGCGCAGTCGCTCTACAACTACGCCGGCCAGCGCGGCGGCGAGTGGGACCGCTGGCTGCTGGAGAACGGCAAGACGAGCGTCATGTCGGGCGACCCGTCCGACGCCGCGCTCGCCGGGATCTACGCCTTCGGTGGCCATGACTTCGACGTCAAGGGCGCACTGAAGTCGCTGGTCAAGGCCGCGACCGTACCGACGGCGAACGACTCGGACAGCTCGGGCTGCAATGTGGAGTGCGTGGGCCAGCGCCCGGCGCTCGACAAGTACCTGGACCTCGGGTACGTACCGGCGGACAACTGCCACTGCTGGGGCGGTGCGGCCGAGACGCTGGAGGACGCGGCGGCCGACTACGGCCTCTCCGAGCTGTCCCGGCAGACCGGCAAGAGCGCCGACGCGAAGAAGTTCCTGGACCGCTCGGGCAACTGGACGAACGTCTTCGACGCCAACGCCACCCCGCAGGGCGGCTACATCCGCGACCGCAAGGCGGACGGCACCTGGGCGGGCACGTTCACGCCCGGCACCGGCAGCGGCTTCGTCGAGGGGACCAGCGCCCGCTACACCTGGATGGTGTACTCGGACGTGGCGGGGCTCGCCTCCGCGATGGGTGGCGACGACACCGCGGTGAAGCGGCTCGACGCCTTCTTCCGCACCCCGGACGGCAAGTTCGACTTCTCGGCCAAGGACGACACCCGCTACGACGCGACCAACGAGCCGGACATCAACACGCCCTACCTGTACGACTACCTGGGCGCCCCGTACAAGACCCAGGAGACGGTCCGCGCGGAGATGGACCAGCTGTGGACCGACGCCCCGGGCGGTATCCCCGGCAACGACGACGCCGGGACCATGTCGTCCTGGTACGTCTTCTCTGCGCTCGGCATGTACCCGCAGAACCCCAGCCGTGCCGACATGACGCTCTCCGCGCCGCTGTTCCCGCACGCGGTGGTGCACACCGGGCACGGGCGGACCATCACGGTCAACGCTCCCGCAGCCTCGGCGGCCAACTCCTACATCCAGGGCCTCAAGGTCGACGGCCGGACATCCGGCAAGCCCTGGGTCCCGGCCTCACTGGTCACCCGCGGCGGCACCCTGGACTACACCCTGGGCGCGAAGGCGAACACCTCGTGGGGCAGCGCCGCGGCCGATGCCCCGCCGTCCTTCCCCGGCGGCGGCGTCAAGTACTTCACCGGTGCCACCCCCGAGCAGCTGAAGATCGAGCCCGGCACCGGCGGCGCGGACACCACGGTCAAGGTGCAGACGCTGGAGAAGAAGGCGACCTCGGTGCACTGGACGGCGACACCGCCCGCCGGTGTCACGGTGCAGCCCGCACAGGGCGACTTCACGGTCCCGGCAGGCGGGTCGGTGAGCGCGAAGCTCTCCGTCTCGGCCGCGTCCGGTACCGCGGAGGGCCGCTACACGGTCCCGGTCACGCTCAAGTCGTCCGGCGGCACGGAGCTTCCGAGGACGTCGGTGGCGGTGACCGTCGCGGCGAAGAACGGCATGCTCTGGAACCGCAACAGCACGGCCATATCCACCGACGACGACAACCCGCAGGCCAACTTCGACGGTGAGGGCTGGAGTTACTCGGGCAAGGCACTGGCCGCGGCCGGCGCGGCACCGGGCGGCACGGTCTCGTCCGGCGGCTTCGACTTCACCTGGCCGAAGGTGGCCGCCGGGGACCCCGACAACATCGAGGTCGCAGGGGACACCCCGCAGGTGCTGAATGTGCCGTCGGCCGACGGCGCCACCAAGCTCAGCCTGCTGGGCAGCGCGGCGGAGGGATCGGCCAGCGGTACGGCGACCCTGACCTACACCGACGGCACCACGCAGAAGGCCGACATCGGCTTCAGCGACTGGACGCTGGGCGGCGGGGCCGACAAGCCGTCGTTCGGCAACACGGTCGCGGTCCACACCGCGTACCGCGATGTCCAGGGTGGCGGCACCGACCCGGTCGGCACGGAGATCTTCGCGACCGCGCCGGTCGCGCTCCAGGCGGGCAAGCAGCTGGCGAGCGTGACACTGCCGTCGACGACGGACGGCGGCGTGCTGCACGTCTTCGCGGTGGCCACCGCCTGACGTACGACGCCTGCCGGCGGGCCGCCGGGGCACGGTACCTCACGTGCCCCGGCGGCCCGTTCGCCGTTCCCGCTCCACCGGGCAGTCGGTACCCTGGTCCCATGACGACCGGGGTACGCCGCAGGATGGGCGTCGAAGAGCGCAGGCAGCAGCTGATCAGTGTCGCCCTCGACCTGTTCAGCCACCGCTCCCCCGACGATGTCTCCATCGACGAGATCGCCGCGGCCGCCGGCATCTCCCGGCCGCTCGTCTACCACTACTTCCCCGGCAAGCAGAGCCTGTACGAGGCTGCGCTGCGCCGCGCCGCCGACGAGCTGGCCGAGCGGTTCGCCGAGCCGCACGCCGGGCCGCTGGGGGCGCGGCTGCTTCGGGTGATGGAGCGGTTCTTCGACTTCGTCGACGAGCACGGTCCCGGGTTCTCCGCGCTGATGCGCGGAGGCCCGGCCGTGGGGTCGACCACCACCAACGCCATGATCGACGAGGTCCGGACCGCCGCCTGCCGGCAGATCCTGTCCCACCTGGGTGTGCCGGACCCGCCCATCAGGCTGCAGTTGGTCGTCAGGTCCTGGGTGTCGCTCGCCGAGTCGACGGCGCTGATCTGGCTGGACGGGCGGAGCATCCCGCGGGCCGAGCTGGAGTTGCAGCTGGTGCACGACTTCGCCGCGCTGGCCGCGGTGAGCGCCGCGTACGACACCGGGATGGCCGCGGTCGTGCGGCGGATACTGAGCGAGGAGCCCGCCGACGGGCCGTTCGGGGATCTGGTCGGCCGGCTCCTCGCGCTGGCGCCGCCGCACGCGGCGGAGCTGCCCGCCCAGCGGACCGTCTGAACCAGCCGGTGAGCGGCCGGCCGGGGCCGGTCAGGACTTCCCGTAGACCACCGTCACCTGCTTGAACCCCAGGGAGTGCAGCAGCCCCTGGAGCATGCTCGTGGTGTTCTTCTCGGCGCGCGCCACCAGACCGCTGTCCTTGGCCGCCTCGCCGATGTGCTGGGCGGCGAGCTTCTGCACCGCGTGCTCGTTGTTCGGGTTGTCCGAGAAGAAGTCGCCGAGCCGGTCGAGCAGTCCGCGCTGCTTGGAGACCGCGTACGAGCGGTCCGGGTCGATGGCGGGCTTGGCGAGCACGGCGTGCGGCAGCCGGATGGTGGCCACGGTGCGGTCCTTGTTCACCGTCACCCCGCTCTTGGCGGTCCTGCCGAGGTCGACGTAGGAGCCCACCGTGCCCGCGCCGACGTACAGCATCCGGGAGCCGCGGATCGCGTCGGGCAGGAACTTGGCGTCCTTCTCCAGGTCGACGACGACCTGGAAGTTCCCGGACGCGGCCTCGTACCTGCTCATGTCCTGGATCGACTTGAGCAGGGCGGGCCCGGACCGGTCCTGGGTCTTCTCGCCGAACACGTCGCCCAGGCCCGGCAGCAGGTCGAGCCTGCTGCCGAGCAGCAGCAGCGCGAGCACCAGGACCAGGGCGACCGGCGCTTTGATCCACCAGGAGCGCCGGGGGGCCCGGGGCTCCTGCTTCCTCTCTGCTTCGGTCAGCGTCATGGGGTCCGGATTCCCCCGTACTCCATGAACACTCGGCCAGGGCTCAGCCCTTGCGGTAGGACGTGTCCAGGTCGCGGGTCTCGGCGGAGAGGTGCACCGTGCTCCGTGTGGGCGCCAGATACCGGCGGGCGATGTCGAGCACCGCCTCGCTCAGCCGCGCCTTGGCCTCGTCGGTACGGCCGGCCAGCAGCGCGATCTCCACATGCACCACGGCGTCGTCGGCCGCGCCGTCGCCCGCCACGAACCCGGCGGCCCTGACGAAGCGCGTCTTGCAGGCGGGGAGCCCGGCGGAGACCGTCTCCACGACGACCGGGTGCAGGGCGAGCGCGAAGCCCCTGCGATCGAAGGCGTCCTCCAGGGACTCGGAGTACTCGACGGTGATCTGCGGCATGGCGGTGTTCCTCCTGGCGTACGTCCGGTCCGGACGGCGTCCGGACCTGCGGGCAGGGCGGAGCGGCGCGCTGCCGGCGCCCAGCCTCGCACGCCGGTGGTGCGGCAGGCCGCACGGGAGTGTCCCGCCGCTGCTCAGCCGGTGCGCCGGGCCGTCGATCCCCGCACCACCAGTTCGGGCTGGAAGACGAACTCCGTGCGCTGGACCGGATTCCCGCCGATCTCCTCCAGGAGCGCACCCACCGCCGCCGCGGCCATCGCCTGGACCGGCTGGCGGACGGTCGTCAGCGGTGGACTCGTGAAGGCGATCAACTGCGAGTCGTCGAATCCGACGACCGAGACGTCGTCGGGCACGTCGAGGCCGCGTTCACGGGCCGCCCTGACGACGCCCAGCGCCATCATGTCGCTGCCGCAGACCACGGCCGTACAGCCCTGGTCGAAGAGCGCCCCCGCCGCGGCACGGCCGCCCTCGACGCTGAACAGGGTGTGCTGGACGAGGGCTTCGGCCTCCTGCGCCGACTGGCCGAGCCGGGCCGCCACCGCCTCGATGAACCCCTCGCGCTTGCGGCGCGAGGGCACATAGCGGGGCGGCCCGACCGCCAGGCCGATCCTCCGGTGTCCGAGGTCCGCGAGGTGGCGTACGGCCATATGGGCCGCCGCGTGGTCGTCGGGCGAGACGAAGGGTGCGCTGATGCGTTCGTTGTAGCCGTTGATCAGGACGAACGGCACCCCGCGCTCGGCGAGACCGGCGTAGCGCGCGGGGTCCGCCGAGGTGTCGGCGTGCAGCCCGGAGAGGAACACGATGCCGCCCACCCCGCGCTCCACCAGCTGCTCGACCAGTTCGTCCTCGGTGGCGCCGCCCGGCATCTGCGTACAGAGGACCGGGGTGTAGCCGTATCCCACCAGCACCTGCTCCACGGCCTGGGCGAAGGCCGGGAAGATGGGGTTGGTCAGCTCGGGGGTCACCAGGCCGATCAGGCCGGCGCTGCGCTGGCGCAGCCGCACCGGCCGCTCGTAGCCGAGGACGTCGAGCGCCGCGAGCACCCGCTGGCGCGTGGTGTCCGCGACGCCCGGCTTTCCGTTGAGCACCCGGCTCACGGTGGCCTCGCTGACGGCGGCCTGCGCGGCGATGTGCGCGAGCCGGGGCGGTGCGGTCACACCGACCACCAGACGGTGCTGTCCGCGGGCAGCTCGAACTCGTCCCCGCTCACGTCGGTTTCGGTGCTGGCGAGCACCAGCCGGCCGGGCACGGGCAGGCGTACGGGGCTGCCCGTGGTGTTCACCGTGCAGCGGAAGCCGGGGCGGGCGAAGGCCAGTACGCCGTCCGGGGCGCCGGGCAGCCATTCGACGGATTCCCCGGCGCCCAGGCCGGGCAGGTCCCGTCGCGCCGCGAGCGCACCGCGGTACAGCTCCAGGGTGGATCCGTGGTGACCGGTCTGCGCCTCGGCACTCAGCGCGCCCCAGCTCGCGGGCTGCGGGAGCCAGCTGCCGCCGCTGCCGAAGCCGTACGAGGAGCCTTCCGCGGTCCACGGGATCGGCACCCGGCAGCCGTCGCGGAAGCCGTCCTGCCCGGCCGCGCGGAAGAAGGACGGGTCCTGCCTGACCTCGTCGGGCAGGTCGGTGACGTCCGGCAGGCCCAGCTCCTCGCCCTGGTAGAGGTAGGCCGAGCCGGGCAGGGCCAGCATCAGCAGGGTCGCCGCGCGGGCCCGCCGCAGGCCGAGGTCCCGGTCGCCGGGGGTGCGGATCTGGGTGCCGGCCGGCGGGTTGGCGAAGCGGGTGGCGTGCCGGGTCACGTCGTGGTTGGAGAGCACCCAGGTGGCGGGCGCGCCCACCGGGCGCATCGCGGCCATCGAGACGTCGATGACCTCGCGCAGCTCGGCCGCGTCCCAGTGGGTGCCCAGGTACTGGAAGTTGAACGCCTGGTGCAGCTCGTCGGGGCGTACGTAGTTGGCGGTGCGCTGCACGGTCGGGGTCCAGGCCTCGGCGACGGCTATCCGCTCGCCCGGGTACTCGTCGAGGATCGTGCGCCAGGAGCGGTAGATCTCATGGACGCCGTCCTGGTCGAAGAAGGGCATGACATCGTTGCCGAGCAGCCGGAGCTGGTCGGCGTCGCCGAGGTCGGGCAGGCCGGCCGCCTTGACGAGTCCGTGGGCGACGTCGATCCGGAATCCGTCGACGCCCATGTCGAGCCAGAACCGCAGGATCGAGCGGAACTCGTCGGCGACGGCCGGGTTCTCCCAGTTGAGGTCGGGCTGCTCGGGGGCGAACAGGTGGAGGTACCAGGCGCCGTCGGCGACCCTGGTCCAGGCGGGACCACCGAAGATGGACTCCCAGTCGTTGGGCGGGAGTTCACCGTTCTCACCCTTTCCCTCGCGGAAGTGGTACCGGTCGCGCAGCGGCGACGAGGGGCCGTCGCTGAGGGCGCGCCTGAACCATTCGTACTGGTCGGACGTGTGGTTGGGTACCACGTCCACGATGATCCGCAGGCCCAGGCCGTGGGCGTCGCGGATCAGCGCGTCGGCGTCCAGGAGCGTGCCGAACATGGGGTCGATGGCCCGGTAGTCGGCGACGTCGTACCCGGCGTCGGCCTGCGGGGAGGCGTAGAAGGGCGAGAGCCAGACGGCGTCCACACCGAGGTCGCGCAGGTACGGCAGGCGGCTGCGGACGCCTTCGAGGTCTCCCATGCCGTCGCCGTTGCTGTCGGCGAAGCTGCGCGGATAGACCTGGTAGATCACCGCGTCCCGCCACCAGCCGGTGCGGGCAGCGGCCGACGGGGCGGCGGCGTGGTCGGCAGGGGCGGCGGAGTGCTGAGTCATGTCTTCCCTGGATGTGTCGGACGCGTGGGGCGTTCATGGGGCGTACGGGAGGCGGTGCGGGGCTCAGCCCTTGGTCCCGCCCGCCGTCAAGCCAGTGACCAGGTGTTTCTGCACCAGGTAGAAAATGACGGAGACGGGGATGGCGATGAGGACGGCGGTGGCCGCCATGTAGTTCCACTGGGCGTCGTGCTCGCTGACGAAGCTGGACAGGCCCACCGCGAGGGTGTACTTGCTGTCGTCGAGCATGAAGGTCGACGCGAAGGCGACCTCGCCCCAGGCGGTCAGGCAGGTGTAGAAGGCGGCCACCGCGAGACCGGGCCTGGCGAGCGGCAGGATGAGCCGCCAGAAGGTGCCGAAGGGGCTCAGCCCGTCGACGCGTCCCGCCTCGTCGATCTCGTACGGGATGGTGTCGAAGTACCCCTTGAGCATCCAGGCGCAGTACGGCACTGCGGTGGAGCAGTACACGAGGATCAGGGCGCCGAAGGTGTCGATGAGGCCGAGGTCCGCGAGGATCACGTACATCGGGACCATGAGGACGGCGACCGGGAACATCTGGGTGACCAGCAGGAGCCACATCAGCTTCTTGTGGCCGGGGAACCTCATCCGCGAGACCGCGTAGCCGGCGGTGGCGGCCATGAATACGCCGATGACGCTGGTCACGACGGCGATCAGGGCGGTGTTGCCGAGCCAGGTGAAGAAGCGGGTGTGCTCCAGGACGAACGAGTAGTTGGAGAACGAGACCTTGGACCAGATCCGGCCCGGGTGCAGGTAGTCGCTCTTGTCGGGGCCGAGGGAGAGGTAGGCCAGCCACGCGATCGGGAAGAGCGCGATGAGACTGGCGATGCTCAGCGCCGTGTGGGAGAGCACGGTGGCCCTGCGGCTCGGCCGGTCGCGGCGGGCCGTGCGGTCCGGCCGCCGTGCGGCGGGCGCCGCCGGCTCCGCGGGGGCGGTCTCTGTGGTGAGGGTCGTCATCGGGATCCTGCCTTCTTGTTTCCGGCCCGGTCTCAGCTGTTGGCCTTCTCGCTACGGGCCAGCCAGCGCCGGTAGAAGGAGGTGAAGACGATCAGGATGGAGAGCAGCAGCACGCCGTAAGCGGCGGACTGGGCGTAGTCCCTGGGCTGCTGGCCGAAGCCGAGGCGGTAGGCCCAGGTGACGAGGATCTGGGCGTCCGGTGCGCCGTTGCCGAACAGCAGGAAGATGATGGCGAACTGGTTGAACGTCCAGATGATGCCCAGCAGGACGACGGTGGAGCTCACCGAGCGCAGCCCGGGCAGGGTGACGTGGAGGAAGCGCTGCCAGGGGCCGGCCCCGTCCATCTCGGCGGCCTCGTACAGGTCCGCGGAGATCGACTGGAGGCCGCCGAGCAGCGACACCATCATGAACGGCACGCCGCACCAGGTGTTGACGAGGATCGCGGCGAGCTGCTGGAAGTGCGGCTCCTCCAGCCAGGCGGGCTGGGGCAGATGGAGGCTGCCGAGCAGCGAGTTCACGATGCCGGAGTCGCCGAGCATGATCCGCCAGGAGAAGACGGTGACGAACGTCGGCACGGCCCAGGGCAGGATCAGGAGCATGCGGTAGAAGGTCCGGCCGCGCAGCTTCTGGTTGAGCAGCAGGGCGAGGCCGAGGCCGATGCAGTAGTGCAGCGTCACGCAGGCGGCGGTCCAGACGATGGTCCAGAGGAAGTGGGACCAGAAGCGGTCCCAGGCCGTCGGCCCCCAGAGGATGTCCGCGTAGTTGTGCAGCCCGATGAACTTGTAGGTGGCGTCGATGTGGTTGACGCCGATGGTGCGGGCCGAGTTGAGGCTGTTCGCGTCGGTCAGGGTGAGGTAGAGGCCCTGGACCAGCGGATAGCCCACCAGCACACCGAGGACGACGACGACCGGGGCGGCCATCGCGTAGGCGTACCAGTGCTTCTGCCAGGAGTGCTTGAGGCGCTGCGCCGGCCCACGACGCCCGGGGCCCGCGCCGGCGACGGCAACGGTCATCTTGACACCTTTTCAGGGGAGTTCGGCTCGACGGTCGGCCGCCGGGTCCGCGCGGTGCGCGGGCCCGGCGGCCGGCGGATCACTTGGTGAAGTCGGGGACCAGCTTGGCCATGGCCTCGTCCAGGGCCTTGACGCCGTCCTGGAGCGACTCCCTGCCGTCGGCGACCTTGGGCAGCTCGGTGTCCATCGGGCCCCAGAGCGAGCTGTACTCGGGCAGTTCGGGCCGCGGCTGCGAGGCGCTGAGCACCTTCTGGAAACCGGCGATGCCGGGGTCGGCCGTGACCCCGGGGGTGTAGGCGTCGGAGCGGGTCGGCAGCGTGGAGTTCTTGAGCGCGATCTGCTCCTGGCTCTTCGCCGATGTCATGAAGTTCAGGAACTTCAGCGAAGCGGCCTGGTGGGCCTTGTCCGAGCCCGCGTAGACGGCGAGGTTGTGGCCGCCGGTCGGGGCGCCCGCCTTGCCTGCGGAGCCGGCCGGGACGGTGGCGATGCCCAGGTTCTTCTTGTCCTTGAAGGCCGAGCCCTTGTAGAAGTTCGTGATCTCCCAGGGTCCCTGGATGATCGAGGCGACCTTGCCGTTGACGAAGGCGTCCTGCTGGTGGGCGTAGGCGTCGGCGGTGGTGTCCGGCTTGTGCAGTCCGGGGCCGCTGAAGAGGCCCTTCCAGGTCTCCAGGCCCTTGACCGCCGGGGCGCCCGCGATGGTGACCTTCTTGTGCGCGAGGTCGACCGTGTCGGTGCCCTCGCCGTACAGGAAGGGCTGGGCGTAGTAGCCGGCGGTGCTGGCCCAGTAGCCGTCGACCTTCGCCTTCGACTTGACGGCGGCGGCGTCGCTCTTCAGCTCGCCCCAGGTGGCGGGGGCCTTGGTGATGCCCGCCTTGGCGAAGATCGCCTTGTTGTAGACGAAGGCGAGGGTGTCGGTGACCAGCGGGACTCCGTAGGTCTTGCCGTCGAACTGCGCCTGCTTCAGCAGGTTGGGCTCGAACTGCGCCTTGTCCTTGAGGGCTTCGGTGCCGTCGAGCGGAAGGAAGTAGCCCTTCTTGGCGAAGGCGGGGGTCCAGCCGACCTCGGAGCGCAGCACGTCCGGGGCGCCCTTGGCCCCGGCGGCGGTGTCGAACTTGTTCTGCGCCTGGTCGAAGGGGACGTTGACGTAGGTGACCTTGACGCCCTTGTTCGCCGCTTCGAACTCCTTGACCAGCGCACGGTAGGTCGGGGCCTCGTTCGTGGCGTTCGAGGTGTCCCACCAGGTGATGGTGGTGGGACCGTCCGCCTTGCCACTGCCGCTGTCGCCGCCGCAAGCCGTCGCCGCGAGCGCCAGGGTCGCAACCAGGGCGGTGGCCGCTATGCCACGTCGCATGTGAACTCCTTCGAGGGGTGCCGCTCCATCACGGCTCCGGGTCGTCGAGGAACGTAACAAGGATGAAAGAAGACCGAAAGACCTTGCGAAGAATTTCTGCAAGAAGCCGTCTTCGTTACCGTGACGTGTCCGCACGGTTGCCGTGATGACCCTTGCCAAACGGGCCTTACTGGCCCTTCGGACCCGGTTTCCCGGCCGGTGTCCGCCCCCGCAAGGGCTTGCAAGACTGTTACTTTCAGCGTGCACCGGCGTTGTTCCCGTACGTTGCAGGCCTTCCGAAAGGGATCACCCATGACGCAGCAGCTCACCGGCGCCACCACCGCGGCCGGGACCGGCACCCGGTGGTGGCGGGACGCTGTCATCTACCAGGTGTACGTGCGGTCCTTCGCGGACAGCGACGGTGACGGCATCGGAGATCTGCGGGGCATCGAGGGGCGGCTGCCGTACCTCGCGGAGCTGGGCGCCGACGCGGTCTGGCTCACCCCCTTCTACGGGTCGCCGCAGGCGGACGGCGGCTACGACGTCGCCGACTACCGGGTCGTGGACCCGCTGTTCGGGACGCTGGCCGACGCCGAGTCGCTGCTGCGCACCGCACACGGGCTGGGGCTGCGGGTGATCGTGGACGTCGTCCCCAACCACACGTCGGACCGGCATGTGTGGTTCAGGGAGGCACTGGCGGGCGGCGGCCGGGCCCGCTACCACTTCCGCCCCGGCCGGGGCGCCGACGGCGAACTTCCGCCCAACGACTGGCAGTCGGTGTTCGGCGGCCCGGCCTGGACGCGGGTCGCCGACGGCTCCTGGTACCTCCACCTCTTCGCCCCGGAACAGCCCGACCTCAACTGGGAGAACCCGGAGGTGCGCGCGGAGTTCGAGGCGATCCTGCGCTTCTGGCTGGAGCTCGGCGGGCGCGGCGTGGACGGGTTCCGCGTCGATGTGGCACACGGCATGGTCAAGGCGGCCGGGCTGCCCGACATCGGCACCGCCGAGCAGGTGCAGATGATCGGCTCCCAGACCCTCCCCTTCTTCGACCAGGACGGGGTGCACGAGATCCACCGCGCCTGGCGCACCCTGCTCGACTCCTACGCCGGGGAGCGCATCGGTGTCGCCGAGGCATGGGCCCCCTCCGCCGGGCGTCTCGCGCTGTACGTCCGCCCCGACGAACTCCACCAGGCCTTCAACTTCCAGTTCCTGCGGTGCCCGTGGGACGGGGCGGCGATGCGCGCGGTGGTGGACGAGTCGCTGGCGGCGACCGCCTCGGTGGGGGCGCCCACCACCTGGGTCCTCTCCAACCACGATGTCGTACGGCATGTGACGCGGTACGGCGGCGGGGCGGCCGGACTGCGCCGGGCCCGGGCCGCCGCGCTGCTGATGCTGGCGCTGCCCGGCTCCGTCTACCTCTACCAGGGTGAGGAGCTGGGACTGCCCGAGGTCACCGACCTCCCCGACGAGTTGCGCGAGGACCCGTCGTTCTTCCGCAGCGCCGGGCAGGAGGGGCTCAGGGACGGCTGCCGGGTGCCGATCCCCTGGACCGGGGACGGCCCCTCGTACGGCTTCGGGCCCGGCCCGGGGTGGCTGCCGCAGCCGGAGTCCTGGGGGAAGCACTCCGTGGCCGAGCAGACCGGCGACCCCGGCTCGACGCTGGAGCTGTACCGCACAGCGCTCGCGCTCCGGCGCCGGCTCGCCGGCCTGGGCGACGGCCCGATGCACTGGCTCGACGGGCCCGAGGGCGTCCTCGCCTTCTCCCGGCCGGGTTTCGTCTGCACGGTGAACACCCTCCCCCGCCCCGTCGAACTGCCCGCGCCGGGACGGCTGCTGCTCTCCTCGGCCGCCCCGGACATCTCCGGTGAATCGGTGCGCATTCCCGGCGATTCCTGCACCTGGTGGGCAATCTGACACCCGCCCGGTACAGTCCATTCCCATGACCGCACGGCTTGCCGACATCGCAACCCAGGCGGGGGTCAGCGAAGCGACGGTCAGCCGGGTCCTCAACGGCAAGCCGGGGGTAGCCGCGGCCACCCGCGAGTCCGTACTCGCCGCACTCGACGTCCTCGGTTACGAACGTCCGGTCCGGCTGCGGCAGCGCAGCGCCGGACTGGTCGGCCTGATCACACCCGAGCTGGAGAACCCGATCTTCCCGGCGCTGGCCCAGGTCATCGGCCAGGCGCTGACCCGCCAGGGGTACACCCCGGTCCTGGCCACCCAGACGCCCGGCGGCTCCACCGAGGACGAGCTCACCGAGATGCTGGTGGAGCGCGGGGTCGCGGGCATCATCTTCGTGTCCGGTCTGCACGCGGACACCACGGCCGACATGCGGCGCTACGAGCGGCTGCGCGCCCAGGGTGTCCCGTACGTCCTGGTCAACGGCTTCTCGCCGAAGGTGCAGGCACCCTTCATCTCGCCCGACGACCGTGCGGCGATGCGGCTGGCCGTCACCCACCTCGCGTCGCTCGGCCACAGCCGGATCGGTCTCGCGCTCGGCCCGCGCCGCTTCGTGCCCGTCCTGCGCAAGACGGAGGGCTTCCAGGCGGAGATGAAGGCCACGTTCGGTCTTTCGGCCGCCGGGAGCGAGAAGCTGATCCAGCACTCGCTGTACACGCTGGAGGGCGGCCAGGCAGCGGCGTCCGAGCTCATCACGGCGGGCTGCACGGCGGTGATCTGCGCCAGCGACATGATGGCACTCGGTGCCATCCGGGCCGCCCGGCAGCTGGGGCTCGACGTCCCGCGCGACATCTCGGTGGTCGGCTACGACGACTCCCCGCTCATAGCGTTCACGGACCCCCCGCTGACCACGATCAGGCAGCCGGTCACCGCCATGGGCCAGGCAGCCGTCCGCGCACTCCTCGAAGAGGTCGGCGGCACCCCCGCACCGCACAGCGAATTCGTCTTTATGACCGAGCTGGTAGTCCGTGGTTCCACCGCGTCCGGGCCGGGATCCGCGCCCGGCCCGGTATCCCGGGCCGGGGACGTCAACAAGGCGTAGCGGGTGCGGTCCCGGCCGTCCCGGGGGATGATCTGTGGAAAGCCGAGTTTCTGGCAGACTCTTCCCCTATGGGTGAAACGACCGTGAAGACACTGGACGGCCATCCGGCCACCGCGTCACCCGTCGTGGCCAAGGAGCCTCACATCTCAGTCATCGGGCGTCTGCGTGCGCCCCGCCGCCCCCGTATCTGGTTCGAAGTACTGCTGATCGCGGTGAGTTACTGGGGTTACTCCCTCATCCGCAACGCGGTGCCGGAACAGAAGTCGGAGGCGCTGCGCAACGCGGACTGGATCTGGAGCGCCGAGCACCTTCTCGGTATCTCGGTCGAGCAGAACATCAACCACGCCGTCAACACGGTGACATGGCTGATCGTGTCGATGAACTACTACTACGCGACACTGCACTTCATCATGACCATCAGCGTCCTGATCTGGCTGTTCCACTTCCATCCGGGGCGCTATGCGGCGGCCCGTCTGGCGCTCTTCGCGACGACCGCGGTGGCGCTGGCCGGTTACTACCTCTTCCCGCTGGCGCCACCCCGGCTCATGAACAACAGCCACTTCATCGACACCGTGCTGGTACACCAGACCTGGGGCTCGATGGCCTCGGGCAACCTCAAGAACATGTCGAACCAGTACGCGGCGATGCCCTCGATGCACATCGGGTGGTCCCTCTGGTGCGGCCTGATCATCTTCGCGCTGGCCTCCGCCCCCTGGGTGCGGATCCTGGGACTGCTGTACCCGGCGGTGACCCTGCTGGTGATCGTCTCGACGGCCAACCACTTCTGGCTCGACGCGGTCGGCGGGATGCTCTGCCTGGCCTTCGGGGCGGGACTCTCGTACGCCTGGTACGGGGCGCTGCCGCACCGGCTGCCACGGGTCCCGGAGAAGGTCAGGGCGGGCGGCACCTTCACCCCCGGCATCCACGGCACCCTGAAGCCGGTCCACGCGAAATCGGTCCCCTCCGAGCGCTGAGGCCGCTGAGGCCCCTGAGGCCGCTGAGGCCCCTGACGGGCCTGTGCGGGTGCCTGGGGACCGGGCGGCCGGGGCTGCGCCCCCTCAGAGGAGCCTCAGAGGAGCGCGCTCCCCCTCACCCGGCAGCCGTCCCGCTACGCGCCGTAGAAGCGCTCCTCCATGACTCCGCGTGCCCGCCGCGTCGCCCGCCGGTAGTCGTCCAGCATGTCGCCGACGTGCCCCGTCTCGTAGCCGAGGTAGCGCGCCATGGCGGCCAGCTCGCGCCCGTCGGACGGGAACGTGTCGCCGGCCCTCCCCCGCACCAGCATCACCGCGTTGCGCACCCGTGAGGCCAGCACCCACGCCTCGTCCAGCGTCTGGGCGTCCTCGGTGGAGAGCAGCTCCGCGGAGTGGGCGGCGGCCAGCGCGGTCCGGGTCCGCGTGGTCCGCAGCCCCGGGACCTCCCAGCCGTGCCGCATCTGCAGCAGCTGGACGGTCCACTCCACGTCGCTGAGCCCGCCCCTGCCCAGCTTCGCGTGGAGCGTCGGGTCGGCCCCGCGCGGCATCCGCTCGGACTCCATCCGCGCCTTGAGCCTGCGGATCTCGCGTACGGCGTCCTCACCGATCCCCTCGTCGGGGTAGCGCAGCGGGTCGATGAGCTCGATGAAGCTGCGGCCGAGTGCGGGATCGCCCGCCATAGGCTCGGCCCGGAGCAGGGCCTGGCTCTCCCAGACACCCGACCAGCGCCGGTAGTACGCGGCGTAGGAGGCCAGCGTCCGCACCATCGGTCCGCTCTTGCCCTCGGGCCGCAGGTCCGCGTCGATCAGCAGCGGCGGGTCGGCGGTCGGCAGCTGCAGGAGCCTGCGCATCTCGGCGACGACGGCGTTGGCGGCCCGGGCCGCCTCCTGGTCGTCCACACCGTCCCGCGGCTCGTGCAGGAAGAGCACATCGGCGTCCGAGCCGTAGCTCAGCTCGTGGCCGCCGAAGCGGCCCATGCCGATGACAGCGAAGCGGGTGGGCAGGGTGTCGCCCCACTGTGCCCGTACGGCAGCCCGCAGCGCGCCCGCGATGGTGGCGGCGTTCAGATCCGTGACGGCGTTGCCGACCCGGTCGACCAGCGCGCCGGGGTCGGACTCCGCCGGGTTCTCCTCGGTGCCGTACGAGCCGATGAGGTCGGCTGCGGCGGTACGGAACAGCTCGCGGCGGCGGACCCCGCGCGCGGACGTGACGGCGCCCTCGGGGGTCTCGGCGCGGCCGACGGCCGAGAGGACCTCCTGCTCCAGGATCTCCCGGCCGCGCGGTTCGAGCCCGCCGCGCGCGCCGAGCAGCGCGACCGCCTCCGGGGCACGCAGCAGCAGGTCGGGGGCGAGCCTGCCGGCCGAGAGGACCCGGGCGAGGTTCTCGGCCGCGGCGCCCTCGTCCCGCAGCAGCCGCAGGTACCAGGGCGTCTTGCCGAGGGCGTCGGAGACCTTGCGGAATCCGAGCAGCCCGGCGTCCGGGTCGGCCGAGTCCGCGAACCAGCCGAGCAGCACCGGCAGCAGGGTGCGCTGGATGGCGGCTTTCCGGGAGACCCCCGAGGACAGCGCTTCGAGATGCCGCAGGGCGCCGACCGGGTCCGCGTAGCCGAGGGCTTCGAGGCGCTGTCCCGCCGCCCTGGGGCTCAGCCTGATCTCGCCGGGCGCCAGCTGGGCGACGGCGTCGAGGAGCGGTCGGTAGAAGAGCTTCTCGTGCAGCCGCCTGACGACCGTCGCGTGACGCTTCCACGCCTTGGTGAGCTCGACGACGGGGTCGGTGCGCAGCCCCAGCGAGCGGCCGAGCCTGCGCAGGTCGGCCGGGTCGTCCGGGACCAGGTGGGTGCGCCGGAGCCGGTACAGCTGGATCCGGTGCTCCATGGTCCGCAGGAAGCGGTAGGCGGCATCGAGCTGGGCCGCGTCGGTCCTGCCCACATAGCCGCCGGCCGCCAGCGCGTCCAGGGCCTCCAGGGTGTTGCCGCTGCGCAGGGTCGCGTCGTTGCGGCCGTGCACGAGCTGGAGCAGCTGCACGGCGAACTCCACGTCGCGCAGGCCGCCCGGCCCGAGTTTCAGCTCCCGGTCGACCAGTGCCGGAGGGATGTTGTCGATGACCCTCCGGCGCATCTTCTGGGCGTCCGCGACGAAGTTCTCCCGCTCCGACGCCTGCCACACCAGCGGTCCGACCGCTTCGGTGTACTCCGTGCCGAGCGCCTGGTCACCGGCGACCGCGCGGGCCTTGAGAAGGGCCTGGAACTCCCAGGTCTTGGCCCAGCGCTCGTAGTACGCGAGATGGCTGGAGAGCGTACGGACCAGCGGTCCGTTCCGTCCCTCGGGCCGCAGATTCGCGTCGACGGGCCAGATGGTGCCCTCGATGTTGGTGTCGGAGCAGATCCGCATCAGCAGCGCGGCGAGCCGGGTGGCGGCCTGCATCGCTCCGGTCTCGTCGGCGCCCCCGGCGGGCTCGGCGACGAAGATGACGTCCACGTCGGAGACGTAGTTGAGCTCGTGACCGCCGCATTTGCCCATCGCGACGACCGCGAGCCGGCAGAGCGCCGCGTCCTCAGGCGCCTCGGCCGACGCGATCCGCAGGGCGGCGCGCAGGGTGGCGGTGGCCAGGTCGGCCAGTTCGGCGGCGGCCTCCCTGACATCGGTGGTGCCGCAGACGTCCCGGGCCGCGATGGCCAGCAGGCACCGCCGGTAGGCGATCCGCAGGGTCACCGCGTCGTTCGCCTCGGCGAGCCCCTGCTCGAACTCGGCAACGCCCGGATGCAGGTCTGCCGTCTCGTAGGTGACGAGGGCGTGCCAGTCGTGCGGGTGCCGTGCCAGATGGTCGCCGAGCGCCTCGGACGCCCCCAGGACACCCAGCAGCCGGTCGCGCAGCGGCTTGGCCGCGATCAGCGTGTCGAGCAGCGACTGCCGCTCGTCGGACTCCTGGGACTCGGCCATGCGCACGAGACCGATCAGGGCGAGGTCCGGGTCGGCGGTGGCGCCGAGCGCGTCGAGCAGGACCGAATCGTCGCGTACGGAGGCGAGCTCGGGGGCGCCGAGCAGCCGCTCCGCCGCCGAGGGGTCCGTAAAACCGTGGCGGAGCAGCCGGGTGAAGGTACTGCCCCTGCGTCCCGGCGCGCTCATGCTGCCGCCTCCTGTCACGTGCCCCTGCTGATCGGAACACCGGTTGATCGAAGTCCGGTTCCGAGCGTAGTCGCAGCGGGCTGCGGTGGCGCTGCCGCGTCTCGCCCGGCGGGGCTCGCGCGACCCGGCGGGAGGGCGGACGGGGGCGGGCGGGCGGGAGGGCAGGGGCGCGGAGCAGGGGACGGAAGGTCGGAAGGGCAGGGAATGGAGGGGCAGGGCAGCCGGCCGCCGGAGCGGGAGCCGGCTGCCCCGGGGGCACTCCGGGGGCAGCCGGGGGTGGCCCGCTACTGCCCGATGCCGTTCTCCTCCGTAGCCCCCGAGCTGCCCAGGGTCACCTTGGCGATGGACTGGCAGGTGTCGCTGAGGCTCGACGAGTTGAAGGTGCCCTTGCCGGCGCTGGTGGTGGGGATGCCGAACAACAGCTTGGAGTATTTGGCGTCGGCGCAGACCGTTGCGGGGTTGTTCCAGTCGAAGTACTCGGTCCAGCTGTTGAAGCTGGACCCGGCCATCGGATGGTCACCGTCGATCTTGATGGTCCCGAGGACCGTGGTGGTCCCCGCCGTCTTGTCGGCGATGGAGTACTTCCAGGAGGAGCCGGACTGCTGCGCCGCCTCCATCGCGTACTGGTGCCCCTCGACCGGGCGCTGGTCGAGACGGCAGGTCTTGCCGGTGCCGCTCTCGTCGAAGTCCTGGCAGTAGGTGCCGGAGCCGCCCGCGGTGGCCTCCGTACCGTTCCAGATCGAGACGAGGAACATCCCCCCGCCGTCCTGGTGGGTCTGGAACCCCATGTACCCGGAGGCCCCGCTGCCCGCGAAGTCGAACTGGGTCGACCAGTAGGCGTTGTAGTTGCCCGGCGAGTGCTGGAGCGTCATCGGGATCGAGACCGATGTGACGTCGGAAGGCGCACTCCAGTAGGCGTACGTACCGGGCGTCTGCCCGGTGCCGGCGGCCTGTACGGGGGCCGCGGTCCCCATGAGCAGCACGGCGGCGCCCGCCGCCGTGGCCAGTGTTCCCGTGGTGAGCAGGTGCCGCATCCGCATGTGTGTCTCCTGAGTGGGGGTGGAGTGCACTGATGGCGTTCACGTGGCCGTGCGACCCCGGTGAGCGGTTCTGCTCGCCGGGGGCACCGGACAAGCACGTTCACGCATCAACTGCCGCTGCGTCAACGGCTGGTGACGAAAAGACAAGAGCCGCACCGCAAAGTCCAAGAGCCACTCGGCCGGACTCCGGCAACGCCGGAAAAGCCGCGAGGCCCGCCCGGTCGAACGGCCGGGCGGGCCTCTCCACGTGGCACTGCGACAGGCGCTACAGCACCGGCAGGTTCTTCCGCAGCTCGAAGGCGGTGACCTCGGAGCGGTACTCCTCCCACTCCTGCTTCTTGTTGCGGAGGAAGAAGTCGAAGACGTGCTCACCGAGCGTCTCGGCGACCAGCTCGCTGCGCTCCATCAGCTCGATCGCCTCGCCCAGGTTCTGCGGCAGCGGCTCGATTCCCATCGCGCGCCGCTCCGAGTCGGTGAGCGCCCAGACGTCGTCGTCGGCGCCGGCGGGGAGCTCGTAGTTCTCCTCGACGCCCTTGAGCCCGGCCGCGAGCAGCAGCGCGTAGGTCAGATAGGGGTTGGCCCCGGAGTCGATGGAGCGGACCTCGACCCGCGCCGATCCGGTCTTGCCCGGCTTGTACATCGGGACGCGGATCAGCGCCGAGCGGTTGTTGTGCCCCCAGCAGATGTACGAGGGTGCCTCGCCGCCCGCTCCCGCGCTGCGTGCCGAGCCGCCCCAGATGCGCTTGTACGAGTTGACCCACTGGTTGGTGACCGCGGAGATCTCGGCGGCGTGCGTGAGCAGGCCCGCGATGAAGGACCGTCCCACCTTGGAGAGCTGGTACTCGGAGCCGGACTCGTAGAAGGCGTTGCGGTCGCCCTCGAAGAGGGACAGGTGGGTGTGCATGCCCGAACCGGGGTACTCACTGAACGGCTTCGGCATGAAGGTGGCCTGTACCCCCTGCTCCAGCGCGACCTGCTTCATGACCAGCCGGAAGGTCATGATGTTGTCCGCCGTCGACAGCGCGTCGGCGTACCGCAGATCGATCTCCTGCTGGCCGGGCGCGCCCTCGTGGTGGCTGAACTCGACGGAGATGCCCATGGATTCGAGCATGGTGATCGCCTGGCGGCGGAAGTCCATGCCGACGTTCTGCGGAGTGTGGTCGAAGTAGCCGGAGTTGTCGGCGGGGGTGGGGCGGGTCCCGTCGAGCGGCTTGTCCTTCAGGAGGTAGAACTCGATCTCCGGGTGGGTGTAGAAGGTGAAACCCAGGTCGGAGGTCTTGGCGAGGATCCGCTTCAGCACATAGCGGGGGTCGGCGAAGGACGGCGAGCCGTCCGGCATCAGGATGTCGCAGAACATCCGCGCGGTCCCGGGGGCCTCCGCACGCCAGGGCAGGATCTGGAAGGTGCTGGGGTCCGGCTTGGCGATCATGTCGGACTCGTAGACCCGCGCGAAGCCCTCGATGGCCGATCCGTCGAAGCCGATGCCCTCGTCGAAGGCCTGCTCCAGCTCGGCGGGTGCCACGGCGACCGACTTCAGGAACCCGAGGACGTCGGTGAACCACAGACGCACGAAGCGGATGTCGCGCTCCTCCAGCGTACGGAGCACGAATTCCTGCTGCTTATCCATACCGTTCCTACCTATCCTTGCTGGTCAGCCACCTGCTCCCACGCCTCCGGAGACACCGGGGCTCATGAGCATCCCACCACACCATTTCCGGCATGTTGCGAACCTTCGTCCGAACATCTCACCCCGCTCGGGTGTACCGCAGAATCCATTGTGAGTCACGTGTCGGTCGCGAACGTGCCAGGGTCGGCCACCCCTCTGCCGTGCCGCATGCCCCGCCATTACGATCTGAGCCCCCGGCCCGTCCGTACCCCACAAGGACTTGAGGACTCATCGATGGCTTCGACGCAGGGCTCGAAGAACGATCGCAAGACCCGTATAGAGGAGATGCGCCGCGCCGAGAAGTCGCGCGAGCGCCGTGTCCGTATCGCCGTGATCACCGTGGCGGCGGTCGCCGTGGTGGGTCTGGCCGGCTTCGGCACGTATCTCGTCAGCAACAGCTCGTCCGGCTCGAAGTCCGACAGCGCCGCGTCGGACGGCAAGTCCGGCGGCGGCACGACGGCCGGCCCCATCAAGGGTGAGAGGGACTGGGACATCAAGAAGCTCGGCCGCACCCATGTCACCACGAAGGTGCACTACCCGATGACACCGCCGGTGGGCGGCAACCACAACCAGGTCTGGATGGACTGCAACGGGAACGTCTACACCAAGCCGCTCCCGGACATGAACGCCGTGCACTCCCTGGAGCACGGGTCGGTCTGGGTCACCTACACGGACAAGGCCCCGGCGGCCGATGTGAAGAAGCTCGGCGCCAAGGTGGCCAGGACCCCGTACTCGCTGATGAGCCCGTACCCCGGTCAGCCGGGCACGATCATGCTCAGCGCCTGGGGCAAGCAGGTGACGGTGGACAGCGCCGACGACCCGAGGGTCAACCAGTTCTTCACCAAGTACGTGCAGGGCCCGCAGACCCCGGAACCGGGCGCGGCGTGCACGGGCGGGCTGGCCGGCCAGTGACCCGGAGCACCCGGCTGATGGCCGTGGCCGCCGCCGTCCTCGTGCTGCTCTGCGTGGCCGCCGCGACCATGGCGTTCACCACCGGCGACGACAGCCCGGCCGCCCCGGCCGCGCACACCCCCACGGAGGGCTCGGCGGACGCCGGCTTCGCCCGTGACATGTCGGTCCACCACCAGCAGGCCGTGGAGATGTCGTTCATCGTGCGGGACCGCACGAAGAACACCGATGTGCGCCGTCTCGCCTACGACATCGCCAACACCCAGGCCAATCAGCGCGGCATGATGACCGGCTGGCTGAATCTCTGGGGGCTGCCGGTGAGCGACGCCGCCCGGGAGCCGATGCAGTGGATGGGGATGGGCCAGGAGCCCTCGGCCGACGGGGCGTTGATGCCCGGTATGGCCACCACGGCCCAGCTCGACACCCTGCGAAAGCTGAGCGGCAAGAAGGCGGAGATCCTCTATCTGCAGCTGATGACGGCCCATCACAAGGGTGGTATCCACATGGCGGAGGGCTGTGTGCAGCTCTGCAGGGTCGGCACGGAGAAGAAGCTGGCGCAGGGGATGGTGGCCGCCCAGCAGTCGGAGGTGCAGCTCATGGCCGATCTGCTGAAGGAAAGGGGCGCTTCGCCAGCAACCGGATCAACTGACCATTCATGACCGTTCCTTGAGCTCTTCTTGGTCATTGCATGCCCCTGGCGTGAGCAGTTCATCGGGCAGGGTGTGGCGTACACGCGTACCTGCGACGAACCGCAATCAGGGGGTTCCATGAGATCCAGCCGCTCGAAAATGCGCGCCGGGCTGAGCGTGGCAGCGACACTGCCACTGCTCGCCGGCGCGCTGGCTCTGTCCATACCCAGCGCCAACGCCGACTCCGGTACGGGCAGCCGCCACGCGATCCAGGGCACCAAGCCGCTGTGGGCCAAGGCCTCCGCCGACCGCGGAGCCAGCGCCGACTCGGGCCGGGTGAACGCACGTGTCTATCTGGCCGGGCGCGACGCCCAGGGCCTGGCGGCGTACGCGAAGGAGGTGTCGGACCCGCAGTCCGCCTCCTACGGCAAGTACCTGAGCGCGAAGCAGGCCAAGACCCGCTTCGGCTCGACACCCGCGCAGGTCAAGCAGGTCACGGCCTGGCTGAAGTCGGCGGGCCTGAAGGTCACCGGGTCGAACGAGCACTACGTCTCGGTCAGCGGCGACGTCAGCGCGGCCGAGAAGGCGTTCTCGACCCAGCTGCACAACTACCGCAAGGGCACCAAGACCTACCGGGCCCCGACGGCGACGGCCTCCGCGCCTGCTTCGCTCCAGGGTGCGGTGCTGACGGTCGTGGGCCTCGACAACGCCCCGCACGTGGTCAAGCACGACACGACGACGCTGCCGCCGCCGAGCGCCGTCTTCAAGAACGCCGGACCGATGTCGTCGTACTACGGCTCGAAGGTCAACAAGAAGCTGCCGAGCGCGTACGGCGGGAAGGCCCCCTACGCGATCAAGGGCTACACGGGCAAGCAGCTGCGGTCCGTCTACGGTGCGGGC
This sequence comes from Streptomyces sp. NBC_00388, assembly GCF_036061255.1. Taxonomy (NCBI): domain Bacteria; kingdom Bacillati; phylum Actinomycetota; class Actinomycetes; order Kitasatosporales; family Streptomycetaceae; genus Streptomyces; species Streptomyces sp. NBC_00388. The sequence continues at coordinate 2,107,273 of NZ_CP107948.1, forward strand.
GACAAGACCGGCAAGGGCGTCACGGTGGCCATCACCGACGCCTACGCCTCGCCGACCATCGCCGAGGACTCGGCCAAGTACGCCCAGCGCAACGGCGACAGCAAGTACGCCAAGGGCCAGCTCTCCCAGGTGCTGCCGAGCGACTACACCGACATCGACGAGTGCGGCGCGGCCGGCTGGTACGGCGAGGAGACCCTCGACGTCCAGGCCGTGCACGCGGTGGCGCCCAAGTCGGACATCGTGTACGTCGGCGCCGCTTCCTGCAACGACGACGCGCTGCTCGACTCGCTGGGCAAGGTCGTCGACAACCACCTCGCCGACATCGTCTCCAACTCGTGGGGCGACATCGAGGGCACCCAGACACCGGCCTCGGCCGCGGCCTACGACCAGGTGTTCCAGCTGGGCGCCGTCGAGGGCATCGGCTTCTACTTCTCCTCCGGCGACAACGGCGACGAGGTCGCCAACACCGGTACGAAGCAGGTCGACACCCCGGCCAACTCCGCCTGGGTGACGGCGGTCGGCGGTACCTCGCTCGCCGTCGGCAAGGGCGACAAGTACCAGTGGGAGACCGGCTGGGGCACCCTGAAGTCGACCCTCTCCGACGACAGCAAGACCTGGACGGCCTTCCCCGGCGCGTACACCGGCGGCGCGGGCGGCGGCACCAGCAAGACCGTGGCGCAGCCGTTCTACCAGCGCGGCGTGGTGCCCGGGAAGCTCGCCAAGTTCAACGGCAAGACCCCGATGCGTACCGTTCCCGACATCTCGGCGGTCGCCGACCCCAACACCGGTTTTTTGGTGGGGCAGACGCAGACCTTCCCCGACGGTTCGCAGCAGTACAGCGAGTACCGCATCGGCGGCACCTCGCTGGCGGCTCCGGTCATCGCGGGTGTCCAGGCGCTGGCACAGCAGTCGCAGCACGGGGTGCCGATCGGGTTCGCCAACCCGTCGATCTACTCCCGCTACGGCACGTCGGCGTACCACGACGTCACCGACCACCCGCTGGGCGCGGGCCACACCCAGTCGGTCGTCCGGGTGGACTTCGCCAACAGCGTGGACGCGAGTGGCGGTCTGCTGACCTCGCTGCGGACGCTCGGCGCGGACGCCTCGCTGGTCGCCACCGTCGGCTACGACGACGTGACCGGTGTCGGCAGCCCGGGCCGGAGCTACATCAGCTCCTACGCCCGGCGCTGACCACTGCCGGCCGGCTCTGCCGTCCGCACTGCGCTCACCCGTGGTCGCACGCAGTGACCGCATCCGCCGCCCCGCTCCCTGGAACCCGTATCGCGGGTGGGGGCGGGGCGGCTTCGCAGTGACATACCGCGCATCCTCCCGACAGGACATCGCGTCAGAGAGACGATTAGACTGGCCCCGTGCCTCAACTACGCCTCGCACTGAATCAGATCGACTCGACCGTCGGTGACCTCGCCGGCAACGCCGAGGCCGTCGTCCACTGGACCCGGCGCTCCATCGAGCAGGGCGCCCATCTGGTGGCGTTCCCCGAGATGATGCTGACCGGTTACCCCGTCGAGGACCTGGCCCTGCGGTCGTCCTTCGTCGACGCCTCCCGGGCCGCACTGCGGGCGCTCGCCGCCCGGCTCGACTCCGAAGGGTTCGGGGACGTGCCCGTCGTCGTCGGCTACCTCGACCGCACGGAGCAGGCCCAGCCCCGCTACGGGCAGCCCGCCGGCGCCCCGCGGGACGCCGGGGCCGTGCTGCACCGCGGGGAGGTCGCGCTCACCTTCTCCAAACACCACCTGCCGAACTACGGCGTCTTCGACGAGTTCCGCTACTTCGTCCCGGGCGAGACCCTCCCCGTGATCCGGGTGCGCGGTGTCGACGTCGCGCTCGCGATCTGCGAGGACCTCTGGCAGGACGGCGGCCGGGTGCCCGCGACGCGGTCCGCGGGGGCCGGGCTGCTGCTCTCGATCAACGCCTCGCCCTACGAGCTGAAGAAGGACGACCAGCGTCTTGAGCTGGTCCGCAAGCGGGCCCGGGAGGCCGGCTGCACCACCGCGTACGTCGCGATGACCGGCGGCCAGGACGAGCTGGTCTACGACGGCGACTCGATCGTGGTCGACAAGGACGGTGAAGTCGTCGCACGGGCGCCGCAGTTCACCGAGGGCTGTGTGGTGGTCGACCTGGAGCTGCCGGCCGCGGGCAAGGTCCCCTCCGGCGTGGTCGCCGACGGTCTGCGCATCGAGCACGTCACGCTCTCCACCGAGCCGGTCCCGGCGTACGAGGCCGAGCTGCCCGGCGGCTACGCGGACCGGCTGGACGACGACGAGGAGCTCTACACCGCGCTGGTCGTGGGCCTGCGGGCGTACGCCGCGAAGAACGGCTTCTCCTCGGTGCTCATCGGGCTCTCCGGCGGTATCGACTCCGCGCTCGTGGCGGCCATCGCCTGTGACGCGCTCGGCGCGAAGAACGTGTACGGCGTCTCGATGCCGTCCAAGTACTCCTCGGACCACTCACGCGGCGACGCGGCCGAGCTGGCCCGGCGTACCGGGCTCAACTACCGGACCGTGGAGATCGCGCCGATGTTCGACGCGTACATGGAGTCGCTCTCGCTCACCGGCCTGGCCGAGGAGAACCTCCAGTCGCGGCTGCGCGGCACCACCCTGATGGCCATCTCCAACCAGGAGGGCCAGATCGTGCTCGCGCCGGGCAACAAGTCCGAGCTGGCCGTCGGGTACTCGACCCTGTACGGCGACTCGGTCGGCGCCTACGGGCCGATCAAGGACGTCTACAAGACCTCCGTCTTCCGGCTCGCCGAGTGGCGCAACCGGGCGGCGGCCGAGCGGGGCCAGACCCCGCCGATCCCGGAGAACTCGATCTCCAAGCCGCCCAGCGCCGAGCTGCGTCCCGGACAGGTCGACACCGACTCGCTGCCGGACTACGAGGTGCTCGACGCGATCCTGGCGCGGTACGTCGACGCCGACCAGGGCCTCGACTCCATCGTCGCGGCCGGGTTCGACCCGGAGCTGGTGGCGAAGACGCTCCGGATGGTGGACACCGCGGAGTACAAGCGGCGCCAGTACCCGCCGGGCACCAAGATCTCCGCGAAGGGGTTCGGCAAGGACCGGCGGCTGCCGATCACGAACCGCTGGCGCGAGAAGAGCTGAGCGCACGCTCCGTACGGGGGCCTTCCGCGATCACGCGGGAGGCCTCCTTCGGCGTACCGCGGTCGAGCAGCCCCGCGGTCACCGCGATGGCGAGGCCGATCACGGCGAGCCCGGCGCCCACCAGCGTCGGTGACATCCAGCCCCAGCCCGCCGAGATGGCGACCCCGCCGAGCCAGGCGCCACCGGCGTTCGCCAGGTTGAACGCGGAGTGGTTGGAGGCCGAAGCCAGCGTCGGCGCCGAGCTGGCCTTCTGCATCACCAGCATCTGCAGCGGGGTCGTGGTCATGAAACCGACCGCGCCCAGGAGCACCACGCTGACCAGCGCGGCCCACTTCACGTGGACCGTGAAGTCGAACGCGACCAGTACGAGGGCGAGCGCGCCCAGTGAGCCGTACACCGTGGGGCGCAGCGCGCGGTCGCTCAGTGGCCCCGCGGCCAGCGCGCCCAGCGTCATCCCGATGCCGAAGAGCGCGAGCACCAGGGTCACCGAGGACTCGGAGAAGCCCATGACCTCGGTGGTGATCGAGGCGAGGTAGCTGTAGACGGCGAAGACCCCGGCGAAGCCGAAGACCGCGGTGAGCAGCCCGAGGAGCACCTGGCGGTTGCCGAGGGCGCGCATCTCGTGGCGCAGCCCCTGCCGCGCGTCGACGGGGACGTACGGGACGAGCCTGGCCAGCGCGGCCAGCGCCACCAGCCCGATCACGCCGACCACGACGAACGTGGCGCGCCACCCGAGGTGCTGCCCGAGCAGGGTCGCTGCGGGTACGCCGACGATGTTGGCGATGGTCAGGCCGAGGAACATGGTGGCGACGGCGCGTCCGCGCCTGCCCTCCTCGACCAGCCCCGAGGCGACGACCGCGCCGACACCGAAGAAGGCGCCGTGCGGCAGCCCGGCGAGCACGCGCCCGGCGAGCAGCCAGCCGAAGCCGGGCGCGAAGGCGGATGCCAGGTTGCCGACGGTGAACAGGGCCATCAGGAGCAGCAGCATCCGCTTGCGCGGGATGCGGGAGCCGAGCGCGGTGAGCAGCGGAGCGCCGACCACGACGCCGATCGCGTAGGCGGAGACGAGGTAACCCGCGGTGGGCACTGAGGTGCCCAGGTTGTCGGCGACGTTGGGGAGCAGGCCCATCATCACGAACTCGGTGGTGCCGATGCCGAACGCGGAGATGGCCAGCGCGAGCAGGGCCAGGGGCATGGAGGAAGACCTTCTCTTACGAGAGCGGGAACGCGGGGGACGGTGCGGCGGTGCACAGAGGAACCAGCTTAAGTTCTCCTGCTGAACAAAGTCTCGCCGCTCCGTTGTTCCGGCAGGTGAACGCGCCGTTACGTGACGCGTATCTCTTCCGGCAGCCCGTTGTTCCCGGACTCACGCTCTCGCGGCCCCGTGACCGGCCCGTGCCGGCTGCCCGGCCCCGGGCGGCCGGGGTGGTTCAGAGCCTGATGCGGGCCGCGATCGGCAGATGGTCGCTGCCGGTATCGGGCAGCGTCCAGGAGGAGACCGGATCGGCGCCCTTGACCATGATCTGGTCGATCCGCGCCATCGGGAAGCGCGCCGGCCAGCTGAAGCCGAAGCCGTTGCCCGCGGCGCCCTGGGTGGAGCGCATCTGCGCGGTCACGGCGTTCAGCGAACGGTCGTTCATCGTCCCGTTGAGGTCGCCGAGGAGCACCACGTCGTGCAGCGGCTCCTTCCTGATGGCCGCACCCAGCGCGTCCGCGCTCTCGTCGCGCTGCGAGGCGGTGAACCCGGCATCGAGCTTCACGCGCACCGAGGGCAAGTGGGCGACGTACACGGCGGCCTTGCCCTTCGGGGTGGCGATCGTGGACCGCATCGCGCGCACCCAGCCGAGCCTTATGTTGACGGGCCGGGTGTCGCTCATCGGGTACTTGCTCCAGAGCCCGACCGTGCCCTCCACCGCGTGGTACGGGTAGGCGGAGGCGAGAGCGGTCGTGTAGGCCGAGACCTTGCCCGCGGCCAGTTCCTCCAGGGCGACTACGTCGGCGCCGGACGCCGCGACCTTCCTGGCTGTGCCCACCGGGTCGGGGTTGGCCGCGTTCACGTTGTGGGTGGCGACCACCAGATCGCCGCCGGACGCCGACTTGTCGCTGATCAGCCCGCCGAAGGTGTTCAGCCAGACGATGACGGGCAGCAGCAGGACGACCAGCGCCGTGGCCGAGCGGCGCAGCAGGGCGAGGACGAGCAGGACCGGGATGCCGACCACGCCGAACCACGGCAGGAACGTCTCGGTGAGGCTGCCGAGGTTGCCGACGGTGTTGGGGATCCGGGAGTGGAAGAGCATCGTCAGCGTGAGCAGTACGGCGAAACAGGCGAGGACGATGCCGCGGCGCCAGATCCCGCGGTCGCCCCGCCAGTGCCCGCCGAAGAGGCGCCTGTCGCCGGATTCGGGACGCCCGGGCTCCGCGCTGCCGTGTTCCGCGTCCGTGAAGTGCGCCTGCGCCATACCGTTGCCCTCGCTGCCTTGCCGTGCACGCCGTACCGCCCTTGACCCTAGGCGATGCTCCGGCACTTTCCGCGCCGTGCTGACACGGCCGTACTGTCACGAGGACGTGGCAAGTACCGTACGGAGTTCCGGCTGTGACGCAACACGCAGAGCTCAGCCGTCCAGGTCCCGGCCCGGACGCGGTGCGAGCCCCTCCAGGAGCGCGTCCACCACCCGTGCGGCGAGGTCGTCGTCGAGGGGTGCGTCGGGGCGGAGCACGGTGCGCAGCAGCATCGGCCCCACGAAGAGGTCGTTGACCAGGTCCGGCGCCAGGTCGGAGCGGATCTCGCCGGCCGCGATCCCCCGGCGCACGATCTCCGCGCCCGTCCGGCGCCGGGCCTCGACGACCGTGTCGTGGTAGGCGCGCCAGAGCTCGGGATAGTGCTGCATCTGGGCGAAGACGTTGTACAGCAGCGCCGACGAGCGCTTGGCGAGGCCCCGCAGGCGCAGCGATTCGAGCATCGCGATCAGATCGTCGCGCACCGATGTGCCCGGCAGCTCAGGGCCGGCGGGCTCGATGTCCTTGAGCACATCGATGAAGAGCTCTTCCTTGCCCTTCCAGCGGCGGTAGATGGTCGCCTTGCCGACCCCCGCCGTGCGGGCGACGCGCTCGATCGACACCTCGGTGAGCGAGGCGCCCTCCTCCAGCAGCTTCACGACGGCCTCGACGATCGACCGTTCGACCGCCTCCGAGCGCGGCCGACCGCGCCGCTGCTCGGACGGCCTGTTCTGCTGTTCCGTCGGGGGCACGCCCGCTCCGCCTCTCACTGTCCGTTCAGTCCGTACCGATTGTCGCCGACGCGGGCGCCGCCTCCGCCGCCCCTCCGGGCGCGCCACCGCTCTCCGGACGGCCGGGCAGGAAGGCCACCACCACGACGGCGCCGAGCAGCGCGACCCCGGCCGAGCCGAGGGCCGTCACATGCATGGCGTGCAGGAACGCCGTATCGGCCTGGCTCGCCAGGACCCGTCCGGCGGGACCGAGCTTCTCGGCGATGCCCAGGGTGGCCTCGATCGACTCCCCCGCCGCCTTGCGCGCGCCGGGCGGGACCGCGCCGAGGTGTCCCTCGATGTCGCCCCGGTACGAGGCGGAGAGCACCGACCCCAGGACGGCGACCCCGAGCGCCCCGCCCACCTGCCGGAAGGTGTTGTTGATCGCCGAACCGGAACCGGCCTTCTCGCGGGGCAGCGACTGCATGATCGAGACGGTGACGGGCGGCATGATGTGCGCCATTCCCGTGCCCATGACGAAGAAGACGACCTCCATCACCCAGATGGGCGTACCGGTCCCGAAGAACGCGAAGCAGCCGAGCCCGGCGGCGACCAGCACCATGCCGGACGTGCAGACCGCGCGGGCGCCGAACCGCTCGACGACGAGCCTGGCCCGCGGCGAGAAGATCATCTGGGCCGCGGCCAGCGGGAGCAGCAGGACGCCGGATTCCAGCGCGCTGTAGCCGCGAACGCTCTGCATGTAGAACGCGGAGAAGAAGGTGACGCCCATCAGCGCGAAGAACACCAGCGCGATGGCGGCGACCGCCGCCGAGAACGCCGGGTTCTTGAAGTAGGTGACGTCGATCGCCGGGTGACTGCTGCGCTTCTCGTACACCACGAAGCCGATCAGCACGGCGACGCCACCGAGCGTGGTCAGCAGCACGGACGGCGCCGTGAAGTCGGCCAGTTCGCCGCCGCGGATGATCCCGTACACCAGCAGGACCAGACCGACGACGGAGAGACTCACGCCCACCGGGTCGGTGTGGCCGGGGCTGGGGTCCCTGGAGTCGGGGACCAGCAGCACCATCGCGATCAGCGCGACGACCACCACCGGGACGTTGACCAGGAACACCGAGCCCCACCAGAAGTGTTCGAGGAGCACGCCGCCGGTGATGGGGCCGATGGCGATGGCGAGACCGACGCCGCCCGCCCAGATGCCGATGGCCTTGGGCTGCTCATCGCGCTCGAAGACGTTCATCAGGACGGCGAGGGTGGCGGGCATCACGAAGGCCCCGCCGAGGCCCATCACGGCCCGGAACGCGATGAGTTCGGCGGGCGAGGAGGAGATGGCGGCGAGCACCGAGCCGATCCCGAAGACCGCGAGCCCGAAGAGCAGGACCTTCTTGCGGCCGATGCGGTCGCCGAGGAGGCCCGCGGTGAAGAGCAGCCCCGCGAAGACCAGCGTGTAGGCGTTGATCGCCCATTCGAGCTGGCTCTGGGTGGCGCCGAGCCCGCTGGGCGCGGGGGCCGCGATCGTCTTGACCGCCACATTGAGGATGGAGTTGTCGAGCACCACGATCAGCAGGCTCAGCATCAGCGCGGCCAGGATCGCCCACCGGCGCCGGTGCACGGATTCGGGTATGCGGGGCGCCGCGACGGGCCCCGTGGAGTTGGTCATGCGGACACCGTAGAGCAATTTCGATACGGCACCGTCTCGTATCGAAAAGATTTTACCCGGCATCCCAGCGCGGACGCGGAGCCCACTTCCGCGCGGTGGCGGTGCAGTGCGACCATGGAGGCGGTCCGGGGACGCCGTCAGGGCGCCTCGAGATGACGAACAGGAGCGTTGCGATGACGCGCGCGTTGAACCCTCACGACACCCCCGCAGCCGGTGCCCCCACAGCCGGGCGGTCCCCATCCGCCGGGACGCCTGCCGACAGCAGCAAGGCGCTGTACGGCGGGCGCAGCAGCAGGCGCATCACCGTCCATGACATCGGCGGGGCCAAGGAGCGCGGCGAGAAGTGGCCCATGCTCACCGCGTACGACGCGATGACGGCCTCCGTCTTCGACGAGGCGGGTATCCCGGTGATGCTCGTCGGTGACTCGATGGGCAACTGCCACCTCGGGTACGACACCACGGTCCCGGTCACCCTCGACGAGATGACGATGCTCTCCGCCGCCGTCGTGCGGGGCACCTCACGCGCCCTGATCGTCGCCGATCTGCCCTTCGGTACCTACCAGGAAGGCCCGGTCCAGGCGCTGCGCAGCGCCATGCGCCTGGTCAAGGACGCGGGCGTGGGCGCCGTGAAGCTGGAGGGCGGCGAGCGCTCGCACCAGCAGATCCAGCTGCTGGTGGAGTCCGGCATCCCCGTCATGGGGCACATCGGGCTGACCCCGCAGTCCGTCAACTCGATGGGCTACCGGGTTCAGGGCCGCGGCGAGGAGGCGGCGCAGCAGCTGCTGCGCGACGCCAAGGCCGTACAGGACGCGGGCGCGTTCGCGGTCGTCCTGGAGCTGGTACCCGCGGAGCTGGCCGCCGAGGTCACACGCATCCTGCACATCCCCACCGTCGGTATCGGCGCCGGGCCCGAGTGCGACGCCCAGGTGCTCGTCTACACCGACATGGTCGGTCTGACGGGCGGCAAGGTGCCGCGCTTCACCAAGCAGTACGCGGACCTCCGCCGGACGCTCGGCGACGCGGCGAAGGAGTTCGCCGACGAGGTCGTCGGCGGGACGTTCCCCCAGGAGCAGCACACCTTCCACTGAGTCCCGGCCCCGGCCGGCTCCCCCAGGCCACTGCCGCACGGCCCGACGGCCCGCCGACATCCCCCATCGGCGGGCTGTCGGCATTCTGTCGGTGACTTGTCAGTGGCGGCTGGTCTGATAGTCGGCATGACGCGAATCGACAAGAACCCCGGGAACGGCGGACCCGCCGTACAGGTGCGGGGGCTGGTGAAGCATTACGGGGAGACCAAGGCCCTGGACGGCGTGGACCTGGATGTCCGGGAGGGCACCGTCCTCGGTGTGCTCGGGCCCAACGGCGCCGGCAAGACCACCCTCGTACGGGTCCTCTCCACCCTGCTGCAGCCCGACTCGGGCAGTGCCGTCGTGGCGGGCTACGACGTCCTGTCCCAGCCCCGCCAGCTGCGCCGGGTCATCGGTCTCACCGGGCAGTACGCCTCGGTCGACGAGAAGCTCTCCGGCTGGGAGAACCTCTACATGATCGGCAGGCTCCTCGACCTGCCCCGCAAGGACGCCAGGAGCCGCGCGGACGAGCTCCTTGAGCGGTTCTCGCTGACCGAGGCGGCCAAGAAGGCCGCGATGAACTACTCGGGCGGGATGCGCCGCAGGCTCGACCTGGCCGCTTCGATGATCGGCAGACCGTCGGTGCTCTTCCTCGACGAGCCGACGACCGGTCTCGACCCCCGTACCCGCAACGAGGTCTGGGACGAGGTGCAGAGGATGGTCGCGGAGGGGGCGACGGTGCTCATCACCACCCAGTACATGGAGGAGGCCGAGCAGCTCGCCAACGAGCTGGCGGTCATCGACAAGGGCAAGGTCATCGCCAACGGCAAGGTGAACGAGCTCAAGGCGAAGGTCGGCGGCCGTACCCTCCAGATCCGGCCGAGCGACCCCGGACAGCTGCCGGCCATGGCCCGTGCCCTGGCCGAGGCCGGTCTCGACGGCGTCGCGGGCTCGCAGGCGGTGCCCGACGAGGGCCTGCTCAACGTACCGATCCTCAGCGACGAGCAGCTGACCGCGGTGGTCGGCCTGCTGGCCTCGCGCGGCTTCGGTATCGCCGACATCGGCACCCATCTGCCCAGCCTGGACGAGGTGTTCCTGGCCATCACCGGTCAGAAGCCCACGGTCCAGGACGGGTCCGGCGCAGTCACAGCCCAGGTTCAGGAGGCCGCGGTATGAGCACCGCAACGATCGAGAAGCAGGCACCCACGGTGCCGCCCGCGGCCGCGGCCGCCGAGGGGCGGATCGGGCTGCGGGGCAACCTCCGGCACATCGGAGCGCTGGCCCGCCGCAACGCGCTGCAGATCAAGGCCGATCCGGAGTCGATGTTCGACGTCCTGCTGATGCCGATCGTCTTCACCCTGCTGTTCGTGTTCGTCTTCGGCGGCGCCATCGCGGGCAAGGGCAACCAGACGCAGTACGTCGACTACGTCGTGCCGGGCCTGATGGCGATGATGGGCATGAACATCGCCATGGCCGTCGGCACCGGGGTCAACGAGGACTTCAAGAAGGGGGTGATGGACCGGTTCCGCAGTATGCCCATCGCCCGGTCGTCCGTCCTCATCGCGAAGATCGTCGTGGAGATCGGCCGGATGCTGGTCGCCATCACGATCCTCCTGACCGTGGGCTTCATCCTGGGTCTCACCATCCACACGTCGGTGCTCTCGCTCTTCGCGGCGATCGGCCTCTCGCTGGTGTTCGGCGCCTCGCTGATGTGGATCTTCATTCTGCTCGGACTGACCATGAAGACGGTGCAGGCCGTCCAGGGGATGGCCATGCTGGTCCTGATGCCGCTGCAGTTCGGCTCGTCGATCTTCGCCCCGCCCACCACGATGCCCGGCTGGCTCCAGGCGTTCACCGACTACAACCCGCTCTCCAACCTCGCGGACGCGGCACGGAGCCTGGTGAACGGCGGCCCCGTCGCCCACTCCGTACTGATGACGCTCGGCTGGTCGGTGGCGATCACCGCGCTCACGGCTCCGCTGGCGATCCGGAAGTTCCGCAAGAAGACCTGACCGGGCTGCCGGGTCCGGCAGGCCCGGCGGTCCCGTTCAGCGTTCGCGTCGCTCCACCAGGGCGGTGGCCTCCTCCGGGGTGAGGCCGCCGCCCTCGGCGTACGCGCTGTCGTAGTCGCTGTCCCCGAGGACAGCGCGGGCGGCCGACTCGGCCTTCTCCCGGTTGGCGCGCTCCATGGCCGCGCTGAAGTGGCCCGGCGGCAGCTGCCTGTCGGACGCGGCCAGCAGTCTCACCGCGTCCCGGGCGGCCTCCGGTACGCCGGGAGCCGCCAGCGCCCACGCGTACGTCACCAGATGGGTGGCGGGCATCTGCGGGGCCACCATCTGCGACAGCGGGTCATGGGTCCTGCGCAGCGCCTGCCACGCCTTCGCACGGCCCTCCGCGTACAGGCCCTCCTCGATGTCCACCCAGGCCGTCAGACCGAGCAGGATGCCATCGAAGACAGCGAGCGGGCCCGCCCTGAACTTCTCCTGCAGCAGGCCGAGTTCGACCCGCGCCTCGGCCGTACGGCCGGAGCGGCCCAGCCAGGTGGCGAGGAACATCCGGGCCATCGGCCAGACCTCGTGACCGACGTCGGGCCCGTTCTCCTCCGCCAGGATCTGCCGCAGGATCGCCTCGCCCTCTTCGCCCCGGCCGGCTTCCATCAGCACCCCGGCGTACCGGGACCGCAACACCGCGACCTGGGTCCGGGCACCCAGCCGCTCGGCGTAGCCGAACGCCATCCGGTAGTCCTCACCGGCGGGCAGGAAGTCACCTCGGCGCTCGCGCGCCTCGCCGCGCGCCGAGAGCGCCTCGGCGGCGCCCCAGGCGTCGCCGAGCCGGATGAAGATCTCCAGGGCCTCCTCGGCGTCCCTGGTCGCGTCGCCCGCCCAGTCGCCCCGGTTGGCCAGGATGTTGGCCCGCATCTGCAGGGCGGATGCCAGCTCCCACTCGTATCCGAAGTCCCGGCAGGCCCGCACCGTCTCGTCGAGCACCTCCCGCAGGTCACCCGGGGCGCCGGTGAGCATGATCGCGAAGAACCAGAGCGAGGCCGGGGACCGGCAGGTCTGGGGCAGCCCCGGTCCGTAGGCCGCCACCACCCGGCCGAGGCGCTCCTGGTTGGCCGGTGTGGTCCAGTCGTCGAAGTCGTGGTCGGCGGAGGACAGGTGGATCAGCCGCACCCCGCGCCGCGCCTCTTCGAGCAGTTCGGGGCTCATCGGAGGCGGGGCGTCCGTGCACCGCGCGTACAGCGGCGGGGCCTTCGCCACCGGCGGCTCGAACGGGTCGGCGCCCATCTCCGCGGTCGCCTGGGACCAGTGCCGTGCGTCGCTGCGCAGATCGCGCATCTGCCAGAACCAGGCGAGAGCGTGCACCAGGATCAGCGCCTCCTGCTCGTCTCCCGCGGCGACCGCCCGGCGCAGTGCGGTGCGCACGTTCTCGTACTCGCGCACGAGCAGGTCGATCGCCGCGAGCTGCCCGTGGCCACGCAGCTCGGGGTCGGTCAGCCGGGCCAGCTCCCGGTAGTGCACCAGATGACGGTGTTCCGCGTCGGAGCGGTCCCCCGCCTCGTCCAGCCGCTCGGCCGCGTACTCGCCGACGGTTTCGAGGAGCCGGTAGCGCATCTCGCCCTCACCCGAAGGGACCGCCACCACCAGGGACTTGTCGACCAGCGAGCCCAGTACGTCCAGTGCGTCGGCCCCGCACACCGCCTCCACCGCAGTGAGCCCGCAGCCCCCGGCGAAGACGGAGAGCCTGCGCAGTACGGTGCGCTCCGGCTCGTCCAGCAGGTCCCAGGACCAGTCGACGACCGCGCGCAGGGTCTGCTGGCGCGGCAGGGTGGTCCGGGCGCCGCCGGTCAGCAGCCGGAACCGGTCGTCGAGGCGGTCGGCGATCTGGCGCGGCGAGAGCATCCGCAGCCGGGCCGCGGCGAGTTCGATGGCGAGCGGCAGTCCGTCGAGGCGGCGGCAGATCTCGCCGGCGGCCGCCGGGTCGTCGTCGGTCCGGAAGCCCGGTCTGACGGCCCTCCCCCGCTCGGCGAAAAGCCGCAGCGCGGACGGCTGGGGCAGCGGCTCCAGCGGGCGTACGACTTCGCCGGGCACCCCGAGCGGCTCCCTGCTGGTGGCGAGGATCGTCAACCCGGGGCAGTGGGCGAGCAGTTCACCGGCGAGGGTGGCTGCTGCCGCGACGACGTGCTCGCAGTTGTCGAGCAGGAGCAGCATCCGGCGCCCCGCACAGTGCTCGGTCAGCCGGGCGAGGGGGTCGTCCGCGTGCCGGTCGGCGGCCCGTATCTCCTCGGCGCCGGCGCCCCGCAGCACGGTCTGGCGTGCGCCGAGTGCACCGAGGACCGCTTCGGGCACGGTCTCCGGGTCGTCCACCGGGGCCAGTTCGACCAGCCACACCCCGTCGGGCCAGGCGCCTGCGGCGGCCTCCGCCACCTCCTGCGAGAGCCGGGTCTTCCCGGCCCCGCCGGGGCCGAGCAGCGTGACGAGACGGGCAGCGGCGAGGTCGCCGCTCAGGGCGTCGATATCGCTCTCGCGCCCGACGAAGCTGGTCAGCCGGGCCCGCAGGTTGCCCGGTCCACGCCCGGAGGCACCGCCCGGGGCCTGCGGCGGAGCCGCGGAGCCGCCGGCCGGGGAGACCTCCCCCTTCCGGCCTCCGGCGTCCTCGGCGGGCGCCAGCAACTGGACGTACAGCGCGCGCAGTTCGGGACCGGGGTCGGCGCCGAGGAGCTCGACGAGGCCGCGCCGCACCTCCTCGTACGCCGCGAGCGCCTCCGCCGTGCGGCCCGCGTCCCGCAGCGCCCGGATCCGGAGGGCCTGGAGCGGTTCGTCGATGGGGTGGTCGCCGCAGAGCGCGGCCAGCTCCGGGAGCGTCGCCTCGGCGCGGCCGAGCGCGAGTGCGGCGGTGAGCGCGGTCCGGCGCGCCTCCAGCCTGCGGGCCTCCCAGCGGGCCGCGGGCGCCGTACGGTCGGGGAGGTCGGCGAGGACCATGCCCCGCCACAGCGCCAGCGCGTCGTCGAGGAGACCCGCGGCCTTGACCGGGTCCCCTTCCTCCAGGGCCCGCGCGCCCTCGCCCGCGAGCCGCTCGAACCGGTACAGGTCGACATCGTCCGGATCGGCGCACAGCCGGTATCCGCCGTCCACGGAGACGACAGCCGCGTGCCCGAGGGCGCGCCGCAGGCGGGCCACGAGCGCCTGGAGCGCGCCGGTGGCGTCGGCGGGCGGTTCGCCGTCCCAGACCTCGGCGACCAGGACGGCGGCGGGGACGGTCCGCCCGGCGCGCAGCGCCAGCACGGTGAGCAGGGCACGCAGCCGCGCCCCGCCGATGGCGACGGCCGTGCCGTCGGGGCGGAGCGCCTGCGTGGTGGAGAGGATCCGGTAGCGCACGGGCCCATTGTCCGTTACCGCGCGCACGTCAGCCGACCGGTCTCCCGGTCCGCGTGGACCGCCTGCCATACCGTCATCCGTCCACCTTGCCCGGTACCCCTGCCCGACCGCGAGACGTCTGCCGCGTGTCACCTGTACGGTCGGGGCTCACGACGCCCGGCCCCCACGTCTCAGGAGCTCCGTCCATGACCACCGCCTCCACCCGCCACAGCGAACGGCGGATCAGCCCGGTCTTCCTGGGGATCGTGGCCGTCATGGCGGTCACCGGCTGGGCCGTGTGGGCCGACTTCGCGAAGGTGCCCGGGTTCTCGCTGTTCCTCTTCGTGACGTCCGCGTGGGTGGTGTCGCTCTGCCTGCACGAGTACGCGCACGCCCGCAGCGCGCTGCACAGCGGTGACATCTCGGTCGGCGCGAAGGGCTATCTCACCCTCAATCCGATGAAGTACACGCACGCGTTGCTCTCCATCGTGCTGCCGCTGGTCTTCCTGGTGCTGGGCGGGATCGGGCTGCCCGGCGGCGCGGTCTTCATCGAGCGGAACCGCATCAGGGGCCGCTGGCGGCACAGTCTGATCTCGGCGGCGGGGCCGCTGACGAACGTCCTGTTCGCGTTCGTCTGCACGGCGCCGTTCTGGCTGCACGCACTGGACGGCGTACCGGCGCTGTTCCGCTACGCGCTGGGCTTCATCGCGCTGCTCCAGTTCACCGCGGCGATCCTGAACTTCCTGCCGGTGCCCGGTCTCGACGGCTACGGCGTGGTCGAGCCCTGGCTGCCGTACAGCATCCGCCGCCAGGTCGAGCCCTTCGGGCAGGTGGGGATGCTCGCCGTCTTCGCGCTGCTGTGGATCCCGTCGGTGAACCACGCGTTCTTCGACCTGATCGACACGATCCTGCGCGGTGTCGGGGTCAGCAGCCAGGACAGGTACTGCGGGCAGAACTTCTACCGCTTCTGGTACGGCAAGCCCGACGCGTTCTTCTGCCCGGCCGGGTAACTGCGGGCACTCCCGGCGGGCGGGCCCCGTCCCGGTGCGGCCGGTCAGCGGTCGGCGGGCACGGCTGCCGCCTTCGCGGCGCGGCTGCGGCGCAGGTAGAACCAGGCCATGTTCGACGACAGGCCCGCCAGCAGGATCCAGACGATGCCGATGAAGCTGCCCTGGACGAAGGAGACCACGGCCGCTGCCACGGCGAGAGCGCAGACGACGAGGGCGTACAGAGCGAGGCGGGGCATGGGGGCGGCTCCTGTCCGGGGGCAAAACGTTCGCCCCCCAGTGTCCCCTATGCCCCGGCCGGGCTCACACGTCGGTGACGCGCAGGCCCGCGTGGGCCTTGTAGCGGCGGTTGACCGAGATCAGATTGGCGACCAGCGACTCGACCTGGTGGGCGTTGCGCAGCCGCCCGGCGAAGACCCCGCGCATCCCGGCGATCCGCCCGGCGAGCGCCTGCACGATCTCCACATCGGCGCGCTCCTCGCCCAGCACCATCACATCGGTGTCGATCTCGGCGATCTCCGGGTCCTGGAGCAGGACGGCCGACAGATGGTGGAAGGCCGCGGTCACCCGGGCCTCCGGCAGCAGGGCGGCGGCCTGCTCGGCAGCGCTGCCCTCCTCCGGCTTCAGGGCGTACGCGCCCTTCTTGTCGAAGCCGAGCGGGTTGACGCAGTCGACGACGAGCTTGCCGGTCAGCTCCGCGCGCAGTGACTCCAGCGTCTTGGCGTGCCCGTCCCAGGGCACGGCCACGATCACGACGTCACTGCGGCGGGCGCACTCGGCGTTCCCGGCGCCCTCGACACCGTGTCCGAGCTCTCCGGCCGCGGCCTGTGCCCGCTCCTCGGCGCGCGATCCGACGATCACCCGCTGGCCCGCCCTGGCCAGCCGGTAGGCGAGGCCGCGCCCCTGGTCACCGGTCCCGCCGAGGACGCCGACGACCAGGTCGGAGACGTCGGGGAGGTCCCAGGGATCCCGGGCAGCCGGCTGCTGTGCACTGTCGGTGGAAGTCATGCCCCGACCCTACTCGCTGGTACCCGGCCCCCGTACGGATGAGGAGCGGCCAACGGCCCACGCCGGGCGGCCGGGTGCGGCAGGATGCCGGACATGGACGCCGTACGTGTCGCACTCCTCCGGGACGTGCTCGCCGGGACCGAGTGGCCGCGCGCCGCCCGCCGGTTCGCGACCGTGCTCCGGTCGTCCGTGGTGCCGCACGGCGGGGGGCTGCTCCTGGTGGGGACCGCGGGGTACGAGCCGTGGCACCTGGCGGCCCACCTCGTCGACGAGGCCGCCTGGTCGGGGCTGCCCGAGCTGGCGCCCACGCTGGTACGGCACCGGGTCGGGTGCGGCGAACCCGCGCATCTCTCGGTGGGCCTCGGGCGGATCGAGGCGGCCGGGCGGGGCGAGACGCTGCTCGTCGTCGCGCCGGGGCTGCCGGGCGAGGCCCTCCTGGAGCGGGTGCACGGGGCTCGGCGGGCGGGAGCCACGGTACTGGCGCTGGGCGGCGGGGACCCCGATGTGCGCGGTCTCGCGCACGAGGCACTCACCGTGACGGACTCCGACGAGGTGGATCTCGACACCGTGCAGCACCTGGTCAGCGCCGCCGCCGGGGAGAACACCCTGCCCGCGCGGCGCGGCGGACGGCGGCTGCGCGACCGGCTGTCACGCCTCGCCGACCAGCTGACCGCTCCGCCGCCGGGCCGCTGGTAATCCACTTGCGGGCCGGGTGCGGGGCGGCCGAACATGACCCCTTGTGGCTCCTCGCACGCGGCTCGGCGCGATCCTTCCCGACCTCACCCCCTGGCGCTCGTCCCGCGAGTTCCGGCTGCTCTGGATCCAGGGTCTGATCGCCTTCTTCGGCAGCTCCATGGCGCTGATCGCCCTGCCGCTCCAGATCAAGGACCTCACCGGCTCGCCGGCCGCCGTGGGCGCGATGGGCGCGGTCGAACTGGTGCCGCTGGTCGTCTTCGGCCTGTACGGCGGCGCGCTTGCCGACGCGGCCGACCGGCGCAAGGTCATCCTGGCCACCGAGGCGGGGCTGGGGCTGCTGGCCGTGACGCTGCTGGTCAACGCGCTGATCCCGGCCCCGATGCTCTGGCCGCTGTATGTCGTGGCCGCCGGGGTCTCGGCCCTCGCCGGGCTCCAGCGGCCCGCGCTCGACTCACTGCTGGCCCGGATCGTGCCGCACGACCAGCTCACCGCTGCCGCCTCGCTGAACGCCCTGCGCTGGCAGACCGGTGCGATCGCGGGCCCGGCGCTGGCGGGCGTGGTGGTGGCGTACGCCGGCTACCCGACCGCGTACGGCGTCACGGTGCTGGGTTTCACCGTCTCGGTCGCCATGTGCACCCGGCTGTCGCCCGCACCCCCTTCGCACGATGCCGAACGGCCGTCGCTGCGCGGGATCGCCGAGGGCGCCCGGTACGCCTGGAGCCGGCCGGTGCTGCTGGGGACGTACGCGATCGACCTGGCCGCGATGTTCTTCGCCTACCCGAACACGGTCTTCCCCTTCCTCGCCGACGACCTGCACGCCACCTGGGCCCTCGGCCTGATGTACGCGGCGGGTTCGGTGGGATCCGTACTGCTCAGTCTGACCAGCGGCTGGACGTCACGGGTCAGGCGGCACGGGCTCTTCGTGGTCTTCGGGGCGGCGGGCTGGGGTCTGGCGATCACCGCGGCGGGCTGGTGCACCAACGTCTGGCTGGTGCTGCTCTGCCTGGCGTTCGCGGGCGCGGGCGACATGCTCAGCGGCCTCGGCCGCTCCACCATCTGGAACCAGACCATCCCGGATGAGCTGCGCGGGCGGCTCGCGGGCATCGAGGTGCTCTCGTACAGCATCGGGCCGCAGCTGGGTCAGGTCAGGTCGGGGACGCTGGCCGGCTGGACCGGGACCCGGACGGCGATATGGAGCGGCGGGCTGGCGTGCGTCGCGTCGGTGGGCGTACTCGCCGCGGTGCTGCCGAAGCTGGTGACGTACGACGCGGACACGGACACCGACGCGCAGCTGCGCCGCGCCCGCAAGGAGGCGGCGGCGGCTGCGGCGGCTGTCTGATCAGGCAGGAGCGGCAGCGCCCTGCCGGTCAGCCCTCCCTGTCCTCCGGGGCGTTCTTGTCGTGCCACTTGGGGTCGGTCTCCCACTCCAGATTGCGCTCGGCCGCCGTCTCCATGGCGTGGGTCGCCTCCTCGCGGGTGGCGTACGGCCCGAAGCGGTCCTTGGCCGGGCACTCGGGCCCCTCTTCGACCTTTTTGTGCTGAATGCAGTAGTACCACTCGCCCGGCTTCGCGGCCGCGCGCTTCTTGAACAAAGCCATGGTCGGCTCCTCTCTCATACACTCGCTGGCATGTCTGGCCAGTCACTGCTCGTACCAGGGGAGCTCTCTCCCACCCGTTCCGTACCCGGAAACATCCGGCGTCCCGAGTACGTGGGCAAGCCCGCGCCGACGCCGTACACCGGTCCGGACGTCCAGGACGCCGACACCGTCGAGCGTATGCGCGTCGCGGGCCGAATCGCCGCACAGGCGATGGCGGAGGCCGCCAAGCACATCGTGCCCGGTGTGACGACGGACGAACTCGACCGGGTCGCCCATGACTTCATGTGCGACCACGGCGCCTACCCGTCGACCCTCGGCTACCGCGGCTTCAAGAAGTCGCTCTGCACCTCCGTCAACGAAGTCATCTGCCACGGGATCCCGGACTCCACGGTGGTCCGGGACGGCGACATCGTGAACCTCGACGTCACCGCGTACATCAACGGGGTGCACGGGGACAACAACGCCACCTACCTCTGCGGGGACGTCGACGAGGAGTCGCGGCTCCTGGTGGAGCGGACCCGGGAGTCGCTCGACCGGGCCATCAAGGCCGTGCGGCCGGGCCGCCAGATCAATGTCATCGGGCGGGTCATCGAGTCGTACGCCAAGCGCTTCGGATACGGCGTGGTCAAGGACTTCACCGGGCACGGCATCAGTACGTCGTTCCACTCCGGGCTGATCGTCCCGCATTACGACAGCCCGTACGCCACGGAGCTGATCCGGCCCGGTATGACGTTCACGATCGAGCCGATGCTCACCCTCGGCACGCACGAGTACGACATGTGGGAGGACGGCTGGACGGTGGTGACCAAGGACCGCAGGCGGACCGCGCAGTTCGAGCACACGCTCGTGGTGACGGAGACCGGGGCGGAGATCCTGACGCTGCCCTGACCCGGATTGACAGGGGGCCGGGACGGGTACGCGTGTTCCCGACACGTCGTCGGGAACCCATTGACTTAGGTAAGCCTAAGCATGGAGGATCGACCCAGGTTCCCGCCCCCGGCTCCGGAGGTCCGCCATGGACGCCTTTTCGACGCTCATCCGCACCGCCTCGCACGAACGGCACGACCAGGCCAACTCCTCGACGTTCATGAGCGACATGCTGAGCGGCCGGCTCGGGGTGGACGCCTACGCCCGCTACACCGAGCAACTGTGGTTCGTCTACCGGGCGCTGGAAGAGAACGCCGGGGCGCTGGCCGGGGACGCCGTGGCCGGCCCCTTCGTCCTGCCCGAGCTGATGCGCACAGCGGCGCTGGAGCAGGACCTGGCGTATCTGCGCGGGCCCGGCTGGCGCACGGGCCTGACACCGCTGCCCGCCACCACCGCCTACGCGGAGCGGGTGACGCACTGCGCGCGCACCTGGCCCGGCGGCTATGTCGCCCACCACTACACCCGCTACCTCGGGGACCTGTCCGGCGGTCAGATCGTCCGCGACGTGGCGGAGAAGACCTGGGGCTTCGCACGCAAGGGCGACGGTGTGCGGTTCTACGTGTTCGAGGAGATCCCCAACCCTGCCGCGTTCAAGCGTGGTTACCGGGAGCTGCTGGACGCGGTGGACGCGGACGACCTGGAGAAGCGGCGGATCGTGGACGAGTGCAAGCACGCGTTCGCACTCAACACGGAGATCTTCCACGCGCTGAGCCGGGAGTTCACGCCGCTCAGCGCCTGACATCCCGGGGAGGGCCGGGCCCTGGGCGGGCCCGGCCGGGACCCGGACGGGTGATCAGCCAAGCACCGGGGCGCGTGAGCCGGTGAGCAGCCTGCGAGCGGCGTCCCAGCCCGCGCGCCGGGCGGACGCCACGGCCGCCTCGTCATCGCCCAGCACCCGCAGCCACGCCCCGCAGTCGTGCGGCAGCACACTGACGCCGTACCGCACCCCCAGGCCGTCGAGAGCGGCATGCAGCGCGTCGGCCACCTCGGTCGCGGGAGCGCGGCCGGTCACGACATGGAGCGAGGCCGTCCGGGTGTGCCCGGCCAGCGCGGCGGGCCCTGGCGCACCGTGCCGGTCGCGGCCCAGGCGCACCGCGTCGAGGGCGAGCAGTGCGCCGCCGGGGCGCCGCACCTCCAGGTCCAGCCGGAGGGCGCCGTCACCGGGGCCCGCCTCCCCCGCCGCCAGCGTCTCGCCGATGACGACGGTGGCAGTGGGGTCCGCGGTGATCACGGTGCGCTGGTAGAACCGGGCGCCCGGGGACGGGCACAGCGGCTCCGGCAGATACTCCAGATACGCGTCGGGCCCGGCCGCGAGATGGACCAGCCGGGTGGCATGACCGTGGTCCATCGGACGGACCAGAGTCACGGCCCCCGTCCCGAGGTGCACCTCCGTCTCGGCGCCGCAGCAGACGTCGACGCGCTGGCGGTCCGCCTCGACGATGCCGTCCGCGACGGGGGCGAGCCGGACGAAGGCCATCTGCGGGCGCAGCGGGTCCTGGTACTGCGGCCTGCCGATCCGCAGCGGCATCCTGCTGTACCGGCGGACGAGCTCGGTGCGACCGCTCAGCCGCTCGAACCCCATCTCCACCAGACCGACCCGGGTGGAAGGTCCGGCCCCCGAGCCACCGGCGCCGTCCGGGGCGTGGCCGGTGACTTCGGGGGGCACCCGGCCCGGCGTGTGGTGTGCGGCGGCGAGCCGCGACTCCCCCGGCGGCCGTCCCGTCCCCGACGCCTCGGGTGGCTCGTCCGTGACGAGTGCCATGTCAGACCACCGCCCCGTTCAGGCCGCCCGGCAGAGGGAGTTCGGCGCAGCGGCGGACCGCGTTCGGCACTCTGGCGTTCATGGTGATCCCTTCCGGTCTCTGACGGCCGGTGGGCCGGCAGGTCGTACGCGCGCGCCCGCTCAGCCGGCCGGCGTCTGTGCTCCGGCACGGCCGTGGCGCCCCCACGGGGTCTCGGCCGCGGGCACGCAGCCGCCCAGATCGGCCAGTTCACGGCGGAGTGCGTCCGCCGTGACCTCCTCGATGACCGGGGCGGCCCCGCGCAGCAGCAGCTGCGCGGCGCCGTGGTCGCCGACGGCCCCCGTCCGCCGGGCCGCGGCGGCGAAGGCGGCGCAGAAGGCGAACAGCTCGGCGGACACCGCCTGTTGGCGGGGTACGCCCATACCGGCCTGGACGACGGCGGAGACCACCGCGCGGTTGCCGGGTGCCTCCCCCCGCGCGACCAGAGCGGCGAACTCCTCGACGGCGTCGCAGGGGAAGACCGAGCGGGCCAGTCCGAGCATCCGCCGGCCGGTCCGGGTCGCGGCGGCTCGCTGCTCCCGGCCGAGCTTGGCGGCGTGCAGCCGTTCGTCGATCTCGGCGACCTCACCCCAGCAGCGCTGCGCGGCGGCGTGGTGGGCGAGGGCGAGCGCCGTCGCGTCGGAGGGGCCGACGCCGTGGCGCAACAGCGCGTGCAGCAGGGGTCCCGGTCCTGCGGACCCCATCCGGTCCTGCCTGACCAGGCAGTCCCACTCGTAGGCGGGGCTGCACCCGTCGCCCGGGAACGCGGCGTCCATGAGTTGCAGACTGACCAGCAGGGGCGCCTGCGGGGCCGGAACGACCGGTGGGTCATCCCCGTACAGGTACACCGGCTGGCCGACCATGGGTGCCTCGTTTCGGCAGTTCGGGCGGATCACTGAGTGGAGTCGGGCACGGCGAAGGCCGCGCTTCCGACGCTACGAGAGCCCGGCGGACGTGCCACCCCAGGCGGCCCGATGGAGTGAGCGGCGCCCGGACCGCCCGGGGCGGGGTCACTGCGCGAAGCGCACCCGGCCGCCCAGCTCGATCATGCCGTCCGGTGCGGGCGCGGTAAGCAGCTGCGAGCCGCGGCCCTGGGTGATATTGAGGGCCCGGCCCAGGGCTGCGGTGAGCCGCAGGGCGCCGGAGCCGCTCGCCTCGTCCTCCATCTCCGCCGCGCCCGCAGCGCCGGCTGTCCTGGCGCGGGGGAATCCCCGGGCCCTGACCCGGCCCGCGGCCTCGTCCTCCCAGGCCCAGACGTACAGCGGCGCAGCCCCCGGCGGCGGGCACGCCAGGGCGTCGACGTCCGCCGGGCTCGCCAGCCGTCCGAGCTCCTGCCGCGGCGCCCACCGCGCGGGGGCGGTGATCCAGGTGAACTCGCCATCCTGGCGGGTGATGACGTCGCCCGCCTCCAGTTCGAGCACCTCGACGTCCAGCAGCCACGCGGTTCCGACCAGCGGGTGCCCTGCGAAGTCCGGCTGCGGGCCCGGGGCGTGCACGCCGAGCCTCCCGCGCTCGGGATCGTCGACGAACACCGTCCGGCCGAAGCCGAGTTCGGCGGCGCGGGCCGTTCTGGCCGCCGGGCCGGGGAACGGGGCGCCCTCGCGCACGACACCGAGCCGCTCACCGTGCCGGCCGTCGGGCCCGCAGAAGACACTGAGTACGTCGATCTCGTTCACGCGGGTATTCAAGCACCGCGCCTGTCCGCGGCCGGGCCCCGCGGCGGGCCCGGCCTGCCGGCCGCCGGGGCGGGCCGCGGGCTTCCCGGGCGGGCGTGCGTGCGTGCGGCGCCGCGGCACCCCCGGCGGTCCCGGAAAGGCCGCCTTCGGGAGCCGCTTGACCTAGGCATGACTGAGACGTGACGGAGCCGTGACCGCTCCCCCCGGAATGAGATCTGAATCACGACACGAGGGGGTATGAGTCAGGTAAGCCTCGGTTAAGTTAGGGCTGCCTCACTCGACCATTCACCCAGCGTGGAGCCCGTATGCGACCCGTCCGACTCTCCGTCGTCACCGCCGTCACGGCCGTGGCCGCTCTGACCGCCGTCACGGGCTGTGCCGAGAAGAGCGATGCCAAGGGCGGTGACGGCGTCGTCTCCGTCACCGCGAGCGACTCCGCCTGCAAGGTGTCCACCACCCGGTTCCCGGCCGGTCACGTCCAGTTCGCACTGGAGAACAAGGGCTCCAAGGTCACCGAGGTCTATCTCCTCTTCCCCGACGACCGCATCGTCGCGGAGCGCGAGAACATAGGCCCGGGCCTCAAGCAGAGCCTGACCGCCGAGGTGAAGGCCGGGTCGTACGAGATCGCCTGCAAGCCCGGTATGAAGGGCAACGGCATCCGCCAGAAGGTCACCGTCACCGGCGGCAACGCCGTGAAGCGCGACCCGAAGCTGGACGCCGCGGTCGCCGCGTACCGCAAGTACGCCCAGGACCAGGCCGACGAGACGCTGCCCAAGGTGAAGGTCTTCACCGACGCCATCCGCAAGGGCGACCTGGAAGCGGCAAAGAAGGCGTACGCCCCCTCGCGTATCGGCTGGGAGCGCACCGAGCCGGTCGCCGAGTCCTTCGGCGACATCGACCCGAAGACCGACACCCGCGCGGACGGCCTGGAGAAGGGCCAGAAGTGGACCGGCTGGCACCGCCTGGAGAAGTCGCTCTGGCAGGACAAGAAGACCGGCGCCACCGAGAAGTCCCTCGCGACCGAGCTGGACACCGACCTCACCGACTGGCAGAAGCGCGTGGGCACGGCCGCGATCACCCCGACCTCGATGGCCAACGGCGCCAAGGAGCTGCTCGACGAGGTCGCCACCGGGAAGATCACCGGTGAGGAGGACCGCTACAGCCACACCGACCTGGTCGACTTCAAGGCGAACGTCGAGGGCGCGCAGCAGGCGTACGAGCTGCTGAAGCCGGTCGCGTCGAAGAACCAGCCGGCGCTGACCAAGGAGCTGGACCAGCAGTTCACCGCCCTGAACTCACTGCTCGACCACTACCGCAAGGACAAGACCTCGTACGATTTCACTCCGTACGACAAAGTCTCCCAGGCGGACCGCAAGAAGCTGTCGGACGCCGTCAACGCCCTGGCGGAGCCGCTGTCGAAGCTCGCAGCGGCCGTGGTCACCAAGTAGATGCCCGGTACGGAGCGGACGGCCGGACAGCCGGCCGGCGAGCAGACGCAGGAGGCCCTCATGGCGGACGAGACCCACACCCCCTCCCCGTCCCGGCGTTCACTCATCGGCTGGGGCGGAGCGGGGCTCGCCATCGGCGCGGTGGCGGCGGGCGGTGCGGTGGCAGCGCTGCGCCCGGGCGACAGCACCGCCCCGGTGGCGGAGTCCGGCGCGGCCGTGCCGTTCCACGGCGCACACCAGGCCGGTATCGCCACCGCCGTCCAGGACCGGCTGCACTTCGCGTCGTTCGACGTGACGACCGGCGACCGGGCCGAGCTGATCCAGTTGCTCAAGGACTGGACCGCGGCGGCCGCCCTGATGACCCAGGGGCACACCGTGGGCGACGGGGCGTACGGCGGTCTCGCCGAGGCCCCGCCGGACGACACCGGCGAGGCTCTCGGCCTGAAGCCCTCCCGGCTGACGCTGACCGTCGGCTTCGGCCCGAAGCTCTTCGAGAAGGGCCGGTTCGGCCTGGAGGGCAGGCGCCCCGAAGCGCTGGTCGATCTGCCGGAGTTCCCCGGCGACAACCTCGAAGCGACGCGCAGCGGCGGGGACCTGTGCATCCAGGCGTGCGCGGACGATCCACAGGTCGCGGTCCACGCGATCCGCAATCTGGCCAGGATCGGCTTCGGGAAGATCGCGATCCGCTGGTCGCAGCTCGGTTTCGGCAAGACGTCGTCGACCACTCCCGACGCGCAGACACCGCGCAACATGATGGGCTTCAAGGACGGCACCCGGAACATCCCGGGCACCGACACGGCCGCGCTGAAGCAGCACGTGTGGGCCGCCGAGAAGGGCGGGGCCGCCTGGATGACCGGTGGTTCCTATCTGGTGGCCCGCCGCATCCGGA
The DNA here is from genome assembly GCF_036061255.1 of Streptomyces sp. NBC_00388. NCBI lineage: Bacteria > Bacillati > Actinomycetota > Actinomycetes > Kitasatosporales > Streptomycetaceae > Streptomyces > Streptomyces sp. NBC_00388. The sequence continues at coordinate 2,132,733 of NZ_CP107948.1, forward strand.
TGCACATCGAGACCTGGGACCGCGCATCGCTCCAGGAGCAGGAGGACGTCTTCGGCCGCGACAAGGGCGAGGGCGCACCGGTCGGCAAGGCCAAGGAACGCGACGAGCCGTTCCTCAAGGCGATGCTGCCGACATCGCACGTACGTCTCGCCCATCCGGACAGCAACCACGGGATCCGGATCCTGCGCCGCGGCTACTCCTTCACCGACGGCACGGACGGCCTGGGGCGGCTGGACGCGGGGCTGTTCTTCCTGGCGTACCAGAAGGACACCCGGCAGGGGTTCATCCCGCTCCAGCGCGGCCTGGCCCGCCACGACGCGCTCAACGAGTACATCCAGCACGTGGGTTCGGCGCACTTCGCCGTCCCGCCTGGTGTCCGCGACAAGAGCGACTGGTGGGGCCGTGCGCTGTTCGCCTGACCGCGCTGTCCGCCCCGCCCGGACAGTCCGTCGTGCTCGTAACCCGGTTCTTGCAACCAGAAAGGACCCGACGTGTTCGGCAACTATCTGATCGGTCTGCGCGAGGGGCTCGAAGCGAGCCTGGTCGTGTGCATCCTCATCGCCTATCTGGTCAAGACCGGGCGGCGCGACGCGCTGCGCCCGGTGTGGACCGGGATCTCCACCGCGGTCCTGGTGGCGCTCGCTTTCGGCTTCGCGCTCGAATTCGGTTCGCAGGAGCTGACGTTCAAGGCCCAGGAGGCGCTCGGCGGTTCGCTGTCGATCGTCGCCGTGGCTCTGGTGACCTGGATGGTCTTCTGGATGCGGCGTACCGCACGGCATCTGAAGGCCGAACTCCAGGGGAAGCTCGACACCGCGCTGCAGATGGGCACGGGCGCGCTGGTCGCGACGGCGTTCCTGGCCGTGGGCCGGGAGGGGCTGGAGACGGCCCTGTTCATCTGGTCCTCGGTGCACACCTCGACCGACGGCGCCCAGGGGCCGATGATCGGCGCGCTGCTCGGCATCCTCAGCGCCGTGGTGCTCGGGTGGCTCTTCTACCGGGGCGCGGTCCGCATCAATCTGTCGAAGTTCTTCACCTGGACCGGCGGGATGCTGGTGATCGTGGCAGCGGGTGTGCTGGCGTACGGCGTCCATGATCTGCAGGAGGCCGATTTCATCCCCGGTCTGCAGAGCCTGGCGTTCGACATCAGCTCGGCCATCCCGCCGGACAGCTGGTACGGGACGCTCCTGAAGGGCGTGTTCAACTTCCAGCCGGACCCGACGGTGCTCCAGGCAACGGTATGGGTGCTGTATCTGGTCCCCACGCTCGCGTTCTTCTTCGCCCCGGTAGGGTTCACCACGTCCTCGAAGGCAGCGGGATCGCAGGAGCAGAAGGCAACTCATGGGCAGGCTGGGGCGGCTGACAGCGGGTCTCGCGACGACGGCGGCGCTGTCGCTGACGGCGAGCGGGTGCATGACGGTGCACGGCGAGCTGGAAGTCGTACCGTCAGCGACGAAGGCTGAGGCGGCGCGGGCGCTCGCCGCCTTCACCGTCGCGTACAACAAGGCGGACAAGGCGTACGACCCGGCTCTCGACGAGGGCCGGGTCACCGGTCCGCTCGGAGCCATCAACCAGGCGGGGCTGAAGGCGCGGCACGTCACCACCCCGGCCGGGAACGCCCAGCACACGGACCTGAGGCTCACCGACGCGAAGTTCGTCATCCCGGAGAAGGCCGGCTGGCCGCGGTGGTTCGTCGCCGACACCGACTCCAACCGGGACCAGGACACCGGCAACCTGGACACCCGCTGGCTGGTGGTGTTCGTCAAGGATGCGGCCGGCCAACCGTGGAAGGCCGCCTATCTGTCGGTGCTGCGCCCGTCGGCGGTCCCCGACTTCGTCACCGGCAAGGACGGCTGGGCCCGGCCCGCCGAACCGGCCGACGCCTCGCTGGCGGTGGCCCCGCAGAAGCTCAGCGGCGAGTACGCCGCGTATCTGAAGAGCGGGAGCCCGGACCACTTCGCCCCCGGCAACGACACCACGGTCTGGCGTCGGGCACGGGAGAAGAGCGCCAATCTGGCCGGGCTCTCCACGCAGTACGTGGACCGCTCCCTCACCGACGGCGACTACCGGCCGCTGGGGCTTGCGGTCAGGGGCGGCGGGGCGCTCGTCTTCTTCTCCACCCGGCACTACGAGCAGCAGACGGCCGCGAAAGGGCTGCACCTGACGGTGCCCGCGGATGTACGGGCGCTGATGACCGGTGACGCGCGGAGCACCATCACCAAGGAGCGCGTCTCCAGCCAGGTCGCGCTGGTCCCGGCCGAGGGACAGGTGACCATCCTCAACCGGCAGGCCGGTCTGACGGCGGCGAAGGGGTCGTGAGACCCGGGGCCGGTCCGCACCGGGGCCCGCTACGGCGGCCGGGGCTGAGACCGGCCCGGCGGCCGGGAGACCGGGACCCGGTTCAGCGGCCGAGGGGCCAGGCCACCGCGTGTGCGTCCTGGTCGCCGTCGGCATGGCGGGCGCAGGCGTCGGTGAGCGTCTCCAGCAGGGTCAGCGGATCGGGCAGCGGGTTTTCGAGTCCGCGGACCCAGTCCACACTCGCGCCACCGGGGAGCCTGGCGGGCGGGACGAGCACATAGCTGCCGCGGCAGTGCCAGCGCAGCCCCGGGTGCTCATCCATCGTCTCGGGGTGGCAGTCCAGCTCGCACGGCCACCACTCGTCCTCGTCCTCGGGGGTACCCCGGGTGGCGGTGAAGAAGAGCATCCGGTCGGTGCCCGACTGTGCGACGGGCCCCACCTGGATCCCGTCGGCGAGCAGCCGCTCCAGTGCGCTGCGCCCCGCGTCGAGCGGCACGTCGAGGACGTCGAGGACCATGCCGGTCGCGGTGATGAAGTTGGCGTCGGGCTGGTTGCGGACCCAGCGCTCGACCTGCGCGCGGTCGGTCGTGGACTGCGTCTGCCAGGCGAAGGAGAGGGGATGCCTGGCCGGAGTGGGACAGCCCACGCGGTCACAGGAACACCGGTATCCGACGGGGTGGGCAGCGGGCGAGAGTGGCAGCCCCGCGTCGGCTGCCGCGACGAAGAGCTTCTCGCGGTCGAGGTTGTCGTCGGGGGTCTGTTTCGGGCGGCGGCGCAACCACTGGGTCATCCTGCTCGCCGGGCCACGGTCTCGGCCGAACTCCGTTCCCATCTATCCCCTCACCTCGCCGCTTCCGCTCATGCTCCACGGACCCTCCATGCTGCCACCATCCTGCGCCCCGGGTGACCACACTTACCGGCCGGGGTGGTTCAGCCACTGTCCGGCCGGGCGCCGATCCCGCGGAGTACCTGGTCCACACAGGTGTCGGCGAAGGCGTGGGTGAGCGGAGCGGTGCGCTGGAGCCAGCGGTGCGTGAGCGGCCCGACCAGCATCTCCACGGCGATCCGGACGTCCACGTCAGGACCGATCTGCCCGGCTGTGACGGCGGCCCGCAGCCGCTCCTCGTACAGCCCGAGTGCCGGTTCGAGCAACTCACGGGTGAAGCGCCTGCCGAGTTCCGGATCGGTGCAGCCGGCTGCGGTCAGGGCACGGGTCGGGGCCTCGTACTTCTCGTCGTTGAACTGGTCGACAGTGAGCCGCAACACATGCTTGAGGTCGGCCGCGATGTCCCCGGTGTCGGGGAAGCCGGACCACGCGCCCTCGCCACCGGCGTCCCCCGCGAGGGCCAGGGAGGCGTCGAGGAGTACGGCCGCCTTCGACGGCCACCAGCGGTAGATGGTCTGTTTCCCCACTCCGGCGCGGGCGGCGATGGCCTCGATGGTCAGCTTGTTGTAGCCGGCCTCTCCGACCAGGGCGAGCGCGGCGTCGAGGATGGCCCGGCGCGAGCGTTCGCTGCGGCGGCCGGCGTCCGGCGCCCTGGAGGTCCCGGGCCGGTCTGCGCCGGGCTGTGCCGCGCCGGGCGGTGGTGCTGCGGGCGGCTTCGCTGCGGGGGTCGGGGAGTCGGCCATGGAGGGGAATCTAACATCGGCGGATCCGGTACGTATCGTCTCGGTATCCGCGTGATGTGCCGCTTCCGCACCGCCGGCGCGCGTGCCCGGCGGACCGGGGCCGGACACGGTGCGTGAACCACCCGATCGGTGCACATCGCCCCGGGCCCGCAAGGCGGACCATGGGCAGCAGCCGGCTGCACACCCGCAGCCCATGTCCGCCGTGAGGAGCCCTCATTGCCTCGTGACGCCAGACCCCGGCGCTATCTGATGTGCCCACCGGCACACTTCAGGGTGACGTACTCCATCAACCCGTGGATGGACCCTTCGAAACCGGTCGACCTGCCGCTGACCCTCGCCCAGTGGGAGGACCTGCGCGACCGCTACCGTGCCCTCGGCCATACGGTCGAGATCCTGGACCCCGGGCCCGGCCTGCCCGACATGGTCTTCGCGGCCAACGGGGCGACGGTCGTCGACGGGCGCGTGCTCGGCGCCCGCTTCGCCCACCCGGAGCGCTCCGGGGAGGCCGACGCGCATCTGGAGTGGTTCCGGGCGCACGGCTTCACCGGGATCCACCGGCCCGTCCACGTCAACGAGGGGGAGGGCGACTTCGCCGTCACCGACTCGTACATCCTGGCCGGGCGGGGCTTCCGCTCCAGCCCGCTCTCGCACGCCGAGGCCCAGGAGTTCTTCGGCCGCCCGGTGATCGGCCTCGATCTGGTCGACCCGCGCTACTACCACCTCGATACGGCTCTGTGCGTCCTGGACGACGTGGCGGGCGAGATCATGTACTACCCGGACGCGTTCTCCCCCGGCAGCCGGTCCGTCCTGGCCGCGCTCTTCCCCGACGCGCTGATCGCGGCTCCGGAGGACGCCGCGGCGCTGGGGCTGAACGCGGTGAGCGACGGCCGCCATGTGCTGCTGCCCCAGGCCGCCGTCGGCCTGTTCGCACCGCTCAGGGCCCGCGGCTTCGAACCGCTCGGCATGGACCTGAGTGAGCTGCTCAAGGGCGGCGGCAGCGTCAAGTGCTGTACCCAGGAGCTGCGTCCGTAGGTCCTGGAGCCAGGTCGCTGGCCCGTCGGTCCTGGGGGCAGCTCTCTCCTTGACCGCGGGTCCTGGCAGGTCCTGGGGTGTCCGCGACGCCGTCGGCCGGACGCGGCTCTGCGGCCCTCCCCAGGACCCGGCAGGACCTGGGGAGGGCCTGGCAGGACCTAGAGGTCCCGCATGATCGCGATGACGGTGTCGGCGTCGCCGAAGAGCACGCGTTCGTCCTTGTCGGGGTTGACCCGGACCCCGAACCCGGGGCCGGTACCCGATCCCGCGTGGAGCCGGTAGCCGATGACGGATCGGTCATGGCGGCGTCCGGAGGCCACGACGTCGGCGAAGGCGACCTCGTGGCCCAGCGCGACGTAGTCGGCGGCCGGGCCGAGGTGGATCCTGTTGCCGCCGGCGGTGAACAACTCCTCGAACAGCGCCGCGATACGGGGGTTCTCGCTGATCTGTGTCATCAGGAGGCTGATGAGCCGGCCGCTGACGACGAAATCGGCGCCCGGGCTCATGGGGGCGATCAACCGGTTGCGGTCGTCGGACAGTTCGGCGGCCACGTGCAGTGACCGCCCCGCGGCCTGCTCGGCGGCCCGCAGATGCAGCAAGGTCTCCAGGACGTGGTAGTCGGAGTCCGCGGTACTGACGTCCCCCGTCGCCTCCGAGCCCAGCACGATCACACTGTCGTAGGCCAGGACGTCCAGGTCGTGCGAGGCCCACGGTCCGCCGGTCACGAGGTCGAGGCGCGAGTCCGGCCCCACGTACCGGGCGAGCTGATCGATGATCAGCGGGGCCCTGCGGTTCCACCCCATGAGCAGCATCCGCGCCGGCCCGGTCTCGCGCGGTACGGGCACGGCGATCGCGTTCTCGTCGAACGGGAACGGTTCGCCCGACACGACAGCGGTGGTGTCGTCCTCCGTGATCAGGACGATGCGGTCCCCCGCGGTGATCACCGTGGTAGCGGGCGGGTTGAGCGCGGTCCGTCCGTCGGGGCGCAGCAGACCGACCACGCAGGAGCGCGCGTACGACAGCAGCGCATCGCCGTAGGTCCGGCCGGTGAGCGCGGGCTCCTGGACGGTATGGAACTCGCTGCCCGCGAAGTCCAGCAACTCCTGGTGCACGAGAGACAGTCCGGGCTGCCGCGAACACTGGGCGAGGAGCCGGGCGGTGATGGCGTCGATGTCCAGGACCCGGCCGCCCGGACCCGCCGCGAGCACCGCGGCCGTGTGATGGCAGGGGTCGCGCACGGCGGCGACGACGGTGGTCGCGGCGTCGCCGACGACGGTGCCGAGCGCCAGCAGCGTCCTCACCACCGTCCGGTCGCCCTCGTGGTCGCCGGGCGACAGGACGATGACAGCGGCGGCCGTGTGCGGGCTGACCCGGGCCAGGACGGCGGGGTCGGTGGGCGATCCGCTGCGGCAGACCACACGCGTGGTCCCGGTGGCACCCACCTTCGTGGTGATCTCCTCCTCCATCTGTACCTTGTCCCGCGGGGCCAGCAGGGCCACGGTGGCTCTGCGCCGGTGGGCGTTGGCCGTCACCAGCTCGGAGATCACCGGGAACACCTGGTCGGACCAGCCGAGGACCACGGTGTGCCGCTGCTCCACGATCGTCGAACGCCCGAGCCGCAGCTCAAGGATCTTGTCGTTCATGCCGGTGGTGATCACGCTGACGAGCGTGGAGACGAAGAGCAGGCTCACCAGGGCGAGCAGTACGGACAGCACGACGAAGGACGGCGCCCCGACCGCTCCCCCGATCCGCAGCGTGGCGCCGACCGTGGTCCACACCGCCGCCGCCTGCCCCGCGAACGTGGCGGGCACGGGCCTGCCGACCAGCACCTGGGCCACGCTCGCCGGAATGACGAGGGCCAGACAGGCGAGGGTGAGGCAGGCCACCAGGGTGAGGGTGCTGCGGGCCAGGAAGTTGTCGAACCAGTACCGCAGACGGGTACGGATCCGTCCTCCTGTACGTCCGCGCATCCGCACACCCCCCGTCCGCCCCGCCCGGAGCGACGGATCGGTCCTACCCCCGCGGCCGGGCGCCGCCACCACCGTGACTCGAAAGGATGCGAACCGCGCGATGCGGCCGGAGTGCACCCGCCGGCGTGCTAAGGCCTGCCCGGCGGATCATGTGACGTGCCGGGTTCCGGCCGCGCGTGCTCACCGGCACGCGGCAGGAGCGCACCGGAGAACCCCGCGGGCGCCGGGAGGAGACGCACGCCCCGGCGGCACCGCCGAAGCCCGGCGACGGACCGGGCGGAACCAGGATCCGCCGGACAGCGCTCAGGCGTGGGGCGGCGGCCAGGCGTCGCCCCACGCCGTGTTCCGGGCCGCACGGTAGAGGTCGCCGTGGCGCTTGGAGACGTTCTCCCCGGCGAGCTCACGGGCGTCCGTGCAGAGCTCCAGCTGGACGAGGCCCTTGCGGATCTGCGGTTTGCGTACGACCCGGGCCGGGGCCGGCGCCACCTCTCCCCGGAACGCGGCGACATAGCTGAACTTCTCGTCCTCGTACGGCAGTGAGCCGCCCTTGACCTGCCGGTGCAGTGAGGACCTGCTGACCCGGGCCGAGAAGTGGCACCAGTCGGTGCCGCGCTCGATGGGGCAGGCGTCGCTGTGCGGGCAGGGCGCGGCGGTCCGCAGTCCGGCCGCGGTCAGCCGGTCCCGGGCCGCCATGATCCGGAGGTAGCCGTCCGGGGTGCCGGGTTCGACCACCACGACCGCCTGCGCGGCCTGCGCGGCAGCGTCCACCACGGCGGTACGGCCGGCTTCGGTCAGCTCCCCCAGGACATAGGAGACCGTCACCAGATCAGTGCTCTCCAGAGTGAGCCCCGGTCCGATACGAGAGCGCTGCCAGTCGGCGGCGCGCAGCGCGGACGAGCCCGAGTGCGCGGCGAGTTCACGGCCGAGTACCAGCGCGGGCTCCGCCCAGTCCAGCACGGTGGTCCGCCGGATCCCGGCCCCGTCCGCCCCGTCCGGTCCTGCCGTCCCCGCGCGTCCGTCCGGTTCGTCCCAGGCTCCCGCCACCGCCCAGCTCGCCGCGCCGGTGCCCCCGCCGATGTCGGTGTGCCGGGCGGGCACCCATCCCGGCACCGCGGTACGGAAGGCGTCGAGCGCCGACCGCACGGCCTCGAACGTGGCGGGCATCCGGTAAGCGGCGTACGCGGCGACGTCCGAGCGGTCGCGCAGGAGCGGGGTGCCGGTGGGGGTGATCCCGCGGTAGTTGGCGATCAGCCGCTCGACGGCCGCGGTGGCCTGTTTGGGCGGCAGTCCGTCGAGAAGCCCGGCGAGGGCGGCGCGCAGGGCTTCGGCGGTGGGGAGGGAGTCGTTCACCGGAGGAGTCTAGGTCCTGCCCGGGGACGTCCGGGCCGGAGCCTCCGCCCCGCCCGGGGCCTGGCGGCGGAGTCCCTTCCGGCCGGGCCGGTTCAGATCGCGCCGTCGGCCATGGCGAGCAGCCGGTCCGTATCGGCGGCGTCCGCGCGTACCCCGTCGTGCGCGCAGGCGCCGGTGACCCAGGTGCGCAGTCCGCGGACGCAGCGCGCGGTGGCGGGGGAGTGCTCCCGGTCCACGTACATGTCGTCGTGGTGGAGGGCAGCCACGACCGGGACCTCGTTCGCGGCGGAACGCACGGTGCCGGCCCGCGCTGTCGCGGGCCGGCACCGGGGACAGGCTGCGGATTCCGGGGTGCCGGATCCGTCAGGCCCGCTGGAAGGCGAGCACCGCGTTGTGCCCGCCGAATCCGAAGGAGTGGCTGACCGCGCGCTCCACCCGCACCCGGCGGGGCTGCTTGGTCACGCAGTCGATGTCGAACCCGGGTGCCGGTGCGGTCAGGTTGGCGACCGGCGGTACGAGTCCGTGCTGGAGGGTCAGGACGGTCAGCCCCGCCTCGATGGCACCCGCCGCGCCCATGCAGTGACCGAGCACACCCTTGGGTGCGGTCACCGGGGGCCGGTGCGGGTAGGCATGGGCGATCAGCCCGGCCTCGGTGGCGTCGTTGAGCACGGTGGAGGTGCCGTGGGCGTTGACGTGGTCGACGTCCGCCGCACGCCATCCGGCGTCGCGCAGCGCGGTGTTCACCGCGGCCTCGGCGACGGTGCCGTCGGGCCGGGGGCTGGTCGGGTGGTACGCGTCGGTGGTGGCACCGGTACCGGCCAGCAGGGCGCGCGGGGCGACGTTCCGGGCCAGCGCGTCGGCCTCGCGCTCCAGGACCATGACGGCGGCGCCCTCGCCCATCACGAGCCCCCGCCGGTCGGCGGCGAACGGACGGCTGATGGCCGGGGGTTCCTCCCCGGCGCGCAGCGCACCGGCCCCCGACCGCGCGAATCCGGTCAGCGCCAGCCGGTCGATGATCGCTTCGGTGGCACCCGCCACGGCGATGTCGCACTGGTCGGTGACCAGCAGATCGCGGGCGACCGAGAGCGCGGTGGCGCCGGAGGAGCAGGCCGTGCAGGGCGCCATGCTCGGCCCGGTGGTCCGCAGCCGGATGGCGACCTCGGCGGCGGCCATGTTGGGGACGGTGAGCAGGGCGCCCAGGGGGGAGATCGCCTTGGGGCCCCGCCTCTCCAGGGCGACGGACTGCTCGTACAGGCCGGAGGAGCCCGCGCTGCTGGTCCCGATGACGACGGCGACCCGGGCTCCGTCCCAGCCGGCCGCGGAGAGTCCGGCGTCGGCGACGGCCTGCTCGGCGGCGAGTACCGCGAGCCTGACGTAGCGCCCCATGCGGTAGACGGCCCGGCCGCCGACGGCGTCCGCCAGGTCGATTCCGGTGACCTGGCAGGCGAAGTCGATGTCGCAGTCGTCCAGTTCGGGAATCGTGCGGGCCATGGAGCGGCCCGTGCACACGCCTCGCCAGGTGGACTCCGTGTCGTTGCCCGCCGGGGTGATCATGCCCAGGCCGGTGACGGCGACGGGAGGCAGGGTCATCGGGGACCGGCCCCGGCGGACGCGGTGGACGCGGTGGACGCGGTGGACGCGGTGGACGCGGTCAGGAACTCGCTGATCCGGCCCAGCGTCGCCCCCCGGTAGGCGAAGTCCGCATCGGCTTCGACATCGAGGGTCTCCTGGACGATGACGCCGAGCTCCGCGACGGCGAGGGAGTCCATCTCCAAGTCGTCCATGGTCACCTCGGGACGGAGGTCGGCGGCGGGGACCTTGAAGGTGTGGGTCAGGACGTCGACAAGGATCGGGTGCAGTTCGGACATGATATTCCCCATTCATACAAAGCGGGCTGAAAATGGATGAATCGCATCGCGTGAGACGTCGGTCCAACGGCTGAGCGATCCCCCGGTTACGCAGTGACGGAAGGTTTTTTCACCCCTCTGACGCCGTACCGGCCGTCCCTCCTGAACCCGTTCCGGACGCCGCTCCGCACACCGTTCCGGCCCCCGGTCCCTGGCAGCGGAGGCCGGACAGCACATGGACCGTGCCCCAGTACGCGATCAGTACCGTGCGGAGCAGGAGCCGGTTCACCGCCGCACCTCCCCGGCCGTACGGTGCCAGGGCCCCCCGGGGTCGTCGTACGCCGCGGCGTACCCGGCACCGGCGAGGGGCACGTCGGCCAGCCACTCGTCCGGCAGGTCGAAAGCGCCGGCCAGCAGCTGCGCCTCCCCCGCGACCCGGGCGGCCAGCCGGTCCACCTCGGCCGGGAGCGCGCCGACATGACGCCCCTCGGCGAAGCCCTCGTTCAGCAAGTCACCGATGTGCGGCGCGATCCGCTCCAGGGCGAACAGCCGGCCCAGCGTGTGCAGCAGCTCTCCGGCGGCGGAGTCCGGCGGCAGGGCGTCCGCGGCCCGGGCCACCGCCTCGGCGGCCCGCAGCTGGATATGGGCGGTGGCTGCGCGCAGCGCGGCCGACGCCCCCGCGTTCCACCGGCCGAGCGCGTCCCCCGGCGGGGCCTCGCCCATCGCGGCCCGGGCCCGGTCGAGTTCGACGCACTCGACGGCGGCGAGCAGCTCCCTGAGGAACGCGGGGTCGGTCAGTTCGCGGCCGGCCGGCCGCGCGGGCGGGCGCGGCGGCCACCAGGCCGCCACCATCCCGGCCGCGGCCTTGGCGTGGATGGCGAGGTTGTCGCCCTCCGCGGTGATCGCGCCCTCGATCCCGGTCACCAGCGCGGCCAGCCCGTTGTTCTCCAACAGCCCCTGGGCGCCGCACCGTTCACGGCACTCGGTGAGGACGGCGCGCCCCTCCCAGGTGAGCCAGGCCTTGGCGAGGGCGACCAGCCGCTCGGCCTCCGCCCGGTCCGTCCCGTCGTGCTCCGCCCAGGTGCGCAGGACGGTGCGGTGCAGCAGGGTCATCGCGTACGCCGTTGCCAGCGCGCCCGCGAGGGGGGCGTAGTGAGTGCGGTGCGCCATGACGGGCACCCGCTCGGCCATCCGTACGCCGCCGATGAGCCGGTGCGAGCCGTACCGGACCGCGACGGCCAGGGCCGCCCGTACGGATCCCACCGCACAGGCGCTCATGCTCAGTTTCCCCGCGGTGACCCGGCCGATCGACAGCAGGAAGCGGCTGCGCCGGTTGACGACCTCGCTGCTGAAGGCGCCCGCCGCGTCGAGCCGGCCCTGCGCCCCGGAGAGCAGGGCCGCGCGCGGCACGAAGACACCGTCGAAGGAGGTCAGACAGTGGTCGACCGCGCTGCCCATGCGCCGGGGCAGCGGCCTGACCCGCACACCGGGCAGCGGAGCGTCCGCTCCGGTCAGCGCGGTGAGGAACAGGAACGCCCCGAGGTCCCGGCCGTCGACCAGCAGCCTCGCCGCCACCACCGCGCTCTTGGGGCCGCCCGCCGTACTGGTGTTGGGCATGAACTTCTGGGCGCCCGCGTGCGGGGTGCGCAGCAGGAATCCGTCCCGGGCACGGTCGTACTCCGCGGTCGTCTCCAGCGCCGTCGCGTCGTTGCCGTGGTCGAGCTCGGTGCAGAGGAAGGTCCCGACACGGGTCAGGTCCGCGAACGGGGAGAGGTCCCTGCGCACGTCGGCGTCGTGGTCCAGCAGGGTGCCGAGGAACAGGTTGTAGTGGATGCCGGCGACCGTGGTCAGCGTGGTGTCGACCGGGCTGAGCCACTCGTGCATGCTGGCCAGCGCCACCGGGTCGGCCGCCAGCCGGAAGGCGCTGTCCAGCGTGGAGTTGAGGATGCGCAGCCGCCCGTACCCCAGCCGCAGCTCCTCGTCCGGCGTCAGGCCGGACCTGCGCCGGAAGGACTCGGTGGTGAGGAGCGCGCGCCAGGGGCCGTGCACGGCCCGGTGGTCGTCCCCGAAGAGCACCCGGACGAGCTCAGCGCGCACGCCGGTGCCTTCGGACGCGGCGCCCTCGCGGGCCGCCCCGGGGGTCGCGGTCAGGGTTTCCGCCGTCATGCCTCACGCTCCACGCTGGAAGGCCAGCACCACGTTGTGCCCGCCGAACCCGAAGGAGTGGCTGACGGCCCGCTCCACGGATTCGTGGCGCGCCTGCTTGGTCACGCAGTTCAGGTCGAACTCGACCGCGGGGGCGTCCAGATTGGCGATGGGCGGGATCACGCCGTCCTCCAGAGTGAGCACGGTCAGCGCCGCCTCGATCGCGCCCGCCGCCGCGAGCGAGTGTCCCAGGACGCCCTTGGCCGAGGTCACCGGCGGCCAGTGCGGGAAGACCCGGGAGATCATGGCGGCCTCCATCGCATCGTTGAGCGGTGTCGAGGTGCCGTGCGCGTTGACGTGCCCCACGTCGTACCGGCTCCAGCCGGCGTCCCGCAGCGCCGCCTCGACGGCGGCCCGCGCGTACCGGCCGCCCGGGTCGGGGGCGGTGGGGTGGTGGGCGTCCGTGGTGGCTCCCACCCCGGCGAGCAGGGCCCGTACCCGCCGGCCGCGCGCCGCCGCGTCGGCGGCTCGCTCCAGGACCAGCACACCGGCGCCTTCGGCGATGACGAAACCGTCCCGGTCCGCGGCGAACGGACGGGATGCCCCCGCCGGGTCGCCGGAGCGCCTCGACACCGCGCCCATCTGCGTGAAGCCGGACATCACGAGTGGCTGGAGCACCGACTCCGCTCCCCCCGCGACCACCACGTCGCACTGCCCGGAGACCAGCAGATCGCGGGCGGCGGCGATGGCTGTCGCGCCGGAGGCACAGGCGGTGACGGGTGCCAGACTCGGCCCGTGCGCGGACAGGGCGATGGCCACCTCGCCCGCGGCCGCGTTGGGGATCATCATCGGCACCAGCAGCGGGGAGACCGCGCCCGGGCCGGCGGCGTCCAGCCGGCGGGCGTTGTCGGTGAGGACGGAGACTCCCCCGACGCCGACGCCGATCACGACCCCCACCCGGCCGCCGTCCCAGCTTCCCGGGTCGAGCCCGGCGTCGGCGACGGCCTGCCGGGCGGCGATCAGCGCCAGTTTGACGAACCGGTGCATCCGCCAGGTCTTCCGTCCGCCCACCTCGGCGTCGAGGTCGACACCGTCCACCGCGCAGCCGAAGTCGACTGCCAGGCCGTGCAGTTCGGGCAGTCTGCGGGCGGTGGGGCGGCCGGCGCACACCCCTTCCCAGGTCTCGGCGGCCCCGGCACCGGCCGGGGTGATCATCCCCAGTCCGGTGACGGCGATCTCGGGTGTCCTCATGAGAGCTCCTCGGAGAGTGCGGCCGCGGCGGACCGCGCGGCGGTGGTACGGGAAGCGGCCGTGGCGGCGGAAGCGGCGGCGCCGACAGCGGGGGCGGTGGCGGCGGGCGGCCCGGTCCGGCGCAGCGCGGCACGCCCCCGGGCCTGACCGCCGCCGAAGGCGTTCGGCAGCGCCTGGCCACCGGGGCGCAGCGCGCCACTGGCGTCGGCACCGGCATCGGCATCGGCGCGTGCGTGCGTCATCGGGGCGGCGCCGGTGTCGCCGACGCGGCCCAGCGGGGTCACGCACCGGTCCGGGTCGATGCCGGGCAGCTCGACGGCCTGCCGGGAGACGGCTCGGCCGCGCATCCGTACGGGGGCCGCGCCGGGGCATGGGTGGCCGGGTGCGGCCGTGGCCAGGACGGGCGCGTCGGCCCGTGGACGGCCCGCGCGGTCCAGGAGCGGCCGGGCCGCTTCGTACACCGGATCCCCGCAGGCGCCGCCGGGACCGCTCCGGTGGCGGGGCGCGGCCCCCGTCCTGGCCCGCGCCCCGCGATCGTCCGCGCCCCCGTGCGCGGGTAATGCGTCATGGGTCACGCGCTGCGGTGGTACCCGCCCGGCAACCGACTCGACCAGAGCCACCCCGCCCCCCTCTTTCGTCCGCTGTCTGCGGCAGCAGAACGGCGTCCGGGGGGGAAGGGTTTCGCAGCACGGGGCCGAACGGGTGGCCCTTGTTCATCCGTTCGAAGAGTGTGTCCCCACGGTCATGACCTGCGGCGCTGCGGTCAGGACCGGCTTGGTGCCGGAGCGGCAGGGCTCCGCGCCGCCCGGCCGTCTACCGCGCCGCCGCCGCGGGCGCCCTGCGCTGCCACGGCCGGCACAGCACCAGGAAGCAGGTCATCGCCCCCACCCCGCAGACGAGCTGGACCACGGCCATCGGGGCTGCCGTGGCCTCGCCCGCGATGCCGACCAGCGGGGACGCCACCGCGCCGAGCAGAAAGGTGGAGGAACCGAGCAGCGCCGATGCCGAGCCGGCGGCGTGCGGGGTGCGCATCAGCGCCTGGGCGTTGGTGTTCGGCATGGCCATACCCATCGCCGACATCAGCACGAACAGCCCGGCGGCGACCGGGAAGAGGCCGACATGGCCGAAGACCCCGGACGTCATCAGCAGCAGCGCCGTGGCGGCGAGCGTGATCACGCTCAGCCCGAACCCGAGCGCCTTGTCCAGGCTGACCCGCCCGACCAGCAGCTTGCCGTTGATCTGGCCGACCGCGACCAGACCGACCGAGTTGATCCCGAAGAGCAGGCTGAACGTCTGAGGCGAGGCGCCGTAGATGTCCTGCACCACGAAGGGCGAAGCGGAGATGTACGCGAAGAGCGCCCCGAAGGCCAGTCCGCCCGCGATCAGGTAGCCGGTGAAGACCCGGTCGGCGAGGAGTGAGCGCATCGTCCGCAGCGCCTGACCGATGCCGCCGGTGTGCCGCCGCTCGGGCGGCAGCGTCTCGTGCAGCCACTTCCACACCACCAGCGTCAGCAGGGTGCCGACCACGGTGAGCAGGACGAAGACCCCGCGCCAGTCGGTGATCTGGAGGATCTGGCCGCCGATGAGGGGGGCGACGATGGGGGCGACACCGGAGATCAGCATCAGCGTGGAGAAGAACCGCGCCATCTCCATGCCGTCGTAGAGATCGCGCACCACCGCACGCGCGATGACGATGCCCGCGGCGCCCGCAAGACCCTGCAACAGCCGGAAGGTGATGAGGAGTTCGACGCTGGGCGCGAAGGCGCAGACCGCCGTGGCGGCGACGTACACGACCATGCCGGCGAGCAGCGGCCTGCGCCTTCCCCACTTGTCGCTCATCGGCCCCACCACGAGCTGGCCGAGCGCCATGCCGATCAGGCAGGCCGTGAGGGTCAGCTGGACGGTCGCGGCGGGCGAGTGCAGCGCGTCCGTGACCTCGGGCAGCGCCGGGAGGTACATGTCCATCGACAGCGCGGGCAGCGCGGTGAGCCCGCCGAGGACGAGGGTGACCAGGATTCCGGTGGTGCGGGCGACGGCAGGGGCGGGGAGCCCGGTGCGTATGTGCTCCGGGGCAGAGGTCTTCGGCATGGCCTCTATGCTCTCAGCTCAGAGGGTGTGGTATGGACGAATTACGGGAGCCGGAATGGAAAAGACCGTGCGCTGGGGCGTGCTCGCCACGGGCGGCATAGCCGCCGCCTTCACCGCTGACCTGCAAGGACTCCCGGGCGCCGAGGTGGTCGCTGTGGCGTCGCGCACTCTTGCGTCCGCGAAGGGATTCGCCGGGCGCTTCGGCATTCCGCGCGCCTGGGGCAGCTGGGAGGAGCTGGCGGCCGACGCGGACGTCGACGTCGTGTACGTGGCCACCCCGCACTCCGCGCACCGGGCCGCCGCCGGTCTCTGTCTGGAGGCCGGACGCGCGGTGCTGTGCGAGAAGGCCTTCACGCTGAACGCGCGTGAGGCCACCGAGCTGGCCGCCCTCGCCCGCGCCCGCGGCAGCTTCCTGATGGAGGCGATGTGGATGTACTGCAACCCGCTCGTCCGGCGGCTGGCGGAGCTCGTACAGGACGGGGCGGTCGGCGAAGTACGCACGGTCCAGGCGGACTTCGGCCTTGCGGGCCCCTTCGGGCCCGGCCACAGGCTGCGTGATCCGGCGCAGGGCGGCGGCGCCCTGCTCGACCTCGGCGTCTACCCGGTGTCGTTCGCACAGCTGCTGCTGGGCGAACCCGACCGGGTGCGGGCCGACGCGCGGCTGTCGCCGGAGGGCGTCGACCTGGACACCTCGATGCTGCTGGGCTGGGCGGGCGGAGCGACCGCGCTGCTGAGCTGCTCGGTCACCGCGGACACCCCGCGGACCGCGGCGGTGACGGGCACCGCGGGGCGCATCGAGATCCCGCGCGGCTTCTTCCACCCGGAGCGGTTCGTCCTGCACCGGGACGGCCGGGAGCCCGAGGAGTTCACCGCCGCGCGGTACGGGAGCGGGCTGCGCGGGATGCAGGACGAGGCCGCCGAGGTGATGCGCGCCCTGCGCGCGGGCGAGACCGAGTCCCCGCTCGTGCCGCTGGACGGCACGCTGGCCGTGATGCGCACGCTCGACGCGGTACGGGAGCGGACCGGTGTGCGGTACCCGGCGGACACGGCGCCGGCCGCGCACCGGGGCTGACACAGGGCCGGGACCAGGGCCGGAGCCCTCCCGGGCGCCGGCCCTGTCGTAATCTGCGCCCCCATGGACACATCTCGAAGGACAGCAGTGGTCACCGGCGCGGGCTCCGGCATCGGCCGCAGCGTCGCCCTCACCCTGGCCGACGCGGGCTGGTCGGTGGCGCTGGCCGGGCGGCGTACGGAGAAACTGGCCGCGACGGCCGCGCTCACCGGGGGCGAGACCTTCGCCGTACCGGCGGACGTCACGTCCCCGGACGAGGTGGGCGCGCTCTTCGGCGCGGTACGGGAGCGCTGGGGGCGGCTGGACCTGCTCTTCAACAACGCGGGCATCTCGGGTCCCGGCGGGGTGCCGGTGGAGGACCTGCCGTACGAGGCGTGGCGCCAGGTCGTCGACACCAACCTGACGGGCTCGTTCCTCTGTGCGCAGGCTGCCTTCCGGCTGATGAAGGAGCAGGATCCGCAGGGCGGCCGGATCATCAACAACGGTTCCGTGTCGGCGCACGCGCCGCGCCCGGACTCGATCGCGTACACCGCGACGAAGCACGCCCTGACGGGCCTCACCAAGTCCCTCTCCCTGGACGGCCGTCCGTACCGCATCGCCTGCGGACAGATCGACATCGGCAACGCGGCAACCGAGATGACCGAGCGGATGCGCAGCGGCATCAAGCAGGCCGGCGGCGAGCTGCTGGCCGAGCCGGTGATGGACGTGGCGGACGTGGCGCGCACGGTGCTGCACATGGCCGGGCTGCCGCTGGGGGCGAATGTGCAGTTCGCGACGGTGATGGCGACGGCGATGCCGTACGTGGGACGGGGCTGAGCCGGGCGGCGGGGGCCGGGGCGAGGTGCGAACAGCTGTGTGGGCAAGGGAGTTGGCCGAAAGGGCCACGGAGGGTCACGCCCGCCCTCTACACTCCACTACTTCAAGAGTTCTTCACACTTTCCACACCAGGAGCGCACCTTGCGCATACGTTCCACGGCCTCCGCCGCACTGCTCGCCACCGCCGTCACGGGGGCGCTGCTCGCCACCGCCCCGAGCGCCTCGGCGGCGGCCTCGCCCGTGCAGATCAGCAAGGTCCAGTACGACTCGCCGGGCACGGACACCCGCAGCAACAAGAGCCTCAACGGCGAGTGGGTCCGGCTCCAGAACCGGAGCAAGTCGACCGTGAGCATCAAGGGGTGGAAGGTGACCGACGCGAGCCGGCACACCTACACCTTCGGCAGCGTCACCCTCAAGCGGAACCAGTCGGTCACCGTCTACACGGGCAAGGGCACGAACACGACGGCGTCCAAGTACCAGGGGCGCGGCGCGTATGTGTGGAACAACGACCGCGACACCGCGACGCTGACCGACTCCAAGGGCAAGAAGAAGGACAGCGTCTCGTGGTCGCGCCCGGGCAAGGGGTACGTCACCAGCTGACCCGCCGAGCCCACCGCCGGCGGCAGGGGCGTGGCAGGGTTCCGGGCATGGACGAACACGCCTGGACCATCGTCGGCCGACTCCACGCCTGGCTCGCGGGCTCCGCCTCCCGGCCCCCTCAGGAGGAGACGCTGCTGCGGATCCTCAAGCTCTCCGAGGAGGTCGGTGAGGTCGCCCAGGCGGTCATCGGCGCCACCGGCCAGAACCCCCGCAAGGGCACATCGCACAGCTGGCAGGACGTGGAGGCGGAGCTCTGCGATGTGATCGTGACGGCGATGGTGGCCCTGCGCACGCTGACCCCGGATGCCGCCGGGGTCTTCGCCGGCCATCTGGAACGGGTCGCGGAACGCTCCCTGACCCGGCCAGGGCCCGGCGGGGAATGATCGCGGGTCCCCGGGAGTTGGCGACGGACATGACCTCACGCGATCTCCCGCATCCCGGGATACTCCGCTACACCGCGTTCTCCACCGACCCGGCCGGGGGCAATCCCGCCGGGGTCGTCCTGGACGCCACCGGTCTCGACGACGCGGCACAGCTCGCGATCGCGGCGGAGCTCGGTTACAGCGAGACCGCGTTCCTGACGGCGCCGCCGGAAGGGCTCGGCGGGGAGCCGGGGCGCGCGTTCACCGTCCGGTACTTCAGCCCGCAGGCCGAGGTCCCCTTCTGCGGGCACGCGACGATCGCCACCGCCATCGCGTTCGCCGAACGGCACGGCCCCGGCGATCTCCTCCTCGCCACCCGTGCGGGCACCGTGCCGGTCACGGTGACCGAGGAGGGCGGCGCCCTGCGTGCGACCCTGACGAGCGTCGAGCCGGCCGTCCTCGATGCGGCAGCGGCCGATGTCACCGAAGTACTGGCCGCGCTCGGCTGGCGGGCGTCCGATCTCGACCCGGCGGCTGCGCCCCGGATCGCCTTCGCGGGCGCGCGCCATCTGGTGCTGACCGCCGCGACCCGGTCCCGGCTTGCCGACCTGGCGTACGACTTCGACCGGCTCACCGCGTTGATGCGCGCCCTGGACCTGACCACCGTCCAGCTGGTGTGGCGGGAGTCGGAGACCGTCTTCCACGTCCGTGACCCGTTCCCGGTGGGCGGGGTGGTCGAGGACCCGGCGACCGGGGCTGCCGCCGCCGCGTTCGGCGCGTACGCCCGTGAGCTCGGGCTCGTGGCACCCGACGCGGTCCTCACCCTCCACCAGGGCGCGGACATGGGCCGGCCCGGTGAGCTCACGGTGACGCTCCGGACGGACGACACACGGGTCCGGGTGAGCGGCGCCGGCGTCCGCATCCCGGAGAACGGCTGACAGGGGCGGCCTGCCCGCGCTTCCTCCCGTCCCGGGACGGGAGGAAGCGCCTGGTCAGTGCTTGCGGGTCCGGCGCGGCCGGCGGTTGCGCACGGCGACCGTGCCGACGGCGAGCAGTGCGGCCAGTCCGCCGCCCGCACCGAACAGTGGCCAGGACGAGGAGCCGCCGGCCCCGCCGGAGCCGGACCGGGCCGCGTCCGGACCGGGCGCGGGGGTGGCCGCGGCCCGGGGACGGCCGCCCTCGCTGACCGGGGCGACGAGCGTGCCGACCGGGGTGACCCGGCCCGCCGCACGGAATCCCCAGTCGAGCAGCGCCGACGTGTCCTTGTACACCTGGTCGTACCCGTTCACCGGATGCATGACGGTGACCAGCAGGGTGCGGCCGTCCCGGGTGGCGGCGCCGGTGAAGGTGTTGCCGGCGTGCGTGGTGTAGCCGTTCTTGACGCCGATCATGCCCCGGTACTCGCCGAGCAGCCGGTCGGTGTTCTGGATCTGGAACTTCTTGCCGCCCCGGGCCGGGAACTCGGCGGTCCTGGTCGCGCAGTAGGCCCGGAAGTCGGTGTTGCGCAGCCCGTGCCGGGCGAACAGCGACAGGTCGTACGCCGATGAGACCTGCCCGGGGTGGTCGTACCCGTCCGGGCTGACCACATGGGTGTCGAGCGCCTGGAGATCGACGGCCTTCGCCGCCATCTCCCGCACGGTGGCGGGCACCCCGCCGTTCATGGCGCTGAGCACATGGACGGCGTCGTTGCCGGAGCGCAGGAAGACCCCGTGCCAGAGCTGGTCGACGGTGTACGAGGTACCGGCCTCGACACCCACCAGGCTGCTGCCCTCGGGTATGCCCACCAGATCGGCCGCGGTGACCCGGTGCTTCAGCGCCTTGTCGAACTTGGGGAGCACGGTGTCCGCGAAGAGCATCTTCAGCGTGGACGCGGGCGGCAGCCGGTGGTGCGCACGGTAGGAGGCCAGGATCTCCCCGCTCTCGCAGTCCGCGACGAGCCACGACCCGGCGGCGGCCCGCGGAAGCGGCGGCGCGCCGGCGAGACGCCGCACCTGTATCCCGTCGAGACCGAGCCGCTCACCCCCCACTGCGGTGGCGGCCGAGGCCGGGGCGGCCGTGGCGAGAAGAGCGGCGGGCACTGCGGCGGCGAGGCCGAGCACTGCGCGCCGGGAGGGCGAAGCGTCGCTGGTCACTGAGGGATCGTACGAACCGGAGCTGTGCGGGGGTGCGCCGGGGGTGCCGGATCACCCGAACGGCATCCCGGTGTTCGGACGTCTTCGCTCACACCCCCGCGGCCTGCGGCGTTCCCGTACGGCGCGAGGGGCCTCTCACAAGCGCACGGGCTGCCAGCCGCGGAGCGCCGGGGAGGTCTCCGTGGCCCGGCGGGTGATGTCCCGTGCGGCGGTGGTGGCCACGGTCGCGTCGGGGGCCCGGATGAAGAACGTGAGATGCGCGCGGGCCGTTCCGGGGTGGAGGTGGAGGTGTTCCAGGCCGTCGCCGGGGAGGGCGGACACCCAGAAGAGATCCACGTCGCACGGGGCGAGCACAGTGCTCGGCGGAGGGGTGCCACAGGGCGTGAGTGTGACCGTGACGATGTGCATCGACCGACCTCTATCGGGAGGGAGCAGGCGGGAGCGGGGACCGGCAGGGCGACGAAGGGGAGTACCGGCGTGCTCCGCCGATCCTGCGACCGTGCGCGGCGGGCCGGTAGAGGCGTGGGCTGGCAGGAAGTGCTCGCGGCAGGAGGTTGCCCGGTGAGGTATAGACCTGCGAAGATCGATCCGTTCCGGGGGCGGACAGGACATCCCAATGTGTGCAGTACGAGGGGGATTTGTCTTGTTGTCCGCACTGGGCATCGACGAGCGTGCCGAAGCCGTGTACCGGCTCATGCTCGATCAGTCCGACTGGGGCGTCGCCGAGATCGCCGCACATCTGGTGGTGACCGAGACCGAGGTCCGGGCCGCCCTCGACCGGCTCGCCGAGCTGAATCTGCTGCGCTCCTCACTCCTGACCGAAGGTTCCCTCCGCCCGATCAGCCCCGCGGTGGGTCTTCCGCTGCTGCTCGCCGAGCAGGAACGGGAAGTGCTGCGGACGCAGCAGCAGTTCGCCGAGACGCAGGCGGCCGCCATGCGGCTGCTGGAGGAGTACGCCGACCGGGGGGCGGTCCGCCACGACATCGAGCAACTGGTCGGCATCGACGCCATCCAGGACCGGCTGGAGCAGCTCGCCCATGCCTGCACCTCGCGGGTCATCTCGTTCATGCCGGGTGGCGCCCAGTCGGCCGCCAGCCTGAAGGCGAGCAGACCGCTGGATCTGTCCGCCCTGGAGCGTGGCGTCGAGCTCCTCACGGTGTACCAGGACAGCGTGCGCAACGATCCGGCGACGCGTGCGTACGCCCAGTGGCTCACCCAGCTCGGCGGCCAGGTCCGCACCGCTCCGGTCCTGCCGGTCCGCATGGTGCTCTTCGACGACCGGACCGCGCTGCTGCCGGTCGACCCCGACAACACCAGAGCCGGAGCCGTCCAGTTGGGCGGGCCGGGGGTGATCGTGGCGCTGGTGTCCCTGTTCGACGCGGCGTGGGAGCGGGCGGCCCCCTTCGGCACGGACCGCGACCGCGAGCTGAACGGGGAGGGGCTGACCGGGCAGGAGTCCCATCTCATGCGGCTGCTCGCCCAGGGGCTGACGGATGAGATCGCCGCCCGCCGGCTGGGCATCGGACTGCGGACCGTACGGCGGATGATGGCCGACCTCATGAGCCGCCTGGACGCGCGTTCGCGCTTCGAGGCGGGGGTGCGGGCGGCGCAGCGGGGCTGGCTCGACGAGGAGCAGTAGGGGCGCCGCAGGCGGGGAATCCGCTGCCGGAGGCTCTGGCTCCGGGCCCCGCCCCGACTGTCCGGGTCCTGCCACCCGTCGTCGCCGTTCGGCGGTGACCTGCGGCAATGACGGCATGAGCGTGCCTGGCGCAGTTGCTGCCACCCGGAACCCCTACCCCCGCCGGGGCGGATCGGGAAATCTGTTCCTCACCAGGGCGGCGCGCCGGACCGGAAACGACGCGACCGGCGCCCCCCTGGGAGAACTTCCCGAACACCCACCGCTCTCGATTCCGGGGTACCGCCATGTCTGCTGCTCGTCGCATCGCCACCGCTTCCGCCGTCGCCGCCCTCGCCTTCACCGGGCTCGCCGGGGGTGCGGCAGCAGCCCAGGCAACTCCGGCCGGGCCCGCCCAGGTCATCCGCACGGTGGCCGCCGCCGACAGCACGGGCATCGGCTGGGACAGCACCACGGCGCAGGAGAACAAGAGCAGCATCGGCTGGGACTGACCGCTGGCGCCCCGTCCGCACCCCTGCGGCACACGCAACGCCGGGCGCGTACCTGCCGAATACCGAGAACACGCAGAGAGAGATGTTGTGACCCAGCAGTTGGAAACGCCCGTGGAACCCGTACCGGCCGAGCAGGCCGTGCCCCCCGACGAGCCCGCGCCGCGCAACGGCACCGCGACGGACACCGCGCCGCACACGGAGAGGCCCCCCGCCGCCGCGGAGCGTCCGGCCGGAGGGGCAGGGGGGCGCCCGGCCCGCGCGGTGATGTGGATCGGCCCGGTCCTCGCGACCCTCGCGACGCTGATCTGGTCGGGCAACTTCGTCATCGCCCGCGCCCTGCACGAGGACGTCGCCCCCGTACAGACCGCGTTCTGGCGCTGGATCATCGCGATGCTGGCCGTGCTGCCCTTCGCCGCGCGAGCGGTCTGGCAGCAACGCCGCCTGATCCGGGCCCACTTGCGGTATCTCAGCGCCGCGGCCCTGCTCGGCGTCACCTTGTTCAACACCTTGATCTACCAGGCCGGGCGCTCCACCAGCGCCACCAACCTGGCGCTGATCGCGGCTGCTTCACCGGTGCTCATCGTGCTGTTCGGGATGATCGGCCGTGGTGGCGAGAGGGTCACGGGGCGGCGCGCCGTCGGCATGGTGGTGGCGCTCTTCGGTGTCGTCGCACTGGTGTCGAAGGGGTCGCTGTCCGTCCTGCTGCACATGGACTTCGCCGTCGGTGACCTGTGGATGCTGGCCGCCACCGCCACCTTCGCGGGCTACACGGCGCTGCTGCGCCGCAGGCCGGAGGGGATCTCCGGCATCTCGTTCCTGTTCACGACGTTCCTGCTGGGTACGGTCATGCTCGTCCCCGCCTATGTGGTGAGCCTGGTCGTACAGGGCGGCTTCACCCCGTCGGGCGGCACGGTCGGCGCCCTGCTCTACATCGGCGTCGCCTCTTCGGCCGTCGCGTACTTCACCTGGAACAAGGCCATTGACCTGATCGGTGCCGCACGGGCCGGGATCATCTACTACCTCCAGCCCGTCTTCGTCGCCGTCGTCTCCTACCTCGCGCTGGGCGAGGCGACCAGCGCGATGCAGGTCGTCTGCATGGCGCTGATCATCACCGGCATCGCACTCGGCGCCGGCAAGAAGAACTGACCCGCTCCCCCTGACTCACGAGGACACCACGCACCATGGACAACGCACCCGTACCCGGTATCAACGCCCAGCGCCTGCTCACCGACCTCACCCACCTCTCACAGATCGGCGCGGGCCCGGACGGCTCGGTGCACCGCATCGCCGGCAACAAGGCCGACTGGGCCGGCCGTGACTGGATCGACAAGACCATGAGGGTCTCGGGCCTTCACTCGTACTACGACGACACCGGCAATGTCTTCGCCCGCAGGAAGGCCACCGGGGGCCCCTGGCTGCTCATCGGCTCCCACGCCGACACCGTGCCCGGTGGCGGCCATCTGGACGGCGCGTACGGGGTGATCGCGGCCATGGAGGTGCTGCGCACCCTGCACGAGACGGGACATCCCATGGCCGACCACGTGGAGACCGTCGCCTGGTTCGACGAGGAGGGGGTGACCCCGGCGTCCAACGGCGGGCTGGTCGGCTCGACCGCGCTGACCAGGGACCCGCACGCGGACGAGCTCGTCGGATATCTGGAGCTCCACGTCGAACAGGGCCCGCGCATGGAGGCGTCCGGACTCGAACTGTCCCCGGTGACCGGCATCGTCGGCGTGCGCCGCTACACCCTCACCGCCCGCGGCCAGGAGAACCACGCGGGGACCACGCCGTTCCATCTGCGGTCCGACGCGGGGCGCGTCGCCTCCCGTATGGCGGCTGCCCTGCGGGACATCTGCACCGAGGCGGACCCGTTCTCCATCGGCAACGCGGGGGTCATCGCGTTCGGACCGGGCGCGGCGAACGTCGTGCCCGGCACGGCGCGCACCGAGATCGAGATCCGGGCAGGCGAGGACAGCACTCTCGATCTCATCGAGGCGGAGCTGCGGGACCGCCTGGCGCAGGTCGCCGTGGAGGAGTCCTGCACCGCGACGCTCGACCGCACCTCGGCGAAGCCGGCCGCGCAGTTCGACAAGCGGCTGGTGGACACCGTGGACGAGGTGTGCCGGAGCCGCACGAAGGCGTCCGAGCCGCTGCTGTCCTACGCAGGTCACGACGCGAGCGTCATCAGCACCCGGCTGCCGACCGCGATGCTCTTCGTGCCCTCCACCGGAGGCTTCTCCCACTCGAACCGGGAGCACACCCCCGACAACCAGCTGGTCCTCGGCACTCAGGCCCTGCTGGACGCGGTGGTACGGGTGAGCGCGCTGCTGCTGCACACCGCGGAGAACGACGTGGTCCTCGCCGCTTGACCGCTTCACCGGACGAGGCGCGTACGGGCGGGGCCGGCACCGGGCCCCGCCCGCCGCCAAACCCCGTCCCACCAGCGGGAGTTCAACGGATTGTTGAATTCCACCCGGTCGCCACCGGAGCCTTGACAGGGCTCCCGCACCGGCGACTACGCTCACCCCCGGAAAGTTTATTCCGCATAGTGGAATGAAAGCGTTCACCGCTACCCCGGGACTACCCCATGCCTCCTGTGCCCAAGCCCCGTCCGGTCACCGGCGCCCTGCTCCCCCTCATCGGGACTCTCCCGTTCATCGGGATCCTCGGCGGCATCTGGTTCGCCGACCGCGTGACGCCCTACGTCCTCGGAATGCCCTTCATCCTGTTCTGGATCGTCCTGTGGGTGGCCCTGATCTCCGTGACCATGGCTGTGATCTACAAGCTCGACCCCCGCAACCGCGAGGAGCACCAGGCATGACCGCACTCGTCGTCATCCTCGGCTTCCTCCTGGTCGCGATCTGCCTGGGCCTGCAGGCCCGGCGCGGCAAGGAGATGGACCTCGAAGAGTGGTCGGTCGGCGGTCGCAGCTTCGGGACGACCTTCGTCTTCCTGCTGCTCGCCGGAGAGATCTACACCACCTTCACCTTCCTCGGCGCCTCGGGCTGGGCGTACGGGAAGGGCGGCCCCGCCCTGTACATCCTCTGTTACGGCGCACTGGCCTACGTGATGTCGTACTGGCTGCTGCCGTCGATCTGGCGTTACGCCAAGGAGCACCGCCTGGTCTCCCAGTCCGACTTCTTCGCCAAGAAGTTCGACAGCCCGCTGCTCGGCGCGCTGGTCGCCCTGGTCGGCGTCGTGGCGATGATCCCGTACCTGGTACTCCAGCTCACCGGCATGGGGATCATCGTCTCGGAGGCCTCCTACGGCCATATCCCCAAGACCCTGGCCGTGATCATCGGGACGGTCGCCCTGACCGTGTACGTGACCGTCTCGGGCATCCACGGTTCGGCCTGGACCGCGGTCCTCAAGGACGTACTGATCCTCTCGGTGGTCCTGTTCCTCGGTATCTACCTGCCGCTGCACTACTCCGGCGGCGTCGGCCACATGTTCCACACCATCGATGCCACGAAGCCCGGGTTCCTGACCCTCCAGCACAGCGGCCTCAGCCCGGCCTGGTTCGTCTCGACGGTCCTGCTCTCCACGCTGGGCTTCTACATGTGGCCGCACTCGTTCAGCGCGTCCTACAGCGCGCGGAACGAGCGGGTGTTCCGGCGCAACGCCATCTTCATGCCGCTCTACCAACTCGTCCTGCTCTTCGTCTTCCTGGCCGGATTCGCCGCGCTGATCGCCGTGCCCGGTCTCAAGGGGGCCGACGCGGACCTGTCGCTGCTGCGGATCAGCGTGAAGTCCTTCGACCCGTGGTTCGTGGGTGTCATCGGCGGAGCAGGTGTGCTCACCGCGCTGGTCCCCGGGTCGCTGCTCCTGCTGACCTCGGCGACCTGCCTCGCCAAGAACGTCTACAAGCTCGCCCGCCCGGCGACGACCGACCAGTCGGTGGGCAGGCTGGCCAAGCTGCTCGTGCCCGTACTGGCGCTGATCGCCCTGTTCTTCACCCTCAACGGCGGCAGCAGCATCGTGAACCTGATGCTCATGGGCTACTCCCTGGTGACCCAGCTCTTCCCCGCGCTCCTGGTCAGCCTGGGGCCGCGCAGGCCGGTCAGCAAAGAGGGTGCGGCCGCGGGCATCGTGGTGGGTGTCCTGATCGTCGGCGCGGTGACCGTCTCCGGTGCCACGGTCGGCAGTCTGCTGCCGGGGCTGCCGCAGGCGGTCAAGGACCTCAACGTCGGCGTCATCGCCCTGCTGGTCAACACCCTCGTGATGTTCGCCGTATCGGCGGTCACGCGCAGCACGGCGGGCGGGGGCGCAGCGGAGACACCGGCGGCGAAGGACGGGCTGTCCGCGGCTCACTGACGCTCACCGCGCCGGTGCGCGCCGCCCGCCCGGGGCCCGTCCCGGCCGTCCGCCCCCAGCCCGGGGCGGACGGCCGCGAGCCACGCCGGTGGGCCTGGCATACGTGCCGCGGGACAGTACAGGCACCAAGATCGTGGCTCGGCCGGCTCGGCCTCCGCGCCGGTCCCGCCACCGGTTTCCCGGCCGGGGCGCGACGGCTCCCGGCGTGCGCCCGGGAGGGGCCGGGAGACCCCCCGACGAAAGGCCGAACCCTGTGTCCTCGCACTCCGTGAGCGATTCCGACCCCGGCCGGGGCGGCACATCCGGCAGCGCGGACGGCCCCGACCCGCGGCGCTGGAAGGCGCTCGGCGTGTGCCTGATCGCCGGCTTCATGACGCTCCTGGACGTGTCCATCGTCAACGTCGCGCTGCCCTCGATCCGCGAGGGCCTGCACACCCCCGAGTCCGACCTGCAGTGGGTGCTGTCCGGGTACGCACTCGCCTTCGGTCTGTTCCTCATCCCCTCAGGGCGGCTGGGTGACGCGAGAGGCCGCCGCGCGGTGTTCATGGTGGGCCTCGCCCTCTTCACCCTCGCGTCGGCGGCCTGCGGGGCCGCCCAGTCCAGTACCTGGCTGGTGATCGCGAGGCTCGTGCAGGGCGTGGCGGGCGGACTGATCTCGCCTCAGATCTCCGCGCTGATCCAGCAGATGTTCTCCGGCCGCGAGCGCGGCAGGGCCTTCGGGATGTTCGGGACCGTGGTGGGGATCTCGACCGCCGTGGGGCCCCTGCTGGGCGGCCTCCTGATCCAGGCGGCCGGCCCGGAGGAGGGGTGGCGGTGGGTCTTCTACGTCAACCTTCCGCTGGGCGCCGTCTGCCTCCCGCTGGCCAGGCGGCTCCTGCCCGACACCCCGGCGGCGGGCCGGGTGCGCCTGCGCGACCTGGACCCCCTCGGTGTGTTCCTGCTCGGCGCCGGTGTGCTGGCGCTGCTGCTGCCCTTCGTCCAGTCCCAGCAGTGGCACGGCCCGCTGAAGTGGCTGCTCCTCCCGGTCGCGGTGCTGCTGCTCGGCGGTTTCACCCGGTGGGAGTCCCGCTGTTCCTCGCACGGCATCGAGCCGGTACTGAACATGGCGCTCTTCCGGGTGCGCTCGTACTGGCTGGGATGTCTGCTGATCCTGCTGTACTTCGCCGGGTTCACCTCCATCTTCTTCATCAGCACGCTCTATCTGCAGAGCGGGCTGCACTACAGCGCACTGCTCGCGGGGCTGGCCATCACCCCTTTCGCCCTCGGCTCCGGAGCCACGGCCGCCCTGGGGGGCCGGCTGGTGAGCCGCTTCGGCCGGCCCCTCATCGCCGTCGGGCTGGCCATGGTGGCGGTCGGGCTGGGCGGCACGGCCCTGGCGGTGCACATGGTGCCGGGCCACGGCGCGGGGTGGGCGATGGCAGCGCCACTGTTGCTGGCGGGGCTGGGCAGCGGCCTGGTCATCGCCCCCAACCAGACGCTGACGCTGTCGGAGGTCCCGGTGGCGATGGGGGGCAGCGCGGGAGGCACGCTCCAGACCGGACAGCGGGTGGGTTCGGCGATCGGCATCGCCGCGGTGGGCTCGGTCTTCTTCGCCCAGGTGACGGAGGGCTGGCCGACCGCCTACGACCACGGGCTGATCGTGTCGGTCGCGTTCGTGATCGCCGCGCTGGTCAGTGCGGTGGCGGACATCGGCGCAAGCCGGCTCAGGCGCACGTGAGGTGTGCGGGAGGGGCTCCCGGAAAAGGATCGCCCAAGATTCCCCCAGCCCCTGGCCGGGTCGAGGGAACTCTTGAGTCTTTGCAGGTCAGAGGTTTTGACGGCAGACGAGCCGGCCTGTACGCCGGGTTCTGTCGCCCGGAGACCTCGCGGTCGCCGGGGAGACGGCCATCCATCTACGACCGGCATTGCTGCCGGCCTCCTGCGGTCTACCCGCGGACTCGGGCGAGCAGCCCTCGAACGTCCGCGCAAAGCCGTCTTGCGACGGCCTCTCCTGACCTTGCTCCAGGTGGGGTTTACCTAGCCGCCTGAGTCACCTCAGGCGCTGGTGGTCTCTTACACCACCGTTTCACCCTTACCGGGGGCCTTGCGGACCCCGGCGGTCTGTTTTCTGTGGCACTGTCCCGCGGGTCACCCCGGGTGGCCGTTAGCCACCACCTTGCTCTGCGGAGCCCGGACGTTCCTCGGGAAGATCCACAAGGACCCTCACGCGGCCGTCCGGCCGACTCGTCTGCCGTACGGCCATGCTACCCGGCGGACCGGGGCCGCCGGACCGGGAGCGCGGCCGGCGCTCCAGACGAAGTCGGCGGTCTCCAGCTCGATCAGCTCCGCGCGGAAGCCCTCCGGCGCCCCCAGCGCCAGGAAGCCCTCCAGC
This sequence comes from Streptomyces sp. NBC_00388, assembly GCF_036061255.1. NCBI lineage: Bacteria > Bacillati > Actinomycetota > Actinomycetes > Kitasatosporales > Streptomycetaceae > Streptomyces > Streptomyces sp. NBC_00388. The sequence continues at coordinate 2,162,134 of NZ_CP107948.1, forward strand.
AGGACCTCTGCCTGCGTGAGCGGTTCATGCGGCATGGCGGTCATGTCACGCCCCTTCCCCGGTCGCCCGCCAGAGTGGGACATCAACTGGTCCACCGTCCGTGAGATGGGAGATCTTCCCCGATCGTGGCACAGGCCGGCACGGCCGAGGCGCTGTCCGGTGTCTCCGGGTCGGAGGAGCCGGGGCGCCGGGGCGTTGGGGGCGGGACGGCGCGGCCGGGCGTGCGGGAGCCCCTCTACCCTGGACGGACGCTGCTGTCCGTACGTGAGGAGACCTGCTGTGCTCGTGCTCTTGCCGCCGTCCGAGGGGAAGGCCGTGAGCGGCTCCGGCGCCCCGCTGAAGCCGGAGTCCCTCTCACTGCCCGGGCTGGCCGGGACGCGGGCCGCCGTGCTGGACGAGCTCGTCGAGCTGTGCGCGGCCGACGAGGAGAAGGCGCGCGAGGTGCTCGGGCTGAGCGAGGGGCTGCGCGGTGAGGTCGCCAAGAACGCCGGTCTGCGGACCGCGGGCGCCCGGCCCGCCGGACAGATCTACACCGGAGTGCTGTACGACGCGCTGGACCTCGCCTCGCTCGACGCGTCGGCGCTGCGGCGCGCCGGGGACGCGCTGCTGGTCTTCTCGGGGCTGTGGGGCGCGGTGCGGATCGGCGACCGGATTCCCTCGTACCGCTGCTCGATGGGCGTGAAGCTGCCCGGCCTCGGCGCGCTGGGGCCTTACTGGCGCGAGCCGATGGCCGCGGTCATGCCGGAGGCAGCGGGCGACGGGCTGGTGCTCGACCTCCGGTCCGCCGCCTACGCCTCGGCGTGGAAGCCGAAGGGGGAGGTCGCCGACCGTACGGCGTCGGTACGCGTGCTCCACGCGCCGACCCGGAAGGTCGTCAGTCACTTCAACAAGGCGACGAAGGGGCGGATCGTGCGGGACCTGCTCCTCGCGGGCGCCGCACCGGCCGGTCCTGGCGAGCTGGTGGAAGCCTTGCGGGAGCTGGGCTACGTGGTGGAGACCCCGGCGCCGGTGAAACCGGGGAAGCCCTGGCAGCTGGATGTGCTGGTGGACGAGATCCACTGACCGCGCTCCGCGCGCGTTGCACGGTGTGCAACGCGCGTTGCGCAGGGCGTGTGTGCCGGGGCAGGATGCCGGTATGACTTCCGTGCTTGACCTCGCCCCCGTCGTTCCTGTTGTCGTCATCGACGATGCCGCCGCTGCCGTGCCGCTGGCGCGGGCCCTGGTCTCGGGCGGGCTGCCCGCCATCGAGGTGACGCTGCGGACCCCGGCCGCGCTCGACGCGATCCGCGCCATAGCCGCCGAGGTGCCGGAGGCCGTCGTCGGCGCCGGCACCGTGATCTCCCCCGACGGTGTCGCGCAGGCCGTGTCCGCCGGGTCGAAGTTCCTGGTCAGCCCCGGCTGGTCGGACCGGCTGCTCGGCGCGATGACCCAGTCCGGTGTGCCGTTCCTGCCGGGCGTCTCCACCACATCGGAGGTGGTGGAGCTCCTGGAGCGCGGCATCACCGGGATGAAGTTCTTCCCCGCCGAGGCCGCGGGCGGTACGGCCTACCTCAAGTCCCTGGGCGGACCGCTGCCGCAGGCGAGGTTCTGCCCCACCGGCGGCATCTCACTGGCGTCGGCGCCCTCGTACCTGGCCCTGCCGAACGTGGCGTGCGTCGGTGGCACGTGGATGCTGCCCGCCGATGCGGTGGCGGCACGGGACTGGGACCGGGTCGAGCAGCTGGCCCGCGGCGCGGCCGCGCTGCGCGGCTGAACCGCCGCGGGCCCGGCCCCGCACGGCCGGGCCCGCGGTCCCGCCCTGTGTCCGCCCGGCTCAGCGCAGGTGCGACGTGTCGTTCAGCAGCCGTACGGAGGCGTTCCCGTCGGCGTAGTACGCCACGGTCGAGACGGAGGCCGCCGACAGCTCCATCCGGAACAGCGACTCCGGCGGTGCTCCCAGGGCGAGCCGCACCAGTGTCTTGATCGGTGTGACGTGCGTGACGAGCAGCGCGGTCGTCCCCCGGTGGCGGGCGATCAGGCGGTCGCGGGCCGCCGCGACCCTGCGGGCCACCGTCGCGAAGCTCTCGCCGCCGCCGGTGGGCGCCGCCTTCGGTGAGGCGAGCCAGGCGTCCAGGTCGGCCGGGTACTGTGCGCGCACCTCGCCGAAGGTCAGCCCCTCCCACGCGCCGAAGTCCGTCTCGCGCAGCCCCTCGTCGATCCGTACCTCCAGGCCCAGCCGGCCGGCGACGGCCTGAGCCGTCTCCCGGCAGCGGCGCAGCGGCGAGGAGACGACCGCCTCGATGGTGGAGCGGTCCGCGAACGCGGCGGCCGCGTCGGCGGCCTGCTCCCGGCCGGCCGATGACAGCTCCGGGTCCGTGCCTCCGCTGCCGGAGAACCGCTTCTGCGGAGTGAGCGCCGTCTCGCCGTGGCGCAGCAGGACGAAGGTCGCGGGGGCGCCCAGGTCGGCCGTGGCTCCCCAGCCGACGGACGGGGCAGCGGTGGATTCGCCACCGGCCGCCGGTGCCGCCGGGCGGGCAGCCGCGGACTCCCGCTCCCCCGCACCGCGGGCGGTGAGGTCCGCCGTCGACGCGGACGGCTCCCACTGCCTGCCGTCGCGGCCCGCGTCCATCGCCTCGTTGGCGAGCCGGTCCGCGTGCTTGTTCTGCGCGCGCGGGATCCACTCGTACGTCACCTGCGCCCGGGGCAGCACCGCCGCCGCGGCGGCGGCCAGCGGTTTCATGTCGGGGTGCCTGATCTGCCAGCGGCCCGACATCTGCTCGACGACGAGCTTGGAGTCCATCCGGACCCTGATCCGGGCGGACGGGTCCAGCGCGACGGCGGCGCGCAGCCCGGCGATCAGGCCCCGGTACTCGGCCACGTTGTTCGTCGCGATGCCGATGTACTGGGCGTCCTCGGCGAGGGTCTCCCCGGTGGCCGGGTCGAGCACGACGGCGCCGTAGCCCGCGGGCCCCGGGTTCCCCCGGGATCCGCCGTCCGCCTCGACGACGAACTCCCGCATCAGATGCCCGAGTCGGCCGTACGCACCAGGATGCGGCGGCAGTTCTCGCACCGCAGCACCGTATCGGGGGACGCGGCCTTGACCTCGTTCACCTCGGTGATGTTGAGCTCCAGGCGGCAGCCCTCGCAGCGGCGCTGGTAGAGCCGGGCCGCGCCGACACCGCCCTGCTGCTCGCGCAGCTTCTCGTAGAGCTTCATCAGGTCGGCGGGGACCGAACCGGCCACGATCTCGCGCTCCTTGGTGAGCGTGGCGCTCTCGCGGTCGATCTCCGCTGCGGCCACGTCACGGCGCTCGGTGGCGTCGGCCGCCTTGGCCTCGACGGACGAGACGCGCTCGGTGAGCTCGGTGGCCCGCTCCTGCGCGGACTCGCGGCGCTCCATGACCTCCAGGACCACGTCCTCCAGGTCGCCCTGGCGCTTGGCGAGCGAGGTGATCTCGCGCTGGAGGTTCTCCAGGTCCTTGGGCGAGCTGACCGCACCGGAGTCGAGGCGCTGCTGGTCGCGGAGCGAGCGCTGGCGGACCTGGTCGACGTCCTGCTCGGCCTTGGTCTGCTCGCGGGCGGTGTCGCTCTCCTCGGTCTGCACGGCGACGCGCAGGTCACGGAGCTGGGTGAGGTCCTTGGTCAGGGAGTCGATCTCGGCGTGCTCCGGCAGTGACTTGCGCCGGTGCGCGAGCTGCGAGAGGCGTACGTCGAGGGACTGGACGTCGAGAAGTCGGATCTGGTCGGCGTGCGCGGCGTTCAGTTGGGGGCTCCAGAATGATCGGTTGCGGTGGACGCCGCGTGGGCGGTCCAGGGGTCTGTGACCGTACGGGACACGTGGGTGCGCAGACCCCATCCGTTGCGGTCGGAAATCTCGTCGAGCTGGGCCGCGGCCTGGGTGCACCAGGGCCACTCGGTGGCCCAGTGTGCCGCGTCGAGCAGGCCGAGCGGCGACTGCTGCACGGCCTCGGACACGGGGTGGTGGCGCAGGTCGGCGGTGAGGAGGGCATCGACCCCGGCGGCGCGCGCCCGGTCGAAGAGGCTGTCGCCGGACCCGCCGCTGACCGCGACCGTGCGCACGAGCGCGTCCGGGTCGCCCGCTGCGCGGACTCCCTGGGCGGTGGCGGGCAGCCGGGCCGCCGCCAGCGCGGCGAAGTCCCGCAGCGGCAGCGGGTGGTCCAGCTCGCAGACGCGGCCGAGCCCCCGGCGGCCGAGCGGGTCGGTGGGGTCGGGAACGAGCGGGCCCACCACCCGCAGGTCCAGTGCGCCCGCCAGGGCGTCGGAGACCCCCGGATCGGCGGTGTCGGCATTGGTATGGGCGACGTGCAGGGCGATGCCGTGCCGGATCAGGGTGTGGACGACCCGGCCCTTGAAGGTGCCGGCGGCGACCGTCGTCGTACCGCGCAGATAGAGGGGGTGGTGCGTGACGACGAGCTGGGCGCCCAGCCGTACGGCCTCGTCGGCGATCTCCTGGACGGGATCGACGGCGAAAAGGACGCGGTCGACCGTGTCGTCGGGGTCGCCGCAGACCGTGCCGACGGCGTCCCAGGATTCGGCGCGCTCGGGCGGCCACAGGGCGTCGAGTGCGGAGAGGACTTCAGACAGACGGGGCACGGTTACAGGTTACCTGCGCTCCGTACCCCGGCTGCCGGTCGGTCCCGCCCCGCCCGCTGTCCTACTTGACGAGGTAGCCCTGGAGGTCGTCGAGGACCTTGTTGGCCGCCGTCACACCGAGACCGAGGTACCAGGTCTCGTCGGGGACGTTCTTCGCCTGTCCGTCCCTGACCGCCCCGAGGTTCTTCCAGAGCGGATTGGCCTGGACGGTGTCCCGCTTCGTGGCCTTGGGGTCGCCGTACACGCCGGTGAAGATCCAGTCGGCGTCCGCAGAGTCGATCTTCTCAGGGCTGATCTCCACCGCGAGGTCCTTGACCTGCTGGCTCTTGGGCCGCGGCAGCCCGGCGTCCTTGAGGATGGTGCCGATGAAGGAGTCCTCCGCGTAGAGGCGGATCCGGTCGGGCATGTAGCGGACCATCGAGATGACCGGCTTGTGGGCGCCGACGTCGGTCCCCAGCTTCTTCGCGCGCTTCTCGTACGCGCCGAGCTCGGCCTCGGCCGCCGCGGTCCGGTCCAGGGCCGCGGCGTTCAGCAGGTAGTTCTGCTTCCAGGTGAAGCCCGGGCGGATGGAGAAGACGGTCGGTGCGATCTTCTTGAGCTGGTCGTACTTGTCCGCGGCGCGCAGCTGGCTGCCCAGGATCAGGTCCGGGTGGAGGTTGGCGATGGCCTCCAGGTTGAGGCTGTTGATGGTGCCCACGTTCTTCGGGTGGCCCGCGTTCTTCTTCAGGTAGCCGGGGATGCCCTCGCTCCCCTCGGTGGGTGCGTAGCCGACCGGCTTGATGCCGAGGGAGACGACGTTGTCCAGCTCACCGACGTCGAGCACGACGACCCGCTGGGGCTTCGCCTTGATCACTGTCTTGCCCATGGCCTGGGTGATGGTGCGGGGGAACCGGCCGGGCTTGGCGTCGGTGCCCAGCGCGGCGGTCTTCTGCGCCGCTTCGCCGAAGTCCTTGCCCCCGGTGGCCACGTCCTTCTTCGCCGCCGCGCCGGCCTTGCCCGAGCCCGGACCGCCGTCGTCGCTGTCGCTGCTCCCGCAGGCGGTGAGGGCGAGCGCGCCGGTGAGCGCGAGGGCGGCGGCAGCGGTGCTGCGGCGACGTACGGACATGGCGAAGCTCCTGACAGGGACCACTTAGGTGTGCCTTACCTTAACGTTCTCTCATTTTCCCAGCACACCGGCCCCCTCCCCCTCAGCCGAACCCCAGGACAGCCACCCTTATGTGTGAAGCGACAGTGCCCCTCCGGCTCGGCAGGACGTGCGAAAACTAGCTTCGGTGTCCGGAGGTGACCGGTATATGACGGCCTCGGCCACGAAGACCGCGACAGAGACCGCCGTGAGGACCGCCCCGCAGGGCGGCACGGAGAACGGTGCACGACACCTGGCGCAGAGCCGTGCCCGGAGCACCGGGTACGGCGCGCCGGCGGGAACGGACCTCACCATCGCCGGCGACGGGTCCTACGCGGCCCGGCTGGCCCGCCGCAGCGGGGACGCCTGGTTCCCCGAGCGCTGGACCCTGGACGGCCCGGAGCCCTACGCGGTGGAACTGCCCGGCCATCAGCCCGAGGAGCCCTGCTCCGACGTGCTGCCGATGGCCGACGGGCGGGTGCTGATCCGGCGGTCGGTGGACGGACGGCACGCCTTCTCCCTGCTGTACCCGACCGGACCGGACACCGGTGAACTGCCGCTCGGCGCCGTCGAGTGCGGGCGGCTGACCCTGCTGCCCCCGGCGCCGGGCGGCAGCCGTGCGTACGCACTCGCGCCCGGCGCACACTCGACCACGGTCTGGCTGGTGGCGGGCGGCGCCTTCGGCCCCGAGCACATCGCCGAGGTGCCCGGGCGCTGCACCGGCGGGGTGTGGCTGGACCGTACGGGCCGGATGCTGGCGCTCGACCGGGAGACGGGCGGGGTCACCAAGACGGTCGCGGTCGACCTGGAGCGGGGCGGGGAGGTCTCCCCGCTGCTCCAGATCGCCGACGGCAGCGACGACCGCCTGCTGTTGGCGGACCCGGACAGCGGACTGCTGCTCGTACGGTCGGACGCGCCCGGGGACGAGCGGCTCGGGTGGGGCGTGCTGGGGAGCCGGCGGCCCGTCAGGTTCCCGGAGTGCCTCCGGGTGGAGGACGCGGTGGTGACGCCGTTCGCCGTGCAGCCGGGGCAGGTGCTCATGCCGGAGAGCTGCGGGGTCGCGCTGCGGATCGCTGACGCGGCGGGCAGCCGACTCGGTGTGTGGCGCCCCGCGGGACGGCGGCTGCTGCAACGTGCCGCCCCCGAGGGGTGGTTGGCGGGTGCGGGGCTGTGGAGCGCGGAGGGGGTGCTCCGACTGCCCTGCACCACGGGGGCGGCGCCCGTCGGCGTGGTGGACATCCGGCCACTCGACGGGCTGCCGCTCGATCTCAGGATGGAGCCGTCCGGCGACCGGGCCACAGAACCCGCACAAACGGAAGACGCTGGTCAGGAACCATGTACAGCCCAGGTGACTCCTCCTGTGTGCAAGCCCGTACCGTTGCAGCAGGCGCCTCTGACGAGTCGCTCGCAGCCTGGCCGAAACCGCGGGTCTGCGCACGCAACGGTGGTCGCACGCTCATGATCACCGCGAGCACGGCACAGCACGGCAAAGAAGCAATCACAGCGATTTGACGGGGGAGATTTCCCATCATGTCTGAAGCCAGGACCGACACCGCCCAGTCGCGCCCGCAGCCTGCGGCCGCCGGCCGGGGCGAAGCCGGAGGCTCCGGAAAGCACCGGGGGGGTACGGCGCCCACCGAGGCGTCGCAGGCGGAGACCCACGGCCGCCACCGCCGTTCGGGGGAACAGCACTCGAACGCGGCCTGAACGGTCCGCATCGCAGGACCGTTCAGCCATCACCGGGAGGGCCGGCCACCGTATCCGCGGGGGCCGGTCCTCCCGGCCTGTGCAGGCCCGCCACGCGTGGGCCGCAGGCGGGAGGAGCCGGGGCAGGGCAGGCGTACGTGCCGCTCCGCCACCGGACCGCTCCACCGCCGGACCGCGCCGTGGTCAGCCGTGCTTGAGGCCCAGCACCTCGGCGGCGGCGAAGGTCTCGTCCGGCGGGCGGTCCGCGTAGTAGGGCGAGAGCGCCTCGTCCAGTTCCTCGTACGTGAAGACCGTCTTCGCCGTGTCGAACTTGGCCGCCACCCTGGGGCGTTCCACCACGGCCACCATTCCCCCGTGCACCACGAGCAGCTGGCCGTTGACCTTCGCGGCCGCCGGGGACGCGAGGTAGCCGACGAGCGGAGACACGTGCTCGGGCGCCAGCGGATCGAGCTCCCCCGCGACGGGCTCACCGAAGCCCGCGAACACGTCCTCGGTCATCCGGGTCCTGGCCCGCGGGCAGATCACGTTGGCGGTCACTCCGTACTTGGCCAGTGCCAGCGCCGTCGAGGTGGTGAGCCCCACGATGCCGCCCTTGGCCGCCGCGTAGTTCGGCTGGCCCGCCGAGCCCGCGAGGAACGCCTCCGACGACGTGTTCACGATGCGGCCGTGGACCGGGCCGCCCGCCGCCTTCGACCGCTCGCGCCAGTGCGCAGAGGCGAAGTGGGTGGTGTTGAAGTGCCCCTTGAGGTGCACCCGGATGACCGAGTCCCACTCGCTCTCGGTCATCGAGAAGACCATCCGGTCCCGCAGGATCCCCGCGTTGTTGACCAGGATGTCGAGCTTTCCGTAGGTGTCGACGGCCAACTGCACCAGCGCACGGGCCTGTTCGTGGTCGGCGACGTCGCCGATGTGGGCGACCGCCTGTCCGCCCGCCGCGCGGATCTCGGCGGCGGCCTCCTCGGCGGGAGCGGCGGACGCGTCGCCTGAGCCGTCGCGGCCGGGCCTGCCGGAGTCATTGACGACGACACTCGCGCCGAGCCGGGCGAGTTCGAGCGCTTCGGCGCGGCCGAGGCCGCGGCCGGCCCCGGTGACGATCGCGGACAGGCCATCAAGGGGCAAGGACATGGACGAGCTCTCCTTACGGGTCTGCGGGCGTCCGCAGCATTCCGGGCGCTCCCGGTGCTCCGGCCGTTCGGTGTACTCGGTGCGTCCCGGGTGCGGGCGTTCCGGGTGCGGGCGTTCCGGTCTCGGGTGCTCCGGGTGTCAGATCTCGATGCAGGTGCGCAGCGCCTCACCGGAGCGCATCTGGTCCAGGGCGTCGTTGATCCCGGCGAGTTTCACCCGGTGGGTGATCAGGCCTTCCAGGTCGATCCGGCCCGACCGCCAGAGCGAGATGGCCCGCTCGTACGAACGGACCACGTCGCCGCCGCCGTACATGGAGGGCAGGATCCGCTTCTCGTCGAAGAACAGCTCGAACATGTTGAGCTGGAGGAAGTCGTCCATGGCGCCCGCGCCCACGATGCAGAGGGTGCCGCCGCGCCGGGTCGTCTCGTACGCCGTGCGGGCGGTGGCCGACTTCCCGACGACCTCGAAGACGTAGTCGAAGCCCTCCCCCGCCGTGACGCGCTGCTTGGCGTCGTTCAGCGCGTCCGGCGCCACGGCTTCCGTCGCGCCGAAGGCCAGCGCCGCCTCCCGGCGTGAGGCCACCGGGTCGACGGCGATGATCTGCGACGCACCCCTGAGCCGTGCGCCCTGGATGGCGGAGATACCGACACCTCCGCAGCCGATCACGGCGACCGAGGAACCGGCTTCCACCTTCGCGGTGTTGATGGCGGCGCCCAGCCCGGTGGTCACCCCGCAGCCGATGAGCGCGGCGATCTCGAACGGCACGTCGTCGGGGATCGGCACCGCGCACCCGGCACCCACGACGACCTCCTCGGTGAAGGTGCCGGTCCCGGCGAAACCGAAGACGTCGCCGCCGGGGCGCTTGAAGTTGGGGGTGCCCGCGTTCATGAACCCGGCGAGGCAGAGCTCGGTCTGGCCGCGCTTGCAGGCCGGACAGGCACCGCAGGCGGGCAGCCAGCAGATCACCACCCGGTCACCCGTGGCGACGCCGGTGACCCCGTCGCCGACGTCGATGACCTCGCCCGCACCCTCGTGCCCCGGGACGAACGGCGCGGGCTGCGGCAGCACCCCGTTCATCGCCGAGACGTCCGAGTGGCAGAGGCCGGTGGCCCTGACCCTGATCCTGACCTTGCCGGGTCCGAAACCCACCGCCTCGATGTCGTCGAGGACTTCGAGCTTGTCCTGGCCGATCTCGTGCAGTACGGCTGCGCGCATGGTGCGGCTCCTCACATACGACTGGATCTGATGGATCAGGGCGTGCGGGCGGCCGGGTCAGTGGTGGGTGACGACGGTGTCCGCGAGAACCGGCGCCTCGTCCCGCTCGACGGCCGCGACCGCCACCTGGACCCGCCCCGGCGACTGCCACATCCGGATCCGGAGGGTCTCGCCGGGGAAGACGACCCCGGCGAAGCGGGTGGTGTACGAGTCGACACGGGTCACATCGCCGCCCAGCACCGCGTCGACCACGGCCTTGAGCGTCATTCCGTACGAGCAGAGCCCGTGCAGGATGGGGCGGTCGAACCCCGCGAGCTTGGCGAACTCCGGGTCGGCGTGGAGCGGATTCCAGTCGCCGGAGAGCCGGTAGAGCAGCGCCTGGTCCTCGCGGACCGGGCGGTCCTCGGTGCGGTCCGGGGCCCGGCCGGGGAGGGCGGTCCTGGTGGAGGGGCCGCGCTCGCCGCCGAAGCCGCCCTCCCCGCGTACGAAGATCTGCGCGTCACTGGTCCACAACGGGCCCTGTGCGTCGGAGACTTCGGAGCGCAGCACGATGACGGCCGCCTTCCCCTTGTCGTACACCGCCCGGACCCGGGAGCTGGAGACCGCCGACCCCCCGACGGGAATCGGCCGGTGCAGCACGATGCTCTGTCCGCCGTGCAGAACGGCCGCCAGGTTCACATCGATCCCCGGTGCGGCGAGCCCGCCCATCAGCGCCATGCCGGCGCCCGCGACGGTCGCGAAGCTGGGCAGGACGTGGAGCCTGGACTCCAGGGTGTAGCGCAGCTCGTCGGCGCCGGTGGGCGGCCGGCCCGCGCCGATTCCCAGGTGGTAGAGCTGGATGTCCTTGTGGTCCCAGGCGATCTCGCCGGAGCGGGGCTCCGCTGCGATGGCCTCTGCGGCATCGATGGGCATGGGGCAGGCGCTCCTTGACGGTGGAAAGACCTCGGTGCGACCGTCCGCACCGTCAGGCGCACCGAGGTCGTACGGGACCGGCTTCCCGCGCCCTTCTAGAACGCGTTCTAGGCCGATGGCCCCATGTATAACGCACCCCTCACGAGTTGTGAAGGCTCCTGACGCCGCGTCAGACAGGGGTGGCGCGGCGGCCCACGCCATCCGGCCGGGCGGCCGGCGGTGACATTTGTCCCGGCCGGATGCGTACAACCGCATCTGCCCGGCGGCCGCCCCCCTTCCCTACCGTGGGGGGCATGACGCAGACAGCAGACACCGCGCCTGCGGTGAGCTTCACGGGGGCCGTCAAGACCTTCGGGGCGGTGCGCGCCGTGGACGGCGCGGACCTGGAGATCCACCGCGGGGAGACCGTCGCCCTGCTCGGGCGCAACGGGGCCGGAAAGTCCACCACGATCAGCCTGCTGCTCGGGCTCGACCAGCCGGACAGCGGACAGGTACGGCTCTTCGGCCGGACACCCGGCGAGGCGGTGGGGGCCGGCCTGGTGGGCGCGATGCTCCAGGCGGGGCAGCCCATCCCGAGGGTCACGGTGCGGGAGCTGGTCTCCTTCGTGGCCAGTACGTACCCGCACCCGCTCCCGGTCGCCGACGCGCTGGACATGGCAGGGCTCGGCGAACACGGCGCCCGCCGGGTCGACAAGCTCTCCGGCGGCCAGATGCAGCGGGTCAGGTTCGCCGTCGCGCTCGCCGGCAATCCGGACCTGATCGTGCTGGACGAGCCGACCGCCGCGCTCGATGTGGAGGCCAGGCGGGCGTTCTGGGACTCGATGCGGGCGTACGCGCGGCGCGGGAAGACCGTGCTCTTCTCCACGCACTACCTGGAGGAGGCCGACAGCAATGCCGACCGCATCGTGATCATTCACCAGGGCCGCATCGTCGCCGACGGCAGCTCCGAGCTGCTGAAGCGCTCGGCGGGCGGCAGCCTGGTCGCCTTCGACCTGGCGGGCGCCGGCACCGAGGGGCTCCAGGAGCTGCCCGGTGTCACCTCGGTCGAGGTCCGGGCGGACCGGGCGTCGCTGCGTACGGACGACTCGGACGCCACGGTCGTCGCCCTGGCGGAGCGGGGCGCGATCCGCGGCCTCGCGGTCGCCCCCGCGACACTGGAGGACGCCTTCCTGGCCCTCACCGCACCGGAGACCGGCGGCACCCCGTCCGGCTCCTCGTCCGCCGGGGTCCCCCCGCGCACCGCACAGGAAGCAGCGGTCTGATGCTGGAGTACATCAAGCTCGAAGTGCGGCGGACGCTGCGCGATCCCGGGTTCGTCATCTTCGGCATCGGCATGCCGGTGGTGATGTACCTGCTGTTCACCAATATCGGCCCCAGCGACCCCGACTCGGCGGCCTGGCGGGTCACCTCGATGGTCGGCATGGCCGCGTACGGCGCGCTGGGCGCGGCGCTGGGCGTCGGCACCGGGGTCGCGTCGGACAAGTCCCTGGGCTGGCTGCGGCAGCTGCGGGTCACCCCGCTGCCGCCGTCGCAGGTGGTGCTGGGCCGGGCGGTCTCCGGTTCGGTGACCGTGCTGCCGGGGATTGTCGCGGTGCTGCTGGCCGGGGCGCTCGTCAACGGCGTACGGATCGACGCCTGGCAGTGGGTCGTCCTCACCCTGCTGCTGTGGACCGGTGCGCTGCCGTTCACGCTGCTGGGGATCGGCAACGGTTACCGGCTCACCGCCCAGACCACGGGCGTGGTGAACGTGGCCTGTCTGATGGGGCTCGCCATCGTGGGCGGGCTGTGGTTCCCGGTCGACGCCTTCCCTGGCTGGCTGCGCTCCGTCGCCCGCTACACCCCGACCAACCGCTTCGCCGAGCTCGGCTGGTCCACCGCCCGGGGCAGCGCGCCGGCTCTCGGCACGGTGGCGGTGCTCGCCGCCTGGCTGCTGGCGTTCGGCACGTACGCGGTGATCTCGTACCGTCGGTCCGCGAGGACCGTGTGACGGGAGAGATGATGCATACGAAGCTGGACCTGCTGAGACGGTGGTGGAGAGCCTGCGTCCAGCGGCGCAGGGAGATCAAGCAGCGGAGGCGTCCGGGGCCGCCCAACGCCTTCACCCTGCTGCCGTGGCTGCTGATGGGGCTGGGCAGTTTCTCCAATCTGATCGGCGGCGAGGCGCCGAACCCGTGGATCGGCGGAGCCGGGCTGCTGGCCTTCAACTCCCTCTACGTCTCGATCGCGTTCCGCGCGTTCGACAAGGAGAAGCGCCAGAGCCGAACGACGCTCTGGCTGCTCGGCGCCCTGGCGTCCATCACCTACGGTCTGGCCCTCGGCTACGGCGGCAGCTGGCTGCTGTTCTTCCCGCTGCTCTCGCTCGCCGTCGGCACCACCCTGCGCGACCGGCGGCTCGGTACCGCCCTGATGATCCTCTCGGCCTCCGCCGGGTACATCTCCAGCAGTGAGGGACACAGCCCGTGGGACCCCTGGACGCTGGGGTACGGCACCTTCATCTCCGGGGCGGTGACCGCCGCGATCCTGACCCTCTCCGAGACCGTGATGGAGCTGCGCTCCACCCGTCAGGAGCTGGCCCGTTCGGCCGTGGAGAAGGAGCGGCTGCGCTTCTCGCGCGATCTGCACGACCTGCTCGGCCACACCCTCTCGGTGATCGTGGTGAAGTCGGAGGCGGCCCGGCGGCTGGCCCCGCGCGACATCGACGCGGCCCTCGCCCAGATCTCCGACATCGAGACCGTCGGCAGGCAGGCCCTGACCGAGATCCGGGAGGCGGTCACCGGTTACCGGGACGCCAGTCTGGCTACCGAACTGGACAGCGCCCGCTCCGCGCTGACCGCCGCCGGGATCGAACCCGTCGTACGCCAGTCGGGGCCGCCGCTGGAGCCGCAGAGCGCCTCGCTGCTCGGCTGGGTCGTCAGGGAGGCCGTCACCAACGCCGTGCGGCACAGCAGGGCCACCCGGTGCGAGATCACCGTGGACGGCACGAACCCGGAGCGGGTGCGGCTGGTCATCAGCGACAACGGCCGCGGCGAGGGCGGGACGCCGCCCGGCAGCGGGCTGAAGGGCCTGACGGAGCGTCTGGCAGCGGCAGGCGGCTCGCTGGACGCGGGCCCCGGCCCGCGGTCCGGCTTCCGCCTGGTGGCCGAGCTGCCGGTGGAGACCAGCGCACCGGACACCGTGGCCGGAGCTGCGCACGGATGCCCCTAAGGGCTGTCCCGTAATCCCCGGCGGGCGCACGACGACAGCTACGGCACCTCGCCGCGTTGTCGGAACGCCCGAATACATCCAGTATGCGAGCGCCCCTCCGCCTTGCGACGCACCGCATCTGACGCCCCGCGCTGATCCACCAGGGATTACGGGACAGCCTTAGCCCGGGGCGCCGGGGCGCCGGGGCGCCGGGGCGCACATCAGGTGAGTGGCAGCGGCCCGGCAACACGGGGTTCGATTCGGGTCCCGAATTCCTGTCACTTTCGGGTGATCGCCACGAGGTCGATGGTCCGGGGCTGCAACGAGTCAGTAGATTCATGGGTGTTGCGAGCGTGCCGGTGAAATCGCAGAAGCGGTTTCCGGTGCGCTGTTCCATGAATAAAGGAGCCTCGATGACCGTCACCGCGCAGGACGAACTTCTCGACCGCAAATTCGACATCTGTTTCTCGCACGCCGACCAGAACCGTGACGGCGTCGTGGACGCGTCCGACATCCTGACCTTCGCGAGCCGGGTCATCTCGGCGGTGGACGAGCCCTTCGCCTCCCCGAAGTCGATCGCCATGCTGCAGGTGTGCGACGACTGGTGGCGGGCACTGGTCGCCGGGCTCGACACCAACGGCGACGGCCGGATCGATCCCGAGGAGTACCGGGTCGGCATGCGGCGGATCGTCGGGGCCCCCGAGACGTTCGACGCGGCGAGCCGGCCGGTGGCCACCGCGATCTGGAAACTGTGCGACCGGGACGGCGACGGCAGCGTGACCGCCGAGGAGTTCGGCAAGGTCCAGGCCGCCTTCGGCACCTCGCCGGAGAACGCCCGCCTCGCTTTCGAGCGCCTCGACCTCGACGGCGACGGTTCCCTCTCGGTCGACGAGCTGATGATCGCGTTCCGCGACTTCTACACGAGCACGGACCCGGAGACGGCCGGCAACTGGCTCTTCGGTGCCGACTTCCAGCACGGCCGGGGTGCCTGACCCGGCACAGGGACCGGCAGGGCGGTGGCCGCCTCGCACGGCCGCCGCTCCGGCCCGGAACACACCATGGACACCAGCACCCCAGAATCCGTGAAATCTGCGGAACCCGTGAATCTTGCAGATTTCGCAGATTTCACGGAGAAAAGAAAGACGGCGGGAACAGCAGGGGAAACCCCGGGGACCGCCCTTCCCGGGAGGGCAGACGAACGGGCCGCACCGGAAATACCAGTGCCATCGCCGTGCTCGACGTGGACGGAACTCTTTACAACGGCACCCTCGGATTCTCCGTACTGGACGAGTTACGCGATTCAGGGTGGATATCCGGTGCCGCTGTTTCCCGTGTCCAGGGCGCCATGGCCGAACACCGCGCCGCCGGGCCCGAATTCCGTACCACCCTGTACCGGACCTGTTCCGCGTACGGCAGCGCCGTCTCCGGTGTGCCCCACGAGGAAGTGGTCCGGGCATCCCACCGCGCCTGGCTCCGCGTCCGGCACCGGGTGCTGGCATGCGCGGCCCCTCTCGTCGAGACGCTCCGGGCCGGCGGCTACACGCCCCTGCTGCTCTCGGGGAGCCCTCAGGAGATGGTCGACAGGATCGGCGACGAACTCGGGGTCGAGCACCGTACCGGGCTCACATCGACCGTCCGGCACGGCGTGTGCACCCCACACCTCCGCACCGTCCCGGCGGTGCCGGAGGTCAAGGCCGCTCTGCTGCGCGCGGCGGTGCACCGGTTCGGTGCGGACCCCGCCCGTGCGCTGGCCATCGGCAACAGCGCATCCGACCGCGAACTGCTGCGCGGTGTCGGCAGACCGATCGCCTTCGAGCCCGACCGGGCGCTGAGCTGCCTGGCCGAGCGGCACGGCTGGCCCGTCGCCGACCGCAGCACAGTCGTCCGGCTGGCCCGTGCGATCACCGCGGTGCCCGGCTCCCGGCCGTCCGTGGACACGGCCGCCGCCACCGCACCCTGACCCCGCCCGTCCGTGCCCGCGGACCGGGCCCGCACCACCACGCGGAGCGCCCCGTACCCCGCGGAAAGGAACGCACAGATGCCCACACCGCACGACATCGGCACCCGGCTGATCGAACGCAAGGTCGACGTCTGCTTCGCGCACGCCGACCACGACGCGGACGGCCTGATCGAACTGGCCGACGTAGCCACGCTCTTCACTCGCATCCTCACCTACGTCGGCGAGCCCCTCGGAAGCCGCAAGGCGGGGGCGGTGTTCCTTGCCGTCCAGGGTTTCTGCGACCACATGGCCGCTGTCACCGGGTGGGCCCCCGACCACCGGGTGACACCGCCCGAGTGGCGCGAGGCCATGGCGAAGGCACTGGTGAACGGGGCCCGCGACTACGACAGGCACATCCGCCCGGTGGGCGAGGCAGTCTGGCGGGCCGTGGACCGCGACGACGACGGCCTGATCCGGCTGCCGGAGTTCACCGCGTTCCAGCGGGGCATGGGCACACCCGGGCACAACATCCGCCGGGCCGCCGGGGCATACGGGCTCCGAGACAGCGGTGCGGGTCTCCCCCTCTCCCGCGTCCTCGACTGCCACCGCGACTTCTACACCAGCCCCGATCCCGACGCCCCGGGCAACTGGCTCTACGGCGACGTGTGGTCGGACACCTTCTGGGACGGCACGAAGGCCCGCCTGTGAGAGTGACCGCGGCGGTACTGGAGGCACACGACCAGCCGTTCCGGCTCACCGACGTGCACCTGGACGGGCCCGGCCCCGACGAGGTGCTCGTACGTATCGCGGGCACCGGCTTCTGCCACACCGACCTGCTGCCCCGCGCCCCGCACATGGGCATCGCCCTGCCGGTCATCGCGGGGCACGAGGGCGCCGGAGTCGTCGAGGAGACCGGCCCCCAGGTCACCTCGGTCGCGCCCGGCGACCCGGTGATCCTCTCCTTCGACTTCTGTGGCGGCTGCCGGGCCTGCCTGGCCGCCAGGCCCGCCAACTGCGCCACGTTCTTCCCGCGCAACCTGACCGGCCGCCGTCCGGACGGCTCCGGGACGGCGCGCACCGGGGACGGCCGCACGGTATCCGCCTCGTGGTTCGGCCAGTCCTCGTTCGCCGGTCATGTCGTGGTCCCCGCCCGCGCGGTCGTCCCCGTGCCCGCGGACATGGCAGCGGACGTCCCCCTGGAGATCCTCGGCCCGCTGGGCTGCGGATTCCAGACCGGGGCCGGGGCCGTCCTCAACTCCCTCTCCGTCCAGCCGGGTTCGCGGGTCGTGGTGGCCGGTGCGGGCGCCGTCGGGCTCGCCGCGATCATGGCGGCACACACCGCCGGAGCGACGGCCGTCGTCGCCGTCGAGCTCCACCCGGCGCGCCGGCGGCTGGCCGCGGAACTCGGCGCCACCCACGTCCTCGACGGCGCGGACCCGGACCTCGGGCGGGAGCTCGCCGGCATCACCGGCGGGGCCGACCACGTCCTGGACACCACCGGGGTGCCCTCGCTGATCACCACACTGATCGACTCCCTGCACGCGTACGGAACATGCGGCCTGGTGGGAGTGCAGCACGGCGATCTGGCGGTGGGACCGCTGCTCCTCGCGGCCGGACGGACGGTCAAGGGCATCATCGAGGGCGACGCCGTCCCCCGGTTGTTCATCCCCCGCCTCCTCGGCCTGTGGCGGCAGGGGCGCTTCCCGTTCGACCGTCTGATCCGCACCTACCCGCTGCATGACATCGCGCGCGCCGAGCGGGACACTGCCCGTGGCGACGTCGTCAAAGCGGTCCTCCTGCCCTCATGACCCTCCGGGTCCCACCGCCGCGGCCGGCCTCCGCACCCGCACTCCGGTCACTGATCACCCACCGCCCGGTCACCGATCACCGATCACCGAGGAGCCCCGTGCCGACCCGTCATCTGCTCGACCCGAGCGCCGGAGGACAGGCCAGATCCGCTGCCCTGCGCGCCCTCGGGAGCGTGGTCCCCGCCGTCTGGCCGGGCGGTGTCGAGTGCTGGGCGGTCGTCGGCCACCACGAGCTGGAAACCGTACTCACCCGGCCCCTCTTCGCCCGCTCGCCCGCCCACTGGCGAGCGCTCGCCCAGGGCGAGGTTCCGCCGGACTGGCCGATGACCGACCACCTGAGCAGACAGTGGATGCTCACCTCCGACGGAGCCGACCACGCCCGGCTGCGCAAGGTGGCCTCCCGCGCCTTCACCCCGCGGCGCGTCGAGGCGCTGCGACCCGCCGTGGAGGCGAACGTGGCGCGCCTCCTGGAGACCTTCGCCCCCGGGCGGGATCCCGTCGACATCCGGGCCGGGTTCGCCCTCCCGCTCGCCCTCGGCACCCTGAGCTCGCTGCTGGGCATCCCGGACGGCGACCAGCGGGCCGTGACCGCCCTGGTACGCCGGGCGCTCGCCCGGGCGTCGATGTCCCCCGCGGAATCGGCCGTACTGACCGATGACATCCGCACCTTCCTCGACGGGCTCCTCGACCGGCCTGCCTCCTCCGACTGCCTCGTCGCCGACCTGCGGGAGGCCGCGACGGCCGACGGCCTCTCCCCCCAGGAGGCCCGCGACACCCTCTGGCTCTTCCTCGCGGCGGGCTTCGACACCACGGCGGCCGCCCTCACCAACGCGGTGGGCTCCCTGCTGGATCACCCGGCCGAGCTGCGCCGCGTCCTCGCAGGGGAGACGGGCTGGGACGACGTCGTGGAGGAGGCGTTGCGGTACGACCCGGGGGTCTTCGCCCTGCCCTTCGCCTTCCCGCGGGAGGACACCGAGCTGGGCGGCGTGGCCATCCCCGCGGGCGACGCGCTGCTGCTCTGCTACAGCGCCGCCAACCGGGACCCGCGCCTGCGCGGCGACGCACACGGCTTCCGCGTGTCCCACGCCCGGGAGCCCCACCTCGCCTTCGGACGCGGGCCGCACTACTGCCTCGGGGCGCCCCTGGCCAAGCTCCAGCTGCGGACGGCCCTGCGCGGGCTGTTCACCCGTCACCCGGGCCTGCGCGCGGCGCTCCCGGCCGGGCCGCCCGCGCCCTCGCTGATCGTCAGTGTTCCCAGCACCCTCTTCGTCCTCCCGGGGTGAGCGGGCAGCCGGGATCCGGGGGAGAGCGAAGGGCCGGACAGGGCCGAAGGCCGCGGTGACCGGCCGCGTGCCCGCGCGCCACCGAGGCGGATCCGCGCGCGGCCCTCGCCGGGACGGCCGGACCGGGGGGCCCGCGACGAAGGGCCCCGTCCCGCTGTCGCGACGGACCACCAGCCCTACCCTGTTCCCCGTGAACGAGATGCCGCAAGACCCCCCGGCCCGATGTGTACGCGTGCTCCTCGCCGAGGACCAGGGCATGATGCGGGGCGCCCTGGCTCTGCTGCTCGGGCTGGAGGACGACATCGAGGTGGTCGCCCAGGTGGCCACGGGCGACGCGATCGTCGCGGCGGTCCTGGACGCGCAGCCCGATGTGGCGCTGCTGGACATCGAACTCCCGGGCCGCAGCGGGCTCGACGCCGCCGCCGATCTGCGGAAGCAGGCCCCGGGGTGCCGGGTGCTGATCCTCACCACGTTCGGCAGGCCCGGATATCTGCGCCGTGCCATGGAGGCGGGCGCCGCGGGCTTCCTGGTCAAGGACGGCCCGGTGGAGGATCTGGCCGCCGCGATCCGCCGGGTGCTGGCCGGCGAGACGGTCATCGACCCCGCCCTGGCCGCCGCCGCGCTGAGCGCGGGACCCAGTCCGCTCACCGCGCGCGAGTGCGACGTGCTGAATGCCTCGGTCGACGGGGCGACCGTCTCCGACATCGCAGGAAAGCTGCACCTCTCGGAGTCGACGGTCCGCAACTACCTCTCCTCGGCGATCGGCAAGACCGGCACCCGCAACCGCATGGAGGCCGTCCGTTCGGCGAGGCAGCAGGGCTGGCTGTGACGCCGGGCCCGCCGGCGGGGCTCCGGCCGTAGCGCCCGCGGTCCCCCGGTGCTCAGCCGCCCGAGGGGCCGGAGGAGGAGACCGGGCGGCCCAGCACCGGGGCGCGGTCCCCGGGCATCCACACCAGCATCAGCACCACACCCGCGAGCAGGATGAAGCCGCCGCACCGGAACGCCAGGGCGTACCCCTCGGTCAGGGCCTCCGGTCCGGTGCTGCCCCGGGTGCGGGACGCGGCGACCGTGGAGAGGACCGCGAGGCCCAGCGAACCGCCCAGCGTCCGGGAGGTGTTGACCAGGCCGGAGACGAGACCCGCGTCACCTGGCGCCGCGCCCGATGTGGCGAGTGAGGCCAGCGGGGTCATGGCGAGGCCGGCACCGGCCATCATCAGCATGCCGGGCAGCATGATCGAGGTGACATACGCACCGTGCGCGGTCATCGTCGACTGCCAGCCGAATCCGGCCGCGGTGGCGAGGATGCCGATGACTGCCACGTTCTTGGCGCCGATGCGCCGCATCAGGAGCGGTGCGCACTTGGAGCCCGCGACGACGCTCAGTGAGCTGGGCACCAGGGCGAGCCCGGCGCCGAACGGCGTGTAGCCGAGCACGTTCTGGGCGTAGAGCGTCATGAAGAACCACATGCCGAAGCTGCCGGCGCCGCAGACGAACATCGCGGCGTTGGCGGCGGCCACCGAGCGCACCCGGAAGAGTTTCAGCGGCATCAGGGGCATCGCGGTGCGCGCCTCGACGACCAGGAACAGGCCGAGCAGCGCGACCCCGGCGAGCAGCGGCACCAGGGTCGCCGCCGCCGTCCACCCCTTGGCCTCGGTCTGCACGATGCCGTACGCGAGTGTGGCCGTACCCGCGGTGACCAGCACCGCGCCCGGCAGGTCGAGCCGGCGCGAGCCGCTCGCCCTGCTCTCGGATATCCAGCGGGCCGCGCCCACCAGGACGAGGGCGCCGACCGGCACGTTGATCAGCAGCACCCAGCGCCAGGAGAGCGCGTCGGTCAGCGCCCCGCCGACCAGACCGCCCGCGGCGCCGCCCCCCGCGCCGACGGCGGTCCAGGTGGCGATGGCCCGCGCGCGGGCCGCGCCCTCCGGGACGGCCGAGGTGAGGATGGTGAGCGTCGAGGGAGCCAGTACGGCGGCGCCGAGCCCCTGTACGGCGCGGGCGGCGAGGAGCTGCCACCCTTCCTGGGCGAGCCCCCCGGCGAGCGAGGCGAGGGTGAAGAGCCCCAGCCCGACGAGGAACATCCGCTTGCGGCCGAACAGGTCGCCTGCCCGCCCGCCCAGCAGCATGAACCCGGCGAAGGCGATGGCGTACGCGTTCACCACCCACTGCAGTCCGGCGGCGCTGAGGTCCAGGCTTGAGCGCATCGAGGGCAGGGCCACATTGACGACGGAGACGTCCAGAACTACGAGGAACTGCCCCGCGCACGCGGCGAGTACCACCAGCCAGGTACGGGCCGGGGCGGACTGCGGGGTGATGGTGCGGGCGTTCGAAGAGGTGCGCAGCATGAGGGCCATCGTGGCATCCGGACGGTGCATGGTGCATGCGCATATCGGCCCGGTGGGCATGGTCCGCAGGTCCTCGGTCTCCCCCCGTGCCCCGCCCGGCCTGGCCCCCGCCCTCAGCCCCGTCGCAGCACCGTCACCACCGCGGCCCCGCCAAGCCCGATGTTGTGCGCGAGACCGGTCCTGGCCCCCGCCACCTGCCGGCCCCCGGCCTCCCCGCGCAGCTGCCACACGAGCTCCGCCGCCTGCGCCAGGCCCGTGGCGCCCAGCGGGTGGCCCTTGGAGATCAGGCCGCCCGACGGGTTCACCACCCACCGGCCGCCGTGGGTCGTCGCCCCGCTCTCCACGAGTTCTCCGGACTCCCCGTCGGCGCACATGCCCAGCGCCTCGTACGTCAGCAGTTCATTGACCGAGAAGCAGTCGTGCAACTCGATGACGTCCATGTCCTCGATCCCGAGGCCGGACCGTTCGTACGCCTGCCGGGCGGCAGCGCGTGACATCGGCCGGCCCACGGCGTCGATGCACGAGCCCGACGCGAAGCTCGCCGCGGTGTCCGTCGTCATGGCCTGGCCTGCGATCTCCACCGCCTTTTCGTGCAGGCCGTGTTCGACGACGAACCGCTCCGAGACGACGACCGCGGCCGCCGAGCCGTCCGATGTGGGCGAGCACTGGAGTCTGGTGAGCGGCCGGTGGATGGTCTTCGCCGCGAGGATCTCCTCCACCGTGAAGACGTCCCGGAACTGGGCCCGGGGGTTGTCGGCGGAGTGCCGGTGGTTCTTGGCGCCGACCGCGGCCAGCTGCGCGGCGGTCGTTCCGTACCGCTCCATGTGCTCGCGGGCCGCGTTGCCGAAGATCTGTGCGGTGGGCGGCGACATCTCGAAGCCGTGCCCGGCGGCCATGATCCCGTAGTGCCTGGCCACCGGGGACGTCTTGAAGTCCCCGCTGTCCGCGCCGCCGCCCAGCGCGCCGCGCTGCATCTTCTCGAAGCCGAGCGCGAGCACACAGTCCGCGATGCCGCCCTCCACGAACTGCCGCGCCATCATCAGGGCCGTCGATCCGGTGGCGCAGTTGTTGTTGACGTTGTAGACGGGTATCCCGGTGAGCCCCAGTTCGTATGCGGCGCGCTGTCCTGCCGTGGACGCCTGGAAGCAGTAGCCGACGGGCAGTTGCTGCACCTGTTCGTAGGCGATCCCGGCATCGGCGAGTGCCTGGGTGCCCGCTTCCCTCGCCATGTCCCAGTACTGCCAGTCACGGCTCTCCGGCTTCTCGAACCTGGTCATCCCGACGCCGACGATGTACGCCTTCATGGTCCTGTCCCGCCTCCCGGGCCCGCTGCCCTGTCCCGCGTCCGGCGCAGCCGCCGGAACCATACCTGACTACCCGTCAGATAAGGAGATAGTGGCAGCGGGAAGCGGTCAGCGGAAGGCCGCGGGACCGGTGGGTGCCGGGCCCGCGGCGAGGGAGTACGTCCCGGCCGGGCCTCCCGGGCCGTGGGCGGCGGCCCCGGTCAGCCCCCGGTCAGGCGGTCGATCTCCGCCTCGCCGTAACCGAGTTCGGCGAGGACCTCCCGGCTGTGCTCTCCCAGTGCGGGCGGCGCGGTGCGTACGGCGGGCCGCTCGCCCCGGAAGTTCACGGGGAACGCGACCTGCCGCAGCGGGCCCATGTCCGGGCGGGCGGCCTCCTGGACCATGCCGAGGGCCGCGGTCTGCGGGCAGTCGTAGACCTCGTCGAGGGAGCGGATCGCGGCGGCGGGTACTCCGGCCGCCTTGAGCGTCGCGCACCAGTGGGCCACATCCTCCACGGCCAGCACCCGCTCCAGCTCGGCGTTGAGTTCAGCCCGGTGGGCGACGCGTGCACGGTTCGTGGCGAAGCGCGGGTCGTCGGCGAGACCGGGGAGCGCGAGCACCGCGCAGAGCCGGCGGAAGAGCCCGTCGCTGCCGACGGCGATCACGAAATGCCCGTCGGCGGCCGGATACGCCTGGTACGGAACGAGACTCGGGTGCCCCGAGCCGAGCCGGGCCGGGGGCTCGCCGGTGGCGAAGTAACCGGTGGCCCAGTTGATGTGCAGGGCGAGCTGCGACTCGTAGAGCGAGGTGGTCAGGTACTGGCCGCGCCCGGTGCGCTCCCGCTCGACCAGCGCCGACGTGACGCCGACGAGTCCGAACAGGGCGGCGCCGAGGTCCCCCATGGCGTAACCGGCCTTGAGCGGTGGTCCGCCGGGCTCCCCGGTCAGCGACATCAGCCCGGCGGACGCCTGCGCGACCATGTCGTAGCCGGGTTCGTCGCGGAGCGGACCGGTCTCGCCGAACGCGGAGATGTGCAGCAGCACCAGGCGCGGATAGCGGGCGCTCAGCTGCCGGTAGTCGAAGGTCCTGGCGAGCGAGCTGCCGGGGCGGAAGTTCTCGACGAGCACATCGGCGCCGGCCAGCAGCCGGTGCACGGCCTCCTGCCCGGCCGGGGACTTGAGGTCGAGGGTGACGGAGCGCTTGTTGCGGTTGGCCGCCAGGTAGTAGGTGGCGTCCGGGCCGTCGAAGGGCGGGCCCCACTGACGCGTCGGGTCGCCGCCCTCGGGATGCTCGACCTTGATCACCTCGGCGCCGAGATCGGCGAGCGACATGGTCACGTAGGGCCCGGCCAGGATCTTCGACAGGTCGACCACGCGCATCCCCGCGAGCGGGGACGCGGCAGGGGCGCCGGGGCCCGGTTCCGGGACGGTGCCGGGGTGCGGGGCGGTGTGCTCGGCCATGGAGTGCCTCCTGTGCGGGTCGGCTCGTTCGCTACCGTCCCTCAGCTTGTCGTACGGGCCGTGCTGTGGCGGCAGGCGGCGGAGCGCGGCCGGACCGGCGGCGGTCCGCCGGTCCGGAACCTGAGCGCCGGGTCCGCAGCGGCAGCGGGCGACTGCGCGGGCCGACGGACTCTGCCTCTTCAGGCGGCAGTCGCTGCCCTGGCGTCCCTGGCGTCACCACCGGTGGCTTGCTATCCGGGAAGGGTCGCGTCCCGCTGTCGGAAGAGTTGCCCATGCACGCCCGAGACACCGCCAGGACTCCTGACGGGGCGAAGACGGACCGGACGCCGGCCCGCGCACCCGGCGGCCGCGCCCCCGCGCCGTCCTCCGGCGGCAGCAGTTCACCGCCGGCGCTCTCCGCCTTGCAGCGCACCGCGGGCAACGCGGCCGTCGTCCAGCTGCTGCGCAGGAACGGACAGACCGGGCAGGCCGGGGCCCAGGAGCAGCATCGGCACGGCGGGGGCTGCGCCCACCCGCCGTCCGGTCAGGCCACCGTCCAGCGCTCGGCCGCCGTCCATGAGGTCCTGCGCTCCGGCGGCCGGCCCCTCGACGACGCCGTCCGCACCGACATGGAGGCGCGGTTGGGCGCCGACTTCTCCGACGTCCGTCTCCACACCGGCCACGCCGCCTGAGGGCCGTCCCGTCCTCCCCCGAGGACCGGCGCGGGCGGGGGCGGGCCGGCACCCGGGGGGCCGGCCCGGGGCGGGGCCCGCCGGGGGTCCGCCGCCCGGACTCATGGATCGCGCGGCAGTCCGAGCAGACGCTCGGCCACGACATTGAGCTGGACCTGGGTGGTGCCGCCCGCGATCGTCAGGCAGCGCGACATCAGGAAGCCGTGCACGGCCCGCTCCCCCGCCCCTTCGCTGACCGCCCCGGCCGGGCCGAGCAGCTCCAGGGTGAGTTCCGCGACCTTCTGCTGGTGCGGGGTCTGCACCAGCTTCCGTACGGAGGCGCCCGCGCCCGGTTCGAGGCCGGAGACCTGCTGGAGGGTGGTACGCAGACCGATGCAGGCGAGGGCGTGCGCCTCGGCGGCGAGCGCCCCGATCCGGGCCCGGCAGGCGCCGTCCAGGGCGCCCGACTGTTCGATCAGCGCCTCGATCCCGGTGGGGAAGGCCAACTGGTCCGCCATGTGCACGCGTTCGTTGCCGAGGGTGTTGCGGGCCACCCGCCAGCCGTCGCCGACCGCGCCGAGCACCGCCTCCCCGGGGAGCAGCACATCGTCGAAGTACACCTCGTTGAAGAGTGAGTCACCGGTGATCTCCTTCAGCGGCCTGATGTCGATCCCGGTGGCCCTCTCCATGTCCACCAGGAAGTAGGTGAGCCCCTTGTGCCGGGGCGCCTCCTGGTCGGTGCGGGCCAGCAGGATCCCGTAGTGGGCCCCCTGGGCGGCCGACGTCCAGAGTTTCTGGCCGTTGACCAGCCAGCCGCCGTCCACCCGGTCGGCGCGGGTGCGCAGCGAGGCGAGGTCGGACCCGGCCTCCGGCTCGGAGAAGAGCTGGCACCAGCGCATCTCGCCGCGGAGCGTCGGGCCCAGATGGCGTTCGCGCTGCGAGGCCGTCCCGTACGCGAGCAGGGAGGGCACCACCCAGGTGGCGATCCCGAGATCGCTGATCCGTACCCCTGCCGCCGCCAACTCCTGCTGCACGACGAGCTGTTCCACCGGGCCGGCGCCGATCCCGTACGGCTCCGCCAGATGCGGGGCCGCGTATCCGGTGGGGGCGAGGGCCCGGCGGGCCGCGGCGGGGTCCAGGCCGTGCGCGGCCGCGATCACCGCACGGGCCCGCTCCCGGTACGGCGCGGCCTCGGGGGGCAGCTCCAGCCGGAGCTCCCGGCGCGCGCCGGCGGCGGCCAGCCGCACGGCCCGCGCCCGGTGGGTGTCGCCAGGGCCGAGCAGCTGGCGGGCGACCGTCGCCCGGCGCAGATGGAGGTGCGCATCGTGTTCCCAGGTGAAGCCGGTGCCGCCGAGGATCTGGATGCAGTCCTTGGCGCAGCTGTGTGCGGCGTCCAGCGCGGTGGCGGCCGCGAGCGCGGCGACGAGCCCTCGCGCGTCCCGGCCCGCCCCGGCAGGACCGCCGCCCGTGCCGCAGTCCTCTCCGGCGGCCCGCGCGGCGTCCCAGGTCAGCGCTCTGGCCTGCTCGACCCGCAGGAGCATGTCCGCGCAGAGGTGCTTGACGGCCTGGAACTGGCCGATGGGCCGCCCGAACTGCTCGCGCACCTTGGCGTGTTCGGTGGCGGTGTGCAGCGCCCAGGCCGCTGTGCCGCAGGCGTCCGCCGCGAACAGCACGGCCGCCAGATCCGTGACGAGAGCGGCGTCGACCGCCAGCAGCCGTTCCGCCGGGATGGCCGAGCGCAGCCGCACCTCCGCCGTCGGCCGGGTCGGGTCGACGCTCTGCTGGGGACGCACCTCCAGGTCCGGGGCGTCCACCGCCGCCCAGCGCCCCCCGTGGCGCAGCAGGACCAGATCGGCCCCGGCGCCGCCGAGCACCGGATCGCCCTCTCCCCCCAGGGCCACCGCGCCGGTGCGGCGCCCGTCCGCGAGCGGCGCCGCCAGGTCAGGACGGCCCGCCCGGTGCAGTACGGCGGAGGCCAGCACGGTCGGGAGATAGGGGCCGGGCAGCGCCGCGCGGCTCGCCTCTTCGAGGATGACGGCCTGCTCCAGCAGGCCTCCGCCGCCGCCCCCGTACTCCTCGGGGAGATGCGCCCCCAGCAGCCCCTGCCCTGCGAGGGCCGCCCAGTGCGCCGGCCGGCCCGCGGGAGGCGCGGCGGGTGTGTCGAGCAGTTCACGGGCCTTCCCCTGCGGCACCTCCCGTGCCAGCAGCCCGCGTACGGCGTCGGCCAACTCCCTCTGCTCCTGCGTGATTCCGATGCCCATACCGGAGAAGACTAGAACACGTTCCAATCTGACGGAAGGTCAGATACGGGAGTTGGATCAGGTGATACAGATCACGCCGTACTTATATGGCGTTTACCGGAATACACGGCCGCCCCGGGAAGCTTTCACAATGCACCCACCTGGACCGCCCGGCCGTGCGCCGGCCTGTCTTACGCACCGGAGGCTTCACGCATGACACAGGCCGCTCCCTTGCTGCCCGAGACACTCGCCGAGGAACCGCGCACCCGTGGCAGGGGCGGCATCGTCCCCGTCCTCGCCTTCGCAGGCATCGTCGTGGCAGTGATGCAGACGCTACTCGTCCCTGTCATCAAGGACCTGCCGACGCTGCTGAGCACCGCGCCGTCGAACGCGACCTGGGTCATGACCGCCACGCTGCTCGCGGGCGCGATAGCCACGCCGATCATGGGGCGGCTCGGCGACCTCTACGGCAAGCGGCGGATGCTGCTCGTCAGTCTCTCCGTCATGGTGATCGGCTCCCTGATCTGCGGGTTCACCGACAATCTGCTGGTGATGATCGTCGGTCGTGCGCTCCAGGGCTTCGCCATGGGCGCCATCCCGCTCGGCATCGGCATCATGCGCGACGAACTGCCCCGCGAGAAGCTCGGCTCGGCGATGGCCCTGATGAGCTCCTCGATCGGCGTCGGCGGCGGGCTCGCCCTGCCGGCCGCCGCCCTGGTGGCGCAGCATGCCGACTGGCACGCCCTGTTCTTCGGCGCCGCCGGGCTCGGCGTGATCTCGATGGTGCTCACCCTCGTCTTCGTACCGGAGTCCTCGACCCGTGCCCGGGGCAGCTTCGACACCCTCGGTGCGCTCGGCCTCTCGGCCGGTCTGGTCTGCCTGCTGCTGCCGATCACCAAGGGCTCCGACTGGGGCTGGACCTCCGGCACCACGCTCGGCCTCTTCGCCGGGGCGCTCGCCATCCTGCTGCTGTGGGGTGTGATGGAGCTGCGGATCGCGGCCCCGCTGGTGGACCTGCGCACCACGGCCCGCCGCGAGGTGCTGCTCACCAACCTGTCGTCGATCATGGTCGGTGTCGCCTTCTACGCGATCTCCCTCGTCCTGCCGCAGCTGCTCCAGCTGCCGAAGGCGACCGGCTACGGCCTCGGCCAGTCGATGGTGGTCGCCGGGCTCTGCGTGGCACCGCTCGGCCTCACGATGATGCTCACGGCTCCGCTCTACGCCAGGATCGCCGCGAAGTACGGCCCCAAGGTCTCACTGATGATCGGCATGCTGATCATCGCGATCGGGTACGGGGCGGGGCTCGCCCTGATGAGCGCGCCGTGGCAGACCATCATCATCTCGGTAGTCGTGGGCGCGGGCATCGGCCTTGCCTACTCCTCGCTGCCCGCGCTGATCATCGGCGCGGTCGACCCCTCGGAGACGGGCGCGGCCAACGGCCTGAACACGCTGATGCGTTCCATCGGGACGTCGGTGTCGAGTGCGGTGATCGGCATGGTGCTCGCCCACTCCTCGGTCGCGGTGGGCCCGGTCGCCGTACCGAGCATGAGCGGCTTCCGCACCTCGTTCATGATCGCCACGGCGGCGGTCGTCGTCGGCCTCGCGTTCGCGGCGTTCCTGCCCTCGCGCCGGCGCGCGGCCGCCCCGTCGCGGCCCGTCGCGACGAGCGAGACCGGCGCGGTGCCCGTCGGCGAAGCCGCCCTCACGGGCGCACCGGCCCTCTCGGCGGCCCAGGGATTCCGCGGATTCCGGGGCAGGGTGCTCGACGCCGACGGCACTCCGGTGCCGCGCGCCACGGTCACCCTCATCGACCACCGCGGGCGCCAGTCGGGGATCGTGGTCGCGGACGGTACCGGCGACTTCGCGCTCACCGCCAGGTCGGCCGGCGCCTACATCCTGGCCGTCACCGCCCCCGGACGGCAGCCGATGGCCACCCATGTCTCGTACACCAGCGTGGACGAACTGGTCGCGGTGGACCTGCGGCTGGGAGCGACCGTGCCGCAGACCGCGGCCCGGTAGGCCCCGCCCGTTCGGTCCTCACGGGCCCCGGGGGCCCGCGCGAAGCCCCCGGGCCCCCGCATTAGCATGATCCAGCCCCGCCGCGCCCGCACCCGTACTGGAGGACCCCATGGCCGCCCCCACGCCAGCGACCCTGGCAGCTTTCGAGGCCGCCAAGGGATTCATGCCCCGGCACGAAGGGCTCGCGCTGTACGAGGCGGCCGTCACCGCCGCCGGGCTCGGCCTCCCGCTCCTGGAGGTCGGCACCTACTGCGGCCGCTCGACGCTGCTCCTCGCGGACGCGGCGCGCGCGGCCGGAGTCCCGGCGGTCACCGTCGACCACCACCGCGGCAGCGAGGAGCAGCAGCCCGGCTGGGAGTACCACGACCCCTCCGTCGTGGACCCCGAGGTGGGCCTCATGGACACCCTCCCCACCTTCCGCCGCACCCTGCACAAGGCCGGTCTCGAAGACCATGTGATCGCGATGGTGGGCCGGTCCCCGCAGGTCGCGAAGGCCTGGGGCGGACCGCTGGGGCTGGTGTTCATCGACGGCGGCCACACCGACGAGCACGCGACCGGCGACTACGAGGGCTGGGCCCCGCATCTCGCGGACGGCGGCCTGCTGCTCATCCACGACGTCTTCCCCGACCCGGCCGACGGCGGCCAGGCCCCGTACCGCATATACCTCAGGGCCCTCGCGTCCGGCGCCTTCACAGAGATCTCCGTGACCGGATCGCTCCGCGTCCTGCGGCGCACGGGCACCGGCGTCTGAGCGCCCCGGCCCCAGGGTGTACGCGACACCGCAGCCCCTGTACCGGTGGGTCTAAGCTCGCGCCGTGCTGTACGACGATGACGAAAACCGCCCCTCCCTCTCACGCCGCCTGCGCAGCTCCCCCGCGGTGATCACGGTCGCCGTCCTGCTGCCCGCCTGTCTGGCCGGATGGTTCATCTGGCACTCCGCGGGCGGCCCGGACGACGGGACGGCGGCCGGAGCACCGGCGTCCGGCCGGCCGCAGGAGAGTGCCGCACGGACCCCGGGCGGAGCGGCGAGGCCCTCGCACACGGCGACCGGCGACGACAAGCCGGGCAACGGTGCGCCCGCCGGGGGCCGGCCGCTCGCAGGAAAGATCATCGTGATCGACCCGGGGCACAATCCGAACAATTACCACCACCCCAGCGAAATCAACCGCCGGGTGAACATCGGTAACGGCACAACAGAGTGCGACACCACCGGCACTTCCACCAATAGCGGTTATGCCGAGGCCCGGTTCACCCTCGACGTCTCGCACCGGATGCGCGCCCTGCTCGAAAAGCAGGGTGCGACGGTCAGGCTGACCCAGGACGGTGACCGCGGCTTCGGCCCCTGCGTCACCGAACGGGCCGCCGCCGGAAACAAGGCGGAAGCCGACGCGGCCGTCTCCGTGCACGCCGACGGCTCGGCCGCGGGCAACCGCGGCTTCCATGTGATCCTCCCCGCCCTGGTGAAGGCGGGAACGGCCAATACCGCGCCCATCGTGGCCCCTTCGCGCGACCTCGGGACCCGGATCGCCGGGCGGTTCGTCCGGGACACCGGAACCGCACCTTCCAACTACGTCGGCGGCGGCACCGGCTTGGACACCCGGAGCGACCTCGGCGGGCTCAATCTCTCAACCGTGCCCAAAGTGTTCATCGAATGCGGCAATATGCGTGATCCCAAGGACGCCGCTCTGCTCACAAGCGAAAGCTGGCGCCAGAAGGCAGCACAGGGGATCGCGGACGGCATCAGCAGTTTTCTCCACGCGGAGTGACGAGACCCGACACACGACCCGCCGGGGCAGACGATAGATTCACCCCTACGATGGGGAGCCGCCCCCGAGCTCCACGCCGCCCCGACGAGCCGACCTACTAAGGATTCTTACGTGAACATCCGCTCCCTCACACGAGGCGACGGCGTGGTGATCGGAGCAGCGGTGGTGCTGTTCATCGCCTCGTTCCTCGATCTCACCTCTTACGGCAGGCAGTGCAGCGGTTCGTACTGCGCCAACCTGGACAACCCCAGCGCGTGGGACTCACTGGGCACGCTGATGGGCATCTACCTGGCCGGCGTCATCGGGGCGGCCCTGATCACCGTGGCCCGCGCCCTGCCGCAGCCGCGCAAGGTCGCCGGGCTGGACATGGCCCAGTTCGGTGTCGCGTTCACCATCTTCGCGGCGTGGACGGCGTTCTGGACCCTGATCGACGCGTCGAACCGGGGTGCCGGTCTGATCCTCGGGTTCATCGCGGCGCTGGTGCTCGCGGGCGGGGCTGTCGCCGGTCCGATCGTGCCGGCGCTCAAGGCCCCGCTGCTGAGCGCCCCGCGTCCGGCCGCGACGCCGTCCGTGTACGGCGTGCAGGCGGCGGGCGCTCCGGGCCAGGGGTACGGATACCCGGCCGCACAGGGCCAGTCCCCGTACGGCGCCCAGCCGCAGCAGGGCCAGCCGCAGCCCGCCGCCTTCGACGGCCAGGCCGGGCAGCCGAGCCGGCCGCAGGAGGCCCAGCAGCCCGCCGCAGGTACCTCCGGCGGGGAGTTCGCGCCGTTCTGGTTCGCGGTTCCGGTGGCCCGTCCGCTGTACCCGGAGGACGGCTCCCCCACGCCCATCGCCGAACTCGCGCCGGGCACCTGGTACCTGGCCGTCGAGCAGCGCGGCCCCGGTCTGATCGCACAGACCCAGGACGGCCGGCGCGGTGTGCTCCAGGACACCACGGGCATCCAGCGCGGCTAGCCCCGGCGGGCCTTCCGCCCGGCCCGGTACGGCACTTCACGGCCCCCGCCCCTTCCGGGCGGGGGCCGTTGCCCCTACAGTCGCCTGACGACTCGTCAGTTGTGGTGCGACCGGGAGGCTTTCACGATGCGCCTAGGACTCGCTCTCGGCTACTGGGGCCGCGGCCCCGCCCCGGGCCACCTCGAACTGGCGCAGGAGGCCGAACGCCTCGGCTACACGTCGGTCTGGACCTCCGAGGCCTGGGGCTCGGATGCTTTCACCCCGCTGACCTGGATCGCGGCGCACACCTCCCGTATCGGGCTGGGGACGGCCATCGCACAGATGGCGGCACGCACCCCCACCGCCACCGCGATGCACGCGCTCACCCTGGACCACCTCTCCGGCGGCCGGATGATGCTGGGGCTGGGGCTTTCGGGCCCCCAGGTGGTGGAGGGCTGGTACGGGCGCCCCTTCCCCAGCAGCCCGCTCACCGCTACGCGTGAGTACGTCGACGTGATCCGCCAGGTCCTCGCGCGGGAGGCCCCCGTCGAGCTGGACGGCCGCTTCCACGCCCATCCGTACCGGGGCGCCGACGGCACCGGCACCGGCAAGCCGCTCCGCCCGATCACCCATCCGCTGCGGGCCGGGCTCCCCGTACTGCTCGGGGCGGAGGGCCCGAAGAACATCGCCCAGACCACCCGTATCGCGGACGGCTGGCTCCCGCTGTACTGGTCCCCGACCCGCTCCGACGTCTACGAGGCATCGCTCACCGGCCTCCCCGGGAACTTCATGATCGCGCCGATGGTCCGCGCGCACGTCTGCGACAGCGTGGCCGAGGGCCTCATCCCCGTGAAGGCGATGCTCGGCTTCTACATCGGCGGTATGGGCCACGCGGCCCGCAACTTCCACGCGGACCTAATGGCGCGGATGGGGTTCGGGGCCGAGGCCCGGCGGATCCAGGAGCTGTTCCTGGCAGGCCGCAGGGAGGAGGCGGTGCTGGCGGTTCCGGACGCGTTCGCCGACGAGATCTCCCTCGTCGGGCCGCGGCAGCGGATCGCGGAGCGGCTGGAGCTGTGGCGCGCGGGCCCGGTGACGGACCTGCTGGTGACGGCTCCGGACCGGACGACGCTCCGGGCGCTGGCCGAGCTGAACACCTGACCCGCGCCCGCCCCGCGGCGTCCCCGGCAGGGCTCCGGTGCCGGGTGCGGGCCCCCTCGGAACCGCCGCACCCCGGCGCGCACCCCTCAGAACGACGCGCGCTCCAGCCAGAAGTCCAGCAGCGCCCGGTCCCCCAGCACCTCCACCCGGGCGCTTCCCGCGGGCAGCCGCCGGTAGAAGACCTGGAGCACATCGGTCAGCGGGCCCCGCAGCGCCACCGTCGCCTTCTCGTGCCCCCGGCGCCAGGTGAACCCGTCGTCACCGAACTCGATCAGCCACTCGGCGGCGTCCGCGTCCGTGGCGTGCAGATGGACCGACCGGCCGGCGCCCCGGAGCTCCGCCACGTCCTTGTCGCCGGACGCCTGGGCGAAGGCCAGGATCTCCAGCCACTCGTCCACCGCGTCGGCGGCGGTCTCCGCCGCCACCTCGAACGGCACGCCTGCGGTCAGGGCCGCGTCCGCCCGGTGGATCACCGTCTCGTGGACCATCCGGCGGGCCCAGAACCCGGCGCGCTGATCGGCCGCCCATGACCAGACACCGGCGTCGGGGCCGGAAGCCCGCAGCGTCGCGGCGAGCCGCTGGGCACCCGCCGCCAGCCAGGCGTCCAGGGCCGCCGGGTCACCGTCGGCCGGGCCCGCGCTGTCCGGCACCTGTGCGGGCGGGACCGCCTCGGTGGCCCTCGTACGTACGATGGCCCCGGCCCAGCGGTGCGCGCGTCCCACGTGGCGGACCAGCTCCCCGAGGCTCCACTCCGGGCAGGTCGGTACCGTCGCCGCCAGGTCGGCACCGACGAGCGTCTCCCTGAACAGGGCGGTCTGCAGCAGCAGTTCGCCGCAGTAGTGGTCGTGTCCCAGTGAGGTCATGGCACCACCCCAGTGACCGGGCGGGGTGTCCCGGGGGGAACGGATGAGCGAAGGGGGCGCCCCGGAGACAGTTACCTCAGGCATGCATTACGATAACTTGCTAGGTACAAGCAATTATATGGAATGCGATGATCAAAGGTACGGCCGACAGCAGTACGCGAGCGGCACGGCCGGTCGCGATCGAGG
Source organism: Streptomyces sp. NBC_00388 (assembly GCF_036061255.1). Taxonomy (NCBI): domain Bacteria; kingdom Bacillati; phylum Actinomycetota; class Actinomycetes; order Kitasatosporales; family Streptomycetaceae; genus Streptomyces; species Streptomyces sp. NBC_00388. Next base: position 2,195,924 of record NZ_CP107948.1, read on the forward strand.
GCACGGCAAGCGCCGAGGAGACGGCGTCCGTACTGGGCGCGGAGCTCGTCCGGATGACCCGGCTGATCGCAGCCTGGAAACAACGCGCCAGGACCGAGGCGGGCGCCGCCGACCGGGTATTGCTCGCACGGCTGGTGAACGACGGCCCGCGGCGGGCGACCGATCTGGCGGCGGATGCGTTTCTCGATCTGTCGACGGTCAGCCGGCAGGTCCGTTCCCTGGTGGAACGCGGCCTGGTGGAGCGCCATCCCGATCCGGAGGACCGCCGGGGTTCGCTGCTGTCGGCGACCGGGGCAGGGCGTCTGCGGTTCGAGGAGTACCGCAGTCAGCGGGACGCCCAGCTCGCCACGTTCCTGGAGGCCTGGTCCGGTGAGGACCGCTACCAGCTGATGCGTCTGCTGGCCCGCTTGACCGATGACTTGGTGAGACATCAACACATGCAGCTGGGGACCGGAGGTAATTCGGACAGTGCTGCGCAGCAGGGAGAAAGACACGAATGAGTAGCACCACATCTCCGCCCGCCGTGGAGGCGAAGGCGATACCCACGCCGGGCGGGCTCAGTCACCGGCAGATCCTGACCATCCTGAGCGGCCTGATGCTGGGCATGTTCCTGGCCGCTCTGGACCAGACGATCGTCAGCACATCGATCCGCACGATCGCGGACGACCTGCACGGGCTCAGCGCGCAGGCCTGGGCGACCACCGCCTATCTGATCACCTCGACGATCACCACGCCGCTGTACGGCAAGCTGTCCGACCTCCATGGGCGCAAGCCGTACTTCCTGGCCGCTATCACGATCTTCATCGTCGGTTCGGCGATGTGCACCTTCTCCACCTCGATGAACGAGCTGGCCGCCTTCCGTGCCTTCCAGGGCATCGGCGCCGGTGGTCTGATGTCGCTCGCGCTGGCGATCATCGGTGACATCGTGCCGCCGCGCGAACGGGCGCGCTATCAGGGCTACATGCTCGCCACCTTCGCCACGTCCAGCGTGGCGGGCCCGCTGATCGGCGGCTTCCTCGCCGGTCAGGACACCATCCTGGGCATCACCGGCTGGCGCTGGGTCTTCCTGGTGAACGTGCCGATCGGCATCATCGCGCTGTTCGTCGTCGCGAAGGTGCTGAACATCCCCCATGTCCGCCGCGACCACCGGATCGACTGGTGGGGTGCGGTCACCATCGCCGTCGGTGTGGTGCCGCTGCTGCTCGTCGCCGAGCAGGGCCGGGACTGGGGCTGGGGCGCGACGCGGTCGATCGCCTGTTACGCGATCGGTGGCGTCGGCATCATCGCCTGGGTCTTCGTCGAACGCTGGATGGGGGACGACGCACTGATCCCGATGCGGCTGTTCCGCAACGGGACGTTCAGCAAGACCAGCGTGCTGGCCGTGCTCATCGGTATGGGCATGTTCGGCGGGATGCTGATGATCCCGCAGTACCTCCAGATCGTGAAGGGTGCCAGCCCGACCAAGTCCGGCCTGGAAATGCTGCCGCTGATGCTGGGCATGATCATCAGCTCGATCGCGGCAGGCCAGGTCACATCGAAGACCGGGCGCTACAAGATCTTCCCGATCATCGGCACCGTGCTGATGGTCGCGGCGATGCTGCTCTTCCACTTCCGCGTGCAGTGGGACACCCCGCTGTGGCAGACCATGATCTACATGCTGGTCTTCGGCCTCGGCCTCGGCTGCTGCATGCAGACGCTGGTGCTCGCCGTACAGAACGCGGTCCCGCCGAAGGACATGGGTGTGGCGACCGCGTCGTCCACCTTCTTCCGGCAGATGGGCGCCACCGCCGGTACCGCGATCTTCCTGTCGGTGCTGTTCAGCAACGTCGGCGACAAGATCTCCTCGGCGTTCAGGACCGCCGCGCACACCCCGCAGTTCCAGGCCGCGCTGCACGACCCGGCCGTCCTGTCGAACCCGGCCAACAAGCCGGTGATCGACATGCTGAAGAACCCGGGTGCGGGTGGCGGTCCGAGCGTCCTGAGCGACTCCTCGTTCATCCAGAAGCTGGACCCGCGCCTGGCGACCCCGTTCAAGCAGGGCTTCGCCGACTCGATGCACGTGGTCTTCCTGCTGGGTGCGGGCGTCATCGTGCTGGCCTTCCTGCTGGTGCTGTTCATCAAGGAGGTGCCGCTGCGCCAGGTCTCAGGTCTTGAGGCACGCGCGGCGGAGGACGCCGCGAACGCGGGCAAGGCCGGTGAGGGTGCCGAGGCCACACCGGTGCCCGCCGCCGCCCTGCCGGTGGCAGCCGCCGGGGTCGCCGAGGAAGGCCACGGCCACCACCGCCGGGCCGGCACCGCCCCCCTCGACGCGCTTCCCGTGGACGCAGGGCCCGGCCTTCCGGGACCTGCCGTGTACGGCCAGGTCCGCGACAGCGAGGGCAGCGCGGTACCGCAGGCCGTGGTCACCCTCATCGACGTCGGTGGCCGCCAGCTGGGCCGCACGACGAGCGGTGACGACGGGCACTACTCCCTCGGCACGCCGGGCAGCGGAACGTACATCCTGATCGGTTCCGCCGGCGCCCGTCAGCCGCAGGCTGCCACCGTGGCGGTGGGAGCCGAGCCACTCGCCTTCGACCTGCTGCTCAGCGGCGCTTCGGCACTCTCGGGTGTGGTCCGCAACGCGGTGGGCGGCGCGGCCCTGCCCGGCGCGCTCGTGGTGGCGACCGACCACAGCGGCGAGGTCGTCGCCTCCGGCCCGTCCGGCGCCGACGGCGGCTTCGAACTGCGCGAACTCGTCCCGGGGAACTACACCCTGGCGGTCAGCGCGGAGGGTTACCGCCCGGCCGCCCTGCCGGTCGAGGTCGCCGGCGGTGGCTCGAACTGGTACGAGGTGGCGCTCTCGCCCGGCGCCCGGGTCAGCGGCACCGTGCGCACCCCCGGCGGCCTGCCGCTGCAGGAGGCCCACGTCACGCTGGTCGACATGGCCGGCAACGTGATCGGTACGGTCACCACCGGTACGGACGGCTCCTACGGGTTCGCCGACCTCCACGAGGGTGAGTACACCGTGATCGCCAGTGGCTACGCACCGGTCGCCACACCGCTGCGGATCAACGGCGCCAACCGGGCCGGCTTCGACATCGACCTCGGTCACGAGCCGGTCTCCTGACGGTTCCCGTTCCGGCGTCGCGCGCCGGCCCTTCACAGGGCCGGCGCGCGACGTCGTTTTCCGGGGCACCGGGTCCCGCCCGCCGCCGGGTCCGCCGGCTGCCGGGCCGGATCAGCCGCCCGACAGCTGCCCTGCGGACGGCACCTTGTTCTTGACGTCGACGCCCGCGCTCTTCCCCGCGTCCTTCACCGAGCCGAGCACGCTGTCGAAGCTGCCCGCCGCGCCGCCGTCCCCCTTGCGCAGCTTGCCCGGCAGGCTCTTCAGCGAGGCGACACCGGCCGTGAGCGGCGCGACGGCCCTGGACAGCAGCGGGTCGCCCTTGGCGTTCTTCAGCGCGGCCTTGAGCCTGTTGTACGCGAAGGTGCCGGCCAGGCCCGCCTTGATCAGCGTGAAGGTCCTGCCGTTCGCGCCCTTCTTGAACTTCCCCTTCTTGTACGGCTTCACGATCCACTGGTAGGTCGCACCGGCCGCGAGCCCCGCGTTGGCGACGAAGCGGGTCTTGGCCAGCTTCTGCTTGTCGGCCGAGGCCGTCGGTGCCGCCGGCGCGGACGCGGACGACGTCGTGCGGTGGCCGCTGTCGCTGCCGCAGGCGGTGGATCCGGCCAGCAGAGCACCGGACAGGACCACGGCGACGGCGGTGCGGCGGAGCGGGGCTGTGGCGACCACGGTGGACCTCCGGAGACCGGGAGCGGAGGGCGCGCACAGCGCGCGACCTGCGTACTGCCGCAGCGTCACCCGGCTGCGCGCGCACCGCGAGCCGGGGTGGTCCGTACGGGTTTTCGAGGCAGGGGTTTCACGCACGCACAAGCGGAAACACGTTCGGCCATGTCCAGATATTCGAACGGAAGCAGTCCGGCGGCGAACGTCATCATGGTGATCGCCGATGTCATGGCCTTCATCCTGGGCCTGTGGATCCTGATGTATCTGCTGGACGCGAACCGGGCCAACGACCTGGTGACCTTCGTCCATCACACGGCCGACTGGCTGGCCGGGTGGTCCCGTGACCTGTTCACCTTCGACGAGGCGTGGGCCCGCGTCGTCGCCGGCTACGGCCTCGCGGCGGTCGTGTACCTCTTCATCGGCCACCTCATCGCGGGCCGGGTACGCCGGCACTGAGCCGGTACCGGCCCCCCGCCGGGACCGGCGGCGCCGGCCCCGGTTCACACCGTCAGCGGCAGCAGTCCGGTTCCAGCCCGGCAGGCAGCCGCTCCGCCCCGAAGACCGCGGTGGTCGCCTCGTCCCCCCCGAGCGCGGCCACCGCGAGCAGCAGCGACCCCGCCGTCCAGCTGGTGCGCTCCAGTGGCCACAGCGCCCGGTCGTCGAACACGTACCCCGTCCAGTACATGCCGTCGTCCGCACGCAGGTGCCGGATCGACTGGAGGATCTCCAGCGCCCGGTCCGACTCCCCCATCACCCAGAGCGTCAGGGCGAGTTCGCAGCTCTCGCCGCCGGTCACCCAGTTGTTGGGCAGCACACAGCGCACCCCGAGGTCCGGTACGACGAAGCGGTCCCACTCCGCGTCGATCCGCTGCTTCGCAGCCGCTCCGCCGACCGCGCCGCCGAGCACCGGGTAGTACCAGTCCATCGAGTAGCGGCTCTTGTCCAGGAAGCGCTCGGGGTGGCTGCGGATCGCGTGTCCCAGCGCCCCGGTGGCCAACTCCCAGTCCGGCTGCGGCTCTTCGCGCTGCTCGGCGAGCGCGAGCGCGCAGCGCAGGGCCTGGTAGACGGACGAGGAACCGGTCAGCAGCGCGTCTTCCACCACCGCCCCGCCGTCCTCGGCGGGCTCCCGCTTCCAGCCGATCTCGCCACCCGGCTGCTGGAGCCGGAGCACGAACTCGACCGCTCCGTACACGACGGGCCACATCCGGTCGGCGAAGGTGTCGTCGCCGGTGGCCAGATAGTGGTGCCAGACGCCAACGGCCACGTACGCGCAGAAGTTGGTCTCCCGGCCCCGGTCGGTGACCCGGGCCGCGTCGCCGTCCTGGTAGGCGGCGTACCAGGAGCCGTCGTCGTTCTGGTGCCGGGCGAGCCAGGCGTACGCGCGCCCGGCTGCCTCGTGCTCCCCCGCGGCGTCCAGCGCCATGGCTGCCTCGGTGTGGTCCCAGGGGTCGAGGTGGTGCCCGCGGAACCACGGGATCGCGCCGTCCTCACGCTGGACGGCGAGGATCCCGGCGACCGTCCGGGCGGCCTGCTCGGCGGTGAGGACTCCGGGCAGGACCAGGTGTTCCGTACGGCCCGGTGAGGTCACGCGCCCACCCTCGGTGTGTGGGGCTTGGTCGCGTACGCCACGAAGCTCTTGCCGACGACCGGGTTGAGGGCGCGCTCGGCGAGCCGGGTGGCGAGCGGCTTCTTCATGATGTCCCAGACCAGCAGCTGGTGGTAGGCGCGTACCGGCAGCGCCTTGTCGTTGTCGACGCCGAACGCGCACTTCAGCCACCAGTACGGCGCGTGCAGCGCGTGCGCGTGGTGGCTGCCGTACGGGCGCAGCCCGGCCTCGCGGATCTTGCCGAGCAGCTCGTCCGCCTTGTAGATGCGGATGTGACCGCCCTCGACCTCGTGGTAGGCGTCGGAGAGCGCCCAGCAGATCTTCTCGGGCCCGTACCGGGGCACGGTGATCGCGATCCGGCCGCCGGGCTTCAGCACCCGCACCATCTCGGCGAGCACTCCCTTGTCGTCCGGGATGTGCTCCATGACCTCGGAGATGATCACGACGTCGAAGGAGGCGTCGGGGAACGGCAGGTTGAGCGCGTCACCCTCCATGGCGGTGGCCGTGGCACCGGCGGGGGCCTCGCCCTCCTCCTTCATGGCGGCGAACCACTTGGCGACCTCGCGGATCTCGTCGCCGTTCTGGTCGAGTGCCACCACCTGCGCGCCGCGGCGGTAGCACTCGAAGGCATGCCTGCCCGCACCGCAGCCGAGATCGAGCACACGGTCGCCCGGGGCGAGCGGGAAGCGGGAGAAGTCCACGGTCAGCACGGGGGGTCTGCCTTCTTCGCTGGAGGATGGGAGGGGTACGACAGGACGGCCTACGCGGGCGCGGTCGTCCGGGCGCCGGCGCGGTGGGCCGCGATGGCTTCGTGGTAGCGCTCGGCGGTGCCGATGGCGGCCTGCTTCCAGGTGAAGCGGGCCAGCACGCGCTCCCGCCCCGCGGCGCCGAGGCGGGTACGGAGCACGGGGTCGGCGAGCAGCCGGGACAGGGCTCCGGCCAGCGCGCCCGCGTCGCCTGGCGGCACCGCCAGACAGGTCTCGCCGTCGGCGCCCGTGACCTCGGGGATGGCGCCGCCGGTCGTCGCGACCAGCGGGGTGCCGGTGGCCATCGCCTCGGCGGCGGGCAGTGAGAAGCCTTCGTAGAGCGAGGGCACACAGGCGATCTGCGCACCGCGTACGAGATCGACAAGCTCCTCGTCGCTGATGCCCTTGACGAAGCGGACCGCGCCGTCGAGGCCGTACCGCTCGATGGCCTGCGCGACGGGCCCGTCCTCGGCGCGTCTGCCGACGACGACGAGGTGGGCGGCCGGGTGCTCGGTGCGCAGCTTGGCGAGGGCCTCGACGAGATGGACCAGGCCCTTGAGCGGTACGTCGGCGCTGGACGTCGTGACGATCCGGCCGGGCACCTCGGTCACGGCGGGGTCGGGCGACCAGAGTTCGGTGTCGGCGCCGATGTGCACGACGTGGATCCGGTCCCGGCGCACCCCGAGGTCCTCGATGATCTCCTGCTGCGACGAGCCGGAGACGGTGAGGACGGACGGCAGCCTGCGGGCGACCCGCTTCTGCATCCGCGTGAAGCCGTACCAGCGGCGTACGGAGGCGCGGCGGCGCCAGCCGTCCGCTGCCGCGAGGTCGAGCCGCCGGTCGACGGTGATGGGGTGGTGGACGGTGGTGACCAGCGGCGCCCCGAGGTCGCCGAGCAGCCCGTAGCCGAGCGTCTGGTTGTCGTGGATGACGTCGAACTCGCCGCGCCTGGCGAGGAGATGACGCCGGGCGCGCAGCGAGAAGGTCAGCGGCTCGGGGAAACCGCCGGTCCACATGGTGCCCACCTCGACGGCGTCGATCCAGTCGCGGTACTCGTCGCGCCCGGGGGTACGGAAGGGGTCCGGGCTGCGGTACAGGTCGAGGCTGGGCAGCTCGGTGAGCGGGACGCCCTCGTCGAGCACCGGGAAGGGCTGGGCACCGATCACCTCGACGGTGTGCCCGAGCCTGGCCAGCTCCCGTGAGAGGTGCCGGGCGTAGACGCCCTGGCCCCCGCAGTAGGGGTTGCCCTTGTAGGTGAGGAGCGCGATACGCAGCGGGCCCCGGGCACCGGTGGCGGAGCCTCCGGCAAGGGGGTCCGCTTCTACGGCCTCAGCGGTCACACTCGGCCCCCTTCTCGCAGCAGTCCCGGCGGAGCGTAGTCGCTCACGCTAATCTAGAACAAGTTCTCGCAAGCCTGGGGCCCGGGGGACGGCCCCGGAGGAACATGGCCAGACTTGATCGTTCAATGAGCTTCGAATCTACCGGCAGGTAGCACCGTCGTAACAGCCGGATCAGGTGATTCGCGCCACGGCGGGATCGGATGGGACAGATGACTGTGGAAGCCAAGCCGGGGTCGCCACCCCTGACGGAGCGGCAGGAGGCGCGCCGCCGCCGGATCCTGCACGCGAGCGCCCAGCTGGCCGGCCGCGGGGGCTTCGACGCGGTGCAGATGCGTGAGGTCGCCGAGGACTCGTCGGTGGCGCTCGGCACGCTCTACCGGTACTTCCCTTCCAAGATCCATCTGCTGGTCGCCACCATGCAGGACCAGCTCCAGCATCTGCACGCCGCCCTCCGCAAGCGGCCCCCGGCGGGCGACACCCCCGCCGAGCGCGTCGCGTCGACACTGATGGGCGCCTTCCGCGCGCTCCAGCGCGAGCCGCATCTGGCGGACGCGATGGTGCGGGCGCTGACCTTCGCCGACCGGAGCGTCAGCCCCGAGGTGGACACCGTCTCCCGGCTGACGACGGCGATCATCCTGGACGCGATGGGGCTGGAACACCCCACTCCCGAGCAGCTGTCGGCGGTCCGGGTCATCGAGCACACCTGGCACTCCGCGCTGATCACCTGGCTGTCCGGGAGGGCCTCGATCGCCCAGGTGAAGATCGACATCGAGACCGTCTGCCGGCTGATCGACCTGACCGGCCCGGAGAGCGGCGGTCCCGGCCGGGTCCCGGCACCGTAAGGACCCCGCACAGGCACGGCCCCACGGGGACCGGCCGCTACTCGTCGGGCGGGAAGACCGGCTCGCCGCTCTCCAGCAGCGTGATCGTGATCGCCTCCACCGGACAGCCCTCGGCCGCGGCCAGCACCTTCTCGTTGGCGTCGGTCCCCGGCGCGCGCGGGTGGGACTGGCGCGCCGCGTCGAGCGTGAACCCGTCGGGGGCGTGGTTCACACACATCCCGGACCCGATACAGACCGACCTGTCGACCTCCACATGCCAGCGGTCCCCCATCACCGCGCCTCGCCCGCCGCCGGTTCGTACCCGGCGGGGAGGTGGATCATCTTGTGCTCGAAGTACTCCCCGTACCCCTCGGGACCGAACTCCCGCCCCACGCCGGAGTTCTTGTAGCCGCCGAAGGGGCCGAGCATGTCCAGGCTGAAGGTGTTCACGCTGTAGGTACCCGTCCTGACCCGCCGGGCGATCTCGATGCCGTGCTCGACGTCCGCCGTCCACACGCTCCCGCTGAGCCCGTAGTCGGAGTCGTTGGCGATCCTCACCGCCTCCTCCTCGTCCCCGTAGGGCAGCAGGCAGATGACCGGGCCGAAGATCTCCTCACGGGCGATCCGCATCGAGTTGGCGACGTCCCCGAAGAGCGTCGGCTCGACGTACCAGCCGCTTCCCTGAGACGCGGGGCGGCCGCCGCCGGTGAGGATCTTGGCACCCTCCTCCTGGCCGATGCGGATGTAGTCCAGGGACCGCTGCTGCTGGCGGCGCGCCACCAGCGGACCGACCTCGGTCGCCGGGTCCAGCGGGTCACCGACCTTCAGCGCGCCCGCGGCGGCTGCGAACGCCTCGGCGATCTCGTCGTACCTGCTGCGGGGGACCAGGATCCGGGTCTGGGCCACACACGCCTGCCCGTTGATCATCCAGGCGAACGGCACGATGCCCGCGACCGCCGCCCCCAGGTCCGCGTCGGGCAGGATGATCGCCGCCGACTTCCCGCCCAGTTCCAGGGTCACCCGGGTCAGATTGCGCGCGGCGACCTCCATCACCCGCTTTCCCGCGGCGACCGACCCGGTGAAGGACACCTTGTCGACGCCGGGGTGTCCGACGAGGTACTCGCTCACCTCGCGGTCGGCCGGCAGGATCGAGAGGACCCCCTCCGGGAGTCCGGCCTCGCTGACGATGCCGGCGAGCACATAGGCGTCCAGCGGGGTCTCCGGCGAGACCTTGAGGATCGCGGGGCAGCCCGCGAGCAGCGCGGGGGCGAGCTTGGCCGCCGCGGTGAACTGCGGGACGTTCCACGGGACCACCGCGGCCACCACCCCGACCGGCTCGCGCCGTACCAGCAGCTTGCCGAGGGCGCCGTCGCGCCGCTCCTCGTACGGGAAGGCGCGCGCGGTCGTGATCGCCGCGTCCCACACCATCATCGCGGCGAGCGCCTGCACCATGACGCTCGACGTGTACGGGGTGCCGTTCTGCGCGCTGATGAGGCGGGCGATCTCCTCGTACCGCACGGCGAACGCGTCCTTGATCCGGGTGATCACCTCGATGCGCTCGTCCAGTGACATCCGGGGCCAGGGCCCTTCGTCGAACGCCTGCCGCGCCACGGCGACGGCGCGGTCCACATCGGCCTCGGAGGCGTGCGGCACGCGCCCGATGACCTGCTCGGTGTGGGGCGAGACGACTTCGATGACGCCGGTGCCGAGGGGCTCCGCCCACTCCCCGCCGATGAAGAGCTGTCCGTGTTCCACAAGCTCGGTCATGACTGACTGCCTCCGGGGGACGCTTTCTGACGCTGTATCAGAAACTGATACCAGTTCCACTTCCCAACCGGAACCCCCGGAGGACCCCGGGTCCGGCCGGACCCGGGCGGGCGGGACGGGGGACCGCCCGGCCCGCGGGCCATTGGAACCGGTTCTAGTTATAGTGGGCCCGCGAGCAAAGGCCTTACCCCGGAGGAGAGTTGAGGACACCATGGCGCAGGTGACCGAGCACGGCGGAGGCGTCTGGTCCATCGAGGTACCGATCCCCGACAACCCCCTCGGCCACACCCTGGTCCACGTCGTCGCGACGGACCGCGGCCCGGTGCTCATCGACACCGGCTGGGACGACCCCGCCTCCTGGGACGCGCTGACCGCGGGCCTCGCAGCGCTCTCGCTGGCCGTCACGGACATCCACGGCGTCCTCATCACCCACCACCACCCCGACCACCACGGGCTCTCCGGACAGGTGCGCGAGGCATCCGGCGCCTGGCTCGCGATGCACGCGGCGGACACCGAGATCGTCAAGCGCACCCGGGACGCCGAACCGGCGGTCTGGCTGGACTACCTCACCCGGAAACTCGCCGCCTCAGGGGCGCCCGACGAGCACCTCGCACCGCTGCGCCGGGCCCGGGCGTCCGGCCGGGCCCGGTCGCTCCCCGGCCTGCGGGCCGCCGTCCCCGACCGTGAGATCGTCCCCGGCGACCTGCTCCCGCTGCCCGGCCGCAGACTCCGCGCCGTCTGGACGCCAGGACACACCCCCGGCCACGTCTGCCTCCACCTGGACGAGGAGCACCCGGCGAACCTGCCCGGCAGCGGACGGCTCTTCTCCGGCGACCATCTGCTGCCGGGCATCACCCCGCACATCGGGCTCTACGAGGACCCGGACGACACCACGGCCACCGACCCGCCCTTCCTCCCGGCCCCGCAGGACCGGGGTGATCCGCTGGGCGACTACCTGGACTCCCTGGAGCGGATCGGCCGGCTCGCCCCCGCCGAGGTGCTCCCCGCCCACCAGTACGCCTTCACCGGCGCAGCCGCCCGGGTAAGGGAGTTGCTCGCCCACCACGAGGACCGGCTCCGCGGCCTGCTGACCCTGCTGGCCCGGCCGCTCACCCCCTGGCAGATCGCGGAGCGGATGGAGTGGAACCGCCCCTGGGAGCAGATTCCGCACGGTTCACGCTCCATCGCGGTCTCGGAGGCCGAGGCCCATCTGCGGCGGCTGGTGAAACTGGGGCGCGCGGAAGCCCTCCCGGGGAGCGATCCCGTGACCTATGTGGCGGTATGACCGGCAACGTCTCCCCTCCCCGGCGGCACCGGTACGGGACGGCGGGCCGCCGCCCCGGAACCGTCCGCCGCCGCACTCGTCACCCGCTCACCGCCGGCAGCCGAACTCGGAAGCAGCGCCGGATAGTCCGCTGGTCGGAGTAGCGTTAGGGTCATGCATTCAGTACCGCATATCACGAGGGGGGCGGCCGCCGATGGCGCCGGACGAGGCTGTGATCGGCTGCACGGGGAAGCTGGTCCTGGCCACGCGCGGACCCGCCGGCCCCGGTGAGGTTCTGGTCCGGGTCAGGGGAGGCTGGGAAGCCTTTCTCGCCTGGTCCGAAGAGCCCTTGTCGTACGGGGCGACAGTGCTCGTGATCGAATCCCGTGGTACTCGCCAGGTCGACGTCATCGAGTGGGCCGATCCCGTGGATCCGCTGGATGCGCTGACCCTCGACCCCGGCGACACCGACTAAGGAGACCAAGGATGTTGGGTTATCGCGTTCCAGCGCCGGACGAGGCCATGCTCATCTCGGGAGGCAGGCGGGGTCTGGGCGGTGCGCCCTTCAGGGTCGTGACCGGCCACGGCAAGTTCGTGCTTCCGGTCTTCCGCAAGACCCGCTTCCTGACACTCGCGATGTGCGAGGCCGAGGTCGCCGAGACCTGCGTGACCCGGCAGGGCATCGTTCTGACCGTGCGGGCCGTCATCGCCTTCAAGGTCGGCAACGACACCGAGAGCATCGTCAACGCCGGCCAGCGCTTCCTCTCCGACCAGGACCAGATGTCGGTGCTGACCGGCCGGATCTTCTCCGGTCACCTGCGTTCGATCATCGGCTCGATGACCGTCGAGGAGATCGTCACCGAGCGGCAGAAGCTCGCCACCGAGGTGCTGGAGACCTCCAAGACGGAGATGGCCAAGATCGGCCTCATCGTGGACTCGCTCCAGATCCAGTCGATCGACGACGGCGAGACGGGCTACATCTCCGCGATGTCCGCCCCGCACACCGCGGCCATCCAGCGGCAGGCACAGATCGCCCAGGCGCAGGCCACCCAGGCCTCCGTCGAGGCGCAGCAGGAAGCCACCCGTAACCAGGCCGAGTACGCGCGGCAGACCGCCGTCGTGCAGGCGCAGTACTCGGCGGAGGTGGACAGGGCGCAGGCGGAGGCCGCCCAGGCCGGCCCGCTCGCCCAGGCGCACGCACAGCAGGAGGTGCTCCTGGCCCAGACCGAACTGGCCGAGCGGGCGGCCCAGTTGCGCCAGCAGCAGCTCGTCGCCGAGATCGTGAAGCCGGCCGAGGCCGACGCGGAGCGCATCAGGGTGCTGGCCGTCGCCGAGGCCGAGCGGATGAAGATCCAGGCCGCGGCCGCCGCCTCGTACGACCGGGTGGCGCTCGACCGGATGCTGATCGACCAGCTCCCGCAGATCGTCAAGGAGGCCGCGTCCGGCCTCGCGGGCGCCAATGTGAACGTGCTCAACGGGGCGGACGGCCTGGGCGAGATCGCCGCCGGGCTGGTCGGCCAGGGCCTGACGATCCTCGACTCGGTACGGAAGAACCTGGGCGCGCAGGACGACGACGCCCACCAGAGCGGCCGGGGCGCGGAGATCCAGCGCTATCTCGGCGGGAAGTCCGGCAACGACCACGGGGACAACGGGCCGATCGACATCAAGTAGGACCGCACGGCCCCGGGGCCGTGCACGGCAGTGGAGGACGGCGGCGCACCGGATCCAGCGGTGCGCCGCCGTCCTTCGTCGTCCCGGGGTACGACGGTGCCCGGCCACCCCCGGACCGCTCCCGGGGCGGCCGGTACAGTAGGAAGGTCGTCATCACGCCCGCACAGGGGGAAGCCGGTGCAATTCCGGCGCCGGGCCCTTCCCGGTTCCCGGCACCGCTCGACCTGGGGTGCCCCCCGTCGTCAGCCGCCCTTCCCGGTGGTGAGCCGGACCGCCCCGTACGGACGTGACCGGCTCGCGCCACCGGAAGCCTCCGGTGGCCGGCACCGTCGAGGTACACGGAGCCGGAGCCCCGGTGCCTGAGTGGGCCCGTGTCCCGGCTTCCCCGCAGGAGAGGCCCAGCCCGCCATGACCCTTCGCCGCAGCGCCATAGCGCTCGCCGCATCCGCCGTACTCTGCGCGGCCGCTGCCCCGGCGGCCCTGGCCGACTCCCCGTCGCCCTCGGCGTCCCCGGTGCTCCCCTCCGGGCTGTACGGGAAGAAGGACCCCCAGTACGACGGGGTCTGGCGGCAGTCCCTCGCGCTGATCGCCCAGGACGCCACCGGGGTGCGCCCCGCCACGAAGGCCGTCGACTGGCTGACCGGTCAGCAGTGCGCCGGCGGCGGTTTCACCTCCTTCCGCGCCGACGTGACCAAGCCGTGCGGCGAGAAGGACCTCCTCGACACCAACGCCACCGCGTCCGCCGTGCAGGCGCTGGCCGCGCTCGGCGGGCACGACGCCGCCGTGCACAAGGGCGCCGGCTGGCTGAAGTCGGTGGCGGGCAAGGACGGCGGCTGGAGCTACAACCCGGGGGGCACGAGCGACGCGAACTCCACATCGGTTGTGATCGGCGCGCTCGCCGCGGCCGGGGAGCCGACGGCGAAGGCCAAGAGGGCGCTGGTGGCGCTCTCGATCCCGTGCGACGCGAAGGAGGGCGGCGGGGGCTTCGCGTACCAGCCCGACAAGAAGTCCGGGAAGCTGTACGCGAACGCCGACGCGACGGGCGCCGCCGTGCTGGGCACGCTGGGCGCCGGACTGGCGCCGCGCCCCGGCGGCAAGGACGTCGGCGGTACGGGCTGCCTGAACGCCTCGACGCCCGCCCAGGCCGCGCACAACGGGGCCACCTACCTCGCCGGGGCGACCGCGGGGAAGGCCTATCTGAAGTCGGCGATGCCGGGCGCCGAGGACCAGCCGGACTACGGGAACACCGCTGACGCGGTGACCGCACTCGGCGCCGACGGCCTCACCGCGCAGGCCAGGCAGCCACTCGCGTGGCTGGAACAGCACACTGCGGGCTGGGCCGCGCAGAGCGGCCCCGCCGCGTACGCCCAGCTGATCTTCGCGGCCCGTGCGAACGGCGTCGACCCGCACGACTTCGGTGGCGCGGACCTGGTCGGGCAGCTCAACGCGACCGGCCCGGCCCCCGCCGCATCGGCGAAGACCGCCGACGCGAAGAAGGACAGTGACAGCTCGGGCATCAGCGTCTGGTGGATCGTCGGTGTCGGCCTGGTGGCCGGGATCGGGATCGGTTTCCTGCTCAGCATGCGCGGCAGGAAGCGGCAGGCCTGATGCGCCGCCCGATACTCCCCGCGCACCGGGCAAGGACGGGTCCGGTCCGGCTGATCGCCCTGGCCGTCGCCCTGGGCGCCGCGCTCAGCGCACTCACCACGTTCGGGGCGGCGCCCGCGCACGCCGCCGGGTACCGGTACTGGTCGTTCTGGGACCGCGCGGGCAGTGGCTGGCAGTACGCCACCCAGGGCCCGTCGACGGCCCGTCCGTCCGACGGGGACGTGCAGGGTTTCCGGTTCGCCGTCAGCGCGGACTCCCAGGACGCGAGCAAACCGCGCGTTCCGGCACGGAGCGGCGCCGTCACCTTCGACGGCATCTGCGCGAAGACACCGGCCGGGGACGGCTCCAAGCGGATCGCGCTGGTCATCGACTTCGGCAGTGCGGCCGACGCACCGGACGGCGAGAAGCCGCCCGCCGAGCGCACCGCGTGCGCGCGGGTCCGCGATGACGCGACCAGCGCGGAGGCACTCGCCGCCGTCGCCAAGCCGCTGCGCTACAACAGTGCCGCGCTGCTCTGCTCGATCGCGGACTACCCGCGGACCGGCTGCGGCGAGCAGGTGTCGGGGAACCACCCGCGCGGAAACGAGAAGCGGACCGGCGGCACGGCGCAGGGCGACAGCGGCGACGGCGGCGGGCCCTCCGCCGGGCTCGTCGGCGGGATCGCCGCTGTGGTCGTGCTCGGCGCGGCCGGTGCGTGGCAGGCCCGTCGCAGGCGCAACAGCGGATGACGGTGTCGCTCCGCGCCCCCGCCGCCGGCCGCAGCAACACGCTCCACGCGGGGGCCTGGTGGCTGTGGGCCCTCGGGCTCGCCACCGCCGCGTCCCGCACGACCAATCCGCTGCTGCTCGGCCTGCTGGTCGGCGTGGCGGGCTATGTGGTGGCGGCCCGGCGCACGGACGCGCCCTGGGCCCGCTCGTACGGCACCTTCGTGCGGCTCGGGCTCTTCGTCATCGGTATCCGGCTGGTGTTCTCCGTCGTGCTCGGCTCCCCGGTACCCGGCTCGCACCCGCTGTTCACCCTGCCTGAACTCCCCCTGCCGCACTGGGCGCAGGGGGTGCGGATCGGCGGCCGGGTGACGGCGGAGCAGCTGGTCTTCGCGCTGTACGACGGCGCCAAGCTGGCCACGCTGCTGATCTGTGTGGGCGCTGCCAACGCGCTCGCCAATCCGGCCAGGCTCCTCAAGTCCCTGCCGGGCGCCCTCTACGAGGTCGGTGTGGCCGTTGTCGTCGCGATGACCTTCGCGCCCAACATGGTCGCCGATGTGGTCCGGCTGCGGACCGCGCGACGGCTGCGCGGCCGTCCCACGGGTGGTGTGAAGGCGGTCCTGCAGATCGGGCTGCCGGTCCTGGAGGGCGCGCTGGAACGGTCGGTCGCCGTCGCGGCCTCGATGGACGCGCGCGGCTACGGCCGGACCGCGCGGGTGCCCCGTGCGGTCCGGCACACCACGACCGCGCTGACTCTCGGCGGGCTGCTCGGGGTCTGTGCGGGGACGTACGGTCTGCTGGCCGCCGAGGGGGCCTCGTACGGTCTGCCGGTGCTCGGCGCGGGGCTGCTGGCCGCTCTCGCCGGGCTCAGGCTGGGCGGCCGCCGCTCCGTGCGGACGCGCTACCGGCCCGACCGCTGGGGTCCGCGCGCCTGGCTGGTCGCGGGATCGGGGGTCGCCGTGGCCGCGCTGATGATCCGGGCGGGCGGGCAGGACACGGCGGCGCTGCATCCCGGTGTGGTCCCGCTGGTCGCGCCGGGGCTGCCCCTGTGGCCGGCGGCCGGCGTGCTGATCGGGCTGCTTCCCGCCTTCGTGGCCCCCGTACCGAAGGGCCCCGGACCGAAGGGCCCCGGACCGAAGGCCTCCGTGCCCGGGGGTCCGGCGCCGAAGTCCCCCGTACCGAAGGAGAGGGTGTAAGTGATCCGGTTCGAGCAGGTGTCGGTCACCTACGCCGATGCCGCGGAACCCGCGGTCCGCGGGGTCGATCTGACCGTGTCCGAGGGCGAACTGGTGCTGCTCGTCGGGCCGTCGGGCGCCGGCAAGTCGACGCTGCTCGGTGCGGTGTCCGGTCTGGTGCCGCACTTCACGGGCGGGGTGCTGCGCGGCCGGGTCACCGTCGGCGGGCGGGACACCCGCACCCACAAACCCCGCGAACTCGCCGACCTGGTGGGGACGGTGGGCCAGGATCCGCTCGCCCATTTCGTGACGGACACCGTCGAGGACGAGCTGGCCTACGGCATGGAGTCGCTGGGCGTCGCCCCGGACGTGATGCGCAGGCGGGTGGAGGAGACCCTCGACCTGCTGGGCCTCACCGAGCTGCGCGACCGCCCGATCGCCGCGCTCTCCGGCGGTCAGCAGCAGCGGGTCGCGATCGGTTCCGTCCTCACCCCGCACCCCAGGGTGCTGGTGCTCGACGAACCGACGTCCGCGCTGGACCCCGCGGCCGCCGAGGAGGTGCTGGCCGTTCTCCAGCGGCTGGTGCACGACCTCGGCACGACCGTGCTGATGGCCGAGCACCGGCTGGAGCGGGTGGTGCAGTACGCGGACCAGGTGATCCTGCTGCCCGGCCCCGGCGAGGCCCCGGTCCTCGGCCCGCCGGCGGATGTGATGGCGGTGTCCCCGGTGTTCCCGCCGGTCGTGGCGCTGGGCAGGCTGGCGGGCTGGGAGCCGCTGCCGCTCTCCGTGCGGGACGCCAGGCGCCGGGCGGCCGGGCTGCGCGAGCGGCTGACCGGCCGCACCCGCACGGACCCGCCCGCTCCCCCACCCGCAGAACCGGTCGCCACCGCCGAGCGGCTCGGCCTGCGGCGCGGCCGGG
Organism: Streptomyces sp. NBC_00388; assembly: GCF_036061255.1. Taxonomy (NCBI): domain Bacteria; kingdom Bacillati; phylum Actinomycetota; class Actinomycetes; order Kitasatosporales; family Streptomycetaceae; genus Streptomyces; species Streptomyces sp. NBC_00388. Next base: position 2,213,311 of record NZ_CP107948.1, read on the forward strand.
TCGAGGCGCTGCGGGAGGTCTCCCTCTCGGTGCGGCCCGGCGAGACAATCGCCCTGATGGGCCGCAACGGAGCGGGGAAGTCCACCCTGCTCGGCACGCTCGTCGGAATGCACGAGCCGTCGTCCGGTTCGGTGCGCGTCGGCGGCATGACCCCGCACCGGACCTCTCCGCGCGAGATGATCCGCCGGGTGGGGCTCGTACCGCAGGAACCGCGCGATCTGCTGTACGCGGACACGGTCGCAGCCGAGTGCGCGGCGGCCGACTCCGACGCGGGCGCGGCTCCCGGCAGCTGCCGGGAGCTCGTCTCCGAGCTGCTCCCCGGTGTGGCGGACTCCACCCATCCCCGTGATCTCTCCGAAGGGCAGCGGCTCGCGCTGGCGCTGGCCGTCGTGCTGACCGGCCGCCCCCCGCTGCTGCTGCTCGACGAACCGACGCGCGGTCTGGACTACGCGGCGAAGAGCCGGCTCGTCGGGGTGCTGCGCGCGCTGGCCCGGGACGGCCATGCCATCGTGCTGGCCACCCATGACGTGGAACTGGCCGCCGAACTCGCCCACCGGGTCGTCATCCTGGCCGACGGCGAGATCGTCGCGGACGGGCCGACGCCGGAGGTCGTGGTGTCGTCGCCGTCCTTCGCACCGCAGGTCTCGAAGATCCTCGCGCCGCAGGACTGGCTGACAGTGGCCCAGGTCCGGGAGGCGCTGTGAGAGCCATCGGGCTCGGCCCCCGTTCGGTCGCCGCGCTCGTCCTGATCACGGTGATCGGGGTGTTCGCCTTCGGCTGGCCGCTGCTCGCCGACTCCGCGTCCGGGCTCGCGCACTCGCAGGACGCCCCGTGGCTGTTCGCCGCGCTGCTTCCGCTGCTGGTGGCCGTGGTGGTGGCGACCATCGCCGACGCCGGTCTCGACGCGAAGGCGGTGGCGATGCTGGGGGTGCTGGCGGCGGTCGGCGCCGCGCTGCGCCCGCTCGGCGCGGGCACGGCGGGCCTTGAGCCGATGTTCTTCCTGATGGTGCTGAGCGGGCGGGTGCTCGGTCCCGGATTCGGCTTCGTGCTGGGCTCGGTCACGATGTTCGCCTCCGCGCTGCTGACCGGCGGGGTCGGGCCGTGGATGCCGTTCCAGATGCTGGCGATGGGCTGGTTCACGATGGGCGCTGGGCTGCTGCCGGGCGCCCGGCGGCTGCGCGGGCGGGCGGAGTTGCTGATGCTCGCGGCCTACGGGTGCGCGGCGGCCTTCGCGTACGGCACGATCATGAACCTGCAGGGCTGGACCTATATCGGCGGGCTGTCCTCCGGGGTCTCCTTCCATCCCGGTGACGCGGTCGGGGCGAACCTGACCCGCTTCTTCGCGTACTGCGCGGCCACCTCGCTCGGCTGGGACCTGGGACGGGCGGCCGTCACCGTCGTCCTGACCCTGGTGGTCGGCCCGGCCGTGCTGAAGGCGCTGCGCCGGGCGACCCGGCGGGCCGCCTTCGACGCGGAGGCCGCCTTCGGCGCGGCGGCTGTTCCCGGCGTTCAGGCCGCCTCCGGGACAGGGCCGGAACGGTCCGGCCCTGCCGCGGGGTCCGCTACAGCCGCTGAATGATCGTGCCGGTGGCCAGCGCACCGCCCGCACACATCGTGATCAGCGCGAACTCCTTGTCCCTGCGCTCCAGCTCATGCAGCGCGGTGGTGATGAGACGGGCGCCCGTCGCCCCCACCGGGTGTCCCAGCGCGATCGCTCCGCCGTTCACGTTGACCTTCTCCAGGTCCTGCTCGAAGACCTGGGCCCAGCTCAGCACCACCGAGGCGAACGCCTCATTGATCTCCACGAGGTCGATGTCCTTGAGCGACATCCCCGCCTTGCCGAGTACCGCGCGGGTCGCGTCGACCGGCCCGTCCAGATGGAAGTGCGGGTCCGAGCCGACCAGCGCCTGGGCGACGATCCGCGCCCGCGGCCTCAGCTTGAGCGCCCGCGCCATGCGCTTGGACGCCCACATGATCGCGCAGGCACCGTCGGATATCTGCGAGGAGTTGCCCGCGGTGTGCACGGCGAGCGGCATCACCGGCTTGAGCCCGGCGAGCCCCTCCATGGTGGTGTCGCGCAGCCCCTCGTCACGGTCGACCAGGCGCCACATGCCCTGGCCCGCTGCCTGTTCGTCCTCGGTCGTGGGGACCTGGACGGCGAACGTCTCCCGTTTGAAGCGCTCCTCGGCCCAGGCAGCGGCCGCCCGCTCCTGCGAGAGGAGACCCAGCGTGTCGACGTTCTCCCGGGTCAGCCCCCGGTGGCGGGCGATCCGCTCGGCTGCCTCGAACTGGTTCGGCAGGTCGACGTTCCACTCGTCGGGGAAGGGCTTGCCGGGTCCGTGCTTGGAGCCGCTGCCCAGCGGCACCCGCGACATCGCTTCCACACCGCAGCTGATGCCGACGTCCATGACACCGCCCGCGATCATGTTGGCCACCATGTGGCCGGCCTGCTGCGAGGACCCGCACTGACAGTCGACGGTGGTCGCCGCCGTCTCGTACGGCAGCCCCATCGCCAGCCAGGCGTTGCGTGCCGGATTCATGGACTGCTCGCCCGCATGGGTGACCGTACCGCCGACGATCTGCTCGACGCAGTCGGCGTGGATGGCGGTGCGGCCCAGGAGTTCCCGGTAGGTCTCGCCCAGCAGATAGGCGGGATGGAGATTGGCGAGGGCGCCTCCGCGCCTGCCGATGGGGGTACGTACGGCTTCGACGATGACGGGTTCCGCGGCCATGAGCTCGTCCTCTCCTCCACGTCCGCTGGGGCGTCCCGGCGCCCGCGCGGAAGAACTGATACGCGTTCTAGTTCTCCGTGCAGTCTTATGAGTGCTACCCCCGGTACGCAAGGCCCGTGCACCGGTCTTGCGGCGGCCCGCGGCCCCATGGCGCGCAACAACTCCGTCCGGGACCCTTGCTCCTTGTAGAACTCGTTACTATCTTTCGGCTATCTGATGGGCCGTCAGACAGGCTGCGGTCGGACACAGTCAGCCAGACCTGGAGTTGGAGGAGCCGATGCACTGCCCCCATCTGCCCGAAGGATTCGACTTCACGGATCCGGATCTGCTCCAGGACCGGGTCCCGCACCCGGAGTTCGCACAGCTGCGGCAGACCGCGCCGGTCTGGTGGTGCGCCCAGCCGACCGGGATCGCGGGCTTCGGCGACGACGGGTACTGGGCCGTGACCCGGCACGCGGACGTCAAGTACGTCTCCACGCACCCGGAGCTGTTCTCCTCGAACACCAACACCGCCGTCATCCGCTTCAACGAGTCGATCAGCCGCGACCAGATCGACGTCCAGCGGCTGATCATGCTCAACATGGACCCGCCCGAGCACACCCGCGTACGCCAGATCGTCCAGCGCGGCTTCACCCCGCGCGCCATCCGTTCACTGGAGGACGCGCTGCGCGACCGGGCCCGCTCCATCGTCGGGACCGCGCTGGCGGGCGCGGCGGACGACGGGTCCTTCGATTTCGTGACCAACATCGCGGTGGAGCTGCCCCTGCAGGCCATCGCGGAGCTCATCGGCGTACCGCAGCAGGACAGGTCCAAGATCTTCGACTGGTCCAACAAGATGGCGGCGTACGACGACCCGGAGTACGCGATCACGGAGGAGGTCGGGACCGAGGCGGCGATGGAGATCGTCTCGTACGCCATGAACCTCGCGGCGGACCGCAAGGAGTGCCCGGCCAAGGACATCGTCTCCACCCTGGTCGCCGCCGAGGGCGAGGGGAACCTGTCGTCCGACGAGTTCGGTTTCTTCGTCATCCTGCTCGCCGTCGCGGGCAACGAGACCACCCGCAACGCGATCAGCCACGGGATGCACGCCTTCCTCACCCACCCCGGCCAGTGGGAGCTCTACAAGGCCGAACGGCCCGCCACCACCGCCGAGGAGGTCGTGCGCTGGGCCACGCCCGTGGTCTCGTTCCAGCGCACGGCGACCCAGGATCTGGAGCTGGGCGGACAGCGGATCAAGGCCGGCGACCGGGTCGGCATCTTCTACTCGTCGGCCAACAACGACCCCGAGGTCTTCGATGACCCTGAGCAGTTCGACATCACCCGGGACCCCAATCCGCACCTCGGCTTCGGCGGCGGGGGCCCGCACTTCTGCCTGGGCAAGTCCCTCGCCGTACTGGAGATCAACCTGATCTTCAACGCCATCGCGGACGTCCTGCCGGACCTGAGACTGACCGGCGACCCGCGGCGGCTGCGCTCGGCCTGGCTGAACGGGATCAAGGAGCTCCGGGTCAACAGCGGCTGACCGGCGGGCGGGCCCCGGGGCCCGCCCGCGCGGGCCGGCAGGCCCCCGTTCCGGCCGGCCCCCGTCCGGCCGGTCTCAGTACCCGGCGGTGAATCTGACCTGGCGGTGCCGGGGCTTCTCGGCCTCGTCCAGCAGCACGACCGCCAGGTCCTCCAGGGAGAGCGACGAGCTGCCGTCCGCGCCGACCACCAGTTCGTCGGCGCCCAGCCGGTAGCGGCCGGTACGGGTGCCGGGCCGCAGCAGCGCGGCCGGGCTCAGGCAGGCCCAGTCGGCCGCGGTGTCGGCACGGCACACCGCCAGCTGTGCGTCGCAGGCGCGCGCGATGGGGCGCCAGTCCGGCGGGAAGTCCGCACCCTCGGCCACGGTCGCACCTCCGGCGCCGGGCACCGTGAGACTTCCCGCGCCGCTGACGACGAGCACCCGCACCCCGGCGCGCGCCACCCCCTCCAGCACCGCGGCGGTCGTCACGGCCAGCTCGCTCTCGCGGCCCGCGGGCGGGCGCACCGCGCTGATCACCAGGTCCTGGCCTTCGCTCAGGGCCGCCACGTCGTCGGGGTCGCCGGCGTCCCCGGTGCGGACGCGGACGGCGGGCGGCAGGGCTGCCGCACGGGCCGGGTCGCGTACGGCGGCGGTGACTTCATGGCCTCGGGAGAGCGCCTCGGCCACCACTCTGCTGCCCACGCTCCCCGCTGCTCCGAACACGGTGATGTGCATCGTTCTCAACTCCGTCCTGCTCGGTCGGCGGCGCTCGGCCGGGCCGGCCTGTGGGAATCGGCCGGGCCGGCGGGTGGGGCCGGGATCGCGCTGTCCCGGCGGCGTGACCCGCGCTGGCCGAGCGCCACGCTCGCCACCACCAGGGCAAGTCCGCCGCCCTGCCAGGCGGTCAGCGTCTGGTCGAGCAGCAGCAGGCCCGCGAGGGTCGCCACGATCGGATTGGTCAGCCCCAGGAAGGCGACCGACGCGGCGGGCAGCCGCTCGATGCCCCGGAACCACATGGCGTACGCGAGGGCCGTGCCGATCAGCCCGAGGTAGGCGAAGCCTGCGATGTTCCTGCCGGTCAGCGCGGGAGGCAGCCCCTCGACGGCGAGCGCCAGCGGGGCCAGTACCACACCTCCCGCCGTGAGTTGCCATCCCGTCAGCGCCAGCAGCGGGACTCCTTCGGGCCGCCCCCAGCGCTTCGCGAGGAGGACGGCGAGCGACATGAGAGCGGTGGCGAGCAGCATCGCGCCGATACCGAGCGGGTCCACCCGGGCCGAGCCGCGCAGGACGAGGAGGGCCACCCCGATCACCCCCACGGCGCCGGCCAGCAGGGTGCGGCCGGTGGGGCGGATGTGCAGCACGAAGAAGCCCAGCACGGCCACCAGCAGGGGCAGCACCGCACTGACCGTGCCGGCCACACCGCCCGGCAGCCGGTAGGCGCCGAGGAAGAGCAGCGGGAAGAAGGCGCCGAAGTTGAGCAGCCCGAGGACGGCCGACTTCCACCACCAGGCACCACGGGGCAACCGCCTGGTGACCGCCAGCAGGATCAGCCCGGCGGGCAGCGCACGCACCGTCGCCAGCAGCAACGGCCGGTCCGGGGGCAGCAGTTCGGTGGTGGTGACGTATGTGGTGCCCCAGGTGAGCGGACCCAGGGCCGCGAGCGCGGCGCTCAGCACGGTGCCGCCCCGGCCGGACGGCCGGACGGCGCCACCGGAAGCGGGCGCGGAGGCCGGTACGGTGACAGGCATAATCCCCCCTCAACGTTGGCAATCTCAGGATTGATAATCTCAACGTTGAGGTAAATATGACGCGACGACCGGCGAACGTCAAGTATCTCAACATTGAGAGACACAGGAGCGTGTGATGGCAGGACCGGGGAACGGCGGCGGGAAGCCCCCCACGGATACGACCCGCACGGACGCCGTCGACATGCTCGCGGCCCAGTGGCAGCGTGAGCGGGCCGACCTCGGCCACCTGGACGCGATGGCCCTGGTGGGCCGCATCACCCGCGCCGGCAACCTGCTCCAGAAGGGCATGAAGCCGGTCTTCGCGCAGTTCGGCCTGGAGTACGGCGAGTTCGACGTCCTCGCCACGCTGCGCCGCGCGGGCGCGCCCTACGAGCTGACGGCCGGCGGACTGCTGCGCTCCGCGATGGTCACTTCCGGCGCGATCACCAACCGGCTGGACCGGCTGGAGAAGAAGGGGCTCATCACCCGGGGTGCGCACCCCACCGACCGCCGCGCGGTCAACGTACGGCTCACCGGCGAGGGTTACGACGTGGTGGAGGCGGCGGTCGTGGCCCACGTGGAGAACGAGGACCGGATGCTGTCCGGGCTGACCCCGGCGGAGCGCGGCACCATCGACGCGGCCCTCCGCCGGCTGCTCGTCTCGCTCGGGGACACCGAGCTGGGCTGAGCGGGGAGGGCGTCAGCCTGTGCCGGCCGCCTCGGGCTCCTGCTCCGCGGGAGGCGTCGCGGGCCGAGCGCTCCCGGAGCCGCTCCCGGCAGAGGGCCGCGCGTCACCGTCGGCCCCGCCGGGCGTCCCGGTCACGCCGCCGGGCGCCAGAACGCCGGGCGCCTGCAGCCTGCGCGGTCCGGCCAGCAGATAGGTGAGCCCGAAGCCGAGCGCCACCACCGTCGCACCGCCGATCGCGTCGAGCACCCAGTGGTTGGCGGTGGCGATGATCGCGCTGACCGTGAAGAGCGGGTGCAGCAGCGCGACCGCCTTCATCCAGCGCTTCGGGACCAGGACCGCGACGGTGACACCGCACCACAGCGCCCAGCCGAAGTGCAGTGAGGGCATCGCCGCGTACTGGTTGGTCATCGCGGTCATCGCGCCGTAGTCGGGGTGCGCGAGGTCCTGCACGCCGTGGACCGAGTCGATGAAGCCCAGGCCCGGCATCAGCCGGGGCGGGGCCAGCGGGAAGAAGAAGAACCCGACCAGGCCGAGAAGCGTGGCGAACGAGAGCGACGTACGCGCCCAGCGGTAGTCACTGGGGCGGCGGACGTACAGCACCGCGAGGATCGCCAGCGGCACCACGAAGTGGAACGACTCGTAGTAGAAGTTGAAGAACGCTTCGAGCCAGTGGACCTTCACCACCGCGTGGTTGGCCCAGTGCTCGATGTCGATGTGCAGCGCCTTCTCGATCGACACGACCGTACGGCCGTGCGCCTCGGCGGCGGACCGGCCACCGGTCGCGGCGGCCCGGATGTGCGAGTACACCGAGTAGCCGACGCGGATCGCGAGGAGTTCCAGCAGGAGATTCGGACGGGTCAGCACGCGCCGCCAGAACGGCAGCAGCGGGACCCGGCTCCAGCGGGCAGGCACGGGGGTCGCGTACACGGTGGGCTCGGCCGCGTCCCAGCCGGGCGCGGTGCGGCCCAGGAACGGCACCGCACAGGCCGCCGCCAGCGCGGTCAGCAGCACCGCGTTGTCCCGCACCGGGTACAGCGCCGCCATGTTGGGCAGCAGCATCGTGCCGGGCAGCGTGCTGACCAGTACGACGACGGCGGGCCAGACCATCCGGTCCGCGGCGCGCCGGCCGACCCGGCCGACGACGGCGAGCAGCACCCAGAGGAGCTGGTGCTGCCAGGCGGTCGGCGAGACCGCGACGGCGGCGCAGCCCGTCACCGCGACGGCGAGCAGCAGCTGTCCGTCCTTCGCGTAACGCGCGGCGCGGCGCAGCGCCAGCACCGAGACCGCCACGGCGAGGACCAGGAAGACCACGATCTCCAGCGGTCCGTGCAGCCCGAAGCGCAGCAGCGCACCGTGCATGGACTGGTTGGCGAGCCCGTCCGGGTGCGAGCCGAGACCGGCTCCCGCCACATGGTGGATCCAGTACGTCCAGGAGTCGCGTGCCATGACGGCCCAGGCGAGCGCGGTGCAGAGGGCGAAGGCGGCGGTGGCGGAGAGCGCGGCGCGTCTGCGGCCGGTCAGCCAGAGCAGCGGCACGAAGAGCAGCACGGTGGGCTGGAGCGCGGCTCCGAGCCCGATGAGCACGCCGGAGGCGCGCTCGTCCCGTACCGCGAAGCACCCCAGCAGGACGAGCAGCACCGGAATGATGCTGGTCTGGCCGAGGTGGAAGGCGTTGCGCACCGGCAGGGAGAGCATCAGCAGGCTGATCGCGACGGGGGCGGCGATCAGCGACGTACGCCGGGAGATCTCGCCCGGCAGCGCGCGCGCCACGACCATGCCGAGGATGACGACGAGCAGCAGCGAACCGAAGGTCCAGGCGACGCCGAGGCTCTGCTCGGCGGAGTGGGTCAGCGGTTTGAGGACGAGACCGGCGAACGGGGTGCCGGTGAACCCGCCGGTCGCGTAGAGCGGGCCCCCGAGGTGCAGGACCCCGTCGGCGCCCGTCCACGTCTCCAGGTCGGTGAGGCGTCTGCCGGGCGGCAGCCGGAGTATGGCCGCCACCTGGCGGACCGCCAGTGCGGCGACGACCAGCCAGAGCACCGCCCGTGCCCGCTCGATTCCCGCTTCCGCGCCCACCGCTGTCCGCGCCCCGTTGTGCCCGTCATTCGCCACGCCGCGCCGGCCCTCCGCCCGTCCTCATCGCCGGAAATATCCGGTCCCTGTGTCTGAAGAGACTCGCACTGCTCCGGAGCAGTGACGCAGGCAACCCCCCGTTCACCTGACCCGGCCCCTACGGTTCCGGCCAGGGGCCGTGGTGAGGAAGACCGTTGGGGGTACGGCGCCGCCGGGCCCCGTGACTGTCGCCCCGGGCGGCCGGTGGCCGGCCCCTCGCCCGGCCATTCAAGCACTGCGGGCGCCGGCCCGCAGACGGCTCCGGTCCGTGAACCCCGCGCCGCGTTCCCTCCGCGGCCCCGCGGGAGCGGCACCGGGTTGTCCGGAACCGGCCCCGCCCGTCCGCCGTCTGTGCTCGTGTCGGACGGCGGCACGACGGGGCGAAGGGGAGGCCACGGGGGATGCGGGTACGGGGAGTGCGGACAGGGGGTGCGGGGTTGCGGAGCAGAGCGCTGATGGTGGTGCTCGCGCTGTTGGTGGTGCAGCTGGGATCGCTGATGGCACCGGCGTACGCCTGTGGATGCGGGGCGCTGGTCCACGATCCGGCGTCCCGGCTGAATGTGGACCGCGAGACGTCGGTCGTGCGCTGGGACGGCCGCAGCGAGCAGATCGTGATGAGCCTGACGGTCGCGGGCAACGCGTCGCAGGCGGCCTGGATCATGCCGGTCCCGCACCGGGCCACGGTCACGCTCGGCGACAACGCGCTCTTCGACGCGCTGGAGTCGGTCACGGCTCCGGTCCACCGAACCCGTGACCACTTCTGGCCGCGCGGCGGCGACTGGCCGTTCGGCCCGGGCTCCGGTGACGGCGCTTCCGCCGTTCCCCGCCCGCCGGGCGCGCCCGCCGTCGGTGTCGTGGGCCGCGAACGGCTCGGCCCCTTCGACGTCGCCAGGCTGACGGCCACCGACCCCGGCGCCCTGGACGGCTGGCTCCGGCAGAACGGCTTCCGGCTGCCGCACGGAATGCCGGAGGACCTGCGGCCCTACGTCGACCGGAAGTGGGAGTACGTAGCGGTGCGGCTGGCCCCCGACCGCGAGGGCGGGACGCTCGCCGGGGTCCTGGACCCCCTGCGGCTGCGCTTCGCGAGCGACCGGCTCGTCTATCCGATGCGGCTGTCCCGCCGTGCGCGGAACCCCCAGACCCTGGGGCTGTACGTGCTGGCCGCGCACCGGATGGAGACCCGGGGCACGATCGGCGGGCTGCCCCCCGAGGTGACGTATGCCGGAAGGATCCCGCCGACCGGCGTACTGGGCCGCTTCGCGGCCGGGGAGCGGTATCTGACCGCGCTGGACCAGAGCTTCCCCGAGCCGTCCCGGATCAACGGGGACCACGAGCTGCGGCGTTCCGCGTCCGACCGCCCCTACCAGCGGGTGATCCATGACGAACGCCTCCTGACAGCGGGCGGCATTCCGGTCTGGCTGCTGACCGTGGGCGGTGTGCTGGTGGTGCTCCTGGTGGCCGCGCTGCTGCTGGTACGTGCGGGACGCCGCCGCCCGGTCACGCCTCCGCCACCGGCGCACGCACCACCGCCGCTCGTCTGACCCGCCCGGCTCGGGCGCCCCGCGGGTACGGCAGGATGGGCGATATGAGCATCGTGAAGATCAATGTCCTGACCGTCCCCGACGAGCAGCGCGAGGTGCTGGAGAAGCGGTTCGCGTCCCGTGCCGGGTCCGTGGAGAACTCCGACGGCTTCGAATGGTTCGAGCTGCTGCGCCCCGCCGAGGGCACCGATCAGTATCTCGTCTACACGCGGTGGGCCAGTGAGGCCGACTTCGACAAGTGGATGGCGACCTCCATGCGCGGCGCCCACGGTGGCAGCGCGGAAGGCGGCGAGCGTCCCAAGCCCGCCGCCTCCGGCTCGACCCTGTGGTCCTTCGAGGTCGTCCAGCAGGCCGCCCCGAAGAAGGGCTGATCACAGCTGCAGCAGGCGCTCCGTCACCTCACGGTAGGTGCGGAGCGTCAGCCGCAGCTCCTCCGTCTCCGCATGCGCGTCCCTGCCGTGCCAGGACGTCCGCAGGCTCTCGGACCGTTCGGCGAGGAGGGCGGTCACACGGGTGACCGTCTCGTCGAGGACCCGGTCGGCCTGCTCGACAGCCTCCCTCGGGGCGTCGACGAAGCCGCTGACGGCTCCTTGCAGACGGCGCTCCAGTTCCTCGCGCTCACCGGCGGACACGAGCCCGCCGCCGGCCGGGCCGGTGGCGGACAGGTCGCCCGCGGTCCGGGCGTGGCCGGCGGCGTGGGCAGGCGTGTGCCGGGCCGCTTCGTCGGTCTCGAAGCCGCTCCCCCGCACATCCGCCGCGGGGTCCGCGCCCGACTCCGCGACGGCGTCCGGTACCGGCGTGGACCGGTGCGCGCCTGCCGTCCCTGTTTCGAAGCCGTCACCGCGTACGTCCGGGACGCGGCCGGCCTGCTCCCGCGGATCGGGGCCGCGTACGCCCGCACCGCTCCCGTCCGGAACGGCGGCCGGGCGGGGCGGGGCGCCGAGCGGGTCGCCGTCCCTGTCGAGGTCGTTGCCGGCCACCGGGTCCTGGACGCCGGCCGTCGGGTCGGGCACCCGGCCGGCCCTCCCGGCGTGCGCCGCCCCGGTCCTGCCGGGCGCTGCCTGCGTGCGGTCCGTCTGCTCCGGCAGACCGGTCCGTACCGGTCGCTCCTGTTCGTAGGCCATTACGCACCTTCTCCCTTCGGCTGGTGCCGCCCCGGCAGCACCTTCTGGCGGTCGCGGGCCCGCGCGTGCCCGTGGTCCGGATCGTGCTCCTTCGTGGAGACCAGCTCACCGAAGAGCCCGCGCGCTTCGAGGAGCGCGGCCCTGAGGTCCTCGGTGCCCGCCCCGGACTCCACCGAACTGTGCAGCGTGCGGTAGCCGTTGACATGGTGCGGGTGGTGCACCGAGAGCGCGTCGACATGGTTCTCGCGGTCCTCGGCAGCCGGGAATCCCCGCTCGTGCGCCAGTGCGCCGACGAGCTGCTCCGCTTCGGCCACCGCCTGCTGCGGCGCGTCCACGAACTGCTCCTGGATCCCGGTCCACCGGGACACATACCGTTCACGTGTCTCGGGGGTCAGCGGGCGCGTCTCCAGCGAGCCGTGCCGCTTCACCCGCTCACCGAGCTCCGCCTCCGCGGCCCCGGTGTCCCCGCCATGACGGGCCAGCACCCGGTCGTACTCGGGCCCGAAGCGGCTCCTCAGGCTGCCCCGGCGGTTTCCCCTGCCGGGACCGAAGTACAGAAACGCGGCGACAACGGCGACGAACACCACGATTACTGCGACGATCAGGACGGTGGACATGAGTGCCTTCCTCCTCGCGGACGGGCGGTCATTCGTACGCCGTTCGAGTGTCCCGGAATCCGCGTGCCAAACGGCGGGGCCGCCGTCACAATGCTCCGGTGACATGGACCGTGACCCCCGAGCCCTTCAACTCCCCCGACGCGTACGCGCTGCGCCGTTCCTATTACGACGAGGTCGCGAGCCGCTACTGGAAGCGGCCGGCCACCGAGGAGGAGATCGACGCGGGCCTTGCCGGGGACGGTGTCGAGCAACTCTCCTGTCCCACAGGGGAGTTCCTCGTCGGACGGCACGAGGGCAGACCGGCGTCCTGCGGCGGGGTGCTCCTGCTCGACCCGGCCACCGCGGAGCTGACCCGCGTGTACACCCGGCCCGGCCGGCGCGGCACCGGCGGCGGCAAGCTGCTGCTCGCCGGGCTGGAGGACGCGGCGCGGCAGCTCGGTGCGGGGCGCATGGTGCTGAACACCCGCCTCGATCTCATCGAGGCACGCGGACTGTACGTGCGCCAGGGCTACCGGGAGATCCCGGCCTACACGACGGGCCCGTACATGGAGGTCTGGTACGGGAAGGACCTGTAGGGCCCGCCCGCGGGTCGGGCCCGGCGGCCCGGCCCCGCTCCGCCGTCGGCGCCGTACGGTCCGCGGGCGCCGCTACACGGTCCGCGGTTCGTGCTCGCGCGGCCATTCGGCGTCCGAGCCGCACAGCTCGGCGTTCAGCTCCTCCACCAGGACGACCAGATCGGTCGGCCGCTCGGGGCCCCACCAGTCACCGAGCAGTTCGGCGAGGGACTCCTCGCGGGCCTTGGCGAGGCGGGCCGTGACGTTCACACCCGGATCGGTCAGCGCGAGCTGCACCCCTTCGCGTACCGCGAGCCCGCGTTCCTCGGCCTGCCGGGCCGCCTCGGTGATCGCCCGCAGCGGGACCGGCGCCATCTCGGCCAGCTGGGCCGGTTCGACCAGACCGTGGCGTCTGATGCGCAGCAGCAGCCAGCTGGTGGCGGGGAGCAGGTCGTAACCGGCCTTCGCGGTGATCGTCTCGTAGATCTCGCGGCGCCCCTCCCGGTGTCCGAGGACCGAGAGGGCCCGCATCACCTCGTCGTACGACGAGCGCTGGACCGGGTTGGAGGCGAGGGTCTCGGTGACCTCGGGGGTCGTCACAGAGCCGCGCAGCTTGTCCTCCTTGAGGAACCAGGAGACGACGAAGGCGAGCAGCACCACGGGGACCGCGTACAGGAACACGTCGGTGATGGACGAGGCGTACGCGTGCAGCACCTGCGGGTGCAGCTGCGGCGGAAGTGCGGAGATGGCGCGCGGGTCGGCCTCCAGCCTGTCCGCGCTCACCCCGGGCGGCAGCGGCCGGCCCGCCAGGGCGTCGCTGAGTTTCCCGTGCAGTCGCGAGGTGAAGATGGTGCCGAAGATGGCCACGCCGAACGAGGCGCCGATGGAGCGGAAGAAGGTCGCGCCGGAGGTGGCGACGCCCAGGTCCTGGTAGCTCACGGCGTTCTGCACGGCGAGGACCAGGACCTGCATGACCAGGCCGAGCCCCAGCCCGAAGACGAAGAAGCTGATGCTCATCGACCAGGTGGAGCTGTGATCGGTCAGCCGGTGCAGCAGCGCGAGCCCGATCGCGGTGATGCCCGTCCCGGCGACCGGGAAGACCTTCCAGCGGCCGGTGCGGCTGACGATCTGGCCGGAGGCCGTCGAGGAGAGCAGCAGGCCGAAGACCATCGGCAGCATGTGCACGCCGGACATGGTGGGCGAGACGCCCTGGACGACCTGGAGGAAGGTCGGCAGATAGGTCATCGCGCCGAACATCGAGAAGCCGACGATGAAGCTGATGAGCGAGCACAGCACGAAGGTCCTGATGCGGAAGAGCTTGAGCGGCAGTACGGGCTCCGCGGCGCGCCGTTCGACGTGGAGGAACACGGCGATCAGTACGGCGGCGAGAACGGCGAGGCCGATGATCTGTGCCGACGCCCACGGCCAGGTGGAGCCCCCGAGCGAGGCCACGAGCACCAGGCAGGTGGCGACCGACGCGATGAGGAACGTGCCGAGGTAGTCGATGGTGTGCTTCGCCGAGCGGGCCGGGATGTGCAGCACGACCGCGATCACCCCCAGGGCGATCACACCGATGGGGAGGTTGATGTAGAAGACCCAGCGCCAGGAAAGGTGTTCGGTGAAGAGCCCGCCGAGCAGCGGGCCCAGGACGCTCGTCGCGCCGAAGACGGCACCGAACAGCCCCTGGTACTTGCCGCGTTCGCGGGGCGGGACGATGTCGCCCACGATCGCCATCGACAGCACCATCAGGCCGCCGCCGCCCAGCCCCTGCAGCGCACGGAATCCGATGAGCTCCGGCATGTTCTGCGCGATACCGCAGAGGGCGGAGCCGATCAGGAAGATGACGATGGCCGTCTGGAAGAGTTTCTTGCGGCCGTACTGGTCGCCGAGCTTCCCCCAGAGCGGGGTGGCGGCGGTGGAGGCCAGCAGATAGGCCGTGACCACCCACGACAGATGTTCCATACCGCCGAGGTCGCTGACGATGGTGGGCAGCGCGGTGGAGACGATCGTCTGGTCGAGTGCGGCGAGGAGCATTCCGAGCAGCAGGGCGCCGATCGCCACGAGGACGGACCGCTGGGGTTGCCCGTCGGCCGCCACCGGCGCCGCCGGGGGTGCCGGGGTTTCCTGAGCCATGTCTCCCATCCTGGTGCTGCGGCATAATCGCCGCGAGTTCAAGGGGGTGGCCACAGTGAGCAACGAGGGTTTTGATCCGCTGCGCGTACGGCCCTACGTACGGCTGCCGGATCCACCGCCGGATCCACGGGACGACGTGGTGGGGGCCGCGTACCCGGCAGCCCCGCCCACCGCCGACCGGGTGACGGATGCGGGCACGGAGCCGGGTGCGGGGCCCCGCACGGATCCGGGCCCGTACGCGGTTCCGGGTACGGGGCGGGGACCCGGTCCCGGTACGGATGCGGGTGGTCCGGGTGCGAGCGGTCCGGGTGCGGACGCGGAAGGCCCGGGGGCGAGCGGTCCGGGTGCGGGGCCGGCCGGGATGCCGGGGCCGGCGGGCCCGGGGGCGAGCGGTCCGGGTGCGGGGCCGGCCGGGATGCCGGGGCCGGCGGGCCCGGGCCGGGAGCCGGAACCGCCCGCACGGCGGCGAAGACCCTTCACCGTGCTCGCCGGCGGGGTGGCCGCGGTGGCGGTGCTGGGCGGCGCGGCGTTCGCCGCCGGACTCTTCTCACCGGGCGCCCCCTCGCACGACCGGGCCTTGCCCGACGTGGTGACGAGCGCCCCCGACGCCCCGGTCCTGCCGTCGGCCCCGCCCTCCGCGTCCGCGGCCCCCGGTCCCCGCTCCACCGAGCCGTCCACGGCAGCGCGGCCGGTACCGTCCACAACCGGCGCTCCCTCCCCGCAGCCCGCGGCCGGTGCCTCCACGGCGTCCCCGGAGGCCGCTGTGACCCCGCCGCCCCCTTCGTACACGCCCTCGGCGTCCCCCACCGGGACCGCGGGCCCGCGCCCGCCCCGGTCCGTGGCGCCGACAGCGGCCGTACTGCGCCAGGGCGACAGCGGTCCCGGGGTCGTGGAGCTCCAGCAGCGACTGGGCCGACTGTATTTCTACCGCGGTCCCGCCGACGGCCGGTTCGACGCGCACGTGGGCGACGCGGTACGCACGTTCCAGTCCTGGCTGGGCATCGACGACGACCCGCCGGGCGTCTACGGGGCGCCGACCCGGCGTGCGCTGGAGGCGATGACCCAGCCCTGAGAGCCGTCCGGACCGTCCGGGCCCCCGGGGCCGCCCGGGGTGTGACCAGGACGGCTGGCGCACAGCACGCTCTGCTTTGTATCCTGATGGAACAAAGTGGTTCCGCCCGTACTCCCTGACCGGCGGGCGGGGCCGCCTTGTTCGCTGCGCCCGCACCTCTGGAGACCTGATGACCGTCCTGCCCGCACGTGCCCTGCTCCTCGACATGGACGGGACGCTGGTGAACTCGGACGCCGCCGTCGAGCGCGTCTGGAACCGCTGGGCCGTCGATCACGGCCTGGACCCGCGCGAGGCGCTCAAGGTGGTGCACGGCCGTCAGGGCTACGCGACGATGGCCATCCTGCTCCCTGACCGCCCGGTCGAGCAGAACTACGCCGACAACCGCGAGATGCTCGCCCTGGAGACCGCCGACACCGAGGGCGTCGTCCCGGTCCCCGGCGCCCCGGAATTCATGGCCTCCCTGGCCGGGCTGCAGCACGCCCTGGTCACCTCGGCCGACGCGGCACTCGCGGGAGCCCGGATGGCGGCTGCCGGGCTGCCGATGCCGGAGGTCCGGGTCACCGCGGAGAATGTCGGCGCCAGCAAGCCCGATCCGGAGGGCTTCCTCAAGGGCGCCGCCGAACTGGGCTTCGCCCCCGGCGAGTGCATCGTCTTCGAGGACTCGGGGGCGGGGATCGCCGCAGGCAAGGCGGCAGGCATGCGTGTGGTGGGCGTGGGCCCGCGCGCCGCGGCCCACCGGCCGACCGCACAGGTGCCCGACCTGACGTGGATCCGCGTCGAGCAGGCCGCCGACGGCACACTGCTGGTCCACGTCACGGACTGACGGCACGGACACACGACGGCCCGCCCCGGAGGACCGGCGGCGGCCCGGACACGACCCCGGCCCGGGCCGCCGCCCCGGCCGGAGCCCCGGCCACTCGTCCGGTACGGGGCGTCAGCCCGCGATGGCCTCGTACAGGCTGAATCCGGCGAGCACCAGCATCAGCGCGGCGGCGATCTTCGTGATCAGTCGCAGCGGCACATGCTTCATGAGCTTGCGCCCGCCGAGAATTCCCAGGCCGCCGACCGCCCACAGCGCGAGCACAGCGCCGATGCCGACGGAGACCGGACTGTCGTAGCGGGCCGCCAGGTTGGCGGTCATGATCTGGGTCAGGTCACCGAACTCGGCGACGAGAATCAGCATGAAACCGGCCCCCGCCACCTTCCAGAAGGACTGGTCGGCGGGGGCCTTCACCTCTTCCTCCTCCTCGTCCTTCTTGAAGAGGAGCATCGCCGCGCCCCCGAGGAAGAGCACACCGACGATCGCCTGCAGGAGCCGGTGCGGTACCAGGGTCAGCACGCTGCCCGCCGCGATGGCGAGCGCGACGTGGACGGCGAAGGCCGCCGCGACCCCCACGAAGACGTACGAGGCCCGGTAGCGGGCACCCAGCATCAGACCGGCGAGCGCGGTCTTGTCGGGGAGTTCGGCGAGAAAGACCACGCCGAAGGTGATCGCCAGGATCGTGAAGCTGATCACGGGTTGAATCCTCAATCGGTTCGGGCTGACCGCACCGGAGGACCTGACTCGGAGAGAAAAGGGGTCGCCTCGGCACGGCAGCGTCAACAGGACACTGCGGCCGAAGGTCTCGCTGGCGGTCCTCAAAGAAGACCGCCTCCGGGCGCCGGCCGAACCGAGGTTCGGCAGTATGTCGACGTTCCGGCGAAGAGCTACTCCCCTTCTGCTCCGCACACCCTACGGCACCGTCACAGGGGCCGGCCGCCTCCGCGGCCACCGCCCCGGGCGCCCGGGAGAACCCGACCCCGCCGGCCCGCACCCCCTGTGACCAGCGCAGACAGCTCCCCCGCCGCACCCCGGTCCAGTGCGGCGCCACCCAGCGACAGGCCGGACAGGAGTCCGGGGAGAGTGACCGGCCCCACATTCACAGCCGGACCCACACCCCCGCAGCACCCACACCCCAGCCGGTCCCGCACCCGGCCGCGGATCTCCGGCCGCGGATCTCCGGCCGGACCGCGAGGCCGGTCCGCGAGGCAGGACCGCACAAGGAGGACCGCGCGACGCCGGACCGCACGAGGCCGGTCCCCCTTCAGTCCCCCCTGAGCCTCTTGCGTATCAGGAGTCACAGAACAGGACAAAATACCCGATCGAATGACCCATCCGCCCAAAAGTGCGACGAACGGCGGCGGAACCGCCGCACGCGGCCCCACGGCGCGGAGTCCACCGGCACACCAGGTCCCGGCGAAGACCCTCACCGGCGCCGCGACCAGCGGAAGCACCCCGGACGCCGGTCCTGAGCCGGCCCGGACGGGGCCGGCCGGCGCCAACCGTACGGCTGTGCGGGAAATCTGCCGGCGCGTCAAACATCGACCTGCCTCTTGATGTGACGTGCCCATGTCGCCAGTCTGTTACCTGGCGCCCACCCCACGGCAATACGGCGCCATCACGATGGCCGAGCCGGATCGGCAAAGCCCCTCCACCCCACGGGAGTTCGCATGTCAGGTGTCTACGCGCGTCGAATAGCGGTACTCACCGCGACCGCGGGAATCACGCTCGCCGGTCTCGTCACCGCCCCCTCCGCCCAGGCCGCACTGCCCACCCCGGTGAGCGCGGCCACCGCACGGACCTACCTCAGCTCTCTCACGGTCGCCGCCGAAGGCTCGTCGAGCGGCTACAGCCGGGACAAGTTCCCGCACTGGATCACCCAGTCCGGCGCCTGCGACACCCGCGAAGTGGTGCTCAAGCGCGACGGGACGAACGTCGTCCAGAGCTCCACCTGCGCCGCCACCAGCGGGAGTTGGTACTCCGAGTACGACGGCGCCACCTGGACCGCGTCGTCCGACGTGGACATCGACCACATGGTCCCGCTCGCCGAGGCGTGGCGCTCCGGCGCCAGCAGCTGGACCACCGCACAGCGACAGGCCTACGCCAACGACCTCACCCGGCCGCAGCTCATCGCGGTGACGGACAACGTCAACCAGTCCAAGGGCGACAAGGATCCGGCCACGTGGCTGCCGCCCCGCGCCGCCTACAAGTGCACCTACGTCCGGGCCTGGGTGGAGGTGAAGCACTACTACAAGCTCACGGTCGACTCCGCGGAGAAGACGGCACTCCAGGGCGTGCTGAACGACTGCTGAACGGATCGCCCGCGGGCACCCGGCCATGACACCCTTCGTCGTTCGGAGCAGTACGGGGGCGACGAAGGAGGACGTTCATGGCCGGGCTGCGCCTGGGACCACTGCTGAGGTACGTCGACTGGGACCGGGGGGAGTCGGCGACCGTCTGGGTCGAGGCCGACCGGCCCTGCACGGTCGAGGTCCGGTGCCCGGACGGCGCGGGGGGTGATTCCCCTACGTTCCTGATCGCCGGACACCACTACGCGCTCGTCCCGGTGACCGGTCTCACGCCGGGGTCGGAGACCCCGTACGCGATACGGCTGGACGGCGAGCAGGTGTGGCCGCCCGCGGACTCGTCCTTCCCCCCGAGCACCATCCGCACCCCCGACCCGGGCGCGGGCCCCGGACCGGCCGGAGCTCCGGCCGTGCGGGTCTCCTTCGGCTCCTGCCGCTGGGCCGCGCCGGCCCAGGGCGAGCCCGATCCGGTGGGCCCCGACGCGCTGGACACGCTCGCGTCCACGCTGTCCGCCGCCCCGCCGGACGAACGCCCCGACGTCCTGCTGCTCCTGGGCGACCAGGTCTACGCGGACGAGGTGTCGGCGGACACCCGCGACTGGCTCGCCACCCGCCGGGACCTGAGCAAGGACCCGGGCGCCGAGGTCGCGGACTACGAGGAGTACACCCACCTCTACTACGAGTCCTGGCTGGACCCGGAGGTCCGCTGGCTGCTCTCCACCGTGCCCAGCTGCATGGTCTTCGACGACCACGATGTCATCGACGACTGGAACACCAGCGAGGCCTGGCAGCGGGAGATCCGCGCCACGGACTGGTGGCAGGAACGGATCCTCAGCGGCCTGATGTCGTACTGGGTCCATCAGCACCTGGGCAACCTCTCCCCCGCCGAGCTGGCGGCCGACGAGCTGTACGCGAGAGTGCGCGCGGCGCGGGACGGCACCGGAGTACTGCGGGAGTTCGCCGCTGCGGCCGATGCCGATCACGCCTTCACCCGCTGGAGCTACCGCCGGGACTTCGGCCGTACCCGGCTGCTGATGGTCGACTCGCGCGCCGCCCGGGTCCTGGACGAACAGCACCGCGCGATGATCGACCCCGGCGAATCGCGGTGGCTGCGGGAACAGGTGACGGACGGGCCCGGCTCCTACGACCACCTCCTGATCGGGACCTCGCTGCCCTGGCTGCTGCCCCCGCTGATCCATGACGCGGAGAGCTGGGACGCGGCGCTCTGCGCGGGAGCACGCGGGGCACGGTGGGCGCGGATCGGCGAGAAACTGCGCAGGGCGGCGGACCTGGAGCACTGGGCCGCGTTCCCCGACTCGTTCAGGGAGCTGACCCGGCTGATCGCCGACGCCGGGACGGGCGAAGGGGCGCCCGCGACGATCTGCGTGCTCTCGGGCGATGTCCACCACGCGTACGTCGCCGAGCCCCACTGGCCCGCCGGAGCACCACGCAGGCGACCGGGGCACCCCCCGGCGCCGCAGACGTCGCGGCCTGCGGCCCCTGACGCCCTGGTGCTGCAGCTGACCTGCTCCCCCGTGCACAACAGCGTGCCCGCGTACATCCGTCTGCTCTTCCGGTTCGGGTGGACCCGTGCGGGCCGGGCGCTCGGCCGGGTGCTTCGACGGCACGGACGGCTGGCGGATCCACCGGTCGGCTGGCACAGGGGTGACGCCGGGCCGTGGTTCGGCAACCAGCTGATGACCCTCGATCTGCGGGGCCGCTCCTCCCGGCTGCGACTGGAGCAGGCACGGAGCGACGGAGCGGGCGCCCGGCTGGAGACCGTGCTGGACCGGGAGTTGACCCGGGGCTGAACCGGCGTCCGCGGGGGATCGGGGCGGGCACCTGACGGAATCGAGGCAGAAGCACCGGAAAGGGTACGGAGAGGGGGTATCGCAAGGGCCAAGAAGCCCTGCGGGGACCGGAAAACCTGACCGAATGTTGAACTTGCAAGTTCTAGTCAGGCATACCTAATCTAAGACTGCTCCGGTCCCCCAAGTGAAGGAGTTCCCCCGCCATGCCTGCAGCCATAGCCAGGACCGTGTCCTCACTCAACCGGCAGACCGATCTGGCTCGCCCCTACGTCCTGGCCCTCTTCCGCGCCGTGGTCGGCCTGCTGTTCGCCTGCCACGGCGCCGCCTCCCTCTTCGGTGTGCTCGGCGGCGCTCAGGGCGGTGGCACGGTGTCGGCGGGCAGCTGGCCCGACGGGTACGCCGCCGTCATCGAACTCGTCGGCGGTGTGCTGGTGCTGACGGGGCTGCTGACCCGCCCGGCCGCCTTCATCGCGTCGGGTTCGATGGCCTTCGCCTACTTCCACGTGCACCAGCCCCACACCCTGTGGCCGATCCAGAACGGCGGCGAGGCCTCGGCGATGTTCTGCTGGGCCTTCCTGCTCCTGGTCTTCACCGGCCCCGGCGCACTGGCGCTGGACGCCGTCCTCGCCGCCCGCAGGCGCGTCACCGGGCCAGCCCCGGTGACCGCCTGACCGGCCGCGCCCCGTCCGGCCTACGGCACACCGCGCTCCGCCGGGCCCCTCACACGGCGGAGCCGGCCGTCGGCCCGAACGGCACGGTGAAACACGCGACGGGGTCCGCGGCGCCGCCCGGCCCGCGGTCGATGACCACCGAACCGGCGCCGCCGGGGCGGAAGTTCCAGCCGCGCCGCGTGCTCACCGCGGCCGCGCCCCGCGCGTCGGTGGTGAAATCCAGCCGCACCTCGTCGCCCGGGCCCGCCGCCCGGCCGCCCGTCCCGTGCAGATAACGCGGTCCCGCAGCGCCGGGCTTGCTGCCGCACGGCCGGGTGTGCACCCGCATGCCGAAGGCGTGCCCCGCCTCCAGCCCCGCCAGCCGCGCGGTCACCCGGGTGCCCGAGGGGCTCGTGGACTGCTCGACCTCGATCCGGGAAGCCGCGGGCACCACCTTCATGTCGTAGGTCACCGCGGACGACGGGATGAACGCGGCGGGCGGCGAGAACCGGGCGTGGACGCGCTGCCAGTACACGCCGGTCGGCGCGCTGTGCGTGGGCGCGCCGCCCGCCGGGGGCCCGGCGCTCTCCGCGGGCGGGGCCCCGCCCCCCGTCAGCATCGCCAGCGCCGCCGCTCCGGCCAGTACCCCTGCCACCACCATTGTCCGCTCCTCGCGCTCGTCCGTCGCTGCTCCGCAGCTGTACGGACCCAGCCTGGGCGCACCGCGCCCGAACCCGCGCACAGGAGCAGCCATACGGATGAACGGGGCCTTTCGAACATCACAGGCCCCGGCGGAACCACGGGGCGCCTCCCCGTGTACGCTGTATGGCTGTACTGCCGCACCTGCCGCTCCCCTGCGACGCCGCGGCGCTGTGACGAACGGGGAGTCCGGGTGTTCGAGAGTGTGCGGTCGCTGACCGACAGTCCATGGATCTATGCCGTGGTCGCGCTCTCCGTCGTCCTCGACGTCTTCGTACCGCTGCTGCCCAGCGGGGTGCTGGTGATCACGGCGGCCACCGGCGCCGCCGCCGGTTCGACCACGGTGGCCGGCGAGGTCCCGCACAACGTCCCGGACCTGCTGATCCTCACCGCCTGCGCCGCGGCCGCCTCGGTCCTGGGCGATCTGGTCGCGTACCGGCTGGCCTGGCGCGGCGGCGAGCGGCTCGACCGGGCCATCGCACGCTCCCGGCGTCTCAGCAGCGCCCAGCAACGCCTCGGTACGGCGCTGGCGCGCGGTGGCGGTCTGCTCGTCGTGATAGCGCGCTTCGCACCGGCGGGCCGCTCGGTCGTCTCCCTGGGCGCGGGCGCCGCACACCGCAGGGCCAAGGAGTTCCTGCCCTGGTCGGCCCTGGCGGGGGTGGCCTGGGCCGGTTACAGCGTGGGGCTCGGGTACTTCGGCGGCCAGTGGCTGGGTGCGAGCTGGCTGGGGACGGCGGTCTCGCTCTTCGCGCTGTTCGGCGCGGGCTCGGTGGCGGCCCTGCTGATACGGCGCCCCGCGCCGGTGACCGCACCGGCCTCCTGACCCCGGACCCACTGCGCTCGGCCGCCGGGCTCACCCGGGCTGCGCGGCGGCCTCCCCTGCCTCCCTCGCCTTTCCTGCCCCGCTCCCCCGGACCTCCAGGTCGGCGAGCAGGGTCTGCGTCGCGCGGGCGATCTCGTCCACGGCCCGGTCGAAGGCGGCACGGTTGTGTGCGGCGGGGGCCCGGAATCCGGAGACCTTCCGTACGTACTGAAGCGCTGCGGCCCCGATGTCCTCCTCGGTCGCTTCCCCGGGGAGGACGGGCGGACGGAGAGTCTTGATACTGCGGCACATACTCCCAGTCTGACGCGGTCCGCCCGCCCGGGGCGACCCCGTCGCTCCAGGTGACGCGGGGGCACGGGGAGCGACCGGGTGTCACCCGGCCCCGGGCTCGTGTTTCGGCGTGATGCGCGGGATCTCGTAGCTCCCGTCCAGGACCGACTGCTCCGGCGTGTAGAGGCGGAGCATCGGCCGGAAGTCGCCCTCCGGTGCGGGCAGCCAGTTGGCCGCCTCCGCCGCGTCGGTGGGACGGTCCTTCTGGATGTGCACCGTCAGCGATCCGTCGTCGCCGTAGACCAGGCCCGGGGTGCGGTCACCGATGGAGTACCGGTCCGCGGAGTTGGGGACGAGGTAGTACTCCGGTGAGCTGTACATGGTGACGGACCAGAAAGACCGCACGGGCGGCGGACCATCGAAGCGGAGGGTGTACTTCCGGGAGCCGTTGAGCCAGTGGCCGTCCGCGTCGTCGAAGGTGTGCGCATACACCGCCTCATAGCCGTGGTTCCCCCACAGACCGACCCGCGCGGCCACCGCCCTCGTCAGGTAGGACGCCGTCCGGTCGGCGATGCGCCACTCCGGCGAGTCATGGGTGCCCACCCCGAAGGAGTCGAGGTTGTAGTCGAAGAGGTGCGGGTTCATCTCCCACGCGCCGGGGGCGCGCGTACCGTCCTCCCCCGTCCGGCTCGCCTTCTCGACCCGTTCCGCGCCGCGCCTCAGCCCTTCGGTGAGCGCGTGGACGAGCTCCGGCGCCGCGTGGACGTACGGCGACGGCCCCTCCTCCAGGAGCTGGAGCGCCTGGAACCGGTCCTGGTAGGCCAGGTCGTCGGCCGACGGCGGGAAGGCGGCCATCCAGACCCGCAGCTTCTCGAAGAACTGCAGGTGTTCCGGTACGCCGGAGTCCGGGGCCGGCAGCCAGGTGTGGTGCATGACGGCTTCGAGCACCTTGAGCGTCAGCCGCCGCTGGAGTCCGCGGACGCGCGGCAGGTCACCGGGGCCGTCACAGGCGAAACGTCCGGTGATGGAGACGATGCTGGTCGGCGCGTCGATCACCCCGGTCATCCCCTCGGGGGTCTCACCGGCCCAGCCGGGCGGCACGATCAGCCACTTGGTCTCGCCCGTACCGGTCGCCCGGCACCCGACGTACGCGAAGTTGTTGCTCCACGCGTCGATGAACTGCAGCACGTAGTACGCGCCGAGCGTGTCGGGCACATGCAGCAGCAGCGGGCCGCCGGAGAGGTCGAGCTGCGCGATCGAGTACACCGTGTCGTTGTTCACGGAGACGAAGTGCGCGTCGGGGGTGGCGAGCCGCGGGGAGTGCGCGAACTCGTTGAAGGAGGCGGACGGCAGCGAGCCGAACCCCTCGTGGAGCGCGGCCTGGACCATCGACAGGTCGAAGACCAGCGGGTACCCGTAGACGTACGCCTCGGCTGCCAGTTCCGCGAGATCGGCGGGTACGGGGGGCCCGGCCGGGGCACCGTGACCGGCCTCACCGGGGCGGTCGGAGCTGTCTGCGTGATCGGAGCGGTCGGCTTGGTCGGTCACTTCGGACTCCTCTCGGCCGCGCACAGGCACGCGGGAGCGCGGCGGCGGATGCGGGGCCGTCGGATCCGCTCGTCCGCCACAGTCCGGTGAGGGTGTTCCGGCCCAGGCGGGCCGGGCGCCGCCGCCCTCCCGGTGACAGCTCCGAGCCTCGGCGAGCGCCCGCCGGGCAACCACCGGGGCGCGGCCGTTCGGGTGAATCCCCCGGGGTTCAGGTATCGAGCAGCGCCGGGGCGACGATGTCCTCGATGGTGAGCATCGTTTCCGACAGGCCCTGCTCGAAGTGGTACCGCAGGAAGGTGTCGACGGCCTTGCGGTTGCGCCGGACGCCGTAGGGCCACCAGTCGTCCCCCAGCAGTTGCCGGTTGCGTTCGAACAGGCTGCTGAACCACGGGGTGATCAGGCTCATGTGCTGCTTGACCGCGCCGCTCAGGTAACGCTGCTCCACCTGCCCCTTCGCGGTGCAGAACGCGTCGTAGACAGCCCGGAGCAGAGTGCCGTCGGCAGCGAGCTCCCTGTCGACCGCCACCAGATGCATGGGCGGAAAGATGCCGGTGCGCCCGTAGTAGTCCCGCTCCACCCGCTCGTAGTCCGGGAAGAGGCGGGCAACACGCGGCGACCCTTCGGTGAGGGCCCTGGGCACATCGACGGAGATCAGTGCGTCGATCTCCCCCTCCTCCAGCATCGCGTTCAGGGTCCGGCCCTCTTCGAGGTGGCGGATGCCGGCACCCGCGGGGGCCGGAAGGGGCAGCCAGTCGAAGGCGGGCAGCGGGGTGTTCGTACCTCCGATGACCCACGAGCACTCCTCCCAGCGCACCCCGAATTCGTCGGCGAGGATGCCCTTGTCCCACACACCGGGGTCATGTCCGTAGAGGGCGAACTCCCCGATGCGCTTCCCCGTGAGATCTCCGGGCCGCTCGATGCCGCTGTCGGTGTTGACGAAGATGGCCGAGTGCCGGAAGTTGCGGTTGGGGAAGACCGGGAGTGCGACGAACGGCCGCTGCGCCGTGTCCCACATCCGCAGGAAATAGGTCAGCCCCAGCTCGGCGACATCGAACTCGCCCAGCACCGCCCTGCGGAAGACGTCCGAGACGATCGGCGCCCCCTCGACCGTGGCCGTCACCCCCTCGATGGGAACCTCTCCCGTGAGCAGTGCTTGCGTGTGCTCGTAGGGGAAGACGCCGACGCGGATCGCGCGTTCGTCCATGACTTGCCTCCGTGGCTCCGCCTTCAGTGAATGTTCATTCACTGAAGAGTCGGCCGTTTGACGCGAACCGTCAAGGCGAACAATCATTCACTTTGCGCATCCGCTGCCGACCAGGAGGACGAATGCCGCGTATCACAGCGGAACGCCGATCCGTGAACCGCGCGGCGCTCGTCGCGGCTGCTCGCCGGTGCTTCTCCCGGGACGGCTTCCACCAGACGTCCATGCCTGCCATCGCGGCCGAGGCCGGGGTCGCCGTCGGCGCCGCCTACCGGTACTTCGCCGGCAAGGACGACCTGATCGTCGAGGTCGCCAGGAGCGCCTTCGCCGTCATCCTCAGCCCGGTGCAACGCCTGCACGACCAGGAGGCGGACGCGTCGGTGGCCGATCTGATCGCTGCCACCGTCGAGGACCTCGACCGGATCCGGCCCGTCGACGCCGCGGGGAACAGCATCCCGCTCGACGAGCTCCTCCGCTGCGCGGTGCAGACCTGGGGAGAGATCCTGCGGGGCGGCGAAGTGGCGGACCGGGCCGCAGAGGGGGTGGCCGGTGCGCTGGACGAGCTGGCCTCGGTCCTCCGGCGCGGCCAGCAGCGCGGCACGGTGCCCGCCGGCCTCGACCCCGCCGGCGCCGCCCGCGTCGTGATGGCGCTGCTCCACGGCTATCTGCTGCAGCGCACCGCCTTCGGACCCATCGACTCCGGCGCCTTCGCGCAGGCGGTCCGCACGCTCCTCTCCCCGTCCTGACCGCCCCCGGACCGGTCTCGCGGCAGCACCCGCTCCGGCGCTACGGCTCCGCGGGAACGCGGGGCAGCCGCCGGTCCAGCAGGTCGGCAAGACCCTGCCGCGTCCCCGCGATGACCACCCGGTCCTCGGGGCGCAGCACGTAGCTCTGCGGCAGGTTCCGGACCAGCTCGGCCCTGCGGTCGCCGCCGTCGCGGGAGCGGGGCGCGGAGAGATCGGCGCGGCGCTCGCCCGGGGCCGTGAGGTCCAGCGCGAGTATCCGCCAGGCGCCCTCCCGGAAGACCTCGCCGAGAGCACGGCCCTCCAGCAGGGGGTGGCCCGCGACATCGACCGCCGCGAACAGCAGTACCTGGCGCTCGACCGGCATGGCTCCGAGTATCTGACGGCCCATCATCGCCGCGGCGAAGGCGGGCGCGGCCAGCGTGGAGACGCTCCGGCTCCGGGTGACCGCGTGCGGGTGGGCCGCCCGCAGCGTACGGAAGACGGCGGAGGCGAACGCGTCGTCGAAGAGCCGCATCGCCACCCGGAGTCCGGGTTTGACCGTCCGGGCGTAGAGCGCGGCCTCCAGGTTGGTGATGTCGGAGCTGGTCAGCGCGAGCAGGGCGCGGGCCCGCCCGATCTTGGCCGCCTCCAGGACGCCCTCCGTGGTCACGTCGCCGATCACGATCGGCACCCGGAGACGACGGGCCAGGGCGATGCCGCGCGCTTCGGGGTCCGCCTCCACGCACACCACGGGGATGTCCAGCTCCCGCAGCCGTGCCAGCACCCGCGAGCCGATCTTGCCGAGCCCGAGCAGGACGACATGACCGGAGAGCCCGCGCGGGGGACGGCGCAGCGCGGCTGCCGTGCGGAACGTACCGAGCCCTTCCAGTACGGCTGCGACCAGCACCGGGAGCAGCAGCAGCCCGGTGAGTCCGGAGAGCATCTGCATCACCTGGCGGCTGGTCGACTCGCCGATCGCCGGGTCCCCGATGGCGAAGATGTCGAGAATGGTCAGGTAGGCGGCGTGCTTCGGAGGCTCGCCCGTCGTCAGCGAGGAGGCGACGGCCAGCCCGAGCACCGAGGCGAAGATCCCGAAGAGCGACCAGCGCAGCCGTCGCGAGAACACCTGGGCGAGGGGCGCGCCCCGCCCGGCCAGCCTGCTCGGCGAGAGGTCGGGGCCGCGGTAGGAGACCGCCTCAAGGACGACCGTTCCGCGCCCGGCCGTCGCGCGGACGGACGCCTCGTCGGGGAGGAGCCGGGGCCCCGTGTCACCGCTCCAGTCCGAACCGCCGGCCCCGTCCGGGTCACCGGTGGCCGGGGAGAGGAGTGCCAGGGTGCACAGGCCCGGATCGGCGGGCACGCCGGTCCGGGCGGCGGGCGGCCGTTCGACGGCCCTCAGCAGCAGCCCGTCGGCCTGGACGACCTTGCTCGTACCGGCCACCGCGGTCGCGGCGAGCGAGGGGGCCGCGGTGTCGGCGTCCGACAGGACGGTCGTGGAGGCGTCGACCTCGTCCCGGTCCATGTCCGGTGCGCTGACGGCGGCGGCCTGGTCGAGCAGCTCCTCCAGATGGAGGCCGAGCTTGCGGTTGTAGAGCCGGATCACCAGCCGCAGCCGGGGGTTGAGCCGCCGGGCGGCGAGCGCGGCCCGGATGTTCGCCTCGTCGTCCTGGTGGACGAGCGCCAGCGCGGACGCCTGGTCGACTCCGGCACGCAGCAGCACCTCGTCGTCCGGAGTCGCCGCTTCGAGCAGCCGGTCGGCGACCCCGTCACGGTCGCCCGGCTGCTGCCCCGCGACGACGCGCGACATCCGGCCGAAGAGCGCGGAGGCCCGGCCTGCCGGGGTGAGCTGGGGGTGCGCCGGGAGGCCCGGCGCACCGGCCGGCGGTACGACGAGAGTCACCGTCTCCCGGTACACACCGCGCAGCTCGGCGGCGAGCCGGTGGGCCAGACCGTCGTCGCCGCAGACGATCATGTGCCCCTCGGGGGAGCTCTGCTGGCTCTGGTTCGGGAGTGAGTACACGTCAACAGAGACTGCCCTATGCGGGTGTTCGGTTTCACGGGCGGGTCCGGGAGGCCCGGGGGAGCCCGCACCCTCCGGCGTCAGGGGCCCGCCCGGTATGCCATGAGGCCACGGTCCGGGCCGCGTTGGGGCCTGACCCCTCCGGGGCCGCACCCGGAAGCGCGGGCCGGGGCCTTCCCGTACACGGACCGGATGCATAAAGTACGACCGGCCCGGGAGCCCCGCGCGCCGGGCCCGGCCCGCGCCGACGACGCGCCCGGGGGGCGGAACCGGGGGGCGGGGATGACGGACGTGGCAGCCATGGGACGTGCCGGGGATGCCGGGGAGGGCAGCGGCCGGACCGTGCCGCTCGACCGGCGGGTGTACGTCGTCGCCGGAACGGTCCTCGCCGTACTGATGGCGCTGTCCTCGCGCTACGGCTTCCACCGGGACGAGCTGTACTTCCTCGACTGCGCCCGGCACCTCCAGGCGAGCTATGTGGACCAGCCGGTGCTGGCGCCGCTGCTGGCCCGGGTCTCCCTGTCGCTGTTCGGGGTCTCGGAGGCGGGGCTGCGGCTGTGGCCCGCGCTGGCCGCCGCGGGCACGGTGATCGTGGGCGGGCTGACCGCGCGTGAGTTCGGCGGTGCACGGCGGACCCACCTGCTCGCCGCGGTCGCGACCGGCACCATGCCCGTGCTGCTGGGCGGCGCGCACATCGCCAACACCACGTCGTACGAGATGCTGGCGTGGGCGGCGACAGCGCTGGTGCTCGTGCGGATCGGCCGTACCGGCGACACACGATGGTGGCTCGCGGCAGGGGCACTGGTCGGCATCGGCGCGGAGTTCAACCACCTCGCGGCTGTTTTCGGGGCCGTCCTGCTGGCCGCCGTGCTGCTCGGGCCGGCCCGCCGGACCGTGGCCGACCGGTGGCTGCTCGCGGGCGCGGTGATCGCCGTGCTGCTCGTGCTGCCCGACCTCTGGTGGCAGGCGCACCACGACTGGGCCATGTTCGCGATGACGCGGGCGCTGAACGGGGAGAACGGGGGCCCGGGGAACATCCCCACCTGGATCGTGGGACAGCTCGGCATGTCCTGCCTGGCCATGGCGGTGCTGTGGGTGGCGGGCCTGCGGTTCCTGTGGCGGTCCGGCCGACCGCTGTGGCAGTGCCTGGTGACGGCGTACGCCGTGCTGTTCGTGCTGTTCGCCCTGACGACCGGAGCGCAGGTGTACTACCTGGGCGGCCTGTACGTGTGCCTGCTGGCGGCCGGAGCCGTGGGGCTCGACAGCCGGCTGCACTCCCGCCGGCGCCGGCTGCGCGGGCTGCTGGCCGGCACCGCCGTCTCGGCCGCGCTGCTCGCCGTGATCGTGCTGCCGGTACTGCCGCCCTCCAGCGCGGCCTGGACGTACGGCATCAGCACGAATTCCGGGGAATCCCTGGGCTGGCCCCAGCTGGTGGGCACCGTGCGGCAGGTATGGACCGCGCTCCCGCCCGCGCGGCGCGCGAACGCGGTGATCCTCGCTGCGGACTACGGCGAGGCCGGCGCCATCAACGAACTCGGCCGCGGCAGCGGGCTGCCCGCCGCCGTGAGCAGCCAGAACAGCGACTGGTGGTGGGGCCCCGGCAGCCCCCACCCCACCACCGTGGTGGCCATCGCCCCGGGCCCCGGCCATGCCCCCGGTTACGCCGCACGCCTGCGCCGATACTTCCGGCACGTCCGCGTGGCCGCCGTCCTCTCCAGCCCGGACGGGGTGGACAACATCGAACGGGGCGGCCACGTCTACGTCTGCACCGGGCCCCGCCGGCCCTGGGCATCGGCCTGGCCCGAACTGCGCACCTACGCGTGACGGGCCCGCGGCGAGCGAGAGACCCCGGCCGGCCCCCTGACCGCCGTCCCGCGCGACGCCGCCCGCACCGCTGCGCCGCCGGTCCCGCCTGCCGTCGGGGGCCGCCGGGTCCGCCCGCCCGACCTCTCCGACCTGGCTTTACTGCCGCTTGGTTGCAATTGCGAAAGGTTTGCAATTGGCTGTTCACGGCGATACGACCGGGAAGGCAGCACCATGAGCACCACATCCACCGCACCACCCGGGACCCTCTCGCGGGGGCGGCGTCTGCGGATGTCGATGACGCGCCAGGAGTGGACCCGGCTCGGCGGTATGGGTGCCTTCATCGTCGCGCTGCATGTCGTCGGGTGGCTCACGCTGGTGACGATCGTGGCGCCCGAGCACTACAGCCTCGGTACGAAGTCGTTCGGCATCGGGATCGGCGTCACCGCGTACACCCTCGGCATGCGGCACGCCTTCGACGCCGACCACATCGCCGCGATCGACAACACGACCCGCAAGCTGATGAACGAGAAGCAGCGCCCGTTGTCGGTGGGCTTCTGGTTCTCGCTCGGCCACTCCAGCGTTGTCTTCGCCCTGGCGCTCCTGCTGTCCCTGGGGGTGAAGGCCCTCGCCGGGCCCGTGCAGGACGACAACTCCCATCTGCACGAGGTCACCGGGCTGATCGGCACGACCGTCTCCGGGTTCTTCCTCTATCTGATCGCCGGCATCAACGTCCTCATCCTGGCGGGGATCTGGAAGGTCTTCCGGAAGATGCGCTCGGGTGACTTCGACGAGGCCGCCCTGGAGGAACACCTGAACAACCGGGGCCTGATGAACCGGCTCCTGGGACGCGTCATGAAGTCGATCACCAAGCCCTGGCAGATGTACCCGCTCGGGCTCCTCTTCGGTCTCGGCTTCGACACCGCGACGGAGATCGCCCTGCTCGTCCTGGCGGGCTCGGGCGCCGCGTCCGGGCTGCCCTGGTACGCGATCCTCTGCCTGCCGGTGCTGTTCGCGGCGGGCATGTGCCTGCTGGACACCATCGACGGTTCGTTCATGAACTTCGCATACGGCTGGGCGTTCTCGAAGCCCGTCCGCAAGGTCTACTACAACCTCACGATCACCGGCCTCTCGGTCGCGGTGGCCTTCCTCATCGGTACGGTCGAACTGCTCGGCCTGCTCACCGAGAAGCTCGGTCTGCACGGCGCCTTCTGGGACTGGGCCGGGGGGCTCGACCTCAACGCCGTGGGGTTCGTGATCGTCGGGCTGTTCTTCGCGACCTGGCTGGTGGCGATGGCGGTATGGAAGTTGGGACGCATCGAGGAGAAGTGGACAGCCGGGCTCGGCCCGGCCGGAGCGGGCCCGGATCCCGGTACGGGCCGGAGCGGGGCGGGCCACGGCGGGGAGTGACGGCTCCGGTCCAACGGGCCTCCTTGCCCGCCCTGTTGACGGCTTCGCCGGCTCCGCACGGAACGGCCGGTACGGGGCCGGGCTCAGGTGAGGATCGGTACCAGGCCGATGGCGAAGACGACGTAGAACCCGGCCGCCACCGTGAGGCGGGCGGGCGTGAGCCGGTGGGCGCGCATGGTGAGGAGCAGGTAGACGATGGCCGCCATGGTGATCAGCCCGGCCCACAGGAGGGCTCCGTCGAATTTCCAGGTGGTGAAGAGCAGTCCGAGTCCGCTGGGAACGGTCGCCTGGATCATCATGGCGCCGGAGATGTTGGCCAGCGCGAGCCTGGTCTTGCCCTGGCGGACCCAGATGATCGCGTTCATGATCTCGGGCAGTTCCGTGGCGACCGGTGAGAGCAGCAGCGCGGTGACGGCTGCGGACAGCCCCAGCATCGGGCCGATGGCGTCGAGTTGTGCGACGAACAGCTGGGAGGCGAAGAAGATCACGACCAGGGTGGCGAGCGTCTGTACCGCAACGGCCCAGGTGGCCGGGGAGGCCGCCCTGGGCTGGAGCTTGAGCGGCTCCAGCTCCTCCTCCCCCTCGTCACCCTCGTCGCCCCCGCGGATCTCGCGCCAGAAGTAGACGGCGTAAGCGGCGAAGAACAGCAGGCCCAGAGTGGGCTTGAACGCGAAGGCGACCAGACCGAGCACGACCTTCACGACGAAGATCGGCAGGAACCACTTCTGGTCCTTGGCCAGCCGGCGCATGTCCTTCCGGTCGCCGAGCGCCTCACCCTCACCATCGCCCCGGCTCTCCGGCATGCCGGTGGTCGCGAGGACCTCCGCCTTCTCCTTGCGGCGCTTGAGCAGCAGCATCGCTCCGGTGACGCCGTAGGCGACGGTGGCCAGCGCCAGCGGTCCGCCCATGGCCGCGCCGACGCCGATGTTCTTGGCTTCCTCGCTGCCGCCGGTGGTCACCGCCACCAGGGTGACCACGGACTCGGGCAGCGCGGTGCCGAACGCGGCCAGGATGGTACCGACGGCCATCTTCCCGACGTTCAGGCGCAGGCCGAGCCACTCGACGGCGTTGACGAACCACTCGCACGAGAGATAGATCGCCACCGCGCACACGATGAGCAACACAAAATGGATCACACCGACCATCCAGCTTTCCCGCGCCGCGGGAACCTGGGAAAGACGCACGGAGAACGTTCCGGCATACGACCTCGGCCCCGCGACGCGCACACGTCGTCGACAAGGAACCGAAGGTCTCGCCCGCCCGGCAGATTCTGCACGAGCCCGGCCACCGGGAACCGCAAGGGCTCCAGCATGTCGACGACCGGTTTGCGGGGCTACTCCCCTTCGCAGCCGCCCACTGTACACAGGCGCGGGCACCGTCCCGGCAGCCCGGGAAGCGCCGGCCGCAGCATCGCTCTCCCGGCCCGCCCCGGGGACCGGGACCGGGACCGGGAACCGGGACCGGGAACCGAGAACCGAGAACCGGGAACCAGGAACTACCGTCACGAGCATGGTCGGACACGACGCCCTCAGGGCCACCCGCGAGGCTTACGACGCCGCAGCCCCCGCCTATGCGCGGCTCTTCCGTGACACCCTGCGGGACAGCCCCCTGGACCGCGCGATCCTGGGCGCCTTCGCCGAGGCCGTCAGTGCGAGCGGGGACGGACAGGTCGCGGATCTGGGATGCGGGCCCGGCCACATCACCGCCTGTCTGGACGGGCTGGGACTGCCGGCGTTCGGTGTCGACGCCTCTCCCGCGATGATCGGACTGGCCCGCCGGTCCTATCCGGGCCTGCGGTTCGACGTGGGCACGATGGCCGCGCTGGACATCTCCGACGGCACGCTGGGCGGCGTGCTCTCACGCTGGTCCGTCATCCACACTCCGCCGCAGGAACTCCCCGGCATCCTGGCGGAGTTCCATCGCGTGCTGGCGCCCGGCGGCCACCTTCTGATCGGGTTTTCGGCAAGCGACGCCCCGTCTCGGCGAACGCAGGTCTTCGATCACGCTGTCGCCCCGGCCTACCGGTGGTGGCCCGACCACCTCGCCGCGCTGCTGCGGGAGGCCGGTCTGGCCGAGGTGGCCCGGCTGGTTCGCGAGCCCCAGCCCACCGACCGGCGGCAGTTCCGGGAGATCCACCTGCTCGCCCGCAAGGCCCGGACCGGGGCCGCCTGACCGGTCGCACAACGCAGGCCGGGTGCCCGCCTGTTCAGGACCGGGCGGGCGGGGAAGCCGCACGGCGCAGGAAGTCGCCTGCCAGTTCACCCGGATCGAGATCACGCGGCTGCCGCCCGCTCAGGATCCAGAAGAAGACCGGCCCGACCAGCAGGGCGGTCGCCTGTGACATCGGGATCGCCAGCACGCCCGCGGGCAGCGCGCGGCCGATGACGGCCGCCGCACTCGACCCGATCGGATCGGTGTCGCTCAACAGGGCGCGGACGGCCTTGTCGTGCTGCGCCTCGCCGATGAGCGCACGGTAGGCGGCGCCCGCGTCGGAGGTGGTGAGGAATGCGATCAGCGCCTTGAGGTAGGCGGTGAGTTCGTCGACGGGGTCG
The DNA here is from genome assembly GCF_036061255.1 of Streptomyces sp. NBC_00388. Classification (NCBI taxonomy): domain Bacteria; kingdom Bacillati; phylum Actinomycetota; class Actinomycetes; order Kitasatosporales; family Streptomycetaceae; genus Streptomyces; species Streptomyces sp. NBC_00388. The sequence goes on from NZ_CP107948.1 coordinate 2,247,750, forward strand.
TCGTGCGCGGGTACGTCCAGCTCCTGAAGCGCGTCGGTCGCGCTCGCCTCAAGCAGGATCTCGGCCTTCGTCGTCCACCAGCGGTAGACGGTCTGGCGGGAGACGCCCGCGCGCTGGGCGATCCCCTTGAGGGTGACCGCGCCGTATCCCAGCTCGACGACGAGATCGTCGACGGCGTGCAGGACGGCCGCACGGGCCTCCTCGCTGCGCGGGCGGCCGACTTTGCCGTGCTCGCTCACCATCCCCGCCTTCCACTGGACACCGTGTCTCGCTAATCCTATATTACGAGACACCATGCACAGGAATAACACCGACAACACCGACACCCTCACCCCAGGCTCCGTCGCGAGCCTGGCACACGCCTTCGCCGACACTCTCGGACCCGCCCTGCGCGCCGTCCTGTTCCAGCGGCGCTCCGCCGCCACGGCGGCGAACTGGTCGAACCTCCCCCAGGGCTACCTCGGCTCGCGCGGCCGGGCCGGCCTCCGGACATCCACCCTGGACCAAGCGCAGTGGGCGGCGCTCGATCTCCTGCTCGCCGCCGCGACCGGCGCCGGTCGCGGGCAGGGCTTCGACGCGATCGGGCTGCACCTGGCCGCCGACGACCACCTGGCCGCACACGGCGCCGGACCCCACTACGGCCGGGGCAACTTCTTCGTCGCCTTCCTCGGCGAGCCCAGCGACGACGGCACATGGCAGCTCCAGTTCGGCGGACACCACCTGGCCGTGTCGAACTCCTACCACCGGGGCGCACTGACCGGGGCGACACCCTCCTTCCGGGGCATCGAGCCCTTCGCGCACTCCCCCGCCGAGGACCCGGCCTCCACGGCGATGGGGCGCAAGTACGCGGCGATGACCGGCCTGGTGAAGTCCCTCGACCCCGCTCAGCGGCGCCTGGCCCGGCCGGCCGGGTCATGGCCGGACATCCTGCTCGGCCCGGGTGGCGACGGCATGTTCCCCTCACGGGCGCAAGGCATCGCCGGCCGCGGACTGAGCCCCGCGCAACGCGACATGCTCATGGCTGCGATCGGCGAGTGGGTGCACGACGTGGACGACGTCGGCGCGGAGAGGATCCTCACCACCTACGCGGGCCAGCTCGACCGCACCTACCTCGCCCACTCGGGCACGACGGCGCTCGACCGCCCCGGCGACTACGTGCGGATCGACGGCCCGCGGGCGTGGATCGAGTTCTCGATGCACGACGGCATCGTCCTGGCCGACCCGCACCCGCACACGGTCTGGCGCGACCGCCTGACCGACTACGGAGGCCCCGGCATCCACTAGTTCATGGACACCGTGCACCGTATCTGTTACTTTCGATACTCGATGGTTAGTAATTGTCGGCAGCGCCGGCAGTGTGCCCCCACAGGGCAGAAAGGAGACCGCCCCGTGCGCGTCTTCGTGACAGGTTCCACCGGCTGGATCGGATCGGCCACCGTGGACGAACTGCTCCGCTCCGGCCACGAGGTTCTCGGTCTCGCCCGTTCCGACACGTCGGCGGCGAAGCTCCGGGCCAAGGGTGCGCAGGTCCAGCGCGGCGACCTCGACGACCCCGCCTCCTTCCGGGCGGGCGCGAGCGCCGCCGACGCGGTCGTCCACCTCGCGAACAAGCACGACTGGGCCGACTCGGCAGGCAACGACCGCGTCGAGCGCGGCGCCGTGGAGGAGATACTGGCCGCGCTTGAGGGTTCGACGAAGCCGTTCGTGATCGCCAACGGGCTCTCCGGCATCGTGCAGGGCCGCCCGGCGCTGGAGACCGACGCCTCGCCCGAGGTCGGCCCGGGCTCCGACCGCGGTGGCACGGAGAACCTCACCCTCGACGCGGCCTCCCGCGGGATCCGCTCGATCGCGGTGCGCTTCGCGCCGAGCGTGCACGGGCGCGGCGACTGGGGCTTCGTGAACTGGCTCACCGCCGCCGCCCGTAAGCAGGGCGTCTCCGGCTACATCGGGGACGGCACCAGCGAGTGGTCCGCCGTGCACGTCTCGGACGCTGCGCGGCTGATCCGTCTCGGACTTGAGCACGCACCGGCCGGCACCCGCATGCACGCGATCGCCGAGCAGACGATCACCACCAAGGCGATCGCGGAGGCGCTCGGCAAGGCGCTCGGCCTGCCCGTGGCCTCAATCGATCCCGCGGACGCGGCGGAGCACTTCGGCGTCGTCGGCCACTTCTTCGGCCAGACCATGACCGGCTCCAGCGGCCTCACCCGCGAACTGCTCTCCTGGCAGCCCACCGGCCCGACGCTGATCGAGGACATCCTCGCCGACGCCTACACCACCGGCTGAACCCCTGGTTTTCCACTGCCGGCCGGTGACTGGCGGCCGGTGCCGGAGCACCCAAGGCCCCGGCACCGACCGGCACATCGTCGGCGCACCGCGCCGGCTCCTCTCGGGCGCCGGTGGCCCCGCGCAGCCGCCGCCACCGGCGCCACGATCACCGCGCCGGGGCAGGCGCCCGGGATCCGCGTCATGTTCACCGGCCGGATCGTCAGCGGACTGGGTCCTGCCCGCGTCCTGCCCAACAGCGCCGGTGTGCTCGTCCACGCAACCCCGGATCCCCGGAGCGGCTCGGCAGCGCTCCGGGGATCCGGGCTGCGGTCCGGCAAGTCGGCCGCAGACACCACCGCGGCTGTGAGCGACCGCCCTCCCTCTCCCGTCCGATGTAAGAAGTGTCCGATGTAAGAAGTGGATGTCAGCGTGCCCCCTCCCCCTCCCCCTCGGCGTCCGTAGCCGCTCACACCGCTCGTTCGGGTGCGTATCCCGTGCAGGTTCCCGCGCGGATCCCCAGGCTTGGCCTCACACTGCGACTCCTCGTGTCTTCTCGTCTCTCCTCGTGAAGGTGAACGAACATGCCGACATACATCACCTTGCTGAGCTGGACCGACCATGGGGCCCGGCACTCCAGGGACACCGCGGAGCGCGCCAAGGCGTTCGGCTCGGCGGTACAGAAGCTCGGAGCAAAGCTCCTGAGCATCCACTGGACCGTCGGTCCGTACGACCTCGTGGCCATCATCGAGGCGCCCGACGACGAGACCGCCTCGGCCGCACTCCTGCAGCTCGGTGAGGTGGGCAACGTCCGTTCCACGACCCTGAGGGCCTTCGGCCCGGAGGAGATGGAGCGCATCATCGCCAAGGCGGCCGGCTGACGACCTCCGTCGCCCAGGACGCCCGGCGCGAAGCCGTGAGTCACCCCCCAGAGATCCGGCGGGGGCACGAGTTCACAGGAGGAGCGGCGCACCGGCAGCTCACGAACCAGGCAGACCAAGTACAGGTGTACTGCCGCGACCACGACACTGCCGCCGTGCATCCCCGTACTCCTGCGACGGCTCGGCGGGCGGGATCGTGGACGTACGGGATCGGCGAGTCGCACGATGCGGTCAAGACCGCTCCGGTCCGCCGCGTCGCCGTCGGAGAATGCCGTCAGCCGACTGATGGAGCGGCCGCGCGGCCGAGTGGGACGTCGCACTGGCCAGAAACCGGTAAACGGCGTCGCCCGTCTCCTGCCGGCGGAGAACAATGCCGGGCATGGGGACAGACATACACGGCTTCATCGAGTGCCGGTGGGATTACTGGCTGGACGAGGACGATCGCGCGTGGAGCCAGGTCATCGACCTCTCGCACCTCTACAACGGGCGCGACTACGGTGCCTTCGGGGCACTGTTCGGTGTCCGCGACACCGCCTCATTCCGCGCGCTCGCCGATCATCGCGGCCTCCCCCATGACGCGTCGCGAGAAGTCCTCGCCTGCTTCGGACCCTGGAGCGATGAGCTGCACGGCGAGTCCTGGATCTCCTGGGGAGAGCTGACAGCAGCAGACTGGGGCGAGGTCGCGAACGAGGTCGATGACTGTGTTCACGAGTACCGCCTGAGCCCTGACGGCAGCTGGAAGATGCACGGACGGAACTCCAGCCTCACTCGCTTTGCCGAACTCTCCGGCCTCACCGACGCGCGGCACCTCTACCGCGCGGGCAGGGTCTACCCCGAGAACACCGAGTGGCCGGACGGCGACCGACTCTTCCGCATCGGCCGCCTGCAGCGGAAGCATGCCGTGCCCGACAGCGAATGGGACCCCATCTGGTCGGTCATGCGCACGCTCGCGACGCTGCACGGCGACGAGGGAGTCCGCCTGGTCGTCTGGTTCGACGGCTGACCCGTCCGGCATGGATGCTCGTCCGGCGTACGTGTCATCCGGCACTTACGTGGCACGACTTCGCCCGCCCCCCCCGTCGGAATTACGGAGGAGCGAAAAAGGCCCAGATGCCCGACTTCCTACCTGCGGCCTGGGCCTTTTCCGTGTCCTGCTGGTGGGCGCGAACGGGCACCACCTCAGGGCGGATCAGCCCTTCTTGTATCCCGTCGGCACCAATTGTTCGACAACATCTCCTGCGAGTATCCGCCGCGAAGGAGACATCCGAACGGGATGGCCGCTGAATGGCGGAAAACGTGACACTGACCGGCTCAATCGACAGGCAACCCATCAGTCGCTCCCTACCCTGTGAGCGAATCGGCGAGGCCGGAATCTGACGGGCCACCCTTTCTCAGTCGCGGCCGGAAAGTCCACACAGTGGACATCACCATCGGAGAGCACGCATGAATGACGACAAGACTTCGAAAGAGCTGCCTCGGCGTCGGTTCGTGGCGTTCTCCGGCGCCATTGGTGCGGCAACGATCCTGACCGGCGTGGAAGCCGCGGCCGGACGCACCGCTTCGGCGGCCGCCCCTGTGCACGCAGCCCCCTCCCTCGACATGTGCCCCACTCCGCCTCCCGGGGGAACCCCGAACTGCCCCCCTGCTCAGCTCCAGCCCCTCTGCGGCAGCCCCGCCGACAACGATCCGCTGTGGCGGGACGTCCAGTACTGCACGCATGGAAAGCCACTGCCCCCCGGGCAGAACCCGCCCGCATGCCTGAAGGTGACCTCGGACTACGTCGTACTGCACGGCAGGCCCTCAAGCCAGCACAACTTTCTCCTGACTCCCAGTTGCCGGATCACCGGTATCGAATGCCCGTTCATCGAGACCGCCGGAGCGCCGAATTACTGGAACGACGCATGGGAGAACGCGCGAAGTGGGGGGAGCGTCCCCGTGCAGTATCCCAATATCGGTTTGGGGATCAACTCGCAGAGCGCCCGGTTCCTCGATCAGTTGCACATTCACATGGCCGGCGTCCGGGCGAGCACACAGCGGCGGCTCCAGGAACTGGAGATGATGGGCCGCATGGCCACCAACCCCGCGCAATGGAACGCCGCGCAGTACCGGGTACCGGTCACCGGCTCCGACGGGACGGGGGACCGTACGTACCGAGCCCTCAGGCTGCCCAGTCTCGGTATGAATCTCTTCGCGCAGCTGAATCAGTACGTGGTGAGGCCGAGCGGGCTGAACATGGCGAACCAGACACTGATCGTGGTACCGAAGATGACAGCCACCGGATTCGCCGGGGCTTTCTACGTACTCAACAGCGACCCTTCGCTCCACGACGGCACGAATACGTGTGACCACCTTCTCGTGTACAGCTGATCCCTCTGAACTAGAAACGCAGTGTCCCCTGACGGCGGCGCGGGCGACGAGTTCGGTGGCGTCCGTACCTCTCCGGGAGGGAACAGCACAGGCCGGGTTCCCCGGCCCAAGTGGCGAACCGGTCACAGCACAGGACACCGGCGATCCGCGCATGACATGGGCGGGGCCAAAGCGCCCCTGGCCCGAGCCGAACGGCCGGGGGCGCCCCCAGTGGAGCCGGTCGCCGTATGGGGGTGCCTCGGGGATAGCGCAGCGACGCACGCCCCGTCCCCGGTAACGAGACCCGGAATCCCGGAATCCCCGCCGGCGATGCGCGGCCAGGCCACGGGCGCGCGTCCCACCCGGGGGCGCAGGGATCACATCCACGGTGTGGCCTGGATGTGGACTCCCGGGGCCGCCTCGACAAGAGAAAACCCCCCGTCTCGCTGATCGCGAGAAAGGGGGTCTCACCTGCACAGCAACTACATGTGGGCGCGGGCAGTTTCGAACTGCCGACATCTGCTTTGTAAGAGCAGCGCTCTACCCCTGAGCTACGCACCCGTGGATGAAGCAACAGGGTACATGGCCCCGGGCCCCCGTCCGCAAACTCATTGCAGGGGCCACGGAGCCCCGGGGAGGGGCTCCGTCCGGCAGCCCACCCACCGTCCCGCGTCCCACTCCCCAGGTCCCCGCCGCCGGGGGTTAACCCCACCCCGGGTCCGGTGGGTCGCTGGATCGTGCGGGGGTGGGGGCGGTCCGTACCGTGAGGGCTGTTCGGCAGGTTCGGTCCGACTGGGGGAATGATCAACGTGGCACTCCGCACCCGTACGCTCATCGTGGCCGGAGGGGCCGTCCTGGTGTCGCTCGCCCTCGCCGGGTGCGGCTCCGATTCTTCGGACGCGCCCGCCGAGCACAAGTCGTTCGCACTGAGCGGCAGGACGCTGACCGTCCGCACCGACGACTCCGCTGTCGAGCTGGTGCCGGCCGATGTGAAGTCCGTGCAGGTCACCCGGCATGTCGACGGCTGGGTCGTCTTCGGCAGCGGCCCCGACCCCTCCTGGTCCATGGAGGACGGCACCCTCACCCTGAAAGTGAGGTGCACCGGCGTCGTCAGCAACTGTTCGGCGCGGCACCGGATCGAGGTGCCGCGCGGGGTTGCCGTGGTCGTGGAGGACGACAACGGATCCGTGACCGCCAGCGGGTTCGACACCGCTCTGAAGCTCGGTTCCAGCAACGGCAAGGTCACAGTCCGGAACTCCAGCGGCGCCCTCGACCTGAACAGCGACAACGGGACCATCAACGCGGACGGTGTCTCGTCCAGGCAGATCACCGCGGATTCCAGCAATGGCAGGGTACGGCTGTCGCTCACCGGGGTCCCCGACCGGGTACAGACCGTCAGCAACAACGGATCGATCGAGATCGTGCTGCCGAAGAAGCCCGGACTCGCGTACAAGGTCGACACCCGCAGCAGCAACGGCAGCACCAAGGTCCGGGTGCCCACGGACGACGCCGGCACCCACTCGGTGAGTGCGCGCAGTGACAACGGTGGGATCACTGTTCGAAGCGCGGACTGACCGGCCCGTGTGTTCGTCCCTGCCTGGTGGGAGAATGGCCAGGGCAGGGCGGACCAGCACGGGAGAGGGATGTGACGGCAAGACACAGGCAGCCGTACGCGCGATCGAGTGCCGTCCGGGATGTGCTGACGCTCATGGTCCTCCCGGTGCCGTTGCTGGCCGGGCTGGCGGGTGCCTTCGCGGGCGGCGGCACCCGGCGCTGGTTCGGCGGGCGGGGCGAGAGCCAGCGGGCCGACGCACAGGCCGCGAAGGACGCCGCAGCTGCGGCTTTCTACGACCTGGACACCGCACAGCGCGATCTGCGGATCTCGATCGAGACCATCTCGGCGGTGGACAACTCGCCGGAGGCCCGCAGGGCGGTTTCCGGGTTCGCCGCGCTGGGGCAGCGGATCGACGAGGTCAGCACGGAGTACATCACCGCGGTCGACGCGCATGACCTGGACCGGGACGGCCTGGAGAGCTCCGCCCTGTCCCAGGCGCGTACGGAGCTGACACGGGCCAAGGACAATCTCGTACGTGTGAAGAGCGAGCTGGACCGGTTCGGGCAGGGGCTGGGGCCCCTGCTCGGCAAGGCCGAGACCCAGCTCGCCCGGCTCGCGCCCGCCGTGGAACGGGCGCGACAGGCGCTCCTCTCCGCGAGCAATGCTCTCGACGCCGTGCGGGAGTCGGGGCTGAAGGCCGACGACCTCGCCACCCGCCTGGCGCAGCTCGGGCCCGAGCTGACCAAGCTCAACCAGGGCGCAGGCCAGCACGGCGTCCAGGCCACGCTGGACCGCGCCGAGCAGGTGATGCGGGATGCCGAGGCGGTACGCGCCGAGGCCGCCCGGCTGCCGGAGCGGGCATCCGAGATCGACCGGCGGCTGGTGTCGCTGCGTACCCGCGCCCAGGCGCTCACCACCCGGGCCGGGCAGGTGGCCCCGGTCCTCAGCGAGCTGCGGCGCCGCTTCACCGCGCCCTGCTGGCAGGACCTCCAGCACGTGCCCGAGCAGGCCGCCGTCTCCGTGCGGCAGGCGGAGGAGAAGCTCAAGGAAGCGACCCGGGCTCGCGAGGAGCAGCGCTGGCCCGATGTGACGTCCCTCCTCACCACGGTCAGGTCGCTGCTCGACAACACCGACGAGGCGGTTTCGGCGGCCGGTGCGCGGCTCGACCGGCTCAACGCCGTGGCGAAGGATCCGCAGCAGGAGATCGACCGGACCAGGTTCGCGATCCGGGACGCCCAGCGGCTCGCGATGGCGGGCCGCAACACGCCGGATCCCCGGCACGCCCGTCCGCTGGACCAGGCCGTGGAGCGGCTGGACCGGGCGGTCGCTGGGCTGGAGGGGCGGCACCCCGACTACTGGCACTTCCTCACGGAGACCGGGGAGGTACGGAAGACGGCCACCCGCGTGGTCGAGCAGATCCGTGAGGCGCGCGGGGCAGGACACTGAGCTGCACGCAGCCGGTCGTACCCGTGGGGCCGTGCGGCCCCCGGACGGCCGTCCGGCCCGGCTCAGGAATCACCACAGCAGAGGAAGAGAACAGCATGGACCGCCACCACTTCACCGCGAGCCTCCGGGACGAGCGGCTGGTCGCCATCGTCCGCGGCTCGGACCCCGAAGCATCCTTCAGGTCGGTGATGACGCTCGTCGAGAGCGGGATACCCCTGGTCGAGGTGTCGCTCAGCGGCGCCGACTCGCTCGGCGTCATCCGGCGGGCGCGGGCCGCCCTCGGGGACGGCGCCTGGCTGGGCGCGGGCACCGTGCTGACCGCGGACGACGCCCGGCGGGCCGCGGACGCCGGGGCCGGGTTCACCGTGACGCCGGGGCTCGGGGCGGGCGTGGCGGAGTCCGTACGGCTGGGCCTTCCTGTGCTGTCCGGCGTCGTCACCCCCACCGAGGTCATCGCGGGTGTCGCGGCCGGAGCCGCTGCGCTGAAGCTCTTCCCCGCCTCGGTGGGCGGGCCCTCGTATCTGAAGGCGCTGCGGGCTCCCTTCCCGGACGTCCCTTTCGTGCCGGTGGGCGGGGTGGATGCCGCGGCTGCCGCCGAGTACCTGGCGCTGGGGGCGGTCGCCGTGGGTGTCGGGTCGCCGCTGATCGGGGACGCCGCCGACGGCGGGGACCAGGAGGCGTTGCGCAAGCGGGCTGCCGCGTTCCTCGACGTCGTGGAGACGGCGCGGGCCGCCGGGGCAGCGGGCTCGGCGGGCCGGTCATGAGCGTCTTCACCTTCGGCGAGACGATGGTCGCGCTGCGCGGAGACGGACAGCTGAAGCTGGGCGGCTCGATGGCCGTCTCGGTCGCGGGCGCGGAGTCGAATGTGGCCATCGGCCTGGCCCGGCTGGGGCACCCGGTGCGGTGGGCGGGCGCGGTCGGTGCGGACGAGGCGGGTGAGCTGGTGCTCAGGACGCTGCGCGCCGAGGGGGTCGGCGTCGCGGGCTCCACCCGGGACGAGGGCGCTCCCACCGGGCTGCTCCTCTTCGAGCCCCGGCTGCCCGGTGTCACGCGGGTGCACTACTACCGGGCCGGTTCGGCCGGTTCGAGGGTCGCGGCCGACGACGTGGAGCGGGCCTTCACCTCTTTCCTGGAAGCCGGTGCCGGATCCGAAGCCGGTGCCGGTGCCGGTGCCGAAGCCGGTGCCGGTGCCGAAGCCGGATCCGGAGCAGGTACCGGGGCGGGAGCGTCGGGCGCGACCCGCGTCCTGCATCTGACGGGCATCACCCCCGCCCTCTCACCCGGGGCCCGGTGCGCGGCCGAACGGGCCATGGAACTGGCTGCCGAGAACGACGTACTGATCAGCCTCGACGTCAACTTCCGCTCCCGGCTGTGGAGTACGGAGGAGGCCTCGGCGGTCATGCGGGACTGGGCTCCGCGCGCGGACGTACTGATCGCGTCCGACGACGAGTTGCCGCTCTGCCTGCCCGCGGGCTCCCCGGAGGACCCGGCACTGCGCGCGGAGGCGCTCCTGGAGGCCGGGGCGGGCGAGGTCGTGGTCAAGCTCGGGGCTGCGGGCGCCACGGCGTACACGCTGCAGGGCGAGTTGCATGTCCCCGCCCGTACGGTGCCCGCCGTGGACCCGGTCGGTGCGGGCGACGCGTTCGTCGCCGGTTATCTCTCGGCCCTGCTCGACGGCTCGGGCACGGCGGGCCGGCTGGACCGGGCCGTGACCACGGGAGCGTTCGCGGTGGCGGCGTCCGGTGACTGGGAGGGCGCCCCGACACGGGCCGAGCTGGGGCTCCTGGGGGCGGCCCCTGGCACGGTGGTCCGCTGAGCCGGTGCCGCGGCGCTGAGCCGGTGCCGCGGCGCTCAGCCGGTGCCGCGGCGCTCAGCCGGGGCGCGGCGCTCAGCCGGGGCGCGGTGTACGCCGAAGCGGTACCCGACCCCGCAGTACGCCTGAGCGGTGCACCACTGGGGCCGTCCCGCCGAGGTCGTACGCCGTGGTGGTGTGCGGCGGCGCTCCGCGCCTCTAACCTTGGCCGCATGCCCCGTTACGAGTACCGCTGCCGCTCCTGCGGCGACACGTTCGAGATCAGCCGCCCGATGGCGGAGTCCTCCGCACCCGCCACCTGCCCCGAAGGCCACGAGGACACGGTCAAGCTGCTGTCCGCCGTCGCCGTCGGCGGGACCTCTGCCGGGGCTCCGTCCGGCGGGAGTGGCGGGGGCGGTGGAGGCGGGTGCTGCGGCGGCGGCTGCTGCGGCTGACCCGCCGGCCGTAACCAGCTCCTCCGCTCGCCGGTGCACACGGCCGTCGCCGTACCACCTCACCGCGCCCGCGCCCCTCGGCTGCACGACTCCGGTCAGCGACCGTGGCCGAGCGCGGCGCGGGTGAACTCCCGGAGGATCTCCTCGCCGGCCGCGACTCCGCGTCCGGCGGTCTCCGCGACATGCGGCGCGCTCCAGCCCGCGTCCGCCAGCTCGCCGTGCGCGGGGCGCCAGCCCCGGTCGGCGGCGAGCAGCAGATCCGCGTCCAGCAGTGAATCGCCTGCGGCCAGGGTCAGTTCGGCGCCGGTGCGCCGCGCCACCTCCCGCATCGCCGCGCTCTTGGTGAGCGGGTCCGGGACCACGTAGAGCTTGCGGCCCTGGAGCGAGACCGTCCAGCCGCGCGGCCCCGCCCAGGCGGCGAGCTCCTTCAGCCAGCCCTCGGGCAGCAGGGCCCGCTCGACGACCAGATAGGCGAAGAGGTCCTCGGCGACACGCTCCTTGAGCAGCCAGGCGGGGTCGGCGGCGGCGACCAGGTGGGCCCGCACCTCGGACAGCGGGGCGCACTCGGCAGCCAGCCGCCGGGCCACACCGGACTGCCAGTCCGGGTCGGACACCCCGTCGACCAGGAGATGGCCGCCGTTGGCGCAGATCGCGAACCGCGGCGGCGGGCAGGGCAGCCGGATGCGGTGGTACTGCTCCCGGGTGCGGGTGGTCGTCGGGACGAAGAGTGTCTCGGCCGCGAGGCTGCCGAGCAGCCCGGCCGCGGTCTCGGTCAGATACGAGAGCGGTCTGCTCTCGTACACCTCCACGCACAGCAGCCTCGGCGCTTCGGCATCCGGCATGGTCAGACCGAGCGCGGGCGCCGAGTAGATGAGGGTGCGGTCGAGGTCGCTGGCGACGAGTACGGGAGCCGTCCTGCTCATCCGGTCACCGCCGCGGTGCCGTCGGCGCCGGTCGCGCCGCGGGTGAAGCGCGGGTGGATGAGGCCGACACAGCTGTACGGCAGGCCTTCGACCTCCTCCACGGGGACACCGCGCTGCTCCGCGAGAAGCCGTACGTGGTCGAGATCGGCACCGGCGCCGCTCCTGGCGAGGATCTTCCAGGGGACCCGGCGCAGCAGGACACGGGTGGTCTCACCGACGCCCGGCTTGACCAGGTTGACGTCGTGGATGCCGTACTCCTCGCTGATCCGCTCGACAGCCGCCCACCCCTCCCAGGTCGGCGAACGGTCTTCGGCCGACTGTTTCCCGACCGCTGTGTCCACCGCCGCGGACACTTCGTCGAAGCGGGCGGCGACCGCGTCGACGAAGTGGGCCGAGACATCGGACGCCGCCAGTTCGCGGTAGAACTTGCCGCCGTGGAAATCCCCGGGCCCGACCAGGTCGGCGCGGAGGACCGTACGTGAGATCAGCCCGGACACCGTGGAGTTGAGGCAGGCGGACGGGATGAGGAAGTCCTCCCGGGTGCCGTAGGTCCGGACGCAGCCGCCGGGGTCGGCGAGGACCGCGATCTCCGGGTCGAAGCCGGGGAACCCGGCGAGTGCTTCCGCCAGTTCACGGGTGATGGCGCCCTTGCCGGTCCAGCCGTCCACGAACACGACGTCGGCCGGGTCGTGGTGTGCGGCCAGCCAGCGCAGCGCGTTGGCGTCGATACCCCGGCCGCGCACGATCGACACCGCGTAGTGCGGGAGGTCCAGGCCGTGGCGGTGCTGCGCCCAGCGCCGCATCAGCACGCCGACGGGCGTCCCCGCGCGGGCGAGGGAGACCAGGACCGGCCGTGCGGAGCGCTCGGCGAGCACGGTTTCGGTGACCGTGCCCACGGCCTGCGCGATGCGCGGCGCCGAGGTCTCCAGTGCCGCCCTGAACAGCTCCTGGTACTGCTCGCTCGGCTGGTACTCGACGGGCAGCGACTCGGCGTAGTGGGCGCCGCCCGCCTGGATCGCCTCCTCACGCTCCTCGGTGGGCGCCTCAAGGGCCACGTCGGAGAGATCCTGGAGCAGCCAGCCGACGTCCTCGGCGGCGTAGGAGGAGAAGGCGGGGCCGCGCAGCGGCTCGGGCATGGGGGCTGCTTCCTGCTGTCCGGGGGTGTGCGGCTGTCGGGGGGTGTGCGGCTGTCCGTGGCCGTGCGGCCGCTGAGGGACGCGCGAAGGGACGAACGAGGGGACCACCGCCAGCAGTACGCGCGGCACGTGTGCGGCGAGTTGTGCCAGGAGGCCCTGGGAGGCGTGCAGTTCGGGGGTGTCCGCGGCCGAGTCGACGATCACGGCCACCGCGTCGAAGCCGCCGCCCGCCACGTTGTACGCGTAGCGCTCGCCCGGCCCGTCACCCGGGTTGTCGTGGGCGGGGAAGGCCAGGCCTGTCCGGATCGCGTAGCCGGGATCGTCCACGGCGAGCACGGGTGAGCGGGTGGTGGTCGACGAGCGCACGTCGTGCCCGGCCTGCTCCAGGGCGAGGCCCAGGCGGAGCGGGACGTACATCAGCTCCTCGAATCCGAGCACGAGGACACGCGGCTTTCCGGGAGCGGGCGCCGGGGCGGGCGCGTCCGGGGCAGCCGTCGCGCCCGCGCCTTCGGCCAGCGCGTCCGCGAGCCGTGCCGCCATCCCCGGCAGTGCGGCCTCCAAAGCGGTGCGGTGTCCGGGGGTGAAACCGTGCCGCCCGCCGTCCGGCAGACCGGCGGGCCAGCCGAGGTCCACCCGGACGACCGGCCCTGGGGACACGGCGCCGTCCGCCGGGCGCGGGCGGTGCCCGTCGCGGGCCCCGCCCCGCCCGCCCGTTCCCTCGTGCTCCTCGACCAGGCGGCGCCCCTTCTCCAGTACGCCGTCGGGCAGTTCGACCTCACCCCGGGCCGCCGTCAGGAGGTCGACCCGGGCGCCGGTCTCCCGGGCGAAGTCCGCCAGCCGCCGCTGGTCGGCGGCCGAGCGCATGTCGACCAGGGCGACGACCACGTACCACTGGCGCGGATAGCGCGCGTGCAGGTCGCGGATGGTGTTGAGCACCGTGTTGCCGGTGGAGAACTCGTCGTCGACGAGGACGAGCGGGCCGTCGCCCGCCAGCAGGTCCGGGTCCTCGGGCAGCAGCAGGTGCGAGGTCGCGTGCGAGTGCGACTCCTCGAAGCCGCCCGCCCGCGCCACTCCGGGAACCTCGCGGCGGGTGGAGTGCAGACAGGGGGCGAGCGCCAGCCCGTCCGCGACCGAGTGCCCGAGTCCCGTCGCGGTCTCCGCGTAACCGAGCACGACCGCACGGGCCGCTTCCTCGTCACCCAGCAGCCGCCGTACCGCGAGACCGAGCTCGTGGCCGTGGCCGTGGACCACCGAGGGGCGCTGCGGCACATGCTTGCCCAGCACGTTCGACACCAGCAGATGGGCACGTTTCGGGTTGCGCCGCAGGGCGAGGCCCAGCATGTCCCGGATGCCCTCGTCCCCCGAGAGCCGCACACCGAGCCGGTCCGCGACCCACGTTCCCGACCAGACCACTTCGTTCGTCCCTCTTCCGGTTCGCATCAGCCGGGCAGCCCGGCCGTGAGCAGTTCGACAAAGCCGATGTCTTCTCTGGCCACACCGAAGACCTCCGCCCGGAGCAGGGTCCTCTCGGCCCAGGCCCGGTGCGGTTTCACCTCGTTCATCTTGTTCGTGTAGGCGGAGCGCAGCACCCCACCGCCGTCCCGTTCGGGGCGGACGATGTCCTGGGCGTCGCTGAACTCCTCGTGGCTGACGACCGAGAGGGCGTGCACGGGCATCACGTGCGAGGGATGGATGCAGGTCTTCCCGAGCAGTCCGTTGGCGCGGTCGAGCCCGATCTCGCGCAGCAGTCCGTCCAGGTCGTGCTCGATCAGCGTGGTGCGGAGCTGGTCGGCGCGGCCCTCCGTGAAGGGGCTGCGGCGCAGCTGGGGCTTGAACATCCGTTCCTGTACGCGGAAGTACTCCCAGACCGGGCCGGTGATCGTGAAGCCCGTACCGTCCGAGCGTCCCAGGACGTTCACCACGTCGCCGATGACCGCGGCGACGATCTGCACGTCGTACGCGGTCATGTCGGGCGTCCTGCGCAGTCCGTACACCGAGCAGAAGTCGGTGACACCCAGCCGGAGCGCGAGGATCCGTTCGCGGTACTTGTCGACCGTGCGGGCTATCCCGGCGAGGGTATCGGCGCGGGTCTCCAGGTGCAGCAGCTCGGGTGATTCGAGGACCGGCATCGCGAACAGCCGCCGGCCGCACCCGGCCTCCGCGCCGGTGAGCGCCTCCAGGAAGGCCGTGCCGCGCTCCTCGGTGAATTTCGGCAGTACGAATCCGGACAGCAGCCGCACCGATGGGCCCATCCTGCGGACCAGGTCGGGTATCTGCTCCGGTTCGCGGACCCGGATGAAGAGCAGTGGGACACCGTCCGGGTCCAGTGAGCGCCCGGCGCACCTGGCGTCCAGCTCGGCGAACTGGCGGACCAGATTGGCCTCGCCATCGGCGACGTCGGCGTCGTCGATGGAGTCCTCCAGGCAGAGCACCATGGAGACCACCCCGCGCGCGGCCTGTTTCAGCACGTCGTCGGCGAGCTGCGGCCGGGTGGCCGGGCTGTAGAGCGTCGCGCCGAGGGCGGCGGCGAGGACGGGTGCCGGGGACCCCGAGGTGAAGTCGGCCGGGTGCTGGTGGAAGAGCTCCGACCGGACGAGGGGCGAGATATGCCCGAAATGATGCATAAGGTCCCCCGGTAGTGCCATGCCGTCCCGATGACGCGTGGCCGGTAATAGTACGTATGGCCGCATGTCACAAGTTCCAACCGCGACGGAATCCACACCGATCCGCAACAGTCGTCCCACCCGTTCCGCTGGGATGTACCGGACTCGCCGCAAAGCGCCCCCACGTTGTCCGCGCCCCCGCGGGGAGGGCAGGATGACCGGCATGACGCACGCGATGATGAAGGGTTCGAACGTCCCGCTGGACGCCCTGGCGGTACGGGCCGTCCTGCGCTGGACCCCGGGTCCCGACGTACCCGACATCGACGCTTCCGCCCTGCTGCTGGGCCCCGGCGGCCGTGTGCGCTCCGACGAGGACTTCGTCTTCTACAACCAGCCGCGCCATCCGTCGGGCCTGGTGCGGAGGCTGTCGAAGAAACGTGTCGCCGAAGGCCTCACCGACACCGTCGAGGCCGATCTGGCCGCCCTGGACCCCTCGGTGGAGCAGGTCGTGCTGGCCGCGTCGTCCGACGACGCGTCCTTCCGGACCGTACGTGATCTGCGGATCCTCCTGTACGACGCGGCGGCGCCCGCCGGGGACGGCACCCAGGCGCTGGCCGTGTTCGACGTGCAGCCGGAGACCGGCGAGGAGACGGCGATGATCTGCGGCGAGCTGTACCGCCGCGGGGACGGCTGGAAGTTCCGGGCGGTCGGCCAGGGCTATCCGACCGGTCTGGTCGGGCTGGCCACGGCGTACGGCATCTCGGTCGACGAGAGCGCCGAGCAGGCCGGGGCCGGCGGTGCTCCGGGTGCCGCGGCAGCCACGGCCGAGCAGCCCGGTCAGCCCGGCTCCACGGGGCCCACGGTCCGGGTGGCGCCCGGCGCCGTCCCGCCACCTCCGCAGTCACCGCCGCCCGGCTACGGCTACGGCTACCCGCAGCCGGCCGCGGCAGCGGCACCCGCCCCCGATCCGTACTTCCGGCTGCCCCCGATGGGACCGCAGTTCCTGCCCCGGTGAGCGGGACGGCGCCGGTCCGGCAGTCGGCCGGGACCGGCCGGCCGGTCCCGGCCGGCGGGCTCAGATCT
Organism: Streptomyces sp. NBC_00388; assembly: GCF_036061255.1. Classification (NCBI taxonomy): domain Bacteria; kingdom Bacillati; phylum Actinomycetota; class Actinomycetes; order Kitasatosporales; family Streptomycetaceae; genus Streptomyces; species Streptomyces sp. NBC_00388. The sequence goes on from NZ_CP107948.1 coordinate 2,264,235, forward strand.
TGCTCTTGTAGCCCCGGCCCCACTGGAGCCCCCAGCCGTACAGCCGGTCCAGCTCGGCCTGGAAGCCGTAGACGAACTTCACCTCGCGGCGCACCACCAGATCGCCCTTGACCTTGTCGAGGGCGAAGACCGCGCACGAGCGGGCCTGCGGATGGCGTTCGTCCAGCTGGATCTCGATCCGCGGGCCGTTGCTGGGGTAGAGCGTGACCACGGCGTGCGTACGGTCGAAGGCGGGCGTCTGGTCGTAGATGTAGACGAAGACCAGCAGCCGCTTGATCTCGTCGCGGTGGTCGAGGTTGACGAAGATCGTCTCACCGGACGGCGATCCGAACCGGTCGTCGCCGCTGAGCTGCACATACGGCGCTTCGTTGAGCCCGCCGAGGAAGTTCCCCAGAGGCTGCACCACACCCTTGGTGCCGTCCTCCAGCTCATAGAGGCAGCCGAGGTCGAGGTCGACGTTGACGACGCCCTGGGTGTGCGCCTGGACGACGTCCGGCTGGAACAGCCTGGACGGGTGGCGCAGCAGGCCGCCGCGCTGCCGTGAGCTGCCTCCGAAGTCCGAGGACCGCATCCGCCAGGACAGGTTCACGCGCAGGTTCCCGGTGGTCGCGCCCTGTTTGGTCAGCGAGACCGACGGGTGCCGCTTGGTCAGCTCGATCGAGTTGGACGCGGCGCTCCCCGAATCGAAGTGCGGTGACTTTTCCCGTCGGAGACTGTCCCAGAAGGCCATGCCCCACCCCCAGCTCACTCGGTGACTCTTCCCCGGTTCTTCCCCGGTCTTCTTCCCCCACGCGCACGGGGCGGGCAGGAGGCTTCCGCTTCCTGCCCGCCCCGTTCAGAGCGTTCCGCAATCCGGTACGGGTCACACCCCGGACGGGACTTCCTTCCGCTCGCCCGGGCTGCCGCCGCCCTCTGCCTCGATCCGCTTGTTCCTGCGGACCGAGGACCAGAAGGACCAGGCGATCAGTACGACTCCGACGAGACCGGTGATGATCTCGTTGATCTCGTACTGGATGGTGACGAGCAGGATCACCGAGAGCGCGCCGATCGCGTAGTGCGCGCCGTGCTCCAGGTAGACGTAGTCGTCGAGGGTGCCCTGGCGGACCAGGTAGACGGTGAGCGACCTGACGTACATGGCGCCGATACCGAGGCCGAGCGCCATCAGCACGATGTCGTTGGTGATGGCGAAGGCGCCGATGACCCCGTCGAAGGAGAAGGAGGCGTCGAGGACTTCCAGGTAGAGGAACATGAAGAACGCGGCCTTGCCGGCCATCATGACGGCCGGGACGTTCGAGCCGGACTTCCTGGCCTCTTCCTCGGCCTCCTGCTCGCGCTCCTCGTCCTCCTCGAGCCGGTTCTCGAAGAACCCGGAGAGCCCGCCCACCACGAGGTAGGTGATGAGGCCCGCGATACCGGAGATGAGGACCGTCTGCGCCTTGTCCGCGTGCGCGCCACCGTGCTGGTGGGCCTGGGTGGCGAAGGTGAAGGACGAGATCAGCAGCACGATGAGCGCGATGCAGACCGAGAGCATGTCGACCTTGCCGAGCTTGGCCAGCGGGCGCTCGATCCAGCGGAGCCACTGGATGTCACGGTCCTCGAAGATGAAGTCGAGGAAGATCATCATCAGGAACATGCCACCGAAGGCGGCGATCGACGGGTGCGCGTCGGTGACCAGCTGCTGGTAGTGGTCCTTCTCGTTGAAGGCCAGCTTCACCGCCTCGATCGGATTGATCTTGGCGCTGATGGCGACGATCACGACAGGGAAGACCAGTCGCATACCGAAGACGGCGATGAGCACACCGACCGTGAGGAAGATCTTCTGCCAGAAGGCACTCATCTTCTTCAGGATTCCGGCGTTGATCACCGCGTTGTCGAAGGACAGCGAGATCTCCAGGACGCCCAGGATCGCCACAATGCCCAGGGCAGTCCATCCGTCGTAGATCACCGCCACGGCAAGACCGACCACGGTGATCACGAATGACCACCCGAAGGTTTTCAGAAGCACTGGCTACCCCATCGTGTTTGTACGGGTTCCCCCGCGCCGCGCGCGGTCCAGGTGTCGTCCCAGCCCTGCATTCTCCCCGGCTGCGGGCCCTGGACTCCCCGCACGGAACCCGGGGAATCTCCCGGACTTGAACCATGCGGGAAGAATGCTTTAGGAAACATTGACCCCGAAGTCTAGAGCGATGCCGCGCAGCCCCGACGCGTACCCCTGTCCCACGGCACGGAACTTCCACTCGCCGCTGTACCGGTAGAGCTCGCCGAAGATCATCGCGGTCTCCGTCGACGCGTCCTCGCTGAGGTCGTACCGCGCCAGCTCCTGGCCGTCCGCCTGGTTCACCACGCGGATGAAGGCGTTGGCCACCTGTCCGAAGGTCTGGCCGCGGCTGTCCGCGTCGTGGATCGAGACCGGGAAGACGATCTTGTCGCAGTGGGCGGGCACCTTGGAGAGGTCGACGATGATCGACTCGTCGTCGCCCTCGCCCTCACCCGTCAGATTGTCCCCGGTGTGCTCCACGGAGCCGTCCGGGCTGGTGAGCTGGTTGTAGAAGATGAACCACTCATCACCGAGCACCCGGCCGGACTGGCACAGCAGGGCGCTGGCGTCGAGGTCGAAGTCCGCTCCGGTGGTGGAACGTGCGTCCCAGCCGAGCCCGACCAGTACTTGAGTGAGGTTGGGTGCGGCCTTCGAGAGGGAGACATTGCCCCCCTTGGCGAGTGTGACGCCCATGATCGCGGATCCTCCCCGAGGTGTGAACGTTGACTAGCACGTCCGGCGCCGCACAGGGTGCGGCGCCGGACGGAGTGACTCCTGCTCAGACGTTGACGCCGAAGTCCTGTGCGATACCGCGCAGACCTGAGGCATACCCCTGGCCGATCGCGCGGAACTTCCACTCCGCGCCGTTGCGGTAGAGCTCGCCGAAGACCATGGCGGTCTCCGTCGACGCGTCCTCACTGAGGTCGTACCGCGCCAGCTCCGAGTTGTCGGCCTCGTTCACCACGCGGATGTACGCGTTGCGGACCTGGCCGAAGCTCTGCTGACGGCTCTCGGCCTCGTAGATCGAGACCGGGAACACGATCTTCGCGACGTCGGCGGGAACGCCGGCGAGGTTCACCTTGATGACCTCGTCGTCGCCCTCGCCCTCACCGGTGAGGTTGTCACCGGTGTGCTCGACCGAGCCGTCGGGGCTCTTGAGGTTGTTGAAGAAGACGAAGTTCGAGTCGTTGGCGACCTTGCCCTCTTCGTTCGTCAGCAGAGCGCTGGCGTCGAGGTCGAAGTCACCACCTGTGGTGGTGCGTGCATCCCATCCGAGACCGACGACGACCGCGGTCAGATTGGGTGCGGCCTTGGTCAGCGAGACGTTGCCGCCCTTGCTGAGGCTGACTCCCACGAGTCCTCCCAATTGGTTTCGAGGGGCCGAGGAGGGCCCTTGCCCCCGTATTTACGTGGCATCGGATCAACGAACCGATCCTAGTGACCGGTTCCCGGACCGGGCAGGCTCTTCACCGGCCGGGTCAGAGAGTGTCGAGCGCCCTGACGTACTCGTTCAGGTCACGTGCGTCGGGCAGACCGTTGACGACGGTCCAGCGGACGACACCCTCCTTGTCGATGATGAAGGTCCCGCGCACCGCGCACCCCTTCTCCTCGTCGAAGACGCCGTACGCCCGCGAGGCCTCGCCGTGCGGCCAGAAGTCCGAGAGCAGCGGGTATTCGAGACCCTCCTGCTCCGCGAAGACGCGCAGCGTGTGGATGGAGTCGTTGGAGACGGCCAGCAGCTGCACGTCGTCGTTGACGAACCTGGGCAGCTCGTCACGGAGCGCGCAGAGCTCACCCGTGCACACGCCGGTGAAGGCGAAGGGGTAGAAGAGCAGCACCACGTTCTTCCCGCCGCGGAAGTCCGAGAGCCGTACGGTGCGCCCGTGGTTGTCCTTCAGCTCGAAATCCGGGGCCTTGGTGCCGACCTCGATCGCCATGAAAACGCTTCCCTTCGGTGGGGCCATTCGAATGATGTCCACCCTATGACCCCGGCCCCCGGTCCGCCCCGGCCGCCGGGGCGGACCGGGACAGGGAGAAGCCCCCGCCGGCAGGACGGCCGGCGGGGGCTTCTCGGGGCTTGTGGCGACTCAGCGCTTGCCGGACCTTGCCACCTTCGGGGTGACGAGACGGCTTCCCGTCCAGTCCTTGCCGGCGTTGATGCTCTTGGTCTGGGCAAGACCTGCCGTCTGAGATGCCTCGTTGATGTCACTCGGCTCGACGTAACCGTCACGGCCCGTCTTGGGGGTCAGCAGCCATACCGCGCCGCCGTCGTCGACCAGACCGATGGCGTCCACCAGCGCGTCCGTAAGGTCGCCGTCCTCGTCGCGGAACCACAAGACGACAGCGTCAGCCACGTCGTCGTAGTCCTCGTCGACGAGTTCCTGGCCGATGACGCTCTCAATACCCTCACGGAGTTCCTGCTCGACGTCTTCGTCGTAGCCGATCTCCTGGACCACTTGTCCGGGCTCGAACCCCAGGCGTGCTGCCTGATTGGTCCGCTCCTCCGCGTGGTCCGCGGTCGCGCTCACGGTTTGCCTCCTGATCGTTTTTGGAAATGCACCAGCCACGCGCGTGCGCGGGGCGTTGGCCGTAGTCCACACGGGCGGGACCGATCGCGCAAGTACCCAGCGGTCGAGACAGCCGAAACGGTGACGTTTCCTGGCACCTCGTCCCGACCTCAGGCAGGTTCTGACGGCCTCTGGTGATTCATCCCACACTGTTCATCCGTATTTGCGGGGGTTCCGCGCCTCCGGATACGTCAATTGTGCCCCGGATCCTCCGGGGAATGTCTGAGCGGGTCGGGCGTAGGGTTGCGATTTCGCCGGACCCAGCAACGGCCTCCGGACGGGATGTCCCGCCGAGCAGCGGTTACCCCTCGGTAGAGATGACGTCAGCGTCCCGGCGGTACACGATGGTGGCGGCGTACGTCCCGATACCGCACCACCGAACAGCGAAGGAACAGCGTGGTTTCCGGATCCGATCGCACCCCGATCATCATTGGCGGCCTTCCGAGCCAGGTCCCGGACTTCGACCCCGAAGAGACCCAGGAATGGCTCGACTCCCTCGACGCCGCCGTCGACGAGCGCGGCCGTGACCGTGCGCGCTATCTGATGCTCCGCCTGATCGAACGCGCGCGCGAGAAGCGTGTCGCCGTGCCCGAGATGCGCAGCACGGACTACGTGAACACCATCGCCACCAAGGACGAGCCGTTCTTCCCCGGCAACGAGGAGATCGAGCGCAAGGTCCTGAACGCCACGCGCTGGAACGCGGCCGTGATGGTCTCGCGGGCCCAGCGTCCCGGTATCGGGGTCGGCGGCCACATCGCCACCTTCGCCTCGTCGGCCTCCCTCTACGACGTGGGCTTCAACCACTTCTTCCGCGGCAAGGACGACGGCCTCGGCGGCGACCAGGTCTTCTTCCAGGGGCACGCGTCCCCCGGTATCTATGCCCGTGCCTTCCTGCTCGACCGGCTCTCGGAACAGCAGCTCGACGGGTTCCGCCAGGAGAAGTCGAAGGCTCCGTACGGGCTCTCCAGCTACCCGCACCCGCGGCTGATGCCGGACTTCTGGGAGTTCCCGACCGTCTCGATGGGCCTCGGCCCGCTCGGCGCGATCTACCAGGCGCGGATGAACCGCTACATGGAGGCGCGCGGGATCGCGGACACCTCCAAGTCGCACGTCTGGGCCTACCTCGGCGACGGCGAGATGGACGAGCCCGAGTCGCTGGGCCAGCTCTCCATCGCCGCCCGTGAGGGCCTGGACAATCTGACCTTCGTCGTCAACTGCAACCTCCAGCGCCTCGACGGCCCGGTGCGCGGCAACGGCAAGATCATCCAGGAGCTGGAGTCGCAGTTCCGCGGCGCGGGCTGGAACGTCATCAAGCTCGTCTGGGACCGGAGCTGGGACCCGCTGCTGGCCCAGGACCGCGACGGCACCCTGGTCAACAAGATGAACACCACGCCTGACGGGCAGTTCCAGACGTACGCCACCGAGAGCGGTGCCTACATCCGTGAGCACTTCTTCGGTACCGACCAGCGGCTGCGCAAGATGGTCGAGAACATGTCCGACGAGCAGATCCTGCACCTCGGACGCGGCGGGCACGACCACCGGAAGGTCTTCGCGGCCTACACGGCGGCCAAGGCGCACAAGGGCCAGCCGACGGTGATCCTCGCCCAGACGATCAAGGGCTGGACGCTGGGGCCGAACTTCGAGGGCCGCAACGCGACCCACCAGATGAAGAAGCTGACGGCGGACGACCTCAAGCGCTTCCGGGACCGGCTGCACCTGCCGATCGCGGACAAGGAGCTGGAGGACGGGAACCCGCCGTACTACCACCCGGGCCGGGACTCCGAAGAGATCCAGTACATGCACGACCACCGCACGTCCTGCGGTGGTTACGTACCGACCAGGGTGGTGCGCGCCAAACCGCTGCCGCTCCCCGCCGACAAGACGTATGCCACCGCGAAGAAGGGTTCGGGCCAGCAGTCGATCGCCACCACCATGGCGTTCGTCCGCGTCCTGAAGGACCTCATGCGGGACAAGGAGATCGGCAAGCGCTTCGTGCTGATCGCCCCCGACGAGTACCGCACCTTCGGTATGGACGCGTTCTTCCCGAGTGCGAAGATCTACAATCCGCTCGGCCAGCAGTACGAGTCGGTGGACCGCGAGCTGCTCCTCGCGTACAAGGAGTCGCCGACCGGGCAGATGCTGCACGACGGCATCTCCGAGGCCGGCTGCACGGCGTCGCTGATCGCGGCCGGTTCGGCGTACGCCACGCACGGCGAGCCGCTGATCCCGGTGTACGTCTTCTACTCGATGTTCGGGTTCCAGCGCACCGGCGACCAGTTCTGGCAGATGGCCGACCAGCTGGCCCGCGGCTTCGTGCTGGGCGCGACCGCGGGGCGGACCACGCTGACGGGCGAGGGCCTCCAGCACGCGGACGGCCACTCGCAGCTGCTCGCGTCGACCAACCCGGCCTGTGTCGCCTACGACCCGGCGTTCGGCTTCGAGATCGCGCACATCGTCCAGGACGGTCTGCGCCGGATGTACGGCGAGACGGCCGACGGCAGGGCCGGCGAGGACGTCTTCTACTACCTCACCGTCTACAACGAGCCGATCCAGCACCCGGCGGAGCCCGCCGATGTCGATGTCGAGGGCATCCTCCAGGGCATCCACTGCTACCGGCGGGGCGAGCAGGGGCGGATCCCGGCGCAGATCATGGCGTCCGGTGTGGCCGTCCCCTGGGCCGTCGAGGCCCAGCGGATCCTCGCCGACGAGTGGGACGTGAAGGCCGATGTCTGGTCGGCGACCTCCTGGAACGAGCTGCGCCGCGAGGCCGTGGAGGTGGAGCAGCACAATCTCCTCCACCCCGAGGAGGAGCAGCGCGTCCCGTACGTCACGCGGAAGCTCTCCGGTTCGGACGGTCCGTTCGTGGCCGTCTCGGACTGGATGCGCTCGGTGCCGGACCAGATCGCCCGCTGGGTGCCGGGTCCTTACCAGTCGCTGGGAGCCGACGGCTTCGGCTTCGCCGACACCCGGGGCGCCGCGCGGCGCTTCTTCCATATCGACGCGCAGTCGATCGTTGTCTCGGTCCTCACCGAGCTGGCCAAGCAGGGCAAGGTGGACCGGTCGGCGCTGAAGCAGGCCATCGACCGCTACCAGCTCCTGGATGTGACGTCGGCCGATCCGGGTGTGGCGGGCGGCGACGCGTAGCCACCACCACGGACGACACAGGGGGCGGCGGGACCCGCGGGTCCCGCCGCCCCCTGCTCCGTGTGTCCGGGAGCGGCCTGCGCCCCGGCGGGCTCAGCTCTCCCAGATCTTGAACGCCCTCACCTGGTAGGGGGAGTCCGGCAGCCAGGTGCCGCCTCCCGGGTACGTCTCGAACTCACCCGTCTCCTCGCACTCCGCGGACTGGTACGTGGTGACCGGCCGGCCGGTGCGGTTGGCGACGGACCGGGCGGTCGCCCCCGCAGGGAGCGGCGTACAGCTCTCGATGCCGGTGCCCGCGAGGTCGTAGACCCGGCGGGCGCCCTTGAAACCGTCCTTCTCCCAGAGGCAGAGCTCGCCGGTGGCGCACTCCCCCATCCGGGGCCGCGAGGCGGCCAGCGCGGTGTGCGGTACGAGTGCCTGGGGCGCGGCGAGCACGGTGGCCGTGAGGATTCCGGCCGCGACGGTCGTGCGGAGCAGTGCCCTGCGGATACCGACCGCGGCCGGGTTGTCCCCGGTGGGTGCCATGGGCTGCGCGGGTGTGGCGTTCTCGGTGCGTGCGGTGTTCATGATGATCCCCCGTGTGAGGCGTCGCGTACGCGACGTCCGGTGCGTCGTACGGATCGATCGCTCGATCGACCGACCCGCAGCATCGCCCGCGGTCACACGCCGCCGGAAGAGCACACCGCGCGCACCACCCTGATAGGCGACAGCCCCGCCGGAAGCGTCCGGCGGGGCTGTGGTGGCGCGGAGTTGACGCGGGAGACCTCAGATGTGGGCCGCTCCCGCGGCTGCCTCCGGGTTGTCGCCGCGCTTGGTGAGGAGGGCCACGAAGATGGCCACGACGGCCACTCCGGTGGCGACCAGGCAGGCCAGGCCCATGCCGGACATGAACGTGTCGTGCGCGACGCCGGTGATCTTCGCGGCGAGTCCTGCCGGTGCGTGCGGCGGCACCGGTGCCATGCCGACCTGTACGGCCTGCGACGCCTGGTCCAGCTGACCGGGCCCGAACGGGGGAAGTTTGGCGTCCGCCCAGTTGACCGGCAGGGCGCTGTCGACCTTGGAGGCCATGACCGCGCCGAGCACCGCCGTACCGAGGCTGCCGCCGATCTGCATGGCGGCCTGCTGGAGCCCGCCCGCCACGCCGGAGAGCTCCATCGGAGCGTTGCCGACGATGACCTCGGTGGCGCCGACCATGACCGGGGCCAGGCCCATACCGAGCAGCGCGAACCAGATCGACATCGGGACGCTGCCGGTGTCGGTCTCCAGCGTGGACATGCCGTACATCGCGACCGCCGTGCAGAGCATGCCGCCGGCCAGCGGGATACGCGGACCGAGCTTGGTGATCACCGCGCCCGCGAGCGGGGAGGCGACGATCATCATGCCGGTGAGCGGCAGCAGATGGAGTCCGGCGTCGACCGGGCTCATGCCGTGCACGTTCTGGAGGTAGAACGTGACGAAGAAGAGGCCGCCCATGAAGGCGATGGCCATGAGGACCATCAGCACCACACCGGCGGAGAGCGGTACGGAGCGGAAGAGCGCCATCGGGATGAGCGGCTCCCTGACCTTCGTCTCCCAGAACGCGAAGGCCGCGAAGCAGACCACCGAGACGGCCAGGAACATCCAGACCTTGCCGTCGCCCCAGCCCCACGCCGGCGCCTTGATGAGCGCCCAGACCAGACAGAACATGGCCGCCGACAGCAGCACGATGCCCAGGATGTCGAAGGACTTCGGGGCGTTCTTCGCACGGTGGTCCTTGAGGATCACCGCACCCACGACGAGCGCGATCACACCGACCGGCACATTGATGAAGAAGACCGACTGCCAGCTGACGTGCTGGACGAGCAGACCGCCGATGATCGGGCCGCCCGCTGTCGAGGCGCCGATGACCATGCCCCAGAGGCCGATGGCCATGTTGAGCTTCTCGGCGGGGAAGGTGGCGCGCAGCAGGCCGAGCGCGGCCGGCATCAGCAGCGCGCCGAACAGCCCCTGGAGGACCCGGAAGGTCACGACCAGGCTGACGCTGTCGGAGAAGCCGATGGCTCCGGACGCGGCAGCGAAGCCGATCACGCCGATGAGGAACGTCTGACGGTGCCCGAACCGGTCACCGAGCTTGCCCGCGGTGATCAGCGCCACCGCCAGGGCGAGGAAGTAGCCATTGGTGATCCACTGGATCTGGGCGAAGGTGGCCCCGAGATCCTTCTGGATGGCCGGGTTGGCGATCGCGACGATCGTGCCGTCGAGCGCGACCATCATCACGCCGATGGCCACGGAGAAGAGCGTCAGCCAAGGGTGGCCGCGGAGCCCCTTGACCGGCGGTGCCGCAATATCCTGCGGCGCCGGGTCGACAGTGGTCTGACTAGTCATAAGAGTCAGAATAGTGTCAGCCGCTGACAGTTGACAAACCATTTCACAAGTCGGTAGCTGTCACGTAGCTCACAGGTAACCTGGGACGACAAAGCACCTGAAACCGGGTGCAGTTCAGGGTCGGAGCGCCCCCACACCGCGCACGCCGTGCCCTGCCCCCCACCGAAAGAGGAACAGCACGTGACGATGGAGCAGACGGAGCCGCCGGCGCCGGGCGCGCCGGCCGGACTGCGGGAGCGCAAGAAACAGCGCACCCGCGAGGCCCTGCTGCGCGTCGCGCTCGAACTCTTCACAACCAAGGGGTACGAGCAGACGACCATTGACGAGATCGCCGACGCCGTCGAGGTGTCCCAGCGCACCTTCTTCCGCTACTTCGCCAGCAAGGAGGAGGCCGCCTTCGCGGTGCACGATCTGGTGGAGTCGCAGTTCTTCACCGCCCTGGAGTCCCGCCCGGCGCACGAGAGCCCGTTCGAGGCGATGCGCGGCGCGGTGCTCGCCTCCTGGGACAGCATCAGCCTGACCATCGAGGACGTCGTTCCCGTCGACCTCTACATGCGGATCTGCCAGGTCATCGAGTCCTCCCCCGCCCTGCTCGCGATCCATCTGCGCCGCTCGGCCGAGCTGGAGGACCGGATCGCCCATCTGATCGCCGTGCGCGAGGGGCTCGACGTGGACACCGATCCGCGACCGCGGGTGGCCGTCGCGGCGTTCGACGGGGTGATGCGGGCGACCGGCCGGATCTGGGGGCAGGGCGAGGACCTGAGCATCGCGTCCATGCGGGCCGTCACCCTCACTCACCTCGACCAGATCGGGCCGGCACTGGCCGGGAACTGGCGTACGAAAGACGCACACGGACTGTAGCCATTCGGATACATTCCCCTTCTGAAACGTGAGGTACCTCACTGACTTCGCAAGCGCGCTTCCCCGTCTCCTAGGGTGGCGGGCAGTGACTTCCTTCGACTCCTCCCCCACTCTCACCGTCTGGCGCACGTTCCTCGCGCTCGCGGTGGTGTTCGTCATGCTGGCCACGACCGGCTGGACCGCCGTGCACCACCAGAGAACCGCCGGACCCCGCCAAGCCGCGCTGGCCGCCTGGGGCAGAGGCTCCATCGCGGGTCACCATCTCCCGTCGGCCACCGCGTCATCCCACCGGCTGGCGGGTTTCTTCGCGTCGCTCGACGCCGGCGACCGGCACCGGCTCGCCGACCGCTACCCGCTGGTGGTCGGCAATCTCAACGGCGCCCCGGTGACCCTGCGGTACGACGCGAACCGGCACGCGCTGAAGCAGGCCGCCGCGCAGGAACACACCCGGCTGACCGACCCCACGCTGAACAAGGTCGGCCAGCAGGACGCGCTCCAGACCTATGACCGCTACAACGCGCTGGCACAGCCGGACCGTCAGATCCTCTCCTTCGACCCGACCGGCACCGGCCGGGTCGCCGAGGTGATGGGCGATCTGCAACAGGCCCGGCACATCTCCATCGTGGTGCCCGGTGTCGACACCAACCTGATGACCTTCCAGAAGTCGCAGCGCGCCTACTACACGGCGCCGGTCGGCATGGCGACGTCGCTGTACGGCGCCGAGCGCAGCGCGGCCCCCGGGTCGCGCACCGCCGTCATCGCCTGGGCCGACTACACGGCGCCGGTCGGCATCGGCGTGGACGCCGCGATCGGCCGGCTCGCCGCCGAGGGCTCGCTGCGGCTGCACGCGCTCGTCGACGCACTGCCCGGCAACGCACCCGTCGCACTCTTCTGCCACAGCTACGGGTCGGTCCTCTGCGGTGTCGCCGCTCCCACACTCCCGTCGCGGGTCAGTGACATCGCGGTCGCCGGGAGCCCGGGGATGCGCGTCGAGAACGCCGCACAACTGAACACGGACGCGCGGGTGTGGGCGATGCGGGACAGCGACGACTGGATCCAGGACGTCCCGCATCTGGACGTCGGCGGCCTCGGCCACGGCGCCGACCCCGTCTCGCCGCAGTTCGGCGCGCGTGTCGTGTCGGCGGGCGCGGCTCAGGGCCACACCGGTTATTTCACGCCCGGAACCGAAAGTCTGCACAACTTCGCGGCAGTCGGCACCGGCGCGATCGACTCGGTGACGTGTGCGAACGGCGGGGACACCTGTCACAGCTGATTTTGCGGTGACTGAGGGGGTTCACGCGCGTAGATACCTGTACATCAGGTACGTCGCAGAGGGGCGACGCGCAGCCGCCCGCCACCTACGATGTGGCACATGGGTGAAGTACTGGCGGGAATTCAAGCCACCTGGGAGTTCACGACCGACTCCGTGCTCATCCGCTTCGAACGGGGAATCCGCACGCCGAGGCTCTTCCAGGCGCTGCGTCAGCGATGTATCCCGCACGAAGCGCTGGGATCGGTGACGGTGACCGAGGGCAGACGGGGGACGGTGGTGCTGCGCGTGGAGCCGCGCGCGGGAGCGGACCCTCTGATGGAGGCCGCTTCGGGTCAGCTCAAGGAGGGGTGCGATCCGTACCGGCTGGTGCTGCCCGCCGCGCAGCGGACGCTGGCGGAGCAGTACGCGGACGAGCTGACGGCGCGGCTGGTGCCCGACGCCGCGGACCCGGCCGACCGGTTCCTGGTGGCGGCGCCCGAGGGGCCGCTCCACTTCAAGGCGTACGACGGCAAGGCGTCCTTCGACGGATCGCGGGTCTCGTTCCGGTGGTCCAGGACCGGTGCGTCGTCGGCCAAGTGGAAGTGCGGCGACCAGAGCTTCGCGGTGGCCGAGCTGACCGGTGTGGACTGGCGCTCCCCCCAGACCGCCGACGGATACCTGCGCGTGCTGCGGCAGGGCGGACCGGATGCGGCGCAGGCCGATCAGGACCCCGCGGCGGTCGTCTTCGGGCTCGGTTACGGACCGGTCCACGAGTCACTGCCCTTCGCCGCCGCGGTCCTGGGCGCGGCCCGTCACGCGAAGCCGGTGCCGGTGCCCGCCATCGCCACCGGCCGGCGGGATCCGGCCGACATCGCCGAGCGGATACGGCACCTGGGCGAGCTGCACACCTCAGGACTGGTCACGGACGACGAGTTCAGCGCGAAGAAGGCCGAGCTGCTCGCGGAGCTGTAAGCGCCGTCGGTGAGGGACGCCGGAGGGGGGCCCGCGCGGCGCGGGCCCCCCTCCGGCGTCACCTTCCGGTACGGCTACTCGCGCGCCGCCGATGTCGAGGACATGTCCGGGTAGCGGTCACCCTTGACCTCGCCCGCGATCGGTTCGAGGAGCGCCAGCTCCCCGGCGGTCAGCCTCAGCCGGGTGGCGCCGGTGTTCTCCAGGAGCCGGGTCCGCTTGCGGGTGCCGGGGATCGGCACGACCGCAGAGAGACCGTGGGCCTCGGCACGCTGCTGCACCCACGCGAGGGCCACCTGCGCGGCCGTCGCGCCGTGCGCCGCCGCGATCTTGTGCACCGGCTCCAGGAGCGCCGCGTTGGCCTTGGCGTTGTCACCGGTGAAGCGGGGCTGGAACTGCCGGAAGTCGCCGCCCCCGAGGTCCTTGGACGCGTCAGCGAACGACCCGGTGAGGAAGCCCCGGCCGAGCGGGGAGTACGGCACGATGCCCACCCCGAGCTCCGCGGCGGCACCGATCAGGCTCAGCTCCACGTCGCGGCTGAACAGCGACCACTCGGACTGCACGGCGGTGATGGGATGCACGCCGTGCGCCTCGCGCAGCTCGGCGCCGGTCACCTCGCTCAGCCCCAGGTACTTGACCTTGCCCGCCGCCACCAGCTCGCCCATCGCGCCGACGGACTCGGCCAGCGGCACATCGGGGTTGCGGCGGTGCATGTAGTAGAGGTCGATGACGTCCACGTTCAGGCGGCGCAGGCTCGCCTCGACGGCCTGCCGGATGTACGGGGCGTCGTTGCGGACGCCCCGGTAATGCGGGTCGTCGGCGCGTCGCTCGATGGAGAACTTGGTGGCCAGCGTGATCTCGTCGCGGTGCGCGGCGACGAACGGGGCCAGGAACGTCTCGTTGGCGCCCTGCCCGTAGATGTCCGCCGTGTCGATCAGGGTGACACCGGCCTCGACGGTGGCCTCCAGGGTGTCCCTGGCCGCCGTCTCGTCGGTCTCCCCGTAGAACTCGCTGATGCCCATGGCGCCGAAGCCCTGCACGCCGACCTCGGGACCGTCCTGGCCGAGCCGTACCCTGTCGATCTTTTCGATGCTCATCAGGTTCAGAACCTCTCCGACGCCCGCCGGGCGTCCGCGTAAAAGTCGATCTTGAAATCGAGCACGGAGAGCGTGTCCTGGAGTTCCGCGATGCGCAGCCTCACATCCCTGCGGGTCTCCTCCAGCAGCTCCTGCCGTTCCTCGAAGGTGGTCACGCCCACGCGCACGAGCTCGGCGTAGCGGACCATCTTCGCCACCGGCATACCGGTCAGCCGCAGCTTGCCGACGAAATTGAGCCAGTCCAGGTCGCGGTTGGTGAAGCGGCGCTGCCCGGTGTGCGACCGGTCGACATGCGGCATCAGGCCGATCCTCTCGTACCAGCGCAGGGTGTGCGCGCTGAGACCGGTGAAGGCGACGACCTCGCTGATCGTGTACTGGTCCTGCCCGTCGGGGCGCCTGCCCGCCGTGGGTGGCGCCGCGCAGAGGTCCACATGGCTCAGCGCGGGCACGGTCTCGGTCACAGTCATGCGGTCCCAGCTCCTTCATCCTCGCGACAGCCCCAACGCTAGATCCTTGGAGTGCACTCCAGGCAAGCGAAATCGGGGGGAACTTCACAGGCACTTCCCGTAACCTCGCGGGCCATGAGCACAGCCCGCCGCGCGCTTCCCGATGATGCCGTCGAACTCGTACGCCTGCGCAAGCTCATGCAGGACTCCCTGTCCGCCGAGCCGCACCCGGACACCAGCTGGCAGCCCGCCGCTGTGGAGACGCTCCGCGGAAGGCTCAAGGACCCGGAGGCCGATCTCACCGCGTTCGTCGTCGACAGGCCGGGCGGCGGTCTCGCCGCCTGTGTGGTCGGCACGGTCGAGCACCGGCTGGGCGGCCCGGGCAATCCGCACGGCACGAGCGGCTACGTCTTCAGTGTCGCGACCGACCCGGACATGCGCCGCCGGGGGTACTCGCGCGCCTGTATGGAGGCGCTGCTCGGCTGGTTCCGGGAGCGCGGTGTGACCAGGGTCGACCTGCGCGCTTCGGCCGGTGCCGAGCCCCTCTACGCGTCTCTCGGCTTCGCCAGGACCCCCGATCCGGCGATGCGGCTGACGCTGTAGTTAGGCTCGTCCCTCATGAAGAGCCTGGCGATGACCGAGAACTGGCCGGTACCCACGGTGGCCGCCGCAGTCGTACGAGCCGACGGCAGCGTCGCCGGTACGCACGGCCCGACCGGGCAGCGCTTCCCGCTCGCCTCCGTCACCAAGCCGCTCGCCGCGTACGCCGCACTCATGGCGTACGAGGAGGGCGCGGTCGAGCTGGACGAGCCGGCCGGGCCGCCCGGCTCCACGGTCCGCCATCTGCTCGCCCACACCAGTGGTCTCGCCTTCGACGAGGACCGGGTGATGGCGCCCCCCGGTGAGCGCCGGATCTACTCCAACGCGGGGTTCGAGGCGCTCGGTGACCACATCGCCGCTGCCACCGGTATCCCCTTCCCCGAGTACCTCCGCGAAGGGGTGCTCGAACCGCTCGGGATGGCGGACACCTCGCTGGAGGGCTCCCCCGCCAAGGACGGCGTCTCCACCGCCGACGACCTGGCCCGGTTCGCAGCCGAGCTCCAGGCGCCCCGGCTACTCGACCCGCGCACCGTGGCCGAGGCCACCTCGGTGGTGCACCCGGGCCTCAAGGGCGTGCTGCCCGGATACGGTCTGCAGAACCCGAACGACTGGGGCCTCGGCTTCGAGATCAGGGGAACCAAGTCCCCTCACTGGACGGGCAGTTCGTCGTCCCCGCGCACCTTCGGCCACTTCGGCCAGTCGGGGACGTTCCTCTGGGTCGACCCGGAGGCGGGGGTCGCCTGCGTGGCACTGACCGACCGGGACTTCGGGCCGTGGGCGGTCGACGCCTGGCCGCCGTTCACCGAGGCGGTGCTGGCGGAGGTCGCCTCAGGGCGATGACACGTCACGCCCGGCCGGCACCTGCGTGTCGGCCGGCTTCGCGGTCAGGCACTCGAACCACACCGTCTTGCCGCACCCGTCACGGCGCGGCTCCACGCCCCAGCCGTCGGTGAGCGCGCCGACCAGGAGCAGCCCTCTTCCGCCCTCGTCGAGTTCATCACCCATGACCGCGCAGGGCAGCAGGGGGCAGTCGTCCGCGACCTCGACCCGCACACCCCCGGCCGGGAGCAGGACGATGTACGTCTGGCAGCGGCGGCCGGGGACATGCCGTACGACGTTCGCGATCAGCTCGGTGAGCGCCAGTTCGGCGGCTTCGGCCACGTCGAGGAGGCCCCAGCGGGCGAGGTACATGCGCAGGATGCGGCGCAGATGCCGGGCGGAGTGCTCGCTCACCGCGAAGGCCGCACGGTAGCGGCCCTGCGCGGCGTCCGCCCGGGAACCGGTTACGTCATTCATGCCACCAGCGTGCAGTGCGCCGATTACGCTCGGCTACGTACTGAACCGAACGCCGCGCGGCGTTGCAGGCCGGAGGTGCCCACGTGGCCAACATCCACTCGCTCGACCCGAGCGCTTCCCCGCTGGACTACTTCGGCTGGGAGCTGCGCCGGCAGCGAGAGGCCAACGACCTGAAGCAGGGGCAGCTCGGCGACATCATCTTCTGCACCGGCTCCCTGGTCGGCCAGATCGAGACCACGAAGAAGATCCCCACCCGCGACTTCGCCGAACGGGTGGACGCGGCGCTCGGCACGGACGGGGTGTTCTCCCGCCTGGTCGGCCTGGTCCTGCGCAGCCAGCTGCCTACCTGGTTCCAGCCGTACGCGGAGATGGAGGCGCGGGCGGCGTACATCTCCACGTACCAGGCGCAGTTGGTGTACGGGCTGTTGCAGACGGAGGAGTACGCGCGGGCACTGCTCGGCGTCGACCACCCAAGCAAGGTCGACGAGATGGTGGCGGCCCGGCTGGACCGCCAGCGGATCCTGAAGGGGGAGCATGCGCCCGCTCTGTGGATCGTCCTGAGCGAGGCCGTGCTGCTTCAGGAAGTCGGCGGGCGGGGCATCATGCGCAGACAACTGGCCCGGCTGTTGGACTTCCGTGACGATCCGTGGGTTCAGATCCAGGTCCTTCCGTTCTCAGTCGGCCAGCACACAGGGATGATGGGGTCGTTCACCCTCCTGAGATTGGACGACGACCCCGACCTCTTCTACGTGGAGAGCTACGACCAGGGCCATATGACGGCCAATCCAGCAGTGATCAAAGAGCGTTCGGTCGGCTACGCTCGTCTGCAAGCCAGCGCCCTCTCCCCCGAGGACTCGGCGGCACTGATCGCTCGCGTGATGGAGGAACGTTATGGGGACCAGCCATGACCTGACCGGTGCGCGCTGGCGGAAGTCGTCCTACAGCGGCACCAACGGCGGCGAATGCGTCGAGTGCACGGTGACCGACGGCGCGGCCTGGCGTAAGTCGTCCTACAGCGGAAACACCGGCGGCGAGTGCGTCGAGGTAGCCGCCGGCCTCCCCGGTACCGTGCCGGTCCGCGACAGCAAGAACCCGGCCGGACCCACCCTGTTCGTCCACGCCGCAGCCTGGCAGACCTTCGTGGCCGGGCTCCGCTAGAACTCCCAGATCAACACCTCGGCGGCCGTCGCCGCCACCAGCTCCAGCCCCTCGCCCCCCGTGATCCGCACCGAGTCGCCCGGTTCCAACTCCGCACTCCCGAGACGCACTTCACCCCGAATGACATGCAGGTACACCCCCGCCGCATCCGGCACCGCCACCCGCTCGCCCGGGGACGGCCTGCGGACCGAGAGCAGGGCGCCCGCCGCCGGGACCGCGTAGGGCGTGGCGTCCGCGATGCCCCGCACGATCTCGTACGCGGGCTCGCCGCCCGGTTCCAGGGGCGCGAGCCACATCTGGAGGAAGACCAGTGGCTCCCCGCCCTCGTTGCGCTCCTCGTGGCGCACCCCGCCGGCCGACGAGAGGTGCTGGACGTCCCCGGCGCGCACGACCGTGACACGGCCCGTCGAGTCGCGGTGGGTCAGTTCGCCCTCGACCACCCAGGTGACGATCTCGGTGTGGCTGTGCGGATGTTCGCCGAAGCCCGCGCCGGGCGCCAGCCGCTCCTCGTTGCAGGCGAGGACCGGCCCGAAACGCAGGTTGTCCGGGTCGTAGAAGGAGCCGAACGAGAGGGCGTGGCGGGAGTCGATACCGGCCGCGGGGTCGCCCCCGCGGTAGCGCTCGCCGGAGCGTCGCAGATCCATCACGGCGTCCACCGTAGCCCCGCCACGCGGAACCGGGGTCCCGATAAGGCAGTCTTGTCCACGTGCCCCCATCCGATACCGCACAGCCCGGACCCCCTCCCGCACATCCGCATGCCGCGACACTGAAGCGGCTGGAGCAGTCCTCCGGCCGGCTCTCCGCGAACGCCATCGCCCGCATGGACGAGACGCTGCCGTGGTACCGGGCGATGCCGCCGGAGAACCGGTCCTGGATCGGGCTGGTCGCGCAGGCCGGCATCGCGGCGTTCACCGAGTGGTTCCGGCATCCCGAGGCGCCCCAGGCGATCTCCACCGATGTCTTCGGTACCGCGCCGCGCGAACTGACGCGGGCCATCACGCTGCGGCAGACGGTCGAAATGGTGCGGACCACGATCGAGGTCATGGAGACCGCGATCGAGGAAGTCGCCGCCCCCGGGGACGAGTCGATCCTCCGCGAGGCGCTGCTCGTCTACGCCAGGGAGATCGCCTTCGCGACCGCACAGGTGTACGCGCAGGCCGCCGAGGCCCGCGGGGCCTGGGACGCCCGGCTGGAGTCCCTCGTGGTCAACGCGGTGCTCTCGGGCGAGGCCGACGAGGGCGCGGTGTCCCGCGCCGCAGCGCTCGGCTGGAACTCCCCCGACCACGTCTGTGTGATCCTCGGCACCGCCCCCGAGGGCGACAGCGAACTGACCGTCGAGGCGATCCGCCGCGCCGCGCGGCACGCCAAGGTCCAGGTGCTGACCGGCGTGCTCGGCAACCGGCTCGTGGTGATCGCGGGCGGCAACGACAATCCGCTCCAGGTCGCCAAGGCCCTGATCGGCCCGTATGCGGCCGGGCCTGTGGTCGCCGGACCGATCGTGCCCGACCTGCTCGCCGCCACCCGGTCCGCTCAGGCGGCGGCCGCGGGGCTCAAGGCCGGTTACGCCTGGCAGGACGCGCCGCGCCCGGTGCTCGCGGACGATCTGCTGCCGGAGCGCGCCATAGCGTCGGACCCGGCCGCGCGGGAACAGTTGGTGGAGGAGATCTACAGGCCGCTGGAGGAGGCGGGATCCGCGCTCCTGGAGACGCTGAGTGTCTACCTGGAGCAGGCGAGCAGCCTGGAGGGCGCGGCCCGGATGCTCTTCGTGCACCCCAACACCGTTCGCTACCGGCTCCGACGTGTGACCGACGTCACCGGCTGGTCACCGTCCGATGTGCGCTCCGCGTTCACTCTGCGCATCGCTCTGATCCTGGGGCGCCTGGCCGACGGGGATACGCAGCTCTAGACTTTTGTCGAACACCGACAATTACCCCGACGGTTCTTCGTCCCTGTCCCCACGGGCGTCGGGAGCCGTCCCCAAGAGAGAGTGTGAGGGTGCTCGTACTCGTCGCTCCCGGCCAAGGCGCTCAGACGCCCGGCTTCCTGACTCCCTGGCTCGACCTCCCCGGTGCCGCCGACCGCGTCGCCGCGTGGTCGGACGCCATCGGGCTGGACCTTGCCCACTACGGCACGAAGGCCGACGCGGACGCGATCCGCGACACCGCCGTGGCCCAGCCACTGCTGGTGGCGGCCGGTCTGCTGTCCGCCTCCGCGCTGGGTGACTTCGTCCCCGGCGCCGTCGCGGGGCACAGCGTCGGCGAGATCACGGCCGCGGTCTTCGCGGGCGTCCTCGACGATGCGGCCGCCCTCCGCTTCGTACGGACCCGCGGGCTGGCCATGGCCGAGGCCGCGGCCGTCACCGAGACCGGGATGGCCGCGCTGCTCGGCGGCGACCCCGAGATCGTGCTGCCGCACCTGGAGAAACTCGGGCTGACCCCGGCGAACGTGAACGGCGCGGGCCAGATCGTCGCCGCCGGCACCGCCGAGCAGATCGCCGCGCTCGTCGACGACAAGCCCGAGGGGGTGCGCCGGGTCATGCCGCTCAAGGTGGCCGGTGCCTTCCACACCCGCCACATGGCTCCGGCGGTCGCCGGGCTCGGCAGGGCGGCACAGGACCTGATCGTCGCCGATCCGTCCGTCCCGTACCTCTCGAACGCCGACGGCGAGCTGGTCACGACCGGCGCCGATGTCGTCGCCAGGCTGGTCAACCAGGTCTCGAACCCGGTCCGCTGGGACCTGTGCATGGAGACCGCCCTGAAGCTGGGCACCACCGCGCTCATCGAGGTCTGCCCCGGCGGGACCCTGGTGGGCATCGCCAAGCGCGCCATGCCCGGTGTGCGGACGCTGGCGCTCAAGACACCCGACGACCTCGACGCGGCTCGCGCCCTCATCGCCGAGACCCAATCACCTGCCGCTGACGCGGCGGGGGCCTAAGGAGCCCGAGAGAGCATGGCGAAGATCAAGCCCAGCCAGGGTGCCCCGTACGCACGGATCATGGGAGTCGGCGGCTACCGGCCGACCCGGGTCGTGCCCAACGAGGTGATCCTGGAGACGATCGACTCCTCCGACGAGTGGATCCGCTCCCGCTCCGGCATCGCGACCCGCCACTGGGCATCCGACGAGGAGACCGTGGCCGCGATGTCCATCGAGGCCTCCGGCAAGGCCATCGCGGACGCGGGTATCACCGCGGACCGGATCGGCGCCGTGGTCGTGTCGACGGTCTCGCACTTCGCGCAGACCCCGGCCATCGCGACCGAGATCGCCCACAAGCTCGGCACCGAGAAGGCCGCCGCCTTCGACATCTCGGCGGGCTGCGCCGGTTTCGGCTACGGCCTGACGCTCGCCAAGGGCATGGTCGTCGAGGGGTCCGCCGAGTACGTGCTCGTCATCGGCGTCGAGCGGCTCAGCGACCTCACCGACCTGGAGGACCGCGCGACGGCCTTCCTCTTCGGTGACGGCGCCGGCGCTGTCGTCGTCGGCCCCTCCAAGGAGCCGCGTATAGGCCCTACGGTATGGGGATCCGAGGGCGACAAGTCCGAGACGATCAAGCAGACCGTGCCGTGGTCGGACTACCGCGACGGCAAGGGCCGCGCGAAGTTCCCCGCGATCACCCAGGAGGGCCAGGCGGTCTTCCGCTGGGCCGTCTTCGAGATGGCGAAGGTCGCACAGCAGGCCCTGGACGCGGCCGGTATCGCCGCGGCAGACCTGGACGTCTTCATCCCGCACCAGGCCAACATGCGGATCATCGACTCGATGGTGAAGACCCTCAAGCTCCCGGAACATGTCACGGTCGCCCGTGACATCGAGACCACCGGCAACACCTCCGCAGCCTCGATCCCGCTCGCAATGGAGCGGCTCCTGGCGACCGGTCAGGCGAAGAGCGGGGACACCGCGCTGGTCATCGGCTTCGGGGCGGGTCTCGTCTACGCCGCGACTGTCGTTACCCTCCCCTAGGGCATTCCGGAGGAATCCGGTTCGTCCGAGCACCCCCAGAAGTCCCGTCACACACCGCTACACATCGAAGGAGCGCCACCATGGCCGCCACTCAGGAAGAGATCGTCACCGGTCTCGCGGAGATCGTCAACGAGATCGCCGGTATCCCGGTCGAGGACGTCCAGCTGGACAAGTCCTTCACCGACGACCTGGACGTCGACTCGCTGTCCATGGTCGAGGTCGTCGTCGCCGCCGAAGAGCGCTTCGACGTCAAGATCCCGGACGACGACGTCAAGAACCTCAAGACCGTCGGCGACGCTGCCGACTACATCTCGAAGCACCAGGCCTGACCCAGGCCCGCGGCTGACGCCACCCGGCAGTGGCGCCGTGATTCAGATCCCTCTACACGTGGAGAAGAAATTCCAGTGAGCCCGACCAATCGCACCGTGGTCGTCACCGGTATCGGCGCAACCACACCGCTGGGTGGCGACAGCGCATCGACCTGGGACGGTCTGCTCGCAGGCCGTTCCGGTGTCAAGCCGCTCACCGAAGAGCGTTTCGCCGAGCTTCCGGTCCGTATCGCCGCCCCGGTGGCTGTCGACCCGAGCGAGGTCCTGGCGCGCCCCCTCGCCCGCAAGCTGGACCGCTCGGCCCAGTTCGCCGTCATCGCCGCCCGTGAGGCCTGGGCCGACGCGGGCTTCACCGCGAAGGCCGGCGAGGACGACGCCATCCGCCCCGAGCGGCTCGGCACGGTCGTCGCCTCCGGCATCGGCGGTATCACCACGCTGCTCGACCAGTACGACGTGCTCAAGGAGAAGGGCGTACGCCGCGTCTCCCCGCACACCGTCCCCATGCTCATGCCGAACGGCCCGTCCGCCAACGTCGGGCTCGAACTCGGCGCCCAGGCGGGTGTCCACTCGCTGGTCAGCGCGTGCGCGTCCGGCGCCGAGGCGGTCGGCTACGCGGCCGAGATGATCCGCTCCGGCCGTGCCGACGTCGTCGTCGCCGGTGGCACCGAGGCGACCATCCACCCGCTGCCCATCGCGGCCTTCGCCAACATGATGGCGATGTCCAAGAACAACGAGAACCCCGAGACCGCCTCCCGCCCGTACGACAAGGGCCGTGACGGCTTCGTGCTCGGCGAGGGCGCCGGCATCGTGGTCCTGGAGTCGGCCGAGCACGCCGCAGCGCGCGGTGCCAAGGTCTACTGCGAACTCGTCGGCCAGGGCCTGTCGTCGGACGCGCACCACATCGCACAGCCCGAGCCGACCGGTCGCGGTATCGCGGCTGCGCTGCGGCACATGCTGGAGACGACCGATGTGAAGCCCTCCGAGGTCGTGCACGTCAACGCGCACGCCACGTCGACACCGCAGGGCGACGTAGCCGAGATCAAGGCGCTCCGCCAGGTGCTGGGCGACGACCTCGACCATGTCGCGATCTCCGCGACGAAGTCGATGACCGGGCATCTGCTCGGAGGCGCCGGCGGTATCGAGACCGTCGCGACGGTGCTGGCGCTTTACCACCGCACGGCCCCGCCGACCATCAACATCGACGACCTCGACGAGGAGGTCGACGCGGACATCGTGCGGGACAAGCCCCGGACGCTGCCGCAGGGATCGATCTCGGCGGTCAACAACTCGTTCGGGTTCGGCGGCCACAACGTGATGCTGGCGTTCCGCTCGGTCTGAGCGCACCCCGCTCGCACAGCGCTGACGTACGGAGGCCCGCCTCTCCCGGACCGGGAGAGGCGGGCCTCCGCCGTCGGCGGGCCCAGAGCTCTCAGGGGTGCGGCTCCCGCGCCTCGAAGCTCGCGAAGTACGAGGCGGCCATGTCGTCGTCGCCGTGTCCCTGCGCCCCCGCCCGGCGGAACCGCTCGCCGCCCGCGGCGGCCACGTCCAGCCGTACGCCTGCCGCGCGCCCCGCCTCGACGATCAGACGGGCGTCCTTCGCCGCCGTGGTGACCGAGAAGCTCGGGGTGTAGTCCTCGGTGAGGATCGCCTGCGCCTTGAGGTGCAGATAGCCGCAGTCCAGGGAACCGCCGCCGACCGCGTCGAGGAAGCTCGCGGGGTCCACGCCGAGCCCGGCGGCCAGTGCGAGCGCCTCGGCCGTGCCGTGGGTGAGGGCCAGTACCCAGCTGTTGCAGACCAGTTTCAGGCGGGTCGCGGCCCCGGTCGAGCCGTCGTCGGCGACCCAGACCGTGCGGGAGCCGACCGCGTCCAGGACGGGTGCGAGGTCGTCGCGTACGGAACCGGGGCCGGCCGCGAGGACCGTCAGCTGACCGTTCTCCGCGGGCGCCTTGGTGCCGAGGACCGGGGCGTCCACGAAGACCAGGCCGTTCTGCCGGGCGAGCGCGGCCAGCGGAAGGAGTCCCTCGGTGCCCGCGGTCGTGGACTGGAGCCAGACCGTCCCGGCGCTGAGCGAGGGGGCCGCCGCAGTCATCGCGTCGAGGGCCGCGGCGCCGTCGTAGAGCATGGTGATGATCACGTCCGCGCCCTCGACGGCCTCGCCCGGCGTGCCGGCGACGCGCGCCCCGGCGCCTGCGAGGCGCTCGGCCTTGGAGCGGGTCCGGTTCCAGACACGGACGTCCAGCCCCGCGCGGCAGAGGTTACGGGCCATCGCGGCGCCCATGATGCCCGTACCGAGGACAGCTACTGAGGTGTTGTCAGCCATGACTCCACCGTAAAGCGGATTACACGACCTGATGCAGCCAGCGCACCGGGGCTCCCTCGCCCGCGTACCTGAACGGCTCCAGCTCGTCGTCCCAGGGCTTGCCGAGCAGCCGGGCGATCTCGGCCTCCAGATCGCTCTCGCCGCCCGTCGAGCGGACCAGTGCGGCCCGCAGGCGGTCCTCCGGGATCAGGATGTCGCCGTGGATTCCGGTGACGGCGTGGAAGATCCCGAGCTCGGGCGTGGCGCTGTAGCGCTCGCCCTCGGCCGTGGGGCACGGCTCCGACGTCACTTCGAAGCGCAGCAGATTCCAGCCGCGCAGCGCGGAGGCAAGCTGGGACGCGGTCCCCGTGCCGCCCTTCCAGGAGAATTCGGATCTCCAGGTGCCGGGAGACGCGGGCTGTCTGATCCAGTCGAGACTCACCCGCGCACCCAGAACACCCGCCACGGCCCACTCGACGTGCGGGCAGAGCGCGCGGGGTGCGGAGTGCACGTACAGAACTCCACGTGTCGTCACCGGGACCTCCAGTGCGGTTCGAGGTTCGCCTTCCCCAGCGGCCTCTCGCCCGTTCTGCCCCGGGGTACAACAGTAAACAGCATCGGGAGTTAATCTCCTGAAATGGGACAGTATGTGACGTGATGTAATTTACCGGAGCCGCGGGTGGGCGAAGTTGCCACTGGTTCGACGGGGAAAAACTACCGTGCGACGGCCGCACTCGTGTGACGTACTGTCGGTCCCGGCCCCGTTGGACACACAGCTTTCACTCGGCAGGACGTCCGGGTCGGCCACTTGGAGGGTGCAGAGCGTGCAGAGGGAGTCGAAATCCGGCCGGAGCCGCCGCAGCCGCGCCGCGGCCCTGGCACTGGCGGCGGCGCTCGTCCTCCCGATCGGCGCGCTGGCCGGCTGTGACTCTTCCGACAGTGGCGCGGGGGGCACGCGTGGGCAGCACAGCGCACCCGCTCCGACCTGGGACACCTCTCCGCGGTCGGTGGCCGCGGTGGGCGACTCCATCACCCGCGGCTTCGACGCCTGTTCGGTGCTCTCCGACTGTCCCAAGGTGTCCTGGGCGACCGGATCGGACACCCGGGTCCGCAGTCTGGCCTCCCGGCTCGGAGTGACAGAGGGCTGGAACGACGCCAGGACCGGGGCCCGGATGGCCGACGTACCGGCTCAGATGGGCGCCGCGGTGGCGCACAGGCCCGAACTGGTGACGATCATGGCGGGCGCCAATGACGCGTGTCGCGACTCGGTTTCGCACATGACACCGGTGGATGAATTCCGAACGTCTTTTGAGACGGCGCTGAAACGTTTGCGCACGGCGCTGCCCAAGAGCGAGGTCTATGTGTCGAGCGTGCCGGACCTCAAGCGGCTGTGGTCGCAGGGGCGGGGCAACCCGCTGGGCAAGGAGATCTGGAAACTGGGGTTCTGCGCCTCGATGCTGCGGGACGCCGACGCGATGGACCCGGCGGCCGTGGAGCGGCGCAACACGGTGCAGGAGCGGGTCGTCGCGTACAACACGGTGCTCAAGGACGTGTGCGCGGCGGACACGCGCTGCCGTTACGACGGCGGGGCGGTCTTCGGGTTCCGCTTCACCGGGGCGCAGCTGAGCCACTGGGACTGGTTCCACCCCGGCAGGGACGGCCAGGAGCGGCTGGCCGAGATCGCGTACCGCAACGTCACGGCCGAACGGCCCCCGGCGTAGGGTCCCGGTCATGAGCAGCGCGCAGCCGGAGCCCTTCGGCCGTCTCGGTGACGGCACCCCAGTCCACCGCTGGACGCTGGAGCGTGGCGGCACGCGGGCGCGGGTCCTCACCTACGGCGGGATCCTGCAGTCGGTGGAGGTACCCGACCGGACGGGCGTGGTGGCCGGTGTGGCGCTGGGCTTCCCTGACCTGGCCGGGTATCTGGCCTCTCCCGGGCCGTACTTCGGGGCGCTGATCGGCCGGTACGCCAACCGCATCGCGGACGGGACCTTCACGCTCGACGGGCGGATACACCGGCTGCCCCGCAACAACGCGCCCCACAGCCTGCACGGCGGTGACCGGGGCTTCGACAAGCGGGTGTGGGAGGCGGAGGCCACCGGACACGGGGTGCGGCTCTCGCGGGTCAGCCCGGACGGCGAGGAGGGGTACCCCGGACGGCTGGCCGTCTCCGTGACGTACACCCTGACGGAGAGCGGTGCGCTGCGGATCGCGTACGAGGCGACGACGGACGCGCCGACCGTGGTGAGCCTCACCAACCACTCGTACTGGAACCTGGCCGGTGCCGGTTCCGGCAGCGCGGCCGGGCAGACGCTGCGGATCGCCGCCTCACGGGTGACACCCGTGGACGCGGAGCTGATCCCGACCGGGGAGCTGGCCGCGGTGGCCGGCACGCGCTTCGACTTCCGGCAGCCCCGGACGGTGGGGCTCGGATACGACCACAACTACGCGCTCGACGGGGCGGATGCGGCCGAGCTGTCCGATCCGGTGTCCGGGCGGGTCCTGACCCTCACCACCAGCGAGCCGGGGATACAGCTCTATACGGGCGACCACATCGACGACGGGCCGTTCGGGCCGGGCGCGGGGATCGCGCTGGAGACCCAGCGCTTCCCCGATGCGCCCAACCGGCCGGAGTTCCCCGGTGCGGTGCTCCGGCCGGGCGACGCGTATGTCTCCGAGACGGTGTACGGGTTCTCGACACGGTAGGCCGTGCGGCGGGCGCTCGCCCGCTCCGCGGAGCGGGCGAGCACGGGTCCGTCAGAGCTCGACCGTGGTGACCGGCCCCGGGTCCGTGACGGAGCGGCCGGCCCGGATCCCGTAGGTGCCGGGCCGGGGTGTCCAGGCGCCGGCCGTCTCGTCCCAGGTCTCGAAGGCGCGGGCGGAGAGCTCGACGGTGACCTCGACCGTCTCCCCCGGCTCCGCTTCCACCGAGGCGAAACCGGCCAGCTGCCGGATGGCCCGGTCCGTTCCCGGGTCGGCCGGTGCGGCGTAGACCTGGACCGTCTCACGGCCGGCGCGGGCACCGGTGTTGCGGATGCGCACGGTGGCTGTGGTGGGGGTCGCGGCCAGGGACTCGTAGCTCCACTCCGTGTAGCCGAGACCGTGGCCGAAGGGATAGGCGGGTGTGGTGCCCGCCCGGTCCCAGGCCCGGTACCCGATGAACACGCCTTCCTCGTAGGGGAGTTCGCCGTCCTCCGGTTCGACCCTGCGGACCGGGGCGTCCGTCAGGGCCACCGGCCAGGTGGTGGGCAGACGGCCGCCCGGCTCCGCCGCTCCGAGGAGCACGTCGGCGAGCGCCGAGCCGCCCTCCTGACCGGGGAACCAGCTGAGCAGCACCGCCGCAACGTCCTCGCGCCAGGGCAGCTCCACCGGGGAGCCCGCGTTGACGACCACGACCGTGTTCGGGTTGGCCGCGGCCACGGCGCGCACCAGGTCGTCCTGGCGTCCGGGGAGCCTGAGGTCCTTGCGGTCGAATCCCTCGGACTCGACCTCCTCGGTGGTGGCGACGACCACGACCGCGGTGTCCGCCTCGCGCGCCGCTGCGACGGCCTCGGCGATCAGCTCGTCGGGGTCGTGCTGCGGGTCGCGGTGCATCAGGGAGAAGCCGACGGCCTGGAGCCGGGCTCCGGCGCTCTTGTAGACGGTGTACTCGAAGGCGATCGCGACCGACTCACCGGCGGTGAGGGCAGCGGTGCCGCGCTCGACGGGAGCGCCGAAGACCGCGGCGAACGGATCGGCCTCGTCCCCGGGCAGCTCGTCCGCGTCGAAGAGGAGCTGGTCGCCGACGGCCAGCCGGAAGCCGCCGAGCCCGCGGGTGCCGAAGGTGTGCTCGCCGCTCTCCCTGGGGGTGAACGTGCCCTTGACCTCGATGGTGTGCAGCGCCTCGTGGGTGACGCCGTCGGGCAGATCACTGCCCACCCACTGGATGCGTCCGCCGGGGACCGAGGCGGTGCCGATGACCTGGCCCGCCTTGTCACGGCAGACCGCGTGCAGGGCGAACCCCTTGCCTGCCGGGGCCAGTTGACCGCTCGGGTCGGCGCCCAGGGCATAGCTCAGGGCCCCGTCGGGCAGGGCGGCGGCCAGCCCGTCGAGGGGAGAGACCACCCGGGTCGGGAAGACGGTGGCCGAGCCGCCGCCGAGGATGCGGGCGTCGCGGGCGGCGGCGCCGATGAGCGCGACCTTGCCGGTCCGCGCCGTGTCGATCGGCAGTGCGCCGCCCTCGTTCCGTACGAGGACGAAGGCGCGGCGGGCGATCTCGCGGGAC
Source organism: Streptomyces sp. NBC_00388 (assembly GCF_036061255.1). Taxonomy (NCBI): domain Bacteria; kingdom Bacillati; phylum Actinomycetota; class Actinomycetes; order Kitasatosporales; family Streptomycetaceae; genus Streptomyces; species Streptomyces sp. NBC_00388. Next base: position 2,292,873 of record NZ_CP107948.1, read on the forward strand.
AGCTCACGGCCGTCGGTCTCCGCGGGGAGCTCCGTGACGACGGGCGGCGCGCCCTCCAGGATGCCGACCCGGGCGGCGAGCCGCAGGACGTTCCGTACCGCTTCGTCGACGGCGCTCTCCGGGACCTCGCCCGCCCGTACGGCGGCGGCCAGCGGCTCGCCGTACGGGGTGACCGGGCCCGGCATCGCGACGTCGAGGCCGCCGAGGATGTCCCCTGCGGTGGAGCGTGCGGCCGTCCAGTCCGAGACGTTGAACCCGTCGAAGTGCCACTCGCCGCGCAGGACTTCGTTGACGAGGTAGCGGTGCTCGGTCATCGTCGTGCCGTTGACCGTGTTGTACGCGGTCATGATGCCCCAGGGGTGGGCGTTCTTGACGATGGCCTCGAACGGCGCCAGGTACAGCTCGCGCAGCGGACGCGGCGCGATGAGGTTGTCGACGGTGAAGCGGTCGGTCTCCGCGTCGTTGCCGACGAAGTGCTTGACCGTGGTGCCGACGCCGCCGCTCTGCACGCCCCGGACATAACCGGCGCCGATCTCGCCGGTCAGGTACGGGTCCTCCGAGTAGCACTCGAAGTGCCGGCCGCCGAGGGGCGAGCGGTGCAGGTTGACGGTGGGCGCGAGCAGGACGTGCACCCCCTTGCGCCGCGCCTCCTGGGCGAGGAGCACCCCGGCCCGGTGCGCGAGCCCGGGGTCCCAGGTGGCGGCGAGCGCGGTGGGGGACGGCAGGGCGATCGACGGGTCGTCGGCGGTCCAGCGCACGCCCCGGACGCCGATCGGGCCGTCCGACATGACGAGGGACCGGAGTCCGATCTCCGGGATCCCGGGGAGGGTCCAGAAGTCCTGCCCGGAGAGGAGCCGCGCCTTGGTGCCGAGATCGAGCCGGCCGAGCGCGGCCTCGACCGCGGCCTCGCGGACCGGGTCCGCGTCGTTGATGGGGGTGGCTGCCACCGTCGTACCTCCGCGTCGAAGTGCTGATGCGCCGGGCGCGGGAGCGCCGGAGCACGGACATCCCGTGTGTGATGTCTCCATCCTGACGCGCGTACCGGTAGATCGGTAGGTTTCGTTATCTCTTCGTGATGAGGAATGTCGTACGGTCCTCGGTAACACGTGCGGAAGAAGGAGCCGGTTGATGGGGAGCGTCAGAGGCGAGGGGCGGCGGGCGGAGATCCTCCGTGCGGCCCTGGAGGTCATCGCGGAGCGCGGTTACCGGGGGACGACGCTCGGCGCGGTCGCCGAGCGGGTGGGCCTCACCCAGCAGGGGCTGCTGCACTACTTCCCGAGCAAGGACGCGCTGCTCGTCGCCGTACTGGAGGCGCGCGACCGCTGGGATCCGGGCGCTTCGGCGCGCTCCGGCGAGGCCTGGCCGCTGGACCTGCTCGGCTCGCTGGTGGAGTACAACGCGATGCGGCCGGGGATCGTGCAGACCTTCGCCGCACTGCTCGGCGAGAGCGTCACGGACGGGCATCCGGCCCGGGAGTTCTTCACCCGGCGCTACGTACAGGTGCGGGGGTCGATGGCGGCCACCCTGCGCGGCGAGTTCGGGGAGCGGCTGCCGGGCGGCCTGACACCGGAGGAGGTGGCGCCGCTGCTGGTGGCCGTGATGGACGGACTGCAGTACCAGTGGCTGCTCGACCCGGAGTCGGTGGACATGCCCACCGCCTTCCGGGCCTTCACCGCACTGCTCGGCGGCCACGCGGCAGAGTGAACGCGAACGCCTCCAGCGCCGGGCTCCGTCACGTGGTCCGGGAGCGGGCCGGCGGAGGCGTGACGGGCAGCGGCGCGGCGGCGGTGTGCGCACCGCCGGGCCGGTCAGCGTCGCCCGTGGGCGGCTCCGGTACGGCATCCGGCTCCGGCGCCGTCTCCCCCGTCAGGTCGCGTGCCATCAGCGTCGCCCCCGCCACCGCGCCCGGCATGAGGAAGACCGCGACGACCGGGACCAGGAAGCAGAGGGCCAGCGGCACCCCGAAGCCGAGCGTGAGCAGGCGGCGGCTCTTGAGCAGGGTCAGCCGTTCCCGGAACTCCAGCCCACGGCGCTGCAGCGCGACCGCCGTCAGCTCCTCGGCGAGGAAGAAACCGGTGACGCAGAAGCCGACCGCCGGGACGACGGTCTGGCCGACCACCGGGAGGAATCCGGCGGCGAAGAGCAGCAGACCGTAGAACGTCACCCGCACCAGGACGCGGAGGCTGTCGCGCGCGGAGATCCAGAGCTCCCGCCAGAGAGGGAGGCCGGTACCGGGCACGCCGGAGCCCTCCGACGCGTCGACCCGCTCGGAGATGGCCTCGTAGAAGGGCTGTCCGATCAGCAGGGTCACCGCGGTGAACGAGACCACCGCGAGCAGCAGGGCCAGTGCCCAGAGCAGCACGGTCAGAAAGCCCCGGAGGACGGCGGACCACAGCGCGCTCCAGGTGTCGGCGAACGGTGTCGCCCAGCCGACGGCGTCATCCGCCCAGAACACGAGCGCGACCAGCGCCGCCCCATAGAGGACCAGCGTGAGCAGCCCCGGCAGCAGCCCGAATCCGTACTGCCTGCCGCGCCGGCCGACCCAGCGCTGCCCCTTCACCAGATAGCCCAAGCCCGCCCCGAGATCACCCATGCGGCGCAGCCTATCGGGACCCGTGCCCCCGGGGGCGGGCCGGCGGGCCCGCCCCCGGCCGCAGGAGCGGGACAGAGAGCCGTTGGCGCACGGCCATTGACGTGGTGTGCGTCACCCCATTACGGTCACGCCAGGATTTCGAACGCATGACGAAATATCGAACACGCCGGGAGCAACTGCCTTGCGCATCACAGGAATCAGCACCCACGTCGTCGGAACGCCCTGGCGCAATCTCACGTACGTGCAGGTCCATACCGACGAAGGCCTCACCGGTGTCGGCGAGACCCGCATGCTCGGCCGCACCGACGCTCTCGTCGGCTATCTGCGGGAGGCCGGGGCCAACCACATCGAGGGTTCGGACCCGTTCGCGCTCGAAGACCTGGTCCGGCGGATGAAGTACGGCGACTACGGGCGGGCGGGCGAGATCGTCATGTCCGGGATCGCCGTCGTGGAGATGGCCTGCTGGGACATCAAGGGCAAGGCGCTCGGCGTCCCCGTGTGGCAGCTGCTCGGCGGCCGGGTCACCGACCGGGTGAAGGCGTACGCGAACGGCTGGTACACGACCGAGCGCACCCCCGAGGCGTACCACGAGGCCGCCCTCGGGGTGGTGGAGCGGGGCTACCGCGCCCTGAAGATCGACCCGTTCGGGACGGGGCACTTCGAGCTGGACCAGGCGCAGACGAACTACTCGGTCTCCCTGATCGAGGCCGTGCGGGACGCGATCGGCCCGGAGACCGAGCTGATGCTGGAGATGCACGGGCGGTTCTCGCCGTCCACCGCGGTACGCCTGGCCCGCGATCTCGCCCCCTTCCGTCCCGCCTGGCTGGAGGAGCCGGTCCCGCCGGAGAACCTCAGGGCGCTGGAGAAGGTCGCGGCGAAGGTGGACATCCCGGTCGCCACCGGCGAGCGCATCCACGACCGCATCGAGTTCCGGGAGCTCTTCGCCTCCCAGGCGGCGGACATCATCCAGCCGGACGTCGGCCACATCGGCGGCATCCTGGAGACCCGCAAGCTCGCCGCGACGGCCGAGACGCACTACATGCTGGTCGCCCCGCACAACGTGGGGGGCTCGGTCCTGACCGCCGCGACGCTCCAAGTGGCGGGCTGCACACCCAACTTCAAGATCCTGGAACACTTCAACGACTTCGCGGACGCCGCCATCAAGACGGTCGTGAAGGGGGCTCCACAGGTCGTCGACGGCTACTTCGAACTGCCGGACGCCCCCGGTCTCGGCGTCGAGCTCGATGTGGACGCCGCCGCCGAATTCCCCCAGCAGCAGGCCCGGTTCGACCTCTGGGCCGACGGCTGGGAGAAGCGCTCGCCGGGAGCGGCGGGATGAGCGGCAGCCGCGCCGTCGTCGTCGACGCCCCGGGCGCGGCCCGGCTGGTCAGCGGCGACCGTCCGGACCCGGGCCCGGGAGAGGTCAGGATCCGGGTGGCGGCAGCCGGGATCTGCCTGAGCGACCGCGAGCTGTACGACGGGCGGCGCGACCCGGCGCACGTGCGCTACCCGGTCACCCCGGGGCACGAGTGGTCGGGGACCGTCGACGCGGTGGGCGAGGGGGTGGACCCCGCGCTCACCGGGCGCCCCGCGGTGGCCGAGGGATTCAGGTCGTGCGGGACGTGCGAGCGCTGCCGGGCGGGCGAGACCTCGCTCTGCGACGCCGGATACGAGGAGACCGGGTTCACCTGCCCCGGCGCCTTCGCGGACCATCTCGTCGTGCCCGCACGGCTGTTGCACCCGCTCGCGGACGGAGCGGATCTGCGCGCCGCCGCTCTGCTCGAACCGGCCGCCGTGGTGGCGGCCGCGGTGCGGGCGGGGCGGCCCGAACCCGGTGAGCGGATCGCCGTGGTCGGCGCGGGGACCCTGGGTCTGCTCGCCGTACAGCTCATCGCCGCGACCTCCCCCGCCCAGCTCACCGTCATCGACCCGCGCACCGAACGGGCCCGGCTGGCCCTGGACTTCGGGGCGACCGGCATCCGGGCCCCCGGCGATGCGGAGGCCGGACGCCATGACCTGGTGATCGAGACGGCGGGCGCGCCCACCACCGCGGCCGGCTCCTGCCTCCTCGCGCGGCGCGGCGGCCGGGTGGTGCTCACCGGGATGTTCGCCCCGGGCGCCACGGGGATCGATCCGGTGCATCTGGCGCTGAACCAGCTCACCGTGCGGAGCGTGTTCGGCGCACCGTCCGCAGCCTGGTCCTTCGCGGTGCGTGCCTTCACGGCGGGCATCCTCGACCCGGCGCCGCTGATCACGCACGAACTCCCGCTGGAACGCTACGCCGACGCCCTCGCACTCGTCGGCGGTGGCGATCCGGGGACGGGGAAGGTGCTGCTGCGCCCGTGAGTCACGCAGGACCGGGGCAGCGAGCCATGCCCTGCGAACCGAACCACGTTCGATATCCCGGACATCCGCAGCCGGCGCGCACCCCGCCGGACACGAACCCGACCATGCGAGGAACCCGCCCGTGACCGACGTATCAGCACCCGTCCCCCGGCGCCCCGGCGAACAGGCCCTCGCGGCGCTCGGCCTCGCCGCGCCCGCGGCCGACCCCGCCGACGCCTCACCGCACCGCTTCCCCGACGGCGGCACCTGGCGCACCGAAGTCCCCTCCGTGGAAGGCCCGGAGGCGCTCGCGGTCGTACTGGAGGAGTCCGCCAGGCTCGATGTGCCGGTCCACCGCATCAGCCAGGGCAGCGGCGTCTGGATGCTCACGGACACCGAGATCACCGAGATGGTGGGCGCCTGCGCGGCGCGCTCCGTCGAACTGTGCCTGTTCACCGGACCGCGCGGCACCTGGGACATCGGTGCGTCCACCCGTACGGACTCGGGCGGCGGCGGGCTCCGCGCCCGGGGCCACGACGCCGTGGCCGGTGCGCTCGAAGACGCCGTGCGCGCCACCGGACTGGGGGTGAAGTGCCTGCTCGTCGCCGACGAGGGCGTGCTCTGGTCACTGCACAGGCTCCGCGCCGCGGGCGTGCTCCCGGCCGACACCACCTTCAAGGTCTCGGCGCTGATCGGACCGGTCAACCCCGCGTCGTACGCCGTGTTCGAGCAGCTGGGCGCCGACTCCGTCAATATCCCGTCCGACCTCACCCTGGCCCACTTCACCGAGATCCGGCGGGTCTGCACCGCCCCGATGGACCTCTACATCGAGGCCCCCGACGACCTGGGCGGTTACGTCCGGATGTACGAGACCGCCGAGCTGATCCGGCGCGGCGCCCCGATCTATCTGAAATTCGGCCTCTCGAAGTCGCCCGGCATCTACCCGTACGGCGCGCATCTGCGCGACCTCACCCTCAGCACCGCCCGTGAACGGGTCAGGCGCGGCAGGCTCGCGCTCGACCTGCTCGCCCGGCACGGCGCCGACGGCGGTATGTCACCGCTCGGCGCACGGCTGCCGGGGCCTCTCGGCCGTTTCCCCGTCCCGTCGCCCCCGCTCCCCCACCTCTCCCCCGAGAAGGACTGATGACCGCCATGCGCCACACCCGCCGAGCCGCCCTCACCGTCGTCGCCGGATCCCTGGCCCTCGCTCTCACCGCCTGCGGGCAGAGCAGCGAAGGCGGCAGCAAGGAGACCGGGACCGGAGGCAAGGGGTCCACCATCGGGATCGCCATGCCGACCAAGTCGTCCGAGCGCTGGATCGCCGACGGCACCAACATGGTCGAGCAGTTCAAGGCCCTGGGCTACAAGACGGATCTCCAGTACGGCGAGGACGACGTCGACCACCAGGTGTCGCAGATCGAGAACATGATCACCAAGGGCGCGGACGTGCTGGTGATCGCGGCCATCGACGGCAAGGCACTCACCGACGTCCTCCAGCAGGCCGCCGACCAGCACATCAAGGTGATCTCCTACGACCGCCTGATCCTCGGCACTCCGAACGTCGACTACTACGCCTCCTTCGACAACGAGAAAGTGGGCGTCCTGCAGGCGACGTACCTGATCGACAAGCTGGGGCTCACGAAGGGGAAGAAGGGGCCGTTCAACATCGAGCTGTTCGCGGGCTCGCCCGACGACAACAACACCCGCTACTTCTTCGACGGCGCGATGAAGACCCTCAAGCCGTACATCGACAAGAAGCAGCTCGTCGTCCGCAGCCGGCAGACCAGGCTCGACCAGCTCACCACGCTGCGCTGGGACGGGGCCACCGCGCAGAAGCGGATGGACGACCTGCTCACCAAGTCGTACGCGTCGGCCCGCGTCGACGCGGTCCTCTCGCCGTACGACGGGATATCCATCGGCATCCTGTCCTCGCTGAAGTCGGACGGATACGGGACGGCGGCCAAGCCGTACCCGGTCGTCACCGGGTCGGACGCCGAGGTGGCGTCGGTGAAGTCGATCATCGCCGGCCAGCAGACGCAGACCGTCTACAAGGACACCAGGGCGCTCGCCAAGCAGGCCGTACAGATGGCCGACGCGATGCTCAACAAGAAGAAGCCGCAGGTGAACGACGTCACCACCTACAACAACGAGAAGAAGGTCGTTCCGGCCTATCTCCTCAAGCCCGTCAGCGTCGACAAGTCCAACTACCGGGCCCAGCTGGTGGACTCCGGCTACATCAAGGCGAGTGATCTGAAGTGAGCGGCGGCCCACCGGTGCCGCGGAGCGGTACCCCGGATCCGGAGCGCGCCACGCCCGTCCTGGAAATGCGCTCGATCGTCAAGACGTTCCCCGGCGTCCGCGCCCTGTCCGATGTCTCCCTGACCGTCGCCGATGGCGAGGTGCACGCGGTCTGCGGGGAGAACGGTGCGGGCAAGTCGACCCTGATGAAGGTGCTCAGCGGGGTACATCCGCACGGGAGTTACGAGGGGCGGATCCTCTTCCGGGGCGAGGACTGCGCTTTCCGGGACATCCGGGCCAGCGAGGCACGCGGGATCGTCATCATCCACCAGGAGCTGGCGCTCATCCCCTATCTCTCGATCGCCGAGAACATCTTCCTGGGAAACGAGCACGCCACCCGGGGTGTCATCAGCTGGAACGAGACGCTGAAGCACGCGGCCCGGCTGCTCAGGCGGGTGGGCCTGCGTGAGCATCCGCAGACCCGGGTCGCCGACATCGGAGTCGGCAAACAGCAGCTGGTGGAGATCGCGAAGGCGCTCTCCAAAGAGGTGAAGCTCCTCATCCTGGATGAGCCGACAGCAGCCCTCAATGACGAGGACTCCGCTCAACTCCTCCAGCTCATAGCCGAGTTGAAGAACCAGGGCCTCACCTCGATCATCATCTCGCACAAGCTCAACGAGATCGCGGCGGTCGCCGACTCCGTCACCATCATCCGGGACGGGCGCACCATCGAGACCCTTGACGTGCGGGACCCGGGGACGACCGAGGACCGGATCATCCGGGGCATGGTCGGGCGCGATCTCGACCACCGCTTCCCCGAGCGCACGCCGTATCCGGGCGACCCCGGCGCGCACCCCGCGCTCGAAGTACGGGGGTGGACCGCCCACCACCCCATCGACCAGCAGCGCAAGGTGGTCGACGACGTCTCGCTGCAGGTGCGCAGGGGCGAGATCGTCGGCATCGCCGGCCTGATGGGCGCGGGCCGCACCGAGCTGGCGATGAGCCTCTTCGGGCGTTCGTACGGGCGCAGCATCAGCGGGACCGTGCTCAAGGACGGCAAGGAGATCCGTACCAGGACCGTGCCCGAAGCGGTCCGGCACGGCATCGCCTATGTCACCGAGGACCGCAAGCAGTACGGCCTCAACCTCATCGACACCATCAGCCGCAACATCACCATGAGCGCGCTGGCGAAGGTCTCGCGGCACGGTGTGGTCGACGAGCACGAGGAGACCCGGGTCGCCGAGTCGTACCGCAGGTCCATGAACATCAAGGCGCCGACCGTCTTCGAGCAGGTCGGGCGATTGTCCGGAGGCAATCAGCAGAAGGTCGTCCTCAGCAAGTGGATCTTCGCCGGGCCGGATGTGCTCATCCTCGACGAGCCGACGCGCGGGATCGACGTCGGCGCCAAGTACGAGATCTACACCGTGATCGACCAGCTCGCCGCCGAGGGCCGGGCCGTCGTCTTCATCTCGTCCGAACTCCCCGAACTGCTCGGCATGTGCGACCGCATCTACACGATGGCGGCCGGCCGGCTCACCGGCGAGGTCGCGCGGGCGGACGCGGACCAGGAAGTACTGATGCGCCACATGACCACGGACAAGAGGTAGCCGCCATGGGTCCCGTCGCCACCGACACCCCGAAGGGCGCCCCGACGGCGCCGCCCTCCCCCGGCTCCGCCACAGGAGCCCTCCTGATGGACGCCGCGCGCCGCAACATGCGTCAGTACGGAATGCTGATCGCGCTCGGCCTGATCGTCGTCCTGTTCCAGATCTGGACCGGCGGTGTGCTGCTCAAGCCGAACAACGTCACCAACCTGGTCCTTCAGAACAGCTACATCCTGGTCCTGGCCATCGGCATGATGATCGTCATCATCGCCGGCCACATCGACCTCTCCGTCGGCTCGCTGGCGGCGTTCGTCTCCGCGGCCTGCGCCGTGATGATGGTCCAGCACAAGGTCCCCTGGGTGCTCGCGCTGATCGCCGCGCTGCTCATCGGCGCGGTCGCCGGGGCCTGGCAGGGCTTCTGGATCGCGTATGTGGGGATACCGTCCTTCATCGTCACGCTCGCCGGGATGCTGATCTTCCGGGGCGCCACCCAGATCCTGCTCGGCTCGCGCTCGCTCAGCCCGTTCCCCGAGGGGTTCCAGAAGATCTCCACCGGCTATCTGCCCGCGGTGGGCCCGGACACCAACTACCACAACCTCACGCTCCTGCTGGGGCTCGTACTGATTGCGGTCGTGCTGGTGCAGGAGGTGCGCTCGCGGCGCCGGGAGAAAGAGTACGAACTCGACGTCCTCCCGCGCGGCTTCTTCCTCACCAAGTGTGTGGCGATGGTCGCCGCCGTGCTGGCCTTCACCATGACCCTCGCCAGCTACCGCGGGGTGCCGGTGGTGCTGCTGGTACTGGCGGCCCTGCTCATCGGCCTCGGCTTCGTGATGCGCAACGCGGTCGTCGGGCGGCATGTGTACGCACTCGGCGGCAACCAGCCCGCGGCCAAGCTGTCCGGTGTCAAGGACAAGAAGGTGACCTTCCTGGTCTTCGTGAACATGGGGCTGCTGGCCGCGCTTGCGGGGGTCGTCTTCGCGGCCCGGCTCAACGCGGGCACCCCCAACGCGGGTGTGAATTTCGAACTGGAAGCCATCGCGGCGTCGTTCATCGGCGGCGCGTCGATGAGCGGCGGCGTCGGTACGGTCTTCGGTGCGATCATCGGTGGCCTGGTGCTCGGCGTGCTGAACAACGGGATGTCCCTGGTCGGCATCGGCAGCGACTACCAGCAGGTCATCAAGGGCCTGGTCCTGCTCGCGGCGGTCGGCTTCGACGTCTACAACAAGCGCCGGGTCGGTTCGTAGACGCCTCGGCCCGGCCTCTCCCGGGGCCTGTCGCTCAGCCCGCGAAGGGCGGCTGCGGCAGGCCCCGGCCCGCGCCGGGGACGACCAGCAGCGAGCCGGCGAGCGGGTGCGGTGCGGCAAGTCCGCCGCGGGCCGTACTGATGTAGAGGTCGCGCAGCTCCCGGCCGCCGAACGCGCAGGCGGTGGGGCGCCGCACGGGCAGCCCGACGGTACAGTCCAGGGCGCCGTCCGGGGTGTAGCGCCGGACGGCCGCGCCGTCCCAGAGCGCCACCCAGACACAGCCGTCCGCGTCGACGGTGAGCCCGTCCGGGAACCCGCACCCGGGCTCGATCGACGCGAACTCCCGCCGGTTGCGCGGATGTCCGCCATCGAAGTCGAAGACGTCGATCCGCCGGGTCGGGGTGTCCACGTAGTACATGAGGGTCCCGTCCGGACTCCAGCCGGTGCCGTTGGAGATGCCCACGGGGCGCACACCGGTGACCGTACCGTCGGCTGCGACCCGGCTCAGCGTGCCGCCCCCGGGGCCGCCTTCCGCATACCGCATGGTCCCTGCCCAGAGCGCACCGTCCGGGGCCACCGCAGCGTCGTTGGCCCGTCGCCCCGGCACCGGATCGTGCACCAGCCACGAGAAGACGCCGTCGGCCGCGTACAGGCCCACCCCGTCCCTGAGGTTGACCACCAGGCCGCCACCGGTGCGCGGCTTCGCGGCGCCGACGTGCTGTTCGGTCGCCATGACCGTGCGCCGGCCGCTCACCGGGTCAAAGGTGTGGACCCGGGCGGAGAGGATGTCCACCCAGATCAGCCGCCCGGCCGCCGGGTCCCAGGTCGGCCCCTCGCCCAGCACGGCCCGCTCCCGGACCGCCACCTCGGCACGCCTCATGCGGAGCCCCGGTGGCCGAGGCGGGTGGAGAGCTCGGCCGCGCCCCCCAGCGCCAGCCCCGCCAGCTCGCTCTCGCGCTCCTCGCTCCAGCGGATCATGGGAACCGAGATGGAGAACGCGGCGACCACCAGTCCCGCGCTGTCGCGCACCGGGGCGGCCACACAGCTCACATCCGGGTTGGACTCGCGGTGTTCGACCGCCACTCCGCGCTCCCGGACCGCGGCGAGCGCCTCCCGGAGTACCCCGGGGTCGGTGATGCTGGCGGGTGTCATCGCGGGGAGCTCCCGCCCGGATATCCGCGCGGTCAGCTCGGCGTCGGGCAGCGAGGCGAGCAGCATCTTCCCGACGGAGGTGCAGTGCGCGGGCAGCCGCCGTCCCGCGGCCGACACCATCCGGACCGCGTGCGTCGAGTCGACCTTCGCGATGTAGATGACGTCGGTGTCCTCCAGGACGGCGACGTGCACGGTCTCGTCACAGGTCTCGGCGACCGCGCGGGCGACCTGCTGCCCCTCGGCTGCGAGGTCGAGCTGCTCCGCGTACGCGCTGCCGAGCTGGTACGTCCGCACGCCGAGCCGGTAGTGGCCGGGCTGCCCGGGGGCCGGCACCAGATAGGCGCGGGCGGCGAGAGTGGTGAGCAGCTCGTGCACGGTGGTGCGCGGCAGCTGAAGCCTGCGGGTCACGTCGGGTGCGGACAGCGAACCGTTCCCTTCCAGGAAGAGTTCGAGAATGTCCATCGCCCTGGTCACCGCCGGGACCAGTCGTCCCATGGTGGTCACCCACCCTTCTGTCCGGCCTGTTCGGCCCTTCGTGTTCGAAACTCCGGCCGATGACCGGCATCACGAACACACGGTACGCACAGCCCAGTTCGGCGGGCAATGGGCAGCCGCCCTCGCACGGCGGAGCAAGAGTCGCAAACCATCGCGAAAAATGACAAAGGGCCGCACCCGCCGTCGGCGGGTGCGGCCCTCCTGTCCAGGCCGGAGCCGGGATCAGCCGGTCATGATCAGGCGACAGCCAGGTCGACCTTGATGTTGCCGCGGGTCGCGTTCGAGTAGGGGCACACCTGGTGCGCCTTCTCGATCAGCGCCTGCGCCGTGGCGGCGTCGACGTTCGGGATGGAGGCGGTGATGGTGACCTCCAGGCCGAAACCGCCCTGCTCGGTCTTGCCGATGGAGACGGCCGCGGTCACGGTCGAACCGGAGATGTCGGCCTTCTCCTGGCGGGCGACGACACCGAGCGCACCCTGGAAGCAGGCGCTGTAGCCGGCGGCGAAGAGCTGCTCGGGGTTGGTGCCCGCGCCGCTTCCGCCCATCTCCTTCGGCGGGTTGACGACGACGTCGAGGTTGCCGTCGCTGGAGGACACCCGGCCGTCACGGCCGTTCTCCGCGGTGGCGACAGCGGTGTACGCGACATCGATCTTCTGGATAGCCATGCGAGTTCCTTCTGTTGTGTACGCCGCGTCTCGCGCCCACGACCGCGGCGGCCTGGGGTCGAGACTACTGGTTGACGGCGACGATCATCTTGCCGGTGTTCTCACCGCGGAGCAGACCGAGAAACGCCTCGACGCCCTGCTCGACGCCCTCGACGACCGTTTCCTGGTACTTGAGCTCGCCCGAGGCGATCCAGCCGGCGACGTCCTTGACGAACTGCGGCTGCAGCGCGGCGTGATCTCCGACGAGCATGCCCTGGAGCCGCAGCCGCTTGCCGATGACCAGCGCGAGGTTGCGCGGGGCCGGGGTGGCCTCGGTGCTGTTGTACTGCGAGATCATTCCGCAGATCGTGGCGCGGCCGTGCACGTTGAACGAGGTGAGCGCCGCTTCGAGGTGCTCACCGCCGACATTGTCGAAGTACACGTCGATGCCGTCGGGGGCTGCCTCGCGCAGCTGCTTCGACACCGGGCCGTTCTTGTAGTTGAACGCCGCGTCGAAGCCGAGGTCGTCGACAAGGTGCTTGACCTTCTCGTCGGAGCCCGCCGAGCCGATGACGCGAGCGGCGCCCTTGATCCTGGCCATCTGACCGACCTGGCTGCCGACGGCACCCGCGGCGCCGGAGACGAAGACCGTCTCGCCCTCCTTGAAGGAGGCGACGTCGAAGAGACCGGCGTAGGCGGTGAGGCCCGTCATGCCGAGCACACCGAGGTAGGCGGAGAGCGGGGCGGCCGACGGGTCGACCTTGGTGGCGTGCTTGGCGGGCACCTGGGCGTACTCACGCCAGCCGAGCCCGTGCAGGACGTGATCGCCCACCGCGAAGCCCTCCGCGTTCGACGCGACGACCTCGCCGACCGCGCCGCCGTCCATCGGCTTGTCGAGCTGGAACGGGGGCGTGTACGACTTCACGTCGTTCATCCGGCCGCGCATGTACGGGTCGACCGAGAAGTAGAGGTTGCGGACCAGGATCCGCCCCTCGGCGGGCTCGGACACCGGGACCTCGCGCAGGGCGAAGTCCGCAGGAGTGGGCCAGCCGCTCGGACGGGCGGTGAGATGCCATTCGCGGCCGGACGTGGGGAGTGCGGACATCGGGTACAACCTCCTGAGCAAAGCTTCATGACGTGAAATATCTACCGTCTAAAACAACCATGCGCCTGGATATTTTAGATTGTCAAGCATGCGGGTACGATGGTGGGCATGGCCACTCGTACAGACCCGCTGACCCTGGAAGTCGTCGAGCTCATCGGCGATGTCGTCACCCGGTACTACGAGGAGTACGACGAGGCCGCGGCCGTGCACTCGCTCACCGGGGCCCAGGCACGCGTACTGGGTCTCCTCTCCATCGAGGCGATGCCCATGCGCCGTCTCGCCGGCCGTCTGAAGTGCGAGCCGTCCAACGTCACCGGGATCGTCGACCGGCTCGAAGCCCGCGGTCTCGCCGAACGCCGGCCCGACCCCGCCGACCGCCGGGTCAAGCTCGCCGCTGCCACCGAGGCGGGCCGGCGGACCTCCCGGGAGCTGCGCGCCTCGATGGACTTCGCGCGCGAGCCGCTGGGCGAGCTGTCGGCCGGGGAGCGCACGGTGCTGCGGGACCTCCTCAAGCGGATGCTGGGGCGGCCCCCGGGGCCAGTGGCACAGGAGCGGTGACGCGAGGCCGGTGACCCGGCGAGCGGGGGCTCCGTCCGGCCCGCCGGACGCGCGGGCGCGCGGTGCGGGCAGGATGGGTCCATGCCTCGATCAGGGAGCCCCTTCGGGCCGCTCGACTTCCAGCTGGTGCTGCTGCGCCGGATGGCGGACCACCAGCAGGGCCTCGTCGAGGACGCCCGGCACGAGCTGGGTGTGACGCTCGCGGAGATGCGCGAGGCGAACCGGCGCTGGCAGGCCATGGTCCGCTCACCCCGGTCGCGCGGCGCAGCACAGCGCTACCGCTCGGTCCTCGGTGAGCCGTCCGCCACCGCCCGCAGGAGGATCGGCGACCTGGAGTGCGAAGCCCTCCAGTGGCCGGTCCCGCTCTGGCCGGATCTGCGGTTCGAGGTGCTGACCGCGCCCGGCGGGGCGGTGTGGAACGAATGGCTGGTCCGCGCGCCCGGCGCGCCGGCCCCCGTCCTGGAGACGGTGGACGATCTGCGGCCCTGGTCGTGCACCGTGGACGAGGTGGCCCGCGCCTTCGCGCCCGTACGGCCGATGGAGGGCACCGCGCCGACCCGGTGGCGGCTCGCCCTCACCTCGGCCGGCGGCCGGCCCGCCGTCGCCGAATTCACCTGGGGGCTGCTCCAGGAGGTACGAAGCGGGGACGCGCCGCGGTAGGGCCGCTTCCTGGCAGGGCGTCAGGGTGCCACCCGGCTGGCTCAGCCCAGCGCGCGCACCGGCCGCAGCCGTCGCAGGATGCGATGAGGACCGGCCTCCGCCGGTGCTCCACCCCAGCGTTTCTCGGGAGATCGCACCGTGACCGTCAGTCTTGAGCAGTTGAGCCGTTGCCAGGTAGCCGTCGACCTCGGGGCCTCGCGGACCCGGGTGTTCGTCAAGGGCATGGGGCTCGTCGTGGACGAACCGAGCGTCGCGGCCGTGAACGTCCAGACGGGATCGCTCATCGCCGTCGGCACCCTCGCCGAGCAGATGACCGGCCGCACCCCCGGCTACATCCGGGTGGCGCGCCCCGTATCGGGCGGCACCGTGGTCGACATCGACATGGCCCGGCGCATGCTGGGACAGCTGCTCGGTGACAAGCTGCGGCGCAGGCTGCGGCGGACCCCGATGCTGCGCGCCGCCGCGTGCACCCCGCACGAGTCCGACCCGCTGGCGCAGCGCGCCACGATCGAGACCCTGGTCGGACTCGGCGCCCGGCGGGTCGAGCTGGTCGACACCCTCGTCGCCGCCGCCGTCGGCTGCGGGCTCCCCGTCGAGCAGCCGACCGCAACGATGATCATGGTCTGTGGTGCGGCGACGACACAGATCGCGGTCCTCTCGCTCGGCTCCATCGTCACCGCCGAGCGGGTCCCGGTCGCGGGCGAGGCCATCGACCGGGCCATCGTGCAGCACCTGCGCCAGCATCACGAGCTGCTGCTGCCCAACCAGTCCGTGCGACCGCTGCAGCTGGCCCTCAGCGGCGACGGGCTGTCCCCGGGCGGGCCCGAGTTCACCGAGATCCACGGCCGGGACGTGGCCACCGGCCTCGCCCGCTCGGTCCGGGTCGACACCGCGGCGGTACGGGAGGCCATCCACACCCCGCTGACCGCGGTACTCGACGGCATCGGCCGGGTGCTGCGCGGCTGCCCGCCGGATCTGGTCGCCGACCTGTCCGACCGCGGGATCATGATGGTCGGCGGGAGCGCCCTGCTCCCCGGCCTCGAAGAGATGGTGCGCAACGCGACGAAGATGCCGGTGCACGTCGCCGAGCGTCCCGACGTCTGCTCGGTCCTCGGACTCGGCGCGATGATCGAGGGAAACATCAAGCCCATGACGCTGGCTCCGCTGGGCAGTTGAGCGGCGCCCCGAGGGCCCGTGACGAACGGGAGCGGGGGACCGCCATGACCGGTGACACCCGGCTGCCGGCGCTGCTCGAAGCGGTACTGAGCGTCGGGACCGATCTCGAACTGCGCGGCACCCTCCAGCACATCGTGGACTCGGCGACCCGGCTGACCGGCGCCCAGCGCGGGGCGCTCGGGGTCGTCGACCCCGAGCGCGACCGCCTCAGCGACCTCTTCTCGACCGGCGCCGACGGCGACGCGCTGATCGGCCTCCCGGACGACACCCCCGGTCTCCTGCGGCTCCCCGTCCGGGTGCACCAGCAGGTCTTCGGCACCCTCCACCTGGCAGGGAAGCACGCGGGGAGCTTCGACAGGGACGACGAGGCGCTGCTGCGGGTGCTCGCCGCGCAGGCGGGCATCGCGATCGGCAACGCCCGGCTCTACGAGACGGCCAGGCTCCGGGAGCGCTGGATCAAGGGCGCGGCGGCCGTCACCAACGCGCTGCTCACCGGCGAGAGCGCGACCGACGCACTCACCATCGTCGCCGAACAGGCCCGGGGTCTCGCCGACGCGGTCGCCGGGGTGGTGCTCCTGCCCACCGCCAGTGGCGGTATGGAGATCGTCGCCGCCTCGACCTTCGAGGACCCGGGCGACCTGATCGGCGCCACGATCGCCCCCGGCTCCCCCGTCCTCGTCCAGCTGCTCAACGGCGACCCGGTGTACATCGAGGACTCGTCGACCGATCCCCGGATGACCACCCACGTGCGGGCCCGTTTCGGGCCGAGCATGATGCTGCCGCTGCAGAGCGGCGGCAACCTGATCGGCACCCTCGCGCTCCCCCGGCGGCGCAGCGGCCGCCCGTACAACGCGGCGGACCGGACGCTGGCCCTGCAGTTCGCCTCGCAGGCCGCGCTCGCGCTCGTACTGGCCGATGCCCGGCAGAACCGCGAGCAGCTCGCGGTGTACGAGGACCGCGACCGGATCGCCCGCGATCTGCACGACCTCGTCGTCCAGCGGCTCTTCGCGACCGAGATGATGCTGGAGTCGTCCAGGCGGCGGGCGGGCGGGACCGAGCTCGGTGAGCTGATCGGCCGGGCGGTCGACGAGCTCGACTCGACCATCCAGGACGTCAGGACCGCGATCTTCGCCCTCCAGCAGCCGCCCGCCGACGCACCGTCGACGCTGCGCGGCCGGGTGCTGCTGGAGACGGAGGGCGCCCGGGCGCTGCTCGGGTTCGCCCCCTCGGTGCACTTCATCGGCCCTGTCGACTCCCGGATCACCGATCAGGTCGGCGAGGAGCTTCTCGCCGCCCTGCGCCGGGCGCTGGCCCGCGCCCACAGGCTGCCGGACGTCTCGCAGGTGGCGGTGGCCGTCGACGCGCGGGAGGACCCGGTCCGTCTGACCGTCACCCACGACGGGACACCGGAGGGCGAGGGCGGCAACGCGCTGGTGTGGGAGGCGTCGTAACCGCACCGGGCGGGGACCCGTGGGCGGCGCCTGGCAGCGGCCGGACGCGGACGTCGGTACGGGTGGGGGCAGGTGCCCGGACACGGTCGTGTCCACGGCTGTGGCTACGGCTACGGCTACGGCACCGGTGACCGGGCGTCGTAGTGGAGGAAACCGCGCCGGGTCAGGCCGAGCAGCGTGACCACGAGGACACAGGCGAGACCGCCGCCGATCACGGCGACGGCCGGGGTCGTCAGATCCCCCACGGAGCCCGCGAGGAAGTCGCCGAGACGCGGACCGCCCGCCACCACCACGATGAAGACCCCCTGGAGCCTGCCGCGCATCTCGTCGGGCGCGGCGACCTGCATCATCGTGTTGCGGAAGACCATGGACACGGTGTCCGCCGCACCGGCCAGCGCGAGGAAGAACAACCCGAGCCAGAGGTTCCGGGTCAGGCCGAACACCGCGATGGCCAGTCCCCACCCGGCGACAGCGAGCACGATGGCGAGGCCGTGCCGGTGGATGCCGCCCAGCCAGCCGGAGAAGACCCCGCCGAGCAGAGCGCCCACCGCGGGGGCCGCCACCAGCAGCCCCGTGGTCCGGGCGTCGCCTCCGTACCAGAGGACGGCCACCGCGGGGAAGAGCGCCCGCGGCTGGGCCAGGATCATGGCGCAGAAGTCGGAGAAGAACGTCATCCGGAGGTTGGGGCGGGTGGTCAGGAAGCGCAGCCCGTCCAGGACCGAGGCACGGCTCTTCGCCCCGGCCGCCCGGTCGGGAAGCATCGAGGGCAGCCGCCACATCGCGTACAGCGCGGCCAGGAAGGACACGGCGTCGATCAGATACGCGGCCTGGTAGCCCCAGAAGCCGACGATGAGGCCGCCGAGCATCGGCCCGATCAGTGTCCCGAAGGTGCTGGTCATCGAGGACAGGGCGTTGGCCGCCGGCAGTTGTTCGCCGGGCAGCAGCCGGGGAATCATGGCGGACCTGGCGGGGGCGTTGAGTGCGGCGCAGACCGACTGGAGGGCCACGATGCCGTACAGGAACCAGACATGGTGGAAGCCGGCGAACGCGGCCGACGAGAGCCCGACCGAGAGGACGGCGGAGCCGAGCGCGCTGTAGAGCCCGAGTTTGCGGCGGTCGAGTGTGTCGGCGACGGCCCCTCCGTAGAGGCCGAACGCGACCAGCGGCACCAGCGAGAAGAGGCCGACGAGGCCGACGGAGAAGCTGGAGCGGGTGAGGTCGTAGACCTGGAGCGAGATCGCGAGGGCCGTCATGCCCTGCCCGACCCAGGAGACGGTGTTGCCGAACCAGAGCCGCCGGAAGTCGGGGGATGTGCGCAGCGGGGTGAGGTCGGCGAATATGCGCCGACGTATCGGCGTCTCCCTGGGCGGGCGTATCGGGGTCACAGGGGATGCTAACCGGCTCGGCGCCGTGGCCCGCGCGGGGGCGGGTGCCATGGCTTCGCGGGCCGCCGCCGGGCGTGCTCCCCGCTCTCCGTCAGACCTCGACCAGGGTGATCTCGGTGGCCTTGACGCTGGTCCACACCGGTACGCCGTCGGCCAGGCCGAGTTCGAGCGCGGCCTGCGGAGTGATCTCGGCCACCAGGTCGGGTGCCTCCGCCGAGGTGATGAGGATGCGGAGCCGGCTGCCGGCCGACGTGATCTCGCGTACGGTCCCGGGCCAGACGTTGCGCGGGCTGCCCGACGGCCTGTCCCGGTGGACGGAGACGGCCTCGGGGGTGATGATCGCCAGCGCCCTCGCGCCCTCGTCGAGTTCCTCGGCGACGACGAGCCGTCCGCCCCCGGTGAGGTCGAGCCCGCCCGCGGACGCGGTGCCCGGCCAGGCGTTGCGGCCCAGCATCCGGGCCACCCACGGCGAGCGCGGGTGGAGGGTGACGTCGGCGGGCGGGGCGTCCTGGAGCGTACGGCCCTCGTCCAGGACGAGGACCCGGTCGGCCAGCGAGACCGCCTCCACCGGATCGTGCGTGACGATCAGGCAGACACCGCCGAAGCCACTGAGATGCGTACGCAGGGTGTGCCGCACATGGGCCCTGGTCGTCTGGTCGAGTGCGGCGAGCGGTTCGTCCAGGAGCAGCAGCCGGGGGCGGGCTGCGAGCGCCCTGGCCAGGGCGACGCGCTGGGCCTGGCCACCGGAGAGCTGGGAGGGCTTGCGGGCTGCGAGGTGGCCGACCCCGAGCCGCTCCAGCCACTGGGCGGCCTCCCGGCGCGCTTCGGCGCGCGGCACCCGGTGCGACCGCAGCCCGTAGGCGGTGTTGGTGAGGGCGCTCAGATGCGGGAAGAGCGCCCCGTCCTGCGGGACCCACGCCACCCCCCTGCGGTGCGGCGGCAACGGGCTGACGTCGACGTCTCCCAGGCGCAGTTCGGCGTGGGCGCGCGGGGTCAGGCCGAGGAGGGCACGCAACAGGGTCGTCTTGCCCGCGCCGTTGGGGCCGACGACCGCGATGGTGGTGCCCGGCTCCGCGTCGATGGTCTGTTCGTTGAAGCCGGTGACAACGGCGTGCAGCGGCCAGCGCTCCTGCGGGGCAAGGGACTTGGGCGCTCCGCCGGCCGCACCGTGCGCGCCCGGCACGCCGCCTTCCGCGCCGGCGGGCCCGAAGCCGGGGGGCGGCTGGTCGGTGTCGTCCACCGGGCGGGCGGACGTCCGGCCGCGCTCGGCCGTCGCGCCGGTCCAGCGCCCGCGCAGAGCGAGCAGGACCGCCATCGCGATCACGAGAAGCAGCAGCGAGACGGAGGTGGCGGCCTCGGGCGAGTCCTGGAGCAGCAGATACACCTGGAGCGGCAGGGTCTGCGTAGTGCCGGGCAGATTCCCGGCGAAGGTGATGGTCGCGCCGAATTCACCGAGCGCCCGCGCCCAGGTCAGGGCCGCGCCCGCGGCGAGGCCCGGAGCCACCATGGGCAGGGTGACCGTGCAGAACACCCGGACGGGCGAGGCACCGAGTGAGGCCGCGGTCTCCTCGTAGCGGGGCCGCAGCCCGGCGAGCGTGCCCTCCAGGCTGATGATCAGGAACGGCATCGCCACAAAGGTCGCCGCGACCACAGCCCCCGATGTGTGGAAGGGCAGAACGATGCCGAAGGTGTTCTCCAGCCAGGGGCCGAGCAGGCCCCGGCGGCCGAATCCGAGGAGCAGTGCCACCCCTCCGACGGTGGGCGGCAGCACCATCGGCAGCAGGACGAGGGAGCGTACGAGCGTCTTGCCGGGGAAGTCGACCCGCGCCAGCAGCCAGGCCAGCGGCACGCCGAGAAGCAGCGAGAGACCGAGGGCCCAGAAGGAGACCAGCAGGGAGAGCCGCAGCGCCTGGGTCACTTCCGGGCTGGTCAGATGCGTACCCAGTTCCCCCCATGAGGTACGCGCCAGGATGCCGATCAGGGGCATCAGCAGGAACGCGATCGCGATCAGCGCGGGCACCGCGAGCGCGACGGGGGTGCCAGTGCGCGGTGTGCGGGCACGGGTGCGGATGCTTCTCATCGGGGTTCCTGTGATCGGTTTGCCGGATGCCGGCCACCGGGATGCCGGGGCCTTGGCCGCGGGTCCGTACAAGGCGAACCCGTACGGGGCTGCCCACCACGCGTGCGGCAAGGACAGCCCCGTACGGCCCGGTTATGGGCGGGTGTGCGTATTACGGCTTCTGGAAGCCCGCACCCTGGAGGATCTTCTGCGCCTCGGGGGTGGCGAGCCAGGAGACGAACGCGGCGGCAGCGGCCGAGTGCTTCGAGTCCTTGATGGTCGCCGCCGGGTAGGAGGCGACGGCGTTCTGCGCGTCCGGGATGGTGACCGCGTCGACCTTGCCGGGGGCGGTGGCCGCGTCCGTCTTGTAGACGATGCCCGCGTCGGCCTCGCCCAGCTCGACCTTGGAGAGGACGGCGCGGACGTTGACCTCCTGAGAGACCGGCTTCACCTTGATCTTCTGAGCGTCCAGCACCTGCTTGCTGTAACGGCCCACCGGCACCTCGGGGGCGGCGAGTACGACCTTCAGCTTGGGGTCGGAGAGCTGCTTCAGGTCGTGGATCTTGTCCGGGTTGCCCTTGCCGGTGGCGATGACGAGACGGTTCTTGGCGATGATCTCCGGCGTACCGACGTCGGACTTCAGGCCGTCCATGGTCTTGGTGTCCGCCGTGACCAGCGCGTCGGCCGGGGCACCCTGCTTGACCTGGGTGGCCAGCTCCTGCGAGCCGGCGAAGGAGAAGGTGATCTTCGTGCCGGGGTGCTCCTTCTCGTACACCTTCTTCGCCGTGCCGAACACGTCGGTCAGCGAGGAGGCCGCGAGGACGGTCAGGTCGGCCTTCGGCGTCGCGGAGGCGGAGGACTTGGCGCCGTTGTCCTTCTTGCTGTCGTCCTTGCCGCCACAGGCGGCCAGGGGCAGCAGCAGGGCGGCGGTCACGATCGCGGCAGCGGTACGGCGGCGGGTGAAGGTGCGAGACATGAGGGTGGGACTCCTTGGAGGACGGGCGGCGGAGTTGCCGCCCGAGCGGATGGGGATGAGCCACGCCGAAGGGGGGCCTCCCGGCTCGGAGTTCCGAGGCTCCGGGGAAGGGCGACGCCGCTGGTTGGGGAGATGTGTGCGCGAGCGGGCACCCGGGCCGGCACGGGGCTCAGGTGCGGTCGATGTGCACACTGGTCGACTTGACGCGGGCGGTGGCCTGCATGCCGACCTCCAGGCCGAGCTCCTCGACGGCCTCCCTGGTGAGGAGGGAGACCAGCCGGTGCGGCCCGGCCTGGATTTCCACCTGGGCCGCGACATCGCCGAGTTTCACGGCGGTGACGATGCCCGGGAAGGCGTTGCGCGCCGAGGTGTAGGAGGCATCGTCCTCACCCGCGGCACCCTGTCCGATCTCGATCGAGAAGGCGGCCAGGTCGCGGCCGTCTATGAGCCGGCGGCCGGCTTCGTCGCGGTGGGTCGCGACCCTGCCTGCGTCCGCCCAGCGACGAGCGGTGTCGGGACTGACGCCGAGCAGCCGAGCCGCCTGGCCGATCGTGTAGGACTGCATATGCGAAAAGATATGCGCAGTTGGCTCGCATTTGCAATTCATCGGGCGAACCTATATGGCAGATGCAGCACCTCTTGGAGGAAGACCCCAAGGATCGCCCCGCAGCAGGAAACGCGAGCGGGGAGACAGGGACGTAACATCGCAAATCCGACACCCCTCTCCGTGTGCGAGGTCCCGCCATGTCCCTGAGCATCCGCAACCAGCTCCCCGGCACCGTCACCGGCGTCACCGACGGGGCAGTCATGGCGACCGTCAAGGTCCGCCTCCAAGGCGGCCAGGACGTCACGGCCGCGATCACCCTGGAGTCCGTGCGGGAGCTGGGCATCGAGGAGGGCTCAGCCGTACGGGCCATGATCAAGTCCACCGAGATCTCGCTGGCGACCGGCCCGGTCACCGGGCTGAGCATCCGCAACCGGCTCCCGGGCACGGTCACCGACGTCACGACGGGCGGGGCCATGGCGAGCGTGAAGGTCGCCGTGGAGGGGGCGGAGCTGACGGCAGCCATCACCAGGGAGTCGGCGACCGAACTCGGCCTGGCGCCGGGCTCGTCGGTCGTCGCGCTCATCAAGTCCACCGAGGTCTCGCTCGCCACGGCCTGACGCCGGGCACCGCCCCGGACACGGCTGCGACTGCCGGGGCCCCCTCCGCGGACGGGACCCCGGCCGCGGCGGCCACAGGCGGTGCTACGGCTCGGGGAAGACGCAGGTGCCCACCCAGACACTCGTGATCGCGCTGATGTAGCGGGCACCGCAGCGGTCGGAAGGGACCACCAGCTGACTGCCCGCCATGTCGAGGCCGCGCCCGTCCAGCGCCGTGGCCAGCAGGATCGGCGAGTCCGCGAAGTCCGCGTCGATCTCCGCCCAGGACAGCACCGTGCGGTGCCCGTCCCCGCCGGTCACGGCCAGCAGGAAACGCGAGCGGTCCTTGCGCCGTGCCGCATCGAAGGCCGGCCGCGCGTCGCCGACGACGTCGCGCAGCAGCGGCCCCTCGAAGGTGTGGTGCTGCGGGCCGTTCTTGGCGCACTCGAAGACCACGTCCGCCCGGTGCTGCCGCCAGCGTCCGCGCAGATCCGCGACCGACAGGGCGAAGGGCCGGATCAGCTCCCCCCGGAGGACCAGGCTCCCGGGCGGCGCGGAGACAGCACGGACAGAGCGAGGCGGTGCGCTGATTCCACTCATCGGGTTCCCCCTCCAGGCGGGCCGTTCGGCGTCCGCCCTTGCCTGGAGCCCATGATGCCCACCGGGTCCGCCCCTGAACCACACATGCTGGCCGATTCAGCCGATCAAGCTCGCTGATAGGAGCGATGGGCCCTTCGGGAGGCGGCAGAAGCGAGATACCCGTCAGCGCGGTGCTACTCATCCACGCCCCGCGCACGCCGGTCCATGGCGCGCCATACGCGGTCGCGGGTGACCGGGAGTTCGGTGAAGCGGATGCCGGTCGCGTCCCGCAGGGCGTTCGCCAGCGCCGGGGCGACCGGGTTGAACGGGCTCTCGCTCATGGACTTCGCACCCAGCGGGCCGATCACGTCCTCGGTCTCCATGAAGTGCACCTCGGTACGCGGCACGTCCGCGTAGGCGGGCAGCCGGTACATACGGAAGGCGGGCGTGGTGACCTGGCCCCGGTCACCGATCCGTACGTTCTCGAAGAGCGTGGCGCCCAGTGCCTGGGCCACTCCCCCCTCGACCTGGCCCCGGCACTGCATCGGGTTCATCACCTTGCCCGCGTCCGCGGCGTGCACGCTGCGGAGGATGCGGATCTCGCCGCTGCCCGGGTCGACGGCGATCCGGAACCACTGGGCGTTGAAGGCGACCGAGCGGGGCGTGCCGCCGAAGTGCCCGTCCTCGGCGAGCTCCCGCCCGGCGGACTGTGCGGCGGCGTGGAGCTCCTTCAGCAGGATCCGGCGTTCGCCGCACTCGACGGCCTCCTCGACGAGCCGGCAGTCGGCCGCAGCGGCCCCGAGCTGGGTGGCGGCGAAGCGCAGCAGCGAGGACGCGAGCGCCTCCGACGCGCGAAGCGTCGCCTTGCCCGCCACCACGGTGCCGGTCGAACCGAAGGCGCCGGTGTCATGGCGCACCACGTCCGTGTCCGACTGCCGGATGGTGATCCGGCCGACGGTGGTGCCGAGCTCGCCGGCCGCGATCTGCCGGTGCACGGTGGTGGTGCCGTTGCCGAACTCGGCCGTCCCCACGGCGAGGTCGAAGGTGCCGTCGGCGAGCAGCGTGACGCGCGCGTCGGCGACATGCCCGCCGGGCGGTCCGGTGGCGATCATCGAGAGGGCCGAGCCTTCGCCGATGAGCCACCCTTCGGGCACGGAGGCGCCGGGCGCTGCCTGCGCGTCCTCCGCCCGCTCCCGCTCCTCCTTCTGTGCCGTGCGGACGATGCCGAGGCACTGGTCGAGCCCGTAGCTCGCGATGTGCAGGTCCTCCTCCTCACCGTCGGCGGTGATCATGGGCTCGCCCGCCTTGATGATGTTCCTGGCCTTCAGCACCAGCGGGTCCATGCCGAGCTGCCTGGCCAGCTCGTCGAGTACGGACTCCATCCCGAAGACGACCTGCCCGAGCCCGTACCCGCGGAAGGCGCCCGCGGGGACGGTGTGGGTGTAGACCGAGAAGCCGTCCGCCTTCTTGTTGGGGCAGCGGTACACCGACAGGGACTCGCCGCACGCGTGGAACATCACCGCGGGGCCGTGGTTCCCGTACGCCCCGGTGTTGGACAGCACCCGCAGCTGGAGGGCGGTGAGGGTGCCGTCGCGCCGCGCTCCGGCCTTGATACGGATACGGAACGGGTGCCGGGTGGTGGCCCCGTAGAACTGCTCGGCCCGTGTGTACTCCAGCTTGACCGGGCGGCGCGTCCGCATGGCGGCGAGCGCGACGATGTCCTCGACGATCATTTCCTGCTTGCCGCCGAATCCGCCGCCGACCCGCCCCGCGACCACCCGCACCTTCTCCAGGGGCAGTTCGAACAGGACGCACAGCGCGCGCCGGGTCAGGAACGGCGTCTGGGTGCTCGACCGTACGATCAGCCGCTGTCCGGCGGGCGGGGTGGGGATCCCCTCGCTGCGTCCGGCGTCCTCCGCCCCGTTGTCCGTACGGTCGGCGCCCTCGCCTCCCCCGGCGCTGCCGGCCCCCTCAGCTCCGCCGGGACGGCCCGCTCCGTCCGCGCCCCCGGTGGGGGCCACCCTGTCGACGCCCACGGCGGAGCCCCGGACGCCCACCCCCTCCTCCATGTCCTCGAACCAGGCGACCGCACCGTGCGTCTCCAGGCTGGCGTGCTGCACCCGCTGGGTCTGGAAGTCCTGCTCGTACACCACGTCCGCCTCGGCGAAGCCGGCCTCGACGTCGCCGATCTCGCCGTGCGTCTCTCCGACGACGTTGTTCTGCGGGCGGGAGATCCGGGCCCGCTTCGCGTCCTTGGCGTGTACGACCGGGGCCCCCGGGAGCATCGCCTCCTCGGGATCGAGCACGGCCGGCAGCACCTCGTAGGCGACCTCGATCCTGCGGCACCCCTCCTCGGCGGCCCCCTCGCTGTCGGCCACGACAGCGGCGACGCGCTGGCCGACATAGCGGACGGTGTCGTCGAGCAGCCGGGTGTCGTCCGGGTCCTCCTCGGGGTGCTCGTGGCGTGCCGTGGAGTACAGCCGCTCCGGAGCGTCGTAGTGGGTCAGGACGAGGTGCACGCCGGGCACCCGCAGCGCGGCCGAGGTGTCGATGGAGACGATCCGGGCGTGCGCGTGCGGGGAGCGCAGCAGCTTCATGTGCAGCAGCCCCGGCACATCGATGTCGAAGGTGTAGCGCGCGGTACCTGTGACCACCTGCGGTCCCGCCGGGGCAGGGAGGCTGCGGCCCACGGCCTTGCCCGCGCAGGGCGCCTCCGCGTGCTTGACCCCGCGGATGGAGTCCTCGATCGCGCGGTAGCCCGTGCAGCGGCAGAGATTCCCCTTGAGCGCCCTGGGCAGGTCGGTCAGCTGGTCCTCGTCCAGCGCCGCGGTGGTCATCAGGAATCCGGCGGTGCAGAAACCGCACTGGAAGCCCTGGGCGTCGAGGAACTTCTGCTGTACGGGGTGGAGTTCGCCGTCCTTCGCCAGCCCCTCCACCGTGGTGACCGACCGGCCCCCGGCCCGCACGGCGGGGTAGAGGCAGCTGTGCACGGGCTCCCCGTCCACGTGCACCGTGCATGCCCCGCAGTCCCCCGCGTCGCACCCCTTCTTGACTCCGAACCAGCCGCGGTCCCGCAGATAGGTCCGCAGACACTGCCCGGGACGGGGGTCCGCTTCGAACCGCTGCTCGTTCACTGTGATCTCGAAGGTCATCACACACCGCCCTCGGTGAGTTCGGAACGGATCTCCTCGGCGAGCCGCAGCGCCATGTGGCGGCGCCACTCGGGGAGTCCGTGGATGTCGTCGAACCAGTCGGCGTCCCGGACCGTCGCCAGGATCGCCGTCCGCAGTTCGCGGGGAGACGGCGGCAGCGGGAACCAGAACCGGAAGGGCCGTACGGTCGCGGCCGTGACCGTGATCGCCAGCGAACCGTCCACCGGGTCGAGCGCGCCGGTGACCAGCGCACCGGACCGGCCCAGCCCGTAGAGGGACGCCTGCCTGAACGCCGTGCGGGAGGCGAGCGCGCGGGCGGGCAGGGTGACCGAGCGCAGCAGCTCCCCCTGGCCCAGGTTCTTCACCCCGGCACCGATGATGAACTCCGTGACGGGCAGGCGGCGCAGGGAACCGTCCTGGGCGCGGAGCAGACAGACGCCGTCCAGCGCGGCGGTGAGCGAGATCATCGGTCCTGCGGGGAGCCCGTTGCAGAGGTTCCCGCCGATGGTCGCCATGTTCCAGATCTTGAAGGAGGCGAGGAACGCCCGGCAGCACTGCTCGACCAGCGGCGCGGCAGGGGCCGGCCAGGCCTTCCCGAAGCGGGAGAGCTGCGCGACGGTGCAGGTGGCCGCGATCTCCAGGCTGCCGTCGGGCAGCTCCTGCAGCGGCTCCCAGCCCATCCTGCTGAGATCGATCAGCCGCCGCAGCCGGGGCTGCGGCTCGGAGAAGAGGTAGGTGCCGCCGCCCAGCCAGTAGTCGCCGGGCCGCCAGGCCGGCCGGGTGCGCGCATCGCGCACCTCGGCCACCGTGTTGAGATCCATGTCTCCCCCTCGTCCTTCTCCGGGTTCGCCGAGCGCCGGGTTACCGCTGACCGGGGTTCCTGCTTCTGCGTGGCGGCTGCCCGGGTGCCGCTTGCCGGCTCCCGCTTCCCGGGCCGGCGGGGCTCCGTGCGCCGTGCGCCGCCGGAATGTCCTCCGTCAGTGAAGCAACGCGGCACGGCCCGGCACGACTGGTTTCAGCCACGGAAATCAGCCGTGCCCCGGGCCCGATGATTGGACGATCAACCAAGAGGCATTCCGGCATGGCTTCCTGGCATTTACGATGGCTTCACTCGCACTCGCCTCGTGAATGTGAGATGCCGGATCTCAGGTCGGGCGCCGCACAAGGAGCCAGAGCATGCACGTCGAACAACTTCTCCAGCTCGAATCGCTCGATCTGGCCCTGCTCTGGGGGGAACACCCGCTCCTCACCCGGGAGATCAGCGGTGTCACCGCCACGGATCTGGAGGACCCCGCGCGCTTCCTCCAGCAGGGCGAGATCGTGCTGAGCGGACTGGT
This sequence comes from Streptomyces sp. NBC_00388, assembly GCF_036061255.1. Classification (NCBI taxonomy): domain Bacteria; kingdom Bacillati; phylum Actinomycetota; class Actinomycetes; order Kitasatosporales; family Streptomycetaceae; genus Streptomyces; species Streptomyces sp. NBC_00388. Next base: position 2,320,749 of record NZ_CP107948.1, read on the forward strand.
CTGGTGGAGCCCCGACGACAGCCAGGCGAAGACGGACCACTTCGTATCGGCGCTCCGCTCGGCCGGGGCGACGGCGCTCCTCGCGGGCGAGGAGACGCACGGCAGCGTCCCCGCCGTCCTCGTCGACTCCTGCCGTGAGCACGGCGTCCCGCTGCTCGCCGTCCCGGCGCAGACCAGCTTCCGCGCCATCACCGAGGCGGTCTATCTGCGCCAGTGGGGCGACCTGAGCCGGCGCCCGGCGCACCACTACGCGCTGCCCGCGAACGTCCGGGTGGAGCTGGCCCGGCTGCTCGCCGACGGGGCCGGACCCGACGAGCTGCTGGACCGCGCCTTCGCCCATCTCGGCCGGCTGCCCTGCTACCTCCTGACGGCCGCGGGCCGCACCCTCGCCCGTACGCCGTCAGCCGCCGAGCTGCCCGTACAGCAGGCCGCGGCCGTTCTCAGGGACACCGTCCGGGACACGACCCGGGTCGCCCTGCGTATCGAGGCGGACTCCGGCCCCTACGACACCTGGTACCTCTATCTGCCCGACCCGGCGGAGGCGCCGCCGCGCGTGCTCCACGAGATCGCCGACATCATGGCCCAGTACCGCCATGCCCTCGACCGCCGCCGGGCGGCGGAGCGGCGGGCCGGCGACGAACTGCTGGCCCTCGTCGACTCCCCGGTGAGCGACGCGACGGCCCTGGACTCCGCGCTGGCCGCCTGCGGGATTCCGGCGCACGGCCACTACCGCGTGATCGTCGCCGCGCTGGGCGCCGCCGGCGCCCAGCAGAACGAGGGGGCGGGCGCGGCGGCGGCCCTGACCGAGGCGCTGAGCCACTCTCCGGCGGGGCCGTTCGCGGTGGGGCTGCGGCCCGGCGGGGCGGCGGTGGCCGTCCTGCACACCGGCAGGGACGAGGATTCCGGGCGTCCTGCGGTCGACCAGGCGTGGTCACTGCTGCACGCCTGCTCGCCGGAGACACCGCTGCACGCCGGCATCAGCGACAGCACACCGGCACCCAGTGGCCTCAACTCGGCTCTCGGGCAGGCGCGTTACGCTCTGGCCGCGGCCTCCACCACGGCGGCCGACGCCGACCGCGTCACCGCGGTCGACGACCTGACCTCACTGGACGCGCTGCTGGCGGGCATACCGACCGACGTACGGGCGGCTTTCAGCGCCAACACCCTCGGCCCCCTCTCCGACGGCTCCACCAGTTCGCACCGCGTGCTCCTGGAGACGCTGGAGGCCTTCCTCGCCCACAACTGCTCCTGGACCCGCACGGCCGAGGCCCTGCATCTGCACGTCAACACGGTGCACTACCGCATCCAGCGCGTGGAGGTCCTCACCGGCCGCGGACTCTCCAGCCTGGACGACAAGCTCGACCTGCACGCCGCGCTGAAGTGCCGCTGAGGGAGACCTGAGGCGCCCCGGGCCCGCGCGGGCCGGGGCGGCGTCGCCGGAGGGACCCGGGTCAGGGGGAAGGTCCGCCGACCGCCGGCGCCCCGGCCCGCTACTGCCTGTCGATATGCACATTCGTCGACTTCACACGCGCCGTCGCGGTCACCCCGACCACGATCCCCAGCTCGTCGACGGCCTCCCGGCTCACGAGGGAGACCAGCCGGTGCGGCCCGGACTGGATCTCCACCTGGGCGACCACGTCGTCGACGGTGACCCGGGTGACGATCCCGGCGAAGGAGTTCCGTACGGAGGTGTGGACCTCCCCCGGCACCGGATGCAGTCCCGCGGCCCGCCCCTTGGCGAAGGCCGCGAGGCTCACCCCGTCGATGACGCGGTTGCCCGCGCCGTCCCGGTCCATGGCGATCTGCCCCCCGTCGGCCCAGCGGCGGACGGTCTCAGGACTCACACCGAGCAGTCCCGCTGCCTGGCCAATGCTGTACGACGGCATCCCAGCACCCTAGAGCCTCACGTCCGGAACGTAACGAGCGGATCGCGGTACGCCGTTGCGGGCCACCGGAGGGTGCGCCCGGTGCGTCAGTCGCGGCCCGCGGCGAACGCCTGGCGCAGTGTGGCGGCGTAGCCCACGACCGCGACGAGCAGCAGCCCGCAGACACCCTGTTCGATCTTCATCCACGCGGGGAAGCCCCCCCCCGGCAGCGCGACGATGACGGCGATGACCGCGACCATGACGGCGGAGATCACCGTCAGACGCCGCCAGGCCCCCCGGGCGCCCCGCGCGGCACGGGCGGCGCGGGCGGCACGGGCGGCACGGGCGGCACGGGCGGCACGGGCGGCACGGGCGGCACGGGCGGCACGGGCGGCGAAGGCGTACAGCAGGACCGAGCTCACGGCCACGATCGATCCGCGGGTTCAGACGGCGGGGTTCACCGCCTGGTGGTCGTCGCGGAGCACCACGATGGCCACGCGACGCTACAGAGCCGCCGGGGTGGCCGGAGCCCCCGGCGGCATGCGCCGGTGCCGGGTCAGCTGCCCGGCTGCGGCTCGTCCTTGATGCCCGGAGCGCTGATCCGCGCGGTGAGGGCCAGCGTGTCGTCGGGGTGGAGGACGACAGTGAGCATGTCGCCCGCGATGGCTCCGGGAATCTCCGCTATGGGCTTCTCCAGGTGCCGCCCCGCGGAGGCGCGGAGCCGGGCCTCGCCCTCCAGCGGATCCCTCCGGCTCTCGGTGAGCCCATCGGTGTAGAGGACGAGCAGATCGCCCGGGTCGAGATGGGCGTGCAGGATGTGCTCGCTGCCGGGCAAGGGGTAACCGATGCCCCGACCGCGGGCTTCGAGGTACTCGGACGTGCCGTCGGGCCGTACGAGCAGGGCCGGCGGATGGCTGCCGTTCGCCAGCTGGAGTGCCCCCGTCGCGGGGTCGAGCCGGGCCAGGAGCACCGTGGCCATCAGCTCGCGGTCCAGCGGCATGAGGATCTCGTTGGTGCGCGCGATGATCGATTCGAGAGGGTGCCCCTCAAGGGCGAGCGTACGTACGGCATGGGTGACGTTCAGCGCGCTGCGGGTGCTGGTGATGCCGTGTCCGAGGGCGTCCACGACGGTGATGTGGACGGTGCCGTCGGGCAGGGCGAGCCAGTCGTAGAAGTCCCCGCCGGTGGGGGCGCCGGTGTCCGCCGGTTCGTAGTGGACGGCGAGTTCGAGGCCCTCGACCTGGATGGGCTGCGGGCGGAGCGCGTCCTCCAGCTCCTGGAGTATCCGTCCGTGGGCCCTGCGGAGCTGCTCGTCGCGCTCTTCGAGCTGCACGTAGAGGGCGAGGACACCGCTGTTGGTCTCGGCGAGCTCGTGCTTCAGCCGCCGGTGTTCGGCCTCGAAGGCATCCGCTCGGGCGAGAGCGGCACGCAGCTCCTCCTCCATGGCGTCGTGATCGGTCGCGTGCTGCGGCGCCGCGGCCGGCCGGGAGGAGGACCTCGCCGCCGGCACCCCTCCCGCTCCGGCGAGGGGGACGTGCCAGGTGGTGGCGCTGTCGGAGACCGCCTCGGCGGGCAGCGGCAGATCTCCGAGGGCGAGCGGGTCACGCGCCCGGGAGTGGCCGAGGGTGACGGCCAGCAGGACCGTCTCGTCGTCGGGGTCGCTTTCGTAGGAGCTGCCGAGGCTGATGGCGCTCCCGCCCTGGATCTCCTGCCCGGCGAGGAGCGTCACGGACAGCACCAGCCGGGCCCTCACCTCGACGGGGAGCTGGTGCGCCGCCGCCAGCCGGCGTACGGCACGGCGCAGCGGCGGCAGTGCTGTGTAGGTGTCAGACATGAGGGATTCCGGGGGCTTTGGCGACAACGGCGCAGGCGTCGTCGCGGATTCGCCGGTGGTCGTGCGCCAGGGCCACGGCCAGCAGGCCGGGCGGGAGACGCAGCAGGAAGGGGGAGGCGGCGTGCGTCCAGCGCTCGTCGATGCCGTCGGAGTGGAGCACGGCCGTGGCCCCGGGCCGCAGAGCGATGCGGTGCGTCCGCGGGGTGGGCAGGGTGAGACCGACGACGCCGGGCTGACCGCTCAGCCGGTGGTGGACGTCCTCGAAGGAGAGGACCGCGGCGCGGACGTTGCCGACACCGCAGTACTCGGCCTGCCCGGACCGCAGGCGCATGATGCCGACGGCCGCGCCGCGGGTGTGGCGCAGGGCACGGTGCATGCCCGTCAGGATATCGGGCAGCGGGCGGTCAGGGCCCCGGTGGAACACGCGCAGCGCCGCCTGCGCCGCCTCGGCCGCCGGGGAGCCGTGGCCGAGACCGTCGATGACGGCGACCGTACGGGCACCCGCCGTGTCGGCGCCCGCGCAGGCGTCTCCGCAGTCCTTTTCGGTCTCGACCGGCAGACAGAGGGAGCCGACACCCTGGCCGGTCCCCTCGGTGCCCGGTACGGAGAGCCGGGCACAGGCCAGCGTCCCGGTGTCGACCAGACTGCGGAAGGTGAAGTCCGTCGCTATCCGGCGGACCGCCCCCAGCCCCGCGCCCAGCGTGGCCGTCGTGGTGTAGCCGTCGGCGAGGGCCCGTTGCGGATCGAGGATGCCGGGCCCGGAGTCGGCGGCGAGGATCTCCAGGCCTCCGCCGACGAGCAGCGGCTGGAGGTAGAGCGTGCCGTCCCGCGCGTGTTTGTCGAGGTTGCTCGCGAGCTCGGAGGCGAGGACCGCGGCCTGCTCCGGCATGGCCCCGGGCAGCCCGCAGTCCTCGGCGAGCGAGCGGGCCGCCGAGGCGGCCAGCTCGACGGCGCTGTAGTGATCGATCCGGATCTGGACCGTCGGCGCCGAGAGGTTTGCCGTCATGGAGCCATCCACCGGGTGGCCGTCACGGTGGTGCCCTTGCCCGGCGCGGTGCGGACGTCGAAGTCGTGCATCAACCGCCGCGCCCCTCCCAGGCCGTGGCCCAGTCCGGCACCGGTGGTGTAGCCGTCCGTGAGCGCGCGCTCAAGGTCCCCGATACCGGGGCCGTCATCGCTGATGGTCAACCGCAGACCCCGCCGCCGGGACTGCTGGAGCTGCTCGACGGTGAGCGTGCCACCGCCGCCGTGAATGTAGGCGTTGCGGGCCAGTTCGCTGGCGGCCGTGACCACCCGCGTCTGGTCGACGATGCCGAACCCGACGGCCAGGGTGGCGGCGCGCACGGCGTGGCGCGTCGCCAGCAGATCCTCCTCCGTGCGTACCGGGAATGTGGACGGCCCGGTCCCGTCCTCCGCGAGGCGGTGGCGGGTTGCCGGGGCACTGGTGTGCTCAGCGGACAGCGTCACTGGCCGCCCCTTCGGGGAACTGCCGGTTCTGATGCCATCCGAGAGATGCCATGCCCTGTTCCGCGTTGAGGGCAGTCTCGACCCCGGACAGTTGAAGACCCAGCTCTACAAGAGTGATCGCCACAGGGGGTCGCATACCCGCCACGATCACGCGTGCACCCAGCAGCCTTGCCATGGTGGTCAGTTCCGTCAGCATGCGGGCGACGAAGGAGTCGATGAGTTCGAGCCGTGAGATGTCGATGAGGACACCCCGCGCCTCGTCCGCGGTGATGCGCGCGGTCAACTCGTCGGCGAAGGCCCGGGCGCTCCGGTCGTCCAGCTCGTTGAGCACCCCGGTGACCAGCACGTCCCCCAGCCGCAGGATCGGCACACCTGCTGTCGGCGTACTCATCGGCCCACATGCGCTTCGTTCGGCGACGACGGGTCCTCGGTGATCCTGATCGCCTCGGACAGGGCGTCGGCGAGCGTCGCCTTGGTGATGATGGTCGACAGGTCGATACCGAGCTGCGCGATCGTCATGGCGATGGGCGGGCGGATACCGCTGATGACACAGTCCGCACCCATGAGCCGCACCGCGTTGACGGTCTGCATCAGATGCTGCGCGACAGCGGTGTCGACCGTGGGGACGGCGGTGATGTCGATGATGGCGACGAGCGCCTCGTGGTCCTGGATCGCCTGCAGCAGGTTTTCCATGATCACTTGTGTACGGGCCGTGTCGAGCGTCCCTATCAGCGGAACGGCGAGCACGTGCCGCCACAGGCGCACCACGGGGGTGGAGAGCTCCATCAGCTGCCGGCTCTGCCGCCGGATGATCTCTTCCCGGCCCTCGACATAGGTCTCGAACGACACCGCGCCCGCGGCGTCCAGAAGCCGGTTGACCAGCACGGCGACCCCGTACAGGGTGCGGGAGTCCGCCACCGATTCCTGTACGGATTCCAGCAGCGCCTCCTTGAGCGCCAGCACCGCCAGGGACGTGGCCGTGGGCGAGGCGCCGCCCCGGGCCCTGCGCAGCGAGAACTCGGTCACCGCCTGGTTCAGCTCGGCGTCCCCGGCGACGGCGTGGCCCACAGGCAGCCCGCCGTCCACGCTGGAAGCGAGAGCGGCCACCAGGGCGTCAGCTTCTTCGCGCAGCTCCGCCTCGCCGATACCGCCGGTCTCGCTCTGCTGCAGCTGCAGCTGAACCCAGCGGTCGGCGACCTTGTCGCCGCGGTCGTGCAACGCGCTGCTCACATGCTGCCGCACTGCGCTTTCGCCCGTGCTCATCCAGATACCCTTCGCTTGCGAGGCCCCGCCCCACGAGGAGCAGGTCCCCCGTGCCGGCGGTCGGAGTGGCTGCCGCAGGCCAGGACTATTGTTGTCGTTCGACAAATGTTAGCGATCTCTGTCAACCCTACGTAGCCGGGCCGGACCACTCCACATCCGGGACGGGCCACCCCGTCCGGCACGCGGCGGGAAGGGGGCCGGAGTGCACGCTCTCACTGCGACGCGGGCCGGCGCACGCGGACGGCGCCGGAATCCGGCCGGCCGTGAGGTGTCCCACACCGGGCCCCGGGGCGCCGGTCAGGCCCGGCCGGAACGACCCTAAACCGGTTGCCGCCCGCCGTCCCGGTCCGATAGGAAACCTGCATGCTACGAGGCAGCAAGGTCGCGCTCAGGGCCCGGCACGAGGACGACGTCCCCGTACTGCAGGCCGAGCTCCACGACGACGTGGTCACCTCCTCCCGGGCCAGTGCCCGGCCGTGGCGGCCGGTCACACCCGGCTCGAAGGCCGCGCAGTTCGTGGTGGACGACGAGGAACACGGGCACGTCCCGTTCTCCGTGGTGGAGCTGGACGGCGGCGCACTGGCCGGCAGCGCGGTGCTGTGGGACATCGACACCCACAACCGGTCCGCGCACATCGGGCTGGGACTGCTGCCGCCCTCCCGCGGCAAGGGCTACGGCACCGACGTGGTCGCGGTGCTGTGCCACTACGGATTCGTCGTGCGGGGCCTGCAGCGGCTCCAGATCGAAACACTGTCGGACAACACCGCGATGCTGCGCTCGGCCGAGCGCAACGGCTTCGTCCGCGAGGGCGTGCTGCGCTCCTCGGCCTGGGTCATGGGCGAGTTCCTGGACGAAGTGCTGCTCGGCCTCCTCCGCCAGGACTGGAAGCCGGACCCGAGAGGCTGAGAACGGTACCGGTACCGGGGCGGTCGCCGGGAAGAGAGGCGAGCCTCCGCCGGTACGCGGCGCGGTGGTCCGGCAGGCCCGCCTGGATCCCGGGCCTGGATTGCGGGCGCCCCGGGGACCTCGTCCACAGGGCGCCCGGGGCGTCAGTTCCCCGTGGTCGGCACCTCGGGCGCGAGCGAGTTGCCCGCGGGGATCCGGCCGCAGTCCGACGGGGCCGTCTTGCCCGCGAACCTGTCATTGAGCCAGCCCAGTGCCGTGGGCGCCCACGGCACAGCGGCGCCGACATGGCTGAGCGCGTCGTACTGCTGGTACTTGATCGCCGTGTTGCCCTTGTCGCAGTACTGCCGGGCCAGCGCGCGCACGTCCCCCGCGACCATGACCCCGTCACCCCTCCCGATCCCGGGGAGGTTGCTGAGGGTGCCCTCCAGAACTCCCCCGCTGCCCTGCGCGATGAACCCGGGGGCGTCCGGGGTGGCGGCCGAGCCCAGGTTGAGCTTGTTCACCGCCTCGACGAAGGGAGGCACCGAATTCGGGTCGGCGTACTCCGGCTTCACCATCTTCTTCCACGTCAGTCCTGGGTACTGCCCCAGCGCGTTGATGATCGACCCGTGCTCCAGCTTCTTGAACACCTGCGCGCCGTAACTGTTCAGGTAGGGCGCGAAGTCGATGTCGTAGGAGCGCGCGGCCCCGATGACGGCCATGGGCGCGACACCCGCCCAGACCGAACTGCCGCCGATGTACTTGAGGTTGTGCGCCGGGTCGACGAGCAGCCCGCCTTCGGCGAAGCCCACCAGCCTCTTGTCGACGTCCGGCGCATAGCTCGGCGCGAGCGCGGCCGCCCAGTGGGTGGCGATGGCACCGCCCGAGTAACCGGCCAGGCCGACGCGGGTAGTGGAGTTCAGACCGGTCTCCGGGGACTGGCTCGCGGCCCGGATCGAGTCGAGCGTGTTCGTTCCGTACTCCGGGCCGGCCGCGAAGTCGGCGGTCTGCCCCTCGCTGTCCGGTATGACGACGTTGTAGCCCGCCAGCAGCAGCGGCACCAGGAGGAGGGACTCGCCGTTCGCGATCAGGCCGCCGAGGGAGACGTCACCCGCGATGGCCCGGGACGGTGAGTCCGCGGGGTTGAGCGAATCGTAGAACGACTGGTACGAGACGGCCTTGCCGCCGTCGCCGTTGGGGCTGCGTACGACCGAGGTCACCCCGGCGGACGGGCGGCCCTGGGCGTCGACCGTGCGGAACAGCAGCTGGGTCGCTTTGACCGGCGTCGGGATACCGAGGACGTGGTACTGCAGCGTCCGCGTCTTCAGGATGGCGCCCGGCGCGTACGAGGACAACGGCTTGCCGCCGTCGTAGGTGTAGAAGGAGTCGTCCGCCGCGACAGTCGACGACGCGGAAGGGGCGGCCACAGCCGTGGCAGCTGGAACAGCGGTGACGGTCAGAGCAGCGACAACTGCGGTTGCCAGCTTCCCAATGGCGATGCGGTGCATGGTTCCCTCGGATTCGTTTCATGGATCACGGGGATGACAGATGCCTGTTACCTAGCGGTAACAGCGCCGCAAGTTACCAGTTAGTATGAAACTTGAACAGAGTTGTGACAGGGCCTTCCGCACTCTGCGGGTGCCGGCGGTACCTCTCCGACAACCCCTTCATCGCGGACGGCCCCCGCACCGTCGGTCAACGGGGCGCCGGGGGCCCGGAGACCGGCAGAGCCGGCGGGCACGCGGCGGCCGGCTCCGCCGGAAGGGTTCAGGGCGCCGGATGGGACAGCTCGATGTCGAGGGCGCCGGAACCGGAGCCCGTCACGTGCAGAGCGGTGGCGACGGGCGGGTAGCCGCTGGCGATGACGGAGTACTCACCGGCGTCCAGATCGGCGAAGGCGTACGCACCGTCCGCGCCGGTCGTGGTCGAAGCGGCGACATTGCCCATCGCGTCGACCAGCGTGACGCGAGCGTCCGGCAGGGGACGCAGGCCCGCGCCGGAACGTATCGCGCCCTGGAGCCGGGCGCCCGTGGTGAGGGCGATCTCCACACGGCCGGGGCCGTCGTCGCCGACCGTGACGGGTACGGCGGCCGGCCGGTGCCCTGCCGCGTTCACGGCGACGGTGAACTCACCGGCGCGCAGTTCCCCGAAGGTGAACTCCCCGTCCGGGCCGGACTGTCCGGCGCAGAGCACCTCGCCGCGCGCGTCGGTCACGATCACCATGGCGGCGAGCGGCAGCCCGTCCGCGCCGATGACGGTCCCGCTCAGGCCTGACGCACCGGAGAGCGCGATGTCGTACGCGAGCGGCTCATCGCCGACGGCGAGGGTGGCCGCCTGCGGCTGGTGCCCGTCGGCTGCGGCGATCAGCACATAGGTGCCGGCGCCGGGCACGGCGAGCTCGTAGCCGCCGTCGGAACGGGCCTCCGTCCGGGCCAGTTGACGCCCCGTCAGCGAGATCAGGGTGACCGTGGGGCGGGAGGCGCCGGTGGAACTGCGGATGTGTCCGTGGATGCCCGGGCCGGCCTGGACGGGCGCCTGACCGGTCCGGCCTCCTCGCGCTTCGCGGGCTGCTTCCTGGACGGGCGCGGGCGACGGTTCCGGAACCGGGGCAGGGGCAGCCGGCCGCGGACGGCGGAAACCGATCAGCGTGGCCGTGGCGATCATGGCCACCAGCATCCCGATCGCGCCGACGGTCATACAGACGTGGACGGCGTCGGTGAAGCTCGCGCCGATCGCACCGAGCGCGGGGCCGGTCGCCCGGGGAGAGAGCCCGAGGTGGCCCGCGGCGCCCACGCCGCCCTGCGCGAGGGCCTCGCTCACTCTCCGCTGATCGGCCACGGTCAGCCCCGAGTCCGCGAGGTGGCCGGGCAGCGCCGACGCGAGGCGGCTGGTGAGTACGGCGCCGAGGACCGCGGGGCCGAGGGCGCCGCCCAGCTGGCGCAGAGTGTTGTTGCCCGCGCCTGCCATGCCCGCCAGGTGATGCGGGACGCTGCCGACGGCGACCGCGCTGATCGGCGTCATCACGAAGCCCATGCCGAGGCCGAACAGGGCGAGCGGACCGGCCATCGCCCCGAACCCGGAACCGGTCTCCAGGCCGGTCAGCCAGAGCATGGCGCCGCCGACGCCGAGCAGGCCGGCGCACAGGAGCACACCGGGGGCGATCCTGCCCATCAGCCGGCCGACGAGCGGGCCGGTCAGGACGGAGACGCCGTTGAAGACCAGCATCCGCCAGGCGATGTCGAGGACGGAGAGCCGCTGGACGCTGCCGAAGAAGAGACTGAGGACGAAGACGGACCCGATCATCCCGAACATGACGACGGCGTTGACGACACCGGCCCCGGTGAAGGGGCGTACCGAGAACAGCTTCAGGGAGAGCATCGGCGAGGCGGAGCGCAGTTCGGCGACGACGAAGGCGATCAGGCCGAGCGCGGCGGCGGCGAACGCGACGAGGACCTTGGTCTGGCCCCAGCCGCCGGCCCCGCCCCCCGCGATCACGCCGTAGATCAGGCCCACGATGAAGACCACCGCGGCGATCTGGCCGGGGACGTCGATGGCGCGGCCGTGGGCCGAACGCGAGTCCTCCAGCATCCGCACGGCCACCAGGCCGGTGACGGCGGTGATGACGGCGGCCGGCAGGAAGATCCAGCGCCAGCCGGCGTGTTCCAGGATGACGCCGCTGATCACCGGGCCGAGAGCCATACCGATGCTCAGGGAGGCGGCCCAGGCGGCGATGGCCTTGGCGCGGGCCCGGAAGTCCGGGTAGGCGTGGCTGATCAGGGCGAGTGTGGAGGAGGCGAGAGCCGCGGCGCCCGCACCGGCGACGGCCTGGCCGGCCCAGACCTGCTCGACGCTGTGCGCGGTCAGGGAGATCACAGAGCCGGCGGCGAACAGCAGCATGCCCGCGAGATAGGCCTTCTTGCGGCCGTACAGGTCACCGATCAGGCCGAAGGTGAGGATCAGCGCGGCCATCGGCAGGATGAACGCGTCGGAGACCCATTGCAGGTCGGACGTGGAGGCACCGAGCCCCTGCTGGATGCGCGACAGGGACACGGAGACGCTGCCGATGGGTACGTAGGCGGCGAACATCCCGAGACATGCCAGCACGGTGGTCAGCACCGGGCGGGCGACGGCACGGTGGGGGGTTGATATCGCGGACATGTGAGACGGACCTCCTGATCGAACGCGGAGGTCAAGTTATCAGTTGCCTGCCATAGTCTCAAATGCCTGAGATCACTGAGCGGGTGATGAGCAGCGCGGTGGACTCCCCCGCCGGAGCGCGGGTGCGCGCACCGGTGCCGCGGAGTGCCAGGAGTCCGCCCGGGGGCGGGGGAAGGGCCGGCGGCCCGGCCGGTCAGCGGCGGGCGGCGGCGGTCGTTCGCCGTGCGTGCGCCGGTCGCGGACGGTGGCAGCCGTCATGGATCCGGTCGCGTGACCCGGTGGCGGGGAGGGCCTCAGCGGACCTCGGGCGGGTCGGGCCACATGCGGGCGGCCGGGGAGTCGGGGCCGTCGAGAGCGATGGCGATCCGGCGCATGCCGAGCGTCAGACGGTCCAGCTCCTCGGCTCCGCCGACCACATCGGAGAGCCGTTCCACGACCGCTTCGACGAGCTGACGCCCCTCGGCCATGCCCCGCAGCCCGGCCTCGGTCGGCTCGACCAGCACGACCCGTTTGTGCACGGCGTGAGGATGCCGCTCGATCCATCCGATCCGGTCCAGATGGGCGAGCGCCGTCGTCACGCTCTGCGGTGTGATGCCCTGTCCCCGGGCCAGATCCGCCCCGGACAGCGGTCCCCACTCGTCGAGCGTCATCACGATCGCGAGCTGCGTCATCGTGACGTCCAGGGAACGCAGCCGCTCGTTCAGGACGCGGCGCACGGAGTTGTTCGCCCGCCACATCGAGTGGCTGAACGTCTGGTTCCACGACGTGCCGGAGGCGGTCCCCTCCGGGCGGCGGCTCGGCATCTTCAACTCCCTGCGGACAAACGGCCCCCATCGTATCGGCAGGGACCGCGGGCCGGGCGCGTCGCAGGAGCGCCGCACCGGACGGAAGCCCGAGTACACCGTACGAGAGCCTCCGCCCGGCGCGCCGAGAGCAGGCGCCGGACGCCGCGGGCCCGCCCTCCGGGCGCCGCGGGCCCGCGGATGCGCCCTAAGAGCTGTCCCGTAATCCCCGGCGGGCGCACGACGACAGCTACGGCGCCTCGCCGCGTTGTCGGAACGCCCGAATACATCCAGTATGCGAGCGCCCCTCCGCCTTGCGATGCACCGCATCTGACGCCCCGCGCAGATCCACCAGGGATTACGGGACAGCCCTTAGGAGCCGCTTCCCAGCGCGTCCTGCCACACCGCGTCCGGCGTCTTGTTCGTCCTCGCGATGCGGCGCAAGCGGTCGACCCGGCGGGCGGAGATCGCCTCGGGGTGCTGGCTGTCGACGGTGCCGAGCCGGACGTTGCTCCCTGCCAGCCAGCTCCTGACGGCTTCGGGGGCGGCCGTCCCGGTGAATTCGACGGTCATCGAACGCGCCGAGTCCGCCGCGTCGGTGTCGCGGACCAGCACGAGCTGCGCATCCTCGACATCCGGGCACTGCCGGGCGGAATCGACGATATCCGCGATGTTGACGTAATTGCCGAGAAGGCTGACGCCGTCGTCAGCACGTCCCAGGACCCGGAAAGCGTCGCCCCGCCCGCAGCGGCACTCCGCTGCCTCGATGCGGTCACCGAGGCGGTAACGGACGACAGGCACGGTCCATCCGTCGCCTGCCCGGGTCAGCAGCGCACCCGCTTCTTCCAGCTCGAAGATCTCGTCCGCGAGCAGATGCAGCGTCGTCTCGTCGCACCCCGGCCGGGTGGATCCCATCGCCCAGGTCTCGACCGAGCCGTAGATGCCCCACAACTGCGCCTCGGGAAAGGCCCGTCGGACCAGCTCCCGCTTGGACTCCGTCCATGCCTCACCCATCCAGATGATGGTCTTGACGGGCGGCTTCACACCGGTCTTGAGCACGGTCTCGGCGAAGTCGGCGAGAACGGACGGAACACTGGCCAGAGCGCTGACGCCGACGTCACGGAGCATCGGAAGCCGGAGTTCGAGCTCCTCGGCCGTCATCGGCCCCGAAGGGATCACCGTGGACTCGGTGCGCTCGGCGAGCTTCTGGACGAAATAGTGGGTGCCCCACATACGGCCCGCGTCGTAGAGGTTGAGCACGACATCGCCGGTGCCCAGCGGGCGCCAGACCGGCAGGAGCCGGTCGAAGGCCATGTGGTGGGGCAGGTAGGTCAGCTTCGGGGTGCCCGTGGTGCCGCCGCTGGACACGAGTACGCTTCCGTCACGCTCGGCCGCCGCCCTGGTCATCGCCGTTATCTCGGCAGGACCACAGATCTCCAGGTCGGAAAGCTCTTTCGCCCCGTCGGGGACTGCCTTCCCGCCGGACGAGGCGATCATCCGGGCGTGAGCGAGCAGGGTCTCCCGGTCGATGGTTCCGATCATGATTCTCCTGGCACATCGGTGAAGGGACACGGCCACGCGCGAAATACAATGTCGATTCATTCGCATAATTCGCACGCCGTGTGGCACTAGGTCAAATAAATCTTATGCAACCTGCGGCGGAGCGGTCCAATAATGATTTTTGATCGACCGATAACAATTCCTGCAAGTATCCGATGTTGTCGACGCGCTGTTGGCTATGGAAAATAGCCGGATGAACACTAAGACTGTCGTGCTCGTGGGAGTCCCGTGGAGCGTCTACGAACTTGACGACGCCATCCGTGACGCGGCCACACTCGGTGCCTCGCTCCTCGTCGTCGACACACCCGAGTCCCTCGCTCAGATCGGCGAACAGACCGCCGTGGAGACCCGGGCCGTCAAGGCGCTCGACCCGTTCCTCATCGCCGACTGCGTACGCGACACCGAGCCGGCCACCGTCCTCGCCATCACCGAGTTCTCCATGGAGCTCGCGGCGGTCGTGCGCGAGCAACTCGGCATCCCCGGCACCCCGTCCGCCGTCGAGGCCCGCGTCCTGGACAAGGCGGAGACTCGCGAGGTGCTGCGCGAGCACGGGCTCACCCAGGTGGGATTCCACCGGAGTTCGCTGCTTTCCCCCGAGAACCTGCTCGGCGGTCTGGAGCCGCCGGTGGTGGTCAAGCCGCGGTCTTTCAGCGGCAGTCACGGCGTGACCTTCGTCGCCGACCATTCCGAGCTGGCGCGCGTCTTCGAGCCGTACGACCTGGCCGAGACCGACCACGACGAGCGTGACGTCCGGGTGGCCCACCTCGCCGGGGACCACCGTACGCACGAGGTGATCATCGAGGAGTACGTGCCGGGCCCCGAGATCAGCGCCGAGGGCCTCGTCGTGGACGGCAAGCTCACGCTGTTCGCCCTGACCGACAAGGTCAACACCGGTATGCCGCACTTCGAAGAAGTCGGCCACGTGGTGCCCAGCAAGTACACGCAGGAGCGGACCGCACAGGTCGAGGAGTACCTCCAGGCCGTCGTGTCCGCGCTGGGCTTCGTCACCTCGCCCATGCACGCCGAGATCAAGCTGCTCGACGACCGGATCGAGCTGGTCGAGATCCACACGCGTTACCCCGGCGACCGCGTGGTCGAACTGCTCGAATCGGCCTACGAGATACGTCCGTACGAGGCCTACTTCGACGCGATGCTCAACGGCCGCGTCCCCGGCCAGCCCCGGCCGACCGGCGACCACTACGGCGTGGGCTTCTTCAACGGCCCGACCGGCGCACCCTTCGCCTGGCCTTCATACGCCTTCCCGCACCCCGAGACCGTCACCTCGATCGACCTCGACCGCCGCCGGGCTCCGAAGGTCTTCGCATACGAAGGCCTGCGCATCCGGTACTGGCGCGCAGGCCATGCCCTGTTCGCGGCCGGCGACCACGCATCCGTCCACGACAACATCACCTTCCTCCTCCACCACACGCCAGGACAGAGCGGCTCCGGAAGCTGAGGGCTGTCCCGCAAGGGATTGCGGGACAGCCCTTGGCCCGGCCTGAGGGGAGCGCCGGCGACCGGGACGACAGGACTCCTCCGGAGTCCTGTTCGCCGCCGGGCGAGCCGCTCCCCTCAGGCCGGTCGCCCTCGTCGGTCGGACGGCACCGGCCGGGCGCGCACGGCGGGTTCGGCCGCCTCGCGCGGCAGCGCCAGGCAGGCGACGGCGCCGATGGCCAGCGCCGCGACCGGCAGGACGGCGGCGGCGCGCATCGCCGCACCAGCGCCGCCCGTCAACGACGGCAGCCCCTGCATGAGCGCCACGACACCCGCGGTGAAGACCATGGCCCCCAGCTGGCGCATCGTCTCCAGGATTCCGGAGGCCGCGCCTGTCAGTTCCTGGGGGACATCGCGCATCGCGACCGTCGTCCTCGGCGCGATCGAGCAGCCGTTGCCCATGCCGACGACCGCCATCGGGGCCAGGAAGGCCGTCCAGTGCACCGAGTCCGTCATCAGCAGCGCGGTCCACAGGATGCCGGCGCCCTGTACGACCATGCCGGTCAGCAGGATGTACCGTCCCTCGATCCGGTCGGCCAGCCGGCCGGCGACGAGGGCGACCAGTACGGACATCGCCGAGGCCGGCGCCAGGATCACCCCGGCCCGGAAGGCGCTCAGGCCGAGCACCGCCTGGAAGTACAGCGCGGCCACCACCATGATGGCGAAGGTGGCACCGGTGATCGCCGCGGCGATCCCGAGCGTCACGGTGTAGCTGCGGATCCGCAGCAGGGCGAAGGGCACCAGCGGATCCTTGTCCTGGCGGTGCCGCTGGCGGACGGTGAAACCCGCGCCGAAGAGCGCGGCTGCCAGCAGCAGCGCCCAGACGAGGGGGCCCCAGTGGTGGTCCGCGCCGTTGGTCACGGCGTAGGCGAAGCAGGCCAGGGCGACCGAGGCGATACCGACGCCGAGCAGGTCCAGGGAGTGCCGCCGCCCCGTCCGCAGGTCCGGGACGATCATCAGTCCCGCCACCACGACGAGCACGCCGATCGGCAGATTGATGAGGAAGATCCACCGCCAGCCGGCCGCGTTGATCAACAGGCCGCCGAGGGAGGGGCCGAGCACCGAGGCCACACCGCCGATCGCCCCCCACACCCCCAGCGCCGTGCCGCGCCGCTCGCGCGGGAAGGAGGCCACGATCAGGGTCACGCTCTGCGGCATGAGCAGTGCGGCGCCGGCGCCCTGCAGCACACGGGCACCCACCAGGACACCGGGCACCGTGGCGAGCCCGCACAGCAGGCTCGCCACGGTGAAGAGCAGGACACCCACGACGAATATCTGGCGCGGGCCGTACCGGTCACCCAGGCGGCCGGCGGTGATCAATAGCACGGTGATGGCGATGATGTAGCTGTTCAGCGCCCACAGCACCTGGGGCAGCGTCGCGTGCATCGAATCGATGATGCTGGGGATCGCGATGGTGACGATCGTCGAGTCCAGCAGCGTCATGAAGTAGCCCAGGGACAACACCACCAGCGTCGCCCAGGGGTTGCCGCGCAACTGCCTCACGCGCCCGCCGTCCCGTCCATGAAGTCGCGGAGCACGCGGGCGAACCGGTCCGGTTCCTCGATGAAGGGGGCGTGGCCGCTCTCCGGGAACATCTCCAGCCGGGCATCGGGGAATGCGCCCAGCAGCCACTTGCCGACCTCGGTGGGGAAGATCCGGCTCTTCGCCCCGTGCACCAGCAGGGTCGGCAGCGTCAGCGCACCTATCCGCTCGCGCCAGTCCTGGGCGAGTACCCCGCCCCAGAGAGCCAGCATGGCAAGCCGCGACGTCTTGAGCGATTCGGCCAGCAGCGGCTGCAGGATGCCGGGTTCGGCTTCACTCCCGGACGCGAAGCAGTTCTCGATCAGCGCGGTGAGGTACGCGTCCGGGTCGGTCCACTGCTGCTGGGTCGCCTGCAGTGCGCCGGCCGCGTCCAGACCACCGAACGCCGCGTGCTCCCAGCCCTCCTCCCGCAGCAAGTGGGGCGACATCTCCACGGAGACCAGCCGGGAGACCCGGCCGGTCCCGTACTGGTCCAGGTAGTTGTAGGTGACGGTCGCGCCGAGCGACCACCCGACGAGTGTGACGTCGTGCAGGTCGAGTTGCTCGATGACCTGCGCCAGATCGGTCGCGGCGTCCTCAAGGGTCCAGCCGAGCGGGGGTTCCGGGCTCGCCCCGTGCCCGCGCAGGTCCACGGTGACGACGTCGTGGCCGGGGCCGAGTCCGGCCGCCATGTCCGCGAAACAGTGCGAGGTCATTCCCAGGCCCGGGACGAACAACACGGCCGGACCGGCACCGGGGCGCCGGACATGATGAATTACTTCGAGCATGGTAAAAACTCCAATCGATCCCCGGGTGGGTCGGTCAAAATATACGGCCGACCTGCGGCATCAAGCTCAGGACGATGATTAAACTTTCTTATACTCGACCGCCTCGCAATCGCGCGTCCCGGAGTGCCGATTAATAAATTTTATAAACGCAGGTCACCGCCTGGCAGGCCTTGACCAAAATGACAACAATCGGATAGGTTCCGTCGCGGGCATTATCGACGGGGAATTACGGCCGAGCCTGGGATTTTGTGGGGGATTCCGGGTGGGCGGGCCAGGGGGCGGCGGGGGTGCCGGGCAAGGGAGAGCGTGGGGCGGGCGGGGTGGACCGTCGTCGAGAGGGAGGCGCTCCGCGCCGGACGACTGAGGGCTGTCCCGTAATCCCCGGCGGGCGCACGACGACAGCTACGGCGCCTCGCTGCGTTGTCGGAACGCCCGAATACATCCAGTATGCGAGCGCCCCTCCGCCTTGCGATGCACCGCATCTGACGCCCCGCGCTGATCCACCAGGGATTACGGGACAGCCCTTAGCCAGGTATCAACGCCCGCATCGGGCCGGCCTGTTGCCGGGGCGGCGATGCCCGTGCCACCGGTGCGGGCACCGGCTCAAGGCCGTCCTGTCGTCGTGCGCCCGCCCGTCTGCCAGGAATTTCAGCACGGCTACCGGTCAGCCACTCGGGCCCCGGCCGTACGGCCGGGGCACCCCGGCCAACACGCCGACTACCTCCGGTGCCCGGCGTGTTGGCCTGCGGACCGGAGCTCTCCTCCCGCAGCGTGACGCCGGCCGGCCCGGGCCGGACCGGCCTCCGCGCGCGAAGGCCCGCACGGCGCCTGCACCCAGAGCGTGTTCCTCCACAGTTATCGCCGGCCGTTGATTCTTTACAAGCACTTAACCTGCCTGCCGGTCCTGCCGTGATCAACCGCTACCGCGCTCTCCCCCGAGCGCCGGCACTCCGGGGACGACACATCGCGCCGGCAAATAATTCATGCTTCAACTCAGCTTTGTAATAGGCGAGTTGAGCCAGGAGACGCTTGTAGCCTCTCTCGCGGAGCGTTTCCTGACCCCGCGTATAAGCACAAGGTCCAGGGCCACATCACATCAGCCGGGAGCAACCGACGGCGCCATCGCCCCCTCTTGCGGCAGGAAGAACGAGCGTCCAAGATCGCGACCATGAACTCCACGCGCACTGGCAGGCTCGGTGTCCCCTACCGCAAAGGAGTGAATGTGGCCGTCACCCCCCACCGCCAACCCCCTGACGCCGGATCCCCCCGGGGCTCCGGCGTCGTCCACGAGGCGATGAACACCGAAGCCTTACCGGACTGGTTGCCGTCCGGCCTGCGCGGAGCGGTGTAGGCGATGGGGGAGAGCACCGGTTCGACCACGCGGGAGGCACTGGCCGATTTTCTGCGCCGACGACGTGACGCGTTGTCACCCGAGCTGGTCGGGCTGCAGACCGGTCAACGGCGCCGGACTCCGGGGCTGCGCCGGGACGAGGTGGCACGCCTGGCGAACATGTCGACGACCTACTACGAACGGCTGGAGCAGGGCCGTGGCCCGCAGCCGTCGGCCGCCATCCTCGCCGGGCTGGCCCGCGCCTTGCTGCTGACCCCGGACGAGCGTGCCTACCTGTACCTGCTGTCCGGTCGCACCGAGCCCGCGGCCACGGATCAGGACGGAGTGGTCGACCCCGAACTCCTTTCGGTCATGCGGGCGGTGACGGCGACATCCCCGGCGTTCGTCGTGGACGACCTCGCCGGCGTCGTGGTCCAGAACGAGCTGCACACTTCGCTGTTCGGCCAGGTCGCAGGCCTGCCCGGCTGGGAGGGGAACATGATCTGGTGCTGGTTCGGCTCGGGCCGCTGGCGGCGGTCGGTACTGAACTCGGCGGAGCACCAGGAGGCCATCGGCCGCGACTACGTCTCGTACCTGCGCGTCATCGTGGCCGAGCGGGGCTACGACCCGGCCGCGGCAGCGCTGGTGGCCGATCTGCGCTCGGCGAGCCCGGAATTCTCCCGGATGTGGGACGTGCACCAGGTCTCAGGGGCGCCCGCTCCGATCATGAGCGTGCTGGACGACCGGGTCGGCCGTCTGGACTTCGACTACACACGGATGATGAGTTCGCGGTCCCGGCAGCGCCTGTTCTCGCTCCACCCGGTTCCGGGCACACCCACCCAACAGCGGTTGAACAGGCTTTCAAACGTGCGGGGCAATGCCGTATCCACGTATCGATAGTGAGTGGCTGAGTCCGTCGATCGACCGTAGCGTTCCGCATGGCACCTGGCCCCGTCGGCATCGGAGAGCAACCATGGAAAGCGACTTCCACGCCGTTCTTATACAGCTTTCCAGCCATGGCAGTCCGTGTCGGAGAGCCGGAAGAATGGCGCGATAGAACTTGACACGGGAGACCGACTCGCTCCGGATGGGCCGCGCACAGCAGTCTCGTTCGGATTTCACCGCGTACAGAGATCCCACATGACATCGTTGTCCTATTCGAGGAGACCGAGAAGTGGTCGTCATGCAGGCGGGCGCGGCCATCACCCCCGGCTTCCACCCTCGCTGAGGCATTTCGCCGCCCAGTGGCCTTTCAGCAGGGCCGGAACCCGCAGGGACCGGCAGTAATCCCGCCCGCCATGCGCGATCGTCCGGCCGTCCTGTCCCAAAGGACAGGGCCCGGTGCCCTTCATCATTCGACCAATATGACGACCTCAGATTGATTCGGGTAATGTGCGAGAACTGTAAGCAAATAGATCAACGCGCCATCACCGTACTTCCGTACAGTCCGGGTGAGACGATCGAGAACCGCCACGAAAGGCTGATCGCCCTGCTGGTCACCGGTCACACCGATGCCAGCGCCGCCCGGCAGCTCGGGGTCAGCCGTCGCACCGTGACCTACATGCTCCGTTCCATGATGGACGAGTTAGGCATAAACAACCGCTTCCAGCTCGGCATCGCAGTCGGCGCCCGCAGCCGTATCTGCGCCGCATGCCCGTCACCACGCCAACCCGCCATGACAGGGCATCGCACATGACCATGCTCATTACTGAGGACACACTCGATGAGCGTCTCGCCCGTGAATGTGGGCGAACCCGTTCTCCGTGAAGTTCAGTTCGAGCAATTCGGGGGATGTTCGAGGCGGATTGCCGAATGCGAAAGTGAAACCTATGAGTCCAGAACGAACAATCACGTCTCGCAATCTCGACGTGAATCAACTGCGAACGCTGAGCACGATAATGGAAACGGGAAGTTTCCGGCGGGCAGCGGATGCACTCGCACTGACCCAGCCCGCAGTAAGTTATCATATTCGCCGGCTCGAAGCGGTCCTGCACGGCCCGGTATTCGTCAGGACCAGAGGCAGGCTCGAACTCAGCGACGCCGGTGAGGAATTACTTTTCTATGCTCGGAAAATCCTCACTGTCAATGACGAGGCGATGGCCCGGCTGACTGCGCCAAGAAACGACCTCCGCCTCACCATAGGCGTCTCCGAGCAGTTGGAAGACGCGCTCCAGGACCTGCTCGTCGGACTCACCCGCACGCTGCCCCGGGTCACGCTGACCGCGCGGATCGGGGCGAGCGAGCACATTGCCGCGCGGACGGCCGAGCAGGAGACCGACGTCGCCGTCATCATCGGCCACGCCCGCGGCGAACGGAGCCGCTCGCTCGGCTCGCTCCAACTGGCCTGGTACGCACACGACGCCGCGAGCCTGGCCCCCGGCCGTTCCATTCCGATGGTGCTGCCCGCCGAACCGTGCAATACGCGCACCCACATCGTCAGCGCCCTCGACCGCCAGGGAGTCCCCTGGCACGTTGCCTACGAAGGCCCCGACCTGGCCGGGCTGCGCGCGGCCACCCGGGCAGGGCTCGGCGTCATCGGCCTGCTCGCCAACAGCGGCGAGAAGTGGAATCTGACGCCCGTCCCCGCAGGCATGCTGCCCTTCCATCCCGGGCCCGTGCCGGTCTCCTTCATCTACGCGCCGGGCACGCCGCCCGACGTGGTCGAGGCCGCGTTCCTGGTCGCCCGGACGGCGCTCCGCCAGTTCCCGCTGGTCGAGGAGCCCGTAGAGGCACCCCGGAGTGCGGCCTGACCTGCTCACCGTGATGGTCCGGGTCGCCGGCCGCCGCGGAGACCGCGGCGGCCGGCGGGATCGTGAGGCACTTCGCTGTCGCCGTCCCCCCTCGCGCTGGACGGGCGTCATCGTCCGAGGTCCAGCAACTCCTCGTGGAAGCCGCCGAATCCCCGGGTTCTGTCGACGAGGTGGATCTCCAGGATCCAGTGGCAGAGACGCCCGGCGCGGTCGGGGCGGCGCATCGGATCGTCGCTGCCCGTGGTGATGTAGCAGTCGATGTCGTCGCCGTTGATGCGCTCGTGCGGGAACTCCCCCACCAGGTGCCCCGCGTGGGTCGCCCCGATCTCCCAGCCCGCCTCGCCCGCCAGCCGCTGCGTCTCGGCGAACAGCTGCGCGCCCGTGATGTCCGGACGGTCGTGGAAGTAGCGGCGGCCGGCGTCGAAGATGACCGGCAGGTCGTCGCGGAGACGGTGCTTGACCGGGTCGTCACCGAGCACGTACGTCCGCCCGAAATCAGCCTCCCACTGTTCGAGGAGCGGCCCGAAGTCGCAGAACACGATGTCGTCATCGGCGATCAGCCGGTCCGGTGGGTTCACGCGGTAGGGGTGCAGGGTGTTCGGGCCCGCGCGCACGATGCGTTTGTGCCAGAACCGCTCGATGCCGAACATCTCGTGCGCCAGGTCCCGGATTTGGTCGCTGAGTTCCCGCTCGCCCTTTCCGGCGGCGATCAGCTTCCGGCGCCCGATCTCCTCGAACAGTTCCTCCGCCTTGTCCTGTGCGTCCAGGAGGAGCGCCGCGCGTCCTGCCTCGGTGTCGTCCATCCCTCACCCTCCCTGTTCGATCGCGGATACCTCGACGCGGTTGTCGTGGTAGACGGCGCCGCCGCCCATGTCCGAGTCCCTTTCGGCCACGGTCGCGTTGACCCCCGCCGCGTTCCCGGTGAGCTTCGACCACCAGCCCTTGGTGGTGCGGGCCACGCCCGGCCGCACCGCGTCGCTCACCTGCAACCGCGCGGTGAAGGCGCCCCGGTCGTTGAAGATCCGCACCTGCTCTCCCTCGGCCAGCCCCCGGGCCGCCGCATCGCCGGGATGCAGTTCCACGAAGGGTGCGCCGGCCCGGCGCACCAGTGACTCCTTGTTCGCGAACGTCGTGTTGAGGAAGAAGTGCGAGGCGGACGAGATGAGCACCAGCGGCAGCCTGCGCGCGAGCTCCGGATCCGCGGCCTCGACGGCAGGCGTGTATCCGGTCAGCGGGTCGTGCCCGTCGGCCGCCGCCGACGCGGAAACGAACTCCAGCTTCCCCGACGGTGTGGGGAAGCCGTCCGCGAACGGGACGAAGGGGCTCGGATAGTTGAGCCGCGCATAGCCCTCCCTGCGCAGCCGGTCCAGGTCGATGCCGTCCAGCGACGGGTGTCCACTGGACAGCAGCTGCCGGGCGAGATCCTCGTCGGAGTCGAAGAGGCCTGGATCCGTCAGACCCAGCCGCGCCGCGAGCCTGCGGAACGTCTCCGTGGTCGACAGGCACTCACCGGGCGGGGCGACCGCCGGCTCGTTCCAGGTGATGTACATGTGCCCGTACCCGTCGAGCAGATCGGTGTGCTCGGTCTGCATCGTGGCCGGCAGCACGATGTCGGCGTAGTCCACCGTGTCGGTGCGGAAATGGTCCATGACCACGGTGAACAGGTCTTCGCGCAGCAGGCCCGCCCGTGCCTGGCCCTGCCCGCCCACCGCCGTGGCCGGGTTGGCCCCGTAGACGAACAACGCCTTGACCGGCGGGTCGTCGACCGTGGTGAGCGCCTCGCCGATGCGGGTCATCGAGAGGCTCCGTACCGGCCCGGACAGCAGGTCGTCACGGTAGAGGGCCTCGCGGTCGGCGCCGAAGTAGCCGTCCGTCGAGTAGGCAAGCCCCCCGCCCGGGAGCTTCCAGTCACCCGTCACCCCGGGCAGCGCCGCCAGCGTACGGAGCGCCATGCCGCCCCCGGCGTGCCGCTGGATCCCCTGGGCCGCCTTCATCCCGGTGGGCCGGGTGACGGCCAGGCGCCGCCCGAGCCGCTCGACCGTCTCCACCGGCAGCCCGCAGATCTCCGCCGTACGCTGCGGCGTGAACTCCTCGATGCGGGCGCGGAACTCGGGCCAGCCCAGCGTGTGCTCCGCCAGGTAGGCGCGGTCCTCGGCGCCGAGCGCCAGCACCACATTGAGCAGCCCGAGGGCGAACGCGGCGTCCGTGCCGGGGTTGAGCGGCACATGTTCGTCGGCGAGCCGGGCCGTCTTGGTCAGGACCGGATCGATGGCCACGACGTACGCCCCGGACCGCTGCGCCTGCGACAGCACCTTCCACAGGTGGTGGCTGGTGGTGAGCGTGTTGCAGCCCCACAACAGGATCAGCCTGGCGTGACGCAGGTCTTCCGGGTCGATGCCCCGGCTGGTGCCGAGCGTGTAACCGGTGCCCACCAGGCCCGCGACCGAGCAGATCGTCATGTCGTGACGGGAGGCGCCCAGGGTGTTCCACAGCCGACTGCCGGCGCGGCCCTGCAGGCCCTGCAGGAAGCCCAGGTTCCCTGTCCCCTGGTACGGCCAGATGGCCTGCCCGCCGTACTGGCCGATCACCTCGGTGAGGCGGCCTGCCATCTCGTCGAGCGCCTCGTCCCAGCTGATCTGCTCGAACCGCCCCTCGCCCTTGCGCCCTGTCCTGCGCAGGGGGTGTGTCAGGCGGTCGGGAGCCCGCGTGTGCTCCAGATACTGGTTCACCTTCACGCAGAGGGTTCCGCGGGTGTACGGATGGTCCGGGTTGCCGCGCAGTCCCACCGCGACGCCGTCCTCGACCTCGACCTGCCAGGAGCACGCGTCCGGGCAGTCGAGCGGACAGCCTCCGGGAAGGATCTTCAGAGCACGCCCCGCCGGCGCGGATATACCCGGCGCCGTCTGCGCCGGATCCCGGGTGTCCCGCTTCACCGTGACCGCTCCGCACCCAGGTGCGGCACGAACTCGTCGGCCAGGGTCACCCGGCCGACGCAGGAGCTCGGTCCTGAGAGCAGCACCCGCTCGTCCTCCGTGATCTCCACGTCCACAGTGCCACCGGGCATGACCACGGTCACCGAGGGATCGGTGAGCCCGAGCCGGTAGGCGGCGCAGGCCGCCGCGCAGGCACCGCTGCCGGAAGCCGGCGCGTAGCCGACGCCCCGCTCCCAGATCTGGATCCGCAGGGTGCGCCGGTCCTCGACGGTGAGCAGCTCGGCGTTGGGCCGCTCCGTGAAGCCGGCGTACCCGACGATCCCCGGGCCGATCCGGGCGGCGAGCGCGGCGGTCGCGTCGTCGACCAGCGCGACCAGATGCGGTACGCCGTTGTGAACGGCCGTCGCGTGCACCCTGATGCCGGGCTCGGTCTCCAGGGGGACGCCGATCATCTCCCCGCCGCCGGCCAGTGCGGGACTGTGGTGGGTCCACGGGCCCAGGTCGATGGTGCTGGCCGCGGTGACCGGGCTCCCGAGCCGCACTCGCACGTCTCCCCCGGGTGTCCGCAGCGTGATCGCGTCGCGGCGCGTGCGACCGTGTTCGCGCAGGTACCGCGCGAAGATGCGCAGGCCGTTCGCGTTGCGCGCGCACTCGGAGCCGTCGGCGTTGAAGACCCGTACGCCGAACGTCTCCTGCGGGCCGGCCACCGGACCCGCGGCGGGGAGGGGGCCGTAGAGCACGCCGTCCGCCCCGACGCCGGTGCGCCGGTCGCACAGGACCCGGGTGGCAGCGGCGCCCGGCGCCGGGGCGCCGAGTTCCGGGTCGGCAACGAGGTAGTCATTGCCGAGGACGTGGTACTTCAGGAGGGTGGTCACCCGCGGCCCTCACTGATGGCTTCCTCCTCAAAGGCCTCGCCGTACCAGCGCTCGCTCCAGCGCGAGAACGACACCACCGTGATGTCGCGGTGGCCGTCCTCCTCGACCGGCACGATGTCGGTCACGTAGTGCCACAGCGCACGGTCGTCGAACGCGATGGCCTGCCCCGCCGGCAGGGTCGCGGTGAAGATGGGCTTCTCCTTGTCGTCCGCGCTGCGCAGGGTCAGCTCGGCGCCGGTGACGCCGGCACGGTTGTACACGGAGATCACCACGAACTCGTGGCCGTCCTGGTGCACGCCCTCCGGGACGACTACGCCCTGCAGCTCCTTGTTGGCGATGACCCGGTACTGGTGGACGTTGATCTGCCAGACGTCCTCCTCGGGCAGCGGGATCTGGGCGCAGGCCTCGCGGATGTGCTCGACCAGATCGATCTGGATCGGCTGGTAGTGCCTCCGCAGGCCGCCCGCGATCGGGTTGAACTTGGAGTAGGTGACGTACGGGCGGTGCGGGAGGCGTTCGAAGTCCCAGGCTCCGTCCCGGTGTTCGAGCCGGTACTGGGAGAACCGGCGCCAGCGGTTGCCGTTGCCGATGTACTCGTCGAAGGCGAGGTCGTCGAAACTCTTCAGAATGTCCTCACCCGTCTCGGGGAGGTCGAATATCTGGAAGTGCTGCGCGTTGAGCGTCACGGTCGGGGCCTTTCGGATGAGGCGTTGGCAGCGGTGGGTCAGGCGGGCAGGAGCTGCTTCAGGCATGCCTCGAGGACCCGGTCGAGGTAGTACGCCGAGGTGTTGAGCCGCAGGAAGGTCCCGAGGGCGATCTCGCGGCCCGCGGCAGGATCACGCTGGACGACAGGACCGATGACGTTCTTGTACCAGCCGGCCGCGTGGTGGGCGTCGACGTTGATGTGGATGTCGTGGTAGATCTTGCCCTCCGCCGGGAGCCCGAGGCGGTCCCACGCGGTGACCAGCTGGCGGAAGCGCCGGGGGGCGAGGAACTCGGTGACGCCGTAGTAGCCGATGGCGCGCAGGTAGTGCCGGCGGCTGAGCGCGAGGCCGGCCGAGAGGTTGCCGCACTCCTTGGCGACGGGCAGCAGATTCGACTCGATGTAGCCCTGGTCGACGCCGATCGAGGTGAGGCACTGGGAGAAGAGCGTCGTGTGGACGTCGGCGAACGTGCCGTTGCCCATCTCGTCCCAGTAGTTGGACGCGATCTCCATCTTCTCGGCGCCTGTCGCGCCGAACTGCATGATGGCGAGGATGTCGTCGAAGCGCGGGTCCAGGGAGGTCTCCTGGGCCAGCAGGAAACGTATGTCCTCGACGGTCGCCGACGACGTCAGGTGCTCGGAGTACATCGGGTGGGAGCTCGCCGGGTGGTCCTGGATGAGGGCCTTGAGCCAGCGCACGTACTCCTTCTCGCCGCTGGGGTAGCCGCTCAGCAGCTCCTCCGGCACCTGCCGGAACTCGTTGTCCAGCATGGCGTTCTCAAGGATGCTCGTGACGTCCCGCAGGACCGGCTGGGGGTCCTGGTCGGGGTTGCGCGCCGCGGACTGGCTGAACTCGTAGGCGTAGATGCCCGCGAGTACGTCGTGCAGGTGTGCGCGCGCCGCGGCGTCGCCGCCGCGGAAGGCCAGGTCCGCGAGGTGTCGGCACTCCCCGGCCAGCTCTGCGCGGCGGGCGTAGTCATCGACGAACTCCTGCCATTCCCGGAAGCTCACCGAGGTGAGGGCCGCCATGAAATCGGCCAGGAGCGGGAAATTATTCTGCTTCGGATCAGGCATGTCGGGATTCCTCTTGGTCGTCAATTACTCGGACCGCCGACAGGACTCCGGCTTTCCCCCTCCGGCGAATACCGAATATGCTCTCAGCTTCGATGGATGCCAGCTTACCCAGAGGCGGTACGCGCGGTCCAAGTCCATTTGTTTATCGCACCCATCAATAAATTCTTTCACTGTGCGATCACGCGGCTATGAGCCTTTACCCGGAAAAACGCGCCGGCGCCGGCAGGGCCACCTTTACCCGTGGCCGGCCGGCGCTGACGCGCGTGCTTGTCAGTGGTGGGTCTTGTTGATGATGCCCACGGCCGCGGTGAGTTCGGCCGCGGCGGTGTCCTCGCCGGTCCCGACCGCCCAGGTCCCACCGCTGTTCAGATAGGCGATGGCCCGGCCGTCGGGCAGTTCGTGTGCCGTGGCCGTCGAGATGGGGAGTTCCAGGCCGAGTTGGCTGAGCGCGTCGGCGAAAGCGGGCAGCGTCGCGGTCCCGGTCAGGGGTATTTCCTTGTCGATGCCGTCGAGGCTGACCGTCACGGAGGACGGTGTGTGGCCGAGGAGCTGAAACCGGTCGGGAGCGTGCGTGTACGCGCTGTCGAAGAGCTCACGCAGTTGGGGTGAGCTCAGCTCGCCGCCTTCGCGGTCCGTGACCTGCTGGACCAGGACGGCGAAGTCCGCGCGGAGTTGCTGGGGCAGGCGCAGGCCGTAGGAGTCGTTGAGCACGAACGCCACTCCCCCCTTGCCGGACTGCGAGTTGACCCGGACGACCGGTTCGTACTCGCGGCCGACATCGCTGGGGTCGATCGGCAGGTAGGGCACTTGCCAGGGCTCGTCGCGCAGGTCGTAGCCGCTCGACCGGGCATCGTCGGCGAGCGCCGAGATCCCCTTGCTGATGGCGTCCTGGTGACCGCCGGAGAAGGCGGTGAAGACCAGCTCGCCGCCCCACGGGTGGCGTTCGTGCACCGGCAGCGCCGTGCATTCCTCCACGACCCGGCGGACCTCGCCCAGGTCGGAGAAGTCGATCTCGGGATCCACGCCACGGCTGAACAGGTTCATGCCCAGCGTGACGAGGCAGACGTTGCCGGTGCGCTCACCGTTGCCGAACAGGCAGCCCTCGATGCGGTCCGCGCCCGCGGCGAGGCCGAGTTCGGCGGCGGCGACAGCGGTGCCGCGGTCGTTGTGCGGGTGCAGCGAGAGGATGACCGAGTCACGCCGCTTCAGATTGCGGCTCATCCACTCGATCGAGTCGGCGTACGTGTTCGGGGTGGTCATCTCCACCGTGGCCGGCAGACAGATCGTGGCCGGACGCTGCGGAGTGGGCTGCCAGACGTCGAGGACCGCGTTGCAGACCTCGGCCGCGAAGCCCAGCTCGGTACCGGTGAACGACTCGGGCGAATACTGCAGGCGCACATCGGCGCCGGTCAGCGACTCGGCCGCGGCGGCGAGGCGGCGGGCCGACGCGACGGCGAGCTCTCGTATCTGCGCCCGCTCCTGGCGGAAGACCACCCGGCGCTGCAGTTCGGAGGTCGGACTGTAGATGTGCAGGGTCACCTTGCGTGCCCCGGCGACGGCCTCGACGGTGCGGTCGATGAGCTCGGGCCGGCACGGCGAGAGGACCTGGATGCGGACGTCGTCCGGGATGGCGTCGCTCTCGATGATCTCCCGGACGAAGGTGAGGTCCGCCGCGCTGGCCGCGGGGAAGCCGACCTCGATCTCCTTGTAGCCCATCCGCACGAGCAGTTGGAAGAAGCGGTGCTTACGGGCCGGGTCCATCGGCACCGCGAGGGCCTGGTTGCCGTCGCGCAGATCGACCGAGCACCACAGCGGGGCACGGGTGATCGTCCGCTCCGGCCAGGTCCGATCCGGTAGCAGAACTGGTTCGACCTCCTCGGCGTACGAGCGGTAGCGGTGAGCCGGCATAGGGCTCGGGCGCTGCTCATTCCAGACCGGGCGGGCCGCGAATTCGTTCGTCATGGACACTCCTCGCGCATAAATTGCAGGCCATGCTAGCCAGCAAATCAGCGGCCATCCAGGGAATTGCGCAGAAGCGAAGCCGGGTAAAAGGAAGCACCATTGCGCATTACAGCAAGAGCGTTGACACCGCTTCTTTGGCGCCGCAATACTCACCACCGTTCCGCAGCAGCGGCACGGTGATGAACGGAGAGAAGACGTGACGCAAGCGTTTGAAATCAAGGGAAACGACCTCTGGGACCCGACAACGTTCGACGCCCTGCGCCGGCAGTTGATCCCGTCGTTCGACCTGATCTACGAGGCCGCCGTGCGTACGGTCGCGGCGACCGTGCCGGCCGCGCCGCGGGTGCTCGACCTGGGCGCCGGCACGGGGCTGCTGAGTGCGGAGATCCTGCGCGAACTCCCCGGCGCGAACGTGGTGCTCGTCGACCGGTCGGAACTCATGCTGACGCAGGCCCGCAGCCGTTTCGCCAGCCAGGAAGGGGTCACCGTACAGGCCGGTGACCTGACCGACCCGCTGCCGGAGGGGCAGTTCGACGCGGTCGTCTCCGGGCTCGCGATCCACCACCTGAGCCACACCGACAAGCGCCACCTGTTCGGGCGCATCCGCGACGCTCTGCGTCCCGGCGGCGTCTTCGTCAACGTCGAACAGGTCCAGGGCCCGCTGCCGCACCTGGAGTCCCTCTACGACAGCCAGCACGAACTGCACGTCACCCGCGAGCAGGCTCCGGCGCACGAATGGGCGGCCGGCCGCGAGCGGATGAAATTCGACGTCTGCACCGACCTGGAAACCCAATTGCAGTGGCTGCGCGACGCCGGATTCCGCAGCGTCGACTGCCTCGCCAAGGACTTCCGATTCGCCACCTATGCGGGCTGGGTCTCTTAATGACAGCGCTCTACAGAGCAATTGGCGAGATCGCGCGACGCCGGCCGGGCGCGACCGCGGTCGAGACCACGGCCGGCGAGCGCACCTCGTACTCCGAACTGCTCGCGCAGGCCGACCGGATCGCGGTCGGCCTGCGGGCCCGGGGTGTCACCGAGGGCCGTGTGGTCGTCTGCTCGGGCCTGGCCAACGACGCCTCCTACCTCGCCTTCCTGCTCGGACTCTGCGCGGTCGGCGCCGCCTATGTCCCGCTGCTCGCCGACTTCGACGCCGCAGCCGTGGACCGTGCCCTGCGGATGACGGAACCGGTGCTCTGGGTCGGCCCCGGGAATCACCACCGTGCGGGCGTCGCCCTGCCCCGCGTGGAACTCGCCGAGCTGCAGACCGCGGGCGCCGCGGCCGGCGAGGCCCCCCAGGGCAGGGAGTTCGCACCGGGGACCTTCCGGATGCTGTGGACCTCCGGATCGACGAAGGCGCCCAAGCTCGTCACCTGGCGCCAGGAGCCCTTCGTCCGCGAGCGCCGGCGCTGGATCGCCCATATCGAAGCGACCGAGCGCGACGCGTTCTTCTGCCGGCACACCCTCGACGTGGCGCACGCGACCGACCTGCACGCCTTCGCGGCGCTGCTCGCCGGCGCCCGCCTGATCCTCGCCGATCCGGGCGCGGAACCGGCGACGCTGCTGTCGCAGCTGGCCGCGACCGGCGCCACGTACACCAGCATGCTGCCCAATCACTACGAGGACCTGGTCGCGGCCGCCAGGCAACGGCCCGGCACCGATCTCTCCCGGCTGCGCCGCCCGATGTGCGGCGGCGCGTACGCGAGCCCGGACCTCATCGCCACCGCTGCCGATGTCCTCGGCATCCACATCCGCCACATCTACGGCTCGACCGAGTTCGGCCTCGCCCTGGGCAACATGGCGGACGACGTGCAGACCGTCGGCGGTATGCACGAGGTAGCGGGCGTCCGCGCCCGTCTGGAGTCCCTCGCCGGGGAAGACCGGGAGGACCTCGGCCATCTGGTGCTCACCTCCGACTGCACCAGCGACGGCTACCTGGACGACGACGAGGCCAACGCGGCCACCTTCCGTGGCCCCGACTTCTGGACCGGCGACGTCGCCCAGCGCCTGGACGACGGCAGTCTCCGCCTGCTCGGGCGCGTCACCGACCTCGTGCTGACCACGGGCGGCCCCCTGGCCGCTCCCTTCCTCGACGAACTCATCGCCCGGCACTGCCCGGTGGCCGAGTCCGTCAGCCTCGCCGCAGACACGGACACCCTGAGCAACCGCGTGCTCGTGGTGCTGCGCGCGGCTCCGGGGACCTCCGACGACGACGCCGTCAGCACTGTCGACAAGCTCCTCGCCTCGCACGGGCTGACCGGTGCGGTCCTGGCATTCGACCGGATCCCGCGCACCGTCGTCGGCAAGGCCGACCGCGCGCTGCTCCGCCGCCGCTACATCCCGGCCCAGACCCTCTGACGCACCCGCCGTCAGCGACATGCTCCGAAAGGGCGAGTCATGACCCGGAAGACACTGATAGACAAGATCTGGGACCTGCACGTCGTGGAGCCCGGGGCATCCGACCTCATCTACATCGACCTGCACCTGCTGCACGAGGTCAGTTCACCCCAGGCGTTCGCCGGGCTGCGCGAGGCCGGCCGCACGGTCCGCCGCCCCGCTCTGGCGGTCGCCACCTCCGACCATGACGTCCCGACCGACGGCCGCGAGCTGGCGCCGGACGCGGGCGCCGCGAAGCAGTTGCAGGTACTCACCGACAACTGCCGCGACAACGACATCGAGCTGCATCCGGTGGGCACCCCGGGGCAGGGCATCGTGCATGTCATCGGCCCGCAGATGGGGGTCACCAGGCCCGGCACGACCATCGTCTGCGGCGACAGCCACACCGCGACGCACGGTGCGTTCGGCGCCATCGCGTTCGGCATCGGGACCAGCGAGATCGAGCACGTCCTCGCCACGCAGACCCTGCGGGCCCGTCGGCCGGAATCCATGGCCGTCACGGTCACCGGAGAGCTCCCGCCCGGTGTCACCGCCAAGGACCTCGCGCTCGGCATCCTCGCGGCCGGCGGCACCGACGCGGGCACGGGGACGCTCATCGAGTTCCGGGGCCCCGCCGTGCGCGCGCTGTCCATGGAAGGGCGGATGACGCTGTGCAACATGGCTGTCGAGATGGGCGCCCGCAGTGGTCTGGTCGCTCCCGACGAGACCACGTTCGCGTACCTGAAGGGCCGCCCTCGCGCCCCGCAGGGTGATCTCTGGGACCAAGCCGTCGCCGAATGGCGGACGTTGCGCACAGACCAGGACGCGGTCTTCAGCCGCGAGCTGGTCGTCGACGCGAGCGCCATGGTGCCGCGGGTGACCTGGGGCACGAACCCCGGGCAGAGCGTGCCGGTCGACAGCGTGGTCCCCGACCCCGCCGACCGTACCGATCCCGGCGAGCGGGCCGCCGCGGAGCGCGCCCTCACCTACATGGACCTGCGTCCCGGCACCCCGATGCGCGATGTCGGCATCGATGTGGTCTTCATCGGTTCCTGCACCAACAGCCGGATCGAGGACCTGCGCGCCGCGGCGGACGTACTGCGCGGCCGTCGCGTGGCCGACGGTGTACGCGCGCTGGTCGTTCCCGGCTCGATGCTCGTGCGGCACCAGGCCGAACAGGAGGGGCTGGACGGGGTCTTCACCGCGGCCGGCTTCGAATGGCGCATGCCGGGCTGCTCGATGTGCGTCGGCATCAACGGCGACACCGTCGGGCCGGGTCAGCGCTGCGCGTCGACCTCCAACCGCAATTTCGAAGGCCGGCAGGGCGCCGGGGCCAGGACGCACCTCGTGTCCCCCGCCACAGCCGCCGCCACCGCCGTTGCCGGGCGTTTCGCCGCGCCGGGCGATCTGTAGGGAGAAGCCGAATGGAACCGCTCATCCGCGTCACCGGCCGTGGGGTGCCACTGGACCGGCCCAACGTCGACACCGACCAGATCATCCCCGCCGCGTGGCTGAAGAACACCACCCGCACCGGTTACGCGGCCGGCCTCTTCGAGCAGTGGCGCCGCGATCCGGGCTTCGTCCT
Organism: Streptomyces sp. NBC_00388; assembly: GCF_036061255.1. NCBI lineage: Bacteria > Bacillati > Actinomycetota > Actinomycetes > Kitasatosporales > Streptomycetaceae > Streptomyces > Streptomyces sp. NBC_00388. The sequence goes on from NZ_CP107948.1 coordinate 2,353,951, forward strand.
CAACCTGCCCGAGCGAACCGGGGCGACGATTCTGGTCGGCGGCCCGAACTTCGGCTGCGGTTCGTCGCGTGAGCACGCGCCGTGGGCGCTGCACGAGTGGGGATTCCGGGCGGTGATCGCGCCGGGCTTCGGGGACATCTTCCGCAACAACATGCCGAACGCCGGACTGGTCCCCGTGTGGTGCGAGCCGCCGGTGGTCGCTGCCCTGATGGCCGCCACGACGGCCGACGCCGCCGCTGGGATCAGCGTCGACGTGGCTGGGAAAACGGTCACCTGCGAGGCTGCGGGGGTCCGGGCCGAGCCGTTCAGGCTCGACGACGACGCCCGCGACCGGCTCGTCTCCGGGCTGACCCAGCTGGAGGTGACGTTGCGCTCCGCCGACCGGATCGCCGCGTACGAGCAGGCCCGCGCCCCGTGGCTGGACGTCTCCGCGTGAGGCGCGGGTCGTAACTCGGTCTCCCGGCGCGGCAGCGACAGCGACAGCGACGGCCCGATGTGCTCGCGGCGCGGCTGCGGTGGCAGGACACCGGCACGGTCTTCGTGGACAGGGCCCTGCGGTCGGCTTCGCCCCGAGAAGGCCGGCGACGTCGCCTGTCGGCTGTGCCGGGAGCCCGGCCTCCCACCGATCAGCCTGCGCGACCTGCGGCACGTGGCGGCGTCTCAATAACCAGACGAACAAGTGCGAAATCGGTGAGTTCGACACGATTGCCCTGCCGTCAAACCAGTCGCCCTCACGCTCGATCACCGTGCCGGCGCTGCTCGCCTTCGGGTACCAGGACATCAGGTAAGGCTGCGCCGCGACCAGCACTGTGGCCTGCACACCACAGGTCTTCAAGGCGCTCGATCATCAGGGCACGAGCACGATGCGCCCGCGCAGGCCGCGCGAGGCCAGCGCGTCGTGGGCTGCGGCGGCTTCCGAGAACGGCATCGTCCGGTCCACCCGTAGGGTGACAAGGCCGGCGCCCGCGAGGGTAGCCAGCTCGGCGAGTTGCACCGCGTCGCTGTGTACCTGGACCTGGGAGACACGGATCCCGCGTTCCGCTGCTGGGCCGGCGCCAAGAACACTGACGAACGTGCCGCCGTCTCCTAGCGCACCGATCACTGATCCGCCCAAGGCCGCGGCGTCGATCAGCCCGGCGACTCCGCCGGGAACGGCCGCGCGGATCGCAGCGGCGGGGTCGTCAGAGCGCGGTACGAAGAGGCCGGCGCCCAGCGTGCGGACCAGTTTCTCGTCCTGGGATCCGGCGACGGCGACGACGTGCAGGCCACGCGCGGCCGCCAGCTCGACGAGATAGCCGCCTACGGCGCCTGCGGCACCGGTGATCGCCACGGTCGCACCGTCGGCCGCGGCGAGCAGGTCCAGCGCCTGTCGGGCGGTGAGTCCGTTCAGCGGAAGCGTCGCTGCCTGCACAGGGCTCGCGTGCCGGGGTGCGGCAGCGACCGCCGTGGCGGGCAGGACGACGTACTCGGCGTGCGTGCCGGCTTGGGTTTCCGGCCAGTCGGACAAGCCGATCACGGCGTCGCCGACCTCGAAGCTGTGGACGCCGGCGCCGAGGGCATCGACGGTTCCCGCGACGTCGAGACCGGGAATGTAGTGGTCCCGCACGGGGACACGCGAGGCGAGGGCACCGGAACGAATGAGGGCGTCGGCCGGGTTCAACGCGGCTGCAGAGACCCGGATACGGATCTGGCCGTCTCCCGGCTCAGGGGTCGGGACCTCGCCGATGCGGAGCACGTCGGAGCCACCGTATTCGGACAGGATGACAGCACGCATCGTCACATCTTCTCTCTGAAGGTGTCCTGACCGGGCAGGCCCCGGCGAAGTGTCCCTGGAACCTTGACGACTGATTTCATATTCCGCCGGGGCGGAATGAGAGCCCAGTCGTCTCTTGAGCCGGTGGCGTCGGTGACGGTCCACGCGCGACCCGGCGCCCTGATACCAGGACACGAACAGCCGCACGAGAAAACCGGGTTGATCGCCGGCAGCGGTAGGCAGGGTCGTGAGCCATGGCCCGGCGCGATACGGCCGGGGCGGATGCAGCCGGTGCGCTGCCCGGCTTGCCCGGGGGCGGCCGGCGGTCGCGACGGGCGGCTCGCGCCCTGCCGAGTAGGACGATGTCACGAAAGTGGCGGTCGCTCGCGTTCTGGCAGAACGCAACTGCTCAGCGCAGGACGGCCGCCAGCAGGTCCGTGCCCAGCGTCGTCATCTCGGGCAGGTTGAGGGTGTACTGGACGTAGCGCCCGTGTCGCCGGGTCGCGAGCAGGCCCGCGCGGCGCAGGACAGCGAGGTGGCGGGAGACCTCCGGGGGCGAGAGTTCCCAGGCGTGCGCCAGTTCACCGGTGGTGTGCGGGCCGCGGGCCAGGGTGCGCAGCAGCCGCAGCCGTACCGGATGCGCGAGTGCTTCCAGTCGTAGGGTGACTGTTTCCAGCGGCACCGGCTCCGAGGGGCTCGGCTCGGTCACCGGGTACTGCACCACCGGGTGCCACCCGGGCGCGTGGACCGCTACCAGGTGCGGGCGGCCGAAGACGCTGGGGACGAACGTGACCCCGGTGCCGTGGGCGGTGGTCGCTCTGTCCTGGAGCTTGTCCACGATGATGCAGTTGCCGTCCGGTGCCAGGGTGACGGCGCCGGAGACAGATGCGAGCGCCGCCCCGACGCCCTGGCGCTTCAACAGGTCGTTCTTCAGGCGCAGATCGGTGGCGAGTTGCACGGCGACGCCCGTCCAGGCGGTGTCGAAGAATGCCTCGGCACACTGTTCGAGGGTGTGACGCACCCGTGCCCGCACAGCGGCCGGGTCCGCGAGCAGCCGTTCCGCGAAGGCCTCCTGGAGTGCGCCGCGGGCCTGGGCCAGGTCCAGGGCGCGCTCGCGCGCCGTCGCGTCGGCGAGCGGCGACGGTCCGGCGAAGTGGACCCGGTTGCTGCCGCACGTAGTGATGAGCGCTGCGCTCACGTAGGTTTCGTCGTCGATCCGGTCCACGTCGTCCAGCTCCTCGGCGAGGGTCGGCCGGGGACGGGCGGGAACCAGGAAGTCGGCTCGTGAGGAACGCCAGAGGAACTCCGCTTCCCTGAGCCGCTCGGCCAGTTCCGGCCGCAGCCCGGCCCAGACGCCCCCGGCCCAGCCGGCGAGTTGCGGGTGATGCGCGGGTTCGGCCAGCACGTGCAGCATCGCGGTCAGCTCGGCCAGCGGAGAGGCAGCGAAACGCAGTTGCCCCGACGGCGGACCGCAGATGTCGATTCTCAACGTCATCCCCTCATCATCGACGGTCGCACGGCCGACGACCGCGTCGATTGACGGTGTCAGTCAACCGACGCGCCCCGGCCCGGCGGCCGAACACACCCTTGACGCCATGGCAACCACACCCAAGATCCAGCCGCGCGCTCTCGTCCGTGCCTCCGGAGGCCCCCGCTATGCCGTCGCCCTGGCCGTGGACGCGCTCGGCACCGGCTTGCTGCGTCCCTTCCTGCTGCTCTACGGGGTGGCGGTGCTGAAGCTGTCCGTGTCGGCCACCGGCATCGCCATGACGGCAAGCAGCGTCGTGGCTCTGGTGTGCATGCCCGCGGTGGGGCGATGGCTGGACCGGGGCGCACGCAGCACGGTCGTGGCAGCGTCGATGCTGGTACGGGTGCTGGGAGTGGCGCTACTGCTGACCACCCCGGCGGGGCACTCTTGGCTGTTCATGGCGGCGGCGCTCTTCCTCGGCATCGGCAACCAGTCCTGGCCGGCCGCCCATGCGGCCCTGGTGGCCACGGTCGCCCACGGCCGCGAACGCGACGCCGCCCTCGCAGGGGGCCGTGCGCTGCGCAACGCGGGCCTGGGCGCCGGTGGACTGTTGGCCACCGCGTGCCTGACGGGTGGCACGACCGCGTTGCAGGCACTGGCAGCCGTCACCGGCCTCGCCTACCTCACCGCGGCGGCCTTGGCATGGTCGGTCCATCTGCGCGCGTATCCGGCCGTTGCCGCGGCCAAGGACCGGGACGACGAGCCCGCACCCCGGATGCGCGTGCTGCTGGCTGCCAACGTGATCTACGTCTTCTGCCTCAATATCCCCGAAATCGCGCTTCCCCTGGTCCTGGTGACACAGTTGCACGCTTCCCCGGTGTGGTCGGGGGCCATTTTCGTGGCGAACACGGTGCTGGTGGTCACCCTGCAGGTTCCGGTCACCGTCTTCATGTCCCGCTTCGCCCGGCGGACCGTGCTGGCCCTCTCCGGTGTGGTGCTGGCCGCGTCCTACCTCGGCTTCCTCGCGGCCACCTCCCTGGGACACGGCTGGGGTGCCCCGGCCGTCGCCGTGGTGTCCGTGGTCTGCACCATCGGCGAGATCATCTACGCCGGCAGCGCCACCGCGCTCGTCACTGCCCTCGCCCCGGCCCATGGCCTGGGACGTTCCCTCGCCCGCTTCCAGCTCTCCACCGGCTTCGGCCTCGCCGTCTCCCCGGTGATCGTCACTGCTCTCGCCTCCCGCGGCTCGGCCGCCCTCTGGGGCAGCCTCGCCGCCGTGACTCTCCTTTCCGCCTCCGCCGTCGCCACCGAGAAGGATCGAGGACCGCGGCCCAGCGATTACCGCCGCCCGGCGGGAGCCGGCGCGTGAGCCCGGCGATCGATGCGGGAGACGATTCGGCAGAGGCGAACACCCTCCGGCTCCTTGGTGTCGGACTTCGCCGTCAGCATCAACCAGCATCAACGGCGAGGCGCCCTGTTCACCGAGACGGGTCAGGGCGGAATGCCGGTGTTCGTGCCAGGTCCAGGAGTGTTGGGTCGCGCGGATCGGTGATCCCGACCCGGAGCCCGGCTGCTGCTGGAGTCGACCGGTCAGGTCGGCGTGATCGCGTCGGCGTCGGGATTCGCGGACGCCACCACGCTGAGGAAACACCTGCGGCGTCACGTCGGCCTGGCACCGAACGATGGGTCGGACGCCCCAGCGCAGAACCATGGCGTCCCCCGCGTTGATCACGGTTCCGCGGGCCGTTCAGAAAGCCGGACGGCGTCGGCTCGGCCCGCACGGAGCAGACCGGGCACGGCAGGAACAGCGGGACATCATGCGGGTATGGCCGCGGTGGACGGAACGCGAAGCCTCCCTCGACGGCCGCGGGACCCTTCAGTGACGCTCCCACCAGGGTGTGTCGCTGCAAAAGGCCTGGTCAAAGCCATGCAAAGCTCGTCAGTCATGCGCGGGGACCCACGTTCGCTGCACCTTCGTGCGGCGAACGCCACACGCAAAACAGCCCCCGAAAAACACGTTTCCCCAGGTCAGAACGATTCTGCCTGGGGATACTCGGTGGGGCGGGTGGGACTCGAACCCAAAAGCGTGGCGCCTCTCACCTGCGGAAACGTCACAGAGGCGGACATTCGCATCCTGCTGCGTCCCGCTCCGTCATCCTCGATCCTCGTCAACCACGGTGCCGTGCGGTACGTACCGCACGGCTACGGGGCACTCCCTGTGCCCGCAGGGGGAGGCGGTCCGCCCAGCGCATCCGCTGCACGGCAGCCAACCGCGCGGCTCAGTCGTAGTGCATGCCGCCGCCTCCGTTACCTCCTCTCCTCTTGCCCTGCACAGTCACACTCGGTATCGACCGGGCCCGGGGAGCGGCAGGCGTATCGGTTAGCCTTCCGCCCCAACCTTCGTAGTGGGGCCTGGGGGAGGGTGGAGTGTTCGCGGGCGTCCGGTGACGTTGACGCCCCGGGCGATTTTGTCTCCGGTGGAGCGGTCGACGTTCCACCAGTAATGGACCGCGCGTTCCAGGACCGGTCGGGAGACGCCGTTGAGTAGTTGGCGGGGTCACGTTGCCGACCGGTCGTTCGCGGGCATCGTCGTCGAGGACCTTGCGGACCATGTTGCCAGCCTGGGTGAAGGCGTCGTCTGCGGAGTGCAGAGTGTCGGCGTAGGAGAACAGGCGTGCCTGGAGCTTCTCGTCCGGGGGCGGGTCGATCCCGGGGCATGAGGTCGGAGGGGTCGAACGAACGCGGCCTGCTCCCTGCGTTCGACCTCCGTCAGCCGGCCTGGTCGGCGTCTCGCTTGGTGGTGATGAACTCGCTCAGTGCCTCGGAGTTATCGAAGCCGAGATCGCCGAGCAGCTTCTTCACGGCGGCACGTCCGCCCTGGGTCTTCTCGCGGGCCAGCAGCCGCGACAGGCCCTCAAGCTTGACCGAGCCGCTGGCCGGACTGCCTTCGTCCCCGGAGTTGTTGGAGTCGTCCTCGGGAGCAGCACCGAGAATCGGGGAGATCAGCCGCCCATCATGGCGGTACCCGACCGGTTCAAATGGGTTGGGGAGTGGGGGCCCGTCATGCGTGAACCATCCGCAGGTCTCCGGCTCCCCCACCGAGTAGTCCGCGCTGTGCAAGTAGCCGCCCGTTCGGCGGCGGAGCGGTACCGCTCCGCCGCCTTGGGTTACGCGGTGCGAACCTTGGCCTCGGCCATTCGCACGATCAGGACGCTGACCAGCGTGCCCAACAGGTCCCCGACCTGCTCTGGACTGTAGCTGCTCAGAAGCAGCAGCAGGCCCAGCAGGAACAGCAGCCAGAGCAAGAGCTTCTGCCACCCGGCCAGGCGGGGCAGTAGGCCGCTCTCCTGCGGATACGTCATCATGGAGTTGTCACCTCCTCTCGTTAGTAGCGGTGGTCGTGACGGCCGTCGGCCCCGTGATGCTGTGGTAGGTGCTCGGGGTCGACGGTGCATTTGGGCTAGGTCGTGGCATCCTCGCCAGCCAGGCGCTCTATGGCTTCAGCAAGTACGCGTACGACCTCCTTCCGTCCATCCGGGTCAAGGTGTCGGAACATTGCCCAAGCGCGGTCAAGCGGCGAAGGCGTCCGCTCGCCTCGGGCCATCCACGCCAACAGGACCGTCTTGTGTTGCATGGACAAGTCCTGAATCTGCCGCGCCGCCTCTTCCCGGTTTACGCTAGGGATAGAGACTTCTCCGAGGTTGCAGCGATCACAGATAGTGACTAGATTTTCCGGCCTATCGGTGCCACCCTCTGCAAGCGAAACGAGGTGCCGGACGGACAGCCTGGCAAGCAAATTCTGGGCATCAAGATGGGGTTCGCCGGCCGAGACGCCGCAGGACGTGCAAACGTAATTGTCACGGCGGAGAATGGCGCTTCGACGCACTGCGGAGGTTCGAATCTGGCGCTTCGCGACTAGGCGCCCTTCGGGACTCCAGATCGGCTCCCCAATTTTAACCAACCGCATGTGCACGCCATCGGCCATGCGCGCGATGTCAATCTCCCAGCCGTGCTCACGCAGGTCCCGCATGCGCCGCTCCACCTGAGTGGCCCCAGGAAACGCTACGTGCAGCTGCTCGCGAGTGAACGTGTTCCCTTCGCCCACTTCCGAGGCGAGCCAGGCCGCTACCCGAACCTTGATACCCAGCTTCAGCTTCCCATCACGCCAATTCGGCGGTGGATTCGATGCTCCCTTCACCCGACACCTCCTTCACTCTGACGTTTCGCGTGCCATCTGCCGCAGGACTTTACCCCCCGGGCAGGCTCACGGCAAGCAGACGGCAACAAGACGGCACCCATCCGGCGAAGCGTTCGAAGACTTACTCAGTCCCCGCCGTTGGACGGGACAAGTGGCACCGGAAGTCCGTGGTCAGCGCTTTGGGAAGTCCCAGGTACTCGCGAACCGCAGCGTCGTCCCCGGTGACGTCGGCGAGGCGGACGGCGGCCTTGAAGGCTCTGGACCGGATGCGCGCGATCTCCGCTTGGGCGTGATCGATCGGGCATCCGACGTTGATCAGCATGCGAATGCCAGTCTCCACCGACAGGACGCTGGCGCGGACGGCCTTGACCACTTCGTCCAGGACGGCAGCACGGCCCGTCGGTGTGTGGGCCCCACATCAGGCGAGCGGTAAGAGTCTCGCCCGCAGGCCATCCCTCGGCCTGCCTAACCTGCGAAGGCGTTGCACCATGCAAAGTAGGACGGCGTACTTGTGGGTCCGGGCCAACCGCTGGCGGATCGGCCCGGTTCTCGGCCTGCCCGCCTCAACCGTCCACCGGATTCTGACCCGTCACGGGCTGAACCGTCTCGCCTGGATGGACCGGCCCACCGGGTCGGCGATCCGCCGCTACGAACGCGAGCGTCCCGGGGAGCTCGTCCACGTCGACGTCAGGAAACTGGACCGGATACCCGACGGCGGCGGCCACAAGGCCCTGGGCCGCCAGGCCGGCCTGTCCGCGGCATGGGCTTCGACTGCCTCCACTCCGCGGTCGACGATCACTCCCGCCTCGCCTACACGGAAATCCACGCAGTCTTCATGACCCGGGCCGCCGCGTTCTTCGCCGGCCTGGCCATCACCCGAATCGAGCGCGTCTTCACGTACAACGCATGGGCCTACCGCAAGGGCCTGGCCTGGAAACAAGCCCTGGTCGACATCGGCGCGACGGGCAAACTCACCCGCCCCTACCGACCTCAGACCAACTGTAAAGTCGAACGCTTCAACCGCGCCCTCGCCGACGAATGGGCCCACCTCCGGCCCTACAACCTCCAACGACGAGCGGACAGCCGCCCTGTCAGACTTCACCCACACCTACGGCCACCACCGCTGCCACACCGCCCTCGGAGGCCAGCCCCCGATCAGCCGAGTCAACAACCCCGCGGGTCAATACACTTAAGTCCTGCCGGTGTTCGACTTTTTCGCCGCGGGGGATGCTTTCACAAGGAGGCGGTTGAGTGCTGCGCGGGCTTCTGCCGTCTCCGGGGCGTTGGAGCCTTTGCTGGCGCCGAGGCGTTTGTAGATGTCCGACAGGGTCTCGACGGCGGCTTGGAGCTGATCGGTTTGCTCCTGGAGAAGGCCCAGGTTGAGGCGCACATCGAGGAGCAGGTCGCCGGCGGGTGCTTCGCGCTGTTGGAGGTCTGTGGCCAGGGCCTCGTACTCGGTGAGGGCTTGCGTGATGTTTCCCAGGCGCATGGCGCAGTAGGCGGCCTTGGCGCGGCAGTCGGCCGCCTCATCAGCCTGTAGCGCGTCAGGCTGCTCAAGTTCGGCACCGAGCTGCAGATAGAGGGGGCGAGCTTGGCCATAGTTGCCGTCGTCGAAAAGCACGAGTGCGTGTACGAGGCGTATGTGCAGCGGCTGGGATGGAACGGCAGCGCCTGCTGTGGGTGTGCCTGGTGCGGTGGTCTCGATGGGCTGAGCAGGTGCGGCACGGTAGGCGAAGAGTTCGTCAGCGATGGAGCGGGCTGACTCGGGGCGGTCGGCGACTTTCTTCGCCAGCATGCGCATGATGAGGTTGGCGACCGGTGAGGGCAGGTCGGGGCAGAAGTCATTGATCGCGGCGGGCTCGGCGTTGCGATGGCCGTACATCATGGCGGCGGGGTCTCCCGTGAAGGGGAGCTGCCCGGTGAGCATCTCGTAGGTCATGCAGCCCAGCGAGTACAGGTCGCCTTGCGGGGCGGGCTTCACGTGCTCCTGGAACAGTTCCGGCGCCATGTAGGCGACGGTGCCCATGAGTTCGCCCGCGCGGGTCAGGCGGGGGTGGTCGGCACCGAAGCGGGCTGCTACTCCAAAGTCGAGGAGCCTGACCTGCCAGTCCTCTGTGATGAGGGTATTGGAAGGTTTGAGGTCACGATGGACGATCGGGATTTCGTGTACGCAAGCGAGGATGTCGGCGAGCTGAGCAGTCACATTCAGTGCTTTGGCCAGCGGCAGCCGTCCGGAGTGCCGGTCAAGTTTGTGGTGGAGGGTGTCCCCCAGCACCAGTTCCCACACCATGTACAAGTCTTTGGGACTGCCGCTCAAGAGTGCGTCGTACAGCGTGGGGATACCGGCGTGGTGCAGGCGTGCGCCGACTTCGGCTTCACGGACAAAGCGGGCCTGAATGTCCTGGGGTTTCATGTCGTCGACTCCGCCAGCGAACCGCTCCGGGTTGATGATTTTGATGGCGACGGCGCGCTTGAGCTGGAGGTCCCATGCCTGCCAGACAAGCCCCATAGTGCCTCGGCCAAGCAGAGTGCGCAGTTCGAAGCGGTCCTGGAGGATGGTCTGCATCACAGGCCGCTGTCGTCGGTCGGCCAGACGGGGGCGAGTTCGGCCGCGAGTTCGACGAGGCTGCCCTCTCCTGGGACCACCCAGCGGGCCACTCCTTGTACAACCCCGGGCGCCTTGTCCCAGTTGGCGGCTTGCCAGATACGCTGGACCAGGCCGGTGGGTGAGTAGGCCTGCCCGTCGACGGCCCAGATCAGCGGATGACGAGGGTCGTTGGTCCAGGTTGCGAGGTAGCGGCTGGGGTCTTCCCTGAGCCACTCCCCAATTGCTCGTTCTTCGATAGCTGACGGCTGGAACATCAGTCGAGTGCCGTCGGCCAGGCGCCCGTGGCCGACCAAGGCAGAGATCGCGTTAGGGCGGCGGCGGGATCGCGAGCGGGTTTCGTTTGAGGGAAACGGCTGGTCGGCTAGCGACCGCTTGACGTCAGCCGCAAGCTCCTTACACCGTGTCGGGTCAGTGAAGACAGCGGCCAGGAATACGTGCGCCCCGTACAGACGCTCAAGGGTGTCGGTCAGCACCTCGACGATCTGGCGGGTGCGTGGGGAGAGCCAGGAATGGAACGACGGGGTCTCGCGCGTCTCAGCGACAACGGCGCTCGCGTCTTGGAAGAGCAGGTGCGCGATGAATAGTTCACCGTGCTCAATGACCTGCTGCACTGCGGTGGACGCCCCCACGACCGCTCCTGCTACGACTGTTCTCGTCTCGCGCAGCAGCAGCACGCTCTCCCAGATCTGCGATGCGTCGAGTTTTTGCCCGAACAGGCGGTCGTAGATGCCAGCGAGGGGGTCGTTCTTGCCGGTGGCGGGGACCGCGGCATTGGCAATGACGGTGGCGTCCGGGTGGGCGCAGGCCAGCGCGAGGGCTGCTTCTTGGACAGTGCAGCCTGTAGCGGGGGCAGGCACGAGTTCGCCGTGCTGGTAGGCGTACCGCTTATTGAGGAAGTGCATCATTTCATTGCGGATGACCCTTTGGTGGGGGTCAGCGGCTGCGATGTCTCCCAGAGTGGTGACGCGGCTATCGGAGCCAGCTGCCCGGCTGATCTTCGCTGCATCATCGGGGGATGCATCGTCCAGACAGATGATCCGCAGGTTCACCCTGGCGAGGTCTCCGGCTTCGGGGTGTTTAAGTACCGCCCTGGTGACAGCCGCAGTCGTCTGCGCGCCGTTGATGATGCGGGCGTTGTCCAGATCCAACCGCACAGGATGGCCGGAGACTTTGCGGGAGAAGTAGTGCGTTGTGACTTGGTCGCACAGCAGAGTGATGCCGTTGTTCAGATACCAGAATTCTTCGGGTCGGCTGACCAGTTGCTCCACGAGCTCCGGGCGCGGCTGGGCGGGTTGGTCGCGGCGCAGGTGGGGATCGAACAACTGGGGGCCGTGGCTTTCGTACCAGGAGGCGAGTTCGCCTGCCGAGATGCTGCCGGCCCAGGAGCGGTAGGGGGTGTCGATGCCGTACCAGCCGTGGGTCAGGTGCGCGATCAGCCGGACCGGGGCGGGCACAGCATCGGCTCGTGCGGCAGAGTAAAAGTCGGCCAGTCCCAAGGCGCGCACGTTCAGCGACGTGCGGTCCTTGAAGCCGAACTCCCCCTTTGCTTGGACGAGTCGCTCTTCCGCCTGCTGTGTCAGCCTCCCGTCACCCGTCGCCAGCGCCAGTACCAGGTTCACCTGGCACTGCGGCGAACTGAGAGCACTGTCGATGCGTGTACTCAAAGCTCGGATGCGGGAGTTGAAGCCGTCGTATTGGCGGTTGGCAAGCCGACTCAGGCCATAGAGCATCTTGAGTGCATCACCATCGTCGATCCGAGCCTGAGCCCTGTCGCTCCATTTCGCTTGAACGAACCAGATGTCGCTACCGCTCGGCGAGATGATCACTGCGTCAATGCCGTGGTCGCCGGGACCGTCCACCACGGCTGCGGCCGCCTCCCCGGCGTCACAGCCGGAAAGGATGCGGGCCGCTTCAGCCGCCAGAGCACGGTGGCAGAGGACCAGGTCCTGCTCCTGCGCAGACCGATGCGCAAAGTCACTCATATCGAGCAAAGAGCGATAACCGTTCCGCAGATACTCTCGAACCTGCCTTAGTTGGATCGGTGATGCGGTGTCGGCCATGGCGGGTTGTCCTTTCGTCCGTCCCTCATGCCTGCGGCAGGCTCATCCCTGACGGTGCGCGTACTCCACGGTCAGCGGGCTCGCCACAACACAGCGAGCGGTGGTGTCAGAGGCGGGGAGCACGACGGTGACCCGGGCGAATCCGCTCATCCAAGCAGCCGCGCCCGCGGGACCGTAAGCGTGATCGACGATCTCCATCAGGTCGCGCACGGCGGATCCGGTCAGCTGGACGGGGGGCGCGGGGACCCCCTCGGCCACCGGGTCATGCTGGGTCGACAGCGCCGACACCGCCTGACCGGCACTCGTCAGAAACTTCATGCCGAAACTGGCTCCACCGCCGTGGATCCCCTCCAGAGCTGTCCCGTCGGCCGTTGCCGGGGCATATCCGATGAGATGTCGCGTCGAGCCGTGCATAAGCAGCCGGCAGTTGGTCTCCTGCTCGTACGCCGCGTGCTGGCCCGGTGCGGGGTCGGCGAACAGCACCATATGCTCGAAGGCTCCTGGAAGGGTGACGTGTTGCAACGGCACCTCGAACCACACCCAGTCCCCTGGTTGTAGCGCGGGGTCGGCGAACCACTCCGCCCTATCCTCCAAGTGCTTGAGGACCTTCTTCAGCCGCAGGTCACGGTCTCGTTCGGCGTCATCCGCAGGAGGCTCCAAGTCGATGCTGCCCACCGGTGAGGTGAACCGCACGGTGCCCTTGCGCGTGAACCGGTTCGGTTCGGGGCGGAACTGACTTAGTTTTGCCTCTGATACATACACGAACTCGTACACTGCACGCCCCCGGTCATCGACTGAAGTCCTATCCTGCCATCGCCTGCCGCGTGGCCAGGGCGCCATGGGCAACACAGGTCGGCACCAGGGTGCCGAGCAGCGATGGCCGACGACAGCGACAACACTGAGCGTTTTCAGCGTTGCCTCTCCAGGGTGAGGATGGCTCTGGCGATGACGGTCATGCGGTTGGGGCTGATGCGGGATCTACGGAAGATCTGCCAGGACTTCAGTCGTGCCATGCCTCGTTCGACGGGTGCACGGGCTGCGGACAGGGCCCGGTTCGCGGTCTGTTCGGTGGTGGTGAGTTCGCCGCCTGACGGGCGGCGCTTGGCGGTGGTGACCCAGTCGCCGGCACCGATGTAGGCCATGTCGACCAGGATCGGGACGCCCCTGGCGTTCGCAGATCCGAAGGATCTTGTGGGTGCGGGCTGCTGTCAGATCATGGGTCCGGCCCGGCAATGCCGACGACAGCCACAGGATCTCCCCGCTGGGGTCTGTGACGACCTGCACGTTCACCCCGTGCCGCTTGTGCTTCGAGGAGTAGTCGGCCCTGCCGTCACCGACGCGGTCGCACTACGCGAGCGTTTCCTGGTCCGGCGCCGTACCTCAGTGATTCGCCGCCTCTGCCGTCCGTGCGGCAGTCTGATCGGCGAAAGCGGTGCCGGTCCAGACAGGGGAGACTCGTAGTGCAGTTCACAGTGCTGAAGTACGGCGCAAAGATTCCATCAAGGCCAGGGGCATACCTGGTGACGGACAGCTGGAACGACTACGGGTTCCTGACCCTCTTCGACCTACATGTGCGCCTCCCAGAGGGGAGCGAACCGGTCAGGATCGGCTACGTGCGGATTGCCCATGACTCGATGGAAGGAGAGGGCGTCTTCAGGTCAGCGGACCTACTACCAACCCGCTTTGAGTCTCTGGAACCCGGGTTCTTCAGTCTGGCCCAGGAGGACGACTACTACGAGAGTCTGCGCACCCTCATGCCACGCGGCATGTACAAAAAGATTTTGAGTGCGCTCAATGATGTCGCCTACTCCCAGGAACTGTCGGAACAGGTCTCGCACCTCGCCGTGTTCCGAAACTCTCTGCTCCGGGACCACGAAATGAGGGAGCTACGACGGAAGCAGAAGATCGCCCGAGGAAGGCGTCGTCGAATCGTCTCCTTCAAGTGGTCATACACACCTCCCCAGGGCGGGCTGCTTCCACCCCACAAGTTCGAGTTCGCGACAAAGCCCGGGAGTCTTCCGACCACCAACCTGCATGCCCTGATCGGCCGCAACGGGGTCGGAAAGTCGCGCCTACTGCACGCGATCGCGGAGGCGGCGACAGCCGGAAGGATCACGGTGGAGAGCAGTTCGGGTGGTGAAGACAACAGCTTCACCACCTGTGTCGTTGTCTCCTTCAGCCCCTTCGACCAGCTCTACAAGCCGCCGCCGAATGCATTCATGAAGTTTGACTACATCGGTCTCCGCCATGAGGGCACCGGGCGCCTCAAGTCCGACGAGCAGAGAACGCGAGAGTTCGTCGAAAGCTTGGGAACCGCACGCGTCGGCGCTAGGGGAGAGCGCTGGCGCAAAGCCGTCAGCACCCTTAACTACGCGGCGAGCGGATTCCTCGACGGTCACATGGACGTGATCGACTCCATGATGCGTGAGGGGAGCGAGCTGAGATTCACCGAGGCGATGAGCACCGTGTTCAACGACCTGAGCTCTGGGCACAAAGTGGTGCTCCTCATGGTGACTCGCTTGATCGAAGTTGTGGGCGAGCGGACCTTGGTCCTGATCGACGAGCCAGAAACACACCTGCACCCACCGCTCCTTTCCGCGCTTACACGGGCCATTTCGGACCTGGTCGCGGACCGCAACGGTATGGCCCTCGTTGCTACACACTCTCCTGTCGTCCTTCAAGAGGTGCCGGCCTCTTGTGTATGGGTGATGATCCGCAACGGGGAGGAGCTCACTGCTCACCGCCCGGGCCTAGAGACTTACGGCGAGAGCGTGGGGGAGCTGACCCATGACGCGTTCGGCCTGGAGGTCGCCTCCTCCGGCTTCCACGCCACCGTCGCTCGGCAGGTAGAAACGGGCGATTCCTACGAGGACATCACCTCACGTTTCTCGGGCCTGGGATCTGAGGCCCGAGCTCTCCTGCGGGCCATGACCTACGCCCGAGCGCGGAGGCAGCGCTGATGCTATGGCCAGAGGCACCTCAATTCGACGTGGAGAAGGTGGTCGAGGCCTGCAGAGCCTGGCTGACGTCCGAGGGAACGTACGAGGCTGTGAGAACACGGCTCCGAGAGCTCAAAGCAGGCGAGAAGGCCTACCGAGCGGCCGGAGAGAAGGGCGAACTTTTGCAGCATCTCTTGAACTACGGCCAGCGCCAACGGAATGACCGGCACGCAGAGCTGCTCAAGAACACCTACACAACAGCTTTCGTGCAACGGGCGGAAGGCCGCAAATTGTACGACGCTATCAAGGCATCGGCGATACACGGCTCCTGCCCGCTGTGCGGGCTGCAGCAGGCCGCACAGCTTGACCACCATGCGCCGAAGGCCGACTTTCCACTCCTAGCGCTGACCCCTCTCAACCTCGTCCCGGCGTGCGGGCCGTGCAATCTGGGGAAGAGCAACAAGCTCGCCACCTTGGTCACCGAGGAGGCCTTCCATCCGTATTTCGAGGACCTGGGCACCGGCCGTTGGCTGCACGCCCAGATCGACGCCGCAGAACGAGTCGCCGTCTTCGAGGTGCGGCCTCCCACTGGATGGGACGAGGTGAAAAGGCGTCGAATCGTTCATCACTTCGAGAGCCACGACCTTGCGAGTCGGTACGGTGAGGCAGCGGGCAGCGTCGTAGCCAAGCGCAGGCGTCGGGACGCGGATCTATTCGCAGATACAGAGTCGCCTGCAGAAGTCCGGGCCCACATTCGCGCAGACGCCGCCAGTCACGCAGCATACGACCCCAACAGCTTCGAGACCGCCTTGCTCCACGCCCTCGCGGGGAGCACGTGGTATCTGAG
Organism: Streptomyces sp. NBC_00388; assembly: GCF_036061255.1. Classification (NCBI taxonomy): domain Bacteria; kingdom Bacillati; phylum Actinomycetota; class Actinomycetes; order Kitasatosporales; family Streptomycetaceae; genus Streptomyces; species Streptomyces sp. NBC_00388. Next base: position 2,369,824 of record NZ_CP107948.1, read on the forward strand.
CGGCGGCATGCAACTCTTGTACGCGTAGCACGACCGACGGGTTTCGGCGGCGAGTTCGGCCTGGGCCCGGGCGCAGTGCTGTTTGGGCAGGCTGTGCTTGAGGTCGGCGTTGACCAGCTTGTCGGGGTTCAGCTCGGGCGAGTACAGCGGCAGGAAGTGCAGCTCGACTTCATCGCGGTGGGCGGTGTCCGTCGACGACGAGGTGGATCTTATGGTCGAAGTGGCCGGCGAGCCGGTCCAGGAAGTGGCACATCACCTCGGGCGTCAAGCTCTTGGTGAAGACCATGAAGTGCATCCGGCCCTTGGTGGACGCTCTCGAAAGCGATCGGTGATCGTTGTCCGAGGCTGCCGTGGCGGCGTCGGGTGCCCCGGCTAAGGGCTGTCCCCCTGGCGGCGAGCAGGTAAAGCAAGCGGGGACCGGGCCGATCAGTGTGCCACCGCTCAAGGCTGGTCGGGTGCAGAGTTGGGAACTAGGTTGTCAGGGAGACTGGCAGCGCTTGGGGGATAGATGGAAGAGCGGGAGTTCAACGAGACCGTTGCCCGGCTGATCCGTGAGGCGCGGATGCGTGCCGGGGTGACACAGGAGTACGTAGGGCGCCAGGCGGGATTGACGCGCGGTTCGATCACAAACATCGAGTCCGGAACCCAGACCCCGCCCCTTTACCGGCTCGCCCTGATCGCCGCAGCGCTCAACGCGGAACCTGCCGACCTGCTTCCATCGCTCCACCTGGACGAAGCGTCCGGCCTCGCCGCACGTCATGCCGCCGATGTCGCAGCAGTGTGGGCGCAAGCCTCGAAGAGGAGGGGCCTCGGTGGCAAAGGCTGATCTGGCGGCCCGCGGGCTGCTGCGAGAGTTCCAAATCGACGTACCACCGGTCGACCCCTCCGTCCTAGCCGAACACCTTGGTGTCCTGGTCGTCCCACAGCACATGGACGGCGACGTCTCCGGCATGCTCCTGCGCAAAGACGGAGCATGCGTCATCGGTGTCAATCAGGCGCACTCCCTCGAACGACAGCGCTTCACGGTGGCACACGAACTGGGACACCTGCGCCTACATGAAGGCCGCCCGCTGATCCTGGACACCGACGCGCGCGTGAACTACCGCAACGCGGTCTCGAGCATGGCCACGGACCGTGAGGAGATCGACGCCAACCGATTCGCCGCGGCGCTGCTGGCCCCGGAGGACATGGTCCGGCGGCTGGCGCAAAACATCAGCTTCCACACGACGGATGACCTTGTGCGGGTCCTGGCCAAGCAGTTCCAGCTGAGCGAGATGGCGATGACCTACCGCCTGATGAACCTTGGCATCGTCTCGGGCCCCGCCCACTGACACCACCGGGCCAGACTGCCGACCCGGCCCCTGCCGCACGGCGCGCGTTTCTGACGCCACCTACCACGCCCGCTTTGGCTCCGTGGCGCCTTCTCTCTCCTCGGCTGTCCAAGGACGGTTCAGGGAGCAGCCGAACCAGCTTTTTGCTGAACTACCCTGAAGAGACGTCAGCCAGACTGACCCTCAAAAAAGGTCTTGCGTGAGTGTCGCTCTGTGTGGTGCACTAGTTACCGCAGAGAGTGAGCGGTCTCTGTGCGAAACAAGTGGCCCCTGCCCGGCGTGAAGCCGACGGGACAGTCCGCTCTCGGGCGGTACCGGCGTACGCGCACCTGGCCACGATGGCCGGAACCGTCGACCGGACCGCACCGGCTACCTCGATGGCCAGCCGCGCCCCACGGCCATCCGCTGATGCCGCGCATCGGCCGACCCTCTGCCCAGTGCCATGGCCGGCCCGCTCCGCGAGCCCACACCAGGCCCCTCGCGCATGCACACCCGTGTTCGCACCCATACCCATGCCGCACAGGCAAGGCCATGTCCCTTCCTGGTCTATTCCATGCCCTATGCCGTCATGTCTCCCGTCGGCATGCCCCCACACCTCCCTGTCCCCTGAGCCCCGAGCTGGCTCGCCGCAGAAAGGAGCCCTCGCCATGCAGTGCCGAAAGAACTTCGACACCTTCCTCAAGAACACCGTGAACCTCAGCCAAGCCAAGCTCACCCTCCTCGACGTCCGCGTCGAGGCCATCTACAAGGCCCTCAAGGCAGACACCGAACTCAGCCCGCTCATCCGCGGCAAGAAACGCCAGGGCTCTTGGGCGCAGCGCACCATCATCAACCCCGTCGGCGACAGCGAGTTCGACGCCGACTTCATGCTCCACCTCGCCGAGAACGCCGAGTGGGCCGACAGTCCCAAAACCTACATCGACAAGGTCTATGCCGCACTCCATCACCACAGCGTCTACGGAGGCATGCCCCACACCCGCAAGTGCCGTTGCGTGCAGCTCAGTTATGCCAACTCCATGCACGTCGACATCGTCCCCTACCTTCAGCTGGCCGACGGCCGCGAGGTGATCGTCAACCGCGATGCCAACACGTGGGAGCAGACCAACCCGGCCGGTTTCACCACCTGGATGCAGAAGAAGGATGGCATCGCCAACAACAACCTGCGCAAGGTCATCCGCCTGATGAAGTACCTGCGCAACCACCGCGGCTCCTTCACCGGAACCCGCTCCATCATCCTCACCACCCTGCTCGGCGAGCGCGTCGAGGAGATCAACCCGCTCACGAACCCCGGCTGCTACAGCGACGTGCCCACCACCCTGCTCACCATCATCGAGGACCTCGACCGTTGGCTGCAGGAGCGCCCCTACAAGCCCTCCATCCCCGACCCTTCCGGTTCTGGCGTCACCTTCGACCACCGCTGGGACCAGACGACCTACAGCTACTTTCGGGCCCGCATCCACACCCACGCCCGCGAGATCCGCGAGGCCTACGACGAGCCGGACTACGACCGGAGCGTGCGGCTGTGGCGCAAGCTGTTCGGCGACGCTTTCCCTGACCAGCCGCGTACCGCCGCCTCCCTCACCCCCACGGCGGCCAAGTTCGCTACCCCGCTGCTGGTCACCACAACCTCTCGCACCGGGCGTGCCGGATGAGCAAGCGCAAGCCGCCCGCGGCCCGCCCCAGCCCCTCCCAGCGCCGCCTCCTGGACCAGCTCACAACGCTGGCAACCACGCACGATCCCGACCTGCGCATCACCGCGCGCCCCCGTACCGACGCCGACGGCCTGGTCACCGTCCCCATCAGGGTCCGCACCGGCGGCATGCCGCGCGCTCCAGGAGGCCTACAGCTCAAGGAGGGTGAGGACTTTCTACTCACCTTGCCCACCACCCCGATGATCCCGCCCCAGGTGCGCACCCCCCACATCCGGTTCGCCGGCACCCCGCACGTCCTGCAGGGCAACCGGTTGTGCCTCTACCTCGACCCGGCCCGCGAATGGGACCCCGCCGCCGGAATCACCCCCGTCATCAACCGCCTGTGGCAGTGGCTCATAGACGCCGCAGCCGGCACCTTCGACCCCGCCACCGCCCTGTACCACCCCGTCGGCGGCGTCCTGCACCACACCCCGGGCACTCCCACCGTCGTCGTACGAGAACCCGTCTCCCACCGGCCGACCACAGCCTGGCTCACCCAGCGCACCATCGACCGGCTCGACCTGGCCAGCGCCCCCGCACACTCCCACAGCCACCGCATCCCGATCCTGGCAGTGGACACCCTGCCCCTGGGCGCGGGCAGCACCCTGACCGAACTCCTCACCCTCGCCCACGACCCTCTGTCGGCCGATGCCGCATCCCCAGCGGTGCTGACCGCACTCGCCGCCAGCGCCCTGCGCAACCCCGAAGGCACCGCCCAGCACTTCGTCCTGGCCGTCCGGCACCCCGTCGCCCCCGCAGCACCCCCCTTCCTCCTCGCCGGTCGCCTGCAACCCCAGGCCAGCGACACGCTGCGCCGCCTCGCACGCCTCGCGACCCCCAGCCGCCTAGGCGGTCTGCCCGACGACCTGCGCCACACGCCCATCGAATGGTGCTACCTCTCCGACGAACGCCCCGAAGTAACCACCCGCCGTGACACTCTCCGCCCCGTCCGCGCCTTCCAGGACTGCCACATCCACATCTGGGGCTGCGGCGGCATTGGCTCCTGGGCAGCCGAAATGGTCGCCCGGGCCGGCGCCTCACATCTCACCCTCAGCGACCCCGGCCATGTCACCGGCGGCCTGCTGGTGCGGCAGAACTACACCGAACACCACATCGGCATGAATAAGGCGACAGCTCTGGCCTCCCACCTGCGCAGCATCCGTGACGACATCCGCATCGATATCGCCACCCCGCCCCCCGGCCCCGCCCTCCTGACCTCTGCGGACCAAGCCGACCTCATCATCGACGCCACCGTCAGCATCACCGCCGGACGCTTCCTCGACCTTCTCGCCCAACAGCCCCACCGCAAAGCCGTCCTGGCCCAGCTCGCCACGGACAGCATCACCGCCAGCCTGGGAGTCCTCACCATCGCCGCCCCCGGCAATCACACCCCCCCTGTCCACCATCGACCACGCCGCCGGCGTCCACGTCCTGGACGACCCGAACCTCGAGGCGTACCACGCACTATGGGAAGAGCCCACCCCGGGTGACGAACTGCGCCCCACAAGAGGCTGCTCCACTCCCACATTCCACGGCTCCGCCGCCGACCTGATGGCAACCACCGCCACCCTGGTCAACCTGCTGGGCACCCAAATGCGCCACCCCATATCCGGGACCCACCTGTGCGCCCAGCCCCACACCGGGACAGTGCCGGCACAACGCTTCATTCCCCATCAAGCGCGTAAGGAGTAGTCCCGCGTCACTGAACCGGCGGCCCTGCATCTCCCGGCACGGCCGCCGCCCCTGAAGGCAGCCGGACGTGAGTAACAGGCTGCGCGACCTGGGCCGCACCTCCAGCGCAGCTCCGGCAGGACCACACCCCGCTGCGGCCCCGAACATCCAAGTTCTGAGGAGAAGACGCCGCACGGTGTGCCCGCCGCCCCTGCGTCAGTTTGAAACCTGCCCCACTTCCAAGGTGGGCACATATCTGCCCGCCAGACGCTCGTAGATCACCATCTGCGGGTGCACCTGCGGATGGTGAGCCCGGCCCAGGGCTACAGCCGCGGAGAGGGGCACTGCAGGCAGGACATGCAGGCGGCGCAGAGACTTCACCTCCCTCTCCAGCCGCGCGAGAAGCATCCGCAGCGTTTCCTCCAGCCGCCGCAGCGACGCCCGGCACCGCAGTACGTCCGGACCGGCCTGCGCGCTCACCGGGCTTACTTCGTAGCGGCGCAGAGCCGAAAGCTCCCGCGGAATCTCATAAGGGGCGATGACACCCGAGACATTCAGCACGACGACAGCCTCGTCCTCATCCGGCCCGGCCTGAACCGGATGAGCGGCGAACTCGGTGACCGGGCCGCTCTCGGCGGGCCACACCCAGGACTGCTCGAGCCGGTGACGCTGGTAGATGTCCGTCGGCACGGTGTCGTCCAAGAGCGACCCCAGGTAGACCAGCAACGGCAGACGCGCGAACCCAAACACACTCACGTGCTGCACGGAGTCCCGCTCTATCCCCGGCCGCAGCCGATTCTGGACCACGTCATCGATGATCTTCGTAGCCTGCTGGTAGTAGTGACGGCTGGCCTCGGCGGCAGGCTCCGCGTCCCAGGCAGCGGCTGCCTGTTCGCCGGGAGTGTGCCGCAGATCGATCTCCACACCGTGCCGGGTGTAGGACTCCAAGTACAAAGGAAACCGGTGGCCTGCCGTCACAGCGTTCGCAGCGGTCTCCCGCGACAACTCCACTACATTTCCGTGCACCGGCCCCACCATCCGCATCACCGTGGTGGCCCTCTCCGGCCCCAGCGCGGTCAGGTGTCTCACTCGGTCTTCGTGCTCCTGCTTGACGCCGCGTAGCCACTCGACGGTGAAGACGTCCAGCGCGGCCTTCGCATCGATCTCCATGTGCTGCTGGGCACAAAGCAGCATCAGATTGTCCGCGTTGTCCCGCAGCGCCTTCTCCAACGGATCTCCGCCGCGCGGCGAGCGTGGATCAGTGCTCTGCCCGACGATGTGCGCGACTTCCCCCAAAGGCAGAGTCCGTCCCGACATTGTCCCCTCCAGCAGATATGCATTGCACAACATGCACCTGCCTCCACTGCGCACCCACACGGCGAGTACCGCCTTGGGTGAAAGACGGCTCCGCTTCCCGCCGCCCCCGCTCATCAACACCCCCTCCGTCCCTCCCCTGTCAGACCAGACGTTAGACGACACCTCCCCTGGCACCAGAAGGATTTGACAAAGCGCGGTGCACCCACGGAGCCCGCCTCCCGCTCAAGGAACGAAGGCTCTGGCAAGCACAGCCACTTCGAGGCGAGGACGGCCCTCGATGCGTATGCACAGATGCCGTGCCCCGGAACGCAGTACCGAGACGAGCACGCCCTCTCCGGCCGGGCGGGACTCCAACCGGTGATAGGCGCGGACGGCCCAGCAGCGGCCGGGCCCAGCCCGGAACCGTGTACAGGGCTGGGCCCCGTGTGCGGTGTCGTGGATCTGAATGACAGAGACGTCGCCGGTGATGTCGAGGTCGCGTGTGCTCCGCAAGCTGCAAAGCCTGACCCGGACGAAGGCCAGCACGCTCAGCGCCCCGGCGATGAGTGGCTGCGCGAGAGCGTCCAGAACAACTGTGACTTGCGTGGGACGTGGACCGCGGGTGCGGCGTGCACCAGGTGCGCCGCCGTATCGCACCCGGACAAGCAAGAGCCTGCCAGCCCGGACCTCGCCGATGCAGGCGGTGTCTCCTGGCAGACCGGGCCCGGCAGGGACAGCGGGAACGTCATGCGATGTGGCGGGTCGTGGACGGAACGCGAAGCCTCCCTCGACGGCCGTGGGACCGCGCCACGACGCTCTCTCAGGAAACTGCCGCAAAAGGCCAGGTCAAACGCGTCCAATGTGCGCTGGCACGCTTCGACAGCGGGCCAGTACCGCACCGCGGGCGGCTAGTACCGCACGGAAAGCAGCCCCCGAAAAACACGTTTCCCCAGGTCAGAACGATTCTGCCTGGGGATACTCGGTGGGGCGGGTGGGACTCGAACCCACGGCCGACGGATTATGAGTCCGCTGCTCTAACCGGCTGAGCTACCGCCCCATTACGGCGTGGCGCGTACATGTGTGCGCGCCGTCTGCCGCAGCATAGCCGCTCATACGATCTCCTGCCTCGGATGGTCGGCATCGCTCGACCATGAGGACTGCGCCGTGGACGGGACGGTTCCACCCCGGCGGAAAACAGTGCGAGGACAACGCGAAAGAGGGCCCCTGAGGGCCCTCTTCCGTCTGTGCTCCCCCGACTGGACTCGAACCAGTAACCCTCCGGTTAACAGCCGAATGCTCTGCCAATTGAGCTACAGGGGACCGCGCTCCCCCGACTGGACTCGAACCAGTAACCTGCCGGTTAACAGCCGGCTGCTCTGCCAATTGAGCTACAGGGGATTGCTGCTGTGCACCGAACGTACCCACCGGAGCCTTCCCGGGGGGCGTGTGCTCGCTGCGACACATACATTAGCGCAAGCAGGGGGGTGCTCCGCCAATCGGTTCCGCCCCGGGTGATCACGCGCTTGCCGGGTAGGCGGGCAGCACCGGCACAAGGGAAGGCAGCCATGCGGTACAAGCTGACATTCGTCGTGGGACTCGCTCTCGGTTATGTGATCGGCACACGTGCCGGCCGGGAGCGTTACGAGCAGTTGAAGAAGTCCGCCCGCCAGGTCGCGGAGAACCCCGCTGTGCGCAACGCCGCCGAGGCCGCGGCGCAGAACGGACGGGACGTCGCGGGCAAGGCGCTCCACACCGTGAGCGAGAAGATGGGCGACAGGATGCCCGACGCGATGGCCCATCGGGTCCGGTCGCTGCGGGAGCGGAACGGGGCGGTCGAGGACGACTGGGGCACCACCAACACCTGACGTCCCCGCGTGCGGCACAATCGGGCCGCATGGGGATAGTCGCCGGTCTAGACAGCTCAGCCGCCTTCACGCGCATCGTCGTGTGCGACGCGGACACAGGTGCCGTGCTGCGCCAGGGGTACGCGCCCCACCCGCGGACAGCCGAGGCGGGTGAGGAGACCAAGGCCGGCAAGTACGAGGCCGACCCGCAGAGCTGGCTGCTCTCGCTCGGCGAGGCGGCATCGGGCGGGCTGCTGGAAGGCGTACAGGCCATCGGCGTGTCGGCCCAGCAGCACGGCCTGGTGCCGCTGGACCGGCAGGGCAACCTCGTACGGCCCGCCCTGACCGGCAACGACAAGCGGGCCCAGGTCGCCGCGGCGGATCTGATCGATTCGCTCGGCGGCCGCTCCGCGTGGGCCGAGGCCGTCGGCTCCGTACCGCAGGCCGCGCAGCCGGTGTCCAAGCTGCGCTGGCTGGCACGGCAGGAGCCGGAGGCGGCCGCGAAGATCGCCGCGCTGCTCCAGCCGCACGACTGGCTCGTGTGGCAGTTGCTGGGCCGGCCCGCCCGGCGGATCACCGACCGGGGCGCGGCATCCGGCACCGGCTACTGGTCGGCCGAGACCGGTGCCTACCGCCCCGATCTGGTGGAGCTGGCTCTCGGGCACCCGGCCGCCCTTCCTGAGGTGCTCGGCCCCGCCGACTCCGCGGGGACCACCCCCGAGGGGCTGCTGATCTCGGCCGGCACCGGCGAGACGATGGCGGCGGCCTTCGGTCTGGGGGTCTCGGTCGGCGATGTGGTCGTCTCGCTCGGTGCCTCGGGCTCGGTGATGGCCGTGCACCACGAGGCACTCGCCGACCCCTCCGGAATGATCACCTCCTTCGCCGACGCCACCGGTATGCACCTGCCGGTCGTCCACACCCTCAACGCCGTACGGGCGCTGCGCGGGACCGCCGAACTGCTGGGCGCCGAGGACCTGGAGGCCCTGTCGGCCCTCGCTCTGACCTCAACGCCGGGTGCGTCCGGGGTGGTGCTCCTGCCCTATCTGGAGGGTGAGCGCACCCCGCAGCTGCCGCACACCGCCGGCACCCTCTCCGGGCTGCGGCGCGAGTCGATGAAGCGTGAGCACCTTGCACGGGCGGCCTTCGAGGGCATGCTCTGCTCGCTGGCGGACGCGATGGACGTACTGCGCGACCGCGGCGTCGAGGTGCGCCGGGTGTTCCTGCTGGGCGCCGCCGCCGAACTGCCCGCCGTCCAGGCCGTGGCTCCCGGCATCTTCGGGGCGCAGGTCGTCGTCCCCCAGCCCGCCGACTACGCGGCGGTCGGTGCGGCCCGTCAGGCGGCCTGGGCCCTCGGGGTGTCCGAGGGCACGCTGGACCCGCAGACCCCGCCCGCGTGGCAGGGTGCCGCCGCTCAGGTATGCGAACCGGGCGACGGTCTCGCGGTGGGCCAGGCGGTCCGCCAGCAGTACATGGCGACGCGCGACCAGATCCACCCGGGAGCCTTCGACGCTCAGTCCTGAGAGCCGCTCTCCCGTTTCACCGCCCGGGCGGGATCCCGGACCGCGGCCTGGCGGGATCCCGGATCACGGCCGGGCGGTGAGCCGGATCACGGCCCGCCGCGGCCCGGCCGTGTTCTTGACCGCGGTTTGAGGAAAACGGTTCGTTTCAGGTCGTGCGGTGCCGGAAACTGGGTTGGCCGGACACCGTCCCCGCCCAGCCCTGCCCCTGCCGGAAGCCCCCGCCGGACCGCCGACCCGAGAGACTGCACGTGCTCATATCACTTCTGCGGACCTACTTGCGTCCGTACAAGAAACCCATGGCCCTGCTGGCGCTGCTTCAGCTGCTCCAGACGTGCGCCACCCTCTATCTGCCCACGCTCAACGCGGACATCATTGACAACGGTGTCGTGAAGGGTGACTCGGGTTACATCCTGAGCTTCGGCGGTCTCATGGTCGCCATCAGCGTGGTGCAGGTGATCTGCAACATGGGCGCCGTGTACTTCGGCGCCAGGACCGCCGCGGCGCTCGGCCGGGACATCCGGGCCGGTGTCTTCGACCGGGTGCAGTCCTTCTCCGCCCGCGAGGTCGGCCACTTCGGCGCCCCGTCCCTCATCACCCGCACGACCAACGACGTCCAGCAGATCCAGATGCTGGTCCTGATGTCGTTCACCCTGATGGCCTCGGCGCCGATCATGTGCGTGGGAGCGATCGTGCTGGCCCTCGGCCAGGACGTACCGCTCTCGCTCGTCCTGATCGCCGTCGTGCCGGTCATGCTCGTGCTGGTCTCCCTGATCGTCCGGCGGATGCGGCCGCTCTTCCGGAAGATGCAGGTCCGGCTCGACATGGTGAACCGGGTGCTGCGCGAGCAGATCACCGGCAACCGTGTCATCCGCGCCTTCGTGAAGGACGCGTACGAGAAGGAGCGCTTCAAGGGCGCCAACACCGAGCTGACCGATGTCTCCCTGGGGACCGCCCGGCTGATGGCCCTGATGTTCCCGACGGTGATGACCGTGGTGAACGTGTCGTCGATCGCGGTCGTCTGGTTCGGCGCGCACCGGATCGACAGCGGTGCGATGCAGATCGGGGCGCTCACCGCGTTCCTGTCCTATCTGATGCAGATCGTGATGTCCGTGATGATGGCCACCTTCATGTTCATGATGGTGCCGCGTGCGGAGGTCTGCGCCGAGCGGATCCAGGAGGTGCTCGGCACCGACTCCAGCGTCGTACCGCCGCTCGCGCCGGTCACCGAGCTGGCCAGGCACGGCCATCTGGAGATCCGCGGGGCCGGGTTCAAGTACCCGGGCGCCGAGGCGTCGGTCCTGCGGGAGGTCGCCCTGGAGGCGCTGCCCGGTCAGACGACCGCGGTGATCGGGTCGACCGGCAGCGGGAAGTCCACCCTGCTCGGTCTGGTCCCCCGGCTGTTCGACGCCACCGGCGGAGAGGTGCTGGTGGACGGCACCGACGTGCGGGAGCTCGACCCCGTCCTGCTGGCCAAGACGGTGTCCCTGGTGCCCCAGAAGCCGTATCTCTTCTCCGGGACCGTCGCGACGAATCTGCGCTACGGGAACCCGGACGCGACCGACGAGGAGCTGTGGCACGCGCTCGACGTGGCGCAGGCCAAGGGGTTCGTCGAGAAGCTGGAGGCCGGCCTCAACGCGCCGATCGCCCAGGGCGGTACCAATGTCTCCGGTGGGCAGCGCCAGCGGCTGGCCATCGCCAGGACGCTGGTGCAACGGCCGGAGATCTACCTGTTCGACGACTCGTTCTCGGCGCTCGACTACGCCACGGACGCGGCGCTGCGGGCGGCGCTGCGGCGCGAGACCGCGGAGTCGACCGTGGTGATCGTGGCCCAGCGCGTCTCGACCATCCGTGACGCGGACCGGATCGTCGTCATGGACGAGGGCCGGGTCGTCGGGACGGGCCGCCATCACGAGCTGATGGACGGCAATGAGACATACCGGGAGATCGTGCTCTCCCAGCTGACCGAGGCGGAGGCAGCCTGATGGCCGGTCCTGGTGGACGCATGATGACGGGACCGACCCAGAAGTCCATGGACTTCAAGGGATCGGGCAAGCGGCTGCTGCGGCTGCTCGCGCAGGACCGTCCCGCCCTTTTCGCGATGCTGCTGGCCGTGATCGGCAGCGTCGCCCTCTCGGTCGTCGGACCGAAGATCCTCGGCCGGGCGACCGACTTGATCTTCGGCGGGATCATCGGCCGGCAGCTGCCGGCGGGGACGACCAAGGCCCAGGCGCTGAAGGCCCTGCACGCCCGGGGCCAGGGCGCGATGGCCGACATGCTCTCCGGCGTGGACTTCACCCCGGGCAAGGGCATCGACTTCACGCAGGTGGGTCAGATCCTGCTGCTGGCGCTGGCGGCCTTCGCCTGTGCGGGTCTGCTGATGCTCGTCACCACCCGGCTCGCGGCCCGGATCATCAACCAGGCCATGTTCAGGGTGCGTGAGGAGATCCAGGCGAAGCTCTCCCGGCTGCCGCTGTCGTACTTCGACAAGGCCAAGCGCGGTGAGGTCCTCAGCCGCACGACCAACGATGTCGACAACATCGGCCAGACGATGCAGCAGACCATGGGCCAGCTCATGAACTCGCTGCTCACCATCATCGGCGTGCTGGCGATGATGTTCTGGATCTCCTGGATCCTGGCCCTGGTCGCGCTGGTGACCGTACCGCTGTCGGTACTGGTGGCGACGCGGGTCGGCAAGCGGTCACAGCCGCAGTTCGTGCAGCAGTGGAAGGTCACGGGCAAGCTCAACGCCCACATCGAGGAGATGTACACCGGGCACGCCCTGGTCAAGATCTTCGGGCGGCAGGCGGAGTCGGCCGAGGCCTTCCGCGAGCAGAACGACGCCCTGTACGAGGCGGGGTTCAAGGCGCAGTTCAACAGCGGCATCATGCAGCCGCTGATGATGTTCGTCTCCAACATCAACTATGTGCTGGTGGCGGTCATCGGCGGACTGCGGGTCGCTTCCGGCACGCTGTCCATCGGCGACGTCCAGGCCTTCATCCAGTACTCGCGGCAGTTCTCGCAGCCGCTGACCCAGGTCGCCTCGATGGCGAACCTGGTGCAGTCGGGTGTGGCGTCCGCCGAGCGGATCTTCGAACTGCTCGACGCGGAGGAGCAGACGCCCGACGCCGAAGCCTCCTCCGGTGCGGCCGGTCGCCCGGCCCCGTCGCGCGGCAGCATCTCGCTGGAGAAGGTCTCCTTCCGCTACGAGGCCGACAAGCCGCTCATCGACGATCTGTCGCTCTCGGTCGAACCGGGACACACGGTCGCCATCGTCGGACCGACCGGCGCGGGCAAGACGACGCTGGTCAATCTCCTGATGCGGTTCTACGAGGTGACCGGCGGGCGGATCACGCTCGACGGGACCGACGTGGCGACGATGACGCGTGAGGAACTGCGCTCCGGTATAGGCATGGTGCTCCAGGACACCTGGCTGTTCGGCGGCACGATCGCCGAGAACATCGCGTACGGCTCCGCGCGCACCGTCACCCGCGACGAGGTGGAGGAGGCGGCACGGGCGGCCCACGCCGACCGTTTCATCCGCACCCTCCCCGAGGGCTACGACACGGTGATCGACGACGAGGGCACGGGGGTGAGCGCGGGCGAGAAGCAGCTCATCACGATCGCGCGGGCCTTCCTGTCCGACCCGGTGATCCTGGTACTCGACGAGGCGACGAGCTCCGTCGACACCCGTACCGAGGTACTCATCCAGAAGGCGATGGCGCGGCTGGCACACGGCCGTACGAGCTTCGTCATCGCCCACCGGCTCTCCACGATCCGGGACGCGGACGTGATTCTGGTGATGGAGAACGGGGCGATCGTGGAACAGGGTTCGCACGAGGAGCTGCTGGCCGCCGACGGGGCGTACGCCCGGCTGTACGCGGCGCAGTTCGCGCAGGCCGTGGTGGAGGTGGAGTAGCGGGGGCGGGACTCCCGGCGAGGAGCGAGGGGCGGAGACGGGGTACGGGGCGCCTGAGGCGGGCCCGCTCTCCGCCCCGCGCCTTCCCTGCCCGCGCCTTCTCCGCCCCGCGCCTTCCCGCGTATCCGCGGCCCGCTCCGCTCCTCGAACGCCGGGGGCTGGAGCCCGGCTCGGCGGGGGCCGATGTGCCGTGCTCAGTCCAGGTAGCCGCGCAGCTGGTCCGCCAGCGCGTGGTCCCGCAATTTGTTCAGTGTCCTGGACTCGATCTGCCGGATCCGCTCCCGCGTCACCCCGAAGATCCGTCCGATCTCCTCCAGTGTCCGGGGCCGCCCGTCCACCAGGCCGTAGCGGAGCTGGACGACCTTCCGCTCCCGTTCGCCCAGCGTGGAGAGCACTGCCTCCAGATGCCGCCGCAGCAGCAGGAACGCCGCCGACTCCACCGGGGACGCCGCGTCGCCGTCCTCGATGAGGTCGCCCAGGGCCACCTCGTCCTCCTCCCCCACCGGGGCGTGCAGGGAGACCGGTTCCTGGGCCAGCCGCAGTACCTCCCCCACGCGTTCGGGGGTGAGTTCGAGCTGGTCCGCGACTTCCTGGGGCGTCGGTTCGTATCCGCGCTCCTGGAGCATCCGGCGCTGCACCCGCACCACCCGGTTGATCAGCTCGACCACATGCACCGGGACCCGTATCGTCCGGGCCTGGTCGGCCAGGGCGCGGGACATCGCCTGGCGGATCCACCAGGTCGCATACGTGGAGAACTTGTAGCCGCGGGCGTAGTCGAACTTCTCCACGGCCCGGATCAGGCCGAGGTTTCCCTCCTGGACCAGGTCGAGCATGGTCAGTCCGCGGCCCACGTACCGCTTCGCCACCGAGACGACCAGGCGGAGGTTGGCCTCGATCAGCCGTCGTTTGGCCATCCGGCCGAGCACCACGAGACGGTCCAGGTCCACGGCGAGGCGGGTGTCGAGATCGGACGAACTCCCCAGCCGCTCCTCGGCGAAGAGACCCGCTTCCACCCGGCGCGCGAGGTCCACCTCGTCGGCCGCCGTGAGCAGCTGGATACGGCCGATCTCCTGTAAGTACTGGCGGAAGAGGTCGGACGAAGGGCCCGCGGTATCCGCGGTCCGGGTCCGGGAGGGGGCGGGCGCGTCGTCCGGGTCCTCCACGACGAGGCCGGGCGCGGGGTGCCCCGGGCCGGGTCCGGACTCCGGGTGGCCGGCGGGCGGGGCCTGCCGGGGGACCGCCAGGGCCGCATCGGTTTCGGTCAGGGTCCGGGTCTGCACGGGGGCGGCCTCCAGGATGACTGCCGGATCGGGGGCGTACGGCAGCGGGACTTCGGCGGCCGTGCCGTCGTCCGTCCCGTGTGCGGTGAGCGGATCCGCGGGGTGACCCACCCCCGGTGTGCCGGTCGGTCCGCTGCACCGCAGTCCAGTGTGAGGCACGGCACAGCGCGCCACGAGAGGCGTGCGGTGACTTTCTGAGTCCGGTCCGTGACCCGGCGATTACGGGAACGGCAGCGGCCGGCCCGGATGCACCGCAAGGCCCGCCGGGCGGACCGGCCGGCTCAGAGCGCTTCGGCGCCGTGGTTGCGCAGGGACTGGCCGTACTGCTGGAGCGTCCACAACTCGCTCTGGACCGCCGCGTACTTGGCGGCGTCGCCCTGGGTGGAGGCCCGGGCCAGCGTGCCCTGGACGTCCGTGATCCGCCGGTCGACCGCGCGCAGCCGGACGTGGACCAGCTGCTCACCCGCGTACAGCTCGTCGACCGTACGGCGCATGATCGCCTCCACGGCCAGCTCGGTGACCACGGCGCGGACGGTGTCGTCCGGCGCGGCCGCGCGGACACGGGTGAGGTACTCGAAGGAGTCGGTGATGCCCTGCTCGGCGCCGCCCGCCTCCATGATCGCCTGGCGTACCGCGGCGTACGGCGGGGCGGTGAACTCGTCGGCCCCGTAGGCGTCGAAGGCCGGTGAGACCAGCTCGGGGCGCTGGAGCGCCAGCTTCAGCAGCTCGCGCTCGGTGCGGTGGGCGGGGCTGCGGAGGTGGAGCGCGGGGCCGCCGGCCGCGGACCGGGGCGCCTCGGTCCGCTGCGGGGGCCGGCCGCCGCGCGAGGGCGCCGGCGCGTTGCCGCGTCCGCGGGCCCACTGGGCGAGCTGGCTGATGCGCTTGACCACGAACTGGGTGTCGAGGATGCCGACCATGCCGGCCAGCTGTACGGCGACCTCGTGCTGGGAGGCGCTGTTCTTGATCCGGGCCACGACGGGCGCCGCTTCGTCGAGCGCGGTCGCCCGGCCCGCCGGGGTCTCCAGGTCGTAGCGCGAGACGATCTGGCGGAGCGCGAACTCGAAGAGCGGGGTGCGCGGTTCGACCAGGCCGCGCACCGCTTCGTCGCCCTGGGCGAGCCGCAGGTCGCAGGGGTCCATCCCGTCGGGGGCGATGGCGATGTAGGTCTCGGCGGCGAACTTCTGGTCGTCCTCGAAGGCGCGCAGGGCGGCCTTCTGACCGGCCGCGTCACCGTCGAAGGTGAAGATCACTCGGGCGCTGCCGTTGTCCATCAGCAGACGGCGGAGGATCTTGATGTGGTCGGTGCCGAAGGCGGTGCCGCAGGTGGCGACGGCGGTGGTCACGCCGGCCAGGTGGCAGGCCATGACGTCGGTGTACCCCTCGACGACGACGGCCCTGCTGGACTTGGCGATGTCCTTCTTGGCCAGGTCGATCCCGTAGAGGACCTGGGACTTCTTGTAGATCGACGTCTCGGGGGTGTTGAGGTACTTCGGCCCGTTGTCGTCGTCGCGAAGCTTGCGGGCGCCGAAGCCGACGACCTCGCCGCTGATGTCGCGGATCGGCCACATCAGCCTGCCGCGGAAGCGGTCGATGGGCTTGCCGCCGCGGGCCTCCTGCGACAGTCCCGAGGTGATGAGCTCCTTGTCGGAGAAGCCCTTGCCGCGCAGGTAGCGGGTCAGGTGGTCCCAGCCGGCCGGGCTGTAGCCGACGCTGAAATGGGTGGCGGCCGCCTGGTCGAACCCGCGCTCGGCGAGGAACTTCCGGCCGATCTCCGCCTCGGCGCCGTCGAGCTGCTCGACGTAGAACTGCGCCGCCGCCTTGTGCGCCTCCACCAGCCGGATGCGCTCGCCGCGCTGGCTGTTGGGGGTGTAGCCGCCCTCCTCGTACCGGAGGGTGATGCCCGCGGTGCCCGCGAGCCGCTCGACCGCCTCGGAGAAGGAGAGGTGGTCGATCTTCATGATGAAGGCGAGGGTGTCCCCGCCCTCCTGGCAGCCGAAGCAGTGGAAGAGGCCCTTGGCCGGGCTCACCTGGAACGACGGGGACTTCTCGTCATGGAAGGGGCAGAGGCCCTTCATGTTCCCGCCGCCCGCGTTCCTCAGCTGGAGGTACTCGGAAACGACGGCGTCGATCGGGACCGCGTCCCGGACCGCCTTCACGTCGTCATCGTTGATCCTGCCTGCCACGGGTGAAGTCTACGGTCCGGCTCGGACACTCCGTACGGCCTGCCCGTGCGGGCGGTGGGGGCGGCGGCCGGTCCGGGCGGATCCCGGCCGGCCGCACGTGCCCGTCCGGTCCTCAGGTGCCCAGCGATGCCAGGTCCACCGACGGGTCCGCGAGCGCCTCGGGGTCCAGCCTCGCGCCGGAGCGGATCAGTCGCTGGAGCTGTTCGGTGACGTCCCACACATTGACGTTCATCCCGGCCAGCAGCCGGCCGTCCTTCATCCAGAAGGCGATGAACTGGCGCTTCCCCGCGTCGCCCCGGATGAGCACCTGGTCGTAGGAGCCGGGCGGCGCCCACCCCGAGTACTCCAGGCCGAGGTCGTACTGGTCGGAGAAGAAGTACGGGATCCGGTCGTACGCCACACCCTGGCCGAGCATCGCGCGGGCCGCGGCCGGTCCGCCGTTGAGCGCGTTGGCCCAGTGCTCGACGCGCAGCCGCCTGCCGAGCAGCGGGTGCCGGGCCGCCGCGACGTCGCCCGCCGCGTAGATGTCCGGGTCGGATGTGCGCAGCGAGGAGTCGACGGCGATCCCGCCGCCGTCGGCCCGGTCGGCCAGTTCGAGCCCGGCGGCCTCGGCGAGGGAGACGCGGGGGGCCGCGCCGATCGCGGCGAGGACGTCGTGCGCCGGGTGCTCCTCGCCGTCGTCGGTCCGGGCTGCCAGGACCATGCCGTCCTGGCCGGTGATCTCGGTCAGCCTGGCACCGAAGTGGAAGCGGACACCGTGCTGGGTGTGCAGGTCGGTGAAGATCTGCCCGACCTCCGGTCCGACGACCCCGTGCAGCGGCGTCCCGTTCGGGTCGACGACGGTGACCTCGGCTCCGTAGCCGCGTGCGGCCGCGGCCACCTCCAGACCGATCCAGCCCGCTCCCGCGATCACCAGGTGGCCGTTGTCCCGGCCGAGCGAGGACAGCACGTTCCGCAGCCGGTCCGCGTGGGCGAGGCGGCGCAAATGGTGCACGCCCGCGAGGCCGGTGCCGGGGATGTCCAGGCGGTGCGGCTCGGCTCCGGTCGCCAGCAGCAGCTTGTCGTAGTGGATGGCGGTGTCGTCGCCGAGGCGTACGACCTTGACCGCGCGGTCGATGGAGACGACGGTCTGGCCCAGGTGGAGCTCGATGTCGGCCTGGGCGTACCAGGCCGTCTCGTGGACGAAGACGCTGTCCCGCTCGTCCTTGCCGGTCAGGAAGCCCTTCGACAGGGGCGGGCGTTCATAGGGGTGGTCGCGTTCGTCCCCGATAAGAATCACGCGGCCCGCGAACCCTTCGGTGCGGAGCGTCTCGGCGGCCTTCGCCCCCGCGAGCCCTCCGCCGATGATGACGAACGTCAGATGTGCGTCGACCACTTGATGCCTCCTTGTAGTGCTGGCGCCACTTGCGAGCGTCCCGCACGGAGTGTGATGGGGGAAGAGGTGTGAGGTGTTGAGGCTCACGCACGGTCAGGAATGGCCGGTCATGGTGGCATGGGGGACACAGCCGTTCGGCGAACGGTCATCCTCAGTGACGGGCGGTCAGCCGCGCGTGCAGCGAGCGCGCCGAGGTGTCCGTGAGTGAGGCGATCTGGTCGACGATCACGCGTTTGCGGTCGCGGTCGCCGGGTGCCGCTTCGAACAGTGCGCGGAATTGCGGGTCGAGACCTTCGGGTGCGCGGGCCGTGAGCGCCCCGGCCAGCTCGGCGAGGACGACGCGCTGGTCGATGCGGAGCCGTTCCTGCTCCTCGCGCTGCATCACGTAGCGGTCGGCGACGGCCTTGAGGACGGCGCACTCGAGCCGGGCCCTGCGGGGGACGACCAGCTCGGCCGCGTAGCGGGTGAGGGGGCCCGCGCCGTACGACGCGCGGGTCGCGCTCTCGGCAGCCAGGCAGAACCGTCCGATGAGCTGGCTGGTGGCGTCCTTCAGCCGGGCCTGCGCGACGGCGGTCCCGTCGTAGCCGTGCGGCCACCACTCTTGGGCGAGGAGGCCGTCGAGTGCGCCGGTGAGCTCGGCGGGGTCCGTGTCGGCGGACACGTACCGGCCGACGGCCACCGCCATGATGGCGTCCCTCTCGGGCCCGGAGGTGAGGCAGCCGGGGTCGATGTGTCCGGCGTGCAGGCCGTCCTCGACGTCGTGCACGGAGTAGGCGACGTCGTCGGACCAGTCCATGACCTGGGCCTCGAAGCACTTGCGGTCGGCCGGGGCGCCGCTCCTGGCCCAGTCGAACACGGGCAGGTCGTCCTCGTACACCCCGAACTTCACCGACCCCGGCTCGGTGGGGTGGGCGCCGCGCGGCCACGGGTACTTGGTGGCCGCGTCCAGCGCGGCACGGGTGAGGTTCAGACCGACGCTCACCAGCTCACCGGTGGTCTCCGAGCGGACGAACCGCTTGGGCTCGATGCGGGTCAGCAGGCGAAGCGACTGGGCGTTGCCCTCGAAGCCGCCGCAGTCGCCCGCGAATTCGTTGAGCGCCAGCTCGCCGTTGTGACCGAACGGCGGGTGGCCCAGGTCGTGGGCGAGGCAGGCGGTCTCGACGAGGTCGGGGTCGCAGCCGAGCGCCGCGCCCAGCTCCCGTCCGACCTGGGCGCATTCGAGGGAGTGTGTGAGGCGGGTGCGCGGGCTGGAGTCCCAGATCTGGAACGGGGCCGTCCCCGCCCGGACGCCGCCGCCTGCCTGCGGGAGCGAGCCGGGCGTGACCACCTGGGTCTTGCCCGCGAGCCGGCGCAGCGCGCCGGAGTGCAGCACCCGCGCACGGTCACGCTGGAAGGCGGTGCGCCCCGGCCTCTTGTCCGGCTCGGTGTCCCAGCGCTCGAAGTCGGTCGGGGTGTACGCGGTGCCTTCCATGCCCCGACAGTACTGAGTCCCGGGCCGCGGACGCGGCCGGGCCCGCCAGGCGGCGGTTCAGGAGAAGGCAGCTCCGGGCCGCGCGCGGTGCCTCCGGGTCGCAGGACCGCCCGCACCGGAGGAACGTGGAGGTGAGAGCGGCCGAGCAGAGCGGAGAGAACCGATGGCCAAGGTGACCGCCAACATGTCCATGTCGCTGGACGGGTTCGTCTCCCACCCTTCGGACGGGGTAGATCAGCTGTTCCGGTGGTACGGCAGCGGGGACGTCCCGGTCAGGACGGCCAACCCGGACATGACCTTCAAGGTGTCCGAATCCAGCGCCCAGCGGCTGAACCGGGGGCTGGCGGAGATCGGTGTGCTCCTCTACGGGCGGCGTACGTTCGAGGAGGCGGGCGGCTGGATCGGCGGGCACCCCCTGGGCAGGCCGGTCATCGTCGTCAGCCACAGCATCCCGGACGGCTGGCCCCGGGCGGACACGCCGCTGAGCTTCGTCACCGACGGTCTGGAGAGCGCCGTCGCTCAGGCCAGGGCGACGGCCGGAGAGAGGACCGTCACCGTCGGCAGTGCCGATCTCACCCAGCAGTGCATCAACGCCGGCCTGCTCGACCAGCTGGACGTCGATCTGGTGCCGCTGCTGCTCGGTTCCGGTGTGCGCTTCCTCGACAACCTGCAGCACACGCCGCGCGCGCTGGAGGGACCCACGGTGACCGAGGGCGACGGGGTGACCCACCTGACGTACCTGCTGCGGTGACAGGGTGTTCCGCCCGGGGCTGCGGGGGTTCCTGCGGCCGGTTCCTGCGGCCGGTCCCTGCGGGCGGTGAGCCACCGCGGGAGCGAACCGGACGCCCCCTTCCGCGCGTCCGACCTTCCGACACGTCCGGCGTCGGAGGGCCACCCATGCACAGACCCGCACTGCCCCGCATACGACCGCCGCGCCCGCCCCTGTGGTCCGGCAGGCTCCGGCTGCCGAGGACCGCGCGCGGCAGACGGCGCGCCGTGCAGGCCGTCATGCTCGGGTGCGTGCTGGCGCTCACCCCCGCCACCTGGATGTTCGCCGTCGCGGGCGACCGGGTGCGGACGACGGCCGATGTACCGCCCGCCGATGTCGCCGTGGTCTTCGGCGCGGGGCTCCGGCAGGGGCAGCCGTCGCCGTACCTGGCGCACCGGCTCGATGCCGCCATCGACCTGTACCGGGCGGGCACGGTGAAGGTGGTGCTGGTCACCGGTGACAACAGCAGGACCGACTACGACGAACCGGACTCGATGCGCGCCTATCTCGTACGGCACGGGGTGCCGGGCCGCAGAGTCGTCAGCGACTTCGCCGGTTTCGACACCTGGGACTCGTGCGTGCGGGCCAGGAGGGTCTTCGGGGTCCGCCGGGCCGTCCTGGTCAGCCAGGGCTTCCACATCCGCAGGGCCATCGCGCTCTGCCGGTCGGCCGGCATCGAGTCGTACGGCGTCGGGGTGTCCGACGCACACGACGTGACCTGGTACTACGGCGGCGCCCGCGAGGTCCTGGCGGCGGGGAAGGCCGCCCTGGACGCCGTGTTCAAGCCCGACCCGCACTTCCTCGGCCCGCACGAGAAGGGCGTGACGCGGGCGCTGGGCGGGGGCTGACCGCGCCCGGCTGCCGCGTCAGCTCCCGTACGGGCGGACCTCCTTGGCGTCCCGCAGCGCCAGTCCCCACCACACGAGCTGGTCGAGCATGACCTTGGCCGCGCCGTCCGGGGCCTCGGGGTCCTTGTGCGTGCCGTCCTCGTCGAAGTGCCCGTGCGCGTGGTGGAAGCTGACCGTGTCGCGGACGGTCACCGCGTGCATCTCGGCGAAGACCTGCCGCAGTTGCTCGACCGCGCGAAGCCCGCCGGAGATGCCGCCGTACGAGACGAACGCGACCGGTTTGGCCTGCCACTGGCCGTAGTGCCAGTCGATGAGGTTCTTGAGGGCCGCGGGGAAGGAGTGGTTGTACTCGGGGGTGATGACGACGAAGGCGTCGGCGGCGTCCAGCCGGGGGCCGACCCGGCCCAGCACTTCGCGTACGGCAGGCGCCGGGTCGAGGGAGAGCACCGTGGGCAGCTCTACATCGGCGAGGTCGATCACCTCGACGGCGAGGTCGGCGCGGAGGCGGGCACGGGAGAGGAACCAGTCGGCGACGGTGGGGCCGAAGCGGCCGGTGCGGTTGCTGGCGACGACGACGGTCAGCTTCAAGGGGTGCGTGGCGATGTCCATGGAGAGAGCGTCATACATCAACCACGGTTGAGGTCAAGCACCGCACGGCGGACGCCCACTCCCCCCGCCCCCGCCTTGTCCGTACCGTGGCTCCATGCACCTGGAGAGCGGCTACATGGAGATCGACGGCCGGCCCGTCGCCGACACCCCCCTCGGTGTCCCTGCCTTCCTCAACTACGGCCATTTCACAGCCATGCAGGTCAGGGACTGCCGGGTACGCGGCCTCGGGCTGCATCTCGCCCGGCTGGACTCGGCGACCCGCGAACTGTTCGGCGCGGGGCTCGACGGCGGACACGTCCGCCGCCTGATCCTCCACGCGCTGGAGGGCGCGGGCGTACGGGACGCCTCGGCGCGGGTGTACGTGCACTGGCCCGACGGGGACGGGGCCGCCACCGTGACGGTCACCGTGAAGCCGCCCGCCGTGCCGTCGGGGGAACCGCGGAGCCTGATGTCCGTCCCGTACCAGCGGCCCGTCCCGCACATCAAACATCTCGGGAGCTTCGCCCAGACCCACTACGGCAGGGCCGCTGTCCGCGCGGGCTTCGACGACGCGCTGCTGACCGGCCCGGGCGGGGTGGTCACCGAGGGCGCGGTGACCAACATCGCCTTCTGGGACGGCACTTCGGTCGTCTGGCCGGACGCCCCGGCGCTGACCGGCATCACCATGGCGCTGATCGGGCCCAGGCTGCCCTCGGTGCGCCGCCGGGTGACCCTGGACGGTCTGGGCGCCTACCGGTCGGCCTTCGTGACCAACTCCCGGGGAATCGCACCGGTGCGCCGGATCGACGCCACGGAGTTCACGGTCGACGGAGAGCTGATGCGCAGGGTCACCGAGGCCTGCGCGGCAGCCCCCTGGGACGACCTCGGGACCCTGCCGTAGTACCGGCCCTCCGGCGCCCGGGGCCGGGATCCGGACCCGGCGGACGGCCCCGGATCCCTGGCCCGCGCGGTGTCCTGCACTGCGCCGCATGAAAATCGCGACTGCCGCCGTCACCCGGGATCTGGCGCCGGCCGGGACCCTGCGGGCCTCGATCAATCTGGGCAATCCGGTCCTGGCCCAGGGGCCGCCGACGGCACCGGGCGGCGTCACCGTGGACATCGCGCGGGAGATCGGCGCGCGGCTGGGCGTTCCGGTCGAGCTCCTCTGCTTCGACGCGGCACGCAAGTCGTACGAGGCGATGACGGCGGGCCGGGCCGACATCTGCTTCCTGCCGTCGATCCCGCACGCGAGGCCGAGGTCGCCTTCACCGCGCCGTACGCAGTGATCGAGGGCGTCTACGCGGTGCCCCGGGAATCGCCCCTCACCACAGCGGCCGATGTCGACCGGGCGGGCGTGCGGATCGGCGTGAAGCGGGGCTCCGCCTATGACCTCTTCCTCTCCCGCACCCTCCGGCACGCGACCGTCGTCCGGGGAGAAGAGGGAGTCGACGCGTTCCGCGCCGGGGGCCTGGAGGCGGCGGGCATCAGGCAGCCGCTGACCGCCTACGTCTCGCGCCACCCGGACATCCGGCTGATCGACGACCGCTTCATGCAGATCCAGCAGGCGGTGGGGACGACCGGGACCCGCAGGCCGGAGACCGCCGGGTTCCTCCGGGAGCTCGTCGAGGAGCTGAAGGCCTCCGGATTCATCGCGGACGCGCTGCGACGCGCGCAGCAGCCGGACACACTGGTCGCGCCGCCCGGCCGTACGCTGGGGCCATGAGCCAGGGCTGGAACGCGAGCGACATCCCCGATCAGAGCGGGCGCACGGCAGTGGTCACCGGAGCCAACAGCGGCATCGGCCTCGTGACCGCACGCGAGCTGGCCCGGCGTGGCGCGCGGGTGATCCTCGCCTGCCGCAGCGAGACGCGCGGCAGAGAGGCCGAGGAGCTGATCCGGCGCGAAGTGCCGGGAGCGGAGGCCGAGTTCGTACGGCTGGACCTCGCGGACCTCTCGTCCGTCCGGGAGTTCGCGTCCGGCCTCCGGGCCGAGCGCCTCGATCTGCTCATCAACAACGCGGGCGTGATGGCGCTCCCGTACGGCACGACCGCCGACGGGTTCGAGACGCAGTTCGGTGTCAACCATCTCGGGCACTTCGCCCTCACCGGGCTGCTGATCCCCCGGCTGCTTGCCACACCGGGCGCCCGGGTGGTGAGCGTGTCCAGCGGTCTCCACGCGATCGCCAATATCGACATCGACGACCTCAACAGCGAGCGTGACTACCGGCGCTGGGTCGCCTACGGCCGTTCGAAGACGGCGAATCTCCTCTTCGTCCACGAGCTGGCGCGGCGCCTCGACGCGGTCGGGTCCCGTCTCGTCGCGGCAGCCGCGCACCCCGGTTACGCGAGTACCAATCTCCAGACGGCCGGGGTGCGGATGGAGGGCCGCAAGGGTGCCGAGCGGGTGGTGGAGCTCGGCAACCGCCTGTTCGCGCAGCCGGCCGAGGCCGGAGCGCTCCCCACGCTCCAGGCGGCCACCGCGCCGGGCATCCTGCCCGATTCCTTCACCGGCCCTGCCTTCCTGGGGTGGCGCGGCGCCCCGGGGCCGTCCCGGCGGACGAAGTGGACGACGAACGACCGGGCGGGTGAGCTGCTCTGGACGGCTTCCGAGCAGCTCACCGGGGTGACGTACGAGGGGCTCGACACCCTCGGTTCCCCGGCAGGCGACGGGGTGTGAGCACACCGTCCGGGCGGGGGCTGCCCGCCCCGGCGCCCGGCCGGGGCTGCCGGGGCGGTCACCGGCGACGCGCGGCCTCCCCGGGCTCCGGCGCCCGCGCGGGCGTCAGCCCTGGATCGCGGCGGGGTCCATCCACATGACCTCCCAGATGTGACCGTCCGGGTCCTGGAAGGAACGCCCGTACATCGGCCCCTGCTCCTGGGTCTCGTTCGCGGGCGAGCCGCCGGAGGCCAGCGCCGTGTCGACCAGGTGGTCGACCGCCTCCCTGCTCTCGGCACTGAGACAGACCAGCACCTCGGTGGTTCTGGTCGCGTCGGCGATCTCCTTCTTGGTGAACTGCTTGAAGAACGGCTCCGTGATCAGCATGGTGAAGATCGATTCGCTGATGACGACACACGCGGCGTTCTCGTCGGTGAACTGCGGGTTGATCCGGTAGCCGAGCGCGGTGAAGAAGGCCTTGGAGACCTCAAGGTCCTTGACCGGCAGATTGACGAAGACCATCTGATCCATTGCGGGCTCTTCTCTGGTGCGGGACCGGCGGCCCGCCGTGTGGCGAGCCGTTCTGAAGAGGTAGACGGCGGGCCGCACGGAAACTCATCGGTCGTACGGAGTTGCCTTCCGGGGCGACCGGAGAGCCCGCCGGGGGCGGCCGACATACCCGCGCAACACCCCTGTCGTAATCCCGCACGATGGTTGATCGTTAGGACGTGCAGGGACGACGTACGCCGCCGGAGCCAGGGGGACGCACCATGACCATCAGCCGCAGGCGACTTCTCACCACCGGGGGCAGCCTCGCACTGACCGGGGCGCTGGCCGCCGCGTGCGGGTCCAACACCGGCCGGGGCGGCAGCGGTTCGGGCGGGGGCGGAGGGCCCGCGCTCCAGCAGTGGTACCACCAGTACGGCGAGCCCGGCACCGAGCAGGCCGTCCGGCGGTACGCGGCGGCGTACCGCGAGGCGACCGTCAAGATCCAGTGGCGGCCGGGCAATTACGACCAGCAGACCGCCGCCGCGCTGCTGACCTCGTCGGGCCCCGACGTCTTCGAGGTGAACGGCCCTACTCTCGACCAGATCCAGGGCGGCCAGGTCACCGATCTGACCGAGCTCTTCGACGGGGTGCGGGACGACTTCAATCAGGCGGTGCTCGCGCCGAAGACCCACGACGGGAAGATCTGGGGCATCCCGCAGACCATCGACACGCAGCTGCTCTACTACCGCAAGAGTCTCCTCAGGGAGGCGAACGTACAGCCCCCGCGGACTCTCGACGAACTCGTGGACGCCGCGAAGGCGCTGACCGGCAAGAAGGTCAAGGGGCTGTTCCTCGGCAACGACGGCGGCGCCGGAGTGCTCGGCGGCACCCCGCTCTACTCAGCAGGGCTGAGCCTCGTCACCGAGAACGGCAAAGCGGGCTTCGACGACCCGGCGGCGGCGCGCACCCTGGCCAAGTTCCACCGGCTCTACGCCGACAAGTCACTGCTCCTCGGCGCCCCGGCCGACTGGTCCGACCCGTCGGCCTTCGTCCAGGGACTCACCGCCATGCAGTGGTGCGGTCTGTGGGCGCTCCCGGCGGTCGGGAAGGCGCTCGGTGACGACTTCGGTGTGCTGCCCTTCCCGAAGGACGGCGCCGCCGGAAAGCCATCGGTGCCGGTCGGCGCGTACAGCTCGGCGGTCAGCGCGCGCAGCAGGCACCGTACCGAGGCCAAGGCCTTCGCCAAGTGGCTGTGGATCGACAGGACCGCCTACCAGGAGGACTTCGCGCTCGCCTACGGCTTCCACATCCCGGCCAGGATCTCGCTGGCCGAGAAGGCGGCGAAGCTGCGGAAGGGGGCGGCCGCGGACGCGGTCAGGTACGCCACCGGCAGTGGCTGGGCCCAGCCACTGCTGTGGACGCCGGCCTGCCAGACCGCGTACCAGGACGCGCTCAGCCGGATCATCAAGGACGGCGCCAACCCGGAGACCGAGCTGAGGGCGGTCGTCCGCACGACCAACGGTGAGCTCCAGCGGGTACAGAAGAAGTCGTGAGCGGCCGGTGAGACACCGCACCCTCTGGTTCTGGGTCTTCGTCGGCCCCTTCGCCGCCGGCCTCGCGCTCTTCACGTACGTCCCGCTGCTGTGGAGTCTCTACCTCAGCTTCTTCGACGCCCACAACACCGTCTCGCCGTCGCGTTTCGTCGGGTTCGACAACTACACGTCGATGCTGCGCGACGGCGCGTTCACCTCCAGCCTCTGGACGTTCGCGGTCTTCTCGCTCTTCATCGTCCCGGCCACGTACGCGCTCTCGCTCGCCCTGGCCCTGATGGTGAACCGGCTGCGGTTCGCCCGGTCCTTCTTCCGCTCCGTCTTCTTCCTGCCCGCGGCCTGCTCCTATGTGGTGGCCTCGATGGTCTGGAAGCTGTCGGTCTTCAACGGGGTCAGGTTCGGGCTGGCGAACACGGTGCTCGGCTGGTTCGGTGCCGATCAGACCGCCTGGCTGTCGACGACCCACCCGCCCTGGTACTGGCTGGTGATCGTGACACTGCGGCTCTGGCTGCAGGCCGGCTTCTACATGGTGCTGTTCCTGGCCGGGCTCCAGCGGATCGCACCCCAGCTGTACGAGGCGGCGGCCGTCGACGGCGCGCGGCCCGGCTGGCAGGTCTTCCGGCACATCACGTTCCCGCAGCTGCGGGCGACCTCGGTCGCCGTGGTGCTGCTGCTGGTGATCAACGCGTTCCAGGCGTTCGACGAGTTCTACAACCTGCTGAGCGATTCCCGCGGCTATCCGCCGTACGCGCGGCCCCCGCTCGTCTACCTCTACTACACGGCGCTCGGCCAGGGGCAGAACCTCGGGCTCGGCAGCGCGGGGGCGGTCATCCTCGCCCTGCTCATCGCGGTGGTGACGATCGTCCAGGCCCGCTGGTTCGGACTCGGCAGGAGCGAGGACTGACATGTCTCGCAGCACCGGCACATCCCGCCGCGACGACGGCCTGGTACGCGCCGGGCGCGCACTGCGGACGGCCCTGCTGATCGCGCTGGCGGCGCTCTTCCTCATCCCGTTCTATCTGCTGCTGCGGAACGGGCTCGCCACCGAGCAGGACATCACCTCACCGCAGTGGACGTTCTTCCCATCGGATCTGCAGTGGTCGAACATCCGCGAGCTGTTCGACGACCCTGCGGTCCCGATGGCCCGCTCCCTGCTCAACTCGGCGCTGATCGCGGTGGCGACGACCCTGGGGACGGTCCTGCTGGCTTCCCTTGCCGGGTACGGTCTGGCCCGTATCCCCTACCGCCACGCGAACAAGGTGTTCTACGCGATCCTCGGCACCCTCATGGTCCCGGCGGCGGTGACGTTCGTACCGAGCTTCGTGCTGGTGTCCACGCTCGGCTGGATCTCCACCCTGCGCGGGCTGATCATCCCGACACTGTTCTCGGCCTTCGCCTGCTTCGTCTTCCGCCAGTACTTCCTGGGCTTCCCGCAGGAACTGGAGGACGCGGCCAAGGTCGACGGCCTCGGCTACTGGCGCACGTACTGGCGCATCGTGGTCCCCAACTCCCGCCCGGTCTTCGCCGCCGTCGGCACGATCGTCTTCATCGGCGCGTGGAACGCCTTCCTCTGGCCCCTGGTGATCGGCCAGGACAAGAGCGCCTGGACGGTACAGGTGGCACTGTCGACCTTCACGACGGGCCAAGTGGTCAACATCCACGAACTGTTCATCGCTGCGGTGGTGTCGATCCTGCCGTTGCTGCTGGTGTTCCTGCTGCTGCAGCGGCACATCGTGGCGGGGGTGGAGCGGTCGGGGATCGACGACTGAGGGGGCGCGCCGGAGAGGCTCCGCACCCAGGGAGAAGAGGCCGACTGTGGCCACCCCTGAGCCCGCCCCGCACAGCAGGAGGGGCGGCAATCCCCGCACGGGTGCCGCCCCTCCTGTCCGGTGCACCGGAGCCACCGGCGGGGTCGGTGAGGGTCGGGGTGAACCCGACGGTGGCTCCGGGGGTCTGTCAGCGGCTGTCGCTGCCGTCCGACTGGGCCGCGGCCCGGCCGGCTTCGAGCCTGGCCACCGGGATGCGGAACGGTGAGCACGAGACGTAGTCCAGGCCCACCTGGTGGAAGAAGTGCACCGACTCCGGGTCACCGCCGTGCTCGCCGCAGACGCCCAGCTTGAGGTCGGGACGCGTCGCGCGGCCCGCCTCGCAGGCGCTGCGGACCAGGGCGCCGACCCCGTCACGGTCGATCGTCTCGAACGGCGATACGCCGAAGATGCCCTTCTCCAGGTACGCGGTGAAGAACGATGCCTCCACGTCGTCGCGGGAGAAACCCCAGACGGTCTGGGTGAGGTCGTTCGTTCCGAACGAGAAGAACTGCGCGGCCTCGGCGATCTGGCCCGCCGTCAGTGCGGCACGCGGGAGTTCGATCATGGTGCCGATGGTCAGTATCAGCTCCGTGCCCGTGGCGGCCTCCACCTCCGCGATGACGCGGTCGGCCTCCTCGCGGACGATCTCCAGCTCCTGCACGGTGCCCACCAGCGGAATCATGATCTCCGCGCGCGGGTCGCCCTTGGCGGCCTTGCGGGCGGCCGCCGCCTCGGCGATGGCCTTGACCTGCATGGCGAACAGACCCGGGATGACCAGTCCGAGACGCACTCCGCGCAGCCCCAGCATCGGGTTCTGCTCATGGAGCTTGTGCACCGCCTGAAGGAGGCGCAGGTCGTTCTCGTTGGCGTCCTTGCGGGACTCCGCGAGGGCCACGCGCACCGAGAGTTCGGTGATGTCGGGGAGGAATTCATGCAGCGGCGGGTCCAGGAGACGGACCGTGACGGGAAGCCCGTCCATCGCCTCGAACAGCTCGATGAAGTCCTTCTTCTGGAGCGGCAGCAGTGCCCCGAGTGCCTTGTCCCGCTCGTCGTCCGTGTCGGCGAGGATCAGCCGCTCGACCAGCTCGCGGCGCTCACCCAGGAACATGTGCTCCGTACGGCAGAGCCCGATGCCCTGGGCTCCGAACCGCCGGGCGCGCAGGGCGTCCTCGGCGTTGTCCGCGTTGGCCCGCACCCGCAGCCTGCGGCGCCGGTCCGCGTACGCCATGATCCGGTGGACGGCCTCGACCAGCTCGTCCGCGTCGTCGGCGCCCGCGTGCATCCGGCCCTCGAAGTACTCGACGACCGGGGACGGGACGACCGGCACCTCGCCCGCGTACACCTTGCCGGACGAGCCGTCGATCGAGACGACGTCGCCCTCCTCGATGACCACACCGTTCGGCGCGGTCATCCGGCGGCGCTTGGTGTCGACCTCGATCTCCTCGGCGCCGCAGACACAGGTCTTGCCCATGCCGCGGGCGACCACGGCCGCGTGCGAGGTCTTGCCGCCGCGCGAGGTGAGGATGCCCTCCGCGGCGATCATGCCGTCCAGGTCGTCCGGGTTGGTCTCGCGGCGGATCAGGATGACCTTCTCGCCCGACCGCGACCACTTGATCGCGGTGTACGAGTCGAAGACCGCCTTGCCCACGGCTGCGCCCGGCGAAGCGGCGATGCCGCGCCCGAGCAGGTCCGCCTTGGCCTGGCCGTCGAAGCGCGGGAACATCAGCTGGGCGAGCTGCGCCCCGTTGACCCGCTGCAGGGCCTCCGCCTCGTCGATGAGTCCCTGGTCGACGAGCTGGGTGGCGATCCGGAAGGCGGCACCGGCGGTGCGCTTGCCGACCCGGGTCTGGAGCATCCACAACTGGCCGCGCTCGATGGTGAATTCGATGTCGCAGAGATCCTTGTAGTGGGTCTCCAGGGTCTCCATGATCTGCATGAGCTGGTCGTACGACTTCTTGTCGATCTGCTCCAGATCGGCGAGCGCCACGGTGTTGCGGATACCCGCGACGACGTCCTCGCCCTGCGCGTTCTGCAGGTAGTCGCCGTAGACGCCCTGGTGCCCGCTGGCCGGGTCGCGGGTGAAGGCGACGCCCGTACCGGAGTCGGGGCCGAGGTTGCCGAAGACCATCGAGCAGATGTTGACCGCGGTGCCGAGGTCGCCCGGGATGCGCTCCTGGCGCCGGTAGAGCTTGGCGCGGTCGGTGTTCCACGACTCGAAGACGGCCCTTATGGCCAGGTCCATCTGCTCCCGCGGGTCCTGGGGGAAGTCCCGTCCCGCGGCCTGCTTGACGATCTTCTTGAACCGGCCGACCAGCTTCTTCAGGTCGGCGGCTTCGAGATCGGTGTCGACGGTGACCTTCTTCGCCTTCTTCGCGGCCTCCAGAGCCTCCTCGAAGAGTTCGCCGTCGACGTCGAGCACGGTCTTGCCGAACATCTGGATGAGCCGGCGGTAGGAGTCCCAGGCGAAGCGCTCGTCACCGGACTGCTTGGTGAGACCCACCACGGACTTGTCCGAGAGCCCGATGTTCAGAACGGTGTCCATCATGCCCGGCATGGAGAACTTGGCGCCCGAACGGACCGATACCAGCAGCGGGTTGCCGGCCTGGCCGAGCTCCTTGCCCATCGTCTTCTCCAGGGCGGCGAGGTGCGCACTCACCTCGTCACGGAGCTCGACCGGCTCGTCCCCGCTGTCGAGGTAGGTCTTGCACGCCTCGGTGGTGATGGTGAAGCCCGGAGGGACGGGCAGACCGAGGTTGGTCATCTCGGCGAGGTTGGCACCCTTCCCGCCGAGCAGGTCCTTGAGGTTGCGGTTGCCTTCGGTGAAGTCATAAACGAACTTCTGCGGCGCTTGCGCCTGAGTTACGTGGGGTTCTGCGTTCTTCGATTCCGGCACGGGACTCGACTCCTCGCGGACTGGCTGCCCTGACGGCGAGGAACATACCCAGATCGAAGGCCCCTGGGTACGTCCACCTGTGCGTCGTACGGCCGTAACCACTCGTCTGCCAGCAGATCGAAAGCGCTCGGGAGACCGGCTCCCTTGACCCGTATCGTTCAACTCTTGAAGGCATCACAGCTGTAGGTAGCCGCATGGTCACAGTTTCAGCCACGCTTGGCGATATCGGGTTCACTGCAGAAACGATTGAAGCCTGGCACCCAGTGCCAGGCTTTGAGAAGTACACTCCATGTTTAATCGCTCATCTGAGCAGTAGGGCGATCAGGGGTGGCGAGAATCACGCCACCCGCCTGGCTCTGTGGCCACCATTCGGACCCCCAGGGTTCGCCAAACGGACATTCGGCCTCAGATAGCGGAGCAGTGTGCACTCAGTGCCGCGTCCGCAGGGGGCCGGGAGTACCCGAATTCGCGCTCCCCCCTGGGCAGACGCCCTTCACACGTCTCCGCCCCTCGCCTCTGCTCTTATGAGCGGAGGCGAGGGGCGGAGACGGGGAGGGCGCGCGGGCGGTCCGGAGGACGGACGGCCCGGCCGCCCCGGGTGCCGGGACCGGCTCAGCCGCCCGAGGTGTCGAGCTCGGCGTCGGCGCTCACGCCCGAGCAGTCGTACGGGTCCTTCAGCCAGCCGTCGGGGAGGACGACCCGGTTGTTGCCCGAGGTGCGTCCGCGCGGCCCGTCGGCGCCGTCCGGCCACGGCTGGTCCAGGTTCAGCTCGTGCAGCTGGCTGCCCAGTTCGTCCAGCGACGAGGTGACCGCGAGCCTCTTGCGCATGTCGGAGCCGACCGAGAACCCCTTGAGGTACCAGGCCACGTGCTTACGGAAATCGATCACGCCGCGCTTCTCGTCGCCGATCCACTCCCCCAGCAGCGTCGCGTGGCGCAGCATGACCGACGCGACCTCCCGCAGCTCCGGCGCCTGCCGGGTCGGCGTCCCCTCGAAGCCGCTCACCAGGTCGGCGAAGAGCCAGGGCCGCCCGAGGCAGCCACGCCCCACGACCACACCGTCGCAGCCGGTCTCCCGCATCATCCGCAGCGCGTCGTCCGCACACCAGATGTCGCCGTTGCCGAGGACGGGGATCTCCGGCACGTGCTCCTTGAGCCGGGCGATGGCGTCCCAGTCGGCGGTCCCGCCGTAGTGCTGCGCCGCGGTCCTGCCGTGCAGGGCGACGGCGGTGACACCCTCCTCGACCGCGATCCGCCCCGCGTCGAGATAGGTGAGGTGATCGTCGTTGATGCCCTTGCGCATCTTGATGGTGACCGGGAGGGCGCCCGCGTTCGAGACCGCCTCGTGCAGGATCGCGCGCAGCAGCGGCCGCTTGAAGGGGAGCGCGGAGCCGCCGCCCTTGCGGGTGACCTTGGGGACCGGGCAGCCGAAGTTCAGGTCGATGTGGTCGGCCAGGTCCTCGTCCACGATCATGCGGACCGCCTTGCCGACCGTGACCGGATCCACTCCGTACAGCTGGATCGAGCGCGGTGTCTCGGTCTTGTCGAAGTGGATCAGCTGCATGGTCTTGGCGTTGCGCTCCACCAGCGCCCGCGTCGTGATCATCTCGCTGACGAACAGGCCCTTCCCGCCGCTGAATTCACGGCAGAGGGTACGGAAGGGGGCGTTGGTGATACCCGCCATGGGGGCGAGCACGACGGGCGGCTGCACGGAGTGCGGGCCGATGGAGAGCGTGGTCATGCATCCATTGTCGCGTACACCGAAGTCGTTAGTTAGCCGTACTATTCATGCATGCCCGAGCTCAACCATCGCCGGCGGATGCTGGTGCTCGCGATCTGCTGCATGAGTCTGCTGATCGTCAGCCTCGACAACACCGTCCTGAACGTCGCCCTTCCCTCCATGCAGAAGGAGCTGCACTCGTCGGTCTCCGGACTCCAGTGGACGATCGACGCATACACGCTGGTCCTGGCCTCGCTGCTGATGCTCGCGGGTTCGACCGCCGACCGGATCGGCCGGCGCAGAGTCTTCATGGCCGGGCTGGTGATATTCACCCTCGGCTCCGCGCTCTGCTCGGTCGCACCGAATCTGGAATCGCTGGTCATCTTCCGGATGGTGCAGGCCATCGGCGGCTCGATGCTCAATCCGGTAGCCATGTCGATCATCACCAACACCTTCACCGAACCGCGCGAACGCGCCCGCGCCATCGGCGTCTGGGGCGGTGTCGTCGGGATCTCGATGGCGGCAGGCCCGATCGTGGGGGGCCTCCTGGTGGACTCGGTCGGCTGGCGCTCGATCTTCTGGATCAATCTGCCGGTGGGCCTGGCCGCGCTGCTGCTCACCTGGCGTTACGTACCGGAGTCGAGGGCTCCGAAGGGCCGCAGGCCGGACCCGGTGGGCCAGTTGCTCGTGATCGCGCTGCTGGGCTCGGTGACGTACGCGATCATCGAGGCGCCGTCGGCCGGATGGACCTCACCGCTGATCCTCTCCTTCGCGGGGGTGGCCGTGCTGGCGCTGGCAGGGCTGCTGCTCTACGAGCCCAGGCGCACCGAACCCCTGATCGACCTGCGTTTCTTCCGCAGCGCGCCGTTCAGCGGCGCCACCGTCATCGCGGTCTGCGGCTTCGCCGCGCTCGGTGGCTTCCTCTTCCTCAACACGCTCTACCTGCAGGACGTCCGCGGTCTCTCCGCCCTGCACGCCGGCCTCTACATGCTGCCTATGGCGGTGCTGACCTTCGTCTGCGCCCCGCTCTCCGGGCGGCTGGTGGGCAACCGGGGGCCCCGGATCTCCCTGCTGGCCGCCGGGGTGGCGATGGCGCTGAGCGGCCTGGTCTTCGCGGTGCTCGACGCGGAGAAGCACACGGCGCTGCTCTTCACCGGCTATGTGCTGTTCGGGATCGGCTTCGGCATGGTCAACGCGCCGATCACCAACACCGCCGTCTCCGGGATGCCCCGCGCGCAGGCCGGGGTGGCGGCGGCTGTCGCCTCCACCAGCAGGCAGATCGGCTCGACACTGGGGGTCGCCGTGATCGGGGCCGTGCTGGCCTCGGGCGTGAGCGGGGCCTCGCACACCGAGGGCTTCGCCGGAGCAAGCCGTACCGCCTGGTGGATCATCACCGGGTGCGGGCTCGCCGTTCTCGTCTTCGGGCTGCTGACCAGTGGCGCGTGGGCGCAGCGTTCCGCCCGGCGGACCGCGGAGCGGCTGGACGCCCCCGAGACGGCTCAAGCGGTGGCGGACGCCCACGCGTAGAGCCGCACCGGTCAGCCGGTGGCGGACGCCAGCGCGTGGAGCCGCTCAAGCCGTTCGCGGGACTCCTCGGTGGCCGGTACGTAGGTCACCAGACGCGGGCCGGGGGCGGGGCCGAGCCAGAGATCGGTGTGGTCGACGAGCAGCGCTCCGACGTGCCGGTTGTGGAAGCGCTTGGTCTTGCCGCCGGGACCGACGATCTCGTGCCGGGCCCAGATCTCGCGGAACTCGGGCGAAGCCGCCTCCAGCCGCCTGAGCAGTGCCTTCCATGCGGGCTCTGCCAGATGCCCGGCCATCGACGCGCGGAACTTGGCGGCCATCACCCGGCACATGGCGTCGAGATCGACGACCGAGGAGCGCCAGTCCTCGTTCGTGTACGAGAGCAGCATGCAGTTGCGGTCCTCGGGGGCGACGGAGTCCAGATCACAGAGCAGCCGCCCGTAGGTGCGGTTGTACGCGAGGATGTCGTAACGGCTGTTCTGGATACAGGCCGGGACCGGGTCCAGCTGCTCGATCAGGGACGAGAGCGCGGGCGTGATGGAGGGGCAGACCGCCCCGGGCGACGGGTCGACCGCGCCGGCCAGCGAGAAGAGATGTGCCCGCTCGTGCAGGTCGAGCAGGAGCGTACGGGCGATGGCGTCCAGGACCTGCGGGGAGACGGTGATCTCGCGCGCCTGCTCCAGCCACGTGTACCAGGTGACGCCGACCGCGGAGAGCTGGGCGACCTCCTCGCGGCGCAGTCCTGGTGTCCGGCGCCTGGCCCCGCGCGGCAGCCCGGCCTGCTCGGGCGTGATGCGCTCACGGCGGCTGCGCAGGAAGTCGGCGAGCTCGTGCCTGCGTACGTCGGTCTCGGGCGCGACAGTGGTCATGCAATCAGAGTGCCGTACCGGGCAGCCCAGTGCCAGGTACTCCTGCTACCAGGATAATAAGACTCTGGTACCAGGCTGAGCGGTGGCGCATCCTCGTCTCCGTGAGCAATACGACAGCTACGACCGTACGGACTTCATCCACTCCATCCGGCGCCCTCCACCGCCACGACCACCCCACCCCGGTGCTCGGCACGCTGGGGCTGTTCACGGTGCTGCTCGGGGCCGCCCTGCCCCTGATCGACTTCTTCATCGTCAACGTCGCCCTGCCGACCATCGACCACGACCTGGCCGCGGGCCCCGCGATGCTGGAGCTGGTGGTCGCCGGGTACGGCGTCGCCTACGCGGTGCTGCTGGTGCTCGGCGGGCGGCTCGGGGACATGGCCGGGCGGCGCAGGCTCTTCCTGCTCGGTATGGCCGCCTTCGGGATCACCTCGCTGGCCTGCGGCCTCTCGCCCGACGCCTGGACGCTGGTCGGCTCGCGGGTGGCACAGGGCGCCTCGTCGGCGCTGATGCTCCCGCAGGTCCTCGCCACCATCCAGGCCACCACGGCGGGGCCCCGGCGGGCGAAGGCGATGGGGCTCTACGGGGCCACGGCCGGGCTCTCGATGGTGGCCGGGCAGATCGTCGGCGGTGTCCTGGTCGCCGCCGATGTGGCGGGCACCGGCTGGCGGTCGATCTTCCTGGTCAATGTGCCGGTGGCGGTCGTCGGACTGGTGCTGGCGGTCCGCTCCGTACCGGAGACCCGGTCCGAGAAGCCCGCACCCGTGGACGTCCCGGGCACGCTGCTGCTCGGGCTCTCGCTGGTGACACTGCTCGCGCCGCTCACCGAGGGCCGGGCGGCCGGATGGCCGCTGTGGACCTGGATCTCGCTGGGAGTCTTCCCCTTCGCCGCGGCGGCCTTCTACCTCACCGAGCGGGCGGCCGACCGCAGGGGCGAAGTGCCGCTGGTGCCGCCGAGCCTGCTGCGGCTCGACTCGCTGCGGCGCGGGCTCACGCTGGTGGTGCCCTTCTCGATCGGGTTCGGCGGCTTCATGTTCGTCATCGCGGTCGCGCTCCAGCAGGGACTCCGGATGGGCCCGGTGACGGCGGGGCTCGCGCTCGTACCGATGGCGGCGGCCTTCTTCACCGCGTCCCTGGCCGGCCCCCGGCTGGTCGGCCGCTACGCGAGCCGGGTCGTGACGGCGGGCGGGCTGATCCAGGCCGTGGGCGTCGCGGTGATCGCGGCGACCGTGTGGTGGGACTGGTCCGGTCTCGGGATCGCGGCCCTGGCTCCCGGGACGGCCCTGGCCGGATTCGGCCAGGGGCTCCAGCTGCCCGTGCTGTTCCGGATCGTGCTCTCCGACGTGCCGGCGGAACGGGCCGGGGTGGGCGGCGGTGTGATGACGACGACACAGCAGGCGTCGCTCGCGCTGGGGGTGGCCACGCTCGGCACGCTCTTCCTGTCGCTGACCCCTTCGCTGGGGATGCGGGAGGCGCTGACGGTGACGCTGCTGCTCCAGCTGGCCACCGTCGCCGTCACCGCGCTGCTCAGCCTGCGGCTGCCACGGACGGTCCGGTAGCCGGGGGGGCGGACACGGCAGTGGGCCCGGATCGTGGAGACGATCCGGGCCCACTGTGCTGTGCTGGGACGCGCTGTTGCTGTGCCGCGCTCCGTCCGTGCGGGGGCAGTCGCTGCTGCGCCCGGTACGTCAGCCCTCGGCGGAGGGGGTTCCGGCGGCTCCGGCTCCCTCGGCCCGCTCACGCATCTTCTGGAGCAGTTCCTGCTTCTGGTCAGCGGCCGACCTGCGGTCCTCGGCGCCTGCGGCGGCCGAGCTCTGCGCTCCGGAACGGGCCATCTTCTTGCGCTGCCCGCCCACGCCGAGAAGGTTGTTGCGACTCTTTGCCATGCCGGTCAGAGTACCGGCCGCAGCACCGGAGGACCCACCGCATTTCGCGGACCGCCCCGGAGCCGGCCGGGACGGCACGAACAGCCGTTCCCCGCGGATGCGCGCAACGAATCGCCGCAGATGGACAAGGAACCTGCATTACGGGCCGCTACGCACGCCTCGTAGTGTTCTGCCCTGTACGTGGAGCGGTGGAGACCCCAGGCTCGGCGGTCCCCACCTGCTGTGCGCCGGGACGCGCACCCGCGGGCGGCGCCGTCCGGCGCGGGGGCCAGCCGCCGGAGCAGGCAGCGATGAAGGAGCCTCACCGTGGCACGACCCGACGCAGCGCCGACCACCCGGGACCGCGCGGGACCGGGCCCAGGTCCCGGGTCCGGCGGTGGTGGCACCGGCCCCCGGCTGATGCGCCGCAAACCCGTCGAGCGGCTCATCGCCGAGGGCGGGCAGGGCGAGGGCGGACGGCTCAGGCGCTCCCTGGGCATGTGGCAGCTGACGATGATCAGCATCGGGGCCACGCTGGGCACGGGCATCTTCGTGGTCCTCGGCGAGGCGGTCCCCAAGGCCGGGCCCGCGGTGGTCATCTCCTTCGTGATCGCCGGGCTCACCGCGCTCTTCTCCGCACTGTCGTACGCGGAACTGGCGGGCACCATCCCGGTCTCCGGCTCCTCGTACTCCTACACCTACGCCACGATGGGCGAATTCATCGCCTGGCTCTGCGGCTGGTGCCTGATGCTGGAGTACGGCGTGTCCGTGGCGGCGGTCGCCGTCGGCTGGGGCCAGTACCTCAACGAGTTCCTGGACGGCACGATCGGGGTCACGATCCCCACCGCCCTGTCCGCGCCGCCCGGTGACGGCGGCATCATCAACATTCCCGCACTGCTCGTCGTGCTGCTGGCGATGGGCTTCCTGCTGGGCGGCGCCAAGGAGAGCGCCCGCGCGAACACGATCATGGTGGTCGTGAAGATCGCCTCCCTGATCCTGTTCTGCGCGGTGGCCGTGGCGGGCGTCAAGGCGGGCAACTACAAGCCGTTCATGCCGCTCGGCATGTCCGGCGTCAGCGCTGCCGGTGCCAGCCTCTTCTTCTCGTACATCGGCTTCGATGCCGCCTCCACCGCGGGCGAGGAGGCCCGCGACCCCAAACGCGACATGCCGCGCGCGATCATGCTCTCCCTGCTGATCGTCACCGCGCTGTACTGCCTCGTGGCCCTGATCGCGGTCGGCGCCATGCCCTGGCAGCACTTCCACAACGCGGACGCCGCCCTCGCCCAGATCATGCGTGACGTCACCGGTCAGAGTTTCTGGGCCGTGCTGCTCGCCGCAGGGGCCGTCGTCGCCATCGCCAGCGTGGTCCTGACCGTGCTCTACGGGCAGACCCGGATCCTGTTCTCGATGGCCCGTGACGGTCTGGTGCCCAAGGTGTTCGCGAAGGTCGGCCCGCGGAGCGGCACCCCCGTCGCCAACACGGTGATCGTCTCGCTGTTCTGCGGTGTCCTCGCCGCGGTCGTCCCGCTGGGCGAGCTGGCCAACGCCACCAGCATCGGCACGCTCTTCGCCTTCGCGCTGGTCAATGTGGCCGTCATCGTGCTCCGCCGGACCCGGCCCGACATGCCGCGGACCTTCAGGGTGGCCTTCTCGCCGGTGACTCCGGCCATCGGCTTCGCCCTGTGCGTGTGGATGATGACCAGCCTGGGCGCCCAGACCTGGGTGTGGTTCGGAATCTGGATGGCCGCCGGGCTCGTGCTGTACTTCGGCTACGGCATCCGCCGCTCCCAGCTCGCCCGCGAAGACGTGCCCGTCAGCTGAGCCACGTCCACCCGAGAAGAAGTGTGATCCACCCGCCGTGCGACTGAACGATCTCGACGAACGCATCGTCCACGCCCTCGCCGAGGACGCCCGCCGCTCCTACGCCGACATCGGCGCCCGGGTCGGCCTGTCGGCGCCCGCCGTCAAACGCAGAGTCGACCGGCTGCTGGCCTCCGGTGCCATCACCGGCTTCACCGTGCGGGTGGACCCCGCGGCGCTGGGCTGGGAGACCGAGGCGTTCGTCGAGATCCACTGCCGCCACAACACCTCCCCCGAGGACATCCGCCGCGGCATGTCCCGCTATCCGGAGGTGGCGTCCGCCTCGACCGTCACCGGCGAGGCGGACGCGGTGATCCAGATCTACGCCGAGGACGTACGCCACTTCGAACGGGTGCTGGAGCGCATCGCCGGCGAGCCGTTCGTCGAGCGCACCAAGTCGGTGCTCGTACTGTCGCCGCTCGTACGCCGGTTCACCTCGGGCTCGCCCGCGTAACGCCGCCGGCCACTGCGGCCCCTTCGAGCGCGAACGGGATGACAGATATTGAAATCTGTCAGTCGACATGCCATAGTCGTCTGCACCGACCCCTGTCAGCTTCCGTTCCGGCGAAGGAGCCCGCATGGCCACCACTCCCGTCCCCGCCCGCACCCTGGGCACCGCAGGTCCGCTGACCTCCGTACTCGGCCTCGGCTGCATGGGCATGTCCGCGCTGTACGGCACCGCCGACCGCGCCGAGTCGATCGCGACCATCCACGCCGCCCTGGACGCCGGGGTCACACTGCTCGACACCGGCGACTTCTACGGCATGGGCCACAACGAGCTGCTGATCGGCGAAGCCCTGCGCACCGCCCCCGCCGCCCGCCGCGAACAGGCCCTCACCAGCGTCAAGTTCGGCGCGCTGCGGACCGTCGAAGGAGGCTTCACCGGCTACGACGGCCGCCCGAACGCCGTCAAGAACTTCGCCGCGTACTCGCTCCAGCGGCTCGGCACCGACCACATCGACATCTACCGGATCGCCCGCGTCGATCCCGATGTGCCGATCGAGGAGACCGTCGGCGCCATCGCGGAGCTGATCGAAGCGGGCCATGTCCGGTACGCGGGCCTCTCCGAGGTGGGCGCCGGCACCATCCGCAGGGCGGCCGCCACCGCTCCGATCGCGGACCTCCAGATCGAGTACTCGCTGATCTCGCGCGGCATCGAGGCGGAGATCCTGCCGACCACGCGCGAACTGGGCATCGGCATCACCGCGTACGGAGTGCTCTCCCGCGGCCTGATCAGCGGCCACTTCACCCGGGACCGCGAGCTGGGCCCCGGCGACTTCCGGAGCATGAGCCCGCGCTTCCAGGGCGAGAACCTCCAGCACAACCTCGATCTGGTCGAGGCGCTGCGGAAGGTCGCCGACCAGAAGGGGGCCTCCGTCGCCCAGACCGCCATCGCCTGGGTCTCGGCACGCGGTGACGACATCGTCCCGCTGATCGGCGCCAGGACCCGCGACCGCCTGGCCGAGGCGCTCGGCTCCCTGGACGTCACCCTCGACGCGGCGGACATCGCCGCCATCGAGGACGCGGTCCCCGCCGGTTCCGCCGCGGGCGACCGCTACCCGACCGCCCAGATGGCCCACCTGGACAGCGAGCGCTGACCCCCCGGTACCGTCGGGGACGCTCCACCCCCCGCTCGCAGCGCGTCCTCCGAAAGGCAGCGCGGCACCGAAAGGCAGCGCAGACGCGATGACACCCGAAGCCCTGACACCCGAGCGCATCCTTGAGGCGACCGAGGATGTCCTGCGCCGGTACGGCCCGGCCAAGGCCACCGTTGTGGACGTGGCGCGAGCGCTCGGGGTCAGCCACGGCAGCGTCTACCGCCACTTCCGTACCAAGGCAGCGCTGCGCGAGGCCGTCACGGAGCGCTGGCTGCACCGGTCCGAGGACATGCTCGCCGCATACGCGGACGACCGGACGGGCTCCGCGACGGCCCGGCTGGAGAGCTGGCTGGAGCGGCTCTTCGCCGCGAAGCGCCACAAGGCGGGCGGCGACCCCGAGCTGTTCGCGACGTTCGGGGTGCTGACCGAGGAGCACAGCGGAGTCGTCGGCCGCCACATCGGGACCCTGGTCGGACAGCTCGCCCGGATCATCGAGGACGGCAGCGCGCAGGGCGAGTTCGCCGCCGCCGAAGCGGACTTCACGGCGGCGGCCCGCGCGGTCTTCGACGCCACGGTCCGCTTCCACGACCCCGTGTACGCGGCGGAGTGGGTCCTCCCGGGCATCGAGGCCGAATTCACCGCCGTCCGGAATCTGCTGCTGAGCGGGCTCCGGGCGCGCTGATCCGGGCGTGGCCGGCAGCCTTCACGAGGGAGGCCGCCGACCGCGGGGGCAGGGCCGGGCGGGAGCCGGCCGGGCCCGGTTACGCTGCCGGTATGGCCAGCCACAAGCCCGTACGGACGATCGACGCCCGAAGTCTGCGCGCCCTCGCGCACCCGCTGCGGATGCGCATCATGGAGTCACTGCGCCGCGACGGGCCCGCGACCTCCACCACGCTGGCCCAGGAGTTCGGCGAGAGCACCGGCACGGTGAGCTGGCATCTGCGACAGCTCGCCGAGCACCGCTTCATCGAGGAGGACGTGGAGCGGGGCACCAAGCGGGAACGCTGGTGGCGGGCGGTGGAGGACCGGCAGGTGCTGCACACCGCACAGTTGAGCCAGGAGGATCCCTCGGCGCGCGTCGCCGTGGACGCCTATGTCCAGGAGCTCATCCAGCTGTACTTCCAGCGGGCGTCCGCCTACGCCGCGCAGCAGTGGCCCGCCGAGTGGGAGAGCGCGGGCACCATCGCCAACTGGGACGATCTGCGGCTGACCCCGGCCCGGCTGCGGGAGCTGAACGACGAGCTGATGGCCGTGGTCGACAAGTACTACCCGGCGGCGGACGAACCGACGGTGCCGGGATCGCTTCCGGTCAGCGTCCAGCTCCAGTCCTTCGCCCGCCACGAGGGCCGGAGCTGACACCCGGCCCGTCCCCTCCGGCCGGAGCCGGCCCCTGGCTTCTCCGAAGACCTGGCCTGCTCCACGGACCTGGCATTTCCGCAGAGCCCGAATATTGCAGAGGACTCTCTGCAAACCCCTTTGCAGAGAGTCCTCTGCAAGATACCTTCATACTCATGCCGACTCCGGGTACGCCAGCGCGCTCCACCTCACGCAGCCTCCTGCTGCGCAACCGCGACTTCCGCCTCCTCTGGACGGGCTCGACCACCGGGAAGTACGGCGCGTCCGTCACCTCGGTCGCCCTGCCCCTGGTCGCGGTGACACTGCTGCACGCCTCCACCCTCCAAGTGGGCCTGCTCACCGCCGCGAGCTGGCTGCCCTGGCTGCTCATCGGGCTGCCGGCGGGCGCGTGGGTGGACCGGCTGCCGCGCCGCCCCGTCATGCTCACCGCCGACGCCGCCGCCCTGCTGCTCTTCGCCGGAATACCCGTCGCCGCCTGGCTGCACCTGCTCTCGATCGGCTACCTGCTGGCCACGGCGGTACTGGCAGGGACGGCCACCGTCTTCTTCCAGACCGCGTACACCGCACTGCTCCCCCACCTCGTCGCACCCGCGGACCAGGCGGAGGGCAACTCCAAGCTGCACGGCAGCGAGTCGGCTGCGCAGCTCGCCGGAAACGGTTCGGGCGGCTTCCTGGTGCAGGGGGTCGGCGCGGCGAACGGGCTGTTCGTGAACGCGGCGACGTTCGCGGTGTCGTTCCTCTGCGTCCTGCGCATCAAGCACCGTGAACCGCGCGGCCCTGCGACCGTGCGAGCGCGCGGAGCGCTGGGCCGGGAGATCCGTACGGGCCTGCGGCTGACCTTCGGTGACGCGTATCTGCGCGCCATGGCCATCGCGGGCGGCGCAACCAACCTGGCGCTGATGGCGTATCAGTCGATCCTGGTGGTCTTCCTGGTGCGCGAGGTCCATCTCTCGTCCGGGACCATCGGCGCGCTGATGACCGGGGGCGGAATCGGCGGCATCATCGGCTCCTTCGCCGCCCGCCGCGTCGCCGCCCGGATCGGCAGCGCCCGCGCCCTGATCCTGTTCGAGCTTGCGGTGCCCTCGCTCGCCCTCCTGATCCCGCTGACCACAGCCGGGTTCGGCCTGGTGCTCTTCGTGATCGGCTACACGTCGGTGTCCTTCGGCGTGATCGCGGGGAACATCCTCGCCTCGACCTTCCGTCAGCAGTACTGCCCCAAGGACATGCTCGGCCGGATCTCCGCGTCGGCCGCGTTCCTCAACTACGGCACCATTCCGCTGGGGGCGGTCCTCGGCGGCGCGCTGGGCGAGGCGCTGGGAACGCGCACCGCGCTGTGGATCACCATCGCCGCGCTGCCGGTCGCCGCGTCGCTCCTCTTCTTCTCGCCGATCCGCCGCGCCCGCGACCTGCCGACCGCGCCCCCGGCCGCCGGCCCGGCCGCCCGGCCGGAGACCGAGCCCGCCCGGTGAGTCCAGGCGACCGCGCGCCGGGGTGCGGCCAAATCCGGTTCTTCGGGGTCGATTTCCGGCCGCCGCATCGGAGACGGGGCCGAATGCCGACCATTACTTAGGTTAGGCTAACCTCTGTTGGGTGATCGCGACTGCACCCGGCCGAGAAGACACCCCCAGGCCCCGCCGTACCCCGGCAGACAGCAACGGACCGTCCACCGGGGACGCCGGACACTCCGGCGTCCCGTCCGGCCTCGCCGCCACCGGCATCACGGTCGCCTACGACGGCGTCGATGTCGTACACGAGGCGGACCTCCGACTGCCGCGAGGGTGGGTCACCGCGCTCATCGGCCCGAACGGCAGCGGAAAGTCGACCCTGTTGAGAGCAGTCGCCCGCCTCCACCGGGCCCGCGCGGGCCAGGTGGGCGTGGGCGGGGACGGTGCGGATTCCACCGACGCCCTCGCCCTCTCCCGTACCGAGTTCGCCCGGCGCGTCACCCTGCTCGCACAGAGCCGCGCCACCCCGGCCGGCCTCAGCGTCCGCGAGGTGGTCGGCTTCGGCCGGCACCCGTACCGCAGCCGGCTCGGAGGGGCCGATCCGGACGGCGCGCGGCTCGTCGAACACGCCCTGGCCGTCACCGACGTCGCCGGACTCGCCGACCGCGGCGTCGAGAGCCTCTCCGGCGGGCAGCTCCAACGCGTCTGGTTCGCCTGCTGTCTGGCACAGGACACCGAGGTGCTGCTCCTCGACGAACCGACGACCTACCTCGACCTCCGCTACCAGGTGGAGATCCTGGACCTCGTCCGGGAGCTCGCCGACACGCACGGCGTGACCATCGGTGTCGTCCTGCACGATCTGGACCAGGCCGCCGCCGTGGCGGACCAGGTCGTCCTGCTCTCGTCGGGCCGCGTCGCGGCCGCCGGGACACCGGCCCAGGTGTACGACTCCCAACTGCTCACCGACACCTACGGCATCCGTATCGAGGTCGAATCCGACCCTTCCACGGGCACCCCCCGCACCCGCGCGGTGGGAAGACACCACCTCCGGCTCGAAAGGCCCTGAAACACCTCATGACGACCAAGCACTGGGCATGGCCCCTGATCGCGGTGACCGCCGCGCTCACCCTCGTCGGCTGCGGCACGTCCGAGGCTCCGG
The DNA here is from genome assembly GCF_036061255.1 of Streptomyces sp. NBC_00388. Taxonomy (NCBI): domain Bacteria; kingdom Bacillati; phylum Actinomycetota; class Actinomycetes; order Kitasatosporales; family Streptomycetaceae; genus Streptomyces; species Streptomyces sp. NBC_00388. The sequence goes on from NZ_CP107948.1 coordinate 2,414,397, forward strand.
CGAAGGAGTCCGCATCGGCCGCGAAGCTGACGCTCACGGACTCACGCGGCAAGAAGGTGACACTCGACGGACCCGCCAGGCGCGTCGTCGGCACCGAGTGGAACGTCATCGAATCGCTCGTCAGCCTGGGGGTCGCCCCGGTCGGCGCCGCCGACGTCAAGGGCTACCAGGCGTACGACACCGCTGCGCCGCTGCCCAGCGGCGTCAAGGACATAGGCACCCGCGGCGAGCCCAGCGTGGACACGGTCGCCGCACTCGAACCGGACCTCATCGTCGCGACGGACGACCTGTCGGCCTCGGCCGTGAAGCAGCTCTCCAAGGTGGCCCCTCTCCTCGTGGTGCGGTCCGCGGACGCCGGCCGGCAGATCGACCGGATGACCGACAACGTCAGCCTCATCGCCAGGGCCACCGGGACCGAGGACAGGGCCAGGACCGAGATCGCCGCCTTCCGCCGGAAGATCGCCGCCGGCCGGAAGGAGCTCTCCGCCGCCGGCCTAGGAGGTGAGAAGGCCGCCTTCGCCGACGGGTGGAAGGAGGGGAGCCAGGTCTCGGTGCGCCCCTACGTGAAGGGCTCACTGCTCGCCGACATCAACACCGAACTCGGCCTGGCCAGCCCCTGGACCATGAAGGGCGACAAGGGGTACGGCCTGGCGGCGACGGATGTGGAGGGCCTCACGAAGATCGGCGACGCCCGGTTCCTCTACATCACCAACACCGTTGACGGTGCGGACCCGTTCGCCGACGGGCTCAAGGACAACGCGGTCTGGAAGTCGCTGCCCTTCGTCAAGAAGGGCAACGTCCACCGGCTCCCTGACGGCATCTGGATGTTCGGTGGTACGGCGTCGATGACGCAGTACATCGACGCCGTTGTGCACGCGCTGACCACGTGACCGTGAGCACCCCCACGACAGAGGCCGCGCGCACTCCGTCGGCCGCCGTGGCGGAGGAACCACTCCCCGCCGCGGCCGGCCGGCCCGCGCACCGCGGCGCTCTCGCCCTTCTCGCGCTCGGGACACTCCTCGCGCTGCTCGCCCTCGCGGTCGTGCACATCGGGCAGGGCACGGCGGCCGTCGGACCGCACGCGCTCTGGCGCGCCTTCACCACCCTGTGGACAGGCGACGACGGGCCGGGCCAGGCGGACGCCGTCCTCGTGGCCTCGCGGCTGCCGCGGCTCGCCGCCGGTCTCGTCGTCGGCTGCACGCTGGGCGCGGCCGGAGCCGTCCTGCAGTCGGTGTCGCGCAACGTGCTGGCCTCGCCCGACACACTCGCCGTGAACGCCGGCGCCTACCTGGCGGTCGTCGCCGTCGCCGCGTTCGGCATCGCCCTGCCCGCCTTCCCGGCCGGTGCCACGGCGCTCGTCGGCGGACTGCTCGCGGCGGGCATCGTGCTGGGCCTCGCCCGCGCCGGGGCGGGCTCCACCCGGCTCGTCCTGGCAGGCTCGGCCCTCACGCTCGGGCTCAGCGGGCTGAGCCAGATGCTTCTCCTGCTGCGCGCCCAGCAGACCACCGGGCTCTACGCCTGGGGCAACGGCTCCCTCGCGCAGATCGGGATGCAGACGATCGCACCGCTCACCCCCGTCGCCCTCGTGGCGCTGGCCGGTCTCGTCGCCCTGGGCAGGCGGCTCGACATCCTCGGGCTCGGTGACGACGAGGCCCAGGTGATCGGTGTCGATCCCCGCCTCACGCGGGCCGTCGCCGTGGTGCTCGCCGTGGTCCTCTCCGCGGTCTCCGTCACCGTCGCCGGGCCCATCGGCTTCGTCGGACTGTGCGCGCCCGCGACCGTGCGGCTGATCGGTGCCCGCCTGCCGGCGCTGCTGCGCCACCGGGTGTTCATCCCCGCGTCGGCACTGGCCGGCGTCCTGGTGGTGCTCGGCGCCGATGTCCTGCTGCGTGCCCTCTTCGGCGGCCAGGCGGGCGCGACCGTACCGACCGGCATCGTGACCAGCTTCTCCGGTGCGGTGGTCCTCGTCCTCCTGGCCCACCGGTCCAGGGAGAGCGGCTCCAGCGGCCCCGACGCGGCCTTCGCCCGGCTGCGCAGCCGGCGGGCTTTCGCCGTCACACTCTCGGCGGTGACCGCCGCCCTCGCCGTGGCGGTCGTCGCGTCGGCCCTCCTCGGTGACACCACCCTGCTCATCGGCGACGTGGGCAACTGGCTCACCGGCCGGTCCGGCCGGCTCGTCACCTACGTCCTCGACACCCGAACGCCGCGCATCGCCGCCGCGCTGCTCGCCGGGGCCGCGCTCGCGACGGCGGGCACGGTGGTGCAGGCGGTTTCGCGCAACCCCCTCGCCGAGCCGGGCATCCTCGGAGTGGTCGGCGGGGCCGGGGTCGGCGCCGTCATCACCGTGACGGCCGTCCCGCTGGCGAGCTTCTGGCTGATCGGCGGATCCGCGCTCGCCGGGGCCGCTGCGGCCACCGCGCTGGTCTTCGGACTCGCGGCACGGCACGGGCTGGAGCAGAACCGGCTGGTGCTGATCGGTGTCGGCGTCTCCGCCGGGGCGGCGGCGCTGGTCAGTCTGCTGATCGTGCTGACCGATCCGCACAACGGCACGAAGGCCCTGGTGTGGCTCTCCGGCTCGACGTACGGGCGTACGGTCCCGGAGGTCCTCCCGGTGCTCGCCGCGCTCGTCGTATGCCTGCCCGTCCTCGCCGTGATGCGACGCGAGCTCGACGTCATCGGCCTGGACGGCGACACCCCGAGACTGCTGGGGATCCGCCTCGCCCCCACGCGACTGGCCCTGCTCTGTGTCTCCGTCGTGCTCACCGCGGCCGCGGTCGCCGCGGTCGGTGTGATCGGCTTCGTCGGACTCGTGGCACCGCACGCGGCCCGCGCCCTGGTCGGCCGGCGCCACACGCGGGTACTCCCGGTGGCGGCGCTGATGGGCGCGCTGCTGGTGGTGGCCGCGGACATGATCGGCCGGACCGTCATCGCGCCCGCCCAGATCCCCGTGGGGGTCGTCACCGCGGTCATCGGCGCCCCGTACTTCGGGTGGCTGCTCTGGCGGGCAAGGGCAGACGGTTAGCCGGAGAAAGCGGCCGGGCCGGGCGGGAGCCATGGCCCGGCCCGGCCCGCAGGCCGGCGGCCGGGCTCGGCGGGCCGGGCATCAGGCGGGGGCGGATCCCGCGGCCGGTCCCGTGCCCGGCTCCCAGGTCTCGGGCGACCACACGCCGGAGCGGCGCAGCGATGCCGGGCAGTGGCGGAAGATCTCCTCGATCTCGACGACCAGCGCGAGTTCCGGGCGCCGCCCCCTGACCGTCATCGCGTCGAAGAAGGGGGCGTCCCTGAACAGGCGGGCACGGCCGTTGACGCGCAGCACGTCCATCACCCCGGGTATCAGGTAGAGCAGCCCCACATGCGGGTTGGACAGGACGTTGTGGAAGCTGTCGCCCCGCCGGTTGCCCGGACGGTCGGGCAGCGCGAGCGTGCGGTCGTCGAGTACGCGGGTGAAACCGGGAGCGTCACCGCGCGGGGAGACATCGCAGTTGCCGCCTGCGTCGGAGGTGGACAGGGCACAGAGGGGAGAACGCGCCAGCAGGTCCAGATCGTCCTCGGTGAGCCGGTCGTGCACCTTGTCGATGACGATGGGGTGGGGCACGCCGAGGATGCCGCGCAGCTCACCGGCCGACCCCACGGGCACCGCACCGGCGAGCGGACCGGGGGCGGCGGAGCCGGGAGCCGGAGGGACGGCGAGCGGGGGCGCGACGTTCGACAAGGGGTACTCCATACCGTGAGAGGCTGCCCCCAGCGGGACACTGACCAGGCATTATTAGGGTTACCTTACTTGCATTCCGCGGGCGCTCCCCGGTCGGGGCGGCAGATCGCGGCAGCTCTGTGCGCCGGGCGCCCCCAGCCCCCGTAAATCCGCGCGCCGGCCACCGCGCCTGCGTGATATTCACCCGTACATGGACGAACTCGTGACGCCGACCACGGGAACACGGCGTCCCACCGCGTGATGACCTCGGCGGGCATGCGGCCGGCCGGGCAGGACGAGCGGGTGAAGTACTACGAGACGGCCTGGCCCGGTCCGGCAGCCCGGCCGCAGGCCGCCCCTGACGCCTGACACCTGACACCTGACACCAGGGGAATCCCCAGCCGTCGCCCCGCGCCGGCACCGCCGCGCTCCCGCACATCCGGTTCAGGAATCGAGGACCGCGAACGCCTCGCGGAGCAGAGCGTTGATCGCGCCGGGCACGGGCTGGTCGTCGCCCAGGTCGCTGTGCGCGACCACCGCGCTGCGGACGGCGCCGACCGCGGCCCGCGCGAGGACCGAGCAGCGCAGGGAGAGGGCGGAACCGTCAGCGCCGCCCGCGGGCTCGCCCAGACGCTCCGCCAGAGCGGTGGCGACGCCGCTCTCGAAGTCGAACAGGACCGTGAGCGCCGGGCGGGAAGGTCCGGGTGCGAAGCGGGCGGGGGGCCCGCTGAAGAGGAGCACCAGCCCGGTCCCGGGGCGTTTCCCGCCGAGCGCGAGCAGTGCGTTCAGCACGACGGTCAGCGGTGGTTCCCCGGCGGGCCTGGCGAGGATCTCGTCGCGCAGGGGTGGCAGCAGGTCGGCGATCTCGCCGAAGACGAGGTCTTCCTTGGAGGGGAAGTACCGGAAGAAGGTGCGCTCGGTGACGCCCGCGGCGGCGGCGATGTCCCGGACGGTCGTCCCCGCGAAGCCGTTCTCCTCGAACATGCGCAGCGCGGCCCGCTGAAGTGCCAGCCGGGTAGCCGCCTTCTTCTGCTCGCGCAGCCCGGGCCCCTGGGGCTCAGTCGTCGTCACGGTGAGCGATTGTGGCATGCGGGACAGGAACTGTCATGTGTGACAGTTCCGCCGCACGAGACGGCGCGAGCACTAGAAAAAGTCAGGACTGACACTTTACGGTGGCGAGCGTCCCGGTCACCCCCGTGAGGAGTCGCGCATGCCGAGCACCGAGCCCGCCGGCGGGCCTCCCGGGACCGGCCGGGCAGGCCCGCCCCCGCCCGCCCGGCCGGGCCGCGCGGTCCGGGCCGGGTATCTGGCCGCCGGGCTGGTGATGGCGGGGATGTGGTGGCGCGGCGCCGGATTCCCGGCCTGGGAGCACGCGCTGCGGGTGCTCGTGGTCATCCTGGTGGTCCCGCCGCTCGTCCATCTCGTACGCCGCAGGCGGGAGCGGCGGACCGGCAGCACGCCGTCCCGCCACGTGCCGCTGCGGCGCCTGGTGGCACTGAAGGTGGCTCTCGTCGGGGCCGCGCTGTGCTCCGACTGGCTGCTCGGGCTCCGGCTGCAGGAGCCCGCCCCGATCACCGCCATCGGCCTCCTGTCGGCCGTCGCCCTGGGCGGCCCGGCCTTCCACCAGCGGCAGTCGGGCGCGGCTCCCCGCGCCTCCCCGGCCGGCGCCCCGACCGGCCCGCCCCCCGTACGGAAAGAAGTGTGAGCACCTGTGACCACGTACAGCACCGACCGTCTCGCCTGGGACGACGACCAGGACTTCGCCGATGCCGACCGCGGCTTCCTGGGACGACTGGACCCTTGTGTCGTCCGGGATGCGGAGGGACGGCTGATCTGGGACAACGACGCCTACGCCTTCCTGGAGCAGGGCGGGGAAGCGCCGCCGACGGTCCATCCGTCCCTGTGGCGCCAGGGCAGGCTGACGGCGAAACAGGGTCTGTACGAGGTGGTGCCCGGTATCTACCAGGTGCGCGGGCTCGACCTGTCCAACATCACCTTCGTCGAGGGCGAGCGGGGCGTCGTGGTCATCGACCCGCTCATCAGCCAGGAGGTCGCATCCGCCGCACTCGGGCTCTACCGCGAACACCGGGGGGAGCGGCCGGTGACGGCCGTGCTCTACACCCACTCGCACGTCGACCACTTCGGCGGCGTACACGGTGTGGTGGACGCGGCCGACGTGGCGTCCGGCGCGGTGCCGGTGCTGGCGCCCGTGGGATTCATGGAACACGCCGCGAGCGAGAACGTGTTCACCGGTCCGGCGATGAGCCGCCGAGCCGGCTACATGTACGGCGCCGCCCTCGCCAAGGGACCCGGGGGGCAGGTCGGCTGCGGCCTCGGCATGACGACGTCCCTGGGCACGGTGGGGCTGATCGCGCCGACCGTCGACATCACCAGGACCGGACAGGAGGAGACCGTCGACGGCGTCCGTATGGTCTTCCAGCTCACCCCGGGCACCGAGGCCCCCTCGGAGATGAACTTCCACTTCCCCGACCTGCGGACGCTGTGCGTCGCCGAGAACGCCTGCCACACCCTGCACAACGTGCTCACCCTGCGGGGCGCGCTCGTCCGCGACCCCAGCGCCTGGGCGGGCTATCTGACCGAGACCCTGCGGCTGTTCGCCGGTGAGTCCGACACCGTCTTCGCCTCCCACCACTGGCCGACCTGGGGCCAGGAGCGGGCCGTCCGCTTCCTGGAAGAGCAGCGGGACACGTACGCCTACCTGCACGACCAGTCCGTACGGCTCATCAACGCCGGCCGCACAGGGGCCGAGATCGCCGAGGAGCTCCGTCTGCCGGAGGCGCTGGACCGCGCCTGGCACGCCCGCGGCTACTACGGCACGCTCAGCCACAACGCCAAGGCCGTCTACCAGCGGTACATGGGGTGGTTCGACGGCAACCCCGCCCACCTGTGGACCCACCCGCCCGTCGAGGCCGCGGGCCGGTACGTGGAGTTCATGGGCGGGGCCGATGCCGTACTCGCCAAGGCCAGGAAGTCCTACGCGGAGGGCGACCTGCGCTGGGTCGCCGAGGTCGTCAGCCATGTGCTGTTCGCGGAACCGGGGAACGCCGAGGCCCGCTCCCTGCAGGCGGACACCTTCGAACGTCTGGGCCACGGCGCCGAATCGGGCCCCTGGCGCAACTTCTACCTGATGGGCGCGGCGGAACTCCGTGGCGGCATCATCCCGACGCCCACCCGCAGCGCCCCCGACATCCTCGCCGCACTGAGCGCGGGGCAGGTCTTCCGGTCCATGGCGGTACGGATCAACGGTCCTCGCGCCGCCGCGGCCGGACGGCTGCTGCTGCGCTGGGAGTTCACCGACACGGGCGAGACCTGGACGCTGCTGCTGTCGAACGGCGCCCTGACCGCCCTGCCGGGCGACGCCCCGCGCGGCGAACGGCCGCACGCCACCTTGCGGCTGGCGCGCACCACCCTGAACACCGTGCTCGGCGGACGGACCACCTTCGCCGACGAGACAGCCGCCGGTGCCGTGACCCTCGAAGGGGACGCCATGGCCCTCGCGAACTTCGGCACGCTGCTGGACGCCCCGGACCCGGACTTCCCCCTGGTCACCCCCGGCAGCCCGGCCCGACCGTCAGCACGCTGACCGGCCCGGCGCGACCACAGGACCATCATGCGGCGCTGCTCCCGGCCTCCCGGCCGTCCGGCGACGTACGGACCACCACGCGGGTGCCCGGCCTGATCGGCCGGTGTCCCGGCTGACCAGCGGCGGGGCATCCGCCAATGCCGAGGGCCCCGCCCCCGCCGAAGCGGGACCGGGGCCCTCGGTCATACAGGTGTCGCGCCGGGTCAGCAGCCCAGCAGACGGCCGCCGAGGTACGACTGGATCTGGTCCAGCGAGACCCGCTCCTGCTTCATCGTGTCGCGCTCGCGGACCGTCACGGCGTTGTCGTCGAGCGTGTCGAAGTCGACCGTGACACAGAACGGCGTACCGATCTCGTCCTGACGGCGGTAGCGGCGGCCGATGGCGCCCGCATCGTCGAACTCGATGTTCCAGTTGCGGCGCAGGTCGGTCGCCAGGCCCTTGGCCTTCGGCGAGAGCTGCGGGTTGCGGGAGAGCGGCAGGACGGCGACCTTGACCGGCGCGAGGCGCGGGTCGAGGCGCATCACGGTGCGCTTCTCCATGACGCCCTTGGCGTTGGGCGCCTCGTCCTCGATGTACGCGTCGAGCATGAAGGCCAGCATCGCCCGGCCGACGCCCGCCGCGGGCTCGATGACGTACGGCGTCCAGCGCTCGCCCTTCTCCTGGTCGAAGTAGGAGAGGTCGGTGCCCGATGCCTTGGAGTGGGCGCCCAGGTCGTAGTCGGTGCGGTTGGCGACGCCTTCGAGCTCGCCCCACTCACTGCCGCCGAAGCGGAAGCGGTACTCGATGTCGGCGGTGCGCTTCGAGTAGTGGGAGAGCTTCTCCTTGGGGTGCTCGTACCAGCGCATGTTCTCCTCGCGCATACCGAGGTCGCGGTACCAGTTCCAGCGCTGCTCCATCCAGTATTCCTGCCACTGCTCGTCCTCGCCCGGCTTGACGAAGAACTCCATCTCCATCTGCTCGAACTCGCGGGTGCGGAAGATGAAGTTGCCCGGAGTGATCTCGTTCCGGAAGGACTTGCCCATCTGCGCGATGCCGAACGGCGGCTTCTTGCGCGAAGTCTGCTGCACCTGGCCGAAGTTGGTGAAGATGCCCTGGGCCGTCTCGGGGCGCAGGTAGGCGACGGAGCCGCTGTCCTGCGTCGGGCCGAGGTGGGTGGAGAGCAGGCCCGAGAAGTTCTTCGGCTCGGTGAACGTGCCCTTGTTGCCGCAGTTGGGGCAGTTCAGGTCGGCCAGGCCGTTCGCGGGGGCGTGGCCGTGCTTCTCCTCGTACGCCTCCTCCAGGTGGTCCGCGCGGAACCGCTTGTGGCAGGAGGTGCATTCGGTCAGCGGGTCGGAGAAGGTCGCGACGTGGCCGGACGCCTCCCAGGTCTCGGAGGCCAGGATGACCGACGAGTCGAGACCGACCACGTCCTCGCGCGCGGTGACCATGTAACGCCACCACTGGCGCTTGAGGTTCTCCTTCAGCTCGACACCCAGCGGCCCGTAGTCCCAGGCGGCACGCTGACCACCGTAGATCTCACTGGAGGGGTAGACGAAGCCACGGCGCTTGCTCAGGCTGACGATGGTGTCGATCTTGTCGGCGGCCACGGTGCTCTCTTCATTACGACGATTGCGAACAGCGGAATGCCTCAGGTTACCGGCGGCTGCACCCCCCGGATCAAATCGGTTCCCGGTTCCTGCCGGGATCGGGCGGAGATGCCCCCCGTACCCCCCTCCCGCCGGAGCCCTCCGGAGCGCTTGTTGACAATCGTTTCCACTTTTGTTGAAAATGACTGTCATGAACGTACGACGCCTCATACCCGCCACAGCCGTCTCCGCAGCGGTCGCCGCCGCCCTGGTCGCCCTCTCCGCCTGCTCCGGCTCCGCCACCGCGGACCACAAGGACGGCAAGCTGCACGTCGTGGCGTCGTTCTATCCGCTCCAGTACCTGACCCAGGAGATAGGCGGCGACCATGTCTCCGTCACCAACCTGACGAAGCCCGGTGTCGAGCCGCACGATCTCGAACTCAGCCCGAAGCAGACCGTCGCCCTCTCCGGCGAGGACGCGATCATCTACCTCAAGGGCCTCCAGCCCGCCGTGGACGAGGCGATCAAGCAGTCCGGTGTGAAGCACGTCGCGGACGCCGCCGCGATGACCACGCTCGAAAAGCACGGCACCGAGGTCGACGGCCACCACCACACGACCGGTGACAACGCCTCCCACTCGCAGAGCGAAGCGGGACTCGACCCGCACATCTGGCTCGACCCGGTGCGCTACGCCCAGGTGGCCAGGGGGGTGGACAGGACACTCGCCGCAGCTGACCCGGCGCACAAGGCCGACTACCGCAGGAACACCGACGCCCTGGTCAAGAAGCTCGACGCGCTCGACAGGCAGTACGCGGACGGGCTGAAGGACCGCACGTCCGACACCTTCGTCACGACACACGCCGCCTTCGGCTACCTCGCCGAGCGGTACGGCCTCACCGAGGAGGCCATCAGCGGGATCGACCCGGAGAGCGAGCCCAGCGTCTCGCGCATGAAGGACCTGCACAGCCTGGCCGCGAAGCACCACGTCTCCACGGTCTTCTTCGAGACCATCGCGAACCCGGACACCGCCAGGACCCTCGCAGGCGACCTGCACGTCAGGACCGGCGTGCTGGACCCCCTGGAGGGGATCACGGACAAGTCCAGGGGCCGCGACTACCTCCAGGTCATGCAGTCCAACCTCACCGCGCTCCAGAAGGCGCTCGGCGCGAGGTGACCACTCCCCGCACAGGCCCGTACCCATCTGCGACCACACCGGAGGCCCGCGCCATGGACATGGAACACGAACCCGTCATCTCGGTGCGCGGCGCCACCGCCGCGCTCGGCGCCCGCCCCGTGCTGCGCGGCATCGATCTGCGCGTGGGCAGGGGCGAGGTCGTCGCCCTGCTCGGCGCCAACGGTTCCGGCAAGTCGACCGCCGTACGCGCGGTGATCGGACAGGTCCCCCTCACCGGCGGCTCGATCGAGCTCTTCGGCACCCCGCTGGGCCGGTTCAGGCAGTGGGCGCGCATCGGATACGTGCCGCAGCGCACCACAGCGGCGGGCGGGGTGCCCGCGACGGTGCGCGAGATCGTCTCGTCCGGCCGCCTCGCCCGTACGAAGCTGCGGTGGCCGTCGAAGGCCGACCGGGCGGCCGTCTCGCGCGCCATCGACCTGGTGGGGCTCGGCGACCGTGCGGGCGACTCCGTGGGCGCGCTCTCCGGTGGTCAGCACCAGCGGGTGCTGATCGCCAGGGCGCTGGCCTCCGAGCCCGAACTGCTGATCATGGACGAGCCGATGGCCGGGGTCGACCTGGCCAGCCAGGAGATCCTCGCCTCGACCCTGCGCGAGCAGGTCGCGGCGCGGACGACGGTGCTGCTGGTCCTGCACGAGCTGGGGCCCCTGGAGCCGCTGATCGACCGCGCCGTCGTCCTGCGGGACGGCTGTGTCACCCACGACGGCCCCCCGCCCGAGGCCCTGGGCCAGCACGCCCTGCCCGGCCACGACCACGTACATCCGCATGCGGCGGCCGAGCCGGCCAGGACAGGACTGCTGAGCTGATCATGGAACTTCTCCAGAGCCCCCTGATGCAGCGGGCCTTGCTCGCCGCGGTCCTGGTCGGCATCACCGCCCCCGCCATCGGTATCTACCTCGTCCAGCGCCGCCAGGCCCTGATGGGCGACGGAATCGGCCACATCGCAATGACCGGGGTCGGCCTCGGCTTCCTGCTCGACTCCAGCCCTGTCTGGATGGCGACGCTGGTCTCGGTCGTCGGCGCCGTGTCGATGGAGCTGATCCGCAGTTACGGCCGCATGCGCGGCGACGTCGCGCTGGCGATGCTCTTCTACGGCGGCATGTCGGGCGGGGTGCTGCTGATCAACCTCTCCCCCACCGGCTCGAACGCCAATCTCTCGTCGTACCTCTTCGGCTCGCTCGCCACGGTCTCGCAGAGCGACGTCACCGCCATCTGTGTCCTGGCCGCTTTCGTGATCCTGGTGACGCTCGGGCTGCGCAGGCAGCTCTTCGCGGTCAGCCAGGACGAGGAGTTCGCCCGGGTCACGGGGCTGCCGGTACGGGCGCTGAACCTGCTCATCGCGGTCACCGCGGCCGTCACCGTCACCGTCGCCATGCGGGTGGTGGGGCTGCTCCTGGTGAGCGCGCTGATGGTGGTTCCGGTGGCGGCGGCGCAGCAGCTGACGAAGTCGTTCGCTGTCACCTTCACGCTGGCCGTGGTGATCGGCACGGCGGTGACGCTGTCCGGCACCATCACGTCCTACTACCAGGACGTCCCGCCGGGAGCGACAATTGTCCTGCTGGCCATCGCGGTCTTCGTCGCGCTGACCGCACTCGCCGCCCCCCTGGCGAAACGGCGTGCACGCGCCGCGGAGGCGACCGGGGCCGAGTGCGGCGCCGGGGTCCCGGCGGCGCGGCGGCCGGCGGAATCCGCCAGGACCTGACGGAGCTGGCACAATGGCCCGACACACGGGCGGGCGACGGCGAGGAGGCACCTGTGGCTGCGGGAGCACCAGTACGAGGCCGGTCGACCCGGCAGCGGGCCGCGGTGGCTGCGGCGCTCGACGAGGTGGACGAGTTCCGCAGTGCCCAGGAGCTGCACGACGTGCTCAAGCACCGGGGCGACTCGGTCGGCCTGACCACCGTCTACCGGACGCTCCAGTCGCTGGCCGAAGCGGGCGAGGTCGATGTGCTGCGCACCGGCGACGGCGAGTCGGTCTACCGGCGCTGCTCCACCGGTGAGCACCACCACCATCTGGTCTGCCGCACCTGCGGCAAGGCCGTCGAGGTGGAGGGGCCCGCGGTGGAGAAGTGGGCGGAGTCGATCGCGGTGCAGCACGGATATGTGAACGTGGCGCACACGGTCGAGGTCTTCGGGACCTGCGCGGAGTGCGCGGGACCGGCCGCGGAGAGCTGAACCGGCCCGGGGGCGCGCCCCCGGGCCGCTCTCGGCGCTTCCCGGGGCTCAGGCGGTCGTCGTCTCCTCGATCGCTCCACCGAACCGGCGGTCCCGCTGGGCGAATTCGAGGCAGGCACGCCACAGGTCACGGCGGTCGAAGTCCGGCCAGAGGACGTCCTGGAAGACCATCTCGGCGTACGCACTCTGCCAGATCAGGTAGTTGGACGTGCGCTGCTCGCCGCTGGGACGCAGGAAGAGATCCACGTCCGGCATGTCCGGGTAGTACATGTACTTCGCGAAGGTCTTCTCATTGACCTTCGCCGGGTCCAGCTTGCCGGCCGCCACATCACGGGCGATGGCCTGCGCCGCGTCGGCGATCTCCGCGCGCCCGCCGTAGTTGACGCAGAAGTACAGCGTCATCCGGTCGTTGTCCTTGGTCTGCTCCTGCGCGACCTGGAGCTCCTCGACGACCGACTTCCACAGCTTGGGCATCCGGCCGACCCAGCGGATCCGGATCCCGAGCTCGTCCATCTCGTCCCGGCGCCGCCGGATGACATCGCGGTTGAAGTTCATCAGGAACCGCACCTCGTCGGGCGAGCGCTTCCAGTTCTCGGTCGAGAAGGCGTACAGCGAGAGGTTCTTGACACCCATCTCGATGCAGCCGTTGAGAACTTCGAGCACGGTGGCCTCGCCGACCTTGTGGCCCTCGGTGCGCGGCAGCCCGCGGTCCTTGGCCCAGCGGCCGTTGCCGTCCATGACGATCGCCACGTGGTCGGGCACCAGTTCGCCGGGGATCTTCGGCGGGCGGGCGCCCGACGAGTGCAGTTCGGGGGTCTTGTACTCGTGCTTGTGACGCCCCAGAATCCCGCGTCGTGCCATGTGCTCGTCTCCCTCTCACTACTTCTCTACGTACCGCAACGAGCGCAGCCCGCGCTCCAAGTGCCAGTGCAGATAGGCCGATACCAGCCCGCTGCCCTCCCTGACGTGCCGCGGCTCGGCCGCGTCGGCCGTCGTCCAGTCCCCCGTCAGCAGTGCGCTGAGCAGCCCGACGGCCTCCGCAGAGGGTACGACGCTGCCCGGCACCCGGCAGTCGCCGCACACCACACCGCCGCCCGCCACGGAGAAGAACCGGTTCGGTCCCTCCAGCCCGCACTTCGCGCAGTCGTCGAAGCTGGGCGCGTAGCCGTTGACCGCGAGCGAGCGCAGCAGGAACGCGTCGAGGATCAGATGCGGGGCGTGCTCACCGCGGGCGAGGGTACGCAGCCCGCCCACGAGCAGCAGATACTGCTGGACGGACGGCTCACCCTCGTTGTCGGTGAAGCGTTCCGCCGTCTCCAGCATGGCCGTGCCCGCCGTGTAGCGGGCGTAGTCACTGACGATCCCGCCGCCGTACGGAGCGATGGTCTCACTCTGGGTGCACAGGGGGAGCCCGCGCCCGATCAGTTCGCTGCCGCGCGCGAAGAACTGCACATCGACATGGGAGAACGGTTCGAGCCGTGCCCCGAATTTGGACTTCGTACGCCGTACACCCCGGGCGACGGCGCGCACCCGCCCGTGGCCCCGGGTCAGCAGCGTGATGATGCGGTCGGCCTCACCCAGCTTCTGAGTCCGCAGGACGACGCCGTCGTCACGGAAAAGACTCATGGCGCCCATTGTCCCGCACGCGGCGGGTCCGGTTCGCAGGGAGCCCCGGATCACGGGGCGGGCGCCCGGGGGCTCTCCCGCGTTCAGCCCCGCGGGGTACCGGACCCGATCACCCGGGCGGTGTGGGCGGCCAGCTGCGCCCGCAGCTGCTCACGCCCCGTCCGCTCCTCGCCGACGAGGTGTTCCACGAGGTCGGCGCGGGTGGCGGCCAGCAACGCGTGCGCGGTGTAACCGGGGTCGGCGAGGCCGGGGATACCCTCCAGCGCGTCACGGAGCAGACCGTGCCACCACGCGTAGTGCTCCGCCCGGTAGGGGCCGGAGTCGCCGGCCACACCCTCCAGGGCGAGCGCGAGGTGACGGTTGTCGAGTTTGAAGCAGAGCATGGCGTCGAGCAGGGCCGGCACGCGCAGCAGCGGCGGAGCCGCGGGGCCCAGAGGTGACGGGCCCTCCCCGGCCGCGCTCCTGACCGGGGCGAGCCGCGCCTCGTACAGCGCGCGGATCAGGCCGGTCCGGTCACCGAAGGCACGGAAGAGCGTCGCCTTGCCCACGCCGGCCGCCGCCGCGATGTCGGCCATCGTGACGGCCTCGGGGCTCTCGCAGCGAGCGAAGAGATCATCGGCAGCGGCGAAGACGGCCGCACGGTTGCGGGCCGCGTCCTTGCGTGGTTTGCGCTCGGACATGCGATACCTCCAGTTGCAAAGCGGACCCTGGGTCCGTATCGTCCATTGAAACGGACCCAGGGTCCGTATCTTACGGGACGGAGCACCCATGACCACGGACACGGCACCGGCGGACCTGTACCGCCACGGCCTGCGACTGCTGCTGGAGAAGGACATCGACGGCTGGGTGGACCTCTGGGACGAGAACGGCGTCCTCGAGTTCCCGTTCGCACCCGACGGCTGGCCCGAGCGGCTGGAGGGCAAGGCGGCGGTCGCCGGCTACCTGCGCGACTACCCCGGCCACATCGACCTCCACGACTTCCCCTCCGTCGAGATCCACCGGACCACCGCCCCGCGGACCATCGTGGTCGAGATGCGCGGGGTGGGGCGGCTGGTGCGGACCGGCAATCCCTTCGACATGACCTATATCGCCGTGGTGACCTTCGACAACGGGCTCATCACCCACTACCGCGACTACTGGAACCCGCTCACCGTCCTGCGGGACGCGTCGGCCGACTTCACCGGGAGCAACTGATGGCCGCTTCGGGCACCACCCTCGTCATCGGCGCGACCGGCACCACCGGCAGCCGTGTCACCGCCGGGCTCGTGGCGGGGGGCCACCGGGTCAGGGCGGCCGGCCGCCGCGCCCCCGCCGTGGACGGCGCCGAGGCCGTCCGCTTCGACTGGGAGGATCCGTCGACGTTCGGCGAAGCCCTGGCAGGCACCGACCGGGTCTACCTGGTCCCCCCGCCGGGCGCGCCGGAGCCGGAAGCCGTGATGGTGCCCTTCCTGCGGCAGGCCCGTGCGGCGGGCGTGCGCCGCGCGGTGCTGCTCAGCTCATCCGCGATCCCCGCCGGCGGCCCGGCCGCCGGGCAGGTGCACCGGGCCCTGCCCGGACTGTTCGGCGAATGGGCCGTGCTGCGGCCCTCCTGGTTCATGCAGAACTTCACCGGCGGGCACCACCACGCACGGACCATCCGGGACCGCGGGACCATCGAGACCGCAACGGGTGACGGCCGCGTCGCGTTCGTGGACGCGGACGACATCGCCGCCGTCGCCGTACACGCGCTGACCGACGCGGAGGCACCGGACACCGACCTGGTCATCACCGGTCCCGAGGCGCTGGACCACGGGGAGGTCGCCGCGCTCCTCACGGAGATCACCGGCCGGACCGTCACTCACCGCCGACTGAGCCACGACCAGGTGCGGGAACGGCTGGCCGCCTCCATGCCCGCCGGTTTCGCCGCACTGCTCGCCGGCCTGGACCTCGCCATCGCCGGCGGAGCCGAGGACCGCACCACCGACACCGTCCAGCGGCTCACCGGCCGCCCGCCCCGCGACTTCCGCACGTTCGCGGAGCACGAGATCACCTGACGCGGGTGCGGTCGCGGCCCCGGGAGGCTGCCGCCCCGGGGGAGGCACCCGCCCGGCGGGCAATCGCTCAGGAGGGCGTCCGCGCCGCTGCCGTCAGCAGCCGGGCCGTGTCCTCGGTGCAGAGCTGGAGTGCACCGCCGACCGTCGCGAGCACATCGCGCTCCGCCGGGCTGTACGGGCCGTCCGCGAGGGCGATCCGGGCGCCCTGGAGCAGGATCGACTCCCGGCCCACCGGGGCGAGGTGCGGCGCCAGCGGCTGGAGCGATTCGTGCAGCTCGATGGTGAGCGCGGCCCCGCACGGCTCTGCGTCCGTGACGAAGCGGCCGGTGTCCGCGGCGAGCGCGTCGACCAGGGCGGTCAGTTGCTCCTCGGTGCACTCGTCGAAGCCGGCGGCCCGGACGGTGGAGACAGCCGTCTCGACCACCGCGTGCGACCTGGTACCGCCCGCGGTGAGCACCGCCAGCGTCACCGTGTGGACGGCGTCACGGAGCATCGCCGAGAAGCGGGTGGTGGTGGGGCGGTCCAGTGTGTCGGTGGAGAACTGCGTCCGGCACGCGGCGCATTCGACCACCGGGCCGGTGCTGCCGCGCGAGAGGAGCGGCAGGCCGAGCACGGTGAGGCGGCGGTGGCCGGTCAGCCGGCGGTAGTTGCGGTCTCCGCCGCAGCCGGCACAGAAGAACTCGCCGTCGCCGACCGTGTCCCAGGAGGTGCGGACGGACCAGATGATCGACTTCTTGCCGCTTCGTCCACGGACCGACAGCACGGCTCACCTCCGTAACACCGGCAACGCTCCGTTGCGCTGCGCTCCACCACGCCCGCGCCCCCCGGTTGTTCCGGAGGACACGGGGCCGTCATGTGGACGTGATGTTAGCCACATCGATGATGCGACGTCAGCACCCCGGCAGGAGATGGCTTGGTCCCGACCATGGACGAGTGGCGCTATGAGCGGGAAACGATGAGGTCAAATGGGGTCCGCGCGGACCGGAAGGCCGAAATATCGCAAGCGGGGCCGTACCCGTAAGAACACCTCGGGTACGGCCCCGGTCGTGCGGGGGACGCGCAGGGTCAGCGCGCGGCCCGGTTGACCGCGGAGACGACCGCCTTCAGCGAGGCCCGTGTGGTGTTGGCGTCGATCCCGATGCCCCACATGACCTGGCCGTCGATCGCGCACTCGATGTACGAGGCGGCCAGCGCGCTCGCGCCCTCGCTCATCGTGTGCTCCTGATAGTCCAGCAGCCTGGCGTCCACACCGGTCTCGGCGAGCGCGGCGAAGAAGGCCGAGATCGGACCGTTTCCGGTGCCCGACAGCGCGGTCTCGACCCCGTCCACGACGGCCTCGACGGTCAGCGTGTCCCGGCCGTCCGTGTCCGTGGTGGTCTGGCCGGAACGCAGCTGGATGCGGCCCCAGCGGGTGTCGCCCGCGACGGAGCTGGGCAGGTACTCGTCCTGGAAGATCTCCCAGATGTCCTTCGGCGTGACCTCGCCGCCCTCGGCATCGGTCTTCGTCTGGATGATCTTCGAGAACTCGATCTGCATCCGGCGCGGCAGGTCCAGCTTGTGCTCGTTCTTCAGGACGTACGCGATACCGCCCTTGCCGGACTGCGAGTTGACCCGGATCACGGCCTCGTACGAGCGGCCGACGTCCTTCGGGTCGATCGGCAGGTACGGGACGGCCCACTCGATGTCGTCGACCGTCTTGCCCTGTGCGGCGGCGTCGGCCTCCATCGCGTCGAAGCCCTTCTTGATGGCGTCCTGGTGGGAGCCGGAGAAGGACGTGTAGACCAGGTCGCCCGCGTAGGGGTGGCGGGGGTGGATCTCCATCTGGTTGCAGTACTCGGCGGTGCGGCGCACCTCGTCGATCTGCGAGAAGTCGATCTGCGGGTCGACGCCCTGGCTGAAGAGGTTCATACCCAGCGTCACCAGGTCGACGTTGCCGGTGCGCTCGCCCTGCCCGAACAGACAGCCCTCGACGCGGTCGGCGCCCGCCATGACGGCCAGTTCGGCGGCGGCGACGGCGGTGCCGCGGTCGTTGTGCGGGTGCGCCGACAGGCAGACGTACGCCCGGCGCGACAGGTGGCGCGACATCCACTCGAAGCGGTCCGCGTGCGTGGACGGCGTCGAACGCTCCACGGTGGCGGGCAGGTTGAGGATGATCTCGCGTCCGGCCTCGGGCTGCCAGACGTCCATGACCGCCTCACAGACCTCCAGGGCGAAGTCCAGCTCGGTGTCGGTGAAGATCTCCGGGCTGTACTGGTAGCCGAAGGTCGTCTCGGGGCCGAGGATCTTCTCGGCGTACTCCATCACCAGGCGGGTGCCGTCCACGGCGATCTGCTTGATGTCGTCCTTGGAGCCGCGGAAGACGACCCTGCGGAAGGTCGGCGCGGTGGCGTTGTACAGGTGCACGCTCGCGCGGTGCGCGCCGCGCAGCGACTCGACGGTGCGCTCGATCAGGTCCTCACGGGCCTGGGTCAGGACGGAGATGGTCACGTCCTCGGGGATCGCGCCCTCTTCCTCGATGATCGAGCGTACGAAGTTGAAGTCGGTCTCGCCGGAGGCCGGGAAACCGACCTCGATCTCCTTGTAGCCCATCTTCACGAGCAGGTCGAACATCTCGCGCTTGCGGGCCGGCGACATCGGGTCGATCAGTGCCTGATTGCCGTCGCGCAGATCGGTGGAGAGCCAGCGGGGGGCCCGGGTGATGCGGTTGCCGGGCCAGGTGCGGTCGGGGATCTCGACGGCTTCGTACGGGCCGTACTTGTGCACCGGCATGCCGGACGGCTTCTGCATCCGGTTGGCATTGGTGATCGGCGTGGGGTGCGACATCTGCGTGGGGCTCCTCGGGATCCAGCGGGGGAAGGCCGACTGTGCCGCTGCAGCACCAGACTCCGCGGGGAGGGGGTCGGCCTACGACAACAGGCCCTCGCCGCGGCAGCTAAGGAGAAGCAGCCCGAAACGCATGATGTTCCGCAGCCTAGCCCAGCGGCGCCGGGAACGCCGCTTCCGTATCAGTATGCGGGACTCCCGTACGACCACGCCGGGGTGGTGCCCGGTCACTCTTTCTCGTCAATCACTGTCGCAACCAGTGACAACTCGCTTACGCAGTGCCACATTCGAGAGATGACTGACATGCCTGACACGACCGGCCCCACCGCTCGCCCCGTCTTCTGCACGATCGTCCCGCCGCACATCCTCGACAAGCTGGCCGCCGCCGACGACCCGGCGCTCTCCGGGCCGGCCCGGCGCACCATCGAGGCTGACACCTCGCACCGCACCCGCCGCAGGACCGCCACGGCCGCCACCGTCCGCGGGGCCGACGGGACGGCGGACGACCCGGCCGACAAGAAGCCGAAGCGCACCATCCACGACGCCCGGCACGGCACCGCGCTGCCCGGCACCGAGGTCCGCGCGGAGGGCGCGGAGCCGGGGAAGGACGCGACGGTCAACCGGGCGTACGCGGGCCTCGGGGCCACCTTCGAGCTGTATCTGAAGGCGTACGGGCGGTACTCCATCGACGGCCGGGGACTGGCGCTCGACGCGAGCGTCCACTACGACCGGAAGTACAACAACGCCTTCTGGGACGGCAGCCAGATGGTCTTCGGCGACGGTGACGGTGAGGTCTTCCTCGACTTCACCATCCCGGTGGACGTCATCGGCCACGAACTCACCCACGGCGTCACGCAGTACACCGCGAACCTGGCGTACTCCGGCCAGTCCGGCGCGCTCAACGAGTCGGTCTCGGACGTCTTCGGCTCACTCATCAAGCAGTACGCCCTGGGCCAGACCGCCGACCAGGCCGACTGGCTGATCGGTGCGGGACTCCTCGCGCCGCGGGTCTCGGGGGTCGCGCTGCGCTCGATGAAGGCCCCGGGCACCGCGTACGACGACGACGTGCTCGGCAAGGACCCCCAGCCCGCCACGATGAAGGGCTACGTCAGGACCACCGACGACAACGGCGGCGTCCACCTCAACTCCGGCATCCCCAACCACGCCTTCTACCTGCTGGCGGACGCCCTCGGCGGCAAGGCGTGGGAGCGGGCCGGACAGATCTGGTACGACACCCTGACCGGCGGCGAGCTGGCCTCCGGCGCGAGCTTCGCCGACTTCGCCCGGCTGACCGTGGCGGCGGCCCGCTCCCGGTACGGCAGCGGCGACGAGCAGGAGGCGGTGACCAAGGCCTGGTCCACGGTCGGTGTCCCGACGGGCTCGTAGGGGGTAGACAGGACCCATGCGTATCCAGGTAAGGCGCACGGGAGGCTTCGCCGGTATCGAGCGCCGGGCCGAGGTGGACACCTCTGCCCGGCCCGACGCCGGCGAGTGGCACGCGCTCGCCGAACAGGCGGTGTCGGCGGGCCACGACGCGCCGCCCGCCGGAGTGCCCGACGGGTTCAACTACCGGATCACGGTGGACGACCGCACGGTGTACTGCACGGACCCGCGGCTCAGTGACGCGCAGCGCTCGCTGATCTCACGGGTGCTGAAGGAAGGGGCGTAGCGGACGGGCCCCCGGGGCCCGGGCGCCCGGTAGCCGGCGCTCAGGGCCTGCTCACGCGGGGGCCCGGCGCTCACGCGGGGGCCAGGCGGCTCAGAACCCGAGTTTCCGCAGCTGCTTCGGGTCCCGCTGCCAGTCCTTCGCGACCTTCACATGCAGGTCCAGGAAGACCGGCGTGCCCAGCAGTGCCTCGATCTGCTTGCGCGACTTCATGCCGACGTCCTTCAGCCGGGCGCCCTTGGGCCCGATGATGATGCCCTTCTGGCTGGGGCGCTCGATGTAGACGTTCGCGTGGATGTCCAGCAGGGGCTTGTCGGCGGGGCGGTTCTCCCGGGGCAGCATCTCCTCGACGACGACGGCGATGGAGTGCGGCAGTTCGTCCCGTACCCCCTCCAGCGCGGCCTCCCGGATGAGCTCCGCGACCATCACCATCTCGGGCTCGTCCGTGAGGTCGCCCTCCGGGTAGAGCGGCGGGCTCAGCGGGAGCAGCGGGGCGATCAGGTCGGCGAGGAGCGAGACCTGCTGGTCACCGACGGCGGAGACGGGGATGATCTCGGCCCACTCGAAGCCGAGCTCCACGGCGAGCTGGTCGATGGCGATGAGCTGCTCGGCGAGCTGCTTGCCGTCGACCAGGTCGGTCTTGGTGACCACGGCGATCTTCGGGGTCTTCTTGATCCCGGCGAGCTCCTTGGCGATGAACTTGTCACCGGGACCGAGCTTCTGGTCGGCGGGGACGCAGAAGCCGATGACGTCGACCTCGGCCCAGGTGGTCCGTACGACGTCGTTGAGCCGCTCGCCCAGCAGGGTGCGCGGCTTGTGGAGGCCGGGGGTGTCCACCAGGATCAGCTGCGCGTCGGGGCGGTGCACGATGCCGCGCACGGTGTGGCGGGTGGTCTGCGGCCGGCTGGAGGTGATCGCCACCTTCTTGCCGACGAGAGCGTTCGTGAGAGTGGACTTGCCCGCGTTGGGGCGGCCGACGAAGCAGGCGAAGCCGGCCCGGTGGGCGGCTTCGGATGACTGGGTGTGAACGCTCATGGCGTCCATTCTCCCCGATCGTCCGGGGGGCGCCGACCAGGTGGCTCCGCGGTGAGTTCCCGGTAACCGCCCCGCAACACGAAATACGGACGAAACACGGGTGCAGTCGTGTGGAAACGCAAAAGCGGGAACGTCTACCGGAACGTAACCGGAGAGGTGACCCCCCTGTGACGCACGCGACGCCTGCGACACCACTGACACCGCTGACCGGCCTGGCCGCCCGAATCGACACCGGCGACACCGCCTGGCTGCTTGCTGCGACC
Organism: Streptomyces sp. NBC_00388; assembly: GCF_036061255.1. Classification (NCBI taxonomy): domain Bacteria; kingdom Bacillati; phylum Actinomycetota; class Actinomycetes; order Kitasatosporales; family Streptomycetaceae; genus Streptomyces; species Streptomyces sp. NBC_00388. The sequence continues at coordinate 2,436,070 of NZ_CP107948.1, forward strand.
GCGCTGGTGCTGCTGATGACGCCCGGCCTCGCGCTCTTCTACGGCGGCATGGTCCGCACCAAGAGCGTGCTGAACATGCTGATGATGAGCTTCGTGTCGATCGCGCTCGTCACCGTGGTCTGGCTGGTGGCGGGGTACTCCCTGGCCTTCGGCCCCGACGTGTTCGGCGGGCTGATCGGCGGCCTCGGCCACGCCGGAATGGCCGGCATCGGCCCCGGCAGTGTGCACGGCACCGTCCCGACGCTGCTCTTCGCCACCTTCCAGCTCACGTTCGCGATCATCACGGCCGCGCTGGTCAGCGGCGCCATCGCGGACCGGGCGAAGTTCGGTGCCTGGCTGCTCTTCGTCCCGGTGTGGACGCTGCTCGTATACGTCCCCGTCGCGCACTGGGTGTGGGGGCCCGGTGGCTGGATCCTCACCGATCTCAAGGCACTGGACTTCGCGGGCGGTATGCCGGTCGAGATCGTCTCGGGCGCTTCGGGGCTCGCGCTCTGTCTGGTGCTGGGCCCGCGGCTCGGCTTCAAGAAGGACTCGATGCGCCCCCACAACCTGCCGATGGTGGTGATGGGGGCGGGACTGCTCTGGTTCGGCTGGTTCGGCTTCAACGCGGGTTCGGCGCTCGGGGCCAGCGGGCTGGCGGCCGCCGCCTTCCTGAACACCCTCGCCGCAGGCTGCACGGGGCTGCTCGGCTGGCTCTTCGTCGAACAGAAGCGGGACGGCCACCCGACCACGCTGGGCGCCGCGTCAGGGGCGGTGGCCGGGCTGGTCGCGATCACGCCCTCCTGCGGCGTCGTCGGCCTGCTCGGGGCACTGGCCATCGGCCTCGCGGCCGGGGTCCTCTGCTCGTACGCGGTCGGCTGGAAGTTCCGGCTGGACTACGACGACTCCCTGGATGTCGTCGGGGTGCACCTGGTCGGCGGGATCGTGGGGACGCTGCTGATCGGGCTGTTCGCGACAGCGGGGATGACGGGCGGCGCCCGGGGTCTGCTGTACGGCGGCGGGTTCGGCCAGCTGGGCCGGCAGAGCCTGGGGGTGCTGGTGGTGGCGGTGTACGCGTTCGCCATGACGTACGGCATCGGAAAGGGCATCGACCGGCTGACCGGCTTCCGCGCCGACGAGGAACACGAACAGCAGGGCCTCGACCTGACGGTGCACGCCGAGAGCGCCTACGATCACGGCGTGCTGGGCCACGGAGCCCCGCTCTCCGCCTCCGTGATGCAGAAGGTCAAGCCATGAAACTGATCACCGCGGTCGTGAAGCCGCACAAGCTCGACGACGTGAAGACGGCCCTGCAGGAACTGGGTGTCAACGGCCTGACGGTCACCGAGGCGAGCGGATACGGCAGGCAGCGCGGGCACACCGAGGTCTACCGGGGCGCCGAGTACCGCGTCGACCTCGTCCCGAAGGTCCGGATCGAGGTGGTCGTCGGCGACGAGGAGAGCGAGGCGGTCATCGACGCGGTGGTGCGGGCGGCCCATACCGGGAAGATCGGCGACGGCAAGGTCTGGGCCGTGCCGGTGGAGACGGTCGTACGCGTCAGGACGGACGAGCGCGGCCCCGACGCGCTCTGACCGTCCCGGCAACCGGCTGCGCCGACCATGCCCGGGGCTGCCCCGGGCGGTCCCGGCCCTTCGAGCCCCGTCAGCGGCACCGGGGCCGGGACCGGGAGGGCACTGTGCCGGGTCAGCCCGCCGTCACCGTGGTCCGCAGTGTGCCGTCCGGGCCCGCCAGCAGTACCGGGGTGCCGGGGCCGCCCAGGTCCCGCACCGCGGCGCGGTCCTCCCCGGGCACCTCAGCGGCCGCACTGACCACCGCTGCGGCCTCCAGCGACCGCGCCCCGCTCGCCACCGCCATCGCGACGGCGGTCCGCAGTGCGGAGAGCTTCAGCGAGTCGAGCTCGACGGTGCCCGCGACATACGTACGCCCGGTCTCGTCCCGTACGGCGGCACCCTCGGGCACCCCGTTGCGGGCCCGCGCACTGCGCGCCAGCGTGATGATCTTGCGGTCCTCGGCGCCGGGGACCGGCCCCCCGGCCACCGGGCCGCCCGTACCGGTACCCGTACCGCCGTCTGCGCTCTTCGCTGCGTCGTCACTCATGGGCAGAGCATATGGAGCCCGCACCGGTCAGTTGGCGACCGGGTACATCGAGCCCCTGCGCCCCTCGGGCGAGGCCAGCCACTGGAGCTTGGCCTCCGTCCCCGTGTCGGGCAGCGGGGTGTGCAGCACGATCGCCAGATCCGGCCGGGCCGGAATCCTCAGCTGGGTCGACTCGACGTACAAGGTGCCGACCACCGGGTGTTCCAGCTCCTTGCGTATCTGCCCGCCCGGCGCGATGTCCCGGCGCGCCCACAGCTCGGCGAACTCGGGGCTGCGCTCCTTCGCCTCGTCCACGACCGCCTGGAAACCCTCGTCGTCGGGGCACTCGGAGCAGGCCGCGCGGAACTGTGCGACCACCTGGTGCGCGATCGCCTCCCAGCCCTTCGTACGGGCCCGGTAGACAGGGTCGGTGAAGAACGCCAGCAGGCAGTTCTGCACGAGACCTGGCCGCATGGCCAGGGTCATCGCCGCCGCGTCGTTGTAGACGATCGTGTTCCAGTACTGGTCCATGATGTGCGCGGGGAACGGCATCCAGGCGTTGATCAGCCGTTCCAGGCCCTCGCACATGTCGACATGGGCCGGATCGACCTCCGGCGCCGGCGGGTTCAGCCCGGCCAGCACGTACAGATGGCGGCGCTCGGTGCTGCTCAGCTTCAGCACCCGGCCCACCGAGTCCAGGACCTGCGGCGACACCGTGATGTCCCGGCCCTGCTCAAGCCACTGGTACCAGGAGACGCCCACGCCCGCGAGGACGGCGACCTCCTCACGCCGCAGCCCCGGCGTGCGCCGCCTGGCGCCGCCGTCGGGCAGCCCCGCGTCCGCCGGGGTGATCCTGGCCCGCCGGCTCATCAGGAACTCACGCAACTCACTCAGCCGGTGCGCCTTGGTGCCGGGCCTCGGCCCGGCCGCCACGCCCTCGATCGGACTCGCCACGCCATCTCCCCCTGTCCGGCTGCCTGGTGGTGCGGCCACCAGCATAAGTACCCGCTCCCCACGGTTGTTCCCGGAGCCCGAAGCTCGGAACATGGCGATCGATACCGCACCCACGCCCACCCCGGCTCCCGCCCCGCCCACCACTGGCGGCCTCTCCGGCAAGGCCGGGCTCGTCCTGCTCGTCCTGTGCGCGGCCCAGTTCATGGTGGCCCTCGACTTCTCCGTACTGAACGTCGCGCTCCCGGTGCTCGGCGACGACCTCGGCATGACCCGGGCCGGACTCCAGTGGGCCGTCACCGCGTTCGCGCTGCCCTCCGGAGGCTTCCTGCTCCTCTTCGGCCGGATCGCCGACCTGTTCGGCCGGCGCAAGCTGTTCCTCACCGGACTCGCCACCTTCGGCTCGGCCTCGCTGGTGGCGACCTTCGCCTGGAACCAGGAGGTGTTCCTCACCGGACGGGCACTCCAGGGCCTGGGCGCCGCGGTCATCGTGCCGACCGGGATGTCCCTGCTGACCACCACCTTCCCCGAGGGTCCGCAGCGCGACCGGGCCCTGGGCATCAGCGGCACCCTGCTCTCGCTCGGCTTCACCGTCGGCATGGTGCTGGGCGGGGTCATGACGGACACGCTGGGCTGGCGCTCGACCATGGGCCTGCTGGGCGGGGCCTCGGTGCTCGTACTCGCCCTGGCCCCGGGGCTGCTCACCGAGTCGCGGCACCCGGAGCGCCCACGGCTCGACATACCCGGAGCGGTGACCGTCACCGGCGGGCTGCTCGCGATGATCTACGCCCTGTCGACGGCCGCCCAGCGCGGCTTCGGCCACGCCGACGTCCTGGTGTCGCTCGTGCTGGGCATCGCCCTGCTGGCCGGCTTCGTGGTCGTCGAATCCCGTGCGGAGGCTCCGCTGGTGTCCCTGCCGATGCTGAGGCGGCGCACCGTGGCCTGGGGCAATCTGGGCGGGCTCATCACCTTCTCGATGATGTCGACGGTGGTCTTCGTCCTGACCCTGTACCTCCAGGAGGTCCTGCACCTGTCCAGCTTCCGGACCGGGCTGGTCTTCGGCGTCCAGGGCCTGGCGTCGGTGGCCGCGGGTATGGCGGCCCCGAAGGTCATCGGCCGGTTCGGTGCCCGCCGGGTGCTGGCCGGTTCGCTGCTCGCCCAGGGCCTGTTCATCGCCGCGATGCTGGGACTGGGCGCCGACTCGGGTGTCTGGCTGGCCACGATCGCCGTCTCGGTGGCCAGCATGGCGCACCTGGGCGCGATCGTCTCGTACGGACTGACCGTCACCTCGGGTGTCCCGGACGCCGAACAGGGTCTGGCCACCGGCCTCGTCACCACGACGCAGCAGGTCGGCATGACCGTCGGCATCCCGCTGCTGGGGGTCCTGGCCACCACGCAGTCCGACCTCTTCGCCGGGGTGCGGACCGTGCTGGGCATCGCGGCGGCGGTACTCGTCGTCACTGCGGCGCTGGTGGCGACCGGGCTCAGGCGGAGCAGCCGTGACCGCGTCCGCACCGCCTGAGCCCGGTGCGGACGGGGACTGTTCCGGACGGGCCGGCTCCGGCCGGGCAGGCTCAGGCCGGGCCTGTTCCGCTCAGGCGCGGTCGAGCCGGAGGCGCTCCGCCTTCGGCAGACCGGCCACCACCAGGTCGTACGAATCCTCGATGAGCTCACGGACCAGGCGGTCGGGCAGCGGCCCGACCGTCACCGTGTTCCAGTGGCGCTTGTTGAGATGCCAGCCGGGGACGACCGCGTCGTGCTCGGCGCGCAGCCGGACCGCTTCGTCCGGGTCGCACTTGAGCGAGATCTGCAGCGGGTCGCCGTCGAGGTGGCTCAGGCCGAAGACCTTGCCGCACACCTTGAACACCGAGGTCTCCGGGCCGAACGGGAACTCCTCGGCCGCTGCGTTGAATTCCAGGCAGAACGCCCTGAGTTCCTGCGGTGTCATCCTGCTGCCTCCTCCACTTCGGCGACCGGTTCGGCCAGCACTGTCACGATCTTGTTCCGGCGGCCCGCCGGGGACTCGGCGGTGAGCCGCAGCCGCCTGCCGTCCGGCAGGTCGACGACGGCGGAAGCGCCCGCGATCGGCACCCGCCCGAGAGCCTTGGCCAGCAGCCCGCCGACGGTCTCCACGTCCTCGTCGTCGTACTCGTCCAGGCCGTACAGCTCACCCAGGTCGTCGATGTCGAGACGGGCGGTGACCCGGAAGCGGCCCTCGCCCACGTCCTCCACCTGCGGCAGCTCACGGTCGTACTCGTCGGTGATCTCACCGACGATCTCCTCCAGGATGTCCTCGATGGTGACGATGCCCGCCGTGCCGCCGTACTCGTCGATGACGACGGCGACATGGTTGCGGTCCTGCTGCATCTCGCGGAGGAGATCACCGGCGTTCTTGGTGTCGGGCACGAAGACGGCGGGGCGCATCGCCGTGGAGACCAGGTCCGACTCCGCGTCGCGACTGATGTGCGTCTTCCTGACCAGGTCCTTGAGGTAGACGACGCCGACGATGTCGTCCTCGTTCTCCCCGGTCACCGGGATCCGCGAGAAACCCGAGCGCAGCGCCAGCGTGGTGGCCTGGCGAATCGTCTTGGAGCGTTCGATGCAGACCAGGTCGGTGCGCGGGACCATCACCTCACGGACAAGCGTGTCACCCAGCTCGAAGACGGAGTGCACCATCCGGCGCTCGTCGTCCTCGATCAGCGACTCCTGCTCGGCCAGGTCGACCATGGCGCGCAGCTCGGCCTCCGAGGCGAACGGGCCCTTGCGGAACCCCTTCCCGGGGGTCAGCGCGTTGCCGATGAGGATCAGCAGCTGCGGGACGGGCCCCATCACGCGGGCGAGCGGCAGCAGCACATAGGCCGCAGCGGTCGCCGTGTTCAACGGGTGCTGGCGGCCGATGGTGCGCGGCGAGACGCCCACGGCGACATAACTCACCAGCACCATCAGGGCGATGGCCAGCGCGAGCGCCTGCCAGGTCTCGGACAGCTCACGCAGGCAGACATAGGTGACGAGCACCCCGGAGGCCATCTCGCAGGCCACCCGCACCAGCAGGGCGACGTTGAGGTACCGGGTCGGGTCAGCGGCGATCTGCGCCAGCTTCTCGCTGCCGCGCCGCCCCGACCGTACGGCCTCGGCGGCCCGGAAGCTCGACGTGCGGGCGATGCCGGTCTCGGCACACGCCGCCAGCCAGGCGACCACGACCAGCGCGACCGCGCCGACGATCAGCTGCGCGGTCATGAGACGGTCGGCGCCGGGGAGGGTCCGGTGAATCCCTTCTCCGCCCGCCAGCCGTCGACGATCGCGGCCTGGAGACCGAACATCTCGGCCTTCTCGTCGGGCTCCTCGTGGTCGTAACCCAGCAGGTGCAGCACCCCGTGGACGGTCAGGAGCTGGAGCTCCTCGTCCATGGAGTGCTGCGTCGGGGCGTCCTCGCCCTGCTGCTTGGCGACTTCCGGGCAGAGCACGATGTCACCGAGGAGCCCCTGCGGGGGCTCCTCCTCGTCCTTGGCCGGCGGACGCAGCTCGTCCATCGGGAAGGACATGACATCCGTGGGACCCGGCAGGTCCATCCACTGGATGTGCAGCTGCTCCATGGCCTCGGTGTCCACGACGATCACGGACAGCTCGGAGAGCGGGTGGATCCGCATCCGGGTGAGGGCGTAGCGGGCGATGTCGAGGATCGCCTGCTCGTCGACCTCGGTTCCGGACTCGTTGTTGACGTCGATCGACATGGGGCCTGCTGACTCTTTCGGTCTGTGCCTACAGCCGTTTCCGGCTGTCGTGCTTCTCGTTGTCCTGTTTCGCGCTGTCGTACTTCTCGTACGCGTCGACGATACGGCCGACGAGCTTGTGCCGGACGACATCCTCGGTGGTGAGCCGGGAGAAGTGCACGTCGTTGATGCCCTCCAGGATGTCCTGCACCTGGCGCAGCCCGCTCTTGGTGCCGCTGGGCAAGTCGACCTGGGTGACGTCGCCGGTGACGACGATCTTCGAGTCGAAGCCGAGGCGGGTGAGGAACATCTTCATCTGCTCGGCGCTGGTGTTCTGCGCCTCGTCGAGGATGATGAAGGCGTCATTCAGGGTGTTGTGCGTCAGCAGATGGTCCTGGGTGACGTACAGCGAGTCCTCGGCCGCGACCTGGATACAGACCGTCTCTTCGCGGCCCGCCGGCTCGATGCTGTCGATGAAACGCATCGGGCGGCCACCGCGGCCGGCCGCGTGGTACGTGTCGCGCTTGCGGGTGAGACGGAAGGGCTCGATGTCTTCGGGGAGCCGGATGTCGATGACATGGGCGTCACGGCAGTAGGGGACTTCGCGGCCGTTGGCCCGCCCCGGCTTCCTGCCTGCGGCGGCCCTGCGGCGCGTGCAGGCGACACCTCCCAGCGACTGGACCAGGGCGATAACATCGTCCCGGAGCAGGATCGACGTGGTGGTGTACTGGACGCTGCACGTCCTGTCGTCCTGCGTCACGGGGCCACCGTCCGAGTCCAACAGCCCCTGGAGCAGGGCCAGCCGGACTTCCGCGGAGTTGTACTGGTACTCGTCGGGGACGAATTTCGTGCCTGACCTGGATCCGAGCAGGTCGAGGGCGCGGAGCGCCCCGGTGACCGGGTTCTCCAGGGTGACGACGCCGCCTGGGTCCTTCACCCGGTTCAGGGTGTAGTTCACCCGGTCCGTCCAGCGCACCCGCACACCCGGCAGCGCTGCCTCCAGGGCAGTGGCCAGTTCAGGATCGCCGGTCGCGAAGGAAGGCGTGGTGGACCCGGTCAGGCAGCCGTCGCCCAGCAGCAGACCCAGTGCGTACGGGTCCATGGGGACCTCACGCTCGGGGAAACTCACGGGCGCCGTCAGCATCGGCAGCTCGTAACGCCGCGCGTGTGCGGCGCGGAGGCTGCCGATCATGTCCTGGGTCTCCAGGACCCGCCAGGGCTTGTCCCGGCGGCGGTCGGAGGCGGTGCGGACTGTCCACAGGTGCTCTCCGCAGCAGAGTGTCGAGGCACCGTCCTGAGCCGTGACACGGTAGACGTCCTTCTCGCCCTGCGGATAGACACCGAGAACCGGGGTCGGTTCACCGTTCGACCCGGTCACCAGGTCACCGACGCGGAGGTCACCGATGGGACGCCAGCCGTCCGGTGTCAGGACCTTGGTGAAGACCGGCTGCGCCCGGCCCCTCATATAAGCCAGCGGCGCCACCTCGATCGTCCCGGCCGCCATCAGCCGGGGGATCGAGTCCGGGTCCAGCATGTCGTGCAGCGCGTCGTAGAGCGGGCGCAGATACGGGTCGATCTTGTCGAAGAGCGTGCCCGGGAGGAAGCCGAGCCGCTCCCCCGCCTCGACGGCGGGGCGGGTCAGGATGATCCGGCTGACCTGCTTGGACTGGAGGGCCTGGACCGCTTTGGCCATCGCGAGATAGGTCTTGCCGGTGCCGGCGGGTCCGATCCCGAAGACGATGGTGTTCTTGTCGATGGCGTCGACGTAGCGCTTCTGGTTGAGCGTCTTCGGCCGGATCGTGCGGCCGCGGCTGGAGAGGATGTTCTGGGTGAGGACATCGGCCGGCGTCTCGCCGCCCGGCTCGCCCCCGCCGTTCTCGCTGGCCCGGAGCATGGCGATCGAGCGTTCCACAGCGTCCTCCGTCATCGGCTGCCCGGTGCGGAGCACCAGAATCATCTCGTCGAACAGGCGCTGGATCAGGGCGACATCGGCTGCCGCTCCTGTGGCACTGATCTCATTGCCCCGGACATGGATGTCGGCTGCCGGGAACGCCGCTTCGATCACGCGCAGCAGCGAGTCGCCCGAGCCGAGCAGCATCACCATGGGGTGTGCGGCGGGGATCGTGATGTGGGCGCGCGCCGGCGGCTGTGTTGGTGTCTGAGTCATGGGCCGGCCCTCGGGCCTGCACATACCTCCCGTTGCAGGGTTATCGCTGCTCGACAACCTCCGGAGCCCCAAGCCTACGACGCCGGACCGACAACGCCACGGCTTTTCGACGGCCCCCTGTCACGGCCGGTCTCACGGGGCGCGGAAGCCGATCGTCGGGACGGCCCTGCGCAGCGGCCAGGACCGGGCCGCCGCCGGGAGCAGCTCGTCCAGGAAGGCGTACCTGCGCAGCGCGGCCGGGTCCTGGCCCGCGCAGGTGCGCACCTGCTGCCACCAGGCGGCGATCTCGGCCCAGCCCGGCGCCGAGAGCGAGCCGCCGAACTCCTGGACCGAGAGCGCGGCCGTGAGCCCCGCGAAGGCGAGCCGGTCGGCGAGCGGCCAGCCCGCCAGTGTCCCGGTGACGAAGCCCGCGACAAAGACATCGCCCGCGCCGGTCGGGTCGAGCGCCTCGACGGCGATGGCGGGCACGGACGCGGACTCGCCGGTCGATCCGTCGACCGCGTAGGCCCCTTCGGCCCCCAGCGTGACGACGGCCAGCGGGACCTTGTCGGCCAGGGCGTGGGCCGCGGCGCGCGGGCAGTCGGTGCGGGTGTAGCGCATCGCCTCCTCGGCGTTGGGCAGGAACGCCTCGCAGTGCTCCAGGTCGGCGAGGCCCGCCAGGTCCCACCGCCCGGTGTCGTCCCAGCCGACGTCGGCGAAGACCTTCGTGCCCCGGCTGGCGGCGTGCAGCACCCACTCCTCGCGGCTGCCGGGCCGCAGGGAGGCGATGGCGGCGCGGGCGCGCGGCGGGCAGTTGGGGTAGCTGTCGCCGGGCGGCGGCGCCTCGTGGCCGTGCGAGACCATGGTGCGCTCGCCCTCGTAGGCCATGGAGACGGTGACCGGCGAGTGCCAGCCGGACACGGTGTGGGAGCGCGAGAGGTCGATCTGCTCGCCCTGTTCCAGGGCGTCCCAGCAGTACTCGCCGTAGTGGTCGTCGCCGAAGGCCGCGGCGAGCGAGGTGTGCAGTCCGAGCCTGGCCAGCGCGGTGGCCATGTTGGCCACCCCGCCGGGGCTCGAACCCATGCCGCGCGCCCAGGACTCGGTACCGCGCACCGGTGCGCTGTCGAGTCCGGTGAAGATGATGTCCAGGAAGACCGTGCCGGTGAGGAAGACGTCGCAGGCGGGATCCTGGGGGGCGCGCAGCCCGTCCAGAGGGTCGAGTTTCTTGTTGTCGTGGACCACCCTGCGCTCCCCGGTTGCCGTGCAGTCAGGCCAGTCTGCACGATGTCCCGGCCGTCCTGCCCCTACCAGCGTGGCAGGGCCGGGCTGGTCCAGTCCTCGTACCCGTCGGCCTTGCGCATCGCGGCCGCGTCGTCGCGGTCGCGCAGGGTGCCGTCGTCGTCGAGCCAGCGGCGGTGGAGGGCGGCGAGCCGGTCGCGGTCGAGGGTGACTCCGAGGCCGGGCGCGTCGCTGACGGGGAGGCGGCCGTCCCGGAAGACGTGCCGGGTGGTGATCACGTCGTCGGTCTGCCACGGGTAGTGGCTGTCGCAGGCGTAGTCCAGGTTGGGGACGGTGGCGGCCACATGGGTCATCGCGGCGAGGCTGATGCCCAGGTGGGTGTTGGAGTGCATGGAGAGTCCGACGCCGAACGTGCGGCAGATCGCGGCCAGTTCACGGGTGGCGCGCAGTCCGCCCCAGTAGTGGTGGTCGGAGAGGACGACCTGGACGGCGTCGGAGAGGAACGCCTCGCGGATCTCGGGGACCGTCGTGACGCACATGTTGGTGGCGAGCGGGACGGTGGTGCCTGCGGAGACCGCGGCCATGGCGGTGGTGCCCGCGGCCGGATCCTCCAGGTATTCGAGTACGCCCGCGAGTTCGGCGGCGACCTTCAGGGAGGTCTCCGGGGTCCAGCCGCCGTTGGGGTCGAGGCGCAGCGGCCGGCCGGGGAACGCTTCGGCGAGCGCCAGGACCGCGGCTGTCTCCTCGGCGGGCGGGAAGACCCCGCCCTTCAGCTTGAAGGAGGTGAAGCCGTAGTCGTCGGCGAAGCGCCGTGCCTGCGCGACGATGCCCGCCGGGTCGACGGCCTCGCCCCAGGTGTCGGGCTCTCCCTCACCGTTGGGGTGGGCCGCCCAGCGGTAGAAGAGGTAAGCGCTGTACTCGACCGTGTCGCGCACCTTGCCGCCGAGCAGGGCGTGGACCGGCAGGCCGCGGATCTTGCCCAGGGCGTCCAGGCAGGCGACCTCGAAGGCGGAGTAGACGGAGAGCCGCAGTTTGTCGGCAGTCTGGACGCCGCGCAGTCCGCCCACGTCGACGGCGCCCGCCAGCTGCGACCGGTCCACGCCGACCTGCCGGCCGAGAGCGGCGATGGTGTTGAGGTCGTGGAGGGCGTGGCCGGGCAGCAGTCCGGCGTAGGGGCGGGCGATGTCCAGGTAACGGGTGTCGCCGTAGGTCTCGCCGACGCCGGTGACTCCGTCCTCGGTGACGATCTCGACGATGAGGCGCGGGGTGTACGGCTGGTGCACGCCGTGCACGTTGAGCAGCGGCGGGTCCGCTATGAGTACCGGGGTGAGCCGGACCTCCGCGATGGTCGTGCTCCGTGACGCCTGGCCGGCCGGGTTCGGGGTCATCGGGTGGCCCCTACGAGGTCGAGTCCGGTGGTCAGCAGGGTGTCCAGGGCCGCGAGGTCGTCGGGGCCGGGGTCGGTCAGGGGGGCGCGTACCGGGCCGACGGGGTGCCCGCGCAGCCGGGCCGCGGCCTTGACGAGGGAGACGGCGTAGCCGGGGACCCGGTCGCGGAGCTCCACCAGCGGGATGTAGAAGCCGCGCAGCAGCGCGTCCAGCCGGGCCCCGTCGTCCGTGCGCAGGGCGGTGAAGAAGGCTCCGGCGATCTCGGGGGCGAAGGCGTGGACGGCGGAGGAGTAGGCGGGGACGCCCACGGTGGCGTAGGCGCGGGCCTGGATCTCGGCGGTCGATGCGCCGTTGAAGAAGAGGAAGCCGTCCGGGGCGGCGAGGGTCAGCCGCTGGAGCCTGTCGAGGTCGCTGTGGCCGTCCTTGAGTCCGATGACGCCGGGGATCCGGGCGATCCGGCGCAGTGACGGGGCGGTGAAGGCGACCTGGCCTCGCTGGTAGGCGATGAGGGGCAGCCGGGTGCGGGCGGCGATCTGCTCCAGCTGGGCGACGAGCCCGTCCTGCGGGGCGGCCACGAGGTAGTGCGGGAGGACGAGCGCGGCGTCGGCCCCGGCCTCCTCGGCGATCCGGGCGAATCTGGCGGCCTGCGCCCAGCCGTATCCGATGCCCGCGACGACCGGGGTCCGTCCGGCGGCCGCCTCGACCGTGGCGGTGATGACGCTGCGGTACTCGTCCTCGTCCAGCGAGAAGAACTCACCGGTGCCGCAGGCCGGGAAGACCGCGCCGGGTGCGGCGGCCAGCTGGGTCTCCAGGTGGGCACGGTAGCCGCCGGTGTCGAGCTCTCCGGTCGCGGTGAAGGCGGTCAGGGGAAACGAGAGGACCCCGCGGGCCATGCCGTCCCTGAGCCGTGCCACGGTCCCGGCCACCGTGTCCGGTTCAGCGCCGGTACCGGTATGCGTCCCCGTATGGTTCATCCCCGCAGCCATCCTGTCTCCGTATGTAGATGGTGTCCATGCATGGAAATGGACACTAGATACATGAACAAGAGGCGTCAAGGGTGCCGACCGGCGCCCCGGGCTCCGGCTGCCCCCCTGAGGCCGGGGACAGCCCTTAGGCTCTGGGGCATGCCGGAGACCGGAGGCGTACGCGAGGTGAAGTCGGCGGGCCGCACCGTCGAGCTGCTGGAGGTGCTCGCCGCGCGCGGCGACCGGCCGGCCCGGCTGCAGGAACTGGCCGACGAGCTCGGCGTGCCCCGCAGCTCCATGTACGCCCTGCTGCAGACGCTCACCGACCGCGGCTGGGTCCGCACCGACGCGACGGGGTCGCTGTACGGCATCGGCATCCGCGCCCTGTTCACCGGCACCAGCTACCTCGACACGGACCCGCGGGTACGGGCGGTGAAGCCGTACCTGGACCAGGTGTCGACGGAGCTGGGCGAGACCGTCCATCTGGGGCGGTTCGACCGCGGCGACGTCGTCTACCTCGCCACCCGCGAGTCGCACGAATACGTACGCACCCTCAGCCGGGTCGGGCGCAGGCTGCCCGCCCACGTGAGCGCGCTGGGCAAGGCCCTACTCGCCGAGCGGGACCCGGGCGGGCTCCCCGAGGGCGCGCTGACGCCCTTCACCGGGAACACCCTGGCCGACCGGACCGCGCTCGACGCCGACCTGGCACTGGTGCGCGAGCGGGGCTACGCGGTCGACCGCGAGGAGGCGGTCACCGGCATCGTCGGCTTCGGCTTCGCGCTGCGGTACGACACGCCCGCCGCCGACGCCGTCAGCTGCTCCGTACCGGTGACCCGGCTGACCGCCGAGCGCGAACGCCGGATCATCGCGACGATGCGCGGGATACGCGCGGAGATCGAGGACGCCGCGCACACCCTGCCCGGCGCTCCGGACTGGGCCTGAGAACGGCCCGAACGGATGGATTCGAAGGAAAAAACCCCTCTTCGCCCCGCGCCTCCGCGACTATAAACCGAAAGTGTTATAGATCACTTAGTGGCAGCTTTTCGTTGGCTCCGCGTGGTCGACCCCCACTGGCCGCGCGCTCACGTCAACGACACGACGCCCCATCCCCCCACCCCTCCTGCCTGGTCACAGGCATGTCTCTGTCAGGATTCACTCCGTGTCTTCGCGCTCACGCGCCACATGGCCGCTCATTGCCGTGTTCACCGCTGGCTACCTCGCCTCGTACCTCCTCCCGACCATCGTCGGACGCCTCGGGTCCGGTCTCGGTCTCTCTCCTGCCGAAGCCGGCCTCGCCGGCTCGGTCCTCCTCCTCTGTTCGGCGGGCGCCGGTCTCGTACTGGCCTCGCACGTCGATCGCATCGGCCCGCAGCGGGTCGCCCGCGCCGGGCTGCTGCTCACCGCCGCCGGATACGCCACCGCCGCCGGCACCGCCTACCTCCCCCTCGTCATGGTGGGGGCCGCCATCGGCGGCGTGGGCTCCGGCACGGTGACGGCCGTGGCCGCCGGCGGTATCGCGGGGCTGCAGGACCCGCACCGGGCATCGGCCACCGGTCTGCTCGCGGTGTCGGCGACAGCCGGCGCGCTGTATCTCGTCCTGCCCCGGCTCGGCGGCGGTCACAGCGCGCCGTTCGCCGCCGTCGCCGTCGTCGCCGTCCTCGTCTGGCCCGCGACCGGACGGCTCGGTCTCGCCCGCGCCCACCCACCCCCCAGCGGGGCGGAACGCCGCCGGATCCCCCATCTGCGCTCGGGCTCGGTACTGGCCTGCGCCATGGTCTGCTGGGCGATGGCCCAGAACTCCCTCTGGGGCGTCAGCAGCCGGATCGGCCAGGACCAGGCGGGGCTCTCCGAAGTAGCGGTCGGTGCGATCTTCGCGGGGTCGCTCGGGGCCGGGCTGATCGGCGTCGCCGGAGCCGGAGCACTCGGCTCCCGGCTCGGCAGGGCGCTGCCGATCGGCGGCGGCACGGTGATCATCTCGGCCTGCATCGCGCTGAGTTCATCGGCGAGCGGGCTCGCCTCGTTCGCGTCGGGCGAGATCCTCTGGAACACCTTCTACCCGGTGGTCCTGTCGTATCTGATCGGTCTCGCCGCCTCGCTCGACCCACGCGGACGCTGGGCCGTCCTGGTCGGCTCGGCGTCGTCGCTCGGCGTGGCCTGCGGTCCTGTGGCGGGCAGTCTGCTCGCCGCGCGCACCGGATTCCCGATGATGGGCGCGGTCCTGTGCGCGGCGCTGCTGCTGCTGGCGGTCCCGCTGACCGCGGTGGCGCTGCACACCGCGGGCCGTCCGTTGCTGCCCGGTTCGGTACACCGCAAGGGCGGCGCCCCCGCGGCCGTCGTCGCGGGCAACCTCGGCGCGGTGGCGGGCAGCGTCCCCCAGCTGGGGGCGCCGGAACTCACCGTCACCGAGATCGCCCTGGAGCCGGCACCTCGCCGCAAGTACTGGCTCACCGGGGGCGGTCAGCCCAAATCCGGGTCCGACTCGAACTCGTACGCGTCGACCTCGGCCAAGTAGCGCGCCCTGCGCTCCTCGTCGTGGTCGAGGAAGGCGGCGAGGAAGGAGTTGCGGGCCAGCGTCCGCAACTCCTCGTGCCCGAGGCCGAGTGCCTCGTGCACGGCGCGGAAGGTGTCACCGGCGTACCCGCCGAAGTAGGCCGGGTCGTCCGAGTTGACGGTGCAGAGCAGCCCGGCGGCCATCATCTGCGGCAGCGGGTGCTCCTCCAGGGTGTCGACGGCCCGCAGCCGTACGTTCGACAGCGGGCAGAGCGTCAGCGGCACCTGGTCCCTGACCAGCTGCTCCACCAGCTCCGGGTCCTCCATCGAGCGCAGCCCGTGGTCGATCCGCTCCACACCGAGGATGTCCAGGGCCTCCCGCACATACGCGGCGGGGCCCTCCTCGCCCGCGTGCGCGACCTTGCGCAGCCCCAGCGCGCCGGCGGCCGCGTACACCTCGCGGAACTTCGACGGCGGGTGCCCGGCCTCGGCCGAGTCGAGGCCGACCGCCGCGATCCGGTGCAGATGCGGCTTGGCCGCCTCCAGGGTGCGGATCGCGGAGTCGGCCGACTCGTCACGCAGGAAGCACATGATGAGCTGCGTGGAGATGCCGTGCCGCTGCTCGCTGCGCTCCAGGGCGCGGGAGATCCCCTCGACGACGGTGGCGATCGGCACTCCGCGCGCGGAGTGCGCCTGCGGGTCGAAGAAGATCTCCGCGTGGCGCACGCCCTGCGCGGCGGCGCGCGCGAGGTAGGCGTCGGTGAGCTCCTCGAAGTCCTCCTCGGTGCGCAGCACGGCCATCAGCCCGTAGTACAGGTCCAGGAACGACTGGAGGTCGCTGAAGAGGTACGCCTTGCGCAGCGCCTCGGTGTCCGCGTACGGAAGCTCGACGCCGTTGCGCGCCGCGAGGGCGAAGGCCAGCTCGGGTTCGAGGGTGCCTTCGATGTGCAGGTGGAGTTCGGCCTTGGGGAGTTGCTGCATCGGGTCTCGCTCAGTTCGGTGAGGATGTTCGGTGGGGACGTTCGGTGGGGACGTTCGGTGAGGATGTTCGGTGAGGAGGCGGAACGGGTGCGTGCGGCGGTCAGGTGGTGAGGTGCCGGCTGGGGACGGGGACCCGCATCAGGTCGTCGGCGACGGTCAGGCCGCCCTCGAATCCCGCGGCGCGCGCCTGTCTGCCGAACTCCGCGGGATCGGGGTACCGCTGCGAGAAGTGCGTCAGGACGAGATGCCGTACGCCCGCGTCGCGCGCCACCCGGCCCGCCTGTCCTGCGGTCAGATGGCCGTGGTCGGCCGCGAGCTGCGCGTCGTCGTCGAGGAAGGTCGACTCGATGACCAGCAGGTCACAGCCGGCCGCGAGCCGGCCGACCCCGTCGCAGAGCCGGGTGTCCATCACGAACGCCACCCGCTGGCCGCGCCGCACCTCGCTGACCTGGTCGAGAGTGACCCCGTCGAGTACGCCCTCCCGCTGGAGCCGCCCGACATCAGGGCCCGTCAGGCCGTGGTCTGCGAGCTTCTCCGGGAGCATCCGGCGCCCGTCGGGCTCGGTCAGCCGGTAGCCGTACGACTCGACGGGGTGCGAGAGCCTGACCGCCTCCAGCACATAGCCGGGTGTCCGCGCGAGGACGCCTCCGTCGCCGGTCGCCGGGGCCTGCACCAGCGAGACGGACTCGCGGTAGGCGGTGGAGTACCGCAGCCGGTCGAAGAAGTGCTGCCCGCTCGCCGGGTAGTGCGCGGTGACGGGGTGCGGCACCTGGTCCAGGTTGATCCGCTGGATCACCCCGGCCAGACCCAGCGAGTGGTCACCGTGGAAGTGCGTGACACAGATCCGGTCGATGTCGTGCGCGGCGACCCCGGCGTGCAGCATCTGGCGCTGGGTGCCCTCACCGGGGTCGAAGAGGATGCCCTCGCCGTCCCAGCGCAGCAGATAGCCGTTGTGGTTGCGGCGGCGGGTGGGGACCTGGCTGGCGGTCCCGAGCACCACGAGCTCTCGTACGGACAACGGGACTATCCGGGCGGCCAGTTGAGTCCGCGACCGCCCAGCACGTGGGCGTGCGCGTGGAAGACGGTCTGACCCGCGCCGGAACCGGTGTTGAAGATGATCCGGTACCCGGTCCCGTCGACCTTGTCACCCGCGGCGACCGCGGCGGCCTCGCGCAGCACGTCCGCGGCGATCTGCGGCTCGGCCGCCGCCAGGGAGCCCGCGTCCGGGTAGTGCGCCTTGGGGATCACCAGCACGTGGGTCGGTGCCTGCGGGCTTATGTCACGGAAGGCGACGGTGGTGTCGGTCTCGCGGACGACGGTCGCCGGGATGTCCCCCGAGACGATCTTGCAGAACAGGCAGTCGGCCTGCGGCTCTCCCGTCATGCGCTCACTCCTCGGTCGGTGATGTCGGTCGTGGTGATCGTGTACGCGGCCATGCTAGCCGGGGGCGGCCGGCGGACCGGTGCTCCGCCCCCGGTGCCCGCTCCCCCGCCCCTGTCACGGGCGGGGGACGGCGGCCGTCAGCCCGGCAGGCCCGGCGGGGTCTTCGCCGGGGTCTCCTCCAGCGCGGCCAGCGCGATCCTGATCGCCTCGTCCAGCTGCCGGTCCCGTCCCGCCGCGTGGTCCTGCGGTGCCTGGACCACCTCGACGTCCGGGTCGACCCCGTGGTTCTCCACGCCCCAGCCGTAACCCTCCATCCAGAAGGCGTACTTGGGCTGTGTCACCAGCGTCCCGTCGACCAGCCGGTACCGGCTGTCGATGCCGACGACCCCACCCCAGGTGCGGGTGCCGACCACGGGCCCGATCCCCAGCACCTTGATCGCCGCGTTCACGATGTCGCCGTCCGAGCCCGAGAACTCGTTGGCGACGGCCACCACAGGACCGCGCGGGGCGTCCAGCGGGTAACTGGAGGGCCGCACGCCCCTCGGCAGGTCCCAGCCCACGATGCGGCGGGCCAGCTTCTCCACCACCAGCTGCGAGGTGTGGCCGCCGCGGTTCTCCCGTACGTCCACGACCAGGCCCTCCCTGGCCACCTCGACCCGCAGGTCGCGGTGGAGCTGCGCCCAGCCCGAGCCGACCATGTCGGGGACGTGCAGATAGCCGAGACGGCCGCCGGACCGCTCGTGCACATGGCTGCGGCGGTCGGCCACCCAGGCGTGGTAGCGCAGCGCTTCCTCGTCCCCGGTCGGCACGACCACGACATGGCGTGGATCGCCCCCGCCCGCGGGCGAGACGGTGAGCTCCACGGGCTTGCCCGCGGAGCCGGTGAGCAGTGGCGCGGGGCCGGTGAGCGGATCGACTGCCTGGCCGTCGACGGCGAGCACGGTGTCACCGGCGCGGACGGCGACGCCCGGAGCGGCGAGCGGTGAGCGGGCCGCGGGGTCGGAGGTCTCCGAGGGCAGCACCCGGTCGACGCGCCAGGCGCCCTCCTCCGTACGGGAGATGTCGGCGCCGAGCAGCCCCTGCCGGGTGCTGTCGTCGCGCCAGCCGGCCGGGGGCGTCACATAGGCGTGCGAGGTGCCCAGCTCACCCTGCACCTCCCAGAGCAGGTCGACCAGGTCGTCGTGGGTGGCGACCCGGGCGAGCACCGGCCGGTAGCGGTCCAGTACCCCGTCCCAGTCGACGCCTGCCATGTCGGGACGCCAGAAGTTGTCCCGCATGATGCGTCCGGCCTCGTCGTACATCTGGCGCCACTCGGCGGCCGGGTCGAGGGTCCTTCGGATCCGGGAGAGATCGACGGAGATGTTGCGGTCGCTGTCCTCGTCCGCGTCCGGTTTGGCCACCCTGCTGTCCGAGGGGACGACGCGCAGCTTGCCGTCCGTGTGCAGCACGAGCCGCTTGCCGTCGCCGCTGACCTCGAAGTGGTCGACGTTGGGGGCGATCTCCTCGTCGCGCAGCTTCTCCAGGTCGTACCGCTCCAGGACGGTGTCGGGCCAGGGGGCGTCGGGGGTGGCCCTGGTCGTGCCGAGGACACCGCGCAGCGGATGGCGCAGCCAGAGGAGCCCGTCCCGGGCGGCGCGCAGCGTCGAGTAGCTGCCCGCTTCGACGGGCAGCGCCACGATCCGGTCGGCGAGGCCTTCCAGGTCGATGCGGGTCACCGGGAGCGCGGTGGGCGTGTCGTGCTCGTCTGCGTCCTTGTCCTTCTCCGTCGCGCGGCCGTGCCGCTGCGGTCCGAACGGGGACGGCGTGGTCGCGGCGAGCGTCAGCAGATGCGGCCGGCAGCTGCCGATGAACGCCATGTCGAAGACGTGCGCGTCGTAGATCGGGTCGAAGGCACGCTCGGAGAGGAAGGCGAGGTGCTTGCCGTCGGTGGTGAAGGCCGGGTCGAAGTCCCGGAAGCGCAGCGGGGTCGCCTCGGCCACGGAGAGGTCGGCGAGGTGTGCGAGCTTGAGCTGGCGCAGCGGCTCGGGTCCGGGGTGCGACCAGGCGAGCCAGGAGGAGTCGGGGGAGAAGACCAGGCCCGACACGTCGCCGTCCTCGCTGCGGTCCACCTCGTGCACGTCGCCGGATTCGCGCTCGACGACCAGCACCCGCCCGTCGTGCGAGGCGACGGCGAACCGGCTGCCGTCTGGGGCCGCGGCGAGTCCGAGTACCCGGCCGAGGCCGCCCGCGGCGAGGCGGCGCGGGGCCGTCGCGGGGGCTGCGCCGGTCGCGGGCGCGCACTCCAGGGCGTCCTCGCCCTCCGCGTCGGTGACCCAGACGACCTGCTCGGCCCCGTCGGCCCGGAAGGTGCGGGGCAGCCTCGCCCGCACACCCGGCTCGGCGGCGAGCGCGCGGACCGGGCCCTCCCGGTGGGTGACCCAGTGCACGGCGCCGCGCGTCTCGACGGCGCTGCCGCGGCCGGTGCGGTCCGGGGACGCGCTCCCGATGTGGTGCCCGGCGCGCACCGAGTGGGGCTGGAGGTCGGCGCGCTGGCCGCCGAGCCGGACATCGAGACGGCGGGGCCCGGCGCCTTCGAGGTCGTCGAGGATCCACAGCTCACCGGCGGCCATGTACACCACACGGGCGCCGTCCGTCGCGGCCTGGCGCGCGTAGAACCCGTCGGTGGCGGTGTGCCTGCGCAGGTCCGAGCCGTCCGGGAGCGAGGAGTAGAGCGCCCCGACACCCTCGTGGTCGGAGAGGAACGCCACCCGGTCGCCCACCCAGAGCGGGCACTCGATGTTCCCGTCGATGCCGGCGTGGAGCCGTACGAAGTCCTGGCCCGTCTCCCCGGTCCACAGCTTGCCCGCGGTGCCGCCCCGGTACCGCTTCCAGGCGGCGGCCTCGCGTCCCATCGTCGCCGAGAGGAGCAGCACCCGCCCGTCCGGCCCGTGCGTGAGCGAGCCGACCGGTCCGTACGGCAGGGTGCGCGCCGGGCCGCCGTCGACCGGGACGGCCCGCGCCCAGCTGCGCCGCAGCGAGACCTGACCGTGCGTGCTGATGGCGAGCACCTCGCCGTCCGGGGTCCAGCCCCGGACGGAGGTGCGGGCGTCACCCCAGTACGTCAGGCGCCTGGAGGGGCCGCCGTCGGCCGGCGCGAGGTGCACTTCGGGCGCCCCGTCCCGGGTGGAGGTCCAGGCGACCCAGCGGCCGTCCGGCGATATCCGGGGATGGTTGACGGGGCTGTTGTCAGCACTGACACGCCAGGCACGGCCGCCGTCGAGCGGGGCCATCCAGACGTCGTCCTCTGCGGTGAAGGCGATCAGATCGCCCTGGATATGCGGGAACCGGAGATAGGAAGGCTGCGTCACACGGATCACCCTAGGGCGTCCCCCAGCCCGGCGAGCCTGAGTTGTCCGTACTCCTTGTGGGCCAGCGGCAGCCGGTAGGTGCCGCCGCTCCTGGCGAGTACCACCGACGCACTCACCAGCGAAGCGAGCGAGGATCCGTCGGGGAAGACGGTACGGACCTGCTCGGCGGTGAACTCTCCGGTGAACGCCGACAGCCGGGCCCAGAGCAGCCGTTCGGCCCTGCTGCACAGCTCGTGGCTCCACTCGACGGCCTGCAGCAGCGTGCGGTGCCGGGCCGGGTCGCCCGGCCCGTCGGTGAGGACCGCGAAGCGCCCGCCGGGCTCGACGAGCGATGCGTGCAGCTGCCGCGCGGTCATCAGCCGCAGGCTCCTGGCCGCGAGGAGGATGGAGAGCGGATCGCCGTCGAGCTGCCCGGCCAGCTGCCCGGCCCAGTAGTCGGGCAGCTCCACCCCGTACGAGGCGGCCTGCTCCCTGAGCAGCCCGGCGGTCCGATCCCGGCTCAGCGGCATGATCTCCACCAGGTGTTCGCCCGGCACCCCGAGCGGCTTGCGGCTCGTGGTCAGGATCCGCAGCCAGGGGCAGCTGTCGTGCAGCCGGCCCACGAGGTAGGCGCAGCCGGTCAGTACGTGTTCGCAGGTGTCCAGGACGAGCAGCCCCCGGCTGTGGGCGAACAGGTCGAGCACGGTGCGCACCGGGTCGGAGCCGGGCGGCGGCGCGGTGTTCAGCGCCGTGGCCACCAGGTACGGGACGAGCGCCGCGTCCGGGCAGCCGGAGAGGTCGACCCGGTACACCGGTGGGCCGGTGGTCTCACCGAGCCTGGCGGCCAGCCGTGATTTGCCGATACCGCCGGGGCCGGTGAGTGTCACGAGGCGCGTGGCGGCAAGGCGTTCGGTGAGCGCACCGAGCTCCGGTTCGGGAATTACGTCCGCTTCGGGAAGTGCAGCCATGGATCTACTGTGACCGGCGAAAGCCCGCCGCGCGCGGGCCTGGGGCGAAGATCCGTACACCTAAATCCGTATGCGGGATACCTAGCCGGGATACCTAAGACTGCCCGGCGGTCCGTCCCGCGCGGGGGTGGGCCGCCGCCGGGCCGGGCTCCCGCGCGCTACTTGCCCGGGTACTGCGTCACGGTGGCGGTCACCGTCACGGTCGCCGCCGGCCGCACTCCGCCCCCGGCGCCGGGACCCGCGCCGGCCGGGCCAGGAGCGGGGGTGGTGGCATCGGGGGGCGGGGCGGCGCAGTTGCCCAGCAGCGTGGCCGTGAAGGCCAGTTCCCCGCCGACCGTACTGGTCAGATGACCCCCGACACAGCGCCCGTCGACGGTCCTGGTCACCCGGCCCTTGACGGTGATGTCCTTCTTGTCCTTCGTCCTGCCCTGGCAGTCGACCTGTGCCACGCCCTGCGCGGACGTGTCCGGCGATGCCGGGCCGGCGGTCGCGGCGTCGGCCGTGCAGCTCAGCCAGTCGACGGCGAGGCCGTGGTTCTCCAGGGCGCTGGTGGCCGTGCGGTCGGTGGTGTAGGCGACCGACGCGGTGTTCGCCCCGTCGATCGGATCACAGGCCGCGAGGCCGCCAACTGCCGCGCCTGCAAGGCCGGCTGCCGCGAGAACCGACCGGTACCGTACGCGTCTGGATACGCGTCTCAAGGGCCCCATACGGGGCAGGATCCCACTGAACGGGAGCCCAGCGCAGCCCCTTCGCGCGCACTTCACTCTCGCGGGTGTCGCACCGGGCCGGGCGGCCGGGCCGGTTCAGCCCCAGCGCCCCGTGCGGGCCAGCAGCAGCGCCCCCGCGGCCGTTCCCGCCGTGGAGGTGCGCAGCACGCTGGGTCCCAGCCGGTACACCCCGGCGCCCGCTGCCGTGAACGCCGCGAGCTCCTCCGGCGACACTCCCCCTTCGGGGCCGACGACCAGCACGATCTCGCCGCGCGCGGGGAGTTCGGCGGCGGCCAGCGGCTCGCTGCCGTACTCCTGGTCCTCGTGCAGCACCCCGGCGAAGTCGGCTCCGGCGAGCAGCGCCGCGACCTGCTTGGTGCTCAGCGCTTCGGTGACCTCGGGGAAGCGGGTCCGCCGCGACTGCTTGCCCGACTCGCGTGCCGTACTGCGCCATTTGGCGAGGGACTTGGCTCCGCGGTCGCCCCGCCACTGGGTGATGCAGCGGGCCGCCTGCCAGGGCACGATCGCGTCGACACCGGTCTCCGTCATGGTCTCGACGGCGACCTCGCCCCGGTCGCCCTTGGGCAGCGCCTGGACGACAGTGATCCGGGGGGCGGGCGGCGGATCGTCGGTGCACGCCTCCACCCGGACCTCCAGCCGGTCCTTGCCCTCGGCCGCCAGGACGACGCACCGAGCCCAGCGACCCGTACCGTCGGTCAGGACGACCTCTTCGCCCGCCCGCAGCCGCTTCACCGACACCGCGTGCCGGCCCTCGGCGCCGTCCAGGACGAAGCTGCCGCCGGGCACCGGGGCGAAGCCGCCCGCCGGGTCGACGACGAATACCGGGGCGGTCACGGCGCACCGCCGTCGGCCAACGCCGTGCGGGCCGCGTCCAGTTCGGAGACCAGCACCTCGACAAGCTGCCCGGCGGGCAGCTCACGGGCGAGCCGGTGGCCCTGGCCCGCCCACAGCGCCATGCCCTGGGCGTCGCCCACTCCGGCGGCGGCCTTGCGCAGCCCCGAGGTCAGGTGGTGCACCTGCGGGTAGGCGGCGGGGGCGTACGGCCCGTGTTCGCGCATGAACCGGTTGACGAGACCGCGCGCCGGGCGCCCGCTGAACGCGCGTGTGAGGTCCGTGCGGACGAAGAGCGGATTGGTCAGGGCCTGCTTGTGGAGCCGGTTGGCCCCGGACTCGGGGCACACCAGGAAGGCCGTCCCGAGCTGCGCCGCGTCCGCGCCCGCCGCGAGCACCGCGGCGATCTGGGAGCCGCGCATCAGACCGCCCGCCGCGACGACCGGCAGCTGCACGGTCTCCCGGACCTGGGTGATGAGCGAGAGCACACCGATGCCCGTGCCGTCTGCCTGGGGGTCGTCGCGGTGCGTGCCCTGATGGCCGCCCGCCTCGATGCCCTGGACGCAGACGGCGTCGGCGCCGCACCACTGGGCGGCCTGTGCCTCCTCGGCGGAGGTGACGGTGACGATGGTGAAGGTACCGGCCCGGTCGAAGGCGTCGAGCACATCGCGGGAGGGGCACCCGAAGGTGAAGGAGACGACCGGCACGGGGTCGTCGAGCAGGACCGCCAGCTTGGCCTCGTACCCGTCGTCCGAGCTGCCCTGGACATCGCCGAGGGGCGTCTCGTACCAGGTGGCCTCACCGGCGAGCTGGTGGCTGTAGACCTCGACGGCTGCCGGGTCGGCGTTGTCGGGCTGCGGCATGAAGAGGTTCACGCCGAAGGGCAGGCCGGTCAGCCCGCGCACCTGCTTGATCTCCTCGTACATGCCGTCCGCGGTCTTGTACCCGGCGGCGAGGAACCCGAGACCCCCGGCCTCGGAGACGGCTGCGGCGAGCTGCGGGCCCGAAGCACCGCCCGCCATGGGGGCCTGCACGATCGGATATCGGCAGAGATCGGCGAGTACGGAGGACATGACGGCATCGTGCCACGTCCGCCCCACCGCGCCGAATCGGCGCCCGGCCGGGCGCCGGGGCCGCGTCACCCCGGGAGCGGAGCTCCGCTCCCGGGGCGCGCACACCTCCCGGGGCTACCGCCCGTTGAACGCGTCCTTCAGCCGTGAGAACAGCCCCTGCTGACCGGGCTGGAACTGACCGGTCGGGCGTTCCTCACCGCGGAGCTTGGAGAACTCCCGCAGCAGGCGCTCCTGTTCGGCGTCCATCTTCGTCGGGGTGAGCACCTCGACGTGCACGATCAGGTCACCTCGGCCGCCGCCGCGCAGATGCGTGATGCCGCGCTGGTGCATCGGGATCGACTGCCCGGACTGTGTGCCCGGCCGGATGTCGACGTCCTCCAGCGCGTCCAGCGTCTGCAGCGGCACCTTGGTGCCGAGCGCGGCCGCCGTCATGGGGACGGTCACCGTGCAGTGCAGATCGTCACCGCGCCGCTGGAAGACCGCGTGCGGCAGCTCGTGGATCTCGACGTACAGGTCGCCTGCGGGGCCGCCGCCGGGGCCGACCTCGCCCTCGCCCGCGAGCTGGATCCGGGTGCCGTTGTCGACACCGGCCGGGATCTTCACCGTCAGCGTGCGGCGGGAGCGGATGCGCCCGTCGCCCGCGCACTCGGGGCACGGGGTCGGCACGACCGTGCCGAAGCCCTGGCACTGCGGACACGGCCGCGAGGTCATGACCTGGCCCAGGAAGGACCGGGTGACCTGCGAGACCTCACCGCGGCCGCGGCACATGTCGCAGGTCTGGGCCGACGTGCCGGGGGCCGCGCCCTCGCCGCTGCAGGTCGTACAGACCACAGCGGTGTCGACCTGGATGTCCTTCGTCGTGCCGAAGGCCGACTCGTTGAGGTCGATCTCCAGCCGGATCATCGCGTCCTGGCCGCGCCGCGTCCGCGACCTCGGCCCGCGCTGGGACGACGTACCGAAGAACGCGTCCATGATGTCCGAGAAGTTACCGAAGCCGCCCGCGCCGAAGCCGCCGGCTCCGCCGCCGCCCGCCTGCGAGAGCGGGTCGCCGCCGAGGTCGTAGACCTGCTTCTTCTGCGGGTCCGACAACACCTCGTAGGCGGCGTTGATCTCCTTGAAGCGTTCCTGCGTCTTGGGATCGGGGTTGACATCCGGGTGGAGCTCGCGCGCCAACCGCCGGAATGCCTTCTTGATCTCGTCCTGGGAAGCGTCGCGGCGCACGCCGAGAACGGCGTAATAGTCCGTGGCCACTTACGACTCCGCCAGGATCTGTCCGACGTAACGTGCCACTGCGCGTACCGCTCCCATCGTTCCGGGGTAGTCCATGCGGGTCGGTCCGACCACGCCGAGTTTGGCGACTGCCTCGTCGCCCGAACCGTAACCGACGGCGACGACCGATGTGGACGTCAGGCCCTCGTGGGCATTCTCATGCCCGATGCGTACGGTCATGCCCGAGTCCTCACCGAGCAGCTTGAGGAGCACGACCTGCTCCTCAAGCGCTTCCAGCACCGGCCTGATGGTCAGCGGGAAGTCATGTCCGAATCGCGTCAGATTGGCGGTTCCGCCGATCATCAGCCGTTCCTCGGTCTCCTCGACCAGCGTTTCGAGCAAGGTCGCGAGCACCGTGGAAACCGTACCCCGGTCCTCCTGCTCGAAGGACTCGGGCAGGTCCTGCACCAGTTGCGGGACGTCCGCGAAGCGGCGCCCCACCACCCGGCTGTTGAGCCGGGCACGGAGATCTGCGAGAGATGTCTCACCGAACGGCCCCGGACAGTCGACCAGGCGCTGCTCCACCCGCCCGGTGTCCGTGATCAGTACGAGCATCAGCCGGGCCGGGGCCAGCGCGAGCAGTTCCACGTGCCGGACCGTGGAACGGGTCAGCGACGGGTACTGCACCACGGCGACCTGCCGGGTCAGCTGAGCGAGGAGCCGCACGGTCCGGCCCACCACGTCGTCGAGGTCGACGGCGCCGTCCATGAAGTTCTGGATGGCGCGCCGCTCGGGCGACGAGAGGGGCTTGACGCCCGCGAGGCGGTCGACGAACAGCCGGTATCCCTTGTCCGTGGGAATGCGGCCCGCGCTCGTGTGCGGCTGGGCGATGAAGCCCTCGTCCTCCAGGGCCGCCATGTCATTGCGCACGGTGGCCGGTGAGACGCCCAGGCGGTGCCGCTCGGTGAGCGCCTTGGAGCCGACCGGCTCCTCGGTGCCCACATAGTCCTGGACGATGGCGCGCAACACTTCGAGTCTGCGTTCGCTGAGCACCCGCGCACACCTCCAGCTGTCGGTCCGGTACCGCTTGGCACTCGCTGTGTTCGAGTGCCAGGGACGTCCCAGTGTACGGCGGAGAGGTTCACCGCTGGCAAGGGCGGCCCGTCGCACCGTCGCGCCGGTCTCCGCCGACCGGGATAGCGTCGCGGTATGGACGCCACTTGGGAAGACTCCGGCTGGGAACGTCTGGCGGAGGGGGTCGGCCGGTGCCGTCTCCCCCGCTGGGACGCGACGGTCGGACTCGTGGCCGGCCGGGACGGGGCGCTGCTCTTCGACACGGGGGCCACGCTGCGCGAGGGCCGCGAGGTCCGGATGCGGGCGGAGGCGGCGCTGGGCCGCCGGGTCACGCACATCGCGCTGAGCCACCCGCACTTCGACCATGTGCTGGGGACCGCCGTGTTCGCGGGTGTCCAGGTCTACGGGGCGGTGGGCACCGACGGGCTGCTCGCCCGGGGATCGCGGGGCGCCGACGCGCTGCGCCAGGACGCGGTACGCCACGGGGCGCCGGCCGGGGAGGCCGCCGAGGCGGTGGCCCACCTGGTCGCGCCGCACCACCTGGTCTCCGGGGAGCTGACGCTCGATCTCGGCGGAGTCCGCGCCACCCTGGTCAACTGCGGCCCCGGACACACCGGCCATGACCTGGCGCTGCTCGTACCGGGCGGGGCGGCCGGCCGCCCCGTCGTCTTCTGCGGCGATCTGGTCGAGGAGTCGGGCGAGCCGCAGGCAGGGCCCGACGCGCTCCCCGGCCGCTGGCCCGCGGCGGTGGACCGGCTGCTGGCGCTCGGTGGTGCGGACGCGCTGTACGTACCGGGGCACGGGGCGGTGGTCGATGCCGCGTTCGTCCGCGCCCAGCGGGATGTGCTGGCAGCGCGCTCCGGGGTGTCGTAGCGTCTGCGGAATGCGCAGCTACAGCCCGGACTTCACGCCGCCGTGGAAGAACCAGTCGCCCGCCCGCGAGGTCGCGGCCGAGCCCGATCTGGTGGTCGAGGAGATCGCCACCGGGTTCTGCGGTGCGGTGATCCGGTGCGAGAAGACGGCCGAGGGCCCGACGGTCACCCTGGAGGACCGCTTCGGCAAGCACCGCGTGTTCCCCATGGGGCCACGCGCCTTCCTGCTCGAAGGGCGCCCGGTCACCCTCGTACGTCCCAGCGCGGCTCCGCAGCGTGCCACCAGGACGGCGTCAGGTTCACTGGCGGTGCCCGGCGCCCGGGCGCGGGTCGCGCGGGCCGGGCGGATCTATGTCGAGGGGCGGCACGACGCGGAGCTCGTCGAACGGGTGTGGGGCGACGACCTGCGGATCGAGGGGGTCGTCGTCGAGTATCTGGAGGGCATCGACGATCTCCCCGCGATCGTCGCGGAGTTCGGCCCGGCGGCCGACGCGCGGCTCGGTGTGCTGGTCGACCACTTGGTGCCCGGCTCCAAGGAGTCCCGGATCGCCGCGGAGATCACCGGCGACCACGCCCTGGTGGTGGGGCACCCCTACATCGACGTCTGGGAGGCGGTGAAGCCGTCGTCCGTGGGTATCGAGGGGTGGCCGGCCGTGCCGCGCGGGCAGGACTGGAAGACCGGGGTGTGCCGGGCGCTGGGCTGGCCCGAGAACACGGGCGCCGCGTGGCAGCGGATCCTCTCGTGCGTGCGGTCCTACCGGGACCTGGAGCCCGCGCTGCTGGGCCGGGTCGAGGAACTGATCGACTTCGTGACGGCGCCGGAGGAGGAAGAGTAGGCCCCGCCGCCTCTGCCGGCCGGGCCCCGCTCGTTCCCGGTGGGGCGGAGCGGCCGCAGGGGCGGCCGCGCGTACCGCCGGGTCTCAGTCGACCAGGTCCCGGACCACCGCGTCGGCCAGCAGGCGCCCCCGCAGCGTGAGCACCGCGCGCCCCTCCGCGTAGGCCGCTGCCTCCAGCAGTCCGTCCGACAGGGCGCGCCGGGATGCGGCGAGTCCGGCCGGGGCGAGGATCGTGAGCGGGCAGCCGTCACGGAGGCGCAGCTCCAGCAGGATGCGCTCCACCCTGCGGTCCTCGGCGGGCAGGATCTCCCGGCCCGCGCCGGGCGACCTCCCGGCCGCCAGGGCCGCCGCGTAGGCGCCGGGGTGCTTCACGTTCCACCAGCGCACACCGCCGATGTGGCTGTGCGCGCCCGGGCCGGCGCCCCACCAGTCCGCGCCGCGCCAGTACAGCTCGTTGTGCAGGCAGCGGCCCGCTTCGGTGGTGGACCAGTTGGAGACCTCGTACCAGGAGAACCCCGCGTCGGAGAGGACCGAGTCCGCGATCAGATAGCGGTCGGCGTGCTCGTCGTCGTCCGTCATCGGCACCTCGCCGCGCCGGATCCGGCGGGCCAGCTGGGTGCCCTCCTCGACGATGAGCGCGTACGCCGAGATGTGGTCGGGGCCGGCTCCGACCGCCGCCGCGAGCGAGGCCCGCCAGTCGTCGTCCGACTCCCCGGGCGTGCCGTAGATCAGGTCCAGATTGACGTGCTCGAAGCCCGCCGCGCGCGCCTCGGCGACGCACGCCTCGGGCCTGCCCGGGGTGTGCGTGCGGTCGAGGATCTTCAGGACGTGCTGCCGTGCGCTCTGCATGCCGAACGAGATCCGGTTGAAGCCCCCGGCCCGCAGCTCCGCCAGGTACTCGGGGCCGACCGACTCCGGGTTGGCCTCGGTGGTGATCTCGGCGCCGTCGGCGAGACCGAACTCGTCCCGTACGGCGGCGAGCATCCGCACCAGGTCGGCCGCGTCCAGCAGGGTCGGTGTGCCACCGCCGACGAAGACCGTGCTCACCGGCCGCGGGTCGTCCCCGAGCACCTTGCGGGCCAGCCTGACCTCCTCGGACAGGGTCGCCGCGTAGTTGTCCTGCGAGGCCAGCACTCCGCCCGAGCCGCGCAGCTCGGTCGCGGTGTAGGTGTTGAAGTCGCAGTACCCGCAGCGCGTCGCGCAGTAGGGCACGTGCAGGTAGAACCCGAGCGGCCTTTCGCCCGCACCCTCCAGGGCATGACCGGGCAGCGCCCCGTCATCGGGCATGGGCTCACCATCGGGCAGTACGGAAGGCATGCCTCCATTGTCCCCCGGCCCGGGTACTACTCCGCCCGCAGCACCAGGAGCGCCATGTCGTCGTCCAGCGGCTCCACGCCGAACGCGTAGACGGCCTGCTTGATCCGCTCGGCGACGCCCTGCGCGGTCAGCCCCGTGCAGCCCGCGAGCTCGGCCGCGAGACCGTCGCCGTCGTCGAACATGCGGGGGCCGGCCCGCCGCTCGGTGACACCGTCGGTGACGCAGAGCAGTGTGTCGCCCGGCACCAGGTCGAACGTCTCGCTCTGGTACGTGACCCCCTCGACCACCCCGAGCAGCATCTGGGGTACGGCGGCGGCGCGCACCGTGCCGCCGGGGCTCAGCAGCAGGGGCAGCGGGTGCCCCGCGCTGGCCAGCGTGCACCGGACCCCGGCGCCGTCGGGCAGCGGCACGAGCTCGCCGTAGAGCAGCGAGAGGAACCGGGACTGGGGGTCCTCGTGCAGCTCCTGGCCGCCCGCCACCGCGACCATCCGGGCCGCCGCCTCGGCGGTCTCCATCGCGTCGTCGAGCAGCAGCTTGTTGAGCCGGTCGAGTACCTCGGAGACCTGGTAGCCCTCACGGGCGAGCAGCCGCAGCCAGGGGCGCGCGAGCCCGGTCACCACAGCCGCCTCGGGGCCGCTGCCCTGGACGTCACCGAGCGCGAAGCACCAGCGGCCGCCCGCGCTCTCGCCGGGGAAGACGTCGTAGAAATCGCCGCCCGCGACGCCCTCGCCACGCGGCTCGTAGACGAGGGCGCTGTCCACACCGGGGATCTCGGCGACGCTGCTGGGCAGCAGCCCGCGCTGGAGGACCCGGCTGATGGTGGCCTGCCGGGTGTACTGGCGCGCGGCTCCGATCGCCAGGGCGACCCGGCGCGCGAAGTCGCCCACCAGCGCGGTGACTTCCAGGTGGGCGCGCCGTCCGGTGGCCCGGCCGAGCAGCAGGGTGCCCAGCGGGCGTCCGGCGGCGAGCAGCCGGTAGCCGAGGACCGTGCCGTCGGAGCCCGTCGTCCCGTCGGCCATGGGCCACTCCAGGGGCACGGCGCCGCCCCGTGCGTTCTCGGGGAGCTGCGGTGGTTCCTTCTCCAGTACCGCCCGCAGTTCGTCGATCCGGCTCTCCTGGGCGTGCCATACCCGCGACAGCCTCGGTCTGCGGCCCGGGCCGCCCGCCTCCGGGTCCAGCCAGACCGCGCACCAGTCGCCGAGCCGGGGCACCAGGAGCTGCCCGGCCAGCGCGGCGATCATGTCCTCGTCGAACTGCCCGGCGAGCAGCTCGGACGCCTCGGCGAGGAAGCTGAGCGCCCCGCTGCTGCTCCACTCACGTTCGGCGCCCGCCGTGTGCCGGGGCGCGGGGGCCAGGATCTCCGCGGCGCGCAGTCCGCGCTGGAGGGTGCGTTCGCTGCCGGGGGGCTGCGGGTCGCCGCCGTCGAGCGGGAGCCGCGTCCAGACCGTCTTGAGCCCGGTGCGGTAGGTGATGCCCCAGGCCTCGGCCAGGGCGGAGACGAGCCGCAGCCCGCGGCCGTACTCCGGCAGGCCGGAGTCCTGCTGTCCCTCCGGGTCGTTGCGTACCTCCCGCGACGGGTGGTGGTCGGAGACCTCGATCACCAGTGCGGGCGACTCCTCGCCCACCGCGCCCTCAAGCCGGACGAGCACCTCGACCGTGGTGCCCGCGTGCACGACGGCGTTGGTGACGAGTTCGCTGGCGATCAGGACGGAGTCCTCGGCGAGCTGGTCGGTGAATCCGGTGTCGGCCGGCAGCCCGAGCGCGGTCCAGTCGGCGAGGGCGGCCCGGACGAACCGGCGCGCGGCGGACGGGGACAGCGGGTTGCCGGGCAGGCTGGTGCGGACCACGGACGGCACGCCTGCCGGTGGCCCGGAGGGGCGCACGGCACGGACCGCGGTCTCCCTCTGCACGGGAATGGACCCCACTCGGTGGCTCCCTGACCAGTTCTGACGTTTGCGCGTCGATGACGACAACGACAGAGTGACAGACGGAGCCCGCCCATATGCGTCGAGTTACCCAAATGGGCCGTGTCGGATGGCGAAAGCGCTGGTCCGGGGGGTGGCAGAGGGACGGAATCCGGTACGGAGCCGGTGCGGTCGGAGGTGCTCCGGATGAGTGGCGGCCGGGGCCCGCGGCCGGGATATGCCGCAGGCCCTCTCCACCCGCGTCCGCGTTACGCCTCGCGCGAGCCGGCGTACATGTCGTCGATGAGCGCCTTGTACTCCCGCTCGACGACCGGCCGCTTCAGCTTGAGGCTCGGGGTCAGCTCACCGTGCTCGATGTCCAGATCCCGCGGCAGCAGCCGGAACTTCTTGACCGTCTGCCAGCGCTGCAGGCCCTCGTTGAGCTGCTTCACATAGCCGTCGATCAGCGACTCGGCCTCCTTGGAAGCCACCACGTCGGCGTAGCTGCGGCCACCCAGGCCGTTCTCCTCGGCCCAGCCCAGGATGGTCGGTTCGTCGAGCGCGATCAGCGCCGTGCAGAAGTTCCGGTCCGCGCCGTGCACCAGGATGTTGGAGACGAACGGGCACACCGCCTTGAACTGGCCCTCGACCTCGGCGGGTGCGATGTACTTGCCGCCCGAGGTCTTGATCAGGTCCTTCTTGCGGTCGGTGATCCGGAGATAGCCGTCGGACGAGAGCTCACCGATGTCGCCCGTGTGGAACCAGCCGTCGGACTCCAGCACCTCGGCGGTCTTCTCCGGCTGCCGGTGGTAGCCGGCCATGATGCCGGGACCGCGGAGCATGATCTCTCCGTCGTCGGCGATACGGACCTCGGTGCCGGGAAGCGGCTTGCCGACGGTGCCGGTGCGGTAGGCCTCGCCCGGGTTGACGAAGGAGGCGGCGCTCGATTCGGTGAGGCCGTACCCCTCCAGGATGTGGATGCCCGCGCCGGCGAAGAACAGCCCGATGTCGGGGGCGAGGGCGGCGGAGCCCGAGACGCAGGCACGCAGCCGCCCGCCGAACGCCTCCCGGATCTTGGCGTACACCAGAGCGTCGGCGACCTTGTGCTTGGCGGACAGTGCGAACGGCGCCGACGCGGAACCCGTGTGCCGGAAGTTGTCCTGGGTGACCTTCGCGTACTCGCGTGCCACCTCGGCGGCCCACTGGAAGATCTTGTACTTGGCGCCGCCGCCGGCCCGCGCCTTGGCCGCGACCCCGTTGTAGACCTTCTCGAAGATCCTCGGTACGGCTGCCATGTAGGTCGGCTGGACCACCGGGAGATTCTCGATGATCTTGTCCACCCGGCCGTCGACGGCGGTGACGTGGCCGACCTCGATCTGGCCGGAGGTCAGCACCTTGCCGAAGACGTGCGCGAGCGGCAGCCAGAGGTACTGGACGTCGTCCTTGGTGATCAGCCCGGTGGAGACGGTGGCCTTGGCCATGTACGACCAGTTGTCGTGGGGCAGCCGTACGCCCTTGGGCCGGCCCGTGGTGCCCGAGGTGTAGATCAGCGTGGCGAGCTGGTCGGCGGTGATGGCGCCGATCCGCTCCTTGACCACCCCCGGGTGCTCCGCCAGGTACGCGGCTCCGCGGGCCTCCAGATCGGCGAGCGAGAGGACGAAACCGGGCCCGTCGCTCTCGTCGGGCTCCAGGCCGGCCGCGTCGATCACCACGATGTGCCGCAACTCCGGCAGCTCGGCCCGCCGCTCGCGGGCCTTCGCCAGCTGCCCGGCGTCCTCGGCGATCAGCACCCGGCTCTCGGAGTCGGAGAGGATGTACGCGGACTCCTCGGTGTTCGTCGACGGGTAGATCGTCGTCGTCGCGGCTCCCGCGCACATCACTCCGAGGTCGGCCAGAATCCACTCGACCCGGGTCGACGAGGCGAGCGCGACACGCTCCTCGGGCTGCACCCCCAGCTCGACGAGGCCGGCGGCGATGGCATACACCCGCTCGGCAGCCTGGCCCCAGCTCAGGGACCTCCACTCATCGGGCCCCTCGCCGGAGGCCGCGGGCACCGGGAAGCGGTACGCCTCGGCGTCGGGCGTCTCGGCCACCCGCTGGGTGAAAAGGGTCGCCACGGAGGGCGGCCGGGTCTCGATCAAAGTCTGCGTGTCGCTCACGACGTCGTCCTCCGGGCCTGCGGGCTGCTCTGCGCGACTGGCTGGTGGCTGTTATTAAACTGGCGAGTAACTAGTGATCAGAGTAGAGCGCCGGTGTCCGCCACGTAAGAGGGAACGGCCGTGTGCTTCATAACGAACGGGCCCCCGCTCCGTGAGCGGGGGCCCGTCTGAGATCTTCGTACCGGTTACTTCTTCTTGGCCTCGCCGGACTCGTCGGTCGAGAGCACCGCGATGAAGGCCTCCTGCGGGACCTCCACGTTCCCGACCATCTTCATCCGCTTCTTGCCTTCCTTCTGCTTCTCCAGCAGCTTCCGCTTACGGGAGATGTCACCGCCGTAGCACTTGGCGAGGACGTCCTTGCGGATGGCGCGGACGGTCTCGCGGGCGATGACCCGGGCGCCGATGGCAGCCTGGATGGGCACCTCGAAGTTCTGCCGCGGGATCAGCTTCTGCAGCTTGGCGACGAGCCGCACACCGTACGCGTACGCCTTGTCCTTGTGCGTGACGGCGGAGAACGCGTCGACCTTGTCACCGTGCAGCAGGATGTCGACCTTGACGAGCTGGGCCGCCTGCTCGCCGGTGGGCTCGTAGTCGAGTGAGGCGTAGCCGCGGGTCTTCGACTTCAGCTGGTCGAAGAAGTCGAAGACGATCTCGGCGAGCGGCAGGGTGTAGCGGATCTCGACCCGGTCCTCGGAGAGGTAGTCCATCCCGAGCAGCGAGCCGCGGCGGTTCTGGCACAGCTCCATGATCGCGCCGATGAACTCGCTGGGGGCGAGCACCGTGGCGCGGACGACCGGCTCGTGCACCCGGTCGATCTTGCCCTCGGGGAATTCACTCGGGTTGGTGACGATGTGCTCGGTGCCGTCCTCCATCTCCACGCGGTAGACCACGTTGGGCGCGGTGGCGATGAGCTCCAGGTTGAACTCACGCTCCAGCCGCTCCCGGACCACGTCGAGGTGGAGCAGGCCGAGGAAGCCGACGCGGAAGCCGAAGCCGAGGGCCGCCGAGGTCTCCGGCTCGTACACCAGGGCGGCGTCGTTGAGCTGGAGCTTCTCCAGGGCCTCACGGAGGTCGGGGTAGTCCGAGCCGTCCAGCGGGTACAGCCCGGAGAACACCATCGGCTTGGGGTCCTTGTAGCCGCCCAGGGCCTCGGTGGCGCCCTTGTGCAGCGAGGTGATCGTGTCACCGACCTTCGACTGCCTGACGTCCTTCACACCGGTGATGATGTAGCCCACCTCGCCGACGCCCAGACCGTCCGAGGGCGTCATCTCCGGCGAGGAGACACCGATCTCCAGCAGCTCGTGGGTGGCGTTCGTGGACATCATCCGGATGCGCTCGCGCTTGTTCAGCGAGCCGTCGATGACACGGACGTACGTGACGACACCCCGGTACGAGTCGTAGACCGAGTCGAAGATCATCGCGCGGGCGGGAGCGTCGGCCTGGCCCACCGGGGCGGGGACGTCCTTCACCACGCGGTCGAGGAGCGCGTCCACGCCCACTCCGGTCTTCGCCGAGACCTTGAGCACGTCCTCGGGCTGGCAGCCGATGAGGTTCGCCAGCTCCTCGGAGAACTTCTCGGGCTGCGCGGCCGGCAGGTCGATCTTGTTGAGCACCGGAACGATCGTGAGGTCGTTCTCCATCGCCAGATAGAGGTTGGCGAGGGTCTGCGCCTCGATGCCCTGGGCCGCGTCGACCAGCAGGACCGTGCCCTCGCAGGCCGCGAGGGAACGGGAGACCTCGTAGGTGAAGTCCACGTGACCAGGGGTGTCGATCATGTTCAGGACGTGGGTCGTACCCAGGCCCCCGCCCGTGGTGGGCGCCCAGGGCAGCCGCACCGCCTGGGACTTGATCGTGATGCCGCGCTCGCGCTCGATGTCCATACGGTCGAGGTACTGAGCGCGCATCTGCCGCTGGTCGACCACACCGGTCAGCTGGAGCATCCGGTCGGCAAGGGTCGACTTGCCGTGGTCGATGTGCGCGATGATGCAGAAATTGCGGATCAGCGCCGGGTCGGTACGGCTCGGCTCGGGCACGTGGGTAGGAGTCGCGGGCACGCAGGGTCCTGATTCTTGAGGCGCCGGGGCGTCTCGTCTCGGGCGATGGCGGATCGATACGTAGGCTCCATGGTCCCATGGCTGCGGGGCTGAACCCGTTTTGGGCCGGTGGACGGCCGACTGGTACCGTGGTCAGCTGTGCCTCCTGGGCCCTCCGGATGAACGCTCCCCATGGTTCCCGCCGGTCGGTGCGGGGCGCTCACCGAAATTTTCGAAATTCATCGAACCTGAAAAGGCTCTTTCGTGGCGAACATCAAGTCCCAGATCAAGCGGAACAAGACCAACGAGAAGGCGCGCCTGCGCAACAAGGCCGTCAAGTCGTCGCTCAAGACCGCGATCCGCAAGTCCCGCGAGGCCGCTGCCGCGGGCGACGTCGAGAAGGCCGCCGCGGCCGCTCGACTGGCCTCGCAGCAGCTCGACAAGGCCGTCAGCAAGGGTGTCATCCACAAGAACTCCGCGGCCAACAAGAAGTCGGCCATCGCCAAGCGCGTTGCCGGTCTCTCCGCCTGAAGCTGACCGATTCGGTCCGGCCGCACGGCTGACCGTTTTCGCGTGACTTCGACCGACGGGGCTCTCACCGGGTCCCACTCCGTCGTCCCGGGCCCAGCGGCCCCTCTACCGCTCCGGTACGACACCCCGCGCCGCACACGGCCTGCGTTCGCCACGCGGGTGCGGCGCACCACAGCTTGAGCCGAGGCCCTGCCCCTGTCCTTCCCCAGGACGGAGGCGGGGCCTTCGGCGTGCCGTGGCGCGGCACTGCCCTCAGCGGCGCATCCGGGCGGCACGGGCCACCGTGACGACAGCCCGCTCCAGCGCGTACTCCGGGTCGTCGCCGCCGCCCTTGACCCCGGCGTCGGCCTCCGCGACGGCGCGCAGCGCGACCGCGACCCCGTCCGGTGTCCAGCCGCGCATCTGCTGGCGCACCCGGTCGATCTTCCAGGGCGGCATGCCCAGCTCACGCGCGAGGTCGGCAGGGCGCCCGCCGCGGGCCGACGAGAGCTTGCCGATGGCCCGGACGCCCTGTGCCAGGGCGCTGGTGATCAGCACCGGGGCGACCCCGGTCGAGAGCGACCAGCGCAGCGCCTCCAGCGCCTCGGCCGCGCGCCCTTCGACGGCCCGGTCGGCGATCGTGAAGCTGGAGGCCTCGGCGCGCCCCGTGTAGTAGCGCCCGACGACCGCCTCGTCGATCGTGCCCTCGACATCCGCGACGAGCTGCGATGCGGCGCTCGCGAGCTCCCGCAGATCGCTGCCGATGGAGTCGACGAGCGCCTGGCACGCCTCGGGGGTCGCGGAACGGCCCAGTGCCCGGAACTCCGACCGTACGAAGGAGAGCCGCTCGGCAGGCTTGGTCGTCTTCGGGCAGGCGATCTCGCGCGCCCCGGCCTTGCGGGCGGCGTCCAGCAGGCCCTTGCCCTTGGCGCCACCCGCGTGGAGAAGCACCAGGGTGATCTCATCGGCCGGGGCGCCGAGATAGGCCTTGACGTCCTTGATCGTGTCGGCGGAGAGATCGTGGGCGTTCCGCACGATGACGACCTTGCGCTCGGCGAAGAGCGAGGGGCTGGTCAGCTCGGCGAGGGTGCCGGGCTGGAGCTGGTCCGACGAGAGATCACGGACATCGGTGTCGGCGTCGGCCGCGCGGGCGGCGGCGACCACCTGCTGAACCGCGCGGTCGAGCAGCAGATCCTCCTGCCCCACGGCGAGGGTGAGCGGCACGAGCGGGTTGTCTGCGGAGTTCTGCTGACTCTGTTTCCGGATCATCGCCGTCCAGCATCCCACGCGGCACCGACAGCCCCGCAGAACTCCCGGGGCCGCCGCTGCGGGGCCACCGGCCGCCCCGGCTTCGCCCGCCGGGCCGGTCCGGCTTCGCCCGCCGGGCCGGTCCGGTGGGCCGCGCCGGGCCCGGCGCACCGGCCGTCCGCCGGTGCCGGAGAATGGCCCGGTGAGCGATGTGAGACATGTACTGGTGCTGCCCGACCGCGACACCGCCGAGGAGGTGGCCGGGGAGGTATCCGAGCGCTTCGGGGTGACCCAGGAGCCCCAGCTGGTCCGTGACGCTCTGGCCGGGGAGGACGACGCCGAGGACGCACAGTGGCTGGTCGTCGTCGAGGACCCGCTGGAACGGCTCGATCCCGGCGCGCTGGACGCGTTCGCCGCCGAGTACGAGGGATGGCTGGAGACGCCTTAGCGGGGATGCCCTGCCGTGAGTGCCTGAGTGCCCGCCCTGCCGTGGGTGCCACCGGGACCGGGCACCCCGGCCCGCGCCAGAGTGCCCGGGCAGGGGCCGCGGCTCTCGCAGGGGCCGCGGCTCTCGCAGGGGCCGCGGCTCTCGCAGGTCCGCAGCTCGGGCAGTCTGCGGCTCCGGGGGCGGGCCGGCGTGCGTCGCGCCCGGTCCGGGGCGGGTCGCCTCGCGTCGCGATCAGGCTGCCTTCTGCACGATCCGCGTTCAGGCTGCCTTCTGCACGATCTGGACATCGAGGTCGATCGTGATGCTGTTGCCGACCACCGCGATACCGCGGGCCAGCATGGTCTGCCAGCTGACGGTGAAGTCGTCACGGCGGAGCTCGGTGGTGGCCCGGCAGGCGGCGCGGGCCTCCCCTTCCATGCCGTTGCCGAGACCGAGGTACTGCGTGTCCAGCGTGACGGTACGGCTGACACCGTGCAGGGTGAGGGCGCCCGTCACACCCCAGCGGCTCCCGCCGCGGTGTACGAAACGCTCGCTGTAGAACTCCAGCGCCGGGAAGTTGGCCACATCGAGGAAGTCTCCCGAGCGGAGGTGGTCGTCCCGCATCCGGACATTGGTGTCGATGGACGCCGCGTCGATGATCACGTGCATCGCGGACTGCTCCATGTGGTCCGCGATCCGCACGGCACCCGCGAAGGTGTTGAAGCGGCCGTGGATCCGGGCCAGGCCGATATGGCGGGCGGTGAAGCTGATCTGCGAG
This sequence comes from Streptomyces sp. NBC_00388, assembly GCF_036061255.1. NCBI lineage: Bacteria > Bacillati > Actinomycetota > Actinomycetes > Kitasatosporales > Streptomycetaceae > Streptomyces > Streptomyces sp. NBC_00388. The sequence continues at coordinate 2,474,692 of NZ_CP107948.1, forward strand.
TGCATCGGCTCGATCTCCCACTCGCCCGGCTCCGGCAGCGAGGGGGGCTGCGCTGCATGGAGCGTGAGATCGCCCAGCCCGGAGTGGCCGCCCTCGGTGATGGTGGCGCTGCGGTGGCAGGGGGTGAACCCCTCGGCGGTGACGGCCAGCCGGTACTCACCCGGGGGGACGGTGGCGAAGAGGGAGCCGTACGGATCGGTCTCGCCACCGACGGTCCTGCGGCCCATGGTGTCCGTGAGTACGAACTCGGCCTGCGGGACAGGCTCGTTGACGGGGTCCAGCACCCGGCAGCTGAGCACACCCGCGTGCGCGGGCAACGCCGGCCCGCCGAAGGAACCGGTACTGCGTCCTGCGCCGGTCTGCGACCGGTTACCAAACCAACGGTTGAACACTTCTGCGGAAACCCCCCGCGCATCGGTCGACCCCCGGTCGCACGCACAGAAGGACGTCATTGTCGGGGCGGCGACCCTCTGACGAATACGCATTCGATCACTGTTGGCCCGTTCTGGGCAAACGGCGCTGGTAAGGGCGGTTGGCGAGCTGCTGTCACGAGTTGTGCTCACTCGGGGGTGATGCTCTTCCGCACCGGCACCCGGTCCAACTCCAGGCCGAAATGGTCGCGGTAGGCCGCGAGAACGGCCGCGTCGCTCTCCAGCGTCTGCTCGCGCCGTTGCCCGCGCACGGTGGTGATGAGCTTCGTGCCGCTGAGCGTGATCCGGCCGTGGGCGCCGAGTCGCGAGCAGATGAGTGACCGGGTGAAGTGGGAGGCGGGAGAGGTCCGGTGGTACCAGGCCCCCGCCGCGAAGTCGGCCAGTTCACGCGGGCGCGTTTCCAGCCGGTACTGCGGCTTTCCGTCGCGCAGGACATCGAGGTCGCCGTCGGCCGTGGTCACGATCCGGAACGTGCCTGCCGGATCCGGCAGGCCGCCCCGCGCACCGAGCTCCAGCGGGTGGTGACTGTGGTCGCCGAACCCGACGTCGGCGAGCCAGGGGCCGGTACCGCCGGCCGTCCCGACCCGCAGGGCGAGATGGTCGTACGGGATACCGAGACCGCCGTCGCCGCCGTGCACCCGGGCCTGGAGCAGCGTCACCCGGAATCCGAGCGCCCGCAGCAACGCCGCGAAGGCGCCGTTGAGTTCGTAGCAGATGCCGCCCCGCCGGGCACCGACGATCTTGTCGATGAGCGGTGCGTCGGCGAGGACGATGTCCTCGCCCTGATGGATCGACAGGTTCTCGAACGGCACCGTCCGCAGGTGACACAGCTGGAGCTCGCGGAGGGCTGCCGAGTCCGGCACGGCCGGGCGGTCTGCCCCGATACGCCGGAGGTACCCGGCCACCCAGGCGGGCGACCCGGCTGAGCCCGCGGCATGCCGGGCGGGCACCCCGGATTGTCCGGCGGGCACCCCGGCAGACCCCACGGGCACCGCCGCCTGCTGGGCGAGGTCCGGCACCGGGGGCACCCTGCTGCCCCCGTCCTGCGCGCCCGTGGGGGGACCCGGCCGGTCTTCCGGCGATCTGTCCATGGAGGCAGTCTCGTGCCGCGCACGGCCGTACGCCAGGCGCCGGGCGGCGCGAGGCCGGTTGCCCGCGCACCGGGCAGCGCGGACACCGTGCGCCCAGACCGCCCGCCCGGGACGCGTACGGCTCCGGGACGCCGCCCTCGTCCACGTCCCGGAGCCGGCGAACGGGCGAACGGGATACCGGGCACCCAGATCGTCGTTGCCCGGCTCGCCGTCCGGAGGGGGACTGAAGAGATCGCCGGACGCGACCTGCCGCACGGCGCGCCCGGCTCGGCCGGCTCGGCCGACACGCCGTCGCACCCGTTCACCGGCGCCCGACACGCCGCTCGCACCCACTCACCGGCGCCCGCGCGGTGCGAGCCGTCCGCGTGCGGGCGAGGCCGGGCCCCGGGTGTCAGCGGCCCGCCGGTATCACCCGCAGCGCGCGCCCGGTGCCGCTCACGGCGACGGAGCCGTCCGTGTCCGTGCGCAACACCGTGGCCCCGCCGGCCCGGAGCGACGCGACCGTACGCGGCGCCGGATGCCCGTACGGGTTGTCCCGGCCGCAGGAGATCAGGGCCAGCCGGGGGCTCAGCGCTCGCAGCAGCGCGGGGTCCTGATAGGCCGAGCCATGGTGGGCCACCTTGAGCACGTCCACCCGCGGGAGGCCCGGATACGCCCTTAACAGCGCCTGCTGGGCGAGCGGTTCGAGGTCACCGGGCAGCAGCAGGGTCAGCCCGGCCGTGCGGACCAGCAGGGTGACACTGGCGTCGTTCGGTCCCTCGCCTGCGGGCTCCGGTCCGGCGGGCGGCCACAGCACCTGCCAGCCGAGCTGCCCGATCCGGCGCCGCTCCCCCGGCACCGCAGGCACGAGGGGGATCCGTGCGGCCGCCGCCTCACGCCGTACCGACGCGCTCTGGTCCGGCGGATCCTGGAGCGTGGTCGTCTCGATCACGCCGACCGTCCGGCCGCGCAGCACACCGGGCAGACCGGCCACGTGGTCGGCGTGGAAATGGGTGAGGAGGAGCAGCGGGACGCGAGTCACCCCGAGGGCCCGGAGGCAGCGGTCGACGAGACGGGGGTCAGGCCCCGCGTCGATCACCACGGCTGACCCCGCGCCGGTCGCCAGCACCGTCGCGTCCCCCTGTCCCACGTCGCACATCGCGTACGTCCACCCGGGCGGCGGCCAGCCCGTGACGACCCGGGTGAGCGGTGCGGGCCGGACGATCGCGAGCAGCAGCAGGAGCGCGCAGGCCGCACTGATCCAGGGGTGGCGGCGCGCCCGGCGAGTGGCCACCGCGAGGGCCACGGTCACCGCTGCGAGCAGCAGGGCCCCGGGCCACCCGCCGGGCCAGTCGATCTCCGCACCGGGCAGGGCGGCCCCGCCCCGGGCGACGGCCGCGATCCAGCCGGCCGGCCAACCGGCGCAGTGGGCCAGGACGGTGGCGGCCGGGTCCCACAGAGGGGCCGCCGCGAGGGCGGCGAAACCGAGAACCGTCGCCGGCCCCACCGCGAGCTCGGCGAGGAGATTGCAGGGAACGGCGACCAGCCCGACCCGGGACGCCAGCAGGACGATCACCGGCGCGCACACCGCCTGCGCGGCGCCAGCCGCAGCCAGGACCTCGGCCGGCCTCCGCGGCACTCCGCGCCGCTGCAGTGCGGCGCTCCAGCGCGGGCCCACCGTGAGCAGCGCACCGGTGGCGAGGACCGAGAGCAGAAAGCCGTAACTGCGGGCCAGCCAGGGGTCGTACAGCACCAGCAGCAGTACCGCAGCGGCCAGTGCCGGGATCAGGGATCTGCGGCGGCCGGTCCCGATCGCGAGCAGTGTGATCAGCCCGCAGGCAGCGGCCCGAAGGACGCTCGGGTCCGGTCTGCAGACGGTGACGAAGGCCAGGGTGAGCACCCCGCCGAGCACGGCCGTCGTCCGCAGCGGGATACCGAGCCGAGGCGCCAGGCCTCCCCTCTCGGCCCGCAGCGCGGTACCCGGTGGCCCGATGAGCAGCGCAAGGACAAGGGTGAGATTGCTGCCCGACACCGCCAGCAGGTGGGTGAGGTCGGTGGTCCTGAAGGCGTCGGAGAGATCGGGCGGGACACCGGAGGTGTCGCCCACCACGAGCCCGGGGAGCAGCGCCCGTGCGTCCGGGGCGAGCCCTTCGCTCGCCTTCCGCAGTCCGGCGCGCAGGCGTCCCGCCAAGCGCTGGACGCCGCTCGGCGCGCCGATGATCTGCGGTGGCCGGCCGTCCTGTGCGCTGAGCACGGCCGCGATGCGGTGGTCGCCGGAGAGCGGTGGCTGCGGACGGGCGCTCAGCCGCAGCCGCGTGGTCGGCAGCAGCCGCTGCCACGCGGCCGAGTGGGCCATCACCAGGACGGGGGTGCGGACCGTGGAGGTCGTACCGTCCGGGGCCCTCACCCGTGTCACATCGGCGTCGAGGACGACGGACGGCCGGGTGGCGTGATCCCCACGGATCCGGGGACGCGTGGGCCGGGGGTCCGATGTGACGGTCAACTCCACTGTCACCCGGGCCTGCCGGTGTGTCAGCTCGGGGATGGGGCCGCGCCGGACGTCGGCCGCGTGCAGCCCGCCGGACGCGGCTCCCGCGGCGGCGCACAGCAGAGCGGCGGCCACCGCTGTCGCGTTCAGCCGGCCTCCCGGCCGGACGGCTCCCCCTCCTGGAGCGCCGCGCAGGACGCGGCCCCGCGCCACCACCACGGACCCCGCCACTGCCGCGGCGCAGAGGCAGACCGCGGTGACACAGAACGCCCACCACCCCGGAACCGCGATGGCCAGGGCGGCCGCGGCCCAGGCAGCCAGGGCCGGACCCACGAGACGCAGGTCCGCCGGGCCCTCCTGGCGGGGGTCGGCAGCGCCGAGCCGGTGACCGGACGCCGCGTGAACTGCCGCGCGCGTCATGGCCGTACGAGCGGCTGGAGGTCGGAGAAGCGCCGGTCGCCGATGCCGGTGACCTGCCGCAGTTCGCCGACGGACGTGAACCCGCCGTGCTCGGTGCGGTAGTCGACGATGTGCTGTGCGAGGACCGGTCCGACCCCGGGCAGCGTGTCCAGCTGCTCCACGGTGGCGGTGCTGAGGCTGACCGGGACCGCGGCGGACGCCGTGGAGCCCGTGGCTCCGGCCGTACCACCGCCCGTACTTCCGCCGGTGGCCCCGGTCGCCGGGACTCCGGGCGCGGGGGCCCCGGCTGCGGCTGGGCCCCCGACGAGCACCTGTTCGCCGTCCGTCAGCACCCGCGCCTGGTTGAGCGCCGAGGTGTCCGTACCGTCCCTGACGCCTCCGGCCGCCCGCAGCGCGTCGGCCACCCGCGATCCGGCGGGCAGCCGCTGGATGCCCGGCCGCCGCACCCTGCCGCTCACATCGACGACGATCCGGGCGGCCGCCGCCCCCGCCTGCGCAGGCCCAGCCCCCGATGCCGGGAGAGGTCCCGTGGACGGCGGCGGCCCCGGGGACGGCGAAGGGCGCGACCCGGGAGGCAGCCGATCGTCCGCAGCGGCCCGTGGCCCGGCGGGCAGACCCGCGCTGACCACGGCAGGCGCCCGGACGGGCTGCGGACGCCCGGTCCAGAACTGCTGGAGGGCTAGAGCCGCCGCGGCGACGAGCACGACCGCCAGCGCGGCGAGCGTCCTGGGCGTCAGCCCGCAGTGTGCCTGCACCCAGAGCGGCAGCCGCTCACGCAGGGCCTCCCCCGCCCTGGCTGCAGCCGCAGCCGCACGGCCACCGGCCGGCCCCCCGCCGTCGCCTGACGCGCCCTCGTCCTGGGGCGCTCCCCCGGCATCCCGCACCGCGCGGGCCCCCCGTGCCACGCCGCCCTGCGGGACCCGGCGGCCCGGCGCGTCACCGGCCTTCCGCGCACCGCCTTCCGCGACACCCCGCGCATCACCCTCATCGGACGCCGCACCGCCCGAACCCGTCGGAGCGCCCGTCAGGGGGACCTTCGGGACCGCCGACCCGCCCGGAAAGAGCACCGCGGCACGAAGGCGCAGCGCGTCATCGGGCTGTGCCCGCTCGCGCCCGGCCGGGCCACGGCGGCGCGCGCCGGTCTGCCGGGGGCGCCGGGGGTGCCGGCCGAGGCGGGCGCGGCCGTCCGATGCCGGGGCCCGGCCGGGGCCGCTGGTCGCAGAACGTGACGTGAGCGTGCGCGGAGTCATGGCACGAGACAGTAGGGACGCCCGCGTCACCGCGCTGATCAAGGTCAATTACGGTGGAGAAGCCGGGACTTGTGGATAACACAGCCACTCGAACGAGCGGCTCCGGCCGGCAGAACCACCGGCCCGCACAGCGCCCGCCTCACACCACAATCGGCCCGCACAGCGCCCGCCTCACACCACAACCGGCCCACACCACGCCCGCCTCACACCACGACCGGCCCGCGCACACAGCCGCCGGCCCAGGCGACGACTGCCCCGCGCCACCACCGGCCACCGCAGCAGCCGCCCCCTCGACGACCCCCGCGCCACGACCGCGCCGCCACGACCGCCCCGCTCAGCGGGGCGAGACCACAACCCCGAGCAGACCGGGCCCCGTGTGCGCGCCGATGACCGCGCCGACCTCGCTGACGTGCAGATCCACCAGTCCAGGCACACGCTCTCGCAGCCGGTCGGCGAGTACAGCCGCCCGCTCGGGGGCCGCCAGGTGGTGTACGGCGATGTCCACCTGTCCGCCCCCCGCCCGGTCGGCGGCGATCTCCTCCAGCCGGGCAATCGCCTTCGAGGCGGTCCGCACCTTCTCCAGCATCTCGATGCGCCCGCCGTCGAGTTGCAGCAGGGGCTTCACCGCGAGGGCCGAGCCGAGCAGTGCCTGGGCGGCGCCGATCCGGCCGCCGCGGCGCAGATAGTCAAGGGTGTCCACGTAGAAGTACGCGGAGGTCCTCCCTGCACGCTTCTCCGCTGCCGCCACCGCGTCGTCCAGCGTGCCCCCCGAGCCCGCGGTCTCCGCCGCGGAGAGTGCGCAGAACCCCAGGGCCATCGCGACCATGCCGGTGTCGACGACGCGGACGGGGACAGGCGCGTCCCGCGCCGCCAGCACGGCGGCGTCGTAGGTACCGGAGAACTCGGACGACAGGTGGAGCGAGACGATCTCGCTCGCCCCCGCGTCGGCGGCCGCCCGGTAGGTGGTGGCGAACACCTCGGGGCTGGGCCGGGACGTGGTCACCGAGCGCCGCTTCTGCAGCGCGAGCGCCAGGGCGCGGGCCGAGGTCTCCGTACCGTCCTCCAGCGCACGGTCGCCCAGGACCACGGTCAGCGGCACCGCTGTGATGCTGTGCCGCGCCAGCGCCTGCTGCGGCAGGTAGGCCGTGGAATCGGTGACGATCGCGACATGGCGGGACATGAGCCGGAGATTACCCGCAGGCGCGGGGGCCCGGGAGTGCGACCCCTCACCGACGGGGTCGGCGGAGCTCGCGGCGGCGTCGGTGGTGGCAGCGCTCTCGGCAGTCACTCAGGGGGTGCTCTCCGGGCGGGGGGCCTTCTGCCAGGGGTAGCGCTGCTGCCTGTTCGGGTCCCGGCCGGTGATCGCGTCGGGCCCGGGTGCGGCGGCGTTTCCTCCGGCGGCCCGATCGTCCCCCTCGTCCCCCTCCGCCGAGGACCAGGGCCTCGCGTCGGGCGAAGGCCCGGGACCGGCCGTCCGTGCACGGCCCGGCCGTCGCGGCTGCCCCTGCGGGCCGCTGTCGGCCGCCGGAGTCGTCCAGTGCCGCAGCGCCCCGGCCTCCACGTCGATCTGCTCGTTCAGCGCGATCAGGTCCTCGTCGGCGAACCGCCGTGCCCGGTCCCGGGCGGCCCAGCGGAGCGCGTCCGCCGAGTGCGTGATCTGCTCCGTACGCTCCCGCAGAGCCGGCAGCCGGCGGCCGAGTCCGGCCTTGTCGGGCTCCCGCTCCAGCCGTCGCAGCTCCGCCTCCAGCTCCAGGCCGTGCGCGCTGAGCCGCTCGAAGAGGGCCAGGGTCTCGCGCAGGGATTCGTCCTCGGCCACGCCCGCGTGCAGGGCGTCCTGGGTGGCGCGCATCGACGTGCGCAGCGACAGCCTCAGCTGCGCCACCTCACCCGCCGCACCCGGCTGGCCGTAGCTCTTCGCGCGCAGCGCGGTGTCCTCGACGGTGCGCCTGGCCTGCGAGATCGTACGGTCCACGCTCCGCCTCGCCGAGCCCACCACCTTCACGGCCGCGTAGACCCCCGCGCCGATGAAGGCGAGGAACAGCAGCACCAGGACGAGAATCACGGCTTCCATGGGGCGTCCCTCGGTTGTCGGACTGGGTACCTCCACGGTAAACGGAACAGGCAGGCCGGGGGTTCCATCGGAACCCCCGGCCTGCCCGCGGGGAGACGCTAGGCCGGAACGATGTTCACCAGCTTCGGCGCGCGCACGATCACCTTGCGGATGCCTGCGCCGCCCAGGGCCGCGATCACGCCCGGGTCGGTCAGCGCCAGCTTCTCCAGGTCCGCGTCCGAGATGGACGGGGAGATCTCCAGCCGCGCCTTGACCTTGCCCTTGATCTGGACGACGCAGGTCACGGTCTCGTCCACGACGTACGCCGGGTCCGCCACCGGGAAGTCCTGGTGGACCACGGAACCGGTGTGCCCCAGCCTGCGCCACAGCTCCTCGGCGATGTGCGGCGCCAGCGGGGTGATCAGCAGCACCAGCTGCTCGGCCACCGTCCGCGGCACCGGGCCGCCCGCCTTGGTCAGGTAGTTGTTCAGCTCGGTGACCTTGGCGATGGCGGTGTTGAAACGCAGCCCCGCCATGTCGTGGCCGACACCGTCGATCGCCTTGTGCAGCGCGCGCAGCGTGTCCTCACCGGGGGCGCTGTCGGTGACCCCGGCCTCGCCGGTCTCCTCGTCCACGACGTTGCGCCACAGCCGCTGCAGCAGCCGGTACTGGCCGACCACGGCGCGGGTGTCCCACGGCCGTGACACGTCCAGCGGGCCCATCGCCATCTCGTACAGGCGCAGGGTGTCCGCGCCGAACTCCGCACAGATCTCGTCCGGGGTGACCGCGTTCTTCAGGGACTTGCCCATCTTGCCCAGGACGCGGCTGACCTTCTCGCCCTCGAACCAGAACGCGCCGTCCCGCTCCTCGACCTCGGCAGCGGGCACCGCGATCCCGCGGCTGTCGCGGTAGACGAACGCCTGGATCATGCCCTGGTTGTACAGCTTGTGGAACGGCTCGACCGACGAGATGTGCCCCAGGTCGAACAGCACCTTGGACCAGAACCGCGCGTACAGCAGGTGCAGTACGGCGTGCTCGGCGCCGCCGACGTACAGGTCGACGCCGCCGTGCGGCTGGCCCTCGCGCGGGCCCATCCAGTACTGCTCGATGGCCGGGTCGACCAGCTTCTCACTGTTGTGCGGGTCCAGGTAGCGCAGCTCGTACCAGCACGAACCGGCCCAGTTCGGCATGGTGTTGGTCTCGCGGCGGTACTTCTTGACGCCGTCGCCCAGCCCCAGGTCCAGCTCGACGTCGACCCAGTCCTCGTTGCGGGACAGCGGGGTCTCCGGCGAGGTGTCCGCGTCGTCCGGGTCGAAGGTGCGCGGCGAGTAGTCGTCCACCTCGGGCAGTTCCAGCGGCAGCATCGACTCGGGCAGCGAGTGGGCGATGCCGTCCTCGTCGTAGACGATCGGGAACGGCTCGCCCCAGTAGCGCTGGCGGCTGAACAGCCAGTCGCGCAGCCGGAAGTTGACCGTGCCCTCGCCCACACCGCGCCCGGCCAGCCACTCGGTGATCCGCTCCTTGGCCGCGGTGACACCCAGACCGTCCAGGGAGATGCCTTCGCCGCTGGAGTTGACCAGCTTCGCCTCGGACGAGGCGAACGCGTCGTCCCAGACGGACGGGTCGGTGCCGCGGTCGTCGGACGGTTCGACGACACAGCGCATCGGCAGCTCGAAGGCGCGCGCGAAGGCGAAGTCACGGCTGTCGTGCGCGGGAACGGCCATGATCGCGCCGGTGCCGTACCCCATCAGGACGTAGTCGGCGATGAAGACCGGGACCTGCTCGCCGCTGACCGGGTTGACCGCGTAAGCGCCGGTGAAGACACCGGTCTTCTCCTTCGCGTCGGCCTGCCGCTCGACGTCCGACTTGGACGTGGCGAAGGCCCGGTACGCGGCGACGGCCTCGGCGGGGGTCGCGTGTCCGCCGGTCCAGACGTCGTGCGTGCCCTCGGGCCAGGCGTCCGGGACGATCGACTTCTCGCCGGAGACCAGCTCGTGCTCCGGAGCCAGCACCATGTACGTGGCGCCGAACAGGGTGTCCTGGCGGGTGGTGAAGACGGTGATGGGACCGGAGTCCCCGCCGACCGCGAAGTCCACGCGGGCGCCTTCGGAACGGCCGATCCAGTTCCGCTGCTGCAGCTTGATCGCTTCGGGCCAGTCCAGGGCGTCCAGGTCGGACAGCAGCCGGTCCGCGTACGCCGTGATGCGCATGTTCCACTGGCGCAGCTTCGCCTTGAAGACGGGGAAGTTACCGCGCTCGGAGCGGCCGTCGGACGTCACTTCCTCGTTCGCCAGGACGGTGCCCAGACCGGGGCACCAGTTGACGGGGGCGTCCGACGCGTACGCCAGGCGGTACTCGCTCAGCAGGTCGGCTCGCTCCACCGCGGTCAGCGCGTCCCACGTACGGCCGCCGGGGACCGGGCGCTCACCGCTCTCGAACCTGGCGGCCAGTTCGGCGATCGGCCGGGCCCTCTGCGCGTCCTGGTCGTACCAGGAGTTGAAGATCTGGACGAAGATCCACTGGGTCCACTTGTAGTACTCGGGGTCGATCGTCGCGAACGACCTGCGCTTGTCGTGACCCAGTCCCAGCCTGCGCAGCTGGGCCTTCATGTTCTCCATGTTGGCCTCGGTCGAGGCCCGCGGGTGGGTGCCGGTCTGTACGGCGAACTGCTCGGCCGGCAGCCCGAAGGCGTCGAAGCCCAGGGTGTGCAGGACGTTGTGGCCGGTCATCCGCTGATGCCTGGCGTAGACGTCCGTGGCGATGTAGCCCAGCGGGTGGCCGACGTGCAGTCCGGTGCCGGAGGGGTACGGGAACATGTCCATGATGAACTTCTTGGGCTTGGCCGCCAGGGCCGGATCGCCCGCCAGCTCGCCGGCCGGGTTCGGTGCGTCGTACGTGCCGTCGGCGTCCCAGAAGTCCTGCCAGCGTGCCTCGATGTCCGCGGCCATGGCGGCCGTGTAGCGGTGCGCTGCGGCCACCTCGGAGGAGGGCCCTCCCGCGCTTGCGGCAGCGGGGGAAGAATTCGTCTCGGTCATGATCCTCAAAGCTCCATCGGTCGTCTCTGCCCGCGATCCTCATGGCTGTGGTGCCTGTGGCACCAAACGAAAAAGCCCCTCGCACAGGAGGGGACGCCGCGCTGATGCCGACCGGGGACACTTCGTCGGTCGGGACTGATCAGCGCGGCTCACTAAGCAGGAGGCGTACGGCACGCATGGCGTCAGGGTACCGCAGGAGCCGTACGGCCCGTACGGACACCTGGCCCCCGCACGGGTCGCAGCAAGGGCCGCGGGCCGGGGTGCGGCGGGGACGGAGCCGGGAACAGGCCCCGGGGCGGAGCGGGTGACAGACCACGCCGGAGCGGGGAGCAGACGGGACGGGCCGGGCGGGCAGGCCCCCACGGGGAACGCCGCTCCGCGCGCACGACCCGGCCCCGCACACACGAAAGCGGGCCATCCGATTCGGATGACCCGCTTCCCTGTACCTCTACGAGGTCTCACTGTGGAGCTAAGGAGAATTGAACTCCTGACCTCCTGCATGCCATGCAGGCGCTCTACCAACTGAGCTATAGCCCCGTGCTGTCCGCCGTTCTGCGGGGTTGCCCCCTCGGCTCCGCCAACATTACCGGTCCCCCGTTGCTCCGCCAAATCCGTTCCGGAGTCAGGCGGTGGCGAAGGAGTAGAACCTCTTCAGCGTGCAGTGTTCCTCCAGGAGCCGGCCGTAGATCGGCTCCCCCTCCAGCTCACGGTAGGTCTCGATCGGGTCGCCTTTTATGATCAGCGCCCGCGCGCACTCCTCGCACCAGTACTGGTAGTCGGCGTTGACCGGATCCATGTCCCTGACGATCGGCGTACCACTGCCGCACCAGTCGCATTTCCTCCTGTGTGCACCCATCAGTCAGCTCCAGCTGTGGCCGCGGGGCGGGCAGTCGGGACAGGCCGGACGGGCGGGCGGCGGGGGGCAGTCGAGCAGGCCCCTGCGGTGGGGGCGTGTGCGGGCGCTGACCCCGCCGGCCAGGGCGGGGATGCGATCGGGCATGCTCGCGGGCATCGCGCTTCCCTCTCCCTCCAGGCCGTCGTCCCTCCGGCGCTCCGATTCTGCCATGGCCCCGCAAGAGGGACGGCGACGTCGGCGGAAGGACAGCGGTCCGCGGGGGCGCGGGAGCCCGCCCGGAGCCACGAAAAATCCCGCCCCCTGAAGGGGACGGGATTTCGTGATCCAACTGTGGAGCTAAGGAGAATTGAACTCCTGACCTCCTGCATGCCATGCAGGCGCTCTACCAACTGAGCTATAGCCCCGCTGTTCGCTTCGCTCGCTGCATTCTCTGCGTCCTGCGGCGCGAACAAGAAGAACTTTAGCCTGCGACCAGCCGGAAAGTGAAATCCGCCCGGACACCCCCCGGAGGGTGTTCAGTCGTCGTCGCCGAGGACCGGCTCGGGGAGGGTGCCCGCGTTGTGCTCCAGCAGCCGCCAGCCGCGGGCGCCCTCGCCCAGCACCGACCAGCAGCAGTTGGACAGCCCGCCCAGGCTCTCCCAGTGGCGCGACTCCAGACCGAGGAGCCGCCCGATGGTCGTGCGGATGGTGCCGCCGTGGCTGACGACCACCAGCGTGCCGTCGTCGGGCAGCGCGTCGGCCTGACCGAGCACCACGGGGGCGGCCCGGTCGGCGACCTCGGACTCCAGTTCGCCGCCACCTCGCCGCACGGGCTCGCCGCGCTTCCACGCGGTGTACTGCTCGCCGAACCGCGCGATGATCTCCTCGTGCGTGAGCCCCTGCCAGCTGCCCGCGTAGGTCTCCCGCAGGGCCGCGTCGTACGTGATGTCCAGACCGGTCACGGCCCCGAGCTCCTGGGCGGTGGCTGCCGCCCTGCTGAGGTCGGAGGCCACGATCGCGTCGGGCTTCATCGACGCGAGCAGCCGGGCGGAACGGCGCGCCTGGCCGAGGCCGCTCTCGGTCAGCTCGATGTCCGTGGAGCCCTGGAAGCGGCGCTCCAGGTTCCAGGCGGTCTGGCCGTGCCGCCAGAGAACGATGCGGCGCCCACGGCCGCCCTTGGTGCCGTTCAGCTCAGCTCACCGTCCAGGTCGTCGCCCGCCCCTGCGCCGGTGGCGTCGGTGCCGTTGAGCCTGGCGTGCTCCTCGGCCTTGCCGCGGGTCTTGACGGCGTCCTCGGGCAGCGAGATCTCGGGGCAGTCCTTCCAGAGCCGCTCCAGCGCGTAGTACACGCGCTCCTCGCTGTGCTGGACGTGGATGACGATGTCGACGTAGTCGAGGAGGATCCAGCGGGCGTCGCGGTCGCCCTCCCGGCGTACCGGCTTGGCGCCGAGCTCCTTGTTCAGCCGCTCCTCGATCTCGTCGACGATCGACTTGACCTGGCGGTCGTTGGGCGCGGATGCGAGCAGGAAGGCGTCGGTGATCGACAGCACGTCGCTGACGTCGTACGCGGTGATGTCGTGCGCGAGCCGGTCGGCGGCCGCCTGAGCGGCGGCGTTGATGAGCTCGATGGAACGGTCCGTGGCGGTCACTGGCAGGCTTTCGTCGGCGGTCGTGGAGTACCCCAGGGTCTCACGGACCGCCGACGGTCCCGCAATCTTCATGACCGGCCGCCGAACGGCCGCCCCGGCCGGGCCCCGGGGCGGCCGGCGGGCCTAGGTGGTCTTGTAGTCCTGCCCGAGCACCACGGACACGTCCGCGTTCGCCGCCTGCTTGCCCTTGCGGACGGCTCCGGCCGGCAGACCGAGCGTCTTCGCCACTTCGTCCGCCTTGGCCTTCTGAGCCGGGTCACCATAGCTGACCTGCGACGACGCGGTAGTACTCGCGTTACCGCCGACCACGACCGCGTACCCGCCGTTGACGAGGGCGATCCTGGCGTTCTCCGTCGCGGCCGCGCGGCCGCTGCCGTTGCTGATCCCCACGCTCACCGCGTCACCCTGGTCCGGCGCCTTCACCGAACCGCCGAGGACGTTCTTGACCACACCGGCGCTCGCCTGCGGGCTGAGCGTGCCGTCGCCCTGCACGGGCAGCAGCTCCGTGGTGTAGTCGCCCTTCTTCGCGTGCGCGGCGAGCTTGGCCAGGGACGCGCCCAGGTCCTTGTCCGTCAGGGACGGGTCCAGGATCTGCGCCAGGTTCTTCACGGTGGCCGTCGCGGCCTGCGGCACATCCGAGATCTTCTTCAGGACGCCCTGCATGACCTGGCCGAACCGCTCCAGCTGCTTCGCCTCGGGCTCACCGGGTGCGCGGTAGGTGGAGTACGCGACCGCCATCTGTCCGCTGAGCGTCTGGGCACTGCCCCGGTGCACCAGGGGCTCGGCGCCCTTCTTGGTGTCCGGCACATCGGTGTCGGTGTCGATGTCGATGTTGCCGACCAGCTCGACCAGGTTCTCCAGGTACGGGGTGTCGAGCCGCCAGGTGCCGCCGATCTTGGCACCGAGAAGGCTGCCCAGCGCGTCCCTGGTGCCGTCCGAGCCGTCGTCGTCGACGGACTTGCCGAGCGTGGTCGCCGTGCCGTCGTCGTTCGACACAGCAAGGGAGTTGGGCAGCAGGAGCGTGGTGCCCTTGCCGGTGGTGACGTTGTCGACGAGCAGCGCGGTGGACGTGCCGCCGCCCTTCGTGTTGTGCAGATGGACCACTATCGCGTTGCGCTGCTGCGCGCCGGAGGCGGTGGCACTGCCGTCGCCCGGTCCGGTGCCCGGCAGCTTGCCCGCGTACCAGAGATAGCCGACACCGCCCGCGACGACCAGCACCAGTACGACGACCAGCGAGACGACACGGTTACGTCCGCGGCGCCTGGCCTCCTCGCGCCGCTCGGTGCGGCTCTCGGTGAACTTCAGCCAGTCGATGACGTCTTCGGAGTCCTCGTCGGGCTCCTCGATGAAGGAGAACTGCTCGGTCCGGTACTCGTCATCGCCGGGAGCGGGACGCCGCTGGCCAGGAACGGCCCGCTGCTGCGGCTCCTGCGGGGGCTGCTCCCGCCGGGCCGCTTCCGGCTGCTGCGGGGACCGCGGCCGGGAGGGCTGGGACTGCGCGGACTCAGCCTGCGGGGCCTGGGTCTGCGGGGCCTGCGCCGGGGGCTGGGTCTGCTGCTGCGGAATCCACTGCTGCGTGGTGTCCACGGCGGGCTGCTGCGCCGTCCCGTAGTCGTAGCCCTGGCGGTCGTACGGCGCGGGCGGCGACTGCTGCTGCTGCGCGTACGGGTCGTATCCGTACCCCTGGGCCTGCTGCTGGTGCTGCTGCCCGTACGGGTCGTACTGCTGCCCGGTGTGCCGGGGCTGTTGCTGCTGCTGTTCCTGAGGCGGCTGCACCTGCTGGTACACCGGCTGGCCGTACTCGTCGTACCCGACGAGCTGCATCGGCTGCCCGTACTGGTCGTACTGCACATACGGGTTCTGTCGGTCGTTCAACGGTGCCCCTCTCCACGGCTCATTCGCCGCGGTACAGCTGGCGCTTGTCGATGTAGCGCACCACACCGTCCGGAACCAGATACCAGACCGGGTCCCCCTGCTCGACCCTGGCGCGGCAGTCGGTCGACGAGATCGCCAGGGCGGGCACCTCCACCAGGGAGACGCCGCCCTCCGGCAGGCCGTCGTCCGTCAGGACGTGGCCCGGCCTGGTCACGCCGATGAAATGGGAGAGTGCGAACAGCTCTTCGGCGTTCCGCCAGGTGAGGATCTGGGAGAGGGCGTCGGCACCGGTGATGAAGAAGAGGTCCGCGTCCGTGTTGCGGTCGCGCAGATCCCGCAGGGTGTCGATGGTGTACGTCGGTCCGCCGCGGTCGATGTCGATACGGCTGACCGAGAACTGCGGGTTGGACGCGGTCGCGATGACCGTCATCAGATAGCGGTCCTCGGCCGGGGAGACCACTTTGTGGCTCTTCTGCCACGGCTGCCCGGTCGGTACGAACACGACCTCGTCCAGCTGGAACTGAGAGGCCACCTCACTGGCGGCCACCAGGTGTCCGTGGTGGATCGGGTCGAATGTCCCGCCCATCACGCCGAGACGCCTCTTCTGCTCTCCCATGCGTGCAGACCCTACTGGCCCGCCACCTGACCGTCAGCGCCGCGGGTCAGCGGTCGCGGTTGAAACGGGTGGTGATCCACAGCAGCAGCAGGAGCGCGAGGAACGCGCCGCCGCCGGTGACGTAGGGGCTGAGGCTTTCGTGGTTGCCACCGTGCCCGCTCTCGGAGGCGAGAGTGGCGAGGCTGGCAGTGGTGCTGTGGAGGCTCATGGTCAGCAGGACCTATCCGGGAGTCGGAGCGGGGGCTTCGCGCACATCGTATGCGGGCCTCCGGGGCACGCTCACGCCGACTCAGTCGTTGTCGCGATATCCGCGCAGGAGAAACCAGGCGAGCAGGACAGCCCCGACAAGCAGGACGACGAGCAGGACCCGCAAGGTGTCGCCCGGCCCCTGCTGGTTCGTGGCAGCGGCGAGCAGTGTGGTCACGTCCGGCATGGCGGGTGCGCTCCTTCTCGGTGTAGGACCCCCGCCACACGGTAGCCCCACCGCATACGCTGAGGCCCGTCAGGGGGACGAGCAGGGCTCGAAGACGGAAAGCAGGGGGACATTCATGACAGACAGCGGTCACGGCAGCGGTCACGAGAACGTGCCGGGCAGGCAGCGCAGGCGCTTCCAGGGCATCTCCTCACGGGCGTACGAGCATCCGGCGGACCGGTCCGCCCTGGTGGCACTGCGGAAGCTCACCGGTTTCGACACCGTGCTCAAGGCCCTCAGCGGGCTGCTGCCCGAGCGCAGCCTGCGGCTCCTGTTCCTCTCGGATTCGGTGCGGGTGAGCGACGCCCAGTTCTCGCACCTCCACGTCATGCTGCGGGACGCCTGCTACATCCTGGACCTGGAGAAGGTCCCCGCCATGTACGTGACGCAGAATCCCCAGCCCAACGCCATGTGCATCGGGCTGGACGAGCCGCTCATCGTGGTCACCACAGGGCTGGTCGAGCTCCTCGACGAGGAGGAGATGCGCGCGGTCGTCGGCCACGAGGTGGGGCACGCGCTCTCCGGCCACTCGGTGTACCGCACGATCCTGCTCTTCCTCACCGGCATAGCGCTGAAGGTCGCCTGGATCCCGCTGGGCAATGTGGCGATCATGGCGCTGGTGACGGGGTTGCGCGAGTGGTTCCGCAAGTCGGAACTCTCGGCCGACCGGGCGGGGCTGCTCGTGGGCCAGGACCTCCGGGCGTCGATGCGCGGCCTGATGAAGATCGCCGGCGGTAACCATCTGCACGAGATGAACGTCGACGCGTTCCTGGAGCAGGCCGAGGAGTACGAGGCGGGCGGCGACCTGCGCGACTCGGTGCTGAAGATCCTCAACGTGCTGCCGCGCAGCCACCCGTTCACCACGGTGCGCGCCGCCGAGCTGAAGAAGTGGGCGGAGAGCCGCGACTTCCAGCGGATCATGGACGGCCACTACCCCCGGCGCGACGAGGACAAGGACACCTCGGTCGCCGACTCCTTCCGGGAGTCCGCGTCGCACTACGCCGACACGGTGCGCACCAGCAAGGACCCCCTGATGAAGCTGGTGGGCGACATCGCCGGCGGCGCGGGCGACCTGGGCGGGAAGCTGCGGGGGAAGTTCACGGGCGGCGGGGCCGGCGGCCCCAAGGACGGCACAGGGAAGGAAGGCGGCCCCGGGAACGACAGCGGCGGCGGAAACGACGGCGACGGCTCTAACGGCGGTCCGGCAGGACCGGCTGCGCGGTAGCGGCGAGCGTCCCGCAGAGCGCGGTGGCCGGCTGCCCGGTGGCGTACGGATCGGTGCCGGGCGGGCCACCGCCGGCCGCGCGCCGGCCCGCGAGCAGCGGGCGCAGCCGGTTCGCCGTGTCCGCCGTACAGCTCTGCGGTCCTGCCTCCACATCAGCGATCGTCACCTGCGCCTGACGCAGCCGCAGGTCCTCGGCGCCGAACCGGAAGTGCACCTCGCGGTGGACGGTGAACAGCGATGCGCCGTCCGCCTTCGGGGGCGCGGGGCCGGCCGGTCTGAGCGAGTAGACGAAGGTGTGGTCCGCGACCACCTCCAGGGTCCGGCCCGCCGCCTCCGCGTACCGCAGCTCGCCCGCTACCCGTACGTCGGAGCTCGCGAGCGCCACCTGGGCGGGGTCGAAGCGGACCAGCCAGCCGGTCGCGGCGTGGCGGCCGTCCGCCGACGGCGCCGCCAGGCTCCGGTTGAACTGCGCGTACTGGGCCGGGGCGATCAGGTCCCTGACCGCCTGCGCCGGACCGCCCATCAGCACCCCGGGGTCCAGTGAGGACTCGATGACGTACTGCCGGGCGATCTTCAGCGCGGCCAGTACCTCGCTGTAGGCGAAGTGCGCGGTCGCGCGGGCGCCCGGCGGGTTCACGCCCGAAGCGCCGGTACGGAAGGCGGCTGCGGGGCTGTGTGCGATGAGGCCGGCGGGTGTCCCGCCCGGCACCGCGCCCCGCGGCGCCAGCGGCACGACGACGGTGTGCAGCTCCTCGGCCCGGGCGACCGGCGGAGGCCGGTACGGGTGGTGGGTGCCCATGAAGACCACGGTGCCGAAGGCCAGCCCCAGCAGCGACAGAGCGACGAGGAGCCGTCCGGCACCTCTGCGCGGCCATCCGGAGCGGCTGCGGACGGCCCGTGCGTGGTGGCCCATCCGCTCCTGCGCCGAGAACTCCTGGAGACGGGCAGCCCTGATGAACGATTCGTCGAAGACGACGGACCGGTACTCGTCCTCGCCACCGCTGGGCAGGCCCTCGGGAGTCCCCTCGGGCGGCTCATCGCGCCCCGCCATACCTTGAGACTAGGTCGCGGCGGGGCTGCCTAAACGCTCCGGTACGGGACAACTTGCGGGCGCGGCGGGCGCCGTCCGGGAGCCGGGGCGCGGCAGCACCGGCCCTGCCGCGGGTCCGGGGCGGGTGGACAGCGCCGTCAGGGCGTACCCGGAAGCACGGGGGCGGGTGCAGCCGAATGGTCCATCGAGTGGCCCGCGGCGACGGAGGGCGACGGGGCCTGCCGGGAGATTCCCGGGCCGCCCGGCACCGCGTCGACCCCCGTCGTCACCGGAGCGGGTACCTGGTCCTGGCGGCTGGCCGAAGCGCCCCGGTAGACCGCGGCGAAGGCCAGCGCCACCATGCCGATCCCCATGACGAGGGCCAGCAGCCAGGCGACCGGCCGGTGCCAGCGTGCCCGGCCCCGGTAGGGGCGCAGCGCGCCGCCGTGCAGCCCGTACGGGCCGCTCTCGCCGTCGTCGGGGCCGCCGGCCGGGGAGCCGCCGCCCGGGCCGTGGAGGAGGCCGTACCCGGCTGCGTTCTCGCGGAGGAATTCGTCGTACTCGTCGAAGTGGTCGTCGTCGCCGCCGGGACCGCCGGCGCGGGCCTTGGCGGCCTCGGCCTCCGCGCGCGCTTCGGCGGCGGCCAGCAGCCGTTCGACGGCGCTCGGTTCGTGATAGGTGGCGGCCCTGACGAAGTCCTCGCCGAAGACCACGGAGGCGAATTCCTCGTCCGCTCCTCCGCGGTCGTCGTCAGGCTCCCAGCCGTCCTGGAACGGCTTGCCCCCCACGTCGTCCGGCACCTCTTCAGAGTAGACCCGGCGGGTGGTTTTGGGCAGGGAGAGTGCGAAGTCCACCGATCGTGGTGGTCACCGGATGTGACCGTCCCCTGTCACGATGTACTTGGTCGAGGTCAGCTCGGGGAGTCCCATCGGCCCGCGGGCGTGCAGCTTCTGCGTGGAGATTCCGATCTCCGCCCCGAATCCGAACTGGCTGCCGTCGGTGAAACGGGTGGACGCGTTCACGGCGACCGTCGTGGAATCGACCAGCTGGGTGAAACGGCGGGCCGCGGCCTGCGAGGTGGTGACGATCGCCTCGGTGTGGCCGGATGTCCACAGCCTGATGTGCGCGACGGCCGCGTCGAGCGAGTCGACGACGGCGGCGGCGATGTCGTACGAGAGGTACTCGGTCTCCCAGTCCTCCCCGGTCGCCTCGACGACCGTCGCCTTCGTCCCGGCCGCGTGCTCCAGCACCCGCTCGTCGCCGTGCACGGTCACCCCTGCCTCAGCGAGTGCGTCGAGTGCCTTCGGCAGGAACGCGCCGGCGATGTCCCGGTGCACCAGCAGCGTCTCGGCCGCGTTGCAGACGGAAGGCCGCTGGGCCTTGGAGTTGATCAGGATGTCGACGGCCATGTCGAGGTCGGCCTGCGCGTCCACATACACATGGCAGTTGCCGGTGCCCGTCTCGATGACGGGGACGGTGGACTGCTCGACGACGGTACGGATCAGGGAGGCGCCGCCGCGGGGGATCAGTACGTCGACCATGCCCCGGGCGCGCATCAGCTCCGTCACGGACTCGCGGCTCTCGCCCGGCACGAGCTGGACGGCGTCGGCCGGCAGCCCGGAGCCCCCGACCGCGTCGCGCAGGACCCGTACGAGCGCGGTGTTCGAGGCGTAGGCGGAGGCGGAGCCGCGCAGCAGCACCGCGTTGCCCGACTTGAGGCAGAGCGCGGCGGCGTCCACGGTCACATTGGGCCTGGCCTCGTAGATGATCCCGACGACGCCGAGCGGTACCCGCACCTGGCGCAGGTCGATCCCGTTGGGCAGCGTCGAGCCCCGTACGACCTCGCCGACCGGGTCGGGCAGCGCCGCGACACCCCGTACGTCCCCCGCGATGGCGCGGACGCGCTCGGGGGTCAGGGTCAGGCGGTCGATGACCGTCTCGGCGGCACCGGCGGCCCTGGCCTTCGCGACGTCCTCGGTGTTGGCCTCGACGATCTCGGCGGTGCGTACTTCGAGCGCGTCGGCGATGGCCAGCAGGGCGTCGTCCTTGGCGGCGCGCGGCAGCGGCGCGAGGTCGGCCGCGGCGGCGCGGGACCGGTAGGCGGCCTGGATGACCGGGGACTGGTCGGAGAGCGGGGAGAGCGAGGTCATCCCCGCAGACTAATGCGCGGTCTGCGTGCGTCCGTCCGTTATCCCACGCTCCGAGACGGCCGGGCGCGGTACTGGCGTCCCGGAGCGGGGAATGTCAGAAGGGGTGCACCCCCACGGGCGCCGCGGGCGGCGGTCCGTATCCCTCGGCTATCCGCAGGTGGTAGGTCTCGCGGTCGATGACCTCAAGACCCACGATCTCCCACGGGGGCAGCTGCGACGTGGAGCGGTGCTCGCCCCAGAGGCGCAGGGCCACCGCGGCGGCGTCATGGAGGTCCCGCGCCTCCTCCCAGTAGCGGATCTCCGCGTGGTCGTCGGCGTACCGGCTGGTCAGCAGGAAGGGGTGGTCGTGCGCGAGCTGTTCGAGGCCGCGCCTGACCTCCTTGAGCGGGGCGGCGCGGCCCGACACACTCAGAGTGATGTGCCAGAGCTTCGACAGCGCGGCTTCGTCCCCGGGGCTCTGGGGCCGCTGCTCCCCGTCCGCGGCCGCTTCCTCGCGCTCCTCGAAGCCGGCGCCCGCGCCGACGCTCGTCAGGGTCCGCTCCCCGGTTCCTCGGGGCGGTGCCCCCGGACGGGCTCGTCTCACCGGCGGCCTCCTGTGCGTTGCGGCGTCTGCCCCGCGGCGACGGGCCGGGCAGCGGTCGGGAGCGGACCCCCGGGACAAAGTTGACCAGCCCGGCGCCCGGCGCGTGACGGTTTTCCCGAAGGTCCCTTCTGAAAGGCTGGTGTTTCAGCCGTTTCAGGGGGCCATGACAACAAGATCGTCTCTGTGTACGACTTCCCGCTCGTAGGCAGGGCCGAGCTCCCGGGCCAGGTCGCGTGTGGAGCGGCCGAGCAGCTGGGGGAGCTCCTTGGCATCGAAGTTCACCAGGCCCCGTGCGACGGTCCGGCCGGCGGTGTCCCGCAGCTCCACGGGGTCCCCGGCGCTGAACTCGCCCTCCACGGCTGCGATTCCGGCGGGCAGCAGTGAGGAGTTGCGGTCCACGACCGCCCGCACCGCCCCGTCGTCCAGGGTGAGCGCGCCCAGGGGGGTCGAGGCGTGCTGCAGCCAGAGCAGCCGGCCGGCGGAGCGGCGTCCCGTGCGGTGGAAGTACGTCCCGGTGTCCCGGCCCGCGAGGGCGTCGGCGGCGCGCGAGGCCGAGGTCAGCACGACCGGCACGGAGGCCGCGGCGGCGATCCTGGCGGCCTCGACCTTGGTGACCATGCCCCCGGTGCCGACACCCGCCTTCCCCGCGGAGCCGATGGAGACGTGGGCGATGTCGGCGGGGCCCGCCACCTCCGCGATCCGGCGGGTGCCCGGCTGCGCCGGATCGCCGTCGTACAGCCCGTCGACGTCCGAGAGCAGGACGAGCAGGTCGGCGCGGACGAGATGGGCGACGAGTGCGGCGAGCCGGTCGTTGTCACCGAAACGGATCTCGTCCGTGGCCACCGTGTCGTTCTCGTTGACGACCGGGACCGCGCCCATGGCGAGCAGCTGGTCGAGGGTCCGGTAGGCATTGCGGTAGTGCGCCCTGCGGCTGGTGTCGTCGGAGGTCAGCAGCACCTGGCCGACCCGGACGCCGTAGCGCGCGAAGGACGCGGTGTACCGCGCGACGAGAAGCCCCTGGCCGACGCTGGCGGCGGCCTGCTGCCTGGCCAGGTCCTTGGGGCGGCGGGCCAGCCCGAGTGGCGCGAGACCTGCGGCGATGGCGCCGCTGGAGACGAGCACGATCTCCTTCTCGCCGCCGTTCCTGACCTTGGCCAGCACGTCGACGAGCGCGTCCACCCGGTCCGCGTCGAGCCCGCCGGCCGCGGTCGTGAGGGAGGAGGATCCGACCTTCACGACGATCCTGCGGGCTTCCGTTACGAGTTGCCTTGCCTCTGTCACACGGCCGA
Source organism: Streptomyces sp. NBC_00388 (assembly GCF_036061255.1). Lineage (NCBI taxonomy): Bacteria > Bacillati > Actinomycetota > Actinomycetes > Kitasatosporales > Streptomycetaceae > Streptomyces > Streptomyces sp. NBC_00388. The sequence continues at coordinate 2,497,159 of NZ_CP107948.1, forward strand.
ATCTATGTCAGCCGCGTCTGTCGGCGCGCGGGTATTCCACGCGCTGGACAGGTCCGGCGGCGGCCCACTTGCGCAGTCTGCGCAGCCGGGTGCGTCCGGCCGCGGGCAGCCGCCGCCAGACCGGGGGGCAGGGCACCTCGTAGATGTGGTCGGGGATACCGGCGGAGCGGTCCCTGAAGTACGGAAGGGCGAGGTGGTACGTGCCGTTGAGGCCCCGGCCGACGCGCTCGGGCTGCTTGATCTCCTTGAGCTGGGTGAGAGCCCCGGTGAGGAGGTCGGTCCGGCCCAGCGCCACGCAGTGCAGCCGCAGCCGCTCGGCGGGCTTGAGTCTGCGGGCGACGCCCGGGTTCCAGTACGCGGCCATCAGCGGGGCGGCGAGGTCCATCCGCTTCTGCTGGACCGCGGCGGACTGCTTGAGGAAGCCGGCGGCGAACTGCGGGAGCAGCGTCACCACGAAGGGCCGCACCATGAGCATGTCGCGCCGCTCGCCCGGCGGCACGTACTGCGCTATCAGCCCCATGAGGGCCCGCGCCGAGTCGAACCGCAGCACGTACGTGCCGCTCTTCGTCACATGCTTGCCGTCGTCACGGCCCACGAGGTAGTAGCAGGTGTAGTCGGAGATGACGGACACGCCGTCGCCGCGCAGATAGGTCTCCAGCGTGAAGAGGGCGTCCTCGCCCGTCTTGAGGCTCTCGTCGAAGGTGATCCCGAGCCGTTCGAGCAGCGCGCGCCGGAAGAGCTTCTGGGCGCTCAGGGTGAACTTGATCTGCGAGTCGAAGACATCGGCCCGCTCGACGGTCTGCTTCCACATCGACTTGGGGGCGCCGCGGTTGACGCCGACGACCTTCCCGAGCACGACGTCCGTGCCGGCGCGGTCCCCCATCGCGACCATGCGCTCCAGCGCCTCTTCGCCGAAGTAGTCGTCCGCGTCGAGGAAGAACACATAGCGGCCGCGGGCGAGTCCGAGACCCACGTTGCGCGGCCCGCTGGGGCCCCCGGAGTTCTTCTGCCGGACGACCGTGGTGCGTACCTTCGACCGGGCCGCGAACTCTTCGAGGTACTCCCCCGTGCCGTCGGTCGATCCGTCGTCCACGGCGACGATCTCGATTCTGTCCGCCCCCAGGGTCTGGGCCTCCACGGACTCCAGGCACTTCACGAGGTACGGCATCGCTTCATACGCACCGACGACAACGGTCACATCGGGCTCACTGGTGCTCATCACAACAGCAAGACCGGTAAAAACGCCATTTGGTTGCCCTGCCGACCCTACGGGATTCGGCCGAGTCCGGACAAGACCCGGTGCTATCACATTCGTTGGCGGCGCCCTTACCTGGCTCCGAATACCGGAAGTTGGCATTCCGTGTACGGCGGGGGCATCCCCTGGAGCCGGCCCCCACCCGATAGGATCACCGCCCGGCGGACGGCTTTCCGGCACCGTGCGAAGAACACCGGCCGGAGCCGGTGGGAGACGGGCGGCGCGGGCCCGCGGGAATCACCCCGTCCGGTCACCGTGGAAATCCCCACGGATTCTTGATGTCCCGGCAGCGGAAATGCAGACAAGGACGTGATCGGATGCGGCAGCTCGCCATCGAGGGAGCCTGGGTGCACGAGCCGAAGATCTTCCCGGACAGCCGCGGCAGTTTCCACGAGTGGTTCAGGGAGCCCGATCTGACCGAGGCGGCAGGCCACGGTCTGCGGCTCGCCCAGGCCAACTGCTCGGTGTCCAGCAGGGGCACACTGCGCGGGATCCACTTCGCCGATGTGCCGCCCGGCCAGGCCAAGTACGTCAAGTGCGTACGCGGCGCGATTCTCGACGTCGTGGTGGACATCCGGGTCGGCTCCCCCACGTACAGGAAGTGGGAAGCCGTACGGCTGGACGACGTGGACCACCGCTCGGTCTATCTCTCCGAGGGGCTCGGCCACGCGCTGCTGGCGCTGACGGACGACGCCACCGTCGTCTACCTCTGCTCCACCGGGTACGCCCCGCAGCGGGAACACGGGATCCACCCCCTCGACCCGGACCTGGCCATCGACTGGCCGGCGGACGTCACCCCGCTGCTCTCCGACAAGGACGCCGCGGCTCCGACGCTCGCCGAGGCGGAGGCCCAGGGGCTGCTGCCCTCGTACGCGGAGTGCGTGGCGTACGCCGGGAAGCTGCGCGGCTGAGGTCCGCACGCGGGACGGCGGGCGGTGCGCGGAAGCGCGCCGCCCGCCGTCCCGGCCCGGTGGTCAGCCGGTGACCCGCTCGATCTGCCGGCGCACAGCGGTGAAGGCCGGGCGCGGGCGGCTGAGGTTACGGGCGCGGACGAGCCCCGGCCAGAAGCCCGCGCCGAGCAGCGCCTCCGGGGACACCGCGCGCTTGCGGGTCAGCACCTCCGCGGGGACGTCCTGCGGGTCCTCGGTGACGTACTCCGCGAGGATGGCGTCGTACTTCTGCTTCAGTACGGTGCTCGAAGGGTCGGCTCCGAAGACGGCGACCACACCCGTCGGCTTGGTGTCCACCTCGACCACCAGCAGGTCGGGGCGGAACCGCCGCAGCACCTCGGCGACCTTGTAGACGTCGCCCGTCCATGCCCCGGTGTGCCGGTCGCGGGCCGCCTCGTCGATGTTGCGCGGCAGCATGTCGTCCAGGACGATCACGCTGTTCCAGCGGGCGTGCTTCTCGACGTTCATGAAGTCGCGGAGCGCGAACTCGAACAGGTGCATCCCGTCGATGAACGACAGCTCCAGGCGTGGTTCGGCGCCCAGGAGCCCCAGCGGGTCCCGGCGGGCGAGGGCCCGGAAGGGGTTGCGCCCGGTCCTCAGGTGCAGCAGCGGATCCTCGCGGGCGAAGAACGCGTCGCTCGTCTGCTTGACGAGGTGCACATCGCAGCTGATCGATGTCACGACCTTGAATGCGGGATCGACGGCAATGGAAGGCGCCCGGGAAAGCGCGAGACTGCGACCGTCATTGACCCCGATCTCCAGATAGGTGCGGGGGCGGTATACGCGATGGATACCGCGCAGGAATTCATGACGGTGCACGAGGAGCGCCCTTCGTCGACATCACGACCGGTCCGATCCCCGGCGAAGCTACCCCATGAGCCCCGGGCGTTGAAAGCGTCCGTACGGATTTGCGACCATTCACCCCGCAGCCCGGGAGCGGGCGGAACACAGCGGTGAACCCCGCACGGAAACCCGGCGCCTGCGGTCAGGAGCGCTCCGCGGCGACCAGCGCGGGGAACGCGTCGGCCAGCGCGAGCCGCCAGTCGCGGAGCGGTGCGATACCGGCCGCCGCCCACCGGTCGTGGCCGAGCACGCTGTACGCGGGGCGCGGCGCCGGCCGCACGAAGGCCTCGCTCGTCGTGGGCAGCACGCGCCCGGGGTCGGCGTCCAGCAGCCGGAAGATCTCCCGGGTGAGGCCGAACCAGGTCGTCGCGCCACCGCTGGTGCCGTGGTAGACGCCCGCGGGCGCGGTCCCGGCGAGGGCGCCCGCTCCCAGCCGGACCAGCAGATCCGCCAGATCGGCGGTCCAGGTGGGCTGGCCGCGCTGGTCGTCCACCACGTCCAGGGTCTCCTTGACGGCCTCCAGCCTGACCATGGTCCGGACGAAGTTCCCGCCGCCCTCCCCGTACAGCCAGGCCGTGCGCACCACATAGCCGCGCTCGGGCAGCACACTCAGGACGGCCTGCTCCCCGGCCAGCTTGGTACGGCCGTAGGCGCTGCGCGGAGCCACCGGGGCGTCTTCGGCGTACGGCAGGACGCCGTCCCCGGCGAACACGTAGTCCGTCGAGATCTGGAGCAGTACGGCGCCGCTCTCCCGGCACGCCTCGGCCAGCACCCGGGGGCCCGTGCCGTTGACGGCGAGTGCCCGGTCCTCCTCGGCTTCGGCGTCGTCGACCGCGGTCCAGGCCGCGCAGTTCACGACGACCGCCGGTTGGTGGACAGCGAGGGCGTCGCGGACGGCCCCCGGTTCGGTGATGTCGAGCGCCGCGCGGTCCAGGCCGGCCGCGGGGGTGCCGTCGTCCGCCAGCCGTGCGAGGAGGTCCCGGGCGAGCATCCCGCCCGCCCCGGTGACCAGCCAACTGCCGCTCATGTCTCACCTGTTCTCTGGGTACGTCCGGGCCTGCGGCCGACGCTACCCGAGGCGCCTGCCGGACGCGCCCTTCGCCGCCCGCGCCCGCGTCAGACGAGCGCCGCACGCTCCTTCAGCGGCTCCCACCAGGCACGGTTGTCCCGGTACCACTGCACGGTCTCGGCCAGGCCGGACGCGAAGTCCTTGCGCGGCTCGTAGCCGAGCTCGGTACGGATCTTGGTGCAGTCCACCGAGTACCGCCGGTCGTGGCCCTTGCGGTCGGTGACGTACTCGACGCTGGTGTCCCAGTCGGCCCCGCAGGCTTCGAGCAGCAGGCCGGTGAGCTCCTTGTTGGAGAGCTCGGTCCCGCCGCCGATGTTGTACACCTCGCCCGCCCGGCCCTCCGTGCGGACCAGCTCGATGCCCTGCACGTGGTCGTCGATGTGCAGCCAGTCGCGGACGTTGGCCCCGTCGCCGTAGAGCGGGACGGGCTTGCCGTCCAGCAGGTTGGTGATGAAGAGCGGGATGACCTTCTCCGGGAAGTGGTGGTGCCCGTAGTTGTTGGAGCAGCGGGTCACCCGCACGTCCAGGCCGTGGGTCCTGTGGTAGGAGAGCGCGATCAGATCGCTCGACGCCTTGGCCGCCGAGTAGGGCGAGTTGGGTTCGAGCGCATGGGTCTCGCTCCAGGAACCCTCGTCGATCGAGCCGTACACCTCGTCCGTGGAGATGTGCACGAAGGTGCTGATGCCGGCCCGGTGCGCCGCGTCGACCAGGGTGTGGGTGCCCAGCACATTGGTCCGCACGAATTCGGCGCCGCCGTCGATGGACCGGTCGACATGGGACTCGGCGGCGAAGTGCACCACTTGGTCGTGCTCCGCCATCAGCCGGCCCACCGTTTCGGAGTCGCAGATGTCGCCCTGCACGAAGGAGAACCCGGGGTGTCCCGCGACCTCGTCGAGGTTGGCCGGGTTGCCCGCGTAGGTGAGTTTGTCGAGCACGGTGACCGTGATGTCGCCGGGGCCCCCGGGGCCGAGGACCGTGCGGACGTAGTGCGAGCCGATGAAGCCGGCGCCGCCGGTCACCAGAATCCTGTTCGTCATGAAGAGATCTGCACCTTGCTGTGGTCGCCGAGGACAAGTCGGTGGGCTGCGGGGCTGCGGGGCGAGGGCGTCACCTCGACGCCCCGGCCGATCAGCGAGGCCGCGATCCTGCGGACCCCCGTGATCGAGGAGCCGCGCAGGACGATGGAGTACTCGATCTCGCTGTCCTCGATCCGGCACCCCTCGGACACCGAGGTGTACGGACCGATGTACGCGTCGCTGATCACCGTCCCCGCACCGATGATCGCGGGGCCCACGATACGGCTGCGGACGACCTGGGCACCCGTCTCGATCCTGACCCGCCCGATGATCTCGCTGACCTCGTCGGACGTGCCGTCCTCACAGGGGTCGACGGTCTCCAGGACCGCGCGGTTGACCTCCAGCATGTCGGTGACGTTGCCGGTGTCCTTCCAGTAGCCGGAGATCGTCGTGGAGTGCACGTCGTGCTTCTGGTCGATCAGCCACTGGATCGCGTGCGTGATCTCCAGCTCACCGCGCCGGGACGGCCCGATGGAGCGGACGGCCTCGTGCACGGCCGGGGTGAAGAGGTACACGCCGACGAGCGCGAGATCGCTCTTGGGGACCTCGGGCTTCTCCTCAAGACCGATGACGCGGCCTTCCTCGTCCAGCTCGGCCACACCGAACGCCCTCGGGTCGGGGACCTTGGTGAGCAGGATCTGGGCATCGGGCCGGGCATCGCGGAAGCCGTCGACCAGGCCCGTGATACCGCCGACGATGAAGTTGTCACCGAGGTACATCACGAAGTCGTCGTCGCCGAGGAAGTCCCGCGAGATGAGCACCGCGTGCGCCAGACCCTGCGGCGCGTCCTGCGGGATGTAGGTGACCTGGATTCCGAAGCGGGATCCGTCCCCGACGGCCTCGCGGATCTCCTCCGCGGTGTCGCCCACGACGATGCCGACGTCCGTGATGCCCGCGTCGGCGATGGCTTCGAGCCCGTAGAAGAGCACCGGCTTGTTGGCCACCGGCACGAGCTGTTTGGCGGAGGTATGGGTGATGGGACGCAGGCGTGTGCCCGCACCGCCGGAGAGAACAAGAGCCTTCACGTTGTGGGTCCCTTGCGAGCAGTCGGTCTGGCTTGATCCGTCCTGTGGGATTTTATCCATTCTTGCGTCGCGGAACCGTAAGCAGAACGCCGTACGGCCGTCCGCGCGAGGTGCGCGAACGGCCGTACGGCGGGATGGGACCGGGCTGCTGTCAGCCGCCGACCGCCGAGTCGACGCCGGTGGCGTCCGAGTCGTTGAGGCCCGGTGCGGCCTCCGGTTCGGCGGCGGCCGTGCGCTGGGCCACGGCCAGGTTGCGGGCCTCCGCCTTGGCCGTGAGAGCCCGTACCGCCGCGTTGAACTGCTCCATCGACGTCGGCTCGTCGGGACCGAGCAGATACTGCTTCAGCTCCTGCCGGTCACCGGCCAGCGGGTCCGCCGACGACTGGGTGATCGCCGCCAGCAGCTGGTCGATCTCCTTGGCCGTGTTGGTGAGGATGACAGCGGCCCGTACGGCGGTGTTCTGCCGCTTGAATTCCTCGACGCCCAGTTCGGCCGAGTCGGTGACGGCGTAGGGCTTGCCGCTCGCGATGAAGTCGGACACGACGCTGGAGATGTCCGAGACCATGCCGTCCGACTCGTTGAAGCAGTCGTACAGATGCGGCTCACCGCCGGTGATGACGCGGTGCTCCCAGTAGCCGAAGGTCCGCCAGTACGCGCGGTTCCACTCGGAGCGCAGCGACGCGGCCTCGTCCTCGCGCGCCGGGTCGGCCTGCGAGGCCCGCGACTCCTCGGACTCGTCGCTGCCCGCGCGCCCGCGTTCGGCCAGCTCGGCGAGCCGGGCATCGATCCGGACCAGCTCGGCCTGTGCGGCGGCACGGTCGGCCGCGCCGGCTGCCGCCTGCTCGGACCAGCGGGGCTCGGCGGCACGGTCGGCCGCGGCCTTCTCGACCATGGCGGTGATCCGCAGGTGCGCCGCCTTGGCGTGCGCGCTGCGGGTGCCGGTGAAGGGGTGCGGCTTGTAGAGCACCCGGACCGGCCGCTCGGCGCCGAGGAGCCGCTTGACGATGTTCTCCCCGGCGAGCAGCAGCGAGGTGTTGCCCGGGTTGTCGTCCCAGCCCTCCCAGGTGGGGGCGTACAGCACGGTCGGGATCTGCTGCTTCGGGGCGCCGGTCCAGCTCTGGATGGGGGCCAGCTGGGGGCGGCCCACCTCGACGATGTCCTCGTCGCGCACGCCGACGTCGGCCAGCGCGTAACGGTCGCGGCCGGCCCGGCCCGCGGTCCACACCTCGTCGTACGCCTTGCTGTACGGGTTGACGCTGGCGAGCTTGTCGCTGTCACCGTGCCCGATGAAGACGTGCTTGACGGTCGGGATGCGGAGCATGTGGATGTTCTTCCCGACGTTCGCCGCGTACAGCGCGACCCGCAGGGTGGAGAGATCCATGTTCATCAGGTGCACACCGCCGGGCACACACACCACGGGCACCGTGGTCGAGGCGAGCTGCGACATGATGGCGCGCTCCCGCAGGATGACCAGCGGGCGTCCCTCCGTCTTGGCCATCGTCTGCAGCCACATGTTCACCTGGTAGGCGGAGTCCCTGGAGCCGGAGAAGTAGAGGGCGACGGTCGGCCGGTACTCGCGCAGCCAGCCGTCGAGCGCTGCGAGCACTGTGGCGGCGGACGGGACGCGGCGGCCCTTGAGGATGAACGGGACGAGCGCGGCGATGTAGAGGATGCCGAGGCCCAGCGTGAGCAGGATGCCCAGGTAGCCGTAGTCGTCGGTGCCGGTCCCTGCCGCGAGCAGCAGACCGGTCATCGCGAAGACGTCCAGGTGCAGCATCTTCTCCGCGGCGCGGTTCAGCAGGCGGCGCGGCGGGGCCTCCGGGATCCGGATGGCGCCGAGGTCCACGTTGCGGGTGACCACCGGCATGACCCGGCGCAGCCGGATGAGGGTGGTGAGCGTGCCGTGCGCGGCCTGGAGCCCGTAGAAGAGAAGGAAACAGGCGACGGCCGCGTAGTAGACCTTCTGCTCGGCGAGCTGGAGGCGGGCGAGCAGCAGGATGAGCAGCAGCTCGCGCAGGAGGAAGCGGATCGACAGGCCGGCGCGGACCTTGGCGAGGCGGTTGACGAGGTAGCTGCCGCGCTGGTGCAGGAACCAGTCGGACACATAGGTCACGAGGGTGGCCGCTGCGAAGAACCAGATGTTGGGAATCAGCGCTGCGATCATCACGCACGGGTAGCTGAGCCCCATGAAGGCTGCGGCGATCAGCTCGGACCGGCTGCCTACGCGCGCCAGTCGAATGGCGGTCGAAATCACGAAGAACCTGCTCCAGGGGGTGCCGGTTTTATTCTGGGGGTATTGATTCGATGGGATTCGATCCGGGGATTTCGGGGGATTTCACCGGATACTCAATTTGGGGAAATTGTGAAGGCGGGACTTCACGCATTCGGGCCTCTGCGATTCGCGCGACGCGATCACAGAGGCCCGAAAAGAAACGTCCACTTATGCTCGGGAAGTATTACACATCTTCCTGACGGTCCAGCACTGAGGCCAGCGCCTGCTCGAACCCTGACGCCTCGGCGCTGGCGTCGCGCGTCGGGTCCTGCTGGCGTACGTCGATGACGTGGCCGGTCAGCTCGGAGAGCAGTACGTCGAGCGAGGTACGGGCCACGGCCTCCGACGAGAGCAGGCTGCCCTCGGGCTCCTGGCCGAACGCCTTGGTGCGCATCGGGGTCGCCGTGCGCTCCGGGTTGACGCAGTTGACCCGGACACCGTCACCGGCCCACTCGTCCGAGAGGGCCTGGGTGAGGTTCACCATGGCCGCCTTGGTGGAGGAGTACAGGCTGTACTCGGCGCGACCGCGCGTGTAGCTGCTGGAGGTGTAGAGCAGCAGCTGGCCCTTGGTCTCCGCCAGGTACTTGTACGAGGCGCGCGCGATCTGCACCGGCGCCAGGTAGTTGACGTTCAGCGCTTCCTGGATGGTCGTGTTGTCCGTCTCGGCCAGCTTGCCGATGCGCAGCACGCCCGCGGTGTTGATGACGTAGTCGATCCGGCCGGTCTCCGAGTACGCCTTGGAGAGCGCGTCGTCGACGTGCTCCGGGTTCTCGACGTGCGTACCGGTGGTGGAGCGGCCCAGCGCGTACACCTTCGCACCGTAGGACTCGGCGATGGCGGCGATGTCGGCGCCGATGCCGTACGAACCGCCGAAGACCACCAGGGTCTTGCCGGTCAGCAGCTCGCGGTAGGCGGCCTCGTCGGCCTGGCGCGGGGCCGCGGTGGAGGCCAGCTGGAACAGCTTGTCGGTGATGAAGACATCGACGGGCTGCGTGACCTTCATGTTGTACTCGTCACCCGCGACGACGTAGATCGGTACGTCCGGCAGGTACTTGAGCACGACGGAACAGTCGTCGGTGGCCTGGAAGTTCGGGTCGCCGGCCGCCACCTCGTACGCCTTGCGGACGGTGGAGAGCTTGAAGGCCTGCGGGGTCTGCCCGCGGCGCAGCCGGGAGCGGTCCGGGACCTCGGTGATGAACTCGCCGTCGCCGCCGTGCGTGCGGGTCACGATGATCGTGTCCGCGGACGGGATGGCGACGTCCACCGCCTGGTAGCGCTCCAGCGCGTCCACGCAGTCCTTGATCACGCGCTGCGAGAGCAGCGGGCGCACGGCGTCGTGGAAGAGGACATTGCGGTCCTCGCCCTCGGCCAGCCCCTCACCGAGGGCCGCGATGGCGCGCTCGGTGGTCTCGTTGCGGGTGGAACCGCCCTCGATGACGCGGGTGACCTTGGTGAGACCGGACTTGGCGACGATCTTCTCGATGTCCGGGACGTACCCCGGGGCCATGAGCACGATCACGTCGTCGATCGAATCGGACTGCTGGAAGATCGTCAGGGTGTGCTCGATGACAGCCTTCCCGGCGATCTTCAGCAGTTGCTTGGGGATCGACAGACCCACGCGCTGGCCGGTACCACCGGCGAGAACGACTGCTGTAGTCCGGGGCTTGGTTGCTTTGTGCTGCACAGACACAGACGACCTACCTTGCGATGACGAGGGAACGGTGTGATGGTCGCACTCTCCGTGACCGTCTCGCAAGGTGGACGCCAAGCCTCCACAACCCTTGCGATACCGCGTGTTCACCCTAAGGGCAGGAAAGCGACTTGGATCCCACCAGCCACTGTGAGTGACTGATACCACAGGGTGCGAGGTTAACTCATGGCTGGACGCCCGCCGCGGTGAGGGCGAGCCCTCGAAAACGGAGGCGCGGATTCACCCCGTACGGGCAGAGGCCCGGGAACGCGACGGCGTTCCCGGGCCTCTGCTCGTACGGACGGTTCCGGCGGGACCTGCGCGGTTCCGCTAGAAGGGTTTGAACTCGTCGTACTCCTTGTCCGATTCATCACGCTCGGCCTGCCGGTCCCGGCGCTTCTGCTCCGCGGGCCGCGGGGCTTCGAGCCGGTGGTCCTCGCCGCGGCGGCCCAGCATCTCGGCGCCCGCCATCATCGTCGGCTCCCAGTCGAAGACGACCGCGTTGTCCTCGGCCCCGATGGCCACACCGTCACCGGCACGGGCGCCGGCCTTCATCAGCTGGTCCTCGACGCCGAGGCGGCTGAGCCGGTCGGCGAGGTAGCCGACGGCCTCGTCGTTGCTGAAGTCGGTCTGGCGGACCCAGCGCTCGGGCTTCTCGCCGCGTACGCGGTAGACGCCTTCCTCCTCCTCGAAGCTCACCGTGAAGCCCGCGTCATCGACGGCCTTCGGACGGATGACGACCCGGGTCGCCTCCTCGGCGGGCTTCGCGGCGCGCGCCTCGGCGATGATCCCGGCCAGCGCGAACGAAAGCTCCTTCAGGCCCAGATGGGCCACCGCCGAGACCTCGAAGACCTGGTACCCGCGGGCCTCGAGGTCCGGGCGGATCATGTCGGCGAGGTCCTGGCCGTCAGGAATGTCGACCTTGTTGAGGGCGACGATGCGGGGCCGGTTCTCCAGGCCGCCGTAAAGCTTGAGCTCCTCCTCGATCATGTCGAGGTCGGAGAGCGGATCGCGGTCGGACTCCAGGGTCGCCGTGTCCAGGACGTGCACCAGCACCGAGCAGCGCTCGACATGGCGCAGGAACTCAAGGCCGAGGCCCTTGCCCTGGCTGGCGCCGGGGATCAGCCCGGGGACGTCCGCGATGGTGTAGACGGTCGAACCGGCCGTCACCACACCGAGGTTCGGGACCAGCGTGGTGAACGGGTAGTCCGCGATCTTCGGCTTGGCCGCGCTCAGCACGGAGATCAGCGAGGACTTGCCGGCGCTCGGGTAGCCGACGAGCGCCACATCGGCGACGGTCTTGAGCTCCAGGACGATGTCCCGGGACTCCCCCGGCTCGCCCAGCAGCGCGAAGCCGGGCGCCTTGCGGCGGGCCGAGGCCAGCGCGTGGTTGCCGAGGCCGCCGCGGCCGCCCTGGCCCGCCACGAAGGTGGTGCCCTGGCCGACCAGGTCGGCGAGGACGTTCCCGTCCCTGTCCAGCACGACGGTGCCGTCCGGCACCGGCAGCACGAGGTCGTGCCCGTCCTTGCCCGAGCGGTTGTCACCGGCGCCGGGCTGGCCGTTGGTGGCCTTGCGGTGCGGGCTGTGGTGGTAGTCGAGCAGCGTGGTCACAGCCTGCTCGACGACGAGGATGACGTCGCCGCCCCGCCCGCCGTTGCCGCCGTCGGGTCCACCGAGCGGCTTGAACTTCTCACGGTGTACGGAGGCGCAGCCGTGGCCCCCGCTACCCGCGGCGGCATGCAGCTCGACGCGGTCCACGAAGGTGGTCATGGGTGTGCCTCCAGAAACGTACGGAATTGTCTTACCTGTAACACAACAAAGGCGGACCGGCTTCCCGTAAGCAACGGGAAACCTGGTCCGCCCTCGACAGATCGCTCTACGGCAGCCTAAGGATCAGGCGACCGGAACGATGTTCACGACCTTGCGGCCACGGTGCGTGCCGAACTCGACCGAACCGGGGTTCAGCGCGAACAGCGTGTCGTCGCCGCCACGGCCGACGCCGGTGCCCGGGTGGAAGTGCGTGCCGCGCTGGCGGACCAGGATCTCACCGGCGTTGACGACCTGACCGCCGAAGCGCTTCACGCCGAGCCGCTGAGCATTGGAATCGCGCCCGTTCCGAGTGGACGATGCGCCCTTCTTATGTGCCATGTCTCCTCAGTCCCTTACTTCGCAGCCGCGGGAATACCGGTGACCTTGATCGCCGTGTACTGCTGGCGGTGACCCTGGCGACGGCGGTAGCCGGTCTTGTTCTTGTAGCGAAGGATGTCGATCTTCGCGCCCTTGTGGTGATCCACGACCTCGGCCTGGACCTTGATACCGGCAAGCACCCACGGGTCGCTGGTGACCGCGTCACCGTCGACCACGAGCAGGGTCGAGAGCTCGACCGTGTCGCCAACCTTGGCGGTGGGAATCTTGTCAACCTCAACGATGTCGTCGACAGCAACCTTGTGCTGACGACCACCGCTGCGCACGATGGCGTACACGCGGATCTCTCTTTCGCTCGGAATCGGCCCTCTGATGCCAGCCGTTCACACGGGCCCGGGGACCCATGACGATCCGGATTGGACGAGCGGCCTCTCCCGGCAGGGCCAGGAGGGAGTTGCTCAGAGGTGTGGCGCACAGGAAACACGCCGAGGGGTAAGGCTACGGGTCGGGGTCCGGGGGGTCAAACCGGGTCCCGGGGGCCGTGCGCGGGCGCTGCGCCGCCGGTCAGGGCGGAGCCCGTACCACCGGCCGGTACGGCGCCGGCGGGGCCGGAGCGGGCAGCCACGGAGCCGCACGGACCGTATGCCGCGGACCGGCACGGAGACAGAGAGGTGCGGCCCTCCCGGGGGAGGGCCGCACCTGTCGTCCGACGGAACCGCCGGGGGTCAGTCCTCGGTGGAGGCCGTGACCCCGGACGCCTGCTGCTCCTCGGCGGCGACCGTCTTCCTGGTCGTCTTCTTGGCCGGCGCCTTCTTGGCCGTGGTGGTCTTCTTCGCCGCCGCGGTCTTCTTGACGGCCGCCTTCTTCGCCGGCGCCTTCTTGGCCGTCTTGCGCGCGGCCGTCTTCTTGGCCGGCGCCTCGGCGTCCGCTCCGGCAGGAGCCTCGTCCGACGGGGAATCGACCACTACGACGGCCGTGTCGGCCGCGCCCGCGGGGGCGGTGGCCTTACGGGTCGCGCGGCGCCGGGCCCGGGGCGGTGCGGCGTCGGCGGCCGGCTCGGCCGGGGCCTGCGGCTCCTCGGCCACGGGGGCCGGGGCTTCCTCGACCACGATCTCCGGGGCCTCGTCGGACGCCTTGGGCGCGCCGGCCGGGGCCGTGGCCTTGCGGGTCGCCCGGCGGCGGCCACGGGCCGGAGCGGCCTCCTGGACCGGCTCGGACTCCGCGTCCGGCTGCGGGGCCGCAGGCTGCTCGGCCACCGGCTCGGGAGCGGCCGGCTGCTCGGCGACGACCGGCTCGGCCACGACCGGCTCGGGCTCCGCCTGTGCGCCCTTCGGGGTACCGGCCGGAGCCGACACCTTGCGGGTCGCCCTGCGGCGGCCACGGTTGCGGGTCGCAGCCGCCTCCGCCTCCGCGGGGCTGCTGTACAGCTCCTCGTCGGGTACGAAGCTCTCCCGCTCGTCCGTCACGTCGGCCGATTCGGCCGTGTCGGCGTACTCGGTGTCCGCGTCGTGGTCGTGCGCCTCGTCGTGACCGTGGTCCGACGTGTGCTCGTGGTCGGCCGTGTGCTCGTGGTCGCCGCCCGAGCCGCCGCGCCCGCGCTTCTTGGAGCGCTTGCCGCCCCCGCCACCGGCGGAGGTGGGCTGCTCCATGTGCACGATCACGCCGCGCCCGTTGCAGTGGACGCAGGTCTCGGAGAAGGACTCAAGGAGCCCCTGGCCGACCCGCTTACGGGTCATCTGGACCAGGCCGAGCGAGGTCACCTCGGCGACCTGGTGCTTCGTACGGTCCCGGCCCAGGCACTCCAGCAGGCGCCGCAGCACCAGGTCCCGGTTGGACTCGAGCACCATGTCGATGAAGTCGACGACGACGATGCCACCGAGGTCGCGCAGCCGCAGCTGGCGCACGATCTCCTCGGCCGCCTCCAGGTTGTTCTTGGTGACGGTCTCTTCGAGGTTGCCGCCCTGGCCGGTGAACTTGCCGGTGTTGACGTCGACGACGACCATCGCCTCGGTCTTGTCGATCACCAGCGAGCCGCCGCTGGGCAGGTAGACCTTGCGGTCCAGCGCCTTCATCAGCTGCTCGTCGATGCGGTACGTCGCGAAGACGTCGACCTCGGAGGTCCAGCGCGAGAGCCGGTCGGCCAGGTCGGGAGCGACGTGGGCGACATAGCCGTGGATGGTGTCCCAGGCGTCGTCACCGCTGACGATGACCTTCGAGAAGTCCTCGTTGAAGATGTCGCGGACGACCCGGACGGTCATGTCCGGCTCGCCGTAGAGCAGCGTCGGGGCGTTGCTGCTGCCGCCGCTCTTCGCCTTCTTCTCGATGTCCTCCCACTGCGCCTGGAGCCGCTCGACGTCGCGGCGCAGCTCGTCCTCGCTGGCCCCCTCGGCCGCGGTGCGCACGATGACGCCCGCGTCCTCGGGGACGATCTTCTTGAGAATGGTCTTCAGCCGGGACCGCTCGGTGTCGGGCAGCTTGCGGCTGATACCGGTCATCGAGCCCTCGGGCACGTAGACCAGGTAACGGCCGGGCAGCGAGACCTGGCTGGTCAGGCGGGCACCCTTGTGGCCGATCGGGTCCTTCGTCACCTGGACGAGCACCGACTGGCCCGACTTGAGCGCGGTCTCGATCCGGCGCGGCCCGTGGGCCATGCCGAGCGCCTCGAAGTTGACCTCACCGGCGTACAGGACGGCGTTGCGGCCCTTGCCGATGTCGACGAACGCGGCCTCCATCGACGGCAGCACGTTCTGGACCTTGCCCAGGTAGACGTTGCCGACGTAGCTGGTGGCCTGCTCCTTGTTGACGTAGTGCTCGACCAGGACGTTGTCCTCAAGGACGCCGATCTGGGTCCGCTCCCCGTGCTGGCGCACCACCATGACGCGCTCGACGGCCTCACGGCGCGCGAGGAACTCCGCCTCGGTGATGATCGGGACCCGGCGGCGACCCTGCTCGCGCCCCTCGCGGCGGCGCTGCTTCTTCGCCTCCATCCGGGTGGAGCCCTTGATGGACTGGACCTCGTCGAAGCCGGTGCCGGGCTCGCGCTCGGCCGCTTCCTTCTTCCTCGGCTCCCTGACCTTGACGACCGTGCGCTCCGGGTCGTCGGCCACGGCGTCGGCGTCGGTGCCCGCGTCACCGCTGCGGCGACGGCGACGACGGCGGCGACGGCTGCTGCTGGACCCAGCCGCGTGGTCGTCGTCGTCCTCGTCCGCGGAGGCGGAACCCTCGTGGGTCTCGGCCTCGTCCGAGGCCTCCGCCTCGTCGTCCGGGTGGGCGTTGTGGTCGTCGCTGTCGCTGCTGTCGCTGTGGTCGTCCGCGTCGCCGGACTCGCCGCGACGGCGGCGGCGGCCACCCCGGCGACGACGGCGCGAGGGCCGGTCACCGTACTCGTCGGAGTCGTCGCCCTGGTGCGTGTCCTCGGCGGACTGCTCCTCGGCCTCGGGCTCGTCGGCGGGCTGCTCGGCGGCCGGAGCGGCCGCCTGCTCGGGGGCCTTCTCCTTCTCGGCCTCGGCGGGCTCGCCACGGCGACGGCGGCGACGGCCGCGCGTACCGCCCTGCGGCGCCTGCTCGGCCTGCTCGGGCGCCTTGGCGGTCTCCGTGACGGCCTCCTCCGCCTCCTCCTCCTCGACGGGCTCGGCGGGCCGGGCGGCGGCGGCCGCGGCAGCGGTCTCCGGCGTCTGGAACATCGGCTCGGCGAAGACGGGGGCCTGGAAGACGGCCACGGCGGGGCGCTGCGCACGGCGGCGCGAACGTCCGGGCTCGGGGGTCTCGGCGGGGCGCTGTGCCTTCTCCTTCTCGGCGACAGCGGTGAACTGCGGGGACTCGGCCCTGCGGCGCTTGCGTCCGCGCGGTGCGGCCTCGGTCTCCTCGGCGAGCGCCTCGGCCACGGCCTCGGGCAGGCTCTCACCTGCGGCCTCGGGCTGCGCGGCCTCGGGCTGGGGGGTCGCGGCGGGCGAGGTGGCACGGCGGCGGTTGCGGCCACGCGGTGCTTCGGCGGCGGGCGCTTCGGCCTCGGCGGCCTGCGGCGCCTGCTCGGCCGCGGGCTGCTCGGCCGCGGCGGGTGCGGTGGCCTTACGGGTGGCACGGCGGCGGGCGCGCGCCGGAGCGGCGTCCTGCGTCACGGCGGACTCACTCTGCTCACCGGTGCCGGCCGGGGCGGTCTCCTCGACAGCTGCGGGCTCCGCGGCGGCCGGAGCCTCGGTGCTCTTCGGAGCGCCGGCGGGTGCGGTGGCCTTACGGGTGGCACGGCGGCGGGCGCGCGCCGGAGCGGCGTCCTGCGTCACGGCGGACTCACCTGAATCGGCGCTCCGCGAAGTCTCCTCAGCCACAGCGGCCTCCGGCTCAGCAGCGGCCACAACGGCCGCCTGGGTGGTCTGCGACTCGTCCACGGGGGCGCCGGTGGACCGGGTGGCGCGGCGGCGGGAGCGCGTCGGCGCCGCCTCCGGGGCCGCTTCTGCGGTTTCCGCGGCGGGTGCCTCGGCCTGCGGCGCGCCCGCGGGGGCGGAGGCACGGCGGCGTGCACGGCCACGGGGCGCGGGCTCCGCGGCGGGCTCCTCGCTCACCGGCTCTGCTTCCGCCGCCTTCTCCGCTGCCTTGGCGGAGCCCGCGGGTGCGGTCGCCTTACGGGTGGCACGCCGGCGGACGGGCGGCGCCGGCTCGGCGGCACCGGCTGCGACACCCTCTGCGGCCGGTATGGCCGGCGTCACTGTCTCGGCTGCCTCGCTGGCGGCCTTCTGCCCGCCGGCCGGGGGGCCTGCGGGGCGCGATGCGGCCCGGCGCCTGCGGCGCGGGGGCAGCGTGTCGCTGGGACTGGTCTCTTCGTTCGTTCCGGCGTTGCCGGAATCGTTCGACGTCTGCATGCGGGCGGTTCTCCCGTCACGCTCCCGGGCGCCGCGTCTGTGTCCGGTCCGGCACGGTCCGCGTCAGATACGCGGTTCCGCTCGTCCGGGGCGCGGGCGCCGCACGGGAGCTGATGTCTGGCTCGCCGGTTCCCTACGCGATGTACGTACGGCCTGGCGAAAGTCTTCGTGGTCAGTGCGCTGCCCGACCCAGGTGGCTCCCGGATACGAGGGCTGCGCTACAACGACTGGTCCTTACGCGGCGGGACCGCCTCCGCGGCCCGGGGGCCGGGGAGGTCCGTCTCACACCGTCGCGGGTGTCCCGTCGGCGGGAAGCCGGTGGGTGGCGGTTCCGGCGGCCGTGGGTGGAGCGGCCGGGGCTGCCTCGCGGTCGGGCGAGAGCGGGTCGGTCACCGTGCCGGACTCCTCGTCGAAGAGCCCCTGCGCCAGCCTGGTCACCGCTGCGGGGACCGGCGGCGCGAGGTCGGCCACAACGTGGAGACCGGACAGGACGTCGTCGGGTCGCACAGCAGGTGTCACGTGCCGAACAACCAGCCGCAGTATCGCACAGCGCTCACCTCCCGGCCTATTGACCGGCGCGGAGGCGTCGGCACCGGTGGTCCCGGCGTCCGCGACGGCCGCGGGGCGGACGGCCTCCAGGCCGGCCACGGCGCTGCGGGCGTCGAAGGTCCGCACGCCGTTCTTGGTGCGGCGCTGGACCTCGACCGTCCCGGCTTCGAGGAAGGCGGCCACGGCACGCTCCGCTTCCTCGAACTCGACGCCGTCCAGGCGCAGTTCCCACACCGAGGCGGTCAGCCGCTCGGCGAGACCCGAGGTGCGTGCCTCGACCGCGTCGGTGATGTCGAGTCCGTCCGGGAGCGACTCGTCGAGCAGCTTCCGCAGGCTCTCGGGGTCGCGCGCCTCGCTGAGGGCGATCTCCAGGAATTCGGCCTCACTGCCGGTGCCGGTGGGTGCGGCATTGGCGTACGACACCTTGGGGTGCGGTGTGAAGCCGGCCGAGTACGCCATCGGCACCTCGGCTCTGCGCAGCGCCCGCTCGAAAGCGCGCTGGAAGTCACGGTGGCTGGTGAACCGGAGGCGGCCGCGCTTGGTGTAGCGCAGTCGGATGCGCTGCACTGCCGGTGCGGGCGGCGGGCCTTCGGGCTGTCGCTTGCCCAGTGGTTCTTCTCCTCGGTGCGGGGCTGGCGCGGGGGGCGCGCCGCCCTACGGCGGGGTTCCCGGGGCATCCGGACCGGCTCACCCCCGTCCGGCCGCTTCCGGGCCGTGCGGGAAGATCTCTGGTCCGGCTGCCGTCTCGGGGACAGTCGTTGTACTACCCAGAGTACGCGCACAGGGCGCAACAGGTTCCCGGACCTCGCCCGTACGTGTCCGGGCGGGGTCCGGGACGCACGGTCACCGGCGCCCCGCCGGGTCCTCTCGCGCCGCGCCGTCCCGCGCGTCCGTGGTCCGCCCGGGAGACGGTCCGGCCCCGTGCCGCCTTCCGGGCGTGCACGGGGCCGGTGCCGGCTCCTCGGGGGAGGACTACTTGTTGACGACGGTCAGCGGCAGGAGCTTCTTGCCTGTCGGGCCGATCTGGATGTCGAGGTCGAGCTGCGGGCAGACCCCGCAGTCGAAGCACGGTGTCCAGCGGCAGTCCTCGACCTCGGTCTCGTCGAGCGAGTCCTGCCAGTCCTCCCAGAGCCAGTCCTTGTCGAGACCGGAGTCGAGGTGGTCCCAGGGCAGGACCTCCTCGTAGGTGCGCTCCCGGGTCGTGTACCAGTCGACGTCCACACCGAAGTCGGGCAGTGTCTGCTCGGCGGCCTTCATCCAGCGGTCGTAACTGAAGTACTCGCGCCAGCCGTCGAACCGGCCGCCGCCCTCGTACACCGCGCGGATGACCGAGCCGACACGGCGGTCGCCGCGCGAGAGCAGCCCCTCGACGATGCCGGGCTTGCCGTCGTGGTAGCGGAAACCGATGGAGCGGCCGTACTTCTTGTCGCCGCGGATCTTGTCGCGCAGCTTGGTGAGCCGGGCATCCGTGTCCTCGGCGGAGAGCTGCGGGGCCCACTGGAACGGGGTGTGCGGCTTGGGCACGAAGCCGCCGATGGACACGGTGCAGCGGATGTCGTTCTGGCCGGAGACCCTGCGCCCCTCGGCGATCACGTTGACCGCCATGTCACCGATCTGGAGGACGTCCTCGTCGGTCTCGGTGGGCAGGCCGCACATGAAGTACAGCTTCACCTGGCGCCAGCCGTTGCCGTACGCGGTCGAGACCGTACGGATCAGGTCCTCCTCCGAGACCATCTTGTTGATGACCTTGCGGATGCGCTCGGAGCCGCCCTCGGGGGCGAAGGTCAGGCCGGACCTGCGGCCGTTCCTGGTCAGCTCGTTGGCGAGGTCGATGTTGAAGGCGTCCACCCGGGTCGAGGGCAGCGACAGGCCGACCTTGTCCTCGGTGTACCGGTCGGCGAGCCCCTTGGCGATGTCACCGATCTCGGTGTGGTCTGCGGACGAGAGCGACAGCAGGCCGACCTCCTCGAAGCCGGTCGCCTTGAGACCCTTCTCCACCATGTCGCCGATACCGGTGATGCTTCGCTCCCGCACGGGGCGCGTGATCATGCCGGCCTGGCAGAAACGGCAGCCGCGGGTGCAGCCGCGGAAGATCTCGACGGACATCCGCTCGTGGACGGTCTCGGCGAGCGGGACGAGCGGCTGCTTGGGGTAGGGCCACTCGTCGAGGTCCATGACGGTGTGCTTGGAGACCCGCCACGGCACGCCCGACCTGTTGGGCACCATGCGGGCGATGCGCCCGTCGGGCAGGTACTCGACGTCGTAGAAGCGCGGGACGTAGACGCCGCCGGTCCGCGAGAGCCGGAAGAGCACCTCGTCGCGTCCGCCGGGACGGCCCTCGGCCTTCCAGGCGCGGACGATCTCGGTGATCTCCAGGACGGCCTGCTCGCCGTCCCCGATGACCGCGCAGTCGATGAAGTCGGCGATCGGCTCGGGGTTGAACGCGGCGTGGCCGCCCGCGAGCACGATCGGGTCGTCGAGCGTCCGGTCCTTGGAGTCCAGCGGGATGCCCGCCAGATCCAGGGCGGTGAGCATGTTGGTGTAGCCCAGCTCGGTGGAGAAGGAGAGCCCGAAGACATCGAACGCCTTCACCGGGCGGTGCGCGTCGACCGTGAACTGCGGGACCTGATGCTCGCGCATCAGCTCCTCCAGGTCGGGCCAGACGCTGTATGTGCGCTCGGCGAGGACGCCCTCGCGCTCGTTCAGTACCTCGTAGAGGATCATGACGCCCTGATTGGGCAGCCCGACCTCGTATGCGTCCGGGTACATCAGCGCCCAGCGGACGTCGCAGCTGTCCCACGGCTTGACGGTGGAGTTCAGCTCTCCGCCCACGTACTGGATGGGCTTCTGGACGTGCGGGAGAAGCGCTTCCAGTCGCGGGAAGACCGACTCGACCGACTCGACAGGCATGGTGGTGTCTCTCATGAGCGGGCAGGGATGACCATCCAGCGTACCCCGGGAGCCACCCGCCCCCGTCCGCCCGGATCCGCCCGGGCCCGGCCGGGGTCCCGCGGGGCACAGCAGGGCGCCCGTACTCCGGGTCTCCCCCGGGGCACGGGCGCGTGTCCGCTGCGCCGGCCGGTCAGGCCGACATGGGCCGCTGCACCCGGATCGACTGGAGCAGCCCGATCGCGACCCACACGGCGAACATCGAGGATCCCCCGTACGAGACGAACGGCAGGGGAAGCCCGGCGACCGGCATGATGCCGAGCGTCATGCCGATGTTCTCGAACGCCTGGAAGGCGAACCAGGCGATGATCCCGGCCGCGACGATCGTGCCGTACAGCTCGGTCGTCTCGCGGGCGATCCGGCAGGCGCGCCAGAGCACGACGCCGATCAGGACCAGGATCAGTCCGGCGCCCACGAAGCCGAGTTCCTCGCCGGCGACGGTGAACACGAAGTCGGTCTGCTGTTCGGGGACGAACTGCCCGGTGGTCTGCGAGCCGTGGAAGAGGCCCGTTCCGTGCAGACCGCCCGAACCGATCGCGATCCGCGCCTGGTTGGTGTTGTAGCCGACGCCCGCCGGGTCGAGCGCCGGGTTGGCGAAGGCGGCGAACCGGGCGATCTGGTACTCGTCGAGCAGTCCGGCCTTCCAGATCCCGATGGCACCGACCACTCCGGTGCCGAGGAGCCCGACCACCCAGCGGTTGGACGCGCCGGAGGCGAGCAGGACCCCCAGGACGATCATCGCGATGACCATGACCGAGCCGAGGTCGGGCATCAGCATGATGATCAGGATCGGGATCGCGGCCACCCCGAGCGCCTTGGCGACCGTGCGGTGGTCAGGACGGTCCTGGTCGCCCGCGTCCACCCGGGAGGCGAGGATCATCGCCATCCCCAGAATGATCGTGATCTTGGTGAACTCGGACGGCTGGAGGGAGAATCCGCCGCCGATGACGATCCAGGCGTGCGCGCCGTTCACGGTCTGTCCGAGCGGCGAGAGCACCGCGAGGATCATCAGCACCGAGATGCCGAACAGGATCGGGACGGCGCCGCGCAGCGTCCGGTGGCCGAGCCAGATGGTGCCGATCATCAGGGCGACCCCGATACCGGTGTTCATGGCGTGGCGCAGCAGGAAGTAGTACGGGTCGCCGTGGGTCAGCGAGTTGCGGCCCCGGGTGGCCGAGTAGACGAGCAGCATGCCGATGAACGACAGCGCGATGGACGCCACCATCAGCGGCCAGTCCAGCCGGCGCACCAGGGAGT
This sequence comes from Streptomyces sp. NBC_00388, assembly GCF_036061255.1. Classification (NCBI taxonomy): domain Bacteria; kingdom Bacillati; phylum Actinomycetota; class Actinomycetes; order Kitasatosporales; family Streptomycetaceae; genus Streptomyces; species Streptomyces sp. NBC_00388. The sequence goes on from NZ_CP107948.1 coordinate 2,519,095, forward strand.
CGCGGGCGGTCAGCTTGGACCAGGTGCCCTGTTCGGGTGCGTAACGCGCTACGGAGAAACCACCCATGGTGCTAGTCCCTCCTGCCCGGTCCGGCCGCGATCTGCTGGCCGCCGGACGACGAGGGCGAGGGGGCCGGGGGCGACGGGTCCGGCTTGGTCGGCGCGATCTTGGGCGAGATGATCGTACCGTCCTTGTTGATCTTCGGCAGGGCCGTCTGCGGCTTCGGCAGGAGCGCCTTCTTGAGGTTCTGCTTGCCGCTCTTGTCGAGGCCGTACATCGCCTCGTAGATCTTGCGCACCGCGGGGCCCGCGGCGCCGGAGCCGGTACCGCCCTGGGAGATCGTCATCACGATCGCGTAGTCCTTGGTGTACGTGGAGAGCCAGCCCGTGGTCTGCTTCCCGGCGACCTCGGCCGTGCCGGTCTTCGCGTGCAGGGCGATCTTGTCCTGCGGCCAGCCGCCGAACTGCCAGGCTGCCGTACCGCTGGTGACCACGCCCGCCAGCGCCTTGTTGATGTACGCGACCGTCGACTTGCTGTCGGGGAGCCTGCCGATGCGCTTGGGCTTGACCGGCTGCACCGTCTTGCCGTCGGCGCTGACAAGGGCCTTGCCGACGCTCGGCTGGTACATCGTGCCGCCGTTGGCGAGGGCCGAGTAGATCATCGCCTCCTGGATCGGGGTGAGCAGCGTGTCGCCCTGTCCGATCGCGTAGTTGACGGAGTCACCTGCGCGGACCTGCTTGCCGTCGGTGCAGTTCTCGTACTCGATCTGCTCGACGTAGGTGCCGTTCTTCTTGCCCTGCTTGCACCAGAGGTCCTTGTTGGCCTCCCAGTACGCCTTCTTCCACTCGCGGTCCGGGACCCGGCCGGCCAGCTCGTTGGGCAGGTCGATACCGGTCTTCTTCCCCAGCCCGAACTCGTGGGCGGCCTTGAAGAACCAGTCCTTGGGGTGCTTGGGGTTGTTGCCGCCGTCCTTCTTCCACTGGTCGTAGGCCACGTGGTAGAAGACCGTGTCGCAGGAGACCTCAAGGGCCTTGCCCAGGCTGATGTCCCCGAAGTTCTCGCCCTCGAAGTTCTTGAACTCGCGGTTGCCGATGGTCATCGACGAGGTGCAGGGGTAGCCGCCGTCCGGGGCGTAACCGGCGTTGATGGCGGCGCTGGTGGAGATGACCTTGAAGGTCGAGCCGGGTGCCGACTGCCCCTGGATGGCGCGGTTCAGCAGGGGGTAGTTGGAGGACACCTTGGTGAGCTTGTTGTAGTTCTTGGCCGAGATGCCGCCGCCCCAGACGTTGGGGTCGTAGGTCGGGGCGCTGGCCATCGCGATGACCTGCCCGGTGTGCACGTCCATCACCACGGCCGCACCCGAGTCGGCCTTGTAGTTGGAGTGGGTGACCGAGTCATAGGTCTTGCGGAGGGCCTTCATGGTCGCGTCCAGCTCCTTCTCGGTCAGCGCCTGCACCCGGGAATCGATGCTGGTGACGAGGGAACTGCCGGGCTGTGACGCGGTCTGCCCGGCCTTGCCGATGACCCGGCCGAGGTTGTCCACCTCGTAGCGGGTGACACCGGACTTGCCGCGCAGCTGCTGGTCGTACGTGGACTCAAGACCGGCCCGGCCGACCTGGTCGGAACGGAGCAGCGGGTTGTTCGTCTTGTTGGACTTGGCGACTTCCTGGTCCGTGACCGGGCCGAGGTAGCCGAGCACCTGGGCGGCGTTGAGGCCGCCCGTGCCGGGGTAGCTGCGGACGGCGGTGGGCCCTGCGGTGATGCCCGGGAAGTCCTCGGTGCGCTCGCGGATCTGGAGCGCCTGCTGGGTGGTGGCGTTCTCGGTGACGGGGATCGGCTGGTAGGGCGAGCCGTTCCAGCAGGGCTTCGGGGTCTTCGCGTCGCAGAGCCTGACCTTCGCGATGACGTCGGCCGGCTTCATCCCGAGGACGCCGGCCAGCCGGGTGAGGACGGCCTTGCCGTCGTCGCTCATCCTCAGCAGGTCGGTGCGGTTCGCGGAGACGACGAGTTTGGTCTCGTTGTCGGCGATCGGCACTCCGCGCGCGTCGAAGATGGAGCCGCGGACGGCAGGCTGGACCACTTGCTGGACGTGGTTGTTCTTCGCCTCCGCGCTGTACTCGTCGCCGTTGCGGATCTGGAGGTACCAGAGCCGGCCGCCGAGGGTCAGCAGGAGGGAGAAGACGAGGACCTGGATGACGACGAGACGGATCCGGACGCGTGAGGTCCGGCCGGTCTCGGGAATATTGCTCACAGCCGTGTCCCCTTGATCGTCCGGCCGGAATCCGACGGCCGCGCCCCCGCGTGTCGCAGTCTCACAGCCTCTTGACCCCCTTGATGCGTCCGGCCTTCGCCGCCCGCGACTTGGCCGCCTTCATGCGCAGACCGCCGCGCTGGCCGCCGACACTGAGTCCGGTGCCCGTCGCCAGCCAGCCGGTCGCGACGTCGGCGGTCACACCGCTGCTGTCCCGGCCCTCGCCGAGCGGATCGTTCTCGGCGCGTCTGGCCAGCGCCATGATGAACGGCACGGTGAACGGCGCGAGCAGCAGGTCGTAGATCGTGGCGCTGAACAGCAGCCCGCTCAGGCCCACGTGCCGGGCGGCGGTGTCACCGACGAGGGAGCCCACCCCGGCGTAGAGCAGGGTGGAGCCCACAGCGGCGCCGACGACCACGAGCATCGGCCCGGTGACGGACCTGATGCGGCCCTTCTCCGGCTTGGCGAGCCCGACCGCGTAGCCGACCACGCACAGCACCAGCGCGTACCGCCCGGCGGCATGGTCGGCGGGCGGGGCGAGGTCGGCCAGCAGGCCGGCGCCGAAACCGATGAAGGCGCCCCCCACATGGCCGTACACGAGGGCGAGAGCCACCACGGTGAGCAGCATCAGGTCCGGCACGGCGCCGGGAAGTTGGAGACGGGCGAGCACGCTCACCTGGATGACCAGGGCGACCACCACCAGCGTGGCCGAGAGCAGCATCCGGTTGAGACGCATACGGATCAGCTCCTACTGCTGGGGAAGGTCGCCGGCGGGCGCCGAGGGCGTCGCGGTGACCGTGACGGTGGGGATGGGCTTCGGCCCGGCGGGCTTGGCCGGGAGCACCGTGTCACGCGGGTTGCTGCGCGGCGGCTCGACGACGACGCCGATCAGATCGAGTTTGGTGAAGCTGACGAACGGGCGGACGTAGACCGTACGGGTGAGGTCGCCGCCCGACGGGTCGACGCGGACGACCTGTCCGACGGGCACACCGGGTACGAAGGGCTTGTCGTTGCTGGACCCGAAGGTGACCAGCCGGTCGCCCTTCTTGACCTCGGCCTTGCCGTTCAGGAACTGGACGGAGAGCGGGCGGTCGCCGCGGCCGGTGGCGAAGCCGACCTCGTCGGTCTTCTCCATCCGGGTGCCCACGGTGAAGTCGGGGTCGTTGGCGAGCAGCACGGTCGCGGTGTTGGGGCCCACGGTGGTGACCCGGCCGACGAGCCCGTCCCCGTTGAGTACGGTCATGTCCCGCTTGATGCCGTCGGCGGTGCCGACGTCGATGGTGATCGTCCAGGAGAAGCCCTGCGCCGCGCCTACGGCGATGACCTGGGCTCCCTTGATCCCGTACTGGCCCGCACCCGCGGTCTTGAGCATGCTGTCGAGCTGGCGGACGCGGCTGCGGTTGCGGTCGCTGCTGCCGAGCTGCTGTTTCAGAGCGGTGTTCTCACGCTCCAGTGCGCTGATGCGGCTGTGCCGGTCGCCGGAGTCCCGTACTGCACCGATGGCGTTACCGACCGGGTTCACGGCGCCCGCGACACCGTTCTCGACCGGTCCGAACACGGTGGCGGCGGCGTGCCGGGCGCCGTCCACCGGAGACGCCTCACCGCCGCGGATGTCCACCGTGATCAGCGCGAACGCGATGGCGACCAGCAGCACCAGGAGCAGCCGGCTCTCTCGTGTGTCCCTCACGTGCGGAGGCCGTGCCTTCCTCGTCGGAATTCATATGCGTTTGTTGAGTTCTGTTGTGCGGGGGGAGGCCAGTCACGGCCGGGCCCCCTGCTCCAACGATCCGCCGTACGGGGCGGACATGCCCCGTACGGCGGAAGAGCGCGGTCCGTCAGCGGCGGGGCTGGGCGTCCAGAACCTGCTGGAGTGCCTCGAACTCCTCGACGCACTTGCCCGACCCGAGAGCCACGGAGTCCAGCGGGTCCTCGGCGATGTGGATGGGCATGCCCGTCTCGTGGCGCAGCCGCTCGTCCAGGCCGCGGAGCAGCGCCCCGCCGCCGGTGAGGACGATGCCCCGGTCCATGACGTCACCGGACAGCTCGGGCGGGCACTTGTCGAGCGTCGTCTTGACCGCGTCGACGATGGCGTTGACCGGCTCCTCGATGGCCTTGCGGACCTCGGCGGCTGAGATGACCACGGTCTTGGGCAGTCCCGACACGAGGTCGCGGCCGCGGATCTCGGTGTGCTCGTCCTTCTCCAGGTCGAACGCGGAGCCGATAGTGATCTTGATCTGCTCGGCGGTGCGCTCACCGAGGAGGAGGGAGTACTCCTTCTTGATGTGCTGGATGATCGCGTTGTCCAGCTCGTCGCCGGCGACCCGGATCGACTGCGCCGTGACGATTCCGCCGAGCGAGATCACCGCGACCTCGGTGGTGCCGCCACCGATGTCGACCACCATGTTGCCGGTGGCCTCGTGGACGGGCAGGCCCGAGCCGATGGCGGCGGCCATGGGCTCTTCGATGATGTGCACCTGGCGCGCGCCCGCCTGGGTGGACGCCTCGATGACGGCGCGTCGCTCGACCCCTGTGATGCCCGAGGGAACACAGACGACGACCCGCGGACGGGCCAGGTAGCGGCGCTTGTGGATCTTCAGGATGAAGTAGCGGAGCATCCGCTCGGTGATTTCGAAGTCGGCGATCACGCCGTCCTTCAGCGGCCGTACGGCAACGATGTTGCCCGGTGTACGGCCGATCATCTTCTTTGCCTCGGCACCTACGGCGAGGATCCCGCCGGTGTTGGTGTTGATGGCGACGACGGAGGGTTCGTTGAGGACGATTCCTCGACCCCTGACGTACACCAGCGTGTTGGCAGTCCCGAGGTCGATAGCCATGTCACGGCCGATGAACGACATTGAGTTCCCCTTGTTCCCCATGAGGATGCGTCGGGCCTTCCCAAGTGGAGCGATTGGCTTTTTTTGGTAGGCGAAGTGAGCGCTGTGGGTGTGAAGGCTTCCATCGTAGTGCCGCCTGCACGGACACCGCGCGAGGGCCCTCCGCCATGTGGGCGGAAGTTCTGGCCGCCTCAGTCATGGTGACGTCATGTCGGTGCGATGCGTTCCCGAAATCGCCCGGCATATGCCGACGGGCGACCGAATTAATTCGGTCGCCCGAGGGCACGAGCGCTATTCAGCTGACATGACGTCAGGATACGCCCGGGAAAAAAATCTTCAATTCTCGCTCCGCAGACTCCTCCGAGTCCGAGGCGTGGATGAGATTCTCCCGGACGATGGTGCCGAAATCCCCACGAATGGAGCCAGGCGCTGCGGCAATCGGGTCAGTCGGGCCCGCCAGGGCGCGCAGCCCCTCGATGACACGCTCGCCCTCGACGACCAGTGCGACGACCGGACCCGACGCCATGAACTCGACGAGCGGCTCGTAGAAGGGCTTGCCCTTGTGCTCGCCGTAGTGCTGTTCCAGCGTGTCCTGGTCGAGCGTGCGCAGCTCCATCGCGGAGATGGTCCAGTTCGCCTTGCGCTCGATGCGGCCGATGACCTCGCCGACCAGGTGGCGGCGTACGGTGTCGGGCTTGAGCAGGACGAGCGTGCGCTGGCTCACTGTACGGACTCCTTCAGTACGGGCGGTACGAGATGACCGGTCCGGGTCACAGGGCCTCAGGCTACAGGGCCCTGTCGTGCGGCTATTACGCAGCGTCAGGCCCTGCGGATGCCTGCTCCGCCCAGCGGGCCTTCGCCGTGTCGATGATCCGTCCGTAATGGACCGAGGCCCACCACAGACCCGCGAACGCCGCGCCCAGGATGAACATCACCGGCACGAAGAAACCGCTGACGATCAGCGCGATCTGGAGCCCCCAGCCGATCTGGACCGCACCCGGACGGCTCAGCATCCCGCACAGCAGGACCGAGAGGAGCATGCCGATACCGCACACCGTCCAGACGGTGGTCTCCGACAGATCACCCTTCATGGCGACCAGACCGGCGAAACCGATCACGAAGAATTCACCGATCAGGGTGGAAGCGCAGAGCGTGCGCATAGGTCAGCGCCTTCCCAGAAGCAGCCGGGCCTCGCCGACCGTGATCACTGAACCGGTGACGAGGACACCCGCTCCGGCGTACTCGTCCTCCTCCTCGGCGAGCGTGATAGCCGCCTCCAGAGCGTCGTCGAGCCGGGTCTCGACGACCACGCGGTCATCGCCGAAGACCTCGACGGCGATCGCCGCCAGGTCGTCCGCCTTCATCGCGCGGGGCGTGGAGTTCTGCGTCACCACGACCTCGGCGAAGATCGGCTCGAACGCTTCGAGCAGGCCGCGGACGTCCTTGTCGGCGCTCGCCCCGACCACTCCGATGAGCCGCGAGAAGCTGAACGCCTCGGTGACACCAGCGGCGGCCGCCAGCGCGCCCCCCGGGTTGTGCGCCGCGTCGAGGACGACCGTCGGGGAGCTGCGTACGACCTCAAGCCTGCCCGGAGACGTGACCGAGGCGAAAGCCGTGCGGACCATGTCGATGTCGAGCCGCTGGGCCTGCTGCGCGCCGACCCCGAAGAACGCCTCGACCGCCGCGAGCGCGACTGCGGCGTTGTGCGCCTGGTGGGCGCCGTACAGCGGGAGGAAGACGTCCTCGTAGTCACCGCCCAGGCCGCGCAGCGTCAGCAGCTGGCCGCCGACCGCGATCTCCCGGCTGCCGACACCGAACTCCATGCCTTCACGGGCGACCGTGGCGTCCATTTCGACGGCCTTCTTCAGCATCACCTGGGCGGCGTCCACCGGCTGCTGCGCCAGGATGACCGTCGCGCCCTGCTTGATGATCCCGGCCTTCTCCCCGGCGATCTCGGCGGGCGTGGAGCCCAGGCGGTCCGTGTGGTCCAGCGAGATCGGGGTGACGACGGCGACGGGAGCCTCGATGACGTTCGTCGCGTCCCAGCTCCCGCCCATCCCGACCTCGACGACCGCGACGTCCACCGGCGCGTCGGCGAAGGCCGCGTACGCCATTGCGGTGAGAACCTCGAAGAACGAGAGCCGGTGCTCCTGGCGCTCGTCGACCAGGCCGACGAACGGCTTGATCTCCTCGTACGTCTCGATGAACCGCTCGGCCCCGATCGGCTCACCGTTGAGGCTGATGCGCTCCGTGATCGACTGGACGTGCGGCGAGGTGTACCGCCCGGTGCGGAGCTCCAGGGCGCCGAGCAGCGCCTCGACCATCCGGGCCGTCGATGTCTTGCCGTTGGTGCCGGTGATGTGGATCGAGGGGTACGCACGCTGCGGATCGCCCAGGACGTCGAGCAGCGCCTCCATCCGTACGAGGGAGGGGTCGAGCCTGGTCTCGGGCCAGCGGCCGACGAGCTCCTGCTCCACCGCCCGCAGTGCCTTGTCCACCTCCGGGTCGGCGGGCCTGGCAGGCACTCCGTCGCCCGGCGGAGGTCCGCCGTGGGTGCGCAGGGTGCGGCTGCCGGCCTCGATCACCGCCGGATCGGGGGACGACGGTGTCTCCCCCGCTGGTTCCGCATGGTCGGCTGGGGGAAGGTCGGTCGCTGCGTCGACGATTTCGTCGAAAGGGTCGGACTCGCTCACAGGACCAGTCTACGGAGGTCCCGGCCGGCCCGGACCTCCCCCGTCCCCTCCGCGCCCGCGCCCCCGATTCGGAGCACTCCGACGCGCGGAACGCCCCAATAGCGGGGCACACTTAGCAATTATGGACATAGGTATTGATCTCGGTACGGCGAACACACTCCTCTACGTCCGCGGCAAGGGCATCGTGCTCAACGAGCCCTCGGTGGTGGCCGTGCGCGACAGCGGTCGCGGAGCCCCGGCCATCGGCGACGAAGCGCGGGAGAGTCTCGGGCGCACCCCGGACTCGGTCACCTCGCTCCGCCCGATGCGCGAGGGCGTGATCGGCGACTACGACGCCGCCAGGGAGATGATCAGGTACTTCGTGCGCAAGGCCCTCAAGGGCCGGCGGACGCGGACCCGGATGGTGGTCTGTATGCCGACCGGGGTGACCCCGGTCGAGCTGCGGGCCATCGTGCAGGCCGCGCAGGAGGCAGGCGGGCGCACCGTCCATCTGCTCGACGAGTCGATGGCGGCGGCGATGGGGGCGGGGCTGCCGGTGGACGAGCCGCGCGGTTCCATGGTCGTCGACATCGGGGGCGGCACGACCGAGATCGCCGTGATCTCCATGGGCGACATCGTCACCTCGCAGTCGCTGCGGCTGGCGGGCGACCGCATGAACGCGGCGATCATCGACCACATCGCCCGGGAGCGCAGCCTGCTCATCGGGGAGCGGACGGCCGAGGAGGTCAAGCTGGAGATCGGCTCGGCGTGGCCGGTCCCGGAGGAAGAGGCCCAGGAGGGCCGGACCTGCACGGTGCGGGGGCGCGAGAAGATCAACGGAGTGCCGACCGCACTCATCCTCACCGCCGCCGAGATCCGCGCCGCGATGCACGAACCGCTGGAGGCGATCGTCGCCGCGGTGCAGTCGACCCTGTCGCAGTGTCCTCCGGAGCTGGCCGCGGACGTGATGAAGCACGGAATCGTCCTGACGGGCGGCGGTTCGCTGCTGCCCGGCCTGGATCTGCGTATCGCGGCGGCGACCGGCATCGGGGTGACCGTGGCCGAGAACCCGCTGGAGTGCGTGGCCCTGGGCACGGGCAAGTGTGTCGAGGAGTTCGACGCGGCGACCCACAAGGTGCTGACACCGGCCACGTAGCGCCTGCCCGCGGAAAGGGCGAAGACCCCCGGCGAGACCGGGGGTCTTCGCGTCGCGGACGGCCGCGCTTACGCCTGCGGCAGCCCGTCGAGCTGGGCCTGGATACGCTCCATGTCCGTCTCGGCCTTGGCGAGGCGCGTACGGATCTTGTCGACCACGTTGTCGGGCGCCTTGGCCAGGAACGCCTCGTTGCCGAGCTTCCCCAGCGCCTGTGCCTTCTCCTTCTCGGCCGCGACGAGGTCCTTGGTCAGCCGCTTGCGCTCGGCCGGGACGTCGATCGTCCCCGACAGGTCGAGAGCGACCCGGGCACCCGCGACCGGCAGCGACGCGGTGGCGTGGAAGCCCTCCCCCGCGGGCTGGAGCCGCAGCACCTGGCGGATGGACGCCTCGTGGGGCGCCAGCGCCGTACCCTCCAGGTCGAGCTGGGCCGGGACCTTCTGGCCCGGCTGGAGCCCCTGGTCCGAGCGGAAGCGGCGGACCTCGGTGATGACCTGCTGGACCAGCGTGATCTCCTGCTCGGCCGCGCTGTCCCGGAAGCCGGAGTCCTTCGGCCAGTCGGCCACGACGACCGACTCCTTGCCGGTGAGCGTGGTCCACAGCGTCTCGGTGACGAACGGGACGATCGGGTGGAGCAGTCGCAGCATCACGTCGAGGACCTCACCGAGGACCCGCGCCGAGACCTGCGCCGCCTCACCGCCCGCGAAGAACGTCGTCTTCGACAGCTCGACGTACCAGTCGAAGACCTCGTCCCACGCGAAGTGGTAGAGGGTGTCGGCGAGTTTGGCGAACTGGTAGTCGTCGTAGTACGCGTCCGCCTCGGCCACGACCGCGTTCAGCCGCGACAGGATCCACCGGTCGTTGGCCGACTGCTTCCCGGCAGGCGGCAGTTCGCCCTCGACGGTTGCGCCGTTCATCAGCGCGAAGCGGGTCGCGTTCCAGATCTTGTTGGCGAAGTTGCGCGACGCCTTGACCCAGTCCTCGCCGATCGGCACGTCCGCACCGGGGTTGGCGCCGTTGGCCAGGGTGAAGCGGACGGCGTCGGAGCCGTACTGGTCCATCCAGTCCAGCGGGTCGACCACGTTGCCGAAGGACTTGGACATCTTCTTGCCGTGCTCGTCGCGGACGAGTCCGGTCAGCGCGATGGTGTGGAACGGTGCGACGCCGTCCATCGCGTAGAGACCGAACATCATCATCCGGGCGACCCAGAAGAAGATGATGTCGTGGCCGGTGACCAGCACATCGGTCGGGTAGAACTTCTCCAGATCCGGGGTCCGCTCCGGCCAGCCCAGCGTGGAGAACGGCCACAGGCCGGAGGAGAACCAGGTGTCGAGGACGTCCTCGTCCTGGTGCCAGCCCTCACCGGTGGGCACCTCGTCGTCCGGTCCGACACAGACGACCTCGCCGGCCGGGCCGTACCAGACGGGGATCCGGTGGCCCCACCACAGCTGACGCGAGATGCACCAGTCGTTGAGGTTGTCGACCCAGTCGAAGTAGCGCTTCTCCATCTCCTTCGGGTGGATCTTGACGCGGCCGTCACGGACCGCGTCGCCCGCGTCCTTGGCGAGCGTCTCGACCTTGACCCACCACTGGAGGGAGAGGCGGGGCTCGACGGTCGTCTTGCAGCGCGAGCAGTGGCCGACGGAGTGGGTGTACGGGCGCTTCTCGGCGACGACCCGGCCCTGCTCGCGCATGGCCTCGACAATCGTGGCGCGGGCCTCGAAACGGTCGAGCCCGTGGAAGGGGCCGGGCACGGTGATGACGCCGCGCTCGTCCATGATCGTCATGGACTCCAGGCCGTGCCGCTGGCCGATGGCGAAGTCGTTCGGGTCATGGGCGGGCGTCACCTTGACGGCGCCGGTGCCGAACTCGGGGTCGACATGCGTATCGGCGACGACCGGGATGGTCCGGTCGGTCAGCGGCAGCTTGATCCGCTTGCCGATGAGGTGCGCGTACCGCGCGTCGTCGGGGTGGACCGCGATCGCCGTGTCGCCGAGCATCGTCTCGACCCGGGTGGTCGCCACGACCAGCGTCTCGTCGCCCTCGCCGTACTTCAGCGAGACCAGCTCGCCGTCGTCGTCCTGGTAGTCGACCTCGATGTCGGAGATCGCGGTGAGACAGCGCGGGCACCAGTTGATGATGCGCTCGGCGCGGTAGATCAGCTCGTCGTCGTAGAGCTTCTTGAAGATCGTCTGGACGGCCTGGGACAGCCCCTCGTCCATGGTGAACCGCTCACGGGACCAGTCGACACCGTCCCCGAGACGGCGCATCTGCCCGAGGATCCTGCCGCCGTACTCCTCCTTCCACTTCCAGACGCGCGCGGTGAACTCCTCGCGCCCCAGGTCCTGGCGGGACTTGCCCTCCTCGGCGAGCTGCTGCTCGACCTTGTTCTGGGTGGCGATACCGGCGTGGTCCATACCGGGCAGCCACAGGGCCTCGTACCCCTGCATGCGCTTGCGGCGCGTGAGGGCGTCCATCAGCGTGTGCTGGAAGGCGTGGCCCAGGTGGAGGGCGCCCGTGACGTTCGGCGGCGGGATGACGATGGTGTACGGGGGCTTCTCACTCTTGGCGTCGGCCTCGAAGTAACCGCGCTCCACCCAGCGCTCGTACAGCTTCCCCTCTACCTCGGCCGGCGCGTACTGGGTCGGCAGTTCGGTGGTGGGCGCTGGAGTCTGCGAAGAGTTCTCGGTCACGGGCCTAGTTTAAGGGCGTCACGGTCCCGTACTGAAACGGGAATCTTTGGTGAGACTGTGGCCCCCGTCTCCCCCGTGCCCCGGGGTGTCCGTCAGGATGTTCGCATCAGGTAGGGATCAAGAGGGGGAGCCAGTACATGAGCTACAACCAGCCGGGGCCGTACGGACAGCAGCCACAGCAGCCAGGCCCGTACGGACAGCAGCCGCCGCAGCAGCCGGGGCCGTACGGACAGCAGCCGCAGCAGCCGGGCCCGTACGGACAGCCGCCCCAGCCCCAGCAGCAGCCCGGCAACCCGTACGGCCAGCCTGCCGGTCCGCCGCAGCCCGGCTACGGCTACCCGCAGCAGCAGCCGCAGGGCGTGCCGCCGCAGCCGGGATACGGCTACCCGCAGCAGCAGCCCGGCCAGCCGAACCCGTACGGCCAGCCGCCCCAGCAGCCGCCGTACGGGCAGCAGGCCCCCTACGGACAGGTGCCGCCTCCGCCGCAGGCGCCGAAGAAGAAGACGGGCCTGATCGTGGTCGCGGCCGTCGTGGCGGTGGCGGTGATCGGCGGCGGCGTCTATCTGCTGACGAAGGGCGGCGACAGCGGTTCGCTCGCCGACGACGGGCCGCACATGCTGACGACACCGGCCAAGGTGCTCGGGGACTACAAGCGCAACGGCGAGAACCGGCCGGCGCAGGACGCGTCGTCCGCCGACGCGAAGGGACTGGCCAACAGCGGTATCACCCAGGCCAAGTCGGTCGGCGCCGTCTACTCCACGGTCGACCTGAGCGATCCGGCGAAGACCAACCCTCTTGAGCTCGCCGGAGCACACTCGGTCAGCTTCGAGGGTCTGTACGGAAAGGTGAAGGATCCGGCAGCCACGGTGGACGCCGGGTTCGCCGCTTTCAAGAAGAACAACAAGGACAGCAAGGTGAAGTGGATCGGGGATCCCCAGTCGGTCAGCCCCGACAGCCTCGACGGCGCCGTGATGAAGTGCCAGCAGGCGCAGGGCCCGAACCTCGCCACCAAGAAGACGAACACGCAGTACTTCTGCATGTGGGCCGACTACAGCACGCTCGGTATCGGGGTCCCGACCCAGGGCGCGGGTGACGGCCTCAGCCTCGACGAGTCGGCCAAGCTGACCGCCGATCTCCGCAAGGACGTCCGCGTACCCGTCAAGTAGCGGGGGGCGTACAGCACATGGGGGCGCCCGGTCGGTGAACCGACCGGGCGCCCCCATGTCTCAGCTATCCGCCGCAGCCCCTACGCGGACTTCTCGTGCCGTCCGTCGTTGCCGACGATCCGCGGCTCGCGCGGGACCAGCGTCGGGTTCACGTTGTTCCGGACGACATCCGCCGTGATGACGACCCGGGCGACGTCCTTGCGCGACGGAACCTCGTACATCACCGACTGGAGGACCTCCTCCATGATGGCGCGCAGACCGCGCGCGCCCGTGCCGCGCAGGATCGCCTGGTCGGCGATGGCCTCCAGCGCCGGACGGTCGAAGTCCAGCTCCACACCGTCGAGTTCGAAGAGGCGCTGGTACTGCTTGACCAGTGCGTTGCGCGGCTCGACCAGGATCTGCAGCAGTGCTTCGCGGTCCAGGTTGTGCACCGAGGTCAGCACGGGGAGCCGGCCGATGAACTCGGGGATCATCCCGAACTTCACCAGGTCCTCCGGCATGACCTCCTGGAACTGGTCGCTCGCCTCGATCTCCCGCTTGGAGCGGATGGTCGCACCGAAGCCGATGCCCTTCGCGCCCGCCCGGGACTCGATGATGCGCTCCAGACCCGAGAACGCGCCGCCCACGATGAACAGCACGTTCGTGGTGTCGATCTGGATGAACTCCTGGTGCGGGTGCTTGCGACCACCCTGCGGAGGCACCGAGGCGGTGGTGCCTTCCAGGATCTTCAGCAGCGCCTGCTGGACGCCCTCGCCGGAGACATCACGCGTGATCGACGGGTTCTCGCTCTTGCGGGCGACCTTGTCGATCTCGTCGATGTAGATGATCCCGGTCTCGGCCTTCTTGACGTCGTAGTCGGCGGCCTGGATCAGCTTGAGCAGGATGTTCTCGACGTCCTCGCCGACGTAGCCGGCCTCCGTGAGCGCGGTCGCGTCCGCGATGGCGAACGGGACGTTGAGCATCCGGGCCAGTGTCTGGGCGAGCAGCGTCTTGCCGGAGCCCGTCGGGCCCAGCAGAAGGATGTTGGACTTGGCGAGCTCGATCGCGTCCTCACGGCTGGTGCCGCCGCCGTTCTCGCCGGCCTGGACGCGCTTGTAGTGGTTGTAGACCGCTACCGAGAGGGCCTTCTTCGCGGGCTCCTGCCCGACGACGTACCCCTCGAGGAACTCATAGATCTCGCGCGGTTTGGGCAGTTCCTCCCACCGCACCTCGGAGGTCTCCGCGAGCTCTTCCTCAATGATCTCGTTGCAGAGATCAATGCACTCGTCGCAGATGTACACCCCGGGGCCTGCGATGAGCTTCTTCACCTGCTTCTGGCTCTTGCCGCAGAACGAGCACTTGAGCAGGTCGCCGCCATCACCGATGCGTGCCACGAGGTGCTTCCCCTTCGCCTGGGAGGCGCCACGTTCAGCGTCTCCTGGTGCCTCATATTCGACGGTACCTTGCCGGGCCCCTCGTTCGGGCCCCCCTTGGCACGGTTCACTTTGACGTGCACCGTGCCAGGGGACGGAAGGTAAATCAAACGGCCGTCAGGTGGACATCATTCCGACGGAGCCCTTGCGGGTCGAAACGATCTGGTCGACCAGCCCGTAGGCGAGGGCGTCCTCGGCCGTAAGGATCTTGTCGCGCTCGATGTCGTCGCGGATCTTCTCCACGGGCGTCGTCGAGTGCTTGGCCAGCAGGTCTTCCAACTGGGTCCGCATACGCAGGATTTCGTTGGCCGCGATCTCCAGGTCGGAGAGCTGCTCGCGGCCGGTCTGCGAGGACGGCTGGTGGATCAGCACACGGGCGTTCGGCAGCGCCATGCGCTTGCCGGGGGTGCCGGCCGCCAGCAGGACCGCGGCGGCGGAGGCCGCCTGGCCCATGCAGACCGTCTGGATGTCCGGCTTCACGAACTGCATCGTGTCGTAGATCGCGGTCAGCGCGGTGAACGAGCCACCGGGGCTGTTGATGTAGATCGAGATGTCCCGGTCCGGGTCCATCGACTCCAGGCAGAGCAGCTGCGCCATGACGTCGTTGGCGGAGGCGTCGTCGATCTGCACACCGAGGAAGATCACGCGCTCCTCGAAGAGCTTCGCGTACGGGTCGTACTCACGCACGCCCTGCGAGGTGCGCTCGACGAAGCGCGGAACGATGTAGCGGTTGTCGACCTGCGGGCCGGTGTAGAGGCCGCTGGCGGAGGCGGAGTAGTCGTTCATGCTGGTGTTCACCATCCTGGTGGCGTTCAAGTGGTCGGTCGGGTTCGGAGGCAGGGATGCGGGGCGTCAGGCCCCGGTGCCGCCGCCGCCCGGAACGCCCGACGCGGAGGAGATGATCTCGTCGATGAGGCCGTACTCCTTGGCCTCTTCCGCCGTGTACCAGCGGTCGCGGTCACCGTCGCGGATGATCGCTTCGACGGTCTGGCCGGAGTGCCGGGCGGTGATCTCCGCCATGCGCTTCTTCGTGCGCAGCAGCTGCTGGGCCTGGATCTTGATGTCCGACGCTGTGCCGCCGAGACCGGCCGAGCCCTGGTGCATCAGGATGTCGGTGTTGGGGAGCGCGAAGCGCTTGCCCGCGGTGCCGCCGGTCAGCAGGAACTGCCCCATCGAGGCCGCGAGGCCCATACCGATGGTGACGACGTCGTTCGGGATGTACTGCATGGTGTCGTAGACCGCCATGCCTGCCGTCACCGAGCCGCCGGGGCTGTTGATGTAAAGGAAGATGTCCTTTTCCGGGTCGGCTGCAAGGAGGAGCAGCTGCGCGGTGATCTTGTTGGCGATCTCGTCGTCGACCTGCTGGCCGAGGAAGATGATCCGCTCACCGAGCAGTCGGTTGTAGACCTGGTCGCCGAGGCCGCCACCGATGTTGGGCTCGCCGGCGGCGTAGGGCATCAGATTCGTCACGTATCCACCTGCTCGTCTCTGACGGCTCCGGCCGTCTCAGCGTCTTCGTACAGCAGGAGTCCGGGGGCGCTTGGTACTCCCGAGCTCTCCTCTTCATGGACCCTAACGCGCAGGTGGGACAACGCCATCCCGCTTCCCGAACTGTTCGCTGGGAGCGCAAGGTAGGCCCGGCGCGCGCGTACGACGAAGGGTCCGGACGTACAGCACGCCCGGACCCTTCGTTCGAGATCAGAACCGGCCGGGATCAGAGTCCGGCCCGGTCGAGACCGGTGGAGGCTCAGGCCTCCGGCTTGGCCTCGGCCGTGTCGTCGGACGCCTCGGCGTCCGCCGTGCCCTCGGCCTCGTCCTCGTCGTCGCTCAGGTCGACGATCTCACCGTTGGTGTCCTTGACCTTGACGGACTCGACGACAACCGCGAGGGCCTTTCCGCGGGCCACCTCGCCGACGAGCATCGGGACCTGGCCACCCTCGACGACCGCCTGGGCGAACTGGTCGGGGCTCATGCCGGAGGACTGCGCACGCCGCATGAGGTGCTCGGTGAGCTCCTCCTGGTTGACGTTCAGCTTCTCCTTGTTGACCAGCTCGTCGAGGATGAACTGGGTCTTGATGCCCTTCTCGGCCTGCTCCTTGGTCTCGGCGGTGAACTCTTCCTCGGTCTTGCCCTGGATCTCCAGGTACTTGGCGAGGTCGAGGCCCATCTGGCCGAGCTGGTGGTGCTCCAGGTTGTGCTTGCGGGTGTTGATCTCGTCCTCGAGGAGCTTCTCGGGGATCGGGACCTCCGCAAGCCTCAGCAGCTCGTCGAGGACGCGCTCCTGGGCCTGGGTGGCCTGCTCGTACTGCTTGGTGTTCTCAAGGCGCTTGCGGCTGTCGGCCTTCAGCTCGTCCAGCGTGTCGAACTCGCTGGCCAGCTGCGCGAAGTCGTCGTCCAGGCCGGGAAGTTCACGAGCGGCGACCGCGGTGACCTTGACGGTGACCTCGGCGGGCTTGCCCTCGGCGGAGCCGCCCTTGAGCTCGGAGGTGAAGGTGGCCTCGCCACCGGCCTCCAGGCCGGTCACGGCCTCGTCGATGCCGTCGAGCAGCTCGCCGGAGCCGATGGTGTACGAGACACCCTCGGCCACGCCGTCCTCCAGGACCTCACCGTCGACCTTGGCCTCCAGGTCGATGGTGACGACGTCACCCTCGACGGCGGCGCGCTCGACTGGGTTGGTGGACGCGAAGCGGCCACGCAGCTCCTCGACGGCCTTGTCGACGTCCTCGTCGCTGACGTCGACGGCGTCGACCTCGACCTCGATGCCGGAGTAGTCCGGGATCTCGATCTCGGGCCGTACGTCGACCTCGGCGGTGAAGGAGAGCAGCTCGCCGTCCTTGAGCTCCGTGATGTCGACCTCGGGCTGGCCGAGGACATTCAGCTCACCCTCGTTGACGGCCTCGGTGTAGAACTTCGGGAGGGCGTCGTTGACGGCCTCCTCCAGCACGGCACCACGGCCGAAGCGCTGGTCGATCACGCGGTTCGGGATCTTGCCCTTACGGAAGCCCTTCACCGTGACCTGCTCGTTGATCTTCTTGTACGCCGCGTCGAGGCTGTCCTTGAGCTCCTCGAAGGGCACCTCGATGCTGAGCCGAACCCGGGTCGGATTCAGGGTCTCCACGGCGCTCTTCACGGTTCGGTCTCCTTGGGGGCTGACTTCAGAATCTCTGCCCGGTTGAGAGACACGCGGGCACACAGCTTGCATAGTAACGGCAAGCAGGAGGAGACCCACAATGTGATCTTGCTGCTGGTCGGGGTGGCCGGATTCGAACCGACGACCTTCCGCTCCCAAAGCGGACGCGCTACCAAGCTGCGCCACACCCCGTCGGTGCGAGACGTAGGGTACATGCCCGTGAGCCGGCCGTGGCAGCTTTACCCGGCTCCACGCGGCGCGGGACGGGTGTGCGCGGACCGGGTCCGACCCGCTACGATGCTTCTCGTGCCGCGGTCGCTCCGACCGGCGGCGCTTGCGGGCGTAGCTCAATGGTAGAGCCCTAGTCTTCCAAACTAGCTACGCGGGTTCGATTCCCGTCGCCCGCTCCACATGGCAAAGGCCCAGGTAAGAGGACGTCCTCCTCCGCCTGGGCCTCGGTCGTTCCCGGGCCGGATCAGCCACGTACAGCCGGAGCCGTCCGGCCGGCCTCACGCCGCTGCGGCGCCACCCGGCGCCCGCTCCCCCGCCGCTCGCCACGCCGTCCGGGGCGACAGGCCGTACTCGCGCGCATCCGTCGCCCGTCACGGCCGGGCGGACCGCCCCACTCGCGCACTCGCGCACCCGGGACCCGGGACGCGGAAGCGTCCACCGGTACCGGCCGTGGGCGGGGGCGCCCGGCGTCAGAACTTGATCTGGTTGATCGTGTCGGCTATCGAGTCGAGGAACCTGTTGATCGACGGGGCCATGCCCGTCGACGCCAGGAAGAAGCCGAACAGTATGGCGACGACCGCAGGACCGGCCTTGATGGATCCACCGCGGATCAACACCACAAGGACGATCGCCAAGAGCAGCACCACTGACAGTGAAATGGCCACAACTGATCACAACCCTTGGTCGGTCCGCCTTGCCGGCCGGGAACGATGTCGTTCCAGCACTTCTTCCGCGGGTCCATGGTGCCACCAACAGGCCTGTGGTTGTTGCCCGGTGGCGAAACGGCGGCGATCGGATCGCGCCATCCCGCGCACCCCTCGCGTCCGGCCCCCGCGCCCGGCGCGCGGGCCCCGCCCGGACCTGCGAGGGCAATTTCAGGACGGGTCGGCCCGCCACTCCCGGCGGTTAATCCGAATCGATCGTTTCACTGTTCACACACTTCGTTCACAGGTGATTGCGATAAGACTGAACAGCCACCGAACGGACTCCGAAGCGGGCCCAGAAACCTGTCGTTATGCCCCATTTAAGTGGGATGAGACCCCTCATATACGTACATAAGATCAGGGTAGTAAAGGTAAGCCCCGGGGGTACACGTACTGCGAATATCACAGCCACCCGAGAGGGTTTTACGGATTCCCTCACGCGACGCTAGGGTTCCTCGAATGGTTCATGCTCCACACGGATATCAGCGGGCCCCACTCCCCCTGGCGCGGGAGACGGAACCCGAACCCCCCACGGTCGCACAGGCGCCACCCAGACCTGACACAGCGAACCCACAGGCGTCGGCCCCCGGCGCCAAGAAGCAGCGCAACGCGCTCTTCGACAACGCGAAGTTCCTCGCCATCGTCCTCGTGGCCATGGCGCACGCGTGGGAACCGATCATGGATGGCAGCCGCACCACCCGGGCGCTGTACATGTTCGTCTACACGTTCCACATGCCTGCATTCATTATCATTTCGGGCTATTTCTCCCGCAGTTTTGACATGCGTCCCGACCGGCTGCGCCGCTTGGTGACGGGTGTCGTCGTTCCCTACGTGATCTTCGAGACCGCCTACTCGCTCTACGAGAAGTGGGGCAACAACGACCCCGGTCACGAGATCAGCCTGCTCGACCCGTACTTCCTGACGTGGTTCCTGATCGCCCTCTTCATCTGGCGGCTCACCACGCCGATCTGGCTCAATCTGCGCTATCCGATGACCCTCTCGCTCGTCATCGCGGTCCTCGCCTCGGTCACCCCCAACATCGGCGACGACCTCGACCTCCAGCGGGTGCTCCAGTTCCTGCCGTTCTTCGTGCTGGGCCTGAAGCTCAAGCCCGAGCATTTCCAGCTGGTGCAGCGCCGTGGCGCGCGACCGGTGGCCGTGCTGGTCATGCTGGTGACGCTCGTCTTCGCCTACTGGGCCGCGCCCCGGATGACGCTCAACTGGTTCTACCGCGGCACCAGCGCCCAACAGCTCGGCGTCGACTGGTGGGAAGGCGTCGTGATGACGCTCGGCCTCACCGTCTGCGGGCTGGTGCTCACCGCCTGCTTCCTGGCCCTGGTCCCGCGCGGCAAGACCTGGTTCACCGCGCTCGGCGCCGGCACACTCTGCGGTTATCTGCTGCACGGTCTGCTGATCAAGACCATCGAGTACGCAGGTCTGGTCGACGACTACGGCTGGCTGAAGAGCCCGCTGGGCGAAGTCTTCGCGACCCTCTTCATGGCCGCCGCCGTGACGCTGTTCTGCACACCGCCGGTGCGGCGGGTGATGCGCTTCGCGACGGAGCCCGAGATGAAGTGGGCCTTCCGGTCCGATCCCGTGCAGAACGCACGGGAGCGCGAGCGCGAGAAGGTTCCGGCCTAGCCCCGGTACTGAGCTGAACCATCAGCACCGCCCGCGGGAGCGCCCCGTCCGGAAGATCCGCCGGACGGGGCGCTCCCGCGTGACAGGCCCCCGCGGCCACGCCACGGGCCTGTGGTCAGAGCACCGGCCCCGCGTCACTGTCCCGGCAGATCAACAGCAGCGCCCGGTCGTCGTTGACGTCCTTGGCGACCGCCTCGATGAGGTGCCACGCAGCCCCCCGGAAGGTGCTCGCGACATAGCGGTCGGCCTCCCCGGTCAGCCGGTCGATCCCCTCGCTGATGTCGCGGTCGGGCGCCTCGACCAGGCCGTCCGTGAAGAGCATCAGGACGTCACCGGGGCCCAGCGAGCCCTTGGCCGCGTCGAACTGTGCCCCGTCGTAGACGCCGAGGAGCGGGCCCTCGCCCGACTTCTCCTCCCAGAGACCGCTGCCCGCGTGCAGCTGGAGCGCCGGGAGGTGGCCTGCCGAGAGCAGTTCATAGTCTCCGGTGTCCAGGTCGAGGACCAGATGGATCGAGGTGGCGAACCCCTCGTCCCAGTCCTGGCGCAGCAGATAGCCGTTGGCGGCCGGCAGGAAGTCGTGCGGCGGGAGCGAGCCCAGCAGTCCGCCGAAGGCGCCCGAGAGGAGCAGGGCACGGGAGCCCGCGTCCATGCCCTTGCCGGAGACATCCGTGAGGACGACTTCGAGGGTGCGCCCGCCGCTGGTCCGCGCGGCGACCACGAAGTCGCCGGAGAAGGACTGCCCGCCCGCGGGGCGCAGCGCCATCTCGCTGTGCCAGCCCTGCGGCAGCCGGGGCAGCTTGCTCTGGACACGGATCCGCTCACGCAGGTCGAAGAGCATGGTCCCGCCGCGCCGCCACGGCACCCCGACCCGGCTGCGGAACTGCGCGATGAGCAGTCCGAAGAGCCCGCAGGCAGCCACCGTGAGGACCGTGCCGGGGGTGACGGCCGCGGCGCCGTTGCCGTAAGGACCGAGCTTGACCGACTCGACGATCAGGGCGGCGGCCGCTGCGGCGTACAGGCCGAGGAGGCTCGCCGGGCGCAGCAGCAGTCCCCCGGCGACGATGGGCAGGACCAGCGTCGAGGGTGAGCACCAGACCGGGGTCAGGATGGTCGCCCAGGCCAGCGCGGGGACGGTCAGCAGGAGGGTGGCGAGGGCGAGTCCTTCGGAGCCGTCGCCGCGGAAGTAGTCGACGCCGGACCTGCGCAGCACGGTCCTGACCCGGTGCGCCGACTTCCGCATCCGGGCCGTGAACGCTTCTTCTCCGACGCGACCGGCCATGGCTCGGACCTTATCCACCCGCGCGGGTCCCGCGCAGGGGGACCCTGGGACCTCGCGTTCGAAATTGGCTCGCCCGGCATGGACCCCCCTGGTAGGGATGGCCCATGGAGACAGAGCTGAAGGTACTGCGCCGTGACGGCATGGACACCTGGTACGAGGGGCTGATGCGGGCCTTCGGCGGAGTGGACGAGTCGCCCGAGGAACGGGCGCTCTGGGACGACCTCACCGAGTTCGAGCGGTCGATCGGCGCCTGGGAAGGCGGCCAGTGCGTGGGCACGGCCGGGGCGTTCAGCTTCCGGCTCTCGGTACCGGGTGGTGCTTTCGTACCGGCGGCGGGCGTGACCATGGTGAGTGTCGCGGCGACGCACCGGCGGCGCGGGATCCTGACGGCCATGATGCGGCGGCAGTTGGACGAGGTGCGGGCGCTCGGTGAACCGCTGGCCGTGCTGACCGCGTCGGAGCCGGCGATCTACGGCCGGTTCGGATACGGCATCGCCTCCCGGCAGTTGTCGGCCGAGATCGACACCTCGCGGGTGACGCTCGCCGTTCCGCCGGGAACCGACGCCGTACGGCTGCGGTACGCGCCGGTCGGGGAGGTGGCGGAGCAGTGCGAGGCGCTGTATGTGCGCTCCGTCGGGTCGCGTCCCGGGATGCCCCTGCGGATGCCCGGCTGGGAGCGGCTGCCGCTGCTCGATCCGCCCGCCGAGCGGGGCGGGGCCTCGCCCCTGCAGTGCGTGGTCGCCGAGCGGGACGGCGAGACGGTGGGGTATGTCCGTTTCCATACGAAGCCCGAGTCGGATGCGGCAGGCCCCAAGGGGTCCGTCAGGCTCCGCCAGATCGACGCGCTGGACCCGGCGGCGAGCGCAGCTCTGTGGCGTTTCCTGTTCGGTATCGACCTGACGTCGACACTGTTCGTACGCAACCGGCCCCTGGACGACTCCTGGCAGTACCTGGTGTCGGACATCCGCCGGTGCCGGCTCCAGGTCCGTGACGTGCTGCACCTGCGGCTGGTCGATGTGGGGGCCGGGCTCGCAGCACGCACCTACCGGACGCCGGTGGATGTCGTGTTCGGCGTCCAGGACGACTTCTGCCCCTGGAACAGCGGGCGTTGGCGGCTCACCGGGGACGCCTCCGGTGCTTCCTGCGTCCGGACCGACGACCCGGCGGAGCTCGAACTGTCGGTGCGGGAGCTCGGGGCCGCCTATCTGGGTGGCACGTCACTGGCCGCGCTCGCGGACGCGGGTCTGGTGCGGGAGCTGCGGCCGGGTGCGCTGGCCGGTGCGTCCCACGCCTTCGGTTCGGAGAAGGCGCCCTGGCTGCCGCACGGCTTCTGAGGGCTGTCCTCCTAATGCTGCTGGCAGTCCGGGCACCAGAAGAGGTTGCGGGC
The DNA here is from genome assembly GCF_036061255.1 of Streptomyces sp. NBC_00388. NCBI lineage: Bacteria > Bacillati > Actinomycetota > Actinomycetes > Kitasatosporales > Streptomycetaceae > Streptomyces > Streptomyces sp. NBC_00388. Next base: position 2,541,649 of record NZ_CP107948.1, read on the forward strand.
GGCCAGCGGCGCGGTCCGGATCCCGGCGCCACAGAGGTGGCAGGGCAGCGCGGCCCGGCGGTAGACGTACACCTCGCCGCCGTGGTCGTCGACCCTCGGCGCCCGGCCGGTCGCCTCGGGCATGTGCTCGGGGCGGACGGTGTCGATGCGGTTGTTGCGTACGCCCTCGCGCATCAGGGCGACGAGGTCGGCCCAGATCGCGTCCCACTCGGCGCGGGTCAGGTCCTTGCCCGCGCGGTACGGGTCGATGCCGTGCCGGAAGAGGACCTCGGCGCGGTAGACGTTGCCGACGCCCGCGATCACCTTCTGGTCCATGAGCAGGGCGGCCACGGTCGTACGGGAGCGGGAGATCCGGGGCCACGCGTCGTCCGCACGGTCGCCGGGCCTGAGCGGATCGGGGCCGAGCCGGTCGTGTATCGCCTGCTTCTCGGCGTCCGTGATCAGCGCGCAGGTCGTCGGGCCCCGCAGATCGGCGTACGCCTCGTCGTTGACCAGACGCAGCCGGACCGTGTCGGTGGGCGGCACGGCGGGCGCGTTACCGAAGCCCAGCTTGCCGAAGAGGCCGAGGTGGATGTGGACCCAGCCGCCCGCACCGAATCCCAGGAACAGGTGCTTCCCGTGCGCCTCGGCGGTCTCCAGCGTGTGGCGGTCGATGAGCGCCGCACTGCCGGAGAACTTGCCCTGGGGGCTGGAGGCGCGCACAGGCCGGCCGCCGAACCTCTCGAAGTGGTCGGCGGCCAGTCGGTGGATCGTGTGGCCCTCGGGCACGAAGGTCCCTAGTCCTGCTGCGGGTGGTGGGCGGGGACGGGCGGCAGCTCCCCGGTCGCCTCGTACGCGCTCAGCATGTCGATCCGGCGCTGGTGGCGCTCCTCGCCGGAGTACGGGGTGGCGAGGAAGATCTCGACGAACTTCACCGCCTCCTCCTGCGTGTGCATCCGGCCGCCCACGGAGATGACGTTGGCGTTGTTGTGCTCGCGGCCGAGCGCGGCGGTCTGCTCACTCCAGGCGAGCACCGCCCGGACACCCTTGACCTTGTTGGCCGCGATCTGCTCGCCGTTGCCGGAGCCGCCGATGACGACGCCGAGGCTCCCGGGGTCGGCGGCCGTCTTCACGGCGGCCCTGAGGCAGAACGGCGGGTAGTCGTCCACGGCGTCGTAGATGTGAGGACCGCAGTCCACGGGCTCGTGGCCGTGGGCCGTGAGCCACTCGACGAGGTGGTTCTTGAGTTCGTATCCGGCATGATCGGAACCGAGGTACACGCGCATGCATCGAGTGTGGCACGCCGGGTAGGTGCGACCCCTGGTCGGGGCACGTAAGGCGTGACCCGTTCGCGACAATTAAGGACAGAGAGCATGAGCGCTGCACCTCCTCCGCGGGTCGCTGACAGATCGCCCGGCGGTGATTCCCCGGACGGTCTTCAGGCCGGGCTGAAGAACCGCCACCTCTCGATGATCGCCATCGGCGGCGTGATCGGTGCGGGGCTCTTCGTCGGTTCGGGGGCCGGGATCAACGCCGCCGGCCCCGGCATTCTGCTCTCGTACGCGCTGACCGGGCTGCTCGTCGTCCTGGTGATGCGGATGCTGGGCGAGATGGCCGCGGCCGATCCTGTCTCCGGGTCCTTCTCCACCTACGCGGACCGGGCGCTCGGCCGGTGGGCCGGGTTCACCATCGGCTGGCTCTACTGGTTCTTCTGGTCCGTGGTCCTCGCCGTGGAGGCGACCGCCGCCGCGTCGATCCTCACCGGGTGGGTGCCCGCGATACCGCAGTGGGCCTGGGCGCTGCTGGTGATGCTGGTGCTGACCGGCACCAACCTGGTCTCGGTCGGCTCCTTCGGCGAATTCGAATTCTGGTTCGCGGGGATCAAGGTCGTCTCGATCATTGCCTTCATCGTGATCGGCCTGCTCGCCATCTTCGGCCTCCCGCCGGGCGGCGATCCGGCCGGGATGAGCAATCTGACCGGGCACGGCGGGTTCCTGCCGAACGGGCCCGGCGCGATCCTCTCCGGGATGCTTCTGGTCGTCTTCTCCTTCATGGGATCGGAGATCGTGACCCTGGCGGCTGCCGAATCGCCCAACCCGGTGCAGGCGGTCCGCAAGGCGGTCAACAGTGTGATCTGGCGGATCGCGCTCTTCTACATCGGCTCGATCTTCGTCATCGTCACGCTGCTGCCGTGGGACTCCAAGGCGGTCACGGCCAGTCCGTACGTGGCCGTGCTGGACTCGCTGGACATCCCGGGCGCCGGCACGATCATGGACATCGTGGTGCTGACCGCGGTGCTCTCCTGTCTCAACTCCGGTCTGTACACGGCCTCCAGGATGGCGTTCTCGCTCGGCGGGCGCGGTGACGCCCCGAAGGCGTTCGCCACCGTCAACCGGGGCGGTGTGCCCGCGGTCGCGATCTGGGCGTCCGTCGCGTTCGGTTTCGTCGCGGTGTTCTTCAACTACATCGCGCAGGACACCGTCTTCCAGTTCCTGCTGAACTCGTCGGGCGCGGTGGCCCTCTTCGTCTGGCTGGTCATCTGCTTCTCGCAGCTGCGGATGCGCCGCAGGATCGAGCGGGAGAACCCGGAGCTGCTGACCGTGAAGATGTGGCTGTACCCGTATCTGACCTGGGCGACGATCGGCCTGATCCTCTTCGTGGTCGGCTACATGCTGTACGACACCGAGGGGCGCAAGCAGATGCTGCTCTCGGTGCTGGTGGCCGCGCTGGTCATGGTGGTCGCCCTGGTGCGGGACCGGCGGCGGAAGGCGCTCGCCACGGAGCCGGCCGGGGCCGGCGGCTGACGCACGCCCGCTGACACACGCGGGAGGGGCCGCGCCCGGTCTGCCGGGCGCGGCCCCTCCCGCGTGTGGTGTCCGTCGCTCGCCGCGTCAGCCGCGGCGGCCCGCCAGCTTCCAGGCGCTCGGCAGCGCGCCCATGGCGAGGGCCGCCTTCAGCGCGTCACCGATGAGGAACGGGACGAGACCGGCGGCGATGGCCGCGGAGGCGGAGATTCCGGTGGTCAGGGCCAGGTACGGGACGCCGACCGCGTAGATGATCACGGAGCCGAGCACCATGGTGCCCGCGGTGCGCAGTACGGACCGGTCGCCGCCGCGGCGGGCCAGAGCGCCGACCACGGCCGATGCGAGCAGCATGCCCAGGACATAGCCGAACGTGGCACCACCGGCGCCCGCGGTGCCCCCGGCGAACCACGGCATGCCCGCCGCACCCACCAGCGCGTACACCGCCAGGGAGAGGAAGCCCCGGCGCGCACCGAGGGACGCGCCCACCAGGAGCGCGGCGAAGGTCTGCCCGGTGACCGGGACCGGGGAGCCGGGGACCGGCACGGCGATCTGCGCGGCGATGCCGGTGAGCGCGGCGCCGCCGAGCACCAGCGCGATGTCGCGGGCACGGGTGGCGGGCAGCAGGTCGGCGAGAACCGCTCCGGGGCGGGTGGTGGCGGCAGCAGTGCTCATCGGGACTCCGCAGGTGAGGGCAGGTGGGAACAGGCTGACGTTAGCCTGGCGGGCCGCCGGAGAGCACCATCAGCCGCCCACAAAGCGGAGCTTGGGGCTTTGGTTGGTTTCATACAAAGTGGACTGTTCAACCGTCTCCGTGCGTGATGCTCATCACTGGAGGTCCTGGCAGGTAGATCTCCATTGCGGAACGGGTGACCACTTGGGGACACTGTGGGATCTCACCAAACTGTCCCCGCACATCGTCCAGAGCATCGCGAGTGTCGAGCACCATGTCCGAACCACTGCGGGCGGAGCCTCTCTCCGCCGGGCTGAAGCAGCGCCACCTGACCATGCTCGGCCTGGGCGGGGTGATCGGCGCCGGGCTCTTCGTGGGTTCGGGCGCCGGTATCGCGGTCGCGGGCCCCGGCATAGTCGTCTCCTATCTGATCGCGGGCACCCTCGCGATGCTGGTCATGCGGATGCTGGGTGAGATGTCGTCGGCGCTCCCCGCCTCCGGCTCCTTCTCGGTGCACGCCGAGCGGGCGATGGGGCGCTGGGCCGGATTCACGGCCGGGTGGCTCTACTGGTTCCTGCTGGTGGTCGTCCTCGCCGTGGAGGCGACGGCCGCGGCCCAGATCGCCAACGGCTGGGTGCCCGGCGTGCCGCAGTGGGCCTGGGTACTGCTCTTCATGGTGGTCTTCACCGTCACCAACCTCGCCGCCGTGCGGAACTTCGGCGAGTTCGAGTTCTGGTTCGCGACGCTGAAGGTCGGCGCGATCGTCCTCTTCCTCGCACTCGGACTGCTTGCGGTCTTCGGGGTGCTCCCGGACACCGATCCCGCAGGCCTGGCCAACCTCACCGGAAAGGGCGGCTTCCTGCCGAACGGCTGGCACGGCGTCATCTCCGGTGTCCTCACGGTCGTGTTCGCCTTCGGCGGTCTTGAGGTCGTGACGATCGCCGCAGCGGAGACCGACAACCCGGCGCGCGCGGTCGGCCGCGCGGTGCGCAGCGCGGTGTTCCGGATCCTCTTCTTCTACGTGGGCTCGATGCTGGTCATCGTGGCGGTACTGCCCTGGAGTGCGCAGAAGGCCGGACTCTCCCCGTATGTGACGGTGCTCGACTCGATCGGCGTGCCGTCCGCGGGGGCCATCATGAACATCGTCGTCTTCGTGGCGCTGCTCTCCGCCCTGAACGCCAACCTCTACGGCTCCTCCAGGATGATCTTCTCGCTGGCCGAGCGGGGCGAGGCGCCGCGCGGGCTGCTCAAGGTCACAGGCAGCGTGCCGCGCCGGGCCGTCCTCGCGTCCGTCGCCTTCGGATTCGTGTCGGTCCTGCTGAATCTGGAGTGGCCGGACTCGGTCTTCCTCTACATGCTCAACGCGGTCGGTGCGGTCCTGCTGTTCGTCTGGGCGCTGATCGCCGCCTCGCAGCTGCGGCTGCGCCGCAGGATCGAGCGGGAGACACCGGAGCTGCTGCAGCTCAGGATGTGGGGCTTCCCGTGGCTGACCTGGGCCACACTGGCCGGCCTGGCCACCGTCTTCGTGCTGATGCTGACCGACGACACGGCGCGCCCGCAGCTGCTGTGGTCGCTGGGCGCGACCGCCGTGGTGCTGGCCGTCGCGGGCATACGGGAGTTGAGCGCACGGCGCGGCTAGAGGGCTGCGGTTCACGAAGCAGGGACACCGGAAGGGCGGGCGCCGCACAGGGCGCCCGCCCTTCCGGCTGTCCGCACACCCGCACCGGCGCGCGCCCGGCAGCGCACCCGCCGAACCCCCGCGCCCCCGGCCGTCCGGCGGGCCCTCACGCCCATCATGCGTACCTACTGCTAGCCTGCACTTGCATAGAGGTTGCAATAAGCAGTCGGAGGCTCGGAACGACATGGCGACTTACACACTTCCTGAACTTCCCTACGACTACGCGGCGCTGGAACCGGTGATCAACCCCCAGATCATCGAACTGCACCACGACAAGCACCACGCCGCGTACGTGAAGGGTGCGAACGACACGCTGGAGCAGCTGGCGGAGGCGCGCGACAAGGACCAGTGGGGCGCGGTGAACGGGCTGGAGAAGAACCTCGCGTTCCATCTCTCCGGTCACATCCTGCACAGCATCTACTGGCACAACATGACGGGCGACGGTGGCGGCGAGCCCCTCGACAAGGACGGCACCGGCGAGCTCGCCGGTGCGATCGCCGAGTCGTTCGGCTCCTTCGCCAAGTTCAAGGCCCAGCTGACCAAGGCCGCCGCGACCACCCAGGGTTCGGGCTGGGGCGTCCTGGCATACGAGCCGGTCAGCGGGCGGCTCATCGTCGAGCAGATCTACGACCACCAGGGCAACGTCGGCCAGGGTTCGGTGCCGGTCCTGGTCTTCGACGCCTGGGAGCACGCCTTCTATCTGCAGTACAAGAACCAGAAGGTGGACTTCATCGAGGCGATGTGGAAGGTCGTCAACTGGCAGGACGTGGCGAAGCGTTACGCCGCCGCCCGGGAGCGTGCCGACGTCCTGCTGCTCGCACCGTGACACCACTGCGCCGGCGCCCCTGACGGGACCGCGCCGCCCGGCGTCCTGCTCGTGATCGTCTTCTCAGCCTTCACCTGCGGGCGGACAAAGAACAGCCGGCCTCCGCGAGGACATGACTCGCGGAGGCCGGCTGTGCGTCCGGACCGTTCAGGCCGGAGGACACGACTCGCGGAGGCCGGCCGCGCGCCCGGACCGTTCAGGTCAGTCGAAGACCGGCCCCTGGGTACGGGTCCGCTTGAGCTCGTAGAAGCCGGGGACCGAGGCGACCAGCAGAGTGCCGTCCCAGAGCTTCGCCGCCTCGTCGCCCTTGGGCGCCGGGGTCACGACCGGGCCGAAGAAGGCGACCTGCTCGCCGTCGGCGCCGGGGACCGCGATGACCGGGGTACCGACCTCCTGGCCGACCTTCTCGATGCCCTCGTTGTGGGAGGCGCGCAGCTCCGCCTCGTAGTCGAACGGGCTCTGGTCCGCGTAGTCCAGCAGCTCGGCGGGGAGGCCCACCTCGTCCAGCGCGGCCGCGATGGCCTCCCGGGTCGGCCCCTGGCCCTCGTTGTGGAAGCGGGTGCCGAGCGCGGTGTAGAGCTTGCCGACGACCTCGTCACCGTGCTTCTGCTGGGCAGCGACGACCACCCGCACCGGCGCCCACGCCTTGACGGTGAGCAGCTCGCGGTACTCGTCGGACAGGTCGTCGAGCCGGTCCTCGTTCAGGACGGCAAGACTCATCACGTGCCAGCGCACCTCGACGTCCCGGACCTTCTCGACCTCCAGCATCCAGCGGGAGGTCATCCACGCCCACGGGCACAGCGGGTCGAACCAGAAGTCGACGGGGGTCTTCTCTGACATGTCTCTCCTCGGGAGGCGCACTTTTCGGCTGCTGCAACTCCCCCGCGACAACGCCCCGGGCGGGCCCCGCCATTCCCGGCCGCCACCCCGGACCGGCGCATGGGAGGATTCGGACAACAGATCGCATACACGAAGGAGTGCCCGTGCCCGGTGAGAATCTGTCCCGTGACGAAGCCCGGAGGCGGGCCGAACTGCTCTCCGTCGACGGGTACACGGTCGCCCTCGACCTGCGCTCGGCGATCGGGGACAACCCGGCCGGCGAGCCGCGTACGTTCCGCTCGGTGACGACGGTGCGCTTCCGCTCGGCCGAGGCGGACGTCTCCACGTTCGCCGATCTCATCGCTCCGTCGGTCACCTCGGTGACACTGAACGGGCGGGAGCTGGACCCGGCCGCCGTCTTCGACGGGTCCAGGATCACGCTGGACGGGCTCGCCGAGGAGAACGTCCTGGTCGTGGACGCCCAGTGCGCGTACAGCAGGACCGGCGAGGGCATGCACCGCTTCGTCGACCCGGAGGACGGCGAGGTCTATCTGTACACACAGTACGAGCCCGCCGACTCACGCCGGGTCTTCACCAACTTCGAACAGCCCGACCTGAAGGCCCCTTACACGTTCGAGGTGATCGCGCCCGACGGGTGGAAGGTGTGGAACAACGGGGTCGGTGAGCAGCAGCCCGACGGGGTGTGGCGGTTCGCCGGGACCAAGCCGATCTCGACGTACATCACCGCGGTCGTGGCCGGCCCCTACCACCACGTCACGGATGTCTACCGCCGGACCCTGGACGACGGGACCGAGCTGGAGATCCCGCTCGGCGCCCTCTGCCGCAAGGGTCTTGCCAGGCACTTCGACGCCGACGACATCTTCCTGATCACCAAGCAGGGGCTGGATTTCTTCCACGACCACTTCGACTTCCCGTACCCGTTCGGCAAGTACGACCAGGCCTTCGTGCCCGAGTACAACCTCGGGGCGATGGAGAACCCGGGCCTGGTGACCTTCCGCGAGGAGTACATCTACCGGGGCAAGGTGACCCGCGCGGCGTACGAGCGCCGGGCCAACGTCATCCTGCACGAGATGGCCCACATGTGGTTCGGCGATCTCGTCACCATGGTCTGGTGGGACGACCTGTGGCTGAAGGAGTCGTTCGCCGACTTCATGGGCTCCTTCTCGATGGTGAACGCCACCCGCTTCACCGACGGCTGGATCACCTTCGCCAACAACCGCAAGGCCTGGGCGTACCGCGCCGACCAGCTGCCCTCCACCCACCCGGTCACGGCCGACATCCGTGACCTGGAGGACGCCAAGCTGAACTTCGACGGGATCACCTACGCCAAGGGCGCATCGGTGCTCAAGCAGCTGGTCGCCTATGTCGGCCAGGACGCCTTCCTGGAGGGCGCCCGCCGCTACTTCAAGCGGCACGCGTACGGGAACACCCGGCTCGGCGATCTGCTGTCCGTACTGGAGGAGACCAGCGGGCGGGACATGGTGTCCTGGTCGCGCTCCTGGCTCCAGACCGCCGGGGTCAACTCACTGACGCCCGCTGTCGTCCATGACGCGGAGGGCCGCATCACGGAGCTGGCCGTCCTGCAGGACGCCGCCGACTCGCATCCCGAGCTGCGCCCGCACCGGGTGGCCGTCGGGCTGTACCGGGTGGAGGACGGCGCACTGGTGCGCTATGCGCGCGCCGAGGCCGACGTGTCGGGCCCGCGAACGGTCGTGGCGGAGCTGACCGGCGCCGAGCGGCCCGCGCTGGTGCTGGTCAACGACGACGACCTCACGTACTGCAAGATCCGCTTCGACGAGGACTCGCTGGACACCCTGCGTGAGCACCTCGGTGACATCACCGATCCGCTCGCGCGGGCCCTCTGCTGGTCGGCGCTGTGGAACCTGACCCGGGACGCGCTGATGCCCGCCAGGGACTTCATCGGCCTGGTACTGCGCTTCGCGGGCCGCGAGTCGGACATCGGCGTGCTCCAGATGCTGCACACCTGGGCGCGGGGCGCGCTGCTGCACTACGCGGCGCCCGACTGGCGCGAGGAGGGCGGGAAGCTGCTCGCCGGTGGCGCGCTGCGCGAACTGCGGCTGGCGGAGCCCGGCAGCGAGGCCCAGCTGACGTGGGCGCGGTTCTTCGCCTCGACCGCGGCGGCGGACGCGGACTTCCAGCTGATCCAGGGACTGCTCGACGGCTCGGCGAAGATCGACGGGCTCGACGTGGACCAGGAGCTGCGCTGGGAGCTGCTGGCCCCCCTCGCCTCGCACGGCGTCGCCGACGAGCAGGGCATCGCGGCGGAGCTGGCCCGCGACGACACGGCGTCCGGCAAGCGGCACGAGGTGCGCGCTCTGGCCTCGCGCCCTTCGGCCGGGGTCAAGGCGGAGGCGTGGGCCGCGGTCGTGGAGGCCGACACGCTCTCCAACGCACTGGTCGAGGCCACGATCGCCGGGTTCGGCGAGGCATCGCAGCGTGAGCTGACCGCACCGTACGCACCGAAGTACTTCGAGGCCATCGAGCGCATCTGGTCCGAGCGTTCGATCCAGATCGGGATGCTTGTCGTACGGGGTCTCTTCCCAGGCCTCCAGGACCACCCGTCGACGCTGGACGCGACGGATGCCTGGCTGGAGGGGCACCGGGACGCGGCGCCCGCTCTGCGCAGGCTCGTGCTGGAGGCGCGGGACGACCTGGCCCGTTCGCTGCGCGGTCAGGCGTGCGACGCGGGCGCGGGCTCCGGCGCGGTCCGGGGCATCTGAGACGGAACCGGGCCCGGACATCCGGGTCGGAGCCGGGCCCGGGCCGGCGGTCCGCGGAGCAGCGGCCGGAAGAACAGCTGTCCGCCCCCTCGCGGGCCGTCGCCCTGGGCCATCCGGGCGACGGCCCGCTCGGCCACCGAACGCCTTTACTTTAGGACGGTGTTGTCCGGTTTTGCCGACAGTTGTGTAACAGGGGTTAGCGGACGGCAGGACCGTGGGCATCTCCGGTGCATGAACCGCGATACCTCCCTCTGCGGGGAGACCTCGTCCCCGCACTCCCCCCTCCTCCGCCACTCCGCCGGTGTCCACGGCCGGGTGCTCTCGGCGCCGCAGTTGCGCGAGCAGGGGGTGACGGCGGCCCGTGCGGCCGCCCAGTGCCGGCCCGGAGGCCCCTGGCAGCAGTTGCTGCCGGGGGTCTTCGTGCTGCACCAGGCACCGCCGACCGGCGAGGAACGGTTGCACGCCGCACTGCTGTACGCGGGGCGGCCCCCGGCCGAGCGGAGCGGGGCGGTGCCTTCGCAGCCGCGCCAGGGCGTGGTGCAGGACAGCGCCAACACCCCCGCCCGGTACGGCAATACGATGGTCACTGGCCTCGCGGCGCTCGCTCTCCACCGTTTCTCGGCCGCTCCCCCGCTGATCTCCGTGGACCGGATCGACGTCCTGGTGCCGCGCACCCGCAGGCTCCGCTCCACGGGCTGCGCCCGGATCGTCCGTGCGCACACCTTGCCGGGGTCCGAACAGATCGACGGGGTACCGGTGGCGCCCGTGGAGCGCGCGCTGGCCGACGCGGTCGCCGGGCTCCCCGAGCCGGACGCGGTGCGCCGGCTGCTCACCGAGGCCGTACGCGGCGGGCGCTGCGAACCGGCCGCCCTCGTCAGGGAACTGACGCTGGCCCGGCTGCTCACCCGCGAGCCGGTGGCGGACGCGGTGGACGCACTGCTGACGGAGGGGCGCTCCCTCGCCGAGGACCGGCTGTACGGGCTGGTGCGCGACCACGGGCTGCCCGACCCGCTGTGGAACGTGGAGCTGCGGCTCCCCGGCGGGCCCTCGCTGGGCGGGGTGGACGTCTACTGGCCCGACGAGGCGGTGGCGGTGGAGCTGGACACCAGGGCGGCGCCCCCCAGGAGTTCCGGCCGCCGGCCCGCAGGCGCCGGAACACCGGCCGGCGGGGCGGATGACGTGCTCGATTCTCCGTACGCCCGCAAGCGCGACCACCTGGAGCGGCTCGGCATCACCGTCGTGCATCTGACACCGGCCAAGCTGCGCGACGCACCGGCCCAGCAGGCCACCGTGGTGCGCACCGCCCTGATGGCCGCGGAGGACCGTGCGCCCGCCGGTCTTGTGGTGGTACTGCCCCGCTGAGCGGGGGCCGGTTCCCGGGGTCGGCGGCCGGGCGCCGCCGTGGTGCGGCGCCCCGGGCCCGGATCAGCGCTTCCTGAGGACGAGTTCGGTGTTCCGGTCACCGGCCGTGCCCGAGAGGTCCGTGCGGCTGCCGGGCGCGTTGAAGGAGAGCTCCCGGTAGAGCGCGGCGAGTCCGGTCTGGGAGAGATCGGTGAAGTCCGTGCGGTGCGGGGCCGCGGACTCGACCAGGGTGGTGAGGAGCGAGAGCGTGCCGTCCCGGTTGTCGACCAGTTCGAAGACCCGGGCGAGCTGCGGGAAGTCGATGTGGGAGGCGGTGGTGACCTCCCAGAAGGAGCCGTGCGGCTGGATCTTGTTGCGGTGGCTGTGGCCGTTGATCCAGGCGGCCACGCTGGGGTGCTTGCCCAGCAGCGCGACGATCTCGGCGCCCGAGTGGTTCCGCTCGCCTGGACGGGCCGGGTCCGGGTGGGTGTTGGTGATGGTCCAGCTGTTGTGGTGGCTGAAGACCAGGACATGCTCCCCCGGGTGGGCCTTGAGCGTCCGCTCCAGCCAGTTCAGCTGGGCGGTGCCGACGGTGCCGGTGAAGTGGCCGCCCCGGCCCGTGGTGTCGAGGCTGATCCCGAGGACGCCGGGCGCGGCCCGGAAGCTGTAGTACAGGGTGTCGCTGTCCAGGTTGGCCCGGGTGTAGCCGTGCCCCACCGGGCCGGCGCCCGCGTGCGCCGGGTCGAGATGGGCGGTGAGGTACTCGCGCGGGGTGAAGGGGGCGCGGGCCGGGTCCGGGGTGATCCGGCGCAGGTCCTTGGTGTGTCTGCGGACCAGGGCGGCGAAGTGGCTGCCGTCGAAGTCCCCGTTCTTCTGGTCCGTGGCCAGCTGGGCCCGTGCCTCGGCGGCCGGGATCTCGTACAGCTTCCGGCCCCCGGTCGCGAAGTCGGCCAGGAAGTGCCCCCGGGCCGCCATGGATCCGCTGCTGAGCGAGTCGTGGTTGCCGACGGTCGAGTACCAGGGCATGCGCAGTCCGGGGCTGTTCACCGGGCGGACGGCCGCCGCGAGGAATCCCTCGATGTGCGGGAAGCCGCGCTGCTTGTCCGTGTCGCGCAGAGCCGAGTCCGGATGCCAGAAGTGCTTGATGCCGGAGTCCTGGACCCCTTCGTAGCGGTGCGGGTCCCCGGTGTTGGGGGTGATCCGCCCTCCGCTCATCACCCCGAGGAACCAGCCCAGTTCGGCGTGGGAGTTGTTGTCGGTGTTGTCCCCCGTCGTCATCACGAAGGAGAGCGGGGTCCCGGTGGCCGGGCCGGCGCGCAGCGCGTTGACGCGTTCCACCAGGGAGATCGCGCCGGGCACCGTGAGCGCCTCCTGCGGGCGCCAGGACGCGGTGTCGGCGGGACGCAGGAACTCGCCGCGCACCGGGTGCTGGACGTCGGTGAGGTGCAGATCGGTGAGCTGGACGAAGGCGGCGAGCGTGGTGCGCCGGGCGGCGCGGCCGGAGCGGGCGGTGGCGAGCCGGTCCCGTACGACCCGGTCCCAGCCGGGGCCGTCGCCCAGCCGCCGGTACCCGCTGCCGGGGTGACCGGTGCGGGGCGCCGCCGAGGTGAGCAGGGTGGTGCCGGCCGGTGACGGCGCGGCGGGGGTGGCGGGCCCCGCGGGTGCGGCACGGAGCGCGGCGGGTACGGCGGCGCCCGGCACGGGCGGGACCGGGGCGGCGGAGGCGCCGCCGGTCCCGATGGCCGCGCCGACACCGGCCGATACGGCGACGGCTCCGGCGGCGGCGAGAAAGGTGCGGCGGTCGAGGGCGGCGGGACGCATACGTGACATGGCTCGGTCTCCCCGGGTGCGAACGCATCGGCAAGGGCGGCGGGGCTGTTGTTTCCCCGCTCATCCGGATGGTTGGCAGCGGGCATGACCTGTGCGTGAACGAGGCCGCAACAGGCAACACCGATCACCGCACAGGGATCACTCGCGGCCGGGGAGGGGCTCCGGGGTCCGGGCCGGGGGGACGGGGCGGAACTGGGCGGACGGGACGGAGCTGGGCGGTTTCAGCCCGCTATGACCGTCGTGGCGTATGGCGGAAGTCCGCCAGCACCGGCTACTCAACGGACAACTCCTCCCCAAGGGAGGGTCATTTAGGTAAAGCTCCGGTCATCAAGCTCCGGATTCCGGACCTTTTCTTCCACATACAGGGATGCAGATGAGCCTCGAATTCCCCAGCTCCATAACCCGGGCGAGACGCGCGGCCCGGGTCGCGGCCGCCGCGGGTGTGGTGCTCGCCCTCGCCGCGGCCGGCACCGTGCCCGCGGTCGCGGCCGCGGCCGCGGGTACCGCAGGTCAGGACGGGCCCGCGCCCTCCGCCGTGAAGGCGGCGGCGCCTGCCGGGACCGCACCGGACAAGCTCGGCGCGTCCGACGCGCAGCTGCTCGGCCGGGCCGAGCAGGACGGCACGAAGTCCGTGACCGTCATGGTCGCCACCGCCCCCGGCGCGACCGCCCGGGTGCGCAAGCAGCTCGACGCCGTTCCCGGCTCGGTCGTCGGCAGGACCGACGACAAGCTGGGTTACGTCCGGGCCACCCTGCCGACACCCAGGGCCGGTTCGGCCATCAAGGCGGCCGGGAAGCTCCCGTCCGTCCACGGTATCGATCTCAAGCAGGAGATCGAGCTGGACGATCCGACCCCGGCCGGCGACACGGCCGGGCGCGCGAAGGCCAAGGCGTCCGCAGGACCGTACGCCGCTCCGGGCCGGAAGACCCCGGCCAGGAACCCGTACAACCCGTCCTTCGAGACGGGCGCCGTCGACTTCGTGAAGCAGCACCCGAAGTCCGACGGCCGCGGCGTGACCATCGGCATCCTCGACTCCGGCGTGGACCTGGGCCACCCGGCGCTGCGGAGGACCAGCACCGGAGAGCGGAAGATCACCGACTGGGTGACGGCGACGGACCCGGTCTCCGACGGCGACGGCACCTGGCTGCGGATGGACGGCGCCGTGACCGGCCCGGCCTTCACCGCCGCGGGCCGCACCTGGAAGTCCCCCGCAGGTTCGTACCGCTTCCGGACCTTCGCCGAGAAGGTCACCACGGGCGGCGACGAGGCGGGCGACCTGAACCGCGACGGCGACACCACCGACGTCTGGGGCGTGCTGTACGACCCGGCCGCCGGGACCGTGCGGGTGGACCTGAACGGCAACGGCGACTTCACCGACGACACCGCGATGAAGCCGTACAAGGACGGGTTCCAGATCGGCTACTTCGGCAAGGACGACCCGGGGACCGAGGTCGCCGAGCGGGTGCCCTTCGTGGTGGAGAGCCGCAAGAACGTCGTCGTCGACGCGGCGGGCGACACGTCCGACTACGTCAGCATCGGCATCATCCAGAGCGAGCACGGCACCCATGTCGCGGGCCTCACCGCGGCGAACGGCCTCTTCGGCGGCGCGATGAACGGCGCGGCGCCCGGCGCGAAGATCGTCTCCTCGCGTGCCTGCTCCTGGAGCGGCGGCTGCACCAACGTCGCCCTGACCGAAGGCATGATGGACCTGGTCGTCAACCGCGGCGTGGACATCGTGAACATGTCGATCGGCGGTCTGCCCCCGCTCAACGACGGGAACAGCGCACGGGACGAGCTCTACAAGCGCCTCATCGACACCTACGGCGTCCAGCTCGTCATCTCGGCGGGCAATGAGGGGCCCGGCCTCAACACCATCGGCGACCCCGGCCTCGCCGATCACGTGATCTCCGTGGGCGCGACCATCTCCAGGGAGACCTGGGCCGCCGACTACGGCTCGGGTGTGACGACGGAGAACGCCATGATGCCGTTCTCGTCACGCGGCCCGCGGGAGGACGGCGGCTTCACACCGACGCTCTCCGCGCCCGGCGCCGCCGTCAACTCCACCCAGACCTGGCTCCCCGGCGCCCCGGTCAAGGAAGCGGGTTACCCGCTGCCCGCCGGCTACTCGATGCTGCAGGGCACTTCGATGGCCTCCCCGCAGGCGGCAGGCGCGAGCGCGCTGCTCCTCTCGGCCGCGAAGCAGCAGCACATCGAGCTGCCCCCGGCCGATCTGCGCACCGCGCTCACCAGCACCGCCACCCACATCAAGGGCGTCCCGGCGCACGCGGAGGGCGCGGGCCTGATCAACATCATCGGCGCCTGGAAGACCATCAGGAAGGCCGCGGCCTCCCGGCAGGGCCCCGCGCACGAGTACACCGTCAAGGCGCCGGTCGACACCGCGATCGACGACGCCCTGAAGACCCCCGGCTACGGCACCGGTCTCTACGACCGCGAGGGCGGTCTGAAGGCCGGGCAGCAGAAGACGTACAAGGTCACCGTCGTGCGGACCACCGGGCCCGACCGGGCCGTCCCGCACCGGCTGTCCTTCCGGAACGACGACGGCACCTTCTCGCTCGCCGGCTCCGCGCAGGTGTCCCTGCCGCTGGGCCGGGCCGTGACCGTGACCGTCCGGGCGAAGCCCGCATCGGCCGGGGTGCACAGCGCCGTCCTCCGGCTCGACGACCCGAAGACGGTGGGCACCGACCAGCAGATCATGGCCACCGTGGTCGTCTCGGAGCCGCTCGCCAAGCCCTCGTACACCGTCAAGCACTCCGGCTCGGTGCAGCGCAACAGCACCACGTCGTACTTCCTGACCGTGCCGGAGGGCGCCAGGACCCTTGAGGTCGGGATGAGCGCGCTGCGCTCGGGCAGCCAGACGCGGTTCATCTCGATCCACCCGTACGGGGTGCCGGTGGACGACACGGGGACGCCCAGCTGCTACCCGAACTACGACAACCCGGCCAACACCTGCCGTCCGGATCTGCGGTCCTACGCGGACCCGGCGCCGGGCGTCTGGGAGATCGAGGTCGAGGCCCGCCGCACATCGCCCTACCTCGACAATCCGTACAAGCTGGATGTGGCGCTGCTCGGCGCCTCCTTCGACCCGGCCGTCCAGACGCTCCCCGAGGTGGGGGCCGGCGCTCAGGCCCCGGTCACGTGGACGGTCCGCAACGGCTTCGCGGCGATCGACGGCAGGCTGAAGGGCGGACCGCTCGGCTCGTCCCAGGACGCCGCCCCGACGATCGCGGAGGGCGCGAGCAGGACCACCACGATCACCGTCCCCGAGGGTGTCGACCGGTTCGACGTGTCCATCGGCGGGACCTCGGACACCGGGGCCGACCTGGACCTCTACGTCTACCGGGGCAGCACCCAGGTCGGCTCGTCGGCGGCCGGGGGCTCCGACGAGTCGGTCAGCCTGCTGAAGCCCGCAGCCGGTACGTACACCGTCGAGGTGGACGCCTACGCGGTCCCTGCCGGGTCGACGCAGTACAGCTACCGGGACGTGTACTTCGCCCCCTCGCTCGGCTCGATCGAGGTCGACGCGTCCAGGGCTGTGAAGCTCGCCACGGGCGCCTCGGCGGAGGTCGGTGCGGCCATCGCAGCCGCGGGACCGCCGCCGGCCGGGCGCGAGCTCTTCGGCCAGGTGCAGCTGGTGAACGCCCACGGCACGGTCGCGGGGACCGGCAGCGTCCGGATCGCGAACGTCACACCGTAACTGTGTGAAACGCCGCAACCGTACGAAATGAGGTGTGAGCGGCGGAACGGTGGGGCAGGTGCCAGAGTCGGCGCCTGCCCCGCTGTCCGCTCCCCGGACAATGGATTGGACAAGGCGCCGCCGGTCGCACGCATGATGGTGCGGCCAGCCGTGGCCGCCATGGCCAGCAACGACGCGCAGCAGGTGCGCAGTGAGTACGGAGGAATCACGTGAGGGTCGGAATCGTCGGAGCCACCGGTCAGGTCGGCACAGTCATGCGCAAGATCCTCGCCGAGCGGGCATTCCCGGTCGACGAGCTGCGGCTGTTCGCCTCCGTGCGCTCCGCGGGGACCACCCTGGCCTGGCAGAGCAAGGGTGTCACGGTCGAGGACGCGTCCACCGCCGACTACTCGGGACTGGACATCGTGCTCTTCTCGGCCGGCGGTGCCACCTCCAGGGCGCTCGCAGAGAAGGTCGCAGCCCAGGGCCCCGTAGTGATCGACAACTCCTCCGCCTGGCGCGGCGACCCCGAGGTCCCGCTGGTGGTCTCCGAGGTCAACCCGCACGCCATCGCCGACCGCCCCAAGGGCATCATCGCCAACCCGAACTGCACGACGATGGCCGCGATGCCGGTGCTGCGCCCGCTGCACGACGAGGCCGGCCTCGAAGCGCTGGTCGTCGCCACCTACCAGGCCGTGTCCGGCTCGGGTGTCGCCGGCGTCGCCGAGCTGCACGGCCAGGCGGCCAAGGTCGTCACCGACGCCGACCGGCTGACCCACGACGGCAGCGCGGTGGACTTCCCGGAGCCCGGCGTCTACAAGCGCCCCATCGCCTTCAACGTGCTGCCGCTGGCAGGCGCCATCGTCGACGACGGCTCGTACGAGACGGACGAGGAGCAGAAGCTCCGCAACGAGTCCCGCAAGATCCTGGAGATCCCCGGACTGAAGGTCTCCGGCACCTGCGTCCGGGTCCCGGTCTTCTCCGGCCACTCGCTCCAGGTCAACGCCCGCTTCGCCCGCCCCCTCACGGTGGAGCGCGCCTACGAGCTGCTGAAGGGCGCCCCGGGCGTGGAGCTCTCCGAGATCCCGACGCCTCTGCAGGCCGCCGGTACGGACCCCTGCTACGTGGGCCGGATCCGTAACGACGAGACCGTGGAGAACGGCCTCGCCCTCTTCGTCTCCAACGACAACCTCCGCAAGGGCGCCGCGCTCAACGCCATCCAGATCGCGGAGCTGGTGGCCGCGGAGCTCACCGCCTGAGCCGGCCCGCCCCTCACCACCCCGGAGCGCACAGCTCCGCGGCACCGCCCGCCGGTGCCGCGGAGCTGTGCGCTCCGCCGTATCCGCCCCCTCCGGCCCCCTCGCACGGCGCACGGCGTGGAAGGATGACCGGAAACGTCACATACCGAGGAGATGACCCGGGTGCCCGGCACAAATCTGACCCGCGAAGAGGCACAGCAGCGAGCGAGCCTTCTCACCGTTGACTCCTACGGGATCGAGCTCGACCTCAGCGGCGCGCAGGAGGGCGGCACCTACCGGTCCGTGACCACCGTGCGCTTCCAGAGCGCGGAGGCCGGGGCCGATACCTTCATCGACCTCATCGCGCCGACCGTGCACGAGGCCGTCCTGAACGGGACGCCCCTGGATGTCGCCACCGCCTTCCAGGACTCCCGCATCGCGCTCCCCGGGCTGCTCGCCGGGGAGAACGAGCTGCGGGTCGTCGCGGACTGCGCGTACACCAACACCGGCGAGGGTCTGCACCGCTTCGTCGACCCGGTCGACGACCAGGCGTACCTGTACACCCAGTTCGAGGTCGCCGACGCACGGCGGGTCTTCCCCAACTTCGAGCAGCCGGACCTGAAGGCGACCTTCCGGTTCACCGTGAAGGCCCCCGAGGGCTGGACCGTGATCTCCAACTCGCCGACGCCCGAACCGCGCGACCACGTCTGGGAGTTCGAGGCCACGCCGCGCATCTCGACGTACATCACGGCGCTCATCGTCGGCCCGTACCACTCGGTGCACAGCAGCTACGAGAAGGACGGTGTCTCCGTCCCGCTCGGCATCTACTGCCGCCCCTCGCTCGCCGAGTTCCTCGACTCGGACGCGATCTTCGACGTCACCCGGCAGGGCTTCGACTGGTTCCAGGAGAAGTTCGACTACGCGTACCCCTTCGCCAAGTACGACCAGCTCTTCGTGCCGGAGTTCAACGCGGGCGCCATGGAGAACGCGGGCGCGGTGACCATTCGCGACCAGTACGTCTTCCGCTCCAAGGTCACCGACGCCGCGTACGAGACGCGCGCCGAGACGATCCTGCACGAGCTGGCCCACATGTGGTTCGGCGACCTGGTCACGATGGAGTGGTGGAACGACCTCTGGCTGAACGAGTCGTTCGCCACGTACACCTCGATCGCCTGTCAGGCGTACGCGGACGGCTCCCGGTGGCCGCAGTCGTGGACGACGTTCGCCAACTCCATGAAGACCTGGGCCTACCGCCAGGACCAGCTGCCGTCCACGCACCCGATCATGGCCGACATCACCGACCTGGACGACGTCCTGGTCAACTTCGACGGCATCACGTACGCCAAGGGCGCCTCGGTACTCAAGCAGCTCGTCGCCTATGTCGGCATGGACGAGTTCTTCCAGGGCGTGCAGGCGTACTTCAAGCAGCACGCCTTCGGCAACACCCGCCTCTCGGACCTGCTCGGCGCGCTGGAGAAGACCTCGGGGCGCGACCTGAAGGCCTGGTCGACGGCGTGGCTGGAGACCGCGGGCATCAACATCCTGCGCCCGGAGATCGAGGTGGACGACGCGGGACACATCACCTCCTTCGTCGTGCGCCAGGAGGCGCCCGAGCTGCCCGCGGGCGCCAAGGGCGAGCCGACGCTTCGCCCGCACCGCATCGCCATCGGCTGCTACGACCTGGACGAGGCCGGCAAGCTGGTCCGTACGGACCGGATCGAGCTGGACGTCGAGGGCGAGCGCACCGAGGTCCCGTTCCCGCGGGACACCCCGCGCCCCGCGGTGATCCTGCTCAACGACGACGACCTCTCGTACGCGAAGGTGCGCCTGGACGCGGAGTCGCTGCGCGTCGTCACCGAGCACCTCGGCGACTTCGCCGAGTCGCTGCCGCGCGCCCTGTCCTGGGCCTCCGCCTGGGACATGACCCGCGACGGCGAGCTGGCGACCCGTGACTACCTGGCGCTCGTCCTCTCCGGGATCTCCAAGGAGACCGACATCGGCGTCGTCCAGTCGCTGCACCGCCAGGTGAAGCTGGCCCTGGACCTGTACGCGGACCCGGCGTGGCGCGAGGCGGGCCTGAGCCAGTGGACGGAGGCCACGCTGGCGCACCTGCGGGCCGCCGACGCGGGCGGCGACCACCAGCTGGCGTGGGCCCGTGCCTTCGCCGCGACGGCGCGTACGCCGCTCCAGCTCGATCTGCTGAACGGGCTGCTCGAAGGCGAGGAGACGATCGAGGGGCTGGCTGTCGACACCGAGCTGCGCTGGGCGTTCGTGCACCGGCTGGCATCGGTCGGCCGGTTCGACGAGGAGGAGATCGCGGGCGAGCTGACGCGCGACAGGACGTCGGCGGGCGAGCGGCACGCGGCGAGCGCCCGTGCGGCGCGTCCCACCGAGGCGGCGAAGGCGGAGGCCTGGGCCTCGGTCGTGGACTCCGACCAGCTGCCCAACGCCGTCCAGGAAGCGGTCATCGGGGGCTTCGTCCAGACCGACCAGCGCGAGGTCCTCGCTCCGTACACGGAGAAGTACTTCGCCACGGTCAAGGACGTCTGGGAGTCCCGCAGCCACGAGATGGCGCAGCAGGTGGCTGTCGGTCTCTACCCGTCGCTCCAGGTCTCGCAGGAGACGCTGGACGCGACGGACGCCTGGCTGGAGTCCGCCGGGCCGAATGCCGCGCTGCGGCGGCTGGTGTCCGAGTCGCGCTCGGGCGTGGAGCGGGCCCTGCGGGCCCAGGCGGCGGACGCCGCCGCCGCGCACGCGTAGGGAACGCGAAGGCGGGTGGTGCGGTCCCGTGGGGCCGCACCACCCGCCCGTCCCTCTGCCCGGGGTTCCCCCCGGCCTCCGGGCAGAGGTCGACTGTCGGGTCCTGACGGATCAGGACCCGTTGTAGCGGCGGCGCAGCTCCGCCGTACCCGCCTCGGTGAACGTGCCGTGCAGGCGCATCCGCGCCACACCGCCGTCGGGGAAGGTGTCCAGGCGGACGTGGGTGACGACCGCCTCGGCCGGGAGCTTGAAGCGGTGCAGGGTGTCGGGCTGGAGCTGGGTGCGCGGGATGATCTCGAACCACTCGCCCGACTCGCCGTCCCGGCCGCTCAGCGCGATCCAGCCGGCGGCGTTGCCCTTGAGGTAGGCCGTGTCGATCTCCACGGCGCGTACGACGCCCTGCGCGGCCAGGCGGAAGCGCACCCAGTCGTTGGTGTCGCGGACGCGGCGGCGGCGGTTCTCCCAGCCGTCGTCCATCTTGCGGGAGGTGCCGGGCAGGATGATCTGGGTCGGCGAGGAGTAGAAGCGGTCCGACGCGTCCTCGTAGGCGCCGCCGTTGAGCACCGAGACCAGGTCGACCGTGGAGAGCAGGCCGAGCCACTCCGGGTCGGGCACGACCTCGCCGTGGACGCGGAGGCGGGCGACACCGCCGTCGGGGTGCTGGCAGAGCCGGACGTGCGTGTAGACGCGGTCGCCGGTGATCTCGAAGGCGTTGGCCGCGTGGCCGAGCACGGGGGACCGCGGGACGATCTCCTCCCACTTCACGTCGTCGGCGAGCAGCTCAGCGGGGCTCGGGGAGCCCTCCACCATGGCCCCCTGGACGGATATCTGCTGCGGGTAGTTGCCGCGGAAGTGGGCGGTGTCCACGATGATGCCGCGGATGATGCCGGGGGCGCCGAGCCGGACGAGCGCCCAGTCGTGGTCGTCCGGGGTCGGGAAGGGCGTCGCGGCGGACGCGCCGCGACGGCGGCGGGTCTCCCAGCCGTCCATGATCTTGCCCTTGTGACCGAAGCGCTCGGGGTCGAAGACGGCCCGCTCCTGGACCAGCAGGTTCTCGCGCTCGGCGAAGAACTCGTCATTGGCGGCGACGACGCCCGCACCGAGCCGGCGGTCCGCCAGGTCGACCAGCTCCGTGAAGGCGTGGTTCCCGCTGCGGTAGTCGGCGTACGGGTCGCCACCGCCGTACGGGGCCGCATCGTTGGCGTGGGGGTCCTGGGAGCTCGCTGCGTCGGTGGAGGTCATGGTCAGACTCTCGCTCAGAGTCAACGATCACGTCCATCGAAAGTTTCCACAGAATCCATTCAGTGGATCTGAACGATGCTACGGGTGGCCGCCCTGCCCGCCCGCCACCTCACGCAGCGCGTCCAGCACCCGGCCGACCGCGGTGCCGTCCTCCGCTCCGCGCCGCACCGCCGCGATCACATGACGCAGCGGCTGGTCGGCGCTGAGCACCCGGGTCACCACCCCCGTACGGCGCTCACCCCCCACCGCCATCCTGGGCACCAGGGCCACCCCCATCTCGGCCTCCACCATGGCCAGGATCGCGGTCCAGCCGGCGGCGCTGTGCGCCTGCTCGGGGACGAATCCGGCCGCCTCGCAGGCCGCCGTGGTGATCTCCGACCAGGGCCCGCTGCCGCCGAAGATCCACGCCTCGCCGGAGAGGTCGGCGAGGCGCAGCCCCTCCACGGTGGCCAGCGGGTGACCGGCGGGGAGCGCCACATCGAGCGGGTCGGCCAGCAGCGGTACCCGGGTGAAGCGCGGGTCGCGGGCGGTCGGCGCGTGCGCGGCCAGGGAGATCGCCAGGTCGACGTCGCCGCCCGACAGCAGCTCGTACGCCTCGGCCGCCTCCGCCTCGCGGATCCGGACCTCGACGGCGGGGTGGCTGCGGCGCAGCGCGGCCACCGCGGGGACCACCAGGGCGGGGACGGCGGTGGAGAAGGCGCCCACCCGGACCTCGCCCGCCTCCCCCTGGAGGTAGCCGGCCAGTTCGGCGTCCGCGCGCTCCAGCTGGGCGAAGACCGCCTCGGCGTGCCGGAGCACCAGATGGGCCGCGTCGGTGAGCCTGACCCGCCGCCCGTGGGCGACCAGCAGCGGTACGCCGAGCTGCTTCGACAGGTTCGAGAGCTGCTGCGAGACGGCGGACGGAGTCATCCGGAGCACCTCGGCGGTGGCCGTGACGGTGCCGCGCTCGCTCAGGGTGCGGAGGATCTGGAGCTTGCGGATGTCCCACTCGGTCATGTCCGCAACCTATCCCCCGCCGGCCGCCCGGATCCGGTGCGGAACGCAGAGGTGCCGCGGGGCCGTTCGTACGGCTCCGCGGCACCTCGGGTGCTTCGGGTACTTCGGTGAAGCGGGCGGGTGTCAGGCCTTCTTGCGCGACTTGTCGAGGACCATCACCAGTCCGGCGATGATCCCGAACAGCACGAGAGGCGTGATCACAAAGAGGCCGATCGTGTCGAAGACACTCAGGCCGGGACCGGGGTCGTCGCCGTCGTCGCGGGTCAGCGCGAGCGCGGGGGACGACATGAGCAGCATCATCAGCGTCGTACCGGCTGCTACGGCTCCGGCGCGCACGGCGTTCTTCTTGTCCACGGACCAAACGTAGCGAACGGCTATGCGGTCTGCGCGCCCGGGGGT
This sequence comes from Streptomyces sp. NBC_00388, assembly GCF_036061255.1. NCBI lineage: Bacteria > Bacillati > Actinomycetota > Actinomycetes > Kitasatosporales > Streptomycetaceae > Streptomyces > Streptomyces sp. NBC_00388. The sequence goes on from NZ_CP107948.1 coordinate 2,564,687, forward strand.
GCCGTACGCGGCCGGAACTCAGCCATCAGGCGGTGCAGACGGGGCGAGGCGGCCACTTCCTCCAGGGTCATCGGCCTGCCCTGCGCGTCGGCGACCGGCAGCCGCCAGTTGGGATATTCGTCCCAGGTACCGGGGAGGTTCTGCGGCCTGCGGTCCCCCACCGCGTCCGGCAGCCAGATGCCGGTCATCCGGGCCGGGGTGCGCAGCAGGAAGCGGTGGACGGCGCGGACTTCCCCCTCCTCGTCCCCGGAGCCCTCGGGCAGCAGTCCGAGCCGGGAGAGCAGGCCGAGCCACTCGGCGAGGTCGGCCTTGTCCTCGGCCTGTTCCTGGCCCAGCGGGCGGGTCAGCAGGCCCAGCCGGTGGCGCAGTTCGACGTGTTCGCCGCTCAGCCGGGCAGCGGTGGACGGCAGATCGTGGGTCGTGGCGGTGGCGACGCACTCCTCGCGCCACTTCTCCGGCGCCAGCGGACGGCCGGTACCGCTCCAGTCCCGCTCGAACCAGAGCACCGAAGTCCCCAGTACGCCGCGGCGCGAGAGGGCTTCACGGACGCCCGGCTCGACCGTGCCGAGGTCCTCGCCGATGACGGCAGCGCCCGCCCGGTGGGCCTCCAGGGCGAGGACGGCCAGCATCGCCTCGGCGTCATAACGGACATACGTTCCAGTGGTGGGATCGCCGCCCGCGGGGACCCACCAGAGCCGGAAGAGTCCCATCACATGGTCGATACGGATCGCACCCGCGTTCCGCAGGATGCCGCGCAGCAGCCCGCGGTAGGGCGCGTAACCGGAAGCGGCGAGCGCGTCGGGGCGCCAGGGCGGCAGGCCCCAGTCCTGACCGCGGGCGTTGAAGGCGTCCGGGGGCGCGCCGACGGACATCCCTCCGGCGAAGATGTCCTGCTGGGCCCAGGCGTCGGCGCCGTCCGGATGGACCCCGACGGCCAGGTCGTGGACCAGACCGGTCTCCATGCCCGCCTCCCGGGCGGCACGCTGGGCGTCGGCGAGCTGGGCGTCGGTCAGCCAGGCGAGCCACATATGGAAGTCGACGCGGTGCTGAAGTGCGGCGCGGGCGCGGGCAGTCCCCTGCGAACGGGGGTCCTGCAAGGCGGCGGGCCAGGTGTGCCAGTCGGGTCCGTGCTTCTCGGCCAGCGCGCACCAGGTGGCGTGGTCCTCCAGCGGGCGGCCCTGGACAGCCAGGAAGTCCGCGTAGGCGGCGCGGCGTCCGGGGCCGAGCGGAACGGCGTGGACCAGCTCCAGAGCCTCCTTCTTCAGCGCCCACACCGCGTCGCGGTCGATCAGGGCGCCTCCGCTGAGCACGGCTTCCCGCAGCACGGCGGCCCGGCGCGGGTGGCTGCGGTCCTCGGTGTACGCGTACTCCGGGACCGTCTCGACCCGCAGATGGACGGGGTCGGGAAAGCGCCGCGACGAAGGCCGGTAGGGAGAGGGATCGGTGGGCTCTCCGGGTGCTGCCGCGTGCAGCGGATTGACCTGGACGAATCCGGCGCCGTGCACCCGGCCCGCCCAGGTGACGAGCTCGGCCAGGTCGCCGAGGTCGCCCATGCCCCAGGAGCGCGCGGAGAGCAGGGAGTAGAGCTGCACCAGGAAGCCGTGGCTGTGGCCCGGCGGCTGCGGCACCCGTTCGGGCGCGACCACGAGGGTGGCGCGCTCCGTGCGCCCGTCGGCCGCCTCGGCGTGCAACCGGTGGACACCGAGGGGCAGTTCCTGCCACTTGTCGACGGTCGTGCCCTGCTCGGTCTCGATCCGCAGCCGGGTGCCGGCCGGCAGGTCCCGCACGGCGCGGGGGCGCTCTCCGGGCCTGGCCACCACGGTCGGTGGCAGCAGCCGGTCCGCCAGAGCCGACTCGTGGCGGGCGAGCGCCGCGGCGACCGCGTCGGGCGTCGACGCGTCGACATCGAGCGCGGCGAGCACAGCGACGACGGTGGTGTCGGCGACCGGGACGGTGACGTCATCGGATGGTGCGTAGCTGGTGGCGACTCCGTGCAGCGCGGCGAGCCTGGCAAGGCTCATGCGGACTCCCCGATCAGGCTCCGGTCAGATCCCGGCAGCCATGCCGTATGCGGTTGGCTCACTGGTCAACGGGGTGAAGTCGGCGAGCGGCGGCTCGCTGGTGAGGGGGGCGACATCGGAGAGCGGGGGTTCGCTCGTCAGCGGCAGTTCCATGGAGCAGGTGCTCGCGTCGGGGTCGGGCATCAGGTCCGGCACGAGCTCCGGAACGGTCTCCGGGACACGTTTGGACAGGGCCGAGAGCAGAAGCTGTGCTGAAGCGGCCACGAGAATCTCCGTAAGGTCGGTGACGAGGTCGGACTCAAGCCCTACCCAGCGGGGACGGCCCCATCCGTATTCGTCTCACCAACGTGCGCCGGGTCACATTCGGTTCCCCGCAGACGAATTATCTCATCCCCACCGGATCGGGCAATTCCGGCGCACCGGCTGACGACTCCCGGCCGTGCTCCGCCGGGGCGGAGCCAGGCGCCCATGGGTGGCGGCCTCGGTGATTCCTGGGCGGCGTCGGCCGCACATGGTGCGCGGCGCCCGCAGGGTGGACAGGAGGCCGCGCCGCACTCGGCACCCGGCAGGCCTCCGGAGCGCGCCCGCTGCCCGGCCCCGGGCAGCACCGCACCCCCCGCGGCGCAGTTCCCGCAGGGCGGGCCGGGTCCGGACCGTCTAGGCCGAGACGCCGTCGATCCTCTCCATGGCGTCCTCCGCGCCGAACGGCTGGAGATACGGCAGCCAGCGCGGGTCCCGGTGCCCGGTCCCGATGATGCGCCACGCGAGGCCGCTCGGCGGGGCCGGCTGGTGGCGCAGGCGCCAGCCCAGTTCCAGCAGGTGGCGGTCGGCCTTGACGTGGTTGCAGCGGCGGCACGCGGCCACCACGTTGTCCCAGCGGTGCTGTCCGCCGCGGCTGCGCGGAATGACATGGTCGACGCTGGTTGCGACGCCACCGCAGTACATACAGCGCCCTCCGTCCCGCGCGAAGAGCGCACGGCGGGTGAGCGGTACGGGCCCCCGGTAGGGGACGCGCACGAACCGCTTCAGCCGTACCACGCTGGGCGCGGGGACGATGCGGGTGGCACTGTGCATGAAGGCGCCGGATTCCTCCAGGGAGACAGCCTTGTTCTCCAGGACGAGGACGAGCGCGCGACGGAGCGGTACGACGCCGAGGGGCTCGTACGACGCGTTGAGGACCAGGACGTGCGGCACGGTGGATGCCTCCTTGTACGCCGGCGGCGCGTGGCTCGCGCCGGGACGATCTGCTCTTAGTTTCTCCTCATGCCTGGTGGAAGCGCCACCAACGTCAGGTAACGGGCTCGGAGTGTTTTCGTCCACTCCTGGCCGTTCCTGACCGTTCGCGCACCGTTCTCCGTGGTGACACGCGGTTCCCACCGGTTCCCGCCGGTTCCCTCGCGTGGGATACATCTCTCCGCCGAACAGGTCGGCGGGGACGGTCGTGATGCGCCGTTAGTGTGGAGGTTCTGTCTGCTTCCCTGGAGGTTTCCGCTGTGAACGCCGTGCACGCCGTGACCTGGTCCCTAGCGACGGGTGACAGCGCTCGGCCGGGTACGGCCGACACACTCGACAACGCTCAGAAGTCCGCCGACAATGCCGCCGACTGGGTGCAGCAGAACTGGTCCACCTGGCTCTCGATCGGCCTGCGGATCATCTTGATCCTGGTCATCGCCGTCGTACTGCGCTCCCTCGTCCGGCGCGCACTCACCCGGCTCATAGAGCACATGAACCGCAGCGCGACCGCCGTGGAGGGCACCGCGCTGGGCGGTCTGCTGGTCAACCAGGAGCGCCGGCGCCAGCGCTCCGAAGCGATCGGTTCGGTCCTGCGCTCGGTGGCGTCCTTCGTGATCCTCGGCACCGCGGCCCTGATGGTGCTCTCCACCCTCAAGATCGACCTGGCGCCGCTGCTGGCATCCGCCGGTGTCGCGGGTGTGGCGATCGGGTTCGGTGCGCGCAACCTGGTCACGGACTTCCTCTCCGGCGTCTTCATGATCATGGAGGACCAGTACGGCGTCGGGGACAACATCGACGCGGGGGTCGCGACCGGCGAGGTCATCGAGGTCGGGCTCCGGGTGACCAAGCTGCGCGGCGACAACGGCGCGATCTGGTACGTACGCAACGGTGAGATCAAGCGGATCGGCAACCTCAGCCAGGGCTGGGCGACGGCGGCCGTGGACGTCCAGGTCAAGCCGACCGAGAACCTGGAGCGGTTGCGCGAGGTGATCGCGGAGGTCGCGCAGGACCTGGCGAAGTCGGAGCCGTGGAACGAGCAGCTCTGGGGCCCGGTCGAGATCCTGGGTCTGGACTCCGTACTGCTGGACTCGATGGTCATCAGGATCTCCGCCAAGACGATGCCGGGCAAGGCGCTCGGTGTCGAGCGCGAGCTGCGCTGGCGGCTCAAGATCGCCCTGGACGAGGCGGGCATCATGGTCGTGGGCGGCCCGGTCACGGTCGACACGGAGGAGCCGCCCGTCGATTCGGCGGCCTCGGTGTCGGCCCCTTCGGCACTGGCCAGCCCGACGTCACCGCAGTCCCTCGCCGCGTCGCCGATCCCGCCGCAGAACCTCGCGAAGTAGCGGAGCGGCCGGGCGGCGGGAGAGCGGAGTCCGGGCGCGGCCACGCCTCCGCGAGCCCCGCTCCGCCGCCGCCGTTCACACGCTGTGGAAAGAGCGCCCCGCACGCTGCGCGGGGCGCTCTTTCCGTGCGCCCAGGTAACGCTTTGGTTGCCGGAGCGGGGCAGACCATTGACGCCCGGCTGACCTGCGGCCTACGTTCCTCACACCGAATTGGAAACTTTCCTAACAGTGGCGCGAGGGGCAGGTGCTTACGACATGGCCGGTGGCACGACTCCAGGGACCCCGCGCGTACTGCGGGCGATGAACGACCGCGCCGCCCTCGACCTGCTGCTGGAACACGGTCCGCTCTCCCGCACGAAGATCGGCAAGCTGACCGGCCTCTCCAAGCCGACCGCCTCCCAGCTGCTTGCCCGGCTGGAGGCCGCAGGGCTCGTGGTGGCCACCGGCACCAGCGAGGGCAGGCCCGGTCCCAGTGCGCAGCTCTACGCCGTCAACGCCCGGGCCGGACACGCGGCCGGGATCGATGTGAACCCGCAGCGCATCCGGGCCGCCGTCGCGGACATCACAGGCCGCACCGTCGGTGAGTTCCGCCTCGCGACCCCCGGCAGACGGGGCACCGGCGTCGTCCGGCAGGTGACCGACGCGCTGGACGGCGCCGCGAAGGCCGCCGGGCTGGTGCGGGCGGACCTGCGGCGCGTGGTGATCGGCACCCCCGGCGCCTTCGACCCGAACACCGGCCGGCTGCGGTACGCGTCCCATCTGCCCGGGTGGCACTCCCCCACGCTGCTCGACGAGCTGGCGGCGGCGCTGCCGATGCCCGTCGAGTACGAGAACGACGTCAATCTGGCCGCCGTCGCCGAACAGCGGCTGGGAGCCGCACGCGGCCACGCGGACTTCGTCCTGCTCTGGAACGAGGAGGGCGTCGGCGCCGCCGTCGTCCTCGGCGGCCGCCTGCACCGCGGCTTCACAGGCGGCGCCGGTGAGGTCGGCTTCATGCCGGTGCCCGGCGCCCCGCTGGTGCGCCAGGTGACCAAGGTCAACGCGGGCGGCTTCCAGGAGCTGGCCGGCTCCCAGGCGCTGGCGCGACTCGCCAGGGAGCTCGGCATCGGGGACATCGGCAGCGGCTCGCACACCGAGGTGGCCGGCGCGCTGATCACCGAGGCGGCACAGGCCACCGACGGGCCGTACCGCCGCCTCCTGGAGGTCTTCGCCACCGCGGTGGCGACCGGTCTTGCCTCGCTGGTCGCGGTACTCGACCCCGAACTCCTCGTCCTCTCCGGCGATCTGCTCGCCGCCGGAGGCGAACCGCTGCGTGAACTCGTCCAGCGCGAGCTGGCCGAGCTGGCCGCGTCCCGGCCCCGGCTCGTCCTCGGCTCCGTACGGGAGCAGCCCGTCCTGCGCGGCGCACTGGAGAGCGCCCTCGCCACCACCCGCGACGAGGTCTTCGACACCTCGGCCCACTGACCCCGGCCCCCGGCAACGCCGCACCCCGCCCGGCCGCCCAGGCGCTCCCCCCGCGCCTCCGCAAGCAGCACCGCGCGTACCCGTACAGCCCCCAGATCCGCCAGAGGGAGATTCCGTCATGCCCAGAAACAGCCGACTGGCCACGGCCGTCGTCGCTGCCGCATCCCTGTCCGTGCTCGCCTCGGCCTGTACCGGCCAGAGCTCGGGCGGCGCCACCGACGACGTGAACGCGGACACCACCATCACCTTCTGGCACGGCTGGAGCTCCGCCGGTGAGGTCAGGGCGATGCAGGCGGACGTCGACCACTTCGAGAAGATCCACCCGAACATCAAGGTCAAGGTCGTCGGCAACATGACCGACGACAAGGTCAACCAGGCGCTGCGGGGCGGCGGTTCGAACGCCCCCGACGTCGTCTCCTCCTTCACGACCGACAACGTCGGCAAGTTCTGCTCGTCGGGCGCCTTCGCGGACCTGAAGCCGTTCCTCGCCAAGTCGAAGATCGACCTGGACAAGACCTTCTCCAAGCCGCTCCAGGCCTACACCCAGTTCAACGGCGTGCGCTGCACCCTGCCGCTGCTGAGCGACGCGTACGCGCTCTACTACAACAAGGGCGCGTTCAAGGCCGCCGGGATCACCTCGCCGCCCAGGACCTGGAGCGAGTTCGACCGGGACGCCGTCGAACTGACGAAGCCCGAGGGCGACTCGTACCGGCAGCTCGGCTTCATGCCGACCTTCCACGGCTACGAGTCGACGCCCAGCCACATGGTGGCGCAGTGGAGCCCCACGTACGTGGGCAAGGACGGCAAGTCCGATGTCGCCAGGGACCCCGCCTTCGCGAAGATGTTCAGCTGGCAGCAGGGCCTGGTGAAGAAGCTGGGCGGCTTCGGCAAGCTGGAGAAGTACCGGGCCACGTTCGGCGACGAGTGGGGCGCCAAGCACCCCTTCCAGACCGGTCAGGTCGCCATGCAGGTGGACGGTGAGTGGCGGCTGGGGATGGCCCAGGACGCCAAGTCGGCCGTGGACATCGGGGTGGCGCCCCTGCCCGTCCCCGACGACCAGGCCTCCTCGTACGGCAAGGGGTACATCACCGGCACGATCGCCGGTATCGCGTCGACCAGCAAGAAGCAGAACGCCTCCTGGGAGTTCGTGAAGTACATCACCACCGACACCGAAGCGGTCGTGGACTTCGCCAACGACATCCACAACATCCCTTCCACGCTGGCCGCGCTGAAGTCGCCGAAGCTGAAGTTCGACCCCCGGCTGAAGACGTTCCTGGACATCGCGCAGAACCCGCAGTCCAACACGACGCCTCCGTCGGTGAACGGCGGCACCTACCAGATGACCCTGCAGGACTTCGGATACGACTTCGAGTCCGGCAGGACGAAGGATCTGAAGGCCGGTCTGCGCACGACAGCGGCGCAGATCGACAAGGACAACGAGAAGGCGAAGTAGCCTCGCCATGACCACGTACACCCCGCGCTCCAAGCGCCGCCGGGCGGCGCTGCGGACGGCGGCCTTCATGTCGCCCTGGCTCATCGGGTTCAGCGTCTTCTTCGTCTACCCGCTGGTCTCGACCGTCTACTTCTCGTTCACCCAGTACGACGGTTTCAAGGCCCCGGCCTTCAACGGCCTGACGAACTGGACGTACGTCTTCACCGAATACCCGGACTTCTGGCCCGCGATGCGCAACACGCTCTGGCTGGTGGTCGTGATGGTCGCCTGCCGGGTGGTCTTCGGGCTCGGCATCGGGATGCTGATCACGAAGATCAAGACGGGCGCCGGGATCTTCCGGACCCTCTTCTATCTGCCGTATCTCGCCCCGCCGGTCGCCGCGACACTGGCCTTCGTCTTCCTGCTCAACCCGGGGACCGGGCCCGTCAACTCGATCCTCGGTGACATCGGACTGCCGACACCCGGCTGGTTCACCGACGCCACCTGGTCGAAGCCCGCGCTCACCATGCTCGCGGTGTGGGGCATCGGCGACCTGATGGTGATCTTCATGGCGGCTCTCCTGGACGTACCGAGGGAGCAGTACGAGGCGGCCGAGCTGGACGGTGCGTCCGCGCTGCAGCGGTTCCGGTTCGTGACGCTGCCGAACATCTCGCCGATCATCATGTTCGCCGTCGTCACCGGGATCATCCAGGCGATGCAGTACTACACCCAGCCGCTGGTGGCCGGAAAGGTCGCCTCGGGCATCATCGGCGGCTCCGGGCAGCAGTTCTCGCCCGGCTTCCCCGACAAGTCCACGCTCACCCTCCCGCAGCTCGTCTACACCCTCGGCTTCCAGCGCTTCGACTACGGCTCCGCGTGCGTGGTCGCGCTCGTCCTCTTCGCCCTGGCCATGGCGTTCACCGCACTGCTGATGCGGCGCCGCAGCGGGCTCGTACAGGCAGGTGACTGACCGTCATGACACTCACCGATGTCTCCGAAAGCCCGGCGGTCCACGCCGGTGCGGACCCGGCGCGGCGGACCGCCGGCCGCAGGGCCCTGCTGCAGTGGATCGCCGTGCACGCCCTGGGCGTCGCCGCAGCGCTCTTCTTCGTACTGCCGTTCGTCTTCGTGATCCTCACCTCGCTGATGAGCGACCAGCAGGCACTCACCCGCGACCTGTGGCCGCACACCTTCGAGTGGTCCAACTACCGCAAGGTCTTCGACACCCCGGGCTTCCTCTCCTGGTGGCGGAACACCCTGCTGTACGCGGGGCTCGGCACCGTACTGACCGTGGTGTCGTCACTTCCCGTGGCGTACGCCCTCGCCAAGTTCCGCTTCCGTGGCCGGCAGCTGTCCCTGATGCTCGTCATCTCGATGATGATGCTGCCGCCGCAGGTCGTGATCATCCCGATGTACCTGTTCTGGGCGAAGCAGCTCGACCTGTCCGGCACGCTCTGGCCGCTGATCATCCCGATGGCGTTCGGCGACGCGTTCTCCATCTTCCTGCTGCGGCAGTTCCTGCTGACGATCCCCAACGAGTACATCGACGCGGCCAGGGTCGACGGCTGCGGTGAATTCCGCACGCTGCTGAAGGTCATCGTCCCGATGGCCAAGCCGGGGATCGCCGCCGTCGCGCTCTTCCAGTTCTTCTACGCGTGGAACGACTACTTCGGCCCGCAGATCTACACCTCGGAGAACTCGGCCGCCTGGACGCTCTCGTACGGCCTGGAGTCCTTCAAGGGCGCACACCATACCGACTGGAATCTGACCATGGCCGCGACCGTCCTGGTCATGGCCCCTGTGATCCTCGTCTTCTTCTTCGCACAGAAGGCATTCGTCGAGGGCGTCACACTGACCGGAGTGAAGGGTTAGCTGAAATGAAGCTCGCAGTAGTGGGGGGCGGGTCCACCTACACGCCCGAACTCATCGATGGATTCGCGCGGTTGCGGGACACGCTGCCGATCAGCGAGCTGGTGCTCGTCGATCCCGCGGCCGACCGCCTCGAACTGGTGGGCGGCCTGGCCCGGCGGATCTTCGCCAGACAGGGGCACCCGGGTGTCATCACGACGACGTCCGACCTCGACGCGGGCGTCGCCGACGCCGACGCCGTCCTGCTCCAGCTCCGCGTCGGCGGCCAGGCCGCCCGGCAGCAGGACGAGACCTGGCCGCTGGAGTGCGGCTGCGTCGGGCAGGAGACCACGGGCGCGGGCGGCCTCGCCAAGGCGATGCGCACGGTGCCGGTGGTGCTGGACATCGCCGAGCGCGTACGGCGCACCAACCCGAACGCCTGGATCATCGACTTCACGAACCCGGTGGGCATCGTCACCCGGGCCCTGCTCCAGGCCGGGCACAAGGCCGTCGGGCTCTGCAACGTCGCGATCGGCTTCCAGCGGAAGTTCGCGGCGCACCTCGACGTCGCACCGTCCGACGTGTTCCTCGACCACGTGGGGCTCAACCACCTCTCCTGGGAGCTGGGAGTCCGGCTGGGCGGCCCCGAGGGCGAGAACATCCTCCCGAAGCTGCTCGGCGAGCACGGCGACGCGATAGCCGGCGACCTGCGTCTTCCGCGCTCGGTCATGGACCGGCTCGGGGTGGTGCCCTCGTACTACCTGCGCTACTTCTACGCGCACGACGAGGTCGTCAGGGAACTGGGGAGCAAGCCGTCGCGGGCCGCCGAGGTCGCCGCGATGGAGAAGGAACTCCTCGCCATGTACGGCGATCCGAAGCTGGACGAGAAGCCCGCGCTGCTGGCCAAGCGGGGCGGTGCCTTCTACTCGGAGGCGGCGGTCGACCTGGCGTCGTCGCTGCTCGGGGCCGGGGGCTCCCGGTACCAGGTCGTCAACACGTACAACAACGGCACCCTGCCCTTCCTCCCGGACGACGCCGTGATCGAGGTGCAGGCGACGGTGGACACCAGCGGCGCGACGCCGCTGGCCGTGCCCGCGCTCGACCCGCTGTACGCGGGGCTCGTCGCGAACGTGACGGCGTACGAGGACCTCGCCCTGGAAGCGGCGCTGCGCGGCGGCCGGGACCGGGTCTTCCGCGCGCTCCTCGCGCACCCGCTGATCGGGCAGTACGCGTACGCCGATGAGCTGACGGACAAGCTCGTCGCGCACAACCGGGAGCACTTCGCGTGGGCCTGACAGCAAGTGTGCTGGCGATCGACGCCGGCAACAGCAAGACGGACGTGGCCGTCATCGCGGCGGACGGCACCGTCCTGGGGCGGGGCCGCTCCGGCGGCTTCCAGCCGCCCGTGGTGGGGGTCGAGGCGGCGGTGGACGTGCTGGCCGTCGCCGTCGACGCGGCGATGCGGGAGGCGACCGCGGCGCGGGCCGGCGCCTGCGCGCCGACGGGGGCGGGTGCGGGTGCGCGCGTGCGCGCCGGTGCCCCGCTCGGGGCGAGTGGCGCCGGATTCGGGGGCGGGCCCGCGGACGGACCCCCGGGCGGACTCGCCGGCGGGGCGGACGCCGGGGCAGGGCCCGGGGGCCCGCCGTACGCCTCCTTCGTCTCCGCCTGCCTGGCCAACGCCGATCTGCCCGTCGAGGAGCGGGAACTGGCCGCCGCCGTCGATGCACGCGGCTGGGGGCGGGCGGTCGAGGTCCGCAACGACACCTTCGCGATCCTGCGGGCAGGGGTGGACGAGCCGCGCGGGGTGGCCGTGGTGTGCGGCGCCGGCATCAACTGTGTCGGGATGACGCCCGACGGCCGGACCGCCCGTTTCCCCGCCATCGGCCGGATCTCCGGTGACTGGGGAGGAGGCGGCGGCCTGGCCGACGAGGCGCTGTGGCACGCGGCGCGTGCCGAGGACGGGCGCGGCGGGCGCACCGAGCTGATGCGGACGGTACCCGCGCACTTCGGACTGCCGACGATGTACGCCGTGATCGAGGCGCTCCACCTGGGCCGTATACCGGCGGAGCGCAAGCACGAGCTGACCCCGGTCCTCTTCGCCACCGCGGCGGACGGCGACCCGGTGGCCCGGTCGGTTGTCGAACGGCAGGCTGAGGAGGTCGTCTCGCTCGCGACGGTGGCGCTGGGCCGGCTCGGCCTGCTCCACGAGGAGACCCCGGTGCTGCTCGGCGGGAGCGTACTGGCCGCCCGTCACCCGCAGTTGGACGACCGCGTCCGGCAGCTGCTGGCCGAGCGCGCACCGCTGGCGCTGCCCCGGGTGGTGTCGGTCTCGCCGGTACTCGGCGCCGCACTGCTGGGCCTTGACCGGATCGCGGCCCCCGCGGAGTCCTATGCCCGGGTGCGGGAGCAGTACAGCTGAGGGCCGGAGCCGGGGGCGTGAGGGGGGCGTGAGGGGGGGGCGGTGTCCGGCGTGGCGCGGGGCGCTACCCCCTTTCCTCACGCCTCTTTCCTCCCTCCCTCCCTTTCCTCACGCCCCATTCCTCACCCTCCTTTCCTCACGCCCCTGATGTGCGCGTTCGAGCCGGACGACGGGCGCGCGACGCCCGCATGACGGGCCATCCGTACTCGAACGGTGTGGCGCGGAACGGGAACCGAACTGGTCCGGGCGGCGTATTCAAGGTGGGGAGGGCACAGGGAGGACAGGCGACAGCTCGATCAAGATCCAGCCAATCCCGGTGTGTGTACTGGCCACGGCAGCCATACTGCTGCCTGGGCACTTCCCCTGCCGTGCTGGGGAGTTCACCACCGGAGGTCCCTGTGCACACAGGGCGTGTCCGGAGTGCTCGACCGGAACGGCTGCGTGACGGAACGCATACGTGACGGAACACTGAACGAGGGGGAGGGCACGTGGCACATCCGCCGATCGGGGGCACAGCGCAAGGGCCGCCGCCCGCGCAGGCTCCCCTGCCCGCGCCACCCGCGCGGGTACCGGCGCCCGCGCCTCCCGCGCACGCGCCGGCGCCGCCGGTGCGACGCAGTTCCTGGGCCGGATCCCGGGACCGGCTGCGTGCCGCCGCGACCACCGAGCCCGGCCGGCTGTGGATCATGGGGGCACTGGTGGCCGCGCTGGTCGTGGCCTTCGGCGCGGTCACCGCCTCCGAGATCTCCGGCCGGGCGGCATCCGCCGACGACGTGGTCAGCCGCAGCCAGCCGCTCAGCGCGGACGCGGCGAACATCTACCGCTCGCTGGCCGACGCGGACACCGCGGCTGCGAGCGGATTCCTGGCAGGCTCCCAGGAGCCGGCGGATGTGCACGCACGGTACGACAAGGACATCGCGACGGCGTCCAGACTGCTGGTGAAGGCCGCCTCGCACACGGACGGTTCGACCGAGTCCGGACGGCAGATCGCCCAGCTCAACGAGCAGCTCCCGCGCTACACCGGACTGGTGGAGCGCGCCCGCGCCAACAACCGGCAGGGGCTGCCGCTCGGCGGCGCCTATCTGCGGTACGCCAACCAGCAGATGAGCACGCTGCTGCTGCCCGCAGCGGAGAAGCTCTACGAGGCGGAGACAGGCCGGCTGTACGACGACTACGACTCGGCCACGCTCTGGCCGTACGCGGGCACCGCGGTGGGGATCCTGGCGCTCGGCGGCCTCCTCTGCCTCCAGCGGCGCGACTACCAGCGGACCAACCGGGTGTTCAACCACGGTCTGCTGGCCGCGTCCGCCGCCTCCGTGGCGGTGCTGTTGTGGCTGGTGACCGGACACCTGGTCGCCTCCTCGGACCTGCACACGTCCCGGGCGCACGGCCAGGAGTCGCTGAAGGTGCTCAACGACGCACGCATCAGCTCGCTGAAGGCCCGCTCCAACGAGAACCTCACCCTGGTGTCGCGCGGCTCCGTGCTGACCAAGGACGGCAAACACGACCAGTACGAGTCGGACTTCACCAAGGACATGGCCGCCCTGGTCAGCGGGCTTGGCAAGGCGGAGAAGCTGGCCGCAGGCGACAAGGCGGGCAGCGCCCCGGTGGCCACCGCGGTGGATGACGTGGCCACCTGGCGGAAGCGGCACGCGGCGGCGCGCCGTACGGACGACAGCGGCGATTACGACGGCGCCCTGGCGCAGGTCATAGGCAGGTCGGGTTCGACGGGGCAGTCGTTCGACCAGGTGGACACGGCGCTGCAGCGGGCTCTCGGCCATGAGCAGCAGCAGTTCACCCGGGCCGCGTCGGACGGACGGGGCGCACTGTCCGGGCTGCCGGTGGGCGCCGCGGTACTGGCCGTACTGGGTGCGGCCGCCGCGGGGCTGGGCATCAGCCGCAGGCTTTCGGAGTACAGGTGAGGAGGGGCCGGGTGAGGAAGGGCCGGGTGAGGAGGGGCAGCGTGCTGAATCGGGGGACCGGAAGGCTCCACGGCTGGGGCGGGGTCACCGCGATGGCCGCGGCATGTGCGCTGACCGCAGCGGTGACCGTGCTCCCGCTCGTCCTGGGCGGCGATTCCGGTGACGGTGCGCGGCCCGCCGGGCAGCAGGTGGCGCAGGCCTCGCCCGCGAAGGCCGGGACCTGCAAGGATCCCGAGGCGAGCCTCTCGCCGTCCAGCGCCGACGGCCCCACCATCGACAGGATCAAGAAGGCCGGCCACCTCGTCGTTGGTGTCGACCAGAACAGCTACCGCTGGGGATACCGCGACCCGGCCAACGGCAGGCTGGACGGCTTCGACATCGCTCTCGTCCGCGCCATAGCGAAGAACATCCTGGGCAGCAAGGACAAGGTCATCTACCGCGCCATCCCCACCAACCAGCGGGTCGAGGCGCTGCAGGAGGGCAAGGTCGACATGGTCGTGCGGACGATGACGATCAACTGCGAGCGCGTCAAGCAGGTCGCATTCTCCACGGCGTACTTCCAGGCCGGGCAGCAGGTGCTCGCGCCCAAGGGCTCCACGATCACCGGGTACAACGCCACGCTCAAGGGCAAGAAGGTCTGCACGGCGACCGGCTCGACGGCCTACGACGCCCTCAGGGCCACGTCGTACGGCGCCGTCTTCGCCGACACACCGTCCCGGCAGCGGACCGTTCCCAACCAGCTGGACTGCCTGGTCGAGCTGCAACTGGGCCTGGTCGACGCGGTGGTCACGGACAACGCCCTGGCGGCCGGACAGGCGGCCCAGGACCCGGCCGTCGACCTCAAGGGCGAGCCCTTCACCACCGAGTACTACGGCGTGGCGACGAAGCTGGGCAACGACGACCTGGTGCGCCGGATCAATCAGGTGCTCGTCGACTACCGCAAGGGCGGCGGGAACAGCCCCTGGATGCAGGCGTACCGGAAGTGGCTGTCGGCGGATCTGAAGGGGATCGACGGGCCGCCGGCACCGAAGTACCGGTGACCTGCCGGTGACGTGCCGGTGGGGCGGGCCGGCGGGACATGCCCGGCGGAGCCAGGGAGCGGTCTCGCCGAGTACCGGCAGAACGCCCCGGCCACGGTCAGAACTTGACACTGTAGGCAGCACAGGACGACGCAGTACAGGACAGGACAGGACAGCACGACACTGCACAGCCCAGTACTGGACAGCCCAGTACTGGACGATGCAGTACCGGGCGACGCAGTAAACAGAGCGACACAGCACAGGACCACACAGCACTGGGCGACCAGCGCGGGCCGGCGGAGCGGAGAGGTGATCGATGGGCGTCGCGGGTTCTGCCCCCAGTCCGGGCGGGCCGGGGGATCCCCCCGGGCCGGTGATGGACCGGGACGAGGTGGACCGTGCGCTGGCACGGCTCGGTGCCGAGCACGAGGCCATAGAGACCTCGCTGCTCGCCCTGCAGGACCATGCCGGGCGCCGGCTCCTGGAGGGCGCCGAGCTGACCGGGGTCACCAAGGACCGCTGGGCCACGGCCGAGCAGTGGATCACCGTCCTCTGGACGTACTTCGACGCGTACGCGAAAGCGCTGGAGGAGGCCCGTACGCTCCGTTCCCGGCGGCGCTGGCCCGGCCGGGACGAGCTGGCCGGGCTCACCGACGTGCTGCGCGGCCGGGGCGTCACCCTGGCGAGCACCGCCGCCGAGCTCCCGGCCTCGCTCACCGGGCCCCCCGGACTCACCGAGCGGTTCTCGCTCGAAGAGCTGGTGGCGCGGATGAACGGTCTGTACGCGCAGTCGCTGGACATGGTCGTCGCATCGGACTCGGTGTGGTCGGCGCTGCCCGCCCGGATAGACCTGCTCGCCGCCGAGCTGGGACGCACCCGGTCGCTGGCGCACTCGGTGGGCGTACGCCCCGGTGAGCATCCGGCGGGTGACGACCTGGAGTCCATCACCCGGGAGCTGACGGCGCTGCGCGCCGGGGTGATCTCCGACCCGCTCGCCTACTGGGTGCCCACGCAGGGCAGTTCGGCCCCCGGTGGCGGGCGCCCCGACACCGAGCGGTACGACCGGGCCGCACGCGCCCTGGAGGAGATCCGCCGGGAGATCGACGCGGTGCTCACCGTCCGCCAGGACGCCGAGCAGCGGCTGCTGCGGCTGCGGGACGTGCTGACGCGCGCGGACCGCACACTCACCGAGGCGCGATCGGCCCGCGGTGAGGTGCTCGCGAAGATCGCCGCGTCCGAGGTGCCCGCGGTCAGTGGCCCTTCGACCGTGCTCCAGGAGCAGCTGCGGGCCGCAGCCGAGTACCGCAGACACGCCCAGTGGCACCGGCTCTCGCCGCTCCTGGAGTCCCTTGAGAGGGAGGCCGATGACGAACTCCGGCGCGCCCGCGACTCGTTGTCGGCGGTCACCGCGCCACTCGCCGTCCGGGCGGAACTGCGGGGCCGGCTGGACGCGTACCGGGCCAAGGTCGCCCGGCACGGGATGGCGGAGGATCCCCTGCTGATCGAGCGGTACGACGCGGCCCGCAGAATGCTGTGGAGCGCGCCGTGCGATCTGCGCGTCGCCGAACAGGCGGTGCTCCGCTACCAGCAGGCCACGGCGGAGGTCCTGGTCCCGAGGGATTCCGGGCCCACCGACCACAGGGGGAACGCGTGAGGGATGCGGGATGAGCGAACAGCAGGAGTGCCAGCGGCCCGGGTGCGAGGGCAGCTATGAGGACATGGGCGGCGGCGAGCTGTACTGCGACACCTGCGGCCTGGCGCTGGTGGTGTCCCCCAGCGGGCTGGTGAGTTCACCGCCGACCGGCATCGCCGGCGGTGGCCGGGGCAGCAACAGCGCCTCGGCACGCAGCGGTTCCGGATCGTCGTCCCGCTCGTCGCGGCCGTCGTCCCGCTCGTCGACGTCGCGCAGGTCGGTCTCCGGGCGGCTCTCGCGTTCCCTGCCGGAGCAGGGGTCGGGACGTTCGGTCTCGGTGCGCAGCTCCGGCGCCTCGGCGAGTTCGTCGAGCCGCAACCGGCTGGGCGCAGGCCTGATCACGGTCCCGGGCGTCCCGCGGCCGGACCCGCAGTCGGCTGTGATGGCGAACCCGGAGGTACCCGAGCGCAAGCGGTTCTGCTCACGCGCCGACTGCGGTGCGCAGGTGGGCCGCTCCCGCGGTGACCGGGCAGGACGCACGGAGGGGTTCTGCACCAAGTGCGGCCACCCCTACTCGTTCGTGCCGAAGCTGCACACCGGGGACGTCGTGCACGGGCAGTACGAGGTGATGGGCTGCCTGGCCCACGGCGGTCTGGGCTGGGTCTATCTCGCCGTCGACCGGGCGGTGTCCGACCGCTGGGTCGTGCTGAAGGGCCTGCTGGACACCGGTGACCAGGACGCGATGGCCGCGGCGATCTCGGAGCGGCGCTTCCTCGCCGAGATCGAGCACTCCAACATCGTGCGCATCTACAACTTCGTGGAACACCTCGACCAGCGCACCGGCTCCCTGGACGGCTACATCGTCATGGAGTACGTCGGGGGCAAGTCGCTCAAGGAGATCGCCAACGAGCGGCGGGGGCCGTCCGGGAGGCGCGACCCGCTGCCGGTGGAGCAGGCCTGCGCGTACGGGATCGAGGCGCTGGAGGCGCTCGGCCATCTGCACAGCCGGGCGCTGCTGTACTGCGACTTCAAGGTGGACAACGCGATACAGCAGCAGGACCAGCTGAAGCTCATCGACATGGGCGCGGTGCGCCGGATGGACGACGACGAGTCGGCCATCTACGGCACGGTCGGATACCAGGCACCCGAGGTCGCCGAGGTGGGGCCGTCGGTCGCCTCCGATCTGTACACCGTCGCGCGGACGCTGGCGGTGCTGACCTTCGACTTCCAGGGCTACACGAATGTGTTCGCGGACAGCCTCCCCGATCCGGACAACATCGAGGTGTTCCGGCGGTACGAGTCCTTCTACCGGCTGCTCGTCCGGGCCACGGATCCGGACCCGGCCCGCAGGTTCGCTTCCGCCGCCGAGATGGCGGAGCAGCTCACCGGGGTGCTGCGGGAGGTCGTGTCCGTCCAGACGGGCCGGCCGCGGCCTTCGCTGTCGACGCTGTTCGGGCCCGAGGTGCGGGTCACCGACACCGCGCTCTTCACCGAACTGACCGGGGATGCCTCCCTGCTCGGCGCCCGCCCGCGGCCGGCCGGCCGCAGGGCCGCCGCGCATCCGGGCATCCCCGCGCAGCGGCCACCGGCCCTGCCCGGCCCCGCGGCCACCGGTCCCGCGGTGACAGGTCCCGCAGCCACCCGGCCCGGAGGGGACGCGTCCGGTGGTTTCCTCGCCGGTCTCGAAGCGGGCGGCACCGCGCTGGCGCTGCCCGTGCCGCGTATCGACCCGCACGACCCGAACGCCGGTCTGCTGGCGGGCCTGATGGCGGCGGCACCCGGCGAGCTGGTCTCCGCGCTGGAGTCCGCGCCCGTCCCGTCGCTGGAGCTCAGCCTTCGCCGGGCCCGCGCCCTGCTGGAGAACCGCGACGTGTACGCGGCGGTCGCGGTGATCGCGGAGCTGGAGGCCGAGTACCCGTACGACTGGCGGGTCGTCTGGTACCGCGGGCTGGCCTCCCTGGTCACCGGCGACCGGGAGACCGCCGCGCTCTCCTTCGACGCGATCTACGACGCGTTCCCCGGTGAGCCCGCGCCGAAGCTGGCGCTCGGTGTCTGTGCGGAGGTACTCGGCCAGCTGGACAATTCCGCGGAGTACTACCGCCTCGTGTGGACGACCGACCCCGGCTATGTCAGCGCCGCGTTCGGCCTCGCCAGGGTGCAGCTCGCGTCCGGTGAGCGCACGGCGGCCGTGCGGACCCTGGAGTCGGTCCCCGAAGCGTCGATCCACTACACGGCGGCGCGCGTCGCAGCCGTGCGCGCACGGCTGCGCCACCGGGTCCCGACCGACCCGCTGGTGGACGACCTCCGGTCGGCCGCGGACCAGGTGGCGGCGCTCCAGCAGTTCGGCCTCGACGCCGTGCGGCGTGAACAGCTGACCACCGAAGTACTGGGTACGGCCCTGGACTGGGTACTCTCCGGGGGCCGGGGCGGCCAGGTGGTGCAGTCCACCACCCTGCTCGGCAGTCCACTCGACGAGCGTGGCCTGCGCTTCGGACTCGAACGCTCGTACCGGGTACTCGCCCGGCTCGCCCAGCGTGGCGAGGAGAGGATCGACCTGGTGGAGCGGGCCAACCGTTTCCGCCCCCGGACGTGGGTGTGAATTGATGTCCCAGACGAATCCGGCCGCGTGCCCCAGCTGCGAGGAACCGCTGGAGCCCGGCGACTTGTTCTGCGGAGCATGCGGGTACGACCTGTCGGCGGTCCCCGGGCCGCCCCGCGAAGCCCCTGTGAGCGCCGCCGGGGGCGGAGCGAGCCCCGCGGGAGCGCCCCAGGCCGCCTGGCCGGTCGCGGGCGACCGGGACGGCTCGGGCCTTCCGGCGCCCGTCCAGGCCGGCTCCGATGTGCCGGGCATCGCGTCGGACGGTGGTGAACTGCCCGCGGGTGCAAGGCTCGACGGCCCGCCCGCGCCGGATGAGTACGCGCTGCCGGCCCCCGACCCCCGAGAGCCGGCCGCCGGGGCCCCGTCCACCCCGGTGGCGGCCGCGGCAACGGGCACCAAGGTCTGTGTCGCCTGCCGCACGGGCCGGATCGACGGCGACGGTTACTGCGAGAACTGCGGCCACGCCCAGCCCCGCGAGCGGGACCACATGGAGCAGGAACTGGCCGCGGTCGCCGCGGTGAGCGACCGCGGGCTGCGCCACCACCGCAACGAGGACGCGTTCGCGGTGTCCTCGGTGGGCCTGCCGGACGGTTCCGCCGCCACCGTGGCAATCGTCTGTGACGGGGTGTCATCGGCGACCCGTCCCGACGAGGCGTCGGCCGCCGCGGCGGCTGCCGCCAACGAGGCGCTGCTGGCCTCCCTTCCCGCGGGGACCCACCCGCAGCAGGCGCTGCACGAGGCGATCATCGCCGCGTCGGACGCGGTCAACTCCCTGGCCGACGAGCCGGCCGCGGACCACGACCCGCACCGCCATCAGAACGCTCCGGCGTGCACCCTGGTCGCCTCCATCACAGTGGGCGCGCTGCTCGTCGTCGGCTGGGTGGGCGACAGCCGGGTGTACTGGGTACCGGACGACCGCACCGCCCACCCGTCCCGGCTCACCGAGGACGACTCCTGGGCGGCTCAGATGGTCGCCAACGGGCTGATGGGCGAGGCCCAGGCGTACGCGGACGAGCGGGCGCACGCCATCACGGGCTGGCTCGGCGCCGACGCGTACGAACTGGAGCCGCACACCGCGTCCTTCAAGCCGGACCGGCCGGGCGTGGTGGTGGTCTGCTCCGACGGCCTGTGGAACTACGCGGAGTCGGCGCGCGACATGGCCCGCGTCGTCCCGCCCGACGCGGCCACCCGGGCCCTGCACAGCGCTCAGGTGCTGGTCGGCCACGCCCTCGACGGCGGGGGCCACGACAACGTAACAGTGGCCGTCGTGCCGTTCCCCATGCCACCGCAGAGGGCAGGATCCGCGCAGGCGTGAAGGTGTGAAGGCCGCTCTGCCCCGTCAGCTCTGCCGATATTGCCGCGTTGTCCTCAAGGAGCCCCGCAGATGGCCAACTTCGCCAAATCCAGCGTGCCGCAATTCTCCGTCGACGTGTACCAGAACGAGTTCCTGCCGGAGGGCGGGCGCGAGGTGAACGCGATCGTCACGGTCACCTCGACCGGGGGCGGCACCAGCGGCTCCGCACGCGGCGGTGCGGGCGCCGCGCCTGCTCCCCTGCCGGGCGGAGGACCGGCCGCCGCCGTGGTGATCATGGTGGACTGCTCGGGTTCGATGGACTACCCGCCGGCGAAGATGCGCAACGCGCGGGAGGCGACAGCCTCGGCGATCGGGGCGCTGCGGGACGGCACGGCGTTCTCGGTGGTGGCCGGCACCCATGTGGCCAAGGACATCTACCCGGGCAACGGCCGGCTGGCGATCGCCGACGGGCAGACGCGCGCCCAGGCCCGGGAGGCGCTGCGCAGGCTGAGCGCCGGCGGGGGGACGGCGATCGGCACCTGGCTGCGCCTCGCCGACCGGCTGCTCAACACCCCGGACACGGCGGGCGGCGGTGTCCCCGCGATCCGGCACGGCATCCTGCTGACCGACGGCCGCAACGAACACGAGGCCCCCGAGGATCTGCGGGCCGCACTGGAGGCGGCGGCGGGCCGCTTCACCTGTGACGCCCGCGGGGTCGGTACGGACTGGGAGGTCAAGGAGGTCACCGGCATCGCGTCGGCACTGCTCGGCACCGCCGACATCGTGGCCGACCCTTCGGGCCTCTCCGCCGACTTCACGCGGATGATGGAGGACGCGATGGGCAAGGAGGTCGCCGATGTCGCGCTGCGGCTCTGGACACCGGTCGGCGTGGAGATCAAGTACGTCAAGCAAGTGGCCCCCAGCGTCGAGCAGTTGACGGACCGCCGCACCGAGGCCGGGCCGCGTTCCGGGGACTACCCGACCGGCTCGTGGGGGGACGAGTCCCGCGACTACCACGTCTGCGTCCAGGTGCCGGAAGCGGGGATCGGCCAGGAGATGCTGGCCGCCCGGGTCTCGCTCGTCCTGCCCGGCCCCTCCGGAGGTGTGGCGCAGGCACTCGCGCAGGGCCTGGTGCGTGCGGTGTGGACGGACGACCTGGTCGCTTCGACGTCGATCAACCCCCAGGTCGCCCACTACACAGGCCAGGCCGAACTGGCACTAGTCATTCAACAAGGGCTGGATGACCGCAAGTCCGGCAATCTGGACGGTGCGACGGCCAAGCTGGGCCGCGCGGTCCAGCTTGCGGCGGCGTCGGGGAACGCGGAGACTGCGAAACTGCTCGCGAAGGTGGTGGACGTGGTCGACGAAGCGACCGGTACTGTGCGACTGAAGGCAAAGGTCGCGGAGGCGGACGAGATGACCCTCGAAACGCGCTCCACCAAGACAGTTCGCGTCAAGAAGTAACAGTAAAAGCACCACAAGCAGCAGAAGTGACGTTTTGCGGCCTTCGGGCCGGACGAGGAGAGGGGGAAGCGACTCCATGCCGACCTGCCCGAACGGACACCAGTCGGGATCCGACGACTGGTGCGAGGTCTGCGGCCACCGCATGGGCGCCGTGCCGCCGCCTCCCCCGCCGCCCCCGCCGTACACCGGCGGTGGCACGCACCAGCAGCCCCCGCCGGGCCGGAACCAGGGGGCCGGTTACGGCTACCCGCAGGAACCCACCGCCCAGGCGGAGATCTGCCCGCAGTGCCGCACGCCGCGTGAGGCCGGGGCGCCGTTCTGCGAGGAGTGCCGGTGGAACTTCCTCACCAACACCGCGACCTCGTACACACCGGTGGCCCCGAATCTGCCGCCGGGCCTCCAGTCCCAGCAGCCGCCCAGGCCGCCGGACGCCTACGACTACCAGGGCTCGCGGCCCTCGCAGGTCAACCGGCCCGCCGAGCCGCTGACGAACGCGCCGACCGGACGGCCTGCCCCGCCGCCTCCGCCCCCGGCGTACCAGCAGCAGTCCGCCCCGCCGCCGCCCTCGTTCGCGCAGCCGCCGCGGGCACCACGCCCTCCCGAGCAGCCGGCCGCGGACGACTGGCTGCTCCCGCCGCCGTCCCAGCCGCAGGGCCCGGGACAGCAGGGTCCCGGGCAGCCTCAGCACCCTGGGCTCCCGCAGGGCCCGGGGCCGCAGTACCCCGGGCAGCCGCAGGGGCAGCAGCACCAGCCGCCGCAGCAGTTCCATGCCCCGCACTCCCAGGCGCCGCAGTCCCAGGCCCCTCACTCGCAGCCGCCGCAGCAGCATGAGCCGGGCCGCCCCGACCAGTCCGGCAGGCCCGGCGAACCGGGCGGGCAGCCTCAGGCTCCCGCGGGCTGGTCGGCCACGGTCGGCCCCGACCGTGAGTACTTCATGGCGATGATGCAGCGCAGCGGGCCCGAAGCCACCGGGCTCAATCTGCCTGCCTACTCCCCCGAGCAGCGCATTGCGCTCACCGGGAACCAGCTCACCATCGGCCGCCGCAGGCACTCCACGGGCGAGTCACCCGACATCGACCTGGCAGTGCCTCCCGAGGACCCCGGGGTCTCGCACCAGCACGCGGTCCTGGTCCAGCAGCCCGACGGCTCCTGGGCTGTGGTCGACCAGAACTCGACCAACGGCACCACGGTCAACGGCGCCGAGGACCCGATCCCGCCCTATGTCCCGATCCCCCTCGAAGAGGGCGACCGGGTGCACGTCGGCGCCTGGACCACCATCAGGATCCACCGGGGGCAGTAGCCACCGGGCAGTGGGCCGGGGGGACGAGCGGCCAGGCGTACGGTCCTTCGGGGTCGTCCAGCCAGGCCCACTCGTACTCCCCGCTCACCGTCACACCGAAGCGCTCCCGCTGCGGACGCCCCTCGCGCTCCCAGAGGGAGAACGCCTCGACGGGATCGAGCGTGCCGCCCGTCAGAGTGAGCACGAAGCGGAACAGCCCGTCCTCCAGCACGCTGGGCGGCAGCCCGCCGCTGCGCAGTGCGGGCCTGGTCTCCCCGGCGCCGCGCAGGGGTACGAAGTAGGCGGGGGTCTCCAGGAACCGACCCTGCGCGTGCTGCGCGTCCCGCACGCGCAGCACGATCAGCCCGGTCGCGAGCGGGGCGAGGATCCGCGCCCCGGGCCGGCACTGTGCGAGCCAGGCCCGCGGCACGGAAGGGAGCGCGCAGGTCGCGATGATTGCGTCGAAGGGGGCCCGTGCGGGGCAGCCCAGTGCGCCGTCCCCGGTGACGACGGCGGGGTCGTGGCCGGCGGCGGACAGATGAGTCCGTGCCGACTCGGTGATCTCCGGGTCGAGATCGACGGTCGTGACCAGGGAGTCGCCCAGCCGGTGGGCCAGCAGAGCCGCGTTGTAGCCGCTGCCCGCCCCGATCTCCAGTACGGCGTCCCCGTCCCGCACCGCGAGTCCGTCCAGCATGCGCGCCATCAGCGAGGGCTGGCTGCTGGACGAGATCAGTTCACCGTCCCGGATCCTGGTGGCCAGCGGCTGGTCGGTGTAGACCCCCTCCAGCCATCGCCTGCGCCGCTCGGGGTCGGGATCCTCACCCCAGAGTCGCGCCCGCCGCCCCACCCCGTCCGCGAAGTAGTACGGCACGAAGAGATGCCTCGGCACCGTGGCGAACGCGTCCCGCCAGGCGGGATCCGCCAGGGCCCCACTCTCCGCGATCTCTCGCACCAGCGCGGCCCGCAATGCCTGGTCTGCACCCATATATCCACTCTGCTGCGTTCCGTGCCGGGAGGCGAACCCGGTACGGCCGGAGAGCCGGGGCCGGGGCAGCCGCGCGAGCCGCGTCCGACGGCTGCGGGGCGCCCCGGCGGCCGGTCAGCCCGCGGTGATCCGGAGGATGCCGGTGACGGTGCCCTGCAGATAGGCGCCGTCCGGTGTCACCGTTCCGGCCATTTGCAGGGTGTCGTACAGAGCGCCGATGCCCAGCAGCTGGCTGCGGAGGACCTTCCCGGTGTCCGGGTCGATCTCGGCGTAGCGGTAGGGATCGAGCAGGCTGGTCCCGGTGGTGCCGGGGATGACCGGGTCGCGCAGGACGGTGCGCAGTCTTCCGTCCGCGGTGGAGAGCTTCGGCACGGCCGCCGAGCGGACCGTGTTGTCCCAGACCAGGTCGCAGCCGGAGCCGTCGGCGCGGACGTCGACGCGGCTGAGTCCGCCGGCGAAGGGCGCCGATGCGGGCACGCTGTCGCCCGCGCCCTCGGGAACGGCCGGGTAGGGGTATCCGTAAGTGCCGGCGACGAAGACGCTCCGGTCGGCTCCGATCGGTGAGTTCTCGCTGCCGGGGCCGTGGGAGGCGAGCAGCACCGGCACGGAGCAGACGCTCTCACCCGTCGTCGTCCGGTAGACCTTCAGCGCGACCGAGGAGTCGGCGTTGTCGACCATGGCCACGTAGTCGGTGCCACCCGTGGGCCCGAAGAACGTGGGGGTGGAACCGCTGCCCCAGCTCAGCATGCCGGGCTTCCGCGCCCGGCCCCGGTCGTACGCCCGGCGCCAGGCGATCTGCGGGGTGCCGTCGGCGGTCGCGGTGAGCAGGTACGTGGCGTGGGTGGTGGTCACGGCGGTGCCCTGCGGCGCGGTCGAGATGCTGTTGGCGATCCGCTCACCGGCCGGGAGGCTCGTGGACCGGACCGTGCCCGTGGTGTCGTCCGCTGTGCCGACCACGCCACCGCCGGTGGCGAACCAGACGCGCCCCTGCCAGTCCGGCGAGAGCCCGGTGACCGCGTCGTCGGCGGGCACGGCCGAGGCGAGCGAGAGGCTCTTGTCGACAGTCAGCCGCCAGGTGTTGTCCGCGTCCCGGTGGTGCCCGATGCGCAGCAGGGAGCGGCTGCCGTCCACGACGACGAGCCGGTCCTGGTGGTCGATGTAGGCGTAGACACCGCCGAGCAGTGACCCCTTGGTGAGCTTGAGCGAGGTGAGGGAGGCGCCGGTGTGCGGATCGAGGAGGTGGACGGTGGGCACCTGGCCCAGGATCGGCGTGCACAGGGCCACCGGGTAGTCGTCGGACCCGGCCAGGACGGTGGGGCAGGCCGACAGCAGCCCGGTCCGCTTCCCGGTGAGCTTCCCGGCCCCGGGGCCGGCGAGCGGGGTGGTGTCGGAAGAGCCGGTGTCCCCGTGCATGGTGGCGGTTCCCGGTGGTCCCGCGTACGGGTTGGCAGGGAACGCAGAGGCGGCCGGTGAGCCGGAGTCGGCGGGGGTGGCCGGGGCGGCGGTGCCCGGCGTGGCTTCCGACACCACCAGGGTTGCGGCGAGCAGAAGGGCGGGCGGCAGGAGACGCCGGAGGCCGTCACGTCTCACGGGGGAACGCCGGACGGTCAGGGGCACGAGTCGATTCCATTCGGTCGGCCCGGTCGGCAGCGCCCCCGGGCGGGGCATCCGAGCGGTGGGCGTGGCGGGCGAAGTGCCCACGAAGCGGGCCCCCGGCAGTACGAGGCCCGGTCCGGGCGGTGCTTCCGCGGCGCTGCCCATCCTCGGGTGCGGCCGCGCCCCCGGACCATGCACAGAGAATGAAGAACGTGTGACAGCGCGTCCGGCTGTCCGGCCGTATCGAGCCGGGCCCCTGTCCGCGGGTCTGCTCGCCCGGTGGCGGCGGCATCGAGTGCACTGGGACCGCAGCACTCCGCTCCGCCGTCTGCGACCATGGAGGGGTGACAGAGATCCCGCGCGGCACGCTTCAGGAGCAGACCTTCTACGAGCAGGTCGGCGGCGAGGAGACCTTCCGGCGCCTGGTCCACCACTTCTACCAGGGCGTGGCCGGAGATCCCCTGCTGCGGCCCATGTACCCGGAGGAGGACCTCGGCCCGGCCGAGGAGCGGCTCGCCCTGTTCCTCATGCAGTACTGGGGCGGCCCGCGCACCTACAGCGACAACCGCGGCCATCCCCGGCTGCGGATGCGGCACTCCCCGTTCCAGGTGGACCGTGCCGCCCATGACGCATGGCTCGCGCACATGCGAAAGGCGGTCGACGAGCTCGGCCTGGCCGAGGAGCACGAGCAGCAGCTCTGGAAGTACCTGACCTACGCGGCTGCCTCCATGGTCAACACCGAGGGCTGAACCGGCCGTTCGCAGGGTTCCCTACGCGGGAGTGACGCTCAGCCCGCCCAGTGCGGACGCCTCGCGCACCGCGGTCGAGCCGTACGGGGTGCGCAGCCGGAGCCAGGAACCGGCGCCGAGCAGCGTGTACGGGCCGGTTCCTCCGGTACCGGAGGAACGCTCGGGGACGGCCACCCGGACCGGCCGGAGGAACCCGAGCGACTGGGCGGCGTGTGCCGCGCGGACCGGCAGCGGGGTGTCGCCGAGCGGCCGGGACCAGATCTCCCGCCCGATCCGGTCGAGTTCGGCACGCGTGCGCCGCTCGGTCGGCAACTGCTCGGTACGGGACCGGAATTCGGCGACGACAGCGGCAACAGCGGCGTGCAGCGCGTCCGGTGACGGAAGCCCCGGCAGCTGCTGCCAGCCGCTGCGGGGCGGCAGCAGGCCCGCCCACGGCGGGCCGGTGACAGGAGCGGGCACGGTGGCCGCCGCACCCTGCTCGTCCACGGATTCGAGCAGTTCACCCGCGGATACGGTGGTGTCCAGGGCCACCGGAGCGGCCAGCCGCGCCGTACGGATGGCCAGCACCTCGAACGACGGCGGGCGCCCGAAGACGGCCAGGCCCTGTTCGGCACCGGCGTCCCCGGCACCGGGCCGGGCCTGCAGCCGTACCGCCGCGGCTCGGTCGTAGTGGATCAGCCGGGCCAGGAAGGCGGCGAGATCGGCCGCCTCCCCGGCGTCGGCGAAGACCAGTCGCAGCGGGAGTCCCGTCATGCAGCGAGCACTCCCGGCTGGTCCAGATACTCCTGGAGGAAGGACTTCTCCTCGGCGGTGATCCGCCGCGGCCGCTGGGCCTCCAGGTTGTACGGGACGACGACCGTCGACGCCCGTACGTACACCTGGTCCTCGTCCTTCACCTCGTAGGCGATGGTGAGCGACGCGGCACCGATCTTCGTCACCCAGGACTCGACGGTGACCGGCGCGTGCCGGTGCACCAGCGGACGTACGTAGTCGATCTCGTGCCGGGCCACCACGGACCCGCCGGAGAACGACGGCGAACCGTCCCCCGGCGCCAGCCGGAACATGAAGTCGATCCGCGCCTCTTCCAGATAGCGGAGGAAGACGACGTTGTTGACGTGCCCGAAGGCGTCCATGTCCGACCAGCGCAGGGGGCAGGAGTAGATGTGCCGCACGGTCAGCCTCGCGTCAGCTTCTTGTACGTGGCGCGGTGCGGGCGGGCCGCGTCGGCACCGAGGCGCTCGATCTTGTTCTTCTCGTACGACTCGAAGTTGCCCTCGAACCAGTACCACCGGGAGTCGCCCTCGTACGCCAGGATGTGCGTGGCGACGCGGTCGAGGAACCAACGGTCGTGGGAGATGACCACGGCCGCACCGGGGAATTCGAGCAGCGCGTTCTCCAGCGAGGAGAGCGTCTCGACGTCCAGGTCGTTGGTGGGCTCGTCGAGGAGCAGCAGGTTGCCGCCCTCCTTGAGCGTCAGCGCCAGGTTCAGACGGTTGCGCTCACCACCGGAGAGCACACCGGCCGGCTTCTGCTGGTCCGGGCCCTTGAAGCCGAATGCCGAGACGTACGCCCGCGAAGGCATCTCGACCTGTCCGACGTTGATGTAGTCGAGCTCGTCCGACACGACCGCCCAGAGGGTCTTCTTGGGGTCGATGTTGGCGCGGCTCTGGTCGACGTACGAGATCTTGACCGTGTCGCCGACCTTGATGGCGCCGGAGTCCGGCGTCTCCAGGCCCTGGATCATCTTGAACAGCGTGGTCTTGCCCGCGCCGTTCGGGCCGATGACACCGACGATGCCGTTGCGCGGCAGCGTGAACGACAGGTCGTCGATGAGGACCTTGTCGCCGAAGGCCTTCGAGAGGTTCTCGACCTCGACGACGATGGAACCGAGCCGCGGGCCCGGCGGGATCTGGATCTCCTCGAAGTCCAGCTTCCGCATCTTGTCCGCCTCGGCCGCCATCTCCTCGTAACGCGCGAGGCGGGCCTTGGACTTGGTCTGGCGGCCCTTGGCGTTGGAGCGGACCCAGTCCAGCTCTTCCTTGAGCCGCTTGGCGCGCTTCTCGTCCTTGCGGCCCTCGACCTTGAGACGGGCCGACTTCTTGTCCAGGTATGTGGAGTAGTTGCCCTCGTAGGGCAGCGCGCGGCCGCGGTCGAGTTCGAGGATCCACTCGGCGACGTTGTTCAGGAAGTACCGGTCGTGCGTCACGGCCACGACGGCACCCGGGTACTTCGAGAGGTGCTGCTCCAGCCAGTTCACCGACTCGGCGTCCAGGTGGTTGGTGGGCTCGTCGAGGAGGAGCAGGTCGGGCGCCTCGATCAGCAGCTTGCAGAGCGCGACGCGGCGCTTCTCACCGCCGGAGAGGTTCACCACGGGCCAGTCGCCGGGCGGGCAGCCCAGGGCGTCCATGGCCTGCTCAAGCTGAGCGTCCAGATCCCAGGCGTTGGCGTGGTCCAGGTCCTCCTGGAGCTTGCCCATCTCGTCCATGAGCGCGTCGGAGTAGTCGGTCGCCATCAGCTCGGCGACGTCGTTGAAGCGCTTGAGCTTGCCCATGATCTCGGCGGCGCCGTCCTGCACGTTCTCCAGGACGGTCTTCGACTCGTCCAGCTCGGGCTCCTGCATGAGGATGCCGACGCTGAATCCGGGCGAGATGTACGCCTCGCCGTTGGAGGGCTGCTCAAGGCCCGCCATGATCTTCAGAACCGTGGACTTACCGGCACCGTTGGGGCCCACGACACCGATCTTCGCGCCGGGCAGGAAGTTCAGGGTGACGTCGTCGAGAATCACCTTGTCGCCGTGCGCCTTGCGCGTCTTGCGCATGGTGTAGATGAACTCAGCCAAGAGAAACCGTCCGGCATTAGATGTGTGGGCAGATACACCCCATCTTGCCTGACGGCCATCCCTCGATGGAAACCCGCACGGTCGAGCGTCCGCGACCTGGACTTTCGCCCGTCCCGCCGGTAGCCGGTCCGTCACCTGCCGTCGCCGTAGGTCACTGCCGGGCGGTCTCGCACGGTGCGGGGACCGCGCTTGCGCGGCCAGGGACGGCCGGGGGGCGGCCGGGGGGCGGCCCAGGAAACGATCACCCGGCGGGGACGGACGCCGCTCAGTGCCCGCTCGCGTCTCTCAGCGCTCTCAGCGCTCTCAGCGCCTGCCCATGGGGGCGGCCCCGGTCCGCACGAGGCGTACCGGGGCCGCTGTGGCCATCCCTGTCCGGTGACCACTCACTCACTTCTCTCACCGCTCACGTCCGGTCACCGGAGCGGCGCTCCGGTGACCGGGCAGGGGTCACTGACCCGCGGTGCCGTTCTTCCTGCGGAGCATGAAGACCGCGCCGCCGCCGAGCACCACGAGGGCGATCGCGACACCGGCGATCACCGGGGTGGAGCTGGAGCTGCCCGTCTCGGCCAGGTCGCCGCCCTTCGCACCCGAGGTGCTGCCGCCGGCCGAGGCCGCGCTGGGCTTCGGGGACGGAGCGGCGCTGTGGGTGGGCGTGCTGCCGGCCGTCTTGCAGTCGAGGACGCCCTGGAAGCGCTTCTCGAAGCCGTTCGGGCCCTTGATCGTGAAGTCGTAGGCCTGGTCCTCGGCGACCGGAACGGTCACCGTCTGCGACTTGCCGGCCTCGATGGTGTGCTTCTGGCCGGCGAGCTCGAAGGTGAACGCCTCATCGCCCTTGTTGCTGGCGGTGATGTCCACGCCGCCCTTGGCGCAGTCCTTCATGGCGGAGAGCGCCGGGACGGCGCCCTTGCTGGCCCAGTTGGCCGAGGCGACAGCGCCGACCGAAGCGGTGCTGGTGCCCGCGAGGATCTGCGTCTGGCTCTTGGAGTCGCTGACGAAGGCGCGGCCGATCGGCACCGCGGTCTGCGCGGTGACGTTCACCTTGGCCGAGCCGGGCTGCGTACCCGCCGGGACCTTGAAGAACAGCTGCGTACCGTTGACCGCGCTGGTCACGGGCTTGCCGTCCTTGTCCACGACGCTGACACCCTGCGGCGCGTCGGGGGCGAGGGCGACCTCGGCCTTGGCGGCGTTGGTGGAGACCGTCACCGGGCCGAGCGACTCACCCGGGTGACCCGCGACGTCGGCCGGGCCGAGCGAGAGCGAAGCGGACGGCTCGGCGACGTTGTCCGCGGACTTCTCCAGGTACTCGGTGAGCTTGCGCCCGGCCTCGTCCTTCGGCACCGCGTCGACGTGGTCCGAGAAGTGCCAGATCGCGGCCTGGGTCGCGGCGGCGGCCGTCGCGTCGGTCAGCGCGACATCGAGGTTCGCGCCGAGCGAGGCGGGCGTCACCTGCGGGTAGGAGTGCTCAAGGATCCAGCGGATCTTGCCCGCGTCGTCGTTGTGCGCGAGTGAGGACTCGGCCCATGTGACCTCACGGTAGGAGGTGTTGGCCTGCGTGTGGTTGTGCAGGTCGATGCAGTACGTCTTGATGGTGCCGCCGCCGTCGACCTTCAGCTCGAAGAGCCCGGCCGTCTCGTCGGCACCGTCGATCACGACCTTGCCGCCGACCGATACCCCCGGGTTGTCCAGGGTGGCGGTGACACCGGAGGAGTTGGTGGGAGCGTCGTCGGCAAAGGCGGGCCCGGCAGTGGCCATCGCACCACCGGCGACCAGCCCCGCAGTCAGGGCGGCGGCGGCCAGCCGGGAGGTGCCCAGCCGCCGTATGCGGGAACCAGAACCCGCAGAAAACACAGAAACCGCAGAAAACACAGAATTCCCCTTCGGGCAAGGACTCTTCGCGCGATGCGCCTCGCGGCGCGCGTGGGGGAAGTTCCTCGCCGGCAGACTCAAATGCCCCGTGAGTATCTGGGAATCCTAAGGACGCTGGAGCAACACAGTCTCCACACATGGCGTCTGATAACCATTCCGAATCAGAATCGTTACCGCGAATACGCTCCGTCACCCGACGATATCGACAAATCACCACCCCCCAGGGGCCGGTGGCGCCGCGGCGCGCACCGTCGCCGGTCAGGACACAAGGTCCTTCGGCCGCTCCGTCAGAGACGTATCCGCCCTGGCCACACGCTTGAAGGCGCTGGTTCCACGGGTCAGGTCGTGCCCCACCGCCAGCGCCTCGATGTCCGCCGAGAATCTGCGCTGTCCGTCCTTGTCCTCTTCGCGCACTTTCAACCTGCCGTGCACGACGAGTGGTTCACCGACGGACACGGACCCCGCAAGATTCGCGGCCAGTGTCCGCCAGGCCCACACCGTGTAGAAGCTGGTCGGCCCGTCGGTCCAGGCCTGTTTCTGCCGGTCCCAGCGGCGCGCGGTGACCGCGAAGCGAAATCGCGCCATTCCGCCGGTGACCGAATCCCGGTACTCAGGCTGCGTCGCCACATTTCCCACCAATGTCACCAAGGTGTCGTTCATGAGCCTGTCTCCCCGTCCCGTCCTGGTCTGCGCGGCTGCCCCCGTGACAGCCGCGCGGGTGCACCCGGCCACTCTCGCGGCGAACCCCGGACCGGGCACGCCCTGCCGGGCCGCGCCGTCCATTCGCCCCGCACGGCCCATGCGCCCCGCACGGCCCGTTCCGCCGCCCGCTGTCGCCGGTTGCTGATCCGGTCCCCATGCTGGCCCGGCGGGAGCCTCTCCCGCTCGCGCCTGTGGACTACTTACCTGTTGTGGACAACCCGTTCACCGTCACGTACTGCTCCCGGACCTCCCGGTAGCGCAGCAGCTCGGCCCCGATCGGATCGAGCACCCGCGCCCTGCCGCACGCGGCTGCCGCCTCCCGCAATCTGCGCTCGGCGTCCTGCCCGTACCGGTGAGCGGGCCCCCGTACGGCCACTCCGCACGCCCACTCGACGAGCGGGCCGCCCGCGGTCCCGGCCAGCATCACCAGGACAGGGGTCAGCGGGGCGACATCGAGCACCCCCGCCAGCGCCCCCAGCAGCCAGAGCACACCAAGAATCTGATGCACCGTCATCATTACTTGGGCCAGTACGGCGGCCGGCCACCACGCGGGCCGCCCCGAACGGCCGCCCGGCCGCGGCGCGGTGGTCGTCGCCGCCAGTTCGTCCAGGGCCTCGGGCAGTCCTTCGCCGCCGCGGGCGGCCGCCTCACGCACCGCCTGCGCCCAGGGTGCCGGGAGGCCGCCTGCCGCGTCGTCGGCGACCGTACGCACCGCCTGCTCCACCTGCTGTCTGGCCGTGGCCTCCGTACCCGCGGGCTCCGGGCCGGTCTCCGCGGGCATCGGCTCCGGGCCGCCGGGCGCGCGCGTGGCCTCGTACCACCGCCAGAGCCGCAGCCACGGCGTCCCGCACGCCTTCACCGCGTTACGGCTCCACTCGCGCTCCGCCGCCTCGCCCGCCGCCAGGGCGCCGATCGCGTCACCGAGCCGGTCGCCGAACTGCTCGCGCGCCAGCTCGCCGAGCCCGGCGTGCCCCTCGGCGACATACGCCGACCGCAGTTCGCCGGCCGCCGCGGCCACATCGGCCGACAGCCGCCGTGCCGGCGCACCCCGCTCCCGTACGAACCGCCCGACCAGCTCCCGCAGTTCGCCCACTCCCTCTCCGGTGAGCGCCGACAGCGCCAGCACCGTCGCGCCCGGCTCACCGTGCTCGCCCAGCGCCATACCGTCCTCGTCGAGCAGTCGCCGCAGATCGTCGAGGACCTGGTCCGCGGCCTCGCCCGGCAGCCGGTCGATCTGGTTGAGCACC
Organism: Streptomyces sp. NBC_00388; assembly: GCF_036061255.1. Classification (NCBI taxonomy): domain Bacteria; kingdom Bacillati; phylum Actinomycetota; class Actinomycetes; order Kitasatosporales; family Streptomycetaceae; genus Streptomyces; species Streptomyces sp. NBC_00388. The sequence continues at coordinate 2,597,641 of NZ_CP107948.1, forward strand.
ACGAAGGTGACCTCGGCATGGCCCGCGAGCGGCTTGAGGTAGCGGTCATGGAGGGCCGCGTCGGCGTACTTCTCCGGGTCGACCACCCAGATCACCGCGTCGACCAGCTCCATCGCCCGGTCCACCTGGTCGCGGTGCGCGGTCATGGCGGAGTCGTGGTCCGGAAGGTCGATGAGGACGAGTCCGTGCAACTCGTCGCCGGGCCCCGCGCTCATCCAGGGCCTGCGGCGCAGCCTCCCGGGGATCGCCAGCCGGTCGAGCAGGCCGGCGGCGCCGTCGGTCCAGCTGCAGGCGAGAGGGGCGGAGGTGGTGGGCCTGCGCACCCCGGTCTCGGAGATCGCCACTCCGGCAAGGGCGTTGAAGAGTGTCGACTTGCCGCTCCCGGTCGCGCCCGCGATGGCGACGACGGTGTGCTGCGAGGAGAGCCGCTGCCGGGCCGAGGCCTCGTCCAGCACCCGTCCGGCCTCGGCCAGCGTCGGGCCGTCGAGGCGCGTACGGGAGAGCCCGACCAGTTCCCGCAGGGCGTCCAGCCGGGCACGCAGTTCGGCGCCGTACGACACGGAACGCGGGAAGTCCTCGTACGACTCGGGCTGCGGGCCCATGGTGAGGTCCCGGGCAGCGCCGGGCGTGCTCTCCCGGTCGGCCGCGCGCCGGGCGATGAAACCGTCGTCCCAGCGGTGTCCGCCCTGGCCGGGCATCCGGACCGGGCCGGACGGGTCGCCGGACGGGTCGCCGGACAGCTCGCCGGAGGGGTCGCCGGAGTCGGAGGCGGTGTCCGCCATCCCCGGGGCCGTGCGCGAAGCGGTGCCGGGCGCCAGGTCCGGTGCGCCGGACGGGGCAGCGTCGTCCACGGCACCCGCCGCCGCGTCCCGGCCCACGTCCGGGTCCGCCCCGCAGGTGCCGGGAGCCGTCCCCTCAGTACCGTGCGAACCGGCCGCTGCGGACGGCGCGGTGGCCGCGTCGGCCACCGCGGCCCCGTCCGTCGCCGCGTCCGCCGTTCCGGCCGTCCCCGTCACCTGTGTCACCTCGGTCATCGCGGCCACTTCTCCTTCTGCAGTACGGACAGCGCGGCGATCAGTTCGGCCTGCGACTCGGGGCCCACGTCGAGGGCTTCGAGCGGTGCGAGCCGGCGTCGGCGCTCCTTGGCGAGCACCTCGTCGATGTATGTGCCGACCAGCTCCGCGCCCTTGTCGCGCAGCCTCAGCGCCCCCTGCGCCCCGATCCGTTCGGCCAGCCGCTCCCCCGCCTTGCGGGTCCTGCGTCCACCCAGCAACGCCGCGGCCAGCAGCGCGGCAACCGCCTCGGGATCCGGCGCGGCCGAGCGCTCCAGCTCCCGCACCTCTTCCTCGGCGAGTTCCTCCAGGACCCGCCGCCAGCGGCGCACGGCGAGCCCGACCCGCTCGCCCGCCTCCATCGACTCCGCCACCAGCCCGGCCGCCGCCGGTTCGCGCCCCCAGCTCTCGCGGACCCGTTCGTCGGCGGCGGCCACCGCGCACTCGAGCAGCGCAGCCAGGCTCTCCGACAGCGCGTCGAGCAGCTCGCCCGACGAACTGTCCAGCGGGTAGCCGCGCCACCGGGTCCTGGCGTCCCCGGCCAGCACGGCGCCCGCCCTGAGACGCGCCCGTACGCGTCTGCCCTCACTCGCGTACGCCTCGTCGACGGTGCCGGTGAGCCGGACCGAAGCGGCGTACTGAACGGCAACGGCTGCGGCCAGCTCGGGCATCCGCGAACCGAGCGAATCGATCACCCCGTTCGCCGTGCGGTCGAGGGCCTGCTGCCTGGCGGCCGGGTCCTGCACGCGCTCGGTCAGCCAGGCGCGCAGCGGCGCCACGGCGGTCGTGGGCAGCAGTCCGCTGCCCCCGCCCGCGGACTCGGGCAGTTCGGGGATGGTGAAGCGGGGCGCGTCCCCGAGGCCGGCCCGGGTGAGCAGCGCGCCGTACTGCCGTGAGACCTCGCCGACGACCTGGTGGGGTACCCGGTCGAGGACGGTGACGAGCGTCGCTCGGTACTCCTTCGCGGTACGCAGCAGATGCCAGGGGACGGCGTCGGCGTACCGGGACGCGGTGGTCACCATCACCCACACATCGGCGGCGCAGATCAACTCGGCGGCCAGCGCGCGGTTGCCCGCGACGAGCGAGTCGATGTCGGGGGCGTCGAGCAGGGCGAGCCCGCGCGGCAGGTTCTCGGCGACCTCGACCCGCAGCGCACCGCCGGCGGGGCCGTGCGGCTCCGGGGCTGCGCCGTCACCGGTGTCGTCCTGCTGCGGAAGCCAGACGCGGGTGAGGCGCGGCAGCACGCGCAGCCCGGCGAACCAGTGGTGGTCGTCGGGGTGGCAGACCAGGACCGGCGTCCGCGTGGTGGGCCGCAGCACGCCGGCTTCGCTGACCCGGCGCCCGACCAGCGAATTGACGAGTGTGGACTTCCCCGCACCGGTCGATCCACCGATCACGGCGAGCAGCGGAGCCTCCGGGCTTCTGAGCCGGGGCACCAGGTAGTCGTCGAGCTGTGCGAGCAGTTCGGTCTGCGTCCGGCGGGCGCGTGGCGCGCCGGGCAACGGGAGCGGAAGGCGCACGGCGGCGACTCGGTCACGCAAGACGGAGAGTGCGTCAATCAGCTGAGGCCGTACATCCAAGGTCACCACATGCGAAGAATGCCCAATTTAGTTGGCTTTTTGAAGCGTATAGCCACTTCTGCGCGCCAATCGGGCGTGATCAGGGCCGTTCGGACACCCGGGACACTCAGGACGAGTGGGGCGCAGGCATAACGACTGCACAACACCCGCGATCCGATGGGCCAAAAGCGATGCGCGATCCGCACCCGCCTGCGATTATCAGTTCGCTTCACTGAACCTCCACATCGTGCCACGGAGGTGAAGCAACGGGGAGCAGGTGAATGGAGCCCTATCCTGGTCCCCGGCAAGGTCACGCACCCGTACAACCGGGGCTCCAGGCCGCCGAGGCCACGATCCGGCCCCCGTAGCTCAGTGGATAGAGCAGGCGCCTTCTAAGCGCTTGGCCGCAGGTTCGAGTCCTGCCGGGGGCACTCCCGCCGCACCGCGGCCTGGCCCTCCCACCGGGAGGGCCTTTCTCAGGTCCGGGGAACTTAGCGAGAACGACGTAGTGACCGCGTAAGGGTCCGCTGCGCCCGGAACCGGGAGACGCGGGACCTGCGGGCTCGTCCCGCGCCGCGAGCCGGGCGCGGGACCGCGCGGGGTCCGCGTGAGGGGACGCCCGCTGCCGTCAGCCGCCGGTGTCGTCCAGGTGCTCGGCGATGCGGAGCAGGGCGGGAAGTGCCGCACGGACCGTCTCACGGTCCCCTTCGCCCAGGGCTCCGAGGGCGGCTCCCAGGCGGCGTTCGTGAGCCTTGGCCCACGCCGTGAGCTGGGCGCGGCCCGCGTCGGTGAGGACGACGACTGAGGCCCGCCGGTCGGCGGAGTCGACGTCGCGGGTCACCAGACCGGCAGCGATCATCTGCCCGATCAGTCCGGAGACCGTGCTGGCCGCCAGGTGCTGGCGGGTGGCCAGATCGCTGATCCGGGCCGGGGAGTGCTCCGCGAGGACCTGAAGCAACTCGACCTGGGCCATGGGGAGCGTCTCCCACGGATAGTCGGTACGGATCGACGCCCGGAGGGAACGGCGCAGACGCGTGACGGCCTCGGTGAGCAGCCGCGCGTCGGACGTGTGGTCCTTCGGCGGCTTACGGGTCCCGGATCGGGGCTGGGGCGGCATACGCGAACTTTACTGATCCCGGAGACCGGGGCCACCGGCCCGGGACCACCGGCTCGGTGCCACCTGTCCGGGGGCCGCCCCTGCATGGGCGGCGAAAGCGGCGGACAACGGCCGGGTGGACCGTGGCAGGGCGGACGGGGGCATGGGCCACAGCGGTCACCGGAACCAAAGGGGTCACCGGAGTCACTTGGGGACCGCAGGGATCCGGAAGTCACCCGAGTCACGAGGGGCGCAGGAATCACACGGGCCCCAGAGTCCACAGAGGGCGCAGGGGCCACAAGGGCCACAAGGGCCACAAGGGCCACAAGGGCCACAAGGGCCACAAGGGCCACAAGGGCCACAAGGGCCACAACCGAAAGGTTCGGTGACCGATGTAATCTCGTTCGGGTTCCTCCGGCCCCCGGTCGGCAACCTCACGTCGAGAGCGGTCCCGCCGATGAACCTGGCGTACCTTCCGAGCCCCTCGCAGGGCGTCTGGCATCTCGGACCCTTCCCGGTCCGGGCGTACGCGCTGTGCATCATCGCCGGGATCTTCGCCGGGGTGTGGCTGACGGGCCGCCGCTGGGCGGCCCGCGGCGGCAACCGGGACCACATCGCCGACATCGCCCTCTGGGCGGTGCCGTTCGGAGTGCTGGGCGGCCGGCTCTACCACGTCATCACCGACCCCGAGCTGTACTTCGCCGCCGGGAAGCAGCCCATCCGGGCGCTGTACATCTGGGACGGCGGACTCGGTATCCCCGGTGCGGTCGCGCTCGGCGCCGTGGGCGCCTGGCTGGGGTGCAGGCGCCGGGGCATCGCGCTGGCGGACTTCGCGGACGCCGCCGCTCCCGGTCTGGTGCTGGCACAGGCGATCGGACGGTGGGGCAACTACTTCAACCAGGAGCTGTTCGGTGGCCCCACCCATCTCCCCTGGGCCCTGTTGATCGACCCCGCGCACCGGCCCGAGTCCAGCCCGACCGCGGCCTTCTACCACCCGACGTTCCTCTACGAGTCGCTGTGGGACCTCGGCGTGATGGCTCTGCTGCTCTGGCTGGACCGGCGCTACCGCCCGCGCAGGGGACGGCTGTTCGCCTGCTACGTGCTGGCGTACACCACGGGACGCGCCTGGATCGAAGCCCTGCGGATCGACCACGCCAACCACTTCCTGGGCCTGCGGCTGAACGACTGGGTCTCCGCCGTACTGTTCGCCGGAGCCCTGGTCTACCTCGTCGCCACCCGTGATCGGGCCACTCCCGGCTCCGGGTCCGGCCCGGAGCCCGGTCACGGTCCCGGTTCGGGCTCGTCCTCCGGTTCGGGCTCGTCCTCCGGTTCCGGCTCCTCCTCCGGGAACGCCCCCGGGTGACCGGGGCGCGTCTCCGTCCCGTCATCTCCGTCCCGTCACGTACGCGGACGAGCGCCCGCCCGGGTTCCGGCGCCCGCAGCACCCACCGCCACGAGCGCTGCCGCGAGCAGGACGAGTACGGCCCAGCGCGGCCCGTCCGGCACACCGTGCGGCGGGGCGAGGTGCAGGGCCAGGGTCACCAGGGCGACGCCCAGAGCGGTGCCCAGGCCCCGTGCCATGTTGACCAGTCCGCCGCCGGTACCCGACGAGCTCGCCGGGATCGCGCCCATGATCAGCGTGTTGTTGGCCGGGGTGAAGACGCCGAGTCCGAGTCCGAGCACCGCGAGGAGCAGGAGCAGCGGGCCGGGCGTCAGCGGCGCCAGGGCCATCGCCCCCAGCGCCGCCACACAGACCAGCGCGCCCAGCACACAGCGGCCCCGGTCGCCCAGGGCCGGGGGCAGGGCGCGGTCCGCCGCCGTCGCGGCCACCGCGAAGCCGACCGGCAGCGCTGTCAGCACCAGGCCCGCCGTCAGCTCCGAGGAGCCGCTGCCCGTCAGCACGATCGGGATCAGGACCAGCGGGCCGAAGAGCACCAGATAGCCGCAGAGCGCACCGGTCAGCCCGGCCGACACCGCGCGCAACCTCAGCAGCGCCAGATCCAGCAGGGGCACGGCGGCCACCCGCTGGCGGACCGCGAACGCCCAGCCCGCCCCGGCGGCCAGGACGAACAGCCCGGCCACGCCCCAGCCCGGCACCGGCAGTCCTGACGCGGCCGAGACCCCGAGCAGCCCGCTGGTCGTCGCCACGACGAGCAGCGCCAGGCCCGCCCAGTCGAAGCCTCGCGCCCGCTGCCGGCCGCGTGTCCTCGGAAGCAGGTAGTGGCCGGCGACCAGCGCGAACAGTCCGATCGGCACATTGATGCCGAAGACCCAGCGCCAGCCGAGCGTCGCCACCAGCGCGCCACCGACCGTGGGCCCCAGTGCCAGGCCGAGGGCCTGCGCGGCGGCCTGGACGCCGAGCGCGGTCCGCATCCGCTCACGCGGCGCACTGGTGGCGACCAGCGCGACGCTGTTGGCCTGCATCATGGCCGCACCCGCCGCCTGGACCACCCGGAATGCCACCAACGCCCCCAGCGAGGGCGCGAGGCCGCAGGCCGCCGATGCGGCGGTGAAGACCACGAAGCCGTAGAGATAGAAGAGCTTGCGCCCGTACGCGTCCGACAGCCGGCCGACCGGAACCAGCAGCGCGACCAGCGTCAGCAAGTACGCGAGTGACACCCACTCCACGGCCGCGAGCGATGTGTGGAAATCCGTCCGCACGCTGCCGTAGGTCAGGGTGACGATGCTCGCGTCCAGCTGCCCCATGAACGCGCCGAAGCACACCGTCCCCACCGCGAGCCACCAGGCGCCGGGGCGCACCCGGATCCGCTCCGGCCTGGCCCGCTCCCGCAGGAGGGCGGCCGGCCACGAAGGGCGCCGTCCGTCGTGCAGCGTCGTCGTACGCCTGCTCACATCTCCTCCACTCGCACGCCGGGGTGCCGGGCCCGGGGACCCTGCGGAAGAAGATTACATCGGATACCGAAATACTTTGTTGCCGATACGTGGGGCGTGCGTGTGAGTGCGGGCCCGGAGAACACGGGGGCCCCGGGACGCCGGGCCGCTGCCCGCCGTCCCGGGGCCCCGCCGAGACCACCGCGGCTGCGCTGCCGGTTACGTGCGACTCACCTGCCCGTCCCGCTCCCGCTCGCCGCGCACCCGCCGCCCGGCCAGGTGCAGATAGGCCGCGCCCGAGACCAGGATCGGCAGGAACCAGGAGAGGTCGGCGCCGCCAAGCCGGCCACTCAGCCAGCTGTGCAGGAGAGGCGAGTTGATGGTCAGCAGCCCGGTGGCCATGCCGCAGGCGAGCGCGATCAGCCCCTGGACGTTGACCCCGCCGACGCCCCAGTAGCGACTGCTCCGGTCGCTGGTGTGGATGTCGTGCTGGTCGTAGTGCCAGCGGCGCAGGACGCCGTCCACGATCCAGACGGCGGCGAACGGACCAGCCCAGACGTTGACCAGGGAGAGGAATTCGTTCAGCGCGGTCTCGAAGTCGTACACGAAGAGGATCAGCAGCACCGCGGCGAGGGCCAGGGTGGCGTCCAGGGCCGTGGCGAGCCAGCGCTTCAGCGGGATGCCGATGGCCTGGATCGCGAGGCCCGACGAGTAGAAGACCGAGGCGTTGTTGGAGATCGAGCCCAGGAAGCAGGCGGCGATGTAGAGGATGTACAGCCAGCCGGGCACCAGCGGCCGGACGCCCGCCACCGGGTCCGTGAGGTCCGTACGGGTCGCGACCAGGACACCGGCGATGCCCAGGTAGACCGCCATTCCGGCGCCGCCGCCGAGCACCCGCGGGAAGACCTTGCGGACCGGGGTGTCCGATGGCAGGTAGCGCGCGTAGTCCGGCGAGACCACCAGGTAGGAGAGCGACCCGGACGCGATCAGGGCGGCGGCCGAGACGACCAGGGCGAGCCAGTTGCCGCTGCCGCCGCCCGCGTGGTGCGGCGGGTGCCAGTTCCAGTCCACCCCGCCGATCGTCCAGCAGAGCAGCAGCGCGAAGACCACGGCCACCGCCACCGCGAAGTACGGCTGGACCCTGACCAGCAGCCGGTGTCCGGTGACCGCGATGACGATGGCCGCCCCGAGCACGAGCAGGGTCGCCAGGACCTTGCCCGGGGCGCCGGAGTGGTGCCAGCCGAGCCGGTCGAAGAGGGCGAGCACGGCGAAGACCCCGAGGAGGCCGTTGACCGTCTTGAAGCCCAGGGACATGGCCCAGGTGAACAGCGCGTTGATGCGGTTGCCGAACACCCCGAAGGGCGCCCGGCTCAGCGTGAGCGCGGGCAGTCCTGCGCGCGGTCCGGCGATCGAGCTGTAGGCGACGAGAGCGAAGAGCGCGTTGCCCGCCACCACGGCGACCAGTGCCTGGACGAGCGAGAGGCCGAGGGCGATGGCGCCCGCGCCGAGCACGAAGAAGAACTGGTAGGAGTTGATCCCGGCCCAGAAGAAGCCCAGCTGGCGCGGGGTCATATAGCGCTCGGACTCGGGGATGAAGTCGTAGCCGTGCTGTTCGACCGCGCCCGCTGCGGGGCCGCCGCCGGTGTGTTCGGCCGTACCGGCCCCGGGCCGGTCCGGCTGTGCGGTGGTGCTCATCGGTGGTGCTCCTTCACGGTGGCGGCCTCTGGAACGGGCGGGCGCGGTGTGCCGTAATCGGTGAACAGCCTGGGCCGAGGGGGCTCCGGACCGTCGGACGCCCGGCGCGTCAGGCCGTGGCGGACCAGACCTGACGGGCGCCGATCCAGGTCTCCTCGACGCCGGTCGTGGCGAGCTGTGCGAGGTCGTCGGTCCGGTACGGGTCGGCGGCCGTGACGACGAAGTCGGCGAACGCTCCGGCGCGCAGGCTGCCCACCTCGTTCTCGCGGTGCAGTGCCCGCGCCCCGCCGAGTGTGTGTGCGCGGATGCCGTCCGCCACCGCGAGCCGCATCTCCGGGGTGCCGAGCCGGGTGCCGAGCACGGTCTCCCGGCTCGCGGCCGCGGCGACCGCCTCGAACGGCCGGGGCGGTGCGACGGGCGCGTCCGAGCTGAACGCGAACTCCGTGCCCGCCGACTGGAGCAGACCCGCCGGGTTGTAGCGGTGGCCCATCTCGCCGATCGCGGTGAGCGTGCCGTCGCCGGTGCGGAGGTGGTGCTGCGGCTGGAGCACGGCGTGCACGCCCAGCTCCCGCATGCGGGTGATCTCCGCGTCGGTGGGGAGACCGCAGTGTTCGACGCGGTGCCGGGGGTCGGTCCTGGGCGTGTCGGCGAGCGCCTTCCCGACCGCGTCCAGGACCATGCCGATGGCGTAGGGGGACTGCGCGTGGGTCGCGGTCTGGAATCCGGCCCGGTGGGCACGCATCACCAGCTCCGCGTAGTCGGCGGGGTCGTGGTAGAGCTGCCCGTGGTTGCAGCAGTCGGCCGCGTATCCCTCGGGGAAGTACGCGGTCCAGCCGCCCAGCGTGCCGTCCGCGTAGAGCTTGACGCCCTGGATCCGCAGCTGGTCGTCGCCGAGTTCGCTGCCGAGCCCGAGGTCGAGGGCCGTGTCCAGCAGCGCGGACGTCAGATAGACGGAGGTACGCATCCGCAGGTCACCGGCGTCGCGGGCGCGCAGGTACGTGGAGAGTTCACGGCGGGACGCCTGGGCGTCACCGATGGTGGTGACCCCGGCGGCGAGGAAGGTCTGCTGGGCCCGGAGCAGATGGCCGCGCATCACGTCGGCCGGGTCGTCGAGGTGGAAGTTCGGGCCGTGGTTGGTGATCTTCACCCCGTCAGGTCCTGTCAGGAGATCGCAGGCGCCGTCCCACAGTTCACCGTTGGGCTCGCCGGAGGGCGTCCGGCCGATGCGCCCGCCGACCGGGTCGGGGGTGCCGGCGGTGATGCCGTACTTGCGCAGCGTGTGGGTGTTCACGACACCGCCGTGGCCGGACGCGTTCATCACGTAGACCTCGCGGTCGCCGGCGACGCGGTCGAGGTCCTGGCAGGTGGGGTGGCGGCCCTCGGCCAGCCTGCGGTGCTCGTAGCCGAAGCCACGCAGCGGGGCGTCCTGGCGGAGCCCTTCCGCGTGCCGGCGGAGCGCGGCGACCAGACCGTCGATGTCCGCGACGGTCTCGGGCCGCACATCGGCCCAGGCCAGGTTCTGCCCGTACATCACCGGGTGGCAGTGCGCGTCGACGAAGCCGGGCAGCAGCTGGCGCCCGCCGAGGTCCAGCCGCTCGTCCACCCGGCCGTCCAGTGCGGCGCGGCACTCCTCGGGCGTACCCGCGTGCACGATGCGCTCACCGCGCACCGCGAGGGCCTCGGCACGGCCCGCCGGGGTGAGGGTGTGGACGGTGCCGCCGGTGACGAGGAGGGTGCGGTCCGGGTGTGCTGCGTGCGTGCTGGCCATGTGGGTACTCCGGTCGTACGGGGAGGGGCGTGCGGTCCCGGTGGGCCGGCGCAGGACGGCGGGCATACGCCGGCGCTCCGACAGCACGGGAAACGAATCGACGCCGGATGGAGGCAAGTGCGAGTGATCCGCTGACTGCGACAGTACGATGCAAGCGAAAGATTATCCAGAGGGGCAACTGGAGAACTTTTCGCTTGCAGAACCGGCCCTCAGCGAGCGAAGCGCCGGCCGCCGGAGAGGGGGACGGCGGAAACGGCGGGAGGACGGGTGGCGGAAGCAGAGCGCCGGAGCCGGGCGCCGGGGCCTGGCGCGCCCGGGCGAGGCCTCCGCGCGGGGAGGCAGGCCCGGGAACGCGGGGCCGTCAGCTCGTCGGCTCAGCTCGTCAGGGAGTCGTAGCGCTCTTTGACCAGCTCCAGATGGAGCCAGCTCTCCAGGCCGTGCACGCCTTCCAGGGCGCGCAACTCCTCCAGCGAGGCCAGCACGTCGGCGAGGGTCTCGCCACCGACCGTCCCGATGACGTCCGCCCGGCCCACACACTCCGCGGCGAACTGCACCTGCTCGGTGGCCAGCAGGCTGCCCACCCCCGCCGCACCGTGCGCGGCGCCGGAGCGGCGCATCGAGAAGCCCGCGAGGTGGCCCATCCCGAGGGTCCCCGGCCGGACCAGCGCGGCGACCCGGAAGACACCGGCGTCCAGCAGGCGCAGCGAGCGGGCCCGTGCGGCCGCCGCCGACATGGCGATCCGCTCGGCCAGCTCCGCGTACGACATCCGCCCGTCGGTCTGCAGCGCCCGCAGGATCGCGTGGTCCGTCTCGTCGAGACTCACCAGGTCCGGCGAAGTAACCGGCAGATAGGGGTCCTTGAGCACGCGCGTGTACGGGGTCGTGTCGACGCCCCGTACGCCGGGCAGCCGCGCGACGCCTGCCACCAGGGCGCTCAGCGCGTCGAAGTCGGACGTCCGCAGCTCCGCGATGACCGGGCGGCGGCCGGCGGTCAGCGTCACGAAGACGGCTTCGGACAGCCCGGCCACGGTCCGCGCCACAGGTCCGGCCGGACCGTCGACGTCGATCGCCACGTGCGCGCTGACCGTCCGCCCCAGCACCGCGGGGTGGATGACGCCGACAATGCGCAGCACCCCGTCCTCGGTCAGCCGCAGCGCCCGGGTGCGGGCGGCGGCGCGGGAGAGGCCGACGCGCGCGGCAAGCGCCTCATAGGACGTGCGGCCGTCCTCCTGGAGGAGGTGGACCAGCGCGAGGTCGGTGGCGTCGAGGTTCATCGGTCAGTCAGTCTGCCACGCGCGCCGGAGCCGCCACCCGCCGTCCGGACCCGCCACCGGGCAGAGGCGGCGCCCGGCACCCACCGGGCCCGCGGCGGGCACTTCCTGACGGGTCCGGCCGTTGTCCCTCCGTAAAGAGTGATCAAAATGGTCACGCGGTGAATGAGGAGACGGCTGATGGCCCTGTGGGACCGCCTGAAGGACTCTGCGAAGACGATGCAGACGCAGCTCGACGCGAAGAAGAACGACCTCAAGAGCGGCGGATTCCGGGACGCCAGCATGGCCATGTGCGCGCTGGTCGCCGCGGCCGACGGCTCGATCGACCCCGCGGAGCGGCAGCGCGTCGCCTCCCTGATCGCCACCAATGACGTGCTGCAGAACTTCACAGCGGACGATCTGCAGACCCGCTTCAACGACTACTGCCAGAAGCTCACGGCCGACTTCGCCTTCGGCAAGGTCAGCGTCCTGCAGACCATCGGCAAGGTCAGCAAGAAGCCCACCGAGGCGCGTGCCGTCATCCAGATCGGCATCGTGATCGGCGGAGCCGACGGGGACTTCGACAAGTCCGAGCAGGCCGTGGTCCGCGAGGCGTGCTTCGCGCTGGGCATCCCCCCGACGGAGTTCGACCTGTAGGAACGACAGGCCGACAGGGCCGGTACGGGCGGCCGGAACCGTACGGACCGTCGCCGCCGGGACCGCACGCATTCCGCACGGCGCCACAGCACGCCATGGCGACGTGACGTGACGCTGTGCGGTCCGGCGCCGCTCCTCCGCATCACCCCTCCGCCGTCACCAGCCGCCAGAGCGGCGGGGTGTGGCGGAGCGGGGACGCCGTGCGGAGGTGGTCACGCAGCTCTGCCAGTTCGACCGGGTCCAGGGCCAGTTCCTCGGCGATGCGCCGCGTGGTGACATAGGCGATCCCCCTGCGTGCGGTCCCGCGCTCCCACCGGGCGAAGCGCTCGGCCGGCGACGGCTGCCCCGAACGACCGGCCCGCCCGACCGCCGATCCGCCCGTCTCCCGGCCGAGCCGGGCCGCACGGGCGCGCTCCCGGGCGATCTCGGAGAAGCCGCAGATCTGTTCGCTGGCCCGCTCCGCCTCGGCCAGGCTCGTACTCCCCGCCAACGCCCTTGCCAGCGGGTTGATTTCGAGGGCCCGCTCCAGGGTGAGCCGGTAGACGTTGGCGCTGGCGGCGCCGAGCGTGACGGGCCGCGGGGCGTCCCGGGTGCCGCAGACCCCGCGGATCCCGCGCGCGGCGGCGACCAGCAGCGCCCCGGCCTCCGAGGGGTGCCAGTCGAAGACCGCCTGAACGGGCAGGGTGTCGGCGTGGGTCAGGGCGCGCAGCGGATCGCCCAGCAGAGGCAGCAGGGCGGCCTCCGGCACCTCGGAGTCGAGCCCCGGGCCCGCCACATGCACCGCCGTGGGGAGCGCGGCGCGTGCACAGGCGGCGAGGACCAGCGCGTCCCCGAGCGGGCTGCGCAGGGTCGGTTCGGTGCCGTCGGCCAGGATGTCGCCGCCGACATCGACGACATCGACCCGCGTGGCTCCGCAGTACGCGGCGGCCTCCGCGATCTGGTGCGCGAGCCCAACCGCCCCGTCGTAGGGGTCGAGCAGGCCGAGCGTGGGGCGCAGGCCGGCGGCGAGCCGGGGCAGGAGCGACCCGGCAGGCGGCCGGGGCGCGGATTCGGGGGTGACCAGCCGCAGGGTGGGTCCGGCCGGGAGGGTCCCGGTGAAGTCGGAAGGCCGCCGCGGGCCCGGCACCGGATCGACAACCAGCCGCTCCCAGGCGTATGTCAGCACGAGGGCGGGCTCGTCGGGTCCGTGCAGAGCGGCGTGCACCATCGCTGTCGCGATGGCGTCGCCGCCACCGCCGGCCGCTATGAGAAGTCGCTTCATGGACGCCATGGTGAGCGCAACGGCGCCGGACTTTCAGCCGGACTCCCTTTCCCGGCACGGCCGCAGGCGCCTCCATGCCAGAGGTCAGGAATCCGGGCAAGTCACGGAACCATCCAACTCGGGCAAAGAGAGAGCCAAATAGTTCGGCGTTTCACCCCATGCATCCCGTGACGCTCCGTCGACGATGCTGTCACGTGGCGCGACTGCCCAGGGATCCGATCGAATCCGGAAGGAAGCATCACGGTAGTGACATCCTCTGTACCGGTCCACATCTCCCCTTCTGTTCCCGATGAACCGACCACGCCGTACAAGCAGTACGTGTACGCCTACCCGCACCAGAAGGCCTACCGGCTCGGCCGGGAGCGGCCGCTCCTGACCGATCTGTGGGCGGGTGAGCGGCTCGACTCGCTCTCCCTCTACGTCCACATCCCCTTCTGCGAAATGCGCTGCGGCTTCTGCAATCTCTTCACCCGCACCGGGGCGCCCGAGGAGGTCACCCGCGACTTCCTGGGCACTCTGGAGCGGCAGGCACGCGTCACCCGGGAGGCTCTGGAGGCCAACGGAGCACCGGAGTTCACCCTCGCCGCCTTCGGCGGCGGCACCCCGACCTATCTCACAGCGGACGAGCTGGTCCGGCTCTGCGACATCTGCGAGAACGTGATGGGAGCGGACCTCCAGGCCGTCCCGTGGTCGGTCGAGACCTCGCCCGCCACGGCCACCGCGGACCGGATCGCGGTCCTCTCCGAACGCGGCGCGACCCGGCTGAGCATCGGGGTCCAGAGCTTCGTCGACGAAGAGGCGCGGGCCGCCGTACGGCCGCAGAAACGCACCGAGGTCGAGGCGGCGCTCGCCCGGCTGAAGAGAGCCGCCTTCCCCATCCTCAACATCGACCTGATCTACGGCATCGACGGCCAGACGGAGCAGAGCTTCAAGGTGTCGCTGGACGCCGCGCTGGGCTGGGAGCCCGAGGAGATCTACCTCTACCCGCTGTACGTCCGTCCGCTGACCGGGCTCATGGCCCGGCACGACAAGAGCGGCGAACTCTGGGACGAGCAGCGGCTGCGGCTGTACCGCTACGGACGCGAGTACCTGCTCGCCGCCGGTTACCGGCAGACCTCCATGCGGGTCTTCAGCCGTATCGGCAGCGCGGCGGTCGACAGCGCGCACGACTCCAACATCAGCGAGTACAACCAGCAGGCCGGCATGGTCGGACTGGGCGTCGGCGCACGGTCGTTCACGACCGATCTGCACTACACGACCGACTACGCCGTCGCCGTGCCCGAGGTCAGACGCATCATCGACGACTACATAGCGACGCCGACCGACGCCTTCCGGCGTGCGCAGTGGTCGTTCCGCATGGACGACGACGAACGCCGCCGCATGCTGATCCTGCACATGCTGCTGGAGGCGGACGGAATGAGCGTCGAGCGCTACCGGCTGCAGTTCGGCAGCCTTCCGCAGGAAGACTTCCCGGCGCAGTTCGCCCTGGTCACCGAGCGGGGCTGGCTGACCCACGACGGCAGAGTGCTGCGGCTGACCCCGGAGGGGATGGCGTGGGCCGATGCCATCGGCCCACTCTTCTTCTCCCCCCGGGTGAACGACGCCATGTCCGCGTACCAGGACCGCTGAGCAGCGCGGCCTTCGACCGGCTACGCCTCCTCGCGCGCCCCCGTCCGGGCAGCGCGGGAGGCGTGGTCTCCGCCGCCCCCGCCCGTACCTGCTCCGGTCTCCTGCGCACGGACCACCTCCGTACGGGCCGCCTCCGTACGGGCCGCCTCCGTACGGGTCACGGCTGGGCGACGCCGGGACGGGACGGAGACCAGGACCAGTCCGCCCAGCAGGAGCACCGCGCCCGCCACCCCCGGGGGGCTGAGGCGCTCCCCCAGCAGGACGATCCCCAGCACGGTGGCGACCAGGGGCTCCGCCAGGCTGAGCGTGCCGGTGGTGGCTCCGCTGATCCTGGCCACCCCCCTGGTGAACAGCAGATAGCCCAGGGCGGTGGTGGCGAGGGCCAGCCAGCCGACCAGGACCACCGCACGCGGTTCACCGAGCCCGTCGGGACGCGCGAGGACCCAGGGCGAGACCAGGATCCCCGCGCCCAGCACGCTCACGGGGGCAGCCGCCGCGGTGTCCGCCCCGCGGTCGCCGAGCCGTTTGGTCGCCGAGATGTACACGCCGAAGCCGGCGCCGGCGACCAGCCCGAGCAGTACGCCCGTACGGTCCGCGGGTCCGCCGTCGGCGGGCACGAGGAGCAGCGTGATGCCACCGATCGCGCACACGGTGCCGCAGCCCCACCGTCCGCTCAGCCGTTCGCCGTTCAGGGCGCGCCCGCATATCCCGGTCACGACCGGGACCGCGCCGAACGTGACGGCGGTCGCCAGGGCGGCGCCGCTGCGGGCCACCGCCTCCAGGAAGCATGCCTGGAAGGCCGCGGTGACCAGGACGCTGACCAGCATCCACCACCGGGCGGACCGCTGCCACAAGGTCCGGATCCCCGCGGGCCGTGCGGTGAAAAGCCCCAGGACCGCCCCTCCGACAAGCATCCGGCACGCGCCGATCGCCACCGGGGACGCGCTGCTCCCGGCCAGGATCTCGGCGGGCCCCACGGTGCCCCAGAGGACGGCCGCCGCCAGGACCGGTGGGACCCCGCCGTCGCGGACGGCACGCCTGAACTTGCCCGCTGTGCTTGTCACGCACTCTCATTCCGCAGAGCCGGGCAGGATCCGTGGCACAGCACACCTCGGCGGCACACCCGACGATTCCTGGGATCGACGCTAGGGGGTCCGTGGCCCCCGCCCCCATAGGGAGAAGCCACCAACTCCCCGCCCGGCGGGCGCGCTCCTTCCGGTGCTTCGCACAACCGCGTCCGGTCCTTCGCGCCACCGCAGGCCCGGCGGTACTCCGTCCTCCCGGCCGCGCTACGACACGATGTCCTTGCGCGCGAAGCCCCTGAAGGCCAGCGCGAAGAGGACGAGTGCGTACGCCACCGAGACGGCCGCTCCCTTGACCATGCCGCCCCATTCGAGCTGGGGCTGGAGGGCGTCCGCCCAGGCGAACTGCCAGTGCGCGGGCAGGAAGTCGCGCCAGGAGCCGAGGGCCGTCACCGCATCCAGCACGTTCCCGACGATCGTCAGGCCGACCGCGCCGCCGACCGCGCCGAGCGGCGCGTCCGTCCTGGTGGAGAGCCAGAACGCCAGCGCGGCCGTGACCAGTTGCGAGACGAAGATGAACGCCACTACGAGCGCGAGCCGCGGCACCGCGTCCCCCGCGGCGAGCGCACCCCCGGTGGGCAGCTCCAGCGGACCCCAGCCGTACGCGACGGTGCCCACCGCGAGCGCCACCACCGGCAGCACCACCATCGCGGCAAGGCTGAAGGCCAGCGCCACCGTGAGCTTGCTCCCGAGCAGCCGGGCGCGCGGCACCGGGGCGGCGAGCAGATAGCGCAGCGAGGACCACCCGGCCTCGGACGCCACCGTGTCACCGCAGAACAGCGCGACCGGCACCACCAGCAGGAAGCCCGCCGACACGAACAGGCAGGTGGCAGCGTAGTTCGCGCCGGATGCCGTCGCGGTGTCGAGCAGCGTCGGCCCGTTCCGGCTGCCGCCGCTGGGGGTGCCGCCGACCGCGAAGGCGGCGACCAGGATGAAGGGCAGCGCGACGAGCACCGCACCCATCGCCACGGTGCGCCGGCGCCTGAACTGCCGTTTCGCCTCGACGAGCAGCGGCAGTGTGTGCCGGGCGCGGTACCCGGGCGCGGTGGCCCGCGCGGGATCCGGGCGGGCTGGGTCCGGGAGGACGGTCGTGCTCATGCCGGTTGGCCTCCGATCAGGGTGAGGAACGCGTCCTCCAGGCGGCGGTGCGCACCCACACCGGTCAGCGGCACGTCCAGGCGCAGCAGTTCCGAGATGAGCGCGGCCGGGGTGGCGCCGTCGAGCCGTACGAGCAGTCCGTCGTCGGTGCGTACGGCGGAGCCGATGCCGGGCAGGGTGGCCACCTTCCCGGCCAGCGCCTCCGTGATCTCCTCGGCGGAGGTGACGAGGAGGGTGTCCCCGCTGCCGGTGATCTCGGCGACCGGGCCGGCCTGTATGAGCTGCCCGCGGTCCATGACGACCAGATGCGTGCAGGACTGCTCGACCTCCGCCAGCAGATGGCTGGAGACGATCACTGTGCGGCCCTCGGCCGCGTACCGGATCATCACGTCCCGCATCTCGCGGATCTGCGGCGGGTCGAGACCGTTCGTCGGCTCGTCCAGGATCAGCAGATCGGGCAGGCCGAGCATGGCCTGGGCGATGGCGAGCCGCTGCCGCATGCCTTGCGAGTACGTACGGACCGCGCGCTCCAGCGCGTCACCGAGCCCGGCGATCTCCAGCGCTTCGGCGACGTGCGAGTCCTCGGTGGGGCGGCCGGTGGCCTGCCAGTACAGGTCGAGATTGGCCCGGCCGGAGAGGTGCGGCAGGAAACCGGCCCCCTCGACGAACGCGCCGACCCGCGAGAGGACGGGCGCGCCCGGACGGATCGCGTGGCCGAAGACCCGGATCTCCCCGCCGTCCGGGGTGATGAGTCCCATCAGCATGCGCAGCGTGGTGGTCTTGCCGGCGCCGTTGGGCCCGAGCAGACCGAGCACCTGGCCCTTGCCGACCTCGAAGGACAGATCACGGACCGCGTACCGGTCGGCGGACCCGGCGTACTTCTTGGTCAGGCCGGTGATCCGCAGTGGCAGGTCGGCCAGGGCCGGGTCGGGCGCCGGGGCCGGCCTGCGCCGCGGGATCAGCAGGAGGACCGCGATCAGCGCACCCAGCGCCGGAAGCCCCCACACCCACCAGGCGAACCCGGTGCCCGCGGTGTGCAGCGCGGGCACCGTGGGGACGGTCAGCGGACCGTCCAGCGAGACGGAGTACGTGGCGGGGTGAGCCGGTGAGGCGTACCCGAGGTCGGTCGACGCGAGGACCAGCCGAAGCCGGTGCCCGGCCTCGACCTTGTGGTCGACGGCCGGCAGGGTCAGCTCGACCGTCCGCCCCGCCTTCGCCCCGGTGATCCGGACCGGGGCGACGAGCTGGTGGGGCAGCACCTGCTGCTTGCCGCCCGGCGGCACGTCGTACACCTTGGCGAAGAGCACGGCGTCCGGTGAGGACGACGTGATCCGGATCCTGGCTCTCGGCGATCCGGTGACGGTGAGAGCGGTCGTCAGCGGGGCGGAGTCGAAGTGGGCGTACTGGCCGGGGAAGTCGAGCGAGAGCCCCACCCCGAGTCCGGAGAGCTGGGAGGCCGCGGCGACGCCCGGCAGTGCGGAGATCGCGGGCGGGGCGCCGCCCGCCGGATTCTCCACGGTCTGCTCGCGGCCGGTCAGCGCGAGGGAGCGCCCGCCGCTCTCCAGGCCGGGATAGCGGTCGCTGCTCGCGCCTCTCAACTGGGCGGCGCCGTCGGTGGAGTCGATCCCTCCGGTCCGGGTGACCCGGAAGGCCGGGCCGGTGCCGGCGCTCTTGTCGCCCTTGAGATAGCGGTCGAACCAGGAGGCGATCCGCCCGTTGATCCGGCCGCTCTCCCGGTCGCCGCCGTCATGTCCGCCGGCGATCCAGTCGACCGAAACGGGCGCGCCGTTGGCCTTGATCCGCCGCGCGGCGGCGTCCGCCTGGCTCAGCGGGAAGAGGGAGTCCGTCTGGCCCTGGATGAGCAGCGACGGCACCTTGATGCGGTCGCCGACGGCCGAGGGGCTCCGCTCATCGAGCTCCTTGCGGGCGGCGGCATCCGGCTTGCCGTTCCCGGCGACCCGGTCGTACATCGC
This sequence comes from Streptomyces sp. NBC_00388, assembly GCF_036061255.1. Classification (NCBI taxonomy): domain Bacteria; kingdom Bacillati; phylum Actinomycetota; class Actinomycetes; order Kitasatosporales; family Streptomycetaceae; genus Streptomyces; species Streptomyces sp. NBC_00388. The sequence continues at coordinate 2,616,593 of NZ_CP107948.1, forward strand.
GCAGAGCTGCTTCTCGAAGCGGGCGCAGCCACCACCGGAGTTGATGAAGATCCCGGCCCAGAGCTTCTTGAAGACCCCGTCGGGGAAGAGCGAGTCGGCCAGGTTCCAGTAGGTGATCTGCGGGGCGATGGCGTCGACCCGGTGGTCATACCCGGCGGCGAGCAGGGAGATCGCCCCGCCGTACGAGGAACCGGTGACACCGATACGCGGGTCTCCGGGCTTGTCCAGCTGGACCTCGGGGCGGGCCGCCAGCCAGTCGATCAGCCGTGACACGTCCTTGACCTCGTGGTCCGGGTCGTTGAGCCCGATGGCACCGGTCGACTTCCCGAAGCCGCGTGCGGACCAGGTCAGCACCGCGTATCCGTCCCGCGCCAGCTGCTGGGCCTGTCCCTTCACATCGTCCTTGCTGCCGCCGAAACCGTGCCCGAGCAGCACGGCGGGCCGGCGCCCCGGGCTGCCCGCCGTGAAGTAGGACGTGTCGATACGGACCCCGTCCACCGCCATCAGCCGGTCCTCGCGGTGCACGGGCGCGGGCCCGTCGGAGGCGACGGCCGTCCATGTGCCGGCCCCGGCGAGGACGGCCAGCGCGGCGACCGCGCAGGCGATGACCCGGCCACGGGGTTTGCGTAGCTTCATGTCCGAACCCTAAGCGGCTGCTCGGACAGCGCGGCGGGCCGCCGGGTGGAAGTGCCCGGCGTACGGGCGGAGCAGCCGGCGCTGGGGACCTCCCTGGCTGTCCGTAATCCCTGTCCGTAATCGCGGAGCCAGGTCATTGCGGAGTACGAGCGAGCACCGTCGCTCTCCGCCACCGTAGGATCGGTCCGGGCTCGGATCGTCTCGCCCGTGAGACCGGTTCAGGAGGAGGCAACGGTGGGATTCGGCAGGGACAGGACGGTCGAGGAGCCTCGGGTGGAGCCGGTTCCCTGGGCGGATGTCAACGAGTTCGTTCTCGGGTCGGTCGAACGGCCCAAGTCAGCGAAACGTACACGTTCCGGGTTCGGCCCTCGCGCCATACGCGTACCGCGGGGCGACAAGGACTTGCCGGTCCTCGCTCCTTGCGCCTACGTGGCGACGGCGGAGAAGCACTCGCTCCCTTCCGACCCCGGACTGACTCTCTACGAGGACATCGAGCAGCAACAGCTGCTCTGTTACCTCGACGCCCCGCAGGAAGTGAAGGGCGAAAGACATCACGTGGTGCGTGACGCAGGGGACCTTGTCATCGGAACCCTGCGACGAGTGCCTCCCAAGCGCCCGTTCAAGCACACCTGGCGGATCGATCAGCCAGGCCGTCCGGAGATCGTCGGACGCAACAAGATGGCGAGTGGCAGCGCCAAGGAAGTAGCAGGGCGGGCAGCGGGCAGGTTTGTCACCGGCGTCTTCGACGACTTGCTCAACCCGGGCCAGGGCGATCAGCCGGGGAGCAGATACCGGCCACTTGAGTGGCGTTCGGGAGACGAGGTCGTCATCACGTCCCTGGGTAGCACGAAGATCAATATCTGCGCGGCCTGGATCGACCGCCGACTGGCTTTCGCGTTCGCCCTCATCGGCGACAAGTAGCACGCCCAGTGGCCTCGACTCCGTCAGCCGACGGAGCCCGGGCCCTGCCCCATTTCCCGCCGTCGTGCCGCCGCCCCGTGCCCGGTGAACTGAAATCCCGAGGAAATCCACCCACATGAGGATCGCCAATCCCGATGACTTGGAACAGCTCGCCAAGCTCCTGGACGGGAAAGGCGGCGTACAGGAAAAACTGGATGAGGCTTTCACCAGAGCCTCTCGACTCGGCGTCTCCAGTCATCTGACGTCACTCAAACCGCTGCGCTCCTGGACTCAGGACACCGGACCGGATCTCCGCAAGCGCGCTTCGATCGCCAGACTGGAGAGCGGTGACCCGGAAGCCGGAGTGCGGTGGGCCGGATTCTCGTCGAAGGACCTTGAGAAGTACCTCAAAGAGCATGAAGGCAAAGGGCTGCCACCGGACGAGATCCTGCTGGCCAACTCCGTCGCGGTCAGCACGAGCCCCGAGGCGTCCGTCTTCAAGAGGGAGTCCAACGAGTCACTGAGCCACTGGATCGGCCGGATCAAGGCCCACGCACTGGAATGGATCCCCGGTCTCAAACCGCATGGGGCGACCATTGTCAGCATCCTGGACCTGTACGGCGACTGGAAGTCGGTCGGAGACACCACGGCCACCGTGACCATGCAGGGAACGGCACTCACCAAGGTGCTGGTGGGTAACTCGCTCAAAGAGGGCGTCCTTGCGCCGTGGAAGAACCGCATCGGCACAGCACTCGCGGACTCCGGCAATGGCCCGCTGAAGTGGGTAGGGAACAAGATCGTCGCCTACTCCCCGACAATCCGCTCGCTCGGCGCGCCAGGAAGCTGGTTCCCCGGAAAGCTCAGCCAGTGGGCACAGAGGATTCCAGGTACACGAGGAACCATCTCGGACTGGACAGGCGACGGCTACGACGCTGTGCGCCGCTTCTCCCTGATGAAGTCCCCTCTCTGGAGGGGTGTTTCCATAAATCGAGCCATCGACTTCGTGGTGGGTTCGGACTCCCTGGCTGCTCGGTACGGAGGCACCACCCACGCAGGCCAGGCGGTGTCACGAGCCGGCAATGCCAACCTCTTGAGGGTCACAGGCAACATCTTCTCGAAGGCCCGCAGCCTGAATTTCAGCCGTACCACATCGCTGGCGAAGGGGCTGGCGGGCGCTGGGAAAGTCGCCGGAGCCCTGCGGGGCGCCGGCATCGTCGGCAGCGTGGCCGCCACCGGCTTCAGCACCGCGAATGTCGTCGTCCAAGGCAACCCTCTCGCAGCCTTCAAGAGGGAGGGTGCCGGTTACGTCGCTGACGTCGCCGAAGCGGGCTTCAACGCGTCGATGACCGCTGCCATGATCGCCCCCAACCCCCTCACCATCGGCCTCGCCGTCGGCTTCGGGGTCGTCTACGGTGGCGCGAAGATCGTCCAACACTGGGGCGACATCAAGAAAGGCACTGGGAAGGCCGCCGACTGGGTGAGCGACAAGGCGTCCGACGTCGGCGACGGCATCGCTGACGGCGCCAAGAGTCTTGCCAAGCACGCGAACCCCGCGAACTGGTTCTGACACAGCCCGGCTCGCGCGCACCCGCCCGGTCCTTGACGGGCGGAACGGGTGCGCACCGTCCGGGCTCAGCCGTCCGTACGTGCCCTGCGGCGCCGCACCACGAAGGCCGCGCCTCCCGCCGCCACCAGTACCGCCGCGATGCCGGCCGGCAGGGCGGCCGACGACGGGGCGCTCGCCGCGACATCGCTGGACGCGAGGTCGGAGCGGGTGGCGGACCGGTCGGTCGTCGCTGCCGCCGCGCCGTGCGGGCGCGACGGCTGCGCGGGGATGTGTCGCACCGACTGCACCGATCCGTCCGCGTTGAGCAGCACCTGCTTGTCGTTCGGGTGCCTGAAGTCGAAGGCCGAGGTCAGCGACCCGGCGCGGGCGTCGAAGGACGCGTCACCGATACGACCCGTGTGCCAGTTGTCCTCGATGAACCGGGTGACCGACGCCTGCTCGGTGCGGGTGTGGTCGACCGAATTGACCTTGCTGTACGGGGAGATGACCAGCAGCGGCTGCCGGGTACCCGGGCCGCAGCGGTCGGCGTAGCCGCCGGCCGACTTGGGTCCTGCCTGGCAGGCGGGGCTGTCGGTGGCCTTGCCGTTGGAGCCCTTTGCGGTGTCCTTCGAGCCGTTCTGCGGCGTGGCGTACGCGTGGTCGTACCAGCCGTCCGAGTCGTCGTACGCGACGACGACGGCGGTGTCCTTCCACTCCGGGGACTTCTGGAGCTTGTTGATCTGCCCGACGAGGAAGTGCTGTTCGTCGGTCGGGTCGGAGTATCCGGCGTGGCCGTCCTGGAATTCGGACGCCTTCAGGAAGCTCACCGCGGGCAGCCGGTCCGACTTCAGGGCCGCGTCGAAGTCCGTCAGGTCGTAGTTGTGGTTGGCCCGCCCGCTGTGGCCGATCTCGCTGACACTCTTCGGGGCCAGGTGGTGCGGGTTGGACGTCGACTTGTAGTACTGGAAGGGCTCGTGGTGCGCGCTGTAGTCGACGGACGCGGCGCCGCCGGTGTTGGCGTGGGTGGTTCCGGCGCACTTCGCGTAGTCGCCCTGCTTGCCGCTCCACGCGGTGCTGGGCCGGAAGCCGCCCTGGAACCAGCCCCAGCTGACGTTCTGCTTGTTCAGCAGGTCACCGATGTTGCTGCCGTGCATGACGGCGAGCGCGTTCTTGCTGGTGTGGTCGCCGTTCGCGCAGTCGTCGTACGCCGGGTCCGGGTCGTTGGTGACCGTGCCGACGCCCCTGGCATCCGGTGAGACGACCGTGTACGCGTCGGGCTTCGCCGTCTGCTTCGGGTGCTCGGTGCCCGATGCCGGGTCGACGGAGGTCACGCCGTGCGTCTGGCCGGAGATCAGGTTGAGCGCGCCGGGCGTCGAAGGGCCGTAGTTGGAGCTGTACGCGTTGTCGCCGAGGGAGTAGTGCTGGGCGTAGTTCCACAGGCCGGTGACCGTGTTGCCGTCGTAGTAGTCCATGACCAGGCCGGGTTCGCCGAAGAGACTGCCCGAGCACTTGCCGGAGTCGGTGTTCTGGACGTACTGGTCGGCCCTGCCGCCGTCGGCGGCGTACTGCTCGGGCCCGTAGTTGTGGTTCTGGTCGCAGGTCAGCGCCTGCGACGAGGAGAGCCGCCGGGGCGTGTACTGGTTCGGGTTCTTCTTCAGCAGCCCCGCGTTGCTCAGGGTGTTGATGTTCTTCGGGGTGGTCCGGGCCGCCGTGAACTTCGTGCCGTCGGTGTTGGCCGCCTTCGGGTACGTACCGAAGTAGTGGTCGAAGGAGACGTTCTCCTGGAAGATCACCACCAGGTGCTTGACCGGTGTGGCGGTCGCGTGGCTGCCGCCCCGGTGGTCCCGGCCGGATCCGTGCGCGTCCGCGAAAGCGGGGGCCGGGCCCCCGAGTACGGTCAGCGCCGCAGCTCCGGCGAAGGCGCCCCACCGTATCGCCCGCCGTCCGGGCCCCGCCGTTCTCCCTGTGCTGACCATGCTCTCCGTGCCTCCGCTGCCGGCTGTCCGCCTGGTTGTCGTGTCCCTTACGCGGAGGATGCTGCGCGACCGCCACGACCCGGCGGCTGCGCCGCTGTGTCGCCGGGGTGAACAGCCGGTCAGGAAGTCCGGGGGAAGACTTGACCCTTCCTTGGGGCGGGGAGGTTCGCCGGGAAGCGGCGCGGACGTCAGGCGAGGAGCGCCCTGCCGAACCAGTCCGTACGGTCCCGTACGCCGGGCAGGGCGAAGAAGTACCCCCCGCCGAACGGCTTGATGTAGTCCACGAGCGGCTCACCGGCCAGCCGCTTCTGCACGGTCTCGAACTGCCTCGCCAGATCCTGCTGATAGCAGCAGAAGAGCAGCCCCATATCGAGGTTTCCGTTGGTGTCCATGCCCCGGTCGTAGTTGTACGCCCGGCGCAGCAGCCGCTGCCCCTCGGTCTTCGGCGTCCGCGGGTTGGCCATCCGGATGTGGCTGTCCAGCGGGATCACATCGCCCTTCGGGTCCTGCGCGTACCGCGGGGAGTCGGACTCGTGGTTCCCGTCGAGCGGCGCCCCGGTGTCCCGGGCGCGGCCGAACATCCGCTCCTGCTCGGTCAGCGAGACCCGGTCCCAGAACTCCACCAGCATCCGGATCAGCCGCACGACCTGGTAGGTGCCGCCCGCCGTCCAGTGGGGCTCGGCCCCGGAGCCCACCCAGATCAGCCGGTCCATCGCCGCGGTGTCATGTGTCCCGGGGTTGGCCGTACCGTCCTTGAACCCCAGGTGGTTACGGGGTGTTCCGCTGGGCCGGGACGGGCTGGTGTAGCCGTCCATCCGCCAGCGCACCTGCATCGCACCCCGGGTGTGCCGTGCGATGTCGCGCAGGGCGTGCAGCACCACGTCGGGGCTGTCTCCGCTGAGCTGCACGCTGAGGTCGCCGTGGCACTCGGCCTGGTCGAGGTCGTCGTCGGGGAAGGACGGCATGGTGGTGAGCCGCAGCGGCCTGCGGTCGTGGAGCCCGAAGCGGCCGTCGAAGAGGGAGGCGCCGACACCGGCCGTGACGCTCAGCCCGCCTGCCGGGACCTGCGGCCCGAGTACCCCGGAGTCACTGGGCGGGGCGGTGATGCCGAGCGGGGGCGGGGTGCCCCCCGTGGTCAGGAAGCGGGCCCGCGCGGTGAGGGTGCGCAGCAGTTCGGTGAGCTCCCTGCGGCCGTCGGCGGTGACGTCGAAGGACGCGAACACCGTGGCGGGCCGGGGCGGTTCGAGGATCCCCGCCTGGTGTGCGCCGTGGAACTCCCCGGCGGACGCGGCCGCCTGGGCAGCCGTGGTACCTGTGGCTGCTGCGGGGCGGTCCGCGCCGACGAGCGCGGCCCCCGCCGCCACTGACCCCATCCCCAGCGCCGCGCTCCGCAGGAATCCGCGCCTGCGTACCTCGTTCGCGCCGTTCCCGCTCATACCGTGTCTCCCGCCGTTCCCGTGCCGTGCCGCGAGGTCTCGTCCCGCAGGCTGCCGTGGGGGTACTGCCGCCCCGCATGGTGTCGTCCCCCGTGTCGTGCCGCAAGCCACCTGTCCTGCGGTGGTCCCTGCCGGTTCACGCCGTACGGCGCAGGTCGCACAGGGCCGCGACCGGGGAGAGCAGCTCGGTGGCCTGGCCGACGTCGGCGTCGAGCCGTTCCCTGTCGGCGGTCCGCAACCGGTTCACGGGGGTCCACCGTCCCCCGTGGCCGAACCGGTCCAGGGTGTGCTGCGTGCGGTCGAGCCAGGAGTCGAGCCGGGGCAGCCCGGGGTCACGCGGGGTGAGCAACGGCCTGAGAACCGCGAGGAGTTCGCGGGTGCCGTCGAGATTGGCGCGGGCGGTGGCGAGACTGGTGCCGCTCCCGCGGTCGGTGCGTCCGGTCAGCTCGGACTGGACGGTGTTCTCCAGCACTTCGTGGGCGCGCAGCCCCAGGTCCGCCGGGTCCATCCGCTGCTGCGGCCAGCCGTCGCGGAGGGCGCGGACCGCGGTGTACAGCCGGTCGGCCGGGCCGCGCAGCGAGGCGGCGGACTCGCCGTGCCAGAGCCCGTACTCGACGCGGTGGAACCCCTGGAAGTCCGGGTCGTGAGGGCCGCGCGGCAGCCCGGCGCCGGTGCCGTTGATGGCGGAGTCGGCGTCGCCGAAGGTGCCGTAGGCCGCGCCCATCCGCTCGTACACCAGATGTGCGGGCAGCCACGCCGCGCGTGCCGCCGCCAGGTCGCCGCTGTCGACGGCCTTCCTGAGTACGCCGGTCAGCCTGACGAGTTCACCGGCCCTGGCGCCGATCCACTTCTGGTAGGCGAGGGCCGGGAGGACCAGATCGTGCCCGCTCACGGGGGTCGCGTGTGGTCCGCTTCCCCGCGCGGGGCCCGCGATGCGCACGGTCGGACCGCGCACCGCGTCCGTGTCGTCGGGCAGGCAGGTGAAGGCGTACGAGCCGCTGCCGAGCGCCACCCGCATCTCGCGGGTCGCACCGGGCGCGAGGCCCTCGGTCTCCGCGTAGACGGCGCCGGTGCGCGGGTCGGTGAGGTCCACCTCGGCGGGGCCGTTGGAGGTGTTGGTCAGGTCGAAGACCTGGGTCCCCGGGTGCGGCCGGGTCCAGCCGCGTCCGCAGGAGCCGGGGGATATCTCGACCGCGGTGTGGCGCGGCCCGTCGGACGCGTCCCCCACGTGGTGGCCCGCCGTACCGCCGGGGCCTCCGGGGATCAGGGTGGCGCCGAGGGCGACCGCGACGGCCGTGGCGAGGACGGCCATCACCACCCAGCTGCGGCGGCCGGCGGCGGGCGCCTCACCTGAGCCGGTGGCGCGGCTGGACACAGGGGGCTCCGTTCGTACGGCAGGCGGGTCGGATGCCGTTCATGCTAGGCATCCGACCGCGCCCGGACTGCCGTACGGAAGCCGCCCTCGCGGGAGTTCGGCGAGAGTTCACCGCCGCGCCATCCGCCCGCCGTCGCCACGCGTGCGGATCCGGAGGTGGATCAGTGGTTGCGCGGGAAGCCCAGGTCGACGCCGGCCGGGGCGTCCGCCGGGTCGGGCCAGCGGGTGGTGACGACCTTGCCCCGGGTGTAGAAGTGCACCCCGTCGTTGCCGTAGATGTGGTGGTCGCCGAAGAGCGAGTCCTTCCAGCCGCCGAAGGAGTGGTAGCCGACCGGGACCGGGATCGGGACGTTGACGCCGACCATGCCGGCCTCGACCTCCAGCTGGAAGCGGCGGGCCGCGCCGCCGTCCCGGGTGAAGATCGCGGTGCCGTTGCCGAACGGCGAGGCGTTCATCAACGCCACGCCCTCCTCGTACGTCTCGACCCGCAGTACGCACAGGACCGGGCCGAAGATCTCGTCCTTGTAGGCGTCCGAATCGGTCGAGACCCTGTCCAGCAGCGAGAGGCCGATCCAGTGGCCGTCCTCGTGGCCCTCGACGGTGAACCCGGTGCCGTCCAGGACGACCTCGGCGCCCTGGGCGGCGGCGCCCGTGACATACGAGGCGACCTTGTCGCGGTGCGCGCGGGTGATCAGCGGGCCCATCTCGGAAGACGGGTCGTTGCCGGGGCCGATCGTGATCTTCTCGGCGCGCTCCCGGATCTTCGCGACCAGCTCGTCGGCGACGGAGGCCACCGCGACGACGGCGGAGATCGCCATGCAGCGTTCACCTGCGGAGCCGTACGCGGCGGAGACGGCCGCGTCGGCGGCGGCGTCCAGGTCGGCGTCGGGCAGGACCAGCATGTGGTTCTTGGCTCCGCCGAGCGCCTGGACGCGCTTGCCGTACGCGGTGGCGGTGGCGTGGATGTGACGGGCGATCGGGGTGGAGCCGACGAAGGAGACGGCGGCGACGTCCGGGTGGCTCAGCAGGCCCTCCACGGCGACCTTGTCACCGTGCAGCACGTTCAGTACGCCGTCCGGCAGACCGGCCTCGGTGGCCAGCTCGGCCAGCAGGTTCGCTGCCGACGGGTCCTTCTCGCTGGGCTTCAGGACGAAGGTGTTGCCGCAGGCGATGGCCAGCGGGAACATCCACATCGGCACCATGGCCGGGAAGTTGAAGGGCGTGATGCCCGCGACGACACCGATCGACTGGCGGATCGACGAGACATCGACCCGGCTGGAGACCTGGGTGGAGAGCTCGCCCTTGAGCTGGGTGGTGATCCCGCAGGCCAGCTCCACGATCTCCAGACCGCGGGCGACCTCGCCGAGCGCGTCGGAGTGCACCTTGCCGTGCTCGGCGGTGATCAGCGCGGCGATCTCGTCGCGGTGGGCGTCGAGGAGCGCCCGGTAGCGGAAGAGGACCGTGGTGCGGGCGGAGAGCGAGGAGGTTCCCCACGTCGCGTAGGCGGCCTTCGCCGAAGCGACCGCGGTGTCCACGTCGGCGGCTGAGGCCAGCGCGACCTGCGTGGTGACGGCGCCGGTCGCCGGGTCGGTGACCGGGCCCCAGTTGCCCGACGTGCCGTCGACGGACTTGCCACCGATCCAGTGGGTGACGGTCTTCATGGTGAACGCTCCTAAAGCCTTAGAGATGACGGCGTCGGGCTGCGACCTGCCGGTCGTACTCCTCCCGGGCCCCGACCGCCGAGGGGCGGGTGGCGGTCTCGGCCACAGGAACATCCCACCACGCCTGTGCCGGAGGCGGCCCCGACACTGTGTCTGCCGTTTCGGTCTCCACGTAGACACATGTGGGACGGTCCGCAGCACGTGCAGTGGCCAGAGCTTCGCGCAGGTCACGGAGGGTCTTGGGGCGCAGGACGGTCAGTCCGAGGCTGGCCGCGTTGGCCGCCAGATCGACCGGCAGCGGGTCTCCGGTGTACGTGCCGTCCGGGGCCCGGAAGCGGTACTCCGTGCCGAAGCGTTCGGCGCCCACCGACTCGGAGAGCCCGCCGATCGAGGCGTATCCGTGGTTCTGCAGGACGACGACCTTGATGGGGAGCCGCTCCTGGACGGCGGTGACGATCTCGGTGGGATTCATCAGATACGTACCGTCGCCCACCAGCGCCCAGACGGGCCGGCCGGGAGCGGCCAGCTGGACGCCGATCGCGGCGGGGATCTCGTATCCCATGCAGGAGTAGCCGTACTCGACGTGGTACTGGTCGCAGGAGCGGGTCCGCCACAGCCGGTGCAGGTCGCCGGGGAGGGAGCCCGCCGCGTTGATGACGATGTCGTCGCCGGTGACCAGCGCGTCGAGCGCCCCGAGCACCTGGGCCTGGGTGGGCGCCGCGTCCTCGTCGCCCGTGTAGGCCGCGGTGACCCGCACCTCCCACTCCGCCTTCGCCGCGCGGTACGCGCCCTCGTACGCGGTGCTCACCCGGTGGCCTGAGAGCGCGCCGGTCAGCCGCTCCAGCGTGGCGCGGGCGTCCGCGACGAGCGGGAGCGCGGAGAGCTTGTACGCGTCGGAACCGGTGATGTTGATGTTGACGAAGCGGACGCCGGGGTACTGGAAGAGCGTCCCGGACGCGGTGGTGAAGTCCGTGTAGCGGGTTCCGATCCCGATGACCAGATCGGCGGCGCGAGCCAGCCCGTCGGCGGTGGCGGTGCCGGTGTGGCCGATCCCGCCCACATCCGCCGGGTGGTCGTACGGGAGCACGCCCTTGCCCGCCTGGGTGGACGCCACCGGGATCCCGGTCGTGTCGGCGAGGGCGCGCAGCGCCTCCTGGGCGCCGCTGTGGCGGACGCCGCCGCCCGCGACGATCAGCGGCCGGGCGGCGGCCCGGACCGCGGCGACCGCGTCGGCGAACTCGGTGGCGTCCGGCCGCCGCACGGGCACCCGCCAGACCCGCTCGGCGAAGAACTCCTCCGGCCAGTCGTACGCCTGCGCCTGCACGTCCTGCGGCAGCGCCAGTGTCACAGCGCCGGTCAGTTCCGGATCGGCGAGGACACGCATCGCCGCGAGCGCGGCCGGGATCAGTGCCTCGGGGCGGGTGATCCGGTCGAAGTACTTCGAGACCGGCCGCAGGCAGTCGTTGACCGACACGTCGCCCGCGTAAGGGACTTCGAGCTGCTGGAGCACGGGGTCGGCGGGGCGGGCGGCGAAGACATCGCCGGGGAGCAACAGCACCGGCAGGTGGTTGACGGACGCGAGGGCGGCGCCGGTGACCAGGTTGGTGGCGCCGGGGCCGATGGAGGTGGTGACGGCGTGGGTGGACAGCCGGCCGGACTGCCGGGCGTACCCGACGGCCGCGTGCACCATCGCCTGCTCGTTGCGGCCCTGGTGGTAGGGCATCGCGTCCTGGCCCGACTCGGTGAGCGCCTGGCCGATCCCGGCCACGTTGCCGTGGCCGAAGATGCCCCAGGTGGCGGCGATCAGCCGCTGTCTGCGGCCGTCGCGCTCGGTGTACTGGCGCGCCAGGAAGGCCACCAGCGCCTGGGCGGTGGTGAGACGGCGGGTCTCCGCGGTCTGCTCGCCGGTCCTGCGGGGGGTCATCGGCGTTCCTCCTGCGCTCCGTTGCCGTACAGCGGAAGCCTCGGGTCGACGGGCTGCGCGTCCCAGGTCTGCCGGATCCATCCGTGGTCGGGGTGGTCCCGGATCAGCCACTCGCGCTCCGCTCCGGGCCCCGCCATCACGTTGAGGTAGTACATGTGGTGCCCGGGGGTGGCCATCGAAGGCCCGTGCCAGCCGTCCGGAATCAGGACCGTGTCGCCGCTGCGGACCTCGGCCAGCAGATCGGTGCCGCCGGGCCGGGACGGGGAGACCCGGTGGTAGCCGGGGCCGCCGTCCGCGATCTCGAAGTAGTAGATCTCCTCCAGGACCGACTCCTCGCCCGGGTGGTACGCGTCGTGCTTGTGCGGCGGGAACGACGACCAGTTGCCGCCGGGGGTGAGCACCTCGACCGCGATGAGCCGGTCGCACGCGAAGGTGTCGGCAGCGGCGAAGTTGTTGACCTGGCGCGAGCAGCTGCCACTGCCGCGCAGCTCGACGGGGACCTCCGGCGCGGGGCCGTAACGGGCGGGGAGACGTCGCTCGCACTTCGCTCCTGCCAGGGCGAAGCGGCCTCCCGCACCGGAGGAGATCTGCGCACGGGCGTCGCGCGGCAGGTAGGCGAAGTCGGTGACCCCGGCGAACACCCCTGCCCTGCCCAGCAGTTCGATGACCTCTCCGTCGACATGGACGGTACAGCCCCCGGTGAGCGGCAGCACGATCCATTCGCTGTCCCGCGTGGAAAATGGCTGTGAACCCCCGGGGGCCAGGTCCAGGATCCGCAGCGCCGAGCGGTCCCAGCCGGCCTGCCCGGGGCCGATGTCCAGGGCGTACGGGCCGCGGGCGGCGCTGCCGGCCCGTACCACCCGGTCGTCGTGCGGACGGCTGTCGGTCATGCGTTCCTCCCGGGCGGCCTGAGCAGTCCCACCGCGATGTCCACGGCGCCCGACACGTCCCCGTCCGCCGGGTAGAGCAGCGAGCGCCCGGCCACCAGCCCCTGCACGGTGGGCAGTCGCAGCGCCGTGCGCCATTTCTCGTACGTCGTGTCCTGGTCGCCGCCCGGTTCGCCGCCGAGCAGCACGGCGGGCAGGGTGGTCGTCCCCATGACCCGTGCCATGTCGTCGGGGTCGGCGGTGACCGGGACCTTGAGCCAGGTGTAGGCGGAGGTGCCGGCCAGTCCGGAGGCGATGGCGAGGGAGCGGGTGACCGCGTCGGCACTGAGGTCGTTGCGGAGCTGTCCGTCCACCCGGTGGCAGATGAACGGCTCGACGAAGACCGGGAGTGCGTGGGCGGCCATCGCGTCGATGGCGCGCGCGGTGGCGTGCAGGGTGGCCAGGGAGCCGGGGTCGTCGTAGTCGATGCGCAGGAGCAGCTTGCCCGCGTCGAAGCCGAGGCGGGCCAGGTCCTCGGCCCGGTGCCCGGTGAAGCGGTCGTCCAGTTCGAAGGAGGACCCGGCGAGGCCGCCGCGGTTCATCGAGCCCATCACGACCCGGTCCTCCAGCGCGCCCAGGAGCAGCAGGTCCTCCAGGATGTCGGCGGTGGCGAGCACTCCGTCGACACCGGGCCGGGAGAGGGCGAGGCAGAGCCGCTCCAGCAGGTCGTGCCGGTTGGCCATGGCGAGGTCCCGCCCGCCGACGGCGAGTGAGCCGCGGGCCGGATGGTCGGCGGCCACGATCATCAGCCGCCCGCCGTGCCGGAGCAGCGGCCGGCGGGCGCGGCGGGCCGCGGCCTCGGCGATGGCCTCGGGATGGTGGGTCCTGGTGGCGACCAGATCGCTGAGGGAGACCGCCGCACGGCCGCTCACGGGCGCACTCCCTGGAGGGCCTCGTCCACCTCGGACGCGAAGGGCATGGCCGACGAGCAGGCCAGCCGGGAGGCGACGATGGCGCCCGCCGCGTTGGCGTACCGCATGGTCCGCTCCAGCTCCCACCCGGCGAGCAGCCCGTGGCAGAGCGCGCCGCCGAACGCGTCGCCCGCGCCGAGGCCGTTGACGACCTCCACCGGCACCGGGGGCACCTCGGCGGTACGGCCGTCGCGGTGGACGGCGAGGACGCCGCCCGGGCCCTGTTTCACCACGGCGAGCTCCGGCCCGTGGGCGAGCAGCGCCTCGGCCGCCGCCCGGGGTTCCCGCTCACCTGTGGCGATCTCGACCTCGTCGATGTTGCCGACGGCCACGGTGGCGTGGCGCAGCGCCCTGGCGTACTGCGGCTTCGGGTCGTCGGTCCAGAACATCGGGCGCCAGTCCAGGTCGAAGACGGTGGCGCGGGGCTCCGCGGGGGTGGACTGCGGGTGCGCGGGGCCGGCGCTCCTGGCCGCCAGCGCGGTCAGTGTCGCCGTACGGCTCGGCTCCGCGCAGAGCCCGGTCCCCGTCATCCAGAACACCCGTGCGTCCCGGATCGCCCCGAGGTCCAGCTCCTCCCCGTACATCTCCAGATCGGGTGCCTTCGGCTGCCGGTAGAAGTACAGCGGGAAGTCGTCCGGCGGGAACATCTCGCAGAAGGTCACCGGCGTGGGCAGGCCGGGCACGGGGGTCACCCAGCGGTCGTCGACGCCGAAGGCCCGCAGTTCCTGGTGCAGGTACTCACCGAACGGGTCGGCGCCCGTCCGGGTCACGACCGCCGTACGCCGCCCCAGCCGCGCCGCGGCGACCGCGACGTTCGTCGCCGAGCCTCCGAGGAACTTGCCGAACGTGTCGACCTGCGCCAGCCCCACGCCCGCCTGCAGCGGGTAGAGGTCCACTCCGATCCGGCCCATCGTGATCAGGTCGTACACCGTGCACGTCCTCTCGTCCTTCGGGCGGCCCCGCCCCACGGCCGGGTGAGGGAGGGCCGGGTAACGGGCCCTCAGGTCTAACTCCCCCCTCGGAGCCCTGTCAACGCATTGTCCTGACATTCGGACCAACGCTTGACAGCTTTCCCGGCCTGGCGGAAGCCTTGTCCCATGACCCAGATCCGGATCGGCTCCGCACCCGACTCCTGGGGGGTGTGGTTCCCCGAGGACCCGCTCCAGGTCCCCTGGACCCGCTTCCTCGACGAGGTCGCCGCGTCCGGCTACGAGTGGATCGAGCTGGGCCCGTACGGCTATCTGCCCACGGACCCGGCCCGCCTCGCCGGGGAGACAGCGGCGCGCGGGCTCCGGGTGTCGGCCGGCACGGTCTTCACCGGGCTGCACCACGGGCCCGGCGTGTGGGACGCGACGTGGGCGCATGTCGCCGATGTCGCCGCGCTCGCGCAGGCGGCCGGGGCCCGGCACCTCGTGGTCATCCCGTCGTTCTGGCGGGACGACAAGACCGGCGAGATCAAGGAGTCCGACACGCTCGACGCCGGGCAGTGGGGGCAGCTCACCCGGCTGACCGAGCGTCTGGGCCACGAGGTGCGCGAGCGGTTCGGGCTGCGGATCGTGGTGCATCCGCACGCGGACACCCATATCGACACCGAGGAGAACGTCACCCGCTTCCTGGACGCGACCGACCCGGACGTGGTCTCGCTCTGCCTGGACACCGGGCACTACGCGTACTGCGGCGGGGACAGTGTGCGGCTCATCGAGACGTACGGGGAGCGGATCGGCTATCTGCATCTCAAGCAGGTGGACCCCGCGGTGCTGGCCCAGGTGCGGGCCGAGCAGCTGCCGTTCGGCCCAGCCGTGGCCCGCGGGGTGATGTGCGAGCCGCCGGAGGGCGTCCCGGCGCTGGGACCGGTGCTCGACGCGGCGCGGAAGCTGGGGACCGACCTGTTCGCGATCGTCGAGCAGGACATGTACCCATGCGCGCCCGACCGGCCGCTGCCCATCGCGCGCCGCACCCGCGCGTTCCTCCGCTCCTGCGGGGCCTGACACACCGGCATCCCACGGAGGGCACCGGCCCCGCGGGGGCCGGTGCCCTCCGTGCTTCCGCCGGCCCCGGATCGGTGGCGATTACTCCCGGCACAGACCCCTATGCCCTCATGTGCCGCTTCCGTCACAGCAGTTACCTTCCCGTCACGCATGTCCGCGTTACGCGGCCTTTCCGTCACAGGAGATCAACAGCACCTTCCCTGCCCTCTTCGGACGCCGTTGTCCGGGGAGAGGGTGAATTGATCACCAATGCACAGCTCCGCGACTCCCCCGACGGCTGCCAGGCCGGCGTCGCGCGGCGTGCGGGGAGGTGCTGGTCATGACCGACCGAAAGCTCTGGTCCTACAAGGAGATTGCCGCTCACATCCGGGTACAGACGGACACCGTCCGCTCGTACCGCAAGCACGGCCTGCTGCCACCACCCGATCAGGTGGAGAACGGGAAGCCGTACTGGTACGCGGAGACCATCAGGGTCTGGGTGTCGCGCAGGCCGAGCAACAGAGGCCGCTAGACGGGTCCGCGCGTCGCGTCCGGCTCGCGGCGGACGGCACGCGCCCCGCGCCGCACCGGACGCCGCGGGTCCGCCCCCGGGGCGGCGACACGGCCTCGCGGACCCTCCAGGGCCTTTCGCCCGCATCAGGGCGGGCCCGGACGGCAACACGACGCCGGGGCCCACTGGTCATCAGGAGTCCCTGGCGCACCATGGGGAGGAACGCACATCGCACAGAGGAGAGCAGCATGAGCGCCGAGACAGAGACTTCCCCGCCCGGGGCCGGCCGGTCCGCTCCGGCCGCCCGGGCCACCGAGGCCGCCCCCGCAGCCGGGTGCTGCGGCGGCGGGTGCTGCGGCGGCGGTTCGACCGCCGATGTGGAGGTGGGCTCGGTCACCGCCGTCTACCAGGTGACCGGGATGACCTGCGAGCACTGCGAGGGGGCCATCTCCCTCGAACTCGCCGAGCTCCCCGGCGTCACCGGCGTCACGGCCGTCGCCGCCACCGGGCAGGTGACCGTGGTATCCCGCGCCCCGCTGGACGAGCAGACCGTGCGCTCCGTGCTGGACGAGGCGGGATACGGGCTCCTGGACCGGGCCTGACCCCGCGCTTGGATCCGAACCCGCTCGCCGTGGGGCTCGCGCCGGTCCCCTGCCGGCGCGGGCCCCACCGGATCACGGGCGGCGCCCGCGGGGTCCCGCCGGTCCCGGCCGCGCGGGCGACCTGCCAGGCCGCCGGCCCGGCACACCCGGGGGCCGGATGATCCGGAACGGCACGCGCGGACGGCCGGACCCGCACAGGGGAGAACGCGACGGTTTACGGACACGCGAACCGGGCCCGATCCGGGCCCGTAAGTGGAGATCTCCTGGTGACCGAGGTGTACAGCACCCCAGCGGCAGTTATTGCCATGGCCAACTCTTCGCTGTTCGTAGTGACAAACGGCCCGGAATTGCGTACCTTCACAGGACGTTCACAACGAGATTCACATCACACGTTTTGGGGGGTAACCATTCGGGGGCCCCGAGTGTCTAAGTGAGCGATGCCAAGGATGTCTTGGGGGACGTCCGGCGGAACATCTTGGGGGATGTTCCGGGCAAGCGTTGGCCGGGGCACGTGCCACGGGGAGCTTGAGCGGCCCAC
This sequence comes from Streptomyces sp. NBC_00388, assembly GCF_036061255.1. NCBI lineage: Bacteria > Bacillati > Actinomycetota > Actinomycetes > Kitasatosporales > Streptomycetaceae > Streptomyces > Streptomyces sp. NBC_00388. Next base: position 2,633,502 of record NZ_CP107948.1, read on the forward strand.
CCGTCGTGTACGTACCCCGGCAGACCGCGCCGAGGCAGCAGCGGTGGCATTCAGGTGCCGCCTGCACCCAACAGACGCCCGGACCGGATCCCGTGGGGGGAATCCGCCCGGGGAAACGGGAAGCGCCCCGTATCGTCGACCCGTGGGGGGATCGGCGGCGGGGCGCTTTTCGATCGCTGTGTGAAGGACCGGTGTGTCAGCGGCCTTCGACCGGCGTGAAGTCGCGCAGGACCTCACCGGTGTAGATCTGACGCGGGCGGCCGATACGGCTGCCGGGCTCCTTGATCATCTCGTGCCACTGGGCGATCCAGCCGGGCAGCCGGCCGATCGCGAACAGCACGGTGAACATCTCGGTCGGGAAGCCCATGGCCCGGTAGATCAGACCCGTGTAGAAGTCCACGTTCGGGTAGAGCTTCCGCTCGACGAAGTACTCGTCGGCCAGCGCGTGCTCTTCCAGCTTCAGCGCGATGTCGAGCAGCTCGTCATCCTTGCCGAGGGCCGAGAGGACATCGTGCGCCGCCGCCTTGATGATCTTCGCCCGCGGGTCGAAGTTCTTGTAGACGCGGTGCCCGAAGCCCATGAGCTTCACGCCGTCTTCCTTGTTCTTCACCTTGCGGATGAAGGTGTCGACATCGCCGCCGGACTGCTTGATGCCTTCGAGCATCTCCAGCACCGACTGGTTGGCGCCGCCGTGCAGCGGGCCCCACAGCGCGCTGATACCGGCGGAGATCGAGGCGAACATGTTCGCCTGCGAGGAGCCGACCAGACGCACGGTGGACGTCGAACAGTTCTGCTCGTGGTCCGCGTGCAGGATGAACAGCTTGTCCAGCGCGGAGACGACGACCGGGTCCGGCACGTACTCCTGCGAGGGGACCGAGAAGGTCATCCGCAGGAAGTTCTCCACGTACCCGAGGTCGTTGCGCGGGTAGACGAACGGGTGCCCGATCGACTTCTTGTACGCGTACGCCGCGATGGTCGGCAGCTTGGCGAGCAGGCGGATCGTCGAGAGGTGCCGCTGCTCCTCGTCGAAGGGGTTGTGGCTGTCCTGGTAGAACGTGGACAGCGCGCTCACCACGGACGACAGCATCGCCATCGGGTGCGCGTCACGCGGGAAGCCGTCGAAGAAGCGCTTGACGTCCTCGTGCAGCAGCGTGTGCTGGGTGATCTCGTTCTTGAAGGTCGACAGCTCGTCGACCTTGGGAAGCTCACCGTTGATCAGCAGGTAGGCCGTTTCGAGGAAGCTGGACTGCTCGGCCAGCTGCTCGATCGGATAACCGCGATAGCGGAGGATGCCTTCCTCGCCGTCGAGGTAGGTGATAGCGGATTTATAGGCGGCGGTGTTGCCGTATCCGCTGTCCAGCGTCACCAGCCCGGTCTGGGCTCGGAGCTTCCCGATGTCGAAGCCCTGGTCGCCGACGGTGCTGTCGATCACCGGGTAGGTGTGCTCGTCATCGCCGTACCGCAGTACTACAGCCTTGTTAGCGTTCTCGCTCACGTCATCCCTCACCGACGTAGTGCCTCTTCTTCGAGGTGCCCTGACTGTCTCTACCATCCCCCACTTGGCTCAGCAGAGTGCACTCGGGGTCGCCCGTTGGGCTATTTGGCGGCACTGAGTGCCGCCAACCTGCTTATCCTGCCCTCTTCGCCCCGGTTCCGGAACCCCGGGGTGACGATTCCCATGCTCCGGTGCCCGCGCCGCCTCCCGCCAGTCTGTGGTCCAGCGCGGTGAACCGCCTTCCGGCGGAGACCGTGCGGACCGCCTGGCCGATCGCCTTCCGGGAGCCGACCAGGACGACCAGCTTCCTGGCCCGGGTGACGGCCGTGTAGAGCAGATTGCGCTGGAGCATCATCCAGGCTCCGGTGGTGACCGGGATGACCACCGCGGGGTACTCGCTGCCCTGGGAGCGGTGGATCGTCACCGCGTAGGCGTGCGCGAGCTCGTCCAGCTCGTCGAAGTCGTACACCACCTCCTCGTCCTCGTCGGTGCGGACCGTCAGCTTCTGGTCCTCCGGGTCGAGGGCAGTGACCACGCCCACCGTGCCGTTGAAGACCCCGTTGGCACCCTTGTCGTAGTTGTTGCGGATCTGGGTGACCTTGTCGCCGACCCGGAAGACCCGGCCGCCGGACCGCTTCTCGGGCAGGCCCGGACGGGCCGGGGTGATCGCCTGCTGGAGCAGCCCGTTGAGCGTGCCCGCTCCGGCCGGGCCGCGGTGCATCGGGGCCAGCACCTGGATGTCACGGCGGGGGTTCAGCCCGAACTTCTGCGGGATGCGGCGGGCCGCCACGTCGACCGTGAGCCGCCCGGCCTCCTCCGTCTCGTCCTCCACGAAGAGGAAGAAGTCCGGCAGCCCCTGGGTGACCGGTTGCACGCCGGAGTTGATCCGGTGGGCGTTGGTGACCACCCCGGACTGCTGGGCCTGGCGGAAGATCCGGGTCAGCCGGACGCAGGGCGCCGGGCTGGTGGCCGAGAGCAGGTCGCGAAGCACCTCACCCGCGCCGACGGACGGCAGCTGGTCCACATCGCCGACGAGGAGCAGATGCGCACCCGGGGCGACGGCCTTGACCAGCTTGTTGGCGAGGAGGAGATCGAGCATCGACGCCTCGTCCACGACGACCAGGTCCGCGTCGAGCGGGCGGTCCCGGTCGTACGCCGCGTCGCCCCCGGGCTTCAGCTCCAGAAGGCGGTGCACGGTGGACGCCTCCGCCCCCGTCAGCTCGGCGAGACGCTTGGCGGCGCGGCCGGTGGGCGCCGCCAGCACCACCTTGGCCTGCTTGGCGCGGGCCAGCTCGACCACGGAGCGGACCGTGAAGGACTTGCCGCAGCCGGGTCCGCCGGTGAGGACCGCGACCTTCTCGGTGAGTGCGAGCCGGACCGCCGCCTGCTGTTCGGGGGCCAGCTCGGCCCCGGTGCGCCCCGCCAGCCAGTGCAGCGCCTTCTCCCAGTCGACGTCGCGGAAGGCCGGCATCCGGTCCTGCTCGGTGCGCAGCAGCCTGACCACCTGGGAGGCGAGGGAGATCTCGGCCCGGTGGAAGGGGACCAGATAGACCGCGGTGACCTGCTCCTCGCCGCCCTCAGGTCCCGGCACCCGTTCCCGTACGACGCCCTCATCGGCGGCCAGCTCGGCCAGGCAGTCGATGACCAGGCCGGTGTCGACCTGGAGCAGCTTCACGGCGTCGGAGATCAGCTGTTCCTCGGGGAGGAAGCAGTGCCCCTGGTCGGTGGACTGGGAGAGCGCGTACTGGAGACCGGCCTTGACGCGCTCGGGCGAATCGTGCGGGATGCCGACGGCCTGGGCGATGCGGTCGGCGGTCAGGAAACCGATGCCCCAGACGTCGGCGGCCAGCCGGTACGGCTCGTTCCGTACGACGGAGATCGAGGCGTCGCCGTACTTCTTGTAGATCCGGACGGCGATGGAGGTGGAGACCCCGACCCCCTGGAGGAAGATCATCACCTCCTTGATCGCCTTCTGCTCCTCCCAGGCCGCGCCGATCATCTTCGTCCGCTTCGGCCCGAGCCCCGGCACCTCGATGAGGCGCTTGGGCTCCTGCTCGATGACGTCGAGCGTCTCCAGGCCGAAGTGGGTGGTGATCCGGTCGGCCATCACCGGGCCGATGCCCTTGATGAGCCCCGAGCCGAGATAGCGCCGGATGCCCTGGATGGTGGCGGGCAGGACCGTCGTGTAGTTCTCCACGGTGAACTGCTTGCCGTACTGGGAGTGCGAGCCCCAGTGGCCCTCCATGCGCAGCGACTCGCCGGGCTGGGCGCCCAGCAGCGAGCCGACGACGGTCAGCAGGTCGGATCCGCGGCCGGTGTCGACACGGGCGACCGTGTAGCCGTTCTCCTCGTTGGCGTAGGTGATCCGCTCCAGGACCCCTTCCAGCACTGCCATGTTGGACATGGGGCGACGTTACCGCCGCGGTCCGACAGCGGACCGCGGGGATCCGGAGCGATGCGGTCCGGCCGCCCCGACCGCCGCGCGCCGTGAGGCCCGCCGCGCGCCGTGAGGCCCGCCGGGACCGGCCGGCCCGCGCGGTCACGATCGGATTACGGAGTGCCGGGTTCCTCTTGACCGCTCTGCATGTAATCGATTCCAATCACCCGTGTAATCGATTCCATGCGGCCCACAGGGAGGTGGTCCAGCGATGGCGAGCATCAAGGACGTCGCAGCCGGCGCGGAGGTCTCCGTCGCCACGGTGTCCCGGGTACTCAACGGCCATCCGTCGGTCAGGCCCGACACCCGCACCCGGGTGATGGCCGCCGTGGAGGCCCTCGGTTACCGGCCGAACGCGGTGGCCAGATCCCTGCGCACCCAGCAGACCCGCACGCTCGGACTGGTCATCAGCGATGTGCTGAACCCGTACTTCACCGAGCTGGCCCGCTCCGTCGAGGACGAGGCGCGGGCGCACGGCTACAGCGTGATCATCGGCAACGCCGACGAACAGCCCGCCCTCCAGGACCACCACGTCCGCACGCTCGTCGACCGCCGGATAGACGGCCTGCTGGTCAGCCCCACCGACGGGGGCTCCCCGCTGATGCTCGACGCGGTCAGGGCCGGCGTGCCGATGGTCTTCGTGGACCGCTGGATCCCGGGCGTGGACGTCCCCGTCGTACGGTCCGACGGGCGTGGCGCAGTCCGCGACCTGGTGGCCCACCTGTACGCCCTGGGGCACCGCAGACTCGCCATCATCGCGGGCCCGGCCACGACCACCACAGGCAGCGAGCGGGTGGACGCCTTCCGCGAGGCACTGGCCGAGCACGGGCTGCCCCTCCCTGACTCCCGGATCGGGCACGGTGACTTCCAGGCCGCCAGCGGACGCCGGGAGGCGGCCCGGCTGCTGGCGCTCGCCGAACCCCCGGACGTGATCTTCGCCGCCGACAACCTGATGGCGCTCGGCGCGATGGACGCGATCCGCGCCCACGGCCTGCGCATCCCGCAGGACATCGCGCTGGCCGCCTTCGACGACATCCCGTGGTTCGTGCACACCGACCCGCCGATCACCGCCATCGCCCAGCCGACCGGCGAGCTCGGCCGGGCCGCCGTGCGCGCGCTCATCGACCGGCTGGCGGGCCGGGAGCCGCAGTCCGCCATCCTCCCCGCCGAGCTGGTGATCCGGCGCTCGTGCGGCGAACCGCCACCCCCCACCGGGGCCGGCGGAGCCTCGCCCGCCTCCCCCGTGACAGCGCCCGCCACACCCCCGTCCCCCACTCCGAACAGGAGCAACCGGTGAACTCCCCCGACGAGTTGCTGCGTATCGAAGGCATACGCAAGACCTTCCCCGGAGTGGTCGCGCTCGACAGCGTCGACTTCGACCTGCGCCGCGGCGAGGTCCATGTCCTGCTCGGCGAGAACGGCGCCGGCAAGAGCACCCTCATCAAGATGCTCTCGGGCGCCTACCGGCCCGACAGCGGCAGGATCTTCGCCGAGGGCGCCGAGGTCCGCATCCACGATGCGCAGGACGCCGAACGCCTCGGGATCGCCACGATCTACCAGGAGTTCAACCTGGTGCCCGAGCTGACGGTCGCCGAGAACATCTTCCTCGGACGCCAGCCGCGCCGCTTCGGGATGATCGACCGCGCGCGGATGGAGCAGGACGCCACCGGGCTGCTGGCCCGGGTGGGGCTCGACGTCTCGCCCCGGACCAAGGTGCGCGAACTGGGCATCGCCCGGCTGCAGATGGTGGAGATCGCCAAGGCACTGAGCCTGGAAGCACGCGTGCTGATCATGGACGAGCCGACCGCCGTGCTCACGTCCGGCGAGGTGGAGAAGCTCTTCGGGCTGGTCCGCACGCTGCGCGAGAGCGGCGTCGGCATCGTCTTCATCACCCACCATCTGGAGGAGATCGCCGCACTCGGCGACCGGGTCACGGTGATCCGGGACGGCCGCAGCATCGACCAGGTGCCCGCCGACACCCCCGAGGACGAGCTGGTCCGGCTGATGGTGGGCCGCAGCATCGAGCAGCAGTACCCGCGGGAGCGCCCCGCCGCCGGCCCGGACGCCGGCCCCGGCGAGCCCGGCGGCGCCGCGCCGCTGCTCTCCGTACGCGGCCTCGGCCGGGACGGCGTCTTCCACGACATCAGCTTCGAGGTGCGCGCCGGTGAGGTCGTCGGCATCGCCGGGCTCGTCGGGGCCGGCCGGACCGAGGTGGCCCGCGCGGTCTTCGGCGCCGACCCCTACGACACCGGCACCGTCGACGTCGTCGGCAGACGGCTCCCCCGGCACGACGTGAACGCGGCGATGGGCGCCGGGATCGGCCTGGTCCCCGAGGACCGCAAGGGCCAGGGCCTGGTGCTCGACGCCTCGGTCGAGGAGAACCTCGGCCTGGTCACGCTGCGCTCGGCCACCCGCGCGGGCCTCGTCGACATCAAGGGCCAGCAGGCCGCGGCCGCCCGCGTCGCCGGGCAGCTCGGCGTACGCATGGCCGGGCTCGGCCAGCATGTGCGCACCCTGTCGGGCGGCAACCAGCAGAAGGTCGTCATCGGCAAGTGGCTGCTCGCCGACACCAGGATCCTGATCCTGGACGAGCCGACGCGCGGGATCGACGTCGGCGCCAAGGTCGAGATCTACCAGCTCATCAACGAGCTGACGGCGTCCGGCCACGCGGTCCTGATGATCTCCAGCGATCTCCCCGAGGTGCTCGGCATGAGCGACCGGGTGCTGGTGATGGCACAGGGCCGGATCGCCGGGGAACTTTCCGCGCACGAAGCGACCCAGGACGCGGTGATGGCACTCGCCGTCAGCGCGCCCGCCCCGGCGCAGAGCAAATCCACCCACTCCCATGGCGAAGTGAAGGAAGCAGAGGGTTCCCGTGACCACTGACACGCTCAAGAGCACTACGGGCGCCAGTGGCGCCCCGGCACGGACGGCCCGCCGCCTCCTGCTCGACAACGGCGCGCTCAGCGCCCTGGTGGTCCTGGTGGTGGCGATGTCGCTGCTCTCCGGTGACTTCCTGACCACCCAGAACCTGCTCAACGTCGGCGTGCAGGCCGCCGTGACCGCGATCCTCGCGTTCGGCGTCACCTTCGTCATCGTCTCGGCGGGCATCGACCTCTCGGTCGGCTCGGTGGCCGCGCTCTCCGCGACCGTACTGGCGTGGACGGCGACCTCCGAGGGGATACCCGTCTGGATCGCGGTGATCCTGGCGGTCGCGACCGGCATCGCCTGCGGCCTGGTCAACGGTGTGCTCATCTCGTACGGCAAACTCCCGCCGTTCATCGCCACGCTTGCCATGCTCTCCATCGGCCGCGGTCTCTCACTGGTCATCTCGCAGGGCAGCCCGATCGCCTTCCCCGGCTCGGTCTCCACACTCGGTGACACGCTCGGCGGCTGGCTGCCTGTGCCGGTCATCGTGATGATCGTGATGGGGCTGATCACCGCGCTGATCCTGGCCCGCACCTACATCGGCCGCTCGATGTACGCCATCGGCGGCAACGAGGAGGCGGCACGCCTCTCCGGGCTGCGGGTCAAGCGGCAGAAGCTCGCCATCTACGCACTCTCCGGCCTCTTCGCCGCCGCAGCGGGCATCGTCCTCGCGTCGCGGCTCTCCTCCGCGCAGCCGCAGGCCGCCAACGGGTACGAGCTGGACGCCATCGCCGCCGTCGTCATCGGCGGGGCCAGCCTGGCGGGCGGTGTCGGCAAGGCGTCCGGCACCCTGATCGGCGCACTGATCCTGGCCGTGCTCCGCAACGGCCTCAACCTCCTCTCGGTGTCCGCCTTCTGGCAGCAGGTAGTGATCGGCGTGGTCATCGCCCTGGCCGTGCTGCTCGACACGCTGCGCCGCCGCGCCGGGTCCGGTGCGGGCGCCGGTTCCGCCGGTGCGGGCACCGGTTCCGGCGGGCCGGGCGGCAAGGGCAGGCAAGCGGCGAAGGCGGGCATCGCCGTCGTCGTGGTCGCGGCCGTCGTGGGCGCCGTCTCCTACGTCAACTCCGGTTCCTCGTCGACCGCCCGGACCAAGGTCGGGCTCTCGCTCTCCACCATGAACAACCCCTTCTTCGTCCAGATGAAGGCGGGCGCCCAGCAGGAGGCCAAGGCGGAGCACGTCGATCTGACCGTCACCGACGCACAGAACGACGCCTCCCAGCAGGCCAACCAGATCGAGAACTTCACCAGTGCCGGTGTCAAAGCCATGATCATCAACCCGGTGGACTCGGACGCCGCGGCCCCCTCCGTACGCGCGGCCGACAAGGCCGGCATCCCGGTGGTCGCGGCCGACCGCGGTGTCAACAAGGCCGACACCGCGACGCTCGTGGCGTCCGACAACATCGCGGGCGGCAAGCTCGCCGCGAAGACCCTCGCGGAGAAGCTCGGCGGCAAGGGCAGGATCGTGGTGCTCCAGGGCACCGCGGGCACCTCGGCCAGCCGTGAGCGCGGGCAGGGCTTCGACGAGGGCATCAAGGCCTACCCGGGCATCAAGGTCGTCGCCCGGCAGCCCGCCGACTTCGACCGCACCAAGGGCCTGGACGTCATGACCAACCTGCTCCAGGCGAACCACGGCGTCACCGGGGTCTTCGCCGAGAACGACGAGATGGGCCTCGGAGCGATCAAGGCGCTCGGCAGCAAGGCGGGCACCTCGATCCCGGTGGTCAGCTTCGACGGAACGCCCGACGGGCTGAAGGCCGTCGAGGCGGGCACGCTGTACGCCACGGTCGCCCAGCAGCCCGCGGAGCTCGGCAGGCTGGCGGTCCGGAACGCGCTCAGGGCCACGCACGGCAAGAAGGTCGGCAGCATGGTGAAGGTGCCGGTCAAGGTCGTCACCAAGAAGAACGCAGCCGACTTCTCCTGACGGGCCGCCGGCCCTGTCATCGCCCTCTTTCGAAAGCAGGACAGAGATGTACGACTACGACCTGCTGGTCGTAGGGTCGGCCAACGCCGACCTGGTGATCGGCGTCGAACGCCGCCCCGCCCCCGGCGAGACCGTGCTCGGCTCCGACCTGGCGATCCATCCGGGCGGCAAGGGCGCCAACCAGGCGGTGGCCGCGGCACGGCTCGGCGCCCGCAGCGCCCTGCTGGCCCGGGTCGGCGACGACGCCAACGGCCGGCTCCTGCTGGAGTCCCAGAGCGCGGCGGGCGTCGACACCGCCGGCGTCCTGGTCGGCGGTGCGCCCACCGGCGTCGCGCTGATCACGGTGGACCCGTCGGGCGACAACAGCATCGTGGTCTCCCCCGGTGCCAACGCCCGGCTCACTCCCGCCGACGTCCGCGCTGCGGGCAGCCTGTTCGCGTCGGCCGGAGCCGTGTCGGCGCAGCTGGAGATCCCGCTGGAGACGGTCGCCGAGGTGGTCAGGGTGCTGCCGTCCGGGACCCGGTTCGTACTGAATCCGTCCCCGCCGCAGCCGCTGCCCGACGAGATCCTCGCGGCCTGCGACCCCCTGGTGGTCAATGAGCACGAGGCCAGGACGGTGCTGGGCGACACGGCGGGCGACTCCCCTGAGGAGTGGGCGCGGGCGCTGCTCGCGCTCGGCCCGCGCTCGGTGGTGGTCACCCTGGGCGCCGAGGGCGCGCTGGTCGTGGACGGCCGCACGGGGACGAGCGCGCATGTGCCGAGCCTGAAGGTGGAGGCCGTGGACACCACCGGTGCGGGCGACGCCTTCACCGCCGCGCTGGCCTGGCGGCTGGGCCTGGGCGACGATCTGGCGCAGGCCGCCGCGTTCGCCGCCCGGGTGGGTGCGACCGCGGTCACCAGGCCCGGCGCGCAGGAGTCCTACCCGACTGCGGACGAGGTGCGCCCGGAATGAAGAAGTCGGGAATCCTCAACCGCCATCTGGCGGGCGCCCTGGCCGAGCTGGGCCACGGCGACGGTGTCCTGATCTGTGACGTGGGGATGCCGGTCCCGTCCGGCCCCCGCCTGGTGGATCTCGCGTTCCGGGCCGGTACCCCTTCGTTCGCCGAGGTGCTGGACGGGCTGCTGGCCGAACTGGTCGTGGAGGGTGCGACGGCCGCGCACGAGGTACGGGAGGCGAACCCGGCGACGGCGGAACTGCTGGACGCCCGCTTCCCGGACCTGCGGCTGGTCCCGCACGACGGCCTCAAGGAGCTGTCGGCGGGCGCCCGCCTGGTGGTCCGCACGGGCGAGGCCCGGCCGTACGCGAACGTGCTGCTGCGGTGCGGGGTCTTCTTCTGACCACGCGGTGCGGGGCCCTCTCCTGACCGGAGGAGGTGCCGAGAGGGCCCGGTCCACCGGACCGGGCCCCCGCCGCATTCCCCTCCCCTGTGACCAGAGCTCCACGTTTCCCCCCGGATACGTCCCCCTGAAGCCCTGTACGCCACCTACGACTTCCGTCACGGCGGAAGGGTTGTACGGCTGCGGGGAGTAGTTTTCCCGCACTCTGCGGCTGCCGACCCGGCACGGGCCGCGCGATGCGCTCGCCCGTGCGGTCCTGTCCGGTCCGCTACAGCGCGTACCGGACGAATCGCCCGGCTGTCTCCCGCAGCAGCTGCACCCCGTCCCGCGCCCACAACTCCTCGTTGAAGAGCTCGACTTCGACCGGGCCCGTGTATCCGGCCGCGTCCACCCGCTCGCGCCACTCCCGCATGTCGACCGACCCGTCGCCGATCTGGCCGCGGCCGTTCAGGACCCCGGCGGGCAGCGGGGTGACCCAGTCCGCCAGCTGGAAGGTGCAGATGCGGCCCGCCGCGCCCGCACGGGCCACCTGCGCGGGCGCCTGGTCGTCCCACCAGATGTGGTACGTGTCGACGGCAACGCCCACCTGGTCGGCGGGGAAGCGCTCCGCCAGGTCCAGGGCCTGCGTCAGGGTCGAGACCACACAGCGGTCCGCCGCGAACATCGGGTGCAGCGGTTCGATCGCGAGGCGCACTCCGCGCTCGGCCGCGTACGGGCCGAGTTCGGCCAGTGCGTCCGCGATGCGTTCGCGTGCGCCGTGCAGGTCCTTCGAGCCCGCCGGGAGCCCCCCGGAGACCAGCACCAGGGTGTCCGTGCCCAGGGCCACCGCCTCGTCGACCGCCGTACGGTTGTCCGCCAGCGCCTCGGCCCTCTCGGCCGGGTCGATCGCGGTGAGGAAGCCGCCCCGGCAGAGCGTGGTGACGGACAGCCCCGCGTCCCGTACGAGTGCCGCTGCCGCCGCGACGCCGTACCGCTGCACCGGTTCACGCCACAGCCCGACCCCGGGGACGCCCAAGTCGGTGCAGGCCGAGACCAGTTCCGGCAGGGTGAGCTGCTTCACGGTCATCTGGTTGATGCTGAAGCGGGTGAGGTCCATGGTCACTGGGGTACTCCGCCCACAGTCAGCAGGGACTTCATCCGGCTCTCGGCGAGCGCCGGGTCGGGGAAGAGACCCAGCCGGTCGGCCAGTTCGTACGCCCGCGCCAGATGGGGCAGCGAGCGTGCGGACTGGAGGCCGCCCACCATCGTGAAGTGCGACTGGTGCCCGGCGAGCCAGGCGAGCAGGACCACACCCGTCTTGTAGAAGCGGGTCGGCGTCCGGAACAGATGACGGGACAGCTCGACCGTCGGGTCCAGGACGTCCCGGAAACCCTGGGTGTCGCCGGTGTCCAGGACCCGGACCGCCTCGGCGGCCAGCGGGCCGAGCGGGTCGAAGATCCCCAGCAGGGCATGGCTGAAGCCGCGCTCGTCGCCCGCGATCAGCTCGGGGTAGTTGAAGTCGTCGCCGGTGTAGCAGCGGACCCCGTCCGGCAGTCTGCGGCGCAGCTCCACCTCGCGTTCGGCGTCGAGCAGCGACACCTTGATGCCGTCGACCTTGTCCGGGTGGGCCGCGATGACATCGAGGAAGGTGTCGGTCGCCGCGTCCAGGTCCGGGGAGCCCCAGTAACCGTCGAGCGCCGGGTCGAACATCGGGCCGAGCCAGTGCAGGATGACCGGCTCGGCGCACTGGCGCAGCAGATGCCCGTAGGTCTCCAGATAGTCGTCGGGGCTCTTCGCGGCTGCCGCCAGCCCGCGGGAGGCCATCAGGATGGCCTGCGCGCCCGTCTCCTCGACGACGCCGAGCTGGTCCTCGTACGCCGCGGCGACCTGGTCAAGGGTGACCTCGCCCGGCGGGAGCTGGTCGGTGCCGACGCCGCAGGCGATGGCCCCGCCCGCCGACCTGGCCTCGGCCGCGGACCTGCGGATCAGCTCCGCCGCGACCGGCCAGTCCAGGCCCATGCCGCGCTGTGCGGTGTCCATGGCCTCCGCCACCCCGAGCCCGTGGGACCAGAGGTGGCGCCGGAAGGCGAGGGTGGACTCCCAGTCCACGGCGGCCGGCCCGTCCGGCGGGACATCGGCGTACGGGTCGGCGACGACGTGCGCGGCGGAGAAGACCGTACGGGAGGCGAGCGGCGCGCCGCCCGGTGCGAAGGGGGCGGGCTCGGTGCGGGGCGTGTAGGCGTACGTACCGCCGGCGTGCGGACCGCCATCGGGTGCGCCCGCGCGCGGAAGCAGGATCGTCACAGCGAGATCTCCGGAACGTCGAGACGGCGGCCCTCGGCGGACGACTTGAGTCCCAGCTCGGCGAGCTGCACTCCGCGCGCGCCGGCCAGCAGGTCCCAGTGGTACGGCTCGTCGAGCACGATGTGGCGCAGGAACAGCTCCCACTGGACCTTGAAGCCGTTGCCGAAGTCGCCGTTGTCCGGGACCTCCTGCCACTGGTCACGGAAGGAGTGGGTGGCGGGCAGGTCCGGGTTCCAGACCGGCTTCGGGGTGGCGCTGCGGTGCTGGACACGGCAGTTGCGGAGGCCGGCGACGGCCGAGCCCTCCGTGCCGTCGACCTGGAACTCGACCAGTTCGTCGCGGTTGACGCGTACCGCCCAGGAGGAGTTGATCTGGGCGACAGCGCCGCTCTCCAGCTGGAAGACGCCGTAGGCGGAGTCGTCGGCGGTCGCCTCGTACGGCTCGGACCGCTCGTCCCAGCGCTGCGGGATGTGGGTGGCGGTGAGGGCCTGGACGGAGGTGACGCGGCCGAACAGCTCATGCAGGACGTACTCCCAGTGCGGGAACATGTCCACGACGATGCCGCCGCCGTCCTGTGCGCGGTAGTTCCACGAGGGGCGCTGGGCCTCCTGCCAGTCCCCCTCGAAGACCCAGTAGCCGAACTCGCCGCGAATGGAGAGGATCTCGCCGAAGAAGCCGCCGTCGATGAGCCGCTTGAGCTTCAGCAGGCCCGGCAGGAACAGCTTGTCCTGGACCACGCCGTGCTTGATCCCGGCGGCCGCGGCCAGCCGCGCCAGCTCCAGGGCGCCGTCCAGGCCGGTCGCGGTCGGCTTCTCGGTGTAGATGTGCTTCCCGGCCGCGATGGCCTTCCGCAGCGCCTCCTCGCGGGCGGAGGTGACCTGGGCGTCGAAGTAGATGTCGATGGACGGGTCCGCCAGCACGGCGTCGAGGTCGGTGGACCACTCGTCGAGCCCGTGCTTGCCGGCCATGGTCCGGAGGGCGTGCTCACGGCGGCCGACCAGGACGATCTCGGGCCAGAGCACCGTGCCGTCACCGAGGTCCAGGCCACCCTCCTCGCGGATAGCGAGCAGGGAGCGGACCAGGTGCTGGCGGTAGCCCATCCGGCCCGTCACGCCGTTCATGGCGATCCGCACTGTCTTACGTGTCACGAAAGGTCCCTCCACACGGTCATAGCAAGCGCTTTCTACGCGGTATGAAGCTAACCTGCGCACACCGGCCCGGACAAGAGGCGCGGACAGGCGCACAGGGTCGCGATCACCTGACAGGAGATGCGGGCGAGTGGCACGGAGGCAGAAATGACAGCGACGCTCTCGGACGTCGCGGCCCGCGCACGGGTCTCCCCGGCGACGGTCTCGCGCGTGCTCAACGGCAACTACCCGGTGGCGGCGGCCACCCGGGAGCGGGTCCTGGCGGCCGTGGACGAGCTGGACTACGTGCTGAACGGGCCCGCGAGCTCGCTCGCCGCCGCCACGTCCGATCTGGTCGGCATCCTGGTCAACGACATCGCCGACCCGTTCTTCGGCATCATGGCGGGCGCGGCCCAGTCCGAGATCAGCGGCCAGGAGGGCAGCGGGCGCGCGGGCGGCGAGAAGCTGGCCGTCGTCTGCAACACCGGCGGCTCCCCGGAGCGTGAGCTGACCTACCTCACACTCCTCCAGCGCCAGCGCGCCGCCGCGGTGGTGCTGACGGGCGGCGCCATCGAGGACCCGGAGCACACCGCAGCGGTCTCCGCCAAACTCGCGAAACTGGCCGACGCGGGGACGCGGGTCGTGCTCTGCGGGCGCCCCCCGATGCCCGGCAGCGAGTCCGTGGTGGCCGCGCTGACCTTCGACAACCGGGGCGGCGGACAGCGGCTCACCGAGCACCTGCTGACGCTGGGACACCGGCGGATCGGTTACGTGGCAGGCCCCACCGAACGGACCACGACCCGGGACCGCCTGGAGGGCCACCGGCTGGCCCTGGCGGCGGCCGGCCTGCCCGACGGCCGGGACGGACTCACCGTCCACGGCCCCTACGACCGCGGCTCCGGCTACCACGCGACTCTCGAACTGCTGCGAAGAGAGCCGGGGTTGACGGCGATCGTGGCGGCGAACGACACCGTTGCCCTGGGCGCCTGCGCGGCGCTGCGGGAGCGGGGCCTGCGGATCCCCGAGGACGTCTCGGTGGCCGGTTTCGACGATCTGCCGTTCTCGGTGGACGCGGTACCGGCCCTGACCACGGTGCGGCTGCCGCTCCACGAGGCGGGGGCGCGGGCGGGCCGGCTGGCGATGGGCCGGGAGGCGGTCCCGAAGGGCGGGGCCGCTGTGGTGCGGGGCGAGCTGGTGACCCGGGCGTCGACGGCTCCGCCCGGGCGGTGACGGGGGCGGCCCTGCGCCGCCCGGGGCGGTGAGCGGCTCCCTCCGCGAGGCGCGCTACCGGGAACGGCTGCCGTGGACCAATGATGACCTGGCACCAGCAGGCAGGATCTGCGGGAATCAGGGCAAGCGGAACCAGACCAGTCGGAACCAGCAGCAGCGACACATCAGACGGAACTGCCGGAGCGCCCGGAGTCGGAGCCGGCGGCTCGGCCTTCAGGAAGGAACAGTGCGTTGAAATTCGCGTTCTCCACCCTCGGAGTGCCAGGAATCACCGTCCCGGACGTGGTGCGGCTCGCAGCGGACAGCGGCTACCAGGGGGTCGAACTGCGCGCCCACGCCGAGGAGGCGCTGCACCCCGGCACCGGGCTGCGGGAACGGAAGGCTGCCGCCGAGGAGTTCGCCGGCGGCGGCGTCGAGATCCTCGGGGTGGCCGGATACGTACGGGTGGCGGCGCCCGGCGACGACAAGCAGATCGAGGGCGACCTCGCCGAACTGGTCTTCCTCGCCGCCGACCTCGGCGCCCCGTTCGTCCGGGTCTTCCCCGGCGGTGGCGGTCAGGAGCCGGCCGAGGCCGACGCGGCCGCCGCACGCAGGCTGGGAGCGGCGGCCGAGGTCGCCGCCGACAAGGGCGTACGGATCCTGCTCGAAACCCATGACTCGCACCGCACCGGCGCCGACGCGTCCCGGGTGCTGGGCCCGGTCGGCCACCTCAACGTCGGGGCGCTCTGGGATGTCATGCACACCTGGCTGGGCGGTGAGACCCCGGCGGCGAGCCACGCCGTCCTCGCCCCGCACCTCGGCTACACGCAGGTCAAGGACATCGCGTCGGCCGAGGACACCACCCCGCTGGCGCTCGGCGCCGGGGTGCTGCCGCTCGGGGAGTGTGTGGAGCTGCTCGCGCCGGACCAGGGGTGGCTCTGCTGGGAGTACGAGAAGCGCTGGTACCCGGAGGCGGCCGGGCTGCCGGGGCTGCTGACGGCGGGCCGTGAGTACCTGGAGCAGCTGCTGGCCGGGGGCGCGGCCCCCACGGCGCGGTAGCGGGTCCGGTCCGGCGCGGGGCCACCGTCCCGGCGCGGGCCTCTCCGCCACAGGCCGTGGCGGGCGGGCCCCGCCCCGGCCGGCCCGCTGGCATATGGGCCAATGCCGCCCCGATCCGGCCCACACCCTTGACCTGGCAGTTACTTTCCGGATATCGCTGCTGATCGGAAGTTTCCTTCAGATTCCTTGCGCAGCATGGCCGGAAGGGGCACCAGTGCAGTACCGCACCTCCAGACGTTCCCTGCTCACCGCCACCGCCGCAGCGGTCGCCGCAGCCGCTACGGGCGCCACCGGCGCCACGGCACACGCCGATCCCCGTCCCGGTCCCGGCTCCCGCAGCCGCGACCGGCGGCTCAAGAAGCTCATCGACCGGATGAGCATCGAGGAGAAGGTCGGCCAGCTCTTCGTGATGCGGGTGTACGGGCACTCCGCGACCGCACCCGACCAGGCCGACATCGACGCCAACCTGAGCGAGATCGGCGTCCGCACCGCCGCCGAGCTGATCGCCAAGTACCACGTCGGCGGCATCATCTACTTCAGCTGGGCGCACAACACCCGCGACCCGCACCAGATCGCCGCTCTCTCCAACGGCATCCAGCGCGCGGGGCTCGCCCAGCGCACCCCCGTACCGCTGCTGATCGCCACCGACCAGGAGCACGGCATCGTCTGCCGGGTCGGTTATCCGGCCGCCCTGTTCCCCGGCGCGATGGCGCTCGGCGCGGGGCGCTCGCGCGAGGACGTCCGCACGGTCGGACGGATCTCCGGGGCCGAACTGCGGGCGATCGGCATCCGGCAGGACTACTCGACGGACGCCGACGTCAACGTGAACCCCGCCAACCCGGTCATCGGCGTCCGCTCCTTCGGCTCCGATCCGGCCGCCGTGGCCCGGCTGGTCGCCGCCGAGGTGGAGGGCTACCAGAGCTCCCAGGTCGCCGCCACCGCCAAGCATTTCCCGGGCCACGGCGACACCGCGGTCGACAGCCACACCGGGATCCCGGTCATCACCCACACCCGCGAGGAGTGGGAGCGCATCGACGCCCCGCCCTTCAAGGCAGCCGTCGCCGCCGGGATCGACTCGATCATGACGGCGCACATCCAGTTCCCCGCCCTGGACCCGAGCAACGACCCGGCCACCCTGTCGCAGCCGATCCTGACGGGCATCCTCCGTGAGGAGCTGGGGTACGACGGGGTCGTCGTCACCGACTCGCTCGGCATGCAGGGCGTGCGGGACAAGTACGGCGACGACCGGGTGCCGGTGCTCGCGCTCAAGGCCGGCGTCGACCAGCTGCTGAACCCGCCGGACCTCGCCGCCGCGTGGAACGGTGTGCTCGGCGCGGTCCGGAGCGGGGAGCTCACCGAGGAGCGGCTCGACGTATCGATTCTGCGGATCCTGCGCCTCAAGGAGCGGCGCGCGCTGTTCAGCAGCCCGTACGTGGCCGGGGTCCGGATCGACCGCACGGTCGGCATCCGCTCCCATCTCGCGTCGGCCGACCTGATCGCCGAGCGGACCACCACGCTGCTGGTCAACACGGACCGGCTGCTGCCGCTCTCCCGGCGCCGCTCCCGGAGTCTGCTGGTCGTCGGCCCCGACCCGGCGTCGCCCACGGGGACGACGGGGCCGCCGACCACCGTGCTCGGCAAGGAGCTGACCGGGCTGGGCTTCACCACCACGGTGCTGCCGACCGGCACCGCGCCCACCGCCGCCCTGATCGACAGCGCGGTGGCCGCAGCGGCGGGCAAGGACGCGGTCGTCGTCGGCACCTACGACGTGGCCGCGGGCGACGCGCAGTCGAAACTGGTGGCGGCCCTGGTCGCGTCCGGGGTCCCGGTGGTGCAGATCGCGATCCGCAATCCGTACGACATCGCCGTGCTCCCAGGCGTCCGGGCCTCGATCGCCACCTACAGCTGGACCGATGTCGAACTCCGGGCGGCGGCACGGGTGATCGCCGGGCAGGTCACGCCGCGCGGGCTGCTGCCGGTGCCCGTCCAGCGCGCGGACGATCCCACGAAGGTGCTGTATCCGGTGGGACACGGCCTGACCTACTGAGCCCGCTCCGCCCGGCAACGGCTGTGCCCGCCGCGGAGTTCCGCGGCGGGCACAGTCCAACCGGGCGTGCTTCAGGGGTTGTCGGAGCGCTGCTGCCCGGTCAGGGCCGCAGGGACGGTTCGCGCTCCAGGCCCTTGTGGTCGAGCGTCGCGTCGTAGGGGGCAAGCGGCTTGGCCCGTTGGGGGTCGGCCTGGACCTCGGCAGGGGCGACGCCGGCCCAGGCCAGGATGCGGGCGGTGGCCTGCGCCTTCTCGGCGGGGGCGAGGCCGTCGACGTTCGCGCCGTGGTTCATCCCCGGCGCCGTGAGGACATAGCTGTCGTCCGGGTGCTTGCCGACGCTGAAGCGCTCGGCGCCCCAGGGGTCGTTCTGCCCGTACACGTACAGCATGTGGTGGGCGTGGTGCTTCACCCAGTTGTCCACCTCGGCCATCACGCCCGGCTGGAAGTGCATCGGGACGGAGCTGGGCACGAAGTGGCGGGGCGGCTGGTAACCGTAGCGGCTCAGCCTGCCGAGCCACGGCTGCTGGATGTCCGGCGAACCGAGCTGGGTGCCTGCCTGGTAGTAGTACGGCGTGTACGCCTCCAGCCCCTGATCGGTGTAGAACGAGAAGCCGGAGATGGTGTCGACCGAGTCCCAGATCTCCTGGTCCGTGGCGTGCGGGGCGTCGGCAGGGATGGTGTCGCAGTCGGAGAGCAGGCTGTACTGCCAGAAGCCCCAGATGTAGTCGAGGACCACGGCCTCGTATGCCTTGTCGAGCGAACCGACGGTGCCGAAGGTGTAGCCGTTCTCCTCGGCGTACTGGGCGTACTTCTTCTCGAGCGGCGCGCGGCGGATGAGCGCCTCACGCTGGACGCCCTCCAGCCGGTCGCGGCACTCCTTGGTGCCGACGGTGCTGAGGAAGCGGTCGTACGCCGAGTCCTCGTCGTTCACGACGTCGTCGGGGGCGACGTAGGCGACGACCCCGTCCATGTCCCGGGGGTAGTAGCGCTCGTAGTAGGTGGCGGTCATACCGCCCTTGGAACCGCCGGTGGTGAGCCAGTTCCGGGTGTAGATCCTCTTCAGCGCCGTGAACAGCCGGTGCTGGTCGCTGGCGGCCTGCCAGATGTCCAGCTTGGACCAGTCGGCGGGCTGCGGCCTGGACGGTGTGAAGTAGCGGTACTCCAGCGAGACCTGGTTGCCGTCGACGATGCGGGTCGGCTCGGTGCGGCTGGGCGCGGTGGAGACGTTGTACCCGCCGGTGTAGAAGACGGTCGGCCGGCTGGTGTCCTTGTGGAGCAGGGTGAAGCGCTGGTTGAAGGTGCCCTTCGACGGGTGGCGGTGGTCGATGGGCTGGCTGTACTGGAGAACGAAGAAGCGGTAGCCCGTGTAGGGCTTCTCCTCGATGAGACTCATGCCCGGTATCGCGAGGATCCGGTCCTTGATATCCGGAGTGCCCGGTACCGCGGCGGTGGCCGCACCGGCCGGCACACCTGCCGCACTCAAGGTGCCTATGAGCACCACTAACGCGAGCAGCCATCTGAGCGCCTTGCGCATTCAGCCCTCCCCTGGGGATCACGACGAGTAGCCGCGAACCTAGCCGGGGTACCACCAGGCCCGCCAGACCCAGCTGACCACCGGGGGCTACCGGCCGCTCAGCACAGGAACCAGCCGGACGCTCCCTTCCCGCCGGAGACCGCGCCCA
The DNA here is from genome assembly GCF_036061255.1 of Streptomyces sp. NBC_00388. Lineage (NCBI taxonomy): Bacteria > Bacillati > Actinomycetota > Actinomycetes > Kitasatosporales > Streptomycetaceae > Streptomyces > Streptomyces sp. NBC_00388. Next base: position 2,653,028 of record NZ_CP107948.1, read on the forward strand.
CGGCCCGGACACAGCGGTTCGCCGCACGGACCTTCACCGGCCCCGCCAGTCGGGTGAAACGCCCGCTGTCGACGACCGGCCTGCCCCCGCGCACCTGGAGCTCCACGGACATCTGCCTCCTGGCGCCGGGTTTCTTCGCGACGGCGACGGCGCAGACGTACTGGCCGCTCCGGTAGACCCGGAGCTGGCCGGTGGCGAAGCCCACGGCCCTGACCTGGTGCCCGGGGCAGCCGGAAGCAGCACTCGCCGCGTGAACGCCCGGCCCCGCCAGGGTCAGCGTCACCGCTGCCGCCGCCGTCAGCCCGGCTGTCCAGCGACCGGCCCGGCCGCCACCGCCGGTTGCGCGCACCGATGCGCCCACCGGCTCCGGGCCGGGCTCCGGCTTTCGTCGCCACTCGAACACTTTTTCCCTTTCGGCCGCGCGGACGTATGTGTGTACGGACGCATCGGGCAGTCGGCTGGTTGCACCGCAGAAGCGGACAGATGGTGACAGTTTTGATGTCACCCCGTACCGGCTGCCCCTGGACCGGCAGAAGAACCACGGATCGGGGGCACGGCGGGCACGGACAGCTGCCGGTCCCGGGAGCGCGGGGCGCGCCAGCGGGGCGCGGAGCGCCTACGGGCCCGAGTCCACCAGCGGGCCCCTCGCGCCGGCCGGGGGTCTGCGCCGACCGCGGACCCCGCCCCTGCCACCGCGTTCACGGACCGGCCAGAGCAGCACATAGGCCGTGGAGAGCGCCACGAACGCCAGGCGCAGGAGACCGCGGACCGCGTCGTCCGGGATGACGAAGACGCTTCCGTACAGGGTCAGCAGGGCCAGCCAGCTCCACCACGGCACCAGCCGGCGCTGCCCGATCACGTCCCACAGCAAAGTGCCGAGCAGCACCGACGCCGTGTAGTACGTGTAGACGCTCGGATCGAGCACGATCCGGGCGTTGGCGCCGAGCAGGACCACGGCGGGCCAGCGGCCCCGCCAGACCGCCACCGTGCCGAGCACCAGGCCGAGCGCGGCCTGGGCGGGGCGGTCCCAGCCGGGTGTCTCCGGATCACCGACACCGAGCCAGCGCAGTGCGGACGCCGGATGGTTGGGAATGGCGAACTTGGCCGCGGCGAACGACTGAGGATCGCCCGCGAAGAACGGCAGCCAGGCCACCGCCACCAGCCCCGCGCACCACAGGGCGGCCCGCAGCCAGTGCCGCCGGGGAAGCGCCAGCAGCAGCGGGAGGAACGCCAGTGCGGTGGGTTTGGAGTCCATCGCGAGGGCGAGGAACGCGCCGGTGGCAGCCGGGGTGCCCCGGGTGACGGCCCGGACGGCGAGCGCGGTGAAGAACAGCGCGAGGACGTCGTCGAGATGCCCGAAGCGGACCGAGACCTCGATCCACATCGGGATGAAGGCGAGCCCGGCGATCAGCACCCGCTGGCGCAGCCGCTGGTGGTTGGTGCCGGTACCCAGCAGATGGTGCGCGGCGCTGCGTCCGGCCAGCACGACGATGACCAGACCGAGCAGGGACATCAGCGCGGCGGCGAGGAACTGTCCGGTGGCTTCCGGGAACGGATTGAACATTCCGGCGACGAGGAAGCTGACCGGGCCCATCTGGAGCTCGGGGTGGTGGGCGTAGAGGTTGAGGCCGCCGGTGCCGTCGCCCTGGTAGAGCAGCTCGCCGCCGGCGCGCAGATAGTGCCAGGAGAAGCCGCCGTGCGGCTCCACCACGGCGAACCACAGCACCGTCCATACGGTGAGCAGCACCAAGTGCATCCGCTGACTGATCGTCGGCACCGTATCTCAGCTCCCGCTTCCGGTGTGTGCGCTGTCGGGGCTGCACATCCCGGCAGGGAAGAGGGCCGGACGGGAGGAAAAGTTGTCCCGGACGGCGGACGTGCGGCCTCGCCAACGCTCTCATCCCGCCCCCGCCGCGCCGCGAGGAGGGGCCGGACCGCACCGGCCCGGCCCCTCCTGCACCCGCCGTGACGGCGCCCGTCCGGCGGCTAGACCACCACCTCGGCGTGCTCTCCCGTGAACGTCCGCCACAGCCGCGCGTAGCTCCCGTCCAGGGCCAGCAGCTCCTCGTGCGTGCCGTCCTCGACGACCCGGCCGTGGTCCATCACCACCACCCGGTCGGCCCGCGCCGCCGTGGTCAGCCGGTGGGCGACCACCAGCGTGGTCCGGCGCCCGGCGATCCGGTCCGTGGCCTGGTTGACCTGGGCCTCCGTCGCGAGGTCGAGCGCTGCGGTCGCCTCGTCGAGCAGCAGGATGTCCGGGTCGACCAGCTCGGCGCGGGCCAGCGCGATCAGCTGGCGCTGGCCGGCCGAGAGATTCCGGCCTCGTTCGGCGACCTCGTGGAGGTAGCCGCCGTCCAGGGTCGCGATCATGTCGTGCGCGCCGACCGCCCGCGCCGCCGCTTCGACCTCGGCGTCGGTGGCGTCCGCCCGGCCGTACGCGATGGCGTCGCGGACCGTGCCCGCGAAGAGATACGCCTCCTGGGGGACGACTCCCAGCCGGTGCCGGTAGGCGGTCAAGTCCATGTCCCGGAGGTCGACGCCGTCGGCGGTGACGCGGCCCGCTGTCGGGTCGTAGAACCGCGCGACCAGCTTGACCAGGGTGGACTTGCCCGCGCCTGTCTCCCCGACGAAGGCGACCGTCTGTCCTGCGGGGATCAGCAGATCGACACCGCTGAGCGCCGCCTCATCGGGCTCGCCGCCGGGGCCGTACGCGAAGGAGACGCCCTCGAAGGCGATGTCGCCGCGGAGTGCGCCGACCCCCAGCGGCACCGCGCTCGCCTCGGTGGAGGTGGGCTCGACGAGCAGCTCCTGGATGCGCTTGAGCGAGACGGTGGCCTGCTGGTAGCCGTCGAAGACCTGCGACAGCTGCTGCACGGGTGCGAAGAACAGGTCGATGTACAGGAGGTAGGCGACGAGGGCGCCCGTGGTGAGGGTGCCCGCCTCGATCCGGTGGGAGCCGACGATCATCACGGAGGCCGCGGCCACCGACGACAGCAGCTGGACGAACGGGAAGTAGACCGAGATCAGCCACTGCCCGCGCACCCGCGCCTGCCGGTAGTGGTCGCTGCGGCCGGAGAAGCGGCCGGCGCCGGTGGACTCGCGGCGGAACGCCTGCACGATGCGCAGCCCGGAAACGGACTCCTGGAGGTCGGCGTTGACGACCGACACCCGCTCACGTGCCAGTTCGTACGCGCGGACGCTCTTCTTGCGGAAGACGTACGTGGCGACGGCCAGGAACGGCAGCGTGGCGAAGACGACCAGGGCCAGCTGCACATCGATGACGAGGAGCACCACGAGGATGCCGAAGAAGGTGACGACGGAGACGAACGCGGTGACCAGGCCGGTCTGCAGGAAGGTGGAGAGCGCGTCCACGTCGGTGGTCATCCGGGTCATGATCCGGCCGGTCAGCTCGCGCTCGTAGTAGTCGAGGCCGAGCCGCTGGAGCTGCGCGAAGATCTTGAGCCGCAGCGTGTAGAGGACCCGCTCGCCGGTGCGCCCGGTCATCCGGGTCTCGCCGGTCTGGGCCAGCCACTGGACCGCCACGGTGACCAGGCCGAGCCCGGCCGCCGTCCACACCGCGCCGGTGGCGAGCCGGGTGACCCCCTGGTCGATGCCGTGCCGGATCAGTACGGGCAGCAGCAGCCCCATGCCCGCGTCGATCGCCACCAGCAGCAGGCTGATGAGCAGCACGGGCCCGAAGCCGCGCAGCAGCCTGCGCAGCCCGTAGGACGTCTCGGCGGCGACGGCGTGTGCCTCGTCCACGTCCGGGGTGTCCGTGGCGGGCGGCAGCGCCGCTACCTGGGCGAGGAGTTCGGGCGTCGCGGGCATCCCGCCGGGGGCGGGGGCGGCGTCCGTGCCGGTGCCGGGGGTCTCGTTGCGTACCCAGAGCGGCGGGGTGATGCCCCGCTCGGCGTCGAACTCGGCCTCCAGCTCGGCCCGTACGGAGGTGTCATCGGGCTCACCGGCCGCGGGCGCCGCGTGGCCGGGCGAGACGCCGCCCAGCTCGTCGGGGTCGGTCAGCAGCTGCCGGTAGAGCGCCGAGCGCTCCTCCAGCTCGGCGTGCGTGCCGATGTCGGCGAGCCGGCCCCCTTCGAGGACCGCGATGCGGTCGGCGAGGTTGAGGGTGGAGCGGCGGTGCGCGATGAGCAGCGTGGTGCGGCCCGCCATCACGCCGCGCAGCGCCTCGTGGATCTCGTGCTCGACGCGGGCGTCCACGGCGGATGTCGCGTCGTCCAGGAGGAGCAGCCTGGGGTCGGTGAGGATGGCACGGGCGAGCGCGACGCGCTGGCGCTGGCCGCCGGAGAGCGTGAGGCCGTGCTCGCCGACTGTGGTGTCGTAACCGGCGGGCAGCTCGGCGATGAAGCGGTCGGCCTGGGCCGCGCGGGCCGCGGTGCGGATCTGCTCATCGGTGGCGTCGGGGAAGCCGTAGGCGATGTTGGCGCGGACGGTGTCGGAGAAGAGGAAGCTGTCCTCGGGCACCAGGCCGATGGCGGCCCGCAGCGACTCCAGGGTCAGTTCGCGCACGTCGTGGCCGCCGATGAGCACCGCGCCGTGCGAGACGTCGTAGAAGCGCGGCAGGAGCAGCGAGACCGTGGACTTCCCGCTGCCCGACGAGCCGACGACTGCGACCGTCTCGCCCGGTGCGATGGTCAGTGAGAACCCGTCGAGCACGGGCCGGTCATCGGTGTACCCGAAGGAGACGTCGTCGAATTCGACGGTGGCCTCGGCGTCCGCCGGGAGCTCCTTCGTGCCGTCGGCGATGGCCGGCTCGGTGTCGATCAGCTCCAGGACGCGCTCGACGCCCGCACGGGCCTGCTGGCCGACGGTGAGCACCATGGCGAGCATCCGGACCGGGCCGACGAGCTGGGCGAGGTAGGAGGAGAAGGCGACGAACGTCCCGAGGGTGATCTCGCCCCTGGTGGCCAGCCAGCCGCCGAGCGCCAGCATGGCCACCTGGCCGAGGGCGGGGACGGCCTGGAGCGCCGGGGTGTAGCGGGAGTTCAGCTTGATGGTGCGCAGCCGCCCGGCGAAGAGCCTGCGGCTGACCGCGCGGAGCTTGCCGGTCTCCTGGTCCTCCTGGCCGAACCCCTTCACCACCCGGACACCTGTGACGGCTCCGTCGACGACACCAGCGACGGCTGCGGCCTGCGACTGGGCGTACCAGGTGGCCGGGAAGAGCCGGGTCCTGCTGCGCTTGGCGATGATCCACAGAGCGGGCGCCACGGCGACGGCGATCAGGGTCAGCAGCGGGGAGAGCCAGGCCATGATGCCCAGCGAGATCAGGAAGAGCAGCACGTTGCCGATGGTCATCGGCAGCATGAAGAGCAGCCCCTGGATGAGCTGGAGGTCGCTGGTGGCGCGGCCGATGACCTGCCCGGTGGACAGCTCGTCCTGCCGGCGCCCGTCCAGCTTCATGATCGTTCCGTACATCTCGGTACGGAGGTCGTGCTGGACGTCGAGGGCAAGCCGGCCGCCGTAGTAGCGCCTGACGAAGGTGAGGCCGTAGACGACGACGGCAGCGCCGATCAGCAGTCCCGTCCAGACCGCGAGGGAGCGGGTGCCGTTGCCGATGACGTCGTCGATGATCACCTTCGTGACCAGCGGGACGAGCGCCATGACGGCCATCCCGGCGAGCGACGAGCCGAGGGCGAGCAGCACGTTGCGGCGGTACCGCCAGGCGTACCCGACGAGCCGTCTCGCCCAGCCCTGCGGCTGCGCTCCCCCGGCCTCCCGCACACCGTCCCGCGCCGGGTCCCGGGCTGCGCCGTCCTGCCGCACACCGCCCGGCGTCTCGTCCTGCTGCGCGCCGGCCTGCTGCGCGGGATCCTGTTGCGCGGCGTCCGCCACTGGTGCCTCCCGTTGTCTCATACCACCGGAAGGAACCAACGCGGCGACCAGGGGATTTCATCCCGCCGCAACAATCGGGGGCCGAAGCCGGTCCGAAGGACCTACGGGAACACCGGTCCGCGGACCTAGGACCGGCGCGGCCGGACCCCGCCCGGGTGTCAGCCCAGGTGCGTCGGTGCGAACATCTTCAGGACCGCGGGCAGCACGACCACCGAAGGGCCCGGAGCGGCGAACGCCTTCGCGAGATCCTCGGTCAGTGCCTCAGGCGTCGTACGGACCGCCGGGACCCCGAAGGACTCGGCCAGCGCGACGAAGTCCGGGCGGGTGAGCTCCGTGGCGGTGGCCTCGCCGAAGGCGTCCTCCATGTACTCGCGGAGGATGCCGTAGCCGCCGTCGTCCACGATCAGCCAGGTGACCGGCAGGCCGTACTGCCTGGCCGTGGCGAGTTCGGCGATCGAGTACATCGCGCCGCCGTCGCCCGACACCGCGAGGACCGGTGTCGTCGGGTCGGCGACCGACGCGCCCAGCGCGGCCGGGAAGCCGTAGCCGAGACCGCCCGCCCCCTGCGCCGAGTGCAGGGCGCCGGGCCAGGCGGACCAGGCCCAGTAGGCCAGGATCGTCATGTCCCAGAAGCTGGGGGACGTGGCGGGCAGCGCGGCCCTGACCGAGGCCAGGATCTGCTGTTCCAGGTTCAGGTCCTGGCTCCCGATCCGCTCGGCGACCTTCGCGAGGACGGTGCGTACGGCATCGGCAGCGCCCGGGTCGGTGCGCTCCTCCACGGTCTCCAGGAGAGCGGACAGCGCGATCCTGGCGTCCGCGTGGATGCCGAGCGCCGGGTGGTTGGACTCCAGCTTGCCGAGGTCCGCCTCGATCTGGACGACCCGGCCGCGCGGCTTGAACGTGTGGTAGTTCGAGGAGAGTTCGCCAAGCCCGGAGCCGACGACCAGCAGGACGTCGGCCGCCTCCAGGAAGTCCGTGGTGTGCCGGTCCTCCATCCAGGACTGGAGCGAGAGCGGGTGCTCCCAGGGGAAGGCACCCTTCCCGCCGACGGTGCAGACGACCGGGGAGTCCAGGCGTTCGGCGAGCGCGAGCAGCTTCCCGGCCGCGTCGGACCGTACGACACCGCCGCCCGCGATGATCACGGGTCGCTCGGCGTGCGAGAGGAGATGCGCTGCCACCGCGGTCAGTTCGGGGCGGGGCTCCAGCTCACGCGGGGTCGCGTCCAGCGCCGTGACCGGCGGGAGGGTCGTCTCCGCGAGCAGCACGTCCTGCGGGATCTCCACCCAGACAGGGCCGTGCGGCGCGGTCAGCGCGGACTCCCAGGCCGCAGCGACGGCGGAGGGGATCTGGGAGGCGGAGCGCACGGTGTGCACGGACTTCACGATGTCGCGGAACGACGCCTTCTGGTCGCGCAGCTCGTGCAGATAGCCGTGGCGTCCGCCGCCGAGCCCGGCCGTCGGGACCTGGCTGGAGATCGCGAGCACGGGCGCGCTGGCCGCCGCCGCCTCCTGGAGCGCGGCGAGCGAGGTCAGCGCACCGGGGCCGGTGGAGAGCAGCAGTGGGGCGACCTCGCCGGTGATCCGGCCGTACGCGTCGGCGGCGAAGCCGGCGTTGTTCTCGACGCGCAGCCCCACGTAGGCGAGCGCGGAGCGGCGCAGCGCGTCGAACATGCCGAGCGCGTGCTGGCCGGGCAGCCCGAAGACGGTGGTCGCGCCGAGGCCCTGGAGCGTCTCGACGACGAGGTCGCCGCCGTTGCGTCCGGCCGGGGGGTTCAGCGCGGCAGCGGTCTGCTCGGCCGTGAGCCGGGGGGTCTCGTGGTGGTGGTCGTGGGTCACTTCGCTCGGGCCTCGGCAATCTGGCGCGACATGATCGTGGTGAGCTCGTACGCCGTGTGGGAGGCGGCGACGGAGGTGATCTCGGCGTGGTCGTACGCGGGCGCGACCTCGACCAGGTCCGCGGAGACCAGGTGGCAGGAGGAGAGGCCGCGGACGATCTCCAGGAGCTCGCGGGAGGTCAGGCCGCCCGCCTCCGGAGTGCCGGTGCCCGGGGCGTGTGCCGGGTCCAGCACGTCGATGTCGATGGAGATGTACAGCGGCCGGTCACCGATGCGCTGGCGCAGCTGGTCGGTGATCTCGTCGACGCCGCGCCGCATGACGTCGGCCGACGAGACGATGCCGAAGCCCATCTTCGCGTCGTCGTCCAGGTCCTTCTTGCCGTAGAGCGGGCCGCGGGTACCGACGTGGGAGAGCGCGGACGTGTCGAGGATGCCCTCCTCGACGGCCCGGCGGAACGGCGTGCCGTGGGTGTACTCGGCCCCGAAGTAGGTGTCCCAGGTGTCCAGGTGCGCGTCGAAGTGGAGCAGCGCGACGGGGCCGTGCTGCTTGGCGACGGAGCGCAGCAGCGGCAGCGCGATGGTGTGGTCGCCGCCGAGGGTCATCAGCCGGGCGCCGGTGGAGAGCAGGTCGTCGGCGGCGGCCTCGATGGTGTCGACGGCCTCGTTGATGTTGAACGGGTTGGCCGCGATGTCACCGGCGTCGGCGACCTGTGCCAGGGCGAACGGCGACGCGTCCTGGGCCGGGTTGTACGGGCGCAGCAGCCGGGATGCCTCCCGGATGGCGTTGCCGCCGAAGCGGGCGCCCGGCCGGTAGGAGACACCGGAGTCGAAGGGCACACCGACAACCGCGACGTCGGCGGTGCCGACCTCGTCGAGCCGGGGCAGCCTGGCGAAGGTCGCGGGGCCCGCGTACCGGGGTACTCGGGACGAATCGACGGGGCCGCGCGGCTGGTCGGTGCTGCTCATGGGTGTGCCCTTCTTCTCTGTTCTGTGTTTCTGCGCTTGTGGCGCGGTCCTGCGCGTGTTCGGCGCGTGGAACCTCAATGATGGGCCGGTACCGAATCCGTACCGGCGCCGGGCTCGGCTTCTTCCGCACCGGATGCACCGGATGCACCGGAACCGTCCCGCCCGGCCAGCCGCTCCCGCCAGGTGGCGAGCACCGCCGCGTCCGTCGGCTTCGTGGCCAGCGAGACGACGACGTACACGACCAGGGAGCTGAGCAGCCCGTAGTAGATGGGCTCGTTGGCGAGGGCTCCGTACTTCGCCATCAGGCCCAGGACGACGAGTCCGCCCGCGGCCACGGACGCGAGCGCCCCCTGCACCGTGCCGCGCTTCCACAGCAGTCCGCCGAGGATCGGCACCAGCAGGCCGCCGACCAGCAGGTTGTACGCGACGGTGAGCGCCTCGACGACGTTGTTCAGCGCGATGGCGATACAGATGACCAGGACACCCATGGCGAGGATGAAGGCACGGTTGCCGCGCACCTCGTCGTGGTCGTCGCCCCGGGCACTCCCGCCACCGCGTATCCCCCGCAGCCGCGACCAGATGTCGTTGTTGGCGACGGTGGCGCAGGCGATCAGCGCCCCGGACGAGGTGGACATCACCGCGGCCAGCGCGGCGGCGAGCACCAGGCCCCGCACGCCGATGGGCAGTTCGTCCTTCACGATGGTCGCGAAGGCGGAGTCGGCGCTCGGCAGCTTCGGGTACATGACCTTGGCGGCCGTGCCGATGACGGCTCCGGCGACCGCGTACACCAGGCAGTAGGTGCCGGCGACGGTGCCGCCGATGCGGGCGACCTTGTCGCTGCGCGCGGTGAAGACCCGCTGCCAGATGTCCTGTCCGATCAGCATGCCGAAGGTATAGATCAGGACGTACGTGAAGATCGTCTCGCCGCCGACGCCCAGCGGGTCGAAGTACGAGGTGGGCAGCTTGGCCTTCATCTCCGAGAAGCCGCCCGCCTTGACGATCGCGATCGGCAGGAGGAGCAGCAGCACGCCGATCGTCTTGACGACGAACTGCACCATGTCGGTGAGGGTGATCGACCACATGCCGCCGAGCGTCGAGTACGCCACGACGATCGCGCCGCCGATGATGATCGCCACGGTCCTGTTCATGTCGAAGAGGACGTCGAAGATCGTGGCGTAGGCGATCGTCGAGGTGACCGCGAGCATCAGCGTGTACGCCCACATGACGACGCCGGAGATGACCCCGGCCCGGCCGCCGTAGCGCAGGTCGAGCATCTCGGAGACGGTGTAGACCTTCAGCCGGGCGATGCGTCCGGAGAAGAAGATGCTGAGCGCGAGAAGCCCCAGGCCGATGGTGAAGACCATCCAGGCGCCGGAGAGCCCGTACTGGTACCCGAGGCCCACACCGCCGATGGTGGAGGCGCCGCCGAGCACGATCGCGGCCATGGTGCCGGAGTACATGGCGGGGCCCAGCCTGCGGCCCGCCACCAGGAAATCGGACTTGGACTTGGCGCGGCGCATGCCCCACCAGCCCATGGCGAGCATGCCCGCCAGATAGGCCACGATCACTGCGTAGTCGACTGCCATGCGCCCTCCCTCTCTTCCGTCTCTGCCACCTGCGTCCGGCTTGCTGTCGAACGTTGACCCTAGGTGGCCGGAAAGCGACGTTGAAGTGTACGTTCCCTCCACTGCACCCCTCGCCTGATGGATGGAATATCCATGCCGGATCCCGCCGCTCCGCCCACCGCCCCCGTCCAGCTGTCCGCCCTGCTCGCCCGCCCGGACCTCGGGCTGCGCCAGGTCGCCGGCCCGCCGGCCGGGGAGGGCGGCGGGGCCGCGGTGCACTGGGTGCACACCAGCGAGATGGCCGACCCCTATCCCTATCTGCTCGGGGGTGAGCTGCTGCTGACCGCCGGGGTACAGCTCTCCGACGACCCCGGCCGGTACGCGGCACGGATCGTCGCGGCGGGCGGCGCCGCGCTCGGCTTCGGGCTCGCGCCGGTGTACGACACGGTGCCCGAGCAGCTGGTCCGCGCGTGCGACCTGCACGGTCTGCCGCTCGTGGAGGTGCCGACCAGGACACCCTTCACCGCGGTCGCCCGCGCGGTGTGGGGGCTGATGGCCGAGGCCCGCCACCACGAGCTGCGCCGGGTCTCCCAGGCCCAGCAGGGCCTGGCAACGGCGGCGGCCCGCCCGGACCCGGTACCGGCGGTGCTGCGCCAGCTGGCCACCCGGCTGGGCGGCCGGGCAGTACTGCTCACCGCGGACGGCACGGCGCTCCAGGCGGCGGGGCGTGAGCCCGCCCGCGCGGCGGGCGACGCACTGGCGGCGCTCGCCCGGGTCGTACGGCCGGGGGCGCCGGGGACGGGCCCGCACTCCGCTTCCGCGCCCGGGAGCAGCCCGGCAGGCCCCCGCCCCGCGCCCGCGTCCGCCACCGACACGGTGGGCACGGCCCATCTCGCCGCGTACGCGGTGGCAGGCGGCGAGGGGCTCGTACTCGGCGTCGCCACGACCTCACGCGAACCGGGCGACCACACCATCGCCGGAGTGGCCGTCGTACTGCTCTCGCTGCTCACCGCCCCCCGCCAGGGCGCCGACGAGGCGGCGCGCTCCTCGGCCCTGGTCCGGCTGCTGCTCGGCGCCGCACCCGGCGATGTGGCCCCGCTGCTCGGCGCGGGCCCCTGGACGGTGGTGCACGCGCACGGCACGGGGACCCCGCCCGCACTGGGCAGCCCGCTGGTGGACACGGCGTCCGACACCGTACGGATCCTGCTGCCCGCCGACCGCGAGGTCACCCCGCACCCCGGCTGGACGCTCGGCGTGAGCGCCCCCGCCGCCCTGCGGGACCTCCGGGCGGCCGACGCCCAGGCCGGACGGGCCCTTCGCCACGCGGAGGTGACCCGCACCCCGCTGTCCCGGCACGGCACATCGGGCCTCGCCGCCCTCCTCGACCCGGCCGAGGCGGCGGCCCACGCCCGCACCCTCCTGGCCCCGCTCGGCGACCCACCGCCCGCCGCGCTCCTGGAGACCCTGCGTACCTGGCTTTCGCTGCACGGCAGTTGGGACCGTACGGCGGTGGCGCTCGGCATCCACCGCAACACGGTTCGCCAGCGCATCGGCCGCTGCGCGACGCTGCTCGGCTCGGACCTGGACGACATGGACGTACGGACGGAACTCTGGTTCGCGCTGCGGCAGGGGTGACCCTCACACCCCCGACGGGCCCGGGCCGCCCGCAGCACCACACCCGCAGGCATCCAGCCGTGCGCCCCGGCTCCGCGCGATCCGGTGCAGGTCACGCAGCGACTCGGCCAGACGCGCCACCACGTAGCGGAGCTGCACCGAGGTGACCCCTTGGTCGCCGTCCATGTCGGCGGCGTGATCGAGCAGTTCGCCGGCCATGTCGAGCTGCAGGCCCTCGATGTCGTCCGCGTGGCGGGACACATATCCGGTCCCGTCCCCGAAGAGATAGCAGGGCTTTCCTTCCGGGCTGACCCACGGGAGCAGCCTCCCCGCTGCGGACGTCTGGTCGGTCATGTGGCGGCTCCTGTGCGTCGGCGGCTGTGAATCGCGCTGGGTGGCGATCCGCTCACAGCGTGAGACGGGGAGGGCTAGGCTCGCCAGAGGGTGGCTGGTGACGGGGCTTTTGGCGCACGGGAGTCGGAGATGGGCAATCGGTACGGCGAGTGGTTGAAGGCACAGCGAGAGGCAGCGGCGCTGACACAGCAGGAGCTGGCCGACGCGGCGATCATGACCCGCTCGCACATCTCGCACATCGAGGCGGGGCGGCGGATCCCTTCCGAGGATGACGCGCGGCGGCTGGACGGGGCGCTCGGCACCGGGAACGTGCTCAGCAGCTTCCGGCCGCAGGACGACGGTGTTCTCGCGAACTACTTCGGGGCTGCTCGCCACCTGGAACAACAAGCCACCGCGATCCGCGAGTTCGCGCTCTCCTTCATTCCCGGCATCCTCCAGACCGAAGCGTATGCACGGGCCGTACTCGGCATGGCCTTTCCTCCGGTGAGCGACGAGGAGCGTGACAAGGCCGTTGTCGCACGGCTCGACCGCGCACAGATCCTCACCGACCCGAAGTCCCCCGTGGTGTGGGCACTGTTGGACGAGTCGGTCCTGCGCCGCCCCATCGGCGGTCGGAGGGTCATGGCGGAACAGATCGGACACGTCGTCCACCTGGTCGAGGCGGGACGCATCCGCGCTCACGTACTCCCCTTCTCACTGGGCTTTCATCCCCTGCTGGAGAGCATGCTGACGTTGATGTGGTTCGAGGACCAGCCGCCGGTGGCCTACAGCGAGGGGGTTCGCATGGGCAAGCTGCACGACTCCCCGTCCATGGTCGTGGAACTGCAGGGCCGCTACGATCTCGCACTGAGCGACGCACTGCCGCTGAAGGAGTCACTGGCTGTGCTGAGAGCAGCGGCAAAGGACTACGGACACCATGACTGAGCAGGCCATCCCCGACACGACATCGCTGAGCGGCTGGCGGAAGTCGACGTACAGCGGCAGCGAATCGGGCAGCTGCGTAGAGGTCCTGGACAACCACCCATCCGGCGTTCCCGTACGCGACTCCAAGGTGACCCACGGCCCGGCGCTGGTCTTCACCGCGGACCGGTGGGCCTCCTTCATCGGCGCGCTCAAGGACGGAGTCCTGCCCCGCTGACCCTGCGCGGCCCGGCCGTGCTCGGTCAGATGCGCACCGCGGCCTGGAAGCCGCCGATGGTGTTCATCGACTCGTAGCGGACATAGGCGCCCGGGTACGGGGCGTGCAGCACCGTGTTGTTGCCCGCGTAGAGCCCCACGTGCTGCGTGTTGTTGAAGAAGACCAGGTCGCCGGGCTTCAGCTGACTGCGCGCGATGCGGGTGCCCTCGTTGATCTGCGTGAACGTGGTGCGGGTGATCTGGGCACCGGCCTGGGCGTAGGACCACTGGGTCAGGCCCGAGCAGTCGAAGGCATTGGGGCCTGTGGCGCTGCGGACGTACGGCTTGCCCACCCGGGTGGCGGCGGCCTGGAGGGCGGCAGCGCCGAGTGCGGATGCGGGAGCCTCGTGACCGAGTTCGACCCGGTCACCGGCGTCACGGCTGGCGCGCACGTCGTCGTCGCGCATCTTCGCGCGCTCGGCGACGGTCAGGGTGTTGAGCACTCTCCGTGCCTCGGCGAGCTTGCCCTGTTGCGTCTTCTTCCTCTCACCGAGCGTCTTGCGGACGCCCGCGAGGTCGCGCAGTTTGCCCTGGGCCTCCGTGCGCTCCTGCGCGAGGGATCGCTGCTTCTTCTGGATCTTCTCCAGTGACTCGGCCTGTCTGTCCGTCAACTGGCCGAGTGCGGAGGCCCGGTCGAGGAAGCTGTCCGGGTCCGATGAGAGGAAGAGCTGCACCGAGGGGTCGATCCCGCCATCACGGTACTGCGACGCGGCGATCGAACCGAGGCCGGCGCGGAGCGTGTTCAGCTCCTGCTGACCGTGGGCCACCCTGTCCTGCAGCGCGCCGGTCTGCTTCTCCAGCTTCTCCTGCTGCTCCTTGGCCCCGTTGTACTGCTCGGTGGCCACCTCTGCCTCGGCGTAGAGCTTGTCGACCTTCGCCTTCACCTCGCTCTTGGTCGGCTTGGGATCGGCCTGAGCGGCCTGGGAGGACAGGGCCACGGCGGCAGCGGCGGTCGCGGTGAGCACGGTCACGCGGGTACGGCTCGGCTGCTTGGGACGACGGTGGGACGCCACGAAGGCGAGCTCCTTCTTCCTCAGAGCCGCCTACCGGGCTATGGGGGGAAGTGAATCCCCGGCTCCGTGCACATCACGGACTCGGCGGTACCTTCACTGCCACCCCGGTTGGGTGATCAATCGCGCGAAGGTTCGAAGCCCAACCTAGTGACCATCTCGTAACCATTACAATCTTCACAGGAAGAAACCCCTCCCCCGGCGCACTTCTTTACCCACATCACACGCCGTGTAGCGGCGACTTGACGGCCCGTTGCCCGACTTCCGGCCCGGCCTCCACCGCCCCCGCCCCGACGCCGCCCGGCCGTCGCTTACTGGTGGTCGACCGGCGGGCAGTAGCCGGTGTTCTCACCGATCGTGTTGATCTCGGCATTGGAACGGGAGTCAGCGGCGTAGTCGATCTGGTTGGTGCAGCTGGTCCCGGACTTCTTGGGCGTGCCTGCGGGCTTGACCTGCCTCTCCGGAGCCGGGCAGTGGCCGGTGTTCTCGCCGATCGTGTTGATCTCGGCATTGGAACGGGGATCGCCGGCGTAATTGATCTGGTTGGTGCAGCTGGTCCCGGACTCCTTGGGAGTGGCTGCGGGCTCGGCCTGCTTCTCCGGAGCCGGGCAGTGGCCGGTGTTCTCGCCGATCGTGTTGATCTCGGCATTGGAACGGGAGTCACCGGCGTAATTGATCCGGTTGGTGCAGCTCACCCCCGCCTTCGCGGAGGTGCCCGACGTCGAGCCTTCGGCGGACTTGGCGGTGGAATCCGAGGACTGCGCACCTGACGAGGCGGAGGACGAGGAGGACGAGCCGGTCCGGGAAGACGAGGCCGCGTCGCCGCCGTTGTTGTCACAGGCCGTGAGCGCCAGGCCGGCAGCCACAGCGGCAAGGGCGAATATCGAGATCTTCTTCTTCCGAACGAGCATCAGTCTCTCCTCAATGGGTTCCTGCCCTGCCGGGCAGGCCTTCCGACCAGCCGGGACATCGGCCGAGCGGCCGGCGTCCCCAGGTCTCTTGCCGTGGTTCTGTGAGGTGTGATGCCGGGGTGATCCCGGAAGTTCTTGACCTGATCGCTGTATGACAAGACCGTGACATCCGGCCGGGGAACCCGTGGCGCGGGTCGCATCCGTGGGCTCCACCAGGGGTCCGCCACCCCGCGCCGGGCCCGCGCGGCCACAGGTGGCCAGGCTCACCCTGGACAGTCCCGGTGACCTCCCGGTAACTTCGACTGAGCAAGCGCTTAGCAGGAGCGGCCGACCGGGCCGACCAGACCCCGGGGCCCCGCCAGAACCGCAGAGGAGCCTTCCGTGCGCCGTACCGTTTACAACGAGGACCACGAGGCGTTCCGGGACACCATCCGGGCCTTCATCGAGGCCGAGGTCGTTCCCGTGTACGACGAGTGGCTGGCGGCCGGCCAGGCGCCGCGCGAGTTCTACTACAAGCTCGGCGAGCTGGGGATCTTCGGCATCGAGGTGCCCGAGGAGTTCGGCGGCGCCGGCGAGGAGTCCTTCAAGTTCCAGGCGATCATCTCCGAGGAGTGCGCCCGCGCCGGTGTCTCCTTCGGCGGTTCCGGCGTGCATGTCGCGCTCTGCCTGCCGTACCTGAAGGCGTACGCCACCGACGAGCAGAAGAAGCGCTGGCTCCCCGACTTCGTCAGCGGCGCCTCGATGTACGCCATCGCCATGACCGAGCCGGGCACCGGCTCCGACCTGGCCGGGATGAAGACCACGGCCAGGCTCTCCGATGACGGCACGCACTACGTGCTCAACGGCGCCAAGACCTTCATCACCGGCGGTGTGCACGCCGACCGCGTGATCGTCTGCGCACGTACGGCCGCCCCGACCCCCGAGGACCGGCGGCACGGCATATCGCTGCTCGTCGTGGACACCAAGTCCGAGGGGTACGCGGTCGGCCGCAAGCTCGACAAACTCGGCCTGAAGACCTCGGACACCGCCGAGCTCTCCTTCACCGACGTGAAGGTCCCGGTCGGTGACCTGCTCGGCGAGGAGAACAAGGGCTTCTCCTACCTCGGCCAGAACCTCCCGCAGGAGCGTCTGGGCATCGCGGTGGGCGCGTACGCGCAGGCCGCAGCCGCCGTACGGTTCGCGCAGGAGTACGTCCAGGACCGCACGGTCTTCGGCAAGACCGTCGCGTCCTTCCAGAACACCAAGTTCGAACTGGCCGCCTGCAAGGCCGAGGTGGACGCGGCCGAGGCGGTCTGCGACCGCGCCCTGGAGGCCCACGACCTGGGCGAGCTGTCGGCGGCCGAGGCGGCGTCCGCGAAGCTCTTCACCACCGAGGTCGCCCACCGCGTGATCGACAAGTGCCTCCAGCTGCACGGTGGCTACGGCTACATGAACGAGTACCCGATCGCGCGCCTGTACGCGGACAACCGGGTCAACCGGATCTACGGCGGCACCAGCGAGGTCATGAAGATGATCATCGCGAAGAGCATGGGCCTGTAGGGACGCCCGGGGCATCCAGGACACCCAGAGATACACCGCAGAGAGACCTTGTAGAAATAGCCTCATGAACCAGGCACTTGAGTCCCTGCTCGATCTGCTCGACCTTGAGCGGATCGAGCAGGACATCTTCCGCGGTCTGAGCCGCTCCGCCGTCGTACCGCGCGTCTTCGGCGGCCAGGTCGCCGCGCAGGCCCTGGTCGCCGCCGGGCGCACCGTACCCGGCGAGCGGACGGCGCACTCGCTGCACGCGTATTTCCTGCGCCCCGGCGATCCGGGCGCGCCGATCGTGTACACGGTCGACCGCATCCGCGACGGCCGCTCCTTCACCACCCGCCGGGTCGTCGCCGTCCAGCACGGGCAGCCGATCTTCCATCTCTCGGCGTCCTTCCAGACGTACGAGGAGGGGCTCGACCACCAGACGGCCATGCCGGAAGCGCCCGATCCGGAGACGCTGCCGACGGCGGCCGAGATGCTGCCCCGGTACGCGGACCGCTTCCTTGAGCCCGGGGTCGTGGACCGGCTGATCGAGGCCCGCGCGGCGGTCGATCTGCGGTACGTGGACGCCCCGCCGTTCGGCAGCGTCGGCACCCCGCGCGAGCCGCGCTCGCAGGTCTGGTTCCGCACGAACGGCAAGCTCGCGGACGACCCGCTGCTGCACGTCTGCCTGGCGACCTACGTCTCGGACATGACGCTGCTCGACTCGGTGCTGCTGGCACACGGGCGGGGCGGCTGGGCGGTCGGCGACGTGGTCGGCGCGAGCCTCGACCACGCGATGTGGTTCCACCGCCCGTTCCGGGCCGACGAGTGGCTGCTGTACGACCAGGAGTCCCCGTCCTCGTCCGGCGGCCGCGGCCTCGGCCAGGCCAGGATCTACACCCAGGACGGGCAGTTGGCGGTCACCGTGATCCAGGAGGGCGTGATCCGGGTTCCGCGGTGAGGAGGGGCGGCGCGGGCCGCCCCCGCTCCATCTGCCCTCCGGTACGCGCGGCGACACGGCGCGTCCCAGCAGGTCTGTCACTGACCATGAATCCGTCGATGCCCCGCTGTAGCGTGCCAGGAGCGTTCTTCAGCGGGCTGGGTGGTGACCTGCCCATACCGTGGGGATTCGGCCTGACCACGGACTTGCCTGTTCGAGTTGTCCGGCGAGGCGGAAGAGCCGGCCTTCGAGGCCGTATCCGGTGGCGAACTGCATACCGACCGGGAGCCCCGTCCCGGCGTCGGCCGTCACGGGGACGGACATGGCGGGCGTGCCTGCCACGTTGAACGGCATGGTGAACGGTGACAGGTCGTTGATGCGCTCGATCCAGCCGAGGCCGTCCAGTGTCTCCGCACCCTCCGTATGAGTGCCCAGAGACACGGGAGGCTCCGGCAGGGTCGGCGTGAGGAGGATGTCGTACGCGTCGAAGTACCGCGCCAGGCCTCGGGCCACCCGGTTCCGCATCGCGAGAGCGGTGAGGAACTGCGCGCCGCCGACCCGCTGCCCGTAGTGGTAACCGGCGAGGGTCGCCGGCTCCAGGGTCGAGGAATCGACGGGACGGCCGGAGGCGGCGGCCAGCCCGTCGACCAGGGTGGTGAGGTTCACCGTCATGAGCCGGGCGTTGGCCAGGACGAATTCCTCCCAGTCGATGCCGAGGTCGACCTCTGCCTCGTTCACCTGGTGGCCGAGGGATTCGAGCAACCGCACGGTGCGGGAGAGGGCGTCGGTCACCGGTGCCGTAGTACGGCGTCCGCCCCACGCCTGGGTGAGGACACCGATTCGCAACGAGCCGGGATGACGGGTGACTTCCTCCGCGTACGGCCGTGACGGCTGCTGGGCGAAGTAGGGATCTCCCGATTCCGGGCCGCGTATCTGGTCGAGCAGTACCGCACTGTCGCGTACGGTGCGGCTGACGCTGCCGTGCACGGCCAGGCCGCTGAAGACCTCGTCGACGTCGGGCCCCATGGATACCCGGCCACGGGTGGGCTTGATCCCGAAGAGGCCGTTGTAGGCGGCGGGGATACGGAGCGATCCGGCGGCGTCGGTGCCATGGGCGACCGGAACCACCCCGGCGGCGACAGCGGCGGCCGCGCCTCCACTGGATCCGCCCGCGCTGCGCTCCACATCCCACGGGTTACGGGTCGCGCCGTACAACGCTGATTCCGTCGAGATGCCATAGGCCATCTCGGGTGTCGCGGTGCGCCCGAACGTCACGAGGCCCGCGCGCCGGAAGCGCCGCATCAGCGAGGAGTCGGCGCCGACGACGTTACCGGCCGCCAGCCGGCTTCCCAGCTCCATCCGCCTCCCGGCCATGGCCACCGCGATGTCTTTGATCAGAAAAGGGACGCCGGCCAGTGGTGCGCTGCCAGGGACAGGCTCGTCGTCGGTCAGCCAGGTCTCCACGACGGCGTTGATCTGCGGATCAACTGCCTGCACAGCCTCGCGCGCAGCTGCCTCCAGCTCGGCGGGGAGTACCTCGCCCTTGGCCACCAGCTCCGCCAGCCCGACTGCGTCGAAGCCCACGTACTCAGAAACTCTCACTGCCACTCCCCGACAAGAACGATACCTTCGAGTACCGAACGATACCCTACGGTATCGATAGAGCCGGACTGGTACCGTGAGGGAGGTGGTGAACCGCACGAGCGACCGGAGTGACGGAGCAGTCATGGCATCGACCCTCAGAAGGCCAAGCAGAGTGGCGAAGCTGCCGCCTCGTGAGCGCATTCTCGACGCGGCCGAAGAGCTCTTCCAGAGGGAAGGGATCCGGCAGGTGGGGGTCCAGGCGATCGCCGACAAGGCCGAGACCACCAAGATGGCGATCTACCGGCACTTCGAGACCAAGGACGCGCTGGTCGCGGAGTGGCTGCGGATCGTCGCCGCGGACTATCAGGCGGCCTTCGACCGCGTGGAAACCGAATACCCCGACCGGCCCGAGGAGCAGATTCTGGGCCTGGCCCGCTTCATCGCCGAGGGGCTGCCGGCGATCTCGTACAGGGGCTGCCCGTTCATCAACTCCCTCGCCGAGCTGCCCGACCGCCTTCACCCGGCACGGCAAGTGGTCGAGGACCACAAGGCCCACCAGACCCGCCGACTGATCGACATGTGCACCCGAGCCCGGATGCCCGACCCCGGACAGGCCGCGGCGGAGATCACCTTCGTACTCGAAGGGGCGCAGGTCAGCACACAGAACGGAAGCATCGATCAGACGGGAGACCGCCTGATGAAGATCGTCGAGGGAATCGTGGACCGGCACCGCTCCCACCTCGGCGCATACGGGGCGGCTGGCTGACCGCCCGCGCCCCCCGCTGAACGTGGGCATGCGAGTGTGACCTGGCGCGCTCGCCCATGCCCTGATCAAGTCAGCAGAGAGCGCCTCTGACCTGCAAAGATGGGACTTGCCCAGGGTCCTGTCGGTTACGCGGGAAGAAGCACTTCCCAGGTGAAGAAGCGCATGGGGTCGTACCCGCGTGGCCGCGCAGAGGGCGGCAGCCGCGGGGTGGCCTCACGGGCCGGGGGCGTGCTGCTGGTCGAGACCGTCCGCAAGGCCGGCTTGGGCACGGCGATATCAGCGGCGCCGGCGCCGTGGCGGAAGGCTCGGGCGGTGCACGATCCGGGCAAGATCCTGCTGGACGTCGCCCTGGCGGTCGCGCTGGGCCCCAGAGCCCCGGCGGACCGGCGACACGCGTTTCGGAGGCAGGCACGCCCCGCCATCCCTTCCGCCCGCCCGGCTCCGTCAGCCGCCCAGCCCCGCCGCGTCCAGCAGGTACGCCGTCATCGGGTCGTAGAAGCGCGGGTCCATGACGTGGTCGTCGAGGGGGACGGTCACCGTGAGTGTTCCCTCGGCCTCGGCCAGGAACAGTGCCGGGTCGTTGCAGTCCGCGTAGCCGATCGAGTCGAGGCCCCGCTGGCCCGCGCAGCCGGCCCAGCCGTGGTCGGCGACGACCAGGTCGGGCAGCGGCCTGCCCGCCCGCTCCAGGCCGTCCAGGATGGCCCGCATCGGCTCGGGTGAGTGGGTGTGCCAGAGGGTCGCGCCGCGCTCCAGCATCGCGACGTCGGCGAACTGGTGGACCATGCCCTCGTCGGCACTGAGACCGCCCGGAATCCGTACGATCTCGCAGCCCGCCGCACGCAGCGCGTCGGCGGTGGCCCGGTGCACGTCGAGCAGCCCGCCGGGGTGCCCGGTGGCGAAGAGCACCCTCTCCCCGCTCTCGGCGGCCTTGCGCAGCCGGGCGGCCATCCGGTCCAGGGCGTCGACCGTCAGCTCCGGGTCGATGGTGTCCTGGCCGTGCCGGTGCTCCGGGTCGTCGTTCACGCCGCAGCGCTCGGCCATCACGGCGAGCACGTCCTGCTCGTCGGCCCAGCGGTCACCGAGTTCCAGCCCCAGCCAGTAGTGCCGGTCGCCGTTGGAGAGCTTGCGGTAGTGGGAGAGGTTGTTGTCGCGGGGCGTGGCGACGTTTCCCGCGATCCTGGTGCGTACGAGGTGGTCGACGAGTTCGGCGCGGCTGGGTATCGGCATGAGCCCATTGTGCCGCCAGGCACTGTCCCCGTCAGTCCGGTACCGGCGAAGGCGGGCGCCGCACAGGCCCCGCACAGCACTCGGCGGGCACGGTCCGTCACCGGCGCGCGGCCCCTGCGGGACCCGGCCGCCCATCGGCGGGTACCCGCCGCTGCTCCCGGCCGGCCGGCGCTGCCGTGACCGGCGCGTGTCGCTGCGGGGCTCAGCCGGCCGCCGACGGCGCCGCCGGCTCCCGGTCCAGCGCCTCGAACGCTCCGTGCGCGAGGCGGCGCAGCAGGGCCCCGGTCACGGTCCGGCCGGGAAGCCCGCCGGTGCCCAGGTGCGGGGTGGAGTTCAGCAGGCCGAAGACGGCGTGCACGGCTGCGCGGGCCTCCTGCTCCGGGGTGTGCGGGTACAGCTCGCGCACCACGGTGACCCACAGTTCGACGTACTGCCGCTGGAGCCTGCGGACCGCCTTGCGGTCGCTGTCGCGCAGCCGGTCCAGCTCCCGGTCGTGGACGGTGATCAGCGGGCGGTCGTCGAGCGCGAAGTCGATGTGCCCGTCGATCAGCGAGGCGAGGACCGCCGCCGGGCCGCCCACAGCCTGCTCCGACCGCATCCTGCCGCCGTCGAGCAGCCGCTCGCTGATCCCGACGAGCAGCTCGGCGAGCATCGCGTCCTTGCCCGCGAAGTGGCGGTAGAGACCGGGGCCGCTGATCCCTACCGCTGCGCCTATCTCGTCGACGCCGACGCCGTGGAAGCCGCGCTCGGCGAAGAGGCGCGCCGCCTCCTTGAGGATCTGCTCGCGCCGCGTGGGGGCGTCCGTCCTGGTGCTCATGGCCCCATTCTAGACAGCGGGGTTAGCGAGCGTTAACCTGGCCGCAGGTGTTAACGATCACTAACCGCCCCGACCGGGCAGGGATGGTCGGGAACCACATCAGCGCAGAGCAGAAGAGCAGAGGGGGCCCGACCGATGCAGCAGGCACCAGTCCTGACGAGCGCGGCCGATCCCGCTTCGGAGGCCTGGCGGGCCAACGAGGCGGCGCACGGAGTGCTCGCCACCGAGCTGCGGACCAGGCTGGCAGCCGCGCGCCTCGGTGGCGGCGAGAGGTCGCGGGCCCGCCATGTGGCGCGCGGCAAGCTGCTGCCGCGCGACCGCGTGGACACCCTGCTGGACCCGGGCTCGCCCTTCCTGGAGCTGGCGCCGCTGGCCGCGGACGGCATGTACGGGGGATCGGCGCCGGCCGCCGGCGTCATCGCCGGGATCGGCCGGGTGAGCGGCCGCGAGGTGGTCGTGGTCGCCAATGACGCCACGGTCAAGGGCGGCACGTACTACCCGATGACCGTGAAGAAGCACCTGCGCGCCCAGGAGGTGGCCCTGGAGAACCGGCTGCCCTGCGTCTATCTGGTCGACTCGGGCGGTGCCTTCCTGCCGATGCAGGACGAGGTCTTCCCCGACCGCGACCACTTCGGCCGGATCTTCTACAACCAGGCACGGATGTCCGGCGCGGGCATCCCGCAGATCGCAGCGGTCCTCGGCTCCTGCACGGCGGGCGGCGCCTACGTCCCGGCGATGAGCGACGAAGCGGTGATCGTCCGGAACCAGGGCACGATCTTCCTCGGCGGCCCGCCGCTGGTGAAGGCCGCGACCGGCGAGGTCGTCACGGCCGAGGAGCTGGGCGGCGGCGAGGTGCACTCGCGGATCTCCGGGGTCACCGACCACCTCGCGGAGGACGACGCGCACGCGCTGCGCATCGTCAGGACCATCGTCTCCACGCTCCCCGAGCGCACCCCGCTCCCCTGGCCGGTGGAGCCGGTGGAGGAGCCGAAGGTGGACCCGGCCGGGCTCTACGGCGCGGTGCCGGTCGACTCCCGTACGCCCTACGACGTCCGCGAGGTGATCGCGCGCATCACGGACGGTTCGCGGTTCGCCGAGTTCAAGGCGGAGTTCGGGACCACGCTGATCACCGGCTTCGCCCGGATCCACGGCCATCCCGTCGGCATCGTCGCCAACAACGGCATTCTCTTCTCGGAATCCGCCCAGAAGGGCGCGCACTTCATCGAGCTGTGCGACCAGCGGGGCATTCCGCTGCTCTTCCTCCAGAACATCTCGGGATTCATGGTCGGCCGGGACTACGAGGCGGGCGGCATCGCCAAGCACGGCGCCAAGATGGTCACGGCGGTGGCCTGCACCCGGGTCCCCAAGCTGACGGTGGTCGTCGGCGGGTCGTACGGCGCGGGGAACTACTCGATGTGCGGCCGGGCGTACTCGCCGCGCTTCCTGTGGATGTGGCCGAACGCCAAGATCTCGGTCATGGGCGGTGAGCAGGCGGCCTCCGTCCTGGCCACGGTCAAGCGCGACCAGCTGGGCGACGACTGGAGCGCGGAGGACGAGGAGGCCTTCAAGGCCCCGGTCCGCGCGCAGTACGAGGAGCAGGGCAACGCGTACTACGCGACGGCCAGGCTCTGGGACGACGGCGTGATCGACCCGCTGGAGACCCGGCGCGTCGTCGGCCTCGCGCTGACGGCCTGCGCCAATGCCCCGCTGGCCCAGAAGGACCGGGCAACGCCCGGCTACGGCGTCTTCCGGATGTGATGAGGGTGGAAATGTTCGACAGCGTTCTGATCGCCAACCGGGGCGAGATCGCCGTGCGCGTCATCCGTACGCTGCGGGAACTGGGCATCCGCTCGGTCGCCGTCTTCAGCGACGCGGACGCGGACGCCCGGCATGTACGGGAGGCGGACACCGCGGTCCGGCTCGGTCCCGCGCCCGCAGCCGAGAGCTACCTGTCGGTGGAGCGGCTCCTCGACGCGGCGGCGCGGTCCGGCGCGCAGGCGGTGCATCCCGGGTACGGGTTCCTCGCCGAGAACGCGGACTTCGCGCAGGCGTGCGCCGACGCGGGCCTGGTCTTCATCGGGCCGCCCGCCCCGGCGATCTCGCTGATGGGCGACAAGATCCGCGCCAAGGCGACCGTGCGGGCCGCCGGGGTCCCGGTGGTCCCCGGATCGTCGGGCAGCGGCCTCTCCGACGGCGAACTGGCCGCTTCCGCGCGGGAGATCGGGATGCCGGTGCTGCTGAAGCCATCGGCGGGCGGCGGCGGAAAGGGCATGCACCTGGTCCGCGACGAGGCGCTGCTCGCCGACGAGATCGCGTCGGCCCGGCGGGAAGCGCGGTCCTCCTTCGGTGACGACACCCTGCTGGTCGAGCGGTGGATCGACCGTCCGCGCCACATCGAGATCCAGGTCCTCGCGGACGCCCACGGGAACGTGGTGCACCTGGGTGAGCGCGAGTGCTCCCTGCAGCGCCGCCACCAGAAGATCATCGAGGAGGCGCCGTCGGTCCTGCTCGACGAGGCGACCCGGGCGGCGATGGGCGAGGCCGCGGTCCAGGCCGCGCGCAGCTGCGGATACACGGGCGCGGGCACGGTGGAGTTCATCGTGCCCGGCGGCGACCCGTCCTCGTACTACTTCATGGAGATGAACACCCGCCTCCAGGTCGAGCACCCGGTGACCGAGCTGATCACCGGTCTCGACCTGGTGGAGTGGCAGCTGCGGGTCGCCGCGGGTGAGCGACTGCCGTACGAACAGAAGGACATCACGCTCACCGGGCACGCCGTCGAGGCGCGGATCTGCGCGGAGGACCCCTCCCGCGGGTTCCTGCCGTCCGGCGGCACGGTGCTGGCGCTGCGCGAGCCGCAGGGCCACGGGGTAAGGACCGACTCGGGCCTCAGCGAGGGCGTGGAGGTCGGCAGCCGCTACGACCCGATGCTGTCGAAGGTCATCGCGTACGGCCCCGACCGCGCGACGGCGCTGCGCCGGCTGCGTGCGGCGCTGGCCGGCACGGTCACCCTGGGCGTCCCGACCAACGCGGGGTTCCTGCGGCGGCTGCTCGCGCACCCCGCGGTGGTCGCGGGCGAGCTGGACACCGGCCTGGTGGAGCGGGAGGCGGACAGCCTGGTGCCCGACACGGTGCCACCCGAGGTCTACACGGCGGCAGCCGCGGTACGGACGGCCGGTCTCACCGCGGAGCCGGACGCCGCCGGCTGGACCGACCCCTTCTCGGTGCCGGACGGCTGGCGGCTGGGCGGCGCCCCGCTGCCGGTGACACGGTGGCTGCAGATCCCCGGACACGAGGCGGTGCTGACCGGGGGCGCGGGCCGGGTCGCGGCGGACACGGTCTCGGTCACCGTCGACGGGACCGTGCACACCTTCCACCGCGCCGGTGACTGGCTCGGCAGGGACGGTGACGCCTGGCACGTCCAGGACCACGACCCCGTACAGACCACGCTGGACGCGGCGGCCGGCCGGGGCGGCGCGGGGTCGCTCACCGCCCCCATGCCGGGCACGGTGACCGTCGTCAAGGTCGCCACCGGGGACGAAGTGGTCGCGGGTCAGGGCCTCCTGGTGGTCGAGGCGATGAAGATGGAACACCTGATCACCGCCCCGCACGCGGGCACCGTCACCGAGCTGGACGTCGTCCCCGGCGCGACGGTCGCGATGGACCAGGTGCTGGCCGTCGTCACCCCGGCGGAGATCCCGGCCGGTATCCCGCAGGAGGACTCATGACCGACGGACTGCCCATGCCCGTACCGGCGGAGGGGCTCCCGGCCCGGGTCCGTATCCACGAGGTCGGGGCCCGCGACGGGCTGCAGAACGAGAAGACGGTCGTACCCACCGAGGTGAAGGCGGAGTTCATCCACCGCCTGGCCGGCGCGGGCCTGACCACCATCGAGGCGACCAGCTTCGTGCACCCGAAGTGGGTGCCCCAACTGGCCGATGCCGAGAGCCTGTTCCCGCAGCTCGCCGACCTCGCGGACGGGGTGGACCTGCCGGTCCTGGTGCCGAACGACCGCGGCCTGGCACGCGCCATGGAGCTGGGCGCCCGCCGGATCGCTGTCTTCGGCAGCGCGACGGAGACGTTCGCCAAGGCCAATCTGAACCGCACCGTGGACGAGTCGCTCGCCATGTTCGAGCCGGTCGTCGCCAGGGCACGCGCCGCCGGGGTGCATGTGCGCGGCTACCTCTCGATGTGCTTCGGCGACCCGTGGGAGGGCGCGGTCCCGGTCGCCCAGGTGGTCGCGGTCGCACGGCGGCTGAGGGATCTCGGCTGCGACGAGCTGAGCCTCGGCGACACGATCGGGGTGGCGACACCCGGCCATGTGCGGGCGCTGCTCACCGGGCTCGGCGAGGCAGGGGTCCCCACGGACTCGCTCGGCGTCCACTTCCACGACACCTACGGCCAGGCACTCTCCAACACACTGGCCGCCCTCCAGCACGGCGTGACCACGGTGGACGCGTCGGCGGGCGGGCTCGGCGGCTGCCCGTACGCGAAGTCCGCCACCGGCAATCTCGCCACCGAAGACCTCGTCTGGATGCTCGAAGGACTCGGCATCGAGACCGGGGTCGACCTCGGCCGCCTCACCGCCACCAGCGTGTGGATGGCCGGACAACTGGGCCGGCCCAGCCCGTCCCGCACCGTACGCGCCCTCTCCCACCAGGAGCAGTAACGATGGACCACCGTCTGAGCACCGAGCACGAAGAACTCCGCCGTACGGTCGAGGCGTTCGCGCACGACGTGATCGCCCCGAAGATCGGCGACTTCTACGAGCGGCACGAGTTCCCGTACGAGATCGTCCGGGAGATGGGCCGGATGGGCCTGTTCGGGCTGCCGTTCCCCGAGGAGTACGGCGGGATGGGCGGCGACTACCTCGCCCTGGGTATCGCCCTGGAGGAGCTGGCCCGCGTCGACTCCTCGGTGGCGATCACCCTGGAGGCGGGCGTATCGCTGGGCGCGATGCCGGTCTTCCGCTTCGGCACTGAGGAGCAGAAGCGCACCTGGCTGCCCCGGATGTGCTCGGGCGAGATCCTGGGCGCTTTCGGCCTGACCGAGCCGGAGTGCGGCTCGGACGCGGGCGGCACCCGGACCACCGCCGTACGCGACGGTGACGACTGGGTGATCAACGGATCCAAGTGCTTCATCACCAACTCGGGTACGGACATCACGGGCCTCGTCACCGTCACCGCGGTCACCGGCCGCAAGCCGGACGGCCGCCCGCGCATCTCCGCGATCATCGTCCCCTCGGGCGCCCCCGGCTTCACGGTGGCGGCCCCGTACTCCAAGGTCGGCTGGAACGCCTCGGACACCCGTGAGCTGTCGTTCTCCGACGTCCGGGTCCCCGCGGAGAACCTGCTCGGCGAGGAGGGCCGCGGTTACGCCCAGTTCCTGCGCATCCTCGACGAGGGCCGGGTCGCGATCTCCGCCCTCGCGACGGGCCTCGCCCAGGGGTGTGTGGACGAGTCCGTGTCGTACGCCAAGCAGCGCCACGCGTTCGGCCGCCCGATCGGCGACAACCAGGCGATCCAGTTCAAGATCGCGGACATGGAGATGAAGGCCCACACGGCCCGCGTCTCCTGGCGCGACGCGGCGTCCCGCCTGGTGAGCGGCGACCCGTTCAAGAAGGAGGCGGCGCTGGCGAAGCTGTACTCATCGACGGTGGCGGTGGACAACGCGCGCGAGGCGACGCAGATCCACGGCGGGTACGGCTTCATGAACGAGTACCCGGTGGCCCGGATGTGGCGCGACTCCAAGATCCTGGAGATCGGCGAGGGCACGAGCGAGGTGCAGCGGATGCTGATCGCAAGGGAGTTGGGGCTGCCGACGGGGTCGTGACCGCGGACCGGTGCGGCGCTGCCGCACCGGTCAGGGCCGGCCACCGGGGCCTCACCCGGTGGCCGAACCGCTCCGCACGGCTGATACGAATGCCGACCAGGCCCGCCGCTCAAGAACCCTCGACGAGCAACGGGACGGCGCCCGCGCACAGTTCGACGGCAGCGGGGAATCCGGCGCGAACGTGCTGCTCCGCCATCACCAGCGGCGGGAGCACCGCACATGAGCCGTCACGCCCGCCGCCCGGGTACGCGCGCACGGCGGGCGCGCGGCTGGAAAGTGACGGCGGATGGCGCTTTCTGGGGCGGGGTCCTCGTGGTCAGCAGCGTCGGCGGCCTGGTGGCCGTGACCGCCCTGGCCGTCACGGCCCGCCAACCAGCGTCGTAACAGGGACGCCTTTCATGCCTGTCGCCCAATAATATCCGTACAGATAAGGATAATTACCCAGAGCAGTCGACAACTCCGTCACATCGCACATCTCCCACTGGTTGAGAGGCAAGTTCCCAGTGGGTGAGACAACGGTCTCGTCGTGGCTGGATTTGTTCCCTAGGGTCTGCCGTGTGATTACCGGAAAGACCGCTCCGGGTCCGGCTCACAGAACCGGTGCCATCCTGGCCGTGCTCGCCGAGCAGGCATCTGTGACCGCCCAGGACCTCTCCCGCCGCACCGGCATCCCCGTCAGTGCGGTCTATCGCCATCTGGGCGATCTGACCCAGCTGGGGCTCGTGAGTCCGACCCGGACGCGCGGCCGGTACTGCGCGGGGTCGCTCGCGGTGCGGATGGCGGTGAACTACCGGCGCGAGATGCTCGGCGGCGGAGGCGTGCAGCGCCGGCTGGCCCGGCTGGCGGCCGACACCGGGGAGCTGGCGGCCTTCCTGATCCCCAGCGGGCCGCACGTCCTGTGTGTCGAGGCAGCCGAGGGATCGCGCGTGATCAAGTGCAGCTTCTCACCGGGGCTGAGCCAGCCGCTGACCTTCGGAGCGAGCGCCCAGGCACTCCTCGCCCACCTGTCGGCCGCACGCGTCGCCGAGGTCTGCACCGCGCACCGCCTCGGCCCCCGCGAGACCGAGGCGCTGACCGCCGACCTCCCCCGCGTTCGCGACCGGGGGTACGCCGTGAGCACCGGAGCGGTCGACGAAGGCGTCTGGGGCGTCAGCGTCCCCGTACTCGACCGGCAGGGGCAGCTCACCGGGACCGTCAGCACCATGGCGCCGGAGTTCCGCGGGCGCCGCAACCACCAGGCACTGCTCACGCTCACCCACGCCGCGGCGCAGGACATCGGCCGTCTCGACGAGCCGCTCCCCTGACAACTCGCACATCACGCACGGTCCGAATGGAGTGAAACATGGTAAGAGCACCCGCGGCGCGAAGGGGCGCAGCCGTACTGGCGGGACTCCTCACGTCCTTCCTCCTGTTGGCGGGATCCTCGCCCGCCGCCGCAGCGCCGCAGGCGGACAAGGGGGCCGGGAAGCTCGGACAGCTGCGCTCGGGCCGGGCCACGCTGCGCGTCGGCACCGACGCCACGTTTCCGCCCTTCGAGTTCACCGAAGCCAAGGGCGGCCGGGTCGGCTTCGACATCGAGCTGGTCAGGGCGCTGGCCAAGCGGGCGGGCATCAAGAAGGTCGCCTTCACACAGATGCCGTTCGGGAACATCGTCCCGGCGCTGCAGGCCCATCAGATCGACGTGGGCGCCTCGGGGATCTACATCAACGAGGAGCGGGCCAAGGTCATCGACTTCTCGGACGTGTACTACCCGGGCGGCCTCGCGATGTTCACCGCCGGCAAGGACGACACGATCCACTCACTGGACGATCTGGCGGGCAAGCGGGTCGCGGTCCAGGTCGGCACCAAGTCCGTCGAGTGGCTCAAGGAGAACCAGCCCCGCGCCAAGCTGGTCACGGTGCAGACCAACCAGCAGATGTTCTCGTCGGTGAAGCTCGGCCAGGCCGCAGCGGTCGTCACCGGAGCCCCGGCAGGCCAGTACTTCATCGCTCAGCAGGGCGGCCTCAAGCAGGTCGGCAAGCGTCTGACGGGTGAGGACTACGGCTATGCCTTCCCGAAGACGGACCCGGCGGTGACCAGCGCGTTCAACAGCGCGCTGAAGGCCATGAAGAGTGATGGCTCCTACGGCAGGCTGACCCACAAGTGGTTCGGATCCGGCAGCGCGGCCAAGGCGAAGAAGAAGCACGCGCTCATCAATCCGCAGACGATCATCGACTCCTGGAGCCAGATCTGGCACGGCCTGCTGGTGAGCATCGAAGTGATCCTGATGTCGCTCTGCCTGAGTCTCCTGTTCGGGATGACGGGCGGGTTCGCCAAGCTGAGCAGAATCGCCCCGGTGCGCTGGCTGGGCAACGCCTATGTCTCCGTGATCCGCGGCACGCCGTTCGTCGTCCAGCTGTTCCTGATCTACTTCGGTCTGCCTCAGCTCGGTCTGCAACTGTCGCCCATGGTCGCGGGGGTGCTCTCCCTCGGCCTGTACAGCGGCTCGTACGTCACCGAGATCTTCCGCGGGGCCGTGCAGTCGGTGGACCGGGGCCAGATCGAGGCCGCCAGGTCCTGCGGTATGTCCCACCTATCGGCCATGCGCCATGTCGTCGTCCCGCAGGCGTTCCTGCGGATGCTTCCCCCGCTGGGGAACGAGTTCGTGTCGCTGACGAAGAACTCCACGCTGGTCTCGTTCGTCACGATCAGCGAGCTGTTCCTGGTGGGCCAGGTGGTCATATCCAGGACGTTCGACGCCCTGACCGTCTATCTCTTCATCGGCCTTCTCTACTACGTCCTCACCAACATCATCGGTTTCGCGACCCATGCGATAGAGAAGAAGATGGCGGTGTACGTCTGATGGCACTCCTCGAAACCCAGGGCATCACCAAGGCGTTCGGCGATCACGAGGTGCTGCGCGGCATCGACTTCACCATCGAGCCGGGTCAGGTCGTGGCCGTCATCGGCCCCAGTGGCGGCGGCAAGTCGACGTTCCTGCGCTGTCTCAACCTGCTGGAGACGCCGACCTCGGGGCGCGTCGTGTTCTCGGGCGACGAGCTCAGCGCCACCGAGTCGAACCTGGACCGGTTGCGGGCCCGGATGGGCATGGTCTTCCAGCAGTTCAACCTCTTCCCGCACATGACGGCGCTGCGCAATGTGGTGCTGCCTCAGATGAACGTGCTCGGCAGGACCCGCGAGGAGGCTGAGACCAAGGCCCGCGCCCTGCTGGACCGGGTGGGCATGCTGGGCCGGGCCGACGTCTACCCGAACCGGCTCTCCGGCGGGCAGAAGCAGCGGGTCGCCATCGCGCGGGCGGTGGCCATGGATCCCGAGCTGATGCTCTTCGACGAGCCGACGTCCGCGCTGGACCCGGAGGTCGTCCAGGACGTCCTGGACGTCATGACCGGGCTGGCCAAGGAGGGCATGACCATGGTCGTGGTGACACACGAGATGGGCTTCGCCCGCAAGGTGGCCGACCGGGTCGTCTTCATCGACGGCGGCCGGATCGCCGCGGATCTGCCGCCCGACGAGTTCTTCTCCGAGGGGAACGAGAACGAGCGGGTCAGGACCTTCCTGGCGAAGGTCCTGTAGCCGCTACGGGGGCCGCCGGGTGCGGGCGGGAGCTCCACCGGGCGGGGCCCTTCGGGTGGGGCTCCGCATGGGCGGTTCCCGGAGGGGCGGGGCTCCACCCGCGGCCTCCCGCTCCGGGTGGAGGTCCGGCGGCGCTCGGCTTCCACCCGCGTTCCACCCGTGGGTTGAAGGATTCCGGGGCGCCGGAGCGAATAGTCGAAGGCATGACGCTCACCGACTGGATCATCGACATCCTGCTTCTTCTCATCGTCCTCCGGCAGCTCCGGGAGGAACGCCTCACGCCCCGCACGGTCCTCCTGCCGCTGGGCATCATCGCCTGGACCGGCTACAACTACCTGGACGGCTTCCCGACCGCGGGGAACGACCTGGGACTGATCGCGGGGTTCGCCGGTGTGGGGATCGTCTTCGGCCTCGCCTCCGGCCTGCTGACCCGCGTCCGGTACGCGGAAGGGCACGTGCGCATCAAGGCCACCGCGAGCGCCGCGGCGCTCTGGGTGATCTGCATGGGCTTCCGGCTCGGTTTCGCCGTCTGGTCCAGCCACTCCTCCGGCCGGACCCACCTCGCGCACTTCTCCGTCGCCCATGACATCACCACCGGCCAGGCGTGGGTGGTGGCCCTCGTCCTGATGGCCTTCGGCGAGGTCGTCGTCCGGCTGGGTACGATCGTCGCCCGGGGAGGGCTCCTGATGGCCCGCAACAACCGCGACATCAGCGACAACCGCGCCGGGTCGCCGTCCGCCGAACCGGCGCCCCGCCCCGGCACCTACGTCTGACCCGGGCGGAGCGGCAGGCGGAGAACGGAGTGCGGGCAATGAGCGGGCGCTGGTGGAGGAATCCGGTGGACTGGAGCACGCCGGTCTGGGAAGCACCGGGCTGGAAGACGCTGGACCGGGGGACCCTCAGGGGCGCGACGGCCATGGTGGCCTGTCTGGCGATCACCGTGCTCGCCGCCCACGGGACGACCCTGAGGATCATCGTCGGTGCGCTCGGAGTCCTCGCGGAGCTGGGGATGCTGCTGGGCCGGCGGGTCACGCCTTCGGTCCTGGGCGCCCTGGGTGCGACGCTCACCATCGGAACCGGCCTCGCGATCTCGCTCCTGGTGCCGGCCGGGCTCGGCTCCGTCCCGGTGCTCGCGGGCGTCTCCGTCCTCCCGCTGCGCCTGCCCGCGGGGCCCGTGCGGACGACCGGCGTCGCGGTGGTGTCGGCCGCGTTCGGGATCTCGATCATGGTGGTCACCGGCAGTCTGGCCGGACTGCTGGCCGGGGTGGGCGCCTGGCTCCTCGCCGACCGGTCCGTGGAGCACACCGCGCTCCAGACGGAGCGGGACCGGGCCGTCGCGCTGCTGGCCGAGGTCGAGGCCTCCCGGCAGGCCCTTCAGGAGGCCGCGGCCGTCGAGGAACGCAGCCGTATCGCCAGGGAGATGCACGATGTCCTGGCGCACAGCCTGGCCGGCCTGTCCGTGCAGTTGCAGGCGGTACGGGCGGTCGCCAACCGGGAAGGTGCACCTGCATCGCTGACCGGCCCGATCGACCGGGCAGCCGACCTCGCCCGCGACGGCGTCCAGGAGGCGCGCGCCGCGGTCGGCGCGCTGCGCGCAGGGCCGCGCCGGGGCGTGGACGATCTCAAGGGGCTGGTCGGCGGTTTCCCGGGCGAGGCGCGCCTGCGGGTCTCCGGCCACCCCGGTGAGCTCGGAGCCGAGGCGGGCCACGCGCTGTACCGCGGAGTGCAGGAAGCCCTGACGAACGCGGCGCGCTACGCGACCGGGAGCGCCATCGACGTCGATGTGGCGTGGGCGCAGCGGGAGTTGCAGGTGGACGTCCGTGACCACGGGGTACCGGCGGGGCGCGGGGGCTCGGGCGTGAAGGGGGGCGGCACGGGTCTGCGGAGCATGGCGGAGCGGATCGAGGCCGTCGGCGGGACGCTGTCCGCAGGGCCCGCGCCCGATGGGGCGGGCTGGCGGACCTCGATGCGCGTACCGGTCGCGGGGGCCGGGGGCGATGTGGGCAGCCCGGCTCCCACCGGATCTCCGGCGTCCGGCCGTCCCACCGGACCGTCCTGACCACGGGGCAGGACCGGCGGGGCCGGGGGCGGGGGGCAGGACCGGCGGGACCGGGGGCGGGGCCAAGCCCTGCTCCCCCCTGGCCGGGCAGCGTCGCCGGCGAGGGAAGATGGGGTCGTGAACACATCAGCGGGCGTCCGGGCGCCGCGCACGTGCGGGAGGGCGGACGGATGACGATTCGGGTGCTGGTGGCGGACGACCAGGCGGTCGTACGGGACGGGGTCGTGCTGCTGCTCTCATCAGCCGACGACATGGAGGTGGTCGGCGAAGCGGGCGACGGGCACGAGGCGGTCCGGCTGGCGTCCGAGTCGCGGCCCGACGTCGCGCTCGTGGACCTGCGGATGCCGGGTCTGACCGGCGCCGAGGTGACGTCCCGGGTCGTCTCGGCCGACATCGGGGTCCGGGTGCTCATCCTGACCACGTACGCGGACGACGACGCGGTGATGCCGGCCCTGCGCGCCGGTGCGGCCGGGTATCTGACCAAGGACGCCACGGGCGAGGCGGTGCTCGCCGCGGTGCGCGACGTGGCCGCGGGTCACACCGTCCTGGATCCGGCGGTCCAGCGCCGCCTGGTCGAACTGATCGTCAGCGAAAAGGAATCGACCGCTCCCCCTCCCGCACCGGCACCCGAGGCAGGGGTCCCGGCCGAGGCCGAGGGGCTCACCCGGCGCGAGATCGATGTGGTCCGGCTGGTGGCCCAGGGACTCAACAACCGCCAGGTGGCGAAGGAAATGGTGGTCAGTCAGTCCACGGTCAAGACGCACCTCAACCACATCCTGGCCAAACTGGCCCTGGAGGACCGCGGTGCGCTGATCGCCTGGGCCTGGCGGTACGGGCTGGCGGTCCGGACTCCGTAGCCGCGCCCCCGGCGCCCGCACTCTCCGCACCGTGCCGGGACGGGCCACCCGCTCGATTCCCCCCACCCCCTGGACAAGAGGTCAGGTTAGGCTAACCTGACCAGGAATCGCCCAGTGGCCGTCCCGGCACGTACGGAAAGCAGAGCCCAGCCATGCCCAACGCCCGCGCCTCCCACTTCTCCCGTCGCGGCATCCTCGCCGCAGGCGGCGTCATCGGCATCGGTGCCGCCCTCAGCGCCTGCGGCAGCAGCGACTCGAAGAGCTCGGGCTCTGCGAAATCGGACTCCGGCCCCTGGTCCTTCAAGGACGACCGCGGCATCACCGCCAAGGCCGACGCGGTCCCCACCAAGATCGTCGCCTTCACCGGCACGGCCGCGGCCCTGCACGACTACGGCGTCGAGGTCACGGGGGTCTTCGGACCGACCAGGACCAAGGACGGCAAGGCCGATGTCCAGGCCGGCGATCTCGACGTCGACAAGGTCCAGATACTCGGCAACGTCTGGGGCGAGTTCAACGTCGAGAAGTACGCGGCGCTCGCACCCCAGCTGCTGATCACCGGCATGTACGACAAGGGCGCCCTCTGGTACGTGCCCGACGAGTCCAAGTCCAAGATCCTCAAGCTGGCCCCGAGCACCGCCCTCATGGTGGCCCGCACCTCGATGCCGGCCGCGCTCGAACGCCACGCCCAGCTGGCGGAGTCCCTCGGCGCCGACCTCAAGGCGAAGAAGGTCACCGACGCCAAGGCCCGGTTCGAGAAGGCCGCCGCCCGGCTGCGCTCCGCCGCCAAGGCCAACCCGAAGATCAAGGTCCTCATCGGCTCGGCCAGCGCCGACCTGCTCTACATCTCGACCCCCGAGCCCTCGGCCGACCTCCGGTACTTCAAGGAGCTGGGCGTCAACATCGTCGTCCCGGGCAAGGTCGACAAGACCGGCTGGTTCGAGAGCCTGAGCTGGGAGAACGCCGACAAGTACCCGGCCGACATCATCATGATGGACAACCGGACCTCCGCGCTCCAGCCGTCCGCGCTCACGTCCAAGCCGACCTGGGGCGAGCTGCCCGCCGTCAAGGCCGGGCAGGTCATCCCGCGCTCCACGACCG
Source organism: Streptomyces sp. NBC_00388 (assembly GCF_036061255.1). Classification (NCBI taxonomy): domain Bacteria; kingdom Bacillati; phylum Actinomycetota; class Actinomycetes; order Kitasatosporales; family Streptomycetaceae; genus Streptomyces; species Streptomyces sp. NBC_00388. The sequence continues at coordinate 2,688,573 of NZ_CP107948.1, forward strand.
ACCCGATCTTCTCCTACGCCAAGTGCGCCCCGGCCCTGGAGGCACTGGCCAAGGCGATCGAGACCGCGAAGAAGGTCAGCTGACCCATGACGACGGCCGCCATCGCCCCTTTCCGTTTCTTCGGCCTGCACGTCGTACGGACCCGGCGTCTCGGCCCGTCGATGGTCCGCATCACGTTCGGCGGCGAGGACCTCAGGGACTTCGCCGCCGGAGGCCGCGACCAGAGCCTCTCCCTGTTCCTGCCGCACCCGGGGCAGGAGGAGCCGCGCCTGCCGTCCGGCGAGAACTGGTTCGCCGAGTGGCGCGCGCTCCCCCCGGAGGTACGGGCGGTACTGCGCTCGTACACCGTGCGCGAGCAGCGCCGCGACCCGGACGAGATCGACATCGACTTCGCCCTCCACGGGACGGATTCCGGCTCCGGCGCCGCGAGTTCGGGCCCCGCTTCCCGATGGGCCGGACAGGCCGCCGCGGGCCAGCGGGTCCGCGTCCTCGGCCCCGCCATGGAACACAACACCGCCGTCCGCTTCCAGCCGCCCACCGGCACCGACTCGGTCCTGATCTGGGCCGACGAGACCGCGCTGCCCGCCGCTTCGGCCATCCTGGAGTGGCTGCCGGCCGGCACCAGGGCCCAGGTGTGGCTGGAGGTCCAGCACGCCGCGGACCGGCAGCCACTGCGCACCGAGGCCGACGCCCGGGTCACCTGGCTGGTGCGGGACGAGGGGGCTCCGTCGGCCGTCGACGCCGTGCGCGCGGCCGAGCTGCCCGGTGCACATCCGTACGCCTGGATCGCCGGCGAGTCCGGCTGCGTCAAGGAGCTGCGCCGCCATCTCGTGCGGGAGCGTCAAGTCGACCGCAGGCAGGTGACGTTCGTCGGTTACTGGCGCCGCGGGCTCAGCGAGGAGCAGCTGCGGGAGAACGTGGCGCGCGCCGCCTGACCCGTTGCACCCCCCAGGGGGGGGAGGCCTCATTGCGATGCCAAGATTAGTTAGGTTAGGCTTACCTAACTACGACATCGCAGTGATCCCTCTCCCCCTTCTTCCATTCCCGGAGGACCGTTCATGCGCTCACACCTGCTCAATGACACGACCGCGGAGCAGTACCGCCTCACTGCCACCGCAGCAGTCGAGCGGGTGGCGGCCAAACTCGCCTCCACCAAAAAGCCGTTCACCGGAATCCAGCCCCAGGAGCTCGCTCCCGCCCTGGACTCCGTGGACCTGGACAAGCCGCTGGGCAGCGCGGACGCCGCGCTCGACGAACTCGACTCCGTCTACCTGCGGGACGCCGTCTACTTCCACCACCCGCGCTACCTCGCCCACCTGAACTGCCCGGTCGTGATCCCGGCGGTCGTCGCCGAGGCCGTGCTCTCCGCCGTCAACTCCTCGCTGGACACCTGGGACCAGAGCGCGGGCGGGACCCTGATCGAGCAGCGGCTCGTGGACTGGACCGCCGGCCGGATCGGCTACGGCCCCGGCGCCGACGGGGTCTTCACCAGCGGCGGCTCGCAGTCGAACCTCCAGGCGCTGCTGCTGGCCCGTGAGGAGGCGAAGGCCGCCGACGCGTCCCTGCTGCGGGTGTTCACCTCCGAGTGCAGCCACTTCAGCGTCCAGAAGTCCGCCAAACTGCTCGGCCTCGGTCCCGACGCGGTGGTCTCCATCCCCTGCGACGGGAACAAGCGCATGCAGACCGTGGCGCTCGCCCGTGAGCTGGAGCGCTGCCGGGCCGAGGGCGGCGTCCCGATGGCCGTCGTCGCCACCGCGGGGACCACCGACTTCGGCTCGATCGACCCGCTGCCCGAGATCGCCGAGCTCTGCACGCGGTACGGCACCTGGATGCACGTCGACGCGGCATACGGCTGCGGACTGCTCATCTCCCGCAGGCGCTCCCTGCTCGACGGCATCGAGAACGCCGACTCGGTCACCGTCGACTACCACAAGTCCTTCTTCCAGCCGGTCAGTTCGAGCGCGCTGGTCGTACGCGACGGAGTCACCCTCAGGCACGCCACGTACCACGCGGACTATCTCAACCCCCGCTCGGCCGCCGAGGCACGCATTCCGAACCAGGTCGACAAGTCCCTCCAGACGACCCGGCGCTTCGACGCCCTCAAGCTGTGGATGACGCTGCGGGTGATGGGCGCCGAAGGGGTGGGCGGGCTCTTCGACGAGGTGGTCGACCTCGCCGCCGAGGGGTGGAAGCTCCTCGCCGCCGACCCGCGCTTCGACGTGGCCGTCGAGCCCCAGCTCTCCACGCTCGTCTTCCGCTACATCCCCGGCGACGTCACCAGCCCCGCGCTGATCGACCGCGCCAACCAGTACGCCCGCAAAGCACTGTTCGCCTCCGGCGAGGCCGTCGTCGCCGGAACGACGGTCAACGGCCGCGCCTACCTGAAATTCACCCTGCTCAACCCGCAGACCACCATCGCCGATATCGCGGCCGTCCTCGAACTCCTCGCCGAGCACGCCGGCCAGTACCTGGGAGAAGCACTTGTCCACGCCTCTTGAGTCTCATGAGCCCCTTGAGCCTTACGACTTCATCGCGGTCGGGCTCGGACCGTTCAATCTGGGACTCGCCTGCCTGACCGACCCCATCGACGAGCTGAACGGCCTGTTCCTGGAGTCCAAGCCGGACTTCGACTGGCACAGCGGGATGTTCCTGGAGGGCTCCACCCTCCAGACGCCCTTCATGTCCGACCTGGTCACCCTGGCCGATCCCACCTCGCCCTTCTCCTTCCTCAACTACCTCAAGGAATCGGGGCGGCTGTACTCCTTCTACATACGCGAGAGCTTCTATCCGCTGCGCGAGGAGTTCAACGACTACTGCCGCTGGGCGGCGGCGAAGATACCCGCGATCCGCTTCGGCCAGTCGGTGGCCGAGGTGACGTACGAGGAGCGTGACGCGGTCTACGCGGTACGGACCGAGGGCGGCGCCGTGTACCGGGGCCGCAGGCTCGTCCTCGGCACCGGAACCCCCGCCTACCTCCCGGAGCCCTGCCAGGGCCTGGGCGGCGACCTGATCCACAACTCCCGCTACCTGGGGGCGAAGGAGGCGCTGCAGGCCAAGGAGTCGGTCACCGTGGTCGGCAGCGGGCAGAGCGCCGCCGAGATCTACTACGACCTGCTCCAGGACATCGACCAGCACGGGTACGCACTGAACTGGGTCACCCGCTCGCCCCGGTTCTTCCCGCTCGAATACACCAAACTCACGCTGGAGATGACCTCACCGGAGTACGTGGACTACTTCCACGGGCTGCCGCCCCGGACCCGTGACCGGCTGAACGTCTCGCAGAAGAACCTCTACAAGGGCATCAACTCCGACCTGATCGACGCCATCTTCGACCTGCTCTACGCGAAGAACCGGCGCGGCCCGGTGGCCACCAGGCTGATGACCAACACCTCTCTGGAGACGGCCGGTTACGACCACGGCACCTACACGCTCGGGCTGCGCCAGGAGGAGCAGGAGAAGGACTTCACCCTCGCCACCCAGGGGCTCGTCCTCGCCACCGGCTACAAGTACCGGGTGCCGGACTTCCTCGCCCCGGTGCACGACCGGATCCGCTGGGACGAGCAGGGCCGCTTCGACGTCCACCGCAACTACAGCATCGACGCGGACCGGACGATCTACGTGCAGAACGCCGAGCTGCACACCCACGGCTTCGTCGCCCCCGACCTCGGGATGGCCGCGTACCGCAACTCGTGCATCATCCGCGAGCTGCTCGGCGGCCAGGAGTACTACCCGGTCGAGAAGACCATCGCTTTCCAGGAGTTCGCCGCATGAACCGCCTCACCATCCGCCCGCTGGACCCTTCCCCGAGCTCGCACCTCCGCACGGACGGGGAAGGACCCCTCTCCGACACCGAGCTGGTGCACGGCTGGGTCACCCACCCCAAATCCGCCTACTGGATGATGCAGGACGCGAGCCTGACCGACATCGAGCGCGAGTACATGGCGATAGCCGCATCCGAGCACCAGGACGCCTTCATAGGACTGCACGGCTCGACCCCGGCCTTCCTGATGGAGCGGTACGACCCGGCGCACGTCGAGCTCAAGGGCCTCTACGAACCCGAGCCCGGCGATGTCGGCATGCACTTCCTGGTCGCCCCGACCGACTCCCCCGTGCACGGCTTCACCCGGGCGGTCATCACCGCCGTGATGACCGAGCTCTTCGCGGACCCGGCGACGCGCCGCGTCGTCGTCGAGCCCGACGTACGCAACACCGCGGTCCACGCGCTCAACAAGGCCGTCGGCTTCGAGGTGGTACGCGAGCTGGAGAAGCCCGAGAAGACCGCACTGCTGAGCGTCTGCACCCGCGCCGCGTTCGAGGGAGCCCGCCGATGAGCACCCATCTGACCCCCGTACTCTGGGCCGAAGCCGAGCGGCTCCTGATCCGCAAGGCGCTCGCGGAGTTCTCGCACGAGCGGCTGCTGTCCCCACAGCCGCTGAGCGAGGAGGCCCCGCATCTCGGTCCCGCCGGGACGGGGGAGACCCCGTTCTCCGTACGCAGCGACGACGGCGGGACCGAGTACCGCTTCCGCGCCCGGATCCTCGCCCTCGACCACTGGCACATCCCGGCCGAGTCCATCACCCGCCACCGCGGCACCGAGGAACTCCCGCTGGACGCGCTGGAGTTCTTCATCGAGCTGCGTGATGTGCTGGGGCTGAGCGAGACGGTCCTGCCGGTCTACCTGGAGGAGATCTCCTCCACACTGTCCAGCACGGCGTACAAGCTCGCCCGGCACGCCGAGCACCCCGTGCCGGCCGCCCGGCTCGCCGCCTCCGGATTCCAGGACATCGAGACCGGGATGACCGAGGGCCACCCCTGCTTCGTGGCCAACAACGGTCGCCTGGGCTTCGGTTCGGACGAGTACCTCAGCTACGCACCCGAGGCGGCGAGCCCGGTCCGGCTCATCTGGCTGGCGGCCGTGCGCGACCGCGCCACCTTCAGTGCGGGCGCCGGACTCGACTACGAGTCGCTGATCCGGGACGAGCTGGGCGAGGAGACGCTGGAGCGGTTCGCCGCGACCATGTCCGGGCTCGGCCTGGACCTCGACGCGTACTTCCTGATCCCGGTGCACCCCTGGCAGTGGCGGAACAAACTCTCCGTCACCTTCGCCGCCGAGGTGGCCAAGCAGCGGCTCGTGCTGCTGGGGCACGGCGACGACTCGTACCTCGCACAGCAGTCGATCCGTACCTTCTTCAACACGAGCGACCCGGCGAAGCACTACGTCAAAACGGCGCTCTCGGTGCTCAACATGGGCTTCATGCGCGGGCTCTCCGCCGCGTACATGGAGGCGACACCCGCCATCAACGACTGGCTCGCGCAGCTCATCGAGGGCGACCCGGTGCTCAGGGCCACCGGCCTGACGATCATCAGGGAGCGGGCCTCGATCGGCTACCACCACCGCCAGTACGAGCAGGCGACCGTCAAGGGCTCGCCGTACCGGAAGATGCTGGCCGCCCTCTGGCGGGAGAGCCCGGTGCCCTCGCTGGAGCCGGGCGAGCGCCTCGCCACGATGGCGTCGCTGCTGCACACCGACCGGGACGGCGCGTCCTTCGCGGGCGCGCTGATCGCCGAGTCGGGCCTTGAGCCGGCCGTCTGGCTGCGCGGCTACCTCGACGCCTACTTCACCCCGCTGCTGCACAGCTTCTACGCCTACGACCTGGTCTACATGCCGCACGGCGAGAACGTGATCCTGGTCATCGAGGACGGCGCGGTGCGGCGGGCCGTGTACAAGGACATCGCCGAGGAGATCGCGGTGATGGACCCCGACGCGGTGCTTCCGCCGGACGTCGAGCGCGTGCGGGCCGATGTGCCCGACGACATGAAACTCCTGTCGCTCTTCACCGACGTCTTCGACTGCTTCTTCCGCTTCCTCGGCGCGACGCTCGCCACCGAGGGCGTGCTCGGCGAGGACGAGTTCTGGCAGACGGTCGGCGCCTGCGCACGCGACTACCAGAGCTCGGTGCCGCAGCTGGCCGACAAGTTCCGCCAGTACGACCTGTTCGCACCGGAGTTCGCGCTGTCCTGCCTCAACCGGCTCCAGCTGCGGAACAACCAGCAGATGGTGGACCTGCAGGACCCCGCGGGTGCGCTCCAGCTCTCCGGGACCCTGAAGAACCCGATCGCCTGACGCGGGCGGACAGCGGGGACCGGAGACGGCCCGGCGCCCGGAGAACGGTCTCTCCGGGCGCCGGGCCGCTCATAGGCGCCGGTACGGGACACGGCGCCGTACGGACGCGGCCGGGCGGGGCTACCGCGCGGGCCAGTCCACCTGGGGCGAGCGGTAGTAGCCGATACCCAGTGCGTCCCAGCGCGGTGCCTGTGCCGCAAGCCGGGTCCGGTAGGCGGACCAGTCGTGAGTGGACTGCGGCGACCAGCCCAGCTCGGCGATCCCGGGCAGCCTCGGGAACGCCATGTAGTCGATGTCCTTGCTGGTGGTCAGCGTCTCCGACCAGAGCGGCGCCTCGACCCCGAGCACCGAACCGGCCGGTGCCCCGGCCAGATACGTCGCCGGGTTCCAGTCGTACGAGCGCTGCACCTCGACAAGCCCGGCCCAGTCGAGGCCCAGCTCGGTGTCCGCCGTGTACTTCATGTCGAGGTACGCGCGGTCGGCCGGTGAGAGCACCAGCTTGGTCCCCTTCTTCGCGGCGGCCACGACCTGCGCCCGGTCGGCCGCGCCGGTGTCGTCGTACCCCCAGTACTGCGCGATCTCCCCCTTCACCGGCGTGGCCGCGGTGATCTGGTGCCAGCCCTCGACCTTCTTGCCGTGCTTGCCGACGATGGCCGTGGCCTTGTCCATGAACGCGTTGTAGTCGGCCTGGCTGGTGGAGTGCGCCTCGTCGCCGCCGATGTGCAGGTACTGGCCCGGGGTGAGCGCGGCGAGCTCACGCACGACGTCGTCCACGAAGTCGTACGTCACCGGCTTGGGCACGCACAGCGAGCTGAATCCCACCTCGGTGCCGGTGTAGAGCGGGGGCGCGACGCCGTCGCAGTTCAGCTCGGGGTAGGAAGCCAGAGCCGCGTTGGTGTGCGAGGGCAGATCGATCTCGGGGACGACGTCCAGATGGCGTGCGGTCGCGTACCGCACGATCTCCCGGTAGTCGGCCTTGGTGTAGTAGCCGCCCTTGCCGCCACCTACCTCGGTCGAGCCGCCGTACGTGGCCAGCTTCGGCCAGGAGGAGAGGGCGATGCGCCACCCCTGGTCGTCACTGAGATGCAGATGCAGCTTGTTGATCTTGTAGAGCGCCAGCTCGTCGATGTACCGCTCGACCTGCTGGACGGTGAAGAAGTGGCGCGAGACGTCCAGCATGGCGCCCCGGTAGGCGTACCTGGGTACGTCGGTGACGGTACCGCCCGCGACCTGCCAGGGGCCGGGCTGCCGGTGGCGCGCCTCGACGGCCGCGGGCAGCTGCTGGCGGAGTGTCTGGACGCCGTGGAAGAGTCCGGCGGCCTTCCCGGCCGTGATCGTGACCCCGCGCGCGGAGCTGACCAGCCGGTACCCCTCGTCGCCCAGCCCGTGCTCCCGCGCGGAGATCGTCAGTGTGATGTCGCCCCGGCCGCCGTGCGCACCGCCGGTCACCGGCAGCGGGTATCCGGTCGAGGGCCGCAGCAGCCCCGCCAGATACGAGCCGGCCTGACGCGCGGCGCCGGAGTCCGCCCGGATGCGGGTCCCGGCGGTGATCGCGTACGGGGCGCCGCCCGGGCGCACGGACGAGGGCGCGGGGACGATCGCGCCGAGCGGGCGGACGGGAGGGGCGGCGGATGCGGCCGGGGTGGCGGCCGGCGCCGCTCCGGTGCCGGCGAATCCGGCGGCCGCGACGAGGAGGAACGTACCGAGGAGCCGGGGCAGGGACCTGGATTCGAGTGTTCTGTGCAGTCTCACAAGCGGATTCCCTCCGGAGGGTCTCGCAACTGTGGCGCTGGGCAACCGAACGTGTCCCATGGGTATCGCACGCCCCCGGGAGGGTCAAGGGTATAGACCACTCCGAAACCACCTTCTTCGGCGGAACGACTGAATCCGCAGCCACCCGGTCGGCCCACTCTGCCCGATACCGGGCAGAAATATTGCGTAAGACCTCGCATCCCTCCAATATCAACGAGTGTCCGCATCCCGCCCGTCGTACGACGACCTCATCGACCACCTGGTGCGCAGCTCCGCTCTCCAGCGCGGCGAAGCCGCCCGGGTGGTCCTCGATGTGCTGGCCTACTTCGACGAGACGACGGAGGAGTTCGTACGGCGGCGCCACCGCGAGCTGCAGGCCCGCGGGCGGACGAACCCGGATATTTTCCAGCAGATCTCGGACGAGCTGCCTCATCGTGCAGTGGCACCGCCCGAGCTCTCCCTGCGGCAGCTGCGCCGCATGATCTACGGCTAGGAACCAAGGAGCGATATGTGCGGAATCGTCGGGTACATCGGCAAGCGTGATGTGGCACCACTGCTGCTGGAAGGGCTGCAGCGGCTGGAGTACCGGGGGTACGACTCCTCCGGCATCGTCATCTCCTCGCCCAAGTCCCCCGCGCTGAAGATGGTCAAGGCAAAGGGCCGGGTCCGCGAGCTGGAGGCCCGGGTGCCCAAGCGTTTCGCGGGCAGCACCGGCATCGCCCACACCCGCTGGGCGACACACGGCGCGCCCAGCGACCTGAACGCCCACCCGCACCTGGACGCGGAGGGCAAGGTCGCCGTCGTCCACAACGGCATCATCGACAACGCGTCCGACCTGCGTGCCCGGCTCAACGCCGATGGAGTGGAGTTCCTCTCCGAGACCGACACCGAGGTCCTCACCCACCTCATCGCCCGCTCGCCGGCCGCCACGCTGGAGGAGAAGGTCCGTGAGGCCCTGCGGCTGATCGAGGGCACCTACGGCATCGCGGTCATGCACGCGGACTTCCCGGACCGCATCGTCGTCGCCCGCAACGGCTCGCCGGTCGTCCTGGGCATCGGCGAGAAGGAGATGTTCGTCGCGTCCGACGTGGCGGCCCTCGTGTCGCACACCCGCCAGGTCGTCACGCTGGACGACGGCGAGATGGCCACCCTCAAGGCGGACGACTTCCGCACGTACACCACCGAGGGCTCCACCACTTCGGCGACACCGACCACCGTGGAGTGGGAGGCCGAGTCGTACGACATGAGCGGCCACGACACGTACATGCACAAGGAGATCTCGGAGCAGGCCGAGGCGGTGGACCGGGTGCTGCGCGGCCGGATCGACGACCGCTTCTCCACCGTGCACCTGGGCGGCCTCAACCTGGACGCCCGGGACGCGCGGGGCGTGCGCCGGGTCAAGATCCTCGGCTGCGGCACCTCTTACCACGCCGGCCAGATGGGTGCTCAGCTGATCGAGGAGCTGGCCCGCATCCCGGCGGACGCCGAGCCCGCTTCGGAGTTCCGCTACCGCAACCCCGTGGTGGACCCCGACACCCTGTATGTCGCCGTGTCGCAGTCCGGTGAGACGTACGACGTACTCGCGGCGGTGCAGGAGCTCAAGCGCAAGGGCGCCCGGGTGCTGGGCGTGGTGAACGTCGTCGGCTCGGCCATCGCGCGCGAGACCGACGGCGGCGTGTACGTGCACGCGGGCCCGGAGGTCTGCGTCGTCTCCACCAAGTGCTTCACCAACACGGTGGTCTCCTTCGCGCTGCTCGCCCTCCACCTGGGCCGGATCCGCGACCTGTCGGTGGCCGACGGCAAGCGGATCATCGCGGGGCTGCGGAAGCTGCCCGGCCAGATCGCCGAGATCCTGGACCGCGAGGACGAGATCGAGAAGCTGGCCGGCGAGTACGCGGACGCCAGGTCGATGATGTTCATCGGGCGGGTGCGCGGCTACCCGGTGGCGCGCGAGGCCTCGCTGAAGCTCAAGGAGGTCTCGTACATCCACGCGGAGGCGTACCCCGCTTCGGAGCTGAAGCACGGGCCGCTGGCGCTGATCGAGCCCGCCATGCCGACGGTCGCGATCGTGCCGGACGACGACCTGCTGGAGAAGAACCGGGCGGCGCTGGAGGAGATCAAGGCGCGCGACGGGCGCATCCTCGCGGTCGCCCACCAGGAGCAGCCGAAGGCGGACCACACGATCGTGGTGCCGAAGAACGAGGACGAGCTGGACCCGATCCTGATGGGCATCCCGCTGCAACTCCTCGCCTACCACACGGCGTTGAACCTGGGCCGCGACATCGACAAGCCGCGCAACCTGGCGAAGTCGGTCACGGTCGAGTAGCCGCGGGCACTCGGGCCATCCGGCCGTTCCCGGCGCCAACCGCCCCGGGAGCGGCCGGTGTTGTCCGCGGGAACCACCATGGCGGTCGGCCGTACCCGCGGGCGGGCGTCACGGGATGACGATGACCGGCCGCTGGGCGCGCCGGGCGAGCCGCCCGGCCACCGATCCGAAGATCCGTCCGACGATGCCGTGCGTCGAGCCGACGACGATGGCGTCCGCCGAGTACTCCCGGCCGACCTCCTCCAGCTCGTGGCAGATGTCGCCGCCGCGCTCCACGAGGATCCAGGGCACATCGGCGAGATAGTCGGCGCAGGCAAGTTCGAGGCCGAGCACCTCGGTCCTGTGGTCCGGTACGTCCACGAAGACCGGGGGCTCACAGCCCGCCCAGACCGTGGTCGGCAACCGGTTGGCGACATGGACGATGATCAGGCCGGAGCCGAGGCGTACGGCCATGCCGATGGCATAGGCGAGAGCCCGCTCACTGGAGGTCGAGCCGTCGAAGCCGACGACGACCCCGTGCCTGAAAGCGGGATCACATGCGTGACGTGGTGCGCCGGCCGCCTGGAGTTCAGCCGAGAGATCGGCGATCTTCCTGCGGTCCGCGGGTTCGGAGAATTCGTAACCGGCCATCGGTATCTCGGCGAAGAAGATCCTGTTGGGAGGGGTCGGCAGTTGACGGTGGAGAGTGTCCGGCGGAGCTGTGTCCGGGAATCATCTTCCCAAGCCCATACCCTCCAGAGTACGGCGACACTCCTCCTCTGCCCACTGCACGCCGATCCGGTCCGGCGTTCCAGGGAGCATGCCCGAGCAGACCGGTAAATGGCAATGCCAGGTGGTATCTACAGCTTCCCGCCCCGAGCCGCCGGCGGCGGAAACCGACCACCGCGCGCTTCCCCTCCGCACTCCCCCGCGCGGCCGGCCGGCGTGCGGCGTGCGGGGCTCCGGCCGCCGGTCCGGCGGGAACCACCCGTGCGCCGCATGGCCGCCGTACGCGCCCGGCACATGGGGAGCGCACAGGTTCTGATGCCACGCTGGGCGGCGCACGCCGGTCCACTGACCGAATTCCACCCGCGCACCCGATCGTTTTCAGCCAACTTACGCGACCTGCCCCGACCTTGGCGGAACGATACGTCAACCCCCGTGCGACCAGGGATGAAAGGACCGACGGCGGCTCTCGCACCCTACTGGGACGGGCCATGAGCGGGATGCCCACTTCCCTGGGGGCTTCCTGAGTGAAACGCTTCCTGATCGAACGCTTCGCGCCAAGTTGCCATGTCGACATAACGCCGTCAGTCGAACTTGTCACGCCGACACCACGGGACACAGTAGATTCGATCATGGGTAAAGGCGGGGGATCTTGTGCTGGACCGAGGGGCTGTGACGATTAAAAGCAGTTTGCAGAAGCGACAGTCCCGACAGGATCAGGGAGCCATGAGCACCGAGGGGGGCTTAGCACCATGAGTCAGGGCCAGGACGCCACCGCCGTGGCGGAGACCGCAAGAAAGCTCTCCGGGCGCCGCCGCAAGGAGATCGTCTCGGTACTGCTCTTCAGCGGCGGCCCCATATTCGAGAGCTCCATTCCGCTCTCCGTCTTCGGCATCGACCGCCAGGACGCCGGGGTCCCACGTTACCGGCTGCTGGTGAGCGCGGGTGAGGAAGGCCCGCTGCGCACCACGGGCGGACTGGAACTCACCGCACCGTACGGGCTTGAGGCCATCAGCCGGGCCGGCACCGTCGTCGTCCCGGCGTGGCGGTCGATCACCTCACCGCCGCCGCCCGAGGCGCTGGACGCGCTGCGCCGCGCCCACGAGGAGGGCGCACGCATCGTCGGGCTGTGCACGGGCGCCTTCGTGCTGGCCGCCGCAGGACTGCTGGACGGCAGGCCCGCGACCACGCACTGGATGTACGCACCGACGCTCGCGAAGCGCTATCCGTCGGTCCATGTGGACCCGCGTGAGCTCTTCGTCGACGACGGCGACGTCCTGACATCGGCCGGCACCGCGGCCGGAATCGATCTGTGTCTGCACATCGTGCGGACGGACCACGGGGCGGACGCGGCGGGAGCCCTCGCCCGGCGGCTGGTGGTCCCCCCGCGCAGGAGCGGCGGCCAGGAGCGCTACCTCGACAGGTCTTTACCGGAGGAAATCGGCTCCGACCCCCTCGCGGAGGTCGTCGCCTGGGCACTGGAGCACCTCCACGAGCAGTTCGACGTGGAGACCCTGGCGGCTCGCGCCTATATGAGCCGCCGGACGTTCGACCGCCGGTTCCGCTCGCTGACCGGCAGCGCGCCGCTGCAGTGGCTGATCACCCAGCGGGTGCTCCAGGCGCAGCGGCTCCTTGAGACGTCGGACTACTCGGTGGACGAGGTCGCGGGGCGCTGCGGCTTCCGTTCGCCGGTCGCGCTGCGCGGCCACTTCCGGCGCCAGCTGGGCTCGTCGCCGGCCGCGTACCGGACGGCGTACCGGGCCCGCAGGCCGCAGGGGGAGCCCGTGCCCGTGACGGCGGGCGCCGACGCCCTCCCGCAGGGCCGCCGCACCAGCGCGCCGGGCGCACAGCCCCCGGCGCCGCAGGGCCAGCCCGCCGTGGCCGATCCGGGAAAGCCCGGTTCGGACTCCTACGCGCCGGGCCGTCCCACGGTGCCCGGACAGCGGAGCGCGACGTAGGAGTGGACCGCCAGGAGGCCGGCCCCCGGGGTCCGGCCCCTCGCGGCCCACGGCCCGCACGGGGAGCGGTCTAAGGTGGGGCGTATGAACGATCGCATGGTGTGGATCGACTGCGAGATGACCGGGCTCTCGTTGACGGACGACGCACTCATTGAGGTGGCCGCACTGGTCACCGACTCGGAGCTGAACGTGCTCGGCGAAGGGGTGGACATCGTGATCCGCCCGCCCGCCGAGGCGCTGGAGACCATGCCCGACGTGGTGCGGAAGATGCACACCTCATCCGGCCTGCTCGACGAACTGGCCGGCGGCACCACGCTGGCCGACGCCGAGGAGCGGGTGCTCGCGTACGTACGTGAGCATGTGAAGGAGCCGGGGAAGGCGCCGCTCTGCGGGAACACGGTCGGTACCGACCGCGGCTTCCTGCTGCGCGACATGAAGGAGCTGGAGGGCTACCTCCACTACCGGATCGTGGACGTCTCCTCCATCAAGGAACTGTCCCGCCGCTGGTACCCCCGGGCCTACTTCAACAGCCCGGAGAAGAACGGGAACCACCGGGCTCTGGCGGACATCCGCGAGTCGATCGCGGAGCTGCGCTACTACCGGGAGGCCGTCTTCGTACCGCAGCCCGGGCCGGACTCGGACACCGCGAAGAAGATCGCGGCCAAGCACGTCCTGCCCGCGGAATAGCCCACCGGGAACCCCCGGTGGAGATCGCCGGGGACCCGCCCGAAAGGCGGGAGCGAGCACCCTCCCGGACCCTGTACACTTTTTCTCGGCCGGTCGGAAACGACACGGTCGTGGTGGGTATAGCTCAGACGGTAGAGCACCTGGTTGTGGTCCAGGATGTCGCGGGTTCGAGTCCCGTTACTCACCCTTGCAGGATCTTCTGACGGAGGCCCGGTCCGCGAAAGCGGACCGGGCCTCCGTCGTACGTGCGCCGCCGTACGCGCCGCGCCCGCTCCGCCAGTGACCCCGGACGCTCCGTGCGCCCGGTGGTGCCACCGTGTCGTCCGGGCCGCCCCGCCGGTTGGACCGGGCGGCAGGCACCCGCCCCGCGCCACCCGGGCCCAGGGCTCACCGCCCGCCGTGGAGGGACCATGTCCGATCTCTGGATGCCGGGCGCCCATCGCCTCGACATCGGCGACCACGCGGCCACCGCGGGCGGGCCCGCCAAGGCCGTCGCCCACATCACCTGGGACAAGAACGCCACCGCCGCCGAACCCGCCGACCTGGTGCCGTACGAGCAGCTCGTCGGCCACTTCGGGCGCGGCGCCGCGGGCAGGGGCACCGCACCGCATCTCCTCTGGGACCCTTTCACCGGCCGCTTCACCCAGTTCGCTCCCGCGACCTCACGCTCCAAGAGCCTGGTGGACCGGGCGGGCGGCACCCGTACGAACCGAGCGGGCTCGGTAGTGATCCAGATCGAGGCGCTGTTCTTCCCCTACTGCCGGGTGGACGGCAAGGCCTACGCGAAGCTCACGGACACCCCGTGCAAGGGCTGGGCCGGGCTCAACGCCTGGGTCAGGTCCTGGGCCGTGCCGGACAACTGGCCGATGGGCCGGCCGGCCGACTTCACCTCGCACCGCGACGAGAACACCTGGGAGCACGCGGCCGGCTGGTACGGCCACTCCCAGGTACCGGAGAACGACCATCAGGACCCGGGCAGCTGGCCCGCGTTCGAGGCGGCCCCCACCGGGGCCCCGGTGGACGGCGGTATCCCGGGGCAGGCTGCCCGGGATCCCCTCGGAGCCCAGGGCACCCGGCTCCCCCGGGCCACCGACTGAGCCGGTCCTGGCCTCACCGGCCCACGGACACGGACAGCGGCCGGACCGGCCTCAGGAGCTGAGCCGCGGCACCAGGTCCGTGGGGAGCACCAGCTGGGTCCGCTCGACGGCGGCCGTCCCTGGCGAGCGGTGTACCGCGATCTCCGAGAGCAGCAGACGGGCCATGGCGCGGCCCATCTCCTCGATCGGCTGTCGCACGCTCGTCAGGGGCGGGTCCATATGACGGGCGATCACCGAATCGTCGAAGCCGACCAGGGCGATGTCGTCGGGCACCCGCAGGCCCCGCTCGCGCAGCACCTGGCGGGCGCCGGCCGCCATCACGTCGGACGCGGCGAAGACCGCGTCCAGGTCGGGGCGGCGGTCGAGCAGCAGCTCCATCGCCCGGCGACCGCTCTCCTCGGAGAAGTCGCCCTGCGCGACGAGCGCTTCGTCGCCGTCGGCGCCCGCCGCGGCGACGGCCTTGCGGTAGCCGTCGAGGCGGCACTGCGCGGCGTATATGTCGAACGGCCCGGTGATCGTCGCGATCCGGCGCCGGCCCCGGGCGACCAGGTGCCCGACGGCGCTGCGCGCCCCCTGGTAGTTGTCCGAGTCGACCGAGGGAAGCGCCTCGTGGTCGGAGCGCCGGCCGCTCACCACCGCCGGGATGTCGAGCTGCTGGAGCAGGTCGGGCAGCGGGTCGTCGGCGTGCACGGAGACGAGCAGTACCCCGTCCACCCGGTGCGCCGCCAGATACTGGGCGAGCCGGTCGCGTTCGCGGTCGCTGCCGACCAGCGTGAGCAGCAGCTGCATCTCGGTGTCCGCGAGCGCCGCCCCGACGCCCCGGACGATGTCCGAGAAGTACGGCTCGGCGAAGAAGCGGGTCTCCGGCTCGGGGACGACGAGGGCGATGGCGTCCGTACGGTTCCCGGCGAGGGCCCGGGCCGCCCGGTTGGGTACGTACCCCAGCTCGGCGACCGCGGCTTCGACGGCCTCCCGGGTGCGGTCGCTGACGCGGGGCGATCCGTTGATGACGCGGGAGGCCGTGCCGCGTCCGACCCCGGCCCGTTCCGCGACCTCTTCGAGCGTGGGCCGCCCGCCGCTCCGTACTCGCGCTGCCGCCATGGCTGCCTCCCGTTCGCGGTCAATTTCTCAC
Organism: Streptomyces sp. NBC_00388; assembly: GCF_036061255.1. NCBI lineage: Bacteria > Bacillati > Actinomycetota > Actinomycetes > Kitasatosporales > Streptomycetaceae > Streptomyces > Streptomyces sp. NBC_00388. The sequence goes on from NZ_CP107948.1 coordinate 2,704,354, forward strand.
AAGTCGGATAACCGGACCAAGTCCGCTCTCCGGCTCCTCGACACGCTCGCCGGGCCGGTCGGTTCGCCGGGCGCACGATGGGTGGGAGCGCTCCCACTCTACGGGCCGACGCGGCTGCCGGGAAACGGACGGGCCCCGGCACCGCGCGGGGCCCGTCCGTCTGCCGGAGCCGGGTTCGGGTCAGACCACCGGGGGCAGGGCATGGCGGCGGATCACGTCGGCGTACCAGTGGGCGCTCGCCTTCGGGATCCGGCGCTGGGACGCGTAGTCGACGTAGACCGCACCGAACCGCTTCGAGTAGCCGTACCCCCACTCGAAGTTGTCCATCAGCGACCAGAGGAAGTAGCCGCGCACATCGGCGCCGTCGGCCACTGCCCGCTGTACGGCGTCGAGATGGCCGTGCAGGTAGTCGATCCGCTCGGGGTCGGCCACCCGGCCCTCGGGCGAGACGTAGTCGTCGAAGGCGGCGCCGTTCTCGGTGACCATCAGCGGCAGACCGGGGTGGGCCCGGCTGACATCGGTGAGCAGGCTGTACAGCCCGTCGGGGTCGATCGCCCAGTTCATCGCCGTGCGCTTCTTGCCCTCCGCGAGGTGGAAGGCGACGTGTTCCGAACCGGGCCAGGGCGAGTGGTCGCTGCTGCCGTGGCCGTCGTCGCGGGTGTCCCCGGTGCCGGTCTCCGGTGTCGAAACCAGCGTCGGGGTGTAGTAGTTGACGCCGAGTACGTCGATGGGGGCCGCGATGGCGGCCTGGTCGCCGTCGCGTACCAGCTCGGACCAGTCCACCAGGTGCGCGGTGTCGGCGATCAGGTCCTCGGGGTAACCGCCGTCCAGGATCGGACCTGTGAAGATCCGGTTGCCGACCGCGTCGATCCTGCGGGCGGCGTCCGCGTCCGCTGCGCTGCCGGTCAGCGGGCGGACCTGGTGGAGATTGAGGGTGACCGAGATCTGCGCGGTGGCGGGGAGCCGGCCGCGCAGGACCTCGGTCGCCCGCCCATGGGCGAGGTTGAGGTGGTGGGCCGCCCGCAGGGTCGCGGCGGGCTCGGTGCGACCCGGCGCGTGCACCCCCGAGCCGTACCCGAGGAAGGCCGAGCACCACGGCTCGTTCAGCGTGGTCCACATCCCGACGCGGTCGCCGAGGGCTTCCGCCATGATCGACGCGTAGTCGGTGAACCGGTCCGCGGTCGCCCGGTGGGGCCAGCCGCCCGCGTCCTCCAACTCCTGCGGCAGGTCCCAGTGGTAGAGCGTGGCAACCGGGGCGATGCCCGCTTCGAGCAGCTCGTCGGTGAGTCTGCGGTAGAAGTCCAGTCCGCGCTGCACGGCAGGGCCGCGGCCGGTGGGCTGCACCCGCGACCAGGAGACGGAGAAGCGGTACGCCTTGAGGCCCAGCTCCTTCATCAGTGCCACGTCGTCGCGGAAGCGGTGGTAGTGGTCGGCGGCGATGTCGCCGGTGTCACCGTTGCGGACCTTGCCCGGGGTGTGGCTGAACGTGTCCCAGATGGACGGGGTCCGGCCGTCGGTGGCAGCGGCCCCCTCCACCTGATAGGCGGCGGTGGCTGCGCCCCAGACGAAACCCACGGGGAAGTCCGTCGTCTCGGGCGCCTGCTCACGGGTGGTGGTCTCGGATCGTACGACGGTCATGCGGGAGCGCTCCCAGGGATGGGCGGACAGGGGCGGAGGAGAAGGGACTGTCGGTGGTGGGCTTGGTCCGGTGCCCCGTACGGCAGGTGGTCGGGCACCGGGCCGTACGGGACGTACCGGGGACGGCGGGGGCTCGGGCGTCACCCCTTGACGGCGCCGGACATGATGCCTCCGACGATCTGCTTGCCGAAGATCACGAACACCAGGAGCAGCGGCAGCGTGCTGATCAGCGCTCCCGCCATCACGATGCTCTGGTCGGGCGTGTACGAGGCGCTCAGCTGGCCGAGCGCCACCTGCAGGGTGGGGTTCTGCTGGTTCAGGGCCAGATAGGGCCAGAAGAAGTCGTTCCACGCCTGCACGAAGGTGAGCATGCCCAGCACCATCATCGCGGGGCGGGCCGCCGGGAGGACCACACTGCGCACGATGCGGAGGTTGTTGGCACCGTCGAGCTTGGCTGCCTCGATGAGCTCGTACGGCAGCGCCTCCAGCAGGTACTGCCGCATGAAGAAGACGCCGAACGCGCTCACCAGGGTCGGGAAGATCACCGACTCCAGGTTCCCGCCCCAGCCGATCTTGGACATCATCATGAAGAGCGGGACGACGCTGAGCTGCGGGGGGATCGTCAGGGTGGCGATCACCGCGGTCATCAGCCCGCCGCGGCCCCGGAACCGCATCTTGGCGAAGGCGTACCCGGCCAGCGTGCAGAAGAAGAGCGTCGCCGCGGTGATGCAGCCGGAGACGATGACCGAGTTGACGATCGCCTTGCCCAGATGGGCCTGGTTCCAGGCCTCGTTCAGATTGTGGAAGAGCCGGCCGCCGGGCAGGAACGGTGGTGTGCTGGCCAGCACCTCGTCCTGGGTGTGGGACGCGGCCACCAGGGTCCAGTACAGCGGCAGGACGGAGCCGATACCGACGACGATCAGCGAGAGGTAGGCGAAGGGTCCGCCTTTCAGCTGCTGGCCCGCGCCGGGCCGGAAACGGCGGCGGGGAGCGGGAGGGGCGGCTGCCGGCCGGGTGGTGAGGCCGGGTGCGTGGGTGGGGCTGGTCATGGTCATGGATTTCGCTCCCGGTCAGGCCGCGGACTTGCGTACGAAGCGGCCGATGAGCCAGTTGATCGCGGCGATGATCAGCAACAGGGCGAGCATCGCCCAGGCCACCGCGGCGGCCGGGCCGAGATGTCCCAGGTTCCAGCCGTAGTTGTAGAGGTAGACGCTGAGCGTCTCGTACTGATTCTCATTGCCGCCGGTGGCGCCGAGGGTGCCGCCCTCCAGCAGCAGCGGCTCGCCGAACAGCTGCATGGAACCGATGGTCGAGATGACGATCGTGAAGAGGATCGTGGGTCGCAGCGAGGGGATGGTGACCTTCCGGAACTGCTGCCACCGCGAGGCTCCGTCGATCGAGGCCGCCTCGTACAGGTCGGTGGGCACCGCCTGCATCGCGGCCAGGTAGATCAGGGTGTTGTACCCCGTCCACCGCCAGATGACGATGACCGAGATGGCGATCTTCGACGTCCAGTGCCCGTTGGCCCAGTTGGTGTGGCCGAGGCCGATGAAGTGCAGCAGCCAGTTCAGCAGGCCACCGTCGGCCCGGAAGACCAGGGCGAAGACCAGGGCGGCCGACGCCACGGATGTGGCGTACGGGGTCAGGATGATGGTCCGGAAGAAGGTGCTGGCCCGCAGCTTGTAGTTGAGCAGATGGGCCAGGCCCAGGGCGACGAGCAGCTGCGGGACCGTCGACATCACACCGATCAGGAAGGTGTTGCCGACCGCGGTCCAGAACTCGGCGTCGTGCAGGATCCGGTCGAAGTTGGCCCAGCCGACCCACTGCATCTGGTCGAGGCCGGTCATCTCCACCCGGTGCAGCGCGATCCACCCGGTGTAGAGGAGCGGGTAGAGCCCGAAAGCACCGAAGACCAGGAAGAAGGGAGCGATGTAGGCGTACGGCGATGCCTTGTCGTCGAACCGCCACAGCCTGCTGCGCCACTTCTGCCGGCGGGCGGCCGCCGGACTCTGCGGGGAGGCGGAGGGGGGCGGGGTGTAAGCGTCCCGGGCGGGTGCCGAGGTGGACACGGTCGGGAGTCCTTCCCTGAGGGGCGCCGGCTCCGGTGTGGTGCCGGCCTGACGGCAGGGACCGGGCGGGCGGCCACCGGCCGCCCGCCCGGCGGTGGTCAGCCGATCGCCTTGTCGATCGCCTTGGTGGCGGCGGACCAGGCGTCGTCCGGGCTGGTGCCGCGCTGCTCCATGTTGTTGATCTGCGTGGAGAGGGTGTCCTTGATGACACCGTCCTTCTCACCGATCACGGCCTCGGGGATGGTCTTGGCCTCGTCGGCGTAGATCTGCCCGATCGGGGCGTTGTTGAAGTACGGCAGCTTGGCGTCCTTCACCTCGGGCAGGTCGTACGCACCCTTGTTGGACGGGAAGACGCCGATCGCCTTGAAGACCGCGGCCTGCTGGGCGGGGGCCGTCAGCCACTTGACGAGCGCGCTGGCCTCGGCGACGTGGCTGCCCTTCTTGGGTACGGCGAGGAAGGAGCCGCCCCAGTTGGCGGCCGTGGCACCGGGAGCAGTGGTGATGTCCCACTTGCCCTTGTTGGCCGCACCGGCGTTGGTCGAGATCTGACCCGCCATCCACGCGGGGCAGGCCACCGTGGCGACGGTGCCCTTGCGCAGCGCGGCCACCCACGGGTCGTTGAACTGGGCGAGGCCCTGGGTGAGCTTCTTGGACGCGGCGTCGGCGGCCAGGTTCCAGCCGTCCTTGACGCTGGGGCTGTCCTTGTAGATCGCCTTGCCGTCCGCGTCGTAGTACTGCTTCGCGTTCGAGCTCACCACGGCGTTGAACATCGCGCTCGCGGAGTCCATGAAGTACGTGCCGGCGGGCGCCTTCTTCTTGTACTCCTCACCGAGCTGGAGGTAGGAGTTCCAGCCGCCCGCGACCTTCTTGGCGACCGCGGCGCGGTCGGTCGGCAGGCCTGCCTTCTTGAACAGCTCGGTGTTGTAGCAGAGCGACATCGGACCGATGTCCGTACCCGCGCCGATGACCGCGCCGTCGGCCGTGGTGGCCTGCTTCTCCTTCCAGGACACCCAGTCACCGACGTTGATCACCTTGCTGAGGTCGGCGAAGTCGTTCGCCTTGGTGTCGACGACCTCCTTGATCCGGCCTACCTCGACGCCCTGCACATCGGCCAGCCCACTGCCCGCGTTCAGCTCCTGGAGCATCTTGGGGTAGTAGACCTTCTCGTCAGCGGTGACGTCTTCCTTCACCGTGATGTTCGGGTGCAGCTTGTGGTACTGGGCGAAGAGCCCGGCCTCCTTGTAGCCGAACTGCCCGTAGTCCGCGACGGTCAGGGTGAGTTTCCCGTTCGCGTCGGAGCTCTTGCCCGAGTCCGACGAGTCGCTGCTGCAGCCGGCCAGCAGCAGGGCGGTGGCTGTCAGGCCCGTGGTGGCGATGACCGCGGCTCTGCGGCGGCGACCGCCGACGGTGCGGGTGATGCGCATTCCACTACTCCTTGTTCCAGGGTGGGACTGGCGTTCTTACTGCGCGGCATACGAGCTGGTGCGTGCGCGTGCCGGGAAGTGCAAGGGGGGAGACACGGGCCGTTCGGTCCGTACGGGAGAAACCCGTGCGATGTGGGAGCGCTCCCATGCGCCGATGCCGGAAGGTTGCTGCCTGGGAGGGGTGGGTGTCAAGAGTTGAAGACGGTTCCGTTGCCCGAGCGTGTCCCGCACGTCACGAGAACGTGTCCCGCACGGGTCTTGCCGACACCGCGGCGACCCCGCGGCCAGGAGCGGTTCGACAGCAAGAGCCGCAGCTCAGAAGGGTGATGAACGCGGAGAGCCCCGCGCCGGGGCCGGCCGTGCCCGCACCGGAACCAGGTTCGCCGCCGTACACGGGGCGGCGAACGGGGCTTGGAGGGGCGGGCCGTTCCCGGCGGGAGCCGCCTTCTCTCCTCGAACCCCGTTCGAGGAGACGGGCGTTGGCGGGTACGTACCCGACGGGCCGCCCGGGGGTGCGTACCGGGCCCGGCAGGTCCGGGCACGGCGAACGCCCCGGCCGGGTGGGGGGTGCGCCGGCCGGGGCGTCGGTTCAGGAGAGGACGTCAGCTGTTCGCGGCGAACGCCTTCGTGAAGGCCAGGTCGTCCTGGACGACCGACGAGCACGTCGGGTCGGCCGAGTTCTTCGCACCACCGGGGCACTCCTTGTCCCGCGCACCCGACCACATCGAGAGCCGGCCCAGCCCCTTCGCCTTGGCGAACTCGGCAAGCTGCTTCGCGTCGTCGACCGTGAACTTCTCGGTGTTGACGTCGTTGACCCCGATCATCGGTGTCACCGCGACGGCCTTCCAGGCAGCGGCGTCCGAGAGTCCGAGGACCCCCTTGATCTGGGCCTGTGTGGCGGTCGCCGCCTGGGCCGCGTAGTCACCCATGTCGCCGCTGTACGAGGGCCCGTAGTCCATCGCCATGATGTTGACCGCGGAGATGTCGACACCGTTCTTCTTCGCGTCGGCAACGAGATCCACGCCCGGCTGGGTCAGCCCCTCGGGCATCACCGGCAGGGTGAACGAGACATCGAGCCCCGGGTGGGACTTCTGGAGCGCGGCGATGGCTTGCGCCCGGCGGGTGTTGGCCGCGGTGTCCGGCAGCGCGCCGCCCTCGATGTCGAAGTCGACCTTGGTGAGCTTGTAGGTGTCGATGACCTTGCCGTACGCCGCCGCCAGAGCGTCGGCGGACGAGCAGGCCGCGCCCAGTTCGGTGCCCGAAGCGCCGCCGAAGGAGACCCGGACGTCACCGCCCTTCGCACGCAACCCGCTGATCTGGGAGGCCACCTTGTCGTCGCCGAGGCCGGTGACACCGCCCCAGAGCGGGGCGCAGCTGCCGCCGGAGGTGACGAAGGCCAGGTTGAACTCCTTCACACCGGTCTTGGCCGTGGTGTCGAGGAGGTCGTACGCGGGGTAGAGCGAGGTGTCGACGTACGGGGCGAAGCCCGCACCGGACGAGCTGCCCTTCGGGGTGTCCGTACTCGTACCCGCGCCGGTCCCGGTGCTCTTGGTGGGGGTGGGCGCCGGGGCGCTCCCGGTCGATCCGGCGCCCGCGGTGGGCTTGGCGGACGGCTGCGGCGCCTTCGAGGGCTCGGACGTCGCGGTGGGCCGGCCGCTCGGCGCGGGCGTACCGCCGGTGTCGACCGAGCACTTGGTCCCGTCGATGACACAGCCGGTGGGGTCACCCGCGGTGGCGCCGGAGGAGGTGACGAAGCCGATGGTGAGGGACTTGCCGGCGGCGATTCCCGTCTTGTCCCACTTCGAAGGCCGCACCGTGACGTGCTGCCCGTCGACCGTGGAGTCGGCGTTCCAGAGCGAGCTGAGCTTCGTACCGGCGGGCAGGTCGAATTCGAGCTTCCAGTCCGTCAGTGCCTTGCCCGCGTCGTTGCTGACGACGTACTGGCCGGTGTAACCGCCCTGCCAGTCGCTGGTCTTGGTGTAGGCGGCGCCCACATCGGCGGCGTGCGCGGTACCGGTCAGCGCGAACGCTCCGCCCCCGGCGACGGCCGCGGCCATGACCGCGCCTATCGCCTTGGACTTGCCGCTCACCTTGCGCCGGTGGGTCGTCGTACTCATCGCGTGCCTGCCTCTGCGTTACGGAAGTGGGGGGTGTGGCAGCACGCTAGCGACTTCGAACCGGACAATTGGGCGGTTCGGGGCGACGGCCGGGGATCTTAGGGTGGGCTTAAGGAAGACAAAGGGAGCGGTTAATGCCGGGGCCGGCGGCGGCGCCGCTCAGCCGGACGCGGGTCCCCGGAGCGCACCGCGCCTGCGTCCGCGCACCCGGTGGCCGCGGGCCGCCGGTGTACGTCCGCCGTCGAGCGCGATCCACAGCCTGACCTCGGTACCGCCGAGGACCGAGCGGCCGATCCGCACGTCGCCGCCGGTCGACTCGGCGACCCGGCGCACGATGTCGAGGCCGAGCCCGGTGGAGCCCGCCCGCCCGCCGCTGTTGCCCCGGGTCAGGGCTGCCGCCGGGTCGGCGATGCCCTCCCCCGCGTCCGACACGAGCACGATGACGGCGTCCTCCGCGTGGTGCACGTCCACCGCGAAGGGGGTGCCTTCGGGGGTGTGGCGGAAGACGTTGCCGAGCAAGGCGTCGAGGGCGGCGGCCAGTTCGGTGCGTGCGACCGGGATGCGCACCGTCCGGCCCACGCCCGCGAGCCGTACCGTCCGCCCCTCGTCCTCCGCCAGCGCCGACCAGAAGGCCATCCGTTCCCGGATCACCTCGGAGACGTCGCAGCCCGCGCCCGCGCTCTGCTGCCCCTGGGTCTGCGGGCGCTGTTCGCGGGCCGTACGGATGATGGTGTCGACCTCGCGCTCCAGCTTCTCGACGGCGGCACGTGTCTGCTCGGCGGCCGGGCCGTCGCCCAGCGATGCCGCGTTGAGCCGCAGGACCGTGAGCGGGGTGCGCAGCCGGTGCGAGAGATCGGCGGCCAGTTCGCGCTCGTTGGCCAGCAGCTGGACGACCTGGTCGGCCATCGAGTTGAAGGCCCCGGCGGCCGAGCGGAGTTCGGTCGGTCCCTCCTCGGGGACCCGTACGGAGAGGCTGCCCTCGCCCAGTTCGTGCGCCGCCCGCGCGAGCCGCTGCGCGGGGCGCACCATGCGTACGCCCAGCCGGTCGGCGACGGCGACCGACCCGACGACCAGCGCGATGCCGACTCCGGCGAGGACCAGCCAGGCGGTGCCGACGCCGTTGGAGACCTCGCCCTCCGGTACGTACACCTCGACGACCGCGATGCGCCCGGTGGGCAGCGCGGTCGGCTGGAGGAGCGCCGAGCCGCCGGGCACGGCGGTGATCACCGCCTGCCGGCGCGCGGCTTCGATGTCCTTGGCCGCTGCCCGCCGGTGGCCTATCCCGGCCGGCCGGCCGCCCGGTTCGCCGGATGCGGGGATATGGACGGCGACCCGCCCTGCGGCGCCCGCCGGGGTGGAGGCGACCGCCTTCTCCAGCGCGAGACGGTCGGTGGTGATGGAGAGCGTGGGGGCGAGGGCCGCCGCGTTCCGTTCGGCGCCGGCGAAGGCCCGGTCGCTCGCCATCTCCTTGATGACCAGACCGAGGGGGATGGCGAAGGCCACCACGACCATGGCTGTGGCGGCCAGCGCCACCTTGACCAGGGCCCACCTCATCGGGGCGGCTCCAGCTTCACCCCGACGCCCCGGAGCGTGTGGAGATAGCGCGGCCTTGCGGCGGTCTCGCCGAGTTTCCGGCGCAGCCAGGAGAGATGGACGTCGATGGTCTGGTCGTCACCGTACGACTGCTGCCACACCTCGGCCAGCAGTTCCTTGCGCGATACGACCACTCCGGGGCGCCCGGCGAGGAAGGTCAGCAGGTCGAACTCCCGCCGGGTCAGGTCGAGCCGCACCTCGTCCAGCTCCGCCTGTCTGCGCAGCGGGTCCACGCAGAGGCCGCCGACGCGGATCAGCCGGGGCGGCGGCTCGGCGCCGGACCGGCTGCCGGCGCGGCGCAGTACGGCTGTCATGCGCGCGGACAGATGCTCCACGGAGAACGGCTTGGTGAGGTAGTCGTCGGCGCCGTCGTTCAGCAGCCGTACGATCTCCGCCTCGTCATCCCGCGCAGTGGCGATGATCACCGGTACGTCGGTGATGCCACGCAGCATCTTCAGCGCTTCCGCCCCGTCGAGATCGGGCAGACCCAGGTCGAGGATGACCAGGTCGAAGCCGAAATGGGCCACCTCACGCAACGCCTCCAGGGCAGTGCCGACGCTCCGCACTGTGTGGGAGGCCTCGGTGAGGTGCCGGATGAGGGCGGAGCGTACGAACTGGTCGTCCTCGACCACGAGCACACTTGCCATGGGCGGCACCGTACGCCATCCGGGGGGACTCGGTCGGCGTCTCGCCGTGTCGCGACACCGCCGGGACCCATGAGGCAGTATGGCGCGGTGATCCGACGACTGACGCAGGCCCTGGCATGGTCGCTCGCCACCGGGGCCGCGACCACGCTGACCTGGTGGGGGGTCCATTCGGTGATGGCGGGCACGGCCTACGACCCGCCCCGGGCGCTCCCGGTCGCGGGGAGCCCCGAGCTGCTCTCGTCGGCCACCCAGCGGCCCGAGGAGCCGGGCTCCGCCTCCCCGGGGGCGGCGGCCGGGCACGCGTCCTCCTCCGGGCACCCGTCCCGGAACTCCTCCCCGGCGCCCCCGGCGGCTGCGCGTCCCGGCTCCCGCACGCCGTCCGCGCCGCCGTCAGGGGCCTCGTCGGCGACTGGTTCACCGACGTCGCCCGAATCGTCCGGGGATGTACGGAGTTACACGGTCTCGGGCGGCCGGGTCGTCTTCGACCTGGGGGCGAGCTCGGCGGGCCTCGTGTCGGCCACACCGTCCGACGGCTGGCAGATGCAGGTCTGGAAGCAACCGCAGTGGATCCGCGTGACGTTCACCAAGGGACGGACGTCGGTCTCGGTGTTCTGCACCTGGAACGGCCACAAGCCGTCCGTGGAGGTGGACGACCACTGAAGGGCGCGGCGGGCGGGGCCCGGGCCGGGGCCGCCCTCCGCCCCGGGGGTGCGACCCCGGAAGGGGCTCCGCCGCAGCGGTCCCGGGACCCGGGAACCCGCTATCCGAAGACCGCGGGCGGCGGGGCGGGCGACGCCTGCGCGTCCGCGTCCCGGACCGCCTTCGCCCCGCCCGTGAAATCGGCCAGCCCCCGCCCGTGTTCCACCCGCCCTGCGTGGCCGTCGCCCGCCACCCGGCGGGTCAGCTCGGCGACGGGCAGCGGCGCCGCCGAGCCCACCAGCACCGCGTTCCCGAACCTCCGGCCGCGCAGCACCGCCGGTTCGGCCGCCAGGGCCAGTTCGGGGAAGGTCTCCGCCGCGGTCGCGATCTGGCCGCGCAGATAGGTCAGCGGCGGGCCGTCGGTGAGGTTCGCCGCGTACCAGCCGTCCGGCTTCAGCGCCCTGCGGACCTCGGCGAGGAACTCCGTACTGGTGAGGTGCGCCGGGGTCCGCGCACCGCTGAAGACATCGGCGACGATCAGGTCGGCCCAGCCGTCGGGGATCTTCCCGAGAGCGGCACGCGCGTCGGTGGAGCGGACCCGGATCCGGGCGCCGGGGTCCAGCGGCAGCACCCTGCGCACCAGTTGGACCAGCGGGCCGTCCACCTCCGCGATCTGCTGGGTGGAGCGGGGGCGGGTCGCCGCGACGTAACGGGCGAGGGTGAACGCGCCGCCGCCCAGATGCACGACGTGCAGCGGCTGTCTGGGCCCTCCCGCCAGATCGATGACATGGCCGAGCCTGCGCTGGTACTCGAAGTCGAGGTACGCGGGGTCGTCGAGATCCACATGGGACTGCGGGGCACCGTCGATCAGCAGGGTCCAGGCGCGCGGACGGTCACGGTCGGGCCTGAGTTCGGCGACCCCGCCGTCCACCTGCTCGACCACGGACTCCGGTGCGGAACGGCCCTGCCGCTTGTTCTTCGCCACTCCCCCAGTATCGCGTCCCGCCGCCGGCTCCCCCGTGTCACGCTCCCGTACCGCGGCGGCGCTCAGCGGGGGCGCCGGGCCGGCCGGGCGGTCACCGGCGGTTGTCCGCCGCCTCGATCAGCCGGGCCGCCTCGCCGAGGGCCGCCCTGAGCACGGACGGGTCGGTGACCGGCGCCGCCTCGGGCGGCAGCAGCCAGCCGGTGCCGCTGACGGGCGGCTCCTCGGGAATCCGCAGCCCGCGGCCGTTGGTCTGCGTACACGCGCTGCCCGGCAGGTCCCAGCCGTCGGCCGTACCCGGGGGTACGAGGAAGCCCAGGGTGTCGCAGCCGCCGTCGTGCAGGACCGGGCCGACGTCGGCCGAGTCCGCGCCCCTGCGCAGGATGTCCACCGCTTCGAGCCCCTGCCGGGCGGGGACCGTCACCAGATCGCACGGTTCGGCCGCGCCGTCGGGCAGTGCGCTGAGTTCCTGACTGGGCTTGTGCCGGGCGGTCGTTCTCGAACCGCTCATCTCGATACCGGTCTCCAACAAGGCAACCCCTCCTCGTTCTCCGCAAGGTTCAACGCCTGCGGGCGTCAAGGGCTACGGCACAGCGCCGCCATAAAGGATGGCAGTTCATGGCAAATCGCGGGTGAGATATCCGTTTTGTAGCTATACAGGGCGTGTGCGTCCCGTCACAGACGGTACGTTTTGCGCGCCGGAGCGGTCCGGGCCGGCAGCACCATCCGCCAGAGAGGGCTCGGCCATGGCGACGTCACGGGGGGTACGCAACCCGGCTTTCCGGCAGTTGCGCGGACAGCGCTCGCCCGGTGAGTTCGCGGCGGCCATCCGCCGGGCCGCCCGGGAGATCGGCGAACAGGTCGCCTGCGACGCCCGGTACATCGGGCGCGTCGAGGCCGGCGAGATCCGCTGTCCCAACTACGCGTACGAGCGGGTCTTCCTGTACATGTTCCCCGGTTCGACCCTGAAGGACCTGGGGTTCGCCGACCGGGAGACGGTACGCGGCCGGGGCCCCGGCGCCGCTGGGCCCCCTGCCCAGCCCCACACCAGCCAGAACAACGAGGAGAGCGACGTGCTGCGTCGCGCATTCATGGCCGGCGGTTCCGCCGCGATGGCCGCCGTCTCGCTGGGCCTCGGCCCGGCTTCCGTACCGTCCCAGCGCCATGTCGGTGAGGCCGAGGTCAGCGCCGTCGAAGCGGCCGTCCGCCAGATCCGACTGCTCGACGACCGGCACGGCGCCGCCGGTCTCTACCAGCGTGCGGCCCAGCCGCTGGAAGCGGCGTACGCCCTGCTCGACGCGGGCACCGCCCGCCGGGCCGCGGCCGACCGGCTGCACGCGAGCGCCGGTGAACTGGCCATCTCCGTGGGGTGGCTGGCGCACGACTCGGGCCGCTTCGACGACGCGCGCTCCCACTACGCGGAGGCCCTGGCCACCTCGCGGGTCTCCGGCGATCCCGCGCTTGAGGCCCACGCCTTCTGCAACACGGCGTTCCTGGCGCGGGACGCGGGGCGCCCGCGTGAGGCGGTGCGGGCCGCGCAGGCCGGGGAGCGCGCGGCGAGGCATCTGGCGTCGCCACGGCTGCTCTCACTGCTGACCCTGCGGGAGGCGGGCGGCTGGGCGGGGCTGGGCGACCGGGCAGCCTGTTCGACCACGCTGGTACGGGCCAAGTCCCTCTTCGCGCAGGGTGCGTCGGAAGCCGATCCGGAGTGGATGAGCTTCTTCGTCGAGGCCGAACTGGAGATGCTGGAGGCGCAGTGCTGGTCGGCGCTGAGCGACTGGCCACGCGCCGCCCAGCACGCCCAGCGGGCCGCCGAGCTCCAGGATCCGCACTTCGCCCGCAATCTGGCGCTCTACCGCGCGCAGCTCGCCGACGACCTGGTCAGGGCCGGTGCACCGGACCGGGCCGCGGCCGCCGGGCACCAGGTGCTCGATCTCCTGGACCAGGTCCAGTCGTCCCGTATCCAGGCGATGCTGGCCGGGACGGCCCGCAGGCTGCTGCCCGAGCGCCGGGCGGCCGGCGTGCCGGACTTCCTGGAGCGGCACGCGTCGACACCGCGCCTGGTCTGACGGCCGGGCCGGCCCCGGATCGTGCTCCGGAGCACCCACGCGTGACGGGCGGGGCCGTCACGCCTCCAGGTGACCGGTGTCGTTCCACCGCTCGACCGCCGGCGCGCCGTACGCCCAGCCCAGTACCGAGAGCGAGGCGGGAGCGAGCCGTATCCGGGCGCCGAACGTCAGGTCGTAGCCCAGCCAGCGCGCGGCGAGCGCCCGCAGGATGTGACCGTGCGCGAAGACCAGGACATCGCGGTCCCCCGCGCGGATCCGGTCGATCGCCTGGTCGGCGCGCGCGGTGACGTCGGCCACCGACTCGCCGTCGGGCGCCCCGTCGCGCCAGATGAACCAGCCGGGCCGGAGGGCCTGGATCTCAGCCGGGGTGAGCCCTTCGTACGCCCCGTAGTCCCACTCCAGGAGCGCGTCCCACTCCTCCGCGCGGCCGGCGAATCCGGCCAGGGCGCAGGTCTCGCTCGCCCGCAGCAGTCTGCTGGTGAAGACCCGGGTGTCCGGCACCCCGTCCCACGGCGCCCGGTGCAGCCGCTTGCCCAGCAGCTCCGCCCCCTCGCGTCCCTCGTCGAGCAGGGGGATGTCGGTCCTGCCGGTGTGCTTCCCGGACAGCGACCATGCGGTCTGTCCGTGCCGGACCAGCAGCAAGCGGGGTGCCATGACGCTCTCTCCTAGCGTGCGGTGATGCTCCTCCCATCATCGCGTACGGCTTCCGGGAGCAACCCGGGGGACGGTCCTGACGTCCCCCCTACCGTGCCCCCGCAATGAGGGGCCGCCTGAACTTGTCATTCCATACGCCCTATGGTGGTACGCCGGGTGACAGGCCCCGTTTGAACAGACGATGGAGAGCATTCGGATGCCGTACACCGCGAACCGTGACCGGCCCCGCTGGTGGACAGAGCTCCTTGTGATCGCTGTCGTCTACACCGCGTACTCGTCGGGCCGGCTGCTGGCCCGAGGCAACACCGAGGACGCCGTCGACCACGGGCTGTCCCTCCTGCGCGCCGAGAAGTTCCTGCACATCAATGTCGAACACCCGCTGAACAGGCTGTTCACCCACACCCCTGCCATCGGGATACCCGCCGACTTCGCCTACGCCTCACTGCACTACGTGGTCACCCCTGCCGTCCTCATCTGGCTCTTCCGGCGCCGCCCCGCCCAGTACCGGGCAGCACGCACCTGGCTGATGATCTCCACGCTGCTCGGCCTGATCGGCTTCACGCTGACGCCGACCTGTCCGCCGCGGCTGCTCGCCCCGGCCGAGGGTTTCGTCGACACGATGGCGCAGTACAGCTCGTACGGCTGGTGGGGCGACGACGCGAGCGCGCCGCGCGGGATGGGCGGGATGACGAACCAGTTCGCCGCGATGCCCAGCCTGCACGTGGGGTGGGCGCTGTGGTGCGGGATCATGCTCTGGCGCCACGGCCGTACGCCGCTGGCCCGAATACTCGGGGTGCTCTACCCGTTGACCATCACCTTCGTGGTCCTGGGGACGGCCAACCACTATCTGCTCGACGCGATCGCGGGGGTCGCGGTGATGGGTGTGGGGCTGCTGCTGTCCCGGCCCGCGGTACGGCTGGCCGACCGGGTACGCACCAGGTTCTCCTCCGCTGCGACTGACGGGCCGTCCCCGATTGTCGGTGCCGGATGCAAGACTTCCCCGGGTGAGCGATTCCCCGGGCAGCGGACCTCCTCCGCCTCCTCCTCGACCTCTCCCGCGTCAGCAGGCGACACCGCAGACGACGGCACTCCGACAGCGGCTCGCTGAGCTGCGCGGTCCTTCGGTCGCGCCCCAGCCGCTGGACGCCCGCGCGCTGGCGGCCCTCGCCGCCAACCCGGGCTGCGAGCGGCGCGCGCTGCTCGACGGCGCCGGGGTGAACAAGACGGTCCTCGCCCAGGCTCTCGGCTCCCCATCGGACTTCGGCCAGTCCCAGTTCGCCTTCATGCGGGGCAACGCCTTCGAGGCCAGGGTCAAGGCCGACGGCGGCGCCGACCTCATGCGGCTGCTCGCGGAGTGCACGGGCACGGCCGAGCCGGCCGATGTCGCGGTCCCCGATCTCGCGGCTGCGGGCCCGCAGGGCCGCGCGGCCCGCACCGCGCTCGCCCTGCGCGAGGCCACGGAGGCCGGCGGGTGGACCCTGTTCGACCATCCGATGCTGGTGCTGGAGGTGGCGGGCTCCCCGGCCTACCTGGAGCCGGACGCGGTGGTGGTGGACCCGGCCGGGCGCTGGACGGTGATCGAGATCAAGTCCTTCCCGATGATCGACGCGTCGGCGGACGCGGCGAAGGTGGGCGCGGCCGCCCGCCAGTCCGCGGTCTACGTCCTGGCGCTGGAGCGGATCGCGGCGCACACCCCCGGTGCGTCGGTGCACGACCGGGCCCTGCTGGTCTGCCCGAAGGACTTCTCCAATCTCCCGACGGCCTCGGCCGTCGACGTAAGGAAACAGCTCGCGGTCACCCGCCGTCAGCTGGCCCGGCTGACCCGTATCGAGGACATCGCCGCCGCCCTGCCCGAGGGCACCACCTTCGACCCGGGACTGCCGCCCGCCGAGCTCACGGCCGCGGTCGAATCGGTCGGCGCGGCCTACGCACCGGAGTGTCTGGCCGCGTGCGAGCTGGCCTTCCACTGCCGCACCCGGGCCCGTGGCGCGGGCGCGGTGGAGGCGCTGGGCCGCGGGGTCCGGGGGGAGCTGGGCGGACTCACGACGGTCGACGCGGTGCTGGCCGCGGCGCACGGCGAGGAGGGCGACCCGTCGGATCCGACGGTGGCCGCGCTGCGCAGGGCCGCGGCGTTGCGCGCGGAGGCCCTGGGGAGCGCCGCGTGCTGACGGCCGCCCGCGTCCGGCGCGCCGCCGGAATCCCGCAGCAGGAAGGAGCGCCGCCATGTCTCTGATCAGTACGCTCGCCCGGCTGGAAGCAGTGCGCTCCGGACGGGCGGAGCCCGCCGCCACGGTCCGCCACCGCCACCTCTCCGCCCGTCCGCTGGTCTTCGTCCCGCTCACCACGTCGGGCGAGGCCGGAGCCCCGCTCGGGGCGCTCGTCGGTACGGACCCCGCCGCGCCGAGACTGCTGGTCGTCGCCCAGCCGCGCGACCGGGACCTGCGGTTCGCGTTCCTCGCCGAGCTGGCCGAGGCCGTCCTGCCGTACATCGACGGGTACGCCGACGACGTGGAGGCGGCCGAGCGCTCCGAGACCGACCCGGAGACCAGGAAGAAGGTCAAGGTCGAGACCGAGCTGTGCGCGGACGCCCCGCAGCTGATCGTGCCGGGCCGGGCGGGCATCGACTTCGTCCGGCTCCTCGGCCGGTCGATGCGCTTCCGGCGTACGGCCGAAGAGGATCCGCAGACGCCCTATCCCGCACCGCCCCGCGTCCCACTGCTCGGCCGCTGGCTGACGCACTACGGGGAGCGCGCCCGGGTCCCGGGCTCCTCGCTGCTGCTCGCCGTCACCGACCTGCTCAACCGCCACTGGGCCACCGGCCAGAGCAGCCTGGAGGACCAGCACCTGGGCGCGCTGCTCGCCTGGATCGACCCGGCCGGCGGGGAGTCCGGGGCGGAGGCCGCGCTCCGTGCCGAGCTGGGACGCGACGGGGAGGGGCAGTTGCTCTGCCCGCCCGCCGGGCCCGCCACCGATCCGGCCTTCGACAACAGGCTGCTGGCCCCGGCCGTCGAGCGGTACGACGCCGCGCGTACGGCGCTGGCCGCCGCCGAGGACGGCCCCGCGGCCGACGACCGGCTCGGTGAGCTGACGGCGGCCGAACGGGAGATCCGCCGGCTGCTGGCCGGGCAGCTGCGCCCCACCTGGGACGCGGTGTGGCACGGCATCGGGCTGCTGAACGGCCTGCCCGAAGGGGCCAGGGCCGGTGACCGGTGGACCCGGGACCGCTGGTCGTTCACCGGCCACCGGGACCGGGTGCGGGCCGGTGAGCCGCCGCAGCCGCGCCACGACGACGCGGTGACGGCGGCGCAGAAGCTCGCGACGCGTGAGGCCGCGCAGACACAGCTGGAGGCACAGGAGGCGCTGGACGACCCCCTGGTGATGGCCGGGCGGCGGCTGGCCGGGGAGGCGTTCGCCGGGGAGGTGACGGACGTGGTGATGGCGTGGAGCGAGTCGAAGCGTCCCAGCCCGCGTCCGCTGGTGACGCTCCGCACGGACGACGCACCGCACCTCGGGGAGCGGGCCAAGGTCCACCGCGCGCTCCCGGGCGATCCGCCCAGGGCACAGACGGCCGAGTTCGTGCGGTACGAGGAGGACGGCTCGCTGGTGCTGCGGCTGACCAACGGCATGGGCCGCTCGAAGGACCCGGCCCCGGGGACCGTGCCGGAGAAGGGCGACCGGCTGTGCTGGACGCTGTTCGAGCACACTTCGCGCGGCGGCCCCGAGCTGCCCGCCCAGGAGGACACCCCGTGGACGCACGGCGGCCCGCCGGCCGCCACCGGCCCGTCGGACCTGTCGTCCACCGTGTCCGGTGGATCCGCGCTGCCCGCGGCTTCCGGCTCCGCTACGAGCCCCGACCCCGTCACCCCCGAGGACCTGCTGTGACCTTCGATCCCGGTGCGGAGGCGGCCCGCGCCACGCAGGCCATCCTCGACGACACCCTGCACGGCACCGCCCGCGGTGTCGTGGTCGACTCCCCGCCGGGAGCCGGCAAGTCGACGCTCGTGGTGCGCGCGGCGCGTGAACTGGCCGCCGCCGGAAGGCCGCTGATGGTGGTCGCGCAGACCAACGCCCAGGTGGACGATCTGGTCGTCAGGCTCGCCGGCAAGGACCCCGGCCTGCCGGTCGGGCGGCTGCACAGCAGCGATCCCGACCCGTACGACAAGGTGCTGGACGACCTGCCGAACGTCCGCACATCCGCCAAGGCCGCGGACCTCGCCGGGCTCGACGTGGTGATCTCGACAGCCGCGAAGTGGGCCCATGTGAAGGGCGTCGAGCCCTGGCGGCACGCGATCGTGGACGAGGCGTACCAGATGCGCTCGGACGCGCTGCTCGCCGTGGCCGGGCTGTTCGAACGGGCGCTGTTCGTGGGCGATCCGGGCCAGCTCGACCCGTTCAGCGTGGTCGGCGCCGAGCAGTGGGCGGGTCTGGCCTACGACCCGTCGTCCAGTGCGGTCTCCACTCTGCTCGCGCACAATCCGGAGCTGCCGCAGCACCGGTTGCCGGTCTCCTGGCGGCTGCCCGCTTCGGCGGCGCCGCTGGTCTCGGACGCGTTCTACCCGTACACGCCGTTCCGCAGCGGTACGGACCACGGCGACCGGCGGCTGACCTTCGGGGTGGCGTCGGACGGTTCGGGGCCCGACCGGGTGCTGGACGAGGCGGCGCAAGCGGGCTGGGGCCTGCTCGAACTGCCCGCGAGACACACACCGCGTACGGATCCGGAGGCGGTGCGCGCGGTGGCCCTGGTGGTGCGGCGGCTGCTCGACCGCGGGGGTGCGGCGGTGAGCGAGCAGTCGGCGGATCCGGTACCGCTGACGGCCGACCGGATCGCGGTGGGCACCGCGCACCGCGACCAGGCGGCGGCGGTCCGGTCCGCGCTCGCGGAGCTCGGGGCGACGGGCGTCGCGGTCGACACGGCCAACCGCCTCCAGGGACGCGAGTTCGACGTCACGGTGGTGCTGCACCCCCTGTCGGGCCGCCCGGACGCGACGGCGTTCCATCTGGAGACGGGCCGCCTCTGCGTACTGGCGTCGCGGCACCGGCACGCCTGCATCGTCGTGTGCCGGGAGGGCGTGGCCGACCTCCTGGACGAGCACCCGTCGACGGAACCGGTCCAACTGGGGGTGACGGTGAAGTTCCCGGACGGCTGGGAGGCGAACCACGCGGTCCTGGCCCACCTCGCGGAACACCGCGTCCCCTACCGCCCGGCCTGACCCCGCACAAACCCCGCCCGGCAGGACACCCCGTGCCGCGCAGGGGCCGGGCGGAGTCCGGCACGCCGTCGCAGACGGCAGACAGGCACAGCCCGGACGGCTGGGAGGCGAACCACGCGGTCCTGGCCCACCTCGCGGAACACCGCGTCCCCTACCGCCCGGCCCGACCCCGAACAAACCCCGTCCGGCAGGACACCCCGTGCCGTCCCTGCGGTGTGACACGGTGCGGGGCGCTGTCCCCGACGCCTCCTTGCGCGGGGCGGGACAATGGACGGTGGCCGGAAACCCACCGCGGGGACCGGGGCACCACGCACCATCCGGAGTCCGGGCCCGCCGGGCCCGCCGGCGAGACGCGGAACGGCACAGCAGGAGGCACACATGGCGGAGCCCGAACAGCGCGAACGGAAGCCGCGGCCCGCGCCGCTGCTCTTCGAGCCTTCCGAGGCCACCGCCGACCCCGAGCACTTCTTCGACCTGGAGTCGATCGACGACCCGGCGGCGCTGCTCACCCGCGCCACCGAGCTGACCCTGGCCTTCCGGGCGGCGACGGACCGGGCTGTCGAGTTCCAGGCGGTCGCCGCCGCACAGCTCGCCGACCCGCGCCGCTTCGACCGGCTGACGGCGGCGGACATCGCCGCGCGGGCGCACTGGACCGAGGACTACGCGAAGAAGATGGTCGAGTTCGGCCGGGATCTGCTGCGAGGTCAGCCGTCCTGACGCGCCGGCCGGGGCGGCCCGGCCGGCCCGCGAGCCACCCGGGCATATGCCGTAGGACAGGGCCTCCAGGCAAGACCGACGGGCAAGATACGCCTTCCCGGGCCGCCTGTCCCGGTTTCTGCCAACCCAGCGGAGTGGTTCTCTCACTCCGGGTAGACCTGGTCGGCATGAGCGCATGGCAGCGAAACGACGACAGCGCGACAGTCCTCTCCGGCAAGGTCACGGGGCGCCGGGCCTCAGACAGCCGGGCCCAGGGGATCCAGGGCTCCGGCAGCCGTTCCTCCGCGGGGCTCAGCCGGATTCTCGACGCACAGGACGACGGGCAGCACGCCACGGCGGTCACCCCGGCCGGCGCGGGATGGCTCGCCTCCGCCGCCCCGTACCCGCGCAGTGCGCTCTCGCTCTGGGAGTCCAGGCCCACCACCCCGAACGTGCTGGACTGCGGGTCGGTCTTCGACGTGGTCAACGTGCCCGCGATCTTCGGCCGGCGGATGCTGGACACCCTGTGGTCGGAGGGCCCCGGATCGGGCCCGGTCGCCGGTCACCGCGGCCGGGTCCTGCTCTTCGCCGCCCCCGGCACGGCCCAGCGGCTGCCGTCCCTGCTGCACTGGGAGGAGTGGGGCGACGCGGTACCGCCGCTGCTCTGCCACGGCACCGGCGACGCCGTGACCGTACCCGCGCTGACCTCCTCGGTTCCCCGCACGGGGCCGCGCTGGCTGGTGGCCCCCGACACTCGCCATCCCTGGCTCCCGGGGCCCGAGGTGATGCTCTGGGCCTGCGTCCGCGCGGCGCGGGCAGCGGCGGCTCCGGTGCCGAAGGCGGGCGGCTTATCGATTTTTCTCCGCGCCGATCCGGGTGCTAAGGTCTACGACGTCAGCAGGCGCCGCTAGCTCAGTTGGTTAGAGCAGCTGACTCTTAATCAGCGGGTCCGGGGTTCGAGTCCCTGGCGGCGCACCGACGGAAGAAGCCCCTCGCGGAAGCGGGGGGCTTCTTCGTTCTGCGGCCTCGAACGGCAGGGCGCCGGCCTCTCAGACCACCGGCGTGACCTTGACGGTCCAGGCCCCAGACGGCGTACGGTCCGCCACCTCCACCTTCGTCCCGTTGCCGGGCACGGTGAACGTCTCCCCGACCCCGAGCGGCGCGTCGGCCAGCGGCGGATAGACCGATGTCCCCCAGCAGGCGGAGCTGTGCGGGTGGGCGTCGACCACCCGGACCGCACCGTCGCCGGAGGCCAGATCCGCCTTCACCCGGTAGATGAGGATCCCCTCCGAGCAGGTCGTCGCGTCGTTGCCCGCCGCCGTGCGCGCCTCGATGGCGAGGGCGCTCTCCAGCCCGGTCCGCAGGATGAGGAGCCGGGTCCCCGCGGTGTCGGCGCCGGGGGCCGGGACCTCCTCCAGCGGCTCCAGCGTGAACATCTGCGCGTTGGTCCCCCGCAGACAGCCGACCTGCCGACGGTCCAGCCACCCCAGCTTCCACTTGTGCCAGCCGAAGAAGTCGGGGGCGAGCCCGAACTGGCTGCCCATGACGTCCCAGTCGCCCACATAGGTGTCCCAGTCGCCCTTGTCGTCCGACGGGCGGTGGTAGAGATCCGGCAGGTCGAAGGCGTGGCCGGTCTCGTGGGCCAGCACGTTGCGGTCGGGCGGGTGCCGCTCGAAGCCCGTGACGAAGCGCCGGATCTCCGTACCGTCGGCGTGCAGCGGGGTATCCAGGTTGACCACCTTCGTGGCGTCCGAGTCGACGCCCGGCGCATCCGGGTCGGCGATCAGATAGACGAGGTCGTACTTGCTGAAGTCCACCGCCGGATCGGCCGCGTCCACCGCGTCCCGCAGATACGCGTCGCGCTCATCCGGGCTCCAGTCGCGCCGTATCGCGTAGGCGGAGGCCGGTTTCGGCATGGTGGTCCACCGCTTCATCGGATGCGGCCGCAGCGTGAACTTCCCGTACGAGGCCCGCCGGAAGAACGTGGTCGTCGAGGGGAAGTAGTCGGCCGTCAGCTCCTGCGGGGTGTCGTCAGGGACGGCCCCGGGGAAGGACAGGAAGATCATGACCGCGTCGAGCGTCCCGACCGGCCGGGGGTAGGCGGAGTTCCAGCTGTCGAGGCCGAGCGAGTGGTGGGCGTCGGTACGCGGCAGCGCGCACGCGCCCGCGCCGCCCACGGTGGCGACCGCGGGCCCGGCGACCAGGGATGTCGCGGTGAGCGCCATGAACGAGACGAAGATGGCGGCGGCCTGCCGCAGACGGCGCCGGTCCACTCCCCCGGGTGCCTGCCGACGCTGCACGTAGACCTCCGGGTTCGGGGCGGGGGGACACCCCACCCACCCTGGGCCGGTTTATATGGTTATGTCCTGTCCAGCTGCCCCAGGCGAGTGACTCGGCCGACACCCCGGACCTTTACGGAAAGTCACAACTGATCACGTCAGAAAGACCCCGGACCACAGCCGTGCAGAAACGATCACCCTTGGGCGCGGGAGGGACCACCGCGCGCCATCAAGGCTGGAACGGTCCTTGCTTCAACCTCTATGATCGGCACACTTTCCCATGTGGACACGCGCTTCCGGCGTTCCTCCGCCGCCGGGCCGACGAACCCAGGACCCACCTGTTCGAGACGACTGCACCGCAGGAGCCAGCCGTGAACGGAACCCCCGAAGGACCGGGTCCGGTGCCGGGATCCGTCCGGCCACCGGTCACAGAGCGTCAGACCGTCGGCCGAACCGCAGCCGAGCTGCACGACTACCGCGCCGCCTTCAACACCGCACGGCTCGGTATGGCCGTCGTCGACCGCGAGGGGCTCGTCGTCTCCGCCAACGCGGCACTCGGCGGGCTGCTCGGCGCCGAGCCCGCCGCACTGACCCGGCAGACCGCGTCCTGTCTGATGGATCTCGCAGCGGACACGCACACCTGGTACGCGTATCACGACGTGCTCCGGGGCCGCCGCGCCAGCTTCCGCTGCACCCGGCGCATCAAGCACTCCGACGGTCACTCCCTCTGGGCGGAGGTCAGCGTCGCCCCCTTCCCCGACAGCTCCCAGGTACTGCTCTCGGTCGCCGACGTCAGCGACCGGCGGGAGCTCAGGGCGAGACTGCGCCACCTCCAGATGCACGACCCGGTGACCCGGCTGCCCAACCGCACCCTCTTCTTCGAACGGCTCTCGGCGGCGCTCGACCCGTCGGCGCGCGACCAGCGGGGAACCGGCCGGATCGGGCTCTGCTATCTGGACCTGGACGGTTTCAAGGCGGTCAACGACACCCTGGGCCACCACTTCGGCGACCGGCTGCTCGGGGTGGTCGCCGCCCGGCTGACCCGCTGCGCCGAGCAGACCGGCGACGGCCGCAGCGGCCATCTGGTGGCCAGGCTCGGCGGCGACGAGTTCGCCCTGCTGGTCGAGGACTCCACCGGCACGGAGCAGCTCGCCGCGCTGGCGGCCTCCGTACTGACCGCGCTCCAGGAGCCGTTCGACCTCGGAGGCCAGCGGCTCTCGGTCTCCGCGTCGATCGGGGTGGTGGAGCGGCTCATCGACGGCACCGGCGCCACCGGCCTGATGCAGGACGCCGACACCACGCTGTACTGGGCGAAGGCGGACGGCAAGGCCCGCTGGACGCTCTTCGACCCGGAGCGCAACGCCCACCGGATGACCCGGCAGGCGCTCTCGTCGACCCTGCGTCCCGCCGTGGACGACGGCGAATTCGTGCTGGAGTACCAGCCGTTGATGGATCTGGCGGACGGGGAGATCAAAGGGGTGGAGGCGCTGGTCCGCTGGGACCACCCGCAGTTCGGGCGGCTGGCGCCGAACAAGTTCATCGGGCTGGCCGAGGAGGACGGCTCCATCGTCCAGCTCGGCGCCTGGGTGCTGCGCACCGCCTGCCGCCAGGCCCGGGCGTGGCAGCTCGAACACCCCTCCCGTCCGCCGCTGTTCGTGAGCGTCAACATCGCCGTACGGCAGGTGTGGGACTCGGATCTGGTCGCCGATGTCGCCGGGATCCTCACGGAGACCGGCCTGGCTCCCGAGCTGCTCCAGCTGGAGCTCACCGAGTCGGCGGTGATGGGATCGGCAGGCCGTCCTCTCCAGGCGCTCCAGGACCTCAGCGACATGGGGGTGCAGATCGCGATCGACGACTTCGGGACCGGCTACTCGAACCTCGCGTATCTGAGCCGGCTGCCGGTGTCCGTGCTGAAGCTGGACGGGTCGTTCGTGCGGGGATTCCGCTACGACGCGGGCGCGCACCCGAACCCGGCGGACGAGATGATCGTCGAGGCGCTGGTACAGCTCGCGCACCGGCTGGGTCTCACGGTCACCGCGGAGTGCGTGGAGACGACGGGGCAGGCGGCCCGGCTGCGCAGGATCGGCTGCGACACCGGACAGGGCTATCTGTACTCACCGGCGGTGGCCCCCGAGGAGATCGGCGCCCTGCTGGCGGGCACCGTCGCACTGCGGCGCTGACGCCGGGAGCGCCCGCCCCGGCGGGGCGCACCGCAGTGACGGTGCACCCCGTGGTGGCGGCCGTACTACCCGGGCAGCCCGTACGCGTCGGCGATCAGTTCGTACGAACGCAGCCGCGCCTCGCCGCCGTGGGCGTTGGCTGTGATCATCAACTCGTCGGCGCCCGTGCGCTTCTGGAGGTCGTCGAGCCCGGAGCGGACCTCGTCGGCGGTCCCCGCGATGATGTTGCTGAGCCAGCCGTCCACGAAGTCCCGCTCCACGGCGGTGAATTCGTGTGCCGCCGCCTCTTCGGGCGTCGGCACAAGACCCGGCCGCCCGGTACGCAGCCGGACCATCGAGAGCGCGCCGGAGAGGATCTGCCGGTGGGCCTCCTTCTCGTCGTCGGCCGCGAGGGCGGCGACGCCGATCAGGGCGTACGGGGCGTCGAGCACCGCCGAAGGCCGGAACGACTCGCGGTAGAGGTCGAGGGCCGGGATGGTGTTCTGCGCCGAGAAGTGGTGCGCGAAGGCGAACGGCAGTCCCAGCGTGCCCGCCAGCCGGGCGCTGAAGCCGGACGAGCCGAGGAGCCACACAGGGGGGCGGCCCGCCGGGCCCTGGACCGGGCCGGGCACGGCGTGGATCCGTGCGTACCGGTGCCCATCGGGGAAGCTGTCGTCCAGGAACCGGATCAACTCCGCCAGCTGTTGCGGGAATTCGTCGGCGCCCTCGTGGAGCCGGTCGGAGCGGCGCAGCGCGGCGGCGGTGGCGCCGTCGGTGCCGGGGGCCCGGCCGAGGCCCAGGTCGACGCGGCCCGGGGCCATCGCCTCCAGCGTGCCGAACTGCTCGGCGATCACCAGCGGCGCGTGGTTGGGCAGCATCACTCCGCCGGAGCCGAGCCGGATGCGGTCGGTGTGGGCGGCGAGGTGCGCCAGCAGCACCGCGGGCGACGAGGAGGCGACCCCGGGCATGGAGTGGTGCTCGGCCACCCAGTACCGGTGGAAACCGCGGCGCTCGGCGAGCTTCGCGATCTCCACTCCGGTACGGATGGCCTGGGTGGCGGTGCGGCCCTCCCCCACGGTCACCAGGTCCAGTACGGACAGGGGTACGGGGGCGGTTCCGGCCGCCTTGCCTTGAATCGGGTCCACCGGGCTCGGCCTTTCTGGTTGTCGGCCAGGTACGGCTTCGCCAACAGGGGACGGTCTCCGGTTATTCCCGTGCCGCCCCCTGCCCGGATCAGCCGCGCCGCGCGAAGAGCTTCCCGAGCCGGTCGCCGGGAACCCTCCGGTCCGCCAGCCGCAGCCCCTCCCACACGGAGACCTGGTTCGCCGTGAGCACCGGCTTGCCCAGGACCTGCTCCAGCTCCTGCACGTACGCGGCCGTGTGCAGGGCCGTGTCCGGTAGCAGCAGCACCTCGGCCGACGGGTGGTCGCCCGCCAGCGCGAGTTCGATGACCTGGTCCCGGTCCCAGGTGCCGACCTCGGCCGCGGTGATGACGCCGCTGCCGCGCGTCGCCGTCACCTCGACACCCGCCGCCTTGAGGAAGGCGGCGAAGTACTCAGCCACGTCCTCCGGATACGTCGCGGCGACGGCGACCTTCTGCGCCCCGAGGTACTGGATCGCGTGGGCGAAGGCGAAGGAGGTGCTGGACGCGGGCATCCCGGACGCGCGGGCCAGCTCCCTGATCTGCTCCTGGGCCCCGTCCCAGCCGTAGACGAAGCTGCCGCTCGTGCACGCCCACACCACGGTCTCGGCCCCGGCGAGCCGCAGCTCCTCGACGCCTGCCGCGAGCCGGTTCGCCGAGCCCATCTCGATGAGCGCGTCCACCCGGTGCGCGTCCTCGCCGATATCGGTGTGGACGACGGACAGTCGCACGTCGGACGCCAGGAGCTGCTCGATGCGCTCGTAGTCGTCCTCCGCCGAATGTCCCGGGTAAAGGAACCCGACCGCTGTCATGTCCAGCCTCCCTGCTCTTCGGGCGGATCTTCTGCCAGTGCGCTGGCGGGCTCTGGCTCGGGCAGGGGCGCCGGGGCCGGTGCGGGCGCCGAATCGATCAGCAGCCGCTGGTACGGACCGACGGCGTGGGCGCCGATCTGCCGCAGCGCCGCCCACATCGTGACCTGGTTCGCCGAAAGCACCGGCATCCGCAGCTCCGCTTCGAGCTGCGGGATCACGTCGTACGTCGGAAGGTTGGTACAGCTGATGAAGAGCGCGTCCGCCGAACCGACCACCGCCTGTCGAGCCATGTCCACCACATCGCGGTACGGGACCTTCCAGATGTGCCTGGTGAGGCCGAGAAAGGCCCGCCCGGTGACGACTGTCCCCGCTTCACCGAGGTATTCCTCCAAGGAGGACGTCACAGATTCAGTGTAGGGCGTGACCAGCGCGATCCGCCGGACGCCGAGCTCGCGGAAGGCCGCAAGCAGCGCACCGGAAGTGGTGAGAGACGGCAGCCCGCCCGCCATGGTCATCGCCGTGCACATGGCCCGTTCACCTGCGACTCCGCCGACGAAGCTGCCGCTGGTGCAGGCGTACGCCACCACCTGCGGTGCGACGGCGCCCAGGGCACGGACCGCCTCCCGGAGCGTCTCGTGCTCACTGATCAGCCGGGCGAGATCCAGGGAGACTTCGACCGGTACGAAGGGGGTACGCGTCAGGTGGAGAGAGACGTCGTCCGGCACCCAGCGCCACAGCTCTCTGTCGAGAGCGAAGTCAAAAGGGGCGACGACACCCACACCGCGTTGCGGCTGTGGTCCACCGAGAAAGGAGATGTCCATTACTGCCCCCCAAGTGATGTGGGTGAGGCCTCTGTGTCTCTGCTGTCGACGGTAGGGTCACCGTGCGAGCCCGGTCAATCAGTACATGTCAGACGTTGCAAATCGCTTACTCCGACGAAACCCGACCGACCCCAGTCGAAGGAACGCGCGCATGTCAGAAGCCGCTGAACCCACCCTTCTCGTACTGGACGCCGACCCGCCGCCCCGCCTCGGGAAACTCGCAGGCCGGGCGCGTGTCGTACACGCCGACGCCCACACACTCGGCGATCAACTCCCTTCCGCGGACGCCCTGCTGGTCTGGGACTTCCAGTCCGACGCGGTCCGCAGAACGTGGCCGGGGGAAGGTCCGCGTCCCCGCTGGGTCCATACCGCGAGCGCCGGGGTCGACCACCTCCTCTGCCCCGAGCTGGCCGCTTCGGACACCGTGGTGACCAACGCCCGCGGCATCTTCGACCAGCCGATCGCGGAGTATGTCGCGGGGCTCGTCCTCGCGTTCGCCAAGGATCTGCCCGGCACCCTGGAGCTCCAGCGCCAGCGGCGCTGGCAGCACCGCGAGACCCGGCGCATCGCCGGCACGCACGCGGTGGTCGTCGGCTCGGGCCCCATCGGCCGGGCGATCGGCGCCACGCTGACCGCGCTCGGCGTGCGGGTCGCGCTCGTCGGAAGGACCGCGCGCGGCGAGGTGCACGGGGCGGACGAACTCGGTCCGCTGCTGTCCGGCGCCGACTGGGTGATCTGCGCGGCGCCCCTCACCGACACCACCCGGGGCATGTTCGACGCCCGCGCCTTCGCCGCCATGCGGCCGTCCGCGCACTTCATCAACGTGGGGCGCGGGGCGCTCGTCGTGGAGGACGACCTCGCCGCGGCCCTCGCGCGGCGGCAGCCGGCCGGCGCCGCTCTGGACGTCTTCACGGACGAGCCGCTGCCCCCGGGCAGCCGGCTCTGGGACGTCCCCGGCCTGGTGATCTCCCCGCACATGAGCGGGGACACGGTCGGCTGGCGCGACGCCCTCGGGGAGCAGTTCCTCGATCTGTACGACAAGTGGGCCAACGGGGAGCCCCTCCCGAACGTGGTCGACAAGCAACGTGGGTACGTCCACAGCCATGACTGAGCTCTGCGACCTCACCGCCCGAGAACTCCTGGCCGGCTACCGGAGGGGCAGCTTCACCCCCGTCGACGCCGCCCGCGCCGTGCTGCACAGGGCGGAGGCGGTGCAGCCCGTGGTGAACGCCTTCGTCCGGATCGACTCCGCCCCGGCGCTGGCCCAGGCGGAGGCATCGGCGGCACGCTGGCGTGCCGGTGAGCCGCAGGGGCTCCTCGACGGGGTACCCGTCACCGTCAAGGACATCCTGCTGCTGCGCGGGCAGCCCACGCTGCGGGGTTCCCGGACCGTACGGCAGGACGCGAGCCGGGACGAGGACGCCCCCTCGGTGGCCCGGCTGCGGGAGCACGGCGCGGTCTTCGTCGCCAAGACGACGACACCCGAGTTCGGGTGGAAGGGCGTGACCGACTCCCCGCAGCACGGTGTGACCCGCAACCCGCACGACACCACCCGCACGTCGGGCGGCTCAAGCGGCGGCACAGCGGCGGCGGTGGCGCTCGGGGCCGGGCCGCTGGGGCTGGGGACGGACGGCGGCGGCTCGGTCCGCATCCCGGCGTCGTTCTGCGGGATCTTCGGGCTCAAGCCGACGTACGGGCGGGTCCCGCTCTATCCGGCGAGCGCCTTCGGGACACTCGCGCACGTGGGGCCGATGACCCGGGACGCGGCGGACGCCGCACTGATGATGGATGTGATCAGCGGCCCCGACCCCCGCGACTGGTCGCAGCTGGCCCCGCCCGGCGGCAGCCTGCGCACCGGCCTCGACGACGGGGTGAAAGGGCTGCGGATCGCGTACTCGCCCAGCTTCGGCGGCCAGGTCGCGGTGGCCCCCGCGGTGGCCGCTGCGGTCCGGCGGGCGGTGGAGCGTCTCGCCGGGCTGGGCGCGTACGTCGAGGAGACGGACCCTGATCTCACCGACCCGGTGGCCGCCTTCCACACGCTGTGGTTCAGCGGGGCGGCCCGGGTGGCGGAGCACCTGAGCCGCGAGCAGCGCGCACTGCTGGATCCGGGGCTGCGCGAGATCGTCGCGGAGGGCGAGCGGTATTCGGCCCTCGACTATCTGGCGGCCGTGGACGTACGGATGGAGCTGGGCCGGCGTATGGGCCTCTTCCACCAGCGGTACGACCTGCTGGTCACCCCGACCCTGCCGGTCACCGCCTTCGAGGCGGGCATCGAGGCGCCCCGGGGCTCGGGACACCGGCGCTGGACCGGCTGGACGCCGTTCACCTATCCGTTCAACCTGACCCAGCAGCCCGCGGCCACGGTGCCCTGCGGAACGGACGCGGCCGGGCTGCCGGTCGGGGTGCAGCTGGTGGGCCCGCGCCATGCCGACGCGGTGGTGCTGCGGGCGGCTCACGCGCTGTACGGGGCGGGTGTGGCCGCGGAGGTGGCCGCCCCGTAACCCACTGCACTACCGCGCGGCGCCGTCAAGCGCCGGGCAGGCTGGTTCCGGCCAATGTCGGCCGGCACCGCGGGCCTGTCCGGCAGCTTGCGCGGGCCCCGTCCGGCGGCCCGCCTCCGGGCGCCGGGGGCGGGCCGCGGCACGGGGCCTACGCCCGCCGGAAGTTCAGGGTCTCCCCCGTCGCGCCCGACCGCCAGAGGTCCTGGCACGCCTCCGCCATCCGGTCGAGCCCGTCCACCACGGTGCCCCAGACGATGCCCGGCACCCATCCCGTATCCCCGTTGATCAGCAGGTTGTTGCGCTCGTAGAACAGCGCGAGGTCGACCACCGTCTTCCGCCCGCGGTGATCGGCCGCCGTCTCGTATCCGTACGCATCGGTCCCCAACACCGTTTCGGAGAAGGTGAAATAGCAGAGATCTCCCGGAATGGGGGTGACCGTCGGGTTCTCCAGGGGTGGTTCCTGCGGTGCGAAGCCGGGGACCAGCGTGTAGATCTCGTTCCGCGCGTACTTCGCGTGGTAGACGTCGCCGCCCAGCGGGAGCGCGTCCCACACCGCCGCGCAGGTCACCGGCGCCTTGTCGTCGAGGAGCTTCGCCGTGCAGCTCACACCGCGCTTGTCGAGGGACAGTTCCACGAATCGATCGCTCATCCCCCCATGGTTTCCCCCGGGGCCCCCACGCGGTCAAGGCCGCCTCTCCGAGCGAGGGGCTGAAATTGACCGGCATACCCCCGCTGTTGCCGGGTAGCCGCGCGCCCATGGCTTCACCACCAGGGAACGACTCAGAAAGCACAACAAGACGTCTCATACGCCCCATCGAGAGCATGCGCCGCCGTTCACTTCTCCTCGGCATGGCGGGTCTGGGCGCCGCGGGGGCGCTCGGAGCGGCGGGATGCAGCCGCGTACCGAGCGGGGACACCCTCGCCAGACTCAAGTCCCAGGGCACGGTCAGACTCGGCATCGCGGGTGAGGTGCCGTACGGGTACATCAACGAGCAGGGCGACTTCACCGGCGAGGCCGTGGAGCTCGCGAAAATCATCTTCAAACGGCTCGGCGTCGGCCATGTACAGCCGGTGGCCACCGACTTCGCCTCGCTGATCCCGGGGCTCAACTCCCAGCAGTTCGACTGTGTGTCGGCCGGGATGTACATCAACAAGGACCGCTGTCAGCAGGTCATCTTCGCCGATCCCGAGTACCAGATGCTGGATGCCTTCATCGTCCGCAAGGGCAACCCGAAGAACCTGCACAACTACCAGGACTGTGTGCGGGCCAGGGCGAGGTTCGCCACCGGGACCGCGTACGCCGAGATCGCCTACGCCGTCGCAGCCGGCTACAAGGAGAAGGACATCGTCATTCTCCAGGACCAGGTGGCGGGTCTGAACGCCGTCGAGTCCGGCCGGGTCGATGTCTTCGCCGGCACCTCGCTGACCGTGCGCGAGGTCGTGAAGAAGAGCCACAAGGCCGAGGCCACCCAGGCCTTCGCGACCACCATCGACGGCAAGAAGAAGATCGACGGCGGCGGGTTCACCTTCCGCCCCACCGACACCTCGCTCCGGGACGCCTTCAACGTCGAGATCCACAAGATGAAGAAGAGCGGCGAACTCTTCCGGGTGCTCCAGCCGTTCGGGTTCACCAAGGACGAGATGACCACGCTGACGGCCAAGGAGCTGTGCGCATGACGTCCGGACTGTGGCAGCACTGGGTGCTTCCGGGCATCTGGATCACCATCCAACTCACCCTCTACAGTGCCGCGCTGGCCGTCGTCGTGGCCTTCGGTGTCGGTATGGCCAGGGCGCACCGCTCCCGCGTGGTGCGGTTCCTTGCCGGGTTCTACACGGAGATCTTCCGCGGCACCTCGTCCCTCGTGCTGATGTTCTGGATCTTCTTCGTGCTGCCGAACCTGTTCGGCTGGGCGCTGGTCCCGATGTGGGCCGCCGTACTCGCCCTCGGCCTCTCGTACGGGGCGTACGGCGCCGAGATCGTCCGCGGCGCGCTCAACGCGGTCGCGCCCGCGCAGCGCGAGGCGGGTATCGCGCTCAACTTCACCCCGTGGCAGCGGATGCGGCTGATCCTTCTGCCGCAGGCGGTGCCCGAGATGATGCCGCCCTTCTCGAACCTGCTGATCGAGCTGCTCAAGGGCACCGCGCTGGTCTCGCTGCTCGGCGTCGGGGACGTGTCGTTCGCCGCCTACCTGGTGCGGCTCGCCACGCAGGAGAGCTCCAAGATCTACTCGGTGGTCCTGGTGATCTACTTCGTCATCGCGTTCGTACTCACCCGCGGGATGCGGGCACTTGAGCGCAAGACCCGGGCCAATCTCGGCCTCACGGCCACCGGAGGTACCCGATGAACAGCTGGGACTGGTCCGCCGTCGCGGACTTCATGCCTCGATTCTGGGACGGGCTGCTCACCACCCTCCAGATCCTGGTGCTCGGCTCGGTGCTCTCCTTCACGCTGGGCCTGGTCTGGGCGCTCGGCTACCGGGTGCGGACACGCTTCGTCCGGTGGCCGGTGAACCTCGTCACCGAGTTCATCCGCAACACCCCGCTGCTGGTACAGCTGTTCTTCCTCTTCTTCGTCCTGCCCGAGTGGGGCATCCAGTTCTCCGCGCTGACCACGGGCACGGTCGCCATCGGCGTGCACTACTCGACCTACACCGCCCAGGTCTACCGGGCAGGCATCGACGCGGTGCCGGCCGGGCAGTGGGAGGCGGCCACCGCACTCTCCCTGCCCCGCAGCCGCACCTGGACCGCGGTGATCCTGCCGCAGGCGATCCGACGGGTGCTTCCCGCCCTCGGCAACTACGTCATCGCGATGCTGAAGGACACCCCGCTGGTCGTCGCGATCAGCGTGCTGGACCTGCTGGGCCAGGCCCGCCTGGAGGGCGGTATGACCTTCCGGTACAACGAGGCGCTCACCGTCGTCGGCGTCGCCTTCATCGTCATCGCCTATCCGGCATCTCTTCTTGTACGAGCCCTGGAGCGCCGCCTTGTCCGCTGACGCGAACCCCACGCACCCCGAGACCCCCGAGACCCCCATAACCCCGGCCGCCGCAGCGGTCGAGGCCGTCCGGAGCCCGGCGAAGCCGGTCACCACGGACGAGTTGATCCGCTTCGACAACGTCACGAAGCGGTTCGGCGAGAACACCGTCCTCGACAACCTCTGCTTCTCGGTCAGGCCCGGCAAGCACGTCACCCTGATCGGACCCTCCGGTTCCGGGAAGACCACGATCCTCAGACTGCTGATGACCCTGCTCAAGCCGGACGAAGGGGTGATCACCGTCAACGGTGAACAGCTCTTCCCGTCGAAGGGCGAGAAGCAGCTCCGTGAGGTGCGCAAGAACATCGGCATGGTGTTCCAGCAGTTCAACCTCTTCCCCAACATGTCGGTGCTGCGCAACATCACCGAGGCCCCGGTCCGGGTCCTCGGGATGTCCAAGGACGAAGCGGCCGAGCGGGCCAAGGGCCTGCTCGACCTGGTCGGCCTCGGCGACCGGGCGGACGCCAGACCGAACCAGCTCTCCGGCGGCCAGCAGCAGCGCGTCGCCATCGCCCGCGCCCTGGCGATGCGTCCTCAGGTGCTGCTGCTCGACGAGGTCACATCGGCGCTCGACCCGGAACTGGTGGCGGGGGTGCTGGATGTGCTGCGCGACATCGCCCGGACGACCGACATCACCATGCTGTGCGTCACCCACGAGATGAACTTCGCCCGGGACATCTCCGACGACGTGCTGATGTTCGACTCCGGGAAGGTGATCGAGTCCGGCTCCCCGGAGAAAATCTTCAGCGATCCGGAGCACGCGCGTACCCGCGAGTTCCTCAGCGCAGTGCTCTGACCTCAGGCTCCCAGTCGGAACCTTGACTCTGGCATATGCCACGGTGGCGCGCCCCAGCTTGACGGCACGGGGCGCGCCATCAACTCATCAACAGGCCCCCCACAACAGGCCCTTGGCGGCTATCGTGGTACGCGAGCAAACGGTCACAACCTGTAGGGGGAACCGTGGCGCTGAAGCCCGAGCCGACCGCGCCGTTCCATTCGGTGCAGTACGCGCTCCGCGTACTGGAGACCGTCTCCAAGTACGGCGGCGGCGTGACCGACGCCGACATCGCGCGCGAGACGGGCCTGCCCACCTTCCACCTTTCCGCCCTGCTGCTGATGCTGCGCCGCGAGGGGTACGTCGAGCAGGTCAGCGACGGCGCCTACATCATCGGGGACTCTCTCGTCCTGCTCGGTTCGGGCGTCTCCCGCGAGGCCGCGCTCCAGGCCAAGCTCCAGAGCACCCTCGACCAGCTGCGGGACTCGGTCGGTGCCGCTGTCTACATCAGCCGGTACATCGACGGGGAAATGAAGATCACCCAGGTCGCCGACGGCCCGCTGACACCCGCGGTCCAGGAGTGGGTGGACTTCCGCTCGTCGGTCCATGCCAGCGCGGCCGGGAAGTGCCTGCTGAACCAGCTCGACCAGGACGCCCGCCGCGATCACCTGTCCCGCCACAAGATCGCCCGCCTCACCTCGAAGACGATCACCAACGAGCGGGTCCTCTTCTCCAAGCTGGACTCCCAGCCGGCCACGGTCCCGGTGCTCGACATCCAGGAGTACGCGGTGGGCACGGTCTGCGCCGCGGTGCCGCTCACCGCGGGCTCCACCGTCGGATGCCTGGCCCTGTCCCTGCCGATCGAGCACGCCCACCGGCTGCGCGCGGCCGCGGATTCACTGAACCGGCAGGCCGCGCCCGTGGTGCTCTCACTGGCCATCTGAGGCCGGTCCCGCGGGCGATCCCGAGCCGGTTTGGAGCACCCCTCGGGACCCGCTAGTATTTCCGAGTCAGCAGGCGCCGCTAGCTCAGTTGGTTAGAGCAGCTGACTCTTAATCAGCGGGTCCGGGGTTCGAGTCCCTGGCGGCGCACCGACGGAAGAAGCCCCTCGCGAAAGCGGGGGGCTTTTTCGTGCGCGGGGCCCGCCCGGACGGCCGCACCGCACGCCCCTCCCCGCCCCCGCACCGTCTCCTGCGGCCCTTTCCTCACCTTTTATGCATGTTTCCGCACCCTGTTCGCGACGTACAAATGTATTACACAATCGTCATAGACAGCCGTTTAATACGCTCGTACAGTTTCCTGCATGACGCAATCGACGCACCAGCCCGGTCCCGTGCACCCCGCCCGATCCGGAGGAACCACGGCGGCCCGCGCAGGCCGCAAGGAGTGGACCGCCTTCGTCGTCCTGCTGCTGCCCCTGCTGCTGGTATCGATGGACGTGTCCGTCCTGTTCTTCGCCATCCCGTCCATCAGCCGGGAGCTCGGCCCGAGCAGCACCCAGCAGCTCTGGATCTTCGACATCTACGCCTTCGCCCTGGCCGGGCTCCTCATCACGATGGGCTCGCTGGGCGACCGGATCGGCCGCCGCAAGCTGCTCCTGTTCGGGGCCGCGGCCTTCGGAGTGGCATCGGTCGGAGCCGCGTACGCGCAGAGCGCCGAGATGCTCATCGCCGCACGAGCCGTGCTCGGCGTCGGCGGAGCGACGCTGATGCCCTCCACCATGGCGCTGATCCGCAACATGTTCACCGACGGGAGACAGCGCTCCAAGGCCGTCGGTATCTGGTCGGGCGCCATGGCCGGCGGCATCGCGCTCGGTTCGGTGATGAGCGGGATCATGCTGGAGCACTTCTGGTGGGGCTCGGTCTTCCTGATCAATGTGCCCGCGATGCTTCTGCTGCTGGTCCTGGTCCCCTTCCTGGTGCCGGAGTTCAAGGACCCCGAGCCCGGCCGGTTCGATCTGCTGAGCGTGCCGCTGTCGATGGGGTCCGTGCTCCCGGTGATCTACGGCGTCAAGGAGATGGCAGCGCACGGCTTCGGGGTCCCGATGCTGCTCTGCGTCCTGGCCGGAGCGGCCGTGGGCACGGTCTTCGTGCGCCGGCAGCGCTCGGGCCGCTCCACGATGATCAGTCCCGCACTGTTCGGGAAGCGGGGGTTCGGGGCCGGGATCACGCTCAACGCGCTGGCCGCCTTCGCGATGATGGGGTCCTCGTACTTCACCACGCAGTACCTCCAGTCGGTGCTCGGCATGAGCACGATGGAGGCGGCGCTCTGGTCCATGGCCCCCTCGATCGCGGTGGGTGCCGCCGCGCCGACCGCCACCGCGGTCGCCCAGCGGGTGAAGCGCTCGTCGGTGGTGGCCGCCGGGTTCGTCATCGCGGCGGCGGGGTTCGCCGTCCTGGCTCTCGTCGGCCCGGACTCGCTCTGGCTGCTGCTGGCGGGCGCCGCGATCAGCAGCAGCGGCATCGTGACCGTGATGGCCCTGGTCGCCGATATGGCGCTTGCCTCGGCGCCACGGGAGAAGGCGGGTTCGGCCGCTTCGCTCCTGGAGACGGGACAGGAGTTCGGCGGGGCGATGGGGATGGCGGTCCTCGGCTCGGTCGGCACGGCCGTCTACCGCGCCGGTATGCCCGCGTCGGCGCCCGGCCAGGCACGGGAGACGCTGGGCGGGGCACGGGCCGTGGGGGATCCGGGCATCGTGGACCTGGCGCGGGAGGCCTTCGTGCACGGCATGCAGGTGGCGGCGGCGGGCGGCGCGGTGCTGTTGCTGGCGGGGGCGGCGCTGACCCTGGTGCTGCTCCGGGAGCGGGGGGACGCGGTACCGCGTGGGCGTGCGGCCGAGCCGGCGGCGCAGGGTCTGCCGCTCCTGCGGCCCCCGGGGACGGGCGGCTCACCCCGGACCCGCAACTCCGCTACCGGGTCAGCAGTTCGGCGCGGCCCCGCTCCCTGTACTCCGCCACCAGCCGCTCCGACTCCTCGTCCGTGAGCCGCCCGTACACCCCGCCGGCCGCCCGCCACACCGGGTCGGCGCAGCGGAAGCCCTCCCTGCGCAGCCCCACCCGGTGCACCTTGTTGGTCGCAGTGACCGGCATCGCGGGGACGATCCGCACAAAGGCCGGGGCCATCTTCGTGCCCAGATCGGGCTGCTGGTCCAGGAAGGCGGCGAAGGCCGCCGGGTCGAAGGCGGCGCCCTCGCGCAGGGCGAGCGCCGCCATCACCTGGTCGCCCGCCACCGGGTCGGGCACCGCGTACACCGCTACCGCCGCCGCGTCCCGCCAGCGGGCCAGGATGTTCTCGATCATCGCGGCGGCCAGGTTCTCGCTGTCGACGCGCAGCCGGTCGTCCGTACGGCCGGCGAAGTAGAGGAACCCCTCGGTGTCGCGGTAGAAGAGGTCGCCGGTCCAGTACCAGCCGCCGCGCCTGCGGTCGGCCTCCGCTGCCTCATTGCGCCAGTACCCCTCGAACGGGCTGGGGCCGCGGTTGACCAGCTCCCCTATCGCCGCGGTGCCGTTGGTGAGGCGGCCGCGCTCGTCGAAGACGGCGCGCGGCCGCTCATCGGACGTCTCCGGGTCGAGCACCGCCAGATCGTCACCCGGCGCGGCCCGGCCTATCGCCCCCGGGGGTGTGCCCGGGGTGCGCTGGACGGCCGCGCCGCCCTCGGACGACCCGTACCCCTCGACCAGCCGGACGCCGAACCGTTCGGCGAAGCGCGCCACGTCCACCGCCCCCGCCTCCGTACCGAAACCGACCCGCAGCGGATGCGCGCGGTCGTCGGGGCGTTCGGGGGTGGCGAGCAGATACTGCACGGCGCGGCCGACGTAGGTGAAGTACGTGGCGCCGTGGGCCCGTACGTCGGCCAGGAAGCGGGAGGCCGAGAAGCGGGCGCGCAGCGCGACGGCGGCGCCGCCCGCCACGGCGGGGGCCCAGTTGGCGATCACCGCGTTGCCGTGGAAGAGCGGCATACAGATGTAGTGGACATCGTCCCGGCCGGTCCCGAAGTGTGTGACCAGGGACTGTCCGGCGGCCGCCAGCCGCCCCTGGGTGCAGATCGCGGCCTTCGGGGCGCCCGTGGAGCCCGATGTGAAAGTGAGGAGCATCCGCGTGGACGGGCTCACGGAGCGCGCGACCGCTTCGCCGGGGACCGCGTCCGCGTAGGGGGCGAGCAGCGCGCGATAGGCGTCGGATCCGGTGATCAGCACCCGCACACCGGGGAGTTCCAGGCCGTCGAGCAGCGGCAGCAGTTCCCGCGACACGACCAGGACACGGCAGTCGGTATGCACGATGTCACGGGCCAGTTCGGGCCCGCGCCGGGTGGGGTTGATCCCGGCGACGGCGGCCCCCGCGAGGGCCGCCGCGCTCAGCCAGAGCGGGAATTCCGGGGTGTTGTGGAGCAGCACCCCGACGTGGGGCTCGGCCCCGGCCGGGAGCAGATCCACCAGAAGCGCGGCCCGCGCGGCTGCGCCCGACGCGACCTGGTGATGAGTCATCACCAGGTCGCCCGAGCGCAGCCCGGGCCGCTGATCGCCCCATTGGCGCTGCACGAGCTCCGCGAAGGTCTCTGCGTTTCCCATGGCGCCGCAAGGTAATTGACGTGCCGTCAGAAATGAAGGGCCGGCGGCCCGCGGTCACAGGTGCGCGGCGGTCCGCGCACCACCCGGGCATGGCCGGAAGCGCACGGTCAGAGGGTGATGTCCGAGCAGGCATAGAAGGCGTTGCCGGTGTCAGCGATGTTCCACACGGCCAGAATCACGTGGTGGCCGGTCTTCTGGGTCGGGATGGTGCCCTGCTGGGAGACGGTTCCGGGCGGCTGCTGATTGCCGTAGGGGACCGTCATGAACGGCTGCGGATCGAGGTCGGCCCTGGTGAGCGGCTTCGAGTCGTCCCAGCCGTTCTTGGTGATGAAGTACTCGAAGTCGGTCGTGGCGTGGCGGGCGGTGAACTGCCAGCGGAAGGTGTACGCCTGACCGCCCGTGAGCTTGGTGGTGGGCCACGCCCCGCCGTTCGGCGCCTTGGCGCCGTCGAGCTGGGCGAAGTCGTCGTGCGCGCCGGAGCAGATCTTGCCGTCGGCGGGACCGGCGCCGGGGAACCCCTTGGGGGCCTCGACGCTCTGCGGCTCGTACTGGATGGCACCGCAGTTGGTGACGGTGCCGTTGGCACAGAGCTTCTGCCGGCTGATGGGCTGGTCGGTGTACCCGTGGCTGCTGGCGCTGCCGGTGGCGAGCAGGGAGACCCCCGCCACGGCGAGGCCGACCACGGCCGCACCTATTCTCTTGCGCATGCTGCACTCCTCGGAACTTGGGGGAGTTCGGTGTGCCGAGCTGCGGTCTAGACCAAGCCCCAGAGTATGGACGTCGGTTCGCCGTGTCCATATCAAAAACAGGTCTGTACCCATTCGGCGAGGAGTGCGGGAAGAGGCCCCCCTGGCGGGAGTCCGGCACCAGGCTCAGGAGGGTGGCTCAGGAGGGGGCACCGTTGCCCCCCGACCAGAAGGCGACCGTCAGGTCCCTGACGAGCGCGTTGCGCTCATAGCCGTCGAGCTCGACGAGCCCGCGTGCGGTCAGCCGGGTCACCGTGTCGTCCACCGCGTCCACCAACGAGGTCAGCACGGTGTCCCGGTGCCTGGCGTCGAGTGCGGCGACCCGGCTCCGCCGCATCGCGCCCGCGACCTCCGGGGCGTACTCGATCCGGGTCGGCTGCGCCGAGAACACCTGGACGCCCACCGGAGAGGTCTCCGCCTGCAGCATCCGGGTCAGCGCGTCACCGACCGCCTCGCTGTCGCGCAGCGTGGGCCCGTCCTCGTGGAAGGCGTCGGCCGGCAACCGCGAGAGCACGCGGGTGACCGCCGCCTCCACCTGCTCGGACAGATAGGCCTCGTGGTCCTCCACGGCGTAGACGGCCCGGGCCGTGTCCTTGATCCGCCACACCACCAGGACGACGACGCTCAGCGCCGTACCGTCGGCGTCCGCGGCGGGCAGCGGCTCGCTGCGCCAGTGCCTCAGCCGTACGTCGACCCGGCGGCGCAGCAGCAGCGGACTCATCCACACCAGCCCGGTCCGCCGCACGCTCCCCCGGTAGCCGCCGAAGAGCGAGAGGACCCACGCGTGACCGACCCGGCCGCGCCCGAGCCCGCCGAAGGCCAGGAGGGCCAGCGCACCGAGCACCGCGAGCACCGCGCCGGCCCCCGGCCCGATCCCGTCGTACGGCGCCGTGTCCAGCCGAAGCAGCCCGGCCACCGGCGCCGGGACCGCCCTGGCCTTCCACAGCACCACCACGAAGCCGGTGAGGGCCACGGCGCCGGCGAGCAGTGCGACGGCGCCGGGCAGCGCGGCACCCCGCCGCTCGGCGAGCCGGGAATCGACCGGCGGTGCGGGCCGGACGGAGCCCTGGACGGGCGCGCCGCTCCCCGGCGGCCTGCGCTCCGGACCGGCCGGACCCCCCGGGAGTCCGATCCGTCCGGCGGTTCCTCCCGGGAGTCCGGTCCGCCCCGCCGCTTCCCCGGTTGTGGCGGCCGGACCCGCGACACCGCCCCCGGGATCGTCACCGAACAGGAGGTGGACGGGGATCTCGGCCGTCGTCTCGTTCACACCCGGCGCGGACCTGCGCGAAGGGCCGCCGGTCGCTGCTGTCGTCTCGGTCATGCGAAAAGTCGCCTCCACGTCTCCGGCCCGGGATATCCGTCGGCCGCCGTGCCTGACCATCCCTGGGCCCGCTGGAACGCCTGCACATTGCGCCGGTCCGCCTCGCTCCACCGGAGCCCGGGGCCGGATGTGTAGTACCGGCCGAAGCCCTTCCTCACCAACTGCTCGCCGAGCCTGCGCACCTCAGGACCGGACCGGCCCGGCCTGAAGAACGCGGCGCCGGGAAATGCCCGGGGCCCGGCCGCGTGACCGGCGGTGGCGCCGGTGCCCCGGGCACCGCCGGGCCTGCCGTGCCTGCTTGCGCCGTGGGGGCTGCTGGGCCTGCGGGGGCCACCGGTACCGCCGACAGTGCCGGTGCTGCCGGTGCTGCCGGTGCTGCCGGCGCTGTCCGTACTTCCGGGAATGCCGGCGCCCGTGACCCTGCCCGTACCGGTCGCGCTGCCCGTTCCGGTCGCACCGCCCGCAGTGCCCACACCGGTCGTACCGCCGGTCCCGGCAGCCGGAGTGGCGCTCGCGGCGGGGACAGCGCCACCGGCCGTGGCAGCGCCCGTGCTCCCCCGGCCGCTCTTACCGCCCGCGCCGGTCCTGCCGCCCGTGCTGCCCTCGATGCCCTTGCTGCCCTTGATGCCGGAGGCGGTGGCCCTGCTTCCGGAGGCGGTGGCACTCCCGGCCGCCGGGATGTTCTTGCCACCGCCCTTCACCAGCAGGTTCCAGGTGGTGCGGCCGGGCAGGCCGTCCGCGTCGGCGCCGGTCCAGCCCTGCGCCCGCTGGAAGGCCTGCGTGGCCAGCCGGTCGGCCTCGCCCCAGCGCGGGCCCGGCCCCTCCCGGTAGAAACGGCCGCCGCCGTGCGCGGCGAGCATCCGGCCGAGACGGGTGACGTGCCTGTTCTTCGCACCCTTGCCGAAGACCGCCCTCCCCGGGTAGCCGGCGGTCGGTACGGAACCACCGGCGCCGGCCCGCAGCCCCTTGTAGCGGTAGGGCACGTAGCGGCTGGAGTTGGCCCAGTACCTGTACGGAGTGGACTGGGCGCGGGTGTGCGGATGCGTCTGCTCGTACGCCAGGTAGTAGGTGTGGGCGGAGTTGGTCCAGCCCCCGAAGATGGTGACGTGGGAGCCCTTGTTGGGGTTCGCCGGGTTGTGGAAGAGCAGGATGTCGCCGGGCCGGAGCCGGCTCTTGTGCGTCCGGGTCCCGTACCCGGCCAGGCTCCCTGTCCATTCGCTGCGGTCCAGCCCCCAGGCCATCGAGACGAAGCCGGAGCAGTCCTCCCGGTACCCGTCCTTCCACTTCTTGTCCATGCGGTACGGGACCCTGGCCGCCACCCACCTCGCCGCGCGGCTGATGATCGCCGACCGGGTGGTGGCGGGCAGTTTCGCGGCCTCGACGGGTGCGGCGGCCGGCTCCTGGCCCTGGCCTCCGGGCCCGGGGGCGGCCACTGCCGTGCCCCCGCCGAGCACCACACCGGCGGTGGTCGCCAGCACGAGCGCACGCCGCACGCCATGGGCCGCCGGGTGGCCGCCCTCTCTCCGGGAGAGAGTGTGGGCGGCCGAGCGGCGCCTGGCGGCACATCCCGCACATCCGCAGTCGCCCGCAGGCTCGTACTCCTCGAAGACCGGAACCGTCATGCCTGTCCCCTCCGCGTCGTCTGAAGCGCCACCCAGGGCGCATCTGCACGGTCGTCAGTTTTCCAACGGTGCGGAGGAATCGCATTTTGACGTGTTGAATGGGGGCAAAGCACACATCTCGCCCACAGCGGGGTCCTGAGCACCTCCCCCGGTCCGGTAAAGTTCTCCAGGTCAGCAGGCGCCGCTAGCTCAGTTGGTTAGAGCAGCTGACTCTTAATCAGCGGGTCCGGGGTTCGAGTCCCTGGCGGCGCACGCGATAACGAAGCCCCTCACCGCACGGTGAGGGGCTTCGTTCGTTCGCCCTCAGGAGCGCAGGGGCGCCCCTGCGCGAACGGTCATGATCCTCACCGCCGGATCACACCGGCCCCTTGGTGCAAACGGGTCGGGACACGTCCGGACGGGCCACCCCGCACGCCCCCCGGGGCTCAGCCCCTGGGTACACCCGTGAGGTAGGCCGACACCACCACGTTCGCGCTGTACGCCCGCGTCGTACGGTCGAAGGAGCCGCCACAGGTGATCAGCCGCAACTCGGCACGGCCGTGCACCCGCTCCCCGTACACCTTCTTCGCGTTGAAGTGGCTGCGCTGGAAGACCTGGACGTCGTCGATGGTGAACTCACTGACCGAGCCGTCGGACCCCGTCACCCGGACCTTCTCGCCGGGCCGCACCGCGCTCAGGCCGTAGAAGACGGCCTTCCTGGTGTTCGTGTCGACATGACCGACGAGCAGCGCGGGGCCTGCGGCGCCGGGACGGGCACCGCCACCGAACCAGCCGACCTCGTCCGGGGCCTCGAACGGCGGCGGGTCGACCGCGCCATGGGCGTCGAGACCGCGGGGCACGACCGGGGCATTGATCCCCACCGACGGGATCTGCACGCGCTCCGGCCGCTCACCGGCGAGCGGGTCGTGCGCCGGTGGCAGCGAGACGCCGAGCGGGCGGCCCACCGCGGCCACGTCACCGGTCTTCGGCCCCGAGCTCCCCTCGGGACCCTCGGTGATCTGACGGCCCCAGAGCCACAGCCCGAGCAGCAGCACGGCCCAGGCGACCCCGGTCATCAGCCGTCCGCTGCCCGATGACGAGCCCTCGGACGACATCTCAGTTGCTGCGCCGGCGCCGGACGCTCCGACCGGCCACCGCCACGGCGGCGATCCCGGCGAGCACCAGCCCGACGACGGTCTGCCGGGTACCCGGAGCCGACTCCTCGGACGCGACCGTGGCCGTGGCCCCGCCACCGGCGTGCACGGGCGCGGTCGGAGTGATCAGCGGCCTGGGGTGGTGGCCGTGGCCGCCCTCGCGGACGACGGTGATCGTGCCGGTCACGGTCGTGCGCCCGCACTTGACCTGGACCGTGTAGTCCCGGGACACGGCGTCGGCGCGGATCCTGGCGGCGGCGTACATGGAGCCGCGGGCGGCGGCGGGCGAGAACTCGGCCTGCGAGTCGAAGGCGTCGGACCTGCCGAAGGGCGTGCCGCTCTTGCAGCTCACCCTCAGGTCCACCTCCTCGCCGGGAGCGATGACGGACGGGCTGACCGTGACCGTTCCCGAGGACCCTTCGCCCGGGGAAGCGATCGCGGCCGTGGGGACGAGGGCAGCCGCGACTGCCGTAGCGGCACAGAGAGTGATAGGTATCAGACGCATAGTGAACCTCCTGCTACGAAGGTTGCCGTCTGGGTCTGCGCCCCGCATCCCGGAAAGCCGCACATACGTCCGATCGGGGGGCGCCCCCGGCCGCGGCACCGGGGCGGGTCACGGCGGAGGCCGGTCCTGCCGGTCCGCATCCGGTACGCACAGGGGGAGGTGGCCGTCGGTGGACAGCCCATTCCGGCCACCGCACCGGCGTGAATAGGATGGCCGCCTCGGAGCCCCCGTATCTTCGGATCTCCGGTGATCATCCGCCGAGCCGCCAGGAGCCAGCCCGCATGACAGAGCGCAAGCCCATCGAATCATGGCTCACGGACATGGACGGCGTACTGATGCACGAGGGCGTTCCCGTGCCGGGAGCCGATGCCTTCATCAAGAAGCTGCGCGACACCGGCAAGCCGTTCCTCGTGCTCACCAACAACTCGATCTACACCCCGCGTGACCTGCACGCACGGCTCCAGCGGATCGGCCTGGAGGTGCCGGTGGGGAACATCTGGACCTCCGCCCTCGCCACCGCCAAGTTCCTCGACAACCAGCACCCGGGCGGCACCGCGTACGTCATCGGCGAGGCCGGGCTGACCACCGCCCTGCACGAGGCCGGATACGTCCTGACCGACTCCGACCCGGACTTCGTGATCCTCGGGGAGACCCGGACCTACTCGTTCGAGGCGCTGACGCGGGCGATCAGGCTGATCAACAACGGTGCGCGCTTCATCGCCACCAACCCCGACAACACCGGCCCCTCGCCGGAGGGCGCCCTGCCGGCGACCGGTTCCGTGGCCGCGCTGATCACCAAGGCGACCGGCAAGGATCCCTACTTCGTCGGCAAGCCCAACCCCCTGATGATGCGCACCGGTCTCAACGCGATCGGCGCCCACTCCGAGACCTCCGCCATGATCGGCGACCGGATGGACACCGATGTGCTGGCCGGGCTGGAGGCCGGGATGGAGACCTTCCTGGTGCTCACCGGGCTGACGGGCAAGGACGACATCGGCCGCTACCCGTACCGGCCGACCACGGTCGTCGACTCCATCGCGGACCTCGTCGACCTCGTCTGACCCGGCCGCCCCGGGTCCGGCCGCCCCGCTCGGCCGGCCGGTCCCGGGGTGCCCGCAGCACCGGGCAGTGCTGCGGGCACCCTGCCGCGTCACCCCGCGGTGACCCTGACCCCGTCGACCGTCCAGAACCAGTTGTTCCCGCCGGTGTAGCGGAAGCGCACCTGGGCGCTGGTGGCTCCGGCCGGGACCTGGAGCGTGAGGCTCTCCACCCGGGACGAGGTGTCGGCGGTGTACGTCCGCACGCTCACCGGGGCCGCGCCGTCGTAGCTGACCAGCACCTCACCTCGCTGCGGGGATTCCTGCCGGTAGTAGGTCGTATAGGTGAGGGTCGCGGTGCGCCCGCCCCGCACCGGGTAGGCCGGACTGATCAGGGTCGAGTCGTAGGTTCCCGTGAGGGCCTTGTCCGACCACTCGTCACCGTCGGCGACCGCGAAGACGCCGCGCGCCCTGACGTTGGACTCGCGCTGCTGGTCGGGCTGGGCCTTCGTCCAGAACTCGTCGGTGGTGAACGACCAGCCGCGCCACTCGGTGACCCCGCCGGTGCCCATCCGGGAGTTGTCGACCGACCAGCCGGGCGGCGGGGTGTGGGTGAAGCCGATGACGCCCGCACCGATGCCGCTCTCGTCGGCCGGCCCGGTCAGCTGCGGGCGCAGGGCGTCGAACGCGTCGTCA
This sequence comes from Streptomyces sp. NBC_00388, assembly GCF_036061255.1. Taxonomy (NCBI): domain Bacteria; kingdom Bacillati; phylum Actinomycetota; class Actinomycetes; order Kitasatosporales; family Streptomycetaceae; genus Streptomyces; species Streptomyces sp. NBC_00388. The sequence goes on from NZ_CP107948.1 coordinate 2,749,242, forward strand.
CCGGGCTGCTGGAGCGGCCTTCCGTCGAGCCCCCAGGCCGGGTCGATGGCAATGCCCAGGTGGGCGAGGGCGGAGGCGGCGACATCCGGCATCCGGATGTCGTACCGGGTCGTCCCGGCGCCGATCCCGGCCCCCCGGGCTATCAGGAAGGTCTGGCGCTCCTGCCAGCTGGAGCCACCGTGACCGCCGGGGTCCGTGTGGCCGTGGTCGGCGGTGACCATGATCAGCCAGTTCTCCGACGCGTAGGCCGGACGGGACTCGACCGCCGCGACGAACTGTCCGACCGAGGTGTCCACGGCGTGGATCGCGTCGAGGTACTCCTGGCTCGCGGCGCCGTGCGCGTGCCCCGCCTCGTCCACCCCGTCGAGCTGGACGAAGTGCGCGTCGGAATCGCCGGTGGCGAGCCTGCTGACGAGCCGCGAGGTGGTCCCGGTGTCGTACTCGGCGCTCGGGGTGTTGACGCGGGTGTCCACCTTCGCCGAGAAGACCGTGGTGGTGATCGGGTTCCAGGACGCGATGGCATACGTGCCGAGCGCGGGCTTCGCGTTCTCGGCGCGGGTCAGGAAGTCCGGGTACCTGGCGAAGTCCTGTCCGGCGAAGGTGTTGTCCATGACCTTGTGCTTGTCGGGCCAGACACCGGTGATGATCGTCGACCAGCCGGGGCCGGAGAGTGTGGGGGCGAAAGGCGCTGCGTACAGCGGGCTCGGCGCGGTCAGACCTGCCGCCCTCAGCGCCTTGATGTGGGGTGCGTCGGCCACGTCGATCTTGCTGAGCAGGGTGCCGTCCAGGCCGATGACCAGGACCTTGGGCTTTCTGTCCGCGGCGCGGGCGACCTGGGCGAGGGGGCCCGCCGCGACGGCGAGGGAGGCGGCGCCGATGAGGAGGGAGCGGCGCGACAGCTGCGAAGACACGTGATCCTCCGGTGAGGGATGGGGTGGTGCGGGGGCGGAGCCGGGCAGTCCGGTGCCCCCGCAGCAGCAGGGGCACCGGACTCGGACTAGACCCGTTATCCTTTCGCAATAGATCGCGAACGACCAGGGGCGTGCGGTGAAGTTCTCACCAACGCCCGGTGTTCCATGGGTTGTTCAGCAGAGCGTGGCCGGTCGTGGACGGCAGCCGGACGGCGGTGGCCGGCGACCGGTCAGCTGTGGGTGGCGGACTTCCAGTCCTCGACGTACGCCGCGAGGTTCTTCGAGATGTCGTCCCAGTCGGGGGCGAAGACGTCGACACCCTTCATCAGGGCGCCGAGCGCCGTCGCGTCGGCGTCGGACGCCTTGACGTCCTGGCGGGAGGAGAAGCCGCCCCCGATGGCACTGACCTGCTTCTGCGCCTGTTCGGCGAGCATGAAGTCCAGCAGCTTCCGGCCGTTCGCCGAGTGCGGCGCCTTGCTGACCAGGCCGGCCGCGTACGGGAGCGCGAAGGTGGTCGGCTTCCCGCCCGCCTTCGCGGGGAACCAGATGCCGAGGTTCGGCATGGTCTTCGACTGCGCGTAGCTCATCTGCACATCGCCGTTGGCCGCCAGCAGTTCCCCCTTGTCGACCTTGGGAGCGAGCTTGCCGGTCGAGGCGGAAGGGCCGACGTTGTTCGACTGGAGCCTGCCCAGGTACGTCATGGCCGCCTCCTTCGAGCCGAAGTCGTGTATCGCCTTGACGACCACGGCGGTGCCGTCGCCCGCGACGCCCGGCGTCGAGTACTGGAGCTTGTTCCTGTACCGGGAGCCGAGCAGCTCGTCCCAGGTCGTGGGGGCGGTCCTCAGCTCCTTCTTGTTGTAGACGAACCCGAAGTAGTTGTTGACGACCGAGGTCCAGGTGCCGTCGGCCCCCTTGTCGGCCGGGGCGACCTGGCCGGAGCCCTTGGGCGCGTACTTCTGGAGCAGCCCCTTGGAGTCGGCCTGCTGGATGAACGGCGGGAGCGTGACGAGGACATCGGCCTGGGTGTTGGACTTCTCGCGCACCGCGCGCTGCACGACCTCCCCCGAACCGCCTTCCACGTACTCGACCTTGATACCGGTCTGCTTCTCGAAGTCCTTGAAGACCCGGTCGTACCAGCCGTCGTTGTTCTCGCCCTTGAGGCCGTCGGCGCTGTAGACCGTGACGACCTTGGCGTCGGACGCTGCGGAGGAACCGCCGCAGGCGGTGAGGGAACCGGCGAGTACCAGCGCCCCGGCGACGGCGGCGAGCGGCTTGATGGGGTGGCGCATGACGTTCGTGTCTCCTGGAAGTCGGGTCGGCCGGTGGGGTGGCAGAGGGAGTTCAGCGGTAGGACGCGCGGGTGCGGATGCGGGAGACTCCGGACAGGACGAGCAGGGTCGCCGCCATGAGGACCACGGAGACCGCCGCGCCCGTGAGGAGCGAGCCGCGGTCGGTGGCCGCGAAGATCTGGACGGGAAGCGGGGTCCAGTCCGGCGGATAGAGCATCATCGTGGCGCTCAGCTCCCCCATCGAGAGGGCGAAGCAGAGCCCGGCCGCCGCCGTCAGGGAGGGCAGCAGCAACGGCAGTCTCACCCTCCACAGGACGTACGCGGGGCCGGCCCCCAGCGAGGCCGCCGCCTGCTCGTACGCCGGGTCGAGCCGCACGAGGGCAGCCGCGACCGACTGGTGGGCGAAGGCCGTGACGAGAAGGGTGTGCGCGAGGATCACGATCGTGGAGGTGCCGTTGAGCAGCACCGGCGGCTTGCTGAACGCCACCAGCACGGCGAGGCCCACGACCACCGAGGGCACCGCGACCGGCAGCATGAACAGCGCGTCCATGAAGCGCCGTCCGCGCCGGTTCAGTGCGGCGCCCGCCAGCGCGGACCAGGTCCCGGCGGTCAGTGCGAGCACGCTCGCACACCCGGCGGTGACCAGGCTGGTGGTCAGTGCCTGCAAGGAGCCCCCGCTGGTGGCGGCGGCGTAGTGGCTCAGCGTCGCCCCCGAGGGGAGCGCCCCCGACCAGTTGGTGGCGAACGAGGCCAGCAGGATCACCAGGAGCGGCAGGGCGAACAGGGGCAGGAAGAGGGCGAAGAAGAGGACCCACGTGGTCCACTTGCCCGCACGGCTATGCACCAGCACGGCGCACCACCATCCGGTAGAGGGCGTAGAGGCCGACCGAGATGGCCACGTTGACGACAGCGACCACGCAGGCGGCCGGGTAGTCGGATTCGAGGATCGCCTTGCTGTACACGAGCATCGGCAGCGTCGTCACGCCCTTGGCGCCGGTGAAGAGCACGATGCCGAACTCGTTCAGACACATGACGAGCACCAGGCTGCCGCCTGCGGCGAGCGCGGGCAGTGCCTCCGGAAGGACGACCCGTCGCACGATCCGGGCCGGCCCCGCCCCCAGTGAGGAGGCCACCTCCAGCTGTGCGGTGTCCAGCTGGGAGAAGGCCGCGAGCAGCGGGCGCATCACGAAGGGGGTGAAGTAGGTGATCTCCGCGAGGAGAACGCCCCACGGGGTGGTGAGGAAGTGGAACGGCCCCTGGTGCGCTCCGGTGACGTCCGTCCAGGCCCCGTTCGCCATACCGGCCGAGCCGTAGACGAAGAGCAGCGCCAGCGTGATCAGGAAGGACGGGAAGGAGAGGAAGACGTCGGCGAAGCGGGCGACCGCCTTCGCGCCGGGAAAGGGCACGAAGGCGATCACCACGGCGAGGGCGAACCCGAGGACGAGACAGCCGGCAGTGGAGCCGGCGGCCAGCCAGACCGTGGTCGTCAGCGCCTGCCGGAAGGCGTCGGACGCGAAGACGTCGGTGTACGGCGCGATGGACGTGCCGCCCGTGTCGGGGGTGAAGGACTGCTGGACGACGAGCGCCAGCGGGTAGAGGAAGACCAGAGCCAGTGCGGTGACGGGCGGCAGCGCCCAGACCCAGCGGGGCAGTGAGCGGGATGCGGCCGGGGTGCTCCCGGCGGTCGCCGCGACCGTGGTGGCGCTAGCCATCGGACACCCCCGCCCCCGCGTTGGCCCGCGGGGCCGGCGCCCCGGCGCCGGATGACTCGCCCGCCGGGGTGCCCCCGGCTCCGGTGGCAGTCCCGGCTTCGATCCCGGGCGGCGCACCGCCGGGCGCCACGCCCGCCGTGAGCAGCACCGCGTCCTCGGTGGCGAAGTGCAGTGCCACCGGGTCGCCCAGCGCCGGGGTCTCACGCAGTTCTCGTACGTCGGCCGTGACCCGGTGGCCGTCCACGTCGACCAGCAGCCGGTGGGTGGAGCCGCGCCACTGGACCTCGGTGATCCGGCCGCGCAGGCCGTTCGGGCCCGCGCCGATTCCGACCAGGTGGGGGCGGACGCACAGCGTGGCCGCCGCGCCGCCCGCGGCGCCCTCGGCGCCGGTCACGGTCAGTTCCTCACCGGCGAAGGAGACGACGGCGCCGTCCGCGGTCGCTCTGCGTACCGTGACCGGCAGCAGGTTGGCGTTGCCGACGAAGGAGGCGGTGAACTCGGAGCGGGGGCGGCGGTACAGCTCCTGCGGGGTGCCGCAGTCCTGGAGGCGGGCCCGGTCCATCACGGCGATACGGTCCGCCAGGGTGAGCGCCTCGACCTGGTCGTGGGTGACATAGAGGATCGACACCTCGGGCAGTTCGCGGTGCAGCCTGGCCAGTTCGGCCAGCATTCCGGACCTCAGCCGGGCGTCGAGCGCGGAGAGCGGCTCGTCGAGGAGCAGCACCCCGGGCCGGATGGCCAGCGCCCGCGCGATGGCGACGCGCTGCTGCTGGCCGCCGGAGAGCTCACGGGGGTAGCGCCTGGCGTAGTCGGCCATGCCCGTCATCCCGAGCGCCTCGGCGACGCGCTGCGGGATCCCGGCCCTGGGCACCTTCTGCGCCCGCAGCCCGAAGGCCACGTTGTCCTCGACCCGCATGTGCGGGAAGAGCGCGTACTGCTGGACGACCATGCCGACACCCCGCCGGTGCGGGGGCAGCCGCGTCACGTCGCGCCCGCCGATGAGGACCCGGCCCGCGCGGGGCCGGACGAAGCCGGCGACCGCGCGCAGGGCGGTGGTCTTGCCCGATCCGGAGGGTCCGAGCAGGGCCATCACCTCCCCCGGCTCGACGGTCAGGTCCAGCGAGTCGAGGACGGTGTTGTCGCCGTACGCGACGGAGACCCCGTCGAAGCGGATCCCGCTGGTCATATCTCCACCCGGGCCAGCAGCTCCGGGAGTTCGGCGACCGAACCCAGGACGTGGGTGGCCCCGTGCTGCTCCAGCTGCTCCCGGTCATGGGCCCCGGTGAGCACCCCGGCGACGACCCGGGCCCCGGACCGCACGCCGCTGAGCATGTCGTACGAGGTGTCACCCGCGATCGCGAGCCGGTCCACCCCTTCGACGGCGCGGGTCCGCAGGAAGGCGGTGAGCACCATGTCCGGGTAGGGGCGGCCCCTGCCGCCCGCGTCGGCCGGGCAGAGCGTCAGGTCGGCGAGGTCCTGCCAGCCGAGTGCGGCGAGGATCGCGTCCTGCGTGACGCGGGCGAATCCGGTGCTCAGCACCACGGTCCTGCCCTCGGCACGCAGCTGCCCGATGGCTTCGCGGGCGCCGGGCACCGGGGCGATGTGCCCGGCGGTCACCAGCTCCCCGTAGGCCGTCTCGAATACGGTGTTGGCCTGCTGGGCCTTCGTCTCGTCCCCGAAGAGGTGCCGGAAGACGGAGATCTTGGACTCGCCCATGGTGGCGCGCACGTGGTCGAGCATCGGATCCGGCTCGGATCCCATCCGCCGCGCCGCCGCGGCGAAGGCCCGCTCGACGAGCCCGTCGTCGGCGACGGTGGTGCCCGCCATGTCGAGCACCACCAGATTGATCGGCTTGTTCACGGTCAACTCACTCACCAGCCAAGGTCGTTCGCGGTCTTTTCGGCTATCGCCGGGGAACAGGTCATGCCGCGCCCGCCGGGCCCGGTGACCAGCCACACACCGTCGCGCACCTGCTCGCGGTGGATGACGCGGGCGGTGTCGGTGCACTGCGCGTACACCCCGGCCCAGCGGTGGCGGATCTTCGGCAGCGGACGCCCCAGGAAGGCCGCGGCGACCCGCGCCACATGCTCGTACGGCTCCTCGCGCACGTCGAAGGCGAAGGGGTGCGCGTACTCGTGGGTGTCGCCGATGGTCAGCCCGCCGTCGGCGCGCTGCACCATCAGCAGCTGCATCCGGTGCTCGGCGGCCACCGGGTCCTGGGCCTGGTGCGCGTTGAGGGCGTCGAGCGCCCCTGAGGCGTACGCCGGGTAGTAGCGGAAGGAGTCGGCGTCGGCCACGGACGTGGTGAGGCGTTCGCCGAGCGGCTCGGTCTGCATCATCTGCAGGCGGACCCGCCGTACGGGCAGCGCGGGGGCCAGTTCGCGCACCAGCCCGCCGAGCCAGGCGCCCGTGCAGAGGACGACAGCATCGCCGGTGTGCACGTCGCCGTGGTCGTCGCGCACCGCGCCGGAGCCGACGACCTCACGGACCTCCCGTCCGCCGAGATAGCGGTATCTCCCGGAGGCCAGCAGCGCCTTCTTCAGCTCCAGCTGGGCGGTGCGCGGCTCCACTGCCGCGTCCTGCCCGCACCACAGCGCCGCTTCGAACTCCCCGCGCAGAGCCGGGTTGACCCCGCGCGCCTCCCGCGGCGTCAGCAGCCGGTATCCGCGGGCCGCCGCGTCGTCCCGCTCCAGCGCGGCCTCGGCGACGGCCCGTTCCAGGCCGTTGCGTACGGGGGTGAGCGAGCCGGTGGCGCGGAAACCGATGCCGGGCACCCGCTTGCCGATCTCCTCCCACAGCTCCCGGGCGCGCAGCGCGGTCTCCAGCTCCTCCCCGCCGGCCCGCCCGCTGACCCACACCTGCCCGAAGTTACGGAGCGAGGCGCCCCGCGCCTCCGTCTCCCGCTCGATCTGTACGACCTCGTGGCCGCGTTCCACTGCGTGCCAGGCGTGCATGGTTCCCACCACGCCGGCTCCTACGACGATGACTCTCACGACGTCCACGCTGCGCGCGGCCGGTGACCCCGCGCCGACCCCGGGGCAACGGCACGGTGAACAGCCCCACAAGACTGGACTAGACCCGTTACCTACCCGTTACCGGAGAGGCTCGAGTGCGGCCCGCACCCGCCCGCGGACGGCGCGGCCCCTCCACGCCCCCGCGGGCTCAGTTCGGTGCGAGCCGGGTGGTGAAGCTGAACCGGTCGCCGCGGAAGAGCGTCCGTACGCGCTCCAGCGGCAGCCCCTCCGTGTCACGGGAGACACGGTGGATCAACAGCATCGGCAGCGCGGGCGGCGTCCCGATGAGCAGCGCCTCGCGCGGGGTGGCCAGGACCGTCTCGATCCGCTCGTCGGCGTCGCCGAAGCGGATGCCCAGCCGGTCCCGGAGGAAGTCGTAGAAGGAGGAGTCGGGGTCGAATTCGCTTTCCAGCGAGGGGACTCGGGCCACCGCCACATAGGTACTCTCCAGGCCGACCCGCTCGTCGTCCGCGAGGAGTACCCGCTCCAGATGCCAGACGGGCTCGCCCCGGCCGAGACCGGTCTCGGCGGCGAGCGCGTCGGGGCAGGGGAAGCGGTCGAGCGAGATGAGGTGGCGCCCCGGCGTGCGGCCCTGACGTCGCACTCCCTCGGTGTAACTCGCCAGCGACAGGGGCTGTTCGAGCTTGGGGCCCGCGACGACGGTCCCCCGGCCCTGCCGCCGCAGCCGCCCCTCCAGGAGCAGTTCGCGCAGCGCCTGGCGTACGGTCTCGCGGGACACCTCGTACCGCACGGCCAGATCGCGCTCGGTGGGCAGCGCCTCGCCCTCGCCCAACTCCTCCATGAGCAGCGCGACATGGGCCTTGACCGCGTAGTACTTGGGGATGCGGCCGTGCTCCGGGATCCCGGAGCGGATCGGTGCGCCAGGTGCCTGGCTGTGCGGGTAGTCCACGGGGCGATGGTCCCAGACCCGGGTGAACGGGCACGCCCCGCGGCGCCCCGGCCGGCAGCGGACCCTCTACGACACCCGCTGGCCCCACCGGCGGCGCTGGATCCTCGGGCGCCGCGACCCCACGACCAGGGCCGCGCCCAGCACGACACAGGTGCAGGCGATGGCGCCCAGCGTGCGCAGCCGGTGGTGCTGGGTGCCGGTCCTGGCGAGCTGGCCCGCGAACCTGCGGGGGCCGACCCCTGGTCCGTCACCGATCCGGCCTCCGATCGCCCCGTCGTGCACCCGGCCGGGGATCCGTTCCCCCGGGACCCGCTCGCCCGGGACGTCCGTCCCGGTGGGGGCGGAGGGCGGGGTGTCGGTGATGGCGAAGCGGTAGTCGCCGGAGTCGCCGACCCAGTCGCCGTCGTCGCCGTGGCGCCGGACGACGGCGGCACTGGCGGTGACCTCGTCCGGGACGGTCCCCCCGGCGAACGCGAGCCGTACCGGGACGGAGAGGGTCCGCCCCGCCGGGACGTCGAACCCGGCGGGCCCGCCGGGCCCTTCGACCCCACCGGTGCCCCCGGCCCCTTCGGTCCCGCCGGTCCCGTCGGCGAACGGCCCGATGTGCTCGTCCTCGTCGGTGGTCGTGAAGGCCACGGGCTGCCAGCGGTGCGCGTCGGGGTCCTCGAACTCCAGCCGGATCTGGCGGTCCTGCAGCTCACGTCCACGGTCGACGAGGACGACCACGGGGTGGATGTCGAGGCAGGCCCCGTCGGAGGTGTTGGTCAGTTCGAGCGACCAGGTGTCGTACGCGCCGCCTGCCGTGTACGCGGTCGGGCCGCCCTGGATCCGGGCCTCGACGGGAAAGTCGGAGCCGTTCCGCCCGACGCAGGCAGCCGCGGAGGGCGCTCCGGCCCGGACGGGTGCGGCCGGGGCCGTGGCGTCCCGGGCGGCGTGGTCCTGTGCGGCGGCGGCCGGTGCGGCGGCGAGCAGCAGGGAGGCCAGAGCGGAGGCGGCGGCCGGGGCCGCCCCGGTGGCAAGGGCACTGCGCAGTCGCATGGGGGGACGCCTTTGCTGATCGCGTGGGTCCGGGCTCCGGACACCGAACCGCACCGCCCCGCCGGGCCGCCCCCGCCACGACCGCGTACCGCCGAATGCCCGCGCCCTCCCGCCCGATCAGCCCATGGCCATCAGGTCCGCCGGGCGTTGAAGGGCACCGCCGCCCGCCCGAAATGGCCGAAAACCGGGGCGAGCGCCAGCTGCGCGGCCCCTTCGGCGACGAGACGCCGACCGCCGCCCGCGGCCTCCACCGGGACCGCGTCCCCGCCTCCGCCCTGCCGGGCGCGCTCGGCCAGTACGGCGCCCACGCCCCGCACGAAGACATCAGGGGCGGCGTCGACCGTACGGCCACCGAGCACCACCCGGTCGACATCGAGCAGCCGCACGAGATTGGCCGCACCGACGCCGAGGAAGCGCGCTGCCGCCACGTGGTCGCCCCTGGCGACCGCGGTCAGGCAGAGCGCCTCGACACAGCCCCGGCCGCCGCAGCCGCACGGCGGCCCGTCGAGCTGCACGGTCTGGTGCCCGAACTCCCCGGCGCCGGTGCGCGGCCCCCGGTAGAGCGCGCCCCCCAGGACGAGCCCGGCGCCGAGCCCGGTCCCGAGGTGCAGATAGGCGAAGGAGTCGCCGGGCCCGCGCAGCGCCAGGCCGAGCGCGGCCGCGTTGGTGTCCTTGTCGAGGACGACGGGCAGCCCGAGGCGTTCCGCGAGTGCGTCCCGCAGCGGATAGCCGTCCCACTGCGGGAACCCGGTGACCCGGCGCAGCACCCCGGTGTCGTGGTCGAGAGGGCCGGGGGCGGCGACACCGACCCCGAGGACGGGAACGCCCGGGGACCGGGGGTCTGGGGGCAGGATGTCCGGCGCCGGGGGCCGGCCGGCCGCCGGACCTGCCGCACCCGCCTCCGCCACCGCCCCGGCCACCGCACCGGCCGCCGCGGCGACCACCGCGTCCGCTCCCGCCCCGAAGTCCAGCTCCGCGCTGCGCCCCGTGACGACGGCCCCGGCCAGATCCACCAGTACGGCGCTCACCCGGTCCCGGTCCAGGTGCAGCCCGACCGCGTACGCGGCGCCGGGCACCAGCCGCAGTACCGTGCGCGGTTTGCCCCCGGTGGAGGCCCTGCGGCCGGCCTCCGCCGCGAAGCCCTCCGCCCGCAGCCTGCCGGTGATCTTGCTGACGGCCTGGGGGGTGAGTCCGGTCCGCTCGGCCAGTTCGAGGCGGCTGATCCCGGCCTCCCCCGCCGCCCGCAGCAGTTCGAGCACGAGCGCCGCGTTATGGCTGCGCAGCGCGGGCAGATTGGCGCCGGACCCGGCGGTGTCGCTCCTGTTCACACCCCCATTGTGCGGCACACTTGCACTTTGGAAACACCGTTGCTTAAGTGGAACGCATGACTGCAACCCCGCTCCGCGTCGGACTCGTCGGCTACGGCCTCGCGGGTTCCGTCTTCCACGCACCGCTGATCTCGGCCACCGAAGGCCTGGTACTCGACACCATCGTCACCTCGAACGAAGAGCGCCGGGAACAGGCGCGCGCCGAGTTCCCCGGCGTCCGGTTCGCGCAGAGCCCGGACGACCTCTGGGCGCGCGCCGACGAGCTCGACCTGGTCGTGATCGCCTCCCCGAACCGGACGCACGTGGCGCTCGCGACCGCCGCGCTCAGGGCCGGGCTGCCGGTCGTCGTGGACAAGCCGATCGCGGGCACGGCAGCCGACGCGCGGGCCCTGGCGGCCCTCGCCGACGAGCGCGGGCTGCTGCTCTCCGTGTTCCAGAACCGCCGCTGGGACAACGACTTCCTGACGCTCCGCGAGCTCGTCGCGGACGGCCGGCTGGGCGACGTCCAGCGCTTCGAATCCCGCTTCGAGCGGTGGCGCCCGCAGCTCAAGGGCGGCTGGCGCGAATCCGGCGACCCGTCGGAGATCGGCGGACTCCTCTACGACCTGGGCAGCCACATCGTCGACCAGGCGCTGGTCCTCTTCGGCCCCGCCGTGCGCGTGTACGCGGAGTCGGACGTCCGCCGCCCGGACGCGCGCGCCGACGACGACACCTTCATCGCGATCACCCATGCGAACGGCGTCCACTCCCACCTGTACGCCTCCGCCACCACCGCCCAGCTCGGCCCGCGCTTCCGGGTGCTCGGCTCAGCGGCCGGGTATGTGAAGCACGGCCTCGACCCCCAGGAGGCGGCGCTCCGCGCGGGCGCGCGCCCGCACTCCGCGGCGCACTGGGGCGAGGAGCCCGAGTCGCTGTGGGGCCGCGTCGGCGCGGGCGAGTCCCCGCTGACGGGCGGCGGTACGCCCGTACCGACGCTGCCGGGTGACTACCCGGCGTTCTACACGGGTGTCGCCGCGGCTCTGCGCGACGGCGGCCGGCCGCCGGTCACGGCGCAGGAGGCGGCAGCCGCGCTGGACGTCATCGAGGCCGCACGCCGCTCCGCGCGCGACGGCGTCACGGTGGAGCTGTGAGCGCCGCCCGGCCCGGGCTGCCGGGAGTGGCGGAGCTGGAGGAGCAGGAACGCCGCCTGGTGCTGCGGCAGTTCGGCCTGGACGACGCCTGGGTGCTGGGCACCCTGCTGACCGGGCTCGCCCGCGAGCGCGATGCCCCGGTGGCGATCGACATCCGGCGCGGCACCCAGCAGGTGTTCCACTGCGCGCTGCCCGGGTCAAGCGCCGACAACGACGCCTGGATCGAGCGCAAACGCCGGGTCGTCGAGCGGTACGCGGCGAGTTCGCTGCTGGTCGGCGCCCGGTTCCGCGCCAAGGGGACGACGTTCGAGGACGCGTCCCGGCTGGATCCTGGCCGGTACGCGGCGCACGGTGGTTCGTTCCCGCTGACCGTCGCGGGCACCGGTGTCGTCGGCACGGTCACGGTCTCCGGCCTGCCGCAGGCCGAGGACCACGCGCTGGTCGTGGAGGCGCTGACCCGCTTCCTCGCCGTCGGCGACTGATCCCGGGCGCCCGGCCGCCCGAATCACCGGCACCTCAGCGTCCCGCACCCCGGCGCCGTATCCCGTCCGGCGCCGAAGCCCGCCGCCGCTACGGCTGTTCCCGCTGACCCGGCCCGCGCCGGGTCAGCGGCCGTACGCGCGCAGGAAGACCTGCACCCCGACCGCCGTTATCCGGTCGACCTCCCCGGGGGGCAGCGGGCTGATGCCCCAGTACGACCGGTGCACGATGTCGGTCGACGTCAGCGCCATGAAGTGCGCGGCGGCCAGAGCCGGGTCGTCCCGCACATCGATCAGCCCCGCCGCGTCCAGCGCGGCCATCGAGACGGCGAACTGCCGCCCCACCGCGCGCGGTCCCGCCTCCTGCCAGGCATCCAGCACTTCGGCAGGCACATGCCCGGCCTCCGCGTAGATGTGCCGCACCAGCGAGAAGTGGTCGCGGAAATCCGCCATCAGACCGACCCAGTCACGGGCGAGAGCGAGCAGCTGCTGCTCAAGCTCCCCCGCGCCCGGCAGCCGGTCCGCGTCCAGATACCGTGCCAGCAGGGCCAGTTGGGCCTCGCGCATCTGGCCGGAACTCCACTGCACCACCGTGCGGAAGAGCTCTTCCTTCCCGCCGGGAAAGTGGTTGTAGAGGGTACGGGTGGAGGCGCCGGCCTCGGCGGCGATCGTGTCGATGCTCGCGCGCGAGTAGCCGTCGCGGCCGAAGACCTCACAGGCGGCGCGGGAGATCGCCGCCGCCTTGTCGGACCTGGCCCGGCGCAGCCGGACCTCCGGGGCCCCGCCCCTCGCCGCCCCTCCGGCACCCGTGCTGGTCATCGGCGCTCCTTCGTCATGCGCATCACCCTATCCACAACGGACGTTGCACTCCTCACAACGTGCGCTGCGGCGGGCAGGACGCGCGGTGCGCCGTACAGCGGGTCTGCGGGTCTGCGGGTCTGCGGGTATACGGGCCTGCGGGCCGGTGGACGACCACCGGCCCGCAGCTTCTTCCCGCGGTGTCCCGCCGGCCCCCGGCTCCGACAGGGGCTCCCAGCGGGCTGGACCGGGTCGGCCGCTACGCGTCCTTCAGCGGCTGCCGCTGCCGCCCGAGCCCCTCGATCTCCAGCTCCACCACGTCGCCCGCCCGCAGGTACGGCTTGGGGTCGGGCTGCCCCATGGCCACCCCGGCGGGCGTACCGGTGTTGATGACGTCGCCCGGGTAGAGCGTCATGAACTGGCTCAGGTACCGCACGACTTCGCCGACCGGGAAGATCTGGTCGGCGGTCGTGCCGTCCTGCTTCAGCTCACCGTTCACCCAGAGCTTCAGCGGCAGCGCCTGCGGGTCGGCCACCTCGTCGGCGGTCACCAGCCAGGGGCCGAGCGGATTGAACGTCTCGCAGTTCTTGCCCTTGTCCCACTGGCCACCGCGCTCGATCTGGAAGGCCCGCTCGGAGACGTCGTGCGCGACCGTGTATCCGGCGACGTGCCCCAGCGCCTCCTCCGCAGAACCGAGGTAGCGGGCCGTACGCCCGATGACGACCGCCAGCTCGACCTCCCAGTCGGTCTTCTCGCTGCCCCTCGGTACGAGCACGGTGTCGTCGGGGCCGACGACCGTGTCCGGCGCCTTCATGAAGACGATCGGCTCGGCGGGGATGTCCGCACCCGTCTCCGTCGCGTGGTCGTGGTAGTTCAGCCCAATACAGACGATCTTGCCGATCCCGCCGATCGGCGGGCCGATGCGCGGCGCCTCGCCCCCGAGGACGGGCAGCTCCCCCGCGGTGGCGGCAGCCCGTATCCGGTCGAGGGCGGCCTCATCGGCGAGCAGCTCTCCGTCGATGTCCGTGACCAGCGCGGAGAGGTCACGGAGGGTTCCGTCGGCGTCGAGCAGTGCGGGGCGCTCGGCCCCGGCCGTTCCGACACGCAGCAGCTTCATGGTCAGTCTCCCAACGATTGGACCGGTCCGGCCGATGGGTTGCGGCCATCGGGGGGATTGGCTGATCCTCCAAGTTCGAGGTCCAGGCCGCAAGACCCCGTTCACAAGCTGGACCACCGCCCCCCCCGTCGCCGGAGACCGGCCGCACACAGGACCGCAGGCCGGGCCGGGTGCCGGGCCCCTACAGCGGGCTGGCGACCGCCGCCGCCGCGGGCAGCGTGTCCCGGTAGAGGAAGGCCCGCTCGACGGCGGTCCAGGTGGTGCTGGTGACGACGTACAGCGCGGCGGCAAGCGGCACGTAGGCCACCGTGAGGAGTGTGGCGAACGACATGAGCGGCATCATCTTGGTCATCGCGCCCATCGCACCGGCTCCGGGCCCCTCCGCCGCGGGCGCCGGGGCGGCGGCCATCATCCGCTTGGTGCGGCCGTAGTTGAACGTGGCCACAGCGGCGACGATCACGAAGAGGACCAGATAGACGGCGCCCTGCTCACCGAGGAGCCCGCCGTTCCCGATCGCGTCCTTGAGCCGGCCGCCGAGCGGACTGCCCATGAGGGTGTGACCGAGCAGCGAGTTCGACGAGCCGCCGATCCGCGCACTGGAGAAGAGGTGGTACGTCACGAAGAACGCGGGCATCTGCAGCAGGCTCGGCAGGCAGCCGCCGAGCGGGGAGATCTGCTCCTCGGCATGCAGCTCCATGATGGCCTTCTGCATCTTCTGCGGATCCTTGGCGTGCTTCTTGCGCAGCTCGGCCACGCGCGGGGCCAGCTTGGTGCGGGCCTTCTGCCCGCGCGCCGCGGCCCGCGAGAGAGGGTGCACGGCGAGCCGGACACACAGCGTGAAGAGCACGATCGCGGCGGCGGTCGCCGACCCGTGGAAGAGCGGTTGGAGCAGGTCGGCGAGGTGCGTGACCAGACTGGCGAACGCAGCGAAGAAGGAAGAGAACACGGGAAAACCCTCCGGGGGTCTCGTCGCGGGCCGGACAGGGAGACATGTCGGCGTGACGGACCGCGGTGGGGACCGGGGTGCACAAGAGTGCGGAGGGTGTCCTACGCGGCCGTCGGGACGGGACGACCGGGCGCTCGGGGCCTGGGCCTGCCCGAGGCGTCGGGATCGCGCTGCGGCAGGAAGGCCGTACGCCGCTCACGGTCGCGGATGGCCGTACGGATCCGGGTGCGCGGCACGGCGGGCGCGTTCCGCGAGCTGATGAGCGCGCAGGCGGCGAGCGCGGAGCCGACCGCCGCGGTGGCTGCGAGCGCCACGGCGGAGGAGAGGGTGCCGCCCTCGGTGAGCAGCGCCTGGGCGAGCAGGAAGAGGAGCAGGGCCACCGCGGGGCGGGACAGACGCATGAGCCGAGCGGCCATGTCTCCCACCCCTTCCGGTGTCCGTGTCACGAGGGCACCGGGTGCTCCACGCCGAGAATCGGGTACTTCACCGAGTACCCCATGCCGAAAAACGTACCTTCAGCCGTTATACACGACCCGTATCGATCGGTTCCAGCAGTCCGCGCGGCGCCGGGAGGGGGCACGGCTCACCGGCCGGCCCGGGCTCCCCTGCACGCGGTGAGCGCCCCGACGGCGCCTGACGACACGCCTCGGACCACGGCCCCGGCCGCTCAGCCCCAGGCTCCCTCCCCGCCCTCGGCGGCCCCGCCCTGAGCCCCGACCGGATCGCGGGCGAGCACCTCGCCGTCCGGCCGTGGATCGCGGTCGCGCGGCCCCGCGTACGTCACGGCGAGGGCGACCACGAGATTGGCGCCCAGCGCGACGATCCCGGCGTTCACCCCCCACACCGGATCGTGGTCGCTGAAGACGAACGCGCAGACCACCGCCACCCCCACGGCCAGCCCGCTGCCCGCGCCGAGCAGCGTCAGCCGCCGCCACACCAGTCCGAGCAGCAGCATCGGCAGGAGCTGCGCCATCCCTTCGTACGAGATGAGGGAGAGCCGTACCAGGGTGTTGGGCGCGGTGTACGTCAGGAGCAGCGCCAGCGCGCCCGCCACGACGACCACACACTGCGACGCGCCCTTCTGCCGGTCCCGCAAGCGCGGTACGAGCGAGAGCACGCTGCGCCCCCACATCGTGCCGATGACCAGCATGAAGATGGCCATCGGCACGATCGAGGAGAGCGCCGCCGCGACCCCGATGACACCGACGGCCCAGGCGGGCAGCGAGTCCACCACCAGCTTGAAGAGCGCCAGGTTGGAGTCGGCGCCGGTCAGGTGCGGCACCACGAACAGAGCGGCCAGGCCGAGGAACATCGGGACGAAGAGCAGGATGTTGTACGCGGGCAGCCAGACCGCGTTCTTCCGCAGGACATCGGCGCTGCGCGCCCCGAGGTACCCGGCGACGGTGGTCGGGAAGATCACGACGGTCAGGGAGTTGAGCAGGGACGTGGTCACATACCAGGCCTGCCCGAGCCCGCTGCCGCCCGGCCCGCCGCCCCCGTGGCCGGGGAACGTCAGCCAGTCGCCCTTCTCCGTGACGACGCGGTGGAGGAAGTCCCCGTACCCGTCGAAGTAGTGCAGCGGCACGTAGAGAGCGAGGAAGGCGAGCGTGCCGATGACGAGTGCGTCCTTGAGGACGGAGACCCAGGCACTCCCCCGCAGCCCGCTGATCACGACGAACCCGGTGGTGACGGCGAAGGCCACGAAATAGGCCCAGTTGAGGCTGATCGCCCCGTACGAGATGGTCGAGACGACGACACCCATGCCGGTGATCTGAAGCTGGATGTACGGCAGCAGGAAGACGGTCGCGAGGACGGCGACGGCGGCGCCGAGCCAGGGCCTGCCGTACCGGTGGGCGATCATGTCCGTGATCGAGACGAGGCCGTGCCGCCGGGCGTACGCCCAGAGGGTCGGCCCGACGACGTAGCCGAGGGCGTACCCGCACGACATGTACGCGACGACGTACAGCACCGGGGCCCCGTAGTTGTAGCCCCAGCCGGCCGCGCCGAGATAGCTGAAGCTCGTGTAGCCCTCACCGGCCATCAGGACCCAGATGAAGACCGGCCCCAGGCTCCGGCCGCCCACCGACCACTCGGCGAGCCCGCCGGTCCGGCCACCCCGGACGGCGACCAGGCCCAGAGCCACGGTCGCCACCATGAACACAGCGAAGATCGAAGTGGCGACGGCGGCGTTCACCGGCGCTCACCCCGCCGGTCCGCACGGTGGGTGAGCCAGACGGCGAGCGGCGTGAGGAGCGTCGCCGCGATCATCCAGAGGAAGAGGAAGGGCAGTCCGAGCAGAACGGGCCGCACGCGATTGACGAACGGCACCGCCCCGAGGAACAGGACAAAGGGCACAAGCAGCCACAACAGCTGAGGACGACGTCTGAGCACGCCCAAGACCTTAGGCCCTGCCCGGCGGCTCAACGGGGCCGCATGGACCGCAGCGTGGCCCAGACCGCGAGCCGGTAGCGGGAGGTGTACTCGGGCGTGCAGGTGGTCAGCGTCAGGTAGTAGCCGGGGGTGCGGTAGCCGTACTGCGGCTCGACGGTGCTGCGCGGCACGGCGGCGATCACCCCGCTGTCGCGCGCGGAGGTCTGCGGGATGCCCTTGTCGACCACGTAGGTGTAGACGGCGCTGTCCGTCTCGACGGTGACGGTGTCGCCGTGGCGCAGCCGGTTGATGTAACGGAAGGGCTCGCCATGGGTGTTGCGGTGCCCGGCGAGCGCGAAGTTCCCCGCCTGACCGGGGCCGGCGGTCTGCACGTAATGCCCCACATATCCCTTGTTGAGCACGTTCTGCTTGCTGATGCCCTGGGCGATCGGCGCGGTGATCCCGATACGCGGGATGCGGATCACCGCGTACGCCTTGTCCCAGACGGGCCCGCGAGCCGACCGCCGGCCGGCCGCACCGCCCCCGGACCGCGACCGGCCGTCCGGCCCGGAGCCGGCATCCGGACTGCCGGCCCGACCGGACGACGGAGTGGCAGGAGTCACATTCCTGCCGCCGGGACCGCTTCCGCGCCCAGGGCCGCCGTCCCACTGCCGCTCCAGCGCCCGCACCTGACGGGCTGCGCCCTGCCGGGCCTCGCGATTGGTCCACCACAGCTGGTGCACGACGAAGAGCAGCACCACGAGGCCCAGCGTCACGGTGACTTCGGCGCCGGTCCACAGCCCGCGCGCGAGGACGGTGCGGCGCCGCGAGGCCGCCCGCTGCACCACTACCGGAATCACATTCCGCATCGGCTGCTGCACGGGCGGCACCATAAGCTCTGGATCCAGAAGTCTCCAGAGGCCCGCACCGCAGTACGGTGTGCAGCATGCGCCCCGATACTCCCGCTGATCACCTCGCCGAAGCCGAGCGGCTGCTGCGCACCGCCGAGCAGTACCCGGAGGACCAGGAGCCGCTGCTGCTGCAGGCCGCGGCCCACCTGGAACTGGCCGGCGACCGCGCCCGCGCCACGACCCTCTACGACCGGCTGCTGACCGGCCCGGCGGAGAACCTCGCCCTGATCAAGGCCCTGCAAGCGGCCAACCTCTGGGAGTACGGCCACGAGGCGGAAGCGCGCGCCATGATCGACGGCATCCGCGCCTCCACCCCGCAGGACCCGTCGCCCTGGGCGATCGTCGCGGAGACCCTGGAGGCCCACGACGAACCGGAGGCGGCGCACGCCACCTTCACGAAGGCCCTGACCCTCCTGGTGGACCCGGCGGAGGAGGTGCCGTACGCGGCCCAGGCCCTCCTGACGGGCCGCCACCGCGTCAGCCGCGCCCTGGGCCACGAGCACGACACCTGGGACGCCCTGGCGGACTCCCTGCACACGGGCGACATCAGCCTCGACGAACTGCACGACCCGAACCGCCTGTGGGCACTCGGCTCGGACGACCCGGCGGTCCTGCGCGCGGAAATCGCCCGCCTCCAGTCGGAGTTGGGCACATACCGGGCGGCGCTGTCCCGCCCGTTCCCGGTGGCGGTGCTGCACTGGCAGGCCCCGGAGCTCGCCGAACTGCTGGCGGCCTACCCGGACCTGGAGTCCGAGTACCCCTCCCATATGACGCACCTGATCGAGATCGAAGCGGCGCTGCGCGAACTGTCGGCGGCGGGCACGACGAACCTGGGCATCGTGACGGGAAGCATCCCGTCGTACGAAGCCTTCGCGGCCTCCGAGTCGGCGTCCCCGTCGGAGACGGCACTGCTCCCCCAGTACGCGACCACCCTGGCAGCCCGCGGCCGGGCCGTCTCCTGGCCGCCGGCGCGGAACGCGGCGTGCTGGTGCGGGTCGGGGGATGCTTATCGGGGGTGTCATGGGGCGTAGGCGCCCAGTTCTTCCAGCGCCGCTGGCCCCCTGACACGCCCCCTTCTGAGTTCACAGCTTGGACAGAATGGGGCGGATCCAGCCCGCCACGATCAGCCCAGGCGAAGCGGGCAACTCTTAGGGCTCAACTAGACCCCAGTTGACAGCCTTCGGCGAGCCCGCCCAGCCGCGATCCGTCTGCCAGAGGGATGCAATACCCTCCGCCTCAAGATATGCGGCGTATACCCCGATATCTTCGGTGAAGAGCCCCACCAGATATGGCTGCGACAGCTTGCTTTCTCTGTAGAGAAAATAGCTGTACTCCTTGAGCTGGCCCACCGCCTCCCGAACCGCCTGAGTGACATTGCCTTTCCGCACCACCTTGGCTTCCACCAGCCACTCCACCTGCGGCCCTTCAGGCTCGTCGACCAGATGCAACGTGACGTCCTTGGGGTGGACGCCACGGTTCCTGGGGACGAACCCCCGCGCTGCGATATAGGGACCGAACTCGCCGATCAGGCGCTCGTGGTCCTTGGACCTCATGGCTTCTCGGGCCGGGATCTTCACCTTGTACTCGCTGCTGTCTTTCGGTACGAAGCCCCCCAGTCCGCCGCTCTTGCTGTGCCCGTCCCCTTTAAAGTTCACGACGAGCCCGCTGTCGGACCAGTCGATCTCCATCGCGCGTCCACTCGCCGATACCCGCTGGAGCAGGTTGGCGGCGTGGTCAAGCTCCGCCCTCAGGGCAGCGTCTGTCGGCAATGCGTCGATCTGGTAGCGACGTGCGGTGACACTGGCGGATTCGTACGCCATCGGACGGTCACCCTTCGACCCGAAGAGCGGTCGCGCCTGCCAGCCGTCCACCAAGACATCCGGGAGTGTGCTGCGGAGCTCGACGGCCTTGCCCTCAAGGTACGAGTAGAAGTCCCGCCTCCTCTCGAACTTTGGTTCCAGCTCCGTGACGCCCTGCTGAAGAGTGAGGGTCACGGCCAACAGGTCCGCACTGAAGATGTAGGCGACGTAGAGACCGGTCTTCGGGTCGTCGTTAATTACCGGGTCAAATACACCTATCCACGGACAGGTGCTTGCGGAACCCTGTCCGCCATACCCCCTGATCACAAACCCATCTGGACATGACAGATCAGTCCGCGCGGCTACACCACGCAACACGCGCTGGCCAGGCACATCGACTCCCGTCCCAGCCGTCCGGTCGTACGTTCCGGCTATCTCAACGAGCAGTTCGCGCATGGTCATGATCAGAAACTATTCGAACAAGCCTGAATTTGCGCATGAGTTAGACCGTTCTCTACGTGTCGGATGGTCTGAACTGATCACCCGCAACCCACGGGCGGTCGATTGTCGGTGGTGCTTGATACAACGGACGCAGTGATCGTCTGGCGAGAGGTGTTGCTATGCCCCGAGAACTCACCGATGTCGCACCGGTAGTTGGTCTGTACGAGACGCTGATCACTCACCGGCTCCAGAAGCGGATCGCGGAGCTTGAGGCTGAGGGCTGGAAGGCGATCGACAGCCTGGTGGGTGAGGAGTCCTCCCCTCACGTCCTGTCTCGCTACATCGCCGAGATCGTGCAACGCGTACTCCGGGGCCTGGCCTTCGAAGAGCAAGTGCTCACGGTCAACCAGATCTTGAAGTCGCTAAGCACCATCGAAGGCGCTCGCGAGTGGATAGACCTCGTCGCCGAAGGCCCCCGTCAACTGCTGGCAGTAGCCGATCAGAAGGCGCCAGGCGTGTACGCAATTCGGCCCGCCACACCCCTGTCTGAGAGTGCCCTCATCACCAACGCGCCGGAGGACCCGAGCCTGGGCTTCGAACTGCGCGCAGAGCTGGCCACAGCCGACCGCGTCGACCTGCTCTGTGCCTTCGTCCGCTGGACCGGGCTCCGAGTGTTGGAGCAGGCAATGCAGGCAGCGCATCAACGCAGGGTGCCTCTCCGCGTGATCACCACGACTTACATCGGCGCCACGGAGCGCAAGGCCCTTGACCGCTTGGTACAGAGGTACAACGCGCAGGTGAAGATCAGCTACGAGTTGCGTTCGACACGCCTCCACGCGAAAGCCTGGCTCTTCCGGCGCAACAGTGGATACGACACGGCGTATGTCGGAAGCTCGAACCTATCGAAGGCAGCTCTGCTCGACGGACTGGAATGGAACGTACGGCTCTCCTCCGTCGCTACACCGGACGTGCTCCGGAAGTTCGAAGCTACCTTCGACTCTTACTGGAGCGACCCGACTTTCGAGTCATACGACCCTGAGCGCGACGCGGAGCGTCTTGACGAGGCGCTGGCCCTGGCCGGCAAGGGCTCGCCACGGTCGGGCGGTTCCGAAATCACACTGTCCACACGCGAAGTAACCGCGTATCCACATCAACGAGACATGCTGGAGCGTTTGCAGGTTGAGCGCGAGATTCACCAGCACCATCACAATCTCCTCGTGGCGGCTACCGGTACAGGCAAGACAGTAATGGCTGCTCTTGACTACAAGGCGCTGCGCGCGGAAAAGGGGAGAGACCTTCGCCTGCTTTTTGTCGCTCACCGAAAGGAGATTCTGCAACAGTCATTGCAGACATATCAGAATGTTCTAGTCGATGCTAATTTCGGCGAGGAACTACACAGCGGAGAGATCCCCAAGCGCTGGTTCCACGTCTTCGCCAGCGTGCAGTCACTCAATGAAAGGATGCTTGACCAGCTAGATCCAAACCACTTTGACGTGATTGTGATCGATGAGTTCCATCATGGAACATCGCCAACCTACCGTAAAATCCTCGACCACTTCCGCCCGAAGGAACTACTAGGCTTGACCGCGACGCCGGAGCGGATGGACGGAAAGAATATTCAGGATGAGTTCTTCGACGGTCGGATCGCCGCCGAGATGCGCCTCTGGGAAGCCCTGGAGAACGGACTGCTCTGCCCCTTCCATTACTTCGGCATCAGCGACAACACTGATCTAAGTGCCGTTGAGTGGAAGCGCGGGGCCTATGACTCCGCAGCGCTGAGCAATGTACTCACTGGCAACGATGCACGTGCGCGGCTAGTAGTACAGGCCGTAGAGGAGAAGATCACCGATCTGGGACACATGCGGGCGCTCGGCTTCTGCGTATCGGTGGCCCACGCCCACTTCATGGCGGAATACTTCCGCACGGCTGGGCTGAACGCCGTCGCTGTCTCCGGAGAGACTCCAGCCGATCAACGCAGGCAGGCGCTCGCCGAACTCAGCGCTGGAAAGCTTCAAGTGGTCTTCTCAGTCGACCTCTTCAACGAAGGGCTCGATATACCTAGCGTGGACGCGCTGCTCCTGCTCCGCCCCACTTCCAGCGCGACCGTATTTCTGCAACAGCTAGGCAGGGGGCTCCGCCACTACGAGAACAAGTCCGTGTTGACTGTACTGGACTTCATTGGTCAGCACCGTAAGGAGTTCCGCTTCGAGAATCAGTTTCGGGCTCTCACGAACCTGAGCCGTAAACGTCTCCTGGACAACATCGCAGATGATTTTCCGCAACTTCCTTCTGGCTGCCAAATTGTGCTTGAGGAGAAGGCGAAGGCGACGATCCTTGCAAATATTAAGGATCAAATCGGGGTCAACGTCACCACGCTCGCTCGCGAGGTTTCCGCGTATGGGGAACCTCTCATCTCCGCATACCTGGAGGACAGTGGTCGTGAAATCAAAGAGCTCTACAAGGGAAACGGCAATTCCTGGACTGGCATTCTGCGTCGTGCTGGCCTCATGACACGCGTAGGACCCGATGGGGAATCATCCCTACTCAAGCGCGTGCCAGCCTTCTTGCACGTGGACGACCCGCTGCGGGTGGGCGAGTACCAGCGCCTACTCCAAGACGACGCTCCGCGCTACGGTGAGCTCCCCGAACACAGCCAGGCCTACGCCCGTATGTTCTTCTTTCAACTCTGGCCACTCGGCGGAATTACGCGTAAAGGCTTTACGAGTTACGACGAAGGCTTCGATACCCTTCGACGCCAGCCCGCATTCCGCAGCGAAGTGCGCCAAGTACTCGACTACAACTTGGCTCACACCGAACACATCCCGGTACCACTCCTCGGCGACCATGCCGGCCTGCCCCTTACCGTGCACGCCTCGTACAGTCGCGAGGAAATCTTGCCCGCCCTCGGCCAATCGTTCGTTGGCGGCTTCATGCCTGGGGACTTCCGCGAAGGCGTGAAGTGGTGCGAGTCCGTGCAGACCGACGCTCTCCTCATCACGATCGACAAGGACGAGAAGGATTTCTCTCCTCAAACTCGCTACCGGGACTATGCGTTGAGCGAGACCCGCTTCCACTGGGAATCACAGAACCAGACCTCAGATACGTCTCGCACCGGGCTCCGGTACCAGAATCACACGGCGCACGGTAGCCACGTCCTGCTCTTCGCCCGCCGCTACAAGAGCACCGACATCGGCGGAGCCCAGCCGTGGATGCTGCTTGGTCAGGCCACCTACGTGGAGCACAGGGGCAGTCGCCCGATGGCGATCACCTGGGATCTGAAACACAAGATCCCAGCAGACGTTTGGTCGTACTCGATGATCGCCACAGGGTAATCAAGACGCTCACTCCGACTGGACAGGATTCATCCCACGCGAAGTTGTGTCCTCCATTCGTCCCGCCATCGACAACGCTTCCGCCTCAAAGTGCATCTGCGCTTGATCCAGGGCCACTTCCGGATCGCATCCGCGAGCCCTCAGCCAGTAGAGGAGATCTGTGATCACGCCCGTCACAGCCTCCTCTGCGCAGGCGGCGCCTAGCCGGGTGCGAGGAACCTCACCTCCCCCAGCTGACTCGCCATGCAGTCCGAGCAGAGCTTCGGCACGCATGATTCGGTCCGAAGCAGGGGCGCCTTTAGCGGTCGGGGCCAGATCAAGCTCACACCAAGTGATCTTGCAGTCCGCTGAAAGCAGCACTCCCCAACGGTCGGCAAGAGCGTCAACAAGTGCCATACCGCGTCCGCCTTCAGAGTTCATGTCAGGAGAGAGAAGTGTCGGCAGCGCGCGTCTGTCCGGGTCACGAACCTCCATGCGCAGACGCGCTCCGTCCGTGGACACAGTAAGAGTGGTAGGCGTCCCCGCCCCCACATGCTTGATGACGTTGGCGGTCAGTTCACTGACACACAGCTGGGCCGCATCAACCTGTTGCGAGAGGCCCCAGAGGGCCAAGCGCTGGCGCAGCGCACCACGAAGTCTGGCGACTTCCTCCGGTTCCGCCAGGAAGGCCAGCTTCCAGTCCTGACGCGGGGCTTCGAAGCTGTAGTAAGCCATGTCCCTCAACTCCTCGATACTGAGTGATGGTTAGCGTCACGTAGTCGCCGCCTCACCTAGAGTCGCAGTGAAACTCTCAAAATGGAACTCTCACAACGACTCGGGAGGAGCACTACGCCATGTGGCGCGCCCCCTGCGTACGCCTCCTTGCTCCCGCGGTGAGACGGCGGGCACCCTCTCATCAACACGAAGGGCTGGAATCATGGTTGTTGGCCCCACCACACGCAGGCGCCAGTTGGGCTCAGATCTCCGTCGCCTACGCGAGCAGAGGGGCCTCACCCTCGAAGGGGCAGGAGTGGGCGTCGGTATCTCCAAAGCGACGTTGAGCCGGTACGAGACGAAGGAGGGGCCGGTCAAGTGGCCGGTCGTGGACGCTCTCTGCCGCCAATACGGCGCCACTGACGCTGAACGTGCAGCCCTGGTCGAGCTGGCAAAGGGTGCCAAGATCCAGGGGTGGTGGCGCTCACTGGACGATCCCATCCCTGACTCGATGAATCTCATGCTCACGCTTGAGGATGAGGTGATCAGCGAGGATCACTACGCCTGCATGTACATCCCAGGCCTTCTCCAAACCCGGGGGTACGCAGAGGCCGTCCATCGCGCCTCTGAAATGCGTTGCACCGAGAAGGAGGTGCAGCACATGGTCGACATCCGCATGAAGAGACAGGACCTCCTCAACCGCGAACAGCCGCCGCATGTGTGGGCCGTCATCGATGAAGCGGCTATCCGTCGCCAGGTGGGCGGTCTCGACACGATGCGGGGCCAACTGCTCCATCTGTTGGCGGCTGCCGACCGTCCGCACATCACCGTGCAGATCCTGCCCTTCAGTGCCGGAGCACACGCCGCCGCAGTGGGCAGCTTCATCGTCCTCGGTGGCCAAACTCCCGACCTGGACGTGGTGTACGTGGACATCATCGGAGGCGGCCTCTTCATGGAGAAGCCGAAGGAAATCGAACGCTATAGATTGGCCTTCCAGTACCTCTGTGCGCAGGCACTCGATATCACCGCCTCCGCCGACCTCATCCGCACTGTCGCTCAGGAGAGTTGATGGCCAAGGAGTCGGAACCTCGCTGGTTCAAGTCCACCTACAGCGGGGGTAGCGGCACGGAGTGCGTCGAGTACGCGCCTGTGCGCGACGGCGCGCTGGTGCGGGATTCGTCACGGCCGAACTCCGTACGTCTCACCGTGGGCGGAGCTGCTTGGGCAGGATTCATAGGCGCTGTGCGAACGGATCAACTCGGCTGAGGCCACTCGGATCGCCGCGCGCTGCCGCCGAGTCCTCGCCGCTCACGACTGACCCGGCCTCGCGACCGGGTGGTCCGGCAAGTCGACCGCGTACCCCGCATCTCGTCCCGTTCCGATGCGGGCGTAGCGAAGCAGTTCTCGGAGGATGCCCGCATTGCCCATGGCCCAGCCCGGCCGGGGTTCGAGCGTGTTCGGGATGGCCCGGTGCTCCACGTTCGACCAGCGCGCCCCGTCGGCGTCCTGTGTTGCGCGGGAAGCCAGGTCTGCGGCGAGGATATGGGCGAAGTCCAGTCCGTCGCGGTGTTCCACGTGCCGGTCACAAGCCAGTGCCAGCACCCCTGCCGTCCCGCAGCACCGGCCGTTGTTGTCCCAGAAGCCCGGGCGCAGCCTCTGTGGGAGCCCTGAGCGGGTGACCGTGTGCCAGCACTGGTCCGCGTGTGCCTGCCAGACCGGATCCTGGAGGGCCGCAGCCAGGAGTCTGAATGCTTGGGCGTCGCCGGTTGGTCCGTGGCACCAGCCGTAGCTGTAGCGGTCGGTATGGGCTGGGCTGTGCTGTGGGTCGGAGTGCGGGACCAGGAAGCCCGCCGGGCCCGCCTCGTTACGGGCCACCACATCCGATGCGCCCGCCACCGCAAGCTCCCTCAGATCGGGGCGATCGGCGGCGCGTCCGACGGCGGCAAGTGCGTACGCAATGCCCAGCGTGCCGTGCGACATGTGGTGGAATCGCGCCGATACCCCGGACAGAACCTCCCAGTTAACGCCTCCCGCACTCCGTTCTGCGGTACGCAGGTAGGGCTCTACCGCCAGTACGGCCAGCTCCACGTCACCAGTGGCAAGAGCGCCCAGGGCAATACCCGCGTTGCCGGCGAGCAGTTCGAACCAGTTGCCCCAGCGCGTCCCGTCGAACTGACCGCGCACCCGGTCCATCGCCCGGTCGGCGGCGGCTCCTGCGGCAGCGTCTCCCAGTAGGTCGTTGGCCGCGCGCAGGGCCACGGCCATCCCGGTCAGGCCGAGATACAGAGAGCTGTCCGCGCACGCGTCGACGGAGGCCGCGACTGTCCGCGCGCCTCGCACAGCGACATCCCCGTATCTGTCGTCACCGAAGTGCTCCCGTCCTTCGAGCAGCGCCAGCACGATTCCCGCAGCACCGCTGTAGAGGGTTGAGTTCCGCTCGTCGTCGGCCGTGTCCGCCCACCCCAAGCCATTGCTGGTGTCCGTTTCCCGCGCCGAGCCGACGAGCCAGTCCAGACCGCCCCTGGCCAGGTTCTCGATGTCCATGGGTTGTGCTCCCTCTGCGATCACGCGGCTAGCGTCCCAGTGTGTTCGTCGGCTGCCAACGGGCCTGCGGTCGCGAGCTACGCGCAGCTGTGTGCCCGGCTGCCCGCGCACCGTCTACCCCGCGTCCTCCTCCCCCGCCCCGCCCCGCCCCGCGTTTGCCCGCCAGGCCGGCCGGAGGACATGCTGGGCACGTGCCGAAGCAGCGTAAGCGGAGGAATCAGCAGCGGGGCGGCCCGTTGCGGGGCGCCGGTGCAGGGCGTTGGGAAGTCGTATTCGAGACTCAGGACGCGGCGGAGTGGCAGCGCTCGGTGCCCCGTGTCCGGGACGAACTCGGGCTGGCCGATGCGTCGATGCTGCGGGTGGACACGTTGTGCGGTCGGTCGGAGCAGCCGACGACCTATCGCCTGAGCATGTTCGTCCCGTACCCGCAGGCAGCAACCCCCTCCCCACAGAACGAGCAGGCCGAACAGGCCCCGCAGGCCGAGCAGGACCAGCAGACCGAGCAGGACCAGCCAGAACGGGCCGACCGGCCCGAGTGAGGGGCTGCCCCCGGCCGGCGCCGGCCGCGTGCGGTGTGGGGCGGAGGGACGGAGTCCGCGCCCTCTCGGCCGGCAAAGGAGCCTGGCATCGGCCCCGGCCCGGCCCGGCGCCGGGCCGGCGGATCGCCTCACCCGGCGTTGACGGTGCCCGTGGCACGATCGGGAGCATGCAGTACCGGTATGCCACTGAGGCCGATGTTCCCGCCATGGCGGCGCTCTTCGCCGCCAACCACCGCGACGCACTCACCGAGCGGCAACGCTCCGAGCAGGGGTTTGTGCAGGGCAGCTTCGATGCCGCCGCCCTGCGCGCCATGGCCACGGGCGGGAGTCTCCTCGTCGCCGACGCGGCGGAGGATGCCGGTGCGGCGGACGCGTCGGGAGGCGGGGGCAGCCACGCCGGCCCGGGGCGCGTGGCCGGTCTGCTCGCCTTGTCCGCTCCCGGGAGTCTGTCCGCGCCGCCTCCCCCGGTCCGGGCGCTGCTCGACGCTCAGGACTCGCTGCGCTGGCAGGGGCGTCCGCTGAGTGCGTCACGGTGGCTGCTGTACGGACCGGTCGTGGTCGACGCCGCCTTCCGGGGGCGCGGAGTGGCCAAGGGGCTCTTCACCATGGCGGTCGAGGCGGCGTGGGGCCGGGCGGATGTCGTGGTGGCTTTCATCGAGGCCGACAACCGGGCGTCGTGGCGGGTGCATGTGGACGGTTTCGGTATGCGCCCGCTCGGTGAGTACGTCGCGGGCGGGCGTACGTACGGTGTGGTCGCCGCCCCCGCACGCGACGCGGCCCGAGGGGCGGCCGGGTAGCGCGGTGATGTCCCGGCGCTGCCCCTGCCGGGGCGGGTGCGCGACGGCGCCCGACGCTCACGACGCCTGAGGGCTGCCCCCGCCCCCGGCCTCCGGATCCGCGCCATTAGCCTCGTCCTCATGGCAAAGATTCCCGCAGCAGCCGTAGCAGCCACCGGTCTCGTCGGCGGTTTCGCCGTGGCCCGCTGGACCAGGAAGCGCCCCCTCGGCGGAGTGACGCTCGCCGCCGCCGGTGCGGTCGCCGCCCGGCAGTGGCAGCAGGAGGCCGGTACGGCCAAGGCCGCCGCGCTCACCGGTGTCTACCTCGCGGCGTTCGGCGGGTCCCACCCCCTCGCCAAGAAGATCGGTGCCTGGCCTGCCGTGTTCTCCGTCGCAGGGGCGGTCGCCGCAGCCTCGACCGTGGTCGCGCGCCGGGCATAGGAAGAGGAAAACCAGCCGAGTGCCGGAGCCCCGGCAGCCGGACGACCACCCCGCCCGCTCCTGCCCGGCTCCGCCCGGCTCCCTCCGGCTCCCCCCGGCTCCTGCCCGGCTCCCACCCGGCTTCCTCTGCCTCCCGCCTCCTCCGTCAAGCCCCCGCGTCACGCCCCCAGCGCGTGCGACACCGTATAGATCACGAGGCCCGCCAGCGCGCCGACCACCGTGCCGTTGATCCTGATGAACTGCAGGTCACGGCCGATGTGTGCCTCGATCTTGCGGGAGGTCTGCTCGCCGTCCCAGCCCGCGACCGTGTCCGAGATCAGGGACGTGATCTCGTCGCGGTACGTGGTCACCACGTACACCGCGGCGTCCTCCAGCCATCCCTCCAGCTTCTGCTGGAGGCGGCCGTCGGTCGCCAGCCGGGCCCCCAGGGAGAGCAGCGAGGCACGGGCGCGCAGCCGCAGCTCGCTCTGCTCGTCCTCCGCCGCCGAGATGATCATGGCGCGTACGGAGGACCACGCCGAGGCGATCACGTCCTGTACCTCGGTACGGCCCACCAGGTCCGACTTGAGGCGCTCCACCCGCGCCCGGGTGTCCGTGTCCGACTGAAGGTCCGTCGCGAAGTCCTCCAGGAACCGGTCGAGGGCGCCGCGGGCCGGGTGCTCGGGCATGTCGCGCATCTCCGTGATGAAGCGCAACAGCTCCTTGTAGACGCGGTCGCCGATCTTCTTGTCCACGAACCGCGGTGTCCACCCCGGCGCCCCGCCCTGCACCGCGTCCATCACCGAGTCGGAGTGGACGGTCAGCCAGTCGTGGGCCCGTACGCAGACCAGGTCGACGACCCGGCGGTGACCGCCGTCGGCGACGACCTTCTCCAGCATCTTCCCGACACCGGGTGCCACCTCGGCGGCCTCCGCGCGGCGGGTGATGGCCTCGCCGACCACTGCCTGGACGTCGGAGTCGCGCAGGACGGTGAGGGCGCCGCGCAGCGCCGTAGACAGCTCCGCCGTCACCCGATCGGCGTGTTCGGGCTCCGCGAGCCACGATCCGAGGCGCCCGCCGACGCCCACAGCCCGCAATCTGGCCCTTACGACAGATTCAGACAGAAAATTTTCACCAACAAAGGAACCAAGTGACTCCCCAAGCTGGTCTTTCTTGTTGGGGATGATCGCGGTATGAGGAATGGGGAGACCAAGTGGCCGGCGGAACAGTGCCGTCACGGCGAACCAGTCCGCCAGGGCGCCCACCATGCCCGCCTCGGCAGCCGCAGCGACATAGCCTGTCCAGGACCCGCCCCCGGTGTGCGAGGCCCAAGTGGCGAGTACGAAAATGAGAGCGACCAGAAGGAGAAGCCCGGTGGCCGTCGTCTTCATACGGCGGACCCCACGCCGCTTCTCCTCGTCTGCCGCGCTGTAGGCAACGGAGCCCAGTGGCGCGGTACCTGTGACGCCTTCCGTCCCAGGTCCGGCCCCGGCTTCCGTTTCCCTGCCAGTACGTTCCATCAGCTCCGCCTGCTCCGCCCGTTCCTGCACCTGTACCGCCCCCGTACGTATTGTCCCTGCCTGAGCTACTCCTGGGACGCACGTCGAGTTCCCGAGGAGACCGACCGCTCATGACCAGGCGCCGTGGTTACGCCCTGCTCGCCACGCTTGCGGCAGTGGTGACGCTCGTTTCCGTTGGCATCTTCGCGATGGTGAGAACCCCGGCCACCACGGTGTCCGCGGGTGTCCCCTCGCGGGTCTCGTCGGGGGTGCCGGCCTCCGGCACCTGGACGGGCACCTGGTCCGCGGCGCCCGTCGGCCCCGAGCCCGGCACGCCGAACGGGCTCCCCGGGAGCACCATCCGTAACGTCGTGCACACCAGCATCGGCGGCTCGCTGACCCGGATCACCCTCTCGAACCTGTTCGGCACCCAGCCGCTGAAGGTCACCGAGGCGTCCGTCGCGGCCGACGGCTCGGTCCAGGCGGTGACCTTCGACGGGCGCCACTACGTGACGATCCCGGCCGGTGGCCAGACCATCAGCGACGCGGCCCGCATCCAGGTGCCCAGCAACGGCAACGTCACGGTCTCCTTCACCACCCCGTCGCCGAGCGGCCCGGTCACCTACCACCCGCACGCCCGGCAGGTCTCGTACGCCGACCTGGGCGGCCACACCGTCGAGACGCCGTACTGGCGCTACCTCACCGCCGTGGACGTCCTCACCCATGAGGCACGCGGCTCGGTCGTGGCCTTCGGCGACTCGATCACCGACGGCATCACCTCGACCACGGACACCAACCAGCGCTGGACGGACGTACTCGCCGGGCGGCTCGGCGGCCACTACGGGGTGCTGAACGAGGGCATCAGCGGCAACCGCGTCCTGCTGGCAGGCAAGGGACAGAGCGGCCTCGACCGCTTCGACCGCGATGTCCTCGGGCGCTCCGGTGCGAAGGCCGTCGTGATCGAGCTGGGGGTCAACGACATCCTGCGCCTGCCGCACAACGTGAACGCCCGGCAGATCACCGACGGGCTGCGCAAGCTCGCCCAGCAGGCACGGGCCCGCGGGCTGCACGTGGTCGGTTCGACGCTGACGCCGTTCGGCGGCCACTTCGGGGTGACTCCGCAGCTGGAGGCCGTACGCCAGCAGGTCAACGCCATCATCCGGGCGGGCGGGGTCTACGACTCGGTGGTCGACTTCGACAAGGCGCTCCGTGACCCGTACGCCCCGAGCAGGCTCCGGCCCGACTACGACTCCGGCGACCACCTGCACCCGAGCGACGCCGGTTACCGCACGA
Organism: Streptomyces sp. NBC_00388; assembly: GCF_036061255.1. Taxonomy (NCBI): domain Bacteria; kingdom Bacillati; phylum Actinomycetota; class Actinomycetes; order Kitasatosporales; family Streptomycetaceae; genus Streptomyces; species Streptomyces sp. NBC_00388. The sequence continues at coordinate 2,780,531 of NZ_CP107948.1, forward strand.
TGGCGATGACCCTCGACCTGGACGCGCTGACCAGGTCCGCGCCGGCCAGCGCCTGACCCGGCCGCGCCGGCCCCCGGAGCCCCGTCGCGGAAAACGGCGGGGCGTCCGGTGCCCGCGGGACGGGCCGGGCGGCGCTCCCGGCTCCGAAGCTTCCCGCCGGGGATCCCGGGACTGCTGGTGCGGCTACGGATCCTGATACGGCTACTGATAGCTGCGGTCCGCGTACATCTTGGCGATGACGGCTTCGATGTCGGGCTCCCGCACCGCGAGATCGACCAGTGGGTAGTCGGCCGCGACGGCCGCGACGAGCGGCGCCGCCGAGTCGGCCGCGGGGAACGTCAGCCACTGCCGGGGCCCCTCCACCCGGATGGTGCGAGCCGCCGGGATGTCGATCGGCGGGAGCTCCCGCTCCAGATCCACCACCAGGGTCCGCTCGCTCTCCCCCACCTCGTGCAGCCCGGCCAGCGCACCGTCGTACATCAGCCGCCCGTGATCGATCACCATCACCCGCTTGCAGAGCTGCTCGATATCGGTCAGATCGTGCGTGGTGAGCAGGACGGTGGTGCCGCGCTCGGCGTTCAGGTCCCTGAGGAAGCCGCGGACCTTGGCCTTGGACACGACATCGAGGCCGATCGTCGGCTCGTCCAGGTAGAGCACTTCGGGGTCGTGCAGCAGCGCGGCCGCGATGTCACCGCGCATCCGCTGTCCGAGCGAGAGCTGACGTACGGGAACCTCCAACAGCTCGCCCAGATCGAGAAGTTCGACACAGCGGTCCATGTTCTCGCGGAACCGGGCGTCCGGAATGCGGTACATCCGGTGCACCAGCCGGTACGAGTCGCGCAGCGGCAGATCCCACCAGAGGGTGGTGCGCTGCCCGAAGACCACGCCGATGCGCTGCGCGAGCTTCGTCCGCTCGCGTGAGGGGTCGAGGCCCGCGACGCGGATGTGCCCGGCGCTGGGGGTGAGGATGCCGGTGAGCATCTTGATGGTGGTGGACTTTCCCGCGCCGTTGGGCCCGATGTAGCCGACCATCTCCCCCCGGGCGACCCGGAAGGTGATGCCGTCGACGGCGCGCACCTGATGCTTCTCCCGGCGCAGGAAGCCGGACTTGCGGCGTACGTCGAAGACCTTCTCCAGGGCTTCGAGTTCGATGAAGCCGGCAGTCGTGCTGGTCACAGTGGTTCAGCTCCCGTCGTGCGCTCCCGTACCGGCTCCGGGTCGCATGGAGGCGGAAGGGCCATCATGCCCAGCGGCAGGGCTGCGGGCACCGGCCTTTTCGGCGGAGGCACGGACTTACGCGTCGGCTCGGCGGTTCAGCCGCAGAGGACGCCCGAGCCCGGCCGCCGGCACTGACACAGCCGGGCCTGCGTGGCAGCATCTGCCGACATGGAATTTTCCGAAGTGGTTCGGCGCCGGCGCATGGTCCGGCACTACTCCGACAAACCGCTGGCACCCGATGTGGTCGAGCGACTCCTTGGCTCTGCTCTGCGAGCACCGTCGGCCGGCTTCTCCCAGGGCTGGTCATTTCTGGCCCTGACCGACCCTGAGGACCGCGCCCGCTTCTGGCCATTCGTACCTACCCGTGTCGAGAAGACACCGACCATGCAGGACGCCCCGCTGGTTGTAGTGCCTCTGGCGCACAAGGCGGCCTATCTCGAACGCTACGCTGAGCCCGACAAGGGGTGGGAGGACCGGGCCGAGGCCCGCTGGCCCGCACCCTATTGGTACATCGACACAGGGATGGCATCCCTGCTCATGCTGCTGACCGCTGTCGACGAGGGCCTCGGCGCATGCTTCTTCGGCATCATGCCCGAACATCTGCGGCCTTTCCGCGCCGAGTTCGGGATACCTGACGAGTACGCCCCCATCGGCGGGATCACGGTCGGCTACCGCGCTGACGACATGCCCGCGCAGAGTCCTCGCGTCGAAGAGCGGCGACGTGGCATGGGTGAGGTCATCCACCGGGGGCACTGGGGCCGGCACGCTTGAGATGATCCTTCGGCGGGCCGGCACCGCCGCCGGGCGCCGCCTGCGCCCCGGGAACGGGCACGGCGTCAGCGCGGCGGAAGCCGGTCGTACGTCTTGAAGGTGTACCGCGCGGACAGGGTGATCGTGTTCCCGGCCGGTGCCGGGAGGCCCAGCCGGTCGTTGACGAGCCTGCCCAGTGGCCCGCAGCCGTCGGCGGCCGGGGCGGTGAAGGCGTCGTCGTACGCGTCGAACTTGATGACCGGCGGGTTCTTCGAGACCCATTGCGAGTCACCGGCCCGCTTCAGGTGCAGTTCGACGGGGCTGTCGGCGCCGATGACGCAGTTGTGCGGCAACAGGGGGCCGAGTACCCGGAAGCGCAGGGTGAACAGGCCCATGCTGTCCCCGACGGAGTAGAAGTCGGACCGGCCGCCGTACTCAGGCCGGAGGGACAGGGCGAGCAGCGGGCTGCGGCCTGCGGTGCTCCCGGGGAGCCCGCCGGGGACAGCGGTCGCGGCGCTGCGCAGAGCGCCCCAGACCTGCCCGTCGCTCCCGTCGGGCAGCGGACCCTCGGCATGAGTGATGGTCATCGGCGCCAGTGCCGGAATACTGCGGCTGCCGAGGGTCAACGGGCCGCTCGCGGTGAGAACTTCGCACTTCCAGTCGGCCGCGTCGACACCGGCCGGGATGTCCGGGCAGTCGCTGAAGTCGTACGAGGGAGCAGGAGGCGCGCCGGCAGCGGCGGCGGGAGCGCTCGCCGCACCGGTGGCCATGGCCGCGAGGGCGGCGGCGAAGGCGAGCCCGGCGGCCCCGCGGAGGACGGCCGGGGGGCGCTTCTCAGTGGTGATCTGCATGACTCCCACCCTGCTGCGGCGCCCCGCCGGGCCACCACGGGGAAGCCCCGGGCCCTACCCCGAAACGCCCCTGACCCCATGTCAGGGTGCGGCGCTCCGGGCAGACGCAGGCCGCCGGGCAACGGGGGCCATCACCGGGCCCGGCGCTAACTCCCCGTACTGCGGTACGCCCTCAGCCCCGCCCGCCAGGCCACCCCCGCCACCGCGCAGCACACCGCCGCCACCACCGGCGGCATGAACGCCAGCCACTGCGGCAGGCCCAGAGGGTACGGCCGGCCCAGCACGTACAGCGCGGGCAGCCAGTTGACGAAGGCCAGCGGGATCACGAAGGTCACGCCGCGCAGCAGGTCCTTCGCAAAGACCGTCGGCGGGTACTGGAGCAGCGTCACGCCGCCGTACGTGAAGGAGTTCTGCACCTCCGAAGCGTCCTGCGCCCAGAACTGGAGGGCCGCACCCGTCACGAACACGGCGGAGAACACCACCGCCCCGCTGACCAGCATCATCGGCACCATCAGGACCGCCAGCGGCGTCCAGCGGATATCGACGACCGCCACCGCGTAGCCGAGGATCAGCAGCCCCTGGGCGAGGCGGCCCAGTCTGCGCAGGGCGAAGCGGTCGGCCGCGATCTGGGCGATCACCGGGACCGGGCGCACCAGGAGCGTGTCCAGGGTCCCGTCGCGGACCCGGCGGCCCAGCCGGTCCATCGAGCCCATCACCAGATCGGAGAGGCCGAAGGCGGTCGACGCGAGCCCGTACAGGAAGGCGATCTCGCCCAGCGAGTAGCCGCCGAGCCGGTCCACGTGCGAGAACATCAGCAGGATCGCGGCGAAGTCGAGGCCGGTCGCGGCGAAGTTGCCGAGGGCCGTCATCACGAACGACGCCCGGTACGCCATCGTCGAGCGGATCCACATCCCCGCGATCAGCCCGTACGCGCGCAGTCCGTCAGCCACCCTGCACCACCACCCTCCTGGTCGCGGCGGACTGCAGCAGCCGCCCGGCGCCGAGCAGCACGACGGCCCAGCCGAGCTGGAAGGCGTACGCGGTGACCAGCCCCCACCCGGTCCGCTTGCCCAGGAGGATGTCGGCGGGCACCTGGAGCAGCACCGACCAGGGCAGCACCCGGGCGATCTCGCCCAGCAGCCCGGGGAAGAGATTCAGCGGCAGCAGCATCCCGGAGAAGAACATCCCGGCGATCCCCGCGATCTGGGCGACACCCGCCCCGTCCATCAGCCAGAACGCGGAGAGCGCCACGAGATAGCGGATCGCGAAGCTCACGATCACCCCCAGGAGGAGCGCCCCCGCGAACGCGAGCCACACGAAAGGGTCGGAAGGCAGCGCGAGATCGAAGGCGAGCGCCCCCAGAGCCATGGGCGCCACTCCGCGTCCGAGGACCTGAAAAGCGGCGCGCCCCAAATCGCCTGCCATCCACCAGAGTTGGAGGTCGGCGGGGCGGTAGAGGTCGATCGCGACATCCCCCGTGCGGATGCGCTCGATGAGTTCCTCCTCCAGGCCGCCGCCGATCAGCGCCATCGTCGTCAGCATCGCCTGGCCGAGCCACACATACGTGAGGGCCTGCGCCTGGTCGTAGCCTCCGAGGTGCGGGCTCTCGTCCCAGAGGGCGATGTACGTGTACGCCATGATGAAACCGAAGACGGTGTTGGTGAACACCCCCGCCGCCGTCGCCACCCGGTAGGTCGCGAAGCGCCGGAACCCTCCCGAGGCCACCACCGCGTACAGCCGCACCCTGAGCCCCCTCGCCTGTCGCCCGCCCCGCGCAGCACCAAAGCGGCCGACCCTAGTCCAGTAGGGCGTGCGCCGCGACCGAATAATCCGCGCAGTTCGAACCGGACGCCCCGACAGTGTTTTATGGGCGTACGTAACGATTCACCCGATACGCCACCCTTGTGCCGGACGCTGGAGAGACAGTGAGCGACGAGCAGCCACAGCAGCCCGGCTGGACCCCGCGGGACCGCGAAGGCGGCGGCCCCCGGCCGCCCGGCGGCAGCGGCGGCGCACCCGGGGGCCCCGGGGACGCCGGCGCCGGACAGCCCGCCGGGAAACGCAAGCGCCCCCGGCGCACGGGCTGGCGCCGGCTGATCCCCACCTGGCGGATGGTCCTGGGCACCGTCCTGGTGATCCTGCTGCTGATCGTCGGGGGCTTCATCGCCGGCTACAACCTCGTCGACATCCCCACCGCCAACACCGCGGCCACCGCCCAGAGCAACATCTACCTCTACTCCGACGGCACCGAACTCGCCCGCGACGGCGAGGTGAACCGCGAGAACGTGCAGCTCTCCCAGATCCCCCTCGTCGTCCAGCGCGCCGCGCTCTCCGCCGAGGACCGCGACTTCTACTCCGAGAGCGCCATCGACCCCGAGGCCATGGTCCGCGCGGCGTGGAACACCGTGACCGGCAAGGGCACGCAGGGCGGCTCGACCATCACCCAGCAGTACGTCAAGAACTACTACCTCGGCCAGGAACAGACCATCAGCCGCAAGGTCAAGGAGTTCTTCATCTCGATCAAGCTCGACCGCGAGGAGAGCAAGGACGACATCCTCGCGGGCTATCTGAACACCAGCTACTTCGGGCGCAACGCCTACGGCATCCAGGCCGCGGCCCAGGCCTACTACGGCAAGAACATCCAGGACATCGACGCAGGCCAGGGCGCCTACCTCGCATCCCTGCTCAACGCCCCCAGCGCCTACGACGTCGTGGCGCACCCGGAGAACAAGGGCCGGGCCGAGGCCCGCTGGAACTACGTCCTCGACGGCATGGTCAAGAAGAAGTGGCTCAGCCCCGGAGCACGGGCGCGGGAGAAGTTTCCGGTGCCCGGCAAGGCCAAGCCGTCGTCCGGCCTCTCCGGACAGCGCGGCTACCTCGTCCAGGCCGTCAAGGACGACCTCACCAGCAACAAGATCATCGACGAGGACACCCTCGCCACCGGCGGCTACCGCATCACGACCACCCTCCAGCGCAGCAAGCAGCGGGCGCTGGGCACAGCGGTGCGCGACCAGGTGACCAGCAAGCTCAGCAAGAGCCGCAGCGCCGACCGCAACGTCCGGGTCGGCGGCGCCTCGGTGGAACCCGACACGGGCAAGGTCGTCGCGATGTACGGCGGCATCGACTACACGAAGCAGTACGTCAACAACGCCACCCGCCGGGACTACCAGGTCGGTTCCACCTTCAAGCCGTTCGTCTTCGCCTCGGCCGTGGAGAACCGGTCGACCACCCAGGACGGGCGCAGGATCACCCCGAACACCATTTACGACGGCACCAACCACCGCATGGTGCAGGGACCGAACGGCTCCACCGGTTACGCACCGGGCAACGAGGACGACAAGTCGTACGGCCGCATCACCGTCTCCGCCGCCACCGACAAGTCCGTGAACGCGGTGTACGCGCAGATGGCCGAGGACGTCGGACCCTCCCGGGTCCAGCAGACCGCCATCGACCTCGGCATCGCCAGGAACACCCCCGACCTCAACCCGTACCCCTCCATCGCGCTCGGCCCGGCCACCGCCAGCGTGCTGGACATGAGCGAGGCGTACGCGACACTCGCGGGCCACGGGAAGCACGGGCGGTACACGATCATCGAGAAGGTCACCAAGAACGGCCAGACGCTGAAGCTGCCGAAGAGGAGCACCGTCCAGAGCATCAGCCGGCAGGCCGCGGACACCACGACATCGATCCTGAAGAGCGTCGTCGCGAGCGGCACCGGCACCGCGGCGAAGTCCGCGGGACGGCCGGCCGCGGGCAAGACCGGCACCGCCGAGAACGACAAGGCCGCCTGGTTCGCCGGATACACACCCGACCTGTCCACCGTCATCTCCGTGATGGGCCAGGACCCGGCCACCGGCGTGCAGAAGCCGCTGTACGGGGCCCTCGGCCTCGCCCGCATCAACGGTGGCGGCGCGCCCGCCCAGATCTGGGGTCAGTACACGGGCGCCGCGCTCTCGGGCACCCCGCGCACGGCCTTCCACCTCGACCTCCAGTCGGGCGCCGGCCGGGAGGCACTGCCCTCTCCGGCCGAGAGCTCCGCCTCGCCCTCGGCAACGGCCTCGCCCTCCCCGGGCGAGAGCCCGTCCGGGCCGTCGTCCGCACCGCCGAGCACGGAGCCCACGACGGCGCCCCCTGAGCCGTCGGAGGCTCCCAGCACCGAGGACCCCGGCGTGATCGGCGGGCTGACGGACGGCGGGGACACGGGCGGTGGCGACAACGGCGGGGGCGACGGAGGCCCGGGGGGCGAGGACGGGGGCGGCGGCACCACGGGCGGCTGACGGCGGAGTACGGCACGGGCGGCGCGGTACGGCAGGGGCGGCGCGGTACGGCAGGGGCGACGGGTAGGCACGGGCGGCGGTGGGAAGCGGGCGGGCCCGGCTCCCGGCTCCCGGCTCCCGGCTCCCGGCTCCCGGCTCCCGGCTCAAAATGGTGTGCGGATCGGTAATCCCCTTGACAGGCTGGGAGCATGAACTCCCCGCACCACGAAGCCGCCCCCCTCAGCATCCCCCTCACCGAGGACCTCATACGGGGCGCCCTCGACCTGGAACGCACCGAGCACGGCATCCTGCCGCACCGGCTGCCCGCCCGGGCCCGCGCCCAGTACTCCGACGAGCAGCTGGCCATGGCGGAGGCCCAGCCGTCCGGTGTACGGCTGGCCATCCGTACCGAGGCCACCACCATCGAGCTGGACACGCTCCGCACCAAGATGGCCTACCAGGGCGTCCCGCCCCGGCCCGACGGGCTGTACGACCTGCTCATCGACGGCCGGCTGACCGACCGGGCCTCCGTGACCGGAGGCAACGTACGCCTGGTGGACATGGCCACCGGTTCAGCGGAGACCCACCCGGGCCCGGTCGGCACCGTCCGGTTCACCGGTCTGCCCGCAGGACCGAAGGACCTGGAGATCTGGCTGCCGTACAACGAGGTCACCGAACTCATCGCCCTGCGCACCGACGCCCCCGTCGAAGCCGTGCCGGCCCGCGGTCGCAAGGTCTGGCTGCACCACGGCAGTTCGATCAGCCACGGCTCCAACGCCGAGAGCTCCTCCACCACATGGCCGGCGCTCGCCGCCGCGCTCGGCGGCGCGGAACTCATCAACGTCGGGCTCGGCGGCAGCGCACTGCTCGACCCGTTCACCGCGCGCGCCCTGCGGGACACCCCAGCGGACCTGATCAGCGTCAAGACCGGCATCAACCTCGTCAACGCCGACCTGATGCGGCTGCGTGCCTTCACCCCGGCCGTGCACGGTTTCCTCGACACGATCCGGGAGGGCCACCCCACCACGCCACTGCTGGTCGTCTCCCCCATCCACTGCCCCATCCACGAGGACACCCCGGGGCCCTGCGCCCCGGACTTCAGCAACGGCACAGTGCAGTTCAAGGCCGTCGGAGACCCCGCGGAGACCGCCGCGGGGAAGCTCACCCTCAACGTCATCCGCGCGGAGCTCGCCCGCATCGTGGCGCAGCGGGCGGAGGACGACCCCCATCTGCACTACCTCGACGGCAACGCTCTCTACGGCGAAGCTGACTTCGCCGAACTGCCGCTGCCCGACCAGCTCCACCCCGACGCCGCGACCCACCGTCGCATCGGCGAACGCTTCGCCGAGCTGGCCTTCGGCGCCACCGGACCGTTCGCGGCCGGGCGCGCCTGAGTCACCGGCGGAAGAACGGGGCAAGAGGGCCGGCCGCAGGGCGGACTGTCGCCCGCACGGCCGGCCCCAGGGGCGTTCAGTGCCCGGACGTCGCCTTCAGGCCGACGACAGCGACCAGCAGCAGGCAGACGAAGAAGATCCGGGCGGCGGTGGCCGGCTCCCCCAGCACGACCATGCCGAGCACCGCCGCACCGGCGGCGCCGATCCCCACCCAGACCCCGTACGCCGTACCGATCGGCAGGGTCTTGGCCGCCTGGGACAGCAACAGCATGGACGCGACGATGCCCACGCCGGTGAAGAGGCTGGGCCACAGCCTCGTGAAACCTTCGGTGTACTTCATCCCGATCGACCAGGCCACTTCGAGCAGACCGGCGACGACGAGCAGAATCCAGGCCATGACGGCACCTCCGCGAGACGGATCAGCAGGGTGCGTCGTCTTTGCTGTCGGTCTGCCCGGTACGGCGCGTCTCGTCGGGGTCGTTCCACCGTAGCAAAGAGCGTGCGGGGCGGCGGCGGCTGCGCACCGCAGGGCCGGGCGGAGCTCTACCGCAGGGCCGGGCAGCACCACAGCAGGGCCGGCAGCGCCACAGCAGGGCCGGGCGGAGCGCTACAGATACAGGCCGGTGGAGTCGTCGGACACGCGCTCGGAAGCCACCGCGTGCAGATCGCGCTCCCGCATCAGGATGTACGCCACACCCCGGACCTCGACCTCGGCGCGGTCCTCCGGGTCGTACAGCACCCGGTCCCCCGCCACCACAGTGCGGACGTTCTGCCCGACCGCCACCACCTCGGCCCAGGCCAGCCGCTTGCCGACAGCCGCGGTGGCCGGGATCAGGATCCCGCCACCGGAGCGCCGCTCACCCTCCGGGGTGTCGGACCTGACCAGCACACGGTCGTGCAGCATCCGGATGGGCAGCTTGTCGTCGTGGATCTTCTCGCTCACGGGCTCGAACCTACCTGGCCCGGAGCACGGTGTTCACCGAAGGGTCCGCGCCCGCGGACCACCGGCCGCACGGGGCGGGCCCGGGCGAGCAGCTCAGCGCCGCCGCTTCGTCGTCGCGCAGAGCCCCGGCTGCCGCCGCTTCGTCTTCGTCGCCGACGTCACGCAGAGACCCACCAGGCCCACCGTGAGGAGCGCCACCGGGATCACGCGCTCCAGCCGGGGCGAGCCCTCCTCGGTCACGAACTGCGCCCGCACCCCGTTCGCGGCCCGGTTCAGCGCGACGAACGCGCGCCCCGCCGTCTGGTCGACGGCCGATGTGACCTTGGCCCTGGCGTCCCCCGCGATCGTGCTGGGGTGCAGCCGCACACCGATCTCGTCCAGCGTGTCCGCGAGATCCGCGCGCCGGGTCTTGATGTCCGCCTCGATCTGCGCCGGGGTCCTGGCATCCGTGGCATCCGACACTGCGCTGCCTCCGTGGTCGTGTCCGGTAGTCGTTGCTCGACAGTCTGTCAGCTCCAGCGGGAACGCACCCCGCGGCACCCCTATTACGCTCTGCCCCATCCCTACGTCACGATCACAGATCCTCCCGAGGAGAGCCCGATGAGCGAGCGACTGCAGCCCGGCGACACCGCCCCCGCCTTCACCCTGCCCGACGCGGACGGCAACGAGATCTCTCTCGCCGCCCACCAGGGGCGCAAGGTCATCGTGTACTTCTATCCGGCGGCTCTTACCCCCGGATGCACCAAGCAGGCCTGCGACTTCACGGACAATCTCGATTTCCTGGCCGGCGCCGGATACGACGTCATCGGGGTCTCCCCGGACAAGCCGGAGAAGCTCGCCAAATTCCGCGAGCAGGAGTCCCTGAAGGTCACGCTCGTCGGCGACCCGTCCAAGGAGACCCTCGCCGCGTACGGCGCATTCGGGGAGAAGAAGCTTTACGGCAAAACGGTGACCGGCGTGATCAGGTCGACCGTCGTCGTCGACGAGAACGGCAAGGTCGAACACGCTTTCTACAACGTCAAGGCCACCGGTCACGTCGCCAAGATCATCAAGGACCTCGGCCTCTGAACGGCTTCCGGACACCTCACGGGGGCCCTCCGGGCGCCTTCAGGGGGCCACCTCCAGGCACCAGTACTTCCTGGCGCCTCTGAGCACCTCCCGAATGGCTCCGAGCACCTCTGATCACCACCCCTCACCCCTCACCCCTCGGCCCGCCGGGCCCGGTGAGAGGCACCGCCCGAAAGGTCGAAAAGCCCGAAAAGTTGCGGTAGTGGCCGGTATCCGCTGAAAATACGTGACCAAGGTCCCAATTCTTCGGAGCCCTGGTTTGCGATCGCCATCGCTGTGCAGAAGAGCCTCCTGCGTGTTTTTGTATGCCCACAGAGAGGACGATCACCATGGCGGACACCGGCCACGAGACCGCCGCCGACCCCGAGGCGGTCAAACGCCACCGCGAACTCTTCCGGGTGATCGACCGAAGGAAGAACCCGCGGCTGCGCCGCACCGACATCACGGTGACGGACGAGGCCGCGATCAAGCGGGCGGTGAAGGCAGCCAGCCTGGGTAATGCCATGGAGTGGTTCGACTTCGGCATCTACAGCTACCTGGCGGCCACGATCGGCCATGTCTTCTTCCCCGGAGGAAGCGGCACGGTCCAGCTGCTCTCGTCGTTCGCGACCTTCGCGGTGGCCTTCCTGATCCGTCCGGTCGGCGGCATGGTGTTCGGGCCGATGGGGGACAAGATCGGCCGCAAGAAGGTCCTCGCCATGACGATGATCATGATGTCGATCGGCACCTTCGCGATCGGCATCCTGCCCTCGTACGCGGCGATCGGCTTCTGGTCCCCGGTGCTGCTGATCTTCTTCCGCCTGGTGCAGGGCTTCTCCACCGGCGGTGAGTACGGCGGCGCCTCCACCTTCATAGCCGAGTACGCGCCCGACAAGCGGCGCGGGTACTTCGGCAGCTTCCTGGAGTTCGGCACGCTGGCCGGGTACGTCGGCGCCGCCGGGCTTGTCACGATCATGACCACATTCGTCGGCAGTGACGGCATGGACAGCTGGGGCTGGCGCGTCCCGTTCCTGGTCGCGGGCCCGCTGGGCCTGGTCGGCCTCTATCTGCGGCTCCGGCTCGACGAGACCCCCGCCTTCCAGCGGCTGGAGGGCGAGAGCGTCCACGCGGTCGACGCGGCCGACGGCGTCGAGACCTCGGCCAAGGGCGACCTGGGCAAGATCTTCCGGGACTACTGGCCCTCGCTGATCCTGTGCATCGCCCTGGTGGGCGCGTACAACGTCACGGACTACATGCTGCTGTCGTACATGCCGACGTACCTCTCCGACGAGCTGCACTACAGCGAGACGCACGGCCTGGTGATCCTGCTGGGCGTCATGGTCTTCCTGATGCTGATCATCAACCAGGTGGGCAAGCTGAGCGACCACTTCGGCCGCAAGCCTCTGCTGATGACCGGCATGCTCGGCTTCTTCTTCCTCTCGCTGCCGTCGTTCCTGCTGGTCAGGCAGGGTTCCATCCCGGCCATCACGGCGGGCCTGCTGCTGATGGGCCTGGCCCTGGTCTGCCTGCTCGGCACGATGTCGGCGGCGCTGCCCGCGCTCTTCCCGACGCAGGTCAGGTACGGCTCGCTCTCGGTGGGCTACAACCTCTCTGCCTCCCTGTTCGGCGGCACGACACCGCTGGTGATCACCGCCCTGATCAGCCTGACCGGCAGCAATCTGATGCCGGCCTACTACGCGATGGCGGCATCGCTGGTCGGTGTGATCGCGGTGGCCTGCATGAAGGAGACCGCGCAGAAGCCGCTGGACGGCTCGCCCCCGTCGGTGGAGACCAAGGAGGAGGCGGCCGAAATGGTCGAGTCCCAGGCCCCCGAACCCCGCTTCTGACCCACCCCCGGAGCCGTACCGCGGCTCCCCCGACGTCCCGTACCGGTCCCACCCGGTACGGGACGTTCCGTTTCCCGGACGTGACTGTCCGGTCAGCGGTTCGTTACTCCGTACGAGGTTGCGAACGTGTGACCGGGACGGAGGGGGAGCATGCCGACGAGGTACACGCGCGGGCTGCTGGAAGAAGCCGCTCGCGAGACAAAGAGCTGGGACGAGGCGGTGCGCTGGTGCGGCGGCACAGCGACACCGGGCAGCAGACGGTATCTGCGCAGGAAGATGGCCGAGGCCGGGGTGGACACCTCCCACTTCCCGGACCGATGGGTACGCCACACCGAGGAGAGGCTTCGCGCGGCGGTCACCGCCTCGACGAGCATCCGGGAAGTGCTGTGCCGTCTGGGCATCAACCCGGTCGGCGGGAACCACACCCACATCGGCCGTCGGATCAGGGCGTACGGGATCGACATCTCGCACTTCACCCCACGCACGAGCGGAGGCCCCCAGCGCTCCCGGGCCGAGGTCCTGACGGTCCGGTCCCCTGATGAAGGCAGAGTCCCGGGCGAGCGCCTCCGCCGCGAACTGCTGCGGAAGGGGATACCGGAGCGGTGTGCGATGTGCGGCACCGGCCCGGAGTGGAACAACCGGCCTCTCCGCCTCGAAGTCGACCACGTCAACGGCGAATGGTGGAACAACGATCCCGCAAACCTCCGGCTCCTGTGCCCCAACTGCCATGCGGTCACCGACACGTATCGCGGACGCAGGCGGGTGGCCGCGTGAGCGCAGCGAAGTACCCACGCGATCTGCTGGCCAGGACCGCGGCCGTCTCCACGAGTCTCGTCGACCTCATGCGCCGGCTGGACTCCCCCATGGACGCCCGCACCATGCGGTACCTGCGGCTCCGGCTGGAGCACTACGGCGTCGGCATCTCGCACTTCGCCGACGAGTCGCTACCCGCACGCGACAGACGGAGCTACTCGCGGGAACTGCTCGAAGACGCGGCTGCCCACACGTACAGCATCCGGGAGATGGTGGAATACCTGGGCTACCCGCCGAGCGACAGCCCGTACGGACTCATCAGCAGCAAACTCCAACGCTTCGGCATCGACACGTCGCATTTCCGCAAGGGCCGCAAGCACGGCCCACCTGTACTCCCCCGTGAGCCACTGGCCACCGTGGTCGCCCGGTCCAGCAGTCTGGCCGGCGTCCTCAGAGGGCTCGGGCAAAAGGAATCGGGGGCCGCCAGGGCCCGCGTCGGCCGAAGTCTGGAAGCCCACGGAATTCCGACCGACCACTTCACCGGTCAAGGCCACGCTCGCGGCACGGTCTCGCCCCATCGAGGTTCGGCCGAAGAGACACTGCGGCGACGCGCCCCCGGCTCACCCCGGACCAGAACGGTGAAGCTGCGGCGAGCACTCGACGACCTGACCGTCCCACACGTCTGCGCCGAATGCGGTATCGGTGAGAGCTGGCAGGGCAAGCGGCTGGTGCTGGAGATCGACCACATCAACGGCGACCGGCTGGACGACCGCCGGGAGAATCTCCGCTACTTGTGCCCGTCGTGTCACAGCCAGACCGGCACGTTCGCCAACCGCTCGCCATCGCTCCGGGGGACGAAGTAAAGTTCCTCTGGTCTGCGCGCCCGTACGCCACCTGGTGAGCGACGATCTTTAGGTGGTCGTGCATATCGGTTCGAATCCGATCGGGCGCACTGGGCAGAAAGGCGTGGCCTCCTTCGTGGAGGCCACGCCTTTCTCCGTCAGCCCAGCAGCTCCCGCACCACCGGCACCAGCGCGCGGAACGCCTGCCCCCGGTGGCTGATCGCGTTCTTCTCCCCCGCTGTCAGCTCCGCGCAGGTGCGGGTCTCGCCCGCGGGCTGGAGGATCGGGTCGTAGCCGAAGCCGCCGCTGCCGGCCGGGGTCGTGCGGAGGGTGCCGAAGAGGCTGCCCTCGACCACACGTTCCGTGCCGTCGGGGAGGGCCAGGGCCGCCGCGCAGGCGAAGTGGGCGCCCCGGTGCGGGTCGTCGATGTCCGAGAGCTGGGCGAGCAGCAGACGGAGGTTCGCCTCGTCGTCTCCGTGGGTGCCTGCCCAGCGGGCCGAGAAGATGCCCGGGGCGCCGTTCAGTACGTCCACGCAGAGGCCCGAGTCGTCGGCCACGGCCGGGAGGCCGGTGGCCTGGGCCATGGCGTGGGCCTTCAGCAGGGCGTTCTCGGCGAAGGTGACGCCTGTTTCCTTGACGTCCGGGACTTCCGGGTACGCGTCCGTGCCGACCAGTTCGTGGGGCAGGCCCGCGGCGGCGAGGATCGCTTCGAGTTCGGTGATTTTCCCGGCGTTGCGGGTGGCGAGGATCAGACGGGTCATGCGTCCAGTATCAGGGGGCGGACGGGGCGGCCTGCCGCACGCCCCGTCCGCCCCCACGCCGCCCCCACGCCGCCCCCACGCCGCCCCCACGCCGGGCCCACCCGGCCGCGCCCGTCCCCGTGCGACGCGGGCGTCCGTGCCGGGGCGGACCGCTGTGCTACTTGCCGAGCGCCTCGGCCTGGAGTGCGGTGAGATCGGCGCAGCCGCCGGTGGCCAGGTCGAGCAGGGCGTTGAGCTCCTTGCGGTCGAAGGGCTCGGCCTCGGCCGTCCCCTGGACCTCGACGAAGCGCCCGTCGCCGGTGCAGACGACGTTCATGTCGGTCTCGGCGCGGACGTCCTCCTCGTAGCGGAGATCGAGGAGCGGTGTTCCGTCGACGATGCCGACGCTGATCGCGGAGACCGTGTCGGTGAGGGGCTTGCGGCCGGACCTGATGAGCTTCTTGGACTGCGCCCAGGTGATGGCGTCGGCCAGGGCGACGTACGCGCCGGTGATCGCGGCGGTGCGGGTGCCGCCGTCGGCCTGGAGGACGTCGCAGTCGAGCACGATCGTGTTCTCGCCGAGCGCCTTGTAGTCGATGACCGCGCGCAGCGAGCGGCCGATGAGGCGGGAGATCTCGTGCGTACGGCCGCCGATCTTGCCGCGGACGGACTCACGGTCGCCCCGGGTGTTGGTGGAGCGGGGGAGCATCGAGTACTCGGCGGTGACCCAGCCCTCTCCGCTGCCCTTGCGCCAGCGCGGTACGCCTTCGGTGAAGGAGGCGGTGCAGAAGACTTTGGTGTCGCCGAAGGAGATGAGGACGGAGCCTTCGGCGTGCTTGCTCCACGCGCGCTCAATGGTGACCGGGCGGAGTTCTTCGGGGGTGCGGCCGTCGATACGAGACATGGGGCCGAGCCTATCGGCCGCGGTGGGGAGGGACGCCCGTGACCGGTGGCGGGGCCGGGGGCCGCCGGTCCGGGCGTCGGCGTCTCATCCGTTCACATCATGTCCTCGATGTCCGCGGCGATGGGGTCGGCGTCGGTGCCGACGACGACCTGGATCGAGGTGCCCACCTTGACGACGCCGTGGGCGCCTGCGGCTTTGAGCGCGGCGTCGTCCACGAGGGAGGCGTCCTTCACCTCGGTGCGGAGCCGGGTGATGCAGCCCTCGACCTCTTCGATGTTTTCGAGGCCGCCGAGCCCGGCGACGATCTTCTCAGCCTTAGTGGCCATGTCTGACTCCTGAGTCTCTGCTGGCGGCCCGGCTCTCCGGTCCGTTTCGTCACGGTAACGCACGATTGGCCCACTTATACGGGCGGTGCGCCGTGCCGCCTCGGAAGATGGCGGTCACTGGTGCAGCGCCCGGGGCACCGCATCGGACCGCGCCGCGGGTGGTCTGCAGCCACGCATTGCAGCCATGTACGGCGATCGCCGGCAGGCCACGCCAGGAGGACGCCGAATGAGCACCAGCAGCGCGGCCGTACCGCAGGGCACACCGCAGAAGAAGTGGTGGAACGGGCTCTTCCAGGGGTTGCAGAAGGTCGGCCGCAGCCTTCAGCTGCCCGTGGCCGTGCTGCCCGCGGCCGGTCTGCTCGTGTCGCTCGGCAACCTCTTCACCGCCTATCTGCACGGCGCGTTCTGGGACCGGACGTCCAAGGTCTTCCTCGCCGGCGGCAACGCGATCCTCGACGGGGCGTTCGGTCTGCCGCTGCTCTTCTGTATCGGTGTCGCGATCGGTTTCGCGAAGAAGGCGGACGGCTCCACGGCGCTGGCCGCGGTCGTCGGGTTCCTCGTCTACCACGGTGTGCTGGGCGCCTACCCGATCGACGGCACGGTGACGAAGGCGCTTCCGGCGGGCATGCCGCAGAATCCGGGCGTTCTCGGCGGCATCCTCATCGGGCTGCTGACGGCGATCGTCTGGCAGCGGTTCCACCGGACCAGGCTGGTGGACTGGCTGGGGTTCTTCAACGGCCGCCGTCTCGTGCCGATCCTGATGGCTTTCATCGCCGTCGTGCTCGGTGTGGTGTTCGGCCTGGTCTGGCAGCCGGTGGGCGATGCGCTGACCTGGTTCTCGAAGCATCTGATCAGCCTGGGCGCGTGGGGCTCGGCGATCTTCGGTGTGGCCAACCGGCTGCTCATCCCGATCGGCATGCACCAGTTCCTGAACACGTTCTTCTGGTTCCAGGCGGGTACGTTCAGCAAGCCGGACGGGACCGGGGTACAGGGCGACATCACGCGGTTCTTCGCGGGCGACCCGAGTGCGGGTCAGTTCACGTCCGGCTTCTTCCCGATCATGATGTTCGGGCTTCCCGCGGCGGCCCTGGCCATCGCGCACTGTGCGCGGCCGGAGCGGCGCAAGCAGGTCACGGGGCTGATGATCTCGGTCGCGCTGACGTCGTTCGTGACCGGGGTGACCGAGCCGCTGGAGTTCTCGTTCATGTTCGCGGCGCCGCTGCTGTACGGGCTGCACGCCCTGCTGACCGGTGCCTCGATGGGCATCACCTGGGCCCTGGGGGTCCATGCGGGGTTCAGCTTCTCGGCGGGTCTGATCGACTACGTCATCAACTGGCACCTCGATACGAAACCGTGGCTGATCATCCCGATCGGCCTCTGTTTCTCGGTGGTCTACTACGTGGTCTTCCGGTTCGTGATCACCAAGTTCAACGTGATGACGCCTGGGCGCGAGCCGGACGAGGACGTCGAGGACGTGACCAAGGCCTGACGGACGGACGCGGGCCCCGGAACCGCACCGGTTCCAGGGCCCGCGCGCACCTGCCGCAGGTCAGATCTCGTATACCGCACCCGGCCTGGCCAGCTCCACGGGTCCGTCGAACACCGCCTGTGCGTCCGCCAGATTGCGTTTGGCGTCCGTCCACGGCGGGATGTGGGTCAGCACCATGCGCCCCACTCCGGCGCGTACCGCGTGCGCTCCGGCCTCGCGGCCGTTGAGGTGGAGGTCGGCCACGTCCTCCTTGCCGTGGGTGAAGGACGCCTCGCAGAGGAACAGGTCCGCGCCGACGGCCAGTTCGTGCAGCGGGTCGCAGACGCCGGTGTCCCCGGAGTAGGTGAGCGAGCTGCCGCCGTGCTCGATCCGGATGGCGTAGGCCTCGACCGGGTGGCGGACCTTCTCCGTGCGCACCGAGAACGGTCCGATGTCGAACGAGGCGGACTTCAGGGTGCGGAAGTCGAAGACCTCGCCCATCGATGTGGAGGACGGCGTGTCCGCGTACGCCGTCGTCAGCCGTTCGGCCGCGCCCTCGGGTGCGTACACGGGGATGGCGGGGCAGCGCCCGCCGTCGTGCCGGTAGTAGCGCGCGACGAAGTACGCGCACATGTCGATGCAGTGGTCCGAGTGGAGATGGCTGAGGAAGATGGCGTCGAGGTCGTAGAGACCGCAGTAGTGCTGCAGCTCGCCGAGGGCGCCGTTGCCCATGTCGAGGAGCAGCCGGAAGCCGTCGGCCTCCACGAGGTAGCTCGAACAGGCCGATTCCGCGGAGGGGAACGACCCCGAGCAGCCGACGACGGTGAGCTTCATGGAGTGGGAACCTCCGTGGACGGGCCGGGCGACGGGGGTCGAGCGGTCCATCGAGCCTAAGGCGCCGGAGCGACGGCCGCTCCTCCACAGGACACCGTTGTGGGCGAACTCACCTGCACTGTCACCGGTTCGGGTGGGCCGAGCGGGCCCGGGGGCCTCTCCGGGTCCGGCTCCGGGGTCCTGCCGGGTGTCCGGCGCCACCGGTACGGTCCTGGGTATGGATACGAGGTGGGTGCTGGCGCTGGTGGCCGTGGTGCTGATTGCCCTGATCGCGTCGGTCGTCGACGGGCGGGCGCGGGGCGGGCGCCGGCAGAGCGGGCGGAGGCGGCCTCCGGGGCGGGCGCGGGGGCGTGAGCCGCGGGGTCCCGCGGGGCGGCGACCTCCGAAGCGGACCGGCGGGCGGGGGCCGCGGGCGGGTGAGATCTGGTGGGCGGTCGTGCCGTACGAGGACGGGCCGGGCGGGAAGGACCGGCCGTGCCTGGTGCTGTCGGTGCGGGGTGACGCGGCCCTGGTCGCCAAGATCACCAGTAAGCATCACGAGGAGCGGCCCGGGGTGATCGCGCTGCCGGCGGGGGCGGTGGGCGATGCGCGGGGGCGGCAGAGTTTCCTGGAGACGGACGAGCTGCGGGATGTCCGGGTGCGGGAGTTCCGCCGGTGGGCGGGCGATGTCGATCCCGCGGTGTGGGACCGGGTGCGGCATCTGGCGGGGTAGTGCTGCGGCGCCCGGGGCACGGCATCCCCGGCGTACGGCGGGGATGCGCCGGCCGCGCGGAGCGGCGGACGAAGCAGCGTGGGCGGCGGCCGGACCGTGGTGGTCTCCGGCCGCCGCCCGGGTCGCTCAGGGGGGGGAGGCTCAGGCCCAGAGCTGGCCCTGGAGTGTTTCGATGGCCGCCTCCGTCGTGGGGGCCGTGTAGACGCCGGTCGACAGGTATTTCCAGCCGCCGTCGGCCACGACGAAGACGATGTCCGCCGGGGTACCGGCCTTGACGGCCTTCCTGCCGACGCCGATCGCCGCGTGGAGCGCGGCGCCGGTCGAGACGCCCGCGAAGATGCCCTCCTGCTGGAGCAGTTCACGGGTACGGGTCACCGCGTCGGCGCTGCCCACCGAGAAGCGGGTGGTGAGCACCGAGGCGTCGTACAGCTCCGGGACGAAGCCCTCGTCCAGGTTGCGCAGACCGTAGACCAGGTCGTCGTAGCGCGGCTCGGCGGCGACGATGCTGATGCCCGGGACGTTCTCGCGCAGGTAGCGGCCGACGCCCATGAGGGTGCCGGTGGTGCCGAGACCTGCCACGAAGTGGGTGATGGAGGGCAGGTCGGTGAGGATCTCCGGGCCGGTGGTCGCGTAGTGCGCGCCCGCGTTGTCCGGGTTTCCGTACTGGTAGAGCATCACCCAGTCGGGGTGCTCGGCTGCGAGTTCCTTGGCGACGCGTACGGCGGTGTTGGAGCCGCCTGCCGCGGGTGAGGAGATGATCTCCGCACCCCACATGGTGAGCAGCTCGCGGCGTTCGTGCGAGGTGTTCTCCGGCATGACGCAGACGATCCGGTAGCCCTTGAGCCTGGCCGCCATGGCGAGCGAGATGCCGGTGTTGCCGGATGTGGGCTCCAGGATGGTGCAGCCGGGCGTCAACCGGCCGTCCTTCTCGGCCTGTTCGACCATGTGGAGCGCGGGGCGGTCCTTGATCGATCCGGTCGGGTTGCGGTCCTCCAGCTTGGCCCAGATCCGGACGTCGTCCGAAGGGGACAGCCGTGGGAGCCGTACGAGCGGGGTGTTGCCCACCGCGGCGAGCGGGGAGTCGTATCGCATCCGAGGCTCAGACCATGCCGCCGGCGACGGCCGGAAGGATCGTGACGCTGTCGCCGTCGGCCAGCTTGGTGGAGATGCCGTCGAGGAAGCGGACGTCCTCGTCGTTGAGGTAGACGTTCACGAAGCGGCGGAGCTGGTCGCCGTCGACGATCCGGGCCCGGATGCCGTTGTGCCGGGTTTCGAGGTCGGTGAGCAGGTCGGCGAGGGTGTCACCGCTGCCTTCGACCGCCTTGGCGCCGTCGGTGTAGGTGCGGAGGATGGTCGGGATGCGGACCTCGATGGCCATGGCTGGGCTCCTGTCGGATGGTGAGGCGGAGAGTGCGGCGGCGCGCGTGGTGCCGGTAGTGCCGGTGGTGGTGCGTGGTGCTTACGCGGGGCCGCGGCTCAGACGGCAGCGCGGCACGGACAGATTGCGCTGTCGAGGCGGCACAGGTCGACGTGCAGCCGGGCGGCTCCACATCCAAAGGCTCCCAGGAAGAGCGTGGACGCGGCGCGCAAGGTGACGGACGTCGTGTCCGTCGTCTTTTCGCTCACGTCGTGGGAAACCATGGGCTCATCGTATCGATTCCCGCACCCCGGTCCGAGGGGTGATCTCGCCATACGGGATGGATCGGTCCGGATCGCGGACAGAGGGGGTGAACCGGCTACGGGACGACGGTTACTTCCTCCTCGGTGACCTCGCCGTCGACGATGCGGTACGAGCGGAACTGGAAGGGGCCGGCCTCGTCCGTGTCGGCCGTGGAGACGAGGACGTAGTGGGCGCCGGGCTCGTTCGCGTAGCTGATGTCCGTACGGGAGGGGTAGGCCTCGGTCGCGGTGTGCGAGTGGTAGACGATCACCGGCTCCTCGTCGCGGTCGTCGAGATCCCGGTACAGCTTGAGGAGGTCCGCCGAGTCGAACTCGTAGAACGTGGGTGAGCGCGCGGCATTGAGCATCGGGATGAACCGCTCCGGCCGGCCGGAGCCCTCCGGGCCCGCGACCACGCCGCACGCCTCGTCGGGGTGGTCGGCGCGGGCGTGCGCCACGATCTGGTCGTACAGGGCCTGGGTAAGGGTCAGCATGCCGTTCAGGATAAGCATGTGGGCACCCCCGTACCGGAGTGCGGTACGGGGGTGCCCCCATGCTGAGAAGTGCCGGGCCGGCGCGGAGGCCGCGGCCCGGTTCAGCGCTTGGTGAAGGCCGCACCTTCCGGGTTGCGGGCCTTCAGGACCAGGTACGTGACGCCGAGGAGCGCGGCCCAGAAGGGGGCGGCGTACAGCGAGACGCGGGTGTCCTTGTCGATGCCCATCATCACTATGACCAGGGCGATGAAGGCGAGCGAGAACCAGCTGGCCCAGGGGGAGCAGGGAGCCCGGAAGCTGGACTTCGGGAGTTCGCCGCGGTCCGACCTGGCGCGGTAGCGGATCTGGCAGATGAGGATCACGATCCAGGCCCACATACCGGAGATGGTGGCGAACGAGACGACGTAGTTGAACGCCTCACCCGGCCACTGGTAGTTGATCCAGACACCGACGAGCATCAGCGCGGCCGAGACGGTGGTGCCCAGGAGCGGGGTGCCGCTCTTCGTCAGCGAAGTGAAGGCCTTCGGGCCCTGTCCGTTGAGCGCCAGGTCGCGCAGCATCCGGCCGGTGGAGTACATACCGGAGTTGCAGGAGGAGAGGGCCGCCGTCAGGACGACGAAGTTGACGATGCCGGCGCCTATGCCGAGGCCCATCTTCTGGAAGGCCTGGACGAAGGGGCTGACGCCGGCGTGGAACTCGGTCCAGGGGACGACCGAGAGGATCATGATCAGTGCACCGATGTAGAAGACCGCGATGCGCCAGGGCACGGTGTTGATCGCCTTGGGCAGGACCTTCTTCGGGTTCTTGGACTCCCCCGCGGTGACACCGACCAGCTCGACGGCCAGGAAGGCGAACATCACGATCTGCAGGGTCATCAGGGTGCCGGTGATCCCCTTGGGGAAGAAGCCGCCCTGGTCCCAGAGGTGGGTGACGCTCGCGGTGTCGCCCGCGTCGGAGAAACCGACGGTGAGGATTCCGGCGCAGATCAGGATCATGCCCACGATGGCGGTGACCTTGACCATCGAGAACCAGAACTCGAGCTCACCGAAGAGTTTCACGGAGATCAGGTTCACGCCGTAGAGGATGATCGTGAAGACCAGCGCGGAGAGCCACTGCGGGATATTCCACCAGTAGGTCATATAGGTGGCGGCGGCGGTGACTTCCGTGATGCCGGTGACGACCCAGAAGAGCCAGTACGTCCAGCCGGTGACATAGCCCGCGAAGGGGCCTATGAACTCTCGCGCGTACTCGGAGAAGGAGCCGGAGACCGGGCGGTACATGAGCAGCTCGCCCAGGGCCCGCATGATGAAGAAGATGACCAGGCCTGCGATGGCGTAGGCGAGGATGAGGCTGGGTCCGGCTTTCGCGATGGCCTTGCCCGCGCCGAGGAACAGACCGGTGCCGATGGCGCCGCCGATCGCGATCATCTGGATCTGGCGGGCTCCCAGGCCGCGCTGGTATCCCTCGCCCGATCGGCCGTCCTCGGCCTCACTGCCGTCGTATTCCTGGTCGACCTGCACTGAGGTCATGGTGGTGCGCCTTTCTCCATGCCGATCCGGCCTGACGAGGCTCGGATCGACTGTGACGATCCTGGAGGGCAGAACCCGCGGATGATGGAGTGCTGTCGGCGGTCGGCCTGACTGGCGGTCCCGGGGACGGGGGTGGTGTCCCCGGGTGGTCTGCAGATTTAACACGGCGGCATTAGTGATCGTCCCGGTGAAATGTGACTCACGCCACTGGAAAAACCGGACGAAACGCGCCGGGCGGAGCAAAGTAAACCGCCACGGTAATGTGATCGTTATCCGGATTTGAGCGTCCTTTGAGCGGACGACCGAATACGTGGCCCGAGCGTGCCGGGAGGCGGGGTCCGGGATGGATCTCCGCCGGAATACCCGCAGGTGCGCCCGTGTGGAGCCCATGTGAAAGCCCGCCGGGGTATCCGTGCGAATGCCCGGCGGAACGTCCGTCACCGTGCCCGCCGGGGGCGTTCCCGCCCGCCCGCACGAGCGCTAGGGCATCAGCGTCTCGACGAGGGTCTCCTGGAGCGCCCCGAGCCAGAGGTAGGCCATCACCATCGGCCTGCGGGGGTCCTCTTCCGGGAGCCGGTAGAGCCCGCCGTCCTCGCTCTCGTCCTCGTCGGAGACCTCCAGGCGGGTGCCGATGGTCAGCCGGAGGTCGTTGAGCGCCCCGAGCCAGTGGCGCGAGTCGTCGGAGGAGAGGGTGAGCAGCACGGTGCCCTCGGGCAGGGCGCCCCTGCGCCGGCGCGGCTTGCGGGAGGCCTCCCGGGGCTCGCCGGAGGCGTCGGTCTCACTCGCCCCGCCCGCCGCGTCGAGGGTCCGTACGAGCGCCAGCGCGTCCTCGCGCTTGCGGGTGCGCAGGTCGTTCTCGGTGAAGCGGCGGAACTCGGACGAGAAGCCGGGCTCCTCCTCCCCGTACGCGTCGGGGAAGAGGCGGGCCAGCGCCGGGTCGTCCGGCGGCTTGCTCGGCCCCTCGGCGAACAGGGCGGCGAGCGGGTCCTCGCCCTCGACGGGCTCCTCCCCCGGGCCGACCAGCTCCAGGAGCTGCACGGCGAGCGAGCGCAGGATGGACATCTCGACCTGGTCGAGCGCGATGGCGGCGCCGCCGCCCGGCACTGCCTCGAACTGTCCGGCCATCAGTTGCGGTCCTGGGTGAGGGTGGCCCAGAGGCCGTACCCATGCATCGCCTGCACGTCGCGTTCCATTTCCTCACGGCTGCCGCTGGAGACCACGGCCCGGCCCTTCTGGTGCACGTCGAGCATCAGCTTGTGGGCCTTGTCCTTCGAGTAGCCGAAGTAGCTCTGGAAGACATAGGCGACGTAGCTCATCAGGTTGACCGGGTCGTTGTGGACGAGCGTCAGCCAGGGCACGTCGGGCTCGGGGACCGCGAAGGTCTCCTCGGCCGATTCGGGACGTTCGATCTCTACGGGGGCGACGCTCACACCCCCATGCTGCCACCCGTGGAGTGGCGGCGCACACACCGGTCCCTAGATCTCGTCACTCTGACGAAATAGGGGGTAGCATCGTTCGCACGCCCCATCGAGCGGGGGACAGCCCCGGGGGACCCGGCCGGCGGAGCCGGACCGGCCCGGACGAAAGTGCGAGGTTGACCGTTGTGAACGTTGCGGACCTTGGCCTGCCGGTACATGTGCCGTCGACAGCGCTCTTCACCGACCAGTACGAGCTCACGATGCTCCAGGCCGCCCTGAAGGCGGGCACGGCCGACCGCAGGTCGGTCTTCGAGGTCTTCACCCGGCGGCTGCCCGAGGGGCGCCGCTACGGCGTCGTGGCGGGCACCGGACGCGTCCTGGACGCCGTGGAGAACTTCCGCTTCGACGAGGACCAGCTCCGGTTCCTGCGCGAGCAGCGGATCGTCGACGGACCGACCGCCGAGTGGCTCGCCTCCTACCGCTTCAGCGGCGACATCTGGGGCTACCCGGAGGGCGAGGTGTACTTCCCGGAATCGCCGGTCCTGCGCGTCGAGGGAACCTTCGCCGAGTGCGTGCTCCTGGAGACCGTGATCCTCTCGATCCTCAATCACGACTCGGCCATCGCGGCTGCGGCCTCCCGGATGAACGCGGCGGCCGGCGGCCGGCCGCTGATCGAGATGGGCGCCCGCCGCACCCACGAGCTGGCAGCCGTCGCATCGGCCCGCGCCGCGTACGTCGGCGGTTTCTCCACCACGTCGGACCTGGCTGCCGGATTCCGGTACGGCATCCCCACCGTGGGCACCAGCGCCCACGCCTTCACCCTGCTCCACGACGACGAACGGCAGGCGTTCACCGCCCAGGTCGCCTCGCTGGGCGGTGACACCACCCTGCTGGTCGACACCTACGACGTGGCCGAAGCGGTCCGCACGGCGGTCGAGGTGGCGGGTCCGGGGCTGGGCGCCGTACGCATCGACTCCGGGGACCTGCTGCTCGTCGCGCACAAGGTCCGCCAGCAGCTGGACGCGATGGGGGCGACCGGGACGAAGATCGTGGTCACGTCGGACCTCGACGAGTACGCCATCGCCTCGCTGGCGGCGGCCCCCGTCGACGCGTACGGCGTCGGGACCCAGCTCGTCACCGGCAGCGGGCACCCCACCTGCTCCATGGTCTACAAACTGGTGGCCCGCGCCACGTCGGCGGACCCGCAGGCCCCGCTGGAGCCCGTGGCGAAGAAGTCGATGGGCGCCAAGACCTCGCGGGGCGGACGCAAGTGGGCGGCGCGCAGGACCGACGCCGACGGCATCGCCGAGGCCGAGGTGATCGGTACCGGCCCGGTGCCCGCGGACCTCGCGGACCGGCAGCTCCTGGTGCAGCTGGTCAAGGGCGGCGAGGTCATCGAGCGTGAGTCGCTCGACACGGTGCGCGAACGCCATCTGGCGGTCCGGGCCACCCTGCCGATGTCCGCCTGCCAGCTCTCCCGCGGCGAGGCTGTCATCCCCACCGAGCACGCGTGACCGATTGCGCACGCATGAGCCGCTCCCGTACGCATGAACCACAGGTGAGCGGGAATGGAACGGCTGCCGGGGCGCCCTCACGCGCCGGCGCACACCACTCCCCCGCCACCCCTTCTCCCACCAGGACAAGGATCCCGCCATGCACCGCGCCCTGATCGTCGTCGATGTGCAGAACGACTTCTGCGAGGGCGGAAGCCTCGCGGTCGCGGGGGGCGCGGATGTCGCCGCCGCCATCACCGACCTGATCGGCCAGTCCTCCGCCTGCTACCGGCACGTGGTGGCCACCCGCGACCACCACGTGAACCCGGGCAACCACTTCTCCCGGAACCCGGACTACGTCCACTCCTGGCCGCCGCACTGCGTGG
Organism: Streptomyces sp. NBC_00388; assembly: GCF_036061255.1. Taxonomy (NCBI): domain Bacteria; kingdom Bacillati; phylum Actinomycetota; class Actinomycetes; order Kitasatosporales; family Streptomycetaceae; genus Streptomyces; species Streptomyces sp. NBC_00388. Next base: position 2,806,395 of record NZ_CP107948.1, read on the forward strand.
CCGGCACGGAGGGCGTCGGGTTCCATCCGAACTTCGCGCCCGCCGTGGCGTCGGGCTCCATCAGCGCCGTCTTCGACAAGGGCGCCTACGCGGCGGCGTACAGCGGCTTCGAGGGCTCGGACGAGAACGGCGTCCCGCTGGCCGACTGGCTGCGGGCCCGCGAGATCGAGGCGGTCGACGTGGTCGGCATCGCCACCGACCACTGCGTGCGGGCGACGGCGCTCGACGCGGCGCGGGCCGGGTTCGGCACGCATGTGCTGCTGGGCCTGACGGCCGGGGTGGCCGAGGCGACGACCGGCCGCGCGCTGGAGGAGATGCGGGCGGCCGGGGTGGAGCTGACCGGCGAGCCGGTGGTGTGAGGGCGTCCCGCCCGCCGCACCCCTGCCGGTCCCGCGGGACCGGCCGCGCCCGCGCGCCCCGCGAAACGGCCCGGCCGTAACGGAGGCCCGGCCGTACGGATCAGACGCCTTCGCCCAGCAGGGCCCGGATCGGATGCCAGAGCTCCGACTCCTCCTGCGGCGCCGCGCGCCACAGCAGCCCGTCCGGATGGTGCAGGACCGCCGTGATCTCGTCCGGCGACGGCGGCTGTGCGTTACCGCGCAGATACACCGCCCGCATCCCGAGATTACGCAGCCGGGTCAGGGCGCGGGCCCTGTTCACCGCGTGGACGAGTATCCGGACATGGGTCATCCGGTCCGGGCTCGGCAGGGTGAGTGCGACCACCACGCTGCCGTTCGGAAGTCTGCTGAATCCGCCACCTGGCATACCGTTCATCTCCCCCGTGAGACGTTGTGTCAATAAGAGCCGTGCAAGAGGCACCTAAACACGATCGGCCGCCGCCCGCTAGAGGGCAACGGCCGATCATGCTTTGACCTGCGGCGATGTGACTCAGCTGTGCGAGGCGCCGACCTGGACCGTGATCGTCGAGCCATCCTGCGGCTGCTGGAGGATCGAGATCCGGGTGTTGGTGTCAGTTACCTTCACGCTTCCGGTCTCATTGTCCTTGTACCAGTACGTGCCCTGGTGATCATCGAAGACCGGCCGGCCGAGCTGCGGCAGGATCCGCTTGGCGACGTCCGCGTTGTGCAGCGTGAGCCCGGGCGTCGGGAACCAGCTGAACGGCGCGTCGAAGGGCTGGATCTTGTTCCGCATGACCGTGCCGTCCGCCCACTTCAGCGGCTTGGCGTGCGAGTCCACGGGCAGGATCAGACCCTGGCCCGGGTGGGCGCTGACGTTGTTGTCGGGCTGCGAGGTGTCCCACTGCCAGATCATCAGGCCGCGCTGGTACGGGTAGTACTCCACCCAGTCCGGGCGGGACTTGGAGAAGCCGAAGTTGTACGGGCCCGTCTTCAGCGTCTGGTCGTACGACACGTACTGGCGGTTCTCCGCGATGTAGTACTGCGGGTAGTCCTTGGTGAACGACTCACCGATGCGCGAGAAGCCCTGCGCGGTCCAGCCGGCGTCGTCCGTCTCCGCGTTGTCCGTGAAGAGCGGGGCGCCGTCGGCGTTCACCGAGATCGCGTCGGCCGCGAAGCCCTTGCCCGAGACGCCGCCGTCGGACGCGTAGCGGAAGCGGAGGTCGATCTTCTTCCCCGCGTAGGCGTCCAGCGGGTACGAGAGGGACGTGTACGCCCCGGACGTACCGGTCAGCGCGGGCTTGTCGCCGCCGTCGCGCGGGATCTGCGCACCGTCGGCCTTGCCGTCGACGGCCGTCCAGTTGGCGCCGCCGTCCGTCGACACCTCGGCGTAGAGGAAGTCGTAGTCCTTCTCGATGTCCCACCAGCCCGAAAGGTCGAGCGAGGCCTTGGACTTACCGGTCAGGTCGACCGAGCGGGTCAGGGTGTTGGAGAGGTTGTCACCCATTCCGCTCCACCACTGCTTGCTGCCCTCGGCGGGCTTGGCGATCGTGGTGGTGACGGGCTTGTCCGGGAGCGAGACGACGAGCGCCTGCTTGTTCTTGGTGTTGTACTCCGAGAGCCCGAGCTTGTGGGTCGACTTCTTCGCGGCCTTGGCCGTGTCGTAGTCGAGCCAGCCCAGCTGGAGCTTGTCCCAGGCGGACATGTCGCCCGGCTTGTTGCCGATCGCGTTGTCACCGGTGCTCAGCCAGGAGCCCGCCGACATCAGCGACCAGAAACCCACGCTGTTCTCAGCGGTGTTGGTCGTGTCGTACTCGTCCGGCAGGCCCAGGTCATGGCCGTACTCGTGGGCGAAGACACCGAGGCCGCCGTTCTCGGGCTGCATGGTGTAGTCGCCGACCCAGATGCCGCTGTCGCCGATCGGCGTGCCGCCGGACTTGTTGTCGGCCGGGCCGGTCTTGCCGGTGTCCGTGCCGTACACGTAGGAGCGGTGCGCCCAGAGCGCGTCGGCGCCCTCGGCGCCGCCGCCGGCGGACTCGTCCTCGCCGGCGTGCACGATCTGGAAGTGGTCGATGTAGCCGTCGGGCTCGTTGAAGTTGCCGTCGCCGTCGTAGTCGTAGCGGTCCCACTGGTCGTAACTGGCCAGGGTCGCCTTGATCTGGGCGTCGGTCTTCCCCGCCGCCTTCTGGGCCTTGGCCCACGCGGTGACGCCGTCGCGGACCAGGTCACCGGCGTTCGCGCAGATGCTGGAGCCGCAGTAGTTGGAGCCGTAACGGGCCTCGTTGTACGGCACTGTGACCCAGTCGGCGACCTCGCCGTCGACGGAGTAACGGCCGGACGAGGTCTTCTCGTAGTACGACTTGAGCGAGTCCTTGCCCTTGCCGGTGCCGAAGTAGAGGTCCTGGAAGTGCTGGCGGTTGTAGTCCGCCTGCCAGGCCGTGCTGTTGTCCTTCTTGCGGTCGGGCTGGGCGATCTTGTTGTGCGCCGGGCCTGCCGTGCCGCCGTACTTCTTCACCGGCGGCTTCGGCCCGTCGGGGCCGTCCGGGTCGTACATGGTGGTGTTGTCGACCGTGTTCCCGAACTGCACCAGGACCGTGAATATCTTGTCGGTCTTCTCGCGGCCGAGCTCGACGTACTTCTTGTCGTCGAGGCGCACCACCTTGGAACCGTCCTGCGACTGCACCTTCTTGTGGCCGGATATGACCTGTTCCAGCGCGGACTGGCGTTCCTTGTTCTGCTGCTTGCTGAACGGGCCGTCCAGGTTGTGCTTCTGGCCCTTCAGCCCGGTCGCCGGGTCGCGGCGGTCGATCTTCTTCGAAGCCGCGCTGCCCGCGGGGGCCTTGGTGTCGGCCTGCGCGGTGGCGTACGCAGAAGCGGTGGCCGTGGTCGCGGCGATGGCCACGAGCACGGCGGCCACACGGGTCGTTGCCCGTCTCTTGATGTTCACTTGGTGCTGTCCTCCCCGAACGCGTCGTAAGTGACGACATTCGATCGGAGGTGCGAGAGAAAAGACAGATCTTGACTTGCACAGACCAACTGCATTATGCAGTGCGTCATTTCCGGTATCCGGACGCCTCACAGCCGCCGCACAGCCAACCCTCATCCCTTGCGGAGGACCTCACGGTGGGTCAACGGGCGCGTCGGTCCGGCCGGTGGGTTGTGAACGTGACTCCGTGCGCCCCCCGTGCACCGGCACCGTGGGTAAGGCCACGCTTACTAATGGTTCCGCTCGGGCATCCGTCGGATTAGAGTCGCGCTCGACGTACACGCCGACACGCCCCGCCGAGTCGACCACCCACCGCTGTCCCTAGGACGGATACCGCCATGACGCGTCCGACTGCCGCACAGCTCTCGTATGGTTCGGCCACCGTCGTCTTCTCGACCCTCGCGATGCTGCTGCTCTCCCGCACCTCATCGGGCGTCGGAGTCGCGGTCATCGTCGTGGCGGCCCTGGTCCTCGGTCTCCTGGTCGCGGTGACCGTCCCCATGCCGAAGTCGGCGCGCCGGGCCGCCCGGGCCGGAGGCGAGGAGACCGGCACGGACCGTACCGCGGCCGACGCCACCGCCACACCGGCCGGTCTGCGGGCCCCCGCTCCGCCCGCCACGGCCGAACGGGTCGGCGGGCACTCGCTGCGGGGCTGATCCGCGGACCCGCGGAGCCGGCGCGGCTCCGGGCCGCGAGGGCCGGGAGCCACCGGCTACCGGCTACCGGCTACCGGCTACCGGCTACGGCTTCATGACCACCACGACGGTCTTCGCCGCCTTGTCGTGCAGTCCCTGCTTGTACGGCTTGTCGAAGAAGCTCCAGCCACCGCAGATCGCCGTCCACACACAGGCGCAGCAGAACACGGCGGGGAGCCACAGCACGGCGGCCCTGACGAAGGCCGCCTGAGTGGTCGGCGTCGTACCGTCGTTCAGATTGGCCGTCCGCAGGCCGAGCAGCCCCTTGCCCACGGTCTGCCCGTTGCGCTTGACCGTCATGATCGTGTCGTACCCGACGTAGAGGACCGCCGCGATCAGGCTCTGGCCGACCGACCTGCCGTAGTTCATGTGGTCCGTGTTGTACCTCAGCCCGCCGAAGATCAGTGAGACCAGCCAGACGACCACGGCGACGATCACGATATCGATGATGCGGGCCAGCACCCGTTTGCCGCTGGGCGCGAGCGGCGGCATCCCGGCGAGCGGTTCGCCGCCGCCGTAGGGGCCGCCGCCGTAGGCGTTCGGATCGTACGGCGGGGGCGTGCCGCCACCGTACGGATCGCCGCCGCCCGGGGGCGGCGGCGGAGGCGGCGCGCTGCCGTACGGGTTGCCGCCCGCGTGCGGAGGCGGCGGGTAGTCGCCCTGCGGCCTCTTGCGGAAGGGGTCGTCCTCGGGGGGCTGCCCGGACGGCGGCTGATCGGTACTCATCTACCGAGTCGACCGCGCCCGGCGGGGCCGCGCATCCGGTCAGGACCGTACGAGTGAGTCCCTGTCAGCCCGCTGCCACGAATGTCCGTGCGGCCTTGTCGTGCAGGCACTGCCGCCAGGGCAGGTCGAAGAGGCACCACAGCACGTTGACGATGCCCACCACCAGGATCCCGAGCACCCCGTAGAGCAGCCACCGGGTGAGCGCCCCGCCGAAGGTCGGCGGTTCGTACGACTCCATGTCGCGGACCTGGACCCGGAAGAGCCTCTTGCCCAGGGTGCGGCCCCACTTGGCCGTCGGCAGGGCCTCGTACAGCAGCCCCAGGACGAGGAACGCCCCGATGACGACGCCCAGGCAGCCGGCCGTGGTGCCGTCGAGCAGCCAGACCGTGACCGTGGTCCCGGAGAGCCTGGCCTCGTCGATCTTGTCGTTGATGTGGTCGGCGGCCTTCGTCAGGAACGGCACGGCCACCGCGCCGACCACGGCCCCCAGGACGACGGTGTCGACCAGCCGGGCGGCGAACCGCCGGCCGAGTCCGGCCGGCCGGGCGGCGGCCTGGGCGCGGGCGGCGGCCTGGAACACGTCCTCGACCGGGGGCTTCCACGGCGGCAGCCGCTCCTGGTCACCCCCGTCGGCGGCGTGGGCGAGCTGCTGTACCTGCTGCGGCCAGGAAGGGGCCTGCGGGCCGCTCGCCTCCGGGTACGGCTGCGGAGGCCGGCCCGGCTGGGGCTGCGGGGACTGAGGCTGCTGAGGCTGCGGCTGTGCGGGCTGGAGCTGCTGCGGGACATGAGGCGGGGACGGGAACTGCGGCTGGGACTGCTGCACCGGTTGCTGCGCGGGCGCGGTCTGCTGTTGCGGCGGCTGGGGCTGCGGGCGTACGGCGCGGATGGACAGGGTGCCGTCGGTCCTGCTCGTCGGGGCCGCCTCGCCGGGCGCGCCACCGCCGGGGCCGCCACCCGCCTCGCTCCCGGGCCGCAGCGCGCGCAGGGTGACCGTCCCGTCGGACGGCGGTGCCTGCCGGCCGGTGGGGAGCGCGGGCCGGGAGGATTCCTGCCCTGCGGGCAGCTCGGCGCGGCGCGGTTCGGGGACCGGCCCGCCGGGCCCGGGCCGCGCGGTGTCGGACTGCTCGGGGTCCCCGGGCCTGGCCGGGGCCTCGGCCGGGGTGCGCGGGTCCGGTCCGCCCCAGGAGATCCGGCGGTCGCGGTCACCGCCGAAGCCGCCCTGCCGGGAGGCATCGGCCTGCCAGGCGGACGCGGGCTCCTGCGGGCCGTACTCCGGCTCCTCGTCGAAGAAGACCGGCCCGGTCTCCTCGGCCTGCGGGACCCCGGACGCGCCGGGCGGCCTGCGCACCGCGGGGAGCGGCGCGGCGGGCGCGGGCGCCGTGCCGCCGGGCGGTACCGGCATCGCCCGGCCGTCGTCGGCGGGTGCCGGACGGCTCGTACCCGGCACCCACGAAGCACCGTTCCAATACCGCACATATCCGGGGATGGATGGGTCTGGGTAGTAGCCGGGCGTGGGGCTGCCGTCGCCGGTTGCCGGGGTTGGGGCGCTCATCACCGTGGTCCCGTATCTCCTTGAGAGCCGCAATTCAAGGCTCCACATCTATCAGACCGCCGTGGGCCCACGGACCGGTCCTGCTGCATCGACCACTTTCCGGTCATCGCCAAATCATCCTCGAAACCAGCGTAATGAATACCGGGCAGGGTGCTCTCACCCTGTACGGCCCGCCGTTGGGCGTACGTACAAGGAGAGGAAGCACACGCCATGAACACCGTGGTGGAACGTGAACTGGAGCTCAAGCTGGTGCTGTCGCCGGAGCGCAGCATCCCTGTCCCTGCCCGGCTCTCCTACAGAACGGGCGACCCCTATGCCGTGCACGTCAGTTTCCACATCGCCTCCGACACCCCGGTGAACTGGTCGTTCGCCCGGGAGTTGATGGTCGAGGGCGTGTTCAGGCCGTGCGGCCACGGCGACGTACGGATCTGGCCCACGAAGGTGAACGCGAAGAGCGTCATCTGTATCGCGCTGTCCTCCCCCGACGGCAACGCCCTGCTGGAAGCGCCGACCGCGCAGGTCTCCGCCTGGCTGGAGCGGACGCTGCGGGCCGTGCCCCCGGGCTCGGAGAGCTCGCGTCTCGGTATCGACGACGGCCTGGCCGCACTGCTGACACCGCTGCCCGCGGACGATCTGTGGCTGCGCGACCCCTGGCCATCGGACGAGTCCGACGACGACAGCCAGTGACCGGCGGATGCCCGGGCCGCGGGGGCCGGCCGGGGACGGGGCGGGGTCAGAAGAGCTTGCCCGGGTTGAGCAGGCCCAGCGGGTCGAAGGCCTGCTTGACCCCGCGCTGCATCTCGACGCCCACCGGCCCCAGTTCACGGGCCAGCCACTCCTTCTTGAGGACGCCCACCCCGTGTTCCCCGGTGATCGTGCCGCCCAGTTCGAGCCCGAGCGCCATGATCTCGTCGAAGGACTCGCGGGCCCGCCGCGACTCGTCGGGGTCGTCGTGGTCGAAGCAGACGACGGGGTGGGTGTTGCCGTCGCCCGCATGGGCGCAGACGCCGATGGTCAGGTCGTATTTCCCGGCGATGGCAGCGGTGCCGTCGAGCATGGCGCCGAGCCTCGAACGCGGTACGCACACGTCGTCGATCATCGTCGCCGACTTGACGGTCTCCAGCGCGGTGAGGGACAGCCTGCGGGCCTGCAGGAGCAGTTCGGACTCCGCCTCGTCCTCGGCGGGCACGACCTCGGTGGCGCCCGCCGCCGCGCACAGCTCGCCGACCGCGGCCAGGTCGGCGGCGGGGTCGGCGGTGTCGAAGGCGGCGAGCAGCAGCGCCTCGGTGGTCTCCGGGAGGCCCATGTGCGCCATCGCGTTGACCGCCCGGATGGTGGTGCGGTCCATGAGTTCGAGGAGTGAGGGGGTGTGTCCGCGCTCCATGATCCGGCAGACCGCGTCGCAGGCGGCGGCGGCCGAAGGGAACTCGGCTGCCAGCGCGAGCTGCCGCGGCGGGGCGGGCTTCAGCGCGAGCACGGCCTTCACGACCACCCCGAGGCTGCCCTCGGAGCCCACGAAGAGCCGGGTCAGGTCGTAGCCCGCGACGCCCTTGGCGGTGCGGCGGCCGGTGGTCAGGAGCCGCCCGTCGGCGAGGACCACCTCAAGGCCGAGTACGTACTCGGCGGTCACCCCGTACTTCACACAGCACAGGCCGCCGGCCGCCGTGCCGATGTTCCCGCCGATGGTGCACATCTCCCAGCTGGAGGGGTCCGGCGGGTAGTACAGGCCCTGGTCGGCGGCCGCCCGCGAGAGCACGGCGTTGATGACGCCCGGTTCGACGACGGCGATCCGGTCGACGGGGCTGATCTCCAGGATCCGGTCCATCTTGGTGAGCGACAGGACGATGCAGCCGTCGGTGGCGTTGGCCGCGCCGGAGAGACCTGTACGGGCGCCCTGCGGGACGACGGGTGTCCGCAGGGCCGTCGCCGTCCGCATGACGTGCTGGACCTGCTCGGTGGTGCGCGGCAGGACGACGGCCGCGGGCGCCCCGGCGTCGCAGAACCCGGCGGTGTCCCTGGCGTACGAGGCCATCACGTCCGGGTCGCTGATCAGGGCTTCCGCCGGGAGTCCGGTGCGCAGGCGTTCGAGCAGATCAGTCATGATCCCAGCCTGGCACCGGCGTGCTCCGCTGGGAAGGGGGGAGCCGGGGGCGTGGCCGGCGGCCCCGTCAGCGGGACTCGTGGGACAGCAGGGTGCCGAGCGGCCCGAGGTCCAGGTTGAGGTCCTCGCGGCGCAGCCCGTGGCGGGCGCAGAGCTCCGTCATCCGCTCGTCGAGGAGCATCAGTGTGGTTCCCACCCGTTCCTCCTGCTCCTCGGTCAGTTCGCCGGTGTCGAAGCGGCGGATCGCCTGGCGCTCCATCAGCTGGCGGAGCAGTTCGACGACGGTGAGGACGAGCGAGGCCAGGTCGCGGCCGGCGCTCTCGGGATCGATGTCCACACGGGCGTCGCTCACAGCGGCCCGCTGTCGGCCCACGGCGCGGGGACCCGTTCGCTGACGGAGGCCAGCAGCGCGTGCAGCGAGAGCCGGACGAGCGGGACGTCCGCGATGGCGATGACCAGGTCTCCGCTGATGACGACACCGGTGCCGAGCACTCTGTCGAGGAGATCGACGAGCGGGACCCCGATGGGGGCCGTGGCCTCGGGGCCCTGCCAGGGGACGGGTTTACGGCTGCCCTGCATGAACGCCTCCGTCCGTGAACGAATAGGGGGCCCACGGCCCCGAGATCTCGATCTCGATGCCGTCGAGAGCGGGGTGGCCGCGGAGCGTGCCGACCGTGCTCGCCAGCCGGTCGCTGTGCTCCTCGGCGATCAGATAGGCCGCGTTCATGACCTGGGTGCGGCCCTGACCGGTGGCCTCGGGGCCGTGCGGGCGGCGCCTGACCGCACCGACGGCCAGCTCGCGCACGGCGCTGTCGACCTGCTCGGCGGCGGCCAGTGCGTTGTCCTGGCGCAGCTCCCGCTGCTGCCGGACGCCGCGCAGGCGGTTGAGATAGGCGCGGCCCGTCTCGCGTCCGTCCCCGGGGCGGCGTGCGTCTCCGGGGCCCGTTCCCGCCGGGGGCGTTCCTGCGGGCCCGGTCCGGTCCGTCCCGGCCGCGGGCTGTGTCAGATAGACCTTGACGGCCCACTCGGCCCGTCCGGCGGTGCGGGCGAGCGCGTCGCGGAACCGTTCGTGGTTCTCCCTGAGGGCGTCGGCCGCGCGCTCGTCACCGAGGTAGAGCGTGGCCAGCGGAAGCGGCACCGTGGGGCCGCCGGCCGTGGCTGCGGTGACGATCTCGTGGTGGGTCCGCGCACAGCGTTCGAGTTCGGCGGGGTCGGAGAGCCGGTCCCGCAGGGCGCTCTCCGAGAAGGCGTCCGCGGGTACGTCCTGGACCACGGCCCGCAGCGAGCCGAAGGCGAGGAAGCGCAGGGGCCCGCCGCCCGGGTGGCCTGGGCCGGGCCCCGGGTGCGCGGGACGGTCCGGCCCGCAGACGGCGTACACATAGGTGGCGGGCGGGCCGGCGCTGCCGGGCGGGCTGTGCGGGGGCACGGTCATCGGTGGCGCAGCTCCCTTCGGCCGATGGGGTCCTCGTCGTCGCCCTCCAGCTCCCGGAGGCGGTCACGCAGCTGCTCGTTCTCCTCCGCGAGGGCGTTGTGCGCGGCGCGTGACGAGAGGGCCGGGTCGGTCTCCCACCAGTCGATGCCTGCCTTCTTGGCCGTCTCCACGGACGAGATGAACAGGCGCAGCCGGATGGTGAGCAGCTCGATGTCCAGCAGGTCGATCTTGATGTCGCCCGCGATGACGATGCCCTTGTCGAGTACGCGCTCCAGGATCTCGGCCAGGTTGGCCGTGCTGGGTGCGTGCGTGGTGGGCTCCCGGCCCCAGCTGTCCACTTCCGTCACGGGGTGCCCCCGGTTCCCGGCGCCGTCCGCGCCGCCTCTGCGGTGTCGTCCATGGGTGAGCCCCCTGGGGTCGGGTCGATACGGCGGTGGGGTGCGGGTGTTCTCCTGTCGAGGAGGTCCAGCAGCCGCTCCTCCTCCCGTTCGAACTGCGGCAGGTCGATCTCGCCGTCGTCCAGGGAGCGGTTCAGTTCGGCGAGCTGTGCGCGGATCACGCCGGGGTCGTACAGTTCCTGCTCCGCCGCGTCGACGAGCCGGTCGGAGACCCACATCACGCCGCGTACCGGTGCCAGCGGCAGGAGCAGTACCCCGGAGAGCAGTCCCATCTCAGACCCTGGCCGGGGCGGGTTCCGGGCCTACGAAGCTGTAGCAGGGCAGCGGGCCGGTGAGCCGGAGTTCCAGGCGGCCGGGATGGGTGGCGGCGCACCGCTCGACGACGGCACGGAAGTCGGCCTCGCGGTGCCGCGGGACGAGGAAGGAGGCGTTCAGGACGCAGCCCTCGACCTCGGGTCCCGGGCGCATGTCGCCCGCGATCTCCGCGCACTGGGCCGGCAGGAGGGCGGCGGCCGCGACGGCTCTGCGCCGCAGCCCGGCCGATACCGCCTCGCCCAGCCGGATGTCGGCCTCGTAGCCGGGCCGGCGGCGGGTCTCCTCGCGGACCCTGCGGACCACGGGATCCTCCCGGATCAGTGCGGCCAGGTTGTCCTGTACCGGCATGACCTTCACGTTCATCTCGACATGCGCGCCGAGCCGCTCCAGGACGGCGGCGTGCTCGCTGCGGCGGGCCGCGACATCGGCGAGGACGGTGGCCTCGTCCGGTGCGACCACCCCGAAGCGCATCGGCAGCACCGGCCCGTCCTCCGCCAGCTCCAGGAGGAGGCCCTGGTGGGCCATGAGGTCGCGGCGTCGTGCCCTGAGCCCCGGAGGGGCCTCACTGACCACGACGGCCAGTTCACCGGCCGGCAGGAGCCGGATCCCGGCGGGCGGCTCGCCGACGCCCGTGGCGCCCGCCGGGAGCGGGTGGGCGCCGCCCACGATTCCGTACACGTAGATGCCTGTCGCAGCCATCGGTCAGCTCTCCTCCCTGTGCCGGCGTGTGCGGGCACCGTCGGTGCTCCGCGACCGGGCCGCCTTGTGCCGCCTCGGTCGTTCCTCTTCCCGCGCGTCGTGGTCATCGTCGTCGTCGCCACCGCCGCCGACTCCGACGGCCTTCTTGACCTTGTCCCCCACGGAGTGCGCGGCCTTCTTGGCGCCCGCCTTCCCGGCGCTCTTCGCCATGCCGCCGCCGAAGAGTTCGGGCACGGTCCTGCTCGTCGAGTCGTTCTCCAGGTCGAGCCGGTTGCAGGCTTCGGCGAAGCGGAGGTAGGTGTCGACGCTGGCGACGACGATGCGCGCGTCGATCTTCAGGATTTCGATGCCGACCAGGGACACCCGTATGAAGATGTCGATGACCATGCCGCGGTCGAGAATGAGTTCCAGGACGTCGTAGAGGCTGCCGGCGCGGGGTACGCGGACAACCTCCTCGCTGTATGTGCTCATGGGAGGACCGTCTTTCCGGGTAGGCACTGGTCTCGGACGCCGGGACTCATTCGTCCGCCTGGCCGCGGCGATAGCGCCGGACCCTGCGGTACTGCAGGAGGGACCCTTCCTCGTCGAGGTCCACCTCGTAGGTGGCGAGAAGGCTCGTCGTGTCGGGAATGCGGGGAAGTTCGAGTACGTCCACGTCGACATGCCAGCCACCGTCGTTCCGCGAGACGGCGGAGACACCCTCGGTTCTGTGGCTGATCAGCCTTTTCAGGCTCAGGCATGCACGTTCTGCCGCATCCTCCGCACCTTTGACGTTCTTTCTGGCCGTGGTGGAGGACGCAGACCGGGAGGTCCCGGATTTCCGGGATCGCTGTTCTGCCATGTTCGTCATTCTGTGGACCCCTGGGACACCCCGCACGCGGGGTGGCCCGAAAGGCTGGTTTCGGCCCTGCGCCCCTTTACCAGGCTGCGGTCCGCCCAATCAGCATCCACACGAATGGCGGCTTACCGAAGCGCGGAGGACATTGGAATGAGAGGGGCGCACCGTGGTGCGGTTCGGCGTTGACCGGACGCATTGCAGGACGCCTCTCACAGAGCCGGCCTTCTTCTCACTGGAGGATTTCCCATGGCCAGTAACGACAGCACCCACTCGACCACCCTGGGCAGCGGCGACAGCGGCGGAACCCGGGGGACGACGACCATCGCGGACACGGTCGTCGCGACCATAGCGGGCATCGCGGTACGCGAGACCGACGGTGTGTACGCCGTGGGCGGCAGCGCGTCCCGGGCGATGGGGTCGGTCCGCGACAGGGTCTCGAAGACGCCCGACCCGAGCCGGGGGGTCAAGGTCGAGGTCGGTGAGACCCAGGCCGCGATCGACGTGGAGGTCATCGTGGAGTACGGCGAGCCCATCGCCGACGCCGCGAAGGAGATCCGCACCCGTGTGACGGACGCCGTGGAGACGATGACGGGTCTGGAAGTCGTCGAGATCAACATCAAGGTGTCCGACGTGCACCTGGCCGGACCGGACGACGAAGAGAGTGACGAGCCGAGCGGGCGGGTGCGGTAGGGGGACAGCTCGCTCGTCCCGGCCAGCCCGACGAGGGTGCGCAGAGCGGCAGCGCGGGAGCCCCACCCGGTGGGTGTCTCCTCCGCCGCGCTCCGCATCCTCGCCACGGTGTCCGCGCCCCGGAGATCCCCTGGCGTCGAACCAGCTCTGATTGAGGAGCGCTCATGGAGAACAATACGAAAGTGTCACTCGCCGCTGCCGTGGCGGCAGGTTATGTCCTCGGCAGGACGAAGAAGGGAAAGCTGGCCATCGGGCTCGCTTCCCTGGTAGCAGGTCAGCAGCTGCCGCTGAATCCGCGGGACATGATCAGCATGGGCGCCCGCAAGCTGGCGGAGAACCCCCAGGTCGCGCCCTTGATCGAGCAGGTACGGGGCGAGGTGCTGAGCGCCGGTCGCACCGCCTTGTCCGCACAGGCCAACCGCCGCCTCGAATCGGTCGCCGACGCCCTCCAGCAGCGCACCAGCGCCCTGCTGGAGCCTCCCGGCGCGTACGACGACGAGGAAGAGGACGACGAGGGCCGGGACGAGGAGCCGGAGGACGACGAGGCGTACGACGACGAGGAAGACGAGGCGTACGACGACGAGGAAGAGGACGAGGAGGACGAGCCGGAGGACGGCGAGGACGAAGAGGACGACGAGGAAGAGGAACCCCGCCGTCGCCGGCCCGCGAAACGACCGGCCGGAGCGGCCGCCGGGGCCCCTGCCAAGAAAGCCCCTGCCAAGAAGGCCCCGCCGAAGAAGGCCCCGGCCAAGAAGGCCGCAGCCAAGAAGCCCGCGGCGAAGAAGACGGCAGCCAAGAAGACTGCGGCCAAGAAGGCGCCCGCGAAGAAGAGCGCCGCAAAGAAGTCCTCAAGCGGTAACAGCCGGAGGAGGTAGCTCTCATGGCGAAGCAGGAAAAAGAGCCCGCGGACGAGGGCCCGTCCCCCCTCGACCAGGTCAAGGAACAGCTGTCCGCCTACGTCGGAGCCCAGGGGCAGCGGCTGGTGGATTCGGCAAGCGGAAAACTCACCGACCTCGCGCAGAACCTCGGGGAATCCGGGGACGGCGAAGGCGGCGGCATCCTCGACATAGGAAAACGGGTCATGGGCGGCGAGAACCCCGTCAAGGCCTTTGTGGGCGAGAAGGCCGGCGCCGCGAAGGACAAGGCGGTGGACACGGTCAAGAACGCCTTCGGCGGCGGCAGCGGTAAAGCAGGCAGCCAGAAGGTAGTCAATATCGTCGAAGCCATCGACATCGGAAAACCACTGCGTATCGTGTACGACCGCTGGTGCGAGATCGAGGAATTCAGTTCCTTCACCAAGGGTGTCACCGGCGTGAAGCAGTCGGACGAGATCGAGAGCGACTGGAAGCTCAAGGTCGCCTTCTCCAACCGCAGTTGGAAGGCCTCGGTGCAGGACCAGGTGGCCGACGACCGCATCGTCTGGACATCCGAGGGCGCCAAGGGGACGACCCGCGGTGCGATCACCTTCCACGAACTGGCACCGAGCCTGACGCGAGTCGTCGCCGTCGTCGAGTACACGCCCGCCGGCTTCTTCGAGAAGACGGGCAACCTCTGGCGCGCCCAGGGGCGGCGACTGCGCCTGGACCTCAAGCACTTCCAGCGCTACGTCACCCTGACCGGGGACGAGGACGAGGTCGAGGGCTGGCGCGGTGAGATCCGGGACGGGGAAGTCGTCCGCAGCCACGAGGAGGGCCTTGAGGACGACGAGGACCAGGACGGCACCGACGAGGAAGAGCCGGACGACGAGGAAGAAGAGACCGGCGAAGAGGACGACGAGTACGAGAACGAAGACGAAGAGGACGACGAAGGGGACGAGCCGGACGACGAGTACGAAGAGGACGAAGAGGACGAGGAGGAGCCGGAGGAGGACGAGGAGGAGTGAACGACCGTGCGGCAGGAGCCGGGGCTCAGCCCCGGCTCCTGCCGCACGCGCCGTCCGTCACGCCGTCCGTCACAGATTGCCGCGGCGCTCCTGCTCCCGCTCGATGGCCTCGAACAGCGCCTTGAAGTTCCCCTTGCCGAATCCCATGGACCCGTGCCGCTCGATCATCTCGAAGAAGACCGTCGGCCGGTCCTGGACGGGCTTCGTGAAGATCTGCAGCAGATAACCGTCCTCGTCGCGGTCGACGAGGATCTTCTCCTGGCGGAGGGTCTCGACGGGAACGCGGGTCTCACCGGCCCACTCCCCCAGCGTGTCGTAGTACGAGTCGGGGGTGTCAAGGAACTCGACGCCCGCCGCCCGCATGGCACGCACCGAACCGACGATGTCGTTCGTCGCGAGCGCGATGTGCTGGACACCCGCGCCGCCGTAGAACTCCAGGTACTCGTCGATCTGCGACTTCTTCTTCGCGATCGCCGGCTCGTTGATCGGGAACTTCACCTTCAGCGTGCCGTCGGCGACGACCTTCGACATCAGGGCGGAGTACTCGGTGGCGATGTCGTCGCCCACGAACTCCTTCATGTTGGTGAAGCCCATGACCTTGTTGTAGAAGGTGACCCACTCGTTCATCTTGCCGAGCTCGACGTTGCCGACGCAGTGGTCGATGGCCTGGAAGGTACGCCGGGCCGGCGGCGCGACGATCGGCTCGGCAGCGGCGTACCCGGGGAGGTAGGGGCCGTCGTAGCCGGTGCGCTCGACCAGGGTGTGCCGGGTGGTGCCGTACGTGGCGATGGCCGCCATGACCACCGTGCCGTGATCGTCCTTGACCTCGTACGGCTCCTGGAGCCCGGTGGCGCCGTGCGTGGTCGCGTAGGTGTACGCGGCACGGGCGTCCGGCACCTCGATGGCGAGGTCCACGACGCCGTCGCCGTGCTCGGCGACATGGCCGGCGAGGAAACGGCCGTGGTCGGTCGTGGCCCTGATGACGGAGGTGAACACGAAGCGGGCCGAGCCGCTCGTCAGGACGTAACTGGCGGTCTCGCGGCTGCCGTTCTCCGGTCCGGAGTAGGCGACGAGCTTCATGCCGAAGGCGGTCGCGTAGTAGTGCGCGGCCTGTTTGGCGTTGCCGACGGCGAAGACGACCGCGTCCATTCCCTTCACCGGGAAGGGATCGGCCTCACGCGCGGTGTCAGGGGTGTGCTGGGTGGTCTCAGTCATGGGGGAAGCGTCCCGCCGTATCGCAAGGTGCGCAATAGTTCGGGTTTTCGCTGGGCAAGATGTGCAGTACGGGGCCAGGATGGGCGGTCCATCTGTACAGGGTGACCACAGAACGGTGGCATCCGCGAGTGGCGGGAGCCGGGCATGGGCATCGACGGACTGGACGGCCGGCTGATCGTGCTGCTGGCCCGGGAGCCGCGGATCGGCGTGCTGGAGGCGTCACGGCGGCTCGGCGTGGCGCGCGGGACCGTCCAGGCCCGGCTCGACCGGCTCCAGTCGCACGGCGTCATCCGGGGGCTCGGCCCCGACGTGGATCCGGCGGCCCTCGGCTACCCGGTGACCGCCTTCGCCACGCTGGAGATCAAGCAGGGCCAGGGGGCGGATGTCCGGGCACACCTCAGCGGGGTTCCCGAGGTGCTCGAACTGCACACCACGACCGGCCACGGCGACATGCTCTGCCGTCTGGTGGCCCGGTCGAACGCCGACCTCCAGCGGGTGATCGACCTGGTGGTGGGTTTCGACGGGATCGTGCGCGCCTCGACGGCGATCGTCATGGAGAACCCGGTCCCGCTGCGCATCATCCCGCTGGTCGAGCAGGCGAGCCGGGGAGGGGACCCCGAGGGATGAGCTCCCGGCCGGGGCCGGGCTCTCAGCAGCTCGGTACCGAGCCGCCCATCTTCAGCGTCCGCAGGACCGAGACCGTGCCCTTGAGCGTGGTGACGGGGATCAGCCGCAGCCCGTGCGGCAGCCCGGACCCGGCATCCGCGCACTCCGCCTTCGGCACCAGGAAGACGGTGGCCCCGTCCCGGGCGGCGGACTGCGTCTTCAGCGCCACTCCGCCGACGGCTCCGACCTTCCCGTCGGCTGCGATCGTCCCCGTACCGGCGATGGTCCGGCCGCCCGTGAGATCGCCGCCCGCGCCGTCGCCGTCCAGCTTGTCGACGATGCCGAGCGAGAAGAGGAGCCCGGCGCTCGGACCGCCGACGTCCGCGAGGTGCAGGGCCACCTTGACCTTGCGTGAGCTGTCCCCGAGGTAGGAGAGCGCGGCCTCGGTCGCGGCGTCCTGCGAGCCCTTCATCTCGTTGAGGTTGTGCTGCTCGATCTGCGCGTCGCTGCCACCGCCCGGGTAGACGGCGTCGCGCGGCATGACCGCCCGGTCGGTACGGAACCAGCCGTCGACCACCTGTCCCAGATCCACGTCGGTGGAGGGCCCGGTCGCCTCGATGGTCACCATCCTCAGCTGCCCGGACGTCTTCCGTACGGGCGCTCCCGTCACGCTGATGACGGGCTGCCCCTTGTCGTCACCGAGCACGTCGGCGGTCAGGCCGGGCTGCGCCACCGAGAACGGCAACGGCGCGAACGCGGCCGTACCGAGGAGGGCGAGCACCAGGACGGCACAGACGGCGAGGGCGCGGGAGCGCGGATTGCGGAGGAGCACGGAGACAATCTATCGGGCGGGGCAAATCGGCCCCTCCGGCATGTCGGCGCAGCCCCTCCCCCACCTCAGCGCAGGGCCTCCGCTACCTCCCGCGCCGCGTCGACCACCCGGGGACCCACCCGCTCCGGTATGGAGTCGGCGAGCATCACCACGCCCACACTCCCCTCCACCCCGGTCACCCCGACCAGCGGTGCGGCGGCGCCGCTCGCGCCCGCCTCCAGTTCGCCGTGGGTGAGCGTGTAGCCGGGCCCGTCGGGCAGCCCCTGCCGGGAGGCGAGAATCGCCCGCCCGGCCGCGCCCTTGTCCAGCGGGTGGCGGAAGCCGGCCCGGTACGCCACGTGGTAGTCCGTCCACGTCGGCTCGACCACCGCGACTGCCAGCGCGTCCGAACCGTCGACCAGCGTGAGGTGCGCCGTCGCGCCGATGTCCTCGGCCAGGGAGCGCAGTGCGGGCAGCGCCGCTTCCCGTACGAGCGGGTGCACCTGGCGGCCCAGGCGCAGCACCCCGAGCCCGACCCGGGCGCGGCCGCCCAGGTCGCGGCGGACGAGGGTGTGCTGTTCCAGCGTGGCGAGCAGTCGGTAGACCACCGTGCGATTGACCCCGAGTTTGTTGGACAACTCGGTGACGGTCAGCCCGTGGTCGGTGTCTGCGAGCAGCTTGAGGACGCGGAGTCCCCGGTCGAGCGTCTGAGAAGTCTCGGCGGTCACGACGCCCACTCCTTACGTGGTAGTCGCGGCAGCTCACCACGGAAGTCACGGCGCCGGTTCCCGTCGGCGACGCGCGCAGCGGCCGCCGGCAGGCCAGGGCACCGGCTGCGCTCCGCGGCGGCTCTGCCACGGGGCGTATGCGTTGCCGGGACAGTAGCGAGCCGGTCCGCTCAGCGGAAGGGCAAGTCCAGAATCCGGGCAGTCGGTCGACGGTTTGCCGTGATCATGGCGGAATAGCCGCACTCCGTGACCGGATTACCTTCCTTTACCTTCAATCTCTTTATGCCGACCTTTTACCTTCGGCTCCCCGGCCCGCTTCGGTAACTCACCCGGCCGGGACACCGGTCACGGAACGACCACCACGTCCGCCCACACTTCCCCAGGGGGAAGCGAGGTTCCGAGCCCCATCTGACGGCGAGTACATCGACGAGGAGCAGACCGCGGCCCGACTCCTCCTCGGCCGCAGGGGCGACAGGCTGGACCGGCGGCCGATCCGGACAGGCATCCGAGACCTCCGCACGTGGTCAGCACTCGCATCACAGGCGTCCGGCCTGTCCATCGGCGAGGTGTGCCGACAACTGCTCCGGCCGGTCTGTCCCCCTCCAGGTGACGATGTGATCGTGGTCTTGGGCCCGGACGCACGCTGGTACACCAACAGCGACCACCCGCTGCAGCGGTTCCGCCGCGTCGGAAGCGGCAGGTCCTGGGAGCGTGTCCCGCGTGCGACGTACGACCTGGTGGTGGCCGCCCGGGGGAACGGCCTGGACTTGGCACTGGTCCGGAGGGGGGAGGACTGAACCGACGGCCCGTACCCCGCCGCCGACAGCCCCGGCCCTCACCGCATCCGGGTGGCCCACTCCTGGACCTTCGCGATGCGCTCCTTCAGCTGCCCGGCGGTCGCCTCCGCGCTGGGCGGGCCCCCGCAGGTGCGGCGCAGCTCGGTGTGGATCACGCCGTGCGGCTTGCCGCTCTGGTGGGTGTACGCGGAGACCATGGTGTTGAGCTGCTTGCGCAGTTCGAGCAGCTGCTTGTGGGTGACGACCGGGCGTGCTTCGGCGGCCTTCTCCAGCAGGTCGGCCTCCTCGGCCGGCTTCTGGCGGCTGTGCGCGATCTGCCGGGTCTGCCGCTTCTGGAGGAGCAGCTGTACCTGGTCCGGTTCCAGCAGGCCGGGGATGCCGAGGTAGTCCTGCTCCTCCTCGCTGCCCGGGTGTGCCTGCATCCCGAACTCGGCGCCGTCGTACAGCACCCGGTCGAAGACCGCGTCGGATTCGAGTGCCTCGAAGGGCAGTTGGTCCTCGGTCTCCTCGTCCTCCAGCTTCTCCGCGTCGGCGAGGAGCTTGTCCTCCTCCGCGAACGGGTTCTCCTCGTCGCTGCCCTTCTTGGGCTTGTCGAGTACGTGGTCCCGCTCGACCTCCATCTCGTTCGCGAAGTCGAGGAGCATCGGGATCGTCGGCACGAAGACGGACGCGGTCTCACCGCGCCTGCGGGAACGCACGAAGCGGCCCACGGCCTGGGCGAAGAAGAGCGGTGTCGAGATGGTGGTGGCGTACACACCGACGGCGAGACGCGGTACGTCGACGCCCTCCGACACCATCCGGACCGCGACCATCCAGCGGGACTCGTCGGCGGCGAACTGGTCGATCTTCTTCGACGCGGCCTTCTCGTCGGAGAGGACCACCGCGGGCCGGTCGCCGGTGATCTTCCGGAGGATCTTGGCGTACTCGCGGGCGGTGTCCTGGTCGGAGGCGATGACGAGCCCGCCGGCGTCCGGGATGCCCTTGCGGACCTCGGTGAGGCGCTGGTCGGCGGCGCGCAGCACGTTCGGGATCCACTCACCGGTCGGCGCGAGCGCGGTGCGCCAGGCCTGGCCGATGGCGTCCTTGGTCATCGGCTCGCCGAGCCGGGCGGCGATCTCGTCGCCCGCCTTGGTGCGCCAGCGCATGTTGCCGCTGTAGCTGAGGAAGATCACCGGGCGGACGACGCCGTCGGCGAGCGCGTTGCCGTAGCCGTACGTGTAGTCGGCGGACGAGCGCCGGATGCCGTCGTTGCCCTCCTCGTACGCGACGAAGGGGATCGGGTTGGTGTCCGAGCGGAAGGGCGTACCGGTCAGCGCGAGCCGCCGGGTCGCCGGGTCGAACGCCTCCTGGCACGCCTCCCCCCAGGACTTGCTGTCGCCCGCGTGGTGGATCTCGTCGAGGATCACCAGCGTCTTGCGCTGCTCGCAGCGGTTGCGGTGCAGCATCGGGCGTACGCCGACACCGGCGTACGTGACCGCGACACCGTCGTAGTCCTTGCTCAGGGGCCCCGCGCTGTAGTCCGGGTCGAGCTTGATCCCTATCCGGGCGGCGGCCTCCGCCCACTGCTTCTTCAGGTGCTCCGTCGGCGCGACAACGGTGATCTGCTGCACGACGTGGTGATGCAGCAGCCAGGACGCGAGCGTCAGCGCGAAGGTGGTCTTCCCCGCGCCCGGGGTCGCGACCGCGAGGAAGTCACGGGGCTGCTCATGGAGGTAGCGCTCCAGCGCGCCTTCCTGCCAGGCGCGCAGCTTGCTGGCGGTGCCCCAGGGGGCGCGGCCGGGGAAGGCGGGTGAGAGGTGGTGGGAGGCGGTAGTAGTCACGGTCTCCGTCGGTTCTCAGAGGTGCACGGGGCGTCGGTACGACAACCGGGCCACCCTACCTGCGGCCCGGTCGGCCCCCGGCGCGAACGGCGCCGCCCCCTGCACGATGAGACCCGGCTCACTCGCCGGGGCCGGGATCGCTCCGCGAGGGCGCGCAGTTCGTGGGAGAACTCCCTGACCACTCCCGTGCGCCCGGCGGCTACCGCGATCACCGGCCACTCGGCCGCATCGCTGTCAGGGCGCAACTGCACGCCGTCCATGGTGAGGGAGACGGCACAGGACACCCAGGCCGGGCGCCCGGAGTGGTACCGCTCAGTCGGTGCGCAGCCGGGTGGCCACCCACGCCCCCGCCAGGGCCACCGCCGCCATCGGCAGGAACACCGCAGCGAACGCCGCGGGGTGCGGGGCGGACGCCCCGTCGTGCAGGATGCCCACCGCTCCTCCGCCCAGCGCGGCGAAGGCCGCGCCGCCCGCCGCGAGCAGCAGCGCGTTCGAGAGGCCGTCCGAGATCTGCAGGGCGGCCGAGTTCGCGCCCGCCTCCTCCGGGGCGGACAGCTCCAGCATCATCACGCTCGTCGACGCGACGACCGTGCCCATCCCGTAGCAGCCGAACGCCCAGGCCACGGCGACCGTCCAGGCCGGGACGGAGGGGAACAGGACGCTCGGCGCGGCCAGGATGGCCGCCGCGACGAGGACCATGCTCGTCACCATCAGCCGCTGCCGGTACGGCTCCATGCGCGGCCGGGACTGCACGTACGAGCCGAGCGCCCAGGTCCCGCCGCCGGCCGCCAGAGAGAGACCGGCCAGCGTGGGCGAGAGCCCGCGCTGGGTGACCAGCATCAGCGGGACGAAGCTCTCGGCGGCGACGAACGCCCCCGCCGCGATCCCGCGCAGCAGCACCACGGAAGGCAACCCGCGCGCCGCGCGGCAGGTACCGCGCGGCAGCAGCCCGAGCACGGCCGGGACCAGCAGCGCTGTGCCCGCCACGGCCGGGACGAGCGACAGCCACCGCAGGTCCTGGCCCGCGTACTGGAGCAGCCCGGCCCCCACCGAGATCCCGAGCGCGAGCCGGATGCGCCGCCCGTCGAAGGCGGGCGCGGGCATGGCGGGGTCGGCGGGGCCCGCCGCCTTGCGGCGGATGGCTGGCAGCGCCAGAACGAGCGGCGGCACCACCAGAACCGGGATCGCGATGAAGACCCAGCGCCAGCCGAGATGTTCGGTGACCGCCCCGGCGGCGAGCGGCCCGACGACGGAGGGGACCACCCAGCTCGCGGCGAAGGCGGCCATGATCGAGGGCCGCAGCCGCTCCGGGTAGGCGCGGCTGACGACGACGTACAGCGCGACGATGACCAGCCCGCCGCCGACGCCCTGCACCGCCCGCCCTGCGACGAAGATCCACATCGTGGACGCCGTACCGGAGAGCAGCAGTCCGGCCGCGAAGGCGGTGATCCCGGTGGCGAGGGGGCGCAGCGGTCCGTTCCGGTCGGCCCACTGGCCGGAGAGCACCATCGCGAAGAGGGAAGTGGTGAAGTACGCGGAGAACGCGAAGGCGTAGAGCGCGACGCCGTGCAGCTCCCGCGCCGCAACCGGCATCGCGGTGCCGACGGCGGTCGCCTCGAAGGCGATGAGCAGGACGACGGTGACGATGCCGATGCTGAGGGCCCGGTGCGCGCTGCCGAGAATCCCGCCGGTCACAGGGGTGGAGGGGTCTGCGGGCACGGTGGCGGATGCGACCTCGGCGTCGCGGGATTCCAGGGCGGTCATGGAACCAGAGTAAGAGGCGAAACCCCGGAGGAACCCTGTCGGGAGGCGGGGTCCGTCTCGTCCCTTGGTCGTACGACCATGAACGCGGCATGGCAGTCACGTTGCGGGGCGCCCGGCGGTCTTGAGGCCTGGGGTGCGGGGCGCCTACGGTCGGCGTACTGGATCGGTCCTGAGCAGTCGGACGGAGCCGATCGAGTGTCCGGCCGTGTGCCCGAGTGGTTTAGGGACTCGCCTGCAAAGCGAGTTACGTGGGTTCGATTCCCGCCACGGCCTCCGAGTACGGACGCCCGCCCCCTTGGTTGTTCCCGGCCGGGGGTCCGGGGGTCGCCCCCGGAAAGACGCAGCACGTGGGTTCGATTCCCGCCACGGCCTCCGAGTACGGACGCCCGTCCCCCTGGTTGTTCCCGGCCGGGGGCCCGGGGGTCGCCCCCGGAAAGACGCAGCACGTGGGTTCGATTCCCGCCACGGCCTCCCAGTACGGACGCCCGCCCCCCTGGTTGTTCCCGGCCGGGGGTCCGGGGGCCGCCCCCGGAAAGACGCAGCACGTGGGTTCGATTCCCGCCACGGCCTCCGAGTACGGACGCCCCCCCCTGGTTGTTCCCGGCCGGGGGTCCGGGGGCCGGGGTCCCCCCCCCGGTTGTTCCCGCCCGGGTGACCGCACCGTATCCGGGGGAGGCACGGCCCGACCTGGCTCTAGGTCGTGGCCGAGACGCTCGGCACGATGACGAGGCCGTCGCCCGCCGGAGAGGGCTGCGGCCGGGCCGGCGGGGCGCCGAGCAGTTCGGCGCGGGTCAGGCTCCGCAGCCGGTCGGCGCTGGCGCGGTAGAAGCGGCGCTGCGTCATGCGGCCGAACAGGACGAAGCCCGCACGGACGACGGGATTACGGATCGGCGCCCGCCGCGAGTATCCGGTGATCAGGAACTCGACAGCGCCGGAGTGCAGGTGCTTGATGACCTGGTAGAGCAGCTCCCCCTCCTCCAGATGCCCCTCCAGGGTCCGGTAGCCCCACCCCCAGACCCGCCGCGCGGTCTCCCCCGCGCCCTGCTGTTCGTCGGTGACCGACGTGATCCTGACCCCCATGTCGAAGCGGAGGCCGAGGAAGCGCCCCTCCAGCAGGATGTCCCGCCCGAGCAGGGTGTCGCCCTGGTGGTAGAGCGCACGGAGGATGCCCGGTTCGGGGAACTGGTAGTCGCGCACCAGCCGGCAGGCGATGTCCCAGGCCCCGCCGGGCTCCGGGTCACCGGGCCGCTCGTGGGCGAGCAGCCGCCGGAGCGAGTCGATGTGCCACCCCTCCTCCCGTGCGGGCGCTTCGCCGCGCGGCAGGGAGTAGTTGACCGTACGGCCGGCCAGGGAGTGCAGCACCGACGCGGCGTCCTCGCCGTGGAGTCGCCTTTCACGCAGCATGGACGCCCCTCACTGGAGAACTCCGCGGACCGGCGCCAGCGGACGGACGCGCCAACCGGACCGCCCGGCACGGACGGACCGACACGAACGGACTGACGCCGGCACGGACGGGCTGACCAATCGGGCTGCCCGGCACAGACCGACCGGCACGGACCGCCCGGCTAACCGGACTGCCCGGTCCGCTCGAATTCGCGGACGGACTGGCCGATGAGCCACAGCGTGGCGGGCCAGAGGCCGACGAACAGTGCCCGCCGCTCCGCGTTTCCCCGCTCGTCCTGGTCGTATCCCTTGGCCCGCATCCAGAACCCGATACAGACCGCGACCCCGGCCATCGCGGCCACCTCCATGTGGGCGCCGCGCACTCCTGCGCGGCTCAGCACCCGCGAGATCTGCACCATGCCTCCCACTGCTCAACGTGCCTACCACTGCGTGCCTACCACTGGATCAGGGCGTACCGCGCGGGGACGAGGACGTCGCCGGAGCGATCAGGTACGGAAAAGTATGTAATGCCGACTTTGACCGTATCGTGAACGCTATGACGTCAGCGCATACCGAGCAACCGTGGCAGGCGTCCCGCCGGCGCCGGATCGGGGTCCTCCTGCGGTTCCCCGCCGGGATGGCCATCACGTCCTGGAACTATCTCTGGCGGGTCTGCGCACTGCACCGCAGCGAGTCGGCCGGCGACAGCAGCGACCTGCCTCCCGCCGTGCCCGCCGCGCTGGTGGACCGGCGCAGCAAACGACTGACGGACGGCGTGGGGCCCATGCTCCACCGGCGCTTCTCCGTCCTGATCGAGGGCAGCGGGGCGAGTCCCCAGGAGCTGATGGGCGCCGTCATGGCCGACCTGAACCGGGCGGCCCCGTCCAGCGCCGCCGTGTTCGACAAGACGGCAGGGTCCGCCGGGACCATTCAGGTCGGCGACGAATACCGGGTACGGATGCCCGGACCGTGGGACGGGCCCGTCCGTGTACTGCACCGCGACCCGGTCTCGTTCAGGTTCGGAACGCTGCGGGGGCATCTCGAAGCCGGCCAGATCGAGTTCCGGGCGCGCCGGGAGGGCGAGCTGCTCTCCTTCGGGATCGAGGCCTGGTCCCGGGCAGGTGACCGGCTGGCGGACGTGCTGTACTGCCGGCTCAGGCTCTCCAAGGAGATCCAGTTCAACATGTGGGTGCACTTCTGCCTGCGGGCGGCGGCGATCGCCGGCGGACGCCCGCACGGTGGCATCACCGTCGACACGCGGGTCGTCGGGGCGGCGGACTGCCGGGAAGTACCTGCCTGACCGCCCGGTGTGCGGCGGGGCGGGCCGGGATACGTGTCCGGCCCTGCCCGGACCCCCGTCGCAACGCCCGGGACTCAGGCCTGGGGCCTCGTCGTCGGCTGCTCGGTGTCCTTGCCCCGCGCCGCCTGGGCCATCGACTCCGGATGCCCCTCCGGCCTCGTCGTCGGCTGTTCCGCACTGCCGCCCCGCGCCGCCTGGGCCATCGCCTTGAGGTGCTCCTCGTCCTCCGAGGAGAGTGACGTCTGCACCAGCTGGCCGCCGAACGGTGCCAGCTGGTTCACGACCTTGTCGACCGCGTCCGACTTGGCCAGCGCGAAGAGCGCGGCGGCCCCCGGGCGGAGGTTCGCACTGACCTCGCGCATGAAGTCGTCGTTCACCCCGGTGTCACTGACGGCGCCGCCGGCCGCGCCCGCCGCCGCCCCGACGGCGGCGCCGAGCAGCGGTGCCAGGAAGAGCAGCCCGATGAGCCCGCCCCAGAGCGCCCCGCCGGTCGCTCCCGCAGCGGCGAGGTTCACGCCCTGGTGCAGCTTGATCCTGCCGTCGGCCTCCCGGCGCTCGACCACGACCACGTCCTCAAGCTCGACGAGGTGCTGACGGCTCAGCGCGATGAGCTTGTCGCGGACCTGATTGGCGGTGTCGAGATCGTTGTAGGCGACGACGAACAGATTGCTCATACGGCTGACTCCTCATCGGGGTGCAGGACGCAGCCCACTATAGGAAATACGCCGCAAACTGGACATGCGACCGTGGCGTCCGGGTGCCGGGCGGGCCCGGAGGGGCGGCGACCCCTCCGGGCGCCGCCTCACCCGCGGCCGACCAGCTCCGCCAGGCCCAGGGCCGCCATACCGAGCCCGGTGGACGCGGGCGGCAGATAGCGGGATCCCGGGCCGCCGGCGAGCAGGTCGGCCTCCGCGTACCTGCGGGTCACGCGGTGCCAGTTCAGGATGGCCGCCATCCAGTCCTCCAGCCCCCGCACATAGGAACGCAGTGCGTCACGGGCCTGCTCGTCCAGCCCGAAGTCCTCGCAGACGACCGGGATCTCGTGCTCGGCCACATGCTGGAACTGCCGCATGCGCGACACCATGAGGTCGTCGACCATGGCCAGCGCGGTCGGGTAGTCGATGTCGAAGAACGCCTGGACGACCAGGACGCAGTTGTGCACCTCCCCCTCGAACTCGATCTCCTTCTGGTACGAGAAGACGTCGTTCATCAGGCAGGCGTAGTCGGCGGCCGAACTCTCCAGCGACTTCACCGGGCCGCTGCGGAAGACCTCGTCCGGGATCCGGTGCCCCTGCCCGAGCCGGGCCAGGGACATCGTCAGATCGGAGCCGAAGGTCATCCGGCGCATCTCGATGTAGTCGACCGGCTCCGGGATGCGGTGCTGCGCCTGGTTGGACAGCTCCCAGAGCCAGCTGGCCGTCATGTTCTCGACGGCGGTACGGAAGGTACGCCTGGCTGTCTCGTCCATCGGGGCCGCCGTACGCGCCCACAGGTCGGCCAGCGCCCGCTCCATGACGTTCTCCGGCGGGGGCGCCTCCCCCTCCAGCGGCATGAAGAGCGAGAACCGCTCGTTCTGCGCCTTGGCACCCGCGAGGTCCCGGGTGCGCCCGTACACCAGCGGGAAGTAGTCGTCGGCGTACGTCCCCCAGGCCAGCCAGCCGGACGACAGGTCCAGCTCATCCGCCGTGGCGTCCGGGTCGATGCCCGCCGAGCAGATCGGGAAGTCGTACCCGATGAGCTGCCGCTCGTCCCAGATGTCGTCGAGCATCCGCATCCGGTGCGCCCACGCGACGAGATTGCGCCGTGCGGCATCCAGATGCGGGGAGAGCGTGAGCGCGAACGGCATGTCGAAGTCGGGGAGGCGGGACGGCCCGACGCGCTGGTGCGGGACGTGCAGGTGGTTGCGGAGACGGCCGGCGCCGGTCTTCCCGAAGAGCTTCTTGATGTCCGCTGCGGAGGTGCCGAGCCCCAGCGGCCCGAGCGGCATCCCGGACTCCGCCACCGCCCCGCCGTCGTTCATGTAGCGGCTTGAGCGCATGTGCCACTCGTGGCCGCCGGACTGCCAGTCCTGGAGCCCCTTCACATAGGTGAGTGTCTCGGCGGCGCCCTTCGGGTCGACACCGAACTCGGCGAACAGCGGGCCGAGTTCGGTGAAGAAGGTGTTCTCGAACTGGTGGAGCCGCGCGGTGAGCAGGTCGTTGACCGCCTCCGCGGCCTCCTGGGTCGTGCAGCCCAGGAAGGTCTCCAGCACCAGGACGCCGTTGCTGAGTTCGCCCTCCTCCTGGATCTCCCGTTCGTACGAGAAGAGGTCGTTGCGCAGGTGCACGCCGTCGGAGAACGTGTCCTTCAGGACGCGCAGCGGGCGCGAGCCCGCGATGACCGCGGGGACCTCCGCGCCCGTCGCGTACTCGATGAGCCCCGCGGACCAGGGCGCACCGCCGACCTTGCGCCGCATCTCGATGTACTCGACCGGGTTGGAGACGCGTCCCGCGTTGATGTTGGAGAGCTCCCAGAGGGACTCGTTGAGCAGGTTCTCCGTGCTCACGGCGAAGCGTTCCCGCCACTCCATGGACATACGGGGGACAGTCCGCGCCCAGAGGTCGGCGAGGCCCGCCTCGACCTGGTTCTGCGGCTCGGGGAACCCGTCGGCCAGATCCATCGGCATGAAGGCGGGCAGCCGGTCCAGATAGGCCTTTCCGCCCTTCCGGTCCTGCGACCGCTTGAACTCCTCAAGGAAGTGGTCGTCGAAGAAGAACACCCACACGTACCAGTCGGTCACGAGCGACAGCTCGGGTCCGCCGCAGTCCGGGTGGGTGTACGCGCAGAGCAGGGCGTAGTCGTGGGAGTCGAGGTCGTGCTCGTCCCAGATCCCGGAGCCCTCCAGCATTCCCATGTCCCTGGCCCACTGCTTGGTATGGGCTCTGGCCTCTTCGAGATGGGGATTCAGCCTGGCCGGATGCGGCAGGTAGAACTCCGGCAATTCAAAAGGCTTTGACACTGACGTTCGGCCCTTCCCGAGAGGTCGCTGATCAGAGCAGCACTACCCCTGAGCGGAAAGCGGCATCCTCCGGGCGGTGCGGGAGGGCCCATATGTGTGATGTGCGCACGAACCGACTGCGGGAAGGGAGTTGGTGTGCTGCGGCCGGCAGGGTCCGGTCGGCCCCCGGGGCCGCGCACAGCGGAGGAGAAAGGAACCGGCGGCCCGGGGGCGGCGCCCCCGGAGCCCTCAGCCCGTGACCACCGCGGCCTGCGGCCGGATCGGGAGCCGGCTGACCGGGCGCCCGGTCGCGGCCCGGACCGCTGCCGCCACCGCGGCGGGAGACGTGACCACCGGCACCGCGCTCGCCGCCTTCGCGCCGAACGAGGCCACCACGTCGCGTTCCTCGATGAGTTTCACGATGCGGATGTCCGGCGTGTCCAGGGAGGTGGGCAGCGCGTAACCGGTGAGGTCCGGGTGGCGGACCACGCCCCGTGTCGTACGGAGGTTCTCGGTGAGGGCCGCGCCGACGCCCTGGGTGACGCCCGCCTCGATACGGGAGGCGAGCAGCCGCGGGTTGAGGACCCGGCCGACATCCTGGGCGACGGCCATCTCCACGACCCGGACCGAGCCGAGTTCGATGTCGACGTCCACCACCGCGCGGATCGCGCAGAAGGCGAGACCGACGAAGGCGTCGCCCTGGCCCGACTCGTCGAGCGGCTCGGTCGGATGGGGGCGGCACTGGGCGGTCGCCCAGAGCTCCTTGCCGTCCATGGCCTCGGTGACCGTCGTGGAGAGCACCCCGTCGTACGAGGTGATCTTGCCGTCGGCGATCTGGAGCAGCTCGGTGGACATGCCGAACTGGTGGGCCAGCGGCTGGAGCAGCTGGGTACGGACCATCTTCGCCGCCCGCTCCACCGCGCCGCCGGAGACCCAGGTGTGCCTGCCGTGCGTGGCGGGCCCGGCCGGGGGCTGGTCGGTGTCGACCGACGCGACATGGACCTCCTCGATACCGAGGGTGTCCTGGACGATCTGCCGGGCCAGCGTGGAGAAGCCCTGGCCGGTCTCGACCGCGGCGCAGATGACCGTGGCGACGCCGTCGTGGACCTTGACCGTGGCCGTGGAGACCTCGTCGGCTCCCTCGGCGCCGAGCATGTGGACCATGCCCAGCGCGTAGCCGACCCCGCGGCGCACCGCGCCGGGCTCGCCCGCACCCTCCGGGCCGCCGGGCAGCAGCCAGTCGTCCTCCGGGGTGTCCTTGGGCAGCGCGGGCAGCGGGAAGTCCTTGACGGCGTGCAGCAGTTCGGCGACGGGGGCCGGGCAGGTGACGGGCTGTCCCGTGGGCAGCAGGTCCCCGGTGGCCAGCACGTTGCGCAGCCGCAGTTCCGCCGGGTCCATGGAGAGTCTCGCCGCGAGCTTGTCCATCTGGCCCTCGTACGCGGCGCAGACCTGGAGCGCGCCCTCGCCGCGGACGTGGCCGGACGGCGGGTTGTTCGTACGGACCGCCCAGCCCTCGATGAAGGCGTGCGGGACGACGTAGGGACCGCAGGCGAACGCGACGGCCGCCGCAAGCGATTCGGACGAGGCGTCGGCGTACGCCCCCGCGTCCAGCAGGATCTGCGCCTCGACCTTCACCAGGCGGCCGTCGGCGTCCGCGTGGTGGCGGTAGCGCAGCAGGGTGGGGTGGCGGTGGGCGTGGCCGAGGAAGGACTCCTCGCGGGTCGCGGCCAGCTTGACCGGGCAGCCGGTCTTCAGCGCGAGCAGACCGAGCGGGAGCTGGAAGCTGGTGTCCTCGCGGTCACCGGTCGCGCCTGGCACCCCGGTCACCACGACCTTGACCCGGTCGGGCTCCAGGCCGAAGCAGGCGGCGGCCAGATCGCGGTCGGTGTGCGGGTCGGTCGAGGCCGTGTAGATCTCGACCCCGCCGTCGGGCCGGGGCACGGCGAGTCCGGCCTCGGCCCCGATGGGGGCCGGGTCCTGGCGGCCGATCCGGTAGAGGCCTTCGACGATGACCTCGCCGGTGATGTCCGGGTCTCCGAACCGCAGCGGGATGTGGCGGATCAGATTGCCGTCGGGGTGCAGCGGTTCGGCCTCGAAGGCCTGTTCCGGGTCGGTGACCGGTTCCAGCACCTCGTACTCGACCGCGATGGCGGCAGCGGCGAGCCGGGCGGTGTCCGGGTGGTCGGCGGCGACCGCGGCGATGGCCTCGCCGTGGTGGCGGACCAGTTCGGAGGCGAAGACGGGCCGGTCGGCGACCGTGCGGCCGTGGGCGGCATCGCCGGGGATGTCGGCGTGCGTGACCACCGCGCGGACGCCGGGCATCGCGGACGCCTCGGACGTGTCGATGGAGAGGATCCGGGCGTGCGGGTGCGCGGAGCGCAGCACGGCCGCCCAGAGGAGGCCCTCGGCCCACAGGTCGGACGCGTAGGGGAAGGTGCCCTCGGTCTTCGCGCGGGCGTCGGCCGGGGCCAGCGAGGCGCCGAGCCCGTGCGCCGGCGGCTCCTGCTCCGGGCCCTCCGTCTCCGGGGTGTTCGCGGTGGCCGCGGTGGCCGCGTCGCTGCTCACGCCATGCCTCCGTCGTGCTGCTGCGGGTTGGCCGGCTGCATGCCGCCGGACCCGGGTGCTGCCTGGTGCGGGATACGGGCCTCTTCGGTCGCGGCGCCGGTCGCCGCACGCCCGGCGACCACCTCGCCCACCGCGTCCAGCACACCCCGGTAGCCGGAGCAGCGGCAGAGGTTGCCGCACAGGGCCTGTCTTGTTTCGAGCTCCGTCGGGGCGTGGTTGCCCTCCAGGAGGTCGTGGACCGTCATCGCCATGCCCGGGATGCAGAAGCCGCACTGGACGGCTCCGCACTCGGCGAGCGCCCGCTGCACGTCCGAGGGTTCGCCGTTGACGGCGAGGCCCTCGACCGTACGGACCTCGGAGCCCGCCGTGGTGGCCGCGGGGACCAGGCAGGACGCGACGAGGCGGCCGTCCACCTGGACGTTGCAGGCTCCGCACTCGCCCTGCGAGCAGCCGTCCTTGGCACCCGCGAGGCCGAGCCGCTCCCGCAGGACGTAGAGCAGCGACTCGCCGATCCAGGCGTCCGTGACGGGGCGGTCGGTGCCGTTCACGCGCAGGACGTAGGAGGCGGGCGTGTGCTCGCTCCAGGCGGCAGCGGGGGGCTCACCGGGCGCGGTAGCGGGATCGTGGTGCGCCGGGTCGGGACCGGGCGCGGGCGGGGCGGTCTGCGGCTCCGCCACGGGCGGTGCGCCGGACTCGGCCGCGCGGGGGGCCGGGACGTCAGGAGCCGGAGCCGGGTGCGGGATCTGCGCGTCGTGCGGGATCTGCGCGTCGTGCGGGCCCTGTTCGGCGCCGGGCCCGGGCTCGCCGTCACGGTCCGTTCCGTAACCGGCTTCGTCAGGCGGCTCCGGTTCGTAACCGGCCTCCGGTGCGTCCGGTTCGCCGGCCGCTCCGGCCGGTTCCACCCCGGCCGGTTCCGCCCCGGCGGACGGTTCGGCGGGCAGCCCCTGTTCGTCCTGGGGTACGGGGGTGCCGTCCGCCGGGGTCCCCTGGTCCGCCTCGGGCTCCGCGGGTACGGCCCACGGCGCGGGCGCGCCGCCGGGCAGCGTCGCCGGGCGCGCCAGCGAGGAGGCGGTGTACTCGCCGGACTCCTCGGGGACGTCCCCCTCGGCGACCGGGATCGTCCACTGTCCTGTGAGATCCCCGCCGTGCTGATGCTGCTGGTGGTGCGGCTGTTCGGGGACGTGCGAGCCCTGTGCGTCGGCGAACGTCCACTGGCCCGTGGCCCTGGGGTCCTGCGGGTACGCCTGCCCGGCGTACGGGTCCTGCGCGGGCTCCGGCCAGTAGGGCGTCCCGGGGGCCTGCGGCTGATGCGCCTGCTGGTGCGCGTCGGGGTGCTGGTGCGGCTGCTGCGACGGATCGGGCTGCTGCCCGGGCGCCTGCGGCATCTGCGGCACCGACCACTGTCCGGTGGCACCCGGGTCGGTGCCCGCCGCTGGGGTCAGCGGCAGGATCATCGGCGGTACGTAGCCGTGACCCGGCGCGGCCAGCGGGGCGCCGGACGGGTCCATGTCGTCGGGGAGCTGTACGAACGCGGTGGCCTCGGCGTCGTACTCGCCGCCCTGCGGGACCGGCTGCCAGCCGCCCCGGTCGTCGTTGGTGGTCACGAGAGTGCCCTCCCCAGTGCTCGCCGGGCCAGTGCGGCGACGGTCCGCCGCAGGTGCAGTACGGCCGGAGGCAGCGGCTGCGCCTCTCCCCCGTCGGGGGGCGGTGCCGCTTCGGGGATGCAGGCGGCGGCGACGTACTCACCGAAGGCGGTGAGCGCCTCCTGCGCCAGCCCGCGCTCCCCGTCCCAGTCGATGAGCGAGGCGATCCACTGCTCGGCCTCCATGGGCCGCAGCGGCATCGGTGCGACGGCTCCGACCGCGCAGCGGACGCCGCGCCTTGCCGGGTCGAGGACCACCGCTACCGACGCGGTGGCGCGGCCGGGGCCGGTACGCCCGGTGGCCTTGAGGAAGACCTGGGGCGCGTGCAGCAGCGGCACCCGTACGAAGCCCACG
The DNA here is from genome assembly GCF_036061255.1 of Streptomyces sp. NBC_00388. Taxonomy (NCBI): domain Bacteria; kingdom Bacillati; phylum Actinomycetota; class Actinomycetes; order Kitasatosporales; family Streptomycetaceae; genus Streptomyces; species Streptomyces sp. NBC_00388. The sequence continues at coordinate 2,839,028 of NZ_CP107948.1, forward strand.
AGTTCGGCGGGCTGGAGCATGTCCCGCCCCGCGAGCAGGTGCGACACCGGGGTCTCGCGGCGGGAGCCGTCCGGTCCCGCGACGACCAGGGTGGCCTCCAGCGCGGCGAGGACGGGCAGCGCGTCGCCGGTCGGCGCGGCGGTGACGATGTTGCCGCCGAGCGTGCCCGCGTTGCGGATCTGCGGCGGGCCCGCGGCGCGCGCGGCTGCGGCCAGTGCGGGGATGAGCGCGGCGAAGTCCGGCCGCCCCATCCGGGCGTGGGTGAGGCCGGCGCCGAGCAGGGCGTGGCCGTCCTGGTAGTGCCAGCCGCGGATCTCGCTGATCCGGCCGAGCCCGACGAGTCCCGTGGGCCGCAGGAGCCCCGAGTTCACCGCTGCCATCAGATCGGTGCCACCCGCGACGGGGACGGCGGCAGGCATGGCCGTCAGTGCCGTCACAGCCTCGTCGAGCGACGCCGGCAGCGTCACGGACTGCGCCGCCTGCGGTGCGTGCGTGGTCAACCCAGCTGCCCCTTCCCGGTGTCCCGGCTGTCCCGCCTGTTGCGCCGTACGGTACGTGCTCGGAGCCCGGACGTGGCAACTCTGGCACATCTTCCGGACTGCCCGACGGGAGGGTCCGCGAAGGGCAGATCCATCCCTTCCCAGACTGAACGTCCGCATTCACGCGGGATGGCCGCGAACTGCCCATTACCGCTCTTCTGCACGCGTTGCCCGAGTTGTTCGGCCCGGAGGTTCACCGTTCCGGAGGGGCGGGAAGCCGGCACCCACCCGGCCACGCGCTCACACGTTCGGGGGCGGTCCCTCGATCGGGCGTCCGAGATCCGCCGCGGTCAGCCCGTCCGGCGCGGGGCGGCGCTGCGCGGGCAACGGGCCGCCGGGCGGACGGTACTGGACGCCGAGCGCGTCGAGCCGGGCGTAGTGCGCCACCATCCGGTGGGAGAACCCGGCGAAGTCCCGGGCGGCCGGCTCCGGCAGCGCCGACCAGGCGACCTCGGCGAAGGCGGCGAGCCTCGGGAACAGCTGGTAGTCCACCCGGCTCTGGTTCTCCGTCACCTCGGTCCAGAGGTTGGCCTGGGTGCCGAGGACATGGGTGGCTGCCTCCGGGCCCAGCTGCGGCGGTACGGGTTCGAAGCGGTAGACGTCCTCCAGGGTGCGGACCCAGCCGATGGGCATCGGCTCGTCCTCGGCACCGTCCTCGCGGAAGTTCAGATACACCTGCTGCTCGGGGCACATGACCACGTCGTGGCCTGCCTCGGCCGCGGCGATCCCGCCCGCGTAACCGCGCCAGGACGAGACGGTCGCGCCGGGCGCGAGACCGCCCTCCAGGATCTCGTCCCAGCCGATGAGGCGGCGGCCCCGCTCGGCGAGCCAGCCGTCGAAGTGCCGGATGAACCACGCCTGGAGCCCGTCCTCGTCGCCGAGGCCCAGCTCTTCGATCTTCGCCTGGGCTGCCGCCGACTTCCTCCACTGCTCCTTGGGGCACTCGTCGCCGCCGAGGTGGATGAAGGGCGAGGGGAAGAGGGCGAGGACCTCCTCCAGTACGCCCTCGTAGAAGCGCAGCGAACTCTCCGCCGGGGCGAGCACATTGGGGTTGACCCCCCAGGTGTCCCACACGGTCAGGGCGGACGTGTCGATGACGTCGGCGTTGCCGAGCTCCGGATAGGCGGCGATGGCGGCCTGCGAGTGCCCCGGGACGTCGATCTCGGGAACGACGGTGATGTGCCGTTCGGCCGCGTACGCGACGATCTCCCGGATGTCGTCCTGGGTGTAGTAACCGCCGTGCGGCTTCTCGTCCCAGAGCGGTGAGGCGCGGTGTCCCCACTTCGTACGCGAGCGCCAGGCGCCGACCTCGGTCAGCAGCGGGTAGCGCTTGATCTCGATGCGCCAGCCCTGGTCGTCGGTGAGATGGAAGTGGAAGACGTTGAGCTTGTGGGCGGCGAGGAGGTCGAGGTAGCGCAGCACGCCTTCCTTGGGCATGAAGTGCCGTGCCACGTCGAGCATCATGCCGCGCCAGGCGAACCGGGGGCGGTCCTCGATGGAGCAGGCGGGGAGCCGCCACGGGGCGCCCGGGCGCAGCGGCGCCCGCCGGAAGGCGCCGGGGCCGAACAGCTGACGCAGCGTCTGCGCACCCCAGAACAGGCCGGCCGCGCTGCCGCCGCGCAGGAGGACACCCTCGCCGTCGACGCGGAGCGCGTATCCCTCGGGACCGAGCGGGGCCGCGGTGTCGATCCGCAGCCGGATCACCCCGCCGGCGGCACCCTCCCCGGAAGCGGGACCGGACACGGAGGCCGGCCCGAGGGGCAGTCCGGTCGCGTCACCGAGCGCCTGGCGCAGCCACCGGGTGACCCCCTCGGTGCCAGGGCCGGAGTCGACGACCGTCGCGGCGTCCACGGTGAACGCCCCGGTGTCCTGCGTGTCCTGTGCGCCGAGAGGCGCGGGAATCAGATCCATGCGCCCATCCTGCCGGACCTACCGGCAAGTGGCATAGACCAATTGGGCGGCAAAGCGCGGGAGCGCCTGACGGACCGGGCGGACGGCAGGACGCGGCGCCGACCTGCGGAGGAAGCGCGGCACGTGGGTGCGACGGCCGGGGCAGGGCCGGCCGGCCGGCCCGGGCACGCGACGGCGGCGGCCCGCCTCCCGGAGGAGGGGCGGGGCCGCGCCGTACGCCCGCGGTGGAACGGGGTGTTACTTCTTGCCGCCGTCCTTGCCGCCCTTGTCCTTGTCGCCTCCGGCGCCCATGGACTCGTAGATCTCCTTGCACATGGGGCAGACCGGATACTTCTTCGGGTCGCGGCCCGGCACCCAGACCTTGCCGCACAGTGCGACCACAGGCGTGCCTTCCAGCGCGCTCGCCATGATCTTGTCCTTCTGGACATAGTGGGCGAAGCGCTCGTGGTCGCCGTCGCCGTTCGACACCTGCGGCGTCGGCTCTACGAGGGTCCCCGTACCTGCCCCGCGCTCGGGCTCAAGAGTGCTCATGGGGGCCAAGGGTACTGACTCGGTCCGCCTTCAGTTCAGCGAAGGGTCGTCCGGATAGGTGGCGACCATCGCAAGACCACTCCGCTGGCGCCTCAGCACCGACCGCCACAGCCCGTCCGGCTCGGGCGACGACACGTCGCCGGGCTCGGAATCCACCACGTACCAGGCCCCCGCGGTCACCTCCGCGGCCAGCTGCCCCGGGCCCCAGCCCGCGTACCCGGCGAAGATCCGCAGCGAACCGAGCGCCGCCGCGAGCAGTTCGGGCGGGGTCTCCAGATCGACCAGGCCGATCGCGCCGTGCACCCGCCGCCAGCCGACAGGGTCGTTCCGGTCGGCGCGCCGCCGCAGCCCCGCGGCCGCGTCACCCCACGGCCTGCGCCGGGGAGTGGGCTCGTCGATGGCCGCGACCTCGCGCGGCGCGCCGCCGCTGCCGCCCGGGATCACCGCGATGCCCAGCGCCGACTCCAGCGAGACCGGGCCGCCCTGGAAGACGACCCCGGGCTCCGCCGTGAGCTGCTCCCAGCCCGCCAGGACGTCACCGACGGCGACCGGGGTCGGGCGGTTGAGGATCACGCCGAGCGAGCCCTCCGCGTCGTGGTCGAGGACGAGCACCACGGCGCGGTCGAAATTCGGGTCCGCCAGGGCGGGGGTGGCAACCAGCAGCCGCCCTGTGAGCGAGGACACCTCCGTCATGGCAGACATGATCCCGCACATTCGCGCCCCGCGGGGCACGGGGCCGGGAGCGCGCACCCGGCGCAGCTCAGCGCGGCAGGAGCGCGGTCCTGCGGGCGGCTGCGGCGCGCCCCGCGACGGAGGCACCGTGTGACTGATTCCGTACGGAGCGTGTTGTAGCGAAGTCATGACGCACGAGAGCCCCCCTGTGCCTTATGGAAGGGGGGTGTTCGCCCCTTACCCTTTGAGACTGCCCCTCTGTCCACCCTCCTCCACCGGAACGCGAGATTCATGACCGGCACTGGCACCGACGATGTCCTGCTCGTCCACGGCGGTAACCCGCTCGAGGGCGAGATCCGCGTTCGTGGCGCGAAGAACCTCGTGCCCAAGGCGATGGTCGCCGCCCTGCTCGGCAGCGGTCCGAGCCGACTGCGCAATGTGCCCGACATCCGGGACGTGCGCGTCGTGCGCGGGCTGCTCCAGCTGCACGGAGTGACCGTCCGCCCCGGTGAGGAACCGGGCGAGCTGATCCTCGACCCGTCGCACGTCGAGAGCGCCAACGTCGCGGACATCGACGCGCACGCGGGCTCGTCGCGTATCCCGATCCTCTTCTGCGGCCCGCTGCTGCACCGTCTGGGGCACGCGTTCATCCCCGGCCTCGGCGGCTGTGACATCGGCGGCCGGCCGATCGACTTCCACTTCGAGGTGCTCCGCCAGTTCGGCGCGACGATCGAGAAGCGGGCGGACGGCCAGTACCTGGAGGCCCCGCAGCGGCTGCGCGGCTGCAAGATCCGGCTGCCCTACCCGTCGGTCGGCTCGACCGAGCAGGTCCTGCTGACGGCCGTGCTCGCCGAGGGCGTCACCGAGCTGTCGAACGCGGCCGTGGAGCCGGAGATCGAGGACCTCATCTGCGTACTGCAGAAGATGGGCGCGATCATCTCCATGGACACCGACCGGACGATCCGGATCACCGGTGTCGACCAGCTCGGCGGTTACAACCACCGGGCGCTGCCGGACCGCCTGGAGGCGGCGTCCTGGGCCTCGGCGGCGCTGGCGACCGAGGGAAACATCTATGTGCGCGGCGCCCAGCAGCGTTCGATGATGACGTTCCTCAACACCTTCCGCCGGGTCGGCGGTGCCTTCGAGATCGACGACGAGGGCATCCGCTTCTGGCACCCGGGCGGCCCGCTCAACGCCATCGCGCTGGAGACGGACGTCCACCCCGGCTTCCAGACCGACTGGCAGCAGCCGCTGGTGGTGGCGCTGACGCAGGCGAGCGGCCTCTCCATCGTCCACGAGACGGTGTACGAGTCCCGGCTCGGCTTCACCTCCGCGCTGAACCAGATGGGCGCCCACATCCAGCTGTACCGCGAGTGCCTGGGCGGCTCGGACTGCCGCTTCGGCCAGCGCAACTTCCTGCACTCGGCGGTCGTCAGCGGCCCCACCAAGCTGCAGGGCGCCGACCTGGTCATCCCCGACCTGCGCGGCGGCTTCTCGTATCTGATCGCCGCGCTGGCGGCACAGGGCACTTCACGGGTGCACGGCATCGACCTCATCAACCGCGGCTACGAGAACTTCCTCGACAAGCTGATCGAGCTGGGCGCGAAGGTCGAGCTGCCGGGAGCCTCGCTGGTCTGATCGCCCGCGGGCGAGCTCCGTCCGGCCAGGAGGGCGGGGCGCCGGAGGCCGCGGTACACCCGCGCCCTCCGCCGCCCCGCCCTCCGGCGTCGCCTCACCGCTCGGCGACCAGCACCGGGTTCTCGTGCGGGGTGAGGGTGCAGCGGGTGCCCACCGTGAGCAGGCCGGCCTCCCAGCTCGGCAGGTCGGCCTTGAGCGCGAGGCCGCTGTCCGTGGTGAGGTGCAGCCGGGTGGTGGGACCGAGGAAGGTCGCCACCCGCACGGTCGCCTCCGTCCCCTCGCCCGCGCCGGCCGCCCCGACCGCGAGCCCTTCCGGGCGCAGCAGGACATCGACCTCGCGGCCGGTGGCCGGAGCGTCCCCGTGGATGGGGAGGCGCCGGCCGAAGAGCTCCACCACTCCGCCGTCGCGGACCGTGCCCGGCAGCCGGTTCATGGTGCCCACGAACTCGGCCACGAACGGCGTCGCCGGGCGCTCGTACAGCTCGGAGGGGGCCGCGCACTGCTCAAGCCTGCCGTCCTTCATCACGGCGACCCGGTCGGCCATGGACAGCGCCTCCTCCTGGTCGTGCGTGACGAAGACCGTGGTGATCGCCAGCTCCAGCTGGATGCGGCGGATCTCCTCGCGCAGTGTGAGCCGCACCTTGGCGTCCAGCGCCGACAGCGGTTCGTCGAGGAGCAGTACCTGCGGCTGCACGGCGAGCGCGCGGGCGAGCGCCACGCGCTGCTGCTGGCCGCCGGAGAGCTGGTGCGGGTAGTGGTCCCCGCGGCCGGGCAGGCCGACCAGTTCGAGGAGTTCGGCGGAGCGCGTACGCCGCTCCGCCGCCGCCCGGCCGCGTACCCGCAGCCCGTAGGCCACGTTCTCGGCCGCGGTCATGTTCGGGAAGAGGCTGTACGACTGGAACACCATGCCGATGTCGCGCCGGTGGGCCGGGACCGAGGTGACGTCCCGCCCGTCCATCAGCAGTTCGCCGCTGTCCGCCGTCTCGAACCCCGCGATGATGCGCAGCGCGGTGGTCTTCCCGCAGCCGGACGGCCCGAGGAGCGCGACCAGTTCGCCCGGGCCGATGTCCAGGTCGAGTCCGGCGAGTGCCACCGTGGAACCGAAGTCCCTCCGCAGGTTCCTGAGTTGTACGGGAACGCTCATCGTGTGGTCTTCCTTCGGTTGCGGCCGCCGGCCAGGGTCGTGAGCAGGAGCAGCAGCCCCCAGCTGATCAGGAGACTCAACATCGCAGCGGCGACGGAGAGCTGAGCCTCGCTGTCGCCGACCTGCACCATCCAGACGGCGAACGGGGCGAAGCCCAGGACGGAGGCGACGGTGTACTCGCCGAGCACCATGGCCAGGCTGAGCACGGCGCCGCCGATCACCGCGGAGCGCAGGTTCGGTACGACGACCCGCAGCAGGGTCTGGGTGCGCGAGGCACCGAGGCTCCGGGATGCCTCGACGAGCGTACGGAGGTCGACGGCGCGCAGCCCCGCGTCCAGCGACCGGAAGAGGAACGGCAGTGACATCACCGTGTAGACCAGGACCAGGATCAGCGGGAAGTCCTTGTTCTGCAGGGCCTGGAAGGTCCCGTAGAGCGGGGTCGTGGCGAGGTCCTGCTGCCAGGACAGGACGGTGCTGACGCCCGCGACCAGGGCGATCGGGGGCACCACCAGCGGCATCATGGAGAGAATCTCGACCGTGCGCCGGAGCCCGGGGAAGTACAGGGCGACGGCGACCGTCGTGGGCACCATCAGGGCGAGCCCGAGGACGACGGTGGCCAGCCCGAGCCCCAGGGAGAGCAGCAGACTGCTGGTCATCCCGTCGGAGCCGAGGCCCTTGGTGTACGGGTCGAAGCTGATCCCGTCGGCGTTGTCGACCGTGAACCAGAGTGAGGCCAGGACCGGCACCAGGAAGTAGAGCGCGGCCAGTGCGAGCACCGGGCCGCGGGTGCGCCCGGCCGTGCCTGCTGTCGTCATCCGAGCCATCGTGCACTCCGTCGCTGCAGCGGGATCTGTACGGCCATCACGAGGAGGGCGATCACGACCATGTTGAGGCTCATGGCGAGCGCCAGGTTCTCCTGGCCCGCCAGGACGTTGCCGTTCAGGGCGTTGGAGATCTGGAGGGTGATCAGCGGCACCGAACTGCCCGTCATCACGGCCGCGGTGGCCTGGGAGGCGAAGGCGGTGCCGAACATCAGGACCGCCCCTCCGAGCAGCGAGGGCGTGAGGACCGGGATGCCGATGTGCAGCCAGAACTGCCGGCGGGTGGCACCGCAGGACGCGGCGGCCTCCTGCCACTGGGTGCGCAGTCCGTCCAGCGCGGGCAGCACGGTCACCACCATCAGCGGAATCATGAAGTAGAGGTAGGCGAGCACCAGGCCGGTGAAGCTGTAGAGGCTGAAGCCGGTGGAGTGCAGTGACAGCAGCCTGGTGAGCGTGCCGGTGGTACCGAGCGTGGCGATGAAGGCGAAGGCGAGGGGTGCGCCGCTGAAGTTGGCGAACACCCCGGAGGCCGCGACGACCGCCTTGCGCAGTGCGGGACGCTTCGAGGTGGCGACGGCCTGGGCGATCAGCGCGCCGAGGACAGTGGCCAGCAGGGCGCTGACGACGGAGAGTTCGACGGATCCGGTGAGGCCGGTCGCGTACGCCCCGGAGAGCGAGCTGCTGACGTTGTCGGTGCCGAACCGCGCCGCGCCGCCCGCCGGGTCGGTGACCATGAAGGCGTTGTACGCCATGGTCCCCGCGGGGAGGCCGAAGCAGAGGGCGAGGAAGACGAAGTACGGGAGGACGGCGGGCCAGCGGTGGCGGCCCCGGCGGCGTACGGCCGGTTTCGCCCCGGCGGCGACCGCCGTACCAACGGCTTGGTCGGCCATCGTCAGCTGACCGCCTTGGCCCAGCCCTGCACGACGGCCTCCTTGGCCTTGGCCTCCTGCGCGGGGCTCGCGGTCTTCGGTGTGCCCTTCACGTCGGGGAGCGCGGCCGCGGCCTTGTCGGCGGTGCCGTTCTTCTCCATCACGTCGAGCAGGGCGGGCCGGGAGAAGCCGCGCAGCCAGATGTTCTGGCCCTCGGTGCTGTAGATGAACTCCAGCCACAGACGGGCGGCAGCCGGGTGCGGGGCGTACTTGTTGACGCCCTGGTTGTAGTAGTTGGAGTACTCGGCGTCGGACGGCGCCGTGACCTTCCAGTCGACGCCCTTGGCCTTCAGCTTCGCGCCGTAGCCGAGGTTGAGGTAGTCCCAGTCGATCGAGATCGGGGTCTCGCCCTTCTGGATGGTGGCCAGGGTGGACTCGGCGGGGACGTAGTTGCCCTTCTTCTTCAGCTCCTTGAAGAAGTCCAGGCCGGGCTGTACGTCGTCGAGCGTGCCGCCGTTGGCCAGCGTGGCGGCGAAGACGGCGGCCAGAGCCGAACTGGACTCGCCCGGGTTGCCGTTCAGGGCGACCTTGTCCTTGTACTCGGGCTTCAGCAGGTCCTTGAAGGTCTTCGGGCAGTGCGCGACGGCCTTGGCGTCGCAGCCGATCGAGATGTAGCCGCCGTAGTTGTTCATGTACGAGCCGTCGGCCTGCTTCTGCGCGGCGGGTATGCCGTTCCAGCCGGTGACCTTGTACGGGGCGAGCAGCTTCTGCGCCTTGGCCTGCTGCATGTACGCGGTGCCGAGGTCGAGCGCGTCGACGGCCCGGTCCTGGCCCTTGCGCTTCGCCGCGGCGTTGAGTGCCTGCTGGCTGCTGCCGCCGGGGTTCTCGTTGTTGACCTTGATTCCGTACTTCTTCCGGAAGGCCGAGATCATCTCGCCGTAGTTGGCCCAGTCGGGGGCGAGCGCGTAGACGTTCAGCGTGCCTTCCTTCTTGGCCGCCTTGGCGAGGGCCGCCATCCCGCCGAGATCCGCTGCCGACGACGCCTTGGCCGCCTTGCTGTTCGCGGCGTCGGCGGTGGGAGCGGCCCCGCAGCCACTGGCCACCGTCGCGGTCGCGAGCACGGCTGCCGCGATGGATGCGAAGCGGGCCGGTCGGGATGGGTTCACGTTGTACTCCTGCGATTCAAGGCCAGCCACTTGTCTGGACAAGCCATCAGTCAGTAAGCCTGGGCAAGCTAACAGCAAGACGACCGGCAAACAACCCCGAACGATCCTAAAAACCGCAGGTCAGAAGCGTTATAGAAGTTTTGGTTTAAGATCGCGCGGATCGGTGAGACACATACATCGAACCTCCGTGGGATGCATGACGGTGTGCACAGATGACATGATCAGCCGTCGCCCGGAACACCGGGCCCACCAGGAGGAGACACGTGACCCGACGGCATCAGGAGATTGCCGACGCTCTCCGCCGTGACCTCGCGGAAGACCGGTTTCCGGTCGGTTCCGCGCTGCCGTCGGAGACCGATCTGGCAGCGGTGCACCGCGTCTCGCGCGGCACCGTCCGGCAGGCTCTGGCGACGCTGGTCGCCGAAGGCCTGCTCGGATCCCGGCAGGGCACGCGCCACACTGTGCTGAGCACCACACCCCGTCAGAGTTTCACCGAATTGCGCAGTTTCGCGCAGTGGGCGCGGACCGGCGGGCATGTCCCGGGCGGGCTCGTCCGGGACTCGGTGCGCGGCGGCGCGAGTGCCGAGGAGGCAGCTCTCCTCCAACTGGCACCCGGTGACGGCGTGCTGCGCGTCCTGCGGCTGCGCACGCTGGACGGTGCCCCGGTCCTGCTGGAGCGGACGGTGTACGCGGGGTGGACGGCCGGCGCCGTCGAAGCACTGCCCGCCGACTGCGAGTCCGTCACCCAGCGGCTGCTCGACGACACGGGGCTGGTCTTCGCGCACGGCGAGCACCATCTGGACGCCGTCGCCGCGGGCACCCTGGACGCCCGCGAGCTGCGGGTGCGCCGCGGCAGTCCGCTGCTGCGGGTGCGGCGCACCACCCTCACCGCCGACGGGCGGCCCGTCGAGACCTCCGACGACCGCTACCGCCCCGGCTCGGTCGTCTTCACCGTACGCAACTCCATACAGGCCAACCCCCTGGCCCGTACCGCACCGGAACAGAAAAGCGAGCCCTCATGACGCTCCCCGCAGCACTGCTGTGCGACATGGACGGCACCCTGGTCGACACCGAGCACGCCTGGCTGCAGACCGTCGCCCGGCTGCTCGGTGCGGCGGGCGTCCCCGCCGGGCCCGGCATCGTGTCCGCCTACGCCGGGGCTCCGGTGGCCGACGCGGCGGAACGCGCGGTCCGCGAGCACGGTGTCGGCCTGACGGTGGAGGACGTGGCGGCCCGCCTCGACCGCGACTTCACCCGGAGCGTGGCGTCCGGTGTCACCGTGCAGCCGGGCGCCCTGCGCCTGCTCGACCAGGCGGCGGCGCTGGGCATCCCGGTGGCGCTGGTCACCGCATCGGAGCGGCATGTGGCGGACATGGTCCTCGACGCGCTCGGCGCGCACCGGTTCGCGGCCTCCGTCGCCTCGGGCGAGTCGGCGCGCGGAAAGCCCCACCCGGACCCGTATCTGGCGGCGGCGGCGGCTCTGGGGGCCGATCCGGCCCGCTGTCTCGCCGTGGAGGACACGCCGACCGGCGCCGCGGCGGCACTGGCCGCGGGGTGCCGCCTGCTGGCCGTGCCCACGGTCCCGGGCATCGCCGCTGGCCCCCGCACCACCTTCGCCGCTTCGCTCGCAGACGTGGACCTGCAGACGTTCCGGGAGGACGCGGGCCGGGAGCGCGGCGCGGACTCCGGGGCCCGGCGGGTCTGAGGGCGCGGACACGGACGGATACGGGCCCCCGGGGCGGGCGGGCCCCGGACATGCCTGAGGGCGGCCCACCCTTGCCGGGTGGCCGCCCTCAGGTCCGTGCTCTGCGCTTGGGGACTACTTGCCCTTGGCGGCTTCCTTGAGCTTCGAGCCCGCGGAGACCTTCACGCTGTAGCCGGCGGGGATGTTGATCGGGTCGCCGGTCTGCGGGTTACGCGCGGTGCGAGCGGCACGGTGCGTGCGCTCGAAGGTCAGGAAGCCGGGGATGGTGACCTTCTCGTCGCCCTTGGCGACGATCTCGCCGACCGTCTCGGCGAGAGCGGCCAGAACGGCGTCGGCGTCCTTACGAGTCACCTCGGCACGATCGGCCAGGGCGGCCACCAGCTCACTGCGGTTCATGTTGTTACTCCCGTGTTCTTCTTGCCTGTAAGGCGTGAGATCGAAGCCGATGCTGCCAGGGCCCTAGGACAGTCCCCGGACCCGGGTCTGACGTCAGACCCTCGCGCCCGAATATGCATCCTGCCCCCACTTACGGCGGTAAAGCCAATCCGGCACTCACCGGAGTCACACGAACGCGTCACTGTTCCGGGGTGGTGACGCTCCGTCGACTCCGTGAAACCAGGCTGTGGGCGCCCATGGCTCATTTCCCGCCACCCTAGAGGGGCGTTCAGCGCCGCGAGTCCCGCGACGCGCCGGGCGTCAGGCGGACGTGGGCGCCGCGGCGGCCACACCGGCCGCCTTCGCGGCCGACCTGACCGCTCCCGCGACCGCCCCGGCGACCTTGTCGTTGAAGACCGAGGGGATGATGTAGTTCGCGTTGAGCTCGTCCGCGCCGACGACGTCGGCGAGCGCGCCCGCGGCGGCCAGCATCATCTCGGTGTTGACGGTGCGGGACTGCGCGTCCAGCAGACCGCGGAAGACACCCGGGAAGACCAGCACGTTGTTGATCTGGTTCGGGAAGTCGGAGCGGCCGGTGGCCACAACTGCCGCCGTCTGACGGGCGATCGCCGGGTCGACCTCGGGGTCCGGGTTCGCGAGCGCGAACACGATCCCGCCGTCCGCCATGGCGGCGACGTCGTCGCCGTCCAGCACGTCGGGAGCCGAGACGCCGATGAAGACGTCGGCACCGACCACGGCCTCCTTCAACGTGCCTGTCACACCTTCGGGGTTGGTGTTGTCGGCGATCCAGCGCAGCGGCGACTCGGGCGCGGCGTCGACCAGGTCCGCGCGGCCCGCGTGCACCACACCGTGGATGTCGGCGACGACCGCGTGCTTGACGCCTGCGGCCAGCAGCAGCTTCAGGATGGCCGTACCGGCCGCGCCGGCGCCGGACATGACCACACGGACCTCGCTGAACCCCTTGTCCACCACGCGCAGCGCGTTGGTCAGCGCGGCGAGCACGACGATCGCGGTGCCGTGCTGGTCGTCGTGGAAGACCGGGATGTCGAGGGCCTCGCGCAGGCGCGCCTCGATCTCGAAGCATCGGGGCGCCGAGATGTCCTCCAGGTTGATGCCGGCGAAGCCCGGCGCGATGGCCTTGACGATCTCCACGATCGCGTCGGAGTCCTGGGTGTCGAGGCAGATCGGCCAGGCGTCGATCCCGGCGAAGCGCTTGAAGAGGGCCGCCTTGCCCTCCATGACCGGCAGTGCGGCCATCGGGCCGATGTTGCCGAGGCCCAGCACGGCGGAGCCGTCCGTCACCACTGCAACCGAGTTGCGCTTGATGGTGAGCCGGCGGGCGTCCTCGGGGTTGTCCGCGATCGCCATGCAGACGCGGGCCACACCCGGCGTGTAGACCATCGAGAGGTCGTCACGGTTGCGGATGGGGTGCTTGGACGCCATCTCGATCTTGCCGCCGAGGTGCATCAGGAAGGTACGGTCGGAGACCTTCCCGAGCTCGACCCCCTCGATGCCCCTGAGCTGCTGGACGATCTGGTCGGCGTGGTCGGTGGAGGAGGCGGCGATGGTGACGTCGATGCGCAGCTTCTCGTGGCCGGAAGCGGTGACGTCGAGGCCGGTGACCGAGCCTCCGGAGGATTCCACGGCCGTGGTGAGCTGGCTGACCGCGGTCCCGCTCGCGGGGACCTCCAGACGCGCCGTGATCGAGTACGAGACGCTGGGCGCCGTTGCCATGGCCGACTTCCTTTGCTTTTCCTGGCTGTTCAGTAAAACGCATCCGATGGTCGCACCTACCAGCCAGTAGCTGGTAATGGGACCTCCGATTCGGAAAGTGTTTTCCACCATACGAGAAAGTGCCTGGTCGGGGAAGCCCCCAGCGGCGACAGCTCGCAGAAAGATGCATCACGGGCGGTCACGGTGCGTCACACGGCCTGGCCGGACACGCCGGAGGACCCGGTCGCACGAGAAAGGTCCGCACCACCCGAGGGCGGTACGGACCTTTCCTGTGAAGTAGGCGACACCGGCCCGCCATGCTCGCCTCGCGGCAAGTGGTCGCTCTGAGCGACGAAGGTTGGGCCCGGGGGCTTGGATCGAACCGGTGTCACCGACCAGGTTAACAAACCACCCGCGAAAGTGATTCCCTCACGCGCATTGACTTCCGGCCCGTCACGAGGGCCGGACGCCGCGGCTCCCGGCGGGCCGGTCCTTCAGTCCCGAAGCAGGTCCGGCACACCGCTGTCGTCCGGCGCGTCACCGGCCGCCGAGACCACCGTGAGCTGCTGTGTCGCCCGGGTCAGCGCCACGTACAGCACCCGCAGCCCGGCCGGGGACTCGTCGGCGATCTCCGCGGGTGACACGACAACCGTCGCGTCGTACTCCAGCCCCTTCGCCTCCAGGCTGCCCAGCGCCACCACCCGGTCACCGAGCCCGGCCAGCCACTTCCTGGCCTGCTCGCGCCGGTTCATGGCGACCACCACGCCGACCGTCCCGTCGACCCGGTCGAGCAGCCGCCCGGCCTCCTCCCGCACGGCGCCCGCCATGTCCCCGTCCCGTACGACCGCGAAGCGCGGCTCGACACCGGTGGAGCGGACAGCTGACGGCGACTCCATTCCCGGCATCGCCAGCGCCAGCACCCTGGCCGCGAGCTCCGCGATCTCCGCCGGGTTGCGGTAGTTGACGGTCAGCGTGAAGTGACGGCGCGGGCGGGCGCCGAGTGCCTCGTCACGGGCCTGGGCCGCCTCGTCCGGGGCCGACCACGACGACTGGGCCGCGTCGCCCACGACCGTCCAGGTCGCCTGGCGCCCCCGGCGTCCGACCATCCGCCACTGCATCGGCGTGAGGTCCTGGGCCTCGTCCACGATGACGTGGGCGTACTCGGTGCGCTCCTGGGCCAGCCGCTCGGCCCGCTCCCACTGGGTCTCCTCGCGGTGCGGCATCAGCTCCTCAAGACCGGTGAGCTGGTCCAGCGGGTCGTACTCGCGCTTCTTCCTGGGCCGGTGCGGGGCGCCCAGCAGCGCCTGCAGCTCGTCCAGGAGCGCCACGTCGTGCACCGAGAGCGCCTCGCGCCGGAGCGAGCGCGCCAGCTTGCGCACCTCTCCCTGGTTGAGCACCCGGCGGGCCCAGCGGCCGAGCCTGCGCTCGTCGGACATCGCGGCGAGCACACCGCGCGGGGTCAGCTCCGGCCACCAGGCGTCCAGGAAGCCGGTGAAGCTGTCCTCGGCCGAGACGTCGTCGTCGAAGGACGACCGCAGCTCGGCGGCGAGTTCCGGGTCACCCGAGTACGCGGACGCGCCCCGGGCCCGGCCGCCGGACTTCGCCCACAGCGCGTCGAGCAGCAGCCGCCTCGCCCGCGGGCGCAGCAGGTTGACCGGGGCGGTACCGCCGAGGACGTTGTGGCGGATGCGCTGGAGTTCGTCGGCGTCGAGTTCGAGCCGGCCGCCGAACACGACCACGCGCAGCCGGTCCGGCGTCACGGGCGCCCCCGTCTCCTGCGGATCCTGCGCCTGCCCCGGCTCCCCCGCCTCGCCGGTGTCGCCGAAGGACAGCTGTCCTTCCGTCTCCCGGCCCGCCGCGCCGCCGCGGGACCGCTGCCGGGCCGGGCGCTGCGCCGGGTTCTCCAGCGCCCCGCGCGCCGCTCTGCGCAGCACCTGGAGCATCCGCGACGAACCCTTGACACGGGCGACGGCCGGATCGTCGTACGCCGTCGCCTCCGCGCCGTCCACCAGCGAGCCCACCGCGCGGATCGCGACCTGCCCCTCCTCGCCGAGCGAGGGCAGCACGCCCTCGGTGTACGCCACGAGCAGCGGCGTCGGCGAGACGACCAGGATGCCCCCCGCGTACTTGCGGCGGTCCTGGTAGAGCAGGTACGCGGCGCGGTGCAGCGCGACCGCCGTCTTGCCGGTGCCCGGACCGCCCGACACCTCGGTGACGGATGCGGCGGGCGCCCGGATCACCAGGTCCTGCTCGGCCTGGATGGACGAGACGATGTCCCGCATGGTGTGGCTGCGGGCCTGCCCGAGCGCGGCCATCAGCGCACCGTCCCCGATGACGGCGAGCGGAGCCCCGTCCAGGGCCGCGGTCAGCTCGGGGCGCATCAGGTCGTCCTCCACCCCGAGGACCTGGCGGCCCTTGGAGCGGATGACCCGTCGGCGTACGACCCGGCCGGGCTCGACCGGTGTCGAGCGGTAGAAGGGTGCGGCAGCCGGGGCTCGCCAGTCGATGACCAGCGGAGAGTAGTCGGAGTCCAGGACACCGATGCGGCCGATGTGCAGGGTCTCGGCGACATCGGCGGTGTCGTCGGGGCGTACGGCGTCGTCGGCCGGCTCGACGGCGGTGTACGCGCCGTCCGGGCCCTTCTTGCCGTCCTTGCCGTGCAGCAGGTCGATACGTCCGAAGAGGAAGTCCTCGAACTCGTTGTTGAGGCGGTTGAGGTGGATGCCGGCCCGGAAGACCTGGGCGTCCCGCTCGGCGAGTGCGCCAGGCGTGCCGACCTGGCCGCGCTGGGCGGCGTCGTTCATGAGGAATTCAGCCTCGTGGATCTTCTCCTCAAGGCGTCGGTACACCTGATCCAGGTGCTCCTGCTCGGTCGCGATCTCGCGGTCTCTGACCGAGTCGACAGCGGCGTCCTGCGCGGCCACTGAGGCCCCCTTCTTGCATGCATTGGGCGACCGTCAACCTTATGCGAAGGGGGAGCGTATGTCAGGCGGCGTTCCGGCGGCGTTCCTGCGGCCTTGGTCCGGACTTTCGTGGGCGTTCAGCGGGCGGCCGGCGCGGCGGGGCGCACCGGCCGTGCGGGAGGCCCTCCGCCGGCGGGCCGAGTGCTGCGGGCCGCCGCGCCGCGGGGGGCCGCCCACGCGCCCCGGCCTCAGGTGCGGGCCGCCACGGCCGCCCTGCGGCGGTGCCTGGCCACCCGCTCCCGGTTGCCGCAGACCTCGCTGGAGCACCATCGGCGGCGGTGACCGCGGGAGGTGTCGAGATAGAGCCGCCGGCAGTTGTCGCCCGCGCACTGGCGCAGCAGCGCGCGGGCACCGGCGTCGGTGAGCAGGTCGACGGCGTCGCGGGCGACGACGGCGAGCAGGGCGTCGCGCTCCGGGGCCGCGGCCAGCTCCCTGACGAGTCGGCCGCCCTCGCCACGTACCGCGCGCAGCCCCGGTGGTGCGCCCGCCGCACACGCGTTGACCTGCTCCAGAGCCCTCTCCGCGGGGCGGCCTGCGATCTCTTCCCGGATCAACTCGGCCACACAGGAACGGAGTTCGGTGAAGGCCCGCAGCCACCCTGCGCCGATGGCCGGGAGCGCGGTACCGGCCGGGACGAGTCCCGCTCCGGTCAGCCAGGCGGCGAGCCGCCGCCCGCAGTCGAGTTGGTCGACGGAATCCGTCCCCGTCGCCACCAGGTCCAGGCAGATGCGCCCGGAGTCGAACCGCAGCTCGTACGCGTGCGAACCCATACCTCTTACAGTGCCCGGCGAGCTGCCGGGCCGTAACCCCCGCCGCAGGTGCGCTTGGGAGGTACTCCTGACCGATACCGGTGCCGGTCTCAGTTCCGGTCGTGCAGGATTCGCTGGAAGAGGCGGTGGTCGCGCCACTCTCCGTCGATGTGCAGGTAGCGGGGCGCCACCCCGAAGGACTCGAAGCCGCACTTGGTGAGCACCCGCTGGGAGGCAACGTTGTCGAGCAGCGTCCCGGCCTCGACACGGTGCAGCCCGAACTCGTCGCGGGCGATCCGGCAGACCTCCTCGACCGCGCCGGACGCCACACCGCGACCGGTGCAGCCCGCGTCGACCCAGTAGCCGAGGACCGCGCTGCAGAGCGGTCCGAGGATGATGTTGTTGAGGGTGATGGTCCCCACGATGTTCCCGGTACCGGTCTCCTCCAGCACCCATGGCATCACCCGCCCGGCCTCCCGCTCGGCCAGCGAGCCCCGGAGGCGCTCCAGCTGGCCGTCGGCGGTGTAGAAGGACTCGGGCCTCGCCGGATCCCAGGGCCGCATGTGCTCACGGTTGCGGTCGAGGACGGTGGCGAGGGCTTCGGCGTCGGAGAGCTCGACCGGACGCAGCCGTATCTTCTCGGTCATCATCCCGGCACGTTAACGCCACGGGCCCGCCGCCACGGCCGCCGGGTCGGGTCGGGTCGGGTCGGGCCGGGCCGGGCCGGGCCGGGCCGGGCCGGGCCGGGCCGGGCCGGGCCGGGCCGGGCCGGGCCGGGCCGGGCCGGGTCGGGTCGGGCCGGGTCGGGTCGGGTCGGGTCGGGTCGGGTCGGGTCGGGTCGGAGGATCGTCCCCTCCCCTGCCGCGCCGCGACCGCCGCACCTCACCCGCCGTCGCCGTCGCCGTACGCCGGGTCCTCCGCCGGATCGAGCTCCAGCCGGTAGCCCCGCTTGACCACCGTCCTGATCAGGTCCGGCGCTCCCAGCGCCGCCCGCAGCCGGGTCATCGCCGACTCCACCGCGTGCTCGTCGCGACCCGCCCCCGGGAGCGCCGCCAGCAGGTCCGCACGGGACACCACCCGGCCAGGACGGCGGGCCAGCGCCCGCAACAGGGCCATTCCCGCCGGCGCTACGGGGTGGGGAACACCGTCCACCAGGACAGCCCGGCCGCGGATCTGGACCCGGTGTCCCGCGACGGACAGCACAGCGCCCCGGGACGGGAGTTCCTCGCAGAGCACCTGCACCAGCGGTCCGAGCCGGAAGCGTTCGGGCTGGAGCGTCTCGACGCCCTGCGCCTCAAGAGGCAGGGCGGTGACCGGGCCCACGCAGACCGCGAGCACCCCGCGACCGAACGCGGCGAGCAGCCCGGAGTGCAGCCCGCGGGCCTCCGCACGGGCCAGCAGCGAGGTCGCGGCGGGCGCACTCGTGAAGGTCAGGGCGTCGACCGACCCGGCGAGCGTCGCGTCGAGCAGCCGGTCGAGCGGACCGATGTCCTCGGGCGGCATCCACCGGTACACCGGCACGCCGACCACGTCCGCGCCACCGCCCCGCAGCGCCTCCACGAAGCCGGTCAGCGGCTCCCCGTACAGCTGAACCGCGATCCGGCGGCCCGCCACCCCCTGCGCCAGCAGCCGGTCGAGCACCTCGGCCATGGACTCCGACGCGGGCGACCAGCTCTCCCGCAGCCCGGCGGCCCGGATCGCCCCCGTGACCTTGGGGCCGCGGGCGAGCAGTTCCGCCCCGCGCAGCCGCGCGGTCAACGCCTCACCGAGCCCCCAGCCCTCAGCCGCGTCGAGCCAGCCGCGGAAGCCGACCGCGGTGGTCGCGACGACGGTGTCCGGGGCGGTGGCGGCCAACGCTTCCGTAGCGGCACGGAGTTCGCTGTCATCGGCGAGCGGCACGGTACGCATGGCCGGGGCGTGCTGGACCTCCGCGCCCCGCCGCTGGAGCAGCGCGATGAGATCCTCCGCCCGCCGGGCGGCGGTGACGCCGACGGTGAACCCGGCGAGTGGGCCCTGTTGGGGTGGTGCGGTGTCGTGCATGGTGCGTGAGCCTCCCGGGAGCGCGTGACGGGCCCCGGCCCCACCGGCGCTCCCCTGCTGCCCCGCCCTGCCGGCGCACCGGGGCCTGCCGTGGCTGAGCTGCGGCGTCGCCGGGTCCGGAGCCGTACCGCGAAGGTATACCGCCGGGATCGCGACAGGACAGGCGGAGCGGAGCGAGCGCGTGCGGCAGCCGTCGGCCTGCCGCGCTCTCACCCAGGAGTGCGACGCGGGGCGGCGGGGCGACGGCGCCGTGCGCCGTCCGGCCAGAGTTGCGGGCGGCGTCCGGCGGCGAGGTCCTCGATCCAGCCGACGGCCGGCACGATCAGCGCGATCAGCGGCCAGACGGCCAGGAACATCCACACGCTGTACGTCGCGGTCAGCGCCGAGTCGAACCGGCCTTCGATGAACGGCACGTTGTAGAGCTGGTCGACGACCGGCACGGTGGCCATGATGAGGGCGTTGTGCCAGAGGTAGATGGTCACCGCCCGGTTGTTGGTGAGCGTGATCACCTTGTCGAACCTGGCCAGCCCGGGCGGGAGTTCGCGCCAGCTCGGGGAGTACGCGAGGAGCAGCGCACACGCACCGAACGACCAGGTGGCCTGGGCGAGCGGGATGTCGTTGAGGTCCCAGCCGTCGGGGCCGAGATGGCCGTGCGCCCACCAGAGGCCGAACCCCATGACGGGGACGGCGCAGGACACCAGGAAGTAGCGCGGCACCTTCTTGAGCAGCCCGTCCTGGTGCGCGAAGCCCAGGATCCAGCAGGAGCCGTAGACCGCGAAGTCGGTGAGGGCCAGGCCCGGTTCGCCGGGGACCGTCACCAGGCCGGTCCCGACGACCGCGGTCAGGACGAGCGGGGCGAGCAGGGTGGGCCAGGGCAGCTTGCGGAAGGCCCGGAGCAGCAGCGGCGAGAGCAGCACGAACCAGAGGTAGGCACGCAGATACCAGAGCGGCCCCACCGCCTGGTCCGGCCAGTCCAGGTCCAGCCACCCCGACGCGGAACCGAGCGCGTCCGGGTAGGGCGGAGCGCCCACCGGCACCAGGTAGAGCAGCACCTTGGAGACGGAGGGGCGCCACCCCGCGTACATCATCATCCCCACCATCAGCGCCGCGAACGCCCAGAGCGGCGGGAGGAGGCGGCGGAGCCGGCCGCGGATGACGCCGAGAGCGGGCCGCCCCAGCGAACGGGCCATCAGGGAGCCGGCGAGGGCGAACATGACTCCCATGGAGGGGAAGACGACCGACAGCCAGGCCCACCCGAACAGGTGGTAGAAGACGACACGGACCAGTGCGGTGGTCCGGAGCAGATCGAGATAGCGGTCACGGCCCGGGGCGGGGGCGAGGGCGGGCCCCGAAGCCGTTCCTGCCGGTCGCGTCGCGGGTGGCGCAGGGGCGGGGACGGACGCCCCGGGCACCGGTGTGGTGGCGGTCACGCGACGGGCCTCCGGTTCTCGCTGCGGGTGTTGTCCCCGTCGCTGACGGGCCGGCGCGGTGCTGGCGGCGTGCCCGGGGTGGCGACCACTCCGGTACGGCGCAGCTTCTGCCAGCGCAGCCTGCCGCCGGTGAGCGCGGTGATCCATGACTGGAGCAGCACGACGTACATCAACTGCCGGTAGAGGATCTGCTGGAGCGGCAGCGAGACGAGATGGCGCATCCGCTCGCGGTCGAGCCGGAAGGCGTACGCGGCGCACACCGCCTGCACGGAGAGCACGGCGAGCCATGCCAGCACCGTCCTCTCCGTCGGGCCGAAGATCAGCCCGTACAGCAGGAAGACATCGATGAGCGGGGCCAGCAGGGGTGCCAGCACCATGAAGAGCGCGACCAGTGGCAGTCCGACCCGGCCGAACCGTCCGGAAGGCCCGCGCTCGACCAGGGCGCGCCGGTGCTTCCAGATCGCCTGCATCGTGCCGTACGACCAGCGGTAGCGCTGCGACCAGAGCTGCTGGACGCTCTCCGGCGCCTCGGTCCAGGCGCGGGCGTTCTCCGCGTAGACCACGCGCCAGCCGTCGCGGTGCAGGGCCATCGTGATGTCGGTGTCCTCGGCGAGGGTGTCCTCGCTCAGGCCGCCGACACGGTCGAGTGCCGTCCTGCGGAAGGCACCGACGGCTCCGGGGATGGTGGGCATGCAGCCCAGGACGTCGTACATCCGGCGGTCGAGGTTGAAGCCCATCACGTACTCGATGTGCTGCCAGGCGCCGATGAGGCTGTCCCGGTTGCCGACCTTGGCGTTGCCCGCGACCGCGCCGACCGCCGGGTCGCCGAAGGGCTGCACCAGCTCGCGCACGGTGGCCGCTTCGAAGACGGTATCGCCGTCCATCATCACCACGAGGTCGTGCCGGGCGTGTGCGATGCCGTTGTTGAGCGCGGCGGCCTTGCCCGCGTTGGGCTGGCGCACCACCCGGACGCCGGGCAGCCGCAGCGCTTCCACGAGGTCCGCCGTGCCGTCCGACGAGCCGTCGTCGATGACGACGACCTCGATGGGGTGGTCGCTGCCGGCCAGCGAACGGACGGTACTGACGATGCAGGCGGCTTCGTTGTACGCCGGGACCAGCACCGACACGGGTTCGGTGACCGGCGGCCCCCAGCGGAAGCCCGGTGCGCGGACCTTGCGGGCGTGGAGGAAGGAGAGCACCAGCATCAGTGCGAAGCGGGCGAGTACCAGCACACCCACGACGGCGAGGCAGCCGATCAGGATGCCGGAGATGTCGTCGGAGAGCCCGACGGCGAAGACGAACGCCTTGCCGCGCCACAGCTCGGCCCCGCCGACCGGGGTCTGTGCCGACGGCGCGCCCAGTGCGTCGGTGAGGCTCGCGAACGTGTAGCCCCTGCGCTGGAGTTCGGGCAGATAGCGGCCGAGCGCCGTGACGGTCTGGGCGCGGTTCCCGCCCGAGTCGTGCATGAGGACGACAGCACCCCGGCCGCCGCCGGGGGTGGCGTTGCGCAGGATCGTGGCGACGCCGGGGCGCTGCCAGTCCTCACTGTCGACGGTGTCGAGCACGGTGATGTAGCCGCGGCTGCCGATGTACTTCACCACCGGCCAGTTCTTGTCGTCCAGCGCGTCGGCGAACGACGAGTAGGGCGGCCGGAAGAGGGAGGAGCGGATACCGGCGGCGCCCGCGATGGCCAGCTGGGTCTGCGAGAGCTCCCGGTCGATGCGGCTCTTCGACTGGTATGACAGGTCGGGGTGGTTGAAGGTGTGCACACCGACCTCGTGGCCCTCGTCGACCATGCGCCTGACCAGCCCGGGATAGCGGGAGGCCATGGTGCCGGTGACGAAGAAGACGGCGTGTGCGTGGTACTTCTTCAGCTCGTCGAGGACCTTCGGGGTCCACTCCGGGTCGGGTCCGTCGTCGAAGGTCAGCACGATCCGGTGGTCGGGGATGCGCAGACTGGTGGGTTCGCCCTTGGACCGGGCGTCGATCACCGGGCCGCCGTCGAGGATGTGGCCGGGGACGTCGCCGGTCGGGGCCGGCGGGCGGACCCGGTGGTCGGCGACGATCTCGCTGTGCACGTAGCCACGCATCACGAGCACCCCGAAGAGGGCGACGAGCAGGAGCAGCGGCAGGAGGTAGCGCATCGGTGGCCTGCGCCGGAGCGACCGCTGGGGACGGCCGGGTTTCGCCGAACGTCCGGCGGGCGCGGGGCTGTTGCCGGGCGTTGCCTGACCTGCGGGGCTCGCGGAGCCCGAGCCGGAGCCGGAGCCGGAGCCGGAGCCGCCGGACGGTATCGGTCCGGCGGGGGTGGCCGGGCGGGCGGGCGCCGCGGTTCCGGCAGCTCCCCCCGCTCGTGCGGTTCTCTTCGCTCGTGCGGCTCTCGGCCCTCGGACAGTTCTCATTGCCTACGGTGTGCTCTCTGAAGGTGCGGACTGCTCGGGTCCGGCCGGCGCGGTCGCGCTGCCCGAAGGGGCCGGTGCGGAGGGGGACGGCAGGTGCCCGCCGCCGGAGGGCGGAGCGGAAACCGGCGCCGGATCCGCGGAGCTGCCGGGCACCGGGACGGGCGGCGCGGGCCTGCGGGGCTTACCCGGCGCCCCGGGTGTACGGGACGGAGCCGCCCGGGGCCCGGCGGGCACGGGTGCGGCCCACACCCCGTGGGAGACGGCGGTCGCCGGCCTCGGCGCTCCGGTGGACGCGGCGTCCACCGGGACCGGGGCCGCAGTCGCCCCCGGGACCTGCTCCCCCGGCGCAGGCGATGCCACGGGCTCTGCCGGGTCCCTGACGCTGTCCGCCTTCTTCCCGTCGGCGGGCCCGGGGATCAGCAGCCAGGGAGCGGTGGAGCTCCCGCCGACGACGGTGGAGACCAGCAGCGCCGCATAGGAGGCGCACGCGAGGGCGACCAGCCAGCCGATCCGGCGGTACTTCCGGCCACGGCGACCGCTCGCGTCCACGAAGACCGGGGTGTCGGGGGCCGGGGCGTCACTGATCGGGGCTTCGGGGACCGGGGGCGCATCACCGCCGCCCGGACGGGCGAGGGTGTCCGGGCCGCCGGGCCGGGCCGGGCCGGGGAGCTCGCCGGGGCCGGTGAGCGTATCCGGAGCGCCACCCAACAACGCGCGTACGCCGGGCACTTCACATCCACCGGACACTTCATGCACCCCTGACACGTCACGCGCCCCGGACACGTCACGCGCCCCGGGCACGCTCCGACCGCGCGCTCCGTACGACCCGCGCGCCGTACCGACACGCTGCAGGGGGCCGGGCAATTCCCTGCCCGCTCCGTCCAGTTGGACCGTCACATCGTGCGGCTCATACATCTGCCCGAAACGGGCGCCTTCTCGCCATTTTTCCACCACTGTCAGCACATCCCCCCAAGGTCGATTCACTGCGCGTCATTGACCGGACGGATGCCGCCGGACCGAGTCCCCACTCAGGCCCGGGCGCCCCCTGCCTCGCTGCGTCCGGTGGGCGAATCTAGCGCAGGTTCAAGCCACTTCAGGACGGTTGTTCACAGTTGCTCATATGCCCCCCTGATCTGCCCGAACATCGCCATGTCCACGGCAGGCAGCCAGGAACCCGCGGGCCGGTCCAGCCAGCCGTGGGCGGTCACACCCTCGTCGATCACCTGATGAAGTGCACTGAGGCCCGGGTGTCGCAAGGATTTTCGCCACACGAGCGAGATCGGTGACAGCGGCACGGGATCGACCAGCGGACGCAGCACCATGCCCGGGACCCGGATGAACTCCGTGCTCGCCAGCACCGACCAGCGGCGTTTGCGCATCACACGCGTGAACTCCTCCGCCCCGTCGATCTCCGGGAACGGCTCGGCCAGCGAGATCCCCCGTCCGGCGAACAGCCGCGCCGCGAGGTCGGTCCACTCCGCGGTGGCCGGATTTCCCGCTGCCGCGTAGAGCGTCTCCCCGGCCAGCCCGTCCAGCGGGACCTCGGCGAGGGGAGCGAGTCGGTGGTCGTCGGGGAGCAGGACCGCCATCCGTTCGAACCGGACCGGCCGGTGATCGAGCAGGCCGATCACCTCCGGGGCCAGGCCGGCGATCCGGCCCGCCGAGACGTCGAGGCGCCCCGCCACGATCTCCGCCGCCCCGCCCGTCAGGCCAGTGTGGAAGCGCGCCACGAACTCGACGTCGGGCGCGATCTCGCGAGCCCGCGCCAGCACCTGGGAAGCGGTCCCGACCGGCGCCCCCACATCGACCAGCAGCGGGCGCTCGTCATACGTCCAGGCCGCGGCCAGTTCGTCGTACGCCGCGAGCACCCGCCGGGCGTAGGGCAGCAGCCGCACCCCGTCGGCCGTGAGCGAGACCTGCCGGGTGGTCCGCACGAACAGTTCGGCGCCCACCTCCCTTTCCACCCGCCGGACATCACGGCTCAGCGCCTGCTGGGCCACGTAGAGCCGGGCGGCGGCGCGGGTGAAATGCAGATCCTCGGCGACGGCGACAAAGGCGCGCAGCAGACGGGGCTCGATGTCCGGAAGGCGCTGAGGCATCCGGCGAACCTACAACGCAACCGCGTCAATCGGCCCCGGACAGGTGTTGGACCGGACGTCTTCCGCCCGCGGAGGCTGGTGACCATGCCGGAGCACACACCCACCCCCACGCCCCTCGCCGGACCTCCCCCTGCCGATGGCTCAGGCCCCGACGGCCGCCCCGGCCCCGCTCCGCGTACCGCGGGCGGCGCACTCGCCCCGTACCGCAGGCTGCTGGGGACCCCCGGAGCGCGCGCCTTCACCGCGGGCAACCTCCTCGCCCGGCTCCCCATGGGAATGTTCAGCGTCAGCGCCGTGATCATGATCGCCGGGGCGCGCGGGTCGTACGCGCTCGCAGGGACCGTCACGGCCACCGGCCTCGCCGCCACCGCGGTCGTCGGCCCGTGGACGGCGCGTCTGGTCGACCGCCACGGCCAGGGCCGGGTCGCCGTGCCCGCCACCCTGCTCGCGGCGCTCGGTTCACTGGCCCTGCTGCTCTGCGTGCGGTACGACGCGCCCGACTGGACGCTGTACGCCGCCTACGCGGCCACCGCCACCACGCCGAACACGGGCGGCATGTCCCGGGCCCGCTGGGCGCACCTGCACCGCGGCGACCCGGACACCCTGCACACCGCCAACTCCTTCGAACAGGCCGTGGACGAGCTCTGTTTCATGCTCGGCCCCGTGGTGGCCGCGTTCCTCTGCTCGTCGCTCTTCCCGGAGGCGGGCACCCTGGTGGGAGCCGTCCTCCTGGTCAGCGGGGTGCTGGTTTTCGCCGCCCAGCGCGCCACGGAACCACCGCCCGCGCCCCGTACGGCGGCGACCCGCTCGCCGCTCCGTGCCCCCGGATTCCCGTCCCTGACCGCGATCTTCCTCGCGACCGGCGCGGTCTTCGGCGCCATGGAGGTGACCACGATCGCCTTCGCCGACGCACAGGGCCACCGCCAGGCGGCCGGCGCGGTCCTCGCACTCCAGGCCGCCGGATCGTGCGCCGCCGGCCTGCTGTACGGGTCGGCCCGCCCGGCGCGGAACGTGCGCGGACGCCTGCTCGGCTGCCTGGCCGCCATGACCGTACTGATGACGGGCCCCCTGGTCGCCGCGTCGGCCACCGGCTCCATCCTCGCCCTGGGCAGCACGCTCCTGGCGGCGGGAGCGGCCACCGCTCCGACCATGGTCACCGGGATGACGCTGGTGCAGCGGAGCACCCCGCAGGGCCAGTTGAACGAGGGGATGACGCTGGTCGTGACCGCTCTGCTGGGCGGCATCGCAGCGGGTTCGGCCACGGCGGGCTGGGTGGTGGAACACGCCGGCGCCCCCGCCGGATACACGGTCCCCACCTCGGCGGCGGCCCTGGCCCTGCTGCTGTGCGCGGCGACGTACCGGGGCGGGGCCGGCCCGGGTCACGGACCGGCCGGGGCCGGGCCGCAGGTCGACTCGGGCGACTCAGGCGACTCTGCGGACGCCCCTTAGAGGGAGCGGGCCGCCGAGCCGTCGATAGGGATGCTCCGCCGGGCGGAAACAAGCGCGTAGCGATACGCGGCGGCGGTACGCCGGGGCCCCGCCCCTGGCGGGCGGACGGCCGGTTGCCTACAGTCCTGCCCATGCCCGGACTCCATCGACTCCGCCTCGACCACGCCCCCGCGCTCCTCGCCTTCGAGCAGGAGAACCGGGCCTACTTCGCGGCCTCCATCCCCGACCGCGGCGATGACTACTTCGCCCGGTTCGCCGAGCGGCTCCGGGACCTGCTGGCCGAGCAGGAGGCCGGGATCTGCCACTTCCACCTGCTGATCGGTGCCGCGGGCGAGATCCAGGGACGGATCAACCTGGTGGACGTGGCGGACGGCAGCGCCACGCTCGGCTACCGGATCGCGGAACGGGCCTCGGGACGCGGGCTGGCCACTTCCGCCGTACGGGAGGTGTGCCGCCTGGCCGCAGGCGACTATGGACTGACCGCGCTACAGGCTGCCACCACCCTCGACAACGCGGCGTCCCGGGCCGTGCTGGCCCGTACGGGATTCGCCGTCACCGGCGGGACGCGGCTCTCCGGACGCCCCGGGCTGACGTTCCTCCGCAGCCTTGAGGGCCTTTCCGCCGCGTGAGACGGCACCTCCCCGCTGTGGGACGGCGCGGAACGGACCGGAGCAGGCGTGGCAGGATCTCGCGGCATGAGGAGCGAACCGACGGACCGGCCCGTCGCCCTGGTCAGCGGATCCACGTCGGGGATCGGGGAGGCCGTCGCACGGAGGCTGGCGGCCGACGGGATGCGGGTCGTCGTGCACTCACGGCGCAGCGTGGAGGCGGGTGAGGCGCTGGCCGCCGAGCTCGGCGGTGCGTATCTGAGGGCAGATCTCGCCGTGGAGGAGGAGGCCGGGGGGCTGGTCGAAGCGGCGCTCGAACGGTTCGGACGGCTGGACGTCCTGGTGAACAACGCGGGCATCAGCCGGCCGATCCCGCACGACGACCTGGCCGCGGCGACACCGGCGGACTGGCGGCAGCTGCTGGAGGTCAACCTGATCGCCCCCTGGGTGCTGTGCACGGCGGCACTGCCGGCGCTGCGCCGGTCCCCCGCGGGCGGCAGCATCGTGAACATCACCAGCCACGCGGGGGTGCGCCCCAAGGGCGCGTCGGTGCCGTACGCGGCGAGCAAGGCCGCGCTGAATCACACGACCCGGCTGCTGGCAGCCGCGCTCGGACCGGACGTACGGGTCAACGCGATCGCTCCGGGGCTGGTGGACACGCCGATGACGGCGGGCTGGGCCGAGGCGCACGAGCTGTGGCGGGACCGGGCGCCCATGCACCGCCCGGCCCGGCCGTCCGACGTGGCCGGCCTGGTGTCCTCGGTGATCGCCAGCGCCTACCTCACCGGCGAGGTCATCGTGCTCGACGGAGGGCTCAATCTGACCTGAGGGCCGCCCCGCCCTTCCCCGGAGAGTGGGCACCGGACGCCGCACCAGCGTCCGGCCGCACTTCCGGCCCTCCGGAGCCGCTGCGTACAACGCATGGTTGTGTCTCCGTGGTGAAGCGGTTGTTTGCCATCGCCCTGCGCCACTCGCTTTGATGCCCGGTGGACGGCGTGAGGCGGTCCGGACCGGCGAGAGGTGCGTGGGGCATGACAGGCAGAAAGGCCCTTGGCCGGCGGTTCGGGTGGCTGTGGGCAGCGTTCGCCATCAGCTCGTACGGCACGGGGTTCGGGTTCGGCGCCTTCCCCCTGATCGCGATTCTCGTACTGCACTCCGGACCGACCCAGGTGGCAGCGCTGGCTGCGGCGGGGCGGGCGGTGGGAGCGGTGATCGCTGTGCCGCTCGGCCCCTGGGTGGAGATCTGCCGCAAGCGGTCGGTCATGGTGGTCATGGACCTGATCCGGTTCGCGGCGATGATGACCATCCCCGCCGCGTTCGCGCTCGGCCGGCTCACCTTCACCCAGCTGCTCGTCGTCTCCGTCGTCGTCGCCACGGCCAACATCGCCTTCAAGGCGGCCTCCGGCGCCTGTCTGAAGTCACTCGTGGCACCGGAGGACCTGCTGATCGCGAACGGCCGCTTCGAGTCCACGACATGGACGGCGACCGTGGTCGGACCGCCACTCGGCGGGGCCGCGATCGCGGTCTTCGGCCCCATGACGACCGTGGTGGCCGATGCGGTCAGCTACCTGCTCTCGGCACTGGGCATCCGCGCCATCGGCGGGACCGACCCGCGCCCCGCCCGGACCGGAGCCCTGCGGCTGCGCGCAGGCGACCTGCTCGAAGGATGGCGCTACATCCTCACCCACTCCGGCCTGCGCCCCCTCTTCCTCAACTCGGTCGTGGTCAACGGGCTGATCATGGCCTCCGAGCCGCTGCTCGCCGTACTCCTGCTGAACCACCTCGGCTTCGCACCCTGGCAGTACGGCCTGGTGTTCGCGGCCCCCTGCGTCGGCGGTCTCGCCGGCTCACGCCTCGCGTCCCGGCTCGTGAAGCGGTACGGGCAGCGCCCGGTCATGCTCACCTCCGGGGCGCTGCGTGCGTGCTGGCCTCTCGGCCTGGCGTTCGTCCAGCCCGGCGTCCCCGGGATCGTGCTCGTCATCGCCGTCCAGCTCTCCCTGGTCACCTGCTGCGGAGTGTTCAACCCGGTGCTGGCCACCTACCGGCTCGACCACACGGACCCGGACCGCATCGCCCGCACTCTTTCGGCCTGGGCAGTCAGCAGCAGCGCCTCCATCGCGGCCCTGACGGCGGCATGGGGCCTCCTCGCCGCGGCCACGAGCCCTCGTATCGCCATCGCAGCCGCGGGGATCCTCCTCCTCGCCACTCCCCTGCTGCTTCCACGCCGCCCACGCGAGAAAGCCCGCCGGAACAGTCTCACCGGTACCGGCGGCCTGGAGGCCGACGATCGCACGGCCACGCGCACGTAAGGGCTGTCCCGTAATCCCCGGCGGGCGCACGACGACAGCTACGGCGCCTCGCCGCGTTGCCGGAACGCCCGAATACATCCAGTATGCGAGCGCCCCTCCGCCTTGCGATGCACCGCATCCGACGCCCCGCGCTGATCCACCAGGGATTACGGGACAGCCCTTGGGCAGGGTTCACCAACACCCACGAGACCGGCACGAAAGGCGGCACTCCGGCTACGGCACGCCGGGAGTGGAAGACCATTTTCACAATCCCAAACCCCGTGCAAGGATCGATGGTTGCGAAGGGGGAGGGCCGTGGCAGACGACAGCGAAGCAACAAAGGTGGACAACCCGGACCGAGAGCGGCTGATGGGCCTGAAGCAGCAGCTCACAAAGGAGCAAGCCGACCTCGTAGGGGCGCTGAAGCGGGCGGCAGCGGATATCGGGAATGGTGGCCGGGACTCCAAAAAATCTTGGGTCGGCAAGAACGCCGATAAATGGCACAGCGACGTGACCGGCCGCCGCAAAACCGTGCGTACGCGAATCGACCAGGTGATCGCAGATATTCAGCGTGAAGTCGACCAGATGCCGGAGAAGGTCACCCCCGAGGAAGCTCAGGCAATGAACCGCAACAGGCGTCTGCCATGAGGACATCTCGGAACTGCCTGAACATCTGACATGGGGGAGGAAGCCCACGCATGGCCAGGGTAAATCAAGGCACCCAGAACGTTTTCTCCGGGATAGATCCGGGCCCCCTCAAGACCACAATCGATTCCATACAGCGGGATCAGGAGAACCTCTCGAACCGGGCGTCCTACTACAAGACACAGCTCGCTTACTACGGCCTGGGGGGCAGGAACTCTCCGACGTCGTGCACGTAGCGAACTGGGCCAGAGACGAACTCCCCCTGCTGAAGCAGCGATACCACTTGAGCATGAACACGGAAAATGACCCGTATCCCCACTCCGGCGGAATGGTCCAGATCTCCGAGTCGCAGGTCTCGCGCGCCGCTATAGCGGAAGCAGCCAGAGAAGCCAAGCGCGGCGCAGAGCTCGCCAGGAAGGATCCCAAGGACCTCTCCCCCGCGGAGTTCGACGAACTGAACGCGATCCTCGCGCTGAACAACGACCAGTACCCGTTCGCGGAGAAGTTCGCCACGGCCCTCGGACCGAGCAGGACGCTGCAGTTCTGAGAGAAGATGAGTGGACTCAGTGACTCTCCCGCGTACCGTCCGGACTTTGAGCGAAAGGGAGATCTGGACGAGTTACAGAAGAACCTCAGCCTCACAATCGCCCAGGCAACCAACTCCGACACCCCGGCCATGAAGGCCTGGAAGAAGGAAATGGTCGAGATCGGTGACAAACCGATCAGAACGCCGGGTCCCCCTCCGCACGGCGATTCCGGTGGCCCCCATGGGTTTCTCGTCATGAGCAACCTTATGCGGTACGGCGACTACGACGACAAATTCCTTACTGACTACGGGAAGGCCCTCGTCGCAGAGGACAAGCGGGTGCTGGACAAGTCCAAGCAGCTCGGCGGTTCGGGGTGGGGTGGAGGAGGCATCGACGAGGGCACCCTCAACCAACTGGGGAACGACCAGGGATACGACCCGATGACCGGATACATGAAGGCTCTCGCCAACAGCCCGGATGCTGCAACGAAGTTCTTCGCGGCAAAGCATAAGGGAGCCAACGGAAAAACCGAGTCCGACTTCACGTACCTTTTCGAGAACCGCAAGTGGCCGAACGACAGCCAGCATGACAAGGAGAGCGTGACCGGACGCAACTCGATGGCGTGGGCCATTGAAGCAGCCACCACGGGCCATCGCCCAGGCGAAAAAGCGACCGTCGAGGACGTGAAGCACTCCAAGGCGCAGGCCGACCTCTTCACCGACCTCGTCAAGTCGGTTTCAGCAGACCCGGATCGCCTACGCAACTATGCCTTCATGTCGGACAGCTTCGCGAACGCGTCCGCCGAATACATGCCGGATCTGCATCGTAGCTTGGACTCGGATATCGCCAACGGGAACCAACTCTTCCCAACCTCCGGAGTAACGGCAGTAATCCCCACCTACGATGCCGCACGCTTCCTACACGCAGTGGCCCGGAACAAGGAAGGCTACGACACCCTCAACATCTCCCAACATGTCTACGCTGCAGCGCTGATGGAACAGCAAGTAAAGCATCCTGATACCTACCCGGAGAGCACCACAAATACCGTCAACAAGATCTCCTACGACACGGGACTATTCCAAGGGGTTCTAGAGGAGGGGCAACTTTTCCAGGCTAAAAAGGACAACGCCGATGAGTCCGCGCGAGGCGATGCATGGAAGGGGAAAGTCAGCACATGGGGAGGCTCCGTTGTCGGCAGCGCAACGACCATTGCGACGGCACCGTTCACCGGCCCGGCAGGCGTCGTGGCCGGCGGATTGGCCGGAACAGCCGCTGGCGCCGTCTTCAACGGCCTCATCAATGGATTCGGCGATGACGGAGGGGCGGAGGAAAAGCGGCAGGTGTACCAGAATGTGACAAAGAAGGGAGACGCAGAACAATCAGCCATTATAACTTCCCAGAAAGCGGCCAAGGCTGCCACCGGCTCCGAAAATTCTGAATCTCAAGCCGGAGACGAGGCCGGCAAGGGATTTCGTGCTGCTTACAGCCTCGTAGGCCAGAGTAATGCCGACGGTTCTGCCAACTAGTTCGAGAGCGATCAGGTGTCTACTGTGAAAGCGTCCCGCAACCGCAAATTGCTCATCTACAGCTCAGTCGCTGGCACTACTATTGCCTGTATCGGAATGCTCCTTGCCTATCTAGTCGGAGCGTTCGACGGGTCCCGCGACCACATAAGTTCTTCCGACGTCTGCAGCAATGTATCCGACAAAAATGCGGTGGCCGATACTCTCAATTCGAGCCTTCCGCAGGCTGATCACTATCGCTTCAGCGTGACCTCCGACAACACACCGGACTGGTCGTACAACATCAGCTGCATTGTCGACGGCGACAAAAAGGAACTACTTCTACTCACCGCCAAAATAGGTGTTGAGACACCTTGGCGTAAGTGGGAAAAAAACCATGTTCCACCCAGTAGTCACGAGACCACCTACTTCGACGCGGGCATCAAGGGCGTATCGGGGCCTCAACTGGCCGTCATCGATGTCCCCTGCTACGCCCACGAGAGCTCAAGCGGACAGCCTCACAACCTGACCGTCACCGCACTGGCCCGCAAGCCTATGCAGGGCTCGGACAAGCAAATTCGACAGCACTTGATCGACCTGGCCCTCGACTACGCCAAGGCCTCCCATAAAGACGCCAAATGCGACCGCCCCTCGCAGCTTCCTGCCAAGGTGACCGCACCCGGCGAATGAAAGCCGACTGATCCCCATAAAAAAGCTCATGCCCTGCCGGATAATCCGGCAGGGCATGAGCCACACATGGGGTGGTGGAGATGGCGGGAATCGAACCCGCGTCCAACGGTGCAGAATCAGGGCTTCTCCGAGCGCAGTTCGCTGCGATTTTCTCGGCCCCGGAGATCTCGCGAACAAGTCTCCGACAGGCCCAGTCACTGTTTGATTTCCCACTGGTCCCCGTGACCGGGACCAGTGGTTTAGTTCCCTAGATTATGCCAGGATCCGGGTCGGGAACTTCCCCGGGCTGACACCCATTTAGGGTCCTTCAGTCACTGCTTATTAGGCAGCGAGGGCGAAGGACTGGGAATCGCGCTTAGAATTGGCGATTATTGTTTGCGACATATGGTTTACGAGATCATTGCCGCTTCCTCGGCTCGCTTCACCTGCTTCAACAGCCGCTGTCGAAACCGATCATCCCCATGTTGATTTTTCAAGGTGGTACCGCGCCCCGTGGGGTGCAGTGCCATCGTACGTGACCAACGTGCGACGGTGCCACTGTATTCCCGGCAGGTCGCAGTCCCCGGCAGGTCGCAGCCCGCAGACCGGTCAAGGCTCAGGGCCGGTCATCACCGTCAGGCGCGCTGCTTCCTGCGGACCGCCGAGACCGCCCGGTCCGTCTCGCGGCGGTCCTGCTTCTCGCGCAGGGTCTGCCGCTTGTCGTACTCCTTCTTGCCCTTCGCCAGCGCGATCTCGACCTTGGCCCGGCCGTCCTTGAAGTACAGCGCCAGGGGCACGATCGTGTGGCCCGACTCCTGCGCCTTCGACTCCAGCTTGTCGATCTCCATGCGGTGCATCAGAAGCTTCCGCTTCCGGCGCGCGCTGTGGTTGGTCCAGGTGCCCTGGGTGTACTCGGGGACGTGCACGTTGTGCAGCCACGCCTCGTGGTTGTCGATCTGGACGAAGCCGTCGACCAGGGAGGCCCGGCCCATGCGCAGCGACTTCACCTCGGTCCCGGTCAGGACCAGCCCGCACTCGTACGTGTCGAGGATGAGGTAGTCGTGCCGTGCCTTCTTGTGCTGGGCGATCATCTTCCGCCCGGTTTCCTTAGCCATAGTGCGTCCATTTTCGCACTAAGACCCTCCCCCGAGGCCACTCAATACTGTCTCGGCGCTCGACTCCGCCCGATCCCCCGCCGCCACGTCCGGTGTGATGCCCCGCCCGTCGACGCTGCGGCCGGCGGGCGTGCGGTAGTGGCCGACGGTGAGCTCCGCCACCGCGCCGCCCGGCAGCGCGCTCGGCATCTGGACCGAGCCCTTGCCGAAGGTGCGGGAACCGACCGTGACCGCCCGGCCGCGGTCCTGCAGGGCGCCCGTGAGCAGCTCGGCCGCGCTCATCGTGCCGCCGTCGATCAGGACGACCAGCGGCCGGGCCGTATCGCCGCCCCTCCGGGCGTAGAGGGCGTACTGGGCGCCGTGCACGTCGTACGTGGCGACCAGGCCGCCGTCCAGTAACGCGGAGGCCGCCGTGGTGGCCTCCGTGACCAGGCCGCCGCTGTTGCCCCGCAGGTCCAGCAGGATGCCGCTGCCCGCGGGAGCGGCCCGGACGGCCTCGCGCACCCGGGCGCCCGAGCCCTTGGTGAAAGCGGTGACCTTGATCAGGGTCGCCCGGCCCGAGAGCCGCGTCACGGTGACGGGCCGGGTGGTGAGCGTGGCCCGGTGCAGGGTCCGCGTCACCGTGTCGCCGCCGCGCCGTACGCCGACGACCACCGGGGTGCCGGGGACGGACGCGCTGTCGCCTCCGCGCAGCTGCGAGACGACATCGGTGACCGGCCGGGTGCCCACCTGGCGGCCGTCGATCGTACGAAGCAGGTCGCCTGCCCGCAGACCTGCCCGGGCCGCGGGGCCGCCCGGCTGGACCCTGGCCACCTCGATCCGGCCGTCGCGGCTGCGCCGGGCCAGCAGCCCGACGCCGGTGTACCGGCCGTCGAGCGAGGCCTCGAACTGCTCGTAGCCGGTCCGGTCGTAGACGGCGCCCCAGCGGTCGCCGCTGCGGCTGACGACGCCTTCGGCCGCCTCCGTACCCGACTTGCCGTCGGCGACCGCGTCCGATGCCGCCCTGGCCAGTTCGGCGCGGTCGACGGTGGGGGCGGCGGTACGGGGCCGGGCGGGCCGGGGTGTCCGCTCGTCGCCGGGCAGGGAGTTGGTGGCCGCCGCCGTGGCGAGAACGCTCACGAAGACCAAAGCCAGAGCCGCCCCGCGGCGATGGCTGCGGGGCGGCGAAACGAATTCCGGGCCTGACATGGCGACCACTGTAGACCGATGCCCGTGGGCCCTATGGGGCGTTCACCCCATGGCGTACAGGGCGTGTCTCACACCTTCAGGTACTTGCGCAATGCGAAGAGGGCAGCGAGCGCGGGCATCAGCAGACCGATCGCGAGTACGAGCGGCAGCTTCGACAGAACGGCGTCCCATCCGATGAAGTCGATCAGGTTCAGCTTCTCGTGCAGGGCGAGGCCGTGGTCGATCAGGAAGTACCGGCCGACGAGCAGCATCCCGCAGGCCACAAGTCCGCCCAGCAGACCGGCGAACGCGGCCTCCATGATGAACGGCATCTGGATGTAGAAGCTGGACGCGCCGACCAGACGCATGATCCCGGTCTCGCGTCTGCGGCTGAACGCCGACACGCGCACGGTGTTGACGATCAGCATCAGCGCGATCACGAGCATCAGGGCCATCACACAGAGGGCGGCCACATTCATCCCGTTGAGGAGGGCGAAGAGGTTCTCCAGAATGCCGCGCTGGTCCTGGACGGTCATGACGCCGTCCCGGCCGGCGAACGCGGTGGCGATCACCTTGTACTTGGTCGGGTCCTTGAGCTTGACGCGGAACGACGACTGGAGCTGGTCCGGCGTGATGGAGCCCGTCATCGGGGCGCCCTTGAACTCCTGCTGGTAGTGCTTGTACGCCTCGTCGGTGCTCTCGTAACTGACCTTCTGGACAAGGTCGGTCATCTTGTTCAGGTCGGTCTCGATGGACTTCTTCTGTTCCTCGGTCACCGGACCCTTGGCGCACTTCGGGGTGGACTCCACATCACCCTTGGAGCAGAGGAAGATCGAGACGTTGACCTTGTCGTACCAGTAACCCTTCATCGTGTTCACCTGGTCGCGCATGAGCAGCGAGCCACCGAACAGGGCGAGGGACAGGGCGACGGAGACGATGACCGCGAAGGTCATCGTGAGATTGCGGCGGAGACCCACGCCGATCTCCGACAGGACGAACTGGGCGCGCATGGCGTCCTTTCAGTGCTGGTAGCCGTAGACGCCGCGCGACTGGTCGCGTACGAGACGGCCCTTCTCAAGTTCAATGACGCGCTTGCGCATCTGGTCGACGATCTGCTGGTCGTGGGTGGCCATCACCACAGTGGTTCCGGTGCGGTTGATGCGGTCCAGCAGCTTCATGATGCCGACGGAGGTCTGCGGGTCGAGGTTGCCGGTCGGCTCGTCCGCGATCAGCAGCATGGGGCGGTTGACGAAGGCCCGTGCGATGGCGACACGCTGCTGCTCACCACCGGAGAGCTCGCCGGGCATCCGGTCCTCCTTGCCGCCGAGGCCGACCAGGTCGAGCACCTGCGGCACCGCCTTGCGGATCTCCCCGCGCGGCTTGCCGATGACCTCCTGCGCGAACGCGACGTTCTCCGCGACGGTCTTGTTGGGCAGCAGACGGAAGTCCTGGAAGACCGTGCCGAGCTGGCGGCGCATCTGCGGCACTTTCCAGTTCGACAGGCGTGCGAGGTCCTTGCCGAGGACATGCACCATGCCGTGGCTGGTGCGCTCCTCGCGCAGGACGAGCCTCAGAAAAGTCGACTTGCCCGAACCTGAGGAACCCACCAGGAAGACGAACTCCCCCTTCTCGATCTCAAGGGAGACATCCCGCAGGGCGGGGCGATTCTGCTTGGGGTAGGTCTTGGAGACGTTGTCGAATCGGATCACGAGTGCACCACGTCGGCCGGGAATAGGTGTGCGTGACATTACGCGAAGCCGCAGTGCGCCCGCATGCAGCATCCGTCGATGCGTGGTATGTCCGCGTTGGGCCGGGGTACGGACCGGGCGGAATCAGGCGGGGCGCGCCGAAACGCGTGCGAGCTGGCACAGTGGTAGGGGGAACAGTTGCGGTTCGCCGGGCGTTGTCGGGAATGACAGCGCGTGGAACGGCTCCGCCGCATGGGAGGAGTGCGCATGACCTACGACCGATTGGTATGCGCCAATTGCGCGTCTCCAGTGAGCGAGGGCCGCTGCCGTGTCTGCCGGGCCAGCAGGGAGCGCCTCCAGCAGGAAGAGGGCCCCTTCGGCGGACTGAGCCCGGTCGTTCTGATCAGCGCGCTGCTCGTGCTGGTGGCCGCGCTGGCTCTGCTGGCGCACCAGACGATCTGACGTCTTCCTGAGCGCTCCGCTCAGCATGGGGAAGGGCCCCGGGTTCCGATCGGAACCCGGGGCCCTTCCTCGTACGCGCTGAATCCTCAGGCGAGGTTTCCGCCGCGGCCGGCGAGACGCGGCAGCATGCGGAAGCCGATGCCACCGGCGATCATCGTCGCGGCACCGATGATCAGGAACGTGGTCTCACCCGCACCGGTCTCGGCGAGCTCCTGCTTGGGCTTGCCCTGCTCCACCGGCTGCGAGCCGAGGTTGTCGGGCTGGGTGCCGGTGGCGGAACCACCGGTCGTGGAGCTGCCGTTGCTCGTGGAGCCGGAGGTGCCGTGGTGGCCGCCACCGCCGGTCGTGCCGGAGGTGTCACCCCCGGTGGCGTTACCGCCGCTGGTGGAGTCACCGCCCGTGGTGTCGCCACCGGTCGTCGTACCACCCGTGGTGTCACCGCCCGTGGTGTCACCGCCGGTCGTCGGACCGCCCGTGGTGTCACCGCCCGTGGTGTCGCCACCGGTCGTGTCACCGCCCGTCGTCGGACCGCCCGTGGTGTCACCACCGGTCGTGTCACCACCGGTCGTGTCACCGCCGGTCGTGTCACCGCCGGTCGTCGGACCGCCCGTGGTGTCACCGCCGGTCGTGTCACCGCCGGTCGTCGGACCGCCCGTGGTGTCACCGCCGGTCGTGTCACCGCCGGTCGTCGGACCGCCCGTGGTGTCACCGCCGGTCGTGTCACCGCCCGTGGTGGTGCCACCCGTGTCCGTGCAGGTGGGGTCGAGCGGCGAGCAGGGATCGCCGGTCGAGCCGTCGCTGTCGCCGCCGTCGCCCGTCGTCTGTACGGACACCTCGGCGCCCGGAAGCGAGACATTGATACCTGCGGCCTGTGCCGCACCCGCGGCGGTCAGCGAGGCGCCTGCGGCGATCACTGCGCCTGCAGCTATGCGCGCTACGCGAATCCGCGTCTTCTTGGTCATCTGGCTGCTACCCCCAGTAGCTCATCGTCAGTGGTGCAGCGCACGGGGCAGGCAGGCCGTAGGGAGTGTGCAATCCGTCCCCCGATCACACGCGCCCCAGAATTACGCATGCAGCGTGTCACTTTTCCCACTTTTAAGAACCGCGTCAAGGCCGTTGCGGGCGCGATGCCTGAAATGCTGCGACTTGCCCGGCGTACGGGAATACGACTGTGACGCAGTAGGGGAACTGCCGTCTCCAGGACGGCAGTTCCCCTACTGACTATGTCGATAAAGCGCTGGTTCGAGGGCGCGGGAAGGGCGGTCTACTTCTCCTGCTGCTTGCGCCAGCGAATTCCGGCTTCGAGGAAGCCGTCGATCTCACCGTCGAGCACCGCCTGCGGGTTGCCCACTTCGTACTCGGTGCGCAGGTCCTTGACCATCTGGTACGGGTGCAGGACGTACGAACGCATCTGGTTTCCCCAGGAGTTGCCGCCGTCGCCCTTGAGCGAGTCCATCAGCGCCTGCTCCTCCTGACGGCGGCGCTCAAGGAGCTTCGCCTGGAGGACGTTCATGGCGCTGGCCTTGTTCTGGATCTGTGAGCGCTCGTTCTGGCAGGAGACGACGATGCCGGTGGGGATGTGGGTCAGCCGGACCGCCGAGTCGGTGGTGTTGACGCCCTGACCGCCGGGGCCCGAGGCGCGGTAGACGTCCACGCGCAGCTCGGTCTCGTCGATCTCGATGTGGTCGGTCTTCTCCACGACCGGGAGCACCTCGACACCCGCGAAGGAGGTCTGGCGGCGCCCCTGGTTGTCGAAGGGCGAGATACGCACCAGCCGGTGGGTGCCCATCTCGACGGAGAGCGTGCCGTACGCGTACGGCGCCTTCACGACGAAGGTGGTCGACTTGATGCCGGCCTCCTCCGCGTACGACGTCTCGTAGACCTCGGTGCTGTAGCCGTGCCGCTCCGACCAGCGGAGGTACATGCGCTGCAGCTGCTCGGCGAAGTCCGCCGCGTCGACGCCGCCGGCCTCCGCGCGGATGTTGACGAGCGCCTCGCGGGCGTCGTACTCACCGGAGAGGAGGGTGCGGACCTCCATCTCGGCCAGCGCCTTGCGCACGGCCTGGAGCTCCGACTCGGCCTCGGCCAGGGTGTCGGCGTCGTCCTCGGCCTGGGCGAGCTCGAAGAGCACCGCCAGGTCGTCGATCCGCCCACGCAGCGTCGCCGTCTTGCGGACCTCGGCCTGCGCGTGCGAAAGCTTGCTGGTGATCTTCTGCGCCTCTTCGGGGTCGTCCCACAGGGACGGCGCCGCGGCCTGCTCCTCAAGCACGGCGATATCGGCCCTCAGCTTGTCGAGGTCCAGGACGGCCTCGATCGACCCCATGGTCGAGGAGAGGGACTTCAGCTCTTCGGATACATCGACGACTGCCACGCCACCAGCGTAACGGCTTGGAGCGGGGGCGGTCCCCGGCCCTCCGCTCGGGCCGGGGCCGCGGGACGGCAGCGGGCCGGGCCCTACGGTGCGGAGGGCGCCGACCGGTGGCTGTCCTGCGGTGCGGGACCTTCGCTGTCGCCCGACGACGTGGCCAGCCAGCCTCCGACGCCCACCGCGGCCGCGACGACCAGCGCGGCGGCGCCGAGCTTGATGCGCCGCTTGCGCACGGCCTCGGCCGCCGAGCGGTGGCGGGCGGAGCCCGGCTTGCTCGGGGAGCGGGGCGCACGGGCCGTACCCAGCGGGCCGCCCGCCAGCTCGTCGGGGGCCGGGACGCGCATGCTCGTGTGGGTGTCCCGGTTGGAGTCGGCGGAGGAACCGGGCACAAGCGGTACGGCGCCGCGACGGCGGGCCTCGGCAGGCGCCGCCGGCTCGTACGACGTCTCCTCGTACTGCTGCTCCGCCGGTTCCGGGTCGTCGGGCTCGTCCACGTCGAGCGGCGGGATGCCCGCGAGGTGCGGAAGCTGCTCGCGCAGCCGCTGGCCCAGCTCCGACGCGCGCAGCCGGGACGCGGGCGCCTTGGCCAGGCACTGGACGAGCAGCTGCCAGAGGTCGTCGGGGATACCGGGGAGCGGCACCACCGTCTCCGTGACATGGCGGCGCAGAACGGCGCCGGGGTGTCCGCCACCGAAGGGGGTGAAGCCCGCGAGGAGTTCGTACAGGACCGTCGCCAGGGCGTAGATGTCGACGGACGCACGCGGCGGCAGGCCCTCGATGATCTCCGGGGCGAGGTAGTCGGGGGTGCCGATGATCTTCGAAGCCTGGAGGCGGCCCGGTCCTGCGGGACCTGCGGGGAGGGCCCGGCGCGGGGCGTCGATGAGCTTCGCGACGCCGAAGTCCGTGAGCAGCGCCGGGTGGGATCCGCCGGGGCCTAGCGGGCCCTGCATGTCCAGGAGGATGTTCTCGGGCTTGACGTCACGGTGCACGACGCCCGCCGAGTGCGCGGCGGCGAGGCCGTCCGCGATGTCCGCGACGATGGCCACGGCGGCCTCGGGGCTGAGGCGGCGCTCGCGGTCGAGGCGGGTACGCAGATCCGTGCCCCGGACGAGGTCCATCACGAGGGCGAGGTCGTTGCCGTCCACGACCAGATCACGTACGGAGACGACATGCGGGTGGTCGAGGCCGAGCAGCGCGGTGCGCTCCTGCACGAAGCGGCCGACGAGTTCCTGGTCGGCCGCGAGGTCCTCACGCAGCAGCTTGACGGCGACAGGTCCCGAAGGCCCCTCGCCCAGCCATACCGTGCCCGCGCTCCCGCGCCCCAGGATCTGGTGCGCGGTGTACCGGCTGCCGATCTTCCGTGCCAAGACTGCTCCCTCAGCGGCTGGCGCTGTGCCGTGCCCGGGGCGGTGTCCCTGGACAGGCGCAGGGCTCCGGGCGGTCCCCGGCTCCCAAAATACGCGGGCGTCGGGGTGTTCAGTGCCCCGGATGGCAGGAACCCTCACTTCTGCGGGGGTAATTCATTCCGCGGAAGTCGACATGTATACACACCGGTCGGCCGGGTGCGGTGCGCTGCCCGCCCCGGCCGTCCCGCGCGGGCTGTCAGTTCCCGCCCGATCCGTTTCCGCCCGATCCGCCGAGACCTTCCACGAAGTCACGGACCGAGCCGACGCCGTCGGAGATCTCCGAGATGAAGCTCTTGGAGGTACCGATCCACTCCTGCAGCGGGGTCAGTTCCCAGATGAGCCAGGAACCCACGAAGAGGATCACGACCATGACCAGGCAGCCCTTGAGGCAGCCGAGGCCGGGGATCTTCACAGGGTTGGCGCTGCGCTGCCTCGGCGGCCGGGGCTCGCGCTGAGCGGGCGCCGGGGGCTGCTGCGGCGGCGCGTACTGCTGCTCCGGGCGCTGCTGTTGCCGGCGCTGCGGCGCGTACTGCTGCGGCTGTTGCTGTTGCTGTTGCTGGGGGGCGTACTGCTGGGGCGGCTGCTGCGGGTACTGCTGCTGACGGCGCTGCGGCCGCTGCGGACGGTGGCGCAGCGGGTCCTGCTCCGGCGCGAGGTACTGCACCTGGGTCTGCTCGTTGCGGTCGCGGGCCGCACTGAGCTGGCTCTGCCAGGGGTGCGGCTGCTCGGGCTGGCCGGGCGAGCGGCCCGGCACCGGCGGCAGCACAGCGGTCGGGTCGGCGGCGCCCGGTCCGCCCGGTCCGCCCGGGCCCGCGGCACCCGTCGGCAGCACGCTGGTCTGCGCGGCGGGGTCGTAGGCACCGGCGTTGTTCGGCAGTACCTGGGTGGGGTCGGCGGCTCCGGCCGTCCCTGGCACCTCGGCGGGCGCGGGGTCCGGCGCGAGCAGCGCGCCCACTCCGAGGGCGGCGGCGACCTGTGCGGGCGTCGCGTGGACACCGATCCCACCGGCGACGGTGCGCAGCCCGCGGGCCAGGTTCTCCGCGCTGGGGCGGCGGTCCGGGTCCTTGCTGAGACAGCGCTCTATGACCGTCCACAGCGCCTCGGGGACGGTGGTGGGCCTGCGCGGGTCCTCGTTGAGGTGCCGCTGGAGGACTTCGAGGGCCGTGCCGCCCGCGAACGGGGGCCGCCCGGTGACCAGTTCGTACAGCAGGATGCCCGCACCGTAGATGTCGACCGCTGATGTCTGCGGACGGCCCTCGGCGGACTCCGGTGCGACGTAGGCGGGAGTGCCGACGAATTCGTGGGTACGGGTCAGGCCCGGCGAATCCGCGAGGCGGGCGATGCCGAAGTCGGTGAGCATCGGGTGCATCTGACCGTCGGCGTCCTGCTTGACCAGCACGTTCGCGGGCTTCAGGTCGCGGTGGACGACACCGTCGGCGTGGCTGGCCGCGAGCGCGTCGGCGATCTGCGCGGTGAGCAGCGCGGCGGCCACCGGGCTGAACGGCCCGTTCTCCCGCAGATAGCGGTGCAGGTCCGGGCCCTCGATCAGGTCCATCACGAGCGCGAGGAGATCGCCCTCGACGACGAGGTCCCTGGTCCGCACGATGTTGGGGTGGGTCAGCCGCAGCAGGACGGAGCGCTCCCGCAGGAACCGCATCACCACGTCCGGGTCGCCGGCCAGCTCCTCCTTGAGGACCTTGATGGCCACCGTCTCGCCGGGCTGACCGGCGACGGCCGCCTCGGCGCCCGCGGTCTCCCGCTGGCTGGCACGCCAGACGGTGCCCGTGGCGCCGCGTCCCAGCGGCTCCTCGAGCAGGTACTTGCTGCCTACGGGCCGCACGTCATGCGCTCCCTGTGATCGTCGTCCCTTGCCTGGTCCACCGGCCCCCCGCCCGGATGTCCGCCCCACTCTAGTGCCGCCCGCGTGGGCACCGGCCGACGATCTTGCGCAGCCGCTTCCGCTGGGTCCGGCGGGGGTGACGGTGGGTGCTCCGGTTGACGTCCGGAGCAGGTGGGGGCCGTGTTCCAGCTGTGTTCGAAGGGAAGACGCGAACACCGCCCTGTTGGTTGCCGCGACGCCCCCGCCGGCGCCTCCTGGCAGGTCAGGGCCGATCCCAACCAGGCACTTTTGGGCCCAGAGCCGACCATTCAAGATCACTCGGCCGTGACCGCCGGGCGTGTTGTCAGTGGCAGATGCGAGGATGCCTCCAGCACGGAGTTGTGGGGTCGGGAGTCCCCTGGATCCGTGTTGACCTGCCGGGTGGGGGAGATCACAGGGCGGCTCCTGCCAGGCACCCTCCGCAGAAGGGACCGCTGACGGCTATGCAGATCCGGCTGACCGTCCTCGCGCCGCGAAGCGGCCGATCCGCGTCCGGGACGCGCTCCTGCGACGTGCTCGTCACCGCCCCCGCCGGGGCGGCGCTGGCCACGGTCGCTTCCGGCCTCGCCACGGCAGCAGCCGGTCCGGACGGCTCCGGCTCCGGCAGCGTGGTGCTGTACGCGGGCGGGCACCGCCTCGACCTGCAGCGCTCCGCGCTCGGTGAGCCTCCCCTGGTGGACGGAGCGGTGCTCTCGCTCCAGGTGCCGGCCGAGGAGGACGACCGGGGCGACGGCTCCACCACCCAGCTCCATGTGGTCGCGGGGCCGGACGCGGGCGGTGTCCATCTGCTGCACGGCGGCCGGATCAGCGTCGGCCGTTCGGCGGGCGCCGACGTTCCGCTGGACGACCCGGACGTCTCGCGGCTGCACTGCACGGTCACGGTGGAGCAGGACGGCCGGGTGACGGTCGCCGACCTCGGCTCGACGAACGGCACGACGCTGGACGGATCCGGCGTCGGCGACGCCCCGGTCCGCATGACGCCTGGCTCCCTGCTCCGGGTCGGCGAGTCCGCGCTGCGGATCACCACGGCGGGCGGTGGGACGCGGAGCGACCGGCCGGTGGCCGTCCCGGACGGCGAGGGCCATCTGCGGGTCGTGCGCGACGGGCCGGGCCAGGACACCGGCAGTGGCGCAGCGGCCGCTCAGGAAGCGGCAGCCGGATACGGGCCGGGGGCTGCGCGGGCTCAGGGCGGCGGTGCCGGCGCGGGCCGCCCGCCCGGCGAGCCCGGATACGGGTTCGTGCCCGCACAGGCCACCGGCCCCGATGGCGCCCGCCCGGCCGGTACCGGTGCGATTCCCGCTTCCCGTCCGGGCTCCGGCTCACCGCAGGCGTCCTCCTCTCCCGCCGAGACCCGGATACCCGAACAGTCCGGCGGGCCGGGCGCGCGGAGCGCCGGCGCCCAGCAGCCGC
The DNA here is from genome assembly GCF_036061255.1 of Streptomyces sp. NBC_00388. Classification (NCBI taxonomy): domain Bacteria; kingdom Bacillati; phylum Actinomycetota; class Actinomycetes; order Kitasatosporales; family Streptomycetaceae; genus Streptomyces; species Streptomyces sp. NBC_00388. The sequence continues at coordinate 2,882,999 of NZ_CP107948.1, forward strand.
ACGACCCCTACAGCAACCTCTACGACGAGGCCGCGGCGGCCTACGCCCAGGACCCCGGGTTCACCCCCCGGGGCCGCCAGGGCACGCCACCGCGTGGCACCAGAGTGCGGCCCGACCGGGCGCCGGAGGCCCATGAGCGGACGCCGGACGGCGGCCTCGACAGCGGGCGTGCCCGTTCCGGCGGCCCCTCCGACGGCAGCGATACGCGTGACGGGGCCCGGCGGGAGACCGACGAGACGTCCGGCCCGGACGACGGCGCGCGCAGGCGGGGCGGCATAGGGGCCTGGGCGAGGCGGCTGGCAGGCAGCAGGCCCGATGCCGTACGCGACAGCCCGCCGGCGCAGTCCGCGGGCCCGTCCGAGCTCCCCGCGGGCCCGGCGGCCGGCGTGCCCGGCGCGGACACCTGGCCCGATCCGGCCGCGCTGCTGCTGACCGCGCTCGGCCCGGGGCCGCGGCTCTGGGAGCGGGCACCCGACCACAGCGAGGCGCTCGTCATCCGGCTCGGCACGGCCGACAGGACCGGCCCGGGCGGGGCCGGTGTGGTGCCCGCGGTGCCGGTGACCGTCTCGCTGCGCGAGGCGGGGTCGCTCGGTCTCGCGGGTCCCCGCGAGCGCCTGGCGGGCCTGGCCCGCTCGGCGGTCGCGCAGCTCGCCGCGCTGCATCCCCCGGCGGACCTGGAGATCGTGCTGATCAGCACGGACCGGGCGCGCTCCCTGGAGGCGCGCAGGGGCGACTGGGGCTGGCTCGGCTGGCTGCCCCACGTCCGGCCCGCCCACGGTCAGGACTGCCGGCTCCTGCTGGCGTACGACAAGGACCAGGCGACCGCCCGCACCGCCGAGCTGGTGCGGCGCCTGGACGACAGCCCGCTCGGCACCGGCTGGGCCTCGGCCGAACCGGGGGCCGTCTCTGCGGCGGCCGAACGGTACGACGGCCCCTGCACCGTGCTGATCGTGGACGGCGATCCCGGTTCGGCCACCCTGCGCGAGACCACCGCGCGGCTGGCATCGGCGGGCGCCGCCTGCGGGGTCCACGTCCTCTGTCTCGCCGAGACAGCGCCGGCCTCCCCCTCCTCCCCGCTCGAAACGACCTACGAGGCTGCCTGCGCCGCCTCGCTCGCCTTCCGCGAGTGCGGCGCCGCCGCCCTGCTGAGCGGCGACGTGGCCACCGCACTGCGGCTGCTGCGCACGGCGCGCGGGATCCGTCCGGCGACCGGCGGCGGGCAGTCCGCGAGCCGCGGCACGTTCGCCGTGGTCGACGCGGTGTCGGCGGCCTGGGCCGAGCGGTTCGCCCGGGCTCTGGCACCCCTGCGGGCCGACGCGTCAGCGGCCGGTACCCCGGCACGGCAGGCCGCGGCGCTGCCCGCTTCGTCCCGGCTGCTCGACGAGCTGGGGCTGGCCCGTGCCACCCCCGCGTCCCTGATGGCCCGCTGGGCGGCAGCGGCGGAGACGACCGCGGTGCTCGGCGCCGGACCGCGTGGCCCCGTCACCGTGGACCTGGCCACCGAAGGGCCGCATCTGCTGATCGAGGGGCCGGCGGGCAGTGGCCGTACGGAGCTGCTGCGCGCCACAGCGGCATCGCTGGCCGCGGCTGCCCGGCCGGACCGGCTCGGGCTGATCCTGGTCGACGGCGCGGGCGGCGAGCGCGGCGAGGGCCTTCGGCCCTGCACCGAGCTGCCGCACGCCTCCACACATCTGGTGGCGTCCGACCCGGTCCGGATGCGGGAGTTCGCACAGGCGCTCGGCGGCGAGCTGAAGCGCAGGGCCGAGCTGCTGGGCTCGGGTACCTTCGCCGACTGGCACAGGACCCGGGAGGTGGCGGAGCGGCTGGTCGGCCGGCGCCAGCCCGGACCGGCCGAGCAGAGCGGCGACATCGAGTCACCGACCAGCGGCACCCTGCGGCTGCGCCCGGCCGGGGCACGCACGGACCCGATGCCCGGCCCGACACCGCTCCCCCGGCTCGTCGTGATCGTCGACGACTTCGACGCGCTGGTCGCACCGGCGCTCGGCAGCCCCGGCCGCCCCACCGCCGGTTCGGTCGTCCGCGCGCTGGAGGCGGTGGCCAGGGAGGGTGAGCGGCTCGGTGTCCACCTGATCGCCGCTTCGGCCCGGCCGGACCGTACGGCCGACACGGAGCTTGCGAGGGTCAGCAGACTGCGGGTGGTGCTCGACGCGCCTCCGACCTCGCCCGCGCCGGACGCCCCGTCGCCCGGCCGGGGCAGGCTCGGGCGCCCGGACCGCGGGGTGACGCCCTTCCAGGGCGGCCGGGTGACCGGTCGCATCCCGCGCACGGCGACGCTGCGCCCCACGGTCGTCCCGCTGGAATGGGAGCGGATGGGAGACCCGCCGGCCCGCCGACCCGTCCGTGAACTCGGCAACGGGCCAACGGACTTGGCCTTGCTGGCCAGCGCCCTGGAGCGGGCAGCCCGCTCGGTGGACGCGATGTCCATACCCTCCCTGAATGTCTGACGTAACGTCACGGGCCCATCACGATAAGGCAGTTGGATCAAGGTCCGGTATTGCGGCCCCGCAGTGACCCGGCGTAGGACTGTGCTCACGGGACAACGGCGTCGCCGATGTCATGGGCGCGCCGACCGCACGCGCATGGGAGAGGTCGGGGCAGATGCGCACAACAGGCACAGCTCTACGTTCACGCAGGACCGTTCTGGCCGTGGTGGCCGCGGGCTCGCTCGTCCTCGCCGCGGGATGCGGCAGTGACGGCAAGAAGGACAGCGGGAGCGACAAGCCGGCGGGGAAGAGCAGCGCGTCCGGGGTCGCGCTGCCCAGGCTGAGCGGTACGAAGCTGGAGGTGGCCGCCGTCTGGACCGGCCCCGAGCAGGCGAACTTCATCAAGGTGCTGAAGGAGTTCGAGAAGCGGACGGGAGCGTCGGTCACGTTCGTGCCCGCGCAGGACCCGATCGTCAACTTCCTCGGCACGAAGATCGCGGGTGGCGCCCCGCCGGACGTGGCGATGATGCCGCAGGTCGGTGCGATCACCCAGGCCGTCGCCAAGAAGTGGGCCAAGCCGGTGGGCCCGGACGCGCGGGCGCAGCTGGACAAGAACTACTCGCAGGTCTGGAAGGATCTCGGCGCCGTCGGCGGCAAGCAGTACGGCGTGTATTTCAAGGCCGCCAACAAGTCCCTGGTCTGGTACAACGCCAAGGCGCTGCAGAACGCGGGAGCGAGCGAGCCCAAGACCTGGCCGGACTTCCTCAAGACCGCGGAGACCGTTTCCGCCTCGGGTGTCACCCCGGTATCGGTCGGGGGCGCGGACGGCTGGACCCTGACCGACTGGTTCGAGAACGTCTATCTCTCCCAGGCGGGCCCGGAGAAGTACGACCAGCTCGCCCAGCACAAGATCAAGTGGACGGACCCTTCGGTGAAGGCCGCGCTGACCTCGCTCGCGCAGCTCTTCGGCAAGCCGTCCCTCATCTCGGGCGGCGCCGACGGCGCGCTCCAGACCGAGTTCCCCGCATCGGTCACCCAGACCTTCACCGGCGGCGACCAGCCCAAGGGCGCGATGGTCTTCGAGGGCGACTTCGCCCAGACCAACATCGCGCAGACCAAGGCGAAGGTGGGCACCGACGCGAAGGTCTTCCCGTTCCCCGCGGTGGGCGCCAAGGCTCCGGTGGTGACCGGCGGCGACGCCGCGGTGATCCTCAAGGACTCGAAGGGTGCGCAGGCGCTCCTGACGTGGCTCGCCTCCACGGACGCCGCGAAGATCGCCGCTCAGTCGGGTGGCTTCGTCTCCCCCAACAAGGGGCTGGATCTGTCGGCCTACCCCAATGACGTGCAGCGGACCATCGCCAAGGCACTCGTCGCTGCGGGCAACGACATCCGCTTCGACATGTCGGACCAGGCACCGCAGTCCTTCGGCGGCACGCCGGGCAAGGGTGAGTGGAAGGACCTCCAGGACTTCCTGAAGAACCCGAAGGACATCGCAGGGGCCCAGCAGAAGCTGGAGTCCGACGCGGCCAAGGCGTACAAGAACTGATGCCGCGATGACCTCCGCTGTCGCGGGGGACGTGCTCAAGGGCCCGTCCCCCGCCGGAAAGCCGCACAAGAGCGTGACAGGCACACGTAAGGTCCTGGCGGCAGGATTCCTGCTGCCGGCCCTGGTGCTGCTCGGCGCGCTCGTGGTCTACCCGATCGGGTACTCGGTCTACCGGTCCCTCTTCGACCAGGCAGGCTCCAGCTTCATCGGCATCGACAACTACAAGACCCTCTTCACCGACGACTCGATCCGCACCGCGATCAAGAACACCGCGATCTGGGTCGTCGTCGCGCCGACCGTGGCGACGGTGCTCGGCCTGATCTTCGCCGTCCTCACCGAACGGGTCCGCTGGGGGACGGCGTTCAAGCTGGTCGTCTTCATGCCGATGGCCATCTCGATGCTGGCGGCCGGCATCATCTTCCGGCTGGTGTACGAGCAGGATCCGGGGCGGGGTGTGGCCAACGCCGTCTGGGTGGGCGTGCACGACACCTTCGCCGATTCGGCGGGCTATCCGGGCGCGCATCCGCTGCCGGTCGCCCCGCTGAAGCCCGGCGGGGGCGGCTCGTTCCTCACCCGGCAGCCGGTGCACGCGGGCACCCCGGTCCGGCTGCCGCTCGTCGGCGTCCTGCCGGCGAAGATGCCGTCGGCGGCGGAACCCGCGGTCGCGCCGAAGGCCGCGGCCGGCTCGGTGACCGGTACGGCCTGGCTGGATTTCACCCTGGGCGGGGGCGGCCGGCCGAACGTCATCGACCCGCGGGAACTGGGCCTCAAGGGGGTCACGGTCGAGGCGGTCAAGGGCGGCAAGGTGGTGGCGAGCGCCAAGGCCGCGCCGGACGGGACCTTCACCCTGCCCGCAGCGGCGGACGGGGCGCTGCTGCGGCTCCCCGACTCGAACTTCCGCGAGCCGTACAACGGCGTCGACTGGCTCGGTCCGACGCTCGTCACCCCGTCCATCATCGGCAGTTACGTCTGGATGTGGGCCGGCTTCGCCATGGTCCTGATCGCGGCGGGGCTTGCCGGGCTCCCCCGTGAACTGCTCGAACAGGCCCGGGTGGACGGGGCCAGTGAGTGGCAGGTCTTCCGGCGGATCACCATCCCGCTGCTCGCCCCGGTCCTCGCGGTGGTGCTGGTCACCCTGATGATCAACGTCCTGAAGATCTTCGACCTGGTCTTCATCGTGGCGCCGGGCTCCTCGCAGGACGACGCGAACGTACTGGCCCTCCAGCTCTACCGCTCCTCGTTCGGCACGGACGCCGATCTGGGGACCGGCAGCGCCATCGCCGTCCTGCTGCTGCTCCTGGTCGTCCCCATCATGCTCGTCAACATCCGCAGGATGCGGAAGGAGGGGCGCCGATGACCACCGAAGCCCAGGTGCCCGCACCCCGCGTGCCCGGCGAGCGGCTGCCCGCAGCCTCGGCGGCGGCGAAGAGGGAACCGCTGGCCGCCAGGATCGCCGCCCGCGCTGGCGGCACGGCGATGCGGGTCTTCCTCGTCCTGGTCGGCCTGTTCTGGCTGATGCCGACGGTGGGCCTGCTGCTCTCCTCGCTGCGCGGCTCGTCCGACATCGCGGCGTCCGGCTGGTGGAAGGTCTTCACCGCGCCCTCGCAGCTGACCTTCGACAACTACTCCAGGATCCTCGACAACAAGGTCATCACCGACTCCCTGCTCAGCACGGTCATGATCACGGTCCCGGCGACCGTCCTGGTGGTGGTCATCGGCTCACTCGCCGCGTACGCCTTCGCCTGGATGGACTTCCCCGGCCGCGACTGGTGGTTCCTGGTCGTGGTCGGCCTGCTGGTCGTGCCGGTCCAGGTGGCCCTGATCCCGGTCTCGAAGCTGTTCGGCGAGATCGGGCTCTTCGAGACCACGGCGGGGGTGGTCCTCTTCCATGTGGCGTTCGGGCTGCCCTTCGCCATCTTCCTGCTGCGCAACTTCTTCGCGGAGATCCCGCGGGAGCTCCTGGAAGCGGCGCGACTGGACGGCGCCGGGGAGATCCGGCTGTTCACCCGGGTCGTCATGCCGCTCGGCGGCCCGGCCATCGCCTCACTGGGGATCTTCCAGTTCCTGTGGGTGTGGAACGACATGCTGGTCGCCCTGGTCTTCGCGGACTCCAAGCACCCGCCGATCACGGTGGCGCTCCAGCAGCAGGTCAGGCAGTTCGGCAACAACATCGACGTGCTGGCACCCGGTGCGTTCATCTCGATGGTGATCCCGCTGGCGGTCTTCTTCGCATTCCAGCGGCAGTTCGTCAACGGCGTCATGGCGGGCGCCGTGAAGTAGGCAGCCCGCCGGCGGTGCACCCGGGAGGCGGGGCCGGGCGGGTCCGCTCCCCGGAGGTACGGGGCGGGCCCGCCCCTTCCGTGCGCCGGGGGGGCGGGACGAGGCCACGTGGCAGGCCGGGGCAGCGCAAGGCAGGGCAGCGCAGGACAGCGCAGCGCAGGGCACGGCGGAACGGGGCGGGCGTCTGCCCGAAAGGGTGGTTCGGGCGACCTGGGACGCGCTCCGGCGCAACCGCCTCATGACACCTTCGTTAAGCCCGACATGGCCTTTTGATCACGATGTGCCATCCCCCCACGTGAGAGAGTCCCCATGCACAGGCACGAATTCCTCCAGCGGCTGCACGCGGTGCTGAAGCCGCGGACCTATCTGGAGATCGGGACGAACGACGGGCGCAGCCTCGCCCTCTCCCGCGTTCCCAGCATCGCGGTCGACCCGGCCCCGAAGATCCGGACCCGGCTCCACTGCGACCTGCAGCTGGTGACGTCGACCAGCGACACGTTCTTCTCCGGACGGCAGCCGATGGGGCATCTGATGAGCTGCCGCAATCCGCTGCGCAACGTCCGCAAGGGCCGCCCGCTGCTGGGCGCGTACACCGGCTCCAACCAGGTCGATCTGGCGTTCATCGACGGGATGCACCTGTTCGAGTACGCGCTGCGCGACTTCATCAACACCGAGCGGTTCGGCGGCTGGTCGAGCGTGGTGGTCCTGGACGACATGCTGCCGCGCAACCAGGCGGAGGCGGTCCGCGAGCGGGTCACGCCGTCGGGGCCGTGGACCGGGGACGTCTACAAGTTCATCCCGGTGGTGGCCAGGCACCGGCCGGATCTCATCACCGTCCAGGTCGACACCCAGCCCACCGGCGTCTTCCTGGTCTTCGGTCTGGACCCGTCGAACACCGTCCTCAAGGACGCGTACGACGCCATCGTCCAGGAGTGGGTGACGCCGGACCCCCAGAAGGTCCCGGAGGCACTGCTCGAACGAGTGGAGGCCGTCGAGCCGGAGGCCCTGCTCGGCTCACGGATCTGGCCGGCGCTGGCGCGCAGGCGGGGCCGCACCGCAGGTCTGCGGACGGTACGCGGCGAGCTCACGGCGCTGCGCGGCTACTGATCACCCGACGGCGACAGGACAGCGACGGCCGCGTCGTACGAGGGGGCGTGGAGGATCCCCTCCGCGCCCCTCCGTACGACATCCGCCTCAGCACCGCCCCGCCACACCAAGCACCTCAGGGCCGGATACCCCGGCGTACGCCCCCGGCGACGTCCCGTCACCCCGCTGCCACCCGCCCCTACCTCGACGCAGCCAGCCGCCGTACCTTGCGCACGGCCCGCCCCAGCACGCTGCGCCGGAGCTTCCGCATCAGCCGGGCCCGCTTGCGCACCAGGCTCTCGCGCGGCCGGCGGAGCGTCAGCTCACCGGAGGATCCGGAGGCGACGAGCACCAGGGGAAGCGGCGTGCGCGCCGCACCGTCGCCGCCGGCGCTCACCGCCATTTCCCATGTGCCTGCGGGCAGTTGCCCGGCGGGCCGCTCGACACAGAGGACCGTTCCGGCGCGCCCCCTGGACGCGGTGAGCGTCGCGGCCGTACGTACGGTGTCCCCGGCTCCCTTGCGCTCGGTGAGGTGGAGCGCGGCCGGTACCCCGTCAACGGCCTCGGTGTGCAGCGGGAGCAGCATCTCCAGCAACAGCGGCTCGTCCATCACCCGGGTCTCCCGGACCCCGACCTTCCGGTACTCCCTGCCGAGCACACCGGTCGTCGCACCGACGTCGAGCGAGAGGTTGCCGTGCGACGCGGTCCAGTACGGGACGACGACCTGCGCCGGTTCGCCCACCAGGGCCGCCTGCCGTCCTGCCGTGACCGCATCGCTCCGTACCGATCCGAGCCGGACGTTCTTGTTCCATCCGCTCTGATGGACGCGGACCAGGACGTCCCAGACTCCGGCGCCGAGCGGTGCGCCCCCGGCCGCCACGCCGGGGGTGACGGCCGCGGTCCCCCGCAGCACCAGCCGGAACTGGGCGGGCCCGGGGCCGTCCACGCGCTCCCTGGTGAATTCGACCGGCTGGTAGAACTCGGCGGCGCTCGACCGCTCCCGCAGGACGAGTTCGGCCTTGGCACGGCCGGTGGCCGCCAGCGGGCTCACTCCGAGCTGGGCGAGTACGTCGGGGCTGTTCAGGCCGTCGGGCAGGCCGATCAGCTCCTCGCCGCCCTCCTTGACGAAGTGGACCGGCTCGTCGCCGGCCCGCAGCCCGGCGGTGAAGGCCAGCTTCAGCGTGCCGTCCTCCCAGGCGAGCCCGGTGAGTTCGGCATGGGCGGCGATGCCGCTCTCCCAGCGGGCGAAGAGCTCGACGTCCTGGTAGCGGTCCGCCTTGATGAGCGCGCCCACGAGCTGCTGCGTGGGCAGCAGGGAGGCGGAGACCCCGGGGCCGAACCGCTCCACGGCGATCTTGTGCATCTCCTGGAACATGTCCTGGCGGTAGCCGTCGTCCGGTGTGGCCAGCAGCCGGGCGCCGCGCATCCGCTCGATCATCTCGTTGCGGAACCAGCGGCGGTACAGCTTGTCGCGCAGGGGCCCCGGTTCGGTGTACTTCTCCACGACGTCGAGGGCCTCGCCGAGGTTGCGGAAGTAGCCCACCGGCTCGATGCGCCGGAAACCGGCGTTGGAGGCATCGTCCCGCTTGACGTGGTAGTAGCAGACGTAGTCGCTGAGAACGGCGACGCTCTTCGCCCGGAGATACGCCTCCGCGACGAAGACATGGTCCTCCAGACGGCGGCGCCCCTCCAGGAAGCGCAGTCCCGTCTCGTCCAGGAAGGACCTGCGGAACATCTTGTGGGGGGTGAGACTGTCGATCAGCGGGGCGTTCCTGACCGTGGCGCGCGGCCGGTTGACACGGAAGAGCTCACGCGGGACGGGTCGCCCCTTGCCGGCCATCTTGCCCACGACGACATCGGCGGCGTTCTTGACGCCGTAGTCGTACATCCGCTCCAGCGCCTCGTCGCCCAGCCAGTCGTCGTTGTCGACGAACATCACGAACTCGCCCTGCGCGGCGGCGATCCCGACGTTCCGGGGCTTGCCGGACCAGCCGGAGTTCTCCTGGTGGACGACGTGCACGAGGGGGTGTTCCGCTGCGAGCCGGTCCAGCCGCTCGCCGGTGCCGTCGGTGGACCCGTCGTCCACGAAGATCGCTTCGTACGCGTCGTCAGGGAGGCTCTGCCTCAGCAGCGAAGCGATGCAGTCCTCGATGTAGGGCCCCGGATTGTAGACCGGGATGATCACGCTGACTCTGATGGTCATGCTGTGCACTCGTTTCCCACTGCTCTGCGCCGGTGATCTCTCGTTGCGGGTGCACAGTACTATCGCCGGGGGCCTCCGCCGCATCCGGTCGGTCTGTCGTGTCCCGGGCGAATCTGCCGGTTTTCCCGCTGCTCAGTGGCTTCGCGGCGGGGGTCCGAGCGGCCCCTGGGTGCCCGCCCCGTCACGCCTTGGGCGCATCGGCTGTCACGCCTTGAGCGCAGCCACCGCCGCCGCCGCGAGTCCGTCCAGATACCCCTTGGGCAGGCCGTCCCTGACCACGGCGAGCCGCCAGTAGAGCGGCCCCACGATCAGTTCGAGCGCCCGTGCCGGATCGGCGTCGGCGGGCAGCTCACCACGGGCCACCGCGTCGCGGACCACCGCGGCGGCGACGCCCTTCTGGTTGTCGAGCAGCGCCGCCTTGATCGCGTCCGCGATCTCCGGCTGGCGTGCCGCCTCGACCAGCAGATCCGGGATGACCTGGGAGGCGACCGGGTGACGCAGCGCGGTCGACGCCACGGCGAGCAGGGCGCGTACATCGCCGTACAGCGAACCGGTCGCGGGTGCGGGCAGGCCCTGCGCGGCGAACGCCGTGACCAGGTCGAGGACCAGGTACAGCTTCGACTTCCAGCGGCGGTAGACGGCGGTCTTGCCGACGCCGGCCCGGCGGGCGATGGCTTCGATCGACATCCGCGCGTACCCGACCGCCGCGAGCTCCTCGAAGACAGCGGCGCGGATGGCCTCCGTCACGTCCTCGCGGAGCACGGCGGCTCCGGCGGGGGCCCGGCGGGTCGTGCGGGGATCAGGGGATGCCATGGGGAGAAGTTTACCTATTCGTCGCGACGAGACGGTTGCGTTTCGACGTCATTCCGACTTAGCCTCGACGTAACGACGATACGGATCCGTTGCGACGTACGTCGCAGGCGCTCGCGCCCGCTCTTCCGGTATGAACCCGTCGAACTCCGTCGAAAGCGAATGCTGTGATCCCCACGACAGCCAGGAACGCGCCCGCCACGGAGGCGGCGATTCCGAGCGTCTCCCCGCAGCCCCCGCAGGATCTGGCCGCACTGGCCGCCGCACACGGCCTGACCATCAGCGGTGCCCGCCCCCCGCTGTTCACGTACATCCGCAGGACCTGGGGGCGCCGGCACTTCATCACCGCCTTCGCCACCGCACGGCTGACCGCCCAGTACAGCCAGGCGAAGCTGGGGCAGGTCTGGCAGATCATGACGCCGCTGCTCAACGCAGCCGTCTACTACTTCATCTTCGGTGTCCTGCTCGGCACCAGCCACGGCGTCCCCGACTTCATCCCGTTCCTGGTGACCGGCGTCTTCATCTGGACGTTCACCAGCAACTCGATCCAGACGGGCACCCGCGCGATCAGCGGCAGCCTGGGCCTGGTGCGAGCGCTGCACTTCCCGCGCGCCTCACTCCCCATCGCGTACGCCGTCCAGCAGCTCCAGCAGCTCCTCTTCTCGATGGGCGCGCTCATCGTCATCCTGGTCTGCTTCGGCAAGTACCCGGAGCCCAGCTGGCTGCTGGCGATCCCCGCGCTGGTGCTCCAGTCGCTGTTCAACACCGGAATCTCGATGGTCATGGCCAGGCTCGCGGCCAAGACCCCGGACGTCTCCCAGCTGATGCCGTTCATCCTGCGCACCTGGATGTACGTCTCGGGCGTGATGTGGAGCATCAAGAAGGTGCTGTCGCACGACAATCTTCCGCACCTCGTCCTGCTGTCCCTGCAGGCCAATCCGGCCGCCGTCTACATCAGCCTGATGCGATACGCGCTCATCGACAGCTACCACGCGAACCAGCTTCCGCCCCACGTCTGGGCGCTGGCCGTCGGCTGGGCGGTCGTTGCAGGGGTGGGCGGCTTCATCTACTTCTGGAAGGCAGAGGAGCAGTACGGACGTGGCTGAGAACCAGGTGGACACCCTGTCCCCGACCATGACCCCGGTGACGGCCCCGGGCGCGGCACCGGCCCCGCTCGCCGCGGCAGGCCCGCACGGCGCGCGGATCCCGACCGTCATCGCCGACGACCTCCACATCGTCTACAAGATCCAGGGCACCGGATCCGGCAAGGGCACCGCCACCTCCGCCCTCAACCGGATCGTCACGCGCAAGCCCCGGCCGGGGACCCGCGAGGTGCACGCCGTCCGCGGGGTGAGCTTCGTCGCGCACAAGGGCGAGGCCATCGGCCTGATCGGATCCAACGGGTCGGGCAAATCCACGCTGCTGAAGGCAGTCGCCGGACTGCTGCCACCCGCCTCGGGCCGGGTCTACACCCAGGGCCAGCCGTCGCTGCTGGGGGTCAACGCCGCCCTGATGAGCGATCTGACCGGCGAGCGGAATGTGATCCTCGGCGGCCTGGCCATGGGAATGACCCGCGAGGAGGTCCGGGAGCGCTACGCGGAGATCGTCGACTTCTCCGGCATCAACGAGAAGGGCGACTTCATCTCACTGCCGATGCGGACGTACTCATCGGGGATGGGCGCACGGCTGCGCTTCTCCATCGCCGCGGCCAAGAGCCATGACGTCCTGATGATCGACGAGGCCCTCTCCACCGGCGACGCGAAGTTCCAGCGCCGCAGCCAGGACCGGATCGCCGAACTGCGCGCGTCCGCGGGCACCGTCTTCCTGGTCAGCCACAGCAACAAGTCGATCCTGGAGACCTGCGAACGGGCCATCTGGCTGGAGTCGGGGACGATGCGGATGGATGGTCCCGCAGACGAAGTCGTCGCCGCGTACGAGGAGTTCACGAAGAAGAAGTAACCGCCGCGGCGGGAGACGCCGCGGCCCCGGCCCGCCTGTCGTACAGGCGGGCCGGGGCCGCGGAGGGGGCACGCACACCGCGTGCCCCCTCGCTGTCTCCGTGTCTCAGATGTGCGTCCTCAGCAGCGAGCGCATCGTCCGCATCGCGACCGACAGGTTCGCCAGGTCGAAGGCGTCCGAGGACTGGATCTCGTCGAGCGTGGTGCGCGCACGCCCCAGAATCGACGCGTTCTTCTCCTCCCAGGCCGTGAAGCGCTGCTCCGGCGTCGAAACGCCGTTCCCCGCCGAGAGCACGTCGAGGGTCAGCCCCGCGTGCGCCGCGTACAGGTCCGCGCGGATGGAGGCGCGGGCCATGGACTGCCAGCGGTCGGCCCGCGGCAGCTCGATGATCCGGTCCATCAGCAGGGAGATCGCCAGCCGGTCACCGAGGTCGTAGTACACCTCGGCCACGGCCATCGGGTCCTTGTCCGTGCGCTCCGCGATCGCCACGATGTCCAGCGCCGGGAAGACGGACGAGAATCCGGCGACCTGGCGGGCCAGCGCCTCCGGGACACCCTCGCCGGTCAGCTCGTCCAGGATGCCCTGGTACCACTGCAGGTCATCGCCCTTGAGCATGTTCGGCAGCTCGCTCCAGACCTTCTCCACGCCCTCGGTGAAGAAGGCGATGGTCTCGCTCAGGTCGAGCGGCTGGGGACGGTTCCCCAGGAGCCAGCGCGTACCGCGCTCCACGAGCCGGCGTGAGTGCAGCCTGATACGGGTCTGGACATCGGCCGCGACCTTGTTGTCCAGCTCCTCGACGGCGTCCCACACCTCGGCCAGGCCGAAGATCTCACGGGCCGCCGCCTGCGCCCGCACGATCTCCTCGATCGAGGCGCCCGTCTCCTCGCGGAGCCGGTGCAGGAAGGTCGAGCCACCGGTGTTCACCGTGTCGTTGACCAGGACCGTCGTGATGATCTCGCGACGCAGCGCATGCCCCTCGATCGCCTCGGGGTAGCTCTCCCGCAGCGGCTTGGGGAAGTACGCGTGCACCAGCTTCTGCAGGTACGGGTCGTCCGGGAGACCGGTGGCGATCAGCTCCTGGGCCGCCGTGATCTTGGTGTACGCGAGGAGCACGGCCAGCTCGGGCTGGCTCAGCCCCTTGCCCGCACTGAGCAGCTCACGCACCTGCCGGTCGGTGGGCAGGAACTCCAGCGAACGGTTCAGATGCCCGTCCCGCACCAGCCTGCGCATGAAGCGCTGGTGGGCGTGGAGCAGTGAGGGGGCCTGGGCCTCGGCGTTGGCGAGCGCCGTGTTCTGGGCGTAGTTGTTGCGCAGCACCAGGGCGCCGACCTCCTCGGTCATCGACGCGAGGATCTTGTTGCGCTGCTTGACGGTCAGGTCGCCCTCGGTGACCATCCCGTTGAGCAGGATCTTGATGTTCACCTCGTGGTCGGAGGTGTCCACGCCGGCGCTGTTGTCGATCGCGTCGGTGTTGATCTTGCCACCCGAGCCGCCGCAGCCCGACCTGGCGTACTCGATCCGGCCGAGCTGGGTCAGGCCCAGGTTGCCGCCCTCGCCGACGACCTTGGCGCGCAGGTCCTCGCCGTTGACGCGGATCGCGTCGTTGGCCTTGTCGCCGACGTCCGCGTTGGACTCGGCGGAGGACTTCACATACGTCCCGATGCCGCCGTTCCAGACCAGGTCGACCGGGGCCTTGAGGATGGCCCTCATCAGATCGGCCGGGGTCATCTTGGCCACGTTCGACTCGATGCCGAGCGCCTCACGGACATGCGCGTTGACCGGGATGGACTTGGCGCTGCGGGGGTGGATGCCACCGCCGGCCGAGAGCAGGGCGGTGTTGTAGTCGGCCCACGACGAGCGCGGCAGGTCGAACAGCCTGCGCCGCTCGGCGAAGGACGTCGCCGCGTCCGGGGTCGGGTCGATGAAGATGTGACGGTGGTCGAAGGCGGCGACCAGGCGGATGTGCTCGGAGAGCAGCATGCCGTTCCCGAAGACGTCCCCGGACATGTCACCGACGCCGACCGTGGTGAAGTCCTCGGTCTGGGTGTCGTGGCCGAGCTCCCGGAAGTGCCGCTCGACGGACTCCCAGGCGCCGCGGGCGGTGATGCCCATGCCCTTGTGGTCGTAGCCGGCGGAGCCGCCGGACGCGAAGGCGTCCCCGAGCCAGAAGTCGTACGACTCGGCGACCTCGTTGGCGATGTCGGAGAAGGTCGCGGTGCCCTTGTCGGCGGCGACGACGAGGTACGTGTCGTCCTCGTCGTGCCGTACGACACCGCTGGGCGGCACGACCTCGCCTGCCACCAGGTTGTCGGTGATGTCGAGCAGCGCGGAGATGAAGGTCTTGTACGCCGCGATGCCCTCGGCCATCCAGGCGTCCCGGTCGGACGGGTCGGGCAGCTGCTTGGCGACGAAGCCGCCCTTGGCGCCGACCGGCACGATCACGGTGTTCTTGACCATCTGCGCCTTGACCAGGCCGAGCACCTCCGTACGGAAGTCCTCCCGCCGGTCGGACCAGCGCAGCCCACCGCGGGCGACCTTCCCGAACCGCAGGTGCACACCCTCGACGCGCGGCGAGTACACCCAGATCTCGTACGCCGGGCGGGGCGCGGGGAGGTCCGGAATGGCCTGCGGGTCGAACTTCATGGAGACGTAGGGGTGGTACGCGTCCAGCTCGGCGCCCCGGTCCCTGCGGTCGCCGCTCTCGTGGACGCTCTGGAAGAAGTTGGTCCTGAGCGTCGCCTTGATGACGGTGAGGAAGGAGCGCAGGATGCGGTCCTCGTCCAGACTCGCCACCTGGTCGAGCGCGCCGTCGAGCTCTTCGAGCAGGCCGTCCGTCAGCTCGGTGCCCGCCCGCTGGCGGCCCGGCGACATCCGGGCCTCGAAGAGCGAGACGAGCAGCCGGGTGGTGTGGGAGTTGTTGCGGAGGGTGTCCTCCATGTAGTCCTGGCTGAAGGTCGATCCGGCCTGGCGCAGGTACTTGGCGTACGCGCGCAGTACCATCGCCTGCCGCCAGGTCAGCCCCGCGCCGAGCACCAGGGCGTTGAACCCGTCGTTCTCCGCCTCACCGGTCCAGGAAGCGGCGAATGCCTCCTGGACGCGCTCCCTGGCGTCGTCGGCGAGATGGTCGCCGCCCGCGCCCTCGATCTGCGGCATCCGCAGCCCGAAGTCGTAGATCCAGGCGTGCGTACGGTCCGCGCAGCGCAGCTCGTAGGGGCGCTCGTCGGTGACCTCGACGCCCAGCTTCTGGAGCACCGGGAGCACGGCGGACAGGGAGACCTGCGAGCCGATCCGGTAGATCTTGAAGCGGCGCT
Source organism: Streptomyces sp. NBC_00388 (assembly GCF_036061255.1). Classification (NCBI taxonomy): domain Bacteria; kingdom Bacillati; phylum Actinomycetota; class Actinomycetes; order Kitasatosporales; family Streptomycetaceae; genus Streptomyces; species Streptomyces sp. NBC_00388. The sequence continues at coordinate 2,898,638 of NZ_CP107948.1, forward strand.
CACCGGGGCCGGCACCCACCGGCTCGTACAGCGAGAGCGCGAAGTCCTTCTCGCCCGGCTTGAGTTGTTCGAGGCGGCCGAGGTCGGCGACGGCGGCGCGCGGGGAGTGGTCCGCCTTGTAGCCCTCGGGGAAGGACTGGCCGTAGCGGCGCAGCAGTTCGGCGGCACGCTCCTCACCGCACTCGGCGGTCAGCGCCTCGCCGAAGCCGTCGGCCCAGGAGCGGGCGGCCTCGACGAGCCTGGCCTCGATCCTGTCGGCGTCGGCGTCGGTGAGAGCGGTCAGCTCGGTCCCCGCGGGGACCCGCACGACGAAGTGCAGCCTGGAGAGGATCGACTCCGTGTTGCGGGCGGTGAAGTCGACGCTGGTGCCGCCGAGCTCCTCCTTGAGGATGTCGATGAGGCGCAGCCGCACCGCGGTCGTGTAGCGGTCGCGCGGCAGGTAGATGAGCGCCGAGTAGTAGCGCCCGTACTCGTCCTGGCGGAGGTAGAGCCGGAGCCGGCGCCGCTCCTGGAGGTAGAGCACGCTGGTGACGATGGAGCGCAGCTGGTCGACGGGGGTCTGGAACAGCTCGTCGCGCGGGTACGTCTCCAGGATCTGCATCAGGTCACGGCCGTCGTGGCTGTTGGACGTGAAGCCCGCGCCTTCGAGGACCTCGGCGACCTTGCGCCGGATGACGGGCACCCGGCGTACGGACTCGGTGTACGCGGCGGAGGAGAAGAGCCCGAGGAAACGCCGCTCGCCGACGACGTTGCCCTTGGCGTCGAACTTCTTCACACCGACGTAGTCGAGGTAGCTCGGGCGGTGGACCGTCGAGCGGCTGTTGGCCTTGGTGAGCACGAGGACCTTGTGCTCACGGGCCTTGGCGCGGGCGTCGGCGGGCAGCCTGCTGAACGACGGCGAGACCGGGTGCTCCTCGTCGATGCTGTGGTGCGGGTCGGAGCGGAGGATACCGAGCCCGGTGCCGGGCACCGCGGTCAGCGAGTCGTCGTCGGTGAGCTGGTACTCGCGGTAGCCGAGGAAGGTGAAGTGGTCGGCGGCGAGCCAGCGCAGCAGCTCGCGGGACTCCTCCACCTCTCGTCCCGGCAGATCGCCCACGGTCGGCTCGGCGGGCAGCTCGTCGGCGATGCGCAGCGCGGCATCGCGCATCTTCTCCCAGTCCTCGACGGTCTCCCGGACGTCCGAGAGCACCCTCAGCAGGTCCGTGCTGATCTGCTTCAGATCGGCGCGCTCGGTCTCCCGGTCGAACTCGACGTGGATCCAGGACTCGACCAGGACGTCGTGGAGGCCCTCGCCGGTCTCGTCCTTGCCGAGCACCTCGATGAGCTTGCCGGTCACGTCGCGCCGGACCAGGAGCTGCGGGTGGATCACGACGTGGATGCCGCGGCCCTGGCGGGTCAGTTCGTTGGTGACCGAGTCGACCAGGAAGGGCATGTCGTCGGTGACGACCTCGACGACCGTGTGACTGCAGGTCCAGCCGTTCTCCTCGACGCTCGGGGTGTGCACCCTGACGTTCGCGGTGCCCTGCGGGCGCTTCTCGGCCAGCCGGAAGTGCGAGAACGCCGCGCCGAAGACGTCCTCGGGGTCGCGGTACTCGATGTCCTCCGGAGCGGTATGCAGGTAGTAGCGCTGGAGATACGCAAGGACAGTGTCCCGGTCCGGAGTCCCCCCGCTCGTGGACCCGCCCGGAAGTAGTCCTCCGGCCGGGCTGTTCTCAGCCACCTGGGCCGCGCGTGCGAGCAGTTCGGCCTTGGGTTCGTCCAGCTTGGTCTGCATGTCCTCTGGCTCCTGTCGCGCGCCGTTGCGTGACGTAGGTGAAAGAAGCAGTACAACGCCACGACCACGACGCGGGGTATCCGGTCGAAGTCGACGTTATGCCGCAATGAGAGATACCCGCGACGTTAATGGCCATTTTCGAAGGCCTGTCCGGGTGAGGGGTGCCAGCGATGACCCGGACACCGTAGTGCTCCGGGCGCAGGGCAGAGGCGTCAATGCCCCCGCGAGATATCGCGCTGATCACGGGACCAGGCTATCTCCCCCGGACCGGTGAGCGTCACGGGCCGCATCTGTACAAGTCGGCATGCCGCACTTCGACAGTCCGGCCAGGTCCGGGACCGGTCAGTAACCCCACTCGCGGGCGGTCCTGACGGCCTCGGCCAGCGAGTCCACCACCGGCACCCCGGCTCTCTCCAGGCTGGCCCTGCTGTGCGATCCACCCGTGTACAGCACGGCCCGCGCCCCCGCGTGCGCGGCCGCCACAGCGTCGTCCACCGCGTCACCGATCACCACGACGCGTCCGGGAACGACACCGTCGAGCCCGGCCAGGTGGCGCACCATGTGCTCCGCCTTGCCCTCGTTCGACGGCCCGGTCCTGCCGTCCACCCGCAGGAAACGCCGCTCGATCCCATGCGTCCGCACGATCGGGATCAGATGCTCGTGCGGCGCCAGCGAACAGAGCGACTGGGTGAGCCCGGACGCCTGCCACTCCGTGAGCAGCTGCTCGGCACCCGCGGCGAGCCCGGCCCCGCCGGCCAGCGCCCAGTAGTGCCGGTGGAAGGCCTCGTCCATGACGGCCCACTCGGCGTCCGTCGGCAGCCGGCCCATCAGCCGCTCGTAGAAACGCGGAACGGGCACGCAGTACAGCTCCCGGTACCGCTCCAGCGTGATCGGCGCCAGGTCGACCTCGCCGAACGAGGCGTTCGTCGCCTCGATCACCACGTCGGTGTCGTGGAACAGCGTCCCGTTCCAGTCCCAGACGATGTGCGTCCCCGCCGGTGCGACCGCCCCGGTACCCGCGTCCCTGCTCATGTCCAGCCCCCGTTCACACGTTCCAGCCGCTCAGGCCGCTCGACGCCGGCCGGCATCCCTGCCCGCCGGGCTCCTCCCGGACCGTGCCGGACCGCGCCCCCGCGATCCCCACTTCGACAACCGTACGCGCGGGGTACGACAACGGACCGTCAGGCGATCAGATGCGGGATCTCCTGCACACCGAACCAGAGCAGCTCGTGGTCCTCGGCGCCGTCCACCGTGAACTGCGCGTCGTCGTCGCCGTGATCGGCCGCGCCCAGGGCGCCGGCCGCGGCGGCGACGTCCGGCTCGGCGTCATCGGCGTCGGCATGGACAGCGGCGGCCTTCGACAGCGGCACCGCGGAAGCGAGCCGCACCTCGCCGAGCGCACCCGCGTCGAGCCCGCGGTCGGGGTCGGCCACCGCGTCCTGGTCCGGCACGTCGACAGCGACGACCACGCGTCGGCGGGCGATCTCCGGGGCCCCGGCCAGCAGCCGCAGCGAGGCGGAGGCCGCACGGTTGAGGGCCGCGTACTCCAGCTCCTCGATGTCGTCGGAGACGTACCACTCCCGCAGGCCGGGGGTGACGGCGTAGGCGGTCAGCGGGCCGGGACCCAGTTCGCCCGCCGCGTGCGCCGCTGCGAGACCGGGGAGGGTCAGTGGGACGTACACACGCATGGCCGGCCGCTTTCGTCGTCGGATGGGCAGCCGGCCGGCGTCGGACGCGGCCAGGGCAGAGCCCGGTGAAGCCTGATGAAGAGAGTCCAGGATACGTACCGAGTCCCCCTTCGTGGTGCCGGGAGCGGCCCACGACGGCGTCCACCCGGAGGCGCGCGGGAGCGCGCGGAATCCGCCGGTCGCACCGGCCCGTCACCCGGATAGGTGATCCCCCGCCGAGGCGCCCGCGCGGCCCTGTCTCCCTTGCCACGGCTTCACCACCCCCCGTAGAAGAGGCGCAGCAGGAAAGCTACCGCCCGGTATCGAACCGGGCCCGGCAGAGCGGGGGCTCTCACTTCATGCAGCGGACCAGGCCGGCAGGCCGCCACGACCAGCACAGGCCCGCCACCACCACCCCGATCCGGAGCCGGCGGCTCAAGCCGCACTACTGGTTCGCCGAGCGGCTGCTTGCCGTACTCAGCGGGCAGCGGCCCGTCCACTGGATGCTCGGCCACACCATCGGTGAGGCCTACGACCAGCTGGTGACGCTGGCGCCGGGCGCACCACTGCGGGCACCGGGCCCGCGGCCCGTCGTACGCCACTGCGGCGAGTTCGTCCCGGCGCCCGGGGTGATCGAGGCATTCGCCAGGATCGGCTCGGGCGAACACGTACAGGCGATGGCGTTCCGCCTCGAACAGGGCGCCGATCTGCGCTGGCGGTGCGCGGCGGTGGAGCTGGGCGGCGAACGGGTCGGCGTGTGAGGCCCTCCCCCGGCTGAGCCGCCGGGCACGGCAGTGCCGGCTCACGGGCCCCAGGTCGCACCGGCAGAAAAGGGCCGGGGACGGACACCGCTGCTTCTGCGGTGTCCGTCCCCGGCCCTCACGGCATACCAGGCTCGCGCCGCGGCCCCTGCCTCGTGCCGCTACTTCTTGCGGCGGCGGCCGCCGCCCTTCTGGGCCTTGCGGCGCTCCGCGCGCGTCATCCCGTCCGCCTCCGAGCGGGACGGACCGTCCTCGTTCTCGAAGTCGCCCTCGACGACGCCGCCCTCGCCGTCCACCGTCGGGGCGGAGAAGTGCAGCCTGTCGGGCCGCTGCGGGGCCTCCAGGCCCTTGGCGTGGATCTCCGGGCGCGCACCCGCGGGCACCGCGTCCTTCTCCAGCGAGGTCCGCTCCGCCGCGTCCTGGACCGGAACCTCCTCGACCTGCTGCTCGACCTGGACCTCCAGGTTGAACAGATAGCCGACGGACTCCTCCTTGATGCCCTCCATCATGGCGTTGAACATGTCGAAGCCCTCACGCTGGTACTCGACCAGCGGGTCCTTCTGCGCCATGGCACGGAGGCCGATGCCCTCCTGGAGGTAGTCCATCTCGTAGAGGTGCTCGCGCCACTTGCGGTCCAGCACCGAGAGGACCACGCGGCGCTCCAGCTCACGCATGATCTCGGAGCCGAGCTGCTCCTCACGGCCCGCGTACTGCTCGTGGATGTCGTCCTTGATCGACTCACCGATGAACTCGGCGGTGATCCCGGCCCGGTCGCCCGCCGCCTCCTCCAGCTCCTCGACGGTGACCTTCACCGGGTAGAGCTGCTTGAACGCGTTCCACAGGCGGTCCAGGTCCCACTCCTCGGCGAACCCCTCGACCGTCTCCGCCTGGATGTACGCGTCGATGGTGTCGTTCATGAAGTGCTGCACCTGCTCGTGCAGGTCCTCGCCCTCCAGGACCCGGCGGCGCTCGCCGTAGATGACCTCACGCTGCCGGTTCAGCACCTCGTCGTACTTCAGGACGTTCTTACGCGTCTCGAAGTTCTGCTGCTCGACCTGCGACTGGGCCGAGGCGATGGCCCGGGTGACCATCTTGTTCTCGATCGGGACGTCATCGGGCACATTGGCCATGGCCATGACCCGCTCGACCATCTGGGCCTTGAACAGCCGCATGAGATCGTCGCCGAGCGAGAGGTAGAAGCGGGACTCGCCCGGGTCGCCCTGCCGTCCGGAACGGCCGCGCAGCTGGTTGTCGATACGGCGCGACTCGTGGCGCTCGGTGCCCAGCACGTACAGGCCGCCGAGCTCCTTGACCTCGTCGTGCTCGGCCTTGACCGCACGCTCGGCCTTCTCCAGCGCGGCGGGCAGGGCGGCGGCCCACTCCTCGACGTTCTCGTCGGGGTCCAGGCCGTGCTGGCGCAGCTCCGCCTCGGCGAGATCGTCCGGATTGCCGCCGAGCTTGATGTCGGTACCGCGGCCGGCCATGTTCGTCGCGACCGTGACGGCGCCCTTGCGCCCGGCCTGCGCGATGATCGGCGCCTCCCGGTCATGCTGCTTCGCGTTCAGCACCTCGTGCTGCACTCCGCGCTTGGAGAGCTGCTGCGAGAGGTACTCGGACTTCTCGACCGACGTGGTGCCGACCAGGATCGGCTGGCCCTTCTCGTGCTTCTCCGCGATGTCCTCGACCACCGCGTCGAACTTGGCGACCTCGGTGCGGTAGATCAGGTCGGACTGGTCCATGCGGACCATCGGCCGGTTCGTCGGGATCGGCACGACACCGAGCTTGTAGATCTGGTGGAACTCGGCGGCCTCGGTCATGGCCGTACCGGTCATGCCGGAGAGCTTGCCGTACAGGCGGAAGAAGTTCTGCAGGGTGATCGTGGCGAGCGTCTGGTTCTCGTCCTTGATGTCCACCCCTTCCTTCGCCTCGATGGCCTGGTGCATGCCCTCGTTGTAGCGCCGGCCGGCGAGGATACGGCCGGTGTGCTCGTCGACGATCATGACTTCGCCGTCGATGACGACGTAGTCCTTGTCGTTCTTGAAGAGCTCCTTGGCCTTGATCGCGTTGTTGAGGTAACCGACGAGCGGGGTGTTCACCGACTCGTAGAGGTTCTCGATGCCGAGCCAGTCCTCGACCTTGGCGACACCGGGCTCGTGGATGGCGACCGTGCGCTTCTTCTCGTCGACCTCGTAGTCGCCGGTCTCCTCGATGCCCTTGAGCTGGTTGCCAGGCTCGCCCTTGGTCAGCCGCGTGACCAGCTTCGCGAAGTCGCCGTACCACTTGGTGGCCTGGTCGGCCGGGCCGGAGATGATCAGCGGCGTACGGGCCTCGTCGACCAGGATCGAGTCGACCTCGTCCACGATGGCGTAGTTGTGGCCGCGCTGGACGAGCTCGTCCTGGGCCCACGCCATGTTGTCGCGGAGGTAGTCGAACCCGAACTCGTTGTTCGTGCCGTACGTGATGTCGCAGGCGTACTGCTCACGGCGCTGCGCCGGGGTCATGTTGGCGATGATGCAGCCGACTTCGAGCCCCAGGAACTTGTGGACCCGGCCCATCATCTCGGAGTCGCGCTCGGCCAGGTAGTCGTTCACCGTGATCAGGTGGACGCCCTTGCCGGACAGCGCGTTCAGATAGGCGGGAAGCGTACCGACCAGGGTCTTGCCCTCGCCGGTCTTCATCTCGGCCACATAACCGTGGTGCAGGGCGGCGCCGCCCAGCAGCTGTACGTCGTAATGGCGCTGGCCGAGGACGCGCTTGGCGGCCTCGCGGACGGTCGCGAAGGCCTCGGGCAGCAGGTCGTCGAGGCTTTCGCCGTCGGCGTACCGCTCCTTGTACTCGTCGGTGAGGGCCCGCAGCTCGGCGTCGGAGAGGTTGACGAAATCCTCTTCGATGGAGTTGACCTGGTCCGCAATGCGGTGCAGCTTGCGCAGGATCTTTCCTTCGCCTGCACGCATGAGCTTGTTGAAGACGGACACGGGGGTTGGTCTCCTTGCCGGTCGGGCCTGGCGCGGTCGAGTTCAGGGCTGAACCTCCCGGGGTGCTACCCCCGGACCCGGGCCGGAGAAACAGACCGACCAGGGAGCCCGGCTTACTTTCACGCGGCAAACCGGGGTAGAGCAACGGCCATCGTAAGCGAGGACCCCACCGCGCCGGGAGGCCTGCCGCTCAGGACAACGGTCGGGGCCTCCGGAAGGTGCCGGGAGAACCCCGAAAAAGGCATGGCCCCCGCCCGGCACGGGGCGGAGAATCACCCGATGGACCCTGTCACCCTGTCATCCGAGCGGCTGCTGCTGCGCCCTTTCACCGTCGCCGACACCGAGGCCGTCCTCCAGGCCTGTCAGGACCCGGACATCCAGCGCTGGACGGTCGTTCCCTCCCCGTACCGGCGCGAGGACGCGGAGAGCTTCACCCGGCGGATGGTCCCGGACGGCTGGCGGGCCGGCACCAGCCTGGCCTTCGCCGTGCTGACCCGCGAGGACGGCCGGCTGGTCGGTGCGATCTCCGTGTTCCAGCGCGGGCAGCCGGGCACCTGGGAGATCGGCTACTGGGTGGCGAAGGAACACCGGGGCCGGGGATTCGCGGCCGAGGCCGTGACCGTCCTCACGCACTGGTCGCTGCGGACGCTGGCCGCGGAGCGCCTGGAATGGCGGGCCGAGGTCGGCAACGCCGGGTCGCGGGCGGTGGCGGAGAAGGCCGGCTTCCGTATCGAGGGTGTCCTGCGCGCGGACCTGCTCAACAAGGGCACCCGCCGGGATGCCTGGGTGGGCGCGATACTCCCCTCCGACCTGGGGTACCCCACGGGACACGCGTACCTGCCGGCCGGACCGTGAGCGGCTGCCCGCCCTCCTGCCGCGCGCCGCACTCCCCCTGCGCCGCTGCCACGGCGCTCACCGCCCGCCGCGCCGGTCCGCCCACCGCCTGATCCGGGTCCGCCGGCCGCGCCCTCGTTGTCAGTGCCCCGGCCTATCGTTCGGTGCATGACTCCTGTGCCGCCCCCAGCCGTCGAACTCTCCGCCGACGAGGCCCGCCGGACAGCGCTGCGCGCCCAGGGTTTCCTGGGCGCGCCCGACCGGCGGGGCGGGGTGCGCGGCGTGCTGAGACATCTGGGCGCAGTCCAGCTGGACACCATCTCCGTCCTGGCCCGCTCGCACGAGCTCGTTCCGTACGCCCGGCTGGGAGCCGTCGGGCGCAGGACCGTCGACGAGGCGTACTGGACCGGTGGCCGCTCCTTCGAGTACTGGTCGCACGCGGCCTGCATCCTGCCCATCGAGGAGTGGCCGCACTTCGCCTTCCGCCGCCGGGCCTACCGCGACCGCCCGCACTGGAACCACGAGCTCCCCGACGCGGTCTACGAGACCGTCATCGAACAGCTGCGCGCGGAGGGCCCGCTGACCGCCACCGAGCTCGGCGGCGCGAAGAACGGCGGGGAGTGGTGGGACTGGTCCGCGTCGAAGGTCGCGGTCGAGCGGGCACTGATGTACGGCGAGGTGGTGTGCACCGAACGGCGCGGCTGGAAGCGGGTGTACGACCTGGCCGAGCGCGCGATTCCCGGCGCCCTCTTCCATGACGAGCTCGACGACCTGGAGTGTGTGCGCCGGCTGGTCGCGCTCGCCGGGAAGTCCCTGGGGGTGGGGACCCGCACGGACCTCGCGGACTACCACCGGCTCAAGGGCGAGCAGTTCGACGCGGTCGTCGCGGAATCGGGCCTCGTACCCGTCACGGTGGAGGGCTGGTCCAAACCGGCCTGGGCGGACCCGGAGGCACTGGCCTCCCCGCTCCGCGGCCGCCACCGCACGACGCTGCTCTCACCGTTCGACTCGCTGATCTGGGAGCGCGCCCGTACGGAGCGGATCTTCGGCTTCACCCACCGGCTGGAGGCGTACGTCCCCAAGCCCAAGCGGGTCCACGGCTACTTCTCGATGCCCCTGCTCGCGGGCGGGAAGCTCGTGGGGAGGGCCGACCCCGCACGGGAGGGCGCCACCCTGGTCGCCCGGCAGATCTCCCTGGACAACCGCAAGGCAGTACGGCCGATGGCGGAGGCGCTGGCCGAGGCGGCGTCCTGGGTGGGATGCACGGACGTACGGGTGGAGCGCGTCAACGAGCCGGCGCTGCGGGCGCCGTTGGCCGAGGCCCTGACCGCGGCGCTGGACGCACAGCGGTAGCGGCCCGCGGCGAACCACTCATCGGACGTGTCCGGCTGCCGGGCGGCTCAAGCCCGGCAGCCGCCCCGAAGCGGCTGCGCCCGGCGGGTCCTTCAGCGGATCTCCAGGATCTTCTCGCGCATCGCGTAGACCACGGCCTCCATCCTGGAGTGCAGCTGCAGTTTCTCCAGGATGTTGCGGACGTGGTTCTTCACGGTGTTCTCGGAGATGAACAAATCCTTGGCGATGTCCCGGTTGTTCATCCCGGTGGCCACCAGTTTCAGGACCTCCAGCTCACGCTCGGTGAGCCGCGGCGCCGGTACGAGCCTGCGCTCGTCGGTGCGCTGGATCATCGACTTGAACTCGGTGAGCAGTTTCGACGCCATGGAGGGGCTGATCTGAGACTGTCCGTCGGCCACCGCGCGGATCGCCGTCGCCACTTCGTCGGTCGAGATCTCCTTGAGGAGATAGCCGGTGGCCCCCGCCTTGATCGCGTCGTAGAGGTCGGCCTCCTCGTCGCTGATCGTCAGCATGATGATCTTCGCGCTGGGGGCCACCTCCTTGATGGAGGTGCAGGCCTCGATGCCCCCGCGCTTGGGCATCCGTACGTCCATCAGCACGATGTCGGGCAGCAGATCGGCGGCCTTGTCCACCGCTTCGGCGCCGTCACCCGCCTCGCCGACCACCTGGATGTCCTCCTCCGCGGCGAGGACGATCTCCAGACCGCGCCGGAAAAGGGCGTGATCGTCCACCACCAGGACTCTGATCGGCTCCTTGCACGGAGCCCCGCCCTGGTCCATGGGGTCCTCGTCCCGGTCGTGCACGGGACCGAAGCGGTCCGCCATCGTTCCTCCCCCTGAAGCATGGGCCCGAAGTTCATGTACGGCACCAACCCCAGCTCACAGAAGCCCGATTGGCGCGTGCCGTCATGCTTTCATGCCGGAACGACGGGTACGACGGAACGTGCCCCCCAGGCGCGATCCCACCGCACGGCGGTGCCCCTGGGGGCGCCTGCGCACTTCCAGGGGCACCGCAACGGCTCAGGAGGTCATCCGCCGAGCGCACCGCCGGCGCCGGCCGCTTCCATGTCGGCGAGCGGGTCGGTCGTCAGGTGGATGACACCGTAGTCGTAGGCGTGCCGCCGGTAGACGACGCTGGGCTCCTTCGTGTCCGCGTCCACGAACAGATAGAAGTCGTGCCCCACCAACTCCATCTCGTAGAGCGCCTGGTCGAGCGTCATCGCGGCGGCGACATGCGTCTTCTCACGCACCACCAGCGGCCCGTCGCCCTGCACTTCGAGCGAACCGATCCTGGTGGTCGGGATGGTCTGGGCTGCCACGTCGGCGGTGAACTCACCGTCGCCGTTGATCTGCGCCGTGTCCGGCACGACCTCGACGACTTCGGCTGCCGAAATACGGCCCGCGCCCCGCCTGTTGTAGCGCTTCTCGTGCTGCTTCCGCAGCCGCGCCTCCAACTTGCCCGTGGCCAGATCCAGCGCTGCGTACGGGTCGCCTGCCGCCGCCTCCGCCCGGATCACCGGGCCTCGGGAGTGCAGCGTGATTTCCACACGGTCCGAACGGTCGGCCTGCCTCGGATTGGGCTCCTTGGAAACCTCGACGTCCAGGCTGATCACCTTGGCGTCCAGCTTCTGGATCTTCTCAATCTTCAGCTTCTCGGCGACGTGCTTCCGGAACCGCTCGGGTACTTCGGTTTTGCGGCCCTTGACGACGATGTCCACGCAGAACTCCGTTCCCGGATCGCTCCGCTCTGCGGCGGAGCAGCTCCCTTTTGCACCAGACCCCGGTGAGCACCGGAGTCTCGGACTTGGTGACTTTCACCTCCTCCTCCCCCGTCGGGAAGATCCCCACCCACACCAACCTCCGGCTCGCAAGTCGGCGGTTTCCCAACCGGACCGGCAGAACCGGAAAGTGCCATGCACGTCCGTGCTTTCAAGTGAGCCACAGCTTTCGCCATTCCTCACAACCGAACATAGCTCGCTGGGACGGGTATCGGCACCCGCTACTCGCGCGTACCTCCGTTCAGGTGGTTTTTCTCCCTCACTACCTGCAACGATGCAAGTTAACTATCAGTTCCGGTTTATTTCGAAAGATATGGGAGGCGCCGCGACGACCGCGGCCACCTGCTCCCTGAGCCCGGGTAATTCCCGGCCTGCCGCTGCCCGTACCGCACGTGCCGCCTCCACCAGTGATGCTCCGGTCGTGACGAGATCGTCCACCAACACCACCCTGCCCCCGTCCAGCAGACGTACGCCCCCCGGCACCACTTCGAGTGCACCCGAGAGGTTCGCCAGCCTCTGCGGGGCGTCCAGGCCCGTCTGATCGGCCACTGCGCGCCGCTGCCTGAGCGCGCTCACTGTCCGCGCGGGTGTACCGCTCCTGCGCAGCTCGGCCGAGGCGGCACGGGCGATCCGGCGGGCGGCGTCATGGCCCCGGGCCCGCACCGCCGTACGCGACGAGGGCACAGGAACGAGCAGCAGCGCCCCCTGCCCCGCGCTCCGCCGCGCCGCGGCCCGCACCGCCGCCGCGAGCGCACAGCCGAGCACCCCGGCCAGCCCCAGCGCGCCTCTCTCCTTGTGCGCGAGCAGCACCGCCCGCACGGCGTCCTCGTACGCCGCGGCGCCCCACACCGCGGGCAGCCCCGGCAGCCGGGGATCCGGTCTGGCCCTGCGCGCCGGCCCGCCGCACAGGGCGTCGGCGCATTCCGCGCAGAGCGCCGTACGAGGCGTGCCACAGCCTCCGCACGCGCTCGGCAGCACCACTCCCGAGATTTCCCGCCACCACCCCCGCATGACTCCACTCTGCCGAGTGGCGCAGCATCCGGCCACCCCTGTGGATAACCGGCCGCCGGCACACCGGCCGGCCCGGACAACTCCCCCGCGGAGCCGTTCCCCCGCTTTACCCGGGCAGTCCCGAAACGGTTACCCGCCGGCATCCCGTAACAGTCCGGGCCCGTACTCACGACCGCGGGCACGACGGGCAGCCACGGTCACGTCATGGACAGGAACGGACCGGCGGCTATCCCGGATAGACCGGCGACTTGCCTTCCTCCACCACCGTTTTCCAATTCGCCCGCGGAGGCAGCCGCACAATTCCGTCCTCGTCCGAGAGCGCCATCAACGGCAGCCGGTCGTCGTCCGAAGCGGCGACAGCCGTGATCCGGTTGGCGCCCGGCAGCGGATTCACACCGGAGACCGAACCGTCCGCCTGCATATAGCGCACCTGCTGCACCCCGCCCGCCTCCTTGCCGACCACCACGAGACGGCTGCGGCCCGCCCAGGACACCGCAGTGACATCCGCCATCTGCGGTGCGGCCGGACGCAGTTCGTCCACCGCGGAGACCGCAGGACTGTCCCCGGACCCCTCCCGGACCACCCGCCCCACCTTCAGCGTCGTGTGCCCGTCCTTCGTCAGCAACAGCGCGATCCGCACCCCGTCGGACGACATCCGCAGCCCCGAGACGCGCGCGCCGTCCAGGCCGGGGACCGGGACCGTCTGCGGCCGGCCGGAACCACCGGGGAACCGCAGCAGCCGCGGGTTCGCCGGATCCCGGTCGGCCACCCAGAGGTCCCCGCGGCCGTCCCAGCTCGGTGCCGACAGACGGTTCTTCTCCAGCTTCGCATGGCTGCTGTACAGCTGGTCCGACGCGTCGTCGCCGGAGACGACCGACGCCACGGACAACGTGCCGCTGTCCTTCGACACCCCCGCCGCACGGCGTTCGTCACGCGCCACCGCGACCGTGCTCAGCGGCTTGGCACCCGCTCCGAGCGGACCCGGGACGGGCTGGGGCTCCGTCTGCCCCGAGGTGTCACCGCCGATGGCCTGCATCCGTACGAGCCGCCCCTTGGCATCGACGAAGTACTCGCCCGCCGGGCTGCCCGACGTGCGGTCGGGGGCGTACTCCTGCGCCTGGTCCGCGCTGAGCACACAGAGCTGGGAGCCGTCCGCCCGCTCCAGCTCCACCTGTTCGACCCGCATGGACGTCACATCGCGCAGGGTGAAGAGCAGTTGGGCCGCCATCTGCCGGCACTGCCCCTGCCTGATGCCGGACGCCTTGCCGTTGAGCGGCACCTTCAGGCCGTTCCGGTCATCGAGTGCCAGCGCGCGTACGCCCTTCTTGAGCGCCGTGCCCACCGGGAAGCGTGAATCGACCACCGGACTCAGCCAGTCGGTCGGCCCCGCCAGCAGGGAGGCGACGGTCTGCGTCAGCGGATCCATCCGTGTCTCCGGGTCGATGCCCTGGCGGAGATAGACGGGGTCGGCGACGAGCCAGTTCCGGCCGGACGAGTCGTCGGGCGCCCCGGACGACCCCGGTGTCCCGGAGTTCTGCGCGGACGCAAAGTAGTACTTGTTGACCGAGTGATAGTTGCGCTGGAAATCGGAGAGGCTGAGCAGCAGACCGGCGGGCAGATCGTCGATGCGCCACTCCTTCCCGTTCTGGTGCACGAGGTGGATGGAGTTGCGGTACATGCCCTTGTCGGGCTGGTACGCGTGCTGCTTGTCGACCACGGCGACTTCCGTGCCGCTCAGTTCGAACGTCGATGAGACCTGCGGCGCGTCCCGGTCGTTGGCCGGATTCGCCCGGCGCGTGGGCCCGTCGGCGAGCACGGTGGTCCGCGCACCCGGATCCCACTTCTGTGACGCTTCCTTGGTCAGATACTTCCTGGCCGTGGCGAACTGCAGGTCGTCACTGGTCATCGCCTCCAGGAAACCGTCCACGACCTCGGCGGGCGCAGCGCCCTCGCGCGGCGGCACCGCGTACACCTTGACCTGCGAGTCACTGCGCTGCGAAGGATCGACGGCCTCGATGTCACCGGTGTTCGGCATCGAAGCGCAGCCGGCCAGCAGTATGCCGCCGCAGCCGAGCCACGCGTACGCCCGCAGCCCTCTCACGCCGCGGCTGCCCCCACGATCATCGCCCACGGGCGGTGTCCTCCCGGTCCGAAGCTTGCGTTGCGGAGTCACCGGCCCTCGGCACCACCCGGGCACCGCTGCCCGGCAGAGCCGTCGGGTCGGCCGGTATCGCACGGGGCGGCGCCGGGAGCGGTGAGCGGTCGGCTCCTGACTGGGCGGGCACAGCGATCAGCCGCCCGGCGTCGGCCTGCGCTCCGGCGCGGCCACGCCGTGAGTCCTCGGGCTCCAGCGGGATCGGGGAGCCGCGCAGCGGTTCGTCCGCCGTGCGCGGCAGGGTCAGCCGGAACTGCGAACCGCCGCCCGGCTCGCCCCACGCCTGCAGCCAGCCGCCGTGCAGCCGCGCGTCCTCGACAGCGATGGACAGGCCGAGCCCGCTGCCGCCTGTCGTGCGCGCCCGCGCGGGGTCGGCACGCCAGAAACGGCTGAACACCCGTGTCGCCTCGCCCGGTTTGAGCCCCACGCCGTAGTCGCGGACGGCGATCGCCACTGCGCCCCCCGCGACACCGAACCGGACCACCACGTCATTGCCCTCGCCGTGCTCCACGGCGTTGACGACGAGGTTGCGCAGCACACGCTCGATCCGCCGCGCGTCGACCTCGGCCACCACCGGCTGCTCGTCGCCGACGACCCGGATCCGGCTGCCCTTGCGTTCCGCGAGCGGCTCGGCACCGGATATCACCCGGCGCACGGTCTCCCGCAGATCGATCGGCTCCGCTTCCAGCGCCGCGGCGCCCGCGTCGAACCGGCTGATCTCCAGCAGATCGGCGAGCAGCGACTCGAAACGGTCGAGCTGATCGCCGAGCAGCTCGGCGGAGCGCGCGGTCACCGGGTCGAAGTCACTGCGCGCGTCATGGATGACGTCGGCGGCCATCCGTACCGTCGTCAGCGGGGTGCGCAGCTCATGCGACACGTCAGAGACGAACCGGCGCTGCATCCGGGAGAGCTCCTCCAGCTGCTGGATCTTCAGCTGGAGACTCTGTGCCATCTTGTTGAACGCTTCTCCGAGCCGGGCGATGTCGTCCTCGCCCGTGACCTTCATCCGCTCCTGGAGACGGCCCGCCGAGAGCCGCTCGGCGATCCCGGCAGCCATCCGTACGGGTGTGACCACCTGCCGTACCAGGAACCAGGCGATCGCCCCGAGCAGCACCACCACGAACAGTCCCGCGGTGGCCAGCGTGCGCTTCACGAGGCTGAGGGTCTTCTCCTCCTGCGAGAGCGGGAAGAGGTAGTAGAGCTGGTACGGCTTGTGGTCGATGTCCTCAAGCCGCTGCCCCACGACGAGACCGGGCTCCGGCGCACGCCCGTCGACGTACTTGATGTCCGTGTACGTCTTGTAGGGCGCCGTCCCCTGGTCGACGTCCGTGCGCAGCTTCTCGGCGACGCTGTCCGGGCTGACCTGGCCGGACGTACGCTCCCCGCCGTTGCCCGCCCCCGTCTCCTCGGAGGCCGGGGCCAGCGTGACCACGTTGTACGCACCCTGACCGCCACTCGCCAGCTGGGCGACGAGATCGGTGCGCCACTGGCGGGAATTGCTGGCCGCCCCGGGGTCGGACGCGTCGCCGCTGTCGGACGCCGTCGCCGCGTTCGCCTTGTCCTTGGCGACGGTGAAACCTCCCGCGGCCTGACTGACCGCGGCCTTCTCCTTGGCGTCCAGCAGACCGTTGCGGACCTGGCCGATCACGACGAATCCGAGCACCAGGACCACGACCAGCGACATCAGGAGTGTCCCGGCGACCACCCTGAGCTGGATGTTCCGCCGCCAGAGACGCACGGCGGGCAGCAGCGGACGCCGCACCCAGCGCGCGAAGAGTCGCAGTACGGGGCCACCGGGGGCCCCGTCCTCAAGCAGCCGGCCGCCCCGCAGAAAGCGGTCGCCGAACCTGCCCAGCGCGGAACGCCGACCGGGCGCCCCGCCTGACGGGCCGGGCGACGCGGTGGACCGGGTCGCGGTCACCTCGGGCCCGGCAGGCCGCTCCGGCCGTGCTCCCGGCTCCCCGGGCGCCGGAGCGGCGCTGCTCGGGCCCATGTCAGCTCGGTCCGGCCTTGTATCCGACACCGCGGACCGTCACCACGATCTCCGGACGCTCGGGGTCCTTCTCGACCTTCGAGCGCAGCCGCTGGACATGGACGTTGACCAGCCTGGTGTCCGCGGCATGGCGGTACCCCCAGACCTGCTCAAGCAGCACCTCGCGGGTGAACACCTGCCAGGGCTTGCGGGCCAGCGCGACCAGCAGATCGAACTCCAGCGGGGTCAGCGCGATGGACTGCCCCTCCCGCTTCACGGAGTGACCGGCCACATCGATGACCAGATCACCGATCGCCAGCTGTTCCGGCGCGGGCTCCTCCGACCTCCTCAGTCTCGCCCTGATACGGGCGACGAGCTCCTTGGGCTTGAACGGCTTGACGATGTAGTCGTCGGCCCCGGATTCGAGCCCCACCACCACATCGACCGTGTCGCTCTTCGCCGTGAGCATCACGATCGGCACACCTGACTCGGCCCTGATCAGCCTGCAGACCTCGATGCCGTCCCGTCCGGGCAGCATGAGATCGAGCAGCACCAGGTCCGGCTTGGCCTCACGGAATGCAGCCAGTGCCTTGTCGCCGTCCGCTACAAATGACGGCTCAAAACCTTCACCACGCAGCACAATGCCGAGCATCTCGGCCAGTGCGGTGTCGTCATCGACGACAAGGACGCGTCCCTTCATACCGACATCATCCCATTAGCTAATCGTTACCTGGCGTGACCTGCCACACAATGCGGTGAGTGCGTCCCTGGTGACAGGGGACGCGGCCCCCGTCTCCGTGACGACTGCCGTCACGAGCTCGGGGGGTGTGACATCGAACGCGGGGTTGTACGCCTGCGTCCCCAGCGGGGCCACCGGCACCCCGCCGAACTCCATGACCTCCCTGCCTGCCCGCTGCTCCACCTCGATGGACGCACCGTCCGGCGTGGACAGATCGAC
Organism: Streptomyces sp. NBC_00388; assembly: GCF_036061255.1. NCBI lineage: Bacteria > Bacillati > Actinomycetota > Actinomycetes > Kitasatosporales > Streptomycetaceae > Streptomyces > Streptomyces sp. NBC_00388. The sequence goes on from NZ_CP107948.1 coordinate 2,915,875, forward strand.
CGTGGTCGTCGGAGCGACGACGATGAACGGCACATGGTGGTACTTGGCCAGCACGGCCAGCGGATAGCTGCCCACCTTGTTGGCCACCGAGCCGTCCGCGGCGATCCGGTCGGCGCCGATCAGCACGGCGTCCACTTCACCCGCAGCGAAGAGCGAGCCGGCCGCACCATCGGTGAGCAGTGTGTACGCCATACCGCTGCGGGCCGCCTCGTACGCCGTCAGGCGCGCCCCCTGCAACAGTGGCCGCGTCTCGTCCACCCACAGACGCCGCAGACTCCCCGCACGGTGCGCCGCCAGCGCCACGGCGAAAGCAGTGCCCTCACCGGCCGAGACCAGGGCCCCGGTGTTGCAGTGTGTCAGAATCCGGTGCCCGCCGCCCGGGAGCAGTTCGTCGAGGAGCGCCAGCCCCCGGGCCGCCATCTGCCGGCTGGCCTCCACGTCCTCCTGGTGCAGGGCCCGGGCCTCGGTGAGCGCCGCCCCCGCTGCCGCACCGGCGTCCGCACCGGCCCGGGCAGCCGCCCGGTACGCCCCGGCCACCCTGTGCACCCCGTATCCCAGGTTCACCGCGGTGGGCCGGGCGCCCGCGAGGAGCGCAGCGGCCTCCTCCACGTCGTATCCCCGTACGGCGGCGAGCGCGACCCCGTAGCCGCCGGCCACACCGAGGAGCGGAGCCCCCCGGACGGCGAGCGTCTGGATCGCGCGGACCAGCGCGGGAACATCCGTGCAGACCAGCTCGGCCTCCTCGCCGGGCAATCGGGTCTGGTCGAGCAGAATGACGACCGCGCCCTCCGGCCCTTCCGGCGGCTCGTCCCAGCGCAGCGAAGGAAGCATGGGCGGCCCCGCACCCGGCGGGGTTTGTGCGTCCTGATCAGCCATCCGCACAGTCTGCCCCGTGGGGCACCGACAATTGAAGGTGCAATGGTGAGAGAGCAGCGGCTCCGCTGCCTCACCCCGCATGACACGATGGCTGCCGACCTGCTGCCTCGACGCGCGGACAGGCAGGTGGCGGACAGGCATGTGTGAAGGAGCGACCATGAATGACTCTCCGGGTTGGGCCTCGCCCGGATCCGCCCCCTCCGACGGCCAGGAGCCGGGCGTACCCCGCCCCGCCGAGCCGTCCGGCCAGGGGGAGGCCGCTCCGAAGTGGTCCAGCGACCAGCCGCCGGCCGCGCAGTGGTCGCCGCCGGCTCCACATCCCGTACCCCCGCAGCAGACATCCGGCCGGACCCCGCGCCCGCAGGGCGGCCCCGGGCACAGCGGCTGGGGCGGACCGCAGCAGGGCGGCTGGGGAAGCCAGCAGCCGATCGCTGCCAAGCCGGGCGTCATCCCTCTCCGGCCGCTCGGCGTGGGCGAGATCCTCGACGGCGCGGTGTCGACCGTGCGCGCCCACTGGCGCACGGCCCTCGGCGTCACGATCGGCGTGGCCGCCGTCATCCAGGTCTGCGCCATCCTCATCCAGCACTACGTGCTGCCCGAGCCGGCCCAGGTCGACAGCGGCGCCACTCCTTCCGAGCAGCTGCGCCAGAGCCTCGACCAGCTGCGGACGAGTCTGCTCAGCCTGGGCCCGGTGTACGCGATCACGCTGATCGGCACGATCTTCACCACCGCGGTACTGACCGTGGTCGTCAGCCGTTCCGTGCTGGGCCGCCCTGTGACGCTCAGCGACGCCTGGCGCGAGGCCAGGCCCCAGCTCTCCCGGCTGGTGGGACTGAGCCTGCTGCTGCCGGTCGTCTACGCGGCGGTGATGACCGTCGGTCTCCTTCCCGGCATTCTCGTCGGTGGCACCGCGGGGGCCGGTCTCGCGGCCCTCGGCGGGCTGGCCGCGCTCCTCGTGGTCGCCTGGCTGTGGATCTCCTTCAGCCTTGCCGGACCCGCGCTGATGCTGGAGCGACAGGGCGTCGCCGCGGCACTGCGCCGCTCGGCGAAGCTGGTCAAGGGCGTCTGGTGGCGCATCTTCGGCATCACGCTGCTGACCCTGCTGCTGACAGCTCTCGTATCCGCCCTGGTCGACCTGCCGTTCAACGCGGCTGCCATGATCGCCGACGGCAAGGGAATCGACGATCTCGTCTCCGGCAAGACACCGGAGTTCGGCTGGCCGTACCTGATCGTCAGCGGCATCGGGGCGATGCTCACGACGGCGCTGACGTACCCGTTCACAGCCGGTGTGACGGTGCTCCTCTACGTCGACCAGCGCATCCGCCGCGAGGCGCTCGACATCGACCTGGCGCGCTCCGCGGGAGTCCCCGGCTACGAGACCCCCCGAAGCTGACGCGCTGCCCGCCACGAGTGGGCACCGCTCACCGAGCGGGCACAACTGCACCTCCGCGAGACGGCCCTTGCTGTGGCGGGCGCACGATACGACCCGCCACAGCAGCAGGCACCACTGAATCATCGCGTCTCCATCCCAGCGGCACAGCCGACTGACCGAAGCTGGTCGAAGCTCGTCGAACAGCCCGCCGCACGGCCTCCGTTGAGGGCCCATTTGACGGCCCATCCGGTGGATCCGGAACATGCCCACGCCCCTGAGGCCGACCCCTGCGGAGCCCGACACCGCCGAGCGCGTCAGCGTGCGCTCCGCCGGCCCGCGCGGGGTCTCTTCCGCCGGCCCGCGCGGGGTCTCTTCCGCCGGCCCGCTCGGGTCTCTTCCGGAGGCCCGCTCGGGTCTCTTCCGGAGGCCCGCTCGGGTCTCTGGCGCCCCCTCCCAGCGCTCACCACCACCAGGACGCCTGAACGGGCCGCATCCTGCCTGCCTTCACCGGTAAGAGCCCCCCGGCCCACCGGGCAACCCGAACCCGCCTGCAAGAACTCATCGGTGCTGTCGGCCGGTTGACCCTCGTGACAAAACAGAGTCCACCGGCACCCGCACAGCTGTGGACGGCACAGGGAACCGCATCCGGCCCCTCGACTGACGTGCCACCGCACTGCCTCTGCCCCCCCCTGCTCCCCTTCAGGGCTTCCCTGGAGCAGAGAAGGAGGGAAGGGAAGGGCCCCAGTGCGGGACCTTCGCGCGTGGATTTGAACGGCCCCTGAACGCAAAAATGCCTCAGTCCCGGACCATAACGGTCCGGGACTGAGGCTAAAAATTGTTCGGCGGCGTCCTACTCTCCCACAGGGTCCCCCCTGCAGTACCATCGGCGCTGAAAGGCTTAGCTTCCGGGTTCGGAATGTAACCGGGCGTTTCCCTAACGCAATGACCACCGAAACACTATGAAATTAACCAACACCGGATACAACACGGTCGTTCGTTATTTCAGAACTAACACAGTGGACGCGAGCAACTGAGGACAAGCCCTCGGCCTATTAGTACCAGTCAGCTCCACCCGTTACCGGGCTTCCACATCTGGCCTATCAACCCAGTCGTCTACTGGGAGCCTTAACCCCTCAAAGGGGGTGGGAATACTCATCTCGAAGCAGGCTTCCCGCTTAGATGCTTTCAGCGGTTATCCTTTCCGAACGTAGCCAACCAGCCATGCCCTTGGCAGGACAACTGGCACACCAGAGGTTCGTCCGTCCCGGTCCTCTCGTACTAGGGACAGCCCTTCTCAATATTCCTACGCGCGCAGAGGATAGGGACCGAACTGTCTCACGACGTTCTAAACCCAGCTCGCGTACCGCTTTAATGGGCGAACAGCCCAACCCTTGGGACCGACTCCAGCCCCAGGATGCGACGAGCCGACATCGAGGTGCCAAACCATCCCGTCGATATGGACTCTTGGGGAAGATCAGCCTGTTATCCCCGGGGTACCTTTTATCCGTTGAGCGACAGCGCTTCCACAAGCCACTGCCGGATCACTAGTCCCGACTTTCGTCCCTGCTCGACCCGTCGGTCTCACAGTCAAGCTCCCTTGTGCACTTACACTCAACACCTGATTGCCAACCAGGCTGAGGGAACCTTTGGGCGCCTCCGTTACTCTTTAGGAGGCAACCGCCCCAGTTAAACTACCCATCAGACACTGTCCCTGATCCGGATCACGGACCGAGGTTAGACATCCAGCACGACCAGAGTGGTATTTCAACGACGACTCCACAACCACTGGCGTGGCCGCTTCAAAGTCTCCCACCTATCCTACACAAGCCGAACCGAACACCAATATCAAACTGTAGTAAAGGTCCCGGGGTCTTTCCGTCCTTCTGCGCGAAACGAGCATCTTTACTCGTAGTGCAATTTCACCGGGCCTATGGTTGAGACAGTCGAGAAGTCGTTACGCCATTCGTGCAGGTCGGAACTTACCCGACAAGGAATTTCGCTACCTTAGGATGGTTATAGTTACCACCGCCGTTTACTGGCGCTTAAGTTCTCAGCTTCGCAACCCCGAAAGATCACTAACCGGTCCCCTTAACGTTCCAGCACCGGGCAGGCGTCAGTCCGTATACATCGCCTTACGGCTTCGCACGGACCTGTGTTTTTAGTAAACAGTCGCTTCTCGCTGGTCTCTGCGGCCACCCCCAGCTCACTGTGTAAAACAGATCACCAGGAATGGCCCCCCTTCTCCCGAAGTTACGGGGGCATTTTGCCGAGTTCCTTAACCATAGTTCACCCGAACGCCTCGGTATTCTCTACCTGACCACCTGAGTCGGTTTAGGGTACGGGCCGCCATGAAACTCGCTAGAGGCTTTTCTCGACAGCATAGGATCATCCACTTCACCACAATCGGCTCGGCATCAGGTCTCACCCCATGTGCCATCCGGATTTACCTGGATGACGGGCTACACCCTTACCCCGGGACAACCACCGCCCGGGCTGGACTACCTTCCTGCGTCACCCCATCGCTTACCTACTACCACCTTGGTTCAGCGGCTCCACCACTTCCCTTTGCCCGAAGGCTCCAGGACGGCTTCACGGCCTTAGCATCAGAGGATTCAGTATTGGGCGTTTCAAAGCGGGTACCGGAATATCAACCGGTTGTCCATCGACTACGCCTGTCGGCCTCGCCTTAGGTCCCGACTTACCCTGGGCAGATCAGCTTGACCCAGGAACCCTTAGTCAATCGGCGCACACGTTTCTCACGTGTGTATCGCTACTCATGCCTGCATTCTCACTCGTGAACCGTCCACAACTCGCTTCCGCGGCTGCTTCACCCGGCACACGACGCTCCCCTACCCATCCCAGCGGGCGTTGGCCCTATTGCTGAAATGACACGACTTCGGCGGTACGCTTGAGCCCCGCTACATTGTCGGCGCGGAATCACTTGACCAGTGAGCTATTACGCACTCTTTCAAGGATGGCTGCTTCTAAGCCAACCTCCTGGTTGTCTCTGCGACTCCACATCCTTTTCCACTTAGCGTACGCTTAGGGGCCTTAGTCGATGCTCTGGGCTGTTTCCCTCTCGACCATGGAGCTTATCCCCCACAGTCTCACTGCCGCGCTCTCACTTACCGGCATTCGGAGTTTGGCTAAGGTCAGTAACCCGGTAGGGCCCATCGCCTATCCAGTGCTCTACCTCCGGCAAGAAACACACGACGCTGCACCTAAATGCATTTCGGGGAGAACCAGCTATCACGGAGTTTGATTGGCCTTTCACCCCTAACCACAGGTCATCCCCCAGGTTTTCAACCCTGGTGGGTTCGGTCCTCCACGACCTCTTACAGCCGCTTCAACCTGCCCATGGCTAGATCACTCCGCTTCGGGTCTAGAGCGTGCAACTCAAACGCCCTATTAGGACTCGCTTTCGCTACGGCTTCCCCACACGGGTTAACCTCGCTACACACCGCTAACTCGCAGGCTCATTCTTCAAAAGGCACGCAGTCACGACCCACATTCCGAAGAATATGAGCGACGCTCCCACGGCTTGTAGGCACACGGTTTCAGGTACTATTTCACTCCGCTCCCGCGGTACTTTTCACCATTCCCTCACGGTACTATCCGCTATCGGTCACCAGGGAATATTTAGGCTTAGCGGGTGGTCCCGCCAGATTCACACGGGATTTCTCGGGCCCCGTGCTACTTGGGAGTCACACAAGCAAGCCGTTGATGTTTCAGCTACGGGGGTCTTACCCTCTACGCCGGACCTTTCGCATGTCCTTCGCCTACACCAACGGTTTCTGACTTGCCCAACAGCCGGCAGACTATTGAAGTGCAATCCCACAACCCCGCATGCGCAACCCCTGCCGGGTATCACACACATACGGTTTGGCCTCATCCGGTTTCGCTCGCCACTACTCCCGGAATCACGGTTGTTTTCTCTTCCTGAGGGTACTGAGATGTTTCACTTCCCCTCGTTCCCTCCACATGCCCTATGTGTTCAGGCATGGGTGACAGCCCATGACGACTGCCGGGTTTCCCCATTCGGAAACCCCCGGATCAAAGCCTGGTTGACGGCTCCCCGGGGACTATCGTGGCCTCCCACGTCCTTCATCGGTTCCTGGTGCCAAGGCATCCACCGTGCGCCCTTAAAAACTTGGCCACAGATGCTCGCGTCCACTGTGCAGTTCTCAAACAACGACCAACCACCCATCACCCCACCCTCAAAAGGGCGAGTGCACTGGGGCCGGCAACCGAAGACACAAACTCAACAAGTGAGCCCGTACCTTCAGATACCCAACAGCGTGCCCGGCCCGACCCATCACCTCTCACATTCCACGCCGAAGCAGTACTAGTGAAAAACAACCGATCGTGCCGAATAGTC
>NZ_CP107948.1:2925000-3595000 GCF_036061255.1 Streptomyces sp. NBC_00388
GTACGGGGAGCCAGCACCGGGTCGGTGAAGGCGACCAGGCGGACGCGCGTGGCAGGGGAAGCGGGGGTGAGGCGGAGGAGCCGGGCTGTGGCGACGAGAAAGGCGGGGGACGTGCCGGTGAAGGCATGGGCGGGGGCGTTGCCTTCGATGGCGTGAACCCCGGTGGGGTCCGTACGGACCCAGGTGACGCCCTCGATGGCCGCGCCGCGGACCTGCCAGCTCGCTGCGTGGAGTTCGAGGCGGATGGGGCGGCCGAGCTCGTCGATGGCCAGGTCGGCGGAGCCCGCGTGGTCGCCCGAGGGCGCGGTGGTCTGGGAGACGTAACGCCAGCCGGAGGGGCCTGGCGCGCAGTGGAAGTGTTCTTCACCGAGGGGGGTGTGGTCGTGCAGATCGTGGAGCGAATATCGGCCGCGGGGCATGGGGTCCTTGGGGTCTCTCCGGAGCCGGTACGGGGCAGGCCCCCGACACGGGGGTGCGGGGGCCTGCCTGGTACCTACTGCTTCTGCGGTGCCGGCTGCTGAGGGTGCGACGCGGTGCGCACCAGGGGCAGCGGTTGCCTCAGTAGCGGTAGTGGTCCGACTTGTACGGGCCTTCGACCTCGACGCCGATGTAGGCGGCCTGCTCGGGACGGAGCGTCGTGAGCTTGACGCCCAGGGCGTCGAGGTGGAGCCGGGCGACCTTCTCGTCCAGGTGCTTGGGCAGCACGTACACGTCGGTCGGGTACTCGGCGGGCTTGGTGAAGAGCTCGATCTGGGCCAGCGTCTGGTCCGCGAACGAGTTGGACATCACGAAGGACGGGTGGCCCGTGGCGTTGCCCAGGTTCAGCAGGCGTCCCTCGGACAGGACGATCAGGACCTTGCCGTCGGCGAACGTCCAGGTGTGTACCTGCGGCTTGACCTCGTCCCGCACGACGCCGGGGATCCTGGCCAGGCCGGCCATGTCGATCTCGTTGTCGAAGTGGCCGATGTTCCCCACGATGGCCTGGTGCTTCATCTTGGCCATATCGGCGGCCATGATGATGTCCTTGTTGCCCGTCGTGGTCACGAAGATGTCCGCGATGGAGACCACGTCGTCCAGGGTCGAGACCTGGAAGCCGTCCATCGCCGCCTGCAGCGCACAGATCGGGTCGATCTCGGTGATGATCACGCGGGCGCCCTGGCCGCGGAGCGACTCCGCGCAGCCCTTGCCGACATCGCCGTAACCGCAGACGACCGCGACCTTGCCGCCGATCAGGACATCGGTGGCGCGGTTGATGCCGTCGATGAGCGAGTGACGGCAGCCGTACTTGTTGTCGAACTTCGACTTGGTGACCGCGTCGTTGACGTTGATCGCCGGGAACAGGAGGGTGCCGTCACGGTGCATCTCGTACAGCCGGTGCACGCCGGTCGTGGTCTCCTCGGTGACACCGCGGATCTCGGACGACAGCTGCGTCCACTTCTGCGGGTTCTCGCCCAGGGTGCGGTTGAGGAGCTTGAGGATGTAGCTGTACTCCTCGCTGTCCGCGGTCGCCGGGTCCGGGGCTGCGCCGGCCTTCTCGAACTCGACCCCCTTGTGGACCAGGAGGGTGGCGTCACCGCCGTCGTCGAGGATCATGTTCGGGCCGCCGGTGGGGGTGTTCGGCCAGGTCAGCGCCTGCTCCGTGCACCACCAGTACTCCTCCAGGCTCTCGCCCTTCCACGCGAACACCGGTACGCCGGCGGGCGCTTCCGGGGTGCCCTTCGGGCCGACCGCGATGGCCGCGGCCGCGTGGTCCTGGGTGGAGAAGATGTTGCAGGAGGCCCAGCGGACCTCGGCGCCGAGAGCGACCAGGGTCTCGATCAGCACCGCGGTCTGCACCGTCATGTGCAGGGAGCCGGTGACACGGGCGCCGGCCAGCGGCTGCGCGGCGGCGTACTCCTTGCGGATCGACATCAGGCCGGGCATCTCGTGCTCGGCGAGAGTGATCTCCTTGCGCCCGAACGCGGCCAGCGAAAGATCCGCGACCTTGAAGTCCTGGGTGATGGCATCGGTCGTCATACGAGCTGCTCCTCGGAAGGTTGGTCGAGGGTGTACGGGCTGGATGCTGCGGCGACGGGCGGAAAGGCACACGAATGCCCGAGCGCTCGCAGCGCAGTCCGTCGGAGGCCCTCTCTCCCTCGGCCGGTCCGCAGTACGGACCGCCCGACCGCCATCAGCAGCGACGTCTGGCTCCCGTCGAATCTACACCGACCGGCCCGTCGCCCCCCAGCCCACGGGGCGGACCGGCCGGATACCGCGCCCAGGACCGTGTTCGTGACGGGGCCGGGGCGGGGCCCGTGGCCCGTGTCAGTGGTGCGGTACGGGCGCCGGGCCGCCCGGGGTCGCCTTCGGGTCCTCGCCCGCCGCGGCCTCGCTCTCGCTGTAGATGTCCGGTTCCAGGTAGATCACCCGGGCGATCGGAACGGCTTCGCGGACACGGGACTCCGCGGCGTTGATCGCGCGGGCCACCTCCGCCGCCGTGTCGTCGTGCTGCACGGCGATCTTGGCGGCCACCAGGAGCTCCTCGGGGCCGAGGTGCAGCGTCCTCATGTGGATCACGGAGGTCACGGTGGCGTGGTCGACGATGGCTTCCTTGATCTTGTCGACCTCCTCGGTGCCCGCCGCCTCACCGAGCAGCAGGGACTTCGTCTCCGCGGCCAGGACGATCGCGATGACGATGAGCAGGGTGCCGATGCAGAGCGTGCCGACGCCGTCCCAGACGCCGTTGTCGGTCAGCACGGCCAGTCCGACGCCACCCAGCGCGAGGACCAGACCGATCAGTGCGCCGAAGTCCTCCAGCAGCACCACCGGAAGCTCGGGGGCCTTGGCACGGCGGATGAACTGGGCCCAGGAGAGCGCGCCGCGCGTCTGGTTGGACTCCTTGATCGCCGTACGGAAGGAGTAGCCCTCAGCGATGATCGCGAAGACCAGGACGCCCACCGGCCAGTACCAGTTGTCCAGCGAGTGAGGGTGCTTGACCTTCTCGTAGCCCTCGTAGACCGCGAACATGCCGCCGACCGAGAAGAGCACGATCGAGACGAGGAAGGCGTAGATGTAGCGCTCTCGGCCGTAGCCGAAGGGGTGCTGTGGAGTTGCCTCGCGCTGGGCCTTCTTGCCGCCGAGGAGCAGCAGCCCCTGGTTGCCCGAGTCGGCGAGCGAGTGGACGCTCTCCGCGAGCATCGACGACGAGCCACTGAAGAGGAACGCCACGAACTTCGCTACCGCGATCGAGAGGTTGGCGCCGAGCGCCGCCACGATCGCCTTGGTTCCACCTGACGCACTCATGGGTGGACGTGTTCCCTTCGTCGGTGCTGCGGTGTTGGTACCGCTATTCGGCCGCACATTGTTGCATCAGGCCACAACGGTGGCGCGGAAGACCGTCCCCGCACCGCTCAGGGTGACCGACTCGCCCGCCGGGACGAACACCGACTGTCCGGGCTTCAGGCCGAGTTCGCCCGCCTGCGGGGCGCCGGCCGTGCAGAGCAGGATCTGTGCGCTGGCTGACGGCAGGGCGAGGGGAAGCGCGTCCTCGGGGCGTACGTAGCGCGAGAGGCGGAACTCGTCGATCGGGGTCTCGTACAGCTCCTCGCCGTCGGGAGCCGCCTCCGGGCGCAGGATGCCGGGCTCGGTCGCCTCGAAGCGGACGATCCTGAGCAGTTCGGGGACGTCGACGTGCTTGGGGGTCAGACCGCAGCGGAGCACATTGTCCGAGTTCGCCATGATCTCGACACCGAGGCCGTTGAGGTACGCGTGCGGGATGCCCGCGCCGAGGAAGAGTGCTTCGCCGGGCTGCAGCTGTACGTGGTTGAGCAGCATGGCTGCGATGACACCCGGGTCTCCCGGGTAGTGGTGGGCGATCGAGGCGTACGGGGCGTGGGCGCCGCCGAGCCGTTCGGCCGCGGCGGCCGCCTCGTCGACCGTCGTCCTCATCACGGCGGGGTCCGCGGACAGGATGGCCGTCAGGACCTCGCGCAGCGCCGCCTCTTCGGGGTGCGCGCGCAGGATGTCCACGTACGGCTTGAGCGAGTCCACTTCGAGGGCGGCGAGCAGGTCGGCGGAGTCCTCGGGGGCGCGGAATCCGCAGAGGCCGTCGAAGGGGGTGAGGGCACAGATGAGTTCGGGCTTGTGGTTGGCGTCCTTGTAGTTGCGGTGCGGGGCGTCGACGGGGACTCCGCGTCGCTCCTCGCCCTCGTACCCCTTCTGCGCCTGGCCCAGGTCGGGGTGGACCTGGAGCGAGAGCGGGGCTCCGGCCGCGAGGAGTTTGAGCAGGAAGGGCAGCCCTGGGCCGAACCTGGCCACGGCCCGCTCGCCGAGCTCGGCCTCGGGTGCGGCAGCGATGACAGCCGACAGCGCCTGGTCGCCGGCGCCGCGATCGATGCGGGACGGGGCTCCGGGGTGGGCGCCCAGCCACATCTCGGCCTGCGGCTCACCGGTCGGTTCGGCGCCGGTGAGGGCCGGGATGGCAGTGGGCGAGCCCCAGGCGTAGGGGCGCACGGTGTTGACGAGGCGGTCCATGAAGCTACTTTCCGGGCTGCTGGGGCGGCTGTGCGGTTCGGGGCAGGGCCGGCGGGCGGTGGGTGCTCGTACCCGGCGGATGGGAGGGTGTCGTTCCCGGCCAGGGGCGTGGTGCCCGGTCAGGCCGTGGCCAGAGCCGTGTAGGCGGCGGTGAAGTCGGTGACCGCCAGCAGCTCCGCGAGGACTTCGAGTTCGCTGCCCTCCTCCGGTTCGAGTTCACTGACCGGGGTGTCCTGCGCGAGAGCGAGCTCGCGGGCCGCCGGGGCCGCGGTGAGACCGCCCGCAGGGCGGTCGCGGAGGAGCACCACCCGGGCGTGCAGCGCTTGCGGCTCGTCCACCCGGTCACGGAAGAAGTCGTCGGGGTCGGCGTCGCCCGCGATGGGGCCGACGAGCAGCGTGCCGTGGGCGCGCAGGGCCTCCGGCAGTTCGGCGGCGAGAGCGGGGCGTCCCGCCAGCTCGGTCAGTACGGCGGCGAAGCGGCGGCCGACGGGGGCCGCGGCGGTGCCTTCGGTCCAGATGAGCGGGAGCGAGCCGGCGAGCTCCGCCGCGAGGGTCTTGGCCGGGTTGCTGTAGGTGGCGACGGCCGGACCGCAGCGTTCCGCGGTGCTGTCCAGACGGTCCGCGACGTGCTGGAGGGTCTCGGGCGGTGCGGTGACCAGGCCGACCCGGTCGAGCAGGACGAGGAGCGGGGTGAGCAGTGCCCAGAGGGTGCCGGGGGCTGCCTCGGTGAACGGCACCTCGGGCTCCTCGTACGGTGCCTCGGCCATCGGTACGACGAGACCGTGGGCCCCGTCGACCGCCTCGGCCAGCGGCGAGCGGCGCGGGGCGACACCGACGACCGAGCAGCCGCGCCGGTACGCCTGCTCGGCGAGGAGCGCGAGTCCCGGTTCGGAGCCGTCGGCGGTGGCGATGAGCAGCAGGTCCACCGAGCCGGCCCAGCCGGGGAGGGCCCAGCGCAGTGCGCCGGCGGCGGGGGCCACTCCGGTGGGGCGCAGCCGGGTGACGGGGGCGGCCGCGCCCGCCAGTGCGGTCAGTACGTCGGCCACACCGGTCGCGGCGGCGCCGGACCCGGCGACGAGCACGGCGCGGGGCCGCCCTTCCGGTTCCAGGTCGGCGAGACCTGCCTCGGCCGCGTTCCGGGCGGCGGTGCGGACGCGGGCTCCGGCCTCGGCTGCGCCGCGGAGGAGACCGCGGCGGTCGGCTCGGGCCAGGGCTTCCGGGGCGTCGAGCGACGACTCGTCGAGCATCGGGGTCTGCCTCCTCCGATTCGCCTTGCGTGTACGGGTGCGGGCGTGGGGCGCGTGGCGGGGCCGTGCGCCGCGGCTGTCGCGGCGCCGGCCGCTACGCGGGGCGGCGGGCCTCGTCGACGAGCAGGACCGGGATGCCGTCGCGGACCGGGTACGCGAGGCCGCACTCCTTGCCGGTGCAGATCAGCTCCGGGTTCTCCTCGGCTGCCGACTGGTCGTCGAGCGGGGAGTGGCAGACCGGACAGGCGAGGATCTCCAGGAGACCGGCTTCGAGCGGCATGGGGGTGGTCCCTTCGAACATACGGTTTGGGCCAGGTCAGCGTACCGCCGGGGCGGGGCGGGTGCGGGGCATCGGGGACGCCCCCGCCGATGCGGGGCGGCGGGACGGCTCGCTTCCGCCGCCGCCGTCATCCGGTCCCGCGCACCAGCCGGAGCACTTCGTCGCGTACACGGGCCATCGTGGTCCCGTCCCGCGCCTCCACGTTCAGCCTCAGCAGCGGCTCGGTGTTGGACGGGCGGAGGTTGAACCACCAGTCGGCTGACGTCACCGTCAGCCCGTCCAGGCCGTCCGTCGTGATGCCGTCCCGGTGTTCGTACGCCTCCCGTACGAGCGCCGTGCTCGCCGCCTGGTCGCCGACCTTGGAGTTGATCTCCCCGGAGCCGGTGTAGCGGTCGTAGGGGGCGACCAGCTCGGAGAGGGTGCCGGGCTGGTCACCCAGGGCTGCCAGGACATGCAGGGCCGCGAGCATGCCGGTGTCGGCGTTCCAGAACTCGCGGAAGTAGTAGTGCGCGGAGTGCTCTCCGCCGAAGATCGCCCCGGTCGTGGCCATCTCCTGCTTGATGAAGGAGTGCCCCACCCGGGTGCGGACCGGGGTGCCGCCGTTCTCCCGTACGACCTCGGGGACCGACCAGGAGGTGATCAGGTTGTGGATGACGGTGCCTCCGGGGTGCGCCGCCAGTTCGCGGGCGGCCACCAGGGCGGTGATGGCGGACGGGGGGACGCCCTCGCCGCGTTCGTCGATGACGAAGCAGCGGTCCGCGTCGCCGTCGAAGGCCAGGCCCAGGTCGGCGCCGGTCTCGCGGACCTTCGCCTGGAGGTCGACGAGGTTCGCCGGGTCCAGCGGGTTGGCCTCGTGGTTGGGGAACGTCCCGTCCAGCTCGAAGTAGAGCGGGACGACGTCGAGCGGGAGCGGGGCGAGGACCGTGGGGACGGTGTGGCCGCCCATGCCGTTGCCCGCGTCCACGACGACCTTCAGCGGGCGGATCGCCGAGAGGTCGACCAGGGAGAGGAGGTGGGCCGCGTACTCCTTCAACGTGTCACGCTCGGTGACGGCGCCCGGTTCCGGCGCGGCGTCGGGAGCGCCCGTCGCCGACCAGGTCTCGACGAGCGTACGGATCTCCGCGAGGCCGGTGTCCTGACCGACCGGCGAGGCCCCGGCCCGGCACATCTTGATGCCGTTGTAGCGGGCCGGGTTGTGCGAGGCGGTGAACATCGCTCCCGGCAGGTCGAATTGCCCGGACGCGAAGTACAACTGGTCGGTCGAGCAGAGGCCGATGAGGGTGACGTCAGCGCCGCGCGCCGCCGCGCCCCGGGCGAAGGCTCCGGACAGGCCGGGGGACGAGGGGCGCATGTCGTGGCCGATGACGATCGCCGACGCGTCGGTCACCTGCACGAAGGCGGCCCCGAAGAGCTCGGCGAGCGACTCGTCCCACTGGTCGGGCACCACCCCTCGCACGTCGTACGCCTTCACGACCTGTGACAAATCGACAGCACCAGCCACGTCGGTCCTCCTGATATCCGCTCTGTCCTCTTCGGGCCCATCAAACTACCTGGAGGAATCGGGACTCTCCGCGCACCGGTCCTGCGGCGCGCGCCTGCCGGGCGGCGACATCACGCCGGCCGGCCGCGCACCCTCGGGGCCGGGGGGCTCACGGCAGCATCCAGTCCAGGAGCGCCGTGCTCTGCGCGGTGACGATCAGGCACATCACCAGCAGCAGCCCCAGGCTCCACGGCAGCACCTTGCGCAGCAGATCTCCCTCCTGGCCCTTGAGGCCCACTGCCGCGCACGCGATGGTCAGATTCTGCGGGGAGATCATCTTGCCCAGGACCCCGCCCGAACTGTTGGCGGCGGCCAGCAGTTGCGGGGAGAGCCCCGACTCGTGGGCGGCGGAGACCTGGAGCGCTCCGAAGAGTGCGTTGGACGAGGTGTCGGATCCCGAGACGGCAACTCCGAACCACCCGAGCACGGGTGAGAGGAAGGCGAGCCCCGCCCCCGCAGCGGCGACGCAGTGGCCGATGGTGGCGGCCTGTCCGGAGAGGTTCATGACGTAGGCGAGAGCCAGGACGGAGGTGACGGTGAGGATCGCGTACCGCAGTTCGTGCACGGTGGCCGCCCACTCCCGGAGCGCGGCCACCGGCCGCACGCCGATGACCGCGGCCGTCAGCACCCCGGCGAACAGCACCAGCGTCCCGCCGGTCGCGATGAGCGGGAGCGAGAAGACGTTCCCCGGGACCGGGGTGCCGTGCGGGTCCGCGACGTGGAGGAACGGCCAGTCGAGGAGCCGGGTCGCGTGGGCGAACAGCCCCTTCAGGGGCGGGATCTGTGCCAGCGAGAAGATCACGACGATCAGCCCGTACGGGGCGTAGGCGCGCACCACATCGCGGCGCGGGTCCGCGTGCCGCAGCTCCTCGCTGCGTTCGCCGGTGAGCACGGTGGCCCGCACCGGTCCGGCGACCGGCCTGCGGGCGCCCTCCACGGCCATCAGGGCGGCGGCACCGATCAGTGCGGCCAGGATGTCGGCGAGTTGGACGGAGACGAAGTTGGACGCGGCGAACTGGGCTGCTGCGAAAGCGATTCCGCAGACGAGCGCGGGTGCCCACGTCTCGCGCAGCCCGCGCCTGCCGTCCACGATCGCCACCAGCAGGAGCGGGACGACGACGGCGAGCAGCGGGGTCTGCCGTCCCACGACCGAGGCGACCGAGTGCAGGGGCAACCCGCTGACCTGCGCGAGTGTCACCACGGGTGTGCCCATGGCACCGAAGGCGACCGGAGCGGTGTTGGCGACGAGCGCGACGACCGCGGCGCGCACCGGGTCGAAGCCGAGCGCCACCAGCATCACCGCGCAGATCGCCACCGGGGCCCCGAATCCTGCGAGCGCTTCGAGCAGCGCACCGAAGCAGAAGCCGATGACGAGTGCCTGGATCCGGGGATCGTCGGAGAACCGGCCGAAGGAGCGCCGCAGGACGTCGAAGTGCCGGGTGCGGACCGTCATCCGGTACACCCAGAGGGCGTTGACCACGATCCACAGGATGGGGAAGAGGCCGAAGAGCGCTCCCTGCGCGCCCGAGGAGAGCGTCTGGCCCAGTGGCATGCGGTAGGCGAACAGCGCGACCAGGACGGCTACGGCCAGGCCGGTCAGGCCCGCCCAGTGGGCTTTCATCCGGACGGCGCCGAGCAGCACCATGACGGTGAGCAGCGGCAGTGCGGCGACGAGGGCGGACAGGGCGAGTGAATCGGCTACGGGTTCCAGCGGCTGCACAAACACGGGGCCTCGATCCTCACGGGTGGAGGAATGCTCATGTTCATGGCAACCGGAAGTCAATGATCCGGACGGGACGGAAGCCGGGGACCGCGGTCAGGACTCCGGTGAGCGCAGTACGCGGAGGTGGCCCCGGCGCCCGCTCTCGGCCGGGCGCACGCCGGGCTCGGGTGCGCGCTCGTGCGGCCTGGCGGCTTCCCGTACGGCGTTGGCGAGCGCTTCGAGATCGTCACCGCTCGGCCTCGCCGGGGCGGACCCGTCGGTGAGACGGACGACCTCCCAGCCGCGCGGGGCGGTCAGCCGCTCACCGTGCTCGGCGCACAGGTCGTAGCAGTGGGGCTCAGCGTAAGTCGCGAGCGGACCGAGAACCGCGGTCGATTCGGCGTAGACGTACGTCAGCGTCGCGACGGCGGGGCGGCCGCACGCAGTGCGAGAACAGCGACGTACAGGGCTCACGGTATGGGACCGTACCGCACTCTTGAGCGGGCCGCGACGACTCGCCCCGGCGTCACTCCACCGTGTCGCGGAGCGGAGACCGCCCCACCCCGCCCGGCAGCAACTCGCTTGACCTGCACGGGTACAGGCACACACAGCGAGTGACGAAAAGAATCCAGTCATCCCTACGTCGATATCCAGTCAGACGGTGCGAAACGACCGATCGAAAGCAGCCGGACCACCGATCCCGAACCGTGCAGGAACACTCATTGCGCGACATGCGGGCCGGGCCGCCGCCGTCGGCCTCCCCGCGTCGTACGGAGAGCTACCCTGCGTCAGTGATGGACAGCTCCCTACCGCCCGAGCCCGCCGAGCCCAGGCCGCGCCGCCGTGACCGGCACGGGCGGGGTATGCGCGGGCCCGTGGCCCCTCCTCAGGTCCCGCTCTCGACCAGTCGCGGGGACTCCTTCCGCGATCTGGTGGCGGACTCCGTGGAGCGCCTGGAACGGCGCTGGCCCCAACTCTCCGAAGTCGACTTCCTGGTGCTCGACGTCCCCCGTATCGAGGGGGCCGAGAGCGCCGACGAGTGGCCGGGCGAGACGGCCGTGCCGCTCGGCAGCGCCGTCTCCGCCGAGAAGGACCGGTCCGCGCAGATCGTCGTCTACCGGCGCCCCGTCGAGATCCGCACCAAGAACCGCGACGAGCGGGCGCTGCTGGTGCACGAGGTCGTCGTGGAACAGGTCGCCGAACTCCTCGGCCTGGCACCGGAGTCGGTCGACCCGCGGTACGGGCAGGACTGACCCGGCCGGCCCGTGACCGTGCCGGGCCGGCCCGGTCCTGCCGTCCGGGTCAGTCGTCCAGCAGGGACAGATCCTGCCGCGCCCGCGGCACCGAGACCGTGCCCCGGTCGTCGGGGAGCGTCTGCACCGTGAACATCGGGACGCCGTCCTGCGGGAGTTCGAGCGTGCGCGCCGCGTAGACCTCGCCGCTGCCCGCCTCCGGCTCCACCGTCAGCGCGTACGAGCCCTTGAGCCCGGGCGGCGGGGTCGGCTTGACCGCGAGGGTCGTACCGCCCTTGACCGTGTACTCCTTGACGGTCTTCGTGCCGCCGCCGCTGCCCGCCGACGAGGTGACGTGCACCTTGGCCGTGGCGCCGGGGGCCGCCAGCGAAAGCACCGAGCCCTTGGCGCGGTTGTCGGCCACCGAGGCCCGGCCGCCCACCGGGGCGGTCGCCGGGATGAAGGCGACCTCCTGCTTGCTGCCCTTGCCGCGCACCACGCGCAGGGCGGCCACCACGGGGGCCCGGCTGCCGCCGGTCTGGGAGAGCACGAGCGACCCCGCCGCGCCCTTCGTCACGTCGCCCAGGTCGGCGGAGCCGGTCATGCCCGCCTTGAGGTGCAGCGTCTCGTTGCCGGCCGGGACGATCGTGCCGTCGGGGCCGGCCAGCTGGACCTTGAGGTCCACATCGTCCGAGCCGGGGGCGAGCGCCACCAGCCGTACGGAGGTGGCGTCCGCCGGGATCCCGGGGAGGACCAGCCTGCGGGACGGCGCGGTGGAAGCGGGCAGCCAGTCACTGCCGAGCTTGTTGTCCATGGACTGCACCACGGCGCCGACCCGGCCGCTGCGCGTGCTGACGTGGACGGTGAGATTCTCGGCGGGGTCGGGCGTGAGCGTCGAGAGCAGCACCGGGACCGTGGACCGCGCCGGGACCGTGATGCCCTCCCCCACACCGGACTTGACCGCGCCACCCTTGCCGTACAGCTCGATGTCGGCGACGGCCGCGCTGTCGTCGGGGTTGGTGAGGTGCACATAGTCCTGGCGGGACGCAGCCGTGCTGGCGCCGGGGAACCAGAAGTCGGTGTCCGGCGCAGTGCAGTTGGTGCCGAGCACCCCGCGTGAACCGCCGACGTCGACCGTCGTGGTCTGCTGGACGGTCCAGCCGGGGGCCAGCGGGCCGTCGGCCGAGCCGATCAGAGCCGGTGTGTCGCCGCCGGACTCCTCGTCGACCACGGGCTTGCCCGGCTCCTTGAGCGAGACCACGGGCTTCTTCGTGTCCGCCGTACCGCCCTTGCCCGGTTTGCCCTTGCCGCCCTTCTTCGCATCCGTACCCGGGCCGGAGACGGACGGCAGCAACTGCGCGCCACCGGCGCCCCCGCCGCCCTTCCCCGCCGGGGTGAAGGCGGTGTACGAGGTCTCCGCGAGGTCGGACGTGCTGGGCACCGGGCAGACCAGGCTGGAGCGCTCGACGGGCAGCCGGGCCGCGGCCTGCTGCGGCGTGGCGCCGTCCGACGGCGCGGCGACCACGGCGAAACCGGTGACGGCCGCGAGGGCTGCGACGGCCGCCGCGAGGGCGATGGCGGTGCGGTTCACTGGTTGCTCCCGTCGGGGCGGTGCTCGTTCTCGTCGGGGTAGGGCGGCTGCTGCGGCGGCGGCACATAGCCGTACGGGTCGTACGCGCCGTCGGACTGCTGCTGGTACGGGTCGTACTGCTGCTGCCCTCCGGGGTACTCGCCGGGCATGCCGTCCCCGCTCGGGCCGGTGCCGTACTGGTCGCCCTGGCCGTACTGGCCGGTGGCGTACGGCCCGCCCTGGTACTGCTCACCGGCGTACTGCCCGGCCGGGTACTGGCTGTAGTCGCCTGTCGCGTACGCGGCCTGCTCCCACTCGCCGTAGGCGGGTTGCTGCGGGACCTCCGACCCGTACTGCGGGGCGAAGCCGTCGTCGTCGGCGGTACCTGCGGGTTCCGCCACGGGGTCCGCGGAGGGCCCGTACGGGTCCGGCTCGCCGGCCGGGCCGTCCGCCGCGTGTTCCGGGGGACCGGCCGTGTCCGCTGCCGCGGCTGCTTCGGCCTGGGCGGCGGCGCGCAGCCGCCGGGCCCTGCGGCCCTCGCCCGCCACCGGCTCCGCGGGTACGCCGGGTTCCTCCTCGGGGAGGTCGTCGTCGATCCGCTTGCGGCGGCCGGGCAGTGCGAGCACCAGCAGCACGACCGCGAGCGCGACCTGGGCCCAGATCCAGAGGGTGTGGGTGAGGGGCTCGCTGTAGCTCACGTCGAGCTTCCCGCCCTGCGCGGGCAGTTCGAACCCCTGGGCCCAGCCGTCGACGGTCGTCCTGGTGAGCGCACGGCCGTCCAGGGTGGCCTGCCAGCCCGGGGCTGTGGCGTCCGCGAGACGCAGGACCCGGCCAGGCTTGCCGGCCGGGACGGTGGTGTGGATGTCCACCGGGCCTGCGGCGACCGACTCCGGTTCGGAGCCCGCGTCCGGCGAGGTGCCGGAGACGATCGTGGCGCGCGCGACCTGCCGGTCCACCCGCCAGAGCTCGCTGCCGTCCAGCTGACTGAGCCTGCTCAGCCCGGGAGTCGCGTTGAGGACCCGGCTCATCTGGCGGGGCGCCCCGTCCCTGACCAGCAGGTAGCGGATGGCGTACCCGCTGAGCTGGCTGGACTGGTCGGCGCCGGAGCCCGCGACCAGATTGGAGACGATCTTGTCGAGCCTGGGGCTGCTGCCGCCCGTGCGGGCCAGCTCCGCGTCGCCGAGCCGGCCGCCCGAGCCGCGCACCAGGGTGTACGAGACCTCCGCGGGCGATGTCCCGCCGAGGATCAGGGTGCGGGCCTGGTCGCGGGTTCCGCTCTCCTCGGCGACGAACGCCGGCACCTGCACCGGGTCACGGCGCTCCAGCGGCCCGTCCGCACCGCTGATCATCCAGCCGAAGGCGGCGATGACCGGGGCGAGCAGCGCGGCGACGGCGATCAGTCCGGCGACCGGCTGGCGCCAGCCGAAGCTCTGGGTGGCGACCCGTCCGCGAGCGCCCTCTGCACCGAGTACGGCGGCAGCCAGCAGGGCGAGACCGTAGACGAGCGTCGCGGGTCCTGCCCAGCCCGACGTGTTGGCCAGGACCGAGAAGACGAGACCCAGCAGGGCCACCGCCCACGCGCCGCGGATCGCGAACTGCCGCTCTCCGCGCAGCAGGGCGGCGAGAGCGGCGAGCACCACTCCGATGAGCAGCACCCCGCCCGCGGTCTTCGGGCCTCCGGGGCTCATGCCGAGCAGGTCCAGCGCGGAGGCCGAGCCCTTGCCGGACTCCATGCCGGCCTCGCGGAAGAAGCCGGAGGGACCGGCGAGCAGCGAGAGCGACCAGGGGGCGAGCAGCAGGAGCGGCGTGCCGGCGACCGCGAGGAAGCGCAGCCCGTACGCGGTGATCTCGTCACGGTGCAGCGCGAGGACGGCGATCCCGACGACCACGGCGAGCGGCCAGACGACGGGCGTGAAGGCCATGGCGAGGGTGAGCAGGAAGGCATAGGCCCAGACGGCCCGCCAGCTTCCGCGCTCCCCGCGGAGCCCGGCGGCCGAGACGGCGCAGCGGGCGATCAGCGGCAGCAGGACGGCGAGTACGGCCGTGCCGAGCCGCCCGGAGGCCAGCGCGCCGGTCGCGGCGGGCAGGAAGGCGTACGCGATGCTTCCCCAGGCCCGAAGCAGCCGCGACCCGGTGAGCGGGCGGGAGACGAAGTACGCGGTGAGGCCGGCCAGCGGGACGGAGCAGACCAGCAGCAGGGTGAGTGCGAGTCCGGTGTGCCCGAGCAGGACGGCGGAGAACACGGCGAGGATGCCGAGATACGGCGGGGCGGTCTGGGTGCCGCCGGTGCCGAGGGGGTGCCACACATCGGCGTAGCGGTTCCACAGCTCCGATACGTGATCGGGCGCGGGGAGCAGGGCGCCGCCCGCGAGGGCGCCTCCGCCCAGCAGCGCCCGGCAGGCGACGAGCGACACCAACAGGAGCACGGCGAACAGCACGGGGGCCGGCCTGCGGGCTATCCGCTTCAGCCGGGCGAACTGCTCGATCTCCAGGAAGTCGGCGTCGTCGCCGCCCGGACCGGATTCGACGGCGCCGTGCCGCGAACCGGCCTCTACGTCGGAGCTACCGCCGAAATGGCCGACCACCTGCTCGGCGGTGGCCTTGACGGTGGCTCCGGGTGGCGGGAAGAGCGGTCGCAGCTCGCCCGCTTCGACCGAGCCCGCTCCCCTGGTGCGCCGCGCGGCGAGGATCCGCTCGGGACGCAGCAGGGTTCCGACGAGCCCGGCGATCTCGTCGAGCGCCTGTCCCGGCGCCTTGCCCACCAGGTACGCGACCACTCGCAGCAGGGTGCCGACGACCAGCCGCAGCAGGACGTACGGCACACCCCGGCCGCGGGTGTTGACGAGCAGGGTGTAGACGGCGCCCGCCTTGTCGACGCGGTGCGGGCTGGCGACGGAGCGGCCCACGCAGTCGATGGGCCTGCGCTCGCGCGCCGACGCCTCCGCGTGCCGCAGTACCGCGCCGGGTGCGACGACGACGCTGTGGCCCGCGGCGTGCGCGCGCCAGCACAGGTCCACGTCGTCGCGCATCAGCGGCAGTCTGCGGTCGAAGCCGCCCAGCTCCTCCCAGACGTCCCGTCTGATGAGCATTCCGGCGGTCGAGACCGACAGGACGGAGCGGACCTGGTCGTGCTGGCCCTGGTCCTGTTCGCGGCGGTCGAGACCGGTCCAGCGGCGACCGCTGTTGGCGATCGAGACACCGACTTCGAGCAGTTGCTTGCGGTCGTACCAGCCGCGCAGCTTGGGTCCGACGATGACGGCGCTGGGGTCGTTGTCGACCACACGCAGCAGTTCGGTGAGCGCGTCGGGGTCGGGGGCGCAGTCGTCATGGAGCAGCCAGAGCCACTGCACCGGTTCGCCGTGCGGCAGTTCGGGCATGTCGTAGGTCTCGTCGCGCCAGCTGCGGCTCACCGGGTCCCAGCCGCTGGGCCGCTTCAGATACGGCAGGTCGTCGGGGGTGAGGACGCCGGCGGTGCGGGCCGCCTCGTCGACGGCGGCGCCGAAGCCGGTGCGGCGTGCCAGGTGCAACACCCGCTCGGCGCCGAGCGCTTCGGTGGCCAGGCTCGCGGAGGCGTCGGCGCTGCCGGTGTCGGCCGCGACGGCGTTCTGGACTGGCCGCTCCTGGCCGAGCAGTCCGGCGAGCGCGTCGGGCAGCCAGCGGGCGCCGTCGTGGGTGACGAGCACCGCGGTGACGACGTGCTGCGGGAATTCGGGTGGGTGCGCGGGAGCGAACGCAGGCGTTGCGGCCTCGTAAGGGGCCGTCGATTGGCTGTGCACGGACATCGAGGTACGGGCCCCTCCGGCCGGAGTCCGGGTGGCCGTTGCCCCCCGGAAGGCTGGTGTGCGGATGCGGTGGACGCACGCGCCCCGTGGGGACGTTGGTGCATCGCGGATGGGGCCCCACACTAACGGCTGCCCCGGACAGCAGTCCGCCGCCCGCCCCAGGGGGACGGACGGCGGGCCGGATGTGCTGTCCGGGCGCGCGCCCGCTTCCCGGCCGGGCGGCCGGAGGACGTGGCCGGAGAGCCGCTAGACAGCGGCCTTTTTCAGCCGCCGGCGCTCCCGTTCCGACAGGCCGCCCCAGATCCCGAACCGCTCGTCGTTGGCGAGGGCGTACTCAAGACATTCGGAGCGGACCTCGCAGGCGAGGCAGACCTTCTTGGCCTCGCGGGTGGAACCGCCCTTCTCGGGGAAGAAGGACTCGGGGTCGGTCTGGGCGCACAGTGCGCGCTCCTGCCAGCCGAATTCCTCGTCCGCGTCCTCGACCAGCAGTTGCTGGAACAGCTCGGTCATGTGCGCCCCTTGTCCGTCTTTGCGTCCCCGTGTTGCTGTCGCTACCGATTTCGGCCGAACGACACGAGTGAAATTACAAGTGTGTGGATCCGGGCCAGTCAAGCCGAGATCTGCTATTGGGCCCCTTATTCACTCTGCGGAACCAAGGCTATGCGGAAAGTGTTCAAATCACGAAAAACCTGACACATGCCACTGGCCCATACCTGCGCCTTCCCGGTCCGGGAGGAGCGATGCCCTCATGGACCGGGACTCCGCCGAGGCCGGTTCCGTTACGCCCCGCACGCCGAAGCGATCAAGATCACAGTCCGGTCACGAGATCTCCGCGGTGTTTACGGCGGGGCTTGCTGCGCCATGTCTCCGCGACGGCGCCCGAACAAACCTCGCGCCGGGCCGAGTAACCGGATGAGGTGAAACATTTCGACCAAATCGGCCATTGGGTTGACAAGGGGCGCGTCAGCCGTTCTTCTAGTTCACATGCCAGCGACCGCAGCGTTCTCCGTGACCCACGCCCGTGGGTTCCGCAGCGCTGTCCAGGCGTGCTGTTGCTGTTCCAGCTGTTGATGCCACCGAGCTCCAGCGTCTTCCCGCAGCTCTGACTGCGTTTTCTGCGACACCCCAGCACTCCACTGCCGAGGAACCCCCGCACCATGAACAGCGACAGCGACCTCCAGATCGCAGGCGACATCCTCGCCGTCCAGCACCTGCTCCAGCCCGCTCGCGAGCACCCGGCCACCGTGGCCGAGTTCGCCGGACTCGCACGCTCCATCGCCGCCGACCGCGCGCAGTGGGCCCACCTCGTCGAGTACGACGCGGTCTCCCGCTGGTACCACCGGCTGCGCACCGTGCCCCTGGCTCCCGGCTCCGCGCCGGCGGGCCCCGCCTCACCCGGCTACGAGGTCTGGCTGCTGAGCTGGGTCCCCGGGCAGGGCAGCGGGCCGCACGGCCACGGGCGTTCGTCCGGTGTACTGACCGTCCTCGACGGCACGCTGACCGAGCGGACCGAACGCGGCGGACACGCGCTCGGCGCGGGCGCCCAGCGCGTCTTCGCACCCGGATACGCCCACGAGGTCGTCAACGACTCGCTGGAACCGGCCGTCAGCCTGCACATCTACTATCCGGGCCTGACCGAGATGCCGATGCACAGCGCCCGGTGCGCGGTCGCGCAGGACGCCGTACCCGCCTGACCGCACGCCCTCACCCGGCCACCGCGCTCCCGGCACCACCCCTCAGGGAATCCCGCTCCGCCTGACAGACTGTCCGCATGCGCATTGTGGTTCTGGCCGGCGGCATCGGTGGTGCCCGATTCCTGCGCGGCCTCAAGCAGGCCGCGCCTGACGCGGACATCACGGTCATCGGCAACACGGGTGACGACATCCATCTGTTCGGGCTGAAGGTCTGCCCCGACCTCGACACGGTGATGTACACCCTCGGCGGTGGCATCAACGAGGAGCAGGGCTGGGGGCGTACCGACGAGTCCTTCACCGTCAAGGACGAACTCGCCGCCTACGGCGTGGGGCCCGAGTGGTTCGGGCTCGGCGACCGGGACTTCGCCACGCACATCGTCCGCACCCAGATGCTCGGTGCCGGCTATCCGCTGAGCGCCGTCACCGAGGCCCTGTGCGAGCGGTGGCAGCCGGGGGTGCGGCTCCTCCCGATGTCCGACGACCGCGTCGAGACCCATGTGGCCGTCGACATCGACGGCGAGCGCAAGGCCATCCACTTCCAGGAGTACTGGGTGCGGCTGCGCGCGTCGGTCGACGCCGCGGCCGTGGTGCCGGTCGGGGCCGACCAGGCGAAGCCGGCGCCGGGTGTCCTCGACGCCATCGCCTCCGCCGATGTCGTCATCTTCCCGCCGTCCAACCCGGTGGTCTCCGTCGGCACCATCCTCGCCGTACCGGGCATCCGCGAGGCCATCGCCGACGCGGGCGTGCCGGTCGTCGGACTCTCGCCCATCGTCGGGGACGCCCCCGTGCGCGGGATGGCCGACAAGATGCTCGCGGCGGTCGGGGTCGAGTCGACGGCGGCCGCGGTGGCCGGTCACTACGGATCGGGACTGCTGGACGGCTGGCTGGTCGACACCGTCGACGCCGCGTCCGTGGCGGGCGTCGAGGAGGCGGGGATCCGCTGCCGGTCAGTGCCGCTGATGATGACCGACCTGGAGACGACCACGGTGATGGCGCGCGAGGCCCTCGCCCTGGCCGAAGAGGTAAGGGCGTGACGTCGTTCCGCGTCTGGGCCGTGCCCGGGCTGCCCGAGGTACGGGAAGGCGACGACCTGGCCAAACTGATCGCGGCGGCGGCGCCGGAGCTGGCCGACGGCGATGTCGTCCTCGTCACCTCCAAGATCGTCTCCAAGGCCGAGGGACGCCTCCAGCGGGCCGAGGACCGTGAGGCCGCCATCGACGCCGAGACGGTACGGGTGGTCGCACGGCGCGGCACGCTCCGCATCGTCGAGAACCGGCAGGGCCTCGTGATGGCCGCCGCCGGGGTCGACGCCTCCAACACCCCTGCCGGGACTGTGCTGTTGCTCCCGGAGGACTCCGACAGGTCGGCCCGCACGATCCGTCAGGGCCTGCGGGACGCCCTGGGTGTGGAGGTGGGCGTGGTCGTCACGGACACCTTCGGGCGGCCATGGCGCAACGGCCTCACCGATGTGGCGATCGGCGCCGCCGGGGTGCGGGTCCTCGACGACCTGCGCGGCGGCACGGACGCCCACGGCAACCCACTGAGCGCCACGGTCGTCGCCACCGCGGACGAACTGGCCTCGGCGGGCGACCTGGTGAAGGGCAAGGCCGCCGGTCTGCCGGTCGCGGTGGTCCGCGGTCTGCCGCACGTCGTCACGCCGGGTGCGGGCGCGGAGCCGGACGGGGAGCCCGCCACGGGCGCCCGTGCGCTGGTGCGCGTCGCAGCCGACGACATGTTCCGGCTCGGTACGTCCGAGGCGGTACGGGAGGCGGTCACCCAGCGGCGGACGGTCCGCGACTTCACCGATGAGCCGGTGGACCCGGGCGCGGTCCGCCGGGCGGTCGCGGCGGCGGTCACCGCACCCGCTCCGCACCACACGACGCCCTGGCGTTTCGTCCTGCTGGAGTCCGCGTCCGCGCGCACCCGGCTGCTGGACGCGATGCGCGACGCGTGGATCGCGGATCTGCGGCGCGACGGGAAAACGGACGAGTCCATCGCCAAGCGGGTGCGCCGCGGTGAAGTGCTGCGGCGGGCACCGTACGTGGCGGTGCCCTGCATGGTGCTCGACGGTTCGCACACGTACGGGGACCCGCGGCGGGACGCGGCCGAGCGGGAGATGTTCACCGTGGCGACCGGTGCGGGGGTGCAGAACTTCCTGGTGGCCCTCGCCGGTGAGCGGCTGGGGTCGGCCTGGGTCTCGTCGACCATGTTCTGCCGGGACGTGGTCCGCGAGGTGCTGGCGCTGCCCGCCGGATGGGAGCCGATGGGAGCGGTGGCGATCGGCTGCCCCGCCACCCCCGCTCCCCCGCGCCGGGAGCGCGCCGTGGAGGACTTCGTCACGGTGCGGTAGGGGCCGGCCCGGGGCGCCGTCGCACGCGCGGGGCCTGCGGCGCCGGACGGCGGAGGCCCTGGCGGTCCACCGGCCGGAACCCCCGGCTCACAGCCGGGCGATGTCCGTCCGGGGCATCTTCGGCGTACGCCGCTGCGGGACCCGGCCGGCCAGCAGGATCAGCCGGACCGCCCGGTGGCGCTGGCCCGCGTACGGCTCCAGGAGTTCCAGCATCCCGTCGTCGTCGACACCCCGGCGCCCGGTGAGCGCGTACCCGACGATGCCCGGCAGGTGCAGATCGCCGACCGTGACCGCGTCCGGTGCCCCGATGGCCCGCTGGATCGTCTCGGCGGAGGTCCAGGGGCCGATGCCGGGGATCAGCTCCAGGCGGCGGGCCGCGCCCGCGGGCTCCATCGCCGCCGCCTCCTCCAGCCGGCGGGCCACCCGCACCGCGCGCAGGATCGTGGCCGCGCGCTTGTTGTCGACGCCCGCGCGGTGCCACTCCCAGGACGGGATGAGCGACCAGCCGCGCGGATCCGGCATGACGTACATGTGCTCGGGCGCCGGGCCCGGCGCCGGGGTGCCGGACGCACGGAGCAGCCGCCGCCAGCCGCGGTAGGCCTCGTCCGCCGTGACCTTCTGCTCCAGGACCGACGGGATCAGCGACTCCAGGACCAGACCGGTGCGGCAGAGCCTGAGGTGCGGGCGGCGGCGGTGCATGTCGGCGACGAGCCGGTGGCGCGGTACGAAGTCCGAGGGGTCGTCCAGCTCGCCCAGCAGCGCGGGCACCCCGGCGAGCAGCCAGTCGGCTCCGGGACCCCAGGCCTCCGCGCCGTCCGGCGTGATCCGGAGCGTGCCGGGCCCATCCGGCGTACGGCTGGCCCGCCAGACCGCCCCGTCCGGCGTCGTCCGGTACGTGGGGTCCCAGGGGCCACGGCGGAGCACCCCGAGGACCAGGGAGAGGTCGACGGGGCCGCCTCTCGCGATAAAGCGTCCTGCCACTCCGTAGAGGCTACTGGTCCGAGGAGAAACGCACGGACCCGTCCGGCAGCACGGCCCCGCACCAGATCCGTATCCCGGCGCGCAGCTCGTTGTCCGCGCCCACCTGTGCGCCGTCGCCGATGACCGCGCCGGTGAGCACCGAGCGGGCACCGATCCGGGCGCCGGCCCCGATCAGTGAGTCGGTGACCACCGCGCCCTCCTCGATGACCGCGCCGTCCAGGACCGTGCTGCCCTCGATCCTGGTGCCCGCCCCGACGACCGCGGAGGCTCCGATCACGGTGCCGCCGCTGACCTTGGCGTCGGCGGCCACCGTGGCGCTGTCCAGGATCAGCCGCTCGCCGCAGCGGCCCGGGACGGCCGGGGACGGCGCGTGGCCGAGCACGAGGTCGGCGGAGCCGCGTACGAAGGCCTGCGGCGTACCCAGGTCGAGCCAGTAGGTGGAGTCGACCATGCCCTGGAGGTGGGCGCCCGACGCGAGCAGGCCGGGGAAGGTCTCCCGCTCCACCGACACCGGGCGCCCGGCGGGGATGGTGTCGATCACCGAGCGCGTGAAGACGTACGCGCCGGCGTTGATCTGGTCGGTGACGATCTGCTCCGGGGTCTGCGGCTTCTCCAGGAACGCCGTCACCCGGCCCGTGCTGTCCGTGGGGACGAGGCCGAAGGCGCGCGGGTCGTCCACCCGCGTCAGGTGGAGGGAGACGTCCGCGCCCGACGTCTCGTGGGTGGCGACGAGCGCCTCGATGTCCAGCCCGGTGAGGATGTCGCCGTTGAAGATGAGGACCGGTTCGTCCGGTCCCGAGCGCAGGCGCTCGGCGACGTTGCGGATGGCGCCGCCGGTGCCGAGCGGCTCCTGCTCGGTGACGTACTCCAGATGCAGGCCGAGGGCCGAGCCGTCACCGAAGTACGGCTCGAAGACCTCGGCGAGGTACGACGTGGCGAGCACGATGTGGTCGACCCCGGCGGCCCGCGCACGGACGAGCTGGTGGGTGAGGAAAGGGACTCCGGCCGCCGGGACCATCGGTTTGGGGGTGTTGACCGTGAGCGGCCGTAGCCGCGTGCCCTTGCCGCCGACCAGGAGAATCGCTTCTGTCACCTTGACGTCTCTGCTTCCTGCCGGGGCGGTCCGTTAACGGGCTGGCCAGTGTATGCAGACGCTGAGGCGCGGGGTGCGGGCAGGCCGTACGGAGCTCTCGGGTACTCAGCGCCCCTGGTAGTGGGCGGCTTCGCTGCGGATCGTGCCGAGCTTGGCATAGAGGCGTGCTCCCGGGCACTCGGTGCTGAATCCGTCCCGGTGCCCCGAGATCACGTTCAGCTTCGCCTCTGTGCCCTTCGGGTAGCGGTTGCCGCCCTCCGACACCAGGGTGGTCTTCCCGGCCGGGTCGGCGCCGGTGAGGCCGAGCTTCCACGCCGTGAAGCGGGAGAGCGCGGTGATGACGGCGGCGGGCGGGTCGGCCGAGCCGAAGCTGCCCAGTACGGCGACGCCGGTGCTGTCGGCGTTGAACCCGAGGGTGTGGGCGCCCTGGACGGCCTTGGTCACCCCGCCCGCGCGGCCCTCGTAGAGGGTGCCGCACTTGTCGATGAGGAAGTTGTAGCCGATGTCACGCCAGCCGAGGCTCTTCACGTGGTAGCGGTAGATGCCCCGCAGGAGCGAGGGCGCCTGCGCGCACGTGTAGTTGTTGCCGGTCGCGGTGTGGTGGACGAAGGCGGCCTTGACGGAGTCCGTGTACAGGAAGGCGGACTCGCGGACGCTCTCGTCGGCGCCCCAGCCCTTGCGGGTGACGATGCGCGGCCGGGGCGCGATGTAGGGGCCCGCCTCGTCCCCCGTGGTCCGCTCCAGGTCGGCGGCGGTGGCCTCCTTGCTGAGGGCGGGCAGTTCGCTGGGGTCGGACTCGTCGTCGGACTCGGGACCCGCGGTGCTCGGGGCGTGACCGGCGGGGTCCGCGGCATGGTGGCCGGCAGCGGTGGGATCCGCGGCCGTGGGGTCGGCGGCGGTGGGGTCGGCAGCGGTGGGGTCCGTCGCTGTCGGGTCGGCGGCCGTCGGGTCCGTCGCCGTCGGGTCCGTCGGCTTGGGGTCCGGCTTGGGGTCGGGGCCCGGGTCCACGAGGTCGAGCCGCAGCCCCTCCGGAAGCGGCGCGACCGCTGCGCGGCTGGAACCCGCGGGGGCCTTGGCGCGGACCCGGACCTGGACGCCGTCCGAGTTGCCCACCCAGAGCGGGGCGGTGGCCCCGCGTACGGCGGTGGATGCGGCCTCCGCGGTGCCGGGGTCGGGCGCGTGGTCGTCGTTGTGGGTCTCGACCGCCCGCCAGCCGGTCCAGGACGTGGACCCCACAGGGCGGGTCCGCACCTCGACGGTGCCGTCGAGGTGGCGGTTCTTGTCCTTCCAGACCACGCCGACCAGCGAGAACGGCTTGACCGTACGCCGGGACACCTCGGCCGCCGCCGAGGTGTCGGTGGACCGGTCGGTGGTGGGGCGGAGCGTCAGCGACTGGGTGGAGCCGGGGAACGGCGTGGCCGCGGAACCGGTGGGGGGCGTCGCCGCCCCGGCCGGTGCGGCGATCGGGAGGGCGAGCGCGGCGGCACATGCCACGGCGATCGAGGCGGAGAGCACGGAGGAAGTCATAGGAGCACGCATAGCTACGATTTGGACATATGCGCTGGTCTCCGGCATCCCGGAGCTGACGCGGCATCGGCCCGCCGGCGCAGCCGCCCGGCCGGCGGCTCACGGCGACGACCGTCCGTGACGCGGCCCCGCGACGTACGCTTCGCGCATGACTGCCAGCGACCACACCCCCGCCGACCTGCTGCGATCCGCACTCGCCCTGGAACCGGCACGCCCTCTGGTCACGTTCTACGACGACGCGACCGGTGAACGCGTCGAACTTTCCGTGGCGACCTTCGCCAATTGGGTGGCCAAGACGGCGAATCTGCTCCAGGGCGAGCTGTCGGCGGAGCCCGGCGACCGGCTCGCGCTGCTCCTTCCGGCGCACTGGCAGAGCGCGGTGTGGCTGGTCGCCTGCTCGTCGGTGGGCGTGATCGCGGAGATCGGCGGCGACCCCGCCCGTGCGGACCTGGTGGTCAGCGGCCCCGACACCCTGGACGCGGCGCGCGCCTGCGGCGGGGAGCGGGTGGCTCTGGCACTGCGCCCGCTCGGCGGCCGGTTCCCGCAGCCGCCGGCGGGCTTCGCCGACTACGCGGTCGAGGTCCCCGGCCAGGGTGACCGCTTCGTGCCGTACGCGCCGGTCGGCCCAGACGCACCCGCGCTCTCCGTCGGCGGGACCGAGCTGACCGGCGCGCAGGTGGTGGAGCAGGCCATGCGCGACGCGGCGGGCGTCGGACTCGCCCCGGGCGCGCGGCTGCTGTCGGGGCGTCCGTACGACAGCTGGGAGGGGCTCTCGGCCGGGCTGTACGCCCCGCTCGCGGCGGGCGCGTCGGTCGTGCTCTGCCGCAATCTCGACCAGCTGGGCGCCGGCGGCCTGGAGAAGCGTGTCGAGAGCGAGCGGGTCACCCACTCCGTCGCGCAGTGACGGACACCCGTCTGGCCCACCGCAGGACGAGCCCCCGGGAACAGTCGCGGTCTCCGGTACATGATCAGGAGAGAGCACAACCAAGCGCGCGGTTCAGTCGTCTATCCGTTCGATCGGCGGCCCAGCGCGTCGCCGACTCCGTGAAGGATGGACGCAGACGTGACGGACAGTGCTGGCACGCCCGACGACGAGCCGCAGACGGACGCCCAGGACACGGACCCGTCGAACCCCGTCCCGCCGCCACCCCCGCACAAACGGCACTGGGTGCGCTGGACAGCGCTCGGCGTCTCGCTCGTCGTGCTCGCCGCCGCGGGTGTCGGCTGGTGGTTCTACAACAAGCTCGACCACAACATCAGGACGGACAACACGGCCACCGCCGAGCTGCGGACATACGAGAAGGAGCGCCCCGCCCCCGTCGCGGCCGGCGCGGAGAACATCCTGCTCATCGGGTCGGACTCGCGCTCCGGCGACAACAAGAAGTACGGCAGGGACGAGGGCTCGCAGCGTTCCGACACCACGATCCTGCTGCATCTCGCCGCGGACAAGAAGAGCGCGACGGCGGTCTCCCTGCCGCGTGACCTGATGTCGCACGTGCCGAGCTGCATCAAGGCCGACAAGTCCCGTACGAAGAAACAGTTCGTGCAGTTCAACTGGGCGTTCGAGTACGGCGGCACCGCCTGCACCGTCCGGACCGTGGAGAACATGACCGGCGTCCGGGTCGACCACTACATGGTGGTCGACTTCGAGGGCTTCAAGGGCATGGTCGACGCGGTCGACGGTGTGCAGGTCTGCCTCAAGAAGCCGGTGAACGACAAGGATGCCCATCTCAAGCTGCGTGCGGGCCGGCAGACCCTCAACGGGGAGCAGGCGCTCGGATACGTGCGCGTCCGGCACTCCATCGGCAACGGCAGCGACACCGAACGCATGCGGCGCCAGCAGGAGTTCCTGGGGTCGCTGGTGAAGAAGGTGCAGAGCAACGGTGTGCTGCTGAACCCGACCCGGCTCTACCCGGTGCTGGACGCGGCCACCAAGTCGCTGACCACGGATCCCGGCCTGGACACCCTCAAGGACCTGTACGACCTGACGAGGCGGATGCGCGACATCCCCACCGCCAAGATCCAGTTCCTGACGGTGCCCCGCGAGCCGTACGTCAACAACCGCAACCGCGACCAGCTCGTGCAGCCGGACGCGGACAGGCTCTTCAAGCGGCTGCGGGACGACGCCCCGGTCAATGTGACCAAGGGCAGCACCGGGAACCCCGCCGGGGCCCCGGGAGCGCGGAGCGCCGGAGGCACCGGCGGGAAGGGCAAGCCGTCGCCTTCTCCGCAGTCCACTTTCCCCGGGACGAATGCGGCTTCTGCGGCCTGCGGGTAAAACAATTCTCAAACCCGGATCCGCAGGGCATGTGGATTGGGTGGTATGCCCAGTTGTAAGCGGCATCAAATGTGTCCCGCACGTCGCTGGACATTGATCCGGGCAGATAGTGTGACGCGATCCGGTGCGTCCGGCCACGTGGTCGCGCACTGCAGGACGAAAGACCGAGCGCCCGGGGGGAGGGCGCCTCGCGTGGCACCGACGGAGGACACAGGCAACCGTGGACGCGCATAGCCGTGGTCGGGACGATATCGACCCCGCAGACCAGTGGGTGCTCAACCCGGAAACCGGCAATTACGAATTGCGACTGAACCCCTCCGGAACGCAGTCGGGGAGCAGATCGGGGTCGGATCCCGACGCAGCCTCCGGCCGCACTCAGCGCATGGATTCCCTGCCCGCGCAGTCCTCCCGCCGGCGCTCACAGCCGCAGGTACCGCAGCAGTCACCGCGCCGCGACGTGCCCGGCCAGCGCAGCCGCCGGGCGCCGGGCAGCGCTCCGGAGGGCCTGCGCGGCGGTGCACCGCAGACGGCGCCGGGCCGTCGCAAGCGCAAGCAGCAGAAGTCGCGCAGGAAGAAGGCGCTGCTGTGGACAGGCGGCGTGACCGCCTTCGTCCTCGTCGCCGGCTCCACCGGGGCGTACCTGCTGTACCAGCACTTCAACGGCAACATCAACAAGATCGATGTGGTCGGCGGCACCTCGGGCTCGACCAAGGACCGGGCCGTCAACATCCTGTTGATCGGCACGGACAAGCGCACGGGCAAGGGCAACGAGGGCTACGGCGACAAGGGGAGTGTCGGCCACGCCGACACCAACATCCTCTTCCATGTCTCCAAGGACCGGACGAACGCGACCGCGCTCTCCATCCCCCGCGACCTGATCACCGACATCCCGGACTGCCAGATCAAGCAGCCCGACGGGTCGACGAAGACCATCCCGGGCACACCGCAGGTGCGCTTCAACACCAGCCTGGGCCAGGACTCCCGCGACCCCGGCTGCACCATGAAGACGGTCAAGGCCATAACGGGCCTGACGGTCGATCACTTCATGATGGCCGACTTCAACGCCATCAAGACGCTCAGCACCGCGGTGGGCGGCGTCGACGTCTGTGTGGCCCACCCCGTCGACGACAAGGAGTCGCACCTCAAGCTCCCGGCGGGGAAGTCCACGGTCGAGGGCGAACAGGCGCTGGCCTTCGTCAGGACCCGGCACAGCTTCGGCAACCAGGGCGACCTGGACCGTATCCAGGTGCAGCAGCAGTTCCTCGCCTCCCTGATACGCAAGATGACATCGGGCGACACGCTGACCAGCCCCACCAAGCTCTACAGCCTGGCGAACTCGGCGACGAAGGCGCTCACCGTCGACAGCGGCATCGGCAGCATCGACCATCTGAAGAGCCTCGCGATGGACCTCAAGTCGGTGAACCCGAAGAACGTCACCTTCACGACGCTGCCGGTCCTCGACAACCCCGCGGAGAAGGTCCACGCCACCGTCGTCGTGAACCACGCGCAGGCGGACCCGCTGTTCTCGATGATGCGCGGCGACGTCTCGCTCACCGAGGTCAAGAAGAAGAAGAGTGAGGCCGCGAGCAAGCAGGCGGCACTCCTCAAGGGGAAGCAGGCCAACGCATCGGACGTCCGCGTCAAGGTGCTCAACGGCGGGGCCACACCGGGGTCGGCGCAGACCACGCTGACCTGGCTGCAGAACACCGAGGGCGTACTGAAGTCGGAGAACGGCGGCAACTACAAGCCCGATCTGGCCAAGACGACCCTCACCTACGCACCGAACCAGGCGGACCAGGCGCGCAAGCTCGCCGACATCATGGGCCTGCCCGCCGCGGCGCTCAAGCCGGGCACCAAGGACTCCGTCGGGCTCACCCCGATGACTCTCGTCCTCGGTGCGGACTTCAAGGCCGCCGGCACGCCGATCACAGCTCCGGCAAAGGCGCCGGCCGACATCCAGAAGGTCGAAGCCGACAAGACCGTGTGCGCCAAGTGACGCCAGGTCACCGGGGCATACGACATACCTGAGTAGCAGGGGGGACCTGGTGGGACAGAGCAGCACGCGAGGGGAGGGGACTCGGCCTCGCGTTCCGGGCGCGCGCCAACACGGCTGGGACGACAGCCTGTACGAGGAGGGGGCCGCCCGACCGGCCCCCGCCGGCCCATCGGGCGGCGGCGGGAACCACAGACAGCAGACGCCCCGGCGCCGGGCCAGACGCGGGAAACGCCGAATACTCCGCTGGGTGGCGGGGTCCGTGGCGCTGCTGATCATCGGCACCGCGGGCGCGGGATATCTCTACTACCGCCACCTGAACGGCAATCTGCAGAAGAGCGCCCTCAACCTCGGCGACCACCGGGCCCCGAAGCCGACGGCCAACGCGGCGGGCCAGACCCCGCTGAACATCCTGCTCATCGGCTCGGACGCGCGGGACTCCAAGGAGAACCAGAAGCTCGGCGGCGCCAAGGACACCTTCGGCTCCCCTCCCCTGGCGGATGTGCAGATGCTGCTGCACGTGTCGGCCGACCGCAGCAACATGTCGGTCGTCAGCCTGCCGCGTGACACCGTGCTGAAGATCCCCAAGTGCACGGACGAGAAGGGCAAGACCTATCCGGCGACCGGCTGGACGCTGGCCAACGAGTCGCTCGGCCGCGGCGGCGCCGGCTGCACCGTCGCCACCTGGGAATCCCTCACCGGCATCCACATCGACCACTTCATGAGGATCGATTTCTCCGGTGTGGTCTCCATGGCCGACGCGATCGGCGGGGTGCCGGTCTGTGTGGACGCCAACGTGTACTCGCACACCCGCGACGGCCACGGCTCGGGGCTCAAGCTCAAGAAGGGCACCACCTCGGTCAAGGGGCAGCAGGCGCTCCAGTGGCTGCGTACGCGGTACGGGTTCTGGCCGGACACCGACGTCGTGCGGACCAAGGCCCAGCACGAGTACATGAATTCCATGGTCCGCCAGCTGCGCAAGGGCACCAAGCTCACCGACCCCGGCAAGCTCATGGACCTCGCCGAGGCGGCCACCAACGCGCTCAAGGTCGACAGCGGGATCCGCGACATCAAGAAGCTGTACGACCTCGCCGGGGAGCTCCAGAAGGTCCCCACGTCGCGGATCACCATGACGACCATGCCGAATGTGAACTCCGTACGGCCCGGGTTCGGGGAGAAGGTCGATCCGAAGCCGGGTGACGCGGACAAGCTGTTCGCCATGGTCAGGAACGACACCCCGCTGGACGGCAAGGGCGCGAAGAAGAAGCCCGCCGAGAAGGTCTCCGACGACCCGGCGGCGCCCAAGGCCGACATCGGCGTCACCGTGCGGAACGGCACGGGCGGCGATGGCGGGCTGCCGTCGAAGGGCCGGGCCGGCGAGGTCGCCGCGCTGCTGACCGGGCAGGGCTTCGCACACGCCATGGCCGATCAGACGCTGGACCCGCAGAAGACGACCGAGGTGCTCTTCCCCAGCGCCGATCTGGAGGGCGACGCGCAGGCGGTGGCGAAGGCCCTGGGCGTGCCGTTGAAGGCGGCGAAGAAGTCCACCCGGGTCACCGGGGTCACGGTGGTCGTCGGGAGCGACTGGCGTACGGGGACGCTCTACCCCAAGTCCACGGCGGACGACGGGAAGACACCGGACTCGGCCAACGCACTGCACGGGGACGACGAGTCGGCGTGCATGAACGTCGACAAGGCGTACACCTGGACGTAGCCGGGTCCCGCCCGGCCGGGGCGCACACGGGAAAGGGCCGGACCGGACCGCCTCACGGCGGCCGGGCCCGGCCCTTTCCCGAATCTCAGACGACGGCGCGGACCGCCGGACGGCGGCTGGCGATGACCTTGCGGGCCAGCGCGCGGGGGCTGGTCAGGAAGCCGAAGCCCCAGCACATGTGCATGGTGGCCAGGGCCACCGGGATCTGCACCCGCGCTTTCGCCGACAGCCCCTTGCCGGCCGGCAGCGAGCCCGCCACGATGGCCGCGGCATAGGCGGCAGGCACCAGGAAGGCCCACGGGGTGACGGCCGCGCCGACCACGATGCCCGCCGCGATCGCGCAGACCGCGGTCGGCGGGGCGAGGTAGCGCAGGTTGATCGAGCCCTCGTGGTAGCGGGCGACGACGTGGCGCCAGCGGCCGTAGTCCTTGTACTGCTTGGCGAGCGCCCGGACCGAGGGGCGCGGGCGGTACTGGACGCGCAGCTCGGGCGAGAACCAGATGAGGCCGCCGGCCTCGCGGATCCGGAAGTTCAGCTCCCAGTCCTGGGCCCGGATGAACTCCTCGTTGTAGCCGCCCTGCTGTTCCAGCGCCTCGCGCCGGAAGACACCCAGGTAGACGGTCTCGGCGGAGGCGGCCTTGCCACCGGTGTGGAACGCCGCGTTGCCGACGCCGATCCTGGAGGTCATCGCGGCGGCGACCGCGTCCTCCCAGGCGTTCTCGCCCTCGGCGTGCATGATCCCGCCCACGTTCATCGCGCCGGTCTCCTCAAGGAGGCGGACCGCGGTGGCGATGTAGTTGGGCGAGAGCATGCCGTGGCCGTCGACCCGCACCACGACGGGGTGGCTGGACGCCTTGATGGCGGCGTTGAGCGCGGCGGGCGTACGGCCGGTGGGGTTGGCGACGGTGTGGACGCGGGGGTCCTCCCGTACCAGCTCGGCGGCGATCTCCTCGGTGCGGTCCGACGACGGGCCGATGGCGATCACCACCTCCATCTCGCCGTCGTACTCCTGCTCCAGGATGTGGCGGACCGAGTTGCGCAGATGCCGCTCCTCATTGAGGACCGGCATGATCACAGAAACAGCGGGCGTGGCGTTCATAGGGAGGTCACGTTACCGCGAACGGGGGACACCGGGCGCGGCGCCCGGGTGGCCTACCCGGGATGTTGATCACAGCGGCCTACCGTGGCCGCTTCCCTTGCCCGTCCTCCGCGGAGGTGTCCCAGTTTCCCCCGTGTCCCCGCCCCGCCGCAGAAGGCCTCCGCCGCGTCGTGCGCGCCGTCCCCGCTGGGGCATGCGCATCACGACCGCCCTGTCCGTCCTGGTACTGGGCGCCGGTGGAATCGGTCATGCCCTCATCGGCGAGCTGGACGGCATCGGCCGTATCGATCCCTTCAAGGACATGAAGAACCGCCCCGCACCCGGCCGCGGTATGAACGTGCTCCTCGTCGGCACCGACGGCCGGGACAAGATCACACCTGCGGAGAAGAAGAAGTACCACCTGGGCGGGGCCCCCTGTCACTGCACCGACACGATCATGCTCGTCCATGTCTCGTCGGACCACTCACGGGTGAGCGTCGTGAGCCTGCCGCGTGACAGTTACGCGATGGTGCCCGCGCACACCGACCCCGCCACCAGGCAGCGCTTCGGCGCCCACCCGGTCCGGCTGAACGCGGCGTACGCGCAGGGCGGCCCCCAGCTCACGGTGGAGACCGTGGAGAAGATGACCGGGGTGCAGGTCAACCACTATCTGGAGGTCGACTTCACGAGCTTCATGAAGACGGTGGACGTGCTCGGCGGCGTCGACATCTGCACCGTCCGCCCGCTGAAGGACTCGTACACGGGGCTCGACCTCCCCGTGGGCACCAGCAAGCTCGACGGGGGCCGGGCGCTCCAGTACGTGCGTTCGCGGCACCTCGACGCGGCGTCGGACCTGGGCCGGATGCAGCGCCAGCAGCGCTTCATGGCCTCGCTCATCGCCAAGGCGACCAGCAGCGGCGTCCTGCTGAACCCCGTCAAGTTCCGCGATGTCGCGTCCACGGTCTTCGACTCGGTCCGCGCGGACAAGGGCTTCGGCCCGGACGAGATGCTCTCCCTCGGGCAGGCCATGCGGGGCTTCGAGCCGGCGTCGTCGGAGTTCACCTCCGTGCCCATCGGGACGATGAACTACCGGGTCAGGGGTATCGGCTCGACCGTGAAATGGGACACGGCGAAAGCGGGGAAGCTCTTCAGGGAGATCCGCGAGGACGTGCCGATCGCCGCGCACAGGGCTGCTGCGCCGAAGGGCCGGAAGGTCGATGTGCCCCCCGGCCGGATCAGGGTGCAGGTGGCCAACGCCACATCGACCACGGGTCTGGCCGCCCGCGCGGACAAGAGCCTCCGCGCCACGGGCTTCCTCTCCTCGGTCGCGGTGACGGCCCCGGGCGCCGCGGACGCCGCGCACACGGTCATCGAGTACGACCCCCGGTGGGACCGTTCGGTGCGTTCGCTGGCAGCGGCGCTCCCCCACGCCCGGCTCCGCCCGGTGGCGGGGATCGGCCCCACGCTGAAGCTGACGCTCGGTACGGACTTCACCACGGTGACGCCGGTGCGGGCGGACGAGCCGGATCCGGGCAGGTTCGCGGCGGTCACGGGCGACCAGGTGGTCTGCAAGTAGGGACCGGGCCCGCGCTGCCGCCCCGGTCCACGCTGCCGGTCCCGCCGCTCGTTCGTCGATGCCGTCGGCTCAGTCGTCGATGCCGTCGGCGATCCGCTGCTCCCTGAGCTCCTTGATCGCGCGGCGCCTGGCCAGCCGGTGGGTGCGGCGGATCTGGGCCTCCTGGTAACGCCGCTTGTCGCGCTCGCTGCCGGGGACCACCGGGGGCACGGCCCGGGGCTTGCCGTCGGCGTCGACCGCGGCGAAGACGAGGTAGGCGCTGCCGACCTGCTGGGCCGGTGACGACTCGTTCCACCGCTCGGCAAGGACCCGCACGCCGACCTCCATCGACGACCGGCCCGTCCAGTTGACCTGGGCCTTCACATGGACCAGGTCCCCGACGCGTACCGGTTCGAGGAAGACCATCTCGTCCATCGACGCGGTGACCGCGGGCCCGCCGGAGTGCCGCCCGGCCACGGCGCCCGCCGCGTCGTCCACCAGTTTCATGATCACGCCACCGTGCACGGTACCGAGGAGGTTGGTGTCGTTGCCCGTCATGATGT
The DNA here is from genome assembly GCF_036061255.1 of Streptomyces sp. NBC_00388. Classification (NCBI taxonomy): domain Bacteria; kingdom Bacillati; phylum Actinomycetota; class Actinomycetes; order Kitasatosporales; family Streptomycetaceae; genus Streptomyces; species Streptomyces sp. NBC_00388. The sequence goes on from NZ_CP107948.1 coordinate 2,957,692, forward strand.
GACTCAGGGTGGTTCGTGAGGCCGAGGTGGGCTTGCCCGGAAGATCAGTCATACGTGCCAGCTTAGGCGCGGCCTCCGCCACGGCACTTTGCATCAGCTCTGCAACAGCACTGACCCGATTCCACACCCGCCCTGTAATACATACGCACCGTGGCGGCACACTGGTCCACATGGACGACAGGGACCGTTACGGACGCGGCAGTGAGAACGCGCAGCCCGAGAGCGCTCGGGTCATGCGGCACGTGCAGCGTTCGACTCCACCTGCCCAGCGGCAGTACGGCGGACAGCAGCAGGGCCAGGGGTACGACGAGGGCTACGACGCCCCGTACGACAGTGGCTACAACACGGGCCAGGTCTACGGGCAGGGCGGACCCAGCGGGCCCGGGAGCCGCCAGGGCCAGGGGGGCGGCCAGGGCACCGGCGGCCCGCGCCCCACGACGCGTCCCGGCACCCCGCCGAACTGGCGCCGGCGCATCAAGATCGGCGCGCTGGTCCTGGTCGTCGCGATCCTCGGCGTCTCCATCGGCACGTACTTCTGGGCCGACGGGAAGCTGCGGCGCGAGGTCGACCTGGCCAAGGTCATCGACCGTCCCGGCACCGGCAAGGGCACGAACTACCTGATCGTCGGCTCGGACAGCCGCGACGGCATGTCAGCGGCCGACAAGAAGAAGCTGCACACCGGCTCCGCCGAGGGCAAGCGCACCGACTCCATGATCATCCTGCACGTCGGTGACCACGGGAACACCATGGTCTCGCTCCCCCGCGACTCGAACGTCACGATCCCCTCGTACAAGGGCTCCGACTCCGGCAAGCTGTACCCGAACACCGGCCGTCAGACGAAGCTGAACGCCGCGTACGCGGAGGACGGCCCGGAGCTGCTGGTGCGCACGATCGAGTACAACACCGGTCTGCACATCGACCACTACGCGGAGATCGGCTTCGACGGCTTCGCGAGCATCGTGGACGCGGTCGGCGGTGTGCAGCTGGACATCCCGCAGGCGTTCAAGGACAAGGACTCCGGCGCCGACTTCCCGGCGGGGAAGCAGACCCTCAACGGCAGCCAGGCCCTGGCCTTCGTCCGTACCCGGCACGCCTTCGCGGCCAGCGACCTCCAGCGCACGAAGAACCAGCAGAAGTTCCTGTCGGCCCTGGCCTCCCAGACGGCCACCCCGTCCACCGTCCTGAACCCCTTCAAGCTCTACCCGGTGATGGGCTCGGGCCTGGACACGGTGATCGTGGACAAGGACATGAGCCTGTGGAACCTGGCGTCCATGTTCTGGGCCATGAAGGGCGTGTCCGGCGGTGACGGCAAGCAGATGAACATGCCGATCTCCGGCTCCACCGGCGGCAACCTGGTCTGGGACAAGACCAAGATGAAGCAGCTGGTGCAGGAGCTCAAGGACGACGACACCGTGACGGTCTCGGGCAACTGACCCCGCGCGTCCCGCGAAGGGCCCCCGGAGCCGGGCTCCGGGGGTCCTTCGCGTGCTCCTACGGGCGCCAGCCGGTCTCCGCCGCCCACGGCTCGGCGACCGTGACCACCAGGTCGACCACCGGGTCCTTCACATCGGCGTACGTCCCGACGTCCGGGACCGCCCCGGCCAGCGTCCGCTTGAACGCGGCGTAGGCGGGCACCGCGCCGGGATGCGCCCGGAACCAGTCACGGAACAGCAGCGCCAGCCGCTCGTTGGGCGAACCGGCCACCCTTGCGTGGAGGTTGACGGCCTCACCCGCACCGTCCTCCGGCCGCAGCCACCACATCCGCTTGCCCCAGCGGGCGGGATCGTCGCCGGAGCCGGCCGGTACGTGGTCGCGTTCGTACGGCGAGCGCCGGAACCCCAGCTCCGCCAGCGGCCCCTCGAACAACGCCGCCGCGGCGGCCAGGTCGCCGACGCTCACCTGGAGGTCGAAGACCGGCTTGGCCGCCATACCGGGAATCGCGGTTGAGCCGATGTGCTCGATCCGCAGCGCGGCTGGGCCGAGCGCGCCGGAGAGACCACCGGCGATGACCCGGCCGCGCGCCTGCCAGCCGGGATCCGCCGGAAGCACGACCGGGCGGGCGGACGAGGTGTCATGGACCATTCGGCCGAGTCTACGGATCAGCCCGCTCACCGGTCCGGGTGCGGGCCGCCGTGGGTCAGGTTGCCCCACTCGTCCATCGCGGGGCGGATCCTGACGGGCCCCTGGATGTCCGTGTCCGACCGTCGCGGGGTCTCGGGTCCGTCGGGGCCGATGCGCATCATGCGCTCCACCCGGACGATCTGGAAGCAGCGCCCCCGCACCCGGAGTTCATCGGGTCTGCGCTGCCGGGCGAACCGCTCGGCGGCCCGTGCGTACACCCCGGCGTCCCCTTCGCCGGTCCCGCCGGAGACCGGCAGCAACTCGGTCAGGTACCGGACCAGGGACCGCCGCGCCTCCTGCGGTGTGCCGTGCTGTTCGCCCACCATCGACCAGGCGTCGCCCTTGTGCTCCATGACCCGGAATGCGGCCGGCAGCAGCACGAGGCCGGGGTGGGTCGTCACCGCGCGCCGGGAGTCCGCCAGGACATCGGGCGGGAAGCGCCGTGAGGTGTACGCCAGCGATTGCAGGCCGGCCCGGTCCAGGCCCTCGGTCAGCCCGACCGCGGCCCCGTGGTCGATCACGAAACCGTCGGCGCGCGACGCCGGGCGGACCTGCGGCCCGTCCCATCCGCCGGTGTCGACATCGGTGGGCCTGGGCGGCTCCAAGCGGCCCCCGCCGATCCTGGCGAACTCGTCGGCGCGCACGATGCGGTAGCACGTGCCCCAGGCGGACACGGCGTTCACCGGTTCGGTCTCCAGAGTGGCCACCGCTGCGAGCAGTTCGCGCCGTTCCAGGTGGTTGTCGGTCCCGTCCTTCGCCTTGAGCCAGAGGAACGAGTTCAGCTCGTCCCGGGCGTCCTGCGGGTACCCGGTGTCCATCCCGCCGAGCAGCCCCCACCGGGGGCGCTCACCGCGCCGCTGCGCGGCGAAGCCGAAGAGCGGCCCCCGCACCACGATCTCGCCGTACGCGCGCGCCGAGGCCACCGCGTCGAGCTCGGTGACCTCGGAGACCGGGTCGTCCCGGCGCTGCACGTTGATGAAGAACCCCTCCGGCGACGGGGCCTGCTGTTTCTGATCCTCCATGGCGCCAGTGTGCGGAGGGGAACGACGACCGGGCGGGGGAAATGCGGAAAACGGCCCCCTTGGGCAGGTGCTGCCGTATACCTGTACGTTTCCCGGCCGAGCCCGCCCTGCCATGCCCGCCCTGCCGCGCCTGCGGACAGCGCGGAGGGAGCCCCGCCGGCACACGGCCGGGGCTCCCTCTTGTTGGATCCCGTGTCGGACGGACCGGTGGCGGTTACGGCAGGTTGCGTGCCATCACGATCCGCTGCACCTGGTTCGTACCCTCGTAGAGCTGGGTGCTTTACAGGCTTTAGCGCTTTGACCTGCACGAACACCTCCTTCCAGGAGGTCTCCCCCAGCATTTCCCCATGATCACGCGGGACCATCCGCTGGTCAGGATGCTGCGATGACGGGCGCGGGCCCCGTCGTGCTCGCGGACCCGACAGCCGCCCTCTTGACCTCATCAACCCAAAGGGTGAGGGTCATGTAACAGACTGCAACGCAGTGCAACGCACGTAGCAGGAGGGCGCACCATGGGTTACACCTTCATCGGCAAAGATCCCGAGTCCGACGTGAACGGGTGCCCGGCGGTTTGGGTGGATGACGACCGACGGCTACTCGTACAGGGGCGGCGAGCTGGGGGAGACGTTAAGGCTCGGACGGTGGCCGACTCGCCGCGAGCCGAGGATGAGACGCTGATCGTTCTGGAACCGAGGATGATCCCGCTTCTCAAGGAGGCTATCCGTGTCGCAGAGTCTGGCTGAGTTCGCCAAGCTGCTCAGGCAGTGTGAGCACTCAGCAGTCCACCTTGAGACCCGCGACGCGTATGCCGTCCCCGGGGAACACCCCGCCTTCGACGCCTGGCTAGCAGGGGAGCGCAAGGACTGGGACGACCGTTCGTCGTGGTGGCGCGATGACTGGCACGGCCTCATCCAGAACATCACCGCCCGAGGTGTGACGGTGCGCCGCGCGAGGGTGGTGGGTGAGCCAGCCTCGGATTACATCAAGTGGGAGCACAACGTCACGTATGGCAACGTCGCTTGCGGGGAGGACGTCCGGTGGCTGCCGCGTCGGCAGGCATCCGACCTGCTGTTGCCCGGGAACGACTTCTGGCTCTTCGACGGCAAGCTAGTCCAGTTCAACGTCTTTGACGGTGACGGCCGTTGGATGCACACGGACTTCACAGAAGACGCGGGCGTAGCGGCACGGTGTGCTGACATGTTCGAGGCGGTTTGGGAGCGAGCTGTCCCGCACAACAAGTACAACGTCTAACAGAACAGCGGCCAGTCCATGACCTCACCTCTGTCGACGGCTGAAGAGGCCCATAAGGCAGTTGCCGACCGGCTTACTCGCATGATGGAAGACGCCGATCTATCGGGGACCCGGCTGGCCGCTCTGTGCGGCTGGGACCGTTCCAAGACTCACCGGATCACGCACCGGAAGACGATCCCCAAGCCTGCCGACATCCGCGCATGGTGCACGGCATGCGGAAGGCCCGAAGAAGCTGAAGCACTGATAGAGACCACGCGCACGGCCAAGACCCTGTACGTCCAGTGGACCCAGTACCTGAAGGGCGGCCTCAGCAAGGCCCAACGCAGCGGCATCTACCAGGAGACGCGTTCCTTCCGGGTATATAGCTGCGGGGTCCTCCCCGGGATGCTCCAGACGGAGGCGTACGCGCGGGGCATTCTCCGTAAGATCCGTCGCTTCAGGAGTCTTCCCGACGACGTTGAGGACGCCGTACAGGCGCGTCTGGAGCGCTCGGCCGCCACTCTGCGGGGCAATCAAGTGTCCGTCCTCATCGAAGAATCGGCCCTGTACATGCCGATGACCGCCCCTCCGCAGCATGCGCAACAACTGGAACACTTCATGTCCGTCATCGGGCGCCCCAACTTGGCTTTCGGAATCATCCCCCACATGTCACGCCGCCCGGTATGGCCCATCGAATCCTTCTACGCATTCGATGATCGCGAAGTTCAGGTGGAAACCCTGACCGCCATGGTCCGGGTGACGAATCGAGCCGAGATCGACGTGTACCTGAGCGCGTTCGCTCAGATGGCACGAGCCGCTGTGTACGGCTCGCATGCCAAAGCCTTGATCAGGAAGGCCCTCGACGCTACCGAGGAATGAAGACTTACAACACCATGCAACATCCGCCCTGCCTGGCTGCCCCTCTTCCTACCGTTCTTGGCACAGCCAGTTGACAGCCGGAGGCAAGCATGGCGATGACCATCGCGGTCTATCGAGTGACGAGGGACGGCATCACAGAGCGGGTTCCAAAACATGAGGTGGCACCCGCTTCAGAGCCTTCCGCGTCGAACCGCTTCCCGCTGTGTCGCTGCCCCGTTCACGCGGACAACCCATGCGCTCCCGAGAGCGAGCGCCGCATCCGGGACAGCGTCTGAACACAACTGGCCGGCCCGCACGCTCCACGCAACCCTTCTCCCTGGAGGCACGCACAATGAGCACAGCCGTTCAGACCCGCACCCGTGAGCCACAGATCATCCTCAACGCACTGGCCTATCGAGTGCCCCACCTGATCACCGACACCGAACCGACGCTGTGGGATCGAGAAATCGCTCTCCTGCTTCGCGACAACAGCGTCATGACCCGTAACACCGCCGAACGGCTGCTGGGCCAGGCCATCGCCTACACGATCACCGCCATGGAGCGGAAGGGCGTGGACATGGGCGTCGGCTACACGGTGGACGTGGCCGTTCACGCCCTGATCCTGGACACTCCGCTGTACTTCGCCCTGTGCGACGAATACAACAGCGGCCAGTACAAGCACCACGCTCCCCTGATCCAGCGGCGCTGCGACGGCACCGTGACGCGGACGGCCGACATCCTGCGGGACAACGGATTCGCCGTAGACGATGAGCTGTGGGACATGGACGCGGCGGAGTGCTCGCCGTGCGACAACAAGGTGCCCGACAGCCACTAGCCGCGTCCTGTACGGGGTGCCCCGCCCTCCCCAGGGCGGGGCACCGAACCAACGTGGAACTGAGGACGACAGTTGCCCGCTCAGCACAACATCGACTCTGAACGCGAACTCTGGGACACCTTCGCCGAGAACACAAAGGACAAGGCCCTGGAGGCTGAACCGGTGCTCTGCTGGACGCAGTACGCCGGACACGGCCCAGGGCCTGAACTCCTGGGTTCACCAAGAACGGCACTGGAAATCGGCTGCGGTACCGGGCGAGCATTGGCGTTCCTCCTGAACCAGGGAGTCAAGGTCACGGGCTTGGACCTGTCTCCGGTCGCCGTCAAGCACCTGACCGAACGCTGGGGGCCTACGGGGGCGGAGTTCATTTGTACGGAAGTGCTTGAGCACCTCGCGACGAGCACGGAGACGTACGACGCCATCTACTCAATCTTCGGCGCGGTTTGGTTCACCGACCCGGTGAAGCTCTTCCCGCTGATCGCCAAGCGGCTCAACCCTGGTGGCACGTTGGTCTTCTCCCAACCTCCGGCCATCCCAGGGGCCTACGGCCCCCAGGGCATGTACAAAGGCGGCTTCGCGGGCAAGGCCATGTTCACCTACCGGTACAGCTACACACCCCGCAAGTGGTCCGCGCTTCTCGCCAAGAGTGGCTTCCAGGACATCGACGCAACCGTCCTGGACGCTCCCACCGAGGGACACATCGGAACCCTGATCGTATGCAGCGTAAAACGCTGATCTCCTGGACATGCGAACACCCCCGCAGGAACTGGCGGGGGTGTTCTTCGGTCTGTTCGAGCGTTCAGAGCAACACGCGGAAGGGGTTGGCAGCGAGCGGTTCCGAGCGCTTCGATTCGGGGGCGTGCGCGGGTGCTGAACGGTAGGAGTCCAGCTGTACGACCGTGGACCGGTTCTGCTCACGCTCCGGAGCGGCCGGCATCGTCTCCGGAGCCGTCTGCGGCTGCTCTGCGTGAACGGGAGTGTCACCGCGGAGCGCGAAAAGAGTCCTCGGCCGACCGGCCTTTCCTTCCCGTTCCACGGTGACGACTATTTCGGGCAGTTCCTTGACCTCAGCGGCCGACGCCCCCACGTATGGGAGCACCTGCGAGGAGGTGGCCCGGCCACCGTGCAGTTCAATCCGGGCACGGACCTTGTCGGCGAGGCTGAGCGCCTGCCGCTTCATCTTCGGTGCGGTCGCTCCCTTGGTGATCCGGACAGCGTCCTGGACAGACCGGCGAACCAGCGTGAAGGCGGCTGACCGCATTCCGTCCGTGATGGTCTCGGAGCATTCGGAGGCGGCCAGGCAGGCCGCGACCCTGAGCGTCTGCTCTGCGGTCCGTTCAATGAACACGGCCTGTCCCTCGGGCAGGGTCTCCCCCAGGATGCGCGCGTACCGCCGCACGATCCGCCACAGTGGCCGGGCGTCCTCGGCGAGCGTGATCACACGCGGGCGGGCGGTCGCCCACGCGTAGGCGTCAGACAGCTCCCGACCGTCGACCTTCGGCAGGCTCACGCGATCGTCGTCGAGCATCGGAACCGACCCGAGCAGGAACGGCAGGATGCGGTTGTACGAGCCACCCGCCGCCTCTGACTCACCCACGTACTTGGACCAGTCGGAGGGCGTGACGTGGCAGTGCAGCACCATGGCCGGGTCGCGTACTTCCTTCGTCGTGCTCCGGAGCGTGGCGCCGTCCCACGCGGCCCGGAGTCTGGTCGTGAACGACGCATCCAGCTTGACCCTGCGGAGCACTTCCGACCACTCCTCTTCGACCACCAACGCCGTACGTCCCGGCCATGTTCCGTCTCCGCCGTGGCCTCCTGCTGGCCCCACAAGTGATTGACCATGCTCGCTCCGGACGTAATCCCGGACGTGGTGTGCGTGGCCAGGAAGCGGCCCAGGGACACGTCCAGGACATGAAGCGCGGTCCGGAGCGCGGGGGACGACCCCACCGAAGGACAGGCGGAAGTCGCCTGCGGGAGCCCATGCGAACGACCCCCGGCAGAGAGCCGGGGGTCGTTGTGTTTATGCAGGTGAGGGGCGGTTTCCCGCCCAGCGCCAGCCCAGGATTTCCCCAGCATGACGCCCATGATCGGCCCGAAACGGTCCCGAACGGACAGGAAGCCGATCACGGCCCGCGAGCCATCGAAAACGGCCGCTGACCTGCGAAAACCCAGTTACGGCAGGTTCCTCGCCATCACGATGCGCTGAACCTGATTCGTGCCTTCATAAATCTGAGTGATCTTCGCGTCGCGCATCATGCGCTCCACCGGGTAGTCGCGCGTGTAGCCGTACCCGCCGAGGAGCTGGACGGCGTCCGTCGTGACCTCCATCGCGACGTCAGACGCGAAGCACTTCGCTGCCGCGCCGAAGAACGTCAGGTCGCCGTCGAGGCGCTCCGACTTCGCGGCGGCCGAGTAGGTGAGCTGGCGGGCCGCTTCGAGCTTCATCGCCATGTCCGCGAGCATGAACTGGATGCCCTGGAAGTCGCCGATCGGCTTGCCGAACTGCTTGCGCTCCTGGACGTAGCCCTTGGCGTAGTCGAGGGCGCCCTGCGCGATGCCGATGGCCTGGGCGGCGATCGTGATGCGCGTGTGGTCCAGGGTCTTCATCGCCGTGGCGAAGCCCGTGCCCTCCTCGCCGATCATGCGGTCGGCGGGGATCCGGACGTTGTCGAGGTAGACCTCGCGGGTCGGGGAGCCCTTGATGCCGAGCTTCTTCTCCGGAGCGCCGAAGGAGACGCCCTCGTCCGACTTCTCGACCACGAAGGCGCTGATGCCCTTGGAGCGCTTGGTGGGGTCGGTCACGGCCATGACCGTGTAGAACTCGGAGACGCCCGCGTTGGTGATCCAGCGCTTCACACCGTTGAGCACCCAGAAGTCGCCGTCGCGCACGGCCCTGGTCTTCATGCCCGCCGCGTCCGAACCGGCGTCGGGCTCGCTCAGGCAGTACGAGAACATGCCCTCGCCCCTGGCCAGCCGGCTCATGTACTTCTTCTTGAGCTCCTCGGAGCCCGAGAGGATCACCGGGAGCGAGCCCAGCTTGTTCACGGCCGGGATCAGGGAGGAGGACGCGCAGACGCGGGCCACCTCCTCGATGACGATGACCATGGCGAGCGCGTCGGCACCGGCGCCGCCGTACTCCTCGGGCACGTGGACGGCGTGCAGGTCGGCGGCGGTCAGCGCGTCCAGGGCCTCCTGCGGGAAGCGGGCCTCCTCGTCGACCGCGGCGGCGAAGGGTGCGATCTTCGCCTCGGCCAGGGCACGGACCGAGTCGCGGAGCATGTCGTGCTCTTCGGCCGGGCGGTACAGGTCGAAATCGGGCGAACCTGCCAAGGTCACTCACTCCCCAAGATGCTAACTACCGTTAAGTAACCCAATTTTAGGGGCTGCTCGCCCCCAGGGATACGTGAGGTTGGCGACAGGGGCAGAGCCGGGCACCGAACAGCCCGACTATGCTCGGGCGCGCACCCGATCCCGTATGCCCCCTGGAGCTTCCCGATGGCCCTGAAAATCACCGTGATCGGTACCGGCTATCTCGGTGCCACCCACGCCGCGGCCATGGCTGAGCTGGGATTCGATGTGCTCGGCCTCGACATCGTCCCCGAGAAGATCGAGATGCTCTCGCAAGGGCGCGTCCCCATGTACGAGCCCGGTCTTGAGGAGATCCTGCAGCGCCACGTCGCGGGGATCGAGGGAGCGACAGGACGGCTGCGCTTCACCACCTCGTGGGAGGAGGCGGGCGAGTTCGGCGACGTCCACTTCGTGTGCTGCAACACCCCGCAGAAGCACGGCGAATACGCCTGTGACATGTCGTACGTCGACAACGCCTTCCGCTGGCTCGCCCCGCACCTCAAGCGGGACGCGCTGGTCGTCGGGAAGTCGACCGTGCCGGTCGGCAGCGCGGCCCGGCTCGCCGGGGTGCTCCGCGAGCTGGCGCCCGCGGGGGAAGGCGTGGAGCTGGCGTGGAATCCCGAGTTCCTGCGCGAGGGCTTCGCCGTCAAGGACACCCTGCACCCCGACCGGATCGTCGTCGGTGTGGAGAGCGAGCGGGCCGAGAAGCTGCTGCGCGAGGTGTACGCCGGGCCGGTGAGCGAGGGGTCGCCGTTCGTGGTGACCGACTTCCCCACGGCCGAGCTGGTGAAGACCGCAGCGAACTCCTTCCTCGCCACGAAGATCTCCTTCATCAACGCGATGGCCGAGGTCTGCGAGGCAGCGGACGGCGACGTCGCCAAGCTGGCCGAGGCGCTCGGGCACGACGAACGCATCGGCAGCAAGTTCCTGCGGGCCGGGATCGGCTTCGGTGGCGGCTGCCTGCCCAAGGACATCAGGGCCTTCATGGCCCGCGCCGGCGAGCTCGGCGCCGACCAGGCGCTGACCTTCCTCCGCGAGGTCGACTCGATCAACATGCGGCGCCGCGGTCACATGGTGGAGCTGGCGCGGGAGGCCGTGGGCGGCAGCTCCTTCCTGGGCAAGCGCGTCGCGGTGCTCGGCGCGACCTTCAAGCCGGACTCCGACGACGTACGGGACTCCCCCGCGCTGAACGTCGCCGGCCAGATCCACCTCCAGGGCGGCCAGGTCACGGTCTACGACCCCAAGGGCATGGAGAACGCCCGGCGCCTCTTCCCGACGCTCGGCTACGCGGAGACCGCGCTGGACGCGGTGCGCGGGGCGGACGTCGTCCTGCACCTCACGGAGTGGCGCGAGTTCCGCGAGCTCGACCCGGCGGCGCTGGGGGCGGTGGCCTCCGAGCGGATACTGCTGGACGGCCGCAACGCCCTGGACGCGGTGGCCTGGCGGGAAGCCGGCTGGGTGTACCGGGCGATGGGGCGCCCGCGGGCCTGAGCTCCGGCCGCTGAGCCTGCCAGGGGCGGCCGGAGCCGGTGGGAGACGCCGCGGGGCCCGGCAGCCTTCCCGGCTGCCGGGCCCCGCGAGGGCCGTCTCAGCCGTCGAGCCCGGCCAGGGTCGCGTGGGACGGGCCGCGCTCGGACTGGAGCCCGCGGGCCACGTCCTCCGCGTCGCGCAGCACCCGTACCGCGTTGAGCCAGGTCAGCTTGGACAGGTCAGGCTTCGACCAGCCGCGCCCGATCAGCTCACCGATCAGATTCGGGTAGCCCGCCACGTCCTCCAGGCCCGCCGGGGTGAAGGCCGTGCCGTCGTAGTCACCACCGATGCCGATGTGGTCGACGCCTGCCACCTCGCGCATGTGGTCGAGATGGTCGGCGACCGTCGACGCGGTGGCCATCGGGCGCGGGTGCGCCTCCTCGAAGGCCCGCTGGACCTTCAGCCCCGCGGGCGTGGTGTTCAGGTGGTGCAGCCCGTGGGTGCGCATGTTCTCGTCCGCGCGCGCCGTCCAGGCGACCGCCTCGGGGAGGATGAACTTGGGGACGAAGGTGGCCATCGCGATGCCGCCGTTCGCCGGGAGCTGCGCGAGGACGTCGTCCGGGATGTTGCGCGGGTGGTCGCAGACCGCACGGGACGACGAGTGCGAGAAGATCACCGGCGCCACGGAGGTCCCCAGGGCGTCGCGCATCGTGGAGGCCGCCACGTGCGAGAGGTCGACGAGCATGCCGGTGCGGTTCATCTCCCGGACGACCTCGTGGCCGAAGGCGGTCAGCCCGTGGGCCTTCACGACGTCGGTGGCGGAGTCCGCCCAGGCGATGTTGTCGTTGTGCGTGAGCGTCATGTACCGCACGCCCAGCCGGTGCAGGGCGCGCAGGGTACCCAGTGAGTTGTTGATGGAGTGCCCGCCCTCGGCCCCCATCAGCGAGGCGATCCGGCCCTGCCCCCTGGCCTTCTCCATGTCGTCGGCGGTCAGTGCGCGGACCAGGTCGCCCGGGTAGCGGGTCAGCAGCTGGTCCACGGCGTCGATCTGCTCCAGCGTGGCGCTGACCGCGTCCTCGCCGGCCATGTCACTGCGGACGTAGACCGACCAGAACTGCGCGCCGACGCCGCCCTTGCGCAGCCGGTGCAGGTCGGTGTGGAGATGACCCGTCTGGTCACGGGCGATGTCCAGCGCGTCGAGGTCGTACCGGACGTTCTCGCGCAGCGCCCAGGGCAGGTCGTTGTGGCCGTCCACGACCGGGTACTCGGCGAGCAGGTCCAGCGCTTCGGTGAGGTGATTGCTCATGGGACCGCCTACTTTCCGAATCCGAAGGTCTCCGCGCCCGCCGCCCTGGCGCGCAGCCGGGTGCCCTTCTCCGTTGCCTCGTCGTTCAGCTTCTGCTGGAACTCCCGCATCCTGTCCTGCAGTTCCGGGTCGGAAGCGGCCAGGATGCGGACGGCGAGCAGGCCCGCGTTGCGTGCGCCGCCCACCGAGACGGTCGCCACGGGGACCCCGGCCGGCATCTGCACGATGGAGAGCAGCGAGTCCATGCCGTCCAGGTACTTCAGCGGCACCGGGACGCCGATGACCGGCAGCGGGCTGACCGAGGCCAGCATGCCCGGCAGATGGGCCGCGCCCCCGGCGCCCGCGATGATCGCCCGCAGCCCCCGGCCGTCCGCCTGCTCGCCGTACGCGATCATCTCGCGCGGCATCCGGTGGGCGGAGACGACGTCCACCTCGTACGCCACCCCGAACTCGTCCAGGGCCTTGGCCGCGGCCTCCATGACGGGCCAGTCGGAGTCCGATCCCATCACGATGCCGATCACGGGGCCGGCGGCGGCCGCAGAAGCTGACGGAGAGGTCATTCGGTGATCGTCCCTCGCAGGTATCCGGCGGCATGACGGGCGCGCTCCAGCGTCTCGTCGAGGTCGTCGCCGTAGGTGTTGACGTGGCCGACCTTGCGCCCCGGCTTCACGTCCTTGCCGTACATGTGGATCTTGAGCTGGGGGTCGCGGGCCATGCAGTGGAGATAGGCCTGGTACATGTCGGGGTAGTCGCCGCCCAGGACGTTGCACATGACCGTCCAGCGGGCGCGCGGTCGCGGGTCGCCCAGCGGCAGGTCCAGGACCGCCCGCACATGGTTGGCGAACTGCGAGGTGATCGCGCCGTCCTGGGTCCAGTGGCCGGAGTTGTGCGGGCGCATCGCCAGCTCGTTGACGAGGATGCCCGGCCTGCCGTCCGCCCCGCGGACCTCGAAGAGCTCGACCGCGAGGTGTCCGGTCACGTCCAGCTCGGCGGCGATCCGCAGCGCGAGCTGCTGGGCCTCGCCCGCGAGCTCCTCGCCGATGCCGGGCGCGGGGGCGATCACGGTGTCGCAGACCCCGTCGACCTGCCGGGACTCCACCACCGGGTAGGCGACGGCCTGGCCGTGCGGGGAGCGTACGACGTTCGCAGCCAGCTCCCGTACGAAGTCGACCTTCTCCTCGGCCAGCACCGGGACGCCCGCCTTGAAGGGGGCCTCGGCGTCCGCGAGGGAGCGTACGAACCAGACGCCCTTGCCGTCGTAGCCGCCCCGGACCGTCTTGAGGATGACGGGGAAGCCGCCCACCTCGTCGGCGAAGGCGACCGCGTCGGCCGGGTCGGCGACGATGCGGTGGCGGGGGCAGGGTGCGCCGATCGCGGTGAGTCTCTCGCGCATCACCCCCTTGTCCTGGGCGTGCACCAGCGCGTCCGGGCCCGGCCGGACGGGGATGCCCTCCGCCTGCAGGGCACGAAGATGCGCGGCGGGCACATGCTCGTGGTCGAAGGTGATCACGTCGCAGCCGCGCGCGAAGGCGCGCAGCGTGTCCAGGTCGCGGTAGTCGCCGATGACGACATCGCTGACCACCTGGGCAGCCGAGTCCTGCGGGGTGTCACTGAGCAGCTTGAATCTGAGGCCGAGGGGGATACCCGCCTCGTGGGTCATCCGGGCGAGCTGTCCGCCACCGACCATGCCGACTACGGGGAACGTCACGTACCCCAGGGTATCCGCAGGCCCAGGGGCCGCATGCCAGCACGTCACGGCCTTGACCGGACACCCGAACGGAGCACTGGCTAGCATGGTCGCGTTGACTCAACCGACCGAACGGGGCTACCGACCACCATGAGCGATTCCGGCGGGATGCGGACGCGCGTGCAGCGCCTCTGGCGCGAGGTGGCCAAATTCGGCGCGGTGGGTGCGCTGGGCCTGCTGGTCAACATGGTGGCGTTCAACCTGCTCCGCCACGCGACCTCGCTGCCGGTGGTGCGGGCCAGTCTGCTGGCGACCGTCATCGCGGTGGTCTTCAACTACGTCGGGCTGCGCTACTTCGCCTACCGGGACCGCGAGAAGAGCGGCAGGGGCCGGGAGATGGGGCTCTTCCTGCTGTTCAGCCTGGCCGGGGCGGTCATCGAGAACGGGATCCTCTACGCGGCGACGTACGGCGCCGACTGGAACTCCCCGCTGCAGAGCAACTTCTTCAAGTTCCTCGGTATCGCCGTCGCCACGCTCTTCCGCTTCTGGTCCTACCGCACCTGGGTGTTCCGGACGCTGCCGGAGCGGGCCCCGGCCCCCGAGCCGCTGGTCGCCCACCAGAAGTAGCCCCGGGGGGGGAAGCGCGGCCGGTCACCGGATCGTCGGCTTCGGGTCCTCCTGGTCCTGCGGGCCGCTCTGCGCCGGCGGGTTCTTCGAGACCCGGCTCAGGAAGAGCGCGAAGACCGGCGGGTGCTGCTGGAGCATTTCGAGCCGCCCGCCGTCCGCCTCCGCGAGGTCACGGGCCACGGCGAGGCCGATACCGGTGGAGTTGCGGCCGCTGATGGTCCGCTCGAAGATCCGCGCCCCGAGGTCGGGCGGCACACCAGGACCCTCGTCCGTCACCTCGACGACCGTCTGGGTGCCGGTGACCCTCGTACGGACCGCGACGGTGCCGCCTCCGTGCATCAGCGAGTTCTCGATCAGGGCCGCCATCACCTGGGCCACCGCGCCGGGTGTGCCGATGGCCCGCAGCCCGCGCTTCCCCGACCGTACGATGGCGCGCCCCGCGCTGCGGTAGGCCGGGCGCCACTCCTGGAGCTGCTGGGTGACGACCTCGTCCAGATCGAAGGTGACGGCCGAGCCGGTGCGCGGGTCCCGTGAATTGGTCAGCAGCCGCTCCACGACGTCCGTCAGCCGTTCGACCTGGGTGAGCGCGATGGTGGCCTCCTCCTTCACCGTGTCCAGGTCCTCGGTGAGGGTGATCTCCTCCAGCCGCATGGAGAGCGCGGTGAGCGGTGTGCGCAGCTGGTGCGAGGCGTCGGCGGCCAGCCTCCGCTCGGCGGTCAGCATCCGTGTGATCCGCTCGGCCGACGCGTCCAGCACATCGGCGACCCGGTCGAGCTCGGGCACCGCGTACCGCTTGTGCCGGGGACGCGGGTCGCCGGAGCCGAGGCGTTCGGCGGTCTCGGCGAGGTCGGTGAGCGGCGAGGTGAGCTTGTTGGCCTGGCGTACGGCGAGGAGCACGGCCGAGACGATCGCGAGGAGCGCCACCGCGCCGATGATGAGCAGGGTGCGGCCCACTTCGCGGGTGACGGTGGAGCCCGCCTCCTCGACCGAGACCTCCTCGCCGTCCGCGCCGGACGCCTTGCCCCGGATGACGGCGCCCTGCGGCTCGGTGCCGAGCCTGATGGTCTCCCGGCCGGGGATCTTGATCACGGCGTAGCGGTCGGCGTCGACCTGGTCGTGCAGGACCGACTCGGTGACCCGTTCGTCGCCGACGATGCGGCTCTCGACGATGCTCGCGAGGCGCAGCGCCTCGGAGTCCACGCTCTCCTGGGCGCTGCTGCTGATGGTGCGCGTCTCGACAATGACGAGCGAGACGCCGAAGACGGCGATCACGACGAGTACGACGGCGAGCGTGGAGTTGATGAGTCGGCGGCGCATGCGGCAAGTGTCGCAGTCGGCGCCCCCGGGGACGGGTCAGTGCCGTCCGGGCCGCCCGGGAGGGACAGCCCGGGCGGCGGGCCTCAGCTCTTCTCGAAGCGGAAGCCGACACCCCGCACGGTGGCGATGTAGCGCGGGTTCGCCGCGTCGTCGCCGAGCTTCTTGCGCAGCCACGAGATGTGCATGTCGAGCGTCTTGGTGGAGGACCACCAGGTGGTGTCCCAGACCTCACGCATCAGCTGGTCCCGGGTGACGACCCGGCCGGCGTCCCTGACCAGCACCCGCAGCAGGTCGAACTCCTTTGCCGTGAGCTGGAGTTCCTCGTCGCCCATCCACGCGCGGTGCGACTCGACGTCGATCCGTACGCCGTGGGTGGCGGGCTGCGGGGCGGTGTCGGCGGCGCCGCGCCGCAGCAGGGCCCGTACCCGCGCCAGCAGTTCGGCGAGCCGGAAGGGCTTGGTGACGTAGTCGTCGGCGCCGGCGTCCAGGCCGACCACCGTGTCGACCTCGTCGGCGCGGGCGGTGAGCACCAGGACGGGCACGGTGTGCCCGTCGGCGCGCAGCCGCCTGGCGACCTCAAGACCGTCCATACCGGGCAGGCCCAGGTCCAGGACGACCAGGTCGATCCCTCCTTGAAGGCCGGCGTCGAGCGCGGTCGGTCCGTCCTCGCGCACCTCGACCTCGTAACCCTCCCGACGCAGTGCGCGGGCCAGCGGCTCCGAGATGGATGCGTCGTCCTCGGCGAGCAGTACACGGGTCATGAGGGTGATGGTAGACCGCGACGGGTCGTGCTCGTGAGGTGACGGTGAAGGGCTGCGAGTCTGGGTGGCCACACGCGTTGCTACCTTCGAATACGGTGGCTGGTTCCGGCGTTCGCCTGTGATCCATGTCTCAACCCCTTTCAAATGCCGCAGCTGCCTCTTTATGGTGGCGAGACGCCTGTAGCAGTACTTGGGGCTCTTTGGCCTGCCATGGTGCGGCAAAGACCCCCTTCTTCTGTGCACGGTCGGTCCTCCCGGCCGCGTGGACAGTGAATGACCTAGCGGCCGGGCCCCGTGTGCGAGGAAGCGCACGGAGCGTGGATCCCGGTGCGGTCTCCCCCCTCGGTACGGAACACATCCGGCTGGCCCCTCAGGCGTGGGGTGGGGGCGGACCATGCCGGTGCCGGCCACCCCCCACCGGGCGCGTCACCGATCTGCGGCGCGTCCCGAGAAGCAAGGAACGACCATGGCGTCAAGCCTGACGAAGGCTCCGGACACCCCGGAAAAGACCTTCTTCGGCCACCCCCGCGGCCTGGCACCGCTCTTCATGACGGAGATGTGGGAGCGTTTCAGCTTCTACGGCATGAGGGCTCTGCTCCCGCTGTACCTGGTGTCCAGCACCGGTCCGCATCTGAGCGCTGCCACCGCTACGGCGATCTACTCGATCTACCTGGCGATGGTCTACCTGCTCACCATGCCGGGCGGCTGGTTCGGTGACCGCGTCTGGGGGGCCCGCAAGACGGTCACCATCGCGGCCTCGGTCATCATGGTCGGGCATCTCGTCCTGGCGCTGCCGGGCACGGGCTCGTTCTTCGCGGGACTGGCGCTCGTCGCGTTCGGTTCCGGGCTGCTGAAGGCCAACATCTCCACGATGGTCGGGCACCTGTACAAGGGCCCGGACGACCCGCGCAGGGACGGTGGCTTCACCGTCTTCTACATGGGCATCAACATCGGGTCGTTCTTCGCGCCGCTGGTCATCGGCACGGTCGGCGAGAACGTCAACTGGCACCTCGGCTTCGCCCTCGCCGCGGTCGGCATGGGGCTGGGCCTGATCCAGTTCCTCCTCGGCACGCGCCACCTGAACGAGCGCAGCTCCATCGTCCCGAAGCCCCTGTCGGCGCAGGAGCGCAACTCGGTCCTGACCAAGGGCCTGATCTGCCTGATCATCGCCGCGGTCTTCTACGGCATCGTGGTCTTCAGCGGCACCTTCACGGAGAACTGGGCGCTCTACCCGATCACCGTGCTCGGTCTGCTCATCCCGATCGGCGTGCTGGCGCGCATCAAGCGCGACCGGGACCTGACCGGCCTGGAGCAGAAGAAGATATCCGGCTACATATGGTTCTTCGTGGCCGCTGCCATCTTCTGGATGATCTACGACCAGGGCGGCTCCACGATGTCGCTCTTCGGTGAGAACTCCACGACGAACAGCCTGTTCGGCTTCCACTTCCCGACGTCCTGGTACCAGTCGGTGAACCCGGTCTTCGTCATGGCGCTGGCCCCGGTCGTCGCCTGGATCTGGCTGGCCCTCAACAAGAGGGGCAAGGAGCCGAGCACGGTCGTCAAGTTCGTCTCGGGTCTCTTCCTGGTCGGCGTCTCCTTCTTCGTCTTCATGCTGCCGCTGATGTCGACGACGGACGGCTCGAAAGTCAGCCCGATGTGGCTGGTGGCGATCTACTTCGTCCAGACCGTCGGCGAGCTCTGCCTCTCCCCGGTCGGCCTCTCGGTGACGACGAAGATGGCTCCCGCGAAGTACGCCAGCCAGATGATGGGTGTGTGGTTCCTCGCCGTCACGGCGGGCGACTGCGTCACCAGCCTGATGTCGCTCTCCGGCGTGAACCTCAACAAGTCCGGCATGGTCGGCCTCGAAGCGGGGCTCGCGGTGGTCGCGGCCTTCGCGGTCTGGATGTACCGCGGCAAGGTCAAGGAGCTCATGGGCGACGTGCGCTGACGCGTTCCGCGCTCGCTGTATCCCGTACGCAGGCCCCCGCCGCACCTGACCGGTGCGGCGGGGGCCTGTCCCGTAGGCGCTGGGCCGTCCCCGTGACGACGGCGGGGCGCCGCCGTCCCGGGTCCGGGTCAGCGGGTGCCGCGCAGCCTCCGCCACGGGGTGAAGGTGAACACCGCGCCGCCCAGCAGGATCACCGTGCCGGCCACCAGGCCGAGCGCCCGCAGGCCGCCGTTGTCGCTCGCGCCGGTCTCGGCGAGGCCACCGCCGGTGCTGGTGCCCGTGCCGCCCGCCGCGGTACCGCCGCCGGTGGTGCCGCCGGTCGATGTGCCGCCCGACGCGCCGCCCGGCTGGGCCGAGGTGTCCAGCTCCAGCGAGACGGCGACGTTCGCCGGCGGGGTGCAGGTGGTGGTCGTCCCGAGAGCCTTGACCGTCAGCACGCCGGGGCTGAGTGTCGCCTTGCCGTCGGCGCCCGGCTTGTAGGTGCCGGTGAGGTCGGGGATCTCGATGGGCGCACCGGACTTGATGGCCGACTTGTTGGCCGGGCCCGCCACATGGACCGTGCCCTTGTCGGCGCCGCCGAGCTTGACCTCCATGGACGGCACGACCGAACCGGCGGGGATGTCGGCAGGGCTGTCCATCACCGACTTGCTGAACTTGACGGTGAGGCCGTAGTCCCCGCCGCTCTTCTTCGCACTGACCTTCACCGGGGATGTGGCGTTCTTGTTGCCGATGGGCGTCTTGCAGGCGTACGCGACGGAGACCTCCTTGCCAGGGAAGTCGGTCGTGCCGCCGGTGCCGCCGGAGGTGCTGCCCCCGGTGGTGGTCCCGCCGGCAGTGGTCCCGGCCGTCGTGCCACCGGTGGTGGTGCCGCCGGTGGTCGTACCGCCCGTGGTCGTACCGGCCGTCGTGCCGCCGGTGGTCGTACCGCCCGTGGTCGTACCGCCCGTAGTCGTACCGGCCGTCGTGCCACCGGTGGTCGTACCGCCCGTGGTGGTACCGCCGCCGTCCGTGACCTTGATGGTCACCGACGACTTCACCGTCTCCTTGGGCGAGCACTTGGTGTCAGTGGAGATCGGCTTGCTGACGTTGATGTTGTACTTGTCGGCCGTGAGCGTGACGTCCCCGGCCTTGGTCAGCTTCAGTTTGCCCGTCATGTCGGAGAGGACCATCGGACTGCCCTTGGGGATGGGCGGGTTCGTCCGGGGGCCCTGCATGGCCAGGTCCGCGGTCTGCGCCCCGCCCACCTTGACCGTGCCGGTCGGCTGCACGGTGTTCGAGTCCAGGTCGAGGATGTCGGGGTTCTTGGAAGCGGCCGAGACCGTCTTCCACACGACGTCGACCTCGTCGCCCACCTTCGCCGTGGCAGGGGCCGATACGGCCACCTGGGTCGTGCCCTCGATGGCCGGCAGCCCGGAGATCGCGGGCGGTATGCACTCGGTCTTGTACGAGACGTCCGCGGCCCGAGCCGGGCCCGCGGCCAGCATGATCCCCGCACCGCCGAGCATCAGCGCGCATCCTGCCGCGCTCATCCTCCGTTTTCTGATCACGAGTTTCCCTTCGTCGTCGGGTGCTTCTCGACCGGGTGGTTCTCGGACGGTGCGGTGTCCGGGGTGAACCACGGCAGAGCCGTGGCCGTAGAGGGCTGCGGCGGGGCGTCGGCCCGCCCGGGCCTGCGGAAGGCGGGCATGCGCGGGGCGGGTCCTGGCCGCGCGTTCCTGCGGCGCCAGGACCGGCCCGCGGCGCGCGCGGCCCGCGGCCCCGCCTTGTCGACGACCGCCATACCGATACGGAAGACAGCGGCCGGCACGACCACGCACAGCAGCAGCCAGAAGAACGTGACGCCCCACGGGCGCCCCACCCCCCAGGGCTGCTCGACCAGCACCTTCCCGGCGTACTTCACCGCGACCTGGTAGTCGCCGTGGGCGCCCGCCGACAGTTCGGCGTCCAGTCTGATCCGTGCCTTCTTGCCGGGGGCGACCGTGCCGTGCCACTGCCGGTCCTCCCACTGCGGGGCGAACACGCCGTGCGAGGTGCCGAGCGAGAAGAGCGGGTCCTTGACGGGGGTCGAGCCGAGATTGCCGACGGTGAAGACGATGGTGCGGGCGGGGGGCGCGCCGAACCAGGTGAGGACCCCGCTCGATCCCTCCAGCCGGGCGCCGGTCAGGACGGCGAGCCGCCCGCCCGGCGGGGGCTTCGGCAGGGCCGCGACCGGATGGCCCGCGACCTCGAACACCACGTCGGCGGCGGCCTGTTCACCGGTAACCGTCGCGATGTGGACCACGCAGGGGCAGGGCCGGGGCGGCTCGGCGACCGGCAGCTTCTTGCTGAAGCCGCCCCTGGAGTCGGTGGTGACGGCCCGCCCGTCCGCGTTGGCGCAGGCGTTGGTGCCGCCGATCACCCCACGGGCCGGGGTGGCCTGACCACAGATCAGCATCATGAGGAGCGCGTCGGGGCGCCAGCCCGTGCCCTTGACCGTGATGTCCCCGCCCTTGCCCGCCTGTTGCCGGGAGAGCGTGGCACCGGGGTTGTCCGCCGCCGCGGCGCCGGTGGCCGGGGCCAGGGCCAGGGCGGGGAGGAGGGCCAGGAGGAAGCCCAGGGCGGCGCCCCAGCTCCCGAGCGCCCGCAGCCACCGGGCGGGTCCGATCTTCACGTTGCCGCTCCCGCCGTCGCCGGTTCGCTGTCGGTGCTGCCGCCGGGGTCGCCTGTACCACCGGGGCTCTTGCCGCTGCCCGTACTGCCGCTGTCCCCGGCGTCCGCGCGGTCGCTTCCCTCCGCGCCTTCGCCGTCGTACGGCCCCGGTCCTGCGCCCGTTCCCGGCCGCCTGGCATGTCTGCGCCGCAGGGACCAGAGGCCCGCGCAGGCGAGCGCCGGCACCAGGAGACCCGCGGGCCACCATCGCGGGACGAACACCGCCGACGCGGTCCCGGTGGAGCGGGCCCCGCCACCCGCCGTCACCACGAGGTGGACGGCCGCCGCGCCGAGGGCCGGCGGATGGGGCCACTTCTCCGTGAGGGAGACACGCCGCCCGGGGAGCAGCTCCACCGGCAGCGTGCGCCCGGCGATGCGGTGGTCGCCGCCGATGAGACCGCCGGCGCGCACATCGAGGTGCGGGGTGAGGGCGGTGTTGCCCCGGTTCACGAGCGTGTAGCGGATGAGCCCCGGGCCCTTGTCGACCCGTACGTCCTCCACGGTCAGCGCGGAGAGCGTCGGCCCGCTCACCCGTAACCGCACCCGCACCCCGGTCTCGCGCCCGCCGGCCGCAGCCACGATCGCGGCCGGGTGGTCGCCCGGTTCGGCGGTGGCGGGGACCGTGACGCTGAAAGGGACCCGGGCGCTCGTCCGCGCGGGGAGCTCCACCGAGCGGGCCGCCGGGGTGATCCAGGTGGTGTCGGTGGCGCGGAGCGCGGACCCACCGGCCGGCGTGTGGTACGCCTCGGCCCCCCGCAGCCGCACCGTCACCGGCTTCTTCCCCGGATTGGTCAGGGTCAGGGCGTCCTCCAGGACGGTCCCCGGCGCGCCCTCCAGATAGAAGTACGGCCGGCCGCCGGCACTGGGCCTGGTCCCGCCGCTGGATGCCGGGGCCACCGTCCAGCCGGGCCCGCCGTCCGCCGGAGCCGCCGCGTACGCCGGTACGAGCGCGGGCACGGCGGAGCAGAGCAGTACGGCAGCCGTGAGCACGGCGGAACGGATGGTACGCGTGAGCATGAAAGGACTCCCTGTGACTCAGACCCGCCCCTGGTCGCCGGTGCGGCTCGGACCGCCTCCTCGCCCCGCTGGACTCAGGCGGACCGCTGGCCCCGCCGGGTCAGCCACAGCACCCCGGCGGCCCCGCTCAGCAGCACGGTCCCGCCGAGCGTGCCGAGCGCCATCGTGGAGTCGAGCGGACCGGTCTTCGGCAGGCTGCCGCCCGTCGAGCTCTGCGAGCCACCGCCCGTGCCACCACCGCCCGTGCCACCACCGCCCGTGCCACCGCCGCCCGTGGAGCCGCCGCCCCCGCTCGTACCGCCGCCCGATCCCGCGACCGTCAGGGTCAGTGACGGCTTGGGGCTGTTGGACGGGGTACAGGTGGTGGTCGTGCCGAGCGCCTTGATGGTCAGCGTCGACGCGGTGAAGGTGACCTTGCCGCTCTTCCTGGGGGTGTAGGTGCCCGACAGATCACTGATCTTGATGGGTGAGTTGGCGGGTATGGCCGCCGTGTTGGTCGCTCCCGAGACCGCGACCGTCCCGCTCTCCGCACCGCCGAGCCTGATGAGCGCGCTGGGCTTCATGGCGCCCTTGCCCAGCTCGACCGGGCTGGACGAGACACCCTTCTGGAAGGACATGGTGAGGGTGTAGCCGCCCCCGCTCCTGACGCCCTTGATGTCGATGGGCGAGACGGCGCCCTTGTTCCCGATCGGCGTCTTGCACTGGTAGTTGACATCCACCACGTCGGCCTGGGCTGCCGGTGCCGTCATCAGCACCACCGAGCCCGCGACGGCCGCCGCCAGCGCACACGCTGTCCGCTTCTGGTACGACACCTCGAACCCCTTATGCCGGATGCCGCCGCTGCGTTCCTGACGGCACATCAGATTTGGCGCTCAAGGTACGCCGGAGCCCTTGCCGAGGGAAGACAAAGAGCGCACCGGATCGGTGCGCTCAGGGGGAAGGGGGGAACGAGGGGACGGGAGCGGTCGGCGGGACACCGCCGCGGCGTTCGCGCCCCGCCGTCCCGGAGCCGGTCCGGCGGCGGCCAGGAGCCCTCCGGGCGGCGCGGGGCCCGACCGGGCCGGCGCCGCGAGCCGGGCGCCCTCCAGGCGGGTGACCTCTAGGCGGGTGCCGCCAGCTCGGCCCAGACCATCTTGCCCGGCCTGCCCGGGGTACGGATCACGCCCCAGTCGAGGCAGAGCCGCTCCACGATGAACATGCCGTGCCCGCCGGGCCGGCCGGCCCGGTGCGGGCTGCGCGGGGCGGGCTGACCCGCACCGCGGTCGGCCACCTCGAGACGGAGCACTTTCTGCCCGTACGAGACACGGAGCTCCTCGGGCCCCTCCGCGTGCAGGCACGCGTTGGTCACCAGCTCGGACACGACCAGCAGGACGTCCTCCGCCGCCGCACGGCGGTCGGCGCTCTCTGCGGGCAGCCAGGCCCAGTCGTAGAGCGCCTGGCGCGTGAAATCACGCGCCAGCGGCACGATGCCGCTCGCACTCAGCAGGGAGAGCGTGCGACTGCGGCCTTCGGCGGACACGGTAGAGGCAGGTCCGGCGTCGTCGCGCTCGGGACCGAGGTCCCCCGGCGGCTGCTGCCGGGTGGTGCTCATCAGCGCTTCACCTCACCGATTCACCGGTTCAAAAAAGTCAGCGGTACAGGGATTGCGGAGGGACTCCTGCCCTGCCTCATGGTGACAACACTCAATTTCTTCAACAGAGTGTGCCGGTCAGTCGCGCAGCGCGTCTTCGAGATCATCGTGCAAGGTGAAGACCGCCTCGGCGCCTGTGATCTCGAACACTCTGGCCACCACCGGAAGCATCCCCGCCAGATGGACCCCGCCCCCGGCGGCCTCCGCCTTGAGCCGGGCCCCGAGGAGCACGTTCAGCCCGGTCGAGTCACAGAACTCCAGCTGCGAACAGTCGATGACCAGGCGCGACCGGCCGCGGTCCAGCGCCTCGTCCAGCGGTTCACTGAGCAATTCGGCAGTGTGGTGATCCAGCTCACCCGCCGGAGTCACGACCTCACTCCGGCCGACGGACCTGACTTCGACCAGAAGCCGGCCCCGGTTCGTGCTGCCGACCGTCCCGCGGTCCATGTCCGTTCCTCTTCGCCGTTGGAAATGTCGCTGACGTGCGACGAAGACTACGCCTTCCGCACGCCGACTGGTAGCCGAACAACCCCAACTTACCTTGACAATACGGACATTTAGTACTTGCGCTTGTCCGTCACAAGCCGATAGGGGTAGAGCGACACCATTCGAACACGGCCGGCTTTGGAGGCGCCGCTACACCGCAGAACACAGGCATCGGCAGCCATATGCCGAGAACCATGGAGGACACCATGTCACCCCGGCTCGACGAATCCCGCAACGGTGCGTCGACTGCACGGCCTACCCCGTCCCACCGGATCGAGTCCGGAATCGAGGATTTTCCTGAGATTCCGCCGTACGGCGAAGTGGGGCCGCTGGACGCCAGGGCCCTGTCGAAGACGCTCTTCGCGCGCCTGGAGTCCCTCGAAGAGGGCACGCACGAGTACGCGTACGTACGCAACACGCTCGTCGAGCTCAACCTGGCCCTGGTCAAGTTCGCCGCCTCCCGGTTCCGCTCCCGCAGCGAACCGATGGAGGACATCATCCAGGTCGGCACCATCGGCCTGATCAAGGCAATAGACCGCTTCGAGCTCAGCAGGGGCGTGGAATTCCCCACGTTCGCGATGCCGACGATCATCGGCGAGGTCAAGCGCTTCTTCCGTGACACGTCCTGGTCGGTGCGGGTGCCGCGCCGCCTCCAGGAGCTCCGTCTCGACCTCGCCAAGGCGGGCGACGAGCTCGCCCAGCAGCTCGACCGCTCCCCGACCGTGGCGGAACTCGCCGAGCGCCTCGGCCTGACCAGGGAAGAGATCGTCGAGGGGATGGCGGCGAGCAACGCGTACACCGCGAGCTCGCTCGACGCCCAGCCCGAGGAGGACGAGTCCGAGGGCGCCCTGGCGGACCGGATCGGCTACGAGGACCACGACCTCGAAGGTGTCGAGTACATCGAGTCGCTCAAGCCCCTCATCGCCGGGCTCCCCGCGCGCGACCGGCAGATCCTGTCGCTGCGCTTCGTCGCCAACATGACGCAGTCGGAGATCGGCGAAGAGCTGGGCATCTCGCAGATGCACGTGTCGCGCCTGCTGTCGCGCACGCTGGTGAAGCTCCGCAAGGGGCTGACCCTGGAGCAGTGACACCCCGCCGCGAGGAGCCTCGTCCGGCACACCGGCCGGGCAGCGCCTCGGCGGAAGAGCCGGTCCCGCTCGCCGGGACCGGCTCTTCCGCGTGCGCCGCTCCCCGAGCGTGAGCGCGCGAGGCCCCGGCCGCTGTCCGCGACCGGGGCCTCGCGCGTCCGGCCTCGCGTGTCCGGCCTCGCGTGTCCGGGGCCTCGCGCGTCCGGGGAGTGCCGGCGGCCCGGGACTCCGGCGTCCGGGTCAGATCACCCGGGCTCCGCGCTGCCACACCCCCGCGACCAGGGGGACCCCCGGCCGGTAGGCGAGGTGGACGTGCGACGGGGCGTCCAGCAGGGTCAGGTCGGCCCTGGCCCCCGGAGCGAGCCGTCCGATGTCCGTGCGGCGCAGGGCCCGCGCACCGCCCGCGGTGGCGGACCAGAGCGCCTCGTCCGGGCTCATCCCCATGTCCCGCACCGCCAGGGCGATACAGAACGGCATGGACGACGTGAACGACGAGCCCGGGTTGCAGTCCGTGGAGAGTGCGACGGTCGCCCCGGCGTCGAGGAGCCGGCGGGCGTCCGGCCAGGCCGCGCGGGTGGAGAACTCGGCGCCCGGCAGCAGGGTGGCGACGGTGTCGCCGTCGGCCAGGGCGGTGACGTCCTCGTCGGTGAGATGAGTGCAGTGGTCCGCCGAAGCGGCGTCCAGCTCGACAGCGAGCTGGACACCCGGGCCGTAGCTGAGCTGGTTGGCGTGGACGCGCGGATGCAGGCCCCTCGCCCGCCCCGCGGTGAGGATCGCGCGGGCCTGGTCGCCGTCGAAGGCGCCCTTCTCGCAGAACACGTCGATCCAGCGGGCGTACGGCGCACAGGCCTCCAGCATCTCGCCGGTGACCAGGGCGACGTACCCGTCGGGATCGTCCGCGTACTCCGGCGCGACGATATGGGCCCCCAGGTAGGTGACTTCGTCGGTGTGGCCGGCCGCGATGCGCAGCGCCCGTGCCTCGTCCTGCACGGTCAGGCCGTAGCCGGACTTCGTCTCCAGCGTCGTGGTGCCCTGGCGGAGCGCCTCGTGGAGGTACGCCCCCACGTTCGCGGAGAGCTGCTCGTCGGTGGCGGCGCGGGTGGCGCCGACCGTGGTGCGGATACCTCCCGCCGAGTAACTCCGTCCCGACATACGCGCGTTGAACTCGGCCGTCCGGTCGCCCGCGAAGACCAGGTGCGAGTGCGAGTCGACGAACCCGGGAATCACCGCCCGGCCGCCCGCGTCGACGGCGTTGTCAGTGGCGGGTGCTTTGCTGGATTCACCGACCCAGACGACGCGGTCGCCGTCGATGACGAGCGCCGCGTCCTGGATCAGACCGAGCGGGGATCCGTCCCCGAGGGAGGGGTCGTTGGTGACCAGACTGCCGATGTGGGTGATGGCCGTGGCACCGGTGGCGGGGCTCGTGTGCGCGGGGTTCGTCGTCGCGGGGTTCGTCATCGCGATGTGCTCCTACGGGTACGGGATCAGGGACGCAGGGCCGCGATCGACTCGGCCAGGGCCTGCGGGACGTCCGGGACCAGGGCATGGACTCCGTCGCGTACGACATGGCGGCCGCCCACGACCGTGTGGCGTACGTCGGCGGCGGAGCCGGCGAATACCGCGGTCTCCGCTCCGAGGCGCGGTACCGGTCCCGCTGTTCTGACCGTGTCGAGCGCGATCGTCGTGAGGTCGGCGAGCGCACCGGTCTCGATGACGCCGCCCTCGGGCCAGCCGAGCGCGTCGTGGCCGCCCGCGGTGGCCGCGCGCAGCAGGGCCGCCGCTGTCCAGTGGCCGCGGGTGCGCGTGCGCAGCCGTTCGTCGAGCTCCATGGCGCGCGCCTCTTCGAGGATGTCGATCACGGCGTGGCTGTCGCTGCCCAGGGAGAGCGGGCTGCCCGCCTGCTGGAGCCGGGCGGCGGGGCCGATGCCGTCGGCGAGGTCGCGCTCGGTGGTGGGGCACATGCAGGTGCCGGTCGCAGAGGAGCCGAGGAGGCGGATGTCCTCGTCGGTGAGATGGGTGTTGTGGACGCCGGTGGTGCGGGGTCCCAGGACCCCGTGGTCGGCGAGCAGCCGGGTGGGGGTGCAGCCGTGCGCCGCGAGGCAGGACTCGTTCTCCGCGGTCTGCTCGGAGAGGTGTACGTGCAGCGGGGCCCGGCGGCTCTCGGACCAGGCGGCCACGGTGGCGAGCTGGTCGGCGGGGACCGCGCGCACGGAGTGGACGGCCGCACCGATCCGGGCGTGGTCGCGGTCCTTCAGCAGGGAGGCGCGCTCGGCCCAGCTCTGCGCCGAACCGTCGGAGAAGCGCCGCTGGTGCTTCTCCGGCTCCGCGCTGCGGTACTTGTCGATCATCCCGGACGCCAGGTAGGCGGTGTCGAGGAGAGTGATGCGGATGCCAGCGTCGGCGGCGGCGGCGATGAGTGCCTCGCCCATCGCGTTCGGGTCGTCGTAGGGGGCGCCGCCCGGTGTGTGGTGCAGATAGTGGAATTCGCCGACCACGGTGATCCCGGCCATCGCCATCTCGGCGTACACCGCGCGGGCCAGGGCGTGGTAGGAGTCCGGCGTCAGCCGGGAGGCCACGCCGTACATGACGTCGCGCCAGGTCCAGAAGGTGCCGGAGCCGACCTGGGCGGTGGAGCGCAGGGCGCGGTGGAAGGCATGGCTGTGGGCGTTGGCCAGGCCCGGGATGGTCAGTCCGCGCAGGGCCGTGGCGCCGGGCGGCGGGGACGGCACCTCGGTGCGGACCGCCGTGATCCGGCCCTGGCCGGTCTCCAGGACGACGCCTGGCTCGACATGGGTGTCGAGCCAGGCGTGCTCCAGCCAGTAGGTCACCTGCACGCCAGGCCCTCCAGTACATCGGCGAGTGCGGTCACCCCGGCCAGGCAGTCGTCCTCAGCGGCGGTCTCCGCCGGTGAGTGCGAGACGCCTGTGGGGTTGCGTACGAACAGCATGGCGGTCGGGACGGACGCGGAGAGGATCCCGGCGTCGTGTCCCGCGCCCGTTCCGAGAACGGGCACCCCGGTGCCGTCGCCGCCGAGGATCTTGCTGAGCTCGTCGCGCAGGGCGTGTTCGAACTCGACGACGGGGGTGAAGGACTCGCGGGTGACGCGGACGTCGACGCCGTCCCGCTCGCCGTGTTCCCTGGCCGCCTGCTCGATACCGGCGATGACGGTGTCCAGGGTGGACTGGTCGGCGGCGCGCGAGTCGAGCCAGCCGCGCACCAGCGAGGGGATCGCGTTGACGCCGTTCGGCTCGACCGCGATCTTGCCGAAGGTGGCGACCGCACCGGCGAGTTCCGCCTGGCGGCGGGCGGCGATGACCGTCTCGGCGTACGTGAGCATCGGGTCGCGGCGGTCCACCAGGCGGGTCGTCCCCGCGTGGTTGGCCTCGCCGTGGAAGTCGTACCGCCAGCGGCCGTGCGGCCAGATGGCGGAGGCGATGCCGACCGGGTCACCACTGAGGTCGAGGGCGCGCCCCTGTTCCACGTGGAGCTCGACGAACGCACCGATCCTGGCGAGCCGCTGGGGGTCGGGGCCGATGGCCGTGGGGTCGTACCCGGCCTGCTCCATGGCGTCCGGCAGGGAGATGCCGTCGCCGTCGCGGAGCCGGTGCGCCTGGTCGACGGTGAGCTGTCCGGCCGCGAGCCGGGAGCCGACACAGGCGAGTCCGAAGCGGGCGCCCTCCTCGTCACCGAAGTTGCTGATAGCCAGCGGCCTGGTGAACTCGGCTCCCCTGCGGCGGAGTTCATCGAGCGCGGCGAAGGAGGAGACCACGCCGAGGGGGCCGTCGAAGGCCCCTCCGTCCGGTACGGAGTCCAGGTGCGAGCCGGTGACGACGGCGTCGGAGGCGGCCGGGTCGCCCAGCCAGGCCCACTGGTTGCCGTTGCGGTCGAGTTCGTAGGTGAGGCCGCGGGCCAGCGCCTGGTCCTTGAACCAGGCGCGGCAGTCGGAGTCGGCCGCGGTCCAGGCGTAGCGGCGGTACCCGCCGGAGGCGGAGCTGCGGCCGACGGGCAGCAGCTCCGCCCACATCTCATGGAATGAGGAGGTCACTTGGGATCGTCCTCGCCGCCGGCGGTGCCCGCGGTGGCTCCGGTCGCGTCGTCGCCCTCGCGCATCGGCACCCGGACGCCGCGCTCGTCGGCGACCCGCTCGGCGATGTCGTAGCCGGCGTCGACGTGGCGGATGACACCCATACCGGGGTCGTTGGTGAGCACCCGGCGGATCTTCTCGCCCGCGAGCGGGGTGCCGTCGGCCACCGAGACCTGTCCGGCGTGGATGGAGCGGCCCATGCCGACCCCGCCGCCGTGGTGGATGGAGACCCAGGAGGCGCCGGATGCGACGTTGACCATGGCGTTGAGGAGCGGCCAGTCCGCGATGGCGTCGGAGCCGTCGAGCATGGCCTCGGTCTCCCGGTACGGAGAGGCGACCGAACCGCAGTCGAGGTGGTCGCGGCCGATCACCAGCGGGGCGGCGAGGGTGCCGTCGGCGACCATGTCGTTGAAGAGGGCCCCGGCCTTGTCGCGCTCGCCCTGGCCGAGCCAGCAGATCCGGGCGGGCAGGCCCTGGAAGTGGACGCGCTCACCGGCCATCTTGATCCAGCGGTGCAGCGACTCGTTCTCCGGGAAGAGCTTCAGGAGCGCCTTGTCGGTCTTGTGGATGTCCGAGGCCTCGCCGGAGAGCGCGGCCCAGCGGAACGGGCCCTTGCCCTCGCAGAAGAGCGGGCGGATATAGGCGGGGACGAAACCGGGGAAGTCGAACGACCGGCTGTATCCGGCCAGTTGGGCCTCGCCACGGATGGAGTTGCCGTAGTCGAAGACCTCGGCCCCGGCGTCCATGAAGCCGACCATGGCCTCGACGTGCCGGGCCATCGACTCGCGGGCGCGCACGGTGAAGTCGGCGGGCTTCTCGGCCGCGTACGCGGCCATGTCGTCGAAGTCGATGCCGAGCGGCAGGTAGGCGAGCGGGTCGTGGGCGGAGGTCTGGTCCGTCACGATGTCGATGGGCGCGCCCTCGGCGAGCATCCGGGGCAGCAGCTCCGCCGCGTTGCCGAGGAGGCCGATGGAGAGGGGCTTGCGTGCGTCGCGTGCCTCGGTGGCGAGCTGCAGCGCGTGCTCAAGGGAGTCGGCCCGGACGTCCAGATAGCGGTGCTCGATACGGCGCTCGATGGCGCGCGGGTCGACGTCGATACAGATCGCGACGCCGTCGTTCATCGTCACGGCGAGCGGCTGGGCGCCGCCCATGCCGCCGAGCCCGGCGGTGAGCGTGATCGTCCCGGCGAGCGTGCCGTTGAACCGCTTCGCGGCGACGGCGGCGAAGGTCTCGTAGGTGCCCTGCAGGATGCCCTGGGTGCCGATGTAGATCCAGGAGCCGGCCGTCATCTGGCCGTACATGGTGAGCCCGAGCGATTCGAGCCGCCGGAACTCCTCCCAGTTGGCCCAGTCGCCCACCAGGTTGGAGTTGGCGATCAGCACCCGGGGCGCCCACTCGTGGGTCTGCATCACGCCGACCGGCCGGCCGGACTGGACGAGCATCGTCTCGTCCTGCTTGAGCGTCCGCAGCGTGCGCACCATCGCGTCGAAGGAGCGCCAGTCGCGGGCGGCCTTGCCGGTGCCGCCGTAGACGACGAGCTTGTCGGGGTGCTCGGCGACCTCGGGGTCGAGGTTGTTCTGGAGCATGCGCAGGGCGGCCTCCTGCTGCCATCCCAGGGTGCTCAGCTCCGTACCGCGGGGGGCCCGTACCGGCCGGGGTCCTGACATGGTCTGCCTCCTCGATCCCACACTGTTGCATGAACTATTCACATCTTGACGAGCTGAATAGAACTAGTCAATAGCTGCCGGCAACCCCACCCCGTCCCGGTGGATGATTGGCTGGATCTCATGGCTTCTGACACGGGTTCTGGAACGGTCTCCGACACACCTTCCGAAACGGGCGCCGCAGCACGGCGAGAGCAGGCGGTACGGGCGGCGGTGGCCACCGGGCTCGCCGGCCCCGCGGCCCCCGTCGTCGGGCTGCTGGACATCCACGGCATCCGGGCCGGCGCCGCCGCACTGCGCGCCGCGTTCGAGGAGGTCACACCGCCCGGAACACCCGTGCTGCACGCCTTCGCCGTGAAGGCGGCCCCGCTGGTGCCCGTCCTGCGGCTGCTGGCCGCCGAGGGCATCGGCGCGGAGGTCGCGAGCCCCGGTGAGCTGGCGCTGGCCCGCGCGGCGGGTGTGCGCCCGGCGCACACCGTCCTGGACTCCCCCGCCAAGACCCCCGCCGAGCTGCGCGAGGCGCTCGCCATCGGGATCGCGGTGAACGCCGACAATCCGCAGGAGCTGGACCGGCTCGACGCCCTCGTCCAGTCGGCCCCCACCACCTCGCCCCTGGGCCTGCGCGTCAACCCGCAGATCGGCGGCGGCTCCATCGGCGCCCTGTCGACGGCCACCGCCACCTCGAAGTTCGGGGTGGCGCTGCGCGACGACGGCGCCCGCGCCTGGGTCGTCCGGGCCTTCCTCGACCGCCCCTGGCTGAACCGGCTGCACACCCACTCCGGCTCGCAGGGCGTTCCGCTGGCGCTGATGGCCGAGGGCGTACGGGCCGTGCACGAGCTGGCCGAGGAGATCAACGCCGCGGCCGGCCGGCAGCAGATCGACACCATCGACATCGGCGGCGGCCTCCCGGTCAACTTCTCGTCGGACGAGGAGACCCCCACGTACGCCGAGTACGCCCGGCTCCTCAAGGCCACCGCGCCCGGCCTGCTCGACGGCCGCTACGGCCTGGTCACCGAGTTCGGCCGGTCGCTGCTCGCCAAGCACGGCACGATCCTGGCCCGTGTCGAGTACGCCAAATCGGCCGGCGGCAGGGCCATCGCGGTCACCCACGCCGGGGTCCAGGTGGCCACCAGGACGGTGTACGCGCCCGCGTCCTGGCCGCTGCGGATCGCCGCGTACGACAGCGAGGGCCGCCCCAGCACGGCGGCCGTCGCCGCCCAGGACATCGCGGGCCCCGCCTGTTTCGCGGGCGACCTGCTGGCCGAGGAGCGCGAGCTGCCGCGGCTCGGCCAGGGGGACTATGTCGCCGTGCTGGACACCGGGGCGTACTACTTCGCGCACCACTACGCGTACAACAGCCTCGCCAGGCCCGCGGTGTACGGCTTCGCCGCGGGCGCGGAGACCGCGTCCGGCGCGCCCGGGGTCCGCTTCGCGACGGTACGGGACGCGCAGAGCGTGGCGGAGATCGTGGCCGAGTCGGGCGGAGCCCACGCGGACGCGCTGCTCTGAGGGGGGCGGGCCCCGGGCCCCGGCGTCACCCCGGGGGGCCCGGCCGGGCCCCCCGGCCAACTGCCCCCGGACGGACGGAACGCAGACCCTAACCCTGTCGCGCATGTTCCGCTGGAAAATGCCAGAACTCCCACCAGCAGGGGGAGCGTTGCGTAACTTTGCCGTCACTGCCGCACAGCCGCCCCCGCGGCCACGCGCACCACGCTGGGAGGGGAGTTCCGCGTGCCCGGAATCGACGAGTGTCTGCTGGAAGCCATGCGGCTGCCCGGCTCCCTCGGTGCCGCCGTGGTCGACTGGACCAGCGGGCTGGCGCTCGGGACCATCGGCGAGTCACCGAACAACGACCACGAGGCGACCGCGGCCGAGACCGCCGAGCTGGCCCGGATGGCCGCCGAGCACCCCGCGTTCGCGCCGTCCCCCGCCGTTCAAGGGCAGGACGGCGGGGATGACGCGGCCGGGCGGACCGGAGCCGGGGCGCCCGGGCCCCGTATCGGAGTCCAGGCGCCAGGGCCCGCGGTGGCGGGGCCTCCGGTGGAGGACGTCATCGTCACCAACCGCACTGGCTACCACATCCTGCGCTTCGTCGAGACGACCTTCGACAGCAGTGTCTTCCTGCACCTCTGGCTCGACCGCGACGAGGGCAATCTGGCGCTCGCCCGATTAAGACTGCGGGACCTCGCCGAGCGACTGGTGCTGTGATGACGACCGCCACCAGACCCGCCGGGATCTCGCCCATGCTCGTCCGCCTGGCAGGCGAACGCGCCACCGGCGCCCTGCTGCGTGACCGCGGCACGCTCTATCTGGTCGACGGCCAGGTGGTGCATGCCGAGAGCCCGGCGGCCCCCGGGATAGACGTCCTGCTGACCGCGTCGGGGCGGTTGCGCCCCGACGGCTGGCAGCAGGCACTGGACCGGGCCGGGGCCCATGGCCGTGTCGGCCGTTTCCTGGTCGAGAGCGGTCAGGTCGCGGACGGCGAGCTGGAGATCTGCCACCTCGGCGCGCTGCACGACGCGGCGTACTTCGCCCTCGCGCCCGGCAGCGGCCCCACCCGCTTCCGCTACGGCGTCGCCCACTGGATAGGCACCGTGCACCCGGTCCCCGCCGACGCGGTCGAGCGGGAGGTGGCCCGCCGCCGTGAACTGCTCGACCGGCTCTGGCCCTACCCGGACATCGACACCGCTCCGGTGGTGCGGGCGCGGAGCCACCCCGACGTCCCGGTCACCCCGCGCCAGCGCGCCGTGCTCGACCTGGTGGACGGAGCCCGCACCCCGCCCGACATCGCCCGGGCGCTGGGCCGCCCGGCCTTCCACACCCTCATCGACGTCCGCAGGCTGGCAGCCGCCGGTGCCGTCGAGACCCCGCGCGCGCCCGTACCGCAGGTGCCCGCGGTCCCCGCACCGTTCGCGGACGCGGTCGCCGACGTGTCACAGGACCCGGACGTCGCCCTGCTCCGCCGGCTGCGAGACGCATTGGAGGCCACGCTGTGATCCGCGCTCTGCGGCAGCGCGCCGAGAGGAGACAACTGATGTCCGCGGAGGCCGAAGTACTGGATGAACTCAGGCGGTTGAGAGCCCGGGTGCCCCAGATCAGCGGAGCGCTCGCGGCCAGCGCCGACGGCCTGGTACTGGCGCAGGACACCACATCGGCCGAGGGCGAGTCCGTCGCCGCGCTCACCGCCGCCGCTCTGGGCGTCGCGGTGCGGCTGACCGAGACGACGGGCCAGGGCGCCTTCCGTGAACTGCTGGTCCGCGGCGAGCACGGCTATGTGGCGACGTACGCGGCAGGCCGGTCCGCCGTCCTCACCCTGCTCGCCCAGCCGCGCACCAACGTGGGGCGGCTGCACCTGGAGGCCCGCCGGTCGAGCACCCGGATCGGTGAGCTGGTCGACGGCGCCCTCGAACGCCAGGAGAGCCCATGACCAACCCGCCTGCGCGCGGCACCCCTTCGCGGGGCGCCCGCACCCGTACCCGTACCGCAGGTTCCGGTGCCGCCCGCCCGGACACGGACGCGGACCCGCCCGTGGACTCCCCGGACACGAACCCCCCGCACGCGCATCGCCCGCCCACCGACAGCCCGCCCACCGACCGCTCGGACACCACTCGCTCCGGCGCCCCCAGCAAGAGAGGAAGTACGCCTCCCATGGCGAACACCGAAACCACACTCAAGACCGCGATGAGCTCGATCGAGGGCACCCTCGGCGTGGCTCTCGTCGACTACACCAGCGGAATGGCGCTCGGCACCCTGGGCGG
Source organism: Streptomyces sp. NBC_00388 (assembly GCF_036061255.1). Lineage (NCBI taxonomy): Bacteria > Bacillati > Actinomycetota > Actinomycetes > Kitasatosporales > Streptomycetaceae > Streptomyces > Streptomyces sp. NBC_00388. Next base: position 2,992,637 of record NZ_CP107948.1, read on the forward strand.
CGGCAAGGACCTCGATCTGGCCGTGGCCGCCGCCGGGAACACCGACGTGGTGCGCGCCAAGGTGCGGACCATGGAACACCTCGGTCTCAAGGACGAGATCGAGGACATCCTGATCACCCTGGGCGAGCAGTACCACCTGATCCGGCTGCTCAAGGGCCGTGGGAACAACGGGCTGTTCCTCTATCTGGCGCTGGACAAGTCCCGGGCGAACCTCGCGATGGCCCGCCACCAGCTCAAGAAGATCGAGGCCGAGCTGGAGGTGTGACCCGGCCGGACCGGCCCCCGTCAGCGACGCCGTGCCCCGCCGGGTGCGGCGTCGCCCGCGAGGACACCCGTCGAGCGGTATCCCCTGACCGCCTTCCCCGCGGGACCCCGCGCGATCCAGTCCGTACGGACCCAGAAGAGCAGGTCGTCGGCGCGTTCGCGGCGGCCCAGCAGTACCGCCCTGAGCCAGAGGCCCGCGCCCGCCCCGGCGAGGACCATTCCGCCCGCGGCGGGAAGGGCGAACGACGAGGCGAGCGCCGCGGCGAAGCCCGCGAGCAGCCACCAGCGGTGGGCGCGCCGCCAGTTCCGTACGGTCACAGCGCGGTCCTGCAGGAAGTCGGACCGGCCCGCGCGCGAGGGCGACCCCGACAGATGGACGAACCGGCGTCTGCGGACCAGGGCCGCCACCGCGCAAGTGATCAGGGCGAGCGCGGCCCCGGCCAGAAGACCGGTCCTGCGCCCCGTGAATCCGGGCGGCAGGGTCCCGGCAGCCGCGGCCACCAGCCCCAGCCACCACAGGGGCGCCGCCCCGGCCCGTACCAGCACCGCGACCCTCGCCACGGTCCGCGGCCTGTCCTTCCCCGGCCCCGCCGGCCGACCCTGCTTCCGTTCCTGTGTCTGCGTCTGCGCTCTGCCGCGCCCCACGTCCGTACTCCCTCCGCGCACCCTGCTCCGGACCGAGCGGAGATTAGCGACGGTTTCTGAGTACGCCGTGAGAGACGGGGGAGCGCCGGAACCGGTGATCCGTTCCGGCACTCCCCCGCGACTGCGGCCGCTCCCCCACGCTCGCGACCGCTACTCGACGAACAGCCCCCGCGCCGCCGCGCGCGCGTCGAACTCCTCCAGGCGCGACTGGGCCTGCGGCAGGTCGTCGCACATCGCCTCCAGCAGCACCCGCCCCAGCAGCATCGGCCCGCACGCCGTGTCGAAGGCGAGGCCGGTGCCGACGGCGGCGGGGATCAGGATGTCGCTGTGCCGGGCGACCGGCGCGAAGGCCGAGTCGGCGACCGTCACCACGGTCAGCCCGGCCGACTGCGCGTAGGCGAGCGCATCGACCACCTCACGCGGGTGGCGCGGCAGCGCGAAGCAGAGCAGCACCGTGGCCCCGGCCCGTACCGAGGCGTCGATACGGTCGGCCAGCATCGTGCCGCCCTCGTCCAGCAGCCGGACATCCCGGTGGACCTTGGCCGCGAAGTACGCGAAACCCCTGGCCTGCGAGGAGGCGGCGCGCAGGCCCAGCACCGGCAGCGCAGGGGAACCGGCAAGCAGCCGCCCCGCGCGCTCCACCAGCGAGGGATCAGCGAGCACCTCGGCGAGCCTGCGCAGATTCTCCATCTCCGCACGGACGGCCTGCTGGTACTCGTTGAGGCTGTCGTCCGCCGCCTCCCGCCCGGCCGGGGCGACCTCCCGCAGGTGCCTGCGCAGCGCCGGATACCCGTCGAAGCCCAGCGCGACCGCGAACCGGGTGACGGACGGCTGGCTGACCCCTGCCAGTTCGGCCAGTTCGACGGAGGAGAGGAAGGGTGCGTCGGCGGCCTGCCGCACCATGCAGTGCGCGATGCGCCGCTGGGTCGGTGTCAGCCGGTGCCCTTCGAAGAGCTGTTGCAGCCGTGCGGCCGGGCTCTCGCTCATACCGTCGTCCCCCTCAAGTTCCACATCCACATCAGAGTTCATTGAACCGCCCGCCCCGCGGGGAGCCCCCCGCTTCGGGTAACCGCCCGCGTCAGAGCTCATTGAACCGGTCGAGAAGGGCGGTCGCCGTCTCCACGTCGTCGGTGAGCGGCCGGTCCGCGAGATCCGGGTCGAGCACCTCGTCCGCCAGGGCGAAGGCGCGGCCGACCGGCAGACCGGGGTCGATCCGCAGTTCGCGCTGGCGCAGCGCCCGGACGGCGGCGACCAGTTCACAGCCCACCACATAGCGGTACGCGCGCCCGGCCCGCAGCGCCTGCCGGGCCGCGAGGGAGGCGAAGCTGGCCTGTTCCTCGACGCCGCGGGAGAGGACGGCGTGCCCGAGGGACGCGGGGGCGGAGAGGGCGGTGAGCTCACCGAGGGCGGCCCCGGCCGCGTACTCCAGGATCATCACTCCCGACGACGCGGCCTCGCCGTCGGCGAGGAAGGGCCTCAGCCGGGTGAAGCCGGGCTCGTTCAGCGCGGAGAGCCGGGAGGTGGAGAGCCGGGCGGTCTGGGTGAGAGCCAGCCGGAAGTGGTCGAGCGCCAGGACGACCTGGGCCATGTAGAAGCCACCGTGGTGGTAGGCGGCCATGTCCGACGCACGGATCAGCGGATTCTCGGCCGCCGCGTTGATCTCGACGGCCAGGGTGCGCTCCAGCAGGTCCGCCGCGTCCTGGGCGGGCCCGTGGATCTGCGGGACACAGCGGAAGCCGTACGGGTCCTGGATGCGGCCCAGCGGCGGGGTGGGCCGCTCGGCTGCGCCGAGCAGCAGGCGGCTGCGGGCCGCGACCGCGTACGAGCCGGGGTGCCGGCGGGCCGAGTGCACCGGCTCCGCGTAGGCCTCGAACGATCCGTCCACGGCGAGCAGCGACAGCGCGGCCACCACCTGGGTCGCGTCGACGAGCCCGCGCAGCTCGTCGAGCGCGAGCGCCGCCTGGCCGAGGGTGAGGGCGTTGCTGCTGATCAGGGCGAGGGCGTCGTTGTTGTCGAGGCGCAGTGCGGCGGGCGGTGTGCCGCCTTCCCAGGGGTGTTCACCGGCCAGCGCGAGGCCCATCTGGGCCAGGGCCGCGATGTCGCCGGTCCCGACGGAGCCGAAGGCGTTGACGACGGGGTGGGCGCCGGACTCCAGGGCCTCGCAGAGCGCGGTGACGACAGTGGGGCGCAGCCCGGCCCCTCCGGCGAGCAGCTGGTTGGCGCGGACTGCGAGCATGGCCCTGACCTCGTGGGCCGGCAGCGGGTCCCCGATGGCGCCCGCGTGCGAGCGCAGCAGCCGCAGTCCGTGGTCGGCGGCTGCGCCGGAGGGCACCGACTCGTTACGGTTGGCGCCGACACCGGTGGAGCGGCCGTACACCCGACCCGACGCGGCGAGCTCGCGCGCCGCGTCCCAGGACTGTTCGACACGCTTCATCGCCCCGGTCCCGGGTACGGGCCTGGCCGTACTGCGGGCCAGCCGGACCACGTCGGCGACCGGAAGGGACTCACCGTCGAGGACCACAATGCCGGTCTGGGTGTCCACCGTGCGGTACGGCATCATGCGCGAACGCCTCCTTTTCCGACATTCGATCTTGCCTGATGGACCTACGTCGCCAGTGTTCTACCGCAGCCCATTGACAAATTATTCAGACACCGAGAACTCTGCATGACCATATGCAGCCGGGCAAGGGATGACCGATGATCAAATTCGACGCCGTGCACAAACGCTTCCCGAACGGCACCACCGCAGTGCACGACCTCAGCCTGGACATGCCGGAAGGGCAGATCACGGTCCTCGTCGGCTCGTCCGGCTGCGGCAAGACCACCACGCTCCGGATGATCAACCGCATGGTCGACCCGTCGTCGGGGACCATCCGCCTGGCGGGCAAGGACATACTCGAAGCGGACGCGGCCGAGCTGCGGCGCGGCATCGGATACGTCATCCAGCAGTCCGGGCTCTTCCCGCACCGGACGATCCTGGACAACGTGGCGACCGTACCGCTGCTGCTGGGCTGGGGCCGCAAGAAGGCCCGGGCCCGCGCCGCGGAGCTGCTCGAAACGGTCGGGCTGAACGCCGACACCGGCAAGCGCTATCCGCACCAGCTCTCCGGCGGCCAGCAGCAGCGGGTGGGCGTGGCCCGCGCGCTCGCCGCCGACCCGCCGGTCCTGCTGATGGACGAGCCGTTCGGCGCGGTGGACCCGGTGGTCCGCACCCAGCTCCAGGACGAGCTGCTGCGGCTGCAGAAGGACCTGAACAAGACCATCGTCTTCGTCACCCACGACATAGACGAGGCCGTCAGGCTCGGCGACCGCATCGCGGTCTTCCGGACCGGCGGCCATCTCGTCCAGTGCGCCGAGCCCGCCGAACTGCTCGCCCGGCCCGCCGACGACTTCGTCGCGGACTTCCTCGGCGCGGAGCGCGGCCTGAAGCTGCTGTCCCTCTCCACCCTCGCCGGGATACCGCAGACGCCGGCCCCGGTCGTCCGCGCCGACGAGCGGAAATCCGCGGCGGAGCGGACCGGCCGCTGGCAGCTGGTGGTATCCGCCGACAACAGGCCGCTCGGCTGGCTCGACACGGAGACCGCCCCGGCGGCCGGGACCGCGGGCGACGCCCCGCTGCTGCCCGTACGGGCGCTGCGCGACACCGACTCGCTGCTCTCCGCGCTCAACGAGTCGGTCTCCTCCCCGGCCGGGCTGGTGGCCCGGGTGGACGCCGATGGCGTACTGACCGGCGTCACCTCCCGGGACGCCATCCACGACCGTGCGGGCGAGGCCCACACGAGCGCCGGAGCCGCCGGCGACGCCCCGTCGAAGACCGGCAGCGCCGCATGACCATCGACTGGGGCTGGTTCCCCGACCACACCGGTGAGATGGCTCACCTCACCGCGGACCATCTCTCCACCGCGGTGCCCGCCGTCCTCATCGGCCTGCTGATCGCGCTGCCGCTCGCGGTACTCGCCCACCGGGTACGCGCACTGCGCGGCTTCGTCCTCGGCCTCTCCAACATCCTCTACACGATCCCGTCGCTGGCCTTCTTCGTCCTGCTGCTGCCCATCACCGGGCTCACCCGCACGACAGCCATCACCGGCCTGACCGCGTACACCCTGGTGGTGCTCGTACGGAACACCGTCGAGGGCCTGGACGCGGTGCCCGCCAGGGTCCGCGAGGCATCCACCGCCATGGGCACCCGGCCGCTGCGCACCCTGCTCACCGTGGAACTGCCGCTGGCGCTCCCGGTGATCATGGCCGGGATCCGGGTCTCCACCGTCATGTCGATCTCGCTGGTGAGCGTCGCCAGCTATATCGGCTACGGCGGCCTCGGCCAGCTCTTCACCGACGGCTTCCAGCGCAACTACCCCACCCCGGTCGTCGCCGGTGTGATCCTGACCCTGCTGCTCGCCCTGGTGGCGGACGCGCTGCTCGTCACCGTCCAGTGGCTGTGCACGCCCTGGACCCGGCAGCGCCATTCCATGAAGAGGGGCGCCTGACCCATGCTGGAACTCCTCAAGAACCTCGCGTCCTGGCTGACCGGCTCCGCCCAGTGGTCGGGCCAGGACGGCATCGCGCACCGGCTCGTCGAACACCTGCAGTACTCACTGCTCGCCACCGTCATCGCGGCCGTCATCGCCCTCCCGATCGGGATGCTGATCGGCCACACCGGGCGCGGCGCGTTCATCGCGGTCAACCTGGCGTCCTTCGGACGCGCGCTGCCCACCGTCGGTCTGGTGACACTGGTCTTCCTGGCCGGCGGGCTCTCCATCTGGCCGGTGTACATCTCGCTGGTCGCCCTCGCAGTGCCGGTGATCATCACCAACACCTACGCGGGCATGGTCGCCGTCGACCCGGAGGTCAAGGACGCGGCGAAGGGCGTGGGGCTCCGCGGCCACCAGGTCCTCTGGCAGGTCGAGCTCCCGCTCGCGCTGCCCCTGATCATGACCGGCATCCGGCTGGCGACCGTGCAGGTCATCGCCACCGCCACCATCGCCGCCTATGTCAGCTTCGGCGGACTCGGCCGGTACGTATTCGACGGGCTCGCCCAGCGCGACCTGGTGCAGGTGCTCGGGGGTGCGGTGCTCGTCGCCGTCCTCGCCGTCCTCGCCGACCTGGCCCTGGGCGGAGTGCAGCGGCTGTTGCTGCGCGGCCGTCCCGACACCGCCCGCTGACTTCTGGAGACCGAGATGAACCGACGTACCGCACTCACCGCCCTGCTGGCCGGCGCATCGGCGCCCGTGCTCGCCGCCTGCTCGTCCGGCATCACGTCCCTCAACGGGGGCGGCTCCGGCGGCGACGCCGGAAGCAGCTCGGGCGGGCTGGTCATAGGCACCGCCAACTTCACCGAGAACCAGATACTCGGCTACCTCTACGCGGGGGCACTCAAGGCCGCGGGCATCAAGACCACGGTCAAGCCCAACCTGGGCTCCCGCGAGATCATCGTCCCCGCGCTGAAAGGGGGCGACATCGATCTGCTCCCCGAGTACCAGGGCAGTCTGCTGCTCTACCTGAACCAGAAGGCCACCGAGACGGAGGCGGGCGCGATGCAGAACGCGCTGGCCGCCGTGCTGCCCGCGAGTCTGGAGGTCCTGCCGTACGCGGCGGCCGAGGACCGCGACAGCTTCGCGGTGACCCGGGAGACGGCCGACAAGTACGGGCTCAAGACCCTCGCCGACCTCAAGAAGGCCAACGGCAAGCTGGTGTTCGGCGCCGCGGCCGAGATGAAGAAGCGGGTCGTCGGGGTCGTCGGCCTGAAGAACGTCTACGGCGTGGAGTTCAAGGAGTTCAAGGCGCTCGACTCGTCGGGCCCCCTGGTCAAGGGCGCGTTGAAGAAGGGCGACGTGGACGTCGCCAACATCTTCACCACGGATGTGGACGTCGCGGCGAACAACTGGGTCGTCCTGGAGGATCCGAAGCACCTGGTGCCCGCGCAGCACATCGTCCCGCTGATCGCCGCCCGCAAGGCGGACGGCAAGGTCCGCAAGGCGCTGGCCCAGCTGGGCAACGTGCTGACGACGGAGGAGCTGACGAAGCTGAACCGCATGGTCGACAAGGACAAGAAGGACCCGGACCGGGTCGCGGACGAGTGGCTGAAGCAGCACAAGGTGCCGGCCTGACCGGTTGACCGCCCCGGCTCCCGGCTCCCGGGCGCAGGACGGCCCGTCCTGTCCGGCGGCCGGGAACCGGGGGTCCCGGTTCCCGGCTGCCGGGCGGCCGGCCGGGCCCCCGGGCCCCGCTCCAGGTGACCGCGGTCAGTTCCGGTCGCCGGCCGCCGGCCCGGGGCCGGGAGGCAGCGCCCCCGCGGCGGATCCGCGCTCCACCAGCCGCGGTGCGCAGAGGATCCGCTTGCGCCGCACCCGGCGCCCCTCGATCGCCGCCACGGCCAGCCGTGCCGCCTCGGCCGCGATCTCCGCGAGGCCCCAGTCCAGGGTTGTCAGCGCGGGTGTCAGGACCCGGGAGACCGGGTGGTCGTCGAAACCGACGACCGACAGATCCCGGCCGACGGTCAGGCCCGCCTCGGCCGCCGCCGCGTACACGCCGTACGCGATCGAGTCCGAGAAGCAGAAGACCGCGGTGGAACGACCCCCGACCACCCCGCGCGCCACGGCGGTCGCCTCACCCAACTCCTGCGCGCACGGCACCACTTCGACATCGAGTCCGAGCCGGTCCGCGGCCTCGCGCACATAGACGTCGGCCGGCCGGTCGGGGGTACTGGGGCCCGTCGGGGTCAGCACCGTCACCCGCCGGTGCCCGAGGCCCGCGAGATAGGTGAGCACCGCGTCGATCCCGGCCCGGTTGTCGAAGAGCACCTCTCCGGCGGTCCTGGCCTGCTGGAGCGAGTCACCGATGGAGACCACCGGCACCGCCTCGGCGATCTTCGCCCAGCCCTCGGCCGAAGGGTCGACGGGCGAGACGAGCAGACCGTCCACCCGCTGATCGCGCAGCTGCTTGGCGAGGGCGAGCTCCCGCACGGGGTCGCCACCCGCGTCGAGGATCAGCGCGTAGCGGTCGCCCGCCAGGAGCTCGCGCCCTATGGCCGCCATCAACTGCTGCTGCCAGAGGTCCTGGAGGTCACCCGCGAGGACGCCGACCATGCTCGTACGGCCGCTGGCGAGCGCCCGGGCGATGGGGTCGGCCTCGTATCCCAGCTCGGCTGCGGCCTTGCGGACCCGCTCCTCGGTCTCCTTGGAGACCTGCTTGCCGCGCAGGGCGTACGAGACGGCGGCGGTGGAGAGGCCGGTGGCCTCTGCCACCTCGCGGAGGGTGGTGCGCTTGCTCGGCCTGGCCATGCGAGAAGCCTACCGGCCGCCTCCGACAGCCCGCCCCGCCAACGGGCACACCGGTGGCGCCCGTTCCTGGGCCCGCTCCGGGCCGCGTCTTGACACCCGCGCTTGTTAAGCGTTTCACTGAAGCGCGTCACTTAATCGCTTAACAGCCGGCCCGGCAGATCGCTCGGCAGACCCGGCAGATCGCTCGGCAGAAGGGTGAGTCGTGCTCACAGACGTCCACCAGCACCTCTGGCCGCCGGCCTTCACCGAGCTGCTGCGCACCCGCACCACCGCCCCGTACCTCGACGGCTGGACGCTCCACCTGCGAGGAGAGCCGCCGTACGTGGTCGACCCGGCCGACCACGACGTCGCCGCCCGCACCGCGCTGGCCCACACGGACGGCCTCGGCCTCGCGCTCGTCTCGCTCTCCAGCCCGCTCGGCATCGAGTACCTGCCGCCCGCCGAGGCGGACCCGCTGCTGAACGCCTTCCACAGCGGAGCCCTGGCGCTCCCCGCGCCCTTCGGCGTCTGGGCGTCGGCCGGACTCGTCGCGCCGGACCCCGCAGCACTGGCCCGCACCCTGGACCAGGGGTGCGCGGGCCTCCAGCTGCCCGCCACCGCGCTGCTGGACGAGGCGGGCTGGGCGCACTGCGCGCCGCTGGTCGACACCCTCGTCCGCGCGGACAAGCCGCTCTTCGTCCATCCCGGCGCGGCGCCCCCCAGCGCCCCCGGAACGCCGCCGTGGTGGCCGGCGCTGGTGCCGTACGTCCAGCAGATGCACGCCTCCTGGTTCGCGTTCCGTGCCTTCGGCCGACCGCGCCACCCGCGGCTGCGGGTCTGCTTCGCGGCACTCGCCGGCCTCGCCCCGCTGCACGGCGAGCGGCTCTCGGCCCGCGGCGGCGGCCGGGGGACGGTCGATTTCGACGCCTTCTACGAGACCTCCTCGTACGGCACCCGGGCCGTGGACGCCCTGGTCCGGGCGGTCGGCATCGACGTGGTCGTATCCGGCAGCGACCGCCCCTACGCCCCGCCGGTCATCCCCGATCTCGGCGCCGAAGCGGCCGTCCACGCCCTGCGCGCCGGTAACCCCGCCCGCCTCCTGAAGGGAGCAACCCCGTGACGTACGACGCCGCACTGCCCGACCGCAATCTCGACAAGCGTGAACTCAGGACCCTGGTCGACGACCTGGCCACCCGTCCGGAGCTCTGGCGCTCCGAGGTCGCCTTCTCGGACACCGACCGGCACTACGCCTCGCTGCACCGTGACGAGTACGTCGATATCTGGCTGCTCTGCTGGACCCGGCAGAACGACACCGGCTGGCACGACCACGACATCTCGTCGGGCGCGGTCCGCGTGGTCCAGGGCGTGCTGACCGAGTCGAACCCGCGCATCGGCGGCCGGCACCTCGCCTCGTCCGTCGGCGCGGGGGCCTCCTTCTGCTTCGGTCCCGACCACATCCACCGGCTCACCGGGGAGACGGACGACGCGGTCTCGATCCACGCGTACTCGCCGCCGCTCTGGCGGCTCGGCCAGTACGACATCACCGACGACGGCCTGATGCGCCGAATTTCCGTCTCATATGCGGACGAACTTCGCCCAATGGACAGCCCGGCGGTCTGAAGAAGCAGCTAATTGACCGGAACCTATTGACCTTCCATTCACCACACCACACTCTGCATAGATCGATACATCGCCGGTCGGCGCACACCGCCCGGCGGTGGCAGCGCAGTGGTGAGAGGGAGGCCGTCCAGTGGCAGGCCTGGTGGAACAGCGGTCGATCGATGTCGTACCCGACGAGGAGCGCCACGGCAGCGCCTTCTCCCAGTTCACCCTCTGGGTGGGCGCCAACCTCCACATCACCGCGGTCGTGACGGGCGCGCTGGCCGTGGTCTTCGGCGGCGGGGCGCTCTGGTCGATCGTCGGACTGCTGCTCGGCAATCTGCTGGGCGGAACGGTGATGGCCCTCCACTCGGCGCAGGGCCCGCGGCTGGGGCTGCCGCAGATGATCTCGTCCCGCGCGCAGTTCGGCGTCAAGGGCGCGGTGGTCCCGCTGGCCCTGGTGATCCTGATGTACGTCGGGTTCTTCGCCAGCGGCACCGTCCTGGCGGGCCAGGCGGTGGGCAAGCTGACCCACCTCGGGGACACCACGGGCATCATCGTCTTCGCCGTGATCACCGCGGCGATGGCCGTGGTCGGCTACCGGGTCATCCACACGCTCGGCCGGGTGGCGAGCGTCATCTGCGCCATCGCCTTCGTCTACCTCGGTATCCGGCTGCTCGACCGGATCGACCTGGGCACCGTCCTGCACGACCACAGCTTCTCCTTCCCGCTGTTCCTGCTCGCGGTCTCGCTCTCGGCCTCCTGGCAGCTGGCCTTCGGCCCCTACGTGGCCGACTACTCGCGCTATCTGCCCCGTACGACCAGCGGGCGCGCGACGTTCTGGTGGACGCTCGGCGGCACGACGCTCGGCTCGCAGTGGTCGATGACCTTCGGCGTCCTGGTGGCGGCCACGGCGGGCGACGCCTTCCTCAACAGCCAGGTCGGGTACGTGGTCGGCCTCGGCGGCACCGGACTGATGGCCTCGGTCCTGTACTTCGTCATCGCGCTGGGGAAGCTCACGATCAACGTGCTCAACACCTACGGCGGCTTCATGTCGATGGTGACGAGCGTCAGCGGCTTCCGCGGCCAGAAGACCCTGACCCCGCGCGGCCGCACGCTCTACATCCTGGTCATCATGGTCGCCGGCACCGTGGTGGCCCTCGCGGGCAAGGACAGCTTCCTCGACTCCTTCAAGGACTTCCTGCTCTTCCTGCTGGCCTTCTTCACCCCGTGGTCGGCGGTCAACCTCGTCGACTACTACCTGATCTCGCGGGAGCGCTACGACATCCCGGCCCTCTCCGACCCGAAGGGCCGCTACGGCGCCTGGCGGTGGGACGCGCTGGTGGTCTACGGGATCGGGCTCGTGGCGCAGTTCCCCTTCCTGGCCACGTCCTTCTACACCGGGCCGCTGGTCGGACCGCTCGGCGGCGCCGACATCTCCTGGATCGTGGGTCTCGTGGTCCCGGCGGTGCTCTACTGGGCGCTGGCACGGCGCGACACCTCGCACATCCCGGCGGCCACCATCCTGACCCGGGCCGCCGAGCCGGTACCGGAGCAGGTGCCCGCGCCGTAGGCGCCCACGGGGCCGGGGGTGCAACCCCAGCGGAATTGGGGGGCTAGCCCCACTGCTCCGCGCGCTCCGCATTCGTACCGTGGTCCCATGGAAGCCAGCGACCCGGAGTTGAAGAAGGAACTCGACGCAGCCCTGCACGCCCGCAGGGAACTGGGCGAGGATTACGAATCGGCCCTGGTCGAATCGTTCCTGGAGAAGGTCGAGCAGCGGCTCGACGACACAGTGGACCGCCGGGTGCGCCGGCAGATGGCCGAACAGCAGATAGCCGCCGCCCGGGGCGGCAGCCGCCCGCAGCAGCCGGAGGGCGGGTTCGGTGAGCGGTTCGGATTCGGGATCGTGATGATGGTCCTTGCCGTCCCGCTGTCGGCGATCGGGGTGATCAACGCGGGTCTCGACGGCCTGATCGTCACCTGGCTGGGAATCGTGGGCGTCAACGTCGTCCACGCCGCACGCGACGGCGGCCTCTTCCACGGGCGCTCCCGCCCGAAGTCCCCGCGGGAATCGAGCTGGCAGGACTGACGCGCGCCGGACAGGGGTGATCGCGGGGACCGCCGCACCCCCGGCTGGCCGGGGGGCGGGACGACGGCGGTCCCCGCGAGGAGACGCGGGTCCGGGTCAGGGCCGGGGTGCCGCATCCAGGCGTCCTGGAAGCCGGGAGCCGCTCCGGAGGTCCGTGACGCCGTTCGTGGTGCCGGCTGGTCGCCCTGCCGGCACCCACCAATCTGCCGCAGCCGTGTTAAGCCGGTGCTGCGCGGGCGTGTCGCCCGTGTACCACTTGGGCGAAGCCTGCCCCCGCCCCCGTGGCCCGGGGCGTACGGCCGCCGGACGCACCCCGGTGGGAGCCGCCGTCAGGCGGCCGGGCCCCCGAAGTAGTGGCCCGCGGCGAGGTCGGCCAGGAGCCCGGGGCGGGCGGGCCGCCAGCCCAGCAGCTCGCGCGTCAGGGCACTGGAGGTCGGTGTGTCCGCGGCCAGGGCGGCCCCCATCCAGCCGAAGTGCCCGGCCGCCTCCCCGGGATCGACGGAGGCCACCGGAACGCCGAGGTGGCGCCCGATCGCTCCGGCGATGTCGCGCACCGGCACCCCCTCCTCCTCCGTGCCGTGCAGCGCGGAGCCCGCCGGGGCCTTCTCCAGGGCCAGCCGGAAGAGTTCGGCGGCGTCCAGCCGGTGCACCGCCGGCCAGCGGGCGGCCCCGTCGCCGACGTATCCGGAGACGCCCTTCTCCCGTGCGGTGGCGATCAGCGCGGGTACGAAGCCGTGGTCCCCCTCGCCGTGCACCGAGGGGGCGAGCCGCACGATCGACGAGCGGACACCGCGCCCGGCGAAGGCGAGCGCCGCCCGCGCGGAAGCGGCCCGGAGCCCGCCGCCCGGACCCTCCTCCGGCATGTCGTTCTCGGTCGCCACGCGCCCAGGCCGGAGCCCGAGCGTGCCGGAGGCGACGACGAGTGGCCGGCCGGACCCCTCCAGTGCGGAGCCGAGCGCCTCGATCGCCCGCAGATCGACGGCTGCCGCGTTCTCGAACTGCGAGAAGTCGTGGATGAACGCGAGGTGGATCACCCCGTCGGAGGCGGCGGCCCCGGCGCGCAGGGCGGCGAGGTCGTCGAGAGCGCCGCGGTGCACCTCGGCCCCGGCCGCGGTGAGGGCTGCGGCCGAGGTGTCCGACCGGGCCAGCCCGACAACCTGGTGACCGGCGTTGATGAGTTCGGGGACGACGGCCGAGCCGATGAAGCCGGACGCTCCGGTGACGAAGACGCGCATGCGAAAACCTCCAGATGGCCGGGGTCCGGTGCGGGGTGGGCCGCACCGGACCCCCGATGTCAGTTCCTGTCATCGACCGTAACACCTGATGTCAGAGCCTGTCATCACGTAGGATCTGCGGCATGAGTCGATGGGAGCCCAACGGGCGCGGCAGGCTGGAGCAGGCCGCACTGGAGCTCTACGTCGAGCGGGGGTACGAACAGACCACCGTGGCGGAGATCGCCAAACGGGCCGGGCTCACGGAGCGCACGTTCTTCCGGCACTTCGCCGACAAGCGCGAGGTGCTGTTCGGTGGGGCGGCGGCGATGCAGGAGCTTCTCGTGAGCCATCTCGCCGATGCACCCGCTGCGACGGCGCCGATCGACGCCGTGGCCGCGGCGCTCGATCCGCTGGGCGGCTACCTCCGTGACCGCCGTGAACACGCCCGGCAGCGGCAGGGCGTCATCGCCGCGAACGCGGAGCTCCGGGAGCGCGAGCTGATCAAGCTGGCGTCCCTCGCGTCGGCGCTGGCCGGGGCGTTGCGGAAGCGCGGCACCGGGGAGCCGGCCGCGAGCCTGGCCGCCGAGGCGGGGATCGCGGTCTTCCGGGTCGCTTTCGAGAGCTGGGTCAGCGGGACCGGCGAGCCGGATCTCTCCCGGCTCATCAGGGAGACGCTGGCCGAGCTCAAGGCCGTGACGGCGGGCGGCTGACGGCCGGTGGCCGGCCGCGGACGGCCGGGACGGGCAGGCTCCGTGCCGGCCCGCGCGGTGCCTGTGGCTCTCCCGCGCACGGCATGCGCGGGAAGAGCGACGGCAGCCCCGGCCGGGACGGGTCGGTCCCGGCCGGGCAGGACCTAGGCCGAGCGCGCCGCGCGGGCCAGGTACGACAGCAGGTCCTGGCGGCTGACCACGCCCGTCGGCTTGCCCTCCACCAGCACGATCGCCGCGTCCGCCTTGCCGAGCACGGCCATCAGGTCGGCGACCGGCTCGCCCGAGCCGACCAGCGGGAGCGGGGAGGACATGTGCTTCTCCAGCGCGTCGCCGAGCGAGGCCCGCTGGGTGAACAGCGCGTCGAGCAGCTCGCGCTCCACCACCGAGCCGATCACCTCGGCGGCCATCACGTCCGGGTGCCCGGCCCCCGGCTTCACGATCGGCATCTGGGAGACGCCGTACTCGCGCAGCACGTCGATCGCGTCGCCGACGGTCTCCTCGGGATGCATGTGCACCAGGTGGGGAATGCCGTCCTCCTTCCCCAGCACCACGTCGGCGACGCGGGGTTCGGTGCCGGGCTGCTCCAGGAAGCCGTAGTCGTTCATCCACTCGTCGTTGAAGATCTTCGAGAGGTAGCCGCGCCCGCTGTCCGGCAGCAGCACGACGACGATGTCGTCGGGCCCGAGGTCCTCGGCCACCCGCAGCGCCGCCACGACCGCCATCCCGCAGGAGCCGCCGACGAGCAGGCCCTCCTCCTTGGCGAGCCTGCGCGTCATCTGGAAGGAGTCCTTGTCGGACACGGCGACGATGCCGTCGGTCACGGTCCTGTCGTAGGCCGAAGGCCAGAAGTCCTCACCGACGCCCTCGACGAGGTAGGGCCGCCCGGAGCCCCCGGAGTACACGGAGCCCTCCGGGTCGGCGCCGATGACCTTGACCCGGCCGTCGGACGCGTCCTTGAGGTACCGCCCGGTCCCGCTGATCGTGCCGCCGGTACCGACGCCGGCCACGAAGTGCGTGATCCGCCCCTCCGTCTGCTCCCACAGTTCGGGCCCGGTGGTCTCGTAGTGCGAGCGCGGGTTGTTCGGGTTGCTGTACTGGTCCGGCTTCCACGCTCCCGGCGTCTCCCTGACCAGGCGGTCGGAGACGTTGTAGTACGAGTCGGGGTGGTCCGGATCGACGGCCGTGGGGCAGACGACGACGTCGGCCCCGTACGCCCGCAGCACGTTGATCTTGTCCGTGGACACCTTGTCCGGGCAGACGAAGATGCACTTGTAGCCCTTCTGCTGGGCGACGATCGCCAGCCCGACACCAGTGTTGCCACTGGTCGGCTCCACGATCGTGCCGCCGGGCTGCAGCTCGCCGCTCTGCTCGGCCGCCTCGATCATGCGGACGGCGATCCGGTCCTTCACGGAGCCGCCCGGGTTGAAGTATTCGACCTTGGCCAGGACGGTCGCCCTGATCCCCTCGGTCACGTTGTTGAGTCTCACCAGCGGGGTGTTGCCGACGAGACTGATCATCGAGTCGTGGAAGTGCACCATGGCGGTCAGCGTATTGGACAAGATTGGGCAGCACCGGTCTCCGGGCAGTTAGGTGTTGTCCGGTTTCCCGGGCGGACCGGTGAGCGGCGTCCGGTGCGTGCAGTTGCGGGACGGGCGGATCAGGGCATAGCGGGACTATGCGCGGGTCCGGGTACTACGGCAGAAGTGCGCGCCGGACGACGGAGCCCGGTCGGGCGGCCGGTCGCCGCACCAGGCGGCGGACGGACCGGCCGGCCGGACACCGCCTGGCACGTGTACGGCTATGAGGAGGTGGCAGTGTCGAGAGCGAGGGTGGCGCGACGGATCGCCGCAGGCGCGGCATACGGAGGCGGGAGTATCGGCCTGGTCGGGGCGGCCGCGGTGGGGGTGATGCTGGCGGAGGTCCAGCTGGCGAAGCGCTCGGTGGGCGGCGGGCGGGCCCCCCAGGCGCCGAGTGCGGACGGGCGGTACGGACTGGCCTTCGCGGGCCGTACGGGGCACCTGGAACCGTTACGGCTCGTCATGCTCGGTGACTCGACGGCGGCGGGCCAGGGCGTACGGCGGGCGGGCCAGACACCGGCCGCCCTGCTGGCCTCGGGGCTCGCCGCGGTGGCGGAACGCCCGGTTGACCTGCGGAACGTCGCACTTCCCGGTGCGATGTCCGACGACCTGGGCCGGCAGGTGGGACTGGTGCTCGCCGATCCCGAGCGGCTGCCCGAGGTCTGCGTGATCATGATCGGCGCCAACGACGTGACCCACCGCATGCCGGCCACCCAGTCCGTACGCCATCTGGCGACCTCGGTCCGCAGACTGCGTACGGCGGGGGCCGAGGTCGTCGTCGGGACCTGCCCCGACCTCGGGACGGTCGAGCCCGTCTACCAGCCGCTGCGGTGGCTGGCCCGGCGGGTCTCGCGCCAGCTGGCGGCGGCCCAGACGATCGGAGTGATCGAGCAGGGCGGGCGGACGGTGTCCCTGGGCGAGATGCTGGGCCCGGAGTTCGCGGCGAACCCCCGGGAGCTGTTCGGGCCGGACAACTACCACCCGTCGGCGGAGGGTTACGCGACGGCCGCGATGGCGGTGCTGCCCACCCTCTGCGCGGTGCTGGGCCTGTGGCCGGAGACCGATCACCTGGACGCGGCCCGCGACGAGGACATCCTGCCGGTGGCCAAGGCCGCGTCGGCCGCGGCGTCGGAGGCGGGCACCGAGGTCACGGGCGCCCGTGCGCCCTGGGCCCTGCTGAAGCACCGCAGGCGCCGGCGCCTCCCGGAGTCGCCCGAGTCGCCGGAACCGGCGGACACTGCGCCACACGGGTAGAAAGCCCGGGGGCCGGGGCGGGGCCGGGAGCGCGTCACCACCCCGGCCCCGGCCCCGGCCCCGCCCCGGCTCCGGCCCCGGCTCCGGCTCCGGCTCCGGCTCCGGCTCCGGCCATCCTGAGCGGTCGCTTAGAAAAGAGTCCCGCATCACACACCGACTCCGGTGACCTCACGGGTACGGCCGGGTAACTTCCAATCAGCCCTGCCCGCTCATCGCCCGAAGCCGCCCCGCACCGAGGCGCCGCACGCCCCCTGCCGTCACCCGACCCCCAAGCCCCACCGCACCCTCTGGAGCCGTGATGCCCGAAGCCGTGATCGTCTCAACCGCCCGCTCCCCCATCGGCCGCGCCTTCAAGGGTTCGCTGAAGGACCTGCGCGCCGACGACCTCACCGCCACCATCATCCAGGCTGCCCTCGCCAAGGTCCCCGAGCTGGATCCCCGGGACATCGACGACCTGATGCTGGGCTGCGGGCTGCCCGGCGGCGAGCAGGGCAACAACCTGGGCCGCATCGTCGCCGTGCAGATGGGGATGGACCACCTCCCCGGCTGTACGGTCACGCGGTACTGCTCGTCCTCGCTCCAGACCTCGCGGATGGCGCTGCACGCCATCAAGGCCGGCGAGGGTGACGTCTTCATCTCGGCGGGTGTCGAGATGGTGTCGCGGTTCGTGAAGGGCAACTCCGACAGCCTGCCCGACACGCACAACCCGCTCTTCGCCAAGGCCGAGGAGCGGACCGAGGCCGTGGCGAAGAGCGAGGGCGCCTCCTGGCACGACCCCCGCGAGGACAACCTCGTCCCGGACGCGTACATCTCGATGGGACAGACCGCGGAGAACCTGGCCGGACTCAAGGGCATCACCCGGCAGGACATGGACGAGTTCGGCGTGCGGTCGCAGAATCTCGCCGAGGAAGCGATCAAGAACGGCTTCTGGGCCCGCGAGATCACCCCGGTGACCCTCCCCGACGGCACGGTCGTCTCCGCCGACGACGGCCCGCGGGCCGGTGTGACGCTGGAAGGCGTCCAGGGCCTGAAGCCGGTCTTCCGCCCCGACGGCCGCGTCACCGCGGGCAACTGCTGCCCGCTCAACGACGGCGCGGCGGCCCTGGTGATCATGAGTGACACCAAGGCGCGCGAGCTGGGCCTGACCCCGCTGGCCCGGATCGTCTCGACCGGCGTCACCGGCCTCTCCCCGGAGATCATGGGCTACGGCCCCGTGGAGGCGTCGAAGCAGGCCCTGAAGCGCGCCGGGCTGACGATCGGCGACATCGACCTGGCCGAGCTGAACGAGGCGTTCGCCGCCCAGGTCATCCCGTCCTACCGCGACCTGGGTCTCGACCTGGACAAGGTGAACGTCAACGGTGGTGCCATCGCCGTCGGCCACCCCTTCGGCATGACGGGCGCGCGCATCACCGGCACGCTGATCAACAGCCTCCAGTTCCACGACAAGCAGTTCGGCCTGGAGACGATGTGCGTGGGCGGTGGCCAGGGCATGGCCATGGTCATCGAGCGCCTGAGCTGACCCCGCCGTCCACAGCCACGGCACAGGCGCGCACGCAACGGATCCGAACGGCCACCGTGCGTCGGCGTGAAAGCCCCGGCCCCTCCCTCAGGAGGGGCCGGGGCTTTCACAACTCCGCTACACAGAGGCATGGTTGATGACGGCACTGTCACAACTCGACCCCGCCCATGCCGCTCGCCGCTCAGTCGTGACCGAATCTCCCCCAGGATGTGACCTATCTCCCGGGGATTTTCATTCCCGCAGGTCACAGCTGTCCCAAAGGGAAAACCAGGGCCCAAAGACCTGTCCAATTCATGACGTAATGCACTGCCGACGGAAGCACTCCCACGACAAGCTGATGTAGGAAGTCGGGGAACGATTGAATCCGGGAGTAAGTCAGTGAGCACTTTGTCGATTGCCCTGCTGCTGACGACGGCCACCGCCACGGCCGTCGGCGCTGCGTCCCTGCATGCCGCACACGGCCTGCGCCGCCAGATCGCCGCCCTGCGCGACGACCTCGCGGGCGCGACCGGCGGCACCCGGGGCGCGACCGTACCGGCCGCGCGTGAGGAGACCCCGGCGGCCGAGATACGCGCGGCCGTCGCGGAAGCGCTGGCCGAGGAACGCGAACGCGAGCTGGCCGAGGCGCGCGCCTTCTGGGCCGCGCAGGAGTCCAGGGACGCGGCGGACGCCCCGTCCCTGCTGGGCGGCCTGGCGGGCCTCGGCGAGGACGCCGCGTTCTTCCTGCCCCGTCAGACCGACTTCACCGGCCTCGACCCCGCCTTCGAGACCGGCTTCGGTTCCGAGCTGGAACCGGCCGTCGAGTCGGCAGTCGACGCGGACGAAGAGCCGGGCACGGACGAGTACGCGCCCGACAGCGCCGAACTGGCAGCGGCCCGCCGCCGGCACCCCTCACACCCTGACTTCGTCCCGGTGCAGACCCCCGTGGTGACGGAGCACGAGCGCATGGTGACGCGCCTCGAAGAGCTCGCCGAGACCCGTACCGCGCTCTCCGACGTCCGCCCGGGTCCGCTCGGCACGCTCGATGTGTACGTCTTCGCGGACGGCACCACGCTCTGTATGACGCCGGGGCACCGCGAGACCGCCGAGCGGCTCTCCGAGGCCCTGCGCACGGGCGACAACCCGGTCCTGCTGGGCGGTTCCGGCATCTCCGGCGCGTACGCGCTGACCTTCACGTGCGGCGAGGAGAACGTCTACATCCTCGCGGACCGCGTCATAGCGTCGCTGTAGGCACGGAACCCCGCGCACGGAACCTCACCGCACCCCGCAGTACCGCGGCAGCCGGCCCGGACCTCACAGCCCCGATCCGGCCTCGGCCGCCACCACCGACTTCACGGCCTCGTCCAGTTCCACGGGCGGGGCCGTTCGCAGCGCCTCGGCCACATCATGGGCCGCGACCGTGAGTTGGTCGGCGACGGCGAACACCCCGGCGTCCGGCATGATCCGCACGGCGGCGTCCGGGGACTCCAGGCGCTGGGCCCGCGACGACAGTTCCCGGGCCAGGGCGAGCCCGGCGGCGGCAGCGCCGCGCTGGAGCCTGCTCTGCGGGGCCGAGCGAAGCCGGTCGGCGAAGCGGTCCGCCGCGGCGGTGAGGGGCGTCGTATCGAGCACGCCGCGACCCTACGCGCCCGGTCCTGACTGTTGCCAACGGGCCCGCGCTGAGGCACGGTGCAGGGAAGGCACAGTAAGACCGGTCGGCCCCAGGGCCGGCTCAGCGCAATGCCTCCGGAGGCGCCGATGTCCCAAGTCTTCTCCGACGAGACCCACCGCAACCTGCTCTCCCGCATCCCCGAGTGCACGGGCCGGGAAGTGTCCGACTGGCTCCGCGCCGTCGACGAGGGCCCCACTCTTCTCCGCTTCGACGAGAAGGTCAGCTGGCTCAGGAGCGAACACCAGCTCGCGTACGGCCACGCCAAGGCGATCATCCACGAGTACGACCTGAGACGAGCCGCACGGCGGCTGCTCTAGGCCCTGCGGGCGACCGGACCCGCACCACCGGCGCCCACCCGCCCGGGGAACGCACCGCCGGAGGAACGTGAAGGGGCCCGTCCGGAACACCTCCGGACGGGCCCCTCACGCGAGGGCGGCCCTCACCGGAGGCCGCCCTGTCTGACAGGTCCTAGTCGTTGCCGCTGAAGATGGCCACCAGCCGCAGCATCTCCAGGTAGATCCAGACGAGCGACATGGTCAGACCGAACGCGGCCAGCCACGACTCCTCGCGCGGAGCGCCGTAGGTGATGCCGTCCTCGATCTGCTTGAAGTCCAGCGTCAGGAAGAAGCAGCCGATCAGGATCGCCAGCACTCCGACGAGCGCGCCGAGCGGGCCGAAGTCGCGCAGCCCGCCGTCCCCGGCCACACCGAAGGCGACCAGCAGCAGATTGACCACCATCACCATGAGGAACGCCAGGGCGATGGTCATGCCGATCCGCGCGTACCGCGCGGTGACCCGGATCCAGCGCTGCTTGTACGCCACCAGGGTGGCGGCCGACACCGCCATCGTGCCGAGCACCGCCTGGAAGGGCGCGCCCGACCACTGGCTGTTGTACATCTCACTGATCACGCCGAGGAAGATGCCCTCGAAGAACGCGTAGCCGAGGATCAGCGCGGGCACCGGCGTGCGCTTGAAGGACTGCACCATCGCCAGCACGAAGGCCACCAGAGCGGCGCCGAAGGCCAGCCCGTAACTGGTCGAGGAGACCGGCAGCAGTACCCAGGCCAGCGCGGCGCCGACAGCGACCGTGCCGAGTGTGAGGGCCGTGCGCGAGACGACGTCGTCCATCGTCATCCCGCCGGTGCGGGCGGGCGCCTGCGGGCCGTAGGGGTCGGTCGCGTACGGATTGGTGGCGTACGGGTTCCCGCCGGCCGGGTTCGGTGCGTACGGGTTGGTCCCTACCGCGGCGCCCCCGGCCTGCGGCGCCGCGTTGAATCCCGCGTAGCCGTTGTCGCGGCTGAAGCCCCGTCGCGAGAAGACCGGGTTGCTGCTCCTCATCTCACTCCTCAGTGGCCACGGTGCGTGGCCTCATGAACAGAGTAATGGGACAGCAAAGAGAAGGCCGTAGTGCCTGGGAAGGATCTTTTCGCGATCCTGACGCCGGCCGGCCCGCCACTCGGCGATGTGCCCGGAACCGGACTTGAACCGGTACGCCCCCGAGGGGCAGCGAGGTTTAAGCTCGCCGTGTCTGCATTCCACCATCCGGGCAAGACGCGCGGCACCGCTTTCGCGTCTCAAAGACTATCCGGATGCGCCGCCCGGACTGCGGGCCCTTAACCCGATGTTGTCTTATTTTATTGATGCCTGAAGGTCCGTCAGCCGGTGGATGCGCCATCGGCACATGCCGCACGTGGTGACGGCCCTGTACCGGGGGGTACGGGAATGACGGAAACTCGCCGCCGACAGGGGTCATCGGCCCCCGCCCGGCGGCCTCGTCATTGACGCGGCCGGGCCCGGGTGCCGCCCTGCCGCCCGCAGGGCCGTCCGGGGTACCGGCGGGGGACGCTCTCAGGGGCGGTGTCATACCGGAGGAGGAGGCGGCGGCCTCCCGGTCACTCTCAAGGCGGCCGGAGGAACGGGCATGCGGAGGGACGTTCCGGCGCCGGGCGGCAGACAGGATGAAGAGGTCCCCGCATCCCGTCCCGAACAGGAGCTCCACGTGACCTCGACCACCACCGCCCGCCGCGTCACCGCGGTGGCCGCCCGCGCCTCCGACCTCTCCAAGGTGTACGGCCAGGGGGAGACCCAGGTGGTCGCCCTGGACGGCGTCTCCGTGGACTTCCGGAAGGGCGAGTTCACCGCGATCATGGGCCCGTCCGGTTCGGGGAAGTCGACGCTGATGCACTGCGTCGCCGGTCTCGACACCTTCACCTCTGGATCCGTACGCATCGGCGAGACCGAGCTGAGCACCCTCAAGGACAAGCAGCTCACGCAGTTGCGCCGGGACAAGATCGGCTTCATCTTCCAGGCCTTCAACCTGCTGCCCACGCTGACGGCGGCCGAGAACATCACCCTGCCGATGGACATCGCGGGCCGCAAGCCCGACAAGGCGTGGCTGGCGAGCGTCATCGAGATGGTGGGGCTCAAGGACCGGCTCGGCCACCGGCCCACCCAGCTCTCCGGCGGACAGCAGCAGCGCGTCGCCGTGGCCCGTGCGCTGGCCTCCCAGCCCGAGATCATCTTCGGTGACGAGCCGACCGGGAACCTGGACTCGCGCTCCGGCGCCGAGGTGCTGGGCTTCCTGCGCAACTCCGTGCGCGAGCTGGGCCAGACCGTCGTCATGGTCACCCACGACGCGATGGCCGCGGCCTACGCGGACCGGGTCATCTTCCTCGCCGACGGCCGGATCGTCGACGAGATGCTCTCGCCGGGCGCCGACGCCGTGCTGGACCGGATGAAGGAGTTCGACGCCCGGGGCCGGACCAGCTGACCCGGTACCGCCCCAGCGTCTCCGCCCGCCCCGCCTGCTCCTCACCTCAGGACTGACACCCACCATGTTCCGTACCGCCCTGCGCAATGTGCTCTCGCACAAGGCCAGGCTGCTGATGACCGTCCTCGCCGTACTGCTCGGCGTGGCGTTCGTCTCCGGCACCCTGGTCTTCACCGACACCCTCAGCCACGCCTTCCGCAACCAGTCGGCCAAGAGCTACTCCGACGTGGCCGTCGCGGTCACCTCGTACGCCGACTCGGACGACCCCGATGGCGCCCCCGGTGTCAGCACGAAGACCCTGGACCGCATACGTGGCCTGGACGGGGTCGCTTCGGCCACCGGCCGGGTGTCCGGATTCGCCGGCGTCGCCGACCACAAGGGCAAGCTGATCGGCAACGGCTGGTCCAACAAGGGCGCCGGCTACTCCCCCGGCAAGCAGGGCAAGGACAGCCGGTACGCGTTCACCGACGGCTCCGGGCCTGTCAGGAGCGGTCAGATCGCGCTGGACCGGGACACCGCGGACAAGGGCGGCTACCACGTCGGTGACACCGTGCGGGTCGCGACGAACGGGCCGGTGCGCACGTACACCCTCACCGGGATCTTCACCACCGACGACGGCGCGGTCGGCGCGGGCGGCAGCCTGGTCCTGTTCGACACCGCGGTCGCCCAGAAGCTCTATCTGCAGCCCGGCTGGTATGCGGACGTCGACATCGCCGCGGCCCCCGGCGCCTCCCAGGCGAAGATCCTCTCCGCGGTCAAGCCCCTCCTCCCGAAGAACGCCGACGCCCAGACCGGCGGGCAGCTCGCCGACGAGCAGGCCAAGCAGATCGAGCGGGAGATGTCGGGTCTCAACCAGATGCTCCTCGGCTTCGCCGCGGTCGCGCTCTTCGTCGGGATCTTCCTGATCTCCAACACCTTCACCATGCTCGTCGCCCAGCGCACCAAGGAGCTGGCCCTGCTGCGCGCCGTCGGCGCCTCCCGCAAGCAGGTCACCCGCTCGGTGCTCGCCGAGGCGCTGGTGGTCGGCTCGGTCGCCTCCGCGGCCGGCTTCGTACTCGGCATCGGACTGGCCGTGGGGCTGCGCTCGGCGATGGGCTCCTTCGGGGCGAAGGTGCCCGGCGGCCCGCTGGTCGTGGCGCCCACCACCGCACTCGCCGCGCTGCTCGTCGGCGTGCTGATCACGATGCTCGCCGCCTGGCTGCCCGCCCGCAGGGCGGCGCGGATCCCGCCGGTCGCGGCGATGGGCAGCCAGCACCTGCCCGCCACGACGAAGTCCCTGGTGGTACGGAACTCGATCGGCGCCGTCATCACGCTGATCGGCGCCGCGGTGATCATGGCCGGCGCGTCGGCGGGCTCGGGCGGACGGATGATGATCGCGGCAGGTGCCTTCCTGGCCCTGATCGGCGTGATCGTGCTGATCCCGCTGCTCTCCCGCCCGGTCATCGCGCTCGTACGGCCGCTGCTGACCCGGGTGTTCGGGGTGGCGGGCAAGCTCGCGGGCCAGAACGCCGTCCGCAACCCGCGCCGCACCGGGGCCACCGCTTCCGCGCTGGCGATCGGACTGACGCTGGTCACCGGGCTCACGGTGATCGGTGTCACGGTGGGCCAGTCCGTGGACCGGATGACCACGGACAACTTCAAGGGCGACTACATGGTCGAGATGGCCAACGGCATGTCGCTCGCACCCTCCACGGTCACGGCACTGGAGAAGGCGAAGGGCGTCACCGCGGTCTCCCCGCAGGCCGGCAGCCAGATCGTCATCGACGGCAGCGACCAGGGCGTCTCCGGGGTGAAGCCCGGCGACATCCAGCGGGTGCTCAACCTCTCCGTGGTCTCCGGCTCGCTGGACTCGCTCGCCCGGGGGCGGATCGCCGTCGAGCAGAAGACGGCGGAGAAGGAGGGCTGGAAGCCCGGCAGCAAGCTGTCCGCGAAGTTCCTGGACGACAAGAAGGGCTCGCTGACGGTCGGCGCGGTCTTCAGGGAGAACCAGTTCGTCCAGCCCGTCCTGGCCCCCATGTCGGTGCTGACCCCGCACGAGAAGAAGCCGGACATTCAGCAGGTCTTCGTGAAGACGGACGGCGGCGGCTCCGGCGACCAGGCCCTGGTGGACGCGATGGGCGACAACCCGGCCATCTCCGTCCTGGACCAGCAGGACATCCGCAACGCCATGGGCGGCATGATCAACACCATGCTGAACATCATGTACGGGCTGCTGGCGATGGCCCTGATCATCGCGGTGCTCGGCGTCGTCAACACCCTGGCCATGTCGGTCTTCGAGCGTCAGCAGGAGATCGGAATGCTGCGGGCGATCGGCCTGGACCGGACCAAGGTGAAGCGGATGATCCGGCTGGAGGCCGTGGTGATCTCGGTCTTCGGCGCGGTGGTCGGTATCGCGCTGGGAACCTTCCTGGCCTGGGCCATCGGCCAGACCATCAAGTCGAGCATCCCGCACTACGTCCTGGTCATGCCGTGGGGCCGGATCGGCATCTTCCTGCTGCTCGCGGCGTTCGTCGGCATCCTGGCCGCCCTCTGGCCGGCCCGCAGCGCGGCACGGCTGAACATGCTGACGGCGATCAAGACGGAGTAGGCCGGGCGCCACTGGTCATACGCAGCACGGGGGCCCGGGACATCAACAGTGTCCCGGGCCCCCGTGCTGCGGCGTATCGCGCGGGTCAGCGCCAGTCGCGGGCCCTGCGCGGCAGCCCCGAGGCCCCGCCCTCGGGGGTCTTCACGGCCAGCACCTGGTTGACACCGATCCGGTTGTTCTCGAAGGCGAGCGCGGACGCCGCCATGTAGAGCCGCCAGACGCGCGCCCGGCCCGGACTCGTCAGCCGCACGGCCTCCGCCCAGTGCGCCTCCAGGTTCGACACCCACTCCCGCAGGGTCAGCGCGTAGTGCTCGCGGAGCGTCTCGACGTCCCGGGCCTCGAACCCGGCTTCCTCCAGCAGCTCCACGGTCCGGCCGACCGGTGACAGCTCACCGTCCGGGAAGACATAGGCATCGATGAAGGCGTCGATCTCATAGGCCGATTCGTCGCGCTCCGGGCGGCGGGCGATCTGGTGGTTGAGCAGCCGGCCGCCGGGCTTGAGGAGCGCGAACAGGTCGTCGGCGTACTTCCGGTAGCCGACGGACCCGACGTGTTCGGCCATCCCGATCGAGGAGATCGCGTCGTAAGGACCGTCCTTGACGTCCCGGAAGTCCTGGACGCGGATCTCGATCCGGTCGGTCAGCCCCTCCTCCGCGATGCGCTTGCGCGCATACACGGCCTGCTCGCGGGAGAGCGTCACACCGGTGACCCGGGCGCCGTACTCGCGGGCGGCGTGGATGGCCATCGAGCCCCATCCGCAGCCGACGTCGAGCAGCCGCATGCCCTCCTTGAGGGCCAGCTTCCGGCAGACCAGGTCGAGCTTGTCGCGCTGGGCGGTCTCCAGCGTGGAGTCCCCGTCCCAGTAGGCGCAGGAGTAGACCATCGAGGGCCCGAGCACCAGCTCGTAGAAGTCGTTGCCGACGTCGTAGTGATGGCTGATGGCCTGCCGGTCGCGGCGCTTGGTGTGGACGGGGCCGCGGCGGCGTCTGATCTCCTCCGCGGGCGGAGGCGGCGGGGGCAGCAGCCCGCCGATGTCGAGGAGTCCGCGGGCGGCGGCCCGCAGCTTCGGGTCGAGCAGCGGGACACGTGCCTTCCGGACGCCGGCCGGGTCCTCGCGCTCCCAGATCAGCCCGGCGAGCAGATCGAGCGCCGCGTACAGGTCGCCGTCCACATCGATCTCACCGGCCACCCAGGCACGGGCCAGACCGAGCTCCCCCGGCTTCCACAACAGCCGCCGCAGGGCCCGCCGGTGACGGATCACCAGGACGGGCTTCCCCGGGGGGCCCGACTCGCTGCCGTCCCAGGCCCGGATGCGGACAGGGAGCGGGGCCCCCAGCAGCTCCTCGGCGAGAGTGGTCAGCCGCAGCGCGGCGTCGGCCATGGCGCACACCTCCGTACAGATGGAAAAGGCTCAGCAGTAGGTAAACACCGAACGCCTGCCGCCACAGTCCCAATACCACGTAACGGGAACGCAAAATCCGTGGTGGATACATGTACATCTGTCCCGGTACGCCGGAGGGGCCGCCCGCACCACGGATGGCGGGCGGCCCCTCCGGACCTGAACGGACCTGCTGTACTACGGGGTCAGGCCTTGGCCTTCTCGGCGTCGGCCTTCTTCCCCGCGTCGGGCGCAGCCGCTTCGGCCTTCGCCGCCGCGGGACGGGGCGCCGGCTTGGCCGCCTCGTAGAACTCCTCGCGCGGGGTCTCCATCGCGCCGAGCGAGACGACCTCACGCTTGAGGAACATCGCGAGCGTCCAGTCGGCGACGACCCGGATCTTGCGGTTCCAGGTCGGCACCGCGAGACCGTGGTAGCCACGGTGCATGTACCAGGCGAGACGGCCCTTGAGCTTGATCTTCACCTTGCCCATGACGATCATCGCGACGCCCTTGTGGAGGCCGAGGCCGGCCACCGCACCCTTGTTGGCGTGCTCGTAGTCGCCCTGCGGGAAGCCGCGCATGCCCGAGATGACGTTGTCGCCGAGGACCTTGGCCTGGCGCAGCGCGTGCTGGGCGTTCGGCGGGCACCAGGCGTTCTCGACACCGGCCTTGCGGGCGGCCATGTCCGGGACCTGCGCGTTGTCGCCCGCGGCCCAGATGTAGTCCGTGCCCTGCACCTGGAGCTTCTCGGAGGTGTCCACGTGGCCGCGGGGGCCGAGCGGCAGGCCGTAGCGGGCCAGGACCGGGTTCGGCTTGACGCCGGCGGTCCAGACGAGCGTGTCGGCGTCGACCTCAAGGCCGTTGTTCAGCACCACGTGACCGTCGACGCAGGAGTCCATGCCGGTCTTGAGGTAGACCTCGACACCACGGGACTCCAGATGCTCCTTGCCGTACGCGCCGAGCTTCGGCCCGACCTCGGGAAGGATCTTGTCCGCCACATCGACCAGCAGGAAGCGCATGTCCTCGCGCTTGACGTTGGTGTAGTACTTCGCGGCGTCCCTGGCCATGTCCTCGACCTCACCGATGGTCTCCGCACCTGCGAAGCCACCGCCGACGAAGACGAAGGTGAGCGCCTTGCGGCGGACGTCCTCGTCGGTCGTCGAGTCAGCCTTGTCGAGCTGTTCGAGGACGTGGTTGCGCAGGCCGATCGCCTCCTCGACACCCTTCATACCGATGCCCTGCTCGGCGAGGCCGGGGATCGGGAAGGTGCGGGAGACCGCGCCGAGCGCGATGATCAGGTAGTCGAAGGGCAGCTCGTAGGCCTCGCCGACCAGCGGCGCGACCGTGGCGACCTTGCGGTCCTGGTCGATCGTGGTGACACGGCCGGTGAGGATCTCGGCCTTGGGCAGCACGCGTCGCAGCGGGACGACGACATGCCGAGGCGAGATGCTGCCGGCAGCAGCTTCGGGGAGGAAGGGCTGGTACGTCATGTACGAGCGCGGGTCCACGACCGTGACGGTCGCTTCGCCGTAGCGCATCTTCTTGAGAATGCGTCGAGCTGCGTACAGGCCTACGTACCCGCCTCCAACTACGAGGATCCTGGGACGCTCCGTGGTGCTCATGGCAACGAGTATCCACCTCTCGGGAGGGGGTACCTCGTGCGCCCCTTCACAAGGTCGGTGGGCACCTCTGCTACACTGCGCGGCTCGCATGACGGAGGTCACTCCCCCACAAGGGAACCAGCACCCCCCGGCGAACGTTGTTCACCCCTCTTGAGCAGGCCCTGACCGTGTCGCGCCGAATAGACCACCGCGCCGCGTCATCCGTCTGCAACACGCACGTCACCGCCCGTAAAAGTCGGAACAGGGCCCTGCGGACCACCGACAGGGCCCCATGTCCCGGGATCTTCGGCCGACAGGCCCCAATTCCTTGTGAAGAAGTTCACGAACTTTCTCGCGGCGGTCCGCCCGCCGGGCCCCCGGCGGCGCCCCGGAAGCCTGACAACGCTGTCATGGAGGGTCCCCGAGACGCCTCGGAGACACCCCACCGGGGCAGCGGGCGGCGCGGCGGGCGGGCCTCCTCGGCGCTGCCCGGCGTCCCCGCGCGCAGCCCCTGCGATCCCGTCGGGCATCGCCCGCGACGGCGCGCCCGTCGCGGGCGTAGGCGTTGGTGCCGATCGCGGATTTCGACGCGCTGGAGGAAGCAGCCGACGTGTTGGCGGCCCGGTTGCCGGCCCGGGAGGCCGAAGCGGTCCTGGCCCAGGGACGCCCGACGGTGACCACGGCCGAGCCCCGGCCCATATGGGGCGCCACTGAACTCATCGCGCACAGACCGCTGTTCACCCATGCGCCGCAAGAGGCGCTGCCTCCGGTCACCGCTGGGCCCCGTAGCGCCAGAGGGCAGGGGCCGCCGCACGTCAGAGCATCACCGCAGGTCAGTGACGCTTTCGTCCCGCTTCGACATCTTCTGCCACCTTGTAGGCGATGCCGTCGAGGATGTCGTGCTCACTGACGACCACCTCGCCGGCGCCGGTCCGCTTCATCACGGAGTGCAGGATCATCGCGCCCGCCCCGATGACATCGACCCGCCCCGGATGCATCACCGGGATCGCCGCCCGCTCGGCGTGGGAGGAGATGAGCAGGTTCCCGGCGATCTCGCCGACCTGGGCCGCGGTGAGGCGGGAGTGGTGGATCGCGGTCGACTCGTACGCGTCGAGGTCCAGCGCGATGCCGGCGACCGTGGTCACCGATCCCGCGAGACCGACGAGCGTGTGGTTGCCGGAGAGCGGGACTGTTTCCGCCGCCTCGTCCAGCGCGGCGTCGATGTCCGCGCGCATCGCGGTGATCTCGCCGAGCGTCGGCGGATCGTGCCGGATGTGCCGCTCGGTCAGCCGTACGCAGCCGATGTCCACCGAGCGGGCCGCCCTGACGGACTCGTCGCCGACGACGAACTCGGTGGAGCCGCCGCCGATGTCCACCACCAGGTACTCGCCGCCCTGCCCTGCCAGCTCCTTCGTCGCACCGGTGAAGGAGAACTCGGCCTCCTGATCGCCGGTGATCACCTCGGGTTCGACGCCGAGGATGTCGCGGACCCCGCTCACGAACTCGTCGCGGTTCTCGGCGTCACGGGACGCCGAGGTGGCGACGAAGCGCAGATGTTCGGCGCCATGGGCCTTGATGACCTCGGCGTACTCGGTGCAGGCCGCGAAGGTCCGCTCCAGCGCCTCGGGGGCGAGCCGGCCCGTCCGGTCGACGTCCTGGCCGAGCCGGACGATGGTCATCCGGCGGTCCAGGTCGACGAGTTCGCCGGTCTCGGGGTCGGCGTCCGCGACGAGCAGACGAATGGAGTTCGTGCCGCAGTCAATGGCAGCGACGCGGGTCATATGGGTGTCCTCTCGTGGAGCCGGGGTTGCGTCCCGGCCCGGATCCTCGGAGCCTGCCGGATGGCGAAGCCACCGGGACATTCCAACAACGCGGGAGGCCTGCCCGCCGGAGTGCGGCCGCCCCGGCGGGGGCCGCCGGACGGGCTCTCAGCCGCCGAGCGGGGCGGGGTCCTCGCCGTCCCGCGCGCGTGGCACGCACGGCCCCTTCGCCCACCACTCGGGCAGCATCGCGAGCGCCTCGTCGCCCAGCGGGTTGACGCCCGGTCCCGCGGCCAGCGAGTGACCCACCAGGACGTGCAGGCACTTGACCCGGTCGGGCATGCCCCCCGCGCTCGGGAAACCCTCCAGGACCTCGATCGCGTCGCGGCGCGCGAGGTAGTCCTCGTGCGCGGCGCGGTAGGCGGCGGCGAGTTCGGGGTCCGTGCGCAGACGCTCGGTCATCTCCTTCATGACGCCGTTCGCCTCCAGCGTGCCGATCGCGGAGGCCGCACGCGGGCACGTCAGGTAATACGTCGTCGGGAACGGCGTGCCGTCCTCCAGACGCGGGGCCGTCTCGACGACGTCCGGGTTGCCGCACGGGCAGCGGTGCGCGATGGCGCGCAGGCCGCGGGGCGGTCGGCCGAGCTGCTCCTTGAACGCGGCGATGTCCGCGTCGGTGGGCTCGGTGCGGTCGGTCTGCGGAGGGGGCGTTTCCATGCCTGCCTTGGATCTGAGTGTCTGTGAAGTGAGTGCCGGAGAATGGGGTGCCGGTGAGAGAGGGAAGCCCGGCGGCTGCGGCACGAGGACGGCCTAGGGGGCCTTGGTGCGGTCGGCGCTGTCCACGCCGTCCCACATGTTCGCGTACCACGGCCGGTCCGTCGCGCCCTTGCTGCCGGAAGGCCGGGCCCGGGCGTCGGGGTCGACCATCGTGTAGTTGGTCTCCCCCGGCCGCACGTAGTGCAGTTGTTCACGGGCCAGCCGTTCCACGTACGCGTTGTCCTGGAGCCGGGCCTTCTCGTCCCGCAGCTCCTCGACGCGTGCCTTCGCCTCGCTGACCTGGCGCCGCTGATCGGCGATGTCGTTGCGCTGCGAGACGTACTGCCGCATCGGATACGCGAGCGCCACCACCAGGGTGCAGAGGACCATCAGCAGCATGGCCGCCCGGCCGGTGAGCCGGGGTCTGCGGGCCTGGCGCCTGGACTGGGAGCGGTAGACGCGGGCCGCGGTCTGCTCTCCGAGCACCTTGAGCCTGGTCGCGGTGGAGAACCGGTCCCGGTTCCCTGCCATGCCGCCTCCCCGTTATGCACGCACGTCCGTCCCCGGACACGGTACGGGACCGGGTACGGGGACGGCTGCGCATGGCTGCGCCTTTACTGCTGTTTCAGCTCTATATTCAGTTCTCTGGCTGTATCAGCTGGAGCGGAAGCGAGGGAAGGCCGAGCGCCCCGCGTACACCGCGGCGTCGTCGAGGATCTCCTCGATGCGCAGCAGCTGGTTGTACTTGGCGACACGGTCCGAGCGGGCCGGGGCGCCGGTCTTGATCTGACCGCAGTTCACGGCGACCGCGAGGTCGGCGATGGTGACGTCCTCGGTCTCGCCGGAGCGGTGGGACATCATGCACTTGAAGCCGTTGCGCTGGGCGAGCTCGACGGCGTCCAGGGTCTCGGTCAGCGAACCGATCTGGTTGACCTTGACGAGCAGGGCGTTGGCGGAGCCCTCCTCGATGCCGCGGGCCAGGCGCTCCGGGTTGGTGACGAAGAGGTCGTCGCCGACGATCTGGACCTTGGCACCCAGCCGGTCGGTGATGACCTTCCAGCCGTCCCAGTCGTCCTCGTACAGCGGGTCCTCGATGGAGACGAGCGGGTACGCGGAGACGAGCTCCTCGTAGTACTCGGTCATCTCGGCGGCCGAGCGCGACTTGCCCTCGAACTCGTACTTGCCGTCCTTGTAGAACTCGGACGCGGCGACGTCGAGCGCGAGCGCGATGTCCTTGCCCGGCGCGTAGCCGGCCTCCTTGATGGCCTCGATGATCAGGTCGAGGGCAGCGCGGTTGGAGTCCAGGTTCGGCGCGAAGCCGCCCTCGTCGCCGAGACCGGTCGACAGGCCCTTGGTGTTCAGGACCTTCTTGAGGGTGTGGTAGACCTCGGCGCCCCAGCGCAGTGCCTCGGAGAAGGACTCCGCGCCGATCGGGGCGATCATGAACTCCTGGATGTCGACGTTGGAGTCGGCGTGCGACCCACCGTTCAGGATGTTCATCATCGGAACGGGCAGCAGGTGCGCGTTCGGGCCGCCCAGGTAGCGGAAGAGCGGGAGGTCGGATGCCTCGGATGCGGCGTGCGCCACGGCGAGCGAGACGCCGAGGATGGCGTTGGCGCCGAGCGAGCCCTTGTTCTCCGTCGCGTCCAGGTCGAACATCGCCTGGTCGATCAGGCGCTGCTCGGTGGCGTCGTATCCGACGAGCTCCGGGCCGATCTGCTCGATGACGGCGAGGACCGCCTTCTCGACGCCCTTGCCGTGGTAGCGGTTGGGGTCACCGTCGCGGAGCTCGATGGCCTCGTACGCACCTGTGGAGGCGCCGGACGGAACGGCGGCACGACCCGTGCTGCCGTCGTCGAGGCCGACCTCGACCTCGACCGTGGGGTTGCCTCGGGAGTCCAGGATTTCCCGGGCTACGACGACGTCGATGGACGGCACTAGCATCTCCTTCTGGAATGTGACGCTATGGGCGCAGGGTCACTTTGGTCTTGCGGCACGAGCCTAACCGGCTCCGCGCCATCAGCCCGCAAGGGCGCCCGGACCCTGAATGAAAAAGGGTCCAAAAGATCGTATGACGGTGTGAAAGTCAGCAGACCATCCCATGCTATCCGGATCGTCACCCCTGCCGGACCGGCGGGCGGACCGCGGCGCTGCTCCGGCGGAGAGACCCCCGGCCCGGCGCGTACGGGGGAGTCGCGCCGGGCCGGGGTGCTGAGGAGAGCTGCTGTCAGCTCAGGTGGAGCTGCTGACCCGGGTAGATCAGGTTGGCGTCCTTCACGATGTCCTTGTTCAGGTCGAAGACCTTCTTCCAGCCACCGGTGACGTGCTTCGCCTTGGCGATCGTGGCGAGGGTGTCGCCGGACTTGACCTTGTACTCGCCGTCACCCTTCTCGATCGTGGTGGGCGCGGCGTGCTTCGGCGCGGCCTGCTTGGGCGCGGCCGGGGCGCTGCTGCGGGCCTCGCTGCGCGAAGCGGCCTGCTGGTCGCTGTGGCTCTGCTGGCCGGCGCTGGAGGAACCGCCACCGGAGGTGGAGACGCCCGGGTCGACACCGTCGTTGCTCAGGTTGCCGGCGCCGGCGCAGGACCAGGCACCCGGGCCCTGCATCTTGAGGAGCTTCTCCGCCGTGGCGATCTGCTGGCCCTTGGTGGCGAGGTCGGCACGCGGGGCGTACTGCGTGCCGCCGGCCGCGGCCCAGCTGGAGTTGTTGAACTGGAGGCCGCCGTAGTAGCCGTTGCCGGTGTTGGTGGACCAGTTGCCACCGGACTCGCACTGCGCGACGGCGTCCCAGGTGGAGACCGAAGCAGCAGAGGCAGAGGTCGCGCCGATCATCGGCACGGCCACAGCGGCACCGGCGACACCGGCGAGCGTGGCGATACGGACGGCCTTCGAGGGGCGACGGTGCTTGGACTTGCTGGAAAACAGCATGAAGAATCTCCTCACCGACGCCTACGAGGTGAGCTGTCGGGTTCGGGCCAATGAGTTGCCCGGCTGCGCGACCTAGCGCACAGCTTCACCCCAAGCCGTTCCCGGTTCGTACCGTTCTGTGACTCTGAACGGACGGCCGGACCCGGCACTTACCTGGGTCCCCCGCTCCTGCCTGCGGCGCTTCTTAGCGTCAACTGCTTCCCCTCGACCGATGGCAGGATTCGGCGTGGCGATCGAAGAGGCCCGCGGTGCGAGCGGTCTGACCGTAATCACAGGACCCACCGATATTCAAAGATGACCATCGGCGGGGAAGTCACGGGTTTACGACCGCGCTTTTTCCGTTTTCGCAGGTGAGGGGCGGCGTGCGCCGGGCGGACAGTCCGGACATTCAGTCGGCCCGACGAGAGCCATGTCTCACTCGAACAGAAGCGGACATACAGCCTCGAACTACCCCTGTTTCTGGTCGAGATCAAGGCTCTGGCCAGGAACGATGAAGTCCGGATCGCCCCCGACCGTCGCGTGGTTCGCCGCGTAGAGCGCGGGCCATCCGCCGGGCAGATCGTGCGCCTTGGCGATGACCCAGAGATTGTCACCCGCGCGGACGGTGTAATTGCCGTCCGTCCGGGCGTCATCGCGGGAGGGTCTGTCGACGCGCGAGGCATGTCGCCCGGCCTCGTCACGGCTCGCGCCGGCACCGTCGCCGGCCACGCCGCCCCGGTGCCTCCCGGCCCCCGGCGACGCCGGGGAGCCCCCGGAAGCGGAGTCGGCGTCACCGGCCGCGCCCGACGGGGTGGAGCGCGAGGAGGGGGCGCCGGACGCACTTCCGTGCGAAGTGCCCGAATCACCCGAAGAGCCCGAACTATCCGAAGAAGGATTGGATGACGGAGATGCGTGGGATGGGGGCTTCGAGGTGCCGGAGGGGGAGGGCGAGCCGGACGACCCGGAGGGGGAATCCGACGGACTCGCGCTCGGCGGCGCCTGCCCCGTCCCGCCCGTATGCGTGTCGCCGCCCGTACCCGTGTCGCCGTCCGGGTCCGTGGCCGCGCCGGACGGCTTCCCGGGGGCCGGGGTCACCGTGTCAGGAGCGCCCGGATCGACGGAGGCCGTGGCCGCGTCGTCCTTCGTGAGCCCGGCGATGACCGCGCAACTGGCCCAGAGCTTCGCCCCTTCGGCCGCGTAGGCCTTCTGCGCCACGGCTATCTGCTGGGAGCGGCTGGCCAGGTCGGGGCGGGCCGCGTACTGCCCGCCGCCGTACTTGTCCCAGCCGGCCTGCGAGAACTGGAGACCGCCGTAGTGCCCGTTGCCCAGGTCGGCGCTCCAGATGCCGCCGCTCTCGCACAGCGCCACCCGGTCCCAGGTCGTGGCGTCGGCCGCGTGGGCGCCGGTCGACGCCAGCAGCGGAAGGGCGATGGCAGAGCCCGTAACTCCTGCCGCTACGACAAGAGCTGGAGCCTGACGGGGGCGGCGGTGCCGACCGTTCCCGTTGCGCATGCGGTGGCCTTCCATGTGACGGATGAGTCGAGGGGTGAACGTAGCCGCACTCGAACGTCAGTCACAAGTCGATGCAGCGGAGATCACGTGAAAGTCACATTATTGACGGCCCGTCACTCCCGACCTGGTCGGACCGTCAGCCGGACGGTGTCCCGAACTCCACCGGGAGCGTGCGCAGCCCCCGCATGATGAGCCCGCCGCGCCAGCGCAGATCACCGGGATCCCCCGCGAGCCGCAGCTCCGGAAGGCGGCGCAGCAGGGTGGCGAGCGCGGTCTGCGCCTCCAGCCGGGCGAGGGGTGCGCCGAGGCAGTAGTGGATGCCGTGCCCGTACCCCAGATGCTGGTTGTCGGTACGGGAGAGGTCGAGCGTGTCCGGTTCGGTGAAACGCGCGGGATCGCGGTCGGCGGCGGCCAGCACGACGAGTACGGGATCGCCCGCCGCGATCGACTGCCCGCCCAGGGTCAGCTCCTCGGTGGCGAACCGCCAGGTCGCCAGCTCCACCGGCCCGTCGAAGCGGAGAAGCTCCTCCACGCCGGTGGCCAGCAGGCCGGTCTCGCCTGCGGCCAGCGACGCCTCCAGGCGCGCACGCTGGCCGGGGTTGCGCAGCAGCGCGTACATGCCGTTCCCGATGAGGTTCACGGTGGTCTCGAACCCGGCGAAGAGCAGGATGAAGGCCATGGCGGCTGCTTCGTTCTCGGTCAGGTGCTCGCCGTCGTCGCTCGCCCTGATGAGCCCGGAGATGAGGTCGTCGCCCGGGTTCTCGCGCTTGCGGTGGATGAGCTCCGCGAGGTAGTTCCGCATCTTCTTGACCGACCGCGCGACACCGCCGCGCGGCCCGCCCCCGTGACGGATCATCATCCCCGCCCAGTCACGGAAGTCGTCCTGGTCCTCGCGCGGGACGCCGAGGAGGTCGCAGATGGCGTAGATGGGGAGCGGGAAGGCGAAGTCATGGATGAGGTCGGCCTCCCCGTTCGCCACGAAGGCGTCGATCAGCTGGTCCGTCAGCTCCTGGACACGGGGTGCGAAGAGCGCGACGGTGCGCGGGGTGAACGCCTTGGAGACCAGGCGCCGCAGCCTGGTGTGGTCCGGCGGGTCGATGTTGAGCAGGTGCGTCATCAGCTCGGCCTTGCGCTCGCCCGGGATGCCGGTCTTGCCCTTGGCGTGCGGGGACTCCGCGTGGTGCGCGGGGTTCTTCGACAGCCGGGGCTCGGCGAGCGCCGTCCGCGCATCCGCGTACCGCGTCACCAGCCAGGCCTCCACCCCGCTGGGGAGCGCGGTCCTGTGGACGGGCGCGTTCTCCCGGAGCCAGGCGTAGGCCGGATACGGGTCGGTCGCGAACTCCCAGGTGAAGAGGGCGGGGGCCGGGCCTGCGGTGCTGTTGTCGGTCACTCCTCGACGGTAGCCGTACCGTCCGTCGCGCTCTCCGCGGCCCGGATCGCGTCCCGGTACGCCCGCGCCGCTGCGCGCAGCGCGGACTCCGGGTCCGTGCCTGCCTCCTCCGCGCTCGCGGCCAGGGCGAGCAGCCGGTAGCCGACGCCCTCCCCCGCCGGGAGCGGTACGCGGAGCCCGGAGCCCCGCACCCGGGAGGCCAGTTTCGCCGCGAGCGCGAGGGCGGGCTGTCCGACCGGCACGCCGTCGGTCACCGACGTCCGCTGCTTCTCGATCGCCTTCGTACGGTTCCAGTGGGCGTGGACGTCCTCGGCGGTCTCCGCCGTCGCGTCACCGAACACATGCGGGTGGCGGTGGATCAGTTTCCCGACCAGGCCACCCGCGACATCGTCGATGGTGAACGGCTCGTCCCCTTCTTCCCCGGTGCCCTCCTGCGCGATCCGCGCGTGGAAGACGACCTGGAGGAGGACGTCACCGAGCTCCTCACGCAGCTCCTCGCGGTCGCCGTCCTCGATCGCCTCGACGAGTTCGTACGCCTCCTCGATCAGGTACTTGGCGAGCCCCCGGTGGGTCTGCTGGGAGGTCCACGGGCACTCGCGCCGCACCCGGTCCATCACCTGCACCAGGTCGAGCAGGCGCGCGCCCGGCAGGTCGTACGAGCCGGGCAGCAGCTCCAGGTCCGGCATCCGCACCCGCCCGCTGCCCGCGAGGGCGGCCAGCCCGTCGGTCAGCCGGCGGTCGCCCTCGCCCGTGAGCAGGACGACGACCGTACGGCCGCCCGCGCACTCCTCCACCAGCTGCCCCGCGCCGGGCGCCGCGTGCCGCGCGGTCACCCCGGCCTCGCGGAGATACGGCAGCTGCGGGTGGTCGGTGTCCGCGCAGACCACCAGGTCCGCGCCGTGCAGCAGCTGCCAGGCCGGCCAGGACAGCAGTCCTGGCGCGACCCGGTGACTGGTGGTGAGCAGGACGACCCTGCCGGGGGCGTCCTGCTCCCCGGGAACGGCGGAGGCTGCGGCATCGGGGGTGTTGTCAGCGGTCACCCGTCGAAACTACCCCGCCGCGCTACGCCCCGGTCGCGGCGGACGGCGCCGCCTGCTCCTTGGTGACCTGGGTGATCCACGGCGTCTTGTACGCGCCCAGCTGGCTCTTCCTCACGTCCCACACCCCGTAGCGCGGATTGACGTCCACGCCCATGGCCTTGGACGTCTTCGTCATCGCCTGGAGCACGGCGCTCTGGCCCTGCGGGGTCCCGAGTGACGCGCCCAGCTTCTCGGCCAGCTTCGTCGCGGTGACCTGCTCCTGGAGCGCCTGCCCGATCTGGCCGGGGGCGATGCCGTTCTGCTGGAGGTAGACCTGCTGGAGCCGCTGCTCGCTGCCGGCCTGCTTCACCAGCTGGGCCCGTGCGTCCTGGATGTCCTTGCGGGTGACCTTGGCCCCGGCGTCCTCCGCTGCCCTGGCGAGCACCCGGTCGAAGATCATGTTGCCGAGCTTCATCCCGCTGAGGTTGTTGCTGCTCCGGATCATCTCGGCCGCCTGCGGCGACTTGTTCTGTGCCTCGCGCACGGCGTTCACCTGCGTCTGGAGGGCAGCGACCGTGATCCGGTCCTTGCCCACGACGGCCGCGGCCCCCGGATGGGGCTGGCCGCCGCAGGCGGCGAGGAGCGGGGCCGCAGCGACGAGCGCGGCGGATACGGAGAGCGCAGTGCGACGGCGGCGGTGCAAAGGAGCCTCCTGGCGGCGAGTCTGTGCGGACGTTGGTGCGGCGCCCGGCGCCTCCTTGAAGGGTGGTGGTCGGGCGACGGGCGGGCGCACAAGGCCTTGCGTTGATCGATGTTAGGCATTCGGCGTGGCGGGGGCCACTGGTTCGACCAACGATTCGGGAGCTTCCCGGTTGTCGGGGCGGAGCATGATCGTGCGCGAGATGACAAAAGTGAGCGGGATCGCTGCCGCTGCCGCCACCAGTGGCGCGCGGTGGGCGCCGAGCCCCGCCAGGTCCACCAGCAGGTACACCCCGCAGGTGGTGATCACGAAGTTGGCCGCGTTGGTCAGCGGGAAGAGCAGGAACTTCCGCCAGGTCGGCCGGATCCGGTAGGTGAACCGGGCGTTCATGAAGAACGAACCGACCATGCTGAGGCAGAAGGCGGCGGTGTGCGCGGCGAGGTAGGGAAGCTGTGTGAGCAGGAGCAGATAACAGCCGTAGTACGTACCGGTGTTCACCACGCCGACCAGAGCGAAGCGGACCAGCTGGCCGAGGTGCGCCCTGGAGGCCGGCCGTGCGGTGTTCATCTGCGTACGCGCTCCTGAAAAGCGGGGGGTGGCACCGGCCAGGAGCCCGGTGGCCCGGATCCTGTCCGGCCTCGGTGAAGTCCGGGCGACCAGTCGGTGAACTCGGCACATTCCAGGCCGATTCCTCGCATTCACTGCCATATTCGAGACATGAGACCCCGCCCGGCAGCGACGCCCCGTCTCCGTGCCACGGTACTGGCCGCCCTGCTCACCGTACTGGCCGTGTGCGCCGGGGACGCCGCCGCCCGTATCGACCCCTTCGGTCCGCGCCACCGCAGCATCAGTGACCTGGGCAACCAGTACGTCCCCTTCCACGCCCACCTCCAGGACCTGCTGCACGGCCGGGCACACGGCGGGCTGCTGCTCAACTGGCAGTCGGGGTACGGCACATCCTTCCTGCCGGATCTGGGGACCTATCTGAGCAGTCCGTTCGCGCTGCTGGTCGCGTTCTTCCCGAAAGACCGGATCGACCTCGCGGTGTATCTGGTCACGCTGCTCAAGACGGCGGCGGCCGCGGCGGCGATGGCCGCACTGCTCCTCGCCCTGCGGCCCGGCCGCTGGTGGGCGGCAGGCCTGTTCGGCGCCTCGTACGCGCTCTGCGGCTGGTCGGTCCTGGAGGCCTCGTACAACCCGATGTGGCTGGACGGCCTGATCGCCTTCCCGCTGCTGTGCCTGGTCGGCGAGTGGGTCCGGGAGAAGCGCAGACCGCTGCTGGGCCCGCTGGTCGTCGCGCTCGCCTGGACGGCGAACTTCTACACCGCCTACATGGCGACCATCGGGGCCGCGCTGGTGCTGCTCGTCCGGCTGCTGGTGGAGGAGGGCGGGGAGCGCCGCCGGATCCGGGTGCTGCTGCGGGCCGCCGGAACGGTCCTGCTGGGTACCGGACTCGCCGCACCGCTCCTCTGTACGGTCTTCCTCGGGACCCGGCATGCCTACCCGGGCTGGTCCAGGACCTTCGCACCGGCCTCCTGGACCGATGTGTTCGCCCGCACGCTCCCGGCCACGTACAGCTTCTCCACCCCCGCGCTCTTCCTCGGCACGGGCACCCTGCTGCTCGCCTGCGCGCTGGTCTTCCACCACGCGGTGCCGCGCCGCGAACGGGCCGCCTGGGCAGGGCTCGTGGTGCTGGTCACGCTGTCGCTGCAGTGGCGGCCCACGCATCTGCTCTGGCACGCGTTCGCGACGCCGAACGGCAGCCCCTACCGGCAGACGTTCGTCCTCAGCGGTCTGCTGGTCATCGCGGCCTGGACGACACTTTCCTACGGGGTGCCGCGCGGCCGGGCCCTGGCCGGCGGGGCGGGGGTGCTCGCGGCGGGTGCCGGCTTCGCGGCCTCCTCGCGGACGGTCACCGTATATACGTATCCGCTCTTCGGTCTCGGCCTGGCCGCCGTGGTGGCCGGACTGCTGCTGCTGGGGAGGTCCGCGCACCCGGCGAGCACCCCGCGGGGCCGGGCTGCGGTGCGCGGGTGGCCGCCGGTCGTCGCCGCTCTGCTGCTGGTGGGAGCGCAGGCAGGGCAGGCTGCGGCGACGACGGCGTACGCGGACCGGGTCAAGATCCACCGGCTGGACGACTACGCGCCCTGGGGCCGCCATCTGGACGAGGAGGCGGCAGCCGTGGCAGGGGCCGACGGCTGGCCGCGCTACCGCACCGACCCGGGGCGTGAGCAGACCACCGGGAACGACCCGCTGCTGGTCGGCGGGGAGGGCGGCTCGTACTACAGCAGCATGACGCCGGACCC
The DNA here is from genome assembly GCF_036061255.1 of Streptomyces sp. NBC_00388. Taxonomy (NCBI): domain Bacteria; kingdom Bacillati; phylum Actinomycetota; class Actinomycetes; order Kitasatosporales; family Streptomycetaceae; genus Streptomyces; species Streptomyces sp. NBC_00388. The sequence continues at coordinate 3,033,105 of NZ_CP107948.1, forward strand.
GTACACCCGGATGATGGCCGCGCTCGGGGGCGGCTGGACCTCGCGCGGCCGGAGCGTCCAGTCGCTGGACAGTCCGGTGACGGACGCGATCTTCTCGGTGGGCGCCCGGGTGCGGTCGGCGCCGGGCTTCAGAGGTGCGGGTGCGGTGACGGTGACGCGTTCGGCGGCTCCGCCACTGGTGACCGTGCGACCGCCCGGCCCGGTGCCGCGCTTCGGGCGCTCCCCGTTCCGGAACCAGGAACTGCTGCTGGGCGCGCGCGTCTATACGTACGCGGACGCCTGCCCGGCCGGGACCGATGTCTTCTACTCGGCGCCGGACCACACGGGGCCCGTCCGGCTGGGCGGCGGCACCGCGGTGGAACTGCGCGGCGGGCAGCGGGGCCGGCGCGCGGCACTCCAGCCCATGGGTCCGGCGCCTGGCGGCGCTGCGGTCACCCCGCATCCGCACGGCAGGACGGCCTGTCTCTCCCGCCCCCGGCTGGCGAGGGCGGTGGCGCGTCTGAGCTCGACGGGGGCACGCTCGGTCCGGGTCACGGGCGATGCGGTGCGGGCCCGGCTGCCCGCGGGTTCACGGGGGACCGCGGTGTTCGCGATGCCCCGCATCTCCGGCTGGCAGTGCCACGCGGGCCATGACGCGGACCGGCCCGCCCGCTCGTATCTGGGCCTGGTCGCGGTACCGCTGACCGGCGGCGCGTCAAGCGTGAGCTGCACGTTCCGCCCGCCGGGGCTGCGGATCGGGTCGGCGGCCGGGGGGCTCGCGGCAGCCGTGCTCGCCGGGGCCGCGGTGGTACGGAGGCGGCGGCGCGGGCGGCCCGGCCGGCTAGGGGCCGGCGAGCACCGGGACGTACTTGTAGCCCACGCCGACGACCGTCGCGATGACTTTTCGGTACTGCGGGCCCAGCCGCCTGCGTAGCCGGGCGACATGGACGTCCACGGTGCGCTCGCTGCCGCCCGCGTCGGGCCAGAGGGCGGCGATGAGCTGATGGCGCGCGTGAACGTGGCGCGGTCGGGAGACGAAATAGGCCAGCAGGTCGAACTCCAGCCGCGGCAGTTCGAGTTGGCGTCCGGCGACATGAACGGTGCGGGCGGCATGGTCGACTTGGACGGGGTCCGGAAGTTGTTCCACCGGCGCGGTCGAATCGACTGTTTCCATTGTTTCAATTGTTTCGGCCGGGCACTCGGGAATGCCCCCAGGACCCGGGGACGGCGCGAACACGAGATGGACCTCGGAGGAGGTCTGGCGCACCGAGACGGGGACGTATCCCTGAGCGGCGAGCATCCACCGCCCCTGCGAGAGGGGTTCGACGGTCACGGCCGGTGGGGTCACGGCCGGTGCGGCAGCGGCCGGGGAAGGCGCCGCCGGGGCCGTTGCCGCCGGGGCGGTCGGCGGCCGGCCCGCCACGGCATGCCATCCGGTCCCGGTCGGACTGTGTGTTCTGAAAATGCCTGTGGACATGGGCTACTCATTCCCATCGGGGCACGCAGAGCAGACGATTCACGGAATACGACCGCGTCGGAAGTGGGCGCGACAAACACTACACGTGATGAAGTAAGTTCGGAAAGTAACCTCCGCATCGCGGAGTTTATGACGCCCCAAGGCCGAATGGCGGAACGGAAGAAGAGCGCTCCGCGCATCTCGCGGAAATGACCGGAACCAGCCGCCCGGCTCCGGTCCGCCCTCCGCACGGCACTCCGCCCCGCACTCCCCCCGCCCCCGCGGTCAGCCGGGGGCCTCGCTGAGGAGGGCGTACGCCGTGGCGATGAACGTGTCCCGCAGGCGGATACGGCGGGTGGTCAGCGCCACCACCGCCGTGCGGGTGGCCGGCCGGAAGCCGAGAAAGGCCTGCTGGCCGGTGGTGGCGCCCGCGTGGAAGTACAACGGCCCCTGGGGCGAGGGATGCTGGAACCAGGTGAGGGTGTGCGTGTGGCGGTGGCCGAGGCCTCTGCGGAGCACCGGCGGGCAGACCTCGCGGAGCGCGGCTTCCAGCGGGGAGCCGGCCGGGTCCAGGTGTGCTTCCAGGTAGGTGAGGAGATCGCCGGGGGTCGCGCGTACGGCGCCTGCGGGCTGGAAGCCGCCCATGGCCAGACCCGGTACCGGTGTGGTGCCGTCCGGGCGGTGCCCCTGGGCGTCGGCGCCCGGCCCGTCCGGCGTCGCGGGGCCGGGGCCCGCGGCGTCCTGGGGCTCGGCGTCCGGGATCACGGCGTCCGGATGCAGGCTCGTGCCGGTCAGTCCGAGCGGGGCCAGGACGTGCTGGTCGATCAGCTCCTCCCACGGGGTGGCCGCGGCAGCGGCGAGGGTGTGGCCCAGGACCGAGGCGCCGAAGTTGGAGTAGTGCCAGCGGGTGCCCGGCCGGTGACGCGGCCGGGACCGGAGGAAGGCGGCCACGACGCTCTCCGCCGGGTAGCCGCTGTACGGGTCGGTCGACCAGTGCCGGAGCGCCTGCGGGTAGAAGCCGGCCGGCAGGGCGGGCAGCCCTGCGGTGTGCGTGATCAGGTGGAGCAGGGTCGCGGGGTTACCGAGCGCGGCGTCCCTGCCGGGGGCCAGGTGAGCGGCTGCCGCCTCGTCGTAGGAGAGGCGGCCGGCGTGGACCAGATCCGCGAGGAGGAGCCCCGTGAACGTCTTGGACGCCGAACCGATCTCGTACCGCTGCCGGTCGCGCGGGAGCTGCGGCGCGGGGGCGCTGCCGCCGCAGTGGACCGTACGGCGGCCCCGGTGGCTGACGGCGATGACCACGCCGGGCGCGTCGACTGCCTGCGCGGCGGCGGCCAGGCGGCCCGCCGTTCCGGTCCCGGTGCGCGTCTCCTGGCCGGTCGCCGTCATGAAGGGGACGGCGCGGTCAGGTCGGCCATGGCGCGGGAGACCGCCAGCGCGGAGGCGAAAGCGGCCACCAGGGTCGGGTGGTAGACGAGATCGAAGACGTACTCCTCGTCGCCCTCGGGCATCGCCGCCTGGACGGGCATCGCGCCGTCGGGCTGCTGGGCGGCGGCGAAGCCACGCCAGGCGGCCGGGTCCAGGGTCGGCTCGGGCAGGCAGGCGTCCACGACGAGCAGCTCGCCGAGCAGGTCCCACCGCCCGAGGTCGAGCCAGTCGTCCAGCCAGACCGGCAGCCAGGTGGCCAGGTAGCCGGCGATGTCCGGGGGCAGACCGGACGGGTTCTCGCCCCAGTCGGTCAGGTGGAAGACCGTGTGCGTGATGTCGTAGCCGATGTGGCCCTCCACCGTCCACGGCTCCGGGCGGTGGGCGAGCCAGGTCCGCCCGGCGGCCTCGTCCTCGGGCAGGCCGGGCGCGAGTCCGAAGCGGCGCTCCATCGCGGAGAGCCCGAGCCTGCGGACCGGCAGAACCTCCAGGACCTGCCGGCTGAGCAGCCGGTGGTTCAGCCGGGCCGCTGCCTCGACCTGCGGGTTGCTGTAGCCGAGCTCCTTGAACGGTACGTAGACCTCGAAGGGCACCGGCGACAGCGGCTCGCGGGTCTGGCCATCGGCGAGCCTGGCCCCGGAGTCGAGGATTTCGTGCCAGGCGTGGTCGAGGAGCTTGTGCGCGGTCGCGGCCTGCTGCGAGCCCGCGACACCCTCGCGGAAGATGACCTTCCCGATCAGCGCCAGCTCGCCGAGCGGCTTGAAACGGTCGAGCACCCCGACCTCGGGGTCGGGGTGGTCCTCCAGGCGGAAGCCGTCCCGGTGGGCGTACAGCCACTCCAGGGCGCGTGACCCGACGTCGTGGATCTGGCGGATGCGCGCGCCCGTGTCCGCGGCGCCGGCGGTGTCACTGCCGCTGCCGCCCCGGGCGTCGCCGCTCCCGGTCCGCGGGTCGTCGTTCATACGGAGCCTCCTGAGTCGGGTCCCGGATCCGCCGCACCGTTCCTGCCCAGGGTCAGAGCGGCCGCGAAGGCCGTGACCAGCGTCGAGTGGTAGCAGTTCAGGAACTCAACGGGTGCCTCGCGCTCCGCCTCCCCGTCCGGCCGCGCTCCGCCGGCCGGTACGAGCGGCGGGCCCGTCTCCGGGACCGCGCCCGTGGCGTCCTGTACGGCGGCCAGCACCGGCCAGCAGGTCTCCACCAGCTCCGCCGGCGGCGGTCCCGGCAGACAGGCGGCGACGGCGAGCAGTTCACCGCCGAGGTCCCACTGTCCGTTCTCGAAGCAGCCGTCGATCCACGCCGGGAGCCAGGTGCCGAGATATCCGGCGACGTCGTGCGGCATCCGGTGCGGGGCGTTGCCCCAGTCGGTCAGGTGGAACACCACGTGCGTCAGGGCGTACCCGGAGGAACGCTCGAAGGTCCAAGGCTCGGACAGCCCGCCGAGCCAGGTGCGGCGCAGGACCGGCTCCGCCGCCGTGTGCGGGGGAACACCGACGCGCCGCTCGGAGTTGAGCAGCCCCAGCTCGCGGTTGGCGTGCTGTTCGGTGCGCGCCCAGCAGCGGGTGGTGGCGACGACGGCCGCGAGGCGTTCGAAGCCCTCGTGGCGCAGCCCCTCACCGGCGAAGGCCGCGTAGATCTCGAAGGGATAGGTGGCGAACGGCTCGTTGCGAGCCAGGTCGAGGAGGAGTTCCCCCTCGCGGACCTGCTCCCAGGCGAACCGTACGAGCGCGGCCGCGGCGGTGCGGTGCGGGTCGTCGGGGTGACTGCGGCGCCGGACCGTGGTGCACAGCTGCGCCAGTTCGCCGAGCGGCTTCATGGTGCGGTTGACGTCGGTGTGGGGTTCCAGGACGTCGTCGGGCAGTTCGAATCCGGCGCGGTTGTCCCGTACCCAGTCCAGGGCCGCGCCCGCGACACCGTGCACGAGTGCGGTGGCGCGGGACCGGGGCTGCGTGCGTGCTTCGGGGGCGGCCGTCACCGGGCCGGTCCCGACCTGATCAGTCCGGCCGCGCGCAGATGGAGGGCCACCCGGGGGTCCTGACCGCCCATGAGCTGGACGAAGTCCAGACCTGCGGCCAGGCCCAGGGTGTCGGGCACTCCGTCGAGCGTGGCCAGCCAGCGGCCGGCCCCGGCCGCCTGGAGCCAGTCGCGGCGGCGTACGGCCCGGACGAAGCCTCGGGCCACATCGGCCGGGCGGCGGCTCGCGACCCGGTTGACCGCCGACGCCGAGGCGGGCCGGGCGAGCGGGGCGAGGACGGAGAGCTGATGGGTGAGCGCCTGCCAGGGGGCCTGTTCGAGCCAGGCCGTGTCGGGCTCCGTCACCACACCGCCGGGGCGGGGCGGGGCGAGCGCCGACTCCATCGCCCAGTGGCTCCAGGCGGTCGCCGCCGGCGCGTCCGCGCGCGGCGGGAAGTCGATGACGGCACGCTGGAGCACCGCCACGTCACCGGGGTGCGGATCACGTCCGTACAGCAGGCTCGGCAGCAGCAGATCGGCTCCGATGACCCTGACCGCGGCGATCCCCGTTCTGTCGTCCTCGCCGATTCCGGCGGCACCGCAGACCGTGGAGAGGTGGTCTTCGCTCTGCAGAGCGAAGACCACCTCGGACGCCAGGTCACGCACAGCTCCCGCGATGCGGGAGGACGCACTTGACTGGTCCATGTGCGACTGCTTACGCCTTCTTCGGGCGCGGGGTCGGCGGCGAGAGCAGCAGGGCGCCCGATCCGCCGATCAGCGCGAGGCTCGCGCATTCACGCGAGTCACGGAAGACGCCTTCGGCCTCGCCCGGGTTGAGTGCGGCCTCGACATCCTCATCGAGGTCCGTCGTCGCCAGGCGGTCGGTCAGCGGTTCAGTGGAGTTCATGACGCTTCCCATCCTTATGGGGGGATTCGTTCCTTGCGGTTCCAGTCAAACCCACGAACCCGACCCTCGCAAAGGGAGCCAGGAATCCCGGTCCTCAAGGCTTCAATTGAATGGTGAACAGCGTTTCGATCCTGCTGTTCACAGGAGAAGTGAGGGGTTGACTCGCAGGCCGACGAAGCCCTCCGCGCGTGATCCTTGAGACTCCTTTGGGGCTCCCCGAGGTGTGGAAGAGCCGAACGGGGCAAGCCGTCCTGAGTGATACGAATCGGTTGTGTTGGTTTGACGGTCTTTGCGGCAATCGCCGCATGGGGAGCCGCCGGCGGGGCCTCGTGGTGGTGGCTGTTCGCCGCCGTACCGCTCACCCTGGCCGGGCTGCTCGGCGTGGCGGACCTGGTGCAGCGCAAGCACTCGGTGCTGCGCAACTACCCGGTCATCGGGCACGCCCGCTTCCTCCTGGAGCGCATACGCCCCGAGTTGCAGCAGTACTTCGTGGAACGGAACTACGACGGGCGGCCCTTCGACCGCGACACCCGGAGCATCGTCTACGAGCGTGCGAAGGGCACGGCCGCCGAGGAGCCGTTCGGTACCGAGCGCGATGTGTACGCGCCGGGCTTCGAGTTCCTGGTGCCGTCGATGGCGCCCCGCCCGGTGCCGGAGACTCCGCCCCGGGTGCGGATCGGCGGGCCCGACTGCACCCGCCCGTACGACATGGCGCTGCTGAACGTGTCGGCGATGAGCTTCGGCTCGCTGTCGGCGAACGCGGTGCTGGCGCTCAACGGGGGTGCCGCCGCCGGTGGTTTCGCCCATGACACGGGCGAGGGCGGCCTGTCGGAATACCATCTGCGGCCCGGCGGCGACCTCGTCTGGGAGATCGGCACCGGGTACTTCGGATGCCGCACAGGCGACGGCGCCTTCGAGCCGGCGGAGTTCGCCGACAAGGCGGCGCACGACCAGGTCAAGTGCGTGTCGCTCAAACTGTCGCAGGGTGCCAAGCCCGGTATCGGCGGGGTACTGCCGGGCGCCAAGGTGAACGCGGAGATCGCCCGGGTGCGCGAGGTGCCGCAGGGCGAGACCGTCATCTCGCCCCCGTACCACCGGGAGTTCTCCACCCCTCGCGAGCTGGTCCGCTTCCTCGCACGGATGCGGGAGCTGTCCGGCGGCAAGCCGACCGGTTTCAAGCTCTGCCCCGGCTCGCGGAGCCAGTTCCTCTCCGTCTGCAAGGCGATGCTGGAGGAGGGCACCGCACCGGACTTCATCATCGTGGACGGCGCCGAGGGAGGCACCGGCGCGGCCCCGCTGGAGTTCGCCGACCAGATCGGCACCCCGCTCACCGACGGCCTGATCACCGTGCACAACGCCCTCGTCGGCGCCGGCCTGCGCGACCGCATCAGGATCGGCGCCAGCGGAAAGATCGCCACCGGTGCGGATCTGGTCAAGCGGCTGCTGCAGGGCGCGGACTACGGCAACGCGGCGCGCGCGATGATGTTCGCCGTGGGCTGCATCCAGGCGCAGCGCTGCCACACCAACACCTGCCCCACCGGCGTCACCACCCAGGACCCCCGGCGGGCCCGCGCGCTGGACGTCGGGGACAAGACGCTCCGGGTCCAGCGGCTCCAGCGGTCCACTGTGGCGAGCGCCCAGCAGATCATGGCCAGCATGGGCGTGACCGACCCGGCGGACCTGCGGCCGCACATGCTGCGACGCCGTATCGACCCGTTCACCGTGCGCTCGTACGAGGAGATGTACGAGTGGCTCGAACCCGGTCAGCTGCTCGCGGAGGCGCCCGAGTCCTGGGCGGCCGACTGGAAGACCGCCGACCCCGACCGATTCACCGTCTGAGCGTGCCCCGTACACCCGCCGGCCTGCCGCCGCGCCCGCGCCCGCGCCTGCGGCAGGCCGATCACCGACAAGCCCGCACGAACTGGAGGACCTTGTGACCCGTACCGTTGCCGGCGTCATCGTGGACGCCCTGAGCGAACTCGACGTAAGCCACGTCTTCGGCGTCGTCGGAGACGCGCTCAACCCCCTGACCGAGGCCATCCGCACCACCGAGGGCGTGGACTGGGTGGGGTGCCGCCACGAGGAGGCGGCGGCCTTCGCCGCGAGCGCCCAGTCCCAGCTCTCGGGGCGCCTCGGTGTCTGCATGGGCACGGTCGGGCCCGGCTCCGTCCACCTCCTGAACGGCCTCTACGACGCGGCCAAGAGCCGCACACCGGTCCTGGTGATCGCGGGGCAGGTGCCGCTGGCCGAGATCGGGAGCAACGCCTTCCAGGAGGTCGACAACGACGCCCTCTTCAGCGATGTGGCGGTCTTCCGGGCGACGGTCTCCTCACCCGACCAGCTGCCGCAGCTGCTGGAGACGGCCGTGCGGAACGCCTTCGGGCACAAGGGTGTCGCCGTGCTCACGGTGCCCGCCGACATCGGAGGGCGGAAGCTGACGACGGACCGCAAGGCCCGCTTCTCGCTGAGCCAGGCGGTGACCCGGCCCGAGGAGTCGGCCACCCGGGGAGCGGCCGGGCTCCTCGACCGCGCCGAACGGGTCACCCTGCTCGTCGGCCAGGGCGCCCGCGCGGCCCGCGCGGACGTGCTGGCCCTGGCGGAGCGGCTCGCCGCGCCGATGGTGCTGACGCTCAAGGCGAAGGAGGGATTCGAGGGCGCGGACAACCCGTACCAGGTCGGTCAGACCGGCCTGATCGGCAACCCGGCGGCCGCCTCGGCCCTCCATGACGCCGACACGCTGCTGCTCCTGGGCACCGACTTCCCGTACCGGGAGTGGTATCCGGAGGGCCGGACCGTCATCCAGGTGGACACCGAGGCCACTCACATCGGGCGGCGCGTCCCGGTCGAGGCCGGGCTGGTCGGTGATGTGGGCGCCACCGTGCGGGACCTGCTGGGGCAGCTGACCGCAGGCGGCGACCGCGACCGCGCCCATCTCGACCGCGCACGCAAGCACTTCGAGAGCTGGCGCGAGGGGCAGGCCCGGCTGGCCGACCCCGAGCACGACAAGAAGGCGGCAGGGCGGGCCCGTTCGGCTCTGGACAATCCGGAGCACGGGATCCGGCCCGAGGCGCTGGCCGCCACGGTGGACCGGCTCGCCTCCGACGACGCCGTCTTCACCTCCGACACCGGGATGGCCACGGTCTGGCTCTCCCGCTTCGTCGAGATGCGCGGGTCTCGGCGGCTGCTCGGCTCGTACAACCTGGGCTCCATGGCCAACGCGATGCCCCACGCGCTCGGCGCGCAGTGCCTGGACCGGGAGCGGCAGGTGGTCGCGTTCTGCGGGGACGGCGGGCTGAGCATGCTCCTCGGAGACCTGATGACGCTCAGGAGCAGTCAGCTCCCGGTCAAGCTCGTGGTCTTCGACAACCGCCGTCTCGGCATGGTCAAGCTGGAGCAGGAGCAGGTGGGCCTGCCGGAGTTCGGCACGGTGCTCGACAACCCCGACTTCGCCGCCGTCGCCACCGCCATGGGCATCACCGGGATCCGGGTGACGGACCCGGCCGATCTGGAAGGGTCGGTCCAGCGGGCCCTCAGTACACCCGGCCCCGTCCTGCTGGACGTCCTCACCAACCCGGACGAGATCGCCGTACCGGCCAAGCCGACCGCCGAGCAGGGGTGGGGCTTCGCGGTGGCCAAGGTGAAGGAGATCGTGCGCGGCCACGACGACTGACGGCGCCGGCCGCTGGCGCCCGGCATCGCAGGATGCGCGAGGCGGCTCCGGCAACGCGGGGCGAACTCCCGGCGAAGCGGAGCCTGTTCGGCGGGGCGGGCCCCTTCCGGAGGGAACGGGTCCACCCCGCGCGAAGGCCGCGCGGGCAGAGCCGCGCGGTCCCATTACAGGGCAGATGGGCTGGTACTGACGGGCAGTCATATCGGGTGAACAAGGGCGAGCGCGAGGGAACACGGCACTTGACGTGACGCGTGGTCCAGGCCACTATCCAATTGGTCTGGACCAAGCACGCGGCGGCTCGGTCCCTTATCGGCACGCCAGGAAGGCCCGGCTGACCTTGCCCAGCACACCCAGCAGTGAACTGACGCACCTCGCCTACAAGATCCTCCAACCTGGCTTCAAGGGCACCGAGGCACCGGACTGGCTGCTGCGCCGGATCGGTGAGGGCCTGTCGAGCGTCGTGCTCTTCTCACGCAACATCGCCAACCCGGGTCAGCTGATGCGACTCACCCGGCAGCTGCGCGCGGAGAACCCGGACCTCATCATCGCCATCGACGAGGAGGCCGGCGACGTCACCCGGATCGAGTCGCTGACCGGCAGCACCCGCCCCGGGAACCTGGCGCTGGGTGCGATCGACGACACGGACCTGACCGAAGCGGTCGCCCGGGACATCGGACACGAGCTCCGCTCCGCCGGCATCAGCCTGACCTACGCACCCAGTGCGGACGTCAACTCGAACCCCGACAACCCGGTCATCGGCGTCCGGTCCTTCGGCTCGACGCCCGCACTGGTGGCCCGGCACACCGGCGCCTGGATCCGCGGCCTCCAGTCCGCCGGAGTCGCGGCCTGCGCCAAGCACTTCCCCGGACACGGCGACACCGCCGTCGACTCCCACCTCGGGCTGCCCCGCTACGACGCGTCGGCCGACGAGATCAGGGAACAGGCCCTGCCGCCCTTCCGCGCCGCCATGGAGAGCGGGGTGCGGGCCGTCATGAGCGGCCATCTGCTCGTCCCCGCCTACGACACCGACCTCCCCGCCACGCTGAGCCGGCGCCTCCTCGTCGACCTGCTGCGCACGGAGATGGGCTTCGACGGACTGGTCATCACGGACGCCATCGAGATGGGGGCCGTGAGCGGTCTCTACGGCATCGACGGTGCCACGGTGCGGGCGGTGGCGGGCGGCGCGGACGCGGTGTGCGTCGGTGGCGAGAGCGCGGATCCCGAGGTGGTCGACCTGCTGAGTACGGCTCTGGTGTCCGCGGTCCGCAACGGTGAGCTCCCGGAGGAACGGCTCAGGGAGGCCGTGGCGCGGGTAGCGGAGTTCTCGGCCTGGTCGAACGGCCTGTTCCACGCCGCACCACCCCACCGGATCAAGTCCGACATCGGCTTCGTGGCCGCCCGGCGCGCCCTGCGCGTGACCCTGGCGGACGGCGGATCCCTGCCGCTCGGCGGGGCGCCGCACGTCGTGGAGCTCGTCCCGACGATGAACCTCGCCATCGCCAAGGAGACCCCCTGGGGTGTCGCCGCCCCGCTGCGCGAGCGGCTGGCCGGGACGACCTCGACCGGGGTCCACGAGGAGGACGTGGCTGCCGACCTGACCGTGCTCGACCGGTACGCGCTGGAACCTGCGGCCGGACGACCCCTGGTGGTCGTGGTCCGGGACGCCTGCCGGCACACCTGGATGACGGACTCCCTCAAGCACCTGCTGACCGCCCGGCCCGACTCCGTCGTGGTCGAGATGGGACTGCCCGCCGCGGAGACCAGCGGGGCGGTCCACATCGCGACCCACGGAGCCACCACCGCTTCGGGTGTGGCCGCGGCCGAAGCCCTGGCGGGCTGACCGGCCCCCGGACCGCACCCCCCGGTCCACTCGTCCCCGCACCGCGCGGCGGGACAGCCTCCCGCCGCGCGGTGCGGGTCCCGGGGACGTACGCGGCGACGCTGCCGCAGCCACGTCACGCGGGTGAAGCCACCTCCCCCGCCCCGCCTCTGTCCGCCCTGACCTTCCCCACCCCGCAGCCGTCCCGCAGGACCACGGTCCGCCGACGGCTCCCCTCCGCGGTCCGGTGCCCGTCTCCGGCCGCGAACACCGCTTGCCCGGCGCCCGGCCGGCCGCTCCCCGCGGCCGGCGGACGCCCGGTGCGCGGCGCGCCCCGCACCGGCGGACGGCCGCGCTCGATCCGATCAGAACCAGCACATTCAGACCTGGAGTGGTTGCATGTCGACGTCCGACCCCTATCTGCATCGAGCCTCTTCGGACACCCCCTACTTCAGTACGGACGGGGAGATGTACCTGGCCCGGACACCGCTGCGGGACATCAAGAAGTCGCAGCCGCTGCGCGTGCTGTCGGAAGAGGACCTCGCCTTCTGGCAGACCTACGGCTACATCGTCGTGAAAGAGGCGATTCCCGCCGCGGCGGCGCAGCGCCTGCTGGACTTCACGTGGGACTTCCAGGGGCTCGACCCGGACCGTCCGGACACCTGGTACGCGGACCGGAACTTCCGGTCGGACCTCGACCGGGAGCTGCACATCTACGGCTTCGTGGAGGCGTACCACCACCAGCTCGTCTGGGACAGCCGCCAGGCGCAGCGCGTCTACGACGCGTTCGTCGACGTGTGGGACTGCGAGGAGCTGTGGGTCACCCTGGACCGGCTCAACCTGAACCCGCCGAACGTCAGGAACCGTGACCGCGCACTGATCGCGCCCACGGAAGAGGGCTTCGACATCGAGCTCCACTGGGACGTCGACACCACGCTCAGCGTGCTGCCCCAGCGGGTCCAGGGAATCATCGCGCTGAACGACACCGAGCCCGAGCGGGGCGGATTCCAGTGCTCGCCCGAGCTGTTCCGCCAGTTCGACCGGTGGAAGCTCCAGCAGCCGGCCGGCCGTGACCCGATCAGGCCGGGCACCGACCGGGCCGAATTCCCGGTCGTACAGCCGGAGCTGAAAGCGGGCGACCTGCTGATCTGGAACGGCCTGCTCGCGCACGGTGTGGCGCGCAACATCTCGGAGAGCGGCGTCCGCGCCGTCCAGTACCTCTCGATGATGCCCGCGCTGGAGTCCCACGAGGAGATGCGGAAGTCCCGGATCGAATCCTGGCGCACCCTCTCCACACCGGACTGGAACAAGACGCTGGTCGGTGACGCGACCCGGCACGAATCCCTCAGGTACGGCAGAGCCGCACTGAGCGACCTCGGCGCGAAGCTGCTGGGGCTCGAAACCTGGCACGGCGGCCGGAACGCCGAGCGCACGACCGGAGAACTGGCATGCAGCGAATCTGTCTGACTCTTCCCACCAACAGGGCCTGCGCCGCGACCATATCGGCCATGCGCGCCGAGGCCGCGTACGCGGCGGAGCACTTCGGCGTCGAAGTGCGCCTGCTGATCCTGGACTCCTCAGGCGAGCAGGACTTCGCGGAGCACGCGAAGGTCGCAGGCGAGGCCACCGGAACGCCGCAGGTGATCGTGCACCACCTGGACGAAGCGGCACAGCGCTCCTTACTGCGGCGGATGATCAGCCTCGCCGATGTGCCCAAGCCGGATCTCCTCCTCGACCTCATGCTGCCGTCCGGGGTCTCGTACGGCGCCTGCACGAACCGTGCCTTCCTGATCGCCGCCGCACTCGGCTGCGACTCGGTGCACCGGAGGGACTCGGACAGCACCTACCAGACCCGGGACGGCCGGACGGTCTTCCCCGTCCACCACGAGCTGATGTCACTCGGCAAGCGCGCCGCCGACGCGGTGGCCGGGGTGTCGGAGAGCCGCCTCGACCCGGCCCACGCGCAGCGGACGGTGTCACTGGTGGGCAGCTCCTTCGTGGGGGAACTGTCCGTGGACATCAGCGAGATCCAGCGGCTCGACCCTGCCGTCTACCACGATGTCGTGAGCCTGTGGGCCCCGCGCGAGTGGTCGGAGGAGGCGAAGGAACAGCTGGTCGCCGAGGCCTTCACGGGGGCGGGCACCGACCCGTTCACCCACGACCACTCGGCGGTCGGCCTGGTCGATCCCATGCGGGTGGACATGTGCAACGTCAGTTTCCACCGCGAGGTGTACGAGAGTGTGCCGCTGCCGCCCGCGACCGACACCATCGGCAGCGACTACTTCCTGATGCACCTGGTGCACGACGCCGGGCTCCCCGGTGTCCTGCACAACCGCCACATCGTGAACTACTACACCGGGGAACGGCGCACCGACGCCGGATTCATGGCGTACCAGCTGCGGTTGGTGAAGTTCTTCCTTTCGATGCTCTATTTCAACTCCGTCTACCAGCGGATGGCCACAGCGGGCGACGCGCTGCTGGAGGACGGGCTCCGCCTCAGCGCGGACACGGTGCTCACCTTCGTACGGGAGAGCAGCTGGCTCGACCGGGCGGAGAACGAGGAGCGGCTGCGCAGCATCGACCGTTCGTACCGGACGCTCGGTGGCAGGTACGCCGTCTTCGCGGACCTCCTGGCGGCACGCGGCGGGCAGTTGCTCAACGAGGCCCAGCGGGACATGGAGGACTTCGCGCTGCTGATCCAGGCGTGGGGACCACTGATACGGGTGAGCAGGGAAGCAGGCATCCATGAGCGCTAGACATCCGAACACCGCCCTGCACGCCGCGCTGGCAGCGGCGACCGACGACCGGATCGTCTTCGACCTCGGCGGCATCCGGGGCCAGTACGAGTCGCTGACGTGGGAACTCCCGGGCGTGGACATCCGGTTCGCGATGAAGGCCTGTCCGGTGGACGAGGTGCTCGGCTGCCTCGCGGAACAGGGCGCCGGGTTCGACGCGGCGGGCCCCAGCGAGATCGTGCGGGCCATCGCGACCGGCGTCCCTGCCGGCCGTATCCACTACGGCAACACCATCAAGTCCGACCGGAACATCGCCGACGCCTACCGGCTCGGCGTCCGGGACTTCGCGACCGACAGCACGGAGGACGTGGCCGCCATCGCCGCACACGCCCCCGGCTCACGGGTGTTCTGCAGGCTGGCCACCAGCGGGGAGGGTGCGCTCTGGGGGCTCAGCAAGAAGTTCGGCTGCTCGGGAGCCGACGCCGTACGCGTCCTGGAAGCGGCCCGGGACGCGGGCCTGACCCCCGCGGGGCTGTCCGTGCACGTCGGATCCCAGCAGATGACCGCCGAGGCCTGGGAGGGCGCGTTCGCGAGCATCTCCGGCGTCCTGGCGGCCCTGCGGGACCGCGGGATCCGCCCCGACCACGTCAATCTCGGCGGCGGGCTGCCCGCACTCGGATACCTCGACAGCCGGGGCACTCCGCTGGAGCCGCCGATGGACAAGATCTTCGCGGCGATCCGGGAGGGCATGCGGCAGCTCAGGACGGTCTCCGGCACCCCGCTGGACTTCGTCATGGAGCCGGGGCGCCATCTGGTCGCCGACCACGGGGCGATCCGGGCGCATGTGGCGCGGCTGTCCACGAGGGAGCAGCTGAACGGTGAACGCCAGCACTGGCTGTATCTGAGCTGCGGGAAGTTCAACGGCCTGTACGAGATGGACCAGCTGCAGTACCGCCTGGCCTTCCCCTCCCACCCGGAGGCGGCCACCGTGCCGGCCGTGGTCGCGGGCCCCACCTGCGACAGCGACGACGCCTACGCCCATGCGCACCGGCTCGTCCAGGTGCCCGAAGGTGTCGCGTCGGGGGACCCGGTCTGGGTCCTCTCCTCCGGTGCCTACGCGACCAGTTACGCGACGCAGGGCTTCAACGGATTCAGCCCGCTTCCGTACACGGTCGTGGACGGGCCGGCGTCCGCCGCCGGGGCATCGGGCGCGGGGGCCGTCCCCGCCGGGCAGGCTGCCGCCGGGACCTCCACGAAGGGCCTGCCGTAATGGACCAGGACGTTCAGATAGCGAACATATCCGCCGACGACTGGAGCGGCATCGCGGCGCTGGAAGCCAGCACCTATGCCGCCTGCGCCCTCTCCGAGGGGCGGGCCGCCCTGGAGTCCCGGGCGCGGCCCTCGCCGGCCACCTGCTTCGTGCTGCGCCTGGACCGGCAGATAGCGGGGTATCTCCTGGCGCTGCCCTACCCGCTGTTCCAGTACCCCGATCTGACCCATACGGAGAAGACCGTCTTCCGCTCGCACAACCTCCATCTGCACGATCTCGTCATCGCCGAACGCCTGCGCGGCCGGGGGCTGGCGAAGCGTCTGCTGCACCACCTCACCGTGACGGCCCGGTCCAGGACGCACGAACGCATCTCCCTCATCTCCGTCGCGGGCAGCGAGACCTTCTGGTCGGCGAACGGATACGCGGCCCATCGCGACATCGCACTCCCGGGAAGTTACGGGACGAACGCGGTGTACATGTCCAAGGCGGTATGAAGTGACCCATCACGACATCGGCACCGACCCCGGCACCGGCCCGGCCACGGGCACAGCCACCACGGGGCCCGTCACCGGGGCGGGCCCGCAGGACGCCGTCCCGGCCGCCGCCGGCCGCCGGTGGCCGGGCCGTCCGGTCCGGATACGCGATCCGTTCCGCAGGGCGCAGGTGGCGATCGCCGCGCTCTTCTGCTTCCTGGGCTTCCAGTACGGCACCTGGGCTTCGCGGCTGCCCACCCTCAAGACCCAGCTCCATCTGACCGAGGCGGAGCTGGGCCTGCTGCTGATGGCCTGCGGGGCGGGCGCGGCGGTCTCCTTCCCGCTCGTCACCGTGCTGATGAAGCGGCTGGGCTCCCGGCGCCTCGCCACGCTGTCGGCGCTCTGCCTCGGGCTGCTCCTGCTGGCCCTGGCCGTGGTGCCGGACTATCCGGTGGCCGTGATCATCGTGGGCTGCGACGGTATCGCCGTCGGCTGTCTGAACGTCTCCATGAACGCGCAGGGTGCCGCACTCGAAACCGCCTACGGGCGTACGGCCATGGCCAAACTGCACGCGACGTTCAGCGCCGGATCGCTGGGCGCCGCTCTGCTGGCGTCGGGCGTCAACACGCTGACCCCGTCCCTGGCGGCCCACTTCGGCGCGGCGGCCGTGGTCCTGCTGCTGCTGGTCGCCTTCGCCCAGACCGGCCTGCTGACGGAGGACCAGCAGCCGGCGGAGAAGAGCCAGAGCCGCCGCCGGATGTCCGTACCGTCACGCATGACGCTGTGGATGGGGTGCGCCATGGCGTTCGGCACCGTGACCGAGGGCGCCATGAACGACTGGTCGGCGCTGTACATGAAGGACGTCCTGAAGGCAGCCGCGTCCGTGGCCCCGCTGGGCATCGCGGTCGTCTCGGTCATGATGGTGCTGGCCCGTGTCTTCGCCGACGGCTGGCGCACCCGCTGGGGCGACGGACGGGTCGTCCTGGTCGGCAGCGTGCTGGCCGGCGCGGGTCTGGCGCTGGCCCTGCTGGCCGGCGGTGTGGTCCCGGCGCTCATCGGATTCGCCTGTGTGGGGCTCGGGGTGGCAGCCGTGACGCCCTGCGTGTACGTCGCCGCGGCGCGGCAGGGGCCGCAGGCGCTGGCGCTGGTCGCCGCGATGGGGACCGTCGGCCTGCTGGCCGGACCGGCGATGATCGGTTTCATCGCGAACGCCAGCAGCCTGGTGTGGGGCATGGGAGCGGTGGCGGCAGCCGCCCTCCTCGTCGCCGTCTGCGCCACCCGGATCCGCTGGGTACCGGCGACCGGGAGCTGACCTGCCCGGTTGCCCGGACCACGCGGGCAGCCTTGGCTGACGGGCCGTCCGGGGGGCGGTCCGTCAGCCGTGGTCGTTCCGCGTCCGGCTGCGGCCTCGGGCGCTCCGCGGCACCGGGCGCGGCCTCCTCAGCCGGTCGGCAGCTTCTCCGTCGGGCAGCCGGAGAGGACCCGCTTCATCGCGTTCTTCTCGGCGCCCGTCACCCACAGGGCGTACTTCTTCTTCACCGCCACCTGGCGTGCGACGTAGTCGCACCGCGAGGGCTTGTACGCGGGCAGCCAGGTCGCGGTGTCACCGTCGCCCTTGCTGCGGTTGGTGGACGAGTCCACGGCGAGCAGGTTCAGCGGGTCGTTCGCGAGAGCGGTCCGCTTGGTCCTGTCCCACTGCTGCGCGCCCTTCTGCCAGGCGTCGGAGAGCGCCACCACGTGGTCTATGTCGACCTTGCTGTGGCCACGGACGAACTTGACCGTCGTCCCGGTGTAGGGGTCCCTGGCCAGGGTCCCCGCAGCGACCTGGCAGTCACCGCTGCTGTACCGGACGTCGCGCAGATCCCGTTTGAGCACGTCGTCCCTCGTCGGGCAGTGGTTGTGGTCGGTGTCGGACCACGCGCTGCCGAACTCCTTGCGCGCGTAACCGGTCTTCGGCGCACGGCCCTTGACGGTCAGGGCGTCGGCTGCGGCCAGCGCGGAGCCGTGCGCGGCCTTGCCCGCGGGCCCGGCGGGAGCGCTGGACGATCCGGAGGTGCCGAGGTCGCCGCCCTTGCAGCCGCCGACGGCGAGTGCGGCCGCGACGGCCAGGACTGCGGGGAGGGCGGAGCGCTTACGTATCAAGGAGAGCCGTCCTGCGAATAGGGGGCGTGACCGCACAATCCTGGATACGGCTGCCCCGGACGCCCGCCGTCACACCTGACGGCCCCCGGCAGGACCGGGCCCGCGCCCCGCAGCGCGCGGCGGCGTGTGCTGCCGGGCCGTCAGCTCGCGCCCTGGCGGCCTTCGGTGTCGAGGCGCGGCAGTACCCGGCCGAGCCACCGCGGCGTCCACCACGCGCTCCTGCCGAGGAGGGTCATCACGGCCGGGACCAGCAGGAGCCGGACGACCGTCGCGTCGATGAGGACGCTGACGGCCAGCCCGAGACCCAGCATCTTGACGACGATGTCGTCACTGAGGAGGAACGCGGCGAAGACGCTGACCATGATGAGCGCCGCACAGCTGATGACCCGGGCGGTGATCTCCAGCCCGTGCGCGACGCTGCCCCGGCTGTCGTGGGTGCGCACCCACGCCTCGTGCACCCGGGCCAGCAGGAACACCTCGTAGTCCATGGAGAGCCCGAAGACGATGGCGAACATCATCATCGGGACGTAGCTCTCGATGGGCACCGTCCCGTGGACGCCCAGCGACGGCCCGCCCCACCCCCACTGGAAGACGGCGACGACCACACCGTAGGAGGCGGCGATGGACAGCAGGTTGAGCACGGCGGCCTTGAGCGCCACGAGGAACCCGCGGAACACGGCCAGGATGATGACGAAGGCGACCGCGACGACGACGGCGATGATGAGGGGCAGCCGCGCCGCGATGATGTCGAGGAAGTCCTCCTGGGCCGCGGTCGTGCCCGTCACATAGGCCGTGGCGGCGGTCCCGGAGACCGCCCCGGGCAGGACGGTGTTCTTCAGCTCCTTGAACAGCGAGCTGGTCCCCGCGGCCTGGGGTGCGGTACGGGAGACCGACGTCCCGGTCAGCAACTGCCCGTCACCGGTGGGCGTGAGGCTGCTGGCGCCGACGGCGCCCGGGACATCGGTGAGCGCCTTCTTCAGGCTGTCCGCCAGCGCGGACCTGTCGCCCGACGGCACTCTGCTCTGGTCGACGACCAGGGTCAGCGGGCCGTTGGCGCCGGGGCCGAAGCCGGAGGCGATCAGGTCGTACGCCCGCCGGTCGGTGAAGCTGCCGGGGTCGGCGCCGTCATCGATGTGCCCGAGCCGCATGGAGAACAGCGGGATCGCCAGCACCCCGAGGACGACCACACCGGTCACCAGGAACCGCCAGGGTCCACGCTCCACCCGCTGCGCGTAGCGGTGCCAGCCACCGACCTGCCCGCCGGGCTCGGCGGCCGGTCCCGCACCCGGCGCGCCCGTCCCCTCGGCGACCGGTCTGCGCACCCGGTAACGGTCGATCCGCCGCCCCGCGAGCCCCAGCAGCGCAGGCACGAGGGTGATGGCGCCGGTCACCGCGGTGACGACCGTGACGGCTGACGCCACTCCCAGCTTGCCGATGAAGCCGACCTGCGACACGTACAGCCCGGCCAGTGCGACGACGACCGTGCAGCCCGACACCAGGACGGCCCGGCCGCTGGTGGCGACCGCCCGCCCCGCGGCCGTCACCGGGTCGGCGCCGTCGGCGAACTGCTGCCGGTGACGGGTGATCAGGAACAACGCGTAGTCGATCCCGACCCCGAGCCCGATCATCGTGGCGAGAGTCGGCGAGACACTCGCGAAGGTGAACGCGGCGGCGAGCAGCGCCAGACAGCTCAGCCCGGCGACGACGCCGATCAGCGCGGTGACCAGCGGGACGGCTGCGGCGATGACGCTGCCGAAGCCGACGAGCAGGACGACCACGGCCACCGCGAACCCGATGGCCTCGCTGGTCAGGTCGGCGGGCTCGGGCCGGGCCAGCTCACCGAGCGGCCCGCCGTACTCGACCTCGACGCCCGCCGACCGCAGTGGCGCCACCGCGGAGTCGACGCCCTTCAGATACGACGTCCCGAACGAGGTGGGGTTGGCGGTGAAGCGCACCGTGATGTAGCCGGTCCTGCCGTCGGAGGACAGCGCGCCGGTGGGCGGGGCCGATGACGAGGCCGGCAGCGGGTTCGACGCCGACAGGACGTGCGGGAGCTTCCCCAGTGAGCCGACTGCCTGGCCGATCTGGTCCTGGAAGGCGGTCAGGGACTTCTGCCCGTCGTGGAGCACCACCTGCGCGCCGATCCCGCCCGCCGCCGGGTCGTGGCGGCCGAGCACCTCGGCGCCCGTGTTCGACTGCGTACCCGGCAGCGAGAAGTCGTCGGAGTACGTGCCCCCGAAGCCGGCCTGGAGAGCGTGCAGCGCGCCGAGCGCGACCAGCCAGCCCACGATGACGATCACGAAATGGCGGGCGCACCACTCACCGAGCCGCTGCAGCCGGCCCGCCCCCGCGCCGGGTGCCGGGGTCGCGCCCGTGCCCTTACCGCTCTGCGCGCTCATGCGTCCCCCAGGAGGGTGCGGAGATCAAACAGCCGAGGCAAATGCGGTGATTCTACCCTTTGAGGGCTTGATGACCGATCTGCCCGCGTGCCGGGCGCGTCCGCGCCCCGGGCGCCGCTCCAGGGGCGGCTGCCCGGGGGAAACCCGGGGGCGCCGCCTCACGACCCCAGGATCGACGCCAGGAACTCCCCGGTCCACGAGAGGAGTTCGCGGCCCACCACCGGCTTGCCGCCGATCTTCCCGGCCGTCGGGCGCGGCACCAGGATCTGACGGGCCGTCGCCTTGATGACCGTACGGGGGTAGAGCCGCTTGAGCCGCAGCTCCTGGGACTCCCTCAGCTCGACCGGCGCGAAGCGGATGTTGGGCCCCTGCAGGACGATCTCGCCGACCCCGCAGGCCCGCGCCAGCATCCGCAGCCCCGCCACCAGCAGCAGGTTCTCGACCTGCTCGGGCAGTTTGCCGTACCGGTCGGTGAGCTCCTCGCGCACCGCCCTGATGTCCTCGTCGGTGGTGGCGGACGCGATCGCCCGGTAGGCCTGGAGACGCAGCCGCTCACCGGGCGCGTACTCGTGGGGGACGTGCGCGTCGACCGGCAGTTCGATCTTGACCTCCAGCGGCTGCTCCTCCTCGGCCTCACCGTCGACGGCCGTGCGGTAGTCGGCCACCGCCTCGCCGACCATGCGGATGTAGAGGTCGAAGCCGACACCCGCGATATGACCGGACTGCTCGCCACCGAGCATGTTGCCCGCGCCGCGGATCTCCAGGTCCTTCATCGCGACGTACATGCCCGCGCCCATCTCGGTGTGCTGCGCGATCGTCGCGAGCCGCTCGTGCGCGGTCTCCGTGAGCGGCTTCTCCGGGGGGTAGAGGAAGTACGCGTACCCGCGGTCACGTCCACGGCCGACCCGCCCGCGCAGCTGGTGCAGCTGCGAGAGACCGAAGTTGTCGCCGCGCTCCACGATCAGCGTGTTGGCGTTCGCGATGTCGATACCGGACTCCACGATCGTCGTGGAGACCAGGACGTCGAACTTCTTCTCCCAGAAGTCAACGACGACCTGCTCCAGGGCGCTCTCGCCCATCTGCCCGTGCGCGGTCTGGATGCGCGCCTCCGGGACGATCTCGCGCAGCCGGGCCGCGGCACGGTCGATCGAGTCGACCCGGTTGTGGATGTAGAACACCTGCCCCTCGCGGAGCAGTTCACGGCGGACGGCGGCGCCGATCTGCTTCTCCTCGTACGGGCCGACGAAGGTCAGCACCGGGTGCCGCTCCTCCGGGGGCGTGGTGATGGTCGACATCTCACGGATGCCGGTCACCGCCATTTCGAGCGTACGGGGGATGGGCGTCGCGGACATCGTCAGGACGTCGACGTTGGCACGGAGCTTCTTCAGCTGCTCCTTGTGCTCGACACCGAACCGCTGCTCCTCGTCGACGATGACCAGCCCCAGGTCCTTGAACTTCGTCTCCGACGAGAAGAGCCGGTGGGTGCCGATGACCATGTCGACCGAGCCGTCCCGCAGACCCTCCAGGGTCGCCTTCGCCTCGGTGTCCGACTGGAAGCGGCTCAGCGCGCGCACGACGACGGGGAACTGCGCGTACCGCTCGGTGAACGTGCCGAAGTGCTGCTGCACCAGGAGGGTCGTCGGGACGAGGACCGCGACCTGCTTGCCGTCCTGGACCGCCTTGAAGGCCGCACGCACCGCGATCTCGGTCTTGCCGTACCCGACGTCGCCACAGATCAGCCGGTCCATCGGGACCGTCTTCTCCATGTCCTCCTTGACCTCGGCGATCGTGGAGAGCTGGTCGGGCGTCTCCACGTACGGGAAGGCGTCCTCCAGCTCCCGCTGCCACGGAGTGTCCTGGGCGAAGGAGTGGCCGGGCGCCGCCATCCGCGCCGAGTAGAGCTTGATCAGGTCCCCGGCGATCTCCTTGACCGCCTTCTTGGCGCGCGCCTTGGTCTTCGTCCAGTCCGAGCCGCCGAGCCGGTGCAGTGTCGGGGCCTCGCCGCCCACGTACTTGGTGACCTGCTCCAGCTGGTCGGTGGGGATGTACAGCCGGTCGCCGGGCTGGCCGCGTTTGGCGGGGGCGTACTCGACGAGCAGGTACTCACGCGTCGCGCCCTGCACCGTCCGCTGCACCATCTCGATGTAGCGGCCCACCCCGTGCTGTTCGTGGACGATGAAGTCGCCCGTCTCCAGCGTCAGCGGGTCGATGGTCTTCCTGCGCCGCACCGGCATCCGGCCCAGGTCCTTGGAGGCGGTGCGCTGTCCTGTCAGGTCGGTCTCGGAGAGCACCGCGAGCTTGATCGCCGGGTCGATGAACCCGTGGTCGACGGAGCCGCACGACACATGCACCACCGAGGGCGTCAGCTCACCCAGGTCGGCGTCCAGCCGGGCCGCGATGCCCTCGCCGCCGAGGACCTCGACGGTGCGGCTCGCCGGACCGTGGCCCTCCGTGAGATACACCGTGCGCCAGCCGTCGGCGATCCACCCCTTGGTGTCCGCGAGGGCCCGCGCGGTGTCACCGCGGTACGTCTCCGGGGCGTGCATCCCCAGCTTGATCATGTCGTCGGCGATGTCCTCGTCCGCGGCGAACGGGCTCACCGCCCACCACATCATGCCCAGCTCCCGCGCCCGGTCCCGGACGTCCGCGATACCGCGGAGCGAGGCCGCGCCCACGTCGATGGGCGCGACCCCGCCGCCCGCGGTGGCGGCCCACGACGCCTGAAGGAACTCCTGCGACGTCGCCACCAGGTCGGCCGCCCTGCTGCGGACCCGCTCGGGGTCGCACACCACGGCCATCGACCCGGCGGGCAGCACGTCGATCAGCAGCTCCATCTCGTCCACGAGGACCGGGGCCAGGGACTCCATGCCCTCGACCGCGATGCCCTCGGCGATCTTGTCGAGCAGCTCGCCCAGCTCGGGATGGGCCAGCGCCAGCGCGGCCGCCCGCTCCCGTACGTCGTCGGTCAGCAGCAGCTCCCGGCAGGGCGGCGCCCACAGCCCGTGCCCGGCGATCTCCAGGGAGCGCTGGTCCGCGACCTTGAAGTAACGGATCTCCTCGACCTCGTCGCCCCAGAACTCCACCCGAAGGGGGTGCTCCTCGGTCGGCGGGAAGACATCGAGGATGCCGCCCCTGACGGCGAACTCGCCGCGCTTCTCGACCAGTTCCACCCGGGCGTAGGCGGCAGCGGCCAGCGCTTCGGTGATCTCCATCAGATCGGCCGACGCACCCGACCGCAGCGCTACGGGCTCCAGGTCACCGAGCCCCTTGACCTGCGGCTGCAGGACGGACCTGATCGGCGCGACGACCACGCTGACCGGTCCGGCGGACGGGTCGTCGGAGCGCGGGTGCGCCAGCCTGCGCAGGACCGCGATCCGGCGCCCCACGGTGTCGGACCGGGGCGAGAGCCGCTCGTGCGGGAGCGTCTCCCACGACGGGTACTCCACCACCGCGTCCTCCTGGTCCGCGGGGAAGAGCGAACGCAGCGCGGCGGCCAGGTCCTCGGCCTCACGGCCGGTGGCGGTGACCGCCAGCACCGTGCGGCGGGTCTCGCGGGCCAGCGCGGCGATGGCGAAGGGGCGGGCGGCGGACGGGCCGACCAGGTCGACATGCATCCGGTGCCCGTCACCGGCGGCCTTCACCGCTTCGGCGAGCGCGGGGTCCGAGAGGGCGGCATCGAGCAGACCGTGCAGGCTCATGAAGAACGCTTTCCGTCCGGTGGAACCGGAGATCAGTGGTGACGGACAGGATCGGGCGGGTGGCACGGGCGGTGCGGTGTGCCACGCGAAGGACCCGACACGTCGCACGGGCCGGGGGGTCTCCAGCCTACGACTTCGCGAAGAAGTCGGCGTGCCGTGTCAACCGGACGGGCCTTCCGCTCGTATTCCTCCATGAGACCCGTGACCTGTCAGCGCCCGAGACCGGTCCACGCCTGAGATCTGTCCACGCCTGGGAGCCGCATGACCGTCGAGGAGTTCGAGGAGTTCTACGCTCACTCCGCGAAACAGCTGGTGGGGCAGGTCTATCTGATGACCGGCGACCTCCACGAGGCCCAGGACGTGGTGCAGGAGGCGTTCGTACGGGCCTGGGGAAGGCGCTCCGCGCTGTACCGGGACGCGGGGCCCGAGGCGTGGATACGGACCGTGGCCTGGCGTCTCGCGGTGAGCCGCTGGCGCAGGCGGGGCCGGAGCGCCGAGGCGTGGCGCCGCCACAGCGACACCCTCCCCGCTGCCGCACCCGAGCCCGATCCGGGCACCGTCGCGATGGTCTCCGCCCTGCGCCGGCTGACCGAGCGGCAGCGGCGGGTGGCCGTCCTGCACTACGTGTGCGACCTCACCGTCGAGCAGGTGGCCGCCGAGACGGGGATATCGGCGGGAACCGTCAAGACCCATCTGTCCCGCGCCCGGGCCTCGCTCGCGCCGCATCTCTCCGAGGAGGAGCACGGTGTCTGAGACCGATTACCAGCCCGCGTACGGAACGGGCACCGGGGCCGACCGTGCGCTGGCCCGGGCGATGAAGCAGGCCGCGGAGTCGGCGGGTCGCGCGGCCCGGCCCGCCCCGGCCGCTTCTGTCTCGGCGCGGGGCGCCGTCCGCAGGCGCCGGGTCCTGGCGTCGGCCGCCGCCGGCACCGTGTGCGTCCTGGCGAGCGGGGTGGTGGCGGCCGTGCTGCAGTTCCAGCCCACCGCCCCCGCCCTCCCCGCCGCGCCGCCCGGCCCCCGGCACTCCCTGGACCGGGAGCACCCGAGCCCGCCCCCCGGGGCCGGCTCGGCCACACCGAGCGCGTCGTCCGGTGCCTCCCCTTCGGGCACGGTGGGTGGGTCGCCCACCTTTCCCCGCACGACGGCCCCGTCGTCGCCGCCCGGCTGACGCCGGACCGCGTACGGGGGCCGCTTCGCCGCGCCGCCCCGTACCCGCCCCGCCCCCGGACGCGGTCCGGCCCCGGCAGACGCGCCTGGCGTCCGCCGGGGCCGGAACTCCCCCGTGCTCCCCCGATCCCCCGTCCCCCCGTGCTCCCCCGGTCTCCGTGCCGCCCGGCTCGCCTCCTTTCCGGGCAGCGCCGGAGCGAGGGGAGCGGGCCGCCGTCAGTCGGTCGCGATGGCGTTCAGCACGTTCATCCGGCCCGCCCGGAACGCCGGGATCAGGGCGGCGAACAGGCCCACGAACGCGGAGGCGACGAAGACCGTGAGGATCGTCGTCCACGGAATCTCCAGGACCCCCATCCCCTCCAGGGCCAGGATCCGCTGCGCCGACGTGCCCCAGCCCATCCCGAGGCCCAGACCGAGCAGCGCGCCGAAGAGTGCGATGACGACCGACTCCAGCCGGATCATCCGGCGCAGCTGCCGGCGCGAGAGGCCGATCGCCCGCATCAGGCCGATCTCCCTGGTCCGCTCGACGACCGACAGGGCCAGCGTGTTCACCACACCGAGCACCGCGACGATGATCGCCAGCGCGAGCAGCCCGTAGACGATGTTGAGCAGCTGCCCGATCTGGTCCTTCAGGTCCTGCTTGAAGTCGGTCTGGTCCTGCACCTTGTACTGCGGGTACGCGGCCACCGACTTCTTCAGCCCCGCGTAGGCGGCCTTCTCCTGGCCGTCCTTGGCCTTGGCGAACATGATGACGTTCGGCGGCATCTTGGCGGCGGGCACATAACGCGCCGCCGTCGTGATGTTCAGGTACATCGCCCCCTGGTCGATGCTCGTGTCGTCGGAGGTGACGGCCGCGATCCTGAGCCGCGCCGTCCGCCCGCCCTTGAACGCGACGGACAGGGTGTCACCGACCTTGATGTGGTGCTTCCTGGCGTAGGTGTCACCGACGGACATGGCGTCCTTGCCGTACGCCGCCGGCAGGTCCCCCGCCACGGTCTCGCGCCGCACGTCCTGCGCGTACGTCGGGTCGGCCGCGACGACGGACTCGTCCTCGCTCTTCCCGTCGGGCCCGGTCAGCCGGGACTCGATCGACTTGTAGCTGGTGACGTGCTCCATACCCGGTGCCGATTCGATGGCCTTCCGGGCCTGCGGCACGATCAGCTGGCCGCTGTCGCTCTGGACGATGAAGTCGGCGCCGACCGACTTGTCGAGCTCGTCGGATGCCGATGCCACCATCGACGAGCCGACGACCGACAGACAGGCGACCAGGGCGAGCCCGATCATCAGGGCGGCGCCCGTCGCTCCCGTACGCCGCGGGTTGCGCAGCGCGTTGCGCTCGGCCATCCGCCCCACCGGGCCGAACATCCGCAGCACGACCGAGCTGATCGCCCGGACCACGACACCCGCCAGCAGCGGGCCGATGACCACGAAGCCGATGAGGGTGAGAACCACACCCGCCCCGAGGCAGAGCGAGCCCTGACCGGACTTGTCCGCGGCGGCCGCGCCGAACAGGGCCGCCGTGCCGCCACCGGTGAGCACCAGGCCGATCGCGGCCCTGACCCAGCCCGCGCTTCCGTCGGCGGGCATACCGGAGTCCCGCAGCGCGGCCATCGGGGAGATCTTCCCGGCCCTGCGGGCCGGGACGTACGCGGCGACGATCGTCACGATGACACCGAGCAGCATGCCGGCGACCGGGGTCGTCCACCTGACCGTCAGATCCTCCGTGGACAGGTCCATGCCGATGGAACCCATCACCTTCATCAGGCCGATCGCGAGACCGACACCGGCACCGACGCCGAGGGCGGAGCCGAAGACCCCGAGCAGCAGGGCCTCGACGAGCACCGAGCGGTTGACCTGCTTGCGGCTGGTGCCGAGTGCCCGCATCAGACCGATCTCACGGGTCCGCTGGGCGACCAGCATCGAGAAGGTGTTGATGATCAGGAAGATGCCGACGAGGAAGGCGATCCCGGCGAAGCCGAGCATCGCGTACTTCATCACGTCGAGGAACGAGCCGACGTCCGAACGGTTGGAGTCCGCGTTCTCCTTCTGCGTCTCGAACGTGTACGGGCCGTGCAGGACCGCTTCCACGTTCCGCTTCAACCGGACATCGCTCACACCGGACTCGGCGTCGACGGAGATGTTCGTGAAACGGCCGGGGGCGCCCAGCAGGGCATGCTGCGCGGTGGCGGTGTCGAAGTACACGACGGCCGCGCCGGGGTTGGTCACCTTGAACGTGGCGACACCGGAGATCCGGGCCCTGACGTCACCGCTGACGGTGATCGTGCGCAGCTCGTCCCCGAGCTTGAGGTGGTGCTTCTCCGCGGTGTCCGCGTCGACCATCACCTCGGTCGGGCCGCGCGGTGCGTGACCCGAGGTGATCTCCATCGACCGGGTCTCGCCGGACGTCCAGTTGCCGGCGATCGTCGGAGCGCCATTGCTGGAGCCCATGTCCTTGTTGTGGGCGTCGACGACCGTGACGCTCATGCTGCTGACGCCCCCCTGCGCCGACCGCACCCCGGCGGCCTTCGCCACCTGGCGCACCGCCGACGCGGGCAGCGACTCGGGCTTCCCGTTCTGGGTGCTGTTGTCGGCTCCCCCGGCCGACTTGGGGCTCACCGTGACGTCCGAAGCGGTGGCCGCGAAGAGCTTGTCGAACGTGGTGTTCATGGTGTCGGTGAAGACGAGCGTGCCGCACACGAAGCCGACCGACAGCAGGACCGCGACGGCGGAGAGCGCCATCCGCCCCTTGTGCGCGAAGAAGTTGCGCATCGAGGTCTTCCAGACGGTCATGACGTCCGCCCGCGCGCGTCGAAGTCCTTCATCCGGTCGAGGACCTGGTCGGCCGTCGGACCGTACATCTCGTCCACGATCCGGCCGTCCGCGAGATACAGCACCCGGTCCGCGTACGAGGCGGCCACCGGGTCGTGCGTGACCATCACGATGGTCTGGCCCAGTTCGGAGACCGACTTGCGCAGGAACCCCAGCACCTCCGCCCCCGCGCGGGAGTCCAGGTTCCCGGTCGGCTCGTCCCCGAAGATGATCTCGGGCTGCGCGGCCAGGGCGCGCGCCACCGCGACGCGCTGCTGCTGACCGCCGGAGAGCTGCGTCGGCCGGTGCTTGAGCCGGTCGGCGAGCCCCACGGTCTCGACCACCTGCCGCAGCCACTGCGCGTCCGGCCTGCGCCCCGCGATGTCCATCGGCAGCGTGATGTTCTCGATGGCGTTGAGCGTGGGCAGCAGGTTGAACGCCTGGAAGATGAAGCCGATACGGTCCCGGCGCAGCTGGGTGAGCTTCTTGTCCTTGAGCCCGGTGATCTCGGTCTCGTCCAGATAGATCTGCCCGCCGCTCACCGTGTCGAGCCCGGCGAGGCAGTGCATCAGCGTCGACTTGCCGGAGCCCGACGGGCCCATGATCGCGGTGAACCGGCCACGGGCGATGTCCACGTCGACGTGGTCGAGCGCGACGACCCGGGTCTCCCCCGACCCGTACGCCTTGACGACCTGCCGCGCTCGCGCGGCAACGGCCGTACGCCCTCCAGTGCCCCCGTGCCTGGGAATGGTCACAGCCGTTGTCACGGTTTGTCTCCTAAGTCGGTCCTGCCGTGCTTGTCAGCAGGTATGTGAGAAGTCTGTCGATCGGCGGCGCACAGCACACTGGTGCACGTAGCCGCATCCGCCCTGGGGTTTTCCCCACCCCCACCACTGCGGGCGTCCGTAAACAAACGCTAAGGAACAGCCCGGCCCGCCACGTCCTCCGCCGGGACGAACGCTCCCGGCCCGTAAGTAGGGGGCGGCCCCTAAGGGGTTCCCGGCACGGGGAGGCCACCTGTCGGGGGAGGGCGCGCGCGGACGGCCACGGAAGACGCACGGGGCAGTCACGGGGGGCCGGAAAGGTGTACGGGGAACGCGGTACACGGGCCCGTGAACGTGAAAAGGGCCGCGCGGAAGCGCGGCCCTGGGCAGTGCTGGGAGGAGCGAGGCACCGGCGCAGCCGAGGACTTCTCCGCCCGGGAGACCACCACGCCCCTGCCGCTCCGCCTCCCGCGTGCTGCGGGAGGCGGAGCGGCAGGGGCGGCGGGACGGGCAGGGCGGGCGGGCCGCCGGCCCGGTCAGCTGCCGTCGGTGGCCGGAGCCCTCCCCGTCAGCCCCGCCAGGCTGTTCCGCACATGGGACATATGAGCCCGCAACTCCTCCTGCGCCTCGCCGTCCTCGCGCAGCACCCGCTCCGTCTCACGCTCCGTCCGCTCCACCCGGACCCGCGCATGCGCGATCAGCTCCCCGGCCCGCGCCTCCGCGTCCTCCTGACCGTGCCGGGCCGACTCCTCCGTCACCGCCAGCATCCGCTGCGCCTCCGCCAGCCGGGCCTCGGCGCGGGTGATCAGTTCCGCATGACGCGCGTCGAAGTCGGCCTCCCGGGCAGCCAGTTCACGCTCCGCCGCCTCGGCGCGCTCCGCCTGCTCCTTCTCCAGCTCCGCCAGCGCCGACGCCGTACGCTCACGCATCTCCCGCAGCACGGCAAGCGCCTCAGTGCGCCACCGCTTCGCATCCTGGCGCGAGCCGACCCGCAGCTCGTCGGATGCGCTCTGCGCTGCCGCCAGCACCTGCTGGGCGTGCGCCTCTGCCGCGGCCAGCGCCGCGTCCGCGTCCGCCCGCGCCGCGTCCCGCAGCTCACGCACGGCCCCGCCCACCTCGTCGTGCAGCCGCTGGGCCGCTGCCAGCGCGTCGCTGTGCAGCCCGGCAGCCTCCTCGGTGACCAGCGCGATCAGCGTCCGGGCCCGCTCGCTCAGCGTCTCGTACGTCTGCGGGGCCAGCGCCGCCACCTGCTCGGCCAGCGCGGCGGACGCGGCCTGCATCTCCTTCGTGAGGACGGTCAGCCGCGCCGCGCGCTCCCAGGCCCCGTCGCGCTCGTCGGAGAGCTCCGCGAAGAACCGGTCGACCTGCTCGGGCCGGTACCCACGACCCCGGACGCCGGCGAAGCCATGAGGTGACACCGCTGCTGAACTCATCCTTCAAGCCCCTCTTCGAACACGATGCGCGACAGGACGCTCCACGCGACCCGGCGCACATCTTGGTAGATCATCGCGAAGTACCCATACCGCGACACTCCGCCCATCCCGTCCCTCCAGGATGCGCCACCCGGCGCGGGAAGTCGGCATCGCCGTCCGGGACGGCTGATTTCGGACCTCGTATCCGTACGCACGGACGTACGCGGTCGCGCCGATACGAGGCGAAAACCTCACCCGAGTGCCCGAATCGCTCTCGTGCGGACGAGGAAGCCGGGCCCGTACGGGCGCACGGCAGAGGCGCCCGGCCGCAGCTCGCGGCCGGGCGCCTCGACGGCGTACGGAAGTCGTGCCAGGACTACGTCAGAGCAGCCCGTCCCACATCTGCTCCAGCAGGACCGACCACCAGCTCTCCGGCGAACCGAGCGCCGCGGGATCCAGCATCATCAGCTGAGCCTGGAAGTCGACCGTCCACCGGCCGGCCTGCTCAGGAGTGAGACCGAAGCGGAGCCGCCACATCCTCCCCAGCAGCGCCATCGACCTCACGAACTCGGGCAGCCCGGAGTTCACGAACTGCGGCGCCACCGGCTGCCCGCCAGGTCCCGCCTCCACCGGCACGGCCACGATGTTCGCCGTGCCGTACTGCACACAGATCGCCCGCCCGAAGTCGGAGCCCATCACCAGGTACGACCCCGCGTCGGAGGCCGGCTGCACCTGCCGCTGCGCCGCCAGCTCGGCCAGCGTCGGCACCGGCTGCCCCGGCACCGCCTGCGCCCAGAAGAACGGTCCGAAGTCGACCGGCAACCCCGCCCACACCAGGGTCTGCGCCACGATCTCCGGCACACCCTGGCGGGACACCGCCCGCTGATCGAAACGGAAGACGCCCTGCGGCCCGAAGGCCTGCCCCAGTTCGTGCGCGACACCCTGCGGCGGGACCGGCGGCGCGGGCTGCACCGCTGGCAGCGGAGCACGCACCGGAGCCGGCCGCGCCGGGCCGTCCGCGACCTGGTGCAGCTCGCCCTGGTGGGTCAGGAGGTGCTGCATCCCCTGCTGACGGCTCGCATGATCCCTGCCGTACGGAGCGACGCTGGTGATCCGGACCTGCGGCCAGGTCTCCCGGATCATCCGCGCACAGTACCCACCCGGCAGCTCGCACGACTCGAGCTCGGTATGCAGCTCGATGACCTGCTGCGGCGGCACGTTCATGGCCCGCAGCTCATGGAGCATCTGCCACTCCGGATGCGGGGTGCCGGGCGCGGAACGGCGGATGAGCTGCTGCTCCGAACCGTCCTGCGCGCGGTAGCGCAGCACGGCCTGATAGCCGGGACCCACCGTCGGCAGACCGCTGGGGGGCTGCTGCGGGTACCCGTACGCGGCGCCCTGCGGGGCGGGCACGGGGCCGGGGGGCTGCGGCGCACCGGGCGGACCCATCGGCCTCGACCCGCCGAGACTCCCCTGGCCACCCAGACTCGGACCGGCCAGCATCGTCGCCGCGTGGTGCATGTCCCCACCCGCGCCGCCACCGGCTGCCGGAGGCGCCGGCGGACCTGCCTGGCCCGGCAGCCCCGGCGGACCGGGCGGCTGCGGGACGCCCGCACCGGGAACACCGGGCGGACCGGGCGGCTGCGGCGCACCGGGCGGGCCCGCAGGCCTCGGCCCGCCGAGACTCCCCTGGCCACCCAGACTCGGACCGGCCAGCATCGTCGCGGCCTGGTGCACGCCGCCACCCTGGCTCCCGCCCTGCGGCGGAGGCGCCGGAGGGCCGGGCGGCGGTGAGCCCCCGGGGCCGAGGTTCGAGACCATCTGCGTCCGTACGTACCCGCCCGCCGGGACACCCGGCGGCAACGGCGGAGCCGCGCCGGGCCGCGCACCCGGCGTGCCCGGGGCCCCGGGCGGCGGCGGCGTGGTCGCACCACTGCCCCGCGGCGCCCGCGGCGGCGACACGGCCTTGCTGGTCGCGGCATCGGAGATGTCACCGGCACCGGGACCCGGGCCCGGCACCTGCCCGGCCGCGGGCGGCGGAACACCCGGGCCCGGCGGCGGCACCTGCGACGGCGGCTGGGGCAACGGCTGCGGCTGCGACGGCTGTTGAAGCTGCCAGGACTGCTGCGGGGCCGGAGGCTGCTGCGGCTGCACCGGAGGCTGCTGCGGCTGCTCGGACACGTCAAGGGCGGGCGCGATGGATGTCTTCGGCAGCCCGCTGCCCCCGGACATCAGCGTCGTCCTGGCCTCGGGCGCCACGGCGGGCGGCGGGGCCGCCTCGTCGTCCGAACCCGCAAGCGGCGGCGCGAACACGGTCTCGGGCAGCGGGACAGAGCCGTCCGCGCCACCGGGAACCACACTGGTGTCCGTACCCGCCCAGGGCGTCCCGTCCACGGGCACCCCGCCATCGGCCGTGGACTCATGTCCTCCGGCCGACGGGCTCCCAACCGGCGCACCCCAGCTGTCCCCCGCAGCAGGCGCACCGCCACCGGACAGCGCGCCGGAACCCGCCCCCGTACCGGCGCCGGAACGCCGGTCCGGGATCCCCAGCTTGTCCGCCGCTTCCTGCAACCACTCCGGCGGAGTCAGCAGGAACGACGTCTGATTCAGATCGATCCGCTGCGGCGGCTCAGGCGCCACAGGCGCATCGCCCGCCGCCACCCCGTACTCCTCCTCGTACCGCCGCACCACCTCGCCGACCGGCAACCCGGGCCACAGCGTCGCCTCACCGCCGTCCCGCGCGATCACCAGCCGCTGACGGCCGCCGCCACCCGAA
Organism: Streptomyces sp. NBC_00388; assembly: GCF_036061255.1. Taxonomy (NCBI): domain Bacteria; kingdom Bacillati; phylum Actinomycetota; class Actinomycetes; order Kitasatosporales; family Streptomycetaceae; genus Streptomyces; species Streptomyces sp. NBC_00388. The sequence goes on from NZ_CP107948.1 coordinate 3,065,952, forward strand.
GGCCCGTCCTGCCGGTCCTCGGCCCACACCACAAAACCGAGCTCGAACTCCCGCACCCGCACCTCACGGTGCTGATACGCGGGAACGTCCCCGTTGACCCACTCTTCCGCGCGCTCCTGCGCCTGCGCAAAGGTCACCATCGGCTCATCACCCCTCGGCCGAGACCGGGACAGCCTGCGCGAAGCCGCCGTCCACCATCAGATTCGCCACTGTCTCCAGCTCCGGCGGGTTGCCCGCGAGCCGCTCCAGAAACGCATCGAAATCATCACCGCACGGCAGCAGCAACCGCTCCACCCGCTCCGCCGGCGGCCACGCGTCGTGGTCGCGGGCATCGTCGTACGCGCAGAACCAGACCGTGCCGATCCCGCCGCCCTTGACCTTCACCGCGACGATCCCGCCCTGGACGAAACCCACGGCCAGGTAGTCCTTCGTCAGGTGGTCCCGCAGACACTTGTTCACGTACACCAGGTCATTGACCGCTGCCTCGTCGCGCACCGTGAAGAACGGCTGGTCCACCAGCAGCCCCAACTCCGCGTCCAGCGCCGTACCGACCGGCGCACAGCCACCCGCCGCCTTCAGGAACGACCGGTACGCGGCAGGCAGCCGGTACCCCAGATCCTCCTCGGCGCCCAGAACCAGCTGCTCGCCCACCGCCACCGACCCCCTCGGCAACCCGAAATGAGCCGGCCGGGTGTCCTGCAACGGCCGCGTACCCCGCTTGTCCTGGTCGACAGCCGCCGTCGCGAGCCCACCGTGATGCCGCAGCAGCGCCTTCACCTCGACCGGCACCAGCTCCAGCCGGCGCACACCCGGCACGTGGTGCCAGGTCCAGCCGTGCGGCGTGGCAACCGCCGGAATCGTGTCCCACAACTCGTGCCCCGACGCCGCCAGCGCGGCATTGGCCGACACGTAGTCCGTGAGTCTCAACTCGTCGACACCGAAACCCTCGGGAGGCTCCGCGATCTCCGCAGCCGCACGCGCGTACGGAGAGAAATCCGGGAAACCGTTCCCGTCCACCCGCACGCCGCGGGGATGGCGCGCGGCCCGGACCGGGTCCGGGAAGCTCACGAGCTGCCCGGCATAGGCCGCATTCGGTGGCGCGGCTTGCTGCCCGAGCCGACCTGTCGTCATGGCGGTTGCCCCCTGCTGCGAATGGCTTGGAACGACAGCCTATGCGGTGGTGCAAGAGACGGTCCCGCCCCATCGCCGCACAGTCCGGGCCCCCGCACACCGACGTAACGGACGGTCACGTTCGAGTGACCCGCAGCCGACACACCACACCGATCACAGGCCCCAGCTTCCCCATCCCGCGCCCCATTTGGCAGGCTGACCCCGCAACACCGGGGGGCGCAACACCGGCGGCAGCCGCCGCGGGGTGGGAGGGGTAGCACGACCATGCACACCGCACAGACACCACACACGTCGCAGTCACCACAGACCGGGGCCGCCGGCGACCCACGCCTGCGCTGGAGCAGCACCGAATCCCGCCCGCCCCGACTCCGCCACCGCAGGGACGGCATCCTCCCCACGGTGGCCGCAGCGCTCTCCGTCCGCGGGGCCGACACCCTCACCTCCACCGCGGGCAAGGCCGACCAGCCCCCGACGCTCCACCCCCTGGTCCAGGACTTCCTCACCACCCTCACCAGCGGCCAGCGCGAACGATTCACCGGACGCTGCCCCGAAGCGATCCTGCTCTCACGCCACCTCACCGGCGTCGAAGGCACCCGCTCCAAACGCGCCTCCCGCAAACCCCTCACCAACGGCGAAGCCCGCCGCACCCTCAAACACGCCAAAATCACCGCCCGCCACATCCGCGAGGACGGCGACCCCCTCCACGGCACCTACGCACCCCCTTGCCGCTCCTGCACGGCGATGCTCGCCCACTTCGGCGTACGCGCAGTCGACCCCACCACCGAGAAGGGCTGAGCCACCGCCGATGCCGCCCCACCCGCAGGACGCACCCGACACAGCCGCCCTCCCGAGCACCCGCTTCCCCGAAACCGTCGACACCGCGCTGCGCGAAGCCGGCTGGCTCCCCGGCCGCTGGGACATCAGAGGCGCCGAACAGTGGGCCGACACCCTGCGCGCCCACACCTCACCCGCAGGCCACCAGCACGCCGTCTTCCCGGCAGCCGTCGAAGCCTGGGCGGAATTCGGCGGACTGCGCATCACCGGCCCCGCACCCGGCCGCCAGACAGCCCCTGCCCCCGTCAGGATCGACCCCCTCAGCGGCCTCCACCTCGCCCGCACCCTCGCCGACCTCGGCCGCGCACTCGACACCGAAATCGCCCCGCTCGGCGACGAAGGAGAGGGCCGGGCACTGCTCGCCATCGACTCCGAAGGCCGTACCTACAGCATCGACCACACCGGCGACTGGTACCTCGGCCACGACATCGACCAAGGCCTCACCACGCTCATCACCGGACTGCAGCCCACCCGGCTGGGCTCCGGCTGACCCCACCCGACAACCGGGCGGACGGACGGGCAGACAGGCAGACGGGCAGACGGGCAGACGGGCAGACGGGCAGACGGGCGGACGGGCAGGTATACGGACCAGCGGGCCGACAGCGCCACCCCCGGTCCCAGCGACGGTCACACCCGCCCGGCAGACCTCACACCCGCCCGGCGGGCCGCTGCTCCGGCAACACCGCCGACACCCGGAATCCCCCGGCCTCCGTAGGCCCCGAAACGAACACCCCGCCCAACGCCGTCACCCGCTCCCGCATCCCCACCAGCCCGTTCCCCCCACTCGGCAGACCGGCGTCCTCGGCCCCCGCGTCCGACGGACCGTTCTCGACCTGCAGCGCCACCTCACTGCCCCGGTGCGCCAGCCGCACCCGCGTCCTCGCCCCCGCCGCGTGCTTGTGCACATTGGTGAGCGCCTCCTGGACCACCCGGTACGCCGTCTGCTCCACCAACGCGTCATACGGAACGGCGGCACCCTCCACCAACAGCTCCACCGCCATCCCCGCCGCACGCGACTGCCCCACCAGCACATCCAGCTCGTCCAGACACGGCCCGTCCTCCACGGCCGCCGCCGCAGCAGCCGCCGCAGCCACCCCGACCGCAGCCAACGGCACCGGCGCCGGGGCCCTCACCGGCTCCCCCGAACGCAACACCCCGAGCATCTCCCGCAACTCCGTCAGCGCCTGCCGCCCCATGTCCCCCACCAGCGCCGCATTCCTCGACGCCTTGGCAGGGTCCTTCAACGCCACCGCCTGCAGAGCCGCCGCGTGCACCACCATCAGACTCACCCGGTGCGCCACCACGTCGTGCATCTCCCGCGCGATCCGCGTCCGCTCCTCGGTTCGCGCCCACTCGGCCCGCTCCTCGGCCCGGTCCGCCAGCAGGGAAAGCTCACGCTCCAGACTGTCCGCCCGCTCCCGCAGACTCTCCATGAGCCGGCGGCGGGCCCCTATGTACAGCCCGAACAACACCGGCGGGGCCGTCAGCCCCAGCGACATGAACACCGACCCGAGCACCACGAACAGCGGCCCCGGGCTCCCGTCCTCGGCCCCCACCCCGTGCCGCAGCCGCATGAACGTCACGATCAGCGTGCCGAGCGTCGCCATCACGGTCAGCGCACCCGTCAAACGGCGCGGCACGTCGGACGCGGCCAGCGTGTAGAGCCCGGCGATACCCATCAGGAAACCCATCTGGGCAGGCGTGGTGGCGATCGACACCAGCACCACAGCGATCGGCCACCGCCGCCTGAGCACCAGTACGAATCCGGCCAGCAGCCCGAACACCACGCCGAACGGCACGGGGAGCCCGGCCTGCCCGGAGAAGTCCACCCCCTCCAGCCCACACTCCAGGGCCGAGACGACGCCCAGCCCCACATCCAGCGCGGCACTGCGCCGCCGCTCCCACCACCACCAGCCACGGGTGGTCAGCCCCGTGGCAGTGGCGTTCTGCGCCCCCGTTGCGGTCATGGCAACCAGCGTACGGGCGGGCGCGCCCCTGCCTCACGAATTTCGATGTGGGAGGTTACGCGCATTACGCCCTGATCACTCGATCCAGTGAATCGAGCAGACTTTCGAGCCGGACGTCCGCATTCCGGACGAGTCTGTCACCGTGACCGATATCCGCAGCAAAAACAGCAAGTACTCCGACTTCGAAGGCCTGCGCGAACAAGCCATCGCGCTGCGCCGGGAGGGGCTCAGCCGCCGCCGGATCCGCGACCGGCTCCTCATCGACAACAACGACATCCTGAACCGCCTGCTGGAGGGCGAACCCGCACCCGGGCGGACCGAGCGCCCGAAAGCGAGAGACGACCTGCGGGCGAAGGCACGCGAACTCCGGCTGCAGGGCATGACGTACGACGGGATACAGGTGGAGCTGGGGTGCTCGAAGAGCTCGATCTCGCTCTGGGTGCGGGACCTGCCGAAGCCGCCCCGGCGCACACGAGAGGACGCCTCGGCGATCGCGAAGCGCGGCTGGGAGGCCACCCTTCAGCGGCGCGAGGTGGAACGGCAGCAGACCAGACAGGCGGCCCGGGACGAGATCGGCGCCCTGTCCGAGCGGGAACTGATGATCACGGGGGCCGCGCTCTACTGGGCCGAAGGGACCAAGAGCAAGTCGCACCGGCCGCAGGAGCGAGTGGTTTTCGTCAACAGTGACCCGCACATGATCGGGCTGTTCCTCGCATGGCTGCGCCTGCTGAAGGTAGACCCCGCCAACCTGAAGTTCCACGTCCACATCCACGAGACGGCTGACGCCTCCGCAGCGGAGCGCTACTGGGCTGATGCGGTGGACGGGGTCGGCTCGTTCGGCAAGACCAGCATCAAGAAGCACAACCCGCTGACCAACCGCCGGAACACCGGCGAGCGCTACCACGGCTGCCTCGTGGTCCGCGTAAACAAAAGCGCCGATCTTTATCGTCGCATCGAAGGCTGGTGGTACGGCATAGTAGGGGCTGCCCAATCGCCCGGTCACTGGAATCGGACATAAAGGGTGTTCAATCCCGGATCGTCTAAAGGCAGGACAATCGGTTTTGGTCCGATGAATGAGGGTTCGATTCCTTCTCCGGGAGCACAGAATTCGGGTCCTGACCTCCACGGTCAGGGCCCGCCCTCATTTCCGAGCCCCTGCCCCCCGGTATTCTGCGGACGTCCACCACCCGCACCCGAAGGGCACCACCGTGAGCGCCAATCCCCCCCAAGGTCTCGGATCCGCTCGAACAGGGGAGGTCCCCCTGGCCGCCGTCGTCGTTCTCGCGGCGGGTGCGGGTACCCGGATGAAGTCGGCCACGCCCAAGGTCCTGCACGAGGTCAGCGGGCGCTCGCTCGTCGGACATGTCGTCGCCGCCTCCCGCGAGCTGGCGCCCGAGCAGCTCGTCGTGGTCGTCGGGCACGAGCGCGAGAAGGTCCAGGCCCACCTCGCCGAGACCGACGCAGGCGTACGCACCGCCGTGCAGCAGGAACAGAACGGCACCGGGCACGCCGTCCGTACGGCGCTCGGAGAGCTGGGTGCGGCCCCCGAGGGCACCGTTCTCGTCGTCTGCGGCGACACGCCGCTGCTCACCGGTGCGACGCTGGCGGCGCTCGCCACGACCCACACCACGGACGGCAACGCCGTCACCGTACTGACCGCCGAGGTCCCGGACGCCACCGGGTACGGGCGTATCGTGCGCGACCACGCGACCGGCGCGGTGATCTCGATCGTCGAGCACAAGGACGCGTCCGAGGCGGAGTTGGCGATCCGGGAGATCAACTCGGGGGTGTTCGCCTTCGACGGGCGCCTGCTGGCGGACGCCCTGGGCAAGGTGCGTACCGACAACAGCCAGGGCGAGGAGTACCTCACCGACGTGCTGGGCATTCTGCGGGCCGCGGGGCACCGGGTCGGGGCGTCCGTCGCCGGTGACCACCGGGAGATCGTCGGGATCAACAACCGGGTGCAGCTGGCGCAGGCGCGTGCGCTGCTGAATGCCCGCCTCCTTGAGCGGGCGATGCTTGCCGGGGTGAGCGTCATCGATCCCGCGTCGGTCTTCATCGATGTGACGGTGACGTTCGAGCCGGACGCGGTGATCCACCCGGGTACGCAGCTGCTCGGCGCGACCCACCTGGCGGAGGGTGCGGAGGTCGGGCCCAATTCGCGGCTGAAGGACACCGTGGTGGGTGCGTTCGCGCGGGTGGACAACACGGTGGCGGACGGCGCGGAGGTCGGTGAGCACGGCCTGGTGGGTCCGTACGCCTATCTGCGGCCCGGTACCCGGCTGGGCACGCGGGGCAAGATCGGGACGTATGTGGAGACGAAGAACGCGACGATCGGCGAGGGCTCGAAGGTGCCGCATCTCTCCTATGTGGGGGACGCGACGATCGGTGAGTTCAGCAACATCGGTGCGGCCAGTGTCTTCGTGAACTATGACGGACAGGACAAACACCACACAACGATCGGGTCGCACTGCCGGACCGGCTCGGACAACATGTTTGTGGCTCCCGTCACGGTCGGGGACGGTGTCTACACCGCTGCGGGCTCCGTGATCACGAAGAGCGTGCCGGCGGGTGCGCTGGCCGTCGCCCGGGGCCAGCAAAGGAATATCGAGGGTTGGGTGGCCCGGAAGCGGCCGGGAAGTGCCGCCGCGCGGGCGGCCCAGGCGGCGTCCGGGGAGGCCGGCGGCGAAAGCTGACCGGAAACACGTGCGTTCATCTGCGCGTACCGTGATAGACGCATGCTCGGCTCACGGGCCGGGCCACCGGGGTACGCCCCGGGACATACCTCCGGCTGGCTCGCCCAGCAGCAATCAACACGTCTGAGGAGACTGTGCTGTGACCGGGATCAAGACGACCGGCGAGAAGAAGCTGATGCTCTTCTCCGGCCGCGCCCACCCCGAGCTGGCCGAGGAGGTCGCGTCCCAACTGGGGGTCGACCTGGTGCCGACTAAGGCTTTCGACTTCGCGAACGGTGAGATCTACGTCCGCTTCCAGGAGTCGGCCCGCGGTGCGGACTGCTTCCTGATGCAGAGCCACACGGCTCCCATCAATCAGTGGATCATGGAGCAGCTGATCATGATCGATGCTCTGAAGCGGGCGTCGGCCCGGAGCATCACCGTGATCGTGCCGTTCTACGGTTATGCGCGGCAGGACAAGAAGCACCGCGGCCGTGAGCCGATCTCGGCCCGTCTCATCGCGGACCTGATGAAGACGGCGGGTGCGGATCGTATCCTCACGGTCGATCTGCACACGGACCAGATCCAGGGGTTCTTCGACGGCCCGGTGGACCACCTGTTCGCGCTGCCGATACTCGCGGACTACGTGGGCGCGAAGGTGGACCGTTCCAAGCTGACCATCGTGTCCCCGGACGCGGGCCGGGTGCGCGTCGCGGACCGCTGGTGCGACCGGCTGGGTGCGCCGCTGGCGATCGTGCACAAGCGCCGTGACAAGGACGTCGCCAACCAGGTCACGGTCCATGAGGTCGTGGGTGAGGTGAAGGGCCGCGTCTGCGTCCTGGTGGACGACATGATCGACACGGGTGGCACCATCTGCGCCGCGGCGGACGCGCTGTTCGCCAATGGGGCCGAGGACGTCATCGTGACGGCGACGCACGGTGTGCTGTCGGGTCCGGCCGCCGACCGTCTGAAGAACTCCAAGGTGAGCGAGTTCATCTTCACGAACACGCTGCCCGACCCGGGCAACCTGGAGCTCGACAAGATCACGGTGCTGTCGATGGCGCCGACGATCGCCCGCGCGGTGCGTGAGGTGTTCGAGGACGGCTCGGTCACCAGCCTCTTCGAGGAGCAGGCGTAGCAGCGGTCTGAAGATCGATTTCTGGGACGGCCTCCCCGCCGGGTAGACTCACGGAGTTGCTCGGCGAGGGAGGCCGTACTCATGGGTACGGGGCTCCGTTATCGACGCGCTCTTCGTAGCAGGCCGCGATACGTGGCCGGGTGACCCATTCGTTTCCGTCACCTCCGAGGAGTGCCACATGGCTGAGGTCAAGCTCACCGCTGAAGTCCGTAGCGAGTTCGGCAAGGGCGCTGCCCGCCAGATCCGTCGCGAGAACAAGGTTCCCGCGGTCATCTACGGTCACGGTGCCGACACCGTGCACATCACGCTTCCGGGCCACGAGCTGATGATGGCGCTGAAGACCGCCAACGCGCTGCTCCGTCTGGACATCGAGGGCCGCACCGAGCTGGTCATCCCGAAGGCGATCCAGCGTGACGCCATCAGGCGCAACCTGACCCACGTCGACCTGCTCGCGGTCAAGCTGGGCGAGAAGGTCACGGTCGAGGTCTCGGTGCACGCCGAGGGCGACCTGGCGCCGGGTGCCAACCTGCTGGAGTACGTGCAGAACACCCTGACCGTCGAGGCCGAGGCCACGCACATCCCCGAGTCGGTCACCGTCTCGGTCGCGGGCATGGACGCGGGCGACTCGATCCTGGCGAAGGACGTTCCGCTGCCGTCGGGTACGACGCTTGCCACGGACGAGGACGCTGTGGTGATCCAGGTCGTGGCCGCGCAGGCCGAGGAGCCCGCCGCGGACGCCGATGAGGCTGCCGGCGCCGAGGCCTGAGCCTTGCGCTGATTTCCGTCGGCTGGTCCGGCGGTCCGGGGCCGTGGTGTCCCGGGGTGTGTCCGAAACCGCCGCTCGTACCGCAAGGTGCGGGCGGCGGTCGGCTGTTCACCGGCTTTCCCGGGCTTGGCCGGGGGGCCGGTTCCGCGCGGAGGCGCGGATTCATGCAGAGGGAGACGTGGGGATGACGCCCGATCCGACCGCTCCGTGGCTCGTCGTGGGCCTCGGTAATCCTGGCCCTGACTATGCGGCCAACCGTCACAACGTGGGGTTCATGGTGGCGGATCTGCTGGCCGAGCGGATCGGGGGCCGGTTCAAGGCGCACAAGGCTCGTGCTCAGGTCGTGGAGGGGCGGCTGGGACCGCCGGGACCTGCGAGCCGGCGGGTGGTACTGGCGAAGCCGATGTCGTACATGAACCTCTCCGGGGGCCCGGTGACCGGGCTGCGGGATTTCTACAAGGTGGGGGCGGCCCATATCGTCGCGGTCCATGACGAGCTGGACATCGAGTTCGGCACGTTGCGTCTGAAGCTGGGTGGCGGGGACAACGGTCACAACGGTCTGAAGTCGATGACGAAGTCGCTGGGGCCTGATTACCACCGGGTGCGGTTCGGTATCGGGCGGCCGCCGGGCCGGATGCAGGTCGCGGATTTCGTGCTGAAGGATTTTTCGCCCGCGGAGCGCAAGGAGCTCGGGTACTTCGTGGACCGGGCGGCGGATGCGGTGGAGGCGCTGGTCATCGAAGGGCTGGAGCGGGCGCAGACCACGTACAACTCCTGACGTGGGGGCCGGTGCGGCTTCGGGTGGGGTGTCCGGGTGTGCGCGCTGCCGGGTCGGCGGTGCGCGGCCTGACGGGTTGACCTGGCGTGGTCCTATGGCCAAGGATCGCGCCCCATGAAGCGGAGTCGCGGCATCCTGCTGTACGCGTGCCGGGCAGCCATGGGCTGTGTCGCGGTGCTGATCGTGGTGGCCGGGTTCTGGTCGTCGTGGGGGACCGCGCAGCATGTGCTGCTCGCGAAGGGCCGTGATCACGGGACACTGACGGTGGTCTCGTGTGCGGGTGACCTGTGTTCGGGGCCGTTTGTGCCGTCGGCCGGTTCGGCCGCCCACCGGGGGCTGGTGATCGACAGGTCGACGGCGGCGGAGAAGGGCGAGCGGCTGCCTGTGGTGGTCCGTCCGGGCAGCGATGAGGCGATCAGGACGGGCTGGGCGGGCGCGTTGCATGCCTGGGTGCCGCTGGGTGGTGCGTTGTTGCTCGCGGCTCTGGTGATCGGTGGCGGTCTGCGGTTGGCGCGTACGGCCTGGGTGGTGGGGGCGGCAGGGGCGGGGTTGCTGATCGCGGCGTTCGTGGCGCTCTGAGCCGCGCCTTGCTTCGGCGCCTGTCCTTCCGGCGTCTTCCGCCCGCGCCGGTTCTCCGGCGCTTTCTCCCCGGGCCTGCCCTTCCGGCGCCTCTTCTTCAGGCCCTCTTCTTCTCGCGTCGTCCCGGGCGTGCGGTGGCCCGGTGTGATCGGGGCGGATGCCCCGGGTCTCGGAAGGGCAGGTCGCGGAAAGGGCAGGGGGCCCGGGCGGTGTCCGCCCGGGCCCCCTGTCTTCGTCCGGGGGTCACCCCGTGTTGCGGAGCCCCGCGGCGACGCCGTTCACGGTGAGCAGCAGGGCCCGTGCGAGGGTCGGGTCTGCTTCTTCGCCGCGTTCGGCCGCTGCGCGCTGGCGGGCGAGCAGGGAGACCTGGAGGTACGAGATCGGGTCCAGGTAGGCGTCGCGGATGCCGAAGGTCTGCTGGAGTGCGGGGTGGGAGTCGAGCAGCTTCTGGCCGCCGGTCACGCGCAGGACTTCGCGGACGGTCAGTTCGTGTTCGGCTTCGATGCTGGCGTAGACGTGCTTGAGTTCGTCGGGCACGAGGGTGTCGACGTAGTGCTTGGCGATCCGCAGGTCGGTCTTGGCGAGGGTCATCTCGACGTTGGAGATGAAGTTCTGGAAGAAGTGCCACTTTTCGTGCATTTCATCCAGGACGGTGTCGAGTCCGGTCTCGCGCAGCGCCTTGAGGCCGGAGCCGACGCCGTACCAGCCGGGCACGATCTGCCGGGACTGGGTCCAGCCGAAGACCCAGGGGATGGCGCGGAGGCCGTCGAGCGAGACGCCCGAGCCCGGGCGACGGGAGGGCCGGGAGCCGAGGTGCATATCGGCGAGCTGGTCGACCGGCGTGGAGGCGAGGAAGTACGTCGGCAGGTCCGGGTCCTCGACCAGCTTGCGGTACGCGGCGTGCGCGGAGTCGGAGACGACGTCCATGGCGGCGTCCCAGCGGGCGAGCGCTTCGTCGGACTGGCGGGGCGCGGTGTGCAGGGCGGATGCCTGGAGGGTGGCGGCGACGGTCAGTTCGAGGTTCTCGCGGGCAAGGGACGGCACGAGGTACTTGTCGGAGATGACCTCGCCCTGTTCGGTGACCTTGATCTCGCCTTCGAGGGTGCCCCAGGGCTGGGCGAGGATCGCGTCGTGGGAGGGGCCGCCGCCGCGGCCGACGGTGCCGCCGCGGCCGTGGAAGAGCCGGAGCCGTACGCCGTAGCGGTGGGCGACGTCGCGCAGCCGGCGCTGGGCGCGGTGGATCTCCCACTGGCTGGTGGTGATGCCGCCGAACTTGGAGGAGTCGGAGTAGCCGAGCATGACCTCCTGGACGTCGCCGCGCAGGGAGACGAGGCGCCGGTAGGAGGGGTCGGCGAGCATTTCGTCGAGGATGACGTCGGCGGCGCGCAGCTCGTCGGTGGTCTCCAGGAGCGGGACGATGCCGATCTTGGCCCAGCCGCCGTGCAGGTCGAGCAGGCCGGCTTCGCGGGCGAGTACGGCGGCGGCGAAGACGTCGTCGGCGCCCTGGCACATCGAGATGATGTAGGACTCGATGACTTCGGGGCCGAAGCGCTCGAAGGCCTGCTTGATGGTGTGGAAGACGCCGAGTGTCTTCTCGCCCGCCGCGTCGAGGGGGGCGGGGCTGGGGGCCAGGGGGCGACGTGACCTGAGTTCCTTGGCGAGGAGCTTCTGGCGGTATTCGCGGGGCATGTCGGCGTAGCGCCAGGATTCTTCGCCGAGGCGGTCGAAGAGCTGGCCGAGTGCGTGGTGGTGGGCGTCGGCGTGTTCGCGGACGTCCATGGTGGCGAGCTGGAGGCCGAAGGCGGCGAGGGTGCGGATGGTGCGGTCCATGCGGCCGTCGGCGAAGAGTCCGCCCCGGTGGTCGCGGAGGGACGCCTGGATGAGGGTGAGGTCGCTGAGCAGCTCGGAGGTGCCGAGGTAGTCGCGGCCGTCACGGTGGGGGGTGCCCTTGGCGAGGCGCTCGCGGGTGTTGACGAGCTTCTGCCGGATGCAGGTGGCCTTGAGCCGGTAGGGCTCTTCGGCGTTGAGGCGCTTGTAGCGGGGGCTGATCTCGGGGAGGCGTTCCAGGTCGAGCTGGAGGGAGTCGAGGAGCTCCTGGGTGGCGCCGGTGTAGCGGATGGAGTTGGAGAGCAGTCCGCGCAGGTAGTCGATGAGCTCGATGGCGTCGGTGATGCCGTGTTCGTGCTGGAGGATCAGCACGTCCCAGGTGACGGCGGGGGTGACGTTGGGGTTGCCGTCGCGGTCGCCGCCGATCCAGGTGCCGAAGGTCAGCGGACGGGTGCCGGGGGGCAGCTCGACGCCGACGCGGTCGAGTTCGGCCGCGAGGTCCTCCAGGACGTCGCCGACGGCCCCGGCGTGCAGTTCGTCCAGGTAGTAGATGGCGTTGCGCGCTTCGTCGGCCGGTTCGGGCCGCACGACGCGCAGTTCGTCGGTCTGCCAGATGAGGTCGATGCTCTCGGCGAGCCGCAGGTCGTGCCTGCGCCGGTCGGCCTCGATGACGGGGGTTTCGAGGAGCTCGGCGATGCGGCGGAGCTTGTTGAGTACGGAGCGGCGGGCGGCTTCCGTGGGGTGTGCGGTGAAGACGGGCCGTACGTTGAGGTTGCGCACGGTGTCGCGCAGGTGCTCGGGGTCGGCGTCCTTGAGCCGGTCCGCGGTGCGGGCCAGCAGTCCGCCTTCGGCGGCGCGTACGGCGCGCATTTCGCGGCCGCGGTGCACCTGCTCGGTGACGTTCGCCAGGTGGAAGTAGGTGGAGAAGGCGCGCACCAGCTTGGCTGCGGTCTCCAGGCCGGTGTCTCCGAGCAGCTCGGCGGCTGCCTCGCCGTCCTCGCGGGTGAGGGCGCGGACGCGCTCGACCAGTTCGAGGAGTTCGGGGCCCTCCTGGCGTACGAGGGTCTCGCCCAGCAGATCACCGAGACGGCGGATATCGGCGCGCAGCTCGGGGCTGGCGGTCGGGTTGGAGGTCAGGTCGGCACTGCTCACAGGTGCGGCTCCTTGCAGTGTTGGCACGACTGGCAAAGGGGTCTGGGTGTCATTCCCAGAAGTCACAGAACGGACCGCGCTGTCCGACGACACGCACCAAGGATAGGTGTCCGCCTCGCCGGGACGTCCACAGGCCTCTTGCCGCGAGGCTGCTCGCTGACATACTTACGAGGCCGTAGGTTACGGAACCGTAGCCGGGCATCAGCCGCATTCCTCACCCCACGGGGGACGTCCCTTATGACCATTGGTCCCGATCTGATCGATGACGCCCAGACCCCGACCGGCCCGCCACTGCCCTCCGCGACGCTCGGCGGGGACAGCAAGGGCTCCGTAGAGCAGTTCGGTCTGCTGCTCTTCATCATCGTGCCGTTTCTCGCTCTCGCCGCGGCGGTGCCGCTGGCCTGGCGCTGGGGCGGTGTGAGCTGGCTCGATCTGGGGCTGCTCGTGGTGATGTATTACGTCGGGTGCCACGGCATCACGATCGGTTTCCACCGGTATTTCACGCATGGTGCTTTCAAGGCCAGGCGTCCGCTGCGCATCGTGCTGGCCATGATGGGCTCCCTGGCGGTCGAGGGGCCGCTGGTGCGCTGGGTGGCCGATCACCGCAGGCACCACAAGTTCTCCGATGCCGAGGGCGACCCGCATTCCCCGTGGCGGTACGGGGAGACGTTCCCTGCCCTGCTCAAGGGGTTGTGGTGGGCGCACATGGCGTGGATGTTCGATGAGGAGCAGACTCCGCAGCACAAGTACGCACCGGATCTGATCAAGGACCCGGCGCTCCGCTGGATCTCGCGGAACTTCATCTACTGGACGCTGGCGTCACTGGCGATTCCGCCGCTGGTGGGCGGCCTGGTGACGATGTCGTGGTGGGGCGCTTTCACGGCGTTCTTCTGGGGTTCGCTGGTCCGGGTGGCGCTGCTGCACCACGTCACCTGGTCGATCAACTCGATCTGCCACGCGGTGGGCCGGCGGCCGTTCAAGTCGCGGGACCGCTCGGGCAATGTGTGGTGGCTCGCGATCCTGTCCTGCGGGGAGTCCTGGCACAACCTGCACCACGCGGACCCGACATCCGCCCGGCACGGTGTGCTGCGGGGCCAGCTGGATTCCAGCGCCCGCCTGATCCGCTGGTTCGAGCAGCTGGGCTGGGCGTACGACGTGCGCTGGCCGTCGGCCGACCGGATCGACGCCCGGCGCAAGAGCGAGCTCACAGAAACGGCATGATGACAGACGTGGCGATCGAAGGCAGCAGTACCAGCGGCAAGAACCGCCCGCCCGCGGCCCGGCGTGCGCGCCGGGTCCGTATGACCGGGAAGGAACGCCGCGAGCAGCTGCTGGACATCGGCCGCACCCTCTTCGCCGCGAAGGGGTTCGAGGGCACGTCGGTGGAGGAGATCGCGGCGAAGGCCGGGGTCTCCAAGCCGGTGGTGTACGAGCACTTCGGCGGCAAGGAGGGCCTGTACGCGGTGGTGGTCGACCGCGAGATGCGTCAGCTGCTGGAGCTGGTGACGGGTTCGCTGACGGCGGGCCATCCGCGTGAGCTGTGCGAGCAGGCCGCTTTTGCGCTGCTCGACTACATCGAGGAGTACACGGACGGTTTCCGCATCCTGGTGCGGGATTCGCCGGTGGCCCAGTCGACGGGTACGTTCGCGTCGCTGATCAGCGATATCGCCACCCAGGTGGAGGACATCCTGGGGATGGAGTTCAAGGCGCGGGGCTTCGACCAGAAGCTGGCGCCGCTGTACGCGCAGGCGCTGGTCGGCATGGTGGCGCTGACCGGCCAGTGGTGGCTGGATGTGCGCAAGCCACCGAAGGCGGAGGTGGCGGCGCATCTGGTGAACCTGGCGTGGCACGGTCTGGACGGTCTGGAGCCGAAACCACGACTCATAGGGCACCGGAAGGGCTGACGGGGACGGTCCTGGCTGCGGTCCGATGGCCGTGGCATCACCTTTCGTAAGTCCACAGCGGGATTTTCACAGCACCATGATCGACCTGCTCATGACGGGCCTGCGGCGTACCGCACCCGGGCACCTCAAGGTCCGCCGGGAGATGACGGTCGTCCTGGACCGCCGCAACGGCCCCGAGCCCGACATCTCCGTCATCCGGGCGGGTGCCGTCACCGGCCCGGAGCAGACGAGCTTCGAGGCTGCGGATGTGCTGCTCGCCGTCGAGGTCGTGTCGCCCGACTCGGAGGCCCGTGACCGCGACACGAAGCCGCGCAAGTACGCGGCTGCCGGTATCGAGCACTTCTGGCTGGTCGAGATGACCGGCGAGAGCCGGCATCCGGTGGTGCGGGTGTACGAGCTCGACCCGGTGACCAAGGCGTATGCGCTGACCGGCATCCACCACGATCAGCTCAAGCTCGGCGTCCCGTACGACATCGGCATCGACATCACGCTGGACGCCCTGAAGGAGCTCTGGCCGGGCCTGGGGAGGCGTCTGGCATCCCCGGCGGTGCGGCGGGACGCGCTGTGGTCACCGAAGGCCGTCAGGCCACCGGCTCCAGGAACTCGATGCGGTTTCCGGCCGGGTCCCAGGAGTAGAAGCGGCGGTGGCCCGGCAGGTCGCCGTCCCAGACCACCTTCGCGCCGCGGGACTCCAGCAGCCGCCCGTACGCCTCGATGCCGGTGACGCGCAGCGCCGGGTGGGCCTTGGCCGAGGGGCGGTGGCCCTCCTCCATGCCGAGGTGCAGCTGGACCGGGCCGGACTGGAACCAGCAGCCGCCGCGGGCGGCGAGCACCGGTGGCTTGGGGATCTCCGTCATGCCGAGCACCCCGGCGTAGTACGCGCGCAGCTCGTCCTCGGTGCCGGGCGGGGCGCCGAGCTGGACGTGGTCGACGGCGGTGATCATCGGTGCTCCTTGCGGGCGACGGCGAAGATGCGGCGGAACGGGAAGACCGTGCCGTGCGGGCCCGGCGGGTAGGCCTCGCGGAGCCGGTCGCGGTATTCGGCGAGGAAGGCGGCGGTGGCCTCCTCGTCGCCGGCGAGCGCGGTGAGGACGGGGCGCAGCGCGGTGCCCTTGACCCAGTCGAGGACCGGGTCATCGCCGGTGAGGAGCTGGAGGTAGGTGGTCTCCCAGACATCCGCGGTGCAGCCGAGGCCGGTGAGGCGGGAGAGGTAGGCGGCCGGTTCCAGGACGGCGCCCGCCCGGTCGCCGACGCCGGAGAGACGGGGCTTCCAGCGCGGGGATTCGCGCAGTGCGGCGAGGATGGTGTGGCTGGGGGCGGTGAAGTTGCCGGGGACCTGGAAGGCGAAGGTGGCGCCGGGGGCGAGGGCGTCCAGCCAGTCGGGGAAGCGGTCCGCGTGGCCGGGGACCCACTGGAGCAGGGCGTTGGAGACGAGCAGGTCGTACGGTTCGGCGGGGGTCCAGGTGGCGGCGTCCGCGGGGGCGAAGCCGAGCCGGGGTCCGGCGTAGGTGCGGGCCTGCTCCAGCATCTGGGGGGAGTTGTCGAAGCCGGTGATCCGGGCGTGCGGCCAGCGTTCGGCGAGCAGGGCGGTGACGTTTCCGGCGCCGCAGCCGAGGTCGGCGATGGTGGCGGGGGTGCCGGGGATCCGGCCGATGAGGTCGTGGAAGGGGCGGGTGCGGTGGTCCGCGTGGCGCAGGTACTGCTGTGGATCCCAGAGGGGTGCTGTCATGGGTTCAGCATTCCCCCGGTTTTATCTCGATGTCAAGATAGTTGCTTCCAAGATAGTTGACGCCAAGAGACTTCATGTCGACAGACCCTCTACACTGATCCACATGGAGGATGAGGTCGACCGGCTGGTCGCTGCATGGCGTCGAGAGCGTCCCGACCTCGACGTGGAACCGCTTGAGGTCCTGAGCCGGGTGTCGAGGCTGGCGCGCCATCTCGACCGCGCCCGCCGGATCGCGTTCTCCGAGCACAATCTGGAGCCGTGGGAGTTCGACGTCCTGACGTCGCTGCGCCGCGCGGGCGACCCGTACCAGCTCTCCCCCGGGCAGCTGCTGACCCAGACGCTGGTCACATCGGGCACCATGACCAACCGCATCGACCGGCTCGCCACCAAGGGGCTCGTCGAGCGGCTGCCCGACCCCAGCGACCGGCGCGGAGTCCTGGTCAGGCTGACCACCGAGGGGCGCGACCGTGCCGACCAGGCACTCGCGGGGCTGCTCGCCCAGGAGCGTGCGCTGCTCGCCGAGCTTTCCCGCACCCAACGGGGTGAACTGGCCAGCCTGCTACGCCAGTTGACCGCCCCGTTCGACAACATCCCCGGCTGACGGCAGGCCCGCGAGGTCGGCGGGCCCCACCCCCGCGCGTCTCGCGAGGGCGACCGCCGCCAGTGTGGAGTGCACCCCGAGCTTGCCCAGCACGTTCTGCATGTGCGTACGGACGGTGTGCGGGGAGAGGAAGAGCCGCTCGGCCACCGCCTTGCGGCCCAGCCCCGCGACCATGCACCGCAGCACCTCGCTCTCCCTCGGCGTCAGCGCCTCGACCAGCAGCTCGCCCTCGGTGCGGTGCCTGCGGGCCGTTGTCAGCTCGCGCAGCACGCCGGTCAGCAGAGCGGGCGGCAGATGCGTCTCGCCCCGCAGGACCCCCCGGACCACCGCCAGCAGCCGCTGGAGCGAACAGTCCTTGGCGACCCACCCCGAGGCCCCGGTCTGCAGGGCCAGCGCCGCCCTGGCCGGGTCGTCGCGCGCCGCGAGGACGACCGTCCGCACCGCGGGCCGGGTCGCGCGCACCGCGGCGGCCAGTGAGATGCCGTCCACCGCTTCGCCCTCCCCTTCACCGGGGACGGGCGCCGGACGCGGGCCCCAGCCCGCGGAGACCCCGAGGTCGGCGTCGACCAGCAGCACGTCGAAGGCGCGCCCGTCGGCTGCGGCCCGGTCCAGACAGCGCAGCGCGGCCGGCCCGCTGCCTGCGGCCTTGACCTCCACATCGGGTTCGGCCGCGAGGGCCGCGGCGAGCGACTCGGCGAAGATGCGGTGGTCGTCGACGACCAGAACACGGATATGAACCATTGGAACCCCCACGCCCGCGCACCGGCCCCCACCGGTGGCTCTGATTCAGCCTACGGGCGTCCACCGGGCTCGTCCGGTGATTGGGGAACACCACACGGACGTGCCGGGCGCCCCGGGGCTCTCGCCCGGGGCGCCCGGCGGAGCTCACGCCAGGCGGCGCGCCCCCGCCGACGCCGTGGCCGTGAAGATGCGCGGCGCCGTGTGCCCGGCCGCGGCGAAGGCCTCCGTCACCGCCTTGGAGACGGCTTCCGCCTGCACCTCCTCGACCAGCACGATCGCCGATCCGCCGAAGCCGCCGCCGGTCATCCGCGCGCCGAGCGCGCCGCCCGCGTTCGCCGACGCCACCACCAGGTCGAGTTCCTCGCAGGAGACCAGCAGGTCGTCACGGAGGGAGGCGTGGCCGTCGGTGAGGATCGGTCCGACGCCGCGTACGTCGCCCGCGTCGAGCAGCGCGACCGTCCGCGCCACCCGGTGGTTGTCGGCGACGACGTGGCGCACATAGCCGCGCACCCGGGGGTCGGCGAGCTTCGCCAGCGCGTCGGGCAGCTGCTCGTACGGCACGTCGCGCAGCGCGGGGACGCCCAGGATCCGGGCGCCCTCCTCGCAGCCCGCGCGCCGCTCGGCGTACGCGCCGTCGCCCAGGGCGTGCTTGACCCTGGTGTCCACGACGAGCAGCCGCAGCCCCTGGGCGGCCAGGTCGAAGGGGACCTGCCGTATCGAGTGGTCCCGGCAGTCGAGGTGCAGCGCGTGGCCCTCGGCGCAGCAGGCGGACGCCGTCTGGTCCATGACGCCGCAGGGCACGCCGACGAAGGCGTTCTCGGCGCGCTGGGCGATCAGCGCCAGCTGGTTGCAGTCCAGGCCCAGTTCGTACAGGTCGTTCAGGGCGAGCGCGGTGACGACCTCCAGGGCGGCGGACGAGGAGAGCCCGGCGCCGGTGGGGACGGTGGAGCCGAGGTGGATGTCGGCGCCGGTGACGGGGTGGCCCGCCTCGCGCAGCGCCCAGACGACGCCGGCCGGGTAGGCCGCCCAGCTGGTGTTCGTGAGCGGTTCGAGCTCGTCGGTGCGGAGCTGGACGATGCCGCCCTCGATGTCGGCCGAGTACAGGCGCAGCACGCCGTCGGAGCGGCGGGAGACCTGCGCGACCGCGGTGTGCGGCAGGGCGAGCGGCATGACGAAGCCGTCGTTGAAATCGGTGTACTCACCGATGAGGTTGACCCGGCCCGGCGCGGCCCAGGTGCCCTCGGGGGCACTTCCGTACAGCTCCTCGAAACTCATTCCTCAGCAACTCCCCTTTTGTGGGACAACACTGTCCTGCGCGGATGCGCGGGTGCTCTGCGCGAAGGCCCAGGCGTCGGAGACGATCCCGGCCAGATCGGAGCGCGAGGGGGCCCAGCCGAGCCGCTCGCGTGCGGTGTCGGCGGAGGCGACGAGCGTGGCCGGGTCGCCGGCGCGGCGGCCGGCCGCCTGCTCGGGGACCGGGTGCCCGGTGACCTTGCGGACGGTCTCGATGACCTCGCGGACCGAGAACCCGCTGCCGTTGCCGAGGTTGCAGATCAGGTGCTCGCCGGTTGCCGCGGCCTCCAGGGCCAGCAGGTGCGCCTCGGCGAGGTCCGCGACGTGGATGTAGTCGCGGACGCAGGTGCCGTCAGGCGTGGGGTAGTCGTCGCCGTAGACCGAGATGGCGTCCCGGCGGCCCTGGGCGACCTGGAGGACGAGCGGAATGAGGTGCGACTCGGGGTCGTGGCGCTCGCCGTACGTCTTGTAGGCGCCGGCGACGTTGAAGTAACGGAGGCTGGCCGCGGCCAGACCGTGCGCCGCGCACTCGCCGCTGATCATGTGGTCGACGGCGAGCTTGGTGGCACCGTACGGATTGGTCGGCGCGGTGGGGGCGCTCTCCCTGATCGGTACGGTCGCGGGCTCGCCGTAGGTCGCGGCGGTGGAGGAGAACACCAGGGTGCGGACTCCGGCGGACCGCATCGCGGCGAGCAGCGCCGTGGTGCCGCCGACGTTGTTCAGCCAGTACTTCTCGGGGTCGACGACCGACTCGCCGACCTGCGAGGACGCGGCGAAGTGCAGCACCCCGTCGTACGAGGAGTCGAGCCACCGGGCGGCGTCCTGGATGCGCCCCTCGACGAACGTGGCGCCCTCGGGGACGGAGACGCGGAACCCGGTGGAGAGGTCGTCGAGCACGGTCACCGCGTGACCGGCCTCCAGGAGATGGGCGGCGACGACGCTGCCGACGTATCCCGCGCCACCGGTGACCAGATACTTCTTGCTCACTTGCTCGCTACCTCTCGAAGTCGCTCGGCCGCGGTCTCCGGCGGCACGTCATTCACGAAGACGTTCATGCCCGACTCGGAACCCGCGAGGAACTTCAGCTTGCCCGAAGTGCGGCGAATGGTGAAAAGCTCAAGATGCAGGGCGAATTCGTCCCGGTTGATGCCGTATCCCTCCAGCTCGCCGAAGGGCGCCTGGTGGATGGCGGAGATGTACGGGGTCGGGGGCTCGCCCGCCCCGTCCTTCCCGCCGTCCGGGCCGTCGAAGATCCGGTCGAAGCGCCTCAGCAGTTCCAGGTACATCTCCGGGAACTCCGCGCGCGCCTCGTCGCCGAGGAAGCGCAGGTCGGGCACGCGCTGCTTCGGGTAGAGGTGCACTTCGTACGGCCAGTGGGCGGCGTAGGGGACGAACGCGACCCAGTGCGCGCCGTCCAGGACCACCCGGGTGCCGTCGGCCGTCTCGCGGGCGACGTTCTCGTCGAAGAGGTTCCGCCCGCCGCTGCTCTCCTGGAACGCGTCTGCGGAGCGCAGCATCAGCGCGGTGCGCGGGGTGATGAAGGGGTAGCCGTAGATCTGGCCGTGCGGGTGGCCGAGGGTCACACCGATCTCGGCGCCGCGGTTCTCGAAGCAGAACACCTGCTTGACCGAGGGGAGTTCGGCGAGCTCCGCGGTCCTGTCGGTCCAGGCCTCCAGGACCAGGCCGGCCTGGTCGGGGGTGAGGTCGGCGAAGGACGCGTCGTGGTCGGATGTGAAGCAGACGACCTCGCAGCGGCCGGAGTCGCCGGCGAGCGAGGGGAAGCGGTTCTCGAAGACGGCGACGTCGTAGTCGGCTTCGGGGACCTCGCTGAGCCGTCCGTCGCGCGAGGGGCAGAGGGGGCACTCGTCGGCCGGCGGGTGGTAGGGGCGCTCCTGGCGGTGCGAGGAGATGGCGACGGCGTCACCGAGCAGCGGGTCGGTGCGGATCTCGGACGCGGTGGCGACGGGGCCGAGGGGGCGCCGGTCCACAGCGTCACGGACGGTGTCGTCCCGGCCGTCGTAGTAGAGCAGCTCACGACCGTCGGCGAGACGGGTCGATGTCTTCTTCACGCTGGCGCTCCTCGCCCACTGCGACCTATCAAACATAACCGCACACAACAAACCACAAGTCAACAGTTCAGTCAATGGGGAAGTAGCAAGCGCTTTCATCAGGACATACCAACCAGCCCGATCACAATCAAACAAAGAACACCAGGCATGTGTTCAATTTTTGAACACCTAGGCGTAGGTTCCACAGCGGAAAAGTTCTGGCAACGAAGCGAGTACTCATGCAATACCTGGCTGCCGGACTCCGGCTCCCCACGAACGGGCTCGACTACACGATTCTGGCGATCTACTTCATCGTGGTTCTGGGCATCGGGTTCGCTGCCAGAGCGAGCGTGAAGACGAGCCTCGACTTCTTCCTGTCGGGCCGCTCACTGCCCGCCTGGGTCACCGGTCTGGCTTTTGTCGCCGCCAACCTCGGCGCCACCGAGATCCTCGGTATGGCCGCGACCGGCGCGCAGTACGGCGTGGCCGTCGTCCACTGGTACTGGATCGGCGCCATCCCCGCCATGGTCTTCCTCGGCCTGGTGATGATGCCCTTCTACTACAAGTCGAAGGTGCGCTCCGTACCGGAGTTCCTGCTGCACCGCTTCGACAAGTCGGCGCACCTGCTGAGCTCCATACTCTTCGCCTTCTCGGCGGTGCTGATCGCGGGCGTGAACCTCTACGCCCTGTCGATCGTCGTGGAGGCGCTCCTGGGCTGGCCGCAGTGGGTCGCGATCGTGGTCGCGGGCCTCTTCGTGCTCGTATACATCACCATCGGCGGTCTCTCCTCGGCGATCTACAACGAGGTGCTGCAGTTCTTCGTCATCCTCGCCGCGCTGATACCCCTGACCATCCTCGGCCTCAAGCGGGTCGGCGGCTGGGACGGTCTCTCCGACAGCCTCACCAAGAGCCACGGGCATGACTTCATGACGGCCTGGGGCGGCACATCGATCGGCCACGCGAACCCGCTCGGCGCGAACTGGCTGACGATCATCCTGGGTCTGGGCTTCGTGCTCTCCTTCGGCTACTGGACGACGAACTTCGCCGAGGTGCAGCGCGCTCTCTCCGCGAAGAACCTCTCGGCCGCCCAGCGCACCCCGCTGATCGCCGCCATCCCGAAGATCTTCATCGTCTTCATCGTGATGATCCCCGGCCTGGTCGCCGCCGTCATCGCCCCGAAGATCGGCACCCCCGGCTCGGACCTCACGTACAACGACGCGATCCCGCTGCTGATGCAGGAGCTGCTGCCCAACGGTGTGCTCGGCATCGCCGTGACCGGTCTGCTGGCCGCCTTCATGGCCGGTATGGCCGCCAACGTCTCCTCGTTCAACACCGTCTTCACGACGGACATCTGGGCGCGGTACGTGAAGAAGGACAAGCCCGACGCGTACTACCTGCGCTTCGGACGGCTGATCACCGCGATCGGCGTGCTGGCCTCCATCGGCACGGCCTTCATCGCCGCCAGCTTCTCCAACATCATGAGCTACCTCCAGACGCTGTTCTCCTTCTTCAACGTCCCGCTGTTCGTGGTCTTCATCATCGGCATGTTCTGGAAGCGCGCCTCGATGAAGTCCGGTGTGTGGGGGCTGCTCGCCGGTACCACCGCCGCGATGGTCAACTACTTCTGGATCTACAAGCAGGGCATCATCACCATCCCGACCGACCAGGGCGCCAACTTCGTCTCGGCGATCGTCGGCTTCGTCGCCGGTGCGGTCGTCATGGTCCTCGTGACGCTCTTCACCGCCCCCAAGCCCGAGGCCGAACTGGCCGGTCTGGTGTACGGGACGGAGTCGCCGGACGCCCCGGAGGCACCGGCCGAGGGCGACGACGCCTGGTACCGCAAGCCGGCCCTGCTCGGCTGGGGCGCGATCGTCGTCGCGGCCCTGTGCTACCTGCCCTACTCGCTCTGATCGGAGGCACCCACCATGTCTGAACTGCAGAACGAAGTCTCCGAACTGGAGAAGAAGTCCGCGACGGCGGCCCGCCTCTTCGACATCCGGCGCATCATCGGCGGACTGTTCGTGGTCTACGGGATCATCGTGACGATCGCGGGGATCACCGCGTCCGACGCGGATCTGAAGAAGGCCCAGGGGATCAACATCAACCTCTGGACCGGGCTCGCCATGCTGGCCCTCGGTCTGTTCTTCCTGGTCTGGCTGAAGCTGCGTCCGGTGGCTCCGCCCACCCCGGACGACGCCCCGGCGGAGCAGCGGACGCCGTAGGAGAGTCCCGCAACGGCCCGGGGAGGGGCCGGACTTCACTCAGGTGAGGTCCGGCCCCTCCTGCGTGTCCCGGCCACCGGGCAGCGCTCGCACCACCGCGTGGTCGAGCAGCCCGGTGCGGGCGGCGAGCGCGGCGGCCTCCAGGCGGGAACCGACGCCGAGCTTCACCAGGACCCGCTGCACATGCGTACGGGCGGTGCTCGGCGCGATCCGCATGCCGGCCGCGATCAGCCGGGTGTCCTCGCCCTCCGCCACCCGGGCCAGCACCTCCACCTCGCGCTGGGTGAGCAGGCCCAGCAGCCGCCGCCCCTCGTCGTCCGGCCGGGCCACCGGATTGAGCAGCTCCGTGAACACGGCCCGCAGCAGCTGCGGCGCGACCGCGGTCTCCCCCGCACACGCCTGCACCATGGCCCGCTCGACGCCCTCGATTCGCTCGTCGTGGCGTACGTAGCCCGAGGCGCCGGCGGCGAACGCCGCGGCGATGCCCGGCGAGTCGGGCACCGGCCCCAGCACCACGACGGACACCTGAGGCCGTTCCTTCTTGATCCGCGCGACCGGGTCGAACACCCCGGGTTCTGCGGGCGCCGCCGTGCCGAACAGGCAGACGTCGGGCGCCCGGCTCACCACGAGGTCGGCCGCGCCCGCCGTGGGCGCCGCCGCTGCGAGCACCCGGTGCCCGCGGAGTCTCAGCGCCGAGGCGAGCGCCTCGGCGAGCAGTCGGTGGTCATCGACCACCATGAGCCGCACGCCCATGGAGCGGTCCCCCCTGTCCCCCCGCGCCGGGAGCGCTCTCCCGGCTTTCCTGCCCCGGCAAGTTACACGCTTGTCCGGCGCCGCGCGCCCCTTCCGGTGCGAAGGCCCCCGCATCGCGGGATTCCCGGTGTTCCAGGCGCTGTCCCGCCGGGGGCAGGGGCCGTACGTACTGCCGGGTACGCCTGCGGGGGCGCCGCCCGTCGCCGGGTGGCGCCCCCGCAGGGATGTCCGGGACGAGCCCGGGAGGTTCGGTCAGCCGGTACCGAACGCGATGGCCAGGTAGTGCTTCTCCGAGTCGCCGCTGAACTCGCTGAGCATGTCGTCGGCCAGATAGAGCCGGCCTTCGGAGTAGCGGATCTCGGCGCTGTCCACCACGAAGCTGGACTCCGCCCCGCGGACCGACTCCTCGCCCGGATTGTTCATCAGGAGCGTCTGCTTGAGGGTCGTGCCGTTGATCGAGACGACCTGGCCGCCCTTGTTGTACGGGCCGGTCTTGTACGCGAGGACGTTGGAGCCGTCCATCCGTACGGGATAGGACGTATAGCCCGGTCCCGCGTCGGCACGGCCCGGTACCGGCTTGCCGGTGCCCAGGTCGAAGGCGACGATCTCGTTGGTCTGGCCGACGGCGTCGCCGACGCCGTCGTGCTGCTCGGTCGGGACGTACAGCCGGTCGTCACCGACGGCCAGGTTGTTGCACTGCTCGACCTCGGTGCTGTCGCACTTCCCGGCGTACTTGTCCCCCTCGGCCGGGATCCGGGCGCGCAGCTTGCCGGTCTTCGCGTCGACGGAGAAGTAGTCCGAGATGCCGCTGCCGTCGCCCGCGGTGTCACCGACGTCGGCGGCCACCACCAGCGGGGCGGCGGAGACGATGTGCGCGTACTCGACACCCGACGGCATCTTGAACGTGGAGAGCGGCGCGCCGGTCTTCGGGTTCAGGTTCTGAACGCTGACCTGTGGGCTGTCGTAGTCGCCGCACTTGCGGACGGCGACCAGGGCGGTGGGGCCGCCGGCGTATCCGGCGTCCTCGCACTGGTCCGTGGAGACCTTCGGTGACCAGCGCAGCTCGCCCTTCTCCAGCCCCCAGGCGGCCCCGCCGCTGGTGCTGCCGGTGGCGACGGTGTCGGCGCCCAGGGTCACCTCGTCGACGCTGGCCTTGCGGTCGCCGTCGTTGTACGACTTCTGCCAGAGGAGCTTCCCGCTGTCGAGGTCGAGCGCGGCGATCTCGGAGCAGCCCCAGAAGGGCTTGGCCTTCGTCGGCACCTTCGGCTGGAAGGCGATGGCCGTCTTGTGGTCCTTGCTGACGTGGCTCGTCGCGGCGCAGAGCGGGCCCGGCAGCGGAAGCTTCCAGACCTGGGTGCCCTTGACGGCGTCGTAGCCGACGACCTCGTCGACCCCGGACTTCACGTACAGCTTGTCGGTGGTCCAGGAGCCGTTGACGGCCGTGACGTCCTTGACCTTCGGAGCCGGCATCTGGAAGAGGACCCGGGAGTTGGTGTCGGCGGGCACCTTCTCCTTGCCCCCGGCGCCCTTGCCGGTGTCACCGTTCTTGTCGCCGCCACCGGTCGGGCCTGCGCTGGACACATTGGGCGCGTCGGAGTCCTTGCCCGACGCGTACACGAAGCCCGCGGCGATGATCAGCACGATCGCGACGGCCGCGGCGGTGATGATCTTCGCGTCGATGCCGAACTTCCCGCCGCCTCCGGTGCTGCCGGGCTGGGGCTGCATGGGCTGCGTCGGGTACTGCTGGTACGCAGGCACGCCGGGTTGTTGCTGCTGCTGCGGGAAGCCGTACGCGGGCCCGCCGGGCTGCTGCTGCTGCGGATAGCCGTAGCCGGGGCCGGCGGGGGCTGTCTGCGGGTAGCCGTACCCGGGGTCCTGCGGGGCACTGTGCTGCGGAGGGCCCGCGGCGGGCGGACCCGCAGGCGGGGGCCCCTGCGGCGGCGGGGGCGTCTGCGGCGCCCCGGGCGGCATCTGCGGGGGGACCGGGGGGCTGTTGGGGGGTGGTGTCGGTGCACCGTACCCGCCCGCCGGGGAGTCCTTGGGCGCGCCGAACCCTCCCTGCGGCGGGCCGTTGGGCGGCTGCGGTGGCTGAGGTGGCTGTGTCATCGTTCTGCCTTCGTGGAGGGGGAGTTGGGGGTCCGGGGACAGCTCACTTGCCGAAGACCAGCATCGTCTTCTCGGTGGTGTCGCCCTTCTTGCCCCTGACCTGGCCCGACATCAGGAAGAACCGGCCGTCCTGGTAAGCGACCAGCTTCGAGTAGAAGGAGTTCTCGATGGTCTGGGTCGACGCCGGGTTCTGCAGGAGCACACTCGCCTTGCCGCCCGTCGACGGGATGGACACGACCGCGCCGCCGCCGTCGTACGAAGGCTCCTTGTACGCGATGAGGTTGCTGCCGTCCATCCGCAGCGGCAGCATCGTACGGTCGCCGCCCGCGGGCACCCGCCACTTCTCCTTGCCGCTGTTCAGGTCGAACGCGACCACCGCGTTCGCACCGCTCTTCACCTCGGTCGGCAGATACAGCGTGTTGGCGTCGGCGGCCGTACCGACGCAGCCCTGGAGGTCACGGTCGATGATGGAGAGACCGCACTCGGGCCGGAAGCTGTCCTTCGTGGTCAGCTGGGAGCGCCGGGTCCCGTCGTGCTTGAGGACGGAGATGTTCCAGGACTTCTTCTTCTCGTTGGCCGAGTAGATGACCAGCGGGTCCAGCGAGTAGACCTTCTTGACCTGCCAGCCCGCGGGGAGCCTGAACGTCCACTTGGACTTGCCGGACGACGGGTCGAGCTCCTGCACCTGCTCGGTCGCGTCCGGCTGGCTGTTCTTGGTGCACGACTCGACCGCGATCAGCTTGGCGCCCCCGGCGAACGCGTCCGGCTGGCACGCGCCTTCCATCCGCCCGAAGATCTTGTGCCCGTCGCTGACCGAGAAGGCGCTGGAGGGGCCCATCCGGCTGGCCGTCACGGTGTCGCCCGCGATCGTCAGCTCCAGGGAGCTCATGATGTCGAAGCTGCCCTCCTGGGGAATCTGCTTCTTCCAGCCGCCCTTGCCCGCCTTGAGGTCGATGGCCTGCATCTGGTTGCAGTCGGCCTTGTCGGTGTCGTTGCTCTTGTACGCGATGACGATCTTGCCGTCGGGGGTGGTCTGGCGCGGCGCGGCGCAGATCGCGTGCGGTACCGGCACGCTCCACTTCTCCTTGCCGTCGTTCACCCCGTACGCGGTGACCTTCTTGTACATCGCGCGGACGACGACGTCCCCGGAGAACCACATGCCGTAGTTCTGCGCGCCGTTCTGCGGCAGCGCCACGTCATTGGTCTGCAGCCACAGGACCTTGTCCTCGCCCGCCTTGCGTCCGGCGTTGAGGTCGTCGTTCGCGGCGCGCCCGTCGCCGTTGCCGTCGCCCTGATCGACGCTCGCGGAGGAGGTCGGCCTGTCGTCGGTGTTCTTGCTGTCGCTCGCCACCGGCTTCTTGTCGCCGTCGTCACCGCCCCCGACGGCGAAGAAGACCCCGGCGCCGACGACGAGCAGTGCCGCGACCGCCGCGCCGATGATGACGCCCGGCTTGCCCTTGAAGGGGTTCTTGCCCCCGCCGCCCTGCGGCGGGAAGGGCGCACCCGGGTACTGCTGCGCGGGGTAGCCATAGGGGCCCTGCTGCTGACCGTAGGGGCCCTGCGGCGGCTGCTGCCCGTACGGGCCGCCGGGCTGCTGGGGCTGCTGCCCGTACGGACCGGGCTGCTGGGGCTGCTGCGGGTATCCGTAGGGGCCCGGCTGCGGCACCTGCTGGGGGTAGCCGTAGCCGGGCTGCGGCCCGGACGGCGGGCCCTGCGGCGGCACGGGCGGCTGGGCGGGCGCGGACTGCTGCCCCGGCGGTGCCTGGGGCGGCGGCGGCATCTGCGGCGGCTGGGCGGGCGGCGGCGGGGCGCCGAAGCCACCCGGCGGAGGGTCCTGCGGCGCGCCGAAACCGCCCTGCGGCGGCTGCTGGTCGGGCGGCTGAGTCATCAGCACATACCTCTTCACGCGGGGTCCACTGCCCGACCGGCCTCCCCCGCAATTCCGGCAGCCGTAACCACCGGAAAGGAGCGAATCGGGTGTGGATCCCACACATCAACGTCAGTCGAGCGGGAGTTCTTTCTATCACCCGAAGAGCGCAGCGAGAGGGCCCGGTCCGCCCCTGTGCCCAAGGGAGAACCGGGCCGTGATGCCCTCGTTACGCGGCCGGCGCGGTACGGCAGGAAAGAGCTACGCGTCCTCGGCCAGCTCCAGCCAGCGCATCTCCAACTCTTCTCGCTGAGTGGTCAGTTCGCGGAGCTCCGCGTCCAGTTCGGCCACTTTCCCGAAGTCTGTGGCGTTCTCGGTGATCTGTGCGTGCAGCTTGCTCTCCCGGTCGGAGAACTTGCCCAGCTGCCGCTCGATCTTCTGGAGTTCCTTCTTCGCCGCGCGGCCGTCCTTGGCGGACACCGTGCCGGGGGCCTCCTTGGCCACCGCCTGCACGGCTGCCGGGGTCTGCGCGTCGACCACCTGGCGGCGGCGCTCCAGGTACTCGTCGACTCCGCGCGGCAGCATCCGCAGGCTCGCGTCGCCGAGCAGCGCGAAGACCCGGTCGGTGGTGCGCTCGATGAAGAACCGGTCGTGCGAGATCACGATCATCGAGCCGGGCCAGCCGTCGAGGAGGTCCTCCAGCTGGGTCAGGGTCTCGATGTCCAGGTCGTTGGTCGGTTCGTCGAGGAACAGGACGTTGGGCTCGTCCATCAGCAGCCGCAGGATCTGCAGCCGGCGCCGCTCACCGCCGGAGAGGTCGCCCACCGGCGTCCACTGCTTCTCCTTGGAGAAACCGAACTGCTCGCAGAGCTGGCCCGCCGTCATCTCGCGGCCCTTGCCGAGGTCGACCCGGTCCCGTACCTGCTGCACCGCCTCAAGCACCCGCAGGGTGGGCTTGAGTTCGGCGACCTCCTGCGAGAGGTAGGCGAGCTTGACGGTCCTACCGACGACGACCTTCCCGGCGGCGGGCTGGGTCTCGCCCTGCGTACGGGCCGCTTCGGCCAGCGCCCGCAGCAGCGAGGTCTTGCCCGCGCCGTTCACCCCGACCAGACCGATCCGGTCACCCGGGCCGAGCTGCCAGGTCAGGTGCTGGAGCAGCAGCTTGTCGCCGGCCCGGACGGTGACGTCCTCCAGCTCGAAGACGGTCTTGCCGAGCCGGGCGTTGGCGAACTTCATCAGCTCGGATGTGTCACGCGGCGGCGGGACGTCGGCGATGAGCTCGTTGGCCGCCTCGATGCGGTAGCGGGGCTTGGACGTACGGGCGGGAGCGCCGCGCCGCAGCCAGGCGAGCTCCTTGCGCATCAGGTTCTGCCGCTTGGACTCCTCGGTGGCCGCGATGCGTTCGCGCTCGGCCCGCGCGAAGACGTAGTCGCTGTAGCCGCCTTCGTACTCGTGGACGGCGCCGCGCTGGACGTCCCACATCCGGGTGCAGACCTGGTCCAGGAACCAGCGGTCGTGGGTGACGACGACGAGCGCGGAGCGGCGCGCGCGGAGGTGGCCGGCGAGCCAGGAGATGCCCTCGACGTCGAGGTGGTTGGTGGGCTCGTCGAGCACGATCAGGTCCTGCTCCGCGATGAGCAGCTTCGCCAGGGCGATCCGGCGGCGCTCACCACCGGAGAGCGGGGCGATGACGGTGTCCAGGCCCTCGGAGAAGCCGGGCAGGTCGAGCCCGCCGAAGAGCCCCGTGAGGACGTCCCTGATCTTGGCGTTGCCCGCCCACTCGTGGTCGGCGAGGTCGCCGATGACCTCGTGCCGCACGGTGGCCTGCGGGTCGAGGGAGTCGTGCTGGGTGAGGACACCGCTGCGCAGGCCGCCGTTGTGGGTGACGCGGCCGGTGTCGGGCTCCTCAAGACGGGCGAGCATCCGGATGAGGGTCGTCTTGCCGTCTCCGTTGCGGCCGACGACGCCGATGCGGTCGCCCTCGGAGACGCCGAGGGAGACACCGTCCAGCAGGGCACGGGTGCCGTAGACCTTGCTGACGGCCTCGACATTGACGAGGTTGACGGCCATTGACGCTCCTGGGACGGGGGTGATCGATCTCCAGCGTACTGGCCCCGGCCGACAGGTCCTGCGGCCGCTGCCATCGGAGCAGCGGCCCCGCGCTCAGCCGCGGACGACCGTCGCGCCCGCCACGCCCGACACCGCGACCCGCGCGGACCGGCACGTCCCCGACTCCAGGAGCTCCGCCGCGATCCGCTCCGCCGCGTCCGCGTCCTTCGCCAGGAACGCCGTCGTCGGGCCGGAGCCGGAGACCAGCGCGGCCAGCGCCCCGGCCGCGGTGCCTGCCGCGAGCGTGTCCGCCAGGGACGGGCGCAGCGAGAGCGCCGCCGGCTGGAGGTCGTTGGACAGGGCGCCTGCCAGGGCCACGGTGTCGCCGGTGCGCAGGGCTTCGATCAGCGCGGGTGATGCCTCCGGCGGGCCCGCGTCCGGGGTGAGGCGGTCGAACTCGCGGAAGACCGTCGGGGTGGAGAGTCCTCCGTCGGCCATCGCGAAGACCCAGTGGAAGGCGCCGCCCGTCTCCAGCGGTGTCAGCCGCTCGCCCCTGCCGGTGCCGAGCGCCGCTCCGCCGACCAGGCTGAAAGGCACGTCGCTTCCCAGCTCGGCGCAGAGGCCGAGGAGCTCGTCGCGGGAAGCGCCGGTGGACCAGAGCGCGTCACAGGCCAGCAGGGCGCCCGCGCCGTCCGCGCTGCCGCCCGCCATGCCGCCCGCGACGGGGATGTCCTTGGCGATGTGGAGGTGCACGCGGGGCTCGATGCCGCGCAGGGCCGCGAGCAGCTCGGCCGCCCGCGCCGCCAGGTTCGTACGGTCCAGCGGGACCAGGTCGGCGCCGGGGCCGGTGCAGGTGATGCGCAGGGTGTCGGCGGGGGTGACGGTGACCTCGTCGTACAGCGACACCGCGAGGAAGACGTTGGCCAGGTCGTGGAAGCCGTCCGGGCGGGCGCCGCCCACCGCGAGCTGGACGTTGACCTTGGCGGGGACGCGGACGGTCACGCCTGCGGTGTCCCCGGTACCGGTGCCGGTACCGGTGCCGGTGCCGGTGCCGGTACCGGTCGTCCCGCCCGTACCGCTGGGGAGCGTCATACCTTGCCCTCCGCGATCCGGGCGAACTCCTCCACCGTCAGCGACTCGCCGCGCGCCTGCGGGGAGATCCCCGCGGCGACCAGCGCGGCCTCGGCAGCCGGCGCCGACCCTGCCCAGCCCGCGAGCGCGGCCCGCAGGGTCTTGCGGCGCTGAGCGAACGCCGCGTCGACGACCGCGAAGACCTCTTCCCTGGAGGCCGTCGTCGCGATCGGTTCGGTGCGCCGGACCAGCGACACCAGACCCGAGTCGACGTTGGGTGCGGGCCAGAACACATTGCGGCCGATGGAGCCGGCCCGCTTGACGTGCGCGTACCAGTTGGCCTTGACGGAGGGCACCCCGTACACCTTGTTGCCAGGTTCGGCCGCGAGGCGGTCGGCGACCTCCGCCTGGACCATCACCAGCGTCCGCTCGATGGAGGGGAAACGGGCCAGCATCGTCAGCAGGACGGGAACAGCCACGTTGTACGGGAGGTTCGCCACCAGTGCCGTGGGCGGCGGCCCCGGCAGTTCGGTGACCTGCATCGCGTCGGAGTGGATGAGGGTGAAGCGGTCGGCGCGGGCGGGCAGCCTGGCCTCGACCGTCGCGGGCAGCGCACCCGCCAGGACGTCGTCGATCTCGACGGCGACCAGCCGGTCGGCCGCTTCGAGGAGCGCCAGGGTCAGCGAGCCGAGGCCGGGGCCGACCTCGACCACCACGTCGTCCCGGGTCACCCCGGCGGTCCGCACGATCCGGCGCACCGTGTTGGCGTCGATGACGAAGTTCTGGCCGCGCTGCTTGGTCGGGCGCACGCCGAGCGCGGTGGCCAGTTCGCGGATGTCGGCGGGGCCCAGAAGGGCGTCGGAGACTTCGGATGCCTCGGGTTCAGTGCTGCTCACCCGTCAAGCCTACGGCCGTGGAGAGCGCCCCGGACTCGCGCCGGGCGTCACGCGGTGCGGTCGTCGAGCCCGAACGCCCGGACCGTGTTGTCCATGATCGCGGCGGCCAGTGCCTCTTCTCCGGTGTTCCGTACCTCTGCCATCGCCCGTACCGTCACCGGAATGAGATACGGCGCATTGGGACGCCCCCGGTAGGGGGCAGGGGTAAGGAAAGGCGCATCCGTTTCGACGAGGATGAGCTCCAGCGGGGCGACGACAAGTGCGTCGCGCAGCGGCTGGGCGTTCTTGAACGTCACGTTTCCCGCGAAGGACATGAAATAGCCGTGTGCCGCACAGACTTCGGCCATTTCGGCGTCTCCGGAATAGCAGTGGAATACGGTGCGGTCCGGCGCCCCTTCTTCCTCCAGAATGCGGAGTACATCGGCGTGGGCCTCGCGGTCGTGAATGACAAGCGCCTTGCCGTGCCTTTTTGCCATCTCGATGTGCGCCCGGAACGAGCGTTCCTGGGCGGCCGTGCCCTCCGGTCCCGTGCGGAAGCGGTCGAGTCCGGTCTCGCCGACGGCCCGCACCTGGGGGAGCCCGGCCAGCCGGTCGATCTCGCCGAGCGCCTCGTCCAGTGCGCCGTCGCCGCCGGGGGCGCGCGCCTCCTGCCCCGGCCGTCCTCCCCCGGAGGGCCCGTCCCCCAGCACGATGCGGGGCGCTTCGTTCGGGTGCAGGGCGACCGCCGCGTGCACGTTCGCGTGGGCGGCGGCCGTCTCGGCCGCCCAGCGGGATCCCGCGAGGTCGCACCCCACCTGGACCACGGTGGTCACCCCGACCGAAGAGGCCCTGGCCAGGGCCTCTTCCACCGTGGTGTCCTGCATGTCCAGATGGGTGTGCGAGTCGGCCACCGGCACGGCGAGCGGTGCGGGCAGCGGCGGGGCGGTGTCCTTGCTCATGGCGCCCGATCCTACGGGCCGCCGGGTGGCGCACGCGCTCCGGTGGGGGCGGACTAGCCGCGGTGGAAGGGGTGCAGCAGATCCCGGAACTGCCAGTGGTGGCGTTCGCCGGGAGCGGGGTGCGCCCCGTCTGCGCTCGTGGACGGCTCGGACCCGGCACCGGCCTCCTGGTGCGGGGCGCCCCCGGCACCCGTCGCGACGGCAGCGGCCGGGGTCGTGACGCTGTTCGGGTAATGGAGCAGATTCTGCACCGATGAGACCCGGCCCGACCTCATGATGCGTACGACATGACCGCCGCAGTTCATGCAGTTCGGATTGGAAAGCGGCGAGGGCACCCGCTCGCCGTCGGCCCTGTATACGACAAAGTTCTCGCCGGAAGCGCCTACGTGGTGCTCTATCTCGTAGGCCTGTTCCCAGCCATGTCCACACCGCATGCACGCGAATGAATACGCCTCGTGTGCGGTGCTCTCGACTATCTCACTCATGCCAGCTCCTCTTGTCCGACGGACAAGCCTTCCGTGGGGCGATTCCGTCCCACTTCCAGTGGACGCCTCCGGCTCCCGGAATGCATCAGGTGCTGCCGACTATTGGACCGCTTTTGGCCTGCTCGTGGCCAAAGGGCCCGTGATCACGTTGCCCGCTTTGCCAATCACGCGGGTCCTTTACCTCCCGGTGGCACGGGCCCGGCGCCGGGTGCCGTGCGGGCCGCGTTCTTCGCCGCGACCACCGCGTCGAACACCTCGCGCTTGGGCAGGCCGGCACCGGCGGCGACCGCCGCGATGGCCTCCTTGCGGCGCTCCCCCGCCTCCTCGCGCACCTGCACCCTGCGCACCAGCTCGGCGGGGTCGAGCTGCTGCGGGCCCGCGTCGGGGGCGCCCTCGACCACGACGGTGATCTCACCGCGTACGCCCTCCGCCGCCCACTGCGCCAGCGCCTTCAGCCCGCCGCGCTTCACTTCCTCGTACGTCTTGGTCAGCTCACGGCAGACCGCCGCCCTGCGGTCGTCACCGAAGACCTCCGCCATGGCGGCGAGGGTGTCGTCCAGCCGGTGCGGGGCCTCGAAGTACACCAGCGTCCTGCGCTCGGCCGCGACCTCGCGGAGCCTGCCGAGCCGCTCGCCCGCCTTGCGGGGCAGGAAGCCCTCGAAGCAGAAGCGGTCCACCGGCAGCCCGGAGAGCGCCAGCGCGGTCAGCACGGCGGACGGGCCGGGCACCGCCGTGACCTTGATGTCCTTCTCCACGCACGCGGCGACCAACCGGTAGCCGGGGTCGGAGACCGACGGCATCCCCGCGTCGGTGACCAGCAGCACCCGCGCACCGCCGGTCAGCGCCTCGACCAGCTCCGGGGTGCGGGCCGATTCGTTGCCCTCGAAGTACGAGACGACGCGTCCCGTGGTCTGGACGCCGAGCGCCTGGGTCAGCCGGCGCAGCCGCCGGGTGTCCTCGGCGGCGACGACATCAGCCGTCGCCAGCTCCGCGGCGAGCCGGGGCGGCGCGTCCGACACGTCACCGATGGGGGTCCCTGCGAGTACCAGCATTCCTGTCACGACTCCATTCTCCCAGCCCCGTGCACACCACTCACACAGTCGGGTTCCCTACGATGGCGCGGTGACGAGTACAGCGCCTCAAGCCCAGCAGGGCCACGACGCCGGGGAACAGCCGCCCGCCTGGGGACGCAGGCTGCGCCGGTTCGGCTACGCGGGCCGGGACGAAACGGGTCTGCGCGAGCGGCTGGTGCCGCCGTACAACACCCCCGGCACGCAGCTGTGGAGCGTGCTGGGGCTCCCCCCTGCCGTCGCGTCGCGGATGCTGCGCTGGTCGGCCTGGGGCGGCCCGCTGCTGGTCACACTGGTCGCCGGGATCCTGCGCTTCTGGAATCTCGGCAGCCCGCACGCCGTGATATTCGATGAGACGTATTACGCCAAGGACGCCTGGGCGCTGGTCCACCAGGGGTACGAGGGGCACTGGCCGGACAACATCAACAACGCGATCCTGGCCAACCCGTCCCGGGTCTCGGTGCCCTCCGACCCCGGCTACGTGGTGCACCCCCCGGTGGGCAAGTGGCTCATCGGGATCGGTGAGCACTTCTTCGGGTTCACACCGTTCGGCTGGCGCTTCATGACCGCCCTGCTCGGCACGTTGTCGGTACTGATGATCTGCCGGATCGGCAGGCGGCTGCTGCGCTCGACGTTCCTCGGGTGCCTGGCGGGTGCGCTGCTGACGGTCGACGGACTGCACTTCGTGATGAGCCGCACCTCGCTGCTCGACCTCATCGTGATGTTCTTCGTCGTGGCGGCCTTCGGGGCGCTGCTGATCGACCGGGACAGAAGCAGGGCCCGGCTCGCCGCCGCACTGCCGGTGGGCGAGGAGGGCGGGCTGCGCCCCGACAGCGACATCGCGAGCACG
The DNA here is from genome assembly GCF_036061255.1 of Streptomyces sp. NBC_00388. Lineage (NCBI taxonomy): Bacteria > Bacillati > Actinomycetota > Actinomycetes > Kitasatosporales > Streptomycetaceae > Streptomyces > Streptomyces sp. NBC_00388. The sequence continues at coordinate 3,101,422 of NZ_CP107948.1, forward strand.
CTCCGGCTCGGGCTGCGTCCATGGCGCCTCGCCGCCGGCGTGCTGCTCGGCCTGGCGACCGCGACCAAGTGGAACGGCCTGTACGTCCTGGTCTTCTTCGCGGTGATGTCGGTGCTCTGGGACGTGGGCGCCCGCCGCACGGCCGGCGCGGTCCGCCCGTACCGGGCCGCCCTGCGCCACGACGTGCTGCCGGCCTTCGTCTCGACGGTGCCGGTCGCCGTCGTCACGTACCTGCTCTCGTGGGGCGGCTGGTTCGCCACCAGGGGCGGCTACTTCCGCGACTGGGCGGACCGGCGCGCCGGCCTCTCCCCCGACCACGTCAAGCTGCCGGTGCTCGGCACGGTCCACCTGCCGCAGTTCGACATGAGCTGGGTCCCGGCGTCGCTGCGCAGCTTCTGGCATTACGAGGCCGAGGTCTACAGCTTCCACGTCAACCTGACCGAGGGGCACCAGTACCAGTCCAACCCGTGGAGCTGGCTCGTCGTGGGCCGCCCCGTCTCGTACTTCTACGAGTCCCCGAAGCCGGGCACCGACGGATGCCCGCAGGGCACCGAGAGCTGCGCCCGCGAGGTACTGGCGATGGGGACCCCGCTGCTCTGGTGGGCGGCGTGCTTCGCGGTCCTGTACATCCTGTGGCGCTGGGTCTTCCGCCGGGACTGGCGGGCCGGGGCCATCGCGTGCGGGATCGCGGCCGGGTACCTGCCGTGGTTCATGTACCAGCAGCGGACGATCTTCTTCTTCTACGCGGTCGTCTTCGTGCCGTTCCTGTGCCTGGCCGTCGCCATGATGATCGGGGCGATCCTGGGGCCGCCCGGGTCGAGCGAACGGCGCAGAGCCGTGGGAGCGATCGGCGCGGGTGTGCTGGTGCTGCTGATCGTGTGGAACTTCATCTACTTCTGGCCGCTGTTCACCGGGGACGCGATCCCGCTGAGCCAGTGGAACAACCGGATGTGGCTGAGTACCTGGATCTGACCCGGGCCGCCCGCCGCTCCCCGCAACTCCCCCGTACGGCAGGGCCCATGGTCCCGGTCGGGTAACGACTCCCCAGGCGTCACCCGGGTCCCGTACGCTGCTCGGCATCACTCTCTTGAACATGTTCAAGAGACTCCTGGGGAGGGGACGCAGCAGTGCGGAACGGGGCAAAGATAGGTATCGCGGGCGGGGTGTTCGTGGTCGTGGCCGGCGGGGTGGGCTACGGCGCGTACAACCTCTGGAACGGGCTGAACGGTTCGGGCGGCGGGAGCGGCGGCTCCACGGGGACGACCCAGGCCGCGCCCGCCCGCACCGGACCGCCGACCGCGGACGAGATCAGCGGTACGGCGAAGGACTTCCTCGCCGCCTGGGCGAAGGGTGACGCGTCCGCCGCGGCGCAGCTGACCAACGACGCGGCGGACGCGCAGCCGCTGCTGGCCGGTTACCGCGCCGACGCGCACGTCACCCGGGTGACCCTGACGCCCGGCGCGGCCACCGGCGCCCAGGTGCCGTTCACGGTGCGGGCCACCGTCTCGTTCGAGGGGAGCACCAAGCCCTGGTCGTACGCGTCCTCGCTGAGCGTCGTCCGCGGGGTGACGACCGGACGGGCCCTGGTGGACTGGGACCCTTCGGTCGTCCACCCGGACCTGAAGAAGGGCGAGACGCTCACCACCGGCGAGGCGGAGTCCGCGCCCATCAAGGCGGTCGACCGCAGCGGCGCCGTGCTGACGAAGGAGAAGTACCCCTCGCTCGGGCCGGTCCTGGACGCGCTGCGGCAGAAGTACGGCGACAAGGCGGGCGGCAAGCCAGGCGTCGAGACGTACATCGGGGCGGACGGGTCGGCGGACAGCGACGCCCCGGCCAAGACCCTGCTGACCCTCTCCAAGGGCACGCCAGCGCTGCTGCACACGACACTCGACGCGCGGACGCAGGCGGCGGCCGAAGGGGCGGTGAAGAAGTTCGGCGAGTCGTCCGTGGTGGCGGTCAAGGCCAGTACCGGGGAGATACGCGCGGTGGCCAACAACCGCTCGGACAGCTTCAACGCGGCGATGCAGGGCACCCTCGCGCCGGGCTCGACCATGAAGATCATGACGGCGGCGATGCTCATCAACAACGGGCTGGCGAGCGAGAAGAGCCCCATCCTCTGCCCGGTCTCGGTCACGTGGCAGAGCCAGACATTCCACAACCTGGACAACTTCTCGATCCCGGGCGGCACCCTGGAGCAGAGCTTCGCCCGCTCCTGCAACACCGCCTTCATCAAGCCGCTCGGCAGATTCAGCGAGCACCACATCGCGGCCGACAGCGCGCTGCCGGACACCGCGAAGAAGTACTTCGGCATCGGCTCGGTCTGGAACGTCGGCGTCCCGACCTTCGACGGCAGCGTCCCGCAGGCGGCGGGGCCCAACACCGCGGCGGCGATGATCGGTCAGGGCCAGGTCCAGATGAACCCGCTCAACATGGCGTCCGTCACCGCGACCGCACGCAGCGGGGCGTTCCGCCAGCCGGTGATCGTGCCCAGGTCGCTGATCGGCGGGGCCCTGGCCACCGCGCAGCCCCTGCCGTACAACACCGCGCAGCAGCTGCGGGACATGATGCACACGACAGCGACGGCCGGGTACGGGACCGGTACCGCGGCGATGGCCGGTGTCGGCGGGTACAAGGGTGCCAAGACCGGCTCGGCCGAGGTCGACGCACAGGGCAAGTCCAACAGCTGGTTCGCCGGGTTCAGCGACGACCTGGCCGCGGCGGCGGTCGTCCAGTCCGGCGGCCACGGCGGCGATGCCGCAGGTCCGGTGGTGGCAGCGGTGCTGGCAGCGGGTTCCTGAGCCGGCTCCCCGCCGGGGGGGGCGCGAGCCCCGGAGGCGGGCTCCCGGGGGCGGGCTCCCGGGGGCGGCTCACCGGCCGGATCCCCGGCCCGGCCCTCCCGTGGTCAGCTCTCCGGGAGCCCGCCCTCCCCCGCCGGGGTCTCCCCCGCCGGGGTCTCCTCCGGCGCCCCGTCCGGGGCCTCCGGTGTGCGCTCCCGCAGGAGCTGCAGGAAGGCGCGGGCCGCCGGTGAGGCCGCGGAGGCGGTCCAGACCGCCCGCACCGTGCGCGGCGGCACGCCTTCCGTCGCCACCGCGCTCACCCCGGGCATGCCCGCGGCCGTGGCAGCGGGCACCAGGCCGATACCGAGGCCGTGCCCCACGAGCTGTTCGAGCAGCGCCATGGTGTCGGCCTCGTACGCGACGGTACGGGTGGCCCCGGCCGCCGCGAACGCCGCGTCGTTGTGCCGCCGGATGCCGGAGCCCGGCGGCATGTCGACCATGTCCTCCCCGGCCAGCAGGCCCGGCCCGACGGGCGCGGCCCCGGCCAGCCGGTGCCCGTGCGGGACGATGGCGACCAGGTCCTCGTACGCGAGCACCCGCCCGGCCAGTCCTGCCGGGGGTCCCCCGGGGCGGGTGTCGACGAACGCGAGGTCGAAGACGTGGTCGCGCACCTGTTGCAGCAGGTCCCGTACCGGTCTGGCGCAGAGGGTGACGTGCACGGCCGGATACCGGTCCCGGTAGCTGGCGAGCAGGTCGGGCAGGTCCACCGCGGTGAGCGGGGTGATGGTGCCGATGCTCAGCCGGCCGCGGACCTCGCTGCCGCAGGCCGCCACCTCACCGCGGGCCCGCTCGACGGCGGCCAGGGCCTCGCGGGCCGGCCCGAGGAACGCCTCACCGGCCTCGGTGACCCGCACCCGGCGGCTGGTGCGCTCGAACAGCAGGGTCCCCAACTCGCCCTCCAGCCGGGCGATCTGGTGGCTCAGCGCCGACTGGACCACGAAGCAGCGGTGAGCGGCGCGGGTGAAGCTGCCGGTCTCGGCGACGGCGACGGCGTAGGTGAGCTGACGGAGTTCCACCCGTCCATCGTGTCACCCCCGCAGGACATTCATCGTGTTTCGCGATCGCTGGCATGACAACCATCTGTTGGATTCATCCACCCTGGCCGGGGAGCATGAAACGCGAGTCCGGACCGGCCGGCGCCGAGGGCGCTGTGCCGCGGATCCGGACGGCGGACTCCCGGAAGGAAACGGACGTGGCCACCTCATCGGCTTCCCCGGCCGCACCACCCCCGTCCACCGCGGGCACTCCCCCGCTCCCCGCGGGCGGCGCGACCGCCGACGGCCCGGGGCGCGGCACGGTCGTGCTGATGTCCGTGGCCGTCGGCCTGTGTGTGGCGAGCAACTACTACGCCCAGCCCCTGCTGGACACCATCGCCCGGGATCTGCGGCTCTCCGCCGCCTCCGCCGCGCTGGTGGTGACGGTCGCCCAGGTCGGCTACGCGCTGGGACTCGTCCTCATTCTGCCGCTGGGTGACCTGCTGGAACGCCGTCGGCTGGTGTGCGGCCTGACCCTGGCCACGGCGTGCTCGCTCGCGCTGACCGCGGCGGCCCCTGGTGCCGGGCTGCTGCTGGCCGGCACCGCGCTGACGGGCCTGCTGTCGGTGACCGCGCAGGTGCTCGTGCCGTTCGCCGCCGATCTGGCCGCCCCGCACCGGCGCGGCCGGATCGTGGGGACGGTGATGAGCGGGCTGGTGCTCGGCATGCTGCTCGCCCGTACCGCGTCCGGCGCCCTGGCATCGGTCGGCGGCTGGCGCACGGTGTACTGGGCCGCGGCCGTGGCGATGGTCCTCCTGGCCGCCGCCCTGCACCGGGCGCTGCCGCAGTACCGGGGAACCACCGGTCTGCGCTACGGACGGCTGCTGCGCTCCACCGCACGGCTGCTCGTCGAGGAACCGGTGCTGCGCGCACGGGCGTTGATCGGGCTGCTGGCCTTCGCCTGCTTCAGCGCGCTGTGGACGTCGCTGGCCTTCCTGCTCTCCGGTCCGGCCTACGGCTGGTCGGACGGCGAGATCGGGCTGCTGGGGCTGGCCGGCGCAGCGGGCGCGGTCGCCGCCCAGCTCGCCGGGCGGCTGGCGGACCGCGGACGTACCACGCAGACCACGATGGTCAGCGCGCTGCTGCTGCTCGGCTCCTGGGGGCTGCTGGCCGCGGGAGGGCATCAACTGGCCATGCTGATCGCCGGCATCGTGCTGCTGGACCTGGCGCACCAGGGCGTGCACATCACCAACCAGTCGCTGATCTACGCTCTTCGCCCGGACGCCCGCGGCCGTATCACCTCCGCCTACATGACGTGTTACTTCGCCGGCGGGGCGATCGGCTCGGCCCTGGTCGGGGTGGTCCACGCCCACGCGGGGTGGAACGGGGTGTGCGTGCTCGGCGCCGTGCTCGCCCTGCTGCTGTGCCTGGCGGGTGCCGCGGATACCGACGGCGTACGGAGCCAATGGCAGCGGCAGGCCCGGCTGCGGGAGCTGTGGGCCGTGCCGTGCGCCAGTGTGCTGGCCTTCGCCGCGCTCGTGCTCTTCGCCCTGGTGGTACGCCTGGGCACGTGACATCCGGACCAGTGACATCGGGCCGGTGGTATCGGGCCGGTGACATCGGGCCGGTGCCATCGGGCCGGTGGACCCTGGCAGGGGGCATCGGGCCGGTGGCCCGCGGCCGGCGCCACGGGACCCGGTACCGGGGTCTTCCGGGCAGGGGATCAATCGGTTCGCGTGGTACCTACACCGGACGCTAGCGTGAGGGGCCATGAGTACTTCCGAACCCACTGCCCATCCCCGGCCCGCCGGGGCGCCGCGTGTGCGGGAGTCCGCCGCGTGACACTCACGGTCATCCTCGCCGTCGTCATCGCAGCGATCACGCACGCCAGTTGGAACGCCATTGCCCACCACATCAAGGATCAGCTGGTCTCCTTCACGCTGATCTCCGGGGGCGGACTGCTGATCGGCGCGCTGGCCGCGCCGTTCGTCCCCTTCCCGGCCGCCGACGCGTGGCCGTTTCTGCTCGTCTCGGCCGCACTGCACGTCACGTACATGCTGCTGCTCATGCGGTCGTTCAGCCTCGGCGACTTCGGCCAGATGTATCCGATCGCGCGCGGCACGGCGCCGCTGGTCGTGACCGTCCTGGCCGCGGTCTTCGTCCATGAGATCCCGAACGGCTGGCAGCTGGCGGGCGTGGCGGTGGCCTGCGCCGGACTCGTCGGCGTGGCCCTCTGGGGGCTGAAGGGCTCCCGCCCGCAGTGGCCGGCGATCATCGCGGCGCTCGCCACCGGCCTGGCGATCGCCTCGTACACGACGGTCGACGGCGTCGGCGTCCGCGACTCGGGCTCCTCGCTCGGGTACATCGCCTGGCTGATGATCCTGGAGGGTGTCGCCATCCCGGTGTACGCGCTGTACCGCCGCCGTGGCCGGCTGGGCGCCCAACTGCGCCCGCACGCCACCGTCGGACTGGTCGGCGGGGCGATGTCGGTGGTCGCGTACGGGCTGGTCCTGTGGGCCCAGACCCGCGCTCCGCTGGCCCCGATCGCCGCGCTGCGCGAGTCGTCGATCATCGTGGGCGCGGCGATCGGCGCGCTCTTCTTCAAGGAGAAGTTCGGCGCACCGAGAATCGCGGCGGCCGGGCTGATGGTCGTCGGTATCGGGCTGATGCTGCACACCGCTTAGGGCCCGTTCCGGCGAGTGCCCTGCGGATCGGCGAGCGGAGCCCCGCAACGGCCGCGGAGCGAGCGGGCACCCGCGGCCGTGCCGCACGCCGCGGCCGACCCCCTGACGGGCCCGGTTTCGCGGCGATGACGGCGGAGGACATCGCCGGTCGGGCGGTTCAGGGCCGGGTGCGGGGGTGCGGCGCCCGGCGCAGGGCGTACGCGCGGAGCTTGCTGTAGCCACGCACCGAGACCGGGCGCAGCGAGCGCAGCCGGTACGGCGTACCGCCGCCGTCCGTGGTGTCGTGCCCTTCGCCGCTCGCGACGTCCCCGCCGCCGTTCCCGCCCGCGCCGTCCGCCCCCGGGGTGCGGCCGATGCGGGCCGCGAACGCTCCGTCGGTGACGATCGTGCCGGGCCGCGCGACGGAGGTGAGGCGGGCGGCGATGTTGACCACCTCGCCGTACACGTCACCGAGCCGGTGCACCACCTGCCCGTGGGCCAGCCCGGTGCGCAACTCCGGCAGGGCGGGGTCCCGTTCGGCCGCCTCCGTCAGCCGGAGGGCGGTCTCCGCGGCTGCCTCCGGGCTGTCGCAGACGAAGAGCACCTCGTCCCCGATGGTCTTCACGATGCGCCCGCCGTGTCCGGAGACGATGTCCGTGGCGAGGGACTCGAAGCGTTCCAGGACGTCCACGAGCGCCGTTTCGCCGATGCGCCGGGTCAGCGTGGTGTACCCGACCATGTCCACGAAACCGATCACCTGACCCGCGCGTGCGGCGTCCGGCGGTGCGGCGAGGACGCGGCCGGCATGGGCGGCGAGGTGGCGGCGCCAGACATAACCCTGCAGGTGTTCGAGTGCGGGCAGCACCGCGGCGGCCGTCCCTGCCGCACCGGCGCTGTCGCCGCCGTCCCCGGCGCCGACGAGCCTGCCGTCCTCGGCTACGACGAGCGACGCCTGCCACTCCGCCAGCCGCGCCAGGTGATGCCCCAGCGCCCGGGTGACGGCGGACTCCTGCGCCGGCGCGACAAGACCGGAGCCGAACAGCCGGGCGGCGGTGCGGGCGGCGGTCACGTCGGCGTCGGTGAAGAGCACGGCATCGTCTTCGGCTGCGGCGAAGCCGAGAGCCTGCCACAGCCCGCGCAGCCGCTCCGCGGGCAGCCCGGAGAGCGCGGCCACCTGCTCACGGGTGTAGCTCCTGGCGCCCCCGAGGAGGATCTCTTCGAGCCCCAGCGCCGCGGCCGCGGCGCGGGCGTGCCCGGCAGCCGGGGTGCGGTCGGGCTCCGGGCCGGTCATCCGGGCATCAGGTGGTGTGGACGATGAGGACGTCGGCAGCCGCCTTGCGGGCGATGTCGGACGGTACGGAGCCGAGCAGCCGGCCGGCGAGGGTGTTCAGCCCCCGGTTGCCGACGACGACCAGGCTCGCGCTGCCGTCGGCGACCGCACGGGCCAGCGCCTGGACGGGGTCCCCCTCCACGGCGACCGTCTCGATCTCTCCCGCGCCGGCGGCCTCCGCGCGCCCCCGGGCGATCCGCAGGGTCTGCTCGGCGGGCGCGGACCCCTCGACCTGGAACGCCTCGTCACCGAGCGCCTCCTGGGCGGCGATCCGGTCGTCGCGGCCGAGGGGGCGGTAGGCGCAGAGCACGATCAGCCGGGCGCGGTTCGCTACGGCGAGGGCGGCCGCCCGGTCCACCGCCGCGTAGGACGAGGTCGACCCGTCGGTGCCGACAATCACGGTCTCGTATGCGGTCATGACCGGTGACGATAGCTGCCCGCGCACCGCCCCACGAGCCCTTGCGGGCGGCGCCCCGGCAGCTTGTACGGCACTGACAAAACCGTTGCCGGGCACCCCGCTCGGATGCTCGGCGAGCGCCAAATACAGCCGTCGCCGGGACCCCTCAGGAATTCTGCAGAGCGCGGAACGAGTCGAACCAGACGGTGGTCCGCCCGGTCCTTCCTTCCTCCTGCCTGACCGTGCGGTTCGCATACAGGGGGTTGAGGATCCACGGCTCCTTGCGGGGGCCCCAGCCCTTCCGCATGGATTCGATCTGCACCACCCCGTAGGTGGCCACCGCGAGCTTCCCGGTCTCCCGGAACATCCTTACCTGCTGCGTCAGATAGTCCGCGTGCGCTGCGAACCACGGACTCATCGCGAGGAAGTCGTCCCACCTCCGCTGCGGGAAGGGCCTCTCCAGCGCGTTGCCGATCACCTGCCACACGCGGGTGCCCGGAGGCACCTGGTACTTCGCGGCATAGGCCGCCGGAATCCTGTCGCCCATGTGGTCCTGCCAGTACCGCACCAGGGAGAACTCGGTGGCCAGGAACTTCTTGCCCTTGCCCAGGCGGTCCACGACGTACTGGACGTATGTGCCGGCCGCCTCCAGGGAGTCGACGTGCGGATGGATGTCGAGGCCCTCGATCTCCGGCTTCCTGTTGACGAAGCCGACCCAGCGCTCGGTGGCCTGCGTGCGCCCTTCCGCCCTGTCGAGGTGGTTGAGGGCGCCCATGTACAGCCGGGTCCTGCAGCCGTGCGGGAAGTGCTTCCCGCGGTAGGCGATGACGTGTTCGGCGACCTGCTCGTAGAAGACGTTGAGCCGCGCGTCGCACTCGTCCTTCATGGTCTCCAGGAAGGGCTCGTTCCCGATGGTGAGGATGTCCGTCCTCCCCAGGACCGCGTGCAGCACCCGGTCCACGCGGGCCAGCTGCGCCTCCATCTCCCTGCTGCCCGCCTCGGGCAGCGGCCTCCCGGCCGTCAGGAAGGGGAACTTCAGCGAGAGGATCGTCCGGAAGCCGTTCCCGCCCGCGTCGAGCAGCCTGGCGACGGCCCGCTGCCGGTCCGCGGCGTGAGAGTCGAGGTCATCCGTCATCGGGACGAAGCCGCGTACCCACTGCGCCGAAAGCGCCCTCACCTGGGCGAGATCCATGTCGGACGGGTCCTCGTTGAAGTTCACCCCGAGCGCGCCGTCCGGCGCCGGGCGGGTGGGTGCGCCGCTGCCCTCCGGGTCCGGCTGCGCACTCCGCCTCCCGCCCGGCTGCTTGCCCGTCGTGGTGCCGCACGCCGCCGTGAGGAGGGCCGCACCGGACACTCCCAGCAACCTGCGGCGCGAGGCCGGCCTCCCGCCCTGGGACCTGCCGGTCGGGTCGGGATGAGCGGACGACTCGTACCGCAATGCTGTCTCTCCGATTCTGCTGACGTCGTCACCGGCCGTCGCCCCCGCACCGGCGTCGCCCATGGCGAGCCGGTCGGGCGGAGGCGACCTGGCACCCTGCGCCGACAGGCAGCTCATCCTCCGTACCCGCACGACGACCCGGCATGGATCCGTGCATGATCAACGTAGTTCATCGGTGCCAGGACCCGGCTCGGGATCGCGGTCCCGACGGGACACGACCGGCCGCAGGAAGACCGGCACCCTGAGCGGCGAGCCTCCGGCCAGGGTCAGCACGATGACGGCGCCGCCCGTGGCGGACCGGTCCAGCCGCGACGCCCGCACCTCGTGCCACGCCCCCTGGACCTTGACGCGGTCACCACGGACCACCAGGACGGCGCACACATCCTGCTCACCCGGCACGGCTGCCACCGCCGTCCTGGCCCAGCTCCGCCCAGACCACCTTGCCGGGACCGGTCCGCTCGCCGAAACCCCAGGTATCGGCCAGCGCGTCGACCAGGAACAGGCCCCGGCCGCCGGACGCCTCCGGGTCCTGATCGAGCGGACGGGGAGGTACGGACGACGCGTCGTGCACCTCGATCCGGATGCCGCGCCCGTGCGCCACCGGCAGGAAGCGGGTCTCGATCTCCCGGCCCGGGGGGACGACGGCGTGCCGTCCGGCGTTGGTCAGCAACTCGGAGAGCACAACCGAAGCCGCATCCGTGAGCGGTGCGAGGCCCCAACTCTCCAGCGTCGTACGGAGTTCCGTGCGCGCCCTGGCGACACAGGCAGGGTGTCGGCTCCACCGCCGCACCACGGCGTTCACTGCGTTCCGCTCCATCAGCGCACCACCACCCCGTGGAGCGGGCAGCGCGGCCCGGCCTCGGCGCCGTGCAGGTCGAACCAGGCGATCCGGCTGTACTCCAGGCGCTCGTAGGCCAGGGCCGAGAACGAGCCGAGATTCGGGCGGAGCCGGTGGCCGAGCGGCAGATAGGCCCGGCACACGAGCAGACGGCGCCTGCGGAGTACGAGCGGGGGCGGCGGGGGGCCGGGCCGCCGCCGCCCCCGCCGATTCAGGAATCGGACCACCGGGCCGGTGAGACGGTCAATAAAATGCAGCATGTCGGCGCTCCTCGATAGGCGTTGACCACGCCCCCGGACCGTTGCAGCGGTCGCGGGGGTCTTGCGTGCTCCTGTCGCACTGTGACGAATAACTCACAGCCTGTGGCGTCCGTCGCTACGCTTCCAGGGGTTTCGACCTGACAACGGGACCGTCAAGTGAAGGAGTTGGCCCAGTGACCGGATCACCCAAGTCGCGCTCGATCCGCCAGAAGTACGGCGAGGAGCTGAGGATCCGGCGTGTCGCTGCGGGCCTGACGCAGGAGGCGGTGAGCGAGGGGGTGGTCTGCTCACCGACCTTGGTCAGTCACTGGGAGGCGGGGCGGCGTCTGCCCAGCCCGGACGATGCGCAGCGCCTGGACCGGGTTCTGGGGACAGACGGCTTCTTCGCCCGCTGGCTGCATGACCTCGACACGAAGTACACCCAATACTTCGCCCCCGTGGCAGAGTTGGAGCAACAGGCGATCGAGATCCGGCACTATTCGGTGTCGCTCGTCCCGGGCTTGCTCCAGACCAGGGAATACTCGCGGTCGGTCTTCCGCACCTCCTCACCGAACCCTGAGGACAAAGAGCTGGACGAGGCCGTTGCAATCCGTCAGGCTCGGGCCGTGTTGTTCGAAAAGCCGTCGAGGCCCCAGTTCTGGTGCCTGCTGGACGAGGCAGTGCTCCGCCGGACAGTGGGGGGCCCGAAGGTTATGACCGACCAGCTCGACAAAATCGCCGACATGGCAGAAGCCGGGCGGTTGCGGCTGCACGTCATGCCGTTCATCGTGGGGTGTCATGCCCTGGCAGAAGGAATGCTCTTCCTCATGAAGTTCGCTGACGCCCCTCCGCTTGCCTACACGGAGGGTGTGCGCATGGGGCATCTGATGGACGATCCAGCGCTGGTCAGCAAATGCCAGACCGCCTACGATCTGGCGCTGAGTGATGCACTGTCACACGCAGATTCACTGGCCCTGGTACGGGCCGTAGCGAAGGAATACGCGCATGCTTCGAATTGAGCAGGTCGTAAGAGACGCCACGGTCCTGAGCGGGTGGCGCAAGTCCAGCCACAGCGGCGTCGAACAGAACGACTGTCTCGAAGTGGCCGACGGGTACACCGCCATCCCCGTCCGCGACTCCAAGCACCCCCACGGCCCCGCCCTGATCTTCCCCGCCACCGGCTGGGCCGCCTTCGTCACCGCCGTGAAGGGCGGACACCTCACCGCGTAACACCGCGCGAGGGGCGGAAGCCCTCCGTCCGCCGGGAGTTCGGGCCGCGACGGGAACCCGGCGGGCCGGCCTTGGCTAATCTGCACGGATGACCACCGACCTGACCCTGCTGCCGCGTGTCGCCTATCGCGGTCAGGAGGTCACCGCGCCCCGGCTGCGCGGTCTGCTCGCGCTGCTCGCGGGCGATCTGCGCACGGGTTGCAGCACCGAGCGGCTCGTGGCCGGGCTGTGGCAGGACGCACTGCCGGAGCGGCCGGGAAAGGCGCTGCAGGTCCTCGTCTCCAGGGCCCGGACGCAGCTGGGCGCCGACGTCATCGTCAGCACGCCGACCGGGTACCGGCTCGCGCTCGCCGACGACCAGGTGGACAGCTCCGCCCTGCTGTTGCACGCCGCTGCGAGCGCCGACCGGGCCAGGGCCGGGGACCACGCGGGATCGCTGGCCGCGGCCGGGGCAGGACTCGCCCTGTGGGAGGGCTCCGCGGACGGAGCCACCGCCGAATCCGGCGACCCCGCAGCCGCGTTGCGCGCCGAGCGTGCCCCCGTCCGCAGCGCGCTCGTCCGCGCGCAGGCACTCGCGCTGGCCCGCCTCGGACGGCGCGCGGAGGCGGCCGGGCCCCTGGGCGTGGCCGCGTCGGAGCACCCGCGCGACGAGGAGGTCCTCGCCGAACTGCTGCGCGGCGAGGCGGCGACGGCGGGCCCGTCCGCAGCGCTGATGCGGTACGAGGCGTACCGCCGTGAGCTGCGCGACGAATTCGGTACGGACCCGGGCGCCGGGCTCAGGGCCGTACAGCAGGAGTTGCTGCGCGGCGAGGCGCCCGTGGCCAGGCACGGGGTGCCGCACGAGCCCAACCAGCTCCTCGGCAGGGACGAGGACATCGCGGCGGTGGAGCGGCTGCTGCACGGCTCCCGGGCCGTCACCGTCATGGGCCCCGGCGGCCTCGGCAAGACCCGGCTCGCGCACGCCGTGAGCCGCCGGGCCGGGCAGCGGGTCGTGTACTTCGTGCCGCTCGCCGGCGTCACCGCGGACGAGGACGTGGCCGCGGAGGTGGCCTCCGCGCTCGGCGCGGGCGAGGGCCGCCCCGGCGCCCTGAGCGGAAACGTCGCGGCCGACCAGGTGTCCGGCATCCTCGGCGTGCTCGGCTCCGGGACGGCGCTGCTGGTTCTCGACAACTGCGAGCAGGTCGTCCGGGGCGCCGCCGACCTCGTACGGGCGCTGCTCTCGTCCTCGGAGGACCTGCGGGTGCTCGCCACCAGCCGGGCCCCCCTCGGCCTGACGTCGGAGGCGGTGTACGCGCTGCCGGAGCTCGCTCCCGCCACCGCCATCGAGCTGTTCACCCAGCGGGCCCGCGCCGCCCGGCCCGGCGTGCAGCTGCCGCCGGACGCGGTGGCCGGGCTCTGCCGCCACCTCGACGGCCTGCCCCTCGCCGTGGAGCTGGCAGCGGCGCGGGTGCGGGTGCTCTCGGTGCCGGAGATCGCCAGGCGTCTCGGCGACCGGTTCGCGCTACTGAGCGGCGGGGCGCGGGACGCACCGGAGCGCCACCGCACGCTGCACGCGGTCGTCGAGTGGAGCTGGAACCTGCTCGCACCGGACGCGCGGGCGGCGCTGCGTCTGCTCTCGGTCTTCCCCGGCGGCTTCTCCGGCGAGGCGGCCGAGCGGGTCCTCGGGGAGGACGCGCTGTTCCTCCTGGAGCAGCTGGCCGGTCAGTCACTGCTGACCGTCGCCGAGGCCCCGGCGGGCGTGCGGTTCCGGATGCTGGAGACCGTGCGGGAGTTCTGCGCGGCCCGGTGCGCGGAGGCGGGCGAGGACGGCGAGGCGGTCGGCAGGTTCCTCGACTGGGCGCGGGAGTTCGGGGTCACCCACCACGACGTGCTCTTCGGCCCCGACCGGCTGCCTGCCTGGGAGCGCATCAGGGCCGAACAGGACAACCTCGTGCTGGCCCTGCGGCACGCGCTGGCCCATACCGATGGGCCCACCACCGCCGCCCTCACCGCCGTCCTCGCCGCCCAGTGGTCCACCGACTCCAACTTTCCGCGCCTCGTCTCCCTCTCCGCCGATACCGGACCGGCCCTCTCGCATTACCGTCCGGCGCCCGAGTACGTCGAAGTCGCCCGCGCCGCCGCGGTGTTGTGCGCGGCCAGCCTGCTCATGGGCTATGGCCTGCAGGCCGTACGCCAGCTCGTCAGCCTCCGCAGGCTGCCTCCGGCCAGGCCTGACACGCTGCTGCGCGCCACGGCGGTCGTACTGAGCGCGATTCCCGAGATGCGCCCGCCCGGCTACGACGTGCTGCACCAGCTCTGCGACAGCGAGCAGCCGCTGGTCGCCGGTATCGCCGAGTGCATCGCCTCGTACGTCTGGGAGTACGAGCACGACATCGACCGGGCCCTCGTATCGGCCCGGCGGATGATCCCCGCGCTGGCTCCCCTCGACAACCCGTCCCTGCAGCTCATGGGGCACTCCCGGCTGGGCGAGCTGTGCATGCGGACCGGGCGGGGGGAGGAAGCGTACGAACACCTCAGAGCGGCGCTCACGGTACTGCCGCGGCTCGGCGACGGGCGCGACTACATCGGGATCCGCACGTCCCTCGTCCTCGCCTGCCTGCAGCGCGACGAACCCGACGAGGCCGAGTACTGGGCGCGGCAGGCGGAGAGCGACAACCCCCAGCCGCAGGACGACTTCTACAACCCCGACTTCGGCGGGCGCGCCGAGATAGCGCTCGCCCGCGGGCTGACGGAGGTCGGGCTCCGGCTGTGGCGCCGCGCGGTGGAGCGGATGCCCGCGTCCGGCTCGGTCCTGAGCAGCGATCCCTGGCTCGGCCCCTGGGCGCTGCAGATCCAGTCGGCGGCGGTGACGGCGCACGCCCACGCGGGGCGCCTGGAACCGGTCGCGGACTCGGTCGACCGGCTGCGGCAGCGGTTGCGGACCCTGCTCTCCGAGCCGCCCGGCTCGCTCCTGGAGCTGCCGGTGTGGGGGACGGTGCTGCACGCGCTCGGCATGGCGGGGCTCGTGACCGGTGACGCCTCTGCCGGGCGGATGATCGCGCTGGCCGAACGGCTCCGGGTGCTGCGTGACTTCCAGCCGACGATGTCGGCGGAGCGCGCCCGGCAGGCGGTCGTGGCCACCGGGAACGCCGCCGGGGCGGCGTACACCGACGCGGTGTCGGAGTACGCCGCCCTGGGGCGTGACGAGTTGCGGGAGGCTGCCCGCGCTGTCATGGCGGTTACTTCGGGTCGCGGTTGAACTGCGCCGTCGACCAGCGGTAGCCGAGCGCCGTCAGCGCGACGCACCAGAGGATCGTGATCCACCAGTTGTTGCCGATCCCGGTGCCGAGGAGCAGGCCGCGCAGGGTCTCGATGGCCGGTGTGAACGGCTGGTACTCGGCGATCGGCTGGAACCAGCCCGGCATCGTGTGGGCCGGGATGAAGGCACTGGAGATGAGCGGGAGGAGGATCAGCGGCATGGCCATGTTGCCGGCGGCCTCGGGGTTGGGACTGGCCATGCCCATCCCTACCGCGATCCAGGTGAGCGCCAGGGAGAACAGCGTGAGCAGCCCGAACGCCGCGATCCACTCCAGCGGGGTGGCGTCCGTGGAGCGGAAGCCGATGGCGACGGCGACGATGCCGACCAGGACCAGGCTGGCAAGTACCTGCAGCACGCTGCCGATGACGTGCCCGATCAGCAGGGAGCCCCGGTAGATCGCCATCGTGCGGAAGCGGGCCATGATGCCCTCGGTCATGTCCGTGGAGACGGAGATCGCGGCCCCGATCACGGTGCTGCCGACAGTCATCATCAGCAGACCCGGGACGATGTAGGCGATGTAGTCGGAGCGGTCGGTGCCACCGATGCCCGCGCTCATCACATCTCCGAAGATGTAGACGAAGAGCAGCAGCAGCATGATCGGTGTCAGCAGCAGGTTCAGCGTCATCGACGGGTAGCGCCGTACGTGCAGCAGGTTGCGGCGCAGCATCGTGGACGAGTCGCGTACGGCGAGGGAGAGTGCGCTCATCGGACTGTCTCCTTGGACTGGCCGGTCTGGCCGGGCTGGGTGGAGTGGGTGGACTGGCCGGGCCGGGTGGACTGGCCGGGTACGTCGGTGCCGCCGGTCAGGGCGAAGAACACGTCGTCGAGGTCGGGGGTGTGCACGGTCAGTTCGTCCGCCTCGACGCCGGCCGAGTCCAGCCAGTCGAGAATGGAGCGCAGCTCGCGCTGGCTGCCGCCGCTCGGGATCTGCAGCGACAGCGCCTCGTCGTCCCTGGTGGCCTCGCGCAGGGCGACGGCGGCGGACCGGTAGGCGTCCGGGTCGGTGAAGCGGAGCCGGACGTGCCCGCCCGGGATGAGCCGCTTCAGCTCGTCGGCGGTCCCCTCGGCGGCGATCCTGCCGTCGCTGAGTACCGCGATGCGGTCGGCGAGTTCGTCGGCCTCCTCCAGGTACTGGGTGGTGAGGAAGACGGTGACGCCTCCGGAGACCAGCTCGCGGATGATGCCCCACATGGTGTGGCGGCTGCGCGGGTCGAGGCCGGTGGTCGGCTCGTCGAGGAAGATGATCCGCGGGCTGCCGACCAGCGTCATGGCGATGTCGAGGCGGCGCTTCATACCGCCGGAGTAACTGGCGGCGGGCTTCTTCGCGGCCTCCACCAGATCGAAGCGCTCCAGGAGTTCGGCGGCGGTACGGCGGCCCTCTGCGCGGGAGAGGTGGTGCAGGTCCGCCATGAGGAGCATGTTCTCCTCGCCGGTGATCAGGCCGTCGACGGCGGAGAACTGCCCGGTGACACCGATCGCTGCCCGCACGGCCCGCGGGTCGGCTGCCAGGTCGTGGCCCCCGACGTGCAGGTCGCCGGCGTCGGCGGTGACGAGGGTGGAGAGGATCTTGACGGCGGTGGTCTTGCCGGCGCCGTTCGGGCCGAGCAGCGCGAAGACCGTGCCGGACGGTACCGCGAGGTCGATGCCGTCGAGGACCGTCTTGTCCTCGTAGGCCTTGCACATTCCCCTGGCCTCGATGGCGAGGGAGTGCGGAGTCGTTGTCGTCATGCCGATGAGGTTCCGGCAGGCCGCATTCAACGCGGTTTCACGATGGTTTCAGCGGCCTGGAACCAGGTCGCTGAGAGGGAGGAGCGTTCCGCCTCCGAGGTGCATTATGTCCAGGTATACGTGGAAACATCCGCCGTGCTGTCATGCTCGTCGGACAGCCGACTTCCCGGACAGCCCTGAGGAGACGCCCCGATGACAGCGGACGAGCCGGCGGCAGACCAGCAAGCCGCCCTGCGCGCGGATCCGTTCGGCCCGCTGAGGACCCGGGGCTACCTCATGCTCCTGCTGCTCACCGCGCTCTTCGGCGTGGTGCTCTCGGCCGGTGCCTACGGCTTCCTGCAGGCGGTCGCGCACCTCCAGAAGGCCCTCTTCTCCAGCCTGCCCCACGCTCTCGGCTTCCACGGGGTGCCCGTCTGGTGGCCGCTGCCCCTGCTCGCCGTCGGCGGCCTGCTCACAGCCCTGATCGTGCGGTATCTGCCGGGCAACGGCGGTCACCAGCCCGCGGAGGGGCTCAAGACGGGAGGGGCCGCGCCCGCTGCCGAGCTGCCGGGCATCCTTCTCGCGGCGGTCGCGTCACTCGCCTTCGGCGCGGTGGTCGGGCCGGAGGCTCCGCTGATCGCGCTCGGCGGCGGACTCGCCCTCTACGGCTTCCGCCTGCTGCGGCCCGGTGCCGGCGCGCGGGAACAGGCCCTGGTCGCGGCAGCCGGAAGCTTCGCCGCGATCAGCGCACTGCTGGGGTCGCCGCTGGTGGGGGCCTTTCTGCTGATGGAGGCTTCCGGGCTCGGCGGCCCGCTGCTGGGGATCGTGCTCGTCCCCGGCCTGCTCGCCGCGGGGATCGGCGCACTGGTCTTCACCGGACTCGGCACCTGGGCAGGGGTCGGTGTCGGGACACTGACCATTCCGGACCTGCCGCACGCGGGGCGCCCCGACGTGGCCCAGTTCGGTTACGCGCTGGTCATCGGGATCGCCGCCGCGCTCCTCGGCACCGGGGTCCGCCGGCTGGCGCTGCGGCTGCAGCCGGGTGTGAACCGCCGCCGCACGGTCTGGACCCCGGTGGCCGGCCTGGTCGTGGCGGGGCTGGCCATCGCGTACGCCGAAGGGAGCGGGAAGGGCACATCCGATGTGCTGTTCTCCGGGCAGAGCGCGCTGCCGCACCTCCTCCTCAGCACCGGCACGTACTCCGCGGGGGCGCTGACGCTGCTGCTCGCCTGCAAGAGCCTGGCCTACTCGGTTTCGCTGTCCGCCTTCCGCGGCGGGCCGATCTTCCCGGCACTGTTCCTCGGCGCCGCGGGCGGGATCCTGCTCTCCCACCTCCCGGGGCTGCCGTTCGTCCCGGCCGCCGCCATGGGGATGGGCGCGATGTCGGTGGCGCTGCTGCGGCTGCCGCTGACCTCCGTCATGCTCGCCACGCTGCTGCTGGGACATGACGGTGTCACTGTCATGCCGCTGGTGATCGTCGCGGTGGTGGTCTGCCATGTCGCCTCGGCGCGGCTCAATCCACCGCTGCCCGGGACGGCGGAGCCCGCTGCCGCCCCCGCGCCCGCCTGAACCGGCCCGGCGCGTCAGGCCTCCTGCGCGGGTGTCCCCGCACGCTCCGCGAGGTGCGGCGGGGCCTCGATGCCCGGCCTGAGCAGCGGGTCCGGTACGAGAGCGCCCCAGGAGGTGTGGAGCGGGAGGGTCCCCGCCCACACCTCACGTGCGGCGTCCGGGTCGTCCCCGTCCTCCGGGGGGCCGGTGCGGATCTTGACCGACGCCTCGTCGAGCGGGAGGGCGAGCAGCACGGTCGCGGCCAGCTCCTTGCGGCTGGGACGCCGGGCGTAGTCCCACTGACCGGGCGCGGCCTGTTCCGTGAGGCAGCGCAGACCCGCGAGCTTCTCGTCCGGATCGGTGACCGGGCGCGGGACGCCGAAGAGCATGGCGCTGCGGTAGTTGATGCCGTGCTCGAAGACCGAGCGGGACAGGACGAGCCCGTCGACGTGGGTGACGGTGACGCACACGGCCGCGTCCGGGGCCGCGACCAGGCTGCGGCTGGCGACCGAGCCATGGAAGTACAGGGTCTCGCCGTCCGAGCCGTAGGCCGTGGGCACCACTGTCAGGGTGCCGTCGACCGTCACCCCTAGGTGGCAGACGAAGCCGGCGGCCAGGATGGAGTCCAGATCGGAACGGTCGAGGCTGCCCTGCTCGCGCAGGCGCCGGTGGCGCGTCCGCTCCGTCTCCGCCAGCGGCCGGGCCGGGGGCGCGTCCTGGGGGGACCGGGTCATGGGAGTCCCTTTCGTCGAGTGGCCGACCGGGAACACTACTGATCTCGCAGCAGAATGACCAGATCACTAGCTGAATACGTTGCGTCGCACATTCCACGCAACGAATTCCGCACCCAGCCCACTTTCCGCGACGCGGCACACCCGCCCCACGCCAGGCCCGCCCGCGACCTGCCTCAGCCCAGCGAGTTCCGCAGACCCAGGTTGCTGGTCAGCAGGCCGCCGTCCACCGGCAGGGTCACCCCGGTGATCCACGCGGCGTCACGCGAGGCCAGGAACGCCACGGCCGCCGCGATGTCGTCCGGGACCCCGACCCGGCCCAACGGGTAATGCTTCGCGGCCTGTTCGAGCGTCTCCTCGACTCCGCGCAGCGCCCACACATCGGTGTGGATCGTGCCCGGCGCCACCAGGTTGACGCGGACCCCACGCGGCGCCGCGTGGCCCGCGAGCGTACGGGTCAGACTGGCCAGGCCGGCCTTTGCCGCGCTGTAGGCGTGGTTGCCGAAGTCCTGGGCGCCGTTGACCGAGCCGATGCTGACGATGGCGCCCCGGCCGCCCGCCGCGGCGAGATGCGGCATGGCGGCGCGCGAGACCCGGAACGCACCGCTCAGCGTGGCGTCCAGATCGCGGTCCCAGGACTCGTCGTCCTCGTCCTCGAAGAGCGGGGCGTCGGGCGAGCAGGCGTACGCGTTGTTGACCAGGACATCGAGCGCGCCGAACTCGCCCACCGCGTACGCCACGGCCGCCTCGACGGCGGACCGGTCGGTGACATCGCAGGTGAAAGGCAGCGCGCCGGGCAGCTCAGCCGCCGTCTTCTCCGCGCGGGCCCCGTCCAGGTCGGTGACCAGGACGCGGGCCCCCTCCTCGGTGAACCGGCGGGCGGTGGCAGCGCCGATTCCCCTCCCCGCGCCAGTGATCAGAACCGCATGGCCATCGAACCGCCTCGTAGCATCCATGCTCCGATCATGTCGCCGAGTGCACTGCCCTGACCAGGGCCTGGGCGCGCGGATCGGCGGTGACGCCCTTCTGGAGCGCGTTGGTCACGTACCCCAGCGCGATTCCGGACTCCGGATCCGCGAAGCCGAGCGAGCCGCCCCGGCCGGGGTGGCCGAAGGAGCCGGGGCCGAGCAGCGGGGCCGACGGGCCGTGCAGCATGAAGCCGAGGCCGAAGCGGGTGTTGACGACGAGCACCCGGTCCGGGCCCGACGACTCCTCGGTGCGGGCCAGGGCGAGGGTGGCGGGCGCGAAGAGGCGGGACCCGTTGTCGACGTGGCCGATCATCGCGGCGTAGACACGGGCCAGGGCGCGGGCGGTCGAGATGCCGCCGGAGCCGGGGAGTTCGGCCGCGCGGTAGGCGTCGTCGTTCTCGTCGGGGAACGGCTCGATGGCTCCGAAAGCGCGGCTGGTCGGCGAGTGGGGGTCCTGGTAGGCGTCGGTGACGGACCGTTTCGGCTTGAGCTTGAGGCCGGTACCGACCGGCGGGGCGGCGACGGGGCCGATCCGGCCGACGCGGTGGGCCTCCTCGGCGGGGAGCCCGACCCAGAAGTCGATGTCGAGGGGGCGGGCGATCTCCTCCGCGATCCACCGGCCGATGGTGCGGCCGGTGACCCGCCGGACGAGCTCGCTCAGCAGCCAGCTGTACGTCTGCGCGTGGTAGCCGTGCTCGGTGCCGGGCTCCCACAGGGCCTGCTGGGCGGCGACGGCTCGCGGCCCCGACACCCCGTCGATGGCCTCGGCAGGCGTGAGCGGGCGGTCGATCAGGGGGACGCCGGTGCGGTGGGCCAGGAAGTGCCGGACGAGGGCGCGTTCCTTGCCGCCCGCCTTGAACTCCGGCCAGTACGTGGAGACGGGGGCGTCCAGGTCCAGCTGGCCGCGCTGGTGCAGGAGCAGCGGGACCGCGGCGGCCACCCCCTTGGTCGCGGACCGGACGACCTGGGCGGTGTCCAGCGCCCACGGTTCGGCGCCGTCGACGTCCTTCGTACCGGCCCAGAGATCGACGACCTTGTGCCCGTCGCGGTAGACGGTGACGGCCGCGCCGCGCTCCGCACGGTGTGTGAAGTTCCGCTCGAAGGCGTCCCGGACCGTCTCGAATCCGTCCGCCACTGTGCCTTGGACGTCCACCACGTCGCGCTCCCACGTCTAGCGGTACGCCCGGCCGGCGTACAGGGTCCATGGTGCGGTGCGGCTCGGGCGGGAGTCGCCGGGGGGTGGGTCTTGCGTGTGCGCGAAGGCGCGGGCCCGCCGGGTGGCGGGCGGAGGACAGCAGGACCACGCGGCGACCCGGGAGCGGGATCTGGCAGGCTCTGCGTTCATGACTGCCGACAGACCCGCAAGCATCCCCGAAGGCCTGGTCGTTGAGCTGTCCCGGGCCAAGGTCAGACCCGACGGGGGCCCGGAGGCCGACCGTTGGATGCAGATGCTCAACAACCGGCTCGACGAGTGCGTAGCGACGCTGGACCGGGAACGAATGGCCATCGAGATCGTATTCAGGCTGCGCGAGGAGGGCGAGGAGTACCTGTACTGGGTCACCGTCAAGGGTGAGAACGGCGCCGGTGCGGATCCCGGCCTGCCCATCGACCGCGATCACATCGAGCAGGCCAAGCGCACGAAGGAGCCGGGCTGGGTCGAAGCCGAACCGCAGGTCCTCATGCTTCCCGCCCCCGTACGGGAGGCGGTCCTGGCCTGGTCGCTGCGCGAGGTGCCCGCGAGGCCCGCGGACGAGCCGTAGCGGGTCCGGCCCGCGCGGTCGCGGAGCCGCGGGCCCAGGCGCAGGTCCACGGGCTCAGACCACCGTGCGCGGGTTGAATCCGAACGGCAGCTCCAGCCGGTGGGCGCTCATCAGCGCGTCGTCGGCCAGGATGTCGCCGGTCGGTCCGTCGCCGACGATCACGCCGTCGCTGAGCACCACCGCGCGCGGGCACAGTTCGAGGGCGTACGGCAGGTCGTGCGTCACCATCAGCACCGTCACCTCCAGCGACCGCAGGATGTCCGCGAGTTCACGGCGGGACGCCGGGTCCAGGTTGGACGAGGGCTCGTCCAGGACCAGGATCTCCGGCTCCATCGCGAGGACGGTCGCGACCGCGACCCGGCGGCGCTGGCCGTACGACAGGTGGTGCGGGGGGCGGTCCGCGTAGGACTCCATGCCGACCTGGGTGAGCGCGGCGGTGACCCGGGCCTCCAGCTCCGGGCCGCGCAGCCCGGAGGCGGCGGGGCCGAACGCCACGTCCTCGCGGACCGTCGGCATGAAGAGCTGGTCGTCGGGGTCCTGGAAGACGATGCCGACGCGGCGGCGGATCTCCGCCAGGTTGGCCTTGGCCACCGGCAGTCCGGCGACCGACACGGTGCCCGCACCGCCGGTGAGGATGCCGTTCAGATGGAGGACGAGCGTGGTCTTGCCGGCGCCGTTGGGCCCGAGCAGCGCGACGCGCTGGCCGCGCTGGACGGCCAGGTCCACCCCGAACAGGGCCTGGTGGCCGTCGGGGTAGGCGTACGCGAGACCGGCGACCTCAAGGGAGGGCGGGGCAGCGGGGGTCGTAGTCACAAGGTCCATCCCAGCAGACAGATACAGAGGGCCGCGACGGGGAGTGCCGCGGCGGACCGCCACTGCGCGCCCGACGCGGTCACTTCGTCGATGACGGGCATGGTCCCGGTGTATCCCCGGCTGACCATGGCCAGATGTACGCGCTCACCCCGCTCGTAGGAGCGGATGAAGAGCGCCCCCGCCGATTTGCCGAGCACCCCCCACTGCCGTACGCCACGGGCCTCGAACCCGCGCGAGCGGCGGGCGATCGACATCCGGCGCATCTCGTCGGTGATCACATCGCCGTACCGGATCATGAAGGACGCGATCTGCACCAGCATCGGCGGCAGCCGCAGCCGCTGGAGCCCGAGCAGCAGGGAGCGCAGTTCGGTGGTGGAGGCGAGGAGTACGGAGGCGGCGACGCCGAGGGTGCCCTTGGCCAGGACGTTCCAGGCACCCCAGAGGCCGGGCTCGCTGAGTGAGAGGCCGAGGACATGGACCTGGTCGCCGGGGACGACGAACGGCATGAGCACCGCGAAGGCCACGAACGGGATCTCGATGAGCAGGCGCTTCAGGAGGAACCCGGCCGGGACGCGCGCCACGGCGGTCACTCCCGCGAGCAGCACCGCGTACAGGGCGAAGGCCCACATCGCCTCGCGCGGGGTGGAGACCACCACGATCACGAAGGCGAACACGGCGGCGAGTTTGCAGTGCGGTGGCAGGTCATGGACCGGCGAGTGGCCGTGCCGGTAGAGCTTGTGCGCGTGGCCGGCGCCCATGTCAGACGGCTTCCGCGTGCGGGCCGGCCGGCGACTGCGCACGGCGGCGGCGGACCGCCCAGAAGACCCCGCTGCCCACGACGACCGTGGCGCCGACCCCGATCAGCCCGGCGAGACCGCCGGAGAGCCGGGCGTCGGAGATGTCCTTGACGCCGTACCCGGCGAGCGGGGAGTCCCCGGTGTGGTGCGGCTGCTCCTTGGCGTCGATGCCCTTGTCGTGGGCGACCTTCTCCAGGCCGTCGGGGCTGGCGGAGGCGTAGAAGGAGACGAACCCGGCCAGGACGAGGGCCGTGATCAGCCCGATGCCCCAGACCTTGCGGGTGGACCGTGCGGAGCGCGCGGCGGCCGGGACCGGCCGGGCCGCGGGCGCGTCGACGAGTTCACCGCCCACCCGGAGCTTGAGCGGGGCGGTCAGGCCGCGGGCGCCGTGGACCAGATCGGGGCGGACGGCGATCACGGCGCCGACGGTGAGTGCGGTGATCGCGGCCTCGCCGATTCCGATGAGGACATGGACGCCGACCATCGCGGTCAGCACCTTCCCGACCGGTACGTCGGTGGTGCCGCCGAGTGCGTACATCGCGGTGAAGGCGAGTGCGGCGCACGGCACGGAGAGCAGCGCGGCGACGAAGGACGCGGCGGTGATCGAGCTGCGGCGGCGGGGCAGCACCTTGACCAGACCGCGGAAGACGGCGTACGCGACGACGGTCGTCACGATGGCCATGTCCGTGATGTTCACACCGAGCGCGGTGAGCCCGCCGTCGGCGAAGAGGATGCCCTGCATCAGCAGGACGACGGAGACACAGAGCACCCCGGTGTACGGCCCCACCAGGATCGCGGCGAGCGCGCCGCCCAGCAGATGGCCGCTGGTACCGGCGGCGACGGGGAAGTTCAGCATCTGCACGGAGAAGATGAAAGCGGCCACCAGGCCGGCGAGCGGAGCGGTGCGCTCGTCCAGCTCGCGGCGGGCGCCCCGGAGGCTGACGGCGATCGCGCCCGCGGCGATGACACCGGTCACCGCCGAAACGGGGGCGTTGATGAATCCGTCGGGGACATGCATGTGGTGACTCTCTCCTCGAAGGCGCACCGGCGGTGGTGAACCGTTCGATGATAGAGCCTTGTTGCGAACGGCTCGCAAGAGCGCCTTCCTCCCAGCTGCGGCCACGGGCCGGCAGCGGGCGGCGAGCCGGGCCGCGCCTGCGGGCCCGTCAGCGGCGGGTCCGCGCCCCGGCGGCACCGTCCCGGCAGTGGCATCTCTGCGAAAATATGGGACATTAGATGTAAATAGCCCAAAAAGGTCAGCATCTCGATCGCTGCACGCATCACCGGCACACCGGTCACTCGCACACCGGTCAGCCGCATCACCGGATCAAGGGAGCGCGCATGTCCCCCGTGGAGGTACCCGTACGAGGCCATGTCGTGACCGACGTACCCGGCCAGTGGACCGTGGTCTTCGTCGCGCTCCGGTACGAGCCGGAAAGTGACCCGGGTGCCGTGCGCTTCGCCTTCCCGGGCGACAACGAGTGGTCCTTCCCGCGGGAGCTGCTCGAAGCGGGGCTGCGCACTCCGCAGCGCTCCGGCGACATCGGGATCTGGCCGTGCGGGCGGGCCCAGGTGGTGCTGGAGTTCTACTCGGCGGACGGGGTGGCGGTGGTGCAGTTCGACAACGCGCCGCTGATCCGGTTCCTGCGCCGTACCCACGCGGAGGAGGCCAGGGAGCGGGCGCCCCGCGAGGAAGCACCCGCAGCCCCCGCGCCCAGCGAGGAGGCACCCGCGAAGCGGGCGGCCCGCGAGGAAGCACCCCGGCCCGCGGAGCGGGCAGAGGCCCCCCATGCCGTGGGGCACGGGGGGCCTCTGCGGACCTGAGCCGCCCGGACGGCCCGGTCGCTCAGGCGTCGATCAGCTCACGCTTCGTCTGCGCCTCGATGTGCTTGTTCAGGCCCTCACCCTCGACGTCCACGTTCGGCAGCGCCCGGTCCAGCCAGCGCGGCAGCCACCACGCACGCTTGCCGAGCAGCGCCAGGACGGCGGGCACGATGGCCATGCGTACGACGAAGGCGTCGAAGAAGACCGCGATGGCGAGCCCGAAACCGATCATCTTGATCATCGAGTCGCTGGCCCCGATGAAGCCGGAGAAGACCGCGATCATGATGACGGCGGCCGCGGTGACCACCCGGGCACCGTGCTTGAAGCCGGTGACGATGGCCTGGCCCGGTGTCTCGCCGTGGACGTACGCCTCCCGCATGCGGGTGACCAGGAAGACCTCGTAGTCCATCGCGAGACCGAAGACCACACCCACCATGAAGATCGGCATCATCGACATGATCGGGCCGGTCTGCTGGACGCCGAAGAGCGAGCCGAGCCAGCCCCACTGGAAGACAGCGACGACCGCGCCCAGGGCGGCGACCACCGAGAGCAGGAAGCCGAGCGCCGCCTTCAGCGGCACCAGCACCGAGCGGAAGACCAGCATCAGCAGCAGGAACGCGAGCCCGACGACGAGCGCCAGATACGGGACCAGTGCGTCGTTCATCTTCTGCGAGAAGTCGATGTTCATCGCGGTCGCGCCGGTGACCAGCACCGTGGCACCGGTGTCCGACTTGACCTGCGCACCCGCGTCACGGATGGAGTGGACCAGGTCCTCGGTCTGCACCGAGGACGGCCGGTCCTTGGGAATGACGCTGATCGTCGCGGTGTCGTGCGCCTTGTTGTAGAACGGCGGCGCCACCGAGACCACGCTGTCGAGCCCGGAGATCTTCCGGTGCACCTCGTCGACCGCGGCCTTGCCGTCGCCGACGCCCTTGACGTCGACGACGGTCGTCAGCGGACCGTTGAAGCCGGGGCCGAAGCCGTCGGAGAGCAGATCGTACGCACGGCGCTGGGTGGTGTTGGTGGGCTGCGCACCGTCGTCGGGCAGGCCCATCTGCAGGGAGGCCGCCGGAATCGCGATGGCACCCAGGCCGATCACACCGACGAGCAGCACCAGGACGGGGCGGCGCAGGACGACGCGCGCCCAGCGGGTTCCGCCGTTGGGCTTGACCTCGGCGCCCGGGACCGGCGGGTTCTTGCGGGCCTTGCGTCCCACCACGCGCTTTCCGGCGAAGCCGAGCAGCGCGGGGATGAGCGTGAGCGCGATGAGGACGGCGATCACGACCGTACCGGCGGCGGCGAAGCCCATCTTGGAGAGCATCGGGATGTTCACGACGGCCAGGCCGACCAGGGCGATGACCACGGTGAGCCCGGCGAAGACCACGGCCGAGCCGGCCGTCCCGACGGCCCGTCCCGCGGCCTCCTGGGGTTCTCTGCCCTCGGCGAGTTCCGCGCGGTAGCGGGAGACGATGAACAGCGCGTAGTCGATACCGACCGCGAGACCGATCATCATCGCCAGCGTCGATGTGGTGTTGCCCAGGTCCAGCACATTGGCCAGCGCGGTGATGGTCGAGACGCCGATACCGACGCCGATGAGCGCGGTCAGCAGCGGGAGCCCGGCGGCGATCAGCGAGCCGAACGTCACCACGAGCACGAGGGCCGCGAGCACGACACCGATGATCTCGCCGGAGCCGGTCTCCGGCATGGCCTGGAGCGCGTCACCGCCGATCTCCACCGTGTACCCGTTGTGCTGGACCTTGTCCGCGGTGTCCTGGAGCGCGTCCTTGGACTTGTCGGTCAGCTCCATCGAGCTGACCTTGTAGGTGACCTGGACGTAGACCGTGCTGCCGTCCTTGGAGACGGCCTTCGCCTTGTAGGGGTCCTTCACCGAGGCGATCTGGGAGGAGCCGGCGCTGAGCTCCTTCTCGACCGTCTTGATCTCGTCCTTGTTCGGCGCGGATGTCATCTTCTCGCCGGAGGGGGCCTTGAAGACGACCCGGGCGGTGGCGCCGTCGGCGCTGGCGCCCGGGAAACGCTGTCCCAGCAGGTCGAAGGCCTTCTGGGCCTCCGTGCCGGGTATCGAGAAGGAGCTTGCGGTCGCGGTGGCGGCGGACGAGGCGCCGAAGCCGGCGAGCGCCAGCAGCGCCACCCACACCAGGGCGACATAACGGCGGCGCCTGAAGGCGAACCGTCCGAGCTTGTAGAGGTACGTGGCCACGAGGGCGTCTCCCGGTCAGGTCGGGTGGAAAAGGGCGTAGTGAACCAGCCCGACGACGAGAGCGGCGTGTCAGGTGGAGAGGTGTTCAGGTGTGTCAGGCGGTGGCTCAGGTGGTGGTCACGGTGGTGACCGGTTGCCGGACGCCGAGAGCGGGGAGTACCACGGCGTCCAGATAACAGGAGAGGAACGCCTGGTCGACAGGCTGCTCCTCCAGCAGCTGACGGGCGACGAAGGCGCCGACCATCATGTGCGGGACGAATTTCAGCGCTGGGTTGTCGGCGCTGACCTCGCCGCGCTGCACGGCACGCTCAAGCATGAGGTTGAGCCCGGTCACTTCGGGTTCGATCAACAGCTCGCGCAGTGCCTGGAAGAGATCCGGGTTCTCATGCACGGCATGCATCAGACCCCGCATCAAGGCGGTGTTCCGTTCCATCTCGCAGTCGTCCCCGCGCGCCACCATGGACTGGAAGTCCCCGCGCAGCGAACCGGTGTCGACCTCGTCGATACGGACGGGCTTGTTGTACCGCAGCGCCCTGGCGACCAGCTCCGGCTTGCTCCCCCACTGGCGGTAGAGGGTGGCCTTGCTGGACCTGGTACGGGCGGCGACGGCATCCATGGTCAGGGCTTCGTAGCCGACCTCGCGCAGCAGATCGAGTGTGGCCGCGTACAGCTCACCCTCGCGCTCCGGTGTCAGTCTGCTCGCCATCCCCGGCCTTCCCGAGCGAAACGGTTTCGTACACCATGACGGTACGCCGCGTCCGAGCGAAACGGCAACGTTTCGCTTGTGGACTCGATCACGGTTGTCGGGCCGGGATAAGAGCGGCCGGGGGCGGAGGCGGTCCGCCCACGAGTTGCCGGGCCCCCTCCGCGCGGAAAGCATTGGGGGGTGAGCCAAGCCGATGCGGGAGACGCCGCGTACCTCCGCTTCCCGAACCTCCGGGGCGAGCTGCTGTGCTTCGTGACCGAGGACGACCTCTGGGTCGCGCCGCTGGCCGCCGGGGCCGGGCGCCCCGAGCGGGCCTGGCGGATCACGGCGGACAGGACCCGGGTGGGCCAGCCGCGGTTCTCCCCCGACGGCGAGCACATCGCGTACACGTCCTGGCGCAGCCTCGACCCGGAGATCCATCTGGCCCCCGTCCAGGGCGGCCCGTCCCGGCGGCTGACGTACTGGGGCTCGCTCGACACCCGGGTCCGCGGCTGGACACCCGAGGGCGACATCCTGGCCGTGGCCTCGCACAACCAGCCGTTCTCCCACTTCAGCTGGGCCTACACGGTGGCCACCGACGGCTCACCGGGCGCCAAGCTGCCCTGGGGCCCGGTCCACGACATCGCGGTCGGTGATGTGGCGGGCGAGCGCCGCACGCTCCTGCTCACCGGGAAGCCCCCGCACGAGCCGGCCGCCTGGAAGCGCTACCGCGGCGGTGCCACCGGCCGCCTGTGGCTGCACGGGGAGCGGCTGCTCGCCGGGATCGACGGGCATCTGGGCTGCCCGATGCTGGTCGGTGGCCGGGTCGCCTTCCTCTCCGACCACGAGGGCATCGGCAACCTCTACTCCTGCCTGCCGGACGGCACGGACCTGCGCCGCCACACCGACCACGACAGCTGGTACGCCAGGAACGCGTCCACCGACGGCCACCGGGTGGTCTACCAGTGCGCCGGCGACATCTGGCTGGCCGACGACCTGTCGCCGGGCGCGGTACCGCGCAAGCTGGAGGTCCGCATCGGCAGCCCGCGCACCGGCCGGCGCGGCTACCAGGTCCCGGCGTCGGCCAACGTGGACGGCCTGTCCGTCGACGAGACGGGCCGGGCGAGCGCGGTCGTCGTACGCGGCAGCCTGTACTGGCTCACCCACCGCGACGGCCCGGCCCGCACCATCACGGACACCCCCGGGGTACGGGTCCGCCTCCCCGAGATGCTCGGCAGCGCAGGACGGATCGCGTACATCACGGACGCGGAGGGCGAGGACGCCGTCGAGATCGCCTACATGCCGCGCGCCACCGGCAACCGGCCGCCCCGGCGGCTCGCCGCGGGGGAACTGGGACGCGTCCAGGAAATCGTCTCGGACCCCGCGGGGGAGCGGCTGGCCATCGCCTCGCACGACGGGCGGCTGCTGCTGCTCACGGTCGCGGAGGACGCACCCGAAGAGGCCCTGGCCGGCCCGCCGGACGGCGGAGCGGCGGACGGCGGAGCGGCGGACGGCGGAGCGGCGGACGGCGGAGCGGCGGACGGCGCAGGCGGGGAGGGCGCGGAGAGCACGGAGGCCGGCGGTGAGGTCACCGAGCTGATCCGCTCCCTCAACGGCCCGGTGCGCGATCTCGCCTTCTCGCCCGACGGCACCTGGCTGACCTGGTCGCACCCCGGGATCGGCCGCTCGCTGCGGCAGATCAAGATCGCGAAGATCGCCGGGCCGATGGCCCCCACCGTCGTCGATGTCACCAACGGCCGCTTCGAGGACGAGAACCCGGTCTTCACCAGCGACGGCCGCTACCTGGCCTTCCTCTCCTGGCGGGGGTTCGACCCGGTGTACGACGTGCACACCGGCGACCTGTCGTTCCCGCTGGGCTGCCGCCCGTACCTGGTGCCGCTCACCTCCGCGACACCCTCGCCCTTCGCGCTCTCCCCCGACGGCCGTCCGGCGGCGGGCGGTCTCGACCCGGTCGACGCCCTGTCGGACGACAGCGCGGACGGCAGCAAGGTACTGGTCGAGATCGAGGGCCTGGAGAGCCGGGTCACGCCGTTCCCCGTGCCCGCGTCGAAGTACTCGTCGCTCTGCCCGGTCAGCGGCGGCGGCCTCGTCTGGCTGCGCTGGCCCATCTCGGGCGCGCTCGGCGAGACCTTCGTCAATCCGGCCGACACCTCCGGCCGCCCCACGCTCGAACACTTCGCCATCGCCAGGGCCCGCAAGGCCGAACTGGTCGACCACCTGGACTGGTTCGCCGTCAGCGGCGACGGCAGCAGGCTGGTGGTCATGGACCTGGGCGAGCTGCGGGCGGTCCCCGCGACCGAGACCGGTGACAACGACACCACGGTCTTCCTCGACCCGCGCCGCATCCTGCACGATGTCGACCCGCCGTCCGAGTGGCGCCAGGCGTACGAGGAGGCGGGACGCATCATCCGCGCCTACTTCTGGGAGCCGCGGATGTGCGGCATCGACTGGTCGCAGATCCTGGCCCAGTACCGCCCCCTGGTCGAACGGGTCGCCTCCCCCGACGAGTTCGCCGACCTGCTCCGCGAGGTCCTCGGCGAGCTCGGCACCTCGCACGCCTACGTCACCGCGGCCCGCAGGAACGAGGGGCCGCCGCACTACCAGCGGGTGATGGGCCTGCTCGGTGCGAATCTGGTCTGCAGGGACGGCGCCTGGGTGGTCAAGCGCATCCTGCCCGGCGACTCGTCCGACTCCAGGGCGCGCTCCCCGCTGGCCGGCACGGGCATCCGCGAGGGCTCCGCACTGACCCATGTCGACGGCCGCCCGGTGGACCCGGTCACCGGCCCCTACCCGCTCCTGGCGGCGGCGGGCGGCACCACGGTCGAGCTGACGTTCAGCCCGGCGAACGGCACGGGCGGCTCCCGCCGGGTGGCGGTGGTGCCGCTGATCGACGAGCGCCCGCTGCGCTATCAGGACTGGGTGGCCAAACGGCGCGCTGCCGTGCGGAAGTTGAGCGACGGACGGTGCGGCTATCTGCACATCCCCGACATGGGCGGTTCGGGGTGGGCCCAGTTCAACCGCGATCTGCGCCTGGAGGTCTCGCGTCCCGCGCTGATCGTCGACGTACGGGGCAACGCGGGTGGTCACATCAGCGAGCTGGTGGTCGAGAAGCTCACCCGCACGATCCTGGGCTGGGACCTCACCCGGGACGCCCAGCCGGTGTCGTACGCGTCGAACGCACCGCGCGGACCGGTGGTCGCCCTCGCGGACGAGGCGACCTCGTCCGACGGCGACATGATCACTGCGGCCTTCCGGCTCCTGGGCCTGGGCCCGGTGGTCGGCCGGCGGACCTGGGGCGGCGTGGTCGGCATGACAGGCCGCCACCGCCTCGGGGACGGCACGGTGATCACGGTCCCGATGAACGCGGCCTGGTTCGACGGTTACGGCTGGTCGGTCGAGAACCACGGTGTGGACCCGGACATCGAGGCGCTGCGCACCCCGCTGAACTGGGCGGAGGGCCGCCACGGTCAACTCGACGACGCGGTCTGGACCGCACTGGACCTGCTCGCGGCGAAGCCGGCGGTGGAACCGCCCGACTACTCGGACGTGCCGGACAAGAGGCGGCCGGAGCTGCCGCCCCGGTAGGGGCCGCGGGAGCGGGGCACGACAGGCGGCGCGGAGGCATCGATCGCCGTGTGCGTGGGCCGGCCGTACGGCCCGCACACGGCGAGGGCGCGCCTCCCCCTCGGGGAGACGCGCCCTCGCAGAACCGCTCGGCGCCCATGCGGCACCGGTCAGGAGTCGAACTGGTCCCGGACCTGGTCGGCTCCGTCCTGGCCGCGCTCCCGGGCCCGGTCCGCGGCGTTCCCGCCGCGCTCGCCCGCCTCGTCGCCGGGCCGCGCCGAACGCTCCGGAGCCTCGTCCTTCGCACCGCCCCCCGACTGCTTGCCCCGCTCGGCGAGCTGCTGCGCCTTCTCCCTGAACTGGTCCTTCATGCCCATGGGGTTCAACTCCCGGTGACGTGTGAGGGGTGGAGGGCGGCGCCCTCCAGGCCTCGACCAGATTGACACGACGGAAGATTCACCGCATTTCGATCAGTGACGTTCCGTACGCGCCTTCTCGTCCGCCGCGCCACCGGCGCCCACCAGCCCCCGGCCCACCCCGGCGAGCCGCGGCTCGAAGCGCCGCATCTCGCGCTGGCCGACCGTGCCGATCAGGGCGGGCAGATACCCCCGCACGGACTGCATCCCCCGCAGCCACCACTGCGCGTACACGTGCGAGGAGCGGCGTTCGATGCCGGCCACGATCCGGTCGACGGCCGGGCCCAGCGGATACGTGCGGTTCGCGGGCCACGGCAGCCGCTGCCGCAGCTCCCGCATCACCTCGTCCTCGTCCGCACCGCGCACCATGTCGGTGTCCGTCCAGGAGAGATAGCCGACGCCCACCCGCACGCCCTTGTAGCCGACCTCGGCCCGCAGACAGTGCGCGAAGGCCTCGACACCCGACTTGGACGCGCAGTACGCGGACATCATCGGCGCGGGCGTGATGGCGGCCAGCGAGGCGATCTGGAGGAAGTACCCGCGGCTCTCCGTCAGCACCGGAAGGAACGCCCGCGCGGTGACCGCCCCGCCCACCAGGTTGACCTCGATGACCCGCCGCCACGCCTCGGGGTCCGAGTCGGTGAAGGGCCCGCCGGAGGCCACCCCTGCGTTGGCCACGACGATATCCACCTTGCCGAAGCGCGCTTTGACCTCCTGCGCGACGGCCGCCATCGCCACATGGTCGGTGACGTCCGCGTGCCAGTGCGCGCTCTCGGTGTGCAGCCGCCCGGAGACCGCCTTCAGCTCGTCCGGCTCCAGGCCGACGAGCGCCACCTTCGCGCCCCGCGCGGAGAGTTTGCGGGCCAGCAGCTCACCGACCCCGCGCGCGGCCCCCGTGACGACCGCGACCTGGCCCTCCATGCTGTTCCTGCTCATACGGCCTTCTCCTTCTCCACTCGGTCAGCCAGGTCCACCGGCAGGTGCGCGGCGGCCAGTTCACGCAGCAGCGTGCTGACCTCCCCGGGTGCCTCCACCGGTGTCATGTGCCCGACGCCCACCAGCTCGGTGAGGCCGTGGCAGTCGGGGAGCGCGGCGGCCAGCTCCCGAGCGTGCACCACCGGGGTGAGCCGGTCCGCCGTACCGGCGATCACGGCCGTGGGCACGGTCAGCTCCCGCACGCCCGCTCCCAGATCCAGCCCGGCGAGCACGTGCGACCAGCCCACCCGCGCCGCCCGGGGGCAGGCGTGCACGATCCGCGCACACTCGGCGACCCGGTCCGGGGCCGAACCGGGGCCCATCGTGGCGTACTTGAGGATCCGCCGCGAGACGGGTGTGACAGGACCGAGCGGGGCACGCGCCCCGAGCACCGCGCCCGTCAGCCGGGTCCGCAGCCGTCCGGCGCGCAGCGGCAGTACGGTCGACTCGGCGATCAGCCGGGAACTGCCCGTACTGCACAGCAGTACCGCCGCCGCGTGTTCCCTGAACCCGGGCCGCCCGGCCGCGGCCATCATGGTCATCCCGCCCATGGAGTGACCGCCGAGCACGGCGCGCTCACCCGGCGCCAGGGTGGCGGCGAGCACCGCCTCCAGGTCGTCCGCCAGGAGGTCCGTGGTGTACCCGCGCGGATCCGCCACGTGGGTACGCCCGTGTCCGCGCTGGTCGTACACCACCACCCGGTGGTCCGGCGCGAGCGCGTCGATCTGGGCGGCCCAGAAGAGGGTCGAACAGGTCCAGCCGTGCGAGAGCACCACGGCGGGGGCGCCCTCGGGCCCGTGCACCTCGGCATGGATCCGCGCACCGTCCGCCGAGACGGCGGTCAGCTCCCGCACTCCGGCGCCGCTCACACCGACTCCCGGTCCGTGGCGCGGCCCTGGTCACCGGCGGTCCCGCCGTCCGCGACGCGGTCGTGGTCGCCGGTGCGCTGACGCACGATGGGCGGCTCGGCCCCGGCTCCGGCCCGTACGACCCGGTACTCGCCGAGGTCGACCGCGCGGGTGGCCTTGCGGAACTCGGCCGTGGTGCCCGGCCAGATCGTGGTGTTGCGGCCGTTCGCGTCGAGGTACCAGCTGGTGCAGCCGCCGGTGTTCCAGACGGTCCGCTTCATCCGCTCCTGGACGCGTACGTTCCACGCGTCGACCGCCGCGGGCCGCGGGTCGAGCGCGACCCGGCCGCCCAGTACGTCCAACTGGCGCAGGTAGTCGGCGAGATAGCTCAGCTGGGACTCGATCATGAGGATCATCGACGAGTTGCCGAGGCCGGTGTTCGGGCCGATGATCGTCATCCAGTTGGGGAATCCGGCGGCCGTCGCGCCGCGCAGCGACTCCATGCCGTCCTTCCACGCCTCGGCCAGGGTGCTGCCGTCGGCACCCACCACGCGCTCGGCGATCGGCATGTCCGTCACATGGAAGCCGGTACCGAAGATGATCACATCCGCCTCGGTCTCGGTCCCGTCGGAGGCGACCAGCGTATTTCCCCTGATCTCCTTGAGCCCGGACGCCACGACGTCCACATTGGGCTGCGCCAGCGCCGGGTAGTAGGTACTGGAGAGCAGGATGCGCTTGCATCCGATCCGGTACGAAGGCGTCAGCTTGGCGCGCAGCGCCGGGTCCTTGATCGAGCGGCCGATGTTGGCCCTGCCTATCGACTCGATCAGGCCGAGCTCGTTGGGGTGCTTGGTGAAGGCGCTGACCTGGAGCTCTCGTATGCTCCACAGCAGCCGCCTGCGCGCGGACGCGGTGAAGGGCACCTTGCCGTGCAGCCACCGCTCGGCGCCGCTTATCGCGCGGTCCATCCGGGGCATCACCCACGGCGGGGTGCGCTGGAAGAGGGTGAGCCGGCCGGCCTCGGGCTGGATGGCCGGCACGATCTGGATCGCGGACGCCCCGGTCCCGACCATCGCGACGCGCTTGCCGCGCAGATCGGCTCCGTGGTCCCACTGGGCGGAGTGGAAGACCTTGCCGCCGAAGGAGTCGAGGCCCGGGATGTCCGGCATCTTCGGGTCGGAGAGCGGCCCCGTCGCGGAGACGACCACATCGGCGGTCAGCGTGCCCTGGGTGGTCTCGATCTCCCAGCGCAGTCCGGCGGAGTCCCAGCGCATCATCCGTACCTCGTGGTCGAGACGGATGTGCGGCCGCAGCCCGAAGGTGTCGGCGACGTTCTCCAGGTAGGCGCGGATGTGCGGCTGGCCGGAGAAGGTACGCGGCCAGTCCGGATTGGGGGCGAAGGAGAACGAGTAGAGGTGGGACGGTACGTCGCAGGCGCACCCCGGGTAGCTGTTGTCGCGCCAGGTCCCGCCGACCGAGCCGGCCCGCTCCAGGACGACGAAGTCGGTCACCCCCTCGCGGCGCAGCCGGACGGCGGCCCCCAGGCCACCGAATCCGGACCCGATCACCGCCACTCGTACGTGCTCGTGCTCGGCCATGCTGCCGCCTCCCGCAGTACCCGGACTCTGCCAGTAATCACTGGCACTGTTGGAGCGTAGAGCAGCTTCGTACTCATGGGTAGGGGGCAGACCAAGGAAAGTTCACGCCGGTACGGCATAGGCTTCCGGCGTGGCAGAGGAAAGAACGGGGCGCGAGTACCGCATGGAGGAGCTGGCCGATGCGGCCGGGATCACCGTGCGCACCCTGCGCTTCTACCGCGAGCGCAAACTGATCCCGCCACCACGGCGCGAGGGCCGTATCGCCTGGTACGACGAGCACCACCTGGCCCGGCTGCGCACGATCGCCGCCCTGCTGGAGCGCGGGCACACCCTCAGCGGCATCGCGGATCTCGCCACGGCCTTCGAGAGCGGCCGGGACGTGGGCGGGCTCCTGGGCCTGGCCGCGACCGAACCCCCGGCCTGGACCGAGGAGGAGCCGGTCCGCCTCACCCCGGAGCGGCTCGCGGACTACTTCGAGGGGGAGGTCACGGCGGACAACCTCGCGGCCGCCCTGGACCTCGGCTACCTCGCCACGGACGGCGACGACATCATCCACATCAGCCGCCGCCTGCTGGACGTGTCGGCGGCCCTGGTCCGCCAGGGCGTCCCGCTCGCCGCGGTCCTCGCGGCGGGGCACGAGGTCCGCAAGCACACCGAGACCCTCACGGAACTCTTCTCCACCCTGGTCCGCACCCACCTGCCCGACGAGGACTTCGCCGGGGCGATGGAGCGGGTGCGACCCCTGGCGAAGGACGTGGTGGGGGCGGAGCTCTCGATGTCACTGGACCGGCGGGTGCGGGCGGAGAAGGACGGCGGGAACGGCCCGGGGCCGGAGTAGGCCCCGGCGCCCGCCTGCCGTCGTCCGCCCCCGCGCGCCCCCGGCCGAGCCGCCCGCCTACAGGTCGTAGACCGCCGTCACCGGCGCGTGGTCGCTCCACCGCTCGTCATGCGTGACGGCCCGCTCGACCCAGGCCTTGACCGCCTTCGCGGCCAGCCCGGGGGTCGCCACCTGGTAGTCGATGCGCCAGCCCGCGTCGTTGTCGAAGGCGCGCCCCCGGTAGGACCACCACGAGTACGGCCCCTCCACATCGGGGTGCAGCGCCCTGACCACGTCGACGTAGGCCGCGCCGTCCCCGGCGAAGACGCGCGTCAGCCACTCCCGCTCCTCGGGCAGGAAACCGGAATTCTTCCTGTTGCCCTTCCAGTTCTTGAGGTCGGCCTCCTGGTGGGCGATGTTCCAGTCGCCGCAGACCACGACCTCGCGGCCGTCGGCCGCCGCCCGCTCCCTGAGCCCCTGGAGGTACGGCAGGAACTCCGCCATGAACCGCACCTTCTCGTCCTGCCGCTCCGTGCCGACCTCGCCCGAGGGCAGATAGAGGCTCGCGACCGTCACACCGGGCAGGTCGATCTCGGCGTACCGCCCACTGCCGTCGAACTCCGCACTGCCGAATCCGATCTGCACCCGCTCCGGCTCACGCCGGGCGTACAGCGAAACGCCCGCGCGCCCCTTGGCGGCGGCCGGGGCGTGCACGGTGAACCAGCCCTCCGGCTCGCGGACCTCGCCGGTCAGCTGCTGGGGCTCGGCCCGGACCTCCTGGAGGCAGATCACATCGGCGTCGGTCCGCGCCAGCCACTCCACGAAGCCCTTCTTCGCAGCGGCGCGCAGTCCGTTCACGTTTACGGTTGTCACAGTGAGCATCACGGCACCCTACCGACACCGCTCATCCCCACCCACCTCTGCATAGATGTACGGTTCTCCGCATGAATATCCTGCCGGTCCGCTACGACCACCCCGACGCCGTCAAGCTGAACGACCAGGTCCAGCTCGAATACGCCGAGCGCTACGGCGACGAGGGCGACATCACCCCGCTCGATGCCACGATGTTCGATCCGCCCTCCGGTCTCTACCTGCTGGCGTACGACGAGACCGGCAGACCGGTGGCCACCGGCGGCTGGCGGAACCAGGACGGCGCGGCCGACCACGGGTACTCCCCCGGCGACGCCGAGCTGAAGCGGATGTACGTGGTCCGCGAGGCGCGCGGTCTGGGTCTGGCCCGCCGCATCCTGGCCGCCCTGGAGGAGAGCGCCCGTACGGCGGGCCGTACCCGCATGGTGCTGGAGACCGGGGACCGGCAGCCCGAGGCCATAGCGCTCTACACCTCCAGCGGCTACGCGCCCTGCACGAAGTTCGGCCACTACCGGGAGTACGAGAGCAGCCGCTGCTTCGCGAAGGCGCTCACACCGGCCGCGGACTGACCGGGCCCGACCCCACCCGGGCAGCCGGGCAGGCAGGCAGGCAGGCAGGCAGGCAGGTAGGCAGGTAGGCAGGCAGGCGAACGCTCAGCCGACCCGGGCGACACCCACGTAGAAACCGCTCCGCTCCTTCTCCGGAGCAGGCCCGTCCTGGTACCACTCCGCCGCGGGCACCAGCCCCGGCGCGACGAGGTCGAGCCCCTCGAAGAACGGCTCCACCTCGGCCCGGGTGCGCATCCGCAGCGAGATGGCGCCGTTGCGGTACGCCGCCCTCGTCTCGTCCGCCAGCTCCGGGTGCTGGTCCGCCGTACCGTGCGAGAGGACCAGCCAGCTGCCCGGCGGCAGCGCGTCCACCAGGGTGCGCGTGATGCCGTACGGGTCCTGGTCATCGGGAAGGAAGTGCAGCAGCGCGATCAGCGACAGGGCGACCGGCCGACCGAAGTCGAGCAGTTCCCGGGCGCGTTCGAGAATCAGCTCCGGCTCGCGCACATCCGCGTGGATGTAGTCGGTGGCGCCCTCGGGGCTGCTGATGAGCAGCGCCTCCGCGTGGCGCAGCACGATCGGGTCGTTGTCCGCGTAGACGACCCGGGCGGCGGGCGCGACCGCCTGGACGACCTGGTGCAGATTGGGCGCGGTCGGAATGCCCGTACCGATGTCGAGGAACTGATCCACCCCGTTGCGCGCCAGCCACGCGGCCGCACGGTGCATGAAGGCCCGGTTCCGTGCGGCGTTGCCACGCGCCTCCACCGGCAGTTTCTCGCCGACCTGCTGGTCGACCGGGTAGTTGTCCTTGCCGCCCAGGAGCCAGTCGTAGACGCGCGCCGGATGGGGTCTGCTGGTGTCGATCAGAGGCTTGTCACTGCCGGCCGTCACGGGATGCTCCTCGGGTGTTCGAATCGCGTGCCTACAAGGTAGCCGGGCATGCGGCCGGGGGGCGCGGGGGTGAGCGACCGGTCGGACCGCCGCCGCTCAAGCAGGGTTCCTGCACGATCCCTTGACAAAGGAACCGGGCCTGCCGAGCATGGAATTCACAGAGCTTGACAACGTTGTCAAACGTATCGGGAGCGACGTGACCCAGTTGAATCGCAGGCGATTCCTGTCCAGTGGGACCGCCATCGCAGGTGCCGGTGTCCTCGGAGCGATCGGGCTGCCCGGCGTCGCCGCCGCAGCGCCGGGCGCCGCCGCGGGCACCCGCCCCCTCCGCACCGGCGGCCACGAGATCACCAGCGGCTGGACCTTCACGGCGGCCGACGGCACGGCCGTGCCCGGCGGCGGACAGGCCAGTGCGGAGCACATCGCCGGGATGAAGCCGGCCGTCGTGCCGGGAACGCCGCTCACGAGCATGATCGCCAACGGCGAGTACCCGGATCCGCTGTACGGCCACATCGTGACCGACACGGTCCCGGACACCCTCAAGGACACCGGCTACTGGTACCGGGTCGCGTTCCCCGTGCCGCGGCTGGTCCCGGGGCAGCGGTTCTGGCTGCAATTCGACGGCATCAACTACCTGGGAACCATCTGGCTCGACGGCACCGAGGTCGGCACCGTCGAGGGCGCGTTCAAGCGCGGTGTCTTCGACGTCACGGACATCGTCGCGAAGGCGGACGGCACGGCTCATCTCGCGGTGCTGGTCGGCACGCTGGACTACACCGACCCGCCGGCCCTGCCGAGCTACGCCAGCGGCGTGACCCGCGGCGGGCGCAACGGCGGCAAGACCGGGATCACCCTGAAGAACGGGCCGACGACCTTCTGCACGGCCGGCTGGGACTGGCTGCCCACCATCCCCGACCGCGACCTCGGCATCTGGCAGCCGGTCACCTGGTCCACCACGGGACCGGTCCGGCTGGCCGACGTCCGCGTCGACCCGGAACTCTCCGCCGATCTGCGCACGGCCGACATCGCGATCGACCTCACCGTCGACAGCGCGTTCGCCAAGGCCCGGTCCGTGGTGGTGAAGGGCTCCCTCGACGGGCACGCGTTCGAAAGGACCGTCACCGTACCGGCGGGCTCGTCCTCGGTCACGGTGACGTCCGAGGACATCGCCGCCCTGCGGCTGAACCACCCGAAGCTGTGGTGGCCCAACGGTTACGGCGAGCCCTACCGCTACCGGCTCACGATCGGTGTCGAGTCCGGTGGGCAGGTCCACGACGAGCGGACGGTGGATTTCGGCATCCGGCGGATCGAGTACACCAAGCCGGTCCAGTCACCGTCCGGCGCCCCGGCCGACTGCCTGGCGATCACCGTCAACAACCAGCCGATCCTGGTGATGGGCGGCAACTGGGGCCTGGACGAGGCACTCAGGCGCATTCCGCGCGAACGCCTGCGTGCGCAGGTGCGGCTGCACCGCGACGCCAACCTCAACCTGATCCGGAACTGGAACGGCCAGAGCAGCACCGAGGACTTCTTCGACGCGTGCGATGCGTACGGCATCCTCGTCTGGCAGGACTTCTTCTGCTCGACCGAAGGCCCTCCGGCGGCGAACGTCGCCCGCGACCTGGACAACATCCGCGACTGCATCGTGCGGTTCCGCAACCACCCGTCGGTCCTGCTCTGGTGCGGCGGCAACGAAGGCCCTCCGCCGCAGCCGCTCATCGACGGCCTGGACTCGCTGGTCGCCGAACTGGACCCCAGACGCGCCGCGCTGACCAGCTCGGCCGGCGACACCGGCAAGGACCCGATCGGCGGGTACAGCTCGGGCGGTCCGTACCACTGGGTCACCCCGAGCACTCATTTCTCCCTCAACGACGGCACCCACTGGCCTCCGTTCCACAACGAGGTCGGCTCGTACTCGATCCCCACGCTCGAATTCATCAAGAAGATGCTGCCCGAGGCGTCGTGGGAGCACCCGGACGACTTCTGGGCCGACCGCGATGTCAACGGCAACGGGGGCAACGGCGGCGGAGCGGGATATCTCAAGCTCACCGCGGAGCGCTACGGCGAGCTGCGCAACCTCCCGGACTTCGCCC
Organism: Streptomyces sp. NBC_00388; assembly: GCF_036061255.1. Lineage (NCBI taxonomy): Bacteria > Bacillati > Actinomycetota > Actinomycetes > Kitasatosporales > Streptomycetaceae > Streptomyces > Streptomyces sp. NBC_00388. The sequence goes on from NZ_CP107948.1 coordinate 3,142,358, forward strand.
GCAAGTCCCAGCTGATGAACTACGAGTGCATCAAAGCGATCTATGAGGCGCACGCCGCCAACATGGCGAGCGCCGCACCGGGCAAGCCGTATCCGCGCACCGGCGTCATCATGTGGATGACCAATCCCGCCCAGCCCAGTTTCGTCTGGCAGATGTACAGCCACGACCTTGAGGCGCATGCGTCGTTCTACGCGGTCCAGCACGCGTGCCGGCGGGTCAACGTGATCCTCGACAGCCAGACCCTCGACGTGGTGGTGGCCAACCACACCCGGGCAGCGGTGCGGGGCACCGTCGCCGTCACGCTCTACGACCTGAACGGGAAGGAGTTCGCCGCTGCTTCCCTGCGCGTCGGCGGGGCGGCGGCGTCCGACCACACCGTGATCGGCACCCTCGCCCCACAGCTCGGCAGCGCGCCGTCCGACGTCGCCTTCGTCCGGCTCCTGTTCAAGGACGCGCACGGCACGGAGCTGGTCCGCAACTTCTACTGGGTCGAGAATCCGGTCCGGGCAGCGGGATTCGTGAGCCTGGACGACGCACCCGCAGCCGCCGTCTCCGTCGTGGCCCGCGCACAGCACGGGCGGGACGGTGTCGGGCTGACGGTGGAGGTCGAGAACACCGGCCGGGCGGTAGCGCTGATGCTGCACCTCCAGGTGTACGACACCCGGACCGGCGAACGCGTCCTGCCCGCCACGTTCAGCGACAACTACCTGAACCTGGCAGCCGGCGAATCCGGCACCGCCCGGGTGCGGCTGGACAGCGAGCAGGCCAGGCGCCACCAGGACATCGGCGTACGGATCGACGGCTGGAAGATCGACCAGCACGCTTCCCGGCTGCGCGGGCACGGAGTGGCCGTCACCTTCAACCAGCCGGCCCTGTCGGCCCATCCGCCGACGAAGACCTTCGGCGGCTGACCGGAACGCGCGCGGGTGCGGCCGGCCACCGCCGGCCGCACCCGTCGACGGGACCCGCTGGTCTCCCGCTCCCTGGCCTCACGCGCCCTGGTCTCACGGAGCCAGTGAACGCCAGATCCGCTCCGGCAGGATCCGGGCGGCCTCGTCGAGATCGACGTCGCCGACGCCCGAGAGCCACCGGCGGGCCACTCCGACGACCGGCCCGAGCGCCAGCGACTCGATCAGCGGCAGCGGAAGCGGGGCGAGTTCACCGGCGAGGACGCGCGGCCCGATCCACTGGGCGAAGGCCGAGATACGCGCCTCCTGGCTGTCGCGCAACTCCCTGGCCTGCCCCATGGTGCGGCTGTCGGCCGCTGCGGAGTGCAGGAGCACGGCCGCGCCCGGGTGTTCCTGGATGAAGGACAGATAGGCCCGGACGAGAGCGCGGATACCGGTACGGGCGGTGCGCGCACCCTGCAGGGCAGCCGCCAGCTCGCCGAGCAACCGGGTCAGCCAGCGGTCCGTCAGCGCGGCGACCAGCCCGTCGACGCTGCCGAAGTGGTGGTAGAGGCTCCCCATGCTGACCCCGCTGACCTGCGTGACCGCGCCGACGGTGACGCCTCGCGGGCCCTCGGCCGCGTAGAGGCGCAGTGCGACGTCGAGGAGCAAGTCGGCCGTGGCCTCGCCGCGTTGCTGCTTCGGGCTCATGGATCGCCTCTCCGCCACCCCCGTGGTTTCTGGAAACTTCCTCCAATTCTAAGGGGGGTCCGAGGGGGCAGAGGGCTGACATGCGGGGCTGACGTGCGGGGCCGGGGGAGCCGGCGGGGCAGACTCGCGGGAGCCGGGGCCTTCAGTGCCCGAACCGCACCCCCTCCCAGGGCACTTCAGCGGGAAAGGACTCCACCCTGCGCTGACCGGCGGGGCGCGGAGCGGCCCGCTCGATCACGGGTTTCGCCTCCTCGATCAGCTCCAGCCACTCCAGCAGGGCGTCCCGCAGCCCGTCCGCGACCGACCGGTGCGAGTCGAGTCCGGCCAGGTTGTCCAGCTCGTACGGGTCGGACGCCAGGTCGTAGAGCTCCGCCTCCCGGTAGCGCTCCGCGTCCGGCTCGTTCCAGGCGTCCGCGCCCGGAGCCTCCACGGCGTACTTCCAGCGGCCGGTACGCAGGGCCCGGCCCACCCGGTCCTCGCTGATCTGCACGAACACGGAGTCGGGGCGGCCCGGATCACGGCCGCCGCCGGTCAGCGGCAGCAGGGAGCGCCCCTGTACACCGTCCGGTACGGCGATGCCCGCGGCGTCCAGCAGTGTCGGCATCAGGTCCACGGTGCCGACGGGCCGGCGGACGAGTCCGCCGCCGGTGAAGCCCGGACCGGTCAGCGCCAGCGGTACACGCACCGACGCTTCGTGGGCCGAGCGCTTGTACTCGCTGTTGCGGGTACGGAAATGGGAACCGTGATCCGCGGTCCAGGCAAGCACCGTGTTGTCCTCGGTCCCCAGACTGCGCAGTGCGTCGCGCAGCCGGCCCACCCCCTCGTCGACCCGCTTGATCTGGCCGAGGTATCCGGCGATGTGGCGGTGCGCGCCGCCTTGCGGGGCGCCCGGCCCGAGAGCGGCCAGATCCGGTGGCAGCCAGGCGCCCTCGTACCGCTCGCGGAAGCCGGCGGGGGCCGGGTAGTCGTCGGTGGGGTTCTGGTGGTGCGGTTCCAGCAGGGAGAGGAAGAGCAGATACGGGCGGTCGTGGTGGTCGGCCACGAACCGGATCGCCGCGTCGATCAGCGCGTCCGAGCGGTAACCGGGCAGCCTGACCGCTTCGCCCTCCTCGTCGTACACCACCGTGCGGTAGGCGTCGGAGGTGAATTCCAGCCGGTCCGACGCGAGCCACTTCTCGTACCCGCCGCGCCGGCCGGGCGGTACGGGACCGTCCGGGCCTTCGTCCCCGGCGAGGTGCCACTTGCCGATGTACCCGGTCGTGTACCCGGCCCCGGCGAACGCGCCGGCCAGGGTGGGGATGTCCTGCGGAAGCGGGAGACCGTTGCGGAAGACTCCGGTCGCGGTCGGGAAGCGCCCGGTCTGCAGAGCGGAACGTGCGGGCGCGCAGACCGGGTTGGGGGTGATCGCCTGCTCGAACAGGGTGCCCCCGTGGGCGACGCGGTCGAATTCCGGTGTCACCCCCGCCGGATTTCCGTGCACGCCCGCCGTGTCCCAGCGCTGCTGGTCCGTGAGGACCACGATCACCTGCGGCGGCGCACCGGCGGCCCCGGGCGCCGTGGCGCCCCCGTCCGCCGGTGCGCCGCCGCCGTACGGAGCTGAGCCGCTCACACGCCCGCCTTCTCCGCCACCCGGGCGTCCGAGCCACCCGATGCGATGCCGAAGGCGGGTGCGGGCACCTCCGCAGGGGAGATGAGGGTGGAGGGGCGGCCGTCCACGCCGACGGGGATGTCACCGTCGATGGTGACGCGGCGCAGCTTGCGCTCGTGGTCGTCGGAGTCGTCCACGCCGTAGTGCTGGGTGGCGCGGTTGTCCCAGATGGCGACGTCGCCCGTCTGCCACTGCCAGCGCACGGTGTTCTCGGGGCGCTCGATGTGCGACTGGAACAGATCGACGAGAGCCCGGGAGTCCCGGCCGGTGAGCCCGCTGATGCGCTGGACGAAGTTCCCCAGGAGCAGCACGCGTTCACCGGTCTCGGGGTGGACCCGTACCACCGGGTGTTCGGTGAGGAACTTCGTCGAGGTGAACACCTTCTGGTACTGGGCGAGGGCCTCCGGGCGGGCTTCGGGACGCAGGGCCACGTAGTCGTAGTCGTTGGAGTGGACCGCCCGCAGGACATCGGCGAGGGCGCGCAGCGGTGCGGGGAGCCCGGCGTAGGCCGCGGCGGTGTTGGACCACAGGGTGTTGCCGCCGTACGGCGGGATGACGACGGCGCGCAGGATCGAGAAGGCGGGGTAGGCGGGCACGAAGGTGACGTCGGTGTGCCACTGGTTGGCCCGGCCGCCGTGGTCGGAGTCGATGCCGAGCGAGTAACGGCCGTCGGCCGAAGGGACGGTGGGGTGCGCGACCGGCGTGCCGAGCAGCCGGCCGAAGGCCTCGTGGCTGTCCTCGTCGAGCTGGTCCTGGCCGCGGAAGAAGACGACCTTGTGGGCGAGCAGCGCGTCCCGGACGGCGGTGACGGTCGCCGGGTCGAGGTCGCCCCCGATGCGCACTCCGGAGATGACGGCGCCGATCCGGCCGCCGAGCTTCTGGACGGTGACGGTGGTGGCGGGAGCGGTGGTCGCTGAGGACATGACGGGATTCCCTTCGGGAGCCGAGATCGTCGAGTGATTAATCTCGGAGAGGAATTAATGAGGCCGAGCGTCGGAATGGGAGGAGCAGACGGTGGGCGAGGCGGGTGGAGAGCCGGCGTCATGGGGCGGTGCGGAGCCGCCGGGGCTACGGAACGGCGCGACCGGAGCGTGCGGTCAGGCGGCGGTACAGAAGCCCGGACACGCCAGCGGCGCTGCGGAGCGGGCGGCGTGGGCGGGCCACGCCTCGGGAACGGCCGTCGCGGACATGCCCCGGAGGTTTCCAGCGCCCGTCGGCCCGCGTCAAGAGTGCCCCGGCGCCCGGGCGGTGTCGTGCGGTGGTTGAATCGGCGCCTGCACGGGGCCTGCGAAACCCCGGCCCACGCACGGTGAAATCGCCTCTGACCATGGGTTCTTCCCCGGCCCTGAGGCGAGCCGCGCCCCCCGCTCCCGCACCGGCCGGGGACGGTGGCGCGATTTCATGCCACCGTAATGTTGCGACCGCCCCGGCGCCGCAGGACCGAAGGAAGACCTCATGACAGCCGCTCCCCGGGCCACCCGTACGACCGGTGACGGCCGCCGCGAGGCCAACGCCGCCTCGGTGCTGCGCACCGTGCTCGACCACGGGCCCGTCGCCCGGCGGACGATCGCCACGCTCTCCGGCCTCAGCCCGGCAGCCGTCTCACGCCAGTGCACCGACCTCGTCCGCCTCGGCCTGGTACGGGAGTTGCCGGATCTGACGGCGAGTACCGGTGTCGGCAGGCCGCAGATCCCGGTCGACCTGCACACCGGGGAGTCGGGCGGTCCGGTGGCGGGCGGTGTGCACATCGGTGTGCCCGCGTCGACGTTCGGCCTGCTGGACCTGCGCGGCCGGCTGCTGGACGGGCGCAGGCTCTCGCACGACGGCATCGACCCGGCCGACCTTCCGCGCCGGATCCTGGAAGGGCTGCGCGGGTTCCTCGCCGACACGGCCGGGAGCCGCCCACTGCTCGGGGTGGGCGCGGCGCTCGGCGGCTGGGTGGACCCCGGTCCCGGGACGGCCGTACGCCATGACGCGCTGGGCTGGCGCGGCCGGCCGCTCGCCGCTGAACTCGCCCGTGGCCTGGGCGGACTTCAGGTGCGGATCGACAATCATGCCCGGGCCATCGCCCAGTCCGAGATCCTCTTCGGCCGCCCGGAGGCGCGCCGGAGTCTGGTCCACCTCTTCATCGGCAACGTGGTCGACGCCGCTCTCGGTATCGCGGGTGTCGTCCACCAGGGGCCCGGTTCCGGCGCGGGCGACGTGGCGCATCTGCCCGTCCCCGACTCCACGGTCTCCTGCCCCTGCGGGCGGTCGGGCTGCCTGGAGGCGACGGTCTCCAACACGGCCGTCGGGCGGACCGCCGTACGGCGTGGGATCGTTCCCGAACCGGATGTGTCCCTGGTGGTGGACGCGGCGGCGGCCGGCGACCGGCGCGCGGACCGGCTGCTGCGGGAAAGGGCCCGCGCGGTGGGCCGGGCCGCAGCCCTGCTGCTGGACGTCCTCAACCCGGACCTGATCGTGGTCACGGAGTACGCCAGCCTTGTCGATCCCGGGTACCTGGAGGAGATCCGGGGCGCCGCGGTCGATCTGTCGCACGTCTGCGGCGACCCCGAACGGATTGTGGGGCCGCATGCCGGAACGGCGGCCCTGCCCGTGGCGGCGGGCACGATCCTGCTGAACCCGCTGTTCAGGAACCCTCTGACGGTGTCCGGCCAGTAGGCGGCGGAGGCGGGGAGACGGGCAGCCCCGGTATCAGGATCCGGACGGAGTGTGTTGACCGTCCGCCGGAGCCGCTGTCATATTGCTCCCGTGAACCCGGACATGCGCCTCGTCTCCCGCAGGCACGTCGACCTCTGTCGGCAGGCCAGCGCGGTCTGTGCCGTCCACGGCTGACCGGAACGGCTGACCGGAACGGCTGACTGGAACAGCTTCCCTGCGGGCCGGGTCCGGATGCCCGTAGCCCCCGGTCGGCGCGGCCCCTTCGGCGTCACGCTCCCGGTCCGACCGAGCCGGCCCCCGGATTGCCCGGCGGTCCCGGCCACCGGCCCGCCACCTCCGCCAGGCCGGTCGGCTCTCCCCCGCGGCCACGCTCATCCGTGACCCCCACACCTTTCACGCGCCCGGGGCCCCGCACAGCCCCTCAGTCGTCACGCCGTACCCCGCTGCGGATCCATTCGTACCGCAGCGGAAGCAATACCCCGGCGCGCCCGCCCCACCGGACCGCCGCCCTTGACCGTCCTTCACCGTCCCTCACCGTCACAGGCAGGTTTCGATGACCGAGCTCCATCCCTCCATGCCCAACGGGCCTTCCCGACGCACCACATTGCGCGCCGCGGGGGGCGGCACCCTGATGTCGGCGCTGGGGCTGGCGGGCTGCCGGTCGGCGGTCTCGGATGCCTCGTCCGGGTCGAAGAGCACCGCTGCCGCACCCCGGCGCGGCGGCACGCTCAACGCAGCCGTCAACAGCGACTTCACCCCCGGCCTGCTCTTCTCGCAGAGCAACCAGTCCCTGCAGCACCGGCTGATCTACAACACCCTGACCCGGTACGACGACCGCCTGGAACCGCAGCCGGAGCTCGCCACCTCCTGGACGTACGCCGAGGACGGGCGCAGCATCACGCTCAGGCTGCGTGAGGGCGTCACCTTCCACAACGGCCGGAAGTTCACCGCCGACGATGTCATCTTCGCGGTGAAGAATCTGCAGAACCCGGTGCGCGCGGCCCAGTTGCGGAGCACCGCTGCCACGGTCACCGGCTTCGAGAAGCGCGGGGATCACGAGCTCGTCCTGAAGCTCGCCCATCGCGTGAACAATCTCTTCGACCTCTTCGAGTTCATGATCATCACGGATCCGTCCTCGGTCGAGTCCGCTGTCACCGGCAAGAAGCTGATCGGCACAGGCCCGTTCGCGCTGAAGAAGTGGAGCCCCGGCTCCGGGCTGAGCCTGACCCGTCACGACGGCTACTGGCTGCCGGGCCGCCCGTATCTCGACCGGGTGGAGATACGGGTGATACCCCAGGCCGACGCCCTGATCTCCTCCCTGCGCTCCGGCCAGTCCCAGCTCTCCTTCGACGTCCCCGGCAAGAGTCTCGGGGTGGTCAAGGCCGCCCCGAAGCTCGGCATCACCACCTACGACACCGGCGCCGGCGCCGTCTACCTCGGCGCCAACACCACGGTCTCCCCGCTGAACGACCGGTCCGTACGGCAGGCCATCGCCTGGTCCGTCGACCGCGAGCGGCTCCTCGCGCAGACCCTCGGTGGCTACGGTCTCGCCTCCGCCGCCCCGTGGCCCAAGTCGTCGCCCGCCTACTCCGAGGCCCACCGCACCCACTACACCCACAACCCGGGGAAGGCCCGCGAACTGCTCCGGGCCGCCGGCCACGGCAAGCTCGAACTGGACCTGCTGCACATCGCGTTGCCCAGTGACACGGCGATCGCCGAGGCCCTCCAGTACGACCTGAAACAGGTGGGCATCGACGTCACGCTCCAGCCCACCGACTCGGCGACCGCCCAGAAGAAGCTGATCTCCCAGGACATGCCGGCCCTGTGGACCATGAGCCACGGCTTCGCCCAGGTGCAGCCCTCCACCCTGGCTGTGAGCGCCTATCCGTTCAACGAGGCCAAGAACACCTCGAAGTACCGCTCCGCCCACTACACGCAGGTCGTGCGGGAGGCGTGGACCGAGCCCGAGACGAGTACGGCGCGGGCCAACACCCTGCACGACGAGATCTCCGGGATCCTGCTCGACGAGGCGTTCATCATCGACCTGGTCGTCCGCGGCCAGGTCCAGGTCGCCGCCCGCGGGCTGCACGGCATCACCCTGAACAAGTTCTCGTACCTCGACCTCGACCACGCCTACCTGGTGTGACATGCGCAGCTACCTGCTCCGGCGGCTGCCGTCCGCCCTCCTCGTCCTGCTCGCCGCCTCCTTCCTGATCTTCACGATCCTGCGGCTCGTCCCCGGCGACCCCGCGACCACCCTCGCCGGACCCGACGCGGACGCGGCGACCGTCGCCGCCATCCGCGACCGGCTCGGTCTCGACGCACCGCTGCTCTCCCAGTACACGCACTGGATCGGCTCCCTGCTCAGGGGAGACCTCGGGCCTTCGTACGCGGTCGGCGGCCGGACCGCCGACCTGATCGGGAACGGTCTCGGCGCGACCGCCGAACTCACCCTGGGCGCACTCGTGCTGGTCGTCGTGGGCGGCACGGCCTTCGGCGTGCTCGGCGCCACCTCCCGCAGCCGCTGGATCCGGAGCGCCGTCCGGGTGACCACGACCGCGGCCCTCGCCGTACCGCCGTTCGTCAGCGGGGTCCTGCTGGTGTGGCTGTTCGCCGTGGCGCTCGCCGTGCTCCCGCCCGGCGGCCGGGTCTCCTTCCTCACCGCCCCCGACCTGGCCGCGCAGTACCTCCTGCTGCCCGCGCTCTGCCTTGCGCTGCCCAGCGCCGCCGTCCTCGGGCGCTACCTCAAGGACGGCGTCGAGCGCGCGCTCGCCGAGGACTTCATCCGCACCGCCACCGCCGCCGGGGTCACGCCCCGCCGGCTGCTGTGGCGGCACGCCCTGCCGAACGCCCTGCCCCCCGTCGTCACCCTGCTCGGCATGCAGACCGGCCAGCTGCTCGGTGGAGCCGTGCTCGTCGAGGCGATCTTCGCCTGGCCCGGCCTCGGCCAGCTCGCCCAGCAGGGCCTCACCCTCCGCGACTACCCCGTCGTCCAGGACCTCCTGCTGCTCCTGGTCGCCGTCTTCGTCATCGTCCAGCTGCTCACCGACCTCGTGTACGCCTGGGTCGACCCCCGGATCAGGTGGGAGTAACCACATGACCTCGACCACCGATCTCCCGGCCGCCGGGCCGCCCCCGCCCGCAGCGACCCGCGAACCGCGCCGCCCGGCCCGCAGCCGCCACCCCTACCGCAGGGCCCTGTCCACCGCCCGTGGCCGCACCGGTCTCGTCCTGGTCGGCGCGGTGGTAATCGCCGGGCTGCTGGCACCGGTCATCGCCGGGCACGGGCCCACCGACCAGAGCAGCCGGACCCTGGCCGCCCTCGGTACCCACGGGCACCCGCTCGGCACCGACGACCTGGGCCGCGACCTGCTCAGCCGGGTGCTCTACGGCATCCGGGCCGACCTCGGCATCATCGCGCTCGCCGTCCCCGGCGGCGCCGTCATCGGCTGCCTGTTCGCGCTCGCCGCGGCGGCGCACCCGGTCGCCGACACCGTCGTCCAGCGCGTCTTCGACCTCGTGCTCGCGTTCCCGGGGCTGATCCTGGCGCTGGCCATCACCGCGATCCTCGGTCCCGGCAGGCTTCCCGTCATCCTCGTCATCGCTCTCGCCGAGGTCCCCGCCTTCGGGCGGCTGCTGCGCGGCGGCATCCTCGTCCAGCGGGAACAGGAGTACGTCACGGCCGCCCGGGTCGGCGGCAGTTCGGCCCGCCGGGTGCTGGTGCGGCACATCCTGCCGAACGCCGCCGACCCGCTCATCGTCCAGGTCGCCGTGTCGCTGGGCGTGGCCGTCTTCATCGAGGGGGCGATGAGCTTCCTCGGGGTGGGCGTGCGGCCTCCGCAACCCACGCTCGGAGCCGTGCTCAGCCAGTCCATGCCCTATCTCGCCCAGGCCCCGGCCTTCGCGACGGGTCCCCTCATCACCGTGACCGCGCTCGTCCTCGGGCTCTCGCTCGTCGCCGAGGCGCTCAACCGGGAGATACGCCGATGACAGAACCGGAACTGCTGCAGGTCCACGACCTCGGCGTCGAGTTCACCTCCCCCGGCGGCGCGGCCCTGCGTGCCGTACGGGGCGTCTCCTTCACGCTGCGCCGCGGCGAGACCCTGGCCGTCGTCGGGGAGTCGGGCTCCGGCAAGTCCACCACCGCGCTCGCCCTGACACGGATGCTGCCCGGCACCGGCCGCATCACCACCGGCTCCGTCCGCCTGGACGGCCAGGACCTGGCCGCCGCGGACCAGGAGGGACTGCGCCGGGTGCGCGGTGCCCGGATCGGCATGATCTTCCAGGACCCGATGACGGCCCTGAACCCGGTACTGACGGCGGGCCGCCACCTCGACGAGGTGCTCCGCGCCCACGGCAACCACGACCGGGCCGCCCGCCGGGCCCGCGCCGTCGAGCTCCTGGACCGCGTCGGCATCCCCGACCCGCACCGCCGGGCGGACGACTACCCGCACCAGTTCTCCGGCGGTCAGCGCCAGCGCATCCTGATCGCGACGGCCCTGGCCGGCGAGCCGGACATCCTCCTCGCCGACGAACCGACGACCGCGCTCGACGCCACCGTCCAGGACCAGATCCTCACCCTGCTGGCCGACCTCAACCGGGAGACCGGCACCGCGCTGGTGCTCATCACGCACAACATGGGCGTCGTCGCCCGCTCCTGCTCGCGCGTCCTCGTCATGTACGGCGGCACCGTCGTCGAGGACGGCCCCACCGCAGAGGTGCTCGCCCGCCCCCGCCACCCCTACACCGCGGGCCTGCTCGCAGCGGTCCCCCGGCTCTCCGCCCCTGCCGGCACCCGGCTCACCGGCATCCCCGGCAGCCCGCCCGACCTCACCGTGCTCGGTGACGGCTGCGCCTTCGCCGACCGCTGCGCCTTCACCGAGGACCGCTGCCGTACGGAGACCCCAGCGCTCACGCCCGCGGGGGACGGGGTACGGGCCGCCTGCCCGCCCGCCGCGGGCCGCACCGCCCCGCCGGGCACACCCGCCCCCATCGACCGCCCCGCGCCCGGGGCGACCGTCCTGGAAGCAGACGGCCTGCGCAAGACGTACAGGGGCCGCGGCGCCCGGGGGCGCCGCTTCACCGCGCTCGACGGGGTATCCCTGACCCTCGCCGCCGGAGAGACACTCGGCATCGTCGGCGAGTCGGGCTCCGGGAAATCCACCCTGGCCCGGGTCCTGGCACACGCCCACGCCGCGGACGCCGGCCGTCTGCGGCTGCACGGAACGGACGTCACCCGGCCGTCCCGCCGCGAACTGCACGCGGTGCGCCGCCAGGTACAGATGGTCTTCCAGGACCCGTACGCCTCGCTCAACCCGCGGATGACGGTCGGCCGGATCGTCGCCGAGCCCCTGGTCGCCTTCGGTATCGGGGACCGGGAGGAACGGGAGCGGCGCGTCGCCGGGCTGCTGCGCAGGGCGGGGCTCGACCCGGCCGTCGCCGACCGGTACCCCCGCTCCTTCTCCGGCGGGCAGCGCCAGCGCATCGGCATCGCCCGCGCCCTGGCCCCCGAACCGTCGGTCCTCATCTGCGACGAGCCCGTCTCCGCACTCGACGTCTCCGTCCAGGCACAGATCGTCGGCCTCCTCACCGACCTCCAGCGCGACCTCGGTCTCGCCCTGGTCTTCATCGCCCACGACCTGGGGGTGGTCCGGCAGGTCAGCCACCGCATCGCGGTGATGCACCAGGGCCGGATCGTGGAGAGCGGCCCGGCCGACGAGGTCTGCGAGCACCCCCGCGACCCGTACACCCGCGCCCTGCTGGCCGCCGCGCCCGAACCCGTACCCCGGGCGCCGCACCCGCAGCGGAAGGAGGTGCCCGCGTGAGCGCGTGCTGCGCCCCGGGACGTGCCTGTACGGGTGAGGGGGGCCCGGCTCCGATTCCCGTCCCCGCCCTGCGCGGGGCGGGAGCGCGGGCCGTACCGGCGCGGCCCGCCGCCCACCGGCCGATGGCCGAACTGCCGGGCGGTTCCTTCCGGATGGGCGACGCCTTCGGCGAGGGATACCCGGCCGACCGGGAGGGACCCGTGCGCGAGGTGACGGTGGCGCCGTTCGCCATCGCCACCACTGCCGTCTCCAACGCCGAGTGGGCGGCCTTCGCGGACGCCACCAGCTACCGCACCGACGCCGAACACCACGGGAATTCCTACGTGTTCCACCTGCTGCTCCACCCGGCAGCCGGGCGCCACGTCATCGGCCAGGTGCCCGGAGCCCCGTGGTGGCTCGGGGTCGCCGGGGCGTCCTGGGCGGCCCCCGAGGGGCCGGGGTCAGCGCTGGAGGGCCGGGCCGACCACCCCGTCGTGCACATCTCGTACGACGACGCCCGCGCCTACTGCGCGTGGGCCGGGACCCGGCTGCCCACCGAGGCGGAGTGGGAGTACGCGGCCCGCGGCGGCAAGGAGGGCGCCCGCTATCCGTGGGGCGACGAACTCACCCCGGGCGGGCGCGAGATGTGCAACACCTGGCAGGGCCGCTTCCCGCACCGCTCCGACCGCCCGGGCGGACGCACCGGCACCGTGCCGGTCACCGCGTACGAGCCCAACGGCCACGGGCTCCACAACACGTCCGGCAACGTCTGGGAGTGGTGCGCCGACGCCTTCGGCCCCGGAGAACGTGTCATCCGCGGCGGCTCCTACCTGTGCCACGCCTCGTACTGCAACCGGTACCGCGTCGCCGCCCGCTCCCACAACACCCCCGGCTCCTCGACGGGCCACGGCGGCTTCCGCTGCGCCCGCGACCTGACAGCGCCCACCGCCCCGGAAGGACGGCCCGCCCCATGAAGGCCAGGACCAACCCCGCCCGACGCGACCCGTACGAGGGCTTCCCCGGCCGCGTCGGCCGTACCTTCGCCGAGTCGGAGCCGGCCTGGCCGGCGCGCACCGCGCCACCGGAGAAGGCCCCGAACATCGTGGTCGTCCTCGTCGACGACATGGGCTACAGCGACATCGGCCCCTTCGGCTCCGAGATCGCCACGCCCACCCTCACGGCCCTGGCCGAGGAGGGTGTCCGGCTCACCAACTACCACACCATGCCGCTGTGTTCACCGGCCCGCGCCGCACTGCTCACCGGCCTCAACCCGCACCGCGTCGGCTACGCCATGGTCGCCAACTCCGACCCCGGCTTCCCCGGTTACGGCATGGAGATCGCCGACGACATCCCGACCCTCGCCGAGCTGCTCCACGACGCCGGCTACGCCACGTACGCCGTCGGCAAGTGGCATCTGGTGCGCGACTCGGCTTCCAGCGCCGCCGACGACCGGGCCAACTGGCCGCTGCGCAAGGGCTTCGACCAGTACTACGGCGTCCTGGAAGGTCTCACCAGCCTCTTCCACCCGCACCAGCTGGTCCGCGACAACAGCCCGCTGGACATCGACGAGTTCCCCGAGGACTACTACTACACCGACGACATCACCGATCAGGCGATCTCCATGGTGAAGTCGCTGCGCGCCCACGACCCCGACAAGCCCTTCCTCCTCTATCTGGCGCACAACGCCGTACACGGTCCGCTCCAGGCCAAGGAGGAGGACATCGACCGCCACCGGGGCCGCTACGACGAGGGCTGGGACGTCCTGCGCGAGCGGCGGTTCGCCGCCCAGCTCGACGGCGGGCTCTTCCCGCCAGGCACCGAACTGCCCGAGCGGAATACCGAGGCCGGACTCTCGGTGCCCGCCTGGGCCGGCCTGACCGAGGAGCAACAGAAGCTGTACGCGCGCTACATGGAGGTGTACGCCGCACTGGTCGACAACATCGACCAGAACCTGGGTCGGCTCACCGCGACCCTCGAAGCCCTCGGGGAGCTCGACAACACCATCATCGTCTTCACCTCCGACAACGGCGGCACCGGCGAGGGCGGCGCCGAGGGCACCCGCTCCTACTTCAGCCGCTTCGTGCACCACCCCGCGCTGCCCGGCGACTGGACCCCTGACGTGGACCGCGACCCGGCCCTCATCGGCGGCCCGCGCAGCCTGGTGCACTACCCGCGCGGCTGGGGCATGGCCTCCAACACCCCCTTCCGCCTCTACAAGGGGCACACCTACGCCGGTGGTGTCCGCGTGCCGTTCGTGCTGTCGTGGCCCCGGGGCGCCCGCGAAGGCCGGCTCGCCCCCGGCCTGCGCACGCAGTACCAGTACGTCACCGACGTCGCCCCCACCCTGCTGCGGCTGGCCGGTCTTGAGCGCCCGGCCGAGCGGCGCGGCGTCGCGGTCCAGGAGCCGGACGGGGCCGACTTCACGCCCGTACTCGCCGACGCGGATCAGCGGTCCACCCACCCCGAGCAGTACTGCGAGATGACGGGCAACCGCAGCTACTACCGCGACGGCCACAAGCTCGTCACCCTGCACAGGCCCGGCACGCCGTACGACGACTCCGAGTGGGCGCTGTACGACATCAGGACCGACCCGACGGAGATCCACGACCTGGCCCACGGACAGCCCGGACTCGTCAAGGAGCTGTCGGCGGCCTGGGAGGAGGCGGCCCGGATCAACGGCGTCTTCCCGCTGCCCGACGGGAGCGGGGCACTCGCCCGCCGCAACCCGGCGGAACAACGGCTGTCCCGCCCGCTGACCCTGCTGCCCGGTACCCCGGAGCTGGAGCGCTACCGCTCGTCCCGCCTGATCGCGCTGCGCTCGTTCACCATCGACGTGGCCGTGGACGAGCAGGGGGAAGGGGTGCTGGTCTCCCACGGCGACCAGGGCGGCGGCTACAGCCTGTACGTGGAGGACGGCCGGCTCCGCTTCGCCTACAACGAGTACGGAGTGCTCCACGAGACCGACGCCGGCCCGGCGGCACCTGGCACACAGCTGATCACCCTCACCGCCACAGCGGAGCCGGGTCTGCGCTGGGCGTTCACGGTGCGCGCCGGGGGCGAGGTACGGGCCGCGCCGCCCAGCGTGCACCAGCTCATCGGCATGGCCCCGTTCCAGGGGATCAGCGTGGGGATCGACCGGAAGTCCCCGGTCTCCTGGCCCCTGTACGAGCGGCACGGCGCGTTCCGCCACAGCGGCCGGCTGCGGTCGGTGACCTACCGCCCCGGGGAACCGGGGCCGGATTCCCCGGATGCGGTCGCGGCCGCGCTGAAGGATGCGGCGGCGGCGTTCGAGTAGGGCTCAGGGCCGGGGGCCGGGCGGCGGATCGCCCCGGTCCATGGCCGGGCCCGGTGTGGAGGGCGCCCGCCGGTGATCACCGGCGGCTCGGTCACCTGCACCGCGGGACACGCCGAAGAGCCCCCGCCGGACGAATCCGGCGGGGGCTCTGAGCTGCGGTGGACCTGTGGGGATTTGAACCCCAGACCCCCTCGATGCGAACGAGGTGCGCTACCAGACTGCGCCACAGGCCCTTGCAACGAGTGAAACTTTAGCACCCCGGCCGGGGTACTCGGAAATCCGCTCCCCCGCTGGTCACGGTTCCCGCTCCGGCCGCTCACTCATTGGCCGCGCGCGGCCGGTCCTCGTCCTCGTACTGGTCGAAGAGCGGCGTGCGCCCGCGCTCGCGAGCGCGGCGGGCCGCCGAAGCCTGCCGGTCCTGGGAGGCGTCCGGGTCGGGGCCGTCCTCCGGTGCCGGTTCGGCCACGCTGGACGAGCGGGCGGAGCTCCAGGTGTCGGGAGCCCCGAGGTCGATGCTGCCGGGCGCGCGGGGCGCGACCGGTGCGGTGACGTATGTCGGCAGCGGCACCGGGACGGGCTCCCAGCTGTCGCCGTGGTCCCGGCCGCGCTCGCGCTGCTGGTCGACCCACTCCGCGTGGTCCGTCTGCTCGACCAGGGCACGGCGGCCGGCCTCCTGCGCGGAGACCGCCGGAGCGGGCTCGGGCGCGGGGTGCCGGGAGGTGGATTCGTCGTGCTGCCCGGCCGCGCCCGCGCCGGGGCGGCGGGGACGGTTCTCCCGCAGCCGCTGCGCGGCGACCTCGGCCCTGCGCCGGTCCATCGTGAAGGCGAAGCGGCGCCGCTCCTGGGTCCGCAGATACACGATGTAGGTGCTCAGCAGCACCGCGGGCACGGCGGGCACCCAGAGGAGGCCGAGCCCGCCGACCGCGGCGACGATCGCACCGACGGTGAACGCCAGGAAGATGAGCACGGTGGTGCGTCTGCGGCGGGCGAGGACTTTCAGGCGCCGGGCACGCTCGGCGGCGGGGCCGCCGGCGGGGGCGCCCCTGCGTGGCTGCGGAGCGGGCCGCTCCGGGCGGTCCTCCGGCTCCTGCAGATCCACCGAGGACATGGCGAAGGCCCGGACGTCGACAGAACTCGGGGAGTCCGTCGCACCGTCCGGCACCGCATCGTCGGGAGCACCCTCACCGGCTGCGCGCTCCTGAAGCTCCCTGGCGTACCGGCGCTCCATTCCCGCCCGTCCGGACAGCAGCCGGATGGCGGTGCTGAAGCGTTCCGTCGGACGGGCCTCGTTCAGCTCGTCCTGCCTGCGGAGCCACATCGGCACCAAGTAGGCGGCCCAGGCCCCGACGATGACTGCGTAGATGAGGCCACTACTGCTCACCCTCACACCGTAGAGGGGTCCGCATGGGGCCATCTGCCAATTGGCCCGGTGTGTCGCGCGATCACGCTGATATCTCGAACTTTTTTTGTGATTGTTCGGATCAACGGTCTCCGAATGTGGGCGTGTTCACTACGGAACGCGCTCGATTGGCCGCCTCTTTCGAACACTTATTTTATTTACGGGCTCTTCGGGTGAGATGTCGGAGAACCGGCCGCAGTGCGTCCGGAACGGATTCCGGCGGTCGTCAGAGCAGCTTCCCGGGCGTTCCCGGACGCGCCCGGCGCCACCTGCTGAGCAGCCCGTCCGGGACCTCGTCGGCGGTCAGCGCGTAGACCAGATGGTCACGCCAGCCCCCGTCGATGTGGAGATAACGCGGCCGCAGCCCCTCCTCGCGGAATCCGAGTTTCTCCACGACCCGGCGGCTCGGCGCGTTCTCCGGACGAATGCAGACCTCGATGCGGTGCATACCCACGGTGCGGAAACAGTGGTCGACGGCGAGCGCCACGGCGGTCGGCATGACGCCCCGCCCCGCGACCTCGCGGTCGACCCAGTAACCGACATGGCCCGAGCACATCGACCCCCAGGTGATCCCGGCGACGGTCAACTGGCCGACCAGCCGTCCCTGGTGCTCGATCACGAAGGGCAGCATCCGCCCGGCGTGCGCCTCCGAGCGCAGGTGCCGCACCATCTGCCGGTACGTGGGGCGCTGCGCGACCGGGCCGCCCGGCGCGGGCGGCGGGACGGTCGCCTCCCAGGGGCGCAGCCAGTCGCGGTTGCGCCGGTTCACCTCGCGCCAGGTCTTCTGGTCCCGCAGTTTTATCGGGCGCAGGGCAACAGGGCCTTCTGCCAGTTCCACGGGCCACGGTGAGAGGTTCAGCTCATGCTCCCGGCGGGTCTGGGGTGGTCGCCGCCCCGGATCTGGTCCACGGCGTGCACCAGCAGCCGTCCGAGTACGGCGAGTCCGTCGCGCACCCCGCCGGTGGAACCGGGGAGGTTGACGACGAGGGTCGAGCCGGCCAGCCCGGCGACGCCTCGCGAGAGGGCGGCGGTCGGGACCTTGCCGAGCCCCTCGGCGCGGATGGCCTCCGGGATGCCCGGGATCTCACGGTCGAGGACTCGCAGGGTGGCGTCCGGAGTGCGGTCGGTGGGCGAGATGCCGGTGCCGCCGGTGGTGACGATGACGTCGTACGCCGCCGCGACGCCGTCGCGCAGCGCCCGCTCGACCGGGTCGCCGTCCGGGACGACCCGCGGCCCTTCGACGGTGAAGCCGAGTCCGGTGAGCGCCTCGGCGATGAGGGGGCCGCCGCGGTCCGCGTAGACCCCGGCCGAGGCCCGGTTCGACGCGGTCACCACGAGCGCGGTGTAGGGGCGGCCGGGCGGGGTGGCGGGCGTCGTCATGCTCCGGCCCCCTTCGGGTCCGGGCGGCGGTAGGTGCCGGATTTGCCGCCCGTCTTCTCCTCGACCCGGACGTCGGTGATGACCGCCCCCTTGTCGACGGCCTTCACCATGTCGATCACGGTGAGCGCGGCGACCGTGACGGCCGTCAGCGCCTCCATCTCGACCCCGGTGCGGTCCGTCGTCCTCACGGTGGCGAGGATCTCGACCGCGTCGTCGGCGACGTTCAGGTCGAGTTTCACCCCGGAGACCGCCAGAGGGTGGCAGAGCGGGATCAGATCCGGGGTGCGCTTGGCGCCCATGATGCCCGCGATCCGGGCGGTGGCGAGGGCGTCTCCCTTGGGAACTCCCTCGCCCCTGAGCAGTTCGACGACGCGTGGCGAGACGAGGACCCGTCCGCTGGCGCGTGCGGTGCGCGCGGTGACGTCCTTCTCCGAGACGTCGACCATGCGGGCCGCGCCCACCTCGTCGATGTGCGTGAGCCCTTGCTGCGTACTCATTGCTGTGGTGCTCCCGGTCAGGCCTGTGTGGTCAGACACGGTACCGCCACGGCGCCCTCCTCAGCCCAGGAGGACCACCTGGACCTCGGTGCCGGGCTCGGCCACCGCGGTCTCCTCGGGGATCACGATCAGGCAGTCGGCGTGGGCGAGGGCCGCGACCAGATGCGAGCCGGAGCCTCCGACGGTGGCGACGGTGCCCTTCTCGGCGTCGTACCGGCCGCGCAGGAACTGGCGCCGCCCGGCGGGCGAGGTGATCGCCTTGGCGGTCTCCAGGGTGGCGCGGACGACCGGACGCCGGACGTTCTTCATCCCCATGAGGGCGCGGATCGCCGGCCGCACGAACAACTCGAACGAGACATAGCTGGAGACCGGGTTGCCGGGGAGCGCCAGCAGCGGGGTGTGGTCGGGGCCGATCGAACCGAAGCCCTGGGGCTTGCCCGGCTGCATCGCCAGCTTGCGGAAGTCGATGCCGCTGCCGTGCTCGTCCTCGTCCCCGACGGACGACAGCGCCTCCTTCACCACGTCGTACGCGCCGACGCTCACGCCACCGGTGGTGACCAGGAGGTCGGCCCTGATCAGCTGGTCCTCGATGGTGGCGCGCAGCGTCCCGGCGTCGTCGGTGACCGACCCGACGCGGTACGAGATGGCGCCCGCGTCCCGCGCGGCAGCGGCCAGGGCGAAGCTGTTGGAGTCGTAGATCCGGCCCTCGGCGAGGACTTCGCCGGGCTGGGTCAGCTCACTCCCGGTCGAGATGATGACGACGCGCGGGCGCGGGCGGACGCGCACCGAGCCCCGGCCGATCGCGGCGAGCAGCCCGATCTGCGGCGGGCCGAGCACCGTACCCGCTTCGAGCGCGAGATCGCCCGCGCGGACATCGCTGCCGCGCTCGCGGACATGGGCGCCCTGTTCGGCCGCGCGGTACACCCGGACCTCGCCGCTCGCGCCCTCGGGCGCACCGCTCGCCGCCCGCATGGTGGTCGCGGCTCCCCCGCCGGTGCCGCCGTCGGTCCACTCGACCGGGACGACAGCCTGCGCGCCGGGCGGCAGGGGGGCGCCGGTCATGATCCGGGCGGCCTCGCCCGGACCCACCGTGGGCAGCTCGGCCGCGCCGGCCGCCACATCCCCGATGACGGTGAGGACAGCCGGGAACTCCTCGCTCGCACCCTCGACATCGACCGTACGGACCGCGTACCCGTCCATCGAGCTGTTGTCGAAGGGCGGCAGCGAGATCTCGACGGTGACGTCCTCGACGAGGACGCACCCCTGGGCGTCCGGAAGCTGCAGGTCGATCGGCTCCAGCGGGCGGACCGCACCGAGAATGTCGTCCAGGTGCTCGTCCACCGACCAGATCGGGGTGTTGCTCACGTGCTACATCTCCTCGGTGACATAACGGCGAAGCCAGGACTTGAAGTCCGGTCCCAGGTCCTCACGTTCGCACGCGAGTCTGACAATGGCCCGCAGATAGTCACCGCGGTCACCGGTGTCATAGCGGCGGCCCTTGAAGACGACGCCGTGCACCGGGCCGCCCGCCTTCTCGTCGTGGGCGAGCTGCTGGAGGGCGTCGGTGAGCTGGATCTCGTTGCCGCGTCCCGGCTCGGTCTTGCGCAGTATGCCGAAGACGGCCGGGTCCAGGACGTAGCGGCCGATGATCGCGAGGTTGCTGGGGGCGTCGGCCGCGGCGGGCTTCTCCACCAGGTCCGTGACCTTGACCACGTCCGACTCGCCGGTCGGCTCCACGGCCGCGCAGCCGTAGAGGTGGATCTGTGACGGCTCGACCTCCATGAGCGCCACCACGCTGCCGCCCTCGCGCTCCTGGATCTCCACCATGCGCGCCAGCAGCGGGTCCCGCGGGTCGATCAGGTCGTCACCGAGGAGGACGGCGAAGGGCTGGTCACCGACGTGCGGGGCCGCACACAGGACGGCGTGGCCGAGGCCCCTCGGGTCGCCCTGACGCACGTAGTGCATGGTGGCGAGGTCGCTGGACTCCTGGACCCTGGCGAGCTTCTCGGCGTCGCCCTTGCGGGTGAGCGCCGACTCCAGCTCGTAGTTGCGGTCGAAGTGGTCCTCCAGCGGACGCTTGTTCCGACCGGTGATCATGAGTACGTCGGAGAGCCCGGCCGAGACCGCCTCCTCGACGACGTACTGAATGGCCGGTTTGTCGACCACGGGCAGCATCTCTTTGGGAGTGGCCTTCGTGGCCGGCAGGAACCGGGTGCCGAGGCCCGCTGCCGGGATGACAGCCTTGCTGATCCTTGGTGGCGACTGAGTCATACGTAGCACCATATCCGTTGACTTCGAGGCGGAAGATGATACTCCGCTTAATAGATCCTCATATTTGAGGTTACGAGAGGATTGCGAACTTTTGATGACGCCCGGAAACTGCGACAAAACGTCCCTGCGGCAGCAACTCCTCGCCGCGAGAGCCCTCCTGACCATTCAAGACGTGGAATCGGCCGCCGCGGTTCTCGCCGGTCACGCGGTCGCACTCCCGGAACTCGCGCGCGCACACACCGTCGCCGCCTACGTGTCGGTCGGTCGCGAGCCGGGCACCCGCCCGCTCCTGGACGCGCTGCGCGACCGCGGGGTCCGGGTGCTGCTTCCTGTGCTGCTGCCCGACAACGACCTCGACTGGGGCGCGTACGAGGGCGCGGACTCGCTGGTGCCCGCCGGGCGCGGGCTCCTGGAGCCGGGCGGCGCACGGCTCGGCGTACGCGCGGTGCTCGAAGCCGATGCCGTCCTGCTGCCCGGGCTGGCGGTCGACGGGCGCGGGATGCGGCTGGGGCGCGGGGGCGGCAGCTACGACCGGGTGCTCGCCCGGCTCGCGCGGGCGGGCGAGCACCCCGCCCTGGTGGTGCTGCTGTACGGCGACGAGGTGGTCGCACGGGTCCCGGAGGAACCGCACGACCACCCCGTACAAGCCGTGGTGACCCCGGAAGGGGCCCGCCGCCTCAGCGCCTGACCCGACGGGCCCGCCCCTGCCCGCGGCGGGCCCGCGGGCGGCGCCAGGGGCCGCCCGGGCGCCGGCGCGCCCCGTCAGGGCTTGAGCACCAGCCTGTCGACCGTGCTCTTGTCGACGGCGCTCTTGCTGAAGGACCAGTCGAGCAGCGACCCGTCGGCCCACTTCTCCGTCTGGTCGGTGTAGTGCGCGCTGTACGCGTGCCCCGACTCCCCGGTCAGGTTGATCCACTGCGACTTGTCGAGGTCCTTGAGGTTCACGACCATGCGCATCGAGGGGACCCAGACGACGCCGTACCCGCCTGCCGCGTTCCAGCCCGTGGCGTCGACCGCCGCCTCGCCGCCGCCCAGGTTGAACGGGCCGCGGTTGAGCATCCACTTGAGGACGCCCGGGCCGTCGGTGCCGAGGGTCTGGTTCTTGAGCATCAGCTGGTGCAGCCGGCCCCAGTTCCAGGTGTCGACGTCCTTGCCGAGCTTGGCCGTCAGCTCCCAGCGGGCGTCCTTCATGGCCCGCCCCAGCAGCTCGTCCCGGTTGTGGGTGGCCTTGTCGAGCCGGGTCCTCGGCGTCTTCCACCAGTCGCTGTCCGGCTTGTCGAGCAGCTTGCGCACGACCTCGAACCAGCGGTCACCGCCGTCCGGCTGCGCCGAGTCGGCCGAGCGCTGGCCGCACTCGCGCACCAGCTTGTCCTGCTCGTCGGCGGGGCCCGAGGCGCTGTCGGCCGGCGGCACGTTGAGGCACTGCCCCTCGACCCGCAGCTCCTTGGGCAGCTTGTTGCCGAAGGCGAGCTTGAGGATGTTGCGCCAGACCGCGTTGAAGTACGCGGCAGCCGCCGAGTCCGACTCCTGCGTGTAGTCCCAGCCTTCGAGGAGCTTCTGGGCCTGGCGGACGTCGGGGTCCTTGATGTTCAGCTTCAGCAGCAACGGTGTCAGCAGCTTGGCGATCTCGCTGCTGTTGTCCAGCTGCATCTTCTGCATGTCCTCGGTCGAGATCTTCCCGCCGTCCTTGGTCTTCGACTCGATGAGGTCGGTGATCCGCCGGCTGCGGGTGCCGTAGCCCCAGTCCTCGGTCAGCAGGTACGGGTACTTCTTCGGGTCGATCACGGCCTGGTTGGCGGTGACGATGTAGCCGCGCTTCGGGTTGTACTCGTAGGGCAGCTGGTCGAAGGGGATCGTGCCCTTCCACTGGTACTTGGGGTCCCAGCCCGGTGCGGGCATCGTGCCGTCGTAGCCCTTGGCGCGGATCGGGATACTGCCGGGCGCCTGGTAGCCGATGTTGCCCTTGGTGTCCGCGTAGATCAGGTTCTGCGAGGGGACGTCGAAGTTCTTCGCGGCGGCCCGGAAACCGGTCCAGTCCTTGGCCTTGTCCAGGTCGAAGACCGCGTCCATCGAGTTGCCCGGCTGGAGCGCGGTCCACTTGAGGGCCACCGCGTAACCGTCGCTGCGGTCAGGGGCGGCCGAGGTCACCGGGGCCTTCTGGCCGACCTTCTCCAGCTCGGTGTCCCGGTCGGAGACCAGCGGGCCGTTGTTCGTCCCACGGACGACGATCTGCCGCGACGCGCCGCCGGCGACCTTGATGGTCTCCTTGCGGGTCGTGAAGGGCTTCTCCTCGCCGTCGTAGAGGTAGCCGTCTCCGGTGACCTTCTCCAGATAGAGGTCGGTGACATCGGCACCGAGGTTGGTGAAGCCCCAGGAGATGTCCTGGTTGTGGCCGATGATCACGCCGGGCATCCCGGAGAAGGTGTACCCCGCCACGTCGTAGTGGCAGCTGCTGGAGACCGTGCGGCAGTGCAGACCCATCTGGTACCAGAGGGACGGCAGTTGCGGCGCGAGGTGCGGGTCGTTGGCCAGCAACGGCTTGCCGGTGGTCGTCAGGTCACCCGAGACCACCCAGGAGTTGGAGCCGATACCGCTGCCGCTCGGGCCGAGCAGCGCCGGGATCTTGTCCAGGGTGTCCGAGAGCGAGGAGAGCTGCGACTGCATCCCCTGGACCGCGCCGCCCGCGGTGCCGGAACCGCCCGCGGCACCGCCCGGGTTCGCGTCCTGGTCGAACTTCCCGGTCACCGGGTCGATGCCGCCCTGCTGCACGATCGGCTTGTTCCTGCTGTACGGGTAGGACGGGTACAGGTCGCTGATCTGCTGGGTGCTCAGCCGTGAGGTCATCAGCGAACGGTCGATCTCGTCCTGCATGTTTCCGCGCAGGTCCCACGCCATCGCCTTGAGCCAGGCCACCGAGTCGACCGGTGTCCAGGACTCGGGCTTGTAGTCGTTGGTGAGTCCGAGAGCCGCGTACTCGACGGAGATCTGCTTGCCGTCCTTGCCCTTCAGATACGCGTTGACCCCGGCCGCGTACGCCTGGAGGTTCTTCTTGGTCCCCGGCGACAGCTTGGTGTCGTACTCCTGCTGCGCGACCCGGTGCCAGCCGAGCGTGCGCAGGAAGGAATCGGTCTTGACCTGCCCCGACCCGAACATCTCGGAGAGCCGGCCGGACGTCATGTGGCGCCGGACGTCCATCTCGTAGAACCGGTCCTGCGCCTGGACGAAGCCCTGGGCCCGGAAGAGGTCGGCGTCGGTGTCCGCGTAGATCTGCGGGACGCCGTAGCTGTCGCGTTCGACATCGACGTTGCCCGAGAGACCGGGAACCTTGATCTCACCGGTCGTCTGCGGCAGGGACGCCCGCACGGTGCTCACGCCCCAGTACGTCCCGTACCCGATGCCCGCGACGAGCGCCAGCACCAGGACGATCACGATCAGCCTGGCGCGACGCCCTTTCTTCCTGCGGGATTTCGTGCCGGATTGCGTGCCGGAAGGGGCGGCTGAGGTGGTGGCGGCGGGCATCGCTGTCCTTCGAGGGGCAGGGTGGTCTGTAGTACCGACGGAGCGCTGGAGCAACCATAGGCGCAGCGCCCGTCCGCACCGGACGCGGTATCCCCACCGGCATCGCACAAGTAAGCGAAGCGTCAAGGAAGCGTCAAGGATTAGGTAGGGTAACGAAGTACCTGCAGGCGTACGAGGGAAGGAACGGCCACTGACTGTCCACCATCTCAACGAGCTCCTGCTGATCTGCTCGCTCGTCCTGCTGATCGCCGTGGCCGCCGTGCGCATCTCCTCGCGCAGCGGCCTCCCCAGCCTGCTGCTGTACCTCGGCATCGGGATGGCCATAGGCCAGGACGGCATCTTCAACGTCAAGTTCGACAACGTCGAGATGACGCAGGTGATCGGCTACGCCGCCCTGGTCGTGATCCTGGCCGAGGGCGGCCTGGGCACCAAGTGGAAAGAGATCAAGCCGGTCCTGCCGATGGCCGTCGTGCTGTCGACGGCCGGCGTCGCGGTGAGCGTGGGGATCACCGCGGCGGGTGCGCACTACCTGGTGGGTCTCGAATGGCGCCAGGCCCTGATCATCGGCGCCGTGGTCTCGTCGACGGACGCCGCCGCGGTCTTCTCCGTCCTGCGCAAGGTCCCCCTGCCCTCCCGGATCACCGGAGTGCTGGAGGCCGAGTCCGGCTTCAACGACGCCCCCGTGGTGATCCTGGTCATCGCGTTCTCGACGGCAGGACCGGTCGACCACTGGTACGTACTGGTCGGCAAGATCGCCCTGGAGCTGGCGATCGGCGCCTCCATCGGCCTCGCCGTCGGCTGGCTCGGATCCTGGGGGCTGCGCCGTGTCGCGCTGCCCGCGTCCGGCCTCTACCCGATCGCCGTGATGGCCATCGCGATCATGGCGTACGCGGGCGGTGCCATCGCCCACGGCAGTGGGTTCCTCGCCGTCTACCTCGCCTCGATGCTGCTCGGGAACGCGAAGCTGCCGCACTGGCCGGCCACCCGCGGGTTCGCCGAGGGGCTCGGCTGGATAGCCCAGATCGGCATGTTCGTCCTGCTCGGTCTGCTGGTGAGCCCCCATGAGCTGGGCAGTGACTTCTGGCCCGCGGTCATCGTGGGACTGGTCCTGACGATGGTGGCGCGGCCGGTCTCCGTCCTGCTGAGCCTGGCGCCGTTCCGGGTGACCTGGCAGGAACAGACCCTGATGTCGTGGGCCGGGCTGCGCGGAGCGGTTCCCGTCATCCTGGCGACCATCCCGATGGTGTCCGGGATCGACGGCAGCTCCCGCGTCTTCAACATCGTCTTCGTACTGGTGGTCGTCTACACCCTGGTGCAGGGGCCGACGCTGCCCTGGCTGGCCAGGAAGCTCAACCTCGGCGACAACTCGGAGGCCGCGTCGGACCTGGGCATCGAATCGGCGCCGCTGGAACGGCTGCGCGGGCATCTGCTGTCGGTGGCGATCCCGGAGAAATCGCGGATGCACGGTGTCGAGGTCGGCGAACTGCGGCTGCCCAAGGGCGCGGCGGTGACCTTGGTCGTCCGGGACGGCACGAGCTTCGTGCCACTGCCCTCGACCGTGCTGCGGCGCGGGGACGAACTCCTCGTGGTGGCGACCGACCCGGTGCGCGACGCGGCCGAGGCACGCCTGCGGGCCATCGGCCAGGGCGGCAAGCTGGCAGGCTGGCTCGCCAATAGCGGTACCATGAAGCGATCGGCTTGACCCGATCGACTTGATTGACCTGATCGACCAACTCTGCCTGATGCAGAGCTGGCGCGACCGTATGGCGGTCGAGGCACCCCCGTCGCGGTGCGTGCGCGGTATCCGCGCAGGTGTTCCGCACGACGAAACGGCCCGGCCTACCGCAGTTCCGCGCAAGAGGACAGCTCTCGGCAGCTCCCGTACGCATGCCTGCGCATGCACGTACGACAAGGGGAGCGCCACCAGGCGGCAGAAAGGCAAGGCCGTGGTGTCCACGGTCTCCGAGACCCGTCCGGGGTACGGGCAACTGCTGCGCACACCTGGCGCATGGACGTTCCTGCTGCCCGGTTTCGCCGCGCGGCAGCCCTTCGCCATGCTGACCATCGGCATCGTGCTGCTGGTACAGCACACGACGGGGTCGTACGGCAGCGCCGGCGTCGTCGCCGCTGTGACAGGTGTCTCCATGGCGCTGTTCGCGCCGCAGAGCGGCAAGCTCGCCGACCGCTTCGGCCAGCGTGCCGTGCTCTTCCCCGGGGTGCTCGTCCACACCGCTTCGGTGGTCGTCCTGACGGTCCTCGCGCTGGCGGACGCCCCGCTGTGGGCGCTGTTCGTCGCCGCCGTACCGACCGGTGCGTCCGTCCCGCAGGTCGGCCCGATGGTCCGCGCGCGCTGGGCCGCGAAGCTGGAGGGCTCGCCCCTCATGTCGACGGCCGCGGCCTTCGAATCCGTGACGGACGAGTTCACCTTCGTCATCGGCCCGGTGCTCACGACCGCGCTGTGCACCGGGATCCACCCGGCGGCCGGCCTGATCACCGAGGCCACCCTGACCCTGATCGGCGGACTCGTCTTCGCCGCGCAGCGCCGCACGCAGCCCGCGGTGAGCGGCCGTGACAACGGACACACGTCCGTGCGGCCCGTCTCCGCGCTCTCGGTCCCCGGTGTCCGGGTGCTCGCCGTGGCCTTCCTGGGCATCGGCGCGGTGTTCGGCGGCATGCAGGTCTCCCTGACCGCGTTCGCCGAGGAGATCGGCCGGCCAGGCGTGAACGGTCTGCTGTACGGGGTCTTCGCCGCGGGCAACATGCTCGCCGGCATCATCTGCGGCGCCATCGCCTGGAAGATCGCACCGAAGTCCCGGCTGCTCGTCGCGTACACGGCACTGGCCATCACCGCGTCCGGGCTCTGGGCGATGCACACGGCGCCGCTGATAGCGGGGCTCGGGCTGCTGGTCGGCCTCTGCATCGCACCGGCGCTGATCAGCGGATACACCCTGGTGGACACCCTGGTGCCCGCTTCGGCGCGCACCGAGGCCTTCACCTGGCTGACCGGGTCCGTGGCACTGGGACAGGCCGCGGCGGTATCGGTGGCGGGCGAGCTGACCGACGCGTACAGCTCAAGCGCCGGGTTCCTGGTGCCGATGGGCGGCACAGTGCTGGCCCTGATCACCCTGCTGGCTCTGCGGTCACGGCTGACGCCGCGCGACGCGGGGCCGGGTGCGGACCCGCAGCAGGCCGTCGGCCGGGAAGTGTCCGGAAGCACGGAACTCGACGCGTCGACAGGCGTCGGTCGTGGGATCGGGCGCGGCACCAAGCCCGGCGCCGCGCGTGGGATCGGTCACCGTGTGCCGGTCTCAGTGGACTGATCCAGCGGAATACGTCACTATAGAGCGTCGTTAGCACTCACTGAGTGAGAGTGCCAGGAGGAGCAAGTGCCGACCTATCAGTATCAGTGCACCGAATGCGGCGAGGGCCTGGAGGCGGTGCAGAAGTTCACCGACGAATCCCTGACCGTATGCCCGAACTGCGAAGGACGCCTGAAGAAGGTGTTCTCGGCGGTCGGCATTGTCTTCAAGGGCTCGGGTTTCTACCGGAACGACAGCCGCGGCTCCTCGTCGAGCAGCACGGCGGCGTCTTCCAAGCCCGCGGGTTCTTCGTCGGACTCGGCCTCGTCGGGCTCTTCGAGCTCGTCCGGTTCTTCGGGTTCGTCCGGCTCTTCGGGCTCCGACGCGAAGGCCGGTGCGTCGAAGACGGCCGGTTCGGCGTCGGCCTCCTCGTCGAGCAGCTCCTCCAGCGGCAGCTCGGCCGCCTGATACCGGTTTCCCGGGACCCTGCCGTCACCGACGGCGGGGTCTTCGGTGTGTCCGGGGCCACTCCCCCGCCCCCGATAGTGTGACCGGCATGGTGAATGTGGCGAACTCGGCAGACCAGGCGACCGCTGGGCACACCGCGGCCCCGACGGCGGACATCGGTGTCATCGGCGGCTCCGGCTTCTACTCCTTCCTGGAGGACGTGACCGAGGTCGCGGTGGACACCCCCTACGGGAAGCCGAGCGACTCGCTCTTCCTCGGCGAGGTCGCCGGGCGGCGGGTGGCGTTCCTCCCCCGGCACGGACGGGGCCACCATCTGCCCCCGCACCTCATCAACTACCGGGCGAACCTCTGGGCGTTGCGCTCCGTGGGCGTACGGCAGGTGCTCGGCCCGTGCGCGGTGGGCGGGCTGCGGCCGGAGTACGGGCCGGGGACGCTGCTCGTACCGGACCAGATGGTGGACCGTACGAAGGCGCGCACGCAGACGTACTTCGACGGCCGGGCGCTGCCCGACGGCACCGTCCCGAACGTGGTCCATGTGTCGCTGGCCGACCCGTACTGCCCTGCGGGCCGCGGAGCGGCGCTGGCCGCGGCCCGCAGGCATGCGTGGGAGCCGGTGGACGGCGGGACCCTGGTCGTCATCGAGGGGCCGCGTTTCTCCACCAGGGCCGAGTCGCGCTGGCACGCCGCGATGGGCTGGTCCGTGGTGGGCATGACCGGTCATCCCGAGGCTGTGCTCGCCCGCGAACTGGGCCTCTGCTACACGTCGATGACGCTGGTCACGGACCTCGACGCGGGGGCCGAGGCCGGCGAGGGCGTCTCCCACGACGAGGTGCTGAGGGTCTTCGCCGCCAATGTGGACCGGCTGCGCACGGTGCTCTTCGACGCGGTGGCCGGACTGCCCGCGAAGCAGTCGCAGGGGTGCCACTGCGCACGGTCGCTGGACGGGGTCGACCCGGGGATCGAACTGCCCTGAGCGGCGGGTGGGATCCTGTGCCGGGAGTGCCGGGCAGGGGTCCCGTGCCGGGAGTGCCGGGCAGGGGGCCCTGTGCCGGGGCAGGGGGCCCTGTGCCGGGGCAGGGCCCTGTGCCGGGCAGGGGGCGGGATCCGATGCCGGTGTATCGGTACGGGTGCCGGGGCCGGTACAGGGGTTGGGGCCGGTACGGGGGTTGGGGCCGGCACAGGGGTAGGGCGCCGGGGCCGGGGTGAGTCGGTTGTCCACAACTCGCGAGTAGTCCACAGCTCTCGGCGGGATGTCGCGGGACGCCGGATCGTGGGAGGAGCTCGCCCCAGACTCCTCACACCAGGCGGTGGTTGCCATGATCCCCATGCCCGTACCGGTCGTGTCCGCGCCCGAGCCGCGCGGAGTGCCGCCGTTCGCTCCCCTGCGGGTGCGTCCGGGGCGGTATCGCCTGCGGCGCGCTCTGGGCCGCCGGCGGCGCACGGCGGTGGCAGGGGTGATGCTCGCGGCTGCCGCACTGGCTACCTGGGCCCCACGCGACGCCGGGGACGCGGAACCCCCGGCCGCCGCCGCCAGGGCCCGCCCCGGGCCGGACGGGCCGGCGGGCGTGCGGGCCCGCCCGCCAGGTTCCCCCGCGGCCTCCGGCCGTACCGCCCCGGTATCCGCGCCGGTACGCATCGCCGACGCTGCGACCGTCCGGCTGCTGGCCCGCGGCGACCGTGTCGATGTCATCGCGTTCGGCGACACCCCGGTGGGAGCCGGTCCGGTGGGTGTCGACCCGGCGGGTTCCGGCCCGCCGACGGCCGGCCGTACGGCGCGGGTGGTGGCGACCGGAGTCCGGGTGTCCGATGTGCCGGTCGCGGGCGACACCTCCGTCGAGGCGGGCGCGCTCGTCGTGCTCTCCGTCTCCCGTGCGACGGCGACCGCGCTTGCAGGCGCCGGAGCCACCTCGAAACTGGCGGTGACCCTGTGCTGATTAGCACTGACGAGCGGCCATGTCCCCTGTCGGGGCAGGCCAATTGGACACCTTCGTGGCGCAGCGCCTTAGGTGGCGGGACGGGCTGTTCCGCCACCGGCGCACAGGGAGAAGGACCGACTGATGAGCAGAGAGAGTCCCACCGTGCTGGAGGGCTTCAAGGCCTTCCTGATGCGGGGGAACGTCATCGACCTCGCTGTCGCCGTGGTGATCGGCGCCGCGTTCACGGCCGTGGTGAACTCCGTGGTGAAGGGCGTGATCAGCCCGCTGGTCGGCGCCTTCGGCACCTCACAGCTGGACTCCTACAAGTCCTGCTTCAAGGCACCCTGTGCCGTCAGCGCCTCCGGCGACGTGACCAGCGGTATCTACATCCTCTGGGGGTCGGTGCTCAACGCCGTCCTGACCTTCGTCATCACAGCGGCCGTCGTCTACTTCCTGATGGTGCTGCCGATGGCCAAGTACCTCGCCCGCAAGGCAGCCAGGGAGCAGACGCTGGAGGAGGAGACGGCCGAGGCGGAGGCGGCCGAGGTGGCGCTGTTGCGGGAGATCAGGGACATCCTGCTCGCCCAGCGCGGTTCGGGGCACAGCTCCTGAGGGCACTCCTGGGGGCGCAGCTCCCGGGGCCAGGGGCGGCTCAGATTCAGATGTGGTGCGGCGGCTTCTCGTCGAGGAACCGCGCCAGGTCCGCCGCGCTGCCGCCCGACGATGCCTGCTCGCCCCAGCCGCGGTCCGTCTCGTCGGCGGACTGCTGGTCGAGCGGATCGTCGAAGACCACCTTGGCGCGCGGCTTCGGCAGCGGCTTGGACACGGCCTCCGGCCCGGAGGCCGACGGCGTGGTGCCGGGGCGGGTCTCGGGGCCGCGGTCACCGTCGTCGCGGGGGCCGGAGGCGGGGGCAGTGCTCATACGGCAAGGGTACGGCGCCCGGCCGCGGTGCGGGCCCGCCCGCCCCCGGCCCGGCCGGCAGCCCTTTCGGCCCGTTGTCCGGCCTGTGCCGTCAGCGGTCCTTCGGATCCAGGCGCCAGAGCCCCAGCACCACCAGGAAGGACAGGCAGAGGAAGCCGGCGGCCCACCAGGCTGTGCCTGTGTTGCCCTCCATCCACTCGTTCACGGTGATGGTCAGCGCCCAGAGCTGGCCGATCACCACGGACATCGCGAGGACGAGCCGGGCGGTCAGCCTGGAGGAGCGTTCCGGTTCCTGTTCGCTCCCCGCCCCGGGGCCGGGGCCGGTGTGCCGGATCCGCGGGTCGGCGTACCCACTGGTGGGACGGATCTGTGGATAGCGTTCGGCGAGCGGGCGGTTGAGGCGGGGCTGTGCGCTGCCCGGCCGGTACTCGGGTCCCGGCCGGGGCTGCGGCTCGGAGCGGGGCTGCGGCTCGGAGCGGGGCTGCGGCTCGGAGCGGGGCTGCGGCTCGGAGCGGGGCTGCGGCTCGGGGCGGGATCCGGGCTGGAGCGGCTGGTCAGTCACGGTCAGTCACGTCTGCTTCCCTCGCTCATGTGTCGCCCGTGTCACACCGGGACAGCCGAGCCGCGCCGTCGACTCCGGGTCGGATTTTCTGAACTGCCGGCAGACGGCGTCCTTGGTGTCCTCACCCGAGCGGGCCGTGGCAAGGGCCCAGACGCTGCCGTCCTCCCGCTCCACGAGGAGCACCCGTGGCAGCCCCCGAGGGGGTGGTCCCGCGGTGACCTCGCCGGTCCTGGCGTCGAAGACACCTTCGTGGCAGGGGCAGTAGAGCTCGCCCTCGGTGCCGCGGTCCTTGCGCCACAGCACGGCGCAGGCGAGGTGGGTGCAGACGGCTGAGTACCCGGCGAGGGTGCCGTCCGCCAGCCGTACGGCCACCGCGCGGTCCTCCTCACCGGGGAACCGGAAGTCGGCCGACTCGCCGGGCTGCAACCGGTCGGTGACCTTCCTGGGGGTGGGAGCCGCCTCACTGTCACCGTGCCGCTTCAGCACTCCCCCGGCGACACCGAGGCCGCCGACGGCCAGGCCCCCGGACACAGTGGTGACGATCCGCAGGTAGTCGCGGCGCGTGGTGAGCGAGTCCGCGCTGATCCGGTCGTTCAGCGCCTCGCGGGCCCCGTCGCTGTCCATCGGACCGCCCCCCGGAGAAGGCGTGCCCGGCGACTGCCCGGGCGGCTGCCGGCCTGGAGGGTGCTGGCCTGGAGAGTGCTGGCCTGGAGGGTGCTGGGTGACGCTCATCGTCCGCCCCCGCCTGCCGCGCCACCGGCGCCGTCGGGCCCGGGACCGGAGGCAGGACCACCACCGGCGCCGTCGGGCCCACCGGCAGCCGCGGGGCCACTGGTGCTGCTGGCGCCGCGCACACCACGGGCGCCACCGGCACCCCCGACCCCGCCACCGGATACACCGGCGCCGCCGACACCGGGCGCGTCTCTCACATCGACTCCATTGACCTCGACAACCGGAAGCCCGCCGGGCACCGGCCACTGGACCTTGTCGGCGGGGACCACCATCGCCACACCGGTCCTGACCACGACATCGCCGAACGCGAAGGAGTCGGCGACCTGCACACCGGGCCGCTCGGCCCGGAGCTCCTCAAGCGTTCCGTAGAAGAGCGCCCCCGTGGGGCAGACCGTGGCGCACATGGGGGCGAGGCCGTACGCGGTGCGGTCGTAACAGAGATTGCACTTGAGCTGGAGCTTCGCCTGGAGATCGATCTTCGGTACACCGAAGGGACAGGCGTTGACGCAGTTGGAGCAGCCGATGCAGCGCGTGGTGTCGGCCTCCTGGACCACACCGTCGGCGGTCACCAGGATCGCGTCGGCGGGGCAGACCTCGGCGCACGGTGCGACCGGGTCCTCACAGTGCATACAGACCGTGGGGAGGGAGGCCACGGACTGGCCGGGATCGGTGTAGTCGAGGTGGATCATCGACGTGCCCCGGTGCGAATCGCACTCGCGGCAGGCCGACACACAGGCCTGGCAACCGATGCAGCGCCCGGGATCGATGAAGATCGTTCTGCCCATCATGGCGGGGCTCAGCTCCTCTCCGCCGTGCCACGCCCTTGCGGGGCCGACGGCGGCAGGGGGTCGGTCCGGGAGATCCGCGTCCCGGCATAGGCCGTCCCGCCGGGGGCGACGGGCGGCGCGGGGACCTCGTCGACCCGCTCGGCGGCCTCGATGCGGCAGGCGCAGACCTTGTACTCGGGAATCTTGGAACGGGGGTCGAGCGCATCGATGGTGAGGGCGTTGGCCGCTGTGGGAACAGCCCAGTGGTACGGAATGAAGACGGTGTCCGGCCGGATGGCCTCGGTGACCAGCGCGGGGAAGACCTCGCTGCCCCGCCGGGTGACGACCCGTACGGGATCTCCGGAGGTGAAGCCATGGGACGGATGCACCTCCACCCAGGGACGCGGGGTCTGCTCGACGAGCGCGCCCAGCCTGCGGGTCTGGTTGCCGGAGAGGAAGTGCGCGACCGTGCGGCCCGTCGTGAGCGACATGGGGTGCTCGTCGTCGTACGGGTCCATCGGCGGGTGCCACTCGACCACCTGCAGATGGATCTTGCCGTCGGGGTGGTACGTGGTGCCGTCCTCGAAGAGCCGGGGAGTGCCGGGGTGATCGGTGGACGGGCAGGGCCAGGCGATACCGCCGGTCTCCTCAAGCCGTTCGTAGGTGATGCCGTAGTAGTCGTTGACGGTGCCCGCCGACGCGATGCGCAGTTCCTCGAAGACCTCGCGGGAACCGGCGTAGGTGAATTTGTCACCGACGCCGAGCCGCTGGGCGAGCTGCGCGATCACCCAGGTGTCGGTCCGTACCCCGGGGGGCGGGTCCTGCGCCTTGTTGTGCTTGACCACCCGGGCCTCGGCGTTGGCCATCACGCCCTCGTCCTCGGCCCAGGTGGTGACAGGGAAGACCACGTGAGCGTTGGCCGCGGTCTCGGAGAGGAAGAAGTCGAACTGTGCGTGGAACTCGGTGGTGTCGTACCCCTCCTTGACCACCCGGTAGTTGGGGAGGGAGACGAAGGGGTTGTTGCAGATACCGATGAGTCCGCGGATCTCCTGGCGCCGCATCTGCCAGACCATCTCCATCATCGAGGTTCCCGCGGGCGGGAGTTCGGATTCCTCGATGCCCCAGATCTCACAGATCTGCCTGCGGTGCTCCGGGTTCGTGATCGACCGGCCACCGGGAAGGAGGTCGGACTTCTGGCCGTGTTCGCGGCCACCCTGGCCGTTTCCCTGGCCCGTGAGGGTCCCGTAGCCGGCGCCGGGGCGGCCGATGTGGCCGGTGGCGGCGCAGAGGTTGATGACGGAGAGGCAGTTCTCGACGCCCTGGGAGTGGTGCTCGATACCGCGGGCGTGCCAGGCCATGGCCCGCTCGGCGCCTGCGAAGGTCCGGGCGACCTGGACCACCTGCCCGGCCGGGATGCCGCAGATCCCTGCGGCGCGTTCCGGGGTGTACTCGGCGACCTTGGCGCGGACCTCCTCCCAGCCGGTGGTGTGCGCCCCGACGAAGTCCTTGTTGTCGAGGCCTTCGCGGATCACCACGTTCAGTACGGCATTGAAGAAGACCGAGTCGGTGCCGGGCTTGAGCGCGACATGGATGTCGGCGGTCCGGGCGATGGCCGTCTCGCGCGGGTCGATGACGATGAGGGAGGCGCCACGGTCCCTGGCCCCCCACAGGTACTGCGTCAGCACGGGGAAGCACTCCCCGACGTTCGACCCGGCGATGAGCAGGCAGTCGGTGAGGAGGATGTCGGAGAAAGGGTTCCCCGCCCGGTCGATGCCGAAAGCGAGCTTGTTGGCGCCGGCGGCGCTGACCATGCAGAGCCTGCCGTTGTAGTCGACGTGTCGGGTCTTGAGCGCCACCCGGGCGAACTTGCCGACCAGATAGGTCTTCTCGGAGAAGAGGCTGGCACCGCCGAGCAGCCCGAACGCGTCGTTGCCGTACCGCCCCTGGATGCGGCGGATCTCGGAGACGGTGAAGTCGAGCGCCTCCTCCCACGAGGCCTCTCCGAAGGGCTCGTCGCGTGTGCGGCGCATCAGCGGCGCGGTGAGCCTGTCCGGGTGGTTGACCTGCTGATAGGCGTTGATCCCCTTGGGACAGAGCCGCATCCGGTTGATGTCGTGGTTGCGGGGCTCCACTCCGAAGACCTTGCCGTGCCTGTTCACACGGAGGTACATGCCGCACTGCACCCCGCAGAAGCAGCAGTGGGTGGGGACGAGCGTCTCGCCGTTCTGGTCGGCGTGCCACTGGTCGGCGGGGATACCGCCCGCGTCCCGGAAGTTGCGGGTGCCAGGAGGGGCGATGGACGGGTCGAGCGGGATGGGTGCGCCGTGCGGGACAGCCGGGGCCTGCGGGGTGCTCACTTGAAGCCCTTCTTCACTTGGGTGAGGTAGGCGTTGCCGCGCAGCACCCGCTTGCAGCGCGGGCAGTACTCGGCCCAGGCGTCGAAGCCCAGGTCCAGATCGCGCATGGTGGCACGGAGGTTGTCGACGTACGGCCCGGTGTCGATCGGCTCGTGGCAGCGGCGGCAGGTGAAGATCTCTTCGTCCTGGCGGGCGGTGTACTTGAACAGCTGCATTCCCACGGCCGCGGGCCGCTGCACGATGTGGAAGAACTTGCCGAACGGGACGTAGACGAGGGTGAAGATCACCGAGACCATGTGCAGCACAGCGAGGAACTCGTAGCCGCCGCCCCGCAGGAATACCGAGGAGAAGGTGAGGAGGAGTCCCGTCACGGAGATGACGATCAGCGCGAGCAGTGGCACCAGGTCGTAGGCGAACCGCTGTCCCGTCATGGCGCCCCGGTCCCTCATCCGCCGCCAGAGGAAGTACGAGGCACCGGGGATGACCAGGACGGCGGCGACATCGAGGCCGTGGAACATCAGCCAGCCCAGGATGTTCAGCGAGTCGAACCCGAGGATCTTGAAGCCCCAGATCCGCATCTCGTATCCGGGCCCCGAGCCGCTGCCCGACGTGAAGGTGAACCAGCCCCAGGTGAGCGGGAAGGTGATCAGGGAGGCGAGGACGCATCCCCAGAAGATCAGCTGGTGCGCCGCCCAGCGGGCGTGCGACCTGGCGCCGAGGAACTTCTGGAAGCCCAGATAGGTGGCGATCATCTTCGGCAGCGCGGTGGGCGCCCTGCGGAAGTTGGCGCGCGAGAAGAAGCTGCTCCAGCCCTTGTTGAAGAGCCTGCGCGCCCCGGGCGCGGAGATCCACACCGTGTACCGGTAGGCGACGCCGAAGGCGAGGAAGACGCTGGCGACGGCGTACGGCAGGAGGGCCGAGTCGAAGTCGTGCAGGAAACGGCTGCCCAGCACGATGGCCACGATCAGCGCCAGCGAGACCGCGGCGCCCGCGGCCGCCGCGCGCACGGACACGGTGCGTGCCGGTGCGGTGCGTACGGAGCCGGTGTGCGGCGGCGGTACGGCGGAGGCGGACTCGGTCACTGCGTCACCGTAGTCCGCGATATCCCTTTTATGCGCTATTCGTGTGCCTGGTGGCGTGCCCCCTGCCGTGACCGGTCCGGCCGCCACGAAGGGAGGGAGAAGGGGCAGCGGAAGGACCGGGACCGGACGGGCCAGGAGCAGCGGGCGCCACCTCGCCGGCAGGGGTGGTCCCATGGAGGCATGACCGCAGCAGACACCCCGTCAGGACGCCGTATGACACCGCTCGCGGGTGAGGACGGCGCCCAGGGCGCCCCGAAGCCGCCCGCGCACCCCGGATCCCCCGCACACCCGGGCTCTCCCGTACACCCGGGCTCTCCCGCACACCCGGACTCCCCCGTGGGCCCGAACGCGAACACGCCCACGCGGCAGCCCGATTCGATCACCGATGTGGCCGGGCTCCGGGTCGGGCACGCGCAGGTACCCGGCGCGGGCGCGCTGAGCGGCACCACTGTCGTCCTGGCGCCGCCCGGCGGTGTGGTGGCCGCCGTGGACGTGCGCGGGGGAGGCCCCGGCACCCGGGAAACGGACGCCCTCGACCCACGCAATCTGGTCCAGCGCGTGGACGCCGTCGTCCTCACGGGCGGCAGCGCCTACGGGCTGGACTCCGCTTCCGGCGTGATGGCCTGGCTGGAGGAACAGGGCCGCGGCGTCCAGGTCGGCCCCGATCCCGCGCAGGTGGTACCGGTCGTCCCCGCCGCCTGCATCTTCGACCTGGGCCGCGGGGGAGACTGGCGGGCCAGGCCGGACGCGGCCACCGGCCGGGCGGCCGTGGAGGCCGCAGCGGAGACGGCGCCCGGCACACCGGCCGGACAGGGCAGCGTCGGCGCCGGTACGGGTGCGGTGGCCGGCGGGCTCAAGGGCGGGGTCGGCTCGGCGAGCATCACCCTCGCCTCGGGCATCACGGTGGGCGCGCTGGCCGTGGTGAACGCGGCGGGCTCACCGGTCGATCCGCTGACGGGCGTGCTCTACGGCGAGTACGGCCAGGGCCGCCCCGACTACCCCGCGACCGCCGTTCACGAGGAGGCACAGCGACAACTGGCTCTGGCGCGCGAGGACGGCACGCGCCCCCCGCTGAACACCACCCTGGCGGTCGTGGCCACCGACGCCGAACTCACCCGCGCCCAGGCGCAGAAGCTCGCCGGCACGGCGCACGACGGCCTGGCGCGAGCCGTGCGGCCCGTCCACCTGATGCATGACGGCGACACCGTCTTCGCACTTGCCACCGGCACCGGACACCACCCCGACCTGAGCGTCCTCAACGACGTGCTGGCCGCCGGGGCCGACGCGCTGAGCCGCGCCGTGGTGCGGGCCGTCCGGGCCGCGGAGCCGGTGGAGGGGCCCGGTGGGCGGTTTCCGGCCTATCGTGACCTGTACGGGACGGGGCCGGGAACCGAACCGAACTGACACAGCATCTACTGACTTGCCGGACACGTGAGTTGGCAGGGCGCCCGGGAACTTCGCGCACGCCCCCTTCGTTTTGCCGAACGAAGGCCACGTTGTCAGACCCAGGGGCTACGTTGAGTTCCGACCTCATGACTTGCCGCGACGGCCTGGAGAGACCTTGAGCCATTCGCATGAGACGACCGAGGAGCACCTCGCGCGACTCCTCGACCGCGCACTGAACGCCTTCGAGCTGCCCGACGCCGCTGTCGAGCGGCTCGGCTCCGCGCTGGCGCACAGCACCGCGCTGCACTCCTCGCACCACAGCTCGGGCGCCGGGCTGCACCGCGAGACGTACCGTCACACGTTCCTCATCGCCGACGGCACCGACCTGACCCTGTGGGAGCTGGTGTACGAGACGGGCACCGGCACGGGCCCGCAGTACGAGCTGTATCCGGGTGAGGCCGAGGCCAGGCTCGCCGTGACCCGGATCCGCGGTGCCGACGCCGCCGCGATGTTCCCCGACGAGGACCCGGAGGACGACCTCGGCATCCTCACCACGCTCCAGTCGCCTCCTCCGCCCGCGGCGGCCAGGACGTACACGGCGGACCGATCGGCCGACCACGCCCGCCGGGTGCTGCGCCGCGCGGAGAATCCGGACCACCCCGGTGAGGAGATCGCGCGACGGCTGCGTTCCGCGTTCGCCCACCAGATCAGCCAGGCCCTCGGCAGCCAGTGCCGCTTCGAGAGCGCGGGCCCCGCGGCCTTCACCCTCTACGAGCACGCTTTCCTGCTGTTGGACGGCCAGGAGGTCAGCCTCTGGGAGGTCGAGCACACGGCGACACCCGACGGCCGTCACATGTGCGAGGTGTACGCGTCGCAGAGCGCGGCCCGCACGGCGATGGAGCTCCGCGCCCGCGTGCGCTGAACCCCGCGTCACCCCCGACACCCGCACCGCCCCGACACCCGCACCACCCCATGCCCACACCGCGGCACCCCGGCACCCGCACTCCGACTCCCCCGGCACCGGCACCTCGCCGCCCCCGGCTCACCCGCCGTACTCGTCGCTCCCGGCAGGCCGAGGGGCTCACCGGTCGCGCCCTGTCCCCGCCGCACGGCCCAGCCGGGCGCCCAGCTCCGCCACGTACTCCACCAGCTCGGGCGGGTGGTGCACGGTGAACTCCGCGTCCACCACCGCCAGCCGCAGCCCCAGCCACTCCAGCGAGTCCGCCACCGGCGCCCGGAGACGGCAGCGTCGCTCGTCCAGTACCTCGGGCGTACCCATCCCGTTCGGCAGCCGTGCCGCCACGAACTCCGCCGGGGCCTCGAAGGTCACGTCGAGATCCACCGAAGGCTGCCGTCGCGACAGGGACCGGCTGACGAACTCCCCCGCATCGACCGCGGGCAGCTCCCGCGGGACGAATCGCGCCCCCGTCGCGAAGGGCCGGCTCACCCGGTCGACCCGGAACGTCCGCCAGTCGTCCCGGTCGATGTCGTATGCGACGAGATACCAGCGGCGGCCGGTGGAGACCAGCCGGTACGGCTCGACCAGCCGCTTCGTCTCCGTACCGTCCCCGGCCCGGTAGCCGAAGCGCAGCCGCTCGGGCCCGGTGGCGGCCCCCGCGATCACCGTCAGCGTGTCCGGATCGACCGTCGCGCCGTCCCCGCTGGTCAGCGGGATCGTCGCGGCCTGAAGCGTGGCCACGCGGTGCCGCAGCCTGGACGGCAGCACCTGTTCCAGTTTGGCCAGGGCCCGTACGGAAGCCTCTTCGATGCCCTCGACCGCGTGCCCGGCCCCGGCGCGCAGCCCGA
This sequence comes from Streptomyces sp. NBC_00388, assembly GCF_036061255.1. Classification (NCBI taxonomy): domain Bacteria; kingdom Bacillati; phylum Actinomycetota; class Actinomycetes; order Kitasatosporales; family Streptomycetaceae; genus Streptomyces; species Streptomyces sp. NBC_00388. The sequence goes on from NZ_CP107948.1 coordinate 3,181,727, forward strand.
CCGCGATGGCGACCGCCTCTTCGTCGTCGAGGACCAGCGGGGGCATGGCCTTGCCCGCCACCAGCCGGTAGCCGCCCTCGGCTCCCCTCGTGGCCTGGACGGGATAGCCGAGGTCACGCAGCCGGTCGATGTCCCGGCGCACGGTGCGCCTGCTGACGGCGAGGCGCCCGGCGAGCTCACTGCCGGGCCATTCGCGCGGGGTCTGGAGCAGCGAGAGAAGGTGCAGCAGCCGTACCGGCGTGTCCGTCATGAGACCCAGGATGCCCGGGAACTGGGACACAGGTTGACCTATATACCGACTAGCTTCACCGCATGACCTCAACACCCCAGCCCACCGCCCAGGACGCGCCGGACACCCCGGCGGCACAGGCCGCCCGGGCCGCGCTCAGGGCGGACCGTCGCAGGTGGTTCGCGCTGGCCATCGTGATGACCGCGGCCTTCATGGACCTCGTCGACGTGACGATCGTCAACATCGCGATCCCGTCCATCCAGAAGGACACCGGCGCCTCGTTCAGCCAGATCCAGTGGATCACCGCGGGCTATGCGCTGGCCTTCGCCGCCGGACTGATCACCGGCGGGCGGCTCGGCGACATCCACGGCCGTAAGAGGCTCTTCCTCATCGGCATAGGCGGCTTCACGCTGGCCTCCGCACTGTGCGGCTTCGCGGCGAACCCGGAGATGCTGGTGGCCTCGCGGATCCTGCAGGGTGCGATGGCGGCGCTGATGGTGCCGCAGGTCCTCTCGATCGTGCACGCCACCTTCCCCGCCGAGGAGCGCGGCAAGGTCTTCGGGCTGTTCGGCGCGATCGTCGGCCTGGGCGCGGTCTCCGGCCCACTGCTCGGCGCGCTGCTGACCGAGTGGAACATCGCAGGCCTGGAGTGGCGCCCGATCTTCCTGATCAACCTGCCGGTCGGGCTGATCGGGCTCTTCCTCGGGCGCAGGTTCATCACCGAGTCCAGGGCCCCGAAGGCGCTCAGGCTGGACATCGTCGGTGTGCTGCTGGTGGTCGTCGGTCTGCTGATGCTGCTCTACCCGCTGACGCGCGGCCGTGAGCTCGGCTGGCCGGTCTGGGGGTACGTCTCGATGGCGGGCAGCGTCGTCGTGTTCGGCGGGCTGGTCGCGTACGAGCGGCTGAAGGCGCGGAAGGACGGCTCACCACTGGTCGAGCTGGAGCTGTTCAAGGTGAAGAGCTTCGCCGCCGGCATCGCGGTGCAGGCCACGTTCGGCGTGGCGCTGGGTATCTTCTTCCTGGTCTGGACGCTGTACATGCAGATCGGCCTCGGCTGGAGCGCCCTGCGGGCGGGGGTCACGGGGATCCCGTTCTCGGTGGCCGTCTCGGCCGCCGCCGGTATGTCCGTACAGAAGCTGGTCCCGCGCTTCGGCCGCAAGGTGCTCCAGGCGGGCGCGCTGCTGATGGCGGCCGGGCTGCTGCTCTACATCTGGGAGGCGGACCGGTACGGGACAGCGATCACGTCCTGGCAGATGGTGCTGCCGCTGGCGGTCATGGGGGTCGGTATGGGGCTGATCGTCGCGCCGCTGACGGACGCGGTCCTCGCGGACGTCCCCAAGGAGCATGCCGGGTCGGCCTCCGGCCTGATCAACACCGTGCAGCAGATGGGCAACGCGCTGGGGCTCGGCCTGGTGTCCGTCGTGTTCTTCGGCTCGATCAGCGACCGGCTGGCGCCGAGCGCGACCGGGGACGCCTTCGTCCACGCCTTCATGCACTCGCTGTGGTGGGTGGCCGGGGTGCTCGGTGTGATCTTCCTGCTGATGTTCGCCCTGCCCAAGCGGGCGCCTGCCGGCAGCGGGGCGGAGCCGGCCGCCGGACCGGCGGAGGAGGGGGCCGACACGGACGAGACGCCCAGGGAAGCGGTGTTCACCGTCTGAGGGCGCAGTCCCGCCGCTCCCCCGGCCGGGCGGCGCTCGGGAAGCCGCTCCGCGCTCACTCCCTCAGGCTCGCGCGCTCACGCATACGCCCCGGCCTGCGAATACCGGGCGGCGCCGCACTCGGCGCCGCCCGGTAGCCGGGTCCGGGGGCAGGGTCGCAGGAGGGCCACAAAGTGACGGGTGCGCAGCTCACGCCGCCGCGTCGAAGCCCACGTCGTCCGCCATCTTCTTCAGTTCGAGCAGCGCGTGCTTCTCGATCTGGCGGATCCGCTCGCGGGTCAGACCGTGCTCCTTACCGACCTCGGTCAGCGTCCGCTCCCGGCCGTCGTCGATACCGAAGCGCATCTTGATGATCGAAGCCGTGCGGTGATCGAGCTTGCCGATCAGCTCGTCGAGCTCCTCACTGCGCAGCAGCGTCATGACCGACTGCTCGGGCGATACCGCCGACGTGTCCTCCAGGAGGTCACCGAACTGGGTCTCGCCCTGGTCGTCCACCGGCATGTTCAGGCTGACCGGGTCACGGGCCCAGTCCAGTACATCGCTCACACGGGACGGCTTGGTGTCCAGCTCGGCAGCGATCTCCTCATGCTCCGGGTCACGGCCGTGTTCGCGGTTGAACTCGCGCTGGACACGGCGGATCCGGCCCAGCTCCTCCACCAGGTGGACAGGGAGCCGGATGGTACGCGACTGGTCGGCTATGGACCGGGTGATCGCCTGCCGGATCCACCAGGTGGCATACGTGGAGAACTTGAAGCCTTTGGCGTAGTCGAACTTCTCGACCGCGCGCACCAGGCCGGCGTTCCCCTCCTGGATGAGGTCGAGCAGGGGCAGACCGGCGCGCGGATAGCGGCGCGCCACAGCGACGACCAGACGCAGGTTGGAGCGGATGAAGACATCCTTGGCGCGCTCCCCGGCGGCGACCAGCGCCTCCAGTTCACCGTGCGAGGCCCCGGCCGCCTCGCTCTGCACGGAACCGTCGAGAACCTGCTGGGCGAACACCCCGGCCTCTATGGTCTGGGACAGCTCGACCTCCTTCTCGGCGTCGAGCAGCGGCGTACGTGCGATTTCATCGAGGTACATGCCGACCAGGTCGCGGTCGGCGATCTCCCCGCCTACGGCGCGAACGCTGCTTGCCCGGTCGGAACGACGGGCGACGGCACGGGTTGCCATGCGTGCTCCCTTACGTGAGTAACGTGATGAGGTCGCGAATCAGTGGCTCGATGGTGCGGTGTGGTGCGGAACACCCTCTCCGGTGTCCTGCATCTGATGGAAACAACGACTGGAATCCGGACAGAATTCCCCAGGTACGCTCTCTTTTTAGTGATCGTGCAGTACCCTGTCCGGCCACCTAGGGAGAGCACATGTCAGCGGACCGTACGGACGTGCAGGTCAGGCCGGGCCGGGAGGCCGACCTGGAGGCCCTGACCGACCTCTACAACCACTACGTCCGTGAGACTGCGATCACATTTGACACGAATGTCTTCGCTCCCGATGAGCGCCGCCCATGGCTGCTCTCCCATCCTGAAGACGGCCCGCACAGGCTCCTGGTTGCTCAGGAAATACCGTCTGCCCGGATTCTGGGGTATGCAACCAGCAGTGCATTCCGGCCGAAGGCGGCGTACGCCACCTCGGTCGAGGTGACCGTCTACTGCGCCCCCGGCGCCGCGGGCCGCGGGATCGGCACCCTGCTCTACGAAGCGCTCTTCGATGCGCTGTCCGATGAGGACGTGCACCGGGCGTACGCCGGGATCACCCTGCCCAACGACGCCTCCGCCGCTCTGCACGCGCGCTTCGGCTTCACCCCGGTGGGCACGTACCGCGAGGTGGGGCGGAAGTTCGGCGTCTACCACGATGTCGCCTGGTTCGAGAGACCTCTCGACAGGAGGGCCCGGGCAGCGGGGGCTGTCGGCGCGGCGGGGGCTGTCGGCGGGCCCACGACCGGATAACCCACAGCCCGGCCCCGCATCCTGCCCCCACCACCCTGTCCGGGACCCGCGCACCCCCTGCCCGGACCAGCCGGACTACCCGAACTGCACCGACCGCTTCGCAAGCCCCATCCAGAAGCCGTCGATCACATCGCGCCGGTCCTCCAGCCCGTCCCCGGCCGCCCCGAGTGTCACGAACAGCGGCGCGAAGTGCTCGGTCCGCGGGTGGGCGAGCCGCGCGGACGGGGACTTCCGCTCGAAGTCGAGCAGCGCGTCGATGTCCTGGGCCTCCAGCGCCTCGCGCCCCCAGGCGTCGAACTCCACGGACCAGCCGGGGGTGCCTCCGTGGCGCAGCGCCGCCAGGTTGTGGGTGAAGAAGCCACTGCCGACGATCAGCACGCCTTCGTCCCGCAGCGGGGCGAGCCTGCGCCCGATGTCCATCAGCTTCCGCGGGTCGAGCGTCGGCATGGAGATCTGCAGCACGGGGATGCCGGCGTCCGGGTACATCTCCACCAGCGGGACGTACGCCCCGTGGTCGAGCCCCCGGTCCGGTACGTCCTGGACCGGATGACCGGCGCCGCGCAGCAGCTTCCGTACGCTCTCGGCCAGCAGGGGTGCGCCGGGGGCGCCGTACGTCACCTGGTAGTAGTGCTCGGGGAAGCCCCAGAAGTCGTATACGAGGGGGACCGCGCCGGTCGCGCCGAGCGCCAGGGGGGCGTCCTCCCAGTGCGCGGAGACCATCAGGATGGCCTTGGGGCGCGGCAGGGCGGCGGACCAGGCAGCGAGCTGGCCGGGCCAGACCGGATCGTCGGCGAGCGGTGGCGCGCCATGGGAGAGGTACAGGGCGGGCATGCGTTCCGGGGCGACGGCGGTCATGGGCGGCAACTCCCTCGATGAACTACTTGAAGTATCAAGCGTTTACCCGGAACCTTAATCATATCTAGTTTAATATTCAAGAAAGAGTCGTACAGTGGAGCACATGACTTCGGCACCGCCCCCTGACGAACCGCGCTGGCTCAGCGACGAGGAGCAGCGCATCTGGCGCGCGTACCTCCATGCCACCACGCTCCTGGAGGACCACCTCGACCGCCAGCTGCAGCGGGACGCCGGTATGCCGCACATCTACTACGGGCTGCTCGTGAAGCTCGCCCAGGCGCCGCGGCGGCGCATGCGGATGACCGAGCTCGCGAGGGACGCGAAGATCACCCGGTCCCGGCTCTCGCACGCCATCGCGCGGCTGGAGCGGAACGGCTGGGTGCGCCGCGAGGACTGCCCGTCCGACAAGCGGGGCCAGAACGCGGTCCTGACGCCCGCCGGTACGAAGGTGCTGGAACGCACCGCTCCCGGCCACGTCGCCGCCGTACGGCAGGCGCTGTTCGACCGGCTCTCCCCCGAACAGACGGACCAGCTCGGCGAGATCATGCGCGTGCTGGCCGAAGGGTTGCAGCCACCGGGCGAGGACGCGGATCTGCCCTGGCTCCGCTGACGCCTCCGGACTCCCGAGACGTCCCTGCGGAACCAGGGCAGATCTTCTGCAGCGGGGCGCGTGCCCCGTACGTGCGGCGGGGCGCGTGCCCCCGCACGCGTCAGCCCGCTCGGCTCAGTGCGCGATCACCGGGATCTGCAGCTCGTCCTCGATCGCGTCGGAGTCCCCGGAGCCGGAGCCCGAAGCCGTCGGAGTGACCGAGGGACGACCGGCGTTGATGAGGGTCAGCGCGATCGCCGAGGCGATCGCCAGGATGCCGACCGCCACCCAGATCGCGTGGGTGTAGCCGTGCACCAGGGCCTGTGCCTGGATCAGCTTGACGTTGCCGCCGGCCGCCGCGTGCCCCGTGAGGTACGCGGTGGTGGCGGAGGCGGCGATCGTGTTCAGCAGCGCCGTACCGATCGCGCCGCCCACCTGCTGCGAGGTGTTGACCATTGCCGAGGCGACACCGGCGTCACGCGGTGCGATGCCGTGCGTGGCGAGGGACATGGCGGGCATGAACGCCGTACCCATCCCGAGGCCCAGCAGCAGCATGCCCGGCAGGATCACTCCGGCGTACGAGGAACCGACCTCGATGCGGGTCAGCAGCAGCATGCCGACGGCCGCGACGGCGAAGCCGGGGCCCATCAGGAACCGGGCGGGCACCCGGGTCATCAGCCGGGCGCCGATCTGCGTGGAGCCCGTGATCATGGCGGCGACCATCGGCAGGAAGGCGAAACCGGTCCTGACCGAGGAGTAGCCCTGCACGACCTGGAGGTAGTAGGTCAGGAAGAGGAAGAGACCGAACATTCCGATGATGGCCAGGCCGAGCGAGGCGTAGATGCCACCGCGGTTGCGGTCGGCGACCACGCGGAGCGGCAGCAGCGGTGCCTTGACCTTCGACTCGACGGCGACGAACGCGCCGAGCAGGACGACGGTCGCGACGAACATGCCGATGGTGACCGGGTCCGACCAGCCGTCGGACGCGGCGCGCGTGAAGCCGTACACCAGGGCGACCAGGCCCGTCGTGGAGAGCAGCACACCGGGGATGTCCAGCGGCGAACGGTTGCGGCCACCCGCGGGCTCACGGATCACGAAGTACGCACCGAGCGCGGCGACAGCGGCGAACGGGATGTTGACGAAGAACGTCCAGCGCCAGTCCAGGTACTCGGTGAGGAACCCGCCGAGCAGCAGGCCCACGGCGCCGCCACCACCGGCGATGGCCCCGAAGATACCGAACGCCTTGGCGCGCTCCTTGGCATCGGTGAAGGTCACGGCGAGCAGCGAGAGCGCGGCGGGCGCGAGCAGCGCGCCGAAGACACCCTGCGCGGCACGGGAGGTGAGCAGCATCGCCTCGTTGCCTGCGGCGCCACCGACGGCGGAGGCCGCGGCGAAACCGAGCAGCCCGATGACGAAGGCGCGCTTACGGCCCCAGAGGTCGCCGATGCGGCCACCGAAGAGCAGCAGTCCGCCGAAGGCGAGGGCGTAGGCCGTGATGACCCACTGCTTGTTGGCGTCCGAGATGCCCAAGTCGACCTGGGCGTGCGGCAGCGCGATGTTCACGATCGTCGCGTCGAGCACCACCATCAGCTGCGCGAGGGCGATGAAGACGAGTGCTTTCCAGCGATTGGGATCAGGGAGTGATATGTCGGCAGTTTTCGACATGGTGGGAGCCACCTAGGGGTGCGGAGAGGTCAAGACAGGGCAACGAGAAGTCCGCGCAGGAGCGAGTCAGAGCTCCTGGACAGGGGTCGTGAGGCGCACTCCCGGAGCGCACTGCAGGGTGCGCTCACGGGCGGGCGTTTCGCGGTCGTGCGCTCCGGGTGGGCGCTTCAAGCGCGTACACGGGCGTCGGGCATCGAGGTCAGGCGTGCAATTCGGGCGTCCTCTTCAGGCGTCGTGATCAAACGTCGAGATCGAGCAGCGTGTCCGTGCGGCGGGTCCGGGCCCCGGTCCGTCCGGACCTCGTCGTGTTCTGGGTGTGGTCCGTGATCGGGCTGTGGTCCGTGTTCGGGCTGTGGTCCGTGTTCAAGCGTGGGGTCCGGCCATTACGTCTGCGTTACGACGGCCGGCGCAGGTCTTCAAGAGTCGCCGGTGACCCAGGAAGTGCCGTCCGCGCCGAGGCCTGAAGCCCGTCGAGGAACAGCTGTAGATGACGGTGGACGAAGCGGTCGAGGCCCAGACAACCCGCGCCGGGCAGCGGCCTGGTGAGCTGGGAGAGGGCGACGAACAGATCCCCGACCGCGACGTCGGAGCGCAGCCGCCCTTCCTGGCGTGCCCGGCTCATGAGGTCCTCCACGGACTCCGCGAGCCGGTCACGCGCCGCCATGATCTCCGTGTCCGCACGGTCGAAGCCGTCGGAGAGCATCGGGCAGAGCGCGCCGATCTTCTCCTCGGCCGCTGCGTGCACAAAACGGCGGAGCGCGGCGAAGCTGTCGGGCTCTTCGGCGATGGCCGCCTCCACCTGGTCCGCGACGCGGGCCATGACGGAGAGAACGACGTGCCGGAAGAGTTCGACCCGGTCGGGGAAGTGACGGTAGAGCGTGGCGTTGCCGACGCCGGCCCGGCGGGCGATCTCGTCGAGCGGCACGTCCGGCCCGTACTCCACGAAGATCTCACGCGCGGCCGATACGATCCGCTCCCGGTTGCGCAGGGCGTCGGCCCTGGTGCGCGGCCGGACTGCGGTGGCGGTGTCCACGGCGCTCCCCTTCCCTTTCCCTGTCGGTCCCGAAGTGTTCTGGTTCCCGCAACCGGGGAAGGACTCCCCGCTTCGCAGTTACAGGGGTTCAAACGGGGAAACGGTCCCCGGTTATTTCCCCGGCCTCATGTGACCTGCGTCACGCCGGAAATGCCCCGGAAAGTCCACGATCGGCTCACCCAGCGCGCGCCCCCGCCCCGCCCGACACAGGGTGATCGAACGAGTGCAGTTCGGAACCGTCGGCTGCCGCGGCCCGAAGGCGAAGGCATGCATCAGACCCGCCCCAGGTCGAGCGGCAGCCCCTCCGGCTCCGGCACCCCCCGCTCACGGATACGTTCCCCCCGCCGTCCCCTCGCCGTCGTCACCCTGGCGGCGCTCGCGCTGGCCGCGCTGACGTCGGGCAGCACCACCCTGATGCAGCGGACACCGCCGGGCGGCCCCGCGGCCACCACGGGGAAGCTCTCCGTCCGCGCCGACCACACGGGCTCCGCCGTCTCGCTCGGCCCGTGCCGGATCGGCGGCGCCCTGGGCGTCCAGATGTCCGAGGGCCTGCCCACGGCACCGGGCTACGCCCGCTCGACGGGCTCGGTCCACGCCCTCACCCTCATGATCGACTTTCCGGACGCCATGGGGTCGGAACCCGCGATGAAGCGGTACGGCGAGTTCTTCCCGCAGACCTCCGCCTGGTACCGCACCAGCTCCTACGGCCGGCTCGCCTACCACCCCGAGGCCCCTGTCAGGCGCTGGCTGCGGATGCCGTCACCCTTCAGCTCGTACGGAATACAGCGGGGCTCCCCGTATCAGCCGGGGTACCGGCGGCTCGCCCAGGACATCGTGAAGGCCGCCGACCGACAGGTGGACTTCCGCAAGTACGACCTGATCAATGTGCTGGCCACCCCGAACGCGGGCCCCTCCGCCCTGGACACCGTGCTCTCGGTGACCTTCTCCGGCAACGACGAGGCGCCCGTCGCGGACGGCGTGAAACTCTCCAACATGTCGTTCATCTACAGCCGTCAGGACGACGGATCCGGCTCGTTCAGCCGCACCGGCTACCGCGTCCTGCCCCACGAGAACGGCCACACCTTCGGTCTCCCCGACCTCTACACCTCAAGCGGCGGCGGCTCGGTGGGGCACTGGGACATCATGTCCGAGGACTGGGGTGCCAACAACGACATGCTGGGCTGGCACAAGTGGAAGCTCGGCTGGATCGACGACAACCAGGTCAGCTGCGCCTCGACGCCCGGCACCCACGAGGCGGCACTGTCCCCTCTGGCGACGCGCGGCGGCACCAAACTGGCCGTGATCCCGATGTCGGAGTCCGCCGCCTACGTGGTCGAGGCCCGGACCCGCTCAGGCAACGACGACGCGGTGTGCCGCCCGGGCGTGCTGGTCTACCGCGTCGACGGCGACGTCGACACCGGACAGGGCCCGGTCTCCGTCCGCGACAGCACACCCGACAGCGGCGGCTGCACCCTGCGGGCCAATGTGCAGGCGGAGCTGTCGGACGCCCCGTACGCGGTCGGCCAGACCTTCACCGACGCGGCGCACGGGATCATCATCAACGTCACCGGCAAGGACAAGGCCGGCGACTACCGGGTGCGCATCACCCGCTCCTGACCTACCGCCCCGCGGCCACCTGCTCCTGGACCGGCCCGCGCAGCTCCCGCTTGAGCACCTTGCCCGTCGCGTTGCGCGGCAGCGGCTCCGCCCGCAGGAAGACGTACGCGGGGACCTTGAAGGCCGCCAGCGAGGTCCCGACATGCGCCCGGAGCGCGTCGGGAGTGGCCGCACTGCCGGCCCGCAGCTGCACGACGGCGGCGACCTCCTCACCGAGGACCGGGTGCGCGACCCCGAGCACCGCAGCGTCGAGCACATCGGGATGCTCGTACAGAGCGGACTCCACCTCGACGCAGTACACGTTCTCGCCGCCGCGGACGACCATGTCCTTGATCCGGTCGACCACGCTGACCCGCCCCTCCTGCACGGTCGCGAGATCACCGGTCCTGAACCAGCCGTCCTGGAAGGCGGCAGCGGTGGCGCCTGGAGCGTTCCAGTACCCGCGGACCAGGGCCTGCCCGCGCAGCCACAGCTCGCCGACCTCGCCGTCGGGCAGCGCGCGGCCGGCCCGGTCCGCGATCCGCACCTCGGTGGCAGGCGTCGGACGGCCGACACTCCCGGGGTGGGCGCGGTACTCCGCTCCGAAGTTCGCCAGTACGCCGCCGCTCGTCTCGGTCAGCCCATAGCCGTTCCGGGGCTCGATCCGTCCGCTGTGGCGGGCCACGACACTGCGTACGAGCTCGGGCGGGGCTGCCGCGCCCCCGGTGCTGAGCATGGCGAGGCTGTCCAGTCCGTCGCCACCGCGCTCGGCCGCTTCCAGCAGCTGCAGGGCGGTGGCGGGCACGCCCGCGTAGTGCGTGATGCCGTGCGCCCGGATGGCTGCCAGGGCCTTGTCCGCGTCCCACTTCCGCATCAGGACGAGGGTGCCGCCCACGGCCATCGCCGAATAGACGCTGGTGAAGGCGGCCACATGGAAGAAGGGGAAGGTCATCAGCGCGATGGGCGCGGGCCCCTGGCCGGGCACCGTGCCACGCGCCAGCGCGGAGGCTGCCGCGTGGTAGAGCGGGTTCATCATGGCGCCGACCTGCGCGAGGTGCGTGGCGACCGCGCCCTTGGGACGGCCCGTGGTGCCCGAGGTGTAGATGATCGTGGCGTCGTCCTCGGGGCGGACCTCCACATCGGGCGGGCCGAGCGCCGAATCGGCGGCGGGCAGCTCGGCGTAGCGCTCGAAACGGTCCGCCCCGCCGAGGGGTGTGTCATCCGCACCGTGGTGGAACGCGAGGATCCACGGCCGGTCGCCGCCCCGCGGCTCCCCCGGCCCGGCGTCCTGCCCCGGAATCCGGCCCCGGTCGCGCACCTCTCCCGCGGCCTGGCCCTTACCTTGGCCCTGCCGCCCGGCCCAGGGCAGCACCCGCCCCAGCCGCTCACCGTCGACGATGAGCAGCCGTGGCCCGCAGTCGTCCAGGGCGTACGTGAACTCGTCCTCGGTCCACCAGGCATTGAGCGGTACGGCGACGAGCCCGGCCAACTGCGCGGCCCAGAAGGCGATCTGCCACTCGGGGTGGTTCCGCATGGCGATCACGGCGCGGTCACCCGGCGCGAGCCCGTACACATCCACGAACCGCCGGGCGAGCGCGGAGGCGGCGGCGAAGAACTCGCCGTAGGTGTACGTACCGCTCTCGGCGACAAGGAACGGCTGGTCCCCGAAGGCCCAGACGGATTCGACGAACTCCCGCAGGGTGCGCGGTCCGCTCGCGTACACCGGCGAGCCGTCCTCCGCGGCGACCACGGCGAAGGGGGCGCCGGGGGCACGCAGTGCGGCTTCGACCGCGGCAGGATCGAGGCCGGACGCAGGAGGGGCGGCGGGATCGGGGGAAGCGGCGGGGGGCTCGGTCTGCGGCACTGAAGACCCTTTCTAAGCGCTTGCTCAGTCCCCTGGGACGCTATGCCCGCATCTGCACCGGGTCAAGAACACGCACCACTCCGCCGCCGGCCGCCCGCCAGGAGCCCCGGGCCGCCACCGCCCGTCAGGAGCCCCGGGCCGCCACCGCAAGGCGGCGCCACCCGGCGACCGGCTCGACGTGGCGGCGGCTCAACGCAGCACAGTGGCGCAGACGACCTTTCCGCCGTCTGGTCCGGTCCGCACGGCGACCGTACGGGCGAGCCGCTGCACCATGGGCCAGCCGAAGCCGCCCGTATGCCCGGTGAGGTCGGGGGTGCGGTCCTGCGGATGCGCCGGACTGGGGTCGGCGACGGCGACTTCGACACTCCGCCGGTCCGCACGGAGCCGCATGACGGTCACACCTCCGGCGTGCCGCAATGCGTTGGTGACGAGCTCGGACACCACGAGAACCAGACTCTGCGCGGTGTGCGCGGGAGGAGCTGGATGCAGTTCCGCGAGAAACCCGGAGACCGCCTCCCTGGCCTCGGCCGCGAGACGCGGCCGACAGGACCAGTCGGCGGGACGGGGGCCATCGACGCCGGACTCATCACGGGCCTCGACAGCGATGCGCTGCTTTTCGAACTCCTGCTGCATACGACTCACCCCGCCGATAGAAACGTTCCCTGGAAACGCCCTTCTTGGGCACGCCCGTCGCTTTCCTTGTGATGGCGCGCTTACCCCCGGCGAGAGGATCCAGTAGTAATGCGCCTCAATTCACTCGTATGCATGGAACGGAAAGGGCTGGGCAGCCGCAGTTCCGGCGGGCACCGTCGGAACCGGCACACCGCTCCCTTCGCCCCGGTCCGGGGCAGGTGACAGGCGGCAGGTGGCAGGCGCAGGCGGCGGGCACCTGGCAGGCAGATCCCGGGCGGCGCCCGACCCCGCCGCATCCGAGGACCGGCCGCCCGGCGGACAGCCGCTCGGCAGACAGCTACCCGACGGACAGCCGCTCGGTAGATATACGACAAATCGGAGGAGCACCACAGGGAGAAACACAGACAAACCACCCCATTCATCCCCTCTTTTCTACCGAGGGGATTGAAGCCGCGACCCCAGGGCAGGAGCGAATATTGAACGGGGTCCGCTACTTGGGGAGGCTGAAGAACATGACGCAGAATTCCGCGCATGCCGCCACGACTGAGTCGGCACCTGGCGTGTCGGCATCGGCCGAGTCGGCGCTGGCGACACTTGCCGCGACCGCGCCGGCGGAGGTGGGCGACCTCCCCTGGATCGAGGACGCGGGCAAGGTGGCCCCGAAGGACGCGCGAGCACTTTCCAAGATCTTTTTTGACCAGCTCCAGGTCCTCGAAGAGGGCACGCCCGAATACCAGTACGCCCGTAACACCCTTATCGAGATGAACCTTTCACTGGTCCGCTTTGCGGCGAGCCGGTTCCGTCACCGCGGCAGCGGCGAGATGGAAGACATCAACCAGGTCGGCACGATCGGTCTCATCAAGGCCATCGACCGGTTCGACCTGTCCCGCGAAGTCGAATTCACCACCTTCGCCGTTCCTTATATTGTCGGCGAGATCAAGCGCTTCTTCCGCGACACCAGCTGGGCCGTCCATGTCCCGCGCAGGCTCCAGGAGTTGCGCGTCGAGATCGCCAAGGGCAAGGAGCACCTGGCGGTCCTGCTCGACCGCGACCCGACCGTCGCCGAACTGGCCGAGCACCTCGGGCTCACCGAGGACGAGATCGTCGAGGGCATCGTCGCGAGCAACGGCTACACGGCCGGCTCGCTGGACATGCCGAACGAGTCGAATGGCGACGGCCAGGCCACCAAGAGCGGCCGCACCTTCGCGGACGTCCTGGGCGAGGCCGACCCCGCGATGGAGACGGTCGAGGATCTGCACGCCCTGGCGCCGCTGCTGAGCAAGCTGGACAGCCGCGAACGCCGCATCGTGGAGATGCGCTTCGGCGAGGAGCTGACCCAGTCCCAGATCGGCCAGCAGCTGGGCATCTCCCAGATGCACGTCTCCCGGCTCCTGTCGCGCATCCTGAAGAGCCTGCGCAGCGGAATGCTCGTGGAGGAGTAATCCGCACGCCCCCCGCTCCACTCCACGTCGCGCCGCGCCGGTCACCACCAACCCCGGGTGCCCGGCGCGGCCACAGAGCCGGGGCGGGACAGGCAAGACCCTCGGAGCTCCCATCCGGTACCCTGTCGGGGGTCGGTCACTGACCGACCGCTCGCCTTCGTAGCTCAGGGGATAGAGCACCGCTCTCCTAAAGCGGGTGTCGCAGGTTCGAATCCTGCCGGGGGCACACAGGTCAAAGGCCCCCCACCTACGGAAATCCGTAGGTGGGGGGCCTTTGGCATCTACTTTTGACATCAACGGGCACGGTCACTGACGACCGGGACGCCTCTTGAGCAGCCGGTCCATGTGACTGATGGCCTCGCGCTGTGTGTCCTGTACGACGTGCGCGTACACGTCCATGGTCATGCTGATCTGGCTGTGGCCGAGGATCTCCATCACCACCCGGGGCGCCACTCCGGCCGCTGTGAGGAGCGTCGCCGTTCCGTGGCGGGCGTCGTGCAGGCGGACCACGCGCAGTCCGGCGGACCGGGCGACGCGAGTGAAGGAGCGGTAGACGTTCCTCGGCTCGACCTGGTGACCGGTACGGGTGGTGAAGACGTAGTCGGACTCCTGCCACCCCTCCCCCGCCTTGACGCGTGCAGCCGCCTGACGCATCCGGTGCCAGCGCAACGGGGCGATGCACAGCGCGGGCAGCGGAACGGTTCGACGGCGACGGCTCTTGGGATCGTCGTCGTAGAGAACCCCACGGCACAATCAGCTCGCCCCGCCGAAGGCCCATCGCGATCGCGCCATGATGGGCGCCGGCTGAACACGAGCCGGTGAGCGCGGACCCGTTACGGAGGATGAGCCACGAGGACGCGGTCCGACTGGCACGGCGCCTCATGGAAGCCGACACCGCGACTGAGGCGGAGGCAGACGAGCTGCTCGAAGCGTTGGTGCGTAGCCTGGCGTGTCCCCACGTCAGCGACTACATCTTCTGGGACTTCGATCCGAGCCGACGGCTGAGCGAGTTGCCGACCGGGCGTTGGCTTAAAGGCCGATCGCTCTCTGAGGGCTAGGACGCCCAAGCCGCCTGAGTGGCTGGTGCGGTAAGAGTTTCTCTACTTCATCAAGGCCCGCGCACGGCGCGGGCGCGGGCCGCCTCAGCGGCCCGGCCTGCCTCCCGTCTGCGCCCCGGCTGGCCGGGCCCGGCGGCCCGCTGCGTGCATGCGGGCGAGGTCAGGAAAAAACACCCTCTATGGCTGGGGCGGTCGGCTCCGAGCAATAGTCAAGAGTTGTGGGTGGGGCCTTCCGACGCGGGGATCTCGGCTGCTGCGAGCCCGGCTTCGTCGCGCACCTGTGGGTCGGAGTGGTGGAGGAACGGCTCGATCAGCAGCCGGGCCCGCGGGTCGTGGGTGGCGCCGAGGATGTAGAGAGCGTGTTCGAGGAGTTCGCGCTCCATCGTCGGCATGGCGGACGCCAGGGGTTCGACAAGGTCCAGTGGCAGGCGGTGGTGGTTGAACGCCTCGCTGATCGAGTTCAGGGCGGACTCGCGGACCCTGGTCACTGATTCGTTGAGGGCCAGGCTGACCAGGCGACCGACGACCAGGCGGGCGGTGTCGGTGTCGAGTGCGGTGCCGCGCAGGCGGTCCCCGAGGTCGGCGGCGGCGACATCCCGACGGTTCGGATCACGGTCAGTCAGCGCTTCAAGTGCCGCAAACACGTCGTTCATGCCGCCACCTCGACCCGCTCGACCAGGACGCCGTTCTCGAAGCGCGCACCGGAACGGACCAGGGCCACGAGGTGGGCGCCGGTGATCGCGCGCCATCGCGCCTGGGCGGACTCGACGAGCTTGAACACCATCGCGAGCGCGGCCGCCGGGCTGCCGGCTCCCCGGGTGACCTTGGTTCGCAGCTTGACCGTGGAGAACGTGGACTCGATGGGGTTCGTGGTCCGCAGGTGGATCCAGTGCTCGGCCGGGAAGTCGTAGAACGCGAACAGTTCCTCCCGGTCGTCGGTGATCTTCGCGACGGCCTTGGGGAACTTGGCGCCGTAGGTCTTCGCGAACGCCTCGATCGCCTTCTCAGCGTGGCCGCGGTCCTCGGCGTTGTAGATCTCCTGCATCGCCTTCGTCGCCCCCGGCTGCGCGGACTTGGGCAGGCAGTTGGTGACGTTGCGGGATTTGTGAACCCAGCACCTCTGCGGCCGGGCGGCCGGGAACACCTCGGCGAGCGCCCGCCACAGGCCCATAGCGCCGTCGCCGACGACCAGCTCGGGGTCGCGCATGCCGCGGCGTCGGCAGTCGCGCAGCAGGTCGGCCCACGACTCGGTGGACTCCCGCAGGCCCTCAGCCAGCGCGATCAGCTCCTTCGTGCCGTCCAGTCGCACGCCGAGCAGGACCAGCACGCACGAGTGCGCCTGGCCGAGGCGGACCTTCGGGTGCACGCCGTCGGCCCAGACGTAGACGTAGTCACGGTCGGACAGGTCCCGGGTCTGGAAGGCCGCATGGTCGTCGCTCCACTGCTTCGTCAGCCGGGTGACAGTGGCCGGGGACAGGCCGGCGGCGCCGCCGAAGAACTGCTCCAGCGCGGGGACGAAGTCCCCGGACGACAGTCCGTGCAGGTAGAGCAGCGGCAGCACCTCGGAGATCTTCGGCGACTTGCGGCACCACGGAGCCAGGATCTTCGAGGAGAACCGCTTGCGCTCGCCCGTTGCGTCGTCGACGCGTCGGTCGTTCACCCGCGGCGCGGTGACCTCGACCGGGCCGGCCGCGGTGACCACGGTGCGGGGCCGGTGGTGGCCGTTGCGGACGACCAGGCGGTGCCCACGCTCGTCGGTCTCGGCAGCCAACTCGGCTATGTACTGGTTGACTTCCGCCTCCAGCGCGGCGGCCAGCATCCGACGGGCGCCCTCGCGGACGATCTCGTCGATCAAGGAGCCGGACTGGGTCGAGCCGTCGTCAGTGATTACGCTGAGCACGGGCGTGCCTTCCCGACCCGCGCTGCAACGCGGGCCTACTCGGAGACCATCAAAGGATCATTCGGGAAGGTACGCCTTCCGCGTTCCTGCCGGAACTGATCCACAGGTCTCCAGCATTGCTCGTCGGCTCCACGGCTTTAGGCAGCCATTTTGGGGCGAGCCTCTAAGATCACGGCCCAACGTCGTGCTTTAGCGGGCAGGCCCACAGACTGCCCGACTCGCCATCAGCTTAACGGGCCATGATCACTCGTCCCAAATCAGCTCCGCCGACCTTGCGACTTCACCAAGCACGCCGCCGACCGAACTAAGCAGAGCACCGGTCAGATTCGAGTGCTTCACTTGCAGTTCTCCTTGAACCATTCTTCCATGGCCGAGCAAACGACATCCCCCGTATAGCACTGGCGACCGTGGTCGTAATTGAGCAGTTTTTGATTGTGGTCGTTTAGATTTTCATAAAACACAGACGACGTTACGAGAGCAGGCACGTTCCAGCTACTGTTCCCGTGATTGGCGAGCTTGGCCGCGTGATTCACAACGTCCCCCATATAGACCACGTCATTAATCCCACTCCCGTTATAGCCCGCCTTGATCATCAAAGCCCGCCCCCAGGACATTCCGATGCCCACCTTGATTGGGACAGAATATTGCGCCTTCTTCATCTCATAGTTCAGAATATTCGCCATGGAATTAGCCTGAGCCGCCATAGAGAATACTGCATCAATATCCCTCTTGAGCGGGGTGTTAACCACGGCCCACGTAGCGTCACCAGCAATGTTGACCTCTCGAGTATTCGTGTCACCGTTGAAGATGGCAACTAGCTCGGAAAGGTAGGCGCGATAGATTCGCGCCAGCCGAGGACGCTTGTAATGATTGGGGAGTTGGGATGACTCTCGAATGTCAACGAAGATTGCCGAACAGTTCGCATAGAATCCGTTCGAGAAAGTCAACTTGCTCCGGTCCGGCAGCGAGTCCACTTCCTCGAAAGTCTGCGATCCGGTCAGATACTCTCGAATCCTGGCGGCACTCGCGACATGGCTATACGCCTTGTGATTACTGTCCATTAGGCACCACCATTCTAGTTGACGACACGCAGCGCTGACGTGATAGCGAGCAGCAAAAGAGCGACGAGCAGGAAGCGAATCGACCGACCGCCCCACATGTACTTCCTATGCGCCACTTTCGCGTTGGCCCACCCTTGCCCTGCAATCTCAGTAACGAGAGCCTCGGCATTTTGTGTGAGAGCGATCAAAGATTCTGCATATGTACCACTATCCGCATGCCCTCGCGCGATGTGGTGAAAATAGAGCAGGCTGGTGGGTTCTTCGGACATCTTGAGACGAGGCCAGAGCACCAGACCGGCGCACACCCCCGCCCCGGCGACTGCGAGTCCGCAGAACATCGAGCTGAAGATCAGCCAAGTGGACGGCGACCCAACGTCCTTGACGATGTTGTAAAGCACTCCACCAGTGACACCAGCAGCGGCCAAAGCCGCAGCAGCCTTGGTCTCAGCGTGCTTGATCCAATCTATGACCAATCCCAACGCCTTCCATGCGTGGTCGGCGTTTGGGACAGGCTTGGGAGCAGGAGGCGTTTCCGTCACACAACCATCATCCACCGCACCACTGACAATCGGGATGCTGTTAGCGAAACCACTCCGCGCAACGGTTCTCCGGGCTCGCACCCGGCCAAGTCGCTGAAAGTGGCGTCCAGTTGTTCTTAGCTGTACGAACGAGCGCTCCCGGACCGTCCTGGGGCCGCGCAAGGACGCTCATTGATTACCAGCGCTGACAACTGACGACTGCTGCGCCGCAGTTCAGAGCGATGATCCAGTAGAAAGCCACAGGTCACGGCCGCCGATGATCAGTTGTGGCTCAACAGCACAGCACTACGACTGGGCCGAGCACAGGCTGCCTTGTGCTCGACCTGCGTTGAACACTCGTCCACGTGTGGATAGGACCCGGGCCAGCCCGTTCCGCGCTCAAGGACGATGCCTCCGGCGGGGGATCGGCCGGCACCGGGTGGGAGGGGGCGCCGTTCCCGGCCGCGGGCACATCGTGGTGAGCGTGGGGAGGTCTCCCATCCCGTCCACCGTCGACCCAGGCAGAGCCGAGCAGACGTGGTCCACGGTGTGTGGGTCGACGGCGGACGGGATGGGAACAGGGGGTGGAGATGGGGTTGCCTTAACAGGGCCACCATTCCGAGCAGGACGCCGCATTACTAGTTGCAAGGCGCGCAAACCTGTCGACAGGCCACCTGAGACCAGCAATCATGGGGCAAGCGAGGGCTACTTGGAGGGCAAATGACAGATATGCAGCAGACGTGGAGATCCCTGCGTTCCTTACGCTCTTCCCCACCTGACCCTGTCAGGCAGAACAAGAGGAAGAAGGACGTTTTTTCTGCCTCACTAGAGCAGTCGGAACAATATTTTAGAGCCGCAGAAGAAGTCGGGTATGAAACTCGCCCCGTGCTCGCTTTCTATGGCCTTTCCCAGATGGGTAGAGCTATCGCGGCGGCAACGCATACCGACAGGTTGAGCGACCCCGAGGATTGGCAACTCTTCGGTCACGGAATTAGAGTCCCAGGGATATCCCAAGCTGCCACACGAGGAAACATTGGCGCGCTGACGATTCGCGACCAGGGAAAAGGATCTTTTACTCAGCTGGCCCGCTTCCTGGAATCTCCATCACTCCCCGCCCCCGTGCAACTCGCTGAACTTTGGGACTCCATCCCAGAAATGAGGGGGCACACACTCTCCGACAGGGACCATTATCCGGCCTTGGAAATTTCAGAAGGTTCGGATCGCACTCGCGACGACTGGGGGGACCGCGGTTCGCCGGGCGTGCTTGTGCTGACTGGAGTCCCGAAAAAATTGCCGTCGCTCGGGGATTTCCTCAAGCATTATCCAACAGTGTGGCCGCTGGAGGGCTTGCAGGAGTACAGCTTTCTAGCATCCCCAAGAGGCGGCCTGGAAGGGCAAATTTATCTGAACCCTCTACGCAGGTACGCCTCAGGTGGCTTTGCCTCTTTACATGGGACTCGATACCGCGGCCGCTCAATCGCTTTTCCGGCACTTACCGGGAATTCCCTTCCCATGCACCCGCTACTTGCATGGTGGGCGGCGCTACACGCACTCTCCATGCTGGCCCGCTACGAACCCGCAACTTGGGCGACTGCCGTGAACGTCGACACAAGCAAACAAGCAGTCCCAATCGAGCATTTGCTAGACGAAGCCCTTTACGCAGTGCCAGCTTTGGCCCTAGAGGTAATGAGTGAATACTCTTTAAGCGACCACGATAGAAGGCAAGCCCGCTCAGACAATGAGAAAAAACACAAGAGGAAAGAATACAGGACTTTTTCCGAGATTGGCCGCTCCGTGATGGCGGAATTTCGCCATAAGGTGCCACCAGCAAAGAAAAGCGAGAAACAGGACCGCAATAGAGGAAAAGGCAGCGGTCGTGACGCGGGCGCCCCTCCGGATCATGGTCGCTGAAGATCTCGGCAGAACTGGTCGCACCACATGAGTCCGAGACTGGGGGCTTGCCGTCCGGTCAGGCATGCCAAGGGAGAGTGCACGGCGTGCCTAACTGCCTGACAATCGCAACGCCAACCGCGAACAACCGTGGACCTCAGCGGACCACCAGCGCAGGTGACAGGCCCAGGAGACCAGGAGCAGAGCGCATCCCAAGTTGCTTCGGGACGAAGAGGTCGTGTAGAAACCCCAGCCTCTGCTATGCGCTGAGGTGTATGTCGAGCTGGTGGATCAGTGTAAGGGAGCCCCAGACGGGGGCTGGGGCTCCCCTGCGTTGGAGGTTTCCTTTGTTGCTAGCCAAAGGCTGCTGCCGGGAGTCGCGGACCCTCGCCGTCCTCTTCGCCATCACCGAACTCCGGTGCAGACAGACGGTGACCGCGGCTGATCGCTACGCGGAGGACATCGCGCAGAGCTCCCGTCAAGTCCACCGCCAAGACGCGCAGCTCCTCCAGGTCCGCATCCCTATCGCCAGGTACATCCGTCGCTTCCAGGAGTTCGGCAGCCAGGCCGAGTTGTACCGCTTCGGTGTTGTCAGCCAGGCGGGACAGGTAGCTGTCGGCGTCGTCGGTACTCAGGTAGCAGGGCTTGCCCTCGGGGCCCGACCATGGGAGGAGTCGCAGCTCGTTATGGGTGATCATCCTTCCGTTCCCCTCTCTTCTCTCGTCGTGCGGTTGGTGAACAGGGCGTCTGCGCGGTCGCCGGGAAGCACCAGGAGTGCCGCCTCGACGACGCGTCCCGTGGTGTCGGCCGCCAGGCGAGTTATCGCGAGCACTGGCAGGGCCGAGCTGATTCGGAGAGTCGCTGCTTCCGATGGTGTCGGGAAGCGCGCGGTGACCTGTTCTTGGACCTCGGCCAAAGGCGGGCGGAGTTGAGCAAGCCGGGAATCCACTCCCTCGTGCCAGAGCGACTCGTCGTACCCGTCAACAGGTGCCAGGTCGCGGGGAACGTAGATGTGGGCCAGGCTGTGCGGTGAGTTCCCGTCGTGGCAGAGGCAGAGGAATTCCGTCAGCGGACTGCTTGCCGGCACACGCAAGAGACTGGCCAGATGTCCTCGTGCATGAAGCTGGGTGGCGCGGACGTTGATGCGGAGGGGTGCCGGGGGCGGGGTTGCCATATCGGATGTGCGACCGCCGCCGATGTACGTGATTCTGCGCAGGGGGTACCGGACGAAGTTCCCCCTGCCGTGGATCTTCTCCACAAGCCCTTCTCCTTGGAGAATCGCGAGAGCGCTGCGCAGTGTCGGTGCCGTGTAGCGAGTGGCGAGCTTTGCCTCCGAGGGCAGTCGTTCGCCGGCTTTGATGCGGCCGGTCGAGATCTGCTCCCTGAGATCGTCGGCGATGACCTGACGGCGGGAAGCCACGGGCACCGTCACCACCTTCCCGACATCCGCAGTGCGACGAGCCGGGTCCGCGAGTGCATGGTGAGCAGTTCGCCGGACTCGAAGCGAAGCCGCTTTGCGAATCCCGGCAGTTGAAAGATGTCGGCCACGCGGCACGGCTGGCCGCCGATCTGGATGACGTCGCCGCGCTGGACGCTGGCCGAGGTGATCTCGACGTTGGCTGCGATACCCCCGCTGGGCGCCCATCTCCTCATGTGGCCAACTCCCTCTGGGTGGGCGGGACGACGATCGGGTGGCAGGAGCAGTCGCACACTTCGTAGATCACGGGGACTCCGACCGGTGCCACGGCCGGAGTGGAGTGCGCGCATTCGCGATGAGTACCGATCGAGCACGAACTCGACTTGTAGGAGGCCGCCTTCATCGCCACGCGTGGCTGCTGACGAGCGGGCATCAGAGGGCCTCCGCCGCGGTAAGCCGGGTGCGGAGAAGGGAGGCGGGCAGTACAACTGCCTGGTGTCGCCGCCTCCGTTCCTCACTGGCCAGCACATATGGGCGGACAAGCTCCATCTCCTGCCCGACGAGAACCTCGGTGTGGCCTTGGGGCCGCCCTGTCGACGGCGAGGGCGGATTGGAGGCGCTGAGGTGAACGACTCTCGTTCGGGTGGGTGTTAAGGGGTGGCTGTGCAGACTCTTCGAGAGGCACCGCTCACTGGTGCGTGAGAGGGCACGGCGGATACGGTTGAACAAGCTGATCAGCTCCTATCGCTGATGGCCAGGTCCCCGGACATCGCCCGTCGCGGGGACCGTTCTGCATACGGCGGCCCATAAAGTGCGGCCGTTCACGTTGCTGGCGAGAAGGCCGAAACGATCGGCAACCGCCACCACCTCCAGGACCTCCCTCCATGAGCCGGCGGGGAAGTCGTCCGGCACCTCCACTTCGATCGACGTGTGTCGCGCGTACTGCTCCACGCGCGGGGTGAGTCCGGCGGCGGACAACCGGGCGGCGATGTTCTCGGCGCTCAGTTCGGAAGCGGGCACAGGTGTCTCCGTCGCCAGGTGATCACATTACGTGAAGCTAGTTAACTAGATTAGAGCTAGTGGACTAGATTTTCCATATGCCTGAGCAGCCGCCCTATCTCCGCATCGCCGACACCCTTCGGCAGCGGATCGCGGATCACGAGTGG
The DNA here is from genome assembly GCF_036061255.1 of Streptomyces sp. NBC_00388. Taxonomy (NCBI): domain Bacteria; kingdom Bacillati; phylum Actinomycetota; class Actinomycetes; order Kitasatosporales; family Streptomycetaceae; genus Streptomyces; species Streptomyces sp. NBC_00388. The sequence goes on from NZ_CP107948.1 coordinate 3,204,247, forward strand.
ACGCCGGGCGATCGGCTGCCCTCACGCGCCCAGATCGCCCAGGAGTGCGGCGTCGGCGAGAACGTGGTCCGGCGGGCTCAGGAGCTACTGATCTCCCAAGGTGTTCTGGAAGGACGCGCCGGTTCTGGCACGTACGTCGCCGAGCCCCGCCGGCGCGTGCGAGTGGTCCGCTCCACGGCGCGCGAGCAGCGCGACGGTTCCCCGTTCCGCGCGGACATGAAGGCCCTGGGCAAGCAGGGGGACTGGGAGAGCAGGACCGAGGCCAAGGTCCCTGCCCCGACGGACATCGCGGCTCGGCTCGGTATCACCGAAGGCGACCTGTGCGTCCGTACCGTGTACGAGTTTCTGGCCGACGCCAGGCCGGTGCAGTTGTCGACGAGCTGGGAACCGTACGACCTCACCGCCGGCACACTTGTCGTCCTTCCCGAGGGTGGGCCGCACGCCGGGGCGGGCGTCGTGAACCGCATGGCCGAGATCGGCATCACCGTCAGCCACGCGGTGGAACAGCCGGAGCCGCGGCAGGCGACCACCGAGGAGGCGTCTCTCCTCGGCATCCAGAAGGCCGCACTCGTCACGCACATCCGACGGACGTACTACAGCGACGAGGGACGGCCCGTAGAGACGGCGGACATCATCGTGCCCGCCGCTCACTGCGAGATCGTCTACGAGGTCCCGATCAACCGTCGAGACCGTTGACGCAGGCGGTACCGTCCTTGAACGGACGCGGGAGGGGCGAAATGAAGGGTGACCTCCAGTTCACCTGGGAACTGAGCGGCAGCGGGTGGGCGACGTACCAAATCGCAGACAGCACGTCGGCACGCAAGGACACCGTCAGCTACTGCACCAACGCCCTCTCCGACCTCTTGTACGCGGTCGCTGGTCTCTACGAGACAGACGCTGCCCAGCGGGTCTCCTTCGACCTTGAACCTGTCGAAGTCAGGTGGAGGCTCCGGCGCCACGAAGCGAGCGTGGAAATCACCATCTCCCAATTCCCGGACGTGTCCGAGAGCTGGAACGCGCCCGATGATCAGGGCATCCCCTGTTGGAGTTCGACACAGCCGCGTAGCTCTTTGGGCCATGTAGTCACGGAGGCTGCCGAGACGGTGTTGCGGCTCCACGGCGAAGCCGGCTACCGGAAGAGATGGGTCCAGCACGACTTCCCCAGCGCCGCACTGGACAACCTCCGACAGTCGCACCAGCGAGACGACGAGTGCCCACACGACCGATGCCGCGTCGATCCTGATTCCTGACATCCACAGTTGACATCAACGAGGTCGGACGGCGGCACGCACCCGCACCTCTGAACAACCGTCGGACCAGACAACGAAGGCGTCCGGGGCGGGCCCGGATCGAACTCCTAAAGCGGGTGTCGCAGGTTCGAATCCTGCCGGGGGCACAACATTGAAGGGCCAGTTCGGAGGCTTGATCCTCTCGAACTGGCCCTTCTTCATGATCGCGTCCGTGCCACCACTGGCCGGAAACCGGCATCGGGCTTGGTACTCCAGCCGTAGATCGTTGTGTGCCCTGGTCTTGGGGCTGTCTGTCACTGGCGGAAACCCGGATGGCCTCAGCGCACGTTCTGGGTAGAGTCGGGCGATGCCCGAGCTGAAGCGGCTGCATGCCGACCACGCCCCTGCGGTCCTGGCCTTCGAGCTGGCGAACCGCACCTACTTCGCCGCCTCGATCTCCGACCGCGGCGACGACTTCTTCGACCGGTTCACCGACCGGTACAACGCCTCGCTGGCCGAGCACGAGGCCGGCAGCTGCGCCTTCTACGTACTCGTCGCCGAGGACGGTTCGGTGCTCGGCAGGTTCAACCTGTACGACGTGGAGGACGGCGCCGCCAGGGTCGGCTACCGGGTCGCTGAGCAGGTCGCCGGCCGCGGCGTGGCGACCGCGACCGTCCGGGAGCTGTGCCGGATGGCGACAGCTGGGTACGGCCTGCGCACACTGCGGGCGGCCACCTCCCATGACAACGCCGCGTCCCGGAGAGTCCTGACCAAGGCCGGGTTCGTCCCGGTCGGTCCTGCCACCCCGGCCGATCTCGGCGGCAAGTCGGGCACCTGGTACCAGCGGGACCTCCAGCCATAGACCTTGATCGTGCTCGTAGGCCGGCTGCGGGAAGACTGCGGTCACCGCTGACCATCGTCGGTCTTCGCCCACCGATGGTCAGCGGTGACCGCAGGTCGCACCAGCGAAAAGACCCCCAGCCGGTCATGGCTGGGGGTCTTCGACGTCTACAGCTGACATCAACGGGCACGGCGGGCGTTCCCGTTCGCAGGGCTAGAGCCCCGGGGGCACCTTGACGATGTCCCACTCACGGTCGTCCGTGGTGATGCAATTCTGGATGCTGAGCGTGTTCTTGGTGGTGATCGGCTTGCCTGGGGGGCTGTACCCGTCGACGTTCAGGCAGAGGTCCCTGCTCGCGGCGTTGTGGATGTAGTAGTGGCCGTCGCGCTGCTTGTCGAGCCACCACAGCTGGTTGTCGGGCTGGGTGCCGGCGCAGGTGAACTCGGTCACCGGGGCCCCGATCGGCTGTGCGCCGCCGCCGGGCAGGTCCATGCAGAGACGGTCCTTGATGTTGCGGATCTGGAAGAGGCTGTTGTTGTTGGGGCCGCCGTGCGGATGCTGGATCTCCAGGTCCCAGACCTGGTTGTCCGCGTCCGTGGGGTTGCAGTCGTTCTCGATGACGGGGCCGTTGATCTTGCCGTTGTCCCTGCCGGGGAGTTCGGCGCAGAGCTTGGTCACCGGGTTCTTGATCAGTACGTGCTTCTGGTTCGCCGGGTCGGCCGGCTTCTTCTTGGCCCCGCCGCCGCCTCCGCCGCCTCCTGCGCCGCCGCCGCTGCTGCCGGTGTCGGGGACGGGGGCTGACGGGGTGGGGGGCGGGACGCTCGCCGCGGGCGGTGGCAGGGTCGGTGTCGCGGAGGGTGCGGGGATCGCGACGCCGGCTTCCTGGGGCTTGGCGGTGGCACGGGTGGCGACCTGGGGCTTGTGGGTGAACCAGGCCATGATGAAGATGATCGCGATGGCCATGCACACCGCGAAGAAGGTGGCCAGCCAGCGGGGCAGGAACCCGCGCTGGACGTAGGTCCCGTCGACGTCGAGGGGCTTGGTGCCCGAGCGCTGGATCGCGAGGCGGTAGGGGCGGTCCTGCTTGCGGCCGAACCAGATGATCTGACGCGGGCGCAGAGTGGCCTTCACGAACGCGGCACGGCCGGGCTCGATCTGGACGTTGGCCGGGTGGACCTCGTACGAGAGCTGGTCGCCGTTCTCGCTGCCGTTGACCGAAGCGGTGAGCTTGGTGTTGCCGAGGTTGTCGATGGCCAGCTTGGGGCGCCCGCGGAAGCGGCCCTTGACGGTGTGCGGCACGAGCTCCGCGCGGATCTCGGAGAACGGCGTGATCGTGATGTTCCCCTCGGGCACCGTGGTCGCCTCGGGGTGCTCCGTGGGGATGACCTGGACGCCGTACGGGTTCGGCCCGGCGATGGCGTCGGGGGTACGCGGCGGGGCGAAGACGAGGTCCACGGTGCCGGTCGTGCCGGGGAAGAGGCGGATGGTCGGCGGTTCGACGGTCACGTACGGGGCGAGGTCACCGACGGGTACGCACCGGTACTCGTCCACGACGTCGCCCGTGTTGCGCAGCCGAAGCCGCACCGTGGCCGTACTGCCCGGGTCCACCGTGGTGGAAGCGGGCTCCAGAGAGGTCCAGATGCTCACGCGCCGGACACTAGCCACCACCATGACGCCATGTCACCAGGCTACGGGGCACACACACTGCCCCCGACGCCCAACCCACGATGCCCTTCGCGCACCGTCGGCTGAGCAGCCGGTACGGCAAAGGCCTGTATTCACGGCCATACCCGCCCCGGCCCACGCCGCAAACACGCCCGTCAAGAATACCGGGGCCAGGCGCTGTTGCCGGGGTGTTGGCAGAGAAACCGCCGAGCGTTCCGAAGAGCTGCCGCGGGCGCGCCGGGGCGCGTCGTGTGTCGTGGGGTTCCGTTCCATCCCGCTGCGCGATCTTCCACACTGGGGCTCCGCCCTCCGGTGTACCGGTTCTTGACCAGGACACCGGCGCTCCGCCGACAGCTTGGACGATCCCGTGGCACACCTTCCGGCCGACGTGCGAGCCGCGTTCCGGTTCTTCGCGTTCTATCTGGGCAACGGCACCCTCGATATCGATCTGCTCGACGGGATCGACTACCGTGCCCGCCTGGTGACGTTCGGCTCCGACCTCGAAATGATCTTCGCGATCTTCGCCAACGTCCTCGAAGTAGACGCAGACGGACAGACACTCAACGACGGCGAGGCTCAGTACCGCGCCGCCCAGTGGATCCGTAGGTGCTGCGACCCCGGCTACCGGGTGGAGCCGCCGTTCGAAGCGTGGGAGACCGAGCTGCACGGCCCCTGAAGTTCCTGGGCCGCAGCCGCGGTCACGGCAGCCGGGACGGGCAGGGCCGCCGGAGCTCAGCGCAGGCCGGAGAGAGCGAGGATGCTCCGTGCCAGCTCCCGGTCGATACGGAGCGACACCTCCTGCAGGGGCAGTCGGCCTGTCGTCAGAGTGCCGCGGGCCACGCTCATGCGGGCGCCCGTGTGCAGGATCTGCCACAGGGACGGGTTCGCGACCAGGACACGGATGCCGAGTTCGAGGCGGTTGCCGTCCGTGTCCCGGAGGATCAGTCGCTGCGTGACTCCGTCCGGCCGGGAGACCGCGACGAGCCGATCCGTATGGACGTGGTCGCGTTGGACGAGGCCGCGGGAGACGAGCAGGCCGGCGGTACCGGTGACCCGGGTGGGCCACAGGACGGCGAACAGGGCGACGCCGAGGGCGGCCCACAGCAGTGACCGGCCGCCGGCCGCGGCGCCGGCCATGGCATCGACGGTGGGCAGCAGCACGGGGAGGAGCAGGGAGACACCGATCGCCACGAGAGCGTCGGCCGCCCAGCGGCTGTCACCGGCGTACCGCGTCGTCACCCCGCCGGTACCAGGGCGGACGGCCGCCGCCCGGCTGGGGCGCCGGCTCGCACAGCACCCGGAGGCCTGCCGGGAAACGTCACGGCGGACCTCGTTCGCCCGGTCGCCCATCGCCGCTCCCTTCTCGCACGTCCTCTGCAGCTGTCTCAGGTAATCGCCGTTCCGGCGGGTGACGCGCCCTGCTGACGTCCTTCTGACACCGCGAGGTCGATCCTTGACGTACCTCTGACGCCGCTGCGGACCGGCCGTCAGCGATCCGTCATGACTCGGCCGGCGGGCATCAGGGGAACATCATGAGGCGCCGGCCGGGGCCCGGACGGGGCATAGCTTCGGTGCCGTATCCCGGTCTGCCTCCCCGCACCCGGGACGTCACCCGCTACTCGTGGTTCCTCCGGGAGGTTCCCATGTGTCTGCACCGCTACGACGACCCCGAGCCCGGAGAACAGGCCCCGGCCGGGCCGCTGTACGTACCCGTCCGGCCTGGACCCGCGCGCGCTGCCCTCCGTCTCTTCCGCACCCCGCTCGGCGTTCGTACCACCGTCGCCTTCACCGGAGCGGCACGGCTCACCGCGACGCTGGGCGAGGGCCAGGCGTGGATCGTCCTCTCCGAGCCCGCGCTGCGGGCGATGGCCGGACCGCTCGGCGTGACACGGCTGACGCTCGACCCGATGCTCACCGCGCCTCCGGCCCGGGCCGGCGCCCCCGCCCGTGCTGTCGCTGAGCTCCGGCGGCCCGACTCTCCGCCCATGCCGCGCGAGGAGAAGCTGACACCGTGACGACCACCCTTGCTCAGCCCCCCGTGTTCGCGGCCGACGACGATCTGTCGGTCTGGCCCGGTTCGACGACACGGCTCCCCCACGAGGGCCTCGCCGTCGGCGGTGTCGATCTCGCCGAGATCGCCGGGCGATTCGGGACGCCCGCGTACGTCCTGGACAGGGGCGAAGTACGCGAGCGCTGCCGGGCCTACCGTGCCGCCTTCCCGGACGCCGACATCCTCTACGCGGCCAAGGCCTTCCTCTCCCGCGCGATGGTGCGCTGGATAGCCTCGGAAGGGCTCGGACTCGACGTCTGCTCCGCCGGAGAACTCGAACTCGCCGTGACGGCAGGGTTTCCGGCGTCCCGGATCGTCATGCACGGCAACGCCAAGTCACCTCACGACCTGGAGACCGCGTTGCGGCTCGGAGTCGGCCGGATCGTCATCGACAGCCCCTCCGAGATCGCCCAACTGGCCGCCGCCGTAGGGCATCGCGGCAGTCAGGGGGTCATGGTCCGCGTGGTACCGGGCGTATCCGCGGGCGGCCACTCGAAAATCCGGACCGGCACGGAGGACCAGAAGTTCGGCCTGTCCCTCACCGACGGACAGGCGCACCACGCGATCTCCCGTGTTCTCGGGCAGCCACAGCTCCGGCTGACCGGTCTGCACTGCCACATCGGGTCGCAGCTCACCGACGTCAGGCCTTACCTCGTGGCCGTACGCCGCATGGTGGGACTGATGGCGCGGGTGCGGGACACCCAGGGGGTCGTCCTGCCCGAGCTGGACATGGGCGGCGGTCACGGCATCGCCTACCGGCCGGGAGAGTCCACGCTGGACATCATCGCGCTCTCCCGCAGGCTCCGCGCCGAGCTGGCTGAGGCCTGCGCGGCCGCACGGCTGCCCGTCCCCCGCCTCATCATCGAGCCCGGCCGCGCCGTCGTCGGGCCTGCGGGCGTGGCGCTCTACCGCGTGCTCTCGGTCAAGCGCACCGGAGAGCGGACGTTCGTCGCGGTGGACGGGGGCATGAGCGACAACCCAAGACCCGCGCTGTACGGGGTCCGTTACGCGCCCAGGCTGATCGGGCGGCACTCCACCGCCGGGACCCGCACGGCCACGGTCGTGGGCCGGCACTGCGAAGCCGGCGACATCCTCGCGGCCGATGTCGGTCTGCCGGGGGACATCCGGCCCGGCGATCTGCTCGCCGTACCGGTCGCGGGGGCCTACCAGCTGTCCATGGCATCCGGATACAACCTGGTGGGACGTCCGCCGGTGGTGGCCGTGGACGACGGCCGGGCCAGACTGCTCGTACGCCGGGAGACGCTGGACGACTACCGGGCCCGCGATGTCGGCCTCTGAGCGGTCGGACGGTGTGCCGGCCAGCGAGCGGGCGGACGGCTCAGGTCGGACGACGGCAGCGGTCAGGCGGCGTGTACGTGCGGGCGGCGCGTGCGGTCGGGTTCGGCCTCGCGCAGCACCTCGCGGGTGACGGGGGCGACCTCGCCCTGGCCGAAGAGGAAGAACCGCAGGAAGTTGGCCATCGGGTTGCCCTCGGTCCATTCGAAGTAGATGTGCGGCCGCCGGCCGGTCGTGTCGCGGACATGGAGCAGCAGCGCGGCCAGTGCGTTGGCCACCGTCGGGCTCTCCATCGTCAGGATGCGGTAGCGGCCGTGCAGCACTTCGCCCCGTACGCGCAGTCCGGATTCGAATTCCGACGGGTCGAGGACGGTGACCTCGACGAAGATCAGGTCGTCGCCCGGCGGGATGTCGTTGTCGTCCCGGATCTGCTCGATCTTGTCGCAGTACTCGGTGGCATCACGGCTGTCCGGCTCGTTGGCGATGAACCGGATCGTCCGCGTGGCGGTGTCGCGGAGGAACCGCTGGGCGGTGTCGTCGAGCTCGACGTCGGTGACGCGCAGCTCGAAGAGGCGGGCCAGCCGGGAGAGCAGCGAGAGGCCCATGATCCCCGCGATGAAGCAGGCACCGATCTTCACACCGTCGGGGCGCTCGGCGACGTTCACGGCGCTCGTGTAGACGAAGACGGCGGCGATCACGCCGAAGGCGATGGTCCACCCTCGCTGGCCGGCCCGGCGGGCCGCGATGGTGACGGCGACGGCGGCGGAGGTGATCAGGACCAGCACACCGGTGGCGTACGCACCCCCCTGGGCGTCGACGCTCGCGTGGAAGATCCACGTCACCAGGAAGGCGACCAGGGTGAAGACAATGACCATGGGGCGGACCGCGCGCGCCCAGTGCGGGGCCATGCCGTAGCGGGGCAGATAGCGCGGCATCAGGTTGAGCAGGCCGGCCATGGCCGATGCTCCCGCGAACCACAGGATGAGAATCGTCGATGCGTCGTACACCGTGCCGAAGGCCGAGCCGAGGTACTCGTGCGCGAGATAGGCCAGCGCGCGTCCGTTGGCCGCGCCCCCCGGCTTGAACGCCTTCTCCGGGATCAGCAGCGTGGTGATGAAGCTGCTGGTGATGAGGAAGACGCTCATGATCACGGCGGCCGTGGTCAGGAGCTTCTTGGTCCTCCGGATACGTCCGGCGGGCTTCTCCTCGCTGTCGCCAGGGGCGCCCTCGATGTGCGGCATGACCGCCACACCCGTCTCGAATCCCGACAGTCCCAGGGCGAGTTTGGGGAAGACGATGAGGGCGATGGCGACCATCATCAGCGGGTTTCCGTGTTCGGCGGTCAGTGCGGTGGTCCAGTCCGTGACGACATGCGGGTGGGTGATCACCTGCCACAGCCCTGTCGCGACCACGACGACGTTGAGTGCGAGGTACGTCCCCACGAGGACCACCGCGACGCCGATCGCCTCACCGAAGCCCTTGAGGAAGACGGCGCCGAGCAGTGCGACCAGGATCAGGGTGATCAGGACTTCGTGCCCTTTGAGGCCATCGGTGAGATGCGGGTTCTCCACCATGTGCGCGGTGGCGTCGGCTGCGGAGAGCGTGATGGTGATCAGGAAGTCGGTCGCGGCGAATCCCAGCAGCGTCAGGACGAACAGCTTGCTCTTCCAGAACGTCAGCAGACGCTCCAGCATGGCGATGGAACCCTCACCGTGCGGGCTCTCCTCCGCCACCCGCCGGTAGACCGGCAGCGCGCCGAACAAGGTGAGCACCACCAGCACGATGGTCGCGAGGGGGGACAACAGCCCCGCGGCGAGGGCCGCGATACCCGGCTGATAGCCGAGGGTGGAGAAGTAGTCCAGACCGGTCAGGCACATCACCCGCCACCAACGCTGCCCCTTGGGGGAGGCGGGGGCCTGGCCACCGGGGCCGGAACGCTCCCCCGGCCGGTCGGTCAGGCCTTCCAGCATCCAGGCGCGCAGGCGATCGGTGCGGACGGAGGTCGCCATCGGTGGTGCTCCTGTCGTACGGCGTGGATCAAGCCATCGATACGACAGCCGAGCCAGCGTACGTATCCCGACCATTCATGCCCGGATTTGCGAGAATTCTGATGCCTTCTTAACGCTGACAGCCCGGTGGCGTAGTGAGCCGCCCGGGCGGGTGCGGCACGGGCCCGTCCGATCCGGCGCGCACCGGCCGCCCGCGCGTGCCACGAGGGGGCGGACCGCACGAGTGAGGGGACCGTCCGGTGCGGGGGCAAGCACCCCGGAGCGGTCCGGTACCGGGGCAGCGCCAGGGGAACTGTCCGGCACTGAGGTATCACCACGGAGCGTCGGACGCGGGTAACCTGAGGCCCACCAGGGGGAATCAGCAGCGCACAACAGCGCCGGGAATCACCCGGCGGGGATTCGGCACCCGCCCGGGCAGGCGGGTGCCGCGGGTCCGGATTCTGCCGGGCACAGAGAAGCAGCAGGCCGGAGACCCGGCGCCCTGCGCGACGGCAGGAATCCGGCCTCGCACGACCTGTACGTGGACCGCGCATGGGGGGCGGGAATGGTCACGAGGTACTTCGTCTCGCCGCACGGTGGCCGGCGCGCGCACCCCGACATCACGTCCGCTCTCACCGCCGCGGCCGTGCGGGGCCGGGCCGCCCTGATCGAGATCGCGCCCGGACGGTACGAGGAGGCGCTCAGCGTCCGGGGCGACGTGCGGTTGGTCGCGCTCGGCGGTCCGGGCTCCGTGGTGGTGAGCCGGCCGCACGGCTCCGTCCTCGACGCGCACGGTTCGGTGCAGGTGGACGGTCTCGTACTGATCGGCCACGACTCCGATGTCGTGGGCTGCCACACCGGGGCGCTCACGCTGGAACACGCGGAGATCCGGGCGCACAACGGTGTCGGCGTGCACGCGAGGCCCAACACCTCGGTGACGCTGCGGGACAGCGTGTTCCTGCACGGCAGGGCCCTGTTCAGCGGGGCGGCCGGGCTCGTCGAACGCTGCCGGTTCGTCGACGCCACCGACAACGCGTTAGCGGTGATCAAGGGGGCCGACGTAACGGTCCGGAACAGCTGGATCGGGGGCAGCATGATCCACGGGGTGCGGGTCAGCGGTGCGCGTGCCCAGGTGGACGGGTGCACGCTGACCGGCACCGGCAGAGCGGCCGTCATGGCGGACTCACAGGCGGAACTGACCGTGACCGGCTGCGCGGTCGACGCGGTGCACGCGGAGGCCATCGCCTTCATCGAGCAGTCCAAAGGCTCCGTCACCGGCACACACGTCACCGACGCGGAGCACGGGATCGCGGTGATGAGCGGCGCCGACCCGGTGGTGCGCGGCTGCACCTTCCGTGCCTGCCGTGACACCGGTATCAACGTCCACTCCTCCGGCCGCGGCAGGTTCGAGGAGTGCGAGGTCTTCGGCGCGGGCAACATCGCGGTCTTCTCCACCAAGGGCGGCGCACCCGAAGTGCACGGCTGCCGCATCTCGGGAGGGAACGTCGGGATCGCCGTCACCGACGCCGGCCGGGGCCGCTTCACCCGGGTCGAGCTGGCGGATCTGACCAGCGTCGCCCTGCGGGTCCATGACGGGGCCAAGGCGGTGTTCGAGCAGATCCGGGTGGAGCGCTGCCCGTCCCACCTGGAGGCCCGGGGCGACGGCGGGACCACGGCCGACGTCACGGACTCGGTGTTCCGGGACTTCGACATGTCCGCCGTGGAGGTCCTGGGCCGCTCCCGGGTCACCCTGAAGGGCGTGTCGGCGGAGCGGGGCGTCCTGGGCTTCGGCGTCGGCGAGGAGGCCCAGCTGTTCGTGCACGACTGTGCCGTCTCCGCGGTGAGCTCCTGCGGGGCCATCGGCTTCGGCAAGGGGCGGCTCGTCGCGCGGAACCTCACGGTGACCGGCTCGGGCGGCTTCGGTATCGGCGGGACGGACACCGCCCGTCTGGACGTCGTGGACAGCGAGTTCACCGACTGCGCGACAGCGGGTGCGAGCTTCGACGGCACGTGCGGCGGGCGGCTGGTGAACTGTTCCGTGCGCGGGACGCAGGGTGTGGCCGTACGGGACAACGGCCTCGTCGACCTGGTCTCCCTCCACACGTCGCTGCCGGTCGTCAAGCACATCGAGAAGCCGGTCGAGCAGCCCCCCACGATCGTCAACCACTACGCGGGCCCGGTATTCAACGCCGAGGTCCACGGAGTGCAGCTGTCATGGAACAACACCAACGCCGGTCAGCAGCAGAACAACGAGGACGGTCCCCGCGCATGAACGAGCCGCAGAACGTCAACAACTACGACGGGCCGGTGTTCAACGCCGCTGTCTCGGGAGCCCAGTTCGCCTGGAACAACGGCTCGGTCAACCAGAACCAGCAGAACAACAGCGCCGTGGCCCCCGGCTTCGAGGACCTCGCCCGGCTGGTCACCGACCTGCTGCGGCAGTTGCCCCGGGCGGGGCTCACCGATCAGGACCGTGAGGACGCCGACGCGGCGGCCCGGGAGGTCCTGGCAGCGGTCACCCAGCCGGAGACCCCTGAACCGGGCAGGCTCCGCCGCGCCCTGGCCACGCTGAAGGGGGCGCTGGCTCCGGTCGCCACGGGGGTGGTGGCGGGTACGGCGACGGGGGCGCAGGAGTGGGCGCGGACCGCGATCGAGAACCTGACCCACCTCGGCTGAGCGGCGGCCCGCATCCGGAGTCCGCACGGCACGGCGGGCCGCCCGGCCTCCGGCTTCATACGGGGGCCGACACCGGCCGCTGACCTGCTGACGCCCCGGCGCCCCCGAGGTCTGCGGGTTGCCCGCCGCAACGCTCAACCGGCGCCGGCAGCCCGGTCCTGCGGCGTCCGGCCGTGGGATGCGCCGGACCGGGCCCGCCGCGCCCCGGCCCGCCCCGGCCCGGATCAGCCCGGATCAGCCCGGATCAGCGCAGGGACGGCATGGCCGGCCCCGCGGGGGCCCCTTCCCGGTAGGCCGTCTTGTGGTCGTGCGTGGGCTCCCACACCTGCCGGCACCCTGTGCAGTACCAGCGCCAGTGGTCCGGTCGCTTCGGGCCCGTCGTGCTGGTGTCCTTCCACAGCGGACGGTGTTCCCGGCAGTGCGGGCACTGCGGGGGAGGTCTCAGCACCATGCGGATCTCTTCTCGGCCATCCCCTCAGCCTTGTCCCTCTGCCGTGGTGCGTCCTGCGGACCCGCCGCCGGCCACCCGTACGGGCTACGGAGCAGCCGGGGTGCGGCACCACCGCGGGGTGCGCCGGGAGTGGATGCTCAGCCGTGGCGCGCCGCGCCGCGGTCCCCGGTCCCGGCGTCAGCACCGTCGACGTCACCGTCCGCACCCACACCATTGGCCCCGATGCCGGTCGCTGTCCCGCCCGGCGCCTCCGCACCCACGATCAGGCGGCTGTGGCGCAGGAAGGAGTACGTCTTCGTGCCGGCCTGCAGGAGGTTCGCGCACGCAAGCGCTGCCCACAGGCCCGTCAGGCCGTAGGTGTCCGCCACCGGCACCGCCAGCGCGGCAAGTGCCCCGAACCACAGCACCGTCGACACCAGACTCGGGCCCGTGCGCCTGAGGCCGACCAGGGCGAAGCCCGCCACCGCCTGCAGCGCGTCCGCGGCCACCACCGCGAGGGCCAGGGGCAGCAGTCCGGCCACCCGGTGGTGGAGCGCGTCGTCCGTGGTGAACAGGCCCATCACGGGGGCGCGGAACACCAGCAGCGCGACTCCCAGCACGGCCACGGCGCTCAGGGCCACCCAGGCCCCCGCCGCCACACTGCCGCGGACCCTGCCGAGATCGCGGCGCGCCGCGTGGTCGGCGATCAGCGGGACCGTGGACTGGCCGACCGCGACCGCCGCCGTGAAGATGACGTTCACCAGCGATTCCGAGACGCCGTGCACGGCCGCCGCGTCCGTACTGATCCTGGCCGCCGCGAAGGTCAGCACGCCCAGGACCGCGAACTTCACCAGGACCGTGCCGCCGAGCGGGATACCCACAGCGGCCAGCCGCAGCACGCGCCGCGGGTCCGGGCGGCCGGGCCACAGCGGGCGTCCCGCCAGTACCGTCCGGTGGCGCAGGGCCAGTTGGTTGAGGCCGGTGCTGATCAGGCTGGAGGCGAGCATGGCCACGCCCGCGCCCGTGAGTCCACGACTCGGGAGCGGACCGGGGCCACCGACCAGCAGGACCGACAGCGTGATGGAGACCGCGGTGCCCACGAGACCTGAGCGCATCACCTGGGCGGAGTGGCCCAGCGCGACCAGGACCGAGGTGGCCGAACCGCCGGCGGCGATGAGCAGCACGCTGATCGCCAGCATCCAGGGCAGCAGCCCCAGTTGCCGGAGCACGGCGGGCTGCACGTCCCAGAGTCCGGCGATGAGCGGCACCGCTGCGACCACGGCCGCGCACACCCCGCCCACCGCGACCGCCAGCCACATACCGCCGCGCACCAGGGGCAGCAGTTCGTCCGGGGCGTCGCGGTGGGGCGTGATGAACGGCATCACCCCGCGCAGGGCACCCGCCACGGTGGCGGTCGCGGGCGCGAAGACGGCGATGGCCACCGCGAACGCCGCCAGTGAGGCCGTCGCGTGCCGCCCCAGCAGCACCGTGTCGACGAGCGAACCCGCCGATGCGGCAAGGGTGGTCGCGTAGAGCGGCGCCGCGGTCCGCGCGATGGTCATGAACGCGCTGCGGTCGTTGCTCACACCAGGGGATCCTGCCACCCGGCGCGGGCACGGGCAGGGGAATTCCCCTCGGGGGGCCGCCCGTCCCGGCCCGGCGCCCACGGGTGACGGCCCTGACCGCGATCCGGCCTCTTGACCGCCGTGCGGCCCCCTGACCGCGCTCCGGCCCCCTACGCGTGATCCGGCCCCGGCCCGTCGTGTCCTGCGCCGGGACCGGCCACGAGCCGGTCCTGGGGGCCGCGGGCGATCCGGGCGGGGACGACCGGCCCGCCCGCCGCGACCACCGGTGCGGACGCACTGACGTCCGGCACCGCGGCGGCACCTGCCCGGACGGCCCGCCCCGCGAGCCCCGCCGCCTCTCCGATCGCCTGTACCGCGCGGGCGATCCGCGCCGGGGACGCGCGCACCGTACGGCTGAACTCCACGTGCAGGAAGGGCAGTCCGGCATCGGCGGCTTCCCTTCCCTGTACGTTCGTACGGCCTTCGAGCGAGCAGCGGCGCACCCAGACCCGGCAGACCTCGAAGTCCCGCCGGGACAGCGCCGCGGCCAGGCCCTCGCCCCAGAGGCGGCCGTGGTCGCCCCGGCCGGTGGAGACGATCACGTCGTAGTCGGGCTCGGTGGAGTCGGCGAAGCCGTGCACCTGGATGCCCGGCAGCCGGTGGTCGACCAGTTCGGCGCAGACCGCGTGGAAGACGGTGTCGCGGCGGTGGGCCACATCGGCCGCGCCGTTCTCGCCCGCTCTGCGGTTGGCGCCCGCCATCACCAGCACCCCGCCGGGTGTGGCACGCCAGGCGCCCACGCCCAGTTTCTCGCTGTCGGCGTCCGCGACCGGGTGCGGAACCTGGACGGACCAGGTGGCCGCAGGCCGTGCGGCGCCGGATGTCCCGCCGGACGCCCCGGGCGTGCTGCCCGACGCCGTATGGCCTCCGCCGCGTGGCAGGTCGATATAGATCCGGCCCCACCCCCGGGTGGACTCCCGCGCCCGGTCGGCGATCTCGGCGAAGGGGCGGCCGGTGGCGCTGTCGGTGAAGGCGGAGACACCGAAGTCGACCTCGGCCAGGCGCCGGGCGGCCTCGGTGCGACGGCCGTCCAGGTACAGGCCGACACCGTCGGCGACCGCGCGGCGCTCCAGGGCCGTGGGGGGCCGGAAGGCGCTGTGGCGGATCACCTGGTGGGTGAACTCGTCGATCCGGGCGGCGAGGTCGACGCTCTCGGGGGGCCGGGCGCGCTGCGGCCGGTCTTTACCGGAATCCCCGCCCCCGCCCGCTGTGACGAGCACCACAGCAATCACTACCACTGCCGTGACCAGCGATATTGCCAAAATCACCGATTTACCGGCCCAAGGAGTCGTCATATTCAAGTAAAAATACACGGGTGACCCGACGTACTTATGTTCCCTTCACAACGCGCGCTGCGGCAGCGGCGCTCCTCGCGCTGGCCGCCGTGGGGTGCTCACTCCTGGACGGCGGCCCGGACGCGTCGGGAACGGACGCACCGGCCAAGGGTGACGGCCAGTCCTTCACGGTGGCCGCGGCCGGCGACATCCTCATCCATCCGCCGCTCATCGAGCAGGCCCGCAAGGACGCCAGGGCCGATGGGGAGAAGGGGCTCGACTTCTACCGGCTGATGGCCGGGGTGCAGCCCGTCATCTCCCGGGCCGATCTGGCGATCTGCCACTTCGAGCCGGTGGTGGGCGAGCCCAACGGTCCCTTCCGCAGCTTCCCCGACTTCCTGGTCCCCCCGCAGATCACCACCGCGGTCAAGAAGATCGGCTACGACACCTGCTCCACGGCGTCGAACCACACCCTCGACCACGGGGCGACCGGCGTGAAGCGCACACTCGACGCGCTCGACAAGGCCGGGCTGAAGCACACCGGTTCGGCGCGCAGCCGCGCCGAGGCCGACAAGCCGCTGATCATGGATGTGAAGGGCGTCAAGGTCGCGCAGATCTCGTACGCCTTCGGGTTCAACGGGCGCGAGATCCCCGCGGACAAGCCCTGGCTCACCAACCAGACGGACTTCGACCGGATCAAGAAGGCCGAGCAGCACGCCCGCGCCGCCGGCGCCGACGTGGTGATCCTCAGCATCCACTGGGGCCGCGAGCACCACCCCGAGCCGAGCGCGGGGCAGATCGGGCTGGCCCGCCGGATCGCCCGGGAGACCGGTATCAACCTGGTCATCGGCCACCACGCCCATGTGGTCCAGCCGATGGAGAAGGTCGACGGGACCTGGATCGCGTACGGCCTCGGCAACCAGGTCGCGCGCCACGAGGTGCCGACCGGTCTGACCGAGGAGGGCATCATCGGCTGGTTCGAGTTCCGCAAGCGGGGCGGCACATGGGACGTCGAGGCGCGGTATGTGCCGACGCTCGTCTCCATTCCGCCCATGTCCGACGCGGCGAACCCGCCGGCGCCCGGTGCCGTGAAGGATCACCGGCTCATCGATGTGGCGGCGGCACTGCGCAGCGACGGGAAGCTCACCGCGGAGGAGAAGGCCCGCTACCGGCTGGCGTACGAGCGCACCGAGGGCACGATGCTCAACCGCGGGGCCGCGCAGGACGGGTTGAAGCCGCTGGAGAACCTGCCCGGCTGAGCCACGGCCGCGGCCGGGACGGCAGCCGTCGCCCGGTGAACGGGAGGCGGCGCCGGGGCGGCGTCCGGGCGTACCGCTCCGACGGGTCGCACGGGCCGCCACGTGGCCTCGGTCACACCCGCCGATTTCTCTACAACCGTTCCCAATTCGAACGTGTCATGCATTTCCGCGGGCGCTGTTCCGATCACCTGTGCCTCGGCACGGCCCGCACCGCCTGCACCACCACACCACGCCGGACGTCCCGGAACGAAGGTCCCGCACGGGGACCTGCACCGGACGCGAAGGCGCCAGAAAGGGAACGCTCATGGCCGCCTCGCCTGCGAAGCGGCGACACAAGGTCCGCCGCCGGGCCGACATGTCGCTGCTGGGTGGCATACGACCCCCTATCGCGGTCCTCTCGGTCCTGCTGCTCTCCCTCGCCGGGATCACGGCCCTGAATCTCGGGCGCACGGTCCAGGATCCCGTGGCCGACGCCGTACTGACCTCGCAGCAGCAGTTCGCCGAGGACGGTGCCATCGCCCTGCGCGCCTCGATCGACGAGAGCTTCACCGACCTGAGCCGGACCGCGAGCCTCTTCGACGCCGGTGCGCCCGCCTCGCCCGACGCGGTGCTCGACAAGGTCAGCAGCGTCTACCAGAAGTGGACCGGCACGGCCGTCGTCCAGATCTCGTCCGGCAAACTGCTGGCGGCCCGCGGCGAGAACGTCCCCCTCAGCGCCGTCGACACCGCGAAGCTCAGCACCAAGGACGGCCTGAGCCCCCGCATGGTCCGGCTCGCCAACGGTGAGACGCGGCTGCTCTCCTTCGCCCTGCTGTCGTGGCCCGGCGTCCCGCAGCAACTCCTGGTCGCCTCCAGCAATCTGCGCTTCCCCGGTATCAGCCTGGGACAGTTCCGCTCCATCGCCGTCATCGACTCCGACGCGGAGATCCTCTCCAGCGACGGCATTCCCGAGCCCGAGCAGGTCCGCACCGCCACCCAGCGCGCCGACGCCCAGCGCGCCGACAAGCAGCTGAAGAGCTTCGCGAAGACGGCGTCGGTCAAGGTCCGCCGGAATCCCATCTCCGCCCGCGAGCCCGGCTCCGGCGGCTTCCCCGGTGTCAGCGGCAGCCTGGTCGGCGCCGTGCACTCGGGCGACCGCAGCATCGCCGGGTACGCCTCGCTCGCCGGCCCGCAGCCCGGTGAGCCGACCATCGCCACCGGCCTCGGACTCAGCGTCGTGGCCATGGTCCCGGTCTCCGAGAATCCGACCGCCGTCGCCGGGCCGCTCTTCGGTCTCATCGCGGCCGGCGCCCTGGTCGTCATCGGGGCCCTCGCGGTCGCGCTGCTGCTCGGCACCGTCCAGCGGCCACTGATCCGGCTCTTCCTGGAGAGCCGGAGACTGACCCGCGGCGACCTGACCCGGCCCGTCAACTCCCCCTCGGCCGGGGAGGCCGCAAGGATCGGACGCGCACTGGAGCGGCTCCGCCGACAGCTGCTCGGTGAGCCGGCCGGGGCGACCGGTGCCCCGCCGCGCGGCCGGATCGCCCGCATCGGCGGCTTCGGCAGCCGCGGTCTCCTCCTGATCTGCGGCGCCCTGCTGCTCGTCTGGTGCGCCCCGATGATGCTGCTCCTCAACCGCGCCGACGACACCGCCGTCGTACCGCAGCAGCTCGTCAACGACCAGCGTGAGCGCACCGACACACTCACCGACCGGGTGCGCCGCGCCCTCAACGAAGGCCAGGCCGACCTGCTGTCGGTGGCCACCCTGATCGGCAGCGACGCCACCCCCGCCGACATGGGCAAGGTCCTGGAACGCACCCGCCTGGAGCACGACCGGTACCAGTCGCTGTATGTCGTCGATCCGTCGGGCAAGGTCGTCGCCCACGCCGGGGACACCCCCCACCAGCCGGTGAGCCGGGCGAAGGCGGGCCATCTGATCCGCGTGCTCAACCAGTCGGGCAAGAAGCCGGTCATCGTCGGTTACGCCGGGATCCCCGGCCGCAACGGCTCCACCGTGGTCGGGGAGTTCCACATCGAGTTCCTGAACGCTCTGCTGAAGCGGCCGGGGCTGGGTGAGGTCCGCGTCGTCGACGCCGACCAGCGGCTCATCGCCGGGAACACCGGCTACCAGGCCTTCCACCCGCTCAAGGGGGAACGCCTCAGGACGCTCGTCGCGGGCACCAACCAGAAGACCGGCATGAGCCCGCACCCCAGCGGCATCCTCTACCGCGACGGCGGCAGCGTGCAGATCGCGGCAGCCGCGCCCTTCGTCGGCGGCGGAGCGGCCAAGACCCTCGGATGGACCGTGGTCAGCCAGCAGCCGGCACGCTCCCTGGCCATCCCCGAGTACCGCAGGCAGAACCTCACCGTGCTCGGCGGGCTGCTCGGCATGGCGGCCGTCGCCGCCTGCCTCGGCTGGCTGCACATCGTCGTCGTACGCCCGCTGCGGGCGCTCGCCGACCAGGCCGAGGCCCTCGCCGACGGAGACCGCCGCACGGTCCTGTACCCCCGCCACCACGACGAGGTCGGCGCCGTCACCCGCTCGCTGGAGCTCGTACGCCAGCAGCTCCCGGCGCAGCCGAAGCGCGACAACGCGCCCGCGGCGCCCGCGACCCACGCCGAAAGGACCTGACCGGACGTGCTGTTCCTCTACACCGTGCTGGTGGTCTGCTGCGCGATCCTGCTGGTTGCGGGCATCGTCGAGCAGCGCCGCCACTTCATCAACCTGGAGCGCATCCCCGCCCGGGTCCTGGTGAACGGCATCCGCGGCAAGTCCTCCATCACCCGGCTCTGCGCGGGCGCACTGCGCGGCGGGGACCTGGTGACCGTCGCCAAGACCACGGGCACCGCGGCCCGCTTCATCCACCCCGACGCCACCGAGGAACCGGTCTACCGGAAATTCGGCCTGGCGAACGTGGTCGAGCAGATCGGCATCGTGCGCCGCGCCGCCTCCTACGACCCGCAGGCGCTGGTCATCGAGTGCATGGCGGTGATGCCCGCGCTCCAGGAGATCAACCAGTCCAAGCTGATCCGCTCCACGATCGGCGTGCTCTGCAACGTCCGCGAGGACCACCTGGCCGAGATGGGCCCGACCCTGGACGACGTGGCGCGCTCGCTCTGCCGCTCCATGCCGGAGGACGGTATCTGTGTCACCGCCGAGGTCGACCGGTTCGCGATCCTCCAGGAGGAGGCCGACGCCCGGAACTGCGAGCTGGTGTACGCCGATCCGGAGACGGTCAGCGACGAGGAGCTGCGCGGCTTCAGCTGGTTCACGTTCAAGGAGAACGTGGCCATCGCGCTGAAGGTCGCCGAGCTCCTGGGCGTGGAGAGGGAGACGGCACTGAAGGGGATGTACGACGCTCCGCCGGACCCGGGTGTCCTCTCCGTCGAGCGGTATGTGACGCCCGAGGGCAAGAAGCTCAGGTTCGCCAACGTCTTCGCGGCCAACGACCCCGAGTCGACGCTGATGAACGTCAACCAGCTGCTCGACCTGGGCGCCGTGCACCGCCCGCTGCACGTCGTGATCAACTGCCGTCCCGACCGGGTCGAGCGCAATGGCCAGATGGGCGAGATCATCCCCGATCTCCAGCCCGACAAGGTCTTCGTCATCGGCCACCCCGCGAAGAGTGCCATCGACGCGATACCCGCCGAGTGGCGCGACCGTGCGGTGGACCTCGGCGGTGACCGACGCGACCCGGAGGAGTTCATGGGCGCGCTGCTGGGTCAGCTCGGCCCCGACTCCTCGCTGATCGCCATCGGCAACATCCACGGCCAGGGCGAACTGCTCCTGGAGCACCTCGCCGAGCTCCCGCCCGACGAGACCCCGGACACGGAGCCCGCCGTACCGGAGCAGCGCGGCCCGCAGCACCCGCACCACCCGCGGCACGACGAGACGCTCGGGCTCCAGCAGTACCGGCCGCATCTGGATCCGTACGCGCCCTATCCGGAGGCGTACGAGAACCGCTACCAGCCGCATCACCAGTCGTACCAGCAGGACGAGCAACAGCCGCAGCCACGCGGCATGTTCGAGCCCGCCGTCCACCCGCACCAGGCGTCCCCGGAGCACGCACACCCGGAACAGGCCTACCCGGACCCGTCGCACGACCCGTACCAGCAGAACCGGCAGAACAGCGCAGGAGACCCCCGTTGATCCCCACCGTCCTGACGCCCGAGATCGCCGCCATCGGCATCGCGCTGGGCCTGATGTTCTCCCTGGTCTGCTATCTGACGACCAACCTCTCGCCGGGCGGCATGATCACGCCCGGCTGGCTGGCGCTGACCCTCGTCGAGGACCTGCAGCGCGCCGCGATGGTCGTCGGGGTCACCGTCCTCACCTACGTCTCGGTGCTGTTGCTGCAGAAGGTCGTCATCCTCTACGGCAAGCGGCTCTTCTCGGCCGTGGTCCTGACCGGGGTGATCCTCCAGGCGACGGTGATGATCGTGCTCCAGGTGGAGTTCCCCCTGATGTACGCCAACCAGACGCTCGGCTTCATCGTGCCGGGCCTCATCGCCTACCAGCTGGTCCGCCAGCCGAAGGGGGCGACGCTGCTGGCCACCGGCTCGGTCTCGCTCCTCGCCTACGTCGTCCTCACCGCCGGCATCCTGCTCGGCGCCCTCCCGTCTGCCTGAGGTGATCCCATGACCGCTCCGCGTACCAAGCAGTCGAAGCGCAGCCGCCAGGTCCTGCACGCCACCGCCGTCCTCGCGCTGCTCGCGGCCAGTGCCTACTTCACGGTGGAGCTGCGCAAGGACGAACAGGCCAAGGCGCCCACCGTGCAGGCCGTCACCGACAAGCCGGGGCTGCGGACGGCGGGCGACTCGCTGAAGGCGGGCAAGACCTGGGAACGGCTGAACTCGCCCGCCCGCACCGTCCTGCGCGACGCCGCGGGCAAGGTGCTCGCCACCTTCACCGACAACGCCCGTACCGCCACGCTCACCGGCCCCTCCCGTACCTTCGCCGAGCCCGCCAACACCAAGTCCCGGGTGGTCACCGAGAGCTGGGTACGGCTGATGCCCGAGAAGTGGAAGAAGGGCGCCGAGAAGCAGCAGTGGTTCCAGGACTGGTTCAAGAAGTACTACGGCAGCGAGGAGGACGACCTCTTCGCGTTCGCCTTCCAGTACGTCGAGGGGGCGCCGGTCAAGAAGGACGACGAGGGCGTCTCCTACGCGGGCGACGCGAGCTTCGGGCCGATCAACCCCGTGGGCAGTGAGGGCAACGACCTGCGCCTCGAACAGTCGGACTTCTTCGACTACCTCGGCATCCCGTACACCTTCCGCAACGGGGTCACCCGCCAGCCGCAGAAGGCGCGTTACCGGTCGATCGACTGCTCCGGGTTCATGCGGACGATCTTCGGCTACCGGGCGCGCTACCCGCTGGCCCCGCTGGACGGCCAGGGCGACGGCCTGCCCCGCACCGCGAACGGCATCGCCCGCTCGAAGCTGGGCTCCGACGTCCTCCCGCTCAAGGGCATCACCCCGGCGGACCGGCCGACCTCGATCGACGTCCTGCAACCCGGTGACCTGGTCTTCTTCAAGCTCGACCAGCGGACAGGGCAGCGGCTCGACCACGTCGGCATGTACATGGGCCACGACACGGACGGCCACCTGATCTTCGTCTCCAGCCGCGAAGAGGTGAACGGCCCCACCATCGGCGACAAGGGCGGCACCTCCCGCCTCGACGGCAACGGGTACTACGCGGCGACGCTGCGGAGCGCCAAGCGGATCTGACACCGGACGGATCCGGCGCCGCCGGATCCGGCGCCGGGGCAGGGCCGGGCGCCGGGCCCGGTCTGCCTCAGGGCTGGGCCGGGGCCGGCCGCTGGTCCGGTCCGCCCGCGGGAAGCGTGTCCTTCAGCTCGTCCGGGCACGGCGTCCCGCGCGGCAGCCGGTAGGGCGAGGCGAGGTGGTAGACACCGGCCTTCGGGGCGAGCAGCTCCGTCCACTCGTCGCCGTCCGCGTCCTTGTCCGTCTTCACCAGGCAGCCGTGCGTGTTGGAGAAGACCCTCGGCTCGCCCTCGTCGCGCCCCTTGGAGGCCTCGGTCTCCTGCGGCGGCTCGACGCTCTTGCCCTCGCCGTCGACCAGACCCAGCCACGGCGAGTACGGGATCCTGATCAGCACCCGGCCCTGCTTCCGGACCCGGACGGTCAGCTCGCCCTCCTCCGCGCGTTCCACGGTGCCCGGCGGATCGGCCATCGGTGTGGGCCGGTCGACAGCGAACAGCTGCCAGTTGTCGTCGCCCCAGAGCCGCTTGAGATACGGCAGCCCGTCCTGGACCAGCTTCTCCTCCTGGCCTGCCCCGGTGTCCGGCGCGCCGGTGGGCAGGACGACGTACCGCACCGCCCAGCGCGACAGCCACGCGCGATAGCTGACGGAGTCGAGCGTGTCGTCGTAGAAGAGCGGGTTGCGCTCCATGTCGGCCTGGCGGTTCCAGCCGCGGGCGAGATTGACGTACGGGGAGAGCGCGGAGGCCTCCCGGTGGCTCTTGGCGGGGACGACCTCGACCCGGCCCCTGGCCGCGCCGTGCTTCTGGAGCTCGTTGACCAGTGGTGCCAGCTCCCGGGTCCAGGAGGCGGCGGGGGCGGTACGCACCACATCGTCGACGCCCTTGAAGCCGATCCACACATTGAGCCCGGCGAAGGCGATGACCACCGCGTACCACTTGCGTGACTTCGGCACCGTGTACGGCAGCGCCGCGAGCAGCACCACCCCGGCGAAGATCATCGGCAGACGGGAGACGTTCGACCCGATCTGCGAGTCGATCAGCCAGGTCAGGACAACACCCAGCGCGTAGACGGCCGCGCCGGTGCGGACCGTCCGCCACTCCCTGGGGACCAGGAAGAAAACGAACACCCCGTAGACGAAGGGGAGCGAAGCCGTCCCGACCGACATCGGCTGGGTGCCGGAGAACGGGAACAGCCACGCGGACAGCGCGACCACGACGACCGGTGCGAGCCCCACCGCGTAGGCGCCGGGCCGCCGCTTGTTGAGGAACAGGGCTGCGGCGATCACACCCAGGAAGAGCCCGGCCACCGGGCTGCTCGCGGTCGCGATCCCGGCGAGCGGGGCGGCGACCCAGGCCTTCGCCCAGCGGCGCTCGCGCCAGCGGCGCGGCCAGCAGAAGACGGCGGCCACGGCGCCCACCGCGAACATCGTGCCGAGCCCGAACGTGACCCGTCCGGACAGCGCGTTGCAGAGGAACGCGAAGTCCGCCGCGAGCGCGCACAGCAGCGGATTGCGGACCGCGCGCAGCCGGACGAGGATCAGCGCGGTCAGCGCGGCCGAGACCGTACCGGCGATCATCATCGTCGAACGGACACCGAGCACGGACATCAGATACGGCGAGACCACGCTGTACGAGACGGGGTGCATCCCGCCGTACCAGGCGAGGTTGTACGCGGAGGCCGGGTGGCGGCCGACGAACTCGGCCCAGGCGTCCTGCGCCGCGAGGTCGCCGCCGCTGTTGGCGAAGAAGAGGAACCAGAGGATGTGGGTGACGGCGGCGACGGCGGTCGCGGTGACGACGGGGTGGGCGGCCGGCCAGGACCACGGCATCCGGTCCGAGGGCCGCTGCTCCGGGCCGCCGGACCGTGTGAGCAGGCCGGTGCGGCCCCCGGCACGGGGGCTCTCTCTGCCTTCTTCACGTATCGGATCTGCAGTGGTCACCAAGGCTCGCTCTCCTGCGAAGGAGGACGCAGTCCCCGCGCCCAGAGTTGCCCAGCGACGCTAACACGTACGAAACGGGCTGCCCCCGCCGGTCGTGGAGACCGGCGGGGGCAGCCCTGTTGCTCACGCGGATGCCCGGCCAGGGGCTCAGCCGACGCGGGTCAGCTTCGATCCGAAGCCGGGCTCGGCGAGGTCCTTCTGGAGCGCGACCGGGGCCGTCACCTTGCCGGGACCGGAGCCGACCGTCAGCTGACCGACGACCGTTCCGGCCTTCGCCGTGTGCGGGATCGTGCTGCTGCCGGAACCGATCTTGATGTCGACCTTCAGGCCGGCCCAGCCGGCGGCCTCGAAGTTCTTGGTGGCGACGACGGGGGTCCGTCCGCCGAGCCCGTCGTCGACATACCCGACGACCTGCCCCTTCTTCACCACGTTCCGTGACGTCAGCGCGGACTGCGTGGCGAGGAGCGCCGTCTTGCTCACCGCGTTCACCGTGTCGATGATCGGCGTCTTGTGCTGCGAGAGGATCGCTCCGACGATGTACTGCGTCGTGCCGCCGACCTGCTGCTTCGCGGCGAAGAGCAGGCTGGCGCCGGCGTTGGTGGTGGAACCGGTCTTGATGCCGAGCGTGTTGTTGTAGGGGACCAGCCGGTTGAAGTTGTTCCAGGTCTTGCCCGACGGGTCGGTCCAGCTCGGCAGCTTCGTGATGTCCATCAGCGCCGTCATCTTCACGAGCTCCTGGCCAAGCTTCACCTGGTCGGCGGCGGTGCTGACCGTGGAGGCGGTCAGACCCGAGGGGTCGGTGTACTTCGTGTGTGTCATCCCGAGCTTCTCGGCGGCGTCGTTCATCTTCTTCACGAAGGCCGCCTCCGAACCGGAGTCCCACCGGGCCAGCAGCCGCGCGACGTTGTTCGCCGACGGGATCATGATCGCGCTGAGGGCGTCCTTCTCGGAGAGGACGTCGCCCTTCTTGATGGTGTTCAGCGTCGACTCATTACCGGTCTTGTCGTAGCCGCCCTCCTTCTCCGCCGTGGCGTCGACGGGAATCGAGGCACCCTTCGCGCCGGGCTTCATGGGGTGGGCCTGCATGATCAGGTACGCGGTCATCGACTTGGCCATGCTGGCGATCGGTACGGGCTTCTCCTCACCGAACCCGTCCACGGTGCCGAGCCCGGCCACCGAGATCTGCCCCTGCCCCTCGTTCGGCCAGGGCAGCGAGACCTTGGAGCCGCCGAAGGAGTACGACGGCGCCGCGGTCAAGGTCAGACTCGGGTCAGGCAGCGGCCGGAAAGCCTGTACGGCTGCAAAGATGATCACCAGCAGGGCGACCAGCGGTGTCCAGATCTTGAACCGCCGTACGACAGTGCGCGTCGGCGTCTCCGCCGGGGCGGGCCTGTTGGTCAGCTCGGCGAGCAGGTCGAGCGGCGGCTTGGGCGGCAGCGGCTGCTGCCTGGTGGGCTCGACGATGTTCGGCTGGGCTCCTCCGGCTCCGCCGGCCGCGGCGGCACCGCTCGCGGCGGGGACCGCGGCGGGCGGTTTGGCCGGTGACGGGAACGTCGCGGGCGTCGGCTTCCTGCGCTCGCCGGGTACGTCGTCGGGCCGCAGCGGCACGAAGGTGCTGCGCTTGAGCGTGGTGGTGGGCTGGTCGACCACCGGACGGGACGGCACCCGGAATACACCGGTCGGCTGATCGACGGCTCCCCCGTCCGCAGCCGGCCCGGCCTTCGCGTCGCCCTTCCCGCCGGCCGCGCCTTCCGCACCGGCATCGCTCTCGGGGTCGGTCTTGGGGTCGGTCTTGGGGTCGGCCTTGGCGTCACTCTTGGGGTCGCTCTTGAGCTCGGCCTTGGTGTCGCTCTTGGGGTCCGCTGCGCCCTCGGTGGTCGCGTCGGACGCTGCGCCGGTCGTTGCGCCGGTCGTTGCGCCGGTCGTCGTACCGGCCTTGCCGTCGGCCACGTCGTCAGCCGCGTCATCCGCCTGGGCGTCGGCCTTCGGGGCAGCCTTGCTCGCGGCCTCATCCTTCGCGGCAGTCTTCGCGCCGCTCTCCCGAGCCGCCGGCCGGGTGACCTTTGCAGCTGCGATGCCGGAAGCAGTCTCGGGCGTGTCGTCGGGCACGTCGCCGGCGTCGGCGTCCGGGTCCGGCTTCGCACCGGGAGTACCGGCCTGCGCTCCGGCGTCGTCCGCGTCCACGCCGGAAACCGGGCCCGACCCGGCCTCGGCGTCGGACTCGTCGTCGGCCTGGGCGTCGGACACGTCGTCAGCCTGAGTGTCCGGCTTCGCGCCGGCCGCACCGGCCTCCGCTTCGCCGTCCGTCCCAGCCGGGGCATCCGGGGCCCCTGAGGCGTCCGTACGCGCCTCCGCGCCCTTCGGGGCGTCCCCGGGTACTCCGGAGGCCGTCACGGCCGCGGAAGCGCCCTGAGCGCCCTCGTCCGCCGGTTCCCCGTCCGACCGCGGGTCGTCCTTGCCCGTTCCGGCCGCCTCGCTGCCCGCTTCGGGCGCGTCGGCGGGCAACACGGGCATGACGCGGGTCTCCGATGCGTCCGGCGCGCTCTCCCCGCCGGAGCCGCCCGGCGCGTCCGCCGCATCGTCCGCGCCCGCGACCCAGGCCGCCACCGCCTCACGCAACCGGGCGTCGCCCGACTGCGACCCGGACACCGCGCCTGCTTCCGGATCCGGCACAGAGCGGAAGACCGCAAGCCTCGGATCACCCGTACCGGGAGTCGTCCCCTCTGACGACTTCCGCTGCTCCGACCTGTCGGGGGACTCGCCCGCCACCGATGCCTCCTGGATACGCCGCGCGGGTTATCCCGCCTGTCCGAACCATCTACCAGTGTCCTGTGTGGGCGCTTAACCGCTGCACTGAACAAGAACGACATACGTCTAGATTCACGTACAAAACACCCAGGCACTCTCGACAGACCAATGTGAGAGGGGTCACCCTGTCACTCATCCACGCGGGGAGGCATGGATGGGCAGGAGCCGCAGAACGATTCCGGAAGAGCTTCTACTGCTCGCTCTGGACCCGACCACGGGTACCACAGCGCAGCCGCAGTCGCTCGACCTCGGCCTGGCCGGAGCCCAGCTAGTGGAGCTGGCTCTGGCAGGACGGATAGCCCCGGACGGGGATCGTATCGCCGTGGTGATGGCACGGCCGACAGGAGATCCGACACTGGACTCCGCACTGGAACTGCTGCGCAGGCGCGGCAGCCCGGTCCGGGCAGTCCACTGGATCGGCGGGCCCCGGCTGGGGCTCCGTCAGATTTACCTCGCTCATCTGGAGCGGTGCGGCATGGTGCATGCCGTGGCGGGCCAGATGTGCGGAGTGCTGCCGACGACTCGCTACCAGGCGACGGAGACAGCAATCAGCCGGGACATCCGAGCCCGGCTGGACAGTGCGATCCGCACCGGCGTACCGCCGGACCCGCGGACCGCGGCGCTCGCCGCGCTCGCTCACGCAGTGGGACTCGGCAAGCACCTCTATCCCGGCAACGAGGGGCGTTCATCGCGCTCCCGTCTCAGGGATCTGATCAGACACGACCCCATGGGCGGTCTCGTGGCCCACGCGGTCATGGACGTCCAGAACGGCGCGGCGGTACAGCCGCGCCGTGCCGCACCGGCACCGGGCAATGCCGCGCCGATGCAGTCGCACCACGGGCCCATGGCCCGCGTGGCGGCGCACTGAGCCCAGCCGCAATGGGTGAGCTCAGCCTCAGCACGATGGACGAGCGCAGCTCCAGAACCGCCGCACCGATGTCCCCAAGACCCGGTTCGGGAGCCGCAGTACGAGCGCGCGGGGCCGGCATATCGCCGGCCCCGCGCCCTCACTCTCTGGCCATTTGCCAGCGCAGCGTGTCGCATTGATGGCAATCTGCTGAGCAGTAAGACCTACCGGCACATCTCGGTAGGGCTCAGTACGTCAAAGCCGGAGGTGCAGTTCCCGTGGCGTCCAACGTCAATCCCACTGTCAGGCGGCGCCGGCTCGGCCAGGAGCTCCGCAGGCTCCGTGAACTCAAGGGCATGACGGCCGAAGAGGTCGCCGAGCGCCTGCTCGTCTCCCAGTCGAAGATCAGCCGCCTGGAGAACGGCCGCCGCTCCATCAGCCAGCGCGATGTCCGTGATCTCTGCGGTGTGTACGAGGTCGAGGACCACCGCATCGTCGACTCCCTGATGCAGATGGCCAAGGACTCGCGCCAGCAGGGCTGGTGGCACGCCTTCGGCGACATCCCGTACAGCGTCTACATCGGTCTGGAGACCGACGCGGCCAGCCTGCGCGTGTACGACCCGCAGGTCGTCCCCGGACTGCTGCAGACCCGGCAGTACGCCGAGGCCCTGATCGCCGGAGCGCTGCCGGAGACCGCGGTGACCGACATCGAGAAGCGGGTCCAGGTCCGGCTGCGCCGCCAGGAGCGGGTGAGCGCGGACGAGTCACCGCTCCGCCTCTGGGTCGTGATCGACGAGTCGGCGCTGCGCCGGGTGATCGGTGACAGGCAGCTGATGATCGCCCAGCTGGAACACCTCGTCGAGCTGTCCCAGCTTCCCCATGTCACCGTGCAGGCACTGCCGTTCTCGGTGGGCGCACACCCGGGCATCAACGGCCAGTACGCAATTCTGGAATTCCCGGACACCGCCGATTCCAGCGTGGTCTACATCGAGGGCGTCACCAGCGACCTGTATCTGGAGAAAGCGCACGATGTGCAGAAGTACAGCGTGATGTACGAGCACTTGCGTGCGCAGGCCCTCAACGTGGATCAGACGCGGCAGTTCATCATGGATATCGCAAAGGGCTATGCGCGCTGAATAGACGAGTATGTCCGATTCCCGACATCGAGGTCGGCACGGTACACCCCAGCCGCCCCGGAGCGGAAGACCGAACCGCTATAAGCCATCCGGTCGAGTGAACGGCCGCCTCAGACATAAGAGTTCGCGAGTAGCGTCGATCACGCCATCGAGAACGTTGGCGTACACGACCACTGCTTACCGGAGCGAACAAATGGCAATTCAGCAGGGCGCGACCGAGAACTGGACCAAGTCTTCCTATTCCACGGGAAACGGCGCATGCGTCGAGGTCAAGTCACCCCTTACTCAGGCCATCGACGTCCGGGACTCAAAGGTCACCGACGGCCCGTCGATCACCTTTGTTCCCTCTTCCTGGAACAGCTTCGTGACCGAAGCGGGCCAGGGCGCCTTCACTCTCGACTGATCCCCGGCCCCGTGAAGACCCCGACCGTGGACAAGAGCCCTCTCGACTGGATCGCCGTCCCGGCCGAGGGGGCTCGCCCCTGAACGGCGGCCGTATCCGCACCGGTCAGCGCAGCTGGTCGACGTAGCGGTCGGTGCCCGGCACGGTCGGTATGAACGGTGCCACCAGCTCCACCCGCCCCAGGCCGCGCTCGACCAAGTCCCCGTCGAGTCCGGTGAAGCGCGCCTCCCAGACCTCCCTCGGATCGGTCTCCAGGAACCAGAGCAGCGTGAGCCGGGTGTCCACGCCCTCCACCTGCTTCACATACGTCATCCGGTCCCCGGGCAGCAGTGTCGGCCGGAAGACCGTCACCATCGCCGCCGGCCCGCCCGCGAGCCGTTCCGGCAAGTACGTCGCCCGCAGCCACTCCAGCAACTCGCCCCGCCGGCCCGGGCTTTCCGCGTCGATCACCTCGACGACCAGACCGGCGTACGGGTGGTCGAGTGCGTGGACATCGCGCGGTCCCGCGGCACCGTCCCGGTAGACCGTCGCCTCGTGGTCCTGGAACGACGTGAAGACATGCGTACGGTCCTGGTAGACCCGGCCGTCCCGGTTCAGCCGCTTGTTGATGCCCACGGTCCACTTCATGTGGTCGTCGTAGCGGCCCTCGGTCACCCAGTACGTCGTGATGTAGCACCCCGCCGTCACCGGCCGGGCGACCGCCGACTCCTCCGGGTAGCGCAGGCGCTGGAGGTCACGGGTGGCGACCCAGCGGCGGCCCGCGTACATCCAGGGCATCGCCATCGCACCGGCGTAGTAGTGGTCGTCCTCGTACCAGCGGTTGTACGCGTACTCGTGGCCCTGGTGCGGCTCCACCATGGTGATCAGCGCGTGGCCGGGCCTTACCCCGTACGGGCCGACCGAGGCCAGCTCGCCGTACACCTCGCTCCCCGTACCGCTGCCCCCGCGCCCGCTGGACGGTTCGTCGCTCATCCGCACCCCATCCTTCCTCTTCCTTCCGCCGTCTTACGGACCTACTCTGACGGTCCGTCAGGCAAACTGCCAGAGTCCGGAGGGCCACCATGGAAAGCCGTCCCGCGGAATCCGGGTCCACGGGACCCCGGCCCACCGCGACCCCGGGCGCGGTGCTCGCCGGGAAGACCGTCATCGTGTCGGGCGTAGGGGCGGGTCTCGGCCACCAGGTGGCCGCGGCCGTCGTGCGGGACGGGGGCAACGCCGTACTCGGTGCGCGGACCGGGGCGAACCTCGTGAAATCCGCCGCCGAGATCGACCCGGCGGGCACCAGGACCGCCCACCTGCCCACGGACATCGGCGACGAGTCGCAGTGCGACGCGCTCGCCGCGCTGGCCGTCGAGCGGTTCGGCGGGATCGACGCGGTGGTCCATGTCGCCGCCCGGGACAGCTACTTCGGTGGACTCCAGGACGCCGACTTCACCACCTGGCAGGGCGTGATCGACGTCAATCTGCTCGGCACGCTGCGGATGACGCGGGCCTGCCTGCCCGGACTCAAGGAGCGGGGCGGGGCGGTCGTCATCGTCGGGACGCAGTCGTCGGTGGCCGCGCCGTCAGAGGTCCACCAGGCCGCGTACGCGGCGTCCAAGGGCGCGCTCACCTCGGCCATGTACTCCATGGCGCGTGAGCTGGGTCCGCACCGGATCCGGGTCAACACGGTGCTGCCCGGCTGGATGTGGGGGCCGCCTGTGCAGGCCTTCGTCCAGTTCACCGCGGGCAGCGAGGGCGTCCCCGAGGCCGAGGTACTGAGCCGGCTGACCGGCCGGATGGCCCTGCCCGAGCTGGCCACGGACGGTGACGTGGCGGATGCCGCGGTCTTCCTGGCCTCCGACCGCTCGCGGGCCATCACCGGCCAGTCCCTGCTGGTCAACGCCGGTGAACTGATGCGCTGAAGCGCTCCTGCCGGTCGTCCTCAGTCGGACCTCCTCTTCTCGACCGCACGGGACCCGCATCCCGTGCGGCCCTGCCGTCCTGCCTCCGGATGGCCGCCACTGGCGAAGTGCCCGCTCATGGTGTGGCCCCCGTCACTCCCAGAGCAACGGGTCCGGAGGTCAAGAGGAAGTAAATTCGTTCTGATTACTGACCTGCGTTCATGTTTGTGATCGCTGAACCCTTGACCGGTCCTTGGCGAAGAGGGTTCAATCCCTGCAGTCCCCCGGTCCCGCACGGGGGCACCGCCCGATCGACGTACTGGCGAAGCGTTTCCCGTTCATCGAGGTTCGTTCGAGATGAACTCAGTACAGGCGGACCCCTTGGAGGGGCACATGAACAGTCTCGACTGGACCGTGCTCATCGGTTACTTCGGCGTGATGATCGCGATCGGCTTCTGGTCCCACAAGCGCGTGGACGACGTGAGCGACTTCTTCACCGCCGGCGGCAGAATGCCGTGGTGGCTGTCGGGCATCTCCCACCACATGTCCGGCTACAGCGCGGTGATGTTCACCGGGTACGCCGGAATCTCGTACCAGTACGGAATCACATCCATGGTCACGTGGTCGCTCCCGATCGCCATCGGCATCGGGATCGGCGCGAAGCTCTTCGCGCCCCGCCTCAACCGGCTGCGTTCCCGGCTGCACGTGGCGTCGCCGCTCGAATACCTGAAGGACCGGTACAACCTCCCGACCCAGCAGGCCCTGGCCTGGTCCGGGCTGCTGCTGAAGATCGTGGACGTCGGCGCCAAGTGGGCCGCCATCTCCACGCTGCTCTCCGTCTTCACGGGCATCACCCTCACCCAGGGCATCTTCATCACCGGCGTGATCACCGCCGTCTACTGCACGGTCGGCGGCCTGTGGGCCGACGCGCTCACCGAGCTGGGGCAGTTCATCATCCAGCTGATCGCCGGGGTCGCGATGCTGGTCGCCGCGATGGGCAAGCTCGACGGCTTCAGCACGCTGTGGACGGTCTGGGACAAGCTCCCCAGCGGCCACACCGACCCGACGGCCGGCCCGTACACGATGACCTTCCTGCTGGCGTATCTCTTCATCAAGACCTTCGAGTACAACGGCGGCATGTGGAACCAGGCCCAGCGCTACATGGCCACCGACTCGCCGCGCTCCGCGACGCGTTCGGCGATGCTCTCCTCCCTTCTGTGGCTGGTCTGGCCCGTCGTCCTCTTCTTCCCCATGTGGTGCGCGCCCCTGCTGGTGCACGCACAGAAGCCGGACGCCTCCGACGCGTACGCCCTGATGAGCCAGTCGCTGCTGCCGCACGGGCTGCTCGGGCTGGTCGTCGTCGGCTTCTTCTCGCACACGATGGCCATGTGCTCATCGGACGCCAACGCGATCTCCGCCGTCTTCACCCGGGACATCGCCCCGGCCATGTCCAGGTCGGCCCGCGAGTGGAGCAGCCGCACCGGACTGCTGGCCGCGCGGATCTCGACGCTCGGCTTCCTCGCCCTGTCGATGGCGCTGGCGACGCAGATAAACTCGCCGACGTTCAAGGACATCATCTCGGTCGTCATCAAGTGGGTGGCCGGGCTGATGGGTCCGATCGCCATCCCGTTCATGCTCGGACTGCTGCGCTCGTTCCGGAAGTCCGGCCCGACAGCGGCACTGGTCAGCTGGGCGGCCGGGCTGCTCGCGTTCTACTTCACCAACTACCACCTGGACGGCTCGGCCAACACGGACGTCGCCCTGGAGTGGCAGGTCTCGCTGCCGCTGGCCATCTCGCTCGTGCTGTACGTCCTCATCGGCTTCGTCAAGCCGGAGGACACGCCGGAGCGGGACGCGATCATCGCGATGGTGAACACGGACGGCGGCGGCCCGTACGCGGCGGCGGCTGCGGTGCCGGCGCAGGGCGCACCGGCCGACGACAAGGTGCTGGGCAGGGGGCACACCGACGACTGACGAGGGGTACGGCCGCCGGCCGTCGGAGGTACGTACGCGAGGGGGCTCGCTCCGGACGGGGCGAGCCCCCACCGTGCCTTCCGGGCCGGTCAGCCCCTCGGATAGCGGGAGAGCCAGGCCGGAGTGGTGAGGGCCGGACCGTGCAGCGCCGGGCCCTGGGTCATCTCCATCGCGAAGTCGTCGGCCAGCTGGAGCACGGTGGAGCGCCCTTCCAGCTCCGCGAGCCAGCCGGGCGGCAGCGCAGTCTCGCCGTGCAGCGCACCCAGCAGGCTGCCGCAGATCGCGCCGGTGGCCTGGGACGGGCCGCTGTGGTTCACGGCGAGGCGCAGTCCGTGGCGGATGTCCTCGCCGACCAGCGCGCAGTACACGCCGATCGCGAGGGCGTCCTCGGCCAGTTCGCCGTCGCCGAGCGACTCGACGCGCGCCGGGTTGGGCATTCCCTGCCGCACGGCGCCGAGCGCGTGCTGGAGGGCGTCGGTGACCGGCTGGTGGCCGGGCCGGGGGGCCAGCTGCCCCAGTGCCTGCTGCACCGCCGCGTCCAGGCTCTCACCGCGTGCGAGCCCGTGGACGATGACGGCGTACGCCCCGGCGCTGAGGTACCCGGTGGGCATGCCGTGGGTCTGCGCGGCGCACTCGACGGCCAGTTGGAAGACCAGCCCCGGCTCCCAGCCGACGAGCAGCCCGAAGGGGGCGGACCGGCTCACGGCCGACGCGTCGCCCGCCTCCGGGTTCCTGGGCTTGTCCAGCGTGCCCATCACCTCGTCGCCGAACCCGGCCAGACAGCACCGTGCGGGATCGCGGCGGTCGTACAGCCACTCCTCGCAGGCGAGCCAGCCGTTGTCCTTACGGCGCTCGTCGGGCCCCCAGTCGCGCTGGGTCGCGGCCCACCGCAGATGGGCCCGGTACACGTCGGTGGGCGGGTGCCAGGCGCCCGTGTCCCGCCTGACCTGCGCCCGTATCAGACCGTCGACGGTGAACAGGGAGAGCTGGGTGGCGGCGGTGACCGCCCCGCGTCTGCCGTACACCGGCACAAGATCGGTCAGGCCCCCGGCGCCGTGGGCCTCGCGTATCGCGTCGAGCCCGAGCCCCGCGACGCCTGCCCCGAGCGCATCGCCGAGGGCGCCGCCCAGCAGGCATCCGCGCACGCGGCTGCGGAAGTCCTGTTGCTCGCTGCGGCCCCAGAGGGGTGTGGATGATGCGCTCACCCGGCCCCTCCCCGTCGGTCCGTTCGATTGCGACTGCGCAGCACTGTAATGGAACGGGAACGCTCGGTCGAAGGTGCGATCCGGGTACACGTAGGTATGTGGAACAACGTCCCGCAGGTCGTTTTTGACCGGGCAACGGCGTGCCCCCGCCAGGGATGACGGGAAAGCCCTCAGGCATCCGTCGGCGTGACGACGACCGCGGCGAACACGTCAGCGGCTTTGTGGCCGCCGGCGTCGAACTCCTCGCCAGAGAAGGCCAAGCCGCCCCCAGACCGCGCCAAGTGGGTTCTGGTCGCGGTGTTCGTTCGACGTGCGCCGACCGGTCGGTGCGGCCGGTGGTGGGCGCGCCGGGCCGGACTGTGTGTGTAACAGGAATGTCCTAGGAGGTGGCTGTGCGGAACGGATCACCGGGCCGGGTGAGTCCTGGTGATCAGAAACGCTCGCTCGTACCGACCCGTACCGAGCGGCCCGCACCGCCCACCGATACTGAGGAAGAAACGATGCGCGTTCGCAAGCTCACCTTCGCAGCCCTGGCCGTTGCCGCCGGTCTCTCGCTCACGGCCTGCCAGAACGACGATGCCGGTGCAGGACAGAGCGGATCGTCGTCCGCATCCGCCGGGTCGGCAGCGTCCACCGCGTCCTCCACCTCGTCCGCGAACGGCGGTTCGGGCTCGGGCAGTTCGGATCAGGGCGGCGGGAAGGCCTCTGCCGGGAAGAGCACCGGCGGGAAGGGCACGGCTGCCGGGACCGGCTCCGGCGGGAGCAGCAAGGGCGGCAAGTGCCGCACCGACGATCTGGCGATCACGGCTAAGGACGGCACCATCGACGGCGACCCCGACGCCACCGTCGTCGTGGAGCTGACGAACCACAGCGGCCGGGACTGCACGATATCCGGGTACGCGGGCGTCGACCTGAAGACCGCCTCGGGTCCGCTGTCCGCGAAGCGCACCGGCCAGGAGACCATCTCCGCCACCCTCAAGAACGGGAAGGCGATCGACTTTCCCATCAGCTACCCGTTCAACAAGACGGGCGGGAGCGGCATCCGCATCACAGGGCTGGTGGTGACCCCTCCGGACGAGACGAAGTCGGTCACTCTCGACTGGCCGGGCGCCAGGACTCTGCCCGTCACGGACGGCACCGGCGCCCCGGTGAAGATCGGCCCGATCGGAAGCGCCGGCCAGGGCGGCTGATCCGCACCAGCGAACGCGGTGGGGAGGTCGCCCAGCTCACGTCCGTCGTCGTCCAAGTTCTGCCGCTCGACGCGGGCGTTCACGGTCTCATGGGTAGCCATCTTTCCGTCTTGTGGCAGCCGGACGGCAGCTCTGTTGCCTACGTCGAGGGCAACGGATTCGGCGAGTTGATCGACGATCCTGACAAGGTCACCAGCTACCGCCTGGCTTACGATCGAATCCGAGATCTGGCGCTGTCCCCGTCGGACTCGATGGCGTTTATCCGGGGCGTCCTGGAGGAGCACAGATCATGAACCGAACGCCCGACCTCTCCACCGCTCACTGGCACAAGTCGAGCTACAGCGACGGCGGACAGACGAACTGCGTCGAGATCGCGGACAACATCCCCGACCTCATCCCCGTACGCGACAGCAAGGTCCCCGCCGGCCCCGCGCTGCTCTTTCCCGGGCCGGCCTGGGGCTGCTTCATCGAGGCCGTGCGGAAGGGCACCCCGTGACCGACCTCTCCACCGCTACCTGGCGCAAGTCCAGCTTCAGCGACGGCGGCGACACGAACTGCGTCGAGGTCTCACTCGACTTCCCGGGCAT
This sequence comes from Streptomyces sp. NBC_00388, assembly GCF_036061255.1. NCBI lineage: Bacteria > Bacillati > Actinomycetota > Actinomycetes > Kitasatosporales > Streptomycetaceae > Streptomyces > Streptomyces sp. NBC_00388. The sequence continues at coordinate 3,240,255 of NZ_CP107948.1, forward strand.
CGCACCCGTACGCGACAGCAAGACAGCCCCCGCCGGCCCCGCGCTCGTCTTCCCTGCCGCCGTCTGGGCTGAGTTCGTGGCGTTCAGTATCGACAGCTGAACAGTGGCCGCCGGAGGCCGTGCCGTGACAGGGGCGTTGCAACCGCCGGATCAGGGGATCAGGGGCGGCGGCCCCACGCCGAGATCATGGGGGCCGTGGCCAGGTCGAGGCCCCCGGCGGCGACGTTCGCCAGGTGCCGGTCGATCTCCTCGTCGGTGGCGAGGCCCGCCGCCACCAGGCGGCCACGGATCTGCCGCACGGTCGCGGCCTCCAGCACGCCGCACGCGGGCGAGGTGATCGGGAAGTAGGCGTCGGCCCGGACGTCCTCCAGACCGGCCTCGCGAAGCAGCCTCGGCAGGGTCCGCCCGTAGGCGAGGTCCGCGCCGCGCGCCGCCATCAGGCTGCGGAAGCCGGAGCGCAACCGGTTGGCCAGCCGCTGTTCGGGGCCGGACTCGTCCGGGCACAGCAGTGGCTGCAATCCGGGGTCGGCGTCCTCCAGGAGCAGTCGGCCGCCCGGCCGCAACGCCTGGACCATGCGGCGCAGCGCCTCGGCGCGATCGGCGACGTGGACCAGGACCAGCCGGGCGTGGACGAGGTCGAAGCCGCCGGGCGGCGGGGGATCGGCCGCCACATCGTGGCGCAGTACCTCGATCACGCCCCCGGCCGCGTCCTGGGCCCACGACACGTCGATGTCGGTGGCGATCACCGCTCCGGCCGGGCCGACCCGCTCGGCCAGCCCGAGGGGTACGGACGGAGCGCCCGCCCCGACCTCCCAGCACCGCATACCGGCCGTGATCCCGAGCTGGTCGACATGGCGGAACGTCACCGGATCGAACAGCTCGCTGAGGGCGCCGAAGCGGATCCCCGCCTCGGACTGCTGGTTGTCCAGCAGATATCCGTGCTCCGTCTCGTCTTCGGCCATGGGGCGATTGTGGCAGAAGGGACAGCGGGGACCTCGGGGCAGCCACTCTCCGCCGGGGCAGCCGCCCCTGCACCCGCCCCTGTCAGCCGGTGTGCAGGATCCGGAAGCGGCCCAATTCCGCCGGGTCCCGGTCGACGACCTGGACCGGCGCCCAGGCCCACTGCCACACGCTGATACCCGGCGTGCGGGAGAACCGGATCGGCCCTCGGGTGCCCTCGGTCGCGACGTGCGGCCACGCTGCGGCCACATCGGCCGGGTCCGTACCGTGGGAACGGAACACATCGGCCAGCACCGTGACCGCGTCGTACCCCTCGAAGGCGACGAAGGAGGGCCCTTCGGCCGACTGCTCGTGGAGAGCCGCCCCGACGCGTACACCGAGTGGGCCGAGCCGCTCGGGCAGATAGCGGAGGAAAGGGATCCCTGCGCCGTCGTCGCCCAGCAGCGCCATCCACCCGCTGAACTCCGGTTGCCCGGCCGGCGCACCGATCAGGACCTCGGCGAGGCGCTGGTCGCTGCGGACCGACTTGACGATCGGCACCGCCGGCTCCGGGGTGCCGACCAGGAGGAGAAGGGCTGTCGCACCCCGTTCGGCGAGTGCGTCGCACACGTCCGCGGGGGTGAGTTCCTGCATGTCGAGTTCGACGACGGTGCCGCCGCGTGGAGCGAGGTGGTCCCGGAGAATGCGGACCCCGGACGCCCAGTAGACACTCGGCACGGTGACAACGGCGATACGGCTGTGCCCCGCGCCGATGAGGAAGTCCGCGTAGATCTGCCAGCCATGGGACTGTGCGGGGGCGAGGCGCGCCACCCAGTCCGTCGGCTGCTCGGTGAGCGCGTCGAGCACCGCTGACGAGCAGAGGAACGGCAGGCCGAGGGCGTCGGCCCTGGCGGCAGCGGTGCGCGCGACGACGCTGTGGTACTCCCCCGTCACGGCGGCCACTCCCAGGCCGGCCAATTCGTCCACGGCCGCCGCGGCCCGCTGCGGATCAGCCGCGGTGTCCCTGACCAGCAGTTCGAGCGGTCGCCCTTCGATCCCGCCGGCGTCATTGACATCACGGACGGCCAACTCGCATCCGGCGAGGAGACGGTGTCCTGCCTCGGCCCAGCCGGGCCGGGTCAGCGGGACGAGAGCACCGATCCGGACCGGTGGCCCGTCAGCCCGGTCCGCTCCGCGCGGTGGCGTACCCATGCGATGGCCTCTCCCCTGTGACGACTCGACTGTGACGACTCGATCGCGGTCCGGCCCCGCCGCGGAGCGGCGAGACCCGGCCGTACGCACCCCTCCGCGCAATGGCTCCCCGACCCGGACTGCTCAGTCCAGCACCGGCAGCAGCTCGGGCAGATGTCCGTCCGACGAGCGGGCCGCCTGCATCCGCTCGTCCGGCACCGGCCCGTAGAGCGTGTTCCGTGCGCGGGCCGGGCGGCCCGCCAGGTCGGCAATGGCGACCAGGTCCTGGATCGAGCGGTACGAACCGTAACTGGAGCCTGCCATACGGGAGATGGTCTCCTCCATCAGCGTCCCGCCCAGGTCGTTCGCCCCGGAGCGCAGCATCTCCGCGGCACCTTCCGCCCCCAGCTTCACCCAGCTGGTCTGGATGTTGGGGATGTACGGGTGGAGCAGCAGCCGGGCCATCGCGGTCACCGCGCGGTTGTCGCGGACCGTCGGGCCGGGACGGGCGATACCGGCCAGGTACACCGGGGCGTTGGTGTGGATGAAGGGCAGCGTCACGAACTCCGTGAACCCCTCGACCCCGTTGGCCAGCGCGGTCTGCTGGATCGACGCCAGGGTGCGGAAGTGGCCGAGCCAGTGGCGGGGCTGGTCGACATGGCCGTACATCATCGTGGACGAGGAGCGGATGCCCAGCTCATGGGCGGTCGTGACGACCTCGATCCAGGTCGCCGTGGGCAGCTTGCCCTTGGTGAGGACCCAGCGGACCTCGTCGTCCAGGATCTCCGCGGCCGTACCGGGGATCGAGCCGAGACCTGCCTCCTTCGCCGCGGTGAGCCATTCGCGGATGGACAGGCCGGTGCGGGTCGCACCGTTCACCACCTCCATCGGGGAGAAGGCGTGGACGTGCATCCCGGGGACTCGGTCCTTCACGGCCTTCGCGATGTCGAAGTAGGCCGTGCCGGGCAGGTCCGGGTGGATGCCGCCCTGCATGCAGACCTCGACCGCACCGACGTCCCACGCCTGGGCGGCGCGGTCGGCGACCTGGTCGAGCGAGAGCGTGTACGCGTCGGCGTCGGTGCGCCGCTGCGCGAAGGCGCAGAAGCGGCAGCCGGTGTAGCAGACGTTGGTGAAGTTGATGTTCCTGGTGACGATGTACGTGACGTCGTCACCGACCACGTCCCGCCGCAGGTCGTCGGCGATCCGGGTGAGGGCGTCCAGCGCCGGGCCGTCCGCGTGCAGCAGGGCGAGCGCCTCGTCGTCGGTGAGCTGTGTCGGATCGGCGGCGGCCTGGGCGAGGGCCTGTTTGACGTCGGCGTCGATCCGGGACGGGACCATGCCGGGGGCTGCCTGCTCGCGCAGGGCGTCCCAGTCCCCGTACACCTCGTCGAAGTCGTCACGGCGGTCCGACGTTCGGCCCTCGCTGTCGATCGTGGTGTGCAGGTCGGTGCGACCGGTGGCGGTGAAGCCCTCCTCGGGCTCCTGCCAGGGCAGCCCGGACGGCTTGACGCCCTCGCGGGCCAGTCCGGTCTCCGGGTCTGCGAGGGCCCGGACGTGCGGCACCAGCCGGGGATCGAGCCAGGGTTCACCGCGCTGGATGAACTCGGGGTAGATGGTGAGCCGTTCACGGAGCCGGAATCCGGCCGAGGCCGTCCGTTCGGCCAGCTCGTCGATGTGCGGCCAGGGGCGCTCGGGGTTGACGTGGTCGGGCGTCAGCGGTGAGACCCCGCCCCAGTCGTCGATCCCGGCGCCGATGAGCAGGGCGTACTCCGCGTCGACCAGGTTCGGCGGGGCCTGGATGCGGGCGGAAGGACCGAGGAGGTGGCGGCCCACCGCGATGGCGGCGGCCAGCTCCTCCAGCTCGGCGTCGGGCATGGCGCGCATCGCCGTGTCGGGCTTGGCGCGGAAGTTCTGGACGATGACTTCCTGGACGCCGTGATAGGAGCGGGCGACCTTCCGCAGCTCGAAGAAGGCGTCGGCGCGCTCCTCGTAGGACTCGCCGATTCCGATCAGCACGCCGGTGGTGAAGGGGACGTTGGAGCGTCCGGCGTCCTCCAGGACGCGCAGCCGCACAGCGGGCTCCTTGTCGGGCGAGCCGTAGTGCGGGCCGCCCGGCTCGCTCCACAGCCGCGTCGCCGTGGTCTCCAGCATCATGCCCATCGAGGGGGCGACCGGCTTGAGCCGCTGGAGGTCGGTCCAGGACATGACGCCCGGGTTGAGGTGCGGCAGCAGGCCGGTCTCCTCCAGGACCCGGACGGCCATGGCACGTACGTACGCCAGGGTGTCGTCGTACCCCTCGGCCTCCAGCCATTCACGCGCCTCCGGCCAGCGTTCCTCAGGGCGGTCGCCGAGCGTGAAAAGCGCTTCCTTGCAGCCCAGTTCGGCGCCCTGGCGGGCGATCGCCAGTACCTCGTCGGGGGAGAGGTACATGCCGTGGCCTGCGCCCCTGAGCTTGCCGGGAACGGTGACGAAGGTGCAGTAGTGGCACTTGTCCCGGCAGAGCCGGGTCAGCGGGATGAACACCTTGCGGGAGTACGTGATGACTCCGGGCCGCCCGGCCGCCTCAAGGCCGGCGTCCCGCACACGCGCCGCCGATGCGGAGAGGTCGCGCAGGTCGTCGCCGCGGGCCTGGAGGAGCACGGCAGCCTCGGCCCTGTCGAGGGCCACCCCGTCCCTGGCCCGCCTGAGCGCGCGGCGCATGGCATTTGCGGTGGGTACTGCGGGCTGCGGATCAGTCATGCAGCGAGCATACGAGCGCCATTTCGCACTGTCTGCGGCGCCGGGCCCACAGTGACGTGCCGTTACGCCGGTAACACACAGCGGCCCGGCCGGCCGGGCCCCGTCGATCGGCCCGCGTGTGCCGCCGCCCGGTCACCGGTCCGGCGGCGCCCACACATCAGGGCCGCCGCCATGCCAGTCGATGACCGACGTCGTCGCTATTTCCACCTCGTCAATGCCCTCCAGACCGGCCCCGTGCAGCAGCTCGACCACGTCGTGCTGACTGTGGGCGACGCCGAGGTCCTCCGTACCGGATCGCACATGTCGCCCGCCGGACGAGTCCGGCGGGTAGATGATGACTGGCATTTTCATATATCCAGCGTGCTCCTCGTCGGCCGTTCCGGCCCCCCGGGAGCCGGGGCCACCCGGTTCGATCAGCCGCCGACGCCCCTGAACTTCATCGACACAGCACCCTCGGGCGTGCGGCGGCAGACCGAGACGGTCCCCCAGACCTCGCCCTTGGGCTCCTGCAGCAGGGTGAGCGGCACGGGCTCCGCCGGGAAGTCGAGATCGGCGTCGGAGATGACCTGGGTGCGCAGGACGCCCGAGCACCCGTCGGCCGAGAAGGCGAGCGTGGCCGCCACAGGCAGGACGTGGCTGTGGATGACCAGGACCGCCTGGCCGCTGTACTTCGGTTCCTGGAGCACAACACCCAGGATCCGCCCACTCGCCGGTCGCCGCATGTCGAGGAGCCCCGGCCGGCCCCTCCCCCGTCGCCCGGCGCGCCCCGCCCTGCCCAGCTCTGCCTTGCCCCGCCCCGCCCTGCCCAGGCTCCGGCTCCGGCTCCGGCTCCGGCTCCGGCTCCGGCTCCGGCTGCCCCGTACACGTGCGGCGCGTACGCAGGGTGCCCGCGTACGCGGACCACCGGGGAGCGGCTCAGGCCAGGTGCGGCGCGTACCCGTCGAGCACCTTCAGGACGGACTCCTCGTTCGCAGAGGGGAGTTGCAGGACGACCTCCTCTATGCCCAGGTCCGCGTAGTGCGCGAGTTTCCCCGGCGTCGGCAGCACGGCGTACGGCACCACGTGGAGCGCTTCCGGGTCGCGGCCCGCCTCCTGCCAGACCTGCCGCAGGACCGGGATCGACTCACCGAGCCCTCCGCCCCCGATCGGCAGCCAGCCGTCCGCGTACTCCGCGATGTGAGCGAAGAGCTTCGGCCCGGCGGCGCCGCCGATCAGGGTGCGCACGCTGCCGCCCCGCGGCTTCGGATACGCCTGGCTGGCCCGTACGGAGCCGAACTCCCCCGCGTACGGCGTCGGCTCGGCCGCCCACAGCGCCCGCATCAGGGCCATCCGGTCCCGGGCCGCCTCCCGGCGGCGCGTCCACTGGACCCCGTGGTCAGCGGCCTCCTCCTTGTTCCAGCCGTAGCCGATGCCGAGCGTGAAGCGGCTCCCCGAGAGATGGTCCAGGGTCGCGATCTGCTTGGCCAGGTCGATCGGGTCGTGCTGGGCGACGAGAGTGATCCCGGTGCCCAGGCCGAGCGCGTCCGTCACCGCGGCGGCCTGCCCCAGTGCGACGAACGGGTCGAGCGTCCTGCCGTACTCGGCGGGCAGCTCGCCGCCCATCGGATACGGCGTCGCCCGCTCGACCGGGATGTGGGTGTGCTCGGGGAGATACAGGCCGGCGAACCCGCGCTGTTCCAGCTCCCGTGCGAGCCGCACCGGGGTGATGGTCCGGTCGGTCAGAAAGATCGTGGTACTCAGCCGCATGACGTCCGCCCTCATTCGCCTCGTGATCCGTGGCCGTGGCCGTGGCCGTGGCCGTGGCCGCAGAGGCTATGGCGTACGGGGCGAAAATCCGAGCGCCGTGTCACGGTCTCCGGCCCGCCCCCTTCACTTCTCATCCGGTTCACGGCTGAATACCAGGGTTCAGGTGCACCCCTCGTGTCCCCCCCCCAGCCCCCAGACCCCTGGAGCCGTTGGCATGAACCCTGGAGACCTGACCCCCGGCGAGCTGGGCAGGCGCGGCCTGCTGGTGACGGGAGCCGCCGCCGCGCTTACGTTGGGAAGCGTGAGCTTCGCGAGCGCGGCGGACGGGGAGGGCGGACACGGCGGCGGCGGTGGCGCCGTCCCGGACCGGACGAAGACCATACGCGGCACGCTGCCGCCCGGCTCCCCGGACTACGTCTATCTGCCGGTGGACGTCCCGGCTGGGGTCCGCGAGCTGGCGGTCTCCTACACGTACGACAAGCCGTCCGTACCGGTCGGCACCCAGGGCAACGCCCTGGACATCGGCATCTTCGACGAACACGGCACCGGGCTCGGCGGGCGGGGGTTCCGCGGCTGGTCGGGCGGGGCGCGCAGTGAGTTCTTCATCCGCGCCGACGAGGCGACCCCCGGCTATCTGCCGGGACCGGTACGGGCGGGCCGGTGGAACATCGCGCTCGGCCCGTACACCACCGCCCCCGAAGGCCTCGCCTACACCGTCACACTCACCCTGCGCTTCGGCCCGACGCCCGCGACACCGGAGCCGGTGTACCCGCCGGTGCGCGCGAAGGGGCGCGGGCGCGCCTGGTACCGGGGCGACTGCCACATCCACTCCGTGCACTCGGACGGCGGGCGCACCCCGGCCGAGATCGCCGCGCTGGCCCGTGCGGCCGGACTCGACTTCATCAACACCAGCGAGCACAACACCAGTTCGGGCCACCGGGCGTGGGAGGGGCTGTGGGGTGACGACCTGCTCATCCTCACCGGGGAGGAGATCACCACCCGGAACGGCCATGTACTGGGCATCTCGACCGACCACGGCAGCTGGATCGACTGGCGCTACCGGGCCCGGGACAACCGCTTCGGCCACTACGCCCGCGAGATCCGCCGCGCGGGCGGCCTGGTCGTCCCTGCGCACCCGCACGCGACCTGCATCGGGTGCAACTGGAAGTTCGGCTTCGGCGAAGCGGACGCGGTCGAGGTGTGGAACGGCCCGTACACCCTGGACGACGAGGTGTCCGTGGCGGACTGGGACAACACACTGGTCAGCGGTGGCGCGGACTGGACCCCGGCCATGGGCAACAGTGACGCCCACAAGGACCCCGACCGGATCGGCACCCCGCAGACGGTCGTCCTGGCCGACGAGCTCAGCAGGGACGCCATCCTGGCGGGCATCCGGGCAGGCCACTCGTACATCACCGAGTCCTCCGCGATCTCCCTCACCTTCGGCGCCACGGGCGGCCGGGCCGCCCACGCCGGCATCGGCGAACGTCTCCGCGTGGAGGCCGACACCCCGGTGACGGTCCGCCTCGATGTCACGGGCGCCCCCGGCTGCACGGCGCACTTCGTCACGGACCAGGGCACGCTGTACTCCACGCCGCTGCCCACGTCCGGCGCGGGCACGGTGGAGTGGAACACCACGCCCGCGTATGCCACCTACGTCCGCGCGGAGGTCCGGCACACACCGGCCGCGGCGGGACTGCCGGGGGCACTGGCGGCGCTGACCAATCCGGTGTTCCTGGGGGCGGGCGGCTGACGGCCGGCCGGTGGCACGCACCGCCGGAAGCGCAGGGCGGAGCCGCCCTGCGCTCGCGGTGACCTGCGGGGCAGGCTTCTCGCAGGCTCGGTCAGCGGTCACCAGTACCATCAGCCAATGTCGACGTCCACGTGGAAAGTCACGGCAGCGATGCCCAGCACACTGAACCGGAAGCTTCGGACAGCCGCGCCTGCTCTCGGTGCGACCGTCATCCTGGCCCTGACAACTGCCGCCTGCACGTCGGGTGGTTCGGAGCCGAAGAGTGGAGCTTCCCCCTCTCCCGCGTCCAGCACTCCGTCGCCCTCGACAACCCTGAGCGATACACAACTCCGCCAGCAGGCCGAGGCTGCGCTTCCTGAGGGGAAGGCGGCCTTGCATGGCGGGGCTCTGGCGAAGGACGGCGTGACCCGCCGTACGCCGACGAACCTCCATTGGGGTAAGCGGTACGTCTTGGAGATCGTCTGCGCCGGAGCGGGCAAGGCAGTGATGCACTTTACGGCGAAGAGTACCGGGGCTTACGGCGACAGTGACATTCTGTGCGATCGCAGGCCGAACTCCTTCGCCTTTCACGACGGAGCGGGTTTCTATTTCGAGGTTCGCCCGTCGCATGCTGACGGTTTCGTTGCCTGGCAGGTAGTGCAGAGGGACTCCAAGGATTCTTGATATTCCTTCCGCACAACCTGAACCCAGCAGTCGCTACTTCTGCCCAAGCACCTGCAACCAAACCCGGTCGCTCCCGAACTTCGCTACGACCGCGGGGTCCCCGAGCCAGCGACTGTACGACTCCCGTTGCTGAGGAGTCATTTTACTTACGTCGACTTCACCACCGTTGTCCTTGATTGCCTTGACGAAGTCATTCTTCGATGACGTGATGTACTTCGGGTCCCCCCAGGGGCTGCCCGTATATACATGATTCGATTCTCCGTCTTCCGCGTAGGAAACCGGTACAAAATTGGGAATCTTACGGGGATCAAAGTTCTGAGCGGCCATAATCTGGACCTTACTATTGAACGCACTGCGCCACGTGTTCTCCAGTTTATTCTCCTTCAAGGCCTTGATGGCACCGAGCAGATCCTTCGGAGCCTGACTCGGCTTCACCTCGACCCCGCCCTTCAGCCACTTAGTCAACAGCCCCATCGCATACTCCTGCCCGATGCCGCCCGCAGCAGCTGCGACACCGGCTCCACCACCGCTTTTCGCCCCCTTACCAAGTGCGATCGCATTATCGATCATTCCGTCCCGGAAGCCATTGATGTCATCAGCCCACGCTTGCGCATCATCACCGAGCGCCTTTTCTGTTGCGTCATAGGCCGTGGCATAAAAGTTACCCATCAACCCTTGCTTGAATGCGATGAAGGACTTGGCGTCGTCATCCGAAACAGTAGTGAGCGTCGTCGCGAGGGAATACTTCCTCTGACTCGTGTCGAAGAGTGCACTCATGGATGCCGCAGCATGCGGCTCGCGGATCGACTCCTGCATGAGGGCCTGCCAGAGGTCGGGTGACACCTCAACCCCGGGCTTGTCCGGGTTCTGGCTCTTACTGAACGCCTTGTAATCCCATTTCCCAGAATTCCAGTATCCATCCTGCGCCGGAGAGGTGACGGCATCCTCCATGGCGCCCCAATTCTTCGCCATGAGTTCGGAGTACAGCAGCTGAACCCCCGGGAGAGCATGGATCCCCTTGAGCTTGTCGTCCTTCTGGTGGTGGAAGTTGTTAACCATGAGCATGGCCGTATTTTTCTCGGACAGTACGGGGGACACCTTGCCGATTCCGATGGTGCCGGCACGCAGGACCTTGGCGAACTCTTTCGCCCGTCCCGGACTACTGTCGTTATCAGTTATTCCGCCCGGATAGATGCCGGAATCCACGACCTTGGGGTTATGGTCCATCCACTCGCCGGCTGCTACAGGGTTGCTCGCTAGGGCGGCGAACAGCTGCGCGTAGTGATCTGAACCCCACGGCCCCTGACCACTACCAGTCCCATTCATCCACTGATAGTTATCAGTCTTCTTCTTCGAAAAGACACGGTCGCCCACCGCAACCAGAAAGTCCTTGTCGAAATCTCCCCCCTTGAGCAAGGGCAGGAGCCGTTCCGGACCGAAACCTCCATTGGGGTCAGAGACGAACTTGTCGAGCCACTTGTTCCAGCTTTCCTGCTCTTGCTTCTCGGCCTGGCCATCGAAGGCCGTCTGGGAGAAGGAGCCGAATGTTTTCGCTATGAGGTTCCGGTCGTGGGCCAACTGCTCCGGGTGGTCCTCGTAGCGATCACCGTATGGATGCGAAGCCATCCTGTTGGAGATCCACGCCAGACGGTCCGGGCCCAGCGCCTTGTAGAAGGAGTTGACGAAGTCTGCGTCGCTGGAGTGGGCCTCAAGGGTGTCGAAGAGGTCCTCGGAGGCCACGTCTCCGCTGTCCAGCGCCTTCTTGAACTCCTCCCCGAGCGCCCTCCCATCCTTTCGCGCCTGTGTCACGGCGGACTTGCTCACGTCGTTCTCGTTGATCTGGGTCATGCCCTTGAAGCCGGGGAAGTCCACTTCCATGTTCAGCGCCAAGTGATGACGCCTGCGCAGCATGGGCAGTTCGCCGTCTGCCCAACCAGCTATCTTGATCAGCCCGTTCACGCTGGTCGTCGTGATGCCGTAGCGCTCGAACTGCTGCTTGTAGTACGACGCCCTGGAGTGGAGCGACTTCTGGTCCCGTTCGAGTGCGCTGATCGTCTCCTTCAATCTCTCCGGGTTGATCCCTGAGAAATTGCCGCCATTTCCGCCTTCGTCGGGCCTGACCACTTCGATCCCCCTCCGCACCTTCTCAGTAGTCCTGCAGGTCCATACGCATCATCTTGGCCTCTTCAGGGCTCACCTTTTCGGGAGCCCTGTCGATCTCGGCCTGAACTGCGGGGACGAGCTCGCTGACGAGCTTCTGCAGATGGGTGCGGTGACCTTCGACGTCCGCATGCCACTTCCGGGCATTCTTGCCGACCCAAGAGGGCGCGTGCTTGCCGCCGACATCGGCTGCGGGCTTTTTGAGCAGCTTCTTGAGATCGTCGACCTCAAGAGTCAACTCATGCTTCAAGGCGACCAGTCGGGCCCGGTACGGGTTGTCCACCTTCGGTTTTGCGCCGGTCATGCTGTTCCCCCCTCCCCGTGGGACGTTCCTTCTCTGAACCCTAAGGTCTGGGGGCGATCGGTTCCGTGCTGGAACGCACCGGCAAGTCCCCTTCGTCAACTCGGGGGTCATCGGCCGTACGCCGGGGCGGCTGCTGATCGAGGAGACCACCCGTTGTTCCGGACACCGCCGCTCTGCGGCTTCCGGTGGGGGCGTCTGTCCTGGCCATGGGCGAGCCCGGATTGCGTTCGTCGTCGGTGCGGTTGTCGCCGACGGCGCACGCCGGGGGATGCACGCGGATTCGTCTCGATGCTGATCGGTACCGCTCGCTCGAAGGGGGTGTCCGCCTTCGTCGGCAAGGGATGGAACCGCCGTCCCGCCGGTGTACCAGCGGGACGGCGCGGTCCTGTTCCGGATACCGTCGTCCGGTCGCGCTTCGGCTGGGTGCCCGGCCCCCGATCAGCCCGGCCAGACGATCGACTGCAGCTCGCTGTAGGCGTGCAGGGCGTACGAGCCGACGTCGCGGCCCACGCCGCTCTGCTTGAAGCCTCCGAACGGCGCCTCCATGTTGCGGCCGATGGTGTTCACTCCCACCCCGCCCGCCCGGAGCTGCCCCGCCACGCGGAAGGCGCGTGCGACGTCTTCGGACCACACGTAGTCGAGCAGGCCGTAATCGCTGTCGTTGGCCAGGGCGATGCCCTCGTCCTCGTCGTCGAAGGGGACGACCACGACGACCGGGCCGAAGATCTCCTCGCGGACGACCCGCATGTCGTTGGTGCACCCCGCGAGCAGCGTAGGCGCGGTGTAGAAACCCCGCTCGAACGTTGGCCGTTCGCCGCCCGCCACGACCGTCGCGCCCTCCTTCCGGCCGAGGTCGACGTACGACTCGATCCGGTCCCGGTGGGCCGCCGAGATCACCGGGCCGACCACCGTGCCCCGCTCCCTTGGATCGCCGACCTTCAACCGGGCCGCACAGGCGGCCAGTTGTTCCACCAGGCGGTCGTGGATGCCGCGCTGGGCGAGCACCCGGGTGGGGGCCGTGCAGATCTGGCCGCTGTAGAAGGAGAAGGTCGTGCCGATCCCGGACACCGCCGAATCCAGGTCGGCATCGTCGAAGACCAGCGCCGCCCCCTTGCCGCCCAGCTCCATCAGCTGCCGCTTCATGCCCCGGCCGCAGACCTCGGCGATACGCCGGCCGACCACCGTGGAGCCGGTGAAGCTGACCATGTCGACGTCCGGGGAGTCGACAGCCGCCTCGCCCGCCTCCGTACCCGTGCCGCTCACCACGTTGACCACCCCGCGCGGCACTCCCGCGGCGGCCAGGGCCTCCGCCATGCGGTAGACGGAGAGCGGATCCTGCGGGGCCGGTTTGACGACCACCGTGTTGCCCATGGCGAGCGCGGGTGCGACCTTGCCCGCCGGGTTGGCCCAGGGGTTGTTGTACGAGGTGATGCAGGTGACGACCCCGACGGGCCTGCGGGCGGCGATCGCGCCGAAGATGCCGGCCTTCCCCATCGGCCCGGCTTCGTTGATCTGTGGCGGAAGGCCCTGCTCGACCGGCTCCAGGGCGCCTTTCGCGTACCGCCGGAAGCGGGCCACCCCCACGCCGACCTGCATCCCGCGCGCCGTACCGGTGGTGGCGCCGCTCTCCGCCTGAGCCAGCTCCGCGTACGGCAGGAATTCCCGCTGCATGAGGGCCGCGGCCCGGTCGAGGATCGCGGCCCGCTCCCCGGGCGCGGTACGCGACCAGCCGGGGAAGGCCGCACGGGCTGCGGCAGCCGCCGCGTACACCTGCTCGCGGCTCGCCTCGGGCGCGGGACCCACGCTCTCCTCGGTGGCCGGGTTGACCACGTCGTAGTGGCCGCCGTCCGGGGCCACCCACTCGCCGTCGATGAAGAGGCCCTGCTCGCCGCGGGCTCGCCCCTGGCCCGCGCTCAACGGGTCGCCACCGTCCTGGTGTCGCGGCCCGACCGCAGCACGGTGCCCGGCACGGCACCGGTGATCTCGTCGTCCCTGATCGTCTCGACGCCGTTGACCCGTACCGAGACGATGCCGATCGCCCGTGAGTCGAGGCGGGGGCTGTCACCCGGCAGGTCGTGCACGAGTGTCGCCGGGCCCGCCGCGATGCGCTCCGGGTCGAACAGCACCAGATCGGCGTGGAAGCCCTCCTCGATCCGGCCGCGCTCCCGCAGCCCGAAGAGCCGGGCGGGGTCGTCGGTGAGCATCTTCACCGCTGCTTCGAGGCCGACCAGCCTGCGCCCGCGCAGACAGTCGCCGATGAAGCGTGTCGTGTACGGGGCGCCGCACATCCGGTCCAGGTGCGCGCCCGCGTCGGAGCCGCCGAGCATCACGTCCTCGTGCTCCCAGGTCCTGCGCCGCAGCTCCCAGGAGTCCGGGTCGTTGTCCGTGGGCATCGGCCAGAGCACGGTGCGCAGGCCGTCGTTGGCGCAGATCTCCACCAGGCAGTGGAACGGGTCCTGCCCCCGCTCGGCCGCTATGTCCTGCACGACCCGGCCGCTGAGCCCCGCGTTGGCCTCGGAGTAGGTGTCACCGATGACGTACCTGCCGAAGTTGACGAGCCGCCGGAACACGCCCGCCTCCTTGCTGTTCGCGCGCCGCAGCATCTCCGTACGGACCGCGTCGTCGCGCAGCTCGGCGATCCGCCGGGGCACGGGCAGAGCCAGGACATCGCCCCAGCCGGGTATCAGGTTGAGCGCGCAGAAGGTGCCGAGCGACATGTTCATGGGGGTGAGGATCGGCATGGTGAGGGCGACGATCCGGCCGCCTTCCTTGCGTGCCCGGTCGCTGGCGCTGAGCTGGCGCGGTACGCGCTCGGGCACGGCGGCGTCGATGGTCAGGACGTTCCAGTTGAGCGGGCGGCCCGCTGCCGCGCTCATCGCGACGAAGAGGTCGACCTCCTCGTCACTGAACTGGTCGAGGCAGCCGGCGACGATCGCCTCGATCTGGGTGCCCTCGTGTTCGCCCACCGCCTTGGAGAGAGCGAGCAGTTCGGCGGGGGCCGCGTGCCGGGACGCGACCGGTGCGCCGTCGCCGTCGGAGTGGGTGGAGGACTGGGTGGTGGAGAACCCCCAGGCGCCGGCGTCCATCGCCTCGTGGAAGATCCGCAGCATCGCGTCGAGCTGCTCGCCGGTCGGCTGCCCCCCGATCGCGTCGGGCCCCATGACGTGCCTGCGCAGGGCGCAGTGCCCCACCATGAAGCCGGCGTTGACCGCGGTACGGCCCTCCAGGGCGTCCAGGTACTCCGCGAACGTCGACCAGTTCCAGGGCGCGCCTTCTTCGAGCGCGACCAGCGACATGCCCTCGACCTTGGACATCATCCGGCGGGTGTAGTCCGCGTCGTCGGGGCGGTCCGGGTTGAGCGGGGCGAGGGTGAAGCCGCAGTTGCCACCCGCGACGGTGGTGACTCCGTGGTTCATGGACGGGGTCGCGTAGGGGTCCCAGAAGAGCTGGGCGTCGTAGTGGGTGTGCGGGTCGACGAAGCCGGGGGCCAGCACGAGCCCGGTCGCGTCCTCGGTGGTCGCGGCGGGCTCGGTGACGGTGCCGGGCTCCGCGATGACGGCGATGCGGCCTTCCCGGATGCCCAGGTCCGCGACGTAGGAGGGGGCACCGGTGCCGTCCACGACGGTCGCTCCGCGGATGAGGTGGTCGAGCATGTGGTCTGGTCCCTTCTCTGCATTCTTCGGTGTGGCGGGCTGCGGTGCGGGAAGGCAGCGGCGTGCCGGCCGGGCCGCAGGCTTCGGTGGGCCGGCCGGGCCGCAGTCCCTGGTGTGCGGCCCGGCGCATGGCTCCGGCCGGCGGGTACGGGAAGGCCGCTCCCCCGTATCCGCCGGCCGGAACCGGACGGCAGCCGTCCGGGATGGAGCTGCCGTCCGCTCCTGTCGACGGCCCGGGCCGGGCCTACTCGCCGGCCTGCCTGAAGCGGGTCGTCCGGTGGACCGGGTCCGTGTCGATCTGCGGGATGACGTGCTCGCCGATGAGCTTGATGGTGTTGAGGGTGTCCTCGGAGGAGATCCCGATCGGCAGGCCGAACGACAGCTGGTCCGCCCCCGCCTGCTCCCACCGCTTGCACTGCTGGAGCACCTCGCCCGGGTCACCGCAGATCATCAGCTCCTCGGCGATGAGCAGCTCGATGATCTCCTTGCTGTACTCGGGAAGGAGCTCGGGCCACTCGGGGATGCCTTCCGGCCTGGGGAAGGTGTCGTGGTAGCGGAAGAGCAGCGACTGGAGGTAGTTGAGCCCCCCGCCGACCGCGATCTCCACCGCCTTCTCGTGGGTCTCGGCACAGATCGCGGTCGAGGTCACCATGACGTTGTCGTTGACGAAGGCGCCGATCGGCTCGGCCTCCTTCACCGCGTTCTTGTAGGACTCGACGACCCACTCCATGTCCGAGACCTTCTGGACGCTGAACCCGAGCACCCCGAGACCCTTCTTGCCGGCCATGGCGTACGAGGCTGGGGACCCGGCGGCGTACCACATGGCCGGGTGCGCCTTCCCGTACGGCTTGGGAAGGATCTTGCGCGGCGGCAGCGACCAGTGCTTCCCCTGGAACCCGACGTACTCGTCCTGGAGCCACATCTTCGGGAATTCGCCGATCGTCTCTTCCCAGATCTCCTTGGTGTGGTTCATGTCGGTGATGCCCGGCATGAACCCGAGAATCTCGTGGCTGCCCGCACCGCGGCCCGAGCCGAACTCGAAGCGGCCCTCGGAGAGGTGGTCCATCATGGCCACCTTCTCGGCGACCTTCACGGGGTGGTTGACGGGCGCCAGCGGGTTGAAGATGCCGGATCCGAGGTGGATGCGGTCCGTCGCGTGTGCGAGGTACCCGAGGAACACGTCGTTGGCGGAGAGGTGCGAGTACTCCTCCAGGAAGTGGTGCTCGGAGGCCCAGGCGTACTTGAAGTGGGACTTGTCCGCCTGGATGACGTACTCGGTCTCCTCCATCAGCGCCTTGTGCTCGGCCCCGGGATCGGCCTGGGCGCGCTGCTTCGGTACGTATCCCTGTACAAAGAGCCCGAATTCCAAAGGGGTTCACCGTCCCTAGGTCTCTGACCGACTACCTGACACACCGTCAGATCGTGGTGAGGTCGACTGTGGCACCGCACACTGGGAGCGTCAATAGCTGACAGGCAGTCAGCTCCTTCGTGGAGTCGGCCCTGTGCTGCGCGGCCGGGCCGATGGCGGGGGCTCAGAAGATGCTCACGCCGGCCAGCCAGCCGCCGTCGATGACGAACGGCTGTCCCGTGATGTACGAGGAGTCATCGCCCGACAGGAAGAGCGCCAGCCTGGCGACCTCCTCGGGCCTGCCCACCCGCCCCAGCGGCACGAGCTTGCGGTAGAGCTCGTCCAGGGCCGCGGACGACTCCGCGGGGTCGGCGTCCGGGTCCAGCTGGGCCGGGTTGCTCATGGGGGTGTCGATGGCCCCGGGGCACATCGCGTTGACCCGGATGCCCTTCGCGGCCAGCTCCATCGCGGCCACCCGCGTCAGCCCGACGATCGCCGCCTTGGTCGCCGCGTACGAGCCGACGAACGCCATACCGGTCAGCGCGGTGTACGACGCGGTGTTGACGATGGTCCCGCCGCCCGCCGCCTCGATCTCCGGGGCGACCGTGCGGATCCCGAGGAAGGCACCGACCTGGTTCACCTGCACGACCTGCTGGAACTCCTCCAGCGGAGTGGTCACCAGCTCGTTGAAGCGCAGGATCCCCGCGTTGTTGACCAGGCCGTCGATCCTGCCGAAGGTCTCCCTGGCGACCTCGACGGCGGCGCTCCAGTCGGCCTCCCGGGTCACGTCGAGCCGCACATAGGCGGCGGACTCCCCCAGCTCCTCGGCGAGCGCCGAGCCCTGCTCGTCCAGTACGTCGCCGAGCAGGACCTTCGCCCCTTCGGCGACGAAGAGCCGCGCCTCCTGCTCGCCCTGTCCGCGCGCCGCGCCGGTGATGACGACGACCCGCCCGTCGAGCTTGCCCATACCGCTCTCCCTACTGGTTGAGGTGCGGAGCAACGCCGGCGGCGAACGCCGCCATCTGGTCGGTGAGTTCGGTGCGGCTCCTGCTGCGGAACCGCACCTGGATCTGGTCGACGCCCATGGCCGCGTAGGCGCGCAGCGACTCGGCGATGGCGTCCGGCTTGCCGGTCAGGGTGCGGCGGCCGACCGGCCGGCCGGGCTCTCCCACGTACAGCGGCTCGGTGATGGCGCCGATCTCGATCGGATCCGTCACCCCGGCCGCCTCCCTGAGCGCCCGCACCCGGGCGATCTGTCCGGGCAGCCGGTCACGCGGATCGCCCTGCGGCAGCCAGCCGTCGGCCCGTTCGGCGGCCCGCCGCACGGCGGCCGGTGACGACCCGCCGACCCAGATGGGCACCTGGCGCTGCGCGGGCCGGGGAAGCTGGGCGAGGCCGGCGAAGTCGTAGAGCTCACCGTGGTGTTCGGGGTACTCGTCGGGGCCGAGGGCGGCCCGCAGCGCGTCGATGGACTCGTTCAGTACAGCTCCGCGCCCCGGGAAGTCGGCCCCGACAGCGTCGAACTCCTCCGGCACGTGACCGGCCCCGGCCCCGAGGATCAGCCGGCCGCCGCTGAGATGGTCCAGGGTCGCGTACTGCTTGGCTGTCAGCAGCGGGTGCCGGAGCCCGAGGACGGCGACATGGCTCATCAGCCGTACCCGCTCGGTGATCCCGGCCAGGAAGCCGAGCGCGGCGACCGGGTCGTACCAGACGGTGCCCATCGCCCCGGCGAGCCGCCGCGGGATGGCCACGTGGTCGCAGACGGCGATGTACGCGAAGCCGGTGCGGTCGGCGGTGCGGGCGATCTCCGCCAGGTCGTGCGGGGTGGCGGCGGCTTCCCACGCCTCCGCGTAGAGGGTGCTCTGGGACTGGATGGGCAGCTGCATCCCGTAGACGAGCTGCCCTTCGGGAAAGACCCGTGCCATGGGTACGTACCCCTCGTGTGTGGGTGTCTGCGGTGCTCACCGGGCGGCAGGGTCACCCCGCCCAGAGGCCGTCCTCGGTCAGGCCGAGCAGCTCGATCGCGTTGCCGCGCACGATGCGGTCCACCACATCCGGAGCCAGATGCCCCATCTGCGCCTCGCCGACCTCGCGCGACTTGGGCCAGGTGGAGTCCGAGTGCGGGTAGTCCGTCTCGTACAGCACGTTGCCCACCCCGATCGAGTCGAGGTTCTTCAGTCCGAAGGCGTCGTCGAAGAAGCATCCGTAGACGTGCTCGGTGAAGAGTTCGGACGGCGGCCGGTGGACCTTGTCGGCCACCCCGCCCCAGCCGCGGTTCTCCTCCCAGACCACGTCGGCGCGCTCCAGGATGTAGGGGATCCAGCCGATCTGGCCCTCCGCGTACATGATCCTCAGGTTCGGGAAGCGCTCGAACTTGCCGCTCATCAGCCAGTCCACCATCGAGTAGCAGCAGTTGGCGAAGGTGATCGTGGACCCGACCGCCGGAGGGGCGTCGGCCGAGGTGGACGGCATCTTCGACGACGAGCCGATGTGCATCCCGATCACCGTGCCCGTCTCGTCACAGGCGGCGAGGAACGGGTCCCACTCGTCGCTGTGGATGGACGGCAGCCCCAGGTGCGGGGGGATCTCCGAGAACGCGACAGCGCGTACCCCGCGGGCGGCATTGCGCCGGACCTCGGCCGCCGCGAGCCGCGCGTCCCACAGCGGGACGATCGGCAGCGGGATGAGGCGGCCGCGCGCTTGCGGACCGCACCATTCCTCCACCATCCAGTCGTTGTACGCGCGGACGCCGAGCAGCCCCAGCTCGCGGTCGGACGCCTCGGTGAAGGTCTGCCCGCAGAACCTCGGGAAGGTCGGGAAGCAGAGCGCGGACTGGACGTGGTTGACGTCCATGTCGGCGAGGCGGTCGGGCACCGAGAAGGACCCCGGCCGCATCTGTTCGTAGGTGATGACTTCGAGCTTGATGTCGTCCCTGTCGTATCCGACCGCCGTGTCCAGGCGGGTCAGCGGCCGGTGCAGGTCCTCGTACACCCACCAGTCACCGATCGGCCCGTCGTCGCCCTTGGCCCCCATGACCGGGGCGAACTTGCCGCCCAGGAAGGACATGGACTTGAGGGGGGCGCGGACGATGCGCGGACCGATGTCCCGGTACTTGGACGGGAGCCGGTCCTGCCAGACATGGGGAGGTTCCACGGTGTGGTCGTCCACCGAGATGATCTTCGGGAAAGTCTCCATGTTCTCCACCGTAGCGCCGATCTGACGAACCGTCAGCTAGCGGTACGGCCCTCCCTGCGGAAAGATGCGGCAACGCTCCGGCGCGCCGGTTGGCGAAGAGCTTGTGGAGAGGGCCCCCCAGAGCTGACGTACTCGCCATGAACAAGGCAAACTGGCCAGTGCGACAGGGGCCCTTGCACGAGGCGCGCCACCCGGGCGGGCATCATGCAAGGGCCCCCGCAGCGGGCGGACGACGACCGGTCGCCGTCCGCGGCAGCAGGGGCACGGCAGCAGGCACGGGCAGGAGGCAGAGGCAGCTATGGACCGTGACAGCGGGCCGCGCGTACCGGAGCAGCGGACTCCGCAGCAGGGCCCGGACGGCGGGCTCACGTTCGGCGGGCTCACGTTCAGCGTGCTCGGACCCGTGCGCGCCTGGCGCGACGGAGAGGCGCTGCCCCCTGGTTCACCGCAGCAGCGCGCCCTCCTCGCCGCCCTCCTGACCAGGGACGGCCGCACCGCGACCGCGGGCGAACTGATCGACGCGATCTGGGGCGACGACCCGCCATCGCAGGCGCTGGCAGCGGTACGGACGTACGCCTCCAGGCTGCGCAAGGTCCTGGACCCCGGCGTCCTGGTCAGCGAGTCGGGCGGCTACGCGATCCGGACCCGGGCCGAGGCCGTCGACCTCCACCGGGCACAGCAACTGGCCGCGAACGCCGAGAAGGCCGCCGGTACGGGCGACCGCGCCACGGCGCGCGCCCTGATCGACCAGGCGCTGGAACTGTGGGACGGCGAGCCCCTGGCGAACGTGCCGGGCCCGTACGCCGAGACCCAGCGGGCCGCGCTGGAGGAGTGGCGGTTGCAGCTGACCGAGTCGCGGCTCGACATGGACCTGGAGGTCGGCTGCCACGCGGAGGCGGTCTCCGAGCTGACCTCGCTGACCGCGGCGCACCCGCTGCGGGAGCGGCTGCGCGAACTGCTGATGCTGGCGCTCTACCGCAGCGGACGGCAGGCCGAGGCGCTCGCCGTGTACGCCGACACCCGCAGGCTGCTCGCCGACGAGCTGGGGGTGGACCCCCGGCCCGAGCTGGCCAGGCTCCAGCAGCGCATCCTGCAGGCGGACGCGGAGCTCGCCAGGCCGGCCGAGGAGGCGGCGCCGCCCGCGCCGACGGCCGTGCACCCGGCCCAGCTCCCCGCAACCGTGCCGGACTTCACCGGCCGGGCCGCCTTCGTACGGGAGCTGGGCGACCGGCTGGTCACCGCGGAGGGATCGGTGATGGCCGTGTCGGCTCTGGCGGGCATCGGCGGTGTGGGCAAGACGACGCTCGCCGTGCACGTGGCGCACGCGGCCCGGCCGCACTTCCCCGACGGACAGCTGTACGTGGACCTCCAGGGGGCGGGGTCGCGGGCGGCGGAACCCGAGACCGTGCTCGGCGCGTTCCTGCGCGCGCTCGGCACTGCGGACTCGGCCATTCCGGACTCCCTCGACGAGCGGGCCGCGCTCTACCGCACCGCGCTCGACGGGCGCCGGGTGCTGGTCCTGCTCGACAACGCCCGCGACGCCGCCCAGGTACGCCCGCTGCTGCCCGGCACGGCCGGATCGGCCGCGCTGGTCACCAGCCGCGCCCGGCTGGTCGATCTGGCGGGCGCGCATCTGGTGGACCTCGATGTGATGTCGCCCGAGGAGGCGCTCCAGCTCTTCACCAAGATCGTCGGCGCGGAGCGGGTCGGCGGCGAACGCCAGGCCTCCCTCGACGTGGTGGCGGCCTGCGGCTTCCTGCCGCTGGCCATCCGTATCGCGGCCTCCCGGCTGGCGGCCCGCCGCACCTGGACGGTCTCGGTGCTGGCGGCGAAGCTCGCCGACGAGCGCCGCCGCCTGGACGAGCTCCAGGCGGGCGACCTGGCGGTGAAGGCCACGTTCGAGCTGGGGTACGGGCAGCTGGAGCCCCAGCAGGCCCGGGCGTTCCGGCTGCTCGGCCTGGCGGAGGGCCCGGACCTCTCGCTGGCCGCCGCCGCCGCCGTACTGAACATGCCCGCCCGGGAGGCGGAGGACCTGCTGGAATCGCTCGTCGACACCTCGCTCCTCGAATCGGCCGCGCCGGGCAGGTACCGCTACCACGACCTGGTCAGGCTCTACGCGCGTTCCTGCGCCGAGCGCGACGAACAGCCGCCCGTCGAGCAGGAGCTGGCGCTCTCCCGGCTGCTCGACTTCTATCTGGCGACGGCGGCCCGGGTGTACGCGATCGAGCGGCCGGGCGACCGGCTGGTCGATCACCTGGAGCCGACGACGTACGAGGGGCTGTCCTTCACCGACCGGCACGACGCCCAGGACTGGCTGTACGCGGAGGCCATGTCCCTGCTGGCCTGCGTCCGACAGTCGGCCACCGGCTCCGGCACCCTGCGGCGTGCGGTGGACCTGCTGTGGGCGGCGCTGGACCTCGCGGAGTCGGGGGCGAACTCGAAGGAGTACAGCAGCGCGGCGGCGACGCTGCGGGACGCCGCCAGGACCGGGCGGGACGCGCGCGCCGAGGGGCGGGCGGCCATCGCCCTGACCTATGTGCACCACGTCGCGGGCCGCTTCGACCAGGCCGGCCAGGAGGCGCAGGAGGCGGACCGGCTCGCCGAGCGGACCGGCGACCGGCTGTCCGCGTGCTGGGCGGCCAACCTCCTCGGCATCATGGCTTTCTACCAGGGCCACTTCGACACCGCGACGGAACATCTCACCCGGGCCCTTCAGGGCTTCCGCGCCTGCGAGGACATGGCGGGCGAGGCGAGCGCGCTGTGCAATCTTTCGCGGCTGCACCTCGTCGCAGGGGACGTCACCGACGCGGTGGCGCTCTCCCGCCAGGGCACCGAGATGTACGACCGCATGGGCCACGCTCTCAAGGGGGCCAACGGCCGCTACGCGCTGGGGCTCGCGCTGACCGAGGACGGACAGCTCGACGCCGCCGCCGAACGGCTGACCGAGGCCCTGGAGGTGTTCCGGGACAGCCGGCAGCGGCTGTGGGAGGGGATGGCGCTCTTCCGGCTGGCCGAGGTCGACATCGCGGCGGACCGCAGCGCCCAGGCCGCGGCGGGGGCGGAGATGGCGCTGACCGTCCTGCGCGGCATCGGCGGCGAGTGGCGGCGCGGCAATGTGCTGACCGTGCTGGGCCGCGCGCTGACCGGCATAGGGCAGTCCGGCCGTGCGCGGGTCTGCTGGCTGGAGGCGCTGGCCATCTACGAGGAGCTCAAGTCGCCGGAGGCGGACGGGGTACGCGAGCTGCTGACGCCGGTGACAGCGGCCTGACACGGGCGCGCCGGGCCCGTGCACCCGGTGGCCCGGTCGTCACCTCATGACCGGGGTCCGCGCATCACCCCTCCGCCGGGGCGGGGCGTCGCGGCCGCGCCGGTCCGGGCGGCGCGATCCCGGCCGCGCCCGGCCCCGGAGCGAGCGGGTCCGGGCTCCGGAACCGCGCCGCACCGAGCCGGTTCCCCCCGGCGCAGGGGGCGTTCATCGTTTGTTTATCGCGACCCGACATTCTCATTCCACGACGAACCGTCGCGTCGGGGGGCAGGCGGTCGTCAGGAGGGGCCCCGCACCGGCCAATTGGATCGTCCGGCGATTGCCGGCCGGTCTAAGGTGAGCGGCCTGCGGAACGTCCGTCCGGCAGCGCTCGGGGGAGCAGCCGGACGGACTTCAGCATCACAGACCTTCACGAACAGGGGAGTTGACGACCATGACCGCAGAGCCGAAGAGCGAAACCGCTGTCGACCCGGACAACGCGCACATCACGGACAAGCCTACGGTGGCGAAGCCCGCAAACGCGCACATCACCGACAAGCCGACCGCGATATCGCCGGCCAACGCGCACATCACCGACAAGCCCGTGTGATCTGAGACCTTCACGACGGGGCACGGGGGAACCGGGGGAAAACAGTGGCCGTGGTGGCCCGGAGGGGGAGCCACCACGGCCGCTGCCGCATGTCCGCACCCACCCGTAAGGAAAGAGCTGCCATGACACTGACGAAGAAGCTGTTCGCCACCGCCGCCCTGGTCGTCGCCGCCGCTGCGGCGTCCGCCGCGCCGGCCCTGGCCGACGTCCACGCGACGGCCACCGGCGCCGCGAGCCTCCATGCCGACACCACTGTGGGCCCGGACAACGGTCACATCACCGCCGCCCCGGCGGAGTACCGGGCGAGGTGACGGTCAGCGGGGCGGCGGAGCCGTCCTGCCCGGGGGGCGCGGCACGCGAGGCCGGGCCCCCTGCCCCGGCCCCCGCAGCGCCCCCTTGACCACCTTCCCGCTCGCGTTCCGCGGCAGCTCCGGTACGAACTCCACCTCGCGCGGGACCTTGTAGTTGGCCATCTCGCGGCGTGACCACGCGATCAGCTCGTCCGCCGTCAGCGTCGCACCCGGCCGCCGTACCGCATACGCCCTGCCGACCTCGCCCAGGCGGCCGTCCGGCACACCGACGACCGCCACATCCGCGACATCCGGGTGCAGGCCGAGCAGTTGCTCTATCTCCGCCGGGTACGCGTTGAAGCCGCCGACGATGAACATGTCCTTGATCCGGTCGGTGATCCGCAGATTGCCCGCCGCGTCCAGGACGCCCACGTCACCGGTGCGCAGCCACCCGTCCGGGGTGAACGCCTCGGCCGTCGCCTCCGGGGCCTCGAAGTACTCACGCATGACGTTGAAGCCGCGTACCAGCACCTCCCCCGGCTCGCCGGGCGCCGCCGACACCCGTACCTCGGTGTCCGGGATCGCACGGCCCGACGTGGAGGCGATGACCCCGGCGTCGTCGCCCCTGCGGCACATCGTGACGATGCCGCTCGCCTCGGAGAGGCCGTACGCCGTGATCACCGTCGCGATGCGCAGCTCCGAGCGCAGCCGCTCGACCAGCCGGAGCGGGACGACCGCGGCACCCGTCACCACCAGCCGCAACGCGCTGAGGTCGTGCTGGTCCCTGGCCGGGTGGTCGAGGAGCGACTGGTGGAGGGTGGGCGGCCCCGGCAGCACCGAGATGCGTTCGGCGGCCACGTTGGCGAGCACGGTGTCCACGTTGAAGACCGGCTGCGGCACCATCGTGGCGCCCCGCATCAGACAGGCGATGATGCCCGCCTTGTAGCCGAAGGTGTGGAAGAAGGGGTTCACGATCAAGTAGCGGTCGCCCTCCCGCAGCCCGGCCAGCTCGCACCAGATGCCGTAGCAGCGCAGGGTCTGCGCATGGGTGATGACCGCGCCCTTGGGGCGGCCCGTCGTGCCCGAGGTGAAGATGATGTCCGATGGCGAGGAGCCGTCGACCGCGTCCGCGCGCGCCCGCACCGCCGCCCCGGTGATGTGCTCGCCGCCCGCGAGGAACTCCTTCCAGCTGCGGAAGGACTCCGGGGCGTCGTCCGACAGGACCACCACCTGCTCCAGCTGCGGAAGCGCGGGGAGCGGACCGGATCCGCTCCCCGCGGCGGTCGCGCGTCGCAGCGACGCCACGTACGAGGTGCCGAGGAAGGTTCCGGTCACGAAGAGCAGCCTGGCGCGGCTGCGTTCCAGCACGTACGCGGCTTCGGCGCCCTTGAAGCGGGTGTTCAGCGGCACCAGGACCGCGCCCGCCGTCACCGCGCCCAGGGCGGAGACGATCCAGTCGGTGGTGTTCGGTGCCCAGACCGCGACCCGGTCTCCGGCCTGCACCCCGGAGGCGATGCAGGCGGCGGCGGCCCGCTCGACCCGTTCGCCCAACTCCGCGTAGGAGATACGGGTACGGCCGTCGACGACCGCCTCCCGCGCGCCGTACCGTTCGGCAGCGGACCGTACCAGCGCCGGAACACTGCCCCACTCCACGTCCCCGCGCATCGTATGCCTCCCAGACCAGTTAGCTGACTATCCGTCAGATTAGCTGTAGCCTTCCCCGCTGTCAGCAGTCATGACGTCCCCGGAGGTGGCGATGGCAGTGGCGACGCTCAAAGACGCAACGGCGATAGTCGGGATCGGCCAGACCGCATTCGCCAGGCAACTCCCCGAATCCGAGAAGACGCTGGCCTGCCGGGCGATCCTCGCCGCGCTCGACGACGCCGGCATCGCGCCGTCCGAGGTGGACGCGTTCTCCTCGTACACGATGGAGGAGACCGACGAGGTCGAGGTCGCCAAGGCCATCGGCGCCGGGGACGTGACCTTCTTCGCGAAGACCGGCTACGGCGGCGGGGGTTCCTGCGCGACCGTCGCCCACCTCGCGTCCGCCGTGGCGACCGGACAGGCCACCGTCGGGGTCGCCTGGCGCTCGCGCAAGCGCGGCAGCGGCCCGCGCCCCTGGAAGAACACGGCCGTCCAGCTCCCGACCCCGGCCCAGTGGACCCGCCCCTTCGGCCTGCTGAGGCCCGCCGACGAGATCGGCATGCTCGCCCGCCGGTACATGCACGAGTACGGCGCCACCCGCGACCACCTCTTCAACGTCGCCCTCGCCTGCCGCAACCGCGCCAACCAGAACCCGGCCGCGATCATGTACGAGCGCCCGCTGACCCGGGACATGTATATGACCTCGCGGTGGATCAGCGACCCGCTCTGCCTCTTCGACAACTGCCTGGAGACCGACGGGGCGCTGGCCTGCGTCGTCGTCTCCGCCGACCGCGCCCGGGACTGCCGCCGCAAGCCCGTGTACGTCCACGCCGCCGCCCAGGGCCTGCCCGCCCAGCACCACGGCATGGTCAACTACTGGAACGACGACCCGCTGACCGGCCCCGCCTGGACCGCCGCCCGGCACCTCTGGAAGCACGCGGACTTCGGCCCCGACGACGTCGACGTGGCGCAGATCTACGACGCCTTCACCCCGCTCGTCCCGCTCTCTCTTGAGGGGTACGGCTTCTGCGGGCGCGGCGAGGGCGCGGCCTTCACCGAGGGCGGTGCGCTGGAGATCGGCGGCAGGCTGCCGGTCAACACCGGCGGCGGCGGGCTCAGCGAGGCGTACGTGCACGGCTTCAACCTGATCACCGAAGGGGTCAAACAGCTGCGCGGCAGCTCCACCGCCCAGGTGCCCGACGCCGGCACCTGCCTCGTCACGGCAGGCGAGGGCGTCCCCACATCCGCGATTCTGCTGAGGAGTTGAGACCAGATGCTCCAGCCGGTCACCGATGACGACGGCGCGCCCTTCTGGGAGTACGCCGCCAGGCACGAACTCCGCGTCCAGTCCTGCACCGCCTGCTCCCGGCTGCGCTTCCCGCCGCGCCCCTGCTGCCCCCGGTGCCAGTCCTTCGACAGCGAGTGGCGGCGGATGTCCGGGCGGGGGCGCATCTGGTCGTTCGTCTTCCCCCACCCGCCCCTGCTGCCGGACTACGCGGCCCAGGCCCCGTACAACGCGGTCGTGGTGGAGCTGGCGGACGCCCCGCACATCCGTCTGGTGGGCAATGTGGTCGCGGAGCCGGACGCCCCGCTGAACTCGGTGGCCCAGGAGCGGCTGCGCATCGGCGCCCGGGTGCAGGTCGCCTTCACCGAGTCCGGCGGGACGACCGTGCCGCGCTGGCTGCTGGAGCGGCCGTGAGCCTGCGCGTCGAACGGAACCGGCGCACGGGCGTCGCGGTCGTCACCCTCGACCGTCCCGAGCGGCTCAACGCGGTCGATCTGGCGACCGCGGGTGAACTCGGCGCTGTCTGGCGGGACTTCCGCTTCGACACCTCGGTCCGCGCGGTCGTCGTCACCGGAGCGGGGACGCGCGCCTTCTGCACCGGCATCGACCGCTCTGCGGAGGTGCCGCAGCCACCGTCCCCGTACTCCGTCGACGATCCGCTCATCGCGATCGGCCCCAAGGCCAACGACCTCTGGAAGCCGGTGGTCGCGGCGGTGCGCGGGATGGCCTGCGGCGGCGCGTTCTACCTGCTGGGCGAGGCGGAGTTCGTGATCGCGGCCGATGACGCGACCTTCTTCGACCCGCACACGACGTACGGCATGGTCAGCGCCTACGAGACCATCTACCTGGCCCAGCGGATGCCGTTCGGCGAGGTCGCCCGGATGGCGCTGATGGGGACGGCCGAGCGGGTCTCGGCCCGGCGGGCGTACGAGACCGGGCTGGTCAGCGAGGTGACACCCGCGGGCGATGAGCTGGCTGCCGCGGTCGGCTGCGCCGAGACGATCGCCTCGTATCCGACGGAGGCCGTGCAGGGGACGGTGCGGGCGGTGTGGGCCGCGAAGGAAGGGGCCCGCGCGCAGGCACTGGCGCAGGCCCCCCATCTGGTGGCACTCGGCAATCTGCCGCCGGACCGGCAGTCGGCGCTGTTCGGTGCCAGGAAGGGCGGTTTCCGGGTGCGATAGCGGAGCCGGAGGCCGCCGGAATCAGTAGGCGTACGTCACCGAGTCGATGCGGCACTTGGTGACCGAGACCGCCTCCGAAGGGACCGACATCGGCACCCTTGCCGTCACACTGGCATTGCCGGTCACCTGCACGACCGCGTCGCCCGTGTCGGTGACGGAGCCGTCCGCGTCCAGGAAGCTCATACGGACGCGGTAGCTGTGCCGCCCGCTCGGCGCCGTGGCCGACACCCGTACGGTCGCCACCGGGTCGCCCTTCTTCGCACAGCGCACCACGGTGCCGGTGGCCGTGGGGTCGGGCGTACGGCTTCTGGTGCCACCGGTGGATCCCGTGGTGGAACGGCTGGAGGAACCCGTCGTCGAACCCGTGGTGTACCCGCTCGACGAGCCGTAGCTGTCGTCGTCGTAGTCGTGGTGCGTGGTGGACCTGCTGTGACTCTTGCTGCTGGAGCAGCCGCCGCCGGAACTGTGGCTGTGGCTGCTGTGGCGCGAGAAGCCCGTCAGCGCGAGGACCACCCCCACCAGGACGGCACCGAATCGCAAACGTCGCATGATCATGTCATCTCCCCCGTTCGGCGGACACGTTAACAGCAGGCGCCGCGCTGTGGTGGCAGCTGTCGTGACCCCGGCGTAGCGTCGGAGTGGAGATCTGTCGGAGGAGACCGATGATGATGCGCAATGTCCTTGGCTCCCTCGTCGCTCTCGTCGGAGCGGCGGCCGCCGTATACAGCCCCTTCCGTAACTGGTACGACGGCCGCCACGGCACCGAGTACCGCATCCAGGACCTGTTCAACGGCGTCACGACGGGCAGGCCCGGCGACGCGGGAGGCTCCATCCTGATCCCGTTCGCCTTCTCGGCACTCCTCGTCGTGATCGGCATCCTGCTCCGCTCCCGCCTGCTGGTCACGGTGGCGGGCCTGATCACCCTCGCCTTCACCGTGCTGTGGATGGTCCGCGTCGGCATCGCCGAGCACAGCCTCGCGATCAGCTCCGGAGGTCGCGGGCTGGGCCTCGGTGTCGGGGACGCGCTGGTGGGCGGGGTGCTGATGCTGCTGGGAGCGGGACTGATGGCCGGGCGGCGGGTGCGGGCGGCTGCGCCGGAGGCCGGGACCGCGCCGGGGGGTACGGGCGCCTACGCCGCCGCGCCGCCGTACGAGCCGGGCCCCGCCCCCCGCCACGCGCCTCATGACGTGGCGGCGCACGACGCGCCCGCGCCCCACGATGCCGCCGGGTCCGGAGCGGGAGCGCCGCCGCCGGCCCGGCCGTACGAACCGGGGGCCGAACACGACACGCTGTCGTTCTCATCGGCCGACCTGCCCGCGGAGCTGACGGACCCCGAGGAACCGGGCGGGACGGCGGGCGGGGCCACCCGGGCACGTCCGCCCGGCGAGTGACCGCGGCGGGTGACCCCCGGCGAGTGACCTGCGACGGCTGATCCGCCGGACAGGCCCTAAGGGCTGTCCCGTAATCCCTGGTGGATCAGCGCGGGGCGTCAGATGCGGTGCATCGCAAGGCGGAGGGGGCGCTCGCATACTGGATGTATTCGGGCGTTCCGACAACGCGGCGAGGCGCCGTAGCTGTCGTCGTGCGCCCGCCGGGGATTACGGGACAGCCCTCAGGTCCGGCCCGTCCCCGTTCCCTTGGCCGCGTCCAGCGCGTAGACACAGCGGTCCTTGCTGCACGCGTACACCACACCGCCGCGGACCACCGGGGACCCGGTGATCTCGCCGCCCGTGGCCAGCTTCCAGCGGAGCTGTCCGCCGACCGCGTCCAGGGTGTACAGGCAGTGGTCGGCCGAGCCGAAGTGGATCCGGCCGTCCGCCACCACCGGCGCGCCGACCACCTCGCCGCCCGCCGCGAACCGCCACTTGGGGGTGCCGGTCACCGCGTCCAGCGTGTAGAGCGCGCTTCCGCTGCCCACATGGACGTTGCCCTGCGCGATCAGCAGCGGATGGAGGGACTGCCGGGACTCCGTGGCGATCCGCCAGCGGTCCTTGCCGGTCGTGGCGTCGATGGCGTACACCGTGCCGAGGTAGTCGGCGAGATAGACGCCGCCTCCGGCCACCGCGGGCCCGGGGGCGAAGGCCGGGGCGGAGAGGAAGACCGCCGGGGCCTCGAAGTGCCAGCGGACCAGGCCGGACGAGCGGTCGACCGACAGGACGCGCGTTCCGGCCGCGATGTACACACAGCCGTCGTCGGCGGACGTCACCCGGACGGGTACTCCCCCGCACGCGGCGGCGTCCCCCACCGGGTAGGACCAGCGCTCGGCGCCGGTGCGGGGGTCGAGCGCCAGGAGGCGTCCGTCCTTCCAGACGTACACCGTGTCCCCGTGGATCGCGGGCCCGGACTCCGGTGTCTCGAAGTCCGTCTGGGCACCGCTCAGCTCCCACAGCTTCTCGCCGCTGGCCGCCTCCCACGCCTGGACGCCGCCGCCCCGCGTGCCCGTGACGACCGTGCCGCGCTCGGCCCGGAGCGAGTAGACCCAGGCGTCGGTCGAGAGGCGCCACCGGTCGGTGCCGTCGGTGCCGTCCAGCGCGTACAGCGTCGGCCCGTCGGACGCGTGGATCCGGCCGCCCGAGACGTCCATCGCCCACGCCACGTCCTTGGTCTTGAACTGGCGCCGGCCGCTGCCCACGTCGAGGGCGTGCACCTCGAAGGAGGTGACGTACAGCAAGTCGCCGTCGACGGCCGGGGTCCCCCAGACGTCGTTCGACATACGGAAGCGCCAGGGCCGCCAGCGGGTGGCCTCCTCGGGGGCCCGGGGCGCGGGCGGTGCCGCCGTGGCGGGCGGCGCCTCGGCGCTGTGCCGGCCCGTCGGGGGGCGCACCCAGCCGGTCGCGGGCCCGGCGGGCGCGGCGGCATGGGCGCGGGCCTCGGAGACGCGTGGTCCGGGGCCGATCGGCACCTGGGCACCGGGCAGTCGTACGGACCCTTCTCGCCAGTCGGTCCGGTGCGGCTGTTGCGGCTGTGGCTGCCGGCCCACGGCTGACTGCTGCGGCTGCGGCTGCGGCTGCGGCCGGGGCTGCTGGGGCGGCTGCGGCGGTTCGTACGCGGGTCTCGGCGGCGGCGAGGGGTTCGCGGGCCTCGGCACCGCGGGCGGACGGCCGCCGCGCCGGGTCTCGATCATCGCGGTGGCGCGGGCCGGCAGCCAGGCGGACGCGGTGCCGCTGTCGTCCCCGCCCGACGCGAAGAGGTGGGGCGCCAGCTGCGCCTGCAGATCCTCCGGGCTGGGCCGCCGCGTGAACTCCTGCTGCATGCACGCCTCGATCAGCGGGCGCAGTTCATCGGGCAGGCCCGTCAGATTGGGGCCCTCGCGGAGCAGCATGAAGACCGTCTCGACCGGGTTCGCCCCGTGGAAGGGCGCATGGCCGGTGGCCGCGAACACCAGCGTCGAGCCGAGCGAGAACACGTCGCTCGCGCCCTTCACGTTCCGGGAGTCCTTGGCCTGTTCGGGTGACATGTAAGCGGGGGTGCCCACCGCGACGTTCGTCATGGTCAGGCGGGTGTTGGAGACGCCGGACGCGATACCGAAGTCGATGACGCGCGGCCCGTCCTCGACCACCAGCACATTGGACGGCTTGAGGTCCCGGTGGACCAGCCCCGCCCCGTGGATCGACTGGAGAGCCTCGGCGATCCCGGCGGCCAGCCAGCGCACCGCCTGGGCCGGCATCGGCCCGCACTCATTCACTATTTCTTCGAGAGAGGGTGCGGGGACATACGCGGTGGCCAGCCAGGGCACGGCGGCCCGTGCGTCGGCATCGACCACGGCGGCCGTGTAGAAGCCGCTGACGGCGCGGGCGGCCTCGACCTCGCGGGAGAAGCGGACACGGAACAGCTGGTCCTCGGCGAGCTCGGTCCGCACGGTCTTGATCGCCACGCGTCTGCCCGACGCCGAGCGGGCGAGATAGACCAGCCCCATACCGCCTGCCCCGAGCCGCCCGAGCACCTCGAACGGGCCGATCCGCCTCGGATCGTGCTGCGTCAGCTGCTCCACCACGCGCCTCCCACCTCCCCGTACGGGCCCCGGGGAAGGGGGACCGCGACATACAGCTGCGTTCAGCGTCTCACCACTGGGCACCACCCGGCGGTGCGCACCCCGATTGTTCCTGGCTGACGTGCTCGTTGCGAACCCGGGGGCGGATCGGGGTGTCTCACCGCGATCCGGACATGGCGCCCCACAGCGCCGCCCGTGGGCCGGAGGGGCGGCCCCGCCGCTTGTACGGTGAAGCCTCGCCAGAAGTGACGCCCGTCACATTCGATGACGGAAGTTGTCCACGGAAGTTATCCACAGCCTGTTGATAACAATATGACTTCCCCGCCCGCACACCGCCCCCTTACCAGCCCGAACCCCATTTGCAGTCAGCCGAATCGCGCTCCGATCACCCCTCGGTAAGCTGACGGCATGACAGGACAAGTACGCACCGTCGACGGCCGCGTGGCCGGTCGACGAGGTCAGGCGACGCGGCAGAAGCTGCTCGACTGCCTCAGCGAGATGCTCAGCTCCTCGCCGTACCGGGACGTCAAGGTCATCGACGTGGCCCGGAAGGCGGGGACTTCGCCCGCGACCTTCTACCAGTACTTCCCCGACGTCGAGGGCGCCGTCCTCGAAATCGCCGAGGAAATGGCCAAGGAGGGGGCGGGGCTCACCCAGTTGGTCTCCGGCCGCTCCTGGACCGGAAAAGCCGGGTGGCAGACGGCCGAAGAACTCGTCGAGGGATTCCTCGACTTCTGGCGCCGCCACGACGCGATCCTCCGCGTGGTCGACCTCGGCGCGGCCGAGGGTGACAAGCGGTTCTACAAGATCCGCATGAAGATCCTGAACTCCGTCACCAACTCCCTGACCGAAGCGGTCAAGGAGCTCCAGGCCAAGGGCCGGGTCGACAAGGACGTCAGCCCCGCCGCGATGGCAGGCTCCCTGGTCGCCATGCTCGCCGCTGTCGCCGCCCACCAGAAGGGCTTCCAGACCTGGGGCGTGAAACAGGCGGAACTCCGCCCGAACCTGGCGCTCTTGGTCCACCTGGGCATCACCGGCAAGAAGCCGACAAAGTAACCACGGGGCGCCACCACGTCCTTCGTCCTGTCGCGCAGACGGCGGACCACCGAGGTGGTCCGCCGTCCGTGTACCCACAGCACGGGGCACGGCGGAGCACGGAGCACAACAGCACCACCCCGTACGGCAGCACAGCGTCACACCGGCCCGCCGGCATGCCGGCCCGCCTCAGCGGCGCTCCAGCCGGAACAGCCGGATCTCCCGGTCCACCCTGGCCTGGTACGCGGCGTACGGCGGCCAGAAGGCCAGCGCCGCGGCCCACACGGCCGCCCGCTCCGCACCCTCCAGGAGGCGCGCCCTGACCTGGATGTCCTGCCCCTTCCAGCTCACCTCGGCATCCGGGTGCGCCAGCAGGTTCGCCGTCCACGCGGGATGACCGGGCCGCCCGAAGTTCGACCCGACGAGGATCCACGTACGCGGCCACGGCCGCTCCTCCCCGCCGTCCCCCGCCTCCCCCTTCGCGGGGTTCTCGGGCATGCACGCCAATGGCGTAACCCGCGGCACACCGCTTCTCGCCCCCCGTGCCGTGAGGATCACCCCGGGCAGCATCTGCGCGCTGAGCAGCACTCTGCCCCTGGTCAGCCGGTGCACCGTGCGGTCCATCGCCGGGACCAGATGCGGCGCGATCCTGGCGAACGTGCGGGTGGACGAGACCTTCTGCACAAGTCGGGTTCCCGGCAGCATCAGACCGCCACCGCGGCCCGGCCGGTGAAGAGCCCGGCACACTCAGCCGCGTGTGCGCGCAGACCGTGGACCGGCCCGAACAGCAGCTCGTCCGATGACGCCCGCTTGAAGTACAGCTGGATGTCGTGCTCCCAGGTGAAGCCGGTCCCGCCGTGCAGCTGGACCGCGTCGGACGCCGCACTCCGCAGCGCTTCGAGCCCCTGCGCCAGCGCGAGTCCGCCTGCCGCCGGGTCCCAGGCCGCGTAGTAGGCAGCGGATCTGGCCGCCTGCACCTGCACATAGAGCCCGGCCAGCCGGTGCTTCACCGCCTGGAACGAACCGATGGGCCGCCCGAACTGTTCACGCTGCCGCACATGTTCGACCGTGCGCTCCAGCGCCCGGTCCGCCGCCCCGACGGCTTCGGCAGCCAGTACGGCGGCTGCCGCGCACCCGGCACGGGACAGCGCCCCCAGCACATCCGCCTCATCGCTCGCGCCGAGCAACTCGGCCTCCGCGTCACGCAGTTCGATGCGGGCCTGCGGCCGGGTCGCGTCCAGTGCGGTCTGCCGCACGCGGGAGATCCCGGCCCCGTCGGCCCGTACGAGGAAGAGCAGGGTGCGGCTGCGCGCGAAGCCTCCGGTGTGCGCGGCGACCAGCAGCACCCCGGCGCTGTGGCCGTCGAGCACCTGATCGGCCTGCCCGTACAGCCGCCAGCCCGCACCGGAGGGCCGCGCCTGGACACCGCCGGCCCGGCCGCCGCCCGCCCAGTCGCCCGCGTTGTCGCCGAGCAGACCGAGCGCGGGGCCGAGAGGCGCCGCCAGCGTGGCGGTCAGCTCCCCGCCCGCGAGGGCCGGGAGCAGCCGTGCGCGCTGGGCCTCCGTACCGAGTGCGGTGATCAGCGGCGCGGCCAGCGCGGCGGTCGCGAACAGCGGGGACGGCAGCAGCGCCCGCCCCGCTTCCTCGGAGACGAGCACCAGCTCAGCGGGTCCGCACCCCACGCCCCCGTACTCCGCCGGGATGGCGAGGCCGGGCAGCCCGAGCTGTCCGGCGAGAGTGCGCCAGAGCTCATGGTCGTACCCGGCCGGGGTGGCCACCGCGGCCCTCACCCTCTCCGGGCCGCAGCGTTTGGTCAGCAGTGCGCGCAGGGTACGGCGGATCTCGTCCTGCTCCGGGGTGAAGGCGGCATCCATGGGCGGGCCCCTCTCCTGATCTGACGGCGCGTCATAGTAGAGCGCGTCGACCCAGATGCACAGAGGCGACGCGGTGCGGAGCCGGGAGGCCGTCACCGCGCGGCACGACCCCCCACCACACTCCGGACCACCACCGGCACCTTGCCCCGCAGCGGATCTGATGTACCGTCAGATTCATGTCCTCTGTCATATCCGCCCGGCGGCGGGTCGCCGTCGCCGGTGTCGCCCTGTCGGACTGCGACGCGGTGGACGACGCCACCGCGTACGCCCTGCATGCCCAGGCCGCGCGCCGCGCGCTCGCCGACTCCGGCCTCGGCCGCGAGGTGATCGACGGCTTCGGCTCGGCGGGGCTCGGCACCCTGGCCCCTGCGGAGGTCGCCGAGTACCTGGGGCTGCGGCCCACCTGGATCGACTCCACCTCCGTCGGCGGCTCCACCTGGGAGGTCATGGCCGCGCACGCCGCGGACGCCATCGCCGCTGGCCACGCCAACGCGGTGCTGCTGGTCTACGGCTCCACCGCCCGCGCGGACATCAGGGCGAGGCGCCGTACGTCGAACCTCTCCTTCGGCGCGCGCGGCCCCCTCCAGTTCGAAGTCCCTTACGGGCACTCGCTCATCGCCAAGTACGCCATGGCCGCCCGCCGTCACATGCACGAGTACGGCACCACGCTGGAGCAGCTCGCGTCGGTGGCCGTACAGGCCCGTGCGAACGCGGCCCACAACCCGGACGCCCTGTACCGCACCCCGATCACCGTGGACGAGGTGCTGTCAGGCCCGATGATCGCCGACCCGTTCACCAAGCTGCACTGCTGCATCCGGAGCGACGGCGGCTGCGCGGTGCTGCTGGTGGCAGAGGAGTACGTGGCGGACTGTGCGAAGGCGCCCGTGTGGGTGCTGGGCGCCGGGGAGCACGTCTCGCACACCACGATGTCGGAGTGGGACGACTTCACGGTCTCCCCCGCGGCGGTCAGCGGGCGGCTGGCCTTCGAGCGGGCCGGGGTCGGCCCGGCGGAGATCGACCTCGCGGAGGTCTACGACGCCTTCACCTACATGACGCTGGTGACCCTGGAGGATCTCGGCTTCTGCGCGAAGGGCGAGGGCGGCGCCTTCGTCGGGGAGGGGCGGCTACTGCGGGACGGTGACCTGCCGGTGAACACCGACGGCGGCGGCCTCTCGGCCTGCCATCCGGGAATGCGCGGGCTGTTCCTGCTCGTGGAGGCCGTACGGCAACTGCGCGGTGAGGCGGGTCCCGGCCGCCAGGTGCACAAGGCGGGCGGCCGGCTGCCGGAGCTGGCGGTCGCGTCGGGGACCGGCGGCTGGTTCTGCTCGTCGGGCACGGTGGTACTGGGGCGGGGCTGACCGCCGTCGCGGCGATGCGGCCTCTGCACGAAATCCGCCCCGCGGCGCAAGGGGAAGCAAAGGGGCACCGTCAGGAGCCGCTCAAGGTGCGGGTCTCGCGCCGCCGTTGACGGTTCAGAAACCGCCGTTGCGCAGGGCGGCGGTCAGGACGTTGCCGCCGACACCCCAGCCCCCGGCTGCGTCCTCGCACCAGGCCCCCGTTGGCCCGCAGAACCTGGCCGTTCACCCAGCGCCCCGCCGGGCTCGCGAGGAAGACGACCACCTGGGCGATGTCCTCCGGGGTGCTCAACCGGGCTCG
This sequence comes from Streptomyces sp. NBC_00388, assembly GCF_036061255.1. Lineage (NCBI taxonomy): Bacteria > Bacillati > Actinomycetota > Actinomycetes > Kitasatosporales > Streptomycetaceae > Streptomyces > Streptomyces sp. NBC_00388. The sequence continues at coordinate 3,276,756 of NZ_CP107948.1, forward strand.
TCCGCCACGTCCGCCTGCGCGCAGACCGCCCGCCCGCCGATGGCGGTGATCTCCGCCACTGTCTCCTCCACGAAGTACACCGCGCTGGGAGCCTTTTGCGCTCGCGGCGTGCACGCATCCGCCCGGCCGACGTGGGATTCCCCCACGGGCACCCGGCGCCGGGTGCCCGGACTGCGCCGCGACGAGGTCGCCCGGCTCGCCGGGGCATCGGGGCATCGGGGCATCGGGGCATCGGGGCATCGGGGCATCGGCGGACTACTACAACGAACTCGAACGAGGCGCCGGTTCCCAGCCCTCCGAGCAGATGATCGAGGTCAACTGCCTCAACCCAAGCAGCGAGGACGGCCGGCAGCGGCTGCTCTGGTTCACCCCCGCAGTCGGCACCGACAGCGCCGGTGTCCTCGACCTGCTCGCCGTCCTCGGCACCCAGGAGAACGCCGGACCCGCACGCTGACAGCGGGTGCGAACCACCACGCCGGAGGCAACCGGGTGACCCGCCCACGCGTCTTCCCCTTCCCGGCCCGCGACGGCATGGGGCGCCCCTGTCCGCCCTCATCACCCCCGGAGAACAGCCTTGGCACACGACGAACGCGACCGTCCCGAGGAACGCGAGGAACACGGGGAAAACGGGGCGCACGAGGAGCACGAAGCACACGAGGAGCACCCCCAGGCGCCGTGGTGGTGGGGCATCGGCCCGGCGGGGGCCGTCCTCCTCGTCGTCGCAGGGATCGCCTGGGCGTTGTGGGCGTTCCTGGGGTCCGGCGGCGCGGGCGGCCCGATGGCCGGTTACCAGGTGAGCAAGATCGTCGCCATCGGGCTCGTGCTCCTTGGCACGGCCCTCCTGGAACGCCTCCGCAGCCGCCGTTCGCGTGCGCACGAGGCACCCGAGGGTCACGAGGCACCCGAGGGTCAGGAAAGCAGTCGCCAAGACCAGGCGCCCGGCCGACGGTAGGTGATCGCGCCGTCACGAGGGGCATGCACATGCCATACGGCCCGGGGCGCAGGGTTCTGCCGTGGTTCACGAGGCCACCGGCGAGATGCCGGACACGCAGTGGCCCGGGGCACAGGGTTCCACCGTCGGGGCCGGGGCCATCCAGGTGTTCTGTCCGGGGAGCCCGTGGACGGGTGAGCGAGGTCTCGGCTGAGCGACCTTGAACGGGCGAGGCCCTTCCGGGTTCGGTGTGGATCGCGACGTCCGCACCGGCCGGAAAGGCCCTCGCGCCTCAGCGTTATGCACCCCTGCCCAAGACCGGCCGCCTGCCCACCGGTGCCACCGGACGGAAGGCGGGACGGGAGAGCGGGCCACGCGGTCCCGCCTCCCGTCCTGCCGGGTCGACGCACGGCGGTCAGGCCGGGAGCCGCTCCACGAAGGCCGCCCAGGCGGTCGGGGCGACCGTGAAGACCGGGCCGTCGGGGACCTTGGAGTCGCGGATGTGGACGGCGCTGGGGTGGGCTGCTATCTCCACGCAGTTGCCGCCCTCATTATTGCTGTAGCTCGACTTGCGCCAGTCGCAGGCGACCTCGATGCAGTTCCCGCCCTCGTTACCGCTGCAGCTGCTCTTGAACCAGGTCAGTTCGCTGTTCATAGCTGATCTGCCGTCCCCTCGATCAGTTCTGCGGACTCCCAGGGCGTGAGCGCCTGGGCCCGAAGCTTTCCGAAACAGTCGATGAGCTGGTCGACGTGCTGCGGTTCGGAGATCAACACACCTCCGCCTTGGCCGTCTTCGTAGGCCCAGTTGCGGCCATCCAGCGTGCTGAGCATGGCGAACGGGCCGTTCAGTCCCGCATGCGCAGTCCTCGCTGTGGGCATCACCTGCACCGTCAGATGGTGCATCGTCTGCATGCACTTCAGTACGTGCAGCATCTGGTTGCGCAACACCGTCTTCCCGCCGATGGGCCGCTGGAGCACCGACTCCTCGATGACGTACGCCACGATCGGCAGCGGGTCCCGGCCGAGCACCGCCTGCCGTTCCAGCCGCGCCTCGATGTGTTTCTCGATCTCCGCCTCGGAGAACTGCGGAACGCGTTCCTCGTACAGCGCCCGGACGTACTCCTCGGTCTGCAACAGCCCCGGGAAGAACATGTTCTCGTACGCACTGACGCTGGACGCGATCTTCTCCAGCCGCACCCACCCCACGAACGTGCGCGGGTACTTCTCGTCCTCCATCAGCGGGATACAGGACGTGAGCGCGCCCCGCGCGTCCAGCGCTCGGTCGGCGTCCTTGAGGAAGCTCGTCGTCGGGATGCGCTCGCCCCGCTCGTACGCCCCTGCCAGGGACTCCGAGATGAGCAGCCGTTCGCCCACGTCCTGTCTCGTCAGGCCGGCCCGGGAGCGGAAGTTCCTGATCAGATCCCCTACGTGTTTGCGTGCCGGGGACGGCTGCTGCACCGTGTTCGCGTCACTCGACTTACTGGTTGCCACAAGATCACCCTGCCTTTCCACATCGTCCCGATGTGCACCACATCCTCTGGTCACGCTACGCAATCATGCCGATGCCTGCAGGCATGACCAGTGAAAATCTCCGTGCCTGGGTACCGGCTTCGGGCCACCAACTCCGTCTCACCGAAGTGCACTTCGACGCCATCCGGGTGCGTGGCGTACGCGGTGAGGCCGTGCTGCACCACCTCGCCACGCTCACGGACGGGGCGGCCGGGTCCCGCCATGCGGGAAGTCGCCGGGGGCCGGTGGACGTACTTCCGGTTTCCGCCGGGGTCCTCGTACGACTTCGACTGGCCGCCGGGGGTCACCTGCTTCGGGCCCGCCGCCCGCGATCAGTACGTCGGGATCCCCGCACCGCACGGCAACACGTATCCGCTGCACTGGCGCTGCGAACCGCCCGTGGAGGGGACGTTCGTCGACCCGGGGCTGTTGCACGCGGTCGTCACGGCGCAGCTCTGCCGGGATCCGGGCTGAGGGCTCTCCCGCAATCCCTGGCGGGCGCACGGCGACAGCACGCAACGGCCCCGCCCGGATATCCCGGACGGGGCGCTGCGCTGCTGCGGGCGTACGGTCAGCCGGTCGTACGGCGCCTCCGCCACCAGACCAGCCCGCCACCGGCGGCCAGGAGCACCACGGCGATCCCGGCGACGGTGAGCACCTGGGTGCCGGTGTCGGCGAGGCCGCCGCCGCCCTGGCCTGCCGGGGTGGACGGGGCCCGGTGTCCGCCCGGCGGGGTGGACGGTGGGACCGGCGCGTGCGAGGCCGGGCTGCTGGGCGTACCGGTGGGCGGGGCGGAGTGGGTCGGCGTCGGGCTCGGCGTGCTGCCGCCGCCTCCGCCGGCGGCCCTGGTCCGCCCGTCACCGCCGAGCAGGGCCAGGCGGTCGTTCTCGGCGCTGTCCGAGATGGCCTGCGCACTGATCTTGGCGGACCTGGGCAGGTAGCGGTGCTGCGTCTGGAACTGGACGCGGCTGACGTTCTGCTTGGGCGCCTTGGAGAAGTCGACGCCGCCCATGACGCAGGTCTTCTGCTGCCCGGCGTACTCGCACGGGTAGCTGTAGTCACCCTTGGTGAACGACGTCACGTAGTCGTCGTACGTCTTCCTCGGCGTCCACGAGGTGTTGGGGCTGCGCAGCGGCCACCGCTTCACGTTGTTGCTGTTGATGATCGCGTGGTATTCCGACGGCACCCTGGCATCCTGCTGGCGTATGTACTCGGCGGCCACGCGTGCGCTGTAGACGCGGCGCAGATCGGCGTACTCCGGTGCGGTGTTGACCTTCCTCTGGATGTCCGGGGTGATCGTCTGCCGGGCCAGGTCGGCGGCGGTCTTCTGCTGCGCCTTCGTCAGGTGGCAGTCACCGTTCGGGCTGGGCGTCCTGAAGTCGATCTCCAGCGTGTTGACCTTCAGCGGGGTGTCGAGGATGTAGAGGCCGTTGTCGTCGGCGCGGACCTTGGCCTGCTGGGGCACGATCCAGTTGCGCAGGGAGGTGCCGCACGGCAGCCCGGCGGCCCGCATGGCGTCCCAGTACTTCTTGCCCAGGCCCTGGCGCGGGTCCAGGTCCCTCGCGTAGTCGTGCTTCATCTGGAGGTCGGCCTGGAGCAGCACCCGCCCGGCGTCGGTCTTCCCGAACGCCGGGTCCATGATCTTGTCGGGCTGGTCCGGGTTGAGGTTGACCCAGAACTTGTCCGGTGTCAGGGCCAGCCAGGCGAAGAAGCTGTCGGAGATGAGCTGTGCCTTGGCCCGGCCGCCCCAGCCGTACTGGGCGGACTCGTCCTGGACCTTGTCGGCGGAGAAGGCGTACGGCATGCCCTCGCCCTTGACGGGCTTGCCGACGTAGGCGAGGTCGAGGGTGGAGAAGTCGACTCCTCCGGGCCCGCGAACACCGGCCCCCCGGGGGCCGCTCGCACCGATGCGCCTGAGCTGGTCGGCCATGTCCTTCGGGGTCGCCGGGGACTGGTCGACCGTGCGGGAGGCTCCACCGGCGGCACGGTTGCTGCCGCCCGCGGCGAAGTTCGGGTCGCTCCTGGTCACGCCCTTGACGGCCTTGTACTGCGGGAGGCTCTCGGTGCGGTGTTCGTAGGCTGTGACGCGGGGCCGGCCGCGGTTGTCCATCCCGGCCTGGTCGCCCAGCCTTCCGAGGTACTTCGTCGTGGCGGAGTCCTTCGACTCGCCGTTGACGTAGGTGACTCGGGCATTGCGGCGCTGGGGGTCCTCGAGAAACGCCTTGTTGGCCGCGTCCTGGCCGGTGTCCCGGCCGGGCCCGGCCTTGAACTCGACGAACTTGTCCTGCTTGTAGTTCACGGCGTCGAACTTGCGGACCAGCGGCTTCATCCTGCCGGTTCTGGGGTCCTTGACCATGACGGTCTTGCCGTTCTTGTCCTTGATCTCGATCTCTTCGTTGCACAGCCAGTCCGGGCCGAGCAGCCCCAGATCCCTGACCGCCTTCTGCTCGAAGGAGGACCCGCGCTGGTTGTTGTTGTTCGGCAGGATCCACGCGTCCGACAGCCACTTCTCGAAGCTGCCGTAACGGGTGTCCTTCCAGGACTTCTTGGCCATGTAGTCGCGGTACTGCGCGTAGACGCGGTCAGGGGTGTTCTTGGCGTACTGCTGGTACGGCTTGAGCCCTCCGAGGAACGCCCGCTGCTCCTGCGGAGTGCCCTTCAGCGTGAGCCCGTCCATGGCCTGACGCGGGGCGTCATAGGTGTAGGAGTCCCAGTCCCTTCTGTCACGGACGTGGATACTCCGGTCCCAGGGCTGGACCGGGTTGGCGGTCCCGTCCCTGATGTCGTACTTCTCGTCGCAGCGCTTGCCCTTGTCCGCGTACGCGGTACCCGACAGCTGTGGCAGGCCGACCACGGCGAGGACGCCGGCGGTGGCCAGGGCGAGCGTGGTGCGCGCGAGAGAGCGGCGGCGGCGCCCTGGATGCCCCGGTGTGCTGGAACTACGGATGTGTTGCGCGGGTATGAGTCGGTTCACTGTGGGTTCTCCGACGGGAGCCCGGACGTGGATGTGCGTGCGGCGCCAAGGGCCCCCGTGACATGTATGGCGCCGCCGAAGGCCCGACCCTAGCCCGCCCCACGCACAGGAGCCGCACAGTTTCCTGGGCGCGTATCCGGTCAACTCCCTTTGCGCACAGGATCGTTACAAGGGGAAGCATGGGCACTCGTAGGCTCTGTGCGCATGGATGCGATCGACACTCCCGAATGGGCCGACAACCCCCGCCTCGGTGCCTGGCTGACCGCACAGCGGGAGGCCTTCCCCGCCTGGTCCGCCGAGCACGGTGGGGGCTGGGACTTCACGGCCGCCTCGCTCGACCGGCTCGAAGAACTCGTCCGCTCCCGGTTCTCCACCTGGCAGGACGCCGACCGCGCGCGGGACACCACGCTGCTGCAGGTGGCGTCCTGGTATCTGGGGGAGGTCCAGATGCGGTACGACGGTGGGGTGCGGTGGCGCTGCGACCCGGACGAGCCCGACCGGCCGCCGGTCGCGGGAGGCTATCCCCTGGTGACGGTTCCCCGCGCGGAGTTGAGCGACGCCGAACAGGAGCTGCTCGCCCGCGAGGAGGAAGAGGACGGCGACCCGACCCCGGTGGTGGACCCCGCCGCCAGGCTCCTCACCCTCTTCACCGACCCTGACCAGCACTTGCGCGACGTGCTCGGCTGGTTCGGCGATTTCAGGGCCTGGCTGCGCGACGCGTGACCGGCCGTGGCGTGCGGCCGGTGCGCCGCGCCCGGCGGTCCAGAATGACTGCCATGGATTCCACTCCCCAGCACCCCACCGCCGAGGACGACGCCGCTTTCACGGACTTCCTGCACACCCTGCGGGTCTGGGACCTGCCGGAGCTGCCGGAGTTCGACCCCGGTACCGCCCCGGCCGCGCCCCTCCCCCTCTTCCGGGGGTGGCTGCGCTCGGCGGCGGAGGCCGGTCAGCCCGAGCCGCACACCATGACGCTGGCCACCGCCGGCGCCGACGGCCGCCCCGACGTGCGGACGCTGATGCTGCACGGCGCGGACGCCCGCGGATGGCACTTCGCCTCGCACTCCGGGAGCGCCAAGGGCCGCCAGCTGGCGGCGCGGCCGGTGGCGGCGCTCGGCTTCTACTGGGCGGCGCAGGCACGGCAGGTCCGGGTGCGCGGGCCGGTGACCGCGGCTCCGGCGGCGGAGAGCCAGGCGGATCTGCACGGCCGCTCGACCGGGGCGCTGGCCGCCGCGCTCACCGGGCGGATGAGCGACGTGCTCGGGTCGGCGGACGAGCTGGAACGGGCATCGGCCGATGCCTGGGAGCGGGCACAGGCGGAACCGGAGGCGCCCGTGCCGAGCTGGACGCGGTACGTACTGGATCCGGTCGAGGTCGAGTTCTTCCAGGGCGACGCGCGGCGCCGCCATGTCCGGCTGCGCTACCGGCGTACGGAGAGCCGCGACTGGGTGCGGGAGCTGCTCTGGCCGTAGCGCGTCATCGCGGCCAGCCGCCGGCGCCGCACCACCCGGCCCGCGAGCCCGAACCCGGCCCCCGCCAGCGCGAGCAGCGTGCCGGCCAGCACGCTGGTGGCGAGGAGCAGGGGCATCGCCGGGTTGTCGATGATCCGGCCCCGGACCGCCTTCACCGGCAGGGTGCCCGCCTGGTCCGTCAGGAAGTGGCGTGAGTCCGTCGCCTCGGCGCGGTTGTCGCCGAGGGTGAACATCCGGCCCGGCGGGACGACGACGTCGTACGCGTCGGACAGGCCCTCGCCGTCGGCGAGGTAGGGCTCGTCCAGCGGTTCGCCGTTGAGCACCAGCTGCTCCCCGTCGAAGACGAGGTGGTCGCCGCCGAGCCCGATGACGCGCTGGAGGGCGTCGGCGCCGTCGTACCTGGCCGGTGTGCGGTAGAGCACCACGTCCCCGTGGTGCAGGCCGCCGCCGTCGTTCTTCTCGATGGCCACCCGGTCACCCTTGGCGTACGCGGGGACCATCGCGTCGCTGGTCACGCTGACCGACTCGTACCCACGGAATCCCCAGAGGGAGGCAACGGCAAGGAGCACTACGCCCAGACCGCCCAATACCCACCCAGTGACCGTCAGTCCACGCCCAGCGCGCATACCGGACCTCCCTCGTCATCATTTCCTGCGTACGGATCTCCCGGATCGTTACCCGGCGGATACGGACTGCGGCCTTCCGGTCACTGCCGGGTGGTCCCGGTGCCGGGGTCCTGGCCGGGGTCCGCTCCGGGGTCCGGGTACGGATCCGTGGCCAGCCGGGCGTGCAGATGCGCGTCACGGTAGGTGCCGGGGCGCTGGGCGCGGTGCATACCGTCCCGCCGGGTGCCCTCGTACGCGTAACCGCAGCGGTCCGCGATCCGGCAGGAGGCGGTGTGGGCCACAGCATGGCCCAGTTCGATGCGGTGGAGGCCCGCCTCCTCGAAGGCCCAGCGGGTGCAGAGCTCCAGCGCGCGGGTGGCGATGCCCCGGCCGCGCGCTTCGGGCAGCACCCAGTAGCCCACGGTCGCCCGGCACATGTGGCGGTTGATGGCGGAGAGCCCGACGCTGCCGACCACCACGCCGTCCTCGGTGATGGCGTACTGCGCGAGGTCCCCGCGCAGCCACCCCGCGTTGCGGTTGCCGATCGCGAGGCGGGCCCCGGCGAGATCGGTGAAGGGGCCCAGCGGGGTGTTCCAGCGCAGGAATTCGGGATCGGTGAATCCGCGCAGCATCGCGTCGGCATCGGCGGCGCCCCAGGGGCGCAGACCCAGTCCGAGCCCGCGCACCTCCGGCTGAGCCTGTATGTCGGTCATGCGGCTATTCAACACGCGGGGGGATCGGGGCGGGACGAGGGGGGACCGCGGGCCGGGTGAGGTGGGCTCAGTGGCTGGTGACGGGCGGTCGGGCGCGCAGGCCCGCTCAGCCGCCGGTCCGGAACACCGGCACATGGACACCGGGGGCCGGTTCGCTGAAGGTGACGTCGAGCGCCATTCCGATACGGAGGCGCTCCGGCGGGCAGTCGACGATCTCGGTCATCAGGCGCGGCCCCTCCGCCAGGTCCACCACCGCGGCAACGTAAGGGACGCGCTCCCCGAACGGCGGCAGGTCGTTCCGGTGCACCACCGACCACGTGTAGAGCGTGGCCCGCCCGCTCGCCCGCTCCCAGGTGACGTCCTCGCTCCAGCAGTGCGGGCAGAACTCGCGCGGGTAGTGGTGCGGCTTGCCGCAGGCGGCGCACCGCCTGATCAGCAGTCGGCCCCCGGCCGCCGCGGCCCAGTAGGGCGCGGTGAAGGCGTCCGGTTCCGGCAGATCGAACCGCGCGGCCGGGGCGGATACGCGTGCCCGCGCCGGGGCGGGGAGGGCTGGTTCCGTCATGTGAGAGTCCGATCAGGTGGTCGGGCAGTCGGGTGGGCGGGTGGGCGGGTGGTCGGGTGGGCGGACGGTCGGGTGACCGGGTGACCGCGTCTGGCCGGACCCTGCCGGGACAGTGCATCGCGGCCGGGCAACAGGCCCTGTGCGTAGGCCGGTTGCCGAAGGTGGGCCGGGCGCCCGCCCCGACTCGTCTCCGGGGACTCGCGCCCGCCACAGCTATCTGACGCCATGTCAGTTCAACGGATGGAAGCCGTCGTACGCAAGAGGCGTGCAGGCGTGATCAATTCGCAATCGCTTCTGCCCTTGACCGAGACCTATCAAGCGAACGGGCGATTACGCTCCGTTCCATGGACGACACGAAGGACGACCGGCCCGTCTACGTCATCGGCGCCGGGCCGGGCGGACTTGCCACTGCCGCCGCACTGCGCGAGCGCGGGGTACGGGCCGTCGTACTGGAGAAGTCCGACGACGTCGGAGCCTCCTGGCGCCGCCACTACGACCGTCTGCACCTGCACACCACCCGGCGGCTCTCGTCACTGCCGGGGCTGCCGATGCCGCGTTCCTTCGGACGCTGGGTCTCGCGGGACAACGTCGTGCGGTACCTGGCGAAGTACGCGGACCACCACGGCCTGGAGATCGTCACCGGGGTCGAGGTCACCCGCATCGACCGCGCCGACGGTTCCGGCTGGCTGCTGCACGCGACCGGCGGGCGGGAGCTGACCGGGCGCGCCGTGGTCGTGGCGACCGGTTACAACCACACCCCGAAGCTGCCCGGCTGGCCGGGCTCGGACACGTACACCGGGGAGCTGACGCACGCACGCGAGTACCGCAACGCCACCCCGTACGCGGGCCGGGACGTACTGGTGGCCGGGGTGGGGAACACCGGCGCGGAAATCGCCGTCGACCTGGTCGAGGGCGGCGCCGGGCGGGTGCGGCTCGCCGTCCGCACCGTCCCGCACATCGTCCGGCGCTCCACACTCGGCTGGCCCGCACAGCGCACCGGCATCCTGGTCCGCAGGCTCCCGACGCGGCTGGTGGACCTGGCGGGCGCGCTGATGTGCAGGATCGCGGTGCCGGACCTGGCCGCGCAGGGGCTGCCGCGGCCAGCCACGGGCCTCTACTCACGGGTACGCGAGGGCGCGATCCCCGTGCAGGACGTCGGGCTGATCGACGCGGTGCGGACCGGCCGGGTCGAACCGGTCGCCGCGGTGGCCTCCTTCGACGACGGCAAGGTCGTACTGGCCGACGGCACCCGGATCCAGCCGGACGCGGTAGTCGCGGCGACGGGCTACCGGCGGGCGCTGGAACCGCTGGTGGGGCACCTCGGCGTACTGGACGGGCGCGGGCGCCCGGTGGCGCACGGGCGCCGTACCCCCAAGCAGGCACCGGGCCTGTACTTCACCGGGTTCACCAATCCGATCAGTGGCATGTTCCGGGAACTGGCCGCCGACGCACGGAAGATCGCCTCGGCGATCGCGCGGCACTGACGGGCCCCCGTCCAGGGCGAGTACCCGGGGCGAGTATCCGGGGCGAGTGCCCGGGGCGAGCGCCCGGGGCCGGGACAGCGGCGACGGAGCGGCGCGGGCGCCACGGGAGGCTTCGGAGGGGTACGGCGGGGCGCGGAGCCGCCGCCCGGTCCCGTCAGCCCAGCCGGCGCAGGAAGGATTCGACGAGCCGCTCGGTGAAATCCGGGCCGACCGGCTCGCCCGTCACCAGGATCCGGTAGTAGAGCGGCCCCACGAGCTGGTCCGTCTCGGCCGCCACATCGAAATCCGCCGGCAGCTCCCCCCTCCGCACGGCGCGCTCCAGCGGTGCGCGGTCACGGCGGCGCTGCTCGTCGAGGTACCTGGCCCGGAAGTCCTTGGCGAACGCCGGATCGTGCTGGGCCTGGGCCATGAGCGCCCGGAAGACCGCGCCGGGATCTGATTCGCCGAGGAAACGGCCCAGCCTGCCCAGGTGGTCGTTCAGGTCGCGCGCGACATCGCCGTGGTCGGGCAGCGGCGGCTCCTCGGCCACGTCCTGCAGGAAGGCGTCCATCAGGACATCCGTCTTGGCGCTCCACCAGCGGTAGATGGTCTGCTTGGCGACACCGGCCCGAGCCGCGATGCCTTCCATCGTGACGCCCGCGAAGCCCTTCTCGGCGAGCAGGCCGTCGGCCGCCTCCAGCACGGCACTCCGGGCGATTTCGCTGCGCCCGTGCCGGTTGCCGTGGTGGCGTCGGCCCGCTGCACCGGCGCCCCCTTGTCCGGCGGTGTCCGTATCGGCTCCCATGGTGCCTCCCTCTGCCCCAGGATAGTCGGGGACCCTAGACTCAACGCAACGGTGCGTCTAGTCTAGCGATCCGGGACGGACACCCGGCCCGCTACACCGAACGAGGAGAAGACCGAGGATGTGTGCTGCCTGCGGCGTCCCCACCCACCTGGCCGCCCCGGACGCGATACCGCCCGCCGAGGCCCGGCCCACCGGGGCGCCCGCCGCCCCGCCCGGCGCCCCGCCCCCGAAGTTCGCCGCGCTGCGCAACCGTGACTGCCGTCCGTACCTCTTCGGAGCGGCCCTGGCGATGATGGCCGACAACATCGAACACGTCATCACCTACTGGGTGTTGTGGCAGACGTTCCACTCCCCGGCCCTGACCGGTTTCCAGGTCATCAGCCACTGGGTGCCGTTCCTGCTGCTGTCGATGTGGTTCGGCTCCCTCGCGGACCGCTACGACTGCCGCCGCATCATCCAGGCCGCACAGGTGCTGTTCATGGCCGTCTCGGCGACCTGGGGCGTCCTGTTCCTCACCCACTCGCTGCACATGTGGGAGGCGTGCGTCCTGCTCGTCCTGCACGGGCTGGCCGGATCCCTGTGGAGCCCCGGCGAACAGCTGATGCTGCACGACTTCGTCGGCCCGGCCGAACTGCCCAGCGCCGTAAGGCTGAACGCCACCTTCCGGAGTCTGGGGGTCCTCTTCGGGCCGGTGGTCGGGTCCGCGCTGCTGCTGGGTCTCGGCCCGACAGCGGGAATTTTCGCCAACATCGCCTTCTATCTGCCGCTGACGCTCTTCCTCTTCCGCACCCGGTTCACCGGCCACACCCGCGACCACCACAGCAGGCCGCGGGTGGGGGTGCTGGAGTCACTGCGCGTACTGCGGGAGGTGGGCGCCAACAGGACCCTGGTCAGCATGATCATCCTGGGCGGCCTCGGTTCCTTCTTCGTCGGCTCCTCGCTCCAGTCCTCCATGCCGATCTTCGCGCACGACCTCGGCGCGGGCAGCGCCGGAACCGCGTACGGGGTGCTGCTGTTCGCCAACGGCGCGGGCGGGGTCGTCGGCGGCATCGTGCTGGAGGCCACCGGGTGGGTCAAACCGCATGTGCCGGCCGCCGTGATCAGTACGGCGATCTACGGCGCGACCAGCCTGTTCTTCGCCCTCACCACCAGCTACCCACTGGCCCTTGCGCTGCTGCTGGCCGGCGGCGTCGCCAACCTGGCCTCGATGTCGATCGGCCAGACGGTCGTGCAGCTGCTCGCTCCCGCCGCCGACCGCGGCCGGGTGCTCGGCGTGTACGGCATGTCCGCCAACGGGCTGCGCGCGGGCAGCGGTTTCACCGTCGGGCTGCTGGGCTCCGCCATCGGCGTCCACGCGTCCCTGGGCTTCAGCGCCACCGCCCTCTGCGTGGGTACGACGGCGGCCGGTCTGCACGCGCTGCGGGGCCACCGCCGCGCCGTGCCGTCCGGCTGACCGGGGGGCGAGAAACGGCCGACTGCCCCATCGGGCCGCATTGGCCGGTGCCGTGCGGGGAAGTCCTCCCCGGGGCGGGTGGTGCCGCAGGGGCGCCTCCCGGGCGGCGCCCGTTCGCTCCCCCCGCCGCCGCAGTCTTTTGCGTGCAGCAGTGTTCCTGACGGGCCGTCAGTTCAGTAATCTGACTAAGTGTCAGGTAACTCGGCCATCGAGCAGGATCGGGCGGAAACGATGCTTGGATCGACTCACGGCACCCTCACCACCGACTTCCATGCGCGCGTGGTGGCCTGCGGGGAGCAGCCCCCCGTCGCCGTCCACGGCTCAGCGGCGGCGGAGGGCGACCTGGACGTCAGCGGGCGTCCGGTGCACGCCCCCGTACCGGACCTCGACCGGTTCTTCCGGCCGGGCTCGGTGGCCGTCATCGGCGCGTCCGACACCGAGGGCAGGCCCAACACCGGGATCACCCGCCAGCTGATCGCCTGGTCGGAACGGGTCGGCGCGACACTGCACCCGGTGCATCCGACCCGTACGGCCGTGTTCGGGCTGCCCTGCTCCCCTTCGGTGGCCGAGCTGCCGGGGCCCGTCGACCTCGCCGTGCTGCTGGTCGCGGACCCCCTGCCACTGATCCCCCAACTGTCGGACGCCAAAGTGAAGTTCGCGGTCGCCTTCGCCTCCGGGTTCGCCGAGACGGGCGAGCGGGGCGCGGACGCCCAGACCCGGCTGGCCGCGGCCGTCGAAGGTTCGGGGCTGCGGATGCTCGGCCCCAACACGAATCTGAACGCCTTCGAGCGGTTCCGTGACGACCTGGAGGGCCCTGCGGTCGCCCTCATCACACAGTCCGGCCATCAGGGCCGCCCCGTCTTCGCCATGCAGGAGCTGGGCATCCGGCTCTCGCACTGGGCACCCACGGGCAACGAGGCCGACCTGGAGACCGCGGACTTCATCTCGTACTTCGCCGAGCGCCCCGAGGTCGGTGCCATCGCCTGTTACGTCGAGGGCCTCAAGGACGGCCGGTCCTTCCTGCTGGCCGCGGACCGCGCGGCGCGGGCCGGGGTGCCGGTCGTAGCGGTGAAAGTGGGCCGCACGGAAGCGGGCGCCAGGTCGGCCGCTTCGCACACCGGGAAACTCACCGGCGCCGACCGGGTGGTCGACGCGGCGATGCGGCAGTACGGAGTGATCCGGGTGAACGGCCTGGACGAGCTCCAGGACACCTCGGCCCTGCTCGCCCGTGCGAGGAAACCGCAGGCCGACGGCGTGGTGGTGTACTCGATCTCCGGTGGTACGGGAGCCCACTTCGCGGATCTGGCGACGGCCGCCGGGATCGGCCTGCCGGTCCTGTCGGCGGCGAAGCAGGCGGAGCTGCACACCTGGATACCCGGGTACCTGAACGTCGCGAACCCCGTCGACAACGGCGGTCACCCGGTGGGCGACTGGCGCGGACGCAAGATCATCGACGCGATTCTGGCGGACCCCGCGGTGGGCGTGCTGATCTGTCCGATCACCGGTCCCTTCCCCCCGATGAGCGACAGGCTGGCCCAGGACCTGGTGGACGCGGCGGAGGCCACGGAGAAGCTGGTGTGCGTGGTGTGGGGGTCACCCGTGGGCACGGAGGAGGCGTACCGCACGACGCTGCTGGGCTCGTCGCGGGTGGCCACCTTCCGTACCTTCGGCAACTGCGTCACCGCGGTGAAGGCCTACCTGGACCACCACCGCTTCACCACCGGCTACCGCTCCCCCTTCGACGAGGCCCCCCGGACCCCCTCGCCCTCCTACCGCAAAGCTCAGGCCCTGATGCGCCCCCACCAGCAGCTGAGCGAGCACGCGGCGAAGCAGCTGCTGCGGGCGTACGGGATCCGGGTCCCGCGCGAACAGCTGGTGACCAGCGCTGCGGCGGCGGTCCGGGCCGCGGGACAGGTCGGCTACCCGGTCGTCATGAAGGCGTCCGGCGCGCAGCTGGGGCACAAGACCGAACTGGGCCTGGTGAAGGTCGGCCTGACCTCGGCGAGCCAGGTGCGGGACGCGTACCGGGAGCTGAGCGACATCGCCCGCTACGAGGCGGTCGACCTGGACGGCATCCTGGTCTGCCAGATGGTGCAGCGGGGCGTGGAGATGGTCGTGGGCGTCACCACCGACGCACTCTTCGGCCCGACGGTGACGGTGGGACTCGGCGGGGTCCTGGTGGAGCTCCTGGACGACACGTCCGTACGCGTACCGCCCTTCGGCGAGGACCAGGCGCGCACGATGCTCGCCGAACTCCGCGGCCATGCCCTGCTGGAGGGTGGCGTCCGTGGGGCGCCCCCGGCGGACGTGGACGCGCTGGTCGAGGTGGTGCTGCGGATCCAGCGCATGGCCCTTGAGCTGGGCGACCAGCTGGCGGAGCTGGACGTGAACCCGCTGATGGTGCTGGGCCGCGGACAGGGCGCGGTGGCACTGGACGCGCTGGCGGTCTGCCGGTGAGGGGAGCGGGGCCCCGGTTCGCAGCACCGGGGCCCCGCTCCGGCTCCCGCTCCTCAGGCCCTGGAGGGGCTGCATCCCCGGCGCCGCCCGGCCCCGGCTCCGATCCGAAAGGCGACCGACCCCATGCCGCTTCCCCCCGAGGATGAAGAGATCCTCCACATCACGGCGGACCATGTCTCCACCATCACCCTCAACCGTCCGGGAGCGATGAACGCGCTCACCTGGGACCAGCGCGAACGGGTCATCGCCCTGCTGGCAGCCGCCTCCGCCGACCCCGGCATCCGCGCGGTGGTCCTCACCGCGACCGGCCGGGGCTTCTGCGCGGGCGCCGACCTGCGGGGCGGCCCGCGCCCCCCGGCCGAACGCGTCGCGGGCGACGTGGCCCGCACGATCCGGCTCGGCGCGCAGCGCCTCATCGCGGCCGTGCTGGACTGCGAGAAGCCGGTGATCGCCGCCGTCAACGGCACAGCGGCCGGCCTGGGCGCACAACTCGCCCTCGCCTGCGACCTCGTACTGGCCGCGGAGTCGGCCCGCTTCATCGAGGTCTTCGCCCGCCGCGGTCTCGTCCCGGACGGCGGTGGCGCCTATCTGCTCCCCCGCCTGATCGGCCCGCACCGCGCCAAGGAGCTGATGTTCTTCGGCGACGCGCTCGCCGCGGCGGAAGCCGAACGCATCGGCCTGGTCAACCGGGTGGTGCCGGACGAGGAGCTGCGGAAGACGGCCCAGGAGTGGGCCGCCCGGCTGGCCCAGGGCCCCACCCGGGCCCTGGCCCTCACCAAGCACCTGGTGAACGCCTCACTGGAATCGGACCGCGCCACGGCCTTCGCGGCGGAGGCGGCGGCCCAGGAGATCAACATGACGACGGCGGACGCGAACGAGGGCGTAGCAGCCTTCGTGGAACGCAGGACGCCGGTGTACCGGGGGCGGTAGGCATGGTGAGAGGCCCCCCTCGGACGCGGTACGCGCAATGCACACCCCTTCACATCTGACACGCCGTCAGTTTCAATACGGAGATGATGGGACACGCAGGGATGGCGGTCGCCGCCGTCCGATATCTCAGGTCGGTAGGCGCCCCGACGGCCACCGGGCCGGTCGATCCGCTCCCGCGTCCCGATCTGCGGGCCGTGGCCGACGGCGAGAGGCCGCCGGTCGGCCCGGGTGAATTCCGGCGGGTCCTGGGCCACTTCGCCAGCGGCGTCACCGTCATCACCGCGCAGGACGACGGCGGGCCCGCCGGTTTCGCCTGCCAGTCCTTCGCATCCCTCTCGCTGGACCCGCCGCTCGTCGCCTTCATGGTGGCCCGTACGTCGACGACCTGGCCGCGCATCGCGCGCGCCGGGACCTTCTGCGTCAACATCCTCGGCTCGGACCAGGGCGGTCTCTGCCGCGCCTTCGCGGTGAGCGGCGCGGACAAGTTCGCGGGCGTGGCCCACGAGCCGGCCCCGGTGACGGGGGCGCCGCTGCTCTCCGGCGTACCGGCGTGGGTCGACTGCCGCATCCATGCCGTGCACACGGGCGGCGACCATCTGATCGTGGTGGGCCGGGTGGAGGCGCTGGGCGGATCCGCCGAGGGCTCCCCGCTCCTCTTCCACCGGGGCGCCTTCGGCCGCTTCGCGTCCTGAACCTTCGGCCGCTTCGCGTCCTGACCGTCCGCCCCCTTTCCCCTCCTCCCCCGCCTCCGGGCTCAGGCAGCCGCTCCCGCCACCGCGCCCGTACCAGCCGTACCCGCCGGCCGGTCCGCACGCGGCCTGAGCATCAGAGCCATCAGGGCCGCCGCCGCGCACAGCGCACCGGACGCGTACCAGATCACGTCGTACGAGCCGAAGACGTCCCGCACCACGCCCCCCAGGTACGCGACCAGCGCCGCGCCCACCTGGTGCGAGGCGAGTACCCAGCCGAAGACGATGGCGCTGTCCTCGCCGTAGTGTTCGCGGCACAGGGCGAGCGTCGGGGGCACGGTCGCGACCCAGTCCAGGCCGTAGAAGACGATGAAGAGAACCATCGGCGGGTGGACGGAAGGCGCCAGCAGCAGCGGCAGGATGAGCAGCGAGACCCCGCGCAGCGCGTAGTAGACAGCCAGCAGCCGGCGGGGTTCGAAGCGGTCCGTGAACCAGCCGGACGCGATCGTGCCCACGACATCGAAGACGCCGATCACCGCCAGCAGCGACGCGGCGGCCGTGACCGGCATGCCGTGGTCGTGCGCCGCCGGGACGAAGTGGGTCTTCACCAGGCCGTTGGTGGACGCCCCGCAGATCGCGAACGTCCCGGCGAGCAGCCAGAAAGGACCGGTCCTGGCCGCCCTGGCCAGCGCCCCGATCGCCCGCCGTGCGGCCCCCGACACCGGTGGCGGCTTCGGTACGAACTCCTCGGCCCCGTAGGCCGACTGTCCCACGTCCGCGGGATGGTCCCGCAGCAGGATCCACACCAGGGGTACCACCGCCAGCGCCGCGAGCGCCACGGTGACGGCGGCGGGGCGCCAGCCCTGGTGCACGACCAGCCACGAGAGGACCGGCAGGAAGACGAGCTGGCCCGACGCGCTCGCCGCCGTGAGAACACCGCTGACCAGCCCTCGCCTGGCAACGAACCACCGATTGGTCACCGTCGCCGCGAACGCCAGCGCCATCGACCCGCTGCCAAGGCCGACCAGCACGCCCCAGTAGAGCATCAGTTGCCATGCTGTCGTCATCCACACCGTGAGCATCGAGCCCACCGAGATGACGGTGAGCGCGACGGCCACCACGCGGCGGATCCCGAAGCGGTCCATCAGCGCAGCGGCGAACGGCGCCGTCAGCCCGTACAGCGCGAGGTTCACCGAGACCGCGAGGCCGATCGTGCCGCGCGACCAGTGGAACTCATCATGCAGGGGGTCGATCAGCAGCCCCGGCAGCGAGGCGAAGGCCGCTGCGCCGATGATCGTCACAAAGGTGACCGCGGCCACGAACCAGGCGCGGTGCACCCGCGGTCGGCGGCGGACCGGGGACGGTGGCCGCGGCCCGCGCTGGGTGGCGTGGGGTTCCGATGTCTGAGTCACACGTTCAGCATCACCGGGCAGGCCCCAGCCGCGTGAGTGGCCGGGAGGACAGCATTCGATACGATCGGGCCACGACACTCGGACCTATCGCAACTCCTCCCCCTTGCGCCTCAGTCCCCTGATCGCCGGAACCGCGAACAACACCGCGCACACCAGCACGTTGATCGCCATTCCGGTCACCAGGACCCGCTTGACGCCGACCGCGTCGGCGACCGGGCCGGCCAGTGCCCGCCCGACCGCGAGCATGATCAGCGACCCGGCCACGTCATAGGCGTGCAGCCGGTTGAGCGCCTCGGTGGGTACGTGCGTCTGGACCGTGGTCGACCACATGACCAGCCAGAACGCGAACGCCACGCCGCCGACGAAGAATCCGGCGGACAGCAGCGCGAGCGGTACGTCGTACGCCAGGACCAGCAGGTTGGCGATGACCCCGAACAGCGCGAAGGTGCCCGCGAAGAGCGGGCGCCGGGGCCGCGCGCGCATGGCGATCAGCCCGCCGACCGCGTTGCCCGCGCCGTTGACCGTCATCATGAGCCCGTAGACGGCCGAACTGTGCCGCTCGGTGACCACGACTGCTTCGAGCGGGGTCAGCGGCCCGAGCACCGTCACCCCGTACACGGTCCAGACCGCGATGACCCCCCAGAGCCAGTTGCGGGCCCTGAACTCCCGCCAGCCGCCCACGATCTCAGCGACGAGCGTCTCGCCGTGCGTACGGGCCATCGGCGCCATCCGGATGAGGAAGAGGCAGGCACCACTGACCGCGAAGGTCGCCGCGTTCACACCGAAGACGGTGCCGGGCCCGCCCACTCCCGCCAGCGCGCCCGCCGCCGCCGGGCCGGCCATCGTCGTCAGCGACTCGGCGACCCGCAGCAGCGCGTTGCCGCGCTGCACGTCGGGCACCACCCTGGGCAGCATGCTGGCGACTCCCGGCTGGAAGAGCGCGGCACCCAGGCCGTTGACCGCGCTCAGCCCGTACACGAGCCAGAGCGGCGGCGCGCCCGCCACGAAGACCACCGCGAGCACCGTGGTCGCCACCAGCCGCATCGCGTCGGCGAGCACCATCATCCGGCGCGGTGTGAACCGGTCGGCCAGCACCCCGCCCACGATCACGAAGCCGGCGAAGCACACCATCCAGGCGCCGAGGGCGAAACTGACCGACGAGGCGCCGTGTCCGGTGTCCAGCAGGCCTGCGGCCAGGGCCACCGGGACCATGCCGTCGCCGAATCTGGCCACCGTGCGGGCGCTGAAGAAGAAGCGGAAGTTACGGTTCCAGAGACCCGGAGACCCGGCCGCCGGCCCGCCCGGCGGTGCGGTATGCGGCCCGGCCTGTGCGGTATGCGGCCCGGCCTGTGCGGTATGCGGCCCGGCCTGTGCGGGCGGAACGAGGGTCGTGCGGGAAATGACCTGGTCGGTCGGGTGCTTATCAGTCACAGTGTCTGATGCATATCAAGGACAGGTCTGGACCACCAGACCCGTCTCATCGGCCGCCGCCCCGTTCGGGCCGGCGCCGCCCGTACCGACCAGGGAGGTCCCGTGCCCCGTCCGAACCCACGTCCGCACCGCGTCGTCGTGCTCGCACTGGACGGGCTGCTCCCCTTCGAACTAGGCATTCCGCACCGCATCTTCACCCGCCCCCGGGACGCCGCGGGCAATCCGCTGTACGAGGTGGTGACCTGCTCGGTCCGCCCGCCGGGTCCGGTCCGCACCGACGCCGACTTCTCGATCATGGCCGAGTACGGCCCGGAGGCGCTGGCCACCGCGGACACGGTCGTCGTCCCCGCCTCGTTCGAACTGGGCCCGGTGTACGAGGCGGGCCGGCTGACCGACGAACTGGCCGCGGCCCTCGGCCGCATCAGACCCGGCACCAGGCTCGTCTCCATCTGCACCGGCAGCTTCGTACTGGCCGCCGCCGGATATCTGGACGGCCGCCCCGCCACCACGCACTGGTCGTCCGCCGCACGCTTCCAGCGGTTGTTCCCCTCGGTCCTGGTCGATCCGGACGTGCTGTTCATCGACGACGGCGACGTCCTGACATCGGCGGGCGTGGCGGCGGGCATAGACCTCTGCCTGCACATCGTGCGCCGCGACCACGGAACGGCGGTGGCGAACGACGTGGCGCGCCACACCGTCGTCCCGCCGCACCGGGACGGCGGCCAGGCCCAGTACATCGAGCGCCCCCTGCCCGACGAGCGGTCGGCGACGACGACCGCCGCCAGGGCCTGGGCGCTCGACCGGCTGCACGAACCGATCCAGCTGCGGGACATGGCCGCGCAGGAGTCGATGTCCGTACGCACCTTCACCCGCAGATTCCGCGAGGAGGCCGGAATCAGCCCCGGCCAGTGGCTCACCCAGCAGCGGGTCGAGCGTGCCCGGTACCTCCTGGAGTCCTCGGACCTCTCGGTCGACCAAGTGGCCCGGGACGCGGGCTTCGGCACCGCCCAGTCCATGCGCCAGCACCTCCAGTCGGCGCTGGGCGTCCCGCCGACGGTGTACCGGCGTACGTTCCGGACACGGGCCACGGCCTGAGGCGCACGGCCGGCTCCGGACGCCCCCCGGCGCCCGGCGCCGCCATCCGGCTCCGGACGGCTCCCGCCGGTTCCGGACGACGGGACCTAGCCCACCACTTCGACGCCCGGCCGTTCCGCCCGCACCTGGAGCCGGGCGAGCGTGCTGGCCGTGGCCTTCTTGCTGACCACCGTGTCCACCACCCGCACCTGGGCGTCCACCGACGTCTCCCCGATGTCGAACAGGTGGTAGCCGCGGTGCGCGTCGATGACCTTCCAGTGCGGGTTGTCCGCCTTCAGCGGGTCCCACTGCTCGTGGAAGACGGCCTGGTCCTGGTCGCCGCTGCTGGAGATGGACGTACCCACGAACTCCGCTCCGACCACTGCGGACTTCGGGTCGGCGAAGTCCTTCTTGAGATCGCTGATCATCGTCAGGTGGCGGTCGCCCGAGAGCACCAGGGGATTGCGTACCGACTGGAACTGCCGCATCAGCGCGTTCCGTTCGACCTGGTAGCCGTCCCAGGCGTCGTAGTACCAGAGCTTGCCCGCGCCGGGCAGGAGGTCGGTCTCGGCCATCATGATCTGGGAGGCGATGACGTTCCACCGCGCCGGTGACCGGGTCAGCCCCTGCAGCAGCCAGTCCTTCTGGGCCGCGCCCAGCATCGTGCGGGCCGGGTCCTCGGCACCCGCCTGGGTCGCGGCCTGGTCGGTCCGGAACTGGCGGGTGTCGAGCATGTTCAGCCGGACGAGCCGCCCGTAGTCGAAGCGCCGGTACATCTGGATGTGCGGGCCGTCGGGCACCGCGGCGGCCCGCACCGGCATGTGCTCGTAGTACGCCTGGTACGCGGCGGTGAGCCGGGCGACGAAGGCGTCGTGCGACTGCTTCGCCGGGTCCTGCGGCACCTCGCCCGCGAAGTCGTTGTCGACCTCGTGGTCGTCGAAGGTCACCACCCAGGGCGCGTACGCCTGCATCGCCTGGAGGTCCGGGTCGGTCCGGTACTGGGCGTAGCGGTTGCGGTACTCGTCCAGCGTGTACGGCTCGCCCTTGCCGGTGTGGAGCCGTACCGAGCCTGCCGCCGGGGCGGACTCGTAGATGTAGTCGCCGACGAAGAGCACCAGGTCGGGGTCTTGTGCGCGCATGTCGGCGTAGGGCGTGAAGTAGCCGTGCTGCCAGTTCTGGCAGGAGGCGAGCGCGATACGCAGGGTGCCGCCCGCCGTGAGCGGCGACGGCGCGGTGTGGGTGCGGCCGACGGCGGAGATCTGCCCGTCGCAGCGGAAGCGGTACCAGTACTGGCGGCCGGGCCTGAGGCCCTTGGCGTCGGCGTGCACGCTGTGCGCCAGCGCCGGGACCGCCCGCTCCGTGCCGCTCCGCACGATCTTGGTGAACTTCGCGTCGTCGGCGACCTGCCACTCGACGGTGACGGGGGCGTCGGGCATGCCGCCGCCGTTCAGCGGGTCGGGCGCGAGGCGGGTCCACAGCACGACCGCGTCCGGCAGCGGATCGCCCGACCCGACACCGAGTCCGAACAACCCGTCAGGGAGTCTCGCCGCCGCGGCGGAGGAGGCGGACACGGCGGTACCGGCGGCTGCGGCGGACGCGCTGCCGGAGAGCGGAAGCTGGGCGGCGGCGGCCACGCCGAGCGCGGCGGCCGATCCTGCGAGGAACCTGCGGCGGCCGGTGAGAGCGGAGCGTGCTGCGTCGTCTGCGGACATACGGATTGACTCCCTGGCTCCTGTGGGGTCTCTTGTCGCGCTTGAGATTCACAGGACGAGGTGGCCGAGGGGCTGAACGCCACGCATCGTGCGCATGACAGTTCCCGGAAGCATCGGACCGGCGGCGCCCGGCCGCACGAAATACCTTGGGCCACCTGGCCTCTACGGCTTCCGCGCCGGGAGGGCAAGCCGAATTCCGGCTGAATCGCGACTGCTCCGTACGGGACAGAAAGTTGGCCCGAATGGGCGGCTGGGGCAGCCGCTTCCGCTCGTTCGCCTCTCGGTAGGGTGACCGCCCATGGCGCTTCCCCCCGACACATCCGCGACCCCGCACGACCCCGGTGCGGACCCCGCCGCACACGCCGCCGCCGACCCGGGAACACTCGCCCCCGTGACGATCCCGGCTCCTGCCTCCGGCGACGGCCCGGTGGCCCCGGCCGCTCCGTCCGGTGCCGCGGCGCTGCCGTCGCTCTGGCGTGACCGGCGGTTCGCACTGCTCGCTTCCGCGCGGACCGTCTCGGTGCTGGGCAACGCCTTCGCCCGGGTGGCGCTGGCCTTCGCCGTGCTCTCGCTGCCGGGTGCCACCCCCGGGCGGCTGTCGCTGGTACTCGCCTGCCAGGCGCTGCCGCAACTCGCCCTCATCCTGGTCGGCGGCGTCATCGCGGACCGGATGTCCCGCTCCCGGCTGATGGTGATCGCGGACTGCCTGGGGGCCGCCGCGTACGGCGGACTCGCCGCGATGGTGCTCACCGGTCATGCGCCGCTGACGGCGATGTGCCTGCTGGCGGTGGTGGCCGGCACAGCGACCGCGCTGTTCGCTCCCGCGATGTCCGGAGTCGTCCCGCAGATCGTTCCCGCCGCGCGGCTCCAGCAGGCCAACGCCTCACTGCGGATCGGTACGAACGGCGCGATGCTGCTCGGGCTCGCGCTCTCCGGCGCGGCCGTCGCGCGGTTCGGCGCGGGCTGGGCACTCGCCCTCGACTCCGCGTCCTTCGTGGTGAGCGCGGGGCTCGTCCGGGGGCTGCGGCTGACGACGGCCGCGCGGGCCGCGTCGTCCGGCTGGGCCGATCTGCGGGACGGCTGGCAGGAGTTCGTCTCCCGGCAGTGGCTGTGGGTCGTGGTCTGCCAGGCCGCCGTCATGGTGGCCGCCACCTCCGCGACGGCCGGAGTCCTCGGGCCGCTGGAGGCTCAGGCGCACCTCGGCGGGCCCCGCGCCTGGTCCGCCATCGTCGCCGCGCAGGCGGTGGGGACCGTCGCCGGGGCCTCGTTCGCCCTGCGGCTGCGGGTGCGCCGCCCCATCCTGGTGGCGGTGCTGGCGGTCTTCCCCGTGGCGGCGCCGATGGCGCTGCTGGCCTCCGGCACACCGGTCTGGGGGGTCTGTGTGGCGATGTTCTGCTCGGGCCTCTCCAGCGATGTGTTCGGCGCGCTGTGGGAGACCACGATGCAGCGGGAGATCCCCGAGGAGATCCTGTCGCGGGTCAGCTCCTACGACTGGTTCGGCTCCCTCGCCCTGGCCCCGCTGGGGCTGGTGGCCGCGGGGCCGGTCGCGGCGGCCGTCGGCCCCCGCGCCGCACTCGCCGGATGCGCGGGGTTCACGGTGCTGGCCACCTGCGGTGCGCTGTTGGCGCCGCAGGTGAGGACGTTGCGCGCGCCGCCCCCGTGCGACGGCTGAGCCCTCCGGGGGCTCCGCCCCGCTGCCGGGCCCGCCCGGCGGCCGAGGGGCCGGGCGGAGTCACGTACCGGCTCCCGGGGCGGGCGCGTCAGAACGTCAGCACCCCCCGCGCCACCCTTCCTCCTTCCGCATCGGAGACCGCGTCCGCGAAGTCCTCCACCGGATACGTCCGGGTGACCAGTTCGTCCAGGAGCAGCGCCCCCCGCTCGTACAGCCCCGCGTACAGCGGGATGTCCCGCTGCGGGCGCGAAGCCCCGTACCGGCAGCCCAGGATGGCCTTGTCCAGGAACAGGGACGACACCAGGAACGACGCCTCGGCCGTCGGGGGCGGGGTGCCGAGCAGGATCGCCTGGCCGTGGCGGTCCAGGAGGTCGACGGCCTGACGGATCAGCTCCACCCGGCCCACGCACTCGAAGGCGTGGTCGGTGCCCGTCGGGAGGACGTCCCGGACACCCTCAGCCGACGTGAGGAAGTGGGTCGCCCCGAACTGCCGGGCCACCGCCTCCTTCTGCGGGTTGGCGTCGACGGCCACGATCGTCGCCGCACCGGCGATCCGGGCGCCCTGGAGGACGTTGAGGCCGATTCCGCCGGTGCCGATGACGACCACCGACTCCCCCCGGTCGACCTTCGCCCGGTTGAGTACCGCTCCGACGCCCGTCAGCACCCCGCACCCGATCAGCGCCGCCGAGGTGAGCGGGATCGAGACCGGGATCCTGACCGCCTGGACGGCCTTGACGACCGTGCGCTCGGCGAAGGCCGAATTGGATGCGAACTGGTACAGCGGGCTCCCGCCCCGCGAGAACGGCCGGCCCGGCATCCCGATGGCTCTGCGGCACATCGTCGGCCTGCCCCGGTCGCAGTCCGCGCACGCCCCGCAGGCAGCGAGGGTGGAGAGCGCCACATGGTCACCGGGTGCCACATGCTTCACTCCCGCCCCCACCGCCTCGACCACACCCGCGCCTTCGTGCCCCAGCACCACCGGCACCGGGAACGGAATGGTCCCGTCGATCACCGACAGGTCGCTGTGGCAGAGACCGGCCGCCGCGACATCGACCAGGACCTCGCCCGGCCCCGGGTCGCGTATCTCCAGATCGTCGACCACCTGGGCCTGCTTGCCGTCGAAGACGACACCCCTCATCTCGGCTCCCTCGGTAGGCCGAGCACCCGCTCGGCGATGATGGTGCGCTGGATCTCGTCGGAGCCGCCGTAGATCGTGTCGGCCCGGCTGAAGAGGAACTGCCGCTGCTGCGCGTCGAGTTCGTAGGGGGTATCGGGCGTCCAGCCGTACGGTCCGACCGCGCCGCCCGCCCCGCGCACCAGCACCGCCAGCTCCCCCAGCCGCTGGTGCCAGCCGCCCCAGAGCAGCTTGGCGACGCTGGGTGCTCCCGCGTCGCCGGTACGCCCCAGGGTGCGCAGGGCGTTCCACCGCATGGTGCGCAGCTCGGCCCACTGGCGTACCAGCCGGTCGCGCAGGACCGGGTCGTCGACGGCGCCCGAGGCGACCGCGGCGGCGACGACCTCCGTCAGCTCACGGGCGAAGCCGATCTGCTGGACCAGGGTGGACACCCCGCGCTCCAGCGCGAGCAGACCCATGGCGACCTGCCAGCCGTTTCCCTCGCCGCCGACGGCGCACTCGGCCCGCGCGCCGTCGAAGAAGACCTCGTTGAACTCGCTGGTGCCCGACATCTGGCGGATCGGCCGTACGTCGACGCGGCCCGGCTGGTCCATCGGGACGAGCAGGAAGGACAGTCCGTGGTGGCCGCGCGCGCCCGGTTCCGTACGGGCCAGCACGAAGCACCAGTCCGCCTCGCGGGCGAGCGAGGTCCAGATCTTCTGGCCGGTGACGCGGTAGGCCCCGTCGCCGTCGCGCACGGCCGCGGTGCGCACCGCCGCCAGGTCGGATCCGGCCCCCGGCTCGCTGTACCCCTGGCACCAGAGCGTCTCGCCGCGCGCGATGGGCGGCAGGAACCGGGCCTTCTGCTCGTCGTCGCCGAAGGCGATGAGGGTGGGCGCGAGCAGGTTCTCGCCGATGTGCCCGACCCGGCCGGGGGCGCGGGCCGCCGCATACTCCTCGGCCCAGACGACCTGCTGGGTCAGGGTGGCCCGGCGGTTGCCGAAGTCGCCCTGCCAGCCGATGCCGATCCACCCGCCGCCACCCAGCTCCCGCTCCCAGGCCCGGCGCAGCCGGGCGCCCTCGTGCTCGCTGCCGGGGCCGCCGACGGCTTCGGCGGCGGCGAACCGGCCGGTGGACCGGTCCGCCAGCCAGGCCCGCGCCTCGGCCCGGAACGCGGCGTCGTCAGGGCCGGGGGCGAAGTCCATGCCGCGCCTCCCCCGTCCGGCAGGCGGTGCTGCCGCGGCCCGGGGCCCGGCCGTCGGGCACGGGTCCTTCACGCATGGGGCCGCTCCTTGGCCGCCGCCGCCCGCGCCATCTCCTCCAGCCGTTCCAGCATCGGCATCGGATCCACCCCCACCGTCCCCGGAAGGAAGTCGGCGATGCGCTCGGGAGTCCACGCGGCACCCTCCGCGTACCCGGCGCGCAGCTCCCTCGGCTGGGCCCAGACCGCGATCTTCGGGCCGGCGATCGTGTAGACCTGCCCGGTGATCCGCTCGTCGCGGGCCCGGTCCGAGAGGAGGTACGTGACGAGGGCGGCCACGTCCTCCGGCTCGCCGATCTCCTTCAGCTCCATGGGGACGTTCGCGGACATCCGGGTCCTGGCCACCGGGGCCACCGCGTTCGCAGTCACCCCGTACTTGTGGAGGCCGAGCGCGGCGCTGCGCACCAGCGAGATGATGCCGCCCTTGGCGGCGCTGTAGTTGGCCTGTGCGACGCTGCCCTGGTGGTTGCCGCTGGTGAAGCCGATCAGCGTGCCGCTGCCCTGTTTGCGCATCACCGCCGACGCCGCCCTGAAGACGGTGAAGGTGCCCTTCAGATGGGTGGCGACCACCGGGTCCCACTCGTCCTCGGACATGTTGAAGAGCATCCGCTCACGGAGGATCCCGGCGACGCAGACGACCCCGTCGATCCGCCCGTACCGTGCCAGCGCGACATCGACGATCCGCTGACCGCCCGCCATGGTCGAGATGTCGTCCGCGACCGCGACTGCCTGGCCGCCGGCCGCGACGATCTCCTTGACCACGGCCTCCGCGACCGCGCTCTCCGGTGCACCGCCTTCGACGGGGACGCCGTAGTCGTTGACGACGACCCGGGCTCCCTCGGCCGCGGCGGCGAGGGCGACCGCCCGGCCGATGCCACGCCCCGCGCCTGTCACAGCGATGACTTTGCCTGCCAAGAAGTTCCCCATGCCCGGCCCCTTCCCGCGGTTTCTGACGGACCGTTAGATTTTACGGGTAGTCAGACAGCCGAGCACAAGACCCCCGGAGGCCCGATGTCCCTGCCGGCCGCATTCCACGACATCGCCGCACGCGTCAACAACTGGGGCCGCTGGGGCGCCGACGACGAGATCGGCACGCTGAACCTGATCACCGACGAGGTCGTACGGGAGGCAGCGGCGACCGTGCGGACAGGCCGCCGCGTCCCGCTGGCGCTGGCCCTGGAACAGGACGGCGTCCAGACCGGGATGATCCCGGGACGGGTGAACCCGCTGCACGCGATGGTCCAGATCAACCAGGAGCTCTTCGGTCCTGGCACCGTGGCCACCAGCGACGACATCGTGACCATGAGCCTGCAGACGGGCACCCACTGGGACGCGCTCACCCACGCGTCGCACTCCGGGATGCTCTACAACGGCCGCCCCGCCGACACCATCACGGCCCACGGCGGGGCGGGCTTCAGCGGGATCGGCACGGTGCGCCACCTCGTATCGCGCGGCGTGCTGCTCGACGTGGCGCGGGCCCGGGGTGTGGACCGGCTGGAGGGCGGCCGGGCGGTGACACCGGAGGACCTGGAGGCGGCGCAGGAGCTCGCCGGGGTGACGGTGCGCGCCGGGGACATCGTGCTCGTGCGGACCGGGCAGGTCCGGCTGTATCTCGGCGGCGACCGGAACGGCTACACCTACCCGTCACCGGGTCTCTCGGTGCGCGCCCCGGAGTGGTTCCACGCACGGGACGTGGCGGCGGTCGCCAACGACACCGTGACCTTCGAGATCTTCCCGCCCGAGCACGAGGACCTCTGGCTGCCCGTCCACGCCCTGCACCTGGTCGAGATGGGGATGCCCCAGGGGCAGAACTGGAATCTCGAAGAGTTGTCCACAGCCTGTGCAGAAGAGGACCGCTACACCTTCCTGCTCTCCGCGACACCCGAGCCCTTCACCGGCGGGACGGGCGCGCCGGTCGCGCCGGTCGCGTTGCTCTGAGGGGCGGGGCGAGCGGCGGGATGCGGTGGTCGCGACGGGGAGGCGCGACAGCCCCGGTGGTGGGCAACGGCCCGGCCGTACGGCGAGTTCCGGGTGGCGGCGGCACGTCAGCCGCCACCCGGAACGACGCGGGCACCGCCCCTCCCTGCCCGAGAGGGGCCGCGCCGACCGCGATCCATTCACACCGAGATCCGAGCCCCCACACCCCCCGGCACCCTCGGCGTCCCCCCACGGGCGGACCGCTCCTGCAAGAGTGATCAGGTCACCACTCCGCGTCAACACCAGGGCAGACCTTTGCGAGTTACACCCGATATGTGACGGCGCGTGGCGGGTCGTAGATCCCCGGCTCGCGGATAACGTCCATGCGCTCCGGCGCACTTCCGGCGCCCTCGCACACGCCCCGGTCCGCCTCGCATCCGCCCGGATCGATCTCGCACCCGGCCCGGTCGACCTCGCACCAGATGGACTTGCCGTGCCCCTCGGGCTGCCAGCCCCAGCGGTCGGCGAGCCCGTCGACCAGTTCGAGACCGCGGCCGTTGGTGTCCTCGCCCTCCGCGTGGCGCGGCCGGGGCGGACAGGCACTGGTGTCGGCCACCTCCACCCGGACCGTGCCGGAGTCGTCGGCCGGACCGAACAGCATGCGCAGCACCGCCGGACACCCGGTGTGAACCACGGCGTTGGTCACCAGTTCCGAGATCAGCAGAATCAACGTCTCGGCGAGTGGTTCGTCGGCCCTTATCCCGCACCCGACAAGCCTGGATCGCGCCCACCTGCGGGCCCGCCCCACCTCTGCGGGATCGGGTCCGACCTCCAGCTGAACCTGAAGCACCTGCACCGCTCACACCATCCGAACCGGCCGGGGGAACCACCCAGGGCTTTGCGAGCACTGAGGGAACATCGCCTAGCGCCTCTCAGGGATCACGGACCGTGATTCCCGTGGGAGACAGCATGGTTGACGTACAGTCACCGCAACAAGCGCTTCGGGCATATTCCAGCGCGAAGGAGTAGGCGTGGTGCATACTGTGCGACGCCTGTCGCGGTCAGTCGAACGAGGGCCCTTCTCGCACCCACGTACGGTGCGAACGGCGCGCATTCCCCGACCCGCTGTCACCTCTGAGGTGCCAACGGAGCATCCGCACAACACGGTCATTCGCATTCCCCGGAGCGTACCGGAGCGGGGCGCCGACTCCGGCCCGTGACGGCCCTGTCGAAGGACACAACCCGGTATCGACGCTCGGTGACGCTCCGGTGACCCTCACAGTGCGGCGGCGATCAGCTCCTCCGCCTCGGCCCCGGTGATCCACTGCCCGGCCCGCACCCAGGCCCGCTTCAGATGGAGATGAACATCTGACTCCCAGGTGAATCCCATTCCTCCGTGTACCTGGAGGCAGTCCCGGGCGTTCCGGACGGCCGCTTCGTCTGCCAGCAGCTTGGCCCCGGCGGTCTCCGCGTCCGGCCCGCCCCCGTCCGCCCCGTCCCCGCCCGGTCCGCCCCCGTTCGCTTCGCAGGTCACCGATGCCGCGTACACCGCCGCCCTGGCGACCTCCGTCCGTACGAGCATCTGGGCGCAGAGGTGCTTGACGGCCTGGAAGGAGCCGATGGGGCGGCCGAACTGCTCCCTCTGCCGCGCGTGATCGACGGCCAGTTCGGTGGTGCGGGCCGCGCTGCCGAGTTGAAGGGCCGCGGTGAGCAGGACGGCAGCGGGGCGCGGGAACCGTTGCCCGTGGACACGGTGCAGCGGTGTCAGCGGGTCCACCGACCTCACGGGCCGGGCGTCCACCGGCTCCCCCACCACTTCGTCGGCCTCCGCGAGCCACTCCACCAGGGCGCCGTCCGACGCCGCGACGACCGTCCGCCCCGTGTCGGCGCCCGGCACGCTGCCTGCGGCGAGATGGGTGGCGACCAGCGGTCCCGGCAGCAGCGCCCGCCCCGCCTCCTCGAAGACGAGGACGGCCTCGGGCAGTCCGAGCCCGGCCCCGCCCGCCTCCTCCGGCAGCCGGAGCGAGAAGAGCCCGGCCTCGCCCAGCTCCCGCCACAGAGCGCGGTCGAGGCCCGGCCGCCCGACGGCGGCCCGTAGCGCCTCCGGCCCGAAACGGCCGGCCAGCAGGGCGCGGAAGCCGGTGCGCAGGGCCAGTTGGTCGTCGGTGAGCCGGAACTCCATCAGCGCTCCTTGGGGAGGCCGAGGATTCGCTCGGCGACGATGTTCTGCTGGATCTGCGAGGTGCCCGCGGCGATCGTGTACGAGAGCGAGGAGAGCCGGTCCTGGATCCAGGGGTGCGCGAGGTCGAGGGCGTCTGGGCCCAGGACGTCGGCAGCCGCCTCGTACAGCTCCTGCCGGGCCTGCGAGTAGCGGAGCTTGAAGACCGAGCCGCCGACACCCGGCACACCGAATCCCCCGCCCTTCCCGCCCGCGCCGCCCTGCGCCTCGCTGACGTTCCACTGGGTGAGCCGCCACAGCGCGCCGAACTCGGCGCCGAGCCGGCCCAGCCTGCGGCGCAGCGCCGGGTCCGCCGCCCAGCGCCCGTCGCCCCGCGCCGTACGGGCGAGTGCGCCGAGGGTGCGCCGGCAGGCGACGACCTCACCGACGAAGGCCGTGCCGCGCTCGAAGGAGAGGGTCACCATCGTCACGCGCCAGCCGTCGTTCTCCGCGCCGACCCGGTCGGAGACCGGGATCCGCACCTCGTCGAGAAACATCTCGGCGAACTCGGTGGACCCGGCGAGCGTCCGCAACGGCCTCACGGTCACACCGGGGGCGTCCATCCGCATCGCCAGCCAGGTGATCCCGCGGTGCTTGGGCACCGCGCCGCCGACCGGTTCCGTGCGGACCAGCAGCTCGCACCAGTCGGCGACCTCGGCGTGCGAGGTCCATATCTTGGATCCGCTGACCACATAGTGATCGCCGTCGCGGACCGCCCTGGTCCGCAGGGACGCCAGGTCCGACCCCGCGCCGGGTTCACTGAACCCCTGGCACCAGATCTCGTCCCCGCGCAGCACCGGCGGCAGCCAGCGGGCCCGCTGCCCGGCCGTCCCTTCGGCGGCGATCGTCGGGCCCGCGTGCAGCAGCCCGACGAAGTTGGCCCCCACGTACGGCGCCCCGGCCCGCTCCGTCTCCTCCAGGAAGATCAGATGCTGGGCCGGGGTGGCACCCCGCCCGCCCGCGTCGGCCGGCCAGTGCAGCCCCGCGTACCCGGCGTCGTACAGCATCCGCTGCCACGCCGTGTCGTACGCGCGCCGCCCCGGCCAGTCCAGCGGGTCCGGTGCGGGCGGCAGCGCCGGAAGGGCCTTCGCGAGCCACTCCTTCAGCCGCCCCCTGAAGGCCTCCTCGTCCGCCGTGTCCCTGAGGTCCATTACGGGAGCCTCCCGGGCAGTTCGGTCATGGTGCCCCTCCCCTGGCGTCCGTCCGGACCATTACCTGATGGGTCGTCAGAAATAAGGGTAGCCCTGGCCCCCTGGACCGACAAGGCGCGGAGTCCTACGCTCTCGCAATGATCTGACTACCCGTCAGTTATGTTCGAGGGTGAGGGAGTTAGAGGCATGAACGAGACCGCACACGCACTGGGCGCGTCCCGCACGCTGTGGGAACTGGTCGACCGTCGCGCCGGACTGACCCCGGACCGGCCCGTCCTGCTCCAGGGCGACAGGACCCTCACCTTCGGAGAGCTGCGGGACGGCGCCGAGCGCACCGCGGCCGGCCTGTACGGGATGGGGGTGCGGCCGGGCAGCGTGGTCGCCTGGCAGCTGCCCACCCGGATCGAGACCGTGCTGCTCTCGTTCGCCCTGGCCAGGCTCGGCGCCGTCCAGTCCCCGGTGATCCCGTACTACCGGGACCGGGAAGTAGGCTTCGCGCTCCGCGAGTCCCGGGCCGGCTTCTTCGCCGTACCGGGCAGCTGGCGCGGCCACGACCACACAGCCATGGCCGGACGGCTCGGCGCCCGGGGCGTCTTCGAGGCGTACGACACCCTCCCGGACGGCGACCCGGCCGTACTCCCGCCACCGCCCGCCGACGGCAACGCCGTCCGCTGGATCTACTGGACGTCTGGCACCACGTCGGACCCCAAGGGCGTGCTGCACACCGACCGCTCGCTGATCGCGGGCGGCTCCTGCCTGGCCCACGCCCTGCACCTCACGGCGGACGACATCGGCTCGGTGGCCTTTCCGTTCGCGCACATCGGCGGCCCCGACTACGTGGTGATGCTGCTCCTCTACGGCTTTCCGGCCGTGCTCTTCGAGCACTTCGCGATGGAAACGGCGCTGCCGGAGTACCGCAGGCACGGAGTGACGGTCGCGGGCGGCTCCACCGCGTTCTACTCGATGTTCCTCACCGAGCAGCGCAAGGTACCCGGGCAGCGGCTGGTCCCGACCCTGCGGCTGCTGGCCGGGGGCGGCGCCCCGAAGCCGCCGGAGATCTACCACGCGGTGGTACGGGAGATGGGCGTCCGGCTCACCCACGGCTACGGCATGACCGAGGTACCGATGATCACGATGGGCGCCCCCGACGACACGGCCGAGAACCTCGCCACCACGGAGGGCCGTCCACCGGCCGGGATGGAGATCCGCATCGTGGACGCGACGGGCACACCGGTGCCGGCCGGGGTCGACGGCGAGATCCGGCTGCGGGGCGAGGCGGTCTGCCAGGGGTACACGGACCCGGCCCAGGGCGCGGACTCCTTCGACACCGAGGGCTTCCTGGTCACCGGCGATGTGGGCCATCTCAAGGAGAGCGGCCATCTGGTACTGACCGGGCGGATGAAGGACATCATCATCCGCAAGGGCGAGAACATCTCCGCCAAGGAGATAGAAGACCTGCTGCACCAGCACCCGGCGGTGGCGGACGCCGCGGTCGTCGGGCTCCCGGACGAGGAGCGCGGCGAGCGGGTGTGCGCGGTGGTCGAACGGCGGCCGGGAGCCGGGGAGCCGACCCTGGCCGCCGTGTCGGCGTTCCTGCGCGGCGAGGGCCTCTCCGTGCACAAGCTGCCGGAGCAGCTGGAGGTGGTGGACGCCCTGCCGCGCAACGAGGCACTGCGGAAGGTGCTCAAGTACAAGCTCCGGGAGCTGTACGGGTGAGCCGTCCCCGGCCCCGGACCCTGTGACCGGCCCCGCGGATCACCGCCGGCGCGGGCGAAGCCCGCCGGCGGCACGCGGTCGCACCCGGGCCCGCCCCGCGGCTACGCCGAGATCGGCTGGGCGTCGTCCGCCGTGGCCTCGTACACGTCCGCGTACACCTCGAAGAGCCGCCGGACACCCAGCGCGCCCAGCACCTTGTTCACATGCGCGGCGCCGCCCTGGCCGGACATGCCGTCCACCTCGCCGTCGCCGGGCAGGATCAGCCTCAGCCGTCCCTGGCAGGAGCGCATCAGTCTGCGGGCCGCGATCAGGACGCCGACACCGCTGGAGTCGCAGAACACCACGTCCGAGAGGTCGAGCACCACGTCGTGGCAGCCCACGGCCACCGCGTCGTGCACCCGCTGCCTGACCTCGGGGGAACTCACCAGGTCCATCTCGCCCGATATGCGCAGGACGAGCCATGCACCGCGTTCGGCTTCGATCACGTTCAGCATCACGGGACTGGACCTCTCCGCTGTCGGTCTGCCGGTCCGAAAAATCCGGAAGTTTGCGTTCCACTCAGGCGGCTGCCCCACTGGCCCCCCATGAAACACCTTCCCCACCATAAACGCCCGGTGTTTTCGGACAGAAAAGATCATATTTATTCCCCCTCGGAAGGGGCCGCCCAACGGCCGGCCCGGGGGCGGGACCGGCGGCAGGGGAAGGGCGATCGACGGCTGCACCAGGGGCGCGACCAGCGGTGAAGAGGGGTGGATTCCCCCTACCACCCGTCGGCGCTCCGGGGGCGCACTTGGGGCAAAGAGGCGCACTCGACGGGCCCTCCGGCTACTGTCGAAAGAACGAGGGGCAGATGTGTGGGGTTTGGGGGTCTGATGCCGAAGGACACGCCACCCCGGTGGGACCGCAGGATGCAGCAGCGGCTCACGAGGGGTGAGGCAGCCGCGCTGGGGGAGCTGTACGACCGGCTCGCCTCCCTGGTGCACAGCCTGGCCCACCGCGTGCTGGACGACGACGAGTCCGCCGACCGCATCACCCGTGAGGTCTTCGCGCACGTCTGGGAGAACCCGGAGGAGTACGAGCCCAAACACGGCTCCATGCGCTCCTGGGTGGCCACGCTCGCCCACCGCCAGGCCGTCGAGCGGCTGCGCCAGTCGGAGACGGCGTCGCTGGCCGCCCGGGGCGAGAGCACCACGGCGGAGGCCGAGAAGCTGGAGCAGAAGGTGCGCAGGGCCTCTGCGGCGGCCCGCGCCGACTACATCGTGACCTCCATGCCCGCGCCGCTGCGCGCCGCGCTGGAGCTCGCGTACTTCCAGCGCAGGGACTACCGGCAGACCGCCGCCGACCTCGGGGTCACCGAGGACGAGGCGCGACGGCGGCTCCGGCTGGGGCTCCAGCTGCTCTCCACGGCCAACACCCGGACCCCCGAAGGGGCTTCGCCGCCCGGATACGGCCGTGCCCTGTGACGGGGCCCGCCGGGGAACCGGCCGGACCTCCCGACGAGGAGCTCCCGGCCCGGATACCGGGACCGCGCGGGGCCGCCGACGACCTGGCCTTCCTTCCCGCGCCGCCGCTGGAGCTCTCGCACAAGGTCCTGAAGTCGCTGCTCGGCGCCTGGGCGCTGTCGGCCTGCTCCCCCGAGGAGACCGAGGCGGTCGAGGACCACCTCACCGACTGCGCGCCCTGTGCGGACGAGGGGCTGCGGCTGCGCGACGCCGTGGCGCTGCTGCACACCGAGCGGAGCCTCGACCTGGACCCGATGCTGCGGTCCCGGGTGCTCCAGGGCTGCCTCGGCCGCCGGCCGGCCCGGATCCCGGTCCCGGAGTGGGCCGCGCCGTACGACGCGGAGACCGCCAGGCTGGACGCCCTGCTGAACGACTTCGGCGACGCCGAGTGGCACGCCCCGGTACGGCTGAAGTGGTACGAGGACGAGCACGCCACCGCCCACCGGACCACCGTCGCCGGGGTCATCGGGCATCTGCTGACCGTCGACGGACTGGTCTCGACCGCGCTCGGCCTGGACGACGGGTCGGCCGACGTCCCGGGCGGCGAGCCGCCGTCGCACTCCCCCACGGAACGCACCCGGCAGTACTGGCGGGCGCTCGACACTCCCCCGACCCGTACGATCCGCGAGCCGTGGCGCGAGCGGAGCCACACCCTGCTGCGCACGGTCTCCTTCGCGGGCCAGGACCTCCCCGGGATCTCCGTGCCGTACGGGGAGTTCAGCCTGCCGCTGCGCGACTCGCTCCTGGACCGGGCCTTCGAGTGCTGGGTGCACGCGGGTGATATCGCCGACGCCGTGGACTATCCGTACGACCCGCCGGCCTCGGCCCATCTCAACCTCATGATCGACCTGGCCGCCCGGATGCTGCCCGCCACCCTGGCGGGCCGCCGCCGCTCCGGCCTGGCGAGCCCGCCCCGCCCACCGGGCAGGGACGGCGCGCCGGGCAGGTCACTGCGGCTTGAGATCGAGGGCGCGGGCGGCGGCGACTGGTACATCCCGCTGGACTCCACGGCCGTGAGGGGCTCCCCGGACCACGCGGTGGCGCATGTCGCGCTGGACGGCGTGGAGTTCTGCCGGCTGGCGGCCGGGCATGTGGAGCCGGAGGAGGCGGTCGCCGGGCAGGAGGGCGACCGCGAGGCGATCCGGGACGTGCTGTTCGCCGCCGCATCGCTGAGCCGGATGTGACGCGGAGGCCACGCACATCATCGGCGCCGGTACTCCGCGCGGCGCCGCCGGACCCGCACGGCGCCGCCTGACCGGGTACAGCTCCGGAGGGTGTCCTGCTGCTACGTGAACACCACCGTGCGGCGCCCGTTCAGCAGGATCCGGTGCTCCGCGTGCCACTTCACCGCCCGTGCGAGCGCCTGGCACTCCACGTCACGCCCGATCGCGACCAGCTGGTCAGGGGTGACCTCGTGGCCCACCCGCTCGACCTCCTGCTCGATGATCGGCCCCTCGTCGAGGTCGGCCGTCACGTAGTGCGCCGTGGCCCCGATCACCTTGACGCCGCGCGCATGCGCCTGGTGGTACGGCTTGGCGCCCTTGAAGCTCGGCAGGAAGGAGTGGTGGATGTTGATGATCCGGCCGTTCAGCGCCTTGCAGAGGTCGTCGGAGATGACCTGCATATAGCGGGCGAGCACCACCAGCTCGACGTTCTCCCTGCGGACCAGGTCGAGCAGCTCGGCCTCGGCCGCCGCCTTGTTGTCCTTGGTCACCGGGATGTGGTGGAAGGGGATCCCGTACGAACCGACGAGCTCGGCGAAGTCCGGGTGGTTGGAGACCACAGCGGCGATCTCGACGGGCAGCGCCCCCGTACGGGAGCGGAAGAGCAGGTCGTTCAGGCAGTGGCCGAATTTGCTGACCATCAGGACGATCCGCATCCGGTCCTCGGCGCGGTGCAGCTGCCAGTCCATCTGGAAGGCGTCACCGACCGCGGAGAAGCTGGCGCGCAGCTTCTCCAGGGAGACCGGCTGCTCCGCGGCGAAGTGCACCCGCATGAAGAAGAGCCCGGTGTCCCGGTCCCCGAACTGCTGGCTGTCCTCGATGTTGCATCCCGTGATGAACAGATAGCTCGACACGGCATGCACAATGCCCTGTTTGTCCGGGCAGGAGAGCGTGAGGACGTACTGGTCGGTCATGACAGCAGGGTGCCACAACCGGCCGCCGTCAGGCCGCCCTGGTCACGATGCGGAGCACTTCCAGGGTGCGCGGCGGCACATCCGGATCGTCGGCGTCCGCAGCCGCCAGCCGCACATGGGCCTCACGCGCGGCCCGTACGGCCTCCGGCCAGCCGTGATGTTCCATATAGACCGATACGGGAGCATCCGCACCGACCTGGTGCATGATGCGCAGCACGCGCAGCACGGCCACATCCACCAGCGCGGCCTCCCCGGAGTCCCGGAAGACCGTCCCGACGTACTTCTCGGCGGACCAGTTGTCGAGCCAGGTGTCCTCGACCAGCCGGTACACGGCGTCGGTGACGTCCCCGTACTCCGGGCGGCCCGCCAGCCAGCACTCCTGGTGGAAGGCCGGATCGGAGAGCATATGCAGCGCGGAGCGCACATTGGCGCGCCAGCGCCACCACGGCATGTCAGTCAACGGCATGCCGTCCATGGTGGTGGAGCGACGGCCGGAGCGGGAAGCGTTCGGGGAACCTTGCACGATTTCGATCGTACGTTCCCTGCGGGCGGAGCCTTCCGGACCCCCGTAATTCACCCTGCGATCACCCAGCGTCAACACCCGACCACCGCCGCGTTACCCGTGGGGCGGCAGGGTCGCTGTCCATGACCGGTTGGCGACGCTCCCTCTCCGTCCTCGCGCTCTGCACGACCGTCGGGGCCTCCTCCCTCGCCGGCTGCGGGGCGCTTCCCGGCGGGGCCGGCGGCTCCAGGAGCACCGTCACCGTCATGACCTGGGCGCCCGAGTCCACCCGCGCGACCGACATGCCTGGAATGCCCGCCATGGCCGCCGCCTACGCCCGCTGGGTCAACGCCCGGGGCGGTATCGGCGGCCACCGGCTCCGCGTCCTCACCTGCAACGACCACAACGACCTGATCGGCGCCGGGGCCTGCGCCGAGCGGGCGGTCAAGGAGGGCGCGGTCGCGGTCGTCGGCTCGTACAGCCTCTACGGCCAGTCGTTCATGCCGCCGCTCGAAGCGGCGGGCATCCCGTACATCGGCGGATACGGCGTCTCCGCCGAGGAGTTCCGCTCCGCGCTCTCCTACCCGGTCAACGGCGGCCAGGCGGCGCTGCTCGCGGGCAGCGGGCGGCAGCTCGCCGGGGAGTGCGGCCGGGTCGCGCTGGTCAGGCCCGAGACCGTCGACGGCGACGAGCTGCCGATCCTCCTCGACACCGGCCTCGCGGAGAGCGGACGGCCCCCGGCCACGGACATCCGCACCACCGAGGACGCGGGCGAGTACGGCGCGCAGGCCGCCGCCGCGCTCAGGGCCGTGGGCGCCGGGACGGGCACACCGTCCGCCGGCAGCGGGGCGGGCCCCGGGTGTGTGAGCGCGGTGCTCGGCGGACGTACGCAGACCTTCGTCGACTCGTTCCGGCGGCAGCAGGGGACCGGCGGGCAGGTACGGATCGCCTCCGTGCTGGGCAGCGTCGGACAGGGGCTGGTCGACAGCACGGGCGGCAAGGACGGCCCGTACGAGGGCGCCTACGTCACCGGCTGGTACCCGGTGGCGGGTGACCCGCGCTGGCAGCCGATGCGCGACGTGATCGACACGTACGCCTTCGACGACAACAGGATCGATCCGGCGGACGCCGGCGCGGAGACCACCTGGATCGCGTACACGGCGCTGCGGGAGGTCATCGAGTCGCTCGGCAAGGACCGCATCACGGCGGACGACCTGACCCGCGCGCTCGACGGCGGCTTCGCGGTGCGGACCGGCGGGCTCACTCCCACCCTGCAGTGGCGCTTCCAGGACATGCTGGCGTCACGGGACTTCCCCCGGCTGGTCAAC
The DNA here is from genome assembly GCF_036061255.1 of Streptomyces sp. NBC_00388. Lineage (NCBI taxonomy): Bacteria > Bacillati > Actinomycetota > Actinomycetes > Kitasatosporales > Streptomycetaceae > Streptomyces > Streptomyces sp. NBC_00388. The sequence continues at coordinate 3,315,466 of NZ_CP107948.1, forward strand.
CGCCGGGTGACGTACCAAGTGGTGCGCGGCGGGCGGCTGGTGGCGCTGCGGAAGGACCCGGTGGATGTGGGCCCGACCCTGGAGAAGGCGTCACTCTCGGAGTGAGCGACGTCGACCCTGAACGGGGGGCGCCGCGGGAGCGCCGCTCCCGGCCCTCAGAGCTGGTCGCCCCTGCGCTGCGTCAGGCTGTACTTGTCCGCGATGGCGTTCCACAGGTCCGACGCCTGCTTCTTGGCCGAGGTGGCCTGACCGCTGGCCGCGTCCCCGCGGCCCGCTGCGGGGGTCCGCTTCGCGTGACCGTGCTTGCATTCCTTCTTGTTGTTGGCCGCGACCGCGTGGGCCCAGGCGGCGTACTGCTCGTCCGCGGTCGCCGAGGCGTTCCACCCGGTGGTCAGGGCTGATTTCAGCCTGGCGTTGTCCGGCAGCTTGTCGACGGAGAGCGCGCCGAGCTGCGTGACCAGCGAGTGACGCTGCTTCGCCGCACCCCGCAGGGCCGCCGCCGCCTGCGGCAGGCTCTGGCAGGACCGGATGTTGCCCACGGCCGCGATCACCGCGGAGCGGCTGTTGTTGCTGTCGGCGAGCAGCTTGTCGAGCGCGACGGCCTGCGGCTGCGCCGGGTCCTTCGCCGCTTCGGGCGCCGTCGAACCGGCGGTCGATGTGGCGCCTGCGGGCTGCTTGTCGTCCTTCTTGCCGGAATCGCCACCCGAGCTGAGCAGCGCGCCCGCCCCGAGCCCGACGACGGCGCAGCCGACCACGACTGCAGCGATGATCGGCGTACGGGACGACTTGCGCCGGCCGGTCCCCGCGGTCTCCCGGGAGGCCGGCTCGGGGGTGTACTGCGGTGGCTGGGCGGCGGGTTGCTGCTGCGGGGCCCTGCCGTACGGGCCGTTGCCCTGCGGCGCGCCGCCGTACGGGTCCTGCTGGCCGAAGACCGGCAACTGCTGCGTCTCACCGGCTGCTTGCGGACCCGCCGCCGCGTTGTCCGTACGGAAGAGGCTGTCGAACTCGGCGGGCGGCTGCCGGTCCTCGGGGGCGCCGGGTCTGATGCCGTAGGGGCCACCGGCCGGGGCGGCCGGACCGGCGGGGACCGGCGGCAGGAACTGGGTGGGGTCCGCGTCGGACCCGGGGGCCGCCGGGGCGGGCCCGGACTGCCGGTGGTGACCGAGGTACTGGGTGGCCTCCGCCGGGTTCTCGGGCAGCGCGGGGACGGGGGCGATGAACTGCGTCGCATCGCTGTCGCCCGCGCCAGGAACGGCCTCGGGGGGCAACGGCTGTGCGTACGGAGAAGGCTGCTGCGGCTGCGGAGCGGGGGCGCCGTGCTGCGGGCGGCGGTGCCCACCGGACGGCGGCTGCGCGGCCGGGGGCAGCGGCTGCGCGGCGGGCTGCTGCTGGTTCTGGTACGGGTACTGGCCCTGCTGCTGTTGCTGGGGGTTCTGGTACTGCTGGTTCTGGTGCTGCTGGTTCTGGTGCTGTGCGTTCTGGTGCTGCTGGTGCTGCGGCTGCTCCGGCGGCATGTGCTGCGGGAACTGCGGCTGCTGGTGATGGGGATCCTGCTGCGCCTGCTCGTAGTACGGCTGGTGAAGCTGCGGGAGGTGCTGCTGGGGCTGCTGCTGTATGTGCGGCGGCTGCGGTGCGCGCCCCTGCTGCTGGGGCAGCTGCGGCCGGCCGTCGTCCGGCGGCCCCCAGGGCTGACCCCACGGCTGGCCACCCGCGGGAATCGCGTGCTCGCCCGCGACCTCCGGGATGTACGGCCCGCTCCCGTCGGACGGCAGTACGACACCTTCGTGCGCGGGCCGTACAGCGGGAAGCTGCGGCTCGTCGCCCTGTCCGTTCTGCGTCACCGGGACTCCTACTGCACGTGGACCTACGGAATCGTCGGTTCACGCTACCGGGTGAACCGAGCCGTCTGCCACGGGGCAGGGGCTGGGGGTGTGCGATGTAACACATGCGGGGCGCCCGGCGCTGTACTTGGGGCGCTGGACGCCTGTGCGCGCGGCCGAGTGGCTTGTTCTCGCCCCTGCAGCAGGCGAGTTGTCCCGCATGCGGGAGCGGGCGGGGCGGGAGCGGGCGGGGCGGGAGCGGGAGCGGGCGGGAGCGGGCGGCGCTGCCCGCCGAGCACGGCAGCGCCGTCCCGCCCTCTCCCGCCCTCTCCCCGCCTCGCGGGGGCTACGCCGCCTGGACCTCCATCCGCGCCCCCAGCTCCCGGACCGCCGGCACCTCCGCGAACGGCTCCAACCGCCCCCGCAAGTCGTCCAGGTAGTCCGAGCCCCGGCCCGACCGCACTGTCCCCAGCAGCTCCACCGCGCGGGCCCCCGTCCGGCAGGCCTCCTCCACCTCACGCTGCTGGAGCTGCGCCGTGGCCAGCAGGACCAGCCCGATCCCCCGGCGGCGCGCCTTCGTCTCAGGAAGGCCCGCCAGAGCCTCCTCGGCGCGGCCTGCGCCCGCCGCTCCCTGGCCCAGGTCACGGTGGCAGTGCGCCAGCTCGTCGGCGAGGTACGCGCCGTCGAAGTGGGCGATCCACTGCGGGTCGTCGCCCGCGTCCGTGCCGCACTCCGCGCGGTCCATCGCCGCCAGGGCCTTGCCCGCCACCGCCTCCGCCGTGCGGGCGTCGCCCATCAGCGCATGGCCGCGCGCCTCCGCCGCGTAGAACATCGACTCGGCGCGCGGGGTGACCCGGCCGCGGGCTCCCTCCTGCGCCGCCCGCGCCAGCTGCGCGATCTCACGCGGCGTGCCGAGCTCAGCGGCGAGATGACTCATCGAGGCGGCCAGCACATAGCCCCCGTAGCCGCGGTCCCCCGCGGCCTGCGCCAGCCGCAGGGCCTGGATGTAGTACCGCTGGGCGAGCCCCGGCTGACCGGTGTCGACCGCCATGTACCCGGCGAGCTCGGTCAGTCTGGCGACTGCGCCGAAGAGCTCACGGCCCACCCCGTCGCGGTACGAACCGGCCAGCAGCCCGGACACCACGCTGTTCAGGTAGTGGACGACGATCGGCCGCACATGGCCGCTGCCGAACCGGTGGTCGAGCTCGGTGAGCGCGGCGGTCGTCGCCCGCACCGCCTCGACGTCGGACGGCCCGACCCGCGCGCCCGCGGCCCGTGCCACCTGCGCGTCCGCACCGGTGATCAGCCAGTCCCTGCTCGGCTCGACCAGAGCCGAGGCCGCGACCGAGGAGCCGGAGAGGAAGTCACGGCGCCCCACGTCACTGCGCCACAGCTCACAGACCTGCTCGATCGCGCCGAGCACCGTCGGCGAGAACTGCAGCCCGACCCCGGAGGCCAGGTTCTTCCCGTCGGCCATCCCGATCTCGTCGATCGTGACCGTACGGGCGAGCTTGCGGCCAAGCGCCTCGGCGATGATGCCCGGCGCCCGGCCGCGCGGCTGCTGCCCGCGCAGCCATCGCGCGACGGACGTCTTGTCGTAGCGGAGATCGACGCCGCGCTCCGCCCCCACCATGTTCACGCGTCGGGCGAGACCGGCGTTGGAACAGCCGGCCTCCTGGATGAGTGCCTGCAACCGTTCATTGGGCTGACGGGCGACGAGCGGCCTGGCGGCCATGAATACCCCCTGAGACGTGCGGCGATCACTGATCCGGTCGGGTTGATCACTGCCCGGGAAATGTCGGGAGAATGCGGTGAAAGACGGGAGTAATCCCGGCATTCTCCTTCCGCCCCGGTGAGGGATACCCGCTCCCGGGGGTGCATTCGCCCGCGCGCCCCCACCCATGCCTCCATGCGCCCCACATGCCGCCAAGCTGCCGCGGAACCCGCCGTGTTGATCCCGCGCCTGGCCCCCGGCCGATACCCGGCGGACGGCCCCGCGTCTATCGCTGGGGACCCCGTAACCCAAGGTGACGGCGGGAGTTGAGCTGTTCGTGAAAGAGACCACCACGGGCACGCAAGCCGCACCGATCCCCGAGCAGCGCACAGAACCGCTGCTGGACAGCGCCGCACGGTACGCGGAGGAACGCCACTGGGACGTGCTCCCCGGCACCTGGCTGGTGGCGGGGGAAGGGGGCGAGCGGTGCTCCTGCGGCGACGTGGCGTGCTCCGCGCCCGGCGCACACCCCACGCGCCCCGACTGGGCCGCCGAGGCCACCGGCAGCGCCGTCGCCGCCCGCGCCCTCTGGTCCGCGCAGCCGCGGTCCTCGATCCTGCTGCCGACCGGGCGGACCTTCGACGCCATCGATGTCCCCGAGACCGCGGGATTCCTCGCGCTGGCCAGGATGGAGCGGCTGAACGTCTCCCTCGGCCCGGTGACCCGCACACCCGGCCGCCGGATGCTCTTCTTCGTGCTGCCGGGTGCCGGTGCCAAAGTGCCCGGCCTGGTACGGAGGCTGGGGTGGGCGCCCGCCACGATCGACCTGTCGGTCCGGGGCGAGGGCGACTACGTCGCGGCGCCGCCCACCCGGGTCGGGGCCGCCGGGGCCGTGCAGTGGGCGCGGCGGCCGACGGCCGCCAACCGGTGGCTGCCGGACGCGGACGAGCTGACCGCCCCCCTGGCGTACGCCTGCGGCCAGGAGACCCGGGAACCCCGCGGGTAGGCCCTGCCCCGGTGAGAGCCCGGGTCCCCGGGTACGGGCCCGGCCCGCCGCCCCCCGACCGTAGGGTGGGCGCAAGAGCGGGGACTCCGAAAGGCGCTGCACCATGCCGGACCAGACCATGCCGGGCCAGGCGGCCGTACGGGTAAAGGGACTGTGGAAGCGGTTCGGGGAGCAGATCGCGGTCTCCGGGATCGACCTCGAACTGCCCGCAGGGCAGTTCATCGGCCTGGTCGGCCCGAACGGCGCGGGCAAGACCACCACTCTCTCCATGGTGACGGGGCTGCTCAGGCCCGATCAGGGCACCGTCGAAGTGGCGGGTCACGACGTCTGGCAGGACCCCGTCGCGGTCAAGTCCCGGATCGGTGTACTGCCCGAGGGGCTGCGGTTGTTCGAGCGGCTCTCGGGGCGGGAGCTCCTCGCGTACAGCGGGCGGCTGCGCGGACTGCCGGGCGCCGAGGTCGACAAGCGGGCGACCCAGCTCCTGGACGTGCTCGACCTGGCGGGTGCCCAGCACAAACTCGTGGTCGACTACTCGACCGGGATGCGCAAGAAGATCGGGCTGGCCGCCGCGCTGCTGCACAACCCCGAAGTCCTCTTCCTGGACGAGCCGTTCGAAGGTGTCGACCCGGTGTCCGCGCAGACGATCCGCGGCGTCCTGGAGCGCTACACGCGCTCGGGTGCGACGGTCGTCTTCTCCAGCCATGTGATGGAACTGGTCGAGTCGCTCTGCGACTGGGTGGCGGTGATGGCGGGCGGCCGGATCCGCGCACAGGGCCCGCTCGCCGAGGTACGCGGGAGCGCGCCCTCGCTCCAGGAGGCGTTCCTGGAGCTGGTCGGCGCGCACGACAGGAACGCCGGTGACAGCCTCGACTGGCTGGGCGGAGGCCCGCGATGACCGCCTCCACCGCCCTCACCACCACCCCGGACACCCCCGGCACCGAGCTGACCGCGCCCGCCCTCACCCCCGTCTTCGTCCGGCTGAAGCTCGCCCTGCTCCGCAACGGCCTGCGCCAGTCGTCGGGCCGCAGGGCCGCGTACATCGCGTCGGCCGCCGTCTCCCTGGTCTTCGCGGCGCTGCTGCTCCTCGGTCTGGTCCTGCTGCACGGCCACGCGCACGCGGGCACCCTGACCGTCATCCTCACACTCGTGCTCGCGGTGGGCTGGGCGGCGATGCCGCTCTTCTTCCCCGGCGGCGACGAGACGCTGGACCCGAGCCGGCTGGTGATGCTGCCGCTGCGCCCGGAACCGCTCGTCCGGGCCCTGCTCGCCGCCTCGCTGGTGGGCATCGGACCGCTGTTCACCCTCTGCCTCGCGACCGGCTCGGCCTTCGCCGTGGCGACGAACGCGGCGGCCGCGGTGGTCGCCGTCATCGCCGTGCCGCTCACCGTGCTGATCTGTGTGGCGCTGGCGCGCGCGGTGGCCGCCGCCAACGTCCGGCTGCTCACCTCGCGGAAGGGACGCGACCTCGCCGTACTGAGCGGCCTGGTCATCGCGATCGGCATCCAGGCCGTCAACTTCGGCGCCCAGCGGCTCGGCAGGGCGGGCGGGCTTTCCGCGCTCGACCCGACCGGTGACGTGGTGCGGTGGCTGCCGCCGGCGTCCGCGATCGGCGCGGTCGACTCGGCGAGCAGCGGATCGTACGGTCCGGCCGTGGCCCAACTCGCCATCGCCGCGGCCTTCCTGGTGGTCATGCTCAGCGCCTGGCGGCGCACCCTGGTGCGGCTGATGACGTCGCCCGACGGATCGACGCTCGCGGCGGCCGGGCCGAGCCGCAAGGAGTCGGCCGGGGGCCTGTCGCGGTTGCTGCCCGAGGGGCGTACGGGGACGGTGATGCTGCGCACCCTGCGCTACATCTGGCGCGACCCGAAGACCAAGGCCGCGTGGATCGCCTCGCTCGCGATCGGGCTGATCGTGCCGCTGCTCAACGCGGTGCAGGGCGGCGGCTCCATCTACTTCTCGTGCTTCGCCGCCGGGATGCTCGGGATCCAGATGTACAACCAGTTCGGCCAGGACACCTCGGCGTTCTGGATGGTCGCGCAGACCATCGCGTCGCCCCGGGACGCGTTCGCCGAACTGCGGTCGCGCGCCATGGCGCTGGCCCTGGTCACCGTCCCGTACACGGCGCTGGTCACCGTGGTCACAGCCGGGCTGCTGGGCGACTGGGGGGCGCTCCCCGAGGCGATGGGGCTGGCCTTCGCCCTGCTCGGCGCCATGCTGGGCACAGGAGCCGTGACATCCGCCCGCTTCCCGTACTCGATCCCGCAGGACAACGCCCACAAGAACGTCGCTCCGGGCCAGGCCGGGCTCGCCTGGATCTCCGTCTTCGGCGGCATGGTCTCGGCCGCCCTGCTCTGCTCGCCGGTGATCACCCTGCTCATCGCCCTGCATGTCACGGGCAACGAGCCGTATCTGTGGCTCCTGCTGCCGCTGGGTGCCCTGTACGGGACGGCGACGGCATGGGCGGGGCTCCGCCTGGCCGCACCCCAGGCGGCCGGACGGCTGCCCGAGATCCTGCTGGCGGTCAGCAAGGGGTGAAGCCCCGGTGTGCGCGGCGTTGTCCCGCCGGGTCCCGGCGCTCATCCGCCGGGTGCTCGCCGGCCGGGACCCGCCGGGGCCTTGTGCCCGTTCGCCGGGGCCCGGCGCTCTCCCGCTACTGCGCGAGCACCGCGTCCAGGAACGGCTCGATCGCCGCGCGCCACGCCCCGGGCTGGTCGTAGTGGACCAGATGGGCCGCTTCGGCCACTTCCGCGTACTCGCCGCGGGGCAGCACCCGGACCATCTCCTGCGACTCCGCCCGGCCGAGCTCACCGTCCAGACCGCGGACCACCAGGGCCGGGCACTGCACCTGGGCCAGCTCCTCCCAGTGCGCGTCGAGGACCCACGCCTCACGGGACTTCAGCATCTGGCGGCGGGAGAAGACGGGGCGCCAGCCGTCGGCGCTCTCCGCCATCACCTCGGCGAAGAACTCACCGCGTGACGGGTTCGGGCGCTCCACCCACGGGTCGTCCTCACCGAACCACTTCCGTACGTCCGCGAGCGTGGCGAAGGGGACGGGCCAGGCCGCGAACCAGTCCTCCCACTCGCGCTGCGAGGCTATCCCCAGGGCGGAGGCCCTCATGTCGCAGATGATCACGGCCCGGACGAGGTCCGGGCGCTTGGCGGCGAGCTGCCAGGCGGTGAGGGCGCCCATCGCGTGGCCGACGAGGGTGACGGGGGCCAGCCCCAGCTGGACGATCGCGGCCTCCGCGTCGGCCACATAGGCGTCGCGGGTGTACGGGCCGTCCGCGGGCTTTCCGCTGCGGCCGTGGCCCCGCTGGTCGAGAGCGACCGCGCGATGGCGCTCGGAGAGCCAGCGGACGGTGGAGGCCCAGTGCGAGGCGCGCCCCATCAGCCCGTGCAGCAGTAAGACGCCGGGAGCCCGCTCCGCGTCCCCCTCGCTCTCCTTGGGCGGGTCGGCGAACTCCCAGGCAGCAAGGCGTACGCCGTCGGGTCCGGTCACGTCGATGCGCTGCACCATTGTTCTGGCACCCCCTTCAATCCCCTGATGGGTGATCGGTCCCCGCACCTGCGGCAGGCCGCTCGGGCTCGTTCAGTGGCTGGATCAGTGCCGGCTCGGCGGTCGAGCCGGTGTCACGCCCCCAGGCTATCGAACTCGCATTCGAAAATGCGGTTCCGGCTCTCAACACCCCACCTTCGAGTGACATCCCCGCAGGATTGAGGGGTGCTGCCCGGGGGAGATTCCGTGCGGGGGACGGACCACTCGGGGATGAGGGTCCGGCCAGACCGACCTTGAGAGCTCGGGGCTCCAGGTCGGTGCGGGGGAGGTCAGGCCCCGGCGCTCCTGAGCGCCGGGGCCCTCTCCGTTCGAGGCCAGGCGAGGCAAGGGCCGGTGGGGCAGGGTGCGGCCCCGCTGAGCCCGCCGGCGGGTGGGGGCGCGGCGGTTCGCAGCGCGAGGGGTCACAGCCCCGTGGGTCCGCGACAGACGCATGCACCTGCTCCCTCCCTGCCGGACGGACCATGCCGGGTCGCTTCGCGTCGGGCCGGCGCCATCAGGCCGTAGGCGCCAGCCTCGCACGGGATGCCTGCGGCCGGGGCCGTTCCCGCACCATTGCACGGACCGACCGCACCGCCCGGGCACCGGACGAGCCTCCGGCCCTGCTCCGCTCCCCCTGCTCCACTCCTCCTGCCGGGCGGGGCGCCCCTGCTCCCCGTCCTTCCGCAGCCGCAGCCGCCGGTCCTGCTCCTGCTCCTGCTACTGCTCCTGCTACTGCTCCTGCTACTGCTACTGCTCCTGCTCCTGCTACTGCTACTGCTTGGCAACGAAGACGTGCGAAGCCACTTCGGGGTTGAGCTCGGCCGCCTCGCCGCTGCTGCCCACCAGGACGCCGCCGGCCGACTCCGTGACGCTCACCACCGAGCCTGGCTGCACCCCCGCGCGACGCAGCGTGTACATCAGCTGGGCATCGGTCTGGATGGGCTCGCCGATCCGGCGCACCACCACGTTCTTCCCGTCGGCGCCCGGGTCCAGGTCGGCCAGGCTCACCATGCCCGCGTCGAGGAACGGATCGGCCTCGGCCTTCTCGCCCAGCTCCTCAAGGCCCGGGATCGGATTGCCGTACGGCGACTCCGTGGGGTGACGCAGCAGTTCGAGCACCCGCTTCTCCACCGCCTCGCTCATCACGTGTTCCCAGCGGCACGCCTCGGCGTGGACCTGCTCCCACTCCAGTCCGATCACATCGACGAGGAGGCACTCCGCGAGCCGGTGCTTGCGCATGACGCGCGTCGCCAGCCTGCGGCCCTCCTCCGTCAGCTCCAGATGCCGGTCGCTCGCGACGGCCACCAGGCCGTCACGCTCCATGCGCGCCACGGTCTGGCTCACCGTGGGGCCGCTCTGGTCGAGCCGCTCCGCGATCCGGGCCCGCATGGGGACCACACCTTCCTCCTCCAGCTCAAGGATGGTGCGGAGGTACATCTCCGTAGTGTCGATCAGCCCGCTCATACGTGCCCCTATGTTCCGCTACTGCTATGGCCCTCGTTCAATTCTGACGCATACCTCCGACAACCGGCCCGCGCAGGACGTGGGCGGTATTGACACTGCCCTGGTACGGACCGCACCGTGAGGCGCATGAGCAGCGAGAACAGCGGGAGCAGCGGCCTTGCAGGCGAGTTCTTCGATGCCGCGATCGGCCTGCTGCGGCGTGTGCGGGACGAGGAGTCACAGAACGTGACGGCAGCCGGTTCCGTGATCGCCGACACCGTACAGGCAGGCGGGCGGCTCTTCGCCTTCGGCGCGGGTCACTCCTCGCTCGCCGCACAGGACGTGGTGTACCGCGCGGGGGGCCTGGCCCTGATGAACCTGCTCGGTGTCCCGGGGACGCTCGGCGTCGACGTCCGGCCGGCCACGCTCGGCTCGGCCCTGGAGCGCGTCGGCGGCCTCGCGGGCGTGGTGCTCGACTCAAGCCCGGCAGCGGCGGGCGACCTCCTGGTGATCATCTCGCTCTCCGGGCGCAACGCACTCCCCGTCGAGATGGCGATGAGCGCCCGCGCGCTCGGGCTGAAGGTCATCGGCGTGACCTCGGTGGCGTACACGAAGGAGACAACGTCGCGGCACGCCTCCGGTACGTTCCTCAAGGACCACTGCGACATCGTGCTGGACAGCCGGATCGCGGTGGGCGACGCGGAGCTCACCGCAGACGGTGTCGAGGCGCCCTTCGCCCCGGCGTCGACGGTCGTCACCAGTGCGCTGATGCAGGCCATGATGGCCTCGGCCGCGGGTGAGCTGGCCCGTCGCGGCATCGAGCCCCCGCTGCTGCGCTCGGGCAACGTCGACGGCGGCCACGAGTGGAACGGCCGCGTCTTCGCGGAGTACCGCGACCGGATCTTCTACCAGCACTGAGAGCGCGCCGACCCCCTGCGCGCGGCGGGCCGGGGGCGTCACGGCCCCTCATGAGGGCCGCGGCGCCCCCGGGGCCGTTCAGCGCCTCTCCTCCAGCGACCGTGCCAGATCGAGGGCGGAAGCCACCCGCACGGCGACGCTCTCCGCGTACACCGCGTCCGGCCGCTCGAAGGCGGGACGGCCCGCACCGCGCAGGAACGTCACGACCCCCAGCGTCCGGCCCCGGCTCCGCAGCACCATGCACAGCGCGTGCACGGCGCCCGGGGGCCACTGCCGCTCCTCCGCCCACGCCCGGGCCTCGTCCGGGGCCGCACCCTGCGAGGGGACCGGGCGCACCGCCGACGCGCTGGTCCGCACCGCTCCGGTCCTTGCCACCGCCTGGAGCGCCGGGTGTCCCGTCCGGTAGCGCACCGGCAGGGCGGCGCCCGCAACCGGCAGGCACGGTCCCGGCTCGCCTCCGGACGGCGTCCCGGCCAGCCGTACGAGCCGGCCGCCGCCCGGCGCCTCCACGGCGGGGGCACCGGAGGCGGGGGCATCGGAGACGGCGGCATCGGCCGATATGTCGATCAGCGCGTGGTCGGCGAACCCGGCAAGCCCGAAGTCCAGATACGCCATCGCCGCCTCCACCGGGTCCTCGCACTCGGCGGCGGCCCGCGAGGCGCGGTGCAGCTGGTTGCCGCGGAAGCGGAGCCGGTTCGCCTCCTGTTCGGCCTCCCGGTCCGCGGTGACGTCGCGGAACAGCCAGCCGACACCGAGCGGAACCGGCTCTTCCGCGAGGGGTGACGCCAGCCGGACGAAGCCGCAGCGCCAGCAGCGCCGCCGCTCGCCCTCCGCGGTCCGCAGCGTCACCCACATCTCGGCGGGCGCGGAGAGCGCCCCTTCGGCGAGTACGTGCTGGAGCGCACCCTCCAGCTCCTCGGCACCCTGCACGACGAGGTCGCCCAGCGGGCGCCCGAGCAGCGTGGTGCGGCCCGTGGAGAACGCCCTCGCCGCATGGGCGTTGACGACGGTCGGCCGCAGATCGACATCGACCAGTACGACCCCCCAGGAGGCATCGGCGAACAGGGCCTCGCTGAGCGCGATCGCCCGTTCCAGATCGATCTGCGCATGGACCTCGCTGAACGCGCAGTACACCCCGGCCGCTTCGCCGTCGGGGCCCTGCACCCCGGAGGACTGGGTCCGTACGAGCACCCGGCTTCCGTCCTTGCGCAGCAGCGCGAACTCGTGGACCTGACGGCCGGGGCTGTGCATCGCCGCCATCAGCCGGCCCTGCACCTCGTCGGCGTCCGCGGCCCGCACCGCCCAGCCCGCGAAGCCGGTACGGCCGACGGCTTCGGCTGCGGACCAGCCGAGAATCCGCTCGGCCTCCCGGTTCCAGTGCGTGATCACCGTGCCGGCGTCGAAAGCGCAGAGCGCGGCGTCCATCCCGTCGAGCAGCGCGGCGAGCAGATCCGGGCCCGCGCTGTCCCCTGGGCCACCGGGGCCCCCGGCGTCGGCGGCACCGGGCGGAACACCCGGAGCAGGGGTCCCTCCTGCACCCGCGTCCCCACGGGGCTCGGGCTCATCGGGCCCCAGCGCGCTGGCTGCCTCGATCCGGGAACCACTCATCCGGCACCCCCAACAGGACGCGTCCGCCGCATGTACTGCATGTACCGCACGTCGGATCATTCAACGCGACCGTGACGCAGCCCACACTCCGTTCGCGGAAAAAGGTGGGCCCGAATAAAAAGGTGGGCCCGGATAAATCGGTTGAGGGCCGCCGGAGCCGTGCCTAATGTGTGTCACACGCCAGAAGGGAGGTGTTCCGGAAGTGATTTCTTCTCGGACTTGCGAGGTGGCTGCGGGCTGACGCCCGTCGTCGCACTCTGTGCAGTGCCGGTGGACCGCCGGCCGAAATCCCAAGCAGTCACCGACCCGCGGGCTCGCCGGTAAGTCCGGCCGGCTCCTCCGCAAGGAGGAACCAGAGCCCGCGGGTTTCTGCGTGCGGAAGGACCGCCGGGGGCCCGGCCGCCTTCCCTCCCGCCGTTCACGGGCAGAGCCGCTCCACACACCACCCGGAGCCGGCTTCCCCGCGCACGTACCGCAGCCGGTCGTGCAGCCGGTTCTCGTGGCCCTGCCAGAATTCGGCCGTACCGGGGGCGACCCGGTAACCGCCCCAGTCCTCCGGCACCGGCACCTCGGTGCCCTCCGGATAGCGGGCCGCCAACTGCTCATAGCGACTGGTCAGTTCCTCCCGCGAGCCGATCACCGACGACTGTGCGCTCGCCCACGCGCCGAGCTGCGAACCGTGCGGCCGGGTCCGGAAGTACGCCACCGTCTCCGCACGGTCGATACGGGACGCGGTGCCCGTGACGATGATCTGGCGGGCGATCCGGTGCCAGGGGAAGAGCAGCGCGACCTGCGGGTTGGCGGCGAGTTCACGGCCTTTGCGGGAGCCGTAGTTGGTGTAGAAGACGAAGCCGTCCGCGTCGAAGTGCTTGAGCAGCACCGTACGGGCGGAGGGACCGCCCTGCGGGGTCGCGGTCGAGACGACCATGGCGTTCGGTTCGTGCAGACCGCCCGCGACGGCGTCGGCGAACCAGCGGGCGAACTGGTCCATCGGGGCGGCGGCGAGGTCCTTCTCGTCGAGGACGGCGGAACGGTACTGCTCGCGCATCACTGCGGGGTTCAGTTCAGGGTTCGGCACGGAGCCATCCTGCCGCACGGATGCCGGTGTGCCGGATGTCACGCTTCCCCGCACCGGCGGGAGCCGTCAGACTCGTCCCTCCGCACGCAGACGCGCCGGCGCACTGTGAACCGCACCGGAAAGCCGAACCCCGCCGGCCCGAACCCGTAGGTCGACCACATCACGAGGAGCCGCCTGATGTCCGACGCCGCAGCCGCTTTCGTACCCGGACTCGAAGGAGTCGTCGCATTCGAGACCGAGATCGCCGAACCGGACAAGGAAGGCGGCGCCCTGCGGTACCGCGGCGTCGACATCGAGGATCTCGTCGGCCACGTGTCCTTCGGGAACGTCTGGGGTCTGCTGGTCGACGGGGCGTTCAACCCCGGTCTGCCGCCCGCCGAGCCGTTCCCCATCCCGGTGCACTCCGGTGACATCAGGGTCGACGTGCAGTCCGCGCTGGCCATGCTCGCGCCCGTCTGGGGCCTGAAGCCCCTGCTCGACATCGACGAGCGCACCGCCCGCGACGATCTGGCGCGCGCGGCGGTCATGGCGCTCTCGTACGTGGCCCAGTCGGCGCGCGGCCAGGGCAGTCCGATGGTCCCGCAGAGCGAGATCGACAAGGCCGACTCGGTCGTCGAGCGCTTCATGATCCGCTGGCGCGGCGAGCCGGATCCCCAGCACGTCAAGGCTGTTGACGCCTACTGGACGTCGGCGGCCGAGCACGGCATGAACGCCTCCACCTTCACGGCCCGCGTCATCGCGTCGACCGGCGCCGACGTGGCCGCCGCGCTCTCGGGTGCGGTGGGTGCGATGTCCGGGCCGCTGCACGGCGGTGCGCCGTCGCGGGTCCTCGGGATGATCGAGGAGATCGAGCGGACGGGTGACGCGACGGCGTACGTCAAGCGGGCGCTGGACAAGGGCGAGCGGCTGATGGGCTTCGGCCACCGGGTCTACCGCGCCGAGGACCCGCGCGCCCGGGTCCTGCGCCGCACGGCCAGGGAGCTGGCCGCGCCCCGCTTCGAGGTCGCCGAAGCCCTGGAGAAGGCGGCCCTGGAGGAACTGCACGCCAGGCGCCCCGACCGCGTACTGGCTACGAACGTGGAGTTCTGGGCGGCGATCGTGCTGGACTTCGCGGAGGTTCCGGCGCACATGTTCACGTCGATGTTCACCTGTGCGCGCACAGCGGGCTGGAGCGCGCACATCCTGGAACAGAAGCGGACAGGACGGCTGGTGCGGCCGTCGGCCACGTATGTGGGTCCGGGGACGCGCGACCCCCGCGAGATCGAGGGATACAGCAGCATCGCCACACGCTGAGGCGGGCGCGGGCCGGGGTGCTGCGCCCTCCCCCGGCCCGGTCCGGGCCGAATGACCGAGGACGGGGCCGCCGGCTGCCCGGGCGCGGCGGCCCGGGTACGGGCGGCGCGGGTACGGGCGCTGCGCCGCCGCCCCCGCGTCAGGCGCTCGGGCGCCTGGAGGGGCTCGCCTCCCTGAGTCCCTTCAGGGTGCTGCCGCTGAAGACCCCGACGTCCAGGGTCGCGTACTGGATGCCGTTCGAGTCGTTGGCGTACGTGTCGTAGGTGTACGAAGTGCCGCATCCCGTGGTGTACCCGTGCCAGGGCCAGTAGTGCTTGGCCCCGCTGTTGGTGAGGGTCACCAGGCGGACGGCGATCTTGTAGCCGTCGCAGCCGTCGTCGTACCCCGTCAGGGTGATGCCGGTCAGGCTGTTGGTGCCGCCCCACTGGAAGACGGCATGCGAATGGGCGTAGGGGTCGAAGGACCCGGCGGTGCTGGTGACGGGGGCTGCGGCGGCGGCCTGTCCGGCCGCCAGCGGGACGAGCGCGAGGGACGGAAGGACGGCAAGGGCGCGCAGGGCTGAACGTATCCGCATGAGATCTTCTCCAACTGGCTTGTTGGTCAAGGGCGTTCAGCCGCCGATAGTAGCGCGGCGGGCCAAGTCCGCTGCCTCGTACGCGCACTGCGCTCCGGCGGGTTGACGTAGCCTGCCGTACAGGCCCGGAGACGGGTGAGAGCGGTCCGTTCCCCGGCGTGACGGGAACGGGCCGCTCCGCGTGGGTGAACGATTGCGGTCCCCCGGACCGGGGCGGGCCCGGCCGGCCGGAGCAGGCCCGGTGGGCCGGGAGGGCCCGGCTGCTCCCCTCCGGGAACGAGTCGTCCGGAACAGGTCGTCCGGGAACGGGCCTTCCGGGAACGGGTCACCCAGCGTCTGCGGGCCGCAGCGCCCTTTCCACCAGCTCGCCCCACTGGGCCACCACGCGCTCCCGCCGCGCCCCGTCGTCCGTGAGTACGTTGGCCAGGCCGAGCCCCCGCGCCATGTCCAGCAGTCCCTGCACCGTCTCGCGTACGCCGGGCACCGACTCGTCCGCCCGCAGCAGTCGCACGGCGATCCGGTGCGACTCCCTGCCCACCCGGGCCTCCAGCTCGGTGACGCGGGCGTGCAGCTGCGGTTCGTTCGACGCGGCCACCCACAGATGCAGCGCGGCACGGAACAGCGGGCCGGTATAGAGGCCGACCAGGGCCGCCACCACCGTGCGGCGGTCCTGCGAGGGCAGGGTGCGCAGGGCGGTGGAGCGCTCCTCGGCCACGTACTCGACCGCCGCCGTGAAGAGGTCCTCGCGGGTCGGGAAGTGGTGCTGCGCCGCGCCCCGGGAGACGCCCGCCCGTTCGGCGACGGCGGAGACTGTGGAGCCCGCCCAGCCGTGCTCGGCCAGGCAGGACACCGCCGCCTCCAGCAGGCGCTGCCGGGTGGCGCGGCTGCGGTCCTGCTTCGGGCCCCTTCCGGGGCCGCCCGCACCGCTGCCGCCCTCCCGGTCCGTCACCACACCCATGCGGGGTCCCGTCGTTCGAGGAAGGCCTGTACGCCCTCGCGCGCCTCGGCCGAGGCGAAGAGGGACGCGGAGCGGGCGATGAGCTCGTCCGTCCTGCGGTCGAAGTTCTCCAGCACCGTATCGGTGACCAGGGACTTCGATGCCGCCAGGCCCTGCGGGGACGCCCGGCGCAGACCGTCGACGACCGGCGCGAGTGCCGCGTCGACATCCTCGGCCGCGCCGGTGATCAGTCCGGTCCGCGCGGCTTCGGCGGCGTCGAACCGTTCCCCTGTGAGGTAGTAGCGGGCCGCGGCGCGCGCGTCCATCCGCGGCAGCAGCGGCAGCGAGATGACGGCGGGGGCCAGGCCGAGCCGGGACTCGGTGAAGGCGAAGGTGGCCCCGGGGCCCGCCATCGCGATGTCGCAGGAGCCGAGCAGTCCGAGCCCGCCGGCCCGGACGTGCCCGGTGACACGGGCGACCACCGGCCGGGGGTGTGCCACGATCGCCCGCATCAGCCGTACGAACGCGGCCGGGTCGGGCGGCTCCTTGAGGTCGGCGCCCGCACAGAAGGTGTTCCCGGTGTGGGTGAGGATCACCGCGCGTACGGAGGCGTCGGCGGCCGACCTGGCCAGCGCCTCCTGTACCTCGGCGACCAGCTGCGCGGAGAGCGCGTTGCGCCGCTGCGGCGCGTCCAGGGTGAGCGTGGTGATCCCCCGGTCGTGCGCTGTCCTGACCGTGCCCGAGGTGGACGTCATACGCGCTGCCCCCCGGTCTCCGCGCCGCCGGTCCCGTTCTCCGGACCGCCGGTACGCCGCTCCCGTGCGCGCAGCTCGCGCCGGAGTATCTTCCCCGACGTCGCACGCGGGACGGCGCCGATGAACTCGACCCGCCGGATCTTCTTGTACGGGGCGACGCGCTCGGCGACGTACGCCATCAGCTCCTCCTCCGTCAGCCGCGCCGAGGCCTGCCGGACGGCGAACGCCTTGGGCACCTCGTTGCCGTCCGCGTCGTACACGCCGATGACCGCCGCATCGGCGATCGCGGGATGGGTGATCAACAGCGCCTCCAGTTCGGCGGGGGCCACCTGGAAGCCCTTGTACTTGATGAGTTCCTTGACCCGGTCGACGATGAAGAGCCAGCCGTCCTCGTCCACCCGGCCGACGTCCCCGGTGTGCACCCAGCCCTCCTCGTCGATCATCCCGGCGGTGGCTCCCGGCCGGCCGAGGTACCCCTTCATGACCTGCGGCCCCCGGATGGCGACCTCGCCCTCCTCGCCCACGCCGAGATCACGCGCAGGCCCTGCCAGGGACAGGATGCGCATCTGGGTCCCGGGAAGGAGCTTGCCCACCGTCCCCGGTGGCGGGTCCTCCGCGTCCAGCGGGACGACATGGGTCCCGGGTGACAGCTCCGTCATGCCGTACGCCTGGCGGACCGGCGGCAGCCCGAGCCGGGACGAACACGCGGCGGCCAGCCCGGCGTCGAGCGGGGCGGCGGCGCTGACGATGTACTCCAGCGACGAGAGGTCGTAGCGCGCCACGGCCGGGTGCTTGGCGAGGGCCAGGACGATCGGCGGTGCGACATAGAGCCCGTTGATGCGGTGTTCCTCGATGGCGGCCAGGAACTGGCCCAGCTCGAACCGGGGCAGCACCACCACCGTCGCGCCGTACCGCAGCGGGGCGTTGAGCAGCGCGGTGAGTCCGTAGATGTGGAAGAAGGGAAGCACCGCGAGAATCCGCTCGCCCGGCCCCATCCGGGCGAACGGTTGCAGCTGCGCGAGATTGGTGGAGACCGACCGGTGGGTGAGCATGACGCCCTTGGGGGTGCCGGTGGTGCCCGACGAGTAGGGCAGTACGGCGATGTCCTCACCCGGGTCGAACGCGACAGCGGGTCCGGCCGCGGCCCCCGGGGACTCCGGCAGGTCGAGCACCGAGCGGTGCCCGTCGGCGCGGTCGCAGACGAAGATCTCCTCGACCCCGCCCACCAGTTCGGCCGCCCGGCGGGCCACGTCGAGCAGGCGGGACACGGTGATGATCCAGCGTGCGGCGGAGTCCCCCATCTGCTTGGCGAACTCCTCCGCGGTGGCGAGGGGGTGCACGGTGGTGACCGTGGCGCCCGCCCGGCTCGCGCCGTGGAAGACGGCCGGGTAGGCGATGCTGTTGGGACTGTGCAGGGCGATCACATCACCCTTGCGCACCCCGGCACCGGCCAGCCCGGCGGCGACCGACCGGTGGAAGGTGTCGAGCTGCCGGTAGCTGACCGTGGTGCCGTCCACCGCGTCGATCAGCGCGAGGGTGTCTCCGTACGCGTGCGCCCGGCCCAGGACCGCTTCGTGGACGGGCTGGTCGAGGACGGGGACGTCTTCGTACTCACTGTGGAACAACACCGTCATCGCTCCTGTCAGTAGGACTTGGGAAGGCCCAGGGACTGGTGGGACACGAAGTTGAGGATCATCTCCCGGCTGACCGGTGCGATCCGGGCCACCCGGGACGCGGTGATGAGCCCCGCCAGCCCGTACTCGCGGGTGAGGCCATTGCCACCGAGGGTGTGCACGGACTGGTCGACGGCCTTCACACAGGCCTCGCCCGCCGCGTACTTGGCCATGTTCGCGGCCTCGCCCGCGCCCAGGTCGTCGCCCGCGTCGTAGAGGGCTGCGGCCTTCTGCATCATCAGCCGGGCGAGTTCGAGTTCGATGTGGGACTGGGCGAGCGGATGGGCGATGGCCTGGTGGGAGCCGATGGGCTCCTTCCAGACCTGCCGGGTCTTCGCGTAGTCGACGGCCTTCGCCAGCGCGTAACGGCCCATGCCGATCGCGAAGGCGGCCGTCATGATGCGCTCGGGGTTGAGCCCGGCGAAGAGCTGGAGCAGCCCGGCGTCCTCGTTGCCCACCAGGGCGTCGGGGGGCAGCCGCACATCGTCGAGGACCAGCTCGAACTGCTTCTCCGGCGCCTGGATCTCCATGTCGATCTGCGTGCGGCGGAATCCGGGGGCGTCCCGGGGCACGAGGAAGAGGCAGGGCTTGAGGCGTCCGGTCCTGGCGTCCTCGGTACGGCCGACGATCAGGGTCGCGTCGGCCATGTCGACGCCGGATATGAAGACCTTGCGCCCGGTGAGCAGCCAGTCCCCCCCTTCGGCGCGGCGGGCGGTGGTGGTGATGCGGTGCGAGTTGGAACCGGCGTCCGGCTCGGTGATGCCGAAGGCGAGGGTGAGGGATCCGTCCGCCAGGCCGGGGAGCCACCGCTGCTTCTGTGCGTCGGTGCCGAACCGCGCGATGACCGTGCCGCAGATGGCGGGCGAGACGACCATCATCAGGAGCGGGCACCCGGCTGCCCCCAACTCCTCCAGGACAATGGAGAGTTCGGCGATGCCGCCACCGCCGCCGCCGTACTCCTCCGGCAGGCTCACCCCGAGGTAGCCGAGCTTCGCCGCGGCGTCCCAGAGCGCCTGCCGGTCGTAGTCGCGGTGGCTCGTGCCCGCGTGGCGCTTGCCGAGGGCGGCGACGGCCGCGCGCAGGGCCGCGCGCTCGTCGGATTCCACAGCCGCGCTTGTGACGGCGGTGCCGGTACCCGTACGTGTGCCAGTGCTCGTACCAGTGCTCGTGCTCATGACTCCAGGGCCTCCTGTGTGTCCGGCTGTGCGTGCTGTACGACGGCGAGCAGCGCGCCGACCTCGACCTGGCGGCCGGGGGCGGCATGCAGTGCGGTGAGGGTGCCGGATGCCGGAGCGGTGATGCGGTGCTCCATCTTCATGGCCTCCAGCCAGATGAGGGGCTGCCCTGCGGTGACGGTGTCCCCGGCCGTGAGTCCGTCGGCGACCCGGACGACCGTCCCGGGCATCGGGGCGAGCAGCGAACCGGGCGCCGTGCGGGTGGCCGGGTCGGGGAAGCGGGGCAGCAGGGTGAAGGTGTGCGGTCCGGCGTGGGCGCGGTCGCCGTACACGTCGATGTCGAAGTGGCGGAGCACCCCGCCCGCTTCGAGCGAGACGCGGTGCGGCGCGGCGGCGTGCAGCCGTACGCCGGGGAAGCCTTCGGCGTGCAGCCCGTCCCGGGTGAGGCGGTAGCGGATCTCGTGCACATCGCCGTCGGGCTCGGAGCGGTAGGTCTTGATCTGCGGCTGCGACGGCACGTTCCGCCAGCCGCCCGTCCGTGCCCGCGCCGCGTCGGCGAGGGCGACGGCCAGCGCGGCGAGCGGGTCGGGGGCCGGGGCGGTGAGTCCGGGCAGGTGCCGGTCGTAGAAGCCGGTGTCGAGCCGGGCGGCGGTGAAGTCCGGGTGGCGCAGCGACCGTACGAGCAGCGAGCGGTTGGTGGCCGGGCCGTGGATGCGCGCCCGGTCGAGCGCGTACGCGAGGGCGCGCAACGCCTCCGCGCGGGTGGGGGCGTGGGCGATGACCTTGGCGAGCATCGGGTCGTAGTGGATGCCGACGGTGTCGCCCCCGGCGTATCCGGTGTCCAGCCGGACGGTGGCTCCGGCGGGCCGGCCGCCGGGCGCCCCGCCGGTGCCGGGCACGTCCAGCCGGTGCAGGGTGCCGGTCTGCGGGGCCCATCCGGCGGCCGGGTCCTCGGCGTACAGCCGGGCCTCCACCGCGTGGCCGTACGCGGGCGGCGGACCTCCGGGCGGGAGCGGCGCGCCCTCGGCGGTCCTGAGCTGGAGCGCGACCAGGTCGAGCCCGAACACAGCCTCGGTGACGGGGTGTTCCACCTGGAGCCGGGTGTTCATCTCCAGGAAGTACGCCCGGTCGCCGCTCTCCGCGACGAGGAACTCCACAGTGCCCGCGCCCTGGTAGTCCACCGCGCGGGCGGCGGCGGTGGCCGCTTCGCGCAGCGTGGCGCGCAGGGCGTCGGGGAGGCCGGGGGCTGGAGCCTCCTCGATGACCTTCTGGTGGCGGCGCTGGAGTGAGCAGTCCCGGGTGCCGAGCGTCCAGACCGTGCCGTGCGCGTCGGCCAGGATCTGCACCTCGACATGGCGCCCGCGCTCCACGTACGGCTCGGCGAAGACCTCGTCGTCCCCGAAGGCGGCCCGCGCCTCGGCGGTGGCCGCCGCCATCTCCTCATCCAGCACGGAGAGTTCGCGTACGACACGCATACCGCGTCCGCCTCCGCCCGCCGCCGCCTTGAGCAGCAGCGGCAGATCGTCCGCGGTGGCACCTGCCGGGTCGACGGCGGCCAGCAGGGGCACACCGGCCCCGGCCATCAGCTTCTTGGCGCGGGTCTTGGACGCCATCGCCTCGATGGCGTCGGCACAGGGGCCGACCCAGAGGAGCCCGGCGCCGGTGACCGCACGGGCGAACCCGGCGTTCTCGGAGAGGAAGCCGTAGCCGGGGTGGACGGCGTCGGCGCCCGCGGCGCGGGCCGCGGCGACGATGAGGTCTCCGCGGAGGTAGGTGTCGGCGGGCGCCGACCCCGGCAGCCGTACGGCGGTGTCCGCCTCCCGTACGTGCAGCGCGTCCGCGTCCGCGTCGGAGAAGACCGCCACGGTGGCGATGCCCAGCGCCCGGCAGGTACGGAAGATGCGGCAGGCGATCTCGCCGCGGTTGGCGACGAGCAGAGTGCTGATCATGTGCGTCCTCACGTTCGCGCTCGGTGGTCGCATGGCGGCGTCACATCCGGAAGATGCCGAAGCCGCCGCGGGCGCCCTCGACCGGTGCGTTGTGGATGGCGGACAGACACAGACCCAGCACGGTCCTGGTGTCCCGCGGGTCGATGACCCCGTCGTCGTACAGCCGCCCGGAGAGGAACATCGGCAGGGACTCCGACTCGATCTGCTGCTCGACCATGGCGCGCAGCGCGGCGTCCGCCTCGTCGTCGTACGGCTGCCCCTTGGCATGCGCGGAGGCGCGGGCGACGATCGACAGCACGCCCGCCAGCTGCTGCGGTCCCATGACCGCGGACTTGGCGCTGGGCCAGGCGAAGAGAAAACGGGGGTCGTAGGCGCGCCCGCACATGCCGTAGTGGCCGGCGCCGTACGAGGCGCCCATGAGCACGGAGAGGTGCGGGACCTTCGAGTTCGAGACGGCGTTGATCATCATGGCGCCGTGTTTGATGATGCCGCCCTGCTCGTACTCCCTGCCGACCATGTAGCCGGTGGTGTTGTGCAGGAAGAGCAACGGGATGTCGCGCTGGTTCGCCAGCTGGATGAACTGGGCCGCCTTCTGGGATTCCTCGGAGAAGAGGACGCCCTGCGCGTTGGCGAGGATACCGATGGGGTAGCCGTGCAGTTCGGCCCAGCCGGTGACCAGGCTCGGCCCGTAGAGCGGCTTGAACGCGTCGAAGTCCGAGCCGTCGGTGATCCGCGCGATGACCTCGTGCGGGTCGAACGGGGTCTTCAGATCGCCGGGCACGATACCGAGGAGTTCCTCCTCGTCGTACCGGGGCGGGGAGACGGGGCCAGGGGGATCCGGCTGCGCCTTGCGCCAGTTGAGGCGGGCGACGACGCGGCGCGCCCGGCGCAGCGCGTCGGGCTCGTCGAGTGCGAGGTAGTCGGCCAGCCCGGAGACCCGGGCGTGCATCTCGGCGCCGCCGAGCGACTCGTCGTCCGACTCCTCACCGGTCGCCATCTTGACCAGCGGGGGTCCGCCGAGGAAGACCTTCGACCGCTCCTTGATCATGATGACGTGGTCGGACATGCCCGGCACGTAGGCACCGCCCGCGGTCGAGTTGCCGAACACCACGGCGATGGTGGGAATCCCCGCGGCGGAGAGCCGGGTGATGTCCCGGAAGAGGGCGCCGCCGGGTATGAAGATCTCCTTCTGCGAGGGGAGGTCGGCGCCGCCGGACTCGACGAGGCTGATGCAGGGGAGCCGGTTGGCGTACGCGATCTCGTTGGCCCGGAAGGCCTTCTTCAGCGTCCACGGGTTGCTGGCACCGCCGCGCACGGTGGGGTCGTTGGCGGTGATCAGGCACTCGACCCCCTCGACGGTGCCCATACCGGTGATCATCGAGGCGCCGAGCGGGTAGTCGGTGCCCCAGGCGGCGAGCGGGGAGAGTTCGAGGAAGGGTGTGTCCGGGTCGAGCAGCAGCTCGATGCGTTCCCGGGCGAGGAGCTTGCCGCGTTTGCGGTGGCGGTCGGTGTACTTCTCACCGCCGCCCGCGAGCGCTCTGGTGTGCTCGGCCTCCAGCGCTGCGATTTTGCCGAGCATGGCTTCGCGGTGTGCGGCGTACTCGGCGGACTCGGGGTCGAGGGCGGTACGGAGGGTGGTCATCCGGGGCTCCTTGGACGGGGGACGGCTGTGCGCGGGATTCGCCCGGGGCTCGGTGCCGGGCACGGCGGGGCGGGGCCCCGGGCCACGGCCCGGGGACACGGCCGGGGGCCCGTGCGTGGCCCGGTGCTCGCTCCCCGGTCACGGCGGGCCGAGCACTCCCTCCGGCACCTCGACCGTGCGGCACCGCAGCCACTCCCCCACCCCCTTCCCCTGGGCGTCGAAGCGCTCCTGCGCCGCGACCCCCTCCCCCAGCAGCCCCTCCACCACGAAGTTCAACGCCCGGAGATTCGGCAGCACATGGCGGGAGACCACCAGTCCGCGCGTCTCGGGCAGCAGCTCCTGGAACCGCTCGACAGTGAGTGCGTGCGCCAGCCACCGCCACGCCGTGTCCGTCCGCACCCACACACCCACGTTCACGTCGCCGCCCTTGTCCCCGCTGCGGGCACCGGCCACCCGCCCGAGCGGCACCCGGCGTACCTCGCCGCCCCCGGGGAGCGGATCGGGGAGCGCGGGCGTGGCGACCGGGGCCAGGGCGGAGGTACGGGCCGGGGCGGGGACCACCAGCCGCTCCCCGTCCGGGAGTACGGCCACCTGCTCCACCGCGTCCTGGTCCACGTACACCGCATCGAAGACCCCGTACGGCGCGCCCTTCCCGGGCGGCGCCGTCACATGGAAGCCCGGGTAGCTGCCGAGCGCCAGCTCGATGGCGGCCCCGCTCACCGCCCGCCCCACCGCTTCCCGGTCGCCGTCCCGCACCACCAGCCTGAGCAGCGCACTGGCGCACTCCTCGCTGTCGGCGTCGGCCCGGTCGGTGCGGACCAGCTCCCAGCGCACACGTGCCGGGCGGGCCGGGCCGAAGGCGTCCTCCACCTGCTCGCGGACCAGCGCCGCCTTGGCCTCGATGTCGAGTCCGGTGAGGACGAACACGACCTCGTTGCGCCAGCCGCCGATACGGCTCACGCCCGCCTTGAGTGTCGGGGGCGGGGGCTCCCCGCGCACGCCCGAGATCCTTACCCGGCCGGGCCCTTCCTCGGTCAGCCGTACGGTGTCGAGCCGGGTCGTGACATCGGGACCCGCGTACCGGGCGGGGCCCGTCTCGTAGAGCAGCTGCGCGGTCACCGTCCCGATGTCGACGACCCCGCCCGTACCGTCGTGCTTGGTGATCACGGCCGATCCGTCGGCGCCGATCTCCGCGACCGGGAAGCCGGGGTGGCGTACGTCGTGCCCGGTGAAGAAGGAGTAGTTGCCGCCGGTCGCCTGGGTCCCGCACTCCAGCACATGCCCGGCGGCGACCGCGCCCGCGAGCCGGTCGAGGTCGCCGGGCTCCCAGCCGAAGTGCCAGACGGCAGGTCCTGTGACCAGCGCCGCATCCGTCACCCGGCCCGTGACCACCACATCGGCGCCGCCCCGCAGACAGGCCGCGATCCCGGCGCCGCCCAGATAGGCGTTGGCGGTGAGCGCACCCTCGGGCAGCGGCAGGGCGTCGCCCGTCACCTGCGCGACCCGCACCGGCACGCCGACACGGCCACTCAACTCCCTTATCGCATCCGCGAGTCCGGCCGGATTGAGACCGCCGGCGTTGGTGACGATCCGCACCCCCCGGTCGTGGGCCTCGCCGAGGCACTCCTCCAGCTGGCGCAGAAACGTCCTGGCATATCCGAGGCGGGGATCCCTGAGGCGGTCGCGGCCCAGGATGAGCATGGTCAGCTCGGCCAGGTAGTCGCCGGTCAGCACGTCCAGCGGGCCCCCGGTGAGCATCTCCCGCATCGCGCCGAACCGGTCGCCGTAGAAGCCGGAGGCGTTCCCGATCCGCAGCGGCCTCACACCGCGCCCTTCGGCGCGCGCCCGGCTCCGGGCGGCCCGGCGAAGGCCTGCGCGATCCCCAGCCACCGGTCGGCGTCGGCACCCTCCGCGCGCAGGGCCAGGTCGTCACGGTGCGCGCGCTGGGTGACCAGCAGACAGAAATCGAGGGCCGGCCCGGTGACCCGCTGGACGGCGTCGGCGGGACCGTACTCCCAGAGCTCTCCGCCCGGCCCGCTCAGCTCGACCCGGAACTCGTCGGCGGGCACGTCCAGTCCGCGCGCCCCGAAGGCGAATCCCCTGGCCCGCACGCCGATTCGCGCCACGTGCCGCAGCCGCGCGGTCGGCCGGCGCTCCACGCCGAGCGCGTCCGCGATGTCCTGGCCGTGCGCCCAGGTCTCCATCAGCCGTCCGGTGGCCATGGACGCGGTGCTCATCGGCGGGCCGTACCAGGGGAAGCGTGCGCCGGGCGGGGCGGTGCGCAGCGCCCGCTGGAGCTGTTCGCGGCCGTCCCGCCAACGGGCGAGCAGGACGGGCGGGTCGAGCTCCGCGCCTTCCTCCGCGCCGTCGTCCACGAAGGTCTCCGGTGCGGCGAGCGCCTTCTCGACCTCCCCGGCGAAGGCATCGGGCCCGGCCACGGCGAGCAGCGCCGCCCGGTCGGTCCAGGCGAGATGGGCGATCTGATGGGCGACGGTCCACCGGGGCGCCGGGGTTGCGGCAGCCCACTGGCCGTCTCCCAACCCGGCCACGAGAGAGTCCAGTTCGGCGCTCTCATCGACCAGATCATCCAGTACGGCACCTGCATCGGACACGGGGCACTCCCTCCGGGCACGGCTTCGTGTCCGGGAGCATGGCAGCGCCCGGGAAAACAAGCAAGCGTGCTTGCATTCTTTTTTCGAAGCGATTGCCGTCCTGCGGGCGGGCGGCGGCCGGCACGCTGCGGTGATGCATAACGGCGCGTCAGCTTCCTTTGCCAGAGCCCACGTTCACCCGGGTGTCGTGGCTCCCGGTGTGCGCCGGGTCGTCGGCAAGCAGGCGGTACCCGTCCGTGTGAGGACGGCGCGGTCGACGCCGAGCTCGCGCGCCAGCGCGTCGTCCGTCCACTCCAGCATCGTGGCGCGGGCGAGGGAGCCGGTGTACGAGGTCATCTGCACGGCGAGTCCGTCCAGCAGCGCCGTCAGCCGCCACGCCGCGGCCACCGGATCGGCGCACCGGAACTCGCCCGCCGCCACGCCCTCCGCGACGACCTCGGCGAGTGCGGCCTTCCACTCCTGGTCGAGCTCGCGCGCCGTCTCCCGCAGGTCCGCGTCGCGCAGCGCCGCCGACCAGCCCTCGATCCACAGCCGCCACCCCTTGGCCTGCCCCGTCGGCGCGTACCAGCGGACCGCCGCCCGCAGCCGGTGCGCTGCCGTGGTGCGGCGCCCGAGCAGCTTCCGCAGCTGGGCGAGGTCACTGTCGGCGGCGTGGCGGAACGCTGCCGCCACGAGTTGCTCCTTGGTCGAGAAGTGGTAGAGCACCAGCGCGTTGCTCACACCGAGCGCGGAGGCGACGTCGGCGATCCGCACGGCGGAGACGCCCCGCGCCTCGATCTGTTCGACGGCCGCGCGCAGCATCTCGCCACGCCGCTCCTCCACGCTCAACCTGACCCTCGCCATGCCCGTCACCCTAAGCCGCCCGGGCGCACGGGCCGCCGGTACCGGACGCCAGGCACGTGAGGGGCAGGGCCCGGGGTCGCCCGGAGGCCGCCGCCCCGCACGGAGGCACGGACGCACGGAGGCCCGAGGTCACCCCCCGTACCACCCGAAGCGCTCGGCGATCACCGGCAGCCGGTCCGCGACGATCGCGTGGGCCGCCGCGCGGGGGGTGATCCCTCCGGCGTCCGACCGGGCCAGCACCTGCCCGACGAGGGCCCGCATCGAGCGCCGGATGTGGGCGAAGGCCTCGTCCGCGTCGGGTCCGATGTCACCGAACAGCGTCCACCACCACCACGCGTTCGTCGCGGAGTTGACGACGACATCGGGCAGCACGGCGATGCCGCGTTCCGCGAGCAGTGCCTCCGCATCCGGCCGTACGGGCATATTGGCGGCCTCGACGATCCAGCGCGCCGTGATCCGCGCCTGGTTGTCCGCGTCTATCGCGTAGGAGACCGCAGCCGGCACCAGCACATCTGCGTCGGCGGCGAGCCAGGCGTCGCTCCCCGGCAACTCCGTGTCATGGGGGCCGAGGGCGGTGCGGTCCACCGCCCCGTACGCGTCCCGCGCGGCCAGCAGCGCCTCCACGTCGAGCCCGCCGGGGTTGGCGACCGTGCCCTCGACGTCGGCCACCGCCACGACCCTCAGGCCGGCCCGGGCGAGGAACCGGGCGGTCGCCCCGCCCATCGTGCCGAACCCCTGCACCGCCACGCGGGTCCCCTCGTACGGGACGCCCGCGCGGTCCAGGACCGCCAGCACCGACTCGGCCACACCGCAGCCGCCGGCCAGTTCGTCGAGGCCGATGCCCCCGACCTCGACCGCGAAGGCGTCCGCCAGCCGACGGCGTGCCGTGGGCTCGTCGTCCAGCAGCGGATAGACGGCCTGGATGGAGGAGACGAGGCCCGCTTCGGCGGCGGCCCTGTCCACGGTGTCCTGGCTCAGACCCAGATCCTCACCAGTGGTCCAGAAGCGCTCGATGTACGGCCGCATCGCCCGCAGATACCGCACCAGGACGCCGTACGCGCCGGGGCTCCGCGGATCGCAGTCGATGCCGCCCTTGGCCCCGCCCAGCGGGATGTACCGGGCCTGCGGGTCATCGCCGTCGTAGTGCAGGGCCTCCTTCATGGTCATACCGCGGGCCAGACCGGCGACCTCGTCGAGCGTGCAGCCCTCCCGCATCCGCAGACCGCCGCTGGACACACCCCGCACCAGCCGGTCGATCACCAGATGGCCCATGCGGCCGGTCACGTGATCGGTCCAGGTCAGGGAGACCAACGGGGCGGGCGGGGCGGGCGTCGGCAGGGCGGTCATCGGGGTGCCTCTCCTCCGGAACGGCGATCGGGGCGGCGATCGGGGCGGCGATCGGGTCAGCGATCGGGTCAGGCCGCCATACTGAACCACCGGTCAGTATCGAGAGGGCGGGGAGCCGCTGTCAACGAGAGCGGCACCTCATCACCGCCGGCCGGACACGGTCAGGGAATCGGCCCGTCCCGGCCTGCGTCGTCCCGCCCCGCTGTACCGCTCGCCCCGCCGGAGCGGGCGGCCCGGCGCCGCGACGGGGCAGTCGTTAGCATGCGGCAGCATGACGACGACCTCCGCCGAGAGCCTCCGGCCCTTCCGTGTCGATGTGCCCCAGAGCGAGATCGATGATCTCCACGACCGCCTGGACCGCACCCGGTGGCCCGACGAACTGCCCGGAGTGGGCTGGTCCTACGGCATTCCGCGCGCCTACCTGAAGGAGCTCGCACACCACTGGCGGCACACCTACGACTGGCGGGCGGCGGAGGCCGCGCTGAACGAGTGGCCGCAGTTCACCACCACGGTCGACGGGGCGAACATCCACTTCGCCCACATCCGGTCGCCGGAGCCGGACGCGACCCCGCTGATCATGACGCACGGCTGGCCCGGGTCGATCGTGGAGTTCGCCCGCGTGGCAGGACCGCTCTCCGACCCCAGGGCGCACGGCGGCGACCCCTCCGACGCATTCCACCTGGTCCTGCCGAGCATCCCGGGATTCGGTCTCTCCGGTCCGACCACCGAGACGGGCTGGGAGTACCGCCGGGTGTCCGCCGCCTTCGCCGCGCTCATGCGGCGCCTCGGCTACGAGCGGTACGGCACCCAGGGCGGCGACTGGGGCGCCGCCATCTCCCGTGAGCTGGGCCGCGTCCATCCGGACCGGGTCATCGGCGTCCATCTGAATCTGCTCCCCGGCTCGGCCGCGACGGAGGAGCCCACCGAGGCCGAGCTGGCCCCGCTGAGCCCGGCGGAACGCGCACGCACCCAGGCGTCCTGGGAGCGGAACCGGCGGTGGGCGCGTGACCGTCAGGGGTACGCCGACATCCAGTCCACCCGCCCCCAGACGCTCGCCTACGGACTGACGGACTCACCCGTGGGGCAGCTGGCCTGGATAGCCGAGAAGTTCAAGGAGTGGACCGACTCGCAGGACCGCCCCGAGGACGCCGTCGACCGCGACCAGCTGCTCACCAACGTGATGCTGTACTGGCTGACCGGGACCGCCGGTTCGTCCGCCCGTATCTACTACGAGCGGGCGCACGCCGACTACTGGGGCGCGCCGCCCGAGCCGTCGGCGGCCCCCACCGCGCTGGCCGACTTCCCGCAGGAGAACTTCGTACCGCTGCGGCACATCGCGGAGCGGTCGAACACCATCGTGCAGTGGACGGAGCACGAGAGGGGCGGGCACTTCGCGGCCATGGAACAACCGGGCCCGCTGGTGGAGGACATCCGGGCCTTCTTCCGGAAGCTGCCGCGGGAGGCCGCCACCGGCTGACCCGGCACAGGACAGGCGCGGCCGGGGCCGGGCCGCCCGCGCCGCGTCACTTCCCGGTGACCTGGGTCCTGACCGCCCCCATGCTGGCCACGATCACCAGCGCGATGGCCAGCGCGTCCACCCCGGAGAGCGCCTGGTGCAGGACGAGGAAGCCCGCCGTCGCGGCGATGGCCGGCTCCAGGCTCATCAGGACGGCGAAGGTCGAAGCGGGGAGGCGGCGCAGGGCGAGCAGCTCCAGGGTGTACGGGAGTACGGACGAGAGCAGCGCCACCGCCGCGCCCAGGCCCAGCGTGCTCGGGACGAGCAGTTTCGAGCCCGCGTCCGCGATGCCCAGGGGCAGCATCAGCAGGGCGCCCACCGCCATCGCGAGGGCCAGTCCGTCGGCGCGGGGAAAGCGAGCGCCGGTCCGGGCGCTGAAGATGATGTACGCGGCCCACATCCCGCCCGCCGCGAGCGCGAACGCCACACCCACCAGGTTCAGACCGCCGAAGCCGCCGCCGCTCAGCAGCACCACCCCGCAGAGCGCGAGCCCGGCCCACAGCAGGTTCATCAGCCTGCGTGAGGCGATCACGGACAGGGCGAGCGGGCCGAGGACCTCCAGCGTCACGGCCGCGCCCAGCGGGATTCGGTCCGCCGCCTGGTAGAAGAAGCCGTTCATGCCGGCCATCGCGACCCCGAAGACCAGGACCGTGCTCCAGTCCGTCCGCGACAGCCCGCGTACCCGGGGCCGGCACACGACGAGCAGCACGACCGCGGCCACGGCCAGGCGCAGCGAGACGACGCCGAGCGCTCCGGCCCTGGGCATCAGCCAGACGGCCACGGCGGCCCCGAACTGCACCGAGATCCCGCCCGACAGCACCAGCCCGAGCGGCCCGAGACGGCTGCGCAGTCCGCCGGCCTCCGAGCCGCCGGGGGCGGCGTCGCTCACGGCGGAGGGGTCGGTCAGCGCGGTGTCGAGGGCCTTGGCGTCGGCGGGGGCGATCGGATCCATGACGTCCACAGTAAGGGCCCGGAGCGGTATCTCCCGCTTACGGTTGCGGAGCCTCGGGCCCCCGGGCGCTCACGGGCCCGGGCGGGGGCCACCCGTCACCGCCCGCCCGTCCCGTCACGTCCCGTCCGCCCCCCGCGCGGCCCGCCCCCCGGCCGGCCCGCCGGTCCGCCCCTCGGCCGCCAGCCCCTCGGCCAGCACCTCCGCCAGGTGCCGGGCCGGGCGCCCGCCCAGCTCAGACAGTTGTGCCAGCTGCGTGCGGCAGGAGAAGCCGTCGGCCAGGATCTCCGCCCCCGGCGCCGCCGCCCGTACTGCCGGCAGCAGCTGTTCCCCGGCGCAGGCGACCGACACCTCGTAGTGGCCGCGCTCGAACCCGAAGTTGCCGGCGAGACCGCAGCACCCGCCGCTCAGTTCGCCGGTCAGGCCCGCCTTGACGCGCAGCCGGCGTTC
This sequence comes from Streptomyces sp. NBC_00388, assembly GCF_036061255.1. Classification (NCBI taxonomy): domain Bacteria; kingdom Bacillati; phylum Actinomycetota; class Actinomycetes; order Kitasatosporales; family Streptomycetaceae; genus Streptomyces; species Streptomyces sp. NBC_00388. The sequence goes on from NZ_CP107948.1 coordinate 3,346,303, forward strand.
GGCCGCGTCGCCGAGGACCGCGTGCTGGTGGCAGTGGGTCTGCCCGGCAACCTCCCGCCCGAGCACCGGGGGCCGCCACTGCGGGGCTTCCTCCTCCAGGGCCTGTGCGAAGGTCCGTACCGCCGCCGCCAGCCGGTGCGCACGGGGGTCGTCCCCCAGCAGCTCCGGCAGATCCGTCCTGAGGGCGGCCGCACAGCTCGGCTCCAGGACGACGACGGGGAGGCCCGCGTCGAGCAGTGGCTCCACCCGGTCGAGGGTGCGGCGCAGCACCGCGCGGGCCTGGTCGAGCTGGCCGGTGGTGACATAGGTCAGTCCGCAGCACACTCCGTCCGGCGCCAGCGCGATGCCGAGTCCCGCCGACTCCAGGACCCGCACCGCAGCCCTGCCCACTTCCGGGGAGAGATGATCGGTGAAGGTGTCGGGCCAGAGGACGACGCGCGCGGGCGGCTGGACGCGGCGGCCGAACCACCGCCGGAACGTCTGCGGTGCGAGCGCCGGAATCGTACGCTCGGGAGCGATCCCCGCCAGCCGTTTGGCGAGCGAGGCCAGTGGCCGCACCCCGGACAGCGCGTTCACCGTGCGGGCGTACGGCGCCGCGGCCCGCAGCCAGCGCGGCAGGCGGCCCATCGCGTAGTGGGCGGCGGGCCTGCGCCGGCCCGCGTAGTGGTGGTGCAGGAACTCCGCCTTGTACGTGGCCATGTCGACGCCGACCGGACAGTCGCTCCGGCAGCCCTTGCAGGAGAGGCAGAGGTCCAGGGCGTCGCGGACTTCCTCCGAGCGCCACCCGTCCGTGACGACCTCGCCCGCCAGCATCTCGTGCAGCAGCCGGGCGCGCCCGCGGGTGGAGTGCTGCTCCTCCCCGGTGGCCCGGAAGGAGGGGCACATGACGTCCGTCCCGGACGCCGTCTCCGTACGGCACTTGGCGACGCCCACGCAGCGGCGTACGGCGGCGGTGAAGTCCCCCTGGTCGTGCGGGTAGCCGAACTCCACGTCCACCGGCTCTCGCGGCAGCACCGCGAAGCGGAGGTTCTCGTCCAGCCGGTGCGGCCTGGCGAGCATGCCCGGGTTCATCCCGCCCTCCGGGTCCCACACGTCCTTGAACCGGCCGAAGAGCGCGACCAGTTCGTCCCCGTACATCTGCGGGAGCAGCTCGGCGCGGGCCTGCCCGTCGCCGTGTTCGCCGGAGAGCGAGCCGCCGTGCGCGACGACGAGCGCGGCCAGCTCGCCGGAGAAGGTGCGGAAGCGTCCGACACCGGCCGGGGTGAGGAGGTCGAAGTCGATCCGTACGTGGATACAGCCGTCCCCGAAGTGGCCGTACGGGGTGCCCTGGAGCCCGTGTGCGGTGAGCAGCGCGCGGAAATCCCGCAGATACGCGCCGAGCCGGGCCGGGGGTACGGCACAGTCCTCCCAGCCCGGCCAGGCCTCCGAGCCGTCCGTGGTGCGGGTCGCGGTGCCGCTCGCGTCCTCGCGGATGCGCCACAGGGTGCGCTGGGCCGCCGGGTCGTCGATGACCAGGGTGTCCAGCGCGTCGGCGGCCCGCGCGATCGCACCGGCCCGCGCGCGGGCCTCCGCCTCATCGGCGCCGCCCGTCTCGACGAAGAGCCAGGCGCCACCGCGCGGCAGTCCTGTGGGCTCGCGCACCAGGTCGGCTGCCATACCCTCGACGGTCAGCGGGCGGTGGCGCAGCAGCCCGGCCGCCGCGTCGGCGGCGTCGCCCTCGTCCGCGTAACCGAGGACGGCGAGCGCCCGCGCGCGGGGCGCCTCGACCAGCCGTACGGTCGCCTCGGTCAGCACACCCAGGGTGCCCTCGCTGCCACAGAAGGCGCGGGCCGGGTCGGGGCCGTTCTCGGGGAGCAGGGCGTCGATCGCGTATCCGGAGATCCGGCGCGGCAGACCGGCAGGGTAGCCGGTGCGGAGCAGCTCCAGCCGGGAGCCGACGAGTTCGCGCAGGCCGGGCGGCGCGCCGTCCCAGCCCTGTCCGAGGTGGTGGGTGCCGCCCTGGTAGGCAGCGGTGGTGAGCCGGATGACGTTGTCCGCGGTGGTGCCCCAGGCGACCGAGTGGGAGCCGCAGGAGTTGTTGCCGATCATCCCGCCGAGCGTGCAGCGGTTGTGCGTGGACGGGTCGGGGCCGAAGGTCAGGCCGTGGGCGCCCGCCGCGGCCCGCAGGTCGTCGAGGATCACGCCGGGCTGGACCACAGCGGACCTGGCATCCGGGTCCAGTGAGACGATCGCGCGCATGTGCCGGGTGAAGTCGAGGACGACGCCGGTGCCGGTGGCCTGCCCCGCGATGGATGTGCCGCCGCCGCGCGGCACCACGGGCACGCCGTGGGCGCGGCACACGTCCAGCGCGGCGGCCACGTCGCCCGCGTCGCGCGGGGCGACGACGCCGAGCGGGACCCGGCGGTAGTTGGAGGCGTCCATGGTCGTCAGGGAGCGGGCGGTGACCCCGAATTCGACATCCCCGCGGACAGAACGGCGCAGGGCCCGCTCCAGATCACCGGCGTTCTCGGCGCTGTCATGACTGTTGTTGCGGCCGTTGTTGCGGCCGTCCCGCTGCTCGCCCATGGCTCCAGCATGCCCCTGTGCAAAATGTGTACCCAAGTAAACAATTTCCACACCGTCAACTTCCCAAACCGATCACCAACCCTCCTATAGTTGACAGGTGTTACTCAGGAATACCTGAGTCACTTGAGTCACGCTTGACCGTTTTACCCCACTCCCGCCCCTTCTGACCTATCCGTCCATGAGGACTCCGCCAGATGACAGAGCGCCCCCCGCTCCGCCCGACCGTACTGGCTCTGCTGATCTCCGCGATCGCTTCGGGCCTGCTGTGCGTATGGGCGGTGGCCGTGGCCCCCGCCTCGGTACGCACCCCACTCGCCTGGTGCTCGGCCGGGGCAGCCCTGCTGTTCAGCGGCGCCGTGGCCACCGCCGTCCACGCGGTGCTGCACGCCGGCAGAACGTCTCGGACGCTCCGCGCCCGAATCGAGCAACTGAGCGCAGAGAACTCGCAGTTCGGTGCGCGTACCGCCCGGCTCTCCGCCGAGTACGAGGCCAGGACCGCCCAGCTGACCGCCGCCCACGAGGCAAAGGCGGCCGAGCTCACCGCGCAGCGTGAAGCCACCGCTGCCGGGCTCACCGCCCGGTACAACGCGCAGAGCGCCGAGCTGACCGCACGGATCAACCGCGCCGAGTCCGCCCGCTCGGCCGCCCTGTCCGCGGCGTCCAACGCCGCGGGCCGGATGCAGGCCCTGGCCACCGGGATGCTCGCCGACCTGCGCGAGATGGAGCACCGTCACACCGACGAGGACGTACTCGGCGATCTGCTGCACCTCGACCACCGCACCGCCCAGGCGGGCCGGCTGGCCGACTCGATCGCCGTCCTGGCCGGTGCGCGCTCCGGGCGCCGCTGGGCCAAACCCATCGTCATGGAGTCGATCCTGCGCGGCGCGATGGGCCGGATCGCCGGATACCAGCGGGTCCGGCTCCACTCGACCAGCGAGATCGCCATCGCCGGCCACGCGGCCGAGGGCATCATGCACGCCCTCGCCGAACTCCTCGACAACGCGGCCAACTTCTCGCCGCCCACCGCCGAAGTGCATGTGTACGTCGAGGAGGTCCCGGCCGGTGTGATCCTCACCATCGAGGACAGCGGCCTGGTCATGAGCGATGTCCAGCTGCGCCGCGCCGAACGGGCCGTCACATCGGAGACCACCCAGCAGACCGACCTGGCCGGCCTCTCCGGGACCAGGCTGGGCCTCGCGGTGGTCGGGCGGCTGGCCCGCAAGCACGGACTGACCGTCTCCTTCCGCCCCTCGGCGCGCGGCGGCACCGGTGTCCTGGTCCTCCTCCCGCACGAGCTGATCACCCGCACCTCCCGGACGGCCGCACCGGCGCCGCAGGCCGTACAGGCACCGCAGGGGCAGCAGACCCAGGCCGCCCCGCTCCCGGAGGCCGCAGCGCACGGGCGGGCCGACGGCACCGCCCCTCCCGCGGCCCTGCCCACGCGCCTCCCCGCCCCCGCCGAGGCCACCGGGGAGCAGTCCCCGCCCGCGCCCGCCGCCGAGCCGGAACCCTCCCACTCCAGTGCCGGTCCGAACGAGGGCGGCCTGCCCCAGCGGCGGCGCGGCCAGACCCTGGCGGCGGCACACCCGGAAGGCACCCGGATCCCCGGGTCGTCCAAGCCCGTCGACTCGACCTCGTCCACGACATCCGCCGCCAGGTTCAGCACGTTCCGCCAGGCCGTACGTGGCGATTCCCCGAACCCGGAAGGCAGCAGCTCATGAGCACGACCACCACCGACGAGAAGCTCAACTGGCTCCTGGAGAGCCTGCTTGAGCGCACCCCGGGCGCCCGCCATGCCCTGGTGCTCTCCCGTGACGGCCTCAAGCTCTGCCGTACGAACGCGCTCTCCGTCGACCAGGCCGACCAGCTGGCCGCCATCTCGGCGGGCATCCAGTCCCTCTCGCACGGCGCGTCCATCGAGTTCGGCGACGGCACCGGCGGCGTACGGACCGCGATGGCCGAGTTCTACGGCGGCGTGCTGTTCATCGTCGAGGCGGGCGACGGCGCCCACCTCTCCGTCGTCGCTGACGAGTCCGCCGACGTCGGCCTCATCGGGCACAACATGAGCGAACTGGTCGAGCAGCTGGGCGAACACCTCAGCGCGGAGCCGCGCGCGTGAACGCCCCGGCGCCCCGGCACAGGCCGGGCCGTGACGACGACCCGGACCGCCTCTACACCGTCACAGGGGGGCGCAGCCGGTCCGACGCCACCGTCTTCGACCTGGTGACCCTGGTCGTCGGCGAGTGCGACCCCACGCCGGGGATGCAGTCCGAGCACGTCGCGATCCTGCGGATGTGCGGCCGTCCCACGGCCGTCGTGGAGATCGCGGCCGGGCTGCGACTGCCCGTCTCGATCACCCGGATCCTGCTCTGCGACCTGCTCGACACGGGGCGGATCAGCGCCCGCCATCCGCGCACCGCACGCGGCGCCGACAGCCTTCCCGACCCTCACATCCTGGAGCAGGTGCTCGTTGGACTCCGCAACCTCTAACCAGAACGCCCTGGCCGGCACCGCCGACAACGGTCTCAAGATCGTCATCGTCGGCGGGTTCGGCGCAGGGAAGACCACCATGGTCCGGTCGGTCAGCGAGATACGTCCGCTGAACACCGAGGAGACGATGACGCAGGCGGGGGCGGCCGTCGACAACCTCGACGGGGTGCAGGCCAAGACCGCCACCACCGTCGCCTTCGACTTCGGCCGTATCAGCATCGACGAGCGGACGATCCTCTACCTCTTCGGCGCGCCCGGCCAGGAGCGCTTCTGGTTCCTCTGGGACCGGCTGTTCTCCGGCACGCTCGGAGCCGTCGTCCTGGTCGACACCCGCAGGATCGCCGACTCCTGGTACGCCATCGACCGGCTGGAGCACCACGGCACGCCGTTCATCGTCGCCTGCAACGACTTCGGCGGCCCGGTGCACTCGCTGGAGCAGCTCCGTGAGGCGCTGGACCTCTCCCCCGAGATCCCGCTGATCGACTGCGACGCCCGTGACCGTACGTCCAGCAAGTACGTACTGATCACCCTCCTCCAGCACCTGCACGCCCTGTCCACAGCGCCCTCAGGGCCTTCGACATCCGCAGCGACATCCGCAGCGACGTCCGCACGGGAGCCAAGCACCACATGACCACCGACACCCCGCCGACTCGGCTGAGCGGCCCCCGATTCCAGACGGACCCCACCCAGCTCTACCGGGAGATGCGGCGCGCGCACGGCCCGGTGGCGCCGGTGCTGCTCGAAGGGGACGTACCGGCCTGGCTGGTCCTCGACTACCGCGAGCTGCACCAGGTCACCGCGGACCCGGTGCTCTTCAGCCGGGACTCCGACCTGTGGAATCAGTGGGACCGCATCCCGGGCGACTGGCCGCTGCTGCCGATGATCGGCCGCAAGCAGCCGTCGATCCTCTACACCGTGGGGGAGCGCCACCGCGAGCGCGCCGCGATGATCGGCGACGCGCTGGAGTCGGTCGACCCGTTCGCCCTGCGGCGCATCGCCGAGCAGTACGCCGACGAGCTGATCAACTCCTTCTGCGGCAAGGGCGTCACGGAGATCATCGGCCAGTACGCGATGCTGCTGCCGGTCCGGGTGCTCGCCAGGATCTACGGCTTCCCTGACGACGAGGGCCCGGCCCTGGTCAAGGCGTTGAACGACATGATCGACGGCCGTGAACTCGCCCTGGCGGGACAGCAGCACCTCGGGCAGTCGATGATGAATCTGCTCATCGCCCGGCAGGCGTCGCCCGCCGAGGACGTCGCCTCGCACATGCTGGGCAACGAGGCAGGGTTCTCCCTGGACGAGGTCGCCCAGGACCTGATGGTCATGCTGGCCGCGGGCCACCAGCCCACCGCCGACTGGATCGGCAACTCGCTGCGGCTGATGCTGACCGACGACCGGTTCGCCGCCTCGCTCTCGGGCGGCCGGCACAGCGTCGCCGAGGCGATGAACGAGGTCCTCTGGGAGGACACCCCGACGCAGAACGTCGCGGGCCGATGGGCCTCGCGCGACACCCACCTCGGCGGGCGGCACATCCAGACCGGCGACATGCTGCTGCTCGGTCTCGCCGCCGCCAACGCCGACCCGCAGGTCCGCACCGACGGTTCGACGCTGACCGGCGGCAACAACGCCTTCTTCTCCTTCGGCCACGGCGAGCACCGCTGTCCGTTCCCGGCCCAGGAGATCGCGGAGGTCGTCGCGCGTACGGGGATCGAGGTCATCCTCGACCGCCTCCCCGACATCGACCTCGCGGCCCCCGGGGAGAGCCTCACCCAGCGTCCTTCTCCCTGGCTGCGCGGTCTGTCCAGCCTGCCCGTCACCTTCACTCCGGTTCCCGCACTGTGACCCGAAGACCCACCCAGCACGGCCGTTCGCGCCCCAGGAGGCACAGATGAGTTGCCCGGTCGACCACGGAAGCCACACCGAGAGCATCGCCCTGGACCCCTTCGTCCGGGATCTGGACGGCGAGAGCGCCGCCCTGCGGGCAGCGGGGCCGCTGGCCCGGGTCGTCCTGCCGGGCGGGGTGGCCTGTTACGCGGTGACGCGGCACGCCGAGGCCCGGCAGCTGCTCACCGACTCCCGGCTGGTGAAGGACATCGAGGTCTGGGGCGCGTGGCAGCGCGGGGAGATCCCGCTGGACTGGCCGCTGATCGGGCTGGCCAACCCGGGCCGTTCGATGCTGACCGCCGACGGCCCTGAGCACCGCAGGCTCCGCACCCTGGTGGCGCAGGCGCTGACCGTGCGGAGGGTGGAGCGGCTGCGCGCCGGCATCGAGAAGCTCACCACCGGGATGCTGGACCGGCTCGCCGAGGTGCCGGCCGGGGAGACCGTCGACCTGAAGGCGGAGTTCGCGTACCCGCTGCCGATGAACGTGGTCAGCGAGCTGATGGGCGTCGACGCCGTCGACCACCCCAGGCTGAAGACCCTCTTCGAGAAGTTCTTCTCCACCCAGACGCCGCCGGAGGAGGTCCCGCAGATGATGGCGGACCTCGGCAGGCTCTTCTCGAAGATCGTCGAGTCCAAGCGGGCCGAACCGGGTGACGACCTGACGAGCGCGCTGATCGCGGCCTCCGAGGACGGCGACCACCTCACGACCGAGGAGATCACCAACACCCTCCAGCTGATGATCGCCGCAGGCCACGAGACGACGATCAGCCTGATCGTGAACGCGGTCGTCGCCCTCCAGGCCCACCCCGAGCAGCGCCGGATGGTGCTCGACGGCGAGGTGCCGTGGGAGAACGTCATCGAGGAGACGCTCCGCTGGTCCACCCCGACCTCGCACGTCCTGATCCGCTTCGCGTCCGAGGACATCGAGGTGGGCGACAGGATCCTGCCGAAGGGCGAGGGGCTGATCGTCTCGTTCGGAGCGATCGGCCGCGACGAGGAGGCGCACGGCCCGACGGCGGACGGCTTCGACATCACCCGCGCCCCGAACCGGCACATCTCCTTCGGCCACGGCCCGCACGTCTGCCCCGGCGCCGCGCTCTCCCGCCTCGAAGCGGGCGTCGCCCTGCCCGCGCTCTTCGGCCGTTTCCCCGAGCTGCACCTGGCCGTCCCCGCGACGGAGTTGCGGAACAAGCCGGTGGTCACTCAGAACGACCTCTACGCGCTGCCGGTGAAGCTCGGCGGCTGAGCACCGCCGCCCGCCCCGCTCCCCCACGCTCCCGACCGCCCGGCCCGGCCCGCGTCCCCCGGGGCCCGGGGCGGGCCGGGCGGAGGGCGCGGTCGCCCGGCCGCCGGGAGACCCCCGTCACACCCCGTGTCGTCCGTCTCACCGAGCGGACCCTTTGTCCGCGAGCGCCCGGAACCGGCTACGCTCCGGCTCGTGGCTGAGATCCGGATTCCCGCTGACATCAAGCCCGCCGACGGCCGTTTCGGCGCGGGCCCCTCCAAGGTGCGTACGGAGGCGCTGGACGCCCTCGCCGCGACCGGTACTTCCCTGATGGGCACCTCCCATCGCCAGGCCCCGGTGAAGAACCTGGTCGGCGCGGTGCGCGCAGGCGTACGCGACCTCTTCCAGCTCCCCGAGGGCTACGAGGTGATCCTGGGCAACGGCGGGTCCACCGCCTTCTGGGACGTCGCGACCCACGGGCTCATCGAGTCCAAGTCGCAGCACCTCAACTTCGGTGAGTTCTCCTCCAAGTTCGCCAAGGCGTCGAAGCTGGCCCCGTGGCTGGCCGACCCGACCGTGATCGCCTCCGACCCGGGCACCCACCCGGACCCGGCGGCCGAGGCCGGGGTGGACGTCTACGCGCTGACGCACAACGAGACGTCGACGGGCGTCGCCGCCCCGATCAAGCGCGTCACCGGCGCCGACGAGGGCTCCCTCGTCCTGGTGGACGCCACCTCGGGTGCGGGCGGTCTGCCGGTCGACATCACCGAGACCGACGTCTACTACTTCGCCCCGCAGAAGTCGTTCGCCTCCGACGGCGGCCTGTGGATCGGGGTGTTCTCCCCGGCCGCGCTGGAGCGCGCGGCGCGCGTCCACGCGTCGGGCCGGCACATCCCCGAGTTCTTCAGCCTGCCGACGGCGATCGACAACTCGCTCAAGAACCAGACGTACAACACCCCGGCCCTCGCCACGCTGTTCCTCCTGAACGAGCAGCTGACCTGGATGAACACCCAGGGCGGCCTGGACTGGACGGTCGCGCGCACGGCGGCATCCGCCCGCGCCCTGTACGGCTGGGCCGAGGAGTCCAAGTACGCGACCCCGTTCGTCACCGACCCGGCGAAGCGCTCGCAGGTGATCGGCACGATCGACTTCGCCGACGAGATCGACGCGACGGCCGTCGCGAAGGCGCTGCGCGCCAACGGCATCGTGGACACCGAGCCGTACCGCAAGCTGGGCCGCAACCAGCTGCGGGTGGCGATGTTCCCGGCGATCGACCCGAAGGACGTCGAGGCGCTGACGGCCTGCATCGACTACGTGATCGGGCAGCTGTAAGGTCCCGCTCCGCACAGGATCCGTGTCCCGGAGCCCCGGCCGCCCCTGAGGCGCCGGGGCTCCGGCGTGTCCGGCCCGTCTCCGGGCCCGACGCCGTACCGGCAGGGGGGCGCCGATCAGGCCCCGTCGGATCGTCCCGGCCGATCAGGCCCCGTCGATCAGACGCTGGAGCGCGGGCCCGCACAGCTCGGCCAGCCGCTCCGGGGTGGCCAGTTCGCCCGCGCCGGGACGGTGCAGGCTGAGAGCGGCGCCGATGCCCAGCAGCTGGCCGGCGATCAGCTCGGCCCGCAGTTCACGGTCGTCACCGGTGAGGCGAGCGGCCAGGCGGGAGGTGACCTGCTCCCGGAAGCGCTCCTTCAGCAGGGAGCGTTCGTCCCGGTTGCCGAGCGAGAAGACCACCCGCAGCAGGGGATCTGCCTGACGTTCCCGGCGGCTGCGCACGAGAGCGAGCACCAGATGCCGGCCCAGTGAACCGAGGGACGCGTCGAACAACTCGTCGGCTGCCGCACCGAAGTCGGCGACCGTGTTGAACAGCTCCTCCTTGGTGCCGAAGCGCTTCACGATCAGCGAGGCGCTCACCCCCGCGTCGGCGGCGATACCGCGCATCGTCACCTCGGCGTACGGACGCTGGGTGAACGCCCGCCGGGCAGCGAGCAGAATGGCGTCACGCCCCGTGGCGACGGCTCCCGCACCGGCGCCCGCACGGGGGCCCGTACCGGCTTCCGTACTGGTTTCCGTACCACCGACGGTCATGCACCCTCCCGGACAAGCGCGTTCGGACCTCGCTCCCCGACGGTACCGGCCGCACCGGCCGGACGCCCCGGAATGCAGAGCGTGACGGCCAGCGCGGCGAGGGCGGCCCCGGCGGCGATCAGGAAGACCAGCAGATACGCGTGCAGGGTGGGCGCGGTGTGCCCGCCGACCCGGAACGTCACGTTGGCGAGCACGGCGGCCACCACGGCGCTGCAGAAGGCCTGCCCGACCGAGCGCATCAGGGTGTTGAGCCCGTTGGCCGCCCCGGTCTCGCTCACCGGGACCGCGCGCATCACGAGGGAGGGCAGCGCGGAGTAGGCGAGGGCGGTGCCGGAGGCGACGACCGTCGCGCCCACGATGATCAGCCACAGGCTGTGGCTGGTGAAGAAGCGCACCAGATAGCCGACGGCCAGCACGCCCGCGGCGAGCGCCAGCGTGACCTTCGGCCCGTACCGGGCGGAGATCCGCGCGGAGACCGGGGAGAGCGCCACCATGGCGAGCCCGCCGGGCAGCAGGCAGAGTCCGCCCACGACGATGGACGCGCCGAGGCCGTACCCGGTGCTCTTCGGCTCCTGCACCATCTGGGCGGTGGAGAGGGAGTTGGCGTAGAAGGCGAAGCCGATCAGCAGCGCGGCGAGGTTGGCGAAGAGCACCGCGGGGCGGGCGGAGACACGCAGGTCGACCATGGGGGAGGCGACCCGCAGTTCGTACCGGCCCCAGACCAGCCCGATCACGACGGCGGCCACGAACAGGGCGATCACCCTCGTGGACCCCCAGCCCCACTCGCCGCCCTGCGTGGTGGCGAGCAACAGGCAGACCAGCGCGCCGCTCAGGCCGATGGCCCCCAGCGCGTCGAACCGCCCGCGCGCCCGCAGCGGCGACTCCGGTACGACGGCGAGCACCAGCACGATGTCGAGCACCCCGAGCCCGGCGGACGCCCAGAACATGGTGTGCCAGTCGGAATGTTCGATGACCATCGCGGCGACCGGCAGCCCCACGGCCGCGCCGATGCCCAGCGTCGAACTCATCAGCGCGACGGACGACAGGACGCGGGCGGGCGGCAGCTCGTCGCGCATGATGCTGATACCCAGCGGCACGACGGCGAGCGCGGCGCCCTGGAGCGCGCGCCCGGCGATGAGCACCCCGATCTGTGAACTGACCGCGCAGAGCACGGACCCGGCGACCAGCACCCCGAGCGCGGCGACGAGCACCCGGCGCTTTCCGTACATGTCCCCGACCCGCCCCAGCACCGGCGTGCAGACGGCCCCGGTCAGCAGCGTGACGGTGACGAGCCAGCTGGCCGCGGCGGGGGTGGCTCCGGTGAGCGCCGGAACGTGCGGCAGCAGGGGCACGACCAGCGTCTGCATGACGGCGACGACGACACCGCAGAAGGCGAGGACCCCGACGAACATCCGGGGGTGCGGTGCCGCACCGGGGGCGGCGGTACCGGGTCCGGTCGCGGAGCCCGCGGACCCGGTACCGCCGGCGGGGCCGGTGCCGGCTGCCTGGCCGGTCGGGCCGGCCGCGGTCCGGCCGGCCGGCCGGGCCGGCTCCGTGGGTCCTGAGGTCGCTGGGGGTCCGGGTATCGCTGGGGGCATGGCTCTCCGTCGGGCTGGCTGGGTGACGTGGGCCCCGGCCAGGGACGGCCTGGGGGTGCACAGACGTTCACCCCCAGGGTAAACGCCTGTGCACCCCGTCGGAACCAGGCGGCCGCAAGGGGAGTGCGGGAGCCCTGTCGGGCCGTGGGCGGCTCAGCCGCCCGCCGGGAAGAGGCCGGGGGCCGGAGGCACCCCGAGCGGCGACACCCGCCACCGCTCCTCGCCGTCCTGCCACTCCCCCGTCGGCCTGAGCCCCGCAGCCCGGGCCACGCCTGCGGACGCCACGTGGTCCGGGTGGATGTGCGCGATCACGGTGCGCACTCCCGGCACCTCGCCGACCAGCGCCACCAGCCCCACCGCCGCCTCCGACGCGATCCCGCGCCCCTGCCACTCCGTACCCACGACCCACGCGATCTCGGCCACCGGACCCGACAGCGTCGCCTGGACGGTCCCGGCCGCCACTCCCTCCGTACGCAACCGGATCACCCAGTTCCACCAGGTCACCGCAGGGTCCGGTGAGCCCGCGCACTGACGTGCGTACCGGGCGCGGAGCTCGTCCGCGGTCGCTGGGCTGCCCCCGATGAACGTATGGAGGGCCGGATCGGACAGCACCCGGGCCATCTCCTGGGCGTGCGCGGCCCGGAGCGGGACCAGGTCGAGCCGCCCGGTGGCGAAGGCCTCGGGGTCGTTCGTCGTAGTGGGCACACCGGAAGGCTAAGGCGCCCGGCACCGCCCGGGCGGCCGTCCCGCGTACGGTCCGGCAGCGGTCTCGTGTGCGGTCCGGCAGCCCGCCGTCTCCTTCCCCCAGAACCGCACCTGCCCGTACCAGCCGCCGACGGGGTACCGGCCCCCGGGCTCCGGGGAATCACCGCTGACGCCCGCCACCCTCTTCGACGGCCGCCGGGTCTGGCTGGTGACCGGACATGCCGAGGCCCGGGCACTCCTCGTCGACCCACGGCTCTCGTCCGACCGCGAGCACCCCGCTTTCCCGATGCTCACCGCACGGCTGGCCGGGAGCAGCAGACGACGCGTCGAGCTCCTCGGCGTGGACGACCCCGAGCACAACACCCAGCGCCGGATGCTGATCCCGGGCTTCTCGCTCGAACGGACCGCCGCCCTGCGCCCCCGGATCCAGGAGACCGTCGACCGGTTGCTGGACACGATGATCGCGCAGGGCGCTCCCGCGGATCTGGTGAGCGCCTTCGCGCTGCCCGTCCCCTCGATGGTGATCTGTGCGCTGCTCGGCGTCCCGTACAGCGATCACGAGTTCTTCGAGACCCAGTCGCTCAAGCTGCTGCGCGGCCCCGGGGTCGCCGAGGTGGACGCCGCGCGGGAAGCCCTGGACGACTACTTCCGGGCGCTCATCGAGCGCAAGAGGACCGAACGGGGCGAGGGGCTGCTGGACGAACTGACCGCCCGGCAGCTCGAATCGGGGGCCATGGACCGTGACCAGCTGGTCCAGCTGGCCGAGATCCTGCTCGTCGCCGGCCACGAGACGACCGCGAACATGATCTCGCTGGGCACCTTCACCCTCCTCCAGCACCCGGAGCAGCTGGCGCGGTTGCGCGTGGGCGGGGACGTCGTACCGGCCGGGCTTCGGGTGCGGGGTGCAGGCTCTCGCCGGCCGGGCTTCGGCTGCGGGCCACGGCCCCCGCCGCCCGCACCCGCCTTCCCTCTGGTACGGGTATGGCGCACGGTCGATAAAATGACCACCCGGGCCCGGAGCAACCGGCACCGGCGCACCTCTCCGGAAGGCTCGGTCCGTGTCCCTCCCCACGCCCCAGGAACCCGCGCTGCACGGCGACTGCGCGAACTGTTTCGGGCTGTGCTGCGTGGCCCTCCCCTTCGCGGCGTCCGCCGACTTCGCCGCCGGCAAACGCGCGGGCAGTCCCTGCACCCATCTGGCGCCGGACTTCCGGTGCGGCATCCACACCCGGCTGCGCGACAGCGGTTACCCGGGCTGCACCGTGTACGACTGCTTCGGCGCGGGGCAGCAGGTGTCCCAGGTCACCTTCGGCGGCCGGGACTGGCGGCAGGCCCCGGAGACCGCACAGCAGATGTTCGCCGTCTTCCCCGTCGTACGGCGGCTCCGTGAACTCCTCAGGTACCTGACCGAGGCCCTGACCCTCGCCCCGGCCCGCCCGGTCCATCCGGATCTCCGGCGTCTCCTCGGCACCACGGAGGCACTCACCCGCCTCGGGCCGGAGGAGCTGGTCGCGCTGGACGTCGACTCCCACCACCATCAGGTCAATGCGCTGCTGGTGCGCGTCAGCGACCTGGTCCGCGCCACGGCGGACACCCCGGCCAGGACGGCAGCGGACGCCCCCGCCGGGACGACAGCAGCTACACCGGGCCGGGCGGGGAAGGGCCGCGCAGGGAAGGGCCGGACGCAGCCGGGCCGGGCGCAGAAGGACCACCGGGGCGCGGACCTCATGGGTGCCCGTCTCCGGGGCGCCGATCTGCGCGGTGCCACGCTGCGCGGCGCCTGCCTGATAGCCGCCGACCTGACGGGCGCGGACCTCCGGTTGGCCGACCTCATCGGCGCGGACCTCCGGGACGCCGACCTCACCGGAGCCGACCTCAGCGGCTGCTTCTTCCTCACCCAGCCCCAGCTGAACGCGGCGAAGGGCGACACGACGACCAGGCTCCCTCCGTCGCTTGCCCGGCCGGATCACTGGGTGTGCGGGGGTCGGGAAAGGGAGGCGCCCGGCCGGAGTTGAGACACGGAAGACGGACGGTGCGCACCGTCGTACAGCGTCGTCAGCCTCGCTTCCGCCCCCGCCCGAACAGCCGCCTCACCGCCATGAACAGCAAGAACAGCGCGGCGAAGACACCGATGCCCCACGCCGTCGGAGAGCCGCCGGACCCGTTGCCGCCTCCCACGCTCGACGAACTCCCGCCCCCGGAGGACGACTTGGGACTGTCCGTCCTCTTCGGCTTCTCCACCGGGAAGCGCAGAACCCGGCTCTGCGCCCCCTCGGAGCCCATCATCAGGGCCGAGCCGTCCGGTGTGTACGTCACCGACTCGGCCTGTCCCTGGAACGGCACGCCCAGCTCGTGCTCGGTGCCGAGCCCGCCGGCCGGCTTCCAGTCGTACGACTCCGCCCCGAGGTAGCCGCGCAGGGTCAGCTGCTTCCCGTCCGGCGAGAACGCGCCGTCGGTCACCCACGGCACGTCGTCGATCCGCCGGAAGACGTTGGTCTTCGTCGCGGACAGCTTCGCGGGCCCCGCGTAGAGCCCGCCCTTGCTCTGGTTCTTCGACGCGATGTAGACGCGGCCGGTCTTCGGGTGGACCATCAGCGCCTCCGCGTTGCGTGGTCCGTCGGCGTACTTGACGGTGAACTGGGTGGCCCGGACCGTCTCTTCCTTCTTCAGCTGCTTCGGCTCGGGGAAGCGGTAGATCCAGACGTGGTCCCAGCTGCCGTCGAGGTTGTCGCCGATGTCCCCGACGTAGATGTCACCGTCGGGCCCGATCGAGATCGCCTCCACGTCGCGCGGCGCCCCGACCCCGCGCATCGTGACCCGGGCCACGGTCTGCCCGGTCTTCGAGTCCACCGCGTAGACGTACGCGCCGTCGCTGCTGTCGTTGTGGGTCCAGTAGATACCGGGGTGGAGCCGGCTCGCGGCCAGGCCGCTGGACTCCGTGATGCGGGGGTCCTTGATCGTGAAGCCACCGTCGTCCGCAGCCGCCGGCACGGCCGGGACAAGGGCGAACAGGACGGTGGCCGCAGCCCCGGCGACGTACTGAAGCGAACGCATGCCCCCAAGACTGCCATCCCCGTGCCATCGGCGATGATGACGGGATGCGTCTGAGGATGATGTTCGTCGGTGACTCGATGACCATAGGCCGCGCCGGCGACTACACCTGGCGCTACCGCATGTGGCAGCACCTGGGCGACGGCTGCGAGATCGTGGGACCGCGCACCGAGCTGTACGAGTCGAGCACGGCGTACGCGGATCCCGCCTTCCCCGCCGAGGCCCGCCGTCATCTTTCGGCCTGGGGCGAGGGCTGGCAGCACATGGCCCCGGTGATCCGCGAGACGGTGGCCGCACACCGGGTGGACCTGCTGCTCATCTCCCTGGGCCTGATAGACCTCGGCTTCTACACGGACGCTGAGGAGACCGCCCGCAACGCCCGCCGCTTCCTGACCGAGGCGCGCGAGGCGAACCCGCACATCCGCGCCGTGGTCCTCCCGGTGATCCCGAACACCCGCGCCGAGACCGACGCGCCCTTCGCGGTGGAGGTCGCCCACTTCAACGACCTGCTGGCGAAGGTGGTCGCGGACCTGGACGCGCCCCGCTCACCGCTGCTGCTGGCCTCGCGGCCCGAGTCGTACGACATCCACTCCGACACGTACGACGGCACGCACCCGAACGAAAGCGGCGAACGGAAACTGGCGAGCGCCTTCGCGGAGGCGCTGTACCAGGGCTGGGGGGTCGGCGGGCCGGCCCCCTCGTCACCCGTGGGGGCACTGGCGCAGACATGAGTTTCGAGCCGGTTCCCACGTCATGGGCATCGATGGCGCAGCGCGAGCCCGGCGGCATGGAGGTCCTGCCCGGCATACTGCCGGATGCCTTCCCCCGGGTTCACTTCCTCCCCTGGTCGACGGGGCACCCGGTCGCCACCGATCGCAGCCGGTAACTGCCCGCGTCACGCGCGCCTTGTCGGCCCCCGGCCCCCGCGACCCGTACAACAGGCGCCTCAGACCCCCGTGCTGCCGTCGATCCGCTCGCGGATGAGGTCGGCGTGGCCGTCGTGCCGGGCGTACTCCCCGAGCATGTGGGCGTAGATCCACCGCAGGCTCACCGCGCCGCCCATGAATGGCGCGGTGTCGTCCAGTGACCGCGCCGCGCAGTTGGCACGGGCCCTGCTGATCTCGTCCTGCCAGGTCTTCAGGGCCGTCCCGAACGAGCCGTCATCGGTGAGGTCGAAGCCTCCGTCGCGGCCCTGCGGGCCGGCCTGCCGGGCGTGGACGGCCGGTGCGTCCTCCTCCGCCAACACCCGGCGGAACCAGTTCCGCTCGACCTCGGCCATGTGCTGGACGAGCCCCAGGAGCGTCAGCGGCGAAGGCGGCACGGAGGCCGTCCGCAGCTGTTCCTCCGTGAGGCCCTCGCACTTCGCAGCCAGTGTGGCCCGGTAGAAGTCGAGCCAGCTCTCCATATTCACCCGCTCGTCCGCGTTCAGAGGGGGCATCGGCCGTTCGGTGTTCGTCATGGGTCACAGAGTGCCAGCGAGGTCTGACAGCGGCCCCCCGGGAACGTCGGCCCGCCGTCGGCCGGCAGCCTCAGGCGTAGAAGTTCCGCTGCCACCGATGCTTCCCCAGAACGGCGAGCTGGTCCGCGCCGAGCAACCGGCCGTCGCTCACGGCGGTGTTGCGCTCCACATTGCGTACGGTCCGCATCCCCGGGATGACGGTGGAGACCGCCGGTGAACTCAGCACGAAACGCAGGGCGGTCTCCGCGATCCCGTCCGGCGCGATTCCGAGGTCGGCGGTGATCGCAGCCACGCGCCGCTCGACCTGTGCCGGGCGGTCACCCCGGAAGTAGCGGTTGCGCCAGTCGTCCTCGGGGAACGTGGTGTCCGCGGTGATGCGGCCGGTGAGGCCGCCCTCGTCCAACGCCACCCGCACGATGACCCCGACGCCGTGCTCCTCACAGGCCGGCAGCAGCGCATCGGCGGGGCCCTGGTCGAAGATGTTGTAGATGACCTGCACGCTGTCCACGGTGCCGCTGCGTACGAGAGCGAGGGCGTTGCCGGGGTCGTGGTCGTTGACGGAGACACCGAACAGGCGGATCTTCCCCTCCTGCTTCAGCGCGGCGATCGTCTCCAGCCAGTCGCCCCGGCCGACCCAGTCGTCGCTCCACACGTGGAACTGCAGGACGTCGAAGTGGTCCAGGCCGCTGAGGCGCAGACTGGTCTCCAGGGTCGTGCGGATGTGCTCACCCGGGAACGCATCGGCCGGGTCGAGACCGAAGGGCGGCGGCCAGACACCGTTCTTGGGCTGCACCTTGGTCGCGACGCGCACCTCGTCACCGGCACGCTCGCGGACGACACGGCCGACGATCCGCTCGCTCTCACCGTACCCGCGCGCGGTATCGATGAAGTTCACACCGAGGTCGATGGCCCGGTGCAGAGCGCGGACGGACTCGTCCTCCGTGGCCCCCACCCAGCTGGTCTCACCGATACCCCAGGCGCCGTAACCGATCTCGGACACGGACAGTCCACTGCGTCCCAATGTGCGGTATCGCACCATCATCCCCAATATCTAGATCGCCGGCCGGGCCCGAGCACGCGCACAAATCAGCCCGACGGTAGGCGACTTGAGCGGCGGGCGCAGCTGATTTTCCCTCGGCGGTCAACCGGCGGAAGGCGCCCCGGCCGAGCACCCGGCTCACCGGCGGAAGGCGGCCCGGCCGGGCACCCGGCTCACCGGCGGCTCCGGCATGAGCCCCGCGACAAGCGCGGCCCCCCGTGGTGCGCGGAAGACGCCGTGGACACCCCCGGGGCGCCACGACAACAGTGAGGGGCAGGCCCCCCTTCGCGCCGAACCCGTGTGCGGATACTGTGAACAGAATGCGGGTTCGCTGATCCAACTGTGAGGAAAGCATGGGGAAGGCCGAAGAGCGCAGCACCCTGTACCACGAGTTCCTCAGACTCGCGGGGCAGGTCGAGCGGCTCCTGAACACCGACCCGGAACAGACCGAACTGGACCAGGCCGAACTGGTGCAGTGGCAGAACCTGTACCGCGAGCCGGACGGGAAGACGGTGGTCCACCGCCGTGACTCCCTGCTGATGCCCGGGTCCATACCCCTGTCCGACACCCTCCGCGAGTGGAACGCCCACGCGAAGGAAGTCCTGCGGACCGCGCCCCCGCAGCCCCGGCTCCAGCACTGAGCCGGCCTCCGGCCACCCCACCCGCACGCAGGACCGCCCGCACACGGCCCACCGGCCGGCATCGCCCCGCCCGCGACGGCGCCCGGCGGACAGCAGCCCCGGATGGCTCGCACATCCTTGATTCGAGCGCACTCCAAGCGGTTGGCTGAGCCCCATGAAGTACACGCAGCTTGGACGCACCGGACTCAAGGTCAGCCGACTCGTCCTCGGCACAATGAACTTCGGGCCGCAGACCAGCGAGGCCGACAGCCACACGATCATGGATTCCGCGCTCGCCTCGGGCGTCAATTTCTTCGACACCGCCAACGTCTACGGCTGGGGCGAGGACAAGGGCCGCACCGAGGAGATCCTCGGCACCTGGTTCGCCCAGGGCGGCGGGCGGCGCGACAAGGTCGTGCTCGCCACCAAGATGTACGGGAACATGAGCGCCGACGCCGAGGCGTGGCCCAACCACGACAAGCTCTCGGCGTTCAACATCCGCCGCTCCGTCGAGGCTTCGCTGAAGCGCCTCCAGACGGATCACATCGACGTGTACCAGTTCCACCACGTCGACCGGAACACCCCGTTCGAGGAAATCTGGCAGGCGATCGACGTCCTGGTCCAGCAGGGCAAGATCCTCTACGCCGGTTCGTCGAACTTCCCCGGTTACAAGATCGCGCAGGCGAACGAGCTGGCCGCCCGCCGCGGCTCGGTCGGGCTCGTCAGCGAGCAGTGCATCTACAACCTGATGGAGCGCCGCGCGGAGATGGAGGTCATCCCGGCCGCGCAGGAGTACGGCCTGGGGGTCATCCCGTGGTCGCCGCTGCACGGCGGGCTGCTCGGTGGGGCGATCCGCAAGGAGCGGGACGGCGGCACCGGACGCAGCACGTCGGGCCGCTCGGCCGACGCGCTCGGCGACCAGGCCGTGCGGACGAAGATCCAGGCGTACGAGGACCTGCTCGACAAGCACGGTCTGGAGCCCGGCGAGGTCGGTCTTGCCTGGCTGCTCACCCGGCCGGGCGTGACGGGTCCGATCGTCGGCCCGCGGACCTCGGAGCAGCTGGATTCGGCGCTGCGCGCGATCGAGCTGGAGCTCCCGGAGGCCGTGGTGTCCGGCGTCGAGGAGATCTTCCCGGGCCCGGGCCCGTCGCCGGAGGCATTCGCCTGGTAGCCGCACGCCTCCCCGGCCGGCCGGTCAGGCACGCGGGGCAGGCGTGATTCCGGGCCGCTCGCGGGCGGCCGCCGTCACTGTCCGACGGCGGCCGCCACAGCGACGACGACGAACAGCAGCACAAGCACACCGGCCATGATCCGGTTCCTGGTTTTCGGGTCCACGCTCCGAGGTTACTTGGCGGCCCCGAGCGGCCGGCTGGCGACCACCTCGTACCGGGGCCGCACACCGCTGCGCACGAGAGCCAGGTCCCGCACGGTCCACGGGCTGCTCACGAACCCGTCCAGGGTCTCCGCGTACGGCGTGAGAGCGGTGGAACCGTCCCCGCGGGCGAGGGTGAGATGCGGCACGTAGGGGTGCGCGCCCTCCGGAGGTGCGCCCGCCTCCCGCGCCGCCTCCCCCACCGACTCGGCCAGCCGTTCCACCGCGTCCACGTCCCCGGCCGCGCCCGCCCACAGCGCACGGTCCCCGAAGCGGCCGCCACCGGCGATGCGCAGCGCGAACGGCACGTGGTGCTGCGCGGTCCGCGCGATCAGGGATCCGATGGCGGGGACGAGGCCGTCGTCCACCTCGCCCAGGAAAGCGAGCGTGAAGTGCCAGCCGGACCGTTCGGTCCAGCGCAGCCGGCCCGCGCCGGGCAACGCCTGCGCCCGGGCGACCGGCGCCCCGAGCTCACGAGCCGCTTCCTGCGGGGGCAGCAGTGCCACGAAAAGCCTCATGCGGGCCAGTGTCCCGGGTGACCGGAACCGGCCGCCCGGCGCGGCCCGTTCCCGGCGTATCGCGGTCACCGTGCGTATCGTTGAACCGCGCGACTGCCCGCACCCAGCGGCAGTGCGGAGGAGCGCCACGATGACCGTCGTCGACGACAGGATCGAGATGGCCGACAGTCTGGACCTGCTGTTCGAGCAGGTGGAGTCCGTCCCCGAGGGCTACCACGTCGAGATTGTCGGGGGAACCATCCACATGTCGCCGCAACGGGACGCGCACTGGCAGATCATCCGCAGGATCGTGCGGGCGCTGGAGGACACGTTCGGGATGGACGTCAACGTCACGTCCGACGTCCGGATCGACTTCCCCGGCCACCTGAACGGGTTCGCCCCCGACGTGGCGAAGTTGAGCACCGGAGCGGCCAAGGATGCCAGGGGCCGCTGGCGGTACCAGGACGTCGAGCTGATCGCCGAGGTGATCTCGGAGGGCACGGCCGCCAACGACTACGGCCCGAAGAAGGCCGCGTACGCCGCCGCCCAGGTCCCCGTCTACCTGATCGCGGACCCGTACACCGGCGTCTGCCATGTCTTCACGTATCCCAAGGACGACGAGTACCACGGCACGGTGACCCTCGACTTCGGCTACCCCATCGACCTCACCGGCACCGCCGTGGCCCTCACCCTGGAGACCGGCGACTTCCCCCGCGACTGACCCGGCCGCACCAGGGCACCCCACGAGCGGGCCGGTGTCCCGGGTGACCGGAACCGGCCGCCGGGCGCGGCCCGTTCCCGGCGTATCGCGGTCACCGTGCGTATCGTTGAACCGCGCGACTGCCCGCACCCAGCGGCAGTGGGGAGGAGCGCCACGATGACCGTCGTCGACGACAGGATCGAGATGGCCGACACCAGCGACGAGCGCACTCTGGACTCGATGTTCGAGTGGCTTGAGCCGACCCCCGAGGGATTCAAGGTCGAGATCGTCGGGGGGAACATCTTCATGTCACCGCAGCGGGACACGCACTGGGACATCATCGCGGACATCTATGACCAGCTGCGCACCGTCTACCCCCGTCAGCGGGTGAAGTCCGATGTACGCATCGACTTCCCGGGGCTGCTGAACGGCTTCGCCTCGGATGTCGTGGCCCTTGTGGAGGGGGCCGTCAAGGACGAGAAGGGGCGCTGGCGCTACCAGGACATCGAGTTCGTCGCCGAAGTGATCTCCAAGAACACCGCGGCCAATGACTACGGGCCGAAGAAGGCCACCTACGCCACCGCCGGCGTTCCGGTGTACGTCATCGCCGACCCGTACACCGGCAGGTGGCAGCTGCACACCCTGCCCAAGGACGACGAGTACCACGGCACGGTGACCCTCGACTTCGGCTACCCCATCGACCTCACCGGCACCGCCGTGGCCCTCACCCTGGAGACCGGCGACTTCCCCCGCGACTGACCCGGCCGCACCAGGGCACCCCACGAGCGGGCCGGTGTCCCGGGTGACCGGAACCGGCCGCCCGGTCCCGGCCCGCCCGGGAGCCGCCGGTGCTCACGCCGCAGTGGCGAGCTGTTCGCGCGGTACGAAGCCCACATGCCTGCGGCCACGCCTGAGGTCGACCTCCAGGCGGAGGTTGGCCGCGCGGGCCAGCATCAGGCCCACGCCCATCGCCGCCAGTGCGCAGATCGCGCCGCCCAGGGTGAAGCTCACCCGGACGCCGTAGGTGTCCGTGAGCCAGCCGAAGAGCGGGCCGCCCAGCGGCGTACCGCCGGTGAAGACCATCATGAACAGGCTCATCACCCGGCCCCGCATCTCCGGTTCGGTGCCCATCTGCACCGAGGAGTTCGCGGTGACGTTGACCGTCAGGCCGAGGATGCCGATCACCGTGATCAGCGGGACGAACATCCAGATCGACGGGGACCAGGCAGTGACGGCCTGGAGAGCGCCGAAGACGATCGCGGCTCCGACCAGGATGCGCAGCCGTGAGGTCCCGCGCCGGGCCGCGAGCAAGGCTCCGACCAGCGATCCGATCGCCATCAGGGTGTTGAAGAAGCCGTACATCCCGACGCCGCCGTGGAACGTGTTGTTGGCGAACGCGCTCAGCCAGATCGGGAAGTTGAAGCCGAAGGTCCCCACGAAGCCGACCAGGACGATCGGCCAGATCAGATCGGGGTGCTTGGAGACGTAGTTCAGGCCCTCGCGGAGCTGCCCCTTCCCGCGTGGGGTGCGGAAGGTGTGGTGCAGTTCGCTGCTGCGCATCAGCAGCAGGCCGGTGAGCGGGGCCAGGAAGGAGAGGCCGTTGGCGAGGAAGGCCCAGCCGGGGCCGACAGCCGCGGTGAGTCCACTCGCGACGGCGGGGCCGATGAGGCGGGCGGACTGGAAGTTCGCCGAGTTCAGACTGACGGCGTTGCGGACCTGGTCCGGGCCCACCATCTCGGAGACGAAGGACTGCCGGGTCGGGTTGTCGATGACCGTGACCAGCCCGGTGAAGAAGGCGGTGACATAGACGTGCCAGACCTCGACGTTGCCCGTGAGGGTCATCGCGGCGAGGAAGAGGCCGCCGATGCTCATCGCGCCCTGGGTACAGAAGAGCAGCTTCCGCTTGGAGAAGCGGTCGGCTATGACTCCGCCGTACAGGCCGAAGAGCAGCATCGGCAGGAACTGCATGGCCGTGGTGATCCCGACGGCCGCGGACGATCCCGTGATGCTCAGGACCAGCCAGTCCTGGGTGATACGCGCCATCCAGGTGCCCGTGTTGGACACGACGGCGCCGGTGGCGAACAGCCGGTAATTACGGATCTTCAACGAGCTGAACATCGAAGTCCGGGTAGCAGTTTCTTGCGGTGCGGGGGCGGAGTCTGCTCCGGGTCCCGAACTCAACAGTGGTCGCCTCCTGGGCATAGACAAGGTCACCTGCGTGACCGCGTACGGGGGTCAGAGCTGGGCGAGTTTCTCCAGGACGGGGGCGGCAGCGCGCAGCTTCACCCAGTCGTCCTCGTTCAGCCCCTCGGCCAGCTCGGCCAGCCAGACGTTGCGGCGGCGCCTGCTCTCCACGAGCATCGCCTGCGCCTCCTCGGTCTGGCTGACGACCTTCTGTCTGCGGTCGTCGGGGTGCGGTTCCAGCCTGACCAGGCCCTTGGCCTCCAGGAGCGCCACGATGCGGGTCATCGAGGGCGGCTGCACATGCTCCTTGCGGGCCAGCTCACCGGGGGTGGCGGAGCCACAGCGGGCGAGGGTCCCCAGGACCGACATCTCGGTCGGACTCAGGGACTCGTCGACGCGCTGGTGCTTGAGCCGGCGGCTCAGGCGCATCACGGTGGAGCGCAGTGAGTCAACGGCGGCAGCCTTGTCGGCGGGCGAAAGGTCAGGCATGTTCGTTAGCGTAACTCATTACCTATGCTAAAGACCAACCCGTATGCCATCCGGTGAGCGACATCACCCATACGAGTGAGACGAGGCGCGAAAGTGACGCGCGGTGGCGGCCCGTCGCACGACGCTGTGCGGTATGGCATCGACCGTGCTCAGCCTGCGTATAGACGGGGAGCTGCTCGACCGGCTCCGGAACCACGCGGCCAAACGCGGAATGAGCGTCCAGGACTATGTGGTCCGGACGCTCATTCGCGACGACTTCGACGAACGGTTTCAGTCCGCCGTCGACGAGACGGAGAAGTTCTACGGGCGTACATAGCCCGGTAGTGACCTGGCCCGGCACCGGGCGGAACCGTGGGAGGCACCGCCCGCGGACGGCCCCGGCGTCACCCGGGGCCGGGCACCCGCCCGCGTCAGGTGAGGCCGAGAGCCGGCATCGCGTAGTAGAAGACGAAGACCAGCGAGACGATGTACATCGCGGCCGGCACCGCACGCCAGCGTCCGACGGCGATCCGCAGGACGGTGAAGGAGATGAAGCCGATCCCGATGCCGTTGGTGATCGAGTAGGTGAACGGCATCATCACCATCGCGAGGAACGCCGGGATGGCGATGGTGAAGTCGGACCAGTCGATGTCCCTGACCGAGCCCGCGAGGATCAGGAAGCCCACCGCCAGCAGCGCCGGGGTGGCCGCCTGTGAGGGGACCATGGTCGCCACCGGGGTGAGGAACAGCGCCACCGTGAAGAGCAGACCCGTGACGACACTCGCCAGCCCCGTACGGGCGCCCTCGCCGACCCCTGCCGTCGACTCGACGAAGCAGGTGTTGGCGGAGGACGAGGTCGCGCCGCCCGCGGCGACCGCGATGCCGTCCACGAACAGCACCCTGTTGATACCGGGGAAGGAGCCGTCCGGCTTGGTCAGCTTGGCCTCGTCACCGACGCCGAGGATGGTGCCCATGGCGTCGAAGAACGACGAGAGCAGCACGGTGAAGACGAAGAGGATTCCGGTCAGCACGCCGACCTTGTGGAATCCGCCGAACAGGCTGACCTGACCGACCAGCCCGAAGTCCGGGGACGCCACCGGATTGCCAGGCCAGTGCGGGCTGGTCAGACCCCAGCTGGGGACCGTGGCGACGGCGTCGAAGATCATCGCGGCGATCGTCATCGCGACGATGGAGATCAGGATCGCGCCGGAGACCTTGCGGACGATCAGGGCCAGCGTCAGCAGTACACCGACGACGAAGATCAGGACCGGCCAGCCGTGCAGATGGCCGTCCGAGCCGAGCTGCAGCGGGACGGTGGTGTGCGCGGCGTCCGGCACACGGGAGACGAAGCCCGAGTCGACCAGGCCGATGAGCAGGATGAAGAAGCCGATACCGATCGCGATGCCCTTGCGCAGGCTGAGCGGGACGGCGTTCATCACGCGCTCCCGCAGCCCGGTGGCGACCAGCAGCATCACCACGATGCCCGCCAGCACCACCATGCCCATCGCGTCCGGCCAGGTCATCCGGGGCGCGAGCTGGAGGGCGACGACGGTGTTGACCCCGAGTCCGGCCGCCAGGGCGATCGGCACGTTGCCGATGACACCCATGAGCAGCGTGGAGAAGGCGGCGGTCAGAACGGTGGCGGTGACCAGCTGGCCCCCGTTGAGCTGATGCCCGTTCATGTCGTGCGCGCTGCCCAGGATGATCGGGTTCAGCACGATGATGTAGGCCATCGCGAAGAAGGTCGCGAAGCCGCCGCGGATCTCCCGGGCGATGCTGGAGCCGCGCTCGGTGATCTTGAAATAACGGTCAAAGGCATTCTGCGGCCCGCCGGATGGCGATGGTGGGACAGCGTCGACCGGAGCGGTGGCCGAGGGTGACATGCGCGCGACCTCAAATGTCATGTGATGAGAAACGGCCATATTTGGACGTTTAAACGAAAGGAACGAGCCAATCGAGAGCCGTTTCAGTATGAATACATAAGTCGAAGATCGCTATCTCCGCGCGTAGAGCCTTGGGCCACCTGGCCCGGCACCGCCTCCCGCTCCCCCGCATAGACTGTCGCCATGGCGAAGTGGACACCCGTACATGAGGCACCCGAGCCCCTGGAGGGGCCCGTCGTCGCGACCGTCACCGGCGGCACGATCATCTGGTTCGCCCTCTTCCTGGTGCAGCTGCCCTTCTACGGCTGGTTCGACGACCACGGGCACCTGTGGTGGCTCTGGACCTGCGCCGCCGGCGGCGCGCTCGGACTCATCGGGATCTGGTACGTACGGGGGCGCGACGCGGCGATCAAGCGCGCGGCGGCCGGAACGGACGCCGGCCCGGGCCCGGGCGCCGCTTCCGCGTAGGCCCGCGCGCCGGGCAGCGCACTCCGGCGCCGCCCCTCTCCCCCCGGGTCCCCTCCGGGCCCGTACGGCTGGAGGACGACCCCCGCCCCGCCCCGGCTCCTCCCGAGGGCTGATCTTCCGCTCCCTCACCGGGTAAACGTGTGCTTCTGGCCTTAACGTCGGATCCATGACGCAAGGGCCGGATATCGACGCGGGTTCCGAAATGGATCCCGTCCACCCCGTCGAGCTGCCGCAACCGGCCCGCGCGACCGGACTGACCACCGCCGAAGTGGCCGAGCGCGTGGCCAACGGCGAGGTCAACGACGTCCCCGTACGGTCCAGCCGGTCCACCGCCGACATCGTCCGGGCCAATGTCTTCACCCGGTTCAACGCGATCATCGGCGTGCTCTGGGTGATCATGCTGTTCGTCGCACCGATCCAGGACAGCCTCTTCGGCTTCGTGATCATCGCCAACACCGGCATCGGCATCATCCAGGAGCGCCGCGCCAAGAAGACCCTCGACAGTCTCGCGGTGATCGGCGAGGCCAAACCGACCGTCCGGCGCGACGGGTCCGCGGGCGAGGTCTCCACCTCCGACCTGGTCCTCGGCGACCTCATCGAACTGGGCCCCGGCGACAAGGTCGTCGTGGACGGGGAGACCGTCGAGGCCGACGGCCTGGAGATCGACGAGTCACTGCTCACCGGCGAGGCCGACCCGGTGCTCAAGAAGCCGGGCGACCCGATGATGTCCGGCAGCTTCGTCGTCGCGGGCGGCGGGGCCTTCACCGCCACCCGGGTCGGCCGGGAGGCGTACGCGGCGCAGCTCGCCGACGAGGCGTCCCGCTTCACACTCGTCCACTCCGAACTGCGCAGCGGTATCTCCACCATCCTCAAGTACGTGACCTGGATGATGGTCCCCACCGCGGCCGGGCTCGTCGTCAGCCAGCTGGTGCACGAACGGCACGACCTCAAGGACTCCATCGCCCGGACCGTCGGCGGCATCACCCCGATGATCCCCGAAGGGCTCGTCCTGCTCACCTCCATCGCCTTCGCCATCGGCGTGATCCGGCTCGGCCGCAAGCAGTGCCTCGTGCAGGAGCTCCCCGCGATCGAGGGGCTCGCCCGGGTCGACGTGGTCTGCCTGGACAAGACCGGGACGCTCACCGAGGGCGGGATGAACGTGACCGGGCTGCGCATGCTGGGCGGCGCGGACGAGGCGTACGTCCGCCGGGTGCTCGGCGCGTTCGGCGCGTCCGACGCGCGACCCAACGCCAGCCTCCGGGCCATCGCCGACGCCTACCCGGACACCTCGGGCTGGCGCTGCACCCGGGCGCTGCCCTTCTCCTCGGCGCGCAAGTACAGCGGGGCCGCCTTCGCCGAGGGCGACGGCGCTTCGTCGGCCTGGCTGCTCGGCGCCCCCGATGTGCTGCTGCCCGAGCGGGACGCGGCCCTCCAGGAGGTCGGACGCCTCAACGAGGAGGGGCTGCGGGTGCTGCTCCTCGCACGGGCGGCGGAGAGCCTGGACGACATCGGCGACAGCGCCGGACCCCGGGCGTCCGGCGCGCAGCCCACCGCGCTGGTGGTACTCGAACAGCGGCTGCGGCCCGAGGCGGCCGACACCCTGCGCTACTTCGCCGACCAGAACGTCGACGCCAAAGTGATCTCGGGCGACAACGCGGTGTCGGTGGGAGCCGTGGCCGCGAAGCTCGGCCTGGCGGGCGCCGACCGCACCGTCGACGCCCGGGAGCTCCCCGCCGACCAGGAGAAGATGGCGGAATCGCTGGACTCCCACTCGGTCTTCGGCCGGGTCTCACCGCAGCAGAAGCGCGACATGGTCGCCGCACTCCAGTCGCGCGGCCACACGGTCGCGATGACCGGGGACGGCGTCAACGACGTACTGGCCCTGAAGGACGCCGACATCGGCGTGAGCATGGGTTCGGGCTCGGAGGCGACGCGGGCGGTCGCGCAGATCGTGCTGCTCGACAACAGCTTCGCCACGCTGCCCTCGGTCGTCGCCGAGGGCCGGCGGGTCATCGGGAACGTCACCCGGGTGGCGACACTCTTCCTGGTCAAGACGGTCTACTCGGTACTGCTCGCCATCCTGGTGTCCTGCTTCCAGATCGAGTACCCGTTCCTGCCCCGGCACTTGACCATGCTCTCCACCCTGACGATCGGCATCCCGGCCTTCTTCCTGGCCCTGGCCCCGAACAAGGAGCGGGCGAAACCGCACTTCGTGCGGCGGGTGCTGCGCTACTCGATCCCGTGCGGCACGATCGCCGCGGTCGCCACCTTCGCGGCGTACGTGCTCGCCCGGCACTACTACGTGGGGGCAGGCTCCCTGGACGCCGAGACGAGCGTCGCGACCCTGACCCTCTTCCTGGTCTCGATGTGGGTCCTGGCGATCATCGCCCGCCCGTACACCTGGTGGCGGGTCTGTCTGGTGCTGGCGATGGCCGGGGCGTTCCTGCTGGTCATGATCGTGCCCGCGCTCCAGCACTTCTTCGCCCTGAAGCTCGTGGGCGCGTCCATGCCGTGGCTGGGCGTGGGAATCGCCGCGGTCGCCTCACTGGGCGTCGAGCTGGTGTGGCGGTGGGTCGACCGCCACCACCCGGGATGACTACGGGCCGCCCGCAGAGCCTTCCGGCTGCTGCGGGCGGCCCGGTTCACGCCGGACGCGCCGGGTTACTTCACGTCGACGAAGTCACCGGCGGCGATGGCTGCCGGAGTCGTGGTCGTGCCCGCGAAGTTGAAGCGCCAGTAGCCGTCCTCGACCGCCTTGACGGTCGTCGACAGGTTGCCGGTGCCGTTCGTCTTCAGCGTCTTGACGGTGGTGTAGGTGTTGCTGTTCTTCTTGCGGAACTGCAGCTTCACCGGCTGGCCGGTGTAGCCCGCGTACTTGTACGTCTCCCAGTTGGCACGGGCCAGCTTGCCGGTGACCGTGATGGTCTTGCCCTTCTTCACGGGCTCCGGGGCCGCGTTGACCGTCTGGGTCGACGCGCGCTGGACGTGCTGGGACTTGTACGCCGTGTTCTCGGTCGAGCTGCCGTCCTTGGCGAGGACGGCGGCGGCGACCTTCCACGTGCCGGCCAGGCTGTTCTTGTACAGGTCGTACTGCGAGCGCGGGTCCACCTTGAAGGAGACCTTGCAGGTCGAGGTGGTCGCGTTCACCGCGGTGCACTTGGCGATCTGCGTGGAGTCGTCGTCCACGTCCGGGCCGAGGTAGCCGTCGACGTCGGTGTCGATGTTGCTGCCGTGCCACAGGTAGATGACGGCGTCCTGGATGCCGGTGCTGTGGGTGGCGGTGACGCTCGCCGTGATGGTCTTCGCGACGGTGGTGCCGAGGACGATGTCCTTGCCACTGTTCACGGTGACACTGCTGATCTTCGGGTCGCCCGCGACCAGCGCCGCACGGACCTTCGCGCCGGACGGCGCGGTGTGCTGGAACACGGAACGGGGGATCGCCGTCGGGCCCACCCCGTGGGTCCCGTCCGCCTGGGCAGCGGCCGGGACGACGAGAGCGGAGAGAGCCAGGGCGCCGGTGACGGCGGCCACGGTGGCACGTATGCGCATGTTTTGTTCCCCATGTGGAGAAGGGACCTGCGGAGGTTTCGTCCATCCGCGTGGCCCATGTGGTCTGTGGAGCCTGGTGGCTCCACAGACAAGACAAGCGACGGGGGCGAATGGTTGTGCACGTTGTGAAGATTTTGAAACCGAGTGGTGACCGGCCCCTTTCCCGGCCCTCCCCCGCCGCTCCCGGCCACCGGCCACCGGCCACCGGCTCAGTCGAACCAGCGGTCCCGCTCCAGTTCGGCGGTGCGTGACGGGTCCTCGATCAGCGCCGCCACCTCGAAACGGCGCGGCCACTGACCCGCCGCCCAGGCGAGTCCCGCCGCCACACCCTCCAGCGTGGCCGCGTGCAACACCCCGTCACGGGTCCGGTGCCAGTCCAGTTCGACGCCGTTCGCCAGCAGTTCCGCGTGCTCGACATACGTATCCGGGGTGCCGGAACCGAGCAGCGCCCGGACCGCGTCGGGGACATCGCGCTCCTCCCCCTCCGTGCTCACCTCGGCCTCGACCCGCTCGCTGAGCCGTGCGACCTGGAGCAGTTCGGCCAGCTCGGCGGCGCGCCCGGGGGCCACCGGGAGCAGCGCGGCGCCGGAGGTCAGCGGGAGCAGATCGGGGGCGTCGGCCACCAGCCCGTCGGCGGCGTCCACCACCCGCACCTCACCGTCCACCACGGCCCGCAGATCGTCCGGGAGCGTCACCTGTTCCGGGTCCAGCCGGGCCAGCTGCCCGTACAGCGCGTGCAGTTGGCGCGCCGCCACCTCGCGGTCCGGGTCGGCGAGCCGGTCGAGGAGCTCGGCGGCGCCGCCGGGCTCGTCCAGCAGGGCGGCGGCGGAAGTCCGTACGCCCAGGGCGCGCAGCACCTGCTCGTCCTCAAAACCGGTCGCATCGGCCTCGTCGTACAGTCCGGACAGCAGCGGGTCACCGCCCGCGGCCCGCAGTCCGGCAGGGCGCCGGCCGCCGAGCACCGGGTGACCGCGCAGCCACCAGGCGGTGTACGGGCGTACGGACTCGGTCGTCCCGTCCGGCAGCAGCACCCGCACGGGCTGGGTCAGGGCGTCCCGCAGCGGCGGCCGGGAGAGCAGCGCGAGAGCCTGCGGCCACTTGTCGTCGTCGACCAGTTCCAGATCCCGTACGGCGACGAGCTCCGTGGCGACGGGCGGCACCGGGCCCTGCGGCAGCCGGTCCAGCACGTCCTCGCACCAGACGTCCACCGCGTCGAGGAGCCCGGCGTCGTCCGGCTCGGCGAAGTCGCCCTCACGCGGCTCCAGTTCGTCCGGGTCCAGCACGATATCGGCGGCGCGGACCAGGGCGAACGTGGCCAGCACACCGCAGGCGGTCAGCGGCTGTTCACCCCAGCGCTCGGCCAGTTCGCTGTCGCAGAGGGCCAGTTCGCCCTCCCGCATGATCTCGGCGAACGCGCTGCCGGGCAGCACCAGTTCACCGGCCTGCGCGGGCTCGCCGTCCTCGTCGGGGAGGGCCAGCGCCGCGAGCCAGGGCTCGTCGCCCGGCGCCAGCTCGGCCTCCCGCACGAGGGCGAGCACGACATCGGCGAGCTCCTCGGCGTCCAGCGCGCCCTCGTCCCCTTCGTCGTACCAGATCTCCCCCGCGTCCATCGAGGCGGCGACAGCGCCGCGCACCTGGGGGGTCGTCAGGACCGCACGCGGGGTGGCGGGCAGCGCGCCCAGCTTCTCCAGGAGGGGGTGTGCGGCATCCGGGTGCGCCACCTTCAGACCGAGGCGGGCGAGATCGGCGGGGGTGTCGGCGAGCGGCAGGAGGACCTGCCGGGGGCCGACGGCGGTACGCCCCGAAGCGAGGGGCACCGGCAACCCGGCGAGCCGGTCCGGGTCGACCCCGGCCAGGGTCTCGTACAGCCGGTGCCACCAGGACGGTTCGCGTTCGGCGCCGCCGATGCGGTCGATGGCGTCGCCGAGCGGCAGCCGCCCGACGCCCAGCGTGCGCAGCTCGACGCGGCGTTCGAGCCCGGCGGGCAGCAGGGTGGGCAGCACTTCGGCCAGCACCCGCACGGTGTCCGCGCCCGCCCCTTCGACGACCTCGGCCTCGAAGGGGCGCAGGGCGTGGCGCCGCTCATCGCCCGCCGGCTCCGGCTCCCCGTCCATACCGCCGCCGTCCGCACCGTCCTGCGGCGCCGCGGGCGCGAGGAAGGCGACCCTGCTCAGCCGCTCCAGGATCGCGGCGCGCAGCGCGCCGTCGAGCTCACCCTTGCCGAGGGGCCCGGGCACCAGGTCGATGGTGGCGACGGAGACCGGCTCCCAGCCGCCGAGCAGCTCCGCGTACGCGTCCGCCGCCCGTTCCACCAGGAAGTCCGTGAGCGGACCCGGGGCGGGGTGGCGGCGGGCGGTGTCCAGCGGCAGCGAGG
This sequence comes from Streptomyces sp. NBC_00388, assembly GCF_036061255.1. NCBI lineage: Bacteria > Bacillati > Actinomycetota > Actinomycetes > Kitasatosporales > Streptomycetaceae > Streptomyces > Streptomyces sp. NBC_00388. The sequence continues at coordinate 3,378,519 of NZ_CP107948.1, forward strand.
CGATGAGCAGCGCGGGTACACCGAGGGGTTCGTCGGTCGGGGTGGGCGCGTGGACGACGGGCGCGGTGCCGGGGCGTACCGGGGCGCCGTCCCCGTCGACCGGGACGGCCCAGGTGACCGACCAGTACGGGCGCAGCCGTTCCTCGACGGGCCGCCCGGCGAGCAGCGCCCGCTCCAGCGGGCCGTGGTGGGCGACGGTGCGCCAGCGGTGGATGCCGCCGCCTGCCGCGCTGTCGTCGATGTGGACGTAAGCGCCGTGCTCCGCACGCGTCAGGGTGCGGGTGCTCTCCGGGGTCTCGACCACGATCTCGGCGAGGCCGGGCAGGGTCAGCAGCAAGGCGTCGTCGATCGCGGCGATCAGCCGCTGGGCCAGGTCCTCGGCGCCGGCGTCACGCAGCGGCAGGATGACGACCGTGTCGTACCCGTCGGGGGCGGTGCCCTCGGCGGGCAGCGGGAGGCGCAGCAGCGGTACGTGTCCCTCGCGCCGGCGCAGCTCGTCGGCGAGGCCTCCGGATTCTGCCGGGTCTGCTGCCTCCGTGCGGGCGGCGCCGGCCGCCAGTTCGCGGGCCTCGGCGAGGGACCACCGGACGCCGCCGTGCCGGCCGACGACCACCGGTTCGTCGCTCACCGCGAGTACGGCGGCGAATCCGACCCCGAAGCGGCCTACGGCGGCGTGTGTGTCGGCGTCGGTGCGCTTGGCCGAAGCGCGGAGCGTGCTCAGTGACTCGACGCCGGTGGCGTCCAGCGGGGCGCCGGTGTTGGCGGCGACGAGCACGGCCGGGCCTTCACCCTCGCCCGGCCGCAGCGTGAGCCGGAACCGGCCCCGGACGCCGGCACGGGCCGCGGCGTCGGCGGCGTTCTGCGCGAGCTCGACGACGAGGCGGTCACGGTAGCCGCCCAGCGCGAGGTCCTCCTCGGCGTTGGCGTCCTCGCGGAAGCGGGCGGGGGTGGTGGCCCAGGCATCGAGCACGCCGCGCCTCAGGCGCGCCGTCCCGAAGGGGTCGGCTGCGTCCGTCGCTTTCACGATCACGGCTCGTGCTCCTCTGTGGGGCGGGGTTGTGGGGGACCGTCCCGGTCCCGGGTGAAGGTACCCCGTGAGGGGGTACGGGGCGGGGCGCGGGTGGGGCGGGGGCCCTGTGGCTGGCTTGTTTCCCGCCCTGCCGTCCGCCGCTTCCCGGGGCGCCGGCCCGGGCCCCCTCCTCTCCATGCCGAAGGGGCGCGGCCGTACCCCGGAGGGCTGGATTCCGCAGCTGGATCGCTGGGATCTGGATTCCGCCGCTGGATCGCTGGGATCGCTCAGACCGCGGCATCCCCGGGGCGCCCGCCCGCAAGAGCGAGGATCCCGGGCACCGCGTCGCGCAGGCTGCCGAAGTGGCGATGCACACCGTCCGGGGCAACGGGAGCGTTGACTCCCCACACCGTCATGCCGGCCCGCAGCCCGGACTCGACGCCGGACTGCGCGTCCTCGACGACCAGGCCCCACGAGCGGTCCCGGACCTGACGCACACAGGGGCCTGCCGTTCACGCAGGCAGCCGGATCACTTCTCCGCCAGGACGGGCCCGATCATCGTGTGCAGTGTGCCCGCTCCGACCCCGCTCAGCTTGCGTGCGGCGATCTTCCCATGCCGGTCGATGACCAGCGTGGAGGGAATGGCCTGCGGGCTCAGACTGCCCGCGGGGAAGCGGAGAACGAGCTTTCCCGCCGGGTCGTACAGATTCGGATACGTGAGGCCGTACGACTTCTCGAACGTCTTCGCAGGACCGGTGGAGGCGTCACGTGTGTTGATTCCGACGAACTCCACCCCCTGCGGCTTGAGCTCCTTCGCGACCCTTTCGAGGCTTCCGGCCTCGGCACGGCACGGCGGGCACCACGAGCTCCAGACGTTGACGACGACGATCTTCCCCTCGTAGGCGGAGCTCACGTCCAGCGCGTCCCCCTCCAGCGTTCTGCCGGAGAGATGTGGAGCATCGTCACGGCTGCCCTTCGCCGCCGTGACGATCCCATCGGCGCTCGTCACATGGCGTGAGCCCCGCGAACTGCTCGCCCCGGAGCCGGAGCCGGATCCGCATGCGGCCAGAACCAGCACGCAGGACGCGACGACTACGCCGAGCCGGGCAGGGGCTCCCCTCAGGAGTGCCCCAGGTCGTCCGCGCCGGACGCGGCGTCCGCCGAGACCGAGCCGCCCTCCGGGTCGGGCCGCAGCGCGAACGGGTCAGCTGCCGTCGAGTCCAGCACCAGCGGCGCGGGCCGCAGCGGCTTCGGCATGACCGCGGCCTCCGAGTGCCCTCCACAGCCGTACGACAGCGACACCACATGACCGTCCGCCGGGCCGAACTCGTTCCCGCAGACACCGAAGGCCTGCCGCAGCGAACCGGAGAGCGGGACCAGGAAGGCACAGGACACACAGGACGCCGGGGCCGCCTGGGCCATCGGGGTCTTCGCGCCGTACTCCTCGTCCCAGCGGTCCGCCGCCTGGTGCAGGCCGTAACGGGACAGCACCCGCGCCCGCCGCATGCCCAGTTCGTCGGCGACCGCGGCGACCGTGCCGCGGGCCGGAACCGCCGCGCGGTCGGTGACCTCGGCGTCCTCGGCGTCGACCCGCTCCGCCAGCTCGTCGGAGAGCACGGAGTTGGGCGGCGGCGCGTCCTCGCCCGAGAAGCCGGGCTCCAGACGCAGGTCCTCCGCCTCGGTGGGCAACAGGTCGCCGGGGCCCATGTCACCGGGGCGCAGCCGCTCGCTCCACGGCACCCATTCGGGGGCGAGCAGCGAGTCGGAGCCGGGCAGCAGAACCGTCTCGTCGAGCGTGACGAGCTTCGCCCGGGATGCCCGGGCGACCGTCACCGCCCAGCGCCAGCCCCGGTACCCGGGTTCCTTGCACTCGAAGTAGTGGGTGACCACCCGGTCACCCTCGGACACCACAGAGACGTGTTCGCCGACCACCCCGGGGAAGGCAGCTTCCTCCGCCGCCTCGCGGGCGAGGTCGACCGCCTCGGCGCACAGGCGGTCAGGGGTACGGCTTCTCGTCGTCGCAGCACTCACAGGTCTCGCTTCTCTCCTACGCCGTCTCACGGGTGCGCCGGACGAACATCGCGTACGAGCAACGGGCGGAGCGGACCAGAGGACCGCGTCAACGTCCGCGCCCGACATGCCCGGGGGCGCACCTTCTCCCACCCATTCTGCGGGATAACGGAGAGGCGCACAGCCAAGGGCAACCGCCGGTGGCGCGCTGGAGGCTGCCGGCCGCACCCGGGCGGAGGAGCCCGCGGCGTCTGGCGCCGTGCATCGCAAGGCGGAGACCGCCCCGGTAACCGAAGTCACTGGGTGGTTCCGACAACGCAGCGAGGTGCGGTGACAGGCGTCGCGGGCCCGCCCGGGAGTGGTCGGCAGCCTCCGTGCACGCTACCCCTTCTCCGGCTCTCGTCCCACCTGCGCGTCCGAATCCCGGTTCGGGTCGTACAGGGTTGGGGCACTATGACGGGGTGACCACCGCAAGGTCGTCCGACGGATTCAGCCCGGCACGCAGGGTGGGGCGGGCCGTCGGGCATGCCCTCCATCGGCCGTTCACTGGTACCGCAAAAGGGATCAGACGGGCGACGAACGCCCATGGGGCGGGCGAGTCGGGCCTCGGCAAACTGATCGAGCTGCACGCCGTGAACAGCGCGGGTGACGTAATGATCACGGTTGCGCTGGCCTCGACCGTCTTCTTCTCCGTACCGACCGATCAGGCCCGCGGCCGTGTCGCGCTCTATCTTCTGGTCACCATGGCGCCGTTCGCGCTGCTCGCCCCCGTGATCGGCCCGCTGCTCGACCGGCTGCCGCACGGCCGCAGGGCCGCGATGGCCGCGGCGATGCTGGCCCGGGTGGCCCTCGCCCTCGTCATGTCGGGGGCCGTGGCCACCGGCGGCCTTGAGCTCTACCCCGCCGCACTGGGCGTACTGGTGGCGTCGAAGGCGTACGGCGTCGTGCGCAGCGCGGTGGTCCCCCGGCTGCTGCCACCACGGTTCTCACTGGTCAAAGCCAACTCCCGGGTCACGCTCGGGGGGCTGCTCGCGACCGGTGTGGGGGCGATGATCGGCGCCGGACTGCACCGGATCGGTTCGGCCTGGCCGCTCTACGGGGCGTCCGCCGTCTTCCTGTTCGGGGCGTTCCTCGCGTTCACGCTGCCCCGCAAGGTGGACTCCGCGAAGGGTGAGGGCAGGGCCCGGCTGATGGAGGAGGCCGACGGGCGCAAGCCGTCGCTGCGCACGGTCGGCCCCTCCGTGCTGAACGGCCTGGTGGCGAACTCCGCGCTGCGCTCGCTCTCCGGCTTCCTGATCTTCTTCCTGGCCTTCCTGCTGCGCGAGCACCCGATGGCCGGGCAGAACGCCGCCGTGTCGCTGGCCATCGTGGGCGTGGCGGCCGGCGGGGGCAACGCGGTGGGCACGGCAGTCGGCGCGCTGCTGCGCTCGCGCGGACCCGAGATCATGATCGCCACCCTGCTCGGGGTGGCACTGGGCACCGCGGTGCTCACCGCCGTCTTCTTCACCTCGGTGCTGGTGACGCTGCTGGCCACGGTCGCAGGCTTCGCCCAGGCGCTGGCCAAGCTGTCGCTGGACGCGATGATCCAGCGGGATGTGCCGGAGACCGTCAGGACCTCGGCGTTCGCCCGGTCCGAGACGGTGCTCCAGCTCGCCTGGGTGGTGGGCGGCGCCATCGCGATGGTCCTGCCGCTGAACGGCGTGCTGGGCGCGTCGGTGGGGGCCGCGCTGGTCGCGACGGGTGCGATCACGACCGTACGGGGGCTCCTGACGGCCGCCCGACGCGGCTCGCCGCACCCCCGCGTGGCATGACCTGCGCCGGACGATAGCCTTCGCCCCATGACCGTTGCGCTTCTTACTGGTAAGGGCCGCCGCACCGCTGCCGCCCTCGGTGCCGTGTCCGCCGGACTCCTCGTCCTGTCCGCCTGCGGCAAGCCGACCCCCTTGGCCACCGTGACGGTCGGCACCAACTCGGTGCACTCCGAGGCCGCCTGCTACAACGACGGCAAGAGCCTGGACATGGCCAAGACCAAGTCCTGTGCCACGGACAAGCAGGGCACCAAGTCCGTCAAGGTCGACCCGGACAGGACCGTGCGGATCGGCGTGGACCCGAAGATCGCCGACAAGGGCTGGGTGCTGCTGCTCAACGGTCAGCAGCTGACCGGCATCAGCAAGAAGACCTACACGACCGTGCCGGGCAACGTGTTCTTCAACTCCCAGTACGGCGCCAAGGGCAATTCCTCGACCATCGCCATCGCCGAGGGCGACGGCACCACCAAGGTCTTCGGCCTCTGGTCGTTCGTCTTCAAGAAGGACGCCTGACGTCTTGCGTGTACTCATCGTGACCGCGGTCCCCGCTGAGCGGGACGCGGTCACGCGCGCGTTCGGGGACCCCGCGGACCAGGGCGCGGGAACCGGTCCCTTCGAGGTGATCGCGGCCGGTGTCGGACCCGCTGCCGCCGCGGCAGCCACGGCGACCGCCCTCGCGCTCGGCTCGTACGGCCTGGTGGTCTCGGCGGGCATCGGCGGCGGGTTCCACGCCGCACCGGGCTCGCTGCTCGTCGCCGACGCGATCGTGGCGGCCGATCTGGGCGCCGAGACGCCCGACGGCTTCGTGCCCGTCACCGAGCTCGGCTTCGGCTCGGTCGAGCACCGCCCGCCCGCCGCTCTCGTACGGGCCGTGGCCGAAGCCACCGGTGCGACGCCCGGCACCGTGCTCACCGCTTCCACCGTCACCGGCACCGCCGCACGGGCGGCCGGGCTGCTGGCCGCCCACCCCGCGGCCGTGGCCGAGGCGATGGAGGGATTCGGGGTGGCCGAGGCCGCCGCGCAGGCCGGTCTGCCGGTGCTGGAGATCCGGGCGGTCTCCAACGCCGTCGGCCCGCGCGACCGCGACGCCTGGCGCATCGGCGACGCGCTGGCCGCGCTCACCGCGGCCTTCGGGAAGCTCGCGCCCGTACTGGAAGGTTGGACCCGCACATGACCGAAGCGACCGAGGCACCGCTCCTCACCGAATCGCTGAACATCGCCTTCTCGCCCTGCCCCAACGACACGTTCGTCTTCGACGCCTGGGCGCACGGCCGGGTGCCGGACGCGCCACGGATCGATGTCACGTTCGCGGACATCGACATCACCAACGGGATGGCGGAGCGCGGCGAGTTCGACATCCTGAAGGTGTCGTACGCGGTGCTGCCCTGGGTCCTCGACGAGTACGCGCTGCTGCCGTGCGGCGGGGCGCTCGGCCGGGGCTGCGGCCCGCTGGTCCTGACCACCGGGCCCGGCGTGGACCTCACCGGGAAGACGGTCGCGGTGCCGAGCGAGCGCTCGACGGCGTATCTGCTCTTCCGGCTGTGGGCCGCCGAGGTGGTGCCCGGCGGCGTCGGCGAGATCGTCGTGATGCCGTTCAACGAGATCATGCCCGCCGTACGGGACGGCAAGGTCGACGCCGGCCTGGTCATCCACGAGGCGCGGTTCACCTACCAGGAGTACGGGCTGCACTCGCTGGCCGACATGGGGCAGCACTGGGAGTCCACGACCGGCCTGCCGATCCCGCTGGGCGCGATCATCGCCAAGCGGTCGCTGGGTGAGGAGCGGCTGCGGGAGCTGACCAGGACGGTACGGGCCTCGGTCCGGCAGGCCTGGGACGACCCCGAGGTGTCCAGGCCCTATGTGCTGGGCCACGCGCAGGAGATGGACCCGGCGGTCGCGGACCAGCACATCGGGCTGTACGTGAACGAGTTCACCGCGGATCTCGGCGAGGACGGCTACGCGGCGGTCCGCGGGCTTCTCACCCGGGCGGCGGCGGAAGGGCTCGTACCCGCGTTGCGCCCCGGGGCGCTGGACTTCGTCTGAGCGCGGGTGCGGGACCCGGGGCGCGGCGCCCCGGGTCCCGCACCGCGCCGGTCGGCCTCAGACGCCCGAGGGGCTCGGGCTCCCGGCGACCGGGACCGCCTCCACGGCCGGCCCCGGCTTCGTCCCGCTGCGGCCCGGGATCGCCAGGACCACCAGCGCGGCCACCAGCGCGACCGCGCCGCCGATCACGAACGCCGTACGGAAGCCCGCCTCCGACGGGATCGTGAAGCCGCCGGACGCCACAGTCATCTGGGCCAGCACCACGCCCATGACCGCGCTGGAGACCGATGTCCCGACCGACCGGGCCAGGGAGTTGAATCCATTGGCCGCCGCGGTCTGGGAGAGCGGCACCGCGCCCATGATCAGCGCCGGCATCGCGCCGTAGGCGAAGGCGACGCCCACGCTGATCACGCACGCGAAGGCCACCAGGCCCCAGGTCGAGCCCATGAGGACGAGCGCCAGGCCGTAGCCGATCGCGGTTATCACGGAGCCGGTGAGGAGCGACACCTTGGGGCCGCGGGCCGCCGAGAGCTTCGCGCCGAACGGCGAGACGGCCATCATCACCAGCCCGGCCGGAGCCATCCACAGGCCGGCCGCGACCATCGACTGGCCCAGGCCGTAGCCGGTCGCCACCGGCAGCTGGAGGAGCTGCGGCGCCACGAGCGACTGGGCGTACATCGCGAAGCCCACCACGACGGAGGCCACGTTGGTCAGCAGCACCTGACGCTGCGCGGTCGTGCGCAGGTCGACCAGCGGATCCACCGTACGGAGCTCGAAGGCGCCCCACAGCAGCAGGACGACGATCGCCGCCGCCAGCAGGCCCAGCGTGTTCGCGCTGCCCCAGCCCCAGTCGCCGCCCTTGGAGACGGCCAGCAGCAGCGCCACCAGGCCGACGGCCAGACCGGCGGCGCCCGGGTAGTCGAACCGGCCTCCTGCGCGGACCGGCGCCGGGGGGACGAAGAGCAGGACCAGGACGCCGAGGACCGCGCTCAGTCCGGCCGAGCCCCAGAAGAGCGTGTGCCAGTCGGCGTTCTGCGCCACCGCGGCGGCGATGGGGAGCCCGAGCGCGCCGCCGATGCCGAGCGAGGAGCTCATCAGCGCGATGGACGAGCCGACGCGCTCAGGCGGCAGGACGTCGCGCATCACGCTGATGCCGAGCGGGATGATCCCCATGCTGGTGCCCTGGAGCGCGCGGCCGATGACCATGGGGGCGAGCGAGCCCGCCAGCGCGCAGACCAGGGAGCCGGCCACCAGCAGCCCGACACAGACCAGCATCAGCCGCCGCTTGCCGTACAGATCGCCGAGCCGGCCGGTGACCGGTGTGGCGACCGCGCCGGCGAGCAGGGTGGCGGTGACGACCCAGGAGGCGTCGCCCTGCGTGGTGTGCAGCAGCCGCGGGAGCTGCGCGATGAGCGGGACGACCAGGGTCTGCATCAGCGCGGCGACGATGCCCGCACCCGCCAGGACGGCGACCACGGGGCCGGTTCTGGCGGGTGGCTGCGCGGGGGCGGTCGGGGTCACGGGGGCCTCCTTCTCGGCCGCACACTCGGCGGCGGGTGTGCATCATACATAGCTTATGCATGATGCATATATCGCGTGCTATACATGCAAACCGGCACCGGACGGCGGGCCGGGACAGCACAGCGGGACAAGCGGAGAGCGCGGGAGAGGAGACGCCTCGTGCGTCAGGCGAGCGAGAACATCGAGCGGGAGATGACCCTGCTGGCCCGGTACCGGTACATGGGCATGGCGGAGCCGACCCGCCTGGAACGCAGCGCCTACATCCTGCTCTGCCGGATCGAGATCGACGGCCCGCTCTCCATCGGGCAGCTCGTCGACGCGCTGGATCTGGACACCTCGACGCTGAACCGGCAGACGGCCGCCATGACCCGTGCCGGGCTGGTGGAGCGCATCCCCGACCCGGAGGGCGGCCTCGCCCGGAAGTTCCGCATGACCGAAGAGGGCGCGAAGAAGCTGCGCGCGGACCGCGAGGACGCCGTCGTCGGCCTGCGCCGGGTACTCGCCGACTGGACACCGGAGGAGGCCGACGTGTTCGCGGCCGCACTGGAGCGCTTCAACACCAGCATCGAGACGATCATCGGTCAGCCCTGGCCCCGGCCTTGACCGGTGGGCGGACGAGCGGTGGGCGGACGAGCGGTGGGCGGACGAGCGGTGGGCCGGGGCGGGAGGCTCCCCGCCCCGGCCCACCGGGAGACCGCGTGCGTACGGTCAGACGTCCAGCTGGTCCGCCACGGCGCGCAGCAGCCCCGCGATCTTCGCCCCGGCCGCCTTGTCGGGGTAGCGGCCACGTTCCAGACTCGGCGTGATGTTCTCCAGGAGCGTCGTCAAGTCCTGCACGATGGAGGCCAGTTCGTCGGGCTTGCGGCGCTGGGCGGCTGCCACCGACGGAGTGGGATCGATGATGGTCACCGTCAGCGCCTGGTCGCCGCGCTGCCCCGCGACGACACCGAACTCCACGCGCTGCCCCGGCTTCAGGGCTTCGACTCCGGACGGGAGCACCGACGAGTGGACGAAGACATCGCCCCCGTCGTCGCGGGAAAGAAAGCCGAAGCCTTTTTCCGAATTGAACCATTTGACCTTGCCGGTGGGCACCGTCTGTCCTCGTCCTCGTAGTCGTAGAAAACGGCTCTGGATAGCACTGCAGCGGGTCGCTCGACCCGCCGGGACTCAGGCTAATGGTCGGGGGACCGGTAACAAGACGTCACTGCGTAGTTCCTCCGCGCAGGGAACTACCCTGGCCGGGTGAGCAATGAAACCCAATCGTCCGACGCCCGTTCCGGCGACCGGCTGGTCCAGGCCGGCGCGATCATCTTCTTCGTCGGGGCCGTGGCCACGCTGGTCACGGTGGCCCCGCTGTTCCTCGGCACGCACCCGTTCCCGTCGATCGCGTATGCCGTGTGCATGCTGATGGGCGTGGGCTTCGTCGTCGCGGCGGCCGGTCTGCTGCGCTCCGTCGCGGACCAGCGCCGGCAGGCACGCGCCGCGATGGCGGGTCAGGCACCCGCGGCGACCCCGGCCGCGTAGCCCTCCAGCCACGCGGGGAACTCGGTGAGGTCCGTCAGGACCACATCGGCCCCGGCCGCACGCAGTTCGTCCGCGCCGACCGGTCCGGTCGGTACGGCGACCGAGAGCGCGCCCGCCGCGAGCGCCCCGCGCACGTCGCCGACATGGTCGCCGACGTACACCGACGCGCCGTGCTCGCGCAGCGCCCCGGCCTTGGCCTCCGCCCAGAGCCAGCCGACGACGGCGTCCGGCTCGATACCGAGGTGGACCAGGTGGCGCACGGCGTCCGGCTGGTTCTTGGCGGTGACGACGATCGCCCGGCCGCCGAGCCGCCGTACCGCGGCCACCGCGTCGGCGGCGCCCGCCATCGCCGTGGACGGCTCGATCGCGTGTGTGGGGTAGATCTCACGGTAGCGGTCCCGCATCGCCGGAATCTGGCCCTCCGGAAACCACTCGGCCAGCTCCGTCTCCAGCGGCGGACCGAGCCGCGTGACCGCGAGGTCCGCGTCGATGTACGTCCCGGTCTCGGCGGAAAGTACCTGGTAGGCGGCGTGGATCCCGCGCCGGGAGTCGATCAGGGTCATATCCAGGTCGAAGCCGACCGTCAGGGGGTGAGAAGACATGCCTTCCATCCTCCCTCCGTCCGGCACCTGACCGTGGGGGCGCAAGCGGCCGAGCATAGACTTAGCCAAGCCTTACCAACCTTCGGAATGGGTCAGATGTCAACTCCCGTGGCCCGCCGCCGCATCGCCTGGACGGCTGCCGCCGTGGTGGCCCTGCTGCTGGCGGTCCTGCTCAGTCTCGCGGTCGGGGCACGGGCCATCGCGCCGTCAGCGGTGATCGACGCGCTGCTGCACGGCGGGCACAGCAACACCGCCGAGGTCGTCCGCGAACTGCGGGTGCCGCGCACCCTCATCGGTCTGATGGTGGGCGTCGCGCTCGCCCTGGCCGGGACCGTGCTCCAGGGCATCACCCGCAACCCCATCGCCGACCCCGGCATCCTCGGCATCAGCCAGGGCGCATCCGTCGGCGTGGTGCTGGCCATCGCCTTCGCCGGGATCCACTCGCTCACCGGGTACGTCTGGTTCGCCTTCGCCGGGGCGGCGCTCGCATCGGTCGCGGTGTACGCCATCGCCTCCCGGGGACGCGGCGGCGCCACCCCGGTGAAGCTCGCGCTCGGCGGCGCCGCGATCAACGCGCTGCTGGTCTCGGTGGTGCAGGCGGTCCTGACCACCAAGGCGTCGGCGCTGGACGAGTTCCGCTTCTGGCAGGTCGGCTCGGTCAGCGGCCGTGACACCGGCATCGTGGCTCAGATCTGGCCGTTCCTTCTGGTGGGCGTGGTGCTCGTGGCCTCGGTCGCACGCGGCCTCGACGCTCTGGCGCTGGGCGACGACATGGCGAAGGGGCTCGGCCAGAAGGTCGCGACCGTACGCATCGTCGGCGGCATCGGCGCCACCGTACTGACCGGGGTCGGCGTCGCCGCCGCCGGACCCATCGCGTTCATCGGCCTCGCGGTGCCGCACATCGCCCGCGCGATCGTCGGCAGCGACCACCGCTGGGTGCTGCCGATGGCGGCCCTCATCGGCCCGGTGATGCTGCTGGTCTCGGACACCGTCGGCCGGGTCGTCTTCCCGCCGAGCGAGGTACCGGCCGGAGTGATGACCGCGCTCATCGGGGTGCCGTTCCTGGTGACCCTCGTACGCCGGAAGGCGGTCCCGGCGTGACACCGGCTGCTCCCACCACGACCGCGCCCGGCACCGGGGCGGGTATGCGCCCCGCGGGGTACTCGCTCGTACGGGCCGGGGGCGGGACCTTCCTGCTGCACCGGCGGGCGGCGGCCGTCGCCGTCGCACTGGCGGTGCTGCTGGCCGCCACCTGCGTCGCGTACCTGTGCGTCGGCGAGGAGTTCATCGCCCCCGGTGAAGTCGTCAAGGTCATCCTCGGCAGGCCATCGCCCGACGAACTCGTCGTCGGCACCCTGCGGCTGCCCCGCATGGTCGTCGGGCTGCTCGTCGGCGCCGCCTTCGGCGTGGCCGGGGCACTCATCCAGACCGTCGCCCGCAATCCGCTGGCCAGCCCCGACATCATCGGTATCAGCAAGGGCGCCGGCGCGCTCACCGTCGGCGCGATGTCCCTCGGGGTGACCTCCACCGCCGTCCTGCCCTACCTCTCGGTCATCGGCGGGATCACCGCGGCCGCGCTCGTCTACGTCTTCGCCTGGCGCGGCGGGCTGCACGCCACCCGGTTCGTCCTGATCGGCATCGGCTTCGCCATCGCGCTGGGCTCCGTCACCCAGCTCTTCCTGACCAAGGGCGACTACCTGGTGGCCCAGCAGGCCCAGATCTGGCTCACCGGCTCGCTCAACGGCCGCGGCTGGAGCCAGGCCGGGCTGCTCGGCTGGGTGCTGATCGTGCTCGTGCCTGCGGTGCTGTGGGCCGCGTACGCCCAGCGCACCGTGTCCATGGACGACGACACGGCGACCGCCCTGGGTATCCGGCTCGGGCGGGTGCGGCTCGGACTCGTACTGCTCGGCGTCGTCCTTGCCTCGGTGGCGACCGGCGCCGCCGGGCCCGTCGACTTCGTGGCGCTGCTCGCGCCGCAGATCGCCCGGCGGATGACCAGGACCGCACAGATCCCGCTGCTCTGCTCGGCGCTGATGGGGGCGTTCATCGTCGTGCTCGCCGACCTGCTGGGCCGCAAGCTCCTCGCGCCCACCGAACTGCCGGTGGGCGTCCTCACGGCGGCGGTCGGCGCCCCGTATCTGATCTGGCTGATCGCGAAGAATCACGGCGCCCGCGGCCGTAGTGGAGGCAACGCATGACCAGCAGTCCGCCGACGACCACGCCGTCCAGGCTGACGGCCCGCGAGCTGACCCTCGCCTACGACGACCGCACCGTCGTCGACGGGCTCGACCTGGCCGTGCCGGACGGGCAGGTGACGGTCATCGTCGGGCCCAACGCCTGCGGGAAGTCCACCACGCTGCGGGCCCTCGGCCGGCTGCTCAAGCCGCGCAGCGGGGCGGTGCTGCTCGACGGCGCCGAGCTCGCGCGTACCCCCACCCGGAAGATCGCCCAGTCGATCGGGCTGCTCCCGCAGTCCCCTTCGGCGCCCGAGGCGATCACCGTCGCCGACCTCGTCGCCCGGGGCCGCCAGCCGCACCAGCACTGGTGGCAGCAGTGGTCGGACGAGGACGAACGCGCCGTCACCGGGGCGATGGAGCGCACCGACATCACGGCCCTCGCCGAGCGGGCCGTGGACGAGCTCTCCGGCGGACAGCGCCAGCGCGTCTGGATCGCGATGGCACTCGCCCAGGAGACGGATCTGCTCCTGCTCGACGAGCCCACCACCTACCTCGACATCGCCCACCAGGTCGAGGTGCTGGACCTGGTCCGCCGCCTCAACAAGGAGCGCGGCAGGACCGTCGTCGCGGTGCTGCACGACCTCAACCAGGCCGCCCGGTACGCCGACCACCTGGTGGCCATGAAGAACGGCCGGATCGTCGCCGAGGGCCGCCCCGCCGAGATCGTCACCGCGGAGCTCGTACGGGAGGTGTTCGGCCTGGAATCGCTCGTCATCCCCGACCCGGTGACCGGATCGCCGCTGGTCGTGGCGGGGGCGCCGTGGAACGCGGGTAAGGAGACCGGCGCGGCGGTAGCCACCGGCGCCGACACCGGGGACAGTGCAGTCGGCGTCTGAGACCTGCCGGCCCGGGGCCTGCCCGCCCGGGGCTCCGCCGGCACCGGGACTCCGCTCGCCCGGGACCCAGCTGGAACGCCGTCGAAAGGGCTCCTCATGAAGCACTTACTCCGCCGTCGCCGTACCGCCGCGAGCGCGCTCCTCCTGACCGGGGCGCTGGCACTCACCGCCTGCGGCTCCGGCGACAGCAGCGGCAAGCCGCCCGCGGGGGCGGTCGCCACCCACACCATGAAGACCGCCATGGGAGACGTACGGGTCCCCGACCATCCGCACCGGGTCGTCGTCCTGGACACCGCCGAGCTGGACTCGGCCATCACGCTCGGCGTGAAGCCGGTCGGCGCCACCCACGCCGATGCGAAGTCCGGCTTCCCCGACTATCTCCCCAGGTCCGCGGTGGCCGGGACGAAGGACGTCGGCGCGCTGGCACAGCCGAACCTGGAGGCCATCGCCGCGCTCAAGCCGGATCTGATCCTCACCAGCAAGATCCGCCACGGCGACAAGTACGGCGAGCTCAGCGCCATCGCGCCGACCGTCATGACGGAGAACACCGGCTACCCGTGGAAGGCGAACTTCCGGGTGCACGCCGAGGCGCTCGGCAGGCAGGCCGAGGCGGAGAGGACCGTCACCGCGTACGCCGCACACATCCGGAAGGTCGTGACCGCACTCGGCGGGCCCGCGAAGGCAGCCGCCACGAAGGTCGGCGTGGTGCGGTTCGTGGAGGGTGCCGACATCCGGATCTACGGCAGGAAGAACTACATCGGCACGGTCCTCACCGACCTCGGCGTCGGCCGGCCGGCCATCACCGACAAGGCCGAGGACGGCTTCTCGTACGACGTGAGCCCCGAGCGGATCGACCTGGCCGACGCGGACGTCCTCTTCCACTCCACCTACGGCGACCCGGCGAAGGCCAAGGAGACCAGCACCACGCGGAGCGGCCTGTGGAAGGGCCTGACCGCGGTGCGGGACGGGAAGGCGTTCGGCGTCGACGACCAGCTGTGGATCCAGGGCATCGGCTACACGGCGGCCGACAGGATCCTCGACGAACTGCGGGCCGACCTCACCCGGGGGTGACCGGCCCGGCCGGTGATCGCCGCCGCAGCACTGTGCCGCCGGCCCTCGGGGCGGCGGCACAGGCGGCACGGTGGACGTGCCCGGGGTTGCGCGGGTGCCTCAGGATCCGGCCTGCACGGCGCCGATCTGGGTGCCGGCGGCGACGGAGAGCGAGCCGTCCGCGAAGGACTCACCGGGGATCACCCCGTCGGGGGTGCGGAGCGTGAACGCGACCTCGTTGGCCTTCTTGCCGGCGGCGGCGCTGGGGACCTGGATGTCGAAGTGCACCGGGTGACCGGGGCCGAAGGTCACCGCGGTGCTCTGGCTGCCGTACGCCTTGGGGGTGACCCCGGCCTTGGCACCGTGGTTGAGGAAGCGCACCCCGCTGGGCGAACCTGCCAGCTTGCAGGAGAGGGTGTTCGGCGCGGCGGTCAGCGTGACCCGGTAGTGGCTGTGCCCGGCGCTGGCCGCATCGGGAGTGATCTTCGCAGTGTGGTTCGCCGGGCGGCAGGCCGAGACGGTCGCGGCAGCCGTGTGAGTCGTGGTGGAGGCCTGCGCGACCCCCATGCCGGCGGCTCCTGCCAGAGCGGTGGCGGCAACCGTCACGACGAACTTGCGAGACATACCCATGGCCAGCTCACTTTCGTATCAGCTCACGGTCCGGCCGGTGGAACCCGCTGAACCCCTGTCTGCGAACAGCTTGCCCGGTGCACCGACCTGAGATCGTCACGGGAAAGCAACGCGCCTGTTACAGCCGCCCGGAGGGCCCTTCGCCGCTCAACGGCCCCCGGTGCGGGGGCCACCCGTCCGGCTCAACGTCCTACGTCAGCCGCCGGCGCGCCCGCCACACCAGGTACAGCGCGGAGGCAACCGCCGCCACCCGCAGCACGACCGGCCAGGCCCCGGAGATCGCGTCGCCCATCCCGTGCGGCGGGATCGGCGCGCCCCAGCGGCCGTCGGTCCGCCCCCACAGCCAGACGACCCCGCCCGTCAGGGCCAGCCCCGGCAGGCCGAGCACCGCCCACTTCGCCTCGGCGCGGCTGAGCCTGCGCGAGAGGTACGCGAGGAGCCAGCCGGCCCCGAGCGCGATCAGCGAGCCGAGTACGGCGCCGATCACCAGCAGCGCCGCCGCGAGCAGCAGGAAGGGACTGGAGAAGCCCCCCGCGACCGCCCGGACCGCGCCGCCGCCCTCCCCGGCCGGGCGCCGGCCGAGCAGCGACCTCCGGCGCGGCTGCGCCTCCACGGATTCGCCTCCGGCGACGCCCCCTCCGGGCTCGCCGTCGCCGTCCTCCTCGTCACCGGGCTCGGTGTCCGGCGGCGGTTTCAGTATCTCGGGGATCTCCACCCCGCCCGTGAAGCCGGGCACCGCGTCACCCGCGCCGAAGGGACCCGAGTCGATGCGCCACCAGTCAGGTTCGGCGCCGGACGGGCCCAGTTCGTCCTCGCCCGCCAGGTGCGGGGGTGAGGCGGCCGTCGAACGCGGGGCCGGCGGTTCGGCCTTCTCGCCCCTGCCCAGCCCCCATCCGCCGCCGCCCGGACCGGTCCTGCCCGGGCCCGGCCTGCCGGTTCCCGCCTTGCCGAGCCCCACCTTGCCGAGCCCCACCTTGCCGAGGCCCGTCCTGCCGAGGCCCGTCCCGGCGCCGTCGCCCACCGCCGGCTCCGCCGCGCCCCCGCCACCGCTGGGGTCGCTGTCGTCCCGCCGGCTCCTCCGCGGGCCCGGCATGCGCCGCGCCCGGTCCCGTACGGGATCCGCCGCCGCGCCCGGCGGTGGCCCGCCGCCCGTCGCCGCCGCCACCTGCTCGGCAGGCGTACCGAGCCGGCCGAGGATGCGGCGTACGGCGGCCTCGCCGTCCGCGTCGGCCCCGGCGCGCTGCCGGTCGATCTCGCCGCGCAGCGAGGAGACCAGCCGCATCCGGTCGGCCGAGGTCAGTTGCCGCTGAGCCAGGTCGCCGACCCGGCTCAGATAGTCGTAGACGAGCTGATCGCTCTCGATCCCCACGGAGTCGCACCCCTTCACGCCGCTCTGCACCGACCGTAGCGCCCGCACTGCGCACCGTCCGGGCTCCCCGGCCCCTTTCCCGCGCTTTCCCGGCGGTCACGTGTTCCGCCCCGCTCCTTCCGCTCCTCGCCCCTCTCGCTTTCCACCCCTTTTGCGCCCCTTTTGCGGCCCTGGCAAGGGCAGCAGCCGCGGGCCGTTTCCCGCGCGCTTTCCGCCGGCCCGTCCCGTGTCCTGCCTGCCCGCACCGGGCGAAGTCATCGCCTCCAACGTGGGGCGGTGCGCCATCTGCCCGCAAATCTCAGTAACGTGGGCCGGATGGGGACCCGTCCGCACTATGGGAGGCGCACGTGCCGGAACGAACACGCAGCACGCCACCGCGCACCCTCGCGGAGGCCCTGCGCAACCGCGACGACGCATCCCTGAGCGGGCTGCTGCGGGCACGGCCCGATCTGCTGACGCCGGTGCCCAGTGATCTCAGCCAGCTCGCGACCCGGGCGGGCACCCGCGCATCGGTCGTGCGGGCGCTGGAACACCTCGACCGGTTCACGCTCCAGACGGCGGAGGCGCTGGCGGTCGCGCCCGACCCCGCCCCGTACGAGACGCTCCTCGCCCTCATGGCCGGGGACGAATCGGACCCCGAGGTCGCTGCCGCACTGCCCGCAGCGGTCGAACGGCTCCGCGAACAAGCTCTGATCTGGGGCACGGACGACCGGCTCCGGCTCGTCCGCACCGCCCGCGAACTCCTCGCCCCCTCCCCGACGCACCCCTCCCCGACGGGCCTCGGACCGACCGTGGCGGAGGCCACGGTCGGGATGTCCCCCGGCCGCGTCCAGGAGATCGTCACCGCCGTCGGCCTCGCCGGCACCCACGACTCGGTCTCCGCGGTCACCGCGCTGACCGCGCTGTTCACCCACCCGGCCCGGATGTCCGCGCTGCTCGACGAGGCGCCGACCGAGTCGCTGAACGTTCTGAGCAGGCTCGTCTGGGGCCCGCCGTACGGCGAAGTGGCCGCGGCGCCGACCCGGCCCGTGCAGTGGCTGCGCGATCACGGGCTGCTGCTGCCCGCCAGCGCGCGCACCGTGGTGCTCCCCCGGGAGGCAGCGCTGCACCTGCGCGCCGGGCGCGCGCACCGGAGCACCGAGCCACGGCCGCCCGCCGTGGTGCCCGCCCGCGAGTACGGTCCACAGGCTGTGGACGCGGCGGCGGCAGGACAGGCCTTCACCGCGCTCTCCACCATCGAGGACCTGTTCAAGGACTGGGACGAGGGCGGCCCCGCCGTCATGCGCTCCGGCGGGCTCAGCGTCCGCGACCTGAAACGGACCGCGGCAGCCCTGGACGTCAGCGAGCCGCTGGCCGCCTTCTGGGTCGAACTCGCCTACGCGGCCGGGCTGCTGGCGGCCGACGGCGCGGCCGACGAGCGGTTCGCGGCCACCCCCGCGTACGACGCCTGGCTCGAATCACCCGCCCAGGACCGCTGGGCCGCCCTGGTCACCGCCTGGCTCACCGCCACCCGCACCCCGGGCCTGATCGGCGGTCTCGACCCCAAGGGCCGCGCCCTGTCCACGCTCGGCCCCGAGCTGGACCGCGCCGCCGCGCCCGAGGTGCGGCGCAGGATCCTGGCCCTGATGGCCACCCTCCCCGAGGGGACCGCACCCGACCCGGAGTCCCTGCTCGTCCGGCTGCGCTGGGAGCGCCCCGTCCGCGGCACCGCCTCCGGCCGGAGTACCGGCCCGGGAGCGACCGCGGACATCCCTACGGCCCGTCACACCCACGGCGCGACCGCGGTCGGCGATCTGCGGTCCCGTATCGCCCAGTGGACGCTGAACGAGACGGAGCTGCTGGGCATCACCGGCCGCGGCGCCCTCTCCACCCACGGCAGGGCGCTGCTGGGCGACTCCACTCCCGGCACCGGGCCGCACCCCGCGCCGTCCACCGCCGAGATCGCCGCCGCCCGCGTACGCGCCGCCGAAGCGATCACCCCGCTCATCCCGGAGCCGCTCGACCACGTCCTCCTCCAGGCCGACCTCACCGCCGTCGCCCCGGGACCGCTGGAGCGTCCGCTCGCCGCGCTGCTCGGGGTGGCGGCCGACATCGAGTCCAAGGGCGGCGCCACCGTCTACCGCTTCACCGCGGGCTCGGTGCGCAGGGCGCTCGACGCCGGACAGACAGCGACCGACCTGCACGCCTTCCTGGCCGCCCACAGCCGTACCCCGGTGCCGCAGCCCCTCACGTATCTGATCGACGACGTCGCGAGGAAACACGGCCACCTGCGGGTCGGCGCCGCCTCCTCGTACGTGCGCTGCGACGACGACGCCGTCCTCAGCGAGATCCTGGCCGACACCCGCTCCCAGTCGCTGCGGCTGCGCCGCCTGGCGCCCACGGTGCTGGCCTCCATGGCCGACCCGGCCGGGCTGCTCGAAGGGCTGCGCGCCATGGGGTTCGCCCCGGCCGCCGAGTCCGCCGACGGCGATGTCATGATCACCCGTGCCGACGCCTACCGCACCCCGCCGCGCACCGCGCCCGCGCCGGTGCCCGAGGGCCCGCCGGTCCCCGACGACGTCCTGCTCGGCGCGGCGCTGCGAGCGATCAGGGCGGGCGACACGGCGGCCACGGTGGTCCACGCGCCGGTGCCCGAGTACGGCGACCTGCCGCGCACCCCGGCCGCCGAGACACTCGCGACGGTCCAGGCGGCGGCGATGACGGGCGCGGCGCTCTGGATCGGCTACGTCAACGCGGACGGAGCGGCCAGCAAGCGGGTGATCGCGCCGGTCCGGGTCGAGGGCGGCTTCGTCACGGCGTACGACCACACCGCCGACGACGTCCGGACGTATCCGCTGCACCGCATCACGGGCGTTGCGGAGCTGACCGACGGCCCGTCCTGAGCGTGGACCACCAGCGGGGCCCCTTCGCGGGCGGATCGCCCGCCGCGGCACGCTTCGCCGTACCGGCGGACTTCCCCGCCGTCTTCGCGGGCTTCTTCCCCGCGAGCTTCTTCCCCGCGGGCTTCTTCGCGCCGGTCCTCGACGCGGCCGTCCTGGAGCGCAGCGCGGCGGGCAGCGCGGGCCTGCGCCGGGTCCCCGGCACCCGGCCGGCGTCCGGACCGCGTGCTTCCCGCTCCGCGGGCGCCTCCCGGGGCTTCCGCTGCCACCAGTGCGTGCGCCGCGGGTGCAGCGCCCGTCCGAGCCGCCGGCCGAGGATCAGATAGCCGATCAGCGCGCCCGCCGTGTTGAGGATCACGTCGTCGATGTCGAAGGCGCGTCCGGTGATCAGCAGCCCCTGCGCCGTCTCGACGAGGAGCATCACCACGGCGGTCACCAGCACCACTCGCAGCAGTCCGCGCGCCTTGGGGATCAGTACGGGCAGCAGCACCCCGAAGGGCACCCCGAGCAGCAGGTTGCCGCCGATCTGCTTCACCGTGTCGCGGAAGGCCGGCTGGTCGATGTAGGTGCGGATCGAATCGCCGGGTGTGAGGTTCGTGTGCGTGAGGTCCACCGAGGCCGCGGACGGCACCAGGGTCACCTTCGCCAGGGCGACAGCGAAGCCGACCATGCAGACGAAACCGATCAGTAACACGAGGGTGCGCATCAGGGCCGATGCCCACGTACGGCGCTGCAGTCGCGGTTCGGAGTCCATGACGCAGCGTGTACCCCGGCCGGGATGCGCGACACTGGTGGTTTGGCCGTACCGAAAGGCCTCACGGCGCGAAGGGACTCAAGGCGTGAATGGACCACTCATCGTCCAGAGCGACAAGACACTGCTCCTGGAGGTGGACCACGACCAGGCGGACGCCTGCCGTCGTGCCATCGCGCCGTTCGCGGAGCTGGAGCGCGCGCCCGAGCACATCCACACCTACCGGCTGACGCCGCTCGGCCTGTGGAACGCGCGCGCCGCGGGCCACGACGCCGAACAGGTCGTCGACGCGCTGGTCGAGTTCTCGCGTTACCCGGTGCCGCACGCGCTCCTGGTGGACGTCGCCGAGACCATGGCGCGGTACGGCAGGCTCACGCTCTCCAAGCACCCCGTCCACGGCCTCGTGCTCACCTCGACCGACCGGCCGGTGCTGGAGGAGATCCTCCGCTCGAAGAAGGTCGCCCCGCTGGTCGGCGCCCGTCTCGACCCCGACTCGGTGGCGGTGCACCCCTCCGAGCGGGGGCAGATCAAGCAGACGCTGCTGAAGCTGGGCTGGCCCGCGGAGGACCTCGCGGGGTACGTCGACGGCGAGGCGCACCAGATCGATCTGGACCAGGAGAGCTGGTCGCTCCGGCCCTACCAGCGGCAGGCCGTGGAGAACTTCTGGCACGGCGGCTCCGGCGTCGTCGTGCTGCCCTGTGGCGCGGGAAAGACCCTGGTCGGGGCCGGCGCGATGGCCGAGGCAAAGGCGACCACGCTGATCCTGGTCACCAACACCGTCTCGGCCCGGCAGTGGAAGCACGAGCTGGTGAAGCGGACCTCCCTCACGGAGGAGGAGATCGGCGAGTACAGCGGTACGAAGAAGGAGATCCGCCCGGTCACCATCGCCACGTACCAGGTGCTCACGACCCGCAGGAAGGGCGTCTACCCGCACCTGGAGCTGTTCGACTCGCGCGACTGGGGCCTCGTCATCTACGACGAGGTGCACCTGCTGCCCGCACCGGTCTTCAAGTTCACCGCCGATCTGCAGGCCAGGCGGCGGCTCGGGCTCACCGCGACGCTCGTACGGGAGGACGGCCGCGAGTCGGACGTCTTCTCGCTGATCGGGCCGAAGCGGTTCGACGCGCCGTGGAAGGAGATCGAGGCGCAGGGCTACATCGCGCCCGCCGACTGTGTGGAGGTCCGGGTCAATCTGACGGACCGGGAACGGCTCGCGTACGCCACGGCCGAGGCGGAGGAGAAGTACCGCTTCTGCGCGACGACCGCGACCAAGCGGAAGGTCACCGAGGCGCTGGTCCGCAAGCACCAGGGTGAGCAGACCCTCGTCATCGGCCAGTACATCGACCAGCTCGACGAGCTGGGCGAGCATCTGAACGCCCCGGTCATCAAGGGCGAGACGACGAACGCGCAGCGCGAGAAGCTCTTCGGGGCGTTCCGTGAGGGGGAGATCAGCGTGCTGGTCGTCTCGAAGGTCGCGAACTTCTCGATCGACCTTCCGGAGGCGACGGTCGCGATCCAGGTCTCCGGGACCTTCGGCTCACGTCAGGAGGAGGCGCAGCGGCTGGGCCGGGTGCTGCGTCCGAAGGCGGACGGGCACGAGGCGCGGTTCTACTCGGTGGTGGCCCGGGACACGATCGACCAGGACTTCGCGGCGCACCGGCAGCGATTCCTGGCCGAGCAGGGATACGCGTACCGCATCGTGGACGCGGACGAGCTGCTGTCGGGCTCGGCGGGTTCCAAGGACGTGACGGACCTGACGGACCCGACCGAGTCGGACGACGGGCCGGCTGCCTGACCGGGTCACATGCCTGACCGGGTCACCTGGGTGAGGGCGGCCCTCAACGGCGGCCGTGCTCGCCGAGGATCACGACGCTGAAGGCGGCGGAGGCGAACGCCCCGACCGCGCGGAGGGCGCTGTGCACGGACCGGGCCCCGGGGGCACGGACGGCGGAGGAGCGGGGCGCGGTGGCGGTTGCTGTGGTCATGCAGCCATGATGGTTTTCCGGCGGTCGTGACGCGTCAGGCTCTGGTCGGAGCGCCCCGGACTGCCGCGTACGACTCAAGTCCCATGGGGTCCCCTACGGGACAGGTGCCAGGAGGGACCGGCCGCGACGGGCCGGGCCGCGTTCCGCACGCGAGGAGAGCGAGGCACACGTGGCGATCCGGTGGAGTCTGACCGTCGATTGCACGGACCCGGCGGCGCTGGCCCGGTTCTGGGCGGCGGCACTGGGATACGTCGAGCGGCCGGCGCCGGAGGGGTTCGCCTCCTGGCCGGAGTGGCTGACGCACCACGGCGTCCCCGAGGCCGAGTGGGACGACGGCGCCTACCTCAGCGACCCGGACGGGGCCGCCCCCGGCCTTTCCTTCCTCAAGGTGCCGGAGCGCAAGGCGGCGAAGAACCGGCTGCACCTGGACGTTCAGGCGGGCGGCGGCCGTGACACCCCCTGGGAGGTGCGGTGGCCGCGTGTGCTGGCCGCCGCCGAGCGGCTGACCGCCGCCGGGGCGAAGGTGCTGAGCGAGGAGGCCCTCCGGGGCAGGCCGGACCATCTGGTCCTTGCCGACCCGGAGGGCAACGAGTTCTGCGTGCTGTGATGAGCCTGCGCCGGGGGCGGGCGGCCCTCAGGCCATCGTGTTGTGCACGATCCATCCCTCGCCGTACATTTCCTTCCCGGTCTTCGGGTCGTAGACGGTCGTCTGGCAGTTGAGGTACGTGGGGATCGACTGCGCGTAGTACTTGTCGATCTCCGCCGCCACCGCGCCCGATGCCCCCAGACTCGCGCCGGTCACCTGTCCGTCGAACACGGCCTCCACCGTGTACACGACGACGCGGCCGGCTTTGATCTCGTCCTTGACGTTGTACTCGGTCATTTCGTGGTGCTTGCGGTTGCCGCCCTTGGTGAGGGGCGTCAGGTTGTCCAACGTGTCGCCCGGGCCGCCGAGGTTGTCGTTGAGGAGGTGGCCCTGCACCATGTACTTGGCGAACCAGTCCCCGGTCGGCGTCCCCTTCTTCGGCCACCAACTGGGCTTGACCTTCGGCTTCCCGCCGTATTTCACGGACGCGGGGTGCAGTTCGGCCTTCATGTAGCTGCCCACTCCGCTCTTCGACGAAGAAGCGTAGGAGACTTTGTGGCGGCCTCCGTAGGCCCGCTGGATGGCCCGGGAAATCGTCGGCTGGGCCTCCTCCGACGTATCGCCGCCCCCCGCGGAACTCCCGGCGGAATCGGAGGTCCTGGCCGAGACCGACCCGCTCATCACCCGATGGGCGTTCTCCTCGGCCTCGCGCTCGAACCGGTCGGAGGGGTCACTCACCCGCAGCCCGCTGCCGTTGTCCGTACCGGCGACCGGGCCTTGGCGCTGCTGGATGACGTGGGTGAGTTCGTGGGCGAGGGTGTGCTTGTCCCCGCCGCCCTGGCCTATGACGACGTGGCTGCCGGACGTGTACGCCCGCGCCCCCAAGTCGGCCGCCGAAGCCTGCGCGGCGCTTCCCGCGTGAATACGGACGTCGGAGAAGCCGGTGTCGAAGCGGGCTTCCATCTCGGCGCGGACCCCGCTCTCCAGCGGGCTTCCCGGCTGCCGGAGGACGTCCTGGGCGGTGGAGCGCTGCACCGCGGGCGTGGCTGCCTGGTGACCGCAGCCGGCGCCGTGCTCGTGCAGCTCCCGGTCCACCTCGTGTCCGGCCTGCCGCAACATCTGGACGACGGCCGCGTTGCCCGCGGTGCTCTGCAGTCCGAGGATCCCCCGGGGGGCTGTCCGCGCTGGTTCCGCAGGGCGCTGGTGGCGGGCCGTTCCCCTTTTCCCTTCGGGCGCCTCGCGCTGTGCGGATTCCATAGCTCTCCTCAGCTCTGCTCACACCGGTGGTCAGCTTGCTTTTCTACGCCAGTCCGACGGGGGAAATCCAGGTGCCCAAGGGCAGAATCCAGGTCCGAAGAGGCAGACTTGAGGTCCCTGGCCGGCGACCGGCGGTTCGATCGGGCGGGACCACTCCGCCACCGGCGGCGAACCCACCGGCTCAAGGCCTGACCGGCGGGTACGGCCGGCCCGGTCGGCAGCGGGGTGCACGGAACGTGCGCCGCCGGCGGAGCAGGCCGGGCCGCGCAGCTGATCGACTGCCGTGCGGAGTGCTTCGAGCTCGGCCACACGTGCCGCGTTCCGCTCGGCGATGGCAGCGTTCAGCCCCGCGAAGAACCGCACGCGGTACGCCAGGTCCGACTCGATCCGTTGCAGTTCGGCGAACAGGGCGGGCAGCTCGGCCCGTTGCGGGGCGAGCACGCGCATGATGCGGGGAAAGCGCCGCCTCAGCAGGACCTGCACGGATCCCGCGGCGCGGACCAGCCGGACCAGCGAGTGCGTCACAGCTCCCCCTCGTGCTCGGTCCGCCAGTGCCGCCCGCGCAGCACACGGCATCTGTCGGCCTGTCGGCGGCTCCGGCGTCATGGACGCGCAGTTGGCGAGCCTGGTCGAGTTCGCCGAGCTGCCGAATACGGTACTCCAGGTCGCCCCGTACAACATGGGCGAACACCGCCCGTTCGACCTACCGCTGTACATCCTGACGCTTCCGGACCGCCAGCTCATGTCGTACGCCGAGTCGGCACACCGGGGCCATCTCGAACGCGAAAGCTCGCTCGTGCTGCCGATGCTCACGGCCTACCATCAGTTGCAGGCCGAAGCACGCTCTCAGACGTCGTCTGTGGCCATGATCAGCCAGTTACGAAAGGGCACCCCGTGACGACCGACCTCACCCCCCGCTGGTTCACATCCTCGTACAGCAACAACGGCGGCGCCTGCGTCGAGATCGCCGCCAACCTCATCGCCCCGCACGGCATCGTCCCCGTCCGCGACTCCAAGAGCCCCAGCGGCCCGGTCCTGGACTTCCGCACCAGCTCGTTCAGTTCGTTCATAGCGGGCATCAAAAGCGGAGAGTTCAACACCGTCTGACCGCACGCCACGAAAGGGCACCCCGTGACGACCGAACTCTCCCCTCGCTGGTTCAAGTCCTCGCACAGCGAGAACGGCGGCCAGTGCATCGAGGTCGCTGCCAACCTGATCGCCGCGCGCGGCACGGTCCCCGTCCGCGACTCCAAGAACCCGAGCGGCCCGGTCCTGGACTTCCGCACCAGCTCCTTCGCCTCCTTCGTGGCAGGCGTCAAGGCCGGAGAGATCGGCGCCGTCTGACCACCCCCGGCCGACAGGCAGCGGTTCGGTTCAGGGCTGCCCCGCTGTGCACTGCACGGCGGGGCAACTCAGACCGGCAAGTCCTCCCGGCCTCCGGGCCACCCCCGGTACGGATCCAGCAGCTCCGCAATCCTGCGCTTTCCGACCCGGCGTCGTTCCTAACGTCCGACCTCCGTCAAAGTACCGGTGAACGTCAGCGCCCTGTTGGACGCGTAAAGGCGGCCTTCCACCAGCCCGGCCCTGGAGACGAACGCCGAGCGGTCCTCGCTGTCGGTTGCCTCAGGGAGGACCTGCCACCCACACTCGGCCAGGTATCCCGTACTTCGACGGAGTAACGCGTCATTGGATCGCGCCTCTCCGGGGTCCCAACCCGCAATCCGTACGTAAGCCGACTCGAATTCGTCGGGGGGATGAACCGCCCCGGAGGAGGCGGCCCTGATAGCGGCACGTAGTTCGGACGCCACCGTACGGCGGGCTTCCTCAAGGGTCATGCGCAGAACCTTCGTCCATCTTTCTTTTATTTTTCGGTGTGGCGGCGTCCGCGCCGTCAGCCCTGGTCCACCAGGCCGTTGAAGGAGATCGCAGTGGCTTGGACACTGAAGGCGCCACCGCCCGCATCGGACGTTGCTGCGTAGAGCAACGGATCCTCGTCGTTCCGCCGTCGGTCGTCGACAGTCCAGCCGGCGCTGTTCAACTGATCGACGAGCGCATTGGTGAGCTCCTGCACCGTCCTGCTATCGGCCGCGTCGAACGCAGTCACTGCCACGCCCTCCGCCGACACTACAGAGGGGAGGTCCATCGTCGTCGGGTCGGCCAGCACAGCGGTCAGTACGGACCTGACGGCGTCGGCGAGCTGGTCGCTGCCGCGGTCATGCGTCACTCCGCCTCCTTCCCGCATA
This sequence comes from Streptomyces sp. NBC_00388, assembly GCF_036061255.1. Taxonomy (NCBI): domain Bacteria; kingdom Bacillati; phylum Actinomycetota; class Actinomycetes; order Kitasatosporales; family Streptomycetaceae; genus Streptomyces; species Streptomyces sp. NBC_00388. The sequence goes on from NZ_CP107948.1 coordinate 3,404,859, forward strand.
CATTCAGCGAAATACGCAATCGGATAAATGTGCACTCAGAAAGCAAATTTGATGGCCGAGTCCAAGAGGTCCTTTCCTTTACTGAGAGATTTATTCCCGGCATCCAGGCCGCTGCCGATCATGTCACCGCCCTTATCCAGCACAGTGTCCTGCGCGTCGTCGAGTGAGCCGAGGACGCTCCTCCCCTTCTCGACCTCACTCGCCCTCAAATCGTCCAGCGACTTGATGATGTCGGTCACGTTACCCACCCCGTGGGACGGGTGAATAAGGGTGTCGCCAAGGTCGGAGTAAACCTTTCCACCACCATTCAGCAGGCCGACACCCAGGTCCAGGCTGTCGTCGAGGATCCTGCCGCCGTCCTTCTCGACTCCGGTAACCATTTCCGAACCGGACCGGAATACATCCTTCCCTCCCGTTGCGACATCCCCGAACAATTGCCGTGCATTGTTCTGGAGACGATCAAATTCCAGAACTTTAAGTACCGGAAAGGTAGCGAGATCCAGCAACGGCTTGGCGGCCAATTTCGCCGTCTTGCCCGCGGCTTCAGCGGCGAAATCAGGTGCACCATGCTCCTTGGCCGCTTTGAAAGCTTGCTTGTATGCCAGATCACCGGCCAGATTATTGATCTCTCCGACGAGCGCCTCCGGCTCCACCTTGTCCAGCATGTTGTGCTTGTTGAGCACGCCGTTCAAGGGCCTGATGATGTCGGTGAGCCCGCATCTGCCATTGAGATAGTTCTGAACGATGGGGTCAAGGTCGCCGCCCATCCTGCTGACCACATCGGCGGGCACCCGCTCGTGCAAGAACGCGACCAGCTCCCGGATCTCGGCTGCCCCGGTCATCTCCTCGTCGAGCGAGGTGTGGGTGAAGGTCAGCTGGTGCGTGTCCCCGAACAGAAGGCGCTGCATGTTGGACAGAGATTCGGTGCCTCGGTTGTAGTACTGAGAGTGACCAGTGGATCCTGTGGTGCCGAGCCGGGTGATGTCCTTGAAATCAGCAGGGTCGTCCCCTAGCCCCTGCGTGTACGAAACGGGGTCCTCCGACGCCCGCATCGCGTAGAACTTGGTGCCTGACAGATGAAAGTCCGCCACCGAATGTATATTCGACCCTAAACCCGGGCTCCCCATAAAAGTCACATTGGCTGCGTCATTCAATCCACCCTGGAGCGCCTTACTCGTCACAAGAGTGCCGTAGCTGTGCGCGAAGATACTCTTGGTAGCACCGGGTTCCAGATTGACCGAGATACCCTGCTCGAATGAGCTGAGTTCATTTCCTCCGACGACCGCCTTTGCCGGATCCACGGAATCACCGATTTCCGGGGTGTCGTAGCCGAGCCAGCTCACGACTGCGGTGTCCCGCTGCTCGATTCCCTTGCTGTCCTGAGCGAGTTCATACCCACCGTTACTGAAACCGTTAAAGTTGTCCAGACGGTTAGTGATCCCAGGGATACGGAATGCGATATTCTTGGAATTTTCGAGATCCCCCACCACTTCCGCTACTCGACCGTCAGGAAAAGGTGCCGATTTAGGGTCGGACGTCGATCCAAAGTGAGCGTCGAAGACGAGGAACTGCCGTGGAACCTCAGCCTGGGTGACCTTGTTGGTCTTCGGGTCGACAAAGGATTTGATACGCAAATCAAGGAAGGACCTGAGTGCGTCGACGCGGTCTTTGGTACGTTTATACGCGGAATCGTTCGGTGCGAGCCCCTGCAGGAGCTTGGACTCCTCTTTGAATTCCTTCTGGATCGATATACGATTGGCCGCGAACCGCACATTGGCCGGCGCACCGTCGAGGTTCCCAACAGCTTTGGGGTCGGTTGCAGCAAGCGCCGCCTGCTGCTGCGGGGACAGTGTGGCGAAGTAGTCCTTGACAGCTTGCGCGCGCTGCTTCGGCGTATCGTGCACATGCTGAGCAAGGATCTTCTGCAGAGCGGTGTCAAGATTGTGGCCTGCACCGGATGACTCAGCGAGAGCGGTGGGCAGGCCGAAGGTCGAGAGAGAGTCGAACGGGGATTCCGACGGGCTTCTGAGGATGGTCGCACGTCGGCGCAGATCGCGTGCGGTGTCACGCAGCCAGCTGCCTACGGCAGTCAGACCTGAAACATCGTCGGACACCCCGAGAGTCGCTGCCCGACTTATAAGTTGAGGAACTGAATCCGCTTTACTGTCCAGCGACTTGGCCAGTCGGTCGAGCATATCCGGATCCGCGAAAACCATCCCCATGTGCTAGTACCGTAGTGCCTCGCGCTCCTCGATGGTGATCGATTCTGCAAACAGTGCGGTGAACTAGGGGTCTTGATGGGAACGACCGAAGCCGGGAAGTTACGCAAGCTCGCGGAGGACGTGAGATCGCTCCTCGACGACCCCGTCGCCATCGCCTCCGACAAACATGCCAAGTCCGGCGAACGATGGACCGGGCCGAACGCAAGCGATGTACGGGGTGGGCTGGCCGTGCGCGCGAAGCGTCTGAGTACCTCGGCAGCGGAGATCGACAGGAAGGCCGAGAAGGAGAAGAAGGCCGGGGACAGCCCCGGGAAAAGGCAGTAGCCGGGGGCATCGAAGCGGTCGGCGCCTGTTCCACATCCGTGGCGGGAGCCATCCAGGAGGGCCCCCGTGCCGCGAGTCGTAACGACGCAACCGTCACCTTGTCCGCCTCGCACGGAGACGCATCAGCTCTTGTGCCAGGCCGGGTTGCGCAGGCACCCCGTCACCACCTGCACAGCAACGGTCTGGGAGATCTTCCCGGACGTGAGCCGGAACGGCGCGGCCGAGATGATCGCCGTGCCGTCCACGTCGGGCTTCTTCATCTGCCTCTCCACACCGCCGGGTTCGCCCGGTGATGTGGTGGGTCGCCCGCTCTCGGCCCTCCACCCCATGGACTTCAACCGCGCGGCCACCTGATCCACCAGTGCGACAGACTTCCGGTGTTCCGCCGGCCGTGTACCAACCCGCACCGTACTGGTGGCGATGAGCTTGCTCGCGTCCTTGCCGTCGACGACGTCGGATCCACCACACTCCGTGTTCCCACCAGGGACTTCCTGGATTTCCTCTCTCGGAAGAGTGGACTTCACCGCCTTCAAGGCATCGGGATACATCAGGTCCATAGCCTGGTGATAGCTCGGGCCCGAAACCTTCGGCTCGACCTGACGGCCCGAGTCCGGGCTACCGGAACACCCGGCGGCCGTGATCACGACAAGGAGCGCAAGCGAGACATTCCGGGGATCACGGCTATGCATCTGAACGTTCCTTTGCCTGGTGGGGTGCGACGGGTCGGCGTGGAAGCTTGTTGCCGGAACGGCTGCGTCATCAGAACTTCCGGGATCTGCCTAGAACTTACCCGGAACGGCTGTGGCGGGCGTCGAAGACGGAGGGGTCGGCACGGCCTGGCCGTCTGTCCCGCACACCAAAATCAGCGTTGCCCGAGCTTGCGGTGCACGGTGGGGTTTCGTGCATGTTCTGGCGCGACGTGGTCCGCAAGGGGCATGAGGGCGATATAGGTGCGATGGACTGCTCGGAGACGATGTTCTGGCAGGACGCCGGCACCCTCCCCGACGACCCGAATGCACCCACCCCCGAGATTCTTGCCGACTACGCCTACGACAAAATCCGAGTCCCGGATACCAAGATCGAGGTAGAACCCACGCTCAGGTCCACGGTAAATCTGCCGACCTGGATCTGGCTGGACAGGGCTACCTTCAAGGAGGTCAAGGTCCGGGCAGAGTTGCCCAACACCCCGCTGTGGGCGATGACTACGGCCAAGCCCGTAGCTCTGCATCCGGATCCCGGCACACAGAACGAAGAGACGTTTCCGGCCTCCGGTGATTGCCAGATCGGCCACGACGGTTCTATCGGCACCCCGTATGCGAAGGCCATTCCGACAGAACCCCGCCATGCGGCATCAGCTATCTGGGAGCCACCACGGGACAGCCGTACCAGCTCAGCGCGTCTGTCACATGGGAGATCTCCTGGCAAGGGACCAGCGGGGCAAAGGGAGTCCTTCCGAATGGCAATTTCCAGACTACTCAAGATATGACCGTGCAGGAGATCCAGACCATCAATCGGTGAAACGAGTCCTGGTCCGGCGGATCAGGGTGGACGGATTGGCCCTATGCCCGCCCGGGTGTCACCGAGCTGGGCAAGATCGTGCACCGGGGCAGATATTCGTGGTTGGGGAACTCGCTAAGGGCTGTCCCGTAATCCCTGGTGGATCAGCGCGGGGCGTCAGATGCGGTGCATCGCAAGGCGGAGGGGCGCTCGCATACTGGATGTATTCGGGCGTTCCGACAACGCGGCGAGGCGCCGTAGCTGTCGTCGTGCGCCCGCCGGGGATTACGGGACAGCCCTTAAGGACACCTTTATGCCGTCGCAAATCGGCTGCGGTCCCTCTGCCCGGCGCCGCAGCAGCCCGCACCACCCGGTGTCCGATGAGCACAAGGCTCTGGTCGGCATCTCCGGCCGCTTCGAGGTGGTCCACCGCACTCAGTGGTCCCGCCCGGAATCTCCTGGACTTCTTCCTTCGACAGGGTGGACTTCACAGCCTTCAGGGCGTCCGGATACCTCAGATCCATCGCCTGGCGATAGCTCGGGCCCGACGCCCTCGGCCCGGCCTGGCGGCCCGGGTCCGGCGTGCGGGAACACCCCGCGGCCATGAGCACGGCGACGAGCGCGAGGGCGACGTTCCGGGGCGCCCACGCCTCGGCATCTGTACGTTCCGTTTCCGTAGCCGGCGGATTCGCAGTCGATCCTCGCCGGGCCCGGCAGCACGGGGCAAGTGACCGGCCCCTCCAGAAGGGGGAGCCGGTACGGAAAACCCGTTGGCCCCACCCCCACCACCCCGACTACAATTGCCCCTTCCCCCGCCTCCCCCAGGGAGCGCCGCCGCCCGGACGGAAACCGGCGGCTGCCACGTCGTGATCCGCCGTACCCGCCCGGAGGCCCCACCGTGCCCACGCACGTCCCGCAGGACATTCCTGACATCCCGGACACGCCGTCTCCCGTGCCCGGTGCAGCGCCGGAACCCGGCCCGGCCGGTGCCGCCGCCGCGGAGCCTGCGACCACGGGTCCGGACGACCCGCTGGCGCGCGAGCGGGCCCACCTCACCGGGTCCCGCGCGGCCCTGCGCGCCATGCGCGAGGACGTCCAGGGGCTGGACATCCGCGACGTCACCGCGAACTGGGTCAACGCCGCCGTCCTGCAGGCGCAGATCGATGACCGCATCAAGGCGCTCGCCGACCTCGCGCACACCCCGCTCTTCTTCGGCAGGCTCGACTACCAGCACGCTCCCGGCGCGGAGCTCGCCGAGGGCGGGGGCGGCGAGCAGTTCTACATCGGGCGCCGCCATGTGCACGACGCCGAAGGCGACCCGATGGTCATCGACTGGCGCGCCCCCGTCTCGCAGCCCTTCTACCGGGCGTCCACCAAGGACCCGATGGACATCGGGCTGCGGCGCCGTTTCGGCTACACGGGCGGCGAGCTGACCGCGTACGAGGACGAGCACCTGACCTCCCCCGAGTCGTCCGACCAGCACACCACCAGCAAGCTGCTCCAGGCCGAGATCGAGCGCCCGCGCGTGGGGCCGATGCGGGACATCGTGGCGACCATCCAGCCCGAGCAGGACGAGATCGTACGGTCGGACCTCGGCGGCACGGTGTGCGTCCAGGGCGGCCCCGGCACCGGGAAGACCGCCGTCGGCCTGCACCGGGTCGCCTACCTCCTGTACGCGCACCGCGAGCGGCTGGCGCGCACCGGCACCCTGGTCGTCGGGCCGAACCGGTCCTTCCTGCACTACATCGAACAAGTACTCCCCGCACTGGGCGAGTTGGAGGTCAAACAGGCCACGGTCGACGACCTGGTCGCAGGTGTCGAGATCAAGGGCACCGACTTGGCGGAGGCCGCCGTCATCAAGGGCGACGCCCGCATGGCCGAGGTGCTGCGCCGGGCCCTGCGCTCGCATGTGACCGTGCCGTCCGAGCCGGCGATGGTCGTACGGGGATCACGCCGCTGGCGGATCCCGGCGTACGAACTGGCTGAGATCGTCGACGAGTTGCTGGCCCGAGACATCCGCTACGGCGCCGCGCACGACGCGCTCCCGCAGCGCATCGCGCACGCCGTGCTCGTACGGATGGAGCAGGCCGGCGAGGCGCCCGACGACCGGGTGCAGGACGCGGTGGCCCGCAATCCGGCGGTGAAGGCCGTGGTCAAGGCGGCCTGGCCGCAGGTCGACCCGGCCAAGCTGGTGCTGCGGCTGCTCTGCGACGCGGAGTTCCTCGCCGCGCACGCCGATGGCCTGCTGACCGGCGACGAGCAGCGGACCATCCTGTGGGAGAAGCCGGCCCGGTCGGTGAAGTCCGCCAAGTGGTCCCTCGCGGACGCGGTGCTGATCGACGAGGCGGGCGATCTCGTCGCCCGGACGCATTCGCTCGGCCATGTCGTGCTCGACGAGGCGCAGGACCTCTCGCCGATGCAGTACCGCGCGGTGGGCCGGCGCTGCTCGACCGGGTCGGCGACGATCCTCGGCGACCTGGCGCAGGGCACCACGCCCTGGGCGACGTCGGACTGGGACGAGGCCCTGCGGCACCTGGGCAAGGGCGGTGCACACGTGGAGGAGCTGACAGCCGGCTTCCGTGTGCCGCGCGAGGTCATCGCGTACGCGTCCAGGCTGCTCCCGCACATGTCACCGGGGCTGGCCCCCGTCTCGTCCGTCCGGGAGAACCCGGGCTCGCTCGAAGTGCGGCCGGTGCTGGATCTGGACGCGGCGGCCGTCGCCGCCTGCCGGGACTCCCTGCGCCACGAGGGGTCGACGGGCCTGATCGCGGCCGACGCCCGCGTTCCCGCGCTGTCGGCCGCGCTGACGGCTGCCGGCCTGGCACATCTGGATCCCGGGCAGGAGACCAGCGCCGAATCCCGGCTGACGCTGGTGCCCGCGTCGCTCGCCAAGGGCCTGGAGTACGACTACGTGGTCCTGGACGAACCGGCAGCCGTGGTGGCCGGTGAGCCCGACCTGCGAACCGGCCTGCGCCGCCTGTACGTTGCCCTCACCAGGGCGGTGTCCGGCCTGATCGTGACGCATGAGCTGCCGCTGCCCGAGCAGCTCTCCGGTCCCTCGGGGGACGCCTCCCAGCGGTAGCCGGGGAGCGCGAGGAGCGTGGCCCGGTGCGGGCCCCCGTGACGCGGGCCCGCACCGGGCCCCTGGCGCCTCAGCCCCCGTCCAGCGCGCCCCGCCACTCCCGCACCGCGGCCGCGTCGACCGGCAGCGACCAGCCGCCGGGCCGGGCGGCGCCGCCGATGTGCACGGCGTCGACGCCTCCGGCGAGCAGCCGGGGCAGGTGTTCGAGGCGCAGTCCGCCGCCTACGAGGATCTGCGCCTCGTATCCCGGCTCACCGCTGCGCGCCGCCTCGGCGAGCAGAGTGGGCATGCCATCGGAGACCCCGGCGGGGGACCCTGCCGTGAGGTAGGTGTCGAGCCCGGGCAGATCTGCGAGCTCCTTGCGCAGTGCGTCGCGGTCCGGTGCGCGGTCGATCGCCCGGTGGAACGTCCAGGGGCAGCCCTCGATCTCCGCGACGATCCGCTCGACGGCGACCAGGTCGGGATTGCCCTCGGCGTCCAGGAAACCGAGCACGAACTGGTCCGCGCCCTCGGCCCGCAGCTTCCGTGCCGCCGCGACGAGCGCGTCGACGTCCCCGGCGGCGAACCCGTCGGCGAGCCGCAGCATCACGCGCAGCGGGATATCGACGGCGGCGCGGATCGCCGCGAAGGTCTCACGGGACGGTGTGAGCCCGTCGGCCGCCATGTCGGTGACGAGTTCCAGGCGGTCGGCACCACCGGCCTGGGCGGCGACCGCGTCCTCGGCAGAGAGCGCGATCACCTCCAGAACTGCACGGTTGCTCATCAATTCCCCATCTTCGACGGCCTATGTCTACAGGTCTACAGGTCTAGTCCAGTGGACACCCTACGGCCAGGCCCCGCGCCCCCACAGCCCGCATCCGGCCTCACCGGCACAATGTTCCTCATGCCTCAGGACGCACCGCCCGACCTCGCCACCCGCTGGCACCAGGCCCTCTCCGCCGCCTGCGACGACTCCGCCACGACCGGCGCGCCCGGCCCGGATCCGTACGCGGAGAACCTGCTCGCCCGCTGGGCCGAGCCCCACCGGCGGTATCACACGACCGCCCACCTCACGGCGGTGCTGGAGCACATCGACACCCTCGCGGGACATGCCGCCGACCCGGCGGCCGTGCGGCTGGCCGCCTGGTTCCACGACGCGGTGTACCGGCCGGACCGGTCGGAGAACGAGGAACGCAGCGCCCAGCTGGCCGAGCGGGCACTCGCCGAGGCGGGGGTGCCGGAGGCCCGTACGGAGGAGGTGGCCCGGCTGGTCAGGCTGACCGTCGGCCACGACCCGCTGCCCGGGGACACCAACGGGGAGGTGCTGTGCGATGCGGACCTGGCGATCCTGGCCGCCGAGCCCGCCGCGTACGCGCGGTACGCGGCTGCCGTACGGGAGGAGTACGCGTTCGTGCCGGACGAGGCGTTCCGCGAGGGCCGTTCAGCGGTGCTGCGTGAACTGCTCGGGCTGCCGAAGCTGTTCCGTACGGAGCACGGGCAGGCGCAGTGGGAGACGCGGGCGCGCCAGAACCTGGCGACGGAGCTGGAGCTGCTGACGCTCTGACCCGGCCGCTGCCAGCGGTGCCATCGGGGCTACCGGGGCTACCGGGGCTACCGGGGCTACCGGGGCTACCGGGGCTACCGGGGCTACCGGGGCTACCGGGGCTACCGGGGCTACCGACGATGAGCGACCGACGGCCGACGGTCCACGACCGACGGTCACGGCCGACAGCGTATTTATCCGGCCACCCGCCGCCCCGGTCACCGGCAGACATCCCCCCGGCTGCGGGCGTTGGCCAAGGCATTGCGGGCGATCAACTGCTCACGCGCCGTAGCTGCCCGGAGGGCACTCTCGGGACACTCCCACTCGGCGCCGCCCGCAGGCGGTCGCAATCGTACGAACCCGGCGTCGCGCCCGATGACCTCTCCGACCAGGCCACACCGGGTGTCCGTGACGTACGCGCCGTTCACCGGCCCGCCGTCCGCCTCCTGGGCATCTGTGCTCACCGTCATGTCTGCTCTCCTCCCCCAACTGCCCCGCGACATGCACAGCGTGACCACGGACCACCCGCCCGCACCACCAGTGCACACCGGACCTGCACCACCCGGCCACATCATCCGGCCACACCGGGGCACGGTCCACGCTGCCGCCGGGGCCCGCCCACACCGCCGCGACGAGCTCGCGGCGGGCCCCGGCGGGCTCACGATGAACGCACGATGAACCACACCCGGGACCGCCCGCCCGCGGGAATGCCGGCTGTCACCCCGTGGTTGGCACCTGGCATGCCCGCTACCACCGAACGTGCCCGTATGCCCCTTGCCGTCCACATCCTGGGGCTCGCGGTCTTCGCGCTGGGCACCAGCGAGTTCATGCTCTCCGGACTCCTGCCCGACATAGCCGACGACATGAACGTGTCCATCCCGCAGGCAGGTCTGCTGATCTCGGCCTTCGCGATCGGCATGGTGGTCGGTGCCCCGCTGCTCGCCGTCACGACCTTGCGGCTGCCCCGGCGCACCACCCTGATCGCCCTCATCACCGTCTTCGGCCTGGGCCAGGTGGCGGGCGCGCTCGCCCCGAACTACGCGCTGCTCTTCACCTCGCGGGTGGTCAGCGCCTTCGCCTGCGCGGGCTTCTGGGCGGTGGGCGCCGCGGTGGCCATCGCGATGGTTCCGGTGAACGCCCGGGCCCGCGCCATGGCGGTGATGATCGGCGGCCTGTCCATCGCCAACGTCCTCGGCGTCCCCGCGGGCGCGTTCCTCGGCGAGCACCTGGGCTGGCGCTCGGCGTTCTGGGCGGTCGGCGCGGCCTCCGCGATCGCCCTCGTCGGGGTCGCCACACTGATCCCCCGGATCCCGCTGCCCGCCGAGCGGCCCCGGCTCCGTACCGAACTGAACATCTACCGCGACCGCCAGGTCTGGCTCTCCATCGTCATCACGGCGCTCGCCGCGGGCGGCGTCTTCTGCGCGTTCAGCTATCTCGCACCGCTGCTCACGGATGTGGCGGGTCTTGCCGACAGCTGGGTCCCGACGGTGCTGGCCCTCTTCGGGGTGGGCGCGCTGGTCGGCACGACAGTGGGCGGCCGGGTCGCGGACGCGCACCTCTTCGGTGTCCTGCTGACCGGCATCACGGCCTCGACGGTCTTCCTGGTCTCGCTGGCCCTGCTGGCCCACCACTCCGCGGCCGTCGTGATCCTCTCGTTCCTGCTGGGGACCTCCGCGTTCTATACGGCCCCGGCGCTGAACGCCCGGATGTTCAACGTGGCGGGCGCCGCTCCCACCCTGGCGGGCGCCACCACCACGGCCTCCTTCAACCTGGGCAACGCGGGCGGCCCCTGGCTGGGCGGCGCGGTCATCAGCGGCGGTCTCGGCTTCGCGGCGACCGCGTGGGCCGGGGCCGCCATGACCGTGGTGGCGATCGTCGCGGTGTCGGTCTCGCTGCGGCTCCAGAAGTCGCAGTCGCGGGTGGTGGCCCGGTCCTCCGACCGTGCTCCGGAGGCAGTGGCCGCGTCGGAGACCGTCTGACGTGCCAGGTCAGAGCGAGCGCGTCCCGTTCGGCGAGCAGCTGAAGCCGCCGGACCCCTCCGGCGGGATCCCCGACACGGGCATCTTCCCGCTCTGACGGCCCGGCGCCCCGGCCACGTCCTCAAGCCGGCCGTCCCTTCGGCCGGCGCAGCCCCGCCGCCGTGAGCCTGCGCACCAGCTCCTTCGAACCGATCTGGACCGCCCCCGCCGCCACCGCGTCCGCGTACCGGTGCGACGGCAGGTCGTAGTGGTCCCGTTCGAAGGCACGCGCCGGGCAGCCGAGCGCCGCGGCGAACGTGTGCAGCTCCTCGAACGAGACGTCGCTGACCAGGTGCGACCACATCCTGCCGTGGCCGGGCCAGGTCGGCGGGTCGATGTACAGCGTCACGAGAGCGAGCCCACCGGGGCCACGATCACGGCTTCCTTGGCGCAGACCCAGTGCGGGTCGGGACCGAGTTCCGGCTCGACCTCCAGGGCGTGCGGATCCGCGCATACCGGACAGAGCGGCCAGCGGCCGTACCGTTCGAGGAGCGCGTCCTGGACGTCCTGGGCCACCAGCCCGGCGACGAACTCGGCACCCTGCGGCCACTGCTCCACCCACCAGCGGCGATGGGTCACGGCGTCCTCCACCAGCGAGACCACATCGGCCTCGGCCACATCGCGGGCCGCGAGATCGGCGAGCACCAGCGCCCGCGCTTCGTGCAGGGACTGTTCCAGGGGGGTCACGGGGTCCATGGACCCATTGTCCCCGCTCGCCGGTGGAAGCCGGCGGCCGGACGCAGCCGGTGCCCCGGTGCGGGGCAGAGGGGGTTGACGTCCCCCGGGACCGAAAATATCTTTCAAAGGTGACCAACAATGTGAAGGAAATTTTCACCGGCACCTCCGCCCCTCCCGCCCCCGCCGCGCTGGCGGCCAAGGTCCGCACCCTGGCCCCGTCCATGACCCGCTCCATGCAGCTGGTCGCCGAGGCCGTCGCGGGTGATCCGGCGGGCTGCGCGGCCCTCACGGTCACCGGTCTCGCCGAACTCACCGGCACCAGCGAGGCAACCGTGGTCCGCACGGCCCGCATACTCGGCTATCCCGGCTACCGGGATCTGCGCCTCGCCCTCGCCGGGCTCGCCGCCCAGCAGCAGTCCGGCCGGGCGCCGTCCGTCACCGCGGACATCGCCGTCGACGACCCGATCGCCGACGTCGTCACCAAGCTGGCCTACGACGAGCAGCAGACCCTCGCCGACACCGCGGCGGCCCTCGACACCGTCCAGCTCGGCGCCGCGGTCACCGCGCTCTCGACCGCGCGCCGCGTCGACATCTACGGCGTCGGAGCCTCCTCTCTCGTCGGCCAGGACCTCGCACAGAAGCTGCTGCGCATCGGCCTGATCGCCCACGCGCACAGCGACCCGCACCTCGCCGTCACCAACGCCGTGCAGCTCCGCTCCGGTGACGTGGCCATAGCGATCACGCACTCCGGCGCCACCGGCGACGTCATAGAGCCGCTGCACACCGCCTTCGAGCACGGCGCGACGACCATCGCGATCACCGGCCGCCCGGACGGCCGCGTCTCGCAGTACGCCGACCACATCCTCACCACCTCCACCGCCCGCGAGAGCGAACTGCGGCCCGCCGCGATGTCCTCCCGCACCAGCCAGCTGCTCGTCGTGGACTGCCTCTTCATCGGGGTCATGCAGCGGACGTACGACCGGGCGGCGCCGGCGCTCTCCGCTTCGTACGAGGCCCTCGCCCACCGCCACACCCCGCGCACCAACAGCCGCTGAGCCCCGCCCTCCGCAGCCGCACCACCGCACCCCGCTCCCCCCTCATCACCGCTCCCACCCACCACCGCACCGCATGACCGCAGAAGCGCTGAACCGGAAAGAGCCGCACACCATGACCTCCACCGCCTCCAACAACTACGGAGCGCTGCGCGCCGAGCTGGCCACCCTCACCACCGAGGCGTTCCGGCCGGAGCTCGCCGAGATCGACCAGCTGCCCACCGAGGAAATCGCCCGGCTGATGAACGGGGAGGACGCCACCGTCCCGGCCGCCGTCGCCGCCCGGCTCCCGCAGATCGCCGCCGCCATCGACGCCACCGCCGAGCGGATGGCGCGCGGCGGCCGGCTCGTCTACGCGGGCGCCGGGACCGCGGGCCGGATGGGCGTACTGGACGCGAGCGAGTGCCCGCCGACCTTCAACACCGACCCGTCCGAGGTGCTGGGCCTGATCGCCGGCGGCCCGTCCGCGATGATCAAGGCGGTCGAGGGCGCCGAGGACTCCCGGGAGCTCGCGGCGGCGGACCTGGACGCACTGCGCCTCACCGCAGACGACACCGTGGTCGGCATCTCCGCCTCGGGACGCACCCCGTACGCGATCGGCGCCGTCGAGCACGCCCGCGCGCTCGGGGCCCTCACCATCGGCATCTCCTGCAATGCGCGGAGCGCACTGGGCGATGCAGCCGAGCACGGCATCGAGGTCGTCGTCGGTCCCGAGCTGCTCACCGGGTCGACCAGGCTCAAGGCGGGCACAGCACAGAAGCTCGTCCTCAACATGCTCTCGACGATCACCATGATCCGGCTCGGCAAGACGTACGGGAACCTCATGGTCGACGTCCGGGCGTCCAACGAGAAGCTCCGCGCCCGCTCGCGCCGCATCGTCGCGCTCGCCACGGGCGCCGACGACTCCGAGATCGAGACGGCGCTGACCGCGGCCGAGGGCGAAGTGAAGACGGCCATCCTCATCGTCCTGGGCAGCGTGGACGCCCCCACCGCCACCCGCCTTCTCGAAGAGACCGGGGGACATCTGCGCGCCGCGCTCCAGTCCGCGGCCCGTTCCAGTTGACTCTGGAACCCCGCTCCCCCTGAGCGCCGTCCGAACCAAAGGCACCACGCACCATGACCACTCCCCCCACTCCCGGCGTGCCCGGCGCTTCAGACACACCCGGCACCCCGGGCACGCCCAGCGCCCCGTCCCCCTCCGAAGAGAAGAACCGCGGCGGCAAGAGCCGCGCCACCGCCGCCGCGATCCTGCCGCTCGTGGGCGGGGCGCGGAACGTCACCTCCGCCGCCCACTGCATGACCCGCCTGCGGCTCGGCCTGGCCGACCGCTCGCTCGTACAGGAGGAGGCGCTGAAGGCGCTGCCCGCCGTCATGGGAGTGGTCGACGACGACACCTACCAGATCGTGCTGGGCCCCGGCACGGTCGCCCGTGTCACACCGGAGTTCGAAACGCTGGTGGCCGAGGGCCGGGCCGCGACGCCGCAGGCGGAGGCAGCCGCTGCGGCCGGCCCCGTACCGGCCGGTCCCGTCCCTGCGGGCCCCGTACCGGCCGGTCCCGCGGGGGTGGCGGTCAGCGGCGAGGAGCTGGCAGCGCAGGGCGCGGCCATGCGAGCGGCGCGGAAGGCGAAGAACGCGACGCCGTTCAAGCTCTTCCTGCGGAAGATCGCGAACATCTTCGTACCGCTGATCCCCGCCCTCATCGGCTGCGGCATCATCGCCGGCATCAACGGCCTGCTGGTCAACGCGGGCTGGCTGCCGGGCATCACCCCGGCCCTCGCCGCCATCGCGTCCGGGTTCATGGCACTGATCGCGGTGTTCGTCGGCTACAACACCGCGAAGGAGTTCGGCGGGACACCCATCCTGGGCGGCGCGGTCGCGGCGATCATCGTCTACGCGGGCGTGACGAACGTGACCGCCTTCGGCGAGAAGCTCTCGCCCGGCCAGGGCGGTGTCCTCGGTGCGCTGGGCGCGGCGGTGCTGGCGGTGTACGTCGAGAAGTGGTGCAGGCGCTGGATGCCCCAGTCCCTGGACGTACTCCTCACACCGGCCATCACGGTGCTGGTCTCCGGCCTGGTCACGCTCTTCGGCCTGATGTACGTGGCCGGTGAGGTGTCCACCGGCATCGGCACCTTCGCCACCTGGCTGCTGGCGCACGGCGGCGCGGGGGCGGGGTTCGTCCTGGGCGGTCTCTTCCTGCCGCTGGTGATGCTGGGCCTGCACCAGGCGCTGATCCCCATCCACACCACACTGATCCAGCAGCAGGGCTATACCGTGCTGCTCCCCATCCTCGCCATGGCGGGTGCGGGCCAGGTCGGTTCGGCGATCGCCGTCTACCTGCGCCTCCCGCAGAACAAGTCGATCCGCAGGACCATCAAGTCGGCGCTCCCGGCGGGCTTCCTGGGCGTGGGCGAACCCCTGATCTACGGCGTCTCGCTCCCGCTGGGCCGCCCCTTCATCACGGCGTGCGTCGGCGGGGCCTTCGGCGGTGGCTTCGTCGGCCTCTTCAACCAGCTGGGCACAACGGTCGGCTCCACGGCGATCGGCCCCTCGGGCTGGGCCCTGTTCCCGCTGCTCAAGGGCGACCACACACTGCCCGCGTCGATCGCGATCTACGCGGGCGGCCTGCTGGCCGGGTACGTCGCGGGCTTCGTGGCGACGTACTTCTTCGGCTTCAGCAGGACGCTGCTCGCGGAGTTCAACGTCAACGCGGAGGAAGCCGCTCCGGGCCGTACGGCGCCGCCCCCCGCCCCGGAGCCGACAGGGACGACCCCGCAACCACCGGCCCCGGAGAAGGAACCGAGCACGGCCTGACCGGGCGTCACACCGTGGCGGGGGCGGTGGAACCGGGGGCGACGGGCACGCTGTCGCCCCCGTTCCGGCGCCGCGACGATCACTGCGGCAGGCCCTGCCCCGATTCCGGGTAGTGGCCCCGCTGGTACGGGCTCAGCCGCGAGAGGGCGAGCTGACCCGGCCCCCGGCAGATCACGCAGACGCGGCCCCTGTGGCACTCGGGGCAGTCGGTCCGTCCGCGCGTGCGGTCGGGCACCCAGCCGCGTCCCCCGCACCCGGGGCAGGCACCGAGGCCATCGCACTCGTAGCAGAGCACGTATCCGGGCGTGACGGTCCCGGGCGTGCGTACCGGATCCGGCCGCGGGAACTGCTGCGGCGTGTGCAGGACCATCGCCGGTGTCCGCCCCTCGAACATCACGGCGGACGTGTGGTCGCCCGCCCGGATATCGATGCAGCTGCCGTCGAGCCGGCCCGTGACCACTCCGTGGCGTCGCACGCCGTCGTTCTCCTCCGGCACCGCGACCTCCCACCCCGCCGAGCGGAGCAGCGCGGCCGCACGGGACGCGAGGCCGGCGGCGCTGACGTTCACAGGGCGCTCCCCACGGAACAGGGCCGAGTACCGGAGGCGCAGCGGCTCGTGCCAGTCGACGATCGCCGGCTCGCCGAGAAACAGCAGACCGGGGTCGCTTCCGGGGGTCAAGTCGGCGATCAGTACGACCAGTTGCGCACGCAGGGCGCGGCCGAGCCGGTCCAGTTCCTCGCGTGCGCCCGGTATGTCGCCCATGGTGGCCCCTGTCGTTGCCCGGTCCTGCCACCGCCCGGCTCGGCTGCCCGGTCTTCCGTTCGTCGTGCGTGCCGAGTCGACTCGCTCCGCTGCCGTCCGGTCGGCACCGGCTTTCTGCCCCTCCGAAGGGCCTGTCACGCTGGGGGCTCCGTCACACCGATCCGTCACACCGATCGAGACATGGAGCCCGGGACGGCGCAGGCCATCGACGTCCGCCCGCTCAGACGTTCTCCGACGACGTCCGGGGGCATGGGCCCCGGCTCACATAAGCGGCTGTCCCGGCGACGGCGAGCACCGCTGCGACCATGGCCGCGGATCGGCTGTCGGGCGCCTGCGTCTGCCAGGTCAGCGCCTCACCCGCCGTGCCCGTGGCCGGGAACACGACCGCGCAGAGCGTCCACCCGAGCGGCAGGAACCAGGCCCGGGCGGTACCGATCGTGGCCGCCCCCAGAGCGGTCAGGCCCAGGAGACCGGCCGAGTCGCGTACGACGTATCCGAACGGCCCGAACCGCGTGCCGGTGAGCAGCGCGGCCGACAGGAGCATGAGCGTGCACCCCAGGGCCGTGGCCAGGTGGGACATCCGCAGCCACCCCCACGGCCTCGACGCCGTGCGGTCCAGGGTGTCGTCGGGGCCGCCGAGCGTGGCGGTGACGACGGCCACGAGGACCAGCACCGTCAGGGCCAGTACGGTGCCGCGCGTCCCGCCCGTGCCCCCGAGGGCCCTCGCCGGCAGCCACGCGACAGCGGTAGCGGCGACGGCCGCGCCGAGCGCGGCCGGTGCCCGGCGTGAGCGGGCGTAGAGCGTCAGCCCTCTCATCGGGCGCTTCGGGTCAGGAGGCCTGCGGTGTTCCGGCACTGCCGGGCGGCCCGGTGGACGGCGGCCACCCGGGCACCGGCCTCGGCCGGTGGCAGTGCCTTCAGCCCCTTCCAGAGTGTGACGGCCTGCGGGGCGTCGAAATCGAAGCCGTTGAGACCGGCGGTCGGCTCCCGGTCGAGCAGCCAGGAGGCGGCAGCGGTGGCGACCTCGATGTCCCGGGTGTTTCCACAGCTGAGAGGAGTGGTGAACACCTCGGTGAGCATCCTCGGTTCGAGCTCGCCCGGATCGGCGAGATGACCGTGCTTGTCGATCACGATGTCCATCAGCGCGGTGTCGGCCCGCGGCCTCGGTGACGTGGAAGGAGAGATCGTGGTGGTGTCCTCGTGTGCCGCGACGACCGGTGTCTCCGTCAGGAGTCCCAACGCGTGCCGGGCCCTGGGGGCCACATCGGGCAGCAGGCCTTCGTGCGCCCGGCTGACGCACACCCGCGGGGCGTCCGCGGTGCACACCAGTTCCTGGGCGGCCGGG
Source organism: Streptomyces sp. NBC_00388 (assembly GCF_036061255.1). Classification (NCBI taxonomy): domain Bacteria; kingdom Bacillati; phylum Actinomycetota; class Actinomycetes; order Kitasatosporales; family Streptomycetaceae; genus Streptomyces; species Streptomyces sp. NBC_00388. The sequence goes on from NZ_CP107948.1 coordinate 3,422,173, forward strand.
TCGAGCGTCCCCCGGGCATAGGCGTCGCCGGTCGGCACGACCAGGGCCGTGGCTGCGGCCCCGAGTGCCAGGGGTACCAGCGCGGCACACGCGTACCTGCGGTTCCGGACGGCGAAGAGCACTACCGCGGCGACCGCGACCGCGCCCATCCAGAGAGCCTGGGCGACGCTGACTCCGCCGCTGACGGTGTCGTAGTCACTGAATCTGCTCATCCCCATGCTGGGGGAGAACGCCGCCATGTCTCCGGCGTCCGACAGGGCGTGGGGCGCGAGGACCTGCAGCGCGAAGCCGGTCACGGCCAGCGCGGGCGCGGTGGCGAGCGCCGGCACCAGACGTCCGACGGCCAGCCCGAGCCAGGCGGAGGCGATCATCGCGACCAGCCCGACGGCCACGACGGCCCACGCGGCCGGCGGCAGGTAGCGCGCCGTACCGGCGATCCGTGGTGCCGCCGCGAGGAGCGTGACCAGGTAGGCGACGAGAGCCGCCAGCCCGGTCGCGACCAGGATCGGCACGATCTGCCGCGTCCGCGGACGCGGCACGCTGGCGAACAGCTCGGCGACGTTCGCCCGGTGCTCGCGGTAGGACTGCCAGGCGCCGGCGGCCATCGCGACGGGCGAGAGAGCCGCGAGGTATTCGCGCTGGGTCATGACCAGCGCCATCCACCCGGTGGACCACCGCCCCGCGGTGGTGTGGAGCACGATCGCGCCGACGACAGCGATCAGCAGTGCGGCGCCGGGAGCAGCCGACCGCCGGAGCTCGATGCCGAGGATGCGGGTCATACGTTGCTCCGGTGCCGGCGCAGGAGCGCGGAGTAGCCGCGCTCCGCCGGGCTGTCGCCCGCGTCGTCCTGCCCGCCGCGTGCGATCAGGTCCTCAGGGGTGCTCTGGAAGAGGAGCCGGCCTTCGTTCATGAGGATGACGTCGGTGCAGGCGGCGACGACGTCCTCGACGAGGTGGGTGGAGACCAGCACACAGCTGTCGGCGCCGAGGTCACGCAGGAGGTCGCGGAAGTCGAGCCGCTGTTCGGGGTCGAGGCCGACGGTGGGCTCGTCGAGCAGCAGCAACTCGGGATCGTTCACGATGGCCTGGGCGATGCCGGCCCGGCGCAGCATGCCGCCGGACAGCGACTTCATCCTGATGTCGGCCTTGCTGGTGAGGCCCACCCGGTCGATCGCGCGCTGCACGGCGTCGGGTACAGCGCTTCTGGGCACCTCCTTCAGCCAGGCCATGTACTCGACGAACTCGCGGACGGTGAACCGCGGGTAGAAGCCGAACTGCTGCGGCAGGTAACCCAGATCGCGACGAACCACGCGCAGGTCGGCTCGGCTGTCGACCTCCACGCCGAGCAGCGTCAACGAGCCGCCGGCAGGTTTGACGACGGTGGAGAGCGCGCGCATCAGCGTGGTCTTGCCGGCACCGTTCGGGCCGAGCAGACCGTGCACGCCGGACGTCAGAGTCAGGTCGAGGCCGTCGACGGCCAGGTGCCGGCCGGCCCGGACACGCAGTTCCTCCGCGTGGACGAGCCAGGGATGAAGGGCGGGAGCCAATTCGGCAGCACTCACCGGTCGCAAGGGGTCTCTCCTGTTCTCGGGGTTCGGGCTCCGGGGGCCAGGGGCCGGGGCTCGGGGCTCGGGGTCAGTGGCCGCTGGGCAGGCGGCGGAAGTGAGTGGCGGCGAACAGGGTGACCGCGGCCAGGGCGACGGTGGTCACCGCCCAGACGGCATTGCTGCCCGGCTGCAGTACCGGGGACAGGGATGTGGCCGCCACACTCGGCAGCAGGACGGCCCCGGACCAGGCCGCTCCGAGTCCGATCGCCGCGCGCCGCACGCCGATGAAGGCGCCGAGCGCGAGGGTGGCCGCAGTGAACGCCAGGCACGGCAACAGGACGAGAGCCAGTGAGGTTCCGGTGGTCGCACCCGCCACCAGCAACGCCGGAAGCACGACGACGAGCACCGCGAGCGTGCGCCACAACACCATGGCCAGGCCGGCTGCGGGTGTGGTGGCGATCAGTTCCCAGACCGGGTCGGTCCGCCGGCTCCAGGCCACCGCTACGCCGGGCAGCGGAGCCACCGGGGCCAGCAGCAGTACGAGCGAAGGCAGGCTCGGTTCCGCGGAGTCGAGGAGTACGCCGCAGCCCAGCACCGCGAGGGTCACCGCGAGCCACGGGAACAGCGTCCGGGCGAGCCGGCGCCGGTGCACGGTCGCCACTGTCCGGGTGCGCCGCCGGGCCGGGAGCGGGCTCGTACGCACCGCCTGGTCCAGCGAGACGGCGACACGGTCGAGCAAATCCGTCGTGGCCGGGGTGACGTTGCCTGCCAGGTGCGCACGGCACTGCGCGCACGCGTCGAGGTGGACCTCGACCGACCAGAGCGCGGCGTCGTCGAGCCCGCGTCCGCCGTCCGCGTAGCGGGCCAGGACCAGCGTGGTGGGGTGAGTCATGAGAGCGCCTCCCGCAGCGCGATCCGGGCCCGCCGCGCACGGGTCTTCACCGTGCCCTCCGGCATGCTGAGCAGCACCGCCGTCTGCCGGACCGACAGGTCGTCGAGCACCATCGCCTGCATCACCTGCCGAAGCTCCTGCGGCAGCCGCAGCAGCGCCTGTTCGAGGTCCTGGTCGACGCGGTGGGCCAGCACCTCGTCCTCGGCTGCCGGTGCGGTCGTCTCGACCAGGGTGATGCTCGGCACCCGCTCCTGCCGGGCGCGACGGCGGAACGCGTCGACGAGACGGTTCGCGGCGATCGTCCAGAGCCAGCCGACCGCACTGCCGCTGGTCACGGAGCCCGCGTAACTGCCGGCTGCGCGCCAGACCGCCAGGTAGGTGTCCTGGAGCACGTCGGCGACGACGTCGTCGTCACCGCAGCGACGGCGGAGCCGCACCGCCAGCCAGGGAGAAGTACGCCGGTACAGCTCGTCGAACGCCGCCCGGTCACCGCGGGCGACGCGACGCACGAGCTCCGCCTCGTCCAGGTCTGCAATGCCTTTCACGCTCAGAGAGACGACAGGACCTTCGATTCAGGTTCTCGGAAGGGTCGACCGTGCCACGGGCGTGCCCCCGGGCGTGACCGACCGCCCCCGCACCGTCGGCAGACGCAGGAAGCCGTGCGCTCCACTCACTCCCCCCGCTGCTTCCGGCCGCCCAGGGCCCGGGCGATCTCGGCGAGGGAGCGCAGGATGGCGGCGCGGTGCTGAGGTGGCGCCCCCCGTAGCGCCTGCCGGGCGGTCACCACGATCACCGTCGCGGTGACCACTCCGGTCAGCAGTGCGGTGGACGCCTGCGTGGCAAGCAGACAGAGCAGGAGGCGGGACGTGTTCATCGCTGGCTCCGATGGCTGTTCCGTGGGGAAGGGACAACCCCCATCGCACCTGTCCAGTGGCGCGTCCATCGACTCCCCCGCCACAAGCTGGACGGACCGCGTACCGGGCAGGGGTGGCGGCCCTATGCTGGCGGCTGCCCTGTGCGTCCGGGCCGGACGCGTGGGACGGCTGCCGAGGGGATGGGCCGTAGCGCCATGGCGGATGACAACAGCGCGGCTGCGTCGGAGGAATCCTTCTCCGGCGATCTCAGGCGCCTTGAAGAGCTGCGCAGGCGGCTGCCGGACGGGCTGCGTCCCTCCCTGCGGGTCCTCGCCGGGCGCGCCCGGCGCTCGCACAACACCGTCGACAACTGGCTGAGCGGCCGGACGTTCCCTGCGGACGTCGATGTCCTGCTCACGGTGGTCGACGACATCGCGCAGGCAGCCGCCGGCACCGGCGCCGCCGGCGGTGACGCGGCGCTGCTCGACCCCCGGCGGTGGCGCGAGCAGCACGGCGCGGTCAACCGTGCCCGGGTACGGGAGGCCGAGCGGGCACGCCGGGGCCGGCTGGCGGCGGCCGCCCTGGCCGAGGCCGAGACCCGGGCCCGCCACAGCGCGCTGGCCGATCCGCCCCGGCGCCTGGACCAGTGGACGGCGGCCCGGTTACGTGTCCACCCGGCTGTTTCCGGTACCGGAACGCACGCACCCGGGTTCGTTCTGCCCACATACGTCGAGCGCCTCCACGACCGGCAGCTCCGCGACGTGCTGCGGACCGCGGTCACGGGGCACGAAGTGGTCCTGCTGGTGGTGCGCGGAGGATCGTGCACGGGCAAGACCCGCGCCGCATACGAAGCCGTCCGGCAGGTCTGCAGCCCGGCCGGCTGGGACCTCGTCCTTCCGCACACCGCCGCGAGCGCGCGCGAGTTGCTGTCCGCCCGCGCCCTCGTCGCGCGCACGGTCCTGTGGCTCGATGACGCGCACCACCTGCTCTCCGGCAGCGAGGGCGAAGCCCTCTCGGCCGGCCTGCTCTCCCGGCTGGCCCGGCCCGGCCCGGCGATCATCATGGCCACGCTGTGGGATGCCGCGTACACCGAACTGACCGCGCCCCCGCGCGACTTCGGCGCTGCGGACCCGCGCCGTCACGCCAGGGACCTGCTGGCCGGCGCCACCGCCGTCGTCCATGTCCCGCCCGCCTTCGGGCCGGACGACTTACAGGTACTGGACACGCTGGGCGGCGATCCGGCGCTGACGGCCGCCAGGAGCTCGTCCCGGGACGGGAAGATCACCCAGACACTCGCCGCGGGCCTCCAGCTCGTGGACCGTTACGAATCCGCCCATGAGCCGCCCGCCTGCTACCCACGCGCCCTGGTCACCGCAGCCATGGACGCGTCCCGCCTGGGCTGGGACGCACTTCTGCCCGACGGCTTCCTGCGCGACGCGGCCCCCGGCTACCTCACCGCCGAGCAGCGCACCGCGGCCGGCCCCCACTGGTTCCGCGCCGCCCTCGCCGATGCCCGGACCCAGGTCCAGCGTGTCGCCGCGGCCCTGGAACCCGCCCCCAGGCCCGGTGGCATGGGCGCGGAGCCTGGCGTCTCGTACCTGGCCGACTACCTCGACGCCCACGGCCGCGCCACCCGCGAACACACCGACCCGCCCCCGTCGTTCTGGGCCGCAGCGGCCGGCCACGCCAAGGACCCGGCGGTTCTTGCCCGTCTGAGCCGCGAGGCCGAACGGCGCGGCTTCCGCGACGACGCCGAGCGGCTGGCCGGTGCGGCCACAGCGGCGGGAGACCCCAGCGCCTACGCGGCGCTGGCCGAGGTGCGGGAGCGCAGCGGCGACCGGCAGGGTGCCGAGCGCATGGCCCGGCTGGCCGCGGACTCCGGAGACCCGCGGTGTTACGCCGCGCTGGCCTGGATGCGGGAGCGCGCAGGGGACCAGCGGAGCGCGGAGCGCATGGCCCGGCTGGCCTTCGGCGCGGGCAGCCGCAACGCCCTCCGCGATCTGACCGAGATGCGGGAGCGTGTCGGGGACCGGCGAGGCGCCGAGCGCATCGCCCGGCTCGCCGCCGGCTCCGGAGATCCCGACGCCCTCCACAGGCTCGCCAAGGGGAGAGAGCGCGCCGGGGACCGGGAGGACGCCGAGCGCCTCTACGCACTGGCCGTCGGCGCGGGAAGCCGCCGGGCCTACACCGGCCTCGCCAGAACGCAGGAACGCGCAGGGGACCATCGGAGCGCAGAGGCGACGGCGCGCCTGGCAGCCGCCGCGGGGAACCCGCGCTGTTACGCAGCCCTCGCCAAGGGGCGGGAGCGCGCCGGGGACCTGGAGGAGGCCGGACGCCTCTACAGGCTGGCCTTCGAAGCCGGGGACCGGCGTGCGGCACGGGAGTTGACCAGGATGCGTGAGCGGGCGGGTGGCGGTCCGGGCGCCCGGCCGGCGGCCGGACCCCCGCCCATGGCCCCTCCTGCCTCGGCCTCCGTCCCCACGGCGCCGGATGGATCAGGCCTGTGAACACGGCGGCTGGTAGGGCGTGTCCGGCACGTAGCGTGCCCACTCCTCGCGGGTGATCACATCACCCGTGCTGAGGCACAGCACCCTGATCACGTAGTCGGGATCGGTGTTCCACACGGTCGCGTGGTCATCCATCGAAGCCAGCAGCGGGGGCCCTTGAGCCGTGCTGCTGTACGAGAGCGGCGACGAATCCATGTCATCGCCGTGAGCGAAGGCGCCCAGGAGACGCGGGGAGGACGGCTGGTCGACGTTCCAGAGCGCGATGTGGCCCTTGGTCGAACCGGAGCCGGTGTCCAGTTCGTTGCCGATGGACAGGGCGAGGGTCCTGCCGTCCGGGTCGAAGGCGATACCGGACGCGGTGCTGCCGGTCCTGACCACGGTCGCCGCTCCGGACAGCCGGTCGTGGTCGACCCGCCAGAAGCGGGTGACACCGGTCTGGTCGGCGACGGCGAGCACGCGCCCGTCGGGGCTGAACGCCGACTGGGACATACGCGCCCCCGCGGTGAGCCGCCGGGCCGGAAGCGCGACGGGGTGGCTGCGGTCCGAGACGTCCCATTCCAGCAGGGTGTCGGCCGTGTTCGCGGTCAGCAATCTGCCGTCGGGTGAATACCTGACGTAGAAGACGTCGCCCGGGAGGTGCACGACCTTGCGTGGGTGCGCGGGGTCGCTGACGTCGAAGAGTGTGACGCCCGGCGGGTGGGTCACCGCGGGCCGGTAGTCGTTGTTGTCGGCGATGGCGAGGGTCTTGCCGTCCGGGCTGAACTGCGCGTCCTCCAGGCCGTTGCCGAGGTCCTTCCTGATCGTGCCCACCGGCCGCGCCGTGGGATGCCGGGTGTCGATGAGTCCGATCACCTGCTCGCTCCCGGACTTCTCGCTGAGGGCGAGGATGCGGCCGTCGGGGCTGAACGCCGCTCCCTCGGAACCGATATCGCCGCTGCCGGGCAGGTTGGCCAGCAGGCGATGGTGGGCGACCCCTCCGGTGAGCTCCCAGAGGACGCCGTAGTTGGCTCCCTGCACGGCGAACAGACGTCGCTTGCCGCCGCTGAAGAGGGTGCTGTACTGGAAGCCGCTCGGCTTCGTGCCGAAGGTGGCCGCGGCCCCCAGCCTCGGCGCGTCCTCCGCGTACCAGACCTGGACGCCCTGCGTGCCCGCCTGGAAGAGCTGGTAGCCCCGTGCGCTGAAGACCGCCGGGGCCTCCACTCCGTGCGCGTCCGACGCGCCCGCCTGCTCACTGCCGTAGGTCAGATGGGACTGGTCCTTGGCCATCACCCACAGCAGCAGATGCTGCTGGCAGGTGAGTGCCAGGATCCCGCCGTCCGGACTGAACGCCAGGGACCCCTGGGTGTTTCCCTGGCACTCGGCCGAATGGAGTGCGTCGTACCTGCTGGCCGATGCCAGGGGAGCGGGGTGCGCCGGATCGGTCACGTCCCACAGCCGCAGATCGGTCTTCCGCCCGTCGCCCGGGCCGACCAGCCGGTGCCCGTCCGGAGTGAACGCCAGGCGGTGGAGCGGCATCCTGGTGAGATCGGGATCCGCTTTCGCACCCGTCAGCGTGGCGAGTGCGGCCGGTCGCGCCCGGTCGTCCGGCTGCCACAGCCGGATCTTCCCGTCCGCTCCCGATGTGGCCAGCAGATGTCCGTGCCCGGACGGCGCGAAGACGACGGAGTCGACTGGGCCCTTCTGGCCGGACAGGGTCCGTGACAGGCGGACCGCACGAGGGTCCGCCACGTCCCAGATCCGGACGGTGCCCGAGGAGGAACCGACCGCGAGGAGCCGGCCGTCGGCGCTGAACGCGACGGGGTCGACGCTTCCGGCCGGGCGCGCACCGGGCAACTCGATGCGGCGCAGCCGGGAACGGTCCTGGACCGCCCAGAGCCGTACCGTCCCTTTCGACGTGGTCGCTGCCAGCATCCGGGTGTCGGGCGACAGGGCGAGGGCGCCCGCGCCCGGCAGACCGGCCCCGCCCAGCCGGTGGCCCTCCATGTCGGACAGCACGACGGAGTTGCCGGTCGACCTGGCCAGCGTGCGTCCGTCATGGCCGACCGCGAGGTCGGTCACGGGCTGGTCGGCGCCGATGGCCCCCGCGGACTCCTGTCCCGCGAGGAGCGTCGCGATACCGGCGCCCGGGTCCAGTCGGTACGCGGTCATGCTGAGCTGCTTCGCCAGTCCCGGCCGGGTGCCGCGCAACGCGTCCGCCTCGGCGGCGACGAGCCGTGCGACGGCGTGGTTGCGCTGGGCGACCGCCTCCCGCTGGAAGACGCCCGCGGCGACTCCCCCGGCCGCGGCGAGGACGGCCAGCGCAGTCAGGGCGCCGATCACGGCCCGCCGTATCCGGGTACCGCGTCGCTCGCGTCGCGCGGAGGCGTCGAGGAACACGGCCAGTCCCGAGTCGACGCCCGTCGCGGCGGCGGGCCCGCGCGCGGCAGCGGCTTCCCGTGCCTCAGCAAGGCGGGCGCCGCGGTAGAGGAGGGAGGGGTCGTCCCCTGCCTGCCGCCATGCCGCCGCGTCGGTCGCGATCTGCTGGCGGACCCGTAACCACTCGCGGTCGTCGCCGACCCACTGGCGGAGCATCGGCCAGCCGCGCAGCAGGGCGTCGTGGCTGATCCTGACGGTGTTCTCGTCCAGTACGAGGAGCCGGGCGTCGGCGAGTTCGCCCAGCGCGCGTTCGGCGGCCCCGGTGTCGGGCAGGCCGTCCAGGACGGCTCTGCGGTCGGCCGGACGTACGGTGTCCACGGAGTCGTCGTCGATGCGGACCAGCCGCGGCAGCATCCGGCGCACCGCGTGCTGCCCGGCTTCGTCCAACCGCTCGTACACCCGGTCCGCGCTGGTGGCGATCGCCTCCGTGACGCCACCACTGCGCTGGTACCCGGCGAACGTCAGCCGCGCGCCCCGGCGCTGCCGCCACGTGGCCCACATCGTGTGCGACAGCAACGGCAGGATGCCCGCGGGCCCTTCGGGCAGATTGGCACCGCCGAGTTCGTGCAGCAGGAGGTCGACGAGGCCCTCGTCGAAGGAGAGGCCCGCGACGGCCGCCGGATCCTCCACCGCGGCCCGCAGCTCCTCGGACCGCAGGGGCCCGGCGAGCACCTGATGGTTCTGCAGGGCGTCGGCCAGCTCGGGCAGGGCCTGCGCCTGACCGTAGAAATCCGCGCGCAGGGCCAGCACGACGAGCGCGCCCGACCCGGCCACCGCACGCAGAGCCCTCAGGAACACCTCACGGTCCCCTGGCGAACGGCAGAGGGTGAACAGCTCCTCCAGCTGGTCCACCACCAGGGCCGTGCCGTGCCCGGCCGCCCTCTCCCGTACGGCGACGGCCGCGGCCGACGGGTCGGCGCGCAGCGAAGCGGCCTCGGTGCGCAGGACGCCGGCGAGCGCCCGCACCGGATCCTCACCCGGCGAGAGCAGCTCGTACCGCCACCCCGCGGAGCCGGGCGGGCCGGCGCTCCCGCCCTCCCGGAGGCGGGGCAGCAGACCCGCGTGGAGCAGGGAGGACTTGCCCGCTCCTGAGGGGCCGACGAGGACCAGTGGCCGGGCATCCGCCAGGGCGCGCGCCGATGACCGCAGCAACTCCCCGACGAGGCGCTCCCGTCCGTGGAAGTAGGAGGCATCGGACTCGGTGAAGGATTCGAGACCGAGGTAGGGGCTGCGCCCCGCGGACTGTGCGGCTGCCGGGCCTTCGTCCTCCGCGCGAGGTGAACCGACGGCCACGGCGGCCCGGTTGGGCGCGATGACCAGTGCGCCGGACCGGTCGCCCGCCTGCCGGCGCGGGCGGGGACCGCCACGGGCGTTGAGGGCACGGAACAGGTACTCGTACACGGCGTCGAGCGTCAGCTGCGGCGGCCCCAGCGGGTCGCCCTCGTCGAGGAGCCGGATCAGTTCACCGGTGAAGGCCGGGTACGCGGCGTCCTGCGGGGCCAGCGCGAGCTGTTCGGCCGAGCTGAGTACGTACATGCCGTGCGCGGGCGGGAGCGCGACGGACTCGGGGGCGCGCGTTCCGAGATCGGCACGGCCGGAGAAGCAGCAGTCGAGCACGACGATGACGGACGCGGCGCGGCACGAGGTGAGCGCTTCCCGGACCGCGGACACCGGAAGGGCCTGATGGGCGGCGAGGCCCGGGGTGAGCGCGTCGGTGTCACGCGCCGCGAGGTACAACTCGCCGCCCGGGCCTATCAGGCCGTGACCGGCGTAATAGATCAGCAGGGTCGTCTCGGCCAGCTGCGCCTCGCGGGTGATGGCCTGGGCCATGCTCTGCGCGTCCGGGAGGTCGATGGCCGTGCTGAGCCGGTCGGGCGGCACCCCGCACACGTCGAGGAGCCGGGTGCGCAGCGCCTCGATGCCGCGCGGCACCGCGGGGACCGAGGTGAGCGTCGGCCCGTCGTGGGTGCCCGTGCCGATGAGCAGCGCCCGGACACCCGCCCCTGACAGTGCGCTCACGGCAGGGCGCCGACGCCGTCAGGATCTCCGGGGCTCTCGCCGGGCGGCGCCGCAGGGGCGTTCAGCGCCCTGGATGCGTCCTCCACCAGGGCCCGGAGCTCCTCGTCGCCGAGCAGCCGTACCCGCTGGGCGGACAGCTCGAAGGACGCACCGTCGGAGCGGGTGACCTTGAGGGTGACGTCACTGCGGTGGCCGCGCATCCAGGAGACGAGCGCGGTGACCAGCCCGGTGGCAGCACCGCCCTGGCCGACCGCCACGGCCAGCGCGTCGAGAACCGGCCCGAGCGTCCCCGGGACGGGCGGCCCTTCCTGGGCGAAGACCCGTCCCCGTAGCTCGTCGACGTCGAGCAGCCACTCCAGGATGGCCCGTAAGTCGCCTCCGGGGCTTCCCCCGTCGGCCGTCACCCGCAGATCCATGAGCCCCCCCCGACTCGACCTGTTGAGATCTCTCTTCCACATTAGCGACGCCCGGAGCGTCGCACACCATAGTTCCGGGAGATGTCCGGTTCGGCCCGGGGGCGAGCACAGCCTCGGCGAACGCGGGTGCGGGCACGGGCCGTTGGGGGGCTGCGCCCTGCGCGCCGGAGGCTCTGCCGCGTGCGGTGCGGCAGAGCCTCGGCCGGGGGTCCGCGTGGGGGTGCGTGCGGGGGTGCGTGCGGGGGTGCGTGCGGGGCTCAGATGCCGACGGGGTTGACGAAGGTGCCGGCGTCGGTGGCGCCGGACTGGTCCAGGATGGCTCCGCCGTAGGGCCACTCCAGGGTGATGCTGGTGGTCTCGTCGGGCGGGGTGATCTGGATCCTGGCGGGAATGAAGGGCTTCGTGTCCCGGGCGTCGGCGGGGATGGCCAGGAGGCTGATGCTGATCGACGCGGTGTCGTCGCCGGGGTGCAGGGTCATGGTGCTCGGGGTGTCCGACGAGCGGCGCAGGTCCCAGGCGGTGCCGGACTTGCTGATCAGGCGGACGCCCGGGAAGCCGTGGAGCGTGCAGGTGCGGGTGCCGGCGTTCTCCAGCGTGAGGGACGCGGTCTGCTGGTCGGTGTCGTCCTTCATGTCGGGGGCGCCCTTGCTCCAGGTGAAGTTCAGGTCACCGGTGTGGCAGCGGTTGCCGGTGGCGGCGGAGCCGTTCACTGCGTCGGTGCGCGAGTCCTTCTGGGCCATGGCCTTCACCTTGTGCTGGGCGGAACCCTCGGCCGTCCCGCCCGAGCCGCCGGTGTTCTGGCTCTGGTCCTCCGAGCCGTCCTGCGTGGTGGAGGAGGAGTCCTGGCTGTTGCTCCCGGACTGGGCGCTGGTCTTGGAGGCAGACGATCCGGAGGTCGAGTCGCACGCGGCGGCACCGGCTCCGACAGCGACGACGGCCAGTACGGCGGCGGCGCAACGGGCGGCCCGGTTCACCTTGGCGTTCATGGTTTCCCCTATTCCAGCGCCGGCCGTGGGGCCCGGCGCCCTCCGTGTCGAGTGCGTCCTACAGAAAGTGAGATGCACCCCCAGCGGGGCGGAGTTCACGGATCTTTGTCCTGAACCTGTAACGGCCAACCACCCATCGGCGCAGCTCAGCGCGGGGATCCTCCGTCACGGGAACACAGAAGGCCCCTGCTCGTCCGCCGTGGGGGTGGGGACGGGCCAGGGGCCTGCGGGCGCCGCACGCGGCGCACCCTGTGCCGGCTCAGCGCCGGGGGTACTGACGGATCGCTCAGTGGGCGAAGCCCCAGTCGAGCACCTTGGCGGCGTCGTCGAAGCGCGCCTTGTCGGTGGTGTCCCCGAGGACCACACCGACCAGGGTGCGGTTGTCCCGCTTGGCGGCGAAGACGACGCAGTAACCGTCCTCCGGGCCGCTGCCGGTCTTGACGCCCAGGGCACCGTCATAGCTGCCCAGCAGCTCATTGGTGGTGTTCCAGGTGTAGTACCGGGTGTGGCCGTTGGCCGCCGGGGCCTCGGTCTTGTACTGCGTCTTGTTCACGACGTCGGCGAAGACCGGCTGCAGCATCGCGCGCTGGCCGAGCTTGGCCAGGTCGCGGGCGGTGCTGTGGTTGTTGCCGTGCGAGATGCCGTCGAAGGTGTCGAAGTGCGTCCCGGTCAGTCCCAGTTGCTGCGCCTCGGCGTTCATCTGGTCCACGAAGTCGGCGATCCGCGCCTCCTGGGTGTCCCCGGTGCCGAAGCTGTCGGCCAGGGCCATGGCGGCGTCGTCGCCGGACGGGATCAGCATGGCGTTCAGCATCTGCCTGACCGTCAGCTTGTCGCCGGTCTGCAGGTCTGCGGTGGAGCCGCCGGCCTGCTGGACGTAGTCCCGGTACTCCTGCTTCACCGTGATCTGGCGCTCCAGCCACTCCGGGTGCTTGAGCACCACCAGAGCGCTCATGATCTTGGTGGTGCTGGCCATCGGAACACTCTCGTCGGCCTTCGCCCCGGCCCACATCTCTCTCTCCTGGCTGCCGTCACGGGCATCCAGCAGGAAGGCGTGGTCAGCGGTGATCTGGGGCCCGGCCTGGTCCTTCGCGTCCTGCGCACTCCGGTTCTGCCCAGCAGGAGCAGCGGCCCCGGCGCCCTGCTGACCGTTGTCGTCGGCAGAGTGCGTGGCACCGGGGGTGGCCGCCTCGGCGAGACCTCCGGCGGTGATCGGCAGCGCGGCTCCGACCAGTGCGACCATCGCGATCCGGACTCCGGTGCGGTGAATCCGGTTGGGGCGTGCGTGCGAACCCATGGGCGTCCCTTCTTCCGGCGCGCGGGGGACGCCGGTGTGTCGTGAAAACTAGGTTTATACCGAACCTACTTCTGTGCTGACAGCCACTGTCAAGCGCGCAATGTCATAGCCGCGTAACGGCGTTCACCCCTGTGCAGGTGTTGTGCAGGTGGCTGGTGGGACCCGTGGGGCTGCTCGCCCATGGTGCCCGTACGACTCCCCTGGGGCACCGGGCCGACCGGCGGCCGTCCGCCCCGCACCGGCCACAGGCCCGCCCGGTCCCGGGCCGGTCCGCACACCCGGGCCCACCCGTTTCCGGGTCGCGTTCACACCACCCGGACCCACCGATTTCCAGCCATCCGAATCCGGGTCCGGCCCACACGGCCCGGGGCTCAAGCCCCGCGCTCCGAGCGCTCTTTGCAGTGAGGGGGTGGAGGGCCTGACAGCCCACCCAGCCACCCACCCCGCGCGGCCCGTTGACCTTTCGTGACCGACTTGCCACGGGCAGTTGCCACGCTCTAGCGTGCTCGCAGACGCGCTCCGTGCGCGGCACGACAGAAAACATCCACAGAACGTGAACGGCCCCGGCAGGTGCGCCAACACCAACTCCGGGGCCTGACCAACGAGATCGAAACGAGCGATCCATGGCTGACAGCCACCTTAATGCTGCCTACCGCCCGCTGCACGTGCCCCCTCACCCGATGGCCGGTCCTGGGTACGGGAAGCGCTCCGCGAGCGGCCAACGCCCGCACACGGCAACGGATTTCGCACACCTGCCGCTCCGCGAAGCGGCCATCGCCGCGTACATCGACCGGCTGCCGGACGGCTCCGACATCTCGGTGAAGACGCTGGCCAAGGTCCTCCCCTACGGGCAGTGCGCCCTGCGGACCGCGCTCAACGCCCTCCAGCGCGCCGGGCATCTGCGCCGGGGCAGCGAGCACCTGATCGGGGCGGACAGCGCCCGGTGGGTGACGCGTACGTGGTTCTCCCGTACCGCCCGCGAGGACAGCTGGTGGGCGGCGTTCACCACCGGAGGTGTACCGGAGGACGCACCACCGGCACGACGGCCGTCCCGGTCGCGGGCCTTCATCCTGCTCGCAGCCCTCGGCCGCACCGCACCCTCGCTGAGCCTGTCGGCGGCGGACTGTGCCGCGCTGGAGCCGCTGGCCGCCGTCTGGTTCGACCGTGGCGCCACCGAGCCCGAGATGCTGTACGCCCTGACCGCCGGCCTGCCCACCCCCGTACACCGCGCGTCCTCGCTCGTGCGCAGGCGCCTCACCGACAAGCTCCCACCCGAGCGCGCACCCCAGGTGCCGCCCGCCCCGCGCCCGGCACTGCGTGTCCTGGAGTGCGGCAAGTGCGGGGCGCCGGGGCGGCCGGAGGCGCTGCCCGGTGGCGCATGCGCGGAGTGCCGGGGAGTTGCCGCGCCCCGTCCGGCCGCGCTGCCCCCTGCCCACGTCCGGGCCCGCGCCGCCGAAGCACGCGCTGCGGCGGCCCGGCCCCCGGAGAGGACCCGCGCATGACCGTTCAGCTCGTCCCCGCCCGGAAGAGGCCACGACGGCGGGGAGGAGGCGCCGCCATCCATGACCCCCGGTACCGCTGACCACGCCCGGGTGTCCGGCGAGGACTTCGAGGAGCTCGCCCGCCATGCACCCGGGACGGTGGCGTTGGCATGGGTCAGCGGAAAGCCTGAGGCCGAGCCCGTGCCGGGCCATCTCCTCGTCGACCGGACGGCGAAGGAGGCAACCGGGGAACGCCCGAGGGCGGTACCCCTTGCGAGAAGGGGTACCGCCCTCGGTCCGTACTGCGTGCCGTACTACTGCTGGAGCAGCCGATCCTCGCTGAGGATCAGAAGTCCATGTCACCGCCAGGCATGCCGCCCGGAGCGCCGCCGGCAGCGGCCTTCTCCGGCTTGTCGGCGATGACGGCCTCGGTGGTGAGGAACAGCGCGGCGATCGACGCGGCGTTCTGCAGCGCGGAGCGCGTGACCTTCGCCGGGTCGATGATGCCCTCGGCGATCATGTCCACGTACTCGCCGGTCGCGGCGTTCAGGCCGTGACCGATGGGCAGGTTGCGGACCTTCTCGACGATGACTCCGCCTTCGAGACCACCGTTGACGGCGATCTGCTTCAGCGGGGCCTCAAGCGCGAGCTTCACGGCGTTGGCACCGGTCGCCTCGTCACCTTCGAGCTCAAGCTTCTCGAACACCGCGGAAGCCTGGAGCAGGGCCACGCCACCACCGGCGACGATGCCCTCCTCGACGGCCGCCTTCGCGTTGCGAACGGCGTCCTCGATGCGGTGCTTGCGCTCCTTGAGCTCGACCTCGGTCGCGGCACCGGCCTTGATGACGGCCACGCCGCCGGCCAGCTTCGCGAGGCGCTCCTGGAGCTTCTCGCGGTCGTAGTCCGAGTCGGAGTTCTCGATCTCGGCACGGATCTGGTTGACGCGACCCTGGACCTGGTCGCTGTCACCGGCACCGTCGACGATCGTGGTCTCGTCCTTGGTGATGACGACCTTGCGGGCGCGGCCGAGCAGGTCGAGACCGGCGCTCTCCAGCTTGAGGCCGACCTCCTCGGAGATGACCGTGCCACCGGTGAGGATGGCGATGTCGCCGAGCATGGCCTTGCGGCGGTCGCCGAAGCCCGGGGCCTTGACGGCGACGGACTTGAAGGTGCCGCGGATCTTGTTGACGACCAGCGTCGACAGCGCCTCGCCCTCGACGTCCTCCGCGATGATCAGCAGCGCCTTGCCGGACTGCATGACCTTCTCCAGCAGCGGAAGGAGGTCCTTCACGTTGCCGATCTTGGAGTTGACGATGAGGATGTACGGGTCGTCGAGCGACGACTCCATGCGCTCCATGTCGGTGGCGAAGTACGCCGAGATGTAGCCCTTGTCGAAGCGCATGCCCTCGGTGAGCTCAAGCTCAAGACCGAAGGTCTGCGACTCCTCGACGGTGATGACGCCTTCCTTGCCGACCTTGTCCATCGCCTCGGCGATGAGCTCGCCGATCTGGGTGTCAGCGGCGGAGATGGAGGCGGTCGAAGCGATCTGCTCCTTGGTCTCCACGTCCTTGGCCTGCTCGAGGAGAGCGGCGGAGACGGCCTCGACGGCCTTCTCGATGCCACGCTTCAGCGCCATCGGGTTGGCACCCGCGGCGACGTTACGGAGGCCCTCACGAACCAGCGCCTGCGCGAGGACGGTCGCGGTGGTCGTACCGTCACCGGCGACGTCGTCCGTCTTCTTCGCGACCTCCTTGACGAGCTCGGCGCCGATCTTCTCGTACGGGTCCTCGAGCTCGATCTCCTTGGCGATGGAGACACCATCGTTGGTGATCGTGGGGGCGCCCCACTTCTTCTCAAGGACGACGTTGCGGCCCTTGGGGCCGAGGGTGACCTTGACGGCGTCGGCGAGCTGGTTCATCCCGCGCTCGAGACCGCGCCGTGCCTCCTCGTCGAACGCGATGATCTTGGCCATGTGAAGTGGTCCTCCCAGGACTGGGGGTCCCCCCGGACGAAGTCTGGGGGTGGGTGGAAAGCGTCAGACCTGGCAGCGCCCGCGACGGACGGCCTGCTTGCCCGGTGGTTCCTTTCCCCACCCGGCCCGCGGGCCTCGCCAACCCGGTCTTTCTGTCACTCTCACTGGGAGAGTGCTAACGCCAATGATTAGCACTCGACCCCCTTGAGTGCAAGCGCCTTCGGAGAAGGCGCCAGGGGGCGGCGGCCGGGCCGCGGGTGGGTACAAGCCCCTCCGGAGAAGGGCCGTACCGGCGGCGGTGCGGGCACGACAGGCGCCGGAACGCACGAGGGGCCCGTACCCCACTGCGGGGTACGGGCCTCTCGGCGTGAGTGCGTCGGCGGCCGAAACGCGCCCTGTATCAGACGGCGAGTTTGACCATGTCCGCCTGTGGACCCTTCTGGCCCTGCGAGATCTCGAACTCGACTCGCTGACCTTCTTCAAGGGTGCGGTAACCGTCCATCTGGATCGCGCTGTAGTGGACGAAAACATCCGCACCACCGTCGACCGCGATGAAGCCGTACCCCTTCTCCGCGTTGAACCACTTGACGGTGCCCTGAGCCATGCCTAACTCCCCTATTACTGGCCCTTGCACAGAGCCCGCACTTCGCGGGATCCGGGTCAGACCTTGCGCCGGAACGCGTCGACCGCGGCTGAATGTATCTGCCCAACTGCCCTCTGCAACAGGTCAATCGGACGAGAAATCTGAGCGTCATCGAAGACACGATTGGGCGGTTTTCCAGGGATCCTTGGGCAAGTCGGGCCGGGCAAAGGGCACTTACGCCGCAAAGGGGCCGGACACATTGCCCACACATTGTCGCGGCCTCATATGCTCGGGGCACAGGCGATCAAGGGGGCTGCCCCAACTCTACCGTGTTCAATCATGTTGAATTGCCCCCTCCGCTTCGTGCGCGGAGGGGGCAAGGGGTACAGCAGGTGGCTCGGATGCCGGGCGCGGGCGCAGCGGCCCCGCCGGGCTCGCTCAGCCGCCGGCGACGGCCGGGATGATGGAGACACCGGCGCCGTCGGGCGTGGCGGTCTCCAGGCCCTGCTCGAAGCGCACGTCGTCGTCGTTCACGTACACGTTCACGAAGCGGCGCAGCTTGCCCTGGTCGTCCAGGACGCGGGCGGCGATGCCCGTGTGGTTCTTCTCCAGATCGGCGATGACCTCGGAGAGGGTGCCGCCGTCGGCGGCGACCTCGGCCTGGCCGCCGGTGTAGGTGCGGAGGATGGTGGGGATGCGGACCTTGACGCTCATGCGGATTGCCTTCCAGGAGTCCGGGGCGGGACGGGGGCGGACGGTTACGGGGATGACGGGTGCCCGGCCCGCCCGGCGGACGGGCCGGGCGGGCCGTACAGCGGGACGGGGCTCCGTCAGGCGCCCGCGGCCAGTCCGGCCTCGCGGAACGCGTCCAGGGTCGGACGGATCGTCGCGGTCGGGCCGGACGTCGGGGCGACCGCGTCCAGGGTCTTGAGGCCGTCGCCCGTGTTCAGCACGACGGTGGTGAGGGAGGGGTCGAGCAGACCGGCCTCGATGAGCTTCTTCGTCACGCCGACGGTCACGCCGCCCGCGGTCTCCGCGAAGATGCCCTCGGTGCGGGCCAGCAGCTTGATCGCGTCGACGATCTGCGCGTCGTTGACGTCCTCGACCGCGCCGCCGGTACGCCGGGCGATGTCCAGCACGTACGGGCCGTCCGCCGGGTTGCCGATGGCCAGCGACTTGGCGATCGTGTCCGGCTTCTGCGGCCGTACGACGTCGTGCCCGGCCTTGAACGCGGTGGACACCGGCGAGCAGCCCTCGGCCTGCGCACCGAAGATCTTGTACGGCTTGTCCTCGACCAGGCCGAGCCTGATCAGCTCCTGGAGCCCCTTGTCGATCTTCGTGAGCTGGGAGCCCGAGGCGATCGGGATGACGATCTGGTCGGGCAGCTGCCAGCCGAGCTGCTCGCAGATCTCGTACGCCAGGGTCTTGGAACCCTCGCCGTAGTACGGGCGGAGGTTGACGTTGACGAAGCCCCAGCCCTCCCCGATCGGGTCGCCGATGAGCTCGGAGCAGAAGCGGTTGACGTCGTCGTAGTTGCCTTCGATGCCGACCAGCTCGCCGCCGTAGACCGCGGCCATCACGACCTTGCCCTGTTCCAGGTCGTGCGGGATGAAGACGCAGGAGCGGAAGCCGGCGCGGGCGGCGGCGGCGCCGACGGCACCGGCCAGGTTGCCCGTGGAGGAGCAGGAGAGCGTGGTGAAGCCGAAGGCACGGGCCGCCTCGACGGCGATGGCGACGACACGGTCCTTGAAGGAGTGCGTCGGATTGCCGGAGTCGTCCTTGACGTGCAGGCCGCCGGTGATGCCCAGCTCACGGGCGAGGTTGTCGGCCTTGACGAGCTTGGTGAAGCCCGGGTTCAGATTGGGGTGGTCGGCCACGTCGGCGGGGACGGGCAGCAGCGGGGCGTAGCGCCAGATGTTGTCCGGGCCGGCCTCGATGCGCTTCTTGAGCTCGTCGGGGGAGCCGCTCGGCAGGTCGTATGCCACTTCGAGCGGCCCGAAACAGGACGCGCAGGCAAAGAGCGGACCGAGCGGGAAACGCTCTCCGCACTCGCGGCACGAGAGGGCGGCGGCGGGGCCGAGATCGACGGTCTCGGTGGTGGTGGCGGTCTGCACAGCCATGGTGGCGAGGTCCTCTCCTCATCTTCCTCGCGGCGTACTTCGCCGCAAGACGGAATTGGCACCTTCCCCACCATGACCTCGCGGTCGGCGGGAGGGTTGCCGGGACTTCTACGGGCCGTTCCCTCAGTCCCTCTGGATGAGCGCTTATGACGCGGGCCTCCGGGCCCGGCGTTTTTGTCCGCGCGTCCGACCCCCGGCATGCAGTGGTCATTTGCGTTGTTCAAGACTGTAACCGAAGGCTGGGACGGTTGAGATAGTCGTCCGAACCGCGAGATGGCTCACAGTCAAGGAGACGCGCCGTGCTGGAAGAGGTGGACCGCTGGCTGACCAGGCGTTCCTGGTCGGCAGCCGATCGTCCGCTGGACCGGCTGACCGCCGCCAAACGCGGCGCCAAGGTGAGTGTCGTCCTGCCCGCGCTCAATGAGGAGGCGACGGTCGGGGCGATCGTCGCGACCATCCGCCGGGAGCTGATGGACACCCTGCCGGTGCCGCTCGTCGACGAGCTGGTGGTCATCGACTCCGGCTCCACCGACCGTACCGCCGAGGCCGCAGCGGCGGCCGGGGCGCGGGTGGTGCACCGGGACGACATCCTGCCGCGGATCCCGGCCGTGCCGGGCAAGGGCGAGGTGCTGTGGCGCTCGCTGCTGGTGACCGGCGGCGACATCGTCTGCTTCGTGGACGCGGACCTGCGGGAGTTCTCGGCGGACTTCGTCTCGGGGATCGTCGGGCCGCTGCTGACCGAGCCCGATGTGCAGTTCGTGAAGGCCATGTACGACCGGCCGCTCGGTGAGGCGGCGGGCCAGGGCGGGCGGGTGACCGAGCTGGTGGCCCGGCCGCTGCTCAATCTGCACTGGCCGCAGCTGGCCGGGTTCGTCCAGCCCCTGGGCGGCGAGTACGCGGTGCGGCGCTCCCTGCTCGAACAGCTGCCCTTCCCGGTCGGTTACGGAGTGGAGCTGGGCCTGCTGGTCGACGCGCTCCACACGGTGGGCCTCGACGCGCTGGCCCAGGTCGATGTCGGATCGCGCAAACACCGCCACCAGGACGGGCTCGCGCTGGGGCGGATGGCGGCGGCGATCTACCGCACCGCGCAGCTGCGGCTGTCGCGGGGGCAGCTGGTGCGGCCGTCGCTCACGCAGTTCGAGCGGGGGGCGGAGGGGTTCGTACCGCGGACGTACACGGTGGACACCGAGGAACGGCCCCCGATGCGGTCCGTCGGGGAGTACGCGGAGCACCGGGCGGCCTGACCCCTCGGCATTCCCTGTCCCACCGGTGTCCATGGAAAGGTTTTGGCCATGCTGGACACGAGAATCCGAACCAGCCATCGGGCCGCGAAATCCGTGTGAACTCCGCGATCGAAGCGTAGAAGAGCACTTCCATGTCCGAAAGGGTCAACGGATTTCGTTGCGCTGACGCTTTAACGAACCCTTGACGGGACACCCCGTCGGGAGTTGTATTCGGTCACCGGAGCGGCGCGGACGTCCTACGGGTACGCCCCGCATGTGCGGCACTCTTCAGCAGAAGGTGCCTTCCCCCTCATGCCGCCAGCCTCATGCCGTCAGCACCGATGGGACAACGGATGACCCATACGCCCGACACGACCGTTGCCCCACCCCCGGGCAAACCGGATGCCGACACCCTCGCCGCGAGGGCAGGCGAGGCTCCCACCCTGACCCGGTCCATCGGTGTGGTGGGAGGAACGCTCCTCACACTGTCCTGTCTGACCCCGGCGTCCTCACTGTTCGTGATCGTGCCGGACTCGTTCGCCACCCTGGGCACCGGGACGGCCCTCACCATCGCCATCGCGGGGCTGCTCTGCATCGGCGTCGCGTTCACCTACTCCGAGCTGGGCACACTCATACCGAGCTCCGGTGGCGAGTACGCCATGGTCGGCACCCTCATGGGCCGGCTCGCCGGGTGGCTGGTCTTCGTCCTCTCGCTGATCGTCGTCATGATCGTGCCGCCCATCATCGCGCTGGGCACCGCCGACTACCTGGCGCCGATCGTCCATCTGAACCCGCAGTACACGGCGGCCGGCGTGATGCTGCTGGCCACCGCGATGGGCCTGCTCGACCTGCGCGCCAACGCCTGGATCACCGGGATCTTCCTGGTCCTGGAAGTCGTGGCCTGCGCGGTCGTCGCCTTCCTCGGCTTCACCCACACCAGCCGGTCCGCCTCGGTGCTCGTGCACCCGGTGATGGACGCGGGGCACGGCCACAGTTCGGCCGTCACCGCCGGTCTCATCGTGACCGGACTCGCCACCGCCCTCTTCATCCTCCAGGGCTTCTCCACCGCCGTGTACCTGGCGGAGGAGATGGACGACCCGCGCCGCAACGTCTCCCGCACCGTGCTGTGGACGCTCGCCATCGGCGCGGCCGTCGTACTGGTCCCGGTCATCGCGATCACTCTCGGCGCCCCGGACCTCAAGACCCTCGCCACCGGTGATGTCGCGGGCATGGTGCAGACCTGGAGCAACTCCGCCGTCGGCACGTTCGTCAGTCTCTGCATCGCCCTGGCGATCATCAACGCGGCCATCGTGATGGTGATCCAGAACTCCCGCGTCGTCTACTCGTCGGCGCGCGACGCGGCCTGGCCGAACGCGGCCAACCGCGCTCTCTCCCACATCGGCCGGCGCTACGCCTCCCCCTGGGCGGCGACGCTCGCCGTCGGTGTCCCCGGTGCGGTCCTGTGCTTCGTCAATCTGGACACGCTGAGCGACGTCACCGGTGTCGCCGTGGCCGCGATGTACGTCTTCGTCGCGCTGGGCGCCCTGGTCTCGCGGCGCGGGGAGCACAAGCACCGGCTGGCCTGGCGCATGCCGCTGTGGCCCGCGATTCCCGCCCTGCTGATCGTCGTGCTGGCCTGGGTGCTCTACCAGCAGAGCGCCAAGAGCCTGATCATCACCGGGGTCATCGTCGCCGCAGCCGCCCTGTACTGGGCGCTGTACCTCAGGCCCCGGCAGGCCACGCACTGGGTGATCTCCGTGCCCGAGGACGAGCGCGCCCCGGGCGAGGACAAGGCCGCCGCGCCGCACTGACCGGCGCGGTTCTCCACGCATCCGCACGTTTGAGCGTTTGCGGCACGGGCTAAGTTCGCGTCATGGCCTCTCCGCATGCCGCCCGCGTCCTCGTCGCCTCCAACCGGGGCCCCGTCTCGTACACCCTCCGCGACGACGGTGAGCTCACGTCGAAGCGCGGCGGGGGCGGGCTCGTCTCGGGGCTCTCCGCCGTCGAGGGGGACGCCCACTCGCTCTGGGTCTGTGCCGCCCTCGGCGACGGCGACCGGGCCGCCGTGCGGCGCGGGGTCTCGGCGGACGGGGTGCGGATGCTCGACATCGACCCCGGCGTGCACGCCGACGCGTACAACGGCATCGCCAACTCCGTGCTGTGGTTCGTCCATCACATGCTGTACCAGACCCCGCTCGAACCGGTCTTCGACGCGGAGTTCCGGCGGAAGTGGGACGCGTTCCGCACGTACAACGAGGCGTTCGCACAGGCGCTGGCCGCCGAGGCCGCCGAGGGCGCAGCCGTGCTGGTGCAGGACTACCACCTGGCCCTGGTGCCAGGGATGCTCCGCGAGCTCCGCCCCGACCTGCGGATCGCGCACTTCTCGCACACCCCGTGGGCGCCCGTCGAGTACTTCCGGCTGCTCCCCGACGACATCGGCGAGGAGCTGCTGCGCGGCATCCTCGGCGCCGACCGGGCCGGGTTCCTGACCCAGCGCTGGGCGGACGCCTTCGTCGCCTGCTGCACGGCGGTCGTCGGCGGCACCGGGCAGACCGCGATCGCGGTGCACGGCCTCGGCGCCGACGCGGACTTCCTGCGGAAGCGGTCCCACGAGCCCGACGTGGACGAGCGGATGGCGGAGCTGCGCGAGCGGATCGGTGGCGGGAGCGGTGAAGGGGGCGGCGAACGCCGCAGGACGATCGTCCGGGTGGACAGGACCGAGCTGTCCAAGAACATCGTGCGCGGACTGCTCGCCTACCGGGAGCTGCTGGACACCCGCCCCGAGTGGCGCGGCCGGGTGGTGCACATGGCCTTCGCGTACCCCTCGCGGCAGGACCTCGCGGTCTACCGCGACTACATGGACGAGGTCCGGCGGGTCGCGGACGAGATCAACTCCCGCTACGCCACCGCGGAGTGGACCCCGGTGGTGCTCTATCTGAAGGACGACTTCGCCCGCTCGCTCGGCGCCTACCGGCTCGCGGACGTCGCCCTGGTCAACCCGATCCGCGACGGTATGAACCTGGTCGCCAAGGAGGTCCCGGTGGTGACCGACCACGGGTGCGCGCTGGTCCTCTCGCGGGAGGCCGGGGCGTACGAGGAGCTCGGGCGCGACGCGATCACCGTGAACCCGTACGACGTGAGCGCCACCGCCGCCGCACTGCACGAGGCGCTCACCATGCCGCAGGACGAACGCGCCCGGCGCACCGAACGGCTGGCCGCGGCGGCGACCGCCCTGCCGCCGCAGAAGTGGTTCCTGGACCAGCTCGACGCGCTCGGCCCGGCCGGGTGACCGCAGGGCCCCGTCCCGGCTCACGCCGGGACGGGGCCTACGGGGTGACGGCGCGGGCGAGGTCCGACAGGAGGCCGGCCACCGCGCCCGGCCCCGGCACCACCAGGTCGGCGCGGGCGGCCAGGGCGGGGACCTCTTCTCCGCCGCTGCACACCAGCAGACCGGGTACGCCGTGGCCGCGGAGCGTCTCGACGGCGTCGTAGGCGGGCAGATCGCCCAGGTCGTCCCCGGCGTACAGGACGGGCCCCGCGCCGGTCTCGCGTACGTACGCGGTCAGCGCCGCGCCTTTGTCGACGCCCGGCGGACGCAGTTCGAGGACCATCCGGCCGGGCTCGACGATCAGGCCGTGCCGGGCGGCGAGCGCGGCCAGCGGGGCGCGCAGGGCCTCGAAGGTCGCTTCGGGATCGGCGGCGCGGCGGGTGTGGACCGCCACGGCCCTGCCGCCCTTCTCCTCGATCCAGGCGCCCTGGCCCGCGCCTTCCGCCTCCAGCAGCCCGGGAAGCCCGGCGCGGACGGCCGCGACGCCGGGGTGCGGGGCGGGGGCGTCGACCGTGCCGGTGGCGGCGTCCCAGCGCTCCGCCCCGTAGTGGCCGAGCACGACCAGACGCTCAAGGCCGGGGACCCCTTCGAACCCCCCGTACCGCACGGCCACTTCGGCCGGACGGCCGGTCACGACGGCGACGGATGCGACTCGCGGCGCCAGCGCGACGAGGGCGGGGACGGCGTCCGGGTGGGCGCGGGCCTGCTCCGGGTCGGGGACGATGTCGGCGAGCGTGCCGTCGAAGTCCAGTGCCACGACGGCCTTCCCTGGCCCGGCCAGGAAAGCGGCGAGCCCTTCGCGGCCGGCGGCGGTGACGGGGGTCGGCAGGGTGTTCGGTGAGCGGCCCATGGGACGACCCTAGCGGGGAGCCGGGCTCCGGCGCCTTCCCTTCGGAGCAGGGCGGGGCCACCGGAGGCCGCGGCCTGCCGTTGCGGGGCCGCGGGCGGGCTGCGATCGGGTCAGCGGCGCTCGCGGCGGGCCGCCCGGACCCGGCGCAGGCGGTTCACCGTCACCGGGTCGTGGGCCAGCGCCCCCTCGTCGTCCAGCAGGGCGTTGAGGAGCTGGTAGTAGCGGACCGGTGAGATGCCGAGCTGCTCCCTGATGGCCCGCTCCTTGGCACCGGCGCCCGGCCAGGAACTGCGTTCCAGCGCGAGTACGGCGCGGTCGCGCTCGGGGAGCGCGGGGCCGTGCGCGTCGTCGCCAGTCATACGGGCCAACGTACTGGGGAGCCGGCCGGGAGGGCCACCCGGTACGGGCCGCCCGGCCCCGGGAGCACCGGGCGGCCCGCTACTCCGCGTTCTGCGCGGCAGCGGCCTCGCTCTGGATCTGGTTGAGGACGCTCGCCGGGTTGCCGCCCGGCTGCACGGCCTTGCCGATCCCCTTCTTCATGTCGTCGCTCACCAGCGACCAGGACGTCTTGCCGACCGGCGGCAGCTGCGAGTTGGGCAGCTCGTCCAGGAAGGTCTTGAGGAACTTGTGCCGCGGGTCGTCCGCCAGCGTGCCGGAGGCCGAGGTGGTGGTGGGCAGCAGGTTGTACTGGCGGGTGAGGGCCAGCACGTTCTTGTCGCTGAAGACGTCGTCGAGGAACGCGCCGATCTGGGTGCGGTGGCCGTTCTGCTTGAAGCCCATGATCCAGTCGGCCACGCCCATGGTCGACTTCGTCGGACCGCTGATGCCGGGCATCGGGACCATGCCGACCTTGATGCCCTTCGCCTCCGCCTGCTGCACCAGCTGCGGATGGCCGTTGAGCATGCCGACCTGGCCCTGGGTGAAGGCCTCGTACGCCTGCCTGCGGTCGAAGTCGGCGGGGGGCGTGGGCCCGGTCAGGTGGGCGCCGACCAGGTCGTTCTTCAGCCAGTCGAAGGTCTTGACGTTCTGCGCCGAGTCGATCGTGTAGGTACCCACGCCGTCGGTGAGGCCGCCGTCGCCGCTCAGCAGCCACTGGGTCGCCTCGACCTGCGCCTCCTCGGTGCCCAGCGGGAGGGCGTACGGGTACTTCACGCCCCTGCCCTTCAGTACCTGCGCGTCGGACTTGAGCTCGTCCCAGGTCTTCGGCGCCTTGAGTCCGGCGGAGGAGAACATCTTCTCGTTGTAGAAGAGCAGCCGGGTGGAGGCGACGAACGGCATTCCGTACTGCACCCGGTCCTGCTCGCCCGCGTCCGAGAGCGAGGTCAGGAAGTTGGACTGGACGCCGATGGAGAGCAGGTCGTCCGCGCTGTACAGCTTTCCCTGGTCCGCGTAGTCGGCGTACGAGCCCAGCTGGGCGATGTCGGGGGCGTGGCCCGACTTGACCAGCTGCGCGACCTTCGCGTCGATGGTCTTCCAGGAGTAGACGGAGACGTCGACCTTGATGTGCGGGTTCTTCGCCTCGAAGGCGGCTGCCAGCTTGTCCCAGTACTGCTGGTTGCTGGGTCCGTCGTTCGGGTCGTAGTTCGCGGCGACGACCTTCAGGGTGACGTCACCCGATCCGCTGTCCGATCCGCAGCCGGAGAGCACCGTCGTCATTCCGAGCGCGGCAACCGCCGCAGTAAGCCCCAAGAAGCGCCGCCGCACAGCCCTTTTCCCACCCTCTGTTTCACTATGTTCCAGCCGGTCCCCCGTGCCGTACCGTCGCACGTGGTTGCGATTTTCCCCCACGGTCATCAGGGGGTCCACAGCTATCCGGTCTCGCTTCGGCAACACGCGCCCCAAGAGACTCGGGCCGAACCAGCCGTCTCACGCCGTTTCTTGCCCGCGTCTTTGCCCGGACTTTGTATGGATGCGCAACAATCCAGGAGAGTGGACTAGACCTTTATCGGCTATCCGAGCCACACTGTCCGGGTGACTGCATTCTCCCGGGGAACCACCCCCGGTCTCCCGGCCGAAAACCATGTCATCGCCCTCGACGTGGGCGGCACCGGCATGAAAGCCGCCCTGGTCGGGGCGGACGGCACGCTGCTCCACGAGGCACGCAGGGCCACCAACCGGGAGCGCGGCGCCGAGGCCGTCGTCGCATCGATACTCGACTTCGCCGCAGAGCTGCGCGCCTACGGCGAGGAGCACTTCGGCCGGACCGCGTCGGCCGCAGGCGTGGCCGTCCCCGGCATCATCGACGCCGCGAACGGCATCGCCGTCTACGCCTCCAACCTCGGCTGGCGCGACGTCCCCATGCGGAACCTGCTCAGCACCCGGCTGCACGGCATCCCGGTCGCGCTCGGCCATGACGTCCGCACCGGCGGGCTCGCCGAGGGCCGGATCGGTGCGGGCAAGGGCGCCGACCGCTTCCTCTTCATGCCGCTCGGCACCGGCATCGCGGGCGCCATCGGCATCGACGGGTCCATCGAGGCGGGCGCCCATGGGTACGCGGGCGAGATCGGCCATATCGTCGTACGGCCCGGCGGCGTCGACTGCGGCTGCGGACAGCGCGGCTGCCTGGAGCGGTACGCGTCCGCCTCCGCCGTCTCGCTGGCCTGGGCCGCGGCGTCCGGCGACCCGGAGGCCGACGCGGCCGACTGCGCCAAGGCCGTCGAGTCCGGGGACCCGCGGGCGGTCGCCGTCTGGCAGTCCGCGGTGGACGCACTCGCCGACGGCCTGGTCACCGCGCTCACCCTGCTCGACCCCCGCACGCTGATCATCGGTGGCGGGCTCGCCGAGGCCGGGGAAACCTTGTTCGTGCCACTCAAGGCGGCAGTGGAGGAACGCGTGACGTTCCAGAAACTGCCCCACATCGTCCCGGCGGCCCTCGGGGACACCGCTGGATGCCTGGGCGCAGGGCTGCTCGCCTGGGATCTTCTCTCCACGGAGGTATCCGCCTGATGGCCGGAAGCGAAGCAAGCACAGTCCTCGCCGGAGCCCGCGTGGTGCTGCCGACCGGGACCGTCGAGGGCGGCCGGGTCATCGTGGAGGGCTCGCGCATCGCCGGGAGCGCTCCCGAGAGCGCGGCCGTGTTCGATCTCGCGGGCTACTGGGTGGTCCCCGGATTCGTCGACATGCACGTGCACGGCGGCGGCGGGGCGTCCTTCACGTCAGGAACCCCCGAAGAGGTCCTCAAGGGCATCGCCACCCACCGACAGCACGGCACGACGACGATGGTCGCCTCGACCGTCACCGGCGAGATGGACTTCCTCGCCGAACGGGCCGCGCTCCTCTCCGAGCTGGTCGAGCAGGCCGACCTGGCCGGCATCCACTTCGAGGGCCCGTTCATCTCCCCGTGCCGCAAGGGCGCGCACAGCGAGGCGCTGCTGCGCGACCCGGACCCGGCCGACGTCCGCAAGCTGATGGACGCGGCGCGCGGCACCGCCAGGATGTTCACGCTGGCCACCGAGATGAAGGGCGGCATCGACTCCGTACGCCTGCTCGCCGAGAACGGCGTCATCGCGGCCATCGGCCACACCGACGCCACGTACGAGCAGACCGTCGAGGCGATCGACGCGGGCGCGAGCGTCGCCACCCACCTCTTCAACGCGATGCCGCCGTTCGGCCACCGCGACCCCGGCCCCATCGCCGCCCTCCTGGAGGACGAGCGGGTCACCGTCGAGCTGATCAACGACGGCACACATCTGCACCCGGCCGCGCTGGAGCTGGCGTACCGCGCGGCGGGCTCCGCACGCGTCGCCCTCATCACCGACGCGATGGACGCCGCCGGTTTCGGCGACGGCGTCTATCTGCTCGGCCCGCTGGAGGTCCAGGTCAAGGAGGGCGTCGCCCGGCTGGTCGAGGGCGGCTCGATCGCGGGCTCCACCCTCACCCTGGACACCGCCTTCCGCCGCTCGGTCACCGTGGACGGGCTGCCGGTGGACGACGTCGTACGGTCCATCTCGGCCAACCCGGCGCGGCTCCTCGGCCTGTACGACAGGATCGGCTCGCTGGAGCCCGGCAAGGACGCCGACCTGGTCGTCCTGGACGCGGACTTCGCTCTGGCCGGTGTGATGCGCAAGGGCGCTTGGGTGATCGAACCAAAGCAGAACTGATCAGAATCTTGCAGAAATGACAGGAAGTGGCAGGTCAAGGGCTGTGCCTGCCGCTCTCTGTTTGGCATGATCAATCAAGTGCTGCTGACCGTCACCCTGAACACCGCCCTGGACATCACCTACCACGTCCCCGCGCTGATCCCGCACGCCAGTCACCGAGTCGAATCGGTCACCGAACGCGCGGGCGGCAAGGGCCTGAACGTGGCCCGGGTGCTCTCGGCGCTCGGCCACGAGACGGTCGTCACCGGCTTCGCCGGCGGCCCCACCGGCGAGATGCTGCGGAGTCTGCTGGCCGGGCTGCCGCCCGCCGACGCGCTCGTCCCCGTCGCCGGGGACACCCGGCGCACCATCGCCGTCGTCGACGCGACCTCGGGCGACACGACGCAGCTGAACGAGCCGGGCCCGACCGTGTCGGCCGACGAGTGGGAGGCCTTCCTCCGCTCGTACGGGAAGCTGCTGGCCGGCGCCGAAGCGGTGGCCCTCTGCGGCAGTCTGCCGCCGGGCGTCCCGGTCGGCGCGTACGCCCAGCTGGTCAAGCAGGCCCGCGGCGCCGGCGTCCCGGTCCTCCTCGACACCAGCGGCGAACCGCTGCGGCGCGGCATCGCGGCCCGGCCCGACCTGGTCAAGCCGAACGCCGACGAGCTGGCTCAGCTGACCGGCTCCCGCGAACCGCTGCGCGCCACCCGCGACGCCCGCCGCCGCGGCGCCCACACCGTGGTCGCCTCACTCGGCGCGGAAGGCATGCTGGCCGCGTCCCCCGAGGGCACCTGGCAGGCCCTGCCCCCGGCCCGCTTCGAGGGCAACCCGACGGGCGCGGGCGACTCGGCAGTGGCCGGACTGCTCTCGGGCCTGGTGGAGGACCTTCCGTGGCCGGAGCGGCTGGCCAGGGCGGTGGCGCTGTCGGCGGCCACGGTGCTGGCGCCCGCGGCGGGCGAATTCGACCGGAACGCGTACGAGGACCTGCTTCCGCAGGTCCTCGTCACCGAGCACACACCGTCGGTGTAACGGCCGGGGCCCGCCCGGCCCGGATCAGGCCGGGCGGGCCGGAGTCCTTACGGCGTCTTGATCTGCAGCCAGTCCAGAATCGCGTTGCACTGGTTGCCGGTCTCGCAGGACAGCTTGATGGTGTTCTGCCCCTGCTTGAGAGTCACCGGCGCCCAGGTGGTCTGCCAGTTCTTCGCCCAGTCGGGGTTGTTGCTGCTGATGAAGTTCTTCAAGCCCAGCGGTGAGTTGTTCGCCTTGTCATTCACCGTCAGGGTGGCGTTGGCGTCCTTGGCCGGGATGGCGTAGCGCACGTACAGCTTGTAGTCGCCGGCCTTCTCCACGTTGGCCTGCCAGGTCACCGACGAGCCCACGGCGTTGAAGCCGTTGATGTACGAGCCGCCGGGCCCCTGGGCGCCGTCGACCGACTTGTCGGTGATCGCGCCGCCGCCGAGCTGCAGCGTGGCAGCGTCCTGCTTGGGCAGCACGGGCTGGGACGACGCCGACGCGCTCTGGTTCGGCTGAGCCGACTGCGAGGAGGTCTGCCCGCCGCCCGCGTTGTCCGAGCCGGCGTTGTTGTCCTTCGTGTCGCCGCCGCTGGTGGCCAGCGCCACACCGATGCCGATGACGACGACCGCGACCACCGCGACCGCGCCGATCAGCAGCCCCTTGTGGTTCGGGCCGCCCCGGCCGCCGCCCTGCTGACGCGGGGGCTGCTGGACGGGAGGACCACCGGGGTACGTCTCCGGCGCCGCGTACTGCGCCGTCGGCTGGCCGTACGCCTGCTGCTGGCCGTACTGCTGGGGCGGCTGACCGTACGCCTGCTGAGGTGCTTGCGTCGCCTGCTGCCCGTACTGGCGCTCGCCGACTGTCCGCACATGGTTGTACGACGTCCGGGGCACCCCGGGCTGCCCGCCGGACGTCGGACCCGGGTAGCCGTATCCGCCGCCACCGGGCGGGGGAACTGCCCCTGCTGCCCGGCCGTCCTCGTACAGATAGCCGAACGGATCGTCGTCCTCGGGCGTGCTCGCGCCGTTGTTGCCGGCCGTCATCCCTTGCACTCCTCACACATCGCTGACCCGGGCGAGCCTACCCCGTACGGATGAACAGTCCGGCCAGTACGCCGGGCCCTGTCCCGGCACGGCCGCCCCTCGGGTACCGCCTACCCCGCCCGCCGGTGCAGCTTCGACCTGGAGCGTTTCTCCACGTACATCCGCTGGTCGGCGGAGCGCAGCACCTCTTCGACAGACATGCCGCAGCTCGCCCAGCCGATCCCGAAACTGGCCCCCACCCGGACCGCCCTGCCGTCCACCCGAATGGGCGGAATGATCGAATTGCGCAGCCGTACGGCGAGGTCCGCGGCGTCCGCCGAGCCGAGGCCGTCCGCCAGGACGACGAATTCGTCACCACCGAGCCGGGCGACCGTGTCGCCGTCGCGCACGGCGGCGGTGAGCCTGCGCGCCACCTCGATGAGAACCGCGTCACCCGTGTGGTGGCCGAAGCGGTCGTTGATCGACTTGAAGCCGTCGAGGTCGCAGAAGAGCACCGCGAGCCCCTTCGTGCCGTCGTCGGCCTCCGCCCCCGGCCCGGCAGGCTCGCCGGTCTCGGACGAAGGGGCGACCGTGTGGACGTGCTCGTAGGGCCCACCGCCGGACCCGCCGAAGGCGAACGGACTGGTCCCGTACCGCTCGGCCGGCGCCGGTCCCTGCTCGTACGCGGCATCGAGCGCCTCGATGGCGGTCTCGCGCACCGCGTCGGGCCACTCGCAGAGCCGGGAGCTGAGGCGGGCACGCAGTTCGGCGCTGTTGGGCAGACCGGTCAGCGAGTCGTGCGAGGCGCGGTGCGCGAGCTGGAGCTCGTGGCGCTTGCGCTCCTCGACGTCCTCGACGTGGGTGAGCAGGAAGCGGGGGCCGTCGGTAGTGTCGGCCACCACGGAGTTACGGAGCGAGACCCAGACGTACGAGGTGTCCCGGCGCCGCAGCCGGAGCTCGGCGCGGCCGCCCTCGGCGGAGGTCCTGAGCAGGGTGCCGACGTCCTCGGGGTGGACGAGGTCGGCGAAGGAGTAGCGGCGCATCGCGGACGCGGGCCGTCCGAGCAGCCGGCACAGCGCGTCATTGGTGCGCAGCAGCCTGCCGTGCTGGTCGCCGCCCATCTCCGCGATGGCCATGCCGCTCGGCGCGTACTCGAAGGCCTGCCGGAAGGACTCCTCGCTGGCGCGCAGCGCCTGCTGCTCGCGCTCCAGGCGGACCAGGGCGCGCTGCATGTTGGCGCGCAGCCGGGCGTTGGTGATCGCTATGGCGGCCTGGAACGCGTACATCTGCAGCGCTTCCTGCCCCCAGGCCCCGGGGTGCCTGCCATTGCGCGGGCGGTCGACGGATATGACGCCGATCAGCTCGCCGCCGGACGCGTCGGTGGCGTACATCGGGGCGAAGAGCCGGTCGGAGGGGTGCCACTCGTCCTCGAAGCGCGGCTCGGGTCCGTCGTTGTGCACCTGCGGCACGTCGTCGTTGTCGAGGACCCAGCCCTCGGTGTACGGGATGAACCGGAGGTCTCCCCAGGCCACGCCCATGGAGAGCCTGCGCTCCCAGGACGTGCGGGAGCCGACCCGGCCGGACATCAGGGCGGAGGCGGATTCGTCCCCCGAGAGGGCGGCGACCATGAGGTCACCGTCCGGCCGCACCAGATTGACGCAGGCCAGCTCATAGCCGAGGCCGGCCACTATGCCGTCGGCCACCGTCTGCAGGGTGTCCGCCAGGCTGCGGGCCTGGTTGAGCTGGGCGACCGCTTGGTGCAACTGCCGCAGGGTCGCAAGACGGACGTACGGCTCCGACTCGCTCTCCATGGTTCGCTCTCCCCGAGACCTCGACAGCAACTCCAGGTTTCTGATCGGCGCACTTGGTGCAGTGTCTCCGCCACTGAATCACAGCGAGCTGTGCGGCAGGTACGCAGGGTCAACAATTTATGCCGGTCGTGACTCAAGTCACAACTGGGTGCGAAGGGTTGAATGAGCAGTAACGCGACTGTTCCGCCCTTCTCCACGCCGCGGATCCGCTGCTCCTCGGCAGCTCGGGACCGGGCCCCGCGGGCGCGGGTCCTAGGACCCGCCTGGTCCTGTGGCCCGATGTGGGGCGCGGCGGGCCGGGGTTAGCGTTCTTGATGTGTTCCAGACGATCCCCACCCCGCGCTCCGAGCCCATCCCCCATCCTGAGGGGGTGAGCAACGACGACTTCCGCGCCGCCATGTCCCGGCTGACCGCAGGCGTGGTGCTGGTGACGGCCCATGACGCGGACGGCGGCCCGCGCGGCGCCGACGTGGGCATGACGGCGACGTCGTTCATGTCGGTGTCACTGGATCCGCCACTGGCGCTGGTGAGCGTACGGAACGGCTCCCGGATGGACGACCTGCTGGCGGAGCAGCCGCGCTGGGCCGCCTCCCTCCTCGCGGAGAGCCAGCGGCAGATCGCGGGCCGCTTCGCGATGAAGGGCCGCATCAGTGACGACCTGCTCTTCGCCGACCTCACCTTCACCCGCGGCGAGGTGTCGGGGGCCCCGCTGATCGGGGGCGCGCTGGCGACGCTGGAGTGTGCGACGGAGCAGCGGGTGGAGGCGGGGGACCACACCCTGGTGATCGGCCGCGTCCTCACGGTGGACCTGCCGGGCACGGAGGGCGGCCCGCTGACGTACTTCCGGGGCCGGTACCGGCACCTGGGCTGAGTCCGGGGCTCGCAGCTCGCACGGGGGCCATGGAGGCCGCCCCAGGCCGGGTCCGCTCAGTCCCAGCCGCGTCCGGTACGGCCCCGCTTGGTGTCGCTGCGCTGTTTCTTGTTCCGCAGCCGCCGCTCGTTGATGCCGCGTGGGATCTTCGTGGCCCGCCGGGGCTTCGGCGGCGGCGCCGTGGCCTCCGCCAGCAGCGACGCGAGCCGCACGGCGGCCATCTCCCGGTTCCGCCACTGCGACCGGTGCTCCGACGCCCGTACGGTGATCACCCCGCCGACGAGCCGCGCGGCCAGGCGCTCCAGGGCGCGCTCCTTCCAGACCGGTGGCAGCGCCTCCGTGTTCGCGAGGTCGAACCGGAGCTCCACCTGCGTGTCACTGGTGTTGACGTGCTGGCCACCGGGTCCTGACGAGCGCGAGAAGCGCCACATGAGTTCGGCCTCCGGGAGGGAGACCGCACCACGGACGACGTAGGGACCGGACATGCCTCCATGGTCGCTGGTCCTGACCGGTGCGTCACCCGCTTTTCCCGGCCGGGCCTGCCCGGTACGCCGCGTACCGGGCAAAGAAAGCAAAGAGAGTAAAGAGAGCTGGAACCTCACGGTCCCCTGCCGACGTTATGGCGGGTAACGGTAGCGTCGTGACCACACGAAGCCCGCGTACAGAACGGAAAGGGACATCCCCATGGCTGTAAGCCTGTCCAAGGGCGGCAACGTCTCCCTCACCAAGGAGGCCCCGGGCCTGACCGCCGTCACGGTCGGCCTCGGCTGGGACGTCCGTACGACCACCGGCACCGACTTCGACCTCGACGCGTCGGCAATCGCGGTGAACGGCGAGGGCAAGGTCTTCTCCGACGGCCACTTCGTCTTCTTCAACAACAAGGCCACGCCGGACCAGACCATCGTGCACACCGGTGACAACGTCACGGGCCAGGGCGAGGGCGACGACGAGCAGATCAAGGTCAACCTGGCCGGTCTGCCCGCCGACATCGTGAAGATCGTCTTCCCGGTCTCGATCTACGACGCGGAGAACCGCTCGCAGAACTTCGGCCAGGTGCGGAACGCCTTCATCCGCATCATCAACCAGGCCGGCGAGGCGGAGATCGCCCGCTACGACCTGAGCGAGGACGCCGCCACCGAGACCGCCATGGTCTTCGGCGAGCTCTACCGCAACGGCGCGGAGTGGAAGTTCCGCGCGGTCGGCCAGGGGTACGCCTCGGGTCTGGCCGGTATCGCCCAGGACTTCGGCGTCACGGTCTGACGTCCGCGTGACACCCCGGGCGGAGCCCCTGGCACTCCTGCCAGGGGCTCCGCCTGCCGGCGGAGCGCTCCGCCCCGCCCATGTCACCGTTCCTGGGACGCCGCACATTCCCGGGTCGCCGCACAAGGGCGCCCCGCCCCTCCCGCGCCCGCGCCCGCCGTGCTCCAATGAGCCGATGAGTGACGGCAGCGCGTCCCTGGGGCCCCTGGAGCGGGTCAACGACCGCTGGGGCGTGGGCGATTGCCGACGGCCGGACGGCGCATGGCTGGAGTTCCGCGCCGACGGGCTGTACCAGCACCCGGGGCACGCGAAGAAGACCGAGGAGCGCCTCACGCCCTGGTCCCGGATCATGCTGATCGACTTCACGCTGGGCGCCAAGTACCCCCCGATGGGTTCGTACGGCGCGCTGACCCTGCTCGGCGGGCTGCCGGGCCTCTGGAAGGGGCGTGGGCGCGGCTATCTGCACCTGACGCTGCGCCACCCGTACGAGAACTGGCCGGCCACCTTCGACCGCCACCCGCACTGGTACAACCCCACGCACCTGTCGCTGTTCCAGGAACTGATGAGGCAGACCGCAGCCGAGGGCCGGGCGCACCGGTTCGCCGATACGGAGTGGCTGAGCCGCGCGGTCGGGTCGCTGGCGGGATACCGCCCCCGGTCGGCCCGCGGAATGCGCGAGAAAGTGGCGGAGACCCGCCTGCTCTGAGCGGCGGGAGCTACGGCCTCGCCGGTTTGTCCTTGCCGTAGAGCCAGCTCTTCCAGATCGCGCCCAGGTCCTTGCCGGTCTTCTTCTCCGCGTACCGCGTGAACTCCGCCGTCGTCACGTTGGCGTAGCGGTGGTCCCTGGCCCAGCCCCGCACCAGCGAGAAGAACGCGTCGTCGCCGACTCTCCGGCGGATCATCTGCAGCACCATCGCGCCCCGCCCGTACACCGGAGAGGCCGAGATCTGCTTCGGGCCCGGCGGGTCGGCCGGGGGGAAGTCCCAGTTGCCCTCGGAGTCGTAGGCGTCGTCGAAGTGGTCCTGGACGCTCTCGCCGCCGTGGTCCGCGTCCCACAGCCAGGCCGCGTACGTCGCGAAGCCCTCGTTCAGCCACATGTCCCGCCACGACGTGGGGGTGACCGAGTCGCCGAACCACTGGTGGGACAGCTCGTGGACCAGTGTCGGGAGGCTGGCCTGGTCGCCGGGGAGCACCGGTCTGGTCTGGGTCTCCAGCGAGTAGCCCGCGGCCCCGGCGGGGGCGATGACCGCACCCGTCGAGTCGAAGGGGTACGGGCCGAACTGCTTGGTCTCCCAGGCGATGATCTCGGGGAGCCTGGCCACCGCGGAAGCGCTGCTCTTCTCCTCCGAGGGGGCGACCGCCGTGAAGACCGGCAGCCCGGACGGCGAGGTGAAGGAGTGCGTCCTGTACCGGCCGATCGCCAGCATCGCGAGATAGCTCGCCATCGGCTCGGCGGTGTGCCAGTGGAAGGTGGTGCGGCCCCCGCTGGTCCGCCGGGAGGTCAGCCGGCCGTTGGAGACGGCCTGGAGGCCGGCCGGGACGGTGATGGCGATGTCGTACGTCGCCTTGTCGGAGGGGTGGTTGTTCCCCGGGAACCACGCCATCGAGCCGGTGGGCTCCCCGAGAGCGAGCGCGTCATCGCCGTCCGGCAGCCAGCCCTCATCGGAGGCGTCCGGGTCGGTGATCGTCTTCGGCTTTCCCGCGTAACGGACGACGGTACGGAAGGTGTCGCCGCGTGCGACGTCGTGGTGCGGGCGGATGGTCAGTTCGGTGCCGGCGCGGTTGGCCGGGGCGTAGCGGCCGTCGACGGTCGCGCCCCGGACGGTCATCCCCGCGAAGTCCAGGGTGAACGCGGAGAGGTCCTGGGTGGCGCGGGCGGTGATGTCGGCGGTGCCGGTGAGGCGGCCCGAACCCGGGTCGTAGGCGAGGGTCAGGCTGTAGTGGCGGACGTCGTAGCCGCCGTTGCCCAGCCGGGGGAAGTACGGGTCGGGATCGTGCAGCCGGTTCCCGCCGGGCTTTCCCTGCACGCCCGCGCCGCACGCCGCGAGCAGAAGCAGGGCGGCCCCCACCGCTGCGGGTGCGGCTCTACGGCGTCGGCGCTGGTCCACGTCTCGATCCTATGAGCGAGCGGCGCGGACGGCACACCGCGGTGCTCCGAGTGCTCCGAGGGGCCTCGCGCCCGCCCGATGCGGCCCCGCACACGGCCGGGGCCGGGCGGGGCACACCGGGCGGCGCCCCGCGCTCCGGCCCGTGACACCATCGGCCTGTGCTCGACATCGGCTACTCCCTCTCCCGCCGCTTCCCGGATCCCCCGCAGACCGACTACCGCCGCGCGGACGTCCACGCGCTGCGGCACGACCTCTTCTGCGGCGACGTGTACCTCGCCGACACGAAGGCGGACCGCGAGGTGTCCACAGCCTGGGGATGGGTTCCGGTGCTCGACTTCGCGTGGGCGCTCTGCGACATCGTCGAGCAGATCGACCGGGACCCGCGGGGCAACCGCGCGTCGCGCCCGCAACACGCCGAGCTGGACTTCACCGAGTCGACGGACCGGATGCTCTTCGAGCGGCGGTTCGGCTGGGTGGATGTCGCCGCCGACTGGATGCCGGTGGAGGAGGACCCGCTGACATTCGGCCACAAGGTGCTGCGGCGGGAGGCCCGGGACTTCCTGCACGACCTGATCGCGGATCTGGGGGACATGCACGAGGGGCTCGCTGACAATCCGGTGGTCTGGGACCTCCAGGGGCGGTTCCCCCGGGTGTAGCCGGGGGTCCGGTGGTCCGGTACCTGCGGGAGCGGCTCGCCGGGCGGGCGCGGCATCCGGCGGTCCGGGACCCGCGGGGGCGGCCCCGGGGTGCGGCCGGGAATCCGCTCTCGCCTGCCAAGGGCTGTCCCGTAATCCCTGGTGGATCAGCGCGGGGCGTCAGATGCGGTGCATCGCAAGGCGGAGGGGCGCTCGCATACTGGATGTATTCGGGCGTTCCGACAACGCGGCGAGGCGCCGTAGCTGTCGTCGTGCGCCCGCCGGGGATTACGGGACAGCCCTCAGTCGCCGGGGACCGCCACCCGCACCCCGACCTGCGCGGCGAACGCCGGTGCCAGGGCGAGCATTTGCGCCGGGCTGATGACCGCGCCCGCCAGCCGCTCCACTCCGCGAGCGATGTCCAGCTCGGCCACCGTGCGCAGATCGACGTCCTTCATCCGTACTCCGCTGAAGTCGGCCCCGCGCAGGGTGCAGCCCACGAACTCCACCCGCTCCAGCCGTGCCGAGCCGAAGTCGGGCTCCGCCAGGACGCAGTTCTCGAAGAGGACGTCCTTGAGCCGGGCCTCCCGGAGGTTCAGATAGTCGATCTTCCCGCCGCGCACCACCACCCGTTCCAGCACCGCTCCGTGCAGTTGAACGCCGCCCAGCCGGGCGTCCACCACCATGACATCGCGCAGGGATGCCTCCGCGAGGTTCGTACCGACGCCTCTCGCCCCGGTCAGTACGGTGTCGATGAAACGGGCCCGCACCAGCTCCGTCGTCTCCAGGACGCACTCGCGCAGTGAGCAGTCCATGAAGCGGGCCCCGCGGCCCGACTGTCCTGTGAAGTCCTCGCCGGTGAACTCCAGTCCGTCGTAGTCCCCATCGGGCTCAAGGCCCCGCCCGGCGTAGGGGCTGAGGGGCGGAAGCCGCACGTCCGGCCGCCGTACCTGTGGGGTTCTCTTCGTACCGTTCCGTGCTGCCATGTCTTCATGGTGACCCACACCACTGACATCGAACCTTCCCCGATGTCACATCTGCGTCTTCTCCATCCGTCCTGATGACAGAGAGCGTCCGAAAAAGAGCGGGCGTCCTCCGAATCAGACGCAGGACAGGACAGCAGACACGGCAGCAGGACAGGCAGCAGGACAGCAGACCGGAAGGGGACGGATCATGCACCGCATCACCGTTGTCGGCGGGGGTTTCGCCGGGCTCACCGCCGCCATCACCGCCGCCGAGGCGGGCGCCCGGGTCACCCTGTACGAGGCGCACCGCACCCTGGGGGGCCGGGCGCGCACCACCGGCGCCCCGTACCGCGCCAACGAGGGGCCCCACGCGCTCTACAGCGGCGGCCCGCACTGGGGCTGGCTCAAGCAGCAGGGCCTGCTCGGCCCGGTCGCCGCCGTACCGGCGCTGGAGTCCGCCCGGCTGCGGCTGCACCACCGCGGTGCGCTGCGCAGAACACCACCGCTCGCGCTGCTCAGGCTGGCACGGCGGCCGGCCGGACAGGCCCCGGTCGAGCAGGACTTCCTCTCCTGGGCGACCTCCCAAGTCGGCGAGGCGGGGGCCCGCGCCGCCGCCCACTACGCGGGGGTCGCCCTCTACCACCACGACCCGGGCTCGCTCTCCGCGGCCTTCGTCCAGCTCCGGCTGCGCCGCGCCACCTCACTGCCGCCCGAGGCGCACTTCGTACGGGGCGGCTGGGGCGCCCTCGTCGAGCGGATGGCGGGCCGTGCGCAGGACCTGGGCGTACGGATCGAGACCGGGGCCCGTGTCACCGAACTCCCCGTGGCGCGGGGGCCGGTGATCGTCGCGACCTCCCTGGAAGCGGCCCGGCACCTGCTCGGCGACTCCAGTCTGCACTGGCCCAGCGGCCGTACGACGCTGGTCGACATCGCGCTGAAGACCCGGCGCGGCGACCCCTGGGTGATCTCCGACCTCGACGCCCCCGGCTGGATCGAACGCTTCACCGCCCAGGACCCCACCCTGGCCCCACCGGGCGAACAGCTGGTTCAGGGGCAACTGCCCGTCGCGCCGGACGAGTCGGAGGCGGACGGGGTCGCCCATGCCGAGCGCCTGCTCGACCTGGGCTTTCCTGACTGGCGCACCCGCCTCACCTGGCGCAGGTCGTCCGTCGCCGCGGGGCGGACGGGCGCGGTCGACCCGCCCGGCACCACCTGGCGCGACCGGCCCGCCATCCGGCGCGGGGACGGGGTGTTCCTCGCGGGTGACCGGACCGCCGCGCCGGGGATGCTCGCCGAGGTCTCCTTCACGAGCGCGATGGAGGCGGCCACTCTGGCGCTGACCTCAAGCAGAGTCGACCTCAAGCAAAGTCGAGGTCGGACCGTGGCCGAGGGCGGCCCGGCCGACACCACGGCCCTGCGGGGACCACGGGGCACAAGGCCCGCCGGACCCCCGGCCCGACAAGGGGCGAACCCCGGCATTCTGTGATCTTCTGGGCCAATGAGCGACGCGGCGACAGGCACCCCGGAGCCCACCAGCCCCGACCGGCCCGACCCCCACCGCTGGTGGGGGCTGGGCGTCATCGCGCTGGCGCAGCTGATGGTGGTGCTCGACGCCACCATCGTGAACATCGCCCTGCCGTCGGCGCAGCACGACCTCCACCTCACCAACGGCAACCGCCAGTGGGTCATCACCGCCTACACCCTGGCCTTCGGCGGGCTGCTGCTGCTCGGTGGCCGCGTGGCCGACCTGGTCGGACGCAAACGCACCTTCGTCATCGGCCTCATCGGCTTCGCCGCCGCCTCCGCGCTCGGCGGCGCCGCGGTGAACGGCACCATGCTCTTCGCCGCACGTGCCCTCCAGGGCGCGTTCGCCGCCCTCCTCGCGCCGTCCGCCCTCTCCCTCCTCACCACGACCTTCTCGGAGGGCAGGGAGCGCGCCAAGGCCTTCGGCATCTACGGCGCCATCGCGGGCGCGGGCGCCGCCATCGGGCTGCTGCTCGGCGGTGTCCTCACCGAGTTCCTCGACTGGCGCTGGTGCCTGTACGTCAACGTGCCCATCGCCGCCCTCACGGTCTTCGGCGCCTTCGCGCTGCTCAGCGACCGTCAGGGGCAGAAGGAGAGCCACCTCGACATCCCGGGCGCGATCCTGGGCTGCGGCGGTCTCGTCGCGATCGTCTACGCCATGAGCGAGGCCGAGTCGCACGGCTGGTCCTCGGCCCTGGTCGTCAGCCTGCTCATCGCCGGCGCCGTGCTGCTCGCCGTCTTCGCCTGGTGGCAGTCGCGCGCCGACCACCCCATGCTGCCGCTGCACATCGTCCGCAACCGCAACCGCGGCGGCTCGATGATCACCATGGCACTGGCGACGCTGGCCATGTTCGGGCTCTTCCTCTTCCTGACGTACTACCTCCAGAACATCCTCGGCTACAGCCCGCTGCGGGCCGGCGTCGCCTACCTCCCGATGTCCGCGATGATCATCATCGCCTCGACCCAGATCTCGGCCAGGCTGCTGCACTTCGTGCCGCCGCGGCTGCTGATGGCGCCCGGGATGCTGATCGGCGCGGGCGGGCTCTTCGCCCTGACGTTCATCGGGACGCACTCCAACTACGTCGAGCACATCCTGCCGGGCACGATGATGCTCGGGCTCGGCATGGGTCTCGTCTTCATGCCGGTGATGGCGACGGCCACATCGGGGGTGGCCCCGCAGGACTCGGGCGTGACATCGGCGACGGTCAACACGGCCCAGCAGGTGGGCGGATCCATCGGTACGTCACTGCTCAACACCATCGCGACGACCACCACGGCGAGTTACCTCGCCAGCCACCTGCGGCCCGGCGTCAGCAAGGCCCAGGAGGCGGCGCTCTCGAAGACCGCCGTGGTGCACGGATTCAACATCGCGACGGCGTGGGCGGCCGGCTTCATGGTGGTCGGCTGCGTGATCGCCTTCCTCATGGTGAACGCACACGCACCGCGCCGGAACGAGGAGACGGCCGAGGCCGGCGTGATCCCGGGCTGAGGGGGCCGGCCAACTCGCGCAGCCCTTAGTCCCGCCTGCCCAGTTCGGCCAGTGCGCCATCGGTGAGCCGGTAGACCGTCCACTCGTCCTGCGGCCGGGCGCCCAGTGCCTCGTAGAACCGGATCGACGGCTCGTTCCAGTTGAGCACCGACCACTCCAGCCGCTCGTACCCACGCTCCACGCAGGTCCGGGCGAGCTCGGTCAGCAGGGCCTTCCCGTATCCGCCGCCGCGCAGCAGGGGGCGTACGTAGAGATCCTCCAGGTAGATCCCGTGGACCCCGCGCCACGTGGAGAAGTTGAGGAACCACAGGGCGAACCCGGCCGTCTCCCCCTGCGGTGTCTCGGCGATGAAGGCGAACGCCGCAGGGCGCTCGCCGAACAGCGCCTCGTGCAGCTGCGTCTCGGTGGCCCTGGCTTCGTCCAGGGCCTTCTCGTACTCCGCGAGCTCCCGGATCATCGTGTGGATCACTGGCACGTCGGCGGCTGTGGCATTGCGGATCATCTGCGCAGCCTAAGGGCTCTCCTGTCAGCCCTGGCGGGCGCGCGGCGCCAGCAGGGTCCGGGCGATCTCCGCCATTTCCGGGCTCAGCCGCCCGCTGCCACCGTCCGCCAGGGTCCAGAGGCTGTTCTGCAGGACACGCGCCAGCGTCCACGCCCGTGCCCGGCCCCGGTCCCCCGCCATTCCCAGCACATCCGTCATCAGGTCGAACCGCCGCAGCAGCCCGCCCTCCCCGAAACGGTTCCACAGGGCGGGCAGCAGCTCGAACCCCGGGTCTCCCGCGAGTGGCTTCGGGTCGATGGCCAGCCACGGCTCCCGCCCGGCCGCCAGCACGTTCTCGAAGTGCAGGTCCCAGTGGAGCAGCCGGTCCCCCGGCTCGTCCGCCACCTCCCGTACGGCAGCAGCGCAGCTCCGCAGCAGCCGCCGTTCCGCCCCGTCCGCCAGGGCCTCCACCGCGCCGGGCACCCGGTCGAGCATCCGGGCCGTGAGCTCCCCGAGCCGGCGCATCCCCGCCGGTGCGGGCTCGGACGTCAGCCGGGCGAGCAGCCGGGCGATGACCTCGGTCGCCGCCAGTACGTCCGGTACCGACGCCAGCGATCTGGTCCCGTCCAGCCGCTCCAGGAGCATGGTCCCGGACGCCGGGTCGTGGCCGAGCAGCCGCACGGCGCCCCGGCCGTCCCAGACCCGCAGTGCGGCCGGCTCCCCGGCGGTCTCCGCGTCCACCTCCTGCAGCTTCAGAGCCGCCCGCACCCCGTCCGCCGCCCGCACGACAGGCAGGACGACCGCGACGTGCCCGCGCATCGGCGGGCCCTCCTGACGCAACCCCCAGCGCTCCAGGAACTCCTCGGCGCGGGCCGCAGCACCGCGCTCCCCGTCTGCCGCAACTCCCCCGCCGCCCACCGGCTCACACACGTCGCACTTCCCTTCTCCCGCGCACTCTTCCGTACCCATGCCCCCGCCTCGGTCGCCCCGGCGCGGTGACCGCCGCGCGCCGGGGAACCAACCAGCAGAATCGGGCCCATGAACCGCGCCCTCCACGCCGTACTCTCCTACCTCCGCAGCGCCCCGGGCACCTACCTCTGGCTCCTCATCCTCTTCTTCACCACCATCGCGCTGCACCAGATGTCACCGGGGTTCGAACGGGCCTTCCTCGGCAGGCGCTCCACCAATATCCATGAGCTGTCCACGCATCCCGTCCGGGTGCTGTTCCAGAGCGCGATGTACATCGACGGCGGCGGCTGGATCTCGTACGCCGCCCTGTACACGGTGTTCCACGCGCAGGCCGAGCGGTGGCTCGGCACGCTCCGCTGGCTCTGCGTCG
The DNA here is from genome assembly GCF_036061255.1 of Streptomyces sp. NBC_00388. Lineage (NCBI taxonomy): Bacteria > Bacillati > Actinomycetota > Actinomycetes > Kitasatosporales > Streptomycetaceae > Streptomyces > Streptomyces sp. NBC_00388. Next base: position 3,465,254 of record NZ_CP107948.1, read on the forward strand.
CCGTCCTCGCGCATGTGCTCGCCTCGTTCATCAGCGAGGGCGCCCTGCTCTGGGCGATCCACCACGGCCGGGCCCCCGAGTCGGCCGTCAACACCCTCGACGTCGGGGTCAGTTACGCGCTCGCCGGGGTGGTCGCCGTCCTGACCTACCGGATCGCCCGCCCCTGGCGGTACGTGTATCTGGCCGCGGTGCTGGGGGTCTTCGTCCCGCCGCTGTTCACCGACCGCACCTTCACCGACCTCGGCCACTTCGCCTCGGTCCTGATCGGACTCGCCTGCTATCCGCTCACCCGGGGCACCGGCGGGCCGCCGTGGAACCCGATGAGCCTGGCGGCCCCCCTGCGGCGCTACGCTCCCGGCAACCGCCGGCGGAACACCGGACGGCCCTGATCAAGCGGTCCGATCCGGCGGACCTGTCCAGAAGGCAGAGGTTCCCATGAGCTCCAGCGGCAACGGCACCGTCAACGGCGGCATATCGTTCTGGTACGCGGACCGGGGCACCCCCCTCGCCCGCGAGCCCCTGCCGGGCGACGCGAGTGCCGACGTGGTGATCGTCGGCGGCGGGTACACCGGGCTGTGGACGGCTTACTACCTCAAGAAGGCCGTCCCGTTCCTCAACATCACCGTGCTGGAAGCCCGGTTCTGCGGCTACGGCGCGTCCGGACGCAACGGCGGCTGGCTCTACAACGGCATCGCGGGCCGCGACCGGTACGCGAAACTGCACGGGCACGAAGCGGCCGTCCGGCTCCAGCAGGCCATGAACGACACCGTCACCGAAGTCGTCAAGACGGCGGCCGACGAGTCGATCGACGCCGACATCGAACAGGGCGGCGTCCTCGAAGTCGCGCACACCCCGGCACAGTTGCAGCGGCTCAAGGACTTCCACTCGGCCGAGACCGCCTTCGGCGAGACCGACCGGACCCTGCACGGCGCCCGCGAGACCGCCGAGCGGATCCGGGTCACCGGGGCCGTCGGGTCGACCTGGACCCCGCACGGCGCGCGGCTGCACCCGGCGAAACTGGTCCAGGGCCTCGCCGAGACGGTGGAGGCACTCGGCGTCACCCTCCACGAGTCGACACCGGTCACCGAGATCAGGCCCAAGCACGCGGTCACCCCGTACGGCACGGTCCGCGCGCCCTACATCCTGCGCTGCACCGAGGGGTACACGGCCGGGCTCAAGGGCGCCCGGCGCAGCTGGCTGCCGATGAACTCCTCGATGATCGCCACCGAACCGCTGCCGCAGGCCGTCTGGGACACCATCGGCTGGGAGGGCGGCGAGACGCTCGGCGACATGGCGCACGCGTACATGTACGCGCAGCGGACCGCGGACGGCCGGATCGCGCTCGGCGGACGCGGCGTCCCGTACCGCTTCGGCTCCCGCGCCGCCCGCTCGGACCGCGCGGGGCGCACCGAACCGGCCACCATCGACGCGCTGCGCGAGATCCTCGTCCGCTTCTTCCCGGCGACGGCGGGCGTACGGATCGACCACGCGTGGTCCGGGGTGCTCGGCGTACCCCGGGACTGGTGTGCCACCGTCACGCTGGACCGGTCGACGGGCATCGGCTGGGCGGGCGGGTACGTCGGCTCGGGCGTGGCCACCGCGAATCTCGCCGCCCGTACGCTGCGCGACCTGATCCAGCAGGACTCGGGCCAGTCGGGCCCCACCGACCTCACCACGCTTCCCTGGGTGAACCACAAGGTCCGCAAGTGGGAGCCCGAGCCGCTGCGCTGGCTGGGTGTGCACGGGATGTACCGGGCGTACCGGGCGGCGGACGCACGCGAACTCGCCGGGCGCGGGGCGGCCACCGACCGGATCGCCACGCTCGCGGACCGGATCGCGGGCCGCTGAGCCCCGCGTCCACCCGGCGAACGTCACGCACACCCGGCCTGCCGCCTCAAGTCCGTTCACACAGAGGGTAATCGGGAGTTCACCGTAAGCCCGTCCGTGGTAAATACACAGCAGACACACAATTTCGGCGTTTCGGCGTTTCGACAGTGACGGTCCCTGGGCGCCTCGGCGCCGGGTGGCCGGTGACCGGGGGGCAGGCGGCATGTCCGGGGAGCAGCAGGACGGGGCGGCGAGAGACGGCACGCCCGGCGAGGGCGGCGGCGCGGGCCGTGCGGACGGTACGGGTGGCACCGGCAGCGCCGGCGGCACACACAGCGCGGACGGCGCGGGGGAGCCCGGGCACTCGTCCGGGTTCGGGCCGCCGGAGGTACTCGGCACATCCGGAGCGGGCGGCTTCGGCAGGGCGCAGGCATACGGCGGCCCCGGCGGGCCCGAGGGCCACGGCGGATTCGCCGCCTTCGGCGCGCAGCCGGCGCCCCCGATGCCCGCCGTCCCACCCACACCACCCACACCTCCCGCCCCGGCGGACCCGCTGCGGGCGGCAGCCGTGGCGCTGCTCAACCTCAGCGGGCTGGGCCTCGGTTATCTGGTGCTCCGGCGCTGGGCGGCCATGGCCGCGTGCTGGGCGGCGACCGGGGCGCTGCTGATGGCCGCCCTGCCGGCCGACCCGGACGGTGTGCCCGGCGGGCTGGTGGTCGCGTATCTCGCCGTCCTGGTCCTGGCCGCGGCGCACGGCGCGTACCGGGGGCTGCGGCACCGCATGATGTGGCCGCCGCGGTCACCGGTCGCGCTCGTGCTCGGCCTGGTGCTGCTGGCCGCGCCCGCCGGCGGTGTCGTCCTGTACGACGGGGCGCGCGAGGAGGCCACGCAGCAGATGCTCCTCGGCCGGCTCGCCACGGCGGACGTCCTGGTGACACAGGCGAGTACGGAGCCGTTCAGCGCCGCGCGCGCCCCCTACCGCACGGCTCTGGCCACGTATCACGACCTCGCCGCCCACCACTCAGGCTCACGGGCGGCCCGCCGCGTCCCTGCCTCGCTGCACGCGTACTACGAGACGGTCGGCGCGGCGTTCGGCGAGAAGAGGTACTGCGACGCCGTCGAACCTCTGACGTATCTGCGGACGGTGCCCGGCACCTACGGCAGGAAGCAGCTGGGCGCGCTGGCGGGGTGGCCCGACGACCGGCTCGCCACCTCGCTGTACGAGTGCGGGGTGACCGGCCTCGGCACCGGGAAGGACGTCGTCTCCCCGAGCGGGAACCTGGGCGAACTGCTCACGGCCTTCCCCGGGTCGCGGCAGGCGGCGAAGGTCGAACCGGCCGTCAGCTCCGAGATCGGCAAGGCGGCGGACGGCCTGAAGGGGTCCGCCCCGTGCGCGGCCAACGAACGTCTGAAGATCCTCCAGGGCCAGGCCGTCGGGCTGCCGGGCAAGGAGGCGGGCGTGGACGGCGCCCTGACGGACGCGCTGCGCAAGGACGCGGCGACCGCCGGGAAGAAGGTGCAGTCGGGTACGTACGCCTGCGGTGTCGACGAGTACGAGAAGGGTGACTTCAGCGGGGCGCAGAAGACGCTGACCGACTTCGCCGGCGCCTACCGGAACGACAAGAGCCGCGCCCGCGCCCAGAAGATCGCCATCGCCGCCGAGATCGCGCAGAGCGAGGCGGCGGCGGGCAAGCGCCTGCCGTCCATGGCCTCCGGCGGCAGCATCCCGGTGACGGTCAGCAATGACAGCCCGGACGAGGTCGAGATCCTCTACACCGGCCCGGTCACCGGAAGCTTCAAGCTCAAGGCGTGCAAGGGCTGTTCGGCGTTCTCCAGCGACGCCGCGGCGCAGCTCGGCGCCTGCAAGGGCGGCAGGAGCTACCCGAAGCGAACCATCTCGCTGCCGCCCGGCACCACGTACTTCCTGCACAAGTCCCTGGACGACTCGACCACCAGCTCGGGCAGCAACACGGCCCGGATCCAGCCGGGTTACACGTACACGGAGTGCGCTTACGTGGTGCAGCGCATCGGTTCGGGCTACACGTCCTGACCGGGCCGCGCGGCCCGGCGGTTCAGGGCCGGCCCGGCGGCCCCACCGCTCGCGGGCGGCACCGGCTCAAAAGCCGGCGTCGCCCGCGAGCACGTCCTGGGCGTCCGGCGCCGCGGACCCGCCGGGATCAGGGCCCTCCGCCGCGAGGGTCAGCGCCCTGAGCCCCGCGACCAGACCGGACCGTACGTCCACCGGCAGCCGTCCCACCAGTGCGGCGACCTCCCGGTGCCGGTGCTCCAGAACCGTCGCGACCAGCCCCGCCCCCTCGCCGGTGGTCCGCAGGACGACCTCCCGCCGGTTCTCCGGATTGACCTTGCGGTCGACCAGTCCGCCCGTCTCCAGCCGGTCCACCATCCGCATCGCCGTAGACGCGTTGACCCCGAGCGAGGCCGCAAGCGCCGCCAGCTTCACGGGTCCGCTGGAATCGAGCACCACCAGCGTCCGCAGCTGCGGAAGCGTCAGCGCGCTGCCGACCTCGGCGAGCGCGCGCGCCGAGAGCCCGACCAGCAGCCGCGCCGCCCCCATCACCGCGGCGGTGACCTCGTCGGTCTCGTCCGTGGGGCCGGCCGGGCCCCCGGTCCGGTCCCGGCCATCCGCCGCCCGCTCGCCCGTCATGCGGTCCGCCACCGTTTCCGACCGCCGGGCTGTCCACCCGGGCGGTCCTGTCCGCCGGACGGGCTGTCCGCCCGGCTGCTCATCAGGCCGTACATCAGGTCGCTCATGGGACAGAGTAATCATTGCACTGTGCAATGGTAGGCTCTGTCCCGTTCGGAACGCCTCGCCGCACGAGCGCCGCTCACGACACACCGCTCACGCGGCATCGCGCGAAACGCACCACCCCGCACGTCGCACCGCTCATCCGTACCGCACCAGTATCCGGGCATCCACCCACGGCGCCTCCCGCGCCACGGACGCCCATCCCCGCACTGCCGCCCTCCGCACAGGGCCATCGGCAGCTCCCAGGGCAATGACGCCCTGCACCGCCCGTACACCAGCCACCCTCAGGGACGCCAGGCCCCGCTTCACACGCGGTCCGCCGACGGCCCTCGTTCCGTGTGCCCGTGACGGCGCTGCCCCTGTCCGCACCACCGACGGAGGATTCCCGTGACACCGCCCGCCCCTGCCACCGAGCCGTCCCGCGCCGCGGGACGGCTCGCACCGCCGCAGAAGATCGAGAGCCTGGGGGACTTCCACGTCCCGCCCCGCGTCGCACTGATCGCCCTGCTCGCCCTCCCGGTCGGCGGGGTCGCGGCCCTGGTCGCCGTCGCCCTGCTCAAGCTGATCGCCCTGTTCACCAATCTCTGCTTCCACGGACAGTTCTCGTTCGGCGCCACCACCCCGGGCTCCACCTCCCACTGGTGGCTGATCCTCTTCATGCCCATCGCCGGCGGGCTGGTCATCGGGGTGATGGCCCGGTACGGATCGGAGAAGATCCGTGGACACGGCATGCCGGAGGCGATCGAGTCGATCCTGGTCGGCGGCAGCAGGGTGCAGCCCCGGGTGGCCGTACTCAAACCCGTGTCGTCAGCGGTCAGCATCGGCACCGGCGGGCCCTTCGGCGCCGAAGGGCCGATCATCATGACCGGGGGCGCGGTCGGTTCGATCCTCGCGCAGTTCCTCCATGTCACCACCGACGAACGCAAGACGCTGCTGGTCGCCGGCTCCGCCGCCGGCATGGCCGCCACCTTCAACTCGCCGCTGGCCGCGATCCTGCTCGCCGTCGAGCTGCTGCTCTTCGAGTGGCGCCCGCGTTCCTACATACCCGTCGCGGTCGCGGCGGTCACCGCGACCCTGGTCCGCGAACCGATCCTGGGCAGCGCCCCCCTCTTCGGCGGGGCCCATGTCCCAGCCGGACTGCCGCTCTCCGCGTACGGCCTCTGCCTGGTCTCCGGACTCGGCGCCGGACTCCTCGCACTGGGCGCCACCGCCCTCGTGTACTTCTCGGAGGACATGTTCGCCAAACTGCCGCTGCACTGGATGTGGTGGCCCGCCGTCGGCGGCGTCATCATCGGCGCCGGCGGCCTGATCGAACCGCGCGCCCTGGGTGTCGGCTACGACGTCATCGACCAGCTCCTCACCGGCCGGGCCACCGTGGGCCTGATCGTCGGCATCCTCGTGGTCAAGACCCTGATCTGGGGGCTGTCGCTCGGCTCGGGCACCTCGGGCGGGGTCCTCGCCCCGATGTTCATGATCGGCGGTGCGCTGGGAGCGGCCGAGGGACTGGTCTTCCCCTCCGTGAGTCCGGGCTTCTGGGCCCTGGTCTCACTGGCCGGGGTGCTCGGGGGCGTCATGCGCTCCCCGCTGACCGGCATCGTCTTCTGCCTCGAACTGACCCATGAGATGAACGCGATGCTCCCCATGGTGATCACCGCGTCCTCCGCCTATCTCCTCTCGGTGATCGTCCTCAAGCGGTCCGTCCTCACCGAGAAGCTGGCCCGCCGGGGGATGCACCTCACCCGGGAGTACTCGGTGGACCCCTTGGAGGTCCACCTCGTACGGCAGCTCGAATCGCCCATCACCGCCACGTTCCGCACCGACGAGACCGTGGCCGACATCAAACGGGAGCTGAACGCCCCGCACGGCAGCCATGACATCGACGGTTTCCTCGCCCAGCGCCTCTACCCGGTGATGGACCCCGCGGGGCACCTGGCCGGCGTCGTCACCCGCGCCGATTTCCTGCTCAGCTCCCCCGACGACCCCACCCCGCTCGGCGCGCTCGCCCGGCCCGCGGTGACCGCGTACCCGGACGAGACCCTGCGGACCATCGCCAACCGGATGGCCGGCCACCACGTCACCCGGGTCGTCATCGTCGACCGATCCGACCCGGACCGGCTCGAAGGGCTGCTGAGCCTGCGGCAGTTGCTCGAAGCCCGCCGGGTCGATCTGCACGAGGAACACCACGCCGAACGCTTCCTCAGCCTCGTCCCGCGCCGCTTCCGGCAGAGCGGGCAACCGGGCCTGCGGCAGAACGGATAACGGCCGGGCACGGCTCGGAGCCGGCGACCGGGATTCACCGGCCGTGAGGGGTGGCCGATCCATGGACCGGCCACCCCTCACGGCTGTTCCCGTACGGACCCTTGTCAAGGCCCCGCGCGCGCACCAGACTGCTGCCCGACGGACAGACATTGGATGTCTAGACCATTCTGGGTCGTTCGTTCCACTCTGTGTCCACGGACCGAAGGAGCACTCATGGGAACGCCTGTCGGGCGACGCAACCTACTGGCCATGGGGGTTGGGGTCGCTTCCTTGCCACTTCTCTCCGCGGCACCAGCAGCCGCCGCTCCCGGGAAGAGCGCACCGATCAGCCTCTCGCAGGCTGGAGATCGGACCAAAGATCGGATTTCTTCTGCACCGCAGATCGCGATCGAGGCAGCCGACACTCCGGACACCATCGTGCGCAAGGCAGCCCACGTCGTCCCCCGGCCCTCGCAAGTCACCTGGCAGCAGCGGGAGGTGACCGCGTTCACACACTTCGGCATGAACACCTTCACCGACCGCGAATGGGGATCGGGCGCCGAGAACGAGGCGACGTTCGACCCCACCGGGATCGACGCCGACCAGTGGATGCGCGCCTACAAGGCGGCCGGAGCCCGCCAGGTGATGTTCACCGCCAAGCACCACGACGGCTTCGTCCTCTTCCCCACCCGCTACACCAACCACTCGGTGATCGCCAGTCCCTGGTGGATCCGCACGGCCGGCTGCTCCGACGGGGAGCAGGACGCCACCGCCAGGGCGCGCCAACAGGCCGAGGCCCACCGTTCCGGCGACCCGGCCGCCTACTGGCGGGCCCGGAACGCCGGCTGCCGCAACCCCCAGGGCGACATCCTCGGGACCTATCTCAAGGCGGCCCGCCGGGCCGGCCTCAAGGTCGGCGTCTACCTCTCCCCCGCCGACGGCTCCGAGCAGCCGCACGCCTGGCACGCCCGGTACGTGGAGCAGATCCGCGCGAAACAGGCCGCGGGGCAGTCCCTCAGCATCGAGGAGCAGGCCACGCTCGATGACGGCGACCGCTCCCCCGGCGGACAGGGCCGTTACGGCAGCGGGAGCCCGGTCGTCCGCCGTACCATCCCGACCCTCGTACCCGACGACGACCGGGCCACCGACCTGGCCGCGCACCGGATCCCGTCCTTCACCGTGCGGGCCGACGACTACAACGCGTACTACCTGAACCAGCTCTACGAGCTGTTCACGCAGTACGGCCCCATCGACGAACTGTGGCTCGACGGCGCCAACCCCTGGACCGACGCCGGGATCACCGAGAAGTACGACTTCACCGCCTGGTTCCGGCTCATCCACGCGCTCTCGCCGGACACCGTCACCTTCGCGGGCCCGCAGGGGACGCGCTGGATCGGCAACGAGGACGGGGTGGGCCGCACCACGGAGTGGAGCGTCACCCCCGCCACCGCGGACCCCGCCACCGCACACGGCGAAGGGCTGCTCCCGGACGGCGCCCAGGCCGCCGACATCGGCTCCCGCGACAAGATCACCGCGCCGGGGGTCGAGTACCTGCAGTGGTTCCCCGCCGAGGCGGACGTCTCGCTGCGCCCTGGCTGGTTCTTCCACGCGGACGAGAAGCCCAAGACACCGCGGCAACTGGTCACGATCTACGAGCAGTCGGTGGGCCGCAACGCCGTACTCCTGCTCAACGTCCCGCCGGGCAAGGACGGCCGCATCGCCGCACCCGACGTCGCCTCGCTCACCGCGTTCGGCGACTCGGTCACCGCGACGTACGGCCGCAACCTGCTCACGGGGGGACGCGGACGCCGCGACCCCGTTCTGCGCACCCTCACGGACGGCCGCCTCACCACCGCCTGGTCGCCGTCGCACGCGGCCACCACGGGCGACCTCACGGTGCGGCTCCCGGCGGCCCGCACCTTCGACCGCGTCCGGCTCGGCGAGGACATCACCCGGGGCCAGCAGGTGGAGCGGTTCGCGGTCGACATCTGGACCGGCACCGCCTGGCAGCAGACGGCCGCCGGCACCACCATCGGCTACGCCCGCATCCTGGCACTGCCCGCTCCGGTGAGCACCGACCGCATCCGGATCAGGATCCTTCAGGCCCGTGCCGCTCCGCGCCTCGCGACGGCATCGCTCCATCTCGCGGTGGAGCCGGCGTAGACCGGAGCGGACCCGGCGGGCAGAAGGCCGGTCAGGGCGCACCGGAGGCGTCCGAAGTTCCGGAGGAGCCTGTGTAGTTGACGGACCTTCTCCCTGTGCCCCGGCGGGCGTGCGGTCCCCCCGCCGGGGTAGTCGTCCCCCGAGCCGGACAAGGATGCGCAGCAGACCGACACCAGGGAGAGCCATGCCAGTCCCGAAAACCACCGTGCTGGTGCTCGACTGCTCCGAGCACGGGGAACTCGCCGAGTTCTACGCCCAGTTGCTCGGCGCGGAGATACGCATGGGGACCGACCCCGATGTCATGGAGGTCATCGGGAACAACGGTGTCCACCTGGCGGTCCGCCGGGACCACGGATACGCCCCGCCGAGCTGGCCGCGCCCCGACGACGCGTCGCAGGCACATCTGCGCATCCTCGTCTCCCACGAGGACATGGACGAGGCCGAACGCGAGGCGATCAGCCTGGGCGCCCGGCCGCTGGACACCAAGGACAACGGCGGCAAGCACGACGTCCGCATGTACTCCGACCCGGCAGGGCACTCGTTCGCGCTGGTGGTCTCCACCCGCGCTCAGTGACCGCCGCGCGACGCCCCGCCGAAGAGCCGGGCCAGGGCCCGGAAGGGCAGGGACACCACGGAGGCGATGGTGCCCCCGATGGCGCGCAGCACGTCCGCGATGGCACTGAGCATGGCTCCTCCTGAATGACCGCCCACCCCGGGGCGACCTGTCGCTCTGCCCGATACCTCCAGCTTCCTCCTGATTGCTGAGCGCGGCAGCGCGACAGCCCGGCAGCCCGGCAGCCCGGGTCGGATGTCGCCCTTGGTCCGGTGCCGTGCGGCAGGCCGCCGTGGGGCGGGCCGCCGGTGGTCAGGCCGCCGGTGGTCAGGTGTCGGAGCGGGGCTCCGCGGCGGACCGGCGGTGGTCCTCGTTGATGCGCTTGGCCTCTTCGAGCTGGTCCTCAAGGATCACGATGCGGCAGGCGGCCTCGACCGGGGTCCCCTGGTCGACGAGTTCACGGGCGCGGGCGGCGATCCGCAGCTGGTAGCGGGAGTACCGGCGGTGGCCGCCGTCGGAGCGCAGCGGGGTGATCAGGCGGGCTTCACCGATCGCCCGCAGGAATGCCGGGGTGGTGCCGAGCATGTCGGCGGCCCGCCCCATGGTGTAGGCGGGATAGTCGTCGTCGTCGAGACGGCCGAGCGGGTTTTCTGCGGTCACTTGCACCTCGGTTCGAAGAACGCGTCGAGGGCCCTGGTGCCGTACGGCACCAGGGCCCCGAGGGATTTGAACACCACCTGCCGGCCTATGGCAACGCCGGCCTTGTTGATCCGCACCGTCTCCGAGGGGGCTGGGACGTGCGCGGGGATCGCGGATGCGTGACCGTGGGACCACCTTCCGTTCCGGGGCCTTCGGTACCCGGGCCGACTGCTCGCGCCCGGGCGATCCTGATGGCGTCTGCCTCCTTCTCCTGTCTTTCCTGCTCCTCAACTGCCTGCCACTTCGGTCCTGCGTAACGCGCGGCCCCTCACGAGCCGCCGGCCCGACAGTCAGCGACGAGACCCCGAGAGCCTTCCGGCCCCGCCACTCCACCGTCGTGCCACCTGCTACCGCGGTCCTGCCTGCACTGCCGCGGTCCTGCCCACGCGGCAGTTCGTTCCTGCCGCGCCCTTCTCGATTTCTTGGCTACGGGAAGAAACTAACCCCCTCCCCCTCCGCATGTCTACCCCCGTCACGACAGATTTCCTGACTGGATGAATGCCGGACTCCTGACACCCTGGCACCGCGAAAGCTGCGCCAGAAGAGGGGGCAAAGGTGTGAAGGACGCGCGGCCGGGCATACGGACTGTCACGACCGAGCGGCACAACCGATCGCAGGTGGGTGACGCACATGAACAGCACGATGAGCACCATCACCCCGGCGGCTCCCACGCCGACCGTGGTACGAGGCAACAGCTCGGACAGCATCCACCAGGCGCGTGAGGCCGTCCGCGCCTTCAGCGACGGCCTCTCCCCGGCCCCGGACCCAGCCTCGGCGGAGGCCCTCGTCCTGGTGGTCTCCGAACTCGCCACCAACGCCGTACGCCACGGTGGCGGCAGCTACACCCTCAGGCTCTCCACCGACACCGCGACGATGACCGCCGCGGTGAGCGACCGCAGCCCGGCGCTGCCACGCGCGCGGGTCCCCGACCTCAACGACGGCACCGGCGGCTTCGGCTGGCACATGGTCCGCCGCCTCACCAGGGAGCTGACCGTCACCCCCGGACCCGGCTCCGGCAAGACGATCCACGCGAGGCTCAGCCGACAGGAGCCGGCGACGGCCTCGGCCTGCCTCCCGGCGTGACCGAACCCGGCGAACGGGCCGTCCACCGCCGCGCCCTGCCCCGGACGCGGAGAACAGAACCCCGGGCCGCGGCGACCGGGCCCCGGGGTATCCGCGATGTCCTGCCCCAACTTCCGCCGGGATGGTGCCTGTTCGGCGCGCACAGGCGATCATGGTGCCCTTGGATCACGGTGCCCTTACCGGCCCGGTTGAGGAGGAGCTATGCAGGTCGATCCGGTGGACTGGGTGGAGATCCCGGCCGGGGTACTCCGTCGGGGCACCCCGGTTGATGACATCCCGCTGGTGGCCGACCGGTACGCCGACACCCGGGTGCCGGTGGAGTGGTACCGCAAGGAAGCCCCGCGTACGGAGATCGCCCTCCCGGCCTTCCGGATCGCCCGCACGCCGGTCACCGTCGGTCAGTGGGCCTTGTTCGCCGCGGCCACCGGCCGGCCGGCCCCCCGGGCACCCGGAGACCATCCCGTCACCGGCGTGAACTGGGATGCGGCGACGGCCTACTGCCTGTGGCACGGCGAGCGGACCGGTGACCCGGGAGTCAGACTGCCCACGGAGGACGAGTGGGAACGCGCCGCCCGTGGTGATGACGGCCGGGAGTTTCCGTGGGGAGCCGAATACCGCACCGGGCTGGCCAATCTGGTGGACTCCGGCATCGGTACGACCACCCCCGTGGGCTCTTTCCCCGAGGGGGCCAGCCCGTTCGGGGTTCTGGACATGGCGGGCAACGCCGACGAGTGGACATCCACGCTGTACGCCCCCTACCCAGGGGCCCCCGACGACGTGCCGCAGGTCGAGGACTGGGCCTTCGACCCCCACATCACCCGCGGCGGCGCGTTCCGCCACGATCGCGATCTGGCCCGGTGCGCACGCCGCCACGGCGCGTACGAGAAGGACCTGGCAGCTATCGGCGTCGGGTTCCGCCTGGCGGCGCCGGCTGTCGATCCTGCCGGTGGCGAAGTGGTCGGCGGACCCTGATCGTCCACACCCGGCGCCACTGAACGGTCTCTTCCGGTCAGCCCGCACCGCCGAGCAGTACGGCGACGGCGACAGGGCGGAGACGACGTCGGTGCCCGGACCGGAGGAGCGGACGCCGATCACCGGGGTTCACCGGGGTTCACCGGGCGTGAGTTCACATCGGTGCTGGACGGATCCGTCGACCGGAGTTCGGCCGTCGCGGCGTCAGGAATCGATTCCTTCATCAAGAAATCCTGCTTTGGCGATGAGATAGGCGAGCTGAGCGCGGCTGCGACTGTTGAAGATCTCCGTCGCCTTGCGGACATGGGTGGCCACGGTTCTGACGCTCATGCCGAGCCGCCCCGCGATGGCCTCGTCCGTATAGCCGTTCACCATGAGCTGCAGAACGGATCTTCGCTTTTCGTCGGAGAGCAGCGGAGGGCGGTAGGCGCCGGGAGAGTACTGGAGGGGAGTGGCGCGCTCCCAAGCATGCTCAAACATTTTCACGAAGTACCGGATAAGGCCCGGATGTTCTATCGCCAAAGCGGTCTGGCTTCGCTGCTCACCGGGATCGGGCACGAATGCGATTCGCTGATCGCACACGATGATCCGGTCGAACACCTCGTCCAGCGTCCGCACTTCCGCCCCCGCGGCGGATATCTGCTCCACATAGAAGAGTGTGGGGCTGTGGGAGCGCACGGTGTGCTGGTAGATCGTGCGCTGCCGCACCCCGCGGCGCAGTGCGGGCAGGTCGCTTTCGAGGGCCTTCGCCAGGAGTTCCTGCGGCCGGCCGCCGCCGGGCTGGGCGGTGAGGAGTTCCTCCTGGCACGACTCCACGGCGGAGGTGAGGGTGGTGCTGATGACCTCAGCGCCGCTGATGACACGGGCCGCCTGGACGCCGTCCTCGCGGTAGCTGTCGCGGTAGACCTGCTCGGCCCTGTGGAGTGACGCGCGGACCGATTCGAGGTCGTGCTGCCGGCGGTCGATGGCCGCCTCCATGGGGCGCACCAGGCCGCGGGTGGCCAGACCGGGCTGAATGGCGACCGGCCGGTCGCCGGCTGTCAGCCGGATAAGTCCCAGGCGCGTCAGACACTCCGGGGATTGCTCATTTATGGAATGTCCTTTCAAAATTCGCGCATAGAAGTCCAGCCCCTTCTCGCAGATCTCGTACGCCTGGATATTATTCAATATGTCCGCTTCGGTACACATTTGCACATCCTTCACGTTCTCGCGATGCATGATCCTGCCACAAATTTCCCCTGTCACCAGGTCGGAGCAGACAGCAAGATTCTTGTAAGACACCACGACAACACGCCCCGGCTTTGATGCGGGGAAACAGGGGGCAGCTGCATGTTCAACGAAAAGAATTTCCGCAGAGCAGTCGGCGCGTTTGTCCTTGCGGTTTCTATTTCCATTGGATCGTTCGCCGCGAATTCCCACGATCCGCAGTCCAAGGCATCCGCATCCACCGATCGGACGGATGACTCGCAATGGGGATGATCCCCGCTCGGCTCGGCATTTCTTACTCGTAGAACCAGCTGCAGGGTGGTCAGGTATGCACACAGAAGGAAAAGAGAGCGTGATCGTCGCGCCCGCTGCGGCCGTCCGGGTCAGAGCGCGCGTCGAGGTGCCCGTCAACGTTCCCGGACTGGGACGCCGGACGAGCACCATGGTCAGTTTTCACGGGCTGCACGACGGCCGCGAGCACATCGCCCTTCTCCTGCCCGGGTGGCAGAAGAGGAGCGATCCGCTGGTCCGGGTTCATTCCGAATGCCTCACGGGCGATGTGTTCGGCTCGCAGCGTTGCGACTGCGGACCACAACTCCATGAGGCCCTCACCATCTGCTCCCACGAAGGCGGCATCATCCTGTACCTGCGGCAGGAGGGACGTGGCATCGGGCTGTACAACAAGTTCGACGCCTACCTGCTGCAGGACCAGGGCCTGGACACCTTCGAAGCGAACGCGGCGCTCGACTTCGGTCACGACATGCGGGATTACCGCGTGGCGGCCGAAATGCTGAAGGCCCTGGGCGTGCCTGAGATCCGGCTCCTGTCCAACAACCCGGAGAAGGGCGCCCAGTTGCGTGCGCACGGCGTTGCCATAGCCGAGGTCGTCACCACGGGAACCTTCGTCAACGAGAACAACCACGCCTACCTCACCGCCAAGCGCGAACGAGCCGGTCATGCCCTCGAAGTCTGAGGCGCGGGCCGCACCCGCGGGCGTCGTCACCCCGCGGGAGTCGGACGCCATGCGCCGGGCTCTGGAACGTGCCGCGGCGCAGGTGGGGTCGACCGGCGAGAACCCGGCGGTCGGCTGTGTCCTCCTCGACGCGGACGGTGCCACCATCGCGACCGGCGCACACCGGGGTCCCGGCACCCCGCACGCGGAGGTCGCCGCACTGCGGCAGGCCGACGGGCGCCAACGCGGCGCCACCGCCGTGGTCACCCTGGAGCCCTGCGACCATCAGGGGCGTACGGGCCCGTGCTCCCAGGCTCTGATCGAAGCCGGGATCCGGCGGGTGCTGTACGCGGTGGCGGACCCGAACCTGGTCGCGGCCGGCGGAGCGCGGCGCCTGCGGGACGCGGGGGTCGAGGTCGTCGGCGGAGTGCTCCAGGCGGAGGGCGAGACGGTCCTGGAGATGTGGCTCGCCGCCGTACGCACCGGACGGCCCTTCGTCACCTGGAAGTTCGCCACCACCCTGGACGGCCGCAGTGCCGCAGCCGACGGCTCGTCCCGCTGGATCAGCTCTGCCGAGTCCCGGGCCCACGCACATGAACTGCGCGCCCGGCACGACGCGATTCTCGTCGGATCGGGTACCTGGCGGGCCGACAACCCCCGGCTGGACCTGCGCCACGGCGTCGTGGGGCGCCCTCCCCTGAGAGTGGTACTGGACGCCCGAGGCGAACTGCCGCCGGATTCCCGCCTGCTGGACGGTGTCAATCCGACGCTCGTGGTGACCGGGCCCGGTGTCGCGGTCGCGGGTATCGCCGAGGACGACGTGCTGCGTCTGAAGACCGACGTACACGGGCACTTTCCGCCGCTCGCCCTGCTTGAGGCGCTGCACCGAAGGGGAGTGCGGTCCGTGCTGGTCGAGGGGGGACCGGCACTCGCCTCCGCCTTCGTACGCGCAGGGCTCACCGACCGGGTCGTCGCCTACGTCGCACCGATGCTGCTGGGCTCCGACGGCGTCAGTGCCATCGGAGAGCTGGGAGTCGGGTCGATCGATGACGCCGAGCGGCTCCGCATCACCGCGGTGGACCGGATCGGCGGCGATCTGCGGGTCGAACTCCGGCCCGCCGACTGGACGCGAGGGACACAATGACCGGTTTTCTCCTCCCCCACGCCCGTCTCGCACCCCAGGAGCTGCCCAGGGCCGATGACCGGGAACTGCCCCCGGTCACGATCCTCATCCCGTTCTACCGTGAGACCACCGAGATCCTGCGCCGCTCCGCCGGCATGCTCCAGTTCCTGGACTATCCGCACGACAGACTGTCGGTGCGCTGGCTCGTCGACGCCCGGCATCCCGAGGACGTGACGGCCGCCGAGACCGTCGCCGCGTCGGTGCGGGCGGGCTTCGGCGGCGAGCTGCGGGTCGTGGCCGTCCCCTCGATGACGCCGAAGGCCAAGGCGCTCAACCACGTACTGCGCGAGGTCGGCGACCCGATCGTCGCGCTCTACGACGCCGACACGGTCCCGGACCCGGCTCAGCTCCGCCAGGCCGTCGCCGCGCTCGACGCGCGCGACCTCGATGTCGTCGACGCCATCGAACTCCCCGAGGCGGGCGGTGACCTCGTCAACCGTGTCACGCTCGCGCAGTCGGCCGCGTTCTTCGGCGCCATGGAGTACGTCAACCGCCGTACCGGCATGCACATGCTGCTCGGGAGCTCGATCTACTTCCGCCGCAAGGCCCTGAGCGAGGTCGGACCGCTCCGCGAGGACGGCGTCGAGGAGCTGTACGAGTGGGCGGTGCGGGCTGCCGCCGCCGGTGTGCGCATGGGGCGCATCGTCTCCTTCTCGTACGGGACCCGCACATCGGTGGTCGGGCCCGCGCTGCGCCAGCGCACTCGGTGGATTCGCGGCCAGCTGGACATCGGCTTCAGCTTCCTGCGCGGGGCGCCGCTGCCTGCGCGACCGCGGACCGCCGTCGCGCTGATGACCCTCAGCCTGCTCGCCCAGCTCAGTGTGGGGCCGGTGGTGGCCGGAGCAGTGCGCTATCGCGCGCTGCGCGTTCCCGCCGCCGCGCTGCTCGCCGGTGAGGTGCTGCGCATCCGCAGCGTCTCCCGCGATCCGGTGTGGGAGGTACTGCGGGTGGGCTCGGGCTGGGTCTTCCTGCTGCCGTTCGAGCTCCTTGAGTCGGCCTCGGCCTGGCGCGCGGTCTGGGAGCTGGCGACGGGCCGCGACACCTGGCACACGGTGCGCCCGGGGGCCGGGAAGGGCACAGCATGATCGATCTGGGTCTTCCCCGCATTCCGCAGCGGCGCCGCATCTTCTCCTCCGTCTTCATCGACACCTTCGGCTGGGGCCTGTTCGCCCCGCTGGCGTTCCTCTACTTCTCCTTCGGTACCGGACTGTCCTTCTCGGCCATCGGCTCGGCGGTCAGCGCCGGTACGCTCGCGGCCCTTCCGACGGCTCTGCTGGCCGGCTGGCTGGTCGACCGGTTCTCCCCCAAGTCCGTGCTGGTGGCGAGCAATCTGGTCACCGCAGTGGGCTACGCCCTCTACCCGTTCGCCTCCGAGTGGACGCTGATCGCCGTGGCGACGTTCCTGGTGATGGCCGGGGACCGGCTGTACTGGGCGAGTTGGCCCGTGATCGTGCTGGACCTGGCATCGGGACGCAAACTCGACGCCACCTACGCGGCGGTCGGGACCATCAAGAACTTCACCGTGGCCACCGGAGCCCTGGTGAGCTCGGGACTGACCATCGCGTTCGGCCGCGGGGCCGCGGACCTGGTACTGGCCCTGAACGTGATCACGTCGCTCGTCGCCGCGGTGCTCCTGGCCGGGGTCCGCGTCTCATCGGACCGGCCGGCCCCGAGGACGGGGGATCCGGAGGAGAAACCCGGCTGGCGGACCGCGGTGAGGGACCACGCGTTCACGGGATTCTGCTTCTCCTTCATGCTCCTCACCTTCGCCTGGGCGCTGCCCGCGACGATCCTGCCCGCCTACGCCGTGAAGATCATGGACCTGCCCGGCTGGGCACCGGCCTTGTTCCTCGGTATCAACAGCGTCGCCACCATGCTGGCGCAGATGCCGGTGACGGCGAAGGTCTCCCGCGTCCCGCGGCCGCGGTTGATCGTGCGGGCCGCACTGATCTTCGTCGTGGTCTTCACCGGGCTCTACTTGGTGACCAAGCTCCCAGCCACCCTCGCGATCGCGCTGCTCGTCCCCGTGATGCTGATCTTCACGCTGGGCGAAATGATCAGCTTGCCCGCGGCGAACGCCCTGGTGGCCAGCAGCGCGCCGGTGGCGATCCGCGGCCGGTACATGTCGCTCTTTCAGCTCTCCTGGGCGGTCTCCGGCCTCTTCATCCCCCTGCTGGCCGGGTTCGTGCTGGACCACGGGGCCCTGTGGGTGTGCACCGCGTTCGGCGGGATCGCGCTGCTCGCGGCGATCGGGATCCAGGCCACTGCGTACCGGGTCGCTCCCGCCGGGACACAGGAGCAACCGGACGCTCCCGCGGAGGACCGCGGGAGCGACGGACCGGCTGCCCACGAGAACGGCCGGAACGAAAGCTGCGCGCCCGTACCCACCAAGGATGCGATATGACGGAGACTCCGGCCGGGGCCCACGGCCACGACAGGCCCCGCTACCCCGGGATCAGGGTCATGGCTCACCCCCGGCGGCGGAACCAGGCCGAGGCCCTGCTCGCCCAACTGCGCACCGACGACCGGCTGCTCGTCCTCGATCCGGATCCGGACGGGCCGCCGAGCCCTCTGCGCACCGCGGCGTCCGCCTGGGCCGGCCCGTACGGCGAAGCGAGCCACCGGCTCGTGCTCCAGGACGACGTGCTCCCCGCGAACGGCTTCCTGGGTCTCGTCGCGGAGGCCATCGAGCACCGCCCCGGCGATCCCCTCGCCTTCTACAGCAACTGGAACCACTGGAACGGCTCGGCCGTGCGGCTCGCCGCGCTCAGCGGCGCCGGCTGGGCCAGGGCGATCCCGGACGAGTACGCGCCCTCACTGGCCGTGGCACTGCCGTGTGCCCTGGCCGCCGAGTTCGCCCACTACGCACAGGGACTGCTCTCCCAGGACACGCCGCCCGACGACGAGGCTCTGGCAGCCTTCCTGCGGGAGCGGAACACAGCACTGTTCATCGCCGTGCCCAACCTGGTCGAGCACAAGGGCGGCGAGAGCCTGGTCGGCAACGACGTACAAGGGCCCCGGCTCTCGCCCTGCTTCGCCGGCGACGCGGCGGGCGGCCGGGGGAGCCAAGTCACGCTCGGAGCCCTGGACTTCTACCCGCACTTCTTCAAGGGGCACGTCTACGGGATCACCCCCACGGGCCCGCGCGGCAGCTACGTGAAGACCTACTGGGACGAGAGCGTCCAGGCGCTGGGAATCGACCCGGACCAGGTCAGGGAGCTGGCACGGCGCGAGCCCGCACCCGCGGAGCTGTTGCGCCACCTCGGCAACGCCGGACTGCAGATCCACCACGCCATCGCGGCCTGGACGGCCGCCGTGCTGTACGGCGCCGCCGTGGAGCGCCTCCGCGCCGCACCGGATCGCCCACCGGCCGGTACCCGGGGTCCGGACCCCGCCGTCCGCGCCCGTGCTGTCGAGACCATCCCGCTGGGCGGCCTGGCCCAGGTGGTCGGACTCCCGCTGCTGCGCCGGGTCATGGACCCGCTGCGCGGGCTCACCGAGGAGGGCCTGCACGCCGGAGCGGAGCTGGCAGCCGCCGCGGCGCCCCTGGGTACCGCCCACTAGCTGCGGGCCGGCCCGGCGTACCTGCTCTTTTCACCTTCCTTCCTTTCCTTCCTTTCCTTCCATCTGCTCTGTCAGGAGTTCGAGAAGACCATGCGGACAGTCGATGTGTTCCACCCGCAGCTCCCGAGCGACAGCACCGCTGTGCACGCCTCCCCCCAGACCTCCGTGGCGTTCAGCCCGGACGGCGTCCACTACGCCAGCGCCGGGTACGACGGCCGGGTCGCCCTGTGGGACCGGTCCGGGACCGCCCCGCTCTGGGTCGGCCATCACTCGCGGCTGGTCAACGGGGTGCGGTTCTCACCCTCGGGCCGCCTCCTCGCCAGCGGTTCGGCCGACAAGACCTGCCGCATCTGGGAGGTGGCCACCGGCCGCCAGATCCAGTTGCTCGCACGGCAGCCCGACGACCTCAACGCACTGGCGTGGCTGGACGAGAACCGTCTGGTCACGGTCTCGCAGGACGGAACGGGCCGGATCTGGGACATTCGCACCGGCGTGCTCGAAGAGGGCGTGATCTTCCACGCCGACCACTGCATGTCGGTCGACGCCGCGCCCACGGGAGTACTGGCCAGCTGCGGCGAGGACGCCACCATCCGCCTGTGGGACACCAACGGCTCACTGCTGCGTGACCTGCCCCAGGCCGGGCACGCCGAGATGTGCCGCTGGTCCCCCGACGGGACCCTGCTCGCCGCGAGCTGCGACGACGGCTTCGTGCACATCGTGAGCACCGAAGGAGAGCTCGTCACCAAGGTCGGCCCGTACACCGCCGCCGTGAAGTCCGTCGCCTGGTCCCAGGACGGCACGCGGATCGTCATCGGGGCCTACGACAGCACGATCACCCTCTGGGACATCGCCGACTGCCGCCCGCTGGTGCGCTGGTACGGCGCCCACTTGTGGCCCCGCTCGGTGGACTGGTCCGTGGACGGCAGAACCGTGATCGCGGGTACGTTCTCGGCTCTGCCCGCGGTGATCGACGTACCCGAGATCCCGGCGGACGCCCTGCCCGACGAGGTACGGGAGATCACGCTTGAGGCACCGGTGTCCACACACGGCGTCAACCACGTCTCGGCCGCCGGAGAGGTGCTGGCAGCCGGCAGCGACAACGGCACGATCCGTGTCTGGAGCCACCGCGGCGCCACCGCGTCCGAGGTGCCCGTGGGCAACGGCAGCCTGATCAACACGGTCGCCGTCTCCGCCGAGCTGCCAGGGCTCGTCGCCTACGGCTCGTTCTCCGGGCGCGTGGGCGTGGCCGACGCCGCGACCGGACGGGACATCGCCCACGTCGAGCGTGCGCACCCGGTGAACCGGGCCGCCTGGTCGCCGGACGGAAAGCGGCTTGCGGTCGCCGACTACGAGGGCGGACTCGACCTGTACACCTGGACGGGGAGCGAACTGGTCCCCGGCGTCCACTACAAGGGCCATGACGGGTCCATCAAGGACGTGTCCTGGGTGGACGCGGACCGGCTGGTCACCTACTCGACCGACCGCCAGGCGCACCTGATCACCGCGGAGGGGGCACTGATCCGCTCCTTCGGCGGCCACGGCGAGCTGATCAACGGAGGGTCGGTGACCAGCGTGGCAGGCAGGGCGCTGCTCGCCACCGTCTCCCGTGACCGCACCAGCCGCATCTACGACCTGGAGACCGGGGAGCTGCTCCAGGTCCTGGTCGGCCATGACGAGTCGGCCAAGTGCGCCGCCTGGCACCCGGGTGGCGAACCCCTGCTCGTCACCGGGTCGTACGACTACACCGCCCGGCTGTGGGTCCTCGACCCCAGGAGTCTCGCCCCGCTCCACAGCCATGTGCTGGAGGGGCACGGCAGCGCGGTCAGTGCGGTGTCCTGGCTCGGCGACGACGCGATCACCGCCTCCTGGGACAGCAGGGTGCTCGCCTGGACGCCCGACGCGGACCCCACCAGGGCGCCGGCCCACGCCGAACTCGCCACCGACTGGCAGACCACGGGAGGCTCCCGATGACATCCCTGAGGACGCGAGTTAGTTCTCCCGCCTCACTCGCCCTGTCCGGGGCCGAGACCGAGGCGGTACGGCGGGCCGCGGAAACCGTGTGCCGCGCCGCGGGCGGCCGGCTGGACGACCCGGAGACGACGGCCGCGGCGCGCGGAGGCTGGGAGGAGGTGCCCGGCCGGCTGCGTGCGGCCGTACGCACCTTCCGCAGGGACTCGGGCGACTGCGGGGTGATGCTGGTCAGGGGGCTTCCGGTCGACGAGGCTCTGCTCCCGCCCACCCCGGCGGTGGACGGTTCCGTACGCCGGGGCGCGACGGTGCCGGCCGCCGCGCTGCTGATGACCGCGGCCGGTGGCCTGGGGGACCCGGCCGCGTACGCGCCGGAGAAGTCCGGCGCGCTGGTACAGGACGTCGTGCCGGTGCCGGGCAAGGAGGACTTCGAGGGCAACGCGGGGTCCACCCTGCTCTCCTTCCACATCGAGAACGCCTTCCACGTCCACCGTCCGGACTTCGTGATGCTGCTGTGCCTGCGCGCGGACCACGACGGCGCGGCCGGTCTGCGCACCGGATCGATCCGCCAGGCGCTGCCCACGCTGTCGCAGCGCACGCGGGAGGCCCTTTTCCGCCCGGAGTTCAGCACGCAGCCGCCGCCCTCCTTCGGAACGACGGACGCGGACACACCGCCGCGCCCGGTGCTCTGCGGCGACCCGGAGGACCCCGACCTGCGCGTCGACTTCTCCGCCACCACGGCCATGACGCGCGAGGCGCGTCAGGCGCTCGCCGAGCTGGAGGCGGCCGTCGACGCCACCTCCCACACGGTCCGGCTGACGGCGGGAGACCTCGTGATCGTGGACAACCGGGTGACCACGCACGGGAGGACCGCCTTCCGCCCACGCTACGACGGGCGTGACCGCTGGCTGCTGCGCACCTTCGCGGTGGCCGACCTGCGGCGCTCCCGCGGCCACCGCCCCGGCGACGGCTACGTGCTGAGTCACTGACCTCTGCCTGCCGGGGTCCGGTCCTGGAGGCCGGACCCCGGCGCTCCTACACAACAGAGGGAACGAAGGCATGCCGTACATGGACACCGGGCTCCACATCAACACGGTCACCCTGGGCAACTCCCGCCGGATCTGCGCGATCTGGCGCGTGAGCGTACCCGTCGGCCGGCAACCGGCCTGCAAGTTCGCCTTCGCGCTCCTGCTCCCGCGTCGCGGGCCGGAACAGGACTGGGCCGCCGAGATCGCGCTCGGCGCGGTCGAGGAGCAGCGACTCCGCGACGGGCCGGTATGTGTGGACCTCACCACCACGGTGGACGGCATCTCGGTGGAAGCGCTGCGGCCCGGTCTGTGCGGGTCCGATCTGCTGGAGATTTCCCGTGCGGCGCTGGGCGAGGGCCAGCAGGAATGGGCCGGGCTGGCTCACCGGGACGCGCCGGCCTTCCACGCCCTGGCGTCCGACAGCTACGTGATGCTGCGCCACGCCGCGGTCGTGACCGTCGGCGGCCCGGCGGGCCCGGGAGGCTCCACCCATATCGTCCACGAACGGGAGCACCGGGTCCTGCGGGCGTACATGGCAGCCCTTCTCGCGAACGCCCGAGCGGAGAAGACGTCGTGATCATCGCTTTCGACCTGATGGACACCTTGCTGTCGGACCCCTACCGATCGGCGCACGAACAGGCCTTCGGCATCACGTACGAGGAGTTCGAGCAGCGCCGCCCCCCGGGCCTCTACCACCGTCTGGAACGCGGTGAGATGGAGGAGGGGGCCTACTGGGACGCTCTGCGGGACGCCGGGCTGTCGTTCGACACGTCGGTATTCCACCGCACGAGGAGGAGCGGCTACGCATGGCTGGAGGGGATGCGCGAGCTCGTGGCGGAGTGCGCGGGCGCGCACCGGACGGTGATCGCTTCCAACTACCCCTCGTGGATCGAGGAGATCGGGAGGGACCTGCTCAGGGGGACGGGGCTCGAAATCTTCGCCTCGTACCGTCTCGGCGTACGGAAGCCGTCCGAGCGGTTCTTCCACCTGCTGTGCGAGAGGACCGGGGTCGGGCCGGCGGACCTGGTCCTGATCGATGACACACGGGCGAACACGGACGCGGTGGCAGAGCTCGG
The DNA here is from genome assembly GCF_036061255.1 of Streptomyces sp. NBC_00388. Taxonomy (NCBI): domain Bacteria; kingdom Bacillati; phylum Actinomycetota; class Actinomycetes; order Kitasatosporales; family Streptomycetaceae; genus Streptomyces; species Streptomyces sp. NBC_00388. The sequence goes on from NZ_CP107948.1 coordinate 3,488,533, forward strand.
AGGTCTCGGCATCCCCTTCGAATCGGCCGCCGCCACCCGCCGGCACCTCCGCGCGAGCGGTGTACTGACCGGCTGAGCCGCCGCTGCACGCGCCGGAGCCGCGGTGCGGGTGCGGTGCGGTGCGGGTGCGGTGCGGTGCGGTCAAGAAGCTGGACACGGGGCGCGCCGGGCTGGAGGCGCAGGGGGACCAGAATCGAGACCGTCGACGGCACGACGGCCCGCCCTAGGCAGCGCCGTCGCATCCTCGGACGACAGAACCCCAGGTCAGATACGTTCCGACCTGGGGTTCCACAGAGCCCCCTATCGGATTCGAACCGATGACCTACGCATTACAAGTGCGTTGCTCTGGCCAGCTGAGCTAAGGAGGCGTGTCGGAGCATTCTAACCTCAGTGCGGCCATGACCCTGTCGGAAATTTGCCCGGCCCCTATCTACTGACAGACCGCAAACCGCCAGGTAGCGTCTCGTTGCAGTTCACCCGTGTGGACTACACCACTCACCTTTACTCGGATCGTCCGGCACGTTCCTGCCGGTGAAGGAGCACACGCTCATGGCAACAGTCACGTTCGACAAGGCCACCCGGATATACCCCGGATCCACCAAGCCCGCCGTGGACGCGCTGGAGATCGATGTCGAGGACGGCGAGTTCCTCGTCCTCGTCGGTCCTTCCGGCTGCGGCAAGTCGACCTCCCTGCGCATGCTCGCGGGTCTTGAGGACGTCAACGGCGGCGCGATCCGCATCGGTGACCGCGACGTCACGCACCTTCCGCCGAAGGACCGCGACATCGCGATGGTGTTCCAGAACTACGCGCTGTACCCGCACATGACCGTCGCGGACAACATGGGCTTCGCGCTCAAGATCGCCGGTATCAACAAGACCGAGATCCGCGCCAAGGTCGAAGAGGCCGCGAAGATCCTCGACCTCACCGACTACCTGGACCGCAAGCCGAAGGCGCTCTCCGGTGGTCAGCGCCAGCGTGTCGCCATGGGCCGCGCCATCGTGCGTGAGCCGCAGGTCTTCCTCATGGACGAGCCGCTGTCGAACCTCGACGCCAAGCTCCGTGTCTCGACCCGTACGCAGATCGCGTCGCTCCAGCGCCGCCTCGGCATCACCACGGTCTACGTCACACACGACCAGGTCGAGGCCATGACCATGGGCGACCGCGTCGTGGTCCTGAAGGACGGCCTGCTCCAGCAGATCGACTCGCCGCGCAACATGTACGACCGCCCCAACAACCTCTTCGTCGCCGGCTTCATCGGCTCCCCCGCCATGAACCTGGTCGAGGTCCCGATCACCGACGGCGGCGTGAAGTTCGGCAACAGCGTCGTCCCCGTCTCCCGTGAGGCGCTCGCCGCCGCGGCCGACAAGGGCGACACCACGGTCACGGTCGGCGTGCGTCCCGAGCACTTCGAGGTCGTCGAGCACGACGAGGTCCCGAAGTCCCTCGCCAAGGACAGCGCCGACGCCCCGGCCGGCCTGGCCGTCGCGGTCAACGTCGTCGAGGAGCTCGGCGCCGACGGATACGTCTACGGTTCCGCCGAGGTGAACGGCACCGACAAGGAGCTCGTCGTCCGCGTGAACGGCCGCAAGGTCCCGGACAAGGGCACCAAGCTCCACGTCGTCCCGCGCACCGGCGAGATCCACGTCTTCTCGACCTCGACCGGTGAGCGCCTCTCCGGCTGACGCTCCCCCGACAGCCGGCACCGCACACGACGACCGGCGGTCGCCACGCGCGGCCCGGCACGCTCTGCGGCCCCGCCCTCCCTCACCCGGAGGCGCGGGGCCGACGCGCGTCCTGGGGTAAACACCCCGGCAGAGCGGGCATTTCACTGCGGGTCGTCAACACCCGATTCGAAAAGCAAACTCGAACCATCCCCCGCACGAGTGACTAAATGTCGCCAAATCATCACCGCCCGCTACGCTCCACAGCGTGACCCACACAGCCCGCCGAATCGGCCGAACTCTCGCACTCGTCCTGCCCGTCGTCCTGGTTCTCTCCGGGACGCTCGCGGTCACCCGCGTCCCGTGGGCAGGCACCTCCAACGGCACGCAGATGCTGACCGCCTCCACCAAGGAGGTGTCGGTGCGCGCCAAGACCCGTACCCCGCAGGACATCCTGCGCGACAAGCTCCTCACCGAGCTCCAGGAGAAGAACCCGGGCACGGCCCTCACCCACCTCCAGCGCGAGGTCGAGAGCCGGCCGTCCCTGGCGAGCCACTGCATGTCGATCGCCCGTTCGCTGGGCCGGGCCGCCGTCGAGCGGTACGGGCCGACGCGCGCCCAGTCCTTCTCCCGCCCGGTCTGCGACACCTCCTTCGCGTACGGGGTGGCGCACCAGCACTGACCGACACCAGGCACCAGGCACCAGGCACAGCACGGGCTCAGCACGGGCTCAGGCGCCGCCCCCGCACGGGCGGCGGCGCCGGGTCCGGCGTCGGTCCACCACGGCGACGGCACTCCGGGCCCCGCTGCGGCCGGACGCGGCACAGCGCCCCGGTGACTGCGACGGCGGGCCACGGACGACAACCGGCCACCGGCGACGGCTGAGCACCGACGCGATGAGGCGCACCAGGTCATAGGGTGCGCCTCATGACGACGACCGCTGACCCTCACGCATACGTGCTGCCCACGCAGGCCGTGGTTCTGGCGGGCGGCCAGGGCTCCCGGCTGCGCCCGTACACCGACGACCGTCCCAAGCCGATGGTCGAGATTCCGGGCACCGGCACGCCGATCATCGGGCATCAGCTGGCCTGGCTGGCGTCCGAGGGCGTCACCGACGCAGTCATCTCCTGCGGTCACCTCGCCGAAGTACTCCAGGAGTGGCTGGACTCCGCCGAACTCCCCCTGCGGGTCACGACGGTCGTCGAGTCCGAACCGCTCGGCCGCGGCGGTGGTCTGAAGTACGCCGCCGGGCATCTGCCGCACAGCGACCAGCCCTGGTACGCGACCAACGGCGACATCTGGACGCGCTTCTCACTGCGCGAGATGGCCTCCTTCCACACCGAACGCGATGCCGTCGCCACACTCGCGCTCGCCCGCCCCAGAATCCCGTGGGGCGCCGTCGAGACGGACCAGTTCGGGCACGTACTCGACTTCATCGAGTCGCCGCCGTCGCCGTACCTCATCAACGCCGGCGTGTACGTCTTCTCCGCGGGCTTCGCGGCCCTCCTCCCGGACCGCGGCGACCACGAGCGGTCCACCTTCCCGCGGCTGGCCCGCGAACGCAGACTGGCCGGCTACCCGCTCCCGCACGGCGCCTACTGGCGGGCCATCGACACCGCCAAGGACCTCACCGAGGCGGCGAAGGAACTCGGCAGCAGCCCTGCCTGAACCGCACGGCACCCTGCCCGCACCCGCCCCGCCAGCCCCACCCGTTGCCGCCCCGCACTCCGCGTGCCCGCGTGCCCGCGTGCCCCAACGAGCCTGCGTGCCCCAACGCGCCTGCGGTACGGGCGACATGGCGGAGGGGCGACCGCCTTCGCGATCGCCCCTCCGCGATACGCCCGCTCCTGCGGCTGCCTCAGCCGAGAAGGCCGCCGATCGGGTTCTTGTTGCTGCCCCCGCCGGACGAGCTGCCGCCCTCTCCCCCGCCGGACGTCCCGGAGCCGCCGCTCGCGCCGCCCCCGCTGGTGCTCGTACCGCCCGAGGCCGAGGGGCCCGCGCTGGTCGCCGCGGGGGGCGGCGGAGCCTGCTGCTGTTGCTGCTGCGACGGCTGCCGGCCGGTGCCCTGTGTCTCGCTGGGCTGCTGGCGGCCCGTGGAGCCGACGGTCGCGGTCTCCCGGACAGCGCCGGGTGTGGACGGATCCGCCGAGGGACGGGCCGCACCGCTCGCGGACGGCGCGGGCGACCGCGACGTGCGCTGCTGCGACGGGCTGCCCGAGGCGCCGGGCTCCTGCGGCAGCGGCTGCCCGGGAAGCCGGTTGGTGGGATCGGTGTTCGGACCCGGCACGGTCACGACCTGGGCGGAGCGGACGGCGCCGCCCAGCACCGCGCCGATGATCAGCGTCAGACCCACGACCACCGAGGCGACGACGGCCCCGCGCCGCAGCACCCGCCGCCGCAGGGCGGCCAGTTCGGAGCGGGGACCGAGGGTGCGCCAGGCCTCACCCGCGAGCCTGCTGTCGATCGAGTAGACCGGGGCGCCCGCGATGATCAGCGGCGACCAGGCGGCGAGATAGATGATGTCCGGCGCGTCGTAGACCGGTACGGTCCGCCAGCTCACCGTGACGACGAGCGCCGCGGAGAGCAGGGCCCCGAAGACGCCCGCGACCCGCTGCCAGAGGCCGAGTACGGTCAGCACCCCGACCACGACCTGCAGGAACGCGATGGTCAGCCCGGCGCCCACCGGATGCGACAGGGCGAAGTCGCGGAGCGGGCTCGCCAGCGCCCAAGGATGCAGCGAATGCAGCCACTTGACCATGGAGCCGCGTTCGCCACCGTCGAAGTAGACCGGGTCGCAGAGCTTGCCCATGCCGGCGTACATCGAGATGAACCCGAGGAACACGCGGAGCGGGAGCAGCACCACGCCGAGGTTCATCCGGCGGTCGGGGTAGTACGCGTGGCGGACGCCGTCCGCCCCCGGCCGCCTCTCCGTACGGCTCCCTTCGGGCCCGTAGCCGGGGCCGTCGTCGAAGGGATCGTCGAAGCCGTCGCCGGCATCGGTACTGCCCGGGTAGCGCTGCTGCTCGTCGTACGCGCCGACGGCCTCACGCATCCTGGGCAGCAACTGCGTGCCGGGGCCGCCCATCGGCGGGCCGTCCGCGCCGTCGACGCCGACGCGCGGGATGACCTGGGTGGCGCCCGTGTCGTGGCCGGACGCGTAACCGACCTCCTGGACGCCGGAGTTCCGCACGGCCTGGAGAAGTCTGATGGCGCCGGTGTCGTCGGGGGCCGACTTCCCACTCCACACGACGGGGGCCCGGCGACGCCCGCCCGCCCCGGAGGCCGCGGGGATCCTTGCCGGGTCCTTCAGGCCCGAACCGGCGGGCCGCAGAATCGAGTTCGGTGCGAGCTGCACCCGGAAGCTGGCGTGGTTGACGACGACCTGTGCGGGATCGCACGGCACCTTGACCATGCTCAGCGCGGGCAGGTCGTCGAACCCGGGTGTTCTGGTGTCCACGCTCATCTAACCGAGTGACACAGGTTTAGGACACTGCCTTGACACTCCCGATCTGTCCGCGACCCGTCAACAGGCGTTGCCCGTAAGGCAGAGCGCATCCCAGCGGACCGCCCGGCCGTTCCGGCACGCGGCCCTCACCAGCGACAACGGCGCCCGCGGAACAGCCCGGTGCGCACCGCCCGCCGGAACGGACCATGCGCACCGGGCTGTGGACTTCCCGTTCCGGACTCAGGCCCGGCGGCGCGCCGCCTCGTAGAGAACGATGCCCGCGGCGACACCGGCGTTCAGCGACTCCGCACCACCCGGCATCGGGATCCGCACCCGGTAGTCGCAGGTCTCGCCGACGAGCCGGCCGAGGCCCTTGCCCTCACTGCCGATGACGATGACGACCGGGCCGCCCAGCGCCTCCAGGTCCTGCACCTCGTGCTCGCCGTCGGCCGCCAGACCGACGACCGTGATGCCGGCCTTCTGGTAGCTCTCCAGCGCCCGCGTCAGGTTGGTGACGCGGGAGACCGGCGTACGCGCGGCCGTGCCCGCCGAGGACTTCCAGGCGCCCGCCGTCATGCCGGCCGCCCGGCGCTCGGGTACGACCACGCCGTGGCCGCCGAACGCGGAGACGGAGCGGACGATCGCTCCGAGGTTCCGCGGGTCGGTCACACCGTCGAGAGCGACGATCAGCGGGTCCTCGTTGGCGTCGTACGCGGCGGAGGTGAGGTCCTCGGGGTGCGCGTACTCGTACGGCGGGACCTGGAGGACGAGGCCCTGGTGGTTCAGGCCGTTCGTCATCCGGTCCAGCTCCGGGCGCGGGGCCTCCATCAGGTTGATGTTGCCGCGCTGCCCGGCGAGCTGGAGCGCCTCGCGCACCCGCTCGTCGTTGTCGATGTACTGCTGGACGTAGAGGGTCACCGCCGGGACGCCGTCGCGCAGCGCCTCGTAGACCGGGTTACGGCCGACGACCATCTCGGACGTGCCCTTGGCGCCGCCCCGGCGCGGAGCGGGACGGCGGGCCGCGGCCTGCCGTGCCTGCGCGCCTGCGACGCGGTTCTTCTTGTGCCCCTTGCGTTCGGACGCGGGCGGCGTCGGCCCCTTCCCCTCCAGGCCGCGGCGTCGCTGGCCCCCGCTGCCGACCTGCGCGCCCTTCTTGTTGGACGTGCGGCGGTTCCTGCGCTGGCTGTTCCCGGCCATGACCTACCTGTTTCTCTGCTGCTCAGTACGTACTACGTATAGGAAAGTGTGCCGCGAACGGCGGCGGAGTGCTCACCGCGGGCCGAGGGTCCAGCGCGGACCGTTCTGCCCGTCCTCGATGACCAGGCCCGATTGCTGGAGCTGGTCGCGGATCGCGTCCGCGGTGGCCCAGTCCTTCCGGCCCCTGGCGGCCTCGCGCTGTTCGAGTACGAGCCGCACGAGCGTGTCCACCGCCCCGTGCAGGTCCTCGCCGCGGTCCCCCTCGCCCGCCCAGTGCTCGTCGAGCGGGTCGAGGCCCAGGACACCCAGCATGGCCCGTACCTCCGCGAGCCGGGCGACTGCGGCTTCCTTGTCGTCGGCGGCGAGCGCGGAATTTCCCTGGCGGACCGTGGTGTGCACGATCGCCAGCGCCTGCGGGACGCCCATGTCGTCGTCCATCGCCTCGGCGAAGGCGGGCGGCACCTCGGCGGCCGGGGCGACCGCGCCCCCCGCCTTCTCGATGACCCGCTGGACGAAACCCTCGATGCGGGCGAAGGCCGACTCGGCCTCCCGCAGCGCGTCCTCGCTGTACTCGATCATCGACCGGTAGTGCGGGGTCCCCAGGTAGTAGCGCAGGACGATGGGCCGCCACTGCTTGACCATCTCGCTGACCAGTACGGAGTTGCCCAGCGACTTGGACATCTTCTCCCCGCTCATGGTGACCCAGGCGTTGTGCAGCCAGTACGCGGCGAAGTCGTCGCCGTAGGCCTTGGACTGCGCGATCTCGTTCTCGTGGTGCGGGAAGATCAGGTCGATCCCGCCGCCGTGGATGTCGAAGGCGCGGCCCAGGTACTTGTGCGCCATCGCCGAGCACTCCAGGTGCCAGCCGGGCCGGCCGGGGCCCCAGGGGGTCTCCCAGGAGGGCTCGCCGGGCTTGACGGACTTCCACATGGCGAAGTCCCGCGGGTCGCGCTTGCCGGTCACCCCGTCCTCGGCGGGCTGGCGCAGCCCGTCCAGGTCCTGGTTGGAGAGCTGCAGATAGCCGTCGTACGAACGCACGTCGAAGTAGACGTTGCCGTCGGCCTCGTAGGCGTGGCCGCGCTCGATCAGGACGCGCATCATCTCGATCATCTCGGTCATGTGACCGGTGGCACGCGGCTCATAGGTGACCGGCAGGCAGCCGAGCACGTCGTATCCGGTGTTGAACGCGCGCTCGTTCTCGTAGCCGATCGACCACCAGGGGCGGTTCTGCTCCGCGGCCTTCTTGATGATCTTGTCGTCGATGTCCGTGACGTTCCGGATGAACGTGACCTCGTACCCGCGGTAGGCGAACCAGCGGCGCATGATGTCGAAATTCAGCCCGGACCTGATGTGCCCGATGTGCGGGGCCGCCTGCACCGTGGCGCCACAGAGGTAGATCGAGACACAGCCCGCTGTGAGCGGGACGAAGTCGCGGATCTGCCGGGCGCTGGTGTCGTACAGACGAATAGTCACTGCACCAGGGTAGTGGCCCCATACCAGTGCCCCGCGACCCTTTGGCCGACGGGGCAGGCAAGTGTGACGCAACAGTGCCCCCGGAGCCCTGTCCGGCAGCCGGCGCGCGGCGGCCGGACAGGGCGCGGAGACCCGCCCGGGCAGGCGCGGGAGCGGTCTCCTGGGCGGGATCCGCCTCTCAGATGCTGCCCACGACCTTGCGCGGGGTGATCCTCACGACGACCCGGGGAGCGTCGTTGGCCGAGTCCGGGTTGAACTCGGCATACGGCTTGCCCTGGTACTTCAGCGCCAGCTCGTCGATCAGCTCCTGCCCGCCCTCGGTACTGAGCGTCGCGGAGCCCCGGATCTCGGCGTACGAGTAGGGCGCGTCGGCGGGCTGGACCAGCACGGTGACCCGGGGGTCGCGGCGCAGGTTCTGCTCCTTGCGGCGGTCGACCGTGGTCGAGATCAGGACATCGTCGCCGTCCCGCTTCACCCAGACCGGGCTCACCTGCGGGCTGCCGTCCGGCTGGATGGTGGCGATGTTGACGAAGACGGGGCTGTCGAGAAGTTCCTTGAGCTTGTCGCTGAGTACGGCAGACACGGGCTGGCCTCCGGGTTGCTGAACAGATTGCGGAACAGGGTGCGGAACATTGTTCGAGGTCGGACGTCGTACGGGGTGCGCACCCCGTACGACAGCTCTCGGTGCTGGTCCCGGCACAGGGTGTGCGCCCCCATGCCTACCCCAACACCGCGCCGCTGTCCCGGCTTCCCCCCAGCGCCGCGCCTGTCCGGACAGCCGTGGACCGGCCCACAGCGCCGCGCGCTCGTTACGTGCGGACCACCAGCGCCGTCGCGATGGCCGCCAGCCCTTCGTCCCGCCCGGTGAAACCGAGACCGTCGCTGGTGGCGGCGGAGACCGAGACGGGCGCGCCGACAGCACCCGAAAGGATCTTCTGCGCCTCGTCCCTGCGCTTGCCGATCTTCGGCCGGGACCCGACGACCTGGACGGCCACATTGCCGATGGTGAATCCCTCGGCGCGGACGATCCTGGCGGCCTCGGCGAGCAGGGTGAGGCCGGAGGCCCCGGACCACTCGGGGCGGCCGGTGCCGAAGTGGGCGCCGAGGTCACCGATCCCTGCCGCGGAGAAGAGGGCGTTGCAGGCCGCGTGGGCCACCACGTCCGCGTCGGAGTGCCCGGCGAGGCCGGGGCCCTCGCCCTCCCAGCGGAGCCCGGCGCACCAGAGCTCGCGCCCCTCCTCGAAGGCGTGGATGTCGGTCCCGATACCGACCTGGGGCAGCACCGCGGGCGCGGACGGCCGCACCGGCTGTTCGGGTCCGGGCTGCCCGGACCGCTCGTACTCAGAACCCATCGTTGACCCTCCTGCGGGCGAGAACCGCCTCGGCCAGGACCAGGTCGAGCGGCCTGGTCACCTTGAACGCCTCTTCGTGTCCGGGGACCACCACGACCGGCACGCCCAGCTGCTCCACCATGCTCGCGTCGTCGGTGACGTCGTGGGTCACGGTGGCGTGCGCGCGGGCGAGCAGCGCACGGTCGAAGCCCTGCGGGGTCTGCACGGCGCGCAGCAGGGCCCGCTCCGGGGTGGCGACGACCGGCTCGGGCCCGCCGTCGCTCCTGGGCTCCACCTGCTTGACGGTGTCGGAGAGCGGCAGCGCGGGGACGACCGCGGGGGCGCCGTTCCGTACCGCTTCGATCACCGCGTCCACGGTCTCGACGGGCACGAGCGGGCGGGCCGCGTCGTGGACCAGCACCGCGGTCACGCTCTCGGGAAGTACGCCGATCCCGAGGCGGACGGACTCCTGACGGGTGTCACCGCCGGGCACGACCAGGAGCTCGGTGCCTGCGGGACAGGAGTACTCGGCCAGCAGGGCCTCGACCCCGGCGGCGCCGTCCGGCGGGGCCACGACGACCACGAGGGAGACGGCACGCGATCCGGCCATCGCCCGTACGGCGTGGACCAGCATGGGCGTTCCGTTGAGGGCGCGGAGCGCCTTGGGGGCTCCGGGGCCCAGCCGGACACCGCGGCCGGCGGCGGGGATCACCGCGGCGGTGGTGTGGCCGGAAGCGGGCGGAGTGGTGGGCCGGGATCCGGCGGTGGATCCGGTGCGGGAGCGGGTCCCGGGCTCGTCTGACATCGGGTGCGCGTTCAGGGTTTGTGTCCTCGGCCGACTTGGGTATGGGCACAAGCGTGCCGGGCGCGACGCCCTGACCGGCCCCTTCCGTGACGACTGGTCGATTCGGCATCCCGGGCCCGGCACACCACGTACCGATGAAGGTACTGCTCACGCAGCATCGCTCCATGGAAAACAGAAGAGCGGGCCCCGCCGGAGCCGGTCCCAGCCAGTGGGAAAGCGGCTTCGGAGCCGGGGGGGAGAGCTGCGCGGGAAACGGTTGCGCGGGAAAACAGCATGCCGTAGCGCCCGGCGACACATGGACTTATTCCATGTGGTCAGCGGGCACCACGGCATTCAAAGCGCCAAGCAGGTAAAGCAGGTCCAGCAATTCAGGACGCGAGGACCTCGTCGAGCAGTGCCTCGGCCTTGTCCTCGTTGGTGTTCTCCGCGAGAGCGAGTTCGCTCACCAGGATCTGGCGGGCCTTGGCGAGCATGCGCTTCTCACCAGCGGAGAGTCCGCGCTCACGCTCACGACGCCACAGGTCACGGACCACTTCGGCCACCTTGATGACGTCGCCGGAGGCGAGCTTCTCAAGATTCGCCTTGTAGCGACGGGACCAGTTCGTGGGCTCTTCGGCGTACGGTGCACGAAGTACTTCGAAGACCCGGTCCAGCCCTTCCTGACCAACCACGTCACGCACGCCTACGAACTCCGCATTGTCCGCGGGTACGCGTACGGTCAGGTCGCCCTGAGCGACCTTGAGCACCAAGTAGGTCTTGTCCACGCCTTTGATCTGGCGAGTTTCGATAGCCTCGATCAGCGCGGCCCCGTGATGGGGATAGACCACGGTGTCGCCAACCTTGAACGTCATGTGACAGGTACCCCTTCCGTGGCTATCCAGTCTAACACGAGAACCGCTTCTTCTGAATGACGTTTTCGCAGGTCAGGGCATATCTCAGGGCTTGACAACAGCAACACGAACGTGCTGCGGACGGCGCCTCCGGGGCGGTATTCGCAGGTCGGAGCGGCTCTGCGCACAGAGAGAAACGCACGCACCACAGGGATCCGAAGCCTTCCGACAGGCGGCTTATGTACCGATTTGCCGCATTCGAAACGGTGAACTTCGCGACCGCAGTTCGGATGTCGATCACCCATACGGACGCAATCAGAAATTGATCATTGTGCGCCGGAAGAGGGTTTTCCGTAAGGAATACGTGGCAGCGGAGAGCGGCAGAGTGAATTGATCACTCGCGTTATGCGAGCGACGCGCGAAACGATGGGATCGGGCGGCCCGCAGTCACCGGTGAGGTTCCCGCACCGGCCGCGGGGCGGGTCGGGTGCGGGGCCGTGACGACGGCTCGGTAACCTGAGGCCGCTGACACACCCTTAGGGAGGCTTTACCCCCTCCCGCCCCCCTGTCCGTACGTCCTAGGAGAAGCCGCCGCCGTGAGCAGCAGCCTTCGTCGCGGCGTCCTCGCCGCTTCCGCCATCGTGGTCTCGATCGCCGCCCTGTCCGCCTGTGGCGCGGGCAACAACGCGGCGACGATCGAGGTCAAGCCGGACAACGCCGCCACCTCGGTCGGTGTCATCAAGGTCCAGAACGCGACGGTGATCACCCAGCCGAAGGCCACGGTCAAGGGCCCCGCCGTCATCTCGGCGACCCTCTTCAACAACGGCGACACGAGCCAGACGCTCCAGAACGTCAAGCTCGCGGGCTCCGGCTCGCCGGTGAAGCTCACCGCGGCCTCGGGCAAGGGGCCGATCTCGGTGCCCGCGCACGGTTCGGTCACCGTCGGCGGCAAGAACAACGCGGCCGCCGTGCTCGCCGACGGCCGCGGCGCGGCCGCCGACGGCTCCACGCAGAACCTGGTCTTCCAGTTCAGCGAGACGGGTCGGGTGGCGCTGGCCGCGCTCGTCGTCCCGGCCACCAGCTACTTCCACGGCTTCGGACCGAGCAGCCTGCCCGCGACACCCTCACCGAAGGCGACGCCCTCCGGTCCGGCGTCCCCGTCGGGCAAGGCCAGCCCGGGCGGCACCGCGTCCCCCGGCGGGAACGCCACCCCCGGCGGCACCGGATCGCCGGCCGGCCCCCCCTCGCCGAGCAGCTGACCCGCCCCTGGGCCCGGTCGTCCAGTACCAGCGGATACGGGGGTGCCCCCGCCGGAACACCTCGGTTCCGGCGGGGGCACCCCCGTTCGTATGCGCGCGACTGCCCGTGCGCCGGTTTACGGCTCGAACTTGTAGCCCAGCCCCCGGACCGTCACCAGATACCTGGGCGCCCCCGGGTCCGGCTCGATCTTGGCACGCAGCCGCTTCACATGGACGTCGAGGGTCTTGGTGTCGCCGACGTAGTCCGCGCCCCAGACCCGGTCGATCAGCTGCATACGGGTCAGGACCCGGCCCGCGTTCCTGAGCAGCATCTCCAGCAGGTCGAACTCCTTGAGCGGCAGATCGACCTTGGCGCCGGAGACGGTCACGACATGGCGGTCCACGTCCATCCGCACCGGGCCTGCCTCCAGAGCCGCGGGAGAGACCTCCTCCGGCTCGCCCCGGCGGCGCAGCACCGCGCGGATACGGGCGACCAGCTCCCGTGACGAGAAGGGCTTGGTGACGTAGTCATCGGCTCCTATTTCCAGGCCGACCACCTTGTCGATCTCGCTGTCCTTGGCGGTGACCATGATCACCGGGACGTTGGAGCGGCCACGCAGCTGGCGGCACACCTCGGTGCCGGGCAGCCCCGGCAGCATCAGGTCGAGCAGGACGAGGTCGGCGCCGTTGCGCTCGAATTCGTCGAGCCCGTCGGGACCCGTGGCCGCGATGGCGACCTCGAATCCTTCCTTGCGGAGCATGTAGGACAGGGCGTCGCTGAAGGATTCCTCATCCTCGACGACAAGCACTCGGGTCACGGAAGGACCTCCGGGGCAGGAATGGGTTCAGAGGACAGGAAGCTCGCGAAGGGCTGGTCGCCGTCATCGCCGACAGCGTCGTCGGGGTCAGCGGGGTGGTCCGGGTCGCCGGGTGCGGGGGTTCGTTCCGTACGGTCGCGTCGATTGCGTACGGATCCGGCTTCCGGCAGCCGCAGGGTGAAGGTGGAGCCCTGGCCCTCCGAGCTCCACACCGTGACCTCCCCGCCGTGCGAGGCGGCCACGTGTTTGACGATGGCGAGGCCCAGTCCCGTACCGCCGGTGGCCCGCGAGCGGGCCGGGTCGACACGGTAGAAGCGCTCGAAGATCCGCTCGCGGTCCTTCTCGGTGATGCCGAGCCCCTGGTCGGTGACGGCGATCTCGATGTGGTCGCCGCCGGGGGCGGAGGTGCGGCGGGCCGCGATGCCGACCCGGGTGCGGGCCGGTGAGTAGTTGACCGCGTTCTCCACGAGGTTTCCCAGCGCGGCGGCGAGCTGGGAGCGGTTGCCCCAGACGTGGAGGTCGGCCGTGCCGCCGGCCGCCATGGTGATCTGCTTGGTGCCCGCCTGGTGGCGGCAGCGGTCGATCGCCTCGGCGACCAGGACGTCGACCCGGACCGGCTCGGCGTCCTCCAGCGGGTCGTCGTTCTGCACCCGGGAGAGGTCGATGAGCTCTTGGACCAGATTGGTGAGGCGGGTCGCCTCTATCTGCATCCGGCCCGCGAACCGGGTGACCGCCTCCGGGTCGTCCGATGCGCCCATGACCGCCTCGGAGAGCAGCGAGAGCGCGCCGACCGGGGTCTTCAGTTCATGGCTGACGTTGGCGACGAAGTCGCGCCTTACGGCTTCGATGCGCCGGGCCTCGGTGAGGTCCTCGACGAGCAGCAGCACCAGCCGGGAGCCGAGCGGCGCCACCCGGGCGGAGACCGCGAGTGCCTCGCCGCGCCCGGTGCCCCGGCGGGGCAGGTCCAGCTCGACCTGCCGTATCTCCCCGTCACGCCGGGTGTCCCTGGCCATGTGCAGCATGGGCTCCACAGCCAGCTTCCCGCCTCTGACCAGGCCCAGCGCGTACGCCGCCGAACTGGCCTTGACCACCGAGTCGCTCTCGTCGAGGACCACGGCCGAGGAGCTGAGCACGGAGAGGACGGTGTCCACGCCGGGCGGCAGCACGTCGTCGGTGTGCAGGGAGGTCCGGGTGGGGCGTGCCAGCTCGCGCTCGCTCCAGCGGAACGCCAGCACGCCGATGACACCGGTGCACAGCCCGGCGATCGCGCTTGCTGCGGCGACCGCCGCGTTCACGTCCATGTGCTCCAGGTTATGCGGCCTCACCGACACACCCCCAGCCATACGGGCGCCTGCTCGAACGTTCGTCGCCCAGAGTTCACCGAGGGGATAGGGCCGGTTCACTTGGGATGACGGAAACGGACGCGTGGCCCACCGACCGTGGAGGCGTGGAGGTGGGACACCTGTCGGGCACCTCCAGGCCGTGCCGGCCGCACCGGATCAGCTGCACGAGATCAGCTGCACAAGAGAGGGACTCCCATGCGGGACGCGTACCACGAGGAACTGGACTCGATCGGCGAAGGCCTGGTCGAGATGGCCCGGCTCGTCGGTTCGGCGATCGGCCGGGCCACGACCGCCATGCTGGACGCCGATCTGAAGCTCGCCGAGAGTGTGATCGCCGCCGATCAGAAGGTCGACGACCTCCAGCACGACCTGGAGGCACGGGCCATCGCCCTGCTCGCGAGGCAGCAGCCCGTCGCCACCGATCTGCGCATCGTGGTCACCTCGCTGCGGATGAGCGCCGACCTGGAGCGCTCGGGCGACCTGGCCCAGCACGTCGCGAAGCTCACTCGCCTCCGCTATCCGGACCGGGCTGTTCCGCATGATCTGCACGCCACCATCCTGGAGATGGGCCAGCTCGCGCAGCGGCTGATGGCGAAGGCGGCGGAGGTCATCATCACGATGGACGTCGACCTGGCGCTCCAGCTGGAGACGGACGACGACGAGATGGACCTGCTGCACCGGACGCTCTTCCAGCACCTGATGGACGACCGCTGGAAGCACGGCATCGAGACGGCGGTCGACGTGACGCTCCTCGGCCGCTACTACGAGCGGTTCGCCGACCATGCGGTGTCGGTGGCCAAGCGGGTCGTCTATCTGGTGACGGGCGAGCACGCCGACGAGCTCCAGTCCGCCCCGGCACAGGTCGAGGGGGCGTGAACGGCGCGCTTGCGCGCATGCGCCCTTGATGCGCCCCGCCGGGGTGGGTATGGGATGGCCGAGGCAGTACGTCCTCGCCCGCCGAGCAGGAGGAACCCATGGCCGATTCCCCCGTCACCGACCCCCAGCAGAAAGCCCCCGTCGAAGTGCACCATCTGCGCATTCTCGGCGCCTGCGGCTGCGGCTCGGGCTGCGGCTGCGGCTGCCAGTCCGGCGCTCCGTGCCAGTGCGCCGGCTGTCAGGGCTGACGCACCCCGTCCCGTACGGCCGCGAGGGCCCCGTCCCGCACCACCGGTTCCGACTCCGGTGAGGCGAGGCGGGGCCCCGCTGTCATCCGCGCCGGGGAAGCACCCCCGTCAGCGGCACAGCGCATCACCCACCAGGCTCACGACCCGTTGCGGAGCCGAGCGTGGATGGTCTCGCGCAGCCAGCGCTGAGCCGGGTCGGCGTCGAGCCGGGTGTGCCAGAACATCTGCACGTCGGGCTCGGGCAGCGGCGCGGGGATGGGGAACCAGTACAGCCCCAGGCCGGGGCCGAGCTGTTCGGCCAGGCGCCGCGGGACGAGTCCGACGTAGGGGCTCGATCCGACCAGGATCGCGGCGGCGGCGAAGGTGGGCACGACGGCGGCGACGTGGCGCCGCAGGCCCGCGGCATCGAGCACGTCGTCGAGCGGCCCGCGGAAGCGTCCGCGGCGGGAGGCCGAGACGTGCGGGTGGTCGCACAGTTGAGCCAGCGTCGGCCGGCGGTGGCGGCTGAGCGGGTGGGATGCGCTCACGACGCCGATGAGCCGCTCGCGGTACAGGACCGTCGTGCGGATGTCGGGGGTGGCGACGTCACGGACACCGATGTCCAGGTCGACCGAGCCGTCACGCAGGGCCTCGACACTTTCGCTGCCCTCCGGGACGAAGCGCAGCGTCACGCCAGGGGCGGCCGTTGCGGTGGCGTCGGCCAGTGCTGTCGCGAGGGTCGCGGCGACGCCGTCGTTGATGCGGATCGTGAAGGTACGGACGAGCTCGGCGGGAACGACCTCGCGGTCGGCGCTGATCAGCGCCGACGCTTCCTCCAGCAGCGAGCGCACCCGAGGGGCGGTGCGCAGCGCGAACGGTGTCGGCGCCATGCCGCGACCGGCGCGGACCAGGATCGGATCGCCCATCGCGCGCCGCAACCGCCCCAGGGCGCGGCTGGTCGCCGGGATGGACAGGTGGAGTCGCTCGGCAGCGACCGTGACGCTGCCCTCGTGCAGGAGGGCGTCGAACACGCGCAGGAGGTTGAGGTCGAGCTGCTCAGGCATAGTTGCACCCTACGCAACAACCCCTTGTGAAAGTTGCGTGGCAGTGAACCCGCTCGCATCCCTAGGTTGTGGTCATCGGCCGGGCGGCCGTCACCGGTGAAGCCCTCGCCGACGGGCGAACTGCTCCCTGGACCCGTCCGGACCGATGTCGACCGAGGACGGCGCGGGCCGGCACGGCCGACGCGGCCGACGCGGCCAGAGCCTGAGCAGCCCCGCCGAACCACCCCATGAAGGGAAACAGCGTGTCCGAAGAACGCTACGAAGTAACGGCATTCATGCTGGTCAAGACCACACCCGAGTGGCTCGGCCTGACGGTCGAACAGCGGGTGGAGGCGTTCGCCACGGAGGTCCTGCCGGCGATCAAGAAGAAGACGGAGGGCGTGCGGTCCCGCTTCTACGACACGGAGTTCTACTCGGCGCGAGTGACCGACGTGTGGGTATGGGAGGCGCGCGATCACCAGGCGTACCAGCTCCTGATCGACGCGCTGCGCGAGACGCCGTTCTGGGACCGGTACTTCGACGTCGTCGAGATCCTGGTCGGCGTCGAGAACGGCTACGCCAGGAACTACGGCATCGACGCCATCGCCACCATCGACGCCTGAGGGGTGGTGCACCGGGCTGTGCGGCGAGCGGCCCGGTGGTTCGGTCCGATCCACCTGACGGGCTGGACCCACGCCAAGGACAAGACCGCAGGCGAGTGACCGGCCTCCGGCCATCGCGGCTGCCAGATCGCGTTCGGCCAACGGCTCCGGGCACGCTGCCGCCTCGTGTACGAACCTCCCGCACCCCACCACTTCGTTCCCGGTGACAAACACCACAACGCGCCCACCGAACGCTAAAGTTCAGCCCGTGCGGCAGGGGTGCTGCACAGGGTTAATGATCGGCCGTCGGCCCCTCGGGCTGTACAGGTCGGTGCGCTGGGGGGCGACATGCTGGAAATGGTCAAAGGCGCCAATGTGGGGCTCGGCTCTCTGAGCGAGGAGGCCGGCTCCGTCGTAGTGAGCCTGGCGTGGTGCAGCGCGACGGGAGACGGAGACGCAGACGTATCCGTGCTGCTGTTGGACGCGGACGGCAAGGTGCGCAGTGACGCGGATTTCTTCTTCTACAACAACCCGGCCGCAACAGACGGAAGTGTCCAACTCCTGGGCAAGACCCCGACTGCGGACGGCAGCGAGGACCGCATCAGCCTCGATCTGAGCGAAATTCCCTTGGCCGTGGAAAGGGTCGTTGTGACGGCGAGCCGGTACGGCGGCGCGCCGTTCGGTGAACTCGACGACCTCCGGGTGACGGTCGTCGACCGCACGGGCGAGGCACTGCTCGGCTTCTCCATAGCCGACGCGGGAGCCGAGACCGCTTTCATCTTCGGCGAGCTGTACCGGCGGAACGGGGAATGGAAGTTCCGTGCTGTCGGACAGGGTTACGAGTCGGGACTGGCAGGCCTCGCGACGGACTTCGGAATCGACGTGGATGACTCTCCCGAAGAGCCACTGGGAGAGCCGCAGGAGCCGGCCTTGGAGTCCGTTCCCATGCACTCCGGGTCAGATGCGGATACACCGGCCACGCTCCTGACGGCCGCACCTGCACAGCCGATGAGGCCCGAGGTGGCCCCGGAGAAGAAGCGGCGTCCCCGGACCGCCAAGAAGAAAGTCGTCCTCTCCAAGGTGGCCCGCAAGTCCCTTGCTGAGAACGAGGCATGGCGACTGGCCCGGCTCTTCCCGGCCTCGTCCCTCAAGAATGACCGGGAACGGGAAACGCGGGCGACCTCCGTCCTGCTCTCGGTGATGGCACAAGTACCGGAGTTCGGGCGCAGGCTTACGACTGCGTTCGGAGCTCCCGCAGGCCGTATGGAGACGTTTACCGAGGTTTCACTGCCTCACGGGGAGACACCCAAGCGCCCTGACGGGGTCATCCGGGTCGAACGGGCAGGCAAGCTGTGGACCGCGCTCGTGGAGACCAAGACCAACGGCAACCCGCTCAAGCCCGACCAGGTCCAGGACTACGTGGACATCGCTGCCCGGCGGGCCTACGAGGCGGTGATCACGCTCTCCAACGATGTGCAGCTGGAGGGCAGGCCGCTCGTCGATATCAAGATCGATGGACGGCGCAAGAACAAGGTCTCTGTCTGGCACTTGTCGTGGGCAGAGGTGGCCCACCAGGCGCAGATGCTGATTCGCCATGAAGGTGTCGGTAACGCGGCCCATGCGTGGCTCCTCCACGAGTTGCTCCACTATCTGCGGCACGAGAACTCCGGCTGCCACGGCTTCCAGAACATGGGCCCCGCCTGGGTGCCGACCCGCAAGGCCATCGAGGACGAGACGCTCTGTCAGGGCGACAAGCGAGCCGTCGAGGTGGTCGAGAGCTGGGAACGACTCGTGCGCCAGGTCTGCCTGCGGCTGGGCGGTGAACTGGGACAGAAAGTCCTGCCCGTCCAGCGCGCCAAGCGCGGTACGGATCCCCACTCCCGCCGTACTGCGCTTGCCGACAGCTTCTGCGGAGACGGCCGTCTGAATGCCGAAATTCGTATCGACGGCAGACCGGGCATCATGGCCATCGTGGCTGACCTGCGTACGGGCAAGCTGCGGACTTCTGTCGAAGTACCGGCACCGGAGCAAGGCTATCCCCTCACCTGGGCCAAGCGCCTGATCCGTCAACTCGCCGAAGCCCCCGCCGATCTCCGCATCGAGACCCTCCTCCTGGGCGAGAGCGGAGGCCCCCGCGGCACCCTGGAACGGCTGCGGCCCGAGCCTGCCGACCTCCTCCCGAAGGACGGCTCCCGGATCACTGGATTCCGCCTCTCCCTCCTGAAGAGCATGGGCAGCACGCGCGGCAACGCAGAATCCGGATTCATCCGCAGCATCGACGATGCGGTGGACCGCTTCCACGCCACCGTGGTCGCCCACCTGGAAACCCACCAGCCTCGTCGGCCACAACCTGCCGGAGCGCCGTCTGCGGGATGACGCGTCCGCCTGGAAGCCCCTGTGCCAGGTGATCCTCACCGCCCTGTCGCGTCCCTGCGGTCAGGGGCGTGGTCACACAGGCAGGCCTGCCGGGCGTGGCAGCGGGACAGCCGACGGGGCCGGCCCTCAATGGGCCGCCTGGAGCGGCGGGCCCGCCGCTCCAGGCAATCCCCGCTGCGAGGCAGCACTCGCGGCCCCGGGTCGTGCGTCTTGCGACAGATCTGGGTGGGATGGCCGTACAAACCTGGGTCCGACTCCCCGCGGAACGGGGTGGCCGCTTGAGCGCCGGGGCACGTTGAGGACCTCTGGTACACGACCCACAGCCGGTCCCGATGGCAAGCAGATCAACTTCTGCCTGCAAAGCAACGGGCAGGCGCTCGGGCGGTAGCCCCTCGTAGTCTCACGACCCACAGGCGGCCCAGCCCACCAAAAAGCCCCCCACCACGCGGAGAACCCGCAGGTGGGAGGCTTCTTCGTGAGCGGTTACTTCTTCTTGCCCTGGTTCTTGACCGCCTCGATGGCCGCCGCTGCCGCGTCCGCGTCGAGGTAGGTGCCGCCGGGGTTGAGCGGCTTGAAGTCGGCGTCCAGTTCGTACGAGAGCGGGATGCCCGTCGGGATGTTGAGGCCCGCGATGTCCGCGTCCGAGATGCCGTCGAGGTGCTTGACCAGGGCGCGCAGCGAGTTGCCGTGCGCCGCGACCAGGACCGTGCGGCCGGCGAGCAGGTCCGGGACGATGCTGTCGTACCAGTACGGCAGCATGCGGACGACGACGTCCTTCAGGCACTCCGTACGGGGGCGCAGCTCCGGCGGGATCGTCGCGTAGCGCGCGTCGCCGCTCTGCGAGTACTGCGCGCCGTCCTCCAGGACCGGCGGCGGGGTGTCGTACGAGCGGCGCCACAGCATGAACTGCTCCTCGCCGAACTCGGCGAGCGTCTGCGCCTTGTCCTTGCCCTGGAGCGCGCCGTAGTGCCGCTCGTTCAGCCGCCAGGAGCGGTGCACGGGGATCCAGTGGCGGTCCGCCGCCTCCAGCGAGAGCTGGGCCGTGCGGATCGCGCGCTTCTGCAGCGAGGTGTGCACGACATCGGGGAGCAGGCCGGCGTCCGTGAGCAGCTCACCGCCGCGGACCGCCTCCTTCTCGCCCTTCTGGGTCAGGTTGACGTCCACCCAGCCGGTGAACTGATTCGTCGCGTTCCATTCGCTCTCGCCGTGGCGGAGGAGGATCAGCTTGTACGGTGCGTCGGCCATGACCCCGAGCCTAATCGACGGCCCTGCAGCCTCTGATTGACGCCCTCGGTCAATCGGGTGCCGGGCCGGAACCCGCCATGCGTAATGGCTGTATGCGCCAATTGCCCCTTACGAATGCACCTTGTGACGCTCACTCGCGGGTGGCGCCGCTCGCCTGCGCGTGCCCGGACGCGGCGCCCTCGCTCTCGTCGTCCCGGGCGGACCGGCGCCCCTGTTCCCGTCCCCCTCACACCGGCGCGGCGCCACCGGTCCGCCCGGGCGGCTGTGCCTGCGGTGGCGACTGTGGCGGCTGTGGCTGCGGTGGCCCTGACTCCGATGTCACCCTGGTGCCGGGATGGAAGTACGAGCAGATGAAGGCGATGGCGAGCGAGCCCGCCATCCCGTAGAAAACAGCCCGGTTCGCCTCGGCGAAGTCCAGCCGGATCGAGCCCATCGCATGCCGTGTCGCCGTCGCGACCGCGCCGTCGCCCGTGGGCGGGCGCGAGTCGCCGTGACCCGTCACGGCCTCGGCGATGCTGTGCGCCGTACTCTTCGCCGCCCCGCCGGACAGGCCGTCGGCGCGGAGCGTCGCGGCCACGTGGTCGGTCGTGATGTGGGTGAGGACCGTGCCGAACACCGCAAGACCCACGCTCGCCGCGTAGTTGCGTACCGTCTGCGTGACGCCGGTGACCTCGCCGTACGACGCGTCGATCGCCCGGTTGACCGCGTCCGTGGACGCCGGGGCCAACAGGAATCCGATACCGGCGCCCGCCAGGGCGGCGTAGGGCCACTGGTCGTGCATCGAAAGCGTCGTCATCCGGTGCGCCCACAGGGCGAATCCGATGGCACCCACCGCACAGCCCAGTTTCAGGGCGGGCCGGGCGCCGCGCCGGTCCAGGATGCGCCCGCCCCACTGCGAGGCGATGGCGAAGCCGATGAAGAAGTACAGCAGGTAGAGGGCAGCCTGGTTCGGCGAGGCGCTCAGGGACACCTGCGCGTACACCGAGGCGAAGAAGAAGACCGGGACGAACGCGATCATCGCGAAGAACAGCACCACGACATCGACGGTGAAGGCCCGGTCCCGGAAGACCGCCAGTTTGATGAGCGGGTGTTCGGTACGGAGTTCCCACGCCGCGAACGCCACCAGGACCAGCAGCCCGCCCACGATGCAGAGCCAGGTGGCGGCGCTGCCCCAGCCCCAGGAGGATGCCTGCTGCAGACCGAAGACGCTCAGCCCCATGCCCGCGGCCACGAGCACCGCGCCCGGCACGTCGAGGGGCTCACGGCGCGTGACACGGGGGATACGGGCTTTCGCCGTCAGGACCAGGGCGATGATGGCGACCGGCACATTGACCCAGAAGATCGCCCGCCAGGTCCAGTCGGTGAGCCAGCCGCCCAGCAGCGGACCGACCGCCGTCAGGGCGCCGGACAGCCCGAAGAACAGTGCCAGGGCGCGCCCGCGGCGCTCCACGGGGAAGACCGCGACCACGACAGCGAGCGCGGCGGGGAACATCAGCGCAGCGCCCAGCCCCTGCACCGCCCGGAAGGCGATGAGCCAGGCCTGCGCCGCCCCGCCCGTGGGAACCGCGCCGCAGAGCGCCGAGGCGATGACGAAGACGAGCGTGCCGATCACCATGATCCGGCGGTGTCCGAAGAGGTCGGAGAGCCGCCCCCCGAGCGCGAAGAACGCAGCCAGGGTCAGCAGATAGGCATTGACCACCCACTGCATCCCGGACGCCGAGAGCCCGAGTTCGTCGATGATGTCCGGCGCCGCGATGGCCACGATCGTCTGGTCGATGAAGGTCATCGAGACGGCGAACAGCATGGCGGCCAGCGTCAGCGTCTGGTTCGGCGCGAACCTGCCGGCGTCAGCGGAATCCGCGCGGGAGCCGGAGGAGTCCCCTTTGTCGCTCATGGGAGAAATAGTCCACCGGGGCCGGGAATCCCGCACTCGGAATGACGCCGGGCCCGGGCGGGAACGCCGCGCCCTCTCCCCTGCCCTGCCCCCTGTCCTCTGCCCCCTGCCCCCTGCCCCTTCAGCGCAGCCCGCGCTGCGCCTCGTGCAGATTGGCCGGGCGTACGGACTCCGGCGCCCCGTACGCCTCCAGCCGGGCATGCAGATCGCCCGTGAAGTCCGGCACGTCGATCTGGCCGAACGGGCTGACCGTGCTGATGCCGACGCTCGCGCTGTAAGGGGCCAGGCCGTCGATCTTCATCAGGCCCTCACGGCCGTTGGTGACCCGGATGTTCCAGTGGGTGAACCGGGCGCCGAAGAGCGGGCCGGCCGAGGCGTCGCCTCCGTGCTGACCGTTGTTGTTGACGGTGATGTCGGTCCGCACATTGGCGAACGGCAGCCCGCGGTGCGAGTCGAAGGTGCCCATCTCCATCAGCCCGCGCGACCAGACGTTGTGGCTGGAGAGCCCCTCGACGTTGATTCCGTGCAGCTGGGTGCCCGCCGGGGCGGGCACGGTGCGCTCGGCGATCGTGAACTGCTCGACGAGATTGTCGTGCGACCCCTCGCGGCAGAAGTACGGGTGGTGCGAGCCCCGGCCCTCGACGCGGGTACGGCGCAGGGTGGTGGCGGACGCCGCGACCAGACCGAAGCCGTTGTCGACGTCACGTACGACGATGTCGTCGGCCCAGCAGTCGTACGTGCACTGGAACGCGACACCGTTGTAGCCCTTGTCGAGCAGATGCGGTGACTGCGGGGTGAGGACCGCTTCGAGCGTGAGTCCCTCCACGGCGGAACCGGTCAGCGGTGCGACGTGAGTGGTGAGCCGCGGGTCCCACTCGGGGCGGATGTCGAGCGGGAGGGGGCGCTCCAGGGTGACCCGCCGGCCGTGCACCGCCGTGATGCGTACGGGCCACTCGTACGGGACGTACGAGGTCAGCTTGGTCTTGTCGTCCCACTCGTATGCTTCCGGGCCCGGCCCTCCGCCTGCCATGTGTTCCAGGAGCGTGTGCCCCGCGTCGTCCGCGAGCCGGAGCAGCACGAGGTCGCCGCGGCCGAGCTGCGTGGTGTCCGCGACGGTGACCGTGCGGTCGCCCTGCCGGGCGGGGGCGACGGTGGTGAGCGTCCGCCACTCGTCCCGTCTGTTGCCCGTCCACCCCTCGAACGGCCAGGCCCCGGAGGTGATCGCCTCCGTCAGGCTCGCGAACCTCGCCTCGGGGCAGAGCCAGACGAGCCCGCCGGCCCAGGACCAGGAGGATTTGTCGCCGCCGTAGCGGGAGCCGTACGGCCCGATCAGTTCGGTGAGGCTCTTCGTCGCGTGCAGCGTGGTGCGCCCGCTCCCCGCACCCCTCAGCACGACGTTGCTGTGCCCGACGCGGATGAGGTCGTCGATCCGGAAGGTGCCGGGCGGGATGAGGACCGTGCCGCCACCGGCCCGGCCGGCAGCGGCGATGGCACGGTTGATCGCGGGCGCGGCGTCGGCGGAACCGCCGGGGACCGCGCCGTACTCCCGGACGTCGGCGACGACGGGGTACCGGGGGAAGCGGCGCTCGCCGGTACGGCGGCCGGATCCGCCGATGTACGGGATCTGCGGGTGCGTGTACGGCGCCCGGGTGAACTCCCGCCAGAGCGGGGTGGTGGACGGGGTACGGCCGCGTGGTGCGGCCATGGATGTACCTCCTGCCGCGGCGACGGCAGCGACCGCCGTAGCGCCCCCGAGCAGTGCGCGCCTGCTGATGTTCCCCACGCGATCCACCTTCGCCGGACGGGATTTCACGGATACACACCTTGGATTCATGAGCATGAACAGCATTCATGAATGCGTCGGGCGTGAGCATGCCACGCCATCGGGAGGGGAGGGAAGGGGTGCGCAGGAGAGGATCGCCCGGGGAGGAACCCCGCAGGGCGTCCGGCCCGCTGCCGGCGGGTGCCGGGCGGGTGCCGGCCCGGTGCCGGCCGGTGCCGGGCGGGTGCTGTGGCTGCCCGGCGGCGGGCGGCGGCCGCGCTCCGCAGGCGGTGTCAGCCCTCGGTCTCGCGGGTCAGGTGCGTGAACGCGTCCAGGTTCCGGGTCGGCTCCCCGCGGGATACCCGCCACGCGTACTCGCGCTTGATCGCACGGGCGAAACCGAGTTCGAGCAGGGTGTTGAAGGGGCCGTCGGCCGCTTCGAGGACCGACCCGAGCAGCCGGTCGATCTCGTCCGGTGTGACCACGGACAGCGGCAGCTTCCCGGCGAGATAGATGTCACCGAGCGAATCGATCGCGTAACTCACCCCGTAGAGCCGGAGGTTGCGCTCCAGGAGCCAGCGGTGCACCGCCGCGTCGTTCTCGTCGGGGTGCCGGATCACGAACGCGTTGACCGACAGCGCGTGCTTCCCGACGATCAGCGAGCAGGTGGTGGAGAGCTTCCGGGTACCGGGAAGCTGCACCACGTAGGAGCCGGGCTCCGGGCTCTCCCACTCCAGCCCGGCGTCCTTGAACGCCTGCTCCAGGACCTCGCGTACGCCGCTCTCGCCAGCCTGATCAGCCATGGTGCGAGCGTACGCGACGGCGGTGTTCGTGCACCGCTGCCGTGTAGACGTCCGCGGTGGCCGAAGCGGCCGTGTCCCAGCCGAACCGGCCTGCGTGGCGCGCGGCGGCGGCGCCCATCTCGTCCACCAGCGACGGGTTCCGCAGGAAGCGGCTGAGCTGCGCCGCGTACTGCGCCGGGTCGTGGCCCGGGACGAGGAACCCGGTCGTCCCTTCGCGTACGGCGACGGGCAGCCCGCCGACCTCGGCGGCCACCACCGGGGTGCCGGCCGCCTGGGCCTCGATGGCCACAAGCCCGAAGGACTCGTTGTACGAGGGCATGACCAGCACCGATGCCGCCCGGAACCAGTCGGCGAGCTGGTCCTGGCCGACCGGCGGGTGGAAGCGGACGATGTCCGCGATGCCGAGGCGGGCGGCCAGCTTCTGCAGGCCCTCCGGCTTGGCGAGGCCGCTGCCGCTGGGGCCGCCGACCACCGGCACCACCATGCGCCTGCGCAGCGAGGGGTCCTCGTCGAGCAGGACCGCTACCGCGCGCAACAGGATGTCGGGAGCCTTGAGCGGCTGGATACGGCCGGCGAAGAGCGGCACGAAGGCGTCCTGCGGAAGCCCCAGCCGGGCCCTGGCCGCCGACCGGCCGTCCGCGGGGCGGAAGCGGTCGAGATTGACCCCCGGGTGGACGACCGCGACCTTGCCGGGATCGGCCTCGTAGTGGCGTACCAGCTCGTCGGCCTCCTCGTCGGTGTTGGCGATGAGCCGGTCGGAGGCCCGCACGATCTGCGTCTCGCCGATGACGCGGGCGGCGGGCTCGGGGGTGTCACCTTCGGCCAGTGCGGCGTTCTTGACCTTCGCCATGGTGTGCATGGCGTGGACGAGCGGCGCGCCCCAGCGCTCGGCGGCGAGCCAGCCGACGTGGCCGGAGAGCCAGTAGTGGGAGTGCACCAGGTCGTAGTAGCCGGGCCGGTGTCCGGCCCAGGCCTGCATCACCCCGTGGGTGAACGCACAGAGCTGGGCGGGCAGCTCTTCCTTGGCCAGGCCCTCGTAGGGGCCCGCGTCCACATGACGCACGAGCACGCCGGGCGCCAGCTCCACCAGCGGCGGGAGGCCGCCCGTGGTGGCGCGGGTGAAGATCTCCACCTCGATGTTGATCGCGGCCAGCCGCTTGGCCAGCTCCACGATGTAGACGTTCATGCCGCCCGCGTCGCCGGTGCCCGGCTGGTGCAGCGGTGAGGTGTGGACGCTGAGCATGGCGACCCTGCGCGGCTTGCGGTGCCCGGCGAACATCAGCCTGGGGGGCCGCGCGGGGCCCGTGATCCGGCCGCCGAGCCGGGACACGTACTGGCTCACGTGGACGGTCCTCTCCTCGCGCGGGCGCGCTCGACTGCGGGGCAGACGCACCCCGTCAGACCCTTGAACATCGGGACGCGCCGCCGCATTTCCGTTTTGCCGAATCATTACCCCGACACGCCTCGCATACCCTTCGGGACATGGTCCAGCCCTCCCGCCGCCTCACCGGTGACCGCTCCGCAGGAGCCCGTACGACAGGCGCCCGGCCGGTGGGGGCCGTGACCCGCGGGACGACCAACCCCAACCGGCTGCGCCGCATGGACCGCTGGATCGCCGCCGTGCACGGGCCCGCGCTGCGCCGCTCGGCCGACCCCCTCGCCGTGGATCTCGGGTACGGGGCCGCCCCCTGGACCGCCGTGGAACTGCTCCAGCGGCTGCGTACGGTCGCACCCGCGGCCGAGGTCACCGGCATCGAGATCGAGCCGGCCCGGGTCGCCGCCGCGCAGCCGTACGCGCGTCCGGGGCTCACCTTCCGGCACGGCGGCTTCGAGGTACCGCTGGACGGCCGCAGCCCGTCGCTGATCCGGGCGGCCAATGTGCTGCGGCAGTACGACGAGGAGGACGTCGGCGCCGTCTGGCGGCGGTTGTGCGCACGGCTCGCGCCGGACGGACTGCTGGTGGAGGGCACCTGCGACGAGATCGGACGGCGGCACGTGTGGGTCGCGCTGGGGCCGGACGGCCCGCGCACCGTGACGTTCGCGACCCGGCTCGGCTCGCTGCAGCAGCCGTCCGACCTGGCGGAACGGCTGCCGAAGGCGCTGATCCACCGGAACGTCCCCGGCGAGCCCGTGCACGCCTTCCTGCGCGACTTCGACCGCGCCTGGGCCGCGGCGGCGCCGTACGCCTCGCTCGGCGCCCGGCAGCGCTGGATCGCCGCCGTGCGCTCCCTCGCGGCCGACTGGCCGCTGGCCGACGACGTGCGCAGGTGGCGGCAGGGTGAAGTCACCGTGGACTGGGCGGCGCTGGCGCCCCTGCCGGGAACTTGAACCGGTCTCCGTTCGTCGGACCGGGCAGGCAGTGACGCGGGGGCGCGGGTGGGGCCGGGGAGTTGTTGTACACCTCTGTCGCATACGCGCAGGGCATGGCAATATCGCGCCAACGCCACCTAAGTTACTGACGGTAAATCAGCTCTGGAGGGGGAGCTCGTGAACCGACGCCGCTGTGTCGCTGCCGCGGTCACACTGGTCTGCGCACTGACCGTGCTGAGCGCGCCGACTGCCGCGTACGCCGATCCCAGGCCGCCGCACTCCGGGTCCACGGACCCGGCGGCTTCGAGCCCCACCGCTTCGAGTCCCGGCACCGAGCGCCTCGAAGCCGTCCGCAAGAAGATCGACGACCTCTACCGCCAGGCCGGGTCGGCGACGGACGCGTACAACCTCGCCAAGGAGCAGTCCGAGAAGCAGTCGTCCGAGATCGTCGAGCTGGCCCAGCGCATCGTCAGGGGCCAGTCGAGGATCTCCGCCCTGAAGAAGCAGGCAGGCGCCGAGGCCCGCGCCCAGTACCGGGACAGCGGTCTGCCGCCGGCGGCGCAGCTGATGCTCAGCGGCGATCCGGACAGCTTCCTCGACGGCGCCGACCGGCTGCGCTCGGGCCAGCAGGCACAGAAGAACCTGCTGGCCGAAATGGACCGCACCCAGAAGGACTTGACGGCGTACACCCAGGACGCCGCAGACCAGTGGCAGAAGCTGGAAGCCAACCGGAAGAAGCAGGCCGGGAAGAAGAAGGACATCGAGCAGAAGATCGATGCGGCCAAGAAGCTCGAGTCGGGGCTGGCCAAGAAGGAGCGCGCGCGGCTCAAGAAGCTGGAGGAGGACCAGGAGTTCAAGGCGCAGACGGCCTGGCTCAGCTCGGGAATCCTCAAGGAGATCGACAACAAGGCGAGCGCCGAGGGCAAGAAGGCCGTCAAGTTCGCCACGGACCAGATCGGCAAGCCGTACGTGTGGGGTGCGACCGGCCCCCATTCGTACGACTGCTCCGGGCTGACCTCCCAGGCCTGGGCGGCAGCCGGCGACCCCATCCCGCGCACCTCGCAGGAACAGTGGAGGCAGCTGCCGCACGTCGCGGTGGAGGACATGCGCCCCGGGGACCTGATCATCTACTTCTCGGACGCGACCCACGTCGGGATGTACATAGGTGACGGCGCGATGGTGAACGCCCCGCGGCCCGGCCGGAACGTCACGATCGGCGGCGCCGGCTCGATGCCCATCCTCGGCGTGGCCCGGCCGGACAAGTAGCCCGCTCCGCCCCTTCCGGTCCGCGGTTCTCCCCCGCCCCTTCCCGGGCGGTCCCCCGTGGCGTGCGTCACCCCGGTTCCACCGGCCCCCGGAGTGACGTTCGTCATGGGTCCGCGCACCGTCAAACCGCCGGATGCGGGCCGGGAGAGGGCATATGACCCCGGTGGTTTCTCCGGTGCCATTCCGCTGTGGCCCCGCCAACCGCTAAGGTCCCCGTCTGGTGGTGCGTCGACTGGCGCTCCACCGCGCCCTCGGGGGGAGGGAAGGAAACAGAAGCGATGGAGAACGGTCAGACCGTTCTGCCCCACCAGACCAGGGGACCGGACTCCACCGGCAGCACCGACCTGACGCTGCTGGTGATCGAGAACGATCCAGCGGGCACATTCACGGTCCCGGAGCTGCCGGACGCCTCCGGCACGCGGGTACGCCTCCGTACCGCACGGAACCTCACCGAGGCCGCGCGGCTGCTCACGGACGACGTGCACTGCATCCTGCTCGACCTGGCACTGCCCGGGGCGGACGCGGACGACGAGCTGTCCGTACTCCGCGACGTGCTGAAGCTCGCGCCCCGCCACGCCGTACTGGCACTGACCACGTCCGGTCGCGTGGAGAGCGCGGCGGAAGCGGTCCGGGCCGGGGCACAGGACTACCTGCTCCGCGAGGAGCTGGACGGCAGGCTGCTGAACCGGGCGGTTCGGTACGCGGTGGAGCGCAAGCGCGCCGACACCGCGCACTACAAGCTGGCCGAGTCCAGGCTGCGCGCGCAGGAGAACGCCCGCCTGGAGCGCGGCCTGCTCCCGACACCGCTCCTGGAGGGCTCGGACCTGCGCTTCGCCGCGCGGTACCGGCCGGGCCGCTCGCGTGCGCTGCTCGGCGGTGACTTCTACGACGTGGTGCGGACCCCCGACGGGACCGTCCACGCGATGATCGGCGACGTCTGCGGGCACGGCCCGGACGAGGCCGCTCTGGGTGTGGAACTGCGCATCGCCTGGCGGGCGTTGACCTTCGCCGGGCTCTGCGGGGACCAGCTGCTCTCCACGCTCCAGCAGGTCCTGGAGCACGAGCGGGAGAGCGAGGAGCTCTTCGCGACGCTCTGCACGGTCGACATCGCCCCGGACGGGCGCCGCGCCGGGCTCTGCCTGGCGGGCCACCCCGCCCCGCTGATCTCCCGCAACGGCGGGACCGCGCAGCTCCTCCCGCAGGTGGACGGCGGCCCGGCACTCGGCCTGCTCCCGCAGGCCCGCTGGCCCCGGCGCCAGGTCGAACTCGGCGGCGCCTGGAACCTGTTGATGTACACGGACGGCCTGATCGAGGGCCGGATCGGCCAGGGTACGCAGCGGCTCGGGCAGGACGGCATGGTCGAGATGATCGACCGCCAGCTGACGGCCGACCTCCGCGGCGAGAGCCTGCTGGAGGCGGCCGTGGCGGAGGTCCGCGAACTGAACGGCGGCGAGCTGACCGACGACGTGGCGGTACTGCTGCTGGAGCGGCGCCGGGGCATGGCGTAGGTCTCCCCACCGGGCGGGCGCGGCGGGCGGCCGGCAACGGCGTCCGGCCGCCTCCCCGGGCACGCGAACGCCCCGGATGCGAGACATCCGGGGCGTTCCGTGCGTGCCGCCCATGGCCGGAGCGGGTGGCGGAGGCTACCGACCGCCGTTGTACGGGCCGTACGGCCCGTCACTGCTGGAACCGTTGCCTCTGCGGCCGCCACCGCCCGAGACCTGCCGGACCGCGGGACGGACGTCCACCATGTAGACGATCGTCGCGACCAGCCCGATGACGGGCAGGAACGACAGGATCGAGAACAGCCAGTTCACCACGAACGCGATGGCCAGGATGATCAGCCAGAACGGCTTCGTCTGCTTGCTCGCGGCGCGGTACGCGTCCTCCCGGCGGATCGCCGCGTCCACCACCGCGAAGCCGCTGAAGAGGATCAGCGCCAAACTCAACAGCGACATGAATCCTGCGAAACCCTGCATCAGCACTGCGCAACACCGCCTGTTCGACCGGCCATCAACACGGCCACGCTACCGAAAGAACGGGCCGGGCACCCACGAGGTGCCCGGCCCGGCCCGATCCCACCCGGCTCGCCCGGTCCTTACTTCCCGGCCGGCGGCGTGCTCTTCTTCGCCGTCGTGGACGTGCTGCGCGTGGCGGTGCTCTTCTTGGCCGCTGCGGGCTTGGACTCGGCCTTCACCTCGGCCTTCGACGCGGTGGCGGCGGCAGGCTTCGGAGCGGACGCCGGCGCGGGCTTCGGAGCTGCGGTCCGCGGCTGAGCGATCCGCGACTCGGTCCTGGCTCCCGGCTTCGGCGCGGCCTTGGTCTCGGTCCTCGGCTTCGACGCGGTCCTGGGCGTGGCCTTGCCGGCCGTCCTGGTCCCGGTGCCGCTCTTCGGCTTGGCCGGCGCGTCCGGCTCGACGACGGTGCCGAACACGACGATGTCGTCGGCGGCCTCGCCCCGCCACTGCCGTACGGACTGCTCGCCGCGCTCGGCGACCTTCTCGTACGTCTCACGGGCACGGACCGCGTACTCCGCGGCCACGCCCACCCCGCGCAGCGCCAGGTCCTGAGCGGTCTCACCGAGCTTCTTCAGGTCGGTGTCGAACGCCCCGATCACCTCGCTGACCTTCGCGGTGACGCTGGCCTGGGCCTCCTTGGCCTGCGTGGTCACGCGGTCCTGGACGTCCTTGGGGTCGGTGTTGCGCACCGCGTCGATACGGGCGGGCGCCTCGGCCTGGAACTTCTCCAGGAGCGCGGGCACCTTCCTGGCCTGCTCGACGGCGAAGTCGGCCGTGCCGGCCGCGAAGTAGAGGGGAGTCGGGTCGGTGAGGGTCTTGCGCAGGTCATCGGTGATGGCCATGACTGTGGTCCTCCCGGATCAGTTCTGTTCGTGGGGGTCGTGCTCTTCGCGTACTTCTCCGCGCGCTTCGGGCGCTTCGCGCCGCTTCGGCTGCGGGGCTTCACTACCGTCCGCCGGTCCTGTGCCCGCCGTGCCGGGCGCATCCGGTTCGAGCCCGTTCTCCTTGCGGAAGGACTCGTAGATCTGGAGCAGCACCTGCTTCTGGCGCTCGGATATGGAGGGGTCGGCCAGAATGACGGCGCGCGTCTCCAGCTCGTCCCGCTCCCGCTCATCAAGGATCCCGGCCTGGACGTACAGGGTCTCCGCGGAGATCCGGAGCGCCTTCGCCAGCTGCTGGAGGATGTCCGCGCTGGGCTTGCGCAGGCCGCGCTCGATCTGACTCAGATACGGATTCGACACCCCGGCGGCGTCGGCGAGCTGGCGCAGGGAGAGCTGCGCGGTGCGCCGCTGCTCGCGCAAGTACTCACCGAGATTGCCGACGTTGAGTGATGCCATAGGTCGATGCTGCACCCATGACGCTAACTTTTGCAAGCAGGCGCTTGCAAAAGTGTTACATGCCACGGAGGAGGGCGCCGCGGCGACCCGGCCGGGCGGCCCGGCGGCCGAATCCTCTCGACAGCCCGCGAGCCAGGCTGGCAGGCTGCCCGCATGACCTGCCGAATCGAGCTCCGCTCCACCCGGTGAGCGCCCAGGAGGAGCGCACCGCGCTCACCCTCCCGCCTGCCCTGTACGACCACGCCCTGCACCTTCTGCGCCGGACTTCCGACGGCGTCCCGCCCGCGCGCGGCTTCTCCCTCCCCCACCGGCCAGGAGCGAGCGGCGGGTCCCCGCTCTCCCACGAGGAGGCGCGGCGCGTCATCCGGGACGCGCTGGATCCCCTGCCGGACGACGCGGCCACCCTGCACCGCCGCTTCGCCACGCTCGGCACGGGCCGCAGCCACCTGCACCTGATCCGGTTCGCCGTGGCCGGTCTGCCGCTGCCGGACGGCCAGAGGGAAGCCGCCCGGGCCTTGGCCCGGCACCTCACCCGGGCCGGGACCACGGGGCCCGCCGTCGCTGCCGGCCTTGCCCTGCTCGCCCGGCTCGGTGAGCCCGGGGACATCCCCTGTCTCACCGTTCTCGGCTTGTTCCGGGAGTTCACCCGCCCGGCCGTCGAAGCCCTCGACTCACTGGACCGCCGGCGTGCCGCTGTCGTCTGGCTCGCCGGCTACGCGCGCCGCGACGAGCTGCGGCCACTCGTCCGCGCCCTGTGGAGAGGAGACCGGCGGGCCATCCGTACGGAACTGATCGCGTTCCCCGATGGGCCCCGGTTCCTCAGCACCGCGATCTCCCGCCGGGTCGCGGAGGCCGCCGGGCTGCCAGGTCTGCTCGACCGGCACCCGTCGGACACGGCCCTGCTGGCCCGGGCGGGCAGGCTGCTGGTCCGGATGGGGTGCTCGCGCGACGACCCGGCCGACCTCCTCGCCTACCGCGGTGCGCTCGCCGTGTACGAGAGCGTCACCGCGCGGGCCGGCCTCCTGCCGCCCACCCTCGACAACCACGCCACTCTGCTCTCGCTCGCCCTGGACCTGAGCAGCGGTCCCGGTGTGCTGCTGGACTGGCCTCCCGGCAGGCGTGCGGCGCTGTTGGCCTCACTGGGACGGCTGCTGGCCGGGCCACCATGGGCCTCGCTGCCCGACAACGGTGGCGCCGAGGCCGGCCGGGGGCTGCGGGCCGGGTGGATCCGGCGCACCGGCCGGCGCCCCTTCCGGCCGCCCACGTTGCCGGATGGGCTGCGCGTCGAGGTGGTGGCGGGCGATCCCGTGGACAGGGAACCCGTCGAGACCCGGATCCTCCTCGACGGGTGCCCCGTGGTCCCGGCGTTCTTCGCACGCGGCCCTGCCCACAGCCCTGAATTCCTGCTGGACGACGGCCGGCTCCGGGCCGGCTCTGCGACCAGGGAGGTGCAGCTCGCCGAGGCGCACTGCACCGAAGGATGCTGCGGCGCGCTCTACGTCACCATCCGGCGCGACGGGGACCAGGTGGTGTGGGAGAACTGGCGGCGCCCGTTCACCCCGCCGGGATCACGGCAGCCCTCCCACGAACCGGCTGCCCGCCGCTTCGACGCCGTGGCTTACGACAGGGAGATCGCCCGAGCCGAGGCGGACCGCTCCTGGTCCTGGCCGGCCCGCACCACGGCCCGCCTGATCCGGGCCGGACTGGCCGAACGGCCGGATCTGCTGAGCCGGTGGGACGCGAAGCCCGGCTGGATCAGCAGCGGCTTCGACGACCCGGACACCACCGTGGTGACCTTCGGCTACGCGCCGGTTCCCGGCTCCGGCAAACCGGACGGCATTCCCCTCCAGTTCCGCTGGGTCGTGCCGGACGACGGAACCCCGCCCGAGGCGCAGGCCGCCGCCGCACTCGACCGGCTGGCCCGGGAGGACCCGAAGACCTACGGCCAGGTGTGCGGCGGCAGCCGCGAGCGCGCCGGGGAACTCGGATTCTCCTGGCCCGACGGCGCCTGAGCCCCGGCCGTCGCCGCCCGCGGTTACGCCTTCGGGGCCTGGGAGATCCGGACCATGTTCCCCGAGGGGTCACGGAACGCGCAGTCGCGCGGGCCCCAGGGCTGGTCGATGGGCTCCTGGAGCACCTCGGCGCCGGAGGCCAGCATCTTCTCGAAGGTCGCGTCGAGGTCGCCGGAGGAGAAGACGATGTTCGGCAGAACGCCCTTGGTGAGCAGCTCCTGCAGAGCGTCGCCGTCGGCCTGGGACCGCCCCGCGTGCGGTTCCGAGATCACGATTTCGAGGCCCGGCTGGGCGGCGCTGCCGAGGGTGACCCAGCGGAACCCGCCCGACGCGACGTCGTTGCGCACCTCCAGGCCGAGCGCGTCCCGGTAGAAGACGAGGGCCTCGTCGGGGTCGTTGACGGTGATGTGGCAGTACTGGAGAGCGATGGTCATGCGACCACGCTAGGTCGCGGCCCCGCGGCCCGCTTCTCGAATCCTGACCGGTGTCGGCGCGATCGGTGCCGGTGCGACCGATGCCGGTGCAGCCGGTGCTGTCGATGCCGGTCCGGCCGGTGCCGCTGTCGCACCGGATGGCGCACCGGTGTTCGCCGCCGCGCCTCCGAGCGCCCCGCCCCCGCCCGGTGCGCCCCTGATCGGCCGGGTGCGTACCTTGGCGACGCACGGGGGCATCGCCGCGACGGCGCCGTGCTCCCGGGCGCGGTACACCGTCGGTGACTCCCCCACGAGCTCGCTGAACCGCGTACTGAACGAGCCGAGCGAGGTACAGCCGACCTCCATACAGGTGTCGGTCACGCTCGTACCCGCCCGCAGCAGCGCCATCGCCCGTTCGATGCGGCGGGTCATGAGGTAGCTGTACGGCGTCTCGCCGTAGGCGGCCCGGAACTGCCGCGAGAAGTGCCCCGGCGACATGAGCGCGTGGCGGGCCATCGTCGGCACGTCGAGCGGGCGGGCGTACTCCCGGTCGATCAGATCCCGGGCCCGGCGCAGATGCGCGAGGTTGGCAAGATCACGCGGGTTCATGCCCCCAGAGTACCAGCCCGGCCGCCGGAGGCTCCCTCAATACAGCCTCTGACCTGCAAGGATGCCGCTTCCGGAAGGTGCGGCCCCGGGAGCCCTCCGCTGCCTCGTCCCGCTCAGCCGGCCGTGGCGCGGAACCGCAGACGGTACTCCGTGGGCGTGGTGCCGAGCCGCCGGCGGAACGCCCGTACGAGGGTGTCCGTGGTGCCGAACCCAGAGGCGGACACGATGCGTTCCAGGGTGGCGTCGGTGGATTCGAGCTGGTTGCGGGCCACTTCGACGCGCGCCGACTCGACATAGGCGCTCGGGGTCATGCCGAGTTCGGCCTTGAAGATCCGGGTGAGCTGCCGCTCGCCGACATGGGCGTACGCGGCGAGGTCCGCCACGGTGAGCCGTCCGGCGATGTTGCCCAGGATGTGGTGGCGCAGGTCCTCGACGCGGCGGGTCGTGGAGACCGGTTCGAGAGGAACGCTGAACTGGCTCTGCCCGCTGGGCCGTTTCAGGTACATCACGAGCTGGCGGGCGACCCGGAGCGCGACGGCCTCGCCGAAGTCGTCGGCGACCAGGGCGAGTGACAGATCGAGACAGGCGCTGATCCCCGCGCCGGTCCACACATCGCCCTCACGGATGAAGATCGGGTCGGCGTCGACCTCGACGCCGGGGTGCTCGGCGGCGAGTTGCTGCGCCGTCGACCAGTGCGTGGTGGCCCGCTTGCCGTCGAGCAGGCCCGCCGCGGCGAGGAGGTGCGCCCCGACGCAGACGGAGGTGACCCGGCGCGTCCTGGCGGCGAGCGTCCGTACCCAGCCCACCACCGTGGGGTCGGTGAGCGCGTGGACGCGGCGGTTGCTGTCGACCTCGACCGCGCCGGGCACCAGAAGCGTGTCGATGCTCCTCGCGGACACCTCGCGGAACGTGGCGTCGGGAAGGACACGTACCCCGGCCGAGGTGGTGACGGGCCCCATCGTCTCGGCGGCGAGGACGACCTCGTACCCCGTCGCGCCGTCCGTCTCGCGCTGCACGAGGGAGAAGACCTCCGGCGGTCCTGTGATGTCGAGCAGGTCCACGCCCTCGAAGAGGACGATGACGACGAGTCGTTCGAGGGTGCTCATGGGGGCCTCCGCCCGGTCGGCCGGTCCGGACGGCCGGTGATGACAGTGCGAGCAGGAGCGATGTCCGGAACTGCATGTTAGACGACATTGCCGACACCGGCCGGGGGGTCATAGCGTTCCGGAGACAGCTCATCGAGCGCGTGCCCCGGGTGTCCCCGCACGCGCCGCCCGGCACGCAACCTGAGGTGGTACCCCATGACTTCGACGACTCTGCGCGAGCTCAACGGCTTCGACGAGACGCCCGCTTCACTCACCGACGCAACGCTGATCCTCGTCGACTACCAGAACACCTACGTCGGCGGCGTGATGGAGCTGGAAGGCTGGCAGGCCGCCCTCGACTCCGCCGCCGCACTGCTGGAGAAGGCCCGCCAGGCAGGCACGAAGGTCATCCACGTCATCAACGACGGCGGCGAGGGCACCCCGTACGACATCCGCGCCGAGATCGGCCGCATCCACCCCGCCGTCGCCCCGGCCGAGGGCGAGCACATCGTCGTCAAGACCGCCCCGGACGCCTTCGTAAACACCGACCTGGGCGAACACGTCGACGCCGCAGGACACAAGGACCTCATCATCGCCGGATTCATGACGCACATGTGCGTCACCTTCACCGCACAGGGCGCCTTCCTGCGCGGAAACCGGCCCACCGTCGTCGCCGACGCCTGCGCCACCCGCCCGCTCCGCTCCGCCGGCACCGAGGGCGGGACCGACCTGAGCGCCGACCAGATCCACCACAGCGCCCTCGCGACCATCACGGACCTCTACGGAACCGTCATCACCTCCGCGAAGCTCTGAGCCCTGCGCCCGGCCGCGCTCATGGTGCATCGTTGCCTGGGCGCACCGCGCGGCCGAAGTGGGACGAACGCTGGAGGAAGCCCGCCGTGACCAGTCAGAAGGAACGCATGCTCGCCGGGGAGCTCTACCTCGCCGACGACCCCGAGCTGGCCGCTGACGCGCTGCGCGCCGCGGTGCTGAGCGAGCGGTTCAACGCCACGTCGCCCACTGATCCGGCCGGCCGCAGGGCCGCGCTCACCGAACTGCTGGGCTCAGTGGGCGAGGATGTGGAGGTCCGGCCGCCGCTGCGGGTGGACTACGGCCGTCACATCACCATCGGGCCGCGGACGTTCGTCAACTTCGGCGCCGTCTTCCTGGACGTGGGCGCGATCGTCATCGGCGCCGACGTCCAGATCGGCCCGAACGTCCAGCTCCTCACGCCGACCCACCCGATCGACCCGGAGCAGCGCCGCGCCAAGTGGGAGGCGGCACAGCCGGTCACTCTCGGGGACAACGTCTGGCTGGGCGGCGGCGTCATCGTCTGCCCGGGGGTGACGATCGGCGAGAACACCGTGGTCGGGGCGGGCTCGGTCGTCACCAGGGACCTGCCGGCGGACGTCGTCGCCGTCGGCAACCCGGCCCGCGTGATCCGCTCGGTCCCGTAGACCTGTCGCAGGGGCTTTCCTGCGGGGAACGGGAACGCGTTCCTGGCACCGGGCCGGGCAGCGCGGGGCCGCCCCGTCAGGAGAGCGGCAGCCGGTACTGCCACCAGCGGTGGCTGACCCGCAGCTTGGCCGACTTGAGCGCCCTGCCCAGCACCTCGTCGTCCAGCTCGCGGACCCGGAAGGACTCCACCGAGGGGTGCTCCTCGCGGATCTGCTCGGCGAAGTCCGCCACCAGGGAGCCCAGTTCGGGTGCGTCGACGCCGTGGTGGCCGACTCTCTCGACGTACACCTCCGGGCCCGCGACCACAGCGGCGATACGGGCGGCCGTGCGCCCGTCGGCCGTCAGCAGTTCGAGGCCCTGCCACCCCGTGCCCCGGGGCGCCCGGCGGGTCCGTACGACGGGCATCCCGTCCGGCCGCTGCCAGCGGGCCAGTGCCGACACGCCCCACTTCCGGCCGAGCTCCCGGTGTACGGACGCCTCCAGCTCGGCCGCCGCGCGCGCGTCCAGTTCCGCGCCGGTGTCGCCGCGGTCCAGCCAGTCCAGTGCCCGGAACCCTGCCGCGCGGGCCGCGTCGGCCGCCGCACGGAAGAGGGCGACCAGGACCGCCTCCTCGTCACCGGTGCCGTCCGGCTCGGCCACGGAGCCGTGCACGATGCGCTCACGCTCCAGCGACACCAGGAGCCACTCGACGGTCGCCGCGTCCGCGTCCTGGCCGGCGAAAACAGGGGCCCAGCCCAGCAGTGTGCCGTCACCGGAGCGGGCGGTCGCCACGCCCAGCGCCCCGGGGCGCGGGCCGTGCCCGCCGGGCGCCCGGGTACCGGCGGGAAGACCGGCGGCCAGCTCCTGCCACAGCAGCTGCTCCGCCCGGGGCTCCCGGTCGAACTCCACCACGATTTCCATGCCGTCCCCACTCACGCAGCCAACAGGTCACAGACTCCGGCACCCGCAAGCATCGGCGAAGACCGGCGGGCGGACGGGGACGCGGCTTCCCCGTGTCCCTCCTCTGCCTGCTCAACCATGCCCTCAATATGCGCCATGCCTGCTGCCGGGGGTGCACCCGGCCCCTCCGCGAGCGGGCGGTCAGCGGGGCCGGTCCCCGATCCCTTCCCGCAGCTGTGCGAACGCCCGTTGTGCCGCGGCCACCGCGTCGGGGTACACCCGTCCGGCGCTCTCGCCCGCCGCGATCCGCCGCCAGTTCTCCTCGGCCAGGATCCGCTGCACGGCCACGATCTGCCCGGCCGCCAGCCGCGCACCGAGCCGGGTGTCCGGCCCGCGCGGGTCCTCCCCCCACGCCCCCGCAGCGGTGTCCTGAGCGGCAGCGTCCGGTGTCGCCTCCGCGAGGGCCCCCGCCAGCGCCGCCTCGGTACGGCTCAGGTACGCGGACAGTCGCGCGACGAGAGCGGGCGTCCCGTACAACAGCCGGTGGAAGGCCAGCACCTGCTCCTCGTCGCTGAGCCCGGTCACCGGGTCGCGCCGCTGCAGCCCGCCGAGGAAGTGCAGCCGCAGAGCGTCCAGCGGCGGGCGTCCCGCGGGCCGCCCCGCCACCACCCCGGCCGCCTCCCGCTCGTGGTCGGCGAAGCGGTGCAGGACCAGGTCCTCCTTGGCCGGGAAGTACCGGAAGAGCGTGGGCTTGGAGATCCCGGCCGCCGCCGCCACCTCCGCCACCGGAACCGCGTCGAATCCCTTCTCCAGGAAGAGCCGGATCGCGGCGTCCGAGATCGCCCAGTAGGTCCGCTGCCGATTGTGCGCACGCAGGCCCGTCCCGCCCCTCATGACGACCGGGCGTACGCAAGGAGCACACCGGACACCCGGGGCACTGCCTGCCTGCCGCAGCGGCTCACCGGCCCCAGAGGATGTCCAGGACCGGCTCCCAGGTGTTGAGCACCAGGTCGGCGCCGGCCGAAGCCAGCTCGTCGACGGCCAGGTCGTCGGTGGCGTAAGCGAGGAACGGCAGGCCGATCTCCTGCGCCGCCCGCAGGTCCCGCACCGAGTCGCCGATCACCAGCGTCGCGGTCCGGTCGGCGCCCAGCCCTGCCAGCGCCTGCTCCAGTGTGTGCGGGTGCGGCTTCAGCAGCTGGAGGTCCGCTGCTGTCCGGCCGTGGATGTGCGGCCCGAAGCACTCGGTGAGGCCACGGCCCGTCAGGTAGTCGCGCACCGCCCGGGACGAGTGGTCGGTGGTGACGGCCAGCCGGCCGCCGGTCGCCGACCAGGTGCGGACGACGCCGTCCGCGTACATCGCGGGCCACGCTCCGGGAACGGCCCGCTGCTCCTGGCGCGCCAGCCACTCCTCCAGGTCCGCCACGAGGTCGCTCGCGGGGTGGAGCTCCCCGACCGTACGCAGGATGTCGACCGGATCCGAGAGCCCGCCGAGGTCCGCGCCGGGGGCGAGGGCCGCGACCCCGCGCTCCTCGAGGAAGGTCCGCATCCCCTCGGAAGCGGTGCGCGCGGCGCTCTGGTCGAACAGCCGGCAGAGCGGGCCGTCGAAGCCGAAGAGCACATACCGTGTCGCGGCGATCCGGTCTCGGAGGTTCTCTCGGATCACGGATACCGCCTGTTCGCATCGCGTCGTGTCGGTCGCACCGGCCGGGACGGTCGGGACGGCCTGGGGATTCGTCACGGTCGTGTCGTTCGCATCGGTCACGTCTGAAGTCACCCGGACAGACTCCCCATGTCCGGGCCCTTCGCAGTCCTGTCTGCGTCGAACCATTTCCGGGGCCCTTCCACCGCGTTCCGCTCTTCTCCGCGAACGTGGCTGTCCGTCCGTGTGTCCGTCCGTCGTATGGCAAGACGCCGTTGGCCGCCCGGCCGTTCCACATCCGGCCTACCCAAGAGTAGCGATGGCCTGAACCTCCCTGGCACGGCGGCCAGTTGCGCGGACCGCTGCCCCCTCCGCCCGTTCCGGCCCAGCGGCCCGGGGCCGTCGGCGCCTCCCGGGTGGGGGGAGCCGGCCGGAGGCCGGGCCGGGGGTCAGAAGATGTCCGGGCACCAGGGCCGGACCGCCGTACGGAACAGCGCCTCGGCGACGGCCACCGCGCCGTGCCTCTCCTCCGAGATCCGGCCCAGCGCGGCCAGCCGGACCGCCGATGCGTCGCCCAGGTACAGGGCACCCAACTCCCCGACGTCCAGGGCGATATCGGCAGGCTCCGAGGTCGGCGCACAGACCGCGCCGCCGGGCGATGCGTCCAGCCGGTAGCGGCCCGCCGTGAGCCCGTCCCCGTCCCCGATCTCCAGGACCAGGGTGCCGGACGCCTCGTACGTCCGGGCCTCCAGTGCCCGTACGACATCGAGCAGCCGGATCCACAGGAAGTCCGCGTGCTGGGTGATCCTGGCCGCGCGCGGGTCGGGCAGCAGCGACGGCAGCAGATCGTCCGGGCCCCGGCGGCCCGCCTGCACCGTGGTCACCCAGTCGACCGAGCAGAGGAAGTGCCACAGCGCCCGCTCGGCTGCCGGGGACACCGCGATCAAGTCCCGCACGGTGGCGGTGTTGAGCGGCTGCTTGGCGGCGCCCCAGTGGGCGTCGGCGGTATACACGAGCAGGCCGTCGATCTCGCCCCGGGGAGAGCGGTACACCGCGTAGAACGGCTCCGTCCACGGGTGGTCCGGCAGCTCGCCGAGCCCCGTCCTGACGGCCCACCAGCGCTCGTCCCTGCCGACCGCGCCGGGGTGCGACTGCCGGAAGCGGGCATGCAGCGCGGGACCGAGCTCCCGCGCGCCGGCGGAGTCGGTCAGATCGATCCGGCCGCCGCACTCCGGGCGGGCCCAGCGGGGGTCGAGCCCGGCCCGCGGGATGTCGACCGCCCACTCCGTGGAAAAGGCCGCAGGGCCGAAACCGAAGCGGCCGTAGATGGGGTACTCGGCGGCGATCAGCGTCGCCAGCACCTCCCCGCGCTCCTTCGCGGCCGCCAGGTCCACCGCCATCATCCGGCTGAGCAGGCCGCGCCTGCGGTGCGTCGGGGAGACCGTGACGTTGGTGACCGCGCCGGCGGGGAGTGAGGCCCCGCCGACGACGGTGACCTCCTGCGCGAAGGACCGGAAGGTCGCGACGCAGCGCCCGCCGTCGAACGCGCCCTGGGCGCGCGCCAGATCGGTGTACGGGCGCCGGCTGCGCACCTCGTCGGCGGAGACCGCCGGCGGCTGGAGGAAGCCGGTGTGACAGGCGCGGAGCCAGTCGGGATATTCGGATTCGGAGACCGGGCGGACGTCGACTGCCATACGCGTCACGCTATGCACCCGCCCCGCGGACTGTCGCGCGAATTTCGCCCACCTTCGCCGCGCCGCCGAGCAGCGGCGCGTCCGCCAGCCTGGCCAGTACCGGGCTCTCCACACCCATCTGCTCCAGGGTCCGCGCCAGCACCGGTCCCAGCGCCCGGGTCGCACCGTCCTCGACCTTGAAGGCGAGTGCCCGGCCGTCGGGGAGCGCCAGCGCCTGGACCGCCTCGGCTCCCATCTTCGAGAGCGTCCCGGGCAGCGCCCGCATCACCCAGGTGTCGGGCCTGCGGGTGCCCGCGACGTACTCGGGGTGGGCGCGCATCGCGTCCGCGACCCGGCGCTCGGGCGATCCCTCGGGGGCCAGCACGAACGCACGGAACGCGCGGGCGAGGCCGACCAGGCTGACCGCCATCAGCGGCGCCCCGCACCCGTCCGTACCGACCGAGGTCACCCGCTCGCCGGCCGCCTCCTCGACCACCGTCAGGACCAGCCGCTGGAGCGGGTGGGAGGGGTCGAGGTAGGAGTCGGTGGGCCAGCCGTTCAGCGCGCAGACGGCGAGCATCGCGGTGTGCTTGCCCGAGCAGTTCATGGTGACGCGCTCACGGCCGTGGCCTGCGGCGAGATACCCCTCGGCCTCGACCGGGTCCAGCGGCAGGTCGGCCGGGCACTGCAGATCGCTCTCGTGCAGCCCGTACTCGGTGAGCATCGTGCGCACGAGCGCCCGCTGGAACTCCTCGCCCGAGTGGCTGGCCGAGGCGAGGGCGAGCCGCTCGCCGGAGAGGTCGAGGCCGGCCCTCAGTACGGCGGCCGCCTGCATCGGCTTGTTGCTGGAGCGTGGGAAGACGGGCCGCGAAGGGTCGCCGAGCGTGTGCTCGACGGATCCGTCGGCCGCGAGGATCACCAGCGAGCCCCGGTGCCTGCCCTCCACGAAGCCGGAACGTACGACCTCCGCGAGGACCGGGGACACAGGGGCGGTGGAGCTGGCGGTCATCGTGGGCCTTCCGGGGAACGGGGCCCGCCCACCGGAAGGATCGCCTCAGGTGAGCAGGTCGTCTACTTGCGCTTCGCCTTCACGGTACCTGCGGGCGATCTCCGCGCTGCAATCGTCGGCGGTGCGCTGGAGGTGCTGCCTGCGGCTGGAGACCTGCTGCTCGTAGCGGACCAGGCGGCCCATACCGGTGTGCAGCTCTTCGTCCGTACGGGCGCCGAGATCGGAGAGCTCCACCTCGGCGAGCATGTCGGCGGCCAGCTGGCTGTTCTCCGCGCTGCGCGGCGTCGAGAGCGTCACGTGCCTCGCGGACGAGCGGTGCGAGGACGGCACGTCCGCGAGGATCTCGGAGAGCCGCTCGACGACCGGGGACTCAGGGCCGGTGCGCCGGGCCAGCTCGGCGCGGAGGATGTCGATCCGCCCGTGCAGCATGCGGCGTACGTAACTGAGGTCGGCCTCGTCCCGCTGGGCGTCCCTGCGCAGCGTGCGGAGGGCCGGAAGGTGCAGTCGGCCGATGTCGTGCTCGGTGATCGCCGGGAGTGCGGCGCCCGCCCGCTGCGCGGGTGCCCTCCGTGCGGAGCCGATCCGGGTCATGGATACGGGACCGGACGACTGTCCGGCGCCAGATGTGCTCATATGCGTATTCCGTCCCCTCGACCGATGCGGTGCACCGCCTCTCGTGCATGGTGCCACCCCGGGTGGTGCCGTTGCTGGCTCTCCGCACCCGTTCGGCCGTGGATAGATTGGTGCGCATGCGTGCAGTGGTGCAGAGGGTGGACGGCGCGAGCGTCGTCGTGGCTGGTGAGACCGTGGGTGAGATCACCGGCGAGGGTCTGTGTGTGCTCGTCGGGGTCACCCATGAGGACACAACGGAAAAAGCGGCGCAGCTAGCCCGAAAGGTATGGTCGCTGCGCATTCTGTCGGACGAAAAGTCGTGCTCGGACGCAAATGCACCTTTGTTGGTGATTTCGCAGTTCACGCTCTACGGAGACGCCCGGAAGGGCCGCAGGCCCACCTGGAACGGGGCCGCCCCCGGCGAGGTGGCCGAACCGCTCGTCGACGAGGTGGTGGCCCGGCTGCGCGCCCTGGGCGCGACGGTCGAGACGGGCCGGTTCGGGGCGAGCATGCGGGTCTCACTGACGAACGACGGCCCGTTCACGGTCCTGCTGGAC
The DNA here is from genome assembly GCF_036061255.1 of Streptomyces sp. NBC_00388. Lineage (NCBI taxonomy): Bacteria > Bacillati > Actinomycetota > Actinomycetes > Kitasatosporales > Streptomycetaceae > Streptomyces > Streptomyces sp. NBC_00388. Next base: position 3,532,380 of record NZ_CP107948.1, read on the forward strand.
ATGTGAGCGCGGCCCGCAGGAGAGACCGGCGGGCCGCTGGGGAAGCGGGCCGGCGCGGCGACCCGGCTCACCCCTTCGGCGCCTTGATGATCTTTCCGTTCCTGTCGACCGTGTGGCTCTGCCAGTAGGTGTCCCACCTGTCGCCGACATGCGCGGGCACCTTGCCCTTCGGGTAACGGGTGTAGCCCTTCGGCGGCTCGTGGCCGTCGGACGCGCAGGCACTGCCGGTGGAGCCGATGTTCAGTACGGGATACTCACCGCCGCCGCAGATGGCGTCCGCCGTCGAGCAGCCCGTGAGCCCGAAGGCGACCGAAGCGGCGGCCACCAGGAGGACCGGGACGGAGCGGGCGCGCCGCCTGCCGGTCGGGGACGTACGGGGACGGATGGGCTCGCGCATGGTGCACTCCTCGTGGATCGGCGTGGAAGCAACCCTGCACCGGTCCCGGTGTCCGATCATGAGTACCGCTACTCAGACCGCCTGCCGCACGGGCTCAGGTGGCCGGCCCACGCGGCCTAAGGCTCCACGACGACTTCCTGGGCGGCGGCGGTGTCCCCCGCCAGCAGCTCGGCGTCCACCGGCACGTTGCGCTTCACCAGCGCCAGCGCGATCGGCCCCAGCTCGTGATGGCGGGCCGACGACGTGACGAAGCCCAGCTGGCGGCCCTCCGCACCGTCCGCAGCGAGCCTGACCGGCGTACCGGGCCCCGGCAGCAGCACCTCGCTGCCGTCCAGGTGCAGGAAGACCAGCCGCCGCGGCGGCTTCCCCAGGTTGTGGACTCGGGCGACCGTCTCCTGCCCCCGGTAGCAGCCCTTCTCCAAGTGGACCGCGGTGCCGATCCACCCCAGCTCGTGCGGGATGGTCCGGTGGTCGGTCTCCAGACCGAGCCGCGGCCGGTGCGCCTCGATCCGCAGCGCCTCGTACGCCAGCAGGCCGGCCGCCGGGCCGTGCTCGGCCGCATACGCCGCCAGCTGCTCCCGGGGCAGGAAGAGATCACGGCCGTACGCGGTCTCCCGGACGACCACGCCGTCCGGCACATCGGCGATCGAACCGGCCGGCAGATGGACGACCGCGGTGTCCCCGGTGCGGTCGGCGATCTCGGCCCGGTAGTAGAACTTCATGCTCTCCAGGTACGCGATCAGCTCCTGCTGCGTGCCCGGCTCGACATGCGCCCACACCGTCTCGCCGTCGTCCACGAGGTAGAGGGCGTGCTCGATGTGGCCGTTGGCCGAGAGGATGAGCGCCTCGGTGGCCACGCCCTGCGGCAGGTCGCTGACGTGCTGGGTGAGCAGCAGGTGCAGCCAGCTCAGCCGGTCGGGGCCGGTGACCGCGACGACACCGCGGTGGGAGAGGTCCACGAGACCGGCGCCCTCCGACAGCGCGCGCTGCTCGCGGAACAGGTCCCCGTAGTGGGCGGCGACACCTTCGTCCCGGCCTTCGGCGGGGACGGCACCGGGCAGTGACAACAGCGGGCTCTTCATGTCCGCAAGCCTACGGCCGGTCTCCGGAAGCCCGGGAGGGGCCGTCCTCTCCCCCGGTGCGGGGCCCGTCAGTCCCGCCCGCGCACTTCGCGCACCGTCCGAAGATGGCGAAGTGCTTCATGTCCGTCTCGAAGCCGAACGTCTCGCGGAGCTTCGCCGTGAAGTCGGCGGCCACGCTCACATCGGCCTCGATGACCTCCGTGCAGTCCCGGCAGACCAGGTGGATGTGGTGGTGCCGGTCGGCGAGGTGGTACGTCGGAGCACCGTGCCCGAGGTGGGCATGGCTCACCAGACCCAGCTCCTCCAGCAGCTCCAGGGTCCGGTAGACCGTGGAGATGTTCACGCCGCCCGCCGTCTTCCGCACCTCGGTGAGGATGTCGTCGGGCGTCGCGTGCTCCAGCGTGTCCACGGCCTCCAGCACGAGCTGTCGCTGGGGGGTCAGCCGGTATCCGCGGCTGCGGAGGTCGCTCTGCCAGTCAGTGGTCTCCACGCCTCCAGTCTAGGAGCCGCTTACTTGAAGAAGGCGATTCCGTCGTCAGGAAGATCCTTCAGATCCTTCGCCCACTCGCTGGGGTCGACGGACTTCTTCAGGTGCGCGGACATGTAGGGGCGCAGCTCGACCTCGGGGGTGGCCTTCTCGCCCACCCACATGAGGTCGCTGTTCACATAGCCGTAGAGCCGCTTGCCACCGCTGTACGGGCCGGACGCCGCGGTCCGGGCGACCGCGTCCGTCACCAGGTCGATCTGCGGCTTCTGGTCGGCGAGCTCGCCGTACCAGATCTCGACGACGCCCTGGTCGCGGACCATCACGACCTCGACCTTGCGCTGCTCGTCGACGCGCCAGTACCCGGACTCGGACTCCAGCGGCCTGACCTTCACGCCTTCGGAGTCCAGCACCCAGGTGTGCGAGGTGTACTCAAGGAAGTCCCGGCCGTCGTGGGTGAAGGCGACTTCCTGGCCGAAGTTGCACTTCTCCTCACCGGGGAAGTCGGCGACGCCGGCTCCCGTCCAGTTGCCGAGGAGGAAGACCAGGGGGACGAGGCTCGGATGAAGGTCCGACGGAATCTCGATCATGAGGGCTCAGACGATCTGTGAGAGGGGTTCGGGCTGCCGCTGCCGCTGCTGCCACTGCCGAGCGGTCAGCGCTGGCCCTGGTAGAGCTTCTTCACGGAGAGGCCGGTGAACGCGATGACGCCGACGCAGACCAGGACCAGCAGGGCGATGTAGAAGGCTTCAAGCACGAGGTGCTCCTAGTACGAGCGGCCGCACGGACGACGGCGGCCGCGAGGACGTGAAAAGCAGGAAGGGCCGGGTCCCAGCCTAATGGGTGGGGGCCCGGCCCTCTCTGCGAGGTAGGCGCACGCAGGTCGCGCGGTGGCGGGCCGTCCGGGCCCGGGCAGTACCGCGCGGGGTTCCTGCCCGGCGTACAGGACGCCGGGGGAGCTCAGGGGAGTGACACCTCCGTGCAGGGGCCGGGCCGGCAGAGGCGCGATTACAGTTCGGCCATGGCGCAGAAGAAGCTAGTGATCAAGGTGACCGCGGGATCCGATGCTCCCGAACGGTGCTCCCAGGCGTTCACCGTGGCGGCGGTCGCGGTGGCCAGCGGGGTGGAGGTCTCGCTCTGGCTGACCGGTGAGTCGTCGTGGTTCGCCCTGCCGGGCCGGGCCGCCGAGTTCGAGCTGCCGCACGCGGCGCCGCTGCCCGATCTGATCGACTCGATCCGGGCCGGCGGGCGGATCACCGTCTGCACCCAGTGCGCGGCCCGCCGCGACATCACCGAGCAGGACGTCCTGGAAGGCGTACGGATCGCCGGCGCCCAGCTCTTCGTGCAGGAGGCCATGGGCGACGGCGTCCAGGCGCTCGTCTACTGACCGGCCCGGCAGGATCCCGCCCGCTACCGGCGCCGTCTCTTCCCGTCCAGCTCGTCCCACCACTCGTCGGACGTCCGGTCCCCCGAGGGCGGCAGGTCCGTGTGCTTCTCCGTGCGGCCCCCCGGGTGCTTCCCGGGGCGCCCCTCAGGCTGCTTCCCCGGGCTGTTTCCCGCGCGCTTCTCCGCGGAGCCCTCGGGTGGCTGCTCGTCCCACCAGCGGTCGTCGGGCCCCCGCCGGTTGCCGACGATCGCGGCGACCGGCGGAATGACCATCGCCACGAAACACATACCGATCGCCGCCGGCACCGACCAGAGACGTACGAAGGCCCAGGAGGAGACGAAGAGCAGCAGGCAGCCGCCCATCAACAGGAAATATCCGCGCCGACGTCGCGAGTACATGTCTCCAGCGTAAGACCGACCGGCGACAGCCCGCCCCCGGACGGCACGGAGGGCCGCACCCTGTCCAAGTGGCGTCCAACCCCCTGGGGTGCGGCCCTCCGGCCGGCTCACGTGCTGCTGAGACCTGGGTCAGACCGCGATCGCGATCTCCGCGAGGCCGCCGGTCTGCGCGACGACCGTGCGGTCGGCCGTGCCGCCCGGGACGAGGGCGCGCAGCGTCCACGTGCCCTCGGCCGCGTAGAAGCGGAACTGTCCCGTCGCCGAGGTCGGGACCTCGGCGGTGAACTCACCGGTCGAGTCCAGCAGGCGCACGTACCCGGTCACGGGCTCGCCGTCACGGGTCACGCTGCCCTGGATGGTGGTCTCACCGGGCTTGATCGTCGAGGCGTCCGGGCCGCCGGCCTTCGCTCCGCACATGCTGTTCTCCTGAAGGGCCTAGAAGTTGGGGAAGGGCGCTGCTACTTGTTGGCGCCGAGCTCGATCGGCACACCCACGAGCGAGCCGTACTCGGTCCACGAGCCGTCGTAGTTCTTGACGTTCTCCTGGCCGAGCAGCTCGTGCAGGACGAACCAGGTCAGCGCGGAGCGCTCGCCGATGCGGCAGTACGCGATGGTGTCCTTGGCCAGGTCGACCTGCTCGTCCTCGTAGAGGGCCTTGAGCTCGTCGTCCGACTTGAAGGTGCCGTCGTCGTTGGCGTTCTTCGACCACGGGATGTTGCGCGCGCTCGGCACGTGGCCGGGGCGCTGCGACTGCTCCTGCGGGAGGTGCGCCGGGGCGAGCAGCTTTCCGCTGAACTCGTCGGGCGAGCGGACGTCGACCAGGTTCTTGCTGTTGATCGCGGCCACCACGTCGTCGCGGTAGGCGCGGATCGACTCGTCCTGCGGCTTGGCCTTGTACGTGGTGGCCGGGCGGGTCGGGACGGCCTCGACCAGGTCGCGGGAGTCGAGCTCCCACTTCTTGCGGCCGCCGTCGAGCAGCCGGACGTCGCTGTGGCCGTAGAGCTTGAAGTACCAGAAGGCGTACGAGGCGAACCAGTTGTTGTTGCCGCCGTAGAGCACGACGGTCGTGTCGTTGCCGATGCCCTTCTCCGACAGCAGCTTCTCGAAGCCGGCCTGGTCGATGAAGTCACGGCGGACCGGGTCCTGGAGGTCCTTGGTCCAGTCGATCCGGATGGCGTTCCGGATGTGGTTCTTCTCGTACGCCGAGGTGTCCTCGTCCACCTCGACGATGGCGACCTGCGGGTCATCGATGTGGGCCTCGACCCAGTCGGCATCTACCAGGACGTCGCTGCGGCTCATGCGGAATCTCCTCCGGGGGGCGGGGAATCCCCTGCTCCTGCGGAGCCTGGGGACATGCGGTGGGATGGTGCGATGGTGTCGGCGTACGGATCCACGGAGGCCGGGAGACAGAGCGCGTCCGGCACCGCGGGGGTGGCCCTGACAACGGTCGAGGGCCCCGGGGGATACGGGAGTCGGAGCTCCCGCTCAGAAGGCGCGACAGAGCATGGCGGCGACGCGGCACAGGTCGACTGCCCGCCGCTTCGTGAGATCCGCCTGGTGCTTCATGCGGTCGATCGTAGGGAAGTACGGGCGGAGATGTCACCGTCGTATCAGGCAGTGAGACGTGAATGTCCGCGATGTGGGACAAGGATTCGCTGAAGCGGGATCGGCCCGGGGTCGCCACGGTTCCGTACCTGCCCGCCATCTGCGGACCGGACGCCCCCGTCTCACCATCCGGGCACTCAGGCTCACCCGGCCAGTGAGACGTCCGTACCCGTGACGCCGATGTCCACACCGTCCGGAGTCGCCCGCACCTCGCTGAGCTTCAGACCTGCGGGCAGCCCGCCGACCGCGCTCACGAAGTCCGTCCTCTGCCGGACCAGGCCCTCCAGGCCGGGGATGCCCTCGCCGGGCACCGTGTCCGCGTGCACCTTGATCCGGTCCGACCCGACCATGGTCACCGTCGAGGTCACGCTGCGGCTGACCGTGCGCCCCAGGACGGCGACCGAACCGGTCACCTTGACCTTGCCGTTCCCGCCGTACGCGACCTTGGCGTCCGATGCGGACGCCTTGGTGAGGTCCGCGTACGAGATGTGCGCGCTGCCGCTGGCGCGGGCGGCCACAGCACTGCTGAAGGTGCTGGAGACCTTCACGTCGTGCAGTTCGGCCCGCACCTCGGTGATCCGTACCTGCCGGCCCGACGCGCTGGCCTCGACGCCCTTGAGCGTGACGTCGACCCGGCCCAGCTTCTTGTCGAGGACCTGGGTCAGGAACGGGAAGCCCTTGATGTCCACATCGGGCGAGGCGGAGAGCCCCTCACTGCTGCGTATTCGGTCGGCCGCCTTGTTGTCGGCGACATGCACCGCGATCCGGTCCGCGAGGACGAAGAGGCCGCCCAGAACCACGACGATGATGAGCAGTGTCCGCAGTGCTCGCATGACCGGTCGTCCCCTGCTCGTCCCCGAGGTCCTGATGCGTGCCGGTGGCACGCACCCGAGCCTAGCCGCCTGTTCAGCCGATCATCCGGCCGATCAGGTAGATCGCGGGCGCTGCGGCGGAGAGCGGCAGGGCCACTCCGGCCGTCATGTGCACGAAGCGGGACGGATAGTCGTAGCTCGCGACCCGCAGCCCGATCAGCGCGCAGCCGCCGGCCGCCGCCCCGAGCAGCGCGCCCTGGACACCGAGCCCCGTGACGGCGCCCGCCAGGGCGCCTGTGGCAGCCGCAGCGACCAGCGCGGCGACGAGCCCGGCAGGGCCGGGCAGCGGCAGCGCGCGCACGACGGCCGCGGCTGCCACGGCCGTACAGCCGACGGTCACCGCGTCCGTGGACGACGCGAGGATCCCCGTCGCGACGATGGTGAGCGCGGAGGAGGCGATGGTGGCCATCAGCCCGGCCATCCGCTCGTCGGCGGGCGCGTGGCTGCGCAGCTGGAGCACGAGCGTGAGCAGCACCCAGGTGCCGAGCGTGCCGATGATCGCGGCAGGTCCGTGGTCCGCGCCCGCGACGAGCAGGGCGATGTCCGCGACGACACCGCCGAGGAAGGCGAGTGCGATGCCCTGCCGGGCGGGCCACATGCCGTTGAGCCGGAACCAGCCTGCGGCGGTGACGGCCTGGAGCACCAGCAGCGGCACGACCAGGGCATACCGCCCGCCGAAGGCGGCAGCCGCCAGCAGGATCCCGAGCCCGGCCGTCAGACAGGCGGGCTGCATCCCGGGAGCGATGATGGGCGACCGCCCCTCGGCGCGCGCCCGCTGCGCGTCGGTGATCCGCGCGTTGCCGACGGTGCTCGGGGCGCTGTACGCGGGGCCGTCGGCCGGAGCGGCGGGAGCAGCAGCGACGGGCGCCGCCACGACGGCAGGCTCGGATCGCGCGGCGTACGGCGCGGGGGCCTCCGGCGGGAGGGGGTGCGACTGCGGCGGAAAGCAGGTGGGTGCGGCCCCGGTGTACGGCTGCTGGGCGTCGTGGACCGGGCCCCCGTGCTGCTGCCGGGGCTCGTGCTGCCGGGCCTCGTACGGCTGCTGAGGGGCCTGCTGGTGCTGAGGGGCCTGCTGGTGCTGAGGGGCCTGCTGAGGCTGAGGGGCCTGCTGAGGCTGAGGGGCCTGCTGAGGCTGCTGGTACGGAGGCTGCTGCGCGGACTGCTGATGCTGCGGCTCGTACGGAGACTGCTGAGGCTGCTGCTGGTGCTGGTGCTGGTGCTGGTACGGAGCCTGCTGCTGGGCGTACGGGTCGTGCGGGATCTGCGCGGCCTGCTGCTGGTACGGGGGCTGCTGGTACGGAGGCTGCTGCGGAGCCGCGTAGGGCTCCCCCGCCGGAGCCCGGGCCGGGCGCTGGACCGGCTGGACCTGGGTGTCCCAGGTCTGCCCGCTCCAGGTCTGGGTGAACGGATCATGCGGGTGCGCCGCGGGGTGGCCGTTCGGATCCGGGTACGCGGGAGGGTCCTGGTACGCGTTCGGGTCCGGATAGCCGTTCGGGCCCTGGTACCCGTTCGCGTCCTGGTACCCGTCCTGGTACCCGTTCGCGTCCTGGTGGCCGTTCGGGTCCTGGTTGGACCGCGGGTCCGGCTGCTGCGGCTGCTGCTGCCCGTACGGATATGGCTGATCACTCATGTGCGGGGTCACCCTCCTGCGAACGGCGGGAGCACCTCGACCGTGCCGCCCTCGGCAAGCCGTACCGTCTCATGGCCGCGGGTCCCCACAGGGTCTCCGTCGACGAGGAACGAGCATCGCCGCAGCACCTGGGCCAGCTCACCGGGGTGTCGCTCGCGCGCAGCGTCGAGCGCTTCGGCGAGGGTGGCGCCGCTGTACGGCTCCTCGGCTGTGCCTGCGGCGGCCTTGGCGGCGGCCCAGTAGCGGATGGTTCCCGCGGGCATGGGTACTCCTCAGTGGTTTGCGTCGCGCGGGTCCATGATGCCGGGTGCGGCGGGGCGGCCGTGCCCCCGCCCGTCGCCGCCCGGCCGCCGGCGCCCCGTCGTCACCTCTCCCGCCCCGGCTGTCTCATCAGCCACTCCCCCACCCGCCGGAGCAGTTCGTCCCCCGCCGCGTTCTCCGCGTGCCCCATGCCCGCCTCCACCCAGAGCTCGGCTCCGCCCGGCCCCGCCGCGGCGGCCAGCATCCGCGGATGGTCCAGCGGAAAGTAGGGATCCCGGTCCCCGTGCACGATCAGCAGCGGCGTCGGAGCGATCAGCGGTGCCGCCTCCACCGGAGACAGCGGGACCGGGTCCCAGTCCTCCGTGTGGATCCGGGTCCGGAGGCCGAACCGTCCGACGGCCCGCCCCAGCGGGCGCGTGACCACCCAGTGGAGCCGCCGCATCGGCGCCGTCCCCCGGTAGTACCACCGCGCGGGAGAGCTCACCGCGGCCACCGCGTCCGTACGTGCTTCCGTACGCCCCCCGTGCGGGGAGCCGGGAGCGCCGGGCAGGTGACCGGCGGCTCCGCCCCCGCTGCCGGAGCCGCCGGCCCCGTAGAGCGCCGCATGGCGCAGCACCACCGAACCGCCCATCGAGAAGCCGACCGTCACCACCCGGCGGTGCCCCAGACTGCGGGCCCACTCGACCGCCGCGGCCAGGTCGAGCACCTCCTTGTCGCCCACCGTCGACCGTCCGCCCGATCGCCCGTGCCCCCGGAACGAGAACGTGACCACGGCCGCGTACTGCGCGAACACCCCGGCAGCGCGCCGGACCGCGGGCCGGTCGACCGACCCCGTGAAACCGTGCGCGATCACGATCGCCGTGTCGGCAGGACCCTCCACCCACGGCTCGTACCGCGCCTCCACGGGCACCCCGTCCCGGGTACGAAGAATCACCCTCGGGTCGCCCGGAGTGACCAAGGAAACAGATGCCTTGCTGAAACGGTCTTCTGACGCGGAAGTCATGTGAGCTATTCTGGGCGGATGAGGACCTGGGCAAAGTTGCCCCCAGGTCCTTTTGTGCTTTCGGCGCGTTGTATACGAAACGCGCGGACGGCGCAGCAAGCCCCGGGCCCGGGGTATGCGCAGAAAAAAAGCAGTGCCACATACGCCCCCACTGCCCTGAAACGGCGTGGGAGGGGCCCCCGTCGCAGGGACCGAGGAGGAACCGACGTAATGGGCGAGCGATATATGCACGACCGTATGACGACCACGGCAGGTGGGGCGCGATGAGTTCTCTGCTGCTCCTGACCAATGCCCTTCAGCCGTCGACGGAGGTGCTACCCGCCCTCGGACTTCTGCTGCACAGTGTGCGGGTCGCCCCCGCCGAAGGCCCGGCTCTCATCGACACCCCGGGTGCCGATGTGATCCTGGTGGACGGGCGCCGCGACCTGCCCCAGGTCCGCAGCCTCTGTCAGCTGCTCCACTCCACGGGGCCCGGCTGCCCGCTGGTCCTCGTCGTCACCGAGGGCGGCCTCGCGGCCGTCACGGCCGACTGGGGCATCGACGACGTCCTGCTCGACACGGCGGGTCCTGCCGAGGTCGAGGCGCGGCTGCGGCTCGCGACAGGCCGCCAGCAGATCACATCCGACGACTCCCCGACCGAGATCCGCATCGGGGACCTCTCGGTCGACGAGACGACGTACAGCGCGAAGCTCAAGGGCCGGGTCCTGGACCTGACCTTCAAGGAGTTCGAGCTGATCAAGTACCTCGCGCAGCACCCCGGCCGGGTCTTCACCCGGGCCCAGCTGCTCCAGGAGGTGTGGGGGTACGACTACTTCGGCGGGACGCGCACGGTGGACGTGCACGTACGGCGGCTGCGCGCCAAGCTCGGCCCCGAGCACGAGTCGCTGATCGGCACCGTACGCAACGTCGGCTACCGCTTCGTCACCCCCGAGAAGGTCGAGCGCGCGGCCGAAGAAGCCCAGGCCAAGGCCGCCGAGCGGGCTGCCGGTGCACTGGCCCGGACGGCGGACGCCGCGGATCCCCGGGAGCCCGCTGTCCGGCCCGTAAAACGGTAGGTCCCAGGGCAGGTCCATCCGCGTAGACTGCCGCGCGTGGCCAAGGTGACGCGGGACGATGTAGCGCGACTGGCGGGGACTTCGACCGCGGTCGTCAGCTATGTCATCAACAACGGACCGAGGCCGGTCGCCCCGGCCACGCGCGAGCGGGTAGTCAACGCGATCAAAGAGCTGGGGTACCGGCCGGACCGGGTGGCCCAGGCCATGGCGTCCCGGCGCACCGATCTCATAGGGATGATCGTGCCGGACGCCCGGCAGCCCTTCTTCGCGGAGATGGCGCACGCGGTCGAACAGGCCGCCGCCGAGCGCGGAAAGATGGTCCTCGTCGGGAACTCCGACTACCGCGACGAACGCGAGGTCCACTACCTCCGCGCCTTCCTCGGGATGCGGGTCTCCGGTCTGATCCTGGTCAGCCAGGGCATGAGCGAACGCGCCGCCGCCGAGATAGAGGCGTGGGACGCCCGGGTCGTGCTGCTGCACGAGCGCCCCGAGGCGATCGACGACGTCGCGGTCGTCACGGACGACATCGGCGGCGCCCAGCTCGCCACCCGCCACCTCCTGGAACACGGCTACGACTACGTGGCCTGCCTCGGCGGCGTCGAGTCGACGCCGGCCGTCGGCGACCCGGTGGCCGACCACGTCGAGGGCTGGCGGCGCGCCATGCAGGAGTCGGGCCGCTCGGTCGAGGGCCGGCTCTTCCAGGCCGCCTACAACCGCTATGACGCCTACCAGGTGGCGCTGAAGCTGCTCGCGGGCCCCGACCGGCCCCCGGCGATCTTCTGCTCCACCGACGACCAGGCGATCGGCGTCCTGCGAGCCGCCCGTGAGCTCCGGATCGATGTGCCCGCCGAGCTGGCGGTGGCCGGTTTCGACGACGTCAAGGAGGCGGCTCTCACCGATCCGCCGCTGACGACGGTCTACTCGGACCGTCCGGCGATGGCACGCTCCGCGGTCGATCTCGTCCTGGACGACGCGCTGCGGGTCGCGGGGTCGCGCCGGGAGCGGCTGAAGCAGTTCCCGTCGGCGCTGGTCGTGCGGCGTTCCTGCGGCTGCGGCTGACCCCTCGCCACGCGCGCCCCTCCCCGCAGGCCCGGCCAACCCCGCCCGTACGGCGGCCCGTCGGGCCTTTATATCGGGCATACGGGGTTCTGTCGGGCTTCTCAGCGGGCGCTCAGGAAACTCTCATCGTCCGTGGCAAAGCTATGAGACATGACCGAGAACCCGGAGCAGTACCCCAACCCGCAGCAGGACGATGCGTACGCGGCCCGGTCCTACCCGCCGCCGCCCACCCACCAGCCGTCAGCGGCCTGGCCGCCGCCGGCTCCGGCCGACCCCGCGGACCACAGGCCCAAGCGCGCCAGGCGGCCGGTCGCCCTGCTCGCCGCTGTCGCCATCGTCGCCGCGGTCATTGGCGGCGGTTCCGCGGCGCTCGCCGAGTCCCTGATGGACCACGGCAACGGCGGCAACCCCTCGGGCACCGTCAGCGGCACCACCGTCTCGCAGTCGAGCAGGGGCACGGTCTCCGGTGTCGCCCAGGCCGTCTCGCCCAGCATCGTGGAGGTCAAGGCGACCTCCACCGCGGGCCAGTCCACCGGTGCGGGTGTGATCGTCACCGCGGCCGGTGAGATCGTCACCAACAACCACGTCGTCTCCGGCGCCGGCTCGGTCAAGGTCGCTCTGAGCGACGGCAAGTCGTACACCGCGAAGGTGGTCGGCACCGACCCCGGCAAGGACCTCGCCCTCCTCAAGGTGTCGGGCGCCTCCGGTCTCAAGCCCGCCTCGCTCGGCAACTCGTCCGGCGTGGCCGTCGGCGACCAGGTCGTGGCTATCGGCTCCCCCGAGGGCCTGACCGGCACCGTCACCAGCGGGATCATCTCGGCGCTCGACCGCGATGTCACCGTCGCCAAGGAAGAGGGCCAGGGGCAGAGCCAGGACCAGGGCCAGAGTCAGGGCCAGAGTCAGGGGGGCCAGGGCCAGGGCGGCGAAGGGCAGGGCGGCGAGGGCCAGGGCGGCGGGGACGGGAACTGGCCGTTCCAGTTCGGTGGGCGGCAGTTCAACGGCGACACCGGCGACTCCACCACCACCTACAAGGCGCTCCAGACCGACGCCTCGCTCAACCCCGGCAACTCCGGCGGTGCGCTGATCAACATGAATGGCGAGATCATCGGGATCAACTCCGCGATGTACTCGTCCAGTTCGCAGAGCAGCGACAGTTCGAGCGAGGCTGGGAGCGTGGGCCTCGGCTTCGCCATCCCGATCAACACGGTCAAGGCCGACCTCGCCCACCTGCGCGCGGGCGGCAGCAACAGCTGACGGTCCGGACAACAGCTGACGGCCCGGGCAGCGGTACGGGCCCGGGCGTCCGTGCCACCGCCGCCTCAGCCGCCCGCTCCGAGGGGCGTGCCGCACGCCGCCCGAGGCCGGCCGTGCGAGGCTGAGGGACGCCGGGCCCCGGCGACCGCACCCCCGGCGACCGCACCGTACGCCGCCGGACGTCGGACGCCGGACAGCCCCGGTGAACCCAGCGACCGACCCCAGCAAGCAAGGACAGAGCCGATGAGCCCCGCCGAGGACGGCCACGACCAGCAGCGCATCCTGATCGTCGATGACGAGCCCGCCGTACGCGAGGCGCTGCGCCGCAGCCTCGCCTTCGAGGGATACGGGACGGAGGTCGCCGTCGACGGTCTGGACGCGCTGACGAAAGCCGCCCCGTACGAACCGGATCTGATCGTCCTCGACATCCAGATGCCCCGCATGGACGGCCTGACGGCGGCCCGCAGGCTGCGTGCGTCCGGATCGACCACCCCGATCCTGATGCTCACCGCCCGCGACACGGTCGGCGACCGGGTGACAGGACTCGATGCGGGCGCCGACGACTACCTGGTGAAGCCGTTCGAGCTGGACGAGCTGTTCGCCCGCATCCGCGCGCTGCTGCGGCGCAGCTCGTACACGGCGACGGCCGGCGAGGTCCCCGACGACAACGTGCTCGCCTTCGCCGACCTGCGGATGGACCTCGCGACGCGCGACGTGGTGCGCGGCGAGCGGAGGGTGGAGCTGACGCGTACCGAATTCACCCTGCTGGAGATGTTCCTGGCCCATCCGCGCCAGGTGCTCACCCGGGAACAGATCCTCAAGGCGGTGTGGGGCTTCGACTTCGAGCCGTCGTCCAACTCGCTGGACGTGTACGTGATGTACCTCCGCAGGAAGACCGAGGCGGGCGGCGAACCGAGGCTGGTGCACACGGTGCGGGGCGTCGGGTACGCGCTGCGGACCGGGAGCGCCGAGTGAGGCTGCCCCAGCCCGTGCGCTGGTTCCGGCGTCTTCCGCTGCGCTCCCGGCTCGCGATGCTGACGGCGGCGGCCGTGGCGTTCGCGGTGGCCGTGGTCTCGGTCATCTGCTGGTTCCTGGTGCAGGGGAAGCTGTACGACGAGATCGATTCGAAGCTCGGCGGTCAGATCTACACCCAGCCCGTCAACCCCACCACACTGCGCAACAACCTGAACGACTGCCGCGCGCCGGAGCTTCCCGGCAACTTCGGCGAGCAGACGTCCCCGTACTACGCACAGCTCGTCCAGTCGGACGGCGCCACCTGCGTACGCAGCGGCACGGGCACCATCACGGTCACCGCCGCCGACCGGTCCCTGGCGAAGTCCAGGACCGGGAAGTTCGCCGAGTACCGGGACGGCACGGACGCCCGGGGGCGCGCCGTACGGGTCGTCACGGCGCACGTGCTCCTGGAGCCGGGCAACCCCTACCCGGACATCGTGCAGATGGTGGCCTATCCGCTGGCGGACACCCGGAAGACCCTCAACGAACTGGCGCTGCTCCTGCTGGGGGTGTCGGGCGCCGGGGTCGTCGGCGCGGGCGCGGCGGGCCTGTGGATCGCACGGGCCGGCCTCAGGCCCGTCGACGATCTCACCGAGGCCGTCGAGCACGTGGCCCGTACGGAGGACCTCACCGTCCGCATCCCCGTCGAGGGCGAGGACGAGATCGCCCGGCTCTCCCGGTCCTTCAACTCGATGACCGCGGCGCTCGGCGACTCACGCGACCGCCAGGCGCAGCTGATCGCGGACGCCGGGCACGAGCTGCGCACCCCGCTCACCTCACTGCGCACCAACGTCGAACTGCTCGCCCGCAGCGAGGAGACGGGCCGCCCCATCCCGCCCGACGACCGCAAGGCGCTGATGGCGTCGGTCAAGGCGCAGATGACCGAACTGGCCGCGCTCATCGGCGACCTCCAGGAGCTGTCCCGCCACGAGGCCACCCACGCCCCGGGGACGCTGAACGTCGTCGCGCTGCACGACATCGCGCAGTCGGCGCTGGACCGGGCCCGGCTGCGCGGCCCCGAACTGACCTTCACCGCCGATCTCCGGCCCTGGTACGTACGGGCGGAACCGGCCTCGCTGGAGCGGGCGGTGGTCAACGTCCTGGACAACGCGGTGAAGTTCAGCCCGCCCGGCGGCGCCATCGATGTCGTCCTGCACCAGGGGCGGCTGACCGTACGGGACCACGGACCCGGCATCCCCGCCGACGACCTGCCGTATGTCTTCGAGCGGTTCTGGCGGTCCCCGTCGGCCCGGTCCCTGCCGGGCTCGGGGCTCGGCCTCTCCATCGTGGCCCGTACCGTCCAGCAGTCCGGCGGCGACATCGCGCTCAACCCGGCGCCGGGCGGCGGCACCGAGGCACTCATCCGGATCCCGGGCGCCGCGGAACCGCCACCGGACTCGCCGCCCGTACAGGGGGCGTGAACCGCGGGTCCCATCCGGCGGGTGCCCCGCGGCGGGGTCCCGGCCGCCGCACCCACGCGGCCGGTCCCCGCCGAAGGGCCCCGTACCGCGCTGCGGCCGGGGCCCGCTCTCAGCCCTGCTTGCCCAGGTGCAGCCCTGAGCCCGCGAGATCGGCCCTGATCCCCTTCTTCTCCACCACCACATGGCGCAGCCGGATGTCGCCGGGCGCCTTGGGCAGCTTGAAGGAGAGCGAGAACTGGCTGGAGAGCTGCGGCGGGCGCAGGCTCATCACCGCGGAGATCAGCTTGGGGTCGATACCGGCCTTCTGCAGCAGCCAGGGGTGGGCGACGATCTCGTCGACCAGATTGACCTGCATCAGCTGGTGGGCGAAGCGCGGTGTGCCGGCCAGCCGGTGCAGTTCGTCGTCACTGTGCAGCGCCTGCTGCACGCGCTTCTGCGGTACGCCGATCCTGTCGACCACCGACGGCACGGAGAGCAGCGCCCTGATGTGGTTCTTCTCGCGGGCGATCCGGGCCGCCGCCTCGGGGGCGAGCCGCAGCCCGGAGTGCGCGCGGTCACGGCCCGGCGTGTACGTCGCGATACCGGGCACGTCGACCTGCATGTGATCGACGGTGGTGGAGACGGCCTGGCCGCCGTCGCGCCTGACGTGCGCCTGGGCCCGGACCCGTACCTCCGTGCCGGCCACCGGAAGAGCGCCGCGGACGTTGATCGAGTCGTGGCCCTCGTCGGTGAACTTGACCTGTGAGGCGCCGAGCTCGCGGTTCATGTCCGCGAAGGAGAGGAAGACGTCGCCGTCCATCGAACCGACCACGGCCCCCTTGATGGAGCTGGGGAGGTCACCGTTGATCCGGATGTCCTTGGCGCTGGCGCGCACCTCCGCGAGCGAGACCCGGTCGGCTGCGACGTCGGGGACGGACACGTCGACCCGGTCGAGGTGCTTGTCGAGCACCTGGGTGAGGAAGGGGAAGCCGTGGATGTCGACCTCCGGCCTGGTCACCAGGTGCAGCGACTGCTGGAGCTTCTCGGCGGCCTTGTTCTGCGCGTACAGCTCGGCGAAGCGGTCGGCGAGGAAGAGGAAGCCGGTGCACACCAGGGCGGCGACAGCGACCTTCACCACGGTGGACACGGCGGCGAGGCGGCCCCTGCCGCGGTGGTTGGGCGGCGTCCAGCTGTCGTCGGCGGGGTCGTCGCCGGACCGGACGCCTGCGTCGTGGTCGGGCTTCAGTCCCAGGCCGAGGGGGTCGTGCTCGTCGTAGCCGCGCTCGTCGTCACCGAGGCCGCCGTAGCCGCGCTGGTCGTAAGCGCGCTGGTCGTAGCCGCGGCCGTCATGGCCGTACGGCTCGAAGCCGGGCTCGGGGTCGCTGAGTTGTGCCAGTTCGTCGTAGGGATTGGGCGGATGCGAGGGTATGCGTGTGGGGGGTCGCATCGGCTCATCCCACCATGCGTGCGCCCCCCGAGCGCAAGTCGTACCCGGGGTAGCCCCTGGTTTCGAGGCATTTGTCGGCGGCGTTCCGGCGCGCTCCGACAGAAAGCGGGGCCGTCCGGAAGGTGTCCGGACGGCCCCGCTCCGTGGCGTCGTGCGATGGCCTCAGGGCCGGCGGTGACTCTGGTAGTAGCCACCGACCTGCTCGTGATAGCCCGCGTCGCCGACATGCTTGTCCTTGTCGAACTCGGGTGAGTTCTTGATCTGGTCCTTGGTCAGGTCGACGGAGATCTTCCGCTCGGTGTCGTCGATCGTCCGGACCGTACCGGCCGGCAGCAGCACGTGCTTGCCGAAGATCCATACGCCGGTGTCGACCACGAGGTAGGCGGAGTTGACATCGTCCGAGTGCTTGTCGACCTTGCCGATACTGCCGTCGGTCGCCTCGACCTTGTACCCGGTCAGGTCCGTTCCCGCCGTGCGGCCCGTGGTCGGCTGGTAGCCCCAGATGCTGTCAGTCATATATACGACTCCCTCATTGTCCTGCGATCCCCGGCCGACACGACCGGGGGAGAAATAACGGTGCCACCCGCATTCGGGTGACGCGCTCTCGGAACATCGAGTGCCCCGGTGTTCCGGCCCCACACATTTCATGTGCTGCGAAAAACCAGGGAGAAAACCGGGTCAGCCGGCTCTGCGGCTCCGTGAATTCCTCGCAGGTTTACCGGGGAAATTCACGGAAAGGCGTTGTACTGACACTGTTTCCCACCAGGCGAGGACGTGAGCGGCTGTGACTGCCAACGAGAAGGCTCAGGCCAAGGGCGAGCAGGCCAAGGGCAAGATCAAGAAGGTCGCCGGTGACGCCGTGGGCAACGAGTCGCTTCAGGCCGAGGGCCGCGCCGAGGAGACCAAGGGCGACGCGCGCAAGGCCAAGGAAGCCATCAAGGATGTGTTCAAGGAGAAGTAGGCGTACGCGGTACCCGATCCCGGCGGCCCTGTGGGCTGCCGGGATCACTGCTGTCCGGGCCGAGAGGAAGAGCACACCCGCCCGCACGCATACGGAACGGGATCATGGGCAATCGGTGAGTAACCACCCGAGAAGGGCTTCTCTCCATGTTGACCCCTGATCCTCAGGTCCTGCGGACACTCCTGGCCCGCTACGCGACAGCACGTATCGCTCTGCTCGAACAGGACACCCCGGACGGACGGCGGGCGCTGGAGGACGTCACCTACACCCTGTGTGTGGCGACCTCCACCCGCACCATCAAGGACGCCATCCTGGCCGCGGACACCGCCCTGGGCGTATCCCGGCCCGCCGGCGCCGCAGCAGGCACTACTCCGTCGTCGCGCGGCCGGTCACTCACGGCCTGACCGGCGCCCGGACGCCCCCGGCGCCCGGCAGCAGACCTCCCGGCGGGGGCCGCAGCGGAACGCGGCCCCCGCCGGGCGTGCGCGGGGCCGCTCCCGGCCGCCGCACACCACTCGGCTCAGTTGCCGCTCCGGTCCTTGAAGTCGTGGGCACACGTGTCCTTTTCGGACTGTGAGTTCGCGTGCTTCACGCAGTCCGAGTAGTTCTTGAACGAATCGGAGTTCAGGAGCGAGACTCCGGCGACCAGAATGACCGCGCTGCCGATGATCCCCAGCGCCGAGAGCACTGTTCCGACGATCGCCATCGTCCGCTTGGGCGCTCTTCCGGCGCGCGCCTTGCGTATTCCGAGAATTCCCAGCACCAGACCGACGAGACCGAGCAGAATGCCTCCGACCACGGTCCAGAAGAAGACAGCGGCCAGAATCCCGAGTACCAGTGCGGCGACGGCGACGCCGTTGCTCTCCTGTCCGGAACTCCAGCCCTGCTGGTACTGCTGATCCTGCTGCCGGTCGTGCGAGGGATAGCTGTCCGCCGATGCCATGTGAGGTCCTCCGGTCCGTGAACGGAAAGTCGTGCAGGGGACCGCCGTCAAGCGGTCTGTCAGGGGGCGGTCTGTCAGGAGGCGGCCTGCCAGGAAGCGGTCCGCCGGGAGGCGGGTTCAGGATCGTGCCCGGGCGGCACGGTCAGAACGCGACCAGGACGCCCTCAGGACGCGCTCGCCGTGAGCTTCTTGGGATCGACGACCTCACCGGCGGGCGGCGGTGTGGCCTTCACCTGCTTGTCGTAGTCGGAGAAGACGACGCTGGACGGAGTACTGCCACCGCTCTGGACCGCCTTGAGGATGTACGGCTTGCCGTGCGTGGCGACGTACAGCGTGTTCGTCTCGCCGTTACCCGTCTTGTTCCTCAGCACGGCAGCGTCCTGGCCGCCGACCTTGACGGTGCCCCGGCGGGTCATGTTCTTCCGCTCGGACTTGTCCTGGTCCATGCCTGCCATGAACGCCTGCTTGTTGCAGATGCTCTGCACACTGCTGTCCTGGGCGGGCACCTTCACCCAGTGCCCCTGGAAGGCGCGGGCGGTCTTGCCCGCGTCGGCGCCCGGCTGGGCCTTCGCCGCGGACTTCCAGTAGGCGGCGTTGCCCTTGAGATAGATGGCCTTGCCCGCCTGGACGATGTCGGCGCGGGCGTCCTTCGCGGTCAGCCGCCCCGTACACGCGCCGCTCCCGTCCACGGCGAAGTCGAGGTCGGTCGCCTTCCCCTGACCGGACATGCGCCCGCGCACCCGCAGCGAATCGGCCGACTTCGTCGCCGCGACCCCCTTCTCTGCGATCCGGTCCGCGCTCATCCCCTTGAACGCGTCGGACGACGAGGAACCTCCGCCGCCCGAACAGGCCGCCAGGCCTGCCGCGGTGAGCGTGCACAACGCGACGACCGTCATGGTTCTGGGTGCAACTGACATGGCGTACCCCCTTGTCCTGCGGCAGCGGTGCCGCGACCCCGGTGCCCGGGCGATCGATGGCCCCTCACGTACCCCGGATCTCCACGTATGCGCCTGCCGGAGGGGTGCGGTCTGCGGATGGCCGGATCGGTACGGCAGGGAGCACGGCCGCACGGCTCGTCGCCGCCGGTCAGCCGGCGGTCGACGCCGCGAAGAAGAATCCCTCCACGCCGCAGAACAGGCAGCTGATCTCCACAGCGGAGAGCTACGTCCCGATGCACAAGGCGTACGACCGGGCCTCCTGGCCCGACAGCCTCCCGGCGGTGGTCATCGTCTCCGAGAAGACTCCGTTCGACGGATCGCCCGAGGATGCTCGGCGCCCGAGGATGCTCGGCGCCGGCGGACGCTGCCGCGACGTTCGCCCGGCAGGGACCGGACCCTCGTCACCGCGCAGGGCAGTTCCCACGACATCCCGGAGGACCGCCCTGCCCCGGCGCTGAAGGAGATCGAGAAGATGGTGGCCGAGCAGGGCCAGGACAGGGCCGGACGTCCTGGCCGTGACGTCCGCACAGGACCGGGAACAAGGCGCCGCGCTCGACGGTGAATTCCAGGTAGGGACGCACGGACCACTCGATCCACCTGCCGCGATGACTCAGCGAGATCCCGCACGGCTCACCCCGGTGCAGTGCGCCCATCGCGCCCACGCAGCCGCCGCCGTCGACCCAGCTCAGGGCCCGGTGGCGCTCGACGGGCGGCAGCGCTTGCGCCAACTCGCGTACCTCGGAGCGGATACGGCGGATCGCCTCGGCCGGTGCGGCGGCGGCGTACCGGGCCACGTCCGCCACGTCATCGGCGTCCATCGTGCGGTACGTGATCCGCTCGCACCAGAAGGCTCGGGCGGGGTGCGGGACACACATGAGGCGGCCTCCTGACGCAGCGTCGGAACCACCCCCACCTGCGGCCGGCGTGACGAGCTGCGGGCGGGGGTGGCTCCTGTTACCCCCCAACCGGCGCAGATAGCGAGGGGGTTGCGTCGCCGGAGGAGCAGCCTTGCCGACGGCCACAACATCCGGCGATGCGGCACGAAGCTAGCGTTATATGGGATCTCGTATCAAGTGTTTGAACTCTAACGAGTGAGACCCCACGCCGATCTCACAACGAAACGGGCGGCATCCCCACCTGCGCCGGTGGAGTGCCGCCCGATCGGGGACGTGACAAGTTCAGGCCAAGTCGTCGAATTCGCCTTCCTTCGCGCCCCCCAGGAAAGCGCGGAGCTTGCTGCGGGACGTGCGGATGACCACGTCGGGGTTGTCGCTCTCCCGAAGAAGGATCTCGCCTCCCTGCACGGCGAGTTCCAAGCAGTTATCCCCGTCGGCATCGGCCGACTTGGATGACTTACGCCACTGAATATCCATACTTCTCACGCCTTCATGCTTGTCGTGCGATTTCGCTGATGAAGTCCCTCGAACTCTGCGGATCGAGCGAACGTCCCTCGGTCCGGTCAAGGACGGCTCGAAAGTTCAGGAGACGCGTCTCGGCATCCACGAATCCTGAACCGGTCGGGGTGTCCGTCTGCACAGTGTCGAGCTGCGGAACAGGGCCGTACACATAGTGCGTCGAACTACCGGAGTTCGGGAAGCCACCCGCCGCGAACGGGATCACCCGCACGGTGACGTTGTCCCGCTCGGACTCCTTCAAGAGGTGGTCGAGCTGCCTGATGGCCACCTTGCGTCCGCCGTACTGCATCCGCAGAGCCGCTTCGTGGATCAGAAAGGTGCAGGTGGGCGGGGGCTGCCGATCGAGAACATCTCGGCGCCTCAGCCGGTGCGACAGCCGACGTCGAAGGTTCGCCGGGGTTGGCGAAGGCAGGGCCTCCGCGTACACGGCCCGCGCGTAGTCCTCGGTCTGGAGCAACCCAGGCATGTGCATGATCTGGACGGCCCGGAACCCGACGGCATGGTGTTCGAGCTCTGCCAGATCCAGTGCGCCGGCCGAGAGTTCACCCCGGTAGTCCTCCCACCACCCCTTGGTTCGCTCCTCCGCCATGTCGGCCAGCGCGTCGACATAGAGCTGATCCGGACACGCGTAACAGTCGGCCCAGGTGCGCACCCGCGCTTCACTCACACCGAACCGCCCCGATTCGGTGTTGCTGATAGTGGTGCGGTCCGTACCGAGCACAGAAGCAGCCTCGGCGGGCGCAAGGCCGGCATGCTCCCTCATCTTCCGCAGCTCCGCTCCCAATCGGCGCTGTCGCGCCGTCGGCGGCTTCCTCGGTGGCATCGGCCCCTCCCTCTGTCGGGTCCAGTGTGACCCGCATCCCTCGAAGGGGTCCACTTCCAGCAAATATTATTGGTATCGATACAACAGTTGATACCCAGGCGCTAACGTCGTCACCGCACCGCACACCGCTCGGACGGGTCCGAAGTGCAGCTCCTTCAGCGCGCCTTGACACCCGCGCGCCGGGAGGCGGCCATTGCCACGGACAACGAGCGGCGCATCCGTTCCGGATCACCTCACACAGGGAGAAGACCGTGACCCCCACCGCGCCACGCCCCCCACAGGGCGGCGAGCTCTACCGCGCCACCCTGCCGAACACCGCCAACGCCTCCCGCATCGCCAGGGAGTTCGTCACGTCCCTGCTCACCACGGGCGGCCATCGGGGCCTCGCCGACGACGCGCGGCTCTGCGTCGCCGAGGTGGTGACCAACGCCCACCGCCACACCCGCACGCCCCTGATCCAGCTCTGCGCGACCGTGAACCGCAAGCAGGTCACGGTCGCCGTGACGGACAACGCGCCCTGGTTCCTGCCCGTACTCACCCCGGCAGCTCCCGGCGGCGAACAGGAGAGCGGGCGCGGGCTGTTACTGCTCGACCGGCTCACGCAAGGCTGGGGCTGGACCCTCCTCGGCGGCTGTACGCCCGACCGCAAAGCGGTCTGGTTCACGCTCGGCCGGGCCGGGACCGGCGGAGCATCCGCCCCGGTGCCCGGGTACGCGCCGTAACCGCTGCCCGGCGGGCCCGCCACGGTGACACACACGTCCGGCCCCCTCCCGCACCCGCCGCCCGGGCGGACAATCCCACCGCCATCGCTCGTTGGGGTCAAAGCACGGAGGAACCTCTGGACAGAACACTCACGCTGTGTCCCTATTGATTACGGAGGGTTACTGCACGGTGGCCCCCGCCAACCAAGGAGCAACCGTGACGTTCCGTAGTTCAGCATGTCTCGCGGCCGTGTCGGCGGTGCTGGTCCTCGGCGCAGGAAGTGCCTTCGCGTCCCCGGCCCTCACCACGGGCCACGCCGGGACCGCCAAGGTCGGCGCCGCCCGCCCCACGAGCGACCACATCATCCGACCGCGCGCCACGCTGTGCAAGAACCAGGCCTGGACGTCGGGCAACGGCAGGACGAGCCTGCGCATGCAGGAAGACGGCAACTTCGTTCTCTACAAGGACGGACATGCCGCGTGGCAGGCGCCCCACACCTGGTCGCACGGAAACTGCGCGGTCTTCCAGGAGGACGGGAACTTCGTCGTCTACAACAGCGCCAACGAGCCCGTATGGGCATCCGGTACCTGGCACAAGGGTGCTTACCTCGCCATCCAGGACGACGGCAATGCCGTCATCTACAACAACTCGGGCCACCCGGTCTGGGCTACCAACACGGGTGACTGACCGCGCAGTTCCCGACTCAGGATCCACAAGCTGAACCGGGGGCGGCGATCCGTCCGGGCCCGTCGGTCCCGTCGCCCCGCCTTGCGTACACCACCCCGCTCTGCGTACACCCCCCGTCCTGCCACTCCCCCGCCCGCGCCCTGCCCTCAGCCCTCCGCCACGGACAGCGGCCCCCCGGCCGCCGGAGCGAGCGAGGGGCCGCAGACCAACCTCCGTAGGGGGTGCGCTACTTGATGACCGTGATCCGGTCGGCCTTCGGCGGGGCGATCGGCGCGGACGCCGAGGAGTTCGCCGCCAGGTAGGTGTTGAACACATCCAGATCGGATGCACCGACCAGCTTGTTCGCGCCCTGGCCCAGGGCGGCGAAGCCGTCGCCGCCACCCGCGAGGAACTCGTTCATCGCCACCCGGTAGGTCGCGGCCGGGTCGATCGCGGTGCCGTCCAGCCTGACGGTGTCCGTGACCACACGGGCCGCGCCCGACTTCGTCAGGTCGAGCGTGTAGGTCAGGCCCTTCGATACCTGGAGGATCTTCGGGGACGCCTCATTGGCCCCGCTGACCTGCTGCTGGAGCGCGGCGACGACCTGAGCGCCGGTCAGGTCGACCACGTTCATCATGTTGGTGAACGGCTGCACGGTGAACGCCTCGCCGTACGTCACCACCCCGTCGCCCTCACTGCCGCTCGCCTTGTACACCAGGTCGGACCTGATGCCGCCCGGGTTCATGAGGGCCAGCTGGGCACCGCCCTTGTCCGCCGGGGACAGCCCGGCGAGCTGTGCGTCGGCGATCAGGTCGCCGAGCGCCGTCTCAGGGGAGGTGTCACCGCGTCCGTTGATGTCGGCGGAGATGAAGCCCTGCGGTTTTCCGGCGATGGGGGCGGCCAGCGCGTTCCAGCGAGTGATCAGCGCGGTGATGTCCTGCGCCTTGGGCTGCTCCCGGCTGACGATGTGGTTGACGGGCCGCGCCACCGTACCGGCTGTGCCGTGGCCCCCCTCGGCGCCGTCCGCCCGGACCGCCGTCCGCACGATGTCCTTCGTCCTGAGGTCGTACGTGAGGGTGCTGTCCGTGTACAGCCGCCCGAAGGACGCGGCGGACGTCACCATGCGCGGGTTGCCCGCCGGGTCCGGGATGTCGCACACGTACGACTGGTGCGTGTGGCCGGTGACCAGCGCGTCCACCTTCGGCGATATGCCCTTGGCGATGTCGACGATGGGGCCGGAGATGCCGTCGCCCGCGCCCGGTGAATCGCAGTCGTAGTTGTACGACGTGCTTGCGGGCATTCCGCCCTCGTGGATCAGCGCCACGATCGACTTGACGCCCTGGCGGTCGAGTTCCTTGGCGTACTTGTTGACCGTCTCGATCTCGTCGTGGAACTTGAGGCCCTTGACGCCGTTCGCGGTGACGATGTTGGGCGTGCCCTCCAGCGTCACCCCGATGAAGCCGATCTTGACGCCGTTCTTCTTCCAGACCGTGTACGGCTTGAGGATCGGCTTGCCGGTCTTCTCACTCGTCACATTGGCGGCCAGGTAGGGGAAGTTCGCGCCCTTGAACTTCTTGCCCTTCTCGAAGCAGCCCTCGGTCGGGTGGCAGCCGCCGTTCTGCATCCGGGCCAGCTCGGTCGCACCCTCGTCGAACTCATGGTTGCCGACGGAGGTGACATCGAGCTTGATGTCGTTGAGCGCCTCGATGGTCGGCTCGTCGTGGAAGAGCCCCGACAGCATCGGGCTGGCACCGATCATGTCGCCGCCCGCCGCGGTGACCGAGTACGGGTGCCCCTTGCGGGCCGCCCGCAGCGAACTCGCCAGATACTCCGCGCCACCGGCCGGGACGGACTTCACCGTGCCGTCGGGCTGCGTCTCGGCGACGGTGCCCGACGAACCGGCCGGCGGCTCCAGGTTCCCGTGCAGGTCGTTGAAGGACAGCATCTGCACATCGACGGTCGGGTCGGGCCTGGGGTGGTGCCCCCCGTGCTGCCCGTGGCTCCCGTGCCCACGACCGCCGTGGCCGTCGCCGCCGTGACCCTGCGCCTGGGCCGGCATCGCGGCGACCAGCGCCCCGGCCGTCGCGAGCCCGGCAGCGGCCGCGAGGATCCGCCGGACCGCGCGGTCGCCCGGCCGGCCGAGGATTCTGTGAGGTTTGGCTGACATTCGTCCCCTTGTGAGTTCTGTGTGAAGGCTGAGGGGTGACGCTCGGCAGCCTAGAGTCAACGCGCGTAGCGCGACAGGGGGATGGGGTTACGAGGTGGTTTCTGTCAGGGGGCGGGAGGCCGCCGCCTGGCTTGGAACGACAGCGGCACGAACGTGCGCGGCGTGCCGCCTCCGCATCGCCCCCGGACCGCCCCTTGACCCCTCCGGTGCCGGAGGCGACCGGCGACGATACTCACCGGCTCGGCTTCGCCGTACTCACCGGGCGCCCGGTGACCCCCGTACGCTCGTCCGCATGACGAATGCGCCTGTTGCCCCCGGATCCGGCCGGCAGATCCAGACTCTCGACACGCTCACCGCCGAACAGGAGCACGCCGTACGCGCGCTGCTCGCCGAGGCCGCGCAGACCGACGGACAGCAGGCCGTCTCCGAACAGGGACGGCTTCAGCTGCGCGGAGAGCGGCGCGAGGGTGTTCAGCACTTCCTGATCAGCGTCGGCTCCACGCTCACCGGGTACGCGCAGCTGGAGGCGGTCGACCCCGTCGAGGCGCCCGCAGCCGAGCTGGTCGTCCACCCCTCGCACCGGGGGCAGGGCCACGGCCGGGCGCTCGGTTCCGCACTGCTGGCCGCATCCGGGCGGCGGCTGCGCGTCTGGGCACACGGCGGACACGCGGCGGCCCGCCACCTCGCCCAGGTCCTCGGGCTCGCCATGTTCCGTGAACTGCGCCAGCTGCGGCGCCCGCTGGCTCCGCTGGACATCCCCGAGCCGGTGTACCCCGAGGGCGTCACCGTACGGGCCTTCGTGCCCGGCCAGGACGATGCGGCCTGGCTCGCAGTGAACGCCGCCGCCTTCGCCCACCACCCCGAGCAGGGGTCGATGACCCAGCGCGACCTGGACGACCGGAAGGCGGAGGCCTGGTTCGACCCGAAGGGGTTCTTCCTCGCGGTCCGGGACGCGGGGACGGACAGCGGGCCGGAGGGGGAGATCGTCGGGTTCCACTGGACGAAGGTGCACGCCGACGAGCAGCTGGGCGAGGTGTACGTCGTCGGTATCCGCCCGGATGCCCAGGGCGGCGGCCTCGGCAAGGCGCTGACCGCCACCGGGCTGCGCCACCTCGCGGCCGAGGGGCTGCCCACGGCGATGCTGTACGTGGACGCCGACAACACGGCCGCCGTCACCGTCTACGAGCGGCTGGGCTTCACCACGCACGAGGTGGACCTGATGTATCGCTCGGAGTCCTGACCAGGCGAAACAGCAGTACCACCACGCCCTTCCCGGCTCGCCGGGGAGGGCTTTCCCCTGTCGTGAGTTGACAGCGGCCCGGCTCTTACATCACCCTTTCACTACTTGATTAGTGAAAGGGGGGTGCAAGGTGATCGAGTTCCGCATCGACCGGCGCAGCGGCGTCTCGACGTACCTCCAGATCGTCCAGCAGACCAAACAGGCCCTGCGCCTGGGCCTGTTGCACCCCGGCGACCAGCTGCCCACCGCACGCGCGGTCGTCGAGTCCACCGCCATCAACCCCAACACAGTTCTGAAGGCCTACCGCGAACTGGAACGCGAAGGCCTCGTCGAGGCCCGGCGCGGCATGGGCACCTTCATCCGCAAGTCCCTCGGGCGGACCCCGCCCGCGGACTCGGCGCTGCGGGCCGAGCTGACCGAGTGGGCCGCTCGCGCCCGTACGGCCGGCCTCGACAAGGACGACGCGGCAGCACTCTGCTCCTCCGTACTCGACGACTGCTTCAGGGACGACCGCCCCAAGGGAGAGACCCGCCCATGACCGACACCGCCATCGAGGCCTCCGGGCTCGGCAAGACATACGGGAAGCGGCGCGGCCGGGCGCTGCGGGGCTGTACGTTCCGCCTGCCCGCCGGACGGATCTGCGCCCTCGTGGGACCCAACGGCGCCGGCAAGTCCACGCTGCTCGCCCACGCCGCTGGGCTGCTGCGGCCCACCGAAGGCAGCATCGAGGTGCTCGGGACGACCCCGGCCGCCGCCCGTGAGCGGATCGCCTACGTCGCCCAGAGCAAGCCGCTGATCAGCCAGTTGACCGTCGCCGAGACGCTGCGGATGGGGTACGAGCTCAACACGGGCCGCTGGGACGCGGCGACCGCCGATCGGATCGTGGCCGAGGGGAAGCTGGCGGGGGACGCCGTCGTCCGTTCGCTCTCCGGCGGCCAGCGCACCCGCGTCGCCCTCGCGCTCGCCCTCGGCAAACGGCCCGAACTGATGCTGCTCGACGAGCCGATGGCCGATCTCGACCCACTCGCCCGGCACGAGCTGATGGGCACCCTGATGTCCGAGGCCGCCCAGCACGGCACGACCATCGTGATGTCCTCGCACGTCCTGTCCGAACTGGAAGGCTCCTGCGACTACTTGCTGCTCGTCGACGGTGGCCGGGTCCGGCTGGGCGGCGAGACCGACGACCTGCTGTCCGTCCACGCACTGGTGACCGGGCCGGTGGCCGGCCTCGACCCGCACACCGTGATCGAATCGCGCACCACAGGACGCCAGATGACCGCACTGATCCGCCGGGACGGGCCCATCACGGGCGACTGGCAGACCGCGGAGCCCTCCCTGGAGGAGATGCTCCTCGCCCATCTGCGGTCCCCCGACGCGCCCGCCCTGCTGACACCGAGTGCCGCACACCGTACGGAGTCCCTGTCATGAGCACCTTGAACCACAGCACAGTCGGCACACCGGCGGCGCGCCCCAGCGCCCTCCCCGGCACCCGGCGGCTCAGCGGCCCGTACTGGGTCGCCGCGCGGATGCACCGCAACACCCTTCAGGGCGCCGCGGGGCTCCTCGCACTGGCCCTGGTCCTGCTGATCGCGATCCGGATCTGGGGCGGGGGGATCGCGGGACACTACTGGACGGACGCCCGGCTGGTGGAGCACGCCGCAGCGGTCATCCAGCTGCTGCCCTACCTCATCGCCGCCTTCGTGGCCGGGCCGGTCGTCGGCCGGGAACTGGAGTCCGGCAGCCACCAGCTGCTGCGGACCCAGTCCGTCTCCCCGGTCCGCTGGTTCGCAGTGAAGCTCGCGGTGCCGACCGCTCTGGCCGCCGCCGGCTCGGTCGTCCTGAGCGGTGTCTACCGCTGGGTCTGGACCGTCCGCCCCCACGAGGACCCCGAGCTGCACTGGTACGCCGGCGGCGTCTACAACACGATCGGCCCCATCGGTATCGCCACCGCGCTCCTCGCGGTCCCGCTCGGCGCCCTGACCGGCCTGCTGCTCCGCCGTACGGTGGCCGCCATGATGGTGGGCGTGGTCGCCACTGCTGTCGTGTCCAGTGTGGTCGAGTCCCTGAGCACCCGCCTCTGGCCCGTCCGCACCGTCTACACCGGCCTCGCCGAGGGGTACCCGGCGGCGGACGGCCTGTTCGTCGGCGAGGGCGCCGTCACGACCAGCGGCGCCCATGTGGCCGACCCGATCTGCGTGGACGACAGGAAGTGCCAGGCTGCCCACCACCTGGTGGGGTACTACCGCTCCTCCCACCCGGTGTCCGACTTCTGGCCGCTGCAGCTCGTCGAGACCGGCATCCTGCTGGCCCTGGCAGCGGTGCTGACCCTGGTGGTGTTCCGCCTCGTGAAGCGGATGGCCGGCTGAGCGCCTGCCGGGCCCTCCTGCCCGGGCCTCCTCAGGCAGGTACGTAGCGCTGGAGCATGATCCCGCTGCGGAAGACCTTCGACTCCAGGAGCCGCAGCCGCGGGATCTCGTACCCCTCGGGGAAGAGCCGGCGGCCGCGGCCCTGGACCACGGGGTAGACGAAGAAGCGGTACTCGTCCACCAGCCCGGCCGCGATCAGCGTGTGCGCCAGGGTGATGCTGCCGGTGAGCACGATGTCCTTGCCGCCCTCCCGGGCCTTGAGCGCGGCCACCTCCTCGACCGGATCGCCGCCCAGCACCGTCGAGTTCTCCCACTGCGGGTCCGTGAGCGAGCCGGACACGACGTACTTCCGCACCCGGTTCAGATACGCGGTGATGCCGGTGGTGTCGCCGGTCTGCAGCGGCCAGTAGCCACGGAAGTCCTCGAAGGTCCGCCGGCCCACGAGCAGGGCGTCCGCCCGGCTGTCCTGCCGGAGGCTCTCCTCCATGACATCGCTCATGCCGGCGGTGCCCTGGCCCTGCGGATCGAACCAGTCCGTGATCATCTCGACCGCGCCGTCCACGGTGACGTTCTGGGTGACTGCGAGTGTGCGCATACCGGTCCTCCTGTACAGCCGATGCTCCCGCGCCTGCGGGCAGCGCGCCTCTCACGTCCTGACCGTGCCGGACGGCGGGACTCATCGGTGGCCCGGATGTTTCCCGCGCTCTCCTGTGGCGCGCTTCCCGGACGTCATGTCCTCGTTACCCGTCATTCAGACGCGCTTGCCACCCTCACGGAATGCAACCCGTCACCGCGCCCGCCGACCCTCCCGCGCGGAACAATGGGCATATGAGCCAGCAGCCCAGTGCAGAGGTCCCGGCCCAGCACCTCCAGCCGTCCGTCGGTTCCATAGCAGCGCACCGTCCGCACACCGTCGCGGCAGCCGTTCCGGACCTGGATCCGGGCATCGACACGGACGTCGACGCGTACGAGGAGGACGGTGCCGGGGGCGAGCTGCCCTCGGGCCGCTTCCTCGACCGGGAGCAGAGCTGGCTCGCCTTCAACGAACGGGTCCTCGAACTGGCCGAGGATCCGGCGACCCCCCTCCTCGAACGGGCTAATTTTCTCGCCATCTTCGCGAGCAACCTCGACGAGTTCTTCATGGTCCGGGTGGCCGGCCTCAAACGCCGTATAGCGACCGGAGTCGCCACCCGCTCGGCCTCCGGCTTCCAGCCCCGTGAGGTGCTGGAGCAGATCTGGACCAGATCGCGCGAGCTCATGGCCCGGCACGCCGCCTGCTACCAGCAGGACGTCTCCCCCGCACTGGCCGACGAGAACATCCACCTGATCCGCTGGGACGAGTTGACCGACAAGGAGAAGGCCAGGCTCTTCACCTTCTTCCGGCAGCGGATCTTCCCCGTGCTGACCCCGCTGGCCGTCGACCCCGCGCACCCCTTCCCGTACATCTCGGGGCTCTCCCTCAACCTCGCCGTGGTCGTCCGCAACCCGGTCAGCGGCCACCGCCACTTCGCCCGGGTCAAGGTGCCACCGCTGCTCACCCGCTTCCTGGAGGCCTCGCCCCAGCGGTACGTGCCCGTCGAGGACATCATCGCCGCGCACCTGGAGGAGCTCTTCCCGGGGATGGAGGTGCTGGCGCACCACATGTTCCGGGTCACCAGGAACGAGGACCTGGAGGTCGAGGAGGACGACGCCGAGAACCTCCTCAAGGCTCTGGAGAAGGAGCTGATGCGGCGCCGCTTCGGGCCGCCCGTCCGGCTGGAGGTGGAGGAGTCCATCGACCCGTACATCCTCGACCTGCTGGTCCGCGAGCTGAAGGTCTCCGACGCCGAGGTCTACCCGCTGCCCGGCCCGCTCGACCTCACCGGCCTGTTCGGCGTCGCCTCGCTGGAGCGTCCCGAGCTGAAGTACCCGCCGTTCATCGCGGGCACCCACCGCGATCTCGCCGAGGTCGAATCGGCGTCGGCCCCCGACATCTTCGCGGCCCTCCGCGAACGGGACGTGCTGCTGCACCACCCGTACGACTCGTTCTCCACCTCCGTCCAGGCGTTCCTGGAACAGGCGGCGGGCGACCCCGACGTACTCGCCATCAAGCAGACGCTCTACCGGACGTCCGGCGACTCACCGATAGTGGACGCCCTGATCGACGCGGCCGAATCCGGCAAACAGGTGCTCGTCCTGGTCGAGATCAAGGCCCGCTTCGACGAGCAGGCGAACATCAAGTGGGCCAGGAAGCTGGAGGAGGCGGGCTGCCACGTCGTCTACGGCCTGGTGGGGCTGAAGACGCACTGCAAGCTCTCGCTCGTCGTGCGGCAGGAGGGCGACACCCTGCGCCGCTACTCCCACGTCGGCACCGGCAACTACCACCCGAAGACCGCGAGGCTCTACGAGGACCTCGGGCTGCTCACCGCCGACCCGCAGGTCGGCGCGGACCTCTCCGACCTTTTCAACCGGCTCTCCGGCTACTCGCGGCGCGAGACCTACCGGCGGCTGCTCGTCGCCCCCAAGTCCCTGCGCGACGGCCTGATCGCGCGGATCGACAAAGAGGTCACGCACCAGCGCGCCGGGCGCCCCTCCTACGTCCGCATCAAGGTCAACTCCATGGTCGACGAAGCGGTCATCGACGCCTGCTACCGGGCCGCCAGGGCCGGGGTGGCCGTCGACGTCTGGGTACGCGGCATCTGCGCGATACGCCCGGGCGTCACCGGCCTCTCCGAGAACGTCCGGGTGAGGTCGGTCCTCGGGCGCTTCCTGGAGCACTCCCGGGTCTTCGCCTTCGGCAACGGCGGCGAGCCCGAAGTGTGGCTGGGCAGCGCCGACATGATGCACCGCAACCTCGACCGCAGGATCGAAGCGCTGGTCCGCGTCACCGACCCGGCCCACCGCGCCGCGCTCAGCCGGCTCCTGGAGACCGGCATGTCCGACACCACGTCCTCCTGGCACCTGGGCGCCGACGGCAACTGGACGCGTCACGCGACCGACACCGACGGCCGGCCGCTGCGCCATGTGCAGGAGATGCTGATAGACGCCAGGAGGCGCCGCCGTGCGACCCCTTGATGCTCCCCGGAGGCGCAGTCGTGCCACGTCCTGACCCGACGGCGACCGCGGGCGAGCTGCTCGCCCGCTATCTGCACGACCAGGCCGCGGGATTCCTCCGCAGCCTGCGCACGTACTCGGAAGGAGACGAGGACGCCGCCCGCGTCCTGCGCAGATCCGCCCGCCGCATCAGCGGCACCCTGCACACCTTCCGCGGTCACCTCGACGCGGCCTGGGCCGATCAGCTGCGCGCCGAACTGGCCTGGCTCTCGGGCACACTGGCCCGCGAACACGCCTATGCGGCGCGGCTGGCGCGGCTGCTCGAAGCGCTCGGCAGGCTCTCGGACGGACCTGCCTCGCTGCCCGCCCCGCGCGACGGCGCCGCCCCGCATCCCACGCTCCCCGTGGGCGCCGCGCGCGCCGGCGCGCTCCTGGAGCGGCAGCTCACCCTGGCCAGGACCCGCGCCCACTCGGCCGCGCTCCAGGCGCTGGGCTCCTCCCGCTTCCACGCGGTGGCGGACGCGGTCGCCCTGCTGGCGTCGGAGGTGCCCTTCGCCCCCGCGGCCACCACGTACGCCACCGAGACCCTGCCACCGGCGGCCGAGACGGCGGGCCGCAGACTCGGGGAGGCGGTGGCCGCGCTGCCGCTGCACCGGGCCGCGCACCCGTACAACGCGGAGGGGCTGAGCGACGCCCAGGACGCTCCCTGGCACCAGGTCAGGCTGCTGCTGCGGCTGCACCGCTACGCGCAGGAAGCCCTGCACGCCCATCTGGACGACCGGCCCGGCCCCGACCTGCGCCTCTACGGCGCGGGCCAGGCGCTCGACCAGCACCGCGAGGCGGCCGAGGCCGCGGGGGCGGCCGCATCGGCGGCCCGTACACCCCGGATCGCCCCCGCGACGGCGTACGCCCTGGGGGTGCTCCACGCCGACCAGCGCCACGAGGTCGAGGCCGCCCGCTACACCTTCCAGCAGACCTGGCAGCGCACGGCGGTGAACGCCCCATGACCCCCGGCGGCACGAACGGCACAGCCGGCACGAACGGCACGGTACGGGCGGCGGGGTGCGTGCTGTGGCGCCGCACGCCGGGCGGCGGCCTGGAGATCTGCCTCGTGCACCGGCCGAAGTACGACGACTGGTCGCACCCGAAGGGAAAGCTGAAACGCGGCGAGGACACCCTGGCCGCCGCCCTGCGCGAGGTCCGCGAGGAGACCGGCCACACCTGTGCCCCCGGCGCGCGCCTGCCCACCCTGCGGTACGCGGCGAACGGCCGCCCCAAGGAGGTCAGCTACTGGGCCGCCGAGGCGAAAAGTGGCGCGTTCACGCCCAACAGCGAGGTGGACCGGGTCTGCTGGCTCGCTCCGGCGGGCGCCCGCGCCCGCCTCACCCAGCCGCGCGACCGGGAACTGGTCGACGCGCTGCACGCCGCTCTCGGCACGGCCCGGCAGGAGTCCCCGTGACGGCCGGTGCCCCGGTCCCGGGCCGTCCGGAAGCAGGTGCGACGCGGGGCGCCCGGTGAACGGCCGCACAGCCCGCACATGCTCGCGATCGAGTGTGGCGATCCCGTCCGTGCGGTGAACGGCGGCCGGCGCGACGTTCATGCGCCGGTCCGACCGGTGCGACCGGTCCGACCGGTCCGACCGGTCCGACCGGTCCGACCGGTGCGCGGACAGCGGTGCGCGACCTGGAGCGCGGTACCCGGACGGGCCCCGGTCCCCGGGACGGCACAGCCGCGTACGGCACTCCGGCCGCTGATATGTGCGCGTGCCTTCCACGCCGCTTCCGGCCACGCCGACGGCACGCCATCCGGGTCCGGGGCGGAGCGTGCCCACGGGTCACCCCTCCGTCACTCGAACGACCCCGCACCCGGTCGTCCGCCGAGGTTCACTCTCCGTTCACTCACCCCCGTCGGCCACTTCACCTGATCTGCCTAATTTCGGCCTTACACGGTGCACGGCAGCCCGCCGCACCGGTCACCTCTTCGCACGCCGCCGTACAACGAGTCGAAACCCGGCGGCTCCTGGAAGGAACACCCGAAGTGAAGCTTCAGCAGCGCAAGACCCGGCTTCGCGCCGCCGCGCTCGGCGCCCTCGCCGTATCCGGCGCCCTGGTCCTCACGGCGTGCGGTTCGGACAACAACAGCGGCTCGACCGGAGGCACCGGCACCAAGACGAACGCCGCATCCGACGTCAAGTGCGACGGTGCGAAGGGTCAGCTGCGCGCCTCCGGTTCGAGCGCGCAGAAGAACGCGATGGACCTGTGGGCCAAGGGCTACATGGCCGCCTGTTCCGGCGTCGAGATCAACTACAAGTCGTCCTCGTCCGGTGAGGGCATCGTCGCCTTCAACCAGGGCACCGTCGGCTACGCCGGCTCCGACTCGCCCCTGAAGCCCGCCGAGGTCGCGGACTCCAAGAAGGTCTGCAGCGGCGGCCAGGGCATCGACCTCCCGATGGTCGGCGGCCCGATCGCGGTCGGCTTCCACCTGGAGGGCGTCGACAGCCTGGTCCTGGACGGCCCCACGCTGGCGAAGATCTTCGCCACGAAGATCAAGACCTGGGACGACCCGGCGATCAAGAAGCTCAACCCGGGCGTGAAGCTGCCGTCCAAGGCGATCCAGCCCTTCCACCGCTCCGAGGACTCCGGCACCACGGAGAACCTGAGCAAGTACCTGACCGCCACGGCACCCGACGACTGGAAGTACCCGGTCGGCAAGTCGTGGCCCGCCCCCGGCGGCCAGGCCGCGGCAGGCTCGGCCGGTGTCTCCCAGCAGGTGAAGCAGGTCGACGGCTCGATCGGCTACTTCGAGCTCTCGTACGCCACCTCGCAGAAGATCTCCACCGTCAAGATCGACACCGGCGCCGGCTCCCCGGTCGAGGCGACCCCCGACAACGCCTCCAAGGCCATCGCCGCCGCCAAGGTCGTCGGCACCGGCCCCGACCTGTCGCTCAAGCTCGACTACACCACCAAGGCCGACGGCGCCTACCCGATCGTCCTGGTGACGTACGAGATCGTCTGCGACAAGGGCAACAAGGCCGCCACCCTCGGCACCGTCAAGTCCTTCCTGAACTACACCGCGAGCGACGAGGGCCAGAAGCAGCTCTCGACCGCCGGTTACGCCCCGATCCCGGCCGAGATCAACGCCAAGGTGCGCAAGACGCTCGCCACGATCTCGTAATCCGGCTCCACCCGCTCCACAGCAGTGACGGCGTCCGGCCCGGAGCGCCCCTCCGGGCCGGCCACCGCCCCCCATCCGGTGCACCGCCGCCAGGGGAGCCACAGCTCCCCCACACAGACCGGAAAGACCATGGCAACCACCACACAGATAGACAGCCCTCCACCGGAAACCCCCCTCCACACCCCGTCCGGCCAGTCCACCGGCCGGCTGGGCGACCGGGTCTTCATGGGCCTCACCCGGGGCTCGGGCGTCCTGCTCCTCGTGGTGATGGCAGCGATCGCGGGGTTCCTCACCTACCGCGCCTCCATCGCCATCTCGAAGGACCAGGGCAACTTCCTCACGACGTTCGACTGGCTGCCCTCGCAGACACCGCCGGTCTTCGGCATCGCGGTCCTGCTCGTCGGCACCGTCGTCAGCTCGGTCATCGCGATGGTCATCGCCGTCCCGGTCGCCGTGGGCATCGCCCTCTTCATCTCGCACTACGCGCCGCGCAGGCTGGCCACCACACTCGCCTACGTGGTGGACCTGCTGGCCGCGGTGCCGAGCATCATCTACGGCATCTGGGGCGCGCTGATCCTGGTCCCGTACCTCGGCGGCCTGAACGTCTGGCTCGACCAGTACTTCGGCTGGACGTACCTCTTCGACCAGACGCAGCCCGGTGTCGCCAGGAACATGCTGACCGTCGGCATCCTGCTGGCGATCATGATCCTGCCGATCGTGACCAGCGTCAGCCGGGAGGTCTTCCTCCAGGTCCCCCGCATGAACGAGGAAGCCGCGCTCGCCCTCGGTGCCACCCGCTGGGAGGTCATCCGGCTCTCCGTACTGCCCTTCGGACGGTCCGGGGTCATCTCCGCCTCGATGCTGGGCCTGGGCCGCGCGCTGGGCGAGACGATGGCCGTCGCCACGGTCCTCTCGCCCAGCTATGTGATGTCGCTGCACCTGCTCAACCCGGGCGGCGGCACCTTCGCCCAGAACATCGCGGCGAAGTTCGACGAGGCCAATCCGCTCGGGCGCGACGCCCTGATCGCGTCCGGCCTGGTCCTCTTCGTCCTCACCCTGCTCGTGAACGGCGCGGCCCGGCTCATCATCGCCCGCCGCAAGGAGTACTCGGGGGCCAACGCATGACCGACACAGCCATGGAGACCGGGCAGGAGCAGGCGGCCTCGCGCGTGCAGGGAGCCGGAAGCCTCAGCGGGCGCAGCCTCCCCCGCTGGGCACCGGCCGGATTCGCCACCGCCGCGCTCGTGATCGGCGCGGGCACGGGCCTCGCCGCCGGCCTCAGCAGCAAGGTCCAGTGGGGCCTGATCGCCGTGCTCGCCTTCCTCGCACTGTCCTACGCCACCACGGCGGTGGTCGAGAACAAGCGCCAGGCCAAGGACCGCCTCGCGACCAGCATCATCTGGGTCTGCTTCATCCTGGCCGTCATCCCGCTGCTCTCGCTGCTCTGGACCACCGTCGGGCACGGTGTGAAGGACCTCAGCGTCAACTTCCTCACCCACTCGATGGTCGGCGTCCTCTCGTCCGACCAGGGCGGCGGTGTCTACCACGCCCTGGTCGGCACCCTGGAGCAGGTCGGCATCGCCACGGTGATCGCCGTCCCGATCGGCCTGCTGACCGCCGTCTACCTGGTCGAGTACGGCAAGGGCTCGCTGGCCAGGGCCGTCACGTTCTTCGTGGACGTCATGACCGGCATCCCGTCCATCGTCGCCGGGCTGTTCATCCTGTCGATCATGCTGATGACCGACATCGAGCCGTCGGGCCTGATGGGCGCGCTGGCCCTGACCATCCTGATGGTCCCGGTCGTGGTCCGCTCCACCGAGGAGATGCTCAAGCTCGTCCCGAACGAGCTGCGCGAGGCCGCGCTGGCCCTCGGTGTACCGAAGTGGCGCATGATCCTCAAGGTCGTCCTGCCGACCGCGATCGGCGGTATCACCACGGGTGTGATGCTGGCCATCGCGCGCATCGCGGGCGAGACCGCGCCGATCATGCTGCTGGTGTTCGGCAGCCAGATGATCAACACCAACCCCTTCGAGGACGGCCAGTCCTCCCTGCCGTACTACATCTT
Source organism: Streptomyces sp. NBC_00388 (assembly GCF_036061255.1). Taxonomy (NCBI): domain Bacteria; kingdom Bacillati; phylum Actinomycetota; class Actinomycetes; order Kitasatosporales; family Streptomycetaceae; genus Streptomyces; species Streptomyces sp. NBC_00388. The sequence goes on from NZ_CP107948.1 coordinate 3,569,220, forward strand.
CGAGCAGTACAAGCTCGGCGAGCCGCCCGCGATCGACCGGGCCTGGGCAGCGGCACTGGTGCTGATCGCCTTCGTCATGATCCTGAACCTCGTCGCCCGCGGCATCGCCCGCTGGAAGGCCCCGAAGACCGGCCGCTGAGGCCGAGAGAAGAAGCTGATTTCCATGGCCAAGCGAATAGACATCAGCGGCCTGACCGCCTACTACAGCTCCCACAAGGCCATCGAGGACATCTCGATGACGGTGGAACCCCGCTCGGTGACCGCCTTCATCGGCCCGTCCGGCTGCGGCAAGTCGACCTTCCTGCGCACCCTCAACCGGATGCACGAGGTCACCCCCGGCGGCCGCGTCGAGGGCAAGGTGATGCTCGACGACGAGAACCTGTACGGGAGCCAGGTCGACCCCGTCGCCGTACGCCGTACGGTCGGGATGGTCTTCCAGCGTCCGAACCCCTTCCCGACCATGTCGATCTTCGACAACGTCGCCGCCGGCCTGCGCCTCAACGGCTCGTACAAGAAGAGCGAGCTGAGCGACATCGTCGAGAAGTCGCTCCGGGGCGCCAACCTCTGGAACGAGGTCAAGGACCGTCTGAACAAGCCGGGCTCCGGGCTCTCCGGCGGCCAGCAGCAGCGGCTCTGCATCGCCCGCGCCATCGCGGTCGAACCGCAGGTCCTGCTGATGGACGAGCCGTGCTCCGCACTCGACCCGATATCCACCCTCGCCATCGAGGACCTCGTCGGCGAGCTCAAGGAACGCTTCACGATCGTCATCGTGACGCACAACATGCAGCAGGCGGCGCGCGTCTCGGACCGCACGGCCTTCTTCAACCTCTCGGCGGTCGGCAAGCCGGGCCGGCTCATCGAGATCGACGAGACGGAACGGATCTTCTCGAACCCGTCCGTCCAGGCGACCGAGGACTACATCTCGGGCCGCTTCGGATAGACGCCACGGCTTGCGGTGCTGCATGGCGGTGCCACCGCAAGACAGAAAAGGGCCCGCCCCCGTGGATTCAGGGGGCGGGCCCTTCCGTACGGCGTCGTCCGCACGCGAGGTCAGAAGACGCGAGGTCAGAAGATCAGCACGATGATCCAGTAGCTGAGGGCCGCGACGACAGCGGCCGCCGGCATGGTGATGAACCAGCCGAGCACGATGTTCTTGGCCACGCCCCAGCGCACCGCGCGCGGGCGCTTGGTGGCGCCCACGCCCATGATCGCCGAGGTGATCACGTGGGTGGTCGAGATGGGCGCCTGGAAGAGGTACGACGAGCCGAACATGATCGCGGCACCGGTGGTCTCCGCGGCGAAGCCCTGCGGCGGGTCCAGCTCGATGATCTTGCGGCCGAGGGTCCGCATGATGCGCCAGCCGCCCGCGTACGTACCGAGCGAGAGCATCAGCGCACAGACGAGCTTGACCCAGACGGGGATCGCGTCGTTGAAGGTCTCGTGGCCCGAGATGACCAGGGCCATCATGACCACACCCATGGTCTTCTGTGCGTCCTGGAGACCATGGCCGAGCGCCATACCGGCGGCGGAGACCGTCTGGGCGATACGGAATCCGCGCTTCGCCTTGTGCGGGTTGGACTTACGGAACATCCACAGGATCGCGACCATCACCAGATAGCCGACGACGAGGCCGACGACCGGCGACAGGAACATCGGGACGACGATCTTCTCGACCACCCCGCTCCAGTGCACCATCGTGCCGCCTGCGAGAGCAGCGCCGACCAGTCCGCCGAACAGGGCATGCGAGGACGAAGACGGCAGGCCGAAGTACCAGGTGATGAGGTTCCAGACGATCGCGCCGACGAGCGCGGCGAAGAGGATACCCATCCCCTTCTGCCCCTCGGGCGTGGCGATCAGGCCCTCGCTGACGGTCTTGGCGACCCCACTGCCCAGGAAGGCTCCCGCGAGGTTCATCACAGCGGCCATCGCCAGCGCGGCACGCGGCGTCAGCGCCCGGGTGGACACCGATGTCGCGATGGCATTGGCGGAGTCGTGGAAGCCGTTCGTGTAGGTGAATCCGAGCGCGACAGCAATGGTCACGATCAGAGTGAAGGTGTCCACGTGGTTCAGGACTCCTTGACCGCGATGGTCTCCACCGTGTTGGCGACGTGCTCGAACGCGTCGGCCGCCTCTTCCAGCACATCCACGATCTGCTTGAGCTTCAGCACCTCCATGGCGTCGTACTTGCCGTTGAAGAGGTGCGCGAGCAGTTTGCGGTGGATCTGGTCGGCCTGGTTCTCCAGACGGTTGACCTCGATCCAGTACTCGGTGAGGTTGTTCATGGTCCGCAGGCTGGGCATGGCCTCAGCGGTCAGCACGGCCGCCCTGGCCAGCACCTCGATCTGCTGCTCGACGCCCTTGGGCAGCTCCTCGACCTGGTACAGCACGACGAGGTCGACGGCCTCCTCCATGAAGTCCATGATGTCGTCGAGGCACGAGGCGAGGTTGTAGATGTCCTCGCGGTCGAACGGCGTGATGAAGGAGGAGTTGAGCTGGTGGAAGATCGCGTGAGTCGCGTCGTCTCCCGCGTGCTCTGCTGCCCGCATCCGCTCCGCGATCTCGACCCGGCCGGATGCGTCCGCGCCGAGCAGTTCCATGAGGAGCTTCGAGCCCGTGACGATGTTGTCCGCGGATGCGGCGAACATGTCGTAGAAGCTCGTCTCCCTGGGGGTCAGACGAAAGCGCACGTGGGGTCCTCGGGGCTCTGGATTCGGTCAGGCTGATGCTAGGCGCATCATCCGGCCACGGCTAACCGGCGTTGTTCAGTGTCGCCCATGGGGCACAGTCATCAGCACGGGGCCCGCCCCGATTTTCGGAAGGATCGGTACTATATACCCACGAGGGGTATCAAGAACCTTTCTGGACAGCAGGTCACCCACCTTCACAACGGTTCCACAACGGGAGGACGCGATGACAACCACCGAGGCGGCCGGCGCGCCCGACCGTGCGGGCCGGGAGCCGGGCGGCGAGCCCGTCGTGCACGGCTACCACCAGCAGAAGGACGAACACCTCAAGCGGCTGCGCCGGATCGAGGGCCAGATCCGGGGGCTCCAGCGGCTCGTGGACGAGGACGTCTACTGCATCGACATACTCACCCAGGTATCGGCTTCCACCAAGGCCCTGCAGTCCTTCGCCCTCCAGCTCCTGGAGGAGCACCTGCGGCACTGTGTGGCGGATGCCGCAGTCCGCGGCGGCGAGGAGATCGACGCCAAGGTGGAGGAAGCGACCAAGGCCATCGCCCGGCTGCTGAGGACCTGAGCACCCCGATCCGGTGGGGGTCCCGCGGTGGATCGGGCGGCGGTGACGGCAGCGGATCCGGCGGTGGCTGAAAACCGACGGTCGTTAGGCCGTGCGTTGGGCGTTGGGCGTTGGGCGTTGAACGTTCGGCGTTCGGCGTTCGGCGTTCGGCGCAACGGCAGGCACGCCGAGCGTGCGGCGCAGGACGGGCGCGCTCAGCGCTCGCGGTCCCGGCAGGCCGGAGGGCGGCCCTCCGGCGGTGCGGCCCGCACCAGGAGCACCTCGTCGATACGGGCCTGGCTGAGCCGCTCCTCCAGCGAGGCGGCGGCGGCGATCATCAGCTCCCCGCACAGTTCGATCTCGACAAGGGCGATGCGGTCCTGGACGGTCAGCGCCCCAGCCATGGCCATCACCCCTTTCCGAGCCGACTTCCCAGCGTAGGGAAGCGGACACCTGCCGCGCATGGCACGGACGGACCATTTCCCACTGGTTCCTGGCGGTTCCTACTCGACGTCCCCCGCGTAGATGTCGCCGGCGGGCGGCAACGTCACCGCCACCGGAGTGCCGAAGCCGTACAGCAGTGTGGTGGACGCCACCTGGACCGTGTGTCCCTGGTTGGAGAAGCTGAACGTCTCGCGGACCTTGCGCAACCGCCCCCGGGCGTCGAAGTAGGCGTCGAACGGCACATCGGGCCCGGCGAATCCTTTCGCCGCCGCCGCCAGCACCGCCCTGGCCTGCGGCGCCGCGTTCCTGGCGGCCACCGAGAGATCGGCCGTGCCCTTGTAGTGGCGTACCCGGGTGCCTGCCAGCTCCTCCGTACCGGCGTACGCCACCCCGCGCGCCCCGCACAGCAGCTCGGCCGCGACCAGCGGATCGGTCGCCCCGTTGGTCACCAGATTCCCGTCGGAGAGCTTCGCAGGCTCGATCCGGACCCACTGGCCCGCCGGCACCCTCGCGCCCCGGTTCTTCATGTAGACGGCGGCGGGCGTCAGGAGCTCGGTGATCGGCGGATGCTCCTCGGTCCCCGCGGCATCCGGGGGCAGGGCGACCGTGAGCCGGCCACTGCGCCGCCCGAAGTCGAAGCCGCCTGCACCCCGGATGGTCACCCGGGTCCCGCCGGTCGCCATCGTCATGGACGTACGCGCCCGGGAGGTGCCGGCCCCGGCCAGGACGTGCGCGGCCTGCCGCACCGCGTCAGGACCGCCGTGCCGGTCGTCGGCCGAAGCCCCGGCCCCGGCCGTACAGCCACCGGCCCCCACCACCCCGACCAGAGCGAACGTGGCACCGGCGAGCACCCTGGCCCTGCCTCTGTACTGCTCCACCATCGCCCGCCGATCCCAACGCCTGGCCAGTAGTCGTCCGCGCCCGCCCCTTCGCCTAACGACGCCCGGGAACCACCGTCACGCCCCAGTACCGTGGACGGGTGCGCGACGACGACCCCCCACGGAACGCCAGGACCCACGCGATCTCGACCTCCGAGCGCGGCTCCTTCTGCACCGCCCGCTGCGCCTGCGGCTGGGCAGGACCGGCCCGCCGTTCACGTGAACGCGCCCGTACGGACGGGGCGGAGCACCTTGCGGGGAGCTGAGAAGCCCGGCGGCCCGGATGTCCCGGCGGCCCGCTCCGCCGCGCAGGCCGGCACCCCGGCGCGGCCCCGTGACCGAACGGGCGGGCCCGGCAGGGAACCCGTACCCCCCGGCGACTCGTCTCCTACGCCGGGAGGTCCACCTGTGCAACGCCGCACCCTGCTCGCCGCCGTACCCGTCCTGGCCACCGCCGCCGCCTGCCGCAGCACCGGCGGCTCCGGCCCGGGCGACCGGAAGCCGCCTGGTTCCGGGGCCGGTTCCGCCACCACCACCAGCACCACGACCGGCGGCCCCCCGCCCGGCACCGGCCGCTCCGGGTCCCTGCCACGCGCCGCCGCCGGCTGGACCGCGCTCGGGCACGGGCTCGACGGCAAGCTCGTCCGCCCCGGCGACGCCGACTACCCCACGGCCCGTCAGCTCTACAACACCCGGTACGACGACCTGAAGCCCGCCGCCGTCGCGTACATCGCGGGCGAGGACGACATCCGCGAATGCCTCGCCTACGCGCGGGCGCACCACATACCCGTCTCCATACGCAACGGCGGCCACTCCTACGCCGGCTGGTCCTCCGGCAACGGCCGGCTCGTCATCGACGTGTCGAAGCTGTCGCACATCTCCGCCGACGGCACGATCGGCGCGGGCGCCAAGCTGGCGGACATCTACGAAACGCTCGGCCGGAGTTCCCGCGCCATCCCCGGCGGCTCCTGCCCCACCGTCGGTATCTCGGGGCTCACCCTCGGCGGCGGCCACGGTGTCGCCTCCCGTGCGTACGGCCTGACTTGCGACAGCCTCACCTCCGCCACCCTGATCACGGCCGACGGCAGCCGCCTGACGGCGAGTGCCAAGGAGAACAAGGACCTGTTCTGGGCGCTGCGCGGCGCGGGCAACGGCAACTTCGGCGTCGTGACCGGCATGACCTTCCGTACGCACGCAGCACCGCAGACCGTCTCCGCCTACATGTCCTGGCCCTGGTCCAAGGCGCACGCGGTCATCGACGCCTGGCAGAAGTGGGGCCCCGGGCAGGCCGACGAGATCTGGTCGTCGGCGCACCTGGAGGCGGCATCCGGGGGTGGTACCCCGAGCGTCTCCGTCGCGGCGTTCTCGCTGGGCACGTACGGGGACCTGCAGAACGCGGTCGACCGCCTCGCCGACACGGTGGGCGCCCCGGCACGCTCCGTCTCACTGCGCAGGCGCGGTTACGAGGACGCGATGCTCGTCTACGCGGGCTGCGGGAGCCTCAGCGAGGACCAGTGCCATCTGCCGGGGCCGACGCCCGGCCGCAGCACCAGGGGGACGCTCCAGCGCGAGACGTACGCCGCCGCATCGGACTTCTACGACCGGACGCTCAGCACGGCCGGTATCAGCGCACTGCTGTCCAGGACCCAGGCCTTCGCAGGCCTGAGCGCCGCCAAGGGCGCGGGCTCGGTCGCCCTCACCGCGCTGGGCGGCGCCATCAACCGGGTCTCGCCCTCGGCCACCGCGTTCGTGCACCGGCGCTCACGGATCCTGGCCCAGTACATAGCGTCCTGGCAGCCCGGCACGGCGGGCACCGCCCAGCAGGCCTGGCTCAAGGACACCCACCGGGCGATGGGCCCGTACGCGTCGGGGGGCGCCTACCAGAACTACATCGACCCGAAGCTGACGGACTGGCGGACGGCGTACTACGGGGCGGGAGCGCCGAAGCTGGCCGCGCTGAAGAAGCAGTACGACCCGCAGCGGGTGTTCGACTTCCCGCAGGCGCTCTGAGGTTCCGGCGGCGCTCCGGGTCCGCCCGCGCTCCGCTCCTGCCGCCCCGCCCGGCCGCACCCGTCCGGGCGGGGTAAACCCCCAGGCCGGGGGCAGGAACAGCAGAACGACGGAGAAGGCCGGCCGGCAGCGTCACGGTCCACACCACTGCGGACGCCGGCTCGCGGAGAGGGCAGAGAGGCACGCATGGAGCGACGGACCGCACCGGAGCCCCGCGAGAGCCCGGCCCTGCCGGGGATCCCCCGTCCCGGCCGGCGCGCTCCCCGCCCCCGGACCGCATCCGACGTGTGGTCACGCGGGGGCACAGCCCTGCGCCGCACCCCGGTCTCGATGTGGAACGACGACGTGTCCGACTGGGCCGCCGCCCTCACGTACTACGCGATCCTCGCGCTGGTCCCCGCGCTCCTCGTCACCATCTCGGTCATCGGCCTGGTCGCCCCGGCGACCACCGACGAACTCATCGCCGACGTCAGCGCGTGGGCCCCGGCCGAATCGGGCGCCGCGCTGCACCAGGCGCTCAGCCATGTGGCGGGCCAGCGTTCCGCCGCTCTGACCGTCCTGATCGGCGGAGCGGCCAGCTCGCTCTGGTCCGCCTCCAGCTACCTCGCGGTCTTCCGGCGTGCCCTGCACTCCATGTACGCGGTCAAGGACGAGCGCCCCGCCCTGCGCAAGGCGCACCGCATCCTGCTGACGGCCGTGGCCCTGCTCGGCCTGCTGGTGGTGAGCGCGCTCGTGCTGGTGCTCAGCGGGTCCCTGGCCGCTTCGCTGAGCCACGCGGTGGGTCTCGGCAACGCGGGGAACGACGTCTGGAACCTGCTCAAATGGCCGACGCTGCTGTGCTGTGTGGCCCTGCTCGTCCTGCTGCTCTTCCGCTCGGGACCACCCGTGGCCCGGGCCGCCCACAGCGGCCTGCCCGGCGGCGTACTCGCTGCACTGCTCTGGCTGACGGCATCGGCGGGCTTCACGGCGTACGCGGCGGGGTTCGGCACCTACAGCAGGCTGTACGGATCGCTTGCGGGCGTCGTCGTCTTCATGGTCTGGCTCTGGGTCTCCAACCTGTCCCTGCTCGCGGGGGCCCAGTTCAACGCCGAACTGACCAGGAGCGCACGGGACGCCGCCCCGAGCACTCCCTCTTCCTCTTCACCTGCGAGGGATCCGAGCCCGTCCGGCACGTGACGACGCAGCCCGGAACCGAGTCCCGCAGCCCGCAGCCCGCAGCCCGCAGCCCGCAGCCCGCAGCGGGAAACTGTCACGCCGCCAGATCGTTGCGCCCCGAATCCGACCGCGCCTCCGGGATCTCCACCGCCGCCGCGACCGTCCGGATCCGGCGCGACCGCACCAGCACCCGCCCCCGCTCGGAGCGGGCCACGGCCCGCACCACAGGGGTCAGCAGCGCCATCGCCGGCGGCGAGAGCAGCAGCGTGACGGCCGTACCCAGCGCGAACCCGCCGACCACATCGGTCGGGTAGTGCACTCCCATGAAGACCCGGCAGAACCCTTCGGCCAGCGCGAGACCGATCGCCGCGAGCCCGAACCTACGGTGCGCGACGAAGAGTCCGGCACCGATCGCCATCGCCAGCGTCGCGTGGTCGCTCACAAAGGAGAAGTCGGTCTTGCCCTTCACCAGGACGTCGAGCCCCTGGTGGTCGACGAACGGCCTGGCACGCCCGACGAATCCCCGGATCGGCACGTTCACCAGGACAGCGATCCCGGCAGCCAGCGGCGCCCAGACGATCCCGGCGACGGCCGTCACGGCCGACTCGGTGTCCGGCCGCTTGCGCACGCTCCACCAGCACCCCAGCACCAGCAGCACCACCGCGAGCAGGATCCCGTACTCGCCGGTGAACTCCATGGCCCGGTCCGCCCAGCCCGGGGCCGACTTCGCGAGACCGTTGACGTCGTAGAGCAGCCGGACATCAGGGTTCGACCCATCACTTGCGAGCCCGGCCATTCGCTGCCCCTTGCCTTCACTCCACTGTGCGGCCCACATCCGTGCAAGCCGCTGTACCAACCCCCGCGGTCAGTGCGCACTCTTGTTGGTATCCCGGACAAGGAAACGCCCGGCGCGCCCATGTCGTTCCGCTCTCCACCGAAAGATCACCAGGACGTTATCGAAGAGTGACTCATCGTCGCAGCTCAGAGGGGATGGCGTCACAGCCGGTTCCAGCCAGGCGACGCAGTGTTTTCAGGCTTTCGATGCGTTATTCGGGAGTGCTTTCGCGCCATCCTGTGTGACGCGGGTGGCCCCGAAGTAATCCGGCGAATCAATCTTGTCGAAGCGGATCACCGACCCGGTGTACGGCGCGTCGATCATGTAACCGCCGCCCACGTACAGCCCCACATGGTGAATGGCGCGCGAGTTGGAGAGGTCGTTCGAGAAGAACACCAGATCCCCCGGCAGCAGCTGGTCCCGCGACGGGTGCGCCCCCGCGTTGTACTGGTCGTTGGCCACGCGCGGCAGTGTGATCCCGACGCTGTGATACGCCGCCTGCGTCAGCCCCGAACAGTCGAAACGCCCACCCTGACCTGCGGTTCCCGTCCCGCCCCAGAGATAGGGGGTACCGAGCTTCTGCTGCGCGTAGTAGATCGCGGCTGCGGCCTGCTGCGAGGGAGCCACCCCACCGACCGGCCTGGCGAAACTCTTCTCCAGGGTGCGGATGACCTTCACGTAGTTCTGGGTCTCGCGGTACGGCGGGACACCGCCGTGCTGGATGACCGCGTACGAGCCGGCGTTGTACGCGGCGAGCATGTTGTCGCTCTGATCGCCCGGCACGTTCTTGACATATTTGGCCAGTTCGCAGTCGTAGGACGCGGCTGACGGAATCGCGTCGGCCGGATCCCAGACATCCTTCTTGCCGTCGCCGTTCCCGTCGACGCCGTGCGTCGCCCAGGTGCCGGGAATGAACTGGGCCATTCCCAGCGCGTTCGCCGGGCTCTTGGCCGTCGGGTTCCAGCCGCTCTCCTGGTACAACTGCGCTGCCAGCAGGGCCGGGTTGAGCGCGGGACAGAGATTGCCCCACTTCTGCACGGTCGCCTGATAGGCGGCCGGCACGGCGCCCTTGGCCAGCGCGACGCCGGCACCGGTGGTGCTGATCCCGGCCGCAGCGGAGTACGTGCCGACGACGAGCAGGCCGACGAAGCCCAGGCTCGCCCCGAAACCGATCCCGCTCATCACCAAGGCTTTGCGCATCCCCCAACCCTCCCCCATTCGGCTCTAGTTCACCGCCTACTTTGCCCGGAAGCCCGAACAGCTGATGCCGGCGTAGTCCGTTGGTGTCGGTTTGATGTGATAGGAGACGACTGCTCCGTCGCCGGTGTCCCCCGTGACGGGGATGCCGCCCCCGGCGCGCCCCCGCACGGGATGGTTCTCGACGCCGCCCGGCCACGTCAACGTGACGTAGCCGCCGGTCCCCCAGGGGGCGTATACGCACGGGGGAGCCGGCAGCACTCGGGCCCCGTCGCGGACAGCGGAGGCCGGCCCGCGCGGGCAGCCCGTCACCGGCCGCCCGCGCCGTCCTTCCGCAGCTTCCTGAAGGTGTACGCACCGCCGCGCACGGCCGGCGCGGACGTGCACCGCACGAGCGCCCGCTCGTCGGCCGTACGGCCGGGCCGCCGGTACTCGACGAGGTACGTCCCGTGCAGGACGACGTGTCCGTGCGGCTCCAGCGAGCACGTGAGCGTCGTACCGGTCTCGGTGCCGGTCCTCGCGGCACCGGCCGGCGGGCCGGGCACGACGTCCCCTGCGGTGGAGTCCGGCGCCCCACCCAGCCCGCGGGCAGGCTTCCGCACGGTCCGGACCGTGATGGAACCGACCTGCCTGCCGCTGCCCGTACCGCCCAGCCGGAATCCGGGGGCCGGATGGACGAGCGCGCCGACGAACCCGCCGCCCGGCACCACCGCGGCGAAGTCACCGTCCCAGGACCAGCCCGATTCGACGTCGTACGACAGGTCGGCCGAGTTCATCCGGTCCAGATCGATCTGGACGGCGGGCCCCGGCGCCGTCTCCATCACCGACCCCGGCTCCGACCGGTCGGTCGCGAAGGCCAGCACCACCTGGCCCAGCGGGAAGACGACGTTCTGCCCCTGCCCGGCCAGCGGGAGCGAACAGACCGGGACGGGCAGACCGCCGTGCGGCCCGGGCTGCGCCAGGCCGCAGGAGAGCGGTGCGGCGGTGGTGTCCGAAATGGTGATCGCCCCGGGCGTGCCCCCGGCGATGACGGTGCCGCGGGCGCCGGGGCCGACGTCGAACGTCTGGCCCGGCGACACCGGGATGAACTCCACGCCGCCGAGCCGCGCCCCGACCGGGGTCTCGCGGGCCGTGACGAAGGCGTAGTACCGCTCGGTCCAGGCCAGCTCGGTCCTGGTGGTGTACGTATCGGTGGACGCCCACAGCACGGGCAGCCCCCCGGTGTTCTGCTCACTCTGCACGGCCTTGAAAACCATCAGCCGGCGGCCGGCGGCGGTCAGTTGGCGCACCGTACCCGCAGGCATGTTGACCCGGAGCGCGTACCGCACGCCGGGAGCGGCGATCCGGTGGGCCGCAGGTCCGGCGGCCCCGGCGGCCCCGGCGGCCCCGGCAGGCCAGGCAGAGCGCGCGGGCCGGGCGGACGCGGCCCCGTCCACGCCGCTCAGCAGCGCGGGAACCAGGGCGGCGGCGCCCGCCACCGCTCCGCCCGCGGAAACCTGCCTGAGGAAGGTGCGCCGGGACTGCTCAGCCATGGGATGTCCTCCGAGTCTCGCGGTGACAGGGCCGCCGGACCGGTCAGAGGTGGCAGCCCCGCGGGCACCTCAGCACACCCCCGTACGGCACAGTGCGAGGCACACGGCCCGGCCGGGGAGCCTGCACCCGCACGGCCGAAGAACAGCACCGGGAGAGGGCCGCGGGGCCGCCGCCCGGCGGTGGCGGACGGGACGGCTCCTCTTCCCTGACAGCCGCATCATTGCCCGGCGTCACCCCCCGTGATACACAGAGTAACCATGCGTGTTCGACCGAACACGAGTCCGCGTCGCAGGTCAGAGCATCATGTTCGGACAAATGCGCGGGCATGCGGGTAAAGACAGCCGCCGGGATACACACGGGGGCAGTTTCATCAGCGAAGATAGGGCGTGACCCATGCAGTGGAGCATGGGCACGAACTACCCGATAGGGGCGGTGAGTTACATGAACCTGGCAGCCGACAAGGGCGACATCAGCACCATCATCGGCGGAATCGCCCCCAACTGGGGGCCGTTCGGCAGCCTCGGCAACGAGGCACGGATCATGGTCGAGGTGGTGATGGCTGTCGCCATTCTCCTCTGCCTCGGCATCGCGATCTGGGGTGCGGCCAAGCAGCGTATCGGCGCCACCGCACTGCGGGACACCTTCAGCGCGGAACAGGGCAAGGGCCTGATCGTCGCCGGACTCACCGGCGTCTTCATCATCGGCTCCCTGGGAACCGTCTTCACCATTGTTTACGGGATGGCCGTCTGACCCTGCATCACCCGTCCCGCTGTCCCCGGGCGTGCCCGGCACACCCAGAGGTTGCGCATCGCTGATGTCGAGTCACCACAGCCCGCCCGCGCGGGAGCCAGCACAGTTACCGTCGTACTGCACACCACGGCAAACGGTTGAGGGGGCGTCCGCGGCATGAGTCCCGGAGACGAGAACGACTACGAGCGCGACGCGGGCCGGTCCGACGGCATGGGCGGCTCGGGGCAGACCCGAACGCGCCTGCCCGAGGGCGAGGGCGACCCGTACGGGGGCGCCAGACGCCCCCTGCGCGCCTCGCGCTCCCTCGTCACGGTCGTGGGCGTCGTGGTGCTGCTCATCGCCGCCATCGCCTTCGCCAACCGCGGCAACGGCAGCGGCACCGGCGACGGCAGCAGCGGCGACTCGACGACCAGCAGCAACAGCGCCACGAAGCCCGGCTCGAACGCCACAGCGCCCTCCGGCGTCAAACCGGTCACGGGTGGCACCAACGGCATCGCCTCCGGCTTCGCACACACGGGGCAGGGGGCGGAGAGCGCCGGGGCGAACTACGCGGTGGCGCTGGTCTCCGCCGACATCCTGAAGCCCGCCCGCCGTGGGGACATCGTGAACAGGGTGTTCGTGCCCGATCAGGTGGATGCGTTCAACAGCAAGCTCGACAAGGCCTACGACAAGCAGTTCCTGGGAAAGATCGGCCTCGATGCCAACGGCAACGCCGGCAAGGGACTGACCTATGTCTCACGCACCGCGCCCGTCGGCACCAAGGTCACCCAGCAGTCCGGCGACACCGCGACCGTCGAGGTCTGGTGCACGGGGGTGTTCGGCACAGCCGGCGTCGGTTCGACCAGCCCGGTGACCAACGACTGGTTCACCATGACGCTCAAGCTCCAGTGGGTGAACGACGACTGGAAGGTCCAGAGCTTCTCCCAGAAGGATGGCCCGGCGCCGGTCAACACCGACAGCAAGGCCTCCACAGCTGACGAGATCGCCAAGGCAGTCGAGCAGTACGGAGGGTTTACCTATGCTCGCTGAACCACGCCGCGCGCTCACCGTGGCGGGAGCCCTCACCGCCGTACAGACGGCGGCGGTGCTGCTCTCGGCACGCGCCTTCGCCGCCCCGTCACCGACTCCCTCGCCGTCCTCGACGGGCAAGGACAACTGCGACCTCATCATCGGCCGCGCCCGGGACCTCTGCGAAGGCGACCCCGGCTCCAGCACCAGCAACACCCCCCCTGCCGACTCCCTGGACCCCCTCTCCTCCCTCGCCAAGGGCTGCGCCGACGCCGCCGCCTGGATCGTCGGCAAGCTCTCCGACGCGGTGAAGAGCACCGCCAACGTCGACTTCACCAACAGCTCGTTCCTCCGCCAGTACGCCGTCGTCTTCGCCGCGTCCACGATCCTCACGCTGGTCCTCTGGCTCCTCGCCGTGGCCAAGCGCGCCGTCCGCGGCGTCCCGCTCACCACCGCGCTCTCCGAGGCCATCGGGTTCCTCTGGCTGACGGTCATCGCCTCCGCCTTCACCCCGCTGATCCTCTACACCCTGGTCTCGGCGACCGACAGCGTCACCGAGGTCATCGCGTCCGCCACCGGCGGGAAGAACGACGTCTTCTTCGGAGCCTTCGCCGAGGCGCTCAAGAAGGGCTCCGACATCGGCGGCGGCCCGATCATGCTGATCGTCACCTCCCTGGTGTCGATCCTCGCCGCAGGGGTGCTCTGGCTCGAACTGGTCATCCGGGCCGCCCTCCTCTACGCAGGCGCGCTCCTCGGCACCGTCGTCTACGCGGGCCTCGTCGACAAGAACATGTGGGGGCACGTCCGCCGCTGGGCCGGCATCATGATCGCGGTGATCATGGTCAAGCCCGTCATCGTGATCGTGCTCGGCCTCGCCGGCGCCCTCTCGTCCGGCAAGGGCCCCGACTCCTTCTCCGCCGTCGTCTCCGGACTGGCGATCATCCTGCTCGCCATCTTCGCCAGCGGCATGATCTACCGCTTCGTCCCCGGCTTCGGCGACGAGGTCGCCGCCTCACGCACCAACCGCAAGTCCGCCACCGACGGCTCCCAGGCCGCCGCCATGATCAGCTCACCCGCGGCCCTCGTGTCCCAGGGCATCAAGACCCACAGCAGCCGCGGTGGGGGCGGGAACGAGAGCGGAAGCGGCGGCGGGGGCGGCGGGCGCCCCGCCAACCCGATCTCCGGAGGCGTGGCAGCACACAGCAGCCGCGGCGGCTCCGGCGGACAGAGCGGCCAGGGCGGCGGCGGGACCGGCGGAAAGATCCCCAACGCCGCGTCCCCTGCCCAGACCAAGCCGAGCAGCTCCGGAACCCACAGCACACGTAACAACGGCACAGGAGGAGGAGGGCGTTGACGACCCAGTCCCAGCCGCTCGCGCCCCGCCGCACGTATCTGATCGGCCGCGCCCGGCCATCGGCGATCGTCGGCAAGAACCGCGAGACGGGCGAGATCGCACTGATCATCGCGGGCGCCTTCATCGGCATGATGTGCGGGCTCCTCGTCCCCGTCCTGCCCCTGCGCATCGTGACGCTGACCGGCTTCCCCATGCTGGCACTCGCCGCGGTATACGTCCCGTACAAGCACCGCACGTTCTACAAGTGGTTCGAGATCAACCGCAGTTACAAGCGCTCCCTGCGCCGCGGCACCGCCTACCGCTCCCCCACCATGGAGGCGGGCGTCGCACTCGACGGCCGCGAGGTCGAGATCGGCCCGCCCCCGGGCATCGGCCGTATCAACTGGCTGGCGGCCCCCTTCGGCCCCGACGAGATCGCCGTACTCCTCCACGCCGACCGGCGCACCGTCACCGCCGCCATCGAGATCGAAGGCCCCGGCGTGGGGCTGCGCGACTCGGAGGACCAGGAAGCCCTGGTGGACCGGTTCGGCACACTGCTCAAGCACGTGGCCAACGGCGACGGATTCGTCACCCGCCTGCAGATCCTCGCCCGCACCCTCCCCGCCGACCCGGACGCGCACGCCAAGGACGTCGCCCAGCGCGGCGACCCCCGTGCGCCCGGCTGGCTGCAGGACTCGTACGACCAGCTCGCCTCCATGGTCTCCACCTCCAGCGAGCAGCACCGCGCGTACCTGGTGGCCTGTATGCACTTCACCCGCGAACTGGCGTCCGAAGCAAACGCCATGGCGCGGGCCGCCCGGCCCGCCGGGGGCCGCAAGCTCGACAGGGACGCCGGCCTCGCGGTCGTCATGGCCCGCGAGCTCACCGACATCTGCGCCCGCCTCGCCGAGGCCGACATCCGGGTGCGCCAGCCCCTCGGCCAGGGACGGCTCTCCTCGCTCGTGCACTCCATGTACGACCCGGACCACCCCATCGACCACATCCAGGCGATGACGAAGCGCAACGCCTGGCCGGCCGAGCTCGACGCCGTGGAGCCCACCTACCTGCAGGCGAAGACCCGCGAGTCCTCCACCCGCGCGCCCTGGTGCCACGCCACCGCCTGGGTGAAGGAGTGGCCGATGACCCCCGTCGGGGTCAACTTCCTCGCCCCGCTGCTCGTCCACACCCCGGACGTGATCCGTACGGTCGCGGTCTGCATGGACCTCGAACCGACCGAGGTCGCCATCGAGCGCATGCTCACCGAGAAGACCAACGACGAGGCCGAGGCCTCCCGGGCCGCCAAGATGAACCGGACCGTCGACCCGCGCGACGTCGCCACCCACGGCCGCCTCGACCAGCGCGGCGAGGACCTCGCGAGCGGGGCGGCCGGCGTCAACCTGGTCGGGTACATCACCGTCTCGTCCCGCTCACCCGAAGCTCTGGCCCGCGACAAGCGGACCATCCGCGCATCGGCCGGCAAGTCGTATCTCAAGCTCGAATGGTGTGACCGCGAGCACCACCGTGCCTTTGTGAATACGCTGCCGTTCGCGACCGGCATCCGCCGATAGGGGACCTGTGATGCGAGATCCGATGTCAGCCGTCACCGACGCCTTCTCCGCGTTCCTCTTCGGCAAGGTCGAGACGACGCGCCTCCCCGTCCGTACGTCCACGGGCCAGGCCCAGGCGGTCTACCTGCCGACCGCCGCCCCCGGGCTCGGCGACTCCGGCGTGATCATCGGCCGCGAGGTCTACTCCGGCAAGGGGTACATCTACGACCCCTTCCAGCTGTACGGACAGCAGCTCCCCGCACCTCACTGGCTGGTGCTCGGCGAGTCCGGAAACGGCAAGTCCTCGCTGGAGAAGACCTACGTCCTGCGCCAGCTGCGGTTCAAGGACCGCCAAGTGGTGGTCCTCGACGCCCAGGGCGAGGACGGCGCAGGCGAATGGGCCCTCATCGCCCAGCAGCTGGGTATAACCCCCATCCGCCTGGACGCGATGGCAGCGCTCGACCACGGCATCCGGCTCAACCCGCTGGATCCGGCCATCGCCACCACGGGCCAGCTGGCCCTGCTCCGCACCATCATCGAAGTCGCCATGGGCCACGGCCTGGACGAACGCTCGGGCTTCGCCCTCAAGGTGGCGCACGCCTACGTCAACGAAACGATCACCGACCGCCAGCCGGTCCTCACCGACATCGTCGAACAGCTCCGGCACCCCGAGCCGGAGTCGGCGGAGGCGATGAACGTCGGTACGGACGACGTACGGGCCTGGGGCCTGGACGTCGCCCTCGTCCTGGACCGCCTGGTCGACGGCGACCTGCGGGGCATGTTCGACGGCCCCACCTCCGTCGGCATCGACCTGGACGCCCCGCTCATCGTCTTCGACCTGTCACACATCGACCGCAACTCCATCGCCATGCCCATCCTGATGGCGATCGTCGGTGTCTGGCTGGAACACACCTGGATCCGCCCCGACCGCAAGAAGCGCATCTTCCTGGTCGAAGAGGCCTGGCACATCATCAACAGCCCGTTCGTCGCTCAGCTCTTCCAGCGCCTGCTGAAGTTCGGCCGACGGCTCGGCCTGTCGTTCGTCGCGGTGGTCCACCACCTCTCGGACGTGGTGGACGGCGCCGCGGCAAGGGAAGCGGCGGCCATCCTGAAAATGGCATCGACCCGGACGATCTACGCACAGAAAGCCGACGAGGCCCGCGCCACGGGCCGCGTCCTGGGCCTGCCCCGCTGGGCGGTCGAGATCATCCCCACCCTCACCCCTGGCATCGCGGTCTGGGACGTCAACGGCAATGTCCAGGTCGTCAAGCACCTGATCACCGAAGCCGAACGCCCACTGGTCTTCACCGACCGCGCGATGACCGAGTCGTCCACCCCGGATGCCGACGACGCGCTGGCCCTCCAGCTGGAGACGGAGGCGGAGGAACGGGCAGCCAGGATCGAGCGGCAGCTGAACGAGTCCTCAGAGTCGACGGTGGCCTGAAATGAGCGATGCCCAGCACCACGGGCTCCCCCAGCCCCACGAACAGCACACCCGGCACCACCCGCCGCACCAGCAGCCGTCCCGGCCGCACGCGCGCGGAATCCCGGACGGGCTGCTCATCGCGCTGATCGTCTTCCTGCTGGGCCTGACCCTCCTGGTCTGGCTGGCAACCGGCCTCGCCGCGCTCTTCGCCCACGGGGCCTGGCCGGACGCCGTGACCGTCCCGCACACCCCGGTGGCCATCCGGCAGCTGGTCTCGTCCCCGAACGACCTCGCCGCCGCCTGGGCGGACACCCCACCGGCACAGCTCCCGGGGTACGGACTGTTCTGGGGCCTGCTCATCAGCGAGGTACTGGTCCTGCTGGTGCTGACCGTCTTCGTCCTGGGCACGGTGACCCGCTGGCGCGCGGTACGGAACGCCCGGCGGACAGCCACGGCCGGCTACGGAGCCACCCCCGCGGACCCCGCCGACCGGCCCACGGGACCAGCCCCGGCCGCGATCCCGATCCCGGCCCCCTCGCCCGCAGCGCCCGCACCGGCCGACTCACCCGCAGCGCCCGGCCCGATCGCAGCCGCCGCGGTCCCCCCTGCCCCGGCCCCGGCCCCGGCCGAGCCCATCGCTGCCGACCCGATCGCCCCCCTCCCGGCACCAGCCGAAGCTCTCCTCCCGGCACCCGTGGTCCGGTTCGGACCAGCGGCGACACGCGTGCCCGCCGCCGTCCAGGCCGTGAGCGACGCGGCCGGCCCCGCTCTCGTCATCACCTCGTCCCCCGCGGTCTGGTCGCAGACGAAGGACGCCCGGGCCAAGCTCGGCCCCGTACTCGTCTACGACCCCGGCCACCTCTGCGACACCCCCGCCCGCCTCCACTGGTCCCCCACCAGCGGCTGCGAGGACGACGCCACCGCGGCAGCCCGGGCCATCGCGCTGCTCGCACCGGTACGCCCGGCCGCCCGTATCGACGCGGCCGTGGCCGACACCGCCGAAACACTGCTGCGCTGCTGGCTGCATGCGGCAGCCGTGGACGGCCGCCCGTTCCGGCAGGTACACCGATGGGCCCAGGGCGCCGGCCCGGCCCACGAGCCCGTACGCATCCTGCGCACCCACACCGGAGCGACATCCGGCGCGGCAGGCCGGCTGGAGTCGGCGCTCACCGCCCACCCCGAACGCCGCGAGGTGGCACAGGAACTGACAGCACGGGCGCTCGGCGCACTCTCGTCGGTCCACATCCGCGAGACGTGCACACCGAACCGAACCGACACCCTCACGCTGGAATCATTCATCCACGAGGGGGGCACTCTCTATGTGGTGGGGGAAGCAATCGAGGATCCGCGCACGCACCCCGGCGCGATGCCATTGCTCACCGCACTCGCCTCCAGCGTGGTCGAGCACGGCCGCCGCTTGGCCGCACGGTCAACTGACGGTCGGCTCGACCCACCAATGACGCTCGTCCTCGACGACGTCGCCGCCGTGGCGCCCCTCCCGTACCTGCCGGAGCTGCTGACCACCGCCCAAGGGCAGGGCCTGCGCCCGCTGGCCCTGCTCCGCTCCCGCGAACAGGCCCGCAACCGCTGGCCCTACCAGGAACTGCCCGAGGCCACCCCCTTCTGACCCGGGACCACCACCCGCAGAAGCACGGCACGGACGGCGGCAGGCCCGCAGACCGAGACCGTCGCGACGAGCAGTACCAGGAGCACGACAAGGCGGGTGCACCGGCTCCGCGGATCCGTCATCCGGATACGCCGCGCTCCCACCCCCGGGCCGCCGGAGCGGCGCCCGGCCCGCAAGCCGGACGCCGCCACCGCGCGCCTCAGGCCGGCGAGGTGACCGCACCGCCGAGGTGCCGGGCGAGGAAACGGGCCGCGCTGTCGGCCTCGCACCGGGGGAAGTCGAAGTGCTTGCCCGCGTTGGCGTGCAACGTCTTCTCCTCCGAGGCGAAGGCGTCGAACAGCGCGAGGCCGGCGTCGCGCGGAATGCGCTCGCTGTCCCACTGCAGGGCGAACTCGACCGGGACGCTGATCTGCTCAGCCGCCCCGACCAGGGCGTCGGGCCACATCAGTCCGAAGACCGCGGCCGTGATCCTCGGCTCGGCCGCCACCAGCGGCACCCCGATCGCGGTGCCCAGGGCGATACCGACGTACCCCACCGGGCCACCGTCGCCGATCTCCGGAAGTTCCTGAAGAGCGTCCAGGGTCGCCCGCCACTCGGGCACGGCGACCTCCGCCAGGCGGGCGTTGTAACGGACGACGATCGGGCCCTCCGGCTCGCCCGCAGCCTGCGCCTTGCGCAGCTCGGCGATCTCCTGCTCATCGCGTGCGCTTCGCGGCCGGTCGCCATGACCGGGCGCGTCGATGACGGCGACATGGAATCCGCAGCCGGTCACGAGCTGCCGCGCCCGGCCCAGCATCGCCGGGTGCTTCTTGTGGGCGCCACCGCCATGGCCCATCAGGACCAGGGGAGCGGGGCCGGAACCGGAGGCCGGCGACCAGAGAACACCGGGGACCTCGCCCACGGTGAAGTCGCGTTCGACCATGCCGTGCGAGGACGACTCAGTGGTGAATTGCAGAGAATGCACAGGTGTTGCCTTTCGGGAGTGCCTTGTTGTCGAGGCGCTCCCGGCGACACCTGCGTCAATCGCCGGCCGTGACGGAAAGAGGGAGCACCCACGTCGATACAGCGTTCATGGGTCTCACCTCCTCGGGCGGTGTCACGGTCACCTGCAAACTACGAGTCCGGGCATCGTCCCGTCCACTGCTTTTCCCGCCGGGTGATCCGGGCCCGGAGAGCCCTCCCGGCCCTGGAGGGCTCTCCGGTCCTGGAGGCGTCGAAGCCGCCGGCAGTCGCCGCACGACCGCACGACTGCCCCAGGACAACGCTCCCGCCCGGCCGGAACACCACGACAAGACCCGCTACGACCCGTCAGTCCCAGTCCCAGTCGATCCCCACCAGCCCCGGCCGCACCTCCTGCTCCACGATGTGCACGGAATGGTGCAGCCCACTGAGCGTCAGATCCCTTCGGGCACCGCGCACCCCCGCCGCCGTCGCCTGCGCGAAGCGCCGACAGCGCACGGGGAGCGCCTGCGCGTCGAAGCGCACCTGGAGGACGTACAGGCCCCCGGCGAAGCTGAACCCGCGCACATGCTCACTGCTCGGCCCACCGGTACCGTCCTCGAACCCGTAGCCGAAGACATAGGTGTCCCCCGCCCGCAACCGCGCGTCGAACAGCAGCTCCGCCACGACCACCCCGGTCTCCCGCTGCCACCGCACGCGTCCCGTACGACAGTTCTCACCTGCCAGGACCGCCACCCGGCCCGGATCGCACCCGGGGTCCCCGTGGTGGATGGCCACATAGCGGTCCACCCCGTCCCGGTGCGCGCGGACGACGTGCTGCGAGGAACGGCCGACGAGCCGTCGATCGGCACCGATCCGTACGGACTCGTGATGGCCGACCGTATGCAGGCCGCCGTCCGCAGGACTCTCCATCTCGGCGAGCAGCCCCTCCAGTACCGCCGCGCCCACCACCAGCGAACGGTACGAACGGGCGGCGGGCCGCTCACCGGCCCCGCGCCGGCCGCCGGCCGGCTGCCCGCCGTCCCCCTCCGCGAGCAGCCGCAGCAGCGAACCGGCAGGCAGCCGCAGCACCTCCTCCAGCGCGCCCACCGCCCTCAGCGACTCGGCCCGCCGCGGCCGCCGCACCCCCTGCTGCCAGTAACTCAGGCTCGTCACACCGACCTTGACGCCCCGGTCCGCCAGATGGTGCTGGACCCGGTGCAGGGGCAGACCCCGTACGGCGAGGGCGGCGCGCAGCGCGAGGTGGAAGGGCCCGGAGTGCAGGGCCCTCGCCAGCTCGGACCCGGCCGCCACCGGATCCGGTCCCGGGATCCGCTCCATCAGCGCCCCTCCGGTCCGTCGTACATCGGTGAACATTCACGGCGGCCGACAGCGCGGCGCAGCGGCAGAACCGATCACGCAGGTGGCGAGGGGGCCCGTTCACAACCGGCCACCCGCCATTCACACCGTCATGTCCTCGCGTATTCAACCGCGTTGACCAGGACGCAACAACACCCGATGCTCACCACAGCGTCCGGACGCGATCCTCCAATCCACCCCCACCCCGGGAGGAACGCGATGCGCACTCACAGAAGACGGCTGTCCCTGGCGGCCATCGGCACGGCAGCCGCCCTGCTCGCTCTGCCCACCGCCACCGCGGCGGCCACCCCCGCATCCCACACCCCTGCGTCCAGCAGCCCAGCGGCACCGGTGACCACGGCGGCTGCGCCCGGCGCCAAGCGTCTCAACATCACCATGCAGGAGCAGCAGCAGACCAACTGGTGCTGGGCCGCCAGCGGCAACACCATCGCAGGCTGGTACGGCCGCACCTACAGCCAGAACCAGTTCTGCAACGCGGCTTTCGGCCGCAGCCAGAACAGCAACTGCCCCAACGACCAGGCGACCCTGGCCAACGTCCAGAACGGGCTCGACTGGGCCGGCATAAGCCCCGGTTCCTACGTCACCGGCTGGCTCCAGTACTCGACCGTGCAGACCGAGATCAACGCCGGCCGCCCGGTCGCCGACCGCATCCAGTGGTCGAGCGGCGGCGGGCACATGAACGTGATCTACGGATACGACACCGCCTCCGACTGGGTCTACTGGGGTGACCCCTGGCCCTCGGACAACCGCTACAACTGGGCGTCGCACGACTGGTACGTCAGCAACAACGAATTCTCCTGGACCCACTCGCTCTACCGGATCGGGGCGTGACCACCGTGCAGAGCCACCTCGCACCCCCGCCCGCGCATCCCGCCCCCCGCCGCCGCACCCTCCTGCGGGCCGTTCTCGCCGGGGCCGCCGCCACGGCGGTGCTCACCCTCGCACCCACCGCCTCCGCGGCCGACCACACCACAGGGCCCGGCACCCGCCTCACCGGTTCAGCGGCCGACCGCACCGCGGCCCGGCGGACAGTGGAGAGCACCGCCACCCTCGACACACTGGCGCGCTTCTTCGCGAGCTCCGGCGCACGCCCCTCAGCCGCAGCGCCGGCCGCCGCTGCCCCGGCCCCGCGGATCGAGGGCGCGGCCGTACCCGTCTACACGCTTGCCCCGGACTTCGTCACCGGCCGGCCCGGCGCCCCCGCTGCCCGGCTGGACTTCCTCGCGAGTACCGCGGTCGCGTCGGACGGCCGGAAGGCTTCCGTGTGGACCGTCCCGCAGGGCTCCTCCTGGCAGGTGGTGAACATCGCCACCGGCGACGACGAGACCAGGTACGCGGCGAAGGGGAGCGCGAAACTGCCCGGAGGCACCGTCTTCCGGGAGCCGCAGATCAACGCCTGGTACGTCACGAAGGGCACCCGGATCCTGCCCCTGGACGCCGAGGCCGTACGAGCCGTCGGCACACGGGGGACGACGCTCTCCGCCTACCAGCACCGGGTACACCGGGCGTACGGCGACAAACTGCCGGGCTCGGCCTATGCGAAGAAGGGCGAGGCGGGCGGCTACGCCGACGACACCGGGACAACCGGCGCGGCTGACCGCCACACCACGGCAGCACGGTCGGCCGGCGCGACGGCCGGCGGCGCGAGCACCACGCTGTGGGCGGGCGGAGCGGGAGCCCTCGTGCTGGGCCTGGGCGTGCTGTTCATGCGCCGCACGACTCGTCATCCCTCCCGGTCGACAGCCAGCTCCAGCTCACGCTCCCCTTCGTCACCGGGCGCCGGGACGGAGTAACCGGTCGGCACGAAACCGATCTTGCGGTAGAAACCGGCCGCCCGGCTGTTGGCCTGGTGCACAAAGAGTCGCACCCGTTCGATGCGTGGTGCGTCCAGTGCCCAGGCCCACTCCATGGCAGCCCGGAAGAGCTCCTGGGTAAGCCCGACACCACGGGACTCCGGACGTACGTACACACCGACGAGATGGGCCTGCGGTACGGAGCTCACGTCGCCGAAGACCCCCTCGGCCCCGGCGGGTTCGACCAACACCACCACGGTGCCGGCCCACACCCCGTCGGGGCCCTCCGCGATGAACTGCCGGGCAGCACCTCCGTGCGATGCGCCGGCCGCCCGGTCCTGCCAGAACGAATCGGGGCGGGTGACAGCCGCCTCGTAGGTTTCGAGATAGGCGATGGGTGCCGCGGGATCCTGCAGCGCGGCCAGCCGGAATTGCTTGACCTTGAGCCACTCATCGGCCCGCACCGCGCGTATGACGTCGTCCATGCCGGGATCCTGCCAGAGGGACGCACGGAACCGCATGTGGATTTGAACGGCCCCTGAACGCAAAAATGCCTCAGTCCCGGACCATAACGGTCCGGGACTGAGGCTAAAAATTGTTCGGCGGCGTCCTACTCTCCCACAGGGTCCCCCCTGCAGTACCATCGGCGCTGAAAGGCTTAGCTTCCGGGTTCGGAATGTAACCGGGCGTTTCCCTAACGCAATGACCACCGAAACACTATGAAATTAACCAACACCGGATACAACACGGTCGTTCGTTATTTCAGAACTAACACAGTGGACGCGAGCAACTGAGGACAAGCCCTCGGCCTATTAGTACCAGTCAGCTCCACCCGTTACCGGGCTTCCACATCTGGCCTATCAACCCAGTCGTCTACTGGGAGCCTTAACCCCTCAAAGGGGGTGGGAATACTCATCTCGAAGCAGGCTTCCCGCTTAGATGCTTTCAGCGGTTATCCTTTCCGAACGTAGCCAACCAGCCATGCCCTTGGCAGGACAACTGGCACACCAGAGGTTCGTCCGTCCCGGTCCTCTCGTACTAGGGACAGCCCTTCTCAATATTCCTACGCGCGCAGAGGATAGGGACCGAACTGTCTCACGACGTTCTAAACCCAGCTCGCGTACCGCTTTAATGGGCGAACAGCCCAACCCTTGGGACCGACTCCAGCCCCAGGATGCGACGAGCCGACATCGAGGTGCCAAACCATCCCGTCGATATGGACTCTTGGGGAAGATCAGCCTGTTATCCCCGGGGTACCTTTTATCCGTTGAGCGACAGCGCTTCCACAAGCCACTGCCGGATCACTAGTCCCGACTTTCGTCCCTGCTCGACCCGTCGGTCTCACAGTCAAGCTCCCTTGTGCACTTACACTCAACACCTGATTGCCAACCAGGCTGAGGGAACCTTTGGGCGCCTCCGTTACTCTTTAGGAGGCAACCGCCCCAGTTAAACTACCCATCAGACACTGTCCCTGATCCGGATCACGGACCGAGGTTAGACATCCAGCACGACCAGAGTGGTATTTCAACGACGACTCCACAACCACTGGCGTGGCCGCTTCAAAGTCTCCCACCTATCCTACACAAGCCGAACCGAACACCAATATCAAACTGTAGTAAAGGTCCCGGGGTCTTTCCGTCCTTCTGCGCGAAACGAGCATCTTTACTCGTAGTGCAATTTCACCGGGCCTATGGTTGAGACAGTCGAGAAGTCGTTACGCCATTCGTGCAGGTCGGAACTTACCCGACAAGGAATTTCGCTACCTTAGGATGGTTATAGTTACCACCGCCGTTTACTGGCGCTTAAGTTCTCAGCTTCGCAACCCCGAAAGATCACTAACCGGTCCCCTTAACGTTCCAGCACCGGGCAGGCGTCAGTCCGTATACATCGCCTTACGGCTTCGCACGGACCTGTGTTTTTAGTAAACAGTCGCTTCTCGCTGGTCTCTGCGGCCACCCCCAGCTCACTGTGTAAAACAGATCACCAGGAATGGCCCCCCTTCTCCCGAAGTTACGGGGGCATTTTGCCGAGTTCCTTAACCATAGTTCACCCGAACGCCTCGGTATTCTCTACCTGACCACCTGAGTCGGTTTAGGGTACGGGCCGCCATGAAACTCGCTAGAGGCTTTTCTCGACAGCATAGGATCATCCACTTCACCACAATCGGCTCGGCATCAGGTCTCACCCCATATGCCATCCGGATTTACCTGGATGACGGGCTACACCCTTACCCCGGGACAACCACCGCCCGGGCTGGACTACCTTCCTGCGTCACCCCATCGCTTACCTACTACCACCTTGGTTCAGCGGCTCCACCACTTCCCTTTGCCCGAAGGCTCCAGGACGGCTTCACGGCCTTAGCATCAGAGGATTCAGTATTGGGCGTTTCAAAGCGGGTACCGGAATATCAACCGGTTGTCCATCGACTACGCCTGTCGGCCTCGCCTTAGGTCCCGACTTACCCTGGGCAGATCAGCTTGACCCAGGAACCCTTAGTCAATCGGCGCACACGTTTCTCACGTGTGTATCGCTACTCATGCCTGCATTCTCACTCGTGAACCGTCCACAACTCGCTTCCGCGGCTGCTTCACCCGGCACACGACGCTCCCCTACCCATCCCAGCGGGCGTTGGCCCTATTGCTGAAATGACACGACTTCGGCGGTACGCTTGAGCCCCGCTACATTGTCG
>NZ_CP107948.1:3600000-4402500 GCF_036061255.1 Streptomyces sp. NBC_00388
GCGGCCTCCGTCCGGCTGCCGCGTGCTCCGGGGCTGGAGCTCGCTCCGCAGCCCAGGGGCGGCGGAGTCCGCGCGCTGCTGCGGCACCGCGCCATGGTGCAGCTCTGCGTGCTCGGCTTTGTTGTCTTCTTCGCTTGTTATGGGCAATTTGAGTCCGGGCTTGCCGCTTACGGGACCGAAGCGGCCGGAATTCAGCCGTCGACGCTCGGAATCGCTCTGGCCGCGAACACCGCCGTGATTGTCGTCGCGCAGTTCGTGGTGCTCAAGGTCGTGGAGAAGCGGCGGCGCTCGCGTGTGATCGCCGGTGTGGGGCTCATCTGGGCCTTGGCCTGGGTCATCGCGGGGTACGCCGGGCTGGGGCACGGCAGCCAGGCCATGGCGACGGCCGCGTTCATCTCCACGTACGCGTTGTTCGGGCTGGGTGAGTCCATGCTGTCCCCGACCGTCGCACCGCTGGTCGCCGATCTGGCGCCCGAGTCGATGGTCGGCCAGTACAACTCGGCCTTCGCACTGGTCAAACAGCTGGCGCTGGCGATCGGACCTGCGGTCGGCGGGCCGCTGGGGGCCTCGACAGCGGTGCTCTACATCGCGACCTTCGTGGTGTTCTCCCTCGGGATCACCACGCTGGCGCTGCGGCTGGGGCGTCAGCTCACCCCCGTACAGGACAATCCGTCACTCGGACACACCTCGCGGGTCGTGGCGACGCACCTGCCGGAGCCCGCGGCTGCGCCGCACTGACAGCTAGGGCTAAGAGAGCGGAGCCGGCCGGTCCGTCGTGTTCTCGGGGAGGGCGAACTCGCACCAGACGGCCTTCCCGCCGCCCGGTGTGCGGCGGGAGCCCCAGGACGAGGCGATCGTCGCGATGATCGAGATGCCGCGGCCCGCCTCGTCCGCCGGTTCCGCACGACGGCGGCGGGGGAGATGGTCGTCGCCGTCCGTCACCTCGATGATCAGCCTGCGGTCGGTCCTGCGCAGCCGCAATCGCATCGGCGGGGTGCCGTGCTGGAGCGAGTTGGCGACGAGTTCGCTGGCGGCCAGGACCCCCACGTCGTGAAGTTCCACGTGAAACCTCCAGGACGTCAGCACGCCCGAGGCGAAGGCCCGCGCCCGTGGGGCGGCCTCCACCCCGCCCAGCAGGTCCAGTGCCGCATTGTGGAACAGCTCGGCGGCCGGACCCGTACGTGCCGGGTGCTGGACGACCAGGACCGCGACATCGTCGTCGTGCTCGGCCGTGACTCCCAGCGAGCGGATCAGCCGGTCGCAGACGACCTGCGGCGAGCCTGAGGCACCGGAGAGCGCGCGTTCCAGAGCGGCCACCCCCTCGTCGATGTCCTCGCCCCGGCGCTCCACCAGGCCGTCGGTATAGAGCACGGCAGCGGAGCCGGGCGGCAGGGCGATCGAGTCCGACGTGTGCTGCCAGCCGCCCGTGCCGAGCGGGGGGCCGGTCGGGTCGGCGGCGCGGCGTACCGTGCCGTCCTCGTCCCTGACCAGTACCGGCAGGTGGCCCGCCGACGCGTAGACCAGACGGCCCTCGTTGGGGTCGTGAACCGCGTACAGGCAGGTGGCGATCTGGTTGGGGTCGATCTCGGAGGCGAGACCGTCCAGCAGCTGGAGGATCTCGTGCGGGGGGAGGTCGAGCCGTGCGTAGGCCCGGACGGCCGTGCGGAGCTGGCCCATGACCGCGGCGGCCCGGACCCCGCGGCCCATGACGTCGCCGATGACCAGGGCGGTGCGTCCGGCGCCGAGGGTGATCACGTCGTACCAGTCACCGCCCACGGCCGCGTCCGTGCCGCCCGGCTGGTAGGTGGCCGCGATCCGCAGATCGTCGGGCTGCTCCAGCTCCTGGGGGAGCAGCGAACGCTGGAGGGTGACGGCCGTCTCGCGCTGTCTGCGCTCGCTGGTCCGCAGCCGCTCGGCTGCCTCGGCGTGGTCGGTGACATCGGCGGCGAAGACGAGAACCCCGCCGTCCTCCGGCAGGTTCGCGACCGGAGTGCAGGTCACGGTGTACGAACCTGCGCCCGGACCTGCCTGCACGCGACGGGACTTCACGGTACGGGGGGTCCCGCTGCGCAGCACCTGATCCATCAGAGGCAGGAGCCCCAGCTCGGCCAGTTCGGGCATCGCGTCGGCGGCGCAGGCGCCGGTGGCGCGAGGGCCGAACGCCGCCGTCCAGGCGTCGTTGACGTACGCGAGGCGGTGCTCGGTCCCGTACACGAGGGCGACCAGGGCGGGCAGGCTGCCGAGGATTTCCCGGACGGAGAGCTCGTCCAGCGCGGCGGAGTGCGCGGGGTCAGCGGCCAACTCGGCTTCCGGGCCCGGGGGCTGGGAGGACTCACCGCGGGCTGCTGGCACGGAACTGAGGTCGGTCCGCGCGGCGGCGCGGCGCTGTGTTCCGGGGAGCCGGGCGCTCCAGCGCGTGAAGTTCACTGCTTTTCAAGCCTCGTTTGTCGTGGCGGGACGTCTGGGACCTGCTGCTCACCCGGCCGGGGATCCGGGTCGTACGGGGGGTTCTGTGCGGGTCTGAGCCCACCTATGGTCACACGTCCAGTGTGACCGGCGGCACTCTCGGCGTCAGTCCCGCTGCGGGCGGTCGCCGCCGGCGGCCCATTCGAATTCGGCCCGCGGATGTTCCAGCGAACCGAGCGAGACGATCTCGCGTTTGAAGAGTCCGGCGAGCGTCCACTCGGCGAGAACCTTGGCCTTCCGGTTGAAGGTGGGTATGCGGCTGAGGTGGTACGCGCGGTGCATGAACCAGGCAGGGTAGCCCTTCACCTTGCGCCCGTAGATGTGCGCGACACCCTTGTGCAGACCGAGTGAGGCGACGGACCCCGCGTACGCGTGCTCGTAGTTGCTGAGCGGCCTGCCGTGCAGGGACGCCACGATGTTCCCGGCGAGGACTTTGGCCTGCCGGACGGCGTGCTGTGCGTTGGGCGCGGTCAGTCTGCCGGGCTCGTCCGCCGTCAGATCCGGGACGGCTGCGGCGTCACCCGCCGCCCAGGCGTGCGGGGTCCCTTCGACTGCGAGTTGCGCCGTGCAGCGCAGCCGGCCGCGGTCGTCGAGCGGGAGGTCGCTGGCGGCGAGAACCGGGTTCGGTTTGACGCCCGCGGTCCAGACGAGGGTCCGGTTGGGGAAGCGTGCCCCGTCGCTCAGCACGGCGACCCGTTGGTCGCAGCTGTCCAGCCGGGTTTCCAGGCGTACGTCGATGTTGCGGTTGCGGAGCTCGCGGATCGCGTACTGGCCCATCTCGTCGCCGACTTCGGGGAGGATGCGGTCGGCGGCCTCCACCAGGATCCAGCTCATGTCGTCGCGTTCGACGTTGTGGTAGTAGCGGGACGCGTAGCGCGCCATGTCCTCCAGTTCGGCGAGGGCCTCGACCCCCGCGTAGCCGCCGCCGACGAACACGAAGGTGAGCGCGGCGTCGCGGACCGCGGGGTCGCGGGTCGACGAGGCGATGTCCATCTGCTCGATGACGTGGTTGCGCAGGCCGATGGCCTCTTCGATGCTCTTGAAGCCGATGCCGTACTCGGCGAGCCCCGGGATGGGCAGGGTCCTGGACACGGAGCCGGGGGCCAGTACGAGCTCGTCGTAGGTGATCCGGGTCGCGCCGCTGCCGTCCTCGGGGCCGGCGAGCGTGGTGACGGTCGCGGTCCGCTCGGCGTGGTTGATGGCAGTGGCCTCACCGATGACGATCCGGCACTTGTCGAGGAGCCGTCTGAGCGGGACGACGACATGGCGCGGCGAGATCGACCCGGCGGCGGCCTCCGGGAGGAACGGCTGATACGTCATATAGGGGTCGGGAGTGACCACGGTGATCTCTGCTTCGCCGCCCTTCAGCTTCCGCTGGAGACGCAGCGCCGTGTACAGCCCGACGTAGCCGCCGCCGACGACGAGGATGCGCGTGCCGGCCCTGGGCCCCTGGTCCGGCCCGGCGTTCGTCTCGTGGGAGAGGGGAACAGTCACTGTCCCATGAGGCAACGGGCGATCGACTTTGTCCACAGGCCCGACAAATTGTGTGACCGGAGATCACCGGTGCGCCGTAGCGGGGCGTTCCCCCACGTGAAGCGAAGGTCCGCAGGTCAGCGCTGAGGACGGCCGGCCGGCACCGGGGTGGAATAGGGAGAGTCCAGGCTCATACTCCGATCGGGGGGCGCTCCGTGCGGAACTACCCCCTTCTGAATCGCCCCTTGCTCAACTATGTTCGTAGTTCGCCGGGGTGTCGGGTCTGGGTCCCCGGCGGGGCCAGGCGGGGAGTCTCCGGGGGGAGACATCATTACCGGGGGATCGCATATGCACATTCAGGACGCTCATTGGCAGGCCGCTGCTCCGGCCGAGAACAGCGGACGGGCGGGTGCGGGCACGGTCACGCGCTCGGCGCCCCTCCGCGTGGACGCACAGCGCAATCTCGAACATGTACTGCGGGCCGCCCGCGAGGTGTTCGGCGAGCTCGGGTACGGGGCGCCGATGGAGGATGTGGCGCGCCGGGCGCGCGTCGGCGTCGGCACGGTGTACCGCCGCTTCCCGAGCAAGGACGTGCTGGTCAGCCGGATAGCCGAGGAGGAGACCTCCCGACTGACGGAGCAGGCACGCACGGCGCTCGGGCAGGAGGACGAACCGTGGTCCGCGCTCTCGCGCTTCCTGCGTACGTCGGTGGCTTCGGGGGCAGGCCGGCTGCTGCCGCCCCAGGTGCTGCGTGTCGGGGTGTCCGAGGCGACCGGGGCCGGCGACGGCCTGCTCGGCGGGGACGCACTGCTCGGTGAGCCTGGCGGCTCCCCCGAGGAGACGCGGGTGCCTCAGCAGCGGTCGGCGCCCCGCGCCGGCGACGAGACTCCGGAGGCCGGTGCGGTGCCCGGCCTCCCGGACGACCGCACGGGGGCCGTGGAGCTGCTGGAGGTGGTGGGCCGGCTGGTCGACCGGGCGCACACGGCGGGTGAGTTGCGGACGGACGTCACCGTGGCGGACGTACTGCTGGTGATAGCCACGGCTGCCCCGACTCTGCCCGACTCGGTGCAGCAGGCGGCCGCGTCCTCACGGCTGCTCGACATCCTGCTGGAGGGGCTGCGCTCGCGTCCCGCGTGACGTGACGGGGCCGGTGGAGGGCTCGCCGGGCAGGGACCGCCTGTCGGCAGCTCTCCCGGCGGCACCCCTCGCTCCGCCGGGCGGGGCTCGGCGGCGCTCATCGGGCCACCCGGGACAAGTAGTTGATCCTTCCCCTAAAGGGTGAGGGTTAGTGCTCCGTTCCGGGAAAACTCCCCGGACGAGTGGTTGCTGGTCGCACGCGGCCGGCTGTGGCCCGCTCTGTGTCAGTCTTGGCCGGTGTTCGGGTCCGAGGGTGTGTACGGGGGCTTTCCGCGATGAGCGTTGACGGGCGGGACGAGCCACTCGGCGAGGCCGGCGGAGCGCAGCGGCTGCCGGGCCGGGGCCCGGGGCAGCAGTCCCCCGGGCAGCAGTCCCCCGGGCAGGTGCCGGGCCGGCCTCCCGTCCGGGACTCCGGGCAGGGCGGGGCTGCGGGCGGCGAGTGGTCGGCCAGCGTGCCCCAGCAGCGTGACGGCGGCAGCGGTGTTCTTCCGCCGCCGCGCTCGCTGGACCTGCCGCCGTCGGACGCCGAGCTGATCGCGCAGATGCGGGAGGGCGCCGACGACACCGACAGTGCCTACGAGGAGCTGTTCCGCAGGCACTCCGACGCGGTGCGCCGCTATGCCCGTACCTGTTGCCGCGACGCGCACACCGCCGATGACCTGACGGCCGAGGTGTTCGCGCGCACGCTGCAGGCGGTGCGGGGCGGGGCGGGGCCCGAGCAGGCGGTGCGGGCGTATCTGCTGACCACGGTGCGCCGGGTCGCCGCGGCCTGGACGAAGACCGCGAAACGGGAGCAACTCGTCGAGGACTTCGCCCTCTTCGCCGACCAGGCGGCCAGGTCGTCGTCCCCGGAGATGTCCGACCAGGACACGCTCGACCTGGGCGCCGACGTCCGGGCCATGCAGATCGCCGAGAAGTCGCTGGCCATGGAGGCATTCCGGTCACTGCCCGAGCGCTGGCAGGCGGTCCTGTGGCACACGACCGTGGAGGAGGAGTCCCCGAGCGACGTCGCCCCGCTGTTCGGGCTGACGGCCAATGCCACCGCGGTCCTGGCCAGCCGGGCCCGTGAAGGGCTCAAGCAGGCCTACCTGCAGGCCCATGTGAGCCAGACGCTCACCGCGGGCGGCGACTGCGCGCAGTACGCCGACCGGCTCGGCGCGTACGCCCGCGGCGGGCTGCGGATGCGGGCCGAGC
The DNA here is from genome assembly GCF_036061255.1 of Streptomyces sp. NBC_00388. Taxonomy (NCBI): domain Bacteria; kingdom Bacillati; phylum Actinomycetota; class Actinomycetes; order Kitasatosporales; family Streptomycetaceae; genus Streptomyces; species Streptomyces sp. NBC_00388. The sequence goes on from NZ_CP107948.1 coordinate 3,606,271, forward strand.
GGGGGCTGCGGAAACATCTGGAGGAGTGCGCCAAGTGCCGCCTCGCCGCGGGTGAGCTCAAGGACGTCAACTCCGGGATTCCGGCGCTCGTGCCTGTCGCGGTCATCGGCTGGTTCGCCGGTGGCACCGCCCTCAAGGCCGCCGGGCTCGTCGCGGGCGGCGCTGCCGGGGCCGCAGGGGCAGGCGCTGCCGCAGCGTCGGGCGGCGGTTCGGCCGGCGGTGGGGCCGCAGCCTCCGAAGGTCTCGGCCTCCCCGCCAAGGCCGGTATCGCCGCCGGCGTCGTCGTCGCGGCGGCCGCCGGTCTGGCGTTCGCCCTGTCGGGCAGCGACGCCCCCGCACCGGAGCCGCACGCCGCGCCCCCCGTCACGCACCCCGCCGTACCGCCCGGGCCCACACCACCGCGCCCGCACCCGAAGCCGCCCGCTCCCCCCGCCCCCGCGCCCAAGCCGGCCGCGAAGCCCACGCCCACGCCGAAACCCCCGAGGACCACACCGAAACCGCCGGCGCCCGCCCCGCCGCCGGCCCCCGCGCCGACGCCGAAACCCACTCCCCCGCCGAAGCCGGCCCCGACCCCGACCCCGAAGCCACCGCCCCCTCCGGTGCCCGCCGTCTACCAGGTCGCCGCCCTGGCGTACTCGCTTCTCGGCGACCACACCGTGCCCGAGCTCAGCCTCAAGGACAGCGGGCCGGTGTGGCAGCGCCACCGGATGGCGGTCGACGGGACGCAGTACGACCGGGGCATCAGCGTGCACGCCCCCTCCAGCGTGACCATCGAGCTCAACCGGCGGTGCTCCACCTACCAGGCGCTGGCCGGGGTGGACGACATGTCACTCGGGCTCGGTGCGGTGCGCTTCTCGGTGTACGGGGACTCGTCCCGGCTGTGGAGCTCGCCCGTGGTGCACGGCGGGGACCCTGCCGTGCCCGTGCAAGTCGGGATCGCGGGGCACCGGACCCTCCGCCTGGTGGTCGAGCGCAGCGGCCCCTTCGGCTCGGTCGCGGTGGCCGACTGGGCACAGTCCCGGATCAGCTGCCGGTGACCGCACAGCGGCGGAACGGAGCGACCGATCCGGGCCCGTCGGCCCAGGCGCTCCGCCGGGGCACGGCCCCGGGCCGGGTCTAGAGGCTCCGCCGGGGTACGACGCCGCCCGCCACCGCCCGCTGCTTCGGTGCCGCTGTCCCGGTCCAGCAGCTGCCGCGCCGGGACAGCAGCCTGCGCAGCCACAGCTCCGTGGAGATCAGGTCGGCGAGCCCGTCGAGCGGGAGCCGCTCCCCCTCCGCGGCTGCGCGCAGCGCCTTGCGGACCACCCGCGCCTCGATCAGTCCGGCGTCGGCGAGCAGCGGTGCGTCGAACAGCGCGATCAGCGAGGGCAGCGAGGCGCGCAGCCCCCGGTGGAAAGCGGCCTTCGCGGTGGAGTGCGAAGGGGCGCCCCAGCCGGCGGGCAGCTCGTGGATGCCGGCCCCCGCAAGGACCGTACGGAGGATCTCGGCCCGTGCGCCGGGCTGGACCCGCAGTGATTCGGGGAGCAGCCGGGCCGCCCGTACCACCTGGTTGTCGAGGAACGGTGCGTGCAGCCGCTGGCTCCGTACCTCCGCCGCCTGTTCGAAGACCCGGTGGTCCGATGCGTACCGGGCGAGCGCGGCGCGGGCGCGGGCCTCGCCGGGGCGCTGCACCGAGGTGGGGCGCAGCGCCGACTCCTGGAGGCGTACGGAGACTTCGGCGAGCGCCTCACCGGTCAGCCAGCGGGCCGCGGGCCCCGGCCGTGACCAGGTCAGGGCAGCCAGCGAGGCGTCCAGCGTGGAGCCTTCGGCGGCGTGCTGGACGTCGCGGTCGCGCAGCAGCACGGCCGCCGCTTCGATGCCCGCGCGGTACGGGGTACGGGCGAGTCGCCGCGCGGCGCGGTAGACGGTGAAGGGGATGAGGACCGAGCCGTCCGCCTTGGCCAGCGCCGCGACGGGTTTGACCAGATGGCGTCTGCGGCGGTCCATCAAAAGGTCGGCCAGGCGCGCGGGGTGGGCGTCGAGCACCTGGCGTGCGCCGTCGCCCACCAGGTGGTCCGCGCTGCCCGATGTGAGCCGCAGACGGTGGCGCTCCGAGGCGATCAGTGAGGGGCCCGGTTCGTCGGTCAGCGGCCCCGACTCCAGGTCGGCGTAGGGCAGGGCCTCCTCGCCGCCGGCGACCACCACGTGATGCAGCCGCGGGTTGGCCGCGATGGCGCCGGCCCGTTCCAGTTCGGGTCCGTGGCCCCGCGCGGAGAGGTCGTTGAAGGTGACGGCGAGCAGGCGCTCCCCCGCACCCGTGCCATGGCCGAGGATCGTGCCTGGCACCCCGGGAAGTCCGGCGGCGAGCAGCGTGAGAGTGGCGGAGGCGCTGCCTCCGGAGAGGTCGGCGCCGATGCCGGGAGCGGGCGCCGGGGCGCCGCGGGCCGCACGCCGTTCGGCCGGGCCCATGCCGGGGACCGGCCCGGGGTCGGGCGGCAGTGTCCCGGGGGCGTGCCGCGGCGCGGTCAGCCGGGCGCGTACGGCTTCGACGAGCGCGTCCCGTACACCGTCCACGGCCCGGTCGGGGTCGACTTGGGCGGCGGCCACGGCGAGCGAGGCCACCTGCTCGTACCCGGTGATCTCCCGGGACCCCTCCCGCAGGATGAGCGCGTGGCCGGGCGGGATGCGCCGCACCCCGGCGTAGGGCGTCGAGTCGCGCAGCGCTTCGGGGACGTCGGGGCAGGCGAGCAGCGCCGCCAAGTGGCCGATGTCCAGCTGGGCTTCGATGAGGTCGGCGAGCGGGAGGGCCGCGGTGGCGTACGCGGTGCCGTTGGCCCAGGGGGTGTGGAAGACAGGGCGCGCACCGGCCAGGTCGCCGATGACGGTGACGCGGCGCCCGGACTGCACGACGACCGTGTAGCTGCCCGCCCAGGCGGTGAGATGGCGCAGGGCTCCCCCGCGCGCGGCGAACAGGCCGACCCGCAGCTCCTCGTCCGTCGCGGCGCAACAGCCCAGTACCGCGAGGCGGGTGAAGGGGTCGACGGAGATGACGCGCACCTCGTCGGGGCGCCAGTCACCCACCGCCCAGAGGGGGTCGGGGTCGCCCCACAGCAGTTGGGAACCGACGGGGTGGACCGTCCGGCCCTCGTCCGGCCCGCCCACCGAACCGGCCGTGCCGAAGCTCGCGGCGGTGCTGCTCCACCCCACCAACCACCGCATCGACACCTCCACAGGCTGTGGACAACTGAACGCCCGGGGCGTTCAGGACCATGCTGCCATGACAACGGCGTACCAGAGGGGGTATGGAAGCGCGCACCCATATACGAATGCGCCCCCGGCAAAGGCCATTCGGCCTTGCACGGCAAGGGTCGTCATCCGGCCATTCTGGCGGAGTGACATCTGTGCGGGAAGGGTGATCGCGGGGCCGTACGGTGCTTCGGTCCGGGAGGCGCCGCGCGCCTCCCGGACCGGCCGGCCGCCCGCGGGGATTGAGGCGGCCGCATCCCCCAGCCCACTGGATCCTGTGCAGCGGGCCGACCCACGCACTCCACATGGAAGACCTTCACCGGCGGCCGGGCCAGAGCGCACGGCCGGGCGCACAGCCACACAACGGGAGCACGGGCCGCGGGCGGAGAGCGCTCCGGGCGGGCAACAATCCCGCCATCCGGAACATCACCCCTTAACGGTAGGGATGCGGCGAACTACGCTGGGTTTACGAATGCCGCGCGCCTATGCCGCGACGCGGCGGCCGTCTGTGTGTCGAGGGGTGGCGCATGTCCAGGGAGCTACGCGGGCCGAACGACAAACTCGGCACCGTTCTCGCCCTCGCGGGAATCAGCAACGCCGGACTGGCGCGACGGGTCAACGACCTCGGCGCCCAGCGCGGCCTGACGCTTCGGTACGACAAGACCTCCGTGGCCAGGTGGGTGTCCAAGGGCATGGTGCCGCAGGGCGCCGCGCCCCATCTGATCGCGGCGGCGATCGGCGCCAAGCTGGGCCGGCCCGTACCGCTGCACGAGATAGGACTCGCGGACGCGGATCCGGCTCCCGAGGTCGGACTCGCCTTCCACCGCGACGTCAGCTCCGCCGTGGTGTCGGCGACCGATCTGTACCGGTTGGACCTCGCGGGCCGCCGGGCCGGAAGTGGCGGGATATGGCAGTCCCTCGCCGGGTCGTTCGCGGTCACGGCATATGCGACGCCCGCTTCGCGATGGCTGATAACCCCCGCCGACTCCTCGGTGGAACGGGGAGCCGAGGAGCTGGCGGACCCGGCGGTGCTGCGCGTCGGCCACAGCGATGTGACCAAGCTGCGTGAGGCAGCCGAGGACGCCAGGCGCTGGGACTCGAAGTACGGGGGCGGGGACTGGCGTTCCTCGATGGTCCCCGAGTGTCTGCGGGTCGACGCGGCCCCGCTGCTCCTCGGTTCGTACTCGGACGAGGTCGGCCGCGGGCTCTTCGGCGCGACCGCCGAACTGACCAGGCTGGCCGGGTGGATGGCGTTCGACACCGGCCAGCAGGAGGCCGCCCAGCGCTACTACATCCAGGCGCTGCGGCTGGCGCGCGCCGCCGCGGACGTCCCGTTGGGGGGATATGTCCTGGCTTCGATGTCGCTCCAGGCGGTCTACCGCGGCTTCGGGGACGAGGGAGTGGACCTCGCCCAGGCGGCCGTGGAACGCAACAGGGGCCTCGCGACGGCCAGGACCATGAGCTTCTTCCGGCTGGTCGAGGCAAGGGCGCACGCGCGCGCCGGTGACTCGGCGGCGGCAGGCGCGGCGCTGAAGGCAGCTGAGGGCTGGCTGGAGCGTTCGCGCGACGGCGACGCCGATCCCTCCTGGCTCGGCTTCTACTCGTACGACCGCTTCGCCGCCGACGCCGCGGAGTGCTACCACGACCTGAAGGCCCCGCGTCAGGTGCGGCGCTTCACCGAGCAGGCGCTGTCGAAGCCGACGGAGGAGTTCGTCCGCTCGCACGGGCTGCGGCTGGTGGTGAGCGCGGTGGCGGAGCTGGAGTCCGGCAATCTCGACGCGGCGTGCGCGGCGGGCACCCGGGCGGTGGAGGTCGCGGGACGGATCTCGTCGGCGCGCACCACCGAGTACGTACGGGATCTGCTGCACCGCCTGGAACCGTACGGCGACGAGCCGAGAGTGGTGGAATTACGCGAGCGGGCCAGACCACTTCTGGTGGCGCCCGCGTAGAAGCCGGGCCACTTCTGGTGGCGCCCGCGCAGAAGCCGGACCACTTCTGGTGGCGCCCGCGCAGAAGCCGGACCACTTCTGGTGGCGCCCGCGCAGAACGGGCCTCCCCCCTGGTTTGAGGGCATTGTCAGTGGGCCAGTGCACTATCGGGGTGGGAGGAGGTGCGATGTCTTTCGGGAACAGCGGCGCTGCCGGCGGCAGTGCTCACGACAGCGGCGCTCAGTACGGCGCCGCCCGGGCCGGCAGCGATGCCCGCAGCAGGCGCAGCCGCGGCTACGGCGGTGATTTCGACTGCGACGTGCTGATCGTCGGCGGCGGGATCGTCGGCCTGTCGACGGCGTACGCCCTGACGCGCTCGGCGCCGGGCACCCGGGTCGTGGTCCTGGAGAAGGAGCAGCGCACCGCCAGGCACCAGACGGGCCGCAACAGCGGGGTCATCCACAGCGGCATCTACTACCGGCCCGGCTCCCTGAAGGCACGGTTCGCGGTGCGCGGAGCTGCGGAGATGACCGAGTTCTGCGCGGAGCACTCCCTGCCGTACGAGGTGACGGGCAAGCTGATCGTCGCCACGGAGCGGGAGGAGCTGCCGCGGCTGCACGCCCTCGCCCAGCGCGGCCGGGAGAACGGGATCCCCGTGCGCGAGCTGGGACCTGCCCAGATCGCCGACGCCGAGCCCGGGATCCGCGGGCTGGCCGCGATCCGCGTCGCCACGACCGGGATCGCCGACTACGGCGCAGTGGCCGCACGCCTCGCAGCGCTCTCCGAGGCCGCGGGGGCGGAGATCCGGTGCGGCGCCGAGGCCGTCCGCATAGCGCGGCGCCCGGAGGGCGTGGCGGTCGCCACGTCGGACGGGGCGGTGATACGGGCCCGGGCACTGGTCAACTGCGCGGGACTGCACTGCGATCGGGTCGCCCGGCTCGCGGGCGACGACCCGGGCATGCGCATCGTGCCCTTCCGCGGGGAGTACTACACCGTGGCCCGCCCCGGGATGGTGCGCGGTCTGGTCTACCCGGTTCCCGATCCGGCCTTCCCCTTCCTCGGCGTCCATCTGACCCGCGGCACCGACGGCACCGTGCACGTCGGGCCGAACGCCGTACCGGCCCTGGCCCGTGAGGGGTACGACTGGGGCACCGTGCGCCCCACCGAGCTGGGCACGACGCTGGCCTGGCCCGGCACGTGGCGGATAGCGGGCCGCCACTGGCGGTACGGGGCGGGCGAGCTGCACCGCTCGCTGTCGAAGCGTGCCTTCACCGACGCGGTGCGGCGGCTGCTGCCCGCTGTCGAGGAGAGGGATCTGCTCCGGTCGCCCGCCGGCGTGCGGGCTCAGGCAGTGCTCAGGGACGGCACGCTGGTCGACGACTTCCTGATCAGGGAGGCACCGCGCACGGTCCATGTGCTGAACGCTCCCTCCCCGGCCGCGACGGCGGCCCTGCCCATCGGCCGCGAGATCGCCCGCAGAGCACTGGCGACGGTGGGGGTACGGGCCTGAGGAGCGAGGGCCTCGGGGGCACAGGCACGAGGAGCGAGGGCCTCGGGGGCACAGGCACGAGGAGCGAGGCGGGGCACGGGCCACCGGCGGGACCGTAGAATCGGAGGCACTGTGTCCGATGTCCTGAACCCCCCGCCAGAGCCCTCGCCGCCCCGCCGCGCCAAGGGCGAGCCGCGCTTCCCCGGTGGTCCTGCGGCCGACCCCGCAGGCTCGCACCACGAGCGCCGGATCCGCAGTTTCCAGCCCCGCCGCAGCCGTGTCACGACCGGCCAGGCCGACGCCCTGGAGCGGCTGTGGCCGCACTGGGGTCTGGACATCGACGGGCAGCGGGTCCTCGATCTGCCCGCCCTCTTCGACGGCCTCCCGGTGGTCCTGGAGATCGGCTTCGGCATGGGCGAGGCCACCGCGCAGATGGCAGCCGCCGACCCGGCGACCGGGATCCTCGCGTCCGATGTGCACACCCCGGGACAGGGAAACCTGCTGCGTCTCGCGGAGCAGAACGGACTGTCCAACATCCGGGTGGCCAACGGTGACGCGATCATCCTCCTCCGCGAGATGATCGAGCCGGACGCGCTGACCGGGCTGCGGGTGTACTTCCCCGACCCGTGGCCCAAGAGCCGCCACCACAAGAGGCGGCTGATCCAGCCCGAGTTCCTCGACCTCGCCGCGGCCCGGCTCGCACCCGGCGCCGTCCTGCACTGCGCGACCGACTGGGTCCCGTACGCCGAGCAGATGCTGGAGGTGCTCACCGCACACCCCTGCTTCGAGAACACCGAGCCGGACGGCGGCTACGCGCCGAGGCCCGGCTTCCGTCCGCTGACCCGGTTCGAGGGCCAGGGGCTGGACAAGGGCCACGCGGTGCACGATCTGCTGTTCCGCCGCAACGACCGCCCGAGCGACCACCGGTAACCCTGCCGCGGTCCCCGCATCCCCGGGGCCGCAGGTCCTCCGGAACCCTTCGACGACGGGCGGGATCGAGCCGGGCCCGGCACGGAATCCCAGTACGGCGTCGCGGTTGTCGGTACCGCTCGTTAGGCTCAATCAGGTGTACGAGTCGAGCGTGCCGCCCGGGGCGGTCCATCCGGTGGTCCCGGTGTACGAGGAGCAGCCGCGCTTCGACGCCGTTCCGCCGCGTGCGCACTGGCGGTACGCCCCGCGCAGGGACTTCTGGCGGAGCAAGGCGCTGCGCGCCTCCGCCGTGATCATCGTCCTCGCCATCTGCGGCCTCCTGATCCTCTCGCTGGTCCGGGAGCAGACCGGCACCGAAGGGTTCCTGGTCGGCATCGGCCTGGCCGTGCTGCCGGTGCCGCTGCTCATGGCGGCCTTCCGCTGGCTCGACCGGGTCGATCCGGGCCCCTGGCGCAACCTGATCTTCGCCTTCGCCTGGGGTGCGTGCGCCGCCGCCCTCGTCGCGATCATCGCCAACTCCTTCGCCACGCACTGGATAGCGACCGCCACGGCGGACCCGACGAGTGCGGACAACCTCGGGGCGAGAGTGGTGGCGCCGATCGTCGAGGAGAGCGCGAAGGCAGCGGCGATCATGCTGATCTTCCTCTTCCGGAGGCGCCACTTCACCGGCATCGTGGACGGGGTGGTCTTCGCGGGCTTCACCGCGACCGGTTTCGCCTTCACCGAGAACATCCTGTACCTGGGCAGTGCCTTCGGTGAGGACAAGACCCTCGGTTTCACGGGTGTTCCGGCCGTGACGGCAGCGACCTTCTTCGTCCGGGTGGTCCTCTCGCCGTTCGCCCATCCGCTGTTCACCGTGCTGACCGGCATCGGCTTCGGCGTCGCGGCCGCAGCCGCCGAGCGCCAGCGGCTGCGCAGGACCCTGCCGCCGCTGCTCGGCCTACTCTGCGCCATGGGCATGCACGCCCTGTGGAACAGTTCGTCGGCCTTCGGCACCTACGGCTTCTATCTGGTCTACGGCGCGTTCATGCTGCCGGTCTTCGGCGTGCTCACCTGGCTGGCGGTCTGGACCCGCCAGCGGGAGCTGCGCACGATATCGGCCGAACTGCCCGCGTACGCTGCGGCGGGCTGGCTCTCCCCGGCGGAACCGCCGGCGCTCTCGTCGATGCGGGCGCGGGCCATGGCGCGCAGCTTCGCCGCGCGTACGTTCGCCGGAGGATTCGGCGCGACCAGCCCGCATCTCGGCCCGCACCCGGCTCCCTGGTCCCCAGCGCCGGGCGGCCCGTACGGCTCAGGCCCGAACGGCTCAGGCCCGTACGGACAGGCTCCCTACCACCGGCCGCCCGCGCACGCCGATGCCAAGTCCCGTGCCAGGGCGGCCTCCCGCGCGGTCTCCGAGTACGAGGCGTTCGCGACCACCCTCGCCTTCCTGCGGCACCGGGCCCAGCGCGGTGCGGTGGGCCCGGACTTCGAGGCACGCGAGCAGGAGCTGCTGCACCACCTCTGGCAGCGCAAGGAGATCGCCGGGCCGGCCCTGCTGTACGCGGCGCAGGCGACCGGGCGGGTACGGGTGCCGCCGCCGCATCTGCACTACGGCGGCTACAACCCGTACCAGCACTGACCGGCCGGGCGCGGCCGGGACGGTGGCCCGGCCGGGCACGGCCGGCCTGCTGGCGCCCGGCTGTCACCGGGCACCGGGGTCTCAGGCGGAGGCCGCGGTCAGCTCCGCCACCTCGGCGCCGGTGAGCTTCAGCTCGGCGACAGCCGTCAGCGCGGGCAGCTGCCCGACCGTACGGGCCGAGGCGATCGGCGCCACGACGGTCGGCTGTGCGGCCAGCCATGCCAGAGCGACGGTCGCGACCTCGGCCCCGTGCGCCGCGGCGACCTTGTCGAGCGCGGCCAGGACCTTCGGCCCCCGCTCGGTCCCGAGGTGCTTGGCCGCACCCTCGGCCCGCACGCTGTCGACGTCCACCCCGGGCCGGTACTTACCGGTGAGGAAGCCGCTGGCCAGCGAGTAGTACGGCACGGCCGCCAGACCGTGCCGGGCCGCCACATCCTGGAGTTCGCCCTCGTACGTGTCGCGGGAGACGAGGTTGTAGTGCGGCTGGAGGGCGACGTACCTGGCGAGCCCCTCGGCCTCGGAGAACGCCAGGGAGGCTTCGAGCCGCTCGGCGCTCAGATTGGATGCGGCGATGGCGCGTACCTTGCCGGCCTTCACCAGGTCGTCGAGGGCCGTGATGATCTCCTCGACCGGGACGGAGACATCGTCGAAGTGCGTGTAGTAGAGGTCGATGTGGTCGGTGCGCAGCCGCTGGAGCGACGCGTCGGCCGCGGCCTTGATGTTCGCCGCGGAGAGCCCCTTGTACTGGGGGTGTGCGCCGACCTTGGTGGCGATCACCACGTCGGAGCGGTTCCCCCGGGCGGCCACCCAGTTGCCGATGACCGTCTCGGACTCGCCCCCCTCATTGCCGGGCACCCACGACGAGTAGGTGTCCGCGGTGTCGATGAAGTTGCCCCCGGCCGCGGTGTAGGCGTCGAGCACGGCGAAGGACTGTTCCTCGTCGGCGCTCCAGCCGAAGACGTTGCCGCCGAGGGAGAGCGGGAAGACCTTGAGGTCGGATGAGCCGAGTGCGCGCAGAGAAGTCATACCGTGATCAACCCCCGGGCGGCTCCGCACTATTCCGGCGGACCGTCCGGACGGGTGGGACCGGCCACGGCGGGACGGCGGACACGGCCGGACGCCGGACACGTCGAACCGGCAGTCCTGGCGTCGGGGGGGTGCCGTCAGGACTGCCGGAGCTGGGGAAGACGTACGTTCAACTGCCCGTACGCCCCTGTGCGGGGCCGCACGAGTACGCCGACCGGGTGCGCCCCTGTGCGGGCCGCGTACCGGGCGCAGCCGGGATCCGGACACCGTGTGCGGGACCGGGCCGCGCGGCGTCCGGTCCCGTACCGGCTCCCTACGGGGTGAGGCCCTTGCCCTGGAGCCAGGTCATCGGGTCGATCGGGTCGCCGCCGCCGGGGCGGACCTCCAGGTGCACATGCGGCCCCGTGACGTTGCCGGTGGCGCCGACGCGGCCGATGACCTCGCCGGTGCTGACCTTCTGGCCGGCGCTGACGGAGAGGGAGGACTGGTGGCAGAACCACAGCTCGGTGCCGTCGTCGAGGGTGAGGACCGTGCGGTAACCGTAAGCCCCGGCCCAGCCCGCCGACTTGACCGTGCCGCTGTGCACGGCCTTGATCGGGGTGCCCGTCGGGGCCGCGAAGTCCAGGCCGGTGTGGTGGCCCGAGGACCACATCGAACCGCCGTCGTTGAACCGCGAGGTGAGGGTGTACGAGGAGACGGGGAGCGAGTAGCTCGCCGCCAGCTTGGCGAGCCGCTCCTTCTCGGCCTTCGCCTTGGCCTCCGCCTCGGCCTTCTGCTTGGCCGCCTTCTCCTTGGCCGCTGCCTCGTCCTGCTTCCTGGCCGCCTCCGCCGACGCCTTCTCGGCCGCTGCCTTCTCGGCTGCCGCCTTGGCCTCGTCCTCGACCGCGCCCTGCTGCTGCTCGGCCTGCTGGAGTATCCGGGCGCGCAGTGCCTCGCCCGCGTCCGCACCGCCCTTGCCGGTGGCCGCGGAAGTGGTGAGCGCCGCGTTGGTGGCGTCCGCCGCCGTACTCCCGTGGTCCGGCGAGCCGCCGAGGTCGGAGAGCAGCGTCCCCACACCGGGCAGCGATTCGGCCTCGGGCAGCTTGTCCTTCACGGACTGCGGGAGGTCGGGGAGGGAGATGGCGACCGGCGGCTTGCTCTGGGCGCTGGCCATGCCGCCCGCGCCGACGGCTGCGATCACGCCGACGCCGAGCACCGTCGAGCTGCGGGCGAGACCGCCACGCTGCTTGGCGACCCGGTGTTTGCCGCGGACCGGACGGAGGGAATCCTCGGTGGGGTTCCACTCGTCGAACGAACCGCCGTCCTCACCGCCGAAACCGAGAGCATCGTCGTTCGGGAAGTAAAGCGTTTCGGGGGCAGGGTTGTTGGACGCCACGGAGGCGCACTCCTTTCCTTCCTTACCGCCTACCGGGTTAGCTGACGGGTTCGGAGCAGGAAGGTCTCCTACGGGCGTCCCTTACGGAGCAGCCCGATTCACCCCAATTGGTGGTTCCCCGGTTCCCTTGCGGGATTCGGCGCGTGCGCACGGTGCCGCCTCTTGCGACGACTGGGACAACCGCGCTGCGTTATCGAACGTTAATAGACGCGAGGGCTGGATTCCAAGCTGTTCCGACTGATCGTTAACGGCCCTGGCCTGCGCTTTTCACCGCATATAGGGGCATATTCGGGCGACCTGACCTGCCCTCAGAAGCCGCCGGGAAACATCCATCTCCTGAAAGTGCGTCAACTGTTATGCGGAGGGGTGCCCTTCGGCTACGGATTGTGCCGGTCGCGGTGGATGATCTCCACCGTTCTGCGCCGGTACGGCTGCCCCCGGAGCGGGCGGCCCACCGCGAGGAGCGCCATGTCGTCCGTGGTGTGCCCGCCCGTGTGGAGCCGCACGTCGTCGGTCACCGCCGTCAGCAGCTCTTCGGGCCCCGGAAAGATCCGGCCGCGCAGCCGTTCCTTCGGTTCGTAGAAGGTGCCTTCCGCGTTCCGTGCCTCGGACAGCCCGTCGGTGTAGAGCAGCAGCGTGGCCCCCGGCGGGAACTCCGTCTCGTCGGCCCGGTCCGGCCAGGCCGCCAGATCGGCCAGCCCCAGCGGCAGCGCGGGATCGGTCGGCGCCAGGACGTGGATGCCCCCGTCCGCGTACAGCAGCAGCGGCTCGGGGTGGCCCCGGTTGAGCAGGCGGATCACTCCCTGCTCGCGCGGGATCTCGGCGAGAGCCGCCGTGGTGAAGCCCTCGAAGGCGTCGAGCCCCTCGCGGCGCACCCCCTCACGGGTCAGCGCATGCTCCAGCCGCTGCGCGACCCGCTCGATCGTGACCTCCTGCTCGGCGGCCTCCCGGAAGGCCCCGATCACCACGGCCACGGCCTCGACGGCGCCCAGCCCCTTACCCCGCACGTCGCCCACCACAAGGCGGACCCCGTACGGGGTGTCCTGCACGGCGAAGAGATCGCCGCCGATGAAGGTCCCCGCCTGCGCCGCCTCGTACCGTGCCGCGATGTGCAGCCCGGCGATCCGTTCGGCGGGCACCGGCAGCACGGCACGCTGCGCCGTCTCCGCCACCACCCGCGCCGACGCGAGCTCCTCGCCGCTGAGCCGGATCACCCGGTTGATGAGAAGCGCGACTACGGACACGGTGATGACCGTGATCAGCTCGGTGATCGCCGAGCCCTGCTCCGAGGTGTCGTCGTAGACGTGCAGCCCCGCGATGGCCAGGATCGCGATGACTCCCGTGACCAGCGTGGCCCGGAACGAGTAGAACGGGGCGGCGATCACAGGGGCGGCGGAGAAGAACGGGGCCGCGGTGAATCCGCGGGGCGTCAACTGGTCGAAGATCACGCCGCCCACAATCAGCGCGGCCGGAAGCGCCCGGACGAATCGGCGCACCCAGCCCATGTCCTCTCCCTGCCCCACCCCTGCCTCCTGCCCGGTCCGAAAGCGGCGGACGGTACCGCGCACCACCAGGCTGGCGGCAACCACGGCCGAGTGCGATTCGGCGCCCGCCAACTGGGGGAAGCCCGGCCGGGCGCTGCCGGGCGCGAGATCCCGGCCGGGCAGGCCCGGGGGCGGGGAGCGAGCCGAGGGCGGGCCGGGAAACGACCGAAGGCCCAGCACATGATGTGCTGGGCCTTCGTCCTGAGTAGCGGGGACAGGATTTGAACCTGCGACCTCTGGGTTATGAGCCCAGCGAGCTACCGAGCTGCTCCACCCCGCGTCGGTAAACACAACTCTACGGCATCCCCAGGGGTGCTCAGGACCATTTCCCCCGGCAGACGCCGACGGCCCCTCTGCCGCACAGCCCGCACAGCCCGCACACGACGGCGGAGCACGGGACGGGCCGCACCGGCACGCGCGGCGCCGGCATGGGCCGGCCCGCGATGTCCGGAGCGCTACCCGGCAGCTGCGGCGGCTTCCTCGGCGTCGTACCCGGCCTCGTGCCCGGTCTCGTGCCCGGCCCCGCCCGAGAGCGCGCGCAGGGCCGCCTGGGACCGCGATCCGGCCTCGGCCGCGTACAGCAGCAGCGTCAGCTCCTCGTCCGGAGGCGGCAGCCGCATCGCCTGGAAGTGCAGCTTCAGCAGCCCGTGCTCCCGATGGTTGACCAGCTTGATGCCGTACCCCTTCTCCTCGACGTCCTGCGCCTGCCAGAGGCCGGCGAACTCCGGGCTGCGCTCCAGCAGTTCGCCGACCACCTCGCGCAGCCGCACGCCGTCCGGCGTGCGCCCGGCCTCGGCACGCAGCACCGCGATGACCTCACGGCGGATCTGCGCCACCTCCGGGTGGGCATCCTCCGCGTCCGGGCGGAGGAACATCTGCCGCGCGAGGTTGCGCTCCGCAGGGGCCAGGGCCGCGAAGTCGCACCCCAGCCGGCCGCCGGCCCGGTTCCACGCCAGGACGTCCATCGCCCGTCCGTAGACGACGGCCGCGACGCCGTCCATCGCGTCGAGCAGGACCCGCAGGCCCGGCCGTACGACCTGTGGTGCTTCCTCGGCCGGCCGCCCGGCCGCCCCGCCACGCGCCGCCCGGCGCGCCACGTTCCGCAGGTACTCGTACTCGGCCGCGGTCAGCCGCAGCCCGCGGGCGAGGGCGTCCAGCACGTCCGGGGAGACGTTTCCGCCGCGGCCCTGTTCGATGAGGATGGCCCGATGCATGCGGATCCGGAGATCAGCGCGTTCCTGAAGGCCCGGCGGGCCGCTCTCGACCCGGCCGAGTTCGCCCTGCCGCCCGGCTGGCCGGTATCAGCGTGGAGTACTACACGCGCCACGAGTCCATTCACACCATGAGGTACTTAGGTACCATGGTGAGGGAGGTGATCGTCATGACTGCAGCTGCCAAGCCCGCCCGACAGGCTCCGCTCAAAGTGGATCCGGCAACAGACAAACTGATCAGCCAGGGAGCACATTTTCTGGGACTGACAAAGAAGGACCTGGTCGCCGAGGCCGTGCGGGTCTACCTGGATCAGCGCAGGGAAGATCTGCGCGTGGGCATGGTCGATGCCCTCAGCGTGCTGGACGGCTCGCTGAAGTCCGATGTCATGCTGTTGACCGGCCTGACCGCAGAGGAGATCGACGCGGTGGGTGGGATCGACGAGTGAGCGAAACCCCGGCGATGCGACCGCCCCGTCCCACCCTTCGGTGCTTACGCGAGGACCTCGGCCTGCCCGTGCCACCGGTCACGGTCCCGCTGGACGAGGCGAGTCACCCGCTCCTCGCCAAGACTGCCGAGCAGTTCGCGGTGAATGACGCCAAGCATGAACGTATCCGTGCGATCGATGACCAGGTGCTGTTCAAAGTGAAGGTGCAGCGCTGGCGCGGAGCCGTCTGGTCGGACGCCGACCTGCCCTGGCTGGTGGCAGCCGGTCGCCGCGAAGACGGCTCGAGCGAAGACTTCTACGCCGGCCTCGAAGCGAACGGGAAGGCCGCTCGAGCCCGCTACAACGCCGAGCACGCCGATGCGCTGAGGACCGCGACCTACACCGGCCCTCTGCTCCCGGCTCGTGAGGATCACGTTCG
Source organism: Streptomyces sp. NBC_00388 (assembly GCF_036061255.1). NCBI lineage: Bacteria > Bacillati > Actinomycetota > Actinomycetes > Kitasatosporales > Streptomycetaceae > Streptomyces > Streptomyces sp. NBC_00388. Next base: position 3,621,484 of record NZ_CP107948.1, read on the forward strand.
GTACACCGCGGAAGCCGGTGTCCGGTTTGTGCGGAGATTGCGCGTCACGCTGCTGGAGCTCAGCCGCTCCACCCTCAGGGACGGCCAGGAGCACACGGTCGACTTCGACACCTTCACCCTCGGCCTGCAGGTTCGCGCCGACGACGGTCACGAGACCTATGTCGCGGTGCGTATCACGGGCTCCGTCCCTGCGAATCTCACCACCTTGATCCTGCGTAACGTCCCGGGCTGCGAAGCCGACGGCTGGTACCCGGAATATGCCTTGCCCGAGCGGGACTTGCTCCCCGCCGAGCAGGCCTGGTCCAACCTCATGGACCCGCGCCAAGCCGCCTTGGTCCTTGACGCAGAGCCGTAGACCCCAGCCACTGCCCGGCCCTGCAAGAGGTCGGCCAGTGGCTCTCAAGGAATCCCTACGGAAACTGGCGTATCCGCTCGCGCATGCTCACGCACGAGTCCGACAACACAGCAGCGCCTCGACCGGATGAAACCGGTCGAGGCGCTGCGTAGCAGGTCAGACGGGGTGAACCCGTCCCGCTCCCGGTAGACCGTGTGGGACTCGAACCCACAACCAATGGATTAAAAGTCCACTGCTCTGCCAATTGAGCTAACGGTCCGTGCCGAAGCACCCCCCGAGCATAGCGGGAGCCTGCCCGGCAGCCGATCGGGTATCCGTCACCGGGCCCGTCGGCCGTGTCCCCCGGGGTGTCCCGGGGGACACGGGCGCGGCGGTCCTGCTCACCGCGTGGGCGTTCGAGACAGGGCCTAGAAGACGCCCTTGTACCCCTGCCAGCCGGTGGCGATCAGCGTCCGGCCCCCGAAGGAGCCCTTGCCGTTGCCCGCGTTGCGGTAGAGGTTCCCCGCGGCGTCCCGCTCGACGATGTCCGCCTTGCCGTCCCCGGTGATGTCGCCGGCGCCGACGATCGTGTCGTAGGAGGCGCCCCAGTCCTTGAAGACCTGCACCCGCTCCTTGAACTGCCCCGCAGCCGTGCCGTCGTAACGCCACAGCACATGGGCCTTGTCACGGGCGAGCAGATCTCCGTACCCGTCACCGTTGAGGTCGCCCACGCCCATCACCTTGCTGTACATCCACTTCGAGCGGATCTTCCGCCCTGCCGCCAGCGTCCCGTCGCTCTTCGAGGCAAAGAGGTAGAGGTCACCGGTCGACGTCTTCCAGCCGAGCAGATCCGCCCGGCCGTCGCCCGTCAGGTCGCCGGGAGAGGTGAGGGTCTTGTACGCCTCGAAGCCCGTGCCGAGTTTCGTGTACGGGGTCGTCGGCCTGATCGGCTCCCCGTACGCCGGGCGGTAGCCCCGCAGGGAGCCGTCCCGCCACCGGACCAGCACATCGTTGGACAGGTCCCCGTCGAGATCCCCGAACGGGACGGCCACCGCTGTCGTCGCCCACCCGCCGCCGGTGGTCTTGCCGGAGAACTTCCCGGCCCCGTCACCGTGCTGGAAGGTGAACTCGCCCTTGGAGTTCAGGGTCAGCACGTCACCGACGCCGTCCGCCGTGTAGTCCCGCGCCACTGCGGCGCCCCCGGTGAGCCGCAGAGTCCCGGACGCCGTCAGCGCCGCGCCCGTACCGTCCGCGGGCTGGGCTGCCAGGGTCCATGTGTAGGTGCCGCTCGGAGCGGGGCGCCCTGCCGAGAGCAGCCCACCCCAGGTGGCCGCGAGCGCGCCGCGGGCCTCGCCACCGGTCAGGGTGGCCGCCACGGCCCCGGTGGCCTTGTTCTTCAGCGAGACCTTCCAGGACACCGCGGGCTTCGACAGCCACCACACCGGGGTCCACGGGCGCCCCTCGTCCATGGCGTTCACGGTCGCCGGGACCTGCGCGTCGGTCAGGGTGAGCGGGGCGGACACCGCCCCGGCCGGCGTGACATGCACCTGCTGGTCCTCGCCGCTGTACGCCACCAGACCGCTGGACGGGCCGGCAGCCCAGCCCACACCCGGGACCGGGGAGCCTGCCGTGCCCAGTACCCGCACGACAGATCCTGCTCCGGTCAGGTCGGTGACCGTCACCCGCCGGTCCTTGTCCAGCCACACCAGGAAACCGTCACCGAGCCTGCCCGGCGTGGCCCCCACCGCGACGGTCCTCGCCTTTCCCGCGGCGATGTCCACGACCCCGGCGGTGGCCGGGCCCGTGCCGCACTCCCAGTAGAGGTACCGCGCGGAAGCCTGCAGGGTGTGCACCACGCACGACGATCCGGTGCTGAGAGTGCGGGTCACGGCGCCCGTGGACACATCGGTCGCGGTCAGCTTGCCGCCGGCGGACGCCTGCCAGAGCGTGCCGCCCCAGAGGGCGGAGGGGCCGGCGGGCGCCGTACGTACGACGGCGTGCGTGCCAAGATCCCGCACCTCGGTCCGTGACTGCGCGCCGCTGCCGGTCCCGTACGCGATGTAACGGCCGGAGACCCCGTACACCGTGGGCTCGACGGTTCCCAGGACGACCTGCTGCGCGGATTTCACCGACGAGTCGTCGACGATGTTCAGCCGGTACCCGGAGCCGGTGGAGGTGACGTATGCCAGACGTCCGTCGGCTGCCGGGAACAGTTCCGGGCAGTTCTGGTACGCCTCGCACGGGGCGGAGCCGGGCGCGGCTCCCAGATACTTCTGGGCGACGACGGCCGGAGATCCGGAGAGAGCGAGCTGCCGGTGGTAGAAGCCGAGGTCGGCGCCAGTGGACGACGCCTCGTCACTGATGAGTTCGTTGCCCGCGAGCGCGAGACCGGCGCTGTGGGAGGGATGCCAGGGGACCGCCAGTACCTCGCTGCGCACCGGCGCGCCGTCAGGGCCCGCGGTGAAGCGGTCCACCGCGTAGTCACCGCCGGGCCCCTTGCCCACGATCAGCAAGCTGCCGTCCGGACCGGGCAGCGCGCTGGTCAGGTAGGCGAAGGAGAGCAGCGTGGTGCTCCTGCCGTCCGGCGCGATGTCGAGGAGCGGGCCGTTTCCTGAGTCGCCCCAGAGCACATGGTCTCCGACCAGGAACTGGCGGACACCCCCGCTGGAGCTGACCGGCAGGCTGCGCGGCGGGTCCTGCGGACGCTGCCTGGAGAGCACCTTGATGGCCTTGGCCTGGATGTCGTGCCAGCTCACGTAGTCCGCGGTGACCCGGACGTCCTGCTGGTTCCCGGAGAACGGCAGAGCGGTGAGTACCGCCGTTCCCAGATCGACGAGACCGAAGTGGCGCGCACCGCCGGCCTGGTAGGTCACCAGCTCGGTGGACTCGTCGCCCGATCCGCCCCTCAGCGTGGAGGCCGGAGTGCAGTTCGTCCGCCCCGGCACACCGGTGACCTCGCGGTCGGTCAGTGCCGTTCCTTCGAGGCGCAGGAGGTGGCACTCGCCTGCCGCGGTGGCCACCGCCGTCTCGCCGTGGAATCTGGGCACGCCGTACTCCGGTGGCACCCGCATGGTGCGCACCGCGCCCGTATGCGGATCGACCAGCCGGAAGTCGCCGGGGCCTGCCTGGTGGACGACCAGGTCCGACCGGGTGTTGGCGACGCCGACTGCCCCCGCGGGCAGCGCCAGGCCGGTGGTCGCGCCGGTGGCGTAGTCCGTCCACCGGTAGCGGGCGCCCGAGTCCTCGGTATACGCGAAGCCGGTCCGGCCTGCGACCGTGTCGTACCCCGGACTGACCGTTCTGCCCGGCGCCGTGAGCACTGCCCCGGGGGGCGTAGCGGCCGCGGCGGTGAACGGGCTCACCGTGCCCGTGAGGGTTGCCGCGGCGCCGATGGCCACCGCCGTACGCCGGAGTCTTCGGCGAAGTGGCACGGAAGGACGGCGCGTACGGGCCATAAGGAACTCCCCCAACGTGGAATCCGCGCGCGCCGGAAGGGCGCTGAGGCGCGGCAGGTGTGGGGCCCTGGTGTCGAACTGCTCTGCGAGTGAAGGGAGTTTATCAGCGGCGCCCCGTACGGGGGCACAGAAAAAGGCTGCCCCGGACGACGGAAAACCGTCGTCCGGGGCAGCCCTCTCAGTCGGACTCAGCCGTTGCGCTTCCAGCGCGGCTTGTCGTCACGGCGGCCGAACGAACCGGTGCCGGTACCCGTACCGGTCGTGCGGTGGTCGTCACGGCGGCCGGTCGGGCGGTCGCTGCTGCCGGAGCGGAAGCCACCGGTGGGGCGGTCGTCACGGCGGTCGCGGTTGAACGGACGGTCGCTGCCGCGGTGGCCGCCGGCGGGGCGGTCGTCACGACGCTGGAAGCCGCCGCCGTTGCCACCACGGTCGTCACGGCGGTCGCCGCCACGGAAGCCACCGGACGGACGGTCGTTGTCACGACGCTCGCCGCCACGGAAACCGCCACCGGAACCACCCGACGGACGGTCGTCACGACGGAAGCCGCCACCGTTGCCACCACGGTCGTCACGGCGGTCGCCGCCACGGAAGCCACCGGACGGACGGTCATTGTCACGACGCTCGCCACCACGGAAACCGCCACCGGAACCACCCGACGGACGGTCGTCACGACGGAAGCCGCCACCGTTGCCACCACGGTCGTCACGGCGCTGGAAGCCACCGCGGTCACCACCGCGGTCGCCGCCGCGGTATCCACCACGGTCGCCGCCCCGGTCGTCACGCCGGCCGAAGCTGCCACGGTCGTCGCGGCGCTCCTCGCGCTGCTCCGCCCTCGGCTGCTCCGGTACGGCGGCCGCGATCTCGGCCTCGGCGGCCTGCAGCACCTCGGCGACAGCGGCCTCGGGGTCGTCACCGCGCTCGCGTGCGGCACGCGCCACCAGGCGGTCGGCCTCCTCGCGCAGCTCGGTCGCACGGCGCTGGATGCGCTCCAGCTCACGGGTGAGGTCCTTGGCCTCGCGCTCCGCCTGCTTGGCGGCGTTGTTCGCGGAGTCGGCCTGGACCTCGGTCAGCGAACGGGCACCGGTGATCTCGGCGACCTCGGGCTCGAACACCCCGGCACCCTGGACGATGTGACGCGCGGCGTCGACGCCCGCGTCCTCCATCAGCCGGAAGATCTGGCGGCGCTGGTGCGGCAGCGACAGCGAGACGACGACACCGGACTTGCCGGCGCGGGCGGTACGGCCCGAGCGGTGCAGGTAGTCCTTGTGGTCACCGGCCGGGTCCACGTTCAGGACCAGGTCGATGCCGTCGACGTGGATACCGCGGGCGGCGACGTCGGTCGCGACGAGCGCGTTGACGTAACCCTTCTTGAAGTCCTCAAGGACGCGGGTACGGGCGCCCTGGGTCATACCGCCGTGCAGGGCGTCTGCCTTGACGCCCGACTCGACGAGCTGCTCGGCGATCCGGTCGGCGCCCAGCTGGGTCCGCACGAAGATGATCGTGCGGCCCTTGCGGGCGGCGATGGCGGCCGTGACGGGCGCCTTGTCCTTCGGCTTCACGACGAGGACGTGGTGGGACATGGTCGAGACGTTGCCCTGGGCGCTGTCCACCTCGTGGCTGACCGGGTTGGTCAGGTAGCGCTTGACCAGCGTGCCGATCTCGTTCTCCATGGTGGCGGAGAAGAGCATGCGCTGGCCGCCACCGGGGATCTGGTCGAGCAGCTCGGTGACCTCGGGCAGGAAGCCCAGGTCGGACATCTGGTCGGCCTCGTCGAGTACGGCGACCTGGACGCTCGACAGCGAGCAGGCGCCGCGGTTGATGATGTCGCGCAGACGGCCCGGGGTGGCGACGAGGACGTCGACACCGCGCTCCAGGGCGTAGATCTGGTTGGACATCGACGTACCGCCGCAGACGACCTTCATCTTCAGGCCGAGCACGTCGCCGTACGGCTGGAGAGCGTCCGCGACCTGCATCGCGAGCTCACGGGTCGGGGTGAGGATGATGCCGCGCGGCTTCTTCTTCTCGGTGTGTCCGCCGGAGAGAGTCGCCAGCAGCGGGAGGCCGAAGGAGAGGGTCTTGCCGGAGCCGGTGCGGCCACGGCCGAGGATGTCCTTGCCGGCCAGGGCGTCCGGGATGGTCGCGGCCTGGATCGGGAAGGGCGCGGTGACGCCGTTCTGGGCGAGCTTGCGGACGATGCCTTCCGGCAGACCCAGCGACCCGAAGGTCACGGTCGGCTCGGCGGGCTCGGCATCGGCGGTGATCTCGGCGGTGACGGTCTCACCGTCGGCGATCTCGGCGGTGACTGCGGCCTCGGTGGCGGTGTCCTCGGCGGCTACGGCCTCGGCGACGGCCTCTTCGACCTCGACCACGACAGCCTCGGCGTCGGCGACAATCTCGTCGTTCTCGGGCATGACGGCGTGGTCAGAACTGAAATTGGACATGCGAAATGCGAAACCTTCCGGAGTCTCGGCACGCGCCCATAACTCCGTGAATCGCTATTTCGACCGCCTCAATGCGGACCAGTCACGGTAAGGGAGAGAACGCGCCTCGGGGCGCTCTTCGCCTCTTGCTGATCAAGAGACACAGTGGCGCCGGGCAATGGGATCAAACGATCTACTACCATACTCACCCTTCCCCCTTCCTGGCAAACCCGGCCTGCCGCACCGGCTCGGCCTGCGGTGATGCCAGCGGAATGAGCATCACGTCGGACCGCTTGGCGGGGCCCACGGACGGGGCCGTCGTGGCCCCGGGCGGCGAGTCTCCGGGGTCGGGCACCGGGCTCGTGTGCGGCGGGTCCGACGGCTGCCCGGGCGGCGCGGGGCTGGTGACGGGCGGCACCGGAGGACCGGACGGCCTGCCGCCCGGCCCCGGCGGGCGTCCGTGCCGGGTGTGGCCAGGGCGGGGCGCCCCCGGGTCCCCGGGCGCCCGGGGACCCGCCGATGACCCCGCAGCGCCGCCGCTCTTCCCGCCGCCCCCTGCCGCGCCCCCGCCCTTGCGGGCGGACTTCCCGTGCCCGGGCTGCCCGTCCCGGTCCCCGTCACCGCCGCCGGCCGCTCCGTGCACCCGGTCGCGCCCGCCGCCGTCCGGCGCGGCGACCGTGCCGTCCGACTGCGCGTCCGTGCGCTGCGTCCCCTTCGTGGCGGACGGCGCGGGCCTGCCGGGGTGGTCGGTGATGCTCATACAGCCCGCCGTCGCCGCCACCGTCATCACGGCGGCGATCAACCGGGCGGGGACAGGCAACTGGCGCACGGGGCGCACCTCCGGAGGGAGCGGACTGGGCGGACCGCCCTGCCCAACTCCCCTGCGCCCGGAAGGGACACGCCCACCGGCTCACCCGTACCGCGGCGGCGCCCGGCCGAACGCACATGAGCCGAGCGCACACGAGCCGGGCGCACACGGGCCGGGCGCCGCGGGCTCAGCCGTACCCCAGGGCGTGCAGCCGCTCGTCATCGATCCCGAAATGGTGTGCGACCTCGTGCACCACGGTGATCTCGGTCTCCGCCACCGCCTCCTCGCGCGAGGCGCACAACCGCAGCGTCGGCCCCCGGTAGACGGTGATCCGGTCGGGCAGGACCCCCGCGTACCACTCGCCGCGATCCGTCAGCGGAGTCCCCTCGTAGAGACCGAGCAGCTCCGGGTCGTCGGACGCGGGTTCGTCGTCGACGAACACCGCGACGTTGTCCATCAGCCGGGTCAGCTCCGGCGGGATCCGGTCCAGCGCTTCCGCGACCAGTTCCTCGAACTCCTCACGCGTCATCTCCAGCACCCGCTCATTGTCCCGTAGTTCCCCCGTATGCGCCGGGTCCGCATGGGAGTTCCGCCTCCTGGGCATACCGCACAGATGGCCGCCGCCGACCGACTACGGCACTCACGGGCGCTGCGCGCCGTCCGGGCAGTGGGCGCGCGCCGTCCCCGGTTCCGGGGGCCACGTGCCGGGCGGCCGGGCACGGGCGGTGCCCGCGGCACCCGTACCGCACCGCAGGAGCTGTCGCTCGCCCCGCGCCCGCATCCCTGGGCCCGGGGGCTCGTCATGGTGGCCGTCGTGCTGCTCGGCGCCTGGCTGGGGCTGCTGGTCGTGGGCAACGTCCGTTCGCAGGTCGGCCCGGTGGACACCACGATGACGCTGCGGCCCTCCCTCACCGGCGGCACCAGGATCGACGTCTCGCCGCTGGGTGCGCTCGCACTCGACTCGCACAGCGCTCCCCTCCGGCTCGACGTCGACGTGGACCGCCTCGACCCGGTCCGCTCCCAGGCCCTGGTGGAGCACCCCGAACGGATCTCAGGCCTGCAGACCGAGATCGCCCACGACGTCGAGCACAGCACCCTCGACCTGGCCGCACGCTCCTGCGCCGCCGTGGTGATCGGAGCCACCACGCTCGGCCTCGTCGTCTACCGCAGGCCGCGCCGGGCCCTGGCGGCCGGAGGCCTCGCGCTCGCCCTGCTCGCGGCTTCGGGCGCCACCGCGTACGCGACCTGGAACCCCAAGTCGCTGCTTGAGCCGAAGTTCTCCGGGCTGCTCTCGTCCGCTCCGCAAGTGGTCGGCAACGCGCGCTCCATCGTCACCGACTTCAACGTCTACCAGGAGGAGTTGGCCCGTCTCGTCACCAATGTGACGAAGCTGTACGACGCCACATCGACCCTCCCGGCCTACCAGCCGGACCCCGGCACCATCCGCGTCCTGCACGTCTCCGACATCCATCTCAACCCGGCGTCGTGGCAGATCATCGGCTCGCTCGTGAAGCAGTACAAGATCGACGTGATCATCGACTCCGGCGACACGATGGACCACGGGAGCGCGGCCGAGAACACCTTCCTCGACCCGGTGCGGGACCTCGGGGCGCCGTACGTCTGGGTCCGCGGCAACCACGACTCGGCCACCACCCAGAAGTATCTGAAGCACCTGAGGAACGTGCACGTGCTCGACAACGGCAGCGCCGTGACGGTGGGCGGCCTGCGGATCGCGGGGACCGGCGACCCGCAGTTCACCCCGGACCGCTCGGTCGTGCCCGGCGGGGACGCGGCGGAGCGGCTGGCGGGGATCCGGCTCGCCTCCGCCATCCGTGACCAGCGGAAGGCCGGCACCCCCGTCGACATCGCGGTGGCGCACGAGCCCCCGGCGGCAAGCGAGACGGACGGCACGGTCCCGCTGGTGCTCGCCGGGCATGTGCACCACCGCGAGAACCGGATGCTCCCCCTCGGCACCCGGCTGAAGGTGGAGGGCTCGACGGGCGGCGGCGGGCTGCGCGCGGTGCAGAACAAGCGTCCGGAGAAGGTGCTCGCCTCGGTGCTCTACCTGGACCGGCCGACCAGACGGCTGCAGGCCTGGGACGAGATCACCCTGGGCGGGCTCGGCCTGACCACGGCCGAGGTCAGCCGGCATCTCCCGGAGGACAACCTGCCCGGAGCGCGCCCCTCGCCCGCTCCCCGCTAACCGTTTTGGCGAACCGCGCCGCCATCCCATATGCTTCGGACGTCCCCGACGCGCTGCAAAGCGCCCAGGCGGGCCCTTAGCCCTCATCGTCTAGTGGCCCAGGACGCCGCCCTTTCAAGGCGGTAGCACGGGTTCGAATCCCGTTGGGGGCACGCACAACTGTGTGCGAGAATATTTCTCGCACATTGCTTGGTCCTGTGGAGCAGTTTGGAGTGCTCGCCACCCTGTCAAGGTGGAGGCCGCGGGTTCAAATCCCGTCAGGACCGCTGCAGCTCAGGCTGCTTCCCCGAGCTCTGCGAGCGAGGGGTGCCCTATGGCTGGGTAGCTCAGTTGGTACGAGCGATCGCCTGAAAAGCGATAGGTCGCCGGTTCGATCCCGGCCCCAGCCACGGCTACGAGAGCCCCGACCCCGGTCGGGGCTTTTCGCATGTCCGGAGCGTTCCCACACCACGTGTCCGGAGCACCTACACCCCCTGGGCCCGCCGGCCGCCCAGCACCGTACGCCCGCCCGGATGCCGGTGGCGCCAGATCCAGAAGACCGCGCACGAGACCAGCGACCACGCCGCGAGCACCAGGAACGGGAACGCGTGCTGGTAGCCGCCGAAGTACACGGCGGTGTGCTGGGCGTTGACCGAGGCACCCGGCGGCAGCCACTGGCCGATGTGGCCCAGCGTCGAGGGAAGCAGCGGCCAGGACACCGCGCCGCCCGACGAGGGGTTCCCGAGCAGCACCATGAGACCCCAGGTGGGGAGCATGGCCCAGCGGCCGATCAGGGTGTTGAACATCGTGAAGACCATGCCGGACGTGAACATCGTGAAGGCCAGGATCAGCCACGACTCCACGAACGGCAGATCCAGCGCCCCCAGCAGCCAGTCGGCGACGGCCGCGATGGCGAAGCCCCCGAGCAGCGCGTTGGCCACGATGTACGCGATGCGTTCGGCCGGGTTCAGGCCGCGGGCGTGCACCGACAGCTGGATCGCGCCGACGAAGCCGACGATCACTGCGGCGAGGGAGATGTAGAAGAGCGCGAGCCCTCGCGGATCACCCTTCTGGAGGGGGTTGACGTCCTTCACCCGGACCGGCACACCGGTCGCCTTCGACACCTTGGGCGCGGACTCCACCAGCACCTGGGCGACCGAGGCGCCCGAGGCCCCGGACACGTCCAGCTGGACCGCGCCGCCCCGCACATGCACGATCGCGAAGACCTTCTGCTGGTCCACGGCCCGCCGCGCCTCGGCGTTCGTCCCGTACACACGCAGGTTCAGCGAGGCGTCGAGCGCCTTCTCCATCCCGTCGATGAAACGCTTGCCGGCGGGTGATCCGTACGCGCCGACGACGGCGGTGGGCACGCGGTGCGGGGTCGGGTTCGCCATGAAGTACGTGTAGGAGCCGGCGAAGAGTCCGGCGGCGGCGGACAGGATGAACAGCAGGACGGTGGCCGGCACGAAGGGCGACTTCCGGAACGCCTCCCACCGCTCGCCCCCGGTCGGGCGCCTGCCGTGGGCGCTGTGAGCGCCGTGGTGTTCCGTCTCGTCGGACATGGAACCAAGCTAAACCACACATGACGGACATACGCACTCAGAAGGGCGTCGTCAAATCCGTTCGCCAGCGGGTTGCGCAGGGTGAGATCCTGGATCAGGTATGTCTACTTCCTTCGCTGATATCCAGGCCACGCTCAACGAGCTGTCGCTGCGCGACGCGCACCGGCTCGGCCGACGCCTGGAGGGCGCCCGCCGTATCCGCAAACCAGAGGCCCGGCAGGCCGCACTGGACCAGATCGCCGCCGACGCGGAGAGGTCCGCGGCCCGCATGGCGCGCAGGGCTGCCCGGGTGCCCGCGGTCAGCTACCCCGACCAGCTCCCGGTCAGCCGGAAGAAGGACGAGATCGCCGAGGCGATACGGGATCACCAGGTGGTGATCGTCGCCGGTGAGACCGGGTCCGGCAAGACCACGCAGATCCCGAAGATCTGCCTGGAGCTGGGGCGCGGTGTCCGGGGGATGATCGGCCACACCCAGCCCCGCCGGATCGCCGCGCGGACCGTCGCCGAGCGCATCGCCGACGAGATGAGCACCCCGCTGGGCGAGGCGGTCGGCTGGAAGGTCCGCTTCACCGACCAGGTCGACCAGGAAGCCACCTTCATCAAGCTGATGACGGACGGCATCCTCCTCGCCGAGATCCAGACGGACCGCGAGCTGCGCGCGTACGACACGATCATCATCGACGAGGCACACGAGCGGTCGCTCAACATCGACTTCCTGCTGGGGTACCTGGCCCAGCTGCTGCCGAAGCGGCCGGATCTGAAGGTCGTCATCACCTCGGCCACCATCGACCCGCAGCGGTTCGCCCGGCACTTCGGCGACGCTCCGGTCGTGGAGGTCAGCGGCCGTACGTACCCGGTGGAGGTGCGCTACCGCCCGCTCCTGGAGGAGGAGGGCGAGGAGGGCGACCGGGACCAGATCACCGCGATCTGCGAGGCGGTCGACGAGCTGCAGAACGAGGGGCCGGGCGATGTCCTGGTCTTCCTCTCCGGCGAGCGCGACATCCGGGACACCGCCGACGCGCTGAACAAGCGGGCTCTGCGCCGGACCGAGGTGCTGCCGCTCTACGCGCGGCTGTCGCACGCGGAGCAGCACCGGGTGTTCCAGCGCCCGTCAGGCAGCGGCAGACGGGTGGTGCTCGCCACCAACGTCGCGGAGACCTCGCTGACCGTGCCCGGCATCAAGTACGTGATCGACCCGGGCACCGCCCGGATCTCCCGCTACAGCCACCGCACCAAGGTCCAGCGGCTGCCCATCGAGCGGGTCTCGCAGGCCAGCGCCAACCAGCGCAAGGGCCGCTGCGGGCGTACGTCGGACGGGATCTGCATCCGGCTGTACGCGGAGGACGACTTCCTCACCCGCCCGGAGTTCACCGACCCGGAGATCCTCCGGACGAACCTGGCGTCCGTCATCCTCCAGATGACCGCGGCCGGCCTCGGCGACATCGAGAAGTTCCCCTTCATCGACCCGCCGGACCACCGCAACATCCGCGACGGCGTCCAGCTGCTCCAGGAACTCGGCGCGCTCGACCCCAAGGAGAAGGACCCCAAGCGGCGGCTCACCGATGAGGGCCGCAAGCTCAGCCAGCTGCCCGTCGACCCGCGACTGGCCCGGATGGTGCTGGAGGCCGACCGGAACGGCTGTGTGAGCGAGGTGATGGTCATCGCCGCCGCGCTCTCCATCCAGGACCCGCGCGAGCGCCCGGCGGAGAAGCAGACGCAGGCCGACCAGCAGCACGCCCGCTTCAAGGACGAGACCTCCGACTTCCTGGCCTTCCTCAACCTCTGGCGTTACATCCGCGACCAGCAGAAGGAGCGCGGCTCCTCCAGCTTCCGCCGGATGTGCAAGCAGGAGTACCTGAACTTCCTGCGGATCCGTGAGTGGCAGGACATCTACGCGCAGCTGCGCTCGGTCGCCAGGACCATGGGTATCAGGCTGAACGAGGAGGACGCGCCCGAACAGGCGGTGCACACCTCGCTGCTCGCCGGCCTGCTGTCGCACATCGGGCTCAAGGACACCGAGAAGAACGAGTATCTGGGCGCCAGGAACGCCAAGTTCGCGATCTTCCCCGGCTCGGCGCTCTTCAAGAAGCAGCCGCGCTTCATCATGTCCGCCGAGCTGGTGGAGACCTCACGGCTGTGGGCCAGGGTCAACGCCAAGGTCGAGCCGGAGTGGATCGAACCGCTCGCCCAGCACCTGGTGAAGCACACCTACAGCGAGCCGCACTGGGAGAAGGACCAGGCCGCGGTGATGGCGTACGAACGGGTCACGCTGTACGGCGTCCCGATCGTGGCCCAGCGCAAGATCAATTATGGCCGGATCGACCCGGAGACCAGCCGGGAGCTTTTCATTCGCAACGCTCTGGTCGAGGGCGACTGGCGCACCCACCACAAGTTCTTCGCGGCCAACCGCAGACTCCTCGCCGAGGTCGAGGAGTTGGAGCACCGCGCGCGGCGCCGCGACATCCTGGTGGACGACGAGACGCTCTTCGACTTCTACGACGGGCGGATCCCGGAGCACGTCGTCTCCGGCGCGCACTTCGACTCCTGGTGGAAGCACAAGCAGCGGGACGAGCCCGAGGCGCTCGACTTCGAACGCTCGATGCTGATCACCGAGAAGGCCGGAGCCGTCACCAAGGACGACTATCCGGACTCCTGGCGGCAGGGGAAGCTGAAGTTCCGGGTGACGTACCAGTTCGAGCCGGGCGCCGACGCGGACGGGGTGACGGTCCACATCCCGCTCCAGGTGCTCAACCAGGTGACGCCGGAGGGCTTCGACTGGCAGATCCCGGGGCTGCGTGAAGAGGTGGTCACCGAGCTGATCCGCTCCCTGCCCAAGCCGGTCCGCCGCCACTATGTCCCCGCGCCGAACTACGCGGGAGCCTTCCTGGACCGCGCGGTGCCCCTCCAGGAGCCGCTTCCGCAGACACTCGCCCGGGAACTCCAGCGCATGGTCGGGGTCCCGGTCAGCCCCGAGGACTTCGACCTCTCCCGGGTGCCGGACCACCTCAAGATCACCTTCCGGATCGTGGACGAGCGGCGCCGCAACGTGGCCGAGGACAAGGACCTGGAAGCACTCAGGCTCAGGCTGCGCCCCAAGGCCCGCCAGGCGATCTCCAAGGCGGCGGCCGCGACGGCGGGCCCGGCCGGCGAGTCGGTCGAGCGGACCGGCCTCACCGACTGGACGGTCGGCACCCTTTCCCGGGTCTTCGAGACCCGGAGGGCCGGGCAGCCGGTCCGCGCCTTCCCCGCACTGGTCGACGCGGGAGAGAGCGTGTCCGTACGGCTCTTCGACACCGAGGCCGAGCAGCAGCAGGCGATGTGGCGGGGCACCCGCAGGCTGATCCTGCTCAACATCCCGGTGAACCCGGCCAAGTTCGCCTCGGACCGGCTCTCCAACCAGGCGAAGCTCGCCCTGTCCCGCAATCCCCACGGCTCGGTCCAGGCGCTCTTCGAGGACTGTGCGACAGCGGCCGCCGATCAGCTGATCGCCGACCACGGCGGGCCCGCCTGGGACGAGGAGTCGTACCGCAGGCTGTACGAGAAGGTGCGCGCCGATCTCGTCGAGACGACCATCAGGACGGTCGACCAGGTCCAGCAGATCCTGGCGGCCTGGCAGGCCGCCGAGCGGCGTCTGAAGGCCACCACCAGCCTGGTGCTGGTCGCCAACCTGGCGGACGTGAGGAGCCAGTTGGCGACGCTCATCAAGCCGGGGTTCGTCACCGCGACCGGGCTGCGCAGGCTGCCCGGCCTGATGCGCTACATGGTCGCCGCCGACCGCCGCCTCCAGCAGATGCCGACGGCGGTGCAGCGCGACACCACGCGCATGGAGAAGATCCACGAGATGCAGGACGAGTACGCGTGGCTGCTTGAGCAGTTGCCGCAGGGGAGGCCGGTGCCCAAGGAGGTGCTCGACATCCGCTGGATGATCGAGGAGCTGCGGGTGAGCTACTTCGCCCATGCCCTCGGCACCGCCCAGACCGTGTCGGACAAGCGCATCGTGAAGGCGATCGACGCGGTGGTCGCGGCGGTCCGCTGAGCGGCCCACAACCAGTTCGACCAGGGGGCCCGACCTCCTGTACAGTCTGTCTCGCAGCCAAGCGCAAGCGACACCGGGCGAGTCTCTCGACCGGCAGGGCTGCGAAGCCTGGTCCTGTGGAGCAGTTTGGAGTGCTCGCCACCCTGTCAAGGTGGAGGCCGCGGGTTCAAATCCCGTCAGGACCGCAGTGAAAGCAGCACGGCAGAAGGGCCCGCATCCTCACCGGATGCGGGCCCTTCTGCCGTTTCCGTCCAGCGCCTCCCCGCACGTGTCTTGACGGCGTGTCCCGCGCGCGGGTACTTCAGACAGCAGGAGCTCCCGGGGCAGTGGGACGGCAGGAGGTCGGCGCATGGCGGCTGTGGCGCGACACGAGACGCGGGCGCTGCTGCGCGCCCATCTGGCGGCCGCCGTGGGCCATCGCCACCTCACCCGGCACTGTGCGGTCTGTCACCGGCTGCTGAAGCTCGCCATGGAGCCGCCGGCGGCCGACGAGGACGGTGCGGCCGCAGGCCGGTGATCCCGCCGCCCGCGGGGGTCTTTCAGTGACGGCGCACGGTTTTGGCAAGTCCCCCGGCATGTGACGGGTGTCACGGAATGAGTTTTGAGAAGTGCTGAACTTAACCCCTCCCTACAACGGTCCCATTTAATATGTGCAATTGCACTGCTGTGCGAGACGTAACCGGTGGCACACGCTGAGCCTCCGGAACGGCACCGACAACGGGACGACAGGGCGGAATCGGACGCCCCCCAACGGCCCCTGGGGGCCCGGCAGGCGGCCTCGCGCGGCGCCCCCGAGGCATCCCCGGCGACCGGCCCGGCGCGGGCCCGCACGGCCCCGGACCGGTCAGGACAGAAAAAAGATCGCGCTGGACCCGGCGGAGTCCAGCGCGATCAAAGACAGAAGTCCGTTGGGGCGGACAGCCGTCAAGTGGAGCAATATCGGGCCGAATCGGGTTGGGGGACCCGAAAACGCCCGATTTATTAGGTTGTTCAGGCCTCGCTGCGCTGCTGCGGAATACCCGCGAGCAGAGCACGGACCTCTGCCTCGCGGTACCGGCGATGTCCACCCAGCGTTCGGATGGACGTGAGCTTGCCCGCCTTCGCCCAGCGGGTGACCGTCTTCGGGTCCACGCGGAACATCGTGGCAACCTCAGCCGGGGTCAGCAGCGGCTCGGCATCAGGGGTGCGAGCGGTCATGAGCGGCCTCCTCGGGAGAACCGAACCATCTCGGTTCTTTCCTCTAAATTCTGCACCTTGACCCGTGTTGCCCGAAATAGGGGACACGGGCCGAGTCGGTTATAGGACGAACGGCTTGTCTTCGGCACTACAACTACACCATCCGTCCAGCCACGTCGGCCAAACCGATGGAATTGCCCTCTCAGGCGCTCATCAACGGCCGAAGCCCGATGGACCATGCCATAGCGGACAGTCACGCCGCAGTGACGATCAGTCACATGGTCATCAGGAGTCATCAGACCCCCCATAGAGTGCAATGCCGAGGAATCCGCCCTTACTTGGACGGACGGAGCCCTCCCCGGGCTCCTTGTCCTATTTTGACACGAGGGTGGGGGATGGGCGCAAGGCCCCGGTTAGTGCGGTCCGTCACGCTTGA
This sequence comes from Streptomyces sp. NBC_00388, assembly GCF_036061255.1. NCBI lineage: Bacteria > Bacillati > Actinomycetota > Actinomycetes > Kitasatosporales > Streptomycetaceae > Streptomyces > Streptomyces sp. NBC_00388. The sequence goes on from NZ_CP107948.1 coordinate 3,637,893, forward strand.
CGTAAAGGCCCGGATCAGGACCTAGGTCCCCGACCGGCTCCGCACCGGGTCCCGAACCCCCTGACGGACGCCCCCGTCAGTTGGCCGTCTGCCGGGCCCGGACGGCGCGCCAGCGGTCCGCGAGCCGCTCGTAGGCCGCGTCCGCCGTCTCCTCGTCCCCCGAGCGCAGCGCGGCGACCGCCGCGGCCACATCGGCGGCCGAACGGTCCTCCTCCAACTGCTCACCGGAGAGCGCGTGCACCAGACCGCCGTAATCGAGTTCGACCAGCGACCGGGGGTGGAACTCCTCAAGCCACTTGCCGACGTCGACCAGCCCCTCGGTGAGCGGTCCCTCCTCGAAGTGCTCCCTGAGCGTCTTCAGCGACCGGGCCAGCCGGCGCCTCGCCTGCACCATCGGGGTCCGGTAGCGCATGACCGGCGGCGTCCCGGCGGCCTCACCATCGGCGGGGCCGGCCTTCTCGTACTCGCGCTCCGCGTCGTCGAAGAGCGTGAACCAGCGCACCGGGACATGCCAGACCGTGGTCCGGATCCACGGCCGCGCGTCCGGGTTCCGCTCCAGCCAGTGCTCGTAGTCGGCAGCGGCCTGCAGCCGCACCACCGGCGGCAGCACCACATCGAGCACCGGCTCCGGGTACTGCTCCGCCATCGCCTCCAGCGCCTGCCAGCCGCGCAGCCTCGTCCGCCAGGGGCAGACGCAGACCACGCCGTCCAGCTCGGCCACGAACGCGTCGGCGCTCTCATGCACCGGAACGGCCACCGGGGGCGTCGGCAGCAGATCCGCCAGCGCGCGCCGCAGCTCGTCCTGCGCCGTCGGCAGGTCGCTGCGCCGCGCATAGCGGGCCCAGTGGTCGCGCTCGGCCTCCGGGAAGGCCGCCAAGGGCTCGTACACCCGCAGGTAGGACGTATAGGGGACGATCACTGAGGACACCACCGCCATAGGTGAATCGTCCCATGTCACTGCTCCACGAGGGGGTGATCCTCGGCACTGCGCCTGATCCTCGGACGCGCAGGGCCTAATCTGCTGCCATCCGGCCCTCTCCACCCGTAAGAGGGCCGCCGCCTCGTACTTGGGAGTCACCACCGTGACCGATATGACCGGCGCTACTGTTCCCGACGTCGCCGTCGTCCCCGCCATCCCGGACGGCCCTGCCGATGTGCTGCACACCCTCTTCCACTCGGACCAGGGCGGGCACGAGCAGGTCGTCCTCTGCCAGGACCGCGCCTCCGGCCTCAAGGCCGTGATCGCCCTCCACTCCACCGCCCTGGGCCCGGCCCTCGGCGGCACGCGCTTCTACCCGTACGCGAACGAGGGGGCGGCCGTCGCGGACGCGCTGAACCTCGCCCGCGGCATGTCGTACAAGAACGCCATGGCCGGTCTGGACCACGGTGGCGGCAAGGCCGTGATCATCGGCGACCCCGAGCTGATCAAGACGGAGGAACTCCTGCTGGCCTACGGCAGGTTCGTCTCCTCGCTCGGCGGTCGGTACGTGACGGCGTGCGACGTCGGCACGTACGTCGCGGACATGGACGTGGTGGCGCGCGAGTGCGCCTGGACCACCGGCCGCTCCCCCGAGAACGGTGGCGCGGGTGACTCCTCGGTCCTCACCGCCTTCGGCGTCTACCAGGGCATGCGGGCCAGCGCCCAGCACCTGTGGGGCGACCCCTCGCTGCGCGGCCGCAGGGTCGGCGTCGCGGGCGTCGGCAAGGTCGGCCACCATCTGGTCGGGCACCTGCTGGCCGAGGGCGCGGAGGTGGTGATCACCGACGTACGGGAGGACTCCCTGCGCCGTGTCACCGAAGCCCACCCGGGCCGCGTCACCACGGTCCGGGACACCGCTGCGCTGATCCGCACCGAGGGGCTCGACATCTACGCGCCGTGCGCCCTGGGCGGCGCGCTCAACGACATCTCGGTACCTGTCCTCACCGCGAAGGTGGTGTGCGGCGCGGCCAACAACCAGCTCGCCCATCCCGGCGTCGAGAAGGATCTCGCGGATCTGGGGATCCTCTACGCCCCCGACTACGTGGTGAACGCCGGCGGGGTGATCCAGGTCGCCGACGAACTGCACGGTTTCGACTTCGACCGCTGCAAGAAGAAGGCCGCAGGGATCTTCGACACGACGCTGGCAATATTCGCACGAGCAAAGGAAGACGGCATTCCGCCGGCTGCGGCCGCCGACCGGATCGCCGAGCAGCGCATGGCGGCGGCCCGGCGGGGGCCCGGCCACTGACCGTGCGCGCGTACTGACCCGCTGTCGGGGAGACGTGACTCACCCCCGTCGGCGGGTCGGCCGCCAAGAAGAGGTTAAAATCGCAGCTGACCAGCGAGGACAGGGCTCCTCGCTGGTTCTGTGAAGCGGCGCTTCCTGCGGGCGGCGTACCGTATGGCCGCGGAAGCAGGTACCGTTGAAGCCCTACGGACCGGACTCTTCACGGAGAGTCCGTTCCGAATCATGAACGGGTGTCAAGACTCTGGGGCCGTCGAGCCCCGTCACCGAGGGGGTCGAGCCATGGGGCGCGGCCGGGCAAAGGCCAAGCAGACGAAGGTCGCCCGCCAGCTGAAGTACAGCAGCGGCGGAACAGACCTGTCACGTCTGGCCAATGAGCTGGGCGCATCTCCTACGAGTCAGCCACCGAACGCGGAGCCGTTCGAGGACGACGAAGAGGAAGATGACCCGTACGCACAGTACGCGGATCGTTATAACGAGGATCAGGACGAGGACGACGAGTCCGGTCCTTCGTCTCAGCGCCGCGGCGCTTGACGTACACCACCTCAGCAGCATTCCCAGCGCCGTCTCCGGCAGCGCTGTCACACTGACCCGGTCCAGGGCTCCCGGCCTCGGACCGGGTTCAGTGCTGTCCGCAGGCCGACCGGTGCACAGCGGGCGGGCCGCCCGGTCCGCACCGGCCCGGCGCGCCACCCGACGGCCTGCCCGGGCCCGTCCCTGCCCTGCCCCGCGCTCCGCCGCCTACTTGGCGTAGTCCCCGGTCAGTCCGGCGCCCATGGCGTGGTCGCCGCGTCCGGTGATCTCCCCCGCGACCCAGGCGTCCAGACCCCGGTCCTCAAGGGTCGCGAGCGCCGCGTCCACGGACTCGCCCGGGACGACGGCCATCATGCCGACACCCATGTTGAGGGTCTTCTCCAGCTCCAGGCGTTCGACCTGTCCGGCCGTGCCGACGACGTCGAAGACCGCGCCGGGGGTCCAGGTCGACCGGTCCACCGTGGCGTACAGGTGGTCCGGGATCACCCGGGCCAGGTTGTTGGCGAGGCCGCCGCCGGTGATGTGGCTGAAACCGTGCACCTCGGTCGTACGGGTCAGGGCCAGGCAGTCCAGCGAGTAGATCCTGGTCGGCTCCAGGAGCTCCTCGCCGAGCGTCCTGCCGAACTCCGCGATCTCCCGGTCCAGCGCCCAGCCGGCCCGGTCGAAGACTACGTGGCGGACGAGCGAGTACCCGTTCGAGTGAAGTCCGGACGAAGCCATCGCGATGACGGCGTCGCCCTCACGGATCCGGTCGGGGCCCAGCAGCCGGTCCGCCTCGACCACACCCGTGCCGGCTCCGGCGACATCGAAGTCGTCCTCACCGAGGAGGCCGGGGTGTTCGGCGGTCTCGCCGCCGACCAGCGCACAGCCGGCCAGCACACAGCCCTCGGCGATGCCCTTCACGATCGCGGCGACACGCTCGGGGAAGACCTTGCCGACGCAGATGTAGTCGGTCATGAAGAGCGGTTCGGCGCCGCACACGACCAGGTCGTCCACGACCATGCCGACGAGGTCGTGGCCGATGGTGTCGTACACGCCCATCTTGCGGGCGAGGTCCACCTTGGTCCCCACGCCGTCGGTGGCGGAGGCGAGGAGGGGCCGCTCGTACCGCTTCAGGGCCGATGCGTCGAAGAGCCCGGCGAATCCGCCCAGCCCGCCCAGGCCCGCGACCTCGGCGCGCTGCGTCTTCTTCACCCACTCCTTCATCAGCTCGACGGCGCGGTCACCGGCTTCGATATCGACGCCGGCGGCCGCGTAGCTGGCACCGGCGGTCCGGTGCGGAGCGCGCTCGGAAGATTCAGCAGACATGGTTCTGGGACTTTCGTGTCGTACTGCGGGGCTTACGGGCGACGGAGCGCTTCAGCGGCGGCGGTGCTCGCCGGTCCGGCCGCGAGTTCGGTCTCCAGCAGCTGCTTGCCGAGCAGCTCGGGGTCGGGCAGTTCCATCGGGTACTCGCCGTCGAAGCAGGCCCGGCAGAGGTTCGGCTTGGCGATGGTCGTCGCCTCGATCATGCCGTCGATGGAGATGTACGAGAGCGAGTCGGCCCCCATCGAGGTCGCGATCTCGTCGACGGACATGCCGTTGGCGATGAGCTCGGCCCGGGTCGCGAAGTCGATACCGAAGAAGCAGGGCCACTTCACGGGCGGGGAGGAGATCCTGATGTGGATCTCGGCGGCGCCCGCCTCGCGGAGCATCTTGACCAGGGCGCGCTGGGTATTGCCGCGCACGATCGAGTCGTCGACGACGACCAGGCGCTTCCCGCGGATGACTTCCTTGAGCGGGTTGAGCTTGAGGCGGATACCGAGCTGGCGGATCGTCTGGGACGGCTGGATGAAGGTCCGGCCGACATAGGCGTTCTTGACCAGGCCCGAGCCGTACGGAATCCCGCTGGCCTCGGCGTAACCGATCGCCGCGGGCGTTCCCGACTCGGGCGTCGCTATCACCAGGTCGGCTTCCGCCGGGGCCTCTGCGGCCAGCTTCCGGCCCATCTCCACGCGCGAGAGGTAGACGTTCCGGCCGGCGATGTCCGTGTCGGGGCGCGCCAGGTACACGTACTCGAAGACGCAGCCCTTGGGCTTCGCTTCTGCGAATCGTGTGCTGCGCAGACCGTTCTCGTCGATGGCGATCAGCTCACCGGGCTCGACCTCGCGGACGAAGGAAGCGCCGCAGATGTCGAGGGCGGCGGACTCGGAGGCCACCACCCAGCCGCGCTCCAGCCGGCCGAGGACCAGCGGGCGGATGCCCTGCGGATCGCGGGCGGCGTAGAGGGTGTGCTCGTCCATGAAGACCAGCGAGAAGGCGCCCTTGGCTTCGGGCAGCACCTTGGGGGCGGCTTCCTCGATCGTGAGGGGCTTGCCGTCGCCGTCGGTCTGGCCCGCGAGGAGAGCGGTGATCAGATCGGTGTCGTTGGTCGCGGCCAGCTGGGTGGAGCGGCCGTGCTCCTTCGGCAGCTCGGCGACGAGCGCTGCCAGCTGAGCCGTGTTGACCAGGTTGCCGTTGTGACCGAGGGCGATCGATCCGTGCGCGGTGGCACGGAAGGTGGGCTGCGCGTTCTCCCACACCGAGGCTCCGGTGGTGGAGTAGCGGGCATGGCCCACGGCGATATGGCCCTGGAGAGAGCTGAGAGAGGTTTCGTCGAAGACCTGTGAGACCAGACCCATGTCCTTGAAGACCAGGATCTGGGACCCATTGCTCACTGCGATGCCCGCGGACTCCTGTCCACGGTGCTGCAGGGCATACAGTCCGAAATAGGTGAGCTTGGCGACCTCTTCACCCGGAGCCCAGACACCGAAGACGCCACAAGCGTCCTGGGGGCCTTTCTCTCCGGGGAGCAGGTCGTGGTTGAGTCGTCCATCACCACGAGGCACGCCACCGAGTGTAGGCGAGATCGACCACTGGTCCGAATTGGGGATCGGCGCCGGCGCCGGTCCTGACCGATACGCGGTGCTATGCGGTGGCGCGGATTCCGGTCCCGTCGGCGGCCGTGAGCGTGAGGACGCGGTGCTCGATTCCGTAGCGCACAGGCCCGTGCAGCACCGTGAGCAGCTTCCTCTCCAGCGTCATCGCGGGCGCCTTGCACATCATGCGCGTGGTGGTGAGACGCCCGAAGGTGACGGTGCCATCCGTGACCTTCGCCATACCGCTGACCCTGTTGCAGCCGAGGTTCCCGCGCACGGAACCGTCCTTGCCGAAGGTCAGGTGCGCCGTGCCCGCGGTGCCCCGCGGCAGCGTGGAGATGCTCGCTCCGTCGACGAGCGCGTCCACCTTCCATGCGGTGCCGGTGAGCGGAGCAGGCTGTTCCGCGGGCTTGCGGGTGAGCGTCACGGAGTCTCCCTTGCCTGTACGCAGAGTGAGCTTTCCGCCGCTGAGACGGACGGCGAGCTTGCCGGTGAGGGTCTTGTGCAGGGCGGTCTCGTACCACTGGAGGTTCTTCGGGCAGCCGATCAGCGTGCTGGTGGCGGCTCCGACGGTGAGGGTGTCGTCCTTGACGGTGGCCGGGGCGCTGAAGTGGTTGCAGCCGGACGAGCCGCTCACCCGTCCCTTCTCGAATGCGATGCCGGCACCGGCCGGAGCCTTCCGCACGGTGCCGCCGGCCGAGACACTGTCGACGGTCCAGCCGGTCCCGGTGAGGGGGACATCCGGCTCTGCCGGGGTGCTCGACGCTGATCCTTTGTCCGTGCCGCAGGCGGCCAGTGTGAAGAGGGCCAGGGCGGCGACGGCGGTGCGTTGCGTGTGCATGGCGGTTGGACGGGACGAGTGGGGTGTCCGGTTCCCCGGCCGGGTGCCGCTTCCCCTCGTGATGGGCCGGAGGGGGCGGCCCGTCAGCCCATCAAGGGGAGCAGGTGCGAGAGATCGGCCCGCTCACCGCCTGCCACGACCAGGGCGCCGTCCACCGCCTGCTGCCACTGCGTGCGCCCGGTGGCCAGCCGGATCCAGCTGAGGGGGTCGGTCTCCACGACGTTCGGCGGAGTGCCGCGGGTGTGGCGGGGGCCCTCGACGCACTGCACGACGGCGTAGGGCGGGATCCGCACCTCCGTCGAAGCGCCGGGGGCTCTGGCCGCGAGGGCGTCCGCGAGGAGGCGGGTGCAGGCGGCCAGGGCCTTGGGGTCGTACGGGATCTCCAGACCCACCGCCGCGTTCAGATCGTCCGTGTGGACCACCAGCTCCACACAGCGCGACACCAGATAGTCGGCGAGCCGCATGGCCCCGACGCGGGTGGCGAGCAGCCGCTCACCGTCGGCGCCGGGCAGCCGCTCGGCGAGCGCGGCGACCGCCCGGTCGAGCAGCTCCACCGGGTCGGAGGCGGCGGCGAGCGCCCGCACGTCCTCGGAGATACGGTCCGCGACCGGGGCTGTGGCGAACGGCCATTCCAGCAGCGTCAGTTCCTGGACGGCCGGGGCCTCCTCGTCGAGGAAACGGCTGACGCTCCCGACGGCCATGGCGAGATGCGCGGCCAGCTCACGCACGGTCCAGTCCCCGAGCCGGGTGGGCAGAGCGAGCTGGCCGGGTGCGAGGGAGCGCACCGCGTTCCTGACGTACTCGCACTGGGCCAGCACCGCGGTGCGGGTCGTGGCGAAGTCGTAGCGGCGGGCGCGCTTCTGGGACGGGGGCATGAGAGGGAGCGTAGAGGGCGGGTCCGACAGTGCGGCCGCCGAACCCCCCGGGGCATGGCCGCGGAACCCCCGGAACGTGTCCGTCCGCGTCCGGTCACCCGTGCGTCGCCCGACATACCTTGACCCGTCCACTTCAAGCCACATACGTTCTACCGTCCGGCCCGGCAATCGTGACGGGCCGTTCGGCATGACTTTGGGGGGACCGAAGTGAACTGGTATCTCGACGTAATCAAGAACTACGTGGGCTTCAGCGGGCGTGCACGCCGCCAGGAGTACTGGATGTTCACGCTGTTCAGCGTCATCATCAGCATCGTGCTGGCGATCATCTCCGCGGCAGTGCTCGACAGCAACTGGCTCAGCGGCATCTACAGCCTCGCCGTCCTGCTGCCCACCCTCGCCGTGACCGTGCGCCGCCTGCACGACACCGGCAGGTCGGGGGGTTGGATCTTCATCGCCCTCGTCCCGCTCGTGGGCTGGATCGTGCTGCTCGTCTTCCTCGTCATCGAGGGCGAGCACCAGAGCAACTCCCACGGCCCCGACCCGAAGGCGGTCGCGGGCTACTGATCCGGGCAGCAGACGCCCCGGTACGGCCGCCCGCGCCCGCAGGGCCGGGCGGCCGGCACTACCAGCAGCGGGGGACGCCCGGGAGGCACTCCTGCTGCCCGTCCCGGCCGTCCCCGACGGCCTCACGGCGGTCGGTTGACGCAGGAGCAGACGGATCCGGGCCGTAGTGGCTCCGGCCCTTCGACGGCCCGCGGAGACAGGAACGGCCCTCAGGCCCCCGATGGAGCCTGAGGGCCGGCCTGTCACTCGTCCGGGATCACCTCACCGGGGCGGCCACCGCCCGTGTCACGGTTCAGGCGAACAGCGCCGGGAGCGTGGCCTCGTGAGCGTCCTTCAGCTCGCCCAGCGCGATGCTGAACTCGCCCTGCACCTCGATCTCCGTACCGTCCACCACACCGATGCGGGTGACGGGCAGGCCCCGCGCCCCGCACATGTCGTTGAAGCGGAGCTCCTCGCTGCGCGGGATCGAGACGACCGCGCGCCCCGCCGACTCCGAGAAGAGGAAGGTGAAGGCGGACAGACCGTCGGGGACGACCAGCCGCGCCCCCTTCCCGCCGCGCAGGCAGGACTCGGTCACCGCCTGGATCAGGCCGCCGTCGGAGAGGTCGTGCGCCGCGTCGATCATGCCGTCGCGGGACGCCGCGATCAGGATCTCCGCGAGCAGCTTCTCGCGCCCCAGGTCGACCCGGGGCGGCAGACCGCCGAGGTGGTCATGGACCACCTGGGACCACGCCGAGCCGCCGAACTCCTCACGGGTGTCCCCGAGCAGGTAGAGCAGCTGGCCCTCCTCCGCGAACGCCATCGGCGTACGGCGGTTGACGTCGTCGATCACGCCCAGGACCGCCACGACCGGCGTCGGGTGGATGGCCGCGTCGCCCGTCTGGTTGTACAGCGACACATTGCCGCCGGTGACCGGCGTCCCCAGCTCCAGGCAGCCGTCCGCGAGCCCGCGGGTGGCCTCGGCGAACTGCCACATGACGGCCGGGTCCTCGGGCGAACCGAAGTTCAGGCAGTCGGAGATGGCGAGCGGCTTCGCACCGGTGGTGGCGACGTTGCGGTACGCCTCGGCCAGCGCCAGCTGCGCACCCGTGTACGGGTCCAGCTTCGCGAACCTGCCGTTGCCGTCGGTCGCCATGGTCACGCCCAGATTCGACTCCTCGTCGATCCGGACCATGCCCGCGTCCTCGGGCATCGCGAGCACCGTGTTGCCCTGCACGAAACGGTCGTACTGGTCGGTGATCCACGCCTTCGACGCCTGGTTCGGCGACGCGACGAGCTTCAGGACCTGCTCCCGCAGCTCGGCCGCGGTGGCCGGGCGGGGAAGCTTGCCGGCGTCGTCCGCCTGGAGGGCGTCCTGCCAGTCGGGGCGTGCGTAGGGCCGGTTGTACGTGGGGCCCTCGTGGGCGACCGAACGCGGCGGCACGTCCACGATCTGCTCGCCGTGCCAGAAGATCTCCAGCTGTGAGCCCTCGGTCACCTCACCGATGTCGGTGGCGATGACATCCCACTTCTCGCAGATCTCCATGAACCGCGCGACGTGCTGCGGCTCGACGATCGCGCACATGCGCTCCTGCGACTCGCTCATGAGGATCTCCTCCGGCGAGAGCGAGGAGTCGCGCAGCGGGACGGTGTCCAGCTCCACCCGCATCCCACCGGAACCGGCGCTCGCCAGTTCGGAGGTGGCACAGGAGAGCCCGGCGCCGCCGAGGTCCTGGATGCCCGCGACCAGCTTCTCCTTGAAGATCTCCAGGGTGCACTCGATGAGGAGCTTCTCCTGGAAGGGGTCGCCGACCTGGACGGCAGGGCGCTTCGCGGGGCCGGTGGACTCGAAGGTCTCGGACGCCAGCACGGAGACGCCGCCGATGCCGTCGCCGCCGGTGCGGGCGCCGTACAGGATGACCTTGTTGCCGGCGCCCGAAGCCTGCGCAAGGTGGATGTCCTCGTGCTTCATCACACCGATACAGCCCGCGTTGACCAGCGGATTGCCCTGGTAACAGGGGTCGAAGACGACCTCGCCGCCGATGTTCGGCAGCCCCAGGCAGTTGCCGTAACCGCCGATGCCGGCGACGACGCCCGGCAGGACGCGCCTGGTGTCGGGGTGGTCCGCGGCGCCGAACCTGAGCGGGTCGACGACCGCGACCGGGCGGGCGCCCATGGCGAGGATGTCGCGGACGATGCCGCCGACGCCGGTCGCCGCGCCCTGGTAGGGCTCGATGTACGAGGGGTGGTTGTGCGACTCGACCTTGAAGGTGACCGCGTACCCCTGGCCGACGTCCACGACACCGGCGTTCTCACCGATGCCGACGAGCATCGCGTCGTTGTCCGGGACCTTCTCGCCGAACTGCTTGAGGTGGACCTTGCTGCTCTTGTACGAGCAGTGCTCGGACCACATCACGGAGTACATCGCGAGCTCGGCGCCGGTCGGACGGCGGCCGAGGATCTCGCGGATCTGCGCGTACTCGTCCTCCTTGAGGCCGAGTTCCTTCCAGGGCTGCTCGGCCCCGGGGGTCGCCGCGGCGTGCTCGACGGTGTCGAGGCGGCCCTTGGCGGCGCTCTCGTTCTGTGCAGTCGTCATGCGTTGACCAGCTTCTTCAGGATCGAGGAGAAGAATCCGAGGCCGTCGGTGCGCCCCGTACCGATCAGCGGCTCCACGGCGTGCTCGGGGTGCGGCATCAGGCCGACCACGTTGCCGGCGGCGTTGGTGATGCCGGCGATGTCACGGAGCGAACCGTTCGGATTGCCGTCGAGGTACCGGAAGGCGACCCGGCCCTCGGCCTCCAGCTCGTCGAGCACCCGCTCGTCGGCCACGTAGCGGCCGTCGATGTTCTTGAGGGGTACGGAGATCTCCTGGCCGGCGGTGTAGTCGGCGGTCCAGGCGGTCTCCGCGTTCTCGACGCGCAGCTTCTGATCGCGGCAGATGAAGTGGAGATGGTTGTTCCGGAGCATCGCGCCCGGCAGCAAATGCGACTCGGTCAGGATCTGGAAACCGTTGCAGATACCGAGGACCGGGAGACCGGCCTTCGCCTGCTCGATGATCGTCCCCATCACCGGCGAGAAGCGGGAGATGGCGCCGGCCCGCAAATAGTCGCCGTACGAGAAACCACCCGCGAGGACGACGGCGTCGACCTGCTGGATGTCCTTGTCGCGATGCCAGAGCGAAACCGGTTCGGCACCCGCGACGCGCACGGCGCGCAGAGCGTCCCGGTCGTCGAGCGTGCCCGGAAAGGTGACGACTCCGATACGAGCTGTCACTTCTCTTCCTCCACCTTCACGGTGAAGTTCTCGATGACGGTGTTGGCGAGGAACGTCTCGGCGAGCTCGTTGATACGGGCGAGGGCGGCGTCATCAACCGGCCCGTCGACCTCCAGCTCGAAACGCTTTCCCTGACGTACGTCGGCGATTCCCTCGAAGCCGAGACGGGGCAGTGCACGCTGCACCGCCTGTCCCTGCGGGTCGAGGATCTCCGGCTTGAGCATGACGTCGACTACGACGCGTGCCACTGGCACTCCCGGTGTGTGGTGCGAAGGCGGTCCTGTCAGACTACCTGTCCAGAGAATCTACGCGGGTAGATATCAGACCGGCCCGATCACGTTCAGATATCGGCCGGGACAACACCGAAGGAAAATCCTCGAAAAAATCCGCCTAGCGGATTGCACTCGGACACGCGCATGTAATTGGGTGGGCTTCACAATGCGACGCCTTCCGCTGTACAAAGGAATTGGCGTAACTCAAAATCAGCCGCAAGGCCGACATCACAGCACGTCAGCACGGCGGCACGCCCGCGTGACACCGCGCAGGCGCAGTGATGTCGAAGGAAAGGACCGAAGTCCGTGGCTCAGCGAGTAGTGGTCACGCTCTCCGACGACATCGACGGCGGAGAAGCGGCGGAAACGGTCACCTTCGGTCTCGACGGGAAGTCGTACGAGATCGACCTCAATACCGCCAATGCAAAGAAACTGCGCAAGTCGCTGGCCCCCTTCCTGGAGGTGGCCCGAAAGCAGTCGAAGTCCGGCAAGGCCTACCGGCACACCTCGGTGGCCCCGGATCCTGCGGCGGTCCGCGCCTGGGCCCGGTCCAACAAGATGGAGGTGCCGGCCAGGGGCCGCATCCCCAAGAAGGTCTACGAGGCGTTCAACGCGGCGGGCTGACCCGCTCCGGGGTGGCCGGCGGCCGGGGCCGACTCCCCCCGGGACCGCCCGACTTGCATTCCACCCCTGCTGGTCGGCTAGAGTCTGGAGCACGCCGAAGGGCGAGGCCGAAAGGCCCCGTTCGAAGCAGCGTGCGGGTGTAGTTCAGTAGTAGAACATCCCCCTTCCAGGGGGAAGGCGCAGTGTGCAATTCCTGTCACCCGCTCTGCATCACTCTCCGGACCGGTCCACTCGGACTGTCGGGTAGAGTAGTGCTCGCACCGCCCGGTGAAAGCCGGTCGGGTGCAATCTGCGGACGTAGCTCAGTTGGTAGAGCGCAACCTTGCCAAGGTTGAGGTCGCCAGTTCGAACCTGGTCGTCCGCTCAGCAGCAGGAAAGAGAAGCCCCCGGTCGGAATTCGACCGGGGGCTTCTCCGTGTCCCCACTCTGATGACATATGTCATCGGGCTGGAGCCGGGGACGGGGGCAGCCTGGATGCATGACAGATGTGATTGAGGTCGCAGACCTGCGGCGCAGCTACGCCGGTGGGTACGAGGCGGTGGCCGGTATCTCCTTCTCCGTGGCAGCCGGGGAGCTCTTCGCGCTGCTGGGGACGAACGGCGCGGGCAAGACCTCCACGGTCGAGCTCCTGGAGGGCCTCGCCCCGCCGAGCGGTGGCCGGGTGCGCGTGCTCGGGCACGATCCGTACCGCGAGCGCGCCGCCATCCGGCCGCGGACAGGGGTAATGCTCCAGGAGGGCGGTTTCCCGCCCGATCTGACGGTGGCCGAGACGGTCCGGATGTGGGCGGGCTGCACCAGCAGGGCACGGCCGGTCGGCGAGGCCCTGGAGATGGTGGGGCTCGGCGGGCGTTCTGCCATACGGGTGAAGCAGCTGTCCGGCGGGGAGAAGCGGCGGCTGGACCTGGCGATGGCACTCCTGGGCAGGCCCGAGGTCCTCTTTCTCGACGAGCCGACGACCGGCCTCGACGCCGAAGGGCGCCGGGAGACCTGGGAGTTGGTGAGGGGGCTGCGTGACGGCGGCACGACGGTCCTGCTGACCACGCACTATCTGGAGGAGGCCGAAGTGCTGGCCGACCGGCTGGCGATCCTGCACGAGGGGCGCATAGCGGCCGAGGGCCGGGTGGACGAGGTGGTGTCCGCACAGCCCTCTCAGATCTCCTTCTCCCTGCCCGAGGAGATCGCGGTCGGCGATCTGCCCCCGTTGGGGAGTTACGTCCGCACCGCGGGGGTCGTCCGGTTGCGGACGGACGCACTGCAGCGGTCCGCCACCGAACTCCTGCTGTGGGCGCGGGAGATGGACATCGAGCTGCGGGGGCTCGATGTCCGGTCGGCCTCGCTCGAAGAGGCATTTCTCGGTATCGCACAGAAGCAGGAGGTCACGCGGTGAGCACCACGGGGGAGCGGGGCACAGGAGCGCGCGTCATGGCTGCTGGGGCTGTGGCGGTCGCCGAAAAGGCCGCACACGAGGGAACCGACCGGAAGAAGGGCGGGAAGAAGGGCGGGAGGCAGGGCCGGGCGCGGGCCGGAGAGGGGGTGCGAACGTTCAGCGCGGGCCGGATGGCCGCGCTGGCACGTGCCGAGCTGACGCTGCTGGGCCGCAGCAAGGCCTCGCTCTTCACCATGCTGGTGCTGCCCCTCTCGATGACCTTTGTGATCTCGGCGACGACGGACCAGGACACCCTGGACAAGGCGGGCTTGTCGGCCGGTGTGGTGCTGCTGCCCGGCGCCATCGGGTTCGGCCTGCTCTTCGCTCTCTACAACGGCGCGGTCGGTGTACTGGTGGTCCGCCGCGAACAACTGGTGCTCAAGCGGCTGCGTACGGGAGAAGCCCGGGACGCGGAGATCCTCGCCGGAGCGTCGCTGCCCTCCGTGATCATCGCGCTGGTGCAGTGCGCGATCCTGACGGTCGGATGTGCGGTGGTCTTCGACATGGGGCTGCCGCCGGCGCCGCTCCTGCTGTTCCTGGGTCTCGCGCTGGGGATCGTGATGCTGACCGCGCTGGGGGCGGCCACCGCGGGCGTCACCAAGTCCGCGGAGGGCGCCCAGCTCACGATCATCCCGCTGATGCTGGTGACGATGGCGGGTTCAGGTGTGTTCGTGCCGCTGGAGATCTATCCCGACCGGCTGGCATCGGTGTGCGAGCTGCTGCCGCTCACCCCTGTCGTGGAGCTGGTGCGGGGCGCCTGGACGGGATCGATGTCCGTGTACGGCGTCGTGGGGCATGTACTCACGACGGTGGCCTGGACCGCGCTCTCGGTGTTTGCTGTACGCCGGTGGTTCCGCTGGGAGCCCCGGCGCTGACCACGGCCGGAGGCTTCAGGGTGGGCCGAAGTCCGGCCGGCACAGGATTCAGGGGGGCGTGATGCAGTGGCTGCGGGGATGGCGCAAGCGGGGCGGATTCGCCCAGGCCGATCTCTACTCGCGGGGGGCCATATACGCACTGCTGTGGCTGGCCGTCGCCCTGCAGGTGATGTTCAGCGTGACGCGGCCGGTCCGTCACTCGGGGGCGCCCGCAGCGCTGATCGCCGGATCCTGTCTGCTCGCCGTCGCTCAGGGCGTGTTCTGTACCTCACTGCTCGCCGGGGGCCTGACCGAGTATCTGGGCCGGGCCAGGCTCCCCCGGCGGCTGGTCGCCTTCGGGGCCGTACTGATGACCACGGATCTGGCGTCCGTTCTCGTGCTCTCGGCAGGTGTCGGGCTGCGGCACTTCCCTGGGCTGGCGGCGCTGCCGTGCGCCGCTGTGGCGCCGTTCACGATGGCGCACAGCCTGATCGTGCGGAAGCGGACTACTGCCCTGGTACAGCTGGGCGCCCTGGTCCCCATGTGCGGGACGCTGGCCCTGCTCGGCGGGGACCGGCGGCTCATCGGGGCCTGCCTGGCCGGAATGGTGGGCGGGCCCGCGTGGTACGCCATCACCACCCGCTGTTCGGCATGGCACCTGAGGGTGATGTGGAAGCTGCACGAGGCCAAGGACGTGGAGGCACGGCTGGCGGTCGCGGAGGAACGCCTGCGGTTCGGGCGCGATCTGCACGACGTGATGGGGCGGAATCTCGCCGTGATCGCGCTGAAGAGCGAGCTGGCGGTGCAGCTGGCCCGGCGGGGGCGGCCCGAGGCCGTGGCACAGATGACCGAGGTGCAGCGCATGGCGCATGAAGCGCAGCGGGAGGTGCGTGAGGTGGTGCGGGGATACCGGGGAGCGGACCTCGCCACGGAACTGGGCGGAGCACAGGGCGTGTTGGAAGCGGCCGGCATCGAGTGCGGCGTCACCGGGCCACCGGAGGGGCTCCCCGCGGATGTGCAGTCGGCGCTCGGCTGGGTCGTCCGGGAAGCGGCCACCAATGTGCTGCGCCATGGAGATGCCCGGCGCTGCACCATCGCGGTGGCCGGATCGGTATCGACCGTGACGCTGACCGTCGAGAACGACGGGGCAGCCGAAGAGAACAGAAGCGGCGCCCCCGCGGGGACGGGTCTCGCCGGGCTGCGGGAGCGGCTGACCGCTGTGGACGGGACGCTGACGGCCGGCCCGGCCACCGGCGGGAGGTTCCGGCTGACCGCGGAGGTCCCGCTGACCGGCGGGCCGGGCCGGTCGGCGGCCCCTTCTCGCGCCGGCGCCACCCGCGCCCCGGCCCACGCCCCGGCCCGCACCCCGGCCTCCGAGCCGACCGAAGGAGCAACGACGTGAACGACAGGACCGAGCCGTCGCCGGCACCCTGTCCCCCGGCAGCGGCAGCGGCCCCCAGGCCCGGACCGGACCCCGCACCCGGCACCGCCGGCTCCCCTTCGGTACCGGCGCCCCTCACACCGCCGGCTCCCGGGCCGGTTGTCACGCCGCCCTCCGCGCCCATACGTGTGCTGCTCGCGGACGACGAGCACCTCATCCGTGGGGCGCTCGCCGCGCTGCTCGGGCTGGAGGACGATCTGGTGGTCGTGGCCGAGGCAGCGTCCGGGCCCGAAGCTCTCGCCATGGCGCGGGCGCACCGGCCCGATGTCGCGGTGCTCGACCTGCAGATGCCGGGGGCCGATGGTGTGAGCGTGGCCACATCGCTGCGGTCCGCACTCCCAGGGTGCCGCTGCATGATCGTCACCAGCCACGGGCGCCCGGGGCACCTCAAGCGGGCGCTCTCCGCAGGGGTCAAGGGGTTCGTTCCGAAGACGGTCTCCGCCCAGCGGCTTGCGGAGATCATCCGGACGGTTCGGGCCGGAGGCCGTTATGTGGACCCGGAGTTGGCCGCCGACGCGATCTCCGCGGGTGACTCTCCGCTCACGGCCCGGGAGGTGGAGGTGCTGGAGCTGGCGGCAGACGGCGCACCGATCGCGGAGATCGCCGGCCGCGCCTCCCTGTCGCAGGGCACCGTCCGCAACTATCTGTCGTCGGCCGCCTCGAAGCTGGGAGCGGAGAACCGTCATACCGCGGTGCGTCTCGCACGGGAGCGAGGTTGGGTATAGTGGTGCCCGCGCCACGGCGCATGCGGACGTAGCTCAGTTGGTAGAGCGCAACCTTGCCAAGGTTGAGGTCGCCAGTTCGAACCTGGTCGTCCGCTCAGCAGCAGGAAAGAGAAGCCCCCGGCCGGATTCCGGCCGGGGGCTTCTCCGTGCGCGGGCTTCTCTGTACTCGGGCTTCTCCGTGCGCACAGGCCGGCCGGGCTGTCACGTCATCCCTCGCGCGGCCGTGCAGGCCTCCGCGAGGGGTGACGATCGGCGAGACGGCCGCGGGCGGCTACGACCAGGGGGTCCCGGTCAGCAGCTCGTACGCCTCCACGTACTTGGCGCGGGTCGCGTCCACGATCTCCTGCGGGAGCTCGGGCGGCGGCAGTTCACCCTTGCGGTCCCAGCCGGAAGCGTCCGAGGTCAGCCAGTCCCGCACGAACTGCTTGTCGTACGAGGGCTGCGCATGCCCCGGCTCCCACTCGGCCGCGGGCCAGAAGCGGGACGAGTCCGGAGTCAACACCTCGTCGGCGATGACCAGTCGGTCACCGTCGTAACCGAACTCGAACTTCGTGTCGGCGAGGATGATGCCCCGTTCGCGCGCGATACCCCGGGCCCGCTCGTACACATCGAGGGTCGTACGGCGCAGATCGGCGGCGGTCTCCGCGCCCGTCTGGCGCGCGACCTCCTCGTAGCTCACGTTCTCGTCGTGATCACCGACGGCCGCCTTGGTGGCAGGCGTGAAGATCGGCGCGGGGAGCTCGGAACCGTCGGTCAGCCCCTCCGGCAGCGCGAGACCGCAGACAGTGCGGTGCGCCTCGTACTCCACCAGACCCGAGCCGGTGAGGTAGCCGCGGGCCACGCACTCCACCGGGACCATCCGCAGTGACCTGCAGATCAGGGTGCGGCCCGCCCAGTCGGCGGGGGCGCCTGCCGGCAGGTCCGTGGAGAGGACGTGGTGCGGTACGAGATCGGCGAGCTGGTCGAACCACCAGAGCGACAGCTGGGTCAGCACCCGGCCCTTGTCGGGGATCTCGGTGGGCAGCACCCAGTCGTACGCCGACATACGGTCGCTGGCGACCATCACGAGGTCGCCCGCCTCGTTCTGGTACAGATCGCGCACCTTGCCGGTGTGCAGGTGTACCAGGCCCGGCACCTGAAGCGGCTCGGGCTTTTCTACGAATCCGGACACGGTTCCTCCCCGTGGTTCTGTCCAAGCGGTGGGGTCGGAGTCGATTCTCCCGTATGCGCTGCGTGCGGGCCGCCCCAGGGTCGCCCGGGGGCGGCGGACGGGTCGGCCCGCCGGTCAGTCGCGCTTGCAGATGCGGTCGAGGAGATTGGCTGTCGCCCGCTGGATCCGGGAATCGACGTGCCCGGGACGGTCCAGCGCGGGTGACCAGGCGAACGTGCCCGACGCGAAGACGAGCGAGCCGGACGGGGCGCGGTACAGGGATGTCTCCTGGTGCCGCACGACCCCCTCGCTGTCCTCGTACGGCGAGTGTGCGAGCAGGATCCGGCTCTCGTGCTGCGGGAGCGCGGTACGCGGGAAGTAGCGGTCCGCCTCGCCCGCGACCAGTCCGGCGAGCTCGTCGCCCTCGCCCGCGCCGGTCGCGTCCCAGAGCCAGTGCCCGGCATTACGCACGACCAGCGGACTCGGTTCGGGGACCCGCCCTGCGTACTGGATGCCGAGCAGCTGCTGTTCCGGCCGGTCGATCTCGCGCCAGAGCGTCGGCTTTCCGGGGCCGCGGCGCTTGCGGCAGGTGAGGAGCCGGTCCGCGACACCGGACGGCGAGGGGGCGAGGTCCACCTGCCAGTACATGGTGTTGGCCGAGAGGAAGACGAGGGAGGTGCCGTGTTCGCGGGCGATCTCCGTCGTACGCCGCATGGGCACCGACCAGTACTCGTCGTGACCGGGGAAGACCAGACCGCGGTAGCGGGTGGGGTCGATGCGCCCGGCGTGCAGGTCGCGGGCATCGGCGTAGGCGAGGTCGTATCCGTACCGCTCGGCCCAGCGGATGAAGTCGTAGGCGTGGCCCACGTGCAGGGGCAGGCCGGCGCCCGCATAGGGCCGGTCGAAGGAGACCGTGGTGGCGGCGTCCTCCTCACCGAGCAGGCGGCCCACTCCGTCCCACGCGTGGTAGAGGCTGGCGCCGGTGTGCCCGTCCTCCGGGTAGAGGTTGTAGGCCTGCCAGGTCACGTCGGGCAGCAGCAGGAGCAGGTCCGCCGGGTGGCTGTCCCGGACGGTGAACGGGATGTGGGAGCGGTAACCGTCGACGGTGGTCAGGACAGCGACATAGGCGCCGATCGACCAGTACGAAGGAATCTGCAACCGCCAGGAGAGCCACCAGTGGTGGCAGGAGACCGTGCGGTCGGCGGTGAGCGGAGCCGGCTGGACGATTCCGGAGATCCGCGGGCTGGTGGTGATCTTCGCGGCGCCGTCGCCGCCGTAGTGACCGATGCGGTAGATGTCGACGGAGAACTGCTGGGGCGGGTCGACCGTGACGTGGAAGTCGATGGCCTCGCCCGGGGCGGCGGCCCCGGTGGACGCGAACCCCTTGATCTGCTTCTTCACGTCGTCGGCTGTGCGTGGTCCGCCGGAGCGGTGGTGTGCCGCGTCCGGGTCGGCGTACCAGGGGACGACATGGCCGGTGTCGTCGAAGTAGTTCTCGCTTCCGCGAAGCCAGGGCAGTGGGCCCTGTCCGAACGGATCCGAGACGGCGTGCGCGAGTGCCCCCGATTCCCAGCGCCGGATCTGCTCCGCCCCCATGCGGCTCCCCTTCCATCGGCCGCTCAGGCACAACAGTGATGCACCGACTGTCAGCGACCGGCCCCAGCACATCACATAAGGCACTCACTCCGTCACTGTTCGTCGCGAATTGGAGCGCACAGTGCCCAATTTGTTGAATGGTCCAGGCCGGATCCCGGGCGCTCATGGCTCGGCATACGAGGACCGGCACGAGCAACACCGGTCACGACATGGTCGCTTCGGCCCTGGCCCTGTCGGCGCGTCCCGGCCCTGGCCCGTCATCCGGCCCGGCCACGGCGTCCCCGGTCCGGGCCCAGCATCACCGGCCGGTACTCGTACTCTCGTTCGGCTGCGTATCCCCCGGCCCGGACACCTCGTCCCGGGACAGGCCGGGGGGGCGCCGGCGAGAGGACCCAGCGGGGAGGTCACAGCGGAGAGGCGCCCACCGGAAGGGCACACCGGGCGGAGAGGCCCCACCGGGAGGGCACACCGGGCGGAGAGGCGCCCACCGGGAGGGCACAAGAAGAGGGGGCTCCGCCGGGGAGGGGGCTCCGAGGGCCGGGAAGCGCCGGGTCGTTCAGACCAGCCGAACCGGCTTCTCGGGGCGCACTCCCACCGCCGTCAGCCACTCCCGCAACGGCTCCCCGTCCCCGTCCTCCACCAGGGTCATCACATGGCCGCCCAGGTCGGCCCTGCGCTCGCCGCCCACCAGCAGCGCGGGACCGTCCAGCCAGTCAAGGCCGGGTGCCGCACCGGCGGTGTCGACCGCCGCGCAACACACCATCGCGGTGACATGGTCGGCGAGCAGATCACGCCCGGTACGGGGCGGCTGGAGCGGGAAGAGCGGGATCGCCCCGGTGTCCCAGAGCTCCTCGCCCTCCAGGGCGCCGCCCGGCACCGGCGCCGGTGCGGCACTCTCCTCCCGGGCGACCTCGGCGGTGACGGCAGCCGCCAGCGCCTCCATGTCGTCGGCCGCGAGATGGTCCAGGACGCGGGCCAGCGTGGGGTCTCCCGGCCCGTCCACCCGCGGGCCCGGCCGCGGGGCAGTGCCGGGGCGGGCTTCCGCCGCGCCGGGGCTCGCTCCGGCCGCACCCGGGCCCGGCCCGGCCGTGCCGTGCGCGTCGGGGCGGCCGGACCGGCCGAGTACGAGCTGGTCGAGAACACGGTGCAGCCTGGCCGCCTCCGTACGCCATTTCCGGTCGACAACCTCTTCCGGATACTGCTGCCAGTCCACCGGAGACCAGTCGGGGCCGGTGTCGGCCGGGCCACCGTGGAAGAGCCTGGCCGCGAGGAGCGAGGTGGCCGCGTCGACCGCGCCCGGCTCCTCAAGCAGGTCACAGGCCGGCCGCTCACCCAGCCGGGAGGTGAAGCCCTCGGCCAGCCGGTCCCTGCGCGACAGCTCGGTGAGCGCGGAGACCACCCCGGCGTCGAGCCGGGAGGGCCAGCGCCCCATCCGCCAGGCGGGCAGCGCGACCCGGGTCAGCAGCCGGTCCCAGCCCGCGTACGCCAGGCCGACCTGCTCCTGGGCGACGATCCGCAGCCCGTAATCCACCGCCTGTGCGCGGTCCGAAGCCGCGGCGGCGACACCGCGCTCCATCTCCGCCGCATGACCGCGACAACTGCGCAGCAGCAGCCGCGCGGTCCAGCCGATGAAGCCGTACGCGACGCGACGCACCGGGCCGAGACCGGCCCTGGACGCGACGGCGACCGCTGCGTCCAAGCCCCGGACGAACCGGCGCGAGGCCGCGATGTCGGGGTGTGCGGAAGGCCCCGTACCGGCGATGACCGGCGCGAGGAGCGCCCGCAGCTCGGCCACCCGCATCCACCACAGGAAAGGAGAGCCGATGACCAGCACGGGGGCGTCCGCCACCCGGCGGGAACGTATCGACAGCATCCCGCGCACCGCGCCCGGCCCGCCGCCGGTTATGGACTGCGCGGCGGGGTGCGAGCGGTCCTCCAGCCAGCTGTCGCAGTCAGGCGTGAGCGCTATCGCCGACGGCACGGGCACTTCGAGCCGGTCCGCGAGCTCCCGCACCATCCGGTGCAGATCCGGTGCGGACGCCTCCGTGAGCGCCACCGTCGGGCTGACGGCGGGCCCGGCCCTGACGATCACGGCTCCCACGACGGCAGCCGCGCCCAGCACCACCAGCGCGAATCCGGTCACGACCCAGCGCGCCACGTCCCAGTTTCCGCCACTGAGGCGGCCCATGGCACCACCGGCCAGCAGCACGACCGCGACCGCGGCCGGCAGCAGCGCGACGGCCAGGGCTCTGCCCCGGACCCCCAGCACGGCCAGCGCATGGGCGCGTGCGCCCTGCGCACCCCGCTTCTCACGCGTGTTCACACGCGCATCACTCGCACGGTTGTCGGACACGGCTGGACGTCACCCCCCTCTGCCCCTGCGACGGCTTTGCTCACTCCCCCACTGTGGCACCCGCCACTGACATCGCAATGCCGGTGGGCCAAGTGCCGGAACGCCTGCGCCGCACACTAGTTGGGGACCCGGCGAGCGTCATCCGGATGGGCGAGCCGTCACCCGATGGAATGGCTTTGGGTAAAGGTGCTGACGAGAAGCCGTCAGATGGCTGCGGCTTTCGCAGCGATGTCCGTACGATGCTGCGCCCCGTCGAGCCGCACCCTGTCCAGCGCGGTGTACGCGCGCTCACGGGCCTCACCCAGATCGGCGCCGGTCGCGGTCACCGAGAGCACCCGGCCACCCGCGCTGACCACCGCACCGCCGTCGAACCGGGTGCCGGCGTGCAGCACGTACGCATGGGGCGCATCCTGGGCCGCCACCTCGTCGAGCCCGCCGATGGGGTCGCCGGTGCGCGGGGTGTCCGGGTAGTTGTGCGAGGCGATGACGACGGTCACGGCGGCCTCGTCGCGCCAGTTCAGCGGGGGGACCGTGTCGAGGGTGCCGTTGGCCGCGTGCAGCAGGACACCGGCCAGCGGGGTCTTCAGCCTCGCCAGGACCACCTGGGTCTCCGGGTCGCCGAAGCGGGCGTTGAACTCGATGACGCGCACCCCCCGTGACGTGATCGCGAGGCCCGCGTAGAGCAGCCCCGCGAAGGGTGTACCCCGGCGGCGCAACTCGTCGACGGTCGGCTGGAGCACGGTCTGCATGACCTCGTCGACCAGCTTGGGGTCGGCCCAGGGCAGTGGGGAGTAGGCCCCCATGCCGCCGGTGTTGGGCCCCTCGTCGCCGTCGAGAGCGCGCTTGAAGTCCTGTGCGGGCTGGAGCGGCAGGACGGTCACGCCGTCCGAGATGGCGAAGAGCGAGACCTCCGGGCCGTCGAGGAACTCCTCGATGACCACACGGCCGCACGCCAGCGCATGGGCGCGGGCCGCCGCGACGTCCTCGGTCACGACGACGCCCTTGCCCGCCGCGAGGCCGTCGTCCTTGACCACGTACGGGGCGCCGAAGGCGTCGAGCGCCGCGTCGATCTCAGCCGGGGTGGTGCAGACGTAAGCGCGGGCGGTGGGGACGTTCGCCGCTGCCATCACGTCCTTGGCGAAGGCCTTGGAGCCCTCCAGCTCAGCCGCTTCCCGGCTCGGACCGAAGCACGGGATGCCTTCGCCCCGTACCGCGTCGGCGACACCCGCGACCAGGGGCGCCTCGGGGCCGACGATGACCAGCCCGGCTTCGAGCCGGACCGCCAGCCGTGCGACGTCCGCGCCGTCGAGCGCGTCCACCGCGTGCAGTTCGGCCACTTCCGCGATGCCCGCGTTACCGGGGGCACAGTGCAGGGAGGTGACCTCGGGGTCGAGGGAAAGAGAGCGGCACAGGGCGTGTTCGCGGGCGCCGCCGCCGATGACAAGGACCTTCACGGGGCGAAGCCTAGCCCGCGCACCGGTTCCGCCCAGGCGCGGGCCTTGTGCAGGCAGCCGAAACGGGGCGCCCCACGTGTTTGTAGCTTCCTCCACGGACGCGCGGGCAGCGGTCGGCGGCTCGGCTACTCGTTCGTGAACTCCTCGACCACGGTCGCCCCCAGCTCGCGCACGATCAGGTCGTGGCCGGAGAGTGCCGAGTCGACCAGGTCGGGGTCGTCGTCCTCAGGGGTGTCGTCCTCCAGCGAGACAGGCGGCGGCCCGTCCGCCGGTGGTGGCGGCTCGGGCTCCCGGAATGCCTGGGGCCGCTGACGCTGCGGTGGCTCGGGGGCGGGCGGCTGCTGGACCGGGCCGGGTGCGGCAGGACCTCCTCCCCCCGTCTGGGGCGCCGGGCGCTGCGGCGCCGGGGAGGAACCGCCGGGGCCGGGGTGGTTGCTGCCGCCCGGAGGCTGCGTACCGCCTGAGGGGTCGACGATCGCGTCGACCCTCCACTGGACGTGGAACCGGTCGGCGAGGACCTGCTTCAGTACGTCCTCACTGCCGCTGGACGCGAAGTTGTCCCGGGCCCCCGAATTGGGGAATCCGAGCTGGAGGGTCGTCCCGTCGAAACCGGCGACCTGGGCGTTCTGACTGAGCAGGATCCAGGTGAAGCGGCGCTTGTTCTTGACGGCTTCCAGGATCTCCGGCCACATGTTCCGCACCTGGGCCGCGCCCTGGGCCATACCGGGCGCGGGTGCGGCGGAGGACGGTGACGACGGGCCGGCGGCGCCGGTCTGAGGGGCCGAAGGCGCGGGCTGCCCCTGCCCGGGCGCAGCGGCGGAGGGCCAGCTGCCCGCTGCGCGCTGGGGCTGAGGTGGGGACTGGGGCTGGGCTGCCGGGGCGGCAGCGCCGGGCCAGGCGCCGGGCTGCCGGGCGGCGGGAGCCTGCGCGGTGGCTGGTTCCGGTGCCGCGGCCGGCGGCTGAGCGGACGCTCCGGATGGGGCGGCAGGGGGACGTGCCGTGTCGGCCGGCTGCACGGCAGGAGCGTCCCCGCCACGGGCACCCGCACCGGGCACTCCACCGGAGCCACCGGAACCGGCCACCGCGCCGGAACCGGCCGCCGCATCCGCGCCCCCGTTGTCCCCGCGGGCCGCGGCACGGGCGGCAGCAGGCCCGGTACCGGGCGCGACCGTCCCGCCGCCCGGTCCGGGAGGCCCGGACGGTGCGGCCATGGCCGGATGCGCCTCGGCCCCCGGGACGTATCCCATGGCGGGTCCCTGCCCACCGGGCACGAAGGCGCCGCCGCGCTCCAGGCGGTCCAGCCGGGCCTGGAGGGAGCGCTCGTCGTCGAAGGCGGCCGGGAGGAGCACCCGCGCACAGATCAGTTCGAGCTGGAGCCGCGGGGACGTGGCACCACGCATCTCGGTGAGCCCGGTGTTGACCAGGTCCGCCGCGCGGCTCAGCTCGGCCGCGCCGAAGACGGAGGCCTGCGCCTGCATCCGCGCGACGACATCCGCCGGGGCGTCGATCAGCCCCTTCTCGCCCGCGTCCGGCACGGCGGCCAGGATCACCAGGTCGCGCAGGCGCTCCAGAAGGTCGGCGACGAACCTGCGCGGGTCATTGCCGCGCTCGATGACCTGGTCGACCAGCTCGAAGGCGGCGGCGCCGTCCGAGGAGGCGAACGCGTCGATGACGGAGTCGAGGAGCGTCCCGTCCGTGTAACCGAGGAGGGCCGTGGCCATGGCGTACGTCACACCGTCGTCGTCCGCGCCCGCCAGCAACTGGTCCATGACGGACATGGAGTCACGCACGGATCCCGCACCGGCCCGCACGACCAGGGGCAGCACCCCCTCCGCGACCCGGGCGCCCTCCTGCCCGCACACCTCACCGAGGTAGTCCCGCAGCGTGCCGGGCGGCACCAGCCGGAAGGGGTAGTGGTGCGTACGCGACCGGATGGTGCCGATGACCTTCTCGGGCTCGGTCGTCGCGAAGATGAACTTGAGGTGCTCCGGGGGCTCCTCGACCACCTTCAGCAGGGCGTTGAACCCCGCCGACGTGACCATGTGCGCCTCGTCGATGATGTAGATCTTGTAGCGACTGCCCGCAGGACCGAAGAAGGCCTTCTCGCGCAGGTCACGGGCGTCATCCACACCACCGTGCGAGGCCGCGTCGATCTCGATGACATCGATCGACCCCGGCCCGTTGCGCGCGAGGTCCTGGCAGGACTGGCACTCACCGCACGGCGTGGGTGTCGGCCCCTGCTCGCAGTTCAGACAGCGGGCCAGGATCCGCGCACTGGTGGTCTTGCCACAGCCGCGCGGCCCGCTGAACAGATACGCGTGGTTGACCCGGTTGTTCCGCAGGGCCTGCTGCAGCGGGGCAGTGACATGCTCCTGCCCGATGACCTCGGCGAACGATTCGGGACGGTAGCGGCGGTACAGCGCAAGGGACGACACATGTACGAGGTTATCGGGGCCCACCGACAACCGGCGCCGCAGAACGCAAAGGGGCCCCCCACGCACCCGCCAGAGCCAACCTACCCTTGCTGCCTTCCGGCCCTGGGGGAGTTCAGTCAGATAGCGCCACGTGAGGGGCTGACCCACACCCTAGCTGATCTACCGGGGTGGAATCGAGTTCGCTAGCACTCCCCAACGTCTTGTATTGTTTGCCGCGGAGGATTCGCCTAGTGGCCTAGGGCGCACGCTTGGAAAGCGTGTTGGGGGCAACCCCTCACGAGTTCGAATCTCGTATCCTCCGCATCCGCCCATCAGGGCAAACGAAGGGCCCCGCTGCTCAGCAGCGGGGCCCTTCGTGGTCTTCCGTCTCAGTTTCCGTCTCAGTTGGGGGCTGCGGGACCCTCGTTCGGGCCGCATCCCTCCTCTTCGATCACCTCGGGGGCGGGCCCCCAGAGCGCGTCCCCGACCTGTTGCGCGACGTTCTGCAGCATGGGGCCGGTGACATGCATGTACCGAGCCCTCATCCGTGCCGACCCTCCCGGCTCCCATCCCATGATGGCGTCCACCACCACATCGGGGACTCCGAGCAGGAGCAGCACGGTCCCGGCAGTGTGACGCGCATCATGCAAGCGCCCGTCCCGTACGCCTGCGTCTCCCAGAAGCTGCTTCCACCGGTGGTAGTCGGTGTTGGGGATGAGCGGCCCGCCGGTCTGCTGCGCGAAGACGTACCCCTTGTCCTCCCACAGGTCACCGGCTGTCTTCCGCTCCCGTTCCTGCTCTTCCATGTGCTTCCGGAGGAGTTTGATCAGTGGAATCGGGAGACCGATGGTCCGACGGCCAGCACGGGACTTGGTCTTTTTGAACTCCCGGCGGATCTGCCTGCGGTCCGGGCAGTAACCCGGTTTCCGGCCGCACTTGTCACCACAGCCGTGCTCGTACCTCGGGCGGAGGCGGTTCTTGCGGATCCGGATGTACCCGGCGTCCAGGTACACGTCCCAACGCGATGCGTTCCGATCAGCGGCGTTCCGCTGAGAAGCCGTGTCCGCCCCCACTACGTCAGATGTCGGACTGTCGTCCGTGGCGCTTCTCCCCCGCGGCCTTCGTGCTCAGATAGGCCGCGATCGCGAAGAGGCAGAACGCTACGATCGCTGAGAGTGCCGAGGTGCTCTCGTGCAATGGCCAAGCCCACGGGTACGGCCTTTGGCCGGGGCCCAATCCGACGAGCGCACACCCCACGGGGACCAAGGCCACAGCCAGAGGGCCGAACCTCGCTCCGAAGAAATTCTGCACGATGAGTCCCACACCGATGTACCCGACCAGGTTGCGGGCGACGCCGGGCGCCAGGTCGAAGTCGAGCCATCGCATCTCGATGAACCCAAAGACCAGAGCTACCAGAGCGGTTCCAGCGACCACGGCTGTCCGATACGCCGCAACGGGTCGAACGGCTACGGCGTCGGGCTCCCACGGCGCCCTGCTCAGCGCGTGCAGGAGCACGCAGGCAGGCACTACGGGGAGGGCAAGGGGGACGGGGATTCCCCTTCCCAGGCCCCCGAGGAGAGAAGGGATGGGCAAGGCGGACCCCGCGAGCAGGGGAGCAACAGCAAAGGTCGCGAGCAGAACAGCGCCGTAGGTACGTGCCATATGGACACGCAGCCACCAGATCACGACGGCCCCGCAGGCAAGGTTTGGAAGGACGCGGGGTTGAGGTCGGGCTTCACTGCGCAGTCCAGGACGGAGCGCATGTTGCGCTCGAACCAGGCGTGCTGCTGTGCGGGGCTCAGCATGCGTACGTGCTCGGCAAGGGTGACAGCGCCGCCTACCCAGTGCTGCATGAGATCGGCCTTGGGTTCGCCGCCCGTCAGCGCGAGCCACGCGTAGATCGCGGTCTGGGCGGCATCTCCGGGGTAATCGGCCTGGGGCTGCATCGCGCAGGCGGGGGGCTCGTGGGGAAGGATGCTGGTGGCCGCAACTGAGCGAACGTTACTTTCCGTCGGCCGGGGCTGGCCGAACTCCAGTCGCGGTGCGGTGGAAACGCCGACTGCGCGAACGCGACGCGTGGCGTCCTGGGCCCACTGGGAGATTGTCTTCTGGCGGTCGTACTGCTCTGGCCATACGCACACCGCGGGTCGGGCACCGGAGCACTTCAGGAGATGGTGGTCCCGAGCCTGCGTTCCTTGGAACTCCAGCGGAACCGCCAGCCCGACCGAGACGGCTGTTCCCACAACCACGGAAGAAAGCACGTAGGCACGGTGACGGCCCTTTTTTGTCCCGAAGACCGCGGCCAGGACGGCGGCCCCGACGAGCCCGGCGGAGAAGGTGATCGTGGCCGCCATACTGCGCACAGAGGCGGTCTGGTTGAGTCCGCAGCACTCCACGACACCCTGGCCGTTGAGGTGGCGCAGCCACGGTACTTCCCCCAGAGCGGCCGGCCAGAACCCCCAGAGGTAGCCGAAGATGAGCATGACGGCCGCTCCCAGCATCCGCGGCATCAACGGGCCGATGAGCCAGCCGAGCGCGATGTGGGAGAGGACCACCGTGTAGGCGGTGACCAGGACTCCCAGGCTGGGAAAGCCGGGTGCCCCTACAGCCGCGGTGGAGATAGCGAGGAGCGAAGCCAGCAGCCCCAGAGCCCCGAGCACGGCAACGGGGGCCAGGTGCATCCACGCGATCTGGAGGCCGGTGCGGGCCGGTGCCCAGCTATCCACCCCGGCGCGGTGAATTCTTGATGCCTCCCAGGCTGCGCACGCACCACAAGCGGCACTGACGAAGCCCAGAACGATCAGGGATTGTGTGGTTGCAGACTCCCAGTACTCGATCACAGAGTCGGTGTTCTGTGCGCCGAACCAGAACAGGACGGGAACGAGGATGAGTGCGATCCAGGCAGCCGGGCCTGACCGCAGCAGCGTGTTGATCCGCATGACTCAGACCTCCCCACGGACCATGGCGCGGTAGGCGCTCTCCGCGCGCCGCTCGACCGCCACATCCTCGGGAGCCCGGGCGAAGAACTCGCCCACCGTGCCCTGGAACATGTTCTGTCCCCGGTCCAGGACTATGACCGTGTCGTACACGTCCGCCAGGTCCTCGGTTTGGTGTGTGGACACCACGAAGCTGACGGAGCCTGACAGCTCAGCGAGCAGGTCTCGGAAGACTCCGCGCTGCACAGGGTCGAGGCCGGCCGTCGGCTCATCGAGCAGGACGACGTCCGCCTCATGGATCAGGGACTGCGCGATCCCCAACCGACGCAGCTGTCCGCCGGACAACTCGTGGCTGCGCCGCTGTGCTAGTTCCGTCAGGCGGACCTGCTCCAGGGCCCGGGCGGAACGCTCCCACGCCTCGGACTTCGACAGCCCCTTCAGCCAGCCCGCGTAGGCGGCCTGCTCTCGCACCGTCAGAGACGGAACAGACTTGATCTGCTGCGGCAGCCACCCCACCCTCTGACGGAACACCTTCCGGTGCCGTTTCTCTGCACTGTCCAGACGACCCAGTTGGACGCGGCCGGAGTCGGGGGACCGAACGGAAGCCCCCAGGGACAACAGAGTCGACTTGCCAGACCCGTTGGGGCCGAGCAGCACGGTGCACCCGGAAGGGAACTCCAGGGTCAGCTGGTCGAGCACCGGGACTCCAGCGCGGTACGCGAACGAGCAATCAGTGAAGCGGAGCGGCACAGCACGTCCAGGTGGTCAGGCGGAACGAGATGAGAAGGGCATTGTGCCCGGCCCCGCTCAAATGCGGGCCCGGGCACAATACTTGCAAATCAGTACTTGATGGTCACGCTAGAGACGTTGAGCTTGTACCCCGGCTGGTCAGTGCCGTTGAGCCCCGCGTAGTTGAAGTAGTAGGTCCCGGCGGCCTTGTCCCCAAAGCTACTGGTGTCGCAGTAGTTGTTGTCCCGGTTCACGACAGGGTCAGGGAGGGCGGCGCGCGCCTTCTTCAGCTGAAGCGAAGCATACGAGAACCGGTTCGGGGTCGAACCGGTGTTGCAGCCGGAGAACTTCACCGACGTTGAGGTCGAGTCGAGGTTCTTGTCCTCCCAGTGGCTCGACTCCTTGCCCGTCCCCCATCCACCGATGTGAGTGCTACGGCTGCCCTCCGCGAAGGCGGGCGCGATGGCGATCAGGCTGATGACTCCTGCACCTGCGGCGGCTGCGGCGATCTTGCGGTACTTGTTCATATTCCCCCTCCGTCTTAAAACACGTTCCACCACCGGTAACGGCACGTGGCCCCCCGTGACGGAATGAATTTTGCAGTGTGATCATAAGCGCACACACCGTGCTCCTGGTAGCGATTATGTTCGATTTGAGGAACACCTGAGGTTGCGCAAGCGAATGCAGATGGGAGGACATCCGCCCCCTGACAGATAGTCAACAACATTGCATAAGACGGCTCTTGCCCGATCGAACCTAGCCCTACATGCACTTTTGCCAGGTCGTCAGGCCGCGCCCGTTCAGGGGCTACATGCCCTGCCCTGCTCGGGGCATGGCTTGGCCACCGGATCGACTGCGGCGTATGCAAACGGTTGAGACCTGTGGCGTGTCGCCCTCGGAGCGGCCGTGGCCTGGTTGCAGTTCTGGTTGCATTCACCTCCGTACAGCACTGTTCAGGCGTCCCTTCCTTACCTTCTCCACCACAGGTCAGGACGTTCCCGTACGCCCCAGGACCCCCGGACGAACATTTGGAAAGCGTGTTGGGGGCAACCCCTCACGAGTTCGAATCTCGTATCCTCCGCAGTTGCCCCTCACCGGGCAGTACGTCGAAGGCCCCCGCAGCTTGCTGCGGGGGCCTTCGACGTTGCCTGCACCTTCCCATGACGGCGATACGATCGCCGGTCATGGACTGGCTCGAGCGCACGGCGCAGCTGAGGCAATGGACCGGGAACGGGATACGGGATCCGCACAAGTCCTTGTTGCTCCTGTGCGCCCTCGGCCGGTTCCAGAAGGATGCTGACGGGCAGTTGCGGTACAGAACGGTGGAAGAGGATCTGAAGCGCCTGCTCGCCGAGTACAGCCCCGCCAAGAGGACAACGACTGCTTACCCCTTTTCACCATCTGGTCAGCGACGGCGCCTGGGAAGTCCGAACCGATCGGAGGCCCGGCAGACCCGGCGCCGGAGTGCTGAAGCTACGAGCGACGGGTGCGGCAGGCCGACTGGTGCCGGAACTGCGGGCAGCCCTGCGACAGGAGCCGTCGCTGCGCGGCCGAATCACCCGGGTGCTGCGCGATCAGCAGTCCCCGCCGTCGCTCCACGGCGAGCTGCGCGAGGCGGTGGGCCTGGCGCTGAAGCCGGTGGAATCCGTACCCGCCCTCGGCGGGCGGCGGCAACGAAACCGGCGGATGCGAGAGATAGGTCTTCCACGGCGTCCCGCGCCCTGCCTCGCGGACGTGATCGCCGGGCCCCGTGCCGATGCCCGGGGCGACAGCCGTTATCGGACAAGGTCACCCGAATCGCGACGGAAGCGGTCGGTGCGCCGTAGAACTCATAGGGGCGGGCGGCTCAGGATGCCGTGCACATGGCAGGGCGGGGCCGCCGCGCACAGGGCGTAGGGGGGAGACGGGTGCTGTCGGACGAGACGTGGCGCGAGCTACGGGCCCAGGGGACGATCCGCACCTTCCATGAACGCAGTGTGATGCTGAGACAGGGGTCCGCGGGGACACATCTACTCGCCCTCACCGACGGGCTCGCCAAGGTCGCGTGCCGGGAGCCGGGCGGGGCCGTGACCTGGCTGGCCTTCCGGGGGCCGGGCGACCTGCTGGGCGAGGTGTCCGTCTTCCACGGCACCACGCGCACGGCGGAAGTGGTCGCGCTCACCCCCTGCACGGCAGTCGTGCTGGAGGCGGAGCGGTTCCGCCGGTTCATCGAACAGCGCGGGCTAGTCATGGATTTGATGCGACAGGCTCTTTCCCGGTTGCGGGAGTCCGACGCCCACCGCACCGAACTGCTGACCCTTCCGCTGGTCGCCCGCCTGGCGCGGGCACTCCTGAGGCTGGTCGAGCTCACCGCGCCCGGGAGCAAAGCGGAGGTCGTACGGCTGACCGGTCTGAGCCAGGAGGAGATCGCCCAGGCGACCGGGGTCACCCGCAACGCGGTCATCACCGGACTGCAACGGCTGCGCGAGTCCGGGGCGGTGGAGACAGCCCGCAGGACGATCGTCATCAGGGACATGAAGATGCTGCGCGACTGGGCTATGACCGGATCGGGAACCACGCCCGCGTCGTGGACCCCACCACCCGCGGCTCCGTGAACCCGCCCGCGCTGTGACGTGGGACACCCGCGAACTGCCCTGCGCTGTGCAGTCGGGCGGACGGAACCGGCGGAACCTCGAATCAGCCGGCCATCGGCTTCGTAACGCCCCGCCGCCCACGAGGAGATCAGGCATGTCCAGCCCCGTTCCCGCCGCGTACGCCGAGAGTCGTCCGCTGCCTCCTTACCGTGCCCTGTTCGCCGTCGACGCAAAGGACTTCACCGGTCTTCCCGCTGTCCAGCACGGTCCGGTGAGCCGGTTGATCCCCGAACTCGTCGACCAGGCGCTGGACCGGGCCGGACTCCACGAACTCCGTGAGGCCAAGCGTTTTCTGGCCAACACTGGGGACGGCGTGGTGTTCGGCTTCGATCCGGCGTTGCTGCCCTTCGTCCTCTGGCCGTTCCTGGGCGTGCTGGACGACACGCTCGGCGCGTACAACAAGCAGTCCGTGGGCCCGCGCATCCGGCTCCGTGCCAGCGTCCACGTCGGACCACTGCCAGATGCGGACCGCCCCGGCGACGGCAACGGAACCGCACGCAACGACACACACCGGCTGCTGGACTCCCGTCCGGTTAAGGCCATCCTGACTGCAGCGAGCGAGCAGGTCACGCATCTGGCAGCCATTGTCTCCCAGCGCGTCTACGAGGACGTCGTGCTCAGCGGGTACACCGGCCTGCACCCCGACCGCTGTGTGGAGGTCCCCGCCACCGTGGAGGGGAAGACCTTCTCGCAGCGGGCATGGCTCTACGTTCCGTCGCCGTCCGGGAACCTCGTTCAGGCGGGTGTGCGACCGCGCGAGGAATCCGCGGCGCCGGCCGACACCTCCGCCGCTCGGGAACAGGAACCGG
The DNA here is from genome assembly GCF_036061255.1 of Streptomyces sp. NBC_00388. NCBI lineage: Bacteria > Bacillati > Actinomycetota > Actinomycetes > Kitasatosporales > Streptomycetaceae > Streptomyces > Streptomyces sp. NBC_00388. The sequence continues at coordinate 3,670,497 of NZ_CP107948.1, forward strand.
CGACATCCGGCACGCAATACAGCGGCAACACGCAGCACGTGGGTGAGGGTGCTGCCGTGATGGGGAGCGTGGGGCGGGATGTCACGTACAGCGGCGGATCCACCACGAACCACGGCACCAACCAGCACTGGGGCGGCGGCGACAACGTTTCGGGCGACAAGCGAGTCGGTGGCGCCGGGGCCCCCCGTTGAGCGCCGACGCGGGCACTTCCCCCGGCCCGGACGGCGAAGGTCCCGAAGGCGGTGCCGGTGCGGGGAGTACCTACCGCGACAACCAGCAACGGGTGGACCAGGGCTTCGCGGTCATGGGCGGGATCGCGGGCGATGCCAACGTGTTCATCGGCGTCCAGCCCGACGAGGACGTCAGCGAGCGCATCGGCAAGCCCCGCTTACGGGAGGGTCCGTACCCTGCGGACGACGTGCGCGCCCACCTGTACGGATTCGTCGAACCACCGACCCACGCCCAGTGCCGGAAGGTGCTGGACAGCAACCTCCTGATTCTGCAGGCCGGGAGCGGCACCGGGGCGGGCACGGCTGCGTTCGCGCTGCTGGAGGAACGCTACGGAGCTGACGGCATCACCGGTCTGGACTCGCCCGACGACCTGTCGCGATGGCGCCCCAGGGAAGGGCGCGGCTATCTGCTCCAGGGGCTGTCCCCGGAGACCGCCGGCCTGCTCGGTGAAGTCGTTCTCACCGCGCTCGCCTCGCTGTTGCGCCGCTCGGGCGCCCATCTGGTCATCACCGTACGAGTGGAGACGACGCTGCCCGGCGACACACTGCCCTGGCGGGTCGGACACCACCCGCCACCGCCCGCCGAGGTGGCCGCGAAGCGCCTGAGCACCATGGCCGACGCAGGTGAACTCACCCCCGGGCAGGAGGCCGAAGCGCTGCGGCACCTCGCTACGGCGGAGTTCTCCGACCACTTGGACGCGCACCCGTTGCCCGGGGACAGCGTGGCGGTGGCGCAGGGGTTGCGCGACCTCGTCGTCGTGGGGAAGTCAGCCGCGTCCGTACTCGCCGACCTGCGAACCGGCAGTCCCGCGGCGGCGCGCAAAGCGCTCGCGGAAGCACGGCACCGCGCCGACCGGATCTCGCTGATGGCAGCGATCTGCCTGCTGCCCGACCAGGACCGTACGGTTGTCGAGCGGTTCAGCACTGTCCTGCGTGCCCACATCGACGGCCGCGGCGGCCCGGCACAGGCCGTGTCCGGGGGACCCGGGCCGGCCAAGGGGGCACCTGCCCCGCGCGACGTGCTCGGGCCAGCCTTCGAGGACCGGTTGGCGGCTGTCGGTGCTCGCCTATTGCCACCCCGGTACGGAGCGGCGCAGCGCTATCCGGTCCAACCGGTCGGCTTCTCCGGACGGCACCGGTCGGACGCCCTGCTCCGGTCACTGTGGCTGGACTACGAAGGCATGGCTGAACTGCTGTGGAAGAGCCTGGGCGAGGCTCCCCATCACACCGGCGTCGAGCTGGCGGCGGGCGAGGCAATCGGGAAGGTGCTGGCCCACTCGACCGGACCGGACACCCTCCGGCAGCTGCACCCCTTCGCCTCGTCGGACCAGCGCTGGCGCCGCCGCCTGGTGGCCAACGCGCTCGGGGAGATGGTCCAGCATCCCGTCCTCACCGGAGCAGTACGGGAGCAGTTGCGGCAGTGGAGCCGGGCAGCCCCCGTCCCACTCCGCTGCACCGTGGCCGAGACCTGTGGGGGCAGTTACGGCCTAGCCCGCCCTGCCGCCGCCCTGAAGCTCTTGGACACGGTGCTCGACCGACCGGACGAGAAGCTGGAGGTCCCGTTGCGCACCGCAGTGTCGTTCGCTCTCAGCACCCTTCTCTCCGAGGAGGCCAACCACGTGCTCGTCCTCGGCCTCCTGCGCGAGTGGCAGGGGGCCGCTCCGGGCACGCCCTGTCATGGTTTCGCCGTTCACGCCGTCGAAGCCATGAGCAAAGCCTCCTTCCCCCTGCCCAACGCTCCGGGCATACGACGGGTACGGCTCGCCGATCTGCTCACGGACCAGCCCGAACGGGCGCGCGGAATCGTGGTCGCAGCCCTGGACGACCCAGCCACCCACGAGGGGATGGCGGCAGGCCTGTTGCTGATCGAAGGCGACCCCGACCTGCGGCGGCGGACCGCCTTCCCGCAGGTCCTCGCCGCGCTCGCCGCGGCGGCCCGGAACCACCGCGGCGTCCTGCGCTTCGTCCTGCGTCACCACCGTTCCCGTACGGCTTCGACGGAAAGGCTCGCCTCATGACTGGTCCGCTCATCTCACCGCTGGACTCCTCGGCGGCCTGGCAATTGTTCCGCCTTCGGTTCGGGGCCCCGGAGGGCCGGGCTCTGGTCTTCCTCTCGGACGGTGGGGAGGACGCGATGGTGCCACCCCGGGAGGGCGACTACTGGGGCTACCCCCGGCCCACCGGGCGCGGGGTGCGTGACGGGGAATTCTTCGACATCGCGTGGGTCTCGCTCGCGGAGCGACGGATCTCGGTCGACATCCCGCGCCGACCGCCCAAACCCCCCGCCCGTTACGGAGTTGCGTGGAAGGTCAGCAACCCGGTCGTCGCAGCCAGGGACCGGCTCACCGAGGAGCGCGCCCGGCAGCTGGTCGTCGGTCACATCAACGAGAACGCCACATTGCCCGGCATGCCCGACCCGCTACGCACGCCACCACCCCACTTGAGTACGACTGAGGTCGAACCTCCCGGCCGGCCCAGGGTGATCGACGGCTCCGGCCTCACCTACTGGTTTCTGGACCCGCCGGCTGCGCTTCTGCCCACCCCCGGTACCGGCGCGGCACCGACTCTTCCGTCGGGCTTCGGCGAAGCCCACCGCGAGGCGTACCGCTTCTATCGGGAAGTCGTGGCCGGCGGCCCGGTGGGCCTTGCGGCCCTCTGGCTGCTGCACCGGCCGGAAGAGGCGAAGGACGTGCTCGATTGGACGGTGACCCATCGGGGGCTGCTCTCCGACCGGAACGACTGGGAACACACTCTCGCGGCGGCGCTCCAGTCGCTGACGCCGGAGGACCGGAGCTTCGTCGGCGCCAACATGGCGCGGGTGCTCAGCGATGTCGGGCTCCCACAGGGCGACGAGGTACTGCGCCGGATCGGCCACCCCGATACGGCGGGGTAGAGGCACGGCCATAACGCTCACACCTCAGCAAGGCCGAGCAGCTCGGCGGATCACGCGACTCTAGTCGGGTCTGAGACGCGACTCGAGCGACTTCCCTCTGACTCGAAGTTCAACATCATCGAAAAACATTGAATGAAAATGATCAATTACTGTCGAGGCATCCCACGGAATCCCCATTAAAGGGAAGCAATGCGACATCCGATGCTAGCCACCGACTTCCGTTCTAGCATCTCCGACAGCGGAGCGGAATGTGCAGCCGGATCGCCTTCAGCTCCGCTGGAACATCGACGCACAATCGAGAGGAATAGACCGTGACCAAGGAAAACAATAAGGATCCATACACCGAGATCATCGAGGTGACTCCAGCTAAATGCTCGACATGGATGGAAAAGAGGACGTGTAACCGCGTTCCATTGAAACGCTCCAATGTGGACAAGTTTAAAAACATTCTTCGGAATGGCCTCTATCGCACAACACACCAAGGGTTCGCGCTGGACTGGCACGGTTGCCTCATTGATGGACAGCACCGCGCCGCTGCCATCATCGAGACCGGCGCCACGGTGACCGCTCAAGTCACGTACAACCTCAGCCCGGAGAGCTTCGCCGCCATCGACGGCGGCCGCGTCCGCTCCGCGGGAGACTTCGTCGCCCAGATCACCGAGATGCGACAGAGCAACGCCAACGTATACGCTGCCGCGCTGAAGATTCTCGCCAACCGTGCAGCTGGCCTCCATTGGACCAGGTGGACCAACGGAAAGCTGACCGCCGAGCAGCTTCAGGAGATGGTCCCGACGTGGCCGGTCGACGAAAAGCACATCGTCCGCCTCGTCAGCAAGGGGAAGCAGTGCCACGCCAGCGCGACGGGGCTGATTGTCGCGCATAAGCTCATCACGGAAGTATGGCCTGAGCACATTGCCGATCTGTTCTTCGACGGCATCGGCGAGGACAGCCGAGAGTTCGTCGGACGAGACCCTCGCGCCATGTACACGAATACCATGATCAATGTAAATCGTGGAGTCGTGAGCAGGGACAGCGTTCAGCAGTCGTCCCAGGCCATCAAGGCATTCAACGCCCTGGTGTCGGGGGAATCCATTGGCACACTCAAAAAAATGAAGGCATCCGGCGTAAAAATCGTCACGGATCGACGGACCGGCAAGGAGATTCAACAGGAATACCTCGCGGATCGCTATCCTGAGGTGATTCAGCCCGCAATCAATATCAGTGAAAAGTGGCTCGGGAGCGGCAGCATGGAGCCAAACGGGTAGCCGCCGAATTCGACGCGTTGTTCACGCCTAGTAGAAACAGACGCGCTGACAATGGCGGTGATCACGGACCGTCGCCGAGCTGCTGGGGATCAGCGCCGCTCGGTGAGCCATGCTGATCCCTGACCTCGTAGCCGAGCCGGTGGCTGCGAGTCTTCGTACTCGACGGTGAGGCCCTCTCCCTCGCCTTGCGGAGAGACCGCAAGATGATCGCCTGGCTGGACCTTGCCGCCCGTGGAGAGGCCGAAGTGGTGACCTCTCCTATGACACTGGTCGAGGCAAACGACGGCCAGCCCACTGATCAACACTGGAACTCAAGCACCGGTCGGGGCCTTCGTCGTCCCTGGTCTCAGATTTGGCCTCAGTTCGCTGCCACAGTCCTGCCACCGATCCACTCTCCGCACCCCTTTTCGGCGGAATGACCGAAATCCTGAGCTCCACCCCGCGTCCGGTCTTCGGAGCCAACGGCCTCTGCAGACGAGTGGCGGCGCATCCCCTCCACCACAGCCGCCCGCCTACCGAGCAGCGCAACGCAGACGAACTGCTCATCCGGCAGGTCAGTTCGAGCCGCCCGCGGCACATGACCACAGCTCGGCAGACCCACCTGGAGAAGCCGCCGGCACGGCTTCTCGACCGCAAGCCGATTCGTTCCGGAGCAACGCTCCAGGCCGGTGGGCGGCAGTTGGTGCTCGACGGCGGTCCGAACCTCGACGAGAACGACCTGAGCGGCGCCCCGGAAGCCATATCCAGGCGACGGCAGCCGCCTGGACATCGAGGCCGACTTCACTGCCGTCGAGACCAAGAAGGATCTACGAAGCGGCGCCCCAATCCTGAAGGACGCGGGCAGGCAGCCCCGGCGGAGACGAGCCTCTCCCGACAGAGCAAGTCGACCAGCGACACGTCGGCATATTGATGGGTGAGCCGCCGGCTCGGCCCAGAGCCTCCAGGGTGACGAGCGGTTCCAGGTCAGTCACTTCGAGGTCGAGCGGCGAACCCTGCCCACGGAGCCCTCCGTTGACTGGAGGGCGTGCCAGCCTAGCCGAGAGCATCCGGCCGCCCCTAGGCGCCATCCAGAGCCGGCTGGGGCGCGGAAGGCGTGTCACCCGCGCCGACCGAACCACCCTGGCTGCCCCTCGCGGGGAGCCCAAGCCTCTCCATGACGCATCACAAACCCGGCCGCGGACCCCCGGTTGGCGGCTCACCACTCCGCGGTCCGTGGCCGCAGCGGCCGCACTGGTCGACGGGGCCCATGACACGCACGCCGCCGGAAACCCGCCTGGCTGGATCACCCGGGGCGCCCTGGAGCCCTGGGCGCGCAACCCGGAGCGGTTCACCGCCATCTACGACTACGCGCAGGTATTACGGGCCTATGTACTGCTTGGCGGCGGGCTCGACGCGCCGCTGCGCAGAGCTGCGCACGACGAGATCGCCCCGTACCGCGGATGCCCGGGGCTCCCCGGGCTCTACCGGATAGGCGGTACGGACCCGGGATGTGATCTGAAGACCACCTGGGCCGTATGGACCTTGAACCGCGCGGTGCCCGGCCTCGTACCGAAAACCACAGGCCGGTCGGGGGCGGGAGCCGGGCCGTCCGGGTCCGCTTCCGGGAAACGAACGAACAGAGGACAACAGTGAGCATTACGGATGAGGCCGCACAATATGCCGGGGCGGCGGCATTGCGGGCGGAGCGGGTGGTGAAGTCCTACACGTTGCGCGATCAGAGGGTCGACGTGCTGCGCGGGGTGGACTTCGTCGCCGAAAGCGGCCGGGTGACCGCGCTCATGGGCCGTTCGGGGTCGGGCAAGAGCACGCTGATGCACATCCTGGGTCTGCTCACTCCACCGGACAGCGGCCGCGTGCTGGTTGGCGGGACCGACACGGCCGGTCTCGGAGACGTCGCCCGCGCCGATCTGCGCAGGAACCGGCTCGGTTTCGTCTTCCAGGCATACAACCTGCTGCCGCAGCATTCGGCACTGCGGAATGTCGTCCTGCCTGCCTCGTCACGTGACGGCGCCGCAGAACGCGGACGCGTCCTCCTGGAGCGGGTAGGACTCGCGGCGCGAGCCGGCCACCGGCCTGGTGAGCTGTCCGGCGGCGAACAGCAGCGTGTGGCGCTGGCGCGGGCTCTGGTCAATGACCCGCCCGTCATCCTCGCCGACGAGCCGACCGGCAACCTGGACGAGGACAGCGAGGCGCTGATGCTGCGGCTGTTCCGTGAACTGGCCGATGAGGGCAAGGCCGTCGTCATCGTGACCCACAACCGGGCGGTCGCCGGGACAGCGGATGAGGTGCTCCACCTCGACGGGCAGCGCGGCACGCTGGACAGCACCGACGTGAACGACGGGAATGACACCGCAGACGGCGGTCAGGGCTTCAGCAGCGCCGACGGCGTGGGAAGGCGGGAGGCATGAGCCTTTTGGGACTCGCCCTGGCCAACGTGTGGGCGCTGCGGCGCCGCCTGTACGCGCTCGTGGGGCTCGTGGCCGTCGCGGTCGCCGTCTGCGTGGCCGCGTCCGGTATCGCGGGTCAAGCGCAGGGTGCGGCTGACTCAGGCGTACGGGAGAGCGCTGCGAATCGCAGCATCACCGTGGACAAGCCGGACAATGACGGCCCCGACGCGAAGTCGCTGACGACCTCCTCGGTGCGGTCCCTGGCACGGCTGCCCGGTGTCGCGTCCGTACAGCACCGGTTGCAGGCATCGTTCGGCATCAAGGACGACAGGGTGAGCGGGGCGCTGTTGTACGCGACGACGTACCGGCCGGCACTGCCTCCGCCCGTCACGTCCTCCGTGCGCAGGCACCTCTTCCCGTTGCGCACCGGCGAGGTCGTGCTGCCGGCCAAGGCGCAGGGCCTGTCACTCAAGGCCGAACTGGGCCGCACCGTGCCCGCCACGCTCACCCGCTTCGTGGCCGAGGGGCAGGGCACGGGTGACGACGACACCGTACGGGTAGTCGGTCTGTACGACCCTGCGTGGCAGATCGACGGCCCCGACACCGCCTACGCGGACGACGCGACCGTGGTGCGCTGGGCGGCGGAGCGTGCGGGGGTGTCGGCGAAGACGTATCTGGCGACGGTCGGCTATGGGCAGCTGACCGTGGTCACGGACCGCTCGGCCGACGTGGCAGCTGTGCAGCAGCGTGTCCAGCACCTCGGCTACCCGGCAGTCACCTTGCGGCAGCAACTCACCGCGCTGCCCGCTGTGCTGGAGTTGATCCGCCAGGTGGGGCGCGTACTGGTGGTGGTTCTCGGACTGCTCGCCTTCGCCGGGGCCGTCGCTGTGACCGGCGCGCTCGCCCGGCAGCGGGTCCGCGAGATCGGCATTCTCAAAGCGGTCGGCTTCCGCACCCGTCGGGTCCTGGGCCTGTTGCTCGCCGAGATGGCGCTCACGGGGGTGTACGCCGCGCTCGTGGGCGCCGTCCTCGGAGTCGGCCTATCTGCCGTGGCCGCCGCCGTACTACGGGCCGGCTCGGGCACGGCGCCGTACATACACGGGGCGGCCCCCCTGCCCGGCGTGGGTACGGCCCTGCTGCTCCTGGCCGCCCTGGTGCTGGTCGTCGTCGCCGGGGCGTTGGTCCCCGCGCGGCGCGCCGCAGCACTCTCCCCCACCGATGCGATGAAGGACTGGTAACACCCATGCGACCGCTGACACCCCTGCGTGCCCGCCCCCCACGCTCCGCCTTGCTGGCCGGCGCCGCCGGGCTGCTTGCTCTGGCAGCCCTCACCACCTCCTGCTCAGGTCCGAACGGCGTCACCCTCGGCACCGACTGGAAGGGCTCCGAGGACTTCACGCTGTCCCGGATCGGCGGCCAGCTCGCCGTGGTGGGAATCAACCCGGAGAAGCACCGCGCCGAGCCGCTGACCGTAGTGCCCGCTCAGGGGGACGACGATGACACCCTGGCGCCACAGATCGCGCACCTCGCGAACGGCAAGTGGCTGCTGGCGGTCGGCCGCAAGGGTGGCAAACCGGACCGGCTGTACGTGCTCGACGCGAAGAACCGCGCGGTGGGCCGGCAGGCCGCGGTGGAGGAGGCGGCGCACGGCATCGTCGCGTCCGCTCACTACCTTGCGGGTGTGCCGGGACAGGCCGATTCCGGGGACGGCGGACACAGTTCCGTGCTCGTCGGTGACGGCGCCGACCTGCGGCGCACCGTACGCACGGTACGGGTCGACGGAACGGTCTCGCAGGCAGCCGGCGGGACGGACAGCGACAAACTGTGCGTGACACAGGATGAGGGGAAGGGGCGAAGCAGACGGACCAGGGTGCTGAGCCTGGACCTGGCGACCGGCAGGACCGACCGCGTCATCCCCTTCACAGGAGGGACGCAGGCGCAGACAGTGGCCTGCCGGGGCGGCCGGCCTGTGGTGGGCACGCCCGCCGCGGGCCGATCGGGTGTGGTCTCGATGGAGCGACGGCATGACATGGATGTGGTGCGGGCGGTGGGCGGACGCGTCGACCAACTGGCGGTCGACGGTGGCACGGTCGCGGCAGCCGTCTTCCACGGCGGCAAGGAGATCCTGGTCACCTTCGACACGGCAACCGGTCACCGCACAGCACAGGTGACGCTCCCCGGACTGACAGACGCGGCGCAGGTCGTACGGACCCGGGCGGGCTGGCTCGTCGTGTCGCCGCAGGACGGCGCGGCGGTGGTACGTGACGGGGCCGCGGGGAGCGCGGGGCCGGACGATGTCCGGCACATCAGCCTGCCGGGGCAGTTCCTGGCAGCTTCCTGACGGGCGGCGGCGCGGGCCCGGCATTACCGGCCCCGACCGCAGCTCCCCCGGCACCCGCACCGCAACAGCGTCCGATGGGTCATGGCGCCGACCCCCGGGCCGTGCCCGGGCGAGCGCCCGGGCTCATGTTCTGAGCCCGGGCGCTCGCCGAAGGCCCGGCCGGTGCCGGGGCAGCGAAAGGGTTGGTGTGCGGGGCCGACGGAACCGGGTAACGTCTTTGACATGTTCTTCCAGACGCCGATTTACGAGTGAGCGCGTGATGGGCCCCTGCTGACGTCCTCCGACGTCGCCGCCCGTCCCCCACCGATGCATCCGTAGATCACTTCACATCATGACCGGGAGAACCCGTGACCGTGAGCAAGAACATCAACAACCCCGTGGGCATGGGCGGCGGCCAGCGCAAGAAGCTGTCCCGCGCCGAACGGCAGAACAACGGTCCGCACCGGAACCTCGACCGCCAGGGCGCAGCCGACCAGAAGGCCGAGCTGGTGCGCAAGATGCGTGAGAAGGCAGGCGCGGCTGAGGGCACCGGGCAGACGGGCGACGACACCGCACAGAGCTGACGCACCGCCGTCGCAGGACGGCACCGCACGTGGCAGGGCCCGGACCGTGACGCACGGTCCGGGCCCTGCCACGTCGTCCTCTGTCCGATTCCGGCTGCTCGTCAGTGCGCGTCGGCGAGGGCCGGTGCAGGCCAGACGTCGATCACGACCCGGTGCTGCTTCGGGCTCACCGACGCCGCGCCGCGCGCGTAGTTCCGGTCGACCTGCGCCGCTTCTGCCGCGCTCGGCTTGGCATTGGTGCACGACGTACCGGGGCCATGGCCGGACATCAGCTCCGCGCACGGCCCGCTGTAGTCGTCCGGAAGCCCGAGGATGTGTCCGGTCTCGTGCGCCGCGATCCGGGTGGTGTCGTAGCCCTCGTCGACCGCTTCCTGGCCCAGTTGCACCTGCCCTCTGCTGCCGCCCGGGACGATCGGCCCGAGCGTCGTCTGGGGCCAGCCGCTGGTCGCCACGTAGACGAAGTTGGCTGAGCCGGACGAGCTCGCCGGCTGCAGGTGCACGTTGTGTACCGCCGCGTTCCAGTTCTGCACACCTTGCGTGATCGCGCTCGCCCACTGACCTGCCCGACTGGCGTCGTAGGTCAGAGTGACCACCGCTGCGGTCGCCTTCGGCGCCGGGTGCGCCGAAGCGGCACCGGATGTCACGCCCAGCATGGCCGGGATCAGTGCCGCCACAGCTGCTAATCGCCTGATCATGAGACTCGTTCCCCTCTGACGTCGGTTGCCCGTGAGTCACAAGGGCACCACGTCATCAGGAGTGCCACAAGTACGCGGTAGTCAAAGGGAGTTGAGTGCTATCACCGCAACGGCTGCCACTCCCGCCATGCCAACGGCGTCATGTCAGCCCTGCCGGATGGCGCCGCAGCAGGGTCCGGGCGGTTCCGCGGGCCCCGGGTGACGGACGATGGGTAGTGACAGTGGGGGCGGACGTGAGGGGCAGCGCAGTGACAGACAGCGAATCCATCCGGGCGGAGTCGGAAACCCGGTCGTCGTCCGATGGGGGGCCGGAGAGCATCGCGGCCGCCGCGGCGCAGCACGGGGACGGGGACAGGGCGGAGCCCGTACCGGACCCCCTGCCCGGGGAAGGCAGCCCGCGTCCTCCGCGGTCCCTGCGCCGGCGGCTGGGCGGGGCCGTGGTCCTCCTCGTGCTGGCGATGCTGTTCTTCCTGCCCTGGTGGACGCTGTTCGCTTCCGGCGTCCACTGGCCGTTCCCCGTCTTCGTAGCGGGCACGGTCGTCTTCGCCTCCTGGCTGGTCTCCTTCCCCTTCCTGATGGCCGCGGGCCACGGGCACCGGCGAGCCGACCGGGCGGCCCGCATCGCGGACACCAGCCTCGGGGTGGTCTGGGTGCTGTTCACCTGGTCGGCGCTGGGCGCCCTGGTGCATCTCGTACTGACCGGGCTCGGCGTCGGCGGCGGCGAGCGGGCCAGGAGCATCGCCGTGGCCGTCGCCGTGGTCTCCGCGGGGCTGCTGGCGTGGGGGCACCACGAGGCCATGCGCGTGCCCCGGGTGAAGCGGCTGGACATCCACATCCCCCGGCTCGGCGGCGGTCTGGACGGCACCCGTGTCGTGGTGCTGGCCGACACCCACTTCGGGCCGATCGACCGGGCCGTCTGGTCGACGCGGGTCGCCGAGGCTGTCAACGCGCTCGACGCGGACATCGTGGTCCACGCGGGCGACATCGCCGACGGCACCCCCGCCCAGCGCCGGGAGCAGTCAGCGCCGCTCGGGACCATCCGGTCACGGCTGGCGAAGGTCTACGTCACGGGGAACCACGAGTACTTCGGGGAGGCCCAGGGCTGGCTGGACCGCATGGCGGAACTGGGCTGGGAGCCGCTGCACAACCGCCATGTCGTGGTCGAACGCGGCGGCGACCGCCTCGTACTTGCCGGTGTGGACGACGTCACCGCGGAGTCCTCCGGCCTGGCCGGGCACCGTGCGAACCTGGTCGGTGCGCTGGCGGGGGCAGACCCGGAGCGGCCGGTCCTGCTCGTCGCCCATCAGCCCAAGTACGTCGGTCAGGCGGCTGCGGCCGGCATCGATCTGCAGGTCTCCGGGCACACGCACGGCGGCCAGATCTGGCCGTTCAACTTCCTCGTCCGGATCGATCAGCCGGTGGTGCAGGGCCTGAGCCGGCACGGCGAGCGGACGCAGCTCTACACCAGCCGGGGCGCCGGATTCTGGGGGCCGCCCTTCCGGGTCTTCGCACCGAGCGAGATCACACTGCTCACCTTGCGGACGGAAGATCGCACTAGCATCCCCCCTCATGGACTGGCTTGAGCGCACAGCGGAGTTGAGGCAGTGGAGCCGGAGCGGGACACGCGCTCCGCACAAGCCACTGCTGTTTCTCTACGCACTCGGCAGGTTCCAGCAGGACCCCGCAGGTGAGCTGCGTTACAGCGCGATCGAGGGCGACCTCAAGGAGTTGCTGACCGGATACGGGCCGCCCCACAGGACCTCGCCCGCCTACCCGTTCCACCACCTCGTGAGCGACGGGGTGTGGGAGGTGCGCACCGATCGCGGGCCCGGCAGCCCCGGCTCCGGGATTCGGGAGCTGCGGGCAGCGGGGGCCGCCGGACGGCTGGCGCCGGAGCTGCGGGCGGCGCTCGGGCGGGAACCCTCGCTGCTCGGGCGCATGGCGCGGGTGCTGCTCGATCTGAACTTCCCGCCCTCGCTCCACACCGAACTCTGCGAAGCCGTCGGCCTGGAGCTGGAGCCGGCCGAGACCGGACAGCTCCCGGCCGGGCCGAGGCAGCGGGACCGGCGGATGCGGGAGCTGGTCCTGACCGCTTACGAGTACCAGTGCGCCTTCTGCGGCTACGACGGCAGGATCGGCCCGGTGTCCGTCGGGCTGGAGGCCGCGCACGTCCGCTGGTGGGCGTTCGACGGACCCGACGATGTCGAGAACGGGCTGTGTCTGTGCTCGCTGCACCACAAACTCTTCGACCAAGGCGTCCTCGGACTCGGCGAGGACCACCGCATCCTCGTCTCGCAGAGTTTCGTCGGCCGCAGCGCCGCCGCCCGCCACCACGTCATAGCCCTCGCCGGCCGCCCCCTCACCGGCCCTCAGCCCGGGGCCCTTCCCGTGGCGGCCGCTCACCGCTCCTGGCACACCGCCCAGGTCTTCCACGGCACGCCCCGCCCGGTCGCCGCCAGCTGACCGGCGTACGCCGGAGCGGCCCGCGTCGCCCGGCCGGCAGCGGCACGCAGGGCGGGGGCGCCGTACCGCCGGCACACCGATCCGGGTCCGCGCGCCCCCGCACTCCGGGGCTCTGAGGCTCCGGGCCCCTGTCCGCCCCTCCCCCATGGCCGCCCGCACGGTGCCGTACTCCCCGGCGCGCCACGCTTCCCCGCACGCCCCAGCGCCGACCGGCCCTCCGCAGGCCCCGTCCTACGCAGGCCGGCCCTCCGCAGGCCGGTCCCGCGCAGGCCGGCCCTCCGCAGGCTCGTCCTGCGCAGGCTCCGCGAACTCGTCCGGCCTGCCCTTCTTCGGGAGCAGGAGCGTGATCGCCAGGAAGGCGACCAGCAGGCCACCCTGGACCAGGAGCGCGTGGTGGAAGCCGGTGGTGAAGTCGCCCGTCGTGGCGCGCGCGAAGAACACGGAGCCGAAGACCGCCACCCCGATCGAGCCCCCGATGGACTGCACCGCCGACAGCACCCCGGACGCCGAACCGATCTCGTCATCGCCGACCGCGGCGAGGATGAAGCTGAAGAGGGCGGCGATGACGAGCCCGGCGCCGATGCCGCAGACGACCACGCCTGGCGCGATGTCCCAGATCGAGAACGCGCTGCCGAGGTGGTCGAGCTCGTACCAGAGGAGCGCGGCGCCGCCGAGCTGTACGAGCGGGCCGATCTGGAGGACCGCCCGGCCGATCCGGTCGGCGAGTACGGCTCCGCTGACCGCGCCGCCGATCGCGGTACCCACGGCCAGCGGCAGGTTGCCGAGACCGGCGTCGCCGGCCGTGTAGCGCTCGCCGATCTGGAGGAAGAGGGTCAGGACCAGCTGCACCCCGATCAGCCCGCCGAAGAAGAGCGCGATCCCGCCCAGCCCGACCGTGAACGCGGGCTTGCGCAGCAGGGCGGGCGTGACCAGCGGCTCGCGCCCCTGCGCCGCCGTGCGCCGCTGCTGGACGGCGAAGAGCGCGAACCCGGCCACCGACGCCGCCATGCAGAGCCAGGTCCACAGGGGCCAGCCCGCGTCCTGGCCCTGGTTCAGGGGCAGCACGAGCAGGGCGCAGGAGAGCGCCACCAGAGATGCGCCCACGCTGTCGACGACAACGGTGCGGTCGCCCGGTTTCCTGGGGACGATCAGCGCGGCGACGGCGAGGGCCGCGAGTCCGATCGGCACGTTCACCAGGAACACCAGACGCCAGCCGAGACCGAAGAAGTCACCCTGGATCAGCCCGCCTCCCAGCACAGGGCCGACGATCCCGCCGAGCCCCAGGACGGGGCCGAAGACCCCGAACACCTTGGTGAGTTCGGCACCTGTGAAGTTCTCCCGCAGCAGGCCGAGTCCCTGGGGCAGCAGCATCGCCCCCGCCACCCCCTGGACCAGCCGGAAGGTGATCAGGGTGCTGATGCCCGGCGCGGTCGCGCAGAGCAGCGAGGCCGCGGTGAACGATCCCAGGCCGATCAGGAACATCCGGCGCCGCCCGTACCGGTCGCCGAGCCGGCCGCCCAGCACCAGTCCGGCGCCGAGCGTGAGCGCGTACCCGCCGATCACCCACTGGAGGCCGACGGACGTCGCGCCGAGCGACTTCTCCAGGGCGGGGCCTGCGACGTTGACGATCGACGCGTCCAGCAGATCCATGATCTCCGCGACGAGCATCACCACGAGGATCAGCCACCGCCATCGGTAGGGAGACGGTGGCGGTGGCGCCGGTGCGTGCGCGGGTGGCTCTCCCGGCGCCCGCGCCGGTGACAGCGGTGGTGTCGGTGACAGCGGTGGCGTCGGTGACGGCGGTGGCGTCGGTGACGGCGGTGGTGTCGGTGACGGCTGGTCCGCCGGGACAGCGTTCATTGTGCCTCAGACTCTTGATTACCAATTTTATTAGCAATATCGAGAGTATCCTGCTTCCCATGGACGTCAAACCGCCTGCATCCGCCGCCCCGGACCCCGGGGCGGCACCCGGATCGACGCCGGGCCCCGCAGCCGGTGCTGTCACCGGCCAGGCCTCCGAGACCCCGGCAGGAGCTGCCCCCGCGCCCGGGTCCGGCGGCGCCATCCGTGAACAGCTGCGGCTCCTGACGCTGAACCAGCAGCGCTTCGAGCGGTATCTGAGCCGTCGGCTCCAGGTGGACCAGGCCGGACTCGCGGTGATGGACCATCTCGTCCATGCCGGCCCGACCACCCCCACCGACCTCGCGCGCCGGCTGGACGCCTCGACGGCCGCGACGACACTCGTGATCGACCGGCTCGCGGCCGGGGGCCACGTCACCAGACAGCCCCACCCCACCGACCGCCGCAAGGTGATCATCATCCCGGCCGCGCACTGGGAGGCGACGGCCTACGAGCACGTCGCCCCGCTCGTCCAGGGCGTCACCGCCACCGCCGAAGCACTGTCCCCCGGGGAGCAGGCCACCGTGGCGGCCTTCCTGCAGCGGATCGTCGACGCCTACGACGGAGCGATCAGGACCTGACTCACCCCCGGCGCGGCTCCCCCCGGCCGAGCCGCCCTCCTGCCGCTTACCTCATCCTTCGCTCGCCCTGCCGTCGCCCTGCCGTCGCCAGGGCGTCCCGTCCGCCGCTGTCCGACGGGCGCCGGCCGGGCGGAGGCCTACGGTGGAACCAGCCGGGCCCGCGGCCCCCGAGCCGCACCCTGTGCCCGCGCACACCCTCACCCCGCACCCGGCGGAAGGAAGCGTCCTGTGACCCCCTTCGAAGAGTTCCGCGCCCTGCACGAGCCCGCAGCCGGGGAACCGCTCGTCCTGCCGAACGCCTGGGACCACGCATCGGCGGCCGCCCTCGCGGAGGCCGGATTCCGCGCGATCGGCACGACGAGCCTCGGGGCCGCGGCAGCCGCGGGGAAGGCGGACGCGACCGGCGACGCCCGCGCGGAGACCGTGCGACTCGCCCTGGGGCTCGTCCGGATGGACGCTCTGATCAGCGTGGACATCGAAGGCGGCTTCAGCACCGACCCGGACGAAGTGGGCCGGCTGGCAGCCGAGTTGGCGGGTGCGGGGGTCGTCGGCGTCAACATCGAGGACGGACGGCCCGATGGCACGCTCGCCGATCAGGACCGGCAGTGCGCGGTCATCCGGGCCGTGAAAGGCGCGGCTCCCGAGCTCTTCCTGAACGCCCGCACCGACACCCACTGGCTGCCGGGGCACACGTCGGAGACCGCGCGCCGGGCGGATGCCTACCAACGCGCCGGCGCCGACGGCCTGTTCGTACCGGGGCTCCAGGACGGGCACACCATCGCCGCTCTGATCCAGGATCTCGGCGTCCCGCTCAACATCCTGGTGGCGCCGGGCGGTCCATCGGCCGAGGGGCTCGCCGCGCTGGGGGTGCGCCGGATCAGCTGCGGCTCCCTGCTGTTCCGGGCGGCCCTGCACGCAGCGGTCAGTACGGCGAGGGCCGTGGCGGACAGCACGGCGCTCCCGGCCGGGACCGCGGGCATTCCCTCGTACGGGGAGGCCCAGGCGCTCTCCGACCGGTTCGGCGGCGCAGGCGGCTGAGGGCGTCCGGCGGGGCGGGTGGAGCTTCCCCGCCTCCTCTTGGGGGTGCTGGCACCATCCCCAAGAGGCCGGGCCACTCCATGCCGCAGGAGGCGCGGTTCCGGGATCGTGAACGTCGTCAGGACGGCACGTCCCCACCGCGATGATCCGAGGCCCACGATGAGCTCCAGCACCTTTCCCCGTACGTCGAAGACCCCGCCCTCCGCGCCCGGCACGAGGGCCGGAACCGGAAGCGGTGCCGGCTCCGGCTCCGGCTCCGGAGCCGCGCGGCCGGCCGGCTTCTGGCGTGGCCCCTTCTCCTCCCGGACGTACCGCGAGCTGGGATACATCTTCGCGTCGCTGCCGGTCGCCGTCGCCGGGTTCGCTTTCGCGGTGGCGATGTTCTCGCTGAGCGCGGGGCTGGCCGTGACGGTGGTGGGCCTGCCGGTGGCCGCGGGCATGCTGGCGGGGGCACGGGCGTTCGGCGCCGCCGAGCGGGGCCGGGCGCGGATGCAACTCGGTCTGGATGTCACCGCCCCCGGCGTTCCTGCGGCACGGAACCCCGGCCTGTGGCCGGCGCTTTCGGCCCGGCTGACGGACGCCGCGGGCTGGCGGGCGCTGCTGTTCCAGCTGCTGATGTTCCCGTGGCGGGTGGCCAGTTTCGTCCTCTCGCTGACCTTCCTGGTCACCGGCTGGGCCGTCGCCCTCTACCCGGCGTACCACTGGGTCTTCCCGCGGTACGTGGGCTGGCCCGGGTATCAGGTGTACGCGTACACGTCCCACGGGGCCCAGCACGCGTACTACCTCACCTCCCCGCTCCAGATCGGCGCGTTCTCCCTGCTGGGGCTGGCGATCGTCTTCCTCACCCCGAAGCTGGTGCACGGTCTGACGAGCGTCGACCGCGGAGCCGTGCGCACCCTGCTCGGCAAGTGAGGTCGCCTGAGCGCCTGTTCGCGCGGCCGCCTGTTCGCCCGGCAGACCGGCCGCGCGGCAGGCCGGTCAGGCGTCCTGCGGGTACCAGCGCAGCTCGACGGTGTTGCCGTCCGGATCGCGCACGTACACCGACTGGGCGTGCCCCCGGGCTCCGAAGCGCTCACCGGGGCCATCCACCACCGTGAGACCGGGCAACCGGCCCGCGTCGATGGCCTGTTGCCAGTCGAGCGGCTCGACTACCAGACAGATGTGGTCGACATTGGCCGGCACCGCCGCCTGACCCGGCCCCGCACCGACCCCGCCGGAGTCACTCGCCGCACGGCCCGCCCCGGGGCTCTCCGGCGCCCGGACGATATCGATGATCGTCGAGGGGCTGACCCGTACGGACGGGAAGGGCGCCTCCCCCGCACGCCACTGCTCGGCCCGGACCGGTTCGAGGCCGAGCGGGCCGCAGTAGAACGCAAGCGAGCGCTCGATATCGGCAACGTTGAGCACAAGGTGATCGAAGCCGGTCACGCGCATGGGAACTCCCTCTCACGAACTCCACCCCCGACTGCCGGGCACCCCCCTGCGTCAATATAGTGCGCGCCCGCCCGGAAGATCATTGAAAAGCCGTATGAATCCACCGGTTGACCGCGCGTTCCCGCACCTCCGCAGGCCGGTTCACTACGTGGTGCGCCACCCGGTTCACCACACCGCCCACCTTCGGTGACTGGATATGCCCCGAGCGGTAGATATATACACCGCTTCCCTGACGCGACCTCGTCCGTCAGCACGTAAGCGCAGGTGGCATGCCATGACCTCCCCCGTCCGCCGCGCGTGGGAAAGGCCCCGGGCAGCGGAATCAGGAAGCGGCATCCTGAAATCCCTGACGGCGGGGACAATTCCACTGAGTCCCTGCGGAGCGCACCCTGGAGTTTCGGACAGCGGATGTCCGGCCTGTTCACGTACGAACGTGAGAGCACCCCTCCGCCCGCACGGCGGACTGCACGCTCACAGAACGCCGTTCACGTATTCGGAGAAGGCGGCGCCTTTCCCGCTCTCGTATGCTGACCGAGTCATGCCAGCAGAGGAATTTCTCCGGGCCCGCCGACCGGAACAGAAGCAGCAGCGGCGCGAGACCATTCTCGCGGCCGCCCGCCGCCTTGCGCAGGAACACGGGGTACGGCGGGTGACCCTGGGGAGCGTCGCCGAGGCAGTCGGCCTCGCCAAGTCCAACGTCATCCGGTACTTCGGGACCCGGGAAGAGATCTTCCTGGTCCTCGCGGCAGAGGACTGGCAGGAGTGGCAGAGCGCGGTGGCCGCGCGGCTGGACGCGGGCGAGGAGGCCGTCTGCGCGCTCGCCGAGACCCTCGCCGAGCGGTCGCTCTTCTGCGATCTGCTCAGCCAGACCGCGACGATCCTGGAACACAACATCTCGCTCGAAGCGGCCCGCGCCTACAAGCACACCGTGCTCGCGACCGTCGCCTCCCTCAGCACCCGGGTCGCACGGGCCCGCCCCGGCCTGACCGAGAGCGAGTGCACCCACCTGGTCTCGACGGCGGGGGCGCTCGCCGGCACGCTCTACCCGATGGCGACACCGTCGCCCGTCCTGTCCGAGCTGTACGCCCAGGAGCCGCAACTCGCCGCCGTCCGGCCCGCGCTGCTCCCGACCCTGCGGCGCACCCTCTCCGCACTGGCCGCCGGGCTCCCCGCCGTGCGCTGAACCGGCTCCGGGCCGAGCCGCTCCCGGCCGGTCCCCGGCGCCCCCACCCCGCGGCAGCGCAGGCCGCCCGCCCCCTCCGGCACCCGAACGCCACACGGGCGTTCGTCGTGAGCGACGGCGCGGGAAGCATCCCGGGTGACCACACCGCGCAGACGTACGCCCCGCCCCGGCGCCGCCGTACTCCGTACCGGCCGCGCCGCCGTCGTCCGCTCCCTTACCGGAGCCCTCGCCGTCTCTCTGGTCCTGACGCCGATAGCGGCCCCGGCGACCGCGGCCCCGCACCCCGTACACCCCGATCCCGCGCAGCAGGCCGCGCGGCTCTCCCGGGAACTCGTACGGGCCTCGTCGGCCGGGGGCGCCTACCGGCACCTGCGGACGTTCCAGTCGCTCGCCGACGCCCACCACTCCACCCGGGCCGCCGGTACATCCGGCCACGAGGCTGCCGCGCGGTACGTCCACGACACCCTGCGGAAGGCCGGCTACCGGGTCTCGTACCAGTCCTTCCCCATCACGTACATCGAGACCCGGGCCGAGAAGCTGGCCGTCGTCGCGCCCGTCCGGCGCCGGCTGGCGGTCTCGGCGCTGTCGTACACCGCGTCCACCCCGGCAGGCGGCATCACGGCCGCACTCGCCGCCGTACCGGTGGACGCCACCACCGGATGCGAGGCGGGCGACTACGCCGCAGGCGCGTTCAGCGGGCGGATCGCGCTGATCCGCCGCGGTGGCTGCACGTTCGCCCAGAAGCAGCGGATGGCGGCCGGTGCGGGCGCGGTGGCCGCGCTCATCGCCAACAACACCGCCGGCGCCCTGTCCGGCACTCTCGAATCCCCCACGGGCGTGAAGATCCCCACCGGCGGGATCTCGCAGGCCGACGGCACGGAACTGGCCACTGCGGCGGCCGGGGGCACGGTCCTCTCGCTGGAGATCCGTCAGCTGCGGGAGCGGCGGACGACCCGCAATGTCATCGCCGAGACCAGGGGAGGGGATCCGGCCCACACCGTGATGTTCGGCGCCCACCTCGACTCGGTCACCGCGGGACCAGGCATCAACGACGACGGCTCGGGCTCGGCCGGACTCATGGAGGTCGCCCAGCAGCTCGCCCGGGCCCGCAGGCACCCCGCCGACAAGGTGCGGTTCGCCTGGTGGTCGGCGGAGGAGCTGGGACTTCGGGGCTCCGACGCGTACGTCAGGAGCCTCACGGCTGCGCAGCGGAAACAGCTGGCGCTCTATCTGAACTTCGACATGATCGCGTCACCGAACTACGCCCAGCTCGTCTACGACGGCGACAACTCGGATGCGGCGGGCGCCGGTCCGGGCCCGGCAGGTTCCGGGAGTCTGGAGAAGGGGATCACCGACTTCCTGGACCGCGGTCATGTGCCGCACGAGAGCGCGGTCTTCGACGGACGTTCCGACTACGGACCTTTCATCGCCGCGGGCATCCCGTCGGGCGGCACCTTCACCGGCGCGGAGGAGATCAAGACCGCCGCGCAGGCCAGGAAGTACGGCGGGAAGGCGGGGGTCGCGCTCGACGCCTGCTACCACCTGGCGTGCGACACACTGAAGAACATCAACATGAAGGCGTTCGGCATCAACATCGCCGTCATCGCCGATGCCGTCGGGAGGTACGCGTCCGACGTGCGCCCCCTGACGTCGAAAACGGTGACACCGAAGGCCGCGGCACCGAAGGCCCTGCTGTCCAGGGCCGTGACATCCGGGACCCCCTGACGGATGACGCCGGGACCCTCGCCGACCGGCGGGAGCGTGCCCCTTCCGCACGTGGCCACCGGGCCGACGGAGGGGGTGGTTCCGCTCCTACCCCCCTGCCGGTTTGTCACTGAATAAGGCCTTTACCGTGCTCTGTCGCCGCCTCGCCATGGCTGCGCCCGGAGGCGCTTCCCCGGTAGGCTTTCCGTGTGATCTTCAAGCGCATCGGAAGCGGACGCCCGTACCCCGACCACGGCAGGGAATCCACCCGCCAGTGGGCGGATGTAGCGCCGCGCCCGGTCCGGCTGGACCAGCTCGTGACCACCAAGGGCCAGCTGGACCTCGAAACGCTGCTCGCGGAGGACTCCACGTTCTACGGGGACCTCTTCGCACACGTCGTGAAGTGGCAGGGCGACCTCTACCTGGAGGACGGGCTGCACCGGGCCGTGCGGGCCGCGCTCCAGCAGCGACAGGTCCTGCACGCCCGCGTTCTCGACATGGGCTGACGGCACACGGACCGGCACCGCCGCCCCGCCACCGGCCTGCCGTCACCACCGGCCTGCCCTCACCACCGGCCGCCTTCGGCTCACGGGCCCTGCCACCGGCGCAGAACCCCGGCGTGCACGCCCGCCCCACGATCGAGGGCCGGGAGCCACGGAATCCACCCTGGCCACAGCCACGGACTGGTCCTTATGGGCCCATTTTCGCTCATCCGGCGGTCATCAGATGATCGTTAAGTTCGCATCACCGCCCTGCCGCACTACGCTGCGCTCATGAGCATGCTCACACCCCCCGGCATGGGCGGAAAGTACCGCATCACGGGCGACAAGTACCCGCGGATGCACCGCCCCCGACGGCGTGGCCGCCTCGTCCTCGGGATCGCGGCCGCAGTTGTCGCCCTCGGCCTGGTCGGCTGGGGATCCCTGCAGCTCATCCAGCTCTTCACGGGTGATTCCCACAAGGCGTCGTCCGCCGGCCAGCAGCACGACTGCAAGGTCCGCGCCTCGCCCTCCGCCGGCGCGCGCCCGGCGGCACTGCCGAAGCCCGCGAAGATCACGGTCAACGTGTACAACGCGACCCCGCACGACGGGCTCGCGAAGTCCACCGCCGACGAGCTCAAGAAGCGCGGCTTCACGATCGGCAAGGTCGGCAACGCCCCCGCGGCCTTCGACAAGAAGGTTCCCGGCACCGCGCTGCTGCTGGGCTCGTCCAAGACCCCGGGCGCCTCGTACTCCGTGCTGGGTACGCAGGTCAAGGGCGCGACACAGAAGACCGACACCCGGAAGACCGGCGATGTCGACCTGATCATCGGCACCGGCTTCAAAGCGCTGGACACGAAGCAGGACGCCGCCAAGTCGCTGGCCGCGCTGGCCCACCCCGCACCGGCGTCCAACGGGAAGTGCTGACACCCCGGCAGCGCTGACGGCGCAGCATCGGCGCCGCGGCGCCGAACGGGCAGGGCCGGGACCCGACGCGTCCCGCCGGGTCCTGCCGGCGCCGGACAGCACACATCACCAGGACCGGACCGGACCGGCTCGCCCCGGGCCGGCGCCCGGTGGGGCGCCCGCGCCCGGCGCGCGTCGACTGCTCCCGGCGCGCGGAGCTACTCCGCCGAGCCGTACATCCGGTCACCCGCGTCGCCGAGGCCCGGCACGATGTAACCCTGGTCGTTGAGCCGCTCGTCGACCGCGGCGGTGACCACCGTGACCGGCGTGCCCGCCAGCTCGCTCTCCATGACCTCGACGCCCTCGGGCGCGGCGAGGAGCACCACGGCCGTCACGTCGTCGGCGCCGCGCGCGATCAGCTCGCGGATCGCGGCGACCAGCGTGCCGCCGGTGGCCAGCATCGGGTCGAGGACGTACACCTGACGCCCCGAGAGGTCATCGGGCATCCGCGACGCGTAGGTGGACGCCTTAAGCGTCTCCTCGTTGCGGACCATGCCCAGGAAGCCGACCTCGGCGGTCGGCAGCAGCCGCACCATGCCTTCGAGCATGCCGAGGCCCGCGCGCAGGATCGGCACGACCAGGGGGCGCGGGTACGACAGCTTCACGCCGGTGGTCGCCGTCACCGGAGTCTCGATGTCGACCTGCTCGGTGCGCACATCGCGGGTGGCTTCGTACGCGAGCAGCGTGACGAGCTCGTCGGCGAGGCGCCGGAAGGTGGCGGAGTCGGTGCGCTTGTCGCGCAGCGTGGTGAGTTTGTGCGCCACCAGCGGGTGGTCGACGACGTGGATACGCATACGACAACGGTAACCGGGCCCCGGACCGGCCCGTACTGGCATCAACCCGGCGGCCGGCGGGAAGGCGGGTCGGTACGGAGGTGGTGTGATCCATGCCCGAGCCCGAACCCGCGAACGCGGCCCGCAGCACGCCCGGCGACGAGCCCGAGAGCCGGCGCCCTCTCGTGCCCGAGAACCGGGCGCACAACAGGCGCGCGCACGAGCCGGACAACGCGCCCGCGCACGACCCGGGCGGCGGTCACGAGCCCGGCGGCGCGGGCGGGGCCCCCCCGGAAGCCGCCGCCGAACGGCGGCGCCGCCGCGCACAGTTTCTCCGTGAGCTGAACGAGGCCAAGGAGTTGCGCGACCGGGTGCAGCCCAGGCGCGCCAAGGTCGCCAGGCTGCGACAGGCCATGCGTATGCGCACGTTCCGCTGGTAGCGGCTGCCAAGGTTTTACCGGCTCGTGGAGGCAACACACGGAGACCTGAGCCCGAAGACCTCTCGCGAACGCCATGTTTCTGCCACGATTCCCACGGGGCGGCGCACACCGCGCCCTTTGGAAGAGACACCCCTAAGACCAGTGGGAGAGTCACGGTGTACTTCGCCGCACTGCTCGCGCGCACCGAAGACGGGTGGGAAGCGAGCGACACGGAGCTCGACGATGTGGAAACCCTCAGTGATCTGACCGATCTCGCCCGGGAAGCCTCCGGCGACGAGGACACCGTCCTCGTCTTCATCGAGCAGGAGGGCGCCTGGTTCGGCGTCGTCCGGGTCGACGGCGAGGACGATCCACGGATCTACGTCTCGGACGCCGCAGCCGCAAGCCGTTCCTCGTACGGAGAGATCCTGCTCACCGACGAGCTGATGGGCCGGGACCCGCAGGACCCGGACGCCCTGGAAGAACTTGTCGATCTCGACGGTACGGAGGACGGTGAGCAGGAGGAGGACGGGGACGACCCGGCCGACGAGAGCGAAGCCGTACCACCGGGACCGCTGGGGGACATCACGATCCTCGCCGACCTCGGCGTGACGGAGAAGGAGCTCCTGACACTCGGCACCGACGCACTGGCAGACATCGCCGACGCACTGGGCGCCGCCGAGGTCCTGGAAACCGTCCGCTGACCTACCCCAGGTGTCCGGCGGCCGGAGACACCGCTCCCGCCACACCGCCATCGGGCACACCATCGAACAGACGAGCAGATGAACGATCCCCTACGTGATCCCTGGGCCGGGCCGATGCGGCTGGCCCTGGCCGAGGCCGCGCACGCGGCGACGGCCGGCGATGTGCCGGTCGGCGCCGTCGTGCTGGCCCCGGACGGCGCGCCCATCGCGGCGGGCCACAACGAACGCGAGGCGACGGGCGACCCGACGGCACACGCCGAGATCCTGGCGGTCCGCCGGGCCGCGGCCTCGCTCGGCGAGTGGCGGCTGTCCGGCTGCACGCTCGTCGTCACCCTGGAGCCGTGCACGATGTGCGCGGGTGCGATCGTCCAGTCGCGGGTGAGCCGGGTCGTCTTCGGTGCTCTCGACGAGAAGGCGGGCGCAGCGGGTTCGCTCTGGGACGTCGTACGGGACCGCAGGCTCAACCACCGCCCCGAAGTCGTCGCCGGGGTGCTCGCGGACGCCTGCGCCGAGCAGTTGACGTCCTTCTTCCGGGACCGCTAGGCCCCGTCCTGCGCCCTTCCCGGAAGCCGATTTCTGACCACGGCCGACCTTGGGCTAAGCTCTCTCTCGGTAGCGTGTCCGAGCGGCCGAAGGAGCTCGCCTCGAAAGCGAGTGTGGGGAAACTCACCGAGGGTTCAAATCCCTCCGCTACCGCTCTCACACCCTCCTGATCTGCGGAAACGCAGTCAGGGGGGTGTTTTGCGTGCGGTGCCGTATGCGCACCGGCCCCGCACCGCCCTCCCTTCCTCCCCGAGCTGCGGCTCGCGCCCTCCCCCGGTGGCCGGCTCACGCGCAGCCGCCCGGTCCCGCCCTCGGACGGAGAGCCCCGTCCGGATGGACATTGCCGGTCATTCCCCGTCGAATCTCCGCCGTATGTCACGGCCGCCCCACTCCCGTGTCACAGGAGTGTCCTGGTGGGCCCGCTCCGTGAACTCGACGGCCGGTGCCCGTATCGGAGTAGACGGAACGACCTGCACGGCAGGGACAACCGCCGAACCTGTGGAGAAGCAATGCGTATGCAGAAGATCTCGGTCCTCACTCTCGTCGCGGTGGCCGCCGGCCTCTCGCTCACGGCCTGCGGCCAGGGCGACGCCAAGGCCGGCGACAGCACGAGCGCTTCCGTGAGTTCGAACTCCACCGGTACGGAGATCCGGAGCCAGGCCGGCTCCGCCACCGGTACCGGGACAGGTACGGGTTCCACCATCGCCAGCCGTTCCGGCTCGGCCTCGGGCAACTCCACCGCGGGCGCCTGCCGGACCGCGAACCTCGCCTTCACCACCTCGGGCGCCATGGCGGAGGGCGAACTGATCGTCAACCTCAAGAACACCGGATCCGGTACCTGCACGCTGCACGGCTTCCCGGGTGTGGACCTCAAGGGGCGCGACGGCACCGTCAGCGCCGCCCGCAGCAAGGTCGCCGCGCACGACGTCAGCGTGGCGCCCGGCCAGGAGACCCGCTTCACGCTGCACTACCCGCCGAACCACACCGGTGGTTCCGGCGTCACGTTCACCAGCCTGGTCGTCACACCTCCCAACGAGACCCACTCCCACGCCATCGCCCAGAGCATCAACATCCCCGCCTCGCAGTCAGCTCCCGTCATCTCGGTCGACCCGGTCGGCGCGGGAAAATAACCGGCGCCGCCCGCAGCGGGCTCCCCTGCCCGACGACGAGGACCCTCCGTGCTCTCCTCCGGCCGAACGGGACCGCGTGCGGCGGTGCGGGAGCCGGATGCCACGGGCGGTTCCGGCATGTGTGCGGTGAGCGGCCCCGGCCGTGATCCGCGACCCTGCGCGCACACCGGGCCCGTATCCCCCGGCGGTCGGCGCCCGGCAGGGCGCCCTGGGGCCCCGGCGGCCCAGGGGCCGACGCCGCTCCGCCCATCAGCCCTTGATCCCCCGGCGCACCGTCCGGTTAGACTCTCGCGTCTGCTCAGGGACCCCAGGGGAAGCAGGACCGAACGGTGCCAGTGAAGAAGATCATTCTCTATATAGCAGTCGTCTTTGTGCTGTACACGATCATCACTTCGCCGGCCAGGTCCGCGGACCTCGTCCAGGTAGGGTTCGAAGGCATCTCCAACGCCGCCAAGAGCGTCGGCCAGTTCATGACCGAACTGGTGAGCTGAGCCCGTACGTCCGTCCGTCCGTAGGGAGTCGCCTTGATCCGCCACCTGGTCCTCTTCAAGCTCAACGAGGGCGTCACACGTGACGAGCCCCGGGTCGTGGCAGGCGCGGAGGCGTTCGCAGAGCTTGGCGGGCTGATCCCGGAGACGGAGTTCTGGGAGTGCGCCTGGAACATCAGCGACCGGCCCATCGCCTACGACTTCGCCATCAACTCGGCCGTCCGGGACACCGACGCACTGAAGCGGTACATCGAACACCCGGCCCATCAGGCAGCCGTCGGGCAGTGGAGCGAATTCGCCACCTGGGTGATCGCCGACTACCCCTTCTGAGTCATTCCCCGAGCCACACCCGAACCCCCGGCTGGGCCCTTCGGGTGTACCGCCCTCCACCGTCTCGGTGGGGGGTTTTCCGTCGTTCAGTCACGTTTAACCGCCTTTTTACCGTCAACACGGTGTTATGCGGTGCTTGCACACAGTGCACATGTCTTGTGATGCTATGACCGCTTTTGACCGATGAGTTGACCAAAAAGTCGACCACAAAGGGGTGGCGTGACCGTGCCGGCCAGTACTGCGCCTGAAGTACCACCCCAGACCGCCCTGCCCCAGAACAGCGCGACGCAGACCTCGGAGGCCCAGAACGGCCAGGACCGCGGCAGCGAGGACCGCGGCGACCAGGAGTCAGCCGGGCGGGCCCCGGGCAGCCAGGCCTCCGGCAGCCAGGCGCCGGTCGAGGAGACTCCGCCCGCCAAGTCCCGGGGTGCGGACACCCGGGCCCTGACCCAGGTGCTGTTCGGCCAGCTCAAGGGGGTCGAACCAGGCAGCGCCGAGCACACCAGGGTCCGTTCGGCGCTGATCGAGGCGAACCTCCCGCTGGTGCGCTACGCGGCGGCCAGGTTCCGCAGCCGCAACGAGCCGATGGAGGACGTCGTCCAGGTCGGCACCATCGGTCTGATCAACGCCATCGACCGGTTCGACCCGGAGCGCGGGGTGCAGTTCCCGACCTTCGCGATGCCCACCGTCGTCGGCGAGATCAAACGTTACTTCCGGGACAACGTACGGACCGTCCACGTACCCCGGCGGCTGCACGAGCTCTGGGTGCAGGTCACCGGCGCCACCGAGGACCTCACGACGATGCACGGCCGCTCACCCACGACGGCCGAGATCGCCGAGCGGCTGCGCATCAGCGAGGAGGACGTCCTGTCCTGCATCGAGGCGGGCCGGTCCTACCACGCGCAGTCACTGGAGGCCGCCCAGGAGGGCGACGGGCTGCCCGGACTGCTCGACCGGCTCGGATACGAGGACCCGGCGCTGGCCGGGGTCGAGCACCGCGACCTGGTCCGGCACCTCCTCGTCCAGCTGCCCGAGCGGGAGCAGCGGATCCTGATGCTGCGCTACTACAGCAATCTGACGCAGTCACAGATCAGTCAGGAGCTGGGCGTCTCCCAGATGCATGTCTCCAGATTGCTGGCCAGGAGCTTCGCCCGGCTTCGATCCGCAAATCGGATCGAAGCCTGACCGGTTCGAGTGATCCGCATCTGAAGCAGAAATGCCCCACACCCCCTCTTTCCAGCGCAGATTTGTCGACTTGGCGCTACAGCGTGTTGCCGACATGTGACATTCTGCTGGAACCGCGTTTGCCGCAGCCCACCCTCCGGTATTCAGGTGGAGGCTGCGTTCCTCCGACGGGAGCGCCCGCCGCGACCGTCCGCGACCTCAAGGGGGTGGCATGTCCGCAGAACAGGGCAGCTCGAAGGTGCTCACGAAAGACGCACCGGAGACACTCAGCTCCGCATTGCCGAGCTCTGGCGCCATCGACACCCGCACTCTGTCCCGCTCCCTTTTCCTGCGGCTCGCCGTACTGGCCTCCCAGGAACCGGACAGCCCGGAGCGCACGTACGTACGGGACACGTTGATCGAGCTCAACCTGCCGCTGGTGCGTTACGCAGCGGCCAGGTTCCGCAGCCGCAACGAGCCCATGGAGGACATCGTCCAGGTCGGAACGATCGGTCTGATCAAGGCGATCGACCGGTTCGACTGCGAACGCGGCGTCGAATTCCCGACGTTCGCGATGCCGACCATCGTCGGCGAGATCAAGCGCTTCTTCCGCGACACCTCCTGGTCGGTGCGGGTACCGCGCCGCCTGCAGGAGCTGCGGCTCGCGCTGACCAAGGCCAGCGACGAACTGGCGCAGAAGCTCGACCGCTCCCCGACCGTCCCCGAACTCGCCCTGGCGCTGGGCGTTTCGGAGGAGGATGTGGTCGACGGACTCGCGGTGGGCAACGCCTACACCGCGTCCTCGCTCGACTCGCCCTCCCCCGAGGACGACGGGGGCGAGGGCTCGCTGGCGGACCGCCTCGGCTACGACGACACGGCCCTGGAGGGAGTCGAGTACCGGGAGTCGCTCAAGCCGCTGCTGGCCAAACTGCCCCCGCGGGAACGGCAGATCATCATGCTGCGGTTCTTCGCCAACATGACGCAGTCGCAGATCGGCGAGGAGGTCGGCATCTCCCAGATGCATGTGTCCCGGCTGCTGACACGGACACTGGCACAGCTGCGGGAAGGGCTGATCGGCGAGTAGACGCCCGGATCCGTACGGAGGGGTTCGGCCGTCCCCGGACTCCTCCGCCTCTTCGCGCCGGCGGGTTCACCCCGCCGGTACGGCCCTCCGCTCCGGCCGGCTCCTCCGGGGCCGGCGGTCATCCGGCCGGGTTCTCCGCGTCCGGCCAGGTTCTCCGCGTCCGCCGGGTTACTAATTGACGACCCGTCAGACACACTGGCGCGATGCGACGCCAGCACGCGGCCATCGCCGCCACCGCAACGGCCCTCTGCCTGGGTGGCCTGGTGGCCGCCTGCGCGGGTGACAGCTCACAGCAGGGCTACGCCGCCGTCGGCGCCGCGGGCGCCGGGCAGCTGCCCACGACACCGGTGCCGCCCTCGGGGAACGTCACCCTGACACCCCTGGACGGGCCAGGAACGGCCGCAGGGCACGGCCATGGGGAAACGCCAGGGCCTGGCGGCCCCACAGCCGGAGAGGGCGCGCAGGGCCCTCCCACGTCCGGTTCCGCACCGCACTCCATGGACCCGGGGGACACCACCGCGGCGAAGGCTCCTGGTTCCACCGGGAGTTCCGGCCATTCAGGCGGGAGTTCCGGCGGGCCGTCCTCCCCGGGCACGAGGACCCCCATCCCGCCCGGCCGTGGCAGCAGCGGAAGCGGCGGGGGCACATCCGAGCCGCCCGAGTCCGGTTCCGGGAACGGGCCTTCGGGGCCGCCCGGCACCACATCGCCCACGGCACCGGCGCGGCCCGCACTGCTGAAGGCGGGCCCTCCCGACCGCGCCGCGACGGACAAGCGCTGGTGCGAGAAAGTGACCGTGCGCTTCAGCAACACCGGCGGTTCACCGGTCACTTCGGGCACGGCCACTTTCTCGACCCACATCATCGGCGGGCTCGGAGTGGACTGGGCGACCCGTACGTCGTCCCAGCCCCTGCCGGGGCCGATCGCCGCCGGCAGGGCCAGGACGAAGACGTACACCGTCTGCGTGGACGACTGGCGGGTGCCACTGGGGATGCACATAGAGACCCGGAAGGTCTCCGTCAGCTGGAAGTGACCCCGGCCGGGCCGGATTCCGGACCCGCCGGGGCCTGCGAGGAAGGAACAGCGGCCGGCGCGGTCAGCCCAGCGCCAGGAACGCGACGGCGGCGAGCACCACGATCACCGCGATGACCCCGGCGATCACGCCGATCCTCGGGCCCGACTGCTGCTGCGGAGCCGCCGCGGGCCGCGTGGCGCCCTGCGGTGCACCGTCGTCGACAAAGGCGCGGAACATCTGGGTGCTGCCCGCCGGGTCGTAGTTGCCCTCGGGGCCTTGGGGCGCTTGGGGGTTGTGTGCCATGAGGCAGGACCCTAGCGAACCCTGCGGTTCCGCCCAACCCCCGGGCTGAGGGCGACACCTTTCGAACACCCTTCCGTCACCTCATTGACCGCACACTTGCGAATATTTTGACTTTCCTTTGCCCTCTGTGGCTCCATTTAATTTGCCTGCAGCAACCAACGGCTTTAATGTTGCCTGAAGCAACAACATAGAGCGTCCACAGACAGCCCACAGGGAGGTGCCGTGGCAGCGCAGAGTCAGTACGAAGAACTGGCCAGGCAGCTGAATGCCATCGGCGCCGTCAAGCGTGGCCTCTCCCGCATCCTCCCGCCGGAATGCCCGCCCGGGTCGGCAGCCGTGCTCTCCCTGCTGGGCCAGCACGGCGAGATGCGGATGAGCAGGCTCGCCGAATTGCTCGCCGTTGACATGTCGGTCACCAGCCGCCATGTCGCACACGTAGCGGAGCGCGGCTGGATCGAGCGGTCCCCGGACCCCGCCGACCGGCGCTCCCGCATCCTGCGGCTCACCCCCGCAGGCAACGACATGCTCGGCATGCTCGCCGAGCGCCACATCGAAGCCCTCGCTCGCACCCTCAGCGACTGGTCCGACGACGAGGTCGGGCAGCTCAACGTGCTCCTGGACCGCCTGCGCGCCAGCTTCGGCGACTGCCGGGCCTGGACCGGGCAGCACGAGCACACCCGTACATCCGCAGAAACCCGCGTATCACCCGCGTAAGTAGAGACTAAGGAATTCCATGGCTACGACCACACCGGCCGGTGTGCGGGGCGGCCACGCCAAGCACGGGGGGTCACCCGCCCCCGACGGCAGTGCGCCGATGACCCACCGGCAGATCATGGAGGCCCTCTCGGGCCTGTTGCTCGGGATGTTCGTCGCGATCCTGTCGTCGACGATCGTCACCAACGCG
Source organism: Streptomyces sp. NBC_00388 (assembly GCF_036061255.1). NCBI lineage: Bacteria > Bacillati > Actinomycetota > Actinomycetes > Kitasatosporales > Streptomycetaceae > Streptomyces > Streptomyces sp. NBC_00388. The sequence continues at coordinate 3,701,473 of NZ_CP107948.1, forward strand.
CTGCCGAAGATCGTCTCGGATCTGCACGGCAGCCAGTCCTCGTACACCTGGGTCGTCACCGCGTCCCTGCTGGCCATGACGGCGACCACGCCCCTCTGGGGCAAGCTCTCCGACCTGTTCAGCAAGAAGCTGCTCGTCCAGATAGCGCTGATCATCTACGTTCTGGGCTCGGCCGCCGCCGGTCTCTCCCAGAACTCGTCGACGCTGATCATCTTCCGTGTCGTCCAGGGCATCGGCGTCGGCGGGCTCTCCGCCCTCGCGCAGATCGTCATGGCCGCGATGATCTCCCCGCGCGAGCGGGGCAGGTACAGCGGTTACCTCGGCGCCACCTTCGCGGTCGCGACCGTCGCGGGCCCGCTCCTCGGCGGTGTCATCACGGACACCAGCTGGCTCGGCTGGCGCTGGTGCTTCTACGTCGGCGTGCCCTTCGCGATCATCGCGCTGATCGTCCTGCAGAAGACCCTGAAGCTCCCCGTCATCAAGCGGGAGGTCAAGGTCGACTGGGGCGGCGCGTTCTTCATCGCCGCCGCCGTCTCCCTGCTGATGGTCTGGATCACCTTCGCCGGTGACAAGTACGACTGGATGTCCTGGCAGACGGGCGCCATGGTGGGCGGTTCGGTCGTCCTGGGCCTGCTCTTCATGCTCGTCGAGTCCAAGGCCGCCGAGCCGATCATCCCGCTGCGTCTCTTCCGCAACCCGACGATCACGCTCGCCTCGATCGGTTCGCTCTTCGTCGGCGTCGCGATGTTCTCCGGCACCGTCTTCTTCAGCCAGTACTTCCAGCTGGCGCGCGGCAAGTCGCCGACGATGTCCGGTGTGATGACGATCCCGATGATCGGTGGTCTGTTCATCTCGTCGACGCTCTCGGGGCAGTTCATCACCCGGACGGGCAAGTGGAAGATCTGGCTGGTCAGCGGCGGTGTGCTGGTGACTGCCGGGCTCGGCCTGCTCTCCACCATCCGGTACGACACCACGTACTGGCACGTGGCGATCTTCATGGCCCTGATGGGTCTCGGCATCGGCATGATGATGCAGAACCTGGTGCTCTGCACGCAGAACCAGGTCTCGCAGAAGGACCTCGGCTCGGCGTCCTCCACCGTCTCGTTCTTCCGCTCCCTCGGTGGCGCGGTCGGCGTCTCGGCACTGGGCGCGGTGCTCGCCAACCGGGTCACCCACTTCGTCACCGACGGTCTCCACGACCTCGGTCCGAAGGGTGCGGCCCTGGCCGGCAAGGGCATGGGCGACGGTTCGGTCCCCGACATCGCCGCCCTGCCGCAGCCGCTGCGCTCCATCATGGAGAGTGCGTACGGCCACGGCGTCGCCGACGTCTTCCTCTACGCGGCGGCCTGTGCGCTGCTGGCCTTCCTGGTGACACTCTTCATCAAGGAGGTCCCGCTGCGGACCCGCGCCGTCGGCGCACCGGAGCAGGAAGCGCCCGTCGAGGCCGTACCAGTGGCGGCTGTGCCCGCCGGCGGAGTCCCGGCCCACACCGTTCCGAACCCCACAGTTACATTCGACAGTGGCCCCACCACTGAGGAGACGATGCCGATGCAGTCCGCCCCCACCCCAGGTATCACGATCCACGGTGTCGTGAGGGGCGCCGAGGGCGCCCCGGTCGGCCAGGCCGCCGTCACGCTGATCTCGCTGGCCGGACGCCAGCTGGGCCGCGCGGTGGCACAGGCCGACGGCAGTTACGCGGTGGACGCGCCGGGCTCCGGCTCGTACGTCCTGATCGCGTCCGCCGACAGCTTCCAGCCGCAGGCCTCCACGGTCTCCGTCGGGGAAGAGGCCCTGTCGTACGACATCCTCCTCTCCGGTACGAGCGGTCTGTCCGGATTCGTGAAGTCCGCCGACGGCGGCAAGGCCGTCGAGGGCGCGATGGTCGTCGTCACCGATGTGCGTGGCGACGTGCTGGCCACCGGCAAGACCGGTGTACAGGGCGAGTTCACCTTCGGCGAGATGATCCCCGGATCGGTGACCGTCGCGGTGAACGCGACCGGTTTCCGGCCGATGGCCCTCCCGGTGGACGTCAGCGGTCACGGTGTGACCCGTATCGAGGTCGCGCTGGAGTCCGGTTCGCTGGTCCAGGGTGTCGTACGCGGCGGTGCCGACCGGCGCCCGCTGCCCGACGCCCGGGTGACCCTCGTGGACGCCGCGGGCAACGTGGTGGCCACCGCCACCACCGGACCCGACGGGGCCTACGGTTTCGCCGACCTCAACTCGGGCGACTACACGGTCATCGCGACGGGTTACCCGCCTGTAGCGGGCTCGTTGAGCGTCGTGGGAAGCGGCATCGACGGACACGACATCGAACTGGCCCACCCGGGCGAGTAGTCACCAGGCTGCCCCAGCGGATGCGGGGCACGTCGGGGCCCGGTCCGGCCGGGCCCCTTCAAGCCCCGGACGCGGTGGTGGCGGGCAGGGGACGGCCCGCCACCACCGCCCGGGGCCCACTTTTTTGAAGGAGAGAGAACGGGAATGGGACTTCGCGCACAGGTACGGACGCGCGACGGCTGGGCGGTCCAGCACGCCGTGGTGACCGTGACCGACATGACCGGTGCCCAGGTACTGCGGGCGCAGGTGAGCGAGGACGGCACGGTCAGCGCCGACGCGGCCCTGGCACCCGGCCCGCACACCGTGATCGTGACGGCCGTCGGCTACGCGCCCGCCGCGTCCACGGCGTTCGTCACGGCGAGCGGTCGTGCCGACGTCGGCACGGTCGTACTGGCCAGGCAGGGCGGCGTGGAACTCCCGCCGCCCGGCACCTGGACACTGGATCCGGCGCACTCGTCGGTGGGCGCGGTCGCCCAGCACCTGGGCATCTCCAGCGTGCACGGCCGGTTCACCGAGTTCGTCGGACGCATCGAGATCGCCGAGGACGTCGAGAAGTCGCGGGTCGAGGCGGTCATCGCTGCGGCCTCGATCGACACGGGCAACGGTATGCGCGACGGCCACCTGAAGTCCGCGGACTTCCTGGACGTCGAGAGCTACCCCCAGATCACCTACAGCAGCACCGGGATCACCCCCGCTGGACCGGACCGCTGGACGGTGCACGGCGAACTGGCGCTGCACGGTGTCGCCCGCGAGGTCGACCTGGACCTGAGCTACCTGGGTACGGGGCCGGACCCGTGGGGCGGCGTGCGCGCGGCCTTCCACGCGACGGCCGAACTGCGCCGCGAGGACTTCGCGATGAACTACAACCAGGTCGTCCAGGCGGGCATCTCCGCCATCGGCACCACGCTCAAGGTCTCTCTGGACATCCAGGCCGTCCAGGGCGACTCCCTGCCGACCGCCTGACCTGCCGCACGGTCCCCCGCGGACCACCGCGCCCGGTCCTCGCAGCGCCGCGTTCCGCGCTGCGAGGACCGGGCGTTCTGCTGTGCGCAGCCGGGTGTGCCGGGCCTCCGGGAGCCGCTCCGGCGTGCTCGCGTCGGCCGCCCCCGCCGGTCGCGGTGCGACGTATCGTGCAGCCATGGCACCCAACATCGCGACCAACACCCCCGTGGAACTGCCCGGGCTGCTGGACTTCGTACGCCCCAGGCACCGCGCGATCCTGCTCACCACCCGCTCCGACGGCCGCCCCCAGGGCTCCCCGCTGACCTGCGGAGTGGACGACGCGGGGCGGATCGTCCTGTCGACCTACCCCGAGCGGGCCAAGACCCGCAACGTCCGCCGCGACGCGCGGGTGAGCGTCATCGTGCTGTCGGACGAGTGGAACGGTCCGTGGGTCCAGATCGACGGTGCGGGCGAGGTCATCGACTCCCCGGAATCGGTGGAGCCCCTGGTCGAGTACTTCCGCACCATCTCCGGTGAGCACCCCGACTGGGACGAGTACCGCGCTGCCATGGTCAAGCAGGGCAAGTCGATCATCCGGATCACCCCGGAGCGGTGGAGCCCGATCGCGACCGGCGGCTTCCCGGCGCGGCTGGCCGAGGACGGCTGAGACGGGTGGCTCCGGTACCCGGGGCCGCCACGGGCCCCGGGGCACCCGCGGTGCGGGCCGCAGCGCTGCCGCCCGCCCGGGCAGCAGCGAGCCGCCGCGCGACGGCCGCCGCGCGCGTCACCCGCCGCCGGGCTCCCCGGCCGTGCCCTCGCCGCGCTTGGCCTCGATGCCCGCGATGAGCAGATCCAGTGCGAAATCGAAGTCACGCTCCCGCATCTCCTCGACCGTGTCACCACCCCGGGCCGCCATCACGTCCTGTGCCTGCTCGAACGTCCGCCGCAGTGAAGGCTGTTCGCTGATGTGTCCCATGGCGTGCCGGTGGTACTCGTCCTGGGTCATCCCGGCCCGTGCGCAGCGGTCCCTGAAGTGGCCCTCGACGGTGCCGAACCCGTAGACGAACTGGAAGACCGCCGCGAGTCCGCCGGTCTGGCCGCGCAGCGGGAGGTCGGCGCTGCGCATCACGTCATGGGAGGCCGCGGCGAACTCCACCGCGTTCGGGCCGATGTTGAGGAACACGCCGACGAGCGGGGACACCCAGGGGTGGCGCACCAGGAGACTCCGGTACCCGGCGGCGAGGCCGCGCAGCCGGGTGCGCCAGTCCGCGCCGTCCCCCGCGGGCCGGCCGTCGTCGGACCGGCCGTCTTCGGACCGGCCGTCGGGTCCACTGTGCGTATCCGCATCCGCATCCGCCCCGGTCCCGGGCAGTTCCAGCTCGCCCATCACCGCGTCCAGGGCCAGTTCGAGGAGGTCGTCCTTGGTGTCCACGTACCAGTAGACCGACATGGCGGTGACACCGAGCTCGGCGGCGAGACGGCGCATCGAGAACTTCGCCAGGCCCTCGGAGTCCAGCAACCGCACCGTCGCCGCTGTGATCTTGCCCAGGTCGAGCCCGGCAGGCTGGTCCGTTCTGCGGGTGCGCGTCACCCTCTCGCCCAGCCAGACACTGGTCCGCGCGGGACCCTTCGCACGGTCGGCTGCGGTCACCATGGCGCGCCTCCTCCGGAACATGTGGATCCACCGGTACCGATATCGATGTTAGGCCGCTGTCACCCCTGCATCTCCCCGCTCGGCCCGCCGGAGGAGTACGGCAGCGAGGAGCCCGCCGACCAGTACCGCCGCTGCGCCCACCAGTTGGCTGGTCTGCACCCCCGAGGCGAAAGCGTCCGCGACCCGGCCACGCTCGCCCGGACCGTCGGCGGCGGCGAGAGCGGCGGGCAGCGAGGCGGCGCCCAGCGCCGCGGGCAGGAGGGACCCGAAGCGGGAGTTGAGGACGGCACCGAGCACGGCGACACCGAGGCCGTTGCCGAACTCGGCGAGGGTGCCGTTGACCCCCGCACCGACCCCGGCCTTCTCCGGCGGGATCGCGCTCATGATCGCGTTGGCCATCGCGGGCATGGCGAACGCGATTCCGGCGCCCATGACGACCAGCCCCAGCAGCATGCCGGGGTAACTGTGCCCGCCGAGCAGGGCGATGGCCGCGAGACCGGCGGCGAGCGCGGTCATCCCGGCGGCGATGGTGCCCGGCGTCCCGATCCGGGGCAGCAGCTTGGCGGAGACCCCCGTGAGGTTCAGGGCCACGATGGTGAGCGCCAGCGGTGCGGTCCGCAGGCCCGCGGCCAGGGGCCCGTAGCCCAGCACGAACTGCAGGTGCTGGGTGAGCAGGAAGAGTGAGCCGCCCATCCCGAAGGCGACCAGGATCGCGCCGGCGACCGCGCCGACGAAGCGCTGGTTGCGGAAGAAGTGCATATCCAGCATGGGGAAGGGGATGTGCAGTTCCCAGGCGACGAAGACGGCCAGGAAGACGACGCCGGTGACGGCGGAGACGGTGACATGGGTGGAGGTCCAGCCGTGCGCGGGGCCCGAGATGATCGCGTACACGACCGCGGTCATGCCGACGGTGGAGAGCAGTGCGCCGAGCAGGTCGGGGCGGTCACCCGACGGGTTCTTGGACTCCGGTACGAGGGCGACGACGGCGCCGAGCGCGACGACGGCCACGGGGATGTTGACCAGGAAGATCGCGCCCCACCAGAAGTGGTCGAGCAGCACGCCGCCGATGAGCGGTCCGACGGCGAAGCCGAGCGAGTTGACCGTGGACCAGAGACCGATGGCCTTGACGCGCTCGGTGTTGTCGAAGATCTGGACGACGACGGCGAGGGTGGTGGTCATCAGCAGGGCGCCGCCGATGCCCATGCCCGCACGGGCGGCGATCAGCTGTCCGGTGGACTGGGCGAGCCCGGCGACGAGCGACCCGGCCCCGAAGAGCGCGAGGCCCGCGATCAGCATCTTCTTCCGGCCGTAGCGGTCCGCCGAACTGCCCGCCGTGAGCAGCAGACCGGACTGCACCAGCGAGTACGCGTTGATCATCCACTGGATGTCGGCGGTGGACGCGTGCAGGTCTGTGGTGAGCGAGGGGATCGCGACGTTGAGGACGGTGTTGTCGAGCAGCACAGTCAGCTCGGCGAGGCAGATCACGCCGAGGATCACCCAGCGCTGGGGGTGCCGGGTGGTGGCGCTCTCGTGCTCGGCGGCGGTGGCCGTCATGCCGGCTCCTGGTTCATGGGTGCGGGGGCGTGGGCTCGTGGCTCGGTGGTCGTTCGTACGGTCGGGGCGGTGCGGGACCGACCGTGGAGTTCTACACCGTAAAGGAAATCCTTCTACGGCGTAAAGCCGTTTTGCGCCGAACCGCTTGCGGGTAGTTACGTCCGATGAAGCTGACTGGTCGTGTTGCTGAAGTGCTTCTGGTCTCCGGTCTCCTGGCGGCGCTTGCCGTGCCCCAGGCCCAGGCGCGGGCGCGGGTGCAGGAGCCTGCTGCCGGCGCCCACGGCCGTGATGTCCCGCTGCGGGTCGCCTCGTACAACATCCATGCGGGCGCCGGCATGGACAACGTCTTCGACCTCGACCGGCAGGCGGCCGCCCTGCGCGGGCTGCACGCGGATGTGATCGGGCTGGAGGAGGTCGACGTCCACTGGGACGCGCGCAGCGAGTGGCGCGATGTGGCGGGCGAGCTGGCGGAACGGCTCGGGATGCAGGTGTCCTTCGCCCCGATATACAGCGTCGACGGGCGGGAATTCGGGGTGGCCGTGCTCTCGAAGTACCGCATCCTGAAAGCCGTGAATCACAAGATCACCCGCCTCTCCACCCAGGACCCGAACCCGGTTCCCGCACCGGCGCCCGGCTTCGGTGAGGTCGAGCTGCGGGTGAAGGGCGTGCCGCTCCACGTGTACGTGACGCACCTGGACTACCGCACCGACCCCTCCGTACGGGTGAGTCAGGTCGCCGACACCCGCCGCATCATGGGGCAGGACCCGAACCGGAAGATCCTGCTGGGCGACTTCAACGCGAACCCGGACGCACCGGAGCTGGCGCCGCTGTGGCGCGAGCTGACGGACGTGGAGCCGGGCGGGCCGACGTTCCCCGCCCTGAATCCGGCCCGGCGGATCGACTACGTGGCGGTGTCCCGGGGCATCGCGGTGCGCGGCGCCGGGGTGGCCGACACTCTCGCGTCCGACCACCGGCCGATCGTGGCGGATCTGTCGCTGACCCGGTAGGTGCCGGGCGCGGAAGCGCGCCGGACGGCAGACAGCGGGCGGCTCGGGGCTGAGCGGCAGACGCCGGGCGCGGCTCGCGGGGCCGGACAGCTCGGGGCTCCGGCGGATCGTGCTGCCGGGCGGGCCGGGGCCGGCCCGTGGCAGTACGGAAGAGGCGGTACGGAAGAAGCGGGGCGGGGAGTCCGGCTCCCCGCCCCGCCTCTCCGGGCCCGCGCTGCCGGAGGGGTCCGGCTGTCCGAGCCCGGCCCCTCCGGCCCCTCCGGCCCTGCGCCTTCAGTCGGCGCTCTTCACCTGCGTCAGGTCGTACAGCGTCACCGATCCCACCGTCACCTTCACGAACCGCCCCTCGATCCAGGACGTGATCTTCGAAGCGGAACCGCTGCCGGAACCACCGGGACCCGTACCGCCGCCCATTCCCCCGCCGGAGACGAAGTAGTGGATCTTCCCGGCAGCCACGTACCGCTTGAACTGCGCGAGCGTGGGCGAGGGATCGCTGCCGTTGAAGCCGCCGATCGCCATCACCGGCTTCTCGGTCGCGAGCTGGTAACTCGCGGCGTTCTGCGACCCGATGGCCGCGGCCATCCAGGTGTAATCGTCGGCATGGGCACTGACCTTGGTCCTCACCGCGGCGCTGACCTGCTGGCCGTCGAGCAGACCGCCCATGCCGCCACCGCCTCCGAACCCGCCCTCGGCCATCGCGCCGCCCGGCCCGCCACCGAACCCGCCCCGGCCGCCCTGCCCCCGGCCCTGCCCCTGCTGCCCGCCGGGGCCGTTGCCAGGGGCCTGCCCGGCCGCCCCCGCCGGGCCGTTCGTGCCGGTCTGCCCCGGCCGGCCGGGGAGCCCGGTCCTGCCGTTCTTCCCGTTGGGCGCCTGGCCCGCCCGCGGGCCGCCCCGGCCGCCTCCGCCGGGGCCGCCGCCCGGGCCGCCCATCCGGCTCGCTCCGGCGGGGCCCGCCGTCACGATCGAGCCGGTGTGCGCGCTGTTCAGCGTGGACACCGTGTACGCGAACGGCGCAGCCAGCGAGGCCACCATTCCCACGCCCGCTGCGCCCAGCGCGAGCCGTCGGCTGAGCCGGCCCGCCACCGCGAGGCAGACCGCCGCCAGGAGACCCACGACCAGCACGGTCCACCGCAGCCAGGGCAGGTAGTCAGGTGTCCGCCCCAGCAGCACGTACGCCCAGACCGCGGTCGCCGCGACCGTGACGCCGAGCACCGCGGACCAGACGAATCGGCCGCGTTCCTCCCAGAGGACCGTGACGCCCATGCCGACGAGGGCTGCGACGTAAGGGGCCAGCGCCACCGTGTAGTACTGGTGGAAGATCCCGGCCATGAAGCTGAAGATCACCGCGGTCATCAGCAGCGAGCCGCCCCACACCAGGAACGCGCCGCGCGCGGTCTCCGTACGCCTGGCCCGCCAGGTGATGGCCACCCCCGCGGCCAGCAGGATCAGCGCGGCGGGCAGCAGCCACGAAATCTGGCTCCCGATCTCGGAGTTGAACATCCGGCCGAGGCCGGTCGCTCCCCAGCCGCCGCCCATGCCGCCACCGCCGCCACCGCCACCGCCTCCGACGCTGCCGGTCTCGTCACCGCTGATCCGGCCCAGACCGTTGTAGCCGAAGGTGAGCTCCAGGAACGAGTTGTTCTGCGAGCCGCCGATGTACGGGCGGGAGGACGCGGGCCACAGCTCGACGATCGCCGTCCACCAGCCGCCCGCGACGACCATCGCCCCCGCGGAGAGGCCGATCTGGGCCAGCCGCCTGCGCACCGGCACCGGCGCGAACACCGCGTACACCACGGCCAGCGGCGGCAGGATCAGGAAGGCCTGGAGCGTCTTGGTCAGAAAGGCGAACCCGATCGCGACACCCGCCCACACCAGCCACTTGGTCCGCCCGTCCTCCAGAGCCCGCAGCACCAGGTAGACGGTGACCGTCATCAGCAGCGCGAGCAGCGCGTCGGGGTTGTTGAAGCGGAACATCAGCGCCGCGACCGGCGTGGTCGCCAGCACACCGGCCGCGATGAGGCCTGCCGCCGCACTGAACCGGCGCCGCACCGCCGCGTACAGCACCGCGACCGTGCCGGTGCCCATCAGCACCTGCGGGACGAGGACCGCCCAGGAGCTCAGCCCGAAGATCCGCACCGAGAGCGCCATCGGCCAGAGGGCGGCCGGGGGCTTGTCGACGGTGATGGCGTTGGCCGAGTCGAGCGAGCCGAAGAAGAGGGCCTTCCAGCTCGCTCCGCCGGCCTGGGCCGCCGCCGAGTAGAAGGAGTTGGCGTATCCGGAGGCACTCAGGTCCCAGAGGTACGCGACGAGGGTGAGCAGCAGCAGCGCGAGGAGAGCGGGCCGCGCCCAGCGGGGGTCCTCGGCGCGTCCGCGCCACAGCCGGGCGGGACGCGGACGCCCCGACGGCGGTGCGGCGGTGGCTGGGATCTGGTGGATGTCGGCGGTGGTCATCGTGCAGTCCTCGGGTCGTCGGTGCGCCGCTCGGGGAACACCCAGGCGCGGAAGAGCAGGAAGCGCAGCACCGTCGCTGCGAGGTTGGCCGCGATCAGCACCGCGAGCTCGGTGCCGTGCGAGGGGTCGTCGGACGCCGCGCCGAGCGCGGCGAGGGACCCACTGGTGAGAGCGAGGCCGATCGCGAACACGACCAGCCCCTGGGCCTGATGGCGTACGGCGCTGTCCCGGCCGCTCACCCCGAAGGTGAGCCTCCGGTTGGCGGCGGTGTTGATCAGCGCCGAGACCAGCAGGGCGCCCGCGTTGGCGAGCTGGGGGCTCACCCCCGTACGGAACAGGGAGTACAGCAGCAGATAGAGCAGGGTGGAGAGCGCCCCGACGACACAGAAGCCGACCAGCTGGCGGGCCAGCCCGCCGGGGACGCCGGGCAGTTCGCGGTCGCGCGGATCCTCCCCGAAGGGGCGCGCGAGCCGGTCGAGCGGGAGCGCGCCGACACCCAGCGCACGCCCCACCCGCCAGACGCCCTTGAGGTCGTCGACGGCGGTCCGCACCAGGTGCACGGTGGACTCCGGGTCGTCGACCCAGTCGACCGGCACCTCATGGATCCGCAGCCCGGCCCGTTCCGCGACCACCAGCATCTCGGTGTCGAAGAACCACCCGGTGTCCTCGACCATCGGCAGGAGCCGCTGCGCGACATCCCTGCGGATCGCTTTGAATCCGCACTGGGCATCGGTGAAGCGGGCGGAGAGCGACGAGCGCAGGATCAGGTTGTACGCGCGCGAGATGAACTCGCGCTTGGGGCCGCGCACCACGCGCGAACTCCGCGTGAGCCGGGAGCCGATGGCGAGATCGGAGTGGCCCGAGATCAGCGGGGCCACCAGCGGCAGCAGCGCGTTGAGGCCGGTGGACAGGTCGACGTCCATATAGGCGAGAACCGGGGAGTCGGACGCGGACCACACGCTCCGCAGCGCCCGCCCCCGGCCCTTCTGGTCGAGCCGGACGGCCCGCACCTCGTCCAGCATCGCTTCGAGTCCCGCGGAGACCTCGGGCGTCCGGTCGGTGCTCGCGTTGTCGGCGATCGTGATCCGGAAGCTGTACGGGAACGTCCGGGCGAGGTGGTCACGGAGCCGCACCACACAGGGTTCGAGGTCCTTCTCCTCGTTGTACACGGGGATCACCACATCGAGCACGGGGGCGTCGGCCGCTGTCACGGGGAGAGGCTCCCGCGCCGGCAGGGTGCCCGGAGAAGTGTCGGTTCGCATACCGACGACACTCGCCAGTGGCGCTGTCACCCCTGTGTGGTCACCCTGTGGTGGAGCTGTGAGTCGGTGGAGCTGTGAGCCGGGGGCCCGGGTGCGCGCCGGGCGGGCCGGGCGGGCCGGTCGGGCCGGGCGGGCCGGGGGGCTGTGCCGGCGAACCGGCCGTGAGCCCGGGAGCGCGGGAGCCGGTCGGGGGATGCGCGGGCGCCGACGGCAGCCGGACCTCGAACTCCGTGCGCCCCGGCACACTCCTTACGCTCACCGCGCCGCCGTGCGCCGCCACGACCGCCTGCACGATCGCGAGGCCGAGCCCGGTCGAACCGGCGTTGCGCGACCGTGAGGCGTCCCCGCGGGCGAACCGTTCGAAGACGTACGGGAGGAGAGCGGGCGGAATACCCGGACCGTCGTCCACCACATCCACCACCATCCAGCCGCCGTCCCGCCGTACCCGGGCCGTGACCGTGCTGCCCGGAGGCGTGTGCGTGCGCGCGTTGGCCAGCAGATTGACCAGGACCTGCTGGAGACGGGCTCCGTCGGCCCGCACCACGGCCGGGTCGTCCGGCAGTTCGAGGCGCCAGGTGTGCTCCCGGCCCACCGCGCGCGCATCGCTCACCGCGTCGACGACCAGCGGGGAGAGATCGGTGTTCTCGTACGCGAGCGGGCGCCCCGCGTCCAGCCGGGCGAGCAGCAGCAGATCCTCCACCAGGCCGGTCATCCGCTGGGCCTCCGACTCGATACGGCCCAGCGCGTGACGGGTGTCCGGGCCGGTCTCCTCCCGGCCGCGCCTGGTCAGTTCGGCGTATCCGCGGATGGAGGCGAGCGGGGTCCGCAGCTCGTGGCTGGCGTCGGCGACGAACTGCCTGACCCGTGTCTCGCTCTCCTGCCGGGCGGCCAGCGCCGAACCGACGTGCCCCAGCATCCGGTTGAGCGCGGCACCGACCTGGCCGACCTCCGTCCGCGGATCGGCCTCGGCGTCCGGGATCCGCTCCAGCGGGGCCACCTCGCCGCTGTGCAGCGGGAGTTCCGAGACCCTGGTCGCGGTCGCCGCGACCCGTCTGAGGGGACGCAGGGCTATCCCGACCAGTGCGGTCCCGACGATGGCGGCCGCGAGAAGCCCGGCAGCCGTGACACAGACCTCGACCACGACCAGGGTGTTGACGGTGGACTGGACGCCGGTCAGCGGAAAACCGAGGACGAAGGTGCCGTTGTGGGAGAAGGTCGCCCGGAAATCCCCGAGACCGGGAAGGGAGACCGTGTGCGGATACCCGTCCCTGGGAACGGACTTCAGCGCATCGAGCTGATCGGCGGCCAGTGGCGCGCTGTCGGGCCGCGCGCCCGGCGCTGCGACGCTCTTCACCCCGTCGACCAGGCCGTCGCCGCCGGCGACGGTGCGCCCGCCGACAGCCCCGATCGGCAGCCCCGGCTGCTGCACGATGGAGCGGTCGCCGCCCATCGGGTCGTGGTCGGGGCGCTGGGCCGCCGCCGTCAGCTGTTTGTCGAGCTGCTGCTCCAGGTTGGAGTGCATGGCGATCGTGGTGACCGTACCGATCACGGCCACCACCACTGCGATCAGCGCCACGGCCGAGACGACCAGCCGCGTCCGCAGCGACCAGCGCCGTCGCGCCGACACCGGCTACTCCCCGGGCTTGATCAGATATCCGGCCCCGCGCCGGGTGTGGATCATCGGCGTACGCCCCGCGTCGATCTTGCGCCGCAGGTAGGAGATGTAGAGCTCGACGACGTTCGCCTGGCCGCCGAAGTCGTACGACCACACCCGGTCGAGGATCTGCGCCTTGGAGAGCACGCGGCGCGGGTTGCGCATCAGGAAGCGCAGCAGCTCGAACTCGGTCGCGGTCAGATGGATGTTCGTTCCGCCCCTGGTCACGTCGTGGCTGTCCTCGTCCAGGGTCAGATCGCCGAGCGCGAGCAGCGAAGCACTGCGCTGAGCCCCCGTGCCGGACCGCCGGATCAGCCCGCGCAGTCTGGCCACGACCTCCTCCAGGCTGAACGGCTTGGTCACGTAGTCGTCACCGCCCGCCGTCAGACCGGCGATCCGGTCCTCCACCGCGTCCTTGGCGGTCAGGAAGAGGACCGGCACATCCGGCAGCTCACGGCGCATCCGGCCGAGCACGGCGATACCGTCCATGTCGGGGAGCATCACGTCGAGCACCACGGCATCGGGCCGGAATTCCCGCGCGGTCCGCACGGCTCCGGCCCCGTCACCTGCGCTGCGCACCTGCCAGCCCTCATAGCGCAGCGCCATGGACAGCAGCTCCGCGAGCGACGCCTCGTCGTCCACGACGAGGACGCGCACCGCGCTGCCGTCGGGCCTGCACATCTCGGTACGCCCCTGGGGCGAGGTCGTAGTCATGGGGCCACCCTCCGGGCGACCTCTGAGAGACCTCTTTCCCCAACCTGTGAAATCCCTGAGAATCGCCGTCGCCAGGGGCGCGCACCCGGCGCCCTGCCCACAGTGGGTACGACGGCGGGGCTGCCGTCACCACAGCCGGCCTCGGCGGCCTGCCCCGCTCCCATCCGGATCCCGACGGGTGGCGGCGGAGCTGCCGTCACCACAGCGGGCCTGGGCGGCCTGCCCCGCTTCCATCCGGAATCCCGACGGATGGCGAGGGCGTCGTGGCCCGGCTCCCGTATCGGCCTCAGCGGAAGCCCCGCGTGGCCGAGGCGGACGCGGTGCACATCGTGAGCCCCGGGGCACGCGCCAGGCGTGCGCGGCCTGCCCCACCTGCCCGGCCTGGCGTGCCCGGCGTGCCCCACCTGTCCGGCCTGGCGTGCCCGGTCGGCCCGCCCGCCCCGCCTGCCCGGCCTTCCCTGCCCGCCCCGCCTGTCCCGCCTGCCTGCGCGCTGAAGAGCGCGCGCCCCGGACTGGCTGGTCAGCAGCCTGGGCGGCAACGGCGATCCCGTCGGCCCGGGAGTCGGCGTGAACACCGCGTCTCCCGGCCCTCAGAAGAGTCCGGGCTGCTCCACCTCCCGCTCCGCCGGGGCCATCCGCACCGGTACGGTCACCCCCGCGCCGGGCTCCGCACCCGTCAGCCCCCAGCCCGCCATCAGCCGCGTGTCGAGGACGATGACCGAACCGTCGTCCCCGGCGAGATGCAGATCCGGCCCTGCCGCAGCCACCAACCGCCCGGCGACGGCCCCGCCCGCCGCCAGCTCGGCCACCGTACCCACAGGGTCGACGAGCCCCGCGAGCCCGAACAGGGCCCCGTGATCGCTCACTTCGCACGTCAGACGCTCCAGCGAGTCCGGCCACCCTGCCAGCGCGACGGCCTGCGCGTGCACCTCAGCCACCTCGGCCGCACGCTCCTCCGCTCCGGGGAGCCGGGCCCGCACCGCTCGCTTCTCCGCGTACGGAATCCGGTCCGGCACACCCAGCGCCGTGCGCAACAGCTCTTCGGTCCGCCGCGCCGCCATCAACGGCCCCCGCCCCAGCCAGCCGAACGCCACCGCCCCCTGCTCCCTCAGCCGCGCCGCACCCCGCGCCTCGGCCGTGATCCCCACCTTGACCCTCCCGGCACCGAACCAAGCCAGGTAGACGCGGTAGACCCGGGGATCGTCGGCGATCGTGTCCGCGGCCACCGAGTGCGCCCGGTCGAGCCGCGCGCACTCCCCGCAGCGCGCCTGCGTGCCACGCGCCGGCACCCGCGCCCGCACCGGACAGACATGGCCACGCGCCCCCACGCACCACCGCTCCCCGGCCGCCTCGACCCGGAAGCCGACATCGGTCCCGTAGATCAGCGGACTGGCCCGCGTCCGGCCCTCCCACGCGAGCCGGGGCGCGTCGTCCCCCCAGCGCAGCCCAGCGGAACGCCACATCTCGCTGCGCTCCCTTCCCTGATCCACCGGCGACCGGACGGCCATCCGCGTCACTCGCAGCATGGCACCCACCACTGACAGTGGGTTCCGCCGCCGACCGGGGAAGCGACCTGGGCGACCGCGTACACCTCCGACGAGCGCGCCGACCGGTCAGACGAGGACGTAGACCGGCGCACCGTCCGGCGCGGACCCCGACCGGCGTATGCAGCCACGCCGCAGCAGATGCCGGACACAGTCCTGAACCCGGGCGGGCGACAGACCGGTGCGCGTGGCGATCTCCTCCGCACTGCAGCGGGCCGCGCCCTCTGCGACGAGCGCGGGCGCCAGCACGGCCGCGACCGTACGGACATCCTCGGTGATGACCAGGTTCCGCTCCTGCCAGCGCGCGAGCAGTTCCTGCGGCGTGGACGCCACCCCGGCGCCGGACCCGCCCGGCTGCGCCCGCTCGGCGAGCCGGTCCAGCGAATCGGCGATCCGGTGGAACGCCTGGGTCAGCAGCTCCTGCCCCCGGCCGGCCTCCCGCAGCAGCGCGTGCCGCTCCGCCTCCCTGGCCGCGCACGCCTCCTGCGCCCGGATGCTCCGCTGCTCCAGCCGCACGATCGCGTCGACGATCTCCTCCGGCACGACATACGTGGTGCGCAGACCATGGGCGGGCTGCACGGCGGCCGGGACCAGTTCGTACGCACCGTCGCGCTGCACCGTGTCCACCACGTCGGCCACCCATCTCCTGAAGGGGGCGCTCTCCTGTTCCGTGCAGCCGTTGACCAGCTGGACGAGTCCGGCGAGTGTCACCACCTTCATGGACTTCCTGAGTCCGTGACCAGCGATTCGGCGTGAGGCGTCGGCCCCGTGGACACGTCGCGCAAGATCGCCGAGGCGCTGCCGGCAGTCGGCGGAGACATGCAGCAGCAGAGCCGTCCGGGTGTTCGCGTAACCGAGGTTCCTCGCGACGTCCACCGCCGCGAACCAGTGCGTCCCGTCCGGCAGCGTGAACCGCCGCACCCGCGCACCCGTCGCCGCGTACACGAAGTCGTCGACGTCGACCGCGTCCCGGCAGCGCCCCGTCGGCTCGCCCCCCGGCGTGTCCTGCTCGCGCATCGAGCACCACCTCCGGATCGGAACCTAGCCGCAGGCATATTCAACTCCGGCGGCACAGAGGGAGGTTCACTCGATGGGCGACAGGAACCACCGGTTCCGCACCAGTCGCCCCCGCCGACCGGATTCCCCCCGGAGGCATGGAACGACGCCGTGCGGGTGACGGCGCCCGCTTTCCCGGCACACGACAGAGGCCCCCAGGATTTCTCCTGGGGGCCTCTGGCCTGCTGTGCACTCGGCAGGATTCGAACCTGCAACCTTCTGATCCGTAGTCAGATGCTCTATCCGTTAAGCTACGAGTGCTTGGCGTTCCGGGCTTTTTTCTGCCCCGTCGGCGTTGCGAGAACAACATTACATGACCTGCGGCGTCAGGTGAAATCCATTGACCGCACCCCCGCTGAGCTGCGAAGACGCCCCCCCCTTGCTGCCCCGCCGCAGGCGCGTCGGCACAGCCCGGGACGACTGAAGCCCCGTCCGTGATGGACGGGGCTTCAGTGATCCAGCCGGCGGAGGCGGAGGGATTTGAACCCTCGATGGGCCGTAAAACCCAAACCGCATTAGCAGTGCGGCGCCATAGACCGGACTAGGCGACGCCTC
This sequence comes from Streptomyces sp. NBC_00388, assembly GCF_036061255.1. Classification (NCBI taxonomy): domain Bacteria; kingdom Bacillati; phylum Actinomycetota; class Actinomycetes; order Kitasatosporales; family Streptomycetaceae; genus Streptomyces; species Streptomyces sp. NBC_00388. The sequence continues at coordinate 3,718,200 of NZ_CP107948.1, forward strand.
CAGCACACCGACACAGCCGCGCGAGCGCGAAGTGGTGCGTGCAGATGATGACACAGCCTTGCGGGCCGTCACCAATCGCGGCCCACGGTACTAGGCAGTGGGGTGACAGAGCAAAGTCGTTCGTGTCGCGCAACGCCGGGGGCCCGGGTGCGTTAGAGAGGCAGGGGGCACCGCCCCTGACCGGCTCCCGCCGGTCCGCGTCTGCCGAGGAGTTACGTCATGCTGCGCCGCCTCGCCCTCACCGCCGCCGCCTGCTTTGCAGCGCTGGCCGCAGCCCCCGCCGCGACCGCCCTCCCGGTCCCCGTCCCCGTCCCCTTCGCCCTGCCCGGTCACTGGCTCCCCGACCCGCAGCTCCGTGACCGGCTCACCATCACCGTCTCCGACTCCGGCGCCCGCGCCGCCGAGGGCACCCACCGCCTCACCTGCACACCCGCCGGGGGGACGCACGCCTCGCCGCAGCAGGCCTGCGACCGGCTGGACCGGCTCGCCGCCGACAAGCGGACGCCGTTCGCACCGGTCCCCGCCGGCATGATGTGCACGATGCAGTACGGCGGTCCGGCCACCGCGCACATCACCGGGATCTGGCAGGGGAAGTCGGTCGACGCGACGTTCCGGCGTACGAACGGGTGCGAGATCTCCCGCTGGAGCGCACTGGAACCGGTGCTTCCGCACACCGTCGGCTGAGGCCCGCCCCGCCGTCTTTCCACACAACCTTGGTGAGAGCTCCCCCTCATCCGCCGCACGTCCGGAGCACCTGCCTTTAGACTTCCAGCAGTGACACGCCATGGCCCGAGAGGCAAGATGGGCCAGGTTGTCAGCAAGGTGCAGTAGTTCAGGGAGGAAGCGTCGTCGTGAGCAGCAGGCCATCCCGAGGCGCTGCTCGCCTCGCAGCCATACTTGACGCTCTCCCGGACGGGCTGTTGCTCGTCAATTGCAACGGGACTGTCGTCAACGCCAACTCCATCGCCCTCGATGCCTTCGAAACGCCGGGTACGGCGCTCGTCGGCCGGGGACTGCTCGATCTGCTGCCGGAGTTCGACTCCCGGCTGATCCCGGGCTCGATGCGGCGGCCCGAAGGCGCGGACGAGCAGGGCAGGACCAAGCCGACGCGGATGCTCGCGCGGCGCACCGACGGCGCGGAGTTCCCCGTCGAGGTGACCAGTGCGAATCTGGAGGACGGCCGGGAGGCGTATGCCTCGTACGTCGGCGGCTTCACCGGTGACGAGCTGCTGATGCTCGTCGTCCGGGACCTGTCGGGCGCCGTGGACACCGAGGCCGAGCTGGCGCGTTCGCAGCGGCAGACCGAGATGATCCTGCGGGCGGCGTCCGAGGGCGTCGTGGGGACCGACACCGACGGGCGTGTCGTGCTCGTCAACCCGTCCGTCGCGCAGATCCTCGGCTTCCGGGCGAGCGACCTCGGCGGCCGGGAGCTGCACCCGCTGGTGCAGCACTCCCGCGCCGACGGTGAGCCCTTCCCGTACGACGAGAGCGCCCTCGCCGACACGCTCAGGTCCGGGCGCAAGCACCGGGTGCGCGGGCAGGTGCTGTGGGCGAAGGACGGAAGTCCGGTGCCGGTCGACCTGACCACGGCGCCGGTACGGGACGGCGAGCAGCTCGTCGGCGCGGTCCTGACCTTCGCGGACCGCCGCCCGTACGAGAAGCAGGCCAAGCAGCACGCGGACGAGCTCCGGGCCAAGGACGAACGGAACGCCGCCGCCGATGAGCGGCACACGGCCGAACTCGCGGCCCGCGACGAGCAGCACGCGGCCGAGCTGGCCGCGCGGACGGAGCAGTACGAAGCGCTCGAAGAGCGGCAGCAGCAGCTGACCGCGGTGCTCGGCGACGCCCTGCGCGGGCCGCTGGTGGAGCTGCGGGCCGAACTGAGCACACTCGCCGCCGACCCGGCAGGTCAGCTGTGGCCGGAGGCCAACCAGATCCTGCACCATCTGGCCGCCGGTTATGCCCGGATGACGACGCTTGTCGACAGCGTGCTCGGCTTCCAGCGGCTCGCCGCGGGGGCCGAGGAGCTGGCCAGGACGATGGTCATGCTCGACACCGTGGTGGCCGCCGGCGTGGAGGGCGCGGTCGAGCTGATCGGCCCCGGCCGGGTGCAGTTCGCGGTGCACGCCCCGCCTATCGAGGCCGAGGTCGACGGTGGGCGTCTCGCGACCGCTCTGGCGCACCTGATCGCCGACGTGGCCGGGGTGGACGCCACGGGCAAGGCACGGGTGGCCCCTGGCGGCGCCTATGTGGACTCGACGATCGTGGTGGCCGCAGCGCAGCGCGGAAAGGTCGTACGGATCGAGGTGCGCGGGCCGTTCAGCGGCGGCGATCCGGTGCACGAACCGATCGTCCGCGGCATCGTCCGGGCGCACGGCGGCGTGCTCCAGACCCACGAGGTGCCGGGGACGACCGGCAGTGCGTACGTACTCGAACTCCCCCTGGGGGGCGGTTCGGGGACGGTGGATCCGGCTGCGTCGGAGGCGGCAGAGCCTGCGCCCGGCCAGCCGAACGCCACATCGGGCGGCGGGCGCCGGCGTGGCAGGCGCTCGTCCACCGACGCCTTCCTGGAGGCCGGTGACGGGGGTGCGAGCCCCGCGGACGCCACGGGCGCCGGGGCGCCGGAGCCGCCCACCGGCCGTCGCAGGGCCCGCCGCGAGGAAGCAGGTCCCGGTGCGGCTCCCGCCCCTGTCCCTGCTCAGTCGCCGGCCCCTGGTCCTGGAGGCGCCGCGGGCGCCGGTCCCGCTGGTGCGGGCCCTTCCGGTGGCGGTCTCCCCGACGGCGGTCCTTCCGGTGGGAACGCGGCGGGCGATCCGGCAGCAGGCGGCCCCGTGCCGGTGATTCCCGCGCAGGAGAACGGCTCGGGTCACGGCAGTACGGGCCGCAGGCGCGGCCGTACGGAACCGTCCGGAGGTGCTGCGGATCCCGAGGGCTCCGTGGTGACCGCCGCCGGGCACGGGCGGGGAGACGCGCCGGGTGCCGGGCGACCGCAGCTTGGGGCGACCGTGCCCCCGCAGGGGGTACCGGCGGATGCGCCGGTACCCAGCGGGCGGCGCGCACGGCGCCCGGAGGGTGTGCGTGAGATCGAGAACGTGCGCCCCGCCCTGGGCCCCGCGCCCCAGCCAGGAGCCACGGCTCTCGCCCAGAACGGCCGGCCCGGCCAGGGCCAGTTCGGTCAGCAGGGGCAGTTCGGTCAGCAGGGGCAGTTCGGTCAGCAGGGCCAGTTCGGTCAGCAGGGCCAGCTCGGCCAGATGCAGACGCCGCCTCCCGGACGCCGGGCACGCCGGGCTCTGGCGACCGCGTCGGCCTCCGCCGCGGCCGAGGCCGAGCGCCCGCGTACGCCGTTCGCCCTCCCCCCTGCCGATGCCGACCGCGCCCAGGGCCAGCCGCAGCCGGCATCGATGCCTTCCGACGGCGCGGCCCCGGGCCACCACGCCTCCGTACCGCCGGCCGGGCACGCCGGGAGCGAACCGCTCACGGCGCAGCACCAGCCGGCCACAGCTGACGAGCAGCCGAAGGACGGCACGCTGTACGCCTCGCCGGAGGGCTGGCCCTCCGTCACCGAGCGCCCGGCGGCCGACGGGTCCGCGGCCCAGCCGCTGCCCGCCGAGGAGCCGGTACCGGCCGACGGCGGGGCGCAGGGCCGTGCCATAAGTGTGCGGACGCTCGGCCAGGGCGTGCCGTTCGCCGAACAGTTCGCGGCGCAGCAGAACCAGCCGCAGTCGCTGGGCTCCGGCCGGCGGCGCAGGCTCTCGGCCCCACCGGAGGGCGAACGCCCCGAGCCGGCCGGCCGGCCGCATCCGCAGGGCAACAACGACCAGGGCGCCGACCAGCAGCCCCGCTCCCCGCAGGGGCCCCCTCCGCAAGGATCGAACCAGCAGGGCTCGAACCAGCAGGGTTCGAACCAGCAGAGGACAGATCAGCGCGGGTCGGATCAGCGCGGGACCGACCAGCACAGCGCGGATCAGTACGGACCTGACCAGCAGGGTCAGGGGCCCGCCGGCGGTCCGGCTCCCGTGTCACCGCAGGCTCAGGCCTCTCCTCAGGCCCAGAAGTCACCGCAGTCACCGCCCCACCAGCAGGCTCAGCAGCGCCTCGCACGCCAGTCGGAGGGCCGCTCGTACGCCATTGGCGCCCCCGACGAGGGGTCGGAGGGGCCACAGCCGCTGGACGGGCCCGGCGGCGCGGTGGAGGTGGCCAACAGGCCCCAGCCGCAGCCCGTCGACGACGAGCTGCCTCCCGAGCCGCTCGACAACCCGCGCCGGCTGCTCGTGTGGCCCGCGCCCGACGTCTCCACCCAGCAGGCGCTGAGCGACCGCGGCTACCGCCCGGTGATCGTGCACTCCCGGGAGGAGGTCGATGCCCAGATCGCCGCGTTCCCCGCAGCGCTCTTCGTCGACCCGCTGACGGGACCGATCACCCGCAAGGCCCTGCAGTCGCTGCGCCAGGCCGCGGTGGCGGCCGAGGTGCCCGTGCTCGTGACGGCAGGGCTCGGGCAGGCCACCCGGGAGGCGGCCTACGGCGCCGATCCGGCCGTCCTGCTGAAGGCCCTGGCCCCGCGCGACACCGAGCAGCACCCGTCGCGCGTCCTGCTGATCGAGGAGAACGAGGAGATCGCGCTCGCCCTGACCGAGACGCTGGAGCGGCGCGGACTGCAGGTGGCCAGGGCGGGCACCGACGCGGAGGCGGTCACCCTGGCCGCGCAGATGCGGCCGAACCTGGTGGTGATGGACCTGATGCAGGTACGCCGCCGGCGCGCCGGGATCGTCGACTGGCTCCGCGCGAACGGACAGTTGAACCGCACCCCGCTGGTCGTCTACACCTCGGCCGGGATGGACGCGTCCGAACTGCCCCGGCTCGCCTCGGGCGAGACCGTGCTCTTCCTGGCGGAACGCTCCACCAGCTCCGAGGTACAGGGCCGGATCGTCGACCTGCTGGCGAAGATCGGCACCAACTGACGGGCGCTGTCCGGCGCCGGGCCGGTCAGCAGAACCGGCGCCGGCCCGCACGCGGGCCGGCGCCGCCGCCTCAGAGTTCCGTCGTGTCCAGCTCGCCGTCCGCGTACTGCTTCCTGAGCACCTTCTTGTCGAACTTCCCGACCGACGTCTTCGGCACGGACGGCACGATCGCCCACCGCTCCGGCAGCTGCCACTTGGCGACGGACTGCGCGAGGAACGCCCGGAGTTCCTCGTACCCGACGCTCTCGCCCTCCTTCAGGACGACCGTCGCGAGGGGCCGCTCGCCCCACTTCTCGTCCGGGACTGCGACCACCGCGGCTTCCGAGACCGCAGGATGCGCCATGATCGCGTTCTCCAGATCGACGCTGGAAATCCACTCCCCGCCGGACTTGATGACGTCCTTGGCGCGGTCGGTGAGCGTCAGGAAACCGTCGGGACTGATGGTGCCGACATCGCCGGTCCTCAGCCAGCCGTCCGTGCTGAACTTGTCGGCGGGCCGGAAGTTCTCACCGCCCGCACCGCCGTAGTACGCACCGGCGATCCACGGTCCCCGTACCTCCAGCTCACCGGCCGCCTCTCCGTCCCACGGCAGGATGTCGCCGCCCGGCCCGGCCAGACGCGCCTCTATGCCGACGGGGAAGCGCCCCTGCGTGACGCGGTACGGCCACTCCTCCTCCGGGGACAGACCGGCGGGCGGGTTGGACGTGGTCCCCAGCGGAGAGGTCTCCGTCATGCCCCAGGCGTGGCAGAGGCGGACGCCCAGCTTGTCGTACGCCTCCATCAGCGCGGGCGGACAGGCCGCGCCGCCGATGGTGACCCGCTTCATCGAGCTCAGGTCGCGCGGATGGGCGGTCACCTCGGCCAGCAGCCCCTGCCAGATGGTGGGGACGGCCGCCGCGTGGCTCGGCCTCTCCTGCTCGATCATGTCGGCGAGCGGCGCGGGCTGGAGGAACCGGTCGGGCATCAGCATGTTGATGCCCGTCATGAAGGTCGCGTGCGGCAGGCCCCAGGCGTTGACATGGAACTGCGGCACGACGACGAGCGTCGTGTCCTCGTCCGTGAGCCCCATCGACTGGGCCGAGTTGACCTGCATGGAGTGCAGGTAGATCGAACGGTGCGAGTAGACGACGCCCTTGGGCTCGCCCGTGGTGCCGGAGGTGTAGCAGAGGGCGGCGGCCTGGCGTTCGTCGATTTCGGGCCAGTCGAACGTCACCGGGCGTCCGGCGATCAGTTCCTCGTACTCATGCACGGTCGCCGTGGCCCCGGCGAGCAGCGAACGGTCGCCGGGGCCGCTCACCACCACATGCTCGACGGTCGGCAGATCCGGCAGCAACGGTGCGAGCAGCGGCAGCAGGGACCCGTTGACGATGATCACGCGGTCGGCAGCGTGGTTGACGATCCAGATCAGCTGCTCGGCGGGGAGCCGGATGTTGAGCGTGTGCAGAACGGCGCCCATCGAGGGAACGGCGAAGTACGCCTCGACGTGTTCGGCGTTGTTCCACATGAGCGTGGCGACCCGTTGGTCTCCGTCGATCCCCAGCTCGTCGCGGAGCGCGTTGGCGAGCTGTACCGCGCGTGCGCCGGTCTCGGCGAAGGAACGGCGTTGCGGTCCTTCGGCGTCGCCGGTCCAGGTGGTGATCTGGGAAGCCCCGTGCACCAGCGTTCCGTGGACGAGAATGCGGGTGACTGTCAGCGGTACGTCCTGCATCGTGCTCAGCACGGCGTCCTCCAGGTGGGGCAGCATTGCCTACGCGTGAGTAATGTGTCGCAATTCTGCGCACATACCACGCGGTATGTCACTACCCGTCCTCAGGAAATCCGCCGGCACCCTCCGGTCTCCCGCACGCGGCCCCGGTGTTTCCGGGCCGGCTCAGCACGCTGGGGCCGAACACCGGCTCAGTACTCGGGTGCAGAACGCGGGTGCAGAAACGCGGGTGCAGAACGCGGGTGCAGAACGCGCGCTCGATGGATGGGGCTCGTTGTACGCGGCTCGATACATGGGGCGGGGCGTGGCCTCCGACCATGGGACCGAGCATGAGCGCAGGCCCACGCCCAGTCTCAGGCCCACGCCCAGTCTCAGGCGCGGAGCAGTGAACTCAGTGCGCTCAGTGAGCTCAGTGCGCGGGGGACAGCACCGGGTCGTCGCGGAGCTTGCCGAGGGCGCGGGAGACCGCGCTCTTGACCGTACCGACCGACACACCGAGCACCTCGGCCGTCTGCGCCTCGCTGAGGTCCTCGTAGTAGCGGAGCACCACCATGGCCCGCTGCCGGTCGGGGAGCTTCATCACCGCTTGCCACATCGCATCACGCAGCGCCTGGTGCTCGGCGGCGTCGGGCGCGGGCGCGGTATCCGGCTCGGGCAGGACGTCGCAGGCGAACTCGTCGACCTTGCGCTTGCGCCACTGCGACGTCCGCGTGTTCAGCAGCGCCCGCCGGACATAGCCGTCCAGCGCGCGGTGGTCCTCGATCCGGTCCCACGCGACGTAGGTCTTGGTCAGCGCGGTCTGGAGCAGATCCTCGGCGTCACACGGATTGGCGGTCAGCGAACGGGCGGTGCGCAGCAGAACGGGCCCCCGGGCGCGCATGTAGGTGGCGAACGACGTGTACGGCGTCGCCGCCTTCGCTGCGCTGGTACAGACTGGCGTGGTCATAGCTCCACGCTAGGAGCCGATCCCCTTGAGCAGATCGCCCACAGGTGCCGAAGGCGAATCCCCCTCAGGTTGTAGGAGTGGTGGTAGCCCGACCTCCTGAAGGTGGAGGGCGGCCCTCCCCCCGTCGGGGTTCCGGCGCAGGACCGGCGGAGTAATCCGGGGAGGGCACCCGGGGAAGACGGCCCGGCCCTGCGGGTTCGCCGGCCCCGGAGCCGTCAGCGGACTCGGGGCCGTCAGCGGCAGGCCGCTGACGATCCGCGGACCGGATTCACTGGCCGGCGATACGGGCCACAGGCGCGTCGACCCGGTTCCGGTCGATGCTGAGTTCCTGTCCGCCGTGTTCCTCCGTCACATCGCCCGCGTACTGGTGGATCCGCAGGTGGGGCGACCAGTCCTCGCTGCGCAGGGACGACTCCCCGGTCACCGACGGCTTGTCGTTCCAGCGGGCGAACCACATCACCGAGGGCAGATCCGACGTGCCCGCCTTGCGCTCGTCCCCGAGCTGCTGCACCCCGGAGTCCGCGCTGCTGTAGAAGCCGGAGACGAACCCGAGCCGTTCCACCTCACGGTCCCAGGAGCGGACGAACGAGAGGGTGGTGGCGGCGCAGTCACTGTCGTTCTGGTCGTACGCCTCCATGTCCAGATAGAGCGGTGTGCCCTCCACCATCCCGAGCGCCCGGGCCCGCTCGACCGCATCGCGGCCCTCGTCCGCTCCCTGGCCGGCCGGGTCGGAGCCGATCGCGACCTTCCGCTTGCCTTCGGCCTGCACACACGGCGACTGCGAACCGACGAACACCGGCAGGACCTTCCAGCCCATCCCGTAGACGCTCGACACCCAGCTCTTGCTCAGCTCGGGCTGGTTCGGGCAACCCCGGCCGCGGCCCCCGTAGTAGACGCCGATGCTCCGGTACCGGGACGAATTCCAGGCACGCATCGTCGCGAGGGACGGAGTGACACAGGTGTCGAACCCCCAGCCGTCGAACCGGTCGGTGTCGGCGGCCGCGGCCCGCGTCGGCGTCACAGGCCCCGCCTGCCCGGTGCGGGCTGACCCGGGGTGCGTTGCCCCGGGCTGCGCGTTCCCGGGCTGCGGTCTCCCGGACTGGGCGTTCCCGGACTGTGGTGTCGCGGACTGTGGTGTCCCGGACTGGGCGTTCCCCGACTGTGGTGTCCCGGGCTGTGGTGTCCCGGGCCGCGCTGCACCGGACTGGGCATCCCCGGCCCCGGCCGTGCCACCGGGCGCGGGACCCGTCGCCGGGCCACCGGGCGCGGGATCCGCCGCCGGACCGGGTGCCGGGCCCATGGCGAGACCTGGCACCGGGTCCGGGCGGGTGCCCCTGAGGGCGCCACCGCGGGTACTGGCCAAGGCATCGGCCCCGGCGTCCGAGCGGCTGTCGGGGGCCGCCGGGGCGCCAGGGCCCGACTGCGTGCCGGGCGGCGGAGCGACGATTTCCGTTACGGCATCGGCAGCCGGAGCCGCGAGTGCCAGGAGAACCGCGGCACCCAGAACAGGGGACAAGAACACCTTTTGTCGTTTCATAGGCGCAGTGAACGGCCCGCCGGCCCGGGCCGCCCAACGCCCACGCCGCAGTGTCAGCCGTCCGTGCCGAGGATGAGCCCGGATGTGGGTACGCCGGTCCCCGCCGTGACGAGTGTCGTGGCCGCTCCGGATATCTGGTTCACCGAAGTACCGCGCACCTGCCGTACTGCTTCCGCTATGCCGTTCATACCGTGCAGATAGGCCTCCCCGAGCTGGCCCCCATGGGTGTTGAGCGGAAGCACGTCCTCCGCGACGAAGGCCGCCGCCTCCCCCGGATCGCAGAAGCCGAACTCCTCCAGCTGCATCAGGACGAACGGCGTGAAGTGGTCGTAGAGAATCCCCACGTCGATGTCGGACGGCCGCAGCCCGGACGTCTGCCAGAGTTGCCGGGCGACCACGCTCATCTCGGGCAGACCACTGAGATCGTCCCGGTAGAAACTGGTCATCTGCTCCTGGGCCCGGCCGGCTCCCTGCGCCGCGGCGACGATCACCGCAGGCGGACGGCGCAGATCACGGGCGCGCTCAGCACTGGTGACGACGATCGCCTGCCCCCCATCGGTCTCCTGACAGCAGTCGAGCAGCCGCAGCGGCTCCACGATCCACCGCGAGGCGGCGTGCTCGGCGAGGGTGATCGGCTTCTCGTAGAAGTAGGCCGCCGGATTGCGCGCCGCATACCGGCGGTCCACCACCGCGACATGGCCGAACACCTCGGGCGGGAGGCCGTACGTATGGAGATACCGCCGGGCCGCCATAGCCACCCATGAAGCCGGTGTGAGCAGCCCGAACGGCAGCGCCCAGCCGAGCGCGGCCCCCTCGGCCGACGGCTCCCTGTGCTGGACCCCCGAGCCGAATCTGCGCCCGGAGCGCTCGTTGAACGCCCGGTAGCAGACGACCACGTCCGCGACCCCGGCAGCGACGGCGAGTGCGGCCTGCTGCACCGTGGCACAGGCGGCACCGCCCCCGTAGTGGATGCGGGAGAAGAAGGACAGCTCCCCGATCCCGGCAGCCTGGGCGACCGTGATCTCTGGGCTGGTATCCATGGTGAAGGTGACCAGCCCGTCCACGTCTCCGGGCGCGAGACCCGCGTCGTCGAGCGCGGCGTGGACGGCTTCCACGGCGAGCTTGAGCTCGCTGCGCCCGGAGTTCTTCGAGAACTCGGTCGCCCCGATACCGGCGATGGCGGCCTTCCCGCCGAGCGAGTCAGGTCTGCTCCTGGTCACGCCGCCACCCCGCTCCCGGAAGCCGCTCCGGGCTCGGAGCGGGCGCCCCCACCGCCCTCCGCAACCGCCCCCCGCTCGGCCTGCGTGGCCCCCTCGGCATGGGCGGCCTGCTCTACTCCCGAGCCCTGCTTCGCTCCCGTGGCCTGCTCTGCTCCCGAGCCCTGCTCTGCTCCCGTGGCCTCCGGTGCTTCCGTGGCCTTCTCTGCTCCCCGGTCCTTCTCTCCGCCTGTGGCTCTCCCCGCCCCCGGGACAGTGACGGCCACGCTGCCGGTGACATGGCGGCCGATTCCATTGGTGCCGGTGATCCGGACCTCCGCGTCGTCGCCGTCGAGGGCGGACACCGTACCCGTCAACACCATGGTGTCCCCCGGGTAGTTGGGGGCCCCGAGCCGGATCGCGACCTTGCGCAGTCTGCATCCGGGACCGAAGTGGTCGGTGATGTATCTGCCGACGAGCCCATTGGTCGTGAGGATGTTCATGAAGATGTCCGGAGAGCCCTTCTCCCTGGCGGCCGCGGCATCGTGGTGCACATCCTGGTAGTCGCGGGACGCGATCGCGCCCGCGACGATCAGCGTGCGGGTCACCGGGATCTCCAGCGGTGCCAGTTCATCGCCGAGCCTCATACCGTCTCCTCTCTCTCCGCGGCCTGTTGCCCGTCGCCCTCCACGAGCAACGAGCCCAATTCGTCGAGCACTTCGCTCCCGCAGCCGAGATACGCGTCGAGCTGCCGCCCCCAGAGGAAGTGCCGGTGCACGGGGTGTTCGAGGTCGGAACCGAGCCCGCCGTGCAGATGCTGGCCCGCATGCACGACCCGCTTGCCCGCCTCCGAAGCCCACCACGCCGCAGTCAGCGCATGAGTGGCGAACGGCAGCCCCTCGTCGTGCCGCCAGGCCGCCTCGTACGCCGTGACCCGTATCGCCTCGGTGTCCATGTACGCGTCCGCCGCCCGCAACAACACCCCCTGGTTGGTGGAGAGAGGCCGGCCGAACTGCTCCCGCTCCGAGGTGTACGAGACAGCGCGGGCGAGCGAGCCCGCGCAGACACCGGCCTGGAGCCCGGCGAACGCGACCCGCGCGACGGCCAGCACCTGCCGGTACGCGCCCGGTCCGCCCAGCGTCTCGGCCGGTGTCCCGGACAGGATCAGCCGCCCTCCCGACCAGGGCGCTGTGCTCTCCACCGGCTCGGTCCTGGCATCCGCCACCCGGACCAGCCAGAGGCCGAGGTCCTGGTCGGCCACCAGCACCAGAGTGGCGTCCCGCAGCCACGGAACGAACGGGACAGTCCCGCTCAGCCTGCCGTCCGGGCCGGCCCGCACGCCTCCCCGGGCCGGGAACGAACCTGTCGCGACCGCCACGCCCTCCCGCAGCGCGGGCAGCAGTCTCCCGCGCTGCTCGTCCGTGCCATGGGCAGCCACTGCCAGCAGTCCGTACACACAGGTCGCGGTGAAGGGGACCTGTGCCGTGGTCCTGCCCTGCTCCTCCAGGAGCAGCACCAGACCGAGCAGCCCGGTCTCCTCCGCCGCCACCGCCAGCCCCGCAGCGCCCAAGGCCTTCCACAACACGGCATCCGTGCCTGTTCCGGCCGCCGTCAGCCGTTCGTGCGTGGAGAGGTCCGCGAAGATCCGTGCGGCCAGGTCCCGCGCGGCTACCTGCTCCTCGGTCGGTGTGAAGTCCATGTCAGCCTTCGCCTCCCCTGAACACCGGCAGCTCCACGTCCTCGTCCACGCGCAGGAATTCGAGGCTCACCGGCAGACCGACCCGCACCTTGTCGTACGGCACCCCGATCACGTTGCTCACCATGCGCACGCCCTCGGCCAACTCGATCAGCCCCACCGCATAGGGCGGGTCGAACGCCGGGAAGGAGGGATGGTGCATGACCACGTACGAGTAGACCGTCCCGGCCCCGCACGCCGCGACGGTGTCCCACCGCGGTGACCCGCACGCGTTGCAGCCCGGCAGCCAGGGGAACCGCAGCGCCGCACAGGATGTGCACCGCTGGATCAGCAACTGGTGCCGGGCCACCCCCTCCCAGAACCCGGCGTTGTCGCGGTTGACCACCGGGCGCGGCCGCCCCGTCTGCGGCCTGGCGCCCTCTCCCGCCCGCCGGTCCGGCGACCCGCCCGGCTCCGTACCGCGCACCGCGCCCGCGGACCTGCCGCCGGCCGTGCTGCCGGACGATGCCCCACCGCTCGCCCGCCCGGAGATCTCACCGGCCGCCCCGGCGGACGCAGCCGGCGCCTTCGCCCGCACCCCGGGTGCGTACTTCAGGATCCGGAAGCGATGCGTCCCGGCCGGCTCCCCCTCGCCCCGGACATCCATCCGCGTGGTGACGAAGTACCCGGACCCCAGCGCGGTCTCCTTGCGCTCGGATACCGACTCGATCACCGCGTCGAAAGTGATCCGGTCCCCGGGCCGCAGCTCCCGCAGATACTCCTGTTCGCAGTCGGTCGCGACGACAGCGGTGCACCCCGCGCTGTCCAGCAGGGCGAACAGCTCGTCGTAGGCGGAGGTCCTGCCCGAGTGCCCGGAGAGCCCGCCCATTGTCCAGGCCTGGAGCATGGTGGGGGGCGCGACAGCCGGATAGGCCGGGCTCCCGTCCCCCATCGCCTCGCACCAGTGCCTGATCATCGCCTCATTGACCGGGTCCTTCCCGACCCCCGAGACCGCGGCGGGGCGCCCCTCGTACGCCTTCAGCCGCTCGTACAGCGGATCCCGCCTGCTCCCCACGGCCGCAACCGCCCCCTCGCTTCCGGCCGCCGCCTCCCGGACCGGGCTCCCCCCTGCCGCCTCCCCGCAGGCCACTGCCTCCCTGCTCACCGCTGCCGCCCTGCTCAGCGCCCCTTCCCTATCCACCTCACCGCTCACCTCTTCCGGCTCCTCATCCCGAGTCGCATCGTCGCGACGATCTCCCGCTGCACCTCGCTCACGCCGCCCCCGAACGTGTTGATCTGCGCCGCCCTGTTCATCCGCTCCAGCTCCCCGCCCCCGAAAGCCCCCGGGGCCCCCGCCCTGAGCAGCGCCGCCTCCCCCGCAATTTCCTGACACATCCGATACACCTCCACGGCGCTTTCGGTTCCCAGAAACTTGATCCCACTTGCGTCGCCCGGTGCGAGAGTCCCGGCTCCGACGTCCCCGACCAGGCGCCAGTTGAGCAATCTCACGGCCGCGAGCCGGGCGTGCACCTCCGCGAGCCGGGCCCTGACCCATGCGCGGTCGGCCGGGCGTACGCCGGTGTCCGGGTCAGGCGTGCGGGCGTACTCCAGAACCTCCGTGTAGGAGTCCTCCGCCTGCATTCCGATCGCGGCGAGCGCCACGCGCTCATGGTTGAGCTGGTTGGTGATCAGCTCCCAGCCCGCGTTCTCGGCGCCGACCAGGTTCCCGGCAGGCACCCGGATCCCGTCGTAGTACGTGGCGGTCGTCGTCTGCCCGCCCACGGTCTCGATCGGGGTCCACGAGAACCCCGCGGCGTCGGTCGGCACCAGCACGATCGAGATGCCGCGGTGTTTGGGCGCGTCCGGATCGGTGCGGCAGGCAAGCCAGATCCAGTCGGCGTTCTGGGCGTTGGACGTGAAGACCTTCTGCCCGTCGACGACCCAGGCGTCACCGTCCCTGACCGCCCGTGTCCGCAGGGAGGCGAGGTCGGTCCCGGCCGACGGCTCGCTGTAACCGATCGCGAAGACGACCTCGCCGGTCAGGATGCGCGGCAGGAAGTAGTCCTTCTGCTCCGGCGTCCCGTACTTCATGAGGGTCGGCCCGACGGTATTCAGCGTGACCATCGACACGGGCGCGCCCGCGCGGTACGCCTCGTCGAAGAAGACGAATTGCTCATCGGGGCCACGCCCCTTGCCCCCGTACTCGACGGGCCAGCCGAGCCCCAGCATGCCGTCGGAGCCGATGCGCCGCAGCAGCGCCCGCTGCTCTCCTGGATGTGCGCCGGCCCCCGGTGGGCGGGTGTCTCCGGGCCCCGCCCGCATCACGTCGCTGAAGTAGGTACGGAGTTCGGCGCGCAGCCGTAACTGGCGCTCCGTCGGGGCGAGGTGCACGTCGGCGTCCTCCCTGGCGTCCGGTCCAAGGTTTCTGACTGTCCGTCAGAAACCTGCCCGGTGTCAAGACCGTCGCCCAGCACCACTTCCCCACCGCAAACAGAGAACTGTCCGGGCGGCGATGCCTCAGCACCGTCGCCCGGACAGTCATTCACCTCGTACAGCGTTCATGCGTCCCCACACAACCCCCGCGGTCCCGACCCCCATCGGGCCGCTTCTCACCAGAGCCGGGTGAAATTCACCGTGTAGTTGGCCTGGTCGATCGACGTGAACGCAGAACCGTTGACGCTCGCCGTGCTGTTCTGGTTGGACGCACCGGAGCCCGTGGCGACCTGCTGCGTGGTGGTCGAGTTGCCGTTGTTGTTGTGCCCGACGCCACTGCCGACGACTCCGGCAACACTGGCGTTGGATCCGTTGCCCGCGACGGCACCGTTGTCCGCGGTTGCCACTCCCGTGAAGAGGGCCGCTGCCAGGGGCAGGGCGGCGACGGCGGCAAGGACGCGAACGCTACGGATGTGTGCCATGTCATTTCCTCCAGGAACCAGAAGTGCGTCTGTTTCCGGGGCGGTTGGCCGACCGCCCCGGTGTAAGTGGTTCACGACTGTCGCGAGATCAGAGTTGCCCACGCCACCCCCGCTGAACCAGCCCGGAAGGCCTGATTCCCTCGCAAGCGTGACGTTAAGTCGATAAACCCCCATCACGACACGAACCTGCGCAGCGCCCGCCCCCGCCCGGCGGAATCCGGGCCCCCCAGGAGGTGAAGCGTTCCTGCACCTCTCCCGGAATGGGCCCGAAGTGCGTCTCCGCCCCACTTTCCTTATTCGAACGCATGAACGAGAATGGACGCATGGCCGCCTCCGACAGGCACTCCGCCACCCTGGCCCTCGCCCATGCGCTCTCCGCCGCCGAGCTCGGGCTCCCCGTCATCCCCCTGTCCCGCACCAAGCTCCCGGCGATCCCCTCGCCGCACCACGGAGAACCCACGCCGTCCCGCTGCCGCGGCGCCTGCGGCCGCACGGGGCACGGCGTCCACGACGCCACGGCCGACCCCACGGCCGTGCGGGCACTGTTCGCCCAGGCGCCCTGGGCCACCGGATACGGCATCGCCTGTGGACGACCGCCGCACCACCTGATCGGCATCGACCTCGACACCAAGGCGGAGACCGACTCCACGGCCGCTCTGCAACGCCTCGCACTCACGCATCTGTTCACGATCCCGGAGACCGTCACCGTGCTCACTCCGAGCGGTGGCAGCCACCTCTGGCTGACCGGACCACCCGACAGGGCAGTGCCCAACT
Organism: Streptomyces sp. NBC_00388; assembly: GCF_036061255.1. NCBI lineage: Bacteria > Bacillati > Actinomycetota > Actinomycetes > Kitasatosporales > Streptomycetaceae > Streptomyces > Streptomyces sp. NBC_00388. Next base: position 3,733,906 of record NZ_CP107948.1, read on the forward strand.
CGGCGAGCCGGCTCGCTCCCGGCATCGACGTACGGGGCGCCGGCGGTTACCTCGTGGGGCCCGGTTCACTCACGGTCCACGGCGTCTACCGCCTCGCACCCGGCACGGCGCATCTCGCGCCCGCGCGCTGTCCTCGTGCTCTGCTCCGTCTGCTCACGCCTCCCGCGCGTTCGCCGCACTCCACCGGCCGGCCCGTTCAAGGCCACGGCCTGGTCCACTTCGTACTCGCCGCCCATGAGGGGCAGCGCAACACCCGTCTTTTCTGGGCCGCCTGCCGCGCCTACGAGAACGGCTTCGGCGACCAGCTCGCCGAGCAGCTTGTCCGCGCGGCCGTCCGTACCGGACTCACCGAGCATGAATCCCGCGCCACCATCGCATCGGCAGCCCGCCTGACGATGCCTGCCCCATGACCGATGCGGCCCGCGTGATCAATGCGGCCTGGTCGGTGCGAGTGACATGTGTGGCTTGTGTGACCTGAGCGGCCAGTGTGGCTCGCACGGCCTCTGTAGCTCGCACGGTCTCTGTGGCTCACATGGCCTCTGTGGCTCACATGGTCTCTGTGGCCTCTGTGGCTCACACGGCCTGCGTGGCCTGTTCCGTCGCTACGGCTTCGAGATCCAAAGGCCTTTGCCGAGTCGTAGGGGCCTCCGTGACACGAAGAGACTCCGTGACCCGTACCGCCTTCACGACCCGTCCTGCCTCGTGATCCGCACCGCCTCGCGACCCGTACCGCCTTCGCGGCCCGTACCGCCTCTGTCGTCGGCGTCATGCTCACGGCGCCTGAAGTCCTTGCGGTCCCTGCAGCCGGAGCGGCTGGACCGGACCCACAGCACCGGAACCGGGACGCACGATCAGGCCGGCTGAAGAACCGCTTCGCCGACTGCGGCGTCCGCGACCGCGTCGTCCGACGAGGTGTCCGAGTCGAGCGGAAGGTGACGCGTGCTGGGCGTGGAGCCATGGGCCTCGGCACGAATGCGCTGCTTGATGGTGGGCGGCAGCGCGCGATCCCTGGGCAGCGCCCACCAGGCGACTTGCGCCGGTTCCGCAGCGGTCGAAGCCGCCGGTTCCGCGGCTTCCGGAGCCGGTCGTACGGCGGGAACACCCGTCGTACGGACGGTACGGCCCGTCAGGTCGGCGGGGACCGGAGCGGCAGCACCGGCAGGGACGACAGCGGTGGCGCGGTTGCCCGCTGCGGAGAATCCGAGCATCGCGACGAGCGCGAAGAACGCGGTGGTGAAGGCGGCCCACACCTTCTTGGCCTGGCTGGTCATGACGACCCCTCATTTCTCTGGTCGAGAACCGTTTTTACGGTGGACGTTCTACGTACTCATCACATGATGCGGATGGCTTCTGGACGGATAGGGAGCAACGCACACAAAGTGCCGTTCTTCAGATGAACACCACCCGGTTGGCCCCTCCCGGCTGTGCGTATTCCCGTGGCCGGGTTCCGATGGAGCCTCGGATGACTGTGCGTCAGGTGAAGGAGCGTCATGTCCCAGGCAACGGATCCAGGCCCCAGGAAGCGCCGCCTGCTACCCCGCAGGAAGGCTGCCCGTGCGGTTCTCGCGGCCCTTCTGGTCTGCGCCGGAGTCCTCGGCTGGTCCGTCGGCGGGGCCCTGACCTACCCGGGCGACGACAGCACGGCGGCCCGTCTCGCAGGCTGGGCCCGCGAGCACTCGATGGGCGTTGTGGTCGACAAACTGGAGAACATCAAGTACGACCTCGATCCGCCGAAGGTCGGCGGCGCCCTCTCGGCCGACGCCCAGGCCCGCATGAACCAGACCGCGGCGGCCCAGGCGCCCCCGCACGGCCTCCACCCCGATGTGGCACTCCGCGCCCCGATGCGTCCGCTCGTCTCACCGTCGCTCAAGGGCGAAGGCGTCTACCGGACGCTGGCCACCGACAGCAAGGGCCGCCCGATCGTGCAGGGGACGTACGTGCGGCCCGACGCGCAGCACACCTCCTACGAGGCGGCTGTTGCCTGGATCAGTACGAAGCACGCCCGCTTCCAGCTCCACCCGGGCGTACGGGAGCCCGGCGGCACCTTCTCCGTCCCGCCGAACATCCCCAAGGGACAGCGCACCGGACTGGTCGCCACCTGGAACGGCGGCTTCAAGATCACCGACGGCGGCTCCAACGGGGGCTTCTACCTCAACGGCCGTACCGCCGGATCGCTCCGCGACGGCGCCGCGTCCGAGGTCTTCTACCGCGACGGCTCGATCAAGCTGGGCGTCTGGGGCCGCGACGTGCGGATGACACCGGACGTCGTCGGCGTACGCCAGTGTCTGGAGCTGATGGTCGACGGCGGGAAGGTCGTCCCGGACATCGACAGCGACTCCAAGTGGGGCGCCACCGACCAGAGCGCCATGTTCGTCGCGCGCTCTGGCGTCGGCGTCACCGCCAAGGGGGACATCATCATGATCGTCGGCCAGGCCCTGACGGCCCACACGCTCGCCGACCTGATGCAGCGTGCCGGTGCGGTGCGCGCGATGCCGCTGGACATGAACCGCGCCTGGCCGTCCTTCATGAGTTACGACAGCAGGACGGACCCCACCGACCCGAAGCCGACGAACATCCTCGACTTCGAGAACCCGCCGGAGCGCTACTACAACCAGGCGACGCGGGACTTCGTGGCCGTGTACGGGCGCTGAATGGCATTCACCTGCCGCAGGCCGCACGGGACGGGCGCCCCCGCCAACGGGAGCGCCCCTTCCGATTCACAATTGCTCCGCCCCTGCGGCGGGGGAACGGCGGGGGCGGGATTTGAATCCACGGCAATTCTCACCGCGAAGGGTCCGGGGGAGCGCACGATGCAGCCGCCCCCGCGGCCCTTGCCTGTGCCACCTGCGCCTTCCGCGCACCCCTTCACCCGCGCATGCGTGACGGGTGAAGGCGAAGGGTCACGCCCGCCCGTACGGGCGGGCGTTCCCCTCACACAAGTGCGTAGCGCGGGCTGTTATCGATCAAGTCCGACATGTTCGCCCGGTCCACATAGCTCAGGACATAGCCGAGCTCAGTGTTGACGGCCTGCCATTCCGGGTTGTACGGGTCCTGCCTCAGAGCATCCTCGATCCAGTCCGAAACCATGCTGGACCCGCGGACCGTTGCCCGGCAGCTGATGTAGGACGAGATGTACTTTCCTGGGCTGCTGTCGCGGTCCCACACGTACGGATATCCCGCAGGCTGAACAAGTACTTCGATGCCGAACCTGAGCTGATCTATCGGCATATAGAGATGGGAGAGCCTGTCGTATATGCTGCCCAAATAGCGCATGGCCGTTTTGATCGGGTTGTCAAAACTCTTCATTCTGGAATTCGCACCCGACGTCAGAATGGTGATGTTCTTTGAACTGTTGCCAGGACCGCCGAAACACGCGTTCAGCATGTGTCCGGCAATGAAGGTCTCGTGTCGGTACTCGTCCCGGGCGTCGTCAATGGCAGGGGGCAGCCTGGGGTTGGCGTCGCTGTTCACATCCCAGAATCCGAGCGGGCCCAGAATCGCGTGTGCTTCCGTGCCACCTCCGCGGCGGCTCGCCTGGCCGTAGGAGGGGGACTGGATGTACTCGGCGTGCCGCAGCGAGGAGACACGTACGCGTTGAGGCCGCCGCTGCCGGCCGCCTCCGTCCCTGTGCCCGTCCCTGTGTCCGGCCCTCTGCACGGCAAGACCGCCGTGGGCTCCGCCCTCGTGCCCTCCATGTCGCAGCCCCGCCGCTTCCTCGTCCCTTCGCTGGACGGCCCCACCGGCCTCACCGGCCACGCCCCCGGGTCCGGTGCGCTGAACGGTGTCGTCCAGCACCGCTCGCTGCGCGACGACGGATGGGGCGGTTCCCGCACCTGCGGCGAAGGCGACCCCGTCTCTTTCCGCCTTCTGCTCGGAGTTCTGGTTGGGGTCGGTGACGGTGACCCCGGAGCCGTTGTTGTTGCCGGTCTCGCGTACGCCCTTGAGATTCTCGTTGACGTGGCCGAGTTCGTGGCCCATGAGCGACATGTTCCCCACGGCCGCCGGGGGCATGAAGATGTGGGTGCCGACCGTCATGGCCTGGGCCCCCATCGCCGTAGTGGCACTCTGAGCCACCGGGTTGTCGTGGAGACGGGCGGAGGAGAGGTCGTTCTGGTAGAACGACTCGGCCTCCTTGCGCAGCGCCGCGGGCAGCGGACGGCTCGCGGAGGCCATCGCCGCATTGAGCAGGCCCAGCTGGTCGACCGGGCCGGTGTCCCCCACGCCTTCATGACCGCCGCCGGCACCGTGTTCGTGCCGTTCCTCCTGAAGGGAGCGGGCAACGGCATGGCTGCTCGGGGAGCGCTGTACCTGTGGCCCCTCCGGCTGGTGAGCGCATCCGGGACCGTGCTGATGCAGATCCTCTGCCGCCGGGAGCCCGGCCTGACGGAGCATCTGAACAACAGCGGCATTCCCGGCGCTGCGCTGCAAACCGAGGATTCCCGGAACAGCCGGTTCGGCGGAAGCTGCCCGCGCCCGTGAAGACGTGGGCTTTTTCCCGGCTTTCCGATCTGCGTCCCGGTTCGAGGCCATATTCATTTCCTTCAGGATCGAGGCAAGTCAACCAGTCTTCACTCTTACGCGGAGAGCCGAGAAGATTCCAGGGACACGGGGGCAGACCCGTGGGGCCGAACGGACACAGAACACCCGTCTCCCGCAGCCGGGGGCTGCCAGGGCTCGGGGGCTGCCAGGGCTCGGGGGCTGCAGGGCCGGGGTAGGCCGTGAGCCCGCTCGCACGGTGCGGTGCTCCGCGCCGGCCAAGGGGCCGTGTCCCCTGCGCCCCGCCGGCCGGCCAGGAAGGGCGGGGCGGCACGTCAGTCGCTGCCGGGCGGCACCCACGAGAAAGGCCCCCGACCGGAGTACCTGGTCAGGGGCCTTTCACCTGCTGCGGTGGGTGTGGGATTTGAACCCACGGTGACTCTCGCCACGACGGTTTTCAAGACCGTTCCCTTAGGCCGCTCGGGCAACCCACCCCGCGTCACCCCGCTGAGGGTGACGCGGGAACAGACTAGCGCGTCAGCTGTCGCCCTTGCGCTGGCCCAGGGTGACCTCGACCGTGTGCTCCTTGCCGCCGCGCTTGTAGGTGAGCTGCACCTTGTCGCCCGGCTTGTGCGTCCAGATCGTGCCGATCAGGGTCGGACCGCTGTCGATCGCCGTGTCGTCGAGCTTGGTGATCACGTCGCCGGGCTTCAGACCGGCCTTGGCCGCCGGGCCGTTGGCCGCGACCGAGTCCGTGCCGCTCGCGCCCTGCTCGGAGATCTTGGCGCCGTTGCCCTGCTCGTCCATGGCGACCGTGGCACCGATCACCGGGTACACCGGCTCACCGGTCTTGATCAGCTGCTGCGCGACGTTCTTCGCCTGGCTGATGGGGATGGCGAAGCCCAGGCCGATCGACCCGGCCTGGGCGTCACTGCCGCCGAGGCTGCCGCTGCTGGCCGACTGGATGGCCGAGTTGATGCCGATGACCGCCCCGCGGTCGTCGAGCAGCGGGCCGCCCGAGTTGCCCGGGTTGATCGAGGCATCGGTCTGCAGGGCGCTCATGTACGAGGCCTTGCTGCCCGAGCCGTCGCCCGAGGCCACCGGGCGGTTCTTGGCGCTGATGATGCCAGTCGTCACCGTGTTGGACAGGCCGAACGGCGCGCCGATCGCGATGGTCGAGTCGCCGACGGCCACCTGGTCGGAGTTGCCCAGGGCGAGCGGGGTCAGCCCGGACGGAGCGTTCTTGAGCTTCACGACAGCGACGTCGTAGCCCTGTGCCCGGCCGACCACCTCGGCGTCGTACTTCTTGCCGTTGGAGAACGTCGCCGTCAGGGTGCCCCCGTCGGCCGCCTCCGCCACCACGTGGTTGTTGGTGAGGATGTGGCCCTGGGTGTCGTAGATGAAGCCGGTGCCGGTACCGCCGTCGCCGTTGCCGCTCTTCGCCTCGATGGTCACCACGCTCGGCAGCGCCTTGGCCGCGATCCCCGCGACCGTGTTCGGCGAGCGCTTGACCTCCTGGCCCTTGCCCGGCGCGGACACGGTCGTCGACCCTGTCGCGTTGTCGCTGTGCTCGGCGGCGAAGTATCCGATGCCGCCGCCGATACCGCCCGCGACCAGCGCCGCGACGACCACCGCCGCGATCAGGCCACCCGCGCGCTTCTTCGGCGCGGCCGGCGGGGCCGGTACGGGCGCACCCCACACGGGGCCGCCGCCTTCCCCGTATCCGCCGTTGCCGCCGCCCCCGTACGCGGGGAGTGACGGCGGCGGCGGGGGCCAGCCGGCGTCCGCGGCCCGGACGGGCTCGGGCGCGCCGGTGGGCACCGGCCCGGGGAGCTGCGCAGTGGCTTCGGTGGCGGAAGCGGGCGTGCCCTCAGGAGCGGCAACCGGCACGGGAGGTGCGGACGGGGCGGGTGGTGCGGTCTCGGCCGCCGTGCCCTCGTTCTCGGTGCTCACAGCTCTTTCTCCTCGGTTCCACGTCGTCTCGGTCAGAGTCCCGCTGTGCAAGTGTCTGCGGACAGCTTTTCCCACAGCACGTCGGGGCACTGTAAGCGGGAGCTGTGCGTCCTCTTGCGGTGCTGCCCTTCCGGGCCGGCCCACTGAGTCGCCCACGTCGCTGTCTACTCGGTTCTCCACTGGTCCTCAAGGCTTCTCCCCGCCCGCTTCGCGCGCATCCTTTATTTCGGATGAGAAGAAGTCCGATGAGAAGAAAACGGAGAAGCGTGCACCATCACACACCTGCCCGCGCTCTCCTGTGTTCGCCTGCCCCGCCACGGTGACACCATGACGCGGTGACCCACGTACGACAGCACAGCATCCAGGTCGTCGCTCACCGGGGGGCTTCCGAGGACGCCCCCGAGCACACCCTCGCCGCGTACATGCGCGCCATCGAGGACGGGGCCGACGCTCTCGAATGCGATGTGCGGCTCACCGCCGACGGCCATCTCGTCTGTGTGCACGACCGCCGGGTGAACCGGACGTCCGACGGCCGCGGCGCGGTCTCCGCACTGGAGCTGTCCGATCTCGCCGCCCTGGACTTCGGATCCTGGCGGGCCTGGAAGGATCCGGAGGAGTCGCCGGACTGGGACCGGGAGAGTACGTCCGTGCTCACCCTGGACCGGCTCCTGGAGCTCGTCGCCGACTCGGGCCGCCGGGTGGAGCTGGCGATCGAGACCAAGCACCCCACCCGGTGGGCGGGCCAGGTGGAGGAGAAGCTGCTCGCGTCGCTGGCTCGTTTCGGCCTGGACGCCCCGGCGCCGGGCGCCTCGTCACCCGTGCGGATCATGAGCTTCTCGGCCCGTTCGCTGCACCGGGTCGCCGCTGCCGCCCCGGCCATTCCCACCGTCTATCTGCTGCAGTTCCTCTCACCGCGGCTGCGCGACGGCCGGCTGCCCGCCGGTGCCGGGATCGCGGGGCCCGGCATGCGGATCCTGCGCAACCACCCCGGTTATGTGGAACGGCTGCACCGGGCCGGCCACCAGGTACATGTGTGGACCGTGAACGAACCCGGGGATGTGGCGCTCTGCGCCGAGCTTGGCGTGGACGCAATCATCACCAACCGCCCGAAACAGGTTCTGTCTCAACTCGGTCGCCTTTAGCCCCGCTTAGTAGTGGTTCAGTCACCCACGCCCCCTAAGTCGGTCCCCATCCGCATTAATGCGGTCACAGGGAGTGCACCGGCGCGTTCGGTCCGTATTCGAGCACGTCGAGTGCGTCACCGGGCCCCCTTTGGCCGGTTTCCGGTCCAGTGCGCTGGGGCATCCAATCGATGGCGTGGGGGCAAAGGAGGTCTCGGGGGTGGCGTTGGTGGTGGCACAAGAAGTGCCCGCGTCGTCGAGCATGGCCGTACCTCATGGCCCTGCGGGCGTGGGGGAAGCACGACACCGTATGCGCGATCAGCTGCGCAGGAACGGGGTGTCCGACTCGGTCGTCGACGACGCCGTACTGATCCTTTCCGAACTGCTCAGCAACGCCTGCCGGCACGGCAGGCCGCTGGGCCGGGCGGAGATCGGCGACGGTGACGTCCGCGCCGCTTGGCGCGTGGACAAGGCAGGCAGACTGACCGTTGAAGTGACGGACGGGGGCGGTCCGACCCGACCGGTTCCGGCCACTCCCTCGGTCACGGCGCGAGGTGGCCGCGGGCTCAACATCATCAGCGCGCTGGCCCAGGAGTGGGGCGTACGGGACAGCGCGTCGGGCGAGGTGACCGTCTGGGTGCTCGTCACCGGGGCGCACCGCGAGGAGTGCCCCGCCGGCGGGGCGGGCTACCCGGCCCCGGGCTTCGCGGAGTTCACGGACGTCTCGGAGTTCCCGGGGGTCTCGGTCTCCGACGTCTTCGACGGAATCGACTGATCCGGCGGAGTCGACTGATCCGGCGCCGCGTACGGGCAACCCCGCAGGAGCGGCCCCCCGTGCCGGGCTCCCTGCGGGCGCGGCTCCCCACGGACGGGCGCCGTACGGGCGCCGTACGGACGGACGCCCCCGCAGAGGCGGAAATCCGCACCGGTGGACACCGTACGGGCGCGCAGCGGCGGGCCGGGTCCCGTGAGCCCCCGCGCGAACGGCCGGACATCCCATAGGCTCGCGCCAGACACAGGTCCAGCGCAGTCGGGAGAGAGCCGCACCATGGCGAAGAAGCGTCCTCAGACGAAGGCCCCTCACGGAACCAACGGGGCCCGCTCCGCCGGCGCCGCTGAGCACGTCCCCGTGGTCGGGGCCCGTGAGCCCTGCCCCTGCGGCTCCGGGCGCCGTTACAAGGCCTGCCACGGCCGGGCCGCCGCCCACGCAGTGGCCGAGCTGGTGCAGCGCCCCTTCGAAGGGCTGCCCGGCGAGGGGGACTGGGTCGCGCTGCGCGAGCTGGTGCCCGCAGCGACCGTGGAGCTCACCCTCAAGGACGGGCTGCCCGACGGCGTGCCGTCCGTGACCCTCGCTACCGTCCTGCCGATGGCCTGGCCCGCGTTGCGGCGTGACGACGGCTCCGTCCTGCTCGGTCTGCAGAACGACACCCCGTCCGGTGACCTCAGCCGCGACCTGGCCGACACCCTCACCCGGGCACTGGCCGCCGAGCCCGGCAACCCGGTCGCCGGCCGGAAGGCCGAGCCCGACGGACCCCGGCTGCAGGACCTGTTGGACCCGAGCGGCTCCTTCGAGCCGGTCGTCCACACCGGGTTCGAGTTCTGGGTGCCCGGCTCGGAGAACGCCACGCCGGAGGTCTCCGCCTCGCTGGAGCGGGCGAACGAGGCGGCCATCCCCACCGTGCGGCTCACCTCGGTGGACTCCGCGTACTGGTGCGAGACCCCCGAGAAGAACCACCTGCGCTGGGTGATGCTCCACCCCGAGGAGCAACTCCTCGACGCCCTGGCCCGGCTGCACGCCGCGGGCACCTCCTCGCTCGGCGCCGACACCAGGCTGGTCGGGTCGTTCCGGGCGCACGGGCTGACGGTCCCGGTCTGGGACCTGCCGAGCGCGATGAGCGCGGAGGAGTGCGAGAAGCCCGCGGCCGAGTTCGCGGAGCGCCTCGCGGCAGCTCTCGCCGCCGACGCCCCGCTCACCCCGGAGGAACGGCGTGCCCGTGGCGGTCTCACCAACCGCCAGGTGACGCTCAGCTGAGAGTGACGACCCGCACGGAGCAGCAGGTGACTCCGGTCACAACTGCCCGTAGGCGCAGGTAAGTCGCTGTCCGAATACTTGAGATCGAATTTGCGAACCGCCGATCTCTTGTTACCGTTCTAGTAGCCCGGTCGTTGGTGCATCCCCCGTCGCCAACGGCCGGGTCTCTGTCTGCCCGGCCCGTCAATGCCCGGTGCGGAGCGCGGAGTTGCTCCCGGAACGCACCGTCGGCCCGCCGCCGGACCACTGTCCGCCCGCGCGCGACCGGCCCGGGCCGACCGCCGACACCCACCCCGTACACACCCTCCGGCCCCCCGGTTGCGCGCGGGTGTTCCGTGCGCCGGGACCTCACCCCTCGTACACACCAGGGCGCCCCGGCCGGTACACACGTCCGCGCGTGTACCGGCCGGGGCGCCCTCGGTGGTGGTCAGTAGGCGAGTCTGCTGCCGCCGCCCGGAGCGCCGGTGCTCGCCTCCACCAGTGCGTCCACCACTGCCTCGACATCCGGCAGCCAGGGCGCGGCCGCACCGCGGTCCGCCGCGTCCGGCAGCGGTCGCCGCTCCTGCGGTCGGGGGGCGCTCGGGGAGGGCGGTCGCTCCCACCAGACAGGGCCCTTGCCGGTCTCGGAGGGCGGCAGCACCAGATAGCCGCCCTCGCCGTGGAACCGCAGCGAGCTGGGCACCCAGTCCTTGGCATGCAGCAGTTCGCCGAGCCGTTCCAGCGAGTACGGGGCGACCAGCAGCGACCAGCGGGTGGGCGTCGCCACGACCGGGCCGAGCCGCAGGCCCAGCCGGTCGAGCTCCACCAGGGCGCGTGCACCCGCGATGGCGGGAAGGCTGAGCGCGCACGGCGCCCGGCCTCCCGTTGCCATGATCACCGGGGCTTCGGGGCGGGCGGTCCACCACCAGCGCACCATGCGCTCATCCGTGGTCGCCGCGAGGAGTCCGGGGGCGAAGGGGTGTGCGCCGGGTACGACGCACTCGGGGTCGGGGCAGCCGCAGCTGCGCTCCCGGCCGGCGGAGGCGGAGTGCCCCACACCGGGAACGACGGGCCACTGCCAGCCGGTTGCGCAGGTCAGCGCCGCATCGAGCTGGGCGTGCCTCCCGCTGCGCCGGAACCGGAGTCCGCGTCGCCTTCCGGGGATCTCGCGCATGAGCGCTCGTTCCTTTCCGTTGAACGCCGAGGTCCACATCGCGCCATGGATATGCCGCGTCACTGTGTGTACGCGAGCTCGTGTGCCTGCGGTGTGGATGACCGGCAGGGCGGAGCCTGGGCCGAGTTCATTGCTCAAGCATGGCCAGGAGTGGCGCGTGCGTGGCGCGTACTTGTCCCGTGCTGTCTGTGCTTGCTGTCCGTGCTGCTGTGCGCTGTGCCGGTGAATCGCCGTGCCGCTGAATCGCTGTGCCGCTGTACCGCTTGTGCGAACCCCGCCATTCGGGGATGGGGCGCGACCCACAGCGGTATAGACGCCCAGGCCCGCCGCCAGGTTCCGGGGCCGTATCAACTGCCCCTGGCCATCACCGGTTACGTACCCACCGCAGTCGGTGTGACGCTCTGCCGAACGCCCTCAGTCGACATCAAATAGCCGCACAGGGGGGCACTTTCCAGCCAACTTGGTTATCTACTGGAAGGAGACAGAAACCTCCCGCGGACACCAGGAGGCCCAAGGTGACCATGCTGGACATCTCCTCTCTTCTGCGTGTACATGTGGATCCATTGATAGCTACGCAGAATGTCATGAGGGTTTGCGATGCTATTGAGCGAAACACACCAGTCAGAAAGCCGGCTGTCATGAGCGCACCTCACCAGCCGAAAGTGGCTGGAATCGACTCCACCGTTCCGGCCCCCGCGCACACTGCCGCTCCGCTTCCCGCCGCCGTACCGCCCGCGGCGCCCGGCGCCCTGATCCAGGACCGGCTGGCCGGCTGGGTCTTCGACCTCACCACGCTGCACGAACTCACCGAGCGGCTGGCCGCCACCAGCACCCTCGACGACGCGCTGCAGGAGTTCCTGCGGGCGGGCGCCTCCCTGGTCGGCGCCCGCCGCGGCCTCGTGGTGCTGGAACCGGCGGACACCACGGACCCCGGCCGGGCGGCGTACGGCCCCTGCCCCACCCGTACCGTCACGCTCGGGCTCAGCCACGCCGAGCTCGGCCAGATCGAGACCGTCCCCCGCGATGTCACGGCGTACGGATGCATGCTCGACGGCAGCAGTACGGACGCGCCCCCCGGCGCACAAGCCGGCGCGGAGAGCGGCGCCGCCACGTCCACCGGCTCCGCGGACGGCATCGCCACCCCCGACATCCCCGGCGACAAGCACCTCGACCCGCGCCTCCGTGAGGTCGCCGCCCGAGTCGGTTACGCGGCGAGCTACGCCGTCCCGCTCACGGCGGGGACCGCCGGGCCGCTCGGCGCGGCCGTCTGGCTCTACGACGAGCCGGCCGAGCCCGCGGACCGCCACCGCCGCCTCGCCGGCCTCTACACGCGGTACGCGAGCGAGCACCTGGCCCGCCTGGTCGAACTGACCCGCGCCCGCTCCCGGGCAGCCGCCCTCACCGAGGAGCTGCTGCCCCGCCGGCTCCCCCGGATGCCGGGCGTCCAGCTCGCCGCCTGCCACCGCACAGGACCGCTCGGCGGCGGCGACTGGTACGACGCGCTGCCGCTGACCGACGGCGCCCTCGGGGTCACCGTCGGATCGGTCACCGGCTCGGGCCCCGGCACGACCGCCGCGATGGGACGGCTGCGCGCCGGACTGCGTGCGTACGCCGTCATGGAGGGCGAGGACCCCGTGGCGGTCCTCGCCGACCTCGAACTCCTGCTGCGGCTCACCGAGCCCGCCCGTACGGCGACCGCGCTCTTCGCCTACTGCGAACCGGCACGGCGCTCGATCCTGCTGGCCGGTGCGGGCCACGTCCCGCCCCTGGTCACCGGCGAGCGGCGCACCGAGTTCGTGGAGACCTCGCTGTCGGCGCCACTGGGCATGCTCGCCTGCTGGGAGGCGCCGAGCGTGGAGTTCTCGCCTGCCGCCGGCGAGACGGTTCTGCTCTGCACCGACGGGCTGTTGCGGCGCACCGGGGACTCCACGGACCGGGCGTACGCCCGGCTCCACTCGGCGGCGGCGCACCTGCCCCGCGCGGTGCGCGACGACCCCGCCGCGACCGCGGACCACATCCTGCGGACGATGCTTCCCGAAGGTCTCGACCAGCAGGAATGCACCGAGGACGTCGTGATCATGGCGGTCCGTTTCGATTGAACGGGGGCCGTGCGCCAGGCGGTCCGGGTAAGAGGTCTTTCGGCACTGGGCCCCCTTCCGCACACCCGTACGATGGAGGGGGCCCAGTGTCGTATCAAGGAGACAGAAACGTGTCTGAGGAGCTCACCCCGGAGAACCCGGAAACCCCGGAATCCCTGGAGACCCCGGCGGCGGAGGCCGTCAAGCCCCGGAAGAACGGCCTCTACCCGGCCGTGTCCGACGAGCTCGCCGCGAACATGAAGTCCGGCTGGGCCGACACCGAGCTGCACGGCCTGGAGCCGATCGCCCAGGCCGCACACACCGCCACCCGCCGTGCCGCGCTCTCGGCGCGCTTTCCCGGCGAGCGGCTCGTGGTGCCCGCCGGCCATCTCAAGACCCGCTCCAACGACACCGAGTACGCCTTCCGCGCGGCGAGCGAGTACGCGTACCTCACCGGTGACCAGACGCAGGACGGCGTCCTGGTCCTGGAACCGGCAGGGGACGGCGGGCACGCCGCCACGATCTATCTGCTGCCCCGCTCCGACCGGGAGAACGGCGAGTTCTGGCTGAGCGGCCAGGGCGAGCTGTGGGTCGGCCGCCGGCACTCCCTCGCCGAGGCCGAGCAGCTGCTCGGGATCCCGGCCAAGGACGTCCGCGAGCTGCCCGCGGCGCTCACCGATGCCACAGGGCCGGTCCGCAACGTCCGGGGCTACGACGCGGGCATCGAGGCGGCGCTGACCGACAAGGTCACCGCCGAGCGCGACGAGGAACTGCGGGTCTTCCTCTCCGAGGCGCGCGCGGTGAAGGACGACTTCGAGATCGGCGAGCTGCAGAAGGCCGTCGACGCGACGGTGCACGGCTTCGAGGACGTCGTGAAGATCCTCGACAAGGCCGAGGCGACCTCCGAGCGCTACATCGAGGGCACCTTCTTCCTGCGCGCCCGGGTCGAGGGCAACGACATCGGCTACGGCTCGATCTGCGCCGCCGGCCCGCACGCGACCACCCTCCACTGGGTACGCAACGACGGTGACGTCCGCTCCGGGGAGCTGCTGCTGCTCGACGCCGGTGTGGAGACGCACTCCCTCTACACCGCCGACGTGACCCGCACCCTCCCCATCGACGGCCGTTTCGACGCGCTGCAGCGCAAGATCTACGACGCGGTGTACGAGGCCCAGGAGGCCGGCATCGCGGCCGTCAAGCCCGGCGCCGCCTACCGTGACTTCCACGACGCGTCCCAGCGGGTGCTCGCCGAGAAGCTCGTCGAGTGGGGTCTGGTCGAGGGGCCCGTGGAGCGGGTACTCGAACTGGGACTCCAGCGCCGCTGGACCCTGCACGGCACCGGCCACATGCTCGGCCTGGACGTCCACGACTGCGCGGCCGCGCGCACCGAGGCGTACGTCAACGGCACGCTGGAGCCCGGGATGTGCCTCACGGTCGAGCCCGGCCTCTACTTCCAGGCGGACGACCTGACGGTGCCCGAGGAGTACCGGGGCATCGGCGTCCGGATCGAGGACGACATCCTCGTCACCGCGGACGGCAACCGGAACCTCTCCGCCGCGCTGCCGCGCCGGGCGGACGAGGTCGAGGCGTGGATGGCCTCGGTCAAGCAGGGCTGATCTGCCCCGCGAGCGGGCAGTGGTGGGCGCAGGTCCGGGCCGGGCCTGCGCCCACCACTGTTCCCAGCACGGCGCCCGCCGGGGCGCCTCCGCCCCGGAACGGCATGCGGCACACGGCCACGCCGCAGACGGATCCCGCCGTCACGAAGCCCTGAGCAGCGCGTCCTCACGCCACTTCAGGACTTTGTCGAAGCGCACCATCGCGCCTCGTCCCGGCCTGTTCCGGAAGTCGGCGTGGTCGGAGAGCTCCGCGATCAGATCCAGACCGCGACCGCTCTCGGCGCAGACGGCGACCGGGACCGCCGGGTGCGTCAGTACGTTCTCCGGGGGTGCCGGCACACTCTGCGGCGCGGGGCGGCGTTTCTTCCGCGCGGGGAAGCCGGGGCCGGAGTCGGTGACCTCGATCCGGCACAGCTCCCCGTCCAGGAACGCGGTCACCCGGTACTCCTGGGACGCGGCGCCCGGATCCACGGACCCCCCGTGCTCCACCGCGTTCGCGCAGGCCTCGCTGAGGGCGAGTGACAAATCGAAGGAGACGTCGGGGTCCACCCCCGCGGTCTCCATTGCGCTGAGCAGAAGACGACGGGCGAGCGGAACGCTCGCGGCTTCCCGCCGCAAATGCAGAGACCACCAGATGCTCATGCTCCAGCCTCCTGGCTGCGGCTCGACATACGGATACGTATTGCCGCGTCCGGGGGGCGTAAGCACGCAGTTGACGTGATAACGCTCATTCGGCCGACGCGCGTAGCCCGTGCGCAGGTGTATCGCGGGGTCGTCCCGGGCCATCGCGGGGTCCGCCGGGTGTGTGCCGCGGGATCCGCCGCGGACGGTGCCGCCGTTCCCGGCGGCTGGTGGCAGGTGGCTGGTGGCAGGTGGCTGATGACCGGCGCTGACGGCTGACGGCCGGGCGTCCGGCCGGGGCTCCGTGGCGGGTGGTGCTCACCGGGACGGATGGTGACCTTCCGGACCTGCCGTATGCGGGCACCGGGCCCAGTGCGATGATGGCCCGGCCATGCTTACCTCTGCCGTACGCGCCGGAGCCGGTCCACGGCTTCTGAGGACCGCGGTCTTCACCGCGGTCTGCGTCGTGCTGGCCGGGGTGGGACACGCACTGGCCTCCGGTGCCTCCGTCCCCTGGTGGCCTCTTGTCCTGGGATTCGCCGGGCTGTTCGTGGTCGCAGCGCCCCTCGCAGGGCGGGAGCGTTCGCTGCCCGGCATCGCCGCGGCACTGACGGTGGGCCAGCTCGCGCTGCACACCGTGTTCGGGCTCGGCCAGCACGGCGCCATGGCGATGGGTGCCATGGGCGCGACGGCCGGGACCGGCGCGGCAGGCGGGGCGGGGCAGCCATCGGGGCCGGGCGACACGTCCGCCCTCGTACTGCTCGCGGGAAAGCTGGTCTGCGGCGCGGGAGCCTCCCCGCTGAGCGCGGCCAGAGCCCAGAACATCGTCACAGCGGCGGGCATCGACCCCTCGGCGACCACGGCTCAGGCCGTACCGCACCACATGGGCGAGGCAGGCGCCTCACTCGGCGTCTTCATGCTGCCCTCCGTCCCGATGGTGCTCGGCCACCTGCTGGCCGCGCTGGCGACCGGCTGGGTGCTGCGGCGCGGCGAGATCGCGCTGTTCCGGCTGAGCCGGCAGTCGCACGGTGTTGCCGAGGGCGCCCTCGTACGGAATCTGCGCGCCGCTCTCGCGCTGGTGCGCGCCCTGCGCGCCGGGCTTCCGGGCGCACCCGCCCAGGCGCCGCGCGCCGGGTACGCACCTCTTCCCGCGCCGCTGTGGACGGCGGGCGAAGCACTTCAGCACACGGTGATCAGGCGCGGTCCTCCC
This sequence comes from Streptomyces sp. NBC_00388, assembly GCF_036061255.1. NCBI lineage: Bacteria > Bacillati > Actinomycetota > Actinomycetes > Kitasatosporales > Streptomycetaceae > Streptomyces > Streptomyces sp. NBC_00388. Next base: position 3,750,166 of record NZ_CP107948.1, read on the forward strand.
GCCACGTACGCGTTCGCAGCCTGACGCGGCACCTCCCCACGCGAGAAGCGACGGGAGTGGTGCCGCGCTGTCCGCGCGCACCGGCGCGCGGGCTGCCACCTTCCTTCCACACCGTGGAGTGTGTTCCGTATGAGCAGCAACCCGCTGAACTCCGACCCGTCGGCCAGTACCCGTCAGGGCGGCAGCCGCGCCGGCACCGGTCGCCGGATCGCCGTGATCGGCGGCATCGCCGCGACATCCGTCCTGCTGGTCTCCGGTACGGCCTTCGCGCACGTCACCGTCCAGCCGCAGGGCGACGCGGCCAAGGGCGGCTACGCGACGATCGCGTTCAAGGTGCCCAACGAGCGTGACGACGCCTCGACCACCAAGGTCGAGGTCAACTTCCCGGCCGACCACCCGCTCGCGTCGGTGATGCCGGAGCCCGTGCCCGGCTGGAAGGTCGACGTCACCACGTCGAAGCTGCCCAAGCCGCTGACCATCGAAGGCAAGCAGATCAACGAGGCCGTCACCAAGGTCACCTGGACCGGCGGGAAGATCGCGCCCGGACAGTTCCAGCAGTTCCCGCTCTCCGTCGGCCAGCTGCCCACCAACACCGACCAGCTCGCCTTCAAGGCTCTGCAGACGTACTCCAACAAGGAGGTCGTGCGCTGGATCGAGGAGCAGAAGCCGGGCGCCGACGAGCCCCAGAACCCGGCGCCCGTACTCAAGCTGACGCCGGCCGCCGACCGGACGGGCGCCACATCCGCACCGGGCGGCAACGGCGCGCCCGCCAAGACCGCCACCGCCTCGTCCTCGGACGACAGTGACAACACCGCCAGGATCCTCGGGGTCATCGGCATCGTCATCGGCATCGCGGGCGTCGCCTTCGGTGTCCTCGCCGGCCGTCGCCGTACCGCCTGACGGGCCCACACCACCCACAGCACTTGGGACGTTCCTCCATGTACAGCACGACACACAGCACGTACAAGAAGTCGCTGACGGCCGCCGCCCTCGCGGTGGCGGCCGCCTTCTCCCTCGCGGCCTGCGGCAGCGACAACGGCGGCAGCTCCGGCAAGAGCCCGGTGGCCGATGTCTCCGGGCAGGGCAGGACACAGGCGGCGACGGTGCTCGACACCCCGTTCACCAAGCCGGACTTCGTCCTCACGGACACGCACGGCAAGAAGTTCGACTTCCGCAAGGAGACCCAGGGCAAGCCGACGCTGATCTACTTCGGCTACACCCACTGCCCCGACATCTGCCCGCTGACCATGGGCAACATCGCCGTGGCCAAGAAGGCACTCCCCAAGGCGGAGCAGAACAAGCTCCAGGTCGTCTTCGTCACCACCGACCCGGATCGCGACACCCCGTCCGAGCTGGGCAAGTGGCTGAAGGCGCAGGACCCGTCGTTCATCGGGCTCACCGGCGACTTCAAGAAGATCCAGGCAGGTGCCCGCCAGATCGGCATCGGCATCTCCCCGACCACCAAGGAGAAGGACGGCACGATCGTCTCGATGCACGGGGCGCAGGTCCTGGCCTTCTCGCCGAAGACGGACAAGGGGTACCTGCTGTACGGCGAGGACACGACCGTCAAGGACTACACGAAGGACCTCCCGAAGATCGTCAAGGGTGAGAACCCGTGAGCCGGGGGCGGCGGGCGGCCTCCGTCTGCGCCATAGCCGCTGCTGCGGCTATGGCGCTGGCGGGCTGTTCCTCGTCGGATTCGGGAGCGGGTTCGGGTTCCGGTTCGGGTTCCGCCGGCGGCAGGCCCGAACTGAAGGTCACCGAGTCCTTCATGCCGGAGCCGGTCGGTGGAAGCGGGATGGCCGCGGGGTTCGTGACCGTGACCAACAACGGTGCCACCGCGGACCGGCTCACCTCCGTCACCAGCGGACTCACCGACGACATCACCATGCACACGACCAAAAATCAGCAGATGCTCGCGGTGAAGTCGCTCCCCGTCCCGGCCCACGGCGAACTGGACCTGGAACGCGGCGGGAACCACCTCATGTTCATGCACCTCAAGGAGCAGCCCAAGCGCGGCCAGAAGGTGGCCGTGGAGCTGCACTTCGAGAAGGCCGGCGTGCTCAGGGCCGAACTTCCCGTCAAGGAGCCCACCTACAACCCGCAGCACAGTTGAGGAGCTGACACCATGACGGCGACCACCGCCCCACCGCGCTCGGGTCTTCCGCTCGCACGGCTGCTGCTCGTCGCGGTGGCGATCCTCGGCGCGCTCTTCGCCGCGGCCGCCCCCGCCTCCGCGCACGCAGCCCTGCTGGGAAGCAACCCGAAAGCCGGGTCGGTGGTCGCCAGGGCTCCCGCGGACGTCGCGCTCACCTTCTCCGAGCAGGTCGCCATGGACAACAAGTCCATCCGGGTGCTCGACCCGAAGGGCAAGCGCGCCGACACCTCCAGACTTCGCAACCTCTCCAGGGGCGGCACCGTCACCTACGGTGTCGACCTGCGCCCCGGCATCGCCAACGGCACGTACACCGTCGCCTGGCAGGCCATCTCCGCCGACAGCCACCCCGTGTCGGGCGCCTTCACCTTCTCCGTCGGCGCCCCCTCCAGGACCACGGTGTCCGCCACCGGGGACAACGTCGGCGGCGGACTCGTCGGGGTCCTCTACGGCGCCGCGCGGTACGCCGCCTACGCCGGTTTCATCGTGCTGGTCGGCGGCGGCGCCTTCGTCCTCGCCTGCTGGCAGCGCGGGGCGAACGAACGGCCGCTGCAGCGGCTCGTCGTACGCGGCTGGCTGACGCTGACCGCGGCCACCCTCGCCCTTCTGCTCCTCAGGGCGCCGTACACAGGATCAGGACACCTCGCGGACGTCTTCGACCTGAGCGCGCTCAAGGACGTGCTCAGGACCAAACCCGGGGCCGCGCTCGTCTCCCGGCTGCTGCTGCTCGGCGCCTCCGCCCTCTTCGTCGCCGTCCTCTTCGGGGCGTACGCCCGGCACACGGTCTCCACGGAACCGGAGGCGGCGAAGGAGCGGAAGGACCTCACCTTCGGTCTGGCCCTCGGGGGCGGTGTCGTCGCCGCAGGGATCGCCGCCACCTGGGCGCTCACCGAACACGCCTCGGTCGGCCTCCAGCCGGGGATCGCGATGCCGGCCGACATCGTGCATCTGCTCGCGGTCGCGGTCTGGCTCGGCGGACTCGCAGCGCTGCTCGTCGCGCTCTTCCGCACTCCGTCCATCGAACGGGCCGCAGTGCAGCGGTTCTCCCGCATCGCTTTCACCGCCGTCTGCACCCTGGCGGCGACCGGCCTCTACCAGTCGTGGCGGCAGCTCGGCTCGTGGTCCGCCCTGTTCGGCACGGGGTACGGGCAGCTCCTCATGGTCAAGGTCGGGCTCGTCGCGGTCGTCGTCGGCATCGCGTTCTTCTCCCGCCGGTGGACAGCGCGGCTCTCGGAGACGGCGGCCCCGGGGGCTGCGGCCGGTGACGGGCAGAGCGGCGGTGCCGAGGCCGGCGAAGCAGGCGATGCGGGCGGGAGCGGCGCCGCGCCCGGTGGCACCGCGGAGACGGAGCCGGTGACCGTCCCCGCCGACCCGCGGCGGGCCGCCCAGCTCGCCCGGCAGCAGGCCGCGCGGACCGTGGTGCGCGAGCGGCGCGTCCGCGATGCCGACCCGCAACGCACCGGGCTCCGGAAGTCCGTGCTCGCCGAGACCGTGGTCGCCGTGGCGCTGCTCGCCGTGACGACGGTCCTGACCACCACCGAGCCCGGCAGGACCGAGGAGGAGGCCGGACGGAACACCTCCGCGTCCGCCGCGGCCGCCGTGCCGTCCGGGCCGGTGAACATCACCCTGCCGTTCGACACCGGCGGCCCCCGGGGGAAGGGGACCGTAGCGCTCGAACTCACCCCGGGCCACAGCGGCAGCAACGAACTGCACCTCTTCGTGGACAACCCCGCGGGCAAGCCGTACGACGTCCCCGAGGTGAAGATCGCACTCACCCTCAAGGCGAAGCGGATCGGGCCACTGCCCGTCGTTCCCGAGCACCTGTTCACCGGACACTGGAGCGCGGACGGCGTCCAGATCCCGATGGCGGGCAGCTGGGACGTCGCCGTGACCGTGCGGACCTCCGACATCGACGAGACCACCGTGAACAAGACGGTGGAGATCGGCTGACCAGCATGAACGACATCTCCAGGAGGCGGCTGCTCGGCACCGCGGGCGCGGTGGGCGCCGGCGGTCTCGTGGTGGGAGCCGCCGGTGGTGCGGCAGCACACGCGGCCACCGAGGCGGCTCCGGCGACCGCGCTGACGACGGTCGGCTCCACCGAAGTCGCCTTCCACAGCCCGGCGCGGACCACCGGGGGCAGCCGGGCCGCGCACTCCGCGCACCAGGCGGGCATCACCACACCCGCCCAGTCGACCGGCCATCTGATCGCCTTCGACCTGGCAGCAGGCGCCGACAGGACTCAGGCCGCAGCGCTGCTGCGCCGCTGGTCGGCGGGTGCGGCACGGATGATGGCGGGTGAGCCGGCCGGCTCCGACACCGGGATCGCGCTCGACGCGGGGCCTTCGTCCCTGACCGTCACCTTCGGCTTCGGACGGTCCTTCTTCGGCCGTACGGGACTGACCGCGCAGCGGCCGGCGCAGCTCGACCCGCTCCCCGACTTCTCCTCCGACCGGCTGGACGCCAGGCGCAGCAACGGTGATCTGTGGGTGCAGATCGGGGCGGACGACCCGCTCGTCGCCTTCCACGCCCTGCGCGCGCTCCAGAACGAAGCGGGGTCGGCGGCCCGGGTCCGCTGGCAGATGAGCGGTTTCAACCGTTCGCCCGGCGCGACGGCCAGGCCCATGACCACCCGCAACCTGATGGGCCAGATCGACGGGACGGGAAACCCCAAGCCCTCGGAGAGCGACTTCGACCGGCGGATCTTCGTCCCGGCGGGCGGTGGCGCGGGCGCCGGCTCGCAGCCGGCGTGGATGGCGGGCGGCTCGTACGCCGTCGTACGCCGGATCCGGATGCTCCTCGACGACTGGGAGAAGCTTCCGCTGGGCAAGCAGGAGCAGGTCATCGGACGCCGGAAGAAGGACGGCGCCCCGCTGACGGGCGGCAGCGAGACGACCGCGATGGATCTGGACAGGACCGGCCCGGACGGCAAGCTGGTCATTCCCGACAACGCCCACGCGCGGATCTCGGCCCCCGAACAGAACGGCGGTGCCGCGCTGCTGCGGCGCACCTTCTCGTACCACGACGGGATCGGCCAGGACGGCACACCGGACGCCGGACTGCTCTTCGTCTGCTGGCAGGCCGATCCGGTGCGGGGCTTCGTACCGGTACAGCGGAAACTGGACCGCGGCGACGCGCTGTCCCCGTTCATCCGGCACGAGGCCAGCGGACTCTTCGCGGTGCCGGGGGCCGCGGGGCCCGGCGAGTACGTGGGCCAGCACCTCATCGAAGGCCACTGAGCCGGGGGACGGGCCGGGGCGCCGGGCGGGTGCCCCGTGCGGCGGGCTGCGGCGCACCGCGCCGTGCGGCGTACCCGTACTGGCGTGCCCGGCACGAGAAGCACGAGCGGGACCGCGCCGTGACCCGGCGGTCCCCCGCGGCCTCTGCCGGCCCCGCGGTGCGCGACCGGCGCCCGGCCGGTACGCCGCCGGCTCGTGTCCGAACGCCCCGGACCCGGGGGCGTTCGGCCTATTAGGGTGACCGTATGTCAGCCACTCGCTTCACCTATCTGGGCCCCGAAGGCACGTTCACCGAGGCGGCTCTGCGCACGCTGCCCGAGGCCGCCACCCGCGAACTCGTCCCGATGGTGTCCGTACCGGCCGCGCTCGACGCGGTGCGGACGGGGGAGGCCGCAGCAGCGCTCGTACCGATCGAGAACTCCGTCGAGGGCGGCGTCACGGCGACCCTCGACGAGCTGTCGGGCGGCGAGCCACTGATGATCTACCGCGAGGTGCTGCTGCCGATCGCCTTCGCCCTGCTGGTGCGGCCGGGAACGAAGCTCAGCGAGGTGAAGACGGTGACGGGCCACCCCGTCGCCCAGCCCCAGGTACGCAACTGGCTGCGGGCCAATCTCCCCGAGGCGGTGTGGGAGTCGTCCGCCTCCAACGCCGACGGCGCGCGGCTCGTACAGGAGGGCCGGTACGACGCGGCCTTCGCCGGCGAGTTCGCCGCTGCCACGTACGGGCTCGAACCGCTGATCACCGAGATCCACGACGCGCAGAACGCCGAGACGCGCTTCGTCCTGGTCGGCCGGCCCGCCCGCCCCGCGGCGCCGACCGGCGCCGACAAGACGTCGGTGGTCGTCTGGCAGCGCGAGGACCACCCCGGTGCCCTGCTCGAAATCCTTCAGGAGTTCGCGGTGCGGGGGGTCAATCTGATGCTCCTCCAGTCGCGGCCGACGGGCGAGGGCATCGGCAACTACTGCTTCGCCATCGACGCGGAGGGCCATATCTCGGACCGCAGGGTGGGCGAAGCGCTCATGGGGCTCAAGCGGAGCTGCCCCGAGGTGCGTTTCCTCGGTTCCTACCCGCGCGCCGGGGTGACGGCACAGGACGTACGGCCGCTGCGGCCCGGTACGTCCGACCCGGAGTTCACGGCGGCCTCGGACTGGCTGGCGCGCAGCGCCGACGGGCGGGCCTGAGCAGGACAGGTGGGCCGGAGCAGGACAGGTGGGGGCGGAAATCGTCGTACGGCCAGATTTCCGCACTCCGGAAAAGTTATCCACAGGGCCTCTCTCGACCTGGGGACAAGTCGACAGCTCAACGCGACATGGTCGACAAATCCCTTCAGTGACGACACTTCCGTCCACAGGACTGCAGGTGGGGTGGTGTCACCCAATTCCGCTGATTAACCCTCCAGGGCGGGCAATCCCCACCTGAACGAGTGCACCCAGGGGGTTTGAAGGGGGAATTCCGACGAACAGTCGGTTGCGTGTGAGGCTTTCGGAACCATCTCCCCGGCCATCCACAGATTTCCCACACAGCCTGTGGATAACTAATCGGGACTGTGGATTCCTGTGGACAAGCAAGTTCAAGTCCCGCCCGGCGCAAGGGATATGGGTCAACGGTTTCGACCGGAATGCTTCGTTCCGGGGAATCGGTCCACCTTTATTGACCGCTGGCCGGCGAAGGCGGGAGGCGCGGCCTGCGGGATATCACCTCGCCGCTCACCATTCCATAGATAGCCCCTCAATCCGGACAAAGCGCCGCCGTGGATGTGGCCCAGCGCATATCAAGTCGAGTGAGGGAAGCGGGCAACGGTAGCCTGGTGGGGTGATTGACCTTCGCCTGCTCCGTGAGGACCCCGACCGTGTTCGCGCCTCCCAGCGCGCCCGTGGAGAGGACGTCGCCCTTGTCGACGCCCTGCTCTCCGCCGACGAGCGGCGAAGGTCGTCCGGACTCCGCTTCGACGAACTCCGCTCCGAGCAGAAGACGCTCGGCAAGCTGATCCCCAAGGCCTCGGGTGACGAGAAGGCCGAGCTGCTGAAGAAGACCGGGCAGCTCTCGGCGGCCGTCAAGGCGGCCGACGCCGAACAGAACGAGGCCGACGAGGAGACCAAGCGCCTGCTGCTCCAGCTCGGCAACCTCGTCCACCCGGACGTGCCGGTCGGTGGCGAGGAGGACTTCACCGTCCTGGAGACGCACGGCACCATCCGCGACTTCGCGGCCGAGGGCTTCGAGCCCCGGGACCACCTGGAGCTCGGCGAGGCCCTGCGGGCCATCGACACCGAGCGCGGTGCGAAGGTATCGGGCTCGCGCTTCTACTACATGACGGGCATCGGGGCCCTGCTCGAACTGGCCCTGGTCAACGCGGCGGTCGCACAGGCCACCGAGGCCGGGTTCACCCCCATGCTGACGCCCGCGCTGGTCCGCCCGCGCGCCATGGAAGGCACGGGCTTCCTCGGCCAGGCAGCCGAGAACGTCTACCACCTGGAGAAGGACGACTACTACCTGGTCGGCACCTCCGAGGTCCCGCTCGCGGCCTACCACATGGACGAGATCATCGACGCCGGCGAGCTGCCGCTGCGGTACGCGGGGTACTCGCCCTGCTACCGCCGCGAGGCCGGCACGTACGGCAAGGACACCCGTGGCATTTTCCGGGTGCACCAGTTCAACAAGGTCGAGATGTTCTCGTACGTGCACCCCGACGACGCGGCCGCCGAGCACCTGCGGCTCCTGGAGTGGGAGAAGCAGTGGCTGACCAGCCTTGAGCTGCCCTTCCAGGTGATCGACGTGGCGACGGGCGACCTGGGGGCGTCGGCCTCCAGGAAGTTCGACTGCGAAGCCTGGATCCCGACGCAGGGCAAGTACCGCGAGCTGACATCGGCGTCCAACTGCGACGGCTTCCAGGCACGACGCCTGTCGGTCCGGATGCGGGACGGCAAGAAGGTGCAACCGCTGGCGACGCTCAACGGCACGCTCTGCGCCGTACCGCGCACCATCGTGGCGATCCTGGAGAACCACCAGCTCGCCGACGGCTCGGTACGGGTCCCCCCGGTCCTGCGGCCGTACCTCGGCGGACGCGAGACTCTGGAGCCCGTCTCCAAGTGACGCCCCCGGCTCTCCCCTACAAGCTGATCGCGACCGACCTCGACGGCACGCTGCTGCGTGACGACGACTCGGTCTCCGAGCGCACCCGGGCCGCACTCGCCGCGATGACCGCGGCGGGGGCGGCGCACATCGTCGTCACGGGCCGGGCGGTTCCGTGGACCCGGCACATCCTCGAAGGCCTCGGTTACGAGGGCCTCGCCGTGTGTGCGCAGGGCGCGCAGGTGTACCACGCGGGCGAGGACCGGCTGCTGACCTCCGTCACCCTCGACCGCCGGCTCGCCGGTGTCGCGATCGCCAAGATCGAAGCAGACACCGGGCCGCTGGCGCTGGCTGCGAGCCGGGACGGCCTCGACGGCGAGGTGCTGGTGAGCCCGGACTACCGCGCGCACAAGGGGCCGCTCCCCGTGGTGCGGTTCGAGGACCGGGCCGAGCTGTGGTCGGCACCGATCAACAAGGTCTACATACAGCACCCCGAGCTGAGTGACGATGCGCTGGCCCAGGCGGCGCGGCAGTCCGCAGGGAACCTGGTGGATGTGGTCATGGCGGGCGAGGGCGTGGTGGAGATCCTGCCACTGGGGCTGAGCAAGGCGACCGGTCTGTCACTGGCCGCTCGGCGCCTCGGACTCACGGCCTCCGACACGATCGCCTTCGGCGACATGCCCAACGACATCCCGATGTTCGGCTGGGCTGCGCACGGGGTGGCCATGGCCAATGCCCACGACTCCCTGAAGGCCGTGGCGGACGAGGTCACCACGTCGAACGGGGACGACGGCATCGCCGTCGTACTGGAGCGGCTGCTCCCGGGCTGAACGGCCGGGACGGAGCGGCCCGGGTGAGCGGCCGGGGCTGAACAGCCCGGGTGAGCGGCCGGGGGTTCCACGCCCGCAGGCTGTGTGGTCCGGGGTCGGTGCGTCCGGATGCCGGCCCGGCCGGGTCCGATCGTCAGAGTCGGAGGCCGGGTCCGATCGTCAGGGTCGGAAGCCGGGTCCGATCGTCAGAGTCGGAAGCCGGGTCCGATCGTCAGAGTCGGAAGCCGGGTCCGGTCATCCGGGTCGGAGGCCGCAGGGTCGGAAGCCGGGTCCGGTCATCCGGGTCGGAGGCCGCAGGGTCGGAAGCCGGGTCCGGTCATCCGGGTCGGAGGTCAGGCCGCGGAGGGTCCGCTCGGACTGCGTCCTGGAGATCCCTGGACTCAGTTGTAGGATGACTGGGCAACCGGGTGACCCGGACACCACGACAGACGGACATGGGGCGACGCGATGGCACTGCGTGCGGCAGGACGACACTCCCTCGTGGACACGGTCGTCGAACAGCTGCGGAGCCAGCTGACCGAAGGGGAGTGGTCCGTGGGCGACCGCATCCCCACCGAGCACGACCTCGCCGAACAGCTCGGCGTAGGGCGCAACACCGTCCGCGAGGCGGTAAGGGTCCTGGTGCACGCCGGGCTACTGGAGTCCCGCCAGGGCAACGGCACCTTCGTACGCTCCACCGCCGACCCCTCCGCCGTACTCCGCACCATGAGCCACGCGGGCGTGCTGGACATCCTGGAGCTGCGGGTCGCCCTGGAGACGGAAGCGGCCAGGCTGGCGGCCGTCCGCAGGGACGCGGCGGATCTCGACTGGTTGCGGGAAGCCCTCGGCACCCTGCACGAGCACGGCGACCGGGCAGCCGACGCCGACCTCTCCTTCCACCTGGGGGTGGTCGAGGCCACGCACAACGCCACGTTCGCCGAGGTCTACCGGTTCTTCTCGACCCAGATCCACGAAGCCCTGGTCACCGCGCTCGGCGACCAGGAGATGCCGCCGATCGATCTCACCGCCCACGAGACCCTGGTCGACGCGATCGAGAGCGGCGACCCGGCAGCCGCGGAGCAGGCGGCCCGTGCCCTGCTCCAAGTACCGATGGACGTCGTCAGCCGGCTGGTGGGGCGCTGACCGCACGCGCCTCCCGCGGTCCCGTCGCAACCCCGTCGCACCCCGGTCGCACCCCGACGCGCCGCCCACACGCGAACAGAACCACGAACAGAACCACCCACAGAACCGCTGAGAGGTACCTGACGTGTCCCGCCCGGATCTGAACGAGCTGCTTCCCGATGCGGAGGCCGGTGTCCGGCCGTCGCCCGAGGGCGTCGCCGCACGGCGCGCACTGATCGCCCACCCCGTGGTGCTGCTGATCGGCATCGTCCTGGCCTCCCTGAACATGCGGGCGGCGCTGGCGAGCGTGTCACCTCTCATCGGCGAGATCAGCAGCACGTTCGGCCTCTCGTCGACGGCTTCGAGCCTGGTCACCTCCGTCCCGGTGCTGTTCCTCGGAGTGGGCGCGATGGTCGCCCCATGGCTGGCGCGCCGCTTCGGTACCGAAGTGGTCCTGCTGTGTGCGCTGGTCCTGCTCGGCACCGGCATTCTGGTCCGGGTCCTGCCGTCGGTATTCGCCCTGTACGGCGGCGGAGTCCTGGCCGGCACCGCGATAGCCCTGCTGAACGTCCTGATGCCGGGGCTGATCAAGCGGGACTTCCCGGACCGGGCCGCCTCGATGACCTCCGTCTACACGGGCGCGATGATCGGCGGCGCCACGCTGTGCGCCGCGGCCTCGGTCCCCCTGGAGAAGGCGTTCGGAAACAGCTGGCAGGCGTCGCTGGCCTTCTGGTCCCTGCTGGCCGCTGTGGCCGCTGTCGCGTGGCTGCCCCAGGTGCTGATCGCCCGCGGCCGTACGGGACACGAAATACGCACCGCGCCGGCGACCGCGGGGCCGGCCAGGAGCATCTGGCGCTCGGCGCTGGCCTGGCAGGTCACCCTGTTCATGGGCCTCCAGTCGCTGTGGTCGTACGTGCTCATCGCCTGGATGCCGACGATCTTCACGGACCACGGGATGAGCCGTTCCACAGCGGGTGTGATCTTCGCCTTCAACAATCTGATCCAGGTGGCCGGAGCTTTCGGCGTACCGCTGCTCGCCGGTCGGATGCGCAGCCAGCGCCCGTTGATCGTGCTGGTCACCTCGATGGTGGCCGTCGGCTACGCGGGCCTCATGATCGCCCCGGTCTCCGGCGCCTGGCTGTGGTCCGCGGTGCTGGGCGTCGGGCAGGGCGGCGCGGTGGGGCTGGCCCTGACCCTGATCGTGCTGCGGTCGGGTGACGCGCAGACCGCGGCCCGGCTCTCCGGGATGGCGCAGACCGTCGGCTACCTCCTCGCCGCGGCCGGCCCGCTGACAGCCGGCGCCGTGTACCAGGCGACGGGCAGCTGGACCCTTCCGATCGCCCTGGTCCTCGGGGTGTGCGCGGCGGCCCTGGTGGTCGGCCTGTTCGCGGCCCGCGACAGGAAGGTCCAGGCCGGCGGGTAGATGCGGGGCCGGTGGCACCCCGCACGCGGCGCGGGAGATGGGCGGGCCGCGTGACTTGTAGGACTGTCGGGTCGTTGTTCCGTGTGCGTGGAGGCGACTGGGGTTCGAGGCGACGAGAGCATGTGAAGCAGGGGAGTGCCGGTGCCGAGGCGGAAGCCGGGCCGGTCATTGAGTACGTGACACAGATGAGCGGATCTCCACCCCTGAAGCCCGGGGAGAGGGCCGTCACTGTCATGCACCAATGACCATGAACGGCAGGCTTATCCATGCCAACCGAAATCGCCTTGCTCGAATCGCGTGCGCTGCGCGCGGACCATCTGGGTCGCGTCGACGTCCTGGACAAGGTCGAGGCACTGCAGTTGTTGCCGGACGGACTGCATGTCACCACTGAAGGTGTCGCGACGTACTTCAGTGTCCAGAAGGGGGCCGTGCACAGCCTCGTCAGGCGCCATCGCGCAGAACTGGAAAGCAACGGTCTGGTCACCCTAAAGGGCCATGACCTGCGGGTTTTTGAAGTGTCCAACTTGACCACTTCAAGCTCAAGCCACGCCGAAAGTTATCCACAGGGGCGTGCCCACCTCCGGCTGTTCTCTCGTCGGACCGTCCTCAACATCGCCATGCTGTTGCGCGACAGCGAAGTCGCCCGTCGCGTGCGGAACCATCTCCTCGACACCGAGGAGCAGCACCGGGCGCGGGCAGCGGACGCTCCCGGCCACGAAGGACTCGACCGCCGCGTCACACGGCTGGAGTCCGCGATGAGCGACGTTCGCGCACTGCGGGACCTGGCGCCCGCCCTGCGTGAACTGGGCCCCGCACTGCGGGACCTGGGGCCCCTGCTGGTCCGGATGTCGGACCGCGTGGAGGCCCTGGATCAGCGGCTCGCTGCAACGAACCGTGTCGTCGGGGCGATGAGCGTACGGCTTTCGGACGCCCACGAGGACCTGATCGAGGTCAAGCGCCGACTGCCGCACCTCGCGTACCAAGCGGAGCAGGAACGCCGCCGGCGCCGGCGCCACCGGCGCTGAGCCCGAGCCCCGGCACGGCCGGCCCGGCACACGTCGCCCGGCGCGACCAGCCGCTCGGGGATGGCGACTGCCGAAGGCGGAAAAGAGCCGGGGGCGGGAGTGACGGCGACCCGTCACTCCCGCCCCCGGCCCCCGGGTCCGGGTCTCACTCCTCGCCGGCCAGCGTCAGCCGGCGCAGCCTCTGACCCGCGTACCAGGTGGCGAGCACGGTGACCCCCGCCAGCAGCACCACGGCCAGGGGCAATCCGACATCCGAGCTGACCGCGCCCGGGGCACCGATCTTCTCCGCCAGGGAGAGGGACCACTGCTGAATGCTCAGCGTGCGCGCGCCTGGCACCAGGCTGCCGAACAGGCCCTCCCAGACCAGCGCGTAGACCAGCCCGGCGACGACCGCGTGCCGGGTGACCGTGCCCAGAAGCAGGAAGACCGAGGCGTACGCGATGGACGCGACCAGAGCGGCGACCGTGTAGGCCACCGCGATCTGCTGTCCGTTGCCGTTGAGGATCAGGCCCGCGATGAGCGTCGGGATCGCGGAGAACGCCATCGTCACCGCGATCGCCACGATGAGCTTCGTGAAGATGATCGTGGGGCGCTTCACCGGTTTGGCCAGCAGATACACGATCGAACCGTCGTCGATCTCCGGGCCGATCGCGCCCGTGCCCGCGATGACACCGATCAGCGGCACCATCGTGGCCATGGCGAATCCGCCGAGCACATCCGCGGCGACCTGATCGTCGGCGCCGCTGAAGGCGCGCACCGCAGCGGCGATCACGATCAGCAGCGCGGGCAGCACGAAGAGGATCGCGGCCCGGCGGCGGCCGAGCAGGGCCCGGTAGGTGAGCCGGGCGACTGTGGGGTTGTACATGTGCGTCACAGCTCCTTTCAGGCCGCTACGAGATACGAGAAGACCGATTCCAGGGATTCGTCCGACGGTGAGACGGTGAGCAGCCGGATGCCGTGTTCACGGGCGACGCGCGGCAGCAGCGCCGTGAAACGGCCGAAGTCGACCGCCTGGATGCGCAGTGCGCCCTCCGTGACGTCCACCTCGATACCGGCGGTCGACGGATCGGCGATCAGCGCGGCAGCAAGGGCCCGGTCGTCGCTGGACCGTACGAGATAGCGGTGCGGCCGGTCCGTCATCAGACGGCGGATCCGGCGGAAGTCACCGGAGGCGGCGTGCCGTCCCGCCACGATCACCTCGATGTGCGAGGCGAGCTGTTCGACCTCCTCCAGGATGTGCGAGGAGAAGAGCACCGTGCGGCCCTCGGCGCCCATCCGCCGCAGCAGCTCCATCAGCTGCATCCGCTGGCGTGGGTCCATGCCGTTGAAGGGCTCGTCCAGGAGCAGCACGCCGGGGTTGTGCACGAGGGCGGACGCCATCTTGACGCGCTGCCGCATCCCCTTGCTGTATGTCGCGATCTTGCGGTCCTGCGCGGACTCCATCTCGACGGTGGCGAGCGCCTGTTGCGCGGCGCGTTCGTCCAGCCCGTGCAGTTCGGCGTTGGCGACGACGAACTCGCGACCGGTCAGGAAGTCGTACATCCCCTCCCGCTCCGGGACGATGCCGATCTGCCGGTAGACGCTCTCGTTCCGCCAGATCGGCGCGCCGTCGAGGGTCACCGTTCCCGTCGAAGGGGCGAGGAATCCGCCCATCATGTTGATGAGGGTGGACTTGCCGGCGCCGTTGGGGCCCAGAAGTCCGGTCACGCCGGGGCCGACCGTCATGGTGATGTCGTTGACCGCCACCACGTTGCCGAACCAGCGCGAGGTGTGGTCGATGTTGATCGTGGTCACAGCCCGACCTTCCGGTAGCGGCGCATCAGGACGGCGTAGGAACCGGCGATGAGCGCGAGAACGACGAGCACGTAGACCGCGCCGACACCCGCTCCGGGCCCGTTCCCGCCGGGGAAGGCGGAGGTGGCGCCCAGGAAGGCGGTCTGGACACCGTCGATCAGCGTGATCGGGGAGAAGAGCCCGAGCCAGGAGACGGCCCCGGATGCGCCCTGGTTGAAAGCGATCGCCTGCACCGTGGAGACGGCTCCGTACGTGATGGTCAGTACGGCGATGACGGCGGCGACTCCGAACCCCCGGCGCGGGGTGAGAGCGGCGACCACCAGGGCGATGCCGGAGAAGAGCACCGAGAGCAGCGCCACCGAGACCAGGCCCTGGCCGAATCCCTCGGTCTGGTCGGCGAAGTCGAGCTTGGCCAGGAGCGAGCCGATGTAGAGGATCACCAGAGGTGCCCCGGTCAGCACGAAGAGGGCCGATGCCATCGCCGCGTACTTGGCGATGACGTAGTCGGCGCGCTCGATCGGCCGGGAGAAGTAGAGCGGGATGGATTTGAAGCGCAGGTCGCGGGAGACGGCCTGGGGAGCCTGCGCGGCGAGATACAGCCCGATGACGGCCTGGGTGAGGATGGCGTACCGGGTGTAGTCGAGCGGCAGGTCCTTGGCCTTCGTCGCCACGGCGACGGCCACGATGATCGCAGCGGGCACGCACATCACCGCGAAGAGGATCATCGGCAGCACCTTGGACTTCGCCGAGCGGCCCAGTCCGTAGGCACCGCGCAGCGACTGCGCGAAGAGTGAGCGGCGGGCGTAGGCACGGCCCAGGCGCTGGCCGTCGTAGTTCCGGTATCCGATGTTGTGGATCTGGCTGGTCTCGGTACTCATCGCGCCTGCACCTCCTGCTTCTGCTGCTGGTCCTGCCGGTCGGGGTGGAAGACCTCCGCGATGTGGTGGCGGCGCTGCTCCATCCGTACGAGGCCGAGCCCGAGGTCGGTGACGGTGTCGCGGACCAGGTCGTACGTCTCCTCGCCGACCGCCTCGACGAGCAGGATGTGGCCCGCGCCCGGCAGCCCCTCCTCCACGCCCTCGTGCAGGGTCACGCCGGCTGCCGCCAGCGTCTCGCGCAGCGCCCGCGTCCCGTCGGGGTGGGTGTCCGAGTCGGTGACCTCGACCGCGAGCGTCGCGGTGTTCTGTGTGAAGTCGCTGGTGGAACTGGAGCGCAGCAGCGAGCCGCCGTCGATCACTACGACGTGGTCGCAGGTCCTTTCCAGCTCGCCGAGGAGGTGCGAGGTGACCAGCACCGAGATACCGAAGTCGCTGTGCACCCGGCGGATCAGCCCGAGCATGTCGTCGCGGCCGACCGGGTCCAGGCCGTTCGTCGGCTCGTCGAGCAGCACCAGCTGCGGGTCGTGGACCAGCGCCTGCGCCAGCTTCACCCGCTGTTTCATACCGGTCGAGTAGCCGCCGATCGGGCGGTAGCGCTCTTCGTAGAGGCCGACATGGCGCAGCGTGTCGGCGGTGCGCTCCCGTGCGGCGGTGGGCGGCAGTCCGGACATCCGCGCCATGTGGACGACGAACTCGGTGGCCGAGACGTCCGGCGGCAGGCAGTCGTGCTCGGGCATGTACCCGACGCGCTCACGGATTTCGGCGCCGCTGGTGGCGACATCGAGTCCGAGCACGGCGGCCCGGCCCTCCGTGGCGGGGGACAGACCCAGCAGGATCTTGATCAAGGTGGACTTGCCGGCTCCGTTGGATCCGACCAGTCCGGTCACACCGGGTCCGATGTCCAGGGAGAGCCGGTCAAGCGCGGTCACCCTCGGGAACCGCTTGCTCAGGCTTTCGGTAGCGATCACAGTCACATTCCGAAGGTAGTGGCGCGGCTCGTCCCGGACGTCAGCCCAGACGGCTGGATCCCTGTCCCCCTCCAGAGGTACGGACCCGTAGGGGCCCGGTACGGGAGGGGGAGGACCGGTGGCCGCCCGGGGAGTTGGCGGCGGGTTGTCCACAGGACGTTGTCCACAGGTCACCACGCACCCTTGACGTAGCCGCCAGGCATTGTCACATTCATCAGTGTCAAGTTACGAGCACGTACCGCACACGGACGGGACGGACAGGTGGCATGGCCTCAGGGGTGAAAGCAGCAGCGCGGTGGGCGGCCGGCCGGAGGGCGCGACCGGCCGTGCAGACCGGCGCGGAGGCCGCGCGACTGCGGGGGTTCAGAGAGGTGCAGACCCTCGCCTACGCCTGCGCGGAGGAGGTCGCGGCCCAGCTCAGACCGGGCGTGACCGAGCGTGAGGCGGCGCGGATGCAGCGCGAGTGGCTGTACCGCCGAGGGGTGCGGGACTGGTTCCATCTGCCCTTCGCCTGGTTCGGGGACCGGACGGCCTTCGCGGGGTTCAAGGTGCCGCTCCAGTTCTTCCCGACGAACCGCAGGCTCGAAGCCGGTATGCCGTTCATTCTCGACATGGCCCCGGTCTTCCGCGGCTTCACCGCCGATGTCGGCTACTCCGGCTGCCTCGGGCTCAACCCGGTGCACGACAAGCTCCTCGCCGACCTGGAGGCGCACCGCGCCCTCATCCTGCGGGAGGTCCGCGAGAAGCGATCGCTGCGCACGGTGTACGAGGACGTGGAGCGGCTGATGATCCGCCAGGGGTACGCGAACCGGCACCGGGCGTACCCGTTCGGCGTGATCGCGCACAAGGTCGGCGAGGTCAGGGAGCGCCGCTGGTCGCCCCATGTGCTCGGCTTCGGCACGCAGGCCCTGAAGGGTCTGGCCGGCGACGCCCTGCACGGCCACCGGGACGGCTGGTCGCCGCTGTGGAGCCCGTACAAATTCTCCGACCACCCGCCCCGGCCGGGGCTCTGGGCGGTCGAGCCGCACCTCGGATTCCGGGGCACGGGCGCGAAGTTCGAGGAGATCCTGGTCGTCACCGACTCGGCCGACCCCGAGCAGAGCGCCTTCTGGCTGGACGACGATCTGCCGCATGTGCGGCGCTGGGCAGAGGAGAAAGCCGCATGAGCACGAAGATCGAGGGAGCGCGCGAGCGCTGGGTGCACACCGGAGGCATCGAGCTGTGCGTGGCGGAACTGGGCGATCCTGACCGGCCGACCGTCCTGCTGGTGCACGGCTATCCGGACAGCAAGGAGGTCTGGACCGAGGTCGCGACCCGGCTGGCCGGGCGCTTCCACGTGGTGCTGTACGACGTCCGCGGCCATGGCAGGTCATCGGCGCCGGTACCGCTGCGCGGCGGCTTCACCCTGGAGAAACTGACCGACGACTTCCTGGCCGTCGCCGACGCGGTCAGCCCCGGCGAGCCGGTGCACCTCGTCGGGCACGACTGGGGCTCCGTTCAGTCGTGGGAGTTCGTGACCGTGCAGCGCACCGAGGGACGGATCGCCTCGTTCACCTCGATGTCCGGTCCGTCGCTCGACCACTTCGGGCACTGGATCAAAAAGCGGATGTCCCGCCCGACACCGCGCAGGGCCGCCCAACTGCTCGGCCAGGGGGCCAAATCCTGGTACGTGTACCTGCTGCACACTCCGGCGCTGCCGGAGCTGGCCTGGCGGGGGCCGCTCGGCAAGCGGTGGCCGAAGATCCTGGAGCGGGTGGAGAAGGTACCGTCCGGCGACTACCCGACGGCTTCGCTCCCCTCGGACGCGGCGCACGGCGCCTGGCTCTACCGTGACAACGTCCGCTCCCGGCTGCGCAGGCCCCGCGCCGACGCCTTCGCCCACGCTCCCGTCCAGCTGATCACGCCCACCGGTGACGCCTTCCTCTCGGAGCATCTCTATGACGACCTTGAGGAGTGGGCCCCGCAGCTGACCCGCAGGGCCCTGCCCGCTAAACACTGGGTGCCGCGCACCAGGCCGGACCAGCTGGCCGCCTGGATCGGGGATTTCGTCACCGCCCACGAGACCCCGGGGCCGCCCCCGCAGACCGCGGCGACCGGCAGGTACACGGACCGTTTCAGCGGCCGTCTCGTCCTGGTGACGGGCGCCGCGAGCGGGATCGGGCGTGCCACCGCCTTCGCGTTCGCCGAGTCGGGAGCACGCGTCGTGGCCGTCGACCGGGATGCGGAAGGGGCGGTGCGCACCGCGGAGATGGCACGGTTGATCGGCTCCCCCGAAGCCTGGGGCGAGGCGGTGGACGTCAGCGACGAGCAGGCGATGGAGAAGCTCGCCGAGAAGGTCGCCAGGGAGTACGGCACGGTCGACGTCCTGGTCAACAACGCGGGCATCGGCCTCTCCGGCGCCTTCCTCGACACCACGAGCGAGGACTGGAAGCAGGTCCTCGACGTCAATCTGTGGGGCGTCATCCACGGCTGCCGGCTCTTCGGCAAGCAGATGGCGGAGCGGGGCCAGGGCGGTCACATCGTCAACACCGCGTCGGCCGCGGCGTACCAGCCGTCGAAGGCCCTCCCGGCGTACTCCACGTCCAAGGCCGCGGTGCTCATGCTGAGCGAGTGCCTGCGCGCGGAGCTGGCCGGGCAGGACATCGGGGTCAGCGCGATATGCCCAGGCCTCGTGAACACCAACATCACCTCCACCGCGCGGTTCGCGGGGGTGTCGGCGGACGAGGAGAAGCGCCGGCAGAAGAAGTCCTCCCGGCTGTACGGACTGCGCAACTACCCGCCGGAGAAGGTGGCCGACGCGATCCTCGCCGCCGTGGTGCACAACCGGGCCGTGGTGCCGGTGACGCCCGAGGCACGCGGTGCCCGCCTCCTGTCCCGTTTCGCGCCGAGGGTGCTGCGCGCCGTCGCCCGGATGGAGCCGCCGCTGTGAGCGACGCACAGGGCCGGGAGAGGGGGCAGCAAGAAGGCGCGGGGCCGGACGCTGGAGCTGGGCCGGACGCTGGAACGGAGCCAGGCGCGGGGCCGGACGCAGGAACGGAGCCAGGCGCAGGAACGGGGGAGGCACATGCGGATGGTGGGACGCACGCCATCGCGCCGCGCCGGGTCTCCTTCGACTGGGAGAACACCCCGCTGCACTGGATACCCGGCGAGCCAACCGCCACCCATGTGATCAATGTGCTGCATCTGCTGCTCCCGGCGGGCGAGCGGTGGTTCGTGAAGGTGTTCAAGGAGGCTCTGCCACTCGTCGACGATCCCGGACTGCTGAAGGACGTCAAGGGCTTCATGGGCCAGGAGGCGACACACAGCGTGCAGCACTCCCATGTCCTTGACCATCTGGCCGCCCAGCGGCTCGACACCGTGGCGTACACCCGGCATGTCGACTTCCTCTTCGAGAAGCTGCTCGGCGAGGTGCCGCCGCTCGGTCTGCCGGTCCCGGCGCGGGAGTGGCTCCGCTTCCGGCTGTCGCTGATCGCCGCGATCGAGCAGTTCACCGCGGTTCTCGGCGACTGGGTGCTGGGCGCCGACGCCCTCGACGCGGCCGGGTCCGATGCCGTCATGCTCGACCTCCTGCGCTGGCACGGAGCGGAGGAGGTGGAACACCGGGCCGTGGCCTTCGACATGTACCAGCACTGCGGGGGCGAGGGACTGCCGCGCTACGCACGGCGGATCGAGGGCATGGCCGTGGTCAGCCCGGTCCTGCTATGGCTGTGGGTGTGGGGTGCCTCGTATCTCATGCGGCACGATCCCGGACTCACGGGCAAACCGGGGTACTCGCTGCGCCGCCACAACCGGGCGGTCGCCCGCGGACTGCTGCCCACCTGGGGCGAGCTGGGCTCGGCGATACCGCGTTACTTCAGGCGGTCGTACCATCCCTCCCAGGAGGGCTCGCTGCGCAGGGCGGTCGAGTACCTCGCGACCTCACCCGCCGCCCGCGCGGCGGCGGGGGCTGTCGGCCGTGCGGCCCTCACCTAGGGGGCCGCGAAGTCGCGTCGTCGCCCGGAGGGCGGGCTCGCGGCGTCCGGTGCGTGCTGCTTTCGCCCGGGGCGGCCGGAGCGCGTCCCGGGCGTCGCGAGCCCGCCAAGTTTTGCGGGCACTCCGCCGGCCCTGCCGGGGCAGT
Source organism: Streptomyces sp. NBC_00388 (assembly GCF_036061255.1). Taxonomy (NCBI): domain Bacteria; kingdom Bacillati; phylum Actinomycetota; class Actinomycetes; order Kitasatosporales; family Streptomycetaceae; genus Streptomyces; species Streptomyces sp. NBC_00388. Next base: position 3,770,765 of record NZ_CP107948.1, read on the forward strand.
AGCAGAGGGAGGCACCGTGTCGGGGACGAGAAGGCCGGCGGCGAAAGCGCCAGGGGTCCAGGAATCCGGGGCACGGGCACGTTCTCGTGCGGTGCCTGGGCCCGGAGCGGCAGGGCAGGAGGCCGCAGGGCAGGAGGCCGCAGGGCAGGAGGCCGCAGGGCAGGAGGCCGCAGGGCAGGGGAGCGCAGGGCAGGGGCCCACAGGGCAGGACGTCAGGGAAGTGGCGGAGCCGGGAGAGGGAGCGCCGGGGATGAGAGCGTCATCAGCCGGGCCCGAGTACCGGATCGAGGACCTCGCGCACCGGAGCGGGGCCACGGTCCGCACGATCCGGGCATACCAGGACCGCGGCCTGCTGCCCAAGCCTCAGCGGCGCGGCCGGTCCAATGTGTACGGGGACAGCCATCTGGCCAGGCTGCGACAGATCGCCGAGCTGCTCGACCGTGGCTACACGCTGGCCTCCATCAAAGAGCTTCTGGAGGCGTGGGACGCCGGGCGCGGGCTCGGCGGGGTGCTCGGGCTGGCCGCCGAGGTCAGCGGCCCGTGGACCGACGAGGAAGCGGACCGGATCTCCCGTACCGAGCTGGACGCGAGGTTCGGCGGGGTGCCCGACGACGAGGCGGTGGCGGACGCGGTGGCGCTGGGCGTCCTGGAGCCGGTGGCCGGCACCGACGACCAGTTCCTGGTACCGAGCCCGCAGGAACTGGCCGTGGCCGTGGAGCTGCACGCGGCCGGCGTCCCCCTCAAGGCCATCTCGGTCCATCTGCGGGAGCTGCGCGGCCAGGTCGAGCACATCGCCTCACGCTTCCTGGAGTTCACGACGGAGCACGTCTTCGCGCGCTATCTCGGTCCCGGTCTTCCCACCGACGCGCATGTGGCGGAGGCCGCATCCCTCGTGCGACGGCTGCGCCCGCTGGCCCAGCAGAGCGTCGACGCCGAACTGGCCCGGGCCATGCAGTTGTTCGCCACCCGGCACCTGCATCAGCACCTCGGACCCGACAGCCCGCCCATTCAGCCGGGAGGGCCCTCGTCCGTGTCCGTTCCGGCGGCCACGCTCGCCGCGGTGGAGAGGCTGGTGGGCCGGGACAACGCAGCCGCCTTCATCACCGGCGCCACCGAACGGGAGCTGCAGGCACGGGCGTTGGACGCACTGACTCTTCCACAGCAGGAAGTCCGACAAAGCGAACAAAGGCCGTAAAGCGCCCCGACGTTGTCCACAGAACTGCCAAATAGCCTGTGGATAAGCCGCCTTGCCTGTGGATCATGCCTAACTCGGGGGGCGCAAAAGATAATTCGGATGCACACCGGCGCACGCGCCCCCACCCGCCGGGCCGTCCTACGCGGGCCGCTCCGCGAGCTGGCCCAGTGCCTCGGTGGCGATCCTCTCGAAGACCTTCTCGTCCGCGGCGAAGATGGTGCCGGGGATCGGCGCGTGGACCACGATCTCGTCGATACCGAGCGCGAAGTACGCCCCAGCGAAGTCGACGAAGGCGTCCAGGGATTCCATGGGGCGGCCCCCTTCGGGCGTGAAGCCGGTGAGCAGCACCTTCTCCACCGTGCCCGGGTCCCTGCCGATCTCATCGCACGCCGCACCCAGCCTGCTGATCTGGCCGCGGACCGCATCGGCCGACTGCTCAGGCGTGCCCGAATCGAAGAGCTTCGGATCACCGGTCGTGACCCAGCTCTGCCCGTACCGTGCGGCGATCCTCATCCCCCGTGGACCGGTGGCCGCGACAGCGAAGGGGAGCCTCGGCCGCTGTACACAGCCCGGGATGTTGCGGGCCTCGTCGGCGGAGTAGTGGATGCCGCGGTGGGAGACCGAGTCCTCGGTCAGCAGCCGGTCGATGAGCGGAACGAACTCACCGAAACGATCGGCGCGCTCGCGGGGCGTCCACGGCTCCTGCCCCAGCGCGGTGGCGTCGAATCCGGTGCCGCCCGCGCCGATGCCCAGAGTGACCCTGCCGTCCGAGATGTCGTCCAGGGAGAGCAGATCCTTCGTGAGCGTCACCGGGTGCCGGAAGTTCGGCGAGGTGACCAGCGTGCCGAGCCGGACCCGCTCGGTGGCGGCGGCGGCCGCGGTCAGCGTCGGCACCGCCCCGAACCAGGGCCCGTCGCGGAACGGCACCCGCCAGGAGAGGTGGTCGTAGGTGTACGCGGTGTGGAAGCCCAGCTCCTCGGCGCGCACCCACTGCTCACGGCCACCCTCGCTCCACCGGCGAACGGGAAGAATCACGGTACTCAGACGCATGACCACGACCCTACGTCGTGGGGATGCACCGGCCCTGGTGGAGCCACCCGGTCTGCACGCCCCCCAGCCCACGGCTGCCACCCCAGGACGCAGCCGCCCCCGGGCGCTGCCGCCTCCCGGGGCGCCGTGCGGTCTCGGGCGTACTCATTTGCGCACCTCTTCGCACTCCCGTGCGCTCCAGGCACTCCGTGCGGGAGAATGACGGGGTGACCTCAGCTAACGGCTCCGCCGCCCCCCTTCCGCCCCGGCTGATCGCCACCGACCTGGACGGCACGCTGCTGCGCGACGACAAGACCGTCTCGGACCGCACCATCGCAGCGCTGGCCGCCGCCGAGGAGGCCGGGATCGACGTCTTCTTCGTCACCGGCCGGCCGGCCCGCTGGATGGACGTCGTGAGTGACCATGTGCACGGCCACGGACTGGCGATCTGCGGCAACGGCGCCGCCGTGGTCGACCTCCACGGTGACGAGGGCGGCCACATCTTCGTCAAGGTCCTGCCCCTGGAGCGCACCGACGCACTCGACGTGGTCTCCCTCCTGCGGGCCGCTGCCCCGGGCACGTCCTTCGCCGTCGAGCGGACCGGTGGCATCCACCACGAGCCGGCCTACCCGCCCTTGCAGTTCGACCCCGCGTCGAGTGTCGCGCCCGCCGAGAAGCTGCTGGCGCCGGACTGCGATCTCGCCGATCAGCCGGTGCTGAAGGTACTGGCCCACCACCCGGAGCTGGCCCCCGACGAGTTCCTCGCCCTGGCCCGCGAAGCTGTCGGCGCCCGCGCTTCGATCACCCGGTCCAGCCCGACGGCACTGCTGGAGATCAGCGGCCCCGGCGTCTCCAAGGCCGGCACGCTGGCGCAGTGCTGCGCGGAGCGCGGCATCTCACCCGCCGAGGTCGTCGCCTTCGGCGACATGCCGAACGACGTCGAAATGCTGCGGTGGGCAGGCACCTCGTACGCGATGGGCAACGCGCACCCGGAAGCGGTGGCTGCCGCTTCGGGCCGTACGGTCGCGAACAACGAAGACGGCGTCGCGGTCGTCATCGAGCAGATCCTCAAAGCCCGCTGACGGGGCCGGACCGGCGCCGCCCTCGCGGAGCGACGGCGCGCCCGCAACGGCCCGTCCGGCCGACTACAGCGGTGCCTCCCACACGACCGCCGTCCCACCGCCCCCGTCGCCGAACCCCGGACCGTACGCGCTCGATCCGCCCAGCGCCTCCGCGCGCCTGCTGAGATTGCGCAGGCCGCTGCGCCGGCCCCCTTCCGGAATGCCGACCCCGTCGTCGGAGACCGTGAGGCGTACCGCCGGGCGGCCGTCATCCAGTAGAACCGTGGCGTCGACCTCCACATGGATCTGCGAGGCGGCGGCATGCCGGAACGCATTGGAGAGCGCCTCCCGCAGCGCCGCGATGAGGTTCTTCCCGGTCAGTTCGCCGACCGCCGAGTCGACCGGTCCCCGGAAGCGGTGGGTCGGCTTGAAACCCAGGGGGACGGCCGCCATGTTGATCTCGCGCAGGACCCGGCTGCAGAGCCCCGATGGGGCTTCGGCGGCACCCTGCTGCAGCGCGAAGATGGCAGTGCGGATCTCCTGGATCGTCACGTCGAGCTCACCGACGGCCTTGCCCACCCCCTCGCGCACTCCGGGCGCCGCCGACTGGCGGTGGGCCCCCTCCAGCATCATTCCGGTGGCGAAGAGGCGCTGGATGACGAGGTCATGGAGGTCCCGGGCGATCCGGTCGCGGTCCTCGAAGACCGCGAGGCGCTCTCTGTCGCGCTGGGCGTCCGCCATCATCAGTGCCAGCGCGGCCTGTGAGGCGAAGCGCGCGGCCAGCGACCGTTCGGCAGCACTGAACGGCCGGGCCCCCCGTTCGCGCGGCATGGCCAGCGCGCCCAGCAAGCGTCCACCGCTGCGCAGCGGCAGCATCATGCTCGGCCCGAACCGCCTGCCCATGTCGGTGATCATCCGCGGGTCGGAAGCCGAGTCGTCGACGAACACCGGGTCGCCCGCGAGCAGGGCCGTCACGGCGCCGCTCTCCGGCGGGGCGATCATTCCGAGCACCTCGCTGGGCGGGTCGCTGGAGACAGCGACGACCTCCAGTCCGCCCTCGGCGGCAGGCAGCATGACCACCCCGGCGGCCGAGTCGGCGAGATGACGTGCCTGTTCGGCGACCACCGTCAGCGCCTCGTCGGCGTCACCGCCGGCCAGCAGAGCCGTGGTGACGGCCACCGAACCGTCGATCCACCGCTCACGCTGCCGGGCCGCCTCGTAGAGCCGGGCGTTGTTGATGGCGATGCCGGCCTCGGTGGAGAGGACCTGCACCATGTGCAGATCGCCATCGGTGAACGCGCCGCCGCCGGTCTTCTCGGCGACGTAGAGGTTGCCGAAGATCTCCCCCTGCACCTGCACGGGGACCCCCAGAAACGCCCTCATCGGCGGATGGTGCGGGGGAAATCCGGCGAACCGGGGGTCTGTCGTCAGATCGGTGAGCCGTACGACGCGGGCGTCCTCGATCAGCGCGCCCAGGAGCCCGGTGCGGCCGTCCGGTGCCCCGCCGATCCTCGCGGCTTCCTCCTCCGTCACGCCATGGGTGACGAAATCGCTGAGGCCGCCACGCTCCTGATCCACGACGCCGATCGCCGCGTACCGCGCGCCGGCCAGTCCGGCGGCGGTCTCGCAGATCCTGTTCAGGGTCGCGTGCAGTTCGAGGCCCGTCCCGATGGAGCGCATGGCCTCCAGAAGCTGCGGTACGCGCGCGGTGAACTCGGCAGAGAGCCCGTGCCCGCCGGAGCCCTCGGCAGGGGGGCCTTCCGGTGGGTCGGTGGAGTCCGGAGCAGACATACCCCAGAGCCTAGTAAGTCCTATTTCTGATGGAAAGTCGGATTGTGATGACTGCCGAGCAGATCACCCGCCCTCTCCCGCTCCAGCATCCCCCGCAACGGCCCCTCCAGAGCCGCCAGCTCCGCGTACGGCCCGCGCTGCACGACCCGCCCCCCATCCAGCACGATCACCTCGTCCACGGCGTCGAGCCCACGGAGCCGGTGGGTGATGAGCAGCGTCGTACGTCCCTCGGTTGCGGTCAGCAGGTCCGCGGTGAGCGCGTCTGCGGTCGCCAGATCGAGATGCTCGGCCGGCTCGTCCAGGACGAGTACGGGGAAGTCGGCGAGGAGCGCCCTGGCAAGGGCCAGCCGCTGGCGCTGGCCGCCGGAGAGCCTTGCACCGTGCTCCCCCACCGGAGTGTCGAGCCCCTCGGGGAGTACGTCGACCCAGTCCAGCAGCCTGGCCCCGGCGAGCGCCACGCGCAGTTCGCCGTCCGGAGCGCCGGACCGCGCGAGCCGGAGGTTCTCCCGCAGGGAGCTGTCGAAGATGTGCGCGTCCTGGGCGCACAACCCGACGAGTCCCCGCACTGTGTCGCCCTCCAGCGCACCGGCAGCCACACCACCGAGGGTGTACGACCCCGCCTGCGCGTCCAGAAAGCGCAGCAGCACCTGCGCGAGCGTCGTCTTGCCGGACCCCGAGGGGCCGACGACCGCGACCCGGCGCCCCGCTTCGAGCCTGAGATCCACCCCGTCGAGCGCGTTCCGCTGCTGCCCCGCGTAGCGCGCGGTGAGCCCCCGTACCTCCAGCGGGAACGGCGACCGGGGAGCCGCTTCCGGCCGCGCCGGCTCCTGTACCGGGAGGGGGGCGTCCAGCACCTCGTACACCCGCTCGGCGCTCCTCCTGACCCGTTGCCGGTACTGCACGGCGAGCGGCATACCGATGACCGCCTCGAAGGCGGCCAGCGGCGTCAGCACGACCACGGCGAGCTCCACACCGGCCAGCCGGCCGTCGTGCACGGCTGGTATCCCCACGTACGCGGCTGCGGCGACGGTCAGCCCGCAGACAAGAGCGGTCAGCCCGCCGCCGAGCGCGGTGGCGGTCGCGCCCCGCGACGCGATACGCGTCAGCGCCCGGTCCGCCTGCCCGGCGCCGTGCAGGCGACCGCGCAGCGCACCGGCGACCGTGAGTTCGGCTGCCCCCGTGAGGAGATCGACGATCCCGGTGGCCAGTGCCCCGCGTGCCGGGGCCAGTTGCCGCTCGGCCCGACGGGCGCAGAGACCACTCAGCGCGGGCACCCCGACCCCGGCGGTCAGCAGCCCCGCCGCGAGCACGGCTCCGGCAGCGGGCAACAGCCAGGTGAGGAACCCGACGGTGCCCGCTCCCACCACCACGGCGACCGTGGCCGGGAGCAGCCAGCGCAGCCAGTAGTCCTGCAACGCGTCCACGTCGGCGACGAGCCGGGAGAGCAGATCACCGCGCCTGACCCGGCTCAGTCCCGCGGGCGCGATGCCCTCCAGCCTGCGGTAGACGGCCACGCGCAGATCGGCGAGCATCCGCAGCACCGCGTCGTGCGACACGAGCCGTTCGAGGTAGCGGAATACAGCCCGCCCGGTTCCGAAGGCCCGGGTGGCCGTCACCGCGACCATCAGATAGAGCACGGGCGGCTCCTGCGAGGCCCGTGAGATGAGCCACCCCGACGTCGCCATGAGCCCGATGGCCGAGCCCAGCGCGAGACTTCCCAGCAGCAGGGCCAGCGACAGCCGCCCCCGCAGCGCACCGGCGGCCTCCCGCACCCGTGCCAGCGGGCTCCTCCGTCCCGCCCCGGCCGCCGGGCCCGCCGTCGCCGCGCCGGGGGCCACCTCTTCCCGGGCCGCGCGCGGCCCGGGTACCGCGGTGGTCTGCGGCAGCGGGACATCATCACCGGCCGGCCCGGCGGACGGCATACGGGGAGTCAGCGCCACCACCCGGTCCGCCACCGCGAGCAGGGCCGGCCGGTGCACCACGAGCACCACCGTGCGGCCCGCCGCCAGCCGCCGTACCGCCTCGACGATGCCGGCCTCCGTCTCGCCGTCCAGCGCCGCGGTCGGCTCGTCCAGCAGCAGCAGCGGCCGGTCCGCGAGGAATGCCCGTGCCAGAGCCAGCCGCTGCCGCTGTCCGGCCGAGAGCCCCGCGCCGCCTTCGCCGAGAACCGTCTCCGATCCGTCCGGCAGCGCCGCGACGAAGTCCTCAGCACCGGCATCGCGCAGAGCGCCCAGCACCGCGGCCCTGTCGGCTCCGGGACGCGCCAGCCGTACGTTCTCGGCGACCGTGCCAGCGAAGAGGTACGGCTGCTGCGGGACCCACGCGATCCGCTCACGCCACCGCTCGGGGGAGAGCGCGGCCAGGTCGACCACGGCCCCCCGGCCCTCTTCCAGCGACCCGGCGGACGCCGAGTCCGACGGCCGCCCCGACGGTGATCCGGACCCGACGAGCACCCGCCCCTCGTCCGGGGTCGCGAAACCCAGCAGAACATTGAGGAGCGTGGACTTACCGACCCCGCTCGGACCGGTGATCGCAACTGTCTCGCCGGCTTCGACGACCAGGGAAGCGGACTCCAGGGACGGTTCCGTACGTCCGGGATGGCGCACCGTCACACGGTCCAGCTCCAGCCGGAGCGATCCCGGGACCTCGCGCGTCCCTCCCGCCGGAAGCGGTGACTCCAGCACCGCGAAGATCTCCTCGGCGGCCGAGAGCCCCTCGGCCGCCGCGTGGTACTGCGCCCCCACCTGTCGCAGGGGCAGGTAGGCCTCGGGTGCCAGCACCAGGATCACCAGCCCCGTGTACAGGTCCAGCTCCCCCTTGACGAGCCGCAGCCCGATACCGACCGCGACCAGCGCCACTGAAAGAGTCGCCAGCAACTCCAGTGCGAACGAGGAGAGAAAGGCGATCCGCAGCGTCCGCAGCGTCGCCTTCCGGTACGCGTCCGTGATGGTCCTGATCGACTCCGCCTGCGCCTTGGCCCGTCCGAACACCTTCAGCGTCGGCAGTCCCGCCACCACGTCGAGGAAGTGCCCCGACAGCCGGGAGAGCAGCCGCCACTGCCGGTCCATACGGGCCTGGGTGGCCCAGCCGATGAGCATCATGAAGACCGGGATGAGCGGCAGCGTCCCGACGATGATGGCCGCCGACACCCAGTCCTCGGTGACGACCCGCGCCAGTACCGCCACCGGCACCACCACCGCGAGCCCCAGCTGTGGGAGATAGCGCGAGAAGTAGTCGTCCAGGGCGTCGATACCCCGGGTGGCCAGAGCGGCGAGCGAGCCCGTCCGCTGCCCGGTCAGCCACTGCGGGCCCAGCTCCGCGGACCGCTCCAGCAGCCGTCGCCGCAACTCCGACTTGACCGCCGCACTGGCCCGGTGCGCCGACAGCTCGGTCAGCCAGGCCACCAGGCCCCGGCCCAGCGCCACGGCCACGAGCAGCAGCAGCGTGGTCCCGAGCCCTGATCCGTCCAGGCCGCGCTGGAACGCCCCGACCACCACATCGGCGATCAGCATGGCCTGGGCGACGACCAGACCCGCGCCGGCCAGTCCGAGGACCACCACGGCGCCCAGGAAGAGACGTGTGGCACCGGCGTACCGGAGCAGACGCGGGTCGATCGGTTTCACGTGAAACACCCCCCACTAGTGGGCATCGGCGATGTGCTGGGTGCCCAGCCGCTTGCGGAACACCCAGTACGTCCAGCCCTGGTAGAGCAGGACGAGCGGCGTCATGATGCCCGCCACCCAGGTCATGACCTTCAGCGTGTAATGGCCGGACGCCGCATTGTCGATCGTCAGATTCCAGGCGGTGTTGAGCGAGGACGGCATCACGTCAGGCGCCAGCGAGAGGAACAGAGCGGCGACCGTGGCCGCGATGGCCACACCGGTGAAGCCGAAGGCCCAGCCCTCCCGGGTCCGCGCGTTCATCACGAACGCCGCCACCAGCGCGGCCAGCGCGACGCAGAGCGCCGTCAGCGTGGATCCGTCGCCGCGGTCCGCCTGCAGCCAGATCAGGAAGGCAGCCGCGAGCGCAGCCGTCACCACAGCGGCCTTGGCCGCGAAGGCCCGGGCTCGCACCCGGATGTCGCCCACCGTCTTGAGTGCCGTGAAGACAGCCCCGTGCAGGGTGCACAGCGCGGTGAAGGCGAACCCGCCGAGAACCCCGTAACCGTTCAGCAGGTCACCGAACGATCCGGCGTAGTCCTGGTGACTGTTGACCGGTACCCCGTGGACCATGTTGGCGAAGATCAGCCCCCAGAGGAAGGGAAGCAGCAGCGAGCTGGTGAAGAGCACCCACTCCCAGTTCCGCTGCCAGCTCTCCTCGGACCGCTTGTGGCGGTACTCGAAGGACAGAACCCGCACGATCAGCAGCACCAGGATGAGGACGAGCAGCAGATAGAAGCCGCTGAAGAAGGTGGCGTACCAGACCGGGAAGGCAGCGAACATCGCCCCCGCCGCAGTGATCAGCCACACCTCGTTCCCATCCCAGACAGGACCGATGATGTTGATCAGCACCCGGCGCTCGCGCCGGTCCCTGGCCAGCAGCCGGGTGAGGATGCCCACCCCGAAGTCGAAGCCTTCGAGGAAGAAGTAGCCGGTCCACAGCACGGCGATCAGCAGAAACCAGAAGTCGTTGAGGCCCATGACGTCTCTCCTCTCAGTACGCGAAGGTCAGGGGTTGGTCGGCGTCCTCGTCCGGAGCTCCGGGCCCGCCGGGCCCGGAGAAGGGACCGCGCAGCCGCGGGTCCTTGGCGGGCGGCTGTTCGCCCGTGTCGGGTCCCAGCACGGCGTACTTCTTCATCAGCCGGACATTGATCCAGCCGAGGATCGCGTAGAGCGTGACCAGGACGATCAGTGAGATCAGCATCTCCGTCTGGGAGACACCGGGGGAGACGGAATCGGCGGTCTTGAAGAGACCGAAGACGGCCCAGGGCTGCCGGCCCATCTCGGTGAAGACCCAGCCGATCGAGTTGGCGATCAGCGGGAAGACCAGGGAGGCCATCCCCACCCGCCAGCCCCACTTCGTGAAGAAGGGGCTCAACTCCCGGCTCGCCGTGAGCATCAGCTTGGGTGCCTCGTCGTCGCCGGTCCGGTGCTCCGGCGAGAGCCACTTCTTCTTCCGGGTCAGCCAGAGTCCGGCGGCCGCTGCCACCGAAGCGGTGAGCCCGATCCCGATCATGAGGCGGAAGCCCCAGAACGTGACGAAGATGTTGGGCACGTAGTCGTCGGGGCTGCCGCCGTACTTGGCCGCCTCGGCCTTCGCGGTCTGGTGGATGCCGGGCACCGCGGTGTGGAAGTCGTCGTGGGCGAGGAAGGACAGTATCCCCGGGACCGACAACTCGACGGAGTTGTGCCCCGCTGCCACATTGCCCACCGCGAAGATGGAGAACGGGGCGGGAGCCTCGGTCTCCCAGAGCGCCTCGGCAGCGGCCATCTTCATGGGCTGCTGTTCGAACATCACCTTGCCCAGCTGGTCACCCGAGAGCGCGGTGAGGATGCCGGCGGTCACCGTCATCACCAACCCCATCCGCAGCGAGGTCCGCATCACGCGGGTGCGCTTGGTGTCGGTGGTGGTGCCGGCGGCCCTGGCCCGCCTGATCTTCCACAGGTGGTAGCTGGCGATGCCGACGACGAAGGCTCCGCCGGTGAGGAACGCCGAAGTCATGGTGTGGGTGAAGACCACGAGCGCGGTCTTCTGGGTGAGCACGCCCCAGATGTCGTTGAGATGCGCGACACCGGTGGCCCGGTCGATGGTGTACCCGACCGGGTGCTGCATCCAGGAGTTGGCCGCCAGGATGAAGTACGCGGAGAAGGTGGTGCCGATCGCCACCATCCAGATGCAGGCGCAGTGGATCTTCTTGGGCAGCTTGTCCCAGCCGAAGATCCACAGTCCGATGAAGGTCGACTCGAAGAAGAAGGCGATCAACGCCTCCATCGCCAGCGGCGCCCCGAAGACGTCACCGACGAACTTCGAGTAGTCCGACCAGTTCATCCCGAACTGGAACTCCTGGACGAGGCCGGTCGCGACCCCGATGGCCAGGTTGATCAGCAGTAGCTTCCCCCAGAACTTCGTGGCGTGGAAGTACTTCTCCGCACCCTTCCGCACCCAGGCGGTCTCGAAGCCCGCGGTGATCGCGGCGAGGGAGATCGTGAGGGGGACGAACAGGTAGTGGTAGACGGTGGTCAGCCCGAACTGCCAACGCGCCAGGGTATCCGGCGACAGAGCTAGTTCCACGTCGTCACTCTCCTTACGTGGCCGGGGTCACAGCTGCATTCTGTCCCTTTGGTCCCACACAGCACGGAAGAAAAAGGACACGCTTGTGAAAGCGTTCACATTCACAAGCAATACTACGAAAGCACTTCGGGCATGACGAAGGCGGGGTACCCCCATGGCACCCCGCCTTGATCGGACCCCGTACGGAAAGGGGCTACAGCTCCTTGCGGAAGGCCGCTGCCGCCTGGAGGAAGAGGTCGTTGCCCTCGGTCTCGCCGATGGTGACCCGCACGCCCTCGCCCGCGAAGGGGCGCACCACCACCCCCGCCCTCTCGCACGCCGCGGCGAAGTCGGATGTGCGGTCGCCCAGCCGGAGCCAGACGAAGTTGGCCTGCGTCTCCGGAACCGTCCAGCCCTGGCCGACGAGCCCCTCGTGCACCCGGTTCCGCTCGGTCACCAGCGAGCCGACCCGGCCCCACAGCTCGTCCTCGGCCCGCAGGGACGCGACCGCGGCGTCCTGCGCCAGCTGGCTCACGCCGAACGGCACCGCGGTCTTGCGCAGCGCGGCCGCGACCGGTTCATGGGCAATGGCGAAGCCGATCCGCAGCCCGGCCAGCCCGTACGCCTTGGAGAAGGTCCGCAGCACCGCCACATTGGGCCGGTCCCGGTACAGCTCGACACCGTCCGGCACATCGGTGTCCCGGTTGAACTCCCGGTACGCCTCGTCCAGGACCACGAGCACGTCCGCGGGGACGCGGTCCAGGAAGCGCTCCAGTTCGGCCCGGCGCACCACGGTCCCGGTCGGGTTGTTGGGGTTGCAGACGAAGATCATCCGGGTTCGCCCGGTGATCGCGGCCGCCATCGCGTCCAGGTCGTGCACGTCCCCGGAGTCCAGCGGCACCTGCACCGGGGTCGCCCCGCTGATCCGCGTGATGATCGGGTACGCCTCGAACGACCTCCAGGCGTAGATCACCTCGTCCCCCGGGCCCGAGGTGATCTGGAGCAGGGACTGGGCGACGCCGACCGATCCGGTGCCGGTCGCCAGATGCGAGACCGGCACCCCGAAGCGCTCGGCCAGTTCGTTCATCAGGACGGTGCAGGCCAGGTCCGGGTACCGGTTGAAGGTCCCGGCCGCGGCGATCGCGCTCTCCATCACACCGGGCAGCGGCGGATAGGGGTTCTCGTTGGAGGACAGCTTGTAGGCGACGGGCCCGCCCGCGGCGGCCGGCCTGCCCGGAACGTACGCGGGAATGCCGTCCAGTGCGGCGCGCAGCTTGGGGCTCTTCTGGCTCACAGCGGGTCCTCCTCGACTCGGATGGACCCACCCTATGAGGAGGGCCGTCCCGTGAGAATGCCGGGCACCGGCAGGGGGGCGCGCGAGTGGACCTGGCGCACGCCCGTGGCCTGCGCCGTGGCGCGCGTCCCCCGAAGAGGTGAGTTGAGACCTCATCGCAACATCAGCCATGGCCCAGGCGCATCCCCATCGACACCCGAGACTCTTTTGACATGGCACCCAAATCCCCTGTATTCCAAGGTGATTGATGTTAAATGATCATGCAGAAACGTGCCTGTCAACGCATGCATATGCGCCCAGCTCAACCACCCTCCATCGCCCTACTATCGGCTCGCCATGACAGCAGCAGGGAAGCACCAGGTGAGCCGGGCGGAGACTCCCCGCAGGGCCAATCGGCAAGGACGAGCGGGCATCCGGGACGTGGCCGCCGCAGCCGGTGTGTCCATCACGACCGTCTCCGACGCGCTCAACGGCAAGGGCAGGCTCCCGGACGCCACCCGCCGCCATGTCCGCGAGGTCGCCGACCGGCTGGGCTACCGCCCTTCCGCCGCGGCCCGAACCCTCCGTACCGGAAAATCCGGCCTGATCGGCCTGACCGTCACCACGTACGGGGATGAACCATTCACTTTCACCGAATTCGCGTACTTCGCCGAGATGGCCAGAGCAGCCACCTCCGCCGCGCTCGCACGCGGCTATGCCCTCGTCATCCTTCCCGCCACCTCGCGCCACAGCGCGGTCGACGTCTGGTCGAACGTCGCCCTCGACGGAACCGTCGTCATCGACCCGTCCGACCATGATCCGGTCGTCACCGAACTCGTACGCCAGGGGCTCCCGGTCGTCTCCGACGGGCGCCCCGCCAGCACGCTGCCCGTCACGGCCTGGGTCGACAACGACCACGAGGCCGCCGTCCTCGATCTGCTCGACCATCTCGCCGCCGCCGGGGCCCGCCGCATCGGGCTGCTCACCGGCACCACGACGGACACCTACACCCGGCTCTCGACCACCGCGTACCTGCGCTGGTGCGAGCGGGTCGGACAGAGCCCGGTGTACGAGTCCTACCCCGCCCACGACCCGTGCGCGGGAGCCGTGGCGGCGGACCGCCTGCTCGCCCGTCCCGACCGCCCGGACGCCGTCTACGGGCTCTTCGACCCCAACGGCACCGACCTGCTGGCGGCGGCACGGCGGTACGGACTGCGCGTACCGGAGGATCTGCTGCTCGTCTGCTGCAGCGAGTCCACCGTGTACGCGAGCACCGAACCGCCGATCACGACCCTCTCCCTCAAGCCCCGCCGGATCGGCACGGCCGTCATCCAGTTACTCATTGATGCCATCGAAGGCATCAATGAGGACCAGCCGGTCGAGCAGGTGATACCGACCGAACTCATCGTCCGTACCTCCTCCCAGCGGCGTCCGCCGCGCACCACGGTCAGCCCGCCCCGCTCCCCTTCACCGGACTGACCACCTCAATAGGTACGAAAAGGGCGGCTCGTCGGCAGACCATACGGATTCAGCACCCCTGGTGCGTCACAGAGTGCGAGTCGCATTCCTATGATGGGCGCACGACACCGCGGGCCCCCCGACCAGGCAGGTCCGACAGGTGCACGGCGCGCGACGGTGGTGGAGGGGTCGATGACTCAGGGGGCCGGTCTGGAACCCGCGATGCGGACGGCGACAGTGCGGGACTTCCGCGTACCGCCCCTGCCCGCGTCCGAGCACGTCCACAATCCCGGGGAGGCGCCCCCGTACACCACGGGCGAGGAGCCGGACGGCTATACGCCGACCCAGCGGGACCTGCCCGTCATCCGGCGCGGTGGCCCCGGTGACACGGTCGTCGTACGGACCGCGCCCGAGCCCCTTCCCGCGGACGGCGAAGGGGGCCTCGGCCCGCTGTACGTCGTCGGCGACGTCCACGGCTACCTCGACGAACTCCTGGCCGCCCTGTGCGCCCAAGGGCTCGTCGACACCGAGGGCAGCTGGGCGGCCGGCAACGCCCGTCTCTGGTTCCTCGGCGACTTCACCGACCGCGGACCCGACGGCATCGGCGTCATCGATCTCGTGATGCGGCTGTCCGCCGAGGCCGCGGCGGCGGGAGGGTACTGCAAGGCGCTCATGGGCAACCACGAGCTGCTGCTCATCGGCGCCAAGCGCTTCGGCGACACCCCGGTCAACTCCGGGGCGGGCACCGCGACCTTCCAGGCCGCCTGGCTGCTCAACGGCGGCCAGAAGGCCGACATGGACCGGCTCCAGGATGTCCACCTCCAGTGGATGTCGCGGCTCGACGCCATGGAGCTGGAGGACGACCACCTCCTGGTGCACTCCGACACCACTGCCTATCTCGACTACGGCGATTCGCTCGAAGCGGTCAACGACACCGTCCGCGAGACGCTGACGCGCAACGACGCAGACGAGTGCTGGGACCTGTTCCGCAAGTTCACCAAGCGCTTCGCGTTCCGGGACGAGTCGGGACCCCAGGCCGTGGAGGAGCTCCTCGGGGTCTTCGGCGGCCACCGCATCGTGCACGGTCACAGCCCCATCCCGTACCTGCTGGGCGAGGTCGGGGCCGAGGACGGCGAGGACGGCCCGCGCACGGTCATCGAAGGCCCGCACGTGTACGCGGACGGGCTCGCCGTCGCCATGGACGGCGGAGTGACCATGGCCGGAAAGCTGCTCGTGGTGCAGCTGCCGCTGCCGAACTGATTCACCGCACACGGAGGCGATTTCCGGAAACCCTCTGTTACCCCGTGCCATAACAGCTCTACCATCGGGTTATCCGTAGCAGGCTCTCCTCCGTTTTCGCCCAACTGCCCGTCATCGGCAGGCGGTACGGCCCCGACGGAGCATCGGGGGATGCACATGAACAGCGCTTCGCACCTGCTGACAGAGGACCGCCCGGACTTCGAGCGGCTTCTCGACGACGCACTGCGCACCGCGCCCGACCGCCCGGATCTGGCCGACCTCGGGCAGCGGCTCAACAGCGAGCAGCTGCGCACCATGGTGCTCGACGCCGACAGTCTCGTCACGGCTGCCGCGGCAGCCGAGTACGACCACTTCGTCAAGATGAGAGCCGAACTGCGCGCGCCCGCTCCGGACTCGGTGAGCGCCGCTGTCCTCGCACCCGTCAGAGGCGGCCCCGGCGCGGGTGCGGGGCTGGCCGCGGTACTCGCCGTCCTGGCCCCGGTACTCGCGGGCACCGCGGCCGTCATCTTCCTGATCGTGGGCTACCTGCTCAAGGCACTCGACCCGGCGCCCGCCTTCGGCAACACCATGGTCACCGCGGGCTGGTTCTTCGCCGCGCTCACGGCGGCGGCGATCCTGGCCGCCGCGATCGGCCTCCTCCTGACAGCCCTGCGCAACGGCTCGACCGAGGTGCACGCCGAGACCGGGGAGGGGGACGGCGAGCTCTCCGAAGAGGTCGCCCGTGCCCGGGACGCCTGGCGCCACGCCCTGCTGGAACGGGGCATCGTCCCGTTCCTGAGAGCAGCGCTGACCGATCCGAGTGTGGATCCGGCGGCGCCCGCGCCCTACCGGGCACAGGGCCGCATCCCCCGCCTCGGCTACAGCCGCCCCGACTTCGCCAGCCCCGACGAGGGCGTGACGGCCCACGACCGCCCCAGCTTCACCAGCCCGGACTTCACAAGCCCGGACTTCGGCGGCCCCGACCACCAACCGGAGTGAGACAGGGCCGGTCCCGCGAGGTGCGGGCCCGGCCCCTGGGGGCGGACGTCGTCAGTCGGCGATCGGCAGGTACACGCGGTTCCCGCGCGCCGCGAACTCCTCCGACTTCGCGGCCATCCCGGACTCGATCTCCTCCTGGCTGCCGCCGTGTTCGCGGCGGATGTCCTGAGAGATCTTCATCGAGCAGAACTTCGGGCCGCACATGGAACAGAAGTGCGCCGTCTTGGCGGGCTCGGCCGGCAGCGTCTCGTCATGGAACTCCCGCGCCGTGTCCGGGTCGAGGGCGAGATTGAACTGGTCCTCCCAGCGGAACTCGAAGCGCGCGTCGGAGAGAGCGTCGTCCCACATCTGCGCGTCCGGATGCCCCTTGGCGAGATCCGCCGCATGAGCTGCGATCTTGTAGGTGATCACGCCGGTCTTCACGTCGTCCCGGTTGGGCAGCCCCAGGTGCTCTTTGGGCGTGACGTAGCAGAGCATCGCCGTGCCCCACCAGGCGATCATCGCCGCCCCGATGCCGGAGGTGATGTGGTCGTACGCCGGGGCCACGTCCGTGGTGAGCGGGCCGAGCGTGTAGAAGGGGGCCTCGTCGCAGATCTCCTGCTGGAGTTCGACGTTCTCCTTGATCTTGTGCATCGGGACGTGACCGGGGCCCTCGATCATCGTCTGCACGCCGTGGCGTTTGGCGATCGTGTTGAGCTCTCCGAGAGTGCGCAACTCCGCGAACTGCGCCTCGTCGTTGGCGTCCGCGATCGACCCCGGCCGCAGCCCGTCACCCAGCGAGTAGGTGACGTCGTACGAGGCAAGGATGTCGGAGAGCTCCTCGAAGTTCTCGTACAGGAACGACTCCTTGTGGTGCGCCAGGCACCAGGCGGCCATGATCGATCCACCGCGCGAGACGATCCCGGTCTTGCGGCGCGCGGTGAGCGGCACGTACCGCAGCAGTACGCCCGCGTGCACCGTCATGTAGTCGACGCCCTGCTCGGCCTGTTCGATGACGGTGTCCCGGTAGATGTCCCAGGTCAGCTCCTCGGCCTGGCCGTCGACCTTCTCCAGGGCCTGGTAGAGCGGCACGGTCCCGATGGGGACGGGGGAGTTCCGCAGCACCCACTCGCGGGTGGTGTGGATATTGCGCCCGGTGGACAGGTCCATGACCGTGTCCGCGCCCCACTTGGTGGCCCAGGTCATCTTGTCCACCTCCTCCTCGATCGAGGAAGTGACCGCGGAGTTGCCGATGTTGGCGTTGACCTTCACCAGGAACCGCTTCCCGATGATCATCGGCTCGATCTCCGGGTGGTTGACGTTGGCGGGGAGCACGGCCCGCCCTGCCGCGATCTCCTCGCGGACGACCTCGGCGGCGACGTTCTCCCGGATCGCGACGTACTCCATCTCGGGGGTGATCTCCCCGCGCACGGCGTACGCGAGCTGGCTCACCGCGCGCCCCTCACGCCCCCTCCTGGGCTGGCGGGGGCGGCCGGGGAAGACCGCGTCGAGATTACGGAGTCCTCCGCGCGGTGACGTGTGCTTGATCCCGTCGTCCTCGGGGCGGGCCGGGCGGCCCGCGTACTCCTCGGTGTCACCGCGGCTGATGATCCAGTTCTCCCGGAGCGGGGCGAGCCCGCGCCGTACGTCGGTATCGACGGTGGGATCGGTGTACGGGCCTGACGTGTCGTACAGCGTCACGTCCTGCCCATTGGTGAGGTGCACCTGCCTGACAGGCACCCGGAGGTCCGCCCGCGCGCCCTCGGGGCCCGCGACATATCCCTTGTGCCAGCCCGGCTTGCGCTCGTCCTGGTCGGTGGCAGGCGTGCGTGCATCCACTGTGGTCATGAGACCTACTCCCTACGCCGGCATTACCCGGTAACAGGTTCGGCGGTCGGCGCAGCTCTCAGCAGATTGCTGGTCAGCGCCCTCTCAGCCCGGTGCTCCGAGCTCCCGCGTGTGCAAAGGTGCCCCCACGCTAACGCCATCCGCCGCACACTGAACAGGGGGCCTCACCGTTCTTGCGATGATCTGGCGGTGACCCCGCACCCCGAACCGCCCCCAGGACACGGCCACACGCACAGCCACGGACCCGCCGCGCCGGTGTCCACGCAGCTGCGCAAGGTCATCGCCGCGGTGCTGATTCCCTTCGCGGCGGCGGTCGTTGTCGGTCTCGCGGTCTTCTGGCCGGGTGGCGCCCCGCACCACGACCGCAGCGGTGTCGGGTTCGACCGGCAGACCCAGCAGGGCAGGGTGACAGGGCTCACCGAGGTCAACTGCAAGGACGTGCACGCCAGTCAGTCGCCGGCATCCGACGGGGGCAGCGCGGGCGGTAGCGGTCCGGAACAGCCGGCCGGCCCGGGTGCCTCCGCGCAGAGCGCCCCGTGCAAGAGGGCGAAGATCGAGGTGGAGAGCGGCAAGGACAAGGGCCGCACCTTCACCGAGATCGTCCAGCCTGACTCCCCCCGGCAACTGCGCGACGGCCAGGGCGTAGTGGTGGCGTACGCGCCCGACGCCCCGCGTGACCTGCAGTACTCGGTGTCCGACGTGGACCGGAAGTTCCCGATGGCGCTGCTCGCCGGGATCTTCGCACTGGTGGTGGTCGCCGTGGGCCGGCTGCGCGGGCTCATGGCCCTGGTGGCGCTCGCCGTCAGCTTCGCCGTACTGACGCTGTTCATCCTGCCGGCCATCCTGCACGGGTCGAATCCGCTGGTCGTGGCAGTGATCGGGGCGAGCGCCATCATGCTGATCGCCCTCTACACCTGCCACGGCCTGACGGCACGGACCTCGGTTGCCGTCATCGGTACGCTGATCTCACTGATGCTGATCGGGCTGCTCGGTTCGCTCTTCATCGGCTGGGCGAGCCTGACGGGCAACACCGACGACAGCACCGGGCTGATCCACGGCCTCTACCCGCACCTCGACATGAGCGGGCTCCTGCTGGCGAGCGTCATCATCGGTTCCCTCGGGGTGCTGGACGACGTGACGGTCACGCAGACATCGGCCGTCTGGGAGCTGCATCAGGCCGATCCCACACTGGGAGCCCGCGGGCTCTACCGAGCGGGCATCCGGATCGGCCGCGACCACATCGCGTCCGTCGTGAACACCCTCGTCCTGGCCTACGCGGGTGCGGCACTGCCCCTGCTGCTGCTCTTCTCCATCGCGCAGAGCAGCGTGGGAACGGTGGCCAACTCCGAGCTGGTGGCGGAGGAGATCGTACGGACCCTGGTGGGATCGATCGGCCTGGTCGCCTCGGTGCCGGTGACCACTGCGCTCGCCGCACTCGTGGTCTCTGCCGACCGTCCGGCCCCCGGAACAGGACGTACGGACCGCGGAGCTGGCAGGGCGCTTCCCGGACGCGGCACGGCACGGGGCGGCGGGGGCCGCCGCCGCAAGCACTGAGCCGGTCGCTGGACGCTGCCCGGGCGCCGACGGGACCGGTTTACGCGGGCCGCGCCGGGGGCGGGGCGGCCGAGGCGGGCCGGGGCAGCGTTCCCGCACCCGCGGCCTCGCGGGCCGCATGCCCTCAACCCGCGTTCTCCTCCGCGAGGATCCGGCCGAGAGCCGCCTCCAGATGGCCGTCGAAATCGCCCAGGCTGCGCTCCTCGCCGAGCGGGACGAGTTTGTCGGTGCGGTCCAGGAACGCGATCAGCGGGGCGCTGCCCGCCCGGAACAGCGCACGGTCCGCCCCGACCTGGAGGCGCAGATGCACATCGGCGAGACCCGAAGGATCGCTGGGCGAGATGTGCACATCGCCGTCCCCGGTCGGGGCGTTGATCCCGTCGAGCAGGAGCTCACGGCCGAATGTCCAGGTCACCGGGGCGTCTCCAGGAAGATGGAAGGTCATCCGGACCGCGTACGGATCACTTACCTCGTAGCAGAGTTCGACCGGGATACGGAAGGAGAGCTCCTCGGAGACGAGGAAGCTCATCATGACCTCTGCCTGGACGGATTCGCGCATGTCCCTACCCCGCAGTAGACGCCGTGTCGGATCACAAGACGGCCGGGAAAGCGCCTCCGGGCCCTCATGACGTAATCGTGCTGTAAGCGCAAACAGATCACAAGGAGTGATGTTTCGGATACGGTCCGGGATGGCAGGTGGGACAGACAAAGTTTCGACGTCGCGACACAGTGTTCCGACTACGGAGAGCGACCAATTCGGGTGGTGCGCGAGGCCGGAAAGTGCCCTCGCAGGACCGCTCGAAACCGGCCGCGATCGGCAGGTCCGGCCGGCCGTTCCGAGCGGGCACTCCTGCCCGGAAGGCCACCCGCCCGGACCCGGAACCACCGGGTCGTTTCAGCAGGAAGCACCGGTCACGCGCCCGATGAGGCACCGACGGGCACTCCGGACGACGACCTCCGCGGCCCTGCGGGAGACTCAGCAGAACCGGCTCGGCGGAGCCTGGCCGGGGGCGTGTGCATGACTGGATTCCCAGCGGTCGGCCCCGCCCATCGGCGGCGGGCGCAGCGGGAGCGTCAGGTGCCGCCGCGAGGCCGATACCGGCCACGTGGCAGTCCTCAAAAAAAATCGGCGGCCCGAGCGCGTCCCGCCGGGGCGGCAACGGGCTCATCAGTACTGACACAGCACTGCGGAGTGCTGTGGCCAAGGGTCGCCCTCGGTGCGGGGGCTGCGCATCACGCGCCGTGAATCTGCCCCCTCAGGGACTTCGTCACACATACCCTGTCGATTCGCGCCTTTTCAGGCCATTTTCGCGAGCTGCGACTGCCACGCTCCGTAGTCAGGGCCTCCGTCCGGGCCCGGACCTCACTGCCCGCCCACGGCTCCGCCCCTCCACGAGTACTCCTGCCCGCCCCGGTACGGCAGATCCCTACCAGTCGTTCCGCGAGGACGACGAGGAGGTGAACTTGCGTACGACGTAGATCAGTCCGGCGACGAGCGCCACAAGGACCAGGGCCTTGAAAAGCAGCCCGATCACGAACCCGATGACGGTCGCGATGAGACCGCCGAACACGAGCAGTACGAGGACGGGCACGGCGACCCACTTCACCCACCACGGCATTCCCGTGAAAATCTCCCGGACCGCCATCGTCCTTACCTCTTCCTGGATGTTCCTGGACCACGCCGGCCACTCCGGGTGTTCTGCTGTCGATGCTAAAGGCGCAGGGGGGCGCGGCGGGGGCCTCGCACCCCTTGGACGCCCCTGATCCGCCCCCTACGGGACGGCCGGGTTCCGGGTCCCCCCAGGCAGGTCCCGGGCCTCCCGGCCGGCGCCCCGGTCAGCCCTCGGGCGGCGAGAAGACCACAAGAACCCGCAGGTCCTCGGAGATGTGGTGGAACTTGTGCGCCACCCCCGCCGGCACGTAGACCACCCCGCCCCGCGCCACCTCGGTCGTCTCCGTACCGACCGTGATCGACGCGCGGCCGCTCACCACGAAGTACACCTCGTCCTGCCCATGCGGCTGCTGGCGGTCGGTCGCGCCCGCATCCAGCGCGTAGAGCCCCACCGACATGTTCCGTTCGCGCAGGAACTGCAGATACGCACCGTCATTGGCGGCGCGTTCCGCCTCCAGTTCGTCCAGCCGGAATGCCTTCATCGCTCGTCAGCCCCTGCACTCGTCATACGTATCTGTCGTGTCTGCCACGATCAGACACATGAAGAATTTTGTAGTCAAGACGGTTGCCAACGCGGCAGCACTCTTCGTAGCCATCTGGCTCCTTCAGGACATCACGCTCAGCGGCGACTCCACCGGCCGCAAGGCGCTCACCCTGGTGATCGTCGCGTTGGTCTTCGGCCTGGTGAACTTTGTCGTCAAGCCGATCGTGAAGCTGATCGCCTTCCCCTTGTTCATCCTCACCCTGGGTCTGATCACGCTGGTGATCAACGCCCTGATGCTGCTGCTGACGTCCTGGCTGTCCGGGAAGCTCGACCTCTCCTTCCATGTTCACGGTTTCTGGACGGCCGTGCTCGGCGGCCTGATCATCTCGGTCGTTTCGTGGGCGCTGAACGTCGTCATGCCCGACGAGGACTGAGGCCGGTATGAGCATCCCCAACATGAACAGCACCGGAGACGGAACACGAGCGGTAAGGGCCGGGCTGCCCGCACCGGTGAAATACGAACCGACTCTGCCGGGGCCGGTCTTCGCCGCGCACTACCACCTGCCGGGCGAACCCACCGGGCCCTATACCTACGGCCGTGACACCAACCCGACCTGGACGCATCTCGAAGCGGCCATCAGCCAGTTGGAGTCACCGGACCAGTCGGCCGAGACGGTCACTTTCGCCTCCGGCATGGCAGCCGTGTCGGCCGTCCTGCTCTCCCAGGCCCGCGCGGGCGACACGGTGGTGCTGCCGGACGACGGCTACCAGGCGCTGCCACTCGTACGGGAGCAACTTGAGGCGTACGGCATCGAGGTGCGGACCGCGCCGACCGGTGGCGACGCGCAGCTGGACGCCCTCACCGGCGCCCGGCTGCTGTGGATCGAGACCCCCTCCAACCCGGGCCTGGACGTCTGCGACGTACGGCGGCTCGCAGCGGCCGCACACGCCGGCTCCACTCTGGTCGCGGTCGACAACACGCTCGCGACCCCGCTCGGGCAGCGTCCACTCGACCTCGGCGCGGACTTCTCCGTGGCGAGCGGAACCAAGGGGCTGACGGGGCACGGCGACATCCTGCTCGGCTACGTCACCTGCCGGGACGCCGAACTCGCGGCGCGGGTACGGAAATGGCGCAAGGTCGTCGGAGCGATCCCCGGACCGATGGAGGCCTGGCTCGCACACCGTTCGCTCGCCACGATCCAGCTGCGCGCCGACCGGCAGTCGGCGAACGCCCTGGCGCTCGCCGAGGCGCTGGCCGGACGGGCGGAGATCGAGGGCCTGCGCCATCCCGGGCTGCCGTCGGACCCCTCGCACCCCACGGCGGCGAGCCAGATGCGCCGCTTCGGCTGCGTGGTCTCGTTCGTCCTGCCCGGCCGTGAGCACGCCGAGCGCTTCCTGGACGCACTGGAGCTGGTCGACGACGCGACCAGCTTCGGCAGTGTCCGCTCCACCGCCGAGCGGCGAGGGCGCTGGGGCGGTGACGCCGTACCCGAAGGGTTCATCCGCTTCTCCGCGGGCGTCGAGGACACCCGGGACCTGGTGGCTGACGTCCTGAGAGCACTGGACGAGGCGGCGCGGCTGCCGTAGGCCGGCCGGACGGCTCGGTCGCGCCAGGAGCCCGCGCCGCACCAACGGCGCCGGGGCTGCGGGCCGCCCCGCGCGGCGAACGGCACGGCCTTGCCGGCGGCACTGCGCTGCGAACGGGTGCTGTGCGCTCACGGTGCTGTGCGCTCACGGTGCTGTGCTGCGACCGGCCCCCGTGCTGTGAATGGCGCTGCGGACGGTCCGAGCCTCCCCCCTCATGGTTCGGACCGTCCCGGTTCTCCGGATCGACGCGCGAAGAACCGCCTGCACAAGGCTAGTTGACTCTGCGTCAGTGTCCAATCACAGTAGCAGCAGAGACCTATCGACATATTTATAGTTCTGCCCGGGGCCGGGATCCCGTCGCCACCGTCAGAACGGGACGGGACGGACATGGACATAGCCTTGCTCCGCACCTTCGTCACCGTGCACCGGGCCGGGTCCTTCACCCGCGCCGCCGCGCTCCTCGGGCTCTCCCAGCCTGCGGTGACCAGCCAGATACGCACCTTGGAGCGGCAGCTCGGACGGCCGCTGTTCCTGCGCCGGGCCCGTGGCGTCACCCCGACCACGATCGGCGACGAACTCGCCCACCGTGCCGCACCGCATCTGGACGCGCTCGTCGAGATCGCCGAGACGGGCATCGACGAGGAGGCGGGCGCCCGTACCCTGCACCTGGCCGGGCCACCTGAGTTCATCGCGGTACGCGCCCTCCCGGCGCTCACCTCGCTGATCTCGCAGGGAGTCGCACTGCGCGCCTCCTTCGGCAACACCGAGGAAGCCCTGGACGGCCTCGGCGCCGGCCACCATGACCTCGCGATCACCACGGCGAGGCCGCGCGGTGGGCTCCTGACCGCGACCGCACTGTGCGACGAGGAACACGTCCTGGTCGCCTCTCCCCGCTGGGCTGCCCGTATCGGCCCCGGCACCCTGCGGCGGCAAGGCCCCACTGCCCTCAGAGAACTGCCCGTGGTGGAGGTCCATGAGTCGCTGCCTTTCATCACCCGTTACTGGAGCGCCGTCTTCGACACACGTCCCGCCGTCACCGGCGCTCTCGTCGCACCCGATCTGCGCGCCGTCCAGCAGGCAGTGGTGGCGGGAGCGGGCCTCGCGGTGCTGCCCCGCTACCTGTGTGAGGACGTGTTGGAACGGGGCGAGATGGTGGCTCTGCTGGATCCGCCGGTGCCCCCGCTGCGCACCTATTTCCTCGCTGTACGCACCGGCACGCTGGCGCTCCCGCACATCGCGCGGGCCCAGGAGTGGCTGCTGCGGGCAGCCTCCGACTGGTCCTGAGGGAGGTTTCCGGGGCAGGTGATGCGTTTCGGAAGCGGTCTCACGGGCCAATCTCCTTCCATGACCGAACGTCCAGTGGTCAAGCGCACCGCACGCGCCGTGCTCCTCGACGGCGACCACCTGATCCTCATCAAGCGGACCAAACCCGGCGTGGAGCCGTACTGGGTCACCCCCGGCGGCGGGGTGGAGGCCGAGGACTCCTCCGTGGTCGAAGCCCTGCACCGCGAGGTCGACGAGGAACTCGGCGCCAAGATCACCGATGTGGTGCCCTGCTTCGTCGACACCATCGAGCACATCCCCGAAGGCGGCGGGGCAGCGGGCGTGAAGGTGCAGCACTTCTTCGTCTGTCGCCTGGCGTCGATGGACCCCGCGCTGCGGCACGGACCCGAGATCGAGGAGCCCTGCGGCGAATACGAGATCGTCCGGGTGCCCTTCAGCCGGGTCGGGATCGCGGCCGTCCATCTGGTGCCGCTCTCACTGCGGCACTATCTCGACGGGAACATCGAAGGGGTTCTGGCGCTCCAGGCCGCAGACCTGGGCTGAGTGCCGGCTGCGCTGGGGGCCGGGGGCCGGGGCTGGGAACGTCCGGCCGTTCTCCCGGCTCTCCCGGCTCTCCCGGCCGGCCGGCGCCCCGTCAGATTCCGTCGTCCGCGACGACAAGCCCATAGGCCTCGCGCAGGTCTCCGCCCGCATAGCTGTGTGTGGCCAGCCCCGCCAGATGGCCGTCCGCGTTCACCGCGACCGACCGGGACACCGCTCCGAAGAGATCCACGTCCGACATCGAGTCCCCGTAGGCGACACAGTCCGCCCGTCCGACGGCGAACTCCGTACAGAGCAGGTCAGCGATCCTGACCTTGGCGGCCGCGTTGAGAAGGCCCGATGGGTCCACCGGCCGGTTGAACGGGACCTCGGGGAAGCGCGAGCCGTACGCGGCATGCGCGCCCCAGCCGAGCAGCCTCTCCACGAAGAACGATGGTGAGAGCGAGATGACGGCGCAGTAATCACCACGCTCCCGGATGTCCCGCCAGACTTCCTGGATCCCGCCCAGCCACGGTGCGGCGTCGAAGGCAGCCGCCACATGGTCCGTGGTGAGTCCGGACCAGAGCGCATGCACCGCGACCGCGTACTCCGGAGAGCCGATGCGTCCCGCGACCAGATCGCGCTCCAGCTCACCGATCTCGTCCAGCAGCCCCAACTGGCGGGATATCTCCACCGGTGCGGCCGAGCCACGTATGAGAGTGCCGTCGAGGTCGAAGAGGTGAAGGCGCGCCATGTACGCCGAGGCTAGTACAGCCGCTTACTCCTCCTGCCGGACGCCCCGGACCCGGAGGCGCGGTGCTGTGTTTCACGTGAAACCTCTGAGTCGCTCCGTGCTCCGCGGTGTCCTCGTGACTCCGCGGTGTCCTCGTGACTCCGCGGTGTCCTCGTGACTCCGCGGTGTCCTCGTGGTCCATGTCCTCGTTTCGGTGGGCTGGCTGGACACACTGAGGCCCGGCCCGCCACCACTGGGTATGGCACCACTGGGTGTGGATCAAGTCTGGCCGGCCCTCGTCACCCTCACCGCCTCTGCCTTTGCGCTCCGCCCGCAGATCACTGGGGCTGCCTCATCCGGGCATCCTGATCCGAGCCTGGTCGCCGCTCTCACCGCGGCCTCCACCGCGTGCTTCTTCATGACAGCCATCGCGGTACTCAAGCCGTGCGGCCTGACCGCATGTGGCCGGGAGCACCGGAACAAGCGGCGAACTTCCCGGAAAGCGGTGGACGGAGCACGCCCCCATCAGCGAGCCTGACCACCATGCCCTTCCCCCTCGACGAGCTGCCCGTCCGCCGCCTGACCATCGGCGACCTCACCTCCTGCAGCGACCTCTCGCAGGACCGCGGCTGGCCGCGTGAGGAACACAAGTGGGGGCTGCTGCTCGCAGCCGGGACGGGATACGGAATCGACGACCCCGGGGGCAAGGGTCTGGCGGCCGCGTGTGTCGTCACCGCGTACGGCTCAGGGCCGGCCGCCATCGGCATGCTCCTCGTTGCCGATGCCTACGCGCGACAGGGTGCCGGGCTGCGGATGATGCGTCATGTGATCGCCGAGTTCGAGGGCGTTCCGCTCACTCTGCACGCCACCGCATCCGGTCGGCCTCTCTACGAGAAGCTCGGTTTTCAGGTCGTGGGCCAGGCCGAGATGGTCAGCGGTGTCTTCCGCCCCCTGGACCAGGAATCGGCTGCCGCTGTCGCCACCCGCCCGGCGAAGGCCCGTGATCTGCCGGGGATCCTGCGCCTGGACCACGTGGTCTTCGGCGGGGACCGCACTCACATGATCACGCGGTTGCCGGCCTTCGCCGATCAGCTGCGCGTCGTGGAGGAATCCGATGGCATCACCGGTTACGCGGCAGCCTGGCCCACTACGAACCACCAGGTGGTCGGACCGCTGATCGCCCGCGACACCGCAGGCGCCCAAGCCCTGATCGCCTCGCTCGCAACGGGCACCGACCGCCCCCTCCGCACCGACATCGACGTACGCCATGCCGGGCTCCTCGACTGGGTCAAGGACAGAGGGCTGGAGCCGGTGGCCTTCAATACCGTGATGGTGCGGGGGATCCCGGACCTGCCGGGGGACTGGACCCGCCGTTTCGCCCCCCTGACGGTCGCGGCGGGCTGACGTCCCGCGCCACCCTGCGCCCCCCGCGGGGCGGCGTTCAGCGGTTCGCGGGAGCGTCCTCAACCTGCTCGGCCCGGGTGTCCCACCCGGATGATGTGGCCGGTGCCGTCGGTTCGGCCGGGGCCGCTCCCGTCACGACCCGGCCCGCCACACCCGCCCGGCCGTTGCGCCGCTCCAGCGTGCTGGAGACGAGCGCGAGGACCAGCGCGGACCCAGCGAGCACGGCGCCGACCCAGTTCGGGGCGGTGTAGCCGAGCCCTGCCGCGATGACGATCCCACCGAGCCACGCGGACAGCGCGTTACCGAGGTTGAAGGCCCCGATATTGACGGCCGAAGCGAGCGTCGGGGCTCCCGCCGCATGGTCGAGTACCCGCTTCTGCAGGGGCGGGACGGTCGCGAAGCCGAGCCCACCGATCAGGAAGATCGTGACGGCCGATGCGAAACGGTCGTGGGCGGTGAGTGTGAACAGCGCCAGGACGAGAGCGAGGCCGCCCAGTGACACGTACAGCATCGGCATGAGCGCCCGGTCCGCGAAGCGGCCGCCGATCAGGTTGCCGCTGACCATGCCGAGCCCGAAGAGCACCAGCAGCCAGGTGACACCGCCCTCGGAGAATCCGGCGACGGAGGTCATCATCGGTGAGATGTAGGTGATAGCGGCGAACACTCCGCCGAAACCGAGAACCGTCATCGCCATCGCCAGCAGCACCTGCACATTGCGGAAGGCGGCGATCTCGTGCCGCAGCCGAACCCCCTCCGGCCTGGGCTGCTCCGGTACGAGCCGGGCGACGCCCAGCAGCCCGACGACGCCGAGCCCGGCGACGAGCAGGAAGGTCAGCCGCCAGCCGATGTCCTGGCCGATGAGGGTGCCCAGCGGGACACCGATGACGTTGGCCAGGGTCAGGCCGGTGAACATCATCGCGATGGCCCCCGCCTTCTTCTGCGGCGCGACCAGCCCCGCGGCCACGACCGAGCCGATACCGAAGAACGCGCCGTGCGCGAACGAGGCCACGATCCGCCCGGCGAGCATCACCCCGAACACCGGCGCGGTCGCGGAGATCACGTTGCCGATGATGAACAGCCCCATCAGCAGCATCAGCATCTTCTTACGCGGGATACGGGTCCCGAGGACGGTCATCAGCGGAGCTCCCGCGACCACCCCCAGCGCGTACCCGGTGACCAGGAATCCGGCCGTGGGGATCGAGACCTGAAAGGTATCCGCGACCTGCGGCAGCAACCCCATGATCACGAACTCGGTGGTTCCGATGCCGAACGCCCCGATGGCCAGGGCGAGGAGCGCGAGTGGCATAGGGATTTCACCTTCCGGAGCGGAGCAGATTTGCTTGCGTGAGCGTCTTACATGCACAGACAATACTTGCGTACGCCGATTAATTGCAAACGCTGCATATCTCCTGTGCTGACCTGTTCCGCCCGGTCGCGCTTCCCGGGCTGACCTGCTCCGCACGGCCGCCGCCGGAGAGCTCCGCCTGCCCGCCTGACCCGTCCCAGCGCCCCCACCCGCGCCCGCGTACGCTGCGCACCATGAGCGACCTGGAGATCCGTCCCGCGGACGAGAGCGACATCCCCGACATCGTGGCGATGCTCGCCGACGACACACTCGGCGCCCAGCGCGAATCCCCGGACGACCTCGGCCCGTACCTCACGGCGTACCGGCGGATCGCCGCCGACCCGCAACAGCACCTGGTCGTCGCGGTGCGCGGCGACCGGATCGCCGGGACACTGCAGCTCACCGTCGTCCCCGGGCTCTCCCGGCGGGGCGCCACCCGTTCCATCATCGAGAGCGTGCGCATCCACCGCGACGAACGCGGCAGCGGTCTCGGTACCCGGCTCATCGAGTGGGCAGTCGACGCCTCCCGCGGCCAGGGCTGCCAGTTGGTCCAGCTGACGTCGGACGCCACCCGGACCGACGCCCACCGCTTCTACGAACGGCTCGGCTTCACCGCGAGCCACGTCGGGTTCAAGCTGCAGCTCTGAACCACGCCGGCCGCCGCGAGAACGAACGGATCGGGAGGCCCCGGCCATGCACCGGATCACTGATGAGCAACGCCGCATCCGCCTGGGCCGCCGGCACCTCCTCGCCCCCTCCGTGCGGGCGGCCGGCCCCGTCGAGGCATCGGACGCTGTCGTCGCCCTGCATGCCACCGACGCGGCGACCCTCTATCTCTCCCTCTGCGCACGGCTGGCCGACGCGAACACGGCGGTCGTCGAACGCGCCCTGTACGACGACGTCTCCCTCGTCCGGCTGCTCTCCCTGCGCAATACGCTCTTCGCCATGTCGCGGGACGTCGCCCCCTGCGTGGACGCCTCCACGGCCCGCGCCGTCGCGGTGAAGGAGCGCAGGACGTTCCTCAAACACCTCGCGGAGGACGGCAACGGCCTGGACGAGCGCTGGCTGGCCGGGACCGAGGAGGCGACGCTGTCCGCGCTCACTGCCCGAGGCCCCTCCACCGGCAGCGAACTCTCCGCGGCGGTACCGGCTCTCCGTACGAAGATCACGGTCTTCCCCGGCAGGAAATGGGAGGCCGTACAGGGCGTCACCACGCGGGTCATCCGGCTGCTGGCTGCCGACGGCCGCATCCGCCGTGACCGGCCGCGCGGCTCATGGACGTCGAGCCAGTTCCGCTGGACGGGCGGAACGTCCTGGCCCGCGCTCCCCGTCGCCGAGGCCAGGGCCGCGCTGGCCCGCCGCTGGCTTCTCGCGTACGGACCCGCCACCGAGGCCGACCTCAAGTGGTGGACCGGATGGACCCTGACGGACACCCGCAGGGCACTCGCGGCGACCGGCGCGGAGGAGGTCCGGCTGGATGACGGCGCAACCGGATTCGTCACCCCGGGCGACACCGCGCCCGAGCCGCCCACGGAACCGTGGGCGGCCTTGCTGCCCGGGCTGGACCCAAGCGCCATGGGGTGGGCCGACCGCTCCTTCCACCTCGACCCCGGACACCGCCCGGCGCTCTTCGACCGCGCGGGCAACATCGGCCCGACCGTCTGGTGGAACGGACGGATCATCGGCGGCTGGGCGCAGCGCGCGGACGGCGAAGTGGCATGGCGTCTGCTGAGTGATCCGGGGCGGGCAGCGGCGGAAGCGGTCGAGGCCGAGGCGGCGCGGCTCGCGCAGTGGGTGGGGGACACCCGGATCACACCGCGGTTCCGGACCCCGCTCGAACGGGAACTGTCGAGCTGAACGGACGGCCGGGAGACCGCCGGTCCACCCGGCTGTCCGGACGGCTCGGGCAAGCAGCTCGATCGGACGGCTCAGCCGGACAGACTCAGCGAGGAAGCCCGTCCGGGCGGCCCGTCCCACGGCCCGTCCGGGCGTTACGGAAGCCCCCTCCAGCCGCCCTCGTCCACGCCGCCCGGCACCGGCGCCGCCGGGTCGTACGGCTGCCTGGTGAAGACGAACGAGCCCAGGTCCAGGTGGGTCACCTCTCCGTCCTGCCGCACCACCCGCAGCGTCTCCCCCGCGAAGTAGCCGTCGAGCCCTGTCCAGCTGCCGTCCCGCTCCGCGCGGAAGCGCGACCTGCGCCCGCCGCCGGAGAGCGGGCCGAACTCCATCCCGCCGTCTGCCGTCAGCCGCAGGGCGCTCACCGATGTTCCCCAGTACCAGGGCCCGGCCAGCTCCAGCAGGACCGGGTCAACCTCCGTCAGCGGCCGCCACGGCTTCGGGATCGCCGGTTCCGCTTCCGCCACGATCCGGACCAGATCGGCGGCAACCTGCGGCCCGACCCCGGATGTGCTGTTCGACAGCGCCACTGCCGCCACCCCGTCCGCCACGCTCACCCACAGCCCGGCCACGAATCCGGGCAGCGATCCGGTGTGACCCGCCAGCGTCCGGCCGTCCCGCCGTGCGAGCTGGACTCCCAGGCCGTACCCCCCGTCCCAATCGGCCGCCTCCGGCGCGACCGCGGGCGTGCGCATCTCCCGTACGGTCTCCGCACCGAGTACCCGGTCGTCGCCGTCCGCCAGGAAGGCGGCGAAGCGGCACAGATCGGCGGCCGTCGACCAGAGTTGCCCGGCGGGCGCCATCACCCCCAGGTCCTCGGCGGGCTCCGGCAGCAGGACGTCCGCCCACGGATGCACCGCCCACGCACCGGCATGGGGCGCCTGCGGCTGCGCACTCGTACGGTCCATTCCCAGCGGCACACAGATCTCGCGCTGCACCACATCCGCCCACGCCGCACCGCGATGCGCCTCCACCACCGCGCCGAGCAGCGCGTACCCAGGGTTGGAGTAGTGGTGGCGCCGCCCTGCCGGATGCAGCTGCGCCGGCTCACCGAGCACATCAGCAAGCCCGGGCCGCAGCGTGGCCGACGACCTCTCCCACCACTCACCGGGCGTCTCCGCCGCCAGGCCCGCGGTGTGGCTGAGCAGCTGGGCGATCGTCACCTCACCCACTCCGGTGCCGGGAAGGTGCTTCTCCAGCGGGTCGGCCAGATCGAGGAGGCCCTCG
This sequence comes from Streptomyces sp. NBC_00388, assembly GCF_036061255.1. Taxonomy (NCBI): domain Bacteria; kingdom Bacillati; phylum Actinomycetota; class Actinomycetes; order Kitasatosporales; family Streptomycetaceae; genus Streptomyces; species Streptomyces sp. NBC_00388. The sequence continues at coordinate 3,802,552 of NZ_CP107948.1, forward strand.
TCCCGCAGCCGCATCACGGCGACCGCGGTGAAGGGCTTGGTGATCGACCCGATCCGGTACTGGGTGTGCGCGTCCGGCGCATGACCGTCCACGCAACTGCGCGCCCCGGACCACACCATCCGCCCGTCCCGCGTCACCGCCCCCACGAGCGACGGGACTCGCCCATCGGACTGCGCGACAGCCAGGCGGTGCAGCAGTGCGCGCCGGGTGGTGGGCAGAAGATCCGGGGAGGGCTCCGGCAAGGAGTCTGAAGAAGTCATGGCCCGAGACCTACCAGACGGACCCCTGCCCGTCGACGGCCTTTCGCCCGGGCCTCCGGACGGGCCCGCCCGGTGCGCCGTCGGATCCCCGCGCCCGCCGAGCCTGTTACAGGACGGTGACACAGCGCATACAACGCTTCTGGCCGGTACATCGTCTTTTCAGTTGAGACCCACACCAAAAGTACTTGTCTCACCTTTGTGTGAAATCAGAGACCTTCCCGAAAGGAACACTCATGATCGTCACCAAGCGGCATTCACTGCGTATCGCTGCCATCAGCACACTCGCCGCCGCAACCGTCGCCCTGGCGGGTACCGCCGCCATGGCCGACGCCCCGTCCGCGCCCAGCACGGCCGCAGCGCAGTCGGCCGTCGCCGCCAAGGCAGCCATCACCGCGAAGCCGTCGGTGAACTCGGTGAAGGCATGGGCGCTCTTCCGGGTCACGGGCACCACGACCGGCCTCAAGCCGGGCGCGAAGGTGACCCTGCAGCAGAAGCAGGGCAGCAAGTGGGTCACGCTCCCCGCCTCCGCGCCGATCACCCGTACCGGCACCTACTCCCTGGGCGTCAAGCTCGGCATCAAGGGCAAGAACGCTCTGCGCATCGTCAGCGGGAGCACCGTCTCCCCGGTCTTCGACGTGACCGTGCGCTGACCGGCGAGGCTCCCTCCGGCTGTGCCCCGGCGCCCCACGGGCTCCGGGGCACAGCCGCGCCCGCGTGCCGCCTCATGCGTCCGCCATTTCCTCCTCAGCCTGAAGTCGGGGAGCACAGGGCCAGTCACCGGCTGTCGGCCGGCCGGGGCAGGAGAACTCCTGGCCACTGCCTGGCCTTCGCCGCCTCCGGCAGATGGCGCGTGGGACGACCCGGCAGGTGCCGAGGATCCAGCAGTCATGGCTGCTTCCTGGGCCAGGTCCAGGAGCTGACCGGTGGCGACGGCTCGAACGGTGCGGGGAAAGGTCGGGGTCATGCCGAGATGATGCCAAGAAGCCTCCGCGGGCCCAGAGGTCAGCGGGGCCGTGATGCGATCTGCCGACGGGCATGACCCCAGACTTCCTCGAACTCCTCGAAGGTGAGTTGCCCGGGGTCGTGGCCCTCCCATTCCGAGACGGGCAGCTCGGCTGTGATCCCGAGCCTGCTGTCGTACTCATCGAGGCGGTCTGCGTCGTAGGCCCGCTGCCACTCGACGAGGGAGGCAGCTGCGATCGGGGTCAGCTCGGACCCTTCGAGTTCGACCTGCCGGATCACCCGGCCTCCGGCGTCGATCTCGAAGTAGAACCAGGTGTCTTCCTCGTCCCAGTAGCAGCGCATCCATGTGGTCACCGGCCCATGATGGCGAATACGCGTGCCTGTTCGCTGGGGGCAATGTCAGAGCCGTGTTGGAGGATCAGGCCATGCTGATTGCAACTGATGCGGCGGGGCACGTGGTGAAGAAGCCCACGAAGCCGGCGATAGGCAGGATGTTGGCCAACCTCCGGCGCGGGGACGCGCATTTGATCCTGGAGCGCGTGGAAGAGGGTCGCGTGGAGAAGGGTGCCGAGGGAAGCCCGTATGTCCAGGTGCTGCTGCGCGACGACAACACGTACCAACTCGAATTCCGGGATGGTGCGGCAGCCGAGCACTATCAGACTCGGACCATCTCCGAGGAGAAGGTGCAGACCGCCGTGCTCGGCTGGGCGGCCGGCAAGCCGGACTGGAAGGACGGCTTCATGTGGAACAACATCGGCTCGCAGTTCGGAACGGATGACGCCCTGCACCAGGGCTGACTCGACCTGGTGCAGGCGGCTGCCGCGACCTTCCTGCCGAAGGTGGTCGGTTTCATGGGCCGCCCACGTTCCGTGGGTTCAAACAGCGCCTTTCCGAGGTCCCGTTCCAATCGGTTGATCTGGATCGCCAGGGTTGACTGGTTGATGCTCGGGGCTCTGGCCGCCTCGCAGATGGTGGGGTAGGACGATGCGGTCACGAAGCGTTCGAGTCGCTGCCCTTCCCTTCCAGCACCGTCTTCAGTAAGGAGGGCTGGGCCACGATGCTGCGTACGGACCGATCGAATCAGCGAAGAGCAACCGCGACAGCTCCAGAGCCTCCGACACTCGGAAAGGTGACGGCCTCGACCAGCAAGTCTCAACGAGACGGCATAAGTGCCGCCGATATGCCATCGGAGCTGAGCTTGTGCCGCGAAATTTGAGACCTGCAAGAGCCGGACTCAGGTCTGCGCCATGTCCACGAACCGCGAGTAGTGGCCCTGGAAAGCCACCGTGATCGTCGCCGTCGGGCCGTTACGGTGCTTGGCCACGATCAGGTCGGCCTCGCCCGCGCGCGGGGACTCCTTCTCGTACGCGTCCTCACGGTGGAGCAGGATCACCATGTCGGCGTCCTGCTCGATCGAGCCCGATTCACGGAGGTCGGAGACCATCGGCTTCTTGTCCGTACGCTGCTCAGGGCCACGGTTCAGCTGTGAGAGCGCGATGACCGGGACCTCCAGCTCCTTCGCCAGCAGCTTGAGGTTTCGCGACATGTCGGAGACCTCCTGCTGGCGGCTCTCGGGGCGCCGCGAACCACCGGACTGCATCAGCTGCAGATAGTCGATCACGACCAGTTTCAGGTCCTGGCGCTGCTTGAGCCGCCGGCACTTCGCCCGGATCTCCATCATCGACAGGTTCGGCGAGTCGTCGATGAAGAGCGGTGCGGCGGTGACATCCGGCATCCGGCGTGCCAGCCGTGTCCAGTCCTCGTCCGTCATGGAACCCGATCGCATGTGGTGCAGCGCTACCCGCGCCTCGGCGGACAGCAGACGCATCGCGATCTCGTTGCGGCCCATTTCGAGCGAGAAGATCACGCTCGGCAGCGCGGCCTTGATGGAACACGCCCGCGCGAAGTCCAGTGCGAGCGTCGACTTACCCATGGCGGGACGCGCCGCGATGACGATCATCTGGCCCGGGTGCAGACCGTTCGTCAGCGCGTCCAGGTCCGTGAATCCGGTCGGCACCCCGGACATCTGGCCGCTGCGCGAACCGATCGCCTCGATCTCGTCGAGGGCGCCCTCCATGATGTCGCCCAGCGGCAGGTAGTCCTCGGAGGTGCGCTGCTCGGTGACGGCGTAGATCTCGGCCTGGGCGGAGTTGACGATCTCGTCCACGTCGCCGTCCGCCGCGTATCCCATCTGCGTGATCTTCGTGCCCGCCTCGACCAGCCTGCGCAGCACGGCCCGCTCGTGGACGATCTCGGCGTAGTACTCGGCGTTGGCGGCTGTCGGAACCGACTGGACGAGCGTGTGCAGATAGGGCGCCCCGCCGACCTTCTTGATCTCTCCGCGCTTGACCAGTTCGGCAGCGACGGTGATCGGGTCGGCAGGCTCGCCCTTCGCGTAGAGGTCGAGAATCGCCTGATAGACGGTCTCGTGAGCGGGGCGGTAGAAGTCCTGGCCCTTGATGACCTCGACGACGTCCGCGATGGCGTCCTTGGAGAGCAGCATGCCGCCCAGGACGGACTGTTCGGCGTCGATGTCCTGAGGCGGGACCCTCTCGAAGGCGGGGGATCCGCCGTCCCAGGAGCCGCTCTCCCGGCCCCGGTCGTGCTGCTCCCGGCCGCCTGCACCGTCGCCGCGGCGCTGGCGGGAGACGGGCAGACGGTCACCCGGACTGCTCTCGGTCCAGGGGTCGTCCAAGGGCTCGGGAATGCTCACCGGGCCACCTCCTCCCGTCCGCTCCGCGGACCTAGCCGTGCGACTCTTTCTTACGGCACGGCACCGACAAACAAGGGGCCCGACTCCGCAAACGGCGCGTCGGGCGCCGGTCCACGGTAGGCCCGCAGACACCGTCAGCCAATCCGGTTATCCACAGGCCCTGTGGGTGACGGACCGCAGCCTGTGGGTAACTCGCCAAAACCTGTGCACGGGTCGGGGGACAGTGCTGTGGACAAACTCATAACCCTCCCCCAAGCACCGGCCTGACCTGCATGTTCATCATCCACTGGCTGTGGGGGAGAAAAACTTTTCCGACTGGACCAAGATCACGACAAACAGCGCACACCCCGAGCCGGAACCCTGAGCTCCGTAAGGGTCTTATGCCTATTGCATCTCTTACCTGTGGAAGATTAGGTTGACCTCCATGACACAGGCCCCCACGGCACCCCACCCCGGCCGCAGACGGCACGACCGAGAGATCATCTCGCTCGCCGTGCCCGCTTTCGGCGCCCTGGTGGCCGAGCCGCTCTTCGTCATGGTCGACAGCGCCATCGTCGGCCATCTCGGCACCCGCCAGCTGGCCGGGCTGGGGGTCGCAGCGGCCCTGCTGAGCACGGCAGTGAGTATTTTCGTCTTCCTCGCGTACGCCACGACGGCGGCCGTTGCACGGCGCGTGGGCGCGGGCGATCTCCAGGCTGCCATCCGGCAGGGCATGGACGGCATCTGGCTCGCCCTGCTGCTCGGCGCACTCGTCATCGCGGTCGTCCTGCCCACCGCGCCCTGGCTGGTGGGCCTTTTCGGGGCCTCGGCCGACGCTTCACCCTACGCGGTCACCTATCTGCGGATTTCCAGCATCGGCATCCCGGCGATGCTCGTGGTCCTGGCGGCCACCGGCGTGCTGCGGGGACTTCAGGACACCAGGACTCCGCTGTATGTCGCGATCGGAGGCTTCGCGGCCAACGCCGTGCTCAACGCGGCCCTGGTCTACGGTGCGGGACTGGGCATCGCCGGATCCGCCTGGGGCACCGTGATCGCCCAGTTCGGCATGGTCGCCGTCTATCTCGTAGTGGTCGTACGGGGGGCCAGGAGGCACGGCGCCTCGCTGCTCCCCGACGGCGCGGGAATCCGGGCCTGCGCCCAGGCCGGCGTCCCCTTGCTGGTCCGTACACTCTCGCTGCGCGCCGTCCTGATGACAGCGACCGCGGTGGCAGCCCATCTGGGCGACACCGACGTGGCCGCCCACCAGATCGTGCTCTCGCTCTGGAGCCTGCTGGCGTTCGCCCTGGATGCCATCGCCATCGCCGGGCAGGCAATCATCGGCCGTTACCTCGGGTCGGGCGACGCCGAAGGGGCGAAGGAGGCCTGCCGCCGCATGGTGCAGTGGGGCATCGCCTCAGGCGTGGTGCTGGGCGCGCTGGTCGTGGCGTCCCGCCCGCTGTTCGTCCCGCTGTTCACCGGCGACCAGGCGGTGCGGAACGCGCTACTGCCGACCCTGCTGGTCGTCGCGATCGCCCAGCCGATCTCCGGCATCGTATTTGTCCTGGACGGGGTTCTGATGGGCGCGGGCGACGGCCGCTACCTGGCGGGGGCCATGGTCGTCACGCTGGCCGTCTTCGCCCCGGTAGCTCTCCTGGTACCGACACTGGGCGGTGGGCTGACAGCTCTGTGGTGGGCGATGGCTCTGATGATGGCGGTCCGGACCGTGACACTCTGGCTCCGGGCCCGCTCGGGCCGCTGGATCGTCACGGGTGCCACACGCTGAGGCGTACGGCTGTTTCACGTGAAACGCGAAAGGGCCGCCTCCAGAGGAGGCGACCCTTTCCATGCTCTGCCGAAGCGCAGCAATTACGCGGCAACGACCTCGATGCCGAGGTTCGCGGCAACGTCGGCGTGCAGACGCACGGACACCTGGTGGGCGCCCAGGGTCTTGATCGGCGCACCGAGCTCGACGCGACGCTTGTCGACCACGGGACCACCGGCAGCCTTGATCGCCGAGGCGATGTCGGCCGGGGTGACGGAACCGAAGAGCCGGCCGGCGTCGCCGGAGCGAACGGCCAGACGGACCTTCACGCCCTCAAGCTTGGCCTTGACCTCATTGGCCTGCTCGATGGTCGCGATCTCGTGAATCTTGCGGGCGCGGCGAATCTGCGCCACGTCCTGCTCGCCACCCTTGGTCCAGCGGATCGCGAAACCACGCGGGACCAGGTAGTTGCGGGCGTAACCGTCCTTGACGTCAACGACGTCGCCGGCGGAGCCGAGGCCAGCGACCTCGTGGGTGAGGATGATCTTCATTTTTCGGTCACCCTTCCCTTATCGCGCAGTCGACGTGTAGGGCAGCAGCGCCATCTCACGGCTGTTCTTGACAGCCGTGGCGACGTCACGCTGGTGCTGCGTGCAGTTACCGGTAACGCGGCGGGCACGGATCTTGCCACGGTCGGAAATGAACTTCCGCAGCATGTTCGTGTCCTTGTAGTCCACGTACTGGGTCTTGTCCTTGCAGAATGCGCAGACCTTCTTCTTAGGCTTGCGCACAGGCGGCTTCGCCATGGTGTTTCTCCTGTGTGATCAAGAAGTGGGGGTACGGGCTGCCCTAGAAGGGCGGCTCGTCCGAGTAGCCACCGCCAGAGCCGGAGCCGGAACCGCCGGAGCTTCCGCCCCAGCTGCCCCCGCCCTGCTGCTGGCCACCGCCGGCCGGCGCGTTGGAAGCCCACGGGTCGTCGGCGGGTGCTCCGCCGCCGCCCTGCTGGCCTCCACTGGGGGCTCCGCCCCAGTTGCCGCCGCCCTGCTGCTGGCCGCCACCGCCGCCGTAACCACCCTGGCCGCCCTGACCGCCTCGACCAGTGGTCTTGGTGACCTTGGCCGTGGCCGTCTTGAGGCTGGGGCCGACTTCCTCGACGTCCAGCTCGTAGACCGTGCGCTTGACGCCCTCACGGTCTTCGTACGACCGCTGCTTCAGCCGGCCCTGCACGACGACGCGCATGCCTCGCTGAAGCGACTCCGCGACGTTCTCCGCCGCCTGACGCCAGACCGAGCAGGTGAGGAACAGGCCTTCGCCGTCCTTCCACTCATTGGTCTGCCGGTCGAAGATGCGGGGAGTGGACGCGACACGGAACTTCGCGACCGCCGCACCGGACGGGGTGAAGCGCAGCTCGGGGTCGTCGACGAGATTGCCGACGACCGTGATGACGGTCTCGCCTGCCATGGGTGAACCTCTCGGCGGGTATTGCTTGGCTGCTTGGTGCTACTCGGACCCGATGACTGCTGAGCTAGATGCTCAGTGGGTCTCGGGGCGGAGGACCTTGGTCCGGAGGACCGACTCGTTCAGGTTCATCTGGCGGTCGAGCTCCTTGACGACCGCAGGCTCGGCCTGCAGGTCGATGACCGAGTAGATGCCCTCGGGCTTCTTCTTGATCTCGTAAGCGAGACGGCGACGGCCCCAGGTGTCGACCTTCTCAACCTTTCCTTCGCCCTCACGGACGACGGAGAGGAAAGTCTCGATCAACGGGGAGACAGCGCGCTCCTCGAGTTCGGGGTCGAGGATGACCATCACTTCGTAGTGACGCATGTGGAACCCACCTCCTTTGGACTCAGCGGCCACGGTCGTTCCGTGGCAGGAGGGTCGTGATGCGTACGCAACGGTATCGGCAGCCACTGACAATCCACTTTCACGGAGAAAGGGATTGTTCGCTGGACTGGGCAGACACCGGTGCAGACCGTACAGACTACCTGCACACAGGCTTCCGGTTGAAATCCTGCGGTCACAGGGCAGACTCTCTAGGTGTGGGATGTGAGCGGCGTTACAGTTCGCCGCCTTATGCCAGGAGGTGCCTGATGGCTCAGGCAGCGCGACACAACCCTGCGACGCGGCACAATCCCGTCGCCGCTCTCTTCGCCTCGGACGGCAAGCCTCACCCGCTGGAAGACGCTCTGGTCGCGGTGACCTTCGTCCTCGGTGTGCTGGCCCTCATCGCGTCCGGATTCAACAATCTGCATCTCCTCAGCTCCTGGGCGGGGCTCGTGGGGATCTTGACCGGCGCCTACGGGATGTTCATCTCGGTCACGACGCGTGAGCGGTTCATCGTGATCCTCGGTATCGGTGCCTCTGCGGTGGGCTTCTACCTCGGCATGGCCCACGGTGGCCTTTTCGGTGGCGTGGTGGGCGGCTGACCGCTGTCGCACCGCTTGTCCGATACGGCCAGTCGGGGCGCTCGACGGCCGCAGTAGGCTTCGGCGGGAGAGCCGACGCCCCTGAACCCATGGGGACACGCCTGCCGAGGAGCGCCCCGCATGAGCCTGACCCTGAGGACCATCAGCCGCGAGCAACATCTGGCGTACATCCAGAGCCTGCCGGCGGCGAGTCACTGCCAGGTCCCCGCATGGGCGGAAGTGAAGACGGAGTGGCGCTCGGAGAGCCTCGGCTGGTTCGACAAGGACGGGCAGATCGTCGGCGCCGGACTCGTGCTCTACCGGCAGCTTCCCAAGATCAAGCGCTATCTCGCCTACCTGCCCGAGGGGCCGGTCCTCAACTGGTACGCCCCGAACCTCAACGAGTGGCTCCAGCCGATGCTGGCCCATCTCAAGGAGCAGGGCGCCTTCTCGGTGAAGATGGGGCCGCCGGTGGTCATCCGCCGGTGGAACGCGGCAGCGATCAAGTCGGGTATCCAGGACCCGGATGTGAAGCGGCTGCGCGACGTCGAGGCCACGCACATCGAGCCGCGCGCTTTCGAGGTCTCCGACCGGCTGCGGAAGATGGGCTGGCAGCAGGGCGAGGACGGCGGCGCCGGCTTCGGCGACGTACAGCCCCGCTACGTCTTCCAGGTCCCGCTGGCCAACCGCTCGCTCGACGACGTCCTCAAGGGCTTCAACCAGCTCTGGCGACGCAATATCAAGAAGGCCGAGAAGGCCGGTGTCGAGGTCGTCCAGGGCAGCTACGAGGACCTGGCGGAGTGGCAGCGGCTCTACGAGATCACCGCTGAGCGCGACCGCTTCAGGCCCCGCCCGCTCTCGTACTTCCAGCGCATGTGGTCGGTCCTCAACACCGAGGACCCGAACCGCATGCGGCTGTACTTCGCCCGCCACGACGGTGAGAACGTCGCAGCGGCCACCATGCTGATCGTCGGCGGGCACGTCTGGTACTCCTACGGCGCATCCGCCAACCACAAGCGGGAAGTGCGGCCATCGAACGCCATGCAGTGGCGCATGCTGCGGGATGCCTACGCCATGGGCGCCACTGTCTACGACCTGCGCGGCATCTCCGACTCGCTGGACGAGACCGACCACCTGTTCGGGCTGATCCAGTTCAAGGTCGGCACCGGCGGCGAGGCCGTGGAGTACATCGGCGAGTGGGACTTCCCGCTCAACAAGCTGCTGCACAAGGCGCTCGACATCTATATGTCGCGCCGTTAAGAGTGATGATGGTTCCGTCGTCCCGTTAGTTCCCCTCGTCGCGGCAGTTCTGCTCGCTGCAGCAGATCCGTTCGTTGCGTTGGTTCCGCTCGTTCCGTTCATACCTCTGATACACCGCAGCTCCGAGAAAGGTTCCGGTCCGGCCATGGCGCTGACCCTCTATGTCGACACCGCGCGCTGGCGGGCGCACCAGAAGTCCGTGCTCGACCAGTTCCCGGGGATCGTCCCGGTCTGCAAAGGCAACGGCTATGGCTTCGGCCACGACCGGCTCGCGGACGAGGTGACCCGCTTCGGTTCCGAGATCATCGCGGTCGGCACCACGTATGAAGCCGCCCGGATGAAGGACTCCTTCGGCGGTGATCTGCTGGTCCTCACACCGTTCCGCCGGGGCGAGGAGCCGGTGCCGCTGCCGGACCGGGTGATCCGCTCCGTCTCCTCGGTCGACGGCGTACACGCGCTGGTGGGCGCACGCGTGGTCATCGAGTGCATGAGCTCGATGAAGCGCCACGGGGTGTCCGAGGCCGACCTCGGCCGCCTCCACGCGGCGATCGACGACGTACGCCTGGAAGGGTTCGCGCTCCACCTGCCGCTTGACCGTATGGACGGGTCCGACGCGGTCGAGGAGGTCATTGCCTGGATGGACAGGCTGCGCAACGCCCGGCTGCCGCTCCACACCATGTTCGTGAGCCATCTCAAGGCGCAGGAGCTGGCGCGACTGCAGCAGCAGTTCCCGCAGACGCGCTTCCGCGCCAGGATCGGCACCCGGCTGTGGCTGGGCGACCACGAGGCGACGCAGTACCGCGGCTCTGTCCTGGACGTCACCCAGGTCGTGAAGGGCGACCGTTTCGGCTACCGGCAGCAGAAGACCGCGTCGGACGGCTGGCTGGTCGTCGTCGCCGGCGGTACGTCGCACGGGGTGGGCCTGGAGGCGCCGAAGGCGCTGCACGGGATGATGCCGCGCGCGAAGGGCGTCGCCCGGGCAGGCCTGGCCACGGTGAACCGCAATCTGTCGCCGTTCGTATGGGCGGGCAAGCAGCGCTGGTTCGCGGAGCCGCCGCACATGCAGGTCTCGATCCTCTTCGTCCCTTCGGACGCGCAGGAACCGAAGGTCGGCGATGAGCTGGTGGCCCATCTGCGGCACACGACGACGCAATACGACCGGCTCGTCGACCACTGAACCGGACCGGCCGGTACCGACCACCGGACCGGCCGATCCGACCACTGAACCGATCGGTACCGATCACTGAACCGGTCGGTACCGATCACTGAGAGCGGTCCTCCCGGATCGCTGAGACGGCCCTCCAGGACGGGTTGCCGACCGGGCGGCCGATCGTAGAGGCCCGCCGGGAAGCGGCTCAGGGCGACTGCGCAGCGAGGCGGGTACCCCTCACCGGGTACCCGCCTCGCCGTGTATCCGGCCCGTGACCGGCCGGCCCGCTACTCGCGGGCCATACCGCTGCCCCACTCGACCTGCGGGCCCTCGTGGTGGTGGGCCGCGTGCCGCGCCGGATGGGCGGCGGCGCCGAGCACGAACACGTCCCCGGCGCCGTCCAGGACACCCCCGGAGGGGTCGTCCGAACCGTCCTGGCGCACCCCGTCGCGCTCCGGCATCAGGATGTCCCGCACGATCACCGCGCAGAGGTAGAGCGTCCCGATCAGGTGCAGGGCGATGGCGAACTGGTAGCCCTCGGGCGGCAGGCCCTTGGGCTTGTCGCCGCTCATCGTGTACGCGAGGTACAGCCAGATACCAAGGAAGTACATGACTTCGCAGGCCTGCCAGATGAGGAAGTCCCGCCAGCGGGGCCGGGCGAGCGCCGCGAGCGGGATCAGCCACAGGACGTACTGCGGCGAGTAGACCTTGTTGGTGAGGATGAACGCGGCGATCACCAGGAAGGCGAGCTGCGCGAAGCGCGGGCGGCGCGGGGCGGTCAGGGTGAGGGCCGCGATCCCGCCGCACGCCAGGATCATCAGCAGCATTGCCCAGGTGTTGACGTTGCCCACGTCGAGGGGCTTGCCGGTGCGCTGAGTGATGATCAGCCAGAAGGAACCGAAGTCGACGTTCCGTTCCTGGCTGAACGTGTAGAACTTCTTCCACCCCTCGGGAGCGAGCAGCATGACGGGCAGGTTCACGACGAGCCACGCCGCTGCGGCACCGAACGCGGCCCGCCCGAACTCCCGCCACTTTCCTGCGCGCCAGCACAGGAGGAGGAGCGGGCCGAGGATCAGCACCGGATAGAGCTTGGCGGCCGTTGCGAGCCCGATCAGGACACCGAAGGCGAGGGCCCGCCCCCGGGACCACATCAGCATCGCCGCAGCGGTCAGAGCGACGGCGAACAGGTCCCAGTTGATGGTGGCGGTGAGCGCGAAGGCAGGGGCCAGGGCGACCAGCAGCCCGTCCCAGGGGCGGAGCCGATGGGTGCGGGTGACGCAGACCGCGATGACGGCGGTGCAGATCATCAGCATGCCCGCGTTGACCATCCAGTAGATCTGCTCGCGGTGCTGGATGGCGCCCCCGTGCGGGGTGAGCCAGGAGGCGACCTCCATGAACAGGCCGGTGAGCACCGGATATTCGAGGTACGACATGTCGCCGTTGATGCGGTCGAAGTACGGGACGAGGTCGTCGGCGAAGCCACGTCCGACGTAGAGATGGGGGATGTCCGAGTAGCAGGCGTGGTTGTACTGGGACGTCGCTCCCTGGAACCACGCCCAGTCGTAGCAGGGCATCTTCTGCACCATGCCGAGAGCGAACATGCCGATCGCCACCAGGGCGATGACGCGTACGGGTGTGAGCCTGCCGACGCCACCGCGGGCCCAGCGCCCGGCCGGTCCACCGATCAGTTCGCTGCCCGCCGCAGCGGTCTCGTCCTGCTGAGTGGGCCGCACCACGGGCTCTGCGGTCTTCAGTGCGGGCCGGTCCTCGTGCGCGCTCGTCATGGCGCACATCCTGCCGTACGCGGCTGTGCCCACGCGGGGGACCGCCACAGCCGGCTACGCAGGGGCAGCCTGGCACCCGCGCCGGCCGGGGCTCCACCGGCCGGCCCCCACAGACGGAGGGGCCGCCACAGCAGCTGAGCTGTGGCGGCCCCTCGTCGTGCGTACCGGGCCCGGATCAGGCGACCGGGCTCAGCGGACGGTCATCCGCCCCCGCCGAACAGACCACCGCCGCCACCGTCACCCCCACCCGGCTGTCCGCCGGTGTCGGAGGTGTCGGTAGGACTCGGAGTGGGGCCGCCGTCGGTCCCGCCGTCCGCTCCTCCCGTGTCGGTCCCGCCGTCGTTTCCGCAGGTCCAGTCCTTCCACTTGTTGCAGGACTCAGTCGGGGAAGGCGTCGGGGACGGCGTGTCGGACGGGCTGGGCGACGGGTTCGACGGCGACGGCGTCGGGGTCGGCGTGTTGACCGGTGTCGGCTTCGGGCTCGCGACCCCAGTGCCGTAGACGACCTTTCCGATGGGCTCGGGCGCCGGGAAGGCCGTGGACGGTGTGTTGCTGAGCGCCTGCGCCATGTAGCTGTGCCAGATCTCTGCCGGGAACGAAGCACCGTGGATCTGCTTCTCGTTGCCGGTGCCGTACATCTCCTCGAACTGGCGGTTCTTGCCCTTCGCGTTGTCGTCGAAGCGGTACATGTCGATGGCGGTGGAGAGCTGCGGGGTGTACCCGATGAACCAGGCCGACTTGTTTCCGTCGGTGGTTCCGGTCTTACCTGCGATCTGCCGGCCGGGAATCCGGGCGGCGGTTCCGGTGCCCTTGTCGACCACGGTCTTCAGCACATTGGTGACATTGCTGGCAACGGCCGTCGAGAACGCCGACTTCTCCACCTGCGTGTGCTGGTAGACCGTCCTGCCCTTATTGGTCACCTTGGTGACGGAGAACGGCTCGTTCTGCCGGCCGTTGTTGGCGAAGGTGGCGTACGCGCCGGCCATCCGGATCGCGCTGGGGCTGGAGGTACCGATGGAGAAGGAGGGGTAGTCGGAGCTGGCCATGCTCTGCTTGTCGTCGCGCAGACCGGCGGCGATGGCCGCCTGGCGCACCTTGTCGGTGCCGACGTCCATACCGAGCTGCACGTATGCGGAGTTCACTGACTCCCGCATCGCCTCACGCAGATCGATGCGGTAGTCAGGAGCCTGGCCGACGGAGTCCTTGCCGTCGTTCTCCTGGAGCCACTCCTTGCCCTCCTTGTTGGTCCACACACTGCCGTCGTAGTTCCGGATCTTCAGGTCGTTCTGACCGCTGTAGAGGCTCTTGGGCGAGACGAGCGTGCGGTCCGAGTCGGACTGGTCCTTGCTGAGGCCCGGATTGCGCCTCCCGTACTCCAGGGCTGCCGCCAGCACGAAGGGCTTGAAGGTCGAGCCGACCTGGGCACCGGTGTAGTCGGCGTTGTTCATGTAGTGCTTCGTCGCGTCCTCACCGCCGTAGATGGCGGCGATGGAACCGGTCTGCGCGTCCACCGAAGCTCCGCCGAACTGGACGTGCGTGTCCGTCTTCGGCCGCAGCCCGGGCTTGATCTTCGCCTTGCGGACCTTCTCGACGGACGACTCCAGCTCCTTGACCTTCTTCTTGTCGAAGGTCGTGTGGATCTGGTAGCCACCCTTGGCAAGGTCCTCGGAGGTGATGCCCTGCTTGTTGTTGTTGACGAAGTACGACTTCGCGAGGTCGACGAGGTAGCCGGTCTGACCGCCCAGCTGGGCGTTCTTCTTCGGCGGATCCACCTTCGGGAAGGCCTTGTACTTCGCCCGCTCGGCAGCGGGGAGGCGGCCGTCCTTGACCATCTCGTCGAGGATCCACCCCCATCGGTCGGTGGCTCGCTGGAGATTGGCCTTCGGCGTCGCCGCGGGGTCGATCTCGACCGCGCCCGCCGGGTCGAAGTAGCTCGCACCCTTGAGCAGCGTGGCGAGGAACGCGCACTGGCTCGGGTTGAGCTTGTCGGAGTCCACCCCGAAGTACGTACGGGCCGCGGCCTGGATCCCGTAGGCGCCCCGGCCGTAGTACGACGTGTTGAGGTAGTCGCTCATGATGTCGTTCTTGTTCATCTTGGCGCCGACCTTGATGGAGATGAACAGTTCCTTGAACTTACGGCTCAAGGTCTGTTCCTGGCCGAGCCGGGAGTTCTTCACGTACTGCTGGGTGATCGTCGAGCCACCCTGCGTCTGACCGCCCTTGGCCATGTTGAACACGGCACGCCCGATGCCCATCGGGTCGATGCCCTTGTCCTTGTAGAAGGACTTGTTCTCGGCGGAGACCACCGCGTTCTGCATCGCGCTGGGGATCTCCGAGAGCGGCACGATCTGCCGGTTGATCTCACCGCCGGTGGCGACCATCTGGCTGCCGTCGGACCAGTAGTAGACGTTGTTCTGCGCCTGCGACGTCTTGGTCGCGTCCGGGATACCGACCATGGCGTACGCGAGGGAACCCGCGGCCAGAATGCTGCCGACGAAGCCGACGAAGAGCCCGGTCACGAGGCGCCACGACGGCACCCAGTGGCGCCAGCCGTGCAGATTCGCGCGCGGGTAGTCGATGAACCTCTTCTTCCGCGGCCCCCGGCCGCCACCCTCGGGGCCGCCGCCGCTGCCGCGGCCGCCGCGGCCCCCGCCGCCGGCACCGCGCCGCCCGCCCCGGCCGTCACCTGCTTCGGCAGCACGGCGGCGTCCGCCTCCACTGCGCTGGGCAGCCCGTCTGGCTTCGGCGCGACCGCCGTAGGGACGTTCCTCCTCGTCGTGGGAACCGGAAGGTGATCCGGTGGCGGTTCGCGGGGGAGATGCGCGGCGGCCGGGAGGCTGCTGCGCGACTCGCCTGGCCGCGGCACGTCCACCACTCTGCGGCTGTGGCGGTTTGCGACGGTGCTCGCTCATCGAACGACTACTCCTCGGGCAGGCGCTAGCGCCTGGAAACGGCAGTTGAGTTCCGGTCCCCCCGATGCGCGGACAGCCCCTCAGAGGGACAGATCCACAGTGCGCACACGCCCTCGGCCGGGCCTGTCCGCACTGCACTCCGTGGACCGAGACGGCTGACGTCCCCTGGTGTCACTCGGTCCCCGGCAGTCTGCATGCCGCACAGACTACGCACGCGTAAAACCGTCCCAGTGCCGAGGTTCGGCCTAAACCAGGCAAGTTGGTGCCTGTGAATCCTTGATGTGACGCCGCTCACGATGGCTCCCCTTGTCGTGAACGCAAGGTCGTTCTATCGTGCTGATGTATCGAGTCGATACATCAGCACGGCATAAGTGTCCCGGCGAGCAGAGGAGGCGAAGGTTGAGCAGGCGCTCCGGCATCCTCGAATTCGCCGTACTCGGTCTGCTTCGCGAGTCTCCGATGCACGGCTATGAGCTGCGCAAACGTCTGAACACCTCACTGGGGATCTTCAGGGCCTTCAGTTACGGGACCCTCTACCCCTGCCTCAAGACGCTGGTAGCCAGCGGCTGGTTGATCGAGGAACCGGGCAGCGCCCCGGAGGACGCGGTGGCGGCTTCACTCGCAGGACGCCGCGCCAAGATCGTCTACAGGTTGACTGCGGACGGCAAGGAGCATTTCGAAGAGCTCCTGTCGCACACCGGGCCCGACACCTGGGAGGACGAGCATTTCGCTGCACGTTTTGCCTTCTTCGGGCAGACGGAGCGCGAGGTGCGGATGCGGGTGCTGGAAGGCCGCCGCAGCCGGCTGGAGGAGCGCCTGGAGAAGATGCGCGCCTCTCTGAGCCGGACGCGCGAGCGGCTGGACGACTACACACTTGAGCTGCAGCGGCACGGCATGGAGTCCGTGGAGCGCGAAGTGCGCTGGCTGAACGAGCTCATCGAGAGCGAGCGTGCGGGCCGGGACCAGCGACGGTCCCCCGACGCCGCTCAGCAGGACATATCAGGAGATGCGGGCGGCCTGCCCCGGCACCGGGGTACCACCCCGCCGGATCCGTCCGAGGACATCGCTAAGTGAAGCTCTGCGTCCGCAGGGTTTCGTCGAGAACACACAGGGAGCAACCGGAATGGGTTCGGTTCGCGTAGCCATCGTCGGCGTGGGCAACTGCGCCGCCTCGCTGGTGCAGGGCGTCGAGTACTACAAGGACGCAGATCCGGCCGGCAAGGTGCCCGGTCTGATGCACGTCCAGTTCGGCGACTACCACGTAAGTGACGTCAAGTTCGTCGCCGCCTTCGACGTCGACGCGAAGAAGGTCGGCCTCGACCTCGCGGACGCCATCGGCGCCAGCGAGAACAACACCATCAAGATCACCGACGTGCCGAACACCGGCGTGACGGTCCAGCGCGGCCACACCCACGACGGTCTCGGCAAGTACTACCGCCAGACGATCGAGGAGTCGGCCGAGGCGCCCGTCGACATCGTCCAGGTCCTCAAGGACCAGCAGGTGGACGTGCTCGTCTGCTACCTGCCCGTCGGTTCCGAGGTCGCCGCGAAGTTCTACGCGCAGTGCGCCATCGACGCCAAGGTCGCGTTCGTCAACGCTCTCCCGGTCTTCATCGCCGGCACCAAGGAGTGGGCGGACAAGTTCACCGAGGCGGGCGTGCCGATCGTCGGCGACGACATCAAGTCTCAGGTCGGCGCCACCATCACGCACCGCGTCATGGCCAAGCTCTTCGAAGACCGTGGTGTGCGCCTTGAGCGCACCATGCAGCTGAACGTCGGCGGCAACATGGACTTCAAGAACATGCTGGAGCGCGACCGCCTGGAGTCCAAGAAGATCTCCAAGACGCAGGCAGTCACCTCGCAGATCCGCGACCGCGACCTGGGCGCCGACAACGTCCACATCGGTCCCTCGGACTACGTGGCTTGGCTGGACGACCGCAAGTGGGCGTATGTGCGCCTTGAGGGCCGCGCCTTCGGCGATGTTCCGCTGAACCTTGAGTACAAGCTCGAAGTGTGGGACTCCCCGAACTCCGCCGGTGTCATCATCGATGCCGTGCGCGCCGCGAAGATCGCGAAGGACCGCGGTATCGGCGGTCCGATCCTCTCTGCCTCCTCGTACTTCATGAAGTCGCCGCCGGTGCAGTACTTCGACGACGAGGCCTACGAGAACGTCGAGAAGTTCATCAAGGGCGAGGTCGAGCGCTGAAGCTCGACCTGAGCACGGTCGATTCCTGACCGTTGAGAGCCCCGGGCAGCCGCCCGGGGCTCTTTCCGTGTCCGCATCCGGGGCCCGCCGTCCACCCTGCCGGGATCACCGGCTGAAGCAGACTCCTTGGCACAGCCAGCACCGCCGGTGCAGCAATTACTGCATCTATGGCCCGTTTTCGACGTACGTATGTGTCACATCAGAGCCACAGACTCCTTCTCGATGACAGAAGCACTGGGACAGCCAGCTATTTTACGGGCGTTGACAACCGCGCGCCCGCGCATGCTTCGAGGGGGATCCCAACCATGTCCACTCCACCACCCCAGGGCCAGAATCCATACGCCCAGCAGCCCAACGCCCCCTACGGACAGCCTCAAGGCGGCAACCCGTACGGGCAGCAGCAGCCCGGCCCGTATGGGCAGCCCGGTCCGTACGGACAGCCGGCGCAGCCCGGCATGGCGCAGCAGCCGTCGCCGTATATCGCCCAGGGTGGTGGCCAGATACCGATGGCCCCGGTGGCACCGATAGCGCCTCGCGGCAACGGCAAGAAGATTGCGCGGATCGTCATCGCCGTCGTCGTGGTCGGCGTGGCAGCCTTCAGCTGGTACGCGAGCCAGGACGACGCCGACACAGCCAAGGTCGGCGACTGCATGCACCGGGGCAGCTCCAGCGACACCAACCCGGAACTTGAGGTCGTGGACTGCAGCAGCGCTAAGGCGCAGTACAAGGTCGCCGAGAAGAAGGACGGCGATGAGACCTGCGACCGCACCAAGTACAACTCGTACACCGAGACCGGCGGAAGCAAGGACTTCACTCTCTGCCTGACGGACTACAAGAAGTAGCCCGACAGGTGGGCCGTCGAGGCCAGAGTCGCGGAGGGGTGGTGTTTCACGTGAAACACCACCCCTCCGCCGTGCCGTCCGTCATGTTTCACGTGAAACATGACGTCACTCTTGCGTCGCCCACCACTCCTTGAGCGCGGTCACTGCGACATCGTGCTCCATCGGGCCGTTCTCCAGCCGCAGCTCAAGCAGGAACTTATAAGCGTTGCCGATCACAGGGCCGGGCCCGACACCGAGGATCTCCATGATCTGGTTGCCATCCAGGGCGGGGCGGATCGAATCGAGCTCCTCCTGCTCCTGCAAGTGCGCGATGCGCTCCTCCAGGCCGTCGTACGCGCGCGAGAGGGCATTGGCCTTCCGCTTGTTACGGGTGGTGCAGTCCGACCGCGTGAGCTTATGCAGCTGCTCCAGGAGTGGCCCAGCGTCACGCACATAACGACGTACAGCCGAATCCGTCCACTCCCCGGTCCCATAGCCATGGAAGCGCAGGTGGAGCTCCACCAGCTTCGTCACGTCCTTGACCATGTCATTGGAGTACTTGAGGGCGGTCAGCCGCTTCTTGGTCAGCTTCGCGCCTACGACTTCGTGGTGGTGGAAGGAGACGCCACCATCCTTCTCGAAGCGCCGCGTCTTCGGCTTGCCGATGTCGTGGAGTAGAGCAGCCAGCCGGAGTACCAGGTCAGGCCCCTCCTGCTCCAGGTCGATGGCCTGCTCCAGCACAGTCAGTGAGTGCTCGTATACATCCTTGTGACGGTGGTGTTCATCACTCTCCAGCCGCAGCGCTGGAAGTTCCGGGAGGACCCACTCGGCGAGGCCCGTATCGACGAGCAGCGCGAGACCCTTCCGCGGGTTCGCAGACAGCAACAGCTTGTTGAGCTCGTCACGTACCCGCTCTGCCGAGACGATCCCGATGCGCTCGGACATCGCGGTCATGGCACCGACGACCTCGGGCGCGACCTCGAAGTCCAGCTGAGCCGCGAACCTGGCGGCCCGCATCATGCGCAGCGGGTCGTCGGAGAACGAATCCTCCGGCGTGCCAGGCGTACGCAGGAGCCGGCCTGCCAGATCCTCCAAGCCCCTGTGCGGATCGATGAATGTCTTGTCGGGAAGAGCGACAGCCATGGCATTGACCGTGAAATCGCGACGCAGGAGGTCTTCCTCGATGGAGTCGCCATAGGACACCTCTGGCTTGCGTGAGGTCCTGTCGTACGCCTCGGAACGGTAGGTCGTGACCTCGATCAGATAGCCGTCCTTCTGGCAACCGACCGTTCCGAAGGCAATTCCGACTTCCCACACCGCATCGGCCCAGGGCCGGACAATCTTCAGAACGTCATCGGGACGAGCATCGGTGGTGAAGTCCAGATCATTGCCGAGCCGGCCGAGCAGCGCGTCCCTGACCGATCCTCCGACCAGTGCCAGGCTGTGCCCGGCGGCCTGAAACCGGCGGGCAAGGTCATCTGCGACCGGGGACACCCTCAGCAGTTCGGTGACCGCGCGGTGCTGCACCTGACTCAGTGCACTGGGATTTTCATCATTGGCGTTCGGCACAACAGAAAAGGGTACGTGCCCGCGCCGACCGGAGCGTCCCGATTTCCTGGCGGCTGCGACCGCCCTTCCGATCTTGTGGACCAGTCCGCGGCACTTAGGCCCAGGGCACATCGTTACCATGCGTGGACGCAGAAACCGAGAACCATCGAATCAGCTGACGAAGACGAGGGACGGGCAAGCGCGTGGCCGAGGCGGCACACTCTCAGGAGATGACTCCTTCTCCTGCCCGCCGGTGGCTGCGGCGCACTGCGTCGCTGCTCACCGGTGGAACGCTCATTACGGGCCTTTTCTACGGTCCAGCTGCGGCCCCTGCGCAGGCCGTCGGCCCTGAACAGAGCACCAGCCCCGTAGCCGTCAGTCTGGACGCCCTGTCGCCCAGCGCGCCCGTGAAGGGTGACTCCGTCACCATCACAGGCACGGTGACGAACAAGCGCAAGGAGACCGTCACCAACGCTCATGTCGGTGTGCGGGTGGGACCACGCCTGGCCGGCCGATCCGCCATCGATGACGCAACGAAGCACTCCTCGGAGCTGACAGGCGTCGACCCACAGGAAGTGGGGGGCAAGTACACGGCGAAATTCGCGAAGCTGCCGGCGGGGATCAGCGAGGATTTCTCCATCTCGGTTCCCGTCAGCAAGCTGAATCTGGGTGCGGACGGCGTCTACCCGCTGGGCGTGTCCCTCTCCGGCCAGACACCCAGCACGCCGTATGAGCAGGTGCTCGGCATCCAGCGAACCTTCCTGCCATGGCAGCCCACCGCGCAGAGCAACAAGACACAGATCACTGCGGTGTGGCCGCTCATCTCGAAGGTCCATCTGCGCGCCGAGACCAGTGCTGACGCCCAGCAGACGCCTGTCTTCGAGAACGACGACCTGGCGGAGGAGCTCGCGCCCGGTGGCCGGCTGGAACAGATGGTCTCGCTGGGCCGCTCCCTGCCGGTCACCTGGGTCATCGATCCCGACCTGCTGGCGAGCGTCGACGCCATGACCAGGAACTATCAGATCCAGGTCGGAGACACCCAGGTCGCAGGCAAGAACCAGGCTGTCGCCAAGAAATGGCTGAGCGACCTGGGAGACGCGGTGAAGGACCAGAAGGTCGTCGCGCTCCCGTTCGCCGATCCTGACATCGCCTCTCTGGCGCACCACGGCAAGAACGTCCCCGGCGCTCTCAGTCACCTGCAGTCGGCCACCGAGATCGCCGCCACGACCGTGCAGACGATTCTCCACGTGAAGGCTTCCACCGATTTCTCCTGGCCGGCCAGTGGTGCGATCGACCCTTCGATCGTCGACGTGGCCACCTCTGCCGGGGCGCACAACGTCATCGCCAGCAGCGACAGTCTGGAAGAGACGGCCGGCCTGTCGTACACGCCCACAGCGGCACGTCCCATCGGCGGAGGCACCACAGCCGTGGTGTCCGACGCACGGCTCTCTCATGCCTTCCAGGGCGATATGGCCGAGGCGGGCGCCTCCACGCTCGCGGTGCAGAGCTACCTGGCCCAGTCCCTGGCCCTGACCCTTCAGGAGCCGTCCAAGCAGCGCAGCATTGTCGTCGCGCCCCAGCGGATGCCGTCCGTCAGCCAGGCACAGTCGATGGCGAGCGCCCTGCGGACCCTGGACGACAACCGCTGGACCCAGCCCCTCAACCTCATCGATGCGGCGAAGACCAAGGCGGATCCCGGCGCGACGACAACGGTTCCGGGCCCGGCGGCGTACCCCTCGTACCTGCGACGCCAGGAACTGCCGGTACAGGCATTCCAGGACGTCAGGACCACGCAGTCCACACTCGATAACTTCAAGATCATCCTCAGCCAGCCGGACCGGGTGGTGACCCCGTTCAGTAACGCCATGGACCGGTCCATGGCGACATCGTGGCGCGGTGACGCGAAGGGAGCCAGCTCCTACCGCACCGGGGTGCAGTCCTATCTCCTGAGCCTCACCGGTGAAGTCCAGATCGTCCAGAAGTCCGACATGACACTGTCCGGACGCAGTGCGACGATCCCGGTGACCGTGCAGAACAAGCTGCTGCAGCCGGTCAAGCACCTGGTGCTGAAACTGCGCTCGACCAGCCCGAACCGTCTGCAGCTCGGGGACGACAAGGCGGCCGTCGGCGAGCAGCCCCTGGAGATCGCGGGCGGGCACAGCCAGACCGTGAAGTTCACGACCTCGATCAACGCCAACGGACCCGTCAGGGTGTACGCCCAGTTGTTCACCGAGGACGGCACGCCGTACGGCACTGCGAAGGCAATGCCCTTCACAGTGACAGTCTCGGAGATGACACTGACGGTCATGCTGGTGATCGCCGGGGGTCTGCTGCTCCTGGTGCTCGCCGGAATCAGGATGTACACGCATCGCAAGCGGACTGCCGCTCGGGCGGCCACTGCCGGGGGCGACGACCCGGAGCAGCCGAGTGACCCGGAGACGGACACCGGACCGGAAAACGGCAACCCGCCGGGCCCGGGTGAGAAAGTGGACCGTTGAGCGATGTCGTGGCCGGCCGGCCGGGGACGATGAGGTGGGGTAACCAATGAACGCGCCGTACGACGGTGACCGTGACCAGGGTGCTGGGGGCGGGGCTGCGTATTCAGGTGGAACGCCCCCCGAACCCCCCGGCACGGGCCAGAACCAGCCCGCCCCGGACCCGTACGTCCAGGACGCCTACAGCTACAACCCGTACGGGGCGCATGATCTCGGTGCCCAGGACCCGGTGGCGGAGGCGCTCTACGACCGGGCGTCGCACCCTCCGCCTCCCCCTGGCCCGTACACCGAGCCGCAGCCGATGTACCAGCAGCCGCAGGCCGCGCAGTACCCCCCGGACCCCCGGGTCTGGGCACAGACTCCCGCCCCCGAGCCGGAGGGGCCGTCGCGCTACCTTCCGTACGGGGACGACGCCACGACCCAGTTCGTCGGGGTGGACGACCTGGTGACTCAGGCCGCCGGGGAACCGGAACAGCAGGACGCGTTCGCGCACCTCTTCCGGGACCAGCAAGGCGCCGCGCCGGTTCCTCCGCCCGGAGGCCCTCAGGAGCCCGTCCCGGCCGCCGCGCCCGCGAAGTCCGGCGGCGCGTCCGGCCTGCTGAAGTCGAGTGCGGTGATGGCCGCAGGAACCCTCGTCTCCCGCCTCACCGGGTTTGTACGCACCATGGTGATCACCGCAGCGCTCGGCGCAGCGACACTCGGTGACTCCTTCACCGTGGCGTACACCCTGCCCACGATGATCTACATCCTGACCGTCGGCGGCGGCCTCAACTCCGTCTTCGTGCCCCAACTGGTGCGGTCGATGAAGGAGGACGAGGACGGCGGTGAGGGTTACGCCAACCGCCTGCTCACCGTCGTCATGGTGGCCCTCGGGATCATCGTCGGTATCGCGGTCTTCGCGGCACCGCTGCTGATCCGGCTGATGTCCCTGCCGATCGCCGACGATCCGGCTGCCAACAACGTCGCCGTCACCTTCGCCCGCTACTGCCTGCCCACCATCTTCTTCATGGGCGTGCATGTCGTGATGGGGCAGATTCTCAACGCCCGCGGGAAGTTCGGCGCGATGATGTGGACCCCGGTCCTCAACAACATCGTGATGATCTCGACCTTCGGGCTGTTCATCTGGGTCTACGGCACCTCCGCCGACTCCCACATGAAGGTGACGACCATCCCCGCGGACGGGGTACGGCTGCTCGGGATCGGCACCCTGCTGGGTCTGACGGTCCAGGCCCTGTCGATGATCCCGTACCTGCGCGAAGCCGGTTTCCGCTTCCGTCCACGCTTCGACTGGCGCGGACACGGTCTCGGCAAGGCGGTGAAGCTCGCCAAGTGGACGGTCCTGTTCGTGCTGGCCAACCAGGCTGGTGTGCTGGTGGTCACCCAGCTCGCCACCGCCGCCGGCAAGGACTCCGGACGCTCCGGCGCCGGCATCATGGCCTACTCGAATGCCCAGCTGATCTGGGGAATGCCTCAGGCCATCATCACCGTCTCGGTCATGGCCGCGCTGCTCCCCCGGATCTCCCGTGCCGCCAGCGACGGGGATGTGGGCGCAGTGCGCGATGACATCTCCCAGGGACTGCGGAACTCCGCCGTGGCTATCGTTCCGGTCTCCTTCGCCTTCCTCGCCCTGGGCGTACCGATCTCCACCCTGCTGTTCGCCTCCAGTGGAGTACAGGCCTCCGAATCCATGGGGTACGTCCTCATGGCATTCGCCCTCGGTCTGATCCCCTACTCGGTGCAGTACGTCGTCCTGCGCGGCTTCTACGCGTACGAGGACACCCGCACCCCCTTCTACAACACGGTCATCGTCGCCGCAGTCAACGCGGCGGCCTCCGCGCTCTGCTATGTCGTCCTCCCTTCCCAGTGGGCGGTGGTCGGCATGGCCGCCTCCTACGGCCTGGCGTACGCGGTCGGTGTAGGCGTCGCCTGGCGCAGACTGCGCAACCGCCTGGGCGGAGACCTGGACGGGACTCACATCCTTCGTACGTACGCGAGACTGGCGCTGGCTTCCCTTCCGGGGGCCGTCGTCGGCGGAGTTGTCGGATTCGGAATTCTCCGCGTGCTCGGAGAGGGTGTGCTCGGGTCTCTGGCAGCCCTGATCGTGGGGGGCGCCATGCTTCTCGGTGTGTTCTTCGTCGCCGCGAAGCGCATGCGGATCGCCGAGCTCAACTCGATGGTTGCCATGGTGCGCGGCCGTCTGGGCCGCTAGGCGCCGGCCTGATCGCACAACCATCGTCCGACGCCGCGTGTCGTGCATAGCGCCGGACTGTGGGCACAATTGGCATGGCTTTGCAGACTGGCCGACAGCGCGCAACGGATGGGGAGGCAGGAACGACGGTGGCGGAACGTAGCACGGCTGCCGTCGACGTGGCCGACAACAGTGGCGACAAGCCGCTGGCCGCCAAGGCGGACAAGGCCACGGCCGACGGCACGGTGGACCCTAAGGAAACGGCTGACACCACGGCCGGTGAAGGCACACGGGACGAGGAGAGCGAGAAAGAGCCCGCGGAGGCAGCAGCAGCGCCCGAGCTCCACAGCGGGCACAAGCTCGCCAGACGCTACCGCCTTGAGGAATGCGTCACCCGTCTGGACGGCTTCAGCAGCTGGCGTGCGGTCGACGAGAAGCTCCGGCGTGCGGTCGGCGTACATCTTCTTCCCGCTGATCACGCGCGGGCACGCTCCGTGCTCGCTGCCGCCCGGTCCTCAGCCCTCCTCGGTGACCCGCGTTTCGTGCAGGTCCTGGATGCCGTCGAGGAGAACGATCTCGTCTACGTCGTCCACGAATGGCTGCCTGACGCGACAGAGATCACCGCGCTGCTCGCCTCCGGGCCCCTGGAGGCCCACGACGCCTACCAGCTCGTCAGCCAGATCTCGCAGGCCATGGCCGCCGCACACCGCGAGGGCCTCTCCCACCTCAGGCTCACACCGGGCGCTGTCCTGCGTACCTCTTCCGGGCAGTACCGCATCCGCGGCCTCGCTGTGAACGCTGCCCTGCGCGGCATCACATCGGACACCCCCCAGCGGACCGACACGGAAGCCATCGGCGCCCTGCTGTACGCCGCGCTGACACAGCGCTGGCCCTACGAGACCGATGCTTACGGGCTCTCCGGCCTGCCCAAGGGCGTCGGCCTGATCCCCCCGGACCAGGTACGAGCCGGCGTCAACCGCGGCCTCTCGGAGATCGCCATGCGCGCCCTGGCCAATGACGGTGCCACCGCATCCCGCCAGGAGCCGCCCTGCACCACCCCCGACGAGCTCGCCAAGGCCGTCAGCGCCATGCCTCGGATCCGACCGCCGGAGCCCGCGTACACCCCGCCGCCCGAGTACCAGCGAACGAACTACCAGCAGGGCACCTACGGCCGTCCTGCGACCGGAGCCAGGGTGGCGCCCGTCCAGCCGGTGGCGGCCCCTCCGCCGCCCCTCCAGGGCCGTACAGGCAAGGTGCTCAAGTGGTCCGTCTCCGCCCTGCTGATCGCCGCACTGGGTCTGGGCAGCTGGCAGCTCGCAGACACGCTCCTGGACCGGAACAAGGGCTCCGGTGATACGAACACGAACCAGACCAACAACGGCAACAACAACGGCACCACTGAGCAGAAGGCCCTTCAGCCGCTCCCGGTGAAGGACGCAGCCGAGTACTACCCGGACGGGAAGCCTCAGCACCCGGGCGATGTCGGGAACACCTACGACGGTGACAGCTCGACGTACTGGCGTACCTACTCCTTCACGGACGGTCCTCAGCTGGCTCCCTTCAAGCAGGGCGTAGGGATCGTCTATGATCTCGGCTCCGCCAAGGATGTATCGGCTGCCTCCATAGGGCTGCGCTACTCGGGCAACGAAACCGCGATCTCCCTGTACGCGACCAATTCGTTGTCCTCCTCCGCGCCCCTGAGCTCGATGAAGAAGATCACTTCCACATCCACCAGTGGCACCACCGCGCGTTTCAAGGCAGACAAACCGGTGAACACGCGCTATGTACTGGTCTGGATCACAGCCATGCCTGATTCGCCCAGGGACCAGTACAGCGACTCCGGTTACAAGCAGGCCATAACGGATGTGAAGTTCTCCGGCTGATCGAGAACAGGGGAGGGGGCTCACCGTTGGACGAGATCGCGCTCGGTGCCGCTGGCGACCAGGAGCTGCTGGCCGCCCATGTGTCCGGCGATGCCGACGCCTTCGGTGAGCTGGTACGACGCCACCGCGACCGCCTCTGGGCAGTCGCTCTGCGCACCCTCGGTGATCGCGAGGAGGCTGCTGACGCAGTACAGGACGCCCTGGTCTCCGCCTACCGGGCCGCCCACACATTCCGTGGCCAGTCTGCCGTCACCACCTGGCTGCATCGCATCACGGTCAATGCCTGCCTCGACCGAGCACGTAAGGCAGCGACTCGGAAGACCTCACCCGTCGACGACGCGGAACGCCTCGACCAGCTCCTCGAACCGCACGAGTCGGCGGAGGCGCCTGCCGAGCGCCAGGACCTGCACCGCCAGCTCATCGAAGCCATGGGCACCCTTCCCCCGGAACAACGCGCCGCCCTCGTGCTCGTCGATATGCAGGGCTACCCCGTGGCAGAAGCTGCGCAGATCCTCGAAGTCCCCACGGGCACCGTGAAAAGCCGCTGTGCACGCGGCCGGGCGAGACTCCTGCCTCTCCTGATCCACCTGCGCCCGTACGCGGCAGGGACAGGAATCGACACCGCGGCCGCCGCGGGAAGGAACCGGATGCCGGAAGCATCCGTCCCACCTGCGTCGAGGCCGAAGGACGATGGACCACAGAATCCTGCAGCAGTGAAGGGCGGAGGCGGACGCGCATGACATCGACGGCTGACACGTCTCAGCATCCTGATGTCTCGGAGATCGCCGATCTCTCAGAGGGTCTCCTCGCGCCACCGCGCGCCGTGGAAATGCAGCAGCACATCGACGGATGCTCACTCTGCGCCGACGTCAGGAACTCCCTCCAGGAGATCCAGGAACTCCTCACCACTCCGAGCGCGCCGGTCCTCATGCCGACCGACATCGCTGACCGCATTGATACGGCGCTCGCAGCGGAGCGCCCCCTCTCAGCTGCCCCCGGCAGAGAGACGGTGCATGTTTCACGTGAAACAACGCCCGCTTCCCGCGGCGCCGAGCATGTTCACGGAAAGCGCCCGTCAGGCCGTGCAGGTGCTGCCACAGGGCCGGGCCGCTCTCGTAAGACGACACAGCGCCGACGGCGCGTCACAGCTCTCAGCGCGGCCTTCGGGGCAGCAGTCATCGGCATCGGCGTGTTCTTCCTTCAGTCTTCACCGACCACATCATCGGGTGGTGACACCAGCGCGGCGGAGAAGCCTTCGAAGCGGGGAGGGGCACCTGTCTTCATGGATACCGCTCTCCGGAGCCAGGTCCACTCCCTGCTGGCCTCGGACGCCGTCGCGTCCCCAGCGGCCCCAGAGGAGAAGAAGGCCCCCTCGGTCCACATGGACTCAGGTCCGACGACCCTCAAGAACGGGCTCGATGTAGCCGTCCCACCCTGTGTCGAGAAAGGCATAGGGCGGAACGAAGACCCAATTGCCGCACAGAAGGGTTCCTACAACGGAGCCGACGCATTCCTCGTCGTGCTGCCACACCCCACCGACAGCACCCGAGTGCAGGCATATGTCGTGGACGCGGCATGCGTGCACTCCACGGCCTCCTCTCGCGGCAAGGTCCTCCTGACTCACGTGTATCCCCGCGGCTGACTCTTACGGGAATGCACGCCCCGTAGGATCCGTTGGGTGGGGTGAGAGTCCGCTGGACCTGGCCCCAGTAGGCAGCAAGCAGTCCGCAGAGACGAGGAAGAAACCCGTGAGCGACGTCCGTAACGTGATCATTATCGGCTCCGGGCCCGCCGGCTACACCGCCGCGCTCTATACAGCGCGCGCGTCACTGCAGCCGCTGGTCTTCGAAGGTGCAGTCACCGCGGGTGGTGCGCTCATGAACACCACCGAGGTGGAGAACTTCCCCGGATTCCAGGACGGCATCATGGGACCCGACCTCATGGACAGCATGCGTGCCCAGGCAGAGCGCTTCGGTGCCGAGCTGGTTCCTGACGACATCGTCGCCGTTGACCTGACCGGCGAGATCAAGACCGTCACCGACACCGCCGGCACTGTGCACCAGGCAAAGGCCGTCATCGTCACGACCGGCTCGCAGCACCGCAAGCTGGGCCTGCCGAACGAAGACGCCCTCTCCGGGCGCGGCGTCTCCTGGTGTGCCACCTGTGACGGCTTCTTCTTCAAGGACCAGGACATCGCCGTAGTGGGCGGTGGCGACACCGCGATGGAGGAGGCAACCTTCCTCTCCCGGTTCGCCAAGTCCGTCACCATCGTCCATCGCCGGGACACACTGCGCGCCTCCAAGGCCATGCAGGAGCGGGCAGTCGCCGACCCGAAGATCAGTTTCGCCTGGGACAGCGAGGTAGCGGTGATCCACGGCGAGCAGAAGCTCTCCAGCCTGACGCTGCGCAACACCAAGACCGGGGCGACCTCCGAGCTGCCGGTGACGGGTCTGTTCATCGCTGTCGGCCACGACCCGCGCACCGAGCTGTTCACGGACCAGCTGGACCTGGACGACGAGGGCTACCTGAAGGTCGAGGCACCCTCGACTCGTACGAACGCCGCCGGAGTCTTCGGCGCTGGTGACGTCGTCGACCACACTTACCGGCAGGCCATCACCGCTGCTGGAACGGGTTGCTCTGCCGCCCTCGACGCCGAGCGTTTCCTCTCGGCGCTGGCCGCCAGCGAGAAGGCCGCAGAGCCGGAGAAGATCGCCAGCATCTGATCACCGCATTCCCCATCCCGAACACCGTAAAGAAAGAGGAGCCCGCCGTGGCCGGCACCCTGAAGAACGTGACTGACGACTCCTTCGAGAAGGATGTCCTCAAGAGCGACAAGCCCGTACTGGTCGACTTCTGGGCCGCCTGGTGCGGTCCGTGCCGCCAGATCGCTCCGTCCCTTGAGGCGATCGCAGCCGAGTACGGAGACCAGATCGAGGTCGTCAAGCTCAACATCGACGAGAACCCGGGCACTGCCGCGAAGTACGGCGTGATGTCCATTCCGACGCTCAACGTCTACCAGGGCGGCGAGGTGGCCAAGACCATCGTCGGCGCCAAGCCCAAGGCTGCGATCGTTCGCGACCTTGACGCGTTCATCGGCGACGAGGCCACCAAGGCCTGACGTCAGTATGTTTCACGTGAAACAGGGGTTGCCCGTGGAGGCAGCCCCTGTTTTCGCTGTCTGGTGCCTTCTGAGAGAACGATCCTCACGACGGACGCAGTACAGGATCCTTCTTGACTGCGCCTAGGAGCCGGTCCAGGGCAAGCTCGACGTCTTCCTTCCAGGACAGAGTCGTACGCAACTCAAGCCGCAGCCTGGGATATTTCGGGTGCGGACGTACTGTCTTGAACCCAACCGCCAGCAGATGCTCCGCGGGCAGCATGCACGCGGGCTCCTTCCACCGGGCATCACCGAACGCCTCGATCGCCTTGAAGTTCCGTCGCAGCAGATCCTTGGCCACCGTCTGTACCAGCACCCGCCCCAGCCCCTGCCCTTGATAAGCAGGCGCGATCCACGCGGTTATGAGCTGCACAGCATCGGGAGAAACGGGGCTCGTCGGAAACGCCAGCGAACGGGGCACATAGGCAGGCGGCGCATAGAGCACGAAGCCCACCGGCACATCATCTACGTAGACGACACGGCCGCAGGAGCCCCACTCCAGCAGCACGGCCGAGATCCATGATTCCTTCTCCAGCTCCGGCGTACCAGCCTTTACCGCGGCTTCCCCGCTGACTGGGTCGAGCTCCCAGAAGACACACGAGCGACAAGGCGCGGGGAGATCGGGAAGGTTGTCCAGCGTAAGCGGTACAAGCCGACGCCCCATGAACGCTGTTCCTCACTTCTCGTACCCACCACTTCGCGAGCGTCCCCGAGCACGCTCCACTCCCTGAGCAGGCTGCCGACAAAGCCGCCGACCACCCCCAGCCCCAGTCCTGCAGTCACCAGTCGGCTGCGGTTCACGGCCAGGCCCTCCCTCCGCGATGGATCAGGGTGGACACGCCATACCAGAACGCATCGTATCCATCCCGGTGATCGGACGGATACCGTAAGAGAGCAAAGGGCGGGGCGTGTTCCGGCTTACCGGACACGCCCCGCCCTTTGCACACTCAAGCTGCGGACTCAGCTCTCGTCCTCCTCGACGGCTTCGTCCTCCAGACGCTTCTCCAGGACCCGTCCCTCGCCCGGAGCGAGCGAGCCGAGAATTCGATCGAGGTCGTCCATCGACGCAAATTCGACGACGATCTTCCCCTTCTTCTGGCCCAGATCAACCTTCACCCGCGTCTCGAAACGATCCGAGAGTCGCGAGGCGAGGTCGGAGAGCGCCGGCGACACACGCCCACCGGCCCGGGGCCCCTTGGCCTTCGCCGTGCTCTGCGGACGCGACTGCATCAGCGTGACGATCTCTTCGACAGCGCGTACCGAGAGCCCCTCCGCAACGATGCGGTGCGCCAACCGGTCCTGCTCTTCGGAGTCATCCACCGACAACAACGCCCGGGCATGGCCTGCGGACAGAACTCCGGCAGCGACCCTGCGCTGCACGGGGGGCGAGAGCCTCAAGAGCCGCAAGGTGTTGGACACCTGCGGCCGTGAGCGACCGATCCGGTCAGCGAGCTGATCGTGCGTGCAGCTGAAATCCTTCAGCAACTGATCGTAGGCAGCTGCCTCTTCGAGCGGGTTGAGCTGAGAACGGTGGAGGTTCTCCAGCAGTGCGTCCAGGAGGAGCTTCTCGTCATCCGTGGCCCGGACGATGGCCGGGATGCGCTCCAGACCTGCCTCACGGCAGGCCCGCCAGCGTCGCTCACCCATGATGAGCTCGAAGCGTTCAGGGCCTGCCTGGCGTACGACGACAGGCTGCAGGAGGCCCACCTCCTGGATGGAGGAGACAAGTTCAGCGAGAGCATCGTCGTCGAACACCTCACGCGGCTGACGCGGGTTGGGGGTGATCGCGTCCAGCGGCAGCTCGGCGAAGTATGCCCCTGCGGGCCCCATGGGCTCTGACACAGGCGCAGGTGCCGCCTCCTGCGCAGGAATGATCGGCTCCTGCGCGACAGCGCCCGTGGGCAAGGACGCCAGCTTCGCAGCCGCCACGCCCCGCTCCGCTGTCATCACAGGTGAACCCCCGGCCGAGGACGATGCCTCGGCTCCTGCGAGCCCCGCCTTCTCCTGCGGTGCGGCGGGGATCAGCGCCCCCAGTCCGCGTCCCAACCCCCTGCGTCGCTCACTCACTGGATCCCCTCCGACATGCTCTGCTGACTGGTGTGGCTGCCCGTATGCGCGTGGCGGCCGTCGTAGTTGACATCAACGCCGCGCAACGCGATCTCTCGTGCCGCTTCCAGGTACGAAAGCGAACCGCTGGAGCCCGGGTCATAGGTCAGGACTGTCTGCCCATAGCTCGGGGCCTCCGAGATACGAACCGAGCGTGGAATGCTCGTCTTGAGAACCTCGCGAGCGAAGTGGCTACGCACCTCATCTGCCACCTGCGAAGCGAGACGGGTCCTGCCGTCGTACATGGTGAGCAGGATCGTCGACACATGAAGCTCGGGGTTGAGATGCCCGCGGACCAGGTCGACATTCCGCAGCAGCTGCCCCAGCCCCTCAAGTGCGTAGTACTCGCACTGAATCGGGATCAGTACCTCAGCCCCCGCGACCATGGCATTGACGGTCAGCAGGCCAAGAGACGGCGGGCAGTCGATGAGGATGTAGTCGAGGGGCTGCTCATACGCCTGGAGTGCTCGCTGCAGCCGGCTCTCCCGAGCTACGAGGGACACCAACTCGATCTCAGCTCCCGCGAGATCGATGGTGGCCGGCGCACAGAAGAGTCCCTCAACGTCGGGCACCGGCTGCACGACCTCGGAGAGCGGCCGGCTCTCCACCAGAACGTCGTAGATCGACGGCACTTCGGAATGATGGTCGATCCCCAGCGCCGTGGAGGCGTTTCCCTGAGGGTCCAGGTCAATCACCAGAACCCGCGCACCGTGCAGCGCGAGCGAGGCGGCGAGGTTGACTGTTGTTGTCGTCTTACCCACGCCGCCCTTCTGGTTGGCGACCACCATGACGCGCGTCTGCTCCGGCCGCGGCAGGCCTTCGCCAGCACGGCCGAGGGCCTCTACAGCCAGTTGGGCAGCACGACCAATAGGGGTGTCGTCCATCGGCGGCGGTGTTTCACGTGAAACATCTTCTGCCGCCGACTCGGTACGGGGACCGGGGACCGGATCGGTCATCGGTCCCGCGATGTTGGCGTCGGACCGCAAGGATTCACTCTCCTCGACTTCAGGCTCGCAATGAACAGAGCCTGCCATGCTTTCGGGGTTGTGAACCAGCGAGGCATGTTCTTCTGTGGATGAATCCACCTTTGTGGACAACTCTGTGGCCCCAAAGGGCCTTCTGCCGCGCGGCGTGGATGCCGCGCGACTGCGACTGATGATCCCATGCAGCAGAGAGCGTCGTTTCACGTGAAACAAGATGCCCTCGCCACCGCGTCACGGCGTCACGACACTCCGAATTCGGTCGATTTAGCAGCTTTAGCGGCATTCGAGGATCTGGCTTCTACCGTCGCCGCCTGGTCCGACTCACCCGAGCCGCCTTGGCGCGCTTAGCTGCGAACCGTACGCCCCCGGGGCTCTCCCCCACCTCTACGCGCACCACCGTGGACAACGGATCGACGATCCCCTCTCCGACCTGGAGCACCGAAGTCTCGACCACGCCCAGTTTGCTCAGAGCCGCCCTCGCGCCCTGGATCTCGTCTTCGGCCGTGTCGCCCTTGAGAGCCAGCATCTCCCCGTACGGGCGCAGCAGCGGCACACCCCACCCGGCAAGCCGGTCAAGCGGAGCCACTGCGCGAGCCGTCACCACATGGACCGGTGGCAGCTTGCCCAGAACCTCCTCCGCCCGCCCACGCACAACCGTCACGTGATCGAGCCCCAGCAGCTCCACGACCTCCTGCAGGAAATTCGTCCGACGCAACAGAGGCTCCAGCAAGGTGATCTTCAGATCCCTCCGCACCAGAGCCAACGGGATACCCGGCAGACCGGCACCGGATCCGACATCGCAGACGGTCACTCCCTGCGGAACCACCTCAGAAAGCACTGCGCAGTTCAACAGGTGCCGCTCCCAGAGCCTGGGCACCTCCCGCGGGCCGATCAGCCCTCGCTTGACCCCCGCGTCCGCCAGCAGCTCCGCGTACCGCACAACTTCCGGGAAGAACTCACCGAAAACCGTATGCGCCACTTCCGGCGCCTGGGGAAGCTCCGCTGAGTCGGTCACGGGGACCGTCCTTCCTTACCGCGATATCGCATGGATGGCTGACAACAGGCTCACAAACATCGGCCCCGCCTGCGAAACAGACGGGGCCGAGAGAACAACGTACCGGTCAGGCCGGGAGCACGACGACGAAGCGCTGCGGCTCCTCGCCCTCGGACTCACTGCGCAGCCCGGCGGCGGCGATCGCGTCGTGTACGACCTTGCGCTCGAACGGCGTCATCGGGTCGAGCTTCATGGGCTCGCCTGAGCTCCTCACCTCGTCGGCGGCCTTGGCCCCCAGCGCAGCGAGCTCCTCGCGCTTCTTGGCCCGGAAACCCGCGATGTCCAGCATCAGCCGGCTGCGGTCCCCGGTCTCCCGGTGCACCGCGAGCCTGGTGAGCTCCTGCAGAGCCTCCAGCACCTCGCCGTCACGTCCCACAAGCTTCTGAAGATCGCGGCTGTTCGCATCACTGATGATCGAGACCGCGGCACGGTCGGCCTCGACGTCCATGTCGATGTCACCGTCGAGGTCCGCAATATCGAGCAGGCCCTCAAGGTAGTCAGCCGCGATCTCGCCTTCCTGCTCCAGCCGACTCAGAGTGTCGCCCTCAGCGGCGGCGGAGGTGGTGGTGCCTTCCGTCACGGGATGGACTCCTTCTTACTTCTTGGACGGGTGCTTGGGGCGCTGCTGGCCCTTGCGCTGCCCGGGCTTGGCTTGGCGTGCATTACGGGAAGCGGGCTTGCCGTCCGGCTTGGAGTCGCCTTCCTGCGGCTCGCTCTTCTCCAGCGAGGTCTTCTCATCCGCGCCGGCCACCTCGGTCTCGGCGGGGGTCTCCGCGGCCTTCGACGCGCCGGCCTGCGCCTGGCCTGCCTGAGGAGCACCTGTCTGAGCAGCACCCGTCTGGCGCTTCGCCTTGGTCTGGCGCTTGGGCTGCTGACGCTTCGGCGCGGCGTCAGCCAGGCTGACGCCCTCGGCCTCGGCGGCTACGGCCGCATCGCTCTTCTCAACGGTGCCGTCGGCCTGGGCCACGAGACCGGCCTTACTCAGGGTGGTGATGAACTTGCGCTCCGCCTCATTGCGGTCCTTCGTCTCCTTGGACGCAACGCCCTTGATGATGCTGCGCTGGTGACGGGTCCGCGTCGAGCCGTGGGCAATGAGGTGCTTCTGCATCCGCTCCAGCAGGCCGGACTGCGCCTGGCTGCCAGGCGTCGGGTTCCGGTGGATCACGAACATCTGCTGTCCCATGGTCCACACGTTGGTGGTGAGCCAGTACACGAGGACACCGACGGGGAAGTTGACACCCATCACAGCGAACATCACCGGGAAGACGTACATCAGCATCTTCTGCTGCTGCATGAACGGCGTCTTGACGGACATGTCGACGTTCTTCGTCATCAGCTGACGCTGCGTGTAGAACTGCGACGCGGACATCATGATGATCATGACCGCCGTGACGATCCGGACGTCGGTCAGTGTGGCTCCGAGCGCCGCGACCTTGTCCGAGCTGTCCAGGAACTTCGCCGCCAGCGGAGCACCGAAGATGTGGGCCTTCTGCGCACTCTCAAGCAGCGGCTTGTCGATGTACCCCTTCGTCTGCCCGTTCGCGATGGCAGAGAGCACGTGGTACAGCGCGAAGAAGAACGGCGACTGCGCGATGATCGGCAGGCACGAGGAGAGCGGGTTGGTGCCCGTCTCCTTGTACAGCTTCATCATCTCTTCGGACTGACGCTGCTTGTCGCTCTTGTAGCGCTCCTGGATCGCCTTCATCTTCGGCTGGAGCGCCTGCATGCCACGGGTCGACTTGATCTGCTTCACGAAGAGCGGGATCAGGCAGATCCGGATCAGGACCACCAGGGACACGATCGACAGACCCCAGGCCCAGCCTGTGTCGGGGCCGAAGATGGCTCCGTACAGCGAATGGAACTGGACGATGACCCAGGAAACTGGGGTGGTGATAAAACTGAACAGACTGGCAATCGTGTCCACTAATCAGGCTCCTTGAGCATTGGGCGAGGTCTCTGCGGCCGGGCCGGTCTCCGGACCGGAGTGCCCGCCCTTGCTTGTCCGCCACGCATTGCGCAGCAGTTCGTGCCAACGCGGACGCTTGCGCGGCGGAACGTGGTCCACGCCACCCGGCGACCATGGGTTGCATCGCAGGATGCGCCAGGCCGTCAGTGCCGTTCCCTTCACCGCACCGTGCCGGTCGATAGCCGTATATCCATAGTGGGAACACGACGGGTAGTACCTGCAGACAGGCCCCAGAAGAGGGCTGATCGTCCACTGGTACAACTTGATGAGAGCCAGCAGCGGGTACTTCATCGCGCGCCCCCTCCCAGTAGCCGCGCCAAGGCGGCGTCCAGGTCTCGGGCCAGCTGTGCATGGTCGGCGGTGCCCGCGCCGGGCAGCGCCCGTACGACAACCAGGCTACCGGGGGGCAGCTGGGAGAGCCGATCACGCACCAGATGGCGAAGCTTGCGCTTCACTGCGGTGCGGACGACCGCTCCGCCCACTGCCTTGCTTACGACGAAACCCGCACGTGTCGGGGGAGTGCTCTCCCCAGGCACATGCGGGTCCGTTGTACCGCTGCGTAGATGGACGACGAGCAACGGGCGACCGGCTCGGCGCCCTCGTCGTACTGCGGCTGCGAAGTCCTCGCGCCGCCTCAGCCGATTCTCGGTAGGCAGCACGTCATGACCTCTACGAGATCAGGCGGACAGGCGGGAGCGACCCTTGCCACGGCGGGTCGCCAGGATGGCGCGACCGGCGCGCGTGCGCATACGGAGACGGAAACCGTGGGTCTTCGCGCGACGACGGTTGTTCGGCTGGAAGGTGCGCTTGCTCACTCGGGGGCTCCAGAAATGAATCGGGTGATGGCGGGACATCGCCTGGCTGTCACCGTGCGCCCACGAGTAGCTCGCGAATACGCCCGTGTGCACCGCTTAGAACCACAGTTCGTGATCTTTGCCCATCGGAGGCAGGCGGCAGCAGCCATCGACAACTCGACCTGGTCACGGTACGCGCGACTACGCCATCCGGTCAAACCGGCCCCTGCAACGGCTCCCACTGTGCACAGGCTGTGGACAACAACTTGAACCGCGCGGGTTGCCCTGACTACCTTGGCGGAACTCCCAAGTCTTTTTCCTGCCTGTCTTCACCCCCCGTCCCGAGAACCACACATTCGTGGGACCTGCGAGAGAGCGTGCCCTGTGGCTGACGTACCTGCCGATCTTGCCGCAGTGTGGCCACGAGTCCTCGAACGTCTCCTCGGCGAGGGACAGCAAAATATCGAGCCGAAGGACAAGCAGTGGATCGAGCGCTGCCAGCCGCTGGCGCTCGTGGCCGACACCGCTCTCCTCGCCGTCCCCAATGAATGGGGCAAGAGGGTCCTCGAAGGCCGGCTCGCCCCCCTCATCAGCGAGACACTGAGTCACGAGTGCGGTCGTCCGATCCGTATCGCCATCACAGTGGACGACACGATCGGTGATCCTTCCCCGCCGGCCCCGCCGATGCAGCAGTCACAGCAGCAGCCCCGCTACCAGCACCCGCAGCACGACGAGCCCCGGCACGGCGACACATATGACGGATACGGCCACCGGCCGTCGGACGACGGCATGCCGACCGCCAGGCCCGCGTATCCGGACTACCAGCAGCAGCGGCCCGACTCCGGCGCCTGGCCGCGCACCCAGGAGGACCTCTCCTGGCAGCAGCCCCGGCTCGGCGGCTTCCAGGAGCGCGACCCCTACACGGGCCCGCGCTCCTCGTCGCAGCACGACTACAGGCAGCAGCAGGACCGCCAGCAGTACGAGCAGCGGCCCGAGCGCCACGACCTCCGCGACCCGCAGTCCTCGCAGCGGCATCTGCCCGCTCCGAGCGGGGCTCCGGGGCCGCTGGCCGCACAGCCGGCTCCGGCGCCCGGCCCTGGGGAACCACAGGCACGGCTGAACCCCAAGTACCTCTTCGACACCTTCGTCATCGGCGCATCCAACCGCTTCGCGCACGCGGCCGCCGTCGCTGTCGCCGAGGCACCGGCGAAGGCGTACAACCCGCTGTTCATCTACGGGGAGTCAGGGCTCGGCAAGACGCACCTGCTGCACGCGATCGGCCACTACGCACGCAGTCTCTATCCGGGGACCCGGGTGCGTTACGTCAGCTCCGAGGAGTTCACCAACGAGTTCATCAACTCGATCCGTGACGGCAAGGGCGACACCTTCCGCAAGCGCTATCGCGATGTCGACATCCTCCTCGTCGACGACATCCAGTTCCTGGCGAGCAAGGAGTCGACGCAGGAGGAGTTCTTCCACACGTTCAACACGCTGCACAACGCCAACAAGCAGATCGTCCTCTCGTCCGACCGGCCGCCCAAGCAGCTGGTGACTCTGGAGGACCGGCTGCGCAACCGGTTCGAGTGGGGTCTGACCACCGACGTGCAGCCGCCGGAGCTGGAGACGCGGATCGCGATCCTCCGCAAGAAGGCGGTCCAGGAGCAGCTCAACGCTCCGCCGGAGGTCCTCGAGTTCATCGCCTCCCGCATCTCGCGCAACATCCGCGAGCTGGAGGGGGCGCTGATCCGGGTAACCGCCTTCGCCTCACTCAACCGGCAGCCGGTGGATCTCGGCCTCACCGAGATCGTCCTGAAGGATCTGATCCCCGGCGGCGAGGACGCAGCCCCGGAGATCACGGCGAGCGCCATCATGGCGGCGACGGCGGACTACTTCGGGCTGACGATCGAAGACCTCTGCGGATCCTCGCGCAGCCGCGTCCTGGTGACGGCCCGGCAGATCGCGATGTACCTCTGCCGGGAGCTCACGGACCTCTCACTGCCCAAGATCGGGGCGCAGTTCGGCGGCCGCGACCACACGACCGTCATGCACGCCGACCGGAAGATCCGCGCGCTGATGGCCGAGCGGCGGTCCATCTACAACCAGGTCACCGAGCTCACCAACCGCATCAAGAACGGCTGACCGAGCCGCTTCAGAGCCTCCGAAGGGCGCCCCGGGACGCAAGTCCCGGGGCGCCCTTCGCTGTTCCGCGCGCTTTCCCACGCCGCCGGTGTTCGAATACGGGGCTGCACGCGTATGTTCTCCACAGCATTGAGGGGGAAGTGCCGTCCACACCCTGGGGACTGATTCGTTGTCCAGATCGTGTCCACAGGCGCGGTGCCTGAGACTCCATCAGGCCAGGTCAGGCAGTTGTGGATTTGTGGCCAACTACTGTCCACAGGGTGTGGACAGTTTTCTCGTCCACAGGCCTGGGGATTCGTTGTCCACCGTCGGCCCACAGGCAGGGCTCTGTTGTCCCCAGCTTCTCCACACCCTTGTCCACTGTTCGGCAACGAAACACCCGCGCTCACCGGGTCGAGTGAAAGCCGTCACACCAAGGTGGTCGGTTGGGCTGTGGGCAAGCGGGGTAAAGCTGGGGATGGAGCTGGGGAGAAGTCCCCCTCCCCTGTGCATCGAGTGTGCAGAACTTTTCGCCGTCCACAGAGACGCGTACTTTTCCACCGGCTCCGCCCACAGGCACGGTGGACAAAAAAGCTGCCCTGAGCTGGGGAAACGGGGTTATCCACGGTTTCCACAGCCCCTACTACTACTGCCCCCTAGAGTTACCGGGGAATTGGCTTCGAAGTGGGTGCTGTGCACAACTCGTCGCCGAGGCCTCCGGTGGCCCTCGCCACGACTTGACCCCGACGCGCACCGACTGTCGGCGGCGTACGTCAGACTGGTCCCCGGCAAGAAGCCGACGACGAAGGCCAGCAGGGCGAGCGAG
This sequence comes from Streptomyces sp. NBC_00388, assembly GCF_036061255.1. Taxonomy (NCBI): domain Bacteria; kingdom Bacillati; phylum Actinomycetota; class Actinomycetes; order Kitasatosporales; family Streptomycetaceae; genus Streptomyces; species Streptomyces sp. NBC_00388. The sequence goes on from NZ_CP107948.1 coordinate 3,841,885, forward strand.
CAACAGCAGGAGGCGGTTCCGGTGAAGATCCGGGTGGAGCGCGATGTACTCGCGGAGGCGGTGGCCTGGGCGGCCCGCAGCCTTCCGGCCCGTCCGCCGGTGCCGGTTCTTGCGGGCCTGCTGCTCAAGGCCGAGGAGGGCACGCTGAGCCTCTCCGGCTTCGACTACGAGGTCTCGGCCCGGGTCTCGGTCGACGCCGAGATCGAGGAGCACGGCACCGTCCTCGTCTCGGGGCGTCTGCTCGCCGACATCTGTCGCGCACTTCCGAACCGCCCGGTGGAGATCTCCACCGACGGGGTCCGGGCGACCGTGGTCTGCGGTTCGTCCCGCTTCACCCTCCACACCCTGCCGGTGGAGGAGTACCCGGCGCTGCCGCAGATGCCGACGGCGACAGGCACTGTCCCCGGTGAGGTCTTCGCCTCCGCCGCAGCTCAGGTGGCCATTGCCGCAGGCCGTGACGACACGCTGCCCGTCCTGACCGGCGTGCGGATCGAGATCGAGGGCGACCGGGTCACCCTGGCGTCCACCGACCGCTACCGCTTCGCCGTCCGTGAGTTCCTGTGGAAGCCGGAGGACCCGGAGGCCTCCGCCGTCGCGCTGGTGCCGGCCAAGACCCTCCTGGACACCGCCAAGTCGCTGACCAGCGGTGACACGGTGACGCTCGCACTCTCCGGGTCGGGCGCCGGTGAGGGCCTGATCGGTTTCGAGGGTGCTGGTCGGCGTACGACCACGCGCCTCCTCGAAGGCGACCTGCCGAAGTACCGGACGCTTTTCCCGACCGAGTTCAACTCGATCGCCGTCATCGAGACGCCCGCGTTCGTCGAGGCGGTCAAGCGTGTCTCCCTCGTCGCCGAGCGGAACACCCCGGTGCGGCTCAGCTTCGAGCAGGGCGTGCTGATCCTGGAGGCCGGGTCCAGCGACGATGCACAGGCTGTGGAGCGGGTCGACGCCAAGCTTGACGGCGATGACATCTCGATCGCCTTCAATCCGACCTTCCTGCTCGACGGCCTCAGCGCGATCGACTCGCCAGTCGCCCAGCTCTCCTTCACGACCTCGACCAAGCCTGCGCTGCTCAGCGGCCGGCCTGCTGTCGACGCCGAGGCGGACGACGCCTACAAGTACCTGATCATGCCCGTGCGGCTGTCGGGCTGAGCCGGTCCGCGGCCGTACGTCTGAGCGGCTTACCCCGCAGGTGTGTACCCGTGTCCCGGCGTACGCTCGGACGCGGGTACGAAACGCCACCACGTCACTAAGGATCTTCTGATGGAGCTCGGTCTCGTCGGCCTCGGCAAGATGGGCGGGAACATGCGCGAGCGCATCCGCCGCGCTGGTCACACCGTCATTGGTTACGACCGGAACCCGGACGTAGCCGATGTCCACAGCCTGGAAGAGCTTGTGGGCAAGCTCAAGGGCCCCCGCGTCATCTGGGTCATGGTCCCGGCAGGCGCCGCGACCCAGTCCACCGTCGACGAGCTGGCCGGCCTGCTCTCCCCGGGCGACGTCGTCGTGGACGGCGGCAACTCGCGCTGGACCGATGACGAGAAGCACGCGGTCGAGCTGGGCATCAAGGGCATCGGGTTCGTGGACTGCGGCGTCTCCGGTGGCGTCTGGGGCCTGGAGAACGGCTACGCGCTGATGTACGGCGGCGACGCCGAGAACGTCGCGAAGGTGCAGCCGGTCTTCGACGCGCTCAAGCCCGACGGAGAGTTCGGTTCGGTCCACGCGGGCAAGGTCGGCGCCGGCCACTTCGCGAAGATGGTTCACAACGGCATCGAGTACGCCATGATGCAGGCCTATGCCGAGGGCTGGGAGCTGCTGGAGAAGGTCGACTCCGTCACCGACGTGCGCGAGGTCTTCCGCTCCTGGCAGGAGGGCACGGTCATCCGTTCCTGGCTGCTCGACCTCGCGGTCAACGCGCTGGACGACGACGAGCACCTCGACCAGCTCCGTGGCTTCGCCGCTGACTCTGGCGAAGGGCGCTGGACGGTCGAGGCTGCCATCGACAACGCGGTGCCGCTGCCCGCGATCACCGCGTCGCTCTTCGCCCGCTTCGCCTCGCGCCAGGACGACTCTCCGCAGATGAAGATGATCGCGGCCCTGCGTAACCAGTTCGGTGGCCACGCGGTCGAGAACAAGAAGTAAGTCAGCAGCGGGGAAGGTCGGCGCACGGTCATGCACGTCACGCATCTGTCGCTGGCCGACTTCCGCTCGTACGCCCGGGTCGAGGTTCCTCTCGATCCGGGCGTCACTGCGTTCGTGGGCGCCAATGGACAGGGCAAGACCAACCTCGTCGAGGCGGTCGGCTATCTGTCGACGCTCGGCAGCCACCGGGTCTCATCGGATGCTCCGCTGGTGCGGATGGGCGCCGACCGGGCTGTGATCCGGGCTGCGGTCACCCAGGGCGAGCGATCCCAGCTCGTTGAGCTCGAACTCAACCCGGGACGGGCCAACAGAGCCCGGATCAACCGGTCATCGCAGGTCAGGCCTCGCGATGTACTCGGAATCGTCCGGACCGTGCTCTTCGCCCCGGAGGATCTGGCGCTGATCAAGGGCGATCCGGGCGAGCGCCGGCGGTTCCTGGACGAGCTGATCACTGCGCGTTCCCCCCGGATGGCCGGAGTCCGTTCCGACTACGAGCGGGTGCTGAAGCAGCGCAACACCTTGCTGAAGTCCGCAGCGATGGCCCGCAAGCACGGTGGCAGGTCCATGGACATGTCCACTCTCGATGTCTGGGACCAGCATCTGGGGCGTGTGGGCGCCGAGTTGCTGGCGCAGCGTCTGGATCTGATCGCGACGCTGCAACCGCTGGCGGACAAGGCGTATGAGCAGGTAGCGCCTGGCGGCGGCCCGGTGGTGCTGGAGTACCGGAGTTCGCTGGGCGAGGGGGGCGAGGCCGCAGAGTCGAAGGACAAGCTCTACGAGCAACTGCTCGCCGCGCTGGTGGGGGTCCGTAAGCAGGAGATCGAGCGGGGCGTGACTCTGGTCGGCCCGCACCGTGACGATCTGGTGCTGAAGCTTGGCCGGCTGCCGGCCAAGGGATACGCGAGCCATGGTGAGTCCTGGTCGTATGCGCTGGCGCTTCGGCTCGCCTCGTACGACTTGTTGCGTGCCGAGGGCAATGAGCCCGTGCTGATCCTCGACGATGTTTTCGCCGAGCTGGACGTGCGGCGCAGGGAACGCCTTGCCGAACTGGTGGCTCCGGGGGAACAGGTACTGGTGACAGCGGCAGTGGATGACGATGTGCCGGGTGTCCTGGCGGGGACCCGGTTCGCCGTATCGGACGGGGTGGTGAACCGGGTATGACCGGATCTTCCCTTTCGGACGGGGGTGGCGCCGGTGATGCGCAGGGCCCCCGGGCGACTCCCGAATCCGGTCCAGCCCAGGGGCCCGAGGCAGCCAAGATCCCGGAGTCATCGGGGATCGATCTGGCGCGGGTCGCCTTGCGGGCGGCCAAGGAACAGGCGAAGGCCCGAGGGGCGGCCGCGCAGCAGAAGAAGCAGGCCAAACGGGGCGGGCTGCGGTCGGGAGCGCGCGCGGACGGACGTGACCCCCTGCCCCTGGGCGCGGCTATCAACCGGCTGATCACTGAACGCGGCTGGGAGACGCCGGCCGCGGTGGGTGGAGTGATGGGCCGCTGGCCGCAGATCGTGGGCGAGGACCTGGCGAATCACTGTGTCCCCCAGCGCTACGACGAGGACGCCCGGGTGCTGACGGTGCAGTGCGATTCGACGGCGTGGGCGACGCAGCTGAGGCTGCTGGCGCCGCAGCTGGTGGCCCGGCTGAACGCGGATCTGGGTCATGGCACGGTGAAGCTGCTGAAGGTCCTTGGTCCGGGTGGGCCGCCACGGCGGTTCGGGCCGCTGCGGGCACCCGGGAGCAAGGGGCCCGGAGACACGTACGGCTGATTCCGGCGAGAGCCGTCATCAGAGACGTTCTGCCCCCACCATCCCCTGCGCTTTCGACCGTAATGTGTGCTGTTTCACGTGAAACAGCACACAGTGGGACCGGGCTGGAGGGAACGCTCCCCGGAGGGTGTCCCTCACCGTAGTGGGAGGTTGACAGCCCGAGGCGCTGAAAGCCCGTGTGAGCCTCCTGGGGCCCCTTCCTTGATATGGGGAGTCGTTCGCCGCCGGTTCAGGGCGGCACATGTGGACTCAGGTACCGGCAAACCCCCATTGATGTCTGCGCTACCGGTAGACTGAGAGGCAATCCCGCCACTCGCGGAACTTGTCGAACGACGCAGCCACTCCTGCCTGCCCCTGGAGAGGCCTGTGCTGTGCCAGAAAGGGCGCTTCGTGGCCGATTCCGGCAACCCCAAGCAGATCCCCCCGTCCACTGTCGGTGAGCACGGCGAGGTAACCGCCTCGTACGACGCCAGCGCGATCACTGTCCTTGAGGGACTGGACGCGGTCCGTAAGCGGCCCGGCATGTACATCGGCTCGACCGGCGAGCGCGGTCTTCATCATCTGGTGTACGAGGTCGTCGACAACTCGGTCGACGAGGCCCTGGCCGGGCATGCCGACACCATCGATGTCACGATCCTCGCCGACGGCGGGGTACGCGTGGTCGACAACGGCCGTGGCATCCCGGTCGACATCGTGCCCTCGGAGAACAAGCCGGCCGTCGAGGTCGTCCTGACGGTGCTGCACGCCGGCGGCAAGTTCGGCGGGGGCGGTTACGCCGTCTCCGGTGGTCTGCACGGTGTGGGCGTCTCCGTCGTCAACGCTCTCTCCGCCAAGGTCGCGGTGGACGTCAAGCGCGACGGCTACCGCTGGACCCAGGACTACAAGCTCGGTGTCCCGACGGCTCCGCTGGCCCGTAACGATGCCACGGACGAGAGCGGCACCACCGTTACCTTCTGGGCCGACGGGGACATCTTCGAGACGACCGAGTACTCCTTCGAGACGCTGTCGCGGCGTTTCCAGGAGATGGCGTTCCTCAACAAGGGCCTCACCCTGACGCTGACCGACGAGCGTGAGTCGGCGAAGGCCACTGCGGGCGCCGACACGGTGGGGGAGGTCGCCGAGGAGGAGCAGGTACGTACTGTCTCGTACCACTACGAGGGCGGCATCGTCGACTTCGTGAAGTACCTCAACTCGCGCAAGGGTGAGCTCATCCACCCGACTGTGATCGACGTCGAGGCCGAGGACAAGGAGCGTCTCCTCTCGGCCGAGATCGCGATGCAGTGGAACTCGCAGTACAGCGAGGGTGTGTACTCCTTCGCGAACACGATCCACACGCATGAGGGCGGAACGCACGAGGAGGGCTTCCGGGCCGCTCTGACGGGCCTGGTCAACCGGTACGCGCGCGAGAAGAAGCTGCTGCGCGAGAAGGACGACAACCTCTCGGGCGAGGACATCCGCGAGGGTCTGACGGCGATCATCTCGGTGAAGCTGGGCGAGCCGCAGTTCGAGGGCCAGACGAAGACCAAGCTGGGCAACACGGAGGCGAAGACCTTCGTGCAGAAGGTCGTCTACGAGCACCTCACGGACTGGTTCGACCGGAACCCGAACGAGGCCGTCGATATCATCCGCAAGGCCATCCAGGCACAGACGGCTCGGGTCGCAGCGCGCAAGGCGCGTGACCTGACCCGGCGAAAGGGGCTCCTGGAGAGCGCCTCGCTGCCGGGCAAGCTGAGCGACTGCCAGTCGAACGACCCGACGAAGTGCGAGATCTTCATCGTCGAGGGTGACTCCGCCGGTGGTTCGGCGAAGTCCGGCCGTAACCCGATGTACCAGGCGATCCTGCCGATCCGAGGCAAGATCCTGAACGTCGAGAAGGCGCGGATCGACAAGATCCTCCAGAACACCGAGGTCCAGGCTCTGATCTCCGCGTTCGGGACCGGGGTCCACGAGGACTTCGACATCGAGAAGCTTCGGTACCACAAGATCATTCTCATGGCGGACGCCGACGTCGACGGTCAGCACATCAACACGCTGCTCCTGACGTTCCTCTTCCGGTTCATGCGGCCCCTGGTCGAAGCCGGGCATGTGTATCTGTCGCGTCCGCCACTGTTCAAGATCAAGTGGGGTCGGGACGACTTCGAGTACGCGTACTCGGACACGGAGCGGGACGCCCTGGTGGCGCTCGGCAAGCAGAGCGGCAAGCGGGTCAGGGACGACTCGATCCAGCGCTTCAAGGGTCTCGGTGAGATGAACGCCGAGGAACTGCGCATCACCACGATGGACGTGGACCACCGGGTGCTCGGCCAGGTGACTCTGGACGACGCGGCACAGGCCGACGATCTGTTCTCGGTGCTGATGGGTGAGGACGTCGAGGCACGGCGCTCGTTCATTCAGCGCAATGCCAAGGACGTTCGGTTCCTCGACATCTGAGTCGGTCTCGGCTGACCGCACTGAAAGGACTTTGACCAGCAATGGCCGACGAGAATTCCCCTGTGATGCCCGAACAGCCGCCCGCTGTCCCCGGCATCGGTATGCGTGTAGAGCCGGTCGGGCTCGAGACGGAGATGCAGCGTTCGTACCTCGACTACGCGATGTCCGTCATCGTGTCGCGTGCGCTGCCGGATGTGCGGGACGGTCTGAAGCCCGTCCACCGCCGGGTGCTGTACGCGATGTACGACGGCGGCTACCGGCCCGAAAAGGGCTTCTACAAGTGCGCGCGTGTCGTCGGCGACGTCATGGGTACCTACCACCCGCACGGTGACTCATCGATCTACGACGCCCTGGTCCGGCTGGCCCAGCACTGGTCGATGCGTATGCCGCTGGTCGACTCGAACGGGAACTTCGGCTCTCCCGGCAACGACCCGGCAGCCGCGATGCGGTACACCGAGTGCAAGATGATGCCCCTGTCCATGGAGATGGTCAGGGACATCGACGAGGAGACCGTCGACCTCCAGGACAACTACGACGGCCGTAACCAGGAACCGGTGGTCCTCCCCGCCAGGTTCCCGAACCTGCTGGTCAACGGCTCCGCAGGTATCGCGGTCGGTATGGCCACCAACATCCCCCCGCACAACCTGCGTGAGGTGGCGGCCGGCGCCCAGTGGTACCTGGAGAACCCGGAGGCCTCGCACGAGGACCTTCTGGACGCCCTGCTGGAACGCATCAAGGGCCCGGACTTCCCGACCGGCGCACTGGTCGTGGGACGCAAGGGCATCGAGGAGGCGTACCGCACCGGCCGCGGCTCCATCACGATGCGCGCGGTGGTCGCGGTCGAGGAGATCCAGAACCGCCAGTGCCTGGTGGTCACGGAACTGCCCTACCAGACCAACCCGGACAACCTCGCCCAGAAGATCGCCGACCTGGTGAAGGACGGCAAGGTCGGCGGGATTGCCGACGTCCGCGACGAGACGTCCTCACGTACCGGCCAGCGCCTGGTCGTCGTGCTGAAGCGTGACGCGGTCGCCAAGGTCGTGCTGAACAACCTCTACAAGCACACAGATCTCCAGTCGAACTTCAGCGCCAACATGCTGGCGCTCGTCGACGGAGTGCCGCGCACCCTCTCGATCGACGCGTTCATCCGGCACTGGGTGACCCACCAGATCGAGGTCATCGTCCGGCGCACCAAGTTCCGGCTGCGCAAGGCCGAGGAGCGCGCGCATATCCTGCGCGGTCTGCTGAAGGCGCTCGACGCGATCGATGAGGTCATCGCGCTGATCCGGCGCAGCCAGACGGTCGATGTGGCGCGCGAGGGCTTGATGAGCCTGCTGGAGATCGACGAGATCCAGGCGAACGCCATCCTGGAGATGCAGCTGCGCCGGCTGGCCGCACTGGAACACCAGAAGATCACGGCAGAGTTCAACGAGCTTCAGGCGAAGATCAACGAGTACAAGGCGATCCTGGTCTCGCCCGAGCGTCAGCGGCAGATCGTCAGTGAGGAACTGGCCGTCATCGTCGAGAAGTTCGGCGACGACCGGCGTTCCAAGCTGGTGCCCTTCGACGGAGACATGTCCATCGAGGACCTGATCGCCGAAGAGGACATTGTCGTCACCATCACGAACGGTGGTTACGTCAAGCGCACCAAGACGGAGGACTACCGCTCGCAGAAGCGCGGTGGCAAGGGCGTGCGCGGCACCAAGCTGAAGCAGGACGACATCGTTGCCCACTTCTTCGTGTCGACGACCCACCACTGGCTCCTGTTCTTCACGAACAAGGGCCGGGTGTACCGGGCGAAGGCCTACGAGCTTCCGGACGCGGGCCGCGATGCGCGCGGTCAGCACGTCGCCAACCTGCTGGCATTCCAGCCGGACGAACAGATCGCACAGATCCTGGCGATCCGGGACTACGACGCGACGCCGTATCTGATCCTCGCCACCAAGGGCGGCCTGGTGAAGAAGACCCCGCTCAAGGACTACGACTCACCTCGTTCAGGTGGTGTCATCGCGATCAACCTGCGGGAGACCGCGGACGGCAGCGACGACGAACTGATCGGCGCGGAGCTGGTGTCGGCCGAGGACGACCTGCTGCTCGTCAGCAGGAAGGCTCAGTCGATCCGGTTCACCGCGACGGATGACGCGCTGCGCCCCATGGGACGCGCGACATCCGGTGTGAAGGGCATGAGTTTCCGCGAGGGCGACGAACTGCTCTCGATGAATGTCGTCAGGCCCGGTACTTTCGTGTTCACTGCCACGGACGGCGGATACGCCAAGCGGACCCCGGTCGATGAGTACCGCGTCCAGGGTCGGGGCGGTCTGGGTATCAAGGCCGCCAAGATTGTGGAGGACCGAGGCTCTCTGGTCGGCGCGCTGGTGGTCGAGAGCACGGATGAAATCCTCGCCATCACGCTCGGCGGTGGTGTGATTCGTACGCGAGTCAATGAAGTCAGGGAGACGGGCCGTGACACCATGGGCGTCCAACTGATCAACCTGGGCAAGCGCGATGCTGTGGTTGGCATCGCTCGCAACGCCGAGGCCGGCCGAGAGGCCGAAGAGATTGACGCAGTCGATGGCGATGCGGATGCGGTCGACGGCGGTTCGGTCGACGGTGACGCGGTCGAAGCGGTAGTCGAGGGCACCGAGCCTTCGGCAGGGGAGCACGAGGAGTAGAACGTGAGTGGAGCCACGGGCGACGGAGCGTCCGCTTCCGGAGCTGGAGCACGCAGTGCCCGTGGCCCTGCCGCGGATTCTCAAGGGGGAACGGTGACGGACACGCGTGGGGCGCAGCCGCAGTACGAGTCGCAGTCGTACCAGCCTCCGCAGGCTTACCCGCCCTCGGCGGGTAAGCAGGGCGGTCAGCGTCCCGGCGGCGGTACGCAGGCAGGGGTGCGTCGAGCTCGCACGGGCGCGCGTACGACTCCCCGCACGCGGAAGGCCCGGCTGCGGGTGGCCAAAGCCGACCCGTGGTCGGTCATGAAGGTCAGCTTCCTGCTCTCCATCGCGCTGGGGGTCTGCACTGTCGTGGCGGCTGCCGTGCTGTGGATGGTCATGGACGCCATGGGCGTCTTCTCGACCGTGGGCGGGACGATCAGCGAGGCCACCGGCTCAAGTGACGGCAGCGGATTCGATCTTCAGTCGTTCCTCTCCCTCCCGCGGGTGCTGCTGTTCACATCGGTCATCGCGGTGATCGATGTGGTGCTCGCCACAGCGCTGGCGACGCTGGGCGCCTTCATCTACAACCTGTCGGCCGGGTTCGTGGGCGGCGTCGAGCTCACTCTCGCCGAGGACGAGTAGCGGCTCGGGTATCGATTTTGGGACTGGCCCTGAAGTGCGCTAATCTTCAGGGGCAGCGCGGGGCTATAGCTCAGTTGGTTAGAGCGCATCCCTGATAAGGATGAGGCCACAGGTTCAAATCCTGTTAGCCCCACCGCGAACGGCCCGGACGGTTTTCCGTCCGGGCCGACTGCATTTCCGGGCCGGGTAGTTGGAGGGGAACTAGGTCACCGATCGGTATCGGCCGGTGTGTATAGTCGGGCGCCAGAAGTCCCTTACGTCAAGGAAAGACGAGGTCGCGCGGTGAAGAAGCTTCTCCTGGTCGCACTGGCTGCCATCGGCGGGCTCCTCGTGTACCGCCAGATCCAGGCGGATCGCGCCGAGCAGGATCTGTGGACGGAGGCGACTGACTCCGTGCCCGCAGGTTCGGGTGTGTGAGACACAGCGTCGTTGAAATGCAGGGCCCCGATCGCTTTTGCGGTCGGGGCCCTGTCATGTTCGGGCGGTGATGCCGGACCTTCGCATGCATCCCCGGGAATCAGGCCCTTGTGCGGGCCGCAGAGGGCGCGGGAGGCCTTCTCCCGGCTCCGCCCTCCCCTTCGTGCCGGAGAAGGCCGTCAGCCCCCGCCTCTCGGCTCCTATTGGGTCAGCCCTCTGGGTGGCAGAGATCCATGCGGTGATGTTTCACGTGGAACATCGGCGGTGAGCGGGGCGCGGCTGCGGTAGACAGAGGAGGCGTTCGGCTGTGCACGCAGACAATGCGATGACGGACGGGGCAGGATAGGCCGGGCCATGAACGTTGCCGCGGCGGGTCGGGGTGGCCGTACTGCGGGTGAGCGTGGGGTTGATCCATGGGCGGCGCAGCGCCTGGCTACCGGGCGGACAACGGGGGGAATCCGATGGAAGGGCAGCGCAGCAGGAGCCGTATCGCGTTGGCCACAGTGGCAGCGGTGTGCTCGGTAGGGGCGTCGCCCGTCCAGGCAGCGGCGAGCGACGACTCAGGTGCGTACGCCTTCGACCGGCACGCGGCGGCCGTTGCGGGGGCTGCGGCCAGTACGGATGCGAAACAGCTGAAGGCCGGTTCCGTCTACCGCTCCTCGATCAAGCCGGGGGGCCAGCTGTATTACCAGGTTGACCTCGATGCCACCTCTGACACCTATGTCTCCGCCGTTGCTGTGCCCGGGCTCGGATCGCAGGCGAAGGTCGACTACGCCGACGGCATCAAGGTGTCCCTCCAGGATCTCAAGGGTGATTCCTGTGGGGATGACGGCGACGCCGTGTTCGGTTCGGCCACCTACCCCCGGCCGATCGCCGCTCATGCCACCCGCGCAGTCAAGGTGGGGGGCATTTCCTGTCAGTCGGCGGGTCCTTACTACGTGCTGATCGAGAGGACGACCAAGGCGACATCTGCCCAGGAGGAGTGGGGGCTGGAGATCCGGGTCGACGCCGAGCCGGGTGTGAAGTCCGGGTCAGCGGGGCCCACGGAGGCGCCGACCAGCTGGCCGTCCGCCTCGCCCGTTCCACCGGTCGGCACGGCACAGCGAACCGACGGTGGTACAGGATTCAATGATGCCGCCGCATTGAAGCCCGGTGTGTGGAACGACCGGATCAGGCCCGGGCAGACGCGTTTCTACCGGGTGCCCGTCGGCTGGGGGCAGCAGCTCTTCGCCAGCGCCGACCTGGGCAGCTCCGCGGGGACAGGCTTCGTCGCCACCGCCCTCGACGTGCAGCTGTACAACCCGGTCAGGTCCGCGGTCGCCAACACGTACACGATGTACGACGGCAAGCCGAAATCGGCTGCGATGGATCCGGTACCACCTGTGGCCTATCGCAACCGGTACAGCGTGCGCGAGGAGGTCAGCGGGGCGCGGATGGCGGGTGACTACTATCTCGCGGTCACACTCAGCCCGGACGTCGCGAAGAGCTTCGGGGAGAAGGGGTACGGCCTGACCCTCCGGACAAGCGTGAAGGGCACGGAGGGGGCTCCGCCTGCGTACGCGGGCACGGTGCCCCGGTACGGAACGTCGACCGCTGAGGATGCGAACCACGATTCCATGAGGCTGGTGGGGTTCGCTGGAATCAGTGCGGGCACGGTGCTGGTGCTGGGGCTCGGCGTGTGGACGCTCGTCGCGAGGCGGCGCGCGGGAACGGCGCCGGCCCAGACAGCGCGCCAGACGCCGCCGCAGTACGGTCCGCCTCCCGCCTGGTAGGCCCTGCCCGTAGTTCCGCCCGCGCCGCCCCCCAGGACCGCCGCACGGTGGACCGGTGTGGCTCTGCGGAGCTCGGCCGGGGCGATGCCGGCCTGCTCGGCGTCAGCTCTGGGACAGCGCCCAGATGCCCACCGCGAAGCAGATCAACGCGACCACCAGGACCGGGACCACCACCTTCGGGTGCGGTCCCGGACGTGTGCGCGGGGCCGGCACTGACGGATTGGGAACCTGCGAGGGCTGAGCGGTGTACCTACGAGTGTGGGGCTGTTCGTGCGGGGTCTGACCAAGGAGGGGGGAGGCCGGATGCGACACGATGGAAGTGCTGGAGGGCTGCGGCGCTGGGACAGCGGTGGCGGTGGTCGGCTGGGGAGGCGGGGCGAGGTGGAAGCTGCCCGTCTCCGACATCGCGGGGTGCGGTGGCTGCTGCTGAGGGGGTCTGGGCTGCTGGTCGGCTCCGGAACGGGTCGGTGTCGCCTGCTGTCCCGTCGAGAGCCCTGTCGAAAGCCCCGTCGAATGCTCCGCCGGGTGCTGCGATGCGGTTTCCAGTGTGCTCCCGGGGCCCTGCTGAGGCTGGGGCTTCTGATCAGGACCGGCGGCCTGCTCGGGCCCGGCTCCCTGCTCAGGACCGGCTCCCTGATGTGCCCCGGAACCTCGCTTCGGTCCGGTCGAGTGGAAGGGGACGTTCTGCCTGGGGACGTTCTGCCCATGGAGAGGCCCGTCGGGGCCGAACCCGCTGGGCAACGGACCGATCTGATCGAAGACCTCGACGGGTTCCTCGCCAGGGCCTGGTCCGGCCAGCAGTTCCGCGGCCCCGCTCAGCGCCTTGCGGGCTCCGGTCGCCGTGCGGAACCGTGCCTGGGGGTCCGGCTGGAGCAGTCCGGCGAGGACCTGCCACAAGGCTTCCGGGATCCCGCGCGGTGCGCCGGGGGTGCCATGGGCCGCAAAGTGCTCCACCAGGGCTCTGGAATCGGGCCGGGCGCCTTGGAGCAGATAGAGGGCGACGAGACCGACCGCGAAGAGGTCAGCGGTGAACTCAGGTTCAGCGCCCAGCATTTGCTCCGGAGCGAAGTAGCCAGGCGTTCCCACTACATAGTTGCTCTCGGTGAGTCGGGGTTCGCCCTTGCGCATCGAGATGCCGAAGTCGGACAGCCGCAGATGCGGCCGCCCGGCGCCGGTGGCTTCCATCAGGATGTTCGCCGGTTTGATGTCGCGATGTACGACGCCCTCCGCGTGGACGGCGGCCAGCCCGGCCAGCAGTTGGTCGAGCAGCGTGCAGACGAATCCGACCGGCAGCGGGCCGTAATCACCGACGACCTGGACGAGCGAACCGCCGCTGACCAGTTCCATCGTGAACAGCACTTGGTCGTCGTCCGCAGCCCAGCTGGCGGGGGCGAGCACGTGGGGATGGTCGATGCGCAGTGCTTGCTCGCGCACGAAGCGGAGCAGAGTGTGAGCATCGCTCTGCTGGAGGACCTTGGCTGCCACATAGCGGCGCCTTCGGTGGTCCCACGCCCGCCAGACGGCTCCGACGCCCCCGCGTCCGATCGGATCGACCAGTTCGTACCGTCCGGCGAAGACCTCACCCATGCCCTGTGCCCGCCCCCCCCTGTCAGCTGAGCCCCGGTTTCAGCTCTGGTGCGCCTCGTAGTGCGAGACCGCTTCTGCGGTGCGTCCGGCGCCGTACACCCTGAGGAACTCTGCCAGTTCGGGGTGGGTCGGGGCGAGGGCGTTCGCCGCGTCGATGATGTCTCCGGCAGCGGATACGGACCGCAGCAGCGACTGGATCTCGCGCACTACCCGGCGCACAGTCGGTGCGCCCGACCCGGCTGAGTTCTGACCGGTGGTCGAGAGAACGGAGCCGCCCTGGGACTTTTTGATCTCTTCCATCCGATCCGTGGCCTCGCCCGCGCTGACGCTCCCGTCGGCGACCAGACTGGACAGCTCCTGCAGCGCCTGAACCCGCTGGACCACTGCCGGGTTTCCGATCTTGGCGCGCTGACCGCTCATGAGCTGGGAGAGCATGGGCGCGGACAGCCCCAGCACTGCGGCGAGACGGGCCTGGTTGAGGCCCAGATCATCGATGAGGCGACGGAAGAGCGCCCCCAGCGGCTCTCCGTACCAACTGCGCTGAAGGTCTCTCGCTCTCGCGGTGGCCTCTTGTTGTGCTGCGTCCATTGCGTCTCCCCATCGCTTCCCCAGGCAGCGGCTTCGCTGCCGCGAACCTCCTCGTGCATCCTACGGAGAGTGGTCACCGACCGGGAGTCCCAATCCTTTTGTGAGATCACGCCTGTGACCCGCTACTCTTGTTCTCGCACAACCCGTTTCGGGGCCTTAGCTCAGTTGGTAGAGCGCTGTCTTTGCATGGCAGATGTCAGGGGTTCGACTCCCCTAGGCTCCACAGTAAAAGAGGCCCTCCGACCTGCGGAAACGCAGGTCGGAGGGCCTCTTTGTGCAGGGAGTGCCAGTACTGGGCGGGCTCAGGGGGCACGCGTGCCGAGGCCGCCCGCGCGACTCGATCCGCAACGACGCCATAAGCACGGCGTTCTCCTGGTCACTTCCGAAGCCTGCCACCAGGCGACGGACAGTTCGTGGATGCCGTGGATGCCGTGGAAGCGGTGGAAGCGGTGGATGACGGCGTCGTTTCTGGAGGGGATCTCCGCTACAGGGACGGTCCCCACACGGGGCGGGGCTCGGCAGAAGCGCGTGGGGTGGGCGGCCTGGAGCTCCGTACTGGACGGCAGCCGGCCGGCGTAGTGCGGGGGGCCGGCCGACCGAGGGCCGGGCGGGGACGGGCATCGTGGGAGATATCGAGGGCCTGGGGATCGGGAAGACCTCAGGGGCTGCGGTGGCGAGCCCGCTCAGCAGGATGATGCCGACCGCGTGGCGCTAGTGCCGACGTCGATGGTCCGAGAAGAGGATCAGTAACCCGGACGTCAGCATCCAGACGGACGTGCCGGTCAGGGTGTGGCCCGCGAGCGCGGCCACGACGGCGACCACGGCGCTGTTGAGCGAGAGGAAGAAGGTGTTGGTCAGGTTGCGCCGGCCGCTGACCCGGTCGGCCATCTCGACACAGAGTTTGTACTGTTCGAGTATCGCCTGCCGATAGAGGTCGTCTTCTTTGGTGTAGTCGGCGGCTTCGATGTCGGTGTTTCACAGTGCTTCCCCGATGTCACCCATTCCGTCAGCATGACGAATGGCCGGTGTCCCTGTCACCGGATGTACCGCTCTCTCCCGCCACAGAGCCACCGTCGCCTTGCAGCCCCGTGCGCGGGCGCCCGTCGCCTGTGGTGCGCCCGGGTACCCGGTCCACCAGCGGCGTTCTTGTGGCGGTTGGATGGATTCAGGCCAAAACCGCCGACCCACTGGCTTGCGGGCTATGTTGGATCACGCATGTCCCGGGGTCGGGGTATGGGGCTGGGAGGTCCAGTGGGGGAACGGCTCAATTTTCAGATTCTCGGGCCGCTGTCCGTGACAGCGGGAAACAGAAGAATATCTGTGGGAGGGGCTCGTCAGCGTACGATCCTGGCGCTTTTACTCTTGAGCCCTGGACGCATCGTGCCGGTGGACACGCTGGTGGATGTCGTCTGGGACGGCCGGCCTCCGGCCACCGCGCGGACGCAGGTCGCCATCGTCATCGCCGCGCTGCGCAAGACGTTCAAGGCCGAGGGGTGCACCGAGGACATCATCGTGACCGCGCACCCCGGCTACCTGCTCAACGTCGAGGGGCACTCCGTGGACGCGGCGGAGTTCGCCGCGCTGGTGTCGGAGGCGGAGATCGCCGTGCGGCAGCGCCGCCCGGAGGACGCTGCGCAGAGCTACGCGCGTGCGCTCGGGCTCTGGCGCGGCCCGACGCTGGCCGGAGTCGGCGGTCAGTCGGTGGAGGAGGAGGCCGCGCGTCTTGAGGAGTTGCGGCTCAACGCCTTCGACGACTCGACGGCCGTGCGGCTGGACCTCGGCCAGCACCAGGAGATCATCCCCGAACTCTCCCTGGTGGTGCGGGAGAACCCGCTGCGGGAACGGACCCTGCATCATCTGATGCTGGCCCAGTACCAGTCGGGCCGGCGGGCAGACGCCATGGAGTCGTTCCGGCACGCCCGCCGGCTGTTCATCGACGAGCTGGGCCTCGAACCCGGCCCGGATCTGCAGGAGTTGCACGACGCGATCCTGCGCGACGACCCCTCGCTGGCGCCCACAGCGCCCGAGCACGCAGCCGTGGCGGCCGTACTCGCCTGGCCGGGCAGTGGCCTCGTGCCGTCCGAACTTCCACCGGAGGTCGGGGGTTTCACCGGTCGGAGCCGTGAGCTGGAGGCTCTCGACCGCCTGGAGACCGTGTCGGCGGACCGGCGGACGCCGGCCGTCGGGCTGATCACCGGAGTCGCCGGTGTCGGCAAGACCGGCCTGGCGCTCCGCTGGGCGCACCAGGTAGCCGAACGGTTCCCCGGCGGGCGGCTCTTCGCGGATCTGCGCGGATACGACGAACACCACGAACCCACCTCGGCCAGTGATGTCCTCAGCAGACTGCTGCGTTCGCTGGGTGTGCCCAGTGAGCAGATCCCGGCGGAGCTGGAGGAGCGGACGATGCTCTACCGGACGGTGCTCGCCGACCGGAAGGTGCTGCTCGTCCTCGACAACGTACGGACGTATGCGCAGGTCAAGCCATTGCTGCCGGGCAGCGGGGCGTGCTGCGTGCTGATCACCAGCAGGGAGCAGCTGGAGGAGCTGGTCACCTGGCCGCCGCAGGCCAGGGTGCATCTCGGGCTGCTGCCGGGTGAGGAGGCGATGCAGCTGCTGGGCCGGATCGTCAGCGAGGGCCGGATCGGTTCGGCGCGCGCGGACGCCATGCGGCTGGTGGAGCTGTGCGACCGCCTGCCGCTGGCCCTGCGGATCGCTGCGGCCCGGCTGGCGTCCAAGCCGCACTGGTCGGTGCAGCATCTCGCCAACCGGCTGAGTGACGAGCGGCGCAGGCTGGACGAGCTGAGCCAGGGCGAGTCCCAGGTCCGGGCCAGTTTCGGGCTGAGCTACCGCTATCTGCCCCCCGAGGCCGCCTGCCTCTACCGACGCCTCGGGCTGCTCGAAGTGCCCGATTTCGCGGTGTGGGTGGCGGCGGCCCTGCTGGACGTCGACGTGCTGGAGGCCGAGCGTCTCATCGAGCTGCTCGTCGACGCCCAGTTCCTGGAGGTCGTCGGGCTGGACGCGACGGGCCGGCTGCGGTTCCGCTTCCAGAACCTGCTGCGGCTGTACGCACGGGAGCGCGCCCAGGACGAGGAGGGCGTCGCCGATCAGTGGGCGGCCCGCGACCGGGTCTTCCGTACCTGCCTGGCTCTCGCGGAGCAGGCGCACCGGCAGGAGTACGGCGGTGACTTCACGGTGCTCCACGGGGAGGTGGTGCGCCGCCATCTCGACCCGGTGGTGACGTCCGAGCTGCTCGCGGTGCCGCTGGAGTGGTTCGAGGCCGAGCGCCCGGCGCTGCTCAGTGTGATCGAGCAGGCCGCCGGGCTCGGCATGGACGAGCTTGCCTGGGACCTGACCATGTCGATGGTGGCGCTCTTCGAGACCCGCAACTACGTCGAGGACTGGCGGGTGTGCTGCGAGCACGCTCTGAACGCGGCGCGGGCGGCGGGCAACGCACGTGGTCAGGCAGCGATGCTGCACGACCTGGGCGCGGTCGCGCTGCGGCTGCGCAAGCTGGAGGAGGCGGACGCGCACTTCGCGGCGGCGCTGGAGCTCCACCGGGCCACGAACGAGGAGCACGGCGCGGCGCTGACCTTGCGCAATATGGCGATCATCGACCGGATGCGGGGCGATCTGGACGCGGCGATGAGCCGGCTCCAGCATGCCCAGGCGGTATTCCGTCTGGTCGGGGACCGGTCATCGGAGGCCCACTGCTTGAACAACATGGCGCAGATCGAGCTCGACCGCGGCTGCCCGGACGCCGCCATACGGCACGGTCTGGAGTCGGTCAGCATCTCGGAGAGCATCGGGGCCGGTGGAGCGCGGGGCATCGCCCAGGGGACGCACCGGCTGGCCCGCGCCTATCTGGCCCAGGGCCGGTTCGAACTCGCCGAGGAAGCGTTTCTGCGCGTGGTCCGGATCGTCAAGGAGAAGTCCGACATGGTCGGTCTCACGTATGCCCTGCTGGGTCTGGGCGAGGCCCGGCTCGGTGCGGGCGCCTGGCAGAAGGCGGAGCACACGCTCGCGGACGCGCTGGAGATCGTGACCCGGACCAACAGCCCGCTGGTCGAGGGGCAGATCCATCTGGCGCTCGCGGACACCTACGGGCGGACGAAGCGCCTGCCCGACGCCCAGCAGCATCTGCAGGCCGCCCAGCAGATCTTCGAGGTCGTCGGTGCGCGGCCGTGGCAGGAGCGCGCCACCCAGGCCCAGGAGCAGCTGGCTCTCCTGGAGGGCACGCCCATGCCCTGCGAGGAGAGCAGACCCGTGGGGGCGGAGGGTCCGCCGTGACGGGGGCGTCGCGACCGTCGGGCGTGGTCCGCGAGGGGGGTTTTCCTCCGCGCGGAACGGAGGTTGACCCACATGGTGGGGGCCCCGCAGGTCGCGTAGCGTCGATCGTCGGATGCCCGTGCCGGTCGGCAGTGAGGCGGACTGGGAGGTAGCACGGTGGAGACCACGGCGGCAGCCATCATCGCCAGTTCAGTGATGTTCAGCTGTACGGCGATCGTTCTCACGGGGCTTGCCTGGTTCACGGCGGTGCACTCCCGCCACCGCCGGACGGCCTTCCACGAGTCCGAGTCCGCGCAGGACGAGCTGCGCGCCGAGCTGGCCGAGGTGTCGGCGCGGGTCGTCGCCATTCAGCGGCTGCTGGTGGACTCGGTCGAGTGACCCGCGGCCGGCCGGGGCAGCCCGGCCGGGTCCTCACCACGGGTCGGGCTGCACGCTGGTGAACTCCAGCACCGTACGGAATCCGAGCCGTTCGTAGACGTGGTGGGCCGCCGCGTTGGCCGAGTGGTGGGCGAGGAGGCAGCGCTCGGCGCCCTGCCCCAGGGCCCACCGGGTGAGGGCGGCGCTCACCGCGCTTCCCAGCCCCAGGCCGCGCGCGGCGGGCAGCGTCGCGATCGAGGCGAGATACGGGACGCCCGCGGCGCCGTGGCGCAACAGTGCTCCGACGGAGACCAGTTGGCCCGATCCGTCCCGTACGCCCATCCAGCGGTCGGTCCTCGGGTGGCCCGGCCGTACGGAGTGGCCGGGACTGGCCGCTGTGAGCAGGGCGGAGATCTCGCGGAGGCTGTCGTCCACGACGGTGACCCGGTCCTCGCCCCGCTGGACCGGCGGCGCTTCGCGCGCCACCATCAGCTCCCACTCCTCCGGCTCGCTCTCCGGGCCTCCGTCGATCGCCGTACCGCGCGGAACCGTGATCACATACGGCGGCTCCGCACGGTCGGCCAGCAGGGAGCAGGCCAGCTCGGCCGCCGCCGCCGGCGTTCCCACCACGGTGATCGCGCTGTCGGGCTCGTCGGGGGCGCCGGTGCCGTAGGCGACGGCTCCGGCGAGCGTCCAGGCAGGCCCCGACCAGGAAGGGGTGATGAGTGCGGTGGTCCAGTGGTCGTCCGTGAGAGCGAGGATCTCCTCGCCGGTACGCAGACGGGTGGCGGTCGGCATGGTCGACAACTCCTCGGGGATGACGGGCCGGACAGGCAGCGCGCAGCGCAGGGCAGGGCAGCCGCGCTCATGAACAGCAGGAACGACAGTTAAGAGGGACAGAGGGACAGAGGGACAGAAGGACAGAAGGACAGCGGGACAGCAGGATCGGCGGGAGCGGGGGCAGCAAGGACGGGACGGCAGCAACAAACACGGAGGGTTCCCACGCGGGGGACCCGCGCCGCCGGGGTCCGGCGGGCACGGGTCCGTCCCGGGGGTGAGGCGGGAAGAAGGGCGGCCACCGCTCAGACGTCGCGCCTGCGCAGCAGCACCGAGGCCAGCACCAGCAGCCCCGCTCCCCAGGCCACGCAGACTCCGAGCCCCTGCCAGGGGGTGAGGAGCTGGTCCGCCGCCGGGTGGGTGAAGGCGATCAGCTGGCCCGCGTTGGTGGGCAGCCAGGCGGCGATGTCCCGCCCTGCCGTCCCCGGCAGGCTCGATGCCAGCGGTGAGAGGACCAGCACGAACGTGATCACTCCGGCGACGGCCCCCGCCGTGTGGCGGATGAGCGCGCCGATGGCCAGGGCGAAGACGCCCATCGCCGCGAGGAAGAGCCCGGTGCCCGCGACGGCCTTCGCCACCCCGGGGTCGGACAGTGCGATCGGGGCGTGCGAGTGGAGCAGCCGCGCTCCGGCGAAGAACGAGCCGAACGACGCGATCTCCCCCGCCACCAGCGTCAGCGCCGCGAACACCAGCGCCTTCGCGACCAGCATCGGGGCCCGCTTGGGCACGGCCAGCACACTGGCGCGGATGGTGCCGCTGGAGTACTCGCTGGTGACGACGAGCACACCGAGCACGCAGATCACCAGTTCGGCGAGGCCGAGGCCGCCGAAGATCGCCCCGACCGGGTCGTTCAGCAGCTTCCGGTGGTCGGCGGGGGACGCCGAGTCCCACTTGGAGGCCGCGAGCGCGGTCAGCAGGACCGATACGCCGATCGCTGTCACCAGCATCAGCAGCAGGGTCCACAGGGTGGAGCGGACCGAACGGATCTTGATCCATTCGGCGCGCAGCAGCCCGACGAAGGGCACATGCCCCGTTGTCGCGGCCCGGACGGGCACGGTGGGCAGGGCGCTGCCCGCAGGTGTGGTCACGGTGGTCATGCCGCGCTCCCGGTGGTGAGGGTGACATCGCCGTACTCGACGCTGCCGCTGGTCATCCGCATGAACGCCTCTTCCAGGGAGGCTCGTTGCGGGGTGAGTTCATGGATCACGATGCGGTGTTCGGCCGCCCACCGTGCGACTTCCTCGGCCTCGGTACCGGTGACGGTGAGGGCGCCGGATGGTCCGCGCTCGGCGGTGGCTCCCCTGGCCGCGACGATCTCGCTCAGCCGGTCCGCGTCCGGGGTGCGGACGAGCACGGACGTGGTGGAGTTCGCGTCGATGAATTCGGCGACCGGGCAGTCCGCGAGCAGCTTGCCCCGGCCGATGACGATGAGGTGGTCGGCGGTGACGGCCATCTCGTTCATCAGATGGCTGGACACCAGGACCGTCCTGCCTTCGGCGGCAAGGGACTTCATGAGGTTGCGGATCCACAGCACGCCCTCGGGGTCGAGCCCGTTCACCGGCTCGTCCAGGAGGAGGATCTGCGGATCGCCGAGCAGCGCCGCGGCGATGCCGAGCCGCTGGCCCATGCCCAGTGAGAAGCCGCCGGAGCGGGACCTGGCCACCTCGCGCAGCCCGACCCGCTCCAGTACCTCGTCGACCCGTGAGGCGGGCAGCCCCTGGGTGCGGGCGAGGAAGAGCAGGTGGTGGTAGGCGCTGCGGCCCTTGTGCATGGCCTTGGCTTCGAGCAGCGCCCCGATGGTGCGCAGCGGGTGGATCAGCCGGCCGTACGGGACTCCGCCGATGGTGGCGCTCCCGCTGTCCGGGCGGTCGAGGCCGAGCAGCAGCCGCATCGTCGTGGACTTCCCCGCGCCGTTGGGCCCGAGGAAGCCGGTGACCTTGCCCGGCTGGACGGTGAAGGTGAGGTCCTGGACGGCGGTGCGGTCGCCGTAGCGTTTCGTCAGGCCGTGGGCCTCGACGAGAGGAGCGGGACGGGTCATCGGAACTGCCTTTCCTGTGGGGGTCGGTGTGGTGAGGGTGGAGTCGTGGGGGCAGGTGGCGTCATGGCCGGCGGGGCGCCGGACCGGCCGGGGTGCCCGTGGAGCGGGCGGTGCGCAGCCGTTCCGCGATGTCGCCGGCCAGTTCGGCGGCCCGGGGGACGAGATAGAAGTGGTCGCCCGCGAAGCACCTGGCGTCGAACCTGCCGGGGCTCACATCGCCCCAGGCCAGCATCGAGGCGGCCGGTACATCGGGGTCGGCGTCGCCGTAGTAGGCGGTGACGTCGGTGTCGAGGACGCGCAGCCGGGCCCGGGCCGCGTAGTCGTCCACCAGCCGGTAGTCCGAGCGGATCGCCGGCAGGACCAGATCGAGCAGGTCGGGGTCGTCGAGCGCGGCGGTCAGCGGACCACCGCGCCGCCGGACGTCCGCGATCAGCGCGTCGTCCCCTTCACCCACGAGGGGCGTCCGGGACAGCCGGTGTGGCGCCGCCCGGCCCGAGACCAGCAGCCGGACAGGGGCCGGGCGCCCCGATGCGGCCAGCCGGCAGGCGACTTCGTACGCCACCGACGCGCCCATGCTGTGCCCGAAGAAGGCGACGGGCCGGTCCATCAGCGGTGCGAGCGCCTCGGTGAGCGGCTCGGCGAGCCGGTCCATGGAGGTGATGAGCGGGTCGGTGATCCGGTCCTCACGGCCGGGGTAGCGCACCGCGACGACCTGGGTGTCCCGGTCGAGCCGGTCCGGCCAGGCACGGAAGAAACTCGCCGCGCCCCCGGCGTGCGGGAAGCAGACCAGCCGGATCCGGGGGTCGGTAACGCTGCCGAGCTCCCGCAGCCAGCGCGATGCGGGCGCCGCCGTGCGGGCGGTGCTGTGGGCAGGGGTACGGGCAGGGGCAGGAGTAGAGGCAGAGGCACTGGCGCTGGTACTGGCGGAGCCGGACTCAGAGGTGGAGGTGGGGGCAGGGGCGGCGGCCATCGCTGTCGTGGTTCTCACTTGCGGTTGCGGTACTGGCGTACGGACAGCGGGGCCAGGACGGCGATCATGCCCAGGCTCCAGGCCAGGGCGCCCACCACATCGCCGGCCACCGGCCCGCCGGTCAGCAGCCCGCGCGCCGCGTCGACCACCGTCGACATCGGGTTGTGGGCGACCACCAGACCGAGCCAGTGCGGCATGGTGCCGGGGGCGACGAAGATGGAGCTGCCGAACTGGAGCGGCACCATGGCGAGCATGCCCACGCTCTGCACGGTCTCGATGGTGCGCGCGGTCAGCCCGATGAAGGCGTGCAGCCAGGCCAGCGCGATGCCGTAGAGCAGGATCAGCCCGATCGCGGCAGCTGCCTGGAGGATCCCGGTGTGCACCCGGAAGCCGATCGCCAGGGCGAAGGCGAACACCACGAGCAGGCTGGCCAGCATCCGCACGGTGTCCGCGAGGATCCGGCCGGACAGGACGGCGGACCGGGCCATCGGCAGCGAACGGAAGCGGTCCATCACGCCGTTGGAGAAGTCGATGCTGAGACTGGTGCCGGAGGTACGGGAGGCGATGGTGGTGGTCAGCGCCATGATGCCGGGCATCACGTACTGCCGGTAGGCGCCGGCGCTGCCCGATATCGCGCCGCCGAAGATGTACACGAAGATCAGCGCGAAGATCACCGGCATCAGCGTGGCGTCCAGCACCTGGCCGGGGCTGGCGAGCACCTTGCGGAGATTCCGCCGGGCGATCGCCAGCGAGTGGCGCACCGCCTCGCGGGGGCCGGGGACGCCGGCCGCCCGTACCGGGACGGTGACCGGGCCCTGCACGTGGACGGGGACTGCCGTACTCATGCCGCACTCCTGGTGATCTCGTGGTCGGCGGAGGTCCGGGCGGACCGTTCCGCGAGGGAGTCCGCAGGGACTGCGGTCCCTTCGGGGTCCGCGGAGGTGTCCGCGGCGTCGGCAGGGAGGACGGCGGGCGCCGTGCCGGTCAGGGTCAGGAAGACCTCGTCGAGGCTCGGCACCCGGGTGTCGACGCGGGCCAGCGGTATGCCCGCGTCGCCCAGCACCCTTACGGCAGCGGTGAGTTCGGCGCCGGTGCCGCCCAGCGGGAGCGAGACCACCGACTCCTCCTCGTCCGCCCGGGCGGCGCCGAGGCCCGCGGTGAGCAGCGCCCGGCGCACCGCGGCGAGGTCGTCCGGGCGTTCCGGGGCGATGCGCAGGACGGGACCGCCGATCCGTTCGCGCAGCTCCTGGCTGGTGCCGGACGCGATGACCTCGCCGTGGTCGATCACCATGACGGAGTCGGCCAGGGCCTCGGCCTCCTCCATGTACTGGGTGGTCAGCAGGACGGTCGTACCGTTGCCTGCCAGCGCGCGCACCTCGGCCCAGAGCGCGTTGCGACTGTGCGGGTCGAGTCCGGTGGTCGGCTCGTCCAGGAACAGCACTTTCGGATCGCCGAGCAGACTGGCCGCCAGGTCGAGGCGGCGGCGCATTCCGCCGGAGTAGCCGCGCACCGGGCGGCCGCCCGCCTCGGTGAGGCCGAAGCGTTCCAGCATGGCCTCCGCCTGCGTACGGGCCTGCCTGCGGCCCATGTTGAGCAGCCGGCCGACCAGATAGAGGTTCTCCCAGCCGGAGATGTCCTCGTCGACGGCCGCGTACTGCCCGGTCATCCCGATCAGGGAGCGCACTTCGCGCGACTGCTTCACGGTGTCGTAGCCGTGCACCAGGGCGCGGCCTCCGTCCGGCCTGGTCAGCGTCGCCAGCATCCGGACCGTGGTGGTCTTGCCCGCTCCGTTGGGGCCCAGCAGGCCGAGCACCACACCGGTCGGAACCTCAAGGCTCACGCCCCGCACGGCGGGAGTGTCCCCGAAGTTCTTGACCAGATCTTCTGTCCGTATGGCAGGGGTTGTGGTTGTCATGAGGTCCTCTCGGTGTCCGCGGGAAAAGAAAGCGGCGACCGGACGCTAGAAGGCCCGTCTATCGGCGCCTTATCGCCCGCATAAGGCCGGCCGGTGCGCGGCGGCAAAAGGTCTTCAATAACGCGGCGAAATAGCGGCTCCCTACGGTTCTGGCCAGTCGGAAAGCGAGAACGAGGGAGTCGTATCCATGGCAGGAGTCGCGATACGGGGCCGGGGAACCGGGCTGTCGCAGGACCCGGCACCGGTCGGCGGACGGCTGGCCGCCCGGCTCGCCGGTCATGCCGCGAGCACACCGGACCGCATCGCGGTGTCCGGCTGCGGACAGCACTGGAGCTACCGGGAGTTCGACGCGGCGAGCGGTGCGCTGGCGGCGCGGCTGCGGGCCCTGGGGATCGGTGCGGGCGACACCGTGGCTGTGTACGCCCGCCGCACCCCCGCACTCGCTCTCGCGCTCGTCGCGGTCGCCAGGTCGGGTGCCGCGTTCACCGTCCTCGACGCGGCGCACCCGGAGGAGCGGCTGCGCCAGTACGCGGCGCGGACCGCGCCCGCCGCGTGGCTGACCTGCGGTGCGGGCGGCCCGTCCGCCGCACTCACCGGTCCGGCGCCGGTCCTGCCGGTACCGGAAGGGCCCGGCGCCGCGGACGCCACCGGCCTCGCGTCCCTCGCAGGGGCGGGACCCCACCCCGCCGACCGCAGGGCGTACACCGGTTTCACCTCCGGCACCACCGGCGAGCCCCGCGCCGTCGAGGGCGGCTGGGAGGCCGTGGAACACTTCCTCGACTGGTACACCGACACCTTCGCGCTCGGTGGCGAAGACCGGGTGGCCGTGCTCTCCGGGCTCGGCCACGACCCCTTGCTGCGCGATGTGTTCGTGCCGCTGTGGGCGGGCGGCTCGGCCGTCTTCCCCAAGACGGCCACCGGTGAGGCCGCAGCGGTGGCCCGGTGGCTCGCCGACGAGGCGGTCACCGTCGTCCACCTCTCCCCCGGTCTGGGCGACGCGCTGTCCGATGCGGCCGGCGGTGGCACCCCGGAGGGTGCCTGGCCCGCGCTGCGGCTGGTGGGCTTCGGCGGCGAGGCGCTCGGCTGGCACACCGTCGACGCCTGGGCCGCCCACGCCCCGCGGGCCCGGCTGCTCAACCTGTACGGCACCACCGAGACCCCGCAGGCCGTCTCGGTCGCGGTGGCGCACGAGCCCGGCGCGCCCGCCGCAGAGCGGTCCGGGCCGCGGGTCCCCCTCGGGCCCGGCATCGAGGGCGTCGACCTGCTGGTGCGGTACGACGACGGCACCCTCGTCCCGGCGGCGCTCGCCGGGTCCCCGGGCGAACTGGTCGTCCGCACCCGCCACCTGGCCCGGTACGCGGACGCCGCCCGGCCGGGGAACCGGGCCGGCGGCTTCGGCGGACCCGGCGCAGGCGAGTACCGCACCGGGGACCGGGTCCGGCCGCTGCCCGGCGGCGCCCTGGTGCCCGACGGACGGCTGGACGACCAGCTCACCGTGCGCGGCTTCCGGCTGGAGCCCGCCGAGAGCGAGTCCGCGCTGCTGCTGGCCCCAGGCGTCGCCCGCGCCGCGGTCGCCGTCCACGGCGGTTCACTGACCGGTTACGTGGTGGCCGCTGCGGGCCGTACGGACGTCCTGGAGCCCGACGCCGTAAGAGAGTTCGTGGCCGCGCGGCTCGCCGGGTACGCCGTGCCGGACCGTGTCGTGGTCCTGGACGCGCTGCCGCTGACCGACCGCGGCAAGACCGACCGGGCCGCGCTCCCGGCGCCCGCCCCCGGCACCGGTGGCCCCGCCGCCGCCCGCGCCCCCCGCGGGGTCCGCGAGGAGCTGATGTGCGGCCTGTTCGCCGAGGTGCTCGGCGTCCCGCGGGCCCACCCCGACGACGACTTCTTCGCGCTGGGCGGCCACTCCCTCAAGGCCAACAGGCTGGTCAACCGGGTCCGCCGGATCTTCGGCGTCACCCTCCCCGCGAACGCGGTCTTCGACGCCCCCACGCCCGCCGCGCTCGCCGCCCGTCTGGACGGCGCGGCCACCGGCCGCCCGGCGCTCACCCGCACCGGCCGCCCCGCCCGGCTGCCCCTGTCGGCCGCCCAGCGGCGCCTGTGGTTCCTGCAGCAGCTGGACGCCGACGACACCTCGTACAACATCGCGCTCACGCTGCGGCTGACCGGGCCGCTCGACCGGGAGGCGCTCCGGGAGGCACTCGGCGATGTCACCGACCGGCACGAAGTGCTGCGCACCGTCTACCGGCAGGACGGCGGTGAGCCGTTCCAGGAGATACGGGAGGAGGCCAGGCCCGCCCTCCCGGTGACCGCGGCCACCCGCCCCGGAGTGGCGGACCTGCTCTCCGCCGCGGCCCGCCGCCGCTTCGACCTGGCAGCCGAACCCCCGCTGCGCGCCGAGCTGTTCGCCCTGGACGACGGGGCCCATGTCCTCCTCCTGGTCCTGCACCACATCGCGACCGACGGCGGTTCGCTCGTCCCTCTGGGCCACGACCTGTCGCGCGCCTACGCCGCCCGGGCCGGGGGCGCGGCGCCGGACTGGGAGCCGCTGCCCGTCCAGTACGCCGACTACACGCTGTGGCAGCACGGCGCCGACGGTTCCGAGGCCCAGCTCGGCTACTGGGCGGAGCGGCTGGCCGGCCTGCCGGACGTGCTGGAACTGCCCACCGACCGGCCCAGGCCCGCCGTCGCGAGCAACCGGGGCGGACGCGTCGGCTTCACCCTGGACGCCGCCCTCCACCAGGGGCTCGGCGCGCTGGCCCGGCGGACCGGATCGACCCTGTTCATGACGGTGCAGGCCGGGATGGCCGCGCTGTTCACCCGGCTCGGCGCCGGTACGGACATCCCCTTCGGTACGGCGACGACGGGACGGTCCGACGAGGCACTCGACCCGCTCATCGGCTGCTTCGCGAACACCCTGTGCCTGCGGACCGACACCTCGGGCGCCCCGTCCTTCCGTGAGCTGCTCGGCCGGGTGCGCGCCGCCGACCTCGCGGACTTCGCCCACCAGGACCTGCCGCTCGACCGGCTCGTCGAGCACCTCAACCCGGGACGTTCGCTCGCCTACCACCCGCTGTTCCAGACGATGCTCACCTTCCAGGGCGGGGAGCGGGCCGAGTTCGCCCTGCCAGGACTGGACGCCGAGCTGGGGACGGTGGACCGCCGCGCGGCCAAGACCGACCTGTCGTTCCTCTTCCAGGAGACGGCGGACGGGGAGCTGGCGGGCACCCTGGAGTACGCAACCGACCTGTTCGAAGCGGAGGGTGCGCGAGCGCTGGCGGCGATGCTGGTACGGCTGCTGGAGTCGGCCGTCGCCGATCCGGCCCGGTCCATCGCCGAGCTGGACATCCTCGCCGCGGACGACCGGGAGCGGCTGCTCCACGCGTGGAACGACACCGGCCACCCGGTGCCCGATGCCACGCTGCCCGCCCTGTTCGAGGCGCAGGTACGCCGCACCCCGGACGCGATCGCCGTCGAGCACGACGGCAGCACGCTCACGTACGGGCAGCTCAACGCCCGTGCCAACCGGATCGCGCGCCGGCTGGTCGCGCTGGGCGTCGGTCCCGAGCGCTACGCGGCCGTCGCGCTTGACCGGTCGGCCGATCTGGTCGCCGTGCTGCTGGCGGTGGGCAAGGCGGGCGGCGCCTATCTGCCGCTGGACCTGTCGTACCCGGCCGAACGCATCGCGTTCATGCTGGAGGACGTCACTCCGGTCATCGTCGTCACGACGGCCGCACTGAGCGGCCGGCTGCCGGACTCCGTACCGCACCTGGAGCTCGACGCACCGGAGACGGCCGGAGCCCTCACCGGATCCGGCGGCTGCGCGGATACGGATCTCACGGACGCCGATCGCCTCGCACCCCTGCTGACGGCCCACCCCGTCTTCTCCATCTTCACCTCAGGCTCCACCGGCCGCCCCAAGGGAGTGGTGGTCGAGCACCGGTCCCTCAACCTCTACCTGGCCTGGACCCGGCAGGCGTACGACCAGGTCGCCGGCCGCGCCCTGGTGCACTCGCCGGTCTCCTTCGACCTCACCGTCACCGGCCTGTTCGCCCCGCTCACCTCGGGCGGCAGCATCCAGCTGGTGGAGCTGGACGGCACCGCCCCGGCGGGCGCCGTCACCCGGCAGCCGTCCTTCGTGAAGGCCACCCCCAGCCATCTGCCGCTGCTGACCGGACTGCCCGACACCTTCTCGCCCAGCGGCCAACTGGTCCTGGGCGGCGAATCGCTGATGGGGGAGGTGCTCCAGGAGTGGCGCGACAGGCACCCGGGCGCCACCGTCATCAACGAGTACGGCCCGACCGAGACGACGGTGGGCTGCACCGAGTACCGCATCGCGCCAGGTGAGACGGTGCCCACCGGGGTCATCACCATCGGCACGCCCATCTGGAACACCCGGATGTACGTCCTCGACGCGCGGCTCCGGCCGGCGCCGCCCGGTGTCCCCGGCGAGCTGTACATCGCGGGCGGCCTGGTCACCCGCGGCTACGCGGCCCGCCCGGCCCTGACCGCAGGGCGATTCGTGGCCGACCCGTTCGGGCCGCCCGGCGCCCGGATGTACCGCTCGGGCGACCTGGCCCGCTGGAACCGCGCCGGCCGCCTGGAGTTCATCAGCCGGGTCGACCACCAGGTGAAGGTGCGCGGCTTCCGTATCGAGCCCGGCGAGATCGAGTCGGTGCTCGGCTCCCACCCCGGCGTCCTCCAGGCGGCCGTCATCGTCCGCGAGGACCGGCCGGGCGACAAGCGGATCGTCGCCTACGCGGTACCGGCCCCCGCTGACCCGGCGACCGGTACGGAGGGACCGTCCGGCACCGGCCCGGTGACCGCCGACGAGCTGAAGGCCCATGCCGCGGGGCGGCTGCCCGATTACATGGTCCCCGCCGCAGTGGTGCTGCTCGACCGGCTCCCGCTGACCGCCAACCGCAAGCTGGACCGCGCTGCCCTGCCCCTGCCCGAGGTCCGGGCCGCGGCGGGCGGACGGGCCCCGCGTACAGCGGCCGAGGAGATCCTCTGCGGACTCTTCGCCGAGGTGCTGGGCATCGAGGAGGCGGGCCCCGACGACAACTTCTTCGACCTCGGCGGACACTCGCTCCTCGCGACCCGGCTGATCGGGCGGATGCGCCCGGTGTTCGGCGCCGACCTTTCGATACGTGTCCTGTTCGAGGCGCCCACGGTCCGCGAACTGGCCGCCAGGCTCGGCACCGCGGGCGCTGCCGCCTCCCGGCCGGGACCACGCCCGCGCCCGGAGCGGACACCGCTCTCGCACGCCCAGCGCGGCCTGTGGTTCCTGAGCCGTCTGCACACCGACGCCACCACCTACAACGTGCCGCTCGCCGTGCGGCTCAGCGGCCCGCTCGACGTCCCCGCCCTGGAGGCCGCGTTCGCCGACCTCAGCGCCCGCCACGAGACGCTGCGCACGGTGTACCCGGAGTTCCGGGGCGAGCCGTACCAGCGGGTGCTTCCGGCGGCGGACGGTGTCCCCGGGCTCGCTGTCCTGGACGTCACCGACGCGGAGCTGCCGGGTGCGCTCACCGACGCCGCCCGGCACGTCTTCGCGCTGGACACCGCGCTCCCGGTGCGGGTCACCCTGCTCCGCACCGGACCCCGCAGCCATGTCCTGGTGGTGCTGATCCACCACATCGCGGCGGACGGCTCGTCCACCGGGCCCCTGCTGCGCGACCTGTCCGCCGCCTACGCCGCCCGCACCCAGGGCCGGACCCCCGGCTGGGAGCCGCTGCCGCTGGCGTACGCGGACTACGCGCTGTGGCAGCGTGAACAGCTCGGCTCCGCCGACGACCCGGACAGCCCGCTCGCCCGCCAGGGCGCGTACTGGGCGGAGCGGCTCGCCGGAAGCCCCGAGCTGCTCGAACTCCCGCTGGACAGGCCCCGTCCCGCCGTCGCCTCGCACCGCGGCGGACGTGTCCCTTTCCGGCTCGGCCCGGAAACCCGGGGCGCGCTCGCCGAGCTCGCCCGGTCCACCGGGACCACCGTCTTCATGGCGCTGCACGCCGCCGTCGCGGCGCTCCTCACCCGGCTGGGGGCGGGCACCGACATCCCCGTGGGGACGGCGGTCGCGGGCCGCTCCGACGAGGAACTGGAGGGACTGGTCGGGTTCTTCGTGAACACGCTGGTGCTGCGGACGGACACCTCGGGCGACCCGACGTTCCGTGAACTCCTCGCCCGGGTACGGGAGACGGACCTGGCCGCCCACAGCCACCAGGACGTTCCGTTCGACCGGGTCGTGGAGATCGTCAACCCGGTCAGGTCGCTCGCCCACCACCCGCTGTTCCAGGTAATGCTCGTCGGCCAGGACACGGCGGCGGACGCCGCCGGCTTCCCCGGACTCTCCGCCCGGGTGGAGGACTTGAGCGCCGGAGCCGCCAAGTTCGACCTCACCGTCAGCGTCGAGGAACACCCCGACTCGATCACCGGCACACTCGGGTACGCGGCCGACCTCTTCGACCCCGGCACCGCCCGGACCCTCGCCGGCCGGCTGGTACGGATCATCGAGGCCGCCGTCGCCGACCCCGCACGGCCCATCGGGGACCTGCCCCTGCTGCCGGACGCCGAGCGCGAGCTGATCCTGCGCGACTGGAACGCCACGCGGGCCCCGGTGCCCGCGGGCTCACTGCCGGCCCGCTTCGAGGAGCAGGCCGCCCGCACCCCCGGCGAGGTCGCCCTGCGCTGCGGCGCCGAGGTCCTGACGTACGGCGGGCTCAACCAGCGGGCCAACCGGCTCGCTCACCGGCTCATCGCCGACGGGGCCGGGCCCGAGAGCCGGGTGGTGCTCCACCTGGAGCCGTCCTTCGACGCGGTCGTCGCCATCCTCGCCGTCCTCAAGGCGGGGGCGGTGTACGTACCGCTCGACACCCGCTACCCGGCGGACCGGATCCGGGTGATCCTGGAGCAGTCCCGCGCCCAGCGCGTCATCACCGACCGGCCCGGACTCGCCGCGGTCGGCTTCCCGCAGGACATGACGGTCCTCCGGGTCGCGGACGGGGCCGGCCTGCCGGACACCGATCCGCAGCTCCCCGTCCACCCCGACCGGCTGGCGTACACGATGTTCACCTCCGGTTCGACCGGGGTGCCCAAGGGGGTGGCCGTCAGCCACCGGGCCGTCGTCGCGCTCGCCGCCGATCCCGCCTTCGCGGGTGCGCCGCACCGAAGGGTGCTGCTGCACTCACCGCTCGCCTTCGACGCGTCGACCTACGAGCTGTGGGTGCCGCTGCTCTCCGGCGGTGAGGTCGTCATCGCCCCTCCGGGCGAGGCCGATGCGGCGGTCCTGCGGGACGTGCTGAGGGCAGGCCGTGTCACGGCCGCGTTCTTCACCACCGCGCTGTTCAACCTGCTCACCGAGGGGGACGACAGCCCGCAGGCGGGACTGCGCGAGATATGGACGGGCGGCGAGGCGTGCTCGCCGGCCGCGATGCGCCGGGCGGCCGAGCGGTTCCCGGAGACCGTCATCACCCATGTGTACGGGCCCACCGAGGCGACCACCTTCGCCACCGCCCACCGGATCCGTACCCCGTACGACTACCAGGGCGCCCCGCCCATCGGGGCCCCGCTGGCGAACACCACCGCCTATGTCCTGGACGGCCGGCTCCGGCCGGTGCCCGTCGGGGTCACCGGCGAGCTGTACCTCGGGGGCGCGGGTCTGGCGCGCGGCTATCTGGGCCGCCCCGGCCTCACGGCGGGCCGGTTCGTCGCGGATCCCTACGGTCCCGCCGGGGCCCGGATCTACCGGACGGGCGACCTCGTGCGCTGGAACAGCGACGGCCACATCGAGTTCGTGGGCCGCGCCGACCACCAGGTCAAGGTGCGGGGCTTCCGTATCGAACTCGGGGAGATCGAGGCCGTGCTGGCCGCCGAGCCCACCGTGGCGCAGGTGGTGGTGACGGTCCGCGAGGACCGTCCGGGCGACCGGCGGATCGTCGCCCACGTGGTGCCCGCCGACGGCGGATTCGATGCGGCGGCGGCGCGTGCCGCCGCGGCCCGGACCCTGCCGGCCTTCATGGTCCCCTCGGCGTTCGTCCCGCTGGACGCCCTGCCGCTGACCCCGAACGGGAAGCTCGACCACAAGGCGCTTCCCGCACCGGACACGACCAACCGCCCGGCGGGCCGTGCTCCCGCCACCGAGCGCGAAAAGCTCCTCTGCGGGCTGTTCGCCGAGGTGCTCGGCCTGGAAGCGGTCGGTGTCGACGACAACTTCTTCGAGCTGGGCGGCCACTCCCTGCTCGCGTCCCGGCTGATCAGCCGGACCAGGACGGCGCTCGGCGCCGAACTGCCCATCCGCACCCTGTTCGAGAACCCGACGGTGGAGACCCTGGCCGGCCGCCTCGCGGTCGCCGACAGAGCCCGGCCCGCCCTGCGGCCGATGAGAAGGTCCGAGGAGACGTCATGATCCCGCTCTCTTACACCCAGCGCCGCCTGTGGTTCCTGCACCAGCTGGAGGGCCCCAGCGCGACGTACAACGTGCCGCTCGTGCTGCGCCTCGCCGGCCGGCTCGACGAGGCCGCCCTGGAAGCCGCCCTGGCGGACGTCATCGGCCGGCACGAGAGCCTGCGCACGGTGTTCCCCGAGACGGACGGTGTGCCCCGGCAGCGTGTCCTGTCCCCGGCGGACGGGGTGCCGGGCCTGGTGGTCACGGAGGTGACCGAGGCCGCACTGCCGGAGGCGCTGCGGGCTGCCGCCACGCACAGCTTCGTGCTCGGTGATGAGGTGCCGGTGCGGACGACGTTGTTCCGGGTGGGTGTGGAGCGGCATGTGTTGTTGGTGTTGATGCATCACATGGTGGCGGATGGGTGGTCGGCTGGTCCGTTGTTGCGGGATCTGTCGGTGGCGTATGGGGCGAGGCTTTCCGGTGGGGTTCCTGGGTGGGAGCCGTTGCCGGTGCAGTACGCGGATTATGCGTTGTGGCAGCAGGAGTTGCTGGGTGAGGTGGATGATCCTGGTTCGCTGATGTCGGCTCAGTCTGCTTATTGGGGTGAGCGTCTGGCGGGGATGCCGGAGCTGGTGGAGCTGCCGCTGGACCGGCCCCGCCCGGCCACCGCCACCCACCAGGGCCAGTCGGTCGAGGTGCGGATCGGTGCCGAGACCCACCGGAAGCTGGACGCACTGGCCCGCTCCACCGGGTCCACCCTCTTCATGGTGTTGCAGGCGGCTGTTGCCGTGTTGTTGTCGCGGCTGGGTGCGGGTAGTGACATTCCTTTGGGTACTGCGGTGGCGGGGCGTTCGGATGAGGCGTTGGAGGAGCTGGTCGGGTTCTTCGTGAACACGCTGGTGCTGCGGACGGACACTTCGGGTGACCCGACTTTCCGTGAACTCGTCGGCCGGGTGCGGGAATCGGATCTGGCTGCTTTCGCTCATCAGGATGTGCCGTTCGAGCAGGTCGTGGAGACGGTCAACCCGGTGAGGTCACTCGCCCACCACCCTCTCTTCCAGGTCATGCTCGTCCTGCAGAACAACGCGGCGGGCAAGCTCACACTCCCCGGGCTCACCACCGAGACCGAGGACCTGAGCGCGGGCACCGCCAAGTTCGATCTGACCTTCAGCCTCCACGAGCGCCACGCGCCCGACGGCACGCCCGACGGCATCGGCGGTGGTCTGACCTTTGCGACGGATGTGTTCGACCGGGGGACGGTCGAGGTGTTGGTGTCGCGTCTGGTGCGGTTGCTGGCGGGTGCGGTGGCTGATCCGGATGTGCGGGTGGGTGGGTTGGAGGTGCTGGCGCCGTGGGAGCGGGTGCGGGTGCTGGAGGAGTGGAACGATTCGGCGGCTGTGGTGCCGGGGGGTGCTTTCCCTGAGTTGTTCGAGGCTCGGGTGCGGGCGGTTCCGGATGCGGTGGCGGTGGAGTTCGGGGTGGTGTCGCTGTCGTATCGGGAGCTGAACGAGTGGGCGAACCGGTTGGCGCGGGTGCTGGTGGGCCGGGGTGTGGGGGCTGAGCGGTTGGTGGCTGTGGTGCTGCCGCGTTCGGTGGAGTGGCTGGTTGCGGTGCTTGCGGTGATGAAGGCGGGGGGTGCGTATCTGCCGGTTGATCCGGAGTATCCGGCGGAGCGGATCGCCTACATGCTCGGCGATGCTCGTCCGGTGCAGGTTCTGACCGATGCCCGGACGGTGTCGGTCCTCGACGGCCTGGACGGGATCCCCGAGCCGCTGATCCTCAACGAGCTCTCCCTCGACGCGACGCCCTCCGACGACCTGGAACTGGATCTCGATCCCGGCTCGCCGGCCTATGTGATCTACACGTCCGGTTCGACCGGCCGCCCCAAGGGCGTCGTCGTCACGCACGCCGGGATCGCGAGCCTGTCCCGCTCGCAGATCGATTCCTTCCAGGTGACCGAGCGGAGCCGCGTGCTCCAGTTCGCGTCCCCGAGCTTCGACGCTGCCTCGTGGGAGGTGTGTATGGCGTTGTTGTCGGGGGCGCGGTTGGTGATGGCGGGTGCGGAGGAGTTGTTGCCGGGTGAGGGTCTGGTGCGGACGGTTCGGCGTCATGGGGTGACGCATGCGACGTTGCCGCCTGCGGCGCTGGCGGTGTTGCCGGCGGGGGGTCTGCCTGCGGGGATGACGTTGGTGGTGGCGGGTGAGGCGTGTCCGCCGGTGGTGGTGGAGGAGTGGTCGCGGGGCCGGCGCATGATCAATGCGTATGGTCCGACGGAGACGACGGTGTGCGCGACGATGAGCGGTCCGTTGTCGGGTGCGGTGGTTCCGCCGATCGGTTCTCCGCTGGTGAATACCCGGGTGTTTGTGCTGGATGCGGGTCTTGAGCCGGTTCCGGTGGGTGTCGCGGGTGAGCTGTATGTGAGTGGTCCTGGTCTGGCGCGGGGTTATCTGGGGCGTCCTGGTCTGACGGCGGGTCGTTTCGTCGCGTGTCCGTTCGGTCCTGCCGGTGTCCGGATGTACCGGACGGGTGACCTGGTGCGGGGGCGGGCGGACGGTCAGCTGGAGTACCTGGGGCGGACGGATCACCAGGTGAAGGTGCGGGGTTTCCGTATCGAGCTCGGTGAGATCGAGGCGGTGCTGGTCTCGCATCCGGGTGTCCGGCAGGCTGCTGTGGTCGTCCGTGAGGACCGGCCGGGTGACCGGCGTCTGACCGCCTATACGGTCGGCGACGCGGATACGACGGTGCTGCGGGCTCATGTGACAGGGCGGCTGCCCGAGTACATGGTCCCCTCGGCGTTCGTCGCGCTGGACGCCCTGCCGCTGACCCCGAACGGGAAGCTCGACCACAAGGCACTTCCCGCACCGGACACCGCCAAGCAGGCCGGCGGGCGGGCTCCTGGCAGTGAGCGGGAGATCCTTCTCTGCGGGCTGTTCGCCGATGTCCTGGGCCTGGAATCCGTCGGTGTCGACGACAACTTCTTCGAGATCGGCGGGCATTCGCTGCTGGCCACCCGGCTGATCAGCGGCATCCGCAAGGCATTCGGGATGGAGCTGCCGATCCGGGCGCTCTTCGAGGCTCCGTCCGTCTCCGCCCTGGCCGGACGGCTCGCTGGTGCGGACCGGGCGCGTACGTCACCGGCCCGGCGCACCCGCCCCGAGGCCGTGCCGCTCTCCTTCGCGCAGCGTCGCCTCTGGGTGCTGTCGCAGGTCCAGGGCGCGGACGCGACGTACAACGTGCCGCTGGCGCTGCACCTCTCGGGCACGCTCGACGTGGCTGCGCTCGAAGCCGCACTGGCCGATGTGACCGGCCGGCACGAGAGTCTGCGCACAGTGTTTCCCGAGACGGACGGCGTGCCCCGGCAGCAGGTGCGGTCGCCCGGGGAAGGGGCTCCGGAGCTCACGGTCCGCGAGGTCCGGGAGGACGAGCTGGAGTCGGCGCTGCGGTCCGCCGCATCGGAGGTGCTGCTGCTCGGTGATGAGGTGCCGGTGCGGACGACGTTGTTCCGGGTGGGTGTGGAGCGGCATGTGTTGTTGGTGTTGATGCATCACATGGTGGCGGATGGGTGGTCGGCTGGTCCGTTGTTGCGGGATCTGTCGGTGGCGTATGGGGCGAGGCTTTCCGGTGGGGTTCCTGGGTGGGAGCCGTTGCCGGTGCAGTACGCGGATTATGCGTTGTGGCAGCAGGAGTTGCTGGGTGAGGTGGATGATCCTGGTTCGCTGATGTCGGCTCAGTCTGCTTATTGGGGTGAGCGTCTGGCGGGGATGCCGGAGCTGGTGGAGCTGCCGCTGGACCGGCCCCGCCCGGCCACCGCCACCCACCAGGGCGACGACGTCGATATCCGGATACCGGCCGACGCGCACCGCGCACTGACGACGCTCGCGCGGACGACGGGTGCCACCCCGTTCATGGTGTTGCAGGCGGCTGTTGCCGTGTTGTTGTCGCGGCTGGGTGCGGGTAGTGACATTCCTTTGGGTACTGCGGTGGCGGGGCGTTCGGATGAGGCGTTGGAGGAGCTGGTCGGGTTCTTCGTGAACACGCTGGTGCTGCGGACGGATACTTCGGGTGACCCGACTTTCCGTGAACTCGTGGGCCGGGTGCGGGAGTCGGATCTGGCTGCTTTCGCTCATCAGGATGTGCCGTTCGAGCAGGTCGTGGAGACGGTCAACCCGGTGAGGTCACTGGCCCACCACCCTCTCTTCCAGGTCATGCTCACCCTCCAGAACCAGGAGGCCGGGACGGTCGGACTGCCCGGTCTCGATGTGGTGGCGACCGGCCTGGACACCTCGGCTGCCAAGTTCGACCTCGCCTTCAGCCTGCGCGAACAGCACGACAGCGAAGGGCGCCCTGCCGGGATCGCGGGAAGCGCCGTCTTTGCGACGGATGTGTTCGACCGGGGGACGGTCGAGGTGTTGGTGTCGCGTCTGGTGCGGTTGCTGGCGGGTGCGGTGGCTGATCCGGATGTGCGGGTGGGTGGGTTGGAGGTGCTGGCGCCGTGGGAGCGGGTGCGGGTGCTGGAGGAGTGGAACGATTCGGCGGCTGTGGTGCCGGGGGGTGCTTTCCCTGAGTTGTTCGAGGCTCGGGTGCGGGCGGTTCCGGATGCGGTGGCGGTGGAGTTCGGGGTGGTGTCGCTGTCGTATCGGGAGCTGAACGAGTGGGCGAACCGGTTGGCGCGGGTGCTGGTGGGCCGGGGTGTGGGGGCTGAGCGGTTGGTGGCTGTGGTGCTGCCGCGTTCGGTGGAGTGGCTGGTTGCGGTGCTTGCGGTGATGAAGGCGGGGGGTGCGTATCTGCCGGTTGATCCGGAGTATCCGGCGGAGCGGATCGCTTACATGCTCGGTGACGCCTGCCCGGTGCAGGTTCTGACCGATGCCCGGACGGTGTCGGTCCTCGACGGCCTGGACGGGATCCCCGAGCCGCTGATCCTCAATGACCTGCCGCTGGATGAGATCCCCCGCGACGATCTGGGGCTCCTGCTGGATCCCCGTACGCCGGCCTATGTGATCTACACGTCCGGTTCGACCGGCCGCCCCAAGGGCGTCGTCGTCACGCACGCCGGAATCGCCGGTCTCGCCACCGGCCAGATCGAGGCGTTCGGCATCACCCCTGACAGCCGGGTGCTCCAGTTCGCCTCGCCGAGTTTCGACGCCGCCGCCTCCGAGGTGTGTATGGCGTTGTTGTCGGGGGCGCGGTTGGTGATGGCGGGTGCGGAGGAGTTGTTGCCGGGTGAGGGTCTGGTGCGGACGGTTCGGCGTCATGGGGTGACGCATGCGACGTTGCCGCCTGCGGCGCTGGCGGTGTTGCCGGCGGGGGGTCTGCCTGCGGGGATGACGTTGGTGGTGGCGGGTGAGGCGTGTCCGCCGGCGGTGGTGGAGGAGTGGTCGCGGGGCCGGCGCATGATCAATGCGTATGGTCCGACGGAGACGACGGTGTGCGCGACGATGAGCGGTCCGTTGTCGGGTGCGGTGGTTCCGCCGATCGGTTCTCCGCTGGTGAATACCCGGGTGTTTGTGCTGGATGCGGGTCTTGAACCGGTTCCGGTGGGTGTCGCGGGTGAGCTGTATGTGAGTGGTCCTGGTCTGGCGCGGGGTTATCTGGGGCGTCCTGGTCTGACGGCGGGTCGTTTCGTCGCGTGTCCGTTCGGTCCTGCCGGTGTCCGGATGTACCGGACGGGTGACCTGGTGCGGTGGCGGGCGGACGGTCAGCTGGAGTACCTGGGGCGGACGGACCACCAGGTGAAGGTGCGGGGATACCGCATCGAGCTCGGTGAGATCGAAGCCGGCCTCATGTCCCACCCCGCTGTCCGGCAGGCTGCGGTGGTCGTCCGTGAGGACCGTCCGGGTGACCGGCGTCTGACCGCCTATACGGTCGGCGACGCGGATGCGACGGTGCTGCGGGCTCATGTGACAGGGCGACTGCCCGAGTACATGGTCCCCTCGGCGTTCGTCGCGCTGGACGCCCTGCCGCTGACCCCGAACGGGAAGCTCGACCACAAGGCTCTTCCCGCACCGGACACCGCCAGGCGCACCACGGGCCGGATGCCCGCCAACGAGCGGGAGTCGGTCCTCTGCGGGCTGTTCACCGATGTCCTGGGCCTGGAAGCGGCCGGTGTCGACGACAACTTCTTCGAGATCGGCGGCGACAGCATCCTCGCCATCCAGCTGGTGAGCCGGGCCCGTAAGGCCGGGCTCCGGTTCAGTGCCCGCGAGGTCTTCCGGCACCAGTCGCCCGCCGCCCTCGCCCTGGTCGCCGAAGAGGTCGTCCAGGACACCGGGGCACGCACGGCCGCCGACGACGGGAGCGGAGAGGTCACGGCCACCCCGATCATGCACTGGCTGCGTGAACTCGGCGGCCCCTGGAAGGGGTTCAACCAGTCCATGGCGGTCCAGGTGCCCGCGGACGCCGACCCGGACCGGCTGACGGCCGCCCTGCGGTCCCTGCTCACCCGGCACGACGTGCTGCGGATGCGCGCGTCGCCGTCGGACACCGGCTGGCGGCTGACCGTGCCAGGACCCGCCGACACCGCCGTGGCCCTGCGCCGGGTGGAGCTCACCGGGGCGGCGCAGGAGACCGTGGACGCGGTCGTCGCGGCCGAGGGTGAGCAGGCCAGGCTGCGGCTCGACCCCGAGACCGGGGCGATGGTGGAATTCGTCTGGTTCGACCACGGGCCGGCCCGCCCTGGTGTGCTGTTGATCGTCGCCCACCACCTCGTGGTGGACGGTGTGTCCTGGCGCATCCTGCTCGCCGATCTGGCCGCCGTCTGGCCGGGCGGTGCGCCCGACCCCGTACCGACCTCGTTCCGCCGCTGGTCCATGCGGCTCACCGAGGCGGCGTCGGAGGACGCCCGCACCGCTGAACTCCCGGTGTGGCAGGACGTGCTGGACACCCCGGACCCGCTGCTCGGGGATTGTGCGCCGGACCCCGCGCGCGATGTGGCGGGCACGACGCGCTCCGTCACTGTGCGGCTGCCCGCCGAGGTGACGGGGCCGCTGCTGACCAGCCTCCCCGCGGCCTTCCACGCCGGAGTGAACGACGTGCTCCTGACAGGGCTCGCGCTCGCCGTCGTCGAGCACCGCCGTGCGCGTGGTGAGCAGGGGACCGCGGTCCTCATCGACCTGGAGGGGCACGGGCGGGAGGAGATCGTCCCCGGCGCCGAACTCTCGCGCACCGTCGGGTGGTTCACCTCGCTGTACCCGGCCAGGCTGGACCCCGGTGACGGTCCGGACGCCGGACCCGCCGTCTTCGGGCGGGCGCTGAAGCTGATCAAGGAACAGCTGCGGACCCTCCCCGACCACGGAATCGGCTATGGCCTGCTCCGTCACCTCGACCCGGCTACGGCCGGCGGCCTCGCCGGCCGCCCCGCACCCCAGATCGGCTTCAACTACCTGGGCCGCTTCACCTCGGGAGGACCGGCGGGCACCGCGGACTGGGCCACCGTGCCCGGCGTGCGCGGACCGCTGCCGCGCGACCCGGGGATGCCGGTCGGACACGCACTGGAGATCAACGCCATCACCCAGGACCTGCCCACGGGCCCCGAGCTGACCGCCACCTGGACCTGGCCGCAGGCCCTGTTCACCGAGGACGGCGTCCAGCGGCTCGCCGACGGGTGGGCGCGGATGCTGCGGGAGCTGGTCGCCCACGCCGATACGCCGGACGCGGGCGGCTACACCCCGTCGGATCTCTCCCTGGTCTCGCTGAGCCAGGACGAAATAGACGACCTCGAAGCAGAACTGAGGAGCATCGCATGAAGACTTCCGGCATAGAGGACATCCTGCCGCTCTCGCCGCTGCAGGAGGGACTGCTCTTCCACGCGCTGTCCGGCGACGACGACACCGACGTCTACAACACCCAGCTGGTCCTCACCGTCGAAGGACCGCTTGACGAGGAACGGATGCGGACCGCTGCCGCCGCGCTGCTGCGCCGGCACGCGAACCTGCGTACCGCCTTCCGCCAGCGCGCCAACGGACACCCCCTCCAGGTCGTGCACCGCGATGTGCCACTGCCGTGGACCCGCACCGACCTGTCGGCGCAGGCCGGGCCCGAGCGGCAGCAGGCCCTGGACGCGCTCCTCGACGCGGACCGTGCGCGCCGCTTCGACCTGGCAGCCGCCCCCGCGCTGCGGTTCACGCTCGTACGGCTCGGTGCGGAGCAGCACACGCTCGTACTGACCAACCACCACATCCTGATCGACGGCTGGTCGGCCCCTGTGCTCCAGCGCGAACTCTTCACCCTGTACGCGGACCACGGCGACCCTGCCGCACTCCCCCCGGTCACCCCCTACCGCACCTATCTGGCCTGGCTTGCAGAGCAGGACGGCGGGGCCGCCGACGCCGCGTGGAAGCGCGCGCTGGCGGGTCTGGCCGGGCCGACCCTGGTCGCGGCACCCGATCCCGAGCGGGCCCCGGTCCTGCCCGAGTACCGCTCCACCGAGCTGTCCGCCGGGCTGACCGCCGCGCTGACCGGTGCGGCCAGAGCCCGCGGGCTGACCGTCAACACCGTCCTGCAAGGGGTGTGGGGGCGGGTCCTCGGCGAGCTGACCGGGACGGCCGACACCGTCTTCGGCTCGGTGGTGTCGGGGCGCCCGCCGGAGCTGCCCGGCATCGAGACGATGGTCGGCCTCTTCATCAACACCGTTCCGGTGCGGGTACGGCTCGACGGGGAGCGGTCGTTCGCCGACAACCTGGCCAGGCTCCAGGACGAGCAGGCGCTGCTCCTGGACCACCAGCAGTCGCGCCTCGGCGACCTCCAGCGGCTCGTCGGCGCGGGCGACCTCTTCGACACCGCGCTGACCGTGGAGAACTACCCGGGCGGGGGGACTCGCCCGCCTTCGTACGGCGGGCTCAGGGTCGCCGCCGTCTCCGGCAAGGACGCCGCGCACTATCCGCTGCGGCTGATCGCCGGGCTGGCCGGGGACCGGCTGCTGCTGCGCCTTGAGCACCGGCCCGACCTGTACCGGCAGGACGCCGCCGATCTGCTGCTCGGCCATGTGACGGCGCTCCTCGAAGCGGTCGGGCAGGACCTGTCGGTCCGGGTGGACCGGCTGCCCGCGCTCTCCCCGGAACAGCGCGCGGCGCTGCCCGCGGCCCCGCAGGCCCGGCCGGACGAGCAACTCGGGAGGGCGGAGCGTACGTCCGCAGGGCCGGAGCCGCACTCCGCCGAACCGGCGCCGCGCGCCGCCGGGTCCGGGCCGCGCGAGGAGATCCTGAGCGGACTCTTCGCCGAGGTGCTGGGCCGGCAGTCGGTCGGCGTGGACGACAACTTCTTCGAACTCGGCGGCCATTCGCTGTCCGCGCTCAAGCTGCTGGGACGGGTACGCGCCGCCTTCGGCGTGCCGCTCCCCGTACGGACACTCTTCGAGTCGCCGACGGTGGCCGGGCTCGCCGCTGTGCTGGCATCGGCCGGCCGGGCGGACCAGCCGCAGCGCCCCGCGCTCGCCCCGGTCGACAGGCCGGAGCGGGTGCCGCTCTCCTTCGCCCAGCAGCGGCTCTGGTTCATGGACCGTCTGGAGGGGCCGGGCGCCACCTACAACATCCCCATGCCGCTGCGCCTGACCGGTGCGCTGGACATCGCCGCTCTCACCGCCGCGCTGGGTGATCTCACCGCGCGCCACGAGAGCCTGCGCACCGTCTTCCCCGAGGCCGGCGCCGTCCCGTACCAGCAGGTGCTCGATCCCGCGCTGGAGGTGACCCGGCCGGTGCCGGCCGTCGTCGGGGCCGACGAGGCGACGGTGGACCGGCTGCTGCTGGAGGCGGCCAGGGAGCCCTTCGACCTGGCCACCCAGATCCCGCTGCGCGCCACCGTGCTGCGGCTGTCCGAGCGGGAGCACATCCTGCTGATCGTGGTGCACCACATCGCGGGCGACGGGGGCTCTCTCGCACCGATGCTGCGTGATCTCGCCGAGGCGTACACGGCCCGGCTCGGCGGGCACGCACCCGACCGGGCCGCGCTCCCCGTCCAGTACGCCGACTACACGCTGTGGCAGCGGGCGCTCCTGGGCGAAGAGGACGACGCGTCGAGCCTGCTCTCCCGGCAGCTCGCGCACTGGCGGGAGGCGCTCGACGGGATACCCGCGCAGCTGGAGCTGCCCGTGGACCGGAGCCGGCCCGCGGTGGCCGACCACCGGGGCGCCACCGTCGGGTTCGCGCTGGACGCGGGGGCGCACACCCGGCTGACCGCGCTGGCCAGGGCCGCCGACTGCACGCTGTTCATGGTGGTGCAGGCCGGACTCGCGGCGCTGCTGAGCAGACTCGGAGCGGGCCACGACATCCCGCTCGGCACCGCGGTCGCCGGGCGCGGCGACCCGGCACTCGACGAGCTGGCCGGATTCTTCGTCAACACCCTGGTGCTGCGGACCGACACCTCGGGCGACCCGTCGTTCCGTGCGCTGCTCCAGCGCGTCAGGGACACGGACCTGGCCGCGTACTCGCACCAGGACGTGCCGTTCGAGCGGCTGGTCGAGGCGCTCAACCCGGTACGGTCCGCTGCCGCGCACCCGCTGTTCCAGGTGATGCTGGCCTTCCAGAACAGCGACCGGCCGCAGCTGCGGCTGCCCGGCATCGAGGTCGGGTTCGAGGGGCTCGGCGCCGGAGTCGCCAAGTTCGACCTGTCCTTCAGCATCGCCGAGACGCACACCGCGGAAGGCGCGCCCGCCGGGCTCAGGGGTGTGGTCGAGTACGCGACCGCGCTCTTCGACCCGGAGACAGCTTCGTCCATGGCCGAGCGCTTCGCCCGGCTGCTCGCCTCGGCCGCCGCCGACCCGGCCAGGCCGCTGAGCGGACTCGGCCTCCTCTCCGACGACGAGCAGCAGGGCCTGCGGGAACGATGGCAGGGCGCCGCCCCGCGGGAGCAGGCAGCCACCTTCCCCGCGATGTTCGCGCGGCAGGCCGCCCGCACCCCGCACGCCGAGGCCGTCAGGTACCGCGAGCAGCGGCTCGACTACCGCGAACTCGACGCCCGTGCCAACCGGTTGGCGCAGCACCTCGTCGCCGCAGGGGCAGGACCCGAGCGGTTCGTCGCCATCGCGCTGCCCCGCTCGGCGCAGCAGATCACCGCCGTACTCGCGGTGCTCAAGGCGGGCGCGGCCTATCTGCCGCTGGACCCCGACTACCCCGCTCAGCGGCTGGCCCTGATGCTCGCCGACGCCGGGCCCGTCTGTGTCCTCACGGACACGGCCACCGCGGACCGGCTGCCCGGGGCCGACGCCCCGCTGATCGTCCTCGACGACCCGGAAACGGCCGCGGCGGTGCGGGCCCGGAGCGCCGGCGCCCCGCGGGTGCCGCTGCTGCCCGACCACCCGGCGTACGTCATCTACACCTCAGGGTCCACCGGGACCCCCAAGGGTGTCGTCGTCCCGCACCGCGGTCTCGCCGGGCTCGTGGAGACGCACCGCGCCGAACACGGCGCGGGCGAGGGCAGCAGGGTGCTCCAGTTCATGTCGCCCAGCTTCGACGTCTCGGTGTCCGAGCTGTGCATGGCGCTGCTCACCGGCGCCACCCTGGTCGTGCCCGAGCGGCCGCCGGTCGGCGCCGAACTCGCCGCGTTCCTCGCGGACGAGGAGATCAC
The DNA here is from genome assembly GCF_036061255.1 of Streptomyces sp. NBC_00388. NCBI lineage: Bacteria > Bacillati > Actinomycetota > Actinomycetes > Kitasatosporales > Streptomycetaceae > Streptomyces > Streptomyces sp. NBC_00388. The sequence continues at coordinate 3,886,220 of NZ_CP107948.1, forward strand.
CCACGCCCTGCTGCCCCCGGCCGTACTCGCCGGTGTGCCGGAGACCCCGCTGCCCCGGCTCCGTACGCTCATCACCGGCGGCGAGGCGTGCACACCGCAGCTCGTCGGGCGCTGGGCCCCGGGCCGGCGCATGATCAACGGCTACGGCCCCACCGAGGCGACCGTCGAGGCGACTCACGGGGTCAACGACCCGGCGCACACCACCGGTCCGCAGTCCATCGGCCGCCCCAAGCCGGGCGTCCGGGTCTATGTCCTGGACGCTTCGCTCCAGCAGGTGCCGCCGGGTGTGGCGGGGGAGATCTACCTGGCGGGCGAGGGAGTGGCGCGCGGCTATCTGCGCCGGCCGGGCCTGACCGCCGCCCGGTTCGTCGCCGACCCCTTCGGCGCCCCCGGCACCCGGATGTACCGCACGGGAGACCTCGGGAAGCGGCGCAGGGACGGCCGCCTCGACTTCGCGGGCCGCACCGACGACCAGGTCAAACTGCGCGGCTTCCGGATCGAGCCTGCCGAGATCGAGGCGGCCTTCGCACAGCGGCCCGAGGTCGCAGCGGTCGCCGTGACCGTACGCGAGGACCGGCCGGGCGACCGCAGGCTCGTCGCCTACGTGGTGCCCGCCCAGGACGGCGTGGACCTGGGCGAACTGCGGGCATCGCTGGCCGGGGAGCTCCCGGATCACATGGTGCCTTCCGCGGTCGTGGCCCTGGAGGAGCTGCCCCTGACCCCGAACGGGAAACTCGACCAGCGCGCCCTGCCCGCCCCCGCCGACGGTGGGGCCACCGCGCACAGGCCGCCCCGCTCCGCCCGCGAGGCGGCGCTGTGCGGGCTCTTCGCCGAGGTGCTGGGCGTCGAACGGGTCGGCGTCGACGACAACTTCTTCGAGCGGGGCGGGCATTCGCTGCTGGCCTCCCGGCTCGCCGGGCTCGTCAGCCAGGTGCTCGGCACCACGATGACCGTCCGCACGGTCTTCGAGGCGCCCACCCCCGCCACCCTGCTGCGCAGGCTCGACGGTGGCGGATCGTCCGGCGGCTTCGACGTGCTGCTGCCGCTGCGCACCACCGGCGCCAAGGAGCCGCTGTTCTGCGTGCACCCCGTGGGCGGTCTCAGCTGGTGCTACTCGGCGCTGCTGCGCACCCTCGACCCCGAACGCCCCGTCTACGGCCTCCAGTCGCGCGGCGTCGACGGCACCGAGCCGCCGGCCGCATCGCTCGAAGCGATGCTCGCCGACTACGCCGCCCACATCCGCAGCGTCCAGCCCACCGGCCCGTACCACCTGCTCGGCTGGTCGCTCGGCGGCTCGCTCGCCCAGGCCCTCGCCGCCGAACTCCAGCAGCAGGGCGACGAGGTGGCGTCGCTGGTGCTGCTCGACTCGTACCCGGTGGAGGAGGAGCGCCGGGTCGAGACGAAGGAGGAGCAGATCATGACCGACATGGTGCAGGCGTACGCCCGGCTGCACGGCGACGACGCCCCGCAGGCCCTGGACCGTGCCGGGACCCGCGAGCGCATCGTGGCGTACATGGGGCGCGGCGAGAGCGAATCCCGGTATCTGAGCGATGAGCAGCGCGGGGCGGTCCTCGATGTGCTCGTCGGCAATGTGCGGCTGGTGTCGCCGGTGGAACCCGCCCCGTTCAAGGGCCGGGTGCTGCTGGTCGCGGCTACCGAGAACGTCCGGGAATGGGCCAGGCCGCAGGACTGGCAGCCCTATCTCGCGGGGGCCTTCGAACGGTACGAACTGGCCACCACGCACGAGGCGATGCTGACCCCCGGGCCCGCCGCGGAAATCGGCCGGATCCTTTCCCGGCAGCTGTAACGGAAATACGCTGACCAACAGCGGAAACAGGCGGTGCGGGCGGTCCTTTCGGGGGCCGCCCGCACCGCGTTCCGCTGTCTTGTTCCGGCTGTTCCGGTGCGAGAAGGAAAGCGATATTCCGTCGATAAGACGGCTGCTTACTGTCGTCCGCGAAGACGTGAAGTCGGCTGAGGCTCACGGCACTGACTGACCTTCCGTGGAGGCGGCACTCGTGATGGACGACGCAGGGGAATACGGCGCCGTGGCCGGACGGAGCTACTGGGACCAGGTCCTGGGCGCGGGCGGCCGTACGCCGCTGCCGCGCTGGACACCGACGGGCGCCGGCGCGCACTCCGCGGAGCGCGGTACGGCCGAGCACCGGGTGAACCTGCCCGCCGCCGGAGTGGCACCGGCCCTGCTGCTGGCCGCGCACGCCAAGGTGCTGGCGGCGCTGACCGGCGAACCCGAGACGGTCTCGGGCTACCTGGTGTCCGCCGGTGCCCCGCTGCCCGCCCGGGTGAGCGTCCGGGAGGGCAGCTGGGCCGAGCTGGCGGCAGCGGCGGAGAACACCCGGCGCGCCGTGCTGCTCCATGCCCCGTACGCGCCGGCCGCGGGGCGCGAGCTGTTCGACACGCTCGTCGCCGATGACCCCGCGGACCTGGCCGGGGGCCTGCCCCCCGGTATCGCCCTCGCGGTCGCCACCGAAGGGACCGAGCTGATCGTGCGGCACAGGACCGACCGGCTCGACGCTCCCGCGGCGGCCCGTGTCGCCGGGTACTACCTGGCCGCACTGGGCGGTCTTGCCGAGGAGCCCGGCGCCGGCCACCAGGACCGCACCCTGCTCTCCGACGGTGAGATCCGCATCCAGACCGAGGAGTTCGCCGGCCCGGACGAGCCCCTTCCCGACCTGCGCGTCCACGAGATGTTCGAGGAGCGCGCCCGGCTGCGGCCGGACGACATCGCGGTGGTGCGGGGCGGCAGGCGCCTCACCTACGCCGAGCTGAACCGGCGGGCCAACCGCGTCGCACGGCAGCTGCGCCTGCGGGGTCTGCGGGACGAGGACGTGGTGGCCGTCGTGACCGAGCGCGACCTCGACTGGGCTGCCGCCGTGCTCGGTGTGCTCAAGGCGGGGGGCGTGTACCTGCCGGTCGAGCCGCACTTCCCGGCCGTCCGGATCGAGACGGTGCTGCGCCGCAGCGACTGCCGGTTCGTCCTCACGGCGCGCGGCGCCTGCCCCTCGCTCGACACCGCGCTCGCCGCTCTCGCAGCGGCGGCAGGCCCGGACGGGGCGGGGCGCCCCGACGTCAGTCTGCTGGACGCGCTGCCCGCCGGGCTCGCGGACCACGACCCCCGGACCCCGGTGCGGGCGGACCAGCTGGCGTACATCTACTTCACCTCCGGCTCCACCGGCGAGCCCAAGGGCGCCATGTGCGAGCACGCCGGATTCACCAACCATCTGCTCGCCAAGACCGCAGACCTGGACATCACCGAGGGCACCGCGGTGGCGCAGACCGCGCCCCAGTGCTTCGACATCTCGCTCTGGCAACTGCTGGCCGCGCTGGTCACCGGGGGCACCACCCACCTGGTGGAGCAGGAGGCGCTGCTCGACCCGGCCCGCTTCGTGGAGACGCTGCGGGCGGCGGGGATCGAGGTCGCCCAGCTCGTCCCCTCCTATCTTGAGGTGCTGCTCACCCACCTGGACGGGGACCGGTCCGCGCTGCCCGCCCTGCGCCGGGTCTCGGTGACCGGCGAGGCGCTGAAGAAGGAGCTGGCCCAGCGCTGGTTCGCCACCTTCCCCGGGGTGCCGCTGGTCAACGCCTACGGGCTCACCGAGACGTGCGACGACACCAACCACGAGGTGCTGCTGCGCGCCCCCGAGGGGCCGTCGGTCCCCCTGGGGCGGCCGGTGCGCAACGTGCGCGTGTACGTCGTCGACGAGCGGCTGCGGCCGGTGCCGCTGGGCGCCCCGGGCGAGATCGTCTTCTCCGGGGTGTGCGTGGGGCGCGGGTACATCAACGACGAGGAGCGCAGCAGGGCCGCGTTCCTGCCCGACCCGCACCGGCCGGGCCAGCGCCTCTACCGTTCAGGTGACTTCGGGCGCTGGGCGCCCGACGGGCGGCTGGAGTTCCAGGGCAGACGCGACGCCCAGCTGAAGATCCGCGGCTTCCGCATCGAGCTCGGGGAGATCGAGAACAGGCTGCTCCAGGTGGCCGGGGTGCGCGACGGAGCGGTGGTCGTGGCGGGCTCGGACGACAGCCGGCACCTGGTCGGCTACTACACCGGGCCCGCGGAGCTGACCCCGGCAGCGGTGGCGGTCTCACTCGCCGGGGCGCTCCCGGACTACATGGTCCCGGCACGGCTCGAGCGCAGGGACGCACTGCCGCTGACCGCCAACGGGAAGACCGACCGCAAGACGCTGACCCGTGAGGCTGCGGGCGGCGACACGAGGGACCCCGCGGCGCCGGGCGCAGCGGCCGGGGGCGGCGGGGGCGGCGTGGACCTGCCGGATCCGCGCACCCCGCGCACGGACACCGAGCGCAGGCTGGCCGGGCTCTGGGCGGGGATCCTCAAGGTCGATCCCTCCCGCATCAGCCGCACCACCCACTTCTACGAGGCGGGCGGCACCTCGCTGACCGCCGTCCGGCTGGCCATCGCCCTGGACCGGCTCGTCACGGTCAAGGAGCTCGCGGCCACCCCCGTACTCGCCGATCTGGCTGATCTGTTGCACCGGCGGCTCGCCGCCCGTACCGAGGGAGAGATCGCGTCATGACATCCGTCGCGGAGATACACATACCGCTGATCGATACGGCAGGGGCCGCGCAGCCTGCGGCAGCCGGGGAGCCCGGCGGAGCCGTACCGGCCCCCGCGCCCGGCGCTGTGGCCGTGCTGACCGTCGCCGCCGCGGCGCTCGAAGCGGCCGGAGGACCGGCCGGATGGGCCACCGCGCACCGCGCGACCGTCGCACGGGCCGTCGCCGAGCACGGCGCGGTACTGGTGCGCGGGCTGGGGCTCGGTTCGGCCGCGCAGGTCGCCGGGGCGGCTGTCGCCCTGGGTGTCGAACCGGCGCCCGAACAAGAGCGGTTCGCCGCCCGCCGCACCCATGCCGACGGCGTCTACGGATCGTCGGAGTGGCCGCCTGACGAGCCCATGTGCATGCACCACGAGGTCAGTTACTGCGCCGATGTGCCCTCCCTCGCGGTGTTCGGCTGCCTCACCGCGCCCGCCGCCGGCGGCGCGACGGCCGTCGCCGACTCCGGCGAGGTGCTGCGCGCACTGCCCGACGCGCTGGTTGCCCCCTTCGTCCGGCACGGCTGGCAGCTCACCCGCACCTACCGCGAAGTGGGGGTCGCCTGGACCGAGGCCTTCGGCACCGACGACCCCGCCCGTATCGCCGCCTACTGTGCGGGCGCCGCCATCGACCACGAGTGGCTGCCGGACCGGGCGCTGCGCACCCGGCAGCGCAGGGCCGCCGTGCTGCGGCACCCGGAGAGCGGCGAGCGGATCTGGTTCAACCAGATCGCCTTCCTCAACGAACTGACCCTCGACCCGGTGATCCGCGACTACCTCACCGATGTCTACGGGCCGGACTCGCTGCCGTTCACCACCGCGTACGGCGACGGGACACCGATCCCCGCCGAGGTGATCGAGACCATCGACCGCGCCTACCGGCAGGCCACCCGGCGTGAACCGTGGCTGCCCGGCGACCTGATGGTCGTCGACAACCTGCGCATGGCGCACAGCCGTGAGGCCTACGAGGGCGAGCGCGACATCGTCGTGATCCTGGGACGCCCGGTGCGGCCCGCCGGTCACGTCCTGCCGTGAACCCGCGCCCGTACGCACCCCACGACCGGTCTGCCCCGGGCCGGCCCGCCACCGCACTGCCCACCAGCCACGGAGACCCATCCATGTCACAGACCCCCTCCTTCGCCGTGATCCCCGGCGCCGACGTGAGCCGCGTCCTGGACAGCCGGCACCGCGAGACCGTCGGCATCATCGAGTCCGCGTACCGCGTCCACGGCCGGGGCGACACCGTCAACCCGCCCTCGTACTTCCTGCGCTTCCCCGACCGCCCCAGCTCCCGGATCATCGCGCTGCCCGCGTCGGTGGGCGGCGACATCAGGGCGGACGGCATCAAGTGGATCTCCAGCTTCCCGGAGAACGTGGCGGCGGGGCTGCCCAGGGCCTCCGCGGTGCTCATCCTCAACGACCCCGACACCGGATACCCGCTGGCCTGCCTGGAGAGCTCCATCATCAGCGCCGCGCGGACCGCCGCTTCGGCCGCGCTCGCCGCGGACAAGCTGACGGCCGGCCGGGCGCGCCCGCGCCGGGTCGGCTTCTTCGGCACCGGCCTGATCGCCCGCTTCATCCACAGCTATCTGGCAGGTACCGGCTGGGAGTTCGACGAGACCGGGGTGTTCGACCTGGAGCGCGAGCACGCGGAGGGCTTCGCGGGCTATCTGCGCGGCTCGGGCACGGAGACCGGGAAGACCGTCGTCCACGACAGTGCGGAGAGCCTGGTCCGCGAGAGCGACCTCGTCGTCTTCGCGACCGTGGCCGGCACCCCGCACGTCACCGACCCCGGCTGGTTCGGACACAACCCGCTCGTGCTGCACATCTCGCTGCGCGACCTCTCACCCGACGTGGTGCTCGCGGCGACCAACGTGGTCGACGACATCGAGCACTGCCTCAAGGCGGACACCTCCCTGCACCTGGCGGAACAGCGCCTCGGGCACCGGGATTTCGTGGCCGGGACGCTGTACGACGTGCTGACCGGCGAGCTGACCCCGCCGCCGGACCGCCCCGTGATCTTCTCGCCGTTCGGGCTGGGGGTGCTGGACCTGGCGCTCGGCAAGCACATCCACGACACCATCCGCGACGCGGGGGAACTGGCCGTGGTCGAAGGGTTCTTCCATGAAATGCGCCGTTACGGCTGACGGGAGGAGGGGCGTTGATCATCTCGGCCCCGCACCAATTCAACGAGGACGATCTGTATGTGAATCTGAGATCGGTTCTCGGTATTCCGCTGTACCTCAAATGCGAGGGTTTCAATTTCGCCGGATCGATCAAGCACAAAGCCGCACTCGCCATGGTGGAGGCGGCCGAACGCAACGGTGTTCTCTCCGCGGGATCGGTCCTGGTGGAATCGTCGTCGGGAAATCTCGGGGTCGCCCTGAGCATGATCGCGGCCAGTAAGGGCTACCGCTTCGTCTGTGTCACCGACTCGCGCTGCAATCTCGGCGCCCGCCGGCTCATGGAGGCGCTGGGCGCGAGCGTCCACACGATCACCGAACCCGACCCCGAGGAGGGCTTCCTGGGCGCCCGGCTGGACCACGTCCGCAGGCTCTGCGCGGGCGACCCGCGGTACGTCTGGCTCAACCAGTACACGAGCCCGGACAACTGGGGCGCCCACTACCGGCTGACAGCTCCGCCGCTCGCCGGGAGCTTCCCCGGCCTCGACGTGCTGTTCGTCGGCGCGGGTACCACCGGGACGCTGATGGGCTGCGCCCGCTGGTTCCGCGAACACCGGCCCGAGGTACGGATCGTGGCGATCGACAGTGTCGGCTCGGTCACCTTCGGGGGACCCCCGCGCAGCCGGTCGATCCCCGGCCTCGGGGCCGGCGTCAGGCCGCCGATGCTCGACGAGTCGTACATCGACGACGTGGTGATGGTCCCGGAGAGCGACACCGTCCGGATGTGCCACCGGCTGGCCGCCCGGGGATTCCTCTTCGGCGGCTCCACCGGCACCGTCGTCGCCGGAGCCGCTTCCTGGCTCGAAGCGCACCGGACGCACCGGACGTACCGCGGCGAGCCGACCGCCGTGACCATCTCGCCCGATCTGGGCGAGCGCTATCTCGACACCGTTTACCAGACCAACTGGGTCCAGGGCATCTACGGCGACACCGCCGGCGGAGATGCCGGACCCGGCGGAGTCGCCGGCACCGCGGTGACCGGACCCGCCGTACCCGAACCCGCCGCCTGAGCGGCCGACCGTGGAGGAAACCCCATGAACAGCAACCCGTTCGAGGACACCGAGGGCCGCTACCTCGTGCTCGTCAACGACGAGGGCCAGCACTCGCTGTGGCCCGCCTTCGCCGAGGTCCCGGCCGGCTGGCGGACCGGCCTGCCGGAGACCGGCCACGCGGAGGCCCTGGCCTGGATCGACGCGCAGTGGACCGACATGCGCCCGCGTTCGGTCGCGGAGGCGATGGACCGTGTCGCCTGAGACTTCCGTGTTCGGCTCGGGCCCTCCGCCTGCCGTCGCCTGTGCGGCCCAGCGGACGGCGCACGGCCGGCTGATGGACCTGCTGACCAGCGGGGGCGCGCCGCACCGCGTGCTGGCCCATCCGCCGGAGGGACGTACCGACGCGGCGAGCCTGCTGCGCGGCCACCCGCTGCGGCAGGCCGCCAAGACCATCGTGGTGCGGGTCGCCCTGGGACGGAAGAAGTCCCGGTACGTCCTGGCCGTGGTGCCCGGCGACCGCAGGGTCGATCTGGGGGCCGTGGTGGGCGTGGCCGGCGGGGTCCGGGCCGGCTTCGCCGACCGGGCCACCGCCGAGCGCCTCACCGGCTGCGTCAGCGGGTCGATCGTGCCGTTCTCCTTCCACCCCGACCTGGCGGTCATCGCCGACCCGGACCTGCTCGCCGAGGACGAGATCTTCTTCAACGCCGCCCGGCTCGACCTCTCGGTCGCGATGCCCGCACCCGCCTACCGCCGGCTCGCCGCACCCCTGGTGTCACCCATCACCGAACCGGCCACCGCAGCTCAAGCCGCCTGATCAGAAAGCGAATGTACGCATGACTCTGATTCTGGACACCAGCGCGACCACCCCGGTGGTCACCGTCGGCACGGACCGTGCCCGCGACATAGAGAAGGCGGCGCGGCGGCTCACGCCGGTCGCCGGGGGCCGGGTGGACAGCCCCGAGTGGGTGGCCGCGGCCCGTGACGGCTGGGCGGACCTGCCGTCCGCACTGCGCAGACCACTCGCCGCCTTCCGGCGCGACTCCGGGCCCACCGGCTCGCTGCTGCTGCGCGGACTCCCGGTGGACGAGGCCGCGCTGCCCGCCACCCCGGCCGCAGGCGGCTCCGCGCAGCACTCGGCCGACGTCTCGGCCGCCGTGCTCGTGATGATCGCCGCCGGACTCGGGGACCCGGCGGCCTTCCGCCCGGAGAAGGGCGGCGCCTTGGTCCAGGACGTCGTACCGGTCCCCGGCCAGGAGGATTTCCAGGGCAACGCGGGCTCGGTGCTGCTGACCTTCCACACCGAGAACGCCTTCCACCCGCACCTGCCCGACTTCGTCATGCTGCTCTGCCTGCGGGCGGACCACGAGCGGGTCGCCGGGCTGCGGACCGCGTGCGTCCGCCAGGCGCTCCCGCTGCTCTCCCCGGACGGCCGCGATGCGCTGTTCAGCCGGGAGTTCCTCACCGCCGCCCCGCCGTCCTTCGGACCGGCGGCGGGCGGCACCGAGCCGCACGCGGTGCTGACCGGAGCCCCCGACGACCCCGACGTACGGGTCGACTTCGCGGCCACCCGGCCGCTCACCGGCCGGGCCGGGCAGGCGCTCACCGAGCTCCAGCAGATCTTCGACCTGACGGCGCAGACCGCCTATCTCGAACCGGGCGACCTCGCCCTCGTCGACAACCGGGTCACCGTGCACGGCCGTACCGCGTTCCGGCCGCGCTACGACGGCCAGGACCGCTGGCTGCGGCGCGGGTTCGTCCTCACCGACCTGCGCCGCTCCCGGGCGGTGCGTCCCTCCGACGGATACGTCGTCGACTAGCAGCGCACCCGTACGCCCGCCCTGTCACCGGGCCCCGCCCTGTCACCGGGCCGAACCCGGGCCGATCCAGCCGAACCGCGCTGATCGAGCCGAACCGAGCTGAGAGAAGGTCGACGCCCATGCGCATCGTCATCGCCGAGGGCTCCGCCGTGCTGCGGGCCGGACTGGCCCACGTGCTCGCCGAGCGCGGGCACCAGGTGGAGGCCGTCGGTGATGCCGGGGCGCTGGGCGCACTGGCCGGCACCCACCGGCCCGATGTGCTGATCGCGAACGCCGCCCTGCCGTCCGCCCGTACGGACGACGGCATCCGGGCGGTGCTCGCGGCCGGCCACCGGTGGCCCCGCGGCGGGCTGCTCGTCTATTCGGAGTCACCCGAACCCCGTTACGCGGCACGCCTGTTCGCGGGGTCGGGCACCCGCTCCGGGGTGGGGTACCTCCTCCAGGAACGGATCCACGACGCCCGGTTGCTGCTGGAAGCGGTGGCCGGGGTGGCAGCGGGCGGCACGGTCGTCGACCCGCGGATCGTCGGCTCACTGGCCACCGGTGACACGGCGGGCGGCACGGGCGGCGAACTGGGTGTGCTGAGCGGCCGTGAGCTGGAGGTGCTCGAACTGATGGCCCAGGGCAGGACCAACAGCGCCATCGCCCAGCAGCTGAACGTCTCACCCGGGACCGTGGAGAAGCGTGCCGCGGCGGTCTTCGGCAAGCTCGGCATCCCCTGCACCGGGCACGACAACCGCCGGGTGCTGGCCGTACTGCGCTATCTCGGGGCCCAGCCCGGCGCGGTATCCGGTCACGAGCCCCGGATGACACTGGCCCGGGTGGCCTGAGGGCCGCCCCCCGGACCGCTCCCGGCTCCCGGGGGGCACGCCCCGGCGACAGCACCCGGGCGCGGCAGAGCACTCTGCCCCCGGTGGTCGGCGGACCACCGGGGGCAGAGTGGTGTGCGGCGCGGCCGGTCACCCGTGGCCGATGATGCTGCGGGCCACCCTCACCTGCCAGTTGGTGACGGCGACGATGAGCCAGGGGCCGAAGAAGAAGGCCACCACCCCGGCCGCGAAGTGCAGCGCCACCGCCCCGGCCGGGCTGGGGCCGCCCCACGCCGGGTCGGGGTAGGGCGCCCAGCCCCAGATCGGGTACGTGAGATTGCGCGCGGACACGATGAACCAGCCCGCGACGAGGGCGAACGAGACCGAGCTGATCAACAGGTTGACCAGCATGAAGAAGAGGCCGCGCCCGATCCGGCCGACACCCGAGCGGTGCCCGATCTCCTCGCCGAGCAGGATCTGCGCGCGGAGCCGCTCGACCATGGGCCCGATGAACGCGACCACCACCAGCATGACCAGCAGGACCAGCACACCCATCTGCTGATTCCCGTGGCCCTGGGTGGACTTCATGGCGTACGGGAGCACGACCAGCAGCAGCGGGCCGACCGCCACCAGCGCGTACAGCACATGCCGCCACGTCCGTGGCCGGAACGGCCCGGTCAGCAGCCCGATGCGTCCGGAGCCCGAAACAGAGGTGGACATGGTGAGGTTTCCTCTCGTGGGGGTTGAGCGCCCTGGGCCCGGGCGGGACCGGCGCGACCGGCCCCGCCCGGGCGACCGGGGCATCAGGCAGCCGCTGCGGTTGCCCGGTCGATGACGGCGGGGGAGAGCTCGGACCGGCTCAGGGCCAGCAGCTGCAGAGCGATGGCGGTACCGGGCTGGCCGAGAGCCTCGTGATACTGACTCAGCACGTCGTTCTCGCGGGCCAGTTGGAAGTCCCGCTGACCGGACGTCCGGCGCACGGTCCTGAGCTGGGCGGCGGTCTCCACCCGCTCCCGGGCCAGGCTGATGAGGGACTGGTCCAGCTCGGTGAGCCGGTTGTCCAGTTCGGTGAGGGGACCGGATGTGACCGGGGACATGTCTGACCTCCAGAGGCGTTCGCTGGGTGGGCGGCCGCCGGGCAGGCCGGCCCGCGCGGGGCCGCTCGCCCCCCTTCGGCAGCGTGAGTGGTACGGCATGGGCGGGTACGGAACTGCCGCGCTGAACAGAAGGACCAGCGGACGCGCGGGCATGACGCGGCGACGACCGGCGCGCGGCAGTGCCGTCCCGGGTGCTCTCATCACGCCGTCTCTCCGATGGTCGGCTGTCTCGGCACATGTCGGGGCCGAGCACGATGAGAGGAAGCTACCCAGACGGGTTTTCTTTTCGTTATCGAAAGGGAAGCAGTGCCGGGAGACGCCCTCCCGGAGGCCCGTGGGGCTGCCGGATCAGCCGCGTGGAGCGGTCAGTTCGGTGCCGGGACGCATCCGTACCCGCACCGCGCCGGCACCGAGCACGGCCACCGCTCCCCGGTAGCCGGGGCCCGGATCGAGGTCGGCCAGGACCAGCTGGGCGCGGCAGGCCGGGCCACCGGCACCGTGATCGGGCCGGCCTTCGCCGCCGCCGGCGGTACCGATCAACGCGGGGGCCCGGTCCGGCCCGGTCACCGCGAAGCTGTGCATCGGGGTGTTCAGCCCCTCACCGGTCGCCTTCAGGACTGCTTCCTTGCGCGTCCAGTACGTCATGAAGCCCGGCGCGCGCTGCTCCCGGGGCAGCAGCAGCAGGGTGGCGCGCTCCTCCGCGGTGAGCACCAGTTCGTGCTCGGGGGGCATGCCGGACTCCGGTGGTGTCTCCGGATCCAGCAGCTGCTCCACGTCGAGCCCGATGGGGAGCCCTTCGGTGACCCCGACCGCGACCACGTCGCCGGAGTGCGTGATGGAGAACTCCCACCGCGCGGCGGGTCCCAGAGCTTGCGGCTTGCCGTGCGCACCGCCGCACCCGGGGCAGCGGGTGCGCAGCCGTACGGATTCCGGTTCCATGCCGCAGAGCAGTCCGAGCGCGGACCTGGCGAGAACCCGGCCGGTGACGAAACGCGCGAGATCCAGCTCGTGGAGATAGGCGGAGCAGCGCGCGAGCTCGTCCGAGTCGAGAAAGCGGAACCAGTCGGCGGGCCGGGGCAGCGGCGGCAGCGACCAGATGTGGCACTCGGCCGTGGCTCCACCGGCGGAGCCGGTTCCGGGGGTGCCCGGCTCCTGGCCGGGTGTGCTCAGCGGCGTCATGTTCCCCAGTGTCGGCCGTCCGGAGCCGTGCGGGAAGCCCGGAATACCTCCGAGCCCGCGGAGGAAAACCGCCCCGCACCTCGGCGTTAAAGATCCGGTATCGCCGGACCTGCCCCATCGAAGCGGGTTCGATAGCAGACCGAAACCGCCCCTCCCTAACGTTCTGCTCATCGGGGGGCACGCACAGTGCGCTCGCCCCTCCCAGATCTATCAACGGGAGAAGAAGAGACATGCAGCCCAGCTGGAGAACCTCGGCCAAGCGGACCCTCGTCACCCTGGTCGGTACCGGAGTGCTTCTCGGTGGCGCGGTCACCGCGACCCAGGCACTCGGCGACCACGGCTCGCGGACCGCGGCCGTGCGGGCCGACGGCGCCCCGGCAGCTTCCGGTTCGGGCGGCGTAGCGGGGACGGACGGCAACGAGGACTGGGGCTGAGCCGGCCGGATCGGCGGGCACCGGTGCGACCGGTCGCCCCGCCCACGCGTGCGGGGCGCCAGGAGAGCTGACTCTCCTGGCGCCCCGCACGCGCGCGTCCGTCCGGCGGCGTCCGCCGGGTCACTTCCCGGGGTTGTCCCGCTTCGGGTCGGCCTCCTCGGCCTCGGCCTGCTTGGCCTTGACCTCGGGGTCCAGCGCGTCGCCACTGCCGTCGACCGCGCTCAGCGGCGGCCGGTCACCGACCTCGGTGGGCGCGGGCGGCTCGACCAGCCAGTCCGGGTTCGCCTGCTTGTCCCACCACTTCCAGGCGGCGAGGGCGCCTCCGGCGACCACACCGAGCACGAGCGCGCCCTTGGCCAGGCGGCCCGCCTTCGCGCGCCGCTGCTGTTTTCTGACCAGCTTCTGGATCTGCTTCGCGGAGACCTGACCGCGCAGCGCCGCCACCGCGGCCGCACTGCGGGCCACGGCTTCCTCACGGACGGGCTGGGCCGCCGCCACGGCCTGCTCCACGCGCGGTGCGAGCTGGCACTGCGCCTGCCGGGCCGCCTTGGCTGCGCGCTGCGCCGCCGCGTCGACCTTCGGTGGTACGTGAGTGAGGGCCTGGTCGACGTGGGGTGCGAGCCGCGCGTCGTACTGGGTTCGGGCCTGCTGCGCTGCGAGCGAGACCTTCGGGGCCAGCCGAACACGAGCTTCGTTGGCGTAATGCGTGGCCTGTTCCTTGGCCGTTCCGGCGTAGGGCGCCACCACTTCCGCGGCGTGCAGCACGTTCTCCTTCGCCGTACCGGTCGCGGCGCGCACGCTGTCCATGCGGGTCACGGGGTTCCTCCTCATCGGTGGCGTTCTCTCATTCGCCTGTCCACCCTTTTCGAAATCATGCCTGCCGGGCACCGTCGCGGCACCTGAGATCAGGCATCCGGGTCAGGAAGGGCTCGGACCGGCCGGTATTAATCCGTCATTGTGGTGCAAGAGGTCTTCTGCGCCCGACAATGCCATGGTTCGGCCCGGTGCGCGCCGGTTCGGCGGTCACCCGAGTGCATTTCTCCCGCGCGGCGGTTCGGCGCTGCGGGTCCGTGCGAGGATCGGTGAACGTCAGAGAAGACTTACGGAAGGCACATCGTGGCCGAGCAGCTTTACGCCACCCTGAAGACCAACCAAGGCGACATCGAGATCCGGCTGCTGCCGAACCACGCGCCGAAGACGGTCAGGAACTTCGTCGAGCTCGCTCAGGGAGAGCGGGAGTGGACCCACCCGGCGACCGGCCAGAAGTCCACGGACCGGCTCTACGACGGCACGGTCTTCCACCGCGTGATCGGTGGCTTCATGATCCAGGGCGGCGACCCGCTGGGCAACGGCACGGGCGGCCCCGGCTACGAGTTCGGCGACGAGTTCCACCCCGATCTCTCCTTCGACCGGCCCTACCTGCTCGCCATGGCCAACGCGGGCCCGGGGACGAACGGCTCGCAGTTCTTCATCACGGTGCAGCCGACGACGTGGCTGACGCGCAAGCACAGCATCTTCGGTGAGGTCACCGACGCCGCGAGCCAGAAGGTCATCGACGAGATCATCGCCACGCCGACCAACCCGCGCACCGACCGGCCGGTCCAGGACGTCGTCATCGAGACGGTCGTCGTCGAGACCCGCAACGGCGTCGACACCCGTAAGGGCTGAGCCGCGCGGCGGCCGGAGCCGCCCGCCTGACCCCGCGGGCGCGGGAGAGACGACAGCAGAGCGCCCCTTCCCGTACCGGTACGGGAACGACCCGCCCCGTTCGTCCGTATGACGAGCGGGGCGGTGCAGTGCGTACGCGACCCGTACGAGACGAGGGAACCCGATGGAAGAGTTGCCAGGAGGCCCGGAGCGGTCAGCGGCGGGCGGTCTGCCCCCTTGCTACCGTCACCCCGGCGTGGAGACGGGGATCAGCTGTGTCCGCTGCGAGCGGCCGATCTGCCCCCAGTGCATGGTCAGCGCCTCCGTCGGCTTCCAGTGCCCTGAGTGCGTACGCGGCGGGGCGGGCTCCCGCACGGGCAGCACCCCGGCCGCGGCGAGCAGGCCGCGCACGGTGGCGGGCGGGCCGGTCACCGCGGACCCGCACCTGATCACCAAGATCCTCCTCGCGGTCAACGTCCTGGTGTTCATCCTGCAGGTCGCGAACAACAACAGCTTCGACGCGGCCTACGAGCTGGTGGGCCGGGCGCAGGCCACGCCGTTCGGGCCGCTGGTGGGCGTCGCTGAGGGCCAGTGGTACCGGCTGTTCACGGCGATGTTCATGCATGCGAACTACGCGCACATCGGGTTCAACATGCTCAGCCTCTGGTGGATCGGCGGGCCGCTGGAGGCCGCGCTCGGCCGGGCCCGTTATATCGCGCTGTATCTGATCTCAGGGCTGGCCGGCAGCGCGCTCACCTATCTCATCGCCTCGCCGGTCGAGGCATCGCTCGGCGCGTCCGGCGCCATCTTCGGGCTGCTCGGCGCCACGGCCGTACTGATGAAGCGGATGAACTACGACATGCGGCCGCTCCTCGGCCTGCTCGTGGTCAACGTGATCTTCACCTTCTCCGGCGGTATCGCCTGGCAGGCGCATGTCGGCGGCTTCGTGGCCGGCATCATCGTCGCGATCGGCATGGTGCACGCCCCGCGCGAGCGGCGGACACTGCTGCAGTTCGGAACCTGTGCGCTGGTCCTGGTGGCGGTCGTCGGCATGGTGCTGGCGAGAACCGCGATGCTGACCTGAGAAGCCCCTCGAAGGGGCCCGGGCGGCCTTCCGGTCCCCGCGGGGGCCCGCGGCGGGCCCGGTTGTCCACAGCGAGTGGCGGATCTTGTGCATCCTGTGGGGAACAGCAGTGCCCCCTGCCGCCGACCTGGGTTTCCCCAGGAAGGGCAAGGGGCGGGCTGCCGCTGTGGTATGGCGCCGAGTAGTCACACCGGCGTCAACACCCGAAAGTTATCCACAGATCTTCTGAGTTTTCCCCGGCTGTGGATAGCGCTGTGGATAACTCAGGGCAGGGCTTGACGGTCACGGCCGCCGTGTGGGAGACGGGCGGGCTGCCGGCCGGGCCGGCGGGCCGCCTACTTCCACTGGGTCGAGACGCCGAAACCGCCCGCGATGAAGCCGAAACCGACCACGATGTTCCAGTTCCCGAACGGCTTGATGGGCATATCGCCATCCGTTACATAAAAGACAACGATCCAGGCGAGACCGACCAAGAAGAACGCCAGCATCACCGGGGCCACCCAGCTGCGATTCGTCAGCTTTATGGCGGTCGCCTGCTTCGTCGCGGGCGGCGGCGTGAAATCGGGCTTCTTGCGGATACGTGACTTCGGCACGAGGGGCTCTCCTGTCGATGCGCTGCGTGACCGCGCAGGGGGAACTGTGTAGGAAGTGCCGGGAGCCGGATGCGACGGGGCGCATTGCCTCCCCCGGGCGTCCGTTAGCGTAGTGCTTCCGGGGTGTGGAAGGAGATAAGGGTACGTTGAGCAATTCTGACGACTCTGCCACAGGACCCGCCCGCCGCCGCGTCTGGCGGCCGGTCCGGGTGCTCACCGCCGCCGTTTTCGCGCTCGCCGGCCTCATCTTCGTGACCAGCTTCAACACCGCCAAAGGCACCGATATCCGCACCGACGCGTCGATGCTGAAACTCTCGGACCTCATCCAGGAGCGCAACGGCAAGAACAAGGCGCTCGGGGACTCCACCGCCGCCGTCCGCAGGGACGTCGACGCGCTCGCGCAGCGCGACGGGGGCGGCGAGAAGGAGGACGCCGGCCTCAAGGCCCTGGAGAAGGCGGCCGGTACGCAGAAGCTCAGCGGCGCCGCGGTCTCGGTCACACTCAACGACGCCCCGCCGAACACCACCGCCAACCCCGGCTACCCGGAACCGCAGCCCAACGACCTGGTGATCCACCAGCAGGACCTCCAAGCCGTGGTCAACGCCCTGTGGCAGGGCGGAGCCAAGGGCATCAAGGTCATGGACCAGCGGCTGATCACCACCAGCGCGGTGCGCTGCGTCGGCAACACCCTGCTCCTGCAGGGCCGCGTCTACTCGCCTCCGTACAAGGTGACGGCCGTAGGCGACCCGGGAAAGCTGAAGGACGCGCTCACGGCCTCCCCGGCGATCCAGAACTACCTGCAGTACGTGAAGGCCTACGGGCTCGGCTGGAAAGTCGATGACCACCGGGCGGTGACTCTTCCCGGCTACTCGGGCACAGTGGATCTCCACTACGCAGGACCTGTGGGGTAGTCCCGGGGAGGCGGCCGGCTGTGACGGTGCGACTGATCGTCAGGAGCTTCAGCGAACTCTGCATCACCGTGGGCGCTTTGATCGTGCTGTTCGTGGCCTACCTGCTGTTCTGGACGGGCGTCACGGCGGACAGCGCGGCCGGCCATCAGATCGACGATCTCCACCGCCAGTGGGCCCGCAGCGCGACGGCCGCCCCCTCGCCAGGCTCCGGCACCACGGCACCGGCGGAACCGGCCGCCACCCCCGCCCCTGCCGCGTACCGGGCGGGCAAGCCCTTCGCCGTGATGTACATCCCCCGCCTCGGCGGGGACTGGAGCAGGCCCGTGCTGCAGAACACCGCCGTCGGGACGCTCCAGCGGGGCCTCGGCCACTACACGGGGACCGCGCGGCTCGGCGCCACGGGGAACTTCGCGGTCGCCGGACACCGGCGTACCTACGGCGACCCGTTCAAGGACTTCCCGGAACTCCGGCCCGGTGACGCGGTGGTGCTCACGGACGGGACGACCTGGTACACGTACCGCATCGACAGGAAGCCGTATCTGACCGTGCCGTCCGACACGGGGGTCATCGCTCCGGTGCCGGTGAAGTCGGGTTTCCAGGGTGCCGGGCGCTATCTGACACTCACCACCTGCGACCCGGAGTGGGGCAGCAGCCACCGGCTCATCGCATGGGGGCATCTCGACTCCACCCGGCCCGTGGCGCAGGGCAAGCCGGCCGCTTTGCGCGGGTGACCCACGAACGCCTGCCCCAGCCCTCTACTCTGGTGCCGTACCACGAACGGAAGGGACAGCATGTACGGCTGGATCTGGCGGCATCTGCCGGGCAATGTGTGGCTGCGGGCGGGCGTCTCGCTCGTGCTCGTGCTCGCTCTCGTCTACCTGCTCTTCCAGTACGTCTTCCCGTGGGCGGAGCCGCTGCTTCCGTTCAACGACGTGACGGTCGACCAGGGAATGGAGGCCGTGCGATGAGCGCCCGCATCCTGGTCGTCGACAACTACGACAGCTTTGTGTTCAACCTGGTCCAGTACCTGTACCAGCTGGGCGCCGAGTGCGAGGTCGTCCGGAACGACGAGGTCACCCTCGCGCACGCGCAGGACGGCTTCGACGGCGTGCTGCTCTCCCCCGGTCCCGGGACGCCCGAACACGCGGGTGTCTGCGTGGACATGGTGCGGCACTGCGCCGACACCGGGGTCCCCGTCTTCGGGGTCTGTCTGGGCATGCAGTCCATGGCCGTGGCGTACGGCGGTGTGGTGGACCGGGCGCCCGAGCTGCTGCACGGCAAGACCTCGCCCGTGACGCACGAGGGAGTCGGTGTGTTCGCCGGGCTGCCCTCGCCCTTCACCGCGACCCGCTACCACTCGCTGGCCGCGGAGCCCCGGTCGGTGCCGCCCGAGCTCGCCGTGACCGCCTGGACGTCCGACGGCATCATCATGGGCCTGCGCCACCGGGAACTTCCGGTCGAGGGCGTGCAGTTCCACCCCGAGTCCGTGCTCACCGAGCACGGTCACCTGATGCTGGCCAACTGGCTGGCCGAGTGCGGCGACACAGGTGCGATCGGACGGTCGGCGGGGCTGGCCCCGGTGGTGGGCAAGGCCGCGGCGTGACGTCACTGCGCCCCGAACAGGACGGCTCGGGGGCGGCGGGGGCGTCGGAACCACCGGGAGCGGACCGGCCCGCCGGGCCGCCCGCCGGCACTGCCGACCAGGGCCGGGAGTACGACCCGCTGACGGATCCGCTGCCGACCGGGAGGCACGGTTCGCCGTGGTTCCGGTCGGACGATCCCGTTCCGCAGCCGGCCGTCCAGGACCCGCCGCAGGACTGGTACGGGCGGGAGGCGGCGTACGAGCCGATATCCACGCCCGCCCCCACGGCGCCCGCACCGGGCCCCGTGCCCCCGTCGGCACCCGGACCCCGGACGCCCGGCGGTACGCCCCTGCCGCCGCAGGACCGTACGCAGACCCCCTCCGGCCCCGGACAGACCACCGGCCCCGCGCAGGCGCCCGGCGGCCCCGCACAGGCGCCCGGCCCCGTACAGGGTGCCGGGATGCCTGCCCCCGCGCCCGCGCCCCGCCCCGCGCGGATGAGTGGCCCCACGTCGATGCCCGGCCCCTCGCGGGTGCCCGGGCCGGTCCGGGCACCCATGCCGGCGCCCGTGCCCGAACCCGTCACCGAGGTCCTTCCCGGGCCCGTCCCGGGCCTGGTCACAACCCCGGGGACGACGCCCCCGGGGACGACGCCCCCGGGTATGTCCGGCGGAGGCCCTCGGAGACCGGCGCCGGAACCGGACGACCGGAGCACGGCCGTCCTCCCTGCCGTACGGGACGACGAGACCGTCGGACTCCGGGTCACCGGGCCGTCCGCCGCCGCCGGGGAAAGACCCCCCGGGCCGACCGGCGGACGCGCCGAGCGCCGCAAGGCGGCCAAGGGGCGGGGCCGCAAGGGCGCACCGCCCGCCGAACCTGTCATCCCGGCCATCCCCCGCACCCGGATGGAGGCGCGCCTCGCCGCGCGTGCCCTCAAGGACAGCCCCGCGGTCATCGCCAGCCGGGCGATCGGTGAGGTCTTCATCAGCCTCGGTGTGCTGATGCTGCTCTTCGTCACGTACCAGCTCTGGTGGACGAACGTCCGCGCCCACGAGGAGGCCAACGGCACGGCCCACAGCCTCCAGGACAACTGGGCGAAGGGCGGGGACAAGAAGGCCGGGCCCGGTGCCTTCGAGCCCGGGCAGGGGTTCGCGATCATCCACATCCCCAAGCTGGACGTGGTCGTGCCGATCGCGGAGGGCGTCAGCAAGACCAAGGTGCTCGACCGCGGGATGGTCGGCCACTACAGCGAGGGCAAGCTCAAGACGGCCATGCCGTCGGCGAAAACCGGCAACTTCGCGCTGGCGGGCCACCGCAACACGCACGGTGAGCCGTTCCGCTACATCAACAAGCTGCAGGACGGCGACAAGGTCGTCGTCGAGACGCAGGACGATTACTACACGTACGAGGTGACGAGCCACCTGGCGCAGACGTCCCCTTCGAACGTGTCGGTGATCCAGCCGGTGCCGGTGGGATCCGGTTTCACCGGGCCGGGCCGCTACATCACGCTGACGACGTGCACACCCGAGTTCACCAGTACGTACCGAATGGTCGTGTGGGGCAAGATGGTTGATGAACGGCCACGGAGCAAGGGGATGCCCGCAGCGCTGACCGCAGGCTGAACGGTACGGACTACAGGGGACAGGTGCGGTGGCAGCGACGACCGAGCAGGACGAGCAGACGAGCACGCCCGCGCCCCGCGCCCGCCGCGGCGGCCGGGGCCCGATCGCGACCGCGGTCAGCGTCTTCGGTGAACTGCTCATCACGGCGGGCCTCGTACTCGGACTCTTCGTCGTCTACTCGCTGTGGTGGACGAACGTCGTGGCCGACCGGCACGCGGCGGCCCAAGGACACCGGATCCGTGACAACTGGTCGCACGGCAGCTCCGGCCCCGGCGCGCTGAACACGAAGGACGGCATCGGCTTCCTCCACGTGCCGTCGATGAAGAACGGCGATGTGCTGGTCAGGCGGGGTACCAGCACCGACATCCTGAACGAGGGCGTCGCCGGGTACTACGTGAAGCCGGTCAAGGCGGGTCTCCCCGGCGACAAGACGGGCAACTTCGCGCTGGCCGCGCACCGCGACGGGCACGGCGCCAAGTTCCACAACATCGACAAAGTGAGGACCGGGGACCCGGTCGTCTTCGAGACCAGGGACACCTGGTACGTCTACAAGGTGTTCAAGGAGCTCCGGCAGACGTCGAAGTACAACGTCGACGTGCTCCAGCCGGTGCCCGAGGAGTCGGGCAAGAAGAAGCCGGGCCGCTACATCACCCTGACGACCTGCACGCCGGTCTACACCTCGCGGTACCGGTACATCGTGTGGGGCGAGCTGGAGCGCACGCAGAAGGTCGACGCCAGGCGCACCCCGCCGGCGGAGCTGCGCTGACACCCGGCAGGCCCCGTCTCGTACACCGCCTCCTGCGGCCCTGGACCACGGGCGAAGCCCCGGCTCCCAGCGACCGGACTCCCTGAGTCCTGCCGGGTGCCGGGGCTTCGCCCGTGCGGTACTGCGTGCGCCTCCGGTGGCGGGTGGAGGGCGCTGTCGGCTAGTCCCAGCCGTCGAAGATGCCGCCGCCGCCGTCCCCGTGGTTGTTGCCGCCGTTGTTACCGCCGTTGTTCCCGCCGCCACCGCCCATGGTGGTGAGCGTGACGGTGGTGCCGCCCGGGTCGGTCTCCTGGGTGCCCACCCCGGGGTCGGCGCCGGTGACGATCGCGTTGTCGTCGCCGTTGCTGCCGCCCGCGATCTGCACGTTGGTGAAGCCGGCCCCGTTGAGGATCTGCTTCGCCTCGGACACCTTCTTGCCTCTGACCTCGGGGATCGCTGTCGGCGTCGGCGGTGCCTTGGCCTTGGCGACCGTCAGCGTGATGGTCGCGTTCTTCGCGGCCTCGCCGCCGTCCGGGGACTGGCTGATCACATTGCCGGCCGGCTGGTCCGACTCCTGGTCGGCTGCCCGGGAGACCTGGAAGCCCGCGTCGGTCAGCTGCTTGGACGCGTCCTCGAAAGTGCGGCCCTTGACGTCCGGGACCGGGATCTTGGTCGACTTCGCGATCTTGATCGTGATCTCGGAGCCCTTCTGGGCCTTGGTGTTGCCCTTCGGGGACTGGTCGAAGACCTTGCCCTCCTCCGAGTCGGACTCGACCTGCACCGGCTTCACCTTGAAGCCCTTGCCCTCAAGGAGCTGCGTGGCGTCGTCCTCGGTGTCCCCGTTGACGTTGGGCACCTCGACCTTCGGGGCGCCGGTGGACACGACGACCGAGATGGTCGTGCCCTGCTTGAGCTTGTCGCTGCCGAACTTCGGATCCTGGCTGCAGACGTTGCCCTTCGCCGCGTTGTCGCAGGGCTTCCGCTCCGAAACGGCCAGCTTGAGCTTCGAGTTGGTGACGGCTTCCCTCGCACCGCCCAGCGACCGGCCGACCAGCTGCGGCACGGTCACGTCGCCGGAGTCGCCGTGCTTGCTGCTGAAGAGCGACTTACCGATGAGGATCGCCCCGACCAGCACCAGGACGCCCGCCGCGATGAGCAGGATCGTCGAGATGTTGGACTTCTTCTGGGGACGGCCGCGTCTGCGGTCGGGGCGGTCGTCGTAGCCGTAGCCGCCGTCGTCCGGGTTGACCGGGGGCATCATGGACGTCTGGCCGTCGGCCTGGTCCTGCTGCCGCATGGCCGTCGTGGGCTGCTCCGCGTCGTAACCGCCGTAGCCCGCCGCGCCCATCGACGCGGTCGCGGCGACCGGCTGGCCGTCGAGGCACGCCTCGATGTCGGCGCGCATCTCGTCGGCCGACTGGTAGCGGTAGTCGGGGTCCTTGACCAGCGCCTTGAGGACGATGGCGTCCATCTCGGGCGTGATCTCGGCGTCGAAGTTGCTGGGTGTCTGCGGCTCTTCACGTACGTGCTGATACGCGACCGCGACGGGCGAGTCCCCGATGAACGGAGGCCGGACCGTCAGCAGCTCGTAGAGCAGACAGCCGGTGGAGTACAGGTCGGAGCGCGCGTCGACCTGCTCCCCCTTGGCCTGCTCGGGGGAGAGGTACTGGGCCGTGCCGATCACCGCGGACGTCTGCGTCATCGTCATCCCGGAGTCACCCATGGCACGGGCGATACCGAAGTCCATGACCTTGACCTGGCCGGTGCGCGTCAGCATGACGTTGGCCGGTTTGATGTCGCGGTGGACGATGCCGTTGCGGTGCGAGTACTCCAGTGCCTGGAGGATGCCGATGGTCATCTCCAGGGTGCGCTCGGGCAGCAGCTTGCGGCCGGAGTGCAGGAGCTCCCTGAGCGTGGATCCGTCGACGTACTCCATCACGATGTACGGGATGGAGATGTTGTCCACGTAGTCCTCGCCGGTGTCGTAGACAGCGACGATCGCGGGGTGGTTGAGCGAGGCGGCCGACTGGGCCTCACGGCGGAACCGGGCCTGGAAGGACGGGTCGCGGGCGAGATCCGCCCGCAGCGTCTTCACGGCGACGGTGCGGCCGAGCCGGCTGTCATGTGCGAGGTAGACCTCGGCCATGCCACCACGGCCGAGCACCGAGCCCAGCTCGTACCGGCCGCCGAGGCGACGCGGCTCTTCCATAGCTAATCCAGCCCTCTCCGTATGTCCCGACCGCACCCTGGGGTGGTCCGGCGGTGTGCTGTTCGCGAATACGCTACCGGCCGCGGATGGATGATCGGTCCGTGACCATCAGCTGATATCGGACCGGTATCGGGCAGGTGCCGTGTGCCCCGTGTGCCTTCCGCCACGATCGTCACTTCTTGCTGTTGATGACAGCGGCCATGACGTCCTTGGCGATCGGAGCGGCGAGACCGCCACCGGAGATGTCCTGACGGGACGCGTCCGAGTCCTCGACGACCACGGCCACGGCGACCGGCGAACCCTGGGCGGTCTTCGCGTACGAGATGAACCAGGCGTAGGGGTTACCGCTGTTGTTGACACCGTTCTGCGCGGTACCGGTCTTGCCGCCGACCGTGACGCCGGGGATCTTCGCGTTGAAGCCGGTGCCCTTGTTGACCACCGTCTCCATCATCTTCTGGACCATCTGCGCGTGCTCCTTGGTGAGGGGCTCGCTCTGCTTCTCCGGGTCGGTCTTGGCGACGGTGTCCAGGTTGGGAGCGGTGAGGCGGTCGACCATGTACGGCTTCATCAGTGTGCCGTCGTTGGCCACGGCGGAGGCGACCATCGCCATCTGGAGCGGGGTGGCGGAGGTGTTGAACTGGCCGATCGAGGAGAGCGCGGTCTGCGCCTTGTCCATGTCCTTGGAGAAGACACTGGCGTTCGAGCGGGTGGGCGTGAACTGCTGGCTGTTGAAGCCGAACTTCTCGGCCTCGGCCCGCATCTTGTCGTTACCGAGGTCGGCGCCGATCTTGCCGAAGACCGTGTTGCAGGAGACCCGCAGGGCCTCCACCAGCGTGGCGTTCTTGCAGGGCAGATTGCCCTCGTTGGGCAGGTCCTTGCTCGAGAGCGGGAGTCGCCAGGGCAGTGGTGACCTGGTCGGGGTGTCGACGCTGTCGTACAGGCCGTTCTCCAGGGCGGCCGACGCGGTGACCACCTTGAAGGCGGAGCCCGGCGGGTACGTCTGGCGCAGCGCCCGGTTGAGCAACGGCTCGTTCTTGTCGTTCTTGAGCTTCGTGTAGTTCTTCGAGTCGGTGCTCGTGGAGTTGCCCGCGAACGTCGAGGGATCGTACGAGGGCGTCGACGCCATGGCGAGGATCGCGCCGGTCTTCGGGTCGAGGGCGGCCACGGCCCCCTTCTTGCTGCCGAGTCCCTTGAAGGCAGCCTTCTGGGCGTCGGCGTTCAGCGTGGTGACGACGTTGCCGCCCTGCTTCTTCTCGCCCGTGAACATGGAGAGCGTCCGGTCGAAGAAGAGCCGGTCGTCGTTGCCGGTCAGGATGGCGTCGTTCAGGTTCTCCAGCTGTGTCGCGCCGAAGGCCTGCGAGGCGTACCCGGTGACGGGCGCCCACATGGGGCCGTCCTTCCAGGTGCGCTTGTACTTGAAGTCGCTGTCCTTGCTCTCTGTCGAGCCTGTGACAGGTGCTCCGTCCACGATGATGTCGCCACGTTCGTGGGCGTACCGCTCGATCGGGATACGGCGATTCTCGGTTCGCGCGTTGAGGCTGTCGGCCTCGAAGTACTGCAGCCAGTTGTCGCGCAGCAGCAGAGCAAGAACGAGCAGACCGCAGAAGATGGCGATCCGGCGCAGGGGCTTGTTCACGGTCGGACCACCTGGGTCATCTCGGCGTCGGGTGACGGGGCGGGGGCCGGAGCGGGCCGCCGGGCGGTGTCGCTGATGCGGATGAGGACGCCGATCAGGGCCCAGTTGGCCAGTACGGAGGAACCGCCGTACGCGATGAAGGGCATCGTCATACCGGTCAGCGGGATGAGGCCCATGACACCGCCGGCCACGACGAAGACCTGGATGGCGAAGGCACTTGAGAGTCCGACGGCGAGGAGCTTCCCGAACGGGTCGCGAGCGGCCAGCGCGGTGCGGACGCCACGCTCGACGATCAGACCGTAGAGCAGCAGGACGGCCATCATTCCGGCCAGACCGAGCTCTTCGCCGACAGTGGCGAAGATGAAGTCGGAGTTTGCCGCGAAGCCGATGAGATCGGAGTGGCCCTGGCCGAGGCCGGTGCCGAGGGTCCCCCCGGATCCGAAGGACATGAGGGACTGGGCCACCTGGTCGCTCTGTGACAGCGTCGCCTTGGAGAAAGGTGCGAGCCAGGCATCCACACGCTGCTGGACGTGAGGTTCGAAGGTAGCCACACCGACGGCGCCCGCGCCGGACATGATCAGGCCGAAGACGATCCAGCTGGTGCGCTCCGTCGCGACGTACAGCATCACGACGAAGAGGCCGAAGAACAGGAGCGAGGTACCCAGGTCGGTCTCGAAGACGAGGATGAGGATCGACATCGCCCAGATGACCAGGATCGGACCCAGGTCACGGCCGCGCGGCAGGTACATGCCCATGAAGCGGCGGCTGGCCAGGGCCAGCGCGTCACGCTTCACCATGAGATAACCGGAGAAGAAGATCGCGATGACGATCTTGGCGAACTCACCGGGCTGAATGGTGAAGGAGCCGAGGCTGATCCAGATCTTGGCGCCGTTCACGGCGGGAAAGAACATCGGCAGGATCAGCAGGATCAGCGACGCCACCATGGAGATGTAGGTGTAACGCTGCAGAATGCGGTGGTCCTTGAGGAAGACGAGGACCACGACGAACAGGGCGACACCCAGGGCCGAGTAGAGCAGTTGCTTGGGTGCGTCGGGGCTGAAGGCCCCGTACGCGAACTTGGCCCGTTGGATCAGCCTGGGCGACTGGTCCAGGCGCCAGATGAGCGCCAGCCCGATCCCGTTCAGCAGGGTGGCCACGGGCAGCAGCAGCGGATCGGCGTACGGCGCGAACTTGCGCACCACGATGTGGCCGACGGCCGCGAGCAGCGTGAGCCCCGTTCCGTAGCCGAGGATGCCTGCCGGTAGTGAACCGTTGATCGCGAGGCCCACGTTGGCGTACCCGAACACCGAGATGGCGACGGCGAATACGAGCAGCATCAGCTCGGTGTTGCGACGGCTCGGTGCTTCGATCGCGCCGATCGTGGTCGTGTTGGTGACAACGCTCATGGTGGTGAAAGGCCCCCTACGGCTCTACTGCTTACCGCACAGCGGGACCAGCTTCTGCTCATCCTCCGAGAGGCTGGGGCCGGGCGTGGGTGTGGCGCTGGGCTTGGGCTTTACGGTGTTCGGGCTCTTGGAGGAAGAGAGGGTGCCCGGGGTGCCGGACGTCTTGCCCGGAGCCGGCTTCGACTTGTTCTCGTCCTCCACCTTGCGGCGCTCGGCGTCCTTCTTGCAGACGTCGGCCTGCTCCGCGAGTTCGCTGATCTTGTGCTTCGCCTCGCCGAGGCTGCCTTCGGTGATGGTCGAGTCGACCTGCTTGCGCTGGTACGGCGGGAGGTACTTGAGTTCGATCTCGGGGTGGTCCGTCTCGACCTTCGAGAGCGAGACCCAGGCGAGATCCTGGCTGATTCCCTGGTACAACGCCACGTTCTGCTTGTTCGACCCGACGTAGTACTGGGTCTGGGTCCAGCGGTAACCGCCGTACAGTCCACCGCCGATGACGGCGAGGACGAGCACGGTGAAGAGCGATCGCTTGATCCACTTGCGGCCGCCGGAGCGCTTGTCGAAGTCCTCGTCGTCGTACGCGCCGAACGCGCCGTCGGACGCGGAACCGTAGCCGTCGCCGCTTCCGGGCGGGCCGAAGCCTCCCGGAGCGGGCGGCGGCACCTGGCGGCCGAGGCCGGACGCCCGGCCCGCCGGGGTCTGCATGGCCCCGCCGTCGTGCTGGGCCGCCTGGTTCTCGGCGACCGCGCCGACGACGACCGGGGTGTCGTTGAGCTGCCCGGCCACGGTGTCGTTGGAGTCGACATCGAGCACGTCGGCGACGATGCAGGTGATGTTGTCGGGACCGCCGCCGCGCAGGGCGAGCTGGATCAGATCCTGGATCGTCTCCTGGGGCCCCTGGTAGCTGGCGAGGGTCTCCTCCATCGTCTGGTGGGAGACGACGCCGGAGAGCCCGTCGGAGCAGATCATGTAGCGGTCGCCGGCCCGTACCTCACGGATCGAGAGGTCGGGCTCGACGTGTTCGCCACTGCCCAGCGCGCGCATCAGCAGGGAGCGCTGCGGGTGGGTGGTGGCCTCCTCCTCGGTGATGCGGCCCTCGTCGACGAGGCGCTGCACCCAGGTGTGGTCCTGGGTGATCTGCGTCAGGACGCCGTCCCGCAGCAGATAGGCGCGCGAGTCTCCGACGTGCACGAGGCCGAGGCGCTGACCGGTCCAGAGGAGGGCGGTGAGCGTGGTGCCCATGCCCTCCAGCTGGGGGTCCTCCTCGACCATCATGCGGAGCTGGTCGTTGGCCCGCTGCACGGCTGTGCCGAGCGAGGTGAGGATGTCGGAACCGGGGACGTCGTCGTCGAGGGTGACGAGCGCGGAGATGACCTCGGAGCTGGCGACCTCGCCCGCGGCCTGGCCGCCCATCCCGTCGGCGATGGCGAGGAGCCGGGGGCCGGCGTAGCCGGAGTCCTCGTTCCCCTCGCGGATCATGCCCTTGTGGGATCCGGCGGCGAAGCGCAGGGACAGACTCATGCGCACCTCGCCTGTCGGCTCCGGGTACAACCGGTCTCGAGCCACACTGCCCACCCTCCGGTCGGGAGCGCGCCCCGGCCCGTTGCCGGAACCGCTGCGGCTCGCTCGCTCCGCTCGCTCATTGTCGTGACTACTTCCGCAGCTCGATGACGGTCTTGCCGATGCGGATCGGTGCGCCCAGCGGGATCGGTGTCGGGGTGGTCAGCCGGGTCCGGTCGAGATATGTCCCGTTGGTGGACCCGAGATCCTCGACGATCCACTGGCCGTCCCGGTCGGGGTAGATCCTGGCATGCCTGCTGGACGCGTAATCGTCGTCCAGCACGATGGTCGAATCGTGGGCCCGGCCGAGCGTGACGGTCTGCCCCTGCAGGGCGACCGTGGTGCCCGTGAGGGACCCCTCGGAGACGACGAGTTTGGTGGGCGCGCCACGACGCTGGCGGCCGGCAGCAGGCTGCTGCTGTCGCTGCTGCGGCGGCGTGGCGGCCTGCCGCGCGGTCTGCGGAGGACGGGAGTCCGCGTTGCGGCGTGAGCCGCGCTGCGTGACACGCGTTCCGAACAGATCGCTGCGGATGACCTGGACGGCCACGATCACGAACAGCCACAGAACAGCTAGGAAACCTAGCCGCATGACCGTCAGGGTCAGCTCTGACATTGCCCCCGCTTCACCCTTCGGCTTGCCGGTAAACGATGGTGGAATTGCCCACGACGATCCGCGAGCCGTCGCGGAGCGTAGCGCGGGTGGTGTGCTGTCCGTCTACCACGATGCCGTTGGTGGAACCGAGATCCTGGATCGTCGAGGGGGAGCCGGCGCGGATCTCGCAGTGCCGGCGGGATACGCCGGGGTCGTCGATCCGCACGTCGGCTTCGGTGCTGCGGCCGAGGACCAGGGTGGCCCGCGAGATCTGGTGTCGCGTGCCGTTGACCTCGATCCAGCGCCGTGTCTGGGTGCCCGGCATGGGTCCCGGGGCGGGCGCCCGGCCGGGGGCCGGACGGTTGCCTCCGGGCGGAGGCGCGGCGGGCATGGGCGGGGCCGCCGATGGCGGGTAGCCGTAGCCGCCGGCGTCCCGCTGCGGGGCCGGGGGTGCGGCGGGGGCGCGGTCGGGCCCCTGCTGGTTGGTGCTCGACGCGAGGGTGCGGCTGCGGACGCGGTAGAGCCCGGTGTCCAGGTCCTCCGCCTTCTCCAGGTGGACCTTGATCGGCCCCATGAAGGCGTACCGCTGCTGCTTGGCGTAGTCGCGGACCAGTCCGGAGAGTTCGTCGCCGAGCTGCCCCGAGTACGGGCTGAGGCGCTCGTAGTCCGGCGTGCTCAGTTCGACGATGAAGTCGTTGGGGACGACCGTCCGCTCACGGTTCCAGATCGTTGCGTTGTTGTCGCATTCGCGCTGGAGCGCACCCGCGATCTCGACGGGCTGGACCTCGGACTTGAACACCTTCGCGAAGGTGCCGTTGACCAGACCTTCGAGACGCTGCTCGAACTTCTTCATGACTCCCATGAGGCACCTCCTCCGACGTTGTCGTCCTGGTACTGCTTACTGATCGTATCCACGCACGGGAGAAACGGCTGGTTCCCCTTGTCTCCCCTGTGGATAAGTGTCACCTCTCACACGGATCGTAGAGGTGGCTCCTGAACAGTGTCCCGCACTCGGCGAGCACAGAGGAGGAGTGGGGTGAGGGGGTCCTCGTTCCACGGGGCGGGGCACCGGTCGTCTCCCCCCTGGGAACGGATGTGAATCCACCCTGTTCACCGTGCTAATCTTCGGGATGTCGCCAGGGAGTCGCACAAACCAGTGAGAAGGCCCGGGAAACACCACTTGCGCGAGTGGCGGAACGGCAGACGCGCTGGCTTCAGGTGCCAGTGTCCTTAGGGACGTGGGGGTTCAAATCCCCCCTCGCGCACCATCATCGAACACCGGTGAAGGTGTTCAGCATCACCCCGGAACGGCCCGCATCATCACGATGATGCGGGCCGTTCTGCTGTTCGGGGGCAGGTCCCAGGTGGGGCCCGGGGCCGGGTCCAGGGACGCCGGCCCGGGGGCCGATTCCGCGCCCCCGGGCCCGGTTCCGGTTCAGTCGGAGTGACCGAGCAGCACGTCGAATCCGTCCTGGGTGTCGGAGGGGAGTGTGACCTGTGACGCTGCGGGCGGGTAGCCCGCGGCGACCAGCGTGTAGCCGGGGCCGGTGAGACCCGTGAAGGTGTAGACGCCGTCCGGGCCCGTCGTGTGCCGTGCGACGACGTTGCCCGCCGCGTCGAGCAGCGTGACCAGGGCGTCGTCCACCGGCGCACCCTGTGGCCCGTACACCGTGCCCCGGACGGTCGCCGCGGCCGCGAGGGACGCGTCGTGCCGGGTGGGCGCCGAGCCGGTCACCGTGACCGGCGCCGCGTAGGGCTGGTGGCCCTCGGCTCCGGCGGTGAAGGTGTAGGCGGCCGGCGGCAGGGCGGGAAGCCGGTAGCCGCCGTCGGCGGCCGACAGGGCCGAGTCGACCACGCTCCCCTCCGCGTCCGTCACGACCAGCAGCGCCCCTTCGACGGGGCCGGCGGGCCCGTGCACGGTGCCGAAGAGCCCGCCGGTCCCCGCGAGCTGGACGTGGTGGTCGACGGGGTCCGCGCCGAGGACGAGTTCGCTGATCCTGGGCGTGCAGTCCGGGGCCGACGCGACCAGCACGTACCTGCCGTGCGGTGCGGAGAGCGCGTACGAGCCGTCCGGTCCGGGGACGCCCCGTGCGACCTGGCGGCCTGCCTGGTCGATGAGTGTCACCGCCGAAGCCACCGGGGCCCCGTGCTCCCCGAGCACCCGCCCCCGTACGCGCGCCTGCTGTGCGGCAGCGGGTGCCGCGTCGGCCGGTGCCCGCTCCGCCGGCGCGGGCACGGTGTGCGCCGGGGACCCGGTGCCCGCGGCGGCTTCTGCGGCCTGTGCGGCGGCCGGTGTGGCCGGTGCCGGGGCGGCTGCCTGCGGACGGCCCTTGCGGTAGAGGAGGACCGCGATCACGAAGGCGATCGCGAACAGGCCGGCGGCCCACCAGTAGACGGTCGCGTAGCTGTGCACGGAGGCCTCGGCGAGCGCCGGCTTGGAGGCGCCGTGGTCCTTCACGTAGTCACTGGCCGCGGAGGTGGCCATGGTGGAGAACAGCGCCGTGCCGATGGAACCGCCGACCTGCTGCATCGTGTTGACGGTCGCGGACGCGACCCCCTGGTCGCCCGGCGCGATGCCGAGGGTGGCCAGCGACATGGCCGGGGGCATCACCATGCCGATGCCGGCGCCGATGAGCAGCAGGGGCGGCAGGATGTCCGCGGCGTATCCGCTGGACAGGTCAAGCCCGGTCAGCCAGACCAGGCCGCCCGCGGCGAGCAGGGTGCCGATCGGCACCATGATCTTGGGGCCGATCCTCGCCATGAGCACGTTGGTGGACAGCTGCGCCAGCACCATCAGCATCAGGATCATCGGCAGGAAGGCGAGCCCGGTCTTGACCGGTGTGTAGCCGAGGATCTGCTGGAGGTAGTAGGTCAGGAAGAGGAAGATGCCGAACATTCCGGCGCCGGTGGAGAACACCATCAGATACGAGGCGCTGCGGTTGCGGTCGGCGAAGACCCGCAGGGGCAGCAGCGGGTGCGACGCCCGGGTCTGCCAGCCGGTGAAGGCAAGCAGCAACAGGGCGCCGCCCGCCAGGAAGCCCCAGCACATCGGGTCGCTCCACGCGTACGTCTCTGCGTTGGAGAAGCCGAACACGATGCCGAAGAGGCCGCTGGAGACCAGCAGGGTGCCCAGCAGGTCCAGCTTGGGGCGCTGTGCGGGTGCGGGCCGCCGGATGAACACGAGCGCCCCGGCCACCGCGACCACGGCGATGACGAGGTTGACGTAGAGCGTCCACCGCCAGTTCAGATGCTCGGTGAGCACGCCGCCCAGCAGCAGTCCCACCGCACCGCCGGAGCCCGCGATCGCTCCGAACACCCCGAAGGCGCGCCCGCGTTCCCTGGGATCGGTGAATGTGGTCGTGAGCAGCGACAGCGCCGACGGCGCGAGCAGCGCGCCGAACGCGCCCTGGAGCGCACGCCCCACGACCAGCATGGTGAAGCCGCCCGCCGCTCCGGCCAGGGCCGAGGACGCGGCGAAGCCGACCAGACCGATCAGCAGGGTGGTCTTGCGGCCGAAGAGGTCGGCGAGCCGCCCGCCGAGCAGGAGCAGGCTTCCGAAGGCCAGTGAGTAGGCGGTGACGACCCACTGCCGGGCGTCGTTGGAGAATCCCAGATCCTGCTGGGCCGAGGGCAGTGCGATGTTCACGATGGTGGCGTCCAGCACGACCATCAGCTGTGCGAGGCCGATGACCACCAGGGCCCACCAGCGGTGGGATGCGGGGGGCGATGCCGTGGGCGTCGGCGGCGCGGCCGCCGGGGCTATGGTGCCGGCGGCCGCGCCGGCGGATGCGGAACTCATCATGTACTCCTCAGGTGGTGTCCTCGGTGCTGCCGTCGATCTCCCGGAGCAGCACGGGGAGGACGACGGCGTCGACGTAACGGCGCAGGTAGTCGGCGTCGGGCTCGCGCTGGTCGAAGACCAGCCGGGCGAAGCCGGCGCCCTGGACCAGGTGCGGGAAGAAGTCGAGGGCCGGATTCGCCGGGTCGACCTCTCCGCGGGCGACGGCGCGGTCCACGATCCCGCGGGCGGCCTCCAGGTCGGGCCGCACGAGGGTCTCGTGCATCGCCTCCGCCAGTGCGGAGTCCTGCCGTACGGCCAGGGCGATGCCGCGGATCAGGTCGTGGTCCTTCCTGGCCTCCCCGATGCGGAAGGTCATCTCGTACAGATCGCCCCGCAGGGAGCCGGTGTCCAGCCCGGTCAGGGTGAACGGTTTCCCGTGCCGCAGCGCCTCGGACACCAGCCGGGGCTTTCCCTGCCAGCGCCGGTACAGCGTCGCTTTGCTGCACTGGGAGCGCTGTGCCACGACGTCGAGGCGGGCGGCCTCGTAGCCGACCTCGCGGATCAGGTCGAGGGTGGCGTCGAAGATCTCCGCCTCCCGCTCGGGCGACAGCCGTGTTCTTCGGGGCTCGGGCTGTGTCATGCCGACTCCAGTGAACGAAACAGTTTCGTACCGTTAAGGTAGGTGCCCCGTTCCCTGAACGCAAATGTTCCGCGCCCGGCCGACCTAGACTGGTGCGGTCGGAACATGGTCCAGGGGTTGGGGAAGGCGAAGTGGCGGCAGGCGTCGAGAGGTTCGGGGACCCTTCCGCCGAGGTACTCGCAGAAGCGGCCGCCGCGTTCGGACTGCTCGCCTCGTCCGCCAGGCTGCACATCGTGTGGGCCCTCGCGCAGGGCGAGAGCGACGTGAGCGGCCTGGCCGAGCGGGTCGGCGGTGCGCTGCCCGCGGTGAGCCAGCATCTGACGAAACTGAAACTGGCCGGTCTGGTGCGTTCCCGGCGGGAGGGGCGGCGGCAGGTGTACTTCGTCGACGACCCCGACGTCGTGACCGTCGTACGTCTCGTCGTCGGCCAGCTGGCCGCGCGGAGCGACGGCGGGGCTCCCCCGGTGGGTCACCTCCGTGGGACAGGCACCTGAGGCCGCGGCGGCCCCGGAGCCCGGCCCCGGGGTCTCCGTCCGGGCCGTGGCGACGGCGGACGGCGCTCCGGCGGCCGGCGCTGCCGTACCGGACCTGGGCGCGCTGACCTCGCTCCAGGTGCTGCGCGCCCTGGACAGCGGCCCGCGCGGGCTGACGGACACGGCGGCGGAGAGCCGGCTGCGGCAGTGCGGTGAGAACACCCTGGCCGCCCGGCGGCCCGTCCCCTGGCTCGTACGGTTCCTGCGCAGCGTCCGGGACCCCTTCACCGCCGTACTGCTCTGCCTCGGCTTGGTGTCGTCGCTGGTCGCGGCGTGGGGCACCGCCTGTGTGATCATCGCGCTCGTGGTGGTGAGCTGCGCGCTGCGCGCCGCGGGAGAGCACCGCGCCGACCGCTCGATGGGCGCGCTGCGCGAGCTGGTGGCCAGTACGGCGACGGTGCTGCGGCGGCCCGCGGACGAAGCGGTCGCGGTGGCCCGTGAGCTCCCGGTCGACCAGCTCGTGCCCGGCGATGTCGTCCGGCTCGGTCCCGGCGACCTGATACCGGCCGATGTGAGGCTGCTGCGGGCCGTCGGGCTGAGCGTGAACCAGGCGGTGCTCACCGGGGAGTCGGCCCCGGTCGGCAAGTCGGCGGCCGATGTCCCCGGAACCCCGCAGGACGAGGCGGGCTTCGACCGGGCGCACCTCTGTTTCCAGGGGAGCAGTGTCGTCGCGGGCAGCGGCAGCGCCGTCGTGGTGGCGACCGGGGCCAGGACGCGGTTCGCAGCCGGGTACGGGGCGGCCGGGCCGCGCGGCCCGAGCGCCTTCGACCGGTCGGTGCACGGCATCTCGTGGATCCTGATCCGTTTCATGCTGCTCACCCCGCCGCTGGTGCTGATGGCCAACGCGGCGCTGCGCGGACGGGGCCTGGAGACACTGCCGTTCGCCGTGGCGGTGGCCGTCGGGCTGACGCCCGAGATGCTCCCGGTGATCGTCACGACCTGTCTGGCGCGTGGCGCCTCCCTTCTCGCCCGCCACCACGGCGTGATCGTCAAACGGCTGCCGGCGCTGCACGACCTCGGCGCGGTGGATGTGCTCTGTCTGGACAAGACGGGAACGCTCACCCAGGACCTGCCGGTCGTCGACCGGGCGCTCGACGGGGACGGCGCGGACGACCGGGACGTCCTGCACTGGGCCGCGGTCAATGCCTGGTGGACCCTGCAACTGGCCGACCTCCCCGCCCCCGACGCGCTCGACGAGGCGCTGCTCGACGCCTCGGACGGTGAGGAGTTCCTGCCTTATGAGGGGATCGCCGCGCTCCCCTTCGATCCGCTGCGGCGCGTGGCGACCGCCGTCGTACGCCGTCCGGGCCGGCTGGGGGTCGACACCCTCGTGGTGAAGGGCGCCGTCGAGAACGTACTGGAGCGGTGCGCGCTCGACGCCGCGGAGCGGGAGCGGCTCTTCACCGAGGCCGGGAGGCTGGTGCGGGACGGAGCCCGGCTGCTGGCCGTCGCGACCGCCGAGCGCCCGGCGCGCAAGCGGGCGTACACCACTGCCGACGAGCGCGGTCTCAGCTTCCGGGGCTTCGTCACCCTGCGGGACGCGCTGGTGCCGAGCGCCGCCCATGCGCTGCCCGCGCTCGCCACGATGGGCGTGGCGGTGAAGGTCGTCACCGGCGACCACCCGGGTACGGCTGCCCGCGCCTGCCAGGAGCTGGGGCTCGAACCGGGGCCGGTGCTCACCGCACGGGACGTGGACGCCCTCACGGACGGCCAGCTGGCGTCCGCCGTACGCGACACGGTCGTCTTCGCCCGCTGCACGCCCGAGCACAAGGCGCGGATCGTCCGCGCGCTGCGGGCCGGCGGCCGGGTCTGCGGATTTCTCGGGGACGGGGTCAACGACCTGCCCGCGCTGTACGCGGCGGATGTCGGGATCTGCCCGCGCGACGCGGTGGACGTGGCGCGGGAGGGCGCGGACGTGATCCTCGCCGAGCACGCCAAGGACCTGTCGGCCGTCGAACACGCGCTGACGGCCGGGCGGCACAGCAGCGGCAACATCGCCACGTATCTGCGCATCACGCTCTCGTCCAACCTCGGCAACGTCATCGCGATGCTCGGCGCCGGTCTGCTGCTGCCGTTCCTGCCGATGCTCCCGGCCCAGGTGCTGGTCCAGAACCTCTGCTTCGACGCGGCCCAGCTCGCGTTCGCCTTCGACCGGCCGGCCCCCGGTGTGCTGGGCCGCCCCGCCACGCTGCGGTCGCGGGACTTCCTCCGTTTCATCACCGGG
This sequence comes from Streptomyces sp. NBC_00388, assembly GCF_036061255.1. Classification (NCBI taxonomy): domain Bacteria; kingdom Bacillati; phylum Actinomycetota; class Actinomycetes; order Kitasatosporales; family Streptomycetaceae; genus Streptomyces; species Streptomyces sp. NBC_00388. The sequence goes on from NZ_CP107948.1 coordinate 3,922,066, forward strand.
TTCGGTGTGCTCAACGCGGTCGCCGACCTCGCGACCTTCGGGGTTCTCGCCCTCGCCGTGCACGGCCCCGGCGGCCCCGACAGCGAAACGGTCTTCCACTCCGGCTGGTTCGCGGAGAACCTGCTGACCCAGTCGCTGGTGATGCTCCTGCTGCGTACGGGACGCCGGGCGGCCGGGCGGGCAGGGTCGGCCGCCGACGGGACCGGCTCACGCGCCGGGCGCGCGCCGGGCGGGACCAGCCCGGTCCGCTGGGCCGCGGCCGCCCTCGCCACCGTCGGACTGCTGCTCCCGCTCTCGCCGCTGGGACCGTTGCTGGGCATGGCGGCGCTGCCGGGGCTCTGCTATCCGCTGCTCGTGGTGGTGCTCGGGCTGTACGCGGTGGGGCTCGCCGCGGCCAGGCGCCGGTACGACAGCCGCCGTGGGCAGCCGGGTTGACGACGCCTGGCGACCGCGGCGGGGCTCCCGTACGGGCGGCCGGGGCCGGTCATCCGTAGGACAGGTCGCTGCATGGACCGTCGTCCCCGGAACGGGCGCCGGATGCCACGGACGGCGGGAGCGACGAGGAGGCGGAGGGAGTGCTGCTGGGCGTGGCGCCGGGGTTGTCGGCGTACACCTGGCCCAGGGTCACGGTGATACCGGCGCTCGTACCGGCAGCCGCGCCCGCCTCCTGGACGGTCGCGCCCACGAAGAGCCGCGCCAGGTTCTCGGCGCTGCTCCGCAGGCCAGGCCCGTAGGTGATGACGGTGGACGTGTGGTCCTGGGTGCCGGCCGTCATGGTCCCGTTCACGGTGAAGCCGTGGTTCCTGAGGGTCCGGGCGGCCCGGGCCGCGAGGCCGGTGACGGTGGTGCCGTTCTGGACCGTGACGGCGGTCCCCGCACCGGAGACGGGCCCTGTGGGGCTCGGATTCCCGGTCGGGCCTGAGGCGGTGGGGGACGGGCCCTTGCCTTTCTTGTCCTTGCCGCTGGCGTCCTTGCCGTCGATCGTCCGGTCGGCGCGCAGATCGGACCAGAGGGCACTCGCGTCCGGTTCGACCATGGCGACGCGCGCCCCCTGGTACCGCCAGGGGATGGTGACGAACTTGGTGTTGTGCAGATCGATGCTCTTCAGCGACATCACGAAGGAGAGCAGCTTGTCGGCGGTCGAGAGCCCCGGATCCACGGTCAGCGAGTGGGTGGCCGCGTCGGCGAGCGGCAGCAGTTTGGTGGGTGTGAACCCGTCCTCCTTCACCTTCTTGATCAGGGAGGAGACGAAGGCCTGCTGCCGTTTGATGCGGCCGATGTCCGAGCCGTCCCCGATCCCGTGCCTGATCCGCACGTAGTCGAGCGCCTTCTGTCCCGACACGCTCTGCTCGCCCTTGGCGAAGAGGAGCCTGCCGCGGGTGGTGCGGTTCGGGTCGAGATCCCGCTGGTAGATGTTCTGCGGCAGGCACACCTGGACGCCGCCGACGACGCCGGTCAGTTTCGAGAAGCCCTCGAAGTCGACGACGACGGTGTGGTCGATGCGCAGACCGGTGAGCTTCTCCACCGTGTTCTGGGTGCAGGCCGGGTTGCCCTTGGCGGTCTCGCCGACGGAGTAGGCCGCGTTGAACATGGTCCGGGGCTGTGGCGTGGTCCAGCTGCCGCCGGGCAGCTTGCAGGACGGGATGGTGACGAGGGTGTCGCGGGGGATCGAGACGGCGATCGCGTGTTTGTGGTCGGCGTAGATGTGCAGCACGAACGCGGTATCGGAGCGTCCTATGTCGTTCTTGTCGCCCCCGCCCAGCGCGCTGTTGCCTCCGGTCCGCGCGTCCGAGCCGATGACCAGCACGTTCTGGCCCTTGGCCGAGGCCGTGGGGCGGTCCGTGGAAATCCCGTCCTGGCTGAAGGAGTTGATGTTGCCGTTCAGCCGGAGGTAGACCCACCCGGCGCCCGCGGTGGCCAGCACCAGGAGGGCTACGGCTATGGCGAGCACGAGCCGTACGCGACTGCGCTTCCGGCGCTTGCGGTGCTCGGCCCCGCGCTCCGTGCCGTGGGAGCCGTGCTGTCCTCGCCGGGGGCCGTCGGGTGCTCCGTGGGGCGTCGCGTGCCCCGCGTCGCCCGTGCTCGCGCCGTACTTCTCGCCATGCCGCTTCCCTCTGCCCGCGGGCCGGGGGATCCGCTCGCTGCCGGTTGTCGTCCGATCGCTCGTTCTCATCTGCGCGCTTTCATTCGCCCGTCCGTACAGAAGGGGACGAACGGCCCCACCCCATGGTTGTACAGTTGCGCAATGTAGCAAGCTTTTCTGGAGATGCCCCCGGCGGTACCGACCGCCGGCCGACGAGAAGAAGGGTGGGGTGGACATGCTCCGCAACGGACTGGAGCCCTGGCACCTGCTCATCGTGGCGATCGTGGTCATGGTGATGTTCGGTTCGAAGAAGCTGCCCGACACCGCCCGTGCACTGGGCAAGTCGATGCGCATTCTCAAGAGCGAGGCGAAGGCGATGAAGGAGGACGGGACGGCTTCTCCGGGCTCTCCGGGTGCTCCGGGCTCTCCGGTGGCGTCCCCTGCCTCGCCGGCCGGTGAGCCGGAGTCGGCTGCGGCTGCCGGAACGGTGCGGTCGGTGGACTCGGTGGAGCGCCCTTAACGTCTGCCCGAACCGCGTCCGGCCGATCTCCGCGGGCCGGGCGGGAGTTGATCGGCCCTGCGAGCCCGCCTGCGCGCTTATTGATCGGCCGAGCGGGCCCGCCTGCGCGTTTCACGTGAAACCCCCGCGCGGCCCTGGTGGACCGCGCGGGGGTGTTGCGGCTGTCGCCGCCGGTGGTGCGGTGGTGCGGTGGTGCGATACGCCACCTTGTGGTGCGGGGGTGCGGCCCCCTGGTGGTGGCTGTGGTGCGGTACGTCAGCTCGCGAGGCGCACGGCGAGCGCCTTGGCCTTGGAGGCGGCGTCGTCCAGAGCCTTGGCGCGCGAGGTCTCTGCGAGCGGGATGAGCTCGGCCATCGCGGGCTGCGTGGCGGCGAGGGTCAGCTCGGGGACGATGAAGTCGACCTCGGCGCCGAACATCCCCGTCAGCAGCTTCTCCAGGTAGTTCTGGACGAACTCGAAGCTTTCCCGGGGGGTCCCGGGTGCGTAGGAGCCACCGCGGCTGGCGACGATGGTGAACGGGGTGCCGGCCAGCGGGCTCTCGGGGCCGCCGCCGTTGTGGCCCGCGATGATCGCGTGGTCGAGCCAGGCCTTGAGGGTCGAGGGGATCGAGAAGTTGTACATCGGGGCGCCGATCAGTACGGCGTCCGCCTCGGCCAGCTCCTTGGCGAGCTCGGCGCGGAGCGGCGACTCGGCGCCCGCGGCGGCGGCTGCGGCATCCAGGTGCGGCAGGGGGTGAGCGGCGAGGTCGCGGTAGACGACCACGCCCTCGGGGTGCTGTTCCTGCCAGGCGTTCACAAAGGCGGCAGTGACGTCACGGGAGGCGGAGCCCTCCGGGAAGACCGCGGAGTCGAGGTGCAGAAGAGTGGCCATGTCGTTCTCCATCAGCGTGAGTAGGGCGTGATCCTGAAAACCATGCGTACCTATATTTAGCATAGTCCCTTACTTTTCCGCAGCTACTCACGGAGTGGACCGCACTCAGTACTCTGAGGGCATGGCGGAACACAGCGAGCAGGCGTGCCAGCAGGTCGGCGGGGCGATCACGCGCGTCTTCGAGTTGCTGGGGAAGCGCTGGACGGGGTTGATCGTGGCTGTGCTGATGCAGCAGCCGGTGTACTTCGCGGACCTTCGGCGGGCCATTCCCGGGATCAGCGAGCGGATGCTCTCCGACCGGCTGACCGAGCTCGCGGTGTCGGGGCTGCTGGTGCGCGAAGTGGACGAGGGGCCCCCGCTGCGGGTGTCCTACCGCCTGACCGAGGCGGGCAGGGCCCTGGGGCCCGCCCTCGCGGAGCTGGCGCAGTGGTCCGAGGCGTATCTGCCGGGCAAGGGCGGGGATTGCTGACCCGGTCCTGGGTCCGCTCTCGCGCAGGAGGGGTGATGCGGGGGCCTGTCAGCCCGACTCTGCCGAGTTGTACCGCAGCAGATACGTCGCGAACCGGTCGAGGTCCTCTTCGCTCCAGTCCGCCAGCCGGTCGCGAACGGCCGCGCGCCGGCTGCCCTGGGTCGCTGCGAGTGTCCTGGTGCCCGCTTCCGTGGGGTGGAGTACCTGTACGCGCTGGTCGTCCGGGGCGGGACGCCGCTCGACCAGGCCCAGTTTCTCCAGCACCGCGAGCTGACGGCTGACCGTGGACTTGTCCAGCATGTAGTGGGCCGCGAGATCGGTCGCGCGGCAGCCCTGACGGTCGTCGATGTGCGCGAGCAGGGTGTACGAGACCAGGGGCAGCTCGGGGTGGAGCCGGGCGGCCGTCGCACGCGCGCGGCGGGCGAACGCCGTCAGCTCGCGCTGGATGGTGTCGACGGACGCGTCGTGGTCCCGGGTGCCGCGGGGGTCTGTGCCGGTCATGTTGTGCCCTCCTGGTTATTAGTTGTATAGTACAACTCAAATAGAAGTTGTAAAAGCCAACGAGCTGGAGGGTGTCCGATGTCCGCAGGCCCGATGAACGGTGCCGTCAGTACGGGGGCTGCGCTGCGCCATGTCCTCGGCCATCTCGTCACGCCCCTGCTGATGTGCATCGGGATGGGGCTCGCCTACCTCGGAGCGTTCCACTCCCCGCAGCCGCACGAACTGCGGGTCGCGGTCGTCGGCTCCGGGCCGAGCGCCCAGGTGCTGGCGCAGACGCTGCACGACAAGGGCAACGGCGCGCTGGACGTCCGTACCGTCCCGGACCGCGGTACGGCGGTCCAGCAGCTGAAGGACCAGGACGTGTACGGAGCCTTCGTGCCGAGTGGTACGAAGCCCGAACTGGTCGTCGCCTCGGCGTCGTCCGACACCACGGCCACCGCGGTGGAGAAGGTGTTCACGCCGGTCGCGGCCCAGCAGGGTGAGCCGCTCAAGGTGACGGACGTGGCGCCCACGGCGGGCGGAGACCCGACCGGGCAGGGCATTTTCTTCCTGCTGGTCGCCCTGAGCATCGGCTCGTACGCCTCGGTCGCCGTGATCGGCGGGGCGGGCGCGGTGCTCCCGCTGCGCATCAGGGCCCTGCTCGCGCTCGGGACGTCGCTGGTGGTCAGTGCCATCGGTGCCGCTTTCGCGGGGCCTGTGTTCCATCTGGTCGACCACGGCCTCGGCGGGGTCTGGGCCCTGGCGTGGATCTACTCGGCGGGTGTCCTGTTCGTCGGCGTGGGGCTGCACACCTTCCTGAAGCGGTGGACGACGCTCGGGGTGATGGTGTTGTTCGTGATGCTGAACTTCACGAGCTCCGGCGGGATCTTCCGCCCCGAGCTGCAGCCCGGCTTCTTCGGCGCCCTGCACGCCTTCTGGAACGGTGCGGGCTTCGTGGAGGGCGTACGCAGCCACGTGTACTTCGGTGGTCACGCTCTCGGCGGCAACGTGCTGGTCCTGGCCTTCTGGCTGCTGGCCGGTCTGGCCGTCATGGGTGTTGCTGGTCTGGCCGAGGCGGGCCGCAGGAAGTCGGCCGTGCGGACGGATGCGGGGCCGGCCCCCGCGGTGGGAGCCCCTGAGAAGGCTGCGGGCGCGGAACGGACCGCGGAGAAGGCGGAGAAGGCGGAGAAGGCAGGACAAGACTCCGCCGGCGTGCCCGCGGAAGAGGCCGAAGAGGAGGAGCTGGAAGAGGCGGTGGGCGTGTAGGCGGATCCGCCCCCCGTGGTGCCCGGGGAAGGGCGGATACGTTCCCCCGTGGTGCCCGGGGAACGGGGTGCGGGGATGCCGGACGGCATCGCTGTCCACAACCGGGCAGTTGTCCACAGGCTCGAACGCGTTCCGGCCTACGGCGGTACGGTCATGGGCAGTTGATGCTGATCAAGGGTCGAGGGCGGGGACTCCATGGACGAGCAGGCACGTATTCCGGCTGTGGCGGGATTCGCACGGCGTGTGGCGGGCGGCCCGTCCGGCCCGCAGCAGTCCGCGCCGCAGCCGCGTTCGCCCAAGGACGTGGGCAAGGAGCTGCGCGCCCGCGTCCCCCGGTCCGCCCACGCCGCGCCGCCCCCGGAGGGGACACGTCCCGACGCGGTGCGGGCGGTCGAGGCGTCGAACCAGGGCAGGGTGCCCGACCTGGTGCCGATACGGGTGGGCCGGATGTCCGCCACCCCTTTCGCCTTTCTCCGCGGTGCGGCCGGGCTGATGGCCCATGACCTCGCGGGAACACCGGTCACGGGGGTGGCCGCCCAGATATGCGGAGACGCGCACGCGGCCAACTTCGGGCTGTACGGCGACGCGCGGGGGCGCCTGGTCATCGACCTGAACGATTTCGACGAGACCGAGACCGGCCCGTGGGAGTGGGATCTCAAACGGCTGGCGACCTCCCTGGTGCTGGCCGGACGACAGGCCGGAGCGGATGAGGACACCTGCCGGGCGGCGGCTTTCGACACGGTGGGGGCCTACCGGCGCACGATGCGGCTGCTGGCCAAGCTGCCGGTGCTCGAAGCGTGGAACGCGATAGCCGACGAGGAGCTGGTCTCGCATGCCGACGCGCATGACCTCGCGGGCACGCTGGAGCGCGTCTCCGAGAAGGCCCGCTCCAACACCAGCGCGCGTTTCGCCGCCAAGGCGACCGAGGAGTGCGGAGACGGCAGCCGGCGGTTCGCTGAAGCGCCCCCGGTGCTGCGGCGGGTACCGGATGGAGAGGCCGCCGCGGTGGCCGGGTCGCTGGCGGAGTATCTCGGCTCTCTGCCGCACGACCGGCTTCCGCTGCTGGCGCGGTACGCGATTCACGATGTGGCGTTCCGGGTGGTGGGCACCGGCAGTGTGGGCACTCGCTCGTATGTGGTGCTGCTGCTCGACCACCGGGGTGAGCCACTGGTGCTCCAGGTGAAGGAGGCACGGGCCTCGGCGCTGCTGCCGTATCTGCCCGCTGGATTCCCGCGCCGGCGTGCGGGACACCACGGGCGCCGGGTGGTCCTCGGGCAGCAGCGGATGCAGGTGGTGAGCGACAGCCTGCTGGGCTGGACGACGGTGGAGGGGCGGCCGTACCAGGTGCGGCAGTTCAGGAACCGCAAGGGCAGCGTGGACCCGGCGGCCCTCGCCGCCGACCAGATCGACGACTACGGGCGGATGACCGGCGCGCTGCTGGCGCGGGCCCATGCGCACAGCGCTGATCCACGGCTGATCGCCGGGTACTGCGGAAAGAACGAGGAACTGGACGACGCGGTGGCCACGTTCGCCGTGGCCTACGCGGACCGTACGGAGGCGGATCACGCGGACCTGGTGGCGGCGATCCGGCACGGCCGGATGGCAGCCGAGCAGGGAGTGTGACCGGACAGGTCCGGGGCGCCCGTAGGCTGGACGGGTGACGGAGGATGCCACCGGGGGCACGACGGCCCGGAACGACGACGACCGGAGCGGGCAGCCCATGGGCGAGCAGCGGCCGGAGGCGCGGCTGGAGAAGGCTGTGCGCGCCGCCGAGCAGGCACTGATCGAGTTCGAGATCGCGGTGGAGACCTTCCGCGTGGAGGTGGAGAACTTCTCCCGGCTGCACCACCAGAGACTCGGCCCGATGTACGCACGCCTCGACGAGCTCGACGCGCAGCTCGCCGAGGCCAGGGCCGCGCGCAGCGGTGACCCGGAGGACCTGGCCAAGGCCCAGGAGGCGCGGGCGATGGTGATGCCCATGCCCGGCGTCGATGAGCTGTTCCACGACTGGATCGACTCCGAGGGACTCCCGCCGGAGGCGCAGGCGATGCTGAACGAGCAGCCGGTGCAGCCACCGAAGCGGGTACGCCCCAGCGAGGAGGCGCGCAAGCTCTACCGCGAGCTGGTCCGGGAGGCTCACCCCGACCTGGCGCAGGACGACGCGGAACGGGACCGGCGCGACGAGTTCATCACGCGCGTCAACGCCGCGTATGCGCGCGGGGACGAGACGGCGCTGCGTGAGCTGGGCGCTGAGTGGGCCGCAGGTCCTGTCCAGAAAGCCGCCGAGCCCAGCGAGAGCGACGAGCTCTACGCCAGGCTGGAGTGGCTCTCCCAGCGCAAGGAGTTGCTGTCGCTGGTCGCACGGGAACTGGAGGACAGCGCGATCGGCGCGATGCTGCGCATGGCGCCCGACGACCCCGACCGGTTGCTGGAGGAGATCGCCGAGCAGTTGCTCGCTCAGGTCTCCGAGCGCGAGGCCGAGCTGGCGGAGATGGTGCAGTAGCGTTCCGGGTGACCGCTGCCGCGTCTGTACGAGAGAAGGCATGATCCATGAATTTCGCCCCGCTGCCCCAGGTGGATATCGCGGCGGTACCGGCCGACGGTCTGCTGCTCGATGTCCGGGAGGACAACGAGTGGGCGGCCGGACACGCCGAGGGGGCGCTGCACATCCCGATGAGCGAGTTCGTGGCGCGCTTCGGTGAGGTGACCGAGGCTGTGGCCGGGGGCGGCAGGGCATTTGTGATCTGCCGGGTCGGCGGCCGTTCCGCCCAGGTCACCCAGTACCTGGTGCAGCAGGGCATCGACGCGGTGAACGTCGACGGCGGGATGCTCGCCTGGGAGAGCGCCGGACGCCCGATGGCGACGGATGGCGGAGGCCCGGCGCACGTCCTCTGACGGACGAGCCGCCCCCTGAGTCCCTGCCCCCGCCCCCGCCCCCGCCCCCCCGCCTGCGGTGCGGGGGGCGGCAGGAGCGTCGGATGGGCAGGGCGGCGGGAGCGCGGCTCGGCCCAGCGGGTTCTGCCCAGTGAATTCAGCTCAGTGGGTACCGCCCAGCGGGTTCAGCTCAGCGGGTTCAGCTCAGTGGGTTCAGCCCAGCGGGTGGCTTGCGAGCAGGTCGCCGAGTGCTTCCTCGTGGGCTGCGGCCGGGCCGAGTGAGAGCTCCAGCTGCTTGGCCCAGGCGTGGTAGCGGTGCAGCGGATAGTCCGTGTCCGCCCCGAAGCCGCCGTGCAGATGCTGGGCGGTCTGGACGACACGGCGTACGCCCTCGGAGGCCCAGATTTTGGCCACGGCGATGTCTCCGGCCACAGGCAGCGGGCCGCCCGCGCCGGTGGAGAGCCGCCAGGCCGCTTGCCAGAGGGTCACCTCCATGGCGCGGAGGTCGATGTAGCGGTCGGCGGCCTGGACGGCGACCGACTGGAAGGTGGCGACCGGGAAGCCGAACTGTTCCCGTTTGCTCGTATAGGCGCTGGTCATGGTCAGCACAGCCTCGCCAAGCCCCAGTGCGAGCGCGCAGGTCCCGGTGGTCAGCAGACCACGCAGCGACTCCCAGGCGCCGTCTGCCTCGATGACGTCCTGCTCCGCGAGGCGGACCGAGTCCAGCCGCACTTCCGCGAAGCGCTCGCCGCTGGTGGAGGTCTGCTCGGCCAGCGTGATACCAGGGGTTTCGACTGCTGCGATCGCTTCGATCGCCGTGGCGGGTACGGAGGGGGCACCGCCCGCAGAAGTGCCGCCTGCCGCAGCGTCCCCGGTGTTGCCCCCGCCTTCGCTGTTCCCGGCTCCGCCGGTCGCGCGCCGCTCGCGGGGGACGAGGGCGAGTACGCAGTCTCCCCCGGGCGTGTGAGCCGGTACCGCGATCCGGTCCGCGGTCTGCGCCCAGGGGACGCCCGTCTGCACCCCGTCCAGGACCCAACCGTCGCCGTCCCGCCGTGCGGTGACGGCACGTTCGGCAGGGTCGTGCCCGGTGCGGCCGTTTGCTCCGACGGTGAGGACCAGCTCGCCCCGGACCACCGCAGGCAGAAGCGCACGGCTCAGCTCCGCACCGGCGTAACGCTGCACAACCATCGCGACCGCGCTGTTCTCCAGCAGCGGCACCCGGGCCAGCACCCGGGCGGACTCGCGCAGGACGAGACAGAGAGCAATGGGGCCGAGTCCTGCGCCACCGTGCGCGGGCGCCACGACCAGGCCCAGCAGATCCGTCTCCGCCAGCTTCTTCCACAGATCCCGGTCGAAGTCCTCGGCCACCGCGCCCGCAGTGAGCGCAGGGCTGGGGACTCCGTCGGGCGTGACGCCCGAGAAGACTGCCTTTGCCGCCTCTACGGCCGCCTGCTGCTCCTCGGTGAAGGTGAAGTCCACAGCCTGTCCTCCTGTGCCGGCCTGCCGCGCATTTCTGATGCGGCGTCAGATTAGGGCAAGGGGCCGCGATGCGGAACACCGGCGACGCAGGGATCGCGGGATCGCTGTCAGCGGTCGAAATCCAGCTCCACTTCCGGCGTCAGCGGGTGGGACTGGCAGGCCAGCACATACCCCGCTTCTGTCTCCTCCGGCTCCAGTGCGTAGTTGCGGTCCATCCGCACCTCACCCGAGACCAGGAACGCCCTGCATGTACCGCACACGCCGCCCTTGCAGGCATACGGGGCGTCGGAACGGCTCCGCAGGACCGTTTCGAGGAGCGAATCCCCTTCCTGCACAGGCCACTTGCCCGAGCGGCCGTCCAGGGTGGCGGTCAGTGTGCTGTGGGCCGGAACGGGCGCCGCCGCCGCGACGGCGGTTGCCGCGCCGGTGGCGGGCGTCCCGTCGTCGACATGGAAGATCTCCTGATGGATACGGCCCCTGGCCACTCCGAGCTCGCGCAGCGCACCCTCCGCGCCCTGCACCAGACCGAACGGTCCGCACAGGAACCAGCCGTCCACGTCCGCGACCGGCAGGAGCGCGGGCAGGAGCCCGGTCAGTCGCTGCTGGTCGAGCCGGCCCGAGGGCAGGCCGGACTGCTGCTCCTCCCGGGAGAGCGCGGTCACCAGCTGGAAGCGGTCCGGCCAGCGGTCCTTGAGGTCGGCGACCTCGTCGAGGAACATCGTGGAGGCCGCGGTGCGGTCGCTGCGTATCAGACAGAACCGCGCCTCCGGTTCGCGGGCCAGCAGCGTCGCAGCGATGGAAAGCACCGGTGTGATCCCGCTGCCGCCCACGATCGCCGCGAACCGGCCCGGGCGTGGCTCGAAAGCGAACCGGCCCATCGGCTCCATGACCTCGACGATGTCCCCGGCGCCCAGCTCCTTGAGCGCGTAGGTGGAGAACTCCCCGCCCTCCACCAGCCGCACCCCCACCCGCACGACCGGTTCCTCGGGAGTACGGGCTGCCGGGGTGCAGATCGAGTACGTACGGCGGATCTCCGCACCGCCCACGATGCGGCGCAGGGCCACGTGCTGGCCGGGGGTGTGCCGGAACGTCTCCCGCAGCTCCGCGGGGATGGCGAAGGTGATGGCCACGGAGTCGTCTGTGAGCTGTTCGACCGCGCTGACCCGGAGCGGATGGAACATCTACAACTCCTTGAAGTGGTCGAAGGGTTCATGGCAGGAGGCGCAGCGGCGCAGCGCCTTGCAGGCAGTCGAGGAGAACCGGCTCAGCAACTCGGTGTCGGTCGAACCGCAGTGGGGGCACCGAATGGCCAGGGTCAGAGCCACGGGGCCGCTCGGGCGCGGGGGCGCGATCCCGAACTCCGCCAGCTTGCGCCGGCCCTCCGCGCTGATGTCGTCCGTCGACCAGGCCGGTGAGAGCACTGTGCGGACCGAGACATCCGGTATTCCGTGTGCGTGGAGGGTCCGCTCGATGTCCGAGGACATCGCCTCGATGGCAGGGCAGCCTGTGTAAGTGGGTGTGAGCTCGACCGCGACCCGGCCGGGACCAAGGACCTCCACGCCCCGCAGCACGCCCAGCTCCTCCAGCGTCACCACCGGCAGTTCGGGGTCGGGGACCGCGCCGGCGAGCTTGCGCAGTTCCGCTTCGAGCGGTGTCGTGGTCACCATGTCGCCCCCGGGTGGCTGCGGTGCAGATGCTGCATCTCGGCGAGCATCCGCCCGAACGGTTCGGTGTGCAGCCCCTGCCGGCCCGCACCCGCGGACCAGGCTCCGGACCGGGCCCCGGCAGGCACGGACAGCGTGGCCCGCTTCAGCTGCGCCGTCACCGACTGGGACCAGCTGTCCTCCAGCGCGTCCCAGTCCAGATCCACCCCTTCGACCGGCTGGAACATCTCGCCGGTGAACCGCCACAGCGTGTCCAGCCCCCGCTGCATCCGCTGATGGCTCTCGGCTGTCCCGTCGCCCAGCCGCAGCGTCCACTGCTCGGCGTGTTCCTGGTGGTAGGCGACCTCTTTGACCGCCTTCGCCGAGAGCGGCGCGAGCGGCCCGCTCCCGGTGGCCAGCCGGTCGTACAGCAGATGCTGGTAGGTGGAGAAGAAGAGCTGGCGGGCGATGGTGTGCGCGAAGTCGCCGTTCTCCTGCTCGACCAGCTGGACGTTACGGAAGGCGCGCTCTTCCCGGAGGAAGGCCAGCTCGTCCTCGTCCCCCTCCAGGGAGAGCAGAACGCGCGCCTGTCCCAGCAGGTCGAGGGCGATGTTGGCGAGGGCCACCTCCTCCTCCAGGACCGGTGCGTGGCCCGCCCACTCGCCGAGCCGGTGCGAGAGGACCAGTGCGTCGTCGCCGAGGGCGAGAGCCGCGGTCACAGGTGCTGCACCCCTTCCGGGATCTCGTAGAACGTGGGGTGCCGGTAGGGCTTGTCGCCGGCCGGTTCGAAGAACGAGTCCTTCTCGTCGGGCGAGGAGGCGGTCACCGCGGCGGAGGGAACCACCCAGATCGAGACGCCCTCGCTCCGGCGGGTGTAGAGGTCGCGGGCGTGGCGCAGGGCCATCTCCGCGTCCGGCGCGTGCAGGCTGCCGGAGTGCGTGTGGGCCAGTCCGCGGCGTGAGCGTACGAACACCTCCCACAGCGGCCAGTCCCCGCCGACCGGGCTGTTCTCGGATGTGGCGGTCATGCGCGCGCCTTCCCTTGCTCTGCTGTTGCGGCGCTCTTGGCCGCACCCGCTGTCTTCGCGGCGTAGGCGGTCGCCGCCTCCCTGACCCAGGCGCCTTCCTCGTGGGCCCGGCGGCGCTGGGTGATCCGCTGTTCGTTGCAGGGGCCGTTCCCCTTGAGGATTTCCTTGAACTCGGTCCAGTCGATGCTGCCGAAATCGTGTCGGCCCCGCTCTTCGTTCCACCGCAGACCGGGGTCGGGAAGCGTCAGTCCCAAGGCCTCGGCCTGGGGGACGCAGATGTCCACGAAGCGCTGGCGCAGTTCGTCGTTCGAGTGCCGCTTGATCTTCCAGGCCATGGACTGCGCGGAGTGCGCGGACTCGTCGTCCGGCGGGCCGAACATCATCAGCGACGGCCACCACCAGCGGTCCACGGCGTCCTGGGCCATCGCGTGCTGCTCGGGTGTGCCGCGGCTGAGGGTCAGCAGCAGCTCGAAGCCCTGGCGCTGGTGGAAGGACTCCTCCTTGCAGACACGGATCATGGCGCGGGCGTACGGGCCGTAGGAGCAGCGGCAGAGCGGCACCTGGTTGGTGATCGCGGCGCCGTCCACCAGCCAGCCGACCGCCCCCACATCGGCCCAGGTCAGCGTGGGGTAGTTGAAGATCGACGAGTATTTCTGGCGCCCCGCGTGCAGCTTGTCCAGCAGCTCCTCGCGGCTCGTGCCGAGCGTCTCGGCCGCGCTGTACAGATACAGGCCGTGCCCTGCCTCGTCCTGGACCTTCGCCATCAGGATCGCCTTGCGGCGCAGGGACGGGGCACGGCTGATCCAGTTGGCCTCGGGCTGCATCCCGATGATTTCGGAGTGGGCGTGCTGGGCCATCTGGCGGACGAGGGAGGCGCGGTACTCGTCCGGCATCCAGTCCCGGGGCTCGATGCGCTCGTCCGCGGCCACCGCGGCGTCGAAGGCGGCCTGCCTCGCCGGCGCGGACTCGGCCCCGGCGCTCGCCGAGGGGCCCGAGGCCGCCTGAGGCCGTGCCGCCCCGTCCGTCCCGTACGCCACTGTCGCCATCGCGTGCCCCCTACCGACCGATCGTTCGGTTCATGGACTTCAATGGTGGGGCGACGGCCCTTAGGGTGTCAACCCTGTGGATAACTGGCCTGAGGACCGGCGGGCTTCAAAGGGGATCGGGGCGGGATGGATTCGTACGACAGCGGGGAACCCGGAACGGGCGGGCCAGGGGCCCTGCCTCCGCCACGACGACCCGCGGAGACTCCCGGCTCCCATGCGCCTCACGGGACAGCCGGCCCGCACACGGCCCCCGGGCGCCACGAATTCCCCGCGCCGCACGGCGCCCCCGGGTCCCGTGGGCCGGCAGCGTCCCGCGGGATCGTCGCGCTGTCCTTTCCGTACCAGGTGGCGGCGGCGATCGCGCTCGGCCTGATCGGGGTCCTGACCGCTGTCCACCTCGCGATGGTCTTTCTGCATGTCGCGCCCTCGAACACCGTGAGCAAGCAGTACGGCAAGGAGGTGGACGACTGGATCTACCCCGAGTTCGAGCAGAACTGGAAGCTCTTCGCCCCCAACCCGCTCCAGCAGAACGTCGACGTGCAGGCGCGCGCCGCGATACGGGCGAAGGACGGCGGGCTCACCACCACAGGCTGGACCGACCTGTCGGCGCAGGACGGCGCGTCCCTGCGCCACAACGTCCTCCCGAGCCATGTCGACCAGAACGAGCTCCGGCGTGCGTGGGACTTCTTCACCGGCTCGCACAACAATGACAACCAGCCGGTCGGGGTGCGCGGCTACCTCTCCGAGCGGTACATCCGCCGCATCGTCGTCATGCGGATGAGCGGCGGGCAGCCGAGCGGCGCCACGGTGGAGCGCATACAGGTCCGCTCGGCGACGGCTTCCGTGAAGGCGCCCCCGTGGAGCCGGGAGAAGATCGACACACGGGTCTCCTACCGGGTTCTGCCCTGGTGGGCGGTGGTCCCCGCGGACCGTACGGAGGCCGGCCGATGAGCTCGGCGAGCGCGAACATCAGCAGGGCCGTCGCGCGCGGCGTCCAGCGCATCACCGAAACCCCCATGGGCCGTTACCAGGCTGCCGTGGTCAGGATCGGGTTCTCCGCCACCTGGCTGCTCTTCCTCCTGCGGGAGCTGCCGCACCGCCGTGAGCTGTACGGCCCGCACTCCCCCTGGGACTGGGGCATGGCGAAGCAGCTCATCGACGGCAACCACGCGTTCTCCGTGCTGATGTGGTCGGACTCGGCGGCGTGGTTCGAGGCCGTCTACGCCCTCGCCGTGCTCTCCAGCGTGCTGCTGCTGCTCGGCTGGCACACCCGCTTCGCCTCGGCGCTCTTCATGATCGGTGTGCTGTCACTGCAGAACCGGTCCATCTTCGTGGGCGACGGCGGTGACAACGTCGTCCACATCATGGCGATCTACCTGATGGCGACCCGGTGTTCCCAGGTCTGGTCGCTGGATGCGCGCCGAGCGGCTCGCGCCGCGAAGGCCGCCGGCCCGGGCAGCCGGCCCGTTCCCGGCGCCTCGGACTCAGGTGCCCCGGGCGCCGGTGCTCCAGGTGCCTCGGGCTCTGATCCCGCAGGTGCTTCCGGCCACTCCGGCGACGTGCCCCGGGCGGAGAACAACCCCGACCGGGTCGGGCCCCTGCTGTGGTCCGTCCTCGGGGTCGCACTGGCCGCCATCACCCTGTTCGGGAGGATGAGCGGCGGCTGGGAACTGATCTTCTGGGCTCTGTGGCTGGTCCAGGGGCTGTGGTGGGTGGTGAGCCGCGTCGCGCCGGGCGAGCCCCGCACCTTCCTCGACGTGGTCGCCAACCTCGTGCACCACGCCGGACTCGTCGTGATCATGGCCGAGGTCTGCCTGATCTACTCGACGGCCGGCTGGTACAAGATCCAGGGTTCCCGCTGGGAGGACGGCACGGCCCTCTACTACCCGCTCAACCTGCACTACTTCTCGCCCTGGCCCGGGCTGTCCTCGCTGCTCGCGACCAGCGGCGTGGTGGTGATGCTGCTGACCTACGGCACCGTCATCGTCCAGGTCGCCTTCCCCTTCACCCTCTTCAACCGACGCGTCAAGAACGTGCTGCTGGTCGCGATGATCCTGGAGCACGCCGGAATCGCTGTACTGCTGGGGCTGCCGTTCTTCTCGATGGCGATGATCGCGGCCGACGCGGTCTTCCTGCCGACCGGCTTCCTTCTCTGGCTGGGCGGCCGGGCAGCGATGCTGACCGCCCGCGCCCGGGCGGGAGCGCGGGCCGGTTCGGCGGTCGGGCGGCGTACGGCCGAGGGGGAGCAGGGCGAGCAGCCCCGTACGCTCGTGGGGTGACCAGCGAGCCCTCCCCCGGAACACCCGTAGAGCCCGAAGCCCCCCAGGCGGCTGGCGCTCCTGACGCACCCGACGTGGCGGTGGAGCGCGAAGAGCCGGGGGCACCCGACCGGCTCGCGGTACCGGCTGCGCACCCGCAGCCGGTGCACACCGGCGAGCCGGAGCAGTACGACGACGGCTTCGTGACCGAGATCGGTGTCGGGCCGCATCCGCTGCCGTGGCCGGAGGGTGCCCGGTTCGACCGCGAACTGCTCGCCGCCGGGGACCGGCGCAATGTGGTCGACGGCTACCGGTACTGGACGCGCGAGGCGATCGTCGCCGACCTGGACACCAGGCGCCACGACTTCCATGTCGCCGTCGAGAACTGGGGCCACGACTTCAATATCGGGTCCGTCGTCCGTACCGCCAACGCCTTCCTGGCCAAGGAGATCCACATTGTCGGGCGGCGGCGCTGGAACCGCCGTGGGGCGATGGTGACCGACCGGTACCAGCACGTGCGTCACCACCCGGACACGGAGTCGCTCACCGCGTGGGCCGCGGCCGAGGGCCTGCCGATCATCGGGATCGACAATCTGCCGGGGTCTGTGCCGCTGGAGCGGACCGAGTTGCCACGGCGGTGTGTGCTGCTGTTCGGGCAGGAGGGCCCGGGGCTGACGGAAGAGGCACGGAACCACGCGCAGCAGGTGTGCTCGATCGCGCAGTTCGGCTCGACGCGGTCGATCAATGCCGGCGCCGCCGCCGCGATCGCCATGCACGCCTGGGTGCAGCGGTACGCCCGGATCGACTGAGCAGGCCACCCTGCCAGCAGGCAGCAGGCAGCAGGCAGCAGGCAGCAGGCAGGCGGACGGACGGGTGGCCGACCCGCACCGGCACCGGGACGGCCGAGCGACCCGCTCAGGCCGCTGCCGCCCGCCCCGTGCGCTTTGTACGCCAGGCGCGCCCGCCCCCGCTCCGGGCGCAACCCCGCAGTACCCGGGCCTCCTGCCGGAGAGCCGGGCCGCGGTACGTGCCCGGCTGTCGGGCCGGGGCGGGCGGTGGCGGCTCAGGCCTGGCGGCGGACCTCCACCATCCGGAACCTGTTGGCCACGAACGCCCCGTCGCACAGCGCCGCGTTCGCCGCCGGGTTTCCGCCCGAGCCGTGGAAGTCGGAGAAGGCTGCCGTCTGGTTGACGTAAACGCCGCCCGTCAGATTCAGCGAGAGCTGCGCGCACTCCTCCAGGCAGACCTCCTCCACGGCCCGCTCGACCTCCGTCGACGTGGTGTAGGCGCCCACGGTCATCGCTCCCTTGTCGCGGATCGTGCGGCGGAGCAGATCGAGTGCGGACCGGGTCGATTCGACGGCCACCGCGAAGGAGACAGGCCCAAAGCACTCGGAGAGGTAGGCCGCGTCGGCGTCCGCCGCGTCCCAGTGCTTTCGCGCGCCGTCCAGCTTGACGATCGCGGGCGTCCGGACCACGGCGTCCGGGAAGTCGGGGTGGGTGATCTCCCGGGAGGCGAGAGCCACTTCGCCGAGACCGGCGGCAGCTTCGAGACGCGACCGTACATCGGGGTTGACCAGCGCGCCCAGCAACGCGTTCGCCCGGGCGTCGTCGCCGAGGAGCCCCGACACCGCTTCGCCCAGGTCGGTGACCACCTCGTCGTAGGTCCTGTGTCCCGCGTCGGTGGTGATGCCGTCGGCCGGGATCAGCAGATTCTGCGGGGTGGTGCACATCTGGCCGCTGTACAGCGAGAGCGAGAAGGCCAGATTGGCGAGCATGCCCTTGTAGTTGTCCGTGGAGTCGACGACGACCGTGTTGACCCCGGCCTTCTCCGTGTAGACCTGTGCCTGGCGGGCGTTGGCCTCCAGCCAGTCGCCGAAGGCGGTCGAGCCGGTGTAGTCGATGATCCTGATCTCCGGCCGGACGGCCAGGGACTTGGCGATCCCCTCGCCGGGCCGCTCGGCGGCCAGCGCGACCAGATTCGCGTCGAACCCTGCCTCGGCGAGGACGTCGCGCGCGACCTGCACCGTGAGGGCGAGTGGCAGTACCGCCCGGGGGTGCGGCTTCACCAGCACCGGGTTTCCGGTGGCCAGCGAGGCGAACAGGCCCGGGTAGCCGTTCCACGTGGGGAACGTGTTGCAGCCGATCAGCAAGGAGACGCCGCGGCCGACCGCGGTGAAGGACTTCCGCAGCTCCAGGGGGTCCCGCTTGCCCTGGGGCTTGGACCAGTCCGCGGACGACGGCGTCCTGACCTGCTCGGCATAGGCGTAGGCAACGGCCTCAAGACCGCGGTCCTGGGCGTGCGGGCCGCCCGCCTGGAACGCCATCATGAACGCCTGGCCGCTGGTGTGCATGACCGCGTGGGCGAACTCGGGTGTACGCGCGCTGATCCGCGCGAGGATCTCCAGGCAGACCATGGCCCTGGCCTCGGGGCCCGCCGCCCGCCACGCAGCCGTCCCCGCGCTCATCGCGGGCAGCAGGACATCCAGGTCGGGGTGGGGGTAGGTGATGCCCAACTCGACTCCGTACGGCGATACTTCGCCGCCCGTCCAGTCGTCGGTTCCTGGCTGGCCCGGATCGATGCGACCGCCCAGCAGGGCGTCGAAAGCCGCTTTGCCGTCGCCGCTGTACGCCTTGGGGTGCTCGGGGTGGGGCGTCCAGTACGCACGCGTACGGATCGCTTCGAGGGCCTGGTCGAGCGTGGGCCGATGGGTCTGGGTCAGCTCGGTCAGCTGCATCGCGGGACAACTCCTCGTCGAGCTGCGCAGGACAGGTGGACAGAGTTAGAGTAACCGAACGATCGGTCGGGACAAGGGGGTCCGCTCAGACTGTGGATAACTCCGTACGGGAAGATCGCCCCATGACCGCCACCGCACACCTGCCCGCCCTGGCGCCGAGCCGCACCGTCGCAGTCGTCGGCACCGGCACCATGGGCCAGGGCATAGCCCAGGTCGCCCTGGTCGCCGGACACCCGGTGCGCCTCTACGACGCGCTGCCGGGCCGCGCGGAGAAGGCCGCCGAAGCCATCACCGCCCGTCTGGACCGGCTGGTCGAGAAGGGGCGCATGGAGGCACCGCAGCGGGACGCGGCCCGTGACAGGCTGCTGCCCGCCGCCGATCCGTCGGAGCTCGCCGACGCCGCGCTCGTGATCGAGGCGATCCTCGAACAACTCCCCGCCAAACAGGAACTCTTCACCACTCTTGAGGAGATCGTCGCCGAGGACTGCCTGCTCGCGACCAACACCTCATCCCTCTCCGTGACCGCCATCGCAGGCGCGCTCAGGCACCCCGGCCGTTTCGTCGGAATGCACTTCTTCAACCCGGCGCCGCTGCTCCCGCTCGTCGAGATCGTCAGCGGTTTCGCGACCGGCGATTCGAGCGCCGCGCGCGCGTCGGCGACGGTGAAGGCCTGGGGCAAGACCCCGGTCCGCTGCACCGACACCCCCGGCTTCATCGTCAACCGCATCGCCCGCCCCTTCTACGCCGAGGCCTTCGCGGTCCACGAGGAGCGGGGCGCCGACCCGGCCACCATCGACGCGGTGCTCCGGGAGTCGGGCGGCTTCCGGATGGGCCCCTTCGAGCTGACCGACCTGATCGGCCAGGACGTCAACGAGGCGGTCACCCGGTCGGTCTGGGAGTCGTTCTTCCAGGACCCCAAATTCCGCCCTTCGCTGGCCCAGCAGCGGCTCGTCGAGTCGGGGCGGCTGGGCAGGAAGAGCGGACACGGCTGGTACGGGTACGGGGAGGACGACGTACGGCCCGAGCCGCACACCGCGCCGGCCACGGAAGCTCCGTCCGGCATCACGGTGGAGGGCGATCTCGGGCCCGCTGCGGAGCTGGTCGCGATGGCCCGGGAGGCGGGGATCGCGGTGCGCGAGGACGAGGAGGACGGGGGTTGCCGGATCGTGCTGCCCAGCGGCGGCCAGCTGGTCCTCGCCGACGGACAGACATCCGCCGAGTTCCGCGATGTCGTCTACTTCGACCTCGCTCTCGATTACCGGTCCGCCACTCGCATCGCACTGTCGGCGTCCGAGGTCACCGGGTGGGAGACGCTGCGGCAGTCGATCGGACTCTTCCAGCGCCTCGGCAAGAAGGTCAGCGTCATCGGGGACGTCCCCGGCATGATCGTCGCCCGGACCGTCGCGATGATGGTGGACCTCGCGGCGGACGCCCTCGCCAAGGGTGTCGCCTCCGCGCAGGACATCGACACGGCGATGCGGCTCGGCGTGAACTACCCGCTGGGGCCGGTCGAATGGGGCCGCAAGCTGGGCCGGGCCTGGGCGCACGAACTGCTCGACGAGCTCCACGCTCGCGTGCCCGGCGGGCGCTATGCGCCGTCGCTGGCGCTGTACCGGCAGTCGTACGTCCATCCGGAGAAGGGCGGGACGGTCCGATGACCACTCCCAAGCGGGACACGTACACACCGGAGACCCTGCTGACGGTCGCCGTGCGGGTCTTCAACGACCGCGGTTACGACGGCACGTCCATGGAGCACCTCTCCAGGGCCGCGGGCATCTCCAAGTCCTCGATCTACCACCACGTCGCGGGCAAGGAGGAGCTGTTGCGGCGCGCCGTCAGCCGTGCCATCGACGGGCTCTTCGGGATCCTGGACGAGCCGGGGGCGGTGCGGGGGCGCGCGATCCAGCAGGTCGAGTACGTCACGCGCCGTACGGTCGATGTGCTCATGGCGGAACTCCCTTATGTGACGCTCCTGCTGAGGGTGCGCGGCAACACGAAGACCGAGCGCTGGGCGATGGAGCGGCGCCGGGAGTTCGACCAGCGGGTCGCCGAGCTGCTGAAGGCGGCGGTGTCCGAAGGAGACCTCCGCTCGGACGTGGACATCCGGCTGGCCACCCGGCTGCTGTTCGGGATGATCAACTCGCTCGTCGAGTGGGTCCGCCCGGCACAGGGCGCCGGTCCGGACGCGGACCAGCTGGCCGAGACCGTCGTGCAGCTGGCATTCGAAGGGCTGCGTACGGCCCCGGCCCGCTGACCGGCCTCCACACCCCGGCCCTTCCCCCGGTCCACGCCCGCGCCCGGATCTGGGGTCCCGGCCTCAGTCGTCCGGTCCGCCGGCCCGGTCCGACGGTTTGGCGGGGTCCAGGTCCGTCTCCTCGAAGACGAGCAGGGTCCTGGTCGAGAGCACTTCGGGAATCGCCTGGATCTTCGTCAGGACGAGCTCACGCAGCGCTCTGTTGTCCGCGCTGTGCACCAGCAGGAGCACATCGAAATCCCCGCTGACCAGGGCGATATGAGCGGTGCCCGGCAGCTCGGTGAGCTGTTTGCGGACCGTGCGCCACGAGTTCTGGACGATCTTGAGAGTGATGTAGGCGGACGACCCCTGGCCGGCGCGCTCGTGATCCACCCGCGCGCTGAACCCGCGGATCACCCCGTCGTCGATCAGCCGGTTGATACGGGCGTACGCATTGGCGCGCGACACATGGACGCGGTCGGAAACGGACCGTATCGACGCGCGGCCGTCCTGCTGGAGGATCCGCAGGATGTCGCGGTCGATGGCGTCCAGTGGGCGCGCGGGAGGGCGCCCGCCCTCGTCGGCCATTTGTTCAGCTGCCACCTGCCCCCGCCTCTCCGCCATGGACGACCTGTCTCTATCCCAGGCTGTGGAGAACCGTTTGTCCACAGGCTGAAGGGGTCAGTAGCCAAAATGCGCTTTCGACCGAACAATCGGTAGGTGAGGCGCATCACACGACGGTGCGCCCTCCCGCTCCCACGAGGAGGTGTCTGGCATGACGGTCCAAGAGCTGCCTGGTGCTACTGCCTACCCGGCATGGAAGCTCCGTACCGATCCCGCACCGCTGCTCCCGGATCCGGAGCCGTACCGGGTGCTCGGTACGCAGGCCGCGGCCGGGCTCGACAGGGAGCTGCTGCTCAGGCTGTACGACGCCCTGGTGCTCGGCCGGAGGTTCAATACGCAGGCGACGGCCCTCACCAAGCAGGGCAGACTCGCCGTCTATCCCTCATCCACCGGCCAGGAGGCGTCGGAGGTGGCCGCCGCACTGGTCCTGGAGGAGCGGGACTGGCTCTTCCCGAGCTACCGGGACACGCTCGCGGCCGTGGCGCGCGGACTGGACCCGGTCGAGGCCCTGACCCTCCTGCGCGGCGACTGGCACACCGGGTACGACCCGCGGGAGAGCCGTATCGCCCCGCTCTCCACCCCGCTCGCCACCCAGCTTCCGCATGCGGTCGGCCTGGCGCATGCCGCCCGGCTCGCCGGGGACGGCGTGGTGGCCCTCGCCATGGTCGGCGACGGCGGGACGAGCGAGGGCGATTTCCACGAGGCGCTGAACTTCGCCGCTGTATGGCGCGCTCCTGTCGTCTTTCTCGTGCAGAACAACGGTTTCGCGATCTCCGTGCCCCTCGCGAAGCAGACCGCTGCCCCTTCGCTGGCCCACAAGGCCGTGGGATACGGAATGCCCGGCCGGCTCGTCGACGGGAACGACGCGGCGGCGATGCACCAGGTGCTCTCCGAAGCTGTCCGCCGGGCGCGGAGCGGCGGCGGGCCGACGCTGATCGAAGCGGTGACGTACCGGATGGACGCCCATACGAACGCCGACGACGCCACCCGTTACCGCGCGGCGGCCGAGGTGGAGTCCTGGCGCGCACACGATCCGGTGCGGCTCCTGGAGCGTGAGCTGACCGGGCGCGGGCTGCTGGACGAGGAGCGCAGGGGAGCCGCGGCCGAGGCCGCCGAGACGATGGCAGCGGACCTACGCGGCCGGATGAACGCCGACCCGCTGCTCGACCCGATGGACCTCTTCGCCCAGATCTACGACTCACCGACGCCGCAGCTGCGCGAGCAGTCGGAGCAGCTCAGCGCCGAGCTGGAAGCGGAGGCCGGACGGTGACCACGGTCGCGGCGAAGCCGGCCACGATGGCGCAGGCGCTGCAGAGGGCGATGCGCGACGCGATGGCCGAGGACCCCACTGTGCATGTCATGGGGGAGGACGTCGGGACGCTCGGCGGGGTGTTCCGGGTCACCGACGGCCTCGCGCAGGAGTTCGGCGAGGACCGCTGTACGGACACACCGCTGGCCGAGGCCGGGATTCTCGGTGCGGCGGTGGGTATGGCGATGTACGGGCTGCGGCCCGTGGTGGAGATGCAGTTCGACGCGTTCGCCTATCCGGCGTTCGAGCAGCTCGTGAGCCATGTGTCGCGGATGCGCAACCGGACCCGGGGTGCGCTGCCGATGCCGATCGTGGTGCGTGTGCCGTACGGCGGCGGGATCGGCGGGGTCGAGCACCACAGCGACTCGTCGGAGGCGTACTACATGGCGACTCCGGGGCTTCATGTGGTGACGCCTTCCACCGTCGCGGACGCCTACGGACTGCTGCGGGCCGCCATCGCCTCCGACGATCCGGTCATCTTCCTGGAGCCGAAGCGGCTCTACTGGTCGAAGGCCGAGTGGTCGCCGGACGCGCCGACGGCTGTGGAGCCGATAGGGCGGGCTGTGGTCCGGCGTGCGGGCAGCAGCGCCACTCTCCTGACGTACGGGCCGTCGGTGCCGGTCTGTCTGGAGGCGGCGGAGGCCGCTCGTGAGGAGGGCTGGGACCTGGAGGTCGTGGACCTGCGCTCGCTGGTGCCGTTCGACGACGAGACGGTGTGCGCCTCGGTACGGCGCACGGGCCGGGCGGTCGTCGTCCATGAGTCGGCCGGATTCGGCGGGCCCGGCGGGGAGATCGCCGCCCGGGTGACCGAGCGCTGCTTCCACCACCTGGAGGCGCCGGTGCTGCGGGTCGCCGGGTTCGACATCCCGTATCCGCCGCCCATGCTGGAACGGCACCATCTGCCCGGCGTGGACCGGGTGCTGGACGCGGTCGCGCGACTGCAGTGGGAGGCGGAGAGCTGATGTCCACTGCTTCGGATGTGAACTGCCTGGAGTTCAAGCTGCCGGACCTCGGGGAGGGGCTGACCGAGGCCGAGATCGTGCGGTGGCTGGTGGAGGTCGGTGACGTCGTCGCCGTCGACCAGCCGGTCGTCGAGGTCGAGACGGCGAAGGCGCTGGTCGAGGTGCCCTGTCCCTATGCGGGCATGGTGACGGCCAGATTCGGCGACGAGGGGGCCGAACTGCCGGTCGGATCGCCACTGTTGACGGTCACGGTGGGGCCGGTGGTGGGGGCGGCCGGCGCTGGTTCAGGCGGTGCTGGTGACACCGGAGGCGGGGGATCCGAGGGCGGCGCCGGATCCGGCGGGGATGCCGGTACCGGGGCGGTTTCCGCGGGCGCTGCTGATGACTCGTCGGGGAACGTGCTGGTGGGGTACGGCACCGGCGGCGCGGTGGCCGCGCGGCGGCGGCGTGTGCGGGTGGCGAGTGCCGCCCGTCCGGCCGCCACCCCGCCCCCGGTGCCACCGTCGGTACAGCACCCGGCCCCGCCCGCTGCGGTGCGATCGGGGCCTGTTCCGGTGATCTCCCCACTCGTACGCCGGCTGGCGCGCGAACACGACGTGGATCTGAGAGTGCTGGCGGGCAGCGGGCCGGACGGACTGATTCTGCGCTCCGACGTCGAGCAGGTGATCCGCACGCCCGCGGCTGCCGGAGCGGCGCACATGGCGGAGGACCGGGGTACGGCGCAGGTGACGGCCGGGGCTGCGGCAGAGCAGGGGGATGTTGTTGAGGGGAGCAGGGTTCCGCTGCGGGGGATGCGGGGAGCCGTCGCGGAGAAGCTTGCGCGCAGCCGTCGCGAGATACCCGACGCGACGTGCTGGGTCGACGCGGACGCCACCGAGCTGATGGCCGCGCGGGCGGCCATGAACGCGGCTTCAGGTCCGGCGGCTCCGAAGATCTCGGTGCTGGCGCTGCTGGCTCGTGTCTGCACGGCCGCCCTGGCGCGCTTTCCCGAGCTGAACTCGACGGTGGACATGGAGGCGCGGGAGATTGTGCGCCTGTCCTCCGTCCAGCTGGGTTTCGCCGCGCAGACGGAGCGCGGGCTGGTGGTGCCGGTGGTCCGCGAGGCCGACGGGCGGACCACGGAGTCGCTCAACGACGAGTTCATGCGACTGACGGAGGCGGCCAGGAGCGGGAAGCTGACACCCGCGGAGCTGACAGGCGGCACGTTCACGCTGAACAACTACGGGGTGTTCGGGGTCGACGGCTCCACGCCGATCATCAACCACCCCGAGGCCGCGATGCTGGGCGTCGGCAGGATCGTGCCCAAGCCATGGGTCCACCAGGGTGAGCTGGCTGTGCGGCAGGTGGTGCAGCTGTCACTCACGTTCGACCACAGGGTGTGCGACGGGGGGACGGCCGGGGGCTTCCTGCGATTCGTGGCGGACTGTGTGGAGCAGCCTGCGGTGCTGTTGCGGGGGGTCTAGCTCCTCCCGCCCGGACGCAGTCCGGACCGTCCGGGCCTGGTCGGACGGGAACCTCCCGTCCGGACCAGGGCCGAGCCGACTTGAGTCCGTGGCCGGGCCTGGGCCGGGGGGCCTGGCCTGGGAACGGGAGCCCGTGCTGGGTTCGGGCTGAGTCCCAGGGGGTGGACTCCGGGTTCCGGCCCGGGCTGGCCCGTCCTCTGCCCGCCCCCTGGCCGCGTCCTCTGCCCCGCCCCCTGGCCGCGTCCCC
Source organism: Streptomyces sp. NBC_00388 (assembly GCF_036061255.1). NCBI lineage: Bacteria > Bacillati > Actinomycetota > Actinomycetes > Kitasatosporales > Streptomycetaceae > Streptomyces > Streptomyces sp. NBC_00388. The sequence continues at coordinate 3,947,656 of NZ_CP107948.1, forward strand.
TGGGCCGGCCATCGGGCCGGGCTGCGCGGGCTCAGGTCGCGGGGTCTCCGACGGTCCGCCATGGCGGGGGGCCGGGCTGCAGGGGCGCGGGTGGAGGTCAGGGCGCCATATCGCGGAGCCCTGTCGCGGCCCATACTCGCGGGATGACCTTGTATGACGCTGTGGTGCTCGCCGGCGGAGCTGCCAAGCGGCTCGGTGGTGCCGATAAACCCGGCCTCACCGTCGGAGGGCTGACGCTGCTCGACCGGGTGCTCGGGGCCTGCCGGGGGGCCGGGACCACCGTGGTGGTCGGGGGGTGCCGGGAGACCGTACGACCTGTGGCGTGGGCCCGCGAGGAGCCGCCGGGCGGTGGGCCGCTGGCGGCCCTGGGCGCCGGAGTGCGCGGGGTGTCGGCCGAGGTCGTGCTGGTGCTCTCCGCCGACCTGCCGTTTCTGGGGGAGGCGACTGTGCCGGCGCTGCTCGGCGCCCTCGCAGCGGGGGACCGCGAAGGGGCCATGCTCACCGACCCGGGCGGCCGGGACCAGCCACTCGTCGCCGCCTACCGCACCGGAGCGCTGCGCCACCGGCTCACGCTGCTCGCCGCCGAGCACGGTGCGCTGACCGGGCTGCCCCTGCGGTTGCTCACCAGGGAACTCGACCTCGCCCGGATCGCTGTGGACCCCCTCGCCTCGTTCGACTGCGACACCTGGCAGGACGTGGCATCGGCACGGGCCCGTATCAGGGAGCATGGGTACGTGCTTGATGAATGGATCACCGCAGTCAAGGCCGAGCTCGGCATCGACCTCAATGTCGACACCGGCGTCCTGCTCGACCTCGCCCGCGACGCCGCCCACGGCGTGGCCAGGCCGGCGGCGCCGCTGACCACCTTCCTCGTCGGCTACGCCGCGGCGAAGGCGGAACAGGACGGGCCGGAGGCGGTGGCGACGGCCGCGCGCAAGGCCGCCGCGCTCGCCAACCGGTGGGCGGACGAGGCCGGAGAGGCCAAGGGGACCGACGCCGGATGACGGGGGGAGAGCAGGACCGTGAGCTGGAGGAAGCGCTCGCGCTCGTCAGCAGGCAGCCGCCGTCCGTGCCACAGCCCACCGTCCCCGGGAAACCGCCCACCGCTCCCGGGGAGCGCGGTGCAGCCGGGGGGCGCGGGACAGCCGGGGCCCCCGGGGGCCCCGGAGAACACAGCCCGACCGAAGAGCAGGGGGCGGCCCCGCTCAGGCACCGGGCCGCGCCCTGGGGCGAGGCCCGTAGCCGCGCGTCGCGGGCGGGACGTGCGGTGCCCGTGTCCGCGCGCCGGGCACCGCTGGACCGTGCGCTGGGCCTGATCCTCGCCGGAACACTGACCGCACTCTCCGATCTGCCCTCTTTCGACACCTCGGCCATGGACGGCTGGGCGGTCTCCGGGCCAGGGCCGTGGAGGATCCGCGACGGGGGCGACATCCTCGCCGGTCGGGCAGAGCCCGAACCGCTTGTCGACGGTGATGCCGTACGGATCGCCACCGGCGCCCGGATCCCTCGCGATGCGACCGCCGTGGTCCGCACCGAACACGCCCGGCCCGACGACCGCACGGGGCAGCTCCACGCGCAGCGCCAAGTCGTCACCGGACAGGACATCAGGCCCCGTGGGCAGGAGTGCCGGACAGGGGATCAGCTCCTGCCGGCCGGGAGTCTGGTGACCCCTGCGGTGCTCGGTCTGGCGGCTGCGGCCGGTTACGACGAGCTGCCGGTGATCCCCCGGCCACGCGCGGAAGTCCTGGTGCTCGGCGATGAGTTGCTGGCCGGCGGACTTCCGCACGGCGGACTGATCCGCGATGCGCTGGGACCCATGATCGGCCCCTGGCTGCGGACGCTGGGCGCCGAGGTCCTGGCCACACGGCGGCTCGGCGACGACGCCGACGCGCTGCAGCAGGCCATCGCGGACTCGGAGGCCGACCTGGTCATCACCACCGGGGGCACGGCCGCCGGGCCCGTTGACCATGTCCATCCGATCCTCCACAAGCTCGGTGCTGAACTGCTGGTCGACAGCGTCGCCGTACGCCCCGGCCACCCGATGCTGCTCGCCCGGCTGGCCGACGGACGCCATCTCGTCGGGCTGCCCGGCAACCCGCTGGCCGCTGTATCGGGGCTGCTCACTCTCGCCGATCCACTGATGCGGGGTCTCTCCGGCCGCCCCGTAGTGGAGTCTTATGCCATGCCCGTAAGCGAAGAGGTGCACGGCCACCCCTACGACACCCGACTCGTGCCCGTGGTGCACCGGACCGACGAGGTCGTTCCGCTGCGCTTCCACGGTCCGGCGATGCTCCGCGGTGTCGCTGCGGCGGACGGACTCGCCGTCGTACCGTCCGGAGGCGCACGGCCCGGTCAGCTGCTGGAGATCCTTGATCTCCCGTGGGCCGAGGAGTGTTTCACGTGAAACTTCCCGGCCATGACGCCCTCGACCGGCAGGTGGGGGAGCAGTTGGTGACCCGCCGGGTGAAACTGCCCCGCCGGGTGGTCGAGCGCCCGCTCCGGCAAGTCGGCAGGCGGGTCCTGATCGCCCTGTTGGTGCTGGCGGTGACGGCCCTCATCGTCTGGTTCGACCGGAGCGGCTACCACGACAACGCCGACAGCACAGTCGATCTGCTCGACTCCTTCTACTACGCCACGGTCACTCTCTCCACCACGGGGTACGGCGACATCGTCCCGTACAGCGACGGTGCCAGGCTCACCAACATCCTCGTCGTCACGCCCCTGCGCGTGTTGTTCCTGATCATCCTGGTCGGTACCACTCTCGAAGTGCTCACCGAGCGCACCCGGGAGGAGTGGCGGCTGAACCGCTGGAGGCTCCGCTTGCGTGACCACACCGTCGTCATCGGATTCGGTACGAAGGGCCGCTCCGCCATGCAGACGCTGTGTGCGACTGGCCTGAAGCGGGAGCAGATCGTTGTCGTCGACCCCAACAGCAAAGTCATCGAGGCAGCCAACGCCGAGGGATTCGCTGGTGTCATCGGCGATGCGACCCGCAGCGACGTACTGATCCGCGCCGAATTGCAGCGTGCCCGGCAGATCGTCATCGCGACACAGCGCGACGACACCGCCGTACTGGTCACACTCACCGCGCGGCAGCTCAACCGCGGGGCGAAGATCGTTGCCGCGGTGCGCGAGGAGGAGAACGCCACGCTGCTGCGCCAGTCCGGTGCCGACGCGGTGATCACGAGCGCCAGCGCGGCGGGACGGCTGCTCGGTCTCTCGGTGCTCAGCCCGAGCGCGGGAACCGTGATGGAGGACTTGATCCAGCAGGGCAGCGGGCTCGATCTGGTCGAGCGGCCGGTCATAAAGGCCGAGGTGGGCCGGAGCGTCCGGGAGGCGAACGATCTGGTCGTCACCGTGAAGCGCGGGCACCGGCTCATCGGGTACGACGACCCCGACGCCAGTCCGCTTCAGCTCACCGACCGGGTGATCGCCATCGTCCGGGTCTCCCCCAAGGCGGCGGGACCGGGCGCGGAGTAGCCTCGCGATCATGCATGCGATCACGATCCCCGAACCCGGCGGTCCCGAGGCGCTTGTCTGGGCCGAAGTGCCCGACCCCGTCCCCGGCGAGGGCGAAGTCCTCGTCGAGGTCGTGGCGTCCGCCGTCAACCGCGCCGATGTACTGCAACGACAGGGCTTCTACGAACCGCCCCCCGGGGCATCGCCGTATCCCGGCCTGGAGTGCTCCGGGCGGATCATCGCGCTCGGAACCGGCGTCTCCGGGTGGACCGTCGGCGATGAGGTCTGTGCGCTGCTGAGCGGCGGCGGGTACGCGGAGAAGGTCGCCGTACCGGTGGGGCAGTTGCTGCCGGTGCCGGACGGGGTCGATCTCGTGACGGCCGCGGGGCTGCCGGAAGTGGTCTGCACCGTCTGGTCGAACGTCTTCATGGTCGCCCATCTGCGACCCGGCGAAATGCTCCTGGCGCACGGCGGGTCGAGCGGGATCGGCACGATGGCGATCCAGCTGGGCAAGGCCGTGGGGGCGCGGGTCGCCGTGACCGCGGGAAGCCACGAGAAGCTGGCCCGCTGCGCGGAGCTGGGCGCCGATGTGCTGATCAACTACCGCGAGCAGGACTTCGTCGAAGAGATCAGGAAAGCAACCGACGGGTCCGGGGCGGACGTCATTCTCGACGTCGTGGGTGCGAAGTACCTGGATCGCAACGTGCAGGCGCTGGCCACCAACGGGCGCCTGGCCGTGATCGGTATGCAGGGCGGCGCGAAGGGTGAGCTGAACCTCGCGACGCTGCTCGGCAAGCGGGGCGCCGTCACCGCCACCTCGTTGCGCGCCCGGCCGCTGGGCGAGAAGGCGGCAATCGTCGCCGCCGTCCGTGAGCACGTCTGGCCGCTGATCTCGGCCGGCCGGGTACGGCCCGTGGTGGACCAGGAGCTGCCGATGGCTCTCGCGGCGGAGGGCCACCGCGTCCTGGATGCCGGTGGGCATGTGGGCAAGGTGCTGCTGCGGGCTTAGGGACCGGGAGCGGCGGGCCGCGTGCCCGCCCTTTACCGTCCGGACCCCGCATCAAGGCCCGGCTCGGTCCCGCACCCGGCTCGGTCCCGCACCCGGCTCGGTCCCGCACCCGGGCCAGTCCCGCACCCGGGCCGGTCCCGCACCCGGGCCAGTCCCGCACCCGGCTCCCACAGCACATGACCGAGGCCCGGCTCCCGTTTGCTGCGGGGAGCCGGGCCTCCGTGATCGGGGTCGGTGCGAGAGGTGAGAAGCGGCAGGGTCAGAGGTACGGGCCCGAGCGGATCGCTCCGTGCCCGCCGCCTTCCACGTCCTCGTCCTCCTGGCCGCCCGCACCCGGCGGGAGCGCCCGGCGCATCTGCTCCAGCTGGGCCCGCGCGGCCATCTGCTGGGCGAACAGCGCCGTCTGGATGCCGTGGAAGAGCCCTTCCAGCCACCCGACCAACTGTGCCTGTGCGATGCGCAGTTCCGCCTCGGACGGGATGGCCTCGTTGGTGAACGGGAGCGAGAGGCGTTCCAGCTCCTCCACCAGCTCGGGGGCCAGACCGTCCTCCAGCTCCTTCACGGAGGAGGCATGGATGTCCTTGAGACGGACCCGGCTTGCCTCGTCCAGAGGGGCTGCCCGGACCTCCTCCAGGAGCTGTTTGATCATGCTGCCGATGCGCATGACCTTCGCGGGCTGTTCCACCATTTCCGTCACTGGGACCTCGCGCGACTCGTCGTCACCGCCGGCCCCGCCGCCGAGCGCCATCCCGTCCTGTCCCACGATGAGGACCTTGGGGTGCTCCTCCGGCTGTTCCGACCGTTCACTCCTCGGCATCTCCATGCCGCCATTGTCTCGCACACCTGCTTCACAAGGGGTTGTGCCCCCGATCCGGGCTGATCCACCCTTGCGCACCGCGTCAGCCGGCCCGCCGGGCCAGGACCAGGCGCGACCGGGTGAACCCGGCAGCGAGCAGACCGGCCAGGACGGGTACGGCCACGGCGAGGATGCCGATGGTCTCCCACGGCAGCACGATCGGGGTGTACGCGGAATCCATCGGGTGCGCCCGCATCTGGTCCAGCGCCCTCTTGAGGTCCGTGAGCCGTACCGCGACAGCGGGCACCGCGCCCGCCGCGGTACCCAGCAGCACGCCCGTACCCGCGACCACCGCGCACTGGAAGCCACTGAGCGTGCGCCGTACGCCGGGCGGGGCGCCGATCGCGCTCAGGGTCGTCAGGTCGGCCTCCGCGTCGGCCTTCGCCAGGCCCGTGGTGATGGCGGCCGCGCCCAGCGTCACCACGCCTGCGAAGAGCGCGAGGATCAGCAGGGTGGTGTCGCTGTCCTCCGGTTTCTCGTTCTGCCAGAGGGAGGCGCCGCTGGCGGCCTGGAACATCCCGTCGTCGAAGCGCTGCTCCTGCGCGCCGGTCGGCGGGTGTGCGACCCGGTAGACGGCGGTGACCGGACCCGTGTGCAGTCCGAGGCGGTCGGCGGTGGCCTGCGGCATGATCATGCGGACCCCGGGGGTGGCGGCGTACCCGTCGGTTGCCCGGTAGACCGGGAGATGGCTGATGGTCGTCCTGGCCTTCCCGGGGTGGCGTGCGCGGTTCGCCTTGTCCTCGGCGAGGTAACGGTGGACGGCCTTCAGAGTGACCTTGCCGTCCGGTCCCGCGTACGCGTTGTTGAGGAGTACGGGGGTGCCCGCGGCCAGCGCCCTGGCGGCGGCCGGGTCCTTCAGCCCGGCGTAGACCCGCAGCACCGCGCCGTCCCCGACGACGATCTCCGAGTCGTTCCCGAAGGTGGTGTCGGCGTACTCCGCGTCCTTGCACTTCGGCGTGTTCATCAGCTGCTTGTGCTCGGACGCGGAGAGCCCGGCCGCCAGCTCCTTGCCGCCGGCCTTCTGCAAAGGGCAGGTGTTGGCCTTCGGCTTGGGCATGGTGAGCGAACCGCAGGCATCGGCTTCCGCGTCGCTGAACCTGGCGCAGTCACTGCCGGCCCACACCCGGCGGATGGTGGCCGCGTCGCCCTCCACCGGCAGGTCACGCCGGGCGAGCCCACGGGCCGTTTCCAGCGCCCTCGCCGGGTCGGCGTGTTCCGCGTAAATATCGGCATTGATCGCGAGGACGCCGGGCGGAAGGGTGCGATGGATGTTGTACGCCTGCTCAGCCTGGGTGCTCGCGGTGTACGTCGCGATGGCCACCGTGCCCGCGACCGCGGCCATCACCGCGGCGACGGCCGGTGCGGTACGGCCCCGGTTGCGGGCCGCGTCGCGCAGGGCGAGCCGCGGGGAGAGTGGGAAGAAGCGTCCCAGCAGGCCGAGTGAGCCCACGATCACCGGGATGCAGGCGAGTACCCCGAGCTCGGCGAGGACCGAGCCCGCGGCGACGGCCACCGCGCGTCCCATGAGCCCGCCCATGACCGCGACGGTGCCCCCGAGCAGGACGGCGGCGACCCCGAGCGCCGGCATCACCCGTGAGGAGCGGCGCACTCCGCGCCGCCCCGTGAGCGACTCGATGACCGGCTGCCTGCCTGCCACGACGGCTGGAACCAGCGCCGCCAGGACGCCGGTGACCAGGCCGATCGCCGCGATACCCAGCAGCTCCCAGGGGCGGATCTCGATACTGCCGAACCGCTTGCCCGCCCATTCCTCGATCACCGGGCGCAGGGCGACCGTCAGGACGAGACCGGCGACCGTGCCGGCCACCGCGCCCGCGCCGCCCAGCACCGCTCCTCCGGCGAGCACCACGGAACGGATGTGCCGCCGGTCGCCGCCACAGGTGCCGACCAGGCCGAGCTGGCGGCGCGAGCGGCGCGCACCGACGGCGAAGGCCGGGCCCGCCAGCAGGACGATCTCCAGCATCGCCATGGCGACGACGGTCGCCAGCGACGCGGTCAGCTCGATCTCGGATCCCGACCCGGATCCGCCGAACCGGGAGGCCATCGGGACCTCGGAGTCCGGCGGCGGGTCGAGGACAACGCTGCGGGACTCGACCAGTACGCCGTGCTTGTTGGCCGCCAGGACGTCCCGCCAGCTGATCCCCGAGGCTCCGGCGGTCTTGACGAGAAGGGAAGGGGAACCGGGGTTGGGCTGCGTGATGGTGTGGTCGGCGGCGGCCGCACGCTGCCAGGGCTTGATGAGGGCGCCAGGACGCACGTACAGGAAACTGCTCTTCAGACTGGCCGGCACCTCGACGGCACCGGTGATCGTGAACGTCTTGTCGACGCCCCGGACCGTGGTGCGCGAACCGACGTGCAGCCCGGCCGACTTCAGGAAGGCGTCGTTGGCGACGATCTCGCTGTCCGTGCGCGGGTACGCGCCGCGCACCAGGCCGACCATCCCGTGGACCAGCGGGTCGGAGGTGTCCAGCTCGGTGACTTCGGCGGTCTCGATGCCGTACTTGGTGGTGACGGTCGACATCACCTCCTGCCGGGGGACGGCGCGTGCACCCCTGGGGAGCGCGGCCGTCAGGTCCAGCGGCGCGCTCTCGCCGCCGTGCACGCTGTCGTCCTCCGCGCCGGACCGCTGGTACGAGTCGGCCCCCGGCATCTGCTCGATGGGTCCGTCGCCGAGGCCCGGATCGCTGAACAGCGCGTCGGCCGCGCCCATCGCGGAGGTCAGCTCCTCCGCCTGTGTCGAGACCGAGCTGCGGTACGTGATGTCCGCCGCTGTCACGCCCAGTACCGGCAGCGCGATCATGGCGACGACCAGGGCGCTGCGGCCCTTGGCGCGCAGGGCGTCCCTGCGGGCGATGCGGATGGCCGCGCGCCATCCGGTGAGAGCGCTCACTTGGCGCCCTCGGCGGACAGCAGCGACTGGGCGTCCGCGCTGAAGGTCTGGTCGACGACCGAACCGTCCCGCAGGAACACCACCCGGTCGGCCCAGGCGGCGTACCGCGGTTCGTGGGTCACCATGACTCCCGCCGCTCCCGCGTCGCAGCGGGCCCGCAGCATGGCCAGAACGGTCTCGCCGGTCTCGGAGTCGAGGGCGCCGGTCGGTTCGTCGGCGAGGACGAGCCGGCGGTCGCCGACGAGGGCGCGGGCGATCGCCACGCGCTGCTGCTGGCCGCCGGACATCTCGTCCGGGAAGCGGTCGGCCACCTCGTCCAGCTTCATCCGGCTGAGTGCGTCCCTGGCCTCCTTGCGGGCCTTGCGTACGGATACACCGTCGAGCTCGCGGGGCAGCGCGATGTTCTCCGCCGCGGTGAGCGCGGGGATGAGGTTGTAGTCCTGGAAGACGTAGCCGACGCTCCGGCGGCGCAGCGCGGAGAGCTGCTTGCGGTTGAGGGAGCCGATGTCCTGGCCCTCGATGATCACCTGTCCGGCGCTCGCGGTGTCGAGGCCGCCGGCCAGAGTGAGGAGGGTCGACTTGCCGGAGCCGGAAGGGCCCATGACGGCGACGAGTTCGCCCGCCCGGACGCTGAGGTCCACGCCCCGCAGGGCGTGCACCTCGGCTATGCCGGCGCCGTGGGTGCGGGTGAGTTTCCTGAGTTCCAGTACGGGTGGTGCGGTGGCCTCTGCGGGCATGGGTGTGTCCCCCTGGGTACGAGTGGTCGGGGTCGGGAAGGCGGCTTCCGGCGGTGCCGGGGCCGGACGGGGTGTCAGCGGCGGTTCTTCGCACGGGGTTTGACCGGCGGTGCCGGGGCGGGATCCGTCGTGGCCGCCGCTGCCAGGCGGACCAGCCGGGACTCGCAGTGGTCGAGCCAGCGGGCCTCTGCCTCCGCCTGGAAGATGAGCTGTTCCAGTACGAGCAGCCAGGCCACCTCGTCCCGGTCGGCCGGGCCGCTGTCCAGTGCCTGCGCCTTCAGCCGCGTGTAGTCCTGCATCGCCTTCACCGTGTGGTGGCGTTGCGCCTGGATCACCGCGCGGATGTCGACGCCGGGCGCCCCGACCGCCATCGCCAGCTTGATGGCCAGTTCGTCGCGGGCCGGGCTGGTGCGGTCGACCGGCGCCCCGTACCAGCTCCGCAGCTCCTCGCGGCCTTCGTCGGTGATGGCGTACAGCGAGTGGCCCGCGGTGTCCTCGGAGTCCTGCACCACCATCCCGTCGCGCTCCAGACGGCCGAGGGTCGTGTAGACCTGCCCGACGTTGAGCGGCCAGGTGGAGCCGGTCCGGGATTCGAACTCGGTGCGGAGCTGGGAGCCGTAGCGGGGGCCACGTTCCAGAAGGGCCAGTAGCCCGTGACGGATCGACATACTCAGTATGTATACCGAGTATGTTCCTCAGTGCAAGTTCCTATGAGCGGCGCAGCCGGAGACCGAGGAAGCCCAGACCCAGCCCCACCAGGGCAAGCCCGGCACCCAGCGCCCCCACGTGCAGTGCCGGCGTCGAAGTGGGCGGCGTGGCCTGCTCCGTGGAGCGCCTGGCCGCCGCCTCCATGTCCTTCGCGTGGGGGGCGGCGCCGCTGGGGGAGGGGGTCTGGGCCTGCCCGGTGCTCTCCTCGTTGTCCGGTGTCCGGGTGTGCTGGTGCCGGGCCGCCGGCGGGTGCGGCGGGTGCGCGGGTACGGCGGGACGGGCCACCCGCACGGAAGCGCTCGGGTGGGCGCCGGGGCTCGGGACACCGGAGGGGGAGAGCGAGGCGGCCGGGGGCCTGCCCGGTCGCAGGCGGCCCTGCCCGGCCTGACTGCCCGCCAGGGAGGCCTGCGGTGAGGGGGCTTCGGCCGCGCTGCCGGGGGCTGCGCCGGGCGCCGCAGCCGAGGGTGGCCCGCCCGTTTCTTCGTCCGTGTGATCCATTCCCTGGGCGCCGCCGCCCCCGCCGCCGTCCGCGTCGGGCCCGCTGTCGGCCCCGCTGTTCTCCGGGCTCGCGTCACCCGGTGCGCCGGTGGTGTCGGTGCTGTCCGCGGCGGGCCCGCCCGCCCCGGCATCCTCGTCATCCGCCGCGCCAGGAGGGGCCGTGAGCGCTCCCGGCGCCCCGCTCGGGGCGCCGGCCGGGGACACGCTCTGCGTGACCGCGACGCCGGCTGTCGGTGTCGGTGCCTCCGTACTCACCGACACCGGGGACAGCATCACCGCAAGCGTCACCAGACCGATCACTGGGTGCCCCCTCATTCCTGCCGGCCCGGCCGACAGCAGAAAGCAGAAAGTACGACGGACCAAGCCTGGCATCTCGTCGCATTTCCGGCACCCTGGAAACGGCGAAAGGCCCGGCACATGTCGCCCATGTGCCGGGCCTGTGGACCGACGGTCCTGTGCGCCCTGCCCCCGACGGCCCTATCGGTCCTGCCGGTCCGGTGGCCGTCCGCGGTGCCGGAGCCCCCCGTCCGTATGACTGCGGACGCGGCCGGCCGCGGCCCTGGCGGGCTGCCCGGCGGGGCCCGGCGTCAGCTCGCGTCGCCCGTCGAGACGCCGATCGTGATGGTGAGGTCCTTGGGGCTGACGTTCGTGCCCTTCAGCGGGTACTGGTCGAGGACGACGTCCTGACCCCACTGGCCGCTGGGCTCCGCCTTCGTCGTGAGGTGCCAGCCGGCGGCCTGGGCGCACGCCTTCACCGACAGGATGTCCTTGAAGGTGAAGTCCGGCAGCTGGATCTTGTCCGGGTCCGTGGTGCCCGGCTGGGCGTCCGAGCACTCGGTGCTGTCCATCGTCCGGTCCCGCTCGGGGCCCTTGTGCCCAGGCTTCGCCGGTGCGCTGGAGCTGGTGGTGCTGTCCGCCTTGTCGGTGTCGTCCGGACCGCCCATGTTCATCGCGACGATCACCCCGCCGATCGCCAGCAGCGCCACGACGGCCGCCCCCACGAGCAGCGGCATGCTCCGCCGGCCCCCGCCCGGGCCGCCCTGCCGGGAGAGGGAGGACGGCGCCGTGGGCGGGGAGCCGTACGGCGCCGGGGTCTGCCCGCCGTACTGCTGCGGCGCGTACGGCTGGGCCGCGGGCGTCTGGTAGCCGTGCTGCTGCGGCGGCGGAGTCTGGTAGCCGCTCTGCTGCGGGTAGCCGTACGACGGTGCCGGGGCCGGCGTGCCGTAGGGACCCGGCTGGTAGGGGGTCTGGACCTGACCGCTCTGCGGCAGCGAGGAGTCCACCGGCGGGAAGACCGCCGAGCCGACGCCCGCGCCGTTGTTCTGCGGTGCCCCTCCGACGACCATCGGGGCGGCGCCGGTGTGACCCGACGCCATCACCCGCAGGCACTCGTCGCGCATGGACTCGGCCGAGGGGAACCGCTCGTTCGGGTTCTTCTTCAGCGCCCGCGCGACGAGCGCGTCGACGGCCGGTGTGACGGACCGGTTGATGGAGGACGGGGCGACCGGCTCCTCCTGCACGTGTGCGTATGCGATCGCCAGGGGCGAGTCCGCGTCGAACGGCAGCCGGCCCGTCAGCAGCTGGAAGAGCATGATGCCGACCGAGTACAGGTCGGAGCGCGCGTCCACCCCGCGGCCCAGCGCCTGTTCGGGCGAGAGGTACTGGGGTGTCCCCACGACCATGCCGGTCTGGGTCATCGACGTGACGCCGGACTGCATGGCACGGGCGATGCCGAAGTCCATGACCTTCACGACGTTGCGCTTGGTCATCATCACGTTGCCGGGCTTGATGTCCCGGTGGACCAGGCCCATTTCATGGCTGGTGTCCAGGGCGGCCAGTACATCGCCGGTGATCTTCAGGGCCTTGTCGGCCGGCATCGCGCCGTGCTGGGCGATGTCCGCCTGGAGCACGGAGCCGAGGGGCTGCCCCTCCACGTACTCCATGACGATGTACGGCATCAGCGCGTCGCCGAGGGTGTCCTCGCCGGTGTCGAAGACCGACACGATATTGGTGTGCGAGAGCTTGGCGACCGCCTGCGCCTCACGCCGGAACCGCTCACGGAACGACTGCTCGCGCCCCAGCTCCGTATGGAGGGTCTTGATGGCGACCTGCCGGTCGAGCGCCTGGTCGTACGCCAGGTACACCGACGCCATTCCGCCCTCGCCGAGCAGGTCACGGAGCTGGTAGCGCCCTCCGGCGACCGAATCTCCCGCGTAGCGGCCCTGCGCGCCGTCCTGGCTCATGGCGTGGCTCCCCCTATGGCGCACTGAAGTGGCGCTCTGCTTACTGATGTGGCGCTCGCGGTCCGTGCGGACCCGGGCGCCATGACCTCTTGCCTGCGGATTACTGCCGGGTACTGCGGAACATCTGCGGTCGGCTGCGGATCCTGTCCACGGCTTCCGGCCCACAGCCCCCGGCCCGCCAAGGGGAAAGTCTGCCCGAGGCCACTGACACGTCAAGCCGGGTGCCCGTTCCGTGACCGTACGCGTACCAAGCGACTCGCAAGCGTTACAGGAAGGACGCCTGATTTGCATGGGCGACGCGATTCCGGGTTTGATAGCCGGTCATTGCCGGACCGGGCCCTCTCCTGGAGCCTGTAGCGTGGCGTGGCACCGGGCCGCGAGGACCACCGAGCACCACCCGCGTACCACCGCTGACGCGGACCGACACGACGGCGAGGACTGATGGCACCCGAATCCGATGCAGGCGGCGGCTCGGACGTGCCGGAGTCGTGGGGCGTCGGCGGACTCGTCGGCGACGGCCGGTACCGGCTGACCCACCGTCTCGGCCGCGGCGGCATGGCCGAGGTGTTCGCGGCTGAGGACGTGCGGCTGGGCCGTACGGTCGCCGTGAAGCTGCTCAGGTCCGACCTCGCAGAGGACCCGGTCTCCAAGGCCCGGTTCACCCGCGAGGCACAGTCGGTCGCGGGCCTCAACCACCACGCGGTGGTCGCCGTGTACGACTCCGGCGAGGACTACTGGGGCGGCAACACCGTCCCGTACATCGTGATGGAGCTGGTCGAGGGCCGCACCATCCGCGATCTGCTGATCAGCGCGGAGGCGCCGCCGCCCGAACAGGCGCTCATCATCGTCTCAGGTGTGCTGGAGGCGCTGGCCTACTCGCACCAGCACGGCATCGTCCACCGGGACATCAAGCCCGCCAACGTGATCATCACGGACGGCGGCGCGGTCAAGGTGATGGACTTCGGTATCGCCCGTGCCCTGCACGGTGCGCAGTCGACGATGACCCAGACCGGCATGGTCATGGGGACGCCCCAGTACCTCTCCCCCGAGCAGGCGCTCGGCAAGGCCGTCGACCACCGCTCCGACCTGTACGCCACGGGCTGCCTGCTGTACGAGCTGCTCGCGATGCGTCCCCCGTTCACCGGTGAGACCCCGCTCTCGGTGGTCTACCAGCACGTGCAGGACATGCCGGTGCCCCCGTCGCAGGTCGCCGACGCGGTGCCGCCGGAGCTCGACGGGCTCGTGATGCGTTCCCTCGCGAAGGACCCGGACGACCGGTTCCAGAGCGCCGAGGAGATGCGGGCGCTGGTCGCGTACGCACTCCAGATGCTCCAGCAGCAGGGCGGCCACACGGGCACGTGGAACACCGGGCCGGTCGCGATGCACGAGGCAGGCTCCACCCCGGCGATGGGCATGGCGGCCACCACGGCGCTCGGCCACCCGCAGCACGGCGACACCTCCCAGGGCCCGATCCTGCCGCCGATGAACCCGGACGACGGTTCGTACGACGGTGACGGCAGGGGCCGGGGCGGACGCGGCTGGATCTGGGTCGTCGCCGTCCTCGCGGTGGTCGCCATCGCGGCGGGCGTCGTCTTCGCACAGGGCGGTTTCGGCGGCGGCAGCGGATCGGGGGGTACGACCTCCGACAAGTCACCCTCGGTCAGCCACTCCGAGAAGGACGAGCCGAGCGACGCCCCGACGGACGAATCGTCCCCGGAGACCAGCACCGACCCCGGCACGTCGAGCGGCGGCGACTACACCGACCGGCCCTCGAACACGCCGTCGGGCAGCCCGTCCGACGACACGCCCACGTCGCCCCCGGCGTCCTCCCCGTCCTCCTCGGGCGGTTCGTCCTCGTCCGGCGGTTCCTCGTCCACGGGCGGCAAGACGAACGGTGGTTCCGACGACGGCGGTTCGGCTTCGGACGGCGGCACCTCGTCCACCGGCGGGAAGACGAACGGCGGGAACCAGGACGGCGGCGGTACGTCGGACGGTTCGACGACCGCGGGCGGGAACCCGGCGGGCGGCGCCACCACGGACGGGTCGAGCACGGCAGGCACAACGGCGGGGACCACCGCGGGCGACGCGGCGGCGGGCGCGACCGGGACCTGACGGCCCCGGGGCAGGCCGTCGCCCGGACGGCAGGACGATGGGGCGGCAGGACGACGGGGCGGCAGGGCGACCGGGCGGCAGGACGACCGGGCGACACCGTGACCGGCACTGCAGGGCGACGGCACGTGCCGCCCTGCCGTGCCCGGGCTCACCCCGCGAAGGCCTCGCAGACCGCCTCGTACTCGCGGGTCCACCACACCACCAGGGCCGAAGCCGCAGGGAACAGCGGATCGGCCCTGCGGTCGTGCAGCTGGTAGCGCCAGCGCAGGGTCCAGAAGTCGTTGAGCCGCTCCCACCACACCCGGTGGACCGCGGCGGCGAGCTCCGCGGGCCCCGCGGGAGCGGCCCGCCGGTACGCCCGCGCGTAGGCGCGTACCTTCGGCAGCTCCAGCTCACCCGTGGGCTGCACGAAGAAGATCACCGCGGCCCTGACCGCCTCCTCGGCGCGCGGCTTCACGCCCAGCCGGTCCCAGTCGATGATCGCGGCCGGTTCGGCGCCCCGGTAGAGCAGATTCAGCGGGTGGAAGTCTCCGTGGACCCAGCCGCCGGCCGTGCCCGGAGGCGGGCGGCGGTGCGCGTGGCGCTCAAGGAGCCGGCGGCGCTCGCGCAGCCGGTGTTCGGCGAGCTCGTCGAAGGCGTCGCGGGCGGACCGCCGGCAGGCCAGCCTGACGAGGAGTTCCTCGATGACCGCGAAGGTGTCGGCCGGGTCGGCGCTCTCGTGCTCGGGCGGCGCGGGCTCGGCCTCCATCACCCGCTCCAGACCGGTGTGGACCAGCCCCAGCAGCGCTCCTAGCCGGCGTGAGCCCGCCGTGCCGAGCTGCGCGCCGTCCCGGTGCCGTCCGTCGATCCAGGGGTGCAGCGCGTAGCAGCGCCCGCCGATCACCGTGACGGTGTCACCGTCCGCGCCGGCCAGCGGGGGCGCGACGGGGACTCCGAGCGCCTGGAGGCGCAGGGTGGCGCGGTGCTGGCGGCTGATGGCGTCCGGGTCGCCGTCGAGATGGTGTTTGAGGAAGTAGTCGCCGCGGGTGGTGGCGAGCCGGTAGCCGCGGTTGAGCAGCCCCTGGGCGACGGGCTCGCAGGAGAGCGCGTCACCGGTGGAGCGGTAGCGGCGCAGTACCTCCCCGACAGGCGGTGTTGCATATGAGCGCGGCACTCGCCAGATGTTAGATCACTCGGGGGCGGCGGCTGTTTCCAGCGAGGGGTACTCCATCCGGTCCACTGTGGCGAACTGTGGCCTGATGCGCAGATAGACCGCTTCGTAGGGTGCGCCGTTCACCTCGGCCGGGGCCGTGTCGAACCGGGCGACGTCCGCGGGTGCCGGGACGGTCAGCTCGGCGGTGCCGGTGAACTGGACCGACCAGATGTGCGCGTCCCCGGAGGACAGGTTGTCGGCCGCGTAGGCGACGACGCTGCCCGCGCAGGCCTCGTGGTGCCCGTCGCCCGCGTGCAGGCGCAGGATGACGCAGTCGTCCGCGACGATGTGGCGGGCGATGGCCAGGAAGGGCAGCGCGCGCATGCTGGCGGCGACACGGCCGTACGACACGCGGCCGAGCAGGGCGATCGCGCGCTGTTCCTCGATGGGCATGGCTTCCACTGGCATGGCTTCCACTGTCCGCGCAGGGGGCCGCGCCGGTAAGGGGACAGCTGCCCCATGATGGAGGACGTAGGTCCCGAATAAGAACCAACAAACCATTCCGCGTGATTTCAAACCATTCCAGGCCGGTCGATGACCTTCCGCGAGGCCTGCTCGCGCCTTCCGCGAGGCCCGGTCCGTCCGCGAGGCCCGGTCGCGAACTCCGCGAGGCCGGGCCGGGCGGGCGCGGAGCACCGGCTCAGCGGTCGCTCCGGTCCTCCCCCGCCTGGATCCTGGCCACGAACGCGGCAGCCTGCGAGCGCCTTTCCATGCCCAGTTTGGCGAGCAGGCTCGACACGTAATTCTTGATCGTCTTCTCGGCGAGATGCAGTCGCTCACCGATCACCCGATTGGTCAGTCCTTCGCCGATCAGGTCGAGAATCTTCCGCTCCTGGTCGGTGAGGCTCGCCAGCCGCGCGTCGCGCTTGCTGCTGCCGCCGTCGCGCAGCCGCTCCAGGACACGGGCGGTGGCCACCGGGTCGAGCAGCGACTTCCCGGCCGCGACATCCCGTACGGCCGAGAGCAGCTCGCTGCCACGGATCGCCTTCAGCACATAGCCGGAGGCCCCCGCCATGATCGCGTCGAAGAGGGCCTCGTCGTCGGAGAACGAGGTGAGCATCAGGCATTTGATGTTCTCGTCCGCGGAGCGGATCTCCCGGCAGACCTCGACCCCGCTGCCGTCGGGCAGCCGGACATCCAGGACGGCGACGTCGGGCCGGGTGGCCGGGATCCGTGCGAGCGCGTCGGCGGCGGTCCCCGCCTCACCGACGATCTCGATGTCGTCCTCCATGGCCAGAAGCTCATGAACTCCGCGCCGGACCACTTCATGGTCGTCAAGGAGAAAAACGCTGATTTTTCCATCTTCGGGCACAGAATGAGTTTCCCATACGAACTCTTCCCGTGCCCGGGGTGCCCGGTATAACGTGCCCCTGTTCCGGCGGCCTGCAAGGCTGTGACCAGTGATTGTTCGCCCATTTTTAGATTTACTTGGAAATCCAAGCAAAATCGCAGGTCAAATGGGGTTTCGCAGTTCTGCGACGCACTGGGTAACGTGCCTTTGAGAGGGTGCTCGCCGGGGCACCTGTCACGCCTGTTCCCGGTCCGCATCGCACCCACCCCGTGCGGGGGATCCGGATTCGGGCGAGCCGCACTGGCCTTACCGGCAACCCCGGGGGCCGGACCGACGGAGGAGCACGCACGTGACCGTGGAGAGCACTGCCGCGACGCGCAAGCCGCGACGCAGCAGCAAGCGAGCCGGCGCCACCCGGACGCCTCAGGCGTCCGAGCCCCAGCTCGTACAGCTGCTGACGCCCGAGGGCGAGCGCATCGAGCACCCCGAGTACGAAGTGGATCTCACGCCCGAAGAGCTGCGCGGTCTGTACCGGGACATGGTCCTGACGCGCCGCTTCGACGCCGAGGCCACCGCACTCCAGCGCCAGGGCGAGCTGGGCCTGTGGGCCTCGCTGCTCGGTCAGGAGGCCGCCCAGATCGGATCGGGCCGGGCCCTGCGGGACGACGACTACGTCTTCCCGACCTACCGGGAGCACGGTGTGGCCTGGTGCCGCGGCGTCGACCCGACGAACCTGCTGGGCATGTTCCGCGGCGTGAACCACGGCGGCTGGGACCCCAACAGCAACAACTTCCACCTCTACACCATCGTCATCGGCTCGCAGACGCTGCACGCGACCGGCTACGCGATGGGAATCGTCAAGGACGGCGCGGACTCCGCGGTCGTCGCCTACTTCGGCGACGGCGCGTCCAGCCAGGGCGACGTGGCAGAGGCGTTCACCTTCTCGGCGGTCTACAACGCCCCGGTGGTCTTCTTCTGCCAGAACAACCAGTGGGCGATCTCCGAGCCCACCGAGAAGCAGATGCGCGTGCCGCTCTACCAGCGCGCCCAGGGCTTCGGCTTCCCCGGCGTCCGCGTCGACGGCAACGACGTACTGGCCTGCCTGGCCGTCACCAAGTCGGCCCTTGAGCGGGCCCGCCGGGGCGAGGGCCCCACGCTGGTCGAGGCGTACACCTACCGCATGGGCGCGCACACCACGTCCGACGACCCCACGAAGTACCGCACGGACGACGAGCGGCAGGCGTGGGAGGCCAAGGACCCGATCCAGCGGCTGAAGACGTACCTGGAGAAGCAGAAACTGGCCGACGAGGCGTTCTTCACCGGTCTGGAGAGCGAGAGCGAGACGCTCGGCAAGCGGGTGCGGGACGTGGTGCGGGCGATGCCCGACCCGGACTCGATGGCCATGTTCGAGAACACCCACGCCGACGGCCACGCGCTCGTCGACGAGGAGCGCGCGCAGTTCGCCGCCTACCAGGCGTCCTTCGCGGACTCGTCCGAGGAGGGCAACTGATCATGGCCGCGAAGAACATGAGCATCGCGAAGGCGCTCAACGAGTCGCTGCGCAAGGCGCTCGACACCGATCCCAAGGTCCTCATCATGGGTGAGGACGTCGGCAAGCTCGGCGGCGTCTTCCGCATCACCGACGGGCTGCACAAGGACTTCGGCGAGGACCGGGTCATCGACACCCCGCTCGCCGAGTCCGGCATCGTCGGCACCGCGGTCGGCCTGGCCCTGCGTGGCTACCGGCCCGTCGTGGAGATCCAGTTCGACGGCTTCGTCTTCCCCGCGTACGACCAGATCGTCACGCAGCTGGCGAAGATGTACGCCCGCGCGCTCGGCAAGATCAAGCTGCCCGTCGTCGTCCGTATCCCCTACGGCGGCGGCATCGGCGCGGTCGAGCACCACAGCGAGTCGCCGGAGGCGCTCTTCGCGCACGTGGCGGGTCTGAAGGTGGTCTCGCCGTCCAACGCGTCGGACGCGTACTGGATGATGCAGCAGGCCATCCAGAGCGACGACCCCATCATCTTCTTCGAGCCGAAGCGGCGATACTGGGACAAGGGAGAGGTCGACACCGACGCGATCCCGCACCCGCTGCACAAGGCGCGGGTGGCCCGTGAGGGGTCCGACCTGACGCTCGCCGCGT
This sequence comes from Streptomyces sp. NBC_00388, assembly GCF_036061255.1. NCBI lineage: Bacteria > Bacillati > Actinomycetota > Actinomycetes > Kitasatosporales > Streptomycetaceae > Streptomyces > Streptomyces sp. NBC_00388. The sequence goes on from NZ_CP107948.1 coordinate 3,966,812, forward strand.
ACGGCCCGATGGTGAAGGTCTGTATCGAGGCGGCGGCAGCGGCGGCCGAAGAGGGCAAGTCCCTCGAAGTCGTGGACCTGCGGTCGATGTCCCCGATCGACTTCGACACCGTGCAGGCCTCGGTGGAGAAGACGCGCAGGCTGGTCGTGGTGCACGAGGCGCCGGTCTTCCTCGGCACCGGGTCGGAGATCGCGGCCCGGATCACCGAGCGGAGCTTCTACCACCTGGAGGCTCCGGTACTGCGGGTCGGCGGATACCACGTGCCGTACCCGCCGGCGCGCCTGGAGGACGAGTACCTGCCGGGCCTGGACCGGGTGCTCGACGCCGTCGACCGCTCGCTTGCGTACTGAGGAGCGCCGTGACCATGACTGATATCGCGATCCCGGTCCGAGAGTTCAAGATGCCCGACGTGGGCGAGGGGCTCACCGAGGCGGAGATCCTCAAGTGGTACGTCGCACCCGGCGACACCGTCACCGACGGCCAGGTCGTGTGCGAGGTCGAGACGGCCAAGGCCGCGGTCGAGCTGCCCATCCCGTTCGACGGTGTGGTGCGCGAGCTGCGCTTCCCCGAGGGCACCACGGTCGATGTCGGCCAGGTGATCATCACGATCGGCGGGGCGCCGGGTTCCGAGCCGGAGCCGGCCGCCGCCCCGCAGCAGATCGAGCAGCCCGCCGAGCAGGAGGCAGCGCAGGAGGCGAAGCCCGCCGCCCGCCAGCCGGTGCTCGTCGGGTACGGGGTCTCCGAGGCGTCGACCAAGCGAAGGGCGCGCAAGAGCGTGGCTCCGGCGCCGGAGGCGGCGCCGGAGGGCACGTACTACGCGCCGCCCGCCGACGCGCCGGTCACTGAGCCGGCCGCCGTGCCGGTCAACGGGCACACCGTGTCCCGCCCGCTGGCCAAGCCGCCTGTCCGCAAGCTCGCCAAGGACCTCGGCATCGACCTGACCACGGTCACCCCGTCGGGCCCCGAAGGGATCATCACCCGCGAGGACGTCCACGCGGCTGCGGCCCCGGCCGCGCAGGCACCCGCGGCTGAGGCCGCCGCGGAGCCGGCCGCCGAGGCCGCGCCCGCCGTCGCACCGGACGCCCGGGAGACCCGTGTCCCGGTCAAGGGCGTACGGAAGGCCACCGCGCAGGCGATGGTCGGCAGTGCCTTCACGGCGCCGCACGTCACCGAGTTCGTCACGGTGGACGTCACCCGCACGATGAAGCTCGTCGCCGAGCTGAAGACCGACAAGGCCTTCGAGGGGCTGCGGGCCAACCCGCTGCTTTTGATCGCCAAGGCGCTGCTGGTCGCGATCAAGCGGAACCCGGAGGTCAACTCCGCCTGGGACGAGGCCAACCAGGAGATCGTCCAGAAGCACTACGTCAACCTGGGTATCGCCGCGGCCACCCCGCGCGGCCTGCTCGTCCCGAACATCAAGGACGCGCACGCCAGGACGCTGCCCGAACTGGCCCGTGCGCTGGGCGAACTGGTCACCACGGCCCGCGAGGGGAAGACCTCCCCCGCGGCGATGCAGGGCGGCACGGTGACCATCACCAACGTCGGCGTCTTCGGCGTGGACACCGGCACGCCCATCCTGAACCCGGGCGAGTCCGCGATCCTGGCGGTCGGCGCGATCAAGCTGCAGCCCTGGGTGCACAAGGGCAAGGTCAAGCCGCGCCAGGTCACCACGCTGGCGCTCTCCTTCGACCACCGCCTGGTCGACGGCGAACTCGGCTCGAAGGTCCTGGCAGACATCGCGGCGATCCTGGAACAGCCGAAGCGGCTGATCACCTGGGCGTAGCCGGCTTGCCGACTGGACAGTGAGCGGCCCCCGGACGCGGTGTGCGTCCGGGGGCCGCTCGCTGCCTGCGGACCGCCGTGCGGTTGCGGCAGGCTGCCGGACTCCCCCACAGGGGCGACCCGCACACTGGCAACCGACAACAACAGCACCACGGTGCCGAACGGCCCTGTTCTGAAAGGTTGAGCCATGCGTCTTGCCGATGGTCCCCACGTGGAGTGTGAGATCGAGATCGCCGTGCCACCGGAGCGTGTGTGGCCCTTGGTCTCGGACATCGCCACCTCGGCCCGGCACAGCCCCGAACTGAACGAGGTGGAGTGGCTCGACGGAGCCGACGGGCCGGTCGTCGGCGCGTGCTTCACCGGACACAACCGCAACGCCGTGCTGGGGGAGTGGAGTACGGTCAGCCGGATCGCGCAGCTGGATGAGCACCGCACCTTCCAGTGGGAGGTCGTCCACTCCGACGAGCGGCGCCTCGGCGCCCCCCTGGCCATATGGACGTACACGCTGCAGCCGCTCGCTGACGGAAGCCGCACGCGCCTGCGGCACGGCATGCGGCTCGGCGCCGCCGAGGGCCCGATGCAGGACTTCGTCGCCCGGCACCCCGACCAGGAGGAGCAGATCATCGACGGCCGGCTGGCACTGCTGCGTGACGGCATCGATGCGACGCTGGCGGGCGTGAAGGCGGACGCGGAGAGCACGGCCGTCTGAGCAGCGGCCGAACGGTCCCCGGACGCGGTGTGCGTCCGGGGACCGCGCTATGTCCGGGCGGGTGCGGGGGCCACGTCCAATTCGGCCCAGACGGCCTTGCCGACGGTCAGGGTCTGTACGTCCCAACGGGCCGCGACCGCTTGGACGATGAGCAGCCCGCGCCCGAACTGGTCGTCCGGATCGGCCTTGCGCGGTACGGGCAGCCGCTCCCCGCGTGGATCGGTCACCGCGATCCGCAGCGCCTTCCCGCCGAGCGTGACGTCGACCCGGAACAGCCGGTCCCGCAGACAGCCATGCAGCACGGCGTTGCCGCAGAGTTCACCGGTCACGAGTGCGGCGTCACCCGCGAGTTCGGGGTGCCCCCAGTCGGCGACGAGCGAGGCGACGCGTCTGCGGGCCAGGGGCACGCTGCGCGGGTACGGGGGGTAGCTGACCTTGTCGTGCCGGACGGTCATGACACGTGCCTCCTCGTGCGAGTGCGGCGGTGGCAGTGCCGTTCGGGCCCCTGTCGCTGAGCCCGGAGGGTGCTCTTCCGCCCAACTGAACACACTCTGTGCTCGGTTGAGTCACGAACGTAACGGCGCGCAGCCTTGGGAGCAAGAAGTCTGGGACATATATTCCCCATATGAGTGACCGGTCTCTGCGGGGGCGGTCGGCTGGCAGACTGTGGAGGGGTCAGCGGGAGGGTGACATGCAGACATCCGGGACATCCGGAGCACGCGCTACGGGCAACCGGGCTTCGACGGTGCTGGGCCGGAAACTGGGCGGCGAACTCCTGCGTCTGCGCGTGGCGGCGGACAGGACCCAGGCGGAAGCAGCCCAGGTGTTGAGCGCGACACAGACGAAGGTCGTCAAGATGGAACGGGGCTGGGTTCCGGTGCGGGACCCCGACATCGCGGCCCTGTGCCGGTTCTACGAGGTGCACGACGACGGTCTCGTGAGCCACTTGCTGCACCTGGCGAGGTCGGATCGGGAGCGGCGCAAGGTGAAGGGGTGGTGGAACGACACCCCTTCGCTGGCCCTGCAAGCTGAGTACATCTCCATGGAGGATGTCGCGCTCAGGATCAAGCAGTGGCAAATGGCCCTGATCCCGGGCCTGTTCCAGACACCCGAGTACACCAGGGCCATGTGTATCGCGGACATGATGTGGGAGGACGTCGACCGAATCGAAGACATCGTCGCCGGACGGGCCAAGCGCCAGGCGCGACTTTACGGTGACAAGCCGCTGCAGATCCACGCGGTGATCTGGGAGGCTGCTCTCAGGCAACTCATGGGCGGGCCACAGGTGATGGGGCGCCAGCTTGCCCATCTCAGTCACCTCGCGGAACTGCCCAATGTGCAGATCCAGGTGCTGCCGTTCAGGGCCGGAGCGCACCCTTGCGTCGGAGGCCCCTTCCACGTCCTATCCTTCGCTGAGGACGCGGCGGTAGATGTTGTGCACATGGATACACCGCGATCCACCATCTGGATCGAGAACGCAGAGGAGAGCGCTGTCTTCACTACGCTCTTCGCCCGCGCGTCCGGGGCCGGCCTGTCGCCCTACGACTCAGCCCGGTTCATCGACAGTCTCAGCAAGGAGATGAGCGAGTGAAGCCCTTCCGGTTCGTGAAGTCCAGCTACAGCGCCGATTCCGCCGACTGCGTCGAGGTGGCCCGCAACGTCCCCGGCGCGGTGGCCGTGCGGGACTCGAAGGACGTGGCGGGGCCCGTCATCCGGGTGACTCCCGCTGCCTGGGCCGCCTTCAGCTCGGGCGTGACGGACGAGCCGTAAGCGGCCCGCCGGGTTGCTGCGGTCCTTGCCTCGATCGCCCGTGCGCAGCACGACCGCGTGCGAACGTCCCATGAAAGAAGCTGCGGTGGCACACAGGCCGAGGCCGCGGGAGTAGGCCGAAAGTCCCGGGAACGCGCGTCCGCCGGCCGAGGCAGGCGGTGACCGTGCCGGGTGGGATGGACGGATGAGCATCCTCAGGCATCCGACCGACCCCGCCGTCCTGGACCGACTGGCCACCGAGCGCAACGTCTGGCTGTGCGGTGTCCGTCCGGACGGGTCGCCCCATGTGACCCCGGTGTGGTTCGTCATCGTCCGGGACAGCTGGTGGATCGGCGTGGACAGCGGCTCGGTCAAGGTGCGCAATCTCCGCGAGAACCCTCACGTGTCGCTGGCGCTGGAGGACGGTCGGGCCCCCGTCGTGGCGGAGGGCGAGGCCCAGCTCCGGTATGACGCCTTTCCCGCGGAAGTGACGGCCGCGTTCGCCGCGAAGTACGGCTGGGACGTCACGGTCCCCGACCGCCCGGGCAGCGGACGCGTCCTGCTGCACATCCCTGTCAGGCGCTGGCTGTTGCCCGGTGTCGCACAGTGAGGCGGGGTCGGCCGCGGTGGTCCAGCGGCGCTTCGTGCGTCACAGGCCGCCCGCGCCGATCAGCGTCACCACGAACAGCACGGCGACGAGCGTCCAGCGGACCGTGTCGAAGCCGGCGATCCGGGCGGCCAGGCCGACAAAGGCGAAGAGGGCGTTGTCGTCGGCGTAGGGCAGCACGTCGCCGACCACCAGAAGCACGACCGGCAGCCAGGCGGGGGACCGGCGGCGGGCGGCGCGCCCGTCCGCCGGTGTTCCGGAGGAGGGGCGCGGCGGGCCGGGACCTGGCCGGATGTCACCCCCCGGCGTCCCGCGATGCGGACGGGCCCCCCGACGCATCCCTGTTGTATCTATGCTGTGCGCATGCCAGTCGCCCCGCTGAAACAGCCCCCCGCCGCCGACCGTGTCTACGCGCACGTCAAGCAGGCCGTACTCGACCGCCGCTACGAGGGAGGGACGCTCCTCACCGAGGGCGAGCTCGCCGACGCGGTGGGCGTCTCACGGACGCCGGTACGCGAGGCGCTGCTCAAGCTGGAGGTCGAGGGGCTGCTCAAGCTCTATCCCAAGAAGGGCGCCCTGGTCCTCGCCGTCTCCGCGCAGGAGATCCACGACGTGGTGGAGACCCGGCTGCTGGTCGAGGAGTTCGCCGCGCGGAAGGCCGTGCCCGCCCCGCCCCGGCTCATCGAGCGGCTGGCCGGGCTGCTGGCCGAGCAGACCGCGCAGGTGGAGTCCGGTGATCTGGCAGCGGCAGCCGTCAGCGACCGCTGTTTCCACGCGGAGATCGTCCGCAGCGCGGGGAACGAGATCCTCTCCCGCCTCTACGACCAGCTGCGCGACCGGCAGCTGCGGATGGGCGTCGCCGTGCTCCAGGCGCACCCCGACCGCACCGCCACCACCCTCGCCGAACACGGCGAGATCCTGGCCGCGCTGCGCGACGGGAACGCGGACGCCGCCGTCGCCGTCGTCCGCCGGCATGTCACCCGGATCCGGAATCTGGCCCAGGGGGAGGACCGATGAGCGCCGTACTGCCGGGCGATCCACCGGGAGGGAGGCGCGCGGTCACCGTCTGGTCGATCGGCGTCGCCGTCTACTTCGTGGCGATCGTCTTCCGTACCAGCCTGGGCGTGGCCGGCCTGGACGCCGCCGACCGCTTCCACGTCAACGCCTCCGCCCTTTCCACCTTCTCGATCCTCCAGCTGCTGGTCTACGCCGGGATGCAGATACCCGTCGGCCTGCTCGTGGACCGGCTCGGCACCAAGAAGGTGCTGACCCTCGGGGTGGTGCTGTTCACGCTGGGGCAGCTCGGCTTCGCCTTCTCCCCCACGTACGGAACGGCCCTCGCCTCCCGCGCGCTGCTCGGCTGCGGCGACGCCATGACCTTCATCAGCGTGCTGCGGCTCGGCACCCGGTGGTTCCCGGCCCGGCGCGGCCCGATGGTCGCGCAGCTCGCCGGGCTGGTCGGCATGGCGGGCAACCTCGTCTCGACCATCGTCATCTCCCGCACCTTGCACGGCCTCGGCTGGACCGCCACCTTCGCGGGCAGCTCGCTCGCAGGGGTGCTCGTGCTCGTCGTGATGCTGCTCTTCCTGAAGGACCACCCCGAGGGGTTCGAGCCTCCGCCCGCCCCGCACGCCGGGGCCGCGTCCGTGCGCCGGCAGATCGCCGCCGCCTGGCGCGAGCCCGGCACCCGGCTCGGGATGTGGGTGCACTTCACCACGCAGTTCCCCGCGATGTTCTTCCTGCTGCTGTGGGGGATGCCGTTCCTCGTCGAGGCGCAGGGCCTGTCGCGTGGCACGGCAGGCGAACTGCTCACCCTGATCGTGGTCTCCAACATGGTCGTCGGCCTGGTCTACGGGCAGATCATCGCGCGGCACCAGGGCGCCCGCGCACCGATCGCGCTGTCCACGGTGGGCGCCACCGCGACGCTCTGGGCCGCCACGCTCGCCTGCCCCGGCGACCACGCGCCGATGTGGCTGCTGCTGACGCTCTGCACGGTGCTGGGCGCCTGCGGTCCGGCGTCGATGATCGGCTTCGACTTCGCGCGCCCCGCCAACCCTCCGGAGCGCCAGGGCACCGCGTCCGGCATCGTCAACATGGGCGGGTTCGTCGCGTCGATGACGACGCTGCTCGCGGTCGGAGTCCTGCTGGACGCGACGGGCGACAACTACCGGATCGCCTTCTGCTCCGTCTTCGTCCTGGAGGCGCTCGGCGTCACCCAGATCCTCCGTCTGCGCCGGCGCACCGCACGGCGGGAGAGCGAGCGGCTGGTGACCAGCCGGGTGGAGGCCGTGCACGTCCCGGCGTGAGCCCGTGGGAGGCGCGCGGTTACGGCGTCACGGCGAACGACCGGAGGATCGCCTCGGCCAGCTCGTGGTCGCCCTCGATCTTGATCTCGTCGGCGACCGACGCGAGCCTGACCCGTCCGCACGCCAGCCGGAAGTACGTGTCCCAGTCCATCGCGATCGTCACGGCGGGTCCGAGCGACGGCGAACCGTCGACCGTGCCGCGGCCGTCGGCGTCCACCCGGACCGTGCGCATGAACTCGACGGCGCCGGTGATGTCGAAGACGACCGCGGTGTTGGGCGGGGCGCCCGCGTCCTTGGCGACGACCTTCGGCAGCGCCTCCACCAGGACGTCGCGCGCCACATAGGCGCCCGGCGAGTCCAGATGGCCCGGCCTGCCCAGCGTGGTGCGCAGATCCTGCTCGTGCACCCAGACGTCGAACGCGCGCATCCGCAGCGCCACTTCCAGCGTCTGCTCGGTACCGAGGGGCGCGCGCACCAGCGTGTCCGGCTGCCGGGTCTCGTTCCGCAGCTGCCGTGCGCGCCGGATGATCGTGTACTCCAGATCCGCGGTCATCTCAGGCGAGGTGTGGTGGCGCCGCACATCGACCTGCATCTCCATGTACCGCTGGTGCTCGGTCTTCACATGGAAGAGGTCGCGCGGCAGGGTGTGGATCGGCCGCGGGTCCCCGAGCTGTTCGTTCTCCATGCCGATGATGTGGGAGATGATGTCGCGCACCGACCAGTTGGGGCAGGGCGTCCCGCGGTTCCACTCGCCTTCGACGAGCGGCTTCACCAGCTCGGATATGGCGTCTGCTGAGTGGGTCCAGGCGTCGGCATAGGTCTGAAGGCTGGAATGGACTGTCACGGGACCCCTCGGAGCGGTGTTCTGCGGTACGGCGGGCGTAGACCTGCTGGTGTGCGAGGCGCTGCTGGGGGTCTGGGGGCATCCCCCGGAAAGGCACAGTACGCTGCCCAGTGGCACCCCGGCAGTGCTTTCGTGTGACGATCGTAGGCCCGCGTTGACGGCCCGAATGCCAGGACGGTGGTAGTGTGCGCGCCTCTCTCCTCCAGATCGCAGTGAATCCTGCGGAATCGCCCGCTTCGCGCCGCTTGCGCGTGGCGGATCTCGTACGGGAACAGTCCGGTGCGGATCTCGTCGTGCTGCCCGAGCTGTGGCCCGTCGGCGCCTTCGCATACCAGTCCTTCGAGGACGAGGCCGAACCGCTGGAGGGGCCCACGCACCAGGCGATGGCGGAGGCGGCCCGCGACGCCGGGGTCTGGCTGCACGCGGGCTCGATCGTGGAGCGCGACGCCGGGGGCCTGCTCTACAACACCTCCCTGGTCTTCACGCCCGGGGGCGAGCGTGCCGCGGCCTACCGCAAGATCCACCGCTTCGGCTTCGACAAGGGCGAGGCGGTCCTGATGGCCGCGGGCGACGACCTGGTGACGGTGGATCTGCCCGGGACCACGCTCGGCCTGGCCACCTGCTACGACCTCCGCTTCCCCGAGCTGTTCCGCGGTCTGACCGACGCCGGGGCCCGCGTGCTGGTCGTGCCCGCGGGCTGGCCGGAGCGCCGGCGTGCGCACTGGACGCTGCTCGCGCAGGCGCGCGCGGTGGAGAACCAGGCGTACGTCCTGGCCTGTGGCTCCGCCGGTACGCACGCGGGTGTGCAGCAGGCGGCGCACAGCATCGTGGTCGACCCGTGGGGCGAGGTCCTCGCCGAGGCGGGCGCGGACGAGGAGGTGCTGACGGCCGATATCGACCCGGCGCTCGTCGCCAGGACCCGGAAGCAGTTCCCCGCGCTGAAGGACCGGCGGCTCGGCCTGGCCCCGCCCCGCTGACCGCACCGTCCGAACCGTCCGCCCGGAACCGGCCCGCACGGGTCACCGACCGCGACATACGGAGCACCGCCATGACCGAACCCGGCTGTCTCAGCACCATCCGCGCGTCCTACGACACCGTCGCGGTCGCCTACGAGGAACTCATCCGTGACCACCTCGCGAGCAGCCCCTACGACCGGGCGATGCTCGCCGCCTTCGCCGACCAGGTGCGCACGGACGGCGGCGGCCCGGTGGCCGACATCGGCTGCGGCCCCGGCCGGGTGACGGCCCATCTGGACGCGCTGGGTGCCGACGCGTTCGGGGTCGACCTCTCGCCGGGGATGGTCGCCGTCGCCCGCCGTACGTATCCGGGCCTGCGGTTCGACGTCGGGTCGATGACCGCCCTCGACCTGCCGGACGGCTCGCTCGGCGGCCTGGTCGCCTGGTACTCGATCATCCACCTCCCGCCGGAGCTGCTGCCCTCGGTGTTCGCCGGGTTCCACCGGGTGCTGGCGCCGGGCGGCCGGCTGCTGCTCGCCTTCAAGGCCGGTGACGAGATCCGCCACCTCGACCACGCCTACGGCCACGACCTCTCGCTCGACGTCCACTGGCTGCCGCCGGACCGGGTCGCGGGGTGGCTGGCCGACGCCGGGTTCGACGTACGGGCCCAGCTGGTGCGCGAGCCGGACCAGCAGGAGAAGCAGCCGCAGGCGTACCTCCAGGCGACCAGGGGGCGGTGAGCCCGCCGGCCGGGCCGGGTCACGGCCCGGTCCCCGTACGTCCCGCACCACGGACTTGACGTGTCCCGCGCCGCTCGGTCATAGTTTCACTAGTCAATTAGTGAAAGGGGGGTGCACCGGTGGCCGAACACCCTGTCGAGTACCGCATCGACCGGCACAGCGGCGTCCCCGCCTACCTGCAGATCGTTCAGCAGACCCAGCAGGCGCTGCGGATGGGCCTCCTCGAACCGGGGGACAAACTCCCCACGGCGCGCGAGGTCGTCGAGTCCACGGCCATCAATCCGAACACCGTGCTCAAGGCGTACCGCGAGCTGGAGCGGGCGGGCCTGGTCGAGGCACGCCGGGGCGTGGGCACCTTCGTCCTGCGCACGCTCAACGGGACCGGCACCGGCTCCCCGCTCCGGGCGGAGCTGGACGGCTGGGCGCTGCGGGCCCGCGCCGCCGGTATCGGCAGGGAGAGCGCGGCCGAACTTCTGACCTCCGTACTGGACGAGCACTTCCCGAAGGGGGACCAGTGACCATCATCAGCAGCGACCCGGCTGCGGCCGAGGTGGCCGGAGTCACCCGGCGCTACGGGCGCGGACGCCGCACCACCGCCGCCCTGGAGGACTGCTCCTTCCGGCTCCCTGCGGGCAGCGTCTGCGCGCTGGTCGGCCCCAACGGTGCGGGCAAGTCCACGCTCCTGCGCATCGTCGCCGGACTGGTCCGGCCGGATGCCGGAACCGTGGACGTACTCGGCGCGGCGCCGGGCACCCACCGGGACCGGGTCGGCTACCTGGACCAGAGCCGGCCGCTCTACGGGCATCTCTCCATCGCCGACACCCTCGCCCTGGGTGCGCGCCTCAACACCGGCAGCTGGGACGCCCCTTACGCCTGCCGGATCGTGGAGCAGGGCGGACTCGACCCGCAGCGCAAGATCCGCGGACTCTCCGGCGGCGAGCGCACCCGCGTGGCGCTCGCCCTCACCCTGGGCAAGCGGCCCGAGCTGCTGCTGCTGGACGAACCGATGGCCGAACTCGACCCCCTGGCCCGTCAGGAGCTGATGGGCCTGCTGCTCGCCGACGCCGCCGAGAACGGCACCAGCGTCCTGCTCTCCTCGCACATCGTCTCCGAACTCGCCTACTCCTGCGACCACTTGCTGCTCCTCGACGGCGGCCGGGTCCGGCTGGGGGGTTCGGTCGAAGCGTTGCTCGCCGCGCACACCGTGGTCACCGGCCGGGGCACCGACCTGTCCCCGCACACGGTCATCGAGTCCCGCCCCACCGGCCGGGGTCTCACCGCGCTGATCCGCCCCCGGGGCCCGCTCGCCGACACCTGGCAGCCGCAGCGCCCCACCCTCGAAGAGCTGCTGCTGGCCCACCTCCGCGCCGACCGCCCCCCGGTGTTCCTCACCCCGGACATGGGCGAGGACAGCGCGGCGGCGGCCTGACCGCCCGGCCCGCACCGCCCGGACCCGTTCCCTGTCCCCCCACCGCTGCACCGCTGCCCCTCAAGGACTTCTCATGACCACCGCATCCCTGGACAAGCACGTCCCCGTGCCCCCGCCCAGCCCCTCGGGCCTCGACCTGTTCCGCACCGAACTGCGCCTGCACCGCGCGGCGCTGTGGACCTGGGCCGCCTTCGTGGTCGTCACCGCGGGGCTGCTGCTCTGGCTGTACGGCCCCGGCGCCGACGCCACCCAGAAGCTGTTCGACAGGTTCGGCTACGCCGGGGTGCAGCAGGACGCCTGGCGCGGCGCGGCGCTGCACACCTACTCCTTCTCGTTCTCCTACGACAGGCTCTTCTACGACCCGGCCACCCTGATCAGCATCGCCACCTTCTGTGTGGCCCTCTTCGCGGCCGGGCCGCTGACCGCCCGGGAACTGGAGAGCGGCACCACCCGGCTCGCCTGGTCCCAGTCCGTCTCCCCGGCCCGCTGGCTCGCCGGCAAACTCGCCGTACCGGCCGTCGTCGTGGCCGTGGGCACCGCTCTGTTGATCCTGCTCTACCGGCTGCTGTGGTCCTCCCACAGCGGTCTTCTGGTGGCCGGCTACGAACCCCGTCGGCTGTACTACTCGATCGGCCCGGCCGCCGTCGCCGCCCCGCTGTTCGCGCTCGCGCTCGGCGCGCTCTGCGGTCTGCTGCTGCGCCGCACCCTGCCCGCCATGGCGGTCGCCGCCGTGCTCCAGTACGGCGTCACGGCGGTCCGCAGCGGTCTGTGGCCCTTCCAGCGCGCCTACCAGGTGCCCGAACTCTCCGTGCACAGCCGGGCGATCACCTCGACCGGCGCCCGGATCGCCGACCCCGGGTGCTACGACAAGGTGCGCTGCCTCGCCGAGCACCACGTGACGGGCTTCACCCGCACGTATCTCCCGTCCCCGGACTTCTGGCCCCGCCAGCTCACGGAGTCCGGCGTTCTCCTCGCCCTGGCCGGGCTCGCGGTCTGCGCCGCCTTCCGGCTCCTGAAGCGGCGTACGGCCTGACCCACGGGTCCGCCGCCCCGAGGCCCCAGCCGGACGTACCGGCTGGGGCCTCGGGGCGCGTCGGGGCGCGGCACCGGACGACCCCGCTCACGGATCCGGCCCGGTCCGAACGGAGGACCCTAGCCCTCGCCGTGCTCCTTCTCGTGCTCCTTCTCGTGCATGTGGATCACGGAGACCGCGATGGCGATCATCAGCGCCGGGTCGGAGTCCTCACGCACCACGTTGACCGCGTACGCGTCGCGCACGCTGAACCACTTCTTCGAGATGTCGGCCAGCAGCTCGTTCTCGTACTCGACCGCGAACTCACGGTCGAGGATGTTCCCGCTGACCTCCAGCTCGGTGCCGTCCACCAGCTTCACGCGGTAGTGGTCGTGCAGCACGGTGAGCCGCTTCTTCCTGACGGTGGCCAGCTCCTCGCCGTTCCGCTTCAGGGTCATCGTGTCGCTGATGGCGATCAGCTTCTCCTTGAGCGTGATCAGCACCTGCCCGTCGAGGTCCTTGAGCTCCAGGGTGTCGCGGATGCGCATCACCTTGCCGTCGACGAGATAGGCCTTGTGGCCGTTCTCGTCCTCGATCCAGTAGTCGTCGCCGATGTCGAAAATACGGTCGCGCACAAGGAATTTCATGCGGATGACGTTACCGCCGGACGGCGTAAGGAATCAGGGGCGGACGGACTCTCCGGAGACGGCCGTGGCTGCCGGTTCCTCCCGTCCGCGGGGGAGGCGGACGGCCCGCCCGGCTGCCCGTGGCGGCGCCGGAGGTGACGTGCCGCAGGTCACACGGGGTCAGATGGCACCCTTGACAGCATGAACGATGTGACTCCCGCCCCCCGTCGCGCCCGTGTCCGCGCCCCCGAGCTGGTCGGCAAGGGCGGTTGGCTGAACACAGGCGGACAGCAGTACACCCTCGCCGACCTGCGGGGACGCATCGTCGTGCTGGACTTCTGGACGTTCTGCTGCATCAACTGCCTGCATGTACTCGACGAGCTGCGCGAGCTGGAACAGCAGCACAGCGACACCGTCGTGATCATCGGTGTGCACTCCCCGAAGTTCGTGCACGAGGCAGAGCACCAGGCCGTCGTCGACGCCGTCGAGCGGTACGGCGTGCACCACCCCGTCCTGGACGATCCCGAGCTGGCCACCTGGAAGCAGTACGCCGTCCGCGCCTGGCCGACCCTCGTGGTGATCGACCCCGAGGGGTACATCGTCGCCCAGCACGCCGGTGAGGGACACGCGCACGCCATCGCGTCGCTGGTCACGGAGCTGGAGGCGGAGCACGCGGCCAAGGGCACACTGCGCCGCGGCGACGGCCCGTACGTCGCGCCCGAGCCGGTCGCCACCGATCTGCGCTTCCCGGGCAAGGTGATCGCGCTGCCGAGCGGCAACCTGCTCGTCTCGGACACCACCCGGCACCAGCTGGTCGAGCTGGAGGCGGACGGGGAGACCGTCGTACGGCGCATCGGCGGCGAGGGTGTGTTCAACGAGCCGCAGGGGCTCGCGCTGCTGCCCTCCGGGAAGGTCGCGGTCGCCGACACCGTCCACCACGCGATCCGCACGTACGACCCGGGGACCGGTGGGATCGAGCTCGTCGCGGGGACCGGGAAGCAGTGGTGGCAGGGGTCGCCGACCAGCGGGCCCGCTCTCGACGTGTCGCTCTCCTCGCCGTGGGACGTCGCCTGGTTCGACGGGCTGCTGTGGATCGCCATGGCGGGCGTCCACCAGCTGTGGACGTACGACCCGGAGAGCGGCACCGTCGGGGTGGCGGCCGGGACCACCAACGAGGGGCTGGTCGACGGACCGGCCGCCGACGCGTGGTTCGCGCAGCCGTCCGGTCTCTCGGCCGCCGGGGACCGGCTGTGGATCGCCGACTCCGAGACGTCGGCGCTGCGCTGGATCGACCGGGACGCCGCGGGCGGCGCGGTGGTGCACACCGCCGTCGGTACGGGGCTCTTCGACTTCGGCCACCGGGACGGCGATGCCGGGCAGGCCCTGCTCCAGCACCCGCTGGGGGTCACGGCGCTGCCCGACGGCTCGGTCGCGGTCTCCGACACGTACAACCACGCGCTGCGCCGCTACGACCCGGCCACCGGCGAGGTGACCACGCTGGCGACGGACCTGCGGGAGCCGAGCGACGCGGTGCTCGCCGGGGACGACATCGTGGTCGTGGAGTCGGCCCGGCACCGGCTGACCCGGCTGCGGCTGCCCGACGAGGCGGTACGGGTGGAGAGCGTGGCCCACCGCACCCAGCGGGCCGCCACCGACGTGGCCCCAGGCACGCTGCGCGTGGACATCGTCTTCCAGGCGCCCGCCGGTCAGAAGCTGGACGTCCGGTACGGGCCCTCCACCCGGCTGCTGGTCTCCGCGACCCCGCCCGAACTGCTGCTGGGCGGGGACGGCGCCGGTACGGACCTCTTCCGGGACGTGCTGCTGAACCCCGCGGTCCCCGAGGGCGTACTCCATGTCTCGGCGATGGCCGCGTCCTGCGACGACGACCCCGCCAACGAGTACCCGGCCTGCCACGTGCACCAGCAGGACTGGGGTGTTCCCGTCCGGGTGACGGAGGAGGGCGAGTCCAGGCTGCCGCTGGTGCTGGCGGGTATGGACGGCTGACCCGCGGCGCCGTGGGTCAGCCCAGGTGGTGGTGGTCTTCCTCGACGACGGTGGTCGCGGTGGGCACCGGCGGCCGGCGACGGCGCAGGACGCTGGTGTAGACCGCGAGGCCGATGACACCGACCAGCATCATGATGATGCCGACCAGGTCGAGGTTGACGCCGTTCATGTGCCAGTCGGTTGCGAAGGTGAGGATGCCCCCCACCACGAGAAGGATGATGCAGCCGCCAAGGCCCATCGGTGTTCGCCTCCGAACTAGTTGTGACTGTTCCGGTCTCACAGGGCGCGTACCCGGGACCGGAACGGTCAATCAACCTGCCGCCGGAGCGGCGGAGTTCGGCGGCGGAATCCGGCGGCGGCGGTGTGCGGCTGCCCTGACCGGTGGACCGGTCGCGTGGATCGCCCTGCGTACGGGCCCGGTTGACCGGCCCGGCGGGGCGGCTCGCGGTCGGGGCCCGGCGGTTCAGCCCTCCAGGAAGGCCGCCAGGGAGTTGGCGAGCAGGTAGGGGTCGTCGGCCCCGCACAGCTCGCGCGCGCTGTGCATGGAGAGGATCGCGACGCCGATGTCCACGGTGCTGATGCCGTGCCGGGCCGCGGTGATCGGGCCGATGGTCGTGCCGCAGGGCATCGAGTTGTTGGACACGAAGTGCTGCATGGGCACCCCCGCCTTCTCGCACGCGGCGGCGAACACCGCCCGCCCGCTGCCGTCCGTCGCGTACCGCATGTTGACGTTGACCTTGAGGATCGGCCCGCCGTTGGCGCGCGGGTGGTGCGTCGGGTCGTGGCGCTCGCTGTAGTTCGGGTGGACGGCGTGACCGGTGTCGGACGAGAGGCAGACCGACCCGGCGAAGGCGCGGGCCCGGTCCTCGTACGTACCGCCGCGGGCGAGGACGGAGCGCTCCAGGACGGTGCCGAGCAGCGGCCCGTCCGCCCCGGTGTCGGACTGGGAGCCGTTCTCCTCGTGGTCGAAGGCGGCCAGCACCGGGATGTGCTCCAGGGACGCGCTGCCCGGCCCCGAGGCGACGGCCGCCAGCGCCGCAGTGGCGGCGTGCACGGAGAGCAGGTTGTCCATCCGGGGACCGGCGACGAGCTCCCGGTCGCGGCCCAGGTAGGCGGGCGCCTCGACCGGGCTCACCATCAGGTCCCAGCCGGTGACGTCATCGGCATCCACCCCGGCCTCCTCGGCGACGAACCGCATCAGGTCGCCCTCGCGGACCTCGCCGAGGCCCCAGACGGGCTGCATGTGGCGCTGCTTGTCGAGCTTGAGGCCGTCGGTGTGGACCGAGCGGTCCAGGTGGATGGCGAGCTGCGGGACGCGCAGCAGCGGCCGGTCCACGTCGACCAGCCGGTGGCTGCCGTCGCGCAGCGTGAGCCGCCCGGCGAGGCCCAGGTCCCGGTCGAGCCAGGTGTTGAGCAGGGTGCCGCCGTAGACCTCGACGGCGACCTGGCGCCAGCCGTCGCTGCCGGCGTCCGGCAGGGGCTTCACACGCAGGTTCGGCGAGTCGGTGTGTGCGCCGGCGATCCGGAACGGGGTGTGGGCCGAGGCGTTCTCCGGCACGTACCAGGCGATGATCGCGCCGCCCCGCAGCACGTACTTGCCGCCCGTGGACGCGTCCCAGGCGTCGGTCTCCGAGACCTGCCTGAAGCCCGCCTTCTCCAGCCGCCCTGCGGCGTTCGCCACGGCGTGGTAGGGCGACGGGCTCGCCGTCAGGAAGGTCATCAGGTCGTCGGTGTGGCCGCGGTCGAAGCGGACGGATGTGCTCATGGCAGCCACCATAACGACCGCGGCGGCGGCCCCGCCCGCGGGAACGGGGCGGGGCCGCGGGGCCGGTGGGCGCATGGGACATGTGGGACGGATCGGGGCCGTTGTCAGTGCCGGATGCCACTATCGGCGCATGGTCGAATACGGTGCCGACACCAGGGAGCCCGTACTGCTGGGCGACATCCTGGCGCATGTGCTCAATGCGGCAACTGCCCGCTCCTGCGCGGCCGGCGGGAGCGGACCGCCGTGTGCTCCGGCCCCGGAGGAGCGCGCCCGTGCGCACACGCAGCGGCGGCCCGGCCCCGGTGACCGGGACCGCGCCGCCGCGCGTGACGTGCTTTCCGGGAGTGCTAGAAGGCCGCCTCGTCCAGCTCCATGAGCGAGGTGTCGACGGTCTCGGCGAGGGCGCGCTGCGCACTCACCCCGGGCAGGATGTCGGTGGCGAAGAACTTCGCAGCCGCGATCTTGCCCTGGTAGAAGGCGGTGTCCTTCGCGGAGGCGGTCGGCAGCTTCTCGGCGGCCACCGCCGCACCCTTGAGCAGCAGGTACGCCACGACGACATCGCCCGAAGCGAGCAGCAGGCGGGTCGTGTTGAGCCCCACCTTGTAGATGTTCTTGACGTCGTCGCCGGTCGAGGTCAGGTCGGTGATCATCGCGCCGACGATCGCCTCCAGGTCCACCGCGGCCTTGGCCAGCTGGTCACGGGCGGCGGTCAGCTCCTCGCCGCCGGTGCCGGCCGCCAGGAACTTCTTGATCTCCTCGGAGAGGGTGTTCAGCGCGGCGCCCTGGTCGCGGACGATCTTCCGGAAGAAGAAGTCCTGGCCCTGGATGGCGGTCGTGCCCTCGTAGAGGGTGTCGATCTTGGCGTCCCGGATGTACTGCTCGACCGGGTACTCCTGGAGGTAGCCGGAGCCGCCGAAGGTCTGGAGCGACTGGGCCAGCTGCTCGTACGACTTCTCCGAGCCGTACCCCTTCACGATCGGCAGCAGCAGGTCGTTGAGGCCGTGCAGCGCCTTGGCGTCCTCGCCCGCGGCCTCCTTCTCCTGGATCGAGTCCTGGACGGAGGCCGTGTAGAGCACCAGGGTGCGCATGCCCTCGGCGTACGCCTTCTGCGTCATCAGCGAGCGGCGCACGTCCGGGTGGTGCGTGATGGTGACCTTCGGGGCGGACTTGTCCATGAACTGCGCGAGGTCGGGGCCCTGCACGCGCTCCTTGGCGTACTCCAGGGCGTTCAGGTAGCCGGTCGAGAGCGCCGCGATGGCCTTGGTGCCGACCATCATCCGGGCGAACTCGATGATGCGGAACATCTGGCGGATGCCCTCGTGCTTGTCGCCGATCAGCCAGCCCTTGGCGGGGTGGCGGTCGCCGAACGTCATCTCGCAGGTGTTGGAGGCCTTGAGGCCCATCTTGTGCTCGACGTTCGTCGCGTACACGCCGTTGCGCTCGCCCAGCTCGCCGGTGGTCCAGTCGAACTCGAACTTCGGGACCATGAAGAGCGAGAGGCCCTTCGTGCCGGGGCCCGCACCCTCGGGGCGCGCCAGCACGTAGTGGATGATGTTGTCCGACATGTCGTGCTCGCCCGAGGTGATGAAGCGCTTCACGCCCTCGATGTGCCAGGAGCCGTCGTCCTGCTGGACGGCCTTCGTGCGGCCTGCGCCCACGTCCGAGCCGGCGTCCGGCTCGGTGAGGACCATGGTGGAACCCCACTGCTTCTCGACCGCGATCTCGGCGATCTTCTTCTGCTCCTCGGTGCCCTCCTCGAAGAGGATCCCGGCGAAGGCCGGGCCGGAGGAGTACATCCAGATCGCCGGGTTCGCGCCGAGCAGCAGCTCCGCGTAGGCCCAGATCAGGGAGCGGGGCGCCGTGGTGCCGCCGATCTCCTCGGGCAGGCCGAGCCGCCAGTACTCGGACTCCATGAAGGCCTGGTAGGACTTCTTGAAGGTGTCCGGCAGGGGCGCCGTGTTGGTCTCCGGGTCGAAGACCGGCGGGTTGCGGTCGGCGTCGGCATAGGACTCGGCGAGCTCGTTCTCCGCGAGCCTGGCCACCTCGTCGAGGATGCTCTTCGCGGTGTCGACGTCCATCTCTGCGAACGGCCCGGCGCCGTACTGCTTGTCGCGGCCGAGGACCTCGAAGAGGTTGAACTCGATGTCGCGGAGATTCGACTTGTAGTGCCCCATGGCGACAGCCCTCTCGTAACGCATACCTGTAACGAATACCAGCAAGTAGCTACGATGATGCTACCCGTCGGTAATAAGACGCAACCCCTATCGGTCAAGTGTGACGAGACCGCCCCTGCGGCGCGGCCCCTTTACTCAGTACTCTTGCGCGCATGTACGGCTACGATCCGAACCCGAACCAGGGCGCCCAGCAGCAGTACGCCGCGCCGCAGCCCGGCTACGGTGACCAGCCGCTGTACCCCGAGCCGTCGCCGCCCTCGCTCGCCGACGGCGTGCGGGCCTTCACCACCGGCTCGATGGCCGCCGAGGACTTCCAGCAGATCTTCGCCACGTCGAAGGTCTACTGCCCGCGCGGCGACAACCCCGGATTCCTCGCGCTGCACAACACCCAGCAGCCGGTGATCCCGATGTTCACCTCGCTGAAGGAGCTCCGCAGGTACGCGGGCAAGGAGTCCAAGTACTTCGTGATCACCGGGGCCGAGGTGATCGACCTGCTGCCCACCGGGTACGGCTTCGTCCTCGACATGGAGGGCGAGCACCGGATGGTCTTCGACGCCAAGGCCGTGGAGCAGATGGTCGACTTCGCGATGCGGCGGATGTACGGCTGACCCGGCCGGCGGGTCCGCTGCGGGGCTGTGACGCGGGCCCCGCGCCGCGGCCGTCGCCTGTGGCTGTGCGGCGAGGCCGATCCGGCCGATTTCTGGCCTGAACCATGGGTCCGACCCCTTCCGGGAATGCCCATGACTTGTCGGATGTTCACCGTTCAACTACTTTGAACGCTGAGATCCCAGCCAGGAGGGCCGCCATGCCTGCCGTGACCGTCGAGAATCCGCTGACCCTGCCGCGCGTCCACGCGCCCGAGGGAGCGGTACCCCGCCCCGTGCTGGCCGTGTCCACCGCGCCGGGAGGCTTCGAGGGCGAGGGGTTCCCGGTGCGCCGTGCGTTCGCCGGGATCAACTACCAGTACCTCGACCCGTTCATCATGATGGACCAGATGGGTGAGGTGGAGTACGCGCCGGGCGAGCCCAAGGGCACCCCCTGGCACCCGCACCGCGGCTTCGAGACCGTCACCTACCTGATCGACGGCACCTTCGTCCACCAGGACTCCAACGGCGGCGGCGGCACGATCAACGACGGCGACACCCAGTGGATGACCGCGGGCTCCGGCCTGCTGCACATCGAGGCGCCGCCGGAGTCGCTGGTCCTGAGCGGCGGCCTCTTCCACGGGCTCCAGCTGTGGGTGAACCTTCCGGCGAGCGACAAGATGATGGCCCCCCGCTACCAGGACATCGGCGGCGGCCAGGTCCAGCTGCTCACATCGGCCGACGGCGGTGCGCTGCTGCGCGTCATCGCGGGCGAGCTGGACGGCCATGACGGCCCCGGCATCACTCACACCCCGATCACGATGATCCACGCGACGGTACGGCCCGGCGCCGAGGTCACGCTGCCCTGGCGCGAGGACTTCAACGGCCTTGCGTACGTGATGGCCGGCCGCGGCTCGGTCGGCACGGACCGCCGGCCGGTCCACACCGGCCAGACCGCGGTCTTCGGTGCCGGCTCCTCGCTGACCGTCCGCGCCGACGAGGCCCAGGACGCCAAGAGCCCCGATCTGGAGGTCGTCCTGCTGGGCGGGCGCCCGATCCGGGAGCCGATGGCGCACTACGGGCCGTTCGTCATGAACAGCGAGGCCGAGCTCAAGCAGGCGTTCGAGGACTTCCAGCGCGGCCGGCTGGGGACGGTGCCCGCGGTGCACGGCATGTAGCCCGCACGCGGTACGCCGCCTCCGCCGCACCCGCCACGGGGTATGGCCGGGGCGCACCGCAGGGCCCGGGGCCGGGCGGCCGGCGTACTGCGCCACCCGCCCGGCCCCGGCGAGCGGGCCCCGGCCGCCAGGCTGTGATCGGCTGGAGGCGTGCATACCCAGAAGCCGCTCCTCCCCATCCACGTCCGCCGCCTGGCCGCCTGGTGTGCCGTGGCGCTGCTCGTCACGGGCGTTGCCGCGGTGGCGGTCTGGCTCTGTGTCACGCTCAAGACCGCCGTCACCCCCGTGATGCTGGCCCTGCTCGGTACGGCGCTCCTCGGCCCTGTCCACCGGCGGCTGGTCCGGATGGGGCTGAACAAGTCGCTCGCGGCCGGGCTCACCTGCGCCGTGCTCGTGGCCGTCGTCGGCGGGGCCGCGTACATCGTCGTCACCGCGCTGATCGACACCGGCGACCAGATCGTCGCGTCGCTGAAGGACGCCGGGAAGTGGATCGCCGACCACTTCGGGGTGGCCACGGGCGACGGCATCTCCAACATCGCCGCCAACGCCAAGAGCCTGCTCGGCAAGTTCGGCGCGAACGCCGCGGGCGGGCTGCTCAGCGGACTCAGCCTGATCGGCACGCTCATCGCGACCAGCGTGCTGGCCCTGCTGCTCACCTTCTTCTTCATCCGCGACCGCGACCACGCCCGCGGCCTGGCGTATGCCATCGCGCCGAGCCACGGAGCCACCATCGAGGCGATGGCCCGCCGCGCCTTCGAGGCCGTCGAGGGGTTCATGCGCGGTACCACACTGATCGCGCTCATCGACGCCGTCTGCATCTCGGTCGGCCTGCTGATCCTGCGGGTGCCGGGGGCGATCGGCCTCGGCGCGCTGGTGTTCGTCGGTGCCTACATCCCGTATCTGGGCGCGTTCATCTCCGGTGCCGTCGCCGTACTGGTCGCGCTCGCCGACCGCGGGTTCGTGATCGCGCTCTGGGCGCTGGGCGTGGTCCTGCTGGTGCAGGTGCTGGAGGGCCATGTGCTGCAGCCGGTGATCCAGAGCCGCACGGTCCAGATGCACCCGGCGATGGTCCTGATCTCTCTGACCGCCGGGGCCAGCGTCGCGGGGCTGCTGGGGATGCTGCTCGCCGTGCCGGTGGCGGCCGCGGCCTTCGGGGTGATCGGCGAACTGCGCAAGCGCTACCCGCCGGAATCCGCCCCGGAACCGGGCGCGGGCCCCGCCCCGGGACCCGGTGCGCCGGCCTCCGGCGAGTAGCTTCTACGGACGGCCTTCCGACGGGTGGTCCTCCGGGGCCCGCTCGCCCGCGGTGGCACCTTCCGTGGCCAGTGCTCCCGAGGGCCGGTCCTCGGGAGCCCGGGTCTCCGGGGCCTCGTCCATGGCCAGCGGCTCGTCCGGCGCGAGGTCGGCCAGGAAGTCCGACAGCAGATCGGACGACGGGTCCCCGGTTCCGCTGTCCGCCTCTCCCGGCCCGGCGGGTCCGTCACCGGATCCGCCGCGCGACTCGTAGAGCTCGAACCAGATCGACTTTCCGGAGCCCCGCGGGTCCACCCCCCACATGTCGGCGAGCATCTCCATCAGCAGCAGCCCGCGCCCCGACGAGGCCATCTCGCCGGGGCGGCGCTTGTGCGGCAGTTCGTCGCTGTCGTCGGAGACCTCCACCCGCAGCCGTCTGGTGCCGGCGTCACCCGTGACGTCCGCGGTCATCACGGCGTCGCCGTCCGTGTGGATGAGGACGTTCGTCGCCATCTCGGAGACCATCAGAGCGGCCGAGTCGACCTGCTCGGCGTCCGCCCAGTCGTGCAACAGCTCCCGCAGCTGGCTCCGGGCCGCCGAGATGCGCTCCGGCTGGGCCTGCTCGATCGTCAGGGAGATGTGGCGGGTGGTGCCCGCCCGTGCGGCCTCCCCGGCGCGGGACATCAGCAGGACGGCGATGTCGTCCTCACGGCGGTCGGAGAACGGTCCGGTGTGATGGTGCTCCGGCGGACCGTGCGCCGCCTGCACCAGGGCGTCGGCGAGGATCTCCAGATTCTCCCCGGCGTGCTGCTCCAGCGTCCCCCGGATCCGCTCCCAGCCCGTGTCGAGATCGTGGCCTCCGGTCTCTATCAGGCCGTCGGTACACATCATCAGCGTCTCGCCGGGCTGCAGTACCAGCCGGGTCGTCGGGTAGTCGGTGTCCGGATGGATGCCCAGCGGGAGCCCGCCCTCGACGGGCCGCACCAGCACTGTGCCGTCGGCCGTACGGACCGTCGGGTCGGGGTGGCCGGCGCGGGCCACGTCGAGCGCGCCGGTGGCCGGGTCGACCTCGATATAGAGGCAGGTCGCGAAGCGAGGGGTGGGCGGCTCGTCGGAATCGCCCTGGTCGTACGTGTCCGTGATCCCGTACAGGAAGCGTGAGGCCCGTGAGAGCACCGCGTCGGGCGGGTGCCCCTCGGCCGCGTAGGCGCGCAGCGCGATCCGCAGCTGGCCCATCATCCCGGCAGCCCGTACGTCGTGACCCTGGACGTCCCCGATCACGAGAGCGACCCGGCCGCCGCCCTTGCCGTCCTCGTGCACGGTGCTGCCCGGCAGCGCGATGACGTCGTACCAGTCGCCGCCGACCTTCAGGCCGCCCCCGGTCGGCACATACCGTGCGGCGACCGTCATGCCCGGGATACGCGGGCCCAGCATCGGCAGCATCGAGCGCTGGAGCCCGAGCGACAGCTCCCGCTCGTTGTCGGCCACCCCGGCGCGGGCGAGGGCCTGGGCCAGCATCCGGGCGACGGTCGTCAGCACCGCGCGTTCGTCCGGCGAGAAGCTCACCGGATAGGCGAAGGCCGCCATCCAGGCGCCGATCGTCACCCCCGAGTCCACCAGCGGGACGAAGGCCCAGGACTGCCGGTCGAGAGGCTCCACGGCGGGCCAGAACCGGGGATAGCGGTCGCGGTAGCTGGCGGGGGTCGGCAGATAGATGGCCTTCCCCGTCCTGGCGACCTCGGCGGCCGGGTAGTTCTCTTCCGTGCTCATCGGGAATTCCGCGATCAGGCCGTCCTGGCCCGGGCGGTGGCCGTGGTGCC
The DNA here is from genome assembly GCF_036061255.1 of Streptomyces sp. NBC_00388. NCBI lineage: Bacteria > Bacillati > Actinomycetota > Actinomycetes > Kitasatosporales > Streptomycetaceae > Streptomyces > Streptomyces sp. NBC_00388. The sequence goes on from NZ_CP107948.1 coordinate 3,990,330, forward strand.
CGATGATCGTCAGCCAGTCGCCGGTGATCCCGAAGACCGCGAGGCCGTCCGGCTCGAACCCCGGCATGGAGAGTGAGGCGGCGACCCGCAGTACTTCCTCGGTGGACCTGGCCTCGGCGAGCGCCCGCCCCGCGTCCAGCAGGAACGCCTCGCGGGAACGGCGCCAGTCGCCGGTGATCGGGGTGTGGGCGGCATCCCCCGGCTGCGGTTCCGCGACCTCCTGGAGGGTGCCGACCAGGACATAGCCGTCCGGGCTGATCAGCGGCTTGGAGCGGCTGCGCACGGTACGGAGCACCTGGCCCGTCTCGTCCACGATGCGCAGCCGGGCCTCGGCGAGAGTGTCCTCGGCGACCGCGAGATTCACGGTCCCGTTGATCTCGTTCCAGTCGACGGGGTGGAACCGGGAGCGGGCGGTGACCTCGGAGATGGTGCCGGCCTCGGCGGGCAGACCGAGGAGCCGGGCGGCTTCCGCGTCGAGCGTGACCAGCCCGGCGGTGTTGTCCCATCGCCACAGGCCGGTCGCGATGGCGGCCAGGACGTCCTCGGTGCGCATTGACCCACTTTAAGAAGGTGGGGCCGGGCGCCGCCACACAGGGTGCGCCCATGCGGCCGCTCCGGGGCCGGGGGCGGCGGCCCATAAAGGCGTAAAGGCACGGTGTGCCCGGCGGTACCCTGGTGCGAAGTACACCCTTCCCGCCTGTCTCGCGAAGAACTGGATGAACGATGCATCGGTACAGGTCCCACACGTGCGGCGAACTGCGCGCCTCTGACGTCGGCTCCGACGTCCGGCTGAGTGGCTGGCTGCACAATCGCCGAGACCTGGGCGGCATCCTCTTCATCGACCTGCGCGACCACCACGGCATCACGCAGCTCGTCGCCCGCCCCGGCACCCCCGCCAACGAAGCGCTCTCCAAGGTCACCAAGGAGACGGTCGTCCGTGTCGACGGCAAGGTCTCCGCGCGCGGCACCGAGAACGTCAACGGGGAACTGCCGACCGGCGAGGTCGAGATCGAGGTCGGCGAGGTCGAGGTGCTGGGCGCCGCCGCCCCGCTGCCATTCACCATCAACGCCGAGGACGGCGTGAACGAGGAGCGGCGCCTGGAGTACCGCTTCCTCGACCTGCGCCGCGAGCGCATGCACCGCAACATCATGCTGCGCACGGCCGTCATCTCCGCCATGCGCCACAAGATGACCGCGCTGGGCTTCAACGAGATGGCGACCCCGATCCTCACCGCGACCTCCCCCGAGGGCGCCCGTGACTTCGTAGTTCCCTCGCGGCTGCACCCCGGCAAGTTCTACGCGCTGCCGCAGGCCCCGCAGCAGTTCAAGCAGCTGCTGATGATCTCGGGCTTCGACCGCTACTTCCAGATCGCGCCCTGCTTCCGCGACGAGGACGCCCGCGCGGACCGCTCGCCCGGCGAGTTCTACCAGCTCGACGTCGAGATGAGCTTCGTCGAGCAGGAGGACGTCTTCGGCCCGATCGAGAAGCTGATGACCGAGCTCTTCGAGGAGTTCGGCAACGGCCGCCACGTCACCTCGCCGTTCCCGCGGATCCCGTTCCGCGAGTCGATGCTGAAGTACGGCAACGACAAGCCCGACCTGCGCGCCCAGCTCGAACTGGTCGATGTCTCGGACGTCTTCGCGGACTCCGGGTTCAAGGCGTTCGCGGGTCTGCACGTCCGCGCGCTGCCCGTCCCCGACACCGCCGGCCAGTCCCGCAAGTTCTTCGACGGTCTCGGTGCGTACGCCGTCGAGCAGGGCGCCAAGGGCCTGGCCTGGGTGCGCGTCGGCGACGACGGTGCCATCGCCGGGCCGATCGCCAAGTTCCTCACCGAGGGCGACGTCGCGGCCCTCACCGAGCGCCTGGAGCTCAAGCCCGGCCACGCGGTCTTCTTCGGCGCGGGCGAGTTCGACGAGGTCTCCCGGATCATGTCCGCGGTCCGCGTCGAGGCGGCCAAGCGCGCCGGCCACTTCGAGGAGGACGTGTTCCGGTTCTGCTGGATCGTCGACTTCCCGATGTACGAGAAGGACGAGGAGACGGGCAAGATCGACTTCTCGCACAACCCCTTCTCGATGCCCCAGGGCGGCTACGCCGACCTGGAGGAGAAGGACCCGCTCGACATCCTGGCGTACCAGTACGACATCGTCTGCAACGGCATCGAGCTCTCCTCGGGCGCCATCCGTAACCACGAGCCCGAGCTGATGCTCAAGGCGTTCGAGATCGCCGGCTACGACCGGGAGACCGTGGAGCACGAGTTCGCCGGTATGCTCCGCGCCTTCCGCCTCGGCGCCCCGCCGCACGGCGGTATCGCTCCGGGGGTGGACCGCATCGTGATGCTGCTCGCGGACGAGCCGAACATCCGCGAAACGATTGCCTTCCCGCTCAACGGCAACGCGCAGGACCTGATGATGGGCGCCCCCACGGTGCTCGACGAGACCCGGCTGCGCGAGCTGAACATCCAGCTGCGCAAGCCGGCGGCTCCGGCCAAGGACAAGCAGGAGAAGTAACTCCGCCCCGTTTCACGTGAAACGGCGGAAGAGCCCCCGGCCCGTCGGCCGGGGGCTCTTCCATGCCGCCGGTTCCCGGGGCTTCCAGGCCTGCCGGACGCCGCAGAGGACGAACCAGTACGACGGACTGACCGGCGTGCCGGTCAGGGGCGGGGCGGCGGCGGAGGCAATCTGATTCCGGTGCGTCTGTGGGTGCCCGGTGACGCGGCACGTCTCGTCCCGGCCGCACGACAGGCTCTGCAATGCGCGACCGCGACACGGGAACCGCCGTCGAACGTCTGCCCGTCGCAGGTGAAGGGTCCGACAGCGGGGGCAACTGTGCAGGGTTGCCCGAAATGCATCGACGCCAAGGGCGTGCACCAGTCGTTAACGGCGTGCACCCGACATGACCCGACGTGAAATGAAAGGTTCGTACATGTCTCTTCGCCGACTTCCCAGAGGTGCGCTCATCGCGAGCGCACTGGTCACCGGTGGGTTGGTGCTCTCCGGATGTGCGGGGTACCCGGGTCACGCGACAGCCCCGGCCCGGACGGTGGAGGACAACAGCGGCCACGGTGGCCCGCCGGGAGCGGCTGCGGCGCCCGCGACCCCCGCGGCCGGGCTGAAGCTCCGCCGGGCCGCGGAGGTTCAGGTCAAGGAGATCCCCGCGCTCGGCCCCAAGACCCTGAAGAAGATTCCGGAGTCCGCGAAGCAGGCTGTCGTCGTCACCGGGGACGCACCGGACTCCAGCAGCTCCACCGTCGTGCTCTATGTCCGCGATCCGGCCAAGGGCTGGGAGCCCGTCTCCGACCCGTGGTCCGCGCACAACGCCCTGCACGGCTGGACCGAGAAGCACTACCAGGGCGATCTCCACTCACCCGCCGGGGTCTACGGCCTGACCGACGCGGGCGGCCGGAAGAAGGACCCGGGCACCCGCCTGCCGTACGACCACCGGTCCGCCTTCGTCGCTGCGGGGACCGGTTTCGAGGGGGAGTCCCTGGCGGGCGCCTTCGACTACGTGGTGGCGATCAACTACAACCACAAGCCCGGCACCACCCCGCTCGACTGGACCCGCCCGATGGGCGCGGACCGGGGCGGCGGCGTCTGGTTCCACGTCGACCACGGAGGCCCCACGCACGGCTGCGTCTCCCTGTCGGAGGACCGGATGAAGGAGCTGCTGCGCTGGCTGGAGCCGTCGAAGAACCCCGTGGTGGTCATGGGGGACGTGTCGATGCTCGGGGAGTGACGCCGGTGCGGGCAGGTGGCCACGGCTGTGTGCGGGAAGGGCGTCGAATCGCCCGGCCATGCCGGGCCGCACGGGGCGCCGCACCGCTCCTGGCAGGGCCGGGCCCGCCGGCCCGCACCGCAACCGGAAGGCCCGGAACCGATCACGGTTCCGGGCCTTCCGTCGCATGTGCTCCCGGTTACGCGGGCTTCTCCTCCAGGCGCGGGAACAGCACCGCGCCCTTCGTCACCGTCGCACCGGCCGGCAGCTGCCCCCAGACCCCGGACTCCTGGAGCTTCTGGCCGGCCAGCGCGCCGAGGCCCGCCTCGGCGCCCAGTGAGTCCCACAGGCTCTGTGAGGTCTCCGGCATCACGGAGTTCAGCAGGACCGCGACACCCCGCAGCGACTCGGCAGCCGTGTAGAGGATGGTCGCGAGGCGGGCCCGGCCCTCCGGCGACTCGTCCTTGGCCACCTTCCACGGCTCCTGTTCCGTGATGTAGCCGTTGACCTGCTTCACGAAGTCGAAGATCGCCAGGATGCCGCCCTGGAAGTCCAGCTCCTCACCGATCAGCCGGTCGGACTCGGTGACCGCCTTGGCGAGACCCTCCTGGACGGCCTGCTCGGCGGCGCCTGCGGCCTCCGCGGCCGGCAGCGTCCCGCCGTAGTACTTGCCGACCATCGCGGCCACGCGCGAGGCCAGGTTGCCGTAGTCGTTCGCCAGCTCCGACGTGTAGCGGGCGGAGAAGTCCTCCCAGGAGAACGATCCGTCGCTGCCGAAGGAGATGGCGCGCAGGAAGTACCAGCGGTAGGCGTCCACACCGAAGTGCGAGGTCAGGTCCTGCGGCTTGATGCCGGTCAGGTTCGACTTCGACATCTTCTCGCCGCCGACCATCAGCCAGCCGTTCGCGGCGACGCGGCCGGGCATCGGCAGTCCCTGCGCCATCAGCATCGCGGGCCAGATCACCGCGTGGAAGCGCAGGATGTCCTTGCCGACCAGGTGGACGTCGGCCGGGAAGGTCGCGTCGAACTTCTCCTGGTTGGCGCCGTAGCCGACGGCCGTGGCGTAGTTGAGGAGCGCGTCCACCCAGACGTAGATGACGTGCTTCTCGTCCCACGGCACCGGGACACCCCAGTCGAAGGTGGAGCGGGAGATCGACAGGTCCTGAAGCCCCTGGCGGACGAAGTTCACGACCTCGTTGCGGGCCGACTCGGGCTGGATGAAGCCGGGGTTGGCCTCGTAGAACTCCAGCAGCTTCGGGCCGTACTCGCTCAGCTTGAAGAAGTAGTTCTCCTCCTTGAGGATCTCCACCGGCTTCTTGTGGATCGGGCACAGCTTCTGGCCGGGGAAGTCCGGCTCGCCCTCGATCAGGTCGCCGGGGAGCTTGTACTCCTCGCAGCCCACGCAGTACGGGCCTTCGTACCCGCCCTTGTAGATCTCGTCCTTGTCGAACAGGTCCTGCACGAACTCCTGCACACGGTCGGTGTGCCGCTTCTCCGTCGTCCGGATGAAGTCGTCGTTCGCGATGTTCAGATGCTCCCAGAGGGGTTTCCAGGACTCTTCGACGAGCTTGTCGCACCACTCCTGCGGTGTGACGTTGTTCGCCTCGGCCGTGCGCATGATCTTCTGACCGTGCTCGTCCGTGCCGGTGAGGTACCACACCTTCTCGCCGCGCTGACGGTGCCAGCGCGTGAGCACGTCCCCTGCAACGGTCGTGTAGGCGTGGCCCAGGTGAGGAGCGTCGTTGACGTAGTAAATGGGGGTCGATACGTAGAAGGCCTGCACGCCTTCGCTCGTCCCCTGCTTCTCGGATCCAGTGGCCGCCATGGTCGAAATCCTAACGGCCCCGGGCTGGGCAGCCGAACGGGATTGTGCCGGGGCCCCCGCCCGGCGGGCGGGGGCCCCGTTCGGCCGGTGCTGTCCGGTGTCAGCCCTTGCGCGCTGCCAGCCAGGCGGGGAAGGCCGCGAGCAGCTGCTCGTACACCTCGGAGTCGGCCAGCTCGCGCGGGGTGGGGCCGGCGTGGAAGAACCCGGCGTGCGGCACGTCCAGCTTCCGCAGGAAGTCGAACGCCTTCGACTCGTGGTCGCCGAAGGCCACGAACTGCCAGAACAGCGGCTTGTCCGCCACATCGGCGATGGCCTGCCTGGCCACGACCTTGGCGTCCGGGGCGCCGTCCGTCTGGAAGATCACCAGAGCGGGGGCGGTGGGGTCGGCGGACTTCTCATGCAGAGCCACGACCTCCTCGACGGCCCGGTGGTAGCTGGTACGGCCCAGCCGTCCCAGCCCGGCGTGCAGCTCGTCGACCCGGCCCTCGTACGAGTCGAGCGTCAGCTCTCCGGTGCCGTCGATGTCCGTCGAGAAGAAGACGACACGGACGGTGGCCTGCTCGTCGAGGTGCGCGGCGAGGGCGAGTGTCTGCTCGCCGAGGGCCTGTGCGCTGCCGTCCTTGTAGTACGGCCGCATGGAACCGGACCGGTCGAGGACGAGGTAGACGGTGGCCCTGGCGTCGCTCAGTCCGGCCTTGTCGATCTCTGCTCCGGCGGCCTGGAAGGCGCTGACGAGCTGGGGAGCGCGGGTGGCGAGGCCGGCCGGTGCGGGGGCGGCGGGCAGAGCCGGGGACACCGGTTCGGCTTCCGCTTCCGCTTCCCCGGCACCGGCGGCCCGCTCGGCGGCTTCCGTCCCGGCCCCGGGCTCGGCGGTTTCGGTCCCGGCGGGCGCAGCGGCCCCGGCTACGGCCGGAGCGGCGTCCTCGGGGGCCGTCTTCCCGGCGGTCTCCGTCCTCGTACCGGCCTCGGCGGCCGGCTCCGCGGGGGCCTCGGCTGTCACCGGCCCGGCTTCCGCCTCGGACCCGGTGGCTGCGGACTCCGCCGCCACCGGCTCGTCGACAGCCTTGGGCTCTGCTTCGGCGACAGCCTCTTCCGCCGGCTCGGCAGCTTCGGCCTCGGTCCCGGCTTCGCTCTCGGCCGGCTCCGGAGCGGCCGGTGCCGCCGCAGCCTCGACGATCTCCGCTTCGACGACCTGCTCCTCGACGATCTCCGCTTCGACGGCCTTCGCCTCGACGGCCTTCGCCTCGACGACCTGCTCCTCGACCGGCTGCGTCCCGGCGGCGACCGGCTCCGCCAAAGCAGCGGTCTCCGGCTCCGCGGGGGCGGGCTCGGCCGTCGGGGCCTCGGCCGCCTGTACGTCGGCCGGTGTGTCACCGGCAGCGGGGAGCGCCTCGGCCTCCGGCTTCCGCTCCGGTACGGACACGTCCGACGCCTTCGCCTGGGCGGGAACGGTCGGCTCCGCCGTCCTCCGCTTCGGGTTGTCGAACGCCTCCGCCACCAGGTCGGACGCGATCCCGGGACCGGACCTCCGCACCTGCTTCGGGGCGGGCTTGTCGGCGGCGGGCACGGAGGTCGACGCCTTGTCGGCCTGGGCCGGCAGCGAGACCGTGCCGGGCTTCTCCGACGACGCCTTCTCCTGCGCCCCGTTCTCGCGGTCCGCCTTCTCCGGTGCCGGCTCCGGCGCCGCGTTCTCCGCCGGGGACTCCGCGGAGGACTTGGCCGCCGTCACGGTCTGCGCCGCCTTCGCGGACGTCGTCGTACGCTCGGCCTGCGCCGGAACGGTAGTGGCCGCCGCAGGCTCACCGGACTCCACGCGGTCGCGTCCAAACACCTTGCGCAGCAAGCTCCGAATGCCCATGGGCGAGACCTTTCGCAATGATTCGCAATGAGTCGAGTACGAGACAAGTCCGCGCCGGCGGGAGGCGATCCCTGGCCAGGGCGGATACGTAAGGTTAGCGACCGCCTCAGGCGATCTTGGACCGACCGGCCCCGAAGGGTCGTCTGAGGAGAGGGTAGGACTCACGCCGCCGGGTCGGGCTCCAGGTCGAGCCGTGCGCGGGTCGTGTCGGCGAACAGGGCCGCCAGCCGTGCGCCGTCCGGTCGGCCCGGGGCGAACAGCCCGGCCGCCCTGGCCCGTACGACCAGCAGACCGTACGCGTCGACCTTCTCCGCGACGCCCCGGGTCTCCACCACGTCCCACCAGGCATCGAGGTTCCGGCCGAACCCGTCGGGCAGCCCGCACGGCTGGGACACGGCGTCCCAGAAATCGTCGAGCGAGGCGAGCGGCAGCGTGCGCAGATCCACGACCAGTTCGGAGCTCATGGCAGCGGATGGTACGCGGAAGGTACGGGAGTCCGGGCGGGCCGACGCCGTCCGGACTCCCCGGTGGCTGCGGAGGGAACGCCCCCTCACCCTCCGTGAGGGCCGGGCCCGGGTGCCAGGACTACAGCAACTCCCCGTAGGCCGTGGCCAGCTCCTCGTACACCACGTCCAGTTCCGCCCCGTCCGTCCCGGGCCGGGCCGCGAGCAGCAGCCGCACTCCGAGCGGGTCTCCGTGCAGGGGTCTTATCACCAGGTCGGGCCTGGGTCTGGTGGTCGGCTGGCAGACCGTGACCACCTCGCCGGAAGCGACCAGTGCGAACGCGGTGAGGTAATCGCCGTGCAGCACCCGGGGATTGAGGCCGGCCTCGCGCAGCATCCGGCGCATGCCGTCCCATTCGCCGTCCACGGTCGGGTCGACCATCCACTGGTCCGTCGCCAGGTCGGCCAGTTTCACCACCGGGTCGCCGGCCGCCGGGTGGTCGGCCGGCAGGGTAACGGACTGCGGCTCCCGCTCGACCAGCACACGGACCTCCAAGCCGTCCGGTACGCGCAGCGGGCACCCCTCGACCTCGTGCACGAACGCCACGTCCAGCTGGCCCGATGCCACAAGCCGCAGCAGCGCGTTGGCCGACACGTCCATGCGGAGCGAGGTCTCGGTGTCCGGGAGCCGGGTGCGCAGCCGGCGCAGCCAGCCGGGGATGGCGCGGCTCGCCGTCGCACCGATGCGCAGCCGGGGCCCGGCTGCGCGCGCCGCGGCGGTCTTCGCCTCGGTGACCAGCGAGCGCATCTCGTCGATGAGTGGCCTGGCCCGGCTGAGCACCGTGCGCCCCAGCGGGGTGGGCCGACAGCCCGTGCGGGCGCGGGAGAAGAGCTGCCCGCCCAGGGAGTTCTCGATCCGGCGGAGCTGTGTGGTGAGCGAGGGCTGGCTCATGCCCAGTTCACGGGCCGCCCGGTGCAGGCTGCCGGTGTCCGCTATGGCGCACAGTGCGCGGAGGTGCCGCACCTCAAGGTCCATGGGACCAGAGAGTAGGGGTGCGCCCCGAGTGGCACCAGACCCTCAAACCCCCACTGATAGCCCCAAGTTATCGCCAGTTGCCATCATCCCGGCGGGGCGCCCGCACAGCACACTCTGCGGTACCACCCGTTCACCCCCACACCGGACGAGTAGGAGCCCCCCACATGAAGCACCGTAATACCGCACTGTCCGCGATCCTCGGCCTCGGCATCGCCGCCGCCCTCGGTACCGCAGCCCCCGTCCAGGCGGCCCCCGCCACGGTGGCCCCCGTGCAGCACACCGCGGCGCAGAGCGCCCAGCACTACACGAGCGCCAAGCAGGAGGCGGGCAACAAGGCCTTCTTCGAGGCCGTCATGAAGTCGGTCGCGAAGAAGCAGGCGGCCCACCCCGGGCTGAAGTCCGTCACCATCACCTACGACGCCTCGGCGGCGCCCAGTTACCAGAGCCAGATAGCGGCCAGCGCGCAGATATGGAACGCCGCTGAGACCAACGTCAAGCTCCAGTCGGGCTCCAACGCCGACTTCTCCTACCGTGAGGGCGACGACCCGCAGGGCTCCTACGCCTCGACGGACGGGCACGGCAGCGGGTTTGTCTTCCTGGACCACGCGCAGACCCAGGAGTACGACTCGGTCCGGGTCACCGCCCACGAGACCGGCCACGTGCTCGGCCTTCCCGACGACTACAGCGGCCCGTGCACCGAGCTGATGTCGGGTGGCGGCCCCGGCCCGTCCTGCACCAACCGGCAGCCGGACGCGCAGGAGCGCGCCCAGGTCGACGCCCTGTGGGCGAACGGTTTCGCCAAAGCGCTGGCCAAGGCGGATCTGGCGCCCAGGTCCTGACCACAGGACCCGGACCCGGGTCCTGACACCCAGGCCCTGACGCCACCTCCCCGGCGTCGGCCCCCCACCCCCCGCACCCGGCGTCGTTGACGATGCCGGGTGCGGGTGACCTGCCCGGGGCGGAAGAAGCCGGGCCGGGCCTCGCCCGGCCCGGCTTCCGCCATGTCCGGAGCTGCGCTGCCCTTCCCCGCCTAGCCCTGCCCTTCCCTGCCCTTCCCCGGGCATCAAGGCCCGCCAGGACTCAAGGTGTGCCGGGGCGCGAGGATTACCGGCGCTCAGGGCATAGCGGGCCCCCGGGCGCTCAAGGCCTCTCCCGGAAGCGCAGGACCGTCAGCGCTCACGCCGCCTCAGCGCTCACGCCGCCTCAGCAGTCACGCCCCTGAGCACTCGCGCCCTGTCAGCGCTGGGGCGAGGCGATGTCCCGGGCCGCGACGACCTCTTGGCGCAGGGGGGCGAGTACGCCCTCGTCGTCGCCCTCGATCCGGGTCTCCACCTGCACCAGGGTCGGGCTGGCCCGCAGCCCCCGGGCCAGTTCCCGAAGCTGCTTCGTCACCTCGCGGACCTCCTCCGGCGCAGGCGGCCCCGCGCCGTGGTCGACGCGCACCCGCGCGGCCGTCGTCGCGTCCACGATGCGTTCCGCCGCGACGACCAGCGGCCACCAGGCGGCGGCGCGCTTCCCGGTCGGCGGCGGTTCGGTGAGCGCCCGCTGGAACTCCGTCCGTACGACCGACAGATCGCGGTAGAGCCGTCGCCGCATCCTGGCCCGGTCGGCGTGGTCGCCCGGCGGGGCCGCAGCAGACGCGCCGCCGTCCGCCGGGGCGGCCCCGCTGCCCCCGCCGAAGGCGCACTCCACATAGCGCGCGCTCTCCTCGACCGCGGTGGCGAGCCGGTCACCGATCCGGGTGTGCCAGCTCTCCGGCCAGAGCAGGTAGCCCGCGGCCAGGGTGATTCCGCAGCCGATGAGGCTGTCGAACAGCCGGGGCAGCACCAGATGGGACCCCAGGTGGTTGAGCTGGTCGGAGACCAGCAGGATCACCGGGGTGATCGCCGCGGTCTGGAAGGCGTACCCGTTCGCCGACACCGCCGGGATCAGCGCCGCGAGCACCACCATCACCGGCACGTCCCACCAGCCGCGCGGGACGGCCCCGAGGACCAGGGCGGCGGTGACCACACCCACCGCGGTGCCGAGCGCACGCAGGACCGCGCGGGAGAAGACCGAGCCGAAGTCCGGCTTGAGCACGAAGGTGACGGTCAGCGCGACCCAGTACGAGCGGGGGACGCTCACCACCGACACCAGCGCCTGGGCGAGGCCGATGCAGAGCGCGAGCCGCAGACCGTAGCGCCAGGAGGCGGGCGAGAGCAGCACGGTGAGGGCGGCCCGGCGCGCCCTGACCCCGAGTCCGGCGGGGCGGCCGAGCCGGTCGTCGGTGCCGTGGTGGTCCGGGTGGCCGGAGTCCGCGTGGCCGACGACGGCGGCCGCGTGCCGCAGCGCCGCGTTCATGGCGCGGTCGGCGGGCCCCTCCGGCTCGGGGAGGGCCAGGTCGGGTACCGCGTCCGACCGGCCGGCGGCGACCACATCCGCCAAGTCCCGCACGGCGGCGGCGATTTCCGGTCTGCGTGAGGCGCGGCCGTGCAGATGGGCGGCGGCGGCCGCCTCGATCAGCGGGACGAGCACGTTGAGCTGGGCGAGCAGCCGCACCATCGACGTACTGCGGCCGTGGTAGTGGGCGCGCCGGGCGAGGATCAGATCGTACGAGGCGTTGAGCGAGGCGGTGACGGCCTGGCGCCTGACGTCGTACGCGGACGTGCCTGCCACCGCGAGCAGTTCGGCGGCGGCGCGGTAGGCAGCGGCGACCGCGGTCCGCTCGGGCGCCCGCGCCCGCAGCGGCCATCCGGCCAGTGCGAGCACCAGGACGAAGAGCCCGCCGAGCGAGAGCAGCAGCGGGGCCTTCCACCAGGGGCCCGGCATCGGGAGGCCCGCGCCGACGACCGAGTTGAGCAGGAGCAGCAGGCCCGATACGGACGCCACCGCGCCGATCGAGGAGATCATCCCGGAGACCAGAGCGACCAGGGTGAGCACGGCGACCGCGGTCCAGCCGTCGCCGTACACGAGAGTGCCGATCATGACGCCGACCGCGCCGAAGCACTGCGGCACGGCGATGTTGAGGATCCGCATCCGGTAGGCGTCGGCGGTGTCGCCGATGACGCCCGACAGCGCGCCCATGGCGACCAGCGCACCGTAGCCCGGCTGTCCGGCGGCGAGGCCGGCCGCAAGCGGTGCGGCCAGGGCGATACTCGCGCGCACCACCGCGGCCCAGGGGATCGGGGCAGGCTGCGGGCGCAGCCCCCGGATCAGCCACTCGGGCGGTGAGACCAGCGGTTGCCTTCGCCCTGCGTCCGCGCTGCTGCCCGCCGTGTCACCCATGCCGACAAACTACGTCCTGGCGTGCGGGTTTCCCCTGTCGCCCGCGTGCCCGGCCCCGGCCGGGCGGGCCCGGAGCCGGTGTACGAGTTGCCGGTACGCGGCTGCGGGTGTGCGCTGGTGGGAGGGCGAGCGGAAGGAATCTGCCATGGCCACACCCACCACACTCCACGGACACCGGCCCTCCCACCGGCGTCCGCCGGCCCGCGGGCACCTCCCGGCACCGGCCGTGGCGGTGCCGGTACTCCTCGGTGTCGTCTACGGCCTCTACACGGCGTTCCTGCTCAGTTCCGGCCAGGTGTTCAGCACCGCCAAGACGGTCCTCAGCGTGGTCTCGGGGCTCGTTCTCGCGGCGCTCGCCTTCGGTTTCGGCCGGATCCAGCACACGCTTCCCAAGGAGGCGAGGGCCGCCGGGTACGGCGTGCTCATCGGCGGAGCGATGGGGTTCCTGTACTCGATGACCGGGTCGAGCGTCCTGTCGTCGTCGTTCATCGGCGCCGGGTTCGGGATCGGCGCCCTGGTCACGACGTTCTACCTGTTCTACACACACGAGGAGTGACGGTCGCGCCGCAGGACGGGAGCGAGCTCCCCGTCGTACGGGGAGGCGGGGAGTGATCTCACGGCGTGGCACTGCCCGCCGGTGACGGGCCGCCGCCCGGTGTGTGCGGCGTCCCGTCGTCGGCGAGCAGCTCCACGAGCGCCAGCGCGACGAGCGCGGACAGCACGATGCCCGCCACGACCGCGGCGGTCGGCCGGTCCCAGACCAGATAGACGGCGAGCGCGACGGCCACCACCGTGCGGTTCAGCCAGGCCCTGGCACGCAGCACCAGGAGCCCGGCGCGCCCGGTGCGCAGCCCCATGGCGTCGCGTACGGCGCCGATGCCGCCGCGCCAGCCCGCCCGCACCCGTGCCGGGATCCGGCCACCGCCGCCCAGCCAGGCGGCGAGTGCCACCACCGCGCCGAGGACGGCGATCAGGCGTACCGAGGTCCGCAGGAACGCCGTCAGCGCGTCGATGACGGCAGCTGCCGCGGGCTGCGGGATGCCGTCCGGCAGCCGGTCCAGGTACAGGCTGCGGAAGACGGCGAGCGCCAGCCCGAGCAGCAGCGCGCCCGCGGCCACCGCCAGGCCGGCGGTCACCAGGGCGCGCCGTCTGCGGACCGCGAGGAGGACGCCGGCCACCGCGAGCAGAACGGTCACCGGCGGCAGCCAGAGCCCGCCGATCCGCAGCAGCCGGAAGGCGGTGCGTGCCCGGCCGACGGCCGCGGAGTCCAGCACCGTGAGGCGGGTGTGCACGGTGGGGATCTTCGCGGCGACGGTCAGCCCGCGGTCCACGAGCCGCCGCTTCGCGGCGTCCGTCACGGGCGCCAGATCGATGGTGAGGGCCTTGCCCCGGTCGCTGGTCAGGGCCTCCTCGGCCGCTTCGTGCGCGGTCCTGTTGAGCTGGGTCCAGACGGCCGTGAAGTCGCTGCTGTCGACGAATCCGGCGACCGCGCTGTGCACCAGTTCGCGGAGCCCGGACGTGATCGTCCCGTCCAGCGCGCCGAGGGCCAGTTCGATCCTGGCCCGTTCGGCGGGGCTCACCGGCTTCAGCAGCGCGTCCACACTGACGTACTTCATGATGGCGTCCGTGGCGCGGTCGGTCACGGCGGACTGGACGGCCGGGTCGGAGGCCAGCGGCCGCATCAGTGCGACATAGCGGTCGGTGCTGCCCACCTCGTCGCGCGTCCAGACGGCCACGGCGGCGACCGGGGTCAGGATCCCGGCGGCCACGATCAGCAGCACGGCGAGGAACGACCGCAGCCGGTGGCGCGGGGCGCCGCCCCGCGGTGCGGCGGCTCCGGCCCGCCGCCCGCCGAGTCCGCCCGCGCCGTCGTCCGTCACGTCTCCAGGGGAAGACACCGGCGGGGGGTCCGCACTCCGGGCGGCGCCATTCGGCCATTTCCGTCCCGCGCCGGGTCGGCGCCGCGCCACCGGGCCTCGCCTGCGGGGCCCCGGGCGAGGCCGGATCCTGCACTATCCGTTTCCCTGGTCGCCGAGCGCTGAGACGATGGCCGGAAAACGGGAGGAACACATGGCAGAGGTCTTCATGCGCCGCCTGACCAGATGGCAGGCCGAATCGCAGCGGGAGGCCCTGGCGGACACCTATGTCGAGGCGTACCGGGGTCCGCGCGGGGAGGAGTTCCACGACCGTCAGCTGTTCCTGGAGCGCTTCGCCGAGGACATGCAGCGGCCCGGCTTCGACATGATGGTCGCCGACGGTCCTTCGCTTGCCGGGTGCGCGTACGGATACGTCCTGGAGCGGGACGGCGGTCTCTGGCGGGGTTTCCGCGGCGGTCTCCCGGTGGACATCGAGGAGCTGACCGCGTCGGGGCAGGTGTTCGTCCTGGCCGAGCTGATGGTGCAGCCCGCCTATCGGCGGCGGCGGATCGCCACCCGTCTCGTCGACCAGTTGCTGGTGCGTTCGCGCGCCGCGCTGGTCGCCGCCCTGGTGGAGCCGGGGAACGATCCGGTCAGAAGCGCGATGCAGGGGTGGGGCTGGTCCCGGTTCGGGGATGTGCGGCCGCGCGAGCCGCAGGAGCCCCTTGGGCCGCAGCGTCCGCAGCCCACGTACGAGGCGTGGAGCCGCGCGATCCAGCACGCGGGCAGCGCCGGGTAGCGGGAACACCGGGAGCCGGGGGAGGGGAGCGGAAGGGGCTACAGCCAGCCGTTGCGGCGAAAGCCCCGGTACATGACCAGGCAGGCGGCCAGGATCACCGTGATGGCCAGTGGATAGCCGTACTCCCAGTGCTTCTCGGGCATGTGGTCGAAGTTCATGCCGTACACCCCGCACACCATGGTCGGCACGGCGACTATGGACGCCCAGGCGGTGATCTTCCGCATGTCCTCGTTCTGCTCGACGCCCACCTGGGCCAGATGCGCCTGGAGTATGGAGTCGAGCAGGGTGTCGTACGCCGTGGTCTGCTCGGTGATCCGGGTGAGACGGCCCGCCACGTCGCGGAAGTACGTCCGGATGTCCTGGGTCATCAGGGGCAGCGGCTGCCGGGTGAGCAGCTTCTCCAGCGGGCGGCAGAGCGGGACCACCGCGCGCCGGAACTCCATCAGTTCGCGCTTGAGCAGATAGATCCGCCCGGCGTCACCGCTCGCCGCCTGCTGGGAGAAGACCGTGGACTCGACGGCGTCGATGTCGTCCTGCACGGCGTCGGCGACACAGGCGTACTCCTCGACGACATGGTCGGCGATGGCGTGCAGCACGGCCCCCGGGCCCTTGGCGAGCTGTCCGGGGTCGGCCTCCAGGGACTCGCGCAGCGGCCCCAGCGAGCCGTACCTGCCGCGCCTGACGGTGAGGACGAAGTCCGGGCCGGTGAAGACGGAGAGCTCCCCGGTGTCGACGATCTCGCTGGTGGTCGTCAGCTCCCTGTGCTCGACGTAGCCGACGGTCTTGAGCACGGCGAAGAGGATGTCGCCGTAGATGTCGATCTTGGGCCGGGGATGCGGGCGCAGCGCGTCATCGACGGCTATCCGGTGCAGCCCGAACAGTTCCCCGAGCGCGCCGAGCTCCTGCTGCTCCGGCTCGTGGAGCCCGACCCAGACGAATCCGCTGCCCTCGGCCCTGACCCGGCGCAGTGCCTCCTGCGGCGGGCAGTCGCCCGGCTGCCGGACGCCGTCGCGGTAGACCACGCAGTTCACGACCGCGCTGCCGAGCGGCGAACGGGCGGGGTGGCTGAGATCGACCGGGCGGCGGGGAGGGCGCCGCACGGCGCGGCGCAGGGTACGGAACATCGGCATGGTGTGGCTCCTTCGGCGGACCGCGGGCCAGTGTGTCACCGCCGGTCCCCGCAGCCGGGGGGCGGTACCGGTCGCCGCAGCGCCCGCCCTACAGACCGGCCGCGGCGGCTGCCTCGCGGAAGACCGACTCCAGCATGGGGCGCGTCAGCCGCCCGGTGTTCACATTGCGCCGGCTCGGGTGGTAGCAGCCGAAGAGCCGCAGCTCGCCGTGGTCGTCGGCGCGGGTGAGTGTGGCCCGCGCGCCGTGGCCGAACGCCGGACGGGGCCGGGGCAGCAGCCAGCCGGCCTCCGCCAGTACGGGCAGCAGCGCCTGCCAGCCGAAGCCGCCGAGCACCACCACCGCGCGCAGTCCGGGACGCAGCAGCGCCAGCTCCGCCGCCAGCCAGGGCCGGCAGGTGTCGCGCTCCGCGGTGGTCGGCTTGTTCTGCGGCGGCGCGCAGTGCACCGGGGCGGCCATCCGTACGCCGCGCAGGGTGAGCCCGTCACCGGCCGTGGTCGCGGTCGGCTGGGAGGCGAGGCCGACGGCGTGCAGTCCGGCGACCAGGAAGTCGCCCGCCGGGTCGCCGGTGAACATCCGGCCCGTCCGGTTCCCGCCGTGTGCCGCGGGCGCCAGACCCACCACGGCCAGCGCCGCGTCGGCCGGGCCGAAGCCGGGGACCGGCCGCCCCCAGTACTCCCAGTCCCGGTACGCGGCCCGCTTCTCCCCGGCCACCTGCTCCCGCCATGCCACCAGCCGGGGGCAGGCACGGCAGTGGACCACCTCGGCGTCCAGCGTGGCCAGGTCGGCGCAGCCGGGCGCCCGGTCGGCGGGGAACCGCCGCCCGGCTGCGCTGGTCGCGGGCGCCGGCGCTCCGGATTCCGAGTCGGTCATCCCGCCACCGTACGGGGCAGCGGCACACCGCCCCCGGAGGCCGGGGCGACGGCCCGAAAACCGGTCGCCGGGGCCTGGCGCGTGCCGGTACCCTCACGTGCCCCGTTGCGGAGTCCCGCGGATCCGCGGAGGGGCGGCAGGTCAGGTGGGCCCACCGGGTCCCAGAGGGTTCAGGAAGAGGAAGACGATGCGCCAGGTCCACGGAGTCATCAGGTCGTGTCTCACCTCCACTCCCACCGAGGACCTCTGTGCCCCACGCAATCCCGCATTCCGGAACCACCCTGAACCTGGGCGTGCTCGCCCACATCGACGCCGGTAAGACCAGCCTCACCGAGCGGCTGCTGCTCGACAACGGCGCCATCTCCGCACTCGGCAGCGTCGACGCCGGCAGTACGCAGACGGACACCGGCGAGATCGAGCGGGAGCGTGGCATCACGATCCGCTCGGCGGTGGCGCCCCTCACCGCCGGCGGTCTGCAGATCAACCTGGTGGACACCCCGGGCCACCCCGACTTCATCGCCGAGGTCGAGCGGGCGCTGTCCGTGCTCGACGCGGCGGTCCTCGTGGTGTCCGCCGTCGAGGGCGTCCAGGCGCAGACCCGTGTCCTGTTCAGGTCGCTGCGCCGGCTGCGGCTGCCCACGGTGCTCTTCGTCAACAAGACCGACCGCCCGGGTGCGCGCCCGGACGGCGTGCAGGACGAGATCCGGGCCCTCCTCACCCCGGACATCCTCCCCATGAGCGCGGTACGGGACGCGGGCACCGCCGCCGCCCGGTCGGCCGCCCGGACGCTGGAGCGAACGGAGTTCCGCGGCGAGGCCGCCGAGGCGCTCGCCGAGCACGACGACGCCCTCCTGGCGCGGCTCGTGGAGGGCGCGCTGCCGTCGGTGGAGGAGGTGCGCACCCTGCTGGCCCGGCAGTGCGGGGCCGGGGTGCTGTACCCGGTCTTCGCAGGGTCGGCCGTGACGGGCGACGGCATCACCGCGCTCACCGACGGCATCACCACGCTGCTGCGCCCGCCTCCTGCCGTCCCGGCGCCCTCCGCGCCCGGTCCGCAGGGCACGGTGTTCGCCGTCGAGCGCACGGCCGCCGGGGAGAAGGTCGCGTACCTCCGGATGTTCTCGGGGGAGGTGCGCGAGCGGCAGCGCATCACCTACTGGCAGCGTGAACCCGGCGGGAAGCAGGCCGAGTTCACCGGCAGGATCACCGGCGTGGAGGTCGTGACCGCCCCGGGTTCCCCGGACGGCGCCGCAGGGACGACCGGCCCGGGGCTGACGGCGGGAAGGATCGGGCGCGTGCGGGGTCTGCCCGGTATCCGTGTCGGAGACCGGCTGGGCGCTCCCGGCGACCGCCCGGAGGAGCTCCACTTCTCCCCGCCGAGCCTGGAGACGGTCGTACGGGCCTGCCGCCCCGGGCAGGAGGCGCGGCTGCACGCCGCCCTGGTGGCGCTCGCGGACGAGGACCCGCTGATCCGCACCCGGGTGGCGGGCGGCGGCGCCACGTCGGTACTGCTCTACGGGGCCGTGCAGCAGGAGGTGCTCGCCGCCCGGCTGGAGCGGGACTTCGGCGTCGGGGTGCGGTTCGAGCCGGTCCGCCCGGTGTACTTCGAGCGGCCCGCGGGCCGGGGCGATGCGGTCACCCGGATCGACCGGCACGGCCCCAACGACTTCCTGGCGACGGTGGGGCTGCGGGTGGACGCGGCCCCGCACGGCGCGGGTGTCACCTTCGTGCGGGAGGTCGAGCTGGGTTCACTGCCCCGCGCCTTCCACCGCGCCATCGAGGAGTCCGCGCTGCGGACCCTGCAACAGGGCCTGTCCGGCTGGGAGGTGACCGACTGCACGGTCACGCTCACCGCGACCGGTTACGTGGCACCGCTCACCGTCGCCGCGCACTTCCGGCATCTCACGCCGCTGGTGCTGATGCGCGCGCTGGACCGCGCCGGCAGCCGCGTCTTCGAGCCGTGCCTGGCGGTGGAGGCGGAGATCCCGGAGGACTCCCTCAACGCCGTCGTCGGCGCCCTCGTCCCGCTCGGGGCCGAGATCACCGGCTCCACCGGGGCCGGCCGGTCCTGGCGGGTGACGGCGGAGCTGCCGGTGAGGCGGGTGCAGGAGTTCCGCAAGGTGCTGCCCGGACTGACCCGTGGGGAGGGCGCGATGTGGTCGGGCCCGGGGCAGGACCGGCGGGTACGCGGCCGGGTGCCGGTCCGCCGGCGCACCGACGGCAATCCGCTCGACCGGGAGGAGTACCTGCGGTTCCTCGCCGACCGCAGTCTCGCGGAGAGCGGCGCCGGCCGCGGCTCCGCGGCGGAGCGCGGCCGGTCCGGTGGCGGCCCGGCAGGAACCGGGGGCTGAACGGCCGGCCACGGCACGACGGATCCCCCGGCTCTCCGCGGAGAGCCGGGGGATCCGGGGCGCTCTGCTCCGCCGGGGCGCTCCGCCGGTGCGCCCTGTGCCGAGGAGGTCTCAGCCGAGCGGCTTGTCCAGGATCGCCTTGCGGTGGCTGAACGTCTCCAGCGAGTACCGGCCGTGGTAGCGGCCCATCCCGCTCTCCCCCACCCCGCCGAACGGCAGGTCGGGAATGGTGAGGTGAGCCACCGGCAGGCCGAAGCCGAGGCCGCCGGACGAGGTCTCCGTGGTGAGCCGGTCGCGGGTCAGCACCGACTCGGTGAACGCGTACAGCGCCAGCGGCTTGTCCCGGTCGTTGATGAACGCGATGGCCTCGTCCAGCCCGTCCACCTCCACGATGGGCAGGACCGGGCCGAAGATCTCCTCGGCCATGACCGGTGAACCGGGCGACACTTCCGCGAGCACGGTGGGGGCGATGTAGCGCTGGGCACGGTCGCTGTCACCGCCGACCACCACCCTGCCGGAGCCGAGCAGGCCGGTCAGCCGGTCGAAGTGGCGTTCGTTGATGATCCGGCCGTAGTCCCCGGAGGTGGCCGGGTCCGCGCCGAACAGCTCGCGTACGGCCGAGGCCAGCGCGCCCTCCAGCTCGCGGGCGGTCCCCGGGTCGGTGAGGACGTAGTCCGGGGCGACGCAGGTCTGGCCCGCGTTGAGGAACTTGGTCGAGACGAGCCGGGCGGCCACCGCGGTGAGATCCGTGTCCCGGTCGACGAAGGCCGGTGACTTGCCGCCCAGTTCCAGCGAGACCGGTGTCAGATGTTCGGCCGCCGCGCGCATCACGATGCGGCCCACGGTGCCGTTGCCCGTGTAGAAGATGTGGTCGAAGTGCTCTTCGAGCAGGGCGGTGGTCTCCGGCACCGCACCCTCGATCACGGCCACCGCGTCCCGGTCGAGATAGCGGGGCAGCAGCTCGGCGACGGCCCGTGAGGTGGCGGGGGCCACTTCGCTGGGCTTGGCGACGACGCAGTTGCCCGCGGCGAGCGCCCCGGCCACCGGGGCGAGCAGCAGCTGGACCGGGTAGTTCCAGGGGGCGATCACCAGGACGACCCCCAGCGGGTCCTGCACGGTCCAGGCGGACGCCGAGCCCAGGTGCTCGGGTACGTCGACGGGCTCGGGCCGCAGCCAGCCCTCCAGCCGCTCCAGGGTGTGGTCGATCTCGCGCACGGTGAAGTCGATCTCCGTGCGGAAGGACTCGCGTTCGCTCTTGCCCAGGTCGGTGTGGAGCGCGGCGGCCAGCTCCTGGCGGTGCTCGGTCAGCATCGCCCGCAGGCCGTGCAGCTGTTCGGTGCGCCAGGACAGGGTCTTGGTCCGGCCGGTGCGGAAGGTGGCACGGAGCCGGGCGACGGCTTCGGCGGGCTTCTCGGTGGGCTGCACGGATGCTCCTCGGTTCGACAGTCCGGACTGGGTCGGCAGTCCGGTTCAGGTATTTGTATTTACCAACAATCTGAGGGGGCTGCTTCTTCCCTCGCCGCGTCCGGGGCTTCTCGTTCCCCGGCCGGGGAGAGATGTGTGCCCCGGGCAACCGATTGGTCCTCCGTTCGGGTACGCGTTGTGGCATTCGGTCTCAGCGAGCGGGCCCTGCCGGTACCTCCTGACCAACTCTCGGGGGGACACCCGTGCTGTCCGGCGCGGGGAAGGAGATGGGACGCGATGGGTACCGATCACATCGACACCGGGTTGCTGAAGGAGCTGACCGAGCAGTCGCAGGATTTGAACAGCGACGCGCTCCGGGTGACGAACTCCGCGCTGGCGGACTTCGCCGAGACAGCCGAGTCCTCAAGCCGCCGCTGGTGGCAGCGGCGCGGCACGCTGCTGGGAGCCGCGGGTGCGGCGACCCTGCTGGGCGCCGGCCGCGCCGCGGCCGCGTCGAGCACCGACGTCATGGCGCTCCAGACGGCTGCTTCGATCGAGAATCTGGCGGTGAGCGTTTATCACACCGCCGCCGGGCTGCCGTTCATCAAGACCGGCAACAAGACCGTGCTGGCCTTCATCACGAAGACGGCGCAGCAGCACACCGCGCACGCCCAGGCGTTCAACGCCGCCGCGAAGAAGGCCGGCGGCAAGGAGCAGACGGGCACGGACCCGAAGTACGCGGCGGTCGTCAAGAAGACCCTTCCGACGATCAAGACCTCGGCCGACGTGGTCAAGCTGGCCATCACGCTGGAGGACGTCGCGGCGCAGACGTACACCAAGAACATCGGGCAGGTGAGCGACACGAACCTGCGCCAGCTCTTCGCCTCGGTCGCGCCGGTGGAGGCCCAGCACCGTGCCACGCTGCTGGCCGTGCAGGCCCTGCTGGCCGACGGGAAGACGAACCTCATCGCGATCCCCACGGACGTCGCGAAGCTTCCCGCCAACATCGGCAGCGTCGGCTTCCCGGACGCCTTCTACCCCACCAAGATGGCTTCGCCGGTCAGTGAAGGGGCCGTCAAATGAGCAGCACCAGGGGCAGCTGGGAGCTGCCGATCAGCGAGGGCGAGATGTCCCGCCTGACGACCGAGATGGACGAGGCCCACCGGGCGACCCTGCCCGTCATGGCCGCGTCCGCCCGTGAGCTGTCGACGGAGCTCAAGGACCTGGAGACCTCGGGCCCCGACCGGGTCCACGAGGAGCGTGTGCACCTGGCGCGCCGCCGCTTCCTGACCGGCGCCGGCGCGTCCGCCGCCATGCTGGCGCTCGCCGCGTGCGGCGGGAAGTCGGGCTCCACGCCGACCGGCGGCAGCGCTTCCGGCTCCCCGTCGACGGGCGCGTCGGCGTCCTCGTCCTCGGGGGCCGGCCAGTACACCGGTGACCTGAAGGTCGTCGCGCTGGCGGTGGCCCTGGAGAACCAGGCCGTCGCCGCCTACCAGGCGGCACTCAAGGCGGCCAACGCCGGCAAGCTCGGCAAGGTGCCGCCGGCGGTCGCGACGTTCATCCAGACCGCGATGGCGCAGCACAAGGACCACGCCAACGCGTGGAACGGCGTGCTCTCCAGCGCGGGGAAGCCCAAGATCACCGATGTGCCGCTCTCCGACCAGCCCGCCGTCACCAAGGCGCTCGGCCAGGTCAAGGACGTCACCGGGGTGGCCAAGCTGGCCCTCCAGCTGGAGGACCAGGCCACCGAGACCTATGTCTTCGCGACGTACAACGTCAAGAGCATGGGCGGGGTCAACACGGCCGCCACGATCGCTCCGGTCGAGGCCATGCACGCGGCGATCCTGCACTACGTGCTGGGCCAGTACCCGGTTCCGGACGCCTTCATCGGTACGAAGAAGGCGGCAAGCCCCAGCCTGCTGACCGTCTGACACCGGACGCACGTCCCGTCCCCCTCCAGGCTCCCCGGCCGGGCGCGTACCCCCCCCACGCGCCCGGCCGGGGTCGGCCGTCCCGACACCTCACCGGAGAACCCGATGCTCACCCGGACCCGCCGGCCGCGTGTGGCGGTCGCCGCAGCGGCGCTCTGCATGCTGACCGCTGTCACCAGCTGTTCGGACAGCGGCTCGAAGTCCTCGTCACCGTCGTCCACCACCCCCACGACCGCGGCCTCCACGGCGAGCGGCAAGGGCCACCTGATCACGATCAAGAACTTCAAGTTCATGCCCGCGGACCTGACCGTGGCCCCGGGCACGAAGATCACCGTGATGAACAAGGACTCGACGACCCACACCGTCACCGCCACCGGCAAGAAGGCGTTCGACACGGGTGACATCGCGGCGGGCAAGACGGTCACCTTCACCGCGCCGTCCGCCAAGGGCAAGTACCCCTACATCTGCACCATCCACCAGTACATGAAGGGTTCGCTCACGGTCGGCTGACCGCGGACCGTGCACGGCCCTGCCGTACCCGCCCGTGTCCCCGGTGCTGACTCCACCGCGCCGGGAGCACCTCGCCGGCCCCGGAACACCCGCGCCGGCTCCACCGCCCGCTCCACCGTGCCGGGAAGGGACCCCCATGCCGTCCGATCCGTCGCTCGCCGAGCCGCCGGACCCCACAGCCCGTCCGGGCCGCCGGTATCTGCGGGTGCTGCTCCGCGTGCTGGCCGCCGCGGGTCTCGCGGTCGACGCCTATGTGCACGCGCACCTCGCCGACCGCTACGACCCCATCTCGGCGAGCATCAGCCAGGGCACCCTCTTCCGGATCGAGGCCGGGGTGGCCGCGCTGGCGGCGCTGCTCGTGCTGGTCTGGCGCCGCGCCGTCTCCGACGCGTTCGCCTGGCTGGTCGCCGCGGGCGGCCTCGCGCTGCTGCTCGTCTACCGGTACGTCAACGTGGGCAAGCTCGGCCCGGTGCCGAACATGTACGAGCCGGTCTGGTTCGGCGACAAGTGGCTCACGGTGATCGCGCAGGCCGTGACCATCGCCGCGGCCACCCTGCTGCTGCTCACCGGTGCCTACCGCAAGCGCTTCACCGCACGCCGCCGGAGCCGTCGCCGGGTCGAGTGACGGCGGAGGGACCGCCCGCGGACTCCACAGGTCCCGGGGATGCGGCGGACCCGGCGGGCAGGGGCGGCTGCGCGGCCCGGTCGCCCGGCCGGGCCGCGGTACGTACCCGGCGCAGCGTCACCGCGCTGAGCAGCGCCACCGCCACCAGGCAGCCGCAGTAGAGGGTCAGGCCGTTCCACGCGCCCGCCGAGTACGCGATACCGCCCACCGAACCGCCGACCGCACTGCCGATGTAGTAGAAGAACAGGTAGACCGCCGCGCCCTGCACCCCCAGCAGGGAGGAGCGCCCGCCGACCCAGCCGCTGGCCACCGCGTGGGCCGCGAAGAAGCCCACCGTGAAGATCACCAGGCCGGGGATGACGGCGCCGAGATGCGGTACGAGCATCACGGCGAGCCCGGCGAGAGCGACGAGCAGCGCGGGCAGCAGCACCTTCGGCCGCCCGTACCTGTCGACCAGCCGGCCCGCGGCCGCCGAGGAGAACGAACCGGCGGTGTACGCGATGAAGAGCAGCCCCGCCGTCGTCTGGGACAGGTTGAACGGCGCGTCGATCAGCCGGAACCCCAGGTAGTTGTAGACCGTGACGAACGCGGCCATCGCCAGGAAGCCGATCAGATAGAGCCTGAGCAGCGCGGAGTCCGGCAGCGCCCGGCCGATGGCCGATGCCAGGGCGCGCGGCCGGGCCTCCCTGCGGACGAAGCGCACCGAAGCGGGCACCGTCAGATGGAAGACGACAGCGGCGACCGCCGCCACCGCGCCGACCGCGCCGATCGCCCAGCGCCAGCTGCCGGTCAGGTCCAGCACGCCGTCGGCGACGAGCCGTCCCGCCATCCCGCCGATGCCGTTGCCCGCCACATAGAGCCCCATGGCCTGACCGAGAGACTCGCGGTGCACCTCCTCGGCGAGGTACGACATGGCGGTCGCCTGGAGTCCGGCGAGCGCGAGGCCCTGGAGCACCCGGAAGACGAGCAGCGTCGCGAAGTTGGGCGCGAAGGCCGCCGCGACGCCGAGCAGCGCCGCCGCACCCAGCGACACGCTCATCATCCCGGTCCTGCTCCACGCGTCGGAGAGAGCGGTCAGCGGGACCACGGCGACGGCCATGGCCGCGGTGGAGACCGAGATGGTCAGCGACGAGGCCGCGGGGGACAGGCCGAAGTGCGAGGACAGGGCGGGCAGCAGCGCCTGGACGCAGTACAGCGTCATGAACGTGGTCATCCCGGCGGCGAACAGCGCTCCGGTGGCCCGGCGGAAGCCGGGTGTCCCCCGCGTGTGAGCGGCAGGCGATATGTGCGGGTCAGTCACCCGACGACGGTAGGCCGGGCGCTGTTCATGCGTCCAATGCATGGATGCCCGATGTATGTTCCGTATATGGAACACCGACCGTACGGTTCCGGCCGCCCGGCGCCCGCCCTTCCCCCGGCGGCTGCGCCCGGCGCGCTGCCGCGTGAGGCCGCGCTCCTGCCGGCGCCGCTGCTGGGGATGTGCCCGGACCTCGTGCGGTTCGTGACGGTGGCCGGTCTTGAGCACCTGTCCGCAGCGGCGAGCGAGCTGGGCACCCCGCAGTCGACGGTCAGCCGCAGCGTCGCCCGGCTGGAGGCGGCCGTCGGCACCCCGCTCTTCGACCGGGAGGGCCGGGGGCTGCGGCTGACCCGGCAGGGCCGCGCCTTCCTGGCCCGGGTGCAGCGAGGCCTGGAGGAGATCGCGACCGGCTGCGAGGAGCTGCGGCTGGCCACCGACATGCCGGGCACCGTGGCTCTCGGCTTCCTGCCCGCGCTCGGCTCGGCCCCGGTGCCGATGCTGGTCAGCTGGTTCCGGGAGCGCCACCCCCAGGCCCGCTTCCAGCTGGTCCAGGACAACGCGCAGGGGCTGCTCGACCGGCTGCGGGCGGGCGAGGTCGATCTCTGCCTGACCTCACCGCTGCCCGACGAACCGGGCATCACCACCCTGCCCGTCGCCGCCGAGCCGCTGAGTCTGGTCGTCCCCGCAGGACACCGGCTGGCCGGGCGGGGCCGGGTCCGGCTGGCCGACGCCGAGCACGAGGACTTCGTGATGGCCGCATCCGGTTACGGACTGCGCCGTCTGGTCAACGGTCTCTGCGCCGCCGCCGGCTTCCCGCCGCGCGTCGCGTTCGAGGGCGCCGAGATCGCCACCATCCGCGGCTTCGTCGCCGCGGGGCTCGGGGTCGCGGTGCTGCCCCCCTCGCCGGTCCGGGTGTCCGGCCTCGTCGACCTGCCGCTCGACGACCCGGGGGCCTCCCGCACGGTCGGTCTGACCCGGGTGACGGCCCGCACCCGCACCCCGGTCGTCAGCGACTTCATCGACCTGGTGCTGAGCCGGGCCCAGGAGTGTTTCGGCGCCCCGGCACCGGCCTGAGCCCGCCCGGCACCGCGACGGCGGCAGGGGGCTACCCCCACCTCCGTCCTCGTGCCTGTCGTATGGGCAGCAGGGATCGGGTCAACAACCCTTGTGGCATGACCAGTTACGCCCGTCAGGGCCTCTTCCGCACCCTGTCCGCGACGGCCGTGGCCGCCGCGCTCACCGCCACCGCCGTACCGGCGGCGCACGCCGGGGCAGCCCCGTCCGCCGGACCGGCGCCGGCCTCCTCGCTCGCCTGGCGGGCCTGTGACCGGCCCGGCGGCCCCGCCGGCCAGGAGTGCGCCGAGCTGCCCGTACCGCTCGACTACCGGCATCCGGACGGCCCGCAGCTCACCCTTGCCGTGTCCCGCCTGCGCAGCGACCGGCCGGCCGCGCGCCGCGGGACGCTCATCGTGATCCCCGGCGGTCCGGGATCGTCGGGTGTGCAGCGGCTGACGCAGAAGGGGACCGCGCTGCGCGGTCAGCTGGACGGTGCCTACGACATCGTCAGCCTCGACCCGCGCGGGGTGGGCGGCAGTACGCGGGCGAGCTGCGGGATCGACCCGGCCGACCGGCATCTGGTGACCCTCAGGTCCTGGCCGGCGGCGGACGGCGGGATCGCGGAGAACATCGCCGGGTCCCGGCGGATCGCCGAGGCGTGCGCCCGCAACGGCGGGCCCGTCCTCCGCAGCCTGACCACCGCCGACGAGGTGCGGGACATCGACCGGTTCCGGCAGGCACTGGGCGAGGAGAAGCTCTCCGCATGGGGGGTCTCGTACGGGACGTACGTCGCCGCCGAGTACGCGCAGAAGTACCCGCGGCGCACCGACCGCTGGGTCCTGGACAGCAGCGGGGACCCCGACCCGTCGCGGGTCGCACGGGGCTGGCTGGCGAACATGGCGGTCGGCGCGGACGACCGGATGCCCGACTTCGCGGCCTGGGCCGCCGACCCGGCCAGGGCGGACGAGGGGCTGCGGCTGGCCGGACGGCCGGAGCAGGTCAGGCCGTTGTTCCTCGCCCTGGCCGCACGGCTGGACCGGCGACCGAAGGAGACGACCACACCGGGCGTCCCGCTGACCGGCACCCTGCTGCGGCAGGCGCTGCAGACCGCGCTCTACGACGACAACGCCTTCCCGCAGCTGGCCCGGCTGATCCGGGCGGCGCAGGATCCGGCGGCGACGCCCGTCCTGAGCCCCGATCTCTCGCAGGCCATGCCCGACGAGGACGCGACGGTCACCATCGGGGTGATCTGCAACGACGTGCGCTGGCCCGACCCGGTCTCCTCGTACGGTCCCGCGGTGGCGGCGGACCGGGCAGCCCATCCGCTCACGGCGGGGATGCCGGTGAACATCACGCCCTGCACGTTCTGGAAGGACGGACCGACGGCGCCGCCCGCCCGGATCACCGACCGGGGCCCGTCCGACGTCCTGATGGTCCAGAACCGCCGGGACCCCGCCACTCCGTACTCCGGCGCACTGAGGATGCGCGCGGCGCTCGGCGCGAGGGCCCGCCTGGTGACCGTCGACAGCGGCGGGCACGGCTCCTACCTGGGCACCGGGAACGCCTGCGGGGACCGCGCCGTGACACGGTTCCTCACCACGGGGCAGCGGCCGGAGACCGACACGTACTGCGCCGGCTGAGACCGCCCGGGGCGCGTCCGGCGGCCGTGCGGCCCCCGGACGCCCCGGCCGGGGGGCTCACTCGTGCGCGGCCAGCAGAGGGTCGAGGCGGGCGTCCGGGAACGCGCGCTGGAAGGAGTTGGCCTGCCACTTGTCCGGGAAGAGCGCCAGCACCTCCTTGTCGCGGACCCGGGTCAGCGCCTCGCCCTGCACCAGCCGGGCACCGTTCAGGGCCTCACCGCCTGCCGCGTCCGTGGACCTGGCCAGGTGGTACGGGAGGAACTCCAGCCGGACCGGGGAGGAGAACTCGCCCGCCATCCGGTGCGTCACCACGTCGAACTGCATGGGCCCCACCGCCGCGAGCACCGGCGACTGGTCCCCGCGCCGGTCCGAGATCAGCACCTGCACCACGCCCTCCTCGTCGAGCTGGGCGATACCGCGCCGGAACTGCTTGGAGCGGCTGATGTCGACCGGGCGCACGGCGGCGAAGTGCTCCGGCGCGAAGGTCGGCATCGGCGGGAACTGGGCGGCCGGCCCGTCGTACAGCGTGTCGCCCACCCGGAGCACCGCCGCGTTGCCCAGGCCGACCACGTCGCCCGGGTAGGCGGTGTCGACCATGGAGCGGTCCTGACCGAAGATGCTGTGCGCGTACTTGGTGGCGAACGCCTTCCCGGTACCGGCCCGGGTGACGCTCGCCCCGCGCTCGAAGACTCCCGAGCAGACCCGCAGGAACGCGATGCGGTCGCGGTGCGAGGGGTCCATGTTCGCCTGCACCTTGAAGACGAGCCCGGAGAAGGGCGCGTCGACCGGGCGGGCGCCGCCGCCCTCCGTCTCGCGGGCGTGCGGTGCCGGCGCGAGGTCGACGATCGCGTCGAGCAGCAGCCGTACGCCGATGTTGGAGACCGCCGCACCGAAGAAGACCGGGGTCGACGTGGCGCCCAGGAAGGACTCCGCGTCGAATTCGGCGCCCTCGGCCTGCAGCAGCTGGAGCTCCTCGGACGCCTGCTCCCAGCGGTCGCCCTCCTCGGTGGCCGCCTGCTCGGCGGTGATGAGCTCCTCCTCGGCCTGGTGGGCGCCGCCGGGCGCGCGGGTGTACCGCAGCATCTGCCCGGGCTTACGGGCGTCGATCAGGCCGCGCATCTCACCGGCCTCGCCGACCGGCCAGGTCACCGGGGTGGGCCGGATACGCAGCTCGCGCTCGATCTCGTCCAGCAGCTCCAGGGCCTCCCGGCCGGGCCGGTCCCACTTGTTGACGAAGGTGATCACCGGGATACGGCGGTGCCGGCAGACGTCGAAGAGCTTGCGGGTCTGCTCTTCGAGCCCCTTGGCGGCGTCGATGAGCATCACCGCGCAGTCGACCGCCGCCAGCACGCGGTAGGTGTCCTCGGAGAAGTCGGCGTGGCCGGGGGTGTCGAGGAGGTTGAGCACATGACCGCGGTGGTCGAACTGGAGGACGGCCGACGTCACGGAGATACCGCGCGCCTTCTCCATCTCCATCCAGTCGGACGCGACCGCGCGCCGGCCCGACTTCCCGTGCACGGCGCCCGCCTCGGTGATGGCGTGCGCGTGCAGGGCCAGGGCCTCGGTGATCGTCGACTTGCCCGCGTCGGGGTGGCTGATGACCGCGAAGGTCCGCCGCCTGGCCGCCTCGGCCGCCGTCCCGCTCACGCCGGCCCCGCCGGGGGAGTCCCTCTTGTCTGCGGAAGTCCCGTACGTCTGCACCCTCGCCACCAGTCCCTCGTCCGTCCGAACCACCAGTGTGCGGCAAGGCGGGACCCGGCCGGGACCCGCGTCCGGCGCGGGCCGGCCCCCGCCGCCCGCTGTGGGACCCTCCAGTGGCGCCGGGCTCCGTCCGGCCGTGGCCCCGGAGAGAGTCGGCGGATGAGCGCACGTTTCGAGGAAATCGACTGGCAGCCCACGCCCATGGGCGACATCAGCCTGCGACGCCGGCGGGATCCGGCATCGGGCGACGACGTGTACGAGGTGAAGCTCGGGGACGAGTTCCTGATGTCGAGCCTCTTCACCCTGGGTGAGACCGAGCTCACCCGGCTCGGCCTCGCGGGGCTGCCGGACGCCCCGCTGGACGTCGCCGTGGGCGGTCTCGGCCTCGGGTACACGGCGAGGGCCGCGCTCGACGACCCGCGCGTGGCCTCACTGGTGGTGGTCGACGCCCTCGGCGAGGTCATCGACTGGCACCGGCGGGGGCTGGTCCCGCTGGGCGCAGGCCTGGCATCGGACGACCGCTGCCGGCTGGTCCTGGGTGACTTCTTCGCGCTGGCCGCGAGCCCCGGCGGCCTGGACCCCGAAGCACCGGGCCGCCGCTTCGACGCCGTCCTGCTGGACGTCGACCACTCGCCGCGCCATGTGCTGCACCCGAGCCACGCGGCGCTCTACCGGCCCGCCGGGCTGCGGGCTCTCGCCGCGCTGCTGCGGCCCGGCGGGGTCTTCGCGCTCTGGTCGAACGACCCGCCGGACGCGGAGTTCGGCGCCGTACTCGCGGAGGTCTTCGCCCGTACGGAGGCGCACGTGGTCACCTTCGACAACCCCCTCCAGGGGGGCACGTCGACCAACACCGTCTACGTGGCGGGGCGCGGCACCGAGGGGTAGGCGGCCGTGGCCGGGCTGCCCGCCGTCCCAGGACGGCGGCGCGGCCGGGCTCCCGCTGCCCGGTCCCGCCCGGGTTTCGGACGGGGGAACGGAGTGGGAGGCCATCGGGAAGTGTCTGTTCCACTCTTGCTCCAGCACGGGGCCCAGCGGCGGGCCTGTGAGGAGGAGAGCCGGTGGAAACCCCCCTGAAGATCGTCCTTGTTTCCGGCAGTACGCGCCGGGAGTCGGCCAACACGGCGCTCCTGGCCACGGTCGAGCGGCTCATCGCCGGGCGGGCCGGTGCCGTCGACGTCCACTGGATCAGCGTCGGGGAGCTGCCGCACTACGAGCGGGAGCTGGAACTCGCCCGGGAGTGCGCACCCGTCCTGGCCGCCCAGGCGCTGGTCGCCTCGGCCGACGCCATGCTGATCAGCACACCCGCGTACAACGGTGAGATGCCCGGGGCCCTGAAGAACGCCCTGGACTGGCTGTCACGGCCGGACGGCGACGCGCCGGGAGCGTTGCGCGGCCTGACGACCGCCGTGCTCAGCGCCTCACCGGGCGCCCGCGGAGCCCTCGACGCGCAGGTCACCCTCAAGACGGTCCTGGGGCGTTGCGGAGCGCGCGTGGTGGAGCACCCACCGGTCGCGGTCGGCAACGCGACGGCCCTGGTCCAGCCCGACGGCCTGGTCACCGACCCCGGTGTGGTCGACGCCCTGAGCGGTCTGGCCGACGCCGTACTGGCAGCGGTCGAGCCCCGCGAGACGGTGCTGGTGTGAGGCGGCCGGCCGCGGCGAGCGGATCCACCGCACTCCTGGCGGAGTCCATGGCGGACCCGGCGGACCCGGCGGAGCCGGGACTCCTGCGCACGATGTGGGAGGACCTCGACGTGGTCGTCGCCCGTGACCCTTCGATCCGCAACCGGCGCGAAGGGCTGCTGCACGCGGCGCTGCCCGCGCTCTGGGCGCACCGGGTGGCGCACCGGCTGCACCGGCGTGGCCTGCGGCTGCCGGCCCGGCTCGTGGCGGCGATGGCGCGTCGCGCGACCTCGGTGGAGATCCACCCGGGGGCGCGGATCGGCCGCCGGGTGTTCATCGACCACGGGGCCGCCGTCGTCATCGGCGAGACCGCCGTCATCGGCGCCGACTCGACCCTCTACCACCAGGTGACGCTCGGGGCGGTCGGCTGGTGGAGCGATGTGCTGCGCCCCGATGGCGAACGCCGCCATCCGGTGGTGGGCCACCACGTGGTGCTGGGCACCGGGGCCACCGTCCTCGGCCCGGTGACCATCGGCGACCACGCCGTGGTCGGGGCGCAGGCGCTCGTCCACCGCGATGTGCCCGCCGGGGCCCGGGTGCTGGCTCCGACCGCCGTGGTCCACACCGCGGGCGGCGCGCGGCGGCCGGTGGCCGAGAACTACGCGGTGACCGCGTCCGCCGGGTCCTGGTAACCCCCGTACGGCAGCCGCCCCCAGCAGAGCAGAGCTTCCGCCCACCTCGCGCGGCCGTGAGAGCGCCGTGCGGCCCGACGTCGTGGAGAACACAGTGAAGAGCACCGAGCGCCCCCGTATCGCTGAGAGCATCGAGGACCTGGTCGGCGGGACGCCGCTGGTCCGCCTGAGGGTCGAGGGCGCCGCGCCGGGCGCCACCGTCCTCGCCAAGCTGGAGTCGGCCAACCCGCTCTCCAGCAGCAAGGACCGCGCGGCGCTCTCGATGCTGCGGCACGCGGAGCGCCGCGGCGACATCGCGGCGGGCGGCAGCGTCATCGAGGCGACGAGCGGCAACACCGGTATCTCGCTCGCCGCGTTCTCGGCGAGCCGCGGCTACCGGTGCATCATCGTGCTGCCCGACAGTGCGACCGCCGAGCGCGTGGCGCTGCTCAAGGCGCTCGGCGCCGAGGTGGTGCAGACCCCGCAGGCCGACGGCTACCCGGGGGCGATCGCGAAGGCGGAGGAGCTGCACGCGGCGACGCCCGGTTCGTGGTTCCCGTGCCAGCACGAGAACCCGGACAACGTGGCCGCGCACTACGAGACCACGGGCCCCGAGATCTGGGCCGACACGGCAGGCCGGGTCGATGTGCTGGTGTGCGGGGTCGGTACCGGCGGCACGCTCACCGGTATCGCCAAGTACCTGAAGGAGCAGTCGCCTTCGGTGCACGTGGTGGCCGTCGAGCCGGAGAACTCCCCGGTCCTGTCGCGCGGCACGGCGGGCCAGCACCGCATCCCCGGGCTCAACGGCGGCTTCATCGCGCCCACCACGGATGTCTCGCTCATCGACCAGGTGGTGACGGTCGGGGACGAGGAGGCGCTGGACGCAGCCCGCGGACTCGCCCGCAGCCAGGGCATCTTCGCCGGGGTCTCCGCCGGAGCCGTGGCCCACGCGTGCGCACAGCTCGTCGCCAAGCCGGAGTACGCGGACAAGACGGTCGTCACCGTCTTCCCCGACACGGGTGAGCGCTATCTGAGCCTCTGGGGCGCTTCCTGAACCACCGGCCGACCCCCCCCCAACCCCCTTCGGAAAGGACATTCGACATGCCGGTGATCACAGTGGACTGGTGGCAGGGCAACGACCGTGCCAGACGAGCGGAACTCGTCAAGGAGGTGACCGCCACCGTCAGCCGCGTCGCAGGCTGCCCCACGTCGGCGGTGACCGTGCTGGTGCGGGACGTGGACCGCGGCTACTGGGGCATGGGTGGTGAACTGGCCGACGCGGGCGACGCCCGGCCGGCGAGCGAAGAGCCGCCGAGGGGCGGGGTGTAGTGAACTTCCGCCAGCTCCACCCGAACATCAAGCTGCGGATGGGCGTCGGCTTCGTCCAGCGCATGCTGGCGGTCATGCTGGTGCCGCTCATGGTCATCCACCTGGCGGCGCTGTACGGAGCCGCCGCCGCGGGTGTACTCACCCTGGTGGTGGCCGCCGCGGGTATCGGCAGCAACTTCGTCGGCGGTCACCTCGCCGATATCGTCGGCCGCAAGCCGCTGCTCGTCGCGGGCGAGGCGGGGGCCGCGGTGTCGTTCGCCGCGCTGGCGCTCGCCAACTCGCCCTGGTGGCAGTCGGGTGTGGCGACGTTCGTGTTCTACCTGGTCAACACCTGTCTTTCGGGGGCGGCCACACCGGCGGCCGACGCCATGATGGTGGACGTCTCCACGCCGGAGAGCCGCCCCCTCGTCTACACGATCAACTACTGGTCGATCAACATGGCGTTCACCGTCGGCGCGCTCGTCGGCGGCTTCCTCTACGGAGGGCACTTCGCGCTGCTGCTGACCGGCGGCGCCGCACTCTCCGTCCTCACCGCGTTCGTCACCTGGCGCTGGCTCGCGGAGACCGCCCCCTCGCTCGACCCGGCGCTCGTGGGCACCCCGGAGGCCGTGGCGCGGCCCGACGGCGGTATCACCTCGATGCTGCGGGGCTATCTGTCGGTCGCGCGTGACCACGTCTTCTTCCGGCTGCTGGTCGCCGCGGTGCTCACCCGCTCCATCGAGGTGCAGATCAGCTACTACATCGCGGTGCGGCTCTCCGCCCACTTCCCCCGGCAGACCCTCGCCGGCCTGGGCGCCTGGACGCCGCAGCTGGACGGTGTGGCGATGCTGGGCGTGCTGCGGGCCGTGAACACCGCGCTGGTCGTGGCGCTCGCGCTGTTCGCCAACTCCCTCTTCCGCAAACTGTCCGACCGGGCCCGGCTCTACTTCGGCATCGCCATCTTCACCGCCGGATACATGGTCTGGGCGGTGAGCGACTCCGGGTGGGTGCTGATCGCCGCCGCGGTGGTCCTCACCGTCGGCGAGGTCATCAACGTGCCCGTCAAGCAGGCCATCCTGGCCGACCTGGTGGACCCGGCCGCGCGCAGCAAGTACATGGCGGCGTACGGGCTCAACGCCCGTATCGGTCTGCTGGTCGGGTCGGTCTTCGTCACCCTCGGCGCGCTCGTCCCGCCGCTCGGCATCAGCCTCCTGTACGGCGTGTTCGGACTCGCCGCGATCGTGCTGTACCGCTCGCTGCTGCGGCTGCGCGAGAGCCGGGCCGCCATGCCCGCGCAGGCCACCGTGGCAGCGACCCCCCAGCCGAACGGAGCGACCTCATGAAGGAAACACGCAACGCCGACCGGCTGTTGATGGTCATGCCGTACCACCAGCTCGTCCGCAAGGCCGTCGACGCCGGGTTCCGGGTCTGGTCGGTCTGGGACCCCTCGCTGCGCGACGCCGCATATCTGCGGGAGGTCGCCGCGCACTCGGAGGAGCTGCTGCTGGTGGACTTCACGGACGAGGAAGCGCTGTGCGCCCTCGTCGAGGAGACCGCCCTCGCCCACCGCGTCGGACACGTACTGCACCTGGGCAGTGAGAACACCATGGGCCCGGTGGTACGGGTCGCGGAGCGGCTCGGACTCTCCCCCAACAGCGCCGAGTCGGTGCGGCTGCTCAACGACAAGGCCGCCACCCGTGAGCTCCTCAACCGCAACGGGATCTCCCCGGTGCGGGTGGCCGGGGCCGCCCGCTGCTCCGACGTGTCCGCGGCCGTGCGGAGCCTGGGCTTCCCCTGCGTCGTCAAGCCGGCCAGGTCGGCCGGCAGCCGCGGTGTCGCGCTGCTGCACTCGCCATCCGACCTCGTCGGCTGGTCGGACCGGATCGAGGCCGCCGGCCTGACCGGGCCGTTCGTGGCCGAGGAGTATCTGCGGGGCCCCGAGTACAGCGTGGAGACGCTCACCGTCGCGGGTCAGCACCACGTCGTGGGGATCACCGCCAAGGAGACCAGCGGGCCGCCCGGATTCGTGGAGCGCGGCCACATCCACCCGGCGCCCCTCCCCGAGGCGGACACCGCCGCGGTACGCGCCACCGTCACCTCACTGCTCGACCTCGCCGACTACGAGTTCGGCCCCGCGCACACCGAGGTGATCCTCACCGCGGACGGGCCCCGTGTTGTCGAGTCGCAGGCGCGCCTCGGCGGGGACCGCATCCCGCTCCTCGTGGACGTGGCCAGCGGCTTCGATCTGGAGGCGGCCATCTTTCAGGCGCTGGCCGGAGAGGAGCTGCCCCGGATCGTGCCCGGCCGGTACGCGTCGGTGGGGTTCTTCGAGTTCCCCGCCGGGATCCTCGTCTCCGTGGCCGGTCTCGACGAGGCGCGGGCGCTGCCCTGGGTCCACGCGCTCACCTTCCGCTTCCGGCCGGGCGATGTGCTGCCGCCCACCACGGACTCCGCGAGCCGCCACGGCCATGTGGTCGTCGACGCGTCGACGCCCGAAGAGGCCACCGCACGGATCGCCGTCGTACGGAACACCATCCGGGCCGAGGTCCGGCGGGACGACGCCCCCCTCCCCACCGCAACTCCCGAGGAAGCCCTGCGATGACTGTGAAGACCCTGCTGCTGGTCGGCGGCACCGACCGCCACCTGGCGCGCGCGAAGGAACTGGGCGTGCGCGTGGTCATGTTCCAGCACCCCGACAAGCTCACCGCCCGGCAGACGGGGCTCGCCGACGCCCTGCTGATGGTCGACTACACCGACTGGGACACCGTGCGGCCACTGGCCGGCGCGGCCCACCAGGTGTGGGCGTTCGACGCGGTCGTCTCCCTCACCGAGGGCGGCCTCGCCGTCGCGGCCCGGCTGCGGGAGGAGCTGGGGTTCCCCGGCACCCCGCACCTCGCGACGGTCCGGCTGCGGGACAAGGGCCGGATGCGCGCCCGCCTGCGGGAGGCGGGCTCCCGGCTGACCGTGGAGAGCGGGAGCGTCACCGACCGGGCCTCCCTCACCGCCTTCGGTGAGCTGGCCGGCTACCCGTTCATCGTGAAGCCGACGGACACCACCGCCGGGTTCGGGCTGATACGGGTGTCCGACGCAGCCGACGCCGACCGCGCCTGGGCCCGGATCGAGGAGCTCAGGGGCGGGCGCACCGACCGCGGCTCGACCCTGTACACCGTCACCGCCTTCCTGATGGAGGCGTACATCGACGGGCCGGAGTTCAGCGTGGAGGCGTTCAGCTTCGCCGGCGCGCACATCGTCGTCGCCGTCACGGAGAAGCTCGTCGACGAGTCCCACTTCGCCGAGCTGGGGCACGCGGTCCCGGCGCGGCTGAGCGTGGCCGACCGGAGCGCGGTCGCCGATGCCGTGGCCGAGTTCCTCACGGTGATGGGGGTGACGGACGGCCCGAGTCACACCGAGGTCCGGCTCTCCCGCCGCGGCCCGGTCGTCATCGAGGGCCACAACCGGGTCGGTGGTGGCCAGATCGGTGAACTGGTGCGCGAGGCCTACGGGTTCGACCTCACCTCGTACGGGGTGGCGTGGCCGCTCCGCATGGTGCCCGCGCTCAGCGAGGCGCCCCGGGCGACCGGCGCCGCCTGCACGCGGTTCCTGCTGCGTGACCCGGGCCGGGTGGTCGCGGTCGGCGGGGTGGCCGAGACCGCCGCGCACCCGGGGGTGCTGTCGGTGGAGGTGTCGGTCGAGCCCGGCGACACCGTCCGTCCGGT
Source organism: Streptomyces sp. NBC_00388 (assembly GCF_036061255.1). Lineage (NCBI taxonomy): Bacteria > Bacillati > Actinomycetota > Actinomycetes > Kitasatosporales > Streptomycetaceae > Streptomyces > Streptomyces sp. NBC_00388. Next base: position 4,026,953 of record NZ_CP107948.1, read on the forward strand.
GCGGGACAACTGGGACCGGCTCGGGCACGTCGCGGTACGCGCGGCGGACACCGACGCGGCGGTCGAGCTGTGCGAGCGCCTCGCGGGCAGCGGGATCCGGATCGAGGTCGCGGGAGACCGCGCCCTGACAGGAGTGACGTCATGAGCGTGCTGGTTCTGCACCGCAATCCGCTGGGCCCCTTCCCCTTCGACACGTGGCTGGCCGACGCCGATGGCGGTGTGGTGCTGCTCGCCGCGGGCGACCGCATCCGTGCGGCGGGCGAGCTCCCGCCGGACGGGCCGGGCGGCTACCGGCACCTGGAGGTGCTCGCGGACTTCGAGGACGGCGGCCTGGTGGTGCGGCGGGCCCTGGAGCTGGCCGCGGAGTTCGACGTCCGTCATGTGGTCGCCTTCCACGAGGGCGACCTGGAACTCGCGGCGGCCGTAAGGGAGAAGCTCGGTCTGCCGGGGGCGCGGCCGGAGCAGGTGCTGCCCTTCCGCGACAAGGTGCTGATGAAGGAGCGGGCCGTCGCGGCCGGGGTGGAGGTCGCGCCGCACACGGTGCCGGCCGGGGCGGCCGACGTCGCGCGGTTCGTGGCCGGGCACGGTCTGCCCGTGGTGCTGAAGGACCGCGACGGGTTCGGATCGCGCGGACTGCGGGTGCTGCGGTCCGCCGACGATCTCGCGCTCGCGGTGGCCGAGGTGTTCCCCGAGGGCGGCGAACCCCGCAGCGACATGCTTCTGGAGGCCTGGGTGCCGGGCCGGATGTGTCACGTCGACGGCCTGGTCGTGGACGGCGTCACGGTGCTCGCCTGGCCGTCGCAGTACCAGTACGAACTGGCGTCGTTCCAGGCGGATCCCGGCGCGCGGGTCGATCTCACGCTGGAGCGGGACGACCCGCTGACCGGGCGCCTGCTGCAGATGGCGGACGACACGCTGGCCGCGCTGGACGGACCGCGTACCCACGCGTTCCACCTGGAGGCCTTCCACACCCCCGACGACCGGCTGGTGCTCTGCGAGGTGGCGGCCCGGCCCGGCGGGGCCCGCATCCGTGAGGTGCTCACGGCGCTCTTCGGCGTCAACCCCGCGCGCAGCGCGGCCCGCGCCGAAGTGGGTCTCGCGGATCCCGGTGTCGCGGCGGGGTCCGGCGAGCGGCCCGCCCCGCGGTGCATGGCGGGGCAGGTGCTGCTGATGAAGCGGCCCGGCCGGGTGACGGGGGTGCCGGTCCGTCCGGCCGACCCGTGGGTGGAGTTCTTCGGGGTGTTCGCCGAGCCGGGCCAGGTACTGGACGGCGCCGCGGGCTCGGCCGACTTCCTGGCGGCGGCCGTGCTGTCGGGGCCCACGCGGGAGGAGTGCGAGCGGAGGCTGCGGGCCCTGGGAGCACGCTTCGAGCAGGAGACCGTGATCGTCTGAAGGAACGGGCGCCCGGACGGGCACGGAAGAGGGCCGACCGGGCACGAAAGGTGGCCGGCCGGGCACCCGTTACCCCGGGGAGGTCGCCGAACGGGAACCATCGGGGAACGGTGCCTGTCACCATCTGTTCGTCCTCCTTCCACTCCGCGTGAACAGGAAATGAAGAGCCGATGCCCAGCCACAGAGCCACCGTTCTCTTCGGAGCACTCACCACCGCCCTCGTCGTCGCGCTCGGTGCGGGCGTGACCGCCGGGAGCCAGCAGCACACATCGGTGAGTGCCACGAACGCCGGCCCGGGGACGACTACGGACACGAACGCGGGCCCCGGTGCCACCACGGACACCAACGCCGGCCCGGGCGCCACCACGAACACCAACGCCGGCCCGGGTGCCACCACGGACACCAACGCGGGTCCCGGCGGCACCACGAACACCAACGCCGGCCCCGGCGTGACCCCCTTCACGAACGCCGGTCCCGGTGCGCCCACGCACAGCGCTCCCGTCGCCTGACCCGGCCGCCCTGCTGCCCTGAGGTCTTCCCGCAGTACGGCCGGGGAGGCCTCAGACCGTCACCGGCGGCCGTCCTGCGGCGGGCACCCGCATGCGGTCGAAGAGTTCCGCGGCGCGCTGCCCGAACTCCGTTGCCTCCGCGCCGAATCCGAGCGCGACGGAGGCAGCCGCCATGCCGGTGAGCGCCCGCGCCTGCTCGAAGCGGTAACCGATCGACTCGGACGACCGGTGGGCGTGGCGGTGCAGGGCCAGCGCGGCCTCCGGCTCACCACGCCGCAGATGCACGAAACCGGCGATGTTCTCGATCGTCGCGCGCCGGATCGGGGTGCCGCGCGACCTCGCCAGGGTCAGGGCCCGGTCCAGCCTGCTGTCCGCCCCCTCGGTGTCCCCGAGGCGGTGGTGGACATCCGCCGCGAGGGCCAGGGTGAGCGCCAGGTTCTCCGGCATCCGGCTCTCGTCGACCATGTCCTCGGTCTCGGCCACACAGCGGCGCGCGGCGTGCGGATCGCCCATCTGCAGGTGCGCGATGGCGAGGTCGTTGAGCGCCGCCACCTCGTTGTCGTGGTCCCCGAGCCGCCGGTAGATGGCGCGGGCCCGCTCCGCCGCCCGCGTCGCCTCCTGGAGGTCGCCGAGCCAGGTGTTGACGGTGCTGAGGTTGCACAGCGCCGTCGCCTCCTGCGCGGCGTTGCCGGTCGCCACATGGAGGGCGACGCTCTGCGTCAGATGGTCCCGGCCGGTGGAGAGGTCGCCCAGCGACATGTGGAGCAGCCCCAGCAGATCGAGGCTGAAGGCCTCGCCCCGCCTGTCACCGATCCGCCGGGCGATCTCGACGGCTTCCTCCGCCGACACCGCGCCCTCCCTGAGCCTGCCCAGCTTCCACTGGGCCGCCGCCAGGTTGGAGAGACTCATCCGGAGGGCCAGCCCGTCGCCCAGGTCGCGGGCGGCGGCCACCGAGACCATCGAGACCTCGTGGAACTCCTCGGTGCGGCTGCGCAGGTTGAGGTGGAAGACCACATTGCGCGCGAGCCGTACGGCCTGCCGCTGGAGCCCCCACTCGTGGGCGAGACGGACGGCGGCCTTCAGCGAGTCCAGCTCCTGGTCGAACCAGGCGCGGGCCAGCTCCGGGGTGTCCAGCCGCGGCAGCTCGCTCTGCGCCGACGGCTCCTCCCGGACGGGCGCGCCGTACGCCACACGGCCGGGGAAGAGCACGGTGCAGGCCTGCTCCGTCGCCCGGAACAGGAAGTCCAGCAGGCGTTCGAAGGCGGTCACATCGGCCTCCTCCGTCCCTTCGTTGCGCAGACTCCTCGCGAACGCCCCCACCAGATCGTGGAAGGCGTACGAGCCCACCTCGTGCTGCTGCAACAGGTGCATGTCGAGCAGGTTCTCCAGGACCTCGTCGGCCTCCTGCGTGCCGACCTGGAGGAGGGCGGCGGCCGAGTGGACGTCGGCATGGGTGCCGGGGTGCAGGCCGAGCAGGCGGAACGCCGTCCGGTGCCACTGGTCGAGTGCCTGGTACGACAGGCGCAGGTTGACCGCCACACCGCGGTCCCCGGAGTTGAGCTCGTCCAGCCTGCGGGACTCGTCGCTGAGCCGGTCCACCAGGTTGCGCACGGTCCAGCGTGGCCTGTTGCGCAGCCGGGCGGTGGAGATGCGCAGCGCCAGAGGGAGATGGCCGCAGAGACTCGCGAGCGCCGCGGTGGCCTCCGGGTCGTTGTCGGCGAGGTCACGGCCGAGGGTCCGCGCGATGAGGGCCGTGCTGTCCTCGCCCGTCATCTCACCCAGGGAGATCCAGTCCGCCCCGTCGAGGGCGACCAGGCGGACCCTGCTCGTGACGAGGACCAGCGCGCAGGGGGACGCGGGAAGTACCGGCTTGATCTGGGAGAGGTCCGCCGCGTTGTCGAGGAGGAGCAGGATGCGCCGCCCGGCGAGCGTCGACTGCCACAGCGCGTCCCGCCCGGCGTCGTCCTCCGGCACCCGCTCGGGGGGCACGCCCAGTGCGCCCAGCAGGGTCGAGATGACCGCAGCGGGCCGGAGCGGCTGCTCGCCGGGGGTGAATCCCCGCAGGTCGATGTGGAGCTGGCCGTCGGGGTAGCGCGCTGCCAGCCGGTGTGCGGCGTGGACGGCGAGCGTCGTCTTGCCCGAGCCGCCCATGCCGTCGACGGCCACCACCCGCAGCCCGTTCGTGGGCTCGGGGGCGGTGGCGTAGGCGAGGAGCCTGTCGAGTTCCGCCTGCCGTCCGGTGAAGTCGCTCAGGTCGCTGGGGAGGGTGCGGGGTCCCGGGGGGTCCTCGCACGGATCGGCGGGGACGGCACCGGGCGGTGCGGGGCGCCGCCTGGTGCGGGCGGGGGCGGCGGCCTCCGGGGCCTCCTGGAGTATCGCCCGGTGGAGTGCCTTGAGATGCGGCCCGGGGTCGACGCCGAGCTCGTCCCGGAGCATCGCGCGGACCGCCTCGTACTCCTTGAGGGCCTCGGCCTGCCGCTGTGACCGGTAGAGAGCGAGCATCAACTGGCCCCGGAGCGTCTCCCGCAGCGGGTGGGCGGCGACGGCCGCCCGCAGATCACCGACGAGTTCGGCGGCCTCCCCGTCGTCGAGTCTTATCCGGAAGAGCTGTTCGGTGGCGGTCAGCCACCGTTCCTCCAGGGGGGTGGAGGCCCCGGCGATGACCTCCCCGCCGTCTCCGGCGAGCACCGGACCGCGCCACAGGGCCAGCGCGGCCTGCAACAGGCCGCGGGCTCCGACCGGGTCGCCGTCCGCGAGGGCCTGGGCGCCCTGCCGCACGGAGCGGGAGAACACCCGCAGGTCGAGCTGTTCGTCGTCGACCACCGCCCGGTATCCGGGACCGTCGGTGAGGAACAGGTCCCGGCCGCCCGGTATTCGGCTCCTGAGCGCGGCCACCGCCTTGCGGATCTGATGGGAGGCGGTGGTGGGCGGCTCCTCGTCCCAGGCTGCCTCCACCAGGCGGGCCACCGGCACCACGTGCCCGTTCTCCAGCAGCAGCATCGCGAGCACCCGCTCGTGCACCGGTCCTCCGGCGTGCACACGGCTTCCGTCGGCCCAGCATTCCAACGATCCCAGGACGTTGAAATGCGCCACCGGGTCTGCCTTCCCTGTCATACCCCGTCCCCCCGTCATGAACGCCAAACTCCCTGGCCGGGGCGGCGTTCGGCACGAGTCTAGGCGGTTACCCCCGATCGGGATCCGGACAGGAGGTGATCGGGAATAACCGAGCGCACACTCCTAGCGACCGCCAGGCGTCGCCCGCCCGGCTCCGACGGGGGATCGATGGAGCGAGTGTCACGGGCGCCGCCGACCGAGCCGGTGAGTCCCCCCACCTCGTCCGCCCGTAGACCCGTTGCCGTGCCCGGACACGCCACGGCACCTCGTGCCACGAAGGATCCCATGGAGACTCAGACCCACCCGTCAGCCCGGGCAGCCACCCCTCTGCACGAGCCGGTCCTTTTCGACCTGCTCAGACAGGAGGCTGCCGAACGCCCCGGTGCCACCGCGCTGGAACACGCGGAGGGCCGGCTGACCCACAGCGATCTCGTCCGCGCCGCGGAGTCCCTCGGGCACCGCCTGGCCGGTCTGGGAGCCGGGGCCGATGTCACGGTCGGCCTGTACGCGGAGCCCTCCGCCGACCTGGTGGTGGGGGTGTGGGGCATCCTCGCGTCCGGCGGGGCGTACCTCCCCCTCTCGCCCGAATACCCGGAGGAGCGCCTGCGGTTCATGGTGCGCGACTCGGGGACCCGGCTGCTGGTCACCCAGTCCCACCTCGCGGAGAAGGCCCGCGCGCTCGCCGGACCGCAGGCCACCGTGATCGTCCTGGACGAGCCGGGGCCGCCCGCCACCGGTGAGCCGCGGGCACCCCTGCCGGCGGCCCGGCCCGGGGACCTCGCCTATGTCATCTACACCTCGGGCTCGACGGGCCGCCCCAAGGGCGTCATGATCGAACACCGTTCCGTGGTCTCCCAGTTGAGATGGCTCCGGTCGACCGGTCAGCTCGGTCCCGGTGTGCGGATCCTGCAGAAGACCCCGATGAGCTTCGACGCGGCGCAGTGGGAGATCCTCGCCCCGGCCGTGGGCGCCGCCGTGGTGGCGGGCCGGCCGAGCGTCCACCGGGACCCCGAGGCGGTCGTCGCGCTGGTGCGCGACCACGCGGTGACCACACTCCAGTGCGTACCGACGCTGCTGCAGGCGCTGCTGGAGACCGACGGGTTCACCGGTTCCCGTTCCCTGCGGCGGGTCTTCTGCGGCGGCGAGGCCCTGACGACCGCGCTGGCCGGGGAGTTCGCCGCCGCGCTGCCGGACGTGTCGCTGGTGAACCTCTACGGCCCGACCGAGTGCACCATCAACGCCACGGCGCACGTGGTCACCTCACCGGCCCCGGAGAGCGGCGCGCAGTCCACGACCGTGCCGATCGGCACCCCCGTGGACGGTGTCACCGCCTTCGTGCTGGACGGCCTCGGCCGCCCGGTCGACATCGGTGAGAAGGGCGAGCTGTACCTCGGCGGCGTGCAGGTGGCCCGGGGCTACCTCAACCTCCCGGAGCAGACGGCGCAGCGCTTCGTGACGAGCCCGCTCTCGCCCGGTGAGCCGCTGTACCGCACGGGTGACCTGGTCTCCTGGAACCCGGACGGCACCCTGCAGTTCTCGGGCCGCATCGACAGCCAGGTCAAACTGCGCGGCTACCGGGTGGAACTGGAGGAGGTCGCGTCGGCGGTCGAGGAGCACACCTGGGTCCGCCGGGCCGCCGCCGTCGTCACCCGCGCTCCCGACACCGGCTGGCAGACCCTGGTGGCCTGCGTGGAGCTGAACCCGCGCGAGGCCGCCCTGATGGACCAGGGCAACCACGGCGCGCACCACCAGTCCAAGGCGAGCCGGCTCCAGGTGCGGGCCCAGCTCTCCCACCCCGGGATCAGGACCGACGAGGAACTGGAGGGGCTGCCCGTGGTGCCCCTGCCGGGCGCCGGGGGGAGCGCCGCGCAGCAGGAGGAGGTCTTCGCCCGCAAGACGTACCGCTTCCACGACGGCGCCGAGGCAGTGACCAGGGACGACCTGGTGGAACTCCTGTCGCAGCCCGCCGCCGTCCCCGCGCCGGGCACCTCCGCCGGAGGTCCGGACCTCGCCGCACTGGGTGAGGTGCTCCGCTGGTTCGGGCCGTTCCACAGTGAGGAGCGGCTGCTCCCGAAGTACGCCTACGCCTCGCCCGGCGCCCTGTACGCGACGCAGATGTACCTGGAGACCGACGGAACGGCCGGCGCGGGCAGCCGGCTCGACGCGGGCGTCCACTACTTCCACCCCTCGCGCCACGAGCTGGTACGGGTCGGTGACCTCCCGGACGGGGCGCACCGCGGGACCCGTGTCCACTTCCTCGGCCGCCGCGCCGCCATCGCCCCGGTGTACAGCAACAACATCGACGAGGTGCTGGAGTTCGAGGCGGGGCACATGCTCGGCGTGCTCGACCGGGTGCTGCCCGCGTTCGGCCTGGCCGTACGCCCCGCAGGCCGCGACGCCGCGTTCCCCGCGCACCTGGGCGCGGCCTCCGACGACCACTACATGGGCGCCTTCGACCTGGTGCCCGCAGCCGACGGTGAGGCCGCGGGCTCCGCGGTCGACCTCTTCGTGCAGGCGCACGGTGACCGGGTCGCCGGGCTCACGGAGGGCATGTACCGCTACACCGGCGGTGAGCTCCGGTACGTCTCGGACGAGGTGGTCCGCCGCCGGGACGTGATCGCCATCAACCAGGGGGTGTACGGGACCTCGTCGTTCGGTATATCCGCGGTCAGCCGCGAGGAGCGCCCCTGGCTGCGGTACGTGGTGCTGGGCCGCGCCCTCCACCACCTCCAGTGCAACGGTCTGCGGCTGGGGCTGATGTCGTCCGGCTACTCCTCCCGCAGCGGCAACCCGCTGCCCGCCGCGCTGCGCCTCGACGACCTCCTGACCGGTGCGGGCATCGCCCCGGGGCCGTCCTACTTCTTCGTCGGCGGCCGGGTCAGCGACGAACAGCTGTCGTCCCGCGGCATGCGGGAGGACTCGGTCCACATGCGGGGTCCGACGGAGATGATCCGCGACGACCTGGTGCGGCTGCTGCCGGACTACATGATCCCCGACCGGGTGCAGGTGGTGGACGCGCTGCCGCTCACCGCCAACGGCAAAGTGGACTCCGTCGCGCTGGCCGCGTCGGACGCGGTCCGCGACGCGGGGTCGTCGGGGGAGCCGCACGTGGCTCCCGCGACCGAGGTCGAGCGCCGGCTGGCCGCCCTGTGGGGTGCGGCGCTGAAGTACCCGGACGTGTCGATGGCGGACGCCTTCTTCGCCCGGGGCGGCAACTCCCTGGTGGCGGTGACCCTCACCCACCGCGTCAACCGCGAGTTCGGCACCTCGCTTCCGCTGCAGGTCCTCTTCGAGTGCCCGCGCCTCGCCGACCTGGCAGCCAGGGTGGCGCAGGACGCGCCCGCCGCGTCGTCCCGGCTGCTGCCGCTGCACGACAACGGCGCGGGGCAGCCGGTGTTCTGCTGGCCCGGCCTCGGCGGGTACCCGATGAACCTGCGGACGCTGGCGGCCGAGTCGGCCGCGGGCGGGCCGTTCTACGGCATCCAGGCCGCCGGGATCAACGACGGGGAGACCCCCTTCGCCACCATCGGCGAGATGGCCGCGGCGGACATCGCGGAGATACGCGCGGTGCAGCCCGAGGGCCCCTACACACTGTGGGGCTACTCCTTCGGCGCGCGCGTCGCCTTCGAGGCGGCGTGGCAGCTGGAGCAGGCCGGCCACAAGGTGGACGAGGTGCTGCTGATCTGCCCGGGCAACCCGACGGTGGGGATCGCGGAGGGGGAGCAGTACAGCCGTGAGGCCGCTCTCACCAACCCGGTCTACACCGCGGTCCTCCTGTCGGTGTTCCTCGGACGCATCGGCGGGCCCGAACTCGCGGCCTGCCTGCGGACGGTGCGGGACGAGGAGGGATTCGTGGCGTTCGTCCACGAGGCGGTCCCCGCGCTCGACCCGGGGGTGATCCGCCGCATCACCCGGATCGTCGCGGCCACCTACGAGTTCGACTACACCTTCGGCGAGCTGGTGGAGCGCCGGCTGGCCGCCCCCGTCACCCTGTTCAAGGCCGCAGGGGACGACTACTCGTTCATCGAGGGCCGCTCGGGCTACTCGGCGGCCCCGCCCAAGGTGGTGGAACTGACCGGCGACCACTACCAGGTGCTGCGGGAGCACGGCGTGGCGGAACTGGTGCGGGCGATCCGGGCACGCTGAGGACGGGCGGGCGTGCGGGGCCGCTGTTGCCGGCGCGGCCCCGCGCACTCGGCGCCCCGCCCCAGCCGTCCGCGCCCGCGCCGCGCGTACCGCAGACTGGTCCCGGCACGTCACTCCACCAGGCAGCCGGGGGCCGCATGACAGAACAGTCCGACCGGAAGGAACGGCCCGGCAGCGGGCCGTCCGCCCCGCAGCGGCGGCCCTTCCTGTACGTGGTGGTCTGCGCGTCCGGCATCGCGGGCGGGGTGGGCGAGCTGATCGCCGCCGCTCAGGAACAGGGGTGGGACGTGGGTGTCGTCGCCACCCCGCAGGGGCTCGGCTTCATCGACGCGGACGCGGTGGTGGCCCGGACCGGCTACCCGATCAGGTCCGCCTGGCGCGCCCCTGGCGACCCGCGCCCGCTGCCGCCCGCTGACGCCATCGCGGTCGCGCCCGCCACCTTCAACACCATCAACAAATGGGCGGCCGGCATCTCCGACACCCTGGCGCTCGGCATCCTGTGCGAGGCGTACGGCGCGGGCGTCCCCACCGCCGTACTGCCCTGTCTGAACGCGGCCCAGGCCGCCCACCCCGCCTACCGGCGGAGCGTGGACGCGCTGCGCGACATGGGCGTTCTCTTCAGCGCGTTCGTCCCCGGCGGGGCGGGCGCCGCCGGCCGTTTCCGCTGGACCGAGGCGCTGGAGCTGCTCGGCCGGGAGTGAGGTCCGGACCGGCCGGCACGGGCGCGGCCGGGGCCGGTCAGCGCCGGGACATGTACAGGTCGAGGGCCTTGTGCAGGAAGCGGTTGAGCGGGAAGTCCCACTCGCCCAGGTACTCGATCGCGTGGCCGCCGGTGCCGACCTTGAAACGGAGCAGCCCCAGCAGGTGGTTGCTCTCCTCCAGGGTGTCGGTGATGCCCCGCAGGTCGTAGACGCCCGCGCCGAGCGCGTGGGCGTCGGACATCATGCGCCACTGGATGGCGTTGTTCGGCTGGACCTCGCGCTTCCTGCTGGTGGAGGCGCCGTAGGAGTACCAGACGTGGTCACCGACCGTCAGCATCGTGGCCGCGGCGAGCACTTCCCCCTCGTGCCGGGCGAGATAGAGCCGCATACGGTCGGGGTGCTCGGCCGTCAGTACGGTCCACATCCGCTGGAAGTAGGGGAGCGGGCGGGGGATGAAGCGGTCCCGCCCTGCGGTCTCGACGTAGAGGTCGTAGAAGGCGGACAGGTCCGCGTACTCGCCGCGCTCCACGGTGACACCGGCCTTCTCCGCCTTCTTGATGTTGCGGCGCCACTGCTGGTTGAGGCTCTTGTGCACCTCGTCGAGCGAGCGTCCCGCGAACGGCACCTGGAACACGTACCGCGGCTGGCCCGCGGCGAAGCCGTCCTCCCCGCCGGGCTCGGTCTGCTGCCACCCCATCCGGCGCAGCCGGTCCGCGATGTCCGCCGCCCGGGGCTCGTGCCAGGTCGGGTCGGCGTCCCGCAGCCTGGCGGCTCCCGGGTCGGCGATCGCCGCCTTGACCGCTTCGGTGTCCCAGCACCGGGCGACCACGGGCGGCCCCATCTTCACCGAGAAGGCCCCCTGCCGCTTCAGATGGGCCAGCATCGGCTCCAGCCACCGGCCCAGATCGGCCGCGTGCCAGTCGATGACCGGGCCTTCGGGCAGATAGGCGAGGTAGCGCTTCAGCCTCGGCAGGGGTCTGAAGAGGACCAGCCCCGCGCCGACGAGGCCGCCGTCCGTGTCGAACCAGCCCAGGCTCTCCGCCCGCCAGTCCGGTTTCACGTCCCCCCACGACGGAACCTGCATATGGCTCGCCGATGGCCGGGTGGCGATGAAGGCCAGGTGTTCTTCGCGGGTGATGCCCTTCAGCCGAAGGCTCATGCGCAACGCTCCTCTGCCCGGGACGCCTCTCCGGAGGCGTACGGCCCGTCAAGTCTTCCCGTACGCACCATGTCAAGCTCACGCACCTGTGGCAGCGGGCGCCACGCCGGGGCCCCCGGCCACCCGCCGGGCTGCCGGGCCTCCCGGCCGGGCGGGGCGGGGCCTGCCGGGCGCCCCGCGGCGTGTGACGCCGCTACGGAGCGCACGCCCGCACGGGGGAGTCCGGTGGCGGTGGCTCGCTGCGGGACGCGCGCCGGAAGAGGGGGTGGAGCAGGACGGCGGTGAGGGTGCCCGCCACCACTCCGCTGCCCAGGACCGTCCTGGCCCAGCCGGGGAAGCCCTGGTAGATATCGGGTGCGACCACCGGGAGCAGCCCCGCGGCCAGGGCCAGGGCGATCACCGCCGAGCCGGCCGTTCCGCCGGGGGCCGCGCGGCCGAGCATGTCGATGCCCATCACGGTGATGATCCCGTAGATCACCAGCGAGGAGCCTCCGACGACCGGCGCCGGGATTCCGGCCAGCAGCCGGGAGAGGGGGGCGAGCAGGCCCACCACGACGAGCAGGGCGCCGGCCCCCGCCGTGACGAAGCGGCTGCGGACCCCGGTCAGCCGGACGATTCCTATGTTCTCCGAGCTGGTCACCAGGAGCGACGTGCCGAACAGCCCGCCGATGAGCGAGACCAGCGCGTCGGTCCTCGCGACCCGGGGCACATCCCGCCCGGGATCGGAGGGGCGGCCCACGGTCTCGCTGTTGAGGACGGTCTGGCCGGTGATCTCCGCGAGTGTGGTGAGGCTGAAGACGAGCAGGGGCAGCGCGGCCGGCAGGTCGAAGTGCGGCGCCCCGTACGGAAGGAAGTGCGGAAGAGCCGTGCCGCCGCCCCCGTCACCTCCGGCGGGCGTGAACTCGCCCAGGCCGGTCGTGACGGCGATGACCGTCCCCGCGGCCATCCCGAGGAGTACCGCTGTCTGCCGCCACACCCCGCGGAGCAGCAGCAGGAGCAGCAGGGTGCAGCCGATGGTCACGGCGGCGGACACCGTCGCGGCCGGCGCGGCGTACCCGGGGCCCCCGGCCGGCCCGGTGATCAGCTGTGCGGCGATCTTGATCATGCCGATGCCGATCAGCAGCACGGTGACGCCCATGACCAGCGGGGGGAAGAGCCGCACGATCCTGGCGTAGAACGGCAGCACGGCGCAGAGCAGCGCCGCCGCGAGCACGACCGAGCCGGTCGCCGTGGCCGGCCCGTGGTCCTTGGCGATCTGGAGGAAAAGCGCCGTGGCGGCGCCGCCGGGCAGCATGACGAAGGGCAGCCGGGCCCCGATCCGCCCCACCCCGAGGGACTGCAGGAGTGTCCCGGCGCCGCACAGGACGAGGGTGGCGCTGAGCAGGGAAGCGGTGCGGCCCGCGCCGAGACCCAGCGCCTGGCCGGTCAGGAACACCGTGGACACGGGCGCGGCCACCATCGCCAGGACGTGTTGCGCGGACAGCGGGGCCAGCCGGCGCAGCGGCAGCCGCTCGTCGACGGCGTGGACCTGCGCCGGACGCGGGCCGGCGGTGGTCACGGGGTGGCTCCCGCGGTCAGCCAGGGCAGCTCTTCCGCGGAGTACCGGTAGGCGCGGAAGACGGCGTTGGGCTCCGAAGGGAACAGGCCCCGCACCTCGGACTCCGTGTATCCGCCGAAGTACGGGACGACGTACTCCCAGCACAGGTACCCGTCGGGGGTCACCTCGAAGAGGCGGCCCGATGGCGAGTCCGTGACGAGCGTGTTGCCGCCCGCCAGGCGCTGGGCGCTCCCCATGAACGGGGCGAAGAACGACTCCCGGGCCGGGTCGTGGTACTCCCACACGATCTTCCCCGAGGAGCGCTCGATCTCGATGACGCGGGAGTACGGCACGTCCGACCCGGGCCGGAAGACGCCGTTGTCGAAGACGAGCACCCGGCCGTCGGCCGGTTCGGTGGGCGCGTGCTGCTGGGAGACGACACCGGGGCCGGTCCGCCACAGGATCTCGCCGGTCCGACGGCTGATGACGACGACGGCCGAGACGCTGCGCAGGCTTGCCAGGATGTTTCCGTCGGCGAGCGGGACGACGCTGTTGATCAGGGGCCAGTGCTCGCGTGCGTAGTCGGGGTGGAGCGCGTACTCCTCGCGGTCGAGGTGCTCGGAGGCGCGCCACGACCAGCTGACCGAGCCGTCCGCGCCGACCTCCCGGATCGTGTCCGCCCAGACCGTGCCGTCGGCCTCCGAGCCGGGCACTCCGCCCCGCACGCCGTCCGCGTCCGCGCCCCGCAGGGGTTCGAGCGCGGTGTAGAGGAGGCGGCCTTCGCCCAGGTGGTGGGCGTCGTGGTGCTGGAGCGGGTCGCGGTACTCGCGCAGGACGGTGCCGTCCGGGGCGGCTTCGAGCATCACGCCGCCCCGGTACTTGTGCCACATGGGGAAGAGGGCGGGCTCACCGGGGAGTACGCCGCTGTAGGCGAGGTTCCCGTTCGGCAGGATGCGCGCGTGCCGGCCGGGCCGGTAGGGCAGCTTCCAGGTGTGGACGACCGTGCCGCGCAGGTCGATCAGGTACACCTCGCCCGCCCCGGTGAGCGGGGCGAAGAGGGTGTAGCCGCCCTCGGACGCCTCGGGATCGAGCGCGATGAGGCCGGTACCGCGGCGGCGGCGGGTGTTCTGGTCGACCGGGGACATAGGACCCTCCTGTGAAACTTTGTTTGATGTGGTCAATCTCCTTAGAAGCTAGTGGCGCAGTGTTGCGGCGCTGTGAAGGCAGTACGAAGCTCCCGCCCGGACTGCGAGATGATGACGCCACCCCTGGCGGGCAGGGGACGGAGAGAGCGAGCGGGGTCCGGCGGACGGTACGGACCGGGGACGAGGGAACACGACGTGACAGCCGAATCGCCCGCACTGCGGATCGGGCCTGGCATCCGCAGGCGGCGCAGGGCGCTGGACCTCACGCTCGCCGAGGTCGCCGGCCTCACCGGGCTCTCGTCGCCGTTCCTCAGCCAGATCGAGAACGACCGGGCCCGCCCCAGCATGCGCTCGCTGCAGCTCATCGCCGACGCACTGGAGACCACGGCCGTGCAGCTGCTGGCCGCCGCCGGTGCCCCGCGCCGGGTGGACGTCGTACGCGCCGACGCCGACCCCGGGCTCGACGCCGCCGCCCGGGTGCGCCCGCTGGTCCGCGGCCACCAGCAGATGCACGCGCTCGAGTTCACCGGCGGCCACGAAGCGGACCGTGAATTCCAGCACCGGAACGCCGAGTTGATGTATGTCGCCGACGGCAGCGCCGACGTCGAGGCCGAGGGCCGCACCTACCGTCTCGGCAGGGGCGACACGCTCTTCCTCACCGGCGGGGTCCGGCACCGCTGGCGGGCCCGGGAGGAGGGCACCCGGGTGCTGCTCGTCGCCGTGGCCGACCACGTCGAGGTGGCGGCGGAAGGACCGGAACCCTCCTGAGCGCGGTCGGACCCACCCGGGCCTGCCGGATGGGTCCACCGGTGGATCTGCCGGGCCGGGGAGCGGTGCTCCCCGGCAGGGGCGTCAGGCGCCGCTGTGGCGGAGCATGTCCTCCCGCTCGACGACCTTCACGCGCTCCCGGCCCTCGGCGGAGCCCAGGGCACGCTCCTGGCTGTCGAGCCGGTACCAGCCGTCCCACGTCGTGTACCGGACGCCCCGGTCCCGCAGGAAGGCGTCGACGGCCTCCGGCTCCGGCAGGACGGCGCCGGGAAGACGGCCGTTCGCGTGGTCGTCGAGAAGGCAGGCGACGGTCTCGTTGGCGTCGCCCTTGGTGTGGCCGATGAGACCGATGGGGCCGCGCTTGATCCAGCCGGTGACGTAGACGGCGGTCTGGTGGCTGCTGTCGGCGGCCAGAACACGTCCCGCCTCGTGCGGCACGGTGCCGGACCCCACGTCGAAGGGCAGCTTGGGCAGCTCCTCCGAGCGGTAGCCCACGGCCCGGTAGACGGACTGCACGTCCCAGTCGGTGAAGCGGCCGGTACCGCGGACGTTGCCGGTGCCGTCGAGCTCGGTGCGCTCGGTGCGCAGCCCGACCACGCGCCCGTCCTCGCCGATGATCTCCTCGGGCGACTCGAAGAAGTGCAGGAAGAGCTTGTGCGGCCGGGTGCCGGTGTCGCGGATCGCCCAGTTCTCCAGCGTGGAGGCGACCATGTTGGCCTGCTTGTCGCCGCGGCGGGTGGCGATCGAGCCCTCGTCGTAGTCGATGTCCTCGGGGTTGACCACGACCTCGATGGTCGGCGAGTGGTCGAGCTCGCGCAGCTCCATCGGGCTGAACTTCGCCTGCGCGGGACCGCGGCGGCCGAAGACATGGACCTCGACGGCCTTGTTCTGCCGCAGACCCGCGTGGACGTTCGGCGGGATCTCGGTGGGCAGCAGTTCGTCGGCGGTCTTGGCCAGGATCCGGGCGACGTCCAGGGCCACGTTGCCGACCCCGAGGACGGCGACCTTCTCCGCCTCCAGCGGCCAGGTCCGTGCGACGTCCGGATGACCGTCGTACCAGGAGACGAAGTCCGCGGCGCCGAACGAACCTTCGAGGGCGATCCCGGGTATGTCCAGGGCGCGGTCCGCCATGGCGCCGGTGGAGAAGACCACGGCGTCGTAGAAGCGGTGCAGGTCGTCCAGCGTGAGGTCGCCGGGGTAGTCCACATTGCCGAAGAGCCGTATCTGCGGCTTGTCCAGCACCTTGTGGAGGGCGGTGATGATGCCCTTGATCCGCGGATGGTCCGGGGCGACGCCGTACCGGATCAGTCCGAACGGTGCGGGCATCCGCTCGAAGAGGTCGATGGAGACGCCCGGGGCCTGGGCGGCGTCGGACTTCAGCAGGGCGTCGGCGGCGTAGATGCCGGCCGGACCGGCACCGACGATCGCGACACGGATGGGACGAGACATACGGGACGTTCCTCCAGGCAACGCGGACAGGCGGTTCGACAGCCCCGCCGGGCGGCGGCGGCAGCGGGCGACGGCGTCGAAGGCCCTGCGGCCCGCCGTCATGACCCCCACGTCCGGTCCACGTGGGGATCCCCTGACGGGATCGACGCCACCCCTGCCGCCGGGAGCCGGACAGGCGTGTCTCCCGAAAGCATATGGCACCGGGTGACAGAATCCCCTGGCTGCCCACAGTGCGGGCGGCCCGTGCGCCGGCCCGCCCCAGGAGGAACCCCGTATGCACCCCAGCCCGGCAGAGCGCGCCGCCTCCGCCGGCCTGCGCGCCCGCAAGAAACTCCGGACCCGTGACGCGCTCTGCCACGCCGCCCTCGACCTGTTCGGCTCCCGCGGCTACGAGAGCACCACGCTGGACGACATCGCGGCGACGGCCGGCGTCTCCAAGCGGACGCTGCTGCGCTACTTCACGGGCAAGGACGACGTGCTGCTCGCGGTCTTCCGCGAGATGGCCGTCCTCACCCTGCGCGAACTGGACCGCAGGCCGCCGGACGAGGACCCGCCCACCGCGCTGCGCGCAGCCACCCGCCGGGCCCTGCACGAGGTGGCACGGGCCCTTCCCCGCTACCGCTCCACGCCGGCCTGTCTCGCCGTGCTGCACCTCGTGGCGGTCACCCCGGGCCTGCTCGTCTCCTTCCACCACGTCCTCCTGAGCCAGCAGGACGGGCTCGCCGCGGTCCTCGCCGCGCGGGAGGGCCTCACGGACCCGTCCGACCCCCGGCCCCAGCTCCTGGTGGCCATGCACGCCTGCGCCATGACGGTCGCGGTGCGCACCTGGCAGGCGAGCGGCGGCCGGGAGCTCGACACCCTGCTGCACACCGTCGACACCTGCCTCGACAGCCTGGGCTCCACGGTCGCGGGCCCCTGGGCCGGCACACCGCAGGACCGGGAGCCTGCCGCCGCCGGGCGGCCGGTCACCTGAGGTGGATGTCCGGCCCGTTCGTGCCCGGCGCCTCCACACCCGGCAGCAGCCGCATGTCATGGCCGTAGTCGCCGCCGGTGAGTGTTCTGAACGGGACCGGCTCGTCCGTGAAGAGCCGGTCGAGCCGTTCCCCGTACGCCTGCTTCGCCGCCGCGAACCCCTCCGCGGGGATGCCGACCGTCTCGTACAGCGCGAACGGTTCGAGCGGCGCGATGCCGGTGAACCAGAACAGGCCGTGCTGGAGCGGATGGAGGACACCGCTCAGCTGCCCGTGGATGCCCCGGTCGCCGAAGGCCGTCTCCCGGGCGCCGGCCGTCACCGAGACCAGCGCCCGCCGCCCCGCCAGGGCGCCCTCGCTGTACGGCGGGGGGACGGACGGTCCGTGCGCGAACTGGAACGTGAACACCCGGTCGATCCAGCCCTTCAGGATGGCCGGTACCGAGAACCACCACAGCGGGAACTGCAGGATCACCGCGTCCGACCACAGCAGCTTCTCCTGCTCCGCCGCGATGTCCGCCGAAAGCCGCCCGGCCAGCGTGGCCTCGCCCGACGCGGCCAGCACGTCCAGCCGCTCGCCGGGGGCGTGGGCGGGAAAGTCGTCGGCGTCCACCGCGGCCTTCCACTTCATCGCGTAGAGGTCCGACACCTGTACGTGGTGCCCCCCGGCCCGCAGCCTCGCCGCCGCGAAATCGGTGAGGGAGGCAGTGAGCGAGCGGGGATCCGGGTGGGCGGTGACGATGAGGATCTTCTTCGGTCCGGCCGGCGGCGCGGTCACCGGTGCGGTCGTCCGTCCGGCGGCCGCCGGACGAGGTGGCTGCTGCTGCGTGGCTTCGGTCATGACACCACGTTCTCCCGGCCGCGGCAGGGGAGCCAGAACCCTGTCGCACCGGCGGTACGACGTTCCTGGTACTGCCGGTGCCACCCATACTGGGCTCCATGGACAGCGCGAATCAGCTGGAGCGCACCGACCCCGCCGACACCCGCCCCGGCGGGAACGCCGGTCCGGGCTCCCGCGCCGAACCACCCCCCGGCCGCGGCGGCATGACGGGGCCCGCCGACGGGATCGGCGACACCCGCCGGGCGCTCGGCGGTTTTCTGCGTGCCCGCAGGGGCCGGGTCGCCCCGGAGCAGGTCGGCCTGGCCGGCGGCCGGCGCCGCCGGGTGCGCGGGCTGCGCCGCGAGGAGCTGGCCCAGCTCGCCGGGATCAGCGTCGACTACTACGTCCGCCTCGAACAGGGACGTGCCCACCAGCCGTCCCACGAGGTGCTCGACGCGCTGGCCCGGGCGCTCGGCCTCGACGCTGCGGAGCGCAAGCACCTGGCCACCCTGGCCGGCGCCGGGAGCGGCCCCGTGCCCAGGGCCCGCGTCAGCGCACCGCTGCAGCGGCTCCTGGACGGCATGACGTACTTCCCGGCCTTCGTCACGAACCACCGCCTCGACGTGGTGGCGTGGAACCTCCTGGGGGCCGAGCTGATGGGAGGACTGGCCGACCCGGACCGCCGCGACCGGAACAACGCCAGGTTCCACTTCCTCGACCCCGCGTCCCGGGTCGTCCACCCGGAGTGGCAGGAGCGGGCCGCGGAGACGGTGGGCCAGCTGCGGGTGTCGGCGGGGCGCTTCCCCGACGACGCGGAGCTGACCAAGCTGATCGGTGAACTCTTCGCGCGGAGCGACGAGTTCAGGAGAATCTGGGACACCGGCGAGGTCGTCATGTGCGGCGCGGGACGCAAGCGGATCCGGCATCCGGTGGCCGGGCTGCTCACCCTCGACGCCCAGACGCTGCACGTGCCGGTGACACCCGGCGAGACGGGGCTGGTGGTGCACGCGTTCAGCGCCCCGGAGGGCAGCAGGGAGGCCACTGCGCTCGCCGGACTGGCCGGGGACGCGGCACGGTGACCGGCCGGCGGTGAGCGGGCGCCGGCCGGGGGCCCGGGGCGCACGGCGAGTGCACCCGGAGGGCACAGCGAGGGTGTCCCGGCGGCCGTCCGAGCAGGCCCGCCGTTCACCCGAATGGCCCCGCCCGGCTGGTGGCACGCCCCGGGGAGGCAGAGGGTCGGGGCGACGCCGGGCAGTCAGACAACCCCGGCGAAGGAGGCTCGCATGGCTCAGCCCACAGCCCCGTCAGGGGGCTCCGCACCCCACCACACGCAGTCCGGCCGAGGCAGTGACACCGCGTGGGCAAGCGGGGGGACCCTGTTCGCCGGTGTGCTGTTGTTCGTGGACGGCGTGCTGGCGGTACTCAACGGCGTCGTCGGTATCGCGAAGGACAACGTCTACACGCACGTCGGCAACTACACCTACCAGTTCAGCCTGACCTCCTGGGGCTGGATCCACCTGGCCATCGGCGTGCTCCTCATCCTCACCGGGCTCGGCATCCTCAGGGGCGCACCCTGGGCCCGCGCGCTCGGTGTGGGGATGGCCGCGATCAGCGTCGTCGCCAACTTCATGTGGCTGCCCTACCAGCCGATCTGGGCCTTCATCGCCATCGCGATCGGGGTCTTCGTGATCTGGTCCCTCCTCACGGACCACGCACGGCACCCGGCCAGGTGAAGCAGCGGCGCTGAAGCCGGGAGGCGGTGACGCGCCTGCCGTACGGGACACCCGCACGCGGTCCGCCGCGTGCGGGTGTCGCGCGTGGGCGGCCTGTGCTCAGCCGCGCCGGCTCGCGCGTGCGAGGGCCGGTACGAACCGGGCCGCGTCCACGGTGCCGACGCCGGTGGCCATGTCGTAGCCCTTGACGGCGGTGTAACCGGTGACGCCCTGATAGCTGTTGTTCGTCCCGTCGCTGACGTCCACGACCCCCGAGGACGTGCGGGGCGAGAGGGCGTACAGCGCCTTGTGGATGTCGCCCACCCGGTGGCCGGCGGCCTGGTCGGCGAGGGCGACGATGCCGGAGAACAGCGGGCTGGCCTCGCTGGTGCCCCCGGACACGTCCCACCCGACGGCCGTCGGGTCGTAACTGGAGTACACCCAGGCACCGCCGTCGACCGCTGCGGCCATCGAGATGTCGGGGGTGCCGCGGCGGGAGCCCACGGCCTTCTTCACGCCGTTCTGGTACGCGGGACGGCCGAAGACGTGCGACTGGCCGCCGCCGCCCGCGCCGTTGTCGTTGTAGACGCTCTCCGGCGCGGTGCGGTCGCCCTTGGCGTCCAGGTGCAGCTGGGTGCCGCCGATCGATGTCACCAACGGGTCGGACGAGGGCCACGAGTTGACGCGCTTCGTGTAGTAACCCTTGCCGTCCGCCGTGCTGTCGGTGGCGCCGCCGTCACCGGAGGAAGCCAGGACGGTCACCCCGCGCCTGGCGGCGTCCTTGAACGCGTAGCGCAGCGAACCGATGCTGGAGAAGTCGCCCTTGTCGAAGCCGGGGAACGTGTTCTCCGTGGCGCCGAAGCTCTGCGTGATCACATCGCCGACGCCGTGGTCGATGAGGGACTTCTCGGCGGACATCATCTCCGGCAGGCCGGTGACACCCTCGGTCTCGGCGACCGCGGTCTCCACGAGCACGATCTTGGCGTCCGGGGCGACGGCGTGGGCCATCTCCACGTCGAGCGTCGTCTCACCGGCCCAGCCCGTCATGTCGGAGTTCTCCGGGTCGAACGCGGGGACATGGCCCCACTTCTTGACCTGCACCTTGGTGCTCTTCATCCCGTACTGCTTGCTGTACACGTCCAGATCGTGCTGGACGGTCGGCGAGCCGAAGGAGTCGACGATGACGATCGTGCGGCCCTTGCCGGTGATACCGGACTTGTACAGCGGGTTGAGGTCGTACGCCTGGCGGTACTGGACCGGGCTGTAGCAGGCGATCTTCCACTTGGCCTGGCACTGCTCGGTGGGCAGGGGGCTGCTCACACCGCTGACCAGCTGGTGGCCGGCGACGGCCGGGACCGCCTTGGTCTGCGGCACGGCGTGGGCGGATGCCACGGCAGCGGTGCTGCCCAGGGGGGTGGCGATCATCGCAGCGGCAACGAGGGCGGTGGCCCCGGCCGTTGTGGCCCCGGCGCGGATCCGGGGTCGGGCTATGCGCATGACTTCTCCTTGTATGGAGCGGAGCCGCACGGAGCGGCTGCCGTGATCCCATCCGGGGATCATGCGCAGAACAAGAGCATTGGTTCATTGATATCGAACGTTTTGCCTAAGGGTGAACCCTTGAGGTGCCTGGCCGCGGGCCGGCGGAAGCCCCGCGGGGGCGGGAGGGCACGGGCGGATGGCCGGAAGAGGCTGACTCCCGGCGGCCGCGCCCGTAGAGTCACTGACCGATCTTGGGAATGTCGGGGGGCCGCGCGTATGACGCAGACCAAGGTGCCGTATCCGGTGGCGGAGTTGCTGACGGCTGTGCGTGGAGAGATCCAGGCGGAGCGGCGCAGCGAAGGAAAGGACGAACCGAAGGTCTCGCTCACCGGCGGTCGTCTCGTCTCCGCCGCCCCGGGGCGGTTCGAGTATCTCTTCGTATGCCGGAAGTGGCATCCGTCGCTGGACGGCACGTCCGTTCTCGTACGCGACTCGGCCTCCAGGGGCCCCTGGGCCCCCGCGGAGGCCTCACGTATGCCGGACGGGACCGTACGGCTGACCACGGCCGAGGACCTGGGGGAGCCGGTGCCCCGGGCCCAGATCCGGAAGGACGACTCGTCCGGCCTCGTCATCGCTGCTGAGCACCTCGAATCGGCGGGGCAGCCCGACAGCCCGGTACGCGTCGAAAGCGCCGGCTGGATCGTCGGGCAGGGGAACCCGGTCGTGGGGCGGGAGCCGCACCCCGGCGCGTGGGTGGCCAACTGGCCGGTTCTGCGGCTGAATTCGCGCCAGAGGCAAGCCGTCGAACAGGCGCTGGCGAGTCAGGTCCTCTTCCTCTGGGGGCCGCCGGGCACCGGTAAGACGGACGTGGTGGGTCACATTGTCGAAGGGAACTTCCGGCAGGGGCTCAACGTCCTGTTCCTCGCGCCGACGAAGGTCGCGGTCGACCAGGCGCTGGAACGCATCTGCGACCTCCTCTCCACGCAGGACGGATTCGCCGACGGCCTCGTGCAGCGCGCGGGGGACATCGAGGTCCCCTCCCTGCGTGACCGGTACGGCGAATGTGTCGACACCTCCCGGGTCGCCGCCCGCGTCGCCGCCGGGCTGGACCAGGCGCTGACCCGCGCGGCAGAGACCCTCGGTCGCGCGCGGGCCGGCCTGGCCCTCCACGACGACCTGCGGTCACTGGAGGAGCGGCTCGCAGCGGCCCGCGCGCTCCACACCACGGCCGCGCGTGCGGGCGAGGGCGCCCGGGAGTCGGCGCTGCGGGCCGAGGCCGAGGCGTCGCAACTCCGGGTGAAAATAGTGCAGTCGGCTGCTCCGGGCGGCCTTTTCGCGAAACGCAGGGAAGCGCAGCTCGCGGCCATGAGGGAGAGTCTTGCCGAGCACGAGGAGACAGTCCGGGCCGAGACACGGCGCGACGCGGACTCCCGGCGTGGTGCGGGACACGCCGCGGCGGACATCTCCGAGCTGAGCGGGCGCCTCGCCGCCGCCCGGGCCAAGCTGGCAGGTGTGCAGGACCGGCCGGTCCTCGCCCGGCAGGCCGAGGCGGCACAGCAGCAGGCCGGGGCTCTGGAACAGCAGCGGAAGCGACTCAAGGACACGGTGCGTGCCAAGTGCCGGGTCATGGGCGCGACCGTCGCCAAGGCGGTCAGGTCGGGGAAGCTGCTGGACCGCGTCGACGTGGTCGTCATCGACGAGGCGGGGATGGTCGACCTGCCGTCGGCGTGGCTGGCCGCGGGTCTCGCCGGCAAGCGGGTCGTCATCGCCGGCGACTTCCGGCAGCTCCCCGCCGTGACCAAGGGCGACGGCGACCGGAAGGCGACGGACGCGGAACGTGCCCACTCCCGGGCGTGGATGGCCCGTGACGCCTTCCATGCCGCCGGCCTGGTGACCACGGCGGGAGGGGTCAGGCAGGACCCCCGGCTGGTGGCTCTGGACACCCAGTACCGCATGCGCGAGCCGATCTGCGACGTGGTCAACGCGGTCGCCTATCCGGACGCCCCGCTGACCACCGGGCGCGGTGGCCGCAGCAGCATCCCGTTCAACCCGCTGGTCGACGCGCCGGTCATCCTCGTCGACACGTCGAAGCAGCGCATCGCCGGCCCCGATCACCGGGCCAACACCGTGAACGAGGCCGTCGTCCACGAGCTGGTGCGCGGACTCCAGTACGAAGGTGTGCTCCCCGGCCGCAAGTGGGAGAAGGAGGAGATCGCGGCGGGGGAGCGCGCGACCGACAGACTGGCGGTCATCGCGCCCTACCGTGCGCAGGTCCAGGCGCTGAAGGGCAGCTTGAAGTACCGCTTCGGCGGGGAGTACGAGGGCCTGGTCGACACCGTGCACCGGTTCCAGGGCAGTCAGCGGCCGATCGTCGTGCTCGATACCGCGGTCGGGGCCGGCAAGGACCCCGGGTTCTTCTACAGCGGCGTCGGCCTCTCCGCCCACACCTGCCGTCTGCTGAACGTCGCCCTCAGCCGTGCCCAGGACCATCTGATCGTCGTCGCCGACATCGCCCACCTGCGGGAGCACCTCCCACCGCGCAGCGAGGCCCGCACCATGCTCGATCACCTGGAGACCCACGCCCAGCTGATATCGGCCGACCAGCTCGTCCCCACGCGCGAGGCGGCCCAGCTGTCCGTGCTCTCCGAAGAGGAACTGGCCCGGCCTGCCTTCTTTCCTGCGGACGAGGTCCACGCGGCGGTGGAGTGGGACATCGCCCGCGCCACCACGAGCGTCGAGCTCTGCTGCCCCTTCCTCAACCCGGAACCGGTACGCAGGTGGTCCGCGTTGCTGCGCGAGCGGGTCGACGCGGGCGTCCGGGTGACTGTCCGCACCCGGTCCGCCGAGGAGCAGGTGGGGGAGACCGCGGTAATGAACCATCAGAGGCGGATCGACGAGCTTCGCGCGGCCGGATGCGAGGTGGACTTCCGGGAGCGTATGCACGAGAAGGTACTCATCCTCGACGGAGCGGTGCTCTGGCACGGGTCGCTCAACCTGCTCGCGAGCAGGGGCCCGACGGATCTCATGATGCGTTACACGGATCCGTCGGCGTGCGAACGGGTCAGCCGGCTCATCGACCGTGCGCGCAAGGACCGTGCCGCGTGGAACCCGCGTGCGGCAGCCGGTGGCAGCCGGCGCGCTGCCACCGGATCCCCGGCGCGGACACCGGCCGCGCCGGGCCGGGACAGCGAGGTCGGGCCGGGCACGGTCGTCGACGGACGGCTGTACCTCCGTGTCCCCTTCGGGGAGAAGGACGAGGCAAAACAGCGGCTCGCTGCCCGGTGGGACAGTACGAGGCGCCTCTGGTACGTCGACGCCGCCCGCGTCACGCGCGACCAGGCCGGGCGCTGGCTGCCCTGAACACGCCCCACGCGGACTCCGGTTGCAGCCCTGCCGCAGCCCGCGATGTGCTGCGGGCGGACCGCCCGGGCGAAGCCCCCGGAGCCCTCGGCGACGTGCGGCCCGGAGCTGCCCCGCGCCCCTGCCGGCCCTTCGCGTCGACGACGGCTCGCCTCCGGCCCTCCGTTGACTCCGGCCGAACGGTCGTGCGACGGTGAGGAGGCGCTCCTCTGGGGAGCACCGGCAAGTGGAGGCAGACCGCTGTGACCTTCGGAAACGATGATTCCCGCCCGGCGATGAACCGCAGCCTGGTGCCGGAGCAGCTCGAATCCTTCGAGAAGGGATTCGCCGCCCGGCCGACGAACCGGCTGATGCAGAACGCCGTCACGCAGACGTCTGTGGACGATATCGCCCTGGACCGGCGCGTCCTCACCGGCATCGACCACTCGGTCTCCCACCACCTGGACGACTGGAAGGTCACCAACCAGAAGCAGAGCGGCCGGTGCTGGATGTTCGCCGGACTCAATCTGCTCCGGGTCGGGGCCGCACAGGCACTGGGCGTGAAGGACTTCGAGTTCTCCCAGAACTACCTGCTCTGGTGGGACAAGTTCGAGCGGGCGAACCACTTCCTGGAGACGGTCATCGAGACCTCGGACCGGGACGTGGACGACCGCACGGTGGCGCACGTCCTGGCCGACCCGATCGGTGACGGGGGCCAGTGGAACATGTTCGCGGCGCTCGTCGCCAAGCACGGTCTCGTCCCCAAGTCGGCCATGCCCGAGACGGACAGTTCCTCCGCGACCCGGGCGCTGAACCGGGCCCTGCAGACCCTGCTCCGCCAGGGCGCCCGCGACCTGCGCGGGCTGGCGTCCGAGGGACCCGAGGCGCAGCGGGAGCGCAAGCGCGAAGTGCTGGAGACCGTCCACCGGGTGCTCAGCATCCACCTCGGCACGCCACCGCAGCGGTTCCTGTGGCAGTGGGAGGACAAGGACAAGGAGTTCCACCGCGACGGGTGGCTCACCCCTGCGGAGTTCGCTGCCTCGTACGTGCGTCTCCCCCTGGACGAGTACGTCTGCCTGGTGCACGACCCGCGGGAGTCGAGCCCGGCAGGCCGGACCTTCACCGTCGAGCACCTGGGCAACATCGTGGAGGCCCCGCCGGTGGTCTATCTGAACGTCCGGGTGGAGCTGTTGAAGCAGCTGGCCATGGACGCGATCGTGGGCGGCGAGCCGGTCTGGTTCGGCTGCGACGTGGCCAAGATGATGCGGGCGGACGCCGGCGTCTGGGACGCGGAGCTCTTCGACTACGCGGCCGTCTACGACGCTCCCTTCACCATGGACAAGGCCGACCGGCTGCTGCACCACGACACCCAGATGACCCACGCGATGCTGTTCACCGGCGTGGACGTGGTGGAGGGGAGCCCCCGCCGCTGGCGGGTGGAGAACAGCTGGGGCGAGGAGAAGGCCGACAAGGGCTTCTGGACGATGAACGACTCGTGGTTCGGTGAGCACGTCTTCGAGATCGCGGTCCGGCGCTCGGCGCTGACGCCGGAGCTGGCCGCCGCCCTCGACGAGGCACCGATCGTCCTGCCCGCGTGGGACCCCATGGGCGCCCTCGCCGACTGAGGACGCCGCCCCGGCCGCCATGGAGCCGCACGGCACCGGCCCGGACACCTCCGGGCCGGTGACTCCCGTTCCTCGCCCGGTGGCCCGGTGGCCCGGTGGCCCGGTGGCCCGGTGGCCCGGTGGCCCGGTGGCCTGGCTGTCCTGCGGGTGTACGTCGTCGTGACCGCACGGTTGTCAGGCCCGGGTGCGTCGTGGTCCGACGAGGCGATCGCCGGACAGCAGCGTGCCGGCCTGTTTGACGTGCTGCAGCACAGGTGAGACCTCCATGCTCTGCAGATCGGCCAGCGACCCGATGCGGTCCGTCGTGAACTCGAACAGTTCGTCGAGGTCACGGCAGTGCGCGACGGCATGGACGTTGTACGGCCCGGACACGGCCGCGGCGAAGGCGATCTCAGGTTCCTGCGCCAGCATGCGCCCGACACTCTTCACCGCGGACGGGTGCACGCGCAGCCACAGGTTCGCCCGCGCGTGATAGCCCAGAGCGACTGCCGCGATCTCGACGTCGATGTGGACGACGCGACGTTCGAGCAGAGCGTGAAGACGGCGTGACACCCGCCCCGGAGTGGAGTCCGCCGCCGCGGCGAGGTCGACAAGACTGGCGCGCCCGTCCGCGGCAAGAGAGTCCAGGATCCTCTCGTCCTCTGCGGTGAGCTCCACAGGATCACGGGCGACGACCGGGGCCTCGGTGAACGGCGGGCCCTCGCTGCCCAGCATGGCTTCCTGCTCCGCGGAGAGGGCTCCTCGCAGAGCCGCCCAGTAGTGGCCGCGGCCTCCCATGAACTGACGGAGCATGGCGAAGGCACTGATATCGAGTACCGCCGCGGTGCGCGGAAGCCGTCGACCGAGCAGGTTCTCGCGCTGCTCACGAGTCCGTGACTGCGTCGCGAAGGTGATTTCGCAGCCGGCTGCGCCCAAGGCGACCCAGTTGACATCGTCGCGCTCGGCGAGTGCGTCGGCGATCGCCGAGACGCTGCCGGGGCGGCAGCGCAGTCGTACCAGCCACCTGCTCTGGCCCAGCGCGCCTGGATTCACCATGCCCGCGACGCGGATGAGGCCGTCGGCGCACATGCGCCGGTAACGCCGTTGGACGGAGCCTTCAGTGAGGCCGAGCGCGGTCGCTATCGAGGCAAAGGAAGCCCGTGGAGCGATCTGCAACGCGCGAATGATGCGCACATCATCAGGCTGCGCAACGCCGGATTCGCACGCAGACATACGTTCCATGAGGGGAATCCTACAAAGGCGGCCTTTCGGTTCGCTCAGGAAACAGCGCCGCGAACAGACTTGCGGAGCAACTGCCGGAGAGCCACAGCAGTCCGTTGCCCACAGCAGCACGCTGCCCACGGCATCCCGGTGCACGAGGCGAGTCCGCTGCGAAAGAACGGAGATGACGCCGTATGTCATCGACTGGCACAGATCACCACACGCCGACCGCGCTCATCATCGGGGCCTCGCGTGGCCTCGGCCTCGCGATGGTGACCGAATTCTCCGACCGGGGATGGAACGTCATCGGCACGGTCCGCGACGCCACTTCCCGTACCGCCCTGCATGATCTCGCGGACCGGTCCGGCGGGCGTGTGAGCGTCGAGCACCTCGACATCAACGAGCCCGGCCACCTGGTGCCCCTGTACGAACGCCTCGCCCACCGCCGGCTCGACCTGCTCTTCGTCAACGCCGGCACCGCGAACAACGAGGAGACCCCGATCGGTGCGGTTCCCACAGCGGACTTCGTCGAGGTGATGATCACCAACGCTCTCAGCCCCATGCGCGTCATCGAAGCGCTCGAAGACCTGGTCTCCCCCACCGGGCTGATCGGCGCGATGTCGTCCGGGCAAGGCAGCATCACGAACAACACGACCGCCGGCCGCGAGGTCTACCGCGGAAGCAAAGCGGCCCTGAACATGTTCATGCGCAGCTTCGCGGCCCGCCAGGCCGAGACGCAGCGCGCCTTCGCCCTCCTGGCACCAGGCTGGATTCGCACTGCCCTGGGCGGGCCGCACGCACCGTTCACCGTCGAGGAAAGCGTTCCCCTGCTGGTGGACGTCCTGCTGTCCCGGCTGGGCACACCCGGCCTGGCGTACCTGGACCGCTCAGGTGAGACCGTGCCTTGGTGAGCTTGGTCGTCCGGCGATCCTGGTGAACCGACCGTTCGCCACGTTCGCCATACAGGGTGCCCTGAGGAGCACGCCCCCGGCCGGCGCTTCACGCCGGGGGAGGGTGCGCTCCGAGCGCAGGAACCACCGGTGGGGGCGCCAGAGACGCCCGCGGGTCCTCCGGGCAGTCCGGACAGCCAGGACTGTCCGGGCAGACAGGCCGACCGGCCGACCGGCTGCGACACCGTCCCGCGGGTGTGACAGCCGGTCGTACCGTGTCGTGTGCGAGCCCCGTCGACGGCCCGGGACGCGGTGCTCTCAGCCTTCTCCTCGCGCCGCGTCCTCCTGCAGGTACGCGGCGATCATGGCGAGGTCATTGCCGATATCCAGTACGCCGTTGACGTCGGTGGTCGGGGTGGAGGCGCCGTTCACGCCCGCGAAGAAGGCGTCGAAGCGGCCGTCGCCCCTGTCGAGGTAGCCGGCGATCGTGATGGCGCCGACGGCCAGGCGATTGTTGAGTGCGTCAAGCCCGACGGCGGCGCCGGTCTTGGCGAACACCTTCCCGCGGGCGGGGCAGTGGGTGCAGTTGTCGGCCAGCAGGCCGTCGACGCCGAGGATGGGCAGCGCATCCCGGAAGACCCGTGCCTCGGGGGTGTGCTGCCAGTACGTCAGCAGCTGCACCACGGCCTCCGGCGTGGTGCGGTCGGCGGGATTTCCGCCGCGGCCGTCCAGGAGCTGTACCTGCTTGCGGTCGACGCCCGCGTGATCCAGGAAGCCGGCCAGCACAGGGAAGCCGTCCATGCAGTCCTTGCTGCCGGCCGCGACCGCCATCAGACAGATGGCGAGGTTGCCGCCCAGGTTGTGGCTGACCTTGAAGATGAGTTTGGCGTACTGGGCGAACGGCGGCGACGTGTACAGGGCCACGCGCGGCAGGCCCTGGTACGAGCCGGGGAGCTGCCCGACCGGGTTGGCGCCCGTCGGCCGCGCCGTCACCTCCACTCCGGCCCGGCCCAGCGCCTCGATCAGCGCGGTGCGCCCGAAGGCCGCCGGGTCGGCGATGGGCGACACCTTCAGAGCGGGCTCGGAGCCGGCCGCGATGGTGCCGGAGAGCTGGATCCTGGTGCCGTTGTCGGAGGTCGTCACCGCGATGCTCGCCGGCTTCCCCGCCGCCACGGTCTTCACCGACGACGTGACGCGGTACGGGGAGACTTTCGGCCGCCAGTCCAGCTGGGCGGGCGCGCCGGGGCGGGCGCCGGGGGTGGTCAGCAGGTCGATGAGGTTGTCATTGATGATCAGCGGCGTCGGGACGGGGACGAAGGTCGGCTCGGGCTGGAAGAGCCGGTTGTCGACGATCACGTTCCCGTCGACGCGGGTGATGCCGGATCTCCGCACCTGCTGCGCGATCTTGTCGATCCCGGCGAGCGGGTTCTCCGGAGTGAGCGTGGCGCCGGGGAAGTCGTTGGCATAGGTGTGGTCGAGGTCGGTGTAGTCGACCGTGCCGTCGGGGCGGGTCCTGCCGCCCATGGTCAGATCGCCCTGGGCGACGAGGCCGAGGTCGCCGTCGAGGGTGGTTCCGTGGCGCTCGCCGAGCGCGTAGACCGGCGTCTCGAAGCGGTGGCCGCCGCCGAGGGTGTCCCACGCTCCGGAGGTGCCGAACAGCTTGGCCACCGACCCGGGGATGAAGAACTTCTCGGCGAGCCGGCTGTGGACGATCCGCCCGCTGTCCGGGTCCTGCTGGAGCAGGCCCCACTGGGCGTTGGGGTAGTCCGGTTTCCGCATGATCTCCGTGATCCGCGGGTCGAGCCGTCCGGGACCGCCGTCGTCGCGCGACGACGCCGCCTGGGCTGCCGCACCCGAAGTCAGGGTCAGGAGCAGCAGGGCACAACATCCGGCGACAAGGCGATGCCGGAGGGATCCGAGATTCCCGCCTCGCACCGCATGACGCGCTGTCCGTCTCGGTAGTTTCCTGTCCATGGCGTCAGGTATGGACCCCGACGGGCGCCGGAGACCGGCGGCGCGAACGGTTGTCACCCGAACGGCACGGCGCATTCGTCGCATTGCGCAGCGAACGCCGGGTCGGCACAGCCGCCCAGCGACCGCGGCCGACCACAACCGTGCCGTACTTGCGTGGCTGAAGGTCTGCTCTGCAGTGGCAAGTGGTGCTCGGGAACGGGCGGTGCCCGGGCTGAGGGCCGGGCAGTGCAACAGGCCCGGTGCGGGGCTCAGTTCGAGCGCCGCAGGGCGGGAAGGCCGGCGCACAGGGCGGCCGGGAACGCGGGTTCGATGCGGTGCACGTCGGCACAGCCCGCCTTCGTGCCGCGTGCGAGGGGCACCCAGCCCGACTTCTCGGCCCGGAAGAACCACCGGTCGCCGAGGCTCGCCCCGCAGCCCGGCGCCTCGCCCTCTGCGCAGGCCGGGCCCATGCGCGAGGACACGTCGAACACCAGCCACTTCCCGTCGCAGTGCTCCTCGCCGCGGGAGGTGTGGTTCGGCACGTCGAGCGCCGCCACCGCCTGGTCATAGGAGTCAGGAGTGCAGCCGGTGGGTGCCGGGTGGCAGCCGCGGTCGCCGCGCAGGCGCAGGTCGGGCAGGTCGGCGTCGTCCGCGGTGAACGTCGTGTCGTTGTCCACGGACAGTTCGCGGTGGCCGAGCGGGGATGGCAGCCGCACCTTCGCCGTGCCGGTCGCGGTCTTCGTGCAGTCGGCGTGCGGATCGCCGGTCAGGGCGGAGAAGGTGACCTGCACCCAAATGGTGCGCTCCGAGGTGGAGGTCACGACCGCCTTCAGTTCGCGCGCGCAGGTCTTCCCCTTGCCGGGCACGTCTGCGTCGACGCTGAGCGCGCGCCCGCCTTCGGAGAGCCGGGCGGCGGTCACGCGGAACGGCGCGAACCTCTGCCAGTGCGGCGCTTCCGTCGGCGCCCCCGCCCCGACCCGCTGGGTCCCGCAGGCTCCGAGCAGCAACACGGCGACGGCACTCAGCAGGACGGTGGCCAGTGATCTCCTGGACTGCATGCGTTCCGGACCCCCCATGGAAAACGGTCGACCCGGGCGACTATAGAGCGCCGTGTACACGTCAGGCCGAATCCGGCCACACGGTTGCGGGCGGGGGCAGGGGCAGGCGTCGGCTCGCCGGGCGGCCGTGGGCCGGCACTCCGTCCGGCTTCACCGGCTCCGTGTTCGTGACGCCGCCGCTACGACCTGATCGCAGCGCGCGTGGAGCGCCTCCGCTCGGCCTGGCGCGCGCCCGGCGACCCACGTCCGCTGCCGCCCGCCGACGCCATCGCGGTGGCGCAACAAAGAAGCCCCAGGTCGCTGACCTGAGGCTATGTAATGGAGCGAGTGACGGGAACCGAACCCGCGCTCTGAGCTTGGGAATCAACGGTTCTGGGGATGGTCACATGCCGTCTGAACTGGCGATACGTGGTTCTGGACACCCGCCTGCGAGGGGCTCCCGGTGCCCTGTTCACCGCTGTCGACCGTCTTGCTGGGCACGGACGGGGCACGAGGGATGGTGATGCTGCGGTGGCCGCGGAGTTGCGTGCCGTGGGCCGCCCCGTGAGGTCGACCCGAGGCGCACCTGTTCGGAGTGGGCTGGTGGGTCAGAGGGGGATGATGCGAACCTGGCTGCCGCAGAGCTTGGTCATGTCGTCACTGTCGGACGTCAGGAGGGCGACCGGTTTTGGCTGGCGCAGCGCGACCTCGGCCACAGTGGCGTCGATGGCGTACTTATGCCCGTGCAGTCCGGCGCCTTTGAGGAGTTCCGCCGCAACCTTCGCCGCCTGCTCGGTGACCGGCTCCACCTTGATGCGGGACAGGACCCAGTTCAGGCGTGGGATGTTGGTACGGGAGTGGCTGACTTCCACGATGGTGTTCGCCCCGATGACCAGGTCGGCTCCCATGTCGTGGAACACCTGCAACATCGCGAGGAACCTGCGGTCCTGCGCGATCCAGGCGGAGAGCCCTTCCGAGTCCAGGACAACGGTGTCGATGCGCTCGCTCATGCGGCGTCCGCGTCCTTGGAGGAGCCGGCGGCACCGAAGATCTTCGAGTGAGCCTCGGCGAGCTCCTCGTCGTTGAAGCGTCCGTGCTCTTCTTCGTGGCGTCGAAGGTCCTCACCCAGCAGCTGGTGCCTGATCTGGCGGGCTACGGCTTCCGCCACGTATCCGGAGACGTTGTCCGTGAGCTTGCGTAGCTCCGCCACCTGGTCGCTGGGCAGCGTGACAGTGATGCGAGTCGTTGAGGACATGCGGCAAGCATACTGCAGTATGCGTGAAGAATCTCTACCGCTGCTTACCGCTCCGAAGGGCGCGCATGGGGCTCGGGCCGCGCGAGAGCGATGTGAGCGGTGATTCGTACGGCTGCGCGGGGTCAGCTTTCTGAGCAGTCGCTGACGACATTGCGCATGCGACTCTTCGACTTGCGCACCTACCCCCGCTCGCTGGTTCGGCAATGGTGGCCAGCCCATCCGCGACCTGGGGCGGCCGATCGCACCTCACCCCTCGGCGCCCCCCTGGCGGCGAGCAGGGATTACGCCGCGTGGAAGCAGTTACTCATCGACGCGATGGCGATCACGAAGACGACGCAGTGCGAGATCGGGCGCCGGTATCAAGCCTTGCTCTCGATCTCCCGCAATTCTGACAGCTCCTCGCGCCCCTGCTTGATAACAGCCAGTGTGGCCTGCGGATCCGTGCCCGGAGGGAGAGGGGTGTCGGCGATCAGGTCTCGGAGGGAATAGGAGGCGTCTAGCCAGCTCAGCAGGGCGTGCCAGTGCTCCGTTTGGTCCCAGTTGAGACGCGGATCCCAAGGTTCGGAGTCGTACGGGGTGTGGTCCATGCCGAGCAGGCCCGCGCGGCGCACCAGACAGGGGTAGCAAAGGCCACAGTTGGCGAGGCCGGAGCCACGCGGGCGATGCTTGGGAGGGGTGCCGCAGCTGAGGGTGGCGGCGAGGTCGGCGGGGGTGAGGCCGGCGTCGAGCGCGGAGTGGCAGACCTGTCGCTTGGTGAGATGGGCGAGCGGGTTTTGGAGGTGTACGACAGGGCCGTCGGCCACGGCGGTGATCAGTCGGTTCAGCAGGTGCAGCGTCCAGGGGTGGACGGATCGCGTGGAGCAGGCGGCGGCACGGGCGGGGGTCAGGGGCGGATTGATGGAGAGTTGGCCGTTCTCGGGGATGCATGCGAAGGGGGCGCCCTCGGCCGCTGCTGCGCGGACGGCGGCAGTCGCGTAGAGGAAGCCACGAGAGCGGGTGGTGCGCTCCGGGTCCGGGTCCCCCTGTTCCTTGTCCTGGATGCGTACGTTCTGGCTCAGGGTGATGCGGCGGACCGGACGGGCCCGGCGTTGATAGATGCCGTCATATACGGAGTCCTGGAGGTGCCCGAAGTTCTGTTCACCGAAGGAGATGAGCAGCAGCTCTTCGGATGTACGGAAAGAGACACGCTGAGCCGCCCAGCTCAGGGAGTCCAGACCTCCGGAGAACAGGGCGACCTCTCCAGCGCGGGAGTCCGGGTCAAAGGTGAAGGGCACGTTGGTGGCCGAGTCGGCTCCACGGAATTCCACATCCCAGCGGTCGGCGGTCATGGTTCGCAGCAGGGAAGTGAGGAGCGGTCGGATGGACTGCCAGCGCTCGTACGCGGCGACGGGTATGGAGAGCCGTATGTGGCGGGTCCAGCGGTCGAAGGTGGGGCCCCGGCGGGTGTGTTTGTCCGCGGCGAAGACCGCACGGCCGACTCGGTGCAGGTCGTCCGCCCAAGGAGGAGCGGAGGCCAGGAAGGACTGCCACTGCGGGGCACGGGACTTTGCCTCCCAGTAGTTATGGTCACTCAGAGGCAGCCATCCGGAGGGTAACTTCGTCCCGCCGGGCTCGATCCAGAAGAAGGGGCGAGGGGTCGCTGTCATGCGGATGCCTCCTGGGCGTCTTCCTGGCGGTCCAGTACGTCCTCGACGACCAGACCCAGCACTTTGCCCACTGTGCCGGGGACGAGACTCCGGGCGATGTCGGTCAGGGAGCCGACCGGGTCAGTGATCACCGACTCTGCGGACTCGGCTTCCTCCACCAGTTCAGCCGCCTCCTCGCAGGGGTTCGGCACCAGCGAGAGGACCTTGTCGGCGGCCCAGTCGGCCACGTGATCATCAGGGTCGAGGACATGTAGGACGGGCGCGACGAGCTTGACCTTCTCGGCAATGACCGACCGTAGGAACTCGGTAACGATGTCCGCGAAGAACCACCGGTACAGCAGGCACAGCAGATCCCCGGCGAGACCTCCGCCCGCTGCTTTCCCTCCGCCTGTTTCTGCGTTCTGTCGCTCTAAAAGCCGCTCGGCAGTGTCCGTCGCGGCCCGACGTATCGCTGCGTCGGTGATCGTGCTGCCACTCCCGCCTACTTCGTCGGTGAAACGGGCCAAGAAGTCTTCCGCGGCGGCCGTTGCGCCGTCGTGGGCCATCGCGGCCATCGCGTCGGTGAGGCGGTAGCCGGCCTCGGTCGCGGCGTCGACGAGGCCGAAGGCGGATTGGTCTTCGCGCATGGTTCGGTGCAGTACATCCAGATAGTCATCGAAGATCTTGTCGAGAAGCCGTTCGGCCTGCGGTCCTTCGCTGTTCCATCTGGACAGCCGACTGCTTATGGCGCTCCACGCGGCTGCCGTACCTGACCGGCCCCCCGGACCCAGCCAGCGTGTGGAAGTGCCCATGCCAACCACCCCCTCGGCTTGGTGACGTCCCCTTGCTATGGGAGCAGGAACATAAGGGCGCAGATAGAACGCAACTCGGCCACACTCGTGGCCGGTTCAGGGCTCATCCGCGTCACCGAGCTCTTTCGGGAGCCCATCCGGACGGGGCGCTGCGTGGCGCATTACGCTGCCGAGCATGATTCGTGCTGTGGTGTTCGATGTCGGTGAGTGCCTTGTGGACGAGACCCGTGAGTACGGGACCTGGGCGGACTGGCTGGGGGTACCGAGGCATACTTTCGCGGCGATGTTCGGGGCGGTCATCGCGCAGGGGCGGGACTACCGCGAGACGTTCCAGGAGTTCCGGCCGGGATTCGACCTGGCTGAGGAACGAGACAGGCGTGCCGAGGCCGGCAAGCCGGAGTGGTTTGGCGAGGACGACCTCTATTCGGATGTACGGCCGACGCTGGCCGGGCTGCGCGAGGCTGGTCTCTGGGTTGGTATCGCCGGTAATCAGACCGTGCGGGCCGGCGGCCTGTTGCGTGGGCTGGATCTGCCGTCCGATCTCATCGCCACCAGTGATGACTGGGGTGCGTCGAAGCCTGATGTGACGTTCTTCGAGCATGTCATCGAGGCGACGCCTGCCGAGCCGGGCGAGATTCTGTACGTCGGCGACCGGCTTGACAACGACATTCGCCCGGCCGTGCAGGCCGGGCTGCTGACAGCGCTGATCCGTCGGGGCCCCTGGGGCACGATCCAGCAGCGTGATCCTGAGGCCGACGCGATCACCACGATGCGGATCGACTCGCTGGCGGAGCTGCCGGGGAGGATCGCCAGGTTCAACGCTGGAGAGCGCTGACCGTCGTCCCCCAGTCGTAGAGCCGGTCGTCGAAGTCCCGGACACACTGCTCGTTCTGCCACGGAGCGAGCGTGCGCCGCACTTCGCGTACGCGGTCCATGCCTGTGGCGTACCAGGTGGCGGCGAGCTGGTCGAGGGCCTGGCCGGCGTAGTGGCATGCCTCCTGCGGATTGCCGTCGGCTGCTGCCACCGCGGCCAGGTCTCCGAGGATGACGGTGCGTTGCTTGGCGGACTCGGGCGGCAGGTCTTCGAGGACCTGCTGAAGGGTCTCGCGGGCTTGCGGGAGGTGGCCCGCCTTGAGCTGGGTGTTCCCCTTGAACGCTGCTAGCCGAGCGGGGCCGAACCAGTCCATCCACACGGGAGTGGTGTGCTCGGAACCGGCGACGAGGGTATCTTCGGCGTGGCTGATGAGGTTCAGGGCGGTACGGGTGTTGCCGCAGCGGGTCTCGCACTCGGCTTCGACGGCGTCCAGCCAGGCGTGGAATTCGGCAGATGCGGGGCCGCGGCGGGCGTACGTGCGGGCCGCCACCATTCGCTCCACTGCCGTCTCGCGTTCGCCTGCCCAGCCCGGGATGAAGGCCGTGTGTGCGAGGATCGCCGATCCCAGAAGCGGATCGTCCGCCTCACCGGCGGCCTGGAGAGCGCGCAGCAACGTGTCGCCGGCCTGGTCGGGTTGGCGGAGGTCGAAGAATTCAATGCGGCCTGCCAGCAGGTAGGACTCGGCGAGTGCGGCTGCGAGTCGGTGTCGGGCAGGTTCGACCGTCTCGGGCAGCAGCGCGCAGCCCAGCCGCGCGTGCTCCAGAATCGCGGGGTGCAGAGTGGCCGGCGCGACGGACCAGTACAGGTACCGGTGGGAGCGGGTCACGGCTTCGAAGTTGGCTCCGACGCTGATCGGTTGTGTGATCGAGACGGATTGGGTGGGCACCGTGGCCAGGCGCGTGCCGGGCAGGGAACGGGCCGTCGAGGTCGGGCGGGGCTGACCGTCCGGATGTTGTCCTGAGCCCCAGGGAGCGGTGAAGCCGAGATCTTCGGCCTCCTGACCCAGCAGATGGGTGAGTACGCGACGGATGTCCGGCTGCGGCCACGGCGGATTGTCGGACTCCCACCGCCGGACCTGGCGGACACCAACGGCCAGGCCCCGGATGCCGAGTTGCGGCGCGTCCCTCGTGATGGCGTCGGCGAGGGCCTGCTGAGAGTTGTAGCCAGCCGCCACCCGGGCGGCTTTGAGGCGAGTGTTTCCTATGGGACGGGACATGACTCCTCCGTGGTATCGGAACCTCACCTGAGGCTCTCACGCTACGTCCCCTTCGCGGCACCAACTCATCAACCAGGTGAATGGAAGCCCTATTTAAGTCCTCTGAGTGACCCTTTGAAGTCCTCGAATAGGACGTAAGGTCTCGCGAGGATGACACCTCCGCACATTCAAGCCTCAGTGCTCAGCGAGGAGTTGTCCCTTCGTGTCACAAGAGACCCCGGAACCACCCACGATGCGCACGGTAGGAAGCTGCGAGATCCAGGGCGCCGGATTCCGCTGGGACGCCGTACGCGTGCCACGAAGCGTCGGGGTGCGTGTGCTGGTCGCTCTCGGTTCTCGGAGCGGTGCTGTGATCGAAGATCCGCGTGAACCGGCCCTCTACTGGTTCGTACGGACGGGCACCGCGGCCGTCTGGAATGTGCCTGACACGCGACCACTCGGCCTGTCCCAGCACCTTGTCGTCCCTCCACCGCATCGCGTGCGCGGGCCTGGTCCCCACTGGCGGATCAGTCCCGGGGACGGTCAGATGTTGACGGACGCCCAGGTCCTTCACGCGGCATTCGAAGGCGTGACAGCTCCTCTCCGAGCACCAGTTACGGAGACGACATGACCACTTCCCTGCACTCGGGCCCCTCACGGCAGCGATTCGGCACGTCGGCCGTGGCCCCACCTGCAGGCCGTGACCTCCTCGGCATGGTTCTCGGCGTCATATGGGCCCTCGGCTCGATCGTCGCCGTGTGCGGGCTTGTCTACCTGACCCAGCACAGCCTGGCGCCGGTGCGGACGGGCAGCGCAGCCGCGTCCGCCCCTGACTCGGCTATCAGTTCCTGACCCGGTCAGTGCAGGGGCCAGTCGACTGGGCCCACCTCAGCCAGATCTCTCCCTTCAGGCCACCGGCTTGCCATGCCGAAGGAGCAATGCCACATGTTCCAGCACCGCGCTTTACGGAACGTCAGCGATGACGTTCCCATCCATGTCTCGATGGACCGGACACTGCGCGTCAAAGTCATCGACGCATGCGGCATGACGTGCACGTTCTGCCATAACGAGGGCACACCGGTCAGCGCCGACAACCACCCCCGCTGGCCAGAACGTTTCACCCCCACAGGCCCCTCCGGACGGACCTCCCTCTACATCGCCACCAATGGCGCCCGCTTCACCAGCGCCCCCGTCATCCCGGACGAGGCGTTCCGCGCTGCCCTCACGCAGCTGCGCGACGCACTGGACTTCGACGAGGTCCACCTCACCGGCGGGGAACCGACCCTGCACCCCAAGCTGCCGCAGATCGTCGCCCTGGCACGGCAGGCCGGCTACTCGGCCAGTGTCACCTCGAACGGCGAGAACGGTGTGAGGTCCTTGCCCGGCTGCGCGGACGCCGGACTTCGCCACGTCAACTTCTCGATCTTCGGCACCACCCCCGACGAGCTCACGCAGGTTCAGAGCACACGGTTCAGGGTCCGGGCGCTGGCAACGCGCAAGGTCGAAGCGCTGGAGGACTCGATCCGCGTCGCTGTGTCACTCGGTATCGGAGTACGGGCGAACGTCGTCATCCCCGATCACACCCACGTACAGCGGGTCCACCGGCTGTTGGAGAAGTACTCGCCGAGGTTATCCGTGCGGATACTGACGTCGCTGGCTGATGGTGATGCGTCTCTTGACGCCGTTGATCTTCTCCTGGCCGAGCTTGGTGCTGTTCCGCAGGAGATCCGGCTGATCGCAGGTACGTCAGGCTTCCGCATCGCCTATCGGCTTCCGTCAGGTCGGCAACTCATGGTGAAGCACATCCGTTCCCTGCGGCTGCCCGATACGTGTGCCGGCTGCAGGTTCAACAACAGCGTTGACTGTCAGGAGGGTTACTACGGGGTGCGGCTCTATCGCGACCCGGACGGCACCTTCCACGTCGGCGTGTGTATTCAGCGCATGGACCTGTGTCTGCCCGTGGAAGAGTTCGTGGGCAGCGACGCGTGCGCCGAGATCAGGAAGATGCGCGAGCAGGACCTGCACGACCTGACCGCGTAGATAGCGAAACAAGCGAGAGCGAGGATGCTGTGGCCCAGCACGAATACGAAGCCAAGTTCCTGGAGATCGACGTGGATGCCGTACGCGACCACCTGCGATCGGCCGGGGCCGAGCGGGCCTTCGGCAAGACCATGTTCACCCGTCTGATCTTCGAGAACGACGCCGTCCAGGGCGAGCAGTGGCTGCGCCTGCGTGACGAGGGCGGCAAGACCACCCTCACGCTCAAGCAGGTCACCGACGCCACCCACATCAACGGCACCACCGAGATCGAGATCGAGGTGAACGACCTGGAACGGACCACGGAACTCCTCGCGGCCCTGGGCCTGCGCCAGGTGCGGTACCAGCAGAACTACCGCGAGGAATGGCAGCTCGACGGCGTCACCTACGACTTCGACACCTGGCCGGACCTCCCCACCCTCCTGGAGATCGAGAGCACCTCCGAAGAGGCCGTACGCAAGGCGGTGGCCTCGCTCGGACTCGACTACACCGAGGCTCGCTTCGGCAGTATCGATCTGATCTACAAGAGCGAGCGGGACCGGGACATTCTCGCTGAACCCACTCTGCTCTTCGGCTGACACCTTGCTCCCTGGCCAGTTGTCGCATCCGGTGCTCGCCTGTGACTCGCCAGGCGAGCACCAGAGCTCGCCACGCGTAAGGCCCGGCGTTGATCACCGGGAGACGCGTAGTCGCAGTCGGTGCCTCCGACGCGAGCAGGGAGAAGGTTGTGATCCTCCACGCACGGCCCGTGTCGAAAATGGCCCAGACAACAAACAAGGCCCTGGTCTCCGACCAGGGCCTTCGTCATGGAGCGAGTGACGGGAATCGAACCCGCGCTCTGAGCTTGGGAAGCTCATGTTCTACCATTAAACTACACTCGCGCAGCGATCTTCCCGGAGGGAATCGCATCGCGCTCACTCTACCCCATGCCCGGCGGACCCCACGCGCGTGTCCCCGGGGTGCCGGTGTGTGTGACTCCGGCCCCTTCGCCGTCACCCCGTGTCCCCCTCTGCGGGACGTTCCGTACGGCTGTCCGGGCCGGGTCGGGGCCGCCGTTCCGGGAGGTGGATCCGGCCGTCGGGGGCGGCTGTCGAGGCGTACCGTGGCGGAACGGAGTGCCGGTTGGAGTGGTGTCCCGTACATCCCCTAATGTGGTGTTTTCTCTCGTCCACGCTTGATGGGGAAGGGACTTGATGGATCCGATGGAACGCACCGTCGTCCGCTGTGCCGAAGGGCACGTCTTCAGTACTGCCTCGTTCCCGCTGCAGCAGCTCGGGACCGACCGGATCGGGCCCGGGCGGCTCCTCCGGTGCCCGCGCTGTGCGCGGTTGCGGCATGCCGTGCCGGTGGGGCTGGAGCAGCGGTAGCAGGAGCAGGACAAAGAAAAGCAGGACCAGGACCAGGACCAGCAGGACCAGCAAAACCAGCAGGAGCACGGTCAGCCGGGGTGTGCGGGTCGGCCGATTGGGGCGGGGCCCCACGGTCCCCGTATCCTCGGGGCGTGCTTCTCTCAGACAAGGACATCCGGGCCGAGATCGATGCCGGGCGCGTGCGCATCGATCCGTACGACGAATACATGGTGCAGCCCTCCAGCATCGATGTGCGGCTCGACCGCTACTTCCGGGTGTTCGAGAACCACCGGTACCCCCACATCGACCCCGCGGTCGAGCAGGCGGATCTGACGCGCAAGGTCGAGCCCGAAGGCGACGAGGCGTTCATCCTGCACCCCGGCGAGTTCGTGCTCGCCTCCACGTACGAGGTCATCACGCTGCCCGACGATCTCGCGTCGCGTCTCGAAGGCAAGTCCAGCCTCGGACGGCTGGGGCTCGTCACACACTCGACCGCCGGATTCATCGACCCGGGATTCTCGGGGCACGTCACGCTCGAACTCTCGAACGTGGCCACGCTGCCGATGAAGCTCTGGCCCGGCATGAAGATCGGGCAGCTCTGCATGTTCCGGCTCGCGTCGCCGGCCGAGCATCCGTACGGCAGTGAGCGGTACGGATCGCGTTACCAGGGGCAGCGTGGCCCGACTGCCTCGCGTTCCTTCCTCAATTTCCATCGGACCCAGGTGTGATATCCAGCCATGAGTGACGTACGCGAGAACCTGACATACGAGGGTTTCGGGAACGCGGTGCGCGAGCTCGCGCAGACCATCGCCGACGACGGCTATGAGCCCGACATCGTGCTCAGCATTGCGCGCGGCGGGGTATTCGTGGCCGGCGGTCTGGCCTACGCCCTGGACTGCAAGAACATTCATCTCGTGAACGTCGAGTTCTACACCGGCGTGGGGACCACACTGGAGATGCCGGTCATGCTGGCGCCCGTGCCCAACGCCATCGACTTCTCGGCCAAGAAGGTGCTCATCACCGACGATGTGGCCGACACCGGGAAGACCCTCAAGCTGGTCCACGACTTCTGTGTCGGTGCGGTCGCCGAGGTGCGCAGCGCAGTGATCTACGAGAAGTCGCACTCGCTGGTGAAATGCGAGTACGTGTGGAAGCGCACCGACGAGTGGATCAACTTCCCGTGGAGTGTCGAGCCTCCCGTCGTGCGCCGTGAGGGACAGGTGCTGGACGCCTGACGTCGGAATGCCGAATGCCACTTGCGTGGAAGT
The DNA here is from genome assembly GCF_036061255.1 of Streptomyces sp. NBC_00388. Taxonomy (NCBI): domain Bacteria; kingdom Bacillati; phylum Actinomycetota; class Actinomycetes; order Kitasatosporales; family Streptomycetaceae; genus Streptomyces; species Streptomyces sp. NBC_00388. The sequence continues at coordinate 4,068,313 of NZ_CP107948.1, forward strand.
GGTGAAGGGTTCGACTGTGGGCCGGTGCGTCCGTGCTCACTCCGTGTCTCCGTTCTGTCTCTGTTCTGTACCTGTTGTTTCCGGGGCCATGGACTTTGCATTCCGCTGCCGGGGGTGCTGACCGCCCTGATTTCCTCAGGGTTTGTCCGGTTTTCCGACGTGATTCGGGCCGGATGGTGAGCGGCGGGCGGGTCCAACACACCCCCGTCGCTCCGACAGTTCATGGACCTGTCATCTCCGATCGCCCGGGGTATGTAACTGATCAGATACGGGCGTGTGAGAGGCTTTCCGGTCGGTGGTCGCCTTAATACCGGGCTGTCCGTCTCGTGCCGATCTCGTGCAGACTCACGAATGCGGACGCACCATCAGCCACAGAAGTGCGGGGTCTGACGATTCCGCCGGATCATGGTGTTCTGCGAGAACGTGGGGGGTTGGCTATGCGGACGTCATTAGACGCAACGGGACCTGACGCCAGGATCCCTGTCGCCATTCATGCGTCCGACCCGCTCTCGCTGGCAGGGGCTACCACTCAGCTGCGCCAGCAGCCGGCCATCGAGCTGGTCGACGAGGCGAGCGCCCGGCCGGGAACGGTCGCGGTGCTGCTGGCGGATGCGCTGGATGAGCCCACCCTGTCGCAACTGCGGCGGTTGGTGCGGATCGACGGGACCCGGGCGGTGCTGGTGGCGGGGCTGATCCGCGAGGCGGAGCTGCTCCAGGTCATAGAGAGCGGCGTCGCGGCCATTGTCTGGCGCCATGAGGCCACCGGACACCGGCTCCTGCAGGCCGTCCTCGCTGCCTCAAGGGGCGAGGGAGATCTCCCTTCCGATCTGCTCGGACGGCTGATATCCCAGGTCGGTGCCCTCCAGCGGAAGGCCACCAGCTCGCCGGGGGCGCCCGCTTCGGGGCTCTCCTCGCGCGAACTGGAGGTACTTCAGCTGGTCGCAGAGGGTATGGACACGGCAGAGGTGGCCCGCAAGCTCTCGTACTCCGAGCGCACCGTGAAGAACGTCATGCACGGACTCACGACCCGGCTCCACCTTCGCAATCGGGCCCATGCCGTCGCTTATGCCTTCAGGGAGGGCTATATCTGACCTCGTCCCGGTAGGTCCGGTGCCGGCGCTCCCCGCCGGGCGCGGACCTCCGGTCGGGCACGGGTGCCCTGATGGCCCTTCCGCCGGGTCCCCGAGGGCAAGCCGTACTGCCTTCGGGGCCCGGTGGAGTTGTCCGCGGACCGTCCCTCCCACGCCTGGGCCCCGGCGCGCCCCGGGTGCAGGATGGCGGTGCGGACCCGCGACCCGGAGCGGGTGACGCCCGTGACACCGGCACCAGTGAAGGGCGCGACAGTGATCCACGAGGTGGACAAGGTCCTGAAGGGGCTGCTGACCGGCGGCGCCCTGGCCGGGACCGGGGTCGAGATCGCTTTCGAAGCGCCGACCCGCGACTGGGCGGCCCGTCGTAACGCACCGACGATCGACGCCTATCTGTACGACATCCGCGAGGACGTCAAGCGGCGTGAACGCGGCGCCATCGCGATCAAGGACGAACGCGGTGTGGTGCTGAAGCGGCGGCAGCCGCCGCGCTGGTTCCGGCTCTCGTACCTCATCACCGCCTGGACCAAGCAGCCCCAGGACGAGCACCGGATGCTCTCCGCCGTCCTGGCCACCTTGCTGCCGCGCGAGGTGCTCCCGCCCGAGGAGCTGACCGGGGCGCTGGCCGAGCTCGGGCTCACCGTGCCCATGACGATCGCCGGGCTGCAGACCGACGCGCGCTCCTTCGCCGAGATCTGGTCCGCGCTGGGCGGCGAGCTCAAGCCGTCGCTGGACCTGGTTGTGACCGCGCCCTTCCCGGCGTTCCCCGAGTACGAGGTCGGGCCGCCGGTCACCGAGGGCGCAGGGGTGCGGGTGCGCGGCACCGACGGCACCCTCGACGACTCACCCCAACGGGACCACCAGCCACGCCACTTCGCCCGGACCGGCGGGCGCCGGCGGCCCGGGGCCGCCGGCGGGGCGACGAGCACGGGAGCGCAGCCCGAGTGACCAGTGCAGCACCGGGCCTCGAACCCGGCCCCGGAGACCACGACTCCACGCCCCCGGACGCGGCGCTGCTCGCCCGGCTGGCGCTGCTGCGCGAGCGGGTCGCGGAGCTGGTGGAGCAGCGCAGCGCCACCGACCCGACCGCCGCAGACCCGCTGCGGGGGCTGTACCTGTCCGACGAGGCCGTACGGCATCTCCTGGTGTCCCGTGAGGGGGAGGAGCTGCCCGGTGCGGGGGCCGTTGACGTCCGGGGGCCCGGTGGGGCAGCCGCCCCGCCCGCAGGGGCTCCTGGCGGCACCGACCGGCTGCACCGTCTCACCTCACGGCTCGGACTCGGCCCGCTGGACGAGGCGATCCTGCTGCTGGCCCTCGCCCCCGACCTCGACCGCACCTTCGAGTCGTTGTACGGCTACCTCAACGACGACGTCAGCCGCCGCCGGGCCACCGTCGGGCCCGCCATCGAACTGTGCGGTCTGCCGGTGCACGACGCCCGCGCCCGCGCCCGGTTCCATCCGTCGGCCCCGCTGGTCGCGCTGGGCCTGGTACAGGTCGAGGAGGCCGAACGCCCGTTCCTCAGCCGCTCCTTGCGGGTGCCCGACCGGGTCACCGCACATCTGCTCGGCGACGACACCCCGGACGCCACGCTCGCCGGACAGGTCACGCTGCTGGCGCCCCGCGCCGTGGACTCCGAACCGGCCGGCGGCCCCCTCGTGAAGCGGCTGGCCGAACGGCTCACGGCCGGGCGGCTGACGGTCTACCTCCGCGAGACGCGGGAGGGCGACGGCCTCTTCTGCGCCACAGCCGCACTGGCCACAGCCGGTCTTGAGGCACTGCTCCTCACCCCGGGCGAGGGTCCGGGCGAGGGCGCTGCCGCCGCGGATCCGGCCGCTCCGGACCAGGCCCCGGCTCCGCAGGGAGCACCGGGTGTCCTCCCCGCCCTGCTGCGCGAGGCGCGGCTGCGCGGGTGTCCCATCGTGGTGGCGCCGGTCCCGGCGAAGCCCGAGCCGCTGCTGCGGGCGCTGATGTCGCAGGGCGCGGCGGACGTCGCCTCGGACGTCACTTCGGACATCGCCTATGGCAGCGAGGCGGGCGGCGGGAGCGGCGGGGGGCACGGCGTCCCGGCGGAGCGTTCGCCGTACGACGTCTCCGTGCTGATGGCCGGCGGGCGCCCCTACGATCCGCACTGGTGCGACGGGGACCCGCTGGTCCTCGAAGCCCCCCGGCAGCGCTCCGGTGACCTCGACGTGTGGTCGGCGGCGCTCGGACCGGCGGCAGAGCCGGATTCCCTCGGCTTCGATCTCGCGCCGGTCGTCGCTCCTTACCGGCTGGGCGGTGACCGTATCCGCCGCACCGCGCGCGCCGCGCTGGACCTCGCGGCCTTCGACGGCGGCGAACTGACCGCGGCGCACGTGCGGCTCGCCGCCCGGCAGCAGTCCGCTTCGGGGCTCGAACAGCATGCCCGCAGGATCCGGCCCGACGTGGGCTGGGACGACCTGGTGCTGCCGGAGAAGCCGCTGGCGCAGCTGCACGAACTGGCCCTGCGGGCACGCCACCGCGACCAGGTGCTCGGCGACTGGCGGCTGAGCGCCGGCGGCGGACGCGGCCGGGGCGCGCTGGCGCTCTTCGCGGGCGATTCAGGGACCGGCAAGACACTCTCGGCCGAGGTGGTCTCCGCCGAACTCGGCCTCGACCTCTATGTCGTGCAGCTCTCGTCGGTGGTCGACAAGTATGTCGGCGAGACCGAGAAGAACCTGGAACGGATCTTCACCGAGGCCGACCGCGCCGATGCCGTGCTGCTCTTCGACGAGGCGGACGCCGTCTTCGGCAAGCGGTCGGAGGTCACCAGCTCGAACGACCGTTACGCGAACCTGGAGAGCGCCTATCTGCTCCAGCGCCTGGAGTCCTTCGACGGCATCGTGCTGCTCACGACCAACCTGCGGGCCAACATCGACGAGGCGTTCACGAGGCGCCTGGACCTGATCGTCGACTTCCCGTTCCCCGATGCCGGGCAGCGGCTGGCGCTGTGGCGGCACAGCCTCGTGCATGTGCCGTGTGCGGAGGACATCGATCCGGGCCGCTGTGCCAAGGAGTTCGAGCTGGCGGGCGGTTCGATCCGCAGCGCCGTGGTCACCGCGGCGTACGCGGCGGCCGGCCGGGGATCGCCGGTCACCTCCGCCGACCTGCTGGCGGGCGCCAGGCGCGAGTACCGCAAGGCAGGGCGGCTGGTCCTGGACGACGGCGGCTGGTGAACGACGGGCGGCGGGTTCTCACCCGCCGCCCCTCTTCGCCTGCTCCCGCCCCTCTTCGCCTGTTCCCGCTCCTCTGCGCCTGTCCGCCGCTCAGGACCCCGCCCGGCTCCGGACGGGACAGGCCGGGGTCACGCGTTCTTGGGGATCGCGATGATGTCCCACTCGTGGTTGTTGTCGGTGGCGCCGCACTGCTGGATCGAGAGCTCGTTGTCGTCGTTGTCGCCCGGCTGGCCGTTCGGGCCGTTCTGCGTGGTGCTCAGGCAGAGGTCGTTGCTCGCGTAGTTGCGGATCAGGTAGTTGTCGTCCCGCTGCTTGTCGAGCCACCACAGCTGGTTGTCCTTCTTGGTGCCGTCGCAGGTGAACTCGGCGAGCCCGGTCCCGGCCGACCTGGCGGCGTAATCCCCCAGGTCCATGCAGAAGCGGTCCTTGATGTTGCGGATCTGGAAGAGGCTGGTGTGGTTCGGGGCGTCGTGCGTGTAGCGCACTTCCAGGTCCCAGATCTGGTTGTCCGCGTCCGTGGGGTTGCAGTCGTTCTGGATGACCCAGCCGTTGATCTGGCCCTTGTCCCTGCCGGGGAGTTCGGCGCAGAGCTTCGAGCCCGTGTTCTTGATCAGTACGTGCTTCTGGTTCGCGGGGTCGGCCGGCTTCTTCTTGGCGCCGCCCCCGCCGCCGCCTCCGCCGCCTCCTGCGCCGCCGCCGCTGCTGCCGGTGTCGGGGACGGGGGCTGACGGGGTGGGGGGCGGGACGCTCGCCGCGGGCGGTGGCAGCGTCGGTGTCGCGGAGGGTGCGGGGATCGCGACGCCGGCTTCCTGGGGCTTGGCGGTGGCACGGGTGGCGACCTGGGGCTTGTGGGTGAACCAGGCCATGATGAAGATGATCGCGATGGCCATGCACACCGCGAAGAAGGTGGCCAGCCAGCGGGGCAGGAACCCGCGCTGGACGTAGGTCCCGTCGACGTCGAGGGGCTTGGTGCCCGAGCGCTGGATCGCGAGGCGGTAGGGGCGGTCCTGCTTGCGGCCGAACCAGATGATCTGACGCGGGCGCAAAGTGGCCTTCACGAACGCGGCACGGCCGGGCTCGATCTGGACGTTGGCCGGGTGGACCTCGTACGAGAGCTGGTCGCCGTTCTCGCTGCCGTTGACCGAAGCGGTGAGCTTGGTGTTGCCGAGGTTGTCGATGGCCAGCTTGGGGCGCCCGCGGAAGCGGCCCTTGACGGTGTGCGGCACGAGCTCCGCGCGGATCTCGGAGAACGGCGTGATCGTGATGTTCCCCTCGGGCACCGTGGTCGCCTCGGGGTGCTCCGTGGGGATGACCTGGACGCCGTACGGGTTCGGCCCGGCGATGGCGTCGGGGGTACGCGGCGGGGCGAAGACGAGGTCCACGGTGCCGGTCGTGCCGGGGAAGAGGCGGATGGTCGGCGGTTCGACGGTCACGTACGGGGCGAGGTCACCGACGGGTACGCACCGGTACTCGTCCACGACGTCGCCCGTGTTGCGCAGCCGAAGCCGCACCGTGGCCGTACTGCCCGGGTCCACCGTGGTGGAAGCGGGCTCCAGAGAGGTCCAGATGCTCACGCGCCGGACACTAGCCACCACCATGACGCCATGTCACCAGGCTACGGGGCACACACACTGCCCCCGACGCCCAACCCACAATGCCCTTCGCGTCGTGCCCGGTCCGCGGGCGCGGCGGGCACGGGCACCGCGCGGCACACGCAGGCTACGCGAGCGGGCCCTCCAGGACCGTACGCCGTCCGCCCCGGTCTTCTCCTCCGGTTCCGGGGCGGTCGGACCGCGCCGGGTGACAACGCGGCATCCGGCTGTAATCTTCTGGCCGTTCACTCGGTGTCGCGCCGTCACCCGGCGGGCGGACCTGAGCAGGGGCCGGGGCGCGCGGAGACCGGTTGCGGGCACATCCGGGCAGCTCCGGGCAGGTGCGGGCCCGGGGGGCCGTGAGCGTCGGGCTGCCCATCGGGGCATGTTTCATGCCCTCGGATAGGTACGGGCGGACGTTTCGCCGCTGCCGTCGCTCTCGCAGGCTGGGCGAAGGTCGTGTCTCGTACCCCGAGGAGAGCTGAGCATGCCGTCTTACCTGTCACCAGGTGTGTACGTGGAGGAGGTGGCCAGCGGCTCCCGTCCGATAGAGGGGGTGGGCACCTCGGTCGCCGCCTTTGTCGGTCTCGCGCCCGTTGGGCCGCTGAATGAGCCGACACTGGTGACCAACTGGACCCAGTACGTCGCGTCGTTCGGTGAGTTCACCGACGGTTACTTCCTGGCGCACTCGGTCTACGGCTTCTTCAACAACGGCGGCTCGGCCGCCTATGTGGTCCGCGTCGGCGGAGTCCCCGGGGGAGTCCCCGGGGAGGAGGAGCACAACAGCCCCGCGGCCGTCACCGGCCGCCCCGCGCAGGCCGCACTGCCGCCGGGTGAGCCGAAGCAGCTGGGCACCTTCGCCGTGTCGGCGATCGCTCCCGGCGAGAGTGGCTCCATCAGCGTCGAGGTCGCGGACTCCGAGGGGCCCGCCGACCGCTTCAAGCTGGTCGTCAAGGACGGCGAGAAGGTCGCGGAGACCTTCGACGTGTCGGCCAAGAAGGGCAACCGCAACTACGTTGTCACGCAGGTCAAGGAGCGCTCGAAGCTGATCCTCCTGCAGGAGGACGCCGCTGCCGCGCAGGTCGCCAGGCCGGAGAACCAGACGGTCGCGCTCGCCGCGCCGCCCGCGGCCCCGGCCACGCCGGCCCCGGTCGAGCAGCAGCAGGCCGAGCAGGTGCGGATCGGCGACTACCTCGGCGACTCCGCCGACCGGACCGGCTTCGGCGGTCTTGAGGCGGTCGACGAGATCTCGATGGTCGCGGTCCCCGACCTGATGGCCGCCTACCAGCGCGGCGCCATCGACCTGGAGGCCGTCAAGGCCGTCCAGCTCGGCCTGATCGCGCACTGCGAGCTGATGGGCGACCGGCTGGCCGTCATCGACCCGCCGCCCGGGCTCAACGCCCGCCAGATCCGTGTCTGGCGCCAGGAGACCGCGGGTTACGACTCCAAGTACGCGGCCCTGTACTACCCGTGGATCAAGGTCTTCGACCCGGCGGGCGGCCAGACCAGGCTGATCCCGCCGAGCGGTCACGTCTCCGGTATCTGGGCCCGTAACGACTTCGAGCGCGGTGTGCACAAGGCGCCGGCCAACGAGGTCGTCCGCGGCGCCGTCGATCTGGAGATGCAGATCACCCGGGGCGAGCAGGACCTGCTCAACCCGCTGGGCATCAACTGCATCCGCGCCTTCCCCGGCCGCGGTATCCGGGTCTGGGGTGCGCGCACTCTCTCCTCCGACCCGGCCTGGCGCTACCTGAACGTCCGCCGGTACTTCAACTACCTTGAGGAGTCGATCCTCACCGGTACCCAGTGGGTCGTCTTCGAGCCGAACGACCAGGCCCTCTGGGCCCGGATCCGCCGGAACATCTCGGCCTTCATGGTGACGGAGTGGCGTAACGGCGCACTCTTCGGGGCCACCCCGGAGGATGCGTACTACGTGAAGTGCGACGCCGAGACCAACCCGCCGGAGTCGGTGGACCTCGGCCGGGTCATCTGCGAGATCGGTGTCTCACCGGTCAAGCCGGCCGAGTTCGTGATCTTCAGGCTGGCCCAGTTCTCCAGCGGTGGCGGAGAGTTGGAGGAGTAGCAGCGCGCCCCGGGTCCGGCGGCCAGAACCTGGCCGCCGGGCCCGGCCCGCGCCCCACCGGCGCCCGCCTCCCCCGGCCGTGACGGCTCGTGCGGGGGCAGGCACCGGTACCGGCACCACCGGCACCACCGACACCACCGACACCACGGACAGCGCGAACAGAAGGAACAGCGTCCATGAGCCTCATGCCCGGCGATTCGCTCACTTCACATAATTTCGGTCTTCAGATCGACGGCGTCATGGTCGAGTACCTCCAGGAGGTCAACGGCCTGGACATGACGCAGGACGTCATCGAGTTCCAGCAGGTCTCGTCGAACGGCCAGCCCATCACCAAGAAGCTGCCCGGCGTGAAGAAGGCCGGGGAGGCCACGGTCGTCCGCGGCATGACCCAGTCCAAGTCCTTCAACGACTGGATCAACGCCTCCGTACGCGGCGACATGGGTTCGGCCCGCAAGAACGCCAGCATCATCGTGATGGACTACCAGAACAGCCCGGTGAAGCGCTACCACCTCCGCAACGCCTGGTGCAGCAAGGTCTCGGCCAGCACCGTGAAGGCCGGCGAAGCGTCCGCCCTCACCGAGACCGTCACGATCACCTACGAAGAAATGATCATGGAGTAATGCGCAGGGGAGCAGTTGCCCAGCCCGCTCCGGCCGCCGCCGCGGTCACTCCCGAGGCGGCGGCTCCGGTCGCAGCTGTGGCCGAAGCGCCGCCCGCACGCCGTGAGTTGCGCACCGAGTTCGCCTTCGAGCTGCCGCGCGGCTACGTGGACGAGGCGGGAAACGTGCACCGCGAAGGTGTGATGCGCCTGGCCACCGCACGGGACGAACTGATCCCGCTGCGGGACATCCGGGTGCAGGAGAATCCCGCGTATCTGTCGGTCGTCCTGCTCGGCCGGGTCATCACCCGGCTGGGCAGCGTGGCCCACATGCACGACGGCGTGGTGGAGAACATGTTCGCCTCCGACCTCGCCTTCCTGCAGGACTTCTACCGTCAGGTCAATGCCGAGGGCCACACCAGGGCCGGGGTGACCTGTCCGCACTGTGAGCAGCCGTTCGAGGTCGAACTCGGCGGGAGCCGCCTGGGGGAATCGTGACGTACGCGACCGACCGTGTCCACGAGGAGATCGCGTACATCGCCTACCACTTCCACTGGAGCCTGGAGGACATCCTGGACCTCGAACACCGCGATCGGCGCCGGTACGCCGAGCAGATCGCCGAGCTCGTGACCCGCGCTTCGGCGGAGCGGTAAGGGGGCGGGGGCACCGTCATGGGATTCCTTGACCGGTTCCGGGGCCGTACCGACACAGGCCCGGACATCTCCGTCCGCGCCGCGACGGCACCCGCTGCCGCCCCGGCGCCCGCCGCGAACGCACCGGAGGCCAACGCACCGGATACGGCTGCGGCCCGCGGCTGGAACGGTCTGCCCGAGATCCAGCGGGCCACCGCCCGCTCCTCGGGGCACGCCGTGGCCACCGCGGACTTCGCCTCCCGGCTCGCCACCTGGCAGAACCCGTCCTTCTCCGGGTCGCTCTCGCACGCCGTGCTCGACGGCGCCCCCGGCGGGCTGCTGCGTGATGCCCTGACGCCCGCCGCCGCACCCTCCGGGGCCGGCTTCGGGCTGCCCGCGTTGTCGCTGCCGGTCGCGGTGGTCGACGACGACGCCGCTGTCCCGGACCAGGGCCCCGGCCCGTACGAGGGCTCCGGACTGCTGCCCGGCTCGCCCGTCCAGCGGGCGGTCGCCGCCGCGCGCCCGACGGGCCCCCGTGTCGCGCCGGTGCGGCACAGCCCGAGCCGCCGGGCCCCGCTGACCAGTTCGGCCGCGCCGGCCGCTGTGCAGCGGCGGATCCTGCCCGCGTCGGCCAGGCCGGCCCAGGCGGGTGAGCCTCCCGCCCGGGAGGCGGAATCTCCGGCTCCGGCCCTTTCCCCGCCGTCTCCCGGGCCCTCGGCCCCGGCCGGTGCTTCGGCCCCGCCCCGGTCTCCGGTGTCTCCTCCGGCTTCCGGCGCCCCGGCAACCGCCGCGTCCCGTGGAGCCGGTGGGCCCTCCGGGGCCGCTGTGCCTCCTGGGGGGCGCCCCGTGCAGCGGGCGAGTACCGCGGCCCCGGCCCCTGAGCCGGGAGCCACCGGACCCGCCCCCGCAGGAAGCACCGGGCGTACGGGGACGCCGGCCGCGGGGAACGCCGCAGGGCCCGGAGCCCCCGTACGGCGTCCCACGGGTACGCCTCAGGCCCCGGTCCGTCCTCCCGTGCAGCTGTCGAAGTCGCCTGCCCGTGGCGCCGGTCCGTCCGCTGCGCCGTCCGGCCCGGCCACCCGCCCCGCAGCGCCGTCGCGCGCTCCGGGTGCGGCGCCGAAGGCAGTCCAGGGCGCTCCCGCCTCGCCGGCGCCCCCGGCGCCCGGCCGACCCGGTGCGCCCGCGCCGGACCGCCCGGCCGCGTCACCTGCCGCCCCTGCGGAGTCGGCCGGGCCCGCTGCCGGTGGCACCGTCCAGCGGCGCACGACGTCGCAGAGCGCGTCAGGAAGCGCTGCGCCGGGGCCGGAGAGCGCGGCCGCGGAACGTGGCGCGGCGGAGCCCTCTGCCGCCCCGGCAGCAGGGAGTTCCACCGCAGCAAGCGCCGTACCGGAGAACGCCGTTCAGCGCCCCATGGCACCCGAGCGCGCCGTGCAGTCGCCGTCGGGCCAGGCGCCCGTCCAGCGTGCGGCAGCGCAGGCGCCGCCGGGCCGCGCCGGCGGCCTCGGTGCGCCGGTACGTGGCGCCGCGGCGGCCGGCCCGTCGGTGGCCGGTGCGCCGGTGCGCTCCAGCAGGATCGGCCCGCCCACCCCGGGCCCGGAGACCCCGCGTGCCACGCCGCCCGGGGGAGACCGGGCTCCGGGCGCCGGAACATCTCCGTCAGCCGCGGCGAGCGGCCCCCACACGGTTTCGCGCAGCGCGAGTCCGCCCACCACGAGTCCGGGCAGCACGACCTCCGGCAGCACGACCTCCGGCAGCGCGCGGACCGGCAGTGCGCAGAGCGGCGGCGCGGGGACCACGGGGACCGGGCCTTCCACGACCGGGCCGTCGGGTGGGGCGTCCTCGCCTTCGCCGCGGTCCACCCCCGCGACCCCGGCGCCGTCCTCGCCGGCGCCCGTCCAGAAGCGAACGACCGCAGCCACGACCGGCGCCGGGAGCGGGACTCCTTCCGTACCGCCCCCTCCCGCCCCCCGCCGCAGGCCACTTCTCGGTGCGCCGCTCGCCGGGCCGCCGACGGGGTCCCGGCCGGTCTCGGGTGAGCGAAAGGGGCCAACTCCGGTGCAGTCCAAGCCAGTCGGCACGCCGGCCGACAAGGCCGCCCCGGCGGCCGTACAGCGATCGGCCGCGTCATCGGCCGCTCCGGCGCCGAGGCGCCCGGGAGCCACGGACAGCGGGAGCGTGACGGGACCGGGTGCGACCGCGGTGCCCACGCCCGCAGCCGTGCCGCCGCCCCTGCCCCTGCCGGTGTCCGCCCCTGCCCCCACACCTGCGCCCGCGTCCACGCCCGTGCCCGGCGCCGCGGGCCCGGCCGGCCCCGGCAGCCCGGAGGGCCTGACCGGCCCGCCGGCTCCCGTACGGGAACGTGCCGACGCGTCCGCACCCGCCCCGGCCGCGTCCGCTCCGGCTGCGTCGGCTCCCGTGCAGCGTGCGCCCGCCGGGACGGCCCCCGTGGTGCCCCCGCGAGCCGCCTCCCCCGCACGCCCGCTCGCCTCGGCGCGCGCGGTACGGCCGCCGTTCCCGGCGACGGGTGAGGTGCAGCGGCGGAGCGCTCCGGAGGCGGTGGCGCTCCGCCCCCTCGCGGCCGGACCCGCGGCCCCGGCCGCCGCACCGGTGGCGGAGGGCCGCCCGGCCGGTGACACGGTGACCGGCCCGCGTTCCGCGGCGCCGGGTGCACCCCGGTCGGTGCAGCAGCCCGGTCGGCCCCCGGGAGCGGTGAGTCAACCGCCGCTGCCCGTGGCCCGCCCCTCCGGTTCGGGGGAACCGGTGGTCCAGCGCAGTGCCATGCCTTCCTCCGGCGCGGTGCGGACCGCACCGTTGCGGAGTGTTCCCGCCGCCCCGGCCGGGTCGGCCGCCGCCTCCCGTACGGCCCCGGTCGGGCCCCCCGCGGCGCCCTCGGCAGGGCTGCCGGGACCGGCGCCCGCGCCGCTCGTCACCGGTGGCCCGGCCGTCCAGCGGTCTGCCGCGGTTCCCGCGCCGGCGCCCCTCCAGCGGGCCTCCCTCCCCGCACCGGCTGCCGCCGGCGGGCCCGGCTCCGCGCGCCAGGACGGCGCACCGGTGCGGCGCGGGTCGGACGGCATCCGGTTCAGCGGTGTCGCCGAGGCGTTCCCCGGTCTGCCCGTGCAGCGTTCGGCCGTCGCTGCGCCGGGTGTGCCGCCGGTGACGCCCATGCCGCCGTCCCCTCTCACCGCGAGGAGCGTGCTGCCCGGGCCGGCGTCGTCCGCGCCGGCTGCCGCGGGGCGTCAGGACACCCCCGTGGTCGGTCTCTCCGCCGCCGGTGTCGCACCCGTACCCGCAGCGCTGCCGGTGCAGCGGGCGCCCGGCACCCCACCGTCGCAGGGGGCGAAGCCGCCCCAGCTGGTGAAGCCGTCCGTGCCCGCGGCCCCGCAGCTCTCGGTCGTCAACGTCACGTCGCAGAGCACCCAGGGCGGCGGGAACGGTGGTGGCGGCGCACCCCCGCCCCCGTACACCGAGCAGGCCGACAACCCGCCCCCGTACAGTGCGGTTCCGCAGAACGTGAACAACGGTCCGCGCTGTGACGGGTCCACCGAGGAGACCGGGAACAGATTCGACGCACGGGATCTCTCCGACGGTCAGGTCGACGAGCTCACCCACCGGTTGATCGGTCCGATCACCCGGCTGCTGAGGACGGAGTTGCGCATGGACCGTGAACGGATCGGCAGACTCCGGGACCCCCGGCGCTGACGCCGACCGCACCACCGACAATCGAAGCACCGAAGCACCGAAGCACCGAAGCACCGAAGCACCGAAGCACCGGCAGACCGCACCACCGCACCACCGCACCACGCGCACCGATCCGCAGGAAGGAAAGCCGCACCCGATGCCCCAGGACCAGGATCCCGGCTCCACCATCTTCTTCAGCCTGTCCATCGACGGAGAGAGCCTGGGCACGTTCAACGGCTGCGAAGGGCTCTCCTCCCAGGTGGAGATCGAGCAGCGGCAGGAGGGCGGCAACAACGGCTTCGTCTGGCAGCTCCCGTCCCGGGTCACCTTCTCCAACATCACGCTGACCCGTCCGCTCACCCCGGACACCTCCAAGGTCGCGGCCTGGATCTCCTCCATCACCACCGGGGTCACCCGGCCCACCGCACAGATCTCCGCCCTGCGGGCCGACGGTTCACTGGTCGCCCGCTGGGGACTGATCGATGTCCTGCCGGTGAGCTGGCGCGGTCCTTCGCTGAACCCGTCGAACCCGTCGGTGGCCAACGAGACCCTGGAGATCACCCACCACGGATTCACGGACTAGGGGGACCGCAGATGGCGAAGACCGGAGGCAAGGGCGGCGCGGGCAAGAGCCTGGTGCGCGCCACGCTGGCGATCCACCAGCCGCCCGTCGGCTACAGCACCACGCCGGGCGGGCTGATCCGCACGTTCAACTTCGACTTCAACCCGTCGCAACTGGCGCTGAGCCGCCGCGCCCAGTGGAAGACCACGCCGACGGCTGCGGTGCGCGACGGCGCCGTGCCGGAGTTCATGGGGCCCGAGCCCCGCGAGATGACCGTCGAGGTGTTCCTCGACACCTCGGACGAGCCCGACAGCAACGATGTGCGGAAGAACGTCGAATCGCTCTTCTCCTGCTGCGAGGTGACCGCGGCCAGCATCGCGGCGAAGCAGCCGTCGACGCCGTGGGTGGTCTTCCAGTGGGGTGCGTTCTCCACTGCGCGCTTCACGGCGTACGTCAGCTCGGTCGACGCCTCGTACAGCCTCTTCAGCACCACGGGTGTGCCGATCCGCGCCACCTGCCAGGTGCACCTGCACGAGATCCCGAGCAAGACCGCCGGGCAGAACCCCACATCGGGGGCGCTCACCGCACGCCGGGTGCACCGGGTCGTCGCGGGTGACTCGCTCCAGTTCCTCGCCTGGCGCGAGTACGGGGACGCCACCGTCTGGCGGACGATCGCCGAGGCCAACGGCATCGACAACCCGACACAGTTGAGCCCGGGCACCGAACTCATGCTCCCTGCCGCCGAAGAGGTCGGCCACTGATGACCAAGATCGGTTACTCCAACGTCCTGCATGTCACCATCGGCGGGGCGCCGTTGACGAAGGAGCTCGCCTCGCTGCTCGTGGCGGGCTGGGTCGACTTCGGCGCGGGGGTACCCGGCGCCTTCCAGCTCACCTTCCGCGACCACAAGAAGAAGGTGCTCTCCGACTCCGGTGCCGACATCGGCAAGAAGATCGTCATCGCGCCGGTCGCCGACGGCCAGGGGGCCCAGTCCCCGCTGATCACCGGTGAGATCACCGGCCTGGAGATCGACTACGACGGCACCGGCACCATGACGGTCATCCGGGGCTACGACGGCGGTCACCGGATGCTGCGGCAGCGGCGGGTGGTCGGGTACCGGAACATGACGGCATCCGACATCGCCCGCAAGCTCGCGGGGCAGGACAAGCTGAAGATCGGCACCATCGATGCCACGAAGGGCATCTACGAGTACATCACCCAGGCCAACGTCACCGACTGGGACTTCCTGTGCCGGCTCGCCGACGAGAACGAGCGGGTGCTGTCCGTCGACTCCGACGGCAAGTTCCAGTTCGCCAAGGCCGATCCGGCGTCCGGCGCGCCGCCGGTGAGCACGCCGAGCGAGAAGAGCCCGTTCGTCCTGGAGGCGGGGGTCGACATCCTGCGCTGCCGTGCCGCGGTCACCTCCGCCGACCAGGTGTCCTCCGTGGAGGCACGCGGCTGGGACGTGACGGCCAAGCGCGATCTGATCGGTAAGTCCCCCGCCGCCTCCACCCCCGGGATATCCATCGGCTCCACGCCCGCGAAGGCCAGCAGCAAGTTCGGGCCCGCGACCCTGGTCGAGACGGACACCCCGTACGACAAGCAGAGCGAGGTGAAGAACGCCGCATCGGCCCTCGCCGACGACGTCACCGCGGCCTTCGCCGAGCTGGAGGTGACGGTCCGGGGCAACCCCAAACTGCGGCCGGGGGTCCCGGTGGCGCTCGCCGACGTGGGCGACCCGTTCGAGGGCAAGTACACGGTGACGGCCGCCCGCCACTCGTTCGGTGACGGCCGGCATTACGAGTGCTTCCTGACGGTCAGCGGACGCCAGTGGCGTTCGACGTACGGCCTCACCTCAGGCGGGGCGAGCCCGTCGGCCCGGCTGCCCAGCGTCGCCAACGCGCTGGTCACCGATATCAAGGACCCGCTGAAGCAGGGCCGCGTCAAGCTCCGCTTCCCCTGGCTCGACGATACGTACATCAGTGACTGGACGCGTACGGTGCAGTTCGGCGGGTTCAAGGGCGGCGGCCTCATCGCGCCCGACGCCGGGGACGAGGTGCTGGTGGGATTCGACCGTGGCGCCCTGGACCACCCGTTCGTGATCGGCGGTCTCTACAACGGCAAGGACAAGCCGGGCACCAATGACGTCCAGCCGTACGACCGCACCAGCGGCCGGGCCACCCGCCACACGCTGGCCGACCGCAGCAACAACCGTCTCGACCTGCTCGACCAGCGGACCGGCGGCAAACGCGGGGTCCGCATCAGCAGCGGCGACGACCGGCTCACCATCAACCTGGACCGCACCCGTACCGAGATCACCGTCGACAGCAAGGGCTCCGTCACCATCAAGGGCACCCGGTCGGTGACCGTCGAGGCGGGCAAGGACCTCTCGCTGAAGGCAGGCGGCAAGATCTCGATCATGAGCGGTGGGATGCTCGACCT
This sequence comes from Streptomyces sp. NBC_00388, assembly GCF_036061255.1. Taxonomy (NCBI): domain Bacteria; kingdom Bacillati; phylum Actinomycetota; class Actinomycetes; order Kitasatosporales; family Streptomycetaceae; genus Streptomyces; species Streptomyces sp. NBC_00388. Next base: position 4,084,182 of record NZ_CP107948.1, read on the forward strand.
GACGGGGTCGGTCATCAATGCCAAGGCCGCCGGTGCGCTCAACATGGAGGCGGGCGGCGAACTGGGCATGAACGTCGGAGGCCTGGCCACCATCGACGCCGTCGGCAGCATCCAGCTCAACGCGGTCGCGGACATCGGCATCAAGGCCGTCAGGGTGGACCTGCTGGGTCTCGTCTTCGCCAACGATATTCCGGTGGTCTGACATGGCAGAGCAATTCGTCGGCACCGGCTGGGCGTTCCCGCTCCGCATCGGCCCCACAGGCGGCATCGCCATGGTCAGCGGGGAGCGCGAGGTCGAGGAGGCCATCCGGCTCGTCCTCGCCACCGCCCCCGGGGAGCGGCCGATGCGCCCCGACTTCGGCTGCGCCATCCACGACATGGTCTTCGCCCCGGTCAACGAGGCGACGGCCGGCCGCATCCAGCACGAGGTGTACGCGAGCCTCGACCGCTGGGAGCCGCGCATCGAGGTCGAGGACGTGGAAGTGAGCGCCGGGGAAGAGCAGGGTGTGCTCTTCATCGACGTCCGGTACTCGATCCGCGGCACCAACAACCCGCGCAGCCTGGTCTTCCCGTTCTACGTCATTCCCTCCCACGACGAGCCGTCCTCGGATGCGGGACCGGCCACCGAAAGCGAACGCTGATGGCACTGCCCTCTCCCCACCTCGACGACCGCCGCTTCCAGCAGTTCGTCGACGACGCCAAGCGCTACATCCAGCAGCGCGCCCCGGAGTGGACGGACCACAACGTGTCCGACCCCGGCGTCACGCTCGTCGAGACGGTCGCCCACATGGCCGACCAGATCGTCTACCGGCTCAACCGTGTCCCGGAGAAGAACCACCTGGCCTTCCTGGACCTCATCGGGATCACACTGTTCCCGCCGTCGGCGGCGCGTACCGACGTCACCTTCTGGCTGTCGGCGCCGCTGGACGAGGCGCTCAGGCTGCCGGTGGGCACCGAGGTGGCCACCGCCCGCACCGAGAGCGAGGAGGCGGTCGTCTTCGCCACCGAGCGCGAACTCAGGATCTTCTCCTGCGAGTTGGCCTACCTCGTGGTGCAGCGCAGTGGTGAGACGGCGGCCGACCGCACGGCCGAGCTGGCCGAGGGCAAGGACCTGCTCTGCTTCTCCGAGTCGCCGCAGCCGGGCGACTGCCTCATGTTCGGCCTCACGGCGGCCGTCCCGCACTGCGCGGTGGCGCTGACCCTCGACAGCCGTGTCGACGGTGTCGGTGTCGACCCCCGCCAGCCCCCGCTGGTCTGGGAGGCGTGGACCGAGGACGGCTGGACCGCCTGCGAGGTCGACCGGGACGGCACCGGTGGTCTCAACCGTCCAGGCGAGGTCGTCCTGCACATCCCGGGCGGCCACTCCAAGTCCCGTACCGGGCGCCGCGAGGCGGGCTGGCTGCGCTGCCGGGTCACCGAACCGGCCCCCGGACAGCCCTTCTACACGCTGTCGCCCACCGTGCGGTCGGCCGAGGCCTTCACCATCGGCGGCACCACCGGGGCCGTGCACGCCGAGACCGTGCGCGACGAGGCGCTGGGTGAGTCCACCGGGCTCCCCGGCCAGCGGCTGCGGCTCGCCGAATACCCGGTCGTCGGCGACACACCGCCGCTGAACCTCCAGATAGCCGAGCGCGACGGCTGGACCGACTGGGACGTCGTCCCGCACTTCGCCGCCTCCGGGCCCGGCGACCGTCACCTGACCCTCGACGCGGCCACCGGCGAGATCGCCTTCGGCCCCTCCGTGCGCGAGGCCGACGGCAGCATGCACCAGTACGGCGCGGTGCCGCCGAAGGGCGCCGTCATCCGCGCCCGCAACTACCGGACCGGCGGCGGGCGGGCCGGCAATGTCGCCCGCGGTGCCGTGCAGGTGCTGCGCAACTCGGTCCCGTACGTCTCCGAGGTCATCAACCGCGAGGCGGCCAGGGGCGGAGTCGACGGCGAGACCGTCGACGAGGCCAAGTCCCGCGCCCCGATCACGCTGCGCGCCCAGGACCGCGCGGTGACCCTGCGGGACTACGAGGAGCTGGCCAGGCGTGCCGCCCCGGAGACCGCCCGTATCACCTGCCTCGAAGGCGACTCGGACGAGCACGGCGCGCATGCCGTACGGGTCCTGGTCGTCCCGCAGGCGGTGCCGGACGCCGGCGGCTGGCTGCGCTTCGAGCAACTCGTCCCGGGTGACGCGCTGCTGGAGCGGATCACCCGCTATCTCGACGAGCGGCGGCTGCTCGGCACCCGGCTGGCCGTGGGTCCGCCCTACTACCAGGGCGTCACCGTGGTCGCGACGCTGCACGCCTTCCGCGGCGCCGACACCGACAAGGTCAGGCGGCAGGCGCACGAGGCGCTCTACCGGCACCTCGACCCGCTGACCGGCGGCGCGCACGGCACGGGGTGGCCGTTCGGGCGCCCGGTGCAGTCGGGCGAGGTCTTCGCGGTCCTCCAGCGGGTCCCGGGCGTGGAGCTGGTGGACGAGGTGCTGCTCCACCCGGCCGACCCGCTCACCGGCAAGCGCGGCGACCCGACCGAGCGGATCGACCTGGCGCCCCCGGCGCTGGTCTTCTCGTTCGACCACCGGGTCCGGGTCATCGGGGACGGATCGTGAGGGGGTCGGTCGACGGGCTCGGTTCCTCCTCGCCGCTGGGACTGATGCTCCCCGCGGTCTTCGCCGACGACGACCTGGCACAGCGTTTCGTCGCCGGTCTCGACGAGGTACTCGCCCCGATCCACAACGTGCTCGACTGCCTCGACTCCTATTTCACCCCGTCGCTGGCGCCTGCCGACTTCACCCGCTGGCTCGCCGAGTGGGTGGGTGCCGAGACGGACGGCGCCGACCGCACCGGCGGCGCGGAGGGCGAAGCCGCGCTCCGGGCAGCGGTGGCCGCCGCCTCCCGTCTGCACCGCATCCGCGGCACCCGGCGGGGTCTCGCCGAGGCGGTCCGTTTGACGTTCGGGGTCGAACCTGAGATCACCGAGAGCGGCGCGGCGAACTGGGACGCCCGCCCGCTCGGCCCCGTCCCCGGTGACCGCCGCCCGCGCCTGCATGTGTCACTTGCCCTGCCCGACCCGGCCCCCGGCGACCAGCACCGCCTGGAGAGCCTCGTCGAAGCTGCCCGCCCCGCCCACATGCCCTTCACGGTCCAGGTGACCGCGGTCGAAAGGATCACCGGCACATGACCACTCAGCCCCCAGGCGCCGACCCGGGACAGACGCGGGAGCGGACCCGCACCTGCGCCGAGTGCGGTACGCCGTCGACTCCCGGCCACTCCTTCTGCGAGGGCTGTGGCGCTGTCCTCAGCTGGTCGCCGGCCGGACCGGCCGCAGGGCAGGCCCGCTCCGGGACGGATGCGCCGGCCGGACCCGGCCCGCTCCCGGCCGCGCACGAGGACGACGAGCCGAGCACCGTGCCCACCCCGGCCGTACGCGGCGGTGGCAGCGGACCGCAGGGCGCCCCGGACCCGTCGGGGCCGCCCACGGGACCTGCCCCGGCGGACCGTCCCGCCCAGGGTCCTGAAGCTCCGGCCGCGGGCCTGCCGGCCCCTGACGCCGCAGGCCCGTACGGAGCAGATCCGCAGAGCGCGGCCCCGCAGAGCGCGGCCCCGCACGCCACTGCCCCGCACACCGGTGGCGGGAGCGCGCCGGTCCCGGGTCAGCCGGCGCAGGGCGGCGCAGGCCCGGATCCCGCGGCGCCCCGGCCCGGCGGGGCCTTCCCCGCCCCGCACGCGCCCGGCGGGCAGGACGACGAGGCGGCCCGTGCGGCAGCCGCTGCCGCCGCGACCGACCGCGCCCGGGCGCTGCTGGTCCCTGTCGCCGATCCGGAGGCGCGCACCCCGGAGGCCTCCCACGTCGCGCCGGTGCTGCCGGGCCGCCCGGCCGCCTCGCGTCCGCTCGTCCAGGGACCGGCCGGCGCGCCCGACGGCGACGGCGGGTACGCCTGCCCCTGGTGCGCCACCGGCAACCGGCCCGACCGGCACTACTGCCGCCGCTGTGGCATGAGCATGGCAACGCGCCCCGAGGGCCCGGCCAGGCTTCCGTGGTGGCGCAGGCTGCGTGCCGGAAACCGGGAGGTGCCGTGGGCGGGCGACCGGCCCCGGCTGCGCAGCCAGTTCGGCCGTGTCGTGAGCTGGGTGGCGGGCGCCGCCGCCCTCGGGCTCGTCATCTACGGCGTGGCCAACGCCGGTACGGCGGTCCAGGCGGTGAGCGACCACTTCGCGAAGCGCGCCCCCATCACGCCCGACGGGTACACCGCGTCCCGCTCCTACGCCGGGCACAACCCGCAGAAGGCCTTCGACGAGCTGAACAACACCTACTGGGAGCCCGGCGTCTCGCAGGACGGCCGCGGCGAATGGCTCCAGGCCAGTTTCCAGGACCCGGTCCGGCTGCTCGACATCATCGTCACGCCCGGCATCTCCATCCAGGCCAGCGACCTGGCGCACACCGCAAGGCCGCACCGTGTCGACGCGGTGATCACCCGGTCGGACGGCAAGATCATCGAGCGCCACCTCAACCTCGACCAGGGCAGTGGCCCGCAGCGCATCGACTTCCGGGTCGGTACGGTCTCCTCGGTCCGCTTCGTCCTGCGGACGGCTTACGGGACGTCGTCCAAGAAGCAGGTCGCGATCGCCGAGGTCGAGTTCTTCGGACGCTCCGGCTCCAACTCCTGAACCCTTACGCACCGGAGACAGCAGTGAGGCCACCCGGTCGTACCGGGTGGCCTCACCGCTGTCGGAACCGCAGACGTCAGAGGGTGCCGAGCTTCAGCAGCGACAGCAGGGCGATCAGCTGGATCGACGAGGCGGCCAGCGCCTTCGGCCACGGCAGGTCGTGCGACTTGCTCACCATGGACGTGAACAGCGCGCCCGCCGCGACCCAGGTCACCCAGCCGAGCACCTGGACGAAGCTGTTCTCACCGCCCAGGAAGAGCGCGAAGAGCAGCCGCGGCGCGTCCGTGATGGACATGATCAGCATCGAGAGGCCCACGGTCGGCTGCCAGGCCCCGTCACCCCCGAGCTGGCGTGCCAGCGTATGGGTCACCACGCCCAGGATCAGACCGCCGATGACGAAGGCGACACCGGTCGTCAGGACGTACGGGACGGCGTTGGACAGCGTCGCGTGGACGGCGTCGTCACGGGCCTGGTCGAAGCCGAAGAGCGCGAGCAGCCCGTAGACGAACGTGACGGTCAGCGCGGGGCCCCACACCTTGTGGTCGCGCATCTGCCAGAAGGTCGGTCCCGGGCGCATCACGATGCCGCGCAGCAGGTCCTTCCAGCCCAGGCGCGGCCCCGCGGGCGGGGCCGCGGTCTGCCCTGCCCGGTAGGTGTTGCCGTCGCCGTACGGGTCCTCGCCGATGCTGAAGGCCTGCGTGTGCCCCGGGTTGTCCGCGCTGTTGCCGTACGGGCCCGCGGGCGGGGCGCCGTACGGGGCCTGCCCCTGGTAGGGGCCGCCCTGCCCGTGACCTTGCCCGTGGCCCTGCCCCTGGTACGGGTCCCCGAAGTACTCCGGCTCGCCGTGGGGCTGCTGGGCCTGCGGAGGCCACTGGTGCTGCTGCACCCGCTGGGGCGACGGCTGGGACGCAGCTGCGCCGCCGTACGGCGGAGGCGGTGCCTGCCTGCCGTACGGCTGCTGCTGCGGTCCCCGCTGCTGCCGCTGCGGGTTCTGTTGCGACGTGCGGTTGTCCCGGCCGCGTCCGATCCTGAATCCAGCCACGCTTTCGAACGTACCCGCTTCCCGGGGGCCGAGTGCCGGACCCGGTAGTACAGGCGGGGCTTTGCGGCCGAGCTGTGACATCCCCTAGGGGCTGCGCCGGTGCGACCCGGAAGGGCCGCCGGGCCGGGGGAGGGCGGCCGGACACAGCAGGAGGGGCCGGGACCGCCCGATGGCGGTCCCGGCCCCTCCTGCTGTGACTCTTCCGCGCGTTATGCCGCCGGTTCGGGCTCCGGCGCGTCCTCGGTGGCCGTGTCCTCCGCCGGGTCGGCGGGGAGCTTCACCGAGTCGAGCAGCAGCTGCGCCACATCGACCACCTGGAGCGTCTCCTTGGCCTTGCCGTCGTTCTTCTTGCCGTTGACCGAGTCGGTCAGCATCACCAGGCAGAACGGGCAGGCGGTGGAGACGATGTCCGGGTTCAGCGAGAGCGCCTCGTCGACACGCTCGTTGTTGATGCGCTTGCCGATGCGCTCCTCCATCCACATCCGCGCGCCGCCGGCCCCGCAGCAGAAGCCGCGCTCCTTGTGCCGGTGCATCTCCTCGCTCCGCAGGCCGGGCACCTTCGCGATGATCTCGCGGGGCGGTGTGTAGACCTTGTTGTGGCGGCCCAGGTAGCACGGGTCGTGGTAGGTGATCAGACCCTCGACCGGGGTGACGGGGATTAGCTTGCCCTCGTCGATGAGGTGCTGGAGCAGCTGGGTGTGGTGGATGACCTCGTACTCGCCGCCGAGCTGGGGGTACTCGTTGGCGATGGTGTTGAAGCAGTGCGGGCAGGTCGCGACGATCTTCTTCGTCGCCTTGGCCTTCTTGGTGCTCTCGTCCTCGTCGTCCTCGCCGTACGCCATGTTCAGCATCGCGACGTTCTCCTGGCCGAGCTGCTGGAACAGCGGCTCGTTGCCCAGGCGGCGGGCGGAGTCACCGGTGCACTTCTCGTCGCCGCCCATGATCGCGAACTTGACGCCCGCGATGTGCAGCAGCTCGGCGAAGGCCTTGGTGGTCTTCTTCGCCCGGTCCTCCAGGGCGCCCGCGCAGCCGACCCAGTACAGGTAGTCGACCTCGGTGAGGTCCTCGACGTCCTTGCCGACGATCGGGACCTCGAAGTCGACCTCCTTGGTCCACTCGACGCGCTGCTTCTTGGCAAGACCCCAGGGGTTGCCCTTCTTCTCCAGGTTCTTGAGCATCGTGCCCGCCTCGGACGGGAACGCGGACTCGATCATCACCTGGTAGCGGCGCATGTCGACGATGTGGTCGATGTGCTCGATGTCGACGGGGCACTGCTCCACGCACGCACCGCAGGTGGTGCAGGACCACAGCACGTCCGGGTCGATCACGCCGTTCTCTTCGAGCGTCCCGATCAGCGGACGCTCGGCCTCGGCGAGAGCCGCGGCGGGTACGTCCTTGAGCTGCTCGGCGGTGGCCTGCTCCTCGCCCTCCATGTTCTTGCCGCCGCCGGCGAGCAGATACGGCGCCTTGGCGTGCGCGTGGTCGCGCAGCGACATGATCAGGAGCTTCGGCGAGAGGGGCTTGCCGGTGTTCCAGGCCGGGCACTGCGACTGGCAGCGTCCGCACTCGGTGCAGGTGGAGAAGTCCAGCAGGCCCTTCCAGGAGAAGTGCTCGACCTGCGAGACGCCGAACACGTCGTCCTCGCCCGGGTCCTCGAAGTCGATCTCCTTGCCACCCGAGGCCATCGGCAGCAGCGCGCCCAGTGCGACACCGCCCTGTGCGTCCCGCTTGAACCAGATGTTGGGGAAGGCGAGGAAGCGGTGCCAGGCGACACCCATGTCCGTCTTGAGCCCGACCGTGATCATCCAGATGAAGGACGTCCCGATCTTGATCATCGCGGTCAGGTAGATCATGTTCTGCAGCGTGCCGGTGCTTGCTCCGCGGAACGCCGCGACCAGCGGGTACGAGAGGAAGTACGCGGCGTCGTAGCCGTGCACCCCGGCCAGCGCGCCCTCAAGGCCGCGCAGCGAGTAGATCGCAAGGCCGATGATGAGGATGACGGCCTCGACGAAGTACGCCTGGCCGAAGTTGGATCCCGCGAACCGGGACTTGCGGCCCGGCCGGTCCGGCTTCGAGAGCTGGCGGATGACGATCAGCGTCAGGATGCCGAGCGTCGTCATGACGCCGATGAACTCGACGAACATCTCGTACGGCAGCCAGTGGCCGATGACGGGCAGCACCCAGTCGGCCTGGAAGAGCTGACCGAAGGCGTTGAGCAGCGTCAGGACGAGGGAGAAGAAGCCGACCGCGACGAACCAGTGCGCGAACCCGACAATGCCCCAGCGGTTCATCCGGGTGTGGCCGAGGAACTCCTTGACCACCGTGATCGTCCGCTGGACGGGTTCGTCGGTGCGGGTGCCTGCCGGCACGTCCTGACCGAGCCGCACGGAGCGGTAGATCTGGGCGATGGCTCGTGCGAACAGCGCGACACCGACCACGGCGAGTACCAGCGACACAATGATCGCGGCGAGTTGCATGGGGGCTCCTCGGGCCTGCGAGGTGGGGATCCAGTGATGACAGTGGTTCTCAAGTGATTACTAAGCAGTAACTTAATGCAGTCCGTGCTGAGAGTACCCACTTATCCCACTGCGATGTACCGGAGAAGGCGGTGATCTGCGTCGCTCAGGGTCTCCTCATCTGATGTCATCCGTCCAATCGTGTTACTCACCGCATAGTGGTGCATAACGAACTAGCTTGTGGATCGTTCGAGCTGGATGCCCCGGTGGCATCACCCCGATACCGCAACCGATGGGCGGCGCATGAGCCAGGCGATCCCCCGTGACAACGGCCACCAGGACCCCTCCGCCGGCGCCCCGCCCCCCACGGTCCGCTGTGCCGGTATCCCGCTCACCCCGCTCACTCCGGCGCAGGCCGCGCGGGCCCTCGCGGACCTCGCCGTTGCGGGCCGGCCGGCCGATGTCCACCTCTGCGGCGCTCTCACCTTCGCGGAGGCGGACCGCGACCCGGCACTCCAGCGGCTGCTGCGCTCGGCGTCGCTCAACCTCCCCGCCGGACGGGGCCCGGCCTGGGCGGCGCGGCTCGGCGGACGGCCCGCGGCGCGGGTCCACGGACCCGACCTGCTGCTCGACACCGTCCGCGCGGGGCAGCGCGAGGGGGTCGGTCACTACCTGCTCGGCGTGGCAGGCGGAGCGGAGAGCCGGGGAACGGAGGGGGACAAGGCACAGAACGGGGGAGCGGGGGAGAGCGCGAACGGAGCGGCGGGCTCTGGGCTGCCGGACGGCGGCGGACTCACCGCCGAACTACTGGTGCGCTACCCCGGCGCCCACGTCGCGGGCGCCGGACCACTGCCCGGCCCGGACGCCGGCCCCGGCGCGTGGGCGGCGCTGGTGGACCGCATCCGGGAGAGCGGTGCCCGGCTGATCTGGATCGGGGGGCCCGCAACGGCACATCAGCACAGCGCGGCGGCCCGTCTCGCCGCCGCGCACCCCGCGGTGTACGTCGCGGCAGGCCCGGCCTTCGGCCTCGGCCACGGCGGCGCCCGCCGGGGGCCGTTGCGCGCCCGCTGGCAGCGCGGCCTGGCGGGGGTCCGGGGGCGCGCACGTTTCGTACGCGCCGCGACGCGTGAGCGGCAACGGGGCCGGGGACCGTACCGCGAGCTCGTCCAGCTGCTGGCCGACGCCGAGGTCGACCTTGTCCTGGACGCGGGCACGGACGACGGCGCGTACGTGGCGGGGCTGCGCCGTGCCGGGTACCGGGGGCGCGTGGTCTCGTTCGAGGTGCTGCCCGGGCCGCTCGGCCGGCTGCTGCGGCGCGCGGCGGACGACCCCGGCTGGTCCGTACTGCCGTATGTGCTGGGGGACGGGCGGGAGCCGGGCGGCGGCCACCGGCTCGACACGCTGTGGGACGGCCTGACCGCGCCGGGCGAGCGGCTGTTCGTGCGGCTGCGGGTGCCCGGCCACGCGGAGCGGCTGCTCGCCGGGGCGGGACCGTACGCCGCGGACTGCGTCGGCCTGCAGATGCGGGCGGAGCGGGACGGTCCGCTGCCCGGCTACACGGCGGTGCCGTCGCCGGTGCCCGGCGACGCGGTGCTGTTCCGGCGCGGCTGAGGCACCGGCGCGGCGCACCGCGCCGGGACACGCGGACATGAAGGAGCCCCGGCGGCAGCTCGCGCTGCTACCGGGGCCACTTCTGTGCTCCACCGGGACGTCAGTGTCCGGAGGTCGGAGGAGCGGCGGTGATCAGCGGCCGTTCGCCGCGCCGTTGCCCGAGAGGATCGGGATGTTGTCCAGGAGGTGCGACAGAGCCTCGTCACCCTTGGCCTGGGTGGAGTTCTCGGTGCACTGCTGCGTCTGCGGCGAGGACAGGATCGGGATGTCCTGCACGGAGATCGGGACCAGACCCACGAGGGAGCCGACGTTGGCCTTGGCCGGGAGGGCGATGCAGGGCTTGTTCAGCGAGCCCTGGATGAGACCGATCTGCGGGCTCATGTTGCCGTACGTGGCGGAGTTGCCGAACGCCTGCTGGGCACCGTTGCCGCTGAGCGACGTGGTGCCGCCGTCGTGACCGACGGCCATGGCCGGAGACGCCATCATCGCGCCCGCGCCGGCCATCGTGAGGGTGGCCGCCGCAGTGGCCACAGCCTTCTTGATCATAATTTGCGTCCTTCGGTTGTCACACGAGTGCCCGCTTCCGGAGCGCTCTGATCAACTGCCGGAACGGCGAATGGTTCTGGCGCTTCACTCATATGGCTTCTTGTCGCTGTTGCAAAGGAAGAGGGTTGACGCACTGGGCCGTCCGGGGGAGTTCTCATTGGGCCGAACAGGTTCCGTGGGGCGCCCGGCCGTGTCGCCGGGCCCGGCAGTTCGTTGCGAATCGAGTGGGTCCTGATTCAGGGCACAACATCGAAGAGAAGGTGCAACTCCCATGAACACTGCCAAGAAGGCAGCTCTCGTCCTTGCCACCGCGGGCCTCGCCGCCGGCGGCGCCGCCGGTTCCGCGTTCGCCGACGCCGGGGCCGAGGGTGCGGCCGTGGGCTCGCCGGGTGTCCTCTCGGGCAACCTGGTCCAGGTCCCGGTCCACGTTCCGGTCAACGTCTGTGGCAACACCATCAACGTCATCGGTCTGCTGAACCCGGCGTTCGGCAACACCTGCGTCAACAACTGACGTTCTGATCCGGTCATACCGGTGAGCCCGGTCCCAGGACCGGGCAGCAGAAGTGGCGGTATCCGCACTGCGGATACCGCCACTTTCGCGTCACGGCGGCCGGAGCGGAGCCCGGCCGGGTGGGGGCTGCTACTGGCTGCCCAGCTGCACGCCGCCCAGCATCGGGGTGGCCTGACGGGCGAGGCCCAGTACGTGCGAGGCCACGTCGCCCCTGCCCGTCACCAGGCTGTCGGCCGCGCCGGCCAGCTCGGCCACCGGGGCCGACGCCCCCTGCTGGAGCGCCTGCGTGGCCTGGTCGACTCCGCCGTTCAGGCTCATCGGGGGCATGGCGGGTCCCTCGGCGGCGAACGCGGGAGTGGCCGCTGCCGCGCCCGCGCCGAGGGCCATCATGGAACCGGCGACGACCGCGGCGGCCTTTGCGTACTTCATGTCGGATGCCTCTCTCCGACGGCGCTGTGCACAGCTGCGACTCTCGCGCCGGGGCACCCCGGGAGGGTGCCGGTGCGCCGCCGTCACCGTGGCTAACGATCTCTTCCCGCGAGGGAAACCCCGGGACGGAGAACGTTTCTGCGCCCTCTGCCGTCCCGCGGGCACAAGGGGCGCAGGGGGTGCAAGGGGGGGGCGACAGAAAGCGGCCCCGCCGGGCATCGTGATGCCGGCGGGGCCACTGCTCACCCTCGCGGGGAGGTCCGCGTCAGCGGTTGACGCAGGTGTTGCCGAACGTCGGGTTCAGCAGCGCGATGATGTCGATGCTGTTGCCGCACAGGTTCACCGGAATGTGAACCGGAACCTGGACGACGTTGCCCGACAGCACGCCGGGCGAGCCGACGGCCGCACCCTCCGCGCCCGCGTCGGCCATGGCGGGCGCAGCGGCACCGAGGGCCATCATGACGCCGGCGGCGAGAACAGCAGCCTTCTTGAAGTTCATGTCGATCCTTTCCGCAGCGGTGCATCCGCATCCGCGACCGTCGCGAGGCGGGCCCAGTTGTCTCTGTGCGAACACCGCTGCAGGACTGCTAACGACCGGTGCGGCCACGAGAAACTCCGGGCCGGACGGCAGCGCCCAAGTCAACCCGAATGCCCGCGCGGAACCAGGACCAGGAACGGAAACGGAACGGAACCGGAACCGGAGTCGGGGCCGGAACCAGGAACGGAACTTGTGCGATGTGCCTCCCGGCGCGCAGGCCGCGACCGTGGAGGCGCCGCACACGCACGTGACCGCCGCAACGTCCTGTCTGCGGCGGCCACGTGGGAGCAGTGAGGAGATCAGCCCTCGTTGCCCGCACCGTTGCCCGAGAGGACCGGGATGTTGTCCAGGATGTGCGACAGAGCCTCGTCACCCTTGGCCTGGGTGGAGTTCTCGGTGCACTGCTGGTTCTGCGGCGAGGACAGGATCGGGATGTCCTGGACGGCGATCGGGACCAGGCCGACGAGGGAGCCGACGTTGGCCTTGACCGGCACACCGAGGCAGGGCTTGTTCAGCGAGCCCTGGACCAGGCTGAGCTGCGGGCTCTGGTTGCCGTGGGCGGACGAGTTGCCGAAGGCCTGCTCGGCACCGTTGCCGCTCAGCGACGTGGTGCCGCCGTCGTTGCCGACGGCCAGGGCCGACGGGGCGAGGGCGGCACCGGCGCCGACGATCGAGGCGGTGACGGCTGCGGTGGCCAGAATCTTCTTGATCACTGTGGTCCCTTTTCTACATTTTTGCCCGGAAGTGGAGCACCCTGATCAACTCCGTGGGCCTTGTTTGGTTCCGGCCCTTCACTCGTTTGCCGTAGCGCACGAGTGCGGGGCCCTCCGGAGTGAGCCCCTTGTGCGCGGGGTGCGCCGTGGAGCCGGGGTGCCGCGGGAGGTGACCGCGGGGAGTGGGCCGGCCGGCTCTCGGTCCGCCTTCTCGCGCACGCGGTCCCGGCATTGCGCACGCGTTCAACGAATGCCGTCCCCGCGGGGTACGCGCCGTCACCCGCCGGGGACCTTTACTGGCAAATGGCGGGCCTATTACCCGGCGCCACAAGGGAATTCACGGCATTTGGCCCAGCCCCCGTACAGCGGCATGTGCGCGTCCGTCATGATTTCCACCCCGCTTTCTGACAAAGTGCATTCCTGCTTGGTCCGATTGGTCGCATTTGTCGAGACGGGAGAGCCAGTCATGCGCAGGACGACGGGTCTCGCTGTGCCGTACGGCTTGGGCGCACCGCTGCGCGGGGCGCGTTCCACCACCCTGTTTCCGGTGGGCCACGGCTCCGGCGCATTCGATCAGAAGCCCGTCCTCTCCTGCGGCAGTGGCAGCCCCGCCCTCCATTTCTCCGCCGAAAGCCGCGGGTGTTTTCCCGGCGCGCTCCTCGTGCGGCCGGATTCGCGCCGCTGAGCCATCCGCTCCGCGCACCCCGGGGAGGCCGATCTCCGGGTCAGTACTACGAGAGCCGCACACGTGCTGCCAGAAAACAATTCTCCTGGAGACCGGCTGACGGTTTTCCACCTCGTACAGCCGGTGGATGGCGGAGTCGCCCGCGTGGTCACCGATCTGGTGCGGGCGCAAGTGGCCGAGGGAATCCGAGCAGTTGTCGCCTGTCCCCCCGGCGCGGGTCTGGCTGCGGCGCTCGCCGGGACCGGTGCCGATGTCCGGCCCTGGCCGGCCGGCCGGGAGCCCGGCCCCGGTCTGGCCGCGGAGACGGCCGCAGCCGCCCGGCTCATCCGCGCGGCCCGGCCCGACGTGGTGCACGCGCACAGCTCCAAGGCCGGTCTGGCCGCACGGCTCGCCGTCCGCGGACGCATTCCGACGGTCTTCCAGCCGCACGCCTGGTCGTTCGAGGCACTCGGTGGCGGGGCCGCGCGTCTCGCCCTGGCCTGGGAGCGGTACGCGGCCCGGTGGACCGAGCGTGTCCTCTGCGTCAGCGAGGCGGAGCGGCGGGCCGGCGAGGCGGCCGGGATCGCCGCCCGGTGGGAGGTGATCCGCAACGGCGTCGACCTGGAAACGTTCAGCGACAGCGACAGCGTCAGTGACAGCCGGGCCACCGCGGGCGACGGGACAGGCCCGGACTCCCAGGCGGCGGCGCTGGGCCCCGGGCCCGTCGTCGTCTGCGTGGGCCGGCTCTGCCGTCAGAAGGGGCAGGACGTACTCCTCAGGGCGTGGCCCCGGATCCTCCGCGCGGTGCCCGGCGCCCGGCTGGTGCTGGTCGGGGACGGCCCCGACCGGGCAGCGCTGACCGGCAGCGCCCCGCCCGGTGTGCTGTTCGCCGGGGCGGTCGACAAGCCGCTCGGCTGGCTGCGCGCCGCCGACCTCGTCGTCCTGCCGTCCCGCTGGGAAGGCATGGCGCTGGCCCCGCTCGAAGCGATGGCCTGCGGGCGGCCCGTCGTCCTCACCGATGTGAACGGAGCCCGGGAGAGCCTGCCGCCCGGTCACGAACAGCACGGGCTCGTCCCGCCGGACGACCCGGACGCGCTGGCGCACACGGTCGGGGCGCTGCTGGCCGACCCCCGGCTGCGGCAGTCGCTCGGCCGTGAGGCCGGAGCCCACGCCCGGGCGCACTTCGATGTGCGGCACACGGCCACCGCGGTCTCGGAGCTGTACTGCCGGCTCCCCGGGCTGAACCAATCCACGACGAGGGAGCGCATCAGCCGATGACCATGGACAGCGCACATGCTCCCCACGCGGGAGGAGGCGGGGGCGGTGGCCCGGCCACGGCCATGGAGCGGCCCGTGCCCGCGATCCACCCGCCGCGCACCGCGGACACCCCGCGGCCGGGGCCCGGCCGCCCGGCACGGCTGCGCCGGGCCCGCGCCGCAGCGCCGCTGCTCGTGGGCGACGCCCTCGCCCTGGCCGCCACCGGCGCGCTGGTGCCGGGGCTGCGGCTGGCCCCCCTGGTCCTCCTGCCGATGCTGGCCCTGCATCTGTCCCTGCAGCTTCGCGGCGGCCTCTACCGGCGGCGGATCTCGCCGTCTGCGCTGCTCGAACTGCCCGCTCTCCTCGGCCACGCGCTGGTGCTCTGGTGCACAGCGGCCGGCTGCCTCGCCGCCGTCGGGCCCTGGCGCGTCCTCGACTGGACGGTGCTGGCCACCGCGGTCACCACGCAGACCCTCGCCGGCTGCGTGGTGCGCGGCGTGGTCCATCAGCTGGTGCGCCTCGTGGCCGCCCGCCGCAACCACTCCACGCTGGTCATCGGCACAGGCCCCGCCGCTCAGCAGATCAGCGCCGCCCTCCTCGCGCACCCGGTGTACGGAATGCGCCCGGTGGGCGTGGTGGAGACCGCTCCCGCGGCCGATGCCGATCCCGCCGGCGGGGAGGGGGGTTCCGGCCTGCCCGTGCTGGCGGGCCATGAGGAGATCGCCCGGGCCGTCATCCAGACCACGGTCCGCCACGCGCTGTTCGCCGGCCCCGGCAGGACCGCTGCCGACGACGCCTCCCTGATCCGGCTGCTCGGCGGATACGGCGTACGGCTGTGGCTCGTCGACACGGCGGGGCCCGAGCACCGCCGGGTCTCGGCCGATCATCTGTGGGGGTTCGCCGTCCGCCCGCTGGACGCGCCGGTGCACCGCGCCGGCCGCTGGGGCAAGCGGGTCCTCGACGCCTCCCTCGCCTGCCTCGCGCTGCTCGCGGCGGCGCCCGTGCTGGGGGTCTGCGCGCTGGCCGTACGCCTCTCCGACGGGCCGGGCGTCGTCTTCCGGCAGGAACGGATCGGCATGGACGGGCGCGCCTTCACGCTGCTCAAGTTCCGTACGCTGCGCCCGGCCGACGACCATGAGTCGGCGACCAGGTGGAGCGTGGCGGCGGACCGCCGGATGAGCGCCGTCGGGAGCCTGCTGCGCCGGACCTCGCTCGACGAACTGCCGCAGCTGTGGAACGTACTGCGCGGTGACATGAGCCTGGTCGGCCCGAGACCCGAACGCCCCTACTTCGTCACCAAGTTCTCCGGCTGCCACCCCGGCTACCGGTCCAGACACCGGATGCCCGTCGGGATCACCGGGCTCGCCCAGGTCAGCGGATTGCGCGGGGACACCTCCATCGAGGACCGGGCCCGCTTCGACAACCACTACATCGACAGCTGGTCGCTCTGGCAGGACATCTGCATCCTCGTCAGGACCGCGGCCTCCCTCTTCCGGCTGGGGGGCAGCTGACCGTGACCGCCTTCCCCCCGGCCGCCGTGCTGCCCCGGCCGCGCACCGGCCGGCCCGCGCCGCGCATCCCCGGTCGGCTCGCCCACTGGTGGCCTGTGCTGCCCGTGGCCGCTCCGGTCCTGCTGCTGGCCGTCCCGGTCGAGTTCGGGAACGGATCGAGTACCTCCACCAACGTCTCGGTCGCGGACCTGGCTTCGGCGTTCCTGGTGCTGTTCTGCGCGGTGCGGCTGCTGCGCGGACGCTCCCGCCCGCTGAGCGCCGCAGCCGCGGCCGTGCTGGGCGCCCCGCTCGCCGGGCTCGCCGTCGCGACCGTCACCGCGGCCGACCCGGTGGCAGCGCTCCCCGGATTCGTGCGCTACCTCCAGGTGTTCGTGCTGGTGCCCGCGGCCGTCGTGCTGCTGCTCAGGGACGCCCGCGACTTCCGTCTGGTGGCCGCGGCCTTCGTCGTACTCGCCCTTGTCCAGGGCGGGTTCGGCGTGTGGCAGTACGCGACCCGCACCGGCGCCTCCTACATGGGCTCCGACATCCGGGCCGTCGGGACCTTCGGGCCCACCGACATCATGGGGATGGCCACCATCGTGGCGTTCGGGATGGTCGTCGCGACCGGGCTCGCGCTCCGCCCGCCACCCGGTGCGCCCCGCTGGGCGCGCCCGGCGGCCCTGGCCGCGGCGGTGGCACTGGTGGCCCCTCTCGCGTTCTCCTTCAGCCGCGGTTCGTGGATCGCCACGGTGGTCGCGGTGCTCGCCGTCGTGCTGTCGGCCGGGCTGCGCACGGCGGTGCGCGCCCTGGCCGCCGTGGTGGCCGTCGCGGTGGTGCTCGTCGGCGGTTTCGGGGTCGGCTCGCAGCTCATCAGCGACCGGCTCGGCTCGATCACCCAGGTCGCCGCCGCCCCCGACCAGTCGGTCACCGACCGGTACACGATGTGGGCGGCGGCGGTGAGCATGTGGCGCGAGGAGCCCGTCACGGGTGTCGGGCTCAAGGGATTCCCCGCGTACCGCGACGGACACGCCTCGCTGGGGCTCTCGTCCGGCTCCGACACGGCGGGTGCGGGTCACGCCTTCCAGCGCCAGCCGCTGCTCTCGCCGCACAACATGTACCTGCTGGTCCTCGGCGAACAGGGCCTCGTCGGGATCACCGCCCTGGCCGGCAGCTGGGCCGCGCTCCTGGCGGGCGGGGTGCGCAGACTGTCCGGGGCGCGCAGATCACGCCGGGCGGCCGCCGACTGCGGGCTCGTCGCGGTGGGGCTGATGGTCTGGCAGTCGGTCGACTTCCTGTACGCGGACATCGGCGGGCCCTCCACCGCCCTCACCGGCATCGTCTTCGGCCTCATCGCCTGGTGGGCGCTGGCCGGGCCGCGGCCCCCCGGGGCCGCGGCGCCGGACGAGGTGCCGGCGGGCGCGGTGCTCCCCGGTGCGGTCCGGACACCGGCCACCGTGCGGCCGGGCACCGTATGAACGAGACCACCACCGGGGCCGGAGCGCGCGCCGCCGCCCGGGCGGCCGTTTCCGCGCCGCCCGTCGCCGCCCCCGCGCCGCCCGTCCCGCACCAGGCGCCGCCCCGCCTCGGAAGGGTGCTGGCCAGGGCTGCCGCGGTCACCGCGGCGCTGACCATCGCCGGGTCGGTGCTCGGCCTCGTCCGGGACCAGAGCATCGCGCACCTCTTCGGCGCGGGCGGTGACAGCGACGCGTTCCTGATCTCGTGGACCGTGCCGGAGATGGCGTCCACACTGCTCATCGAGGACGCGATGGCGCTGGTGCTCGTACCGGCCTTCAGCCACGCGCTGGCCCGGCGGGCCGCGGGGGAGCGCCCGGACCCGGTACGGAGCCTGGTCGCCACCACGCTGCCCCGGCTGCTCGTCCTGCTCGGCTGCGTCACCGGGGCCCTCGTGCTGGGCGCCCCGGTGATCGTGGAGCTTCTGGCGCCAGGGCTTCCCGAGCCCGCCGTGGCCGTCGCGTGCACCCGGCTGACCGCCCTCACCGTGCTGTCGTTCGGCGTCACCGGCTTTCTCAGCGCGGCGCTCCGGGCGCACCGCAGCTATCTGCCGCCCGCCGCCATCTATGTGGCGTACAACGTCGGCATCATCGTGACCATGGTGGTGCTGCACTCCCTGTGGGGGGTGCGTGCGGCCGCGGCCGGAGTCGCCGCGGGCAGCTTCCTGATGGTGCTGGCCCAGCTGCCCGCCTTCGTCAGGCACCTGGCCGTACGGCCGGCCGGCCCCGCGCAGCCGGACGCCGCGCCACCGGACAGGCCCGCCGGGCGGCCCGCGTTGCTCGGCCGGGCTCTGGGGCTCGGTGTGCTGGCGCCCGTCGTCCTGTTCACCGTCTGCCGCCAGTCCCAGGTCCTCATCGAGCGGTTCCTGGCCGCCTCGCTGCCCGTCGGGTCCATCTCGCACCTGAACTACGCGCAGAAGGTCGCGCAGGTGCCGATGATGCTGTCGCTGATGATCTGCACGGTCACCTTCCCCGTCGTGGCCAAGGCCGTCGCCGACGGCGAGGGCGACCAGGCGCGGCGCCGGGTCGAGCGCGATCTGGCGCTGGCCGGGGTCGTGGTGCTGACCGGCACCGCGCTCGTCGTCGCCTACGCCCCGCAGATCATCGATGTCCTCTTCCAGCGCGGTGCGTTCAGCGCGGGCGACACCGCGACGACCGCGTCCATCATGCGGATCTACGCGCTCGGGCTGCTGGGCCAGTGCCTGGTCGGCGCGCTGGGCAGGCCGTTCTTCTCTGCGGTACGCCCCACCTGGTTCCCGGCCGCGGCGATGGCCGCCGGGCTCCTCGTCAACGCGGTCGCCGGGGCGTTCGCCGTCGGCCCGTGGGGGGTGTACGGCATCGCCGCTTCCAACGCCCTCGGGATCACCGTCACCGCCGGGTTCCTGCTCCGCGGGCTCGGCTCGCGGGTCGTCTCCATCCATGTGCGCGGCGTCGTCCTGACCCTCGCCAGGCTGTCCGCCGCCGCGGCCGTGGCCTGTGCGGCGGGCCTGCTGCTCGGCCCGCTGGTGCCCGGCGCGCTGCCGAGCCTGGCAGCCGGGTGCCTGCTGGTGCCCTCCGTTTTCGCAGTGGCGGCACTCGCGCTGCGTGCCCCCGAAGTCGTCGGCCTGCTCGACCTCACCAAGCAAAGGTTCCGTCATGTCCGCTGACACGGCGTCCCGCGACGCTGCCACGCCCCCCGCCCCGCCCCGTACCCAGCCGTGGATCCTGATGTACCACTCGGTGGCCGACCCCACCGACGACCCGTACGGCATCACCGTCTCCCCGGAGCGCCTCGACGAACAGCTGCGCCTGCTGGGCCGGCGAGGGCTGACCGGTGTCGGCGTGGGCGCTCTGCTGCGGGCCCGCGCCGAGGGGCGGGCCCGCGGGCTCGTCGGCCTGACCTTCGACGACGGCTACCGCGACTTCACCGATCACGCGCTGCCGCTGCTGCGGCGGCACGGATGCACGGCGACCGTCTTCGTCCTGCCCGGCAGGCCCGGCGGCGAGAACGCCTGGGACGCGCTCGGCCCGCGCAAGCCGCTGCTGTCCGAGGACGGTGTCCGGGCCGCGGCGGCGGCCGGCATGGAGATCGGCTCGCACGGCCTCTGCCACCAGGACATCACCGCGGTCACCGACGACGAGCTGCGCGAGGAGACCCGGGGGAGCAGGGAACTGATCCGCCGGATCACCGGGGTCGCACCGGAGGGCTTCTGCTACCCGTACGGCACCATCGACCGGCGGGCCGTCGACGCCGTGCGCGACGCCGGTTACACCTACGGCTGCGCCATCGCCCCAGGACCGCTCGCCGCGGACCACGCGCTGGCCCGCACCCACATCAGCCACGCGGACCGCGGGCTGCGGCTGACCGTCAAGCGGAACCTGCACCGGCTGCGGCAGCTGGCTCCCGGAGCCGGCCGGTGAAGGTCCTGCACATCATCACCGGGCTCGGAGTGGGTGGCGCGGAGCAGCAACTCCGGCTGCTGCTGCGCCGGTTGCCCGTCGAGTGTGATGTCGTCACACTCACCAACCCGGGACCGGTCGCCGACGGCCTGCGGGCCGACGGGGTCTCCGTCACACACCTGGGGATGCGCGGCAACCGCGACCTCGCGGCGCTGCCCCGGCTGGCCCGGCTGATCCGCCGCGGCCGGTACGACCTGGTCCACACCCACCTGTACCGCGCCTGCGTGTACGGCAGGATCGCCGCCCGGCTGGCCGGGGTCCACGCCACGGTCGCCACCGAACACTCCCTGGGCGAGCGGTACATCGAGGGCCGCCCGTTGACCTGGTCCACCCGCGCCCTGTACCTGCGCACCGAGCGGCTGGGGTCCGCGACGGTCGCGGTTTCGGCGACCGTCGCCGACCGGCTGCGCGGCTGGGGGGTCCCGGCGCGGCGTATCCATGTCGTGCCGAACGGCATCGACTGCGAGCGTTTCCGGCACGACCCGGAGGTACGGGCCGCCACCCGGGCCCTGCTGGGCATCCCGTCCGGTGCCTTCGTGGTGGGCGGAGTCGGCAGGCTGGTGCCGGGCAAGCGCTTCGACCTGCTGGTACGGGCGGTCGCCGCGCTGCCCGCGGTCCGGCTGGTGCTGGCCGGGGACGGGCCGGAGCGGGAGACGCTGGAGGCGCTCGCCGGGCGGCTCGGCGCCGGGGACCGGGTCCACTTCCTCGGCGAGTGCGACGCGCTGCCCGACGGCCCGCACACCGGTCCGACCGTCCCCGCCGTCCTGGACGCGGTGGACGTGTTCGTCTCCGCGTCCGCTGAGGAGTCCTTCGGGCTCGCCGTCGTCGAGGCGCTGGCCGCCGGTCTCCCGGTCCTGTACGCGGCCTGCCCCGCTCTCGACGACCTGTCCGCCCGGCCTGTGCCCGGCGCGGTGCGGTTGCCGGGCGGCGTCGAGGCGATCGAGGCCGCGCTCCGCCACCGGCTCGACCTCGGGGCACAGCGCCTGGAGCCGCCGGACGTGGTCGGCCACTACGACATCGCGCGCAGCGCGGCCGGTCTGCTCGGGGTGTACGGGCACACCGTCGCGGCGGCTCCGCGGGTGCCGCGCGTACGCCCTCCGTTCGTGACGCCCGTGCCGTGACTCCGTCCCGTGCCGCGCCGCCCTGCCCGCGCCCGCTCCGTGACACCCACGACCACCCCCACACCCACGAACACACCCACGAAGAAGTGAGCCCCCATGCCTGATTCGCCCCGCGAAGACCACCGCGCTGTCCCCCGGGCCGCCGGACGGGCGGTCCGCCGCATCGCCGCCGCCCTGCCTGCCTGGTGGCCGCTGCCGCTGTGCGCGCTCATCGGTGCGGTCGGCGGTGCGTCGTACGGCGCGCTCGCGTCGCCCGACTACGCCGCCACCAGCTATGTCATCGCGGTGCCCGCCAAGACCGCCGACCCCGCCACCGCCCTCGGCTTCGCCCAGGCGTACGGCCGTATCTCCACCAGCACTTCGACCCTCACCGCCGCGCAGAAGGCGGCCGGGGTCCCCGCGAGGACACTGGGGCGGCACGTCAGGACCGAGACCTCGCCGGAGTCCCCGATGATCGGGATCACCGGCAGCGCGACCCGCCCCGGCAAGGCCGCCGACATCGCCAACGCCGTGGCCGGAGCACTCACCCGGAGCGGCAACGGCGCGGCCGGCAACACCGGCGTCCGGCTCGTCCAGTTCTCCAAGGCCCTCGCGCCGTCGTCCGCCGTCTCGCCCTCGGTCCCGCTCGGCCTCGCCGTCGGCGGCTGCGCCGGCGGCCTCGCCGGGGCCCTCGTGCTGCTGGTGCGCCCGCGACGCAAGCAGTGGAACACCGGCACTGGGGTCCCGGCACCTGCCCAGGCCACCGGGTCCGATGCGCTCGCCGAGCCGGTCCAGCCGAAGGAACACGTCTGATGGCGGTGGCCACCGGGCCCGGTCTGGCCGTGACGCTGTGCCGCGACGAACGGCAGTTCGCCGCGCTGGAGACCCAGTGGACGGCGCTGCACCGCGGCTCCGCCACCGCCACCCCGTTCCAGAGCCACTCCTGGCTGTACTCCTGGTGGCTCTCGTACGGCACACCGGGCCGGCTGCGGGTGGTGCTCGTGCGGCGCGACGGACGGCTCGTCGCCGCCGCGCCGCTGATGCTCGCCCACCGGCCGCTGCCGCTGCTCGTGCCGCTGGGCGGCGGTATCTCCGACTTCTCGGATGTCCTCATCGACGGCTCGCAGCCGCCCGGCACGCTCACCGCGCTCGCCGAGGGGCTGCTCAGGGCAGCCCGGCACGCCGTGATCGACCTGCGCGAGGTGCGTCCGGGCGCCGCGGCCGAGCGGCTCTTCGACTGCTGGCCGGGGGTGCGGCGCAGGCTGGACGACTCGGTCTGCCTCGAACTGCCCGCCGAGCCGATCGACCAGCTGGTCAACCGGCTCGCCTCAGCGCGGGCCCAGCGGGTCCGGGCCAAGCTGCGCAAGCTCGACGCGCTGCGGATCGAGGAGCGCGCCGTTCTGGAGCACGAAGTGCCGGACACCGTGCGGGAGTTGCTGCGGCTGCATGAGCTCCAGTGGCGGGGGCGCGGTGTCACCCCCGAGCATCTGAGACCCCGGTTCGCCGAGCATCTGACGCGCGCCACCCAGCGCATGGTCAGGGACGGCGACGCGGCACTCACCGAGTACCGGCTGGAGGGCGCGGTGGTCGCGGCCAACGTCACGCTCCAGTCCGCGCAGCTCAGCGGCGGATATCTGTACGGAGCCGATCCCCAGCTCCGTACCCGGAAGGTCGACGTCGCGACGATGCTGCTGCGCCGCGATGCCCGGCAGGCCGCCGAGAGCGGCCGGACCGTCATCAGCCTGCTGCGCGGCACCGAGCCGTACAAGAGCCACTGGCGCCCGGCCGTCGTGACCAATCAGCGGCTGCTGCTGGCGCCGGCCGCCCTCGCCCCGGTGCTGAGCGTGTACGCGGCCCAGCTGGCCGGGCGCGATCTGGCGGCCGGTGCGGTGCGCTCCCTCGGGCCCGTGGCGCGCGAGTGGCGCACCCGGCTGCGCGGCGGGCGGGCGGACGGCGACCGGTGACAGGTCGCCGCCCGCCGGCCGGGGCGGTCCGTCCGGCCGGCCCGCCCCGTACCCCGTCAGTCGGACGGCAGGGACACGCAGATCTTCCGGGGCTTGAACCAGGGGCTCGCCCACTCGCCCAGGTCGACCCGGACGCACCACTGCTTGGGGCTGTTCGGCTGCGGCTCGGTGGGCGGCTGCACCGGCGGCCGGGTCGGGGTCGGCTCCGTGCTGGGGTGCGTGCTCGGCTTGTCCGGAACCGGCTTGGCCTCCTCGGACACCGTGGTCCGGAAGACCTTCGACGCGTCGGGGTTCTCGTCGCACTGCCACACACCGTGCGGGCAGTAGTCCGTGATCGTCTGGTACAGCGGTTTGTGCGCGTCGAACCAGGCCAGCATCCCGCGCATGTAGGCGGTGTTGTCGCCGTTCCGGTAGAGCCCCCACTCGGGGTAGGAGATCTGCTTCTTGTGCGCGGCGGCGAAGTCGACCTGGGCCTGGAGCCCGTACTCCCCCTTCACCTGGTCCTCGAACGTGTCGCCGGGCGGCTGGTCGTACGAGTCCATCCCCACGATGTCCACCGTCTTGTCACCCGGGTAGCACCGCGTCCAGGGGATGTCGTCCCTGCCGCGGTTGGGCGTGAAGTCGAACTTGAACTTCTGGCCGGGGACGGAGCGCATCGCGGTGACGATCCGGTTCCAGTACGTCTTCCAGCCCTGCGGGTCGGGGCCGCAGCGGTGGGTGTACGTCGTGCCGTTCATCTCCCAGCCCAGCACGATCACCGTGTCGGGCACCCCCAGCTTCACGAGCCGGGTCGCCAGCTTGCGGTAGTGGTCGTCGAAGTCGCCCTGGGCCCCCTGTTGGATGAGGTCCCGCACCTCGTCGTCGGAGACACGGTCCTCGTTGTGCTCCTGCATGGGCACGTTGAGCACGAACATCCGGTCGGACCGGGCACGCCGCCACTTCGCCCAGGTGGCGAGGAAGTCGGGTTCACCCTCGATGTTCGACCAGACGTCGCCCGGCAGGTAGGTGTGTCCCACCCGCAGCTCCGCACCGCCGAGCCACTGCGAGAGGTCCGCCATCCGCGCGACCCCCTTCGGCCCGTAGTCCAGGTACGCGCCGATCGCCGGGCCGAGGTCCTCCGGCACGGCGTCCCCGGGCACCTGCGCTGTGTCCCCGGGTACCTGCGCGGGGGCCTCCGGCACCCGCGCCGGGGCCTCGGGCACCGATGCGGGGTGCTTCGCAACCGCGGCGGCGGGCCCGGTCGGGGGCGCCGGAGGCGTGGGCGTGGGCACTCCCTGTGCGCCCCCTGCACCGGATACGAGAAGGCCGGTGGTCGCGGCCGCGATGCATGCGCCCTTCAACCGACGTCCTGGATGCGGCATGGGCCTCTCCTCGTTGACTCGTGCAGGCGGCGGGCCTGCGGGCTCACTCGCCAGTGATCAAACCGTCCCCCCGAAGGGCCGCCCGGGCGCGCTGCGCTGGGCCATCGGTGCGTCCCATGACCCTCAGTCAGCTCCATCCAGGTGAAAGACGTGACGTCCATGCCACCGCTCGACGCCGGGCCGCCGGTGCCCGCACTGCTCGTCCGGCTCGACCGGAACCCGCTGCACCACGGGACCCTCGGTGCCGTCAGATCGCTGGGCCGGGCGGGGGCCGAGGTCCACGCCCTGGTCGAATCGGCGCGCAGCCCGGTCACCCGCTCCCGTCATCTGCACGCCGCCCACCTCGTACCGCAGGACCGTATGACCCGCGACCTCTTCCACCGCACCCTCCTGCGGATCTCGGAACGCATCGGGCGCCCGGCCGTGCTGATCGCCATGGACGACATCAGCGCCATCCACACCGCCGGGCTGGCCCCGCGCCTCGCCGGGCGCTACCTCCTCCCCGCACAGCCGCCCGGCCTCCCGGGCCGCCTCGCGGACAAGGCCGAACTCGCCGCGCTCTGCGCCGAGGTGGGCATCCCCCACCCGGCGACGGTCGTCCCCGCCTGCGCGGCCGACGCGTCGGCGGCCGCCCGGGAGCTGGGGCTGCCGATGGTCGCGAAGTGGAGCAGGCCCTGGCTGCTGCCCGGTGGCTCAGGGCTGCGCAGCACGACCCTGGTCCACTCGGCGGCGGAAGCGGTGCGGCTGTACGAGCGGCGCGGCACAGCGGGGAGCCGGCTGCTGCTCCAGCGGTATCTGCCGTACGGAGCCGGCGGGGACTGGTTCTTCCACGGGTACTTCGCCGGCCCCGACCGCTGCCTGGCGGGCGGGACCGGGCAGAAGGAGCTCTCCTGGCCGCCGCGTACCGGCCTGACCGCGGTGGGCAGGCGGCAGCCGAACCAGGAGGTGGAGAGCGCGGCCCTGCGGCTCGCGGCGCATGTCGGCTACCGCGGCATCCTCGATCTGGACTTCCGCCGCGACCCGTCGGCGGGCGGCTTCCATCTGCTGGACTTCAATCCGCGCCCCGGAGCGCAGTTCCGCCTCTTCACCGACCGGGCGGGGCTCGACGTCGTCCGCGCGCAGTACCTGGACCTCACGGGCCGCCCCGTGCCGCAGAGCGAGGCGGGGCCGGACCGGCTCTTCGTCGCCGAGAACTACGCGCTGCTCTCGCTGCTCGCCCCCGGCTCAGGACCGTGGCCGCCCGGCCGGTTCCGGGGTGTGACAGGCGGGGTCCTGGCCGGCGCCGAGTGCGCGTGGTTCGCGCGCGACGACATCCGGCCCTTCCTCGCGATGGGAGCGGTCTGGTGCGGCCGGGGCCTGCGCAAGGCGGCCGGGCTGCTGCACGTGCCGGATCCGGTGGCCCCGTCCCCGCGTGTCCCCGCCACCCGGGTCTCCCCCGACAGCGTGGCGGGTTCCGGGCAGGAAGCCCGGCGGAGCGGTGCGGAGGGCCGGCCGGTGACCCAGGGCCCCGGGCCGTACGCCCTGACTGATGGTTTGCGGCCCGGGGTTCCGCCATCCGGGTGAACGGCCACCGTGGGCGCCCCGGCCCGCCACTAGGGTGCCGAGCCATGACCGCATCCCACACCGCCACAAGCAGTGTCCAGCGAGACCAGTTGGGCACCCTCTCCGTGCTCGCCTGGTCCGGCGACCCCGAAACGAACAACACGCCCTATCTGCTGGCCTACTCACTCGGTGACGGCAAGGACGGTGCCGAGGCGGGCACGGCTGCCCTGCGCACGCTCTTCGGTGAGCTGTGCCTCCCGGTGGGCAGCTCGCTGGCCGACGGTTCCCGGGCGGGGTTCCCGGTCAGGCTGCTCGTCGAGGGTGGCCAGGCCGCCGTCAACATGCCGTATCTGAGCGCCCAGTGCCCGGTCCCGCCGGAGTGGCTGCAGGCCGTGGCGGACCGGAGCGAGGTGCACTTCATGTTCGCGAGCAAGCCGTGGCCGGAGGCCAGGCCGGGCCGGCCCGTCTCCGAGGAGCTCCTCCGCTCCTACGTCGGTGACGAGGCCATGCTCTCGACGTCCGCGCACTGCCTGCTGCCGGTCACCCAGCTGCGGAAGTGACGCCGCCGGTACGCGGGGCGGGGCCGGGGGACGCGATCTCCCGGCCCCGCCGTCACGGTGCGGGCGGGTCGAAGGCGAACGGCAGAGCCCGCACCCTGTTGTCGAAGTTCGAGCCCGCCAGGTCCGGCAGACCCACCGCGCGGAGCGCCAGCGGGCGGCTCAGCAGCTCCCGGAAGAGCGCCTTGATCTCCTGCCTGGCCAGATACGAGCCCAGGCAGAAGTGCGGGCCGCCGCCCCCGTACCCCAGATGCGGATTGGGGCTGCGGGTGATGTCGAAGGTGTCCGGGTCGGTGAAGACACTCGCGTCGCGGTTGGCGGACGCGTAGTAGAGGACCACCTTGTCGCCCGGGACGAAGACGTGCCCGCCGAGCTCGTACTCCGCCCGTACCGTCCTGCGGAACTGGATGATCGGTGTCGAGTGCCGTACGACCTCGTCGACCGCCCCGTCGGCGTACCGCTCGAAGTCCGATGCGAGCAGGGCCCGCTGCTCCGGGTTCTCGGTCAGCAGCGTCAGCGCGTGGGTGATCGCGTTCCGGGTGGTCTCCACGCCCGCCACCATCAGCAGCGAGAAGAACGAGCCGAGACTGCGGGCGTCGAGCCCCCGCCCGTCGACATCGGCACGCACCAGGGCGGAGATCAGGTCGTCGGTGGGGCGGCGCCGCCGCTCGCGGCCGAGCGACGCCATCATCAGGTGCATCCGGGCCAGCGCGCGCAGCCCGCGGCCGGGATCGCGCAGCCGGGCGCCGATGCTGCGCTTCACGCCCGCGTTCTCCGACGCGTGGTCGATACGGTCCGCGATCCCGGCGCGGTGGCGTTCCGGGATGCCCATGAGGTTGCAGATGACCTCGAACGGCATCCGCGAGGCCACCGACGGCACGAAGTCGCCGGGCCGCTGCGCGACCATGTCGTCCACGACGCGCGCCGCGACACGGCGGATGTCCTCGTCGGCCGCGGCCAGCAGCCGGGGTGTGAAGGCCCGGGCGACCACCCGGCGGTGCCGGGTGTGGCGCG
This sequence comes from Streptomyces sp. NBC_00388, assembly GCF_036061255.1. Taxonomy (NCBI): domain Bacteria; kingdom Bacillati; phylum Actinomycetota; class Actinomycetes; order Kitasatosporales; family Streptomycetaceae; genus Streptomyces; species Streptomyces sp. NBC_00388. The sequence goes on from NZ_CP107948.1 coordinate 4,111,585, forward strand.
GGGCGTCCATGTTGACCATGGACTCGCCGAACAGGAACCTGACCCAGCGGGCTGGCTCCGGTGTGGTGACGCCCGGGGCGCTGGCGAACACCTCGGGCAGCCGGCTCGCCCGGACCACGTCGGCGTGGGTGACGAGCGCGTAGAACCCCTGCGCGGGCCGGCGGCGGGTGGCGGGGCGCTCCGTGAAGTACGCCGGCCGGTCGAGCTTCCTGAGCGCGGCGAAGGCGTCCAGACGTGCGGGGCGGGGCAGTTGCCAGAACGCGGGGTCCGCGAGGTCCGCCTCCGGCGGGTGGGCCTGCCGCACGCCCTGCTGTGCAGGAACCTTCATCTGCCGGTGTCCTTCCCCGCGGGCCGAACAGCCCTGGTCCGGCGGCCATCGTGGCGTATCCACCGCCGTTCGGACCGCGCCTGTCCGGGGCGTGCGGGCAAGTTCCCTTCACTGCGCCGGACATTCCCCCCGTACGGCCGAACGGCCGCCCCGCAGGGAGCAGCGGAGTGAGCCGGAGCCGCTGGTCGGCGCGCCGGTGCGGTCACTTGTCTGAAGAACTGTTTCCTCGGCTCGTCGTTGTCACCGACGAGGCGCGGCCCGGCATGCACCAGGCACTGCGGGAGCGTTGCTCGGCGGGGTGAATTCGGAAGGAGCAGGGATGAGGACGTCCACACGCACCACGGCAGTGAGCGGGCAGGGGGGACTGCCGCCGCGCGAGAACCGGGCCGGGCGGCCGGGTCCGGCGGACAGGTCGGTTCCGGTGTCCCGCCGCGGCCTCCTGCGCGCCCTGTTCACGGTGGGCGCGGTGGGCGGTACGGCAGGAGCGCTGGCCCCGATCGTGCGATCCGGCGCCGAGAGCGGCGCGGGCGACGACGGGAAGGGCATCCTGTCACCGGGTCCGCCCGCGGAGCTGCAGGACGTGTTCGACGAGATGTACCGGGGCCGGCGCATCAGGGGAGGCACGGCGGGCGACTCCACCGAGGCGACGGTCGACGGCAGGCCGCTGCACATCATGCGGCGGGCCGACGGCAGCTACCTCAGCATGGTCGACCACTACGAGTCGTATCCGACGCCCCTCGCGGTGACACGCGGCGCTGTCGACGAACTGGGCACGGCCCAGCTGTCGTTGACGCCCATCCGGCAGCTCTGACCGGGAAGGTCCCTGACCCGTGTACACGCGCAAGAACCAGAAGCACCTCACCGCTGCCGAGAAGAGGCGGTTCGTCTCCGCGGTCCTGGAGGTCAAGCGCTCCGGGCAGTACGACGACTTCGTCCGGACGCACGGCGAGTACTACGTGCCGGACGGTTCGCGGGGAAAGCGCGTCGCGCACATGGCGCCCACCTTCTTCCCCTGGCACCGGCAGTTCGTGCTGGAATTCGAGCGTGCCCTCCAGGCGGTCGACCCCGGGGTCACCGTGCCCTACTGGGACTGGACGGAGGACAACACCCCGGCAGCCGCGCTCTGGGGCCCCGACTTCCTCGGTGGCAACGGGCGGAGCTCCGACCAGCAGGTGATGACCGGCCCCTTCGCCCACCGCGAGGGGGACTGGGAGGTCAGCGTCGGCGTGACCGACAACAGGTTCCTCACCCGCAACTTCGGCCGCCCCGCCCGCCCGGTCTCGCTGCCGACCAGGGCCGACCTGGCCCGCGCCATGAGGGAGCCGCTGTACGACGCGGCCCCGTGGGACTCCACGGTGCGGCGCGGTTTCCGCAACACCTTCGAGGGCTGGTCGGTCGGGAACGGCCCGCCCTGGCGCAACCACAACATGGTGCACCGCTGGGTGGGCGGGGCGATGAACAGCGCGACCTCGCCCAACGATCCGGTCTTCTGGCTGCACCACTCCTTCTGCGACCTGGTCTGGGACCGCTGGCAGCGGGCGCACCCGCACGCCGGTTTCCTCCCCGCCAGGAAGCTGGCCCCCGGCGATCCGCAGAGCGGCCGGATCTTCAGCCTGGACGAGCCGATGGAGCCGTGGGGCGTCCGGCCTTCGTCGCTGATGAGTCACGCGTCCCTCTACCGGTACGCCTGAGAGCCCGGACACACCGGTGGCGGGCCCGGACACACCTGTGGCCGTCCCCTCCGAGGGGACGGCCACAGGTCGCGGGTGGTGCGGATTCCCGCTGATTCAGCTCGGACGGACCGGTGAGCCGGTCTCTCAGTTGCCGTAGCCGTCGTCGCCGTAGCCACCGTGGTGGTGGTGCTGGTCGACGTTGGCGCAGGTGTTGCCGAACGCCGGGTTCAGCAGACCGACGACGTCGACGGTGTTGCCGCAGAGGTTCACCGGGATGTGGACCGGGACCTGGACCTGGTTGCCGGAGATGACACCCGGGGAGCCGACAGCGGCACCGTGGGCCCCGGCGTCGGCGGCGGCCAGACCGGCGGAGCCGGCCAGGACGGCGCCGGTGCCCGCGAGTACGGCAGCGGCCTTCGCGATACGCGACATTTCGTTCTCCTTGGAACAGTGGAACGGAACATTCAGGGTCAGCCGCAGGATTCACGGTGTGACGTGTCGTTCAACGCCGTAGCGCACGGGCGGTAACGGTGACGATCAAAGTCACGGGTCCGGCGGCCGCCGTGCGGACCCTGGCGCGGAGAGCCAGAGTGGATGTGCGGCACCGGGACATACGCGGCATGTGTGGGGTCATGCCTGCGGTGCTGCACCCTGATGCCGCTCGACTGCTCCCGTTCGCACCGCTTCTCACCAGGCCTTTTCTCTCATTGCGCATAAGGCCGGGATAAAAGTTGAGCTCCCTCGACTCAGGTCGGTTGACGTCTCGGGATCTGTCGTGCACTCTTGAGCCAGTTCCACTCAAGTCAGCTGGAGGATTCACCATGGCACGTGCGGTCGGCATCGACCTGGGCACGACTAACTCCGTCGTCAGCGTTCTCGAAGGCGGCGAGCCCACCGTCATCACCAACGCCGAAGGCGCCAGGACCACGCCGTCCGTCGTCGCCTTCGCCAAGAACGGCGAGGTGCTCGTCGGCGAGGTCGCCAAGCGCCAGGCAGTCACGAACGTCGACAGGACCATCCGGTCGGTCAAGCGCCACATGGGCACCGACTGGAAGATCGACCTGGACGGCAAGAGCTTCAACCCGCAGCAGATGAGCGCCTTCATCCTGCAGAAGCTGAAGCGTGACGCCGAGTCGTACCTGGGGGAGAAGGTCACCGACGCGGTGATCACCGTCCCGGCGTACTTCAACGACTCCGAGCGCCAGGCGACGAAGGAGGCCGGCGAGATCGCGGGCCTGAACGTCCTGCGCATCGTCAACGAGCCGACGGCCGCCGCGCTGGCGTACGGGCTCGACAAGGACGACCAGACGATCCTCGTCTTCGACCTCGGTGGCGGCACCTTCGACGTGTCGCTCCTGGAGATCGGTGACGGCGTCGTCGAGGTCAAGGCCACCAACGGTGACAACCACCTCGGTGGTGACGACTGGGACCAGCGCGTCGTCGACTACCTGGTGAAGCAGTTCGCCAACGGTCACGGCGTGGACCTGGCCAAGGACAAGATGGCTCTCCAGCGTCTCCGCGAGGCCGCGGAGAAGGCGAAGATCGAGCTCTCGTCCTCGACGGAGACCACGATCAACCTGCCGTACATCACGGCGTCGGCCGAGGGCCCGCTGCACCTGGACGAGAAGCTCACCCGCTCGCAGTTCCAGCAGCTCACGGCCGATCTGCTGGACCGCTGCAAGAGCCCCTTCCACAACGTCATCAAGGACGCGGGCATCCAGCTCTCCGAGATCGACCACGTCGTTCTCGTCGGTGGCTCGACCCGTATGCCGGCCGTCGCCGAGCTCGTCAAGGAGCTCACCGGTGGTCAGGACGCCAACAAGGGTGTGAACCCGGACGAGGTCGTCGCCATCGGCGCCTCGCTCCAGGCCGGTGTCCTCAAGGGCGAGGTCAAGGACGTCCTGCTCCTCGACGTGACGCCGCTGTCCCTCGGTATCGAGACCAAGGGAGGGATCATGACGAAGCTCATCGAGCGCAACACCACGATCCCGACCAAGCGTTCCGAGATCTTCACGACGGCCGAGGACAACCAGCCGTCCGTGCAGATCCAGGTCTACCAGGGCGAGCGCGAGATCGCGGCGTACAACAAGAAGCTCGGGATGTTCGAGCTGACCGGTCTGCCGCCGGCCCCGCGCGGTGTGCCGCAGATCGAGGTCGCCTTCGACATCGACGCCAACGGCATCATGCACGTCGCTGCCAAGGACCTCGGCACCGGCAAGGAGCAGAAGATGACCGTCACCGGTGGCTCCTCGCTGCCGAAGGACGAGGTCAACCGGATGCGCGAAGAGGCCGAGCAGTACGCGGACGAGGACCACAAGCGCCGCGAGGCCGCCGAGTCGCGCAACCAGGGCGAGCAGCTCGTCTACCAGACCGAGAAGTTCCTCAAGGACAACGAGGACAAGGTCCCGGGCGACGTCAAGACGGAGGTCGAGGAGGCCCTCACCGAGCTGAAGGAGAAGCTCAAGGGTGAGGACACCGCCGAGATCCGTACGGCCACCGAGAAGGTAGCCGCCGTCTCGCAGAAGCTCGGCCAGGCGATGTACGCGAACGCCGACGGCGCCGCTGCCGCCGGTGGCGCGCCGGGCGCCGAGGGCACCGAGCAGGCCACCGAGGCCCCTGACGACGTGGTCGACGCCGAGATCGTGGACGACGAGAAGGACGGCCGTCAGGGAGGCGCCGCATGACGGAGGAGACTCCGGGCTTCGAGGAGGAGCCCGACGTCCCCTCCGGCGCGACCTCCGAAGACGCCGCGTCGAAGGCCGCCGAGCCCGACTCCGCCAAGGAGTCGGAGCCGGCGGCCCCGGCCGGGGACGCACAGAGCAGCCAGAACGCCCAGGAAACAGCACTCACCGCCCAGCTGGACCAGGTCCGCACCGCGCTCAGTGAGCGCACCGGGGACCTCCAGCGGCTCCAGGCGGAGTACCAGAACTACCGCCGCCGGGTGGAGCGGGACCGGGTTCAGGTCAAGGAGGTCGCCATCGCGACCCTCCTGTCCGAGCTCCTCCCGACCCTCGACGACATCGGTCGCGCCCGGGAGCACGGCGAGCTGGTCGGCGGCTTCAAGTCGGTGGCCGAATCGCTGGAGACGGTCGTGGCGAAGATGGGCCTCCAGCAGTTCGGCAAGGAGGGTGAGCCCTTCGACCCGACGATCCACGAGGCCCTGATGCACTCGTACGCGCCGGACATCACCGAGGACACGTGCGTGGCGATCCTGCAGCCGGGGTACCGGTTCGGCGAGCGCACCATCCGTCCCGCACGGGTCGCGGTGGCCGAGCCCCAGCCCGGGGCGCAGGCCAAGGACGAGGCGCCGGACGAGGACAGCGGTGGCCCGGACGAGGGCTGACATCGGCAGCAAGCGGAAGGAGGGACGTCGGGGATGAGCACCAAGGACTTCGTCGAGAAGGACTACTACAAGGTTCTCGGCGTCCCGAAGGACGCCACCGAGGCCGAGATCAAGAAGGCGTACCGGAAGCTCGCCCGCGAGCTGCACCCGGACGCCAACAAGAGTGACGCCAAGGCCGAGGAGCGGTTCAAGGCGGTCTCCGAGGCGAACGACGTCCTCGGTGACCCCAAGAAGCGCAAGGAGTACGACGAAGCGCGTGCTCTCTTCGGCAACGGCGGGTACCGGCCAGGGCCCGGCGCGGGCGGCGGCTCCTTCAACTTCGACCTGGGGGACCTCTTCGGGGGCGCCCAGGGCGGAGGAGCGGGGCAGCAGGGCGGCGCCGGCGGTTTCGGCGGCGGACTCGGGGACGTGTTCGGCGGGCTGTTCAACCGGGGCGGTCCCGGTACCACCCGCACCCAGCCGCGGCGCGGTCAGGACATCGAGTCCGAGGTGACGCTGAGCTTCACCGAGGCGGTCGACGGGGCCACCGTCCCGTTGCGGATGTCCAGCCAGGCGCCGTGCAAGGCCTGTTCGGGCACCGGTGACAAGAACGGCACCCCGAGGGTCTGCCCGACCTGTGTCGGCACCGGCCAGGTGTCGCGCGGCACCGGCGGCGGGTTCTCACTGACCGATCCGTGTGTGGACTGCAAGGGCCGCGGACTCATCGCCCAGGACCCCTGCGACGTCTGCAAGGGCTCCGGGCGGGCCAAGTCCTCCCGGACCATGCAGGTCCGGATCCCCGCGGGCGTCTCCGACGCCCAGCGGATCCGGCTGCGCGGCAAGGGCACCCCGGGTGAGCAGGGCGGCCCGGCGGGTGACCTCTATGTGGTCGTCCATGTCGACGCCCACCCGGTCTTCGGCCGCCGCGGCGACAACCTCACCCTCACCGTGCCCGTCACCTTCACGGAGGCGGCGCTCGGCGGCGAGGTCAGGGTGCCGACGCTCGGCGGGCCCCCGGTCACGCTGAAACTGCCCGCGGGTACGCCCAACGGCCGTACGATGCGGGCCCGGGGCAAGGGAGCCGTACGCAAGGACGGGACCCGCGGGGACCTGCTGGTCACCGTCGAGGTCGCCGTACCGGTGGATCTCAGCGACAAGGCACGGGAGTCGCTGGAGACCTACCGTGAAGCGACCGCGGGGGAGGACCCGCGTGCGGAGCTGTTCCAGGCCGTGAAGGGAGCTTGAGATGAATGGCCGCCGAGGACGCCGTGACATTTCGATGGGGTACGAACTGACCGACGAGACCCCGGTGTACGTCATCTCGGTCGCCGCTCAGCTCTCCGGCCTGCACCCGCAGACCCTGCGTCAGTACGACCGTCTCGGCCTGGTCTCACCCGGCCGGACTGCCGGACGGGGCCGGCGGTACTCGGCCCAGGACATCGAGCTGCTCCGCACGGTGCAGCAGCTGTCCCAGGACGAGGGCATCAACCTCGCCGGTATCAAGCGCATCATCGAGCTGGAGCACCAGGTCGCCGCTCTGCAGTCCAGGATCGCCGAGCTCTCGGCGGCGGTGGACGGCGCGGCGGTGGCCATGCAGCAGCGCGAGGCCCAGGTCCACGCCTCGTACCGCCGCGACCTGGTCCCGTACCAGGACGTGCAGCAGACCAGTGCGCTGGTGGTCTGGCGGCCCCGGCCCAAGCGGTCGCCGGAGTAGGACAGCACGTGTATGAGGGCCGTCACCGGACCGGGTGGCGGCCCTCACGCGTGCCCGGGGGGTGCCGGACGCGCCGGGCCGTGCGGCTGTGACCGGTCGGGTGGTGCCGAGCGCGGTGGCGGTGGTGCCGAGCGCGGTGGCGGCAGACGTCAGCTCCCCTGCTCCAGGATGCCGGAGCGGGCGATGAGATAGCCCAGCTGCGCCCGGCTGCCGCTGCCGAGGGTGACGGAGAGTTTGGCGACGTGGGCCCGGCAGGTGCGTACGTTCATCCCCAGCCTGCGGGCTATCGCCTCGTCCACGTGGCCCTCGACGAGAAGCTGGGCGATCGAGCGCTGGACACCGCTGACGCCCTTGAGCGTGGGGTTGTAGGGGATTTCGTCCAGCAGCGGGATCGCGCGCTGCCAGAGTTGCTCGAACACCGTGACGAGGTAGCTGACCAGGCCCGGGTGGCGGAGTTCGAGGGCGACCTGCTGGTCGTCCCTGGCAGGGATGAAGGCGACCGTGCGGTCGCAGATGATGAGCCGCCCGATGAGCTCTTCGAGCGTGCGGATCTCGACCTTCCCGGTGGCGACCCGGTCCACGTAGGCAAGGGTTCCCGGGCTGTGCCTGACGGTGTGCTGGTAGAGGGTGCGCATGCTGACGCCCCGGTCGACCAGCGGCCTGTCGCGCTCCAGGGCCTGGTTGAGAACATGCTCCCGGCGGCCGCCCCCCGGCTGGACGGTGAGCATCTCCGTATGGCACTCGGCGGTGGCGAGATTGAGTGCGGCGTTGATCCGGTCGACACCTTCGAGCACGGTGATCGCGTGGGTGAGTGCCGGGTTCTGGGCGCTGATGGCGATGAACGGCTCGAAAGATTCGGTCAGTTCGATCGACAGGCGTCTACGGTTCTGGATGTCGCGTTCGATGGGGTGGAGACGCTGGGCCAGCGCGACGGCCGGCGGAACCGGCCGCAGCCAGTTGGCGTCGTCGGGATCGGGGTGGAGCAGCGCGAATTCCACCAGGCAGGGTGCGGCCTCCACCTCGGCACGTGCGATGCGGCCGGCGCTCAGCGCCCCGGCGTAAAGCCGGGCCCCCTCGGCACACAACTCCGTGACGTCATGGGGATGCGTCGGTTCTGTGGTGTTTTTCGGCAAATCTCCACCCCCCAGGGTCCTGAACGTGCAAGAACATGATGCATCGTGCGTGTAGCGCTGACGTGCCGGAATGAGCCATCGTCTTGTCATGCGGGGGAGAAGACACCATCAAGTGAGGACGAAGCCGACTATGCGCAAGAAAATGCTTCGCTCGGTGCTTACCGCAGCCCTGACCGCCACTGTCGCCTTCGGGGGCCTGACGGGCGTGGCCCTTGCCTCGACGAGCGTTGCGCCCAAGGCGACGCAGTCCGACAGCGGATGGGGGAGTACGCACGCGGCGGTCCTTCTCGACAGCGGCTGGGGCGTAGCACCGGCGACTACCGTTTCGGCAGAAGCATGACAGTCCCACCGGACGACAGAGTCTTCCAGCGCGAGATGGCTGTTGCCTACCGCTCCGGGTGGCACTTCATCGACCTCGTCACGGCGATTCCGCGCCGTGGTGATTCGTTGATGGTCACCCTGTTCGGCGAGCCGGTCGTCGTCGTGCGTGAGGACGACGGTGACGACGGAGACGTACGCGCCTACCGGTGTCTGCGCAAGCCCCGGGGCGCCCCACAGCCTGTTCGCTGTGCCATCCGTTACGGCATGGTGTTCGTCAACCTCGACCGGCGTGACCACCAGATGTTCGACGCCGAGCCGACCGCAGCTATCCCCCGCAGTGCCTGACGCGATTCCCCCGTCGTAACAGATCGCTCAGGTGCTTCCCCCACACAGCGGCGCCACCGTGACCTGAACACGGTGGCGCCGCTGTGCTGCGCCCCGGCCCCGCCCGGCAGGACCTGGCGCCGGTCAGGCGCGGCCCATCGCCCGCTCGACGCTGATCTCGATCACCACCCGGTCCGGGTTCTCGGCCGGTGTGCGCGCGTAGCGCTCCGTGTGACGGCGCACCGCGTCGGCGACGACCTCCGGTTCCCTGCGGATCCTCGCGCGCCCCTCCAGCGTCGCCCAGCGCTTCGTCGCCACCTGGCAGACCGCGACCCGTGCGCCTCCGGGCCCCGCGGCCAGGATGTTGGCCACCTTCCGCGACGCCTTGTTGGTGATGACCCTGGCGATTCCGGCCTCCGGGTCCCACGTCACGCCGACCGGCACCAGGTGCGGCGAACCGTCCGGGCGCGGTGTCGTCAAGGTGCAGAGATGGTGTTCGCGCCAGAAGCTGAGGTAGGTCGGATCGGGGTTCCGTGGGTCAATGGCCATGGTCGCGAACCTACCCGGCCCGGCCCGCGGGGGAGCAGGAGCCTTGCAGGCCACGGCCGGGGCCCCTGTCCATCCCGGGTTGAGTGGAATAGACTCAACTTTATGCACGTTGGCCGAGTGCACATGGACTGAGTGCCGGCCGGCCGGGTGCAGGCTGACCGAGTCATTGCAGGGACGGACCCGCCCCGCGAGGAGGAGTGCGCACACGTGGACGCCGAGCTGACCAACAAGAGCCGGGACGCGATCACCGCGGCGAACAGCCGCGCCGTGTCCAACGGCAACCCCGACCTGACCCCCGCCCATCTGCTCCTCGCCCTGCTGGAGGGGGAGGAGAACGAGAACGTCGTCGACCTGCTGGCCGCCGTCGGCGCGGACCAGGCGCTCATCAGGTCCGGCGCCGAGCGGCTGGTCGGCGGGCTGCCCAGCGTGGCCGGATCGACGGTCGCGCCCCCGCAGCCCGACCGCGAGGTGCTCGCCGTCATCGCGGACGCCTCGCAGCGGGCCAAGGAGCTGGGTGACGAGTACATCTCGACCGAGCATCTGCTCATCGGGATCGCCGCGAAGGGCGGCCAGGCGGGCGAACTGCTGACGGAGCAGGGCGCCGGTGTCAAAAAGTTGCTGGAAGCGTTCGAGACGAGCAGGGGAGGGCGCCGGGTGACCACACCCGACCCCGAGGGTCAGTACAAGGCACTGGAGAAGTTCGGTACGGACTTCACGGCCGCCGCACGCGAGGGCAAGCTCGACCCGGTCATCGGGCGGGACCAGGAGATCCGCCGGGTGGTGCAGGTGCTGTCCCGGCGCACCAAGAACAACCCCGTGCTCATCGGTGAGCCGGGGGTGGGCAAGACGGCCGTCGTGGAGGGCCTCGCCCAGCGGATCGTCAAGGGCGACGTGCCGGAGAGCCTCCGCAACAAGCGGCTGATCTCGCTCGATCTGGGGGCCATGGTCGCCGGCGCCAAGTACCGCGGTGAGTTCGAGGAGCGGCTGAAGTCCGTCCTGGCCGAGATCAAGGACAGCGACGGCCAGATCATCACCTTCATCGACGAGCTGCACACCGTCGTCGGCGCGGGCGCGGGCGGTGACTCCGCGATGGACGCGGGCAACATGCTCAAGCCGATGCTGGCCCGCGGCGAGCTGCGGATGGTCGGCGCGACGACCCTGGACGAGTACCGCGAGCACATCGAGAAGGACGCCGCCCTGGAGCGGCGCTTCCAGCAGGTGCTCGTCGCCGAGCCGTCCGTCGAGGACACCATCGCGATCCTGCGCGGGCTCAAGGGCCGCTACGAGGCCCACCACAAGGTCCAGATCGCCGACGCGGCCCTGGTCGCCGCCGCCACCCTCTCCGACCGCTACATCACCTCCCGCTTCCTGCCCGACAAGGCCATCGACCTGGTGGACGAGGCCGCGTCGCGGCTGCGGATGGAGATCGACTCGTCCCCCGTCGAGATCGACGAGCTCCAGCGCTCCGTCGACCGGCTGCGGATGGAGGAGCTGGCCCTCAAGAACGAGTCGGACGCCGCGTCCAAGCAGCGCCTGGAGAAGCTCCGCCGCGACCTCGCCGACCGCGAGGAGGAGCTGCGCGGGCTCACGGCGCGCTGGGAGAAGGAGAAGGAAGGCCTCAACCGCGTCGGTGAGCTGAAGGAGCGCATCGACGAGCTCCGCGGGCAGGCCGAGCGTGCCCAGCGCGACGGCGACTTCGACACCGCGTCCAAGCTGCTGTACGGGGAGATCCCCGGCCTTGAGCAGCAGCTGGAGGAGGCCACCGAGGCCGAGCAGGAGGCCGCGAAGACCGCCGACACGAAAAGCACCATGGTCAAGGAGGAGGTCGGCTCCGACGACATCGCCGATGTGGTCGGCGCCTGGACCGGTATCCCGGCCGGCCGTCTCCTGGAGGGCGAGACCCAGAAGCTGCTGCGCATGGAGCAGGAGCTGGGCCGGCGTCTCATCGGCCAGAGCGAGGCGGTCGGCGCCGTCTCCGACGCCGTACGCCGCACCAGGGCCGGCATCGCCGACCCCGACCGGCCCACCGGCTCGTTCCTCTTCCTCGGACCGACCGGCGTCGGCAAGACCGAGCTGGCCAAGGCGCTCGCCGACTTCCTCTTCGACGACGAACGGGCCATGGTCCGCATCGACATGAGCGAGTACGGCGAGAAGCACTCGGTGGCCCGGCTGGTCGGGGCGCCGCCCGGCTACGTGGGCTACGAGGAGGGCGGCCAGCTCACCGAGGCGGTGCGCAGGCGCCCGTACAGCGTGGTCCTGCTCGACGAAGTGGAGAAGGCCCACCCCGAGGTCTTCGACGTGCTGCTCCAGGTCCTCGACGACGGGCGCCTCACCGACGGCCAGGGCCGCACGGTGGACTTCCGCAACACGATCCTGGTCCTGACGTCGAACCTGGGCAGCCAGTACCTGGTCGACCCGCTGAGCAAGCCCGAGGAGAAGAAGAAGCACGTCCTCGACGTCGTCCGGGCCTCCTTCAAGCCCGAGTTCCTGAACCGCCTCGACGACCTGGTGGTCTTCTCCGCGCTGTCGGCGGACGAGCTGGCACACATCGCCGGCCTCCAGATCGACCGGCTGGCCCAGCGTCTCGCCGACCGGCGGCTGACGCTGGAGGTAACCCCCGAGGCGCTGGCCTGGCTGGCCGCCGAGGGGAACGACCCGGCCTACGGTGCCAGGCCGCTGCGCCGGCTGATCCAGACGGCGATCGGCGACCGCCTCGCGAAGGAGATCCTCGCGGGCGAGGTCACCGACGGCGACACCGTCCTGGTCGACCGCGCCGGGGGCGGGGAAGGCCTGATCGTGGGGCGTGCGGACTAAGCCAGGAGCGGATACCGGCCGACAGGGCGGGGCGGGGCTTGCCACGCCCCGCCCGCCATGAGAGAGGATGGCCGGACTCGTACGAAGGGCAATTCAAAGATGACCATCGACCCGTCCTCCATTCCGAACTTCGGGGGCCAGCCCGATCCGCAGGATTCAGGACCGGCGGGCCCCGTCGTTCCCGACCAGGATCTGGTCAAGCAGCTCCTTGAGCAGATGGAGCTGAAGTACGTCCTGGACGACGAGGGCGACCTCGCCGCGCCGTGGGAGGAATTCCGCACGTACTTCATGTTCCGCGGCGAGGACGACCAGCAGGTCTTCTCGGTGCGGACCTTCTACGACCGTCCGCACGGCATCGAGGAGAAGGTCCAGCTCCTGGAGCTGATCGACGACTGGAACCGCCGCACGCTGTGGCCCAAGGTCTACACGCACACCCACGACGACGGCAGCGTCCGGCTCATCGGTGAGGCGCAGATGCTCATCGGTACCGGCGTGGCGCTGGAGCACTTCGTGTCGTCCACGGTCAGCTGGGTCCGTGCCTCGATCGAGTTCGACAAGTGGCTTGTCGACCAGCTCGGCCTGGAGCAGGACCTGGAGTCCGGCAACGGCGACGACGAGCCGGGCGACGCCTGAGCGACCAGTGAGGAAAGCCCGGCCGGAAGGCGCTACGGCGCCGTTCCCGCCGGGCTTTCCCGGGTCAGCCCTGCTTCGCTGCGGCCATACCCTTCTGCATGTCCTCGCTGTTCATCACCGGCTGGATCTCGATCTCCGCGCCGAGCCCCTGGAACAGCGGCTCCGCGATGGAGGGCAGCAGCGAGCTGTCCTGCATGTCGAAGACGAAGGTGCAGGCCCGCCCGCCCCTGACGGGGCCGAAGTAGGCGGCCTCCGGCTTGAGCCGTTCCGACATCGACTGCATGATCTTCTGCAGTGTGCCGTTCTTGACCGCCTCATTCGTGATCTGCGTGTCCATGCGCGCTTGCAGCATGACCCTCATGGCGCCACTCCTCCCGTCCACCGCGACCGGCGCGGTCCGGCCGCACTCCCTGAGACCCGGTGACGTCCGGCTCAGCCTTGCTCCGAGCGGTCGGGGCGGCAACATCTCTGCCCCCATCAGTGGTTGCGCTCAGCCCCCGAAGGCGGCCGTCAGCCGCTCGCCCGCGTCGCGGAGCACCTCGTCCCTCTTGCAGAACGTGAAGCGCACCTGGCTGCGGCCGGGCTCCGGGTCGTCGTAGAAGACCGAGCTGGGCACCGCGACCACACCGCAGCGCTCCGGCAGCGCCCGGCAGAAGGCGAGGGCGTCCTTCTCGCCGAACGGTGCGATGTCGGTGGTGATGAAGTACGTGCCCTGCGGTTCGTACACGGTGAATCCGGCGGCGCGCAGTCCTGCGTCGAGCAGGTCGCGCTTGCGCAGCAGATCGGTCCGCAGGGTGGTGAAGTAGCCGTCCGGGAGGCGAAGGGCCTCGGCGACGGCGTACTGGAAGGGCCCCGCGCTCACATAGGTCAGATACTGCTTCGCCGTGCGGACCGCCGCGACGAGCGCGGGGGAGCCGGTGACCCAGCCGACCTTCCAGCCGGTGAAGGAGAAGGTCTTGCCCGCCGACGAGATGGAGACGGTGCGCTCGCGCATCCCGGGCAGGGCCGCGATCGCGTGGTGGGCGCCGTCGAAGACCAGGTGCTCGTAGACCTCGTCGGTGACCACGAGCAGATCACGTTCGCGGGCCAGCTCGGCGATGGCCGTCAGCTCGCCGGGGGTGAGGACCATGCCGGTCGGGTTGTGCGGCGAGTTGAGCAGCAGGAGCCGGGTGCGCGGGGTGACGGCGTCGCGCAGGGCGTCGAGGTCGGGGCGGAAGTCCGGGGCACGGAGGGTCAGCGGTACGCGGACGGCGCCTGCCATGGCGATGCAGGCGGCGTACGAGTCGTAGAACGGCTCGAAGGCGATGACCTCGTCGCCCGGTTCCAGCAGGGCGATCATCGCTGCGGCGATGGCCTCCGTGGCCCCCGCCGTGACCAGGACCTCGGTGTCGGGGTCCAGGCCGATGCCGTAGAAGCGGTCCTGGTGACCGGCGATCGCCGAGCGGAGTTCCGGGATGCCCGGGCCGGGCGGGTACTGGTTGCCCCTGCCCTCGCGCAGTGCCCGTACGGCCGCCTCACGGATCTCCTCCGGCCCGTCGGTGTCCGGGAATCCCTGGCCCAGGTTGATCGCGCCGGTGGCCGTGGCCAGCGCGGACATCTCCGCGAAGATCGTCGTGCCGAGCCCGTCCAGCCGGCGGTTGAGGAGCGGCCGTCCGCCCGCCTGTCCCGTGGAGCTTCCCGTAGTGGTCATGGCGGCCATCCTGCGCCGAACCTCTGGACTTCCTCAACTCCTGCTTGGCTCGGCGCGTAACGGGGATTTCCCTCTCACACGAGAAGCCCGGCAGCCGGGCGGGGGCCGACGGGGGACCCTGCTCCGCCGGACGTGAGGAGAGGTGAGGGCCATGGGCTTTTTCATCTTGGCAGTGGTGGTGATCGTGCTGGTCGCGCTGGTGGCCGCCGACCGGAAGCGCGGCGGCGGGCGCAAGGGCCGCCGGGCCGGTTCCTCCGCTGCGGGCGGCGCTGCGGGCGGCAGCTGGTGGGCGGGGGACAGCAACACGGGCGGGACCGGTCTCCTCGGCGGCGACTCGGGCGGCGACTCGGGCGGTCACTCGGGCGGTCATTCGGGCGGACACCACTCGTGCGGCGGGGGCGGCCACTCGTCCTGCGGCGGCGGTTCGTCCTGCGGCGGCGGTTCGTCGTGCGGGGGAGGCGGCGGCTGCGGCGGCTCCAGCTGACACCGTCCGCCTGGTGGGGGTGCCCCCCGCACCGGCCGGCCCGGCCCGCCCGGTCCGGGCGCCGGTACGCCCGGCAGCGGTAACTCCGCCGGGCTCGCCGCCCGTTCCGTTCTGTTCCCCGGTTCTTCTCCGGTCCGGAGGAGTGGACTCCCCTCCCTCCTCCGCGGCGCCCGTCGGGTCAACCCCCGGCGGGCGCCCTCTGTTTGAGCGAGCCGCGGCCCGCCGCTGTGACGCGTCTCTCAGTGGCCGGAATGCGGCGGCCCGCCGCACAACGGGTCCCACGACTCCCTCCGAGACTCGCTGCGCACCACTCTCCACACCTGTTTGTTGAACGTATGAACAGCGGGGCCCCCCAGGGGATGGAAACCCTGGCAAGTTGGGTAAAAGCGCTGTGAGCGTCGCGTACTTCGTGATTCCCTCATGTGAGAAGAAGCAGCCCTCGGACCTGAGACCTGACCGTGGCCCATGCCGGCGTCTCTTTCCCTGACACCTGCTCCGGGGAGAACCCCGTCCATCTGCCGATTGTGTGTTTGCGGAGCCCACCCATGCTCACGACCCTCAGTACTGCCTACACCGACACCCGCGCCGCCGACCTCGCCTGGGCGCTGGGCCGCGAACCGCTGCCCGCGCTCGCTGTCCTCGATCTCGAACTCGGGGGCGCCAAGCTCCAGATGAGACTTCTCGGCGCCTCCCACCAAGTACTCCTGGAGGAGGAGGGCGGTACCTGTTCCGAGACCGTCGCCTGCATTCCCGGGAGCAGCACGCCCTTACCGCTCGGCATCGCGGAACGCGTCGGCGACTGGGGGTACGAGTTCGCGGCCTGCGTCGAGACGCTCTCGGACTGCTCGTTCGCCGGGCGGGCACAGGAGCTGCTCGCACTCGTCGCCGACCATCCGAACGGCCTGGCCGGCACGTTCCCCGGCTCGCCGCACGCCTTCACAGCGATGCTCGCCCAGCGCCACGAGGGGCAGGTGCTCTGGCGCACCTGGCACGCCTACCCACAGGAGGGGCAGCTCGTGGTGACCCGCACACGGGTCGGGGTGCGTATCCCTGCCAAAGCCTGATTGCACCCTTGCGGGTGACAAGTTGTGTGCGTTTCGTAACGTAGCGTTCGTGGCATGATCGACCAGTCCGCGCCCGCCGGAACCCAGGACGCGCGGCTCTCCGTCCGCCCGAGGACCGGCAGGCTGCTGGTGCTCGCCACGGTCTTCGTCTGCGCTGCCTGCGGTCTGGTGTACGAGCTCGAACTGGTCGCGCTCGCCTCGTACTTGATCGGGGACTCCGTCACTCAGGCGTCCGTCGTGCTGTCCGTCATGGTCTTCGCGATGGGCATCGGCTCGCTCCTCGCCAAACGGCTGCGGGTCCGCGCCGCCGTGGGGTTCGGGCTGGTGGAGGCGGCGCTCGCGCTGGTCGGCGGGGGCTCGGCCCTGGTGCTGTACGCGTCGTTCGCCTGGGCGGGCGGCGGCGGTTCGCGGTATGCCCTGGTCGGCTTCTCGCTGGCGATCGGTGTGCTGATGGGCGCCGAGATCCCGCTGCTGATGACGCTGATCCAGCGGGTATCGAGACAGGACGCGGGCGGCGCCGTCGCCGACCTGTTCGCCGCGGACTACGTGGGGGCGCTGGTCGGCGGTCTCGCCTTCCCCTTCCTCCTGCTCCCGCTCCTCGGCCAGCTGACCGGGGCGCTGCTCACCGGCACCGTCAACGCCGTGGCCGGCGGGGCACTGGTGCTGTGGCTCTTCCGGCGCGATCTGACGAGGCGCGCCCGGTGGTGGCTGATCCTGGCGAACGTGCTGGTGCTCGCCGTGCTGGCCACGGCGACCGTCCTGGTGGGCGACTTCGAACTGGCGGTGCGGCGTGCGGTGTACGGCGCGCAGGTGCGGGTCGCCGAGCAGACCCCTGTCCAGGAGATCGTCCTGACCCGGTCCGCGCACGGCACCCTGGACCTCTACCTGGACGGCAGGCTCCAGGTCGACGGTGCGGACGAGCGGCAGTACCACCGGGCGCTGGTCGACCCCGTGATGCGCGGCCCGCACCGGAGGGTGCTGATCCTGGGCGGCGGTGACGGCCTCGCGGCCCGGGAGGTGCTGCGCCATCGCGGCGTGGCCTCGGTGACGCTGGTCGAGCTGGACCCCGGCGTCGAGCGGCTGGCCCGCACCGATCCCGGGCTCTCCGCGCTCAACGGGCACGTGTACCGCGACCCGCGGCTGCGGGTGGTCACCGCCGACGCCTTCAACTGGCTGCGTTCGCCCAGACCGCTGTATGACGTGGTCGTCGCGGATCTGCCCGATCCCGGGATCACCGCGAGCACCAAGCTGTACTCGGAGGAGTTCTACGGCATGGTGTCGCGGGTGCTGGCCCCCGGCGGCCGGCTGGCCGTCCACGCGGGCCCGGCCGGTGCCCGCTCCGGCAGTTTCTGGACGGTGGACGCGACGGTGCGGGCGGCCGGTCTGCGCGCGGTGCCCTACCGGGCGCCGGGCCGTGCCGCGGGCATCGCCGCGTCCACCGGCCGGGTGAGGGGTGCGGGGGGAGAGCCCCGCGACTGGGGCTTCGTCCTGGCGGCCCGCAGGGATCCGGAGCTGGGGAGGTCGGCCGCGGGTATCCGGTCCCGGATGCCGGGCCGTCCGCCGGGGGTGCCGCCGTCGACTCTGGTGCATCCGCGGTACGGGGGCTGACCGGGACGGCGTTGCCGTCCGTGCGGGCCGGGACCTTCGCGCGGCGCAGGGCCGCTCCGGAGGCCCGAAAGGGAGACGTGTCGGCCGCGGCTGAGTAGGCTCGGCTTCCATGGAGCATGAGGTGTTCGTTCCGGTTCCGGCAGAGTCCGTCCGACGGGTCCTTGCGGACCCCGCCCGTGTGGCCCGCTGTGTGCCGGGGCTCCAGCGGGCCGCGGACAGCTCGGACGGCCCGCTCACGGGCCGGCTCAAGGTCCGGATCGACGGGCACACGATCACCTACCGCGGGACGCTGCGCGTCGCGGAACGCGACGGTGGCTACGAGGTCGAAGGCGAGGGCACGGAGGCGCGCGGATCCGGTTCGGTGAAACTCACGCTGCGGCTGAGCCTGGCCGATGCCGATGCCGATGCCGATGCCGATGCCGATGCCGATGGTGGTGCCAGTGCCAGTGCCGATGGCGGTACGGGTGACGGTGCCGGTGCGGGTACGACTCTGCGGTGTACGGGAACGGCCCAGGCGGCCGACGGCCGTCTGACGCAGTTCCCCCCTGAGGCCGTGCTGACGGCCGCGCACCGGCTGCTGGACCGGTTCGCGGAGGGCCTGCGGTCCGAGGCGCAGGCCGGGACCCGCACCGGCCCGCAGACGGGATCCGCGGCCGGGACCGGGAACGGGACCAGGCAGCCGCCGGGGGAGGACCCGGCGGCCCGGGCGACCGCGGAGCCGGACCCTGCGGAGCGCCCGTCCGCGACGGGTGACGGGGAGCCCGCCGACACCCGGCCCGGCGAGGCCCCGTCCGGTGAACCCGGGCCCGGAGAGCACGGAGAGCACAGGAAGCACGGAGAGCCCGGGGAGCACGGAGAGCCGGAGAGCAGCGGGGCCGGGGACGACGGGGCCGGGGACGACGGGGCCGGGGACCGGGCCGAGCCGTCCGCCTTCGACACGGAGGTATCTCCGCCGTCCCTCGACCCGGCGGCCGACGCGGGCCCCACTCCGGGCGACCCCCCGGTGGAGGCCGCACACGCCCGCCGCACGATGATCGGCCGCAGCGCGGAGGAGGTCGACCACGCTCCGCCCCGCGGCCGCTACGCCCCCGTCCCGGCCCCGTCGTCGAGCGCGGCAGGCGTGACCCTGCGCTGGGCCGCCCCGGCGGCGGCGCTGGCTCTGGCGTCGGCGGTCGTGGTGGGCCGGGCGCTGAGGCGCCGGCACTGAACCGGCAGCCGAACGGCGCCCGTCCCGTTAGGGTCGGAGCGTGAGTAGCGAAGAGGTCCGGCTCGTCGCCGGCGACGTCGAGTTGACCGTGAGCCCCGGGAACGGGTGCCGAATCCGCAGCCTCCGCATCGGCGGCACCGAGCTGCTGCGCCAGGGAGACAAGTTCGGCTGTTTCCCGATGGTGCCGTGGTGCGGGCGGACCGGGGGCGGCCGGTTCAGCAGCGGCGGTATTCCGCACCGGCTGCCGCTGAACTCCCCGCCGCACGCCATCCACGGCACCGGACGCAATACCGCCTGGCAGCCCGCCCGCGCAGGCAGCGGTGACGGTCCCGGTACGGCGGCCTTCACCTACGATCTGGCAGATCCCTGGCCGTACCCCGGCCGGGTCACCCAGACCTTCGAGCTGACCGAGTCCGCCCTGACCCTCACCCTCGGTGTGGAGACCTACGGCGACTCGTTCCCGGCACAGGCCGGCTGGCACCCCTGGTTCAACCGGAACCTCGGCGCGGGCGAGGACGCCCAGCTCCGTTTCGAGTCCGCCTGGCAGGAGGAGCGCGGCGACGACCACCTGCCCACGGGCAAGCGGATCGACCCCCTCCCCGGTCCCTGGGACGACTGTTTCGGGATGCCGGACGGTGTGGATGTCACGCTCACCTGGCCGGGGCAGCTGGAGCTGAACGTAAGCAGCCGGGACGAATGGGTCGTGGTCTACGACGAGCAGGCGGAAGCGGTCTGCGTCGAGCCCCAGTCCGGCCCGCCGAACGGCCTCAACACCCTGCCGCGGCTGGTGACGCCCATCGATCCGCTGGAGATCGCGACGACCTGGAGCTGGCGCCGCCTCTGAACCGCAGCCCCGGGTCACCGCTGCGCACCACAGCTCCGCACATCGGCTGCGCACCACCGCTGCCGAGCCGCCGGGAGGAAGTCCCGGCTGCCGCAATTAAGCTCGGGGGCATGACTGACGTACGCGCTGATCTGCTCCAGCACATCAAGGACAAGGCCGTGGTGCACGGCAAGGTGACCCTCTCCTCGGGGATCGAAGCCGACTGGTACATCGACCTGCGCCGGATCACCCTGGACGGTGCGGCGGCTCCCCTGGTCGGCCAGGTGATGCTGGACCTGACCGACGGGCTGGAGTTCGACGCGGTCGGCGGGCTGACGCTGGGCGCCGACCCCATCGCGGACGCCATGCTGCACGCCTCCGCCGCACGCGGCCGGACGCTGGACGCCTTCGTCGTACGCAAGGCCGCCAAGACCCACGGGATGCAGCGCCGCATCGAGGGGCCGGACATCAAGGGCCGCCGCGTGCTGGTCGTCGAGGACACCACCACGACGGGCGGCTCTCCGATGACCGCTGTCGAGGCGGTGCGCGAGGCCGGGGGCGAGGTCGTCGCCGTCGCCACGATCGTGGACCGGAACACCGGCGCCGCCGAGGTCATCGCCGAGGCCGGGGTGCCGTACGTCTTCGCGTACAACCAGGGCGACCTCGGCCTCTGAGCCCCGGGCGCGGGTGTGGTTTCACGTGAAACCACACCCGCCCGCCGCCGTCAAGGCACCACGCCAGGTGGAGCCGCGCCAGGAGTCTGGAAAGATGGGCGGCGACGATGACGTCGCCCCCAGGTCAGGGACCAGTTACGCACACCCGCACATCCCAAGGAGCGGACAGATGCCCATCGCAACCCCCGAGGTCTACAACGAGATGCTCGACCGGGCGAAGGCAGGCAAGTTCGCCTACCCGGCCATCAATGTGACCTCGACCCAGACCTTGCACGCGGCGCTGCGCGGCTTCGCCGAGGCCGAGAGCGACGGCATCATCCAGATCTCCACCGGCGGTGCGGAGTTCCTGGGCGGCCAGTACGCCAAGGACATGGTCACCGGCTCGGTGGCGCTCGCCGAGTTCGCGCACATCGTCGGCGAGAAGTACCCGGTCACGGTCGCGCTGCACACCGACCACTGCCCCAAGGACAAGCTCGACGGCTATGTCCGCCCGCTGCTTGAGGTCTCCCGCAAGCGTGTCGAGGCCGGCCTCAACCCGCTCTTCCAGTCGCACATGTGGGACGGCTCGGCCGAGACCCTCGCCGACAACCTGGCCATCGGTCAGGAGCTGCTCGCGCTGGCTGCCGCTGCGAAGATCATCCTTGAGGTCGAGATCACTCCGACCGGCGGCGAGGAGGACGGCGTCAGCCACGAGATCAACGACTCGCTGTACACCACCGTCGACGACGCGCTGCGTACCGCCGAGGCGCTCGGCCTGGGTGAGAAGGGCCGCTACCTGCTGGCTGCCTCCTTCGGCAATGTCCACGGCGTCTACAAGCCGGGCAATGTCGTCCTCCGCCCCGAGCTGCTGAAGGACCTGCAGGAGGGCGTGTCCGCCAAGTACGGCAAGCCCGCCGGCAGCCAGCCGTTCGACTTCGTCTTCCACGGTGGCTCCGGCTCCTCCGCCGAGGAGATCGCCACCGCGCTGGAGAACGGTGTCGTGAAGATGAACCTCGACACCGACACCCAGTACGCCTTCACCCGTCCCGTGGTCGACCACGTCTTCCGCAACTACGACGGCGTCCTGAAGGTCGACGGCGAGGTCGGCTCCAAGAAGACCTACGACCCCCGCACCTGGGGCAAGGCCGCCGAGGCCGGTATGGCGAAGCGTGTGACCGAGGCCTGCGCGAACCTGCGCTCCACGGGCACCCGCATCAAGTAGGCACGTCCGTCACGCCGGGCCCGGTATCCCGACCAGGGGTGCCGGGCCCGCGTCATATCCGCAGCGTCCGGGGCATGGTTCCCCGGCGTCGAGCCGGCCGGCCGCGCGCCCGGAGCGCGGAGCCCGGCCCCAGAGAGGGTGCCGCACATGGAGTACGACTTCGATACCGCCGTCGACCGGCGCGGCTCCTGGAGCGTCCAGTGGGACGGGGTCGCGGACCGGTTCGGCGTGGACGGGCTCCTGCCGTTCACCATCTCCGACATGGACTTCGCCTGCCCGCCCGAGGTGCTCGCGGCCCTCCGGGAACGGATCGACCACGGGGTCCTCGGCTACACCGACTGGCGGCTCGGGGAGTTCCGCGACGCGATCCGCGACTGGTACACGACCCGGTTCGACACCCGGATCGACACCGGCCGGATCGTCTACGGTCCCTCTGTCCTCAACCAGCTCTCGCAGCTGCTGCGGATGTGGACGGAGGAGGGCGACGGTGTGGTGGTCCACACCCCCACCTACGACGGCTTCACGAAGGCGGTCTCGGGCCTCGGCCGTGAGCTGCGCGGCTGCCGGGTGGACGACGACGCGGAGCTGGAACGGCAGCTCGCACGCCCGGGCAGCAAGGTGCTGCTGCTCTGCTCGCCGCACAATCCCACCGGCCGGGTGTGGACCCACGGCGAACTGTCCCGGTTCGCCGCACTCGCCGAGCAGTACGGCACCGCGGTCATCTGCGACGAGATCCACGCCGACTTCGTGCACGAAGGCGTCCACCTGCCCTGGACCCGGTACGGGCGCGGCCGCTGGGCGCTCATCACCTCCGGCAGCAAGGCGTTCAACTTCCCGGCGCTCACCGGTTCGTACGGCATCATCGGCGACCCGGACGACCGCACGGCGTACCTCACCCGCATGGAGACGGCCGAGGGCCTGGCCTCGCCCGCGGTGCTCTCGCTGACGGCGCACATCGCGGCGTACCGGCACGGCGCTGACTGGCTGGACGCGGTGCGTGCGTATACCGCCGGGAATCTGTCGATGCTCGCCGAGCGGCTGAACACGGCCTTTCCGGAGCTCGGCTGGGCACCGCCGCAGGCCGGGTATCTGGCCTGGATCGATCTGCGCCCGCTGGGCATCGACAGCGATGCGCTCCAGCGGCAGCTGATCGAAGTGGAAAAAGTGGCGATCATGCCGGGTTCGGTGTACGGGGCCGACGGGTTCGTCCGGCTCAACGCCGGATGCCCGCGGGGCAAGGCGGAGGCGGGCGCCGACGCGCTCGTACGGGCGATCCGGGCCGTACGTCCGTAGCACCCGGGCCACCCGGCGCAGGCCCGCACCCTGCGGGCCCTGCGACCCCTGGCAGACGTCACCGCCGGGGGCAGGCAGACTGGCCTCCATGTCCATTCACGAGAATTTGCTCGGGGGCCCTCCCGAGACCCGCCTTCCCGATGACCCCGAACCCCGCGAGCTCCTCGCGGGCGGCACTGCCCCCGCCGATGTGGCGGCGAAGTACCCCACGTCCTCACTCGCCTGGGCGCAGCTCGCCGACGACGCCTTCGAGCACGGGCGGGTCGTCGAGTCGTACGCCTACGCCCGTACCGGCTACCACCGCGGTCTCGACTCGCTGCGCAGGGCCGGCTGGAAGGGCCACGGCCCCGTGCCGTGGGACCACGAGCCGAACCGCGGTTTCCTGCGGGCCCTGCACGCCCTGGCGCGCGCCGCCCACTCCATCGGTGAGGACGAGGAGTACCAGCGCTGCACGACGTTCCTGCGCGACTCCTCGCCTGCTGCCGCGGACACGCTGGGCTGACCCGGCCGCACCGGGCAAGGGCCGGACACCCGCGGTGTCCGGCCCTTGCTTGTCTTGCCGTGGAGCGGTGATCGAGTCGATGATGAAGGTGGGGACCGGGGCCCACCTGTCGACGGAAGGGGCGGACCGCTACCTGGAGCACCACCGAGGAGACAGCGATGTCTATGCCTTCGCACGACCCGGCCCCTCATCTGGACTTCGCGGGGACCACCCCGTACGAGGACTACGTCCAGGCCGATGTCCTCACCCACCTCCAGCATCTGCGCTCGGACGATCCGGGCGAGATGGTCTTCCTGGTGACCACACAGGTCATGGAGTTGTGGTTCACCGTGATCGTCCACGAGTGGGAGACCGCTGCGGCAGCGCTGCGCGGTGACGATCTGCCGGTCGCCCTCGCGGCCCTCAAGCGATCGACGTACGAGCTGCAGTCGCTCAACGACTCCTGGCGGCCACTGGCCCAGCTCACCCCCGCGCAGTTCAACGCCTACCGCGGCGCGCTCGGCGAGGGGTCGGGCTTCCAGTCCGCCATGTACCGCAGGCTCGAATTCATGCTCGGCGACAAGTCCGCTTCGATGCTGGTCCCGCACCGCGGAGCGCCGCGTGTCCACGCCGAGCTGGAGAAGGCGCTCCATGAGCCGAGCCTCTACGACGAGGCGCTGCGCTTCCTCGCCCGGAACGGTCAGCCGGTGCCTCCGTCCGTGCTCCAGCGGGACCTCGCGCAGAAGTACGAGCCGTCCCCGGAGGTCGAGGCGGTCTGGACCGCGGTCTACACGGGGGAGCAGGACTCCGCGCTGGTCCGGCTCGGCGAGGCGCTGACCGATGTCGGCGAGCTGGTGTGGCGCTGGCGCAACGACCACCTGGTCGCGACGCGCAGGGCGATGGGGTCGAAGACCGGCACGGGCGGCTCGGCCGGGGTCTCCTGGCTGGAGAAGCGCGCCGCGAAGAGCGTGTTCCCCGAGCTGTGGACGGCCCGCAGCCATGTCTGACCCGGTCACCCCGGTGCCCGCGGTACTGCCGGACGCCCCGGCAGCCGCCACCGCTCCGGACGTCCCGCCGCTCCTGGAGACTCCGCCCCTCGCGCAGGCTCCGTCCGCCCCGCAGCCCCCGAAGACGAGGACCAGCCGATGAAACCCGCACCGGTGCACTCCCGGACCGACGACCTGTCCGCTCTGGCCCGCAAGGCCGCCGAGCTCGACGCCGCCGACGAACTGGCGCCGCTCCGGGAGCTGTTCACCGTCGCCCCCGGCACCGTCTATCTCGACGGCAACTCCCTCGGCGCCCTGCCCCGGCACGTTCCCGCGCGGATGCAGCAGGTCATCGCCCATGAGTGGGGCGCGATGGGGATTCGCTCCTGGGACGAGTCCGGCTGGTGGACAGCGCCGGAACGGATCGGTGACAGGATCGCGCCGCTCATCGGCGCGGCCCCCGGCACCGTGGTCGTCGGCGACTCGACAAGCGTCAATGTCTTCAAGGCACTTGTGGCCGCTGTCCGGCTGGCGGGGGACGACCGCGACGAGATCCTCGTCGACGCCGCCACGTTCCCGACGGACGGCTACATCGCTGAGTCGGCGGCCCGGATGACCGGCCGGCGGATCGTCCCGTACCGGACCGGTGATCCGGTGGGCCCGCGTACCGCCGCCGTCCTGGTCAACCATGTCGACTTCTGCACCGGAGAGCTGTACGACCTGCCCTCCGTGACCGCCGCCGTGCACGCGGCGGGCGCCACGGTGGTCTGGGACCTCTGCCACAGCGCGGGCGCACTGCCCGTAGGGCTCGAAGCGCACGGGGTCGACTTCGCCGTCGGCTGCACCTACAAGTACCTGAACGGCGGGCCGGGTTCGCCCGCGTTCCTGTACGTGCGCCCGGATCTCCAGCCGTCCTTCGACTCCCCGCTGCCGGGCTGGAACTCGCACCAGGACCCGTTCGGCATGACACCCGGATACACCCCGGCGGACGGGGCACCGCGCGGCCGGGTCGGCACCCCCGACATCCTCTCGATGCTCGCGCTGGAGTCGGCGCTCGACGTCTGGAACGGGGTGACGATCGAGGCGGTCCGGGCCAAGTCACTCGTCCTGACGGACTTCTTCCTGGAGTGCGTGAGCCTTGAAGCGGTGACTCCGGCCGCCCCCGAACAGCGAGGCAGCCAGGTATCGCTGAGGTGCGAGAACGCCGGGGCGGTCATGAAGGAACTGATCGCCCGCGGTGTCGTCGGGGACTTCCGGCCACCGGACATCCTCCGTTTCGGGTTCACCCCGCTCTACGTCAGTTTCGGCGATGCGCTGCGTGCCGCGCGCGTTCTGGGGGAGGTGCTGGCCTGATAGCGTCCCCGCTGGTCAGGGCAATTCTGCCCGCACAGAGAGAGGTTGGAGCCGTATGTCGGACGACGCAGAGGCCGATTCGGTCCTCGCGCATCCCGCCGTCGCCCCCGATGCGACCGCTGCGTACGGCGACCACCCCGACCAGATCGTGGACTTCTACACCCCGCACGGCGGCGAGGGGCCGGCCCCGCTCGTCGTCGTGCTGCACGGTGGTTCCTGGCGGCAGCAGTACGACCGGGAGCACGTCTCCCCGTTCGCCGGCTTCCTGGCCCGCCGTGGGTTCGCCGTCGCCAGTGTCGAATACCGGCGCGGCGGTGCGGCGCCGGGGAGCGCCGGGCGGTGGCCCGACACCCTGGATGACGTCGCGGCGGCCCTGGACGCGCTGCCCCGGCTCGTACCGGCCTGTCTGCCCCGCGCCGACCTGCGGCGGACGGTCCTCACCGGTCATTCGGCCGGCGGCCACCTCGCGCTGTGGGCGGCCGCCCGGCACGTCCTGCCGCCCGAGGCGCCGTGGCACCGGTCCACACCGCCCTTCCGGGGTGTGGTCGCGCTGGCCCCGATCGCGCACCTCGCCCTCGCCCGGGAACTGGGCGTGTGCGGGGGCGCGGTGGGCCAGTTCCTGCCGGCCGCGGACGCCCCCGCGGCGGCCGGGGCCGCCGCTGTACGCGAGCAGTGGGCGGACCCGTCGGCCCTGCTCCCCACCGGCATCGCGACCACGGTCGTGCAGGGCCGGGACGACGCCACCGTTCCGCCCGAGCTCTCCGACGCGTACGCGGACGCGGCGGCCAAGGAAGGGGAGTTGGTCGGGGTGACGCTGCTCGACGGAGTCGGACACTTCGCGCTGATCGACCCGGCTGCCGACGCCTGCGCGGTGGCCGTCGCGGAGATCGAGCAACTGGCCTGGTGAGAAAGGCTGTGAGGACGGCTGTCATGAAGGCCGTGAGGACCACTGTGCGGGCGGCCCCCTCCCGGTAGTACCTGAGGGGGACCCCGCAGGATCCGTATCAGTGCGGACGACCCCGCTCACGCCGCCGCCTACCGTGGTGCCTGTGACCGACACAGAGACGCGGAGCCCCGAGATCCGGCTGACCATGGGTCTGCTGGCGGGGCTGCGCCAGGACCTCTTCCACGACGCCTTCGCCTACCGCCCGCTCCAGCCGATGCGTACGGACGGAGCCCTGACCCGGCGGCTGCCCGGCCGCATACGGGCCCGCGCCGGATG
Organism: Streptomyces sp. NBC_00388; assembly: GCF_036061255.1. Taxonomy (NCBI): domain Bacteria; kingdom Bacillati; phylum Actinomycetota; class Actinomycetes; order Kitasatosporales; family Streptomycetaceae; genus Streptomyces; species Streptomyces sp. NBC_00388. Next base: position 4,138,482 of record NZ_CP107948.1, read on the forward strand.
GACCCCGCACACGGTGGTGCTGGGCCTCGCGCTGATCACGCTGCTGCTGTCGGCCAACGGCACCGCCGACTTCTCCGGCCCCCTGTCCTTCCTGACCGGCCTGGTCTCGGCGGGAACGGTCGTGATGACGCTGATCAGGCCGGTCGGCGCGTTCTGGGCGTCGATGGTGGCCACCCCTGTGGTCGCCCTGCTCGGCTCCGACTACGGGTCGCTGCCCTGGACCGACAGCGCCTTCCTCGCGCATCTGGTGGTTCTGACGGTGGTCGCGGCCAGGACCAGGCCCAGGGCCGCCGCCTGGATGTGGACGGCCACCGCCCTGTACGGGTTCCTCGCAGGGGCGGTACGGGGCCCGGACGCCCTCAGCGGCTCCAACACCGCCGTGATGCTGTTCCTCGCCGCGGTCGCCCTCCTCGTCACCACGACGGTGCAGATCCGTCGCGAGGCGCGCCGCGAGGTCTCCGCCCAGCAGACCGTCACCGCCATCGAACGGGACCGGCGCACGCTCCTGGAGGAGCGCACCACCATCGCCCGTGAGCTGCACGACGTCGTCGCCCATCACATGTCGGTGGTCGCCATCCAGGCCGAGGCCGCGCCGTACCGGGTGACCGATCCGCCGCCGGAGCTGACCAGGTCGTTCGAGGTGATCAGGGAGAACGCGGTCGCCGCCCTGACCGAGCTGCGCCGGGTGCTCGGCGTCGTGCGGGCCGAGGACTACGAGGCTCCGGACGCCCCGCAGCCGACACTCGCCGAACTGGACGGGCTCCTGACCAATGTGCGGGAGGCGGGTCTGGGAGTGGAGAAGGCCGTGACCGGCTCGGTGCGTGAACTCCCGCAGGGCGTGGAGCTGTCCGCGTACCGCATCGTCCAGGAGGCGCTGAGCAACGCGCTGCGTCACGCGCCGGGGGCGCCGGCCCGGGTGGAGATCAGCTACGTGCTGGGCGGGCTGGGGCTGCGGGTGGTCAACGGGCCGCCGCGGGGACTCGTGAAACCTTCCCCGGGCGCCGGGCACGGCCTCACCGGGATGCGGGAGCGGGTCGCGATGCTGAACGGCGAGATCACCACGGGCACCACGGACGACGGCGGCTACGAGATCGCCGCCTTCATCCCGGTGCAGCGCCCCGCAGAGGAGCCCGCATGAGCGCCCCGGCCATCAGGGTCCTTGTCGTCGACGACCAGATGATGGTCCGCGAGGGATTCTCGGTCCTGCTCAACGCGATGCCGGACATCGAGGTCGTGGGCGAGGCGGTCAACGGTGTCGAGGCGGTGGCCCAGGTGGCCGCCCTGCGCCCGGACGTCGTCCTGATGGACATCCGGATGCCCGAACTGAACGGCATAGAGGCGACCCGCGCGATCGTCGCGGCGGACGAGTCGGCGAAGGTACTGGTCCTGACCACCTTCGACCTGGACGAGTACGTCTACCAGGCGCTGCGCGCCGGGGCTTCGGGCTTCCTGCTGAAGGACGCGTCCGCCCGCCAGCTGGCCGAGGGCGTACGCGTGGTGGCGTCAGGGGAGGCCCTGCTCGCTCCCACCATCACCAAGCGGCTGATCGTCGAGTTCTCCCGGCTGTCGGACGCGCCCAGGCAGCCCTCGCTCGCCAGGGTCGACGAGCTCACGGAGCGCGAGAGCGAGGTGCTCGTCCTGATCGCGCACGGCCTGTCGAACGCGGAGATCGCCTCCCGGCTGGTCGTCGCCGAGTCGACGATCAAGACGCATGTGAGCCGGATCCTGGTGAAGCTCGGCCTGCGCGACCGGACCCAGGCGGCGGTCTTCGCGTACGAGACGGGTCTGGTCAGGCCGGGGTAGCGACCAGCCGGACGCGGGGCCTCACCCGGTCAGGTCCCGGCGCCGCAGTGCCGCGAGCCCCGCTGCCACCAGCGCCCCCGTGAGCACCAGCAGGACCACCACCGGCGTCCAGGCCATCTCCGTGCCCGGCAGCTTCGCGAGGTGGCCGAAGGGCGACAGGCCGAGGACCGGCTGCGGGAGTTCCAGTGCCGGGCCGATCCAGCCCAGGGCCAGGGCGAGGCCCGCCACCGCCCAGGCCGCCGGAGCGGCCTTCGGGGCCGCTCCGTACAGCAGGACCGCGATGCCGCCGAAGACCCAGACCGCCGGGAGCTGGGCCAGGGCGGCGCCGACGACGGGGCCCGGTTCACGGCCGTACCCGAGGGCCAGGCCGACGCCGCCCGCCAGGACGACGGCCGCCGATCCCGTGAAGGCGACCGCGAGATGGCCGGCCGCCCACCGCAGCCGCCCGACAGCGCCCGCGAGCAGCGGTTCGGCACGACCGCCGGTCTCCTCGCTGTGCAGCCGCAGCACCGAAGCGACGATGTGCAGCGCGGCGACGGTGCCGAGCACTCCGGTCATCGCCGCGAGGAACGCCTCGGTGAGACCGGTGTGGCCGCCCATCCGCTGGAAGATCCGCCGGGCGTCCGCGCTGCCGCCGACCAGGTCCCCCGCGCCGTCCGTGATGCTGCCGAGTACCACCCCGGCGACCAGGAACCCGGCGATCCATCCGTACCCGCTGCCGCGCTGGAGCCGTACGGCGAGGGCGCCCGCGGTGGCCATCCGGCCCCGCGCAGGTCCGGGCCGGGCGGGCAGAAAGCTCATGCCGAGGTCCCGGCGCCCGGCCAGTGTGTACGCGAGCGCCGCCTGGACGCCGGCGGCCGCGGCCAGGAGCAGCAGCACCCACCAGCGCTCGGCCGCGAAGGGCCGTATGCTCTCGGCCCAGCCGATCGGGGACAGCCATGTCAGCCCGGACGTACCGGCGTCCGGCGTGGCGTCGCCCGCAGCCTTCACGACGTACGCGGCGCCGATCGCGGCCGCGCCGGCCCCCTTCGCCGCGCGGGCGCTCCCGGTGAGCTGGGCGATGACGGCCGCGGTGCACGCGAAGAGCATCCCTGCGCCCGTCACCGAGAGCGCGAGCGCCGCCGAACCGCCGCCGGGCGCGCCGGACGCGGTGAGTCCGGCCGTGATGACGCAGGCCAGCACGGCGTTGGCGGCGCCGGCCGCGAGCAGCGCCGCGGTGAGGGGGGCCCGGCGGCCGACCGCGGCCGACGAGAGCAGCTCCTGCCGCCCGGTCTCCTCCTCCTCGCGGGTGTGGCGTACGACGACGACCAGGCTCATCACGGCGGCCAGCACCGCGCCGAGGCCGCCCATGCGCCAGGCGGTGAGTCCGGCGACCGAGTCGTTGAACACGGGGCCGTAGAGCGCCCGCAGCGAACTGTTGCCGTTCATCGAGCGGGCCAGTGCGGTGCGTTCGGCGGCCGTGCCGTACAGCGCGGCGAAGGAGCGTGCGACAGAGGCGACCGAGCCGCCCAGCAGCACGACCCAGAGCGGCGTCATGAGCCGGTCGCGGCGCAGGGCGAGCCGCAGCAGGACGCCGGTGCCCGCCCAGGGGTGCGCGGCGCGCGCCCCGCCGTGCGGCTGCCCGGCGGTGGCGCGGCCGGGGCTGCCGGCCGTGGTGGCGGTCACCGGGGGGCCGCGGCGCTCTGGGCAGGGCCGGCCGCCGTTGTGCGGGGCCCGCCCGGCGGCCCGTCCGGGGCCGGTGTCGCGTAGTGGCGCAGGAAGAGTTCCTCCAGCGTCGGCGGCGTGCTGGTCAGCGACCGCACGCCCGCGGCGCTGAGCGACGCGAGCACCGCGTCCAGCCGGTCCGTCTCGACCCGGAGCTTCACCCGGGTGCCCTCGATGGCGAGCCCGTGCACGCCGGGCAGCCGGTCGAGACCGCCCGGCGCCGAGGCCAGGTCGGCCACGATGCTGGTGCTGGTCAGATGCCGGAGCTCGGCGAGGGAGCCGGTCTCCACCGTGCGCCCGCCGCGGATGATGCTCACCCGGTCGCAGAGCGCTTCGACCTCGCTCAGGATGTGGCTGGAGAGCAGCACCGTCCGGCCCCGGTCGCGCTGCTCCGTCACGCACTGCTGGAAGACCTCCTCCATCAGCGGGTCGAGCCCGGAGGTCGGCTCGTCGAGGATCAGCAGTTCCACGCCGGAGGCGAACGCGGCGACGAGGGCCACCTTCTGCCGGTTGCCCTTCGAGTACGTGCGGCCCTTCTTCGTCGGGTCCAGTTCGAACCGGTCGAGCAGTTCCGCCCGGCGCGCGGGGTCGAGGCCACCGCGCAGCCGCCCGTACAGGTCGATGACCTCGCCGCCGCTCAGGTTCGGCCAGAGGGTGACGTCACCCGGCACATAGGCGATGCGCCGGTGCAGCCCGACCGCGTCGCGCCACGGATCGCGCCCCAGCAGCTGTGCGGCCCCCGAGTCCGCGCGCAGCAGCCCGAGCAGGATCCGGACGGTCGTGGACTTGCCGGAGCCGTTGGGCCCTAGGAAGCCGTGGACCTCGCCGGTCTCGACGCTGAGGTCGAGACCATCCAGTGCGGGTGTCCGGCCGAACGACTTGTGCAGTCCGGCGGCCGTGATTGCCTTGGTCATGTTTCTGAAAGTACAGTGATTTCACAAAGTTGTGAAGTTAAGGAAACATATAAACTCGCGAGCATGGCAGGGACCGGGAACGCTGGGGAGAAGATCCAAGGATGACGACGGAAGACACCGGCCCGGAAAGCGGCGGCGCGGGCAGTGCACAGCCTGTGGACGGCGAGGCGGTCTCCCGCTTCGTCGAGCGCTTCGCCGCGCAGCTCGCCGACGCCGGGATGCAGCGGATGCCGGCCCGGATCTTCGCCGCGCTGCTCGCCTCCGAGTCCGGCGCGCTGACCTCGGCCGAGCTGGGTGCACAGCTCAAGGTCAGCCCCGCGGCGATCTCCGGGGCCGTCCGCTATCTCACGCAGGTCAACATGGTCACCCGCGAACGCGAGCCGGGGTCCCGCCGGGACCGCTTCCGGGTGCACAGCAACCAGTGGTACGAGGCGCTGACCAGCCGCGACATGGTCATCAAGCGCTGGGAGGACGCACTGCGCGAAGGCGTCGCGAACCTGGGCCCCGACTCCCCTCAGGGACAGCGGCTGGGGGAGACACTGGCCTTCTTCGAGTTCCTGCACGGGGAACTCGCGGCGCTGATGGAGCGCTGGGACGTGGAGCGCGAGAAGCGCTTCGGCTGAACCGCCGCACCGGGCCGGCCGGTCGCCGTCACGCCGCGACCGCGGGCAGTGTCAGCCCCCAGACCCCCGCCCGCAGCCGCCATGTCCGGGTCCGCACCGGGCCGGTCAGCAGGCCGTCCCTGTGGTACCGGAAATCCGCCCCGGAGACCGTCACCGCCAGCGCCTCCGCCGTCAGCCGGTCGCCGGACGGCAGCTCGATGGCCACCTCCGCCTTGCCCGCGCCGCCTCGCGAGGAGACCCTGACCCCCGCCACCGGCCGGTCCAGATCGGTCAGGAGCACACCGTCGGCCTCCACTCGCAGCCACTGCACCCGGGGCGCATCCGGGGCGGGCGCCGGGCCGACGAGGGTCCGTACGAGCGAGCGGCAGGCACCCCACACGGACGGCGGTCCTTCGCCGCCCGCGGCCCGCGCCCCGGGGTGTGCGACGCCCGCCCGGATCCGCAGATCCCCCAGGACCACCGCGTCGCTGTCGTCCACCAGCAGATCCAGCCAGCGCACCGCCCCGTCGAGCACCGACCGGGCAGCGGCCACCGCGTCCACCGGGACGCCCAGGGAGCGCGCCAGCTCCAGCGCGGGCGCGGGACCCACCGGCACCAGGGAGAGCGCGCCACGGGTCCTGTTCCGCTCCTGATGGAGCAGGGTCACCGCTCTGAGCAGCGCCCGGTCGTCACCGACCACCACCAGGCGCCGGTGGCCGCGTCTGGCGAGTGCCCGAGCGAACTCCTCCGGCCCCTCGGGGAGGCAGATTTTGGCATGTGCTCCGGCGCACAGCACGTCTTTCGCGATCCGTACGGACTCGCCGTCCGCACGGCGGGCGACCGGGTCGATGACCACCAGCAGCTGATGCTCGGTGTTCGCTGCGGGATCTGGAGCCGACACCTCGGTCCTTCCTCGGGTAGCATCCTTGTGCAAGAGCCCCTTGCGCTATTGCGCCAGGGGCTTCGTCTATTCCGGGGCAGCCGGTTCGACGGTTCGGGTATCGGCGTACGCCAGACGTACGCCCCCTGACCTTGGACATGCCCCGCCCGGAAGGGGTGTACGCCTGTGCCCGCACTTGTGCTGCTCGGTGCTCAGTGGGGTGACGAGGGCAAGGGAAAGGCCACCGACCTCCTCGGTGGATCCGTGGATTACGTGGTGCGCTACCAGGGCGGCAACAATGCCGGCCACACGGTCGTCGTAGGCGACCAGAAGTACGCGCTCCATCTCCTCCCTTCCGGAATCCTCACACCGGAGTGCACTCCGGTGATCGGTAACGGAGTCGTCGTCGACCCAGCGGTCCTGCTCTCCGAGCTGAGCGGACTGAACGACCGGGGCGTGGACACGTCCAAGCTGCTGGTCAGCGGTAACGCGCATCTGATCACGCCGTATCACACCACCGTCGACAAGGTGACGGAACGGTTCCTCGGCAAGCGGAAGATCGGCACCACCGGCCGCGGCATCGGTCCGGCCTACGCCGACAAGATCAACCGTGTCGGTATCCGCGTCCAGGACCTCTACGACGAGTCGATCCTGGAGCAGAAGGTCGAGGCCGCGCTCGACGGCAAGAACCAGATCCTCGCCAAGCTCTACAACCGGCGCGCGATCGAGGCCGGCCAGATCGTCGAGGAGCTGCTCGGCTACGGCGAGCAGATCCGTCCGTACGTCGCGGACACCGCGCTCATCCTGAACAAGGCGCTGGACGAGGACAAGGTCGTCCTCATGGAGGGCGGACAGGGCACGCTCCTGGACGTCGACCACGGCACGTATCCCTTCGTCACGTCGTCCAACCCGACCGCGGGCGGCGCCTGCACCGGTACCGGTGTCGGCCCGACGAAGATCACCCGGGTCATCGGCATCCTCAAGGCCTACACCACCCGGGTCGGCGCGGGGCCGTTCCCGACCGAGCTCTTCGACGAGGACGGCGACAAGCTGCGCTCGATCGGCCACGAGTACGGCGTCACGACCGGCCGCGACCGCCGCTGCGGCTGGTTCGACGCGGTCATCGCGCGCTATGCGACGCGGGTGAACGGGCTGACCGACTTCTTCCTCACCAAGCTCGACATCCTCACGGGCTGGGAGCAGATCCCGGTCTGTGTGGCGTACGAGATCGACGGCAAGCGCGTCGAGGAGCTGCCGTTCAGCCAGACGGACTTCCACCACGCGAAGCCCGTCTACGAGTACCTGCCTGGCTGGACCGAGGACATCACCAAGGCGAAGACCTTCTCCGACCTGCCGAAGAACGCGCAGGCCTATGTGAAGGCGCTGGAGGAGATGTCGGGCGCACAGATCTCGGCGATCGGTGTGGGCCCGGGCCGGACCGAGACGATCGAGATCAACTCGTTCATCTGAGAGGCCTGAGCCGAGAGGCCTGAGCGACATCGCAGGCGCACTGCGCGGCGGCCGACCTTTGTGACGGGTCGGCCGCCGTCGCGCGTCCGGCCGTGCGGAAATGCCGGCCGCGAGCGGCTCCGGCTCCGCGGGAAGGATGAGCTGCTCTCCCTCTCCCCATCGAAGCGACATGGAATCGACCACGACCTGTTTCGTGCGCTCCGTGAAGAATTCTCCCGCTGTGCCCCTTCTGTTGGCCTTGCCTGGCTAATCTCCACTCGCCCCGGTCCGGCGCAGGAGAGGCACGTTCATGAGCACCCCGGTCAACCGCACCTCACCCCGGCAGTCCGTGGCTGCCCTGACGCAGCGCCGGGACCGGGGCCGGGCCGGGACGACGCCGTCCGGGAGCCCGGCGGAACGCGCCCTCCTGCAGCTCCAGTCCCGCGCCGGAAACCGGGCCGCGACGGCGGCGGTGCAGCGCGCCAGGGGCACGGTGAAGGAAAAGGCACCGGGGAAGGGCAGCGCGTCCACCGGATCGAAGGGCTATCGCGACCGGATCGCCGCGGTCCTCGACAAGGTCAAGAAGAATCTCGAATTCATCGACACCTTCGTCAAGGGCGTCCAGGTCCCCGCCAACGCGGGCTTCTCCCAGCACGCTTCCGCCACGGTCGACGACGGCCTCAAACACGCCGCCGGCTCGTCGGGGGCCGCCGCCGCGTCGGAGAACCTCGTCACGGAGACCGCCGGCGCCCTGCTCAGTGGCATGGAGGCGGCCAAAGCCAAGAAGGACGCCGGGAAGTACGGGAGCGGGGCCGCCTTCCACGGAGCGGACAAGAAGTCCAACTCCAAAACGGCTGACGCGCTCGTCAGCGCAGCCGGCGCGGGAAACTACGCCCTCGGCATCGCCAAGGAGCTGACCAAGGCCCAGCAGGCGGCGCACGCCATGGCAGCGGCCGAGGCGAGCGGTATCGGCTCCAGCGCATTCGGCGCGGTGAAGGGCGCCCGTGCGGCAGGCCGCTTCGGCCTGACGGCCCGCAAATACCATGCCCTGAAAGGGCTCCCGAAGCCCGGCCGCACCGACGATGGGGCGCTGGCCCGGCTGGACCGGAGCCGGCAGGCAGCCGAATGGGCCGCGGCCGAGGCATACGTCGCGCTGGACGCCCACTGGGACCACGAGGGCGATGACCGGCTGGAGCGCGTCTCCGAGGCCATCGACGCGGCCTGGGCAGCGATGGGCGAAGCCCGTGACGCCGCCGGGGACGTCCGGCGCGCCGAAGACGTGAACACGATGAACACGGTGCACACCTACGCGCTCGGCAAGCAGCGCAACAAGATGGGCAAGCAGGCTTTCACCGCTGTGGGGGAGTCCACCAAGGCCGCGGGCGGCATCGTGACGGCGGTCGCCGCGACAGCGGGTGGCGCAGGACTGGCGAGCAACCCGGTCGGCTGGGGCCTCGCCGCGGGCGCGGCCGGTCTCGTCCTCGGCGTCACCGCCTACAAGGCAGGCCGCGCGGGCATGAAGCGCTACGAGGGGGCCCGGCACCCCGGACGCTGGTCGGCGGACGAGACTCCCGCGGAGCCCGCCTCCCGCGAGGACGCGCTGAAGGAGGCCCTGAAGTTCTGGAAGAAGGTGCAGAACGGTGAACGCCAGGCCATGGCGCGCAAACTGTACGGATTGGCCGCGGGCGCAGACATCAGGGGGAGCGGCGGGACAACGGCCGACATGCGGGAGTCGGCCAGAGCTCTTCTCATTGCTCTCAAAGCAGGCCCCGCCAACCACCGGCTGACCACGGACGAGTGGGCAGGCTCCCTCAACGACCCGGCGAAGAGCGCCGCCTGGATCAAGGAGATAGCAGAACAGCTGTCATCGGCCTGAGTTTCCGGCCGGGACAGCTGTTCCTCAGCGGCTGCCGGGCTGCTTCGGCGTGCGGTCCTCGCCCTACCGCTTCACGGCGCGCAGGATGACGAACTTCGGATCGCTCGTCACCACCCGGCAGTTGCCGAAGGTGCGCTTGAGCATGACGTGGTAGCTGAGGTGTCTGTTGCCGACGACCCACAGCTCGCCGCCCGTCCGCAGCGCCTCCCGGGCGCCGCGGAACATCCGCCGGGACGTCTGGTCGCTGGTCGCCTGGTGGGTGTGGAACGGCGGGTTGTTCAGTACGAGGTCGACCGAGCCGGCCTCGACGCCCGCGAAGGTGTCACCGATGCGGAACTCCGCCGGGGCGTCGGGCCCCAGGTTCTTCCGGAAGGTGGCCTCGGCCGAGGCCACCGCCTGGAACGACTCGTCGGTGAAGACCACTTCGGCCTGCGGGTTCGCCAGGGCCACTGCGGTGCCGACCACGCCGTTGCCGCAGCCCAGGTCGACCACCCGCTCCGGGCCGTCGTGCTGCGGCAGGTGCGGCAGGAAGAATCGGGTCCCGATGTCGAGACGTTCGGCGCAGAAGACCCCCGCGTGGTTGACCACCGTCCGCCCCGCGGCGGTGCCGATGCCTGCGGGCAGCTCGTAACTCCTCGGCCAGGGGCTGGGGCCCGGGGAGAGCGACGGGTCCGGGGTGCAGAAGATCAGCCGGGCCTTCCGCACCGCGAGGGACGTCTTCGTGGGGCCGATGATCTGCTCGAAGAGTTTCAGGGTCGAGGTGTGGATCTCCTTGACCATGCCGGCGCCGATGACGACCGTCCCGGCGTGCACGGCGGGTGCGAGCCGGTGCAGCTCGTCCTCCAGGAGCGCGAGGCTCTTCGGGACCCGGACGATGAGCAGGTCGATCCGTTCCGGCGGTGCGTCCTGGGTGGAGAGCAGCCGTACGGAGCCGGGGGCGATCCCGTTCCGCTCCAGATTGGCCCGGGTCGCCTCCTGCCCGAGGAAGGAGTCGGTGATCTGGACGACCTCACCGGCCCCACCGGTCCCGGCGCCGCCGTCCGCTCCGGCCAGTGCGGTGGTCAGCGCGCCCCACCGGTCGCCGGTCACGACGGTGGTTCCCGTGGGGAGGCCGGTGCCGGTCTCCTCTTCCAGGTGGCGCAGCAGATATTCGTCAGCGGCGTCCCAGGCGCGCAGCTGGTCGCGAGGGTCCTCGGGGAACCGGGTGAGGGCAAGCGAGCCTGATGACGTCGGCAAATGGTTCATTGCCGACCAGGCTAGCGGCCTCAGGAGGCGGCCGTCTTCTCGGCCAGTTTCTGGAATTCGCCCAGGTCGTAGTTGGCGAGGACGGAATCGAGGTTGGTAAGGGCGCCCAGGTGCTCGATGAAGCCCTTGGGGTCGTACTCGATCTGGACCGCCACCCGGCTCGTGGTGTCGGTGAGGCGGTGGAAGGTGACCACACCGGCGTGGTGGACCCCCTCGGTGGTCCGCCAGGCGATCCGGTCCTCCGGCACGACCTCGGTGAGTTCGGCGACGAAGTTCTTGTCGGCGCCGGGCAGCGAGAGCTGCCAGGCGAAACGTGTGGCGTCGATCGGCTCGACGAGCCGTACGTGGCTCAGGAAGGCGGGCCAGCGGGTGACATCGCTCCACAGCGCCCAGCTCACGGCGACCGGGGCGTCGATGTCCACCGTTTCGATCAGCGATGACGACATACGTGCCTCTCCTCTTGCGGGGGTTGCGCGGGTAGCGCGGGCTTGTGCTTCACGGACCGGCTACCCGGAGACCGACCGGTCACACGGAACGGCCGCACGGACAGTGCGGCAGCGAAGAGGCAGGGGCCGGTGGGTGCCGCGGGTTGCCGCGGCGGTGCCGGGTGGGGTCAGCGGTTCCCGGGACCCGGCGACCCCGGCGCGCTGTGCCCTGCCGGGGCCGTGGGGCCGGTGGTGGAGTGGGGCGCCGGATCCTTCGGGGCGCCGCCCTTCTCCATGACCGCGTAGACGGAACCGCCCGCGCCGACCGCCACGATCAGGGCGACCATGACCAGTGCGGCGGTCCAGCGGCTGTTGCGGTGCACCGGTTCGGGTTCCGGCACCGGGGCGTAGTAGTGGTAACCGGACCGTGGAGGCGGGGGCGGGTCCTCCGGGGACGGGGTGCGGGGACAGCCGTACGCGGGGGAGGTGTCCGGCGGCGGGGTGGACGGCGGCGGGGTGGACGGCGGCGGGGTGGACGGCGGTACGGCGGAGGCGGGCGGCGAGGCCGTCGTCCGGGCCGCGCCCCGGGGGGTATCGCACGGGGTATCGCACCTGCCCCGCTCCGGTGACGCCGGCCGGGCGGGGGCCTGTGCCGGGCTCCGCACCGGCTCAGGACCGGGCTTCTCGGGACCGGGCCTCTCCGGGCCGAGCCCCTCCAACTCCCGCAACTGCGCCGCGTGCCGCCCGAGGTGGGCCATCAGCGGGCCGGGCAGCCACGGACCGTCCGCAGCGGGCTCGTCCGTACGCTCCAGGATCTGAGCGAGCGTCGGACGGGCGCCCGGGTCCTCGCGGAGACAGCCGGCCACCAGGTCCCGCAGGCTTTCCGGGAGCCCGCCGAGGTCCGGTGGCCCCTGCGCGACGCGGGATGTCGGCGCGTGCGCCACGCTCCCCGCGGCGCCGGACGGCAGCGCCCCGGCAGCCGCGTACGCCAGGACCGCGCCGAGGCAGAAGACATCGCAGGCCGGGGTGGCCCGGTCGCCGCGTATCTGCTCGGGTGCCATCAGCCCCGGCCTGCCGGGTGCCAGCATCGGCCGGCCGGCCGACGCGCCCGTGCCCGCCGGGCCGCCACCGGCCGCTGTCACCGGCGGGCGGGCGATCCCGAAGCCGATGACGCGCGGCCCGTCGACGGTGAGCAGCACGTTCGACGGCTTGAGCGCGCGGTGGATCAGGCCGGCCGCGTGTATCCCGGCCAGGGCGTGCGCCAGGCCCGAGCCGAGTATCCGTACCGACCGCCCGGGCAGCGGGCCGTGCGTACCGGAGACGACGGAGCGGAGGCTCGGGCCCGCGACGTACCCGGTGACGGTCCACGGGGCCGGTGCCTCGGTGTCGGCGTCCAGGACGGGGGCCGTCCACGGCCCCGTGACCCGGCGCGCAGCCTGTACCTCCAGGCGGAAGCGGTCGCGGAACGCGCCGGCCCCGGCCAGCTCCTCCCGGACGAGCCGGAGCGCGACCGTACGGCCCCGGTCCGAGCGCGCCAGATAGACCTGGCCCATCCCGCCCGCACCGAGCCGCGCCAGGAGCCGGTAAGCGCCGATATGGAGTGGATCGCCCGGCTGGAGCTGCTCCATGGATGTGCCCCTCCCCCTGCGCGCGCTACCGCACGCGCCCCATGGAGGGGAGAATAGTGCGCCCCCGCGGCGCGCCGGTATGACTGGGAGATCCGGGTACTCCGACCGTTCCGTAACGGCCGATCGTGAGCGCAATGGGTGCAAGGCGGGCTGTCTGTGGCGGTCTCTGGCGGTCTGCGGCGGTCGTCCGTCCGTTACGGCGGACCGTCCGCGCAGGGGCCGCCTGTCCCGTGCGGTGCGACGGGCTGTCCGTGCGGCCCGGTAGCTGTCCCGAGCGGTGCGACGGACTGTCCGTAAGGGCCGCCCTCCCGTCTGCGGCAGCCGCTTGTCCATAACGGACAAAGGTGCGCGACGGCCGGACGTCCGCGTGCCCAGCGGTCATGCCGCCGGCAGGGCGACATCCTGCCGACGAATCCCGCCGAGTCCATACATGATGGCCATGTGCCTCCCGACCTGCGGCTCTCTACGCTGGGGCGCATGACCCCTCAGATCTCGCAGCCCGATCCCCGGACAGGTGCGGCCGTCAAGGCCGCCGACCGCGCGCACGTGTTCCACTCCTGGTCCGCCCAGGAACTGATCGACCCGCTCGCCGTCGCCGGTGCCGAGGGTTCGTACTTCTGGGACTACGAGGGCAACCGGTACCTCGACTTCGCCAGCGGTCTCGTCTTCACCAACATCGGCTACCAGCACCCGAAGGTCGTCGCCGCGATCCAGGAGCAGGCGGCGACGATGACCACGTTCGCGCCCGCCTTCGCCGTCGAGTCGCGCTCCGAGGCCGCACGCCTCATCGCCGAACGCACCCCCGGCGACCTGGACAAGATCTTCTTCACCAACGGCGGCGCCGAGGCCGTCGAGAACGCCGTCCGGATGGCCCGGCTGCACACGGGCCGGGCGAAGGTGCTGAGCGCCTACCGCTCGTACCACGGCGGCACCGCCACCGCGATCAACCTCACCGGCGACCCGCGCCGCTGGGCCTCCGACACGGCGTCGGCAGGCGTGGTGCACTTCTGGGCGCCGTTCCTCTACCGTTCGCCGTTCTACGCGACCACCGAGGCCGAGGAGAGCGCCCGCGCCCTCCAGCACCTTGAGGACACCATCGCGTACGAGGGCCCGCAGTCGGTGGCCGCGATCATCCTCGAAACCATCCCGGGCACGGCCGGCATCATGACCCCGCCGCCCGGCTACCTCGCGGGCGTCCGGGAGATCTGCGACCGGTACGGCATCGTCTTCATCCTCGACGAGGTGATGGCGGGCTTCGGCCGGACCGGCTCCTGGTTCGCCGCCGACCTCTACGGCATCACCCCCGACCTGTTGACCTTCGCGAAGGGCGTCAACTCCGGTTACGTCCCGCTGGGCGGCGTCGCGATCTCCGGCGAGATCGCCGAGACATTCGCGAAGCGCCCCTACCCGGGCGGGCTCACCTACTCCGGCCACCCGCTGGCCTGCGCGGCAGCCGTCGCGACGATCAGGGCCATGGAGGAGGAGGACATCATCGGCCAGGCAGCCCGCCTCGGCACCGACGTCCTGGCCCCGGCCCTCGCGGACCTGGCCGCCCGGCACCCGTCGGTCGGCGAGGTGCGCGGCGTGGGCGCGTTCTGGGCCCTGGACCTCGTACGGAACAGGGAGACGCACGAGCCCCTGGTCCCGTACAACGCGACGGGCGAGGCCAACGCCCCGATGGCGGCGTTCGGCGCGGCGGCGAAGAAGCACGGCCTGTGGCCCTTCATCAACATGAACCGCACGCATGTGGTGCCGCCGTGCAACATCACCGACGCGGAGGCCAAGGAAGGCCTGGCGGCACTGGACGCCGCGCTCTCGGTGGCGGACGAGCACGTGGTCGCTTAGGGCTTGTCGTTCGGATCTCCGTGGGGAAGGAGCGGTGTCCGGTGTGTGCGGCTGCAAGGCGGAGGAGGGAGGCGACGCGGAGCGTCGTCGACCGACGACAACGCGGCAGACGCGCGTGCCGGACACCGCGACGCCGCGGAGATCCGAACGACAGGCCCTAGGACGTCATGGGGGCGCCGAAGGGGGCGGTGCGTCCGCCCCCTCGGCGTCCCCCGCACGTCTTCCGGCAGGACACCGAGGGCAGGAAGGTCCGCCACTGGGCGCGCGACAGCCCCCTCCTGCCCGGCCCAGCAGCGTCTTTCAGCGGAACGGCGCTCCCACGGCCGCGCGGACCGGACCATGACCCGGTCCTGATCACCGTCTACGCTCGACCCGGCAGCTGCCCGCACACCAGGTCGTAGGGTGTCCGGAGCCGGACGAGGGGAAACAGTCGATGCCCGCGAGCGGAGCGGTGACCCGCAGTACTCTGCGGCAGCAGATCGCCGACGCGCTGCGTGACGAGGTGCTTGCGGGCCGTCTTCAGCCGGGCGAGATCTTCACCGTCAAGCAGATCGCCGAAGGGTACGGGGTCTCGGCGACCCCGGTCCGTGAGGCGCTGGTCGAGATGTCCGCGCAGGGGCTGCTCGACTCCGATCAGCACAAGGGGTTCCGGGTCCACCAGTTCTCGGTCGACGACTACTGCGCCATGGTCGAAGCCCGCTCGCTGATCGTCGACGGGATCTTCCGGCGTCTCGCGATGCGGGGCGCGGCGGGTGAGTCGCTGCAGTCCGTACGCCGCAGGGCCGAGGAGGCCGCGCAGGCCGCGCGGACCGGCAGTCTGGAAATCCTGATCGGGTACGACCTGCGGTTCTGGCGTGAGCTCGGCGCCCTCACCGGCAACCGCTACATCTCCGACTTCCTGCACCGGCTGCGCGTGCAGTGCTGGGTCTTCGCCGTGCCGTACCTCCGCGACCGTACGGAGCTGGCCGAATGGCTGTGGCAGGGCCACGAGGAGCTGGTGGCCGCGGTGACATGCGGCGACGGCGCCCAGGCGCTCGCGGTCATCGAGGCGTACCACGCGCACGCCATCCGGTGGGCCGAGCGGCTGCGGGCCCGTGGCGCGGCCCCGCAGTCCGACGGGCCGCACCATTCGCCGGCCGAGGACTCGCACCCGGCCGAGGACTCGCACCCGGCCGAGGACTCGCACCCGGCCGACGCCCCGCCGTCCGCCGGTCCTGAGCCGGCCGACGGTCCGCCCCCGGACGGCACCCCGTACTCCCCGCCCTCCGCCGATGCCCCGGGCGGCGGCGACCACCGGGGCGGCCGGACCTCCGCCCGCCCCTCGGATCGGCGCGCCAGATGAGCAGGGTGGAATCGCCCGTGGTGGAACTGTCCGTCGTCGTGCCCGCGTACAACGAGGAAGGGCGCCTCGGCCCCACGCTGGACGCTGTCCGGGCGTATCTGGACAGCGGTTCCGGCCGCTGGGAGCTGCTGGTCGTCGACGACGGTTCGGTGGACGGCACCGCGCGCATCGCCCGGGAGGCCGCTGCCGCCGACTCCCGGGTCCGGCTGGTCAGCAGCCCGGGCAACCGCGGCAAGGGGCACGCCCTGCGGCTCGGTGTGGCCGCGTCCCAAGGCATACGGGTGCTGGTCACCGATGCCGATCTGGCCACGCCCATCGAGGAGTTGGACCGGCTCACCCAGGAGCTGGAGGCCGGGCACGCGGCCGCGGTCGGCTCGCGTGCGCACCCCGGTTCCAGCGTCGAGGTGCATCAGGGGCGGCTGCGCGAGTGGATGGGACGGATGGGGAACCGGCTCATACGGGCCGTCGCCGTCCCCGGTATCCGCGACACCCAGTGCGGCTTCAAGCTCCTGGACGGCGACAAGGCGCGCGAGGCGTTCGCCGACGCGCGGCTCGACGGGTGGGGCATCGACGTCGAGATACTCCAGTACTTCCGGCGCCAGGGGTGGCCCGTCGCCGAGGTCCCGGTGCGCTGGTCGCACCAGGAGGGCTCCAAGGTCGGGCCGCTCGACTATCTGCGGGTGCTCACGGAGCTGGTCCGGCTGAAGGCCCGCGCGGTGCGCCGCACCGACCTGGCGGTCTGCGGGCTCTTCCTGCTGGCGTCCGTCCTCCTCTACAAGAACCTCTGGGCCGACCTCGGACACGGCTACCTCCGCGACTCGCTCCAGGACCAGAACCAGTGGGAGTGGTTCTTCGCCGTCACCGCGGACAACGTCGCGCATCTGCACAACCCGTTCTTCACCACCGCGCAGAACTTCCCCGCCGGGGTCAACCTCATGGGCAACACACCCATGCTGGGGCTCTCCGTCCCGCTCACCCCGGTCACCCTGCTGTTCGGGCCGACCGTGACCTGGGCGCTGGTGCTGACCGGCGGGCTCGCCGCGACGGCCGCCGCCTGGTACTGGCTGATCGCCAGGCGCCTGGTCCGCAACCGGTGGGCGGCGGCGCCCGGCGCCGCGCTCGCCGCGTTCGCGCCGCCGATGATCTCGCACGGCAACGCGCACCCCAACTTCCTGGTGCTGTTCATGATCCCGGTGATCATCGACCGGGCGCTGCGGCTCTGCGAGGGGAAGAACGTCGTACGGGACGGGGTGCTGCTCGGCCTCTTCGCGACGTACCAGATCTTCCTCGGCGAGGAGCCGTTCCTGCTGGCGGCCCTCGGCATGCTGCTCTTCGCCCTGGCCTACGGGCTGCTGCGCAGGGAAGTGGCGCGGGCGGCATGGCGCCCCCTGCTCAAGGGGCTCGGGGTCGCCGCGCTCACCGCGTTCCCCCTGGTCGCCTACCCGCTGGGCTGGCAGTTCTTCGGTGCGCAGAGCTACCACAGCGTGCTGCACGGGGACAACGCGGGCAACAGCCCCCGCGCCCTCCTGGAGTTCTCCGGGCGGGCCCTGTTCGGCAGCGACGCGACGGCCGACAAGCTGGCGCTGAACCGGACCGAGCAGAACGCCTTCTACGGCTGGCCGCTGGTCGCGCTGGCCTTCGCGATCACGGTACGGCTGTGGCGGCACACGCTGGTCAGGGCGCTCGCCTTCACCGCGGTGGCCGCCGCGGTCCTCTCGCTGGGCCAGAAGATCCGTATCCCGTACACGGATGTGGTGTTCCCCGGGCCCTGGCGGCTGCTGGCACACCGGCCGCTGTTCGAGTCGGTGATCGAGGGCCGGGTCGCGATGATCTGCGCCCCGGCGCTCGGCATACTGGTCGCGCTGACGGCCGACCGGCTGATCCGCACCCGTGTCCGTGCCTGGCAGGTGGCCGGGGCGCTGGCCGTCGCCGCCGCACTGGTACCGATCGTGCCCACCCCGATGCCGGTACAGAAGCGCCCGGACGTACCGGCGTTCATCGCCGACGGCCTGTGGAAGAAGTACGTGGGCCCCGGCGAGTCCGTGGTCCCGGTTCCGCTGCCCGACCCGGGCAGCGCGGAGGCGCTGCGCTGGCAGTCGGCCACCGGGGTGCGTTTCCCGGTGCCGGGCGGCTACTTCAACGGGCCGTACGGGGCGGACCGCACGGGTATCTACGGGGCGCCGCCCCGCTACACGTCGAACCTCTTCCGGGACGTCCGGTACGGCGCGAAGGTCCCGGTGATCGGCCCCAACTGGCAGGCGCAGGCGCGGTACGACCTGGCGTACTGGAAGGCGGGCGTGGTCGTCATCCCGCCCGAGGACAACGACGCGGCGCTGTATGTCACGGTCCAGAAGCTGCTCGGCCGCCCGGGGCAGCGGATCGGCGGAGCCTGGGTCTGGCCCGTGGGCAAGGGCAGCGGCGCCGCGCGGTAGGAACGGGGCCGGGGGGCGGCCGTACCGCGTCAGGCGTCCGGGGGCGGCCCCGCCGGCCGCGGGCGGCAGGGACCGGAACGGCCACCGGGGGATGCCGCGGCGACCGGTACGACCGGGGGTCTTCGCGCAGCGTGAACCGCGCATTACGCTGGCCGGACAAGCCCGCTCGGGGGGATCCCCCCGAACCCCGCTAGGAGCCCCGTTGGCCTGTGACCTGTGGCTGGTCCCCCTCGTCGATGTGCTGTGCCACAGCCCCGACAACCCCTTCGCAGAAGAGATAGCCGTCTACGACAAGGCACTCGGCGAAGCCGGGCTGCCGTCCGTACCCGTCCTCGCCTATATGCCGGGGCTCTCCGGCGATGTGGCCCCGGTGGCCGGATTCGACTACGACGCCCTGCACTTCCTGCGGCGCGCGTACCTCCTGAAGGTCTGCGGCCTGGAGGTCGCCCCGGTCGACGACCTGGGCAGCGACTACGAACAGCTCCTTGAGATGTTCGAGGCCACGGCGCAGCAGTCCCATCTGGTCTGGCACTACGACCACGCGGGCGCCTATGTCCCGGTCGACTTCGGCGCACCGCTCTCCAACGACGAACTCCTGGAGGGCGGCGGCCCGCTGGGCTCCGCCCACGGCCTGCTCCGTGAGCTGGAGGTGGTGGCCGGGTCCATCGGTATCGACGCGGCGAACCCTCCGGCGACGCCGCAGGCCCCGTCCCGCCCGACATCCCTGGAGGAACCGGCCGGTCCGGTCTCCGCCGACGACGGCCCGTTCGCCAGGGAACGGCATGTGTGGCTGGGGCTGCACGCGGCTGCCACCCGCAGTCTGGCGCAGGGGTCGATGATCGTCTTCAGCTGAGGACGGAACAGCACGACCCGGCGGGGGTGGGAAGGGATCTCCGGAGCCCTCCCCGCCCCCGCCCTCCCCGCCCCCGCCCGCCGCGACGGCCGCCGACACCCCGGCTCCGCACCCGTGGTCCGGGCGGCGCGCGGCCGGGCCGTACGCTGCAGGGCATGCGTGTACTTGTCACCGGCGGCGCGGGATTCATCGGCTCGCACATCGTGGCGGACCTGACGGCCAGAGGCCACGAACCCGTCGTGTTCGACGCCCTCTTGCCCGCCGCGCACGCCCAACGGCCCTCCCCCACCGGTGCGGAGTGGATCGAGGCGGACGTCCGCGACCGGTCCGCGGTGGAGAAGGCCCTGCGGGGGGTGGACGCGGTCTGCCACCAGGCGGCCATGGTCGGCCTCGGCAAGCACTTCGCCGACGCGCCCGACTATGTGAGCTGCAACGACCTCGGTACCGCGGTGCTGCTCGCGGCCATGGCCGAGGCGGGCGTGCGTGACCTGGTGCTGGCCGGGTCCATGGTGGTGTACGGGGAGGGGCGCTACGACTGCACCCGCCACGGTGTCGTCCGTCCCGGCCCGCGCTCGCCCGCCGATCTCGAAGCGGGCCGGTTCGAGCCCGTCTGCCCGCAGTGCGGTGACGCCGCCGTGCCGGGCCTGGTCGCCGAGGACGCGCCGGTCGATCCGCGGAACGTGTACGCGACGACGAAACTCGCCCAGGAGCACCTGGCCACCGCCTGGGCACGGGCGACCGGCGGCAGGGCCGTCGCGCTGCGCTACCACAACGTGTACGGGCCCGGCATGCCCCGCGACACCCCGTACGCGGGCGTGGCGTCCTTCTTCCGCTCGGCCCTGGCCCGCGGGACGGCCCCGGTCGTCTTCGAGGACGGCGGACAGCGGCGGGACTTCATCCACGTGAGTGACATCGCGTCCGCCAACACGGCCGCGCTGGAGGGCGCGCGGGGCCGTGCGGACGGGGAGCTGCGTGCGTACAACGTGGGCAGCGGGGAACCGCACACCATCCTGGAGATGGCGCAGCAGCTCGCGGCGGCCTATCCCGGGCCGGCCCCGCTGGTGACCGGCGAGTACCGGCTGGGGGACGTCCGCCACATCACCGCGTCCTCGCAACGGATCAGGGCCGAACTGGACTGGCTGCCCGCGGTGTCGTTCGCGGACGGGGTGGCGGAGTTCGCCCATGCCTCGATGCGGGCGCCCGCCGGGACGTGAGTCCGGGGCCGGGCGCCGGGAAGCACAGGGCCCCGCCCGGCGGCCGGCCGGACGGGGCCGTGCGCTGAACGGGGCCGGCTGCGCCGTGCCGTCGACCGGTCGCCGGCTACGCGACCGCCACCGCCTTCCGCCGGTGGGTGAGGACGAGGTGGGTGAGGACTCCGAAGAGGAGCCCCCAGAAGGCCGATCCGATACCGAAGAGCGTGAGCCCCGATGCCGTGGCGAGGAAGGTGATCAGCGCCGCCTCACGGTCCTTCTCCTCCTTCACCGCCCCCGTCAGGCTGCCGGCCAGCGCTCCCAGCAGGGCGACTCCTGCGATCGCCGCCACCAGTTCCTTGGGGAGCCCGGCGAACAGGGCCACCAGTGCGGAGCCGAACGCGCCGATGATGAGGTAGAACGCTCCGCAGGACACGCCCGCCACATACCGGCGCCGCGGATCGCGGTGAGCCTCGGGGCCGGTGCAGATCGCCGCGGTGATCGCGGCCAGGTTGATCGCGTGCGAGCCGAACGGGGCCAGCACGGTGGAGACGAGCCCGGTGGACCCGATCAGCAGCCGGTCCTCCGGCTCGTACCCGGAAGCGGTAAGCACCGCCATGCCCGGGGCGTTCTGCGAGGCGAGCGTGGCCAGGACCAGCGGCACCGCGATACCGACGAGCGAGGCCACCGAGAAGTGCGGCGAGGTGAACACCGGCCGCGCCAGCTCCAGTCCGCCGAGGTGGACGTCGAGGCGGGAACCGGCCGCGGCGGCGACGACACCTGCGGCGAGGGCCGTCAGAACCGCGTAGCGGGGCAGCCACCGCTTGGCCAGCAGATACCCGACCAGGACCGAACCCGCGATGTACGGGGCGGACTTGAGCGAGGTGAACACGCCGGTGCCGAACGAGAACAGGATCCCCGCGAGCATCGCGGAGACGACGGCGCCCGGGATCTGCCGCATCAGCCACCCGAATACGCCGGTCATCCCGACGAGCGTGATGACCACGCCGCTGACCAGGAAGGCGCCGATGGCCTCCGGGTACGCGTACGCGCCCAGACTGGTGACCAGCAGTGCCGCACCCGGCGTCGACCAGGCCGTGATCACCGGCATCCGGGTCCGCAGGCTCAGACCGATGCAGGTGACACCGCTGCCGATGGAGATCGCCCAGACCCAGGAGCTCGTCTGCGCCTGGGTCAGGTGACCGCTGGAGGCCGCCGAGAGGACGATCACCAGCGGTCCCGAGTACGACACGACGACGGCCACCAGGCCGGCGAGGACCGCGGAGACCGAGGCATCCCGGAGCAGAGCGGTGAACAGGCCCGTACGGGGGGCCGGTTCACCTGCGACCGCGTCCTCGTCCGCGACGGGTTCCGGTGCCTCGGCTGCTTCCCGTTCGGTGACGGGCTGCTGCCCGGCGGCGGCCTCCTGCTCCAGGACGGGCCCGGCGGCCTCCGCGGGGGGCGTGGGGTCCGCCGGTGGCGCACCGTCGTGTGGGGTGGGGGTGGGGTGGCTCAATGGTCTTCCTTCACGGCCCGTTCCAGGGCCTGTTCGAGGTCGGCGACGAGGTCTGCCGGATTCTCCAGGCCGATGGACAGCCGCAGCATGTCCTTCGGTGAGGAGCTGTCCGGCCCTTCGAAGGTGTAGCGGTGCTCGATCAGGCTCTCCACGCCGCCCAGCGAGGTGGCACGGATGAAGAGTTCGCAGTGCTGCGCCACGCGCAGCGAGGTCTGCCACTCCCCGGCCACGTGCAGGGACAGCATGCCGCTGAATCCACCGGTCATCTGGCGGGCGGCGATCTCATGGCCCGGGTCCGACGGCAGCCCCGGGTAGGCGACCTTCCTGATCAGCGGGTGGGCGGCGAAGTGCTCGGCCACGGTCATCGCCGTGGCGGAGATCTGGCGCATACGGGGGAAAAGTGTACGCATCCCGCGCATCAGCAGATACGTCTCCAGCGGGCCGAGGATCGGGCCCGTCAGCCTGCGGTGCAGGCGAAGACGTTCCCATATCGCCCCGCGCGCCTCGGTGGGCTCCGGCGCCACCACGAGCAGCCCCGCCACCACATCGGTGTGTCCGTTGAGGTACTTGGTGCCCGAGTGCATGATCAGGTCGGCGCCGAGCTCGAAGGGGCGCGCGTGCACGGGAGTCGGCACGGTGTTGTCCACACCGAACAGGGCCCCCGCCCGGTGTGCGATCCCGGCGACGGCGGCGATGTCGGTCACCGTCCAGGTGGGGTTCGCGGGCGACTCGGCCCACACCAGTGCGGTGTCCTCGGCCCCGACCGCGGCGGCGACCGCCGTCAGGTCGTCCATGGGCACCTGGACCACGCGGAGGCCGCGCTGGCCACCGAACTCCAGCAGCCACTTGGTGAGTCCGAAGTACATCGTCCGCGGCACCACGACCCGCGCACCGGCCGGGAGCACCTGGAAGACGGCGGTGGCCGCCGCCATGCCGGACGAGAAGACCAGCGCGTCCGAGCCGCCTTCGAGCCCCGCCACGACGGCCTCGACCTGTTCGTAACCGGGAGTTCCCTGGTCACGCAGGTAGGCGAGCCCGGCCGGGGTGCGGTACTCGTCGTCCCGCGCGTAGGTGGCGCCGAGCGAGATCGCGGCGGGTACGGCGCCGGTGGTCGGGCTGCGCCAGCCGTCGCCCTGCGCGGCGTGGGTGTCCGCACGGTACTTCCGGGTCCAAGGGGTGTATTTCTCGCTGTTGCTCAACGCGTCCTCCTGATCAGTGACGGCAGCGCGGTACCCAGGGCGAGTTCCGCGTCCATGAGGGCCCGGGACGGTGCGCCGGGTGACGGGACGTAGTGGTTGTAGTAGCTCGACCCCTCGGTGTGGGGGCCCAGGAAGAACAGGCGCTCCTGCGGCGCGCCCGACCGGCCGACGCCCTGGCCCCCGCGGGTGACGTCGAGGCCGGCGAGTGGCGCCGCGGTACGGACACGGCCCGCGGTCGCGAGCCGGCCGAGCAGTGAATCCGGGACCCGCTCCGGGGGAGCCTCCGCCAGGTGCGCGTGGACCACGTGGTCCACGTCGACGGAGGCGGGGCTGTCCAGCCGGGTGGACTCCAGACGCCACGGCTCCCGGCCCGATGGGGCCACCAGCTGCGGCGCAGGTCCGGGGCCGATGCGGACGATCCCCGCCGCGACCAGGGAGAGCAGCTCCGCGGACCGCTCCAGCTGGGGGCCGATCACCAGCCGGTTGACGACCGGGGCGAACGTACCGAAGAAGAACGTCAGGGACCCGGAGTCGAGGCCCGGCGGGTCGACGGCCGCCCGCAGGACGTCCCGGTGGTCGCGCAGGACCTCAAGGGCCTCCTTCAGCGGACTGACGCCCAGCCCCGCCCGCGCTTCGGCCAGGTCCTCGGTGACGCACTCCGTGAACCACCGCGCGTACGCGCCGTGTCCGGGCCACCGCTGTGGCTGCGGGACCCCGCCGGAGACCGGGTCGGACGGTTCAGGCCCGGACGGTTCAGGGACGGGCGATCGCGGGCCGGACGGGCCGAGTCCGGCCGCCGGGCCGAGTCCGGCCGACAGGATTTCCGCGACCGGATTCGGGCCGAAGCGTGCGCGTAACTCCGCCAGCAGCGGCTGGTGGCCGGTGCGCGCGGCGTGGTCCGCCAGCTCCCTTCCGGCCCGCACGGCGTCGCCCGTCTCCCGGCCCAGCAGGGTGCGGTAGTAGGCGAGTTCCATCTCCGCCACCACGAGCGGCAGGACGTCGCGGACGAAGCCGAGCCGGCCGCCGTCCCGGGCGGCGGCCGTACGGAGCCCGGCCAGCCGGTCCTCGGTCAGGGCCACGGGTGCGCAGCGCACGCGCCCCGGATTGAGATAGGGGCGGCTGCGCGACGGCAGCCCCGAGCGATTGGCGAGGACGATCACCGGCTCCCGCCCGCTGGGCAGGTACCGCAGCGCGGAACCGTCCTTCACGTGCCGCCCGCCGCGGCCCACCGTGAGGGTGGAGATGACGTCCATGGCGGTCAGTCCCGCGCCGAGGACCGCGACGTGCGACCGCGCGGCGATGCCGTCCAGGGCCGAGGGCAGCGGGTACGGGCGGGTGACCGGCGCGGGCCCGGGTGCGGGCCCGTCGGGCAGGTACAGGGCGTGATGCCCCACGGTGACGAAGACCGCGTCCGCCGTGAACCGGCTGCCGTCGGCCAGGACGACGGTCTCGGCGGCCGCATCCGGGGTGGCCGGGTCAGCGCCGGGCCGTATGTCCGCTGCTGTCGTGCGGTGCCGGACCAGCGTCAGGCAGGCAGGGGCCGCTCCGATTATCTCCTCGCCGGCCCAGATCAGGTACTCGCTCAACAGCCTGCGCGGCAGGAAGTCGTTCGGCCGGATCTCGCGGCCCTCGCCGGGCCGGACGGTGAATCCGTCCTCCCCGACCCGGAGATCCCGCTCCCGGCACCAGGCGTGCAGCGAGGGCCCGGACAGCGGGACGGGGCCGTCCACCATGTGCGCGTCCGGGAAGGCCGACAGCTGGGAGCACACCGTGTTGAGCAGCAGGTGGTCGGGCTGGCCGGGTGTGTGGAATCCGGGGCCGGGGGAGCGCGGGTCCACGAGATGGACGGTGACCGGGAACGGTTCGGTCAGGCAGTGGGCGATCAGCCGTTCCAGGACGCCGAGGCCGCGCGGCCCTGCACCGATGATCGCGACGGTCGTGGCCGGGGCCGCCCCCGGGTCTTCCTCCGTCACCATCGGCTCGTCTCCCCGAAGAAGTCGGGGATCTCGACGGCCGTCCCGGCCCGGTGCGCCTCGTTCCTGACGAAGGCGCCCACCGCGAGGTCCAGGACGCCGAGACCGAACGGCGAGAAGACCACCGGCCGGTCCCCGGAGAGCGCCACCTTGCCCGAGAGCACTCCGGCGAGGGTTCCGTTCACGAACTCCCTCGAACCGGAGAGCTGTTCGGCGAGATGCGGGGAGGTGTCCGCCTTGAGGCAGTGCTCGACGTCGTCCAGGACGTTGTCCGCCGCCAGCACCACCTCGGGCGCGAGGTCGCGCAGCGAGATGTTGAGGACGACCTGGCCCGGCCGGAACGGCGTGCTGACGTACGGCGCGAGCGCCGTCGTCGCGAACACCACCGTCTCCGCCCGCAGCGCGGGGTCCAGTTCGGCGGTGAAGTCCGCGGGGATCCCCTGGGTGGTACGGATGTGCCCTGCCAGGGCCTGGCCGGAGGGCTCGTCCAGGTCGTGGACGAGGTAGGAGTCCGGGACGCATCCGGAGGCGTGCAGGTAGTCGCAGATGTTGCGTGCGATCACACCGCCGCCGACGACGGCGATCCGCGTCCCCGTGAAGCCGCCGGGGCGCAGCGCGCCGGCCGCGACAGCGGCGGACGCGGCGGTACGGGCCGAGCTGATGCTCGCGGCTTCGAGGCAGGCGACCGGGTAGCCGGTCTCGTAGTCGTTCAGGACCAGGACGGCGGAGGCCCGCGGAATGCCCTTCCGGGTGTTCTTCGGGAAGCTGGCGATCCACTTGATGCCGGCGAGCTGGACGTCGTCGCCCAGAAACGCGGGCAGCGCGATGATCCGGGAATCCGGCTTGTCCGGGAAACGCAGGAAGTAGCTGTCCGGGTTGACGGATTCACCGGCCTCGTGGGCCCGGTAGGCGGAAGCCACAATGCGGAGTACCGCCGTGCGTTCCTCGCTGAGGATATCGCGTACGGTCCTGCCGGAGATGATTTCGAAAGTGTGCATGTTCTCCCCCACTCAGGCGCGAGCCCGAGATATTTCCTTTCCTATGGTCTCGGGCCAGTGCTCCGAAACCCACGCGTCGTCGTAGACCGTCTCCACATAGCGGTCCCCGAAATCGGGGGAGACCGCCACGACGACGCTTCCCGCCGGCATGTTCTTGGCTGCCTTCTGGACTGCCGAGAGCACCGTCCCGCTCGATCCCCCGAGCAGGAGGCCCCGTTCTCTCGCGAGCATCCGGCACATGCGTACGGCGTCCTCTTCGGTGACCATGACGACGTCGTCGACATGGGCCCTGTCGAAGATCTCGGGGCGTCTGCTCGTCCCCAGACCCGGTATGCGGCGCTGCGACGCGGGCCCGCCGAAGGTCACCGAGCCCACCGTGTCGACCCCGGTGATCCGTGTCGCGGGGCTGTACCGGCGGAAGTACCGCGCGCACCCCATCAGGGTCCCCGTCGTCCCGGCCCCGACGAAGAGGTGGTCGGCGCGGCCCACGGTCTCGAAGATCGCCCGCCCGGTGCGGTCGTGGTGGGCCTGCGGACCCGCCGGATTGGCGTACTGGTTCAGCCAGTGCAGATCCGGGTCGAGGTGCAGGCGCTC
Source organism: Streptomyces sp. NBC_00388 (assembly GCF_036061255.1). NCBI lineage: Bacteria > Bacillati > Actinomycetota > Actinomycetes > Kitasatosporales > Streptomycetaceae > Streptomyces > Streptomyces sp. NBC_00388. Next base: position 4,164,950 of record NZ_CP107948.1, read on the forward strand.
GCCGATGTAGTCGATGCGGGACTGCAGATAGCCCCCGTTGGAGTCGCGGACGCCGATGACGACGACCTCGGCACCGAACGCCTCCATGAGCTGCCGTGACTGACGGTTCGCGTTCACATCCGTCACACACGTCAGGGCGTACCCCTTGGCCGCGCACACCATGGCCAGTGCGACGCCCAGATTCCCGGACGTCGATTCGATCAGCCGGGTACGCGGAAAGCTGCGCCCCGAATTCTCCGCGTCGGCGACGAGTGCCACCGCGGTCTTGAGTTTGACCGAGCCTGCCGGATTCAGGCCTTCGAGCTTCAGGTACAGAGAACTTCCCGGAACCAGCTGGTCGAGCCGGATGAAAATGTCGTCCAGTACGAGATCGTAAACTTCTTCCGCTATCACCAGAAATCCAAACCCTTATATGGGCAGGGCGCAGCACATGGTGTGCGGCGGTGTACATGCCCATGGCTTCGACCGGTCGGTGCGCAGGTCGAGCGCACGCTACGCAGAAGGACTTTCCCCCGTCCCCCGTGTGCCGTGAACCCCCGTTCGCGATACGGCTCTTCGATTCTGCCACGGTAACAGTACGGAGTGGGGATCTTTCTTCCGGGCAAGAAGGTTGAACGCTGGAATTCTCTTTGTGGCGGATTCTTGAATTCCGTATCCGGGTGCCGAAATTCCACGCGGCGCCACGGCGGCTCCGGCGCGGGCCGGGGTGTGCCGCCGGGCCGGGCTCCCGGTGCGGGGGCTTCGTGCCGGCCCGGTGGGCCGCCCTGCCCGGAGCATCGTGCGCCGGGCTCGCGTGGATGCGCCGGGGTGGCGCGTGACGTACCGTCAACTGACGTGCTGTCAGGGGGGAAAGGTGCCGGGCCCGGCCGGGAATTCCCCCTCCGCCCTTACGTCGCACGCCAGTTCACGGCAATTCCGGCGTGTCGCAGCGCGTCGCGGGCCGGCGCGGCGCGCTGCCGTCCGGCGCAGCGCGCCCGCTTCCCACTCGGCACGCCGGCTGCGCGCCGCCCGGCCGCTCCCCGCTACCGCGACGGCGGTTCGGGCGGGCGCTGGCGCGGCATGTTCGGGCGTACACCCATGGCCGGCACCGTGCGGCCCGTCGGCGCGGGCTCGCCGCCGCGTGGTTCCCCGGGGCCCCGCACCGATACGGGCACCGCGCCCCCCGTGCGGAACCCGACCATCCACTCCGCCGTCTCGCCCCGCACGAGGTCAGTCACGTCGTCGGTGAACCTCCGTAGCACGCCCAGGCAGCGCTCGGTCGCCTCGCTCGCCGTGCCGTCCGCCGGGCCGAGGACCTCCCGGACGCTCTCCGAAGCCCAGTCGAACTGGAGCACCTGGAGTCTGCGCTGCACCGCCTGGGCCGTCGCCACGTCCCGCATCCATCCGGCGGTCAGGCCGAACCAGCGGTCGCCCGCCGCGCAGGCCACGGCGGCCAGCAGCGCGGGATAGCCCCACTCCGCCGCCCCGTGCAGACCGGCCGCCAGGTCGAGCAGCGGCAGCGCCGCCCCCACGAACGCGCCGCCGGCCGCCCCCGCGCGCAGGGCCCTGGCGCCCCGGCGCTTCCAGGTCCGGTCGGTGAGGTACCAGCCCGCGGTCCGCAGCGCGGTCGACTCCACCCAGCGGTAGAGCTCGTCCAGGCGCTCGACGGGCTCCGCCCAGTCGCCCGCGGGGAAGGGCTCGCCGGTCAGATCGGTGCCCGTCCCGGCCGGGGTGCCTCTCTCCGTCTCCGCGCCGGCCCCGGCGCCCTCGGGTCCCGCCCCGACCGCCAGATCCGCCCCGAGGGCGGAGACCCGGGGGCCCGGCCCCGGGTCCGTGCCCGCCCGGGGGCCGACGCGGGGATCGCCCCCCGGCCGTACGGCGTCATCCTCGGGCTGCGGCATCTCCGGCTGACCCACCAGGCTTCTCCCCATCCGTCACGTACGGTGCGCGCGCGGCTACGGGCCGCCGGACCGTGCTCCACGCCGAAACCCCGCAATCGGGCCGTGCTGGACCCCGGCCGTGCGGAACGCTGCTCAGGCGAGTGCCCTTCATACCGCCGAATGGTGGGCCCCGGCGCCGTTATGCCAGGGTTTACGACTGTAAGCGGCCTGTGATCAGGTGGAGAAGCCGTCGGGCCCTCACCCGAAAGAGTTGGTCCCCCCGGTGGAGGGCGGGGCACGCGGGGAACACGTAGGCTCGTTTTACGAGCAAGACAGTCGGAAATGTCGTCGAACAGCCTCGGAGTGACCCGTGATTCCCGGTGGTGGCCAGCCCAATATGCAGCAGCTGCTTCAGCAGGCCCAGAAGATGCAGCAGGATCTCGCACAGGCACAGGAGGAACTGGCCAGGACCGAGGTCGACGGCCAGGCGGGCGGCGGTCTCGTCAAGGCCACCGTCAACGGCTCCGGTGAGCTGCGCGGCCTGGTGATCGATCCCAAGGCGGTCGATCCCGAGGACACCGAGACTCTCGCCGACCTGATCGTCGCCGCGGTCCACGCGGCGAACGAGAACGCCTCGGAGCTCCAGCAGCAGAAGCTCGGCCCGCTCGCCCAGGGGCTCGGCGGTATGCCGGGCCTCGGTATCTGAGGCGTGCGGGGCGCGTGAGGCCAGAGCTTCCGAAGGTCTTCACGTTCCCGAGGTTCTAAGGAAACCCCGCACCAACTACCGTACGTTCCACAGCTGAACGAAAGAGGCGCTCCGTTGTACGAAGGCGTGGTCCAGGACCTTATCGACGAGTTGGGCAGGCTGCCCGGCGTCGGTCCCAAGAGCGCGCAGCGGATCGCCTTCCACATCCTCCAGGCGGAGCCCACGGACGTCCGGCGCCTCGCGCACTCGTTGCTCGAAGTGAAGGACAAGGTCCGGTTCTGCGCGGTGTGCGGGAATGTCGCGCAGGCGGAGCTCTGCGGGATCTGCCGGGACACCCGGCGCGACCAGACGGTCATCTGTGTCGTCGAGGAGCCGAAGGACGTCGTGGCGGTCGAGCGGACCCGGGAATTCCGGGGCCGTTACCACGTGCTCGGCGGCGCCATCAGCCCCATCGAGGGCGTCGGCCCCGACGACTTGCGGATCCGGGAACTGCTGGCCCGGCTCGCGGACGGCGCCGTCACCGAGCTGATCCTGGCGACCGACCCCAACCTGGAGGGTGAGGCTACGGCGACGTACCTCGCTCGCATGATCAAACCCATGGGTTTGAAGGTCACACGGCTGGCGAGTGGTCTCCCTGTGGGGGGAGACCTGGAATACGCGGACGAGGTCACGCTCGGTCGTGCCTTTGAGGGGAGACGACTACTCGATGTCTGACGCAACGCTCAACAAGGTCACGGAAGACCCGAACGACTTCGACGTCCAGATCGCCGACCAGGTCGAGTCCTTCATCGTCGCCGTCACCGAGGTGGCGAAGGGTGACGAACCGGACAGCGCGGTGCCTTTCCTGCTGCTGGAGATCTCCCAGCTCCTCCTTGCCGGGGGCCGCCTCGGCGCACACGAGGACATCCTCCCGGCCGACCGGTACGAACCGGACCTCGGCCCGGAGCCCGACGCCGACGACCTGCGGGAGCGCTTCGCGCGGCTCCTGGAGCCGATCGACGTGTACTCCGAGGTGTTCGACCCGTACGAACCGCGCAAGGCGCCCGTCGCCTGCCGTATCAGCGACGACCTCGCGGACATCGTCACGGACCTCCGCCACGGCATGGCCCACTACCGTGCGGGCCGTACCACCGAGGCGATGTGGTGGTGGCAGTTCTCGTACTTCTCCAACTGGGGCTCCAGCGCATCGGGTGCGCTCCGCGCACTCCAGTCCCTGCTCGCGCACGTCCGTCTCGACCAGCCGCTCCCGGCGCTCGACGGCCTGGACACGGACCAGGACCTGAGCGAGGAGGCACTTGCGGAGGAGGCGGGCCGGGTCATGGCGGAGGAGATCGGCGGTCCGCTGGGGCTCCCTTCGGTCTGAGGCCGGGTCCCGTCAGAGGACCGGTCGCGCGGCGGGTCCGTTCACCTCATGCGGTCGTCCGTGCGCCGGGTCCCTCCGCGCCGCGTGTGGTGGGCTCCTGTCGCGTGCCGACCGCACGCGCGGCGCGGCCACTTCACGTCGTGCGTGGTCCGCTCACGTCGTGCGGCCCGGCCTCCGGGCGGCCAGGTCCAGCAGTTCGTCCACCGGCCACTGGTCGTCCGCGTGGCGCCCGTAGTGGGCGGCCTCGATCCGGCCGTCCGGGGCGATGAGGAAGTCGGCGGGCAGGCCGAGCACCGTCTCGCCCTTGGCAGGGCCGGGCTTGCGGCCCCCTCGGATGTCCTTGAGCGTCGCCGGAGTGGCCCGTACACCCGCCAGCCAGACCCGTGGGTGCAGGACCGCCCTCGGCGACGTCTCCACGCCGAACGCCGTGTAGAGCTCCCGGCCCGGGTCGGCGATCACGTCGAACGGCAGGCTGCCCTGGTGCGGCAGCATCTCTTCCCTGCGGGAGTGGAAGACGGCCGTCTCATGGATCCCCGCGGCCCAGATCTCGCTCCGGCGGTCCGCCATCGTCCGCAGATGCAGATTGCAGACCGGGCAGCCGGCGAAACGGCGGAACTGCAGATGAGTCAGCCCGTCCGGGGCAGGTACGGGCGTCTCACGCCCGAGGATCGTGGTGAGGGTGCGCACCGGTACGGTGTCGCCCGCTGCGAGCTTCGTCATGGCTTCTCCCGGCCGGTCGTCGGTTCTGCGGCTGCGTGTGCGGTTGCTCCGCCCGGGGGCCCGGGTGGCTCCGGGACCGGGGCCGGGCCGGAGCCCGCGTCGTCGGGTGCCCGGTCCTCATCGGCCCCGATTCCGGTGAGCTTGTCGGGGTTGCTGACGTTGTAGATGTTGCTGATGCGGTTGTCCTCCGGCGACAGGTCCAGCACCATCACACCGAGCGGCTCGCCGCCCGCGAACACGATGGCCGACGGATCGCCGTTGACCTGCCGGTAGCGAACGCTGAAGTCCAGGCCCCGCGCGGGCGGGTGGGCCGCGCGGGCCACCAGGAGGCGCGCGACGTTGTCGCGTCCGGTGACCGGCCGCGGCCCCGCCGCGGGGGACTTCCCGCCTCCGTCGCTCCACAGCGTCACATCGGGCGCGAGCATCTCCAGCAGAGCGGCGAGGTCGCCGCCGAACGCCGCGGCCACGAACCGCTCGGTGGTCCGCCGGATCATCCGCGGGTCGGCGCGGTAGCGCGGCCGCCTCGCCCGGACGTGCGCGCGTGCCCGGTGGGCGACCTGACGCACGGCGGCGGGCTCGCGGCCGACGATCCCGGCGATCTCCCCATGGGGGTACCCGAAGACCTCGTGCAGTACGAAGACCGCCCGCTCCAGGGGGGTCAGGGTCTCCAGAACCACCAGCATCGCCAGCGAAACCGAATCGGCGCGCTCCGCGGCCTCCTCGCCGGTGACCGGCGTGGCAGAGCCGGGAGGGGGCGCTGTGGCCAGGGGTTCGGGCAGCCACTGGCCTGCGTAGGTCTCCTTGCGGCGATTGATGACCGCCTGCCGGGCGATGGCCAGATTGACCGCGATCCTTACGAGGTAGGCGCGCGGGTTCCGGACCGGTTCCGCGTCCCGTGCACCGTGCCGGGGCGCCCAGGCGAGCCAGGTCTCCTGAAGGACGTCCTCGGTGTCGGCGACGCTGCCCAGCATCGTGTAGACGAGCGAGAACAGCAGTTCCCGGTGGTCCAGGAACGTGACGGTCGCCGCGTCCGCCGCTGATTCCGCATCCGCGTCCCCGTCCGCGTCCCCGTCCCCGTCCGCGTCCCCGTCCGCGTCCCCGTCCGCGTCCGCGTCCCCGTCCGCATCCGCGTCGGCATGCGGACCGCTCGGCCCGTCCGCCGGGGCCGCGCGGGGCGACATGCCCGCGCCGCGCGCTGCGTCCGCGCCGTGTGCCGCGCCCGCCGCCGGTTCGTCCGCCGCCGGCTCGTCGTTCGGGGTGTCGGGCATCCTTGCCTCCCTGTCGCCTCACCGTATGAGAGCGGCCCCGGGGGCCGGAGTGTGACACGGGCGGCGAAAAAATTGCCCCCCGGCCGAGCGGACCGGCTACGGGACCGCTGCGTTCAGCCGGCGGCCCGAACCGGCCCCTGACATCGGACGCGCTGCCTTCACCCGCCGAACGCCCCTGTGTCACCAGGGCAGTTCGCGTGGCCGGCCCGCCGCTTCGGCAGTTAACGAGCTATTGACACGGTCTTGTCAGGAGCGGAACACTCCGAATCCGGGAGAGCGCTCTCCCAGTCTCCCGCACCGCATTTCCCGCCCTCGTATTCCCGCACTGACGCAGGAGGAGGTCTCCATGCCACGCAGGTCGAGAACCCTCACAGGACTGCTGCTGTCCACCGCCCTGGCCCTGACCACGGCCGGAATCGGCGGGGTCGTGATGACAGCCAGCGCATCGGCGGAAGCACCGGCCGCGACGGCCGCCGCCGCCCATCCCAAGGCCGTCACCCCCGGCATGGCCGGGATGCCCGGCATGGGTGTGTCCACCAAGGCATCCGGCGACGACCCGGACGGCGACGGCTACATCATGGCCGACCCGCCGGTGACCGGAGTCACCCCGTCGACGTACGACCCGCCGCACCGGTACTTCCACGAGTTCCAGGCCAAGTGCGCCCCGAACCACACGGCGCCCGACGACCCGATCGTCTACCCCGGCCAGCCGGGTAAGTCCCACGACCACACCTTCATGGGCAACACCGGCACCGACGCCAACACCACCACCGCCTCGCTCGACCAGGGCAGCACCACCTGCCTGGCGCCCGGTGACAAGTCGGCCTACTGGATGCCCAGTCTGTACAACGGGGACGAGAAGATCCTCCCCGTCGGCCCGCAGACCATCTACTACAAGTCGAGTGTCAACGACTACACCAGCGTCCGGCCCTTCCCCAAGGGACTCCGGTTCACCGTCGGCAACCCCATGCAGAGCGCCGACGACTTCAAGAACCTGAAGGGCACGGTGGAAGGCTGGGAGTGCGGTACGCAGTACCACAACTTCGACTTCCCGATCTCCTGCCCGAACACTCCGGACACCCAGCTCAACATCCGTCTCCAGGCGCCCAGTTGCTGGGACGGCATCCATCTGGACACCCCGAACCACCAGAGTCACATGGCGTACCCGGTGGCGTCCGGCGCCAACCAGAACGTCTGCCCGGCCGACCACCCGGTGGCTCTGCCGATGATCGAGTTCAAGATGGCGTGGCCCGTCAACGGCGACATGTCGAAGCTGCGGCTGGCCAGCGGCACCGGGCACTCGTTCCACTACGACTTCTTCAACGGGTGGGACGCGCCCACGCTCCAGGCCATGGTCACGCACTGCATCAACGGCGGTCTCCAGTGCGACGCGCGTGGCTACGACGAGACCAACCCGTCCGCGGGCGCCGCGCTCAACGACGACTACGAACTGCCGTAACCCCTCCGGCCCGACCGGGCCGGCTCTTTTCGGCCCATCCGGGAGAGCGATCTCCCAGCCCCCACCGCGAGACCGGGACCCTGCACTCCCCGCCGCTCTCCCGGATGCGTGCCGGACCCTTCCCGCCGCTGTCTCCCCGCCCCCACAGACGCAGGTGACCATGAAGCCCCCCGCAGGCCCTTCCCCAGACCCCTCCCGGTCCCCCTCCCGCGGTCTCACCCGGCGCACGGCCCTCGGTGGCCTCGCGGCCCTGGCCGCATCCCCGGTCCTCGCCGGTACGGCGTCCGCGGCTCCGCTCCGTACCCGTACGCCCGACTCCCGTACCGCAGCCGCCGCCGAGCCCGACCTCGGACCGAACGTCCTGGTCTTCGACCCGTCGATGCCGGTCGCCGACATCCAGGCCAAGGTCAGCTCGGTCTTCTCCACCCAGGAGTCGAACCAGTTCGGCACCGAGCGGTTCGCGCTGCTCTTCAAGCCGGGCACCTACGAAGGGCTGGACGTCAACGTCGGCTTCTACACCCACGTGGCCGGCCTCGGTCTCTCCCCGGACGACGTCGACATCCACGGCCTGGTGCATGTCGAGGCCGACTGGATGCAGGGCAACGCCACCCAGAACTTCTGGCGTTCGGCCGAGAACCTCTCGATCACCCCCACCGACGGCTCCAACCGCTGGGCCGTGTCGCAGGCCGCACCGCTGCGCAGGGTCCACGTCCGGGGCGAGGTGCCCCTGTGGAACGGCTACGACGGGTGGGCCAGCGGCGGGTTCATGGCCGACTGCAAGGTCGACGGGCGGGTCGTCTCCGGCTCGCAGCAGCAGTGGCTGACCCGTAACAGCACCCTGGGGGAGTGGGCCGGATCGGTCTGGAACATGGTCTTCGTGGGCGTCGACGGCGCGCCCCCGCAGAACTTCCCTGACCCCTCGCACACCGTCGTGGACACAGCGCCGGTGATCCGGGAGAAGCCCTTCCTGTACGTGGACGGCTCCGGCGCCTACCAGGTGTTCGTCCCGGCGCTGAAGACCGCGGCGCGCGGCATCACCTGGAGCGGGGGCGCGCAGGGCGACTCCATCCCGCTGAGCGACTTCCACATCGCCAGGGAGGGGGACTCGGCGGCGGTCATCAACTCGGCTCTGTCGGCGGGCAAGCACCTGCTCGTCACGCCCGGTGTCTACCGGCTGGACGACACTCTGAGGATCACCAGGGCAGGCACCGTGGTGCTCGGTCTCGGCATCGCGACCATCGTCCCCGGCGGTGGTGTCACCGCGATCTCCGTCGCCGACGTCGACGGAGTCAAGATCTCCGGACTGCTCGTCGACGCGGGTGCCACCGCACCGGATGTCCTGGTGCAGGTCGGCCCGGCCGGCGCGGCGGCCGACCACTCGGCTGATCCCACCCTGCTCCAGGATGTCTTCGTCCGGATCGGCGGCGCACAGGCCGGCAGGGCCAGGACCAGTGTGGAGATCAACAGCAGCAACGTGATCGGCGACAACCTCTGGCTCTGGCGCGCGGACCACGGCACCGGGGTGGGCTGGGACGTCAACACCAGCGACACCGGTCTGGTCGTGAACGGCGCGGACGTCGTCATGTACGGGCTGTTCGTCGAGCACCACCAGAAGGCCGAGGTCGCCTGGAAGGGCAACGGCGGACGGACGTACTTCTTCCAGAACGAGATGCCGTACGACCCGCCGAACCAGGCCGCCTGGAAGGACGGCGCCCGCAACGGTTATGCCGCCTACCAGGTGGCACCGTCGGTCTCCTCGCACGAGGCCTGGGGACTCGGGAGCTACTGCCTCTTCCAGGCCGATCCTTCGGTCGTGTCGGACAACGCCATCGAGGCGCCGGACGCGCCCGGGGTGAGGTTCCACGACATGGTCACGGTCTCGCTCGGCAACGACGGCACCATCAGCCACGTCGTCAACACGGCCGGCGATCCGGTGAACAACGACAACACCGGCATCTCCTACCTCGTCAGCTACCCGTAACCGGCGCGCGGCCAACCGCGCGGGACACGCACGCATCCGCAGGAGACAGAAGGAGAGCGATATGCACCATCCCCCCATCCGTACGGCGAAGCGCGCCGTGGCGCCGTTCGCCGCGACGGCCCTGCTCGCAGGGGCACTGCTCGCCGTCCAGGCACCGGCGGCCCAGGCGGCCGGCAGTGTCGTCAAGGTGACCGGCTCGCAGGGCAACTGGGCACTGACCGTGAACGGTTCGCCGTACACCGTCAAGGGAGTGACCTGGGGCCCGTCGGTCGACGACGCGGCCAAGGACATGCCCGACGTGGCGTCCATGGGCGTCAACACGATCCGCACCTGGGGTACGGACGCGACGAGCAAACCGCTGTTCGACGCCGCTGCGGCCAACGGCGTCAAGGTGATCGCCGGATTCTGGCTCCAGCCGGGCGGCGGCCCGGGCGCCGGCGGCTGCGTCAACTACCTCACCGACACCACGTACAAGAACGACATGCTCGCCGAGTTCCCCAAGTGGGTCGACACCTACAAGGACAACCCCGGCGTGCTGATGTGGAACGTCGGCAACGAGTCGACGCTCGGGCTCCAGAACTGCTATAGCGGGGACCAGCTGGAGGCCCAGCGCAACGCCTACACCTCCTTCGTGAACGACGTCGCGAAGAAGATCCACCAGGTCGACCCGAACCACCCGGTCACCTCCACGGACGCGTGGACCGGCGCCTGGCCCTACTACAAGAGGAACGCGCCCGACCTGGACCTGTACGCGGTCAATGCCTACAACGCGGTCTGCAACGTCAAGTCGGACTGGGAGAAGGGCGGTTACGACAAGCCGTACATCGTCACCGAGACCGGCCCCGCAGGTGAGTGGGAGGTGCCGGACGACGCGAACGGAGTGCCCGACGAGCCGACCGATGTGCAGAAGGCCGACGGCTACACCAAGGCGTGGGGCTGCATCACCGGACACAAGGGGGTCGCGCTCGGCGCCACGATGTTCCACTACGGCACCGAGGACGACTTCGGCGGAGTCTGGTTCAACCTGGTGCCGGACGGCCAGAAGCGTCTCTCCTACTACGCGGTGAAGAAGGCGTACGGGGGCAACACGTCGGGCGACAACACCCCGCCGGTCATCTCGGACATGTCCGTCGAGAACGCCACCACAGGCGTCCCGGCGGGCGGCCAGGTCAAGGTGAGTGCGAAGGTCACCGACCCGAACGGTGACAGGACCACGTCCCAGCTGTTCTTCAGCAGCAACTACATCGACCAGAACAAGGCGCTGGTGGCCGCCGACACCACGGACAACGGCAACGGCACGTTCTCCGCGAAGGTCCCCGACAAGGTGGGCGTCTACAAGGTCTACGTGAAGTCGACGGACGGCCACGGAAACGTCGGCATCGAGACGAAGTCGCTGAAGGTCGTTCCCCCGAAGGTCGACGGGACCAACGTGTCCCAGGGCAAGACCGCCACCGCTTCGTCCTTCCAGACCGACCCGACGGGCGGCTGCCCGTGCGCCGCCGCCGGCGCGGTGGACGGCAGGTTCGACACCCGCTGGGCCAGCGACTGGAGCGACCCGCAGTGGCTCCAGGTCGACCTGGGCACCTCGACCACCTTCAAGCACGTCCAGCTGGCCTGGGACCCGGCGTACGCCAAGGGCTACGACATCCAGACATCCCAGGACGGGACCAACTGGACCACGGTCAAGTCCGTGACCGACGGCAACGGCAACATCGACGACCTCGATGTGAACGGCACGGGCCGGTACGTCCGGATGCTGGGGACGGCACGCGGCTCGGGATACGGCTACTCGCTCTACGAGTTCGGTGTCTACAGCTGAGAGGAGCTCAGCCCTCATGATGAACACACGCCTCAGTCAGGCTCAGCCGTACACGCTCAGCCTGTTCCGTATCGTCATCGGGACGCTCTTCACCTGCCACGGAGTCGCTTCGCTCTTCGGGCTCCTCGGCGGCCACTCCATACCGGCGGGCACCTGGCCGGGCTGGTACGCCGCTGTCATCCAGCTGGTCGCGGGCGGCCTGGTGCTGCTCGGCCTCGCGACGCGGACAGCCGCTTTCCTGGGGTCGGGGTCCATGGCGTTCGCCTACTTCGACATCCACCAGCACCGGGCTCTGCTGCCGATCGAGAACGGTGGAGAGGCCGCCGTCTTCTTCTGCTGGACCCTGCTGCTGATCGCCTTCTCGGGGCCGGGGGCCATGGCCGTCGACCGGATGATCACCGCCCGCCGTGCGGCCCGTGCGGCCGAGCGGGCCGGAAGTGACCGGCAGCGGCACATGGCTGTACCCGTCTGAGGGAACGGGTACCGGACCACCGGCTCTCCGGGCCTGACCCCGGAGGGCCGGTGTCGTGCTGTGCGGGTGCGAGTGCGGTGCGGGTGCGGTGGCCGAGGAGGGTGGTGCCAGGCGACCGTGCGTACCCGGACCCGGCCCCGGCTCATGCCGACTCCCGCACCACCAGCTCCGGTTCGAAGACGACGGAGGTGACCGGCCCGCCAGGGTGCTCGATGCGCTCCTGGAGCAGCCGCGCCATCTCGGCCGCCATCCGCTCCACCGGCTGCCGGACCGTCGTCAGCGGCGGGCGGCAGGCCACGGCCACCGAGCTGTCGTCGAACCCGACCACGGCCACGTCCTCGGGGATCCGCCTGCCGTGTTCCCGCAGCACCAGGCAGGCGCCCTGCGCCATCAGGTCGTTGGCCGCGAACACCGCGTCCAGGTCCGGGTGTTCCTCCAGCAGCCGCGTCATCGCCTCCACCCCGCTGTGCAGGGTGAAGCCACCCTCGGCGACCGGCACGTCCGGGTGCCCGTGCCGCGCCATCGCCTCCCGGAAGCCGGCCAGCCGCTGCTCGCCCGCGGCCACGTCCTGCGGCCCCGCGATGGTGACGGGGCGGCGGCAGCCACGGCCGGCCAGGTGGGCGGCGGCCAGCTCCGCTCCGTCCCGGTGGGCGAGGTCCACATAGCTGAGCGACACGGCCGCCGCGGGCCGCGCGAACAGGACGGCGGGCAGCCCGGCCGACGCGATCATGCCGGGCAGCGGGTCGTCGGCATGGGTGGACACGATCAGCGCGCCGTCGGCGCTGCCCTGCCGCAGGTAGCCGACGACCTGGTCACGGGCGTCGGGGGTCTCCGCGAACATCAGCACCGGGTGCATGGAGCGCGGCCGGAGATAGCCGACGACCCCGGCGGCCACCCGTCCGAAGAACGGATCGGCGAACACCCCGGAGGCGAAGGTGTTCTGCCCTGCCTCCGACGCGTCACCGGCCCCCGAGACGACCAGCGCGATGGTCTCGGCCCGCCGGGTCACCAGCGCCCGTGCGGCCCGGTTCGGGGTGTAGCCGGTCGCCGCCACCGCGTCACGCACGGCCTGCTGGATCGCGGGGTCGACATTGCGGATGCCGTTGACGACGCGCGACACGGTCGCACGGGAGACTCCCGCCGCGCGCGCCACGTCCTCCAGGGTGGGCATGGCGGCCGGCGCTTCGGTCTCTCTGCTCATGGACGCACTGTAGTAGGAGAATGCGGAGAGCGCTCTCCGTCCGTGAACGAGGCCCTTACCCCATTCTGTCGGCGCTCCTGGGGTACGACGTGCCGTCCATCGGGTGAATATCGGCCCGTCCTGCACTCATTGAGCCCATGGCGTCACTCGGATGCCCCGGTCTCCTGTGGCGGGGCGTCAGATTCCTGCTGATGGTGAGGGTGTCGCTTCTGCGAATCGATGAGCCGACGCAGTGTCAGCCTTCGCAGTCGTGGCGGAAGGAATCATCTCCATGCGCACTGCCCGCACCCTGCTCGCGTCGGCTGCTGTGACTGCCGCCCTTGCTTTCACCGCTCCCGCCGCTTACGCCCTCACTGCGTCAGGAGCGCCGAACTCGGACAGCGGCCCGGCCGCCAGCAGCGACCGCCATGACAACTCCAGCGACAGCGACTCCGGATACGGGGACGACGACCACGGGCAGGGCGATCACGACCACGGCCACGGTGACCACGACCACGGCCACGGTGACCACGACCACGGCCATGGCGACCACGACCACGGTGACGACCACGGCCACGACGGTGACCACCGGCCGCACGGCGGTGTGCACACGGGCGGCGGCGCCCTTGCCATGACTCCGGCGGCTGCCACGGGTGACGACGACTCCGCTTACGGGGACGACGGCGACTCCGGATACGGGGACGACGACCACGGGCAGGGCGGCCATGACCACGGGCAGGGCGGTCACGACCACGGCCACGGTGACCACGACCACGACCACGGCCATGGCGACCACGACCACGGTGACGACCACGGCCACGACGGTGACCACCGGCCGCACGGCGGCGTCCACACCGGCGGTGGCGCTCTCGCCATGAACACGGCTCTTGCCACGGCCGACGACGACAGTTCGGCCTCGGGTATGGACGAGGAGGACTCCTGGAAGGACGACGACGGTTCGATGGACGACGGTTCCTGGAACGACAGCTCCTGGAACAGCGACCAGGACCCGGGCCGTGACCACCACCGGCCGCACGGTGGCATGCACACCGGTGGCGGTGGCCTCGCGTCCAGCGGCGGTATGGCCGCCGGTTCGGTGCTGCTGCTCGGCGGTGTCGGCGCGGGTGTCTACATGGTCCGCCGCCGTCGCAACGCCTCCGGCCTGTCGATGGCCTGACCGGCCCGTACCACCGACGGATTCCCGTTGACGAGGCCACCGCCCCCAGGGGCGGTGGCCGCAACGGTTGGCCCGCACCGGCCGCCCCACCCTCTTCGCCGCCCCGCGCCCTGAAAGGCAGCCCCCCGATGGCCGCTGTGAAGCCTCCCCAGCCGAAGCCTTCCGACCCGTCCCCGAAGAGCGTTGCCCCGCCCCTCCACCGCATGCTGCTGTGGCCCGCCCTGGCGGCCTGCCTGGGCGCTCTTCTGCTCTGCAACTCCTTCGGTATCGGCCTGGGAAGCCCGGCGGGCGACGCCAAGATGCAGCAGACCAGGCCCGCTGCCGCCGCTCCCTCGCCCCGGACGCCCCTTCCGGCGGCGGCTGCTCCGCTGTCCCGTTCGGAGCCGACGCGGCTGACGATCCCGACCATCGCCGTCGACGCACCCTTCACGGCGCTGGATCTCGGCAAGTCCGGCCGGCTGAACCCGCCGCCCGCCGACAACACCAACCTGGTCGGCTGGTACCGGGGCGGTGCCACCCCCGGAGAGCGCGGCGCGGCGATCGTCGCGGGCCACGTCGACACCAAGACGGGTCCGGCCGTCTTCCTGCTGCTGCGGACCCTCAAGCCGGGGGAGCTGGTGAACATCACCAGGAAGGACGGCGCCGTCGCCACCTTCAAGGTCGACTCGGTGGAGACGTTCAGCAAGGCCGACTTCCCCGACAAGCGCGTCTACGGCGACACCACCGACGCCCAGCTCCGTCTGATCACCTGCGGCGGCGCCTACGACAGGGACGCCCAGGACTACGTGGACAACGTGGTCGTCTTCGCCCACCTCGACTCGGCCAAGGGGGCCTGAGGTCCCTGCGGGGCTGCTCCGTTCCGCGTACACGGCCAGCCGGGCGGACGACGATCCGGCGCTGCGGCTGTCAGTCTTCGGGCAGGCGTACGGACCCGGTCCGTACGCCTGTGCCTGTTCGGGGGCGAACACGCCCGCCCGTGCTGCACGCAGGTGTGACGCGCCCCACGTTCCGAGTGTCCCGCATGATCCCGGGCAGGCATGGTGACCGAGCGGCCGTGCCACCTGACGGTGATCAGCGAGTGAGCGGGACATCTCACGATCTGATACATACGGGGTGTCGTGCGGCCGCTCGTTAGACTGAGCCGACCGCAGAAATGACTGGATCGAGGAGCGCACGTGGGCCTTGTCGTGCAGAAGTACGGAGGCTCCTCCGTAGCCGATGCCGAGGGCATCAAGCGGGTCGCCAAGCGAATCGTCGACGCCAAGAAGAGCGGCAACCAGGTGGTTGTCGTGGTGTCAGCGATGGGCGACACGACGGACGAGTTGATCGATCTTGCCGGGCAGGTGTCGCCGATTCCCGCCGGGCGGGAATTCGACATGCTGCTGACCGCCGGAGAGCGGATCTCCATGGCCCTGCTGGCCATGGCGATCAAAAACCTGGGCCACGACGCCCAGTCGTTCACGGGCAGCCAGGCCGGTGTCATCACCGACTCGGTCCACAACAAAGCGCGGATCATCGATGTCACGCCGGGGCGGATCCGCACCGCCCTCGACGAGGGAAACGTGGCCATTGTCGCCGGTTTCCAGGGTGTGTCACAGGACAAGAAGGACATCACCACCCTCGGGCGCGGCGGTTCGGACACGACGGCGGTCGCCCTCGCGGCGGCGCTGGACGCCGAGGTCTGTGAGATCTACACGGACGTGGACGGTGTCTTCACCGCCGACCCCCGGGTCGTCAAGAAGGCCCGGAAGATCGACCGGATCTCCTTCGAGGACATGCTGGAGCTCGCCAGCTCCGGTTCCAAGGTGCTGCTGCACCGCTGCGTCGAGTACGCACGCCGTTACAACATCCCGATCCATGTCCGGTCCTCGTTCTCGGGCCTCCAGGGCACATGGGTCAGCAACGAAGCACGCGACGAAGCACAAGGGGAACCGACCGTGGAGCAGGCCATCATCTCCGGTGTCGCCCACGACACCTCCGAGGCGAAGATCACGGTTGTCGGCGTGCCCGACAAGCCGGGTGAGGCCGCCGCGATCTTCCGCGCCATCGCGGACAGCCAGGTCAACATCGACATGGTCGTCCAGAACGTGTCCGCCGCGTCGACCGGGCTGACCGACATCTCCTTCACGCTCCCCAAGGACGAGGGCCGCAAGGCCGTCGACGCGCTGGAGAAGTCCAAGCCGATCGTCGGCTTCGAGTCGCTGCGTTACGACGACCAGATCGCCAAGATCTCGCTCGTCGGCGCAGGTATGAAGACCAACCCCGGCGTCACCGCCACCTTCTTCGAGGCGCTCTCGGACGCGGGCGTCAACATCGAGCTGATCTCGACGTCCGAGATCCGCATCTCGGTGGTCACCCGAGCCGACGAGGTCAACGAGGCCGTGCGCGCCGTGCACACCGCCTTCGGTCTCGACAGCGACTCCGACGAGGCAGTCGTCTATGGGGGCACCGGGCGATGACCGGCACCGGCCTCCAGGCGGGAGGCCGCAAGCCGGCGCTCGCGGTCGTGGGAGCGACCGGGGCCGTCGGCACTGTGCTGCTCCAGATGCTGTCGCAGCACGCGGACATCTGGGGCGACATCAGACTCATCGCCTCCCCGCGCAGGACCGGCCGCAAGCTGGTCGTGCGCGGGGAGGAGTCCGAAGTGCTCCCCCTCACGGAGGAAGCCTTCGAGGGCGTCCAGGTCGCGCTCTTCGTCGTCCCCGACGACGTCGCGCGGGAGTGGGCGCCCGTCGCCGCGTCCAAGGGCGTGGTGGTCGTGGACAGTTCGGCCGCCTTCCGGATGGACCCGGATGTGCCGCTGGTGGTGCCCGAGGTCAATCCGCATGCCGTACGGCTCAGGCCGCGCGGCATCATCGCGTCCCCGCACTGCACCACCCTCGCGATGATCGTGGCGGTCGGTGCGCTGCACGCCGAGTTCGGGCTGCGTGAGCTGGTCGTCTCGACGTACCAGGCCGTGAGCGGCGAGGGGAACCCGGGCGTGGAGGCGCTGCGCAGCCAGACCGCGCTGGTCGCCGGTACGGAGCTGGGGACGCACCCCGGCGACGTACGCCGCGCCGTGGGCGACGACACCGGGCCCTTCGCCGCCCCCATCGCGTTCAATGTGGTGCCCTGGTCCGGGGTGCCCGCCGCAGACGGCTGGTCGTCCGAGGAGCTGATGCTCCGCGCCGAGACCCGCAAGGTCCTGGACCGCCCGGCGCTTCCTGTGGTGGCCACGTGCGTACGGGTCCCGGTCGTCACCACGCACTCCCTCTCCGTGCACGCCCGCTTCGAGAACGAGCTGACGCTCGGCCGGGCGCACGAGATCCTGGCGACCGCGCCCGGTGTGGTGCTCTTCGACGACCCGGACGCCGGGGACTTCCCGACCCCTGCCGACGCGGTGGGGACGGATCCTGCCTGGGTGGGGCGGGTGCGGCGGTCGCTGGACGATCCGCAGGCACTCGAACTCTTCGTCTGCGCCGACAACCTCCGCAAGGGGGCCGCGCTCAACGCCGCCCAGATCGCGGAGGCCGTCGCGGCCGAGCTGCGGCAGACGTCGGGGGACGACTAGTCCCGGGCGGCCGGGCACTGTCCGGCCGCCGGTGCGCCGATGGCCGGAAGCCCGATCCGGGATCCGGTGTCCCGTACCTGATCCTTTGTAGAATTTGTGTGTGACCTGTGAGCAAGACGCGCACCTGAACCACTTGAACTGAGCCTCGTGCCTGTTACACGATTCAGTTTCCCGCGCGCCTGCAACCGCAGCCGGTACGGGTGCGTCTTCGGGGTGGCCTCCTCCTGTGCAAGATGCCATGGAAAAAGGGGCATTGGGGGAGATCGGGTACGCATGAGGGCATTGGCCGCATCGTCAAAGGCGATGCCTTACGCGTACAACCCTGGCGGGGGGAAGCGTGTCCAACTGGCGTGGCAGAGGTTCTCGATATTGCAGCGGTGTCCGGACGGGGCGGAGTGGTTCGCCCGCTCCGGCGGCCCCGTGTGCCCGGCGGCATGCCGGTGATCGCCCCCGTGCCGACGGCCCGGCCCGGTGCGGCCACGTCCCGGACCGGCGAGGGCGCTGACGACGCCATGGCAGCCGGCACCACCGTCGATCACCTCACCGAGACCTACCGCGCCCACTACCGGTCGCTGCTGGGGCTCGCGGCGCTCCTCCTCGACGACACGGCCTCCTGCGAGGACGTCGTCCAGGAGGCCTTCATCCGGGTCCACTCGGCACGCAAACGGGTCCGGGACCCCGAGAAGACGCTCGCGTACCTGCGCCAGACCGTGGTCAACCTGTCCCGGTCCGCGCTGCGCAGGCGGATCCTCGGACTGAAGCTCCTCTCCAAGCCGATGCCGGACATGGCGAGCGCCGAGGAGGGCGCGTACGACCTCCTGGAGCGCGACGCGCTCAAGAAGGCCATGCGCAACCTCCAGCGCCGCCAGCGCGAGGTCCTGGTGCTCCGTTACTTCGGTGACATGACGGAGGCGCAGGTGGCCGAAGCGCTGGGGATATCGCTGGGTTCGGTGAAGGCATACGGTTCGCGCGGCATCGCCGCGCTGCGGGTGGCCATGGAGGCCCCGGCATGAACGGAAAGAATCGTTTCGGGCGGTACGGCGGGGACCAGGACGGCCGGGATCAGGACGGCCGCGGCGGTTCCGCCGGCCGGGAGGGCCCTGACGGATCCGACGGGCCCCAGGGCCCCCGCACACCTGACGAGTGGGACATGCCTGCCGAGTGGCGCAAGCAGTACGGCGGACCCACACGGTCTGTGGACAACCAGGCGGGGAACGGAATGCAGAACGACGGTTCCGACAACGCTGTCGACGGCCTCGACGAGGACGAACTCGCCCTGCGCAGCATGATGCAGGGCGCCGTGCGGGGGCTCAGCCCGTCCGATGGCGCGCTCGACCATCTCCGCAGGGCCGTGCCCGCGCGCCGGGCCCGGCGGCGGCAGATCGTCGTCGGTACGGCCGCTGCCGCGCTGCTCGTCGGGACCGCCGTCCCGGCATTCATCCATGTCGCCGGCGCGGACGGCGGGGTCAGGAACAACCCGGCGATGGCGGGGAACGGCCGGCACACGTCCGGCGGCACGGGTGCCACGGTCCCCGGCGGCGGCCGGAAGGACAGCGGCAAGCCGCCGGGCGACGGCGGCGGCCACGGCCGGGACGGAAAGAAGGACACGCCGAAGGGGGCCGGGAGCGGCACCCACGGTGGTGCGGAAGGCGGTGTCACCGGTCCGTCGGGCAAGGCGCTCGACTCCCTGCCGGCCTGCGCGGCCCAGCAGCTCGGCGTCACGTCGGCGAACACCGGCACCCCGAACGCCGACGGAACCGTCTACGGGACCTTCAAGGTCTCCAACGTGTCGAAGAGCCAGTGCGCGGTCAGCGACGCGGGCACCGTCAACTTCCAGGCGCTGGGAGCTGCGGACGCCGCCCGCATCACGGTGGTCGACCACACGGCGGGCGACGCGGCGGGCGGTCTGCCCGACCCGTCGCAGGAGTCGACCGGTCTGGTGCTCGGCCCGTCCCAGGCGTACGAGGTGAAGTTCGCCTGGGTCCCGGCGGAGACCTGTCCCACCGGTGGGGGCGCCACACCCGACCCGACCCCGTCGGCGGGCTCCGGAGGGCCGGAGGGCTCGGCGGGAACGGGCGACGGCGGCCCCGGTACGAACGGCGGCGCCGACGCCACCCCGCAGCTCGGCAGCGGCGAGGGCACATCGGACGGCAGCGTGGCCGTGGTGCACGAGGCGGAGCCGGGCGTACCGGCCGCGGAGGCGACCATCCCCAACGCGTGCGCGGGGACGATCTACCGCACGGGGCTGCTCAGCGCGCCGTAGGCCGCAGCCGCGCTGTACGGCCCGCCAGGGATTGCGGGACAGCCCTCAGCGGCGGCCGGACACCTCGGGGGCGGCGGGCGTGCCTGCGGCGGCCGTACCGGTCGGCTCGCCCGACCCGCTCTCCGCCACCACGACGGGCCCCTCGTCCGGCACGATCCCGAGCTTCAGGTCCCTGAGGGCCTCGGCCTCCCGCCGGGCGAGCCGGAACCACATGAAGACCACGAAGCCCGCGAAGACGAACCACTCGCCGGTGTAGCCGAGGTTCTGGAAGGACTTCAGGTCGAGCCCGCTGTTCTGCGGTGCCGCCGCCGGGACGGCCGTGAGGCCCGGTGAGGCGCGCGGCAGGGTGATCCACGCGTCGTACACCGGATACGGCACCACGTTCACCAGCGAGGCCGCGCTGATGATCCCGATCTGGCCGGACGGCAGTCCGCCCCCGGCGTAGGCGCCGTCGGTCCCGCTGTTCTCCGAGGCCTGCAGCGAACCGGTGACCTCGACCTCGCCCTTCGGCGCCGCGGGCACCTTCGCGCCGTGCGGCAGCCAGCCGCGGACCACGGGGAGCGCCTTGCCGCTTCCGGTGCGGAGCAGGGTCAGTACGTACGACCCCTCCTTGCCGTCCACGACCCGGTCCGGCACCAGGAACTGCTTGCCGTACTTCCCGGAGGCCTCGGCCTGCCGCCCGGACGTGTCGAGATTCACGGGCAGCAGGGAATCGAGCGGCGCCGCTGCCTGACGGGTCGGGTCGGGCCGGTGCTCGTCGGTCCGGTGGGTGGCCACCCGGTCCTCGAACCTGCTCAGCTGCCAGGAGCCCATGAAGACGCAGAACGGGATGGCGAGCAGGGCGAAGACGGTGATCCCCCACCAGCGGGGTGTCAGCAGGAACCGGTACACATCTCTTACGGTACGGGGCGCGATCCGGGAGCAGTGCCCCGGACCCCGCCCCGTGCGTTCCGCCCCCCGTACCGGCCCGCTACTTCCCCTTCACGTACCGCTCGGCGAAGTCGAGCTCCAGCCGGACCTGCTTGATCCGCTCCTCGACCACCAGTGAGCCGTGGCCCGCGTCGTACCGGTACACCTCGTGGACCGCACCGCGGCCCGCGAGCCGGTCCACGTAGTTCTCGACCTGCCGGATCGGGCAGCGCGGGTCGTTCACGCCCGCCGAGATGTAGACCGGCGCACGCACCGCGTCCACATAGGTCAGCGGGGACGAGGCGGCGAACCGCTCGGGCACGGTCTCCGGAGTGCCGCCGAGCAGCGTCCGGTCCATCGCCTTCAGCCCCTCCATCTCGTCGTGGTAGGCCGTGACGTAGTCCGCGACCGGCACCGCGGCCAGTCCGGCCGCCCACACGTCGGGCTGGGTGCCGAGCCCGAGCAGCGTCAGATAACCGCCCCAGGAGCCGCCCGCGAGGACGAGCCGCGCCGGGTCGGAGAGGCCGGACGAGACCGCCCAGGCACGGACGGCGCCGATGTCCTCCAGCTCGATCAGCCCGACCCGGTGCTTCAGTGCGTCGGTCCAGGCCCGGCCGTAGCCCGTCGAGCCGCGGTAGTTGACCCGGACGACCGCGTATCCGTGGTCGACCCAGCCCGCCGGGCCCGAGGCGAAGGCGTCGCTGTCGTGCCAGGTCGGACCGCCGTGGATCTCGAAGACCGTGGGGAACGGTCCGTCCCCGGCGGGCTGCTGCACCAGTGCGTGGACCCGGCCGCCCGGGCCCTCCACCCACACGTCCCGCACCGGCACCGACTCCGGCGCCTTCATCCCCGGCGGGTCGAGCACGACCGCGCCCGACGTGGAGCGCACGACCGGCGGCAGCGCGGCCGACGACCACAGGTACTCGACGGTGCCGTCGGGCCTCGCGGTCGCACCGGACACCGAACCCGGCGGGGTCTCGACGCGTACGAGCTCCTCACCGGCCGGCTCGTACCGCCACATCTCACTGCGCGCCTCGAAGCTGTGCACGATGAGCAGCGCGGAGCCGTCCGGATACCACTCGGCGCTGACGTCGCCCGGCAGGTCGATCGCGGGGGAGGTCTCGGTGCCGGTCGCCACGTCCCAGACCATCGGCTCCCAGCGTCCGCGCCGCTGGTGGCCGACGAGCAGCCGGGTGTCGCCGGCCACCGGGGCGAACCCGAGCACCTGGAGCCCCAGCTCCTCGGTGCCTCCCCGGGTGTCGTCCAGCTCGGCGACCGTGGAACCGTCGGGACGGACGACCCGCAGCGCGGAGTGCATCGCGTCGCCGTGCTCGGTGTGCTCCAGCGCGATCAGCGTGCCGTCGTGCGAGAGGTCACCGACCCCGGCGGACTCCCGGTGCCGGTAGATCTCGACCGGATCCGCACCCGGCCGTACGACGTGGACGGTCGAGCCGTCCTCGTCGGTGGAACGGCCGACCACCGCGGTGCCGTCCCTGCCGATCCCCAGACCGCCGGGGTAGGAAGGCCCGAGGCCGGGGGCGGCCGCTTCGTCGGGCCCGCCGTGGAAGGGCTGGCGCATCCAGACACCGAACTCGTCCCCGTCGGTGTCGCTGAACCACCACAGCCACTCGCCGTCGGGCGAGAGGGTCCCGTCGGTCGTGCCGTTCGGCCGGTCGGTGGCCCTGCGCTGCTCGCCGCTCCGGCGGTCCCAGGTGTACAGCTCGTACGTCCCGGTCGCGTTGGAGACGAAGAGCGAACGCTCCGGGGCGTCCTCCGCCCACTCGGGCAGCCCCACACGCGGGGCCCGGAAGCGCTTCTCCCAGTCGGGCATGGACTTCTCGTCGTGACTCATGCGCCCATTGTGGCCGCGCGCCCCGGCGGGCCGACCCGCCGGTCTCCCCGCAGCCCGGCGCCGGCCGGCCGGTGGACCGCGCGTCTCTTCGGGTGAACAAGCGATGCGGGACCCAACTCAGCGGGCAGGCATAGCGAAGGACCACACAAGAGGGCCTGCGTGTCCGGCCCTGGAGTGCTCCGACTGAAGGGTTTGTGTCTACATGTCACGTATCGTGCGGATGACCGTGCTGTCTGCTGTCGCGGCCGCCACTGTGCTGGGGGGTGCGTCGATCGCCTCCGCCGACAGCGGAGCGGAGGGCGTGGCCGTCGGCTCGCCGGGTGTCCTCTCGGGCAACGTCGTCCAGCTTCCGATCGACGTTCCGGTCAACGTCTGCGGCAACAGCATCAACGTCATCGGCCTGCTCAACCCGGCCTTCGGCAACACCTGCCAGAACGGCGGCCGCGAGCACGGCCGCGACCACGACCACGGCCGTGACCACGGCCGCGACCACGGTGGCTGGAACCACGGCGGCTGGAACCACGGCCGCAACCACAACTGGAACTGACCGCGCGGCGGCAGTGACCAGCAGCGCTCCAGCAGCGCAGCAGTGAGCACCGTGCCCCGGGGGCCATCGCCCCCGGGGCACGGTGCTGTCGCGGTCCAAGTCCGGTCCGGCGCGCCGCCGGTCAGGGCCGGTCAGGGCCGGTCAGGACTGGCTCACCTCGGCCGAGAACCAGTCCACACTCATCCCGGCCCCGGAGCTGATGTCGGCGGCCGGGGAGGTGCAGCCGCAGACCTTGTCCGGATACGAACCGCCGATCGCCACATCGAAGATGGCGAAGAACCCATGGTCGACGGCGGCCTTCCAGGTCGCGTCGGACACCTCGTTCTGGTTGACCACGAAGGTCTGGACGCCGTCGAGGGAGAAGCGCAGCTGCTCGGCGGCGGCGTTCGTACGGTCCACGACCACCGCGTACGTGTGGTAGCCGGACTGGCATCCGGTGCACGCCTGCAGCCCGCTGCTGATCCCGTCCGGGTCGTGGCACTCGCCGGCCCACTGGCCGCAGTGGAAGGTGGTCGAGTGCTGGCTGAGCGCGTTGACGTCCTCCATGATGTCCAGCTCGCCGATACCGGGCCAGTTGGTGGCTCCGGCCGGGCGGGCGTCCGCGCCCATCGCCCAGAAGGCCGGCCAGTAGCCGAGTCCGCTCGCCGGGTCGGGCTGCTTCAGGGAGGCGCTGAGCTGCAGCTGACCGCCGGCCGGCGCGGCGAAGTCGGTGCGCTGGGTCTCCACCCGGCCGGACGTCCAGTGCCCGGACGCATCGCGTACGGGCTTGATCACCAGGTGGCCCGAGCCGTCCTGGTAGACGTTGTCCGTCGAGTCCGTGGAGGTCTCGATCTCACCGGTGCCCCAGTTGGCGGCGCCGCCGGGGTAGGCGTTGCCCTTGTCGTAGAGCCAGTCGGCGGTGTTGAGGCCCGTTCCGGACGCGCCGTCGAAGTCGTCCCGGAAGACCGTGCTCCAGTCGGCCGCGGCCGTACGGGCTCCCGCGGCGGGTTCGCTCGCCGCGGCGGTGCCGGAGAGTCCGGCGGTGCCCGCCAGGCCGGTGAGCCCGGCCAGCGGGAGGGAGAGCGCGGCGAGCACGGTCAGCAGTCGGCGCCGGGTGCGGCGGCCGGGGCCGGTCGAGACGCCGGGAGAGGTGCCGGGGAAAGCGATCCTGTTCATGGGGGGCTGCTTCCGTGGGGGTGGGGGAGAGATGCCTGAGAGCGCTCTCAGCTGCCTTGCGAATGACTGTCGGGCACGGTGGCCGCTCCGTCAAGGGCCTTGCCGCGTTCACTCCCTGAAGCCAACTGGGACGCGGGTCGGGCCAGTTGGCGCACGGCGTTCCACTGTCGATGCCGGGGAGGCCGCGTTCCGCGAAGCGTGTACAAACCATTGACGATTCGGGCGATCGATGTGCCCATGTACATGTCACTTACTTATGTCACCCGTGCACAGGTGTATCCGTACGTCCGTGCACTCGTTCACCCATGGCATGCGTGCATCCATGACAGCGACTCGGGAGGGCACATGAACGTCGACCGTAGATCGGTACTGAAGCTGGCCGGAGCGGCCACGGTGGCCGCGGGCGTCGGCACCGTGGCGTCGGCGACGGGAGCGGCCGCGGCCGTGCGGGGCGGCGCCGCCCCCGGAGCAGTGGACGCGGCCCCCGCGGCGCGGCCCGGCTCGGCGGCGGCCGCGACCAGAGCCGCCGCACTCGTCGCGGAGATGTCCCTGGACGAGAAGATCGCCCTGCTGCACGGCGAGGGCTGGACCTCGGGGACCGTGGGTTACGCGGGCCGGGTCCTCGCCAACACCCGGCTCGGTATCCCGGCCCTCTACCTGGGCGACGGACCGAACGGTGTGGGCAACGGGTCGACGGGGGTGACCCAGTGGCCTGACAGCAAGACCCTGGCGGCGACCTGGGACCCGGGCGCGGCCCGCGCCTACGGTGACGCCTACGGCGCGGAGCAGGCCGGCAAGGGGCACAACATCGCCCTGGCGCCCTGCATCAACATCCTGCGGGTCCCGTACTGGGGGCGCTCCTTCGAGACCTTCACCGAGGACCCGCACCTCAACGCGGAGCTGGCGGCGCCGGTCATCGAGGGCATCCAGACCCACCCGGTGATCGCCACCGTCAAGCACTTCGCCGCCAACAACCAGGAGACCCTGCGCGGCTCGATCGACGTGGTGGTCTCCCAGCGGGCCCTGCACGAGATCTACTACCCCGGGTTCCGTGCCGCCGTCCAGCAGGGCGGCGCGGGCGCCGTGATGACCTCGTACAACAAGGTCAACGGCGCCTGGTCGCACGAGAACCGCGTGGCCGTACAGGACACCCTGCGCGACGCGTGGGGCTTCGACGGCCTGGTGATGTCCGACTGGGGCGGCACCCACAGCACCCTGCTCACCGCCCACGCGGGCTCCGACATGGAGATGCCGGGCTCCACCTATCTCGGGGGGAAGCTGAAGGACGCCGTCGCGGCCGGCACGGTGAGCGAGGCCACCGTGGACACGATGGCGGCCCATGTCCTCACCGCCATGTTCCGGATCGGGCTCTTCGACCACCGGCTGCCGGACCCGGCGACCGTGCTCACCAAGGTGGTCAGCAGCGACGCGCATCTCCGGCTCGCCCGCAGCATCAGTGTCCAGGGCAGCGTGCTGCTGAAGAACGCGCAGGTGCTGCCGTTCACCCGTCCGTCGTCCGTCGCGGTCATCGGCGGCGCGGCCGACGCCGGGACCCGTACGCACGGCGGCGGTTCGGGCGCGGTCACGGCCCACGGCACGGTCGTCACCCCGCTCGCCGGCATCAAGGCGCGGGCCGGGGACATCCCGGTGACGTATACCCAGGGCCTCACGGGGGCCGCCGACGCGGCGCGGGCGGCGGACGTGGCCGTCGTCGTGGCGGCCGACTACACCGGCGAGGGCTCGGACCGCACCACGCTCGCCCTGCCCGACGGCCAGGACGAGCTGATCGCGGCGGTGACCGCGGCGAACCCCCGTACGGTGGTCGTCCTGAACACATCGGGCTCGGTCCTCATGCCGTGGCTCGACGACGCGGGCGCGGTCCTCGCCAACTGGTACGGCGGACAGGAGCAGGGCAGCGCCCTGGCCGCGATGCTCTTCGGCGACGAGGAGCCGGGCGGCCGGCTGCCGGAGACCTTCCCGGCCTCCGAGCAGCAGGGCCCGGCGAAGACCACTGCCCAGTACCCGGGTGACGGCGTGCACGTCTTCTACGACGAGGGGCTCGCGGTCGGCTACCGCTGGTACCAGAGTTCCGGTGAGAGGCCGCTGTTCCCCTTCGGGCACGGCCTGTCGTACACGACGTTCCGGCTGTCCGGCCTGCGCCTGGAGCGGTCCGGGGACGGATACCGCGCGAGCGTCGGGATCCGCAACACGGGCCACCGCACCGGCAGCGAGGTCGTCCAGCTGTATCTGACGGCTCCCGCGGCGGCCGGGGAGCCGTCCCGGCAGCTGAAGGCCTTCGCGAAGGTCACCCTGGACCCGGGCGAGAGCAGGACGGTCCATCTCGGCCTGCCCCGCGAGGCGTTCGCGGTGTGGCAGACACCGGACACCGGCTGGACGGTGGTGCCCGGGAGCTACACGGTGGCGGTCGGCCGGTCGTCGGCGGACCTGCCGCTGGAGGCGAGGGTCCGGATCGGGTGAGGCGGTGGCGGCCGCGGGCCTTCAGGGGCGCGCGGGCGCCGCTCCCGGCTGGGGCGGCTGGAGGATGGAGAGCGGGTCGCCGGTGGGGGCGATGAGGTACTTCGCCAGATAGGCGGGCCGGCCGGCGAGCTGCGCGGTCTGCGTCAGGATGAGCAGCGGGTCGGAGGGGCGCAGACCGAGGAGCCTGCCGCGGGTGGCTCCGGCGATGCCCGCGGTGATCGTGCACTCGCCGGGGCCGAAGACCGGCCCGAGCATGCCCGTCATGGCGCCCAGCAGGGTGCGGGGGCTGTCGTGCAGCTCCTGCACCCTGTCCGCCACGACGGGGGAGAGCGCACGGAGGTCAGAACCGCACGGGATGTGCTCCTGGACCAGGGCCAGTTGCTCCACACCGCGGGTCAGCCGGGTCTCGCAGAACCAGGCGTTGCTGTCCTCGTCGAGCCCGAGGCCCTGCAGGACGAAGTCCGTCGTGCGCTGGAGGTTCATCTCCAGGCGCTCGGTGCGCACCGGCTGGTCGGGCGTGGCCAGCGTCTCCTCGAAGGGCTGCAGCTGCTCCAGGCCCTGGCGCGGGAGGGTCTGGCTGACGAACCGTCCGACCCCGCGCCGGGTGCGGATGAGGCCGTCCTCCTCCAGCAGCATGAGGGCCTCGCGCACCACCGTGCGGCTCACCCCCAGGCGGGCGCCGAGGTCGGCCTCCTTGGGCAGGGCGGAGCCCAGCGGGAAGACCTGGTCCCGGATGCCGTGCGCGAGCCGCGAGTAGACCGCCACCCGCAGCGGCTGGCCGACGGAGACGGTCATGGGTTCGGCCAGGAACCCGTCGACGGTGACGGCGGTGACAGCCACGGCACTCCTCGCTTCGCTACGGGCCTGTGGTCGGCCCCATCTAACCAGAAATCCATCAGCTCTAGACGCATGTCGGACTGAGAGGTATAACATCTCACATCAGCCAAGAGTGTGACTCACTGTAACGATGAGGTTCCTTGTGAACACAGGCAGTCCGGACGTCAGTCCAGGAGTAAGAGACGCGAACCAGCTGGAAGACGGCGAACAGGCGACCCTGCACGGGAAGAAGGCTGCCGCACTCGTCGCGACGCTGTTGCTGAGCGTCATCGCCTACCAGTTGAACGCCAGCATGATCACCCCAGCGCTCCCGGAGATGGCGCGGCAGCTGAAGGGGAGCGTGGACGACATAGCGCAGGTCTCCTCGCTGTTCTTCCTGGCCGGGGCGATCACGGGTGTCGTGCTGAGCCGCGTCAGCGACTTCTGGGGGCGCCGGCGGGTCCTCATGGCGGTCCTCGTCGTCACCGCGGCGGGCACGGTGCTCTGCCTCGTCGCACCCAACCTGCCGGTCCTGCTGACCGGCCGGGTCCTGCAGGGCGCGTCGAGCGCGGCCTTCCAGATCGCGTACGTCGTCCTCAACGAGCGGCTCAGCAGGAAGGCCTTCGCGACGGCTCTCGGAGTGATCACCGCGATCAACGGCGGGGTCGGCGGCGTGGACGGCCTCCTGGGCGGGCGGCTCTCGGACTCCTTCGGCTACCGGTCGATCTTCGCCGTCATCCTGGTGGTCGGTGTCGCCGCCTCGGCCTGCGTCGCGTTCGTCCTGCCCCGGGACAGGGGGCCGGTCACGGCCGGCCGGATGGACTGGTGGGGCGCGGCCACCCTGTCGGTCGCGCTGTACTGCGTGACCTACCTCGTCTCGCACGGCTTCGCGGACGGCTGGAACAGCACGAGCACCCTCGGCTATCTGGCCGGCACCGTCGTCTCCGCCCTCGCCTTCGGCCTGGTCGAACGCCGCACGGCCACCCCGCTGATCGCGCTGCGGCACCTCAAGTCCCGCCAGGTGTGGCCGGTCATCGCGACGACCGTGATCGCCCTGTCCGGGATCTTCGCGGTCATCAACTTCACCGTCGTCGTCATCAGCCAGAACCCGGGGGCCGGCTTCGGGCTCTCCGCCACCGAATCGTCGCTGCTCTACCTGACTCCCGCGGCCCTGATCGGGCTGGCCGCGGCCCCGGTGTCGGGGTGGCTGGCCGACCGGCGCGGCTGGCTGCTCACGCTCAGGGCGGGTCTGGTCCTGAGCATCGCGGCCCTGTGCGTCATCGCCGCCTTCCCGCTGCAGAAGTGGACCGTCTTCGCGGCTGTCGCCTTCCTCGGGATCACGTACAACGGCCTCGTCCTGACCACGGTGAACGGCCTGGGAGTCCTGAACTCGCCCAAGGACGCGCCCGCCGCCCTGCCCGGACTCAACAGCGCCGCCTTCGGCATCGGTGCGAGCACCGGGATCGGCATCGTCGCCCCGTACGCGGCCCGCGGCACCCCCGGCGGCTACGGCACCGCCCTGTGGATCTCCGTGGGGATCACCGTCCTGGCCCTGGTGGCCAGCCTCTTCATCACCCGGCGGCCGGACTGACCGCGGCCGCTTCGCACCGGCACAACCACACCCCGTACCGCGTCGGCACCGTGCCGACACCCCCCCCGGCAGCCACTGCCCCGGCCTCGAAGGACCTCCCATGACAGCCCAGCCGCTCTACTTCGACTGCGACACCGGCATCGACGACTCGATGGCGCTCGCCTACCTGCTGGCCTCCCCCGAGATAGAGATAGCCGGAATCGGTACGGTCAGCGGCAACGTCGACTCCACCCAGGCGGCCCGCAACACCCTCGCCCTCACCCAGCTCGCGGGCCGGGCCACCATCCCCGTCGCCGTCGGGGCGGCCGACCCCCAGGCCGGCGTCTACGCGGGCTCCGTGCCCCACATCCACGGCCACAACGGCATCGGCGACATCACCGTGCCCGACTCGGCCCAGGCGGCCGTCGCGCAGGACGCCGCCGACATGATCATCGAGCTCGCCCACACCCACCGTGGAAAGCTGCGGCTGCTCACCACCGGTCCGCTCACCAACGTCGCCGAGGCGCTCCGCCGGGAGCCCGCGCTGCCGTCGCTGGTCCAGGACATCACCATCATGGGCGGAGCCGCCCATCAGAGCGGGAACGTCTCACCGGTCGCCGAGGCGAACATCGCCAACGACCCCGAAGCCGCCGCCGAAGTCCTCGCGGCGCCCTGGGACATCACACTCGTCCCGCTCGACGTCACCCTCGCCCACACCCTCGAAGAGGCCGACCGGCAGCGACTGCTGGACTCGGGCCGCCCGCTGCCCACCGCGCTGGGCGAGATGATGGACCTCTACTACGACTTCTACCTGGAGACGTTCGGCCGCCGCTGCTGCGCCGTGCACGACCCGCTGGCGGCGGCCATCGCCGTCGGGGGCGTGGTGCCGACCCTGGCCCCCGTGGTCGATGTCGTCGTCGACGCCACCCAGGGCCCCGGCCGCGGCCAGACCATCTGCGACCTGCGCGGCCAGTTCCTCAACTACCCGCCGGTGAACGGCGCCCGCTGCCGTGTCGTGCTGGCGGCCGGGCCGGACTCCGCCGCGCACCTCATCGAGCGGCTGCTGACTCTCTGACTCCTCCGGCCGGCCCGGCACCCGCCCGGGCGGAGGAGAGGGCGGGTGCCGGGCGCCGGATGCCCTTGGACGTGCGGACACGGATCGCACCGGGGCGGCCCCGGCGCGGTTGCCGCCGCGGGAACGGCGGGCAGCACCGGCGGGGCGCGGCAGGCCCGGGTCCCGCCCGCCCCCCCCGCGGGTACCTCTGCGCCTGGTGCAGAGGTACCCATCGCTGAGGTGCCTATCGCAGGAACAGGCCCCAGAGACTGTCCAGCGACCAGCTCTGCCAGCACATGGCGAACAGCCCGGTGGCCGAGATCAGCACCATCATCAGGTTCTGCCCCTGCTCGGCCCAGTCGTGGATCATCAGCACCAGATAGATCAGATTGAGCAGGAGGCCGCCCACCAGCGCGATCGGCGTCAGGAAGCCTGCGGTCAGGCCGAGGCCGAGTGCCAGCTCCGCGTAGGCGACGACGTACGCCATGAGCCTGGGGTTCGGCTGCACTGTCCTCGCGAAGCCGCTCCGCACGAACTGCCAGCGGTGTTCGGCGGCTATGCCGGCCGCCCAGGTCACGCCGCCTCCGCCGAACCAGGTCGTCTTGTCCTTGTGGCGCCAGCTCTCCAGCCACCACAGCCCGAGGCCGATCCGCAGTACCGCGAGCCACTCGGCCCCGCTGAGCCACATCGTCTGCATGAGGCACTCCTGCCGGTCGTGTTAGCTGATGGGTCGTCAGTTTCGGGTGCCGGGACGCGATCCCGCAAGGGGCAAGTTCGGGCAACCGCTTGTCGGCCCCGGGGTGCGTCCGTACTCTAAAACTGACGCATCGTCAGATCGGGTCGGACAAAGTGGCAGGCAGCTGAGGGGAAGCGAATGAGTAGCAGTCAGGACAGCGCCGCGGAACTGCCCAGGGTGATCAGCGTGGACGATCACGTGATCGAGCCCGCGCACCTCTTCCGGACGTGGTTGCCGGGCAAGTACCGGGAGCTGGGGCCCCAGCCCTTCACCGCCGGGATCGGGGACCTGGCGTACGTGGGCGGGAAGTACCGCTTCACCACCGACCCGGAAGGACAGGTGACGGACTGGTGGCGGTACGAGGGGGAGATCTTCCCGTACAAGCGGATCATCGCGGCCGTGGGCTTCTCGCGGGACGAGATGACGCTCGACGGCATCACCCGTGAGCAGATGCGGCCCGGCTGCTGGGACCCGGCGGAGCGCCTCAAGGACATGGACCTCAACCATGTCGAGGCCTCGCTCTGCTTCCCCACCTTCCCGCGCTTCTGCGGGCAGACCTTCGCCGAGGCCAAGGACAAGGAAGTGGGCCTGGCCTGCGTCCGCGCCTACAACGACTGGATGGTCGAGGAGTGGTGCGGGGACAGCAAGGGCCGGCTGATCCCGCTCTGCCTGATCCCGCTCTGGGACATCGACCTCGCCGTGGCCGAGATCAGGCGGAACGCGGCCCGCGGGGTCCGGGCGGTGACCTTCAGCGAGATCCCGACCTATCTGGGGCTGCCGTCGATCCACTCCGGTTACTGGGACCCGTTCTTCGCGGCCTGCGAGGAGACGGGGACGGTGGTGAACATGCACATCGGATCGTCGTCGCAGATGCCCGCCGCTTCGCCCGACGCCCCGCCGGCCGTGCAGGCCTCGCTCTCCTTCAACAACGCCATGGCGTCGATGATGGACTTCCTCTTCTCCGGGGTCCTGGTGAAGTTCCCCCGGCTGAAACTGGCGTACAGCGAGGGGCAGATGGGGTGGATCCCGTACGCGCTGGAGCGCGCTGACGACGTCTGGGAGGAGCACCGGGCGTGGGGTGGGGTCAAGGACCTGATCCCGGAGCCGCCGTCCACGTACTACTACCGGCAGATGTTCTGCTGCTTCTTCCGTGACAAGCACGGCATTGAGGCCATCGAGACGGTGGGCGTGGACAACGCGACGTTCGAGACGGACTACCCGCACGTCGACTCGACCTGGCCGAACACCCGTCAGGTGGCGGCCGATCACATGGCCGGGCTCTCCGCCGATGTCGCGTACAAACTGCTGCGGGGCAACGCCATTCGTATGCTGGACCTGCCGTTCGACCAGGACCGGGCAGCCACCGGCTGACCGGAGCCCGGCCGCGGCGGAGCGTTGAGGGCGTACGGCCCCTCAACGCCGCGGTTCGGGCGGCACCTTGCGGAGAGGCGATCGGATGAGGGACACGGCTTCAGAGGTACTGCTGACCCTCGGCCGCCGGTATCTGCGCGACGCGCCCGGCTCTTTCGGCAAGGAGCGGCTGGCCGCCCGCTACCTCAACCCCCGTCTGCGTGATCAGCCCAGGCGACGGGTCTGCGATGACCGGTTCGGCGCCCGGTTCGCCCTCGACACACAGGACCTGATCCAGCGCTACCTCTACCTGTTCGGCGGGTGGGAGCCGCACATGACCCACTGGCTGCGGAGCAGGCTCCGCCCGGGGGACACGTTCGTCGACGTCGGGGCGAACATCGGCTATTTCAGCGTGCTGGCCTCGCGGCTGGTCGGCAGTGCGGGCCGGGTGGTGTCCGTCGAGGCCTCTCCCGTCTTCCACCGGAGGCTGCTGCAGCACGCCCGGCTCAACGCGTGCGACAACATCCGGGCGGTGAACACCGCAGTCGCCGACACCCGGAAGCTGCTGACCTTCGTCCTCGCCAGCTCGAACAACATGGGGGCGAACAGCATCGTCCCCTACGAAGGGGCCGCGGAATCCACCTTCGACATCGAAGCCCTCCCGCTGGCAGAGGTGCTGCGGCCGGAGGAGATCACGGCGGCCAGAGTGATCAAGGTCGACGTGGAGGGGGCGGAGGGCAGCGTCATGCGCGGCCTGGTCCCCGTCCTCGACCGGCTGCGGCCCGACGCCGAGATCACCGTGGAGGTAACCCCCCACCGGATGGCCCGGCTCGGTGACTCCGTCGAGGAGTTGCTTGACACGATGCGGGGGCGCGGCTACCACGTCTACCGACTGGCCAACGACTACTCGCCGGAGAGCTACGTCGCAGCGGGGCGCCGCCCTCCGCTGCCTCCCGTCCGCTGGCGCGGACCGGTCAGCGGCGAGAGCGACCTGGTCTTCTCACGGACCGACGCCGCCGTGCTGACCTGAGAGCGCACTGCCCTGGGCGGCCGGGTCCGGCGGATCATGCGGAGCCGACGGGGTGGCGCCACCGGAAGTGCTCCAGCGCACGCGCCCTGGCCTCCACGACGGCCATACGCGTATCGCGCTCCGCCGTGTCCGTGTGCGCCGCCTGGCTCGTGACCTGACCCGGCCACTTGCGGTACCGGAGCCCGACCCCGGACGAGAACCAGCCCCGGCTGACCGCGTTCAGGGCGAGCAGCAGCCCGGTGTCCTCGGAAGCCGGCAGGGCCATCCAGCCGCCGAGGGCGAGGAGCAGGTCCCGGCGGACGAACAGCGTCGCAGGGTGGACCGGCGCGCGGTAGTCGTTCGCCCTCCAGTGGGCGAGGACGGCTCCGCGCTCGACCGGCCCGCCGGCGGGGTCCCCGTCGAAGCCGGCCGTGGAGCCGTCGGGGAGCAGATCGAGCACGCGGGACGTCGCCCAGCCGATGTCCGGGTTCTCTTCCAGTGCGGCCAGGTCACGGGCCAGTGCGCCCGGAGCCAACTGGTCGTCGGCATCCAGGACCTTGACGTACGCGCCGTCCGCATGGGCGAGGGCCATGGTCCGCGCGACACCCGGACCTCCGGCCCGGCCCTGCCGGAAGGTCACCCGCTCGTCGGCGGGCACATACGAGGCGACGCCGGGTCCTTCGCCGTCCTGCTGTATCACCCAGTGCCAGTCCCATCCGCCGGGCAACTCCTGTGTGCGGAGCGACGCGTAGGCCTCCGCCAGGAACCGCGCCGACGGGGCATGGACGGCGGTGACGACGACGACCCGCCGGTGCCCGCCGCCCGGCGGCCGTCCACCGGGCCCCTGCTGACCGGCGCGGGCGGGCTGCCCGGGCCCATCCGCGATCCGCTCGTACGCCTGCGCCACCGCAGCTCACCACTCTCCTGGTCCGACGTGCTCACCGTACGGCGCAGCACGAGGCCTTGACGCGCCCGGAAGGGGCGGTCCACCGCCTCGCGGGCTCCGGCAGGGCGCCGGGAGCCTCGCGGAAAGGAGCCGGAGCCGGTATCCGCAGGTCACGGAGGTGGCCGAGCGCGGTCATGGAAACGCCCGACCGCTGGCGACGGGGGATGCACCAGCGATCGGGCTATTTCCAACAGTAACAAGGGTGGTGAGGTGACGGGAGAACTGCCCGCTCACGGCGGTGAGTTGTGAGCGAGATCACGCGCCATGGTCACGGGAGCACTCCGGCCCGTCACTCACCGCACGGAGGGTCGTACGACAGACGAGGCAGGTACTCGTGCCACTTTTCCGGGGTCAGGACACCCCGGGTGATCGAGCAGATGCGGCGTACGGCCTGACCGGCGTCCAGGTCCCACAGCCGGACGGTGTCGGCGCCGCTGGACACCCCGAGCAGGTGGCTGTTGGGGCTGAACGACAGGAAATTGCCGGTCTTGGCATTCGGACTCAGCGACTGCCCGATGGGGGTGGCCATCGACGGGTGGGTGACGTTCCAGAGCCGGACCGTGTCGTCGTTGCCGCCGCTCGCCAGGGTGTGCCCGTTCCGGCTGAACGTCAGTGACACGACCGCTTCGGTGTGGCCCGTGAGAGTGGAGCCCAGCTGAGTCGCCCTGCGGGGGGCCGCGACGTCCCAGAGTCTGACCGTGCCGTCATCGCTGCCGCTGGCCAGCGTGCGCCCGTCCGGACTGTAGGCGAGCGCGTTGACGGGGCCCAGGTGTCCCTTGAGGGGTGCGCCGAGCCGGGCGGCATGCCGGGGGTCGGTCACGTTCCAGAGCCTGATGGCGCCGTCGGCGCTGCCACCGGCGAGCGTCCGTCCGTCCGGGCTGAAGACGAAGGTGTTGGCATAGCCCTTCTGACCGGT
This sequence comes from Streptomyces sp. NBC_00388, assembly GCF_036061255.1. Taxonomy (NCBI): domain Bacteria; kingdom Bacillati; phylum Actinomycetota; class Actinomycetes; order Kitasatosporales; family Streptomycetaceae; genus Streptomyces; species Streptomyces sp. NBC_00388. The sequence goes on from NZ_CP107948.1 coordinate 4,200,105, forward strand.
GAGCGGCGCACCGAGCGGCCGGAGACGCGACGGGTCGCTGACGTCCCACAGCCGAATGGTGCGGTCGTCGAGCGCGGTGGCCAGCGTGTGCCCGTCCGGGCTGAAGGCCAGCGCGTCGGGGCCCGCGAAGCGTGTCCGCAGCGGAACAGGCGGACCGTAGGGGACGGGGCGGGCCGGGTCGGTGACGTTCCACAGCTGTACCGCGCGGCTGCCGGTCAGCACCGCGAGGGTGTGCCCGTCGGGGGAGAAGAGCAGCGAGCGCGCGTCCCCCTTCCCCGGCATGAACGCTCTGCCCAGCAGTGCGGGGCGGTCGGGGGACTCCACGTTCCACAGCCGGACCTTCTGGTCGCGTGCGGCGGTGGCGAGCACCCGGCCGTCCGGACGGAACGCTCCGATCCTGCCCGTCATGTCCGATGTCGGGATCGACCAGAGGCGGACCTTGTTGTCGCCGCTCCCGGTGGCGAGGGTCCGCCCGTCAGGGCTGAATCCGACGGCGTACATCTCGCCGCTGCTCCCGGCGAGCGGCTCACCGACCTGTGACGGGTACGCGGGGTTGCTGACGTTCCACAGGCTGGCCGTACTGTCGGCGCTGCCCGCGGCGAGCATCCCACCGCCGGGGCTGAACGCCACCGACCAGACGGGCCCGGTGTGCCCGGCCAGCGGGGCGCCGAGTTCGGCTGCGTGCCGCGGGTCGCTCACGTCCCAGAGCCGGATCGTGTCGTCCGCGCCCCCGCTGGCGAGCGTGTGCCCGTCAGGGCTGAAGGCCACGGAGTGCACCGTGCCGGTGTGACCCTTCAGCACCCGGCCGACCGGATCCGGCCGGCCGCGACCGGCCATGTTCCACAGCCGGATCGTGCCGTCGTCGCCGCCGGCCGCCAGCGTCCGCCCGTCAGGGCTGAAGGCCACCGAGCGCACAGCGGCGGTGTGCCCGGTCAGGGCCCCGACCGCCTCCGGCCGGGCCGGGTCGTCCACGTTCCACAGCCGTACGGTGTGATCCTCGTCGGCCGAGGCCAGGATATGTCCGTCGGGGCTGAAGGCGAGGAGGTACGCCGTACCGCCATGGCCGGTCAGAGGGGCGCCGAGCGGCTTCGGGTGGCGGGGATCGGTCACGTCCCACAGCCGGATCGTGCCGTCGTCCGACGCGCTGGCGAGCGTGTGCCCGTCCGGGCTGAAGACCGCGCTGCTCACCCAGCTCGTGTGGCCGGTGAGGGGCCTGCCCAGCGGTGCGGGACGAGTCGGGTCGGTCACGTCCCACAGCCGGATGGTCCGGTCGTAGCTCGCCGTGGCCAGAGTCTTCCCGTCCGGGCTGAACGTGGTGAGGTAGACGGCGCCGGTGTGGCCGAGCAGCGGCGTGGCCAGGGGCGCGTTGACGATCGAGGCCAGGCGGTTGCTGGTGGCCTCGTCGTCCGGCCGCAAGTGGTGCGCCACCAGATCGAGCTGGGCGGCCAGGGACGGATCCGTGTACTGGACGCGGTCGGCTTCGGCGACGACCTGCTCGAACACGGCGTCGTCGCGCTGCTGCCACGCGAGCACCGCCGAACCGACCGCCAGCATCGCCAGGACGACGAGGGCCGACACCGCGCCGCGGCTGATCCAGACGCTCCGCTTGCGCAGCCTGGCCGACGCGGCCAGGAAATCCACCGCACTCCTGGTCAGGAAGGTGTCACCGGCCGACTTCGCCCAGCGGCGTGCCTGCTCCAGACGGGTCCCGCGGTAGAGGAGCGAGGTGTCGCGAGCCGTCGCCTCCCAGGCCCTGCCGTCCTCCTCCAGCTGCTGGCGGAGGAGGTTGTCGTTCCTGTCCTCGTCGATCCAGTCACGCAGCCGCGGCCAGGCGTGGAGCAGTGCCTCATGGGTGATCTCCACGGTCTCCGCGTCGAGTGTCACCAGCCGGGCGTGGACCAGCGCTTCGAGCGACTCCTCGGTCCTGTCGGGGTCCGTCGACTCCTCGGCCAGCTGGCGCCGGGTCTCCCGTCTCCGGGTGGCCTGGGTGTCCTCGCTCAGCCGGACCAGCCTGAGGAGGAGCAGTCTCGCGGCGGTACGCGCCGCCGGGCCGAGGCTGGACCAGGCGTGCTCCGCCGTCGCCGCCACGGCCCCCTGTATTCCGCCCGCCGCGCTGTAGCCGGCCAGCGTCAGCCGCCCCGCAGTCCGCCGCTGCCAGGTGGCGAGCAGAGCGTGCGAGAGGAGCGGCAGCACCCCCGCGTGCGTCCCGCTCCCGCGCGGGCTGCCGGTGCTCACGTCACGGACGATCAGCTCAGCGAGCCCCGGTTCGAGCTCCAGGCCCACCGCCCTGGCCGGGCCGGTCACCGCCTCGCGCAACTCCGCGGTGGTCAGCGGGCCGAGCACCATGTGCCGGTGCTGCAACGCGTCGGCCAGTTCGGGATACCCGAGGCACTGCTCGTAGAAGTCGGCGCGTATGCCGAGGAGTACGAGCGCGGGAGCGGGTTCGTCCGGCCCGGCGGACGTGCCGACGGCATGGAGGAGCTGGACGAAGGCGCGCCTGTTCTGCTCGTCGGAGCAGAGGGTGAAGGCCTCCTCGAACTGGTCCACGATGAGGACAGGGCGGCCGGGTGAGGGCGTCTCGCGGTGCGCCCACGCCGCGATGGCTTCCCTGGCGGGCTGCGCGAATCCGCGTGTGCCGGATGCGTCCGCGGCGGCTTCCTTCGCGGCCGGGACGACGTGCGCGAGCCCGGGTATCCGGCGCGTCAGCTCCGCGAGAGGGTCTCCTCCCGGGACGAGCTGGAGCACTTCCCCCGCCGCGCTGCCGGGGCTGCCGAGGGCGCCGTCCTGCAGGGCGGGCACCGCACCCGCGTTCAGGAGGGAGGATTTTCCCGACCCCGAAGCGCCGACGAGCATCACCAGGCCGCCCGTCTGCTCCGCCGCCCGGAGCTGAGCGACGAGGGCGTCCCTGCTCCGCTCACGGCCGAAGAACCACCGGGCATCCTGCTGCCGGTACGGAGCGAGGCCCCGGTAGGGGCATACGGCACCGGGGACGTCCACGGCTTCGCCCGGCGGGCGTTGCCTCTCCTCGGCGGCTGCCGCAGGGCTGTCGCCGACCGGGTCGGCCACGGCCCGCTCCCACAGACGGTGCCACTGCGCCAGGTCGTACAGGCCCGCGGAGACGGGCGCGGGCTGGGAGCGCCGCGCCGGGGGGATCAGTACGTGCAGCACCGACGCGAGGGCGACGAACTGGGCAGGCACGTTCCTGGCCCGCCGCCAGTCGCTGATGCGCTGGGCGGAGACCCGCACGGGCCGGCCGCGTTCGTCGACCCGCTGAAGCCGGACGACCGCATCGGACACGCTCTTCAGGGGCGGATTACCGGCCTCCTTGTACAGCAGCGCGAGGCGTTCCGCCAAGGCTGTGCGCGCCCCTGAGTCGGAACTCAAGGTGTCCACTCCTTACTTCCCCCGCACCTGGATGTCCGGACCGCTCCCCCCGGCCCCCGGATGTCCGGACCGGAAAAGTCAGCCTATCGGGCTGACCTGCGGTTAGCCGTCGATCAGGGCCCCGGACCCCCCTCTTCGGGGGCCGCAGCTGGCAGGATCACGACCTAGTAGCGCACCACCCGGGCGGCTCCCGGATCGTCGACCAGCTCAGCGCTCGGAGTGACACCTCATGACGCCGCATGTTCTCGGTCAAATTCCGTCGTTCTCACCGTAGCCAGGCGCAGGCACCGGCCGTCTCCCCGGCGGAGCCTACGAGATCCGTCGCCGTCCCACCGGCCGGGCCTGCGAGGTCCGTGGCACAGGTCCGGTCCGGGCCGCTGCCGCACCGGCCACGGATCCACCCCTTCCTCGGTCCACGCCGTGCACGACATGGCGCGGACCGAAGCCGCCCACGTTCGGTACCGGTCCCCACGAGGGGAGGGACCGGTACCGAACGGTGGGCGTATCCGGCCGCGTACGGCGTGCTCCGCCCGGGGCGGCGGCCGGCAACGGGAATCCCACCGGGCCGGGGAACCACGCTCTGTGCGTCGCCCAAGAGCGTCGCGGCGGCCCGCGCCCCCTTCGCGCCTTTCTCCCGGCAGCTCTCCCGGCAGCGCCTACCGCTTCTTGCGGATGGTGCGCTTCTTCGCCTTGGCTTCCTTCTCCTTGCGCTGCGCCACCCCGTAGGCGGACCAGGGACCTTGGTGCCTCGCGCAGCGGGAGGTGCCGACAACCGCGAGATTCCGGCAGGCCCCACCGGCTTTGGTGCGTGCGCCGCACCTGGACTGAGATGCCACTCCGTGCCCCCTGTCAAAAGACCGGCCGACTGCGGACCTCAGGCACGCTGCCACGCGGCGGCTGCCCGGGGGAGGCGCATGCGTGAGGTACGGAAGCACGCCCCGGTGCGAACGCCGGACACCCCACGGGCCTTCTGCGCCCCGTGCGTTCGGTCCGGGACCCGGGCGGCCCGGTTGAACGGCATATGTGGCGGGATTCGCCCGAAAGCCCACCCCGGTCTCTCCCACTCGGACTCCGGGACGACCATGGGCGAACTGTCCGAGCGCCGTGTCTCCTTGCGGCCGATTAAGATCGCGTGGTTCGGCCAGGGGGGCCGCAACGTTCAGGGCTCTGGGGGGCGACACCGTGGGTGTCATCGTGGGTGCGGTTCTTGCGGTAATTGTCGTTGTGGGTGGCTGGTGGGTCGTCCGGACCCACAACCGGCTCGTTCGGCTGCGGAATCAGACGCAGGCGTCGTGGGCGCAGATCGACGTGCAGTTGAAGCGGCGCCATGAGCTGATACCGAATCTCGTCGAGGGGGCGCGCGGGTACGCCGCACACGAGCGCGGCACCTTCGAGGCGGTCACCGCCGCGCGAGGGGCGGCCGTGAGCAGCGGACTCGGTGCTGCGGACCGGGCCACCGCCGAGGACGCGCTCACCGCGACACTGGCGAAGCTGTTCGCGCTCGGGGAGAGCTATCCGGAGCTCAGGGCGGATCAGCACTTCAGCGCGGTGCAAGCAGAGCTGAGGTCGGCGGAGGACAAGATCGCGTACGCCCGGCAGTTCTACAACAGCGCCGTGCAGAGCTACCACACCGCCCTGGAGAGCTTCCCGGGGAACGTCATGGCGGGGCTGGGCGGCGCTCACGGGCGGCGGGAGTACTTCCAGGCCGCAGGTGTGGCGCAGGAGACCGTCCCGGTGAGGTTCGCGTGACGCTCACCGAACAGCTCTACTGGGGCGGCGCCGGCCTGATCGTGCTCTGGCTCGTCGGCTTCGGGCTCGCGCTGGCCGCCACCCGGAACGGCGTGGTCGCGCCCGGGCCCGCGACCCAGGAGTTCGGGGCCGACCCCGAACCGCCGGCCGTGGTCAGCCTGCTCGGCAATCACTGGCGGGGCGTGGAGCACGCCGCCGCGGCCACCCTGCTGGACCTCGCGGCCCGTGGGCTCGTCGAGCTGCGACAGCCGGGCGACGACCCGGCCCTCAGCACCGTCCACCTCACCGGGGCCGGCCGGTCGGCGCCAGGGCTGACGCCGTACGAACAGCGGGTACTGGACCGGGTCAGCAGCCGCGTGGCGGACGGCGGCGCGCCCATCGGGGCGATCGCCTTCCGCGACGACAAGCGCGCGGCCTCCTGGAACACGGCACTGCGCCGGGAGATCATCGCCGATGCCCGGCTGCGCGGCCTGTCCCGGTACCGGTTTCCGCGCCTGCTCGGAAGTGCCCTGCTGACCGGTGCCTTCGTGCCCGGCGCGCTGTTCGCCGTGGCCGCGGTCTTGGGAGGCCACGGCGTGCGCGCCGCGCTCTGCGCCGGTGTGGCCCCAGGGGCCGCGCTGGCCTACCTGCTCGGCAAGTCGCTGGGCGAGCGGGCGACCCCGAAGGGCCTCGAACGCGCCGGGCATTGGGCCGGACTGCGCGCCTGGCTGACGGCGCACGAGGACTTTGCCCGGCTGCCGCCCGCATCCGTGGCGGTCTGGGACCGCTACCTCGCGTACGGGACCGCACTCGGCGTCACCAGCCTGACCGGCCGGCTCCTCGGCTTCGACTCCGGGGACCGGCGACGCGTCTGGTCCTCGTACGGAGGGACCTGGCGCCCGGTGCGGATCCGCTACCCACGGCTGCGCCCCGGCTTCGGCGGCTCGACCAGCCGGCTGCTGCGGTCGGCGACCGCAGCGGGCGTGGTCGCCGTGGGCCTCTGCGCCTTCGCGGTGCTGCGACAGCCCGACTGGATGGTCGCGGTCGACGCGCACAGCGGCGGCTCGCTGCGACGGCCGGGACTGGTGCTGAGCGCCGGCTGGGTGGGCAGCGCGCTGCTCGGCCTCGTGGTGGCCGGCAAGTTCAGCCGCTGGACGCTGTTCTTGGCGTTCCTGGCGATGATGCCCGGCAACTTCGCGAGCGGCAGCCACGGCTGGGCCGGCGATGCGGCGACCCACGAGGGCCCCCTGCCCGGCGAGCTGGTGGCGGTCGCGGCCTTCGGCGCGCTGGCGGCGTACCTGCTGACCGTCGCCTGTCTGGAGCTGCGGGAGCCCGCCACGGTCACCGGTGAGGTGCTGCGTATGGAGTCGCGCAAGGGCAAGGGGGCGGCCCGGTTCCTGGCCCTGGACGAGGGGGACACGGACCTGACCACCGCCTGGGCGCTGCCCGCGGCCTCACAGGCCATCGCGACCGGTGCCCAGGTGCGGCTGAGGGTCTCGCGGGGGACCCGCACGATCCGCTCCGCGGAGCTGGTGAGGGCCGCGATGCCGGAAGGCGACCGTGTGAAGGCCCCGAAGCAGGAAGCCCCTTCTTGACGAAGAAGGCGTTCCGGAGCCCTCACATCACATCTCGGAGGCGCTCCGGAGCGCCCCGGGCGTCGGGTGGCCGCCTTTTTTGCCCCCCCTCGCGCCCCCCTTTGGCTCCCTTTTTCGGCAACCCGGATCTCCAGCGCTGTGGCCGGGAGGGCTCGTCCGGTTCAGTACGGTGAGCCCGGCTGCGGGGAGAAGCCGCCCAGGAGGCCGGCTCGTCCGTCTTGTTCGTCCCATTCGTCTCGTTGTGCCGCGGGAGCGCCCGGCATCCTGACCGGCCGTCCGTGTCCCAGAACACCGGACAGGTCACGGACGGGTGGCCACCAGCAGATCGACCACGTAGGTCTCTTCCACCACCTCGCCGGGAAACATCTCGCGCAGTCGCCGGAGCTCCTCGTGGAGAAAGGCGCTCCTGTCATCCTCGGCAAGGACGAGAAACGCCGAGCGGCTGCCGATGTTGGCAAGGTGCTTGTCGAGGGAGACCACCCGGCTCCACCGCACTCGGCGGCGCGCGACCCGGAGCCCGGACAGACCCGCGAGCCGGATCGCGTTGCTGTCGTCGGGACGTGCCCGAGAGGCCGGCTTCACCCCGCAGTGGTGCGCGATCCGCTGGTGTTGCTCTCGGATCCAGGGCACGTCGAAGGCGGTGGTGTTCCACCAGATCGCGAGCGCACCGCCCGGAAGCAGGACCCGCAGCGCTTCCGGGACCGAGCGGGCGGTGTCGGTCCACTGCCAGGACTGCGCGTAGGTGATCAGGTCCTGGGAGGCGTCCGCCAGGGGGAGCGCGTTGCCGTCACCTCGGACGATCGGCACATCCGGGAGCATGGCGCGGAACCGGGCTGCCATCGCGCCGCCCGGCTCGACGCCGATCACATCAGCCCCGCGCTCACGCAGCAGAGCGGTGGCGATTCCGGTGCCCGCCCCGACATCGGCGACGCGGGAACCCGCCAGGGGGCGGCCCGAGAACTGTTCGATGAAATCGAAGAGCGCGGGCGGATACGAAGGCCGGCCGGCCGCGTACTGATCAGCCGCCACATTGAAGGAATGGGCCCGTGAGTCGGCGGTCATTCCCCCATCATCGCGCTTGCCCGGCCGGCCGCTCACCCCGTCGATTTCCCACGGACGAGGGGTGATCCATGCCCCTCGGCCCCTGGTCGCCCTCTCCGGCCGCTTTCTCTGGTCGCTCCCCTCGGTCGGCCCCCGCCGACGGGTGGAGGCCACCTCCGGAAATCCGGAAGCGGCCGCCACCTGGTGTTCAACTGTCCGGGTGGCGGCCTTCAGACCCGCGATCTCTTCGATACCCAGGCAACAGGCAGGGAGGGGGCCGTCCGGCCTGTCCCTGCGGGCGGAGCGCCTGCCACCTGCGCTGATCGTCCACGGACACGGGCATCCACGGTCGTCCGCTGCCATGCGCCGTGGAGGTCACGCAGCTGGCCGGACACTCACCGGCGGACGGCGGCGTCCAGCACCTTCGACTGAGCGTCGACGAGATCGCTCGGGATGCTCGCTGACGTTCCGGGAGTCTTGGAAGCCGCCTTGTAGATCGCCAGCGTGGAACCGTGGCGCACGACAATCACGCTGATGGGGAGCTTCAAGCCGTCCCCGCCGGATGTCAGGCTCGCCTTGAGTCGGAAAGCGACCCCGCTGTCGCCCTGCGACGGGTCGTGGGTGGCTTCGACATCCTCGTAGATTGCCTTCATTCGTCCTGCTGCCGTGTACCCCTTGCACGACTTCAAGGCCGCGCGAAGCTCGTCGATCACCCGAGCCGCATCCGCCGGGCGGTACGACACCAGGGTGAGGATCACAGAGTGACCCTTGGTACCTGCAACGCGCTGCACGCTGCCGACCGGGGCGTAAGCGCTGGCCCCGTCCACTGCGGCGCTGACCGGGGCGCACAGGGAGGGTTCGGTTCTGGTGCGGCGTACCGCGTGAATGACGCCACTGCCGACGCCTTCCGAGCCCACCCCGATCTCTTCCACCCGGACTCCGGGAAGATCATGGGCGTCCACGACGGCATCCTCAAGCCGCCGCTGAGAGAGCACACGCGCACTCTGCCCCGTGCCCCTGCTGCCCGTCGTCTTCGCGGTGTGTGCGCCGCTGTCGTGCTCGCCGCCGCAAGCCGTCATACCGACGGCCATCAAAGCCACAGCCGCCAGGTGTCTTCGCCCGATGACCTTGCTCATGATCCCTCCCCTTGTTCGCACAGTGACGGGGACGATATGACAGGGCATCGGGTGCGCACCATCAAGCTGCGCGCCAGCGACCTCTTGCTCGACCCACGATCTCCCCGTTCTCCCCGCTGCCATGGGGCGCCCCGCTATCTGGGGTTCGGAGCGCCCCGGCCCGGATGCTCGACGCCTTACTGAGGGCGGGACCGGAGCGACGGCTGGGGAGTGGATTTCCTTGCCCCACTCCCCAGCCGCTCCCCGGGAGCCCGGAAACGCAGATCAGGCCCGGCCTTCTGTGAAAGAAGACCGAGCCTGACCTGGTGTTTCAGCTGTCGGGGTGGCGGGATTTGAACCCACGACCTCTTCGTCCCGAATGAGGGCCGGGTGTAGCCGACACCTGCCTGTTCGATATTTTCGCAGGTCAGGGTGGTGGTGTCGGAGGGTTTCGCGTGGCGTCGGGAGGGCTGGGAGAGCGGTTCGGCGCCCGAATGGCTCCCAACGCAACTCTCCCGACGGACCTGGCTGTCCGGGGACGGAGGCCGCCAGGCTGGCAACATCGCGATCAGCCCGCGGCTGCCACACGGCGCGCCAGGGACGCTAAACCCTGAGGCTTCCGGAGACGGTACTGCTGGGTTCGCCATCGCAGGTTCAAGCGGCAAGGACGCGAACGAGGTCGAGTTCCACGCCTGCATCCCCGGCCTGCTTTAGGGCAATTTGGTTGAGGTGGCGCCCGCAGGCGTGGAACCAGTTCCGGTCCAGGGAGTCGCCTCTGCAGCGAACTCTCCAGATCGGCCACGCTCGGCAGCCGTGCGACTCTCCACCCTCGCAGCTTGGGCGACAAATCATAGGGCCCACTCCCAGCTCTTTCGCGTGCTCAAGAGGAATTAATGTTTAACGAGAATGCCTCGAAGTGCTGTCTGTGTCAATTGATCACTGCAGCTGAGTGCTAGGTTTTGTTAAACAGAAACCGAAGGGGCGCCATGGTCGGCAGGCCGCGCACGGGGCAGACGAGAGTCATGGGCTTCCGGCCGCCCAAACAGCTCCGCGATGAGTTTGAAGCGCTCGCTGCGAGCGAGGAGCGTAGTCCGTCGGACGCGCTTATCGAGGCCATGCATGACTGGGTCAAGAAGAAGCGCCGTGAGCGTCAGGTCACGACGTCGAAATGAGCTCGCGTGATTCGGATGCTGGCACGCTAGAGCCCACTGCTAACCGGTGTGTGCTGGTTCGAGACAGGCAACTCAGCCGTCCAGCTTCTCCCGATAGCTCGCAACCGAAGCGCAGCCACCGCTAACCTCGCTTGTCACCAAGTTGGGCGAGGGCGTGAGCGTGGTACAGAAGGCTTGGAGCAGCGACCGCAGGCTGACCGCGATCAGCCGAGCAAGAGTCTCGGTGCCGGCCAGGCAAGCGATGATCGACAAGCAGGTAGTTGCCGGACGCACGGTCCTTGACTACGGCTGCGGCCGCGGCGGTGACGTGCGCGCACTCCAGCAGTTGAACGTCCAAACGGTCGGTTGGGACCCGTTCTACCAACCCTGCACCACGCTGGAGTCAGCGGACGTGGTGCTCCTTACTTACGTACTCAACGTCATCGAAGACCTGCACGAGCGTCGCAAGGCGTTGAAGGAAGCATGGGACCTCACTGGCAAAGTGCTTGTCGCTTCCGCAAGACTGACCTGGGAGAAGTCGAAGGTCAGGGGAGAGGCGTTCGGTGACGGGCTGCTCACCAGTCGGCACACGTTCCAACACCTCTATGCCACAGGCGAACTGCGCTCATATGTTGAGGCCGTAACTGGCGTGCGAACAGTCTCTGCGGCGCCCGGGATTGTCTACGCATTCAAAGATGAGGCGGAGCGGCTTCGCTTCCTTGCTCAACGCATCGTCCCCGACGCCGAGTGGCTTGCATCCGGTGACACGACTTCGGCGATTGCCGCGGTCGTCGATCATGCTGAACAGCGTGGTCGCCTGCCGCGTATGGAAGAAGTACCACAGCCGGTGGCCGAGCTACTCGGACACCTGCGGTCAAACGAGGTTCGTCGCCTCGTCCGCGACTCCGCCGACCACGTCAAGATGCAGGAGGGCTCCAAGAGAACGACGCTGAACACTCTGCTCTTCCTTGGAGTCGAACTCTTCAACGGGCGCAGTCCATTCAGCAGCCTCCCGCTCAGTATCCAATTTGACGTCCGTGCATTCTTCGCCTCGTACAAGGAGGCGTGCCAGCGATCCGACCGGCTGTTGCTCAAGCTGCGCGACGACGCATACATCCGCGGGGCCATGAACGCTTCAGCGGTCGGAAAAGTGACGCCGTCCGCGTTGTACGTACACCGGCGAGCCGTTGACCGTCTGCCCACAGTGCTACGCCTCTACGAGCACTGTGCATCGATCGCAGCCGGCCGCCCTCAAGCATGGACTCTCGCGAAGCTTCGCCATCAGGGCCGAGCCGTTAGCTGGCTGGACTGCCCGGACTTCGACAGCGATCCCCACCCCAGAATCTCCACCTCGTACGAGGTGGAGCTAGGAACCCTCGAGACATCCCACACTTCCTACGTCGAAACCAAGAACCGACCGCTGCTCCACCGCAAGCACGAGTTCCTCAGTGGCGACGATTCAGATGCGGATCGGTACAGGCGCTTGACGGCCGCCGAGGTGCGGGCAGGGCTGTACGAGCGTCCTCACCTCATCGGCACAGAGGGCGGCTGGGAGGCAGAGCTCATTCGCTGCGGGCGGGCGCTTCGAGGGCATCGGCTGGTTCGGCGGAGGCCAGACTGAGGCGTCACGCTGAGTCGGGTTGCATGCGCGCAATTTGGGCAGCCAGTTCCTCTACATCAAGATCCGCTGCCTGACTCGGGAACCAGGACAGCCGGAGTCCATTCTCGGCCACCCTCTCGGGCAGCCCCATCGCAGTGAGGACGTGGCTGGGGGTGTAGGACGCGCTTGTGCATGCGGAGCCCGTCGCAACAGCTACGTGCTGCTTCAGCATGACAATGAGCGCTTCAGCGTCCACACCCTCGAAGGACAGGTTGAGGATGTGGGGAACGGTGTGATTCTGGTCCCCGTTGATCCAGAACCGTGTCTTCGCGAGAGCACCCAGAAGCCGGTTGCGGAGGGCCTCCGCGTTCCTGCTCCACTCGGCGTGGCCCTTCTCGAAGATCTTGGCTGCCTCGGCAAGCCCCATGATCAACGGGACCGCCAACGTTCCGGGCCGGAGCTTGCGTTCCTGGCCGCCACCAAACATGATCGGCTGCAGTGGCAGCCGCTCCCAGTGTCGGCGGCGAGCAACCAACATTCCCACGCCCTTGGGAGCGCCGATCTTATGGCCGCTGACGCTCATCAGATCGATGGGGGCGGTTAGGTCTTGAGGGACCTTCCCGTATCCCTGCGCAGCATCTACATGCAGGTATGTCGAGGTCTCCCTCAAGAGCCCAGCAAGTTCGGCCACCGGCTGGATGACACCCGTCTCGTTGTTCACGTGCATTAGGGAGACTAGGAGTGTGTCCGGACGCAGCCGCTCCATCACTGCCTCGACGGGGACCCGCCCCGACGAGCCTGGCTTGATGAAGTCGACCTCAAAACCCCGGGACTGCAGGTGCTCCAGGGGTTCAATCACCGCCTTGTGCTCGATTGCCGAGGTGATGATGTGACGCCGACCGCTCTGCTCGCCGTACGGGCCAAGGCCGAGCAGGGCGATGTTGTTGCTCTCGGTAGCCCCACTGGTGAAAATCAACTCGTCCGGTTCGGCGTCGACCGTGCTGGCGAGGTACTCGCGGGCCTGCTGCACGGCACGCTTTGCGCGGGTCCCGTACTCGTGCGTTCGGGACCCGGCGTTCCCGAAGTCCTCGGTCATCCAGTGCATCACCACGTCGGCCACACGCGAGTCCACACGCGTCGTCGCCGCAACATCGAGATAGGTAACCACGAGCCCCACCACACCCCTGAACGCTAATCGAGCGCATCCTGTACGTCATTTACCTGACGTACGATACCGTTGCACGCGTGGGATCATCCTCTTCGCAGCTCGCTGACACCGCCACCTCCGCAGGCTTTGACTACATCTTTCCAGCCATCCGGGGCGTCCAGGCGGGGCGCGAGTTCTACGTGTCCATGTGTCCCTTGCGGCTCATCCCGAAGATCTTCCTGTTCGACGAGGACGAGCTGGCACCCGAGGTCCGTGCCCAGCGCATCTTGAACAAGGGACGTCTTCCTGCCCTTACTCGCTACATCGTTGAGAATCCTGACGACTACGTCTTCAGCGCGCTCACGGCATCCGTCGATGGAGAGATGCAGTTCGAGAGCATCTCCGACTCCGGCATGGGGATGCGCGCCGGACAGATCCGCATCCCGATGGCCGCCCGCTTCTTGATCAACGACGGGCAGCATCGACGCGCGGCCATCGAGCAGGCTCTGAAGGAGAATCCCGACCTCGGCGAGGAGACGATCGCAGTCGTCTTCTTCCACGACGCGGGACTCGCCCGGTGCCAGCAGATGTTCGCGGACCTTAACCGGCATGCCGTGCGCCCGCAGCGTTCGATCGGCGTGCTGTACGACCATCGCGATGACCTAGCCATCATGACGCGTCTCCTGGCCATGAAGTCCCCAGTCTTCAAAGGACACGTCGACCTGGAGAACAGCAACCTTGCTCAACGCTCACGCAAGCTCTTCACCCTCAGCGCTCTCTGCTCTGCCACCCAATCGCTCCTGCACGGGCTGGACCTGAAAAAGGACAAGGCCCAACAACTGGCCGAGGTGTATTGGGAGGCAGTTGACGCGGTTGTGCCCGAGTGGGGGATGGTGCGGCGCCGGGAGCTTGTGGCGCCGGAGGTGCGCAAGGATTACATCCACAGCCACGGGATTGCCCTGCATGCCCTCGGGCGGATCGGTAACTCGCTCTTGCGTAACTCCGAGTCCCCCGAGGTGTGGCAGTCAAAGTTGCAGCCCCTGACCTCGGTCGATTGGTCCCGCACCAACCCGGATTGGGAAGGTCGCGCGATGATCGGCGGGCGCGTCTCGAAGAGCCATCAGAACTTGACCCTGACTGTGAACTATCTGCGTCATCACATGAAGCTCGGGCTCAGCCCGGAAGAGCAACGTGCCGAGGACGCATACCTGCAAGGAGTTTCATGAGCAGCCCGAAGCCGACGGCCCCCTTCCAAGGGAAGGCGCTCGCTGAAGTAGTTGGTGAGCTCACTGAAGAGATTCGTGAGCTCTATACAGCTGACGAGGTGCCGTGGGTCATTGGCTACAGCGGCGGCAAGGACTCTACTGCTGTACTGCAGCTCGTCTGGCTGGCTCTCCAGGGGTTGCCGGCAGAGCAGCGCACGAAACCAGTACATGTGATCAGTACGGACACGCTTGTTGAGAATCCTGTCGTGGCTGCCTGGGTCACTCAGTCTCTCGACACCATGGGCAAGGCCGCGTCGGAACAGCAGCTCCCAATTGAGCCGCACCGGCTGATCCCTGAGGTCAAGGACACCTTCTGGGTCAATCTCATCGGTCGCGGGTACCCAGCCCCGCGCCCTAAGTTCCGCTGGTGTACAGAGCGGTTGAAGATCAAGCCGTCGAACGCGTTCATCCGCCGCGTAGTACGGCGTCACGGGGAGGCAATCCTCGTGCTCGGCATTCGAAAGACGGAGAGCCAGGCTCGCGCCCGAGTCATGGAGAAGCACGAGAAGCGCCGTGTTCGGGACCGTCTCTCGCCCAACGGGAACCTACCGAACTCTCTCGTCTACAGCCCCATCGAAGCGTGGGGGACCGATGAGGTTTGGATGTTCCTGATGCAGTACTCCAATGCATGGGGTCATCGGAACAAGGATCTACTGACCATGTACCAGGGGGCCTCTGAGGACTCTGAGTGCCCACTGGTTGTGGACGACACCACACCTTCCTGCGGCGACAGCCGTTTCGGGTGCTGGACTTGCACTCTTGTCGACAAGGACAAGTCCATGACTGCCATGATTCGCAACGACGAGGAGAAGGAGTGGATGCGACCTCTGCTCGCACTCCGTAATGAGCTCGACGACGTATCAAAGGAAGGGGAGACCCGGGACTTTCGCCGAATGAACGGAAGTGTCCAACTCTTCCACGATGGCGTCATCCACGGGCCCTACACGCAAGAAGCACGACAGACATGGCTTAAGAAGCTTCTTGAGGCGCAGACTCTCGTGAGGCGGATCGCCCCGGAGAGCGTACGTGGCATCGAGCTGATCACGATGGAGGAACTGCACGAGATCCGCCGAATCTGGGTGTTCGACAAGCACGAGGTCGAGGACACCTTGCCTGCGATCTATGAGAAGGCTACGGGGGAGACGTTTCCGGGGCGGCCTCTCGATGAGCAGCTTGTCCTTGGGGCAGAGGAGATTGACCTCCTCAAGGAAGTGTGCGATGGCGACGATATTCACTTCACGATGACTCGTGAACTCCTTGCGGTCGAGCGGCAGCACCGAACGATGACTCGACGTTCCGGACTGTTCAAGGAGCTGGAGAAGACGATCAAGAAGGGCTTCTACGAGAACGAGGACGACGCCCTGGCGTTCGCGAAGCGTAAGCGGGAGATCCGTGACACAGCCCCGACCTACCTGACGCTGAACGAAGAGATCACTGATGCATCTTCATAAGATTGAACTCCACGACTTTGGCGCCTATCGCGGCAGGCAGTCTCTTGATCTGAGAGTTCAACCGGGGCGTCCGATCGTCCTGATTGGTGGGCTCAACGGATGCGGCAAAACGACCTTGCTCGACGCTATTCAACTGGTCCTCTATGGCCCGCGGGCACGCTGCAGCGGTCGGGGGAGTCGCTCGTACGATTCCTATCTGCGCGAGAGTATCAATCGCAAGGCGAACTCAGCCGAGGGTGCAGAGATCGCTCTGGAGTTCTCCGTCATCGTGGATAGCCACGAGAGGAACTACCGCGTGATCAGGAGCTGGCGCCTGAGCGGCAAGCAGCTCAAGGAACACCTGAACGTTCATGTGGACGGCCAGTACGACCGGATTCTTAGCGAAGGCTGGCCCGACCATGTCGAGGACATCCTCCCCCTGGAAGTGGCCTCGCTCTTCTTCTTCGATGGGGAAAAGGTCGAGTCTCTCGCGGACCCTGAACGCGCAGCCGCTGTCATCGAGTCCGCAGTCCATTCCCTGCTGGGCGTGAGCACGGTTGAGCAGCTCCGTACTGATCTCCTTGCGCTACAGCGCCGACAGCGGTTGTCCAACGAGGATCAGGCCATCATCGACCAGATCCGAGCCCAGGAAGCCGAACACGAAGCGGCGAAGGCGGACGTCGAGGACCGCACGCAAAGGCTCGGCAGCACCAGGGTCAGATGCGATCGCCTACAGGTGCGCCTCAACAAAGTAGAGAAGTCATTCGAGCGAGCTGGCGGGAAGCTCTTCGAGCGGCAGAAGGAGCTGGAAGGTGATCGAGCAGCTATCGCCGATCGCCTGACGTCACAGCGCCACGCCCTGCGCTCTCTTGCGCAAGGACCTCTTCCTCTCCTCATGCTCCCTCAGCAGCTTGCCACGCTCCGGAACCAGGCAGAGCGAGAGAAGGAAGCTGATGACGCCACACGAGTCGTTGGCGTTCTGGAGGAGCGCGATGCGTGGCTCCTTGATCAACTCCCTGCGTCAGTTCCGGCTGCCGCCCGCACGGCCTTGAAGCGGAAGCTAACCACCGACCGCAACAAGCGCGAGAATGCGGCCGAGCTGAAGCAGAGCCTTGACTTGCCGTCGGACACTCTCCAGCAACTCTCGGCGCTCAACGAAGCACTCACCCGAGACGCGACCCGGGCCCGAGAGCTCCTCAGAGAATCCGCAGACACGGTTGATCAGCTTGACGATGCCGATCGCCTCCTAGCCGGTGTCCCAGACAAGAAGCTCATCAAGGATCTCGTCGAGGAGCGCAACGAGGCCATTGACGAACTCGCTGTAGCCAAGGCTGAACTCAGGCGCGGTGAGGACCTGCTGGCTGAGGCAAGGGGCCGTCGCGATCGGATTGGTTCTGACCTGGAACGAGCACAACAGAAGCGGGTCAAGACGCTGATTGAGATCGAGGAGCTCGATCGCATTGTGACCTATGCCGACAAGGCACGGGACACACTCGAGAAATTCGGCGCTGCTCTGCTACAGCGACACATTAGCCGCCTGGAAGTCGCTGTCCTTCAGAGCTTCAAGGCATTGATGCGCAAGAACGGCCTCATCCATGACCTGCGGATCGACACGGATAAGTTCAACCTCACTCTTGCTGACTCGGACGGAGAAGCCATTGATCCCGGACGGCTCAGCGCCGGCGAGCGGCAGCTACTGGCCATCTCGCTCCTGTGGGGTCTCGCCAAGGTTGCCGGTAACCGACTGCCGAGCGTGATCGACACACCCCTGGGTCGTCTCGACAGCCGACACCGTCAGCATCTGGTCGATCGCTACTTCCCCAATGCCGGACGGCAAGTGCTACTGCTGTCCACGGACGAAGAGATCGACGAGAACCTTCTGGGTCGATTGAAGCCATCCATCGCGCACACCTACACCCTCGTTCACGACGACACGACGTTCACCACCACCGTTGAAGCTGGATACTGGTGGAGCGCAGGAGTAACGCATGTCGCTTGAGACAGTTCGCCTTTCGCAAACGGCGAGAGAGCAGCTCATCTGGTTGAAGCGCAACACTGGTCTGACCCAGTGGAATGAGCTGTGCAGGTGGGCACTTGCCCTGTCGCTACGCGATCCGTCCACCCCGCTGGTCAAGGAAGTCACGACCGACTCCAACGTCGAAATGTCGTGGAAGACGTTTTCCAGTCCCTATGGAGACATCTACCTCGCTCTGCTCAAGCAACGGTGTCTGATGGACGGTGAAGAGCTGTCGGACGAGGGGCTGTCCAGGACGTTGACAGTCCACCTGCACCGCGGAATCGGCTTCTTGGCCGGCCGTAGCGACCTCCGTTCCATCGAGCAGCTCGTCTCCACCGCCACGGGGTAGCTCCGGGGCGCAGCACCACCCTTGGGCCCGTCCCTCCTCCTGGAGGGGCGGGCCCCTCGTGCGTCTTGTCAGCGATACTTCCGCGGCAGCAAGTGCCTGATGAAAATCTTCCAGAGCCACTGCAACAACGATGCTCCTCACCCGACCTCTTCAGGTGAGGGGGAGTCAGCCGCCTTGCCAAGCAGGGAAATCCGCCACGCGCGGCGGCCATCCTCGAGTACCCTCGCAAGACAACCGAATAGGCACAGCTTCACCTTCGGACGCGAGCCACCGCATGGGGCTCGCCGCCAGACAAGACGGAGCGAACATGATCAGCCACCCCGTTGAGGGGGCCGTTATCGCGTTGCAACAGCGGGCCCTTGTTACCAGCGACGCCTACCAGCTCGACAGGATCGACCGCGCACTCGACGAGCTTCTGCGCAACCCCTCTGACGAGTTCACGCCTGCGGAGTACCGCGTACGGTCGGCCATGGGGCATGCCTACGAGACGTTGGAGCGCCGCAAGGCCATCACCCCTTGCCGCGCCCTCGAAGAGGCTCACACCGAACGCGGGGTGCCGGACCAGGGCTATCCAGTCGTCGAGTTCCGCGAGTGGCTCCGCACGGAGCCTGGCATCTCACAGGCCCACCGCGTCGTCCTCCAGGCGATCGCGCAGGGAGAAGACGCCGAGAGCCTGTCTAATCGACAGGGACTGCCCGTGACACGCATGCGGGAGAGAATCAGCCGTGCACGAAAGAGCGCCCGTCAGCTCTGGACCGCATCGGCCGGGGTCGCGTGAGCGCCCGCCTCATGCGTATGAGTCCCTGGCTCATACGGGCACTCATCCCGCCCCGCGTAGTCGGCTCCTACGTGCTCTACACGGACACGGGTGTGCCGCGCTACGTCGGACGCAGCGACACAGACGTCCGGCGGCGCTTGCTTCGACACTGCACTGATCGAACCGGGACCTACTTCACCTACGACGTGCACTACAACCCCGCGAATGCCTTCGAGATGGAGTGTGCTCTATTTCATGCGCTCTCACCCGAACTAGCGAACCGCATCCATCCGGATCGCCCGAACTTTCACGAGACTGCTTGTCTCTTTTGCTTGCCCACACAACGGGCAGCACAGAAATTTCGCCGCCTGCCACAAGCTGACACCCCAAGGAATGAGGACGCAAAATGACGAGCCCCATTTTCCTGGCGCCCGATGATCAGCGCGCCAACATCATCCAAATTGACCGAGCCTTGGAATCAATGCGTGATGCCGGCTTCGATCTCACGGCAGCCATCGGTGAACCGCTGGACAACTCGATTCAGGCCGAAGCGACGCTAATGCGTGTCCTCCCGCTCTACGGGCCGAAGAGGAAATCGATCCACAGTTTCATCGTCGCCGATAACGGCGTGGGAATCGATCCATCGATCATGCATAACGTCCTGTCGATGGGCTACAGCGCCCGCTATAACCAGCGTGACGGCCTCGGCCGCTTCGGGATGGGCCTCAAGTTGGCTGGGCTCAGCCTGGGGGAGCGCATCGACGTCTACAGCAAACGTGCGGGCGACCCTCAGATCAATCACAGTTACGTCGACCTTGAAGAGGTACGCGACGGAAAGCAGCAATACATCGCGACCCGAGTGGTCACCGATTGGCCCGAAGAAGCGGGCAAACTCATGGTCGGGCGGGATGGTCGGCCGCTAGCTTCTGGGACTGTGGTGATTTTCGGCAAGATCGATCGCCTGCACAGCGGGGGAACGTACGGAACATCCCTGGATGAGAAGCTTTCCGATCTGCGTAAGTTCATCGCGCGCGCCTACCGCACCTACATCGATACAGGACGCACCTTCGAGCTCGATAGTAAGGTAGTCACGTTGCACGACCCGTTGTTTCTGCGGGACAACCCTCGAATTATCTCTAGGTACAAGCCTCAGAAGCTCGACCCTCGTGGTCACCTTATCGAGGAAGGCGACCTGGAGGTCGAGGGTTATAAAGTGCACGTCTCCGTGGCACTGGTGCCAGCTGAATTTCGTCCGTGGAAAGGTGCCGGAGGTGAATGCGACCATCGAGGCGAGGACATCCGGGATTTCCAGATCAGCGCCGAAAATGCCGCTAGGGTCAGTATCCTGCGAAATGGTCGAGAGATCTACTACGACGTG
This sequence comes from Streptomyces sp. NBC_00388, assembly GCF_036061255.1. Taxonomy (NCBI): domain Bacteria; kingdom Bacillati; phylum Actinomycetota; class Actinomycetes; order Kitasatosporales; family Streptomycetaceae; genus Streptomyces; species Streptomyces sp. NBC_00388. The sequence goes on from NZ_CP107948.1 coordinate 4,220,062, forward strand.
GTTCCACGGCTACTCGACTCGGCAAGTCGTAACGACAAGGTTGCCCGATACATCGGCATCGAAGTGACTTTTCCGGCCGATCTGGACGACTACTTCCAAGTGCGAAACGTGAAGCGTGGTGCCGAGCCCGTAACGAAGCTGCGCAACCAACTGCATGACTGGCTCAAGCGCCCGATGTCTCAAGCTCGTGTGCAGATTCGCCAGTACTGGGGGGAGGTTGAAGCTCGCGAACGCCTCAGCAAGGGTGAGCACAGCAGCAGCATGGCCGTCGCCGAACGCACCGATCCCAGCTTGCCCCGGGGCCTTGCAGGCAGGGACGTCACAGCGGAGCAGGAAGAGGAGGTTGTCCAGCACGCAGCGGAGGACATGGGTCTGAGCCCTGAGGCCGACGCAGCCAAGATTGCTGAACTCCGAGAGCAGGTCCGAACCAAGCCCATCACGCTACTTGACGGAAGCTGGCCGGGTAAGGAGTTCCTTGAGGTCCATCACCTCAATGGCAAGTCGGTAGTGAAGTTCAACCACCGGCATTCGTTCTTCCGCGATGTGTACGGACCACTCAAGAAGATCGCTGACGATGGTGCCGACGGCATGAGTCCGGAGGACATTCTCGACCTGGCACGCCGAGCCGAGGCTGCGATCGACCTTCTGTTCATGGGCTACGCGCGTGCTGAAGCTCAGCACGAGAACCCTGACGAGCAATTCAGTCAACTGCGCACTTACTGGGGCATGTTCACGGGCGCGATGCTCAAGGAAGAGCTGAAGGACGACTGACGTCTGGCCCGCGCCGGGGGCCAGGTCCTCCGGCGCGGCTGGGCCAGATCAAGCTGTCATGGCTTGTTCTGTCGGCATCACTAGCATCAGTTGCTGCATTGGGCCCCATGAGAACCCTGTGACCTGCAAGATGTCGTGAGAAGGCTTGAAGGCAACCCATCGCGACCGCGCAGCGGAGTCTGCCGGCGCCGCAACTGATACAGCGTAGAAAGGCAGTGAAGGATGTTCGGCTCGGGTAGCAGGCTCACGTTCCGTGATTACGTGCAGGGAACGTGGGGCAGTTTTGACACTCCTGCGGGGCGGGTCGACTACATCATGACGAAGGCGCGGCTCGGCGGTGAAGCAGATACACCTGAGCGTCAACTCACGAAGAGTTTGGCCCCCGTCCGCGAAGTCATGGACGCCGGCGACCTGGACTTCAACCAGCTTCTCCAGCGCGACCTCGACGATCACCGCGTGGCAGTCAATCTGATTCCCTACCTGCTAAAACCACAGACGACAGGCCCCGCCTTCTTCCCTCCGATCGTGGCCGTTCTGCTTCCCTTCCGCAGCAAACGGCCTACCTCCTTCCCAGCGCTCGGGGAGCTGGCGTCTATCAACGCCGACGAAGCCAGCTGGCAGGAGCAACGTGCAGGCAACGCCTTCCAGGTCCATCGGCTGCTTGCTTCCGACGGACAGCCACACGGTGCAAATGTGGGCAAGCTGTGGTGGAACCGATCTGAGTCGAGCCTGGTTGTCCTTGACGGCCAGCATCGCGCGATGGCGCTCCTGGCGATTGAACGCACCCTGACGAACTCATGGCAGGACACGTCCGCGGTCAAATACCGCTCCTTCTACGAGCATCAGGTGCGGCGTGTGCTGGAGCAGCACGGCGCCGGCGAGCCTGACCTGTCCAAGGTGGAGGTCCCGGTCACGGTGTGCTGGTTCCCGGAGCAGACAGGGGAAGCTTCCCGACCCCACGAAGCTGCTCGAAAGCTCTTTGTTGACGTCAACAAAGAGGCACGCCCTCCGAGCGAGTCACGCATCATCCTGCTCTCAGACGCTGAACTCTCCAATGTCCTCACTCGGAGCATGCTCAGCGAGCTACGCAGTCGCAGTGACGACTCTTACCTTCCTTTGTACGCCGTTGAGTACGACAACCCGGAGGTTAACAGCCACAGGCCCGCACGTTGGTCGGTCCTCACGAACATCAACCTGCTCAAGATGGCTGTAAACCGCTGCATCTTTGGGCCATCGAAGTACCTCACCAACGTCGCACAAGGAATCTCCGGCAAGGAGAGCGAATTGCAGCGCGACGAGTTCATGCGTAGCCAGCTCGATGTAGCCACACTGCTAGAGCGGTATTTCGAGGATGGGGGGATCCCCTTCGATCGAGATAACCTCGGGGACAAGCAGTTTCCCCTAGGGAAGATGGAGGCGATCAGCGCACGTTTCAAGGAAACTTGGGGCAAGGCAATCCTGACACTGCTTTCGAGGACCGCTCCTTATGCGGCACATGCAAGCGCCTTGACGAAACTGAAAGACGACTGGCATGTAGCCGACACTTTTGCGGCACTGGCTCACGACGCGCTGTTTGGCGGTGTTGGTGTGTTTTGGACACTCCGGGATAGCCACGACCACTACCTGGAGCATAGGGAAAATTCGGATCGCCGAGTCCCTAAATCGGATGTCATTCGGGCCTGGGAGGCGCTGAAGGGGAAGGAGGAGGATTTCGACCGGTACCGCGCTCAGGAGTACCTGGCGTCGACTCGCCCTGAACGCGTCAAACGGTGCAAGGATGCGTACAGTGTGCTCAACACTCATGCGTGCCAACTCGGCCTTGTTATGACGATGGGGTCAATTTGGGAAATCCGGAAGGCGCAGCCGGGTGGTGTGGAGCTCAAGGATCTGCCGAAATTCGCTGAATCTCTCGTGGACGCCTGGAACGCCTTCTTCCAGATCGAGCACAGCCGAGCCCGTGATCGAAAGGCGGCCTTCAACAAGTCGGGCATCACGAATCCGATCAATCAGATCGGAAATATGGAGTCTGCTCAGGCTGTTTACTTCCGCTATTTCTGGATGCAGGCGCTGGCTGTTCCCGCAGCATGGTCGCACGTAGCTCCATGGATGCCGCACCGTGATGAGTTCGACAGGAAGCTCGGCGAGGCTCGACGCATGTACCTGGATCTGTGCATCAAGCAACAGCTCAGGGCTCTTAAGACCAACCAGCCGACAGCAAAGGAAGATGAACTACGCCCCATTGCGGAGAACCAAGCGAACACTGCGCTCAGGAAGGCGCTTAAGGACTGGTTCGGTATGGCGGATAGTGAATTCGAGGCTTGGTTGAGCCAGCCTGTCCGCCGTAGCAAGCAGGGTGAACTTAGTCTGGACGATGCGGTAGCTGATGCATAGTAAGTGGCGAAGAATCTGAGATCTTGTTGCTGTCGCTCGTGATCACCCCTATTCCGCAAGAGTCGGCGAGCTCGCCGACTCTTGCGGAAGGCCGCGGACTTTCCCGAACCTCCCCTCGTGCCAGCGCAGTGGCCCTCGTGCGTCGCCCAGCGCTCCACCTGCTACAACAAGTCGGCCCAGTCCCAAAGCAGCCGTCAACCTCGCATCACTCCTGATGCGGGCGTGGCATTTGACGACAGGACCTAGAACCGAATCTGGCCGATCATGTCCGCGACACCGATGGCGAACCGGTTGATGTCTGGCGCCACGGAGGTGCTGGCCAGGAAGAACCCGAAGAGCACGCTCACAGCCGCAGGGCCGCCCTTCCAGGAGCCGCTTCGAGCAGGACCGTCAGGACGATCTCGAGAAGCAGAACGAGCAAGATTCTCAGAGACATCCGGAATCCGAGGCTTGTTCGGGTCCGTGCAGCTCTTGGCGCGCTTGGGTGAGTGCCTTACGCAGCGGATCGGGTTGTGTCAGCGATCTCGGCCCGCGTGGGAACACATGCCAGTGCAGCCCAGATGGCTCCGTGGCTCTGGATGGCGGAACGACGACGTGGCACTTCTGCCCCAGCGGTACCGTTCCCGGTTCCTCCCAGCCGTCGGCCGTGCCGGGCGGCACGAGGAAGTACAGGCGGGGTTCTGGGCCTCCAGGATCAAGAACGACTGGGCTGACCGGTACACCGCCGTCGTGGAAGAGCTCGATCGCGCGTCGGCCGATGACCTCAGTGGCGCGTACTGCGTCCCACCACTGGCCCGCCGAGCACAGCTCGGGTCCCTCGCCTATGGGCATCCATCGAGGCGGCAGGGCAGGAAGACGTGGGCTGGCATCGGACATGAGAAGGGCCTCCTCGCAACCATCAGTGAGGAGACCATTCCATTCAGTTGACGCCGCGAGCGGACAGATTGTCCGTGGATTTCTCTCGTGAACACCCTTGGCGGAGCCTCAGTTTGTGATAACTCCAGCCCAACTGCCAAAGCCTGAGAGCTCATTGGAAGGGTGGGTACCCGCACGCAGGAGTGCGGCCGTCGTCTCGCGGGCGGACGGGTGGAACCTCGTGTGGTTCGGAGCGACCTTCCGCGCGCGGCGAAGGTCCGCGAACGCACCTGTCCTGTCCGCCATCGCCAGCTTCGCGGATGCGACGTCGATGAAGTGGTGGCTTGACCTCTCGCCCACGGTTGCCGCCGAGGGCATCCACTCCTGTCCCGGCACGTCGGACCACTCCGTGAGGCGCGCCAGTGCCTGCTCCGTGTCTCCCGTGTCGATCATGGCGTGCACTTCGTGGATGCGAATGTTCGTTGGCCCGAAGGACATCTCGTAGGCGAGGGAGTCGCGGTTGCCGGCCATCGCGGCCACGGCCTCAGCCTCGCGCAGATAGTCGTCTGCCCGGTCCGGGTTGTTCTCCCTGGCTTCCAGGACAGCGAGCTTGAGCAGTAGCGCGCCATCGACCGCGAGGGCGTCGTTGGTGAAAGAACGCTCGGGCTGGAGTCGTTCCAGCTCCTGGCGAAGGCCGTGGAGCTTGCGGCGTGCCGAAGCGTAGGCGCCCTGGCGGAGCATTGCGCCGGCGACCAGGTATCCCGCGGTGAAGTTCATCAGCGGATCGCCCGACCGCTCTGCGGCCCATCGCACGCGTTCCAAAGCGGTGTTGGACAGATCGTGGTGCCCCATCTTGTGGGCCAGTGAGTTAACAGCTCGGTAGGCGCGCGCGAGATGCCAGAACGCCTGAGCCTGGTCACCATTGCGGCCACCGAGGGCGAGATGCGTCAGTTCCGTGATGATCGACGGAAGGAGCGGTCCCATGGGTGCGTAGCGCGCATCCCGGCGTAGAGCTGCGATCTGGTCGACCTCGGACGCAAGTACGGGCACTGCTCGCGGGGCGATCTCAAGTTCGTCCGGGAGGTCGTAGCACAGCATGATCCTGCGGAGTTCAGGCACGACGGCGTGCACTCCGTCCTCGGCCTCCGGCTCACCGTAGTACGGCTGGCCGGTCAGAACCTCGGGGCCGAAATGGAGCGCCTTGGCGAGCGCCAGAGCCAGCGATGGAGAAGCCTTGCGTGCGCCGGACTCGAGCTTCTGGACGTAGCTGGGCGATATCGCGACCTTTTGTGCCAGCTGGGCGGCAGACAGCTTCCGTGTTCGGCGGGCTATACGGAGGCGGTCTCCCAGCGTCAGGTTTTCACTCATCGGTGGATCGATCCCTTCGCGACGGAGCACTCAGTTCAGCGTACGGACAATGTCCAGCCTCGCGGATGCGCTCGCCAACTGTTAACGGCCTCGCCGCCAGCAGGTGAGGGCCCAGACATCAAGCTGTCCGAGTCACCAAATGTGTTGAGACCGCCATAAAGACCGCTTCTGTACCTGCTCGCAGGGCTGCATACGGGTTCGGCTCACTACCTATACCCATGCGGCTGGTCAAGGCTTATGCGTGAGAAAGCCAGGACAGTCTGTCCGCTCCCTGGTCCTCCTCGCTGCGATTGTTCGTACACAACGCACGCCGCTCGGGGATCAGTTCCGCAAAGAGCCACCCTGCTCCCTGTTTGCGCGACGACCCGGATGTCGTCCGGGGGTGGATGCCCGCTCGGCCAGAAAGTTCGGATCCGCACAGGATCGCCGTCCTACTGATGGAGCTCTGACATGCGCTGTCCGCCGACGAGCACTGACCTGGCGACGAGTGTGCTCACGCCCGGCACCGGAGCAGCATGCGACGCCGTGCCCGACGCTTGCCCGCCCTGGGCCCCGACGGCGGTGGAATCACGTCCGACGGCCGTGATTCTTGATCTCTTCGGCACGCTCGTCTCGGCCCCTGACTCGTCAGAACGGAGCGCTGCTGCAGCCCAGTTGGCCTGGGCCATGCGCTTGCCAATGGCGATCGCGGAGGCCGCTTTGTGCGGTAGCTGGCAACCGCGACACGACGGGCAGCTGCGTTCCAGTACGGCCGTCGCAACGCACCTCATTGAACGCTGTGGTGCTTCCGCAGCCTGCACGAATGAAGTTGAAGCGGTCCTGGCTCGGATGGCACACCAAAGGTTGCAGGCCGACAGGACTCTCCTGCAGGCCCTCAAAGAGCTCCGTCAGGGAGGGATCAGGCTGGCGGTCCTCGTCGGCATCGCGACAATCAAGGCCGTGGACGCAGTGCGGGCCGAGCGCGCCTCCTGTACCTGGGTGATCAGGGCCGCTCCGATCGCGGCCGGTGAGGGGCGCGGGGGCTTCGCAGTCGCGGACGAGGGTGCTGGCTGCCGGCGGGGCGGGCCAGCCTGCGGTGTCAGCTTGGGGGCCGCCGAACGCTGCCTGCGTGGAGTCCGCTCAGGCCGGTCCGGGTGGTGCCCGTGCTCCAGGTAGAAGCGTCCGTCATTGGTGATGTCCGCCTGCCACCTCCCGCTCTGCTTTGGCATGGCGATCAAGCCTCGCCCCTTGAGAGCGTGAGCGGTGGCGGCAAGTTCCGGGCTGTCTGAGGTAACAGGCTCCGTCCCCTCCCCGATGCGGGTGAGCAGGACCAGCTGGCGATCATTAAGTGGCGACCAACGGTGCATGGTTACGGTCGTACCGTCTGTGCCTGCATCAGCACAACCTGTATCGGATAGTTGCTCAGGCACCTCCGACGTAAGGGAGTCCCGTGTCGGCGCTTGTCACGAGACAGGGAGAGCGGTCTGTTGTGGCGGTGGCGGTAGCTGCATGACTCTCAGTACGTCATTGCAGGCAAAGATCCGGCCGTAGTTGCCCTCAGAACGCTGCTGCAGGATTCCCAGCTCGACGAGCTTCGCCACAGCCTGATTGGCGGCCTGGTACGTCACTCCGTAACGGTCGGCGGCATCCCTCACTGTGAGCATCGGGTACCCGATCAAGTCTTCTGCGATCTGGAGCGAAACCCCCTTGGCCCGAAGTGTGCGCAGCTGATCCATGAACTTCTGCTTGATTTCGATCAAGCCGCTGACCTGGCGCATAGCCTCGCTTGCCTGTGCCTCTACGGCCTGGCAGAAGAAGGAAACCCAAGGGTTGTAATCGCCTGTCACGCTGACGTCGAGCAGGTGGTCTTGGTAAGCGCGGCGGCGCACTTCGAGCCAGGGCGACAGGTTGAGGATGGGGAGTTGGAGCTCACCTGCTGCCATGAGCTGCAGGATGACGACGAGGCGCCCAAGTCGTCCGTTTCCATCGTTAAAGGGGTGAAGAGTCTCGAATTGGTAGTGACCGAGAGCCATCTTTACGAGGGTGTGCATCTCCTGACCTCCGTTGATCCATCCCTCCCAGGCAAGCAATCCATCGCGGAGTCGGTGATCGGGTGGTGCTGGGACGAAACGCGCATCCTCGACATTAGCGCTGTTGAGCCCAATGAAGACCTGGGTTGTCCGCACTCGCCCAGCGTCTCGGGTCTCGCTGGGGGTTCCCCGAACAAGGACTCCTTGGAGATGCTGTAGCAGCGCGAGGGTGATCGGTCGCTCGCCCACCCAGGCAATGGCTTCCTCAGCAGCGCGGACGTAGTTGAGTACCTCGGCAACCGACGCGGATAGCTGGGCGCGGTCCTTGAAGTCGGCTTCGAGGACGTCAGTGAAGGCCGCGTACGTACCTTCCAGAGCGGAGGTGCTTACCGCCTCGCGCCGGATAGAAGGCCGGACTAGGAGTCGCGGGTTCGGTAGCTGTCGAGCCGCCTGGTCAGCCCTTGCTACGGCAGCAGCAGCATTGGCGACTGCCAGATGGGTTGATCCACTGAGTTCGACGTTGTGTGGCAGGTCATCCGGCACGTATGCGCTGGCGTGGTAGTCACGGCCAGCGCGGGGGTCGTAGCCGCCGATCGGCACCAGGGTGCCGATCGGGGACTGTCCCAAGAGTTTCGCATCCACAATGTAAGGATACTCAGACATCCTTGAATTTCAGCCTCTGGATTTCAAGGATGGGGATCGAGTCGGCTGAGGCGTGGTGAGGGTTGCCTGACCTGCATGTTTGATCGGCTCGGCTGCATCCGCCTGCGGTTGTGTGGCCTTGAACTCTGATGCCTCAAATTCAAGGATGCCAGGGCGTCACTCATCGTGACGAAATGTCCGAGTCGTAAGGGCTGGATACGTGCGGCGAAGCCGGATGTGGCCCGCCCGATCTGATGCTTCCGGGGCGTGCAGTGGTGGGCTAGTGATGTGTCCAGCCGTAGGCAGCCATCGCGGCGGCAAGCCGGACGTCTCCCGGCGGAGTGCGTCGGGACTTTTCGCGGTACGGGTCCAAGGTCGTGAAGTCGGACTCTCTGTAAGGGAGCTGCATTCAGACTCGGCTCCCAAACGGCTCCCAAAACGCCCCCGGAAACCACTCAGGGGCCTGATCCACTAAGTGGATCAGGCCCCTGACCTGGTATTTCAGCTGTCGGGGTGGCGGGATTTGAACCCACGACCTCTTCGTCCCGAACGAAGCGCGCTGCCAAGCTGCGCTACACCCCGATTGTCGCCTGTGTGGTGGCGACAACGATTACTTTAGCGGACCCGTGGCCTGAGACGAAATCCGGTTTCCCCCGACAGGCTCATGGGGCCCCTGTGGCCACGGGGCCCGGCCCCCGTGGCGCCCCTACCGCCCCGCCGTCAGCGTCAGCAGGGTCGCTTCCGGAGCGCACGCGAAGCGGACCGGGGTGTAGCGGTTCGTGCCGCAGCCTGCGGATACGTGCAGGTAGGAGCGGTTGCCGCCGGACTCGTGGGCCGAGAGGCCCTTGACCCGGTCGGTGTCCAGGTCGCAGTTGGTGACCAGCGCGCCGTAGAACGGGATGCAGAGCTGACCGCCGTGTGTGTGGCCCGCGAGCATCAGGGGGTAACCGTCGGTCGTGAACGCGTCCAGGGCGCGCAGGTACGGGGCGTGCACCACGGCGATCGAGAGGTCCGCGCCCGCCTCCGGGCCGCCCGCGACCTCGGCGTACCTGTCCCGTTTGATGTGCGGGTCGTCCAGGCCGGTGAAGGCGATCTCCATGCCGTCCACCTTCAGCCGCCCGCGGGTGTTGGTGAGGTTCACCCAGCCCGCCGCGTCGAAGCCGTCCCGCAGGCCCTCCCACGGGTTGTGGACCACGCCCACCGCCGGCGCCCTGCCGTTGAGGCCGTGCTTGCCCTGTGCCTTCTCGAAGAGATAGCGGGCCGGATTACGGAACTTCGGTCCGTAGTAGTCGTTCGACCCGAACACGTACACACCCGGGAATTCGAGCAGCGGGCCCAGTGCGTCCAGTACCTCCGGTACGGCCTCCGGGTCGGAGAGGTTGTCCCCCGTGTTGACCACGAAGTCGGGCCGCAGCCCTGCCAGTGACTGGAGCCAGCGCTGCTTCTTGCGCTGGCCGCCGACCATGTGGATGTCCGAGACCTGGAGGACACGGACCGGCCGGGCACCCGCAGGCAGTACGGGCACGGTCACCCGCCGGAGGCGGAAGGAGCGCGCCTCGAATCCGGCGGCATAGGCGATGCCTGCCGCGCCAACGGCCGTGATTCCTGCGGTGACTTTGAGGGGGATCCCATAGCGTGCGCGCATACCTCCATCGTCGCAGACAGCGGGGCGCCACAAAATCTGTGGGCGGCTCGGGGGCCGCACCTGCGACACTTGGCCGCATGACCACGCTCAAGTCCACGCTGCACGCAGACCTCACCGACGCCATCAGGGCACGCGACGAGCTGCGCTCATCGACGCTCCGGCTGACCCTCTCCGCGATCACGAAGGAAGAGGTGTCGGGCACGTCGGCACGCGAGCTGACCGACGACGAGGTACTGAAGGTGATCGCCAAGGAGGCGAAGAAGCGCCGCGAGGCGGCCGACGCCTTCGAGCAGGGTGGCCGCGCCGAGAGCGCAGCGCGGGAGAAGGCGGAGGGCGAGCTGCTCGCCACGTACCTGCCGAAGCAGCTCAGCGACGACGAGCTGGGCGAGATCGTCACTCAGGCTGTCAGCGAGGCGAAGGCCGCGGGCGCCGAGGGGCCGCGGGCCATGGGCGCCGTCATGAAGATCGTCAACCCGAAGGTGGCCGGGCTCGCCGACGGCGGCCGGGTCGCCGCAGAGGTGAAGAAGCGCCTGCTCGGCTGAGGGGCCGGGCCGGGGCGGCGGCTTCCGCGGCGGAGTGCGCCCGCAGCACCCCCAGCACCCCGCCGCCCCCAGTACCCCGCCGCCCCCAGCACCCCGCCACCCCTCAGCGTCTCCTGGCGCTTGTGCTGTGTGGCTGGTGCACCGGCCGGGAGAGGCGAGACCCCCCGACCCGAAGAGGAGGGGCGCCCGGTGAACCCACCGGGCGCCCCTCCGCACGTCACCGCGCCTGCCGCATCTCCGCGGCCCTGCCCGCTCCGGGCGCCGGGCCGGCGTGACCGCGGTCGGCCGCGCTGCCTGCGCTACCTCCTGTGGTGGCCGTTGTTCCCGCCGATGAAGCCCGGCGGGAACGAGATGCCGCCGGTTCCGGGCTGGCCGCCGCCGTTCCCCTGGTCACCGCCGTTCGTACCACCGTCACCGTCACCGTCGCCGTTGCCGCCGCCGTCCGTCCCGCCGTTCCCCTGGTCGCCGGCGTTGTGGTCCCCGCCGCTCTTGCCGCCGCTGGAGTGGCCGCGCGGGACGTCCACCTGGTTGAAGGACGGCGTCTCCGACGGTGACAGGGCGCCGGTCATCGCCGTCTTCCAGATCGGGCCGGGGAGGCAGCCACCGCAGACCTCGTCGTAGTAGTGGCCGCCGATGTTGATGTTGGTCATCGGGATCTGCCTCGCGCCGTCGCTGCCGACCCAGACCGCCGTGGCGAGGTTGGGCGTGTAGCCGACGAACCAGGCGTTCTTGCGCTCGTCCGTGGTACCCGTCTTGCCCGCGTTGTCCCGGTCGCTGAGCCCGGCCTGCTTACCGGTGCCGTCCGCGACCACACCCTTGAGCATCTGGTTGACCGTGTCGGCGGTGTGCTCGCTCATCGCCGAGGAGCAGGACGACTTCGGCACAGGGATCTGCTTGCCGCCCGGCGCGGTCACCGACTCGACGGCGATCGGCGAGCAGTACGTGCCGCGGTTGGCGAAGGTGGCGTACACCGAGGCCATCGCCAGCGGAGTCGACTCCTGACCGCCGAGGGTGGTGGAGGGCACGGCCTGAAGCGGCTTGTTGTTGCCGCGGATGTAGCCGACCTTGTCCGCCATGGTGATCGTCTCGCAGAGCCCGGCCTTCTGCTCCAGGCGTGCGAAGTACGTGTTGATCGACTTGCCCAGCGCACTGGTCATGTCGAACGTGCCCTTCTCCGACGTGAGCTCGTTCTGCACGGACCAGGGGCTGGAGTCGGCCGGCTGGTTCTGGCAGGTACGGAAGCTCGTGCCGGGCAGGGAGATCTTGGAGCCCGTCGTGAAGCTCTGCGACGGGCTGATGCCCTTCTCCAGCGCGGCGGCCGCGGTGATCGGCTTGAACGTGGAGCCCACCTGGAAGCCCGCGTACGTGCCGCCCATCTTGTTGTCGACCGAGAGGTTCAGCACCGTCTCGTGCTTCGACGGATCCAGGCCGTACGGACGGGACTGCGCCATCGCGAGGATCTTGCCGGTGCCCGGCTGGACCTGCACCACCGCGTCCGCGATCTTGTCGTCCTTGTTGACCCGGGAGGTGGCCGCGACGTTGGAGGACGCCTGCGCCTTGGGGTCCAGTGTGGTCTTGACGGTCAGTCCGCCGACGGACCAGAGCTTCTGGCGCGCTTCCTTGGTCTTGCCGAAGGCCGGGTCCGTCAGGAACACCTTGCGGACGTAGTCGCAGAAGAAGCCCGCGCCCTTGACCGCGGTGATGCACCCGCTCTTGGGCCGGGTCACCTTCAGCTTGATCGGCTCGGCCATCGCCTTGTCGGCCTCCGGCTGCGAGATGTCATGGACATCGGCCATACGCTGCAGCACCGTGTTGCGCCGCTTGGTGGCCTCTTCCATGTCGTTGATCGGGTCGTAGCGGCTCGGGGACTGGACCAGCCCGGCCAGCAGCGCGGACTCGCCGATCGTCAGGTCCTTGGCGGACTTGGAGAAGTACCGCTGCGACGCCGCCTCGACGCCGTACGCCTGCTCGCCGAAGAACGTGATGTTGAGGTAGTTCTCCAGGATCTTCTTCTTGCCGAGCGACTCCTCGACCTGGATCGCGTACTTGAGCTCGCGGACCTTGCGGCCGAGGCTCTTCTGCTGGGCCTGCGCGACCTTGGTCGGGTCGTCGCCCGCCTCCTCGACGAAGACGTTCTTGACGTACTGCTGCGTGAGGGTCGAAGCGCCCTGGGCCGCGCCGCCTTCCTGCGCGTTGCGGTTGAGCGCGCGCGCCACGCCCTTCACGTCGATCGCGCCGTGCTGGTAGAAGCGCGCGTCCTCGATCGCGACGAGCGCCTTCTGCATGTACGGCGAGATGTCCTGGAGCTTCACCACCGTGCGGTCGCGTTCGTAGACCGACGCGATCTGGTTGTTGTCGGCGTCCAGGATCGTGGTCCGCTGGCTGAGCGGAGGGGTCTTGAGGCTGGCCGGGATGTCGTCGAAACCCTTGACGGTGCCCTTGGCCGCGAGCCCCAGCGCCCCGGCTGCCGGCAGGGCGATGCCTGCCAGTACAGCTCCGGAGAGCGCGGCGACACCGAGGAATTTGGCGGCCTGCTGGGTCGTGGTGAGACCCCCGCCGGAGCGCTTCTTTGGCATGAGGGCAGCCTACGTGGTGGGGGAGGAGCAGCTTCATTCGCCGGACACGCGGATATGCCTTGGCCTAAGCTGCACCTAACTGTCACAGCAGTGCCCCCCGGTATCAAGCCCCCTGGCGCAATGTCACCCTCCCCGAATGGGGTGAATGTGCGTCCGAATATGCCGCATGTGTAACCCGGCGTCCGATGTGGCGTGGATGAACTGCCCCGCTTTGTCGGGGTTGTTAAGAATGTCCATCACTCACTCCGTTGGGTGATCTACCGCGTACGCATAGTCCGTTCGGACCATTCAAGATTGGGCCCGAAGGGGGTGTTGCGCTGTGCCCACCTTCCGTAACGTCCTCAACTGGCAGCGGTGAATATGCCGCTGCCGCCGTGGGGGAGCCTCGAATTTCGGGAGAGGACGGCGCCGGGATGGGCTGGGTAACTGACTGGAGTGCGCAGGCAGCCTGCCGCACTACCGATCCGGACGAACTGTTTGTACAAGGGGCAGCGCAGAACAGGGCCAAGGCGGTGTGCACCGGATGTCCGGTGCGTACGGAGTGCCTGGCCGACGCGCTCGACAACCGCGTCGAATTCGGCGTGTGGGGTGGCATGACCGAGCGGGAGCGGCGCGCACTGTTGCGCAGGCGCCCCACCGTCACCTCGTGGCGTCGACTGCTGGAGACCGCGCGCACCGAGTACGAGCGGAGCACGGGCATCCTGCCCGCGATCGTCGTGGACGACGAAGCGTTCGAGGAGACGTACGCCGCCGTGGGGTAGGGCATGGCGTACGGACACGCGCCGCCGTGGGACGACGTCCCCCGCGCGGCGGACGCATGCGCCATGGGGGAGACCCCATGAGGCGGGTGCGCGCTGCGCAGATGCCGGGCGTCCTCGTGCGGAGGGCCGCTCTCAGGCCGGTGAACGACCGGTCGCGAGGCGATCACCGATGGCCCGGAGCCCTGCCAGGTCGTGGACATCACCGGGCAGTGCGGCCACCTCGGCCACGGCCACCTCGGGGTGGAGCGCGGTGAAGCGGTCACGGGTGCGCTGCTCACGCGCGAGTACCTGCATGCGTTCGGCGTGCAGTCGGAGCAGACCGGCGGTCAGTGCGTCGACCGTCGGCTCCGGCATGGCGTCCTGCGTGTCGGCCTCCGGGGATGACTCGGCGGGCTCTCCGGTCCTCGCCCGTGTCCCGGCGTCCTGCGCGGAGCCCGGTCGGGCATCCGCCTCTGTGGCCACGGGTGTGTCCGCGTGTGTGGTGTCTGCGTCTGTGGTGCCCGCGTGTGTCCCCGGGGATGCGGCAGGCGGTTTCCCGGGGTGCGTCCCTGACGTATCCGCATGCTCTGTGCGCTCCGCGGTTCCGGGCTCGGGGGAGGGGTCCGTGGAGTCACGAAGCTCTTCATTCCCGGCCTCCTGATCCACAATGCCGCTGTCGTCAAGATTTTCCGCGGCGGCCAGCGCCCGCTCCGCCGTGAGCCGCGCCGCCCCGCTTCCGTGCACCCTGTTGAGTACGAGACCGGCCAGCGGCATCCCGTCCGCTGCCAGCCGCTCCACGAAGTAGGCGGCCTCCCGCAGCGCGTCCCGTTCCGGCGCGGCGACCACCAGGAAGGCGGTGCCGGGCGCCTGGAGCAGCCGGTACGTGGCGTCGGCGCGGGTGCGGAAGCCGCCGAACATGGTGTCCATCGCCGTGACGAACGTCTGCACGTCGCGCAGGAACTGCCCGCCGAGCAGCTTGCCGAGAGTCCCGGTCATCATCGACATGCCGACGTTGAGGAACTTCATCCCGGCCCGGCCGCCGGCCTTCGCCGGCGCCATCAGCAGCCGGATGAACCTGCCGTCGAGGAACGACCCGAGCCGTTTCGGCGCGTCGAGGAAGTCGAGCGCGGAGCGCGACGGCGGGGTGTCCACGACGATCAGGTCCCACTCGTCGCGGGCGCGCAGCTGGCCCAGCTTCTCCATCGCCATGTACTCCTGCGTCCCGGCGAAGCCGGCGGAGAGCGACTGGTAGAAGGGGTTGTTCAGGATGGCGCCGGCCCGCTCGGCGTCCGCGTGCGCCTCGACGATCTCGTCGAACGTCCGCTTCATGTCCAGCATCATGGCGTGCAGTTCACCGTCGCCGGTGGCCTTGATGCCCGGCACCCGGCGCGGGATGTTGTCGAGTGAGTCGATGCCCATGGACTGGGCGAGCCTGCGCGCCGGGTCGATGGTCAGCACGACGGCCCTGCGCCCGCGCTCGGCCGCCCGCACGCCCAGCGCGGCCGCGGTCGTGGTCTTGCCCACGCCGCCGGAGCCGCAGCAGACGATGATGCGGGTCGCCGGGTCGTCGAGCAGCGGGTCGATGTCGAGGAAGGGCACGCTGTCCAGGCTCATGACGTGGTGTGCCTCCGCAGTTCCGTCGCCAGCCGATAGAGCCCGCCGAGGTCCATCCCCTCGCCGAGCAGCGGGAGTTCGTAGGTGGGCAGCTCAAGCCCCGCCAGTACGGCGCGCTGCTCGCGCTCCAGCTCCACCCGCTCCGCGTGGTCGACGGCCTCGGCCAGCAGCGGGGTCACGAGCTTCGCCGCTCCGCTCACACCCGCCCGGGTGAGCGCCTTGGCGACCTCCTTGCGGCGGTCGCCTGACACGGTCCGTACGGTCTGCTCGTCCAGGAGCGCGGGGCGGACCATGTTCACGATGACGTTGCCCACGGGAAGGTCGGCGGCGCGCAGCTCGGCGATGCCGTCCGCGGTCTCCTGCACGGGCATCTCCTCAAGCAGCGTCACCAGGTGCACGGCGGTCTCGGGGGACTTGAGGACGCGCATCACGGCCTGGGCCTGATTGTGTATCGGGCCGATCTTCGCGAGACCTGCCACCTCGTCGTTGACGTTGAGGAAGCGGGTGATGCGGCCGGTCGGCGGGGCGTCCATGACGATGTGGTCGTAGGCGAAGCGGCCCTGCTTGTTCTTGCGGCGTACGGCTTCGCAGGCCTTGCCGGTGAGGAGCACGTCCCGCACCCCGGGCGCGATGGTCGTGGCGAAGTCGATCGCGCCGAGCTTCTTCAGGGCCCGGCCCGCGCTGCCCAGCTTGTAGAACATCTGGAGGTAGTCCAGCAGGGCGCGTTCGGCGTCGATCGCGAGGGCGTACACCTCCCCGCCGCCGGGCGCCACGGCGATCTTCCGTTCCTCGTACGGGGACGCCTCCGTCTCGAAGAGCTGGGCGATGCCCTGCCGGCCCTCGACCTCCACGAGGAGCGTGCGTTTGCCCTCCGTGGCGAGGGCGAGCGCCAGCGCGGCGGCGACCGTGGTCTTCCCGGTCCCGCCCTTGCCACTCACGACCTGAAGCCTGCTCACGTATTCGAGCCTAACCAGTCGGGCCCGGTGGTACGCCCGAGGCAGTCAGTGACAGCGGCTACAGTCGCCGTATGGCCAAATGGGAATACGCGACTGTGCCGCTGCTGGTGCACGCGACGAAGCAGATTCTGGACACCTGGGGCGAGGACGGCTGGGAGCTCGTCCAGGTCGTGCCGGGACCGAACAACCCCGAACAGCTTGTGGCATACCTCAAGCGCGAGAAGTCCGCATGAGCGGGACCGTCGAAGCGCGGCTGACCGAGCTGGGGCTGACGCTCCCGGCCGTCGTTCCGCCGCTGGCCGCTTACCAGCCGGCCGTGCAGTCCGGTGTGTACGTGTACACGTCGGGCCAGCTGCCGATGGTGGAGGGCAAGCTCCCGCTGGTCGGCAAGGTCGGCGCCGAGGTCACCGCCGAGGAGGCGAAGGACCTGGCGCGTACGTGCGCGCTGAACGCGCTGGCGGCCGTGAAGTCGGTCACCGGTGATCTGGACCGTGTCGAACGCGTCGTGAAGGTCGTGGGGTTCGTGGCTTCGGCCCCGGACTTCACCGGCCAGCCGGGCGTGCTCAACGGCGCCAGTGAGTTGCTGGGCGAGGTCCTGGGCGACCGCGGTGTCCACGCGCGCAGCGCGGTGGGCGTGGCGGTACTCCCGCTCGACGCTCCGGTCGAGGTGGAGATCCAGGTCGAGCTGAAGGCCTGAGGGCCCGGGCTGGAAAGCCTGTGCGCTCGAAAGCCTGGGAGCCCGGCGGCCGAGGGCCCGGGGCGGGGGAGGAGCCGCGTCGCCGGGCGGGCGTTCCGCCCGTCCCGCGGACCGGTCCGCATCCTCGCCCGGCTCACCCCCTCGAACATCGGCGCGGGAGCGGTTAGCCTCCGGCCATGTCCCGAGGTCAGTGGTACCCGCCGGAATGGCCTGACCGTATCCGCGCCCTGGCGGCCGGCGAGCTCACCGCCGTCGCACCGCGCAGGGCCGCGACCGTCATGCTGCTGCGGGACACCGCGGCAGGACCCGCCGTCCACATGCTGCGCAGACGCGCCTCCATGGCTTTCGCCGGAGGCGCGTACGCGTATCCGGGCGGTGGTGTCGACCCCCGCGACGACGACCGCGCGGTGCGCTGGGCGGGCCCGTCGCGTGACGTGTGGGCCGCCAGGCTCGGCGTCGACGCCGCATCCGCCCAGGCCATCGTCTGCGCCGCCGTCCGCGAGACGTACGAGGAGGCCGGGGTGCTGCTCGCGGGCGAGACCGCGTCCACCGTCGTCGGCGACCTCTCGGGCGACGACTGGGAGGCGGACCGCGCGGCGCTCGTCGACCGCGCCCTCTCCTTCGCCGAATTCCTGGACCGGCGGGGGCTGGTGCTCCGGTCCGACCTGCTGGGTGCGTGGGCCCGCTGGATCACCCCGGAGTTCGAGCCGAAGCGGTACGACACCTGGTTCTTCGTGGCCGCGCTGCCGGACGGCCAGCGCACCCGCAACGCCTCCACCGAGGCCGACCGCACGGTCTGGGTGCGTCCTGAGGAGGCCGCCGGGGCGTACGACAGGGGGGAGCTGCTCATGATGCCCCCGACGATCGCGACGCTGCGCTCGCTCCAGCCGTACGGAACGGTGGCCGGGACCCTGGCGGGAGCACCGGCACAGGACCTCGCACCGGTGCTGGCACGGGCCCGGCTGGACGCCGGTGAGCTGGTGCTGAGCTGGCCGGGTCATGATGAGTTCACCCGGCGACTGCCGGCGTCGGGAGCCCCGGAGTGAACGGCCGGGACCCCGGGACGGCGGTCCGGACGACAGGAGCCCCGCGTGAGTGACGCCGCAGCCCTCCCGGGCCAGCCCAGGGGCGGAGTGCTGTCAGGACCCGCCACATCACGGGCGGTCAACGTCCTGGCGCCGAACGCCTCCGCCATGACCCTCGACGGCACCAACACCTGGATCATCGCCGAACCGGACTCGGACCTGGCCGTCGTCATCGACCCTGGCCCGCTCGACGACACCCATCTGAAGGCCGTCGTCGCGACGGCGGCGGGCGCGGGCCGGCGCATCGCGCTCACGCTCCTGACACACGGCCACCCCGACCACGCGGAGGGCGCGGCGCGCTTCGCCGAGCTGACGCGTACGTCCGTACGGGCGCTGGACCCCGCGCTGCGGCTCGGTGACGAGGGACTCGGCGCGGGGGACGTCATCACCACCGGCGGCCTGGAACTGAGGGTCGTGCCGACCCCGGGCCACACGGGCGACTCGCTCTCCTTCCACCTCCCTGCCGACCGGGCAGTGCTGACGGGCGACACGGTCCTGGGCCGCGGCACGACGCTGGTGGCGCATCCGGACGGACGGCTCGGCGACTACCTGGACTCGCTCCGGCGGCTGCGCTCGCTGACGGTGGACGACGGGGTGCACACGGTGCTCCCGGGGCACGGGCCCGTACTGGAGGACGCCCAGGGCGCCATCGACTTCTACCTCGCGCACCGGGCCAACCGGCTCGCGCAGGTGGAGACGGCGGCCGAGAACGGCTTCACTGCGGCTTCGGAGGTCGTCGCCGAGGTGTACGCGGATGTCGACCGGTCACTCTGGCCCGCGGCGGAGCTCTCCGTACGGGCGCAGCTGGAGTACCTGCGGGAGCACGGGCTGATCTGAGCCGCCGAGGGCGCGGTGCCGCCGCGGTGCCGGGAGCCGGCCGGAGCGGACTTCCGGCCGGGCCGCGCGGGCCGGGACGAGGTGCGTGACGCGTACGGGTACGCCGAAGGGGCGCCCCCGCTCGACGGCGGGGCGCCCCTTCGGCGTAGGTACGGGCAGAGGTCCCTAGCGGGACCGCTTCGCGAGGCGCTCCACGTCCAGCAGGATCACCGCACGGGCCTCCAGCCGCAGCCAGCCGCGTCCGGCGAAGTCCGCGAGGGCCTTGTTGACCGTCTCGCGGGAGGCGCCGACCAGCTGGGCCAGCTCTTCCTGCGTGAGGTCGTGGACGACGTGGATGCCTTCCTCCGACTGCACACCGAAGCGGCGCGAGAGGTCGAGGAGCGCGCGGGCCACCCGGCCGGGGACGTCCGAGAAGACCAGGTCGGACATCTGGTCGTTGGTCTTGCGCAGCCGGCGGGCGACCGCGCGCAGCAGCGCCGTGGCCACCTCGGGGCGGACGTTCAGCCAGGGCTGAAGGTCGCCGTGGCCCAGGCCGAGCAGCTTGACCTCGGTCAGCGCCGAGGCCGTGGCGGTACGCGGGCCCGGGTCGAAGAGGGACAGCTCGCCGATCAGCTCGCCGGGGCCGAGGACCGCCAGCATGTTCTCGCGGCCGTCGGGGGAAGTGCGGTGCAGCTTTACCTTGCCCTCGGTGACCACATAGAGGCGGTCGCCTGGGTCGCCCTCGTGGAAGAGGGCGTCGCCGCGGGCGAGCGTCACCTCACTCATCGAGGCGCGCAGCTCAGCGGCCTGCTCGTCATCGAGCGCCGCGAAGAGCGGGGCGCGCCGCAGAACGTCGTCCACGAGTTCTCTCCTTGTCGACCTGCTCAGGGAACCGGCTGGTTCCCATCATGCCGGACGGGTCAATCAGTGTGATCAGTCACAAGTTTGACGTACCGGTGCTGCGGCCTGTGCGGGAGGGGGCCGATTGGGTTGGTAATCGGCTGTGACCGGGGTGGATGCCGGTGGCTGGCTCTAGGCTGGCCGGGTGTCCACATCGCCGGTGAGAGCAGAAGGTCAGGGGGCTGAACGGGTGCCACCGAGCCGAAATTCTGCTGTGGGCGAACAGTCGCCCACCCGGGCGAAAAAGGCCGCATACGTGAGGCGAGCGGTGAAGGGGACCGAGATGACTGAGGCGGCCGGACCGGCGGAGGAAGCCACGGAGCAGAGCCCGGAGACGGCCTCGACGAGAGCCGCGCCCGCGAGGAAGGCCGCGCCCGC
Source organism: Streptomyces sp. NBC_00388 (assembly GCF_036061255.1). Classification (NCBI taxonomy): domain Bacteria; kingdom Bacillati; phylum Actinomycetota; class Actinomycetes; order Kitasatosporales; family Streptomycetaceae; genus Streptomyces; species Streptomyces sp. NBC_00388. The sequence goes on from NZ_CP107948.1 coordinate 4,240,047, forward strand.
GAAGAAGTCCGGGAGTGCGAAGAAGGCGGCGCCTGCGAAGAAGGCGGCGCCGGTCAGCACGACGGCGGTTGCCAAGGAGGCTGCGCCCGCCAAGAAAGCGGCGGCTGCGAAGAAGGCGGCGCCTGCCAAGAAAGCCGCGGCTGCCAAGAAAGCCGCGCCCGCCAAGAAGGCTGCGCCCGCCCAGAAAGCCGCGCCCGCCAAGAAAGCCGCGAAGAAGACGGTGAAGAAGGCCGGGGCTTCGGAGAAGCCCGCGCCCGCTGTGGTGGCCGTCAGGATTCCCCGGTCCGAGTCGCACGCCGCCCTGGTCCGGAGGGCGCACCGGATCAACCACGAGCTGGCCGAGATCTATCCGTACGCCCATCCCGAGCTCGACTTCGAGAACGCCTTCGAGCTGCTGGTCGCGACGGTTCTCTCCGCCCAGACCACCGACCTCCGGGTGAACCAGACGACGCCCGCGCTCTTTGCGAAGTTCCCGACGCCGGAGGACATGGCGGCAGCGGACCCGGAGGAGCTGGAGCAGATCCTGCGGCCGACCGGTTTCTTCCGGGCGAAGGCGAAATCGGTCCTGGGGCTGTCCACCGCCCTCCGGGACAATTTCGGTGGTGAGGTGCCTGGCCGTATCGAGGATCTGGTCTCGCTGCCCGGAGTCGGGCGGAAAACGGCCAATGTGGTTCTCGGTAATGCTTTCGGAGTCCCGGGAATCACCGTCGACACGCATTTCGGGCGGCTGGTGCGCCGCTGGAAGTGGACCGAGCAGCAGGATCCGGAGAAGGTCGAGGCGGAGATCTGCGCGCTCTTTCCCGAGAGCGACTGGACGATGCTCTCGCACCGGGTGGTCTTTCACGGACGCCGGATCTGCCATGCCCGTAAACCGGCCTGCGGCGCCTGTCCGATCGCCCCGCTCTGCCCCGCGTACGGCGAGGGCGAGACGGACCCGGAGAAGGCGCGGAAGCTGCTGAAGTACGAGAAGGGCGGGCAGCCCGGCCAGCGCCTGAAGCCCCCCGCGGACTTTCCCGGGCAGCCGGCTCCGCCGCTGGGGGCCGGGTGACAGCGGGCCGCCGCGACGACCTGCCCGTGCGGAGCCACCCGTCCGCAGGGGACCACCCGCCCGTAGGGAACCACCCGTCCGTGCGGAACGATCGGGCGCGCCGCAGGCGTTGGAAGGTGCGGGGGTGCCGATGACGCGCGCTGGAGAGAGACACACGGGCCGGACTCAGGAGAGTCCGGTCGCTGTGACGCAGGACGGGCTGCCCGGGTGGCTGACGCCCGTGGCCCGGGCGGCCGACACCGTGCGCCCCGAGCAGCTCAGCCGGTTCCTGCCGCCCGAGAGCGGCAGCGGGCGGCAGTCCGCCGTCCTGATCCTCTTCGGCGAAGGCCGGGCCGGGCCCGAGCTGCTGCTGATGGAGCGGGCCTCCAGCCTGCGCTCCCACGCAGGCCAGCCCTCATTCCCCGGCGGCTCCCTCGACCCGGGGGACGGCGACCCGCAGACCACGGGCCCGCTGCGCGCCGCGCTGCGCGAGGCCCAGGAGGAGACCGGCCTCGAACCGGCGGGCGTGCAGCTCTTCGGTGTGCTGCCCCGGCTCTACATCCCGGTGAGCGGTTTCGTCGTGACGCCCGTGCTCGGCTGGTGGCGCGAGCCCACCCCCGTACGGGCGGTGGACAGCGGCGAGACGGCCCGGGTCTTCACGGTTCCCGTGGCGGATCTCACGGACCCCGCCAACCGGGTGACGACGGTCCACCCGCGAGGTCACCGGGGCCCCGCATTTCTGGTCGAATCCGCCCTGGTCTGGGGTTTCACCGCCGGAGTGATCGACCGAATTCTGCACTTCGCCGGCTGGGAACGGCCCTGGGACCACTCCAGACAGGTCCCGCTCGACTGGCGCGCATGACAGGGTGTCCGACGTACTGGGCCACTCGGGCGACGCTGCGAACCACTGCGGCTCCCCGGGGGGCCGCACCACCGGCCGGCGGACCGTGACCGGCGACGAAATGCGAGGCTCCCGACGGTGAACGTGCTGGACATCCTGCTGCTGCTGGCCGCTGTATGGTTCGCGGTCATCGGTTACCGCCAGGGTTTCGTCGTCGGCATCCTCTCGGTGATCGGGTTTCTCGGGGGCGGCGTCGTCGCCGTCTACGCGCTGCCCATCATCTGGGACGAGCTCACGGAGAAGTCCGAAGTCTCCACGACGGCCACCGTGATCGCGGTGATCATCGTGATCGTGTGCGCCTCGGTGGGCCAGGCCCTCACCACTCACCTCGGCAACAAACTGCGGCGCTTCATCACCTGGTCACCGGCGCGCGCCCTCGACGCCACCGGTGGCGCCCTGGTGAACGTGGTGGCCATGCTGCTGGTCGCCTGGCTGATCGGATCGGCCCTGGCCGGGACGACACTGCCCACCCTCGGCAAGCAGGTCCGCAGTTCCAAGGTGCTCGTCGGGGTCTCCCGGGTCGTGCCGTCACAGGCCAGTACCTGGTTCGCGGACTTCACATCGGTCCTCGCGCAGAACGGCTTCCCCCAGGTCTTCAGCCCGTTCGCCAACGAACCGATCACCGAGGTCAAGCCGCCCGATCCGGCCCTCGCCAGCAGTCCGGTCGTGACGAGCGCCAAGAAGTCCATCGTCAAGGTCGTCGGTACGGCGACCGGCTGCAGCAAGGTCCTGGAGGGCTCCGGCTTCGTCTTCGGCGACCGCAGGGTGATGACCAACGCCCACGTCGTCGGAGGCGTCAGCGAACCGACCGTGCAGATCGGCGGCGAGGGCAGGCTGTACGACGCGAAGGTCGTGCTCTACGACTGGGCGCGCGACATCGCTGTCCTGGACGTGCCGGACCTGCACGCGCCCGCGCTGAAGTTCACGGACACCGACCACGACGCGCACAGCGACGACAGCGCGATCGTCGCCGGCTTCCCGGAGAACGGCGGTTACGACGTCCGTTCCGCCCGTGTCCGCGGCAGGATCAATGCCAGCGGCCCGGACATCTACCACCGCGGGACGGTCAACCGCGACGTCTACTCGCTCTACACGACCGTCCGCCAGGGCAACTCGGGCGGACCGCTGCTGACCCCCAGCGGCAAGGTGTACGGCGTGGTCTTCGCCAAATCGCTCGATGACAGCAACACCGGGTACGCGCTCTCGGCCGACGAGGTCCGCCAGGACGTCGCGAAGGGCCGTACCGCGAACCAGCAGGTCGACACGGAAGGATGCGCGCTGTGACGCCTGCACGGGGCCGCACGGGGCGCTGACGGCGGACGCGGTACGCACCCGGCGCGGGAATCCCGTGGCGCAAGGCGTACCCGGCGCGGGAACACCGTGCGGAAGGCGCCCGGCGGAACAGGCGTTCCCGGCGGGGCAGGCGTACCGGGCGGGACAGGTGCACAGGGTGGGACAGGTGCACAGGGCGGGACGGACGTACACGGTGCGGGTGGCGCATACGGTGACGACAGTGGGAGGCACGCGGTGAGGCTCACGATTCTCGGCGGCGGCGGGTTCCGGGTACCGCTGGTCCACGGGGCGCTGCTGCGCGACCACGCGGCCGGCCGGGTCACGCACCTCACGCTCCACGACCTCGACCCTGCCCGGCTGGCGGCCGTGGCGCGCGTCCTGGCCGACCAGGCCGCGGACGTGCCGGATGCGCCCGAGGTCCGCACCACCACCGACCTGGACGACGCCCTGCGCGGCGCCGACTTCGTCTTCTCCGCGATCCGGGTGGGCGGGCTCGCGGGCCGTGCGGCCGACGAACGGGTGGCGCTGGCCGAGGGCGTCCTCGGTCAGGAGACCGTCGGCGCGGGCGGTATCGCGTACGGCCTCCGCACGGTCCCGGTCGCGGTCGACATCGCTCGCCGGGTCGCCCGGCTGGCCCCGGAGGCCTGGGTCATCAACTTCACCAACCCGGCGGGGCTGGTCACCGAGGCCATGGCCGCCCACCTCGGCGGCCGGGTCATCGGGATCTGCGACTCACCGGTCGGCCTCGGCCGCCGGGTCGCCCGGGTCCTCGGTGCGGACCCCCGGTCGGCACGGCTCGACTACGTGGGGCTGAACCATCTGGGCTGGCTGCGCGGTCTGTACGTCGGCGAACAGGATGTCCTGCCCCGGCTGTTCGACGACGAGCGGCTGCTGACCTCCTTCGAGGAGGGCCGGCTCTTCGGGGCCGAGTGGCTGCGCTCGATCCGTTCGGTCCCCAACGAGTACCTGCACTACTACTACTTCAACCGTGAGACGGTCGCCGCCTACCAGCAGGCGGAGCAGACGCGCGGGGCCTTCCTGCACGACCAGCAGGCCCGGTTCTACGACGAGATGGCGCACCCGGCGACGCCCGCGCTTCGGGCCTGGGACCGCACCCGCGCCGAGCGCGAGGCGACGTACATGGCGGAGAACCGCGAGGCCGCGGGTGCGGGCGAACGGGAAGCGGACGACCTGGAGTCGGGCGGTTACGAGAACGTGGCGCTGGCCCTGATGCGGGCCATCGCACGGGACGAGAGCGCCACCCTCATCCTCAACGTCCCCAACGGCAGCGCCCCCGGCGGCGGCCGTACGCTCTCCGCGCTCGACTCGGCCGCCGTGATCGAGGTCCCCTGCCGGGTCGACGCGACGGGCCCGCACCCGCTGCCGGTATCACAGCTGACGGGCCATGAGGCGGCCCTGGTGTCAGCGGTGAAGGCGGTGGAGCGCTCCGTGCTGGAAGCTGCGGAGAGCGGGTCGGCGCGGGCCGCGGTGCGGGCGTTCGCCCTGCATCCGCTGGTCGATTCCGTGAATGTCGCGGGCAGGCTGCTCGACGGGTACCGGGCGGTCCATCCGGGCCTCGGCTACCTCACGAAGAGCTGAGCGCCCGGGCCGCCGTGTGCGTGCCTGCGCCGCCGGATATGCGAGCCGTTGCCCGGGTGGCCCTGGCGGACGGCTCCACCGGTCCGCTCACGACGTCCGCCAGGCCTGCTCCCGTGCCTCTCACGGCCTGGGGTGGCGTAACCGGGCGGAGACCCAGCGGGCCCGGCGGCGGATGATGCGCGGAATACCGAGACGTGGATCGTCCTCCCGGTCGTGTGATCCGCCCCTCTCGTGGGTGCTCAGGCCCGTGGCCGAGCGGCGGTTGCGTGCGGCGTCACCGTAGTCGTGCGTCCAGCCCATACCACCGTGTTTGCCCGTGCCTCATGGTCGGTAATCGCGTCCCATGGAGCCAATTGGCGTATGCGTCAGGCATTTGGCTGTTCGTAGGACAAGCGTTCCCAGTCCGGGCGCCGGGTTGGCCCGTACGGCCGTACGAAGGGCGCACCGTCATGCCACCGGACGGGGCGGGGAGGCCACCGGACGGGCCCGGAGGTCAGCGGTCGGGCTCGGGATCCTGCAGCCAGTTGATGAGCTCCGTGGAGAACGCCGCGGGGTCCTCCTCCTGGGGGAAGTGCCCCAGACCGTCGAACAGCCTCCAGCGGTACGGCGCTTCGACGTACTGCCCCGACCCCGCCGCACTGCGGGTGCGCATCACCGGGTCGAGTGACCCGTGCAGATGCAGTGTCGGCACGCGCACCGGGCGCTTCATCCGGCGGTTGAACTGGATGCCGTCCGGCCGCGCCAGGGACCGCACCATCCACCGGTACGGCTCGATGGAACAGTGCGCGGTCGACGGGATCGACATGGCGCGCCGGTACGTCTCGACGGCCTCGTCCTCCGGCCGGACCGGCCCGGACCACTCGCGGACCAGCTCACCGACGAGCGCGGCGTCGTCGGCGACGAGCTGGCGCTCCGGCAGCCACGGCCGCTGGAACCCCCAGACGTACGAGCCGGCGCGGGACTGCGAGAAGTCCGAGAGCATCGCCGAGCGCCACCGGCGCGGGTGCGGCATCGAGGACACCGCCAGCCTGCGCACCAGCTTGGGCCGCATCACGGCCGCCGTCCACGCCAGGTATCCGCCCAGGTCGTGCCCGACGAGCGCGGCGTCCGGCTCCCCGAGTGAGCGGATCACGCCGGTGACATCGAGGGCCAGATTGGCGGGGTCGTACCCGCGGGGTGTGCGGTCGCTGCCCCCGACGCCCCGCAGATCCATCGCGACGGCCCGGAACCCGGCATCGGCGAGCGCGGTCAACTGGTGGCGCCAGGTCCACCAGAACTGCGGGAAACCGTGCAGCAGCAGCACCAGCGGGCCGTCGCCCGCCTCCGTGATGTGGAAGCGCGCGCCGTTGGCGGCGACATCGCGGTGGGTCCAGGGCCCGTCGATTCGTACGACAGAGCCCATTTCGGCAGAAGCGGTCATGCCGACGAGCGTCCCACAGCCGACGAGGTGCCGGTGACCGCGGGGACGGTGTCCGCAGGCACCAGGACGGCCGCCTTGTCGAGGGCCGGACGGGGGTGCGGCTTGACGCCCTGGATGACGGCGGCCGTCTCCTTCGCGGAGGCGACGACCTTCTGCGGGCCCTTGCCCTTCTTGGCCTTCTTGAGGAAGACGGTCCCGATCAGAGCGAGGATTCCGGCCACCAGTACGTTCGCGGCGAAGGACAGGACGAAGCAGATCGCCATGTTCCAGTGGCTCCACGTCCGGATGCCGTAGGCGAGGGCGAAGCTGAGCATCGGCAGGGAGAAGAGGAGCACGATCCCGGCCGCCGAGAACGCGGCGCTGCCGACCGCCCCCCGCTTGACGTCCTGGCGGAGCTCGGCCTTGGCCAGGGCGATTTCGTCGTGCACCAGTGCGGACATCTCGGCGGTAGCCGAGGCGAACAGCTGACCGAGACTGCGGTCGGCGGTGCCGGCAGGGCTGCTGGGGTGGCTCATCGCTGAATCCCTCTTCTCTTGCGCGAGCGTCCGTCCGTGCGAACGGGTCCTCCGCGCGGGCATCGTCGTGGGCATCGTCACAAACGTTCCGTGCGCCATGATCTGACTTCAGATCATGCCGGACCGTCCTCGTCCTCGCTTGCTGCCCCCGCCCGTTCGGCGAGACGGCGGTGCTCGGCCGCCTTCCCTTCGAGGATGGCAGCCATGCGCAGATGGTGCGCGGCGTCGTCCTCCTCGTAGACGTCGGGAATGCCGTCGTGGTCCTCGTCGCGCTGCTCCTCGTCGCACAGGGCCCGGTACCGGCGGTCGCGCACCTTGAGGAGGACGGAGGAGAGCGCGGCGGCGATCACCGAGCCCAGCAGTACCGACGCCTTGATCTCGGCGGTCGTCGAGGGGTCGTCGGTGAAGGCGAGCTCCCCGATGAGCAGCGAGACGGTGAACCCGATCCCGGCGAGGGAGGCCACCGCGAGTACATCGGCCCACGCCAGTTCCTTGTTGAGCTCGGCCCTGGTGAAGCGGGCGGTCAGCCACGTACCGCCGAAGATGCCGACCGCCTTGCCGACGACCAGGCCGAGGACGACACCCAGCGTCTCCGGCCTGCTGAACACATCGGCGAGTGCCCGGCCGGAGACCAGGACGCCTGCGGAGAACAGGGCGAACAGCGGCACGGCGAGGCCCGCGGAGAACGGCCGGACCAGATGCTCGATGTGCTCTCCGGGGGAGTGCTTCTCACCCTCACGGGGGGTGCAGCGGAGCATCAGGCCCATGGCGACACCGGCGATGGTGGCGTGCACGCCGCTGTTGTACATCAGCCCCCAGATGACCAGCCCGAGGGGGACGTAGACGTACCAGCCGTGCACGTCGAAGCGCAGCAGCAGCCAGAAGACGACCAGGCCGGCCACCGCGCCACCCAGCGCCGCGATGTTGATGTCGCTGGTGAAGAACACCGCGATGATCAGAATGGCGAAGAGGTCGTCGACGACGGCCAGGGTGAGCAGGAAGGCGCGCAGCGCGGAGGGGAGCGAGGTGCCGATGACCGCGAGGACGGCGAGTGCGACGGCGATGTCGGTGGCGGTGGGCACCGCCCAGCCGTCGAGCGAACCGTTGCCGACGACGTTGACCAGTGTGTAGACCAGGGCCGGTACCGCCATCCCGCACACCGCCGCGATGACGGGCAGTGCGGCGGCCTTGGGGTCGCGCAGCTCCCCGGTGACCATCTCGCGCTTCAGCTCGATCCCCGCGACGAAGAAGAAGACGGCGATCAGTCCGTCGGCCGCCCAGTGCTGAACGGAGAGGTGCAGACCGAAGATGCCCGGGCCCAGATGGAAGTGGCTGACCGTGGCGTAACTGCTGCTCAGTGGGGTGTTCGCCCAGACGAGGGCGACGATGGCGGCGACGAGGAGCAGCAGCCCGCCGACGGTCTCGGTGCGCAGCGCGTCCGCGAGATAGGTCCGTTCGGGGAGCGGGAGCCGGCCCAGGAAGGACGCGCGAGTGCGCTGCGATCCGGGCTCGGGCCGTGGCTGCGGGTGCGACCCGGTCTCCGGACCGGACTGCGGATCGGACTGCGACGCGGGCTGGGGCTTGGGCTTCGGGGCGGGCGCGGCCACGAGGTGGACCTCCGGTCAGGTGGGCAGCACAGAACACATGCCGACCAGACTTCCCGGCGCACCCATTTCCCTCTTTCGTATGCCCACCGTAGCGGTATCCGCGTCCGTGGCCGCATCCGTGTCCCGGGGAGCGGGGGCGGTCCGGAAGGGCGCTTCGGCGGAGGCGGCGCCGCAGGAGGGCGCCGTGCGGCGGCTCCGTGCGGTGGGCCCGTGCGTTGGGCCCGTGCGTTGGGCCCGGAGGGGGCTGGGCGTCCGGTGATCGTCTCCGCGTCACGATACCGACAGAACGCCGGGCGGGCATATCAGCCCGCCCGGCGTTCTCCGTTGCCAGGTGCCCCCGTTTCCCGGGGTGGAACCGGGGCTCCGGCTCAGTCCTCGCTGGAGGCGCTGGGCAGCTTCGTCTGGATCAGGCCCATCACGGACGCGTCGGTCAGCGTGGAGACGTCGCCCAGCTCGCGGTCCTCCGCGATGTCGCGCAGCAGGCGTCGCATGATCTTTCCGGAGCGGGTCTTGGGCAGTTCGGCGACGGGCAGGACGCGCTTGGGCTTGGCGATCGGTCCGAGGACCGTGCCGACGTGGTTGCGCAGTTCGGCGGAGAGGTCCGCCGACTCCTGTGCGCTGCCGCGCAGGATGACGAAGGCGACGATCGACTGGCCGGTCGTCGCGTCGGCGGCGCCCACGACTGCCGCCTCGGCGACGGCCGGGTGCGAGACGAGCGCGGACTCGACCTCGGTGGTCGAGATGTTGTGCCCGGACACCAGCATCACGTCGTCGACCCGGCCGAGCAGCCAGAGGTCGCCGTCGGTGTCCTTCTTCGCCCCGTCGCCCGCGAAGTACTTGCCCTGGAAACGCGACCAGTAGGTGTCGATGAAGCGCTGGTCGTCGCCCCAGACGGTGCGGAGCATCGAGGGCCACGGCTCGGTGAGGACCAGGTAGCCGCCGCCTCCGTCCGGCACTTCACGCCCGTCGTCGTCGACGACCGTCGCGGCGATGCCCGGCAGCGCACGCTGCGCGGAGCCCGGCTTGGTCTCGGTGACTCCGGGCAGCGGCGCGATCATCATCGCGCCGGTCTCGGTCTGCCACCAGGTGTCCACGATCGGGCACCTGTCGGCGCCGATGTTCTTCCGGTACCACATCCAGGCCTCGGGGTTGATCGGCTCGCCGACCGATCCCAGGACCCGCAGCGACGACAGGTCGAACTTGGCGGGGATGTCGTCGCCCCACTTCATGAAGGTACGGATCGCGGTCGGCGCGGTGTAGAGGATCGAGACGCCGTACTTCTGGACGATCTCCCAGAACCGGCCCTGGTGCGGGGTGTCCGGGGTGCCCTCGTAGATGACCTGGGTCGCGCCGTTGGCCAGCGGCCCGTACGTGATGTAGGAGTGCCCGGTCACCCAGCCGATGTCGGCCGTGCACCAGTAGACGTCGCTCTCGGGCTTGAGGTCGAAGACCGCGTGGTGGGTGTAGGCCGCCTGGGTGAGGTAGCCGCCCGAGGTGTGCAGGATGCCCTTCGGCTTCCCCGTCGTGCCCGAGGTGTAGAGGATGAACAGCGGGTGCTCGGCGCCGAACGCCTCGGGGGTGTGCTCGGTGGACTGGCGCCCCACGAACTCGTCCCACCACACGTCCCGGCCCTCGGTCCACGCGGTGTCCTGGCCGGTGCGCCGCACGACGAGGACGTGCTCGACCTGCGGACACTTCGCCACGGCCTCGTCGATCGCGGGCTTGAGCGCGGACGGCTTGCCGCGCCGGTAGCCGCCGTCGGCGGTGATGACGAGCTTGGCGTCCGCGTCCTGGATACGGGAGGCGACGGCGTCGGCGGAGAAGCCGCCGAAGACCACCGAGTGCGCGGCGCCGACCCGGGCGCAGGCGAGCATCGCCACGACCGCTTCGGCGATCATCGGCATGTAGACGGCGACCCGGTCGCCCTTCACGACACCCAGCTCGGTGAGGGCGTTCGCGGCCTGCGACACCTCGTCCTTGAGCTGCGCGTAGGTGATCGACCGGCTGTCGCCGGGCTCGCCCTCGAAGTGGATCGCGACGCGGTCACCGTTGCCGGCCTCGACATGCCGGTCCACGCAGTTGTACGCGACGTTGAGCTCACCGTCGGCGAACCACTTCGCGAACGGCGGGTTCGACCAGTCGAGCGTCTCGGTGGGCTCGGTGGCCCAGGTCAGCCGCCGCGCCTGCTCGGCCCAGAAGCCCAGCCTGTCCGCTGACGCCTGCTCATACGCGGCCGCTTTCACGTTGGCATTCGCGGCCAGCTCGGCAGGCGGCGCGAAACGCCGTTCCTCCTTGAGCAGGTTGGAGAGTGAGGTACGTTCGCTGTCCGACATGGCATCGTCCCCGGGTGGTATAGACCAATCTGTATTGGTCGATTGTCTGGCGGCCGCGGAAATGGGTCAACCCCCAGCCGAATCCTGACACCCGGCAGGGCCCACCTTCTACGTACCGGACCCCTAGGTTCTCACCTGGGCAGGAGCGGGCAGCAGAACGCCCCCGGCGCGGGATCCCTCCCGCGCCGGGGGCGTTCTGCCACCCGGAGCGCAGCGGTCACAAGGCGCCTCCGCCGGGCGGGGAACCCGGCCGGGGCGTTGCTCGGTGCCCGGCCTGCGGGCCCCGGACGCACCTGCTCATCCGGAGATCAGGCAGGGCCCGCGGCCCGCCCGCCCTCGCGCGAGAACCTGCCAGACTGCTTTCCGGGCGCAGGCTGCCTTGCGGTGGGCGGACACCCCGGGGCCTCGCGGAACTGACGCTCCTGGGAGCTCCGAGGACCCGGGCGGAGTGCCGGGGTGAGCCGGGTGCCGGGCGGGCCGAGTGGCTGACGGCCCGGGTGGCTGATGAGCCCGGATGTCAGCCGTTGCCGACGCCGTTGCCGGAGAGCACCGGGATGTTGTCGATGAGGTGGGAGAGCGGCTCGTCGCCCTTGGCCTGGGTGGAGTTCTCGGTGCACTGCTGGTTCTGCGGGGAGGACAGGACGGGGACGTCCTGGACCGCGATCGGCACGAGGCCGACGAGGGAGCCCACGTTGGCCTTGACGGGCACGCCGGCGCACAGCTTGTTCAGGGAGCCCTGGACCAGGGTCAGCTGCGGGCTCATGTTCCCGTTGGTCGACGAGTTGCCGAAGGCCTGCTCTGCGCCATTGCCGGAGAGAGAAGTCGTGCCGTGGTCGTGGCCGATGGCGGCTGCGCTTCCGGCGGTGCCGGCGATGGCTGCGGTGGCAAGGCCGAGAGCAGTGAGGGCGATACGGACGCGCATGTCACTCCAGTGCATGATTTTTGGACAGAGTCGGGAATCAGTAGAACCACCGATCCCGTACATCCGGCGCAATTCACCTGATCGCTGGAGTGTCGGACGGTCGAGTTGCCGAACACGCATTCCCGAACACGCATTCACCGGGGCCCCGCAGGGAGACGAAACGGTCAGGCGGGAGCCACCTGGGCGAAGACCCCGTCCTGCTCAAGAGCGTCGGTGAGCAGATACGCCTGAGCCTCGCCGACGTGGAAGTACATGCCATGCAGCTCCAGTGAGCCGTCTGCGAGCCGGCGCGCCACTGACTCGTGCGCCCGCAAGTGCTCCAGCTGTTGAATCACATTGGTCAGACAGAGCTGCTCCACCTCATCGGCGGGCATGCGCCCGGAGATCCGGGCCCAGGAGTGCCGGCGACTCCGCATCCGGTCCAGACTGGGCTGCCCGTGCCGCAACCAGCGCTTCAGCGGGGTGTTCGCCGTGGTGCTGGTGCTGGTGCCTACGGCTGTGGGGGTGGCGTCCGGCACGGTGGCGGGGGTGGCCGCACCGTCGGCGTCGCTGAGAAGGGCAGTCATGGCCCCGCAGCCGGAGTGTCCGCAGACGGTGATCGACTCGACCCGCAGGATGTCGACCGCGTACTCGATCGCCGCGGCCACCGAGTCGTCGGAAGCCTCTGCCCCTGGCAGCGGTACGAAATTGCCCACGTTCCGCACGGTGAACAGATCACCGGGGCCGCTCGACGTGATCATGCTCGTCACCAGACGGGAATCGGCACAGGTGAGGAAGAGCTGGGAAGGCTGCTGGCCTTCCCTGGCAAGCCGGGCGAGTTCGTCCCGCACCAGCGGAGCGGTGTCACGCTGGAACGAACTCAGGCCACTGGCCAGTTGACGGCTCCCAGGCCGCTGGGGCGTGGCGGCCGACGGCCCGCTCTGGGGCGAGGTCGAACGGGGCGCGGGGGCATGGGGGGTGGTGATGTCGGACATCGTCTTCTCCGGCGTGGTGGCTCGATGTTCAGTGGCAGGGGGTGTCGCCGAGCGGGACGCCGCACCGGGAGGCGTGGCACCGGGAGGCGTGGCACCGGAGCCGGGCTCGGGTGGCCCGGCCACGGGGGACGGGCTTTCAGGGCTCCCCGAGTCGAGCGCCCGGTCCTCACAGTGGTGGTTGCGCCAAGGCGTCCAGGGGCGGCAGCAGGTGTGCGTGGCGGTCGCGGGCTCGGCTATCCGGCTGCCGCCCCGGCCGGTCACATCGACCGTGCCGCCCTGGACGACATGAGCCTCCTGCCAGTGCTGCAGCGTCTCGTACGCCGCGTGATCCATGAACGAGCCGTCCAGCTCCACCACCGCGTCCGCCCCCGACGGGATCTGGCCGAGCGTCCGGCTCAGGCGGGGCACTGCCAGGAAGGTCAACTGCCCGCGTGCGCGCAGCAGGTGCACGCCGTCGTCCTCGTGGAGGGTGATCCGGGTACGGGCCAGCCGGTGGAGGGCCACTCCGACCGCGACCGCGATGCCGACCGCCACCCCCTCCAGTACTCCGAAGCCCACCACGCCGGCGACGGTTGCCCCGTAGGCCAGGAACTCGCGGTGCTTGTGGACGTTGCGGATGTGCGCGTAGTTCACCATCTGGAGGCCGACGACCATCACGAGCGCGGCCAGCGCGGCGAGTGGCATCCACTCAAGGACGCCGACCAGCAGGCCTGCGGCGAGCAGCATCCACACGCCGTGCAGCACGGTGGAGGCGCGGCTGGTGGCCCCTGCTCTGACGTTCGCCGTGCCGCGCACCGCTCCACCGGACACCGGCAGGCCGCCGAGCAGCCCGGAGACCGTATTGGCGACTCCCTGGCCGCGCAGTTCCCGGTCGAGGTCGGCGCGTCGCCCCGTGGCGCCGGGGCGGTCTGCGGTCAGTTTGTCCACGGCCACCGCTGACAACAGTGACTCCAGACTCGCCACCAGCATCACGGTGAACACGGCGCCGAGCAGCCCGAGCACCGGGCCGTGCGGCAGTTCGGGCAGGGCGTGCGCACTCCAGGAGGGGAGCTCGACACGGGCGATCCCCGGGGCGGCGACGGCGGCCAACGCGGTGGCTGCCGCGACCGAGGCGAGCGCAGCGGGGATCCTGCGCAGCGCCCGCCCCGTACGTCCGGGGATCCTGGGCCACAGCACCAGGACGGCGATGGTGAGCAGGCCGATCAGCGGCGCCGCGGGGGCCACTCGCCCGAATTGCCCGGGCAGCGCGAGGGCGTTGGCGACGGCTGAGCTCTGTGGTGTGCCGCCGAGCACGATATGGAGCTGGGCGAGCGCGATGGCGACCCCGATGCCGGCGAGGGTGCCGTGCACGATGGCAGGCGAGACGGCGAGCGCACTGCGGGCGGCCCTCAGCGAGCCCAGGAGCAACTGGAGCAGGCCCGCCCCGACGGTGATGGCGCAGGTGGTGCGCCATCCGTAGTCCTGGATGAGCCCGGCCGTCACCACGGTCAGCCCGGCTGAGGGGCCGCTGACCTGGAGAGCGGACCCGCCGAGCAGTCCGGCGACGATGCCTCCGACGGCCGCTGCGAGCAGTCCGGCTTCGAGGGGGGCGCCGATGGCGACAGCGAGCCCCAGGGACATGGGGACCGCGATCAGGAAGACCGTGATCGAGGCGGACAGGTCGGCGCCCGGAATCCGGAAGCGGCGACGGCCCCGCGGGGGCGGCCCGTGCGAGGGCCGCCCCCGGTTGGGGGGTGAGGAGTCGGAAGGAACGTTCTGGGTTCGGGTGGGGATGCAAGCAGGCATTTTCCCGTCTCCTCCAGGGCAGCGCAGACGCGGAACAAAGGGGAAGCGGCCGTGGGACACGGCGTGCAGCGGCGGGATCATCAACTCTCAGTAAATAGATCGTAATCCAGAGTAAAGTCCAAGAATAGACATTAGCGACAAATGACCTAACGATTCACTCAATGCGGTGATGATTAGGCAGATACGTATGTCAGTTCGAATAGATCGAATGGATGCCGGGCTGGAGGAGGCTGGACGGATCCGGGCGGGGCCAGGCAGGCCGGGGCGGAGGAGGTGTGCGCCCTGGCGGAGCTCACGGTTGAGGTTGCTGGAGGGGCGGCCGGCAATCGTGGGGTGCCGTCGAATCGCGACGGGGGTGAGGCGAGAGGGGGCGCGCCTTGAGGTGTCGTGCCTCAGGGGGGGCGTGCCTCAAGGCTCGCGTCTCGGGAGGGTCGGACCCTGAGGTGCCACGTCTCGGAGGGAGGGCCGGAGCCGGTGGGGTCCAGGGGCGAGGGAACACCGGTGGAGGGGCCGGCGGGAGCTGTCCGCCCGCCCCGGCCCCTCCCGTCCCGCCCCCCCCGCCCGGGCCCCTCCCGCCCCGACCCTCCCCCGGTCGTCTCCGGGCGCTCCCGGAGTGCGCGTCAAGAAGCGGGGCTGACCTCTGCGTACCGCTCGCTGAGGACAAAAGCGGGATCGACCTGGGACGCCAGATCGGCCCCCGTCCTCGCGTTGCCCCAGCTCTCCGCGTTCTTCAGGTGGAAGTGCACCATCTGACGCGTGTAGCGCTCCCAGTCGCGGTGTGCGTAGCTGTCCTCCGCGGCGTCCTGGAGGGACTGGAGCGCGAGCCTGTTCTCCGCTTCCAGCAGCTCGAAGCGCGGCGGCCGGCCCTTCTCCATCGCGCGGACCCAGTCGGAGTGCCCGACGGTGACGAGCAGGTCGTCACCGACCTCGGCACGCAGGAACTCCAGGTCGTCCGTGTCGCGCACCTTGTTGCCGACGACCTTCAGGGCGACGCCGAAGTCCCGTGCGTACTCCTTGTACTGGCGGTAGACGGAGACGCCTTTACGGGTCGGCTCGGCCACCAGGAACGTCAGGTCGAAGCGGGTGAACATCCCTGAGGCGAAGGAGTCCGAACCGGCCGTCATGTCGACGACGACGAACTCCTCGGGGCCGTCGACCAGATGGTTCAGGCAGAGCTCGACCGCGCCGACCTTGGAGTGGTAGCAAGCCACACCGAGATCCGATTCGGTGAAAGGCCCTGTCGCCATCAGCCGGATCTCGCCGTCGTCCAGTGCGACGGGTCGGGCGCAGGCGTCGTACACCGGGTTGTCCTCGCGGACCCGGAGCAGCCGGGAACCGGCGCCCGGTGGAGTGGTCTTGATCATTGTCTCGGCGGAGGAGATCCGTGGGTTCGAGCCGCGCAGATACTCCTTGATCAACGGCAGGTTCGCGCCCATCGCCGGCAGGGCGGCGGTCTCCACGTCATGGAGGCCGAGCGCGGCACCGAGGTGCTGGTTGATGTCGGCGTCCACGGCGAGGACGGGGGCCTCGTTGGCGGTCAGGTGGCGGATGAAGAGAGAGGACAGCGTGGTCTTGCCGCTGCCGCCCTTCCCTACGAAAGCGATCTTCATGTTCACCAAGGGTAGTGGTGTGAACGCGGTGCGTACGCGCCGTGAGTGAAGAAGACCACTCCAAGGTGGGGTGGCTGCTATGGGCGCGTAGCCTCGCCTCTTATGACTGCGTTCTCCCGGAAGGCGGCCGCCGGAGCCCCGGTGACCCCTCCAGATCACTCAGATCCTCTTGCCGCGCTGAGCCGGCTGCCGGGTGTCGGCGCCGCTGTCGACTCCGTACGCAAAGCCGTCGACCGGGTCTACGGGCACCGGGTGATGCGGCGGCGCAGCAACGAGGTCACGGGTGAGGCGGCGCTGCGTGCTTCGCGCGGATCGGCCGCGCTTTCGGGTGCTGACTGGGCGCTGGAGGAGGTGCGCCGGCGGACCGATTTCGGTGGCGACGCCGAGGCGCTCACGGTCGGCGGGGCGTTGCGGCTCTCCGCGGAGGCAGGTCAACTGCTGTCCATCTGGCGGCAGTCGCCGCTGCGCGTGCTGGCCCGGTTGCATCTGGTGGCGGCCGCGGACTCCGGTGACACGGTCGGCAGGCCCCGGCTGGCGGGCGAGAAGGCCGACGAGCCGCTGATCGAACTCCCGCTGCCGGGGGCCGATGAGGTGTCCGCCAGGCTTGAGGGTCTTTCGCAGCTGGTCATCGCGGGGAGCGCGGCCCCGGCGCTGGTGACGGCCGCCGTGGTGCACGGAGAGCTGCTCGCACTGCGCCCTTTCACTTCCTGCAACGGCCTGGTCGCACGGGCTGCCGAGCGCGTCGTGCTGATCAACAGTGGCCTTGATCCCAAGTCGATCTGCCCTGCCGAGGTCGGCCACGCTGAGCTGGGACGCGCGGCCTACGTGGCGGCCCTGGACGGCTACGTCTCGGGGACCCCGGAGGGGATGGCGGCCTGGATCGTGCACTGCGGCCGCGCCATCGAGCTGGGTGTGCGGGAATCGACAGCCGTGTGTGAGGCGCTCCAGCGCGGGGCGGCCTAGAGTCCTGCGGCGCGGGTCGGGCCGGCCGGGTTCAGGTGGCTGTCGGCGTTTGCGCGGGAGCCCGGTCCGGGGCAAGTGAATGCGGCGGTACCGAGAGGTACCGCCGCTGGCACGTCCACCGGGTTACCAAGCGTCCTCGAATAGTGCCCATCAGGCCGGGAGCTTCGCCCGGTTGCCTGGTGCGGCTGGCCCGTAATCGACGGGTCGACGTCGCGTGGGTACTCAGTTTCCGTGCGCGGTCCGTGGGGCCTTGTGCGGTTTCAGGTCGTCCTCTCGGATGTCCTTGGTCTCGCGGGCCGGTGATTCCTTTGTACTCCTGCCGGCGGGGCGAGGGGAACCCCTTGTTCCGGTTATTTGCCGCGAGCCTTAAATTTGGACAAATACCCCACCCTTGGGGGTGCTCCGGCCACCCCTGTGTACGTACCAGACGAGACCGGCCGTCGCCGCCGCCGCACCGACGGCGGCAGCGGCGACCAGTGCGGGCCGCGGTGGCATGCGCAGGGCGGGCAGTCGCTTCTTCAGTCGAACCGGCCGGTTGAAGACGAGAACCGGCCAGTCGCGGACGCCTGCTTCACGGCGCAGGGCCCGGTCAGGATTCACCGCGTGAGGGTGGCCGACCGACTCCAGCATGGGGATGTCGGTCACGGAGTCGCTGTACGCGTAGCAGCGCGCCAGGTCGTACCCCTCGGAGGCGGCGAGCTCCTTCACTGCCTCCGCCTTGGTGGGGCCGTAGGCGTAGTACTCCACCTCGCCCGTGAAGCACCCGTCGGCGCCCACCACCATGCGGGTCGCGACGACCCGGTCGGCGCCCAGGAGCTCGCCGATGGGCTCGACCACCTCGGCGCCCGAGGTGGAGACGATCACTACATCGCGCCCGGCGGTGTGGTGCTCCTCGATGAGGGAAGCGGCCTCGTCGTAGATGATCGGGTCGATCAGGTCGTGCAGGGTCTCGGCGACGATCTGCTTCACCTGCCGGACGTTCCAGCCCTTGCAGAGCGCGGAGAGGTACTCGCGCATGCGCTCCATCTGGTCGTGGTCCGCCCCACCCGCCAGAAATACGAACTGGGCGTACGCGGTGCGCAGCACGGCGCGGCGGTTGATCAGGCCGCCTTGATAGAAGGACTTGCTGAAGGTCAGCGTCGACGACTTGGCGATGACTGTCTTGTCGAGGTCAAAGAAGGCGGCGGTACGGGGTGACGAGTGGTTTTCCACGACTCAGAGCATAGGTGCCCGCCATTCGGCTTACGCGGCGGCGCGTGGGTTTGCCTGAGAAGGCTCTCGGGTACACCATGGAAGTCACGGATCGTTCGCGACCGTGTTATCCCCGTCCGGCTCCTCCCCCCCCGAGTCGGACGTGGGGACGACCCCAGCTCTCCCCCCCGGCTGGGGTCGTCGCATGTCCGGACACGTTTTCGGGCACTCCCCCGCGTCGTTGACGCCTCTGCGCTCATCCGTCCCACTCTCCTTCCGGGCGGCGCTGCTGGTCCTCACCTGTTGATACGCGTGACGCTCCGTAGTCGTTGCGCTCCTCTCCGGAAGTCACCGATAAGAGCGGGGAAGATATTCACAACCGGTGAGTTGTCCACAGTTTTTGAGCAAGATCCACTTAATTTCCCGGATCCCTCCACGGTGATTCCCAACGCGAAGTCAGCGGCCGTTCGCGGCGACTTCGCGGACCCAGGGAATCACTGCCAGAGGGAGGCGGGATCGTGGCTGGATCCATCACACCTGACCGGTTGCCCGTTGCTGAGAGGCGTCGGGGCGGACCGCTGATCGTCACCGAGGACGCCGTGCTCCTGGACGACCTGCTGCGGCTGTGCGCCGCCGCCGGCGCCGAGCCGGAGGTCCATCACGGGGTGCCCGAGTACAAGGGCGGCTGGGACGGCGCACCCCTGATCCTCGTCGGGGACGACGCTGCCGCCCGGGTACGGGGGAGCACCCGCAGGCCCGGTGTGTATCTCGTGGGAAGGGATCAGGACGACCCCGATGTCTGGCGGCGGGCCGTCGAGATCGGAGCCGAGTACGTGCTGCGGCTCCCGGACGCCGAGAGCTGGCTCGTCGAGCGGATCGCGGATGTGGCCGAAGGGGAAGCCGACCAAGCGCTGACCGTAGGGGTGATCGGCGGCCGGGGCGGTGCGGGGGCATCCACGCTGGCGTGCGCGCTGGCGGTGACCGCCGCCCGGGCCGGAGAGCGCACCGTGCTCATCGACGGTGACCCACTGGGCGGCGGGCTCGACGTGCTGCTCGGCGGCGAACAGGCACCGGGCAGACGCTGGCCGGATTTCGCCCGTTCCAAAGGGCGGGTCGCGGGAAACGCGCTGCAGGAATCCCTGCCCGAGCTGCACGGGCTCCGCGTCCTCAGCTGGGACCGGACCGATGCGGTGGTGATCGCACCGGAGGCGATGCGGTCCGTCCTGGCGGCTGCCCGCAGGGGCGGCGGGGTGGTCGTCGTGGATCTGCCCCGGCGGGTCGACGAGGGCGTCGCCGAGGCGCTGGCCCAGCTGGATCTCGGGCTCCTTGTCGTACCGGGCGAGCTCCGGGCGGTCGCAGCCGCCGCCAGGGTGGCCTCCACGGTCGGCATGGTCCTCCAGGACCTGCGGGCGGTGGTCCGCGGCCCTTACGCGCCGGGTCTGGGCGCGGAGTGGGTCGCTCAGGCACTGGAGCTGCCCCTTGCGGGTGAACTGCCCTCCGAGGAAGGGCTGCTCGCGGCGCAGAGCGGCGGTGCTCCGCCGGGCGGTCGCGTACGGGGACCGCTGGCCAGGTTCTGCACGGCGTTCTGGGCGCAGGCGCAGTCCGGGCGAGGTGTCTCGTGAACACGGCCGTCACATCCGCCGAGCCGTCGTCATCGACCGGTGTGCCGCCACTGCTGGATGCCGTGCGGCAGCGGCTCGCGGAGAGCGGGGCCGAGCCCACTCCGGCGCGGGTGGCAGCGGCGCTGCGCGCCCAGGGGCGGCTGCTGGGGGACGCCGAGGTGCTGGGGCACGCCGAGGAGCTGCGGTCCGAACTTGTGGGCTCGGGGCGGCTCGACGCCCTGCTCGCCGATCCCGCGGTGACCGATGTGCTGGTCGCCGCACCCGACCGGGTGTGGGTGGACCGCGGAACCGGTCTCGAACTGACCGACGTGGTCTTCCCCGACGCGGCAGCTGTCCGCAGGCTGGCACAGCGGCTGGCGGCGGTGGCCGGGCGCAGGCTGGACGACGCAAGGCCCTGGGTGGACGCACGCCTGCCGGACGGGACACGCATGCACGCGGTGCTCGAACCGGTAGCCGTCGGATCGACGTGCCTCTCGCTGCGGGTGGTGCGGCCGAAGGCCTTCTCGCTGGAAGAGCTGGTGGCGGCGGGGACAGTCCCGCCGGGCGGTGGTCCCGTGCTGCGGGCGCTGGTCGACGCGCGGCTGTCCTTTCTGGTCAGTGGTGGGACCGGCTCGGGCAAGACCACGCTGCTCTCGTCCCTGCTGGGGCTGGTGGGAGCCGCTGAGCGCATTGTGCTGGCCGAGGACTCGTCGGAACTGCGCCCCGAGCACCCGCATGTGGTGCGGCTGGAGTCGCGGCCCCCGAATCAGGAGGGCGCGGGCCGCGTGAGCCTGCGGGACCTGGTGCGCCAGGCCCTGCGCATGAGGCCGGACCGGCTGGTGGTGGGTGAGGTTCGCGGAGCTGAGGTCACCGAGCTGCTGGCCGCGCTGAACACCGGACACGAAGGCGGGTGCGGGACTCTCCACGCGAATGCCGCATCCGATGTCCCGGCCCGCCTTGAGGCACTGGGGACGGCCGCCGGGCTCGACCGCGCGGCCCTGCACAGCCAGCTGGCAGCGGCCCTCGCGGTCGTGGTCCATCTCGTACGGGAGCGGAGCGGGCAGCGCAAGGTCGCCGAGGTGCATGTCCTGGAGCGGGAGGCGACAGGTCTGGTGAGGACCGTCCCCGCACTGCGCTGGGGCGCCGACGGCTTCACCGAGGAGCGGGGGTGGCCCCGGTTGCGGGCCATGATCGGGGCCCTGTCATGACGGCCCTGGTCCTCACGGCCGCGCTCTGTGCCGGTACGGCCCTGTGGATGCTGGCGGTGCGGGAGAGGGCGCTGCGCAGGGGGCGGGTGCTCTTCACGGGCGCTGCGGGGGACAGCGTATTCGCGTGGGG
Organism: Streptomyces sp. NBC_00388; assembly: GCF_036061255.1. Lineage (NCBI taxonomy): Bacteria > Bacillati > Actinomycetota > Actinomycetes > Kitasatosporales > Streptomycetaceae > Streptomyces > Streptomyces sp. NBC_00388. The sequence continues at coordinate 4,261,126 of NZ_CP107948.1, forward strand.
TGGTTCGCTCCGTGAGCGGGCGCGTGACCGGCTGCGTCCGGAGTGGCTCTGCCTGGCGGCGGCAGGCGCCGTCGCGGTGCTGGGGGGATCGGTGCTGCCACTTCTGATGGGGGCGGTGGCGGTGCCTCTGGTGGGCCGGCGGTTGCGGGCCGTGGCTGCGTCCCGGGACCGGCTGGCGCGTACCGACGCGGTGATCGTGCTCTGTGGGGCGGTGGCCGCCGAGCTGCGGGCCGGAAAGCAGCCCGGGGAGGCGCTGCTGGCCGCCGGCCGCGGCTCGGGGGCCCTGGGGACGGCAGAGGCCGCGGTGCGGGCGGCGGCACGGTTCGGCGGGGATGTGCCGGAGGCGTTGCGGCGCGCGGCACAGGAACCGGGGGCCGGGGGTCTGCTCGGTGCGGCCGCGTGCTGGCGCGTGTCGGTGGACGGCGGCGCCGGACTCGCGGCCGGACTCGAAGGACTGGAGGGTTCCCTGCGCGCCGAGCGTGACCAGCGGGCCGGTCTCAGGGCGGAACTGGCCGGCGCGCGGGCGACGGTGCTGATCCTCGCATTGCTCCCCGCGGGCGGCCTGCTGCTGGGCACGGCGCTCGGGGCCGATCCGCTGTGGACGTTGCTGCACACTCCGGCAGGGCTGTGCTGTCTCCTCGCGGGCGGGGCGCTGGAGGGGGCGGGGTTCTTCTGGGCCGGGCGGATCGTGCGGGCCGGGGAGGACGCATGACCGGGGGAGCGGGAGGCGGAGGCGTCTGGACGGCCGAGGTTGTCCACAGGCTGGGGGTGGTGCTGTGCGTCGTGGCGGTGGCGGCCCGGCTGGGTCTTGCCCGGATGGGACGGCGTCATGAACGGCTCTCGCGCAAGCGGGCCGCCTCCCTGCTGGACGTGGTGCCGGAAACGGCCCGGCGGCCGGAGTTCCGGGTGTGGGCGGCCCGGTGGGGCGCCCCAGTGGCCGCAGTGGCCACCGGCTCCGTCCTGGTCGGTGGATGGGCCGGCTGTGCACTGGGCCTTGCCGCCGGATACGGGGTCAGGCGATGGCAGCGCACACGTTCGTCGGCCGGGACCGATGAGGCGCTGGCAAAGGACTCCACACGTGAACTGCCGCTCGCCGCCGAGCTGCTGTCCGCGTGCATCGCGGCAGGTGCGGGGCCCCGCGAAGCGGCCGAGGCGGTCGGGGAATCACTGCGAGGGCCGGTCGGTGACGTCCTGGCCCGGGTAGCCGCGGAGCTGCGCCTCGGCAGTGAACCAGCCGAAGCGTGGGGGCGGTTCGGTTCGATACCGGGCGCGGCGTCCCTGGCCCGCTGTCTGGAGCGCGCCTCGGCGACCGGGGCCCCCGCTGCCGACAACGTCGCCCGGCTTGCGGCTGGTCTCCGGGCCGAGCGGGCCAGGGCCGCCACGGACAGAGCGAGCCGGGCAGGCGTGCTGATCACCGGCCCGGTCGGCCTCTGCTTCCTGCCGGCATTCCTGGCAGTCGGCGTGGTGCCCGTGGTGATCGGCCTGGCGACCCGCCTCTTGCAGGCGCGCTGAAAGGGAGCTGACGAACTCGGCGGCCTGCGCGGGCCATGACCGGAACATCGCCGCCAACGGCACGACAGGCCTGAGCAAACGGGCTGAACCGGAGGGAATGGGCCTGATCACGCGAAAAGCAGCGTGACTAGAGGAGCGAACCGGACGACTGCACCGGTCGCACGAACAGCACGGGAAAGCACGGGGGTTGAGATGAAGAACGTACGGAATCTGCTGAACGGGCCGGGCGGGTCCGGAGCGGCGACTTGGCCGTACGGCCCGGAGGTACGGAGGTGGGCGCGGGGGCGGTGGCATCTGCTGAGGTACGAGTCGGGCAAGGACGCGGGGATGTCCACATCCGAGTACGCGATGGGCACGATCGCGGCGTGTGCCTTCGCGGCGGTGCTCTACAAGGTGGTCACCAGCGGGCCTGTTGCCGCAGCGCTGCAATCTGTGGTGGAGAAGGCGCTCCATGCGCAGTTCTGATGCGGGAGAGGGCCCGGCCGTCAGCGGGCAGGGCGGGGGCCGGGGCCGGTCTACGCGTACGAGGCCGACCCGCTGGGGGGCGGGGCCGCCCGACCGGGGTTCGGTCTCAGCCGAGGCGGCGGTGGCGATTCCGGCGCTGGTGCTCTTCACTATGGCGCTGGTCTGGGCTCTGACCACGGCCGCCGCCCAGATTCAGTGTGTCGACGCGGCGCGCGCCGGGGCGCGGGCGGCCGCCAGGTCGGAGCCGCGGGGCGCTGCGGTCTCCGCCGCGCGGTCGGCAGCCCCGCCCGGCGCACGCATCACGCTCCGTCGGGCAGGGGAGTTGTGGCGGGTGCGGGTGGAGGCGCCGACGCCGGGTCCCGGCCCCCTCGCGCTGACACTCAGGGCAGAAGCGGCGGCGCTCGCCGAGGACGAGGTGAGCGGCACGGGCGGCGCCGGTACGGCGGAGCAGGAAACGCCGGCACGACCCGATCGCGCGGCGGTGGGGACATGAGGGGGCGGGTGAGGCAACTACCGCACGACCGCGGTTCGGCGACGGTGTGGGTGGCCATGGCGATGGCCTCCCTCTGTGTGGTCTTCGCGGCCCTGCTCGCGATGGGACAAGGCGTGGCGGCCCGGCACCGCGCGGGCGGTGTGGCCGATCTGGCTGCCCTGGCCGCCGCGGGCCGTGCTCTGGAGGGGCAGGACACGGCGTGCGCAGCAGCGGCAGGAGTCGCCGGTGCCCAGGGCGCCCGGTTGGTGCGGTGCGCGGTGAGGGGGGAGGTCGCCGATGTGACGGCCGAGGCGAAGTTCGGCCCGTATACGCCGCAGGTCAGAGCCCGGGCCGGCCCGCCGGATGAGGCGGCTCACGGCGGTGGCGCCCAAGGCCGGACGGCATCGTCTTCCCCGCCGGGTGCTTTCCTGCCGGACGGTCTGCCGCCGGGTGGTCTCACGCGGGATGAGTACCAGTCCCAGCCCCTGGCCCTGTCTCCGGCCCCGGCCCCGTCTCTGGCCCCGCCCCAGTATCTGGCTCCGCCCCCGTCTCTGGCTCTGTCTCCGTCCTCGTCCCGGATGTCTTCGCTGCGTCCGGACGGCCCAGTGCTTCTGACGACTTCGGGAGGTCCGCTGTTCCCGCGTGATTCCCCCGTTCGGGCGAATCGGTGGCAGGAGCCTCACGGAGGAGTTCCGTGAGGAGGCGCACGGCGCCCCGTTTGTGGAGCGGGTCGTTGCCGTTCCCGCATTTCGGGGACTGGATACAGGAGGGGCAGCCCGCTTCGCACTCGCAGGAGGCGATGGCTTCCCGGGTCGCAGTGAGCCATTCACGGGCCGTGTGGAAGGCCCGTTCGGCGAAGCCGGCCCCGCCGGGGTGGCCGTCGTACACGAAGACCGTCGGCAGCAGGGTGTCCGGGTGCAACGGGATGGAGACGCCTCCGATGTCCCAGCGGTCGCAGGTGGCGAAGAGCGGCAGCATGCCGATCGAGGCGTGTTCCGCGGCGTGCAGGGCGCCCGCCAGTTGTTCCGGGTTGACCCGTGCGGCATCGAGCTGGTCCTCGGTGACCGTCCACCACACGGCTCGGGTACGCAGGGTGCGGGGCGGCAGGTCGAGTTTCGACTCGCCGAGCACCTCGCCGGTGATGAGCCTGCGGCGGAGGAAGGAGACGACCTGGTTGGTGACCTCGACGGACCCGTAGCAGAGCCGGCCGGTGCCCCACGGGATCTCCGTGTCGGTCTCCAGGACGGAGATGGCGGTGGTGTCCCGCGCGGTGGTCGAGTACGGGGGCGAGGCCTCCTCGACGAGGGCGGCGGAATCCTCCAGATCCAGGTGCTTCACCACATAGGTGCGGCCCTGGTGGAGGTGGACGGCGCCGTCGTGAACGGTGGTGTGGGAGGAGGCTTCATCGACGGTGCCGAGCAGGCGGCCGGTCCCTGCCTCGACGATCTGGACGGGGCGACCGCCCTCGCCGCGGATATCGGTCAGGTCGGCGGCCCGCTCCCGTCTGGTCCAGTACCAGGACTTCCCGCGCCGGCGCAGCAGTTTCGCGGCCTCCAGCTGCGGCATGAGCCCGGCGGCCGCCGGACCGAAGAGTTCCAGATCGGATGCCGTGAGCGGCAGTTCCGCCGCGGCCGCGCACAGATGGGGGGCGAGGACATACGGGTTGTCCGGGTCCAGGACGGTGGATTCCACCGGCTGCTGGAAGAGGGCCTCGGGGTGATGGACGAGGTAGGTGTCCAGCGGATCGTCACGGGCCACCAGGACAGCGAGCGCGCCGCCACCCGAGCGGCCGGCACGGCCGGCCTGCTGCCAGAGGGATGCCCGGGTGCCGGGGTAGCCGGCGATGACGACGGCGTCCAGCCCCGACACGTCGATGCCGAGCTCCAGGGCGGTGGTGGCAGCGAGGCCGAGCAGCTCGCCGGAGTGCAGGGCGGCTTCGATGGCGCGCCGCTCCTCGGGGAGATACCCGCCCCGGTAGGCGGCGACCCTGGGGACCAGCGAGCGGTCGACCTCGGCGAGGCGTTCCTGGGCGATGACGGAGATCAGCTCCGCGCCGCGCCGGGACCGTACGAAGGCGACCGAGCGGACACCCTGCACGGTCAGGTCGGTGAGGAGGTCGGCGGTCTCGGCAGTGGCGGTTCGGCGTACCGGGGCGCCCTGCTCGCCATGGAGTTCGGTGAGCGGCGGCTCCCAGAGGGCGAAGACCAGCTCGCCTCGGGGCGAGGCGTCGTCGGCCACCTCGTGCACGGGGAGGCCGGTGAGGCGGCCCGCGGTCACGGCAGGCTCCGCAGCAGTGGCCGACGCGAGAAGGAAGACGGGGTCGGAGCCGTAGCGGGCGCAGAGGCGGCGCAGCCTGCGCACCACCTGGGCCACGTGCGAGCCGAAGACGCCTCGGTAGGTGTGGCACTCGTCGATGACCACGTACTTCAGAGCGCGCAGGAATGAGGCCCAGCGCGGATGGGAGGGCAGGATCCCGCGGTGCAGCATGTCCGGATTGGTGAGGACGTAGTTGGCGAACTGACGTACCCATTCACGCTCTTCGACGGGTGTGTCCCCGTCGTACACGGCCGGTCTGATGCCGTGGCCGAGAGGCGCGGCGAGCTCTCGGAAGGACCGTCGCTGGTCGGCGGCGAGGGCCTTGGTGGGGGCGAGGTAGAGGGCGGTGGCGCCCCGCCCGTTGGGCGCCTCGGACCCGTCGAGGAGTGCCGAGAGCACCGGCGCGAGGTACGCGAGCGACTTTCCCGAAGCGGTGCCCGTGGCGATGATCACAGATTCGCCGTCGAGCGCGTGTTCGGCAGCTGTGGCCTGATGGGCCCATGGATGTTCGATGCCGCGTGCCTGAATGGCCGCGATCACTTCCGGTCGGATGCGATCGGGCCAGACGGCATGGCGACCCGCACGCGGGGGCAGGTGCTCCGTATGAGTGATACGCGAAGTCCGGCTCTGCCCTGCGGAGAGACGGTCGAGTATCTGCCGTGGATCGGGTCGTGCACCCGTGTCCACGGTGGGTCGCCTGGAGCGGTGAATCTTGGCCATCGGTACCGAGTGTGTCACTGGCATGACGGACAATGGGCTCAAGGCGTCGTGCATGCCTGCTGGTAAGTGATTGAATGCCATCGCGGCTGGCGATCCGTTCCCTGGCTCCGCCGGGGTGACCACAGGGGGCGGCCGCTCGATAGCAAGGTGCTGGAGGATCCGTGGACCTGTCCCTGTCGACTCGCAATGTGTCCGGGCCTGGTGGCGACCGTACGGTCGTCGAGGTCGGTGGCGAGATTGATGTATATACCGCGCCCAAGCTGCGCGAGCAGTTGGTCGAGTTGGTGAACGACGGCAGTTATCACCTGGTCGTCGACATGGAGGGCGTGGACTTCCTCGACTCCACCGGACTCGGCGTGCTCGTAGGCGGCCTGAAGCGTGTGCGTGCCCATGAGGGCTCGCTGCGCCTGGTCTGCAACCAGGAGCGCATTCTCAAGATCTTCCGTATCACCGGTCTGACCAAGGTGTTCCCGATCCACACCACGGTCGATGACGCCGTCGCGGCAACGGACTGACGGCTCCGGAGGAAGAACGCAGGGGTACCGGGCTTCCAGCCCGGTCCCCCCGAGAAGCACGCCCGTACGTCTGAGGGGGATCGCATGGCCACCGTTGAACTCCGTTTCAGCGCCCAGCCCGAACATGTGAGGACGGCCCGCCTGGTGGCGGCCGCCGTGGCACGCAGGGCCGGGGTGGATGAGGCTGTGCTGGACGAAGTGAGACTCGCGGTCGGCGAGGCGTGTTCCCGTGCGGTGGGTCTCCACCGTGGCAACGGCATTGTGGCCCCCGTCCGCGTCGTCCTGATCGAGGAGGAGAAGTCTTTCTCCATCGAGGTCGGGGACGAGGTGCCCAGTACCGGTGGTGCGGCTTCCGCGGATTCCGGGGCGCCCGGCGCTCCGGCCGTGGGAGGCGCCGATCCGGCGCTCGATGCTTCTGCTGACGGTGAGGACGAGATGGGCCTCGCGGTCATCAGTGGCCTCGTGGACGATGTGGAGGTCACCTCCGGCGAGTCCGGTGGAGTCATCCGTATGACATGGCCGACGGCGACGGCAACAGCACTGCCGTGAGCGAGATCCCTTCCGCGGCCGGGTGCCCCCAGCCGTGGACCCTTCGCTGACTGCTGACTGCTGACTGCTGACTGCTGACTGCTGACTGCTGACTGCCGACTGCCGACCGGTGACCTGCTGCCTGTGGTCTCTGCCGGCGGGGTGTGGTCTCCTCGGCGGGCTTCTCGTCCCAGTCTGCTGGGCACCAGGGCCCGGCCCACCTTGATCTCCCCCTGATCACCGATCCCCGGTTCTGCTCCCCGGCGCCCTTGGCCTTGCTGAGCAGGGCTTTTTTGTTTTTCCGGAACCTTGATCCGTATTGCGTCACGCATCGCGCGGCCTATGGAATGCATCTGCCCCATTACTGGCCCTTTGTGCGCCTCGGGCAGGTTTATTTATGTGAGGCGCAATTCCGTTTACCGTGCCCTGTTTTGATCAGGATCCGCTCCCTACAATCCGTCCACATCTTGAGCTTTGAGCGTCAAGGAGGACGAATGGCGGGGATCTTCGACCCACAGCAGTCCGAACACTCCACATACCTCGCGGCCGCGGCCCTGACCGACGGCAACCGGATCATCGTGATCGTCATCGCCGTGGTGGCGCTGGCGGCCCTGCTCGTGGCCCAGCTGCTGGTACGTCAGGTGCTGGCGGCCGGCGAGGGCACCGACTCCATGAAGCAGATCGCGGCAGCCGTGCAGGAAGGCGCGAATGCCTACCTGGGCCGGCAGTTGCGCACACTCGGCGCCTTCGCCGTTGTCGTGTTCTTCCTGCTCTTCCTGCTCCCGGCCGATGACTGGTCCCAGCGCGCCGGGCGTTCCGTCTTCTTCCTGGTCGGCGCGTTCTTCTCGGCGACCACCGGTTACGTCGGCATGCGGCTCGCCGTGAGAGCGAATGTGCGCGTGGCGGCAGCGGCCCGGGAAGCGACTCCCGGTGCGGGCGAGCCGGAAAAGGATCTCACCACTGTTTCGCACAGGGCGATGAAGATCGCATTCCGCACGGGCGGTGTGGTCGGCATGTTCACGGTGGGCCTCGGCCTGCTCGGTGCTTCCTGTGTCGTCCTCGTGTACGCGGCCGATGCCCCCAAGGTCCTGGAGGGCTTCGGGCTTGGCGCAGCGCTGATCGCGATGTTCATGAGGGTCGGCGGCGGTATCTTCACCAAGGCAGCCGATGTCGGCGCCGACCTGGTCGGCAAGGTGGAGCAGGGGATCCCGGAGGACGACCCGCGCAACGCGGCGACCATCGCGGACAACGTGGGCGACAACGTCGGCGACTGCGCAGGCATGGCGGCCGACCTCTTCGAGTCCTACGCCGTCACGCTCGTGGCGGCCCTGATCCTGGGCAAGGCCGCCTTCGGGAATTTCGGGCTCGCCTTCCCTCTGATCGTTCCGGCGATCGGTGTGGTCACGGCGATGATCGGCATCTTCGCGGTCGTCCCGCGGCGCTCCGACCGCAGCGGAATGTCCGCCATCAACCGCGGATTCTTCATCTCCGCGGTGATCTCCCTGGTCCTGGTGGCCGTGGCGGTCTACAGCTATCTGCCAGGGTCGTACGCCGGCCTGGACGGCGTCACCGACGCGGCCGTCAGGGCGCACGACGGTGATCCGAGGCTGCTCGCCCTGGTGGCCGTCGCCATCGGCATCGTCCTGGCCGCCCTGATTCAGCAGCTGACCGGGTACTTCACCGAGACCAGCCGCCGTCCGGTCAGGGACATCGCCAAATCCTCCCTCACCGGCGCCGCGACCGTGGTGCTCGCGGGCGTAGCCATCGGGCTCGAATCGGCCGTCTACACCGCGCTGCTCATCGGGCTCGCCGTGTACGGGGCGTTCCTGCTCGGGGGCACTTCGATCATGCTCGCCCTCTTCGCGGTGGCGCTCGCGGGGACCGGACTCCTCACCACTGTCGGCGTCATCGTCGCCATGGACACCTTCGGCCCGGTCTCCGACAACGCGCAGGGCATCGCGGAGATGTCCGGCGACGTCGAGGGCGCCGGCGCCCAGGTGCTCACCGACCTGGACGCGGTCGGCAACACCACCAAGGCCATCACCAAGGGCATCGCCATCGCGACGGCGGTACTCGCGGCATCGGCCCTCTTCGGCTCGTACCGCGACGCGCTGGCCACGGCCGTCGACGACGTACACGCCAAGGCGGGCGGGCTCGGGCTGAGTATGGACATCTCGCAGCCCAACAACCTGGTGGGCCTGATGTTCGGCGCAGCGGTCGTCTTCCTCTTCTCCGGGCTCGCGGTGAACGCTGTCTCCCGGTCGGCGGGATCGGTGGTCCACGAGGTCAGGCGGCAGTTCCGCGAGCACCCCGGGATCATGGACTACACGGAGAAACCCGAGTACGGCCGCGTGGTCGACATCTGCACCAAGGACGCCCTGCGCGAGCTGACGACGCCGGGGCTGCTCGCGGTGATGGCGCCCATCGCGGTGGGCTTCACGCTCGGGGTGGGGGCGCTCGGCTCGTTCCTGGCGGGCGCGATCGGGTCCGGCACCCTGATGGCTGTGTTCCTGGCCAACTCCGGTGGCGCCTGGGACAACGCGAAGAAGCTCGTCGAGGACGGCCACCACGGCGGCAAGGGCAGCGACGCCCACGCGGCGACCGTCATCGGTGACACCGTCGGCGACCCGTTCAAGGACACGGCGGGTCCGGCGATCAATCCGCTGCTCAAGGTGATGAACCTGGTGGCGCTGCTGATCGCGCCCGCGGTGGTGAGGTTCGGTTACGGCGACGACGCCAGCGCCCCCGTCCGGGCCGTGGTGGCGGCGGTCGCCATCGCGGTCATCGCCGTCGCCGTGTACGTGTCGAAACGGCGAGGCATCTCCGTGGGCGGCGAGGAGGCCGGTGGAGGGGCGGGTGAGGCCGGTGGAGGAGCGGGCCCGGCCGCCGTCACCTAGGCCCCGCCGGGCCCCGTCCTGCCGTCCTGATCATGCGCCGGTAACGCGCCATCAGGTCGGCCCGCCCGGGTGAGGCCCTGTCAGACGGAGGGCGTGCAGGCCGCACTGACGGCCTGTCCGCCCTTCTCCGCGCCCCGCCGCGCGGTTCTGCGCCCGTGAGCCTTGTCTCTCCGGCCGCGTCTTGGTGCAAATGGCTTCAATACGGGTAAAAACGGGCGCACGACACGCGAATGTCGCCCACTTGGCGTGTATGTTCCGGGGCCGAGAGCCTTGGAAGGGACCAATCCGGTGAACAAGAAGCTTGCTGCCGCACTGTCCGGCGGTGCGGTACTGGTACTCGCGTTGTCGGGCTGCAGCGACAACAGCAGCAACAAGACGAACGACTGGGCCAAGTCGCTCTGCGGCGACATCGGGCCCCAGCTGAAGAAGATCAACAAGGCCAACCAGCAGATCACCGCTGTAGCGGCGGACGGCAAGCCCGCGGACATCCAGAAGGCGGACTCGGCCGCGTTCCAGGATCTGTCCACGGCCGACGCCGCGATCGCCGCCGATCTCAAGAAGGCCGGACCGCCGCCCGTTGACGACGGGAAGAAGATCCAGCAGGACGCCATCAGCGAGCTGAACACCAACTCGAAGGCGTACGCCGGCCTGAAGAAGCAGGTCGACGCGCTGGACGTCAAGGACCAGCAGAAGTTCTCGGACGGGCTCAAGAGCATCGGCGAGAACATGAAGAAGATCAACGAGACCGCCTACAAGAAGCTCTTCTCGGGCGAGACGGGCAAGGCGCTCCTCAGCCAGGACGCGTGCAAGGTGGCGACGTCCTCGCCGTCTCCCACGGTCGCGCCCTCCAAGGCGTAGCGCAGCGGCACGGACCGCCGCCGACGGACCGCCCGGGCGCCCGGCCGGTGACCGCCGATGACCTGCCCCCGACTGCTGTCGGGTGGCGAGTCGTCGGCGGTTTCCGCTGTTCGCGGTGCTCGGTGCGGGCGTTGTCGGTGGGAGCAGCCACAATGGACGGGTGAGTACGACCAGTCTTCCCGCGCCCGACCACTCGCCCCTGATCCGTGAGGCCCTGCTCGCCGCCGCCTTCACAGCGGACGGCCTGCTCGACCTGCTCGGTGCCCCGGCGTACGCCGCCCTGGCCCGCGGTGAGACGGTGCCGGCTCTGCGCGCCACGCGCGGCCGGTCACCGCTGGAGACGCTGGTGCGGCTCTTCCTGCTCCAGCAGCACGTCCCCGCCGCGGAGGCGGCGGCCGTGCTGCCGCTGGAGGAGTGTGCCGAAGGCGGCTGGGTGGTGCGTGCGGACGACGGCGTGCGGGCGACGGTTGACGTCAGGCCGTACGGAGGCCCCGAGGGACAGGACTGGTTCATCGTCTCGGATCCGGGGTGCGGCGTGGGCGGTGCCGGTGGCATCGGCAGCCACGACGAAGGTGTGGTGCTGGGGGTCGGCGGGGCGTCCACGACGCTCGCGGGGATCACCGTTCGTACGCCAGTCGGACGGGCTCTGGACCTCGGGACCGGCTCCGGTATCCAGGCCCTGCACGCCGCGCAGCACGCGACGGGCGTGACGGCCACCGACCTCAACCCGAGGGCCCTCGCCTTCACCCGGCTCACCCTCGCGCTCTCCGGGGCTCCCGCCGCTGATCTCCGCGAGGGCTCGCTCTTCGCGCCGGTGGCGGGGGAGACGTACGACCTGATCGTCTCCAACCCGCCGTTCGTCATCTCGCCCGGCGCGAGGCTGACCTACCGGGACGGCGGGATGGGCGGGGACGACCTCTGCCGTTCGCTCGTCTCGGAGGCGGGCGCACGGCTGAACGCCGGCGGATACGCGCAGTTCCTGGCCAACTGGCAGCACGTGGAGGGTGAGGAGTGGCAGGACCGGCTGCGCTCCTGGGTCCCGCGCGGCTGCGACGCGTGGATCGTGCAGCGTGAGGTGCAGGACATCACGCAGTACGCGGAGTTGTGGCTGCGCGACAGCGGCGACCACCGTACGGACCCGGACACCTACGCCGAGCGGTACGAAGCGTGGCTCGACGAGTTCGATGCCCGGCGGACCAAGGCCGTCGGCTTCGGCTGGATCACGCTGTACAAGTCGGGATCCGACCGTCCGTCGGTCGTCGTGGAGGAGTGGCCGCACCCGGTCGAGCAGCCGCTCGGCGAGACCGTGCGGGCGCACTTCGAGCGCCGGGCGTATCTGCGCGACCACGACGACGCCGCCCTGCTCGCCGGCCACTTCAGGCTCGCTCCCGAGGTGGTTCAGGAGCAGGTCGGCATGCCGGGCGCCGAGGACCCCGAGCATGTGATCCTCCGGCAGAACCGCGGCATGCGCAGGGCCACCAAGGTCGACACGGTGGGTGCGGGTTTCGCGGGCGTGTGCGACGGGACGCTCTCCGCCGGGCAGATCCTGGACGCCATCGCGCAGTTGCTGGGGGAGGACCCGGTGGTGCTCAGGGACCGCACCCCGCAGTCGATCAGGCTGCTCGTCGAGGAAGGCTTCCTCGACCCGGTGGGCCCGCCCGCAGCCGTCTGACCCCCGGCCCGCTCCGCTGCGGGCAGCCGGGCCCCGGTCTCGTCCGCCCCACCGTTCACCCGTCGTCCGCGCCCGTCGTCCGCGCCCGCCGTTCACCCGTCGTTCGCGCCGGTGTCGTCCGGGGGTGCCAGCCTCACCGTCCTGGAACTCGGGGACGGGATGGTACGGATATGGAGAGCGCGCCCGCGGTCTTCGCCGGATCGGTTTTCGCACTGTTCGGGGGTGCGCTCCTGCTGTGGACCGGCGCGCGGACCTTCCGCCGTGCGCCGGTGGCGGAGGGGGTGGATCCCACGCGCGCCGTCACCCTGGCGGTGGCGTTCGGTGTGGTGTCGCTCGCCCTGGGGGTGTGGTGCTTCAGCCGCCTCTGAGCCCCACCCGGTTCCGAGCCCCGCCCATCCGCCCCTGACACGGTCCGCGGGCAGCTGCACCCGTCCGGTCCCCGGGCAGTGATCCCCGGCCGGCCCCAGGCCGGAGGCGTCCGGCAGGCTCCCGCGCCGAAGGCTCCGGCCTCTCTTCCGAACGGGTTCGCGACCGGGCTCCCGGCTGTTCCCGGCGCAGGCGCTCCGGGATGCGGCTGAGCACCTCCCGGACGGCGCCGGAGGGGCGCGGGGAGAGCCCGGCGGAGGGCAGTGGCCCGATCCGGGCGGCAGAAATGCCGGTAGTCGGGTTACCGTTCCAGTGGCCGTTGCGGGCTTTCGCCGTTTGACACGGGGACGGGATGTACCGTCACACTCCGCAGCGAGCATGACCACCGAGTGCCGACCGGAGAGAAGAGCCACGTTGTCCCCGACCAGCGAGACCGCACACGGCGGCCGCCGACTCGTCATTGTCGAGTCGCCCGCCAAGGCGAAGACGATCAAGGGCTACCTCGGCCCGGGTTATGTCGTCGAGGCGAGCGTCGGGCACATCCGAGACCTCCCGAACGGCGCCGCCGAGGTGCCGGACAAGTACACCGGTGAGGTGCGGCGCCTCGGGGTGGATGTCGACAACGACTTCCAGCCCATCTATGTCGTCAACGCGGACAAGAAGGCGCAGGTCAAGAAGCTGAAGGAGCTCCTCGCGGAGTCCGACGAGCTCTTCCTCGCCACCGATGAGGACCGCGAGGGCGAAGCCATCGCGTGGCACCTCCAGGAGGTCCTGAAGCCCAAGGTCCCGGTCCACCGGATGGTCTTTCACGAGATCACCAAGGAAGCGATCAGGGCCGCTGTCGCCAGCCCCCGCGAGCTCAACAAGCGGATGGTCGACGCACAGGAGACCCGCCGGATCCTCGACCGCCTCTACGGCTACGAGGTCTCCCCGGTCCTGTGGAAGAAGGTCATGCCGCGCCTCTCGGCCGGCCGCGTGCAGTCCGTCGCCACCCGGCTGGTGGTCGAACGGGAACGCGAACGCATCGCCTTCCGTTCCGCTGAGTACTGGGACCTGACCGGTACGTTCTCCACCGGCCGCCAGGGTGACGCCTCCGACCCGTCGACCCTGGTCGCCCGGCTGAACTCGGTGGACGGCCGCCGGGTGGCCCAGGGCCGCGACTTCAACTCCACGGGACAGCTCAAGAGCGATGTCCTGCACCTCGACGAGGTCAATGCCCGCGCGCTCGCCGCCGCGCTGGTCGACTCGTCCTTCTCCGTGCGCTCCGTGGAGTCCAAGCCGTACCGCCGCTCGCCGTACGCCCCGTTCCGTACGACGACCCTCCAGCAGGAGGCCAGTCGCAAGCTGGGATTCGGTGCGAAGTCGACCATGCAGGTGGCCCAGAAGCTGTACGAGAACGGCTTCATCACCTATATGCGTACGGACTCCACCACTCTCTCGGAGACCGCGATCGGCGCCGCCCGCGCCCAGGTCACGCAGTTGTACGGCGGCGACTACCTGCCGGACAAGCCGCGCACGTACGCAGGGAAGGTCAAGAACGCGCAGGAGGCGCACGAGGCGATCCGTCCCTCGGGCGACCGCTTCCGCACACCGGCCGAGACCGGGCTCTCCGGCGACCAGTTCCGGCTGTACGAGCTGATCTGGAAGCGGACCGTCGCCTCCCAGATGAAGGACGCGGTCGGTAATTCCGTCACCGTCAAGATCGCCGGCACCTCGTCCGACGGCCGGGTCGCCGAGTTCTCGGCCTCCGGCAAGACGATCACCTTCCACGGCTTCATGAAGGCGTACGTCGAGGGCGCCGACGACCCGAACGCCGAGCTGGACGACCGCGAGCGCAGGCTGCCGCAGGTCGCCGAGGGCGACGCGCTCTCCGCCCAGGAGATGACCGTCGATGGTCACTCGACCAAGCCGCCGGCCCGCTACACCGAGGCATCGCTGGTCAAGGAGCTGGAAGAGCGCGAGATCGGCCGTCCTTCGACCTACGCGTCGATCATCGGCACGATTCTCGACCGCGGCTACGTCTTCAAGAAGGGCACCGCGCTGGTTCCCTCCTTCCTCTCCTTCGCCGTGGTCAACCTGCTGGAGAAGCACTTCGGACGGCTCGTCGACTACGACTTCACCGCACGGATGGAGGACGACCTCGACGGCATCGCACGCGGCGAGGCCAAGTCCGTGCCGTGGCTGAGGCGGTTCTACTTCGGCGAGGGTGACGCGGGCGCGGCGGCCGCCGCAGGGAACGGCGACGGCGATCACCTCGGCGGGCTCAAGGAGCTCGTCACCGATCTGGGGGCCATCGACGCCCGGGAGATCTCGTCCTTCCCGGTCGGTGAGGGCATCGTGCTGCGCGTCGGCCGGTACGGGCCGTACATCGAGCGGGGCGAGAAGGACTCCGAGAACCACCAGCGCGCGGACGTCCCCGACGACATGGCGCCCGACGAGCTGACCGTCGAGTACGCCGAGGAGCTGCTCGCCAAGCCGAGCGGCGACTTCGAGCTGGGGGCCGACCCCGAGTCGGGCCACCAGATCGTGGCGAAGGACGGCCGGTACGGCCCGTACGTCACGGAGATCCTTCCCGAGGGCACCCCGAAGACCGGCAAGAACGCGGTGAAGCCGCGGACCGCCTCGCTCTTCAAGTCGATGTCCCTGGACACCGTCACCCTGGCCGACGCGCTCAAGCTGATGTCCCTGCCCCGGGTGGTCGGTACTGATGCCGAGGGCGTCGAGATCACCGCGCAGAACGGCCGGTACGGCCCGTACCTCAAGAAGGGCACCGACTCGCGCTCCCTGGAGACCGAGGACCAGCTCTTCGGCATCACGCTCGACGAGGCGCTGGCGATCTACGCGCAGCCCAAGCAGCGGGGCCGCGCCGCCGCCAAGCCGCCGCTCAAGGAGCTGGGCACGGACCCGGTCAGTGAGCGTCCCGTCGTCGTGAAGGACGGCCGGTTCGGCGCCTACGTCACGGACGGCGAGACGAACGCGACGCTGCGGACCGACGACAGCGTCGAGGACATCACGCCCGAGCGGGGCTACGAACTGCTCGCCGAGAAGCGCGCCAAGGGCCCGGCGAAGAAGAAGACCGCCAAGAAGGCGCCGGCCAAGAAGGCGACGGCGAAGAAGACAGCCGCCAAGAAGACCACCACGGCTGCGAAGAAGACCGCGGCGAAGAAGACCACTTCGGCTGCGAAGAAGGCCCCGGCCAAGAAGGCGGCGCAGAAGACGGGCGCCAAGGCCTCCACCGAGGAGTAGGACCCGGCACCGGGGCCCGGTGCTGCCGGCGATCCGCGTGAGGCGGGCGAACCGGTGCCCGGTGACCCGGAGTCCGGGAGCCCCGGCGCATTCGAACGGCAGGTACGGCACGTGCGGAAACGGGCGCGGCGTACCTGCCGTCCAAATGTTCGGGGGGCCCGGCATGGATGTGGACCTTCCGGATAGGCTGGTCGGATGACGCGAGCCGAGCAGCCAACGGTCGTGAGCCCCACCTCCGACGAACTAGCCGCAGACTCACGCGAGCGCGCCGTCCGAGCCCTGTTGCGCATCCCCCCGCTCCGGCGGTTGTGGAGCGCCCAGCTCGTCGGCAATATCGGCGATGCCCTCGCCCTTCTCGTGCTGTTGCTTCTTTCGTTGCAGGCGGCGGTCTCGCAAGAATCCTTCGGAGGCGGGTACCGAGGTGCCGCCTTCGCCGTAGCCGCCGTATTCGGCGCGCGAGCCCTTGCCACCTTGCTCTTCGGTGCCGTACTGCTCGGCCCGGTGGCCGCGCTGACCGCACCGAACGGGCCACTCGACCGGCGCTGGACCATGATCGGTGCGGACGGCCTGCGGGTCGCGCTGCTGATCATCGCCCCGCTGTGGGTCAACTGGACACCGGCCAAGGCGCCCGCCGCCCTCCTGGCCACGGTCTTCGTGGCAGGCGTCGCGGAACGTTTCTGGACGGTCGCCAAGGAGAGCACCGCACCCGCGCTGCTGCCGAAGCCGCCGCCCGAGAGCGTCGCGGTGCGGGGCCTGCCCGATCACCTGGACGCGCTGCGCAGGCTCTCGCTGCGTACGGCCTTCCTCGCCATTCCGGGAGCCGCCCTCGCCCTGCTGGTCGCCACGCTGATCAGCAAGCTGCTGGGATCCGGCATCGACTGGTTCTCACTGCACCAGGCGGCGCTGGGCTCCTATGCCGCGGCAGGGCTCTTCGCCGCGTCCGTTTCGACGCTGTACTTCCTCGAACTGCCCGACGGCCAGACACCGCGCGCCCGTTCGCCGCTGCAGGGCCTGCGGCGCCCGGCCGGTGCCAACGGCCCCGACAAGGGCCGTACGGGCAGCATCCCGCTGCTGATCCTGGCGTCCGCCGCGATCGCCGCAGCCATCGCGTCCGCCGCGGCCGTCTCCGTACTGGACGCCATCGACCTCGACGGCGGCCCCGTCGCCTTCGCGCTGCTCGTCCTGGTCCTGACCGCGGGCACGGCTGCCGGTATCCGCACCGCACCCAAGACCCTCCCTGGCCTCTCCCGCCGCAGGCTGCTCGCCCTCGCGATCACCCTGACCGGTGTGGCGCTGCTGGTGATGGGCCTGGTCCCGGACACCGCGACCGTCGTACTGATCGCCGCGGTCGCCGGCTGGGCGGCCGGTGTCGCGGCGAACACCGCGCACACGCTGGTCGACCAGGAGACCGAGGACAGCAAGCGGCCCCGGATGACCGGGCACCTCCAGGCGGTCGTGCGGGTCGCTGTCGCGCTGGGCGCGATCGTGGCGCCGCTCGTCGCCGCCCTGATCGGGCCGCACCACCTCGGCAACGGAAGCTTCGTCTTCGCCCATGGCGGGGCGGCCTTCACCCTGATGCTGGTCGGCGCGCTGCTGCTGCCGGTGGCGGCGCTCGTCCTCGTCAAGGCCGACGACCGTACGGGCGTACCGCTGCGCCACGATCTGCGCGACGCGCTGCGCGGCGGCGCCGACCCCGTACAGGCCCCTGCGGCGACCGGCTTCTTCCTCGCCTTCGAAGGGGGCGACGGGGCCGGCAAGTCCACCCAGGTCGAGGCGCTCGCGGAGTGGATCCGCGCCAAGGGCCATGAGGTCGTCGTCACCCGCGAACCGGGAGCGACGCCCGTCGGCAAGCGGCTGCGCTCGATCCTGCTGGACGTCGCGTCGGCGGGTCTCTCCAACCGTGCGGAGGCGCTGCTCTACGCGGCGGACCGCGCCGAACACATCGACTCGGTCGTCCTGCCCGCCCTGGAGCGCGGCGCGATCGTCATCTCCGACCGCTACATCGACTCGTCGGTGGCTTACCAGGGCGCGGGCCGTGAACTGGCCCCGACGGAGATCGGCCGGATCAACCGCTGGGCGACCGGCGGCCTCGTACCGCATCTGACGGTCCTGCTCGACGTCTCCCCGGAAGCCGCGCGGGAACGCTTCACTGAGGCACCCGACCGGCTGGAGTCCGAGCCCGCCGAGTTCCACCAGCGGGTACGGGCCGGGTTCCTGACGCTTGCCGCGGCGGACCCCGGCCGCTACCTGGTGGTGGACGGGGCACAGGAACCGGACGCGATCACCACGGTCGTACGCCACCGTCTCGACCAGCTGCTCCCGCTCTCCGAAGCCGAGATCAAGGCTCAGGAGGAGGCGCGGAAGGCCGCCGAGGAGGAGGCCCGCAGGAAGGCCGAGGAGGAAGCGGCCCGCAAGGCGGAGGAGGAGCGGCTGGAGCGCGAGCGCCAGGCGCAGCTCGCGAAGCTCCGGGCCGAGGAGGAGGAGCGCAAGCGCCGCGAGCTCGACGAGGCTCGGCGCCGTGAGGAAGAGCGCCAGGCCGAGGAGGCACGCCGGCAGGCCGAGGAGGCCAGGCGTCTCGCCGAGGAGGAGCGGCTCCGCCGCGAGGCCGAGGAGCAGGCGCGGGAGCAGGAGCAGGAACGGCTCCGGAAGCAGAAGGAAGAAGAGGCGCGCCTCCGGGCGGAGGCCGAGGAGCGCCGCAAGGAGAAGCAGCGCAAGGCCGAGCAGGCACTGCTCAGGGCCGAGGAGGCCCGCAGGCAGGCCGAGACGGAGGCCGCCGAGGCGGCGAAGGCGGCGGCAGCGGAGTCTGCCGGGTCCTCTGCCGACAACGAGACGACGGTGGAGACACGTCTGGTGGGCACCAACGAGGTGACCCAGCCGGTCGAGGTGCGGTCCACTCCTCCTGCGTCCGATTCCGAAGAGACGACCGTCATGCCGCAGGTCGCGGAGGTCCCCGGGGACACCGGTACGGCTGGTCATCCCGGTGGGTCCAGGTCCTCGGGCGACTCGCGGACGGGGCGGTCCGCCGGACCTTCCTGGGCCGCGCGGCCTTCGGAGGCCACGGAGGGGTCACGCTCGGGGTCCGGCGCCGGGAGCGCCGGTTCCACCGCGGACTCGGAGGAGACCACGGTCCTGCCGCAGGCCCGGTTGCGGACCGGGGCCGAGGCGAGGGACGCCACCCCGGCGGACCGGGTGCCGCCCGGGTACTTCCGGGACGAGCAGCCGGGGCAGGCACGGGAGACACCGCCGGAGAACGCGAACGAGCGCACCCGCGAGCTGCCGCAGATCGATCCGGACCGCCCGCGCCGCCGCTCGGACTGGGCGGAGGAGACCCCGCTGGACGACCTGCCTTCGCTGGCGGACGAACTGCTGGGCTCCGACCACGAGGACGAGGACCACGACGACAGGGGCCGAGGCCGGGGCAAGGGCCGCAGCTGACTCACCCCGCGGGCCCGGAGGACGGTGACGTCCTCCGGGCCCGCCGCGTTTTCGCCGGCGCCGGAGGGTGCGAACGCCGGCCCGGACCGTACTGTCGGACCCCTGCGCCACAATGGGGACCGAACGGACCACGGACCGCACGACCACCACGGCGCAGCAGGACACCAGAGCACAGCACGCAGCACGCAGTACCGGAGCACTCAGCACGCAACACCGGAGCAGTACGGCACGGCGCGGACGCCCGGCCCGGACGAGCCGGTGCCGCAGCCGGTACGAGAAGCAGCCGGCAAACAGGAGAGGGGGGCGACCGCATGCCCGTATGGGACGACCTCGTGGGGCAGGACCGCGTCCAGACGCAGCTCGCGGCTGCCGCCCGTGACGCCGACGCGCTCGTCACCGCCACCAGCGAGCGTGCCTCCACCGACGGCATGTCGAAGTCGACGATGACGCACGCCTGGCTGTTCACCGGCCCGCCCGGTTCCGGCAGGTCCACCGCGGCCCGCGCCTTCGCGGCGGCCCTCCAGTGCGTCAGCCCGGACCGGGCGCTCGGCGGAATCCCGGGCTGCGGATTCTGCGAGGGCTGCCACACCGCCCTCGTCGGTACGCACGCGGATGTCGAGGTGGTCCGTACGGACCAGCTCTCCATCGGTGTCAAGGAGACGCGCGAGCTGGTCCGCCGTGCCCAGCTCTCCCCGGCGGTCGGCCGCTGGCAGGTCATCGTGATGGAGGACGCGGACCGCCTCACCGAAGGCGCGGGGAACGTGCTGCTCAAGGCCGTCGAGGAGCCCGCCCCCCGTACGGTGTGGCTGCTCTGCGCGCCCTCCCTGGAGGATGTGCTGCCCACCATCCGCTCCCGCTGCCGCCATCTGACGCTCCGCACACCGCCCGTGGAGGCGGTGGCCGACATCCTGGTCCGCCGGGACGGCATCGAGCCGCAGGCCGCCATGGACGCGGCGCGTGCGACCCAGGGGCACATCGGCAGGGCGCGCCGCCTCGCCACCGACGAACGGGCCAGGGCCCGGCGCGCCGCCGTGCTCAGGATGCCGCTGCGTGTCGAGGAGATCGGCGGCTGTCTGAAGTCCGCCCAGGAGCTGATCGACGCGGCGACCGAGGACGCCAAGGAGGTCGCGGAGGGGACCGACACCAAGGAGACCGAGGACCTCAAGGCGGCGCTCGGCGCGTCGGCCGGCGGGCGGATGCCCCGCGGCACGGCAGGGGCGATGAAGGAGCTCGCCGACCGGCAGAAGCGCCGGTCGACCCGCACCCAGCGCGACACTCTCGACCTGGCTCTGACCGATCTCACCGGCTTCTACCGGGACGTGCTCGCACTTCAGCTGGGCTCCAAGGTGGCCATCGCCAATGAGGACGTCAGGGACTCGCTGGACCGGATCGCGCTGAGTTCCAGCCCGGAGAGCACGCTGCGCCGGATCGAGGCGATCACCGCCTGCCGCCAGGCGCTGGACAGGAACGTGTCGCCGCTGCTCGCGGTCGAGGCGATGACGGTGTCGCTGCGCGCGGGCTGACGAACGGCAAGCGGGCACGGTTCCGCACGGCGGGGCGGGCCCGGGCAGGACGGGCCGCCCCGGGCGCAACGGTCACGGTCGGCACGCGCTGAGGCGGCCCGGCAAGGGCGGTGCGGGTTGACGGCTCACTCGTACGGGCCGGAAAAGAGGGGCTTCCGCCGGGGCCGGACTACGCTCCGGGAATGGACTTCAGGCGTCTGCTCTCCACCCCGGTCACTGCGCTCGCCCTGGCCGGCCTCCTCGTTTCGGGATGTTCATCGGGTGGCTCGTCCGCCGGGCCCGCGGCGGCCGGGGCCTCTGCGTCCGGCGGGGCGCCGGAGTCCGCGCCGTCGGCGGATCTGTCCGCGTACTACGGCCAGAAACTGACGTGGCGCTCCTGCGGTGCGCCCGGATTCCAGTGCTCCACGATGAAGGCGCCGCTCGACTACACGAAGCCCAAGGACGGCGACATCAAGCTGGCCGTCTCCCGCAAGAAGGCGGCGGGCCCCGGCAAGCGCATCGGATCGCTGCTCGTCAACCCGGGCGGCCCCGGAGGCTCGGCCATCGACTATCTCCAGGGGTACGCGGGCATCGGCTACCCGGCGCCGGTCCGCGCCCGCTACGACATGGTGGCCGTGGATCCGCGCGGGGTGGCCCGCAGTGAGCCGGTGGAATGTCTCACGGGCAAGCAGATGGACGCCTACACGGAGGTCGACCAGACCCCGGACAACTCGGGCGAGACCAATAAGCTCACCTCGTCGCTCAAGGGCTTCGCGCAGGGCTGCGAGAAGCACTCGGCGAAGATCCTTCCGCATGTCTCCACGCCCGACGCGGCCCGTGACATGGACATCCTGCGCGGCATCCTCGGGGACAAGAAGCTGAACTACGTGGGCGCCTCCTACGGGACCTTCCTCGGTGCGACCTACGCGGGGCTCTTCCCCAGCCGGGTGGGCCGCCTCGTGCTGGACGGGGCGATGGACCCGTCGCTGACGTCGCTGCAGATGAACCGCGACCAGACCGCGGGCTTCGAGACGGCCTTCAAGTCGTTCGCCGCCGACTGCGTCAAGCACAAGGACTGCCCGCTCGGCACCACCTCCACCGCCGACGCCTCGCACCGGCTGGAGGCCTTCTTCTCCCGTCTGGACGCCAAGCCGGTCCCGACCGGACAGAGCCGGAAGCTGACCGAGTCGCTCGCCACGACCGGCGTGATCTCGGCCATGTACGACGAGGGGTCCTGGCCCCAGCTGCGCACCGCGCTCACCCACGCGATGGCCGGTGACGGTGCGGGCCTGCTCGCGCTGTCCGACTCGTACTACGAGCGTGACAGCAAGGGGAAGTACGCGAACCTGATGTTCGCCAACGCGGCGGTGAACTGCCTGGACCTGCCCCCGGCCTTCAAGAGCCCCGCAGCCGTCACCAAGGCGCTGCCGTCCTTCGAGAAGGCGTCCCCGGTCTTCGGCCGCGGCTTCGCCTGGGCGGCCCTGAACTGCTCGTACTGGCCGCTCCACGCCACCGGCACCGCCCACCGCATCACGGCGAAGGGCGCGGGCCCGATCGTGGTGGTCGGCACGACCCGGGACCCGGCGACCCCGTACAAGTGGGCGAAGTCCCTGGCCTCCCAGCTCTCCTCCGGCACGCTGCTCACCTATGACGGCGACGGCC
Organism: Streptomyces sp. NBC_00388; assembly: GCF_036061255.1. Classification (NCBI taxonomy): domain Bacteria; kingdom Bacillati; phylum Actinomycetota; class Actinomycetes; order Kitasatosporales; family Streptomycetaceae; genus Streptomyces; species Streptomyces sp. NBC_00388. Next base: position 4,283,292 of record NZ_CP107948.1, read on the forward strand.
ATACCGCGTACGGGCGCGGCAGCGACTGCATCGACACGGCGATCAACAAGTACCTTCTGGACGGCACACCGCCGAAGAACGGTAAGAAGTGCTCCTGACCTGCGCAGACGGGCTCGGGCAGGGGGTGTCCTGAGCACCCCGGGAAACTGTGTAGACTTGGCGTCGCTGCTGACCGCACCATGGTCCGGACAGCGTGCCGCCTTAGCTCAGCTGGCCAGAGCAACGCACTCGTAATGCGTAGGTCTCGGGTTCGAATCCCGAAGGCGGCCCGGAATTACCCCAGGACTCACTCGCCGTGACCTGGGGTTTTTTCATGCCCCGGAACGTCCCGCCGCCCGTACCCGCCTCGACGCGGCGGCCTCCCCTCTGACGGCGCGGGGCCGTACCGGGAGACCGGGCCGCTGTCCTCTTGGGCGGCCCGGCTGCGTGACGCGTCGTGACCCCCCGGCCGGGCCCGCCCCGGACCCTCAGCGGGAGGCGGGGACCTTCAGGGCGTTCCATGAGGTGGTGCCAGGCCAGCCGTCGGCGTCGGTGCCGGTGTAGCCGAGCTTGCGTTGCCACTTCGCATACGACGCACGGTCCGCGTCGGTCCACTGGGGCCCCGGGCCGGAGCTGTAGGCGGAGCAGCCCTCGGCGGCCAGGCGCTTGCCCATCGCGGTGACGATGGCCGACTTCGGCTTCTTCCTGAACCAGTCCGCGCCCGGGAACGGCTGGTGGGCGGCGCCCGGGGAGCCCGGGGACGGCGACCCGGCGGATGCCCCGGACGCCAGACGGGAAGTGATCCGGGTGCGCAGGGAGGCCATGGTGAAGCCGACCGGGTCGATCTTGGTGCTGGTCCACTCCTTGTGCCCGATGACGGAGGCGGCGCTCCAGCCGTGGGCCCGGCAGATCGCGGCCGACGCCTTCGTGATGGCGGTGAGCTGTGCCTCGGGCCAGGGGTCCCGGCCGTCGCCGAGGTTCTCGCACTCGAAGCCGTAGAAGTGGGTGTTGCCGTCGGTGCTCTGCCTGCGGGGCGACGGCAGCGTGCTCCTCTCGGCGACGGTGGCGGCCAGTACGTCGGCGTCGCCAAGCCCGGCGTGGTTGGCGCGGCCGTTGCCGACCAGGTGCACGGTGCCGTCCTTGGCGATGACCCCGTGGCAGAGGGGGCCCGGCAGATCGGAGCGGCCGTTGTAGCAGAGGGAGACGGTGGCAGCGGTGCCCGAGGTGACGGTGTGGTGGATCATCACGCCGTTCACCGGGCCCCAGGCGCCCTTCGCATTGCGGTTGTGGGTGCGCCAGCCGGCGTGTTCGACGACGGTGACGCCTTCCTTCTTGAGAGCCGCGACGAGAGCGTCGGCGGAGAGAGGGGTGGCCATCGGATTCCTCCAGAGAGGCAACAGGGAAGCTCGCGGGCAGAGGAGCAGAGGAGCAGAGGAGGAGAGGGGCAGGCGCGCGGGGGACCGCCGTCGTCCCGGGGGAGGACGGCGGTCCGCGGCGGCGGTCGGTCAGCGGGCCAGGACCTCCCACAGCGTGAGGGTGGCGACCGCCACGCCGGTGAAGGCGCCGATGCTGGTCAGTGGCCAGCGGGCGCGTTCCAGGGCGTCGAGACGGCTTTCGTGGTCGGCGAGTTGCCGGTCGGTCTGGTCGCTGCGCTGCACCAGCAGCGCCAGGGAACCGTCGGCGCGGGCGAAGCCCGCCTCCATGGTCCCCCTGAGCCGCTCCAGTTCGCGGGCGATGGCGACCGGGTCGTTCGCGTCAGTCAGCGACATGAGCGGCCGGGGCGGGCGCCGAGGTGGTGGTCTCCGCCGAGTCCGACGGCAGTCCCAAGTCCGGAGGCAGTACCGCGCCCGGGGCTTCGTGCACCGGAGCCGCCGGCTCGCGGACGTCGGCGTCGGACGCGGTCAGCCAGGCCGGCAGCAGGGACTGGACGGCGGGGACGGCCATCGCGCGGGACAGCAGGCCCGACACGGCGAGGGCCGCGCCCACCCAGGGCAGCGAGCGGGGCAGGGTGCCGCTGTCGACGAGGGCGGGCAGGGCGATGGCGAGCCCCGCGGCGGTCTGGACGACCGTGCGCAGGGCACGGATGGTGGTTGGGGTCATGCGAGGTGCCTTTCGCGCGATGGTGCGGCCGGGCGGGGCCGGCCCCGCCCCGCCGGGTGCCCGGACGGGGCAGCGGGAGAGGACGGGGCGTCCGGCAGTACGGGGAGAGAGCCCGGCCCGGCAGGGGTCAGGCGGTGTACGGGACCTTCAGGGCGTTCCACGAGGTGGTGCCAGGCCAGCCGTCGGCGTCGGTGCCGGTGTAGCCGAGCTTGCGCTGCCACTTGGCGTACGACGCGCGGTCCGCCTCGCTCCACTGCTGGCCCGGGCCTTCGGTATAGGCGGAGCAGCCCTCGGCGACCAGTCGGCCGCCCATCGCGGCCACGATCGTGGAGCGGGGCGCGGACGTGAAGAAGGCGGCGCCCGGGAACGGCTGGTAGTGCGCGGCGCTCGCGCCCGGCGCACCCGCAAGCAGGGCGGCCACCCGCGTGCGCAGCGACGCCATGCTGAAGCCCTTCGGGTCGATCTTCCTGCTGGTCCACTCCAGGTGGCCGATGACCGAAGCGGCGTGCCAGCCGTGCGTACGGCAGATCGCGGCGGCCACCCGGGCGATGCCCTCCAGCTGTGCCTCGGGCCACGGGTCGGAGCCGTCACCGAGGTTGACGCACTCGAAGCCGTAGAAGTGGGTGTTGCCGTCGGTGTCCTCGTCGTTCGGGACCGGCAGGGCGGTCTCGTTGATGACGGCGGTCAGCACGTCGCCGTCGCCACGCCCGGCGTGGTTGGCCCGGCCGTTGCCGACCAGGTGGACCGTGCCGTCCTTGGCGATGACCCCGTGGCAGAGCGGGCCGGGCAGGTCGGCGTCACCGTCGTAGCAGTAGGCGACGGAGCTGTCCGTGCCGGAGGTGACGGTGTGGTGGATGACGACGCCGTTGACGGGGCCCCAGTCGCCCTTCGTGTTCCGGTTGTGGTTGCGCCAGTCGTCGTACTCGACGACCCGGACGCCTTCGGCGGTCAGGGCGTCGACCAGGGTGTCGGCGGTGAGCGGAGTGGCCATGGCGGTAGCTCCTCGGGGTGGGAAACGGGTGGTGGGGGCCGCGGGCCCGCGAGTTCGCGGGGCGCGGGCCCACGGCGGGGGATGTACGGGGCGGGCGCCTCCCGGTCAGGAGACGGCGGCCCAGATGGCGTTGGCGTCCGCGACGATGGTGGACGGGGTGAAGGAGGCGGGCAGCGAGGTCTGTCCGGTGGCGGCGAGCCGCGCGTGCCGGACGAACGCGCCGGGCATCCGCGCGCTGCCGCCCGGGAAGTTGCCGACGCTCGCGCCCACCATGAAGGCCGGGCCGTTGGTCTTCGGGTCGGGCCCGTTGACCAGCAGCGCCACCCAGTAGTTACCCGCGACGGCCGTGTACGCAGTCGTCAGTTTCAGGACGACGGTGGTACCCCCGGTCGCGGTGATCAGTTTGTCGAGGGTGCCGGTGACGCCGACCCGGGCACCGGCGCTGTTGTAGAGACCCGCGTAGGAGGTGGCGGCGAGCGTGCCGCCCGAGTAACCGGGCACGTAGAACACGACATTGGTGAGGGTCGCGCCGGTCGTCAGCGGTACGCCGATCAGGTAGACGGTGCCGTTGATGCAGTACTGCGGGCTGGTCACGGAGGACACCGCCGGGTCGAACGCCCAGGACTTGAAGCCCACGGCGGCCGGCGTCCAGGCCCCGGACGAGGCCACGGCATCCACGTAGGAGCGGCGCACCAGTTGGTTGCCGTTGGCCGGGTCGGCGCCGACCGCGGGGACGGTGGAGAACGTCTTGGCCCCCGCGATGGTCTGGGCGCCGGTGAGCAGGACCGCCTGGTCGGCGGAGACCGCGGACAGGTCGGCTGCCGTCAGGGCGACCGCGCCGGTCTGCCCGTTGACGGAGAGGACGGGCGCGGCATCCACCGCCAGGTACCGGGCATCTCCGGCGGCCTGTGTCAGGGCGCCCACGTCGGTCGCGGCCAGAGTGACGGCGCCGGTCCTGCCGTTGACCGAGGTGACGCCCTCGCCGGTGGCGTCAGGCAGTTGGGCCGGCGGGACCTTGCCGCTGGCGTCGAGCTGGGCGACCCCGCCTGCCTGCCCGGCTGCGGTGGTGGCCAGGGCGCCGACCTCGCCGGCGGTGAGGATGACGGCCGCCTCGGTGTGGCCGTTGACCGACCGGACCGGGCCGGCCGGCCCCACGGGGCCCGGCACGCCCTGCGGTCCTGTGGGGCCCGGCACGGTGACGTACTGGGCCCCGGCGGGGTCGGCGGGGGCGATGTCGGCGAGGTCGACCACAGGAACGGTGGCCGACAGGGCGATGTGGTAAGTCCGGTTCCTGCCGACCCCGTTGAGCCGTTCGGTGACGGTGTACGTCCAGCCGAACGGGTTCCAGCCCTCGGTGTCGGTGGCCGGCAGCACCACATCGATACGGCCGTCGGAGTCCAGACCGGCGGTGGCCGGTCCGCCGACGAACAGGTCGGCCGCGGAGTGGGTGAGCAGGGCAGGTGGCTGGAACTCGACGGTTCCGCTCAGCGGGTGGCCGTCGAGAGAGAGGTACTGGGCGGTGAGCCGGACGGTCGGAATGGATTCGGGCAGCACGGAGACTCCGGTGGGTCGGGGGCGTACGGGAAGAGGGGACGCACGGGGGGAGCGGGCGTACGGGTAGAGCGGGCGTACGGGAAGTGGGGGGCGTACGGAAAGAGCGGGTGCTACGGGAAAGAGGGGACGCAGGGGCGTACGGGGAGGGGCGGCGGCCCGGAAGAGGCGGACCGACGGGCGGAGCTACGACTGGACCCCGTACAGCCCGCTCGGCCGGCACGCGACGGTGCCGCCGGTGGCCGGGGCCTTCGCCTGGATCTCGAAGGAGACCGCGTCGCCGAAGGAGGCGGGGATCTCCTCCACCAGGGTCACGGTCAGCGCCACGGTCTGTCCTGCGGTCCCGGCGAGAGTCTGTTCCTCGCCCACCGCCTCGCCGTTGACGAGCAGCCGGACGGCCGCTCCCGCGCTGCCGGAGACGGCGATCGCGCAGTACACCCTGGGGTGCTGCGCGAAGCCGGGGCCCGCGTAGAGCGTGGTCCAGTCGGTGGCGGCGGTGGACTCCCACCCGGCCGTTCCCACCGGCACCGGGGTGGGAAACGGCAGGTAGGGGCGGGCCAGGCCGCCCCCGACCGAATCGGTGGCCAGGACCGTGTCGCCCTTGTGGTCGAGGACCCGCAGCGCCTGCACCGGGGAGTTCGCCGGGTCGGCCGTGACCAGGGACAGCGCAAGCGACCCGTCGTCGCGCCGCAGTTCGAGCCCCTGCTGGTACTGCTGGGTCGCGCTGTCCCGGTCCGGCTGCACCCGCCCGGCCAGCAGCAGGTCCTCACCCAGCGAGGTGCGGACGCGGATACGGCCCTGGTCGCCGACCACGATGTCGCCGTCGCCGACCTGGTTCATCGGCGGACTGCTGTTCGCGCTCGCCATCAGCCCGCGGATACGGCGCTCGATCTCCCGGATGCGGTCCAGGAGATCGGTGGGGATGGTGGCCATCTCAGACCCCTTCCAGATAGAGGGTCGCCGTCTCGGCCTTGGTGCGCTGCGGCGGCTCCACCGCGATGCCGACGATCCGGTACCGCTCGTCCTGCGGCTCCTGGTGCCACAGGTCGCGCAGCCGCACCCGGATACCCGCGCCCAGCAGCGCCGGGCTGATCCGGCCGTCCAGCCGCACGGTGATCTCCGGGATCACCTCCGGCATGCGCTGGCGGGCCAGTTCGGCCTCCGCGAGCGAGCGCAGTGTTGCTTCGTCGGTGACACCGCTGTGGTCGGATGTGGACTCCAGGCGCGGCCAGCCGTCCGCCAGGTCCCCGGGCGACTCCACGGACACGGTGAGCGGCTGGGACTCCTCCGACTGGTCCGTGTTGGGCGAGTCGCCGCGCGCCACCCACACATCGGCCTGCACGGTCGAGTCGGCCGGCAGGCTGTACGTGATGACCTGGCCCGGGTGGTCCAGGACGATGTCGAAGGAGCTGCTGGTGATGATCGGGTGCCCGAGCTGCAGCCGCTTGGCGCGGCGGCCCTCGGCGTCCCGGTAGCAGTGCACCCGCCACTCGAAGCCATCGGCCAGCTGGGCCTGCTGGTCCAGCAGTTCACGGATCCGGGTGAGCGAGGAGTAGGCGAACGCGCAGTCCCGGGCCACCCCGGACATCTCGTGCCCGAGCTGGATCCCGATGTCACCGCCCGGCTGCTCCTGGGCGTGCTCCACCAGCATCCGGGCGATCTCGAACTGGTCCAGCGCCGTGGCGGAGAGCCCCCGCGCGAGAATGCGGTGGTCCAGGTACGAGTCGAAGGTGCCGGCCTGGAACTCCACCTGTACGCGCCCGCGTTCGTCGCAGGACGGGGTGCATGTCCACAGCACACCGCCCCACCAGATGTCGCCGTCGCGCTCCAGCCACACCGCGGTACGGCCGGGCACCAGCGCGGCGCGGGCCCGGCCGGCCAGCGCCGCGTCCGGCAGCGGGACCGTCGCCGACAGCGATCCCGCCTTGCCGATGTAGTCGTCGAACTTGGTGTCCGTCAGGGGCAGTACGTCCAGGACGCGGTCAGTGCGCAGGTCGCAGAAGACCGCCCGGTAGACGGGGGTGAGCGGGGTGTACGCGGTGCGGGGCGAACTCGTCACGCCGCCCTCCTCAGAGCATCGGGTCGACGCGGACGAACCGGTTGTCGAACCAGTGGTTGTTGGTGGTGGCGCCGGAGGAGTACGCCGAGACGGCCGTGTACTGGGCGCCGGCCACCAGCCCGGTGACCGGGAAGACCGTGCTCACCGACTGGCTGCCCCGGCCGGTGTCGATGGCCGAACGGGTCTCGTCGGCTCCCATCCCGGTGACCAGGACGCCGTCCTTGCGGATGTTCGCGGACATCCGGCCCCAGCCGCCCTCGATGGACGGCTGGCCCTGGAAGCCCACGGTGACCAGGACCTTCCCCGATACGGGCGCGGTGAAGGTGGTGGTCACCGTCGGGCCGGTGGTCCCCGTCACCGCCTCGGACCAGGTGGTGGTCTTGCAGTAACCGCCGTCGTTGTTGAAGGCGAAGGCCGGGCTCGGCACCGCGAGCATCCAGGCCGTGCCGCTCCAGCGCTCCAGGCGGCCGTTGTTGTCGCGGTACTGGCCGACGTAACCGCCGGCGGCGAGCTGCCCGGTCGGGGCGATCCCGCCGATCTGGCTGGGGTAGCCCGCCCACTGCGAGCCGTCCCAGCGCTGGAACTGGCTGTTGATGTCGCGGTACTGGCCCGGGTAGCTGCCGGCCTCGGTGGTGTTCCCGTAGAGCGGCAGGATGCCGCCGACGGCGACGGTGCTGGTGCGCAGGTTGGCCACGGCGCTCGCCCAGGCGACGCCGCCGGTGCCGACCGAGGCGCCCGCCGGGATCTGCACCGTCGCCAGAGGAAGGGCCGCGTCGGGGGCGGCCGGGGCCTGCGGTGTACCGGCCGGGGTGCCCTGGATGATCTCCAGAACGGCTTCGGTGCGGCCGGTGTTGTCGTACTGGGCGTCGTAGATCCGCAGCACCACCAGGTCGGTACGCGGGTTGTTGGCGTCACCGTCGGCGAAGACCACGGTGGTGTAGTCGGTGAGGACGACCGGGTAGGCGCCGGCCGCCGCGCTGCCCTGGACGACGGCCCGGCCCGGGGCGACGGTCGCGGTCATCCCGGCGGTCGAGCTGAAGACGTAGAACGCGGACATCAGGGACTTGCCGTCGGGCGATCCCGGGATGATGCCGCCGCGGCTGGTGAGACCGCTCGTCGGGGTCATGGTGCCGGTAGGGGCGAGCCTGGTGTCGGCGCGGGACTGGCCGGACTCGGTGTCGGTGCGGTTGACGAGCCATGCGCTGCGCACGGGCATGAGGTCCTCCTGGAGGGGGCTGCGGGATGGGGCGGAAGAAGAACGGGAACCGGCGAGCGGCGAGTGGGGCGGGGCGAGGCGGGACGTCCCGGTCACCAGTGCCCGTCGCGCCAGCGGACGGTGACGGACGCGGCCGGGGACGGCGTCGTGTCGTCCGAGCGGAAGGCCAGGTCGGTGGTGCCGGGCTCCAGCTGGAACAGCTGCTCGGGCGAGGAGTCCGGGGTGGCGGTGTAGATGCGGGACGCGGTGTCGTTGAGCAGCACGGTGCCGGTCTCGGTATCCACCGTGAGGACGTCCCCGGCGCCCAGCGCCAGGTCGTACTGGAGCTGACGGCCGTCGGAGAGCCGGGTCAGCGACGGCCGCTGCACCGGGCCGCGGAATTCCACCACGGGCCGTACCGAGGCGCCCCCGGCGTTGGCCGCTGCGATCGATCCGGCGTTGCCGGCCGCGCCCCAGCCGAGCGGCCACCGCAGACCGGAGCCTGCGGTGTCGTCCCAGGCCAGACCGGTCTCACCGACCGGCAGGCCGGTGATCGCGTCGTGCAGCACGGGGCCGTAGCGGCGCGGGTCGGTTGCCGTCCACTGGAGGCTGACCTTGGCGAACCCCTGGAGGGCGTACGCGCGGTCCTGCGGTACGACCCTGCGGCTGACCCGGGCGCGGACCGCCAGGGTCTCGCCCAACAGCCTTACGGCGAGCCAGCGTTCCTGGCCGCCGGGGCCGGTGGCGGAGCGGAACGCCGTGGCGGTGGCGAGCGGATCGGTGCCGGCCGGCGGTGCCAGCCAGACGGTCGCGCCGATCAGCCGGGGCTGGGCCCAGCGGTCACCGGGCCAGGCCCCGTGCTGGTCGGGCCTGAGCACGTCGCCGAGGTCCAGCTCGGGCAGGTCGTCCCAGCCGGTGATGCCGGTGCGGTCCACCGGGTAGGGCGTACCGGTGCCCATGAGGAGCCCGCCCCACTGGATCTGCCCGTCGAGGCTGATCAGGGAGCCGGGTGCGGTGTCGTCGGAGAGGGCGGTGGTGGGCGGGAGGGTGGAGACGGTATCGGCCATGTCGGGCCGTCACCTCGCTTCGGGCTGGGGTACGGGCGGGAACGCCGTGGCGGACGGCCGGGAGTGCCGGGGTGCGGTGGCGCCGGGGCATGCGGAACCGGCGGGCGGCGTAAGGCGGTTGCTGCTGGGGCACGCGGGGGCCCTGCACCGGTGAGGGCGCGGCCCGCAGATGAGGCGTGGGGCGGGCTCGGCGAGCGTCAGGCGGCGGTGCGGTACAGGAAGAGCAGGTCGTCCGCGATGGTCAGCGGGCTGTTTCCTTCGCGCTCCGCGTAGACCCGGACCCCGGGGCGGCCGGCGAAGAAGGCGGGCCCGGTGGTGGCGGACGCGCCGGACGGCGCGGGGAGGAAACGGCCGAGCGAGGAGAGCGGCTGGACGGTTGATGCGCCCGGCACGGCGGCCGGCAGCACGACACCGCCCTCGGCGAGCTGCGGGATCTTCGACAGGTGCACGCCGAACTTCTTGCCGAAGAAGCTGAAGCTCAGGTGGTTGAGCCCGTCGATGATCCAGTTGGCGAAGGCGATCAGGCCCTTCACGGGCCCGGTGATGACCCCGGCGACGGTCTGGATGCCGGTGGACAGGAACGACCCCATGCCGTGCAGCGACTTCGACATGGCGTCGCGCACCCGGGTGAAGGCCGAAGGGAGCTTCCCCGTCAGCCAGTTCAGGGCGGGCTGGATGACACCCTTGAAGCCGTTCCAGGCGCCCTTGACGATCGAGGTGACCGCGTGGGTCGCCGTGGAGATCGCACTGCCGGCGCCCTGGAATCCCGAACCGATGGCGGAGCCGAGCGTCTTCAGTACGGAGCCGACGGTCTTCTGTACGCCGTCGAACACCGCGGAGACGGTCTTCGCCCACCCCTCGATGACCGGCGCCATGAACGCCCAGGCGGCCTTGAAGCCGTCCAGCGCGGCCTGGAAGACCTGCTGGATGACCTTCTGGCCGGTGGACGAGTTCACCGCGTAGTCGACGAGGTAGGCGACCAGCGGGGTGACGACGGCGAGGACGAGGCCGAGCGGGTTGGCCTTCATGGCCGTGTTGACGGCGGTCATGGCGATGGACCCGAGCGTCATGGCGGTCCCGAAGAGGGTCATGAACTTGGTGACCTTCGGGGTGGCGCTGCCGAGCAGATCCGTCACGGACCCGAAGACCCCGGCTCCGGCGGCGAGGGCCCCGAGCACACCGAGCGGACCCCGGATCCTGGTGGCACCGGCGCGGATGCGGGTGGCGGCGGTGGCGGCGGATGTGCCGGTCCTGCGGACGGAGCGGCCGGCCTGCGTCGTTGCCGTACGCAACTGGCGCAGTGCTGGTGCGGCGGCGGCAGCCCGCGCGGCCATCGTACGGACGGGGGCCTGGACCCCGACGAGCCCGCGCCGCATGGTCTGGACGGCGGTGCCCGTCTGGAGGGCCACGGTCCGGAAAGTGTTCAGCGAGGCGGCGGGACGCGCCCCGCCGGACGTGGGATCCCGCCGGGTACGTGTCATCCCCGGGCCTTGGACAGGAACAGCAGGGCGGAGGCGGTGTCCTGGAGGCTGCTGCTGGTCGCCTCGTAGTACTGCTCGATGTAGAAGCCGCCGTCGGTCGCGGCGGCCCCGGTGCCGGCCTGGCCCGCGCGGGTGGTGTGGCCGAGCAGCCGGCTCAGCTTGGAGAGCGGCAGGACGGCTTCGGCCTCACCGGCCTCGGCGACGATGGTGTGCACGCCGCCGTTCCGGGGCTGGACGATGCCGCCCTGGGCGAGGCGGGGGATGGTCGGCAGGTGGATGCCGAAGGACTTCCCGCCGACGACCGGCACCCAGCCGGGCACCGATACCCGGATGCCGTTGAGCTTGCCGATCGCGGAGTTGATCAGGCCGATGACGGCGTTGATCGGCCCGGTGACGGCACCCTTGATGGCGCCGAACGCGCTGCCGGCGATGGACTTCAGTCCGTTCCAGGCGCTGGACAGCTTGCTCTTGACGGCGGTGAAGGCCGCCGGTACGACGCTCTTGATCCAGTTGACCACGGGCGAGATGACGGACTTGATGCCGTTCCAGACCGTGGTGACGACCTTCTTCACGGCGTCCATGGCCGTGGTGATGATCGTCTTCCAGAGGTTGAAATAGGTCTTGATGACGGTCGCGACGGCCTTGACGACCACCGAGACCGCTGTCTTGATCCCGTCCCACACCTTCTTCATCAGCGCCCCGGCGGCCTGCATGACCGGCCCGACGGCCTTCATCACGCTGGTGATGACGCTCTTGATGACGCTGAAGGCGGTATTGAGGATCTTCTGCATGGTCTTGGACTGCATCGCCATGTCCACGATCTTGGCGATCAGCGGGGCGAGCAGCGCCATGAGAACGCCGATGAGGTTTCCCTTCATCGACTTGTTGAGCCCCTGCATACCCTTGTCGGCCTTGGCCGCGCCGGTCTGGAACTTGCCCAGGCCGGTCCCGCCGGTCTGCCCGGACTTGCCGGCCTTGGTGACGGACTTGTCCGCCTTGTCGGCCGCCAGTTGAAGGGACTTGAGTTCCTTGGCGGACTGCTGGGACGAGGACTTGATGCTGGTGATTCCGCTGTTGCTGCTCTGAGCACTCTGCTTCAGGCCACTCGCCGACCGGCCGGCCTGGTCGAGGTTGGTCTTGAAGCCGCGGAGGCTGTCGGAGGCTTTCTTGAGTGTGGCTGTGAACGCCATTCCATGTCCGATCGTTCATCGGCCTGGTCAGCCGACCGGCTGGCGGCCGGAGGGTGGAGGAGGGGGTGTACGGAACGGTCAGGCGAACTCGGCGAGGAGTCCGTCGACTTTGGTGTGCAGGCTGCCGATCGCGGTGTCGAGCTTCCGCGTCGCCGCTTCGATCCTTGCGACCGAGCGATTGGTCCACTCGGTGTCGGGGGCCGTCATCTGCGTCACCTCGGCGCTTTCGAGCTTGGGGAGCCCCGCCTTGGTGACGCCGACCTTCTTTCCCTTGCCCTCCAGGAATTTAGTCAGCGCGTGATCGAATTGGAAGAGCTTCAGGCCGAGAGCACTTACCAGTGCGAAACCCAGCGTCACGGCCGTCGTCATGGAGAACGACGACGTGGCGAGGCTTTTGACGCTCTCCACGATTTCCTTGCCGACGAGGCCCTGCAAAAGGGTCTCGATCGTCCCGGGCTCATCCTTCTTCTCGGCTGGGGGTGCCGCTGTTCCCTTTACCGCGGAGGACTTCTTCAGTTCGCTGATCTGTTTGGCGATGTACTCCTCGGTGGCCAGCCGGCTCGGGCCCTTCCCCGGGATCGAGTCCTGAACACCTTTTACGGCCTGCAGAATTTCGGTGTCCTTGGTGAGGAGTTCTTCGTTCGTTGTCATCGGTCAGCCCTTCTGTGCTTATCGGGACTGCAGCTGCTCTCAGGTGACGCCTGGAATGTCACCATAAGAGGAATTTGCATCGGATGGTCCCATTCCTGTGACGCCCTCGGCTTGTTGCCACCAGAGGTGACGCTGTGTCATCATCCACGAAAGGAAATGTGGAGGGTCTGTGGAGATCGAAGTCTGTGGAGTTGTGTTCGCTGTCGCGGTCCTGGGCCTTATTGGTTTCGGATTCCCTTACCTCAAGCAGGCTCCGCTGCGAAAAAGGGGTGTGAAAACATGGGCTTGGGAGGCTTCCAAGTCGGTGCCCCAGGACGGGAAAATAACCGTGAGGTACGGGTACGACGGGCGCGATGGCGGATTGCACAGCATTGCCAGGGTCGGTCTTACGACCGTGCCCTCGGGTTCTCAGGAGGTTGTGTACGACCCAGAGAACCCGAAGCGCGCTGAATTCGTTTCCCTTATGCCGGAAAACGTGGGCAGGAGGCGGAATCTCCTCATAGCCCTGATGGCGGTGGCACTCGCCTCGCTCGTCCTCGGCTGTGTGAGCACGTTGATGTGAGTCTGAGGGCTGTCGAGTCCCGGTCCGGCGGATCTTCGGGAGAAGAGGATCCCGGGCCGAGATCTGCGAAGTAAGTCGCCGGCCTTAGACCTGTCCCTTGGCGCACTGGAATCCACCGGCGTCATCCGGGCAGTAACGATGAGCGAAATATGGGAATGCAGTCCTCCGTGGCCGGTTTTTGTGTGCTCCTCTTTGTGGTTTCTTTCCTGGCGCTGCTCATTCTTGGCGTCCCATTTTTTTGCCAAGCGCCCTTGCGCAAGTGCGGTGTGCGCGTTCCGGTAACTGCGAAATCATTCCGGTTGGATCAGGGGTGATGCATAGCGTGGGGGGATTTTAGCGCTTGATTCCTGTGCGACAGTTTTCATCATCGCTTTCCTGATGTTTCTTTATTCTGGGATCCCCCATGTGAGAACCGCAGCGCACCAAGTGGATGCGCGCGGCCTCACCATGGAGCCTCAGGGAACGCAACCGGTCATGCACGGCCCCGAGAATCCGAAGCGCTCCGCGTTCGCTTCCGGCATGCCGAGGAACGTGAAGGGGAAGCGCGTCTATCTCCTCTGCGTGCTCGTCGTTGCCGCTGTGCTGCTTGTCCTGGGGTGTGTGAGCGCGCTGATGTGAGCCCCCGGTCGTGCCCGCCGGCCGCCCCGCGGCACGGGGCGGCCGGCGGTGGCGTCAGCTGAAGAAGCGCGCCAGTTCCGATGGGCTGAGGGCGGGCTGGGCGTCGGTGGCCGCCGGCGTGGTGTCGTCGGCCGCCGTTCCGTCCTGCGCCGCCCGGTCGCCCGGGCGCGGTACCGGGACTGGCTGTTCCGGCGGATCGGACTCGCCGTCGCCGTTCACGACGGAGAACATCCAGTTGGCGGCGGCGAGATGGTCCACGACCGCCGCCAGCAGGTAGTCGGTGACTCCCCAGTCGGCCGTCTCGCCGTCCGTGTCGCGGATGGTGGCGCTGTCCCGCGGCAGGTGCTTGATCAGGATCGCCAGCCGGCGGGAGGAGAGCCGGCCGCGGTGCCAGTCGAGCAGGTCCACCCCGTAGTGACGGAGCAGGTCTGCTTCCAGAGCCTCGGCGTGTTCTTCGGTGAACGCGACGAGGCTCAGTCTTCCCCCAGGCCGAGCCCGGTCTCCTTGCCGTACGCCTCCAGGATGGCGGCGATGTCCTGCATGGTGACGTCGAGCTGGGCGAAGCGGGCGAACTGCTTCTTGCCGAGCAGGAGTTCGAGGAGGCCGTCGACGTCGTTGTCGTCCAGGCGGCGCAGCGCCCCGGCGGTGGCCCGGGTCAGTTCGGTCGGCAGCTCGTAGGTGTCGCCGTCGAGTTCGAACGACCAGGTGCGGCCGAGCGCCTCCATGCGCTGGGCGCGGGCGGTGTTCACGTCGAAGGTGGCCATGGGCACTCCGTTTCGGAAGGGGCCGCGCGGTGCGGCCCGGGGGTGGACGCCGGCCGTGCGGCGGTCGTCATGACTCGCGAGGGTGCGAGGCGGGGGCGTGTCAGGTGCTGGGCGCGGGGGCGTGAGGTGTCCGCGTGGAGCACACAGGGCGGTACGCGGCGCCCATGCGGCGGGGCCGCGGTGCGCGCCGCGTTGCCGGGATACGGGGTGCCGGGGCCGGGCGGGGCCGGTGGCCCGGCACCCCGGGTGCCCCCGGAGAGGGGGCAGGGGGTCAGGCGCTGGTCGTCAGGTACGACGGGTCCTTCATGACGAAGGTCGCCAGCGGCTGGGTCTCGCCCGAGGACAGTGCCGTGAAGGTCACGCCGAGAGAGGCCGCGGCCTTGCGGGCCAGCTTGATGTCGTCCGAGGCGGTGACCTGGCCGCGCGGGATGACGAACCGGTACGTGACGTCCGCACCGTCGTGGAACTCCAGGCCGAGGGCCCGCTCGTCGAACTGCGGGCCGTCCGGCACGTTGTAGGAGTAGACGCCCGGGTTGGTGGTCGCGTTGACCGCCGTCACCGTGTCACCGCCCATGAAGAACGGCAGGGTGTCCTCGTTGAACTGGAGCATGGCGAACTTCAGCGTCAGGTCGCGGTCCGCGTAGATGAAGCGGGCCGGGCTGACCGCCTGCCACGTCTCCACCGGGTCGAGCTTGTCCTTCTTGGAGAAGGTCACGCCGTCGGTGGAGGTGTATCCGAGGTCCCGCCACACCGTACTGTCCCAGTCGACCGCCGGGTCGGCGGAGAACTGGGTCGGCGCCGGGGTGCCGGCCGGGGCCACGAGGATGCGGCCCGTTCCTGCGATGCGGATCTCGGACGAGTTGTTACCAGCCATGAAGGTGGCTTCCTTTCAGGGAGGTGCCCCGGGTCGGGGCCGTCGTATCCGGGGCGGATATGACGAGGGCCCCGCCGTTCGGTACGGCGGGGCCCGGTTCAGGGGAGGGGCGCGAACGCGGCCCCGTCGCGGGGGCCGGGCGCCTGAGGCGGTGCGGTGTCAGTCCGTGCGGACGGTGAGACGGAGGACGCAGAGGTAGCGGTTGGCGCCCGCGTAGATGTAGTCGGGCAGCCAGCGCGGCCCGTCCGCCTCGGTCACATCGCTGACGAACGAGGTGCCGAAGACCGTGCCGGTGGCGGCCAGCAGTGCGGCACGGGCCGCGTTGGCCAGCGTGTGGGCCACCGACTTCTGCGGCCCGTAGACCTCCAGTTGGATGAGCGGCTGGTCCACATGCAGGTCGTCGACCCAGGCCCCGCCCATCCGGGAGATCAGCACGGCCTGCTGCGTGCCGTCGAAACCGGCCGGTGGTGCGTCGTCGACGTACGCACCGGCCAGCTCCGGGCGGGCCTTGAGCAGGTCCCGGACGATGGCCTGCACGTCCGGGAACGTGCCCGGCGCGGATGAGGGCATGGGAGTCACTCCTTTGTACGGGGCAGGGATGGACGTCCGTGCGTACGGCCCGTACGCACGCCGGACACGAGAGCGGCGGAGCCGCGCCACCTGGAGGGAAGGGGCACAGCTCCGCCGCTGCAGCCATAGTGATCGATAAATTGCGTGCGCGCAACCAACTGTGATTCCGTCGCCCGGATGCGTATTCCGGTTCGGCATATGCCGGGCGTCCGGGTGGGTGCTGCGTTACTCTGGGCGGCAATTCGAACGTGGATTCGATCAGGCCGAGGGTGGCGTGAATCGCCACCTCTGTAAGGACGGTGGGGCCGTGACGACGTACAGCGGAGAGCAGTCGTGGTGACCGGAGGGCCGAAGGAGCGGCTGGCCGATGTGACGGCAGCGGCCGTCGCGGTCGCCGTGGAATCGGCGCAGGCCGGCCGGTACACCGGAGAGGTGGGCCGTACTCTGGCCGCCGTCGTGGGCGAGGTGGGGGCCCGCATCGCCGGGGACGCCGAACTGCGCGGCTTCTCCAGCGGCTGGCAGGAGGCGATGGCGACGAGACCCGGACGGGCGCGACCTCGCCGCCCCGTCGAGGCCCCCGTCTGACGGGGTTTCAGGCCCTCCTCACGGTCCGCGCGCTCCGATCGCCGGCGGCCCTCCCGTACGCGCGCACCCTGAGTGCGTCCCTCCGGTCGCCCCGGCCGCCCCGGTCGACGGGGAGCGGATATGCGAACGCCCCCGGTTCCCTTGGCGGGACCGGGGGCGGTGCTGTGCGCGGGCGGGCCTCAGCCGTTTCCGCTGTCAGCCATGTGCTGCGGGGGCGCTCTCCGTGCCGGGGCCGGGCCGCTGGGTGAGGGTGGGCTCCGGCGCAGGGGCGGCGTCCACCGGGCGGCGCCCGGGGGCGCGCCGGGCGGCGCGTTCGGCGGCGAACACGTGCTCCAGGCGGTAGAGATGGCGTCTGCCCTGCTGCCCGGACGGCTGCAGGTGCCCGAGCTGTACCCACTTCCTGACGGTCGCCGGCACCACCCCGGCCTCCTGGGCGGCCAGAGCGCTGGTCACCAGGGTGGCGCCTGCGGTTCCGGCGTACGGACGGGGGCTCATCGGGCCTCGGTCCCGGACGGCGCGGCGGAGCCCGCAGTGCCGGTGCGGGCCGCCCAGGCGTCCCGTTCCCAGAGGTGACGGAAGGCCGGGTCGCTCGCGCAGTCGCAGGTCTCGTCGCCGCAGCGGCAGCCAGGGTTCACGCAGAGCACGGCGTCCCGGTCGGGGAACGCGCGCAGCGAGACGGAGTCGCACCACGGGCAGCGCCCGGACAGCCGGACCATCACCTCCGTCTCGCCCAGCGCCCGGGAGCAGCGTCGCGCCATCCGGCGCAGTTCGTCGCGCACATGCCGGGCCAGGGTGGGGTCGGTGGCGGTGCGCCCGACGAGCGCGGCGACCCGCAGGAGCCGTTCGGGGGCGGGGGCCCGGCGCGGGCGGCCGAGTCCGAGCCGGTCCAGCAGCGCCTCTTCGAGCTCCACCACGCCGTCGTTGATGTCCCGCAGGGCGTCCGAGATGTGCAGCCGCACAGGGGCGGCCGAGTGACCGGGGACGGCGAGTCCGTGGTGCTGCTCGTTGCGCAGCGCCTCGGCGCGCTCGGCGGCGGTCACGGCTGAGCGTGCCGCGCGTTCCGCGGGCCCGGGTGTGTGCCGTACGGAGGACGGGCGGCTGCCGGCCGAGGGCGCCAACTCGTCCAGCAGGTCGGGGAACTGGCGGATCAGCAGGGCGGCCCAGAGGGCGGCGTCCCGGGCGTGGCCCGCACCGTCCCCGCCGGTCGGGCCGTCATGGGGTGCCTGAGGGCCGCCGTGCGGCGCACCGGCTCCGGAGGCCTTCTTCTCACTCATCGCGGGGCCTTTCTGCTCCGTGGTCTCTGCTTCTGTCGCGCTGTGCCGACGTGCTGCGGTTCAGTCGCGTGGTGGGGTGCGGACGTGCTGCGGTTCGGGGTCCGGTGCGCTGGGCGCCTGCTCAGGTGGCGGCGCGTCGTCGTGGACGGCGGGTCAGGGCGACGGCCCGGCCGTTGTGCCAGAGGCGTCCCGCGCACACCCCGTCGAACCAGCTGGACGCCGGCGCCACCGTCTGCTCGCACTGCCGGGCGACCGGGCAGCGGGCGCAGGCCGTGAGGGCGGGCGCCGCCTCGGCCGGGCGGCGGGCGAAGACCGCCTCCGGGGGCAGGCCCAGACAGGCGGCCGAGCGGGTCCAGGTGTCGGAGGGGAGGGCGAGCAGGGACAGATCCATGAGTGCTCCTGGGACGCGAGCGGTGGAACGGGACAAGGGGTGACGGACGGGCGCAAGGGAATCGGCGTCGCCGCAGACTGACAGATTGCGTGCGAGCGCGCAACGAAATAGAGAGCCCGGCCTTCCGCGGGCGGCCACGGAGCGTGATCCAGGGATCGCCCCGCGTGCGAAGGCGGCTCCTTCTCGACAGAAC
Organism: Streptomyces sp. NBC_00388; assembly: GCF_036061255.1. Lineage (NCBI taxonomy): Bacteria > Bacillati > Actinomycetota > Actinomycetes > Kitasatosporales > Streptomycetaceae > Streptomyces > Streptomyces sp. NBC_00388. The sequence goes on from NZ_CP107948.1 coordinate 4,301,387, forward strand.
ATCCACATTGCGCACGCAAAAGCTCATAATTCCGTGCGCGCAAGCGCGGTAACGTGGAGATCGCTTCGGAGGGAGGCGAGGGCCCGTGACCGTCAATGAACTGGACCAGTTCACGGCCTGGATCGAGGACGTGATCCGGCAGCGTGGATATGACATCGACAGTCCGCGCGGCGGCGGCAAATCGCGCCTCGCCGATGAGGCGGGGGTGCACCGGGCCGCCATCACGCGGCTGTTGCAGCGGCAGAGCATGCCTGATCTGGAGACGATGCGCCGCCTCGCGCATGCGCTGGACGTCCCGGTGCGGGAGATGCTGATCCGCTCCGGCAGGCTCACCGAGGACGAGCTGCCCCTGCCGCCGGCCCATGACGATCCGGAGCACCGGGCCGCCGGTACCAGGCAGCTCACCCTGGAGGAGGCCGCAGCCGCTCTCGGGGTCCCGGCCGAGCAGCGGGAGATGTTCCTGCGGGTGGCGGGGCAGTTCCTGCCCGGCGATCCGGTGGAGCGCGACCTTCCCGCCCGTCGGGCGCGGAGAGGCTGAGGCCTCCCCGGCCCACGTCCGTACCTCCCCCGCGATTCCGTACCTGACCCACCGCGGGAGTCGCCCCCGCCCGCGCCGCACGCCGAGTCGGCCCTCGTTCCGTCCGGGGCCCGCGCACATCCCCTGCGTGCGGGCCGCGTTCCGGTCCCGTGCCGACGCCTCCCGCTGTGTCGCGGCCGTACGCCCGCTGTCCGGCTGCCTCAGGACGTGGCGGCGAAGAGAGGGAAGGCTAAGCTGTATCCGGTCCGTTCCTCGGGGGGAGTTGCCGGTAATCGCCGGAAGTAAGTGCCGGTGGTGAGTGCGACGGCCGCCGGATAGGGGCGGGGCGTCGGGTCACCGGTCACGGGGGCGGTGACGAAGGGGACGTCAGGAAGAGCCACGCATGGTCGAGGGCGAGAAGGGCTCCCGGCACGCGAACGGCTCATCGGGGGGTGCGCCGCGTCAGCGGCGGCCGGCGGCGCCGGCCGCAGGGGAGGACGCAGGGCAGCCTCCCGGCGATCTCGCACAGCTGCTCGCCTCGGTCGGCGCGCTGCTGGGCAGTCACGCGGCGGAGGATCTGGTGGTCCTGGTGCGCGAGGAGCTGGAGCGGCGCGAGTTCGTGGCGTACGGGCGGGGCTGGCGGGACGCGGCGGCCCAGTACCACCAGTCGGCCGAGGGGGCCGACGCCGTCCGGGCGGGGGAGGCCGGCGACCGTGTCCCCGGGCAGGCCGCCGTCATCCCGTTCCGCCGAAGAGAGCGGTACGAACGTCCGGAGCAGCCCCAACTCCGGCCGCGCTCAGAGGATTCGGGGCTCACTGACGCGTACGGCGAGACGTACGACGACACATACGGCGGCCCGTACGGCGCTGAGCCGCTTCCCGGTGAGGCCTCTCCCGCCGACGCCGCGGAGACGGGCGCGGCAGCCCCGGCCGGAGCGGTCTGCGCCGCCGTGCCCGAACCCCGTACTGCCCGCGGCCCCCGGCGCCGGCCGCCCGCCCCGGAGGCGCCCGCCGCCGCGTCGCCCCGGCCGGCCTTCGCGCCCAAGAGCCGCCGCTCCAAGGTCCCCACCATCCCGCGGCTGCCCCGGTCGCGCGGGCGCGGACGTCCTGACGAGGACGAGCGGCCGGGCACGGGGTGAGGGCCCGGTTCCGGCGCGCCGGAGCGGGATTGTTGCCGCAGGGGGCGGGCCCCGGCCACCGGCCGGCGTGACGGCCCCGGCCACGGTCGGCGTGATGGCCCCGGGTGCGGCGGGCCGTCCGGCCCCTCAGTCGGCGAGCGGGCGCAGTGAGTCGACGACGAGGTCGAGGAGGCGGGCGGTCCTGTCCGGGCTGTTGCTGGCCGCCGTGGAGAGGAAGACGCCGAAGAGCAGGGCGGTGATGTCCTCCGGTTCGACGTCCGCGCGGAACGACCCTGCCCGTACCCCCGCGGTGAGCAGCCCCGCGATCGCGGCGGTGATGCGCTCGCGCGTGGTCGGTGTGGCCATGCTTCCCGACGCCCACCCGGCGCGGAGCGTGTCGATCATTCCGCGCTTCGTCGCGACGAACGCCGCGTACCGGTCCATCCACGCGCGGAGGGCGGCCTCGGGCGGCAGCCCGGCGAGCAGCGCGGTGGCGTCTGCCGTGACGTCGTCGAGTTCGGCGGCGTAGACGGCTTCGACGAGCGCCTCGCGGGTCGGGAAGTGGCGATAGAGCGTGCCGATGCCGACTCCGGCCTCGCGGGCGATGGCTTCGAGCGCGACCGTGTCGTCGGCGGCCGTGAAGGCGGCCCGCGCGGCGGTGAGGAGCTTCTCGCGGTTGCGCCGCGCGTCGGAGCGGGTGGGGCGGCCCGGGGCGGCCGGCCGGTCGGTCGGGGCGCCGGTCGGGGGCTGCGGTTCGGGAGGAGGCAAAGCGGAGGACCCTCCGTTAGTGCTACAGTCGAATAACGGAGACTCCTCCGCTTTCTCCATCATCGCATGAGGACGGGATTCCATGACCCCCACAGGCAGCCCTTCTCCCCGCACCCCCGCTTCCGGCGCCTCCTCTTCCGCCACCACCGCCACCGGTGCCCCGCGCCCCGGAGGCCCCGGCCGGCTCGTCGGGCGCACCGTCTCCCGTATCGGCTACGGAGCGATGCAGCTGGAGCGTCTGCAGGGCGACCGCGCCGCAGCCGTCGCTCTTCTGCGCCGGGTGGTCGAGCTCGGCATCGACCACATCGACACGGCCCAGTTCTACGGCCACGGGTTCGCCAACGAGGTCATCCGTGAGGCGATCCGTGACGAGGACGACGTGCTGGTCGTCAGCAAGGTCGGTGCCACCCCCGACTCCGGCGGGCCGCTGCCGCTGCGGCTCGCGCAGCGCCCCGAGGAGCTGCGGGCGAGCGTCGATGACAACCTGGCGAGCCTCGGACTCGACCAGATCCCGCTGGTGAACCTGCGCCGCGCGGACTCCGGGCCCGGCCTGAAGGCCGAGGGCGACCAGGTGGTCGGCCTCGACGACCAGCTCGCGGTCATGGTGGCGATGCGCGACGAGGGCAAGATCGGCGCGATCGGTCTCAGCAGCGTGAGCCTGGACGTCCTGCGCCGGGGCATCCCCGCGGGGATCGCCTGTGTGCAGAACGCCTACAGCCTGGTGGCACGCGACAACGAGGACATGCTCGACCTCTGCGCCGCCGAGAACATCGCCTGGGTGCCGTACTTCCCGCTCGGCAGCGCCTTCCCCGGTATGCCGAAGGTGGCCGACGAGCCGGCCGTAGTGGCGGCGGCACAGGCCCTGGGCAGCACCCCCGCGCAGGTCGGCCTCGCCTGGCTGCTGCACCACGCGCCGAACGTCCTGCTCATCCCGGGTACCGCGGACGCCGGGCACCTGGAGGCGAACGCCGCCGCGGGGTCGGTCGTGCTCGACGCGGCGACACTCGCCGCCCTGGACGCCGTCCCTACGCGCCAGGGTGACATCGTCCGCTGACCCGCAGGCAGCCACGGGCCAGGCCGGACGCGCGCCCTGCCCGCTCGTCCGGCCGTGGCCGGTCCGCTACTTGATGCCGGTCGTCGCCACGCCCTGCACGATCCGCCGCTGGAAGACGAGGAACACCGCGACCAGCGGAAGGAATCCGAGCACGGAGGACGCCATGACCTCCGCGTACTGGATGTTGCTGTTGTTCACCAGGGAGGCCAGACCCACCGGGATCGTCTGCGACTTGGTCTGGTTCAGCACCAGCAGCGGCCAGAGGAAGGCGTTCCACGAGTTGATGAACGTCAGGATCGACACCGTGGAGACCGCCGGGCGGCAGATCGGCATGCAGATGGTCCAGTAGACCCGCCACCAGCTCGCCCCGTCGATGCGCGCGGCCTCGATCAGCGGGACCGGGATGCCCTTGAAGAACGCCTGGAAGATGAAGACCGACACCGGCGCCGCGACCGAAGGCAGGACCAGCGCCCAGTAGGTGCCGAGCAGATGCAGCGCCCGGTACTCGATGAACTGGGGCAGGATCAGCGCCTCGGTGGGCAGCATCAGACCCGCTGTCACCAGCGCCATGACCGCGGACCTGCCGGGGAAGCGCAGGAAGGCCAGGGCGAAGCCCGCCATCGAGCAGAAGGCCACCGTGAAGACCACCGCGAGGACCCCGATGACCAGGCTGTTGAGGTACCAGGAGCCGATCGGATAGGTGTCCCAGGCGTACGCGTACGCGTGCAGGGACCACCCGCCCGCGAAGGGCGACGTCGGGTTCTCGGTGATCGAGCCGTCCGGGCGGAGCGAGGTGATGAGAGCCCAGACGAACGGGACGAGCCAGATCAGCGCGAACAGGGTGAGGCAGACGGCGCAGAGCCGGTTGAAGAGTTGCGCGCCGTTGACGGCGGGCGGACCCCCCGTGCGGGTCCGCGGCGGCTGGGTGATGCTGCTCAAGGTGTCCTCCGCTCAGGCCGCGGCGCGGGTCGCGGCCGTGGTCGCGGACCGGCGGCGCAGCGCGTACCAGGCTGCCGAGATCGCGACGATGATGACGAAATAGACGAGGGTGGCCGCGGCGCCGTAGCCACCCCGGTAGGAGGTGAATCCGGTGTCGTAGATGTACTCGATGACGGGCCGTGTCGACTGGGCGGGGCCGCCGCCCAGCAGCAGGTAGATCTGGTCGAAGACCTTCAGCGAGGCCAGGATCTGGAGGATCAGCACCAGCCCGGTGGCAGGCCGCAGCAGCGGCACGGTGATCAGCCGGATCTGCTGCCAGGGGCTCGCACCGTCGATGGCGGCCGCCTCGTACACATCCGGCGGGACGTCCTGGATCGCGGCGGTGTAGAGGACGAAGTTGAAGCCGAACGTCCACCACAGCGTCATCAGGACCACCGCGGTCCAGCCGCCCGACGTGCTGCCGATGAAGTCGGGCACCGGCAGGCCCACCGCGCCGAACAGCTTGGGCGCCAGGCCGACTTGCGGGGTGTAGATCCACAGGAAGATCAGGGCGACCACGGACGACGGCACCACGTACGGGGCGAAGAACGCCAGGCGGTAGAAGACCCGGCCGCGCGGGATCCGGGACGCCAGGACGGCGAAGAGCAGGGCGAGGACCACCATGAGCGGGGTGGTGATCAGGGTGAACAGCACCGAGTGCCACATGGCGTCCCAGAAGAGGGAGTCCCGCAGGACCTTGGTGTAGTTGGACACCCCCACCCAGTCGCCGAGGCCGTCCTTGACCGTGGTCGTGTTGAAGAAGCTCAGCACGATGCCCATGAGCAGCGGGCCGGCCAGGAACACCAGGTAGACCACCAGGAACGGGGCGCTGAGCAGCAGCCCCGCCCGCCGGTCGGAGCGGGGCGGCCGGGCGCGCGCCGTCCGTACGGGCGCGGGGCGCCGGGCCGGCCGCGTCGGGGCGACGGTCGTCATGGGAGCTGCCTCCTACTTCATCGTGACCGGTGGGCGGGCCGTGGTGTAGCGCTTCAGATCCGCACGCATACCGGCGACGGCCTGTTTCGGTCCCAGCCGCCCCGCGAGGACCTCGATGATGGTCGCGCCCACGGTGTTCTGGAAGTCCGATCCTGCGCCGGTGTACCAGGCGACCGGGTCGTACTGGGCGTTGAACGCCGCCTGCACGTAGTTGCGCTGCGGGGATTGTCCGAGGAACGCCTTGCTGCGCTGGCTGGGGAGCCAGGCCGGCACATGGCCGCCGTGTGCCCAGGTGGCACTGGAGTCGAGCAGGCTCTTGATGAACTGCGCCGCGTGCGCGGTGCGCGCGGCGGAGCGCTTCGGGTTGCGCGGGACGACGAGCGCGTGCGAGTCCGCGTACGCCACCGGCTCCGGTCCGAGCAGCGCCGGGAACGGCACCACGTTGAAACGGAGGTCCTTGACCAGCCGGTACGAGGGGATCTGCCACTCGCCGTCGAAGAGGAAGCCTGCCCTGCCCGTGCTGAACAGCGCGTTCGCACCTGACCCGTTGAGGCTTTTCGGCATGAGGCCGGGCCCGGTCAGGCTCTGCATGAAGTCGAATGTCTCCTGCATCGCCTCGGCGTCGATGTCGATCGTGGTGCCCGACCCGGTGACGACGGGGCCCGCGAGGCCGGAGTAGATCATGCTGAACCAGCGCCAGGCGGTGGACGGGTCGGCGGTGATGGACATCGCGGCGCCGTACCGGGCGCCCGCCTCCTTCATCGCCTTCACCGCGTCGGTGAAGGCCGCCCTGCCCTTCATCGGCTTCAGCCCGTCACCTGCGGCGTTGAGCAGGCCCGCCTTCTTCGCCAGGTCGACGTTGTAGAAGAGCACGAACGGGTGGGTGTCCAGCGGCACCGCGTAGGGGGTGCCGTTCACGGTGGCCTTCTTCCAGGCCGCCGGCGTGAAGCGGTCCGGGGTGACACCCAGCTCGGTGACACCGGTTTCGGACACCGGCTCCAGCAGGCCCGAGGCCGCCAGCAGCGGGAGCCGCGACAGATGGGAGATGCCGACGTCGGGCGGGGTGCCGCTCGCCGTGGCCAGGGCCAGCTTCGTGTAGTACGGATTCCCCCAGCCCAGGATGGTCGCTTCGACCGAGGTCCCGGGGTGCTGCTTCCGGAACGCGTCCTCCATCAGCGCCATGTTGGCGCCGTCGCCGCCGGTGAACAGGTTCCAGAAGATGACGTCCGCGGTGTCGGGCTGAGAACCCGTGAGGCCGGAGGCCAGCGGGGATGAGCACGCGGTCAGCCCGCCGGTCAGGGCCAGACCGCCGCCGAGAGCCAGGAAGCGCCGGCGCGCCATCGCTCCGCTCATGGGGGTATTCACCTCGTTAATTCGATGTGAACTCGATGGCGGAGACCTTGGCACACGATTTGCATCGTTGCAATAGGTCGGCGATCGCGGTCCGCGGTGGAGGGCGGCGGGACGAGCCGCTGCGGTGGGCCGGCTGCGCGGCGGACGGCGGGTGCGACGGCTCCGGGTCAGGCGGGGTGCTGTCGCCGCGAGGACTCCCGGACGACGAGCCGGAAGGGCGTCGACTCCCGCAGCCCGGCGCCCGCACCGGCGCGCCCGGCGTCCGGCTGCCGGTTGATCTGCTCGTCGAGCAGGGTGAGGGCGCGTTCCGCGATCACGTCCAGATCGGGCGCCACCGAGGTGAGCGGCGGATGCGTGTACGCCGACTCCGGGACGTCGTCGATGCCCGCCAGGGCGACGTCGCCGGGCACCCGGACCCCGGAGGCGTTGAGCGCGCGCAGGGCGCCGACGGCCAGCGCGTCGTTGAAGGCGAAGATCGCGTCCGGCAGTGGGCCGCTGCCTTCCAGGAGCCGGCGCACGGCCTCGTACCCCTGCGCCCTGTTCCAGTCCTTCACCGGCGTCACCAGCCAGTTCACCCGCCGCACGCCGGCCGCCGACAGGGCCTGCTGGTAGCCCTCGGCGCGCTGGCGGCCGTTCTCGCTGCCGTTCCGGCCGAGCGCGACGATGCGGCGGCAGCCCTGGTCGATGAGGTGTTCCACGGCGGTGCGGGCGGCGGCCACGTTGTCGATCCCGACGCGCGGGAAGCGGTCGCCGACATCGTGCTCACCGAGCATGACCAGCGGGAAGTCCGGGGCGGTGGCGGTGACGTCGGCGGCCGGCACGGTCAGGGCGCTGAACAGCACACCGTCGGCCACATTGGTCAGACCCCCCGCGAGGATGCGCCGTTCGGTCTCACTGTCGCCCTCCGTCGACTCGACGAGCACGGTGATGCCCCGCCGGGCCGCCGCCCGGATGACGGCCTGCGCGAGCTCGGCGAAGTAGGGCTCGGCGAGGAAGGGCACGGCGAGCGCGACGAAGCCGGTGCGGCCCGAGCGCAGGCCCCGGGCGAGGAAGTCCATCTTGTAGCCCAGCGCGTCCAGCGAGTGCTGCACCCGGGCGCGCATCTCCGGGCTGACGTGCGTATAGCCGCTGACCACGTTGGACACGGTCCGCACCGATACACCGGCGTGCTCGGCCACGTCCCGCATCCGTACCCTGCCCACCGGCGCGTCCCCCTCGGTCGGTCCCCGCCGGCGGCGGCCGGCGTGGGTGCGTTCTGCATTCCTTGCATCGTTGCAAAGCTTCACTCATGATGAGCGGAATTCGATTGTACGAAACCTGATGGCCGCTGAGGCAGAAGGAGGAGCCGTGAGGGCGAGTGAACAGGAGGGGGCGTATCCGAGGCCGCTCATGTGCCGTGAGCAGTGGAACAGCCTGGACGGCACGTGGGAGTTCGGATACGACGACGCCGATGCGGGCGAGCGCGATTCCTGGTTCTCCGGCTCCGCGGCGGGCGGCTTCGACCGGGAGATCACTGTCCCCTTCCCGCCCGAGGCGCCCGCTTCCGGCATAGGCGAGACCGGGCCGCACCCGGTTGTCTGGTACCGCCGCCGGATCGCCCACGGCACCCTCGCGCCTCCCTCTTCCGGCGGGCGGACGCTGATCCACTTCGGGGCGGTCGACCACCGCGCGAAGGTCTGGCTGGACGGCAGGCTGGTGGCCGAACACATCGGCGGGCAGACACCGTTCACCGCCGACGTGACGGACGCACTGCGCCCGGACGCCGCCGAGCACGTCCTCGTCGTACGCGCCGAGGACGACCCGGCCGACCTCTGCGTCCCGCGCGGCAAGCAGGACTGGCAGGAGCGCCCGCACGCCGTCTGGTACGAGCGGACCACCGGCATCTGGCAGAGCGTGTGGACGGAGACCGTCCCCGGCCAGCACATCACCGACCTCGCCTGGATCCCCGACCCCACGTACGGCGTCGTGGCCGAGATCGCGCTCGCCAGGCCGCTGACCCGCCCGCTCACGGTCGACATCGTGCTCCGCGCCGGCGACCGTGTACTGGCCGAGACCTCCACCGTGACCACCGGCCGGCGCACCAGGATCGACATCGCGATCGCGGCCCTGCGCAACGGCATCGACCGCGAAGACCTGTGGTGGACCCCCGACAGCCCCACTCTGGTGGACGCCCGGGTCACCGTGCGCGACCCCGGTTCACCCGCGTCGGCCGACACCGTGGACAGCTACATCGGGCTGCGCAGCGTGGGCGTGGGGAGCGGTTCCTTCCTGCTCAACGACCGCCCCTGCTACGTGCGTTCCGTACTGAACCAGGGGTACAGGCCGCGCACCCTGCTCGCGGCGTCCGGCACCGGCGAGCTGCGCCGCGAGGTCGAGCTGATCAAGGCGATGGGCTTCAACGCGGTCCGGGTCCACCAGAAGGCGGAGGATCCGAGGTTCCTGTACTGGGCCGACCGCCTGGGCCTGCTCGTCTGGGGCGAGACCGGCGCCGCGTACGAATTCGGCACGGAGGCCGTCGAGCTGCTCACCCGTGAGTGGCTGGACCTGGTGCGGCGCGACCGCAGCCACCCGTCGATCGTGACCTGGGTGCCCATCAACGAGAGCTGGGGCCTCTCCGACATCGCGCACGACCCCGCGCAACAGCAGTACTCGGTGGCCCTGGCCGCGCTGACCCGCGCCCTGGACCCGACGCGCCCGGTCATGTCCAACGAGGGCTGGGAGCACACCGACAGCGACATCCTCGGCGTACACGACTACACGAGCGACACGGCACTGCTGAAGGAGCGTTACGGGGACGCGGCCGGGTTCGCTGCGGTGCTCGCCGGCGGGGGGCCCCAGGGCCGGGCGGTCTCCCTCACGGAGCGGCAGGACGAGCGGTTCGGGGCAGGTGAAGCACCCCTGATGATCACCGAGTTCGGGGGCCTCTCGCTGGCCGGGGGCGACGACGACTTCTTCTACACGCAGACCGGCTCCGCCACCCAGTACGCGGAGCTGCTCGGCGCCCTCTTCGGCGAGCTGCGCAGGAGCCCGCTGGTAGCGGGCTTCTGCTACACCCAGTTCATGGACACCGCGCAGGAGACCAACGGCCTGCTCTTCCCGGACGGCACCCCCAAGCTGCCGCTGGAGGCGATCCGCCGGATCGTCACGGGCCTCCCGGACGAGGGGGCCGCGGGCGACTGACCCCTGCGGCGGGGCGCATGCGACCCCGGGCCCGTCCGGGCGCCGGCGACACCTGAGGGCGGGCGCCGGACGGCAGCGCCTGCCGCCGGGGCCCCGGCGGCCCCCGGCGGCTGGGCTCCTCGCCTCCCTCCTCGCCTCTCTCCTCAGAGGACCCCGCCGGTGGCCCGCCGGTAGGTCGAGCGCCGCTCCTCGATCTCGGCCCAGCGGTCCCCGTACACCGTGCGCGTGGTGCCGGGCTCCCGCAGGAAGTCGTGCGGGAAGCCGTGCGGGACGGCGCTCACCTCGTCCAGGCGGGCGAGGGCCGCGTCGTCCAGCCGGACGCCGGCCGACGCGAGGTTGTCGGCCAGCTGGCTCTCCTTCGTGGCCGCGATGATGGGGATGACATTGCCCGGCCGGCTGCGCAGCCAGGCCAGTGCCACCTGGGCCGGGGACCAGCCGCCCTGTTCGGCGATGTCGATGACGGCGGTGATCACCGCGTCCTCGTTCCGGTCGCGGCCGTCCAGGTCCGCGCCGTCCAGGCGTCCGGACTCGCCCCGGCGGTACTTGCCGGTGAGCCTGCCCGCTGCGAGCGGCGCCCAGGCCAGTACGGCCAGGTCGAAGGCGCGTGCCTGCGGCAGGAGGTCACGCTCCGCCGTGCGGTCCAGCAGGTTGTAGCGCAGTTGCGAGCCCGCGAAGGACGTCCAGCCGCGCAGCTCGGCCAGGGTGTTCGCCTGCGCGATCTCCCAGGCGGGCCAGTCGGACACCCCGATGTACTGCACCTTCCCGGCCCTGACCAGATCGTCCAGGGCGCGCATCACCTCGTCGACCGGGGTGAAGTTGTCGCGGGCGTGCACCCACAGCACGTCCACGCGGTCGGTGCGCAGCCGGGCGAGGCTGGCCTCCACCGACTGCACGAGGTTCTTGCGGTGGTTGCCCGCCGAGTTGACGTCGCCGGGGTCGGTCGCGCAGGTGTACTTGGTCGCCAGGACGAACCGGTCCCTGCGCCCCTCCAGCAGCTCGCCGAGAATGCGCTCCGAGCTGCCGTCGGTGTACTTGTCGGCGGTGTCGACGAAGTTGCCGCCCGCTTCCGCGTAGGCATTGACGATGCGTCCGCTCGTCTCCTTGGAGGCTCCCCAGCCCCAGTCGTCGCCGATCGTCATGGCGCCGAGGCTGAGCTCGCTGACGCGCAGGCCGGTCCTGCCGAACAGTGTGTAGCGCACGGTGGTCCCTTCGTCCGGGCGGTGGGTACGGCTGTGGTCCCCGACGCTATGAGCTGGAGGGCGCTCCAGCGCAAGCTCCTTCCCACCGGCGTGGTCACGGGTGGCTCCGCATAGGCTCGACAACGTTGTCCAGCGTGTACTCGCCGTGCGGAAGCCGGAGCCGGGGCAGGCCGGGCCCTGCCATGGACCGCCGTGAACGGAGCTGCCGTATGAAGGACGTCGCCCCCCTGACCGCAGGCTGGACCCTGCGGCACGAGTCAGCCGCGCTCCCGGCCCGGATACCCGGCTGCGTACACACGGATCTGCTGGCCGCAGGGGTGATCCCCGACCCGTTCCTCTCCCGCAACGAGACGGAGGTGGCCTGGGTCGGCCGGGCCGACTGGCAGTACGACACAGTGCTCCCGCCCCGCGACAGCGCCCACGAACGCACCGATCTGGTCTTCGACGGGCTCGACACGGCGGCCACGGTCACCGTCGGCGGCGAGGTCGCCGGCCGGACCCGCAACATGCACCGCGGCTACCGCTTCGATGTCACAGGCGCGACCGGGGGAAGCGGTTCCCCCGTGCCGCTCTCGGTGCTCTTCACCTCCGCCTACACCGAGGCCGAAGCGGTCCGTGCCCAGGTGGGGGAGCGCCCCAACTCGTACCCGGAGCCCTTCCAGTACATCCGCAAGATGGCCTGCTCCTTCGGCTGGGACTGGGGGCCGACACTGGTCACCGCCGGCATCTGGAAGCCGGTGCGCCTCGAACACTGGTCGACGGCCCGGATCTCGGACGTCCGGCCGCTCGTCACCGTGGCCGGGACGACCGGCCGGGTCGAGGCGCGGGTCGAGGTGGAGCGCACGGGGCCGGGCGCCGGACGCCCCCTCACCGCGGAACTGCTCATCGGCGGCGCGACGGCCGCAGGCGGCACGACTGCGGCCGTGCCCGGGAGCGCCGGGGCGTCCGTGAGCTTCGACGGCACACACGCCACGGTCACCGCCGACGTGTCCGACGCGGCTCTCTGGTGGCCCCGCGGGTACGGCGAACAGCCGCTGTACGACTGTGAGGTGGTGCTCCGCGACGGGAGTGGCGCCGTACTCGACAGCTGGTCGCGGCGGATCGGTTTCCGCACCGTCGCCCTCGACACCGCGGCCGACGAGCACGGCACCGGATTCACCCTGGTCGTCAACGGGGAACGGATCTTCGCGCGCGGCGTCAACTGGATCCCCGACGACGTGTTCCCGTCCCGCATCAGCCCCGAGCGGTACCGCAGCCGTCTCACGCAGGCCACCGAGGCGGGCGTCGACCTGGTCAGGGTCTGGGGCGGTGGCATCTACGAGTCGGACGCCTTCTACGACATCTGCGACGAGCTGGGCCTGATGGTCTGGCAGGACTTCCTCTTCGCCTGCGCCGCCTACCCGGAGGAGCAGCCGCTGCGCTCCGAGGTGGAGGCCGAGGCCAGGGAGAACGTCACCCGGCTGATGCCGCACGCGTCACTGGTCCTGTGGAACGGCAACAACGAGAACCTCTGGGGCTTCCGCGACTGGCAGTGGGAGGAGGAGCTGGCGGGAGACTCCTGGGGCGAGGGGTACTACCTGGGGCTGCTGCCGCGCATCGTCGCCGAGACCGACCCGACCCGCCCGTACACGGCGGGCAGCCCCTGGTCGGGATCGTGGGACCACCATCCCAACGACCCCGCGCACGGGACGTCGCACTCCTGGGAGGTCTGGAACCGCACCGACTACACCGAGTACCTCGGCCAGTCGCCCCGGTTCGCGGCCGAGTTCGGCTGGCAGGCCCCGCCCGCGTACGCGACACTGCGCCGGGCACTGCCCGGCGAGGAGCTCGCGGCGGACTCGCCCGGCATGCTCCACCACCAGAAGGCCGCCGACGGCAACGGCAAGCTGGAGCGCGGCCTCGCCCGGCACTTCGCCGTCCCCGCGGACTTCGACCGCTGGCACTACCTGACGCAGGTCAACCAGGCCCGCGCCATCGCCACCGGGATCGAGCACTGGCGCGCCCAGTGGCCGGTCTGCGCGGGCACGGTCGTCTGGCAGCTCAACGACTGCTGGCCGGTGACATCCTGGTCCGCCATCGACGGCGACGGGCGCCGCAAGCCGCTCTTCCACGAGCTGCGCCGGGTCTACGCCGACCGGCTGCTGACCGTGCAGGCCGGGGACGGCGGCCTCACGCTCGCCGCCGTCAACCAGTCGGCCCGGCCGTGGCGCACCGATGTGCGGGTACGCCGGATGACGGCGGCCGGGAAGACGCTGGCAGAGGCTGTCCTGGAGCTGTCCGCCCCGGCCCGCGCGGTCGGGCGCACCGCGGTGCCCGCCGCGCTCGTACCCGCCCCGGAATCGGCCGAGGAGTTCCTGGTCGCCGACGCGGACGGTTCGCGGGCGCTGCACTTCCCGGTACGCGACCGGGCTTTCGCCTTTCCGGTGCCGGAGTTCGACGTGGAGCTGGTGCGGGACGGGAAGGGTGGTGTCGCCGTACTGGTGACCGCCAGGACCCTGCTGCGCGACCTCCTGCTCCAGGCCGACCGGCTGGCCCCGTCGGCCGCCGCGGACCAGGGGCTGCTGACGCTGCTGCCGGGCGAGCGCGCCACCATCGGTGTGCGCGGCTGGGACGTCCCGGACGACGGAGCGGTGCGGGCGGTGCGCGCGGCGCTGTTCGCCGTGGAGCCGGCCGGCCGGCCCTGAGGCCGTGCCCGGCGGTCCCGAACGGCTGGGCGGATGCGCGCGGCGCCATGGCGGCCGACCATGGGGTGAGGGGTTCACCGTCCCGCCCCAGGAGGTCCCGTGTGCGCCGACGCGCCCGTTCCGCCCCCGCCCGGCCTGGAAGGCCTGGCGTCGCTGCTCGGGGGGACCGCAGCGGGTGTGGGCGTGCTCGATACGGAACTGCGCTTCCTCTACGTCAACGCGGCCCTGGAACGGATGAACGGCGTTTCCGCCGCCGAACATCTCGGCCGTACGGCGGGGGAAATCCTCCCGGAGCTGAACGTCCCCATGGATCTGCTGCGCGAGGTGCTCGCCGACGGCCGGCCCCGTGAGGTGGAGTCCAGCGGCCGTACTCCCGCGTCGGACCGTCCCGGGGTGCGGTTCTGGCAGGGCGCCTGCCACCGCGTCGAGCGGGACGGCGAGGTCCAGGGGATCGTCCTGATCCTCCTGGAGGTCAGGGCACCGCGCCGCCGTCACGTGGAGTACGAGCGCGTCAGCCGGCATCTGACGATGCTGGACACGGCGGCCACCCTGATCGGCACCACGCTGGACATGAACACCACCTGCGGTGAGCTGGCCGACTTCGTGGTCCCTGAGCTCGCCGACGTCGCGAGCGTCGAGGTGTTCGCCCCTGAGGTCGGCATGTCCGTGCGGCCCCCGCCCACCGGGGTGGTCCGGCTGCGGAGGGCCGGCCTCGCCGCGGTACCGGGTTTCGCGGAGGCGGTCTGGCAGTTCGGGGAGCCGGGGCAGTACGCCGACTACCAGGAGGGCGGGACCATTCCGCGCTGTCTGGCCACGAACCAGCCGGTCCTGCAGAACCTCTCCACCGACGCCGAGCTGAGCCGCTCCGCCCCGGATCCCGAGCGCGTGGCCGTCTACCGCGCGCTCGGCTTCCACTCGGTCTGCGTCGTACCGCTCACCTCCCGGGCTCGCCCGCTGGGCTGCCTGGCGCTCGTGCGGGCCGGGGACTCGCCCGCCTTCACCGACCAGGACGTGATGGTCGCCAGAGAGCTGGCGGTCCGCGCCGCCGTCGACCTCGACCACGCCCGCCGCTACACGCGTGAGCACGGTATCGCCCTGGAACTCCAGCGCGCCCTGCTCTCCGAGCCGCGCAGACCGCACCCGCACATCGAGGTCGCCACCCGCTATCTGCCGGTAGGGCAGGGGGCGGAGGTCGGCGGCGACTGGTTCGACGTGGTGCCCCTCTCGGACGCCCGCCATCTGAAGGTCATGGGCGATGTGATGGGCCATGGGGTGGAGGCGGCCGTGGCGATGAGCCACTACCGCTCCATGGTGCGGCTGCTCGCACAGAACGACACCCCGCCGCACGTGATCCTCGAACGGCTCGACCTGATGGTGGAGCGGGCGGGTATCGAGCGGGCCGCCACCTGTCTCCTGGCGGTGGTGGACCGCTTCCGCGGGGTCTGCCAGGTCGCCAGCGCGGGCCATCTGCCGCCGGTGTTCATCGACCGCGGTACCGGCGCCGTGATCGCCGACATCCCGGTCGGACCGCCGCTCGGCACCGGGCTCGGCGGTTATGAGTCGGTCTCACTGCCGTGCGGCCCGGGGACCGTCCTGTTCATGTACACCGACGGGCTGGTGGAGCGCCGCGACGAGGACATCGATGTGTCCGTCGGCCGTCTGGCCGATCTGCGGATGTCGGTCGGCGGGACTCTGGAGGGCCTGCTGGACGAGGTGCTCGACCGGTTCGGCCACGACGCGACGGACGACATCGCGGTCCTTGCGTCCCGGATCCGCGAGGGAAGAAGCGCGACGTAGCACCGGGCCGGGCGGGCCGGCCGGCCCCGGGCGACGGCCGGCCCCGGCCACCGGTCATTTCGCGTCGGCGTAGCACTCCACCACCGCGGTCGTGAACGGGAACCGCACCGGTGTCTCCCCGAAGGCGATCCGCCCGGCCAGCTCACCTGCCGCGCGGATCGCCTCGGTCACCTGGGGCGCCTCGTCACGCGGACAGTGCACGATCACCTCGTCGTGCTGGAAGAAGACCAGCTGGGCCCGCAGCCCCGCGGTGTGGAGCGCGCGGCGCAGCGCGGCCAGCATCAGGAGCGCCCAGTCGGCGGCGCTGCCCTGCACCACGAAGTTCCGGGTGAAGCGGCCCCAGGCGCGGGCGTCCGGCGAGCGGGGCCCGGCCTCCGGGAACCGGCCGTCCGGCGGGTCCTCCTGGGGGATGCCCGCTTCGTCGCCGTCCTCGGCGCCGGCCGCCGGCGGGCTGGTCCGCCCCAGCCAGGTCCGTACGAGCCGTCCTTCCTCACCCGCCTTCGCCGCGTCGTCGACATAGGCCACGGCTGCCGGGAACCGTCTCCGCAGCGCGGCCAGATTCTTCAGCCCGTCGCCTGACGTCTGGCCGTAGACCGCGCCCAGCAGCGCGAGTTTGGCGTGGGCGCGGTCGCCGCTGAACGCCCGGTCCGAGAGGGCCGCGTAGAGATCCCCCTCGTGCCCCGCCACCTCCATCAGCCCCCGGTCGCGGGAGACCGCCGCCAGCACCCTGGGCTCCATCTGGGCGGCGTCGGCCACCACCAGGCACCAGCCCTCGTCCGCGACGACCGCCCGCCGGATCACCTTCGGGATCTGCAGCGCCCCGCCGCCGTTGGTGGTCCAGCGTCCGGAGACCGTGCCGCCCGGCTGGTACTCGGGGCGGAAGCGCCCGTCCCGCACCCAGGCCTGGAGCCAGCTCCAGCCGTGCGCCGTCCAGATCCGGTAGAGCTTCTTGTACTGGAGCAGGGGCTTCACCGCGGGATGGGAGATTCCCTCGATCTCCCAGCGGCGTGTCGACTTCACCCGGATCCCGGCCTGGGCGAACGCCCTCACCACGTCGGCGGGCAGCTCCGGTCTGACCCGGCGTCCGAAGGCCGCCGACACCTCGTCCGCCAGCTCCGCCATCCTGCGCGGCTCGCCGCCGCCCGCATACCGCTCGCCGAGCAACTCGTCCAGGACGGCCCGGTGCACGTCCGCTCGCCAGGGCAGACCGTCCCGGTGCATCTCGGCCGCCACCAGCATGCCCGCCGACTCCGAAGCGGTCAGCAGCCGCATCCGGTCCGGGTGGGCGGTGGTCCCGTACCGGACGAGCTGGTCCGCGTACACCTCCAGGAGCGCGCCGAACTCCATGGGGACGGGGGACGGTTCGAAGAGGGAGGACTGGGCGCCCGGCTCGGCGGACCGGGGGCGCGGGTCCGGTGGTACCGGCGCGCGGTGCAGCCGGGCCCAGGCCGCCGCGGCGGAGCGGGGCTCGCCGTACCGCCCGTCGTGGCCGAGGAGCAGCAGCTCCGCGTCCTCGATGTCGTAACACCGCTCGACCCGCACCCCGGCGGCGAGCAGCCGTGGGTAGATCTCGGCGGTCGAGCGCCACACCCACCGGCCGGCCTCCGGCCGGGATCTCACCGCCTCGGCCAGATCCGGCTCGTACCGCACCTCCCCGGCGGGCAGCCCGTCCTCGCCGAGCGGCGCGAGGTGTGCCCCGCCGCCCTCCGCTGCCGCCACCGCCCACCGTTCGGTCATGCGATCGAGTTTCGCAGCCACCACTGACAATCCGCCGGAAGCCGGAAGCCGGAAGCCGGAAGCCGGAAGCCGGAAGCCGGAAGCCGGAAGCCGGAAGCCGGAAGCCGGAAGCCGGAAGCCGGAAGCCGGAAGCCGGAAGCCGGAAGCCGGAAGCCGGAAGCCGGAAGCCAAGGACGGGAGGGGAGCACGGGAGGGCAGTAGGACGTGAGGCAGGAGCGGTGAGAAGAGGGGGAGGAAGGAGAAGAGGGGGAGAAAGGAAGAGGGGGGAGCGGTTGTGGGTGGTCAGGCGGCGACCGCGCGGAAGCGGGCCGCCGCCTCGCCGCGCGAACCGACCTCCAGCTTCGTCAGGATGTTGGTGACGTGGAACTTCACCGTCGACTCGCTGATGTGCAGCTGCGCGGCGATGGCGCGGTTGCGGCGCCCCTGCGCGAGATGGCCGAGCACCTCCAGCTCCCGGGAGCCGAGCGCGCTCAGCGGATCCGCCGCCGGTGCCCCGGGCGGCCCGAGGGGCACGGTGGCGGTGACCGTCGTGCCCCAGCCGGGTACCGCGTCGATCACCACGTCGCCGCCCACCGCGCCCAGTCTCTCGTCCACCCGGTGCACCGCGAGCGAGCACTTCGACAGCTCGCCGGGGCCGTCGTCCCGTACCGTGCCGCGCAGTTCGCCCCCGGTCACCTGCCAGCCGACCTGGACGCGGCGCAGCGGGTCCTGCTCCAGTACCGAGAGGACCACCGCGCGGACGGCCGCCCGCATGGCGTGCACGACGGGTGAGGGCAGCGGTCTGTCCCGGTTCTCGCCCGGCGGGGACAGCTCAAGCCGCACAGGTCCGTGCCGGAACATCGGCGCCAGCGAGCCGGCGAGCGTCGTGAAGGCCGCTTCCGCGGGCTCTCGCGTCAGCGCCTGGTCGCGCTCCGCCTCCGCCCGCTGGTCGAGCAGCGCGGTGACGGCGAGCTCGGTGGCGCGGGCGCGGGCGCCGGCGTCGTCGAGACTGCGGCTGCGCAGGACCCCGAGCAGGCCGGTGAGCGCCGCCTCGTGGGCGTCACCCAGCTCGGCGATGATCCGGGAGCGCTCGGCGGCGGTGGCCCGTGACTGCGCCGTCGGACCGGGCACCGCCTCGACGGCCATCCGGTCGGTGTGACTGGACACCAGGTCCCAGAGGGCGAGCACGGTCGCGAGTGCGTCGCCGGACAGCGGCTCCGGATCCGCACCGGCCCGGGGGCCGGCGGGGGCGAGGACCAGCACCAGCACCGACGGAGTCGCGGTGACCCCGCTCGCCACCGCCAGTACGGCCCGCTCCTCCCCGGCGATCCGGGCCCGCCCCTGCCAGGCCTGCCCCGCGGCCACCACCCCGGACAGCCGGGCCAGCTCGGAGTCGGTGATCCGGGAGGTCAGCCCGGGCTCACCGCACGTCTTGAGGGGGGTGTGCCCGCAGTGCGCGGAGAGCTGGGCGGCCGCCCGGTGCGGGGCGAGAGGAGCGAGCGCGGCGGAGAGCCGGAAGAGGATCTCGGGCATCGGCGCCCGCAGTACTTCGGTGGCGGCGGCCAGTACGGGCGCGGCGGATCCGGTCAGCTCCATGCCCCTCAGCGTACGGGCGGCGCCCCGGCCGGCCCCTGTCCTTTCGGACAGGCGGAACCGTCCGAAAGGCGGGCGGGGCGCGGAGCAGTCACGATCGATTCTGGAGCACGGAAGCGGCACCGGCCCCTTCCCGGGATCCGCCGGTGTGCCACTGCTGACTGCCACTGCTTCCGCACCGGCTGTTTCCGGCAGCGAGTACGCGGCCGATGAGCAGCGAGTACGCGACAGATGGAGGAGACACCATGGAAGCGATCGTTTTCGAGGAGTTCGGCGGCCCCGAGGTGCTCCGGCTCCAGGAGACCGCCGAACCGCACCCGGGACCCGGCCAGGTCCGGCTGAGGGTGGCCGCCGCCGGGGTCAACGCCCTCGACTACAAGATCCGCCGCGGCTGGGCCGAGAAGATGTTCCCGACCCCGCTGCCCGCGGTCCCCGGTGTGGAGGTGGCCGGGACCGTGGACGAGATCGGCGACGGCGTCACCGGCATCGCGGTCGGCGACGAGGTGGTGGGCTGGAGCGTCACCGGTTCGTACGCGCCGTACGCCCTCGCCGAGTCCGTCGCGCCCAAGCCGGACGCGCTCGCCTGGGAGACGGCGGTCGCCCTGCCGGTCGCAGGGGAGACCTCGGCGCGCGTCCTGAACCTGCTGGGCGTGGGGAACGGTGAGACGCTGCTGATCAACGGCGGCGCCGGCGCGGTCGGTTCGCTCGCGGTCCAGCTCGCCGCGGCCCGTGGCGCGACCGTCGTCGCCACCGCGTCCGAGGCCAACCACGACTACCTGCGCGTGCTCGGTGCGACGCCCGTGACCTACGGCGAGGGGCTCGTGGAGCGGGTCCGCGAGGTGGCCCCGCAGGGGGTGGACGCGGTCTTCGACGTCGCGGGCAAGGGGGCGCTCCCGGACGCGATCGAGCTCCGCGGCGGTACGACGGACCGCATCGTCACGATCGCCGACCCGGCGGCGGCCGAGCTGGGCGTGACCTTCAGCGGAGGCGCCATGGCCGAAGACGCGGTGGCGATCCTGGCGGAGCAGGCCCGGCTGGCGGCGGACGGCACGCTGCGGGTCGAGGTGGCGATGGTGCTCCCGCTGGAGCAGGCGGCGCGGGCACAGACGCTGAGCGAGGAAGGGCATGTACGGGGGAAGCTGGTGCTGAAGGTGTGAGGCGGCGGGAGCCCCCCGGCTCAGGCCCCCCGGCTCAGGCCCCCGGCTCCGGCTCCGGCCCTGGTCCCGTCCCCCCTCCGCCCCGGCCTGTGGGCCGCCCCGGAGTCCGCGCGGCGGCTCTCCGTCCACAGGCTGTGGACGGAGGACGCGGGGGCCGGGCCCGGGAGGGCCGGACCTACCCTTGGCGCATGGAGAACGTATGGCATCGGTGATCGACACGGCCTTCGCGGCGGCGCTCTACAGCGACAGTGACGCGGGCCTGGACACCGGAGCTTCCCTGCTCGCCGCCGACCCGGCGGCCGATGCCGGGCTGGGCCGCCGCGGCGAGGAGTTCCTGCGCCGGGCCTGGCAGCGGGGATGGCAGCCCGCCGACGTCGTACGACTGGTCCGGCGCGATCTCTCGGACCACCATGTCCGGCTGCTCACCGAGCTGATCACGGCTGAGGTGCGGGCGTACCGGCAGCTGCCGCCCCGCTGGCAGGCCCAGCTCGACGAACTGACCGCACCGCCCTGGCAGGCGGACCGCTTCTCGTACGCGACGGCACTCCTGGAGCTGTACCGGCTGCTCCTGCGTCTTCCGGCCATCGAGCCCGTGGGCCCGGTGCCCGGTACGGAGTCGCTGCTCCCGCCGCACCACCACGCCGAACCGCGGATGCTCACCCGGATCCGCGCGCTGCTCGCCAAGGCCGAGGCGACGGACTACGCGGCGGAGGCCGAGGCGCTCAGCGGGAAGGCGCAGGAGCTGATGGCGCGGCACAGTATCGACGAGGCGCGGCTCGTGGCCGAGGGGCGCGGTACGGACACCCCGGCGGCCTGCCGTATCGGTGTCGACGCCCCGTACGAGACGGCCAAGGCGGTCCTCCTCGACGCGGTCGCCACCGCGAACCGCTGCCGCGCCGTCTGGAACAGCGCATTCGGCTTCTCCACGGTCGTCGGCTTCGCACCCGACCTGGAGGTCGTCGAGCTGCTCCACACCTCGCTCCTGGTCCAGGGGTCGGTCGCGATGACCCGCGCGGAGGCGGCGCAGCGCGCCGGCGGGCGCAAACGGACGAAGACCTTCCGGCAGTCGTTCCTGACCGCGTACGCCAGCAGGCTCGGCCACCGGCTCGCCCGTACCGCGGACCAGGTGACGGCGGAGACCGCGCAGGCCGAGGGCGCGGGGGGCCGGCTCCTCCCGGTGCTCGCCGAGCGCGACGTGGCCGTGGTGTCGGAGGCGGACCGGATGTTCCCCAGGACGACCGTGAGCCGGGTGCGGGGTGTCGCGGACGAGGCGGGCTGGCTGGACGGCACGGCGGCAGCGGACGCGGCGGGCCTGGGCACGGGGGCCTGACGCGGCGGGGTGCGGAGAGTCCGGATACCGGCGCTGACTCCGACGGCCGCCGCCGCCCCATACGCCGGATATATCCCGATGTCCCGCTACTCTCGGATCCATGAGCTGGCTCCGGGCCCTGAACGCGACCGCCCGCTCCGGGCTGACGATCGAACGGCGGCGCCTGGAACCGCTCATCGCCTTCCGCGGCGCCGCCGGACTCGCCCTGGTCGTCCTGCTCAGCCTCGGCATCTTCGGCCCCGCCGTCGCGGCGAGCTCCGCCTTCGGCGCCTACCAGGCCGCCATCGCCAGCTTCCAGCGCAGCTGGCGGGCCAGGCCCGTCCTGGCGCTGCTCTCCGGGGGCACGCTGGCCGTGTCGACCTTCCTCGGCTACGTCTCCGCCGTGCACACCGCGGTGTTCATGACGCTGATCGCGCTCTGGGCGTTCCTCGCGGGGCTGTTCTGGGCCATCGGACCCGCCGCGGGCGTCATCGCCGCATCCAACGTGGCCATGATGCTGGTGACCGTCACTCTCCCCACCTCGGTGCTCACCGCGGCCGGCCACGCCGCGATGATCGCCTGCGGCGCGGTCGTCCAGGCCGGACTGATCGTCCTCTTCCCCGTCCGCAGGTGGGGGGCCCAGCGCGACGCCCTCGCGGACGCCCTGGCCGCCGAGGCCGACTACGCCCGCCGGCTGCGCGAGGACCCGCTCGCGCCCTTCGACCCCGAGCCGTTCGTGACGGCCCGCAGCGCCGCCACGGTCACCCGCAGGGAGGCCCGCAGGCGCCCCGCCGAACTGCGCGGCACCCGCGGTGTCGCCGAGCGGGTCAGACCCGTGCTCGCCTCCCTCGCCGACCCGGCCGTCGGGGCGGCGGCGGAGGGGCCCGAGCGCGAACGGGTACGGGAACTCCTGGCCGCCGCGGGCTCCGTACTGGACACCGCGGCCCGGGCCGTCCGGCACGGCGAACCGGTCGTCATCGCCTCCCAGGCCTTCGCCGTCCTGGAAGCCCCCGACACCACCGACGTGCTCACCGGGCCCGCCCTCCGCGCCGCCGCCCGGCTGTCGGCGCTGCTCCGCGACGTCGTGGAGACGGCGCAGGGCGAGGGTACGTCCGCCGACACCGAGACGCTGGTGCGCCCCACACTGATGCGCATGGCCCCGGTCGCCCTGCGCACCATGCGCAAGGAGACGCGTGGCCACGACTCCCCGGTCCTGCGCCACGCGATCCGCACCGCCGTGGTCGCGGCCGTCGGTTATCTCATCGGTGTCGCGCTGCCCTACGGGCACGGATACTGGGTGCCGCTGGCCGCCGTGATGGTGATGCGCCCCGACTTCTCCCAGACGTACGGGCGCGCGGTCGCCCGGTTCGGCGGCACGCTCGTCGGAGTGACGATCGCCACCGCCGTCGTCCAGCTCGCGCATCCGGGGCCGTACCTCTCAGGAGCGCTCGCGGTGGTCAGCGCGGGGCTGATGTTCCTCCTGATGCGCACGGGCTACACCGCCGCCTCGGCCTGCGTCTCCGCGTACGTCGTCTTCCTCCTCGACATGAGCGGGCTCGCCGTCGGCCAGACCATCCGGGACCGGGTGCTGCTCACCCTGATCGGCGGGATCCTCGCGATGGCCGCGTACGCCGTCTACCCGGCCTGGGAGACGCCCCGGCTGCGCAACCGCCTCGCCGACTGGCTGCTCGCCGACGGCCGTTACGCGGCGGCGGTCGTCGCGCACTACGCCGATCCGGCCGGTGCCCGCAGGACCGATGTCCGCACGGCGGTGCTGGCCGCGCGCACCGCCCGTATCGCCTGGCAGGAGGCGCTGGAGCGGGCCGCCCACGAACCGGTGCGCCACCGCGGGCTCTCCCGGTCGGCCGCAGCCGGCGCCCAGGAGGCGATGGCACAACTGGGCCGCGCGGCCATGCTGATGGAGGCCCATCTGCCGAGCCGCTCCACCACCCCGGTACCTGCGGCCCGCGAGGTCGCGGACGCGCTGCTCCACGCGGTCGAGCGGGGCGCCAAGGACATCCGGCAGCGGCGCGTGCCGCACTGGGACGAAGTGCGCGGGACGCTCGCCGCGTGGGACGGCGAAGGCGTGCCCGACCAGGTCGTACGGAGCGGGGCGGGTCTGCTGCTCGACACCCTCGACGGGCTCACCGCCGCGCTGGACGAGGAGGGGTCGCAGGCCCGGTCCCGGTGAAGTGCCAGCGGCCCGAACCGACCGTGTAGGCCGCCCTGCCGCCCTCGTCACGCCGCAGCTTCGCGCCCTCCGGGGCGTGCGCGCCGCGGGAACCGGAGTGCGGCACCACGACCGTGGCCGTGCTCCCGACGGGGACCGTGACGTCCAGGGAGAGCCGTCCGCCCGTCACGGTCCACGAGGTGGCGACCCGTCCGCGCACCGTGTCCTGGGAGACGGCCGCGTGCCGCAGCCCGGCGGGGATCCGCGGATCGACCTTCAGGGTGCGGTAGCCGGGACCGGTGGGCTCGATTCCGCCCAGCTCCGTGTAGAGCGACGCGTTGATCCCGGCGAACATGGCGTGGTCGTGGGTCTCCATGGCGGAGCTGTACGTCCACTGCTCCCACGAACTCGTCGCGCCCCGGCCGATCTCGTATCCGAAACCGGGGTAGTCGCGCTGGTCCAGAACCGTCATCGCCACATCCGTGCGGCCGACGGCGGCCAGCGCGTCCATCAGGTAGCGGGTGCCGAAGATCCCGGTGTCCAGATGGCCGCCGTCCGCGGTGAGGACGGTGTCCACCAGCCGGCGGCCGACCTTGTCCGCATCGGCCGCCGGCACCATGCCGAAGGCCAGCGGGAGCACGCTCGTCGTCTGCCGGCCGTCCCCGTAGGTGTCGCCGGCCGCGTTGAGGAACGCGGCGTTGAACGCGTCCTTGATGTCCGCGGCCAGCGCCCAGTAGCGCGCGGCGTCCGAGCCGTGTCCCAGCGCGCGCGCCGACCTGGCCACGTCGCGTGCCTGCAGATACGACAGCGCGGTGTTGACCAGCGACACCTCGCTGGTGCAGTCGCCCGCGTCCGGGCCGCCCTGCCCGCCGTCGGCGGCGGCACTGCGGTCCGGCGGGCACCAGTCACCGAAGCCGCGATCGGCCGGCCAGATGTGGCCGGGCACGTCCGCCGCGTTGGTGTCGGCGAAGGTCTTCATCGCCGGATACGCGGCGGCCAGCGCGGCCCGGTCGCCGTACTGCTCGTACAGCGTCCACGCCAGGCCGATCTGGTCGCCGCCCATGTCGGGCTGCTGGGCGTTGCCCGCGTCGTTCGGCAGCGCAGTGCCCGGCGGCATGTCCTGGAGGTACGCGGCGTAGAAGGAGTCCATCCCGAACTCCCGGGTGGACGCGTCACGGTAGGCCTGCACATCCATCCCGGGCGGCGTCCGCTCGTCACGGACCGGGTTGTCGGTGGGCAGGCTCATCGAGTTGTTGAGGATGCTCCAGCGGTTGTTCTGCCAGATCCGGTCGAGCAGGGGATCGGACGAGGAGAAGCTGCCGGTGGATGCCACGTCCGCGTGCACGACGCGCGCTTCGACTGCGTCGGCCGGAGGCTTCCCCGGGAAACCGGTCACTTCCAGATAGCGGAAGCCGTGATAGGTGAAGCGGGGCTCGTAGCTCTCCGTCGCGCCGGTACCCGCCAGGGTGTACGTGTCGGTGGCCGCAGCCGCGCGGTTGGTCGCCGTGTCGAGCATGCCGTCGGCGCCCACCTCCTCGGCGGTCCGCATCCGCACCCGCGTGCCCGCCGGGCCCCTCACCCGCAGCCGTTCCCAGCCCGCGATGTCCTGGCCGAAGTCGTAGACGTACACGCCCGGTCGCGGCTCGGTCAGCTTCACCGCGCGGAGGGTTCCGGTCACCCGCAGCGGGGGCGTGGTGTCGGCGGTCAGCCGGTCCGAAGGCGCCGCGACCGTACGCACCGGCTGCCAGCCGGCCGCGCCGTATCCCGGCCGGTCCCAGCCCGTCCGGTCCAGGCGGGCGTCGTAACTCTCCCCGGCGTACAGGTCGTCGGTGGTGATCGCCCCCGACGACCAGCGCCAGGAGGAGTCGGTGGTGACGTCCTGCTCGGTCCCGTCGCCGTAGCGGACCCTGAGCAGCATCACCGCCTGCTCGGGTCCCGTCCAGCGGAAGCCGTACGGGCTGAACCGCGGCCCGTAGCCGTTCCCGAGCCACAGCCCCACGGTGTTCGCCCCGTGCCGCAGGCCGTCCGTCACGTCGTAGGTCGCATACGCGTTGCGCCGGTCGTACGGGGTGGCGGCGGGGGCGAGGACATGATCGCCGACCTTGGCGCCGTTGAGGTGCAGTTCGTAGAAGCCGAGGCCGTAGACGTAGGCGCGCGCCGAGACGATCCTCTTGCCGGCCAGCGCGAAGCTCTTCCGCAGCATCGGCGCGGCCGGCCGGCCGTCCGTGGTCTCTCCGGCCTCCGGCTGCGCCGTCCCCGCGGCGGCGGGCTCGTCCTGGGGGAGGTGCGACGAGGCGCGGCCGGGGCCGGCGCCGGGGCTGATCCAGCGGGCGCCCCGCCAGTCACCTGCGGCGAGCAGACCGGTCTCCCAGTGGGCGGTGGGGCTCCACGCGGAGGCCGTGCCGTGCGCGTCCCACACCCGGACCTTCCAGGAGTAGGCGTGCGATGAGAGGAGCTTGGGTCCGCCGTAGGGCACGGCGGTGGAGTCGTCCGTAGCGACCTTGCCGCTGTCCCAGACGTTCGCGTGCCCGGGGGCCGGTTCGCGGGTGTCGTCGGACACCAGGATCCGGTAGGCGCTCTGGCGCGCGCCGTTGGCAGCCGAGCGCAGCTGCCAGCCGAAGCCGGGCGCGGGGTCGCCGGTGCCGAGCGGGTCGGTGGCGCCGTCGACGGTCGGACGGGTCACGGAGAGGGGCCCGCCGACGGCGGCCCGCGCCGGGGGAGCGAACGGCGCGCCGCCCCAGACCAGCGCGGCCACGACGGCCGGGACCACGGCGGTGGACCAGGCCGGACGCTGTGCCCATCTGCGAAGCGACATCGATAGCCCCTGTCGGCCGTGCGGTGGACGCCGGGCATGAAACGTTTCAGTGCGGGGTCGCAGCCTACCGCCGGTCAACTGGCCGCCGCTACCCCCGCGTTCCGGCCGCCGGGCGGCCGTGCGCGGGACCGCCCCGCCCTGCGGGGCGGCCCGGCGATCCGGGGCTCCGGACGGCGCCCGGGGCCCCGCGCCGTCCGGCCGGCGGGCCGGGCGCGACGGCGCGCACGGGTCTCAGGACTTCGGCATCTGCAGCCCGTCCGGGAGCTTCGCCCCGTCCGTCTTCTTGAAGGTGTCCTTGATTCCCGCTTCCCACGACACCGTCATGGTCTTGCCGTCCGCGGACTCGATCGACCCCATGGTGCGGTCGTTGTTGCCGTCGGGGCACTTGAG
This sequence comes from Streptomyces sp. NBC_00388, assembly GCF_036061255.1. Taxonomy (NCBI): domain Bacteria; kingdom Bacillati; phylum Actinomycetota; class Actinomycetes; order Kitasatosporales; family Streptomycetaceae; genus Streptomyces; species Streptomyces sp. NBC_00388. Next base: position 4,328,117 of record NZ_CP107948.1, read on the forward strand.
GGCGAGCATCGGCTTGCCCATGGCGGCGACCGTTCCCGTGCAGACGTGCTGCCCGGCGATAGCGGCCTGCTTGCCCTGGATGACCAGCGCGGTGGACTTGCCGCCGGTCGTGGCGAGCCAGCTCCCCTCGATGTCGGCGGCCTTCGCACCGCCGACGTCGTCGCTGGACGAGGAAGGGGCCGGGGCGGCGGTGTTCCCGCCCTTCCCCTGGTCCTGGGAGGTGTCGGAGCTCTTGCTGTCGCTGGAACAGCCGCTGATCACGAGCGCGGCCGCGAACCCGGCGGCGGCGACGCCGGTGGCACGTACGAACCTGTTCACTTCTTCTCCCCCTGGCATGGATGACGGAACGCGCCAAGCTACCAGGGAGCCGGATGGCCGTACGGCGCGTCCCAGTGCGTGAGGAACGTTTCAGCAGTCAAGCTGTGCAGGCGTGAGGAACGTTTCAGCAGTCGGGCTGTAGTGGACCGACCACCCCGTGTGCACGTGCATTTGCTCATGCATCGGCACGTGAACAAAGCTATGATCCAGCACAGTTGAGACCTGTACTTCTGTGCGTCCGTACTCCGGTACTCCGTACTTCTGCACTTCCCGGGAGCGACCTGTGCACCACGCGTACAACGGCATGGCGGCCACAGCACTTCACGGGGTCGTCTGGCAGAAGAGCGAGCAGAGCAACTCGCAGGGCGCGTGCGTGGAGTTCGCGCGGCTGCCCGGCGGGGACATCGCGGTACGCAATTCACGCCACCCCGACGGCCCGGCGCTCGTCTACACCCCGGCGGAGATCGCGGCGATGCTCGACGGCGTGAAGGCGGGGGAGTTCGACCACCTGGTCGCGGAACAGGGCTGACCCGCACGGAACTTGCCGAGCGGAGGATTCACCCCCGCGACGAGTCCGGCTGTCGCGGTGCGGGTCGGGCGCGGGAGGGGCGAGGGGCGCGGCGGAGTCCGGCCATGTGGCCGCGGGTCCTGGGTGCGCGGCGTGGGCGCTTCGCGGGCATGCGGGATGCGGGCCTGTGCCATGGGGCCCTCCGGGGCGCCGCGAGGCATCGGGGGCGTACGGCGCCGTGCCCGGGTGTCCGGCCGGGCTCCGGGGCCGTACACCCCTTGATGCCTCGCGCTACTCGCTCTGCAGCCGGAACAGCGCCCAGACCACCTTCCCGCTCAGGGTCCCCGCCAGCGGGTGCCAGCCCCAGCTGTCGGCGAAGGAGTCGACCAGGAAGAGTCCCCGCCCCGACTCGGCCGCGAAGTCGTCCGAAGGGCGGGCGGTGGGAGCGCCGTCGCTGGGGTCGCGCACCGCGCACACCAGGCGGGATGTCCACCGCATCAGGTGCAGCCGCACCGGGGCGTCCGAGTCGCGCGGCGCGTCGGCCGGCAGGGCGTGCCGCAGGGCGTTGGTCACCAGCTCCGAGACGACCAGCGCGACGTCGTCGAAACGCTCGCCGAGGTCCCACGACGTGAGTGTCGCCTTGGTGAAGTGCCGTGCTCCGCCCACTGCTTCGAAGCGTGGCGGCAGAGCGCAGGACGCGGAACTGGACACGGCCGAGGGATCGATGGGAGGAAGCCCCTGCCTTAACGGCTCGAGCATGGTCGATCCATTCGTCCCCATGCGAGGCACTCCCCGGATTCGCGGCCGTGGCCAGCGGGCGGTGGTACGAGAACGCAGGTGCGCGGGGCCCATGGTTCCGAATGCGCACAGCAGATGCAAGGGCAGATGCACGTGCACGCGCCGGGCTTGGGTGACCCGTCCCGGTTCTTGCGCTTTTCTTCCCGAACTCATCTCCCGTCGGCTCAAAGGGCTTTGCTCTTTCTGTAATCGATCGAGTACAGGGCGGAGCGTTTTAGTGGCAGACTGCCCTCCACATCACCACCGGGAGGGTTGGAAAGTGTCAGCAGGCGAGTCCTGGGGTTCTTCCCAGACGCTGAGCACTGGAGGAGGGTCCGTCGTACGGCGCATCCTCCTGGGCTCACAGCTCCGACGGCTGCGCGATTCACTCGGGATCACCCGTGAGGCCGCCGGGTACTCGATCCGGGCCTCCGAATCCAAGATCAGCCGCATGGAGTTGGGACGGGTGAGCTTCAAGTCCAGGGACGTCGAGGATCTCCTCACGCTCTACGGAGTACTCGACACGACCGAGCGCGAGGCGCTGCTGGGGCTCGCGAAGGAAGCCAACCTCGCGGGATGGTGGCACAGTTACGGGGATGTGCTGCCGGGCTGGTTCCAGACCTACATCGGTCTCGAAGGCGCCGCCTCGCTGATCAGGGCGTACGAAGTCCAGTTCGTACACGGCCTGTTGCAGACCGAGGCGTACGCCCACGCCGTCGTCAGCAGGGGCAACCCCACCGCCGCGCCGGCCGACATCGACCGCCGGGTCGCGCTGCGTCTCGAACGGCAGAAGGTCCTCTTCGCCGAGCACGCGCCGCAGTTGCATGCGGTGCTCGACGAGTCGGCGCTGCGCCGTCCGTACGGTGAACCGGGTGTGATGCGCGGCCAGTTGGAGCACCTGATCGAGATCTCCGAGATGCCGAACGTCACGCTCCAGGTGATGCCGTTCAGCTTCGGCGGGCACGCCGGGGAGAGCGGCTCCTTCGCCATGCTCCGTTTCCCCGAGTCCGACCTGTCGGACCTGGTCTATCTGGAGCAGCTGACCGGGTCGCTGTACCTCGACAAGGCCGAGGAAGTCGCCCAGTACGACCGGGCGATGGGCCGGCTTCAGCAGGACAGCCCGTCCCCGGAAGATGCCCGCCTCATCATCGGGGACATCCTCCGCAGCCTCTGAAACGCACGTACGATGAGATGCCATCAGGCCTCAGGCGTCACGAGCATCTGCGCGCGCGGCAGCGGCAGTTAGGGATTCCATGTCCTTCTTCAGCGAGCTGGCTCTTCAGTACATCGACGGCGAGTGGAAGCCGGGCAGCGGCTCCTGGGACATCATCGACTTCAACCCGTACGACGGGACGAAGCTCGCCGCGGTCACGGTGGCCACCGCCGCCGAGGTGGACCAGGCCTACCGCGCCGCCGAACGCGCCCAGGAGACCTGGGCCGCGACGAACCCCTACACCCGCCGCACCGTGTTCGAACGCGCCCTGCGCATCGTCGAGGAGCGCGAGGACGAGATCGCCGGTGCGATCGTCACCGAGCTCGGCGGCACCCGGCTGAAAGCCGCCTTCGAGCTGCACCTCACCAAGGAGTTCCTGCGCGAGGCCGTGCAGCTGGCGCTGCGCCCCGAGGGCCGCATCCTCCCCTCGCCGGCCGACGGCAAGGAGAACCGCGTCTACCGGGTACCGGTCGGCGTCGTGGGTGTCATCAGCCCGTTCAACTTCCCCTTCCTGCTCTCCATGAAATCGGTCGCCCCCGCGCTGGCCCTCGGCAACGCCGTCGTCCTCAAGCCCCACCAGTCCACCCCGGTCTGCGGCGGCACCCTGCTGGCGAAGGTGTTCGAGGAGGCGGGGCTGCCCGCGGGCCTGCTGAACGTGGTGGTCACCGACATCGCCGAGATCGGCGACGCGCTGCTGACCCACCCGGTGCCCAAGGTCATCTCCTTCACCGGCTCCGACACGGTCGGCCGCCATGTCGCCACGGTCTGCGCGGCCCACTTCAAGCACGCCGTACTCGAACTCGGCGGCAACAGCGCGCTCATCGTGCTCGACGACGCCGACATCGACTACGCCGTCGACGCGGCGGTCTTCAGCCGGTACGTGCACCAGGGCCAGGTCTGTATGGCAGCCAACCGCATCCTGGTGGACCGCAGCGTGGAGCAGGAGTTCACGGAGAAGTTCGTCGCCAAGGTGAAGACGCTCAGGACCGGCGACCCGGCCGACCCGGCCACCCACATCGGCCCGCTCATCAACACCTCGCAGGCCGAGGCGGTCACCTCGGTCGTGGAGCAGGCGGTTGCCGCCGGCGCGACGGCGCTGGTGCACGGCCGCACCGAGGGCAGCCTGGTCTCGCCCTCGGTCCTGACCGGTCTGGCCCCCGACTCTCCCGCGCTCCAGCAGGAGATCTTCGGCCCGGTTGCGCTGCTCGTCCCGTTCGACGGGGAGGACGAGGCGGTACGCATCGCCAACGACACCCCGTACGGGCTGAGCGGCGCGGTGCACACCGGGGACGTGGAGCGCGGGGTCCGGCTCGCCCGGCGGGTCCGTACCGGAATGATCCACATCAACGACGGCACCGTGCACGACGAGCCGATCGTCCCCTTCGGTGGCGAGAAGCGCTCCGGGCTCGGGCGGCTGAACGGCGACTCCACGGTGGACGCGTTCACCACGCAGCAGTGGGTCTCGATCCAGCACGGCCGGAGCCGCTTCCCGTTCTGAGGCCCGGCGCCGCCTCGGGGACAGCCCTTAGGCTGGCCCCATGTCAGCGATCCGTCTGCTCGTCCTCGGAGCGATCCGCCAGCACGGGCGGGCACACGGCTACCAGGTCCGCAACGACCTGGAGTACTGGGGGGCCCATGAGTGGTCCAACGCCAAGCCGGGGTCGATCTACCACGCACTGAAGCAGCTCGCGAAGCAAGGCATGCTGCTGGCGCACGAGACAGCCCCGAGCACGGCGGGCGGGCCTCCGCGCACCGAGTACGAGATGACGCCGGCCGGCCGGGACGAGTACCTCGGACTGCTCCGCGAGGCGCTGGTCACCCATGACCAGAAGGTGGACGTGATGGCGGCGGCGCTCGGCTGCATCGTCGACCTGGAGCGCACCGAGGCGGTGGAGCTCCTCAGGGAACGGGTGGCGGCGATGGAAGCCTGGCGGGCCTCCGTGACCGCGCACTACATCCCCGGGGGCGGCCCGCAACAGCTGGGCCACATCGGGGAGATCATGGACTTCTGGGTGCACACGGCGGACGGCGGGGCCGCGTGGACGCGCGGTCTCATCGAGCGGATCGAGGGCGGCGCGTACGTCTTCGCGGGCGAGGGCGAACCGTTCGCCGGTGTCCTCGCCGATGGCGAGGAGAACCCGTACGCGAGCGGCCGGCCGCACCCGGGGGACAGTGCCTGACGGGTGCGGACCGCCGCGGTGCCCGGGTCAGTGGTGGAAGGCCGTGGCCTCGGCCTTGCTCCGCTCCAGCGGCCCGGACTGGCGCCGCAGGTCGGGCAGCAGCGTTTCCAGGTCGCCCATCAGCAGATCGGCCAGGTCCTCGGAGAAGCCGTTGCGGCAGACCACCCGCAGCACCGAGAGGTCCTGCCGGTTCTCGGGGAAGGTGTACGCGGGCACCAGCCACCCCCGCTCACGGAGCCGCCGTGACACGTCGAACACGTCGAAGCTCGTGGTGCCGGGCGCGGTCGTGAAGGCGAACACCGGCAGCTCGTTGCCCCGGGTCAGCAGGCGGAAGTCGCCCATCGCCCCGATCCGGTCGGCCAGTCCCCGCGCCACGTCGCGCGTCGTCTGCTGGACGGCGCGGTAGCCCTCGCGGCCGAGCCGCAGGAACGTGTAGTACTGCGCCACCACCTGGGCGCCGGGCCGGGAGAAGTTGAGGGCGAAGGTCGGCATGTCGCCGCCCAGGTAGTTGACCCGGAAGACGAGCTCGTCGGGCAGTTCGGCGGAGGAGCGCCACAGCGCCCAGCCGACGCCCGGGTAGACCAGCCCGTACTTGTGGCCCGAGGTGTTGATGGACGAGACCCTCGGCAGCCGGAAGTCCCAGACCAGCTCCTCGTCGAGGAAGGGGGCGACCATCGCCCCCGACGCCCCGTCGACGTGGACGGGGATGTCCAGGCCGGTGCGCTCCTGGAGGGCGTCCAGGGCCGCGCAGAGCTCGGCCACCGGCTCGTACGACCCGTCGAAGGTGGAGCCGAGCACGGCGACCACCCCGATGGTGTTCTCGTCGCAGAGGTCGGCGGCGGCCTGCGGGTCCAGGTGGTACCGGTCGCCCTCCATGGGGACCTGCCGCGCCTCGACCTCCCAGAAGTTGCAGAACTTCTCCCAGCAGACCTGGACGTTGACGCCCATGACGAGGTTCGGCCGCGCGGTGGCCGGATAGCGGTCCGCGTTCCGCTTGGCCCAGCGCCGCTTGAACGCCATCCCCGCGAGCATGCACGCCTCGCTGGAACCGGTGGTGGAGCACCCCACGGTGGCGGCCGGGTCCGGTGCGTTCCACAGGTCGGCGAGCATGGCGACGCAGCGCCGCTCCAGCTCGGCGGTGCGCGGGTACTCGTCCTTGTCGATCATGTTCTTGTCGCGGCACTCCGCGAGGAGGACCCCGGCCTGCGGCTCCATCCACGTCGTGACGAACGTGGCGAGATTGAGCCGGGAGTTTCCGTCCAGCATCAGCTCGTCATGGACCAGCTGGTACGCGCTCATCGGCGGGAGCGGGCTCTCGGGGAGCCGGTGCTTGGGCGGCGCCGTGTCCATGCCGCCGACCGGGTTGGCCTCGCCGAAGAAGGGGTTGACGGCGACGGTGGGCTGTTCGGCGGAGTGCCCGGACCCGCTCGCGCCTCGGTGCAGTGCCATGGTTCGCGTCCGCCTTCCTCTGGCCGTCCGGCGGCCTGCCGGCCTGCCGCGCGGCCCTGTCCCCCGCAGGGCCCCTGTCGCGACCATACGGACAAATCGACCAGAGGGCCCGCCGAACCGCGGACTGCGGGGGCGGTACGGGACGGGGTGCCCGGGCCCGTACCGCCCCCCCCGCCCTCACACCTTGGCGATCACGACCGCCGTGCCGTACGCGCAGACCTCGGTGCCGATGTCGGCCGCCTCGGTGACGTCGAACCGCATCGCGAGCACACCGTTGGCGCCCCGGGCGCGGGCCTGCTCGATCAGCCGCTCCATCGCCTGGTTCCGGGTCTCCACCAGGGTCTTCGTCAGCCCCTTGAGCTCGCCGCCGATCATCGACTTCAGCCCGGCGCCGATCTGGCTCCCGAGATGGCGGGAGCGGACCGTGAGGCCGAACACCTCGCCGATCACCTGCTGAACCGTGTAACCGGGGACGTCGTTCGTCGTGACGACCAGAACGTCGGCCTGGGGCGACTGGCCGCCGCCATAATCCTCGATGCTCATCCGGCACCACCTCCTGGTGGTCACCTTGCCCGAAAATTCGTATATCGCACCCGGAGGGGGACAGTGGAACCAGGAACCCCCCGCAGGCGTTGATAACTTTGGCCAGCCATTACCTGCATGGCATCCATGCCGACTGACCCCAGGAGCCCGGAACCCGTGACAACTCTCGCGCTCGGACCGAGCTGGATGGACCCGGACTATCTGATCAGCACGTTCGGCGTGGCCGGCCTGCTGGTGATCGTCTTTGCCGAGTCCGGGCTGCTGATCGGCTTCTTCCTGCCGGGCGACTCCCTGCTGTTCACCAGCGGTCTGCTGGTCACCACCGGCAAGCTCGGCACCCCGCTCTGGCTGCTCTGCGTGCTGGTGGCCGTGGCCGCCATCGCGGGCGATCAGGTCGGCTATCTGTTCGGCCGCAAGGTCGGGCCCTCGCTCTTCCGGCGCCCCGACTCCAAGCTCTTCAAACAGGAGAACGTCGAGAAGGCGCACGACTTCTTCGAGAAGTACGGCCCGAAGTCGCTGGTGCTGGCCCGCTTCGTGCCCATCGTGCGGACGTTCACGCCGATCATCGCCGGCGTGAGCCGGATGAACTACCGCTCGTTCGTGATCTTCAACGTCATCGGCGGCACGCTCTGGGGCGTGGGCGTCACGCTGCTCGGTGCCGGGCTCGGCAAGATCGCGTTCGTCAACGCCCACATCGAACTGATCCTCGTCGGCATCGTGCTGGTGTCGGTGGTGCCGATCGCGATCGAGTACCTGCGCTCCCGCGGCAAGGCGGCCCGGGAGGACGCGGCGGGCGACGCGCCGGAGGGCCGCACCCCGGGGACCCAGCGCCGCCGGCACGCCAAGCGGTAGGCCGGGAGGGCGTACGGGACGGCCGTCCGGCGCCGGCGGCGGTGGGGCCGGACGGCCCGAATCCGTGGAAGCCCGCCCCGGTCCGCCGGGAGCGGCGCGGCAGCGTCAGAAGCCGCGCGTGCGCTTCGCCGCGCGGCGCTGGCCGCCGACCACGCCCGGTGCCCGCATGAAGAGCCGGGAGATCTCCCCACCGAGGTTCACCCCGACCGCGATGGCCAGTGCCAGGGCGGCCGCCTTGGTGAGCGAGGCCAGCCCCTTGTTCAGGTCGCTGTGCGCGATGTAGAGCATGCCGAAGTACGTCGCGGAACCGGGCAGCAGCGGCCCGATCGCCGCGGTGACATAGGGCAGGGCCGAGGCGTACCGGTAGCGCGAGAACAGCTGCCCGAACAGTCCCACGAGACCGGCCGCGATGGCCGTGGACGGCACAGGCGAGATGCCTCCCGCGTAGTGCAGGGCCCCGTAGACGATCCAGGCCACACCGCCGTTCAGCGTGACCATCAGCACCGTGGACCTGTCCTGCTGGAGCAGGATCGCGAAGGCGAAGGTCAGCAGCATCGCCGCGAGGATCTGCACGACCGGCCGGTTGACGCCCGTCAGCGCCGCCTCCGCGTCGAGCTGGTCGGCGCCCAGCTGGAGCCCCAGCGAGATCACGATCAGCACGCCGATGACGATCGAGATGAAGAAGTAGACCACTTCGAGCAGGCGCGCCGACGCGGTGATGTAGTAACCGGTCAGACCGTCCTGGACACCCGCGACCAGCGCACGCCCCGGCAGCAGGGCGAAGAGCCCACCGGTGATCACCGCTGAGGCACGCAGATCGGGCACGTCCGCGAGGGTGAGGGCCACCCCCACCGCGGCCGGCGGCATCGCCGCCACCGAGAACTGGTAGAACTCCGGCAGCCCGCGCCCGGCGAGCACCCAGGCCAGCCGGTCGCCCATCATCGCGCCCACCATCGCCGCCACGAAGACCAGCGCGCCACCGCCGACGAGCACGGAGGCCGCACCGGCCAGCAGCCCGTTGGCCGTCGTCAGCGCCCACCCCGGATAGGGGTGGCGGTTACGGCGGATTCCGGCGAGTCCGCGGTACGCCTCCTCGAGCGAGACGTCCACGTCCTCGGACGTGATGTCGTCGATGAGGTGGTAGACGGCCGCCAGACGGGTGTAGTCGGTGCCGCGGCGGCGTACGGTGCGGCTCGCGGTCACCGGGTCGTCCACCAGGGAGGGCTGGTGGGAGATGGACAACAGCGTGAAGGTGACGGTCGGCTCGCAGCGTTCGAGCCCGTACGCCTGGGTGACGGCGAACATCGCCGCCTCCACGTCCTCGGCGCCCTCGCCGCCCGCGAGCAGCAGCTCGCCGATACGCAGCGTCAGGTCGAGCACGCGCGGTACCGCGGGACCCGAGTCGTCGTCGTGCTTCTGCGCGGCCTCCAGCGTCGGCCGCTCGTGGACCGGCATCCGCAGCATGGTGCGCATCCGGTCCTGCCAGGGCGCCTCCTTGGCCAGCCTGACCATGGGGAAGCCATGGGCCGGGGTGAAGGCGGGCGGCGAACTCTGGGCGCTGTACGTCTCCGGGGGAGTGAAGGCGGAACCTTCGGGCTCGGCGGGCGTCTCCGCGGCGAGCCCGGCCGGTACGGCGAATTCCGATGTGGTGGAGGAGTCCTCGGGGGGCGGGGCCCCGGTGCCCGTCGGGGGTACGAACGCGCTCCGTACCTCGTCGGACTGCGGCTTGCGGTCTTCGGGACCGTCCGTCTCAGCCACCACTCGCTCAGCTCCCACCTCTCCCGTACCTGATCAGCGCCTGCCCAGTATGCGCACGGATACGGCCTGTCCCGCCTCCGGACGCACTGCGGGCGGTGCGTCCGGGAAGGACACACCGCCCGCAGGAGCAGTCTCGGCACGGGCGGGCCGGAGTGGCCCGCCCCCGCGTCAGCGGTCGCTCAGTGAGCGTCGCCCTGCGCCTGGAGGCGCTTGTACGAGTTCTCGACCTCGGCCTCGGCGTCGGCGCGGCCGACCCAGTCGGCGCCCTCGACGGACTTGCCGGGCTCCAGGTCCTTGTAGACCTCGAAGAAGTGCTGGATCTCCAGGCGGTCGAACTCCGACACGTGGTGGATGTCGCGCAGGTGCTCCACCCGGGGGTCGGAGGCCGGGACGCAGAGCAGCTTGTCGTCGCCGCCCGCCTCGTCGGTCATCCGGAACATGCCGATCGTGCGGCACTTGATGACACAGCCGGGGAAGGTCGGCTCGTCCAGCAGGACGAGGGCGTCCAGCGGGTCGCCGTCCTCGCCGAGGGTGTTCTCGACGAATCCGTAGTCCGCGGGGTAACTGGTCGAGGTGAAGAGGCGACGGTCCAGACGGATCCGGCCGGTCTCGTGGTCCACCTCGTACTTGTTCCGCGAACCCTTCGGAATCTCGATGGTGACGTCGAACTCCACGGGTGGCTCCTCCATGATCAACACGAACTTCGGGTGGTGCTGCGTCCTGCCGGACCGGCCGGATGCCGCGAACACGGCAAACGCAGTGGTTAAGTGTCCCCCACGACGATGTGTGATCGCGAAAGGGGCTGCTCCGAGGTGCCGGTGCCGAAGGTGACGACATGGCAACTCTCGGCGGGCTCCGCCGTGATCGGTCTCGCGCTCGCGGCCGGGCTGATCGCGGCGTCCGGACCCTGGGACTCAGGTCAGCGTAAGGCCGAGCGGGACTGGGCCGCCGCCAGGGTGCGGACAGGTGGCGCAGATCACGGGCGGCCCGCGCACGCCGCCGGCCCGGCACCCGCGCCCAGCGCGCCCGGCGTGCTGGCCGCGCTCGGCGGCGGGGCCGCACCGACCGGCAAAGGGCTCGGCCAGGCGCTCGGTCACCTGATGGACGCCCCCGCGCTCGGCCGGACCACCGGCGGGGTGGTGATCGACGCGGCCACCGGCCGGACGCTGTACGGGTCGGACGCCGACCGGCCCATGACACCCGCCTCCACGGTGAAGCTCGCGACGATGGCCGCCGGGCTCTCCGCACTCGGCCCAGGCCACCGCATCGCCACCACCGTCACCGCGAGCGCCGACGGCAAGCGGCTGACGCTCAGGGGCGGCGGCGACCCGACCCTGGACCGCGCACGCCTGCGGGCGCTCGCCGACGCGACGGTCAAGGTGCTGCGCGACAGGGGGGTGGGCTCCGTCCGTATCTCCTACGACACCTCGCTCTACTCCGGGCCCCTGCTGCACCCCATCGGCCCCAACGACAACCTCGCCCCCGTGAGCGCCCTCATGACGGACGAGGGGCGGCTGCCGGGCGGCTCCGGTGAGGAGAGCGACCCGAAGGGTTCCGCGGACCAGGGCGAGGAGGGGGACCACGGACCGGCTCCGCGCACCGGTGACCCGGCGGGGGACACGGCCCGTGCGTTCGCCTCGATGCTGGCGGACCGGTCCGTCCACACCAAGGGCGCTCCGGCGCCCGGCAGGTCGCCCAAGGGCGCGAAACCGGTGGCCAGGACGTACTCCGCGCCACTGGCGGCGCTGGTCGAGCGGGCACTCACCAACAGCGACAACGACATCGCGGAGGCCGTCGCCCGGCAGACCGCGCTCGCCGCGCACGAACCGGCGAGCTTCGCAGGAGCGGGGCGGGCGGTCCAGGCCCGGCTGAAGAAGCTCGGCCTGCCGCTCGGCGGGGCCCACTTCGCCGACGGCAGCGGGCTGAACAGGCAGGACAAGGTCTCGCCCACGCTTCTCGCCACGCTCCTCACCCGGGCGGGCGACCCGGCCCACCCCGAACTGCGCGCGATCCTCACCGGCCTTCCGGTCGCCGGATTCACCGGCACTCTCGACGGGCGCTACACGGATCCGTCGGGCGCGGGCGGCCTGATCCACGCCAAGACCGGCACCCTGACCGGTGTGAACACCCTGGCCGGGACCGTGGTGGACGCCCGGGGCAGGCTGCTGGCCTTCGCGTTCATGGCCTCGGACACCGCCTCCCCGGACGGGGCCCAGTCGGCGCTCGACCGCCTGGGCAACGCCGTGGCGGCCTGCGGCTGCGCCGGATAGGTCCGGCCGCCCCGGCCGTACGGCGCCGCCCGTGAACGGCCCCTGGCCCCACGGGCAGCCGGTGCAACACCTCACCGTCCGCCGAGCCGAGAACGTACGGTTGACGCATGACGCGCATCGGTGGTGCCGAGATGGTCGACTGGAACCTCGCCATGGCGACTGCGACCCGCTTCGCGAAGCAGGGTCCGGACGTCAGCAGGGAAGAGGCGCGAGCGGTGGTGGCGGAGCTGCGCAGGCACGCCAAGTCCGCCGAGGAACACGTCCGCGCCTTCACCCGGATGATCCCCGAAGGCACGGAGCTGGAGGACACGCCTGTCCTCGTGGTGGACCGCGCGGGGTGGGTCAAGGCCAACGTCGCGGGATTCCGCGAGATCCTCAAACCCCTGCTGGAGAAGATGCAGGACCGGCGCGGCAGTTCGCCGGGCGGGGCCGTGCTCGGCGCCGTGGGCGGCAAGGTCACCGGCGTCGAGCTGGGCATGCTGCTGTCGTTCCTCTCCTCGCGGGTGCTCGGGCAGTACGAGACGTTCGCCCCCGCGGGCCGCGACCTGCCGTCGGGGGCCGGCCGCGGCGGTGGCCGGCTGCTCCTGGTCGCACCGAACATCGTCCATGTGGAGCGCGAGCTGGAGGTCGACCCGCACGACTTCCGGCTCTGGGTCTGCCTGCACGAGGAGACCCACCGCACGCAGTTCACCGGTGTGCCGTGGCTGCGCGACCACCTGGAGGGCGAAATCCAGTCGTTCCTCGCGGAGACCGAGATCGACCCGATGACCGTCCTGGAGCGGCTGCGCGAGGCCGCCCAGTCCTTCGCCGGCGGCCGCGGCGCCGAATCCGATGACGGGGACGGAGGCGGCGGGGACAACGGCAGCTCCCTCGTCGAGCTGGTCCAGACCCCCGCCCAGCGGGACATCCTGGGCCGGCTCACCGCGGTGATGTCGCTGCTCGAAGGGCACGCGGACTTCGTGATGGACGGCGTGGGCCCGCAGGTCGTGCCGTCGGTCGGCGACATCCGTGAGAAGTTCCAGAAGCGCAGGGCACAGGGCGCGGGCCGGCTCGACCAGGCGCTGCGCAAGCTCCTCGGCCTGGACGCCAAGCTCCGGCAGTACCGCGACGGCGAGCGATTCGTGCGGACCGTGGTCGAAGAAGTGGGCATGGACGGTTTCAACCGCGTCTGGACCTCGCCGAACACGCTGCCCACCAAGGCGGAGATCGCCGAACCCGCGGACTGGATCACGCGGGTGCACGGTAAGGGCGATGCCGCGCTCTGACCCGTCCCATGGCAGAAGTACGCCGTCGTAATCACCCATCCGAGGGACCGTCGGCGAGGAGTTGGCGTGCGATGCTCGGGTATCGGCCTGGTTCTGTCACCATCTATGCACTCTGTGTGACGTAGCAGTCCTCCCCCGAGGCACCCCCCAACTCCACCGAAGGGCACCGGATATGGGTCCCCATCCTGCGGTCGCAGCGATACGCCTGGCGGTCCGCCGCGTACTCCACGACGTACTAACCGAACAGACAGCCACCGAAGGAAACCCGGCCACCTCCGAAGGGCCCGGCCGCCCTGCGGCGGCCCCGCAGGCCCCGGGTGCACACCCCGGAGGCGCCCCGTGCGAGCCGCACCGGCCCCTGGTGCTGGTCGCGTGCTCCGGTGGCGCCGACTCCATGGCGCTCGCATCGGCCCTGGCCTTCGAGGCCCGCAAGCTGGCCGTCCGCGCAGGCGGCGTCACCATCGACCACGGACTGCAGGACGGCTCGGACGCCCGCGCCGCCGAAGTCGTCTCCAGGCTCCAGGCGCTCGGGCTCGACCCCGTGGACTCCGTCGCGGTGACGGTCGGCAGGACCGGCGGGCCCGAGGCCGCGGCCAGGGACGCCCGGTACGCCGCGCTCGACGCCGTTGCCGAGCGCCGCGGCGCCGCCGCCGTGCTCCTCGGCCACACCCGGGACGACCAGGCGGAGACCGTCCTCCTCGGTCTCGCCCGCGGCTCCGGCATCCGGTCCCTGTCCGGCATGGCGGCCGTCTCGGGGGCGGCCGGCCGGTACCGCAGGCCCTTCCTCCAGCTCGACCGCCAGACGGCCCGCAAGGCCTGTCTCGTCCAGCACCTGCCCGTCTGGGACGACCCGCACAACACGGACCCCTCGTACACCCGCTCCCGGCTGCGCCACGAAGGGCTGCCGGCCCTGGAGAAGTCGCTCGGCAAAGGGGTCGTCGAGGCCCTGGCCCGGACCGCCCGTCTCTCCCGCGACGACGCCGACGCACTGGACGCCTGGGCGGTGACCGCGGAGGAGGCTGCCAGGGACGAGGCCGGGCAGCTGGAGTGCGCCAAGCTCTACGCCCTGCCGCCCGCCGTCCGTACCCGGGTGCTGCGGCGCTCGGCCATCGCGGCCGGCTCGCCGGCCGGTTCTCTCTTCGCCCGCCACATCGAGGAGATCGACCGGCTGATCACCGGCTGGCGCGGGCAGGGCGCCATCAACCTCCCCGGCCGCGTCGAGGCCCAACGGCAGGGTGGCAGACTGGTTATCCGGCAAGGCTGACGCAGAGCTGCGCCGCAAGCCGAAGCACAAGCAACTGAAAGTGGCCCGGGTGAACGAGAAAGACATGGGCACCGACCTCGCGTCGGTGCTCATCACCAAGGAAGAGATCGACGCCAAGCTCGCGGAGCTGGCCGCGAAGATCGATGCGGAGTACGCGGGCAAGGATCTGCTGCTCGTCGGTGTTCTCAAGGGCGCCGTGATGGTGATGGCCGACCTGGCCCGTGCACTGTCCTCGTCGGTCACGATGGACTGGATGGCGGTGTCGTCGTACGGCGCGGGCACCCAGTCGTCGGGCGTCGTCCGGATCCTCAAGGACCTGGACACCGACATCAAGGGCAAGCACGTCCTGATCGTCGAGGACATCATCGACTCGGGTCTGACTCTCTCCTGGCTGCTGTCGAACCTCGGATCCCGCGAGCCCGCCTCGCTGGAGGTCTGCACGCTGCTCCGTAAGCCGGATGCGGCAAAGGTCTCCCTCGATGTGAAGTGGGCCGGGTTCGATATTCCGAATGAGTTTGTCGTCGGTTACGGACTGGATTACGCCGAGAAGTACCGCAATCTCCCCTTTGTCGGCACACTGGCTCCGCACGTGTACGGCGGCTGACACCCCGTCCGGCCCTGCCGGGCGACCCGGCATTCAGCCGTGAGCCGAACGGGAACCCTCACCTATTTCCCGCCGTTGGAGCAGGGGAAGACAGGTTCATCGGCACTCCCGTGAGGTCGCGGGCGGCAATGCTGGGGTACCGTCCGAAGAACACTCTTTACTCACAGCAGCATTTACCTACGGGCAGGAGGGACGGGGCGTAGTTCCGCCCCGTATGGATGGACGTGAAGCGATACTTCCGTGGGCCGGTCATGTGGATCGTGCTGGCCGTCCTCGCCGTGGTCGTGTTGATGCAGGTCGTCGGCTCGTCGGGCGGCTACAAGTCAGTGGACACCTCCAAGGTCGTCCAGGCGATCGACAAGAACCAGGTCGAGCAGGCCAAGGTCACGACGGGTGACGAGAACGTCATCAAGGTCGAGCTGAAGCACGGCCAGAAGCTGGACGGCGAGTCGGGCGGCAAGTTCCAGGCGAACTACATCGGCGACGCACAGGGCACCGCCCTCGCCGCCAAGCTGCAGAGCAAGGTCGACAGTGGCGATATCGCGAAGGGCTACACGGTCTCGCCGTCGAAGCAGAACCCCTTCGTCGGGATCCTGCTCTCGCTGCTGCCCTTCGTACTCATCGTCGTGGTCTTCCTGTTTCTGATGAATCAGATGCAGGGCGGCGGCTCCAAGGTCATGCAGTTCGGCAAGTCAAAGGCCAAACTGATCACCAAGGACACCCCCAAGACGACCTTCTCCGATGTGGCGGGGTCCGACGAGGCTGTCGAAGAGCTCCATGAGATCAAGGAGTTCCTGCAGGAGCCGGCGAAGTTCCAGGCCGTCGGCGCCAAGATTCCCAAGGGCGTCCTGCTGTACGGGCCGCCCGGAACGGGCAAGACGCTTCTCGCACGCGCTGTCGCGGGCGAGGCGGGCGTTCCGTTCTACTCGATCTCGGGTTCCGACTTCGTCGAGATGTTCGTCGGTGTCGGTGCCTCCCGAGTGCGCGACCTCTTCGAGCAGGCCAAGGCGAACGCCCCGGCGATCGTCTTCGTCGACGAGATCGACGCTGTCGGCCGGCACCGCGGTGCGGGTCTCGGCGGTGGCCACGACGAGCGCGAGCAGACGCTCAACCAGCTGCTCGTGGAGATGGACGGCTTCGACGTGAAGGGCGGGGTCATCCTGATCGCCGCCACGAACCGGCC
This sequence comes from Streptomyces sp. NBC_00388, assembly GCF_036061255.1. Lineage (NCBI taxonomy): Bacteria > Bacillati > Actinomycetota > Actinomycetes > Kitasatosporales > Streptomycetaceae > Streptomyces > Streptomyces sp. NBC_00388. The sequence goes on from NZ_CP107948.1 coordinate 4,344,301, forward strand.
GGACATCCTCGACCCGGCGCTGCTGCGTCCCGGCCGTTTCGACCGGCAGATCGCGGTCGACCGTCCGGACATGCAGGGCCGTCTGGAGATCCTCAAGGTTCACCAGAAGGGCAAGCCGGTCGCCACGGACGTCGATCTGGGCGCCGTCGCCCGTCGTACGCCCGGCTTCACCGGCGCCGACCTGGCCAACGTGCTGAACGAAGCGGCGCTCCTCACGGCGCGCGGCAACCGGAAGCTCGTGGACAACGAGGCGCTGGACGAGGCGATCGACCGTGTCGTGGCGGGCCCGCAGAAGCGGACCCGGATCATGTCCGACAAGGAGAAGAAGATCACCGCGTACCACGAGGGCGGACACGCCCTGGTCGCGGCAGCTTCTCCCAACTCGGACCCGGTCCACAAGATCACGATCCTCTCCAGAGGCCGTGCCCTCGGTTACACGATGGTCCTGCCTGACGAGGACAAGTACTCGACCACACGCAACGAGATGCTCGACCAGCTGGCGTACATGCTGGGCGGGCGTGCGGCCGAGGAGCTCGTTTTCCACGACCCGACCACGGGCGCGGCGAACGACATCGAGAAGGCGACGGCCACCGCTCGCGCGATGGTCACGCAGTACGGCATGACCGAGCGCCTGGGCGCGATCAAGTTCGGTGGGGACAACACCGAGCCGTTCGTCGGCCGGGAGATGGGTCATCAGCGCGACTACTCGGAAGAGGTCGCGGCGCTGGTCGACGAAGAGGTCAAGAAGCTCATCGAGACCGCGCACAACGAGGCCTGGGAGATCCTCGTCGAGAACCGCGACGTTCTCGACAACCTGGTCCTCCAGCTCCTTGAGAAGGAGACGCTGAACAAGGAGCAGATCGCCGAGGTCTTCTCCGGCATTGTGAAGCGTCCGGCCCGCCCTGCGTGGACCGGTTCCAACCGGCGTACGCCTTCGACGCGCCCGCCGGTGCTCTCTCCGAGGGAGCTGGCACTCACCAATGGCGCCGTGCCCGCGGTCACCGCGGGTACCAACGGCACCACCCCTCCGGAGGGCGGCGGCATCGAGTCCGTCCCCGAGGACCGGCCGGAGAGCTGATCGGCGGCCCTTCCGTACGGGCAGCCCGGAATGCATGCCGCGTCCCCCAGGTTCTAGCCTGGGGGGCGCGGCATTTTCTTTCAGGAGCGAGGAACAGATGACCGACCCGATAACGCTGGACGGCGCGAGCCAGATCCGCGAGTTCGACGAGAAGCGGGCCGAGAATGCCGTACGGGAGCTGCTCATCGCCGTCGGGGAGGACCCGGACCGCGAGGGGCTGCTGGAGACGCCGGCCCGGGTGGCGCGCGCGTACCGGGAGATATTCGCCGGTCTGCGGCAGCGGCCCGAGGACGTCCTGACGACGACGTTCGACCTCGGCCACGACGAGATGGTCCTGGTCAAGGACATCGAAGTACAGAGCCACTGCGAGCACCATCTGGTGCCGTTCACCGGGGTCGCGCACGTGGGCTACATCCCGTCGTCCGACGGGAAGATCACCGGCCTGTCGAAACTCGCCCGGCTCGTCGACGTCTTCGCCCGGCGCCCGCAGGTGCAGGAGCGGCTGACCACACAGGTGGCGGAGTCGCTGATGAAGATACTGGAGCCGCGCGGGGTGATCGTGGTCATTGAGTGCGAACACATGTGCATGACCATGCGCGGCGTCCGGAAGCCGGGAGCGAAGACGATCACCTCGGCGGTCCGCGGTCAGCTGCGCGACCCGGCGACCCGGGCCGAGGCGATGAGCCTGATCATGGCCCGCTGAGCCGCACGCGCCCGCCGCGCCGTGCGCCGCGTGGCGATCCCGGGCGGCGTGCCGGAGGCGGCCGGCCGCTCACGGGGCCGGATTCCCCTCCCGGCGGTCAGGCGGCCGTGGTGCGGCCGTCGTGGTCCTCGTCGTCCGGGAGCTTGCAGACCCGTTCGAGGAAGAACGCGGCGGCGACCACCGCGACCCCCGCCACCAGCGAGGATGCCGCGTAGATCGCCTGGTCCCTGCGGGCCGGGTCGTCGAGGTGGCCGAGCAGGTAGACACCCGTGCCGCCGTACATCCCGCAGACCAGCGACGCCACCAGGGCACTGGCCTGGGCGAAGACCACCGCGCGGGCCGCCATCAGCGGGTCCACGCCCTTCGCGCCGGGGCGGCGCTCCCGCTGGGCCCGCAGCCGGGCGCGGAGCGAGAGCGCCGTGGCGAGCAGGACCACCGCGATCGCGGCCAGCACGATGGGCGCGGCGAGCGGCACGCTCGGCAGGGTGCCCACCGCGTTCCAGAGCCGGGCGCCCGCCCAGGAGAGCACTCCGGCGACGACGAACAGGCCGGCCAGTACACCGAGCCGTAGTTGCTTCACGTGACTCTGCTCTTCCTTGTCCGCCTTGCCCGCAGGCCCGTCCCTCGGTCGCGCCCGGATGCTCCCGGCGCGATCCCCCAGAGGCTAACGGCTACTCGGGCAGGCAGAGTTCCAGATCGGCGCGGGGCAGCACGCCTTCGCTGCCGACCGCGGCCAGCAGCTCGGCGACCGGTCCCCGGCCCGGCACCTCGGCAGCCGGGTCCACGTCGTGCCACGGCACCAGGACGAAGGCCCGCTGGTGTGCGCGGGGGTGCGGGAGCGTCAGCACCGGGTCGTCGGAGACCACGTCCGCGTACGAGAGGATGTCCACGTCGATGGTGCGCGGGCCCCAGCGCTCGTCGCGCACCCGGTCGAAGGCCTCCTCGATGGCCTGGCCGCGCTCCAGGAGCGAGTCCGGGGGCAGTGTCGTCCTCACGACGACCACCGCGTTGAAGTACGAGGGCTGCGAGCCGGGGTCGACGCCCCAGGGCTCCGTCTCGTAGACCGGGGAGACGGCCTTGACCCGCAGGCCCGGGGTGTCCTCCAGCGCGTCGATGGCGCCCTGGAGGGTCTCCAGGCGGTTCCCCAGGTTGGCGCCGAGGGAGATCACGGCGCGTTTGGGATTGGACAGCGTCACATCGGCCGCGTCGACCTGGGCGACCACGGATGCCGGTACCGGCTGTACGGTCGGGTCGCTCTGCGCCCCGCTGGGAAACACGGTCATACTCGGCTCCGGATGATGGTGATGGTCACGTCGTCGAAGGGGACGGTGATCGGGGCATCCGGCTTGTGCACGACCACCTCGACCTCCTCGACGCCTTCGTGCTTGAGGCACTGCTGGGCGATCCGCTCGGCGAGGGTCTCGATCAGGTCGACCGGTTCGCCCCGGACGACGTCGACGACCTCCTCCGCCACCACGCCGTAGTGCACGGTCTTCGTCAGGTCGTCGTCGGCCGCCGCGGGGCGGGTGTCGAGGCCGAGCACCAGATCCACGATGAAGGTCTGGCCCTCCGCGCGTTCCTTCGGGAAGACGCCATGGTTCCCACGGGCCTTGAGGCCGCGCAGCGCGACACGATCCACGCGAATCACTCCTGCTGTTCGTCGGTATGCGGGCCGGAGCCGAATGCGGTCGGCGCAGCCCACACCTTCGAATCTACCTGCGGCCACCGACAGCCCCCGGCCACGGGGGCCGGGATCGGCAGGTGATATTCGCCCCTACCCAGGGCCGCGGAGATGAACCCTCCGGAGCGGGCAGCTCACTCAGGCGGGTGCCTGGTCGACGTCGTCGGGTCCGTCGTCGCTCTCGCCGCTCTCACCCGTCTCGGCGAGCACGGGGGAGCCGTGGTGGGACCAGAGCTTCCAGCCCTCGGGCGTCCTGCGGAACGCGTTGGTGGCGACCACGAGCTGCCCGACCAGCGGGCCCAGCTCACCGGCCTCCTCGGCGGGGCCCCCGCTGAGGATGTTCTCGGTGCAGGTGACCAGAGCGGTGTCGTCGGCCACGGTGACCACCACATCCGTCAGGAAGAACTGGATGTACTCGGTGTTCGCCATGATCAGCGCGTAGGACCTGAGTACGTCGCCGCGGCCGGAGAGCACCGGCCAGCCGGGGTGGACGCAGGAGATCTCGTCGTGCAGCCAGAGCGTGGACAGCGCGTCGAAGTCGCCCCGCTCCATCGTCTCGTAGAAGGCCGTGTTGGCGAGCTCGACCTCTTCCACGTCGGTGGCCGCCGTCATGCGGCACCCTCGACCGCGCGGGCCACCCGGACCGCGTCGGCCGTGGCCCGTACCTCGTGGACCCGGACGGCCCAGGCGCCCGCGTGCGCGGCGAGCGCGGACACGGCGGCGGTGGCGGCGTCCCGCTCGCGGGCGGGGGGCGGAGCGGCACCCCCGTGGGCCAGCACCCGGCCCAGGAAGCGTTTGCGGGACGCGGCGACCAGCAGCGGGTGGCCGAGTGTGCGCAGCTCCGCCAGGTGGGCGACGAGCGCCAGGTCGTGCTCGGCGTCCTTGGCGAAGCCGAGGCCCGGGTCGACGACGATCCGCTCGGGCGTGATCCCCCCGTCGACCGCCGCGTCCACCCGGGCGCGCAGCTCGGCGACGACCTCCGCGACGACGTCGGCGTAGACCGCGCGTCCGGCCATCGACTCGCTGAAGCCGCGCCAGTGCATCACCACGAACGGGACCCCCGCGGCGGCCACCACCGGGACCATGGCCGGGTCGGCGAGCCCGCCGCTGACGTCGTTGACCAGGACGGCGCCGGCCTCGACCGACTGCTCGGCCACGGTGGCCCGCATGGTGTCGACGGAGACCGTGACGCCCTCGGAGACCAGCCCCCGCACGACGGGGACCACCCGGCGCAGCTCCTCACGGGCGTCGACCCGGCTGGCACCCGGGCGGGTGGACTCACCGCCCACGTCGACGAGGTCGGCGCCCTGGGCCACCAGGTCGAGGCCGTGCTTGACGGCTGCGTTGGTGTCGAACCAGCGTCCGCCGTCGGAGAAGGAGTCGGGCGTCACATTGACGACTCCCATGACCGCGCAGCGGTCCCACTCCGGCAGCCCTGCCACCCGGCCCCGCCCGTGCAACGTACTCATACCCCCAGCCTAGGGCCTTTTTTCCGCATCAGGACGGGGCCGGACACCGGACGCCGCGCGGCCGGGGCGGCATCCGGTGTCCGGCCACGGGTCCCGGCCCGCCACCGGCCCCCGGGGCGCGTTACGCCGCCCGTGCCCCGCTCTCGCTGCCCGTCCCTGTGAGGTGGGTGCACGGCCGCTTCGCGACCCGCTCGCGCCGTGAGAAGGGCCACGGCAGCCCCAGATTGACGAAGCCCTCGGCCTGCATGGCCGCGAAGCCGATGCGCGGCAGGTCGCCGGTGTTGCGGAAGACCACGAAGCGGGGCTCCCAGCGGGGCTGGAACTTCGCGTTGAACTTGTACAGCGACTCGATCTGGAACCACCGGGACAGGAACACCAGCAGCCCCCGCCACCCCCGCAGGACCGGGCCCGCGCCGATCTTCTCGCCGCGGGCCAGGGCCGAGCGGAACATCGCGAAGTTGAGGGAGACCCGCGCGACGCCGAGCCCGGGGGAGGCCTGGAGGGCCGCGACGATCAGCAGCTCGTTCATCCCGGGGTCGGCGGCCCGGTCGCGGCGCATCAGCTCCAGCGACATGCCGTCCCTGCCCCACGGTACGAAGTGGATGATCGCCTTCAGATCGCCGTACGGGGAGTCGGCGTCGTCGGCCTTGTGGGCGGTGGCGATGACGCAGTCCCCGTCGCCAGGGTCGCCGATCCGGCCCAGCGCCATCGAGAAACCGCGTTCGGTGTCGGTACCGCGCCAGGCGGCGGCCGCCGCCCTGATCCGCTCAAGCTCGGTATCGCCCACATCACGGACGCGCCGGACCCGCGTCTCGTAGCCACCGCGCTCGATGCGCTTCACCATCTGGCGTACGTTGCGCATCGCCCGCCCGGCGAGGGAGAAATCCACGACATCCACCACCGCCTCGTCCCCGAGCTCCAGCGCGTCGAGACCGGTCTCGCGGGTCCAGACCTCGCCGCCGGTCTCGCTGCACCCCATCACCGCGGGGGTCCAGGAGTGCAGCTTGGCCTCGTCCATGAAGCGCTCGATCGCACCTGGCCACGCCTCGACGTCGCCGATGGGGTCGCCGCTGGCCAGCATCACCCCGGAGACGACCCGGTAGCAGACGGCCGCCTTGCCGCTCGGGGAGAAGACGACGCCCTTGTCACGGCGGAGCGCGAAGTGGCCGAGTGAATCGCGTCCGCCGTGTTTCGCCAGCAGGGCCCGCAGCTGTTTCTCGTCCTCGTCGGTGAGGCGCGCCGCCGGGTGTTCGGGGCGGAAGGCCAGATAGATGGTGGTGACGGCGGTCAGCAGGCCCAGGGCACCGAGCGAGTAGGCCACGGTCCAGGAGGTGTTGCCCTGGTACTCGACCGGGCCCTCGAAGCCGAACAGTCCGTACAGGACGTGCTGGAGGCGGTCGGCGATGCTCGGGCTGCCGACGACCCGCCCCGGGTGGACGGACACGATGACCAGCCCGAGGCCGAGCGAGCCCGCGCCGAGCACCACGAAGTTGGCGAGCGCCTTCCACCGGCTGCGCGGATCGGGCAGCGCCTCGAACTCGGTGCGGTGGCGTACGACCAGGGTCAGCAGCACCAGCGAGATCAGTACCCCGACGATCGAGTGCCGGTAGCCGAACTGCGCCACGGCGCCGACGGGGAGCAGCACGACGGAGGCCCGCCAGGCCCTGCGCTTACGGCGTTTGAGGCCGTGGGCGAGGAGGAGCAGCAGCACCCCCACGCAGAGCGCGAGAGCCGCGGTGAACGGCCCCAGCGCGCCGGGCAGCACCTCGGCCACGGTGTGCATCCGGCTGTGCCGGAACCGGGGGAAGGCCCCGCCGGCGATGTCGAGCAGGCCTACGACCGCACAGGCCGTCCCTACCAGGGAGGGGACGGTCTCGGGGCGAGGGCCCCGGAAGATCCGCCGGACACTCTTCGGAACCATTACCGACTTTTCCCCATCTACCGGCACAGACATCGCTTCCCACGGCTCCACAAGAGGTTCTGTGTCCGCCGATCGCCGAAATCGGCGCAGCATCCGGACATTTTGTGTCCTCTAGGACGGCAATTACGGGGCGCGGGTTCATCCCTCACCCGGAAAAATCTCTCCGCAGAAAGCTCGGCTTCCCATGGGTCTCACCAGCCACAAGGTTCTGGCGCTCGCCGCGCTGCTGGCCATCGTCCTCTTCGCCGCGACGATCTGGCTCTGGCCGCGCCTGGCACGCCGCAGCGGCCGCGCCGTGGCCGGGCGCGTCGGTCTGTTCCTCGCGACCCAGGTGGCGGTCTTCGCCGCGATAGGGCTCATGGCCAACAACTCCTTCCTCTTCTACGGCTCGTGGGCCGATCTGTTCGGTCAGGAGCAGACGCCTGGTGTGGTCGTCGACCACGACGCGGGCAGCCGTGACGTCCGGGTCGTGGGAAGGCAGGGCCTGGACGTACGCGGTGGCACCACGCCGGCCGTCGCCGGGCAGATACAGAAGGTCGTGATCCAGGGCCGGACGTCGAAGATAGCCAGTTCCGCCTACGTTTATCTGCCTCCTCAGTATTTCCAGCGGGCGTACATGAGAAGAACGTTCCCGGCGGCGGTGGTCCTCACCGGCTATCCGGGCACCGCGGAGAACCTGCTGCACGGTCTGCACTATCCGCGCACCGAGCTCGACGCGATACAGGCCGGGAAGATGCAGCCCCTGGTGCTGGTGATGCTGCGGCCCACGGTGGCTCCGCCCCGGGACACCGAGTGCGTGAACATAAAGGGCGGGCCGCAGAGCGAGACGTTCTTCGCGAAGGACCTGCCGGGGGCCGTCAGGACCGCGTACCGCGTCGGCGGAGGGCCGGGCAACTGGGGCTCCATAGGGGACTCGACGGGCGGGTACTGCGCGTTGAAAATGGCGGTGCATCACCCGGACGTGTACGGGGCGGGGGCGGGGCTCTCCGCGTACTACCGGGCGGCCGAGGACCCGACGACGGGCGACCTGTTCCAGGGCGACGGGGCGGAGCGGCGGCGCGCGGACCTGATGTGGAGCCTGGACCACCGGCCCGCCCCTCGCACCTCGTTGCTCGTCACCACGAGCAGGAAGGGCGAGGGGAACTACCGCAACACGATGCGGTTCATCGACAAGGTGAAGCCGCCCACCCGGCTGTCGTCGATCACGCTGACGAGCGGGGGGCACAACTTCAACACCTGGCGGCGTGAGATACCCGCCGGCCTCGTGTGGCTGAGCCAGCGGCTCACCGGCCGCTGACGGTCTCCAGCTCCACCTCGTCGCGCGGGATGTCCCGGGCGTCGGCAGCGGTGGAGCGGCGCAGCGCCTCGTGCAGCCCGGCCGGGGTCAGTACGCCCAGGAACCGGCCGCCGTTCTCCTCGTCGGTCACCGCGATCCACCCGGCGTCGTACTGGAGCATGGTGGCGAAGGCCTGCTTGAGCGAGGCCCCGACAGGCAGCCGGGCCTCCATGCGGCGGGCGTGCTCACGCACCGCCCCCCTTGCCGTGGCGGCCTGCCCGGCGGAGATCCAGCCGTGCGGATTCCCCTCACGGTCGAGGACGACCGCCCAGCCCGGCAGGGTGGCGGGCAGCGGATCGTCGAGGTGCACCACCGGGGGCTGCTCCAGATCGCCCGGCTCGACCGGGGTCACCGAGAGCCGCCTGAGCCCGCGGTCGGCGCCGACGAAGTCCGCCACGGAGGGCGTGGCGGGCGCGCCGAGCACCGCGGCCGGGGCGTCGAACTGCTCGATCGTGCCCTGCCCGTAGACCGCGATGCGGTCCCCCAGCCGTACGGCCTCCTCGATGTCGTGGGTGACGAAGAGGACGGTCTTGCGCACGGACTTCTGGAGCGCGAGGAACTCGTTCTGGAGGCGTTCGCGCACGACCGGGTCGACCGCGCCGAACGGCTCGTCCATCAGCAGGACGGGCGGGTCCGCGGCCAGCGCCCTCGCCACCCCGACCCGCTGGCGCTGACCGCCGGAGAGCTGCTCGGGGTAGCGGCCGCCGTACACGGACGGGTCGAGCCCCACCAGGTCGAGGAGTTCGGCGGCCCTGGCGCGGGCGGTGGCCCGCCTGACGCCCAGCAGGTGCGGGACGGTCGCGGTGTTGTCCAGCACCGTCTTGTGCGGGAAGAGGCCGACCTGCTGGATCACATAGCCGATGCGGCGGCGGAGTTCGACGGGGTCGGTGGCGGATATGTCGTCCCCGTCGACGTATATCCGGCCACCGGTCGGCTCGATCAGCCGGTTGACCATCTTCATCGTCGTGGTCTTCCCGCAGCCGGACGGCCCGACCAGGGTGACCAGTTCACCTTCGGCGACCTCGAAGGAGAGGTTGTCGACGGCGGTCGTGCCGTCGGCGTACCGCTTGGTGACGTTTTCGAATCGGATCATGATTCCCCATTGTGACGGGCCGGTTGTGAAGGCCATGTTGCTGCAGTGCGACGGATCCCGGCATTGTCAGTGGCCGGGGATAGGGTCGCCACTGAGTTGACGAAACCGACGGGGGCCGGAGCGTCCGGAGTGCGGCGCGAGCCGGGAGGTGGGGCGGGATGAGCGGGCAGAACTGCCTGGCGAGGAACGACTGGCTCTGCTGGGACTACGTCACATCCCGCAGCCAGGAGCTGACCGACGCGACCGTCCAGCACATCTGGATCACCGCGGTGTCGGTGCTGATCGGCCTGGTGGTGGCCTTCCCGCTGGCGCTGCTCGCCCGCCGCGGGCGGGTGTTCGCCGGTCCGGTGCTCGGGCTGACGACCGTGCTCTACACCGTTCCCTCGCTGGCGATGTTCTCGCTGCTGCTGCCGTGGTTCGGGCTGTCGGCGGCGCTGGTGATCACCGGTCTCGTGCTCTACTCGCTGACCGTCCTCGTACGGAACATCCTGGCCGGTCTGGCCGCCGTCCCCGAGGACGCCCGGGAGGCGGCGCGGGGGATGGGGTACGGAGCGGCCAGGCTGCTCTGGGAGGTCGAGCTGCCGCTGGCGCTGCCCGCGCTGTTCGCCGGGGTGCGGATCGCCACGGTCTCGACGGTGGCACTGACGACGGTCGGCTCGATCGTCGGCAAGGGCGGCCTCGGCAATCTCATCTCGGACGCGCTGCCGACCCTCTTCAAGGCGCAGGTGCTGACCGCGTCCGTGCTCTGCGTCCTGCTGGCCGTCCTGGCCGATCTGTTGCTGCTCGGCGTCGAGCGGCTGCTCACGCCCTGGACCCGAATACGGACGCCGAGAGCTGTCCGGACGGCTGAGGCGGTCTGATCATGGGCGAGTTGACCGGTGCCTGGACATGGCTGACGACGGGGTCGAACTGGTCGGGGGAGAGCGGGGCGGAGCACCGGCTGGCCGAGCATCTGACGGTCAGCGGGATCGCGTTCGCGCTGGCGTGCCTCATCGCGCTGCCGGTCGCCCTCCGCCTCGGCCACCTCGGCCGGGGCGGCGCGCTGGCGGTGAACGTCTCCAACGCGGGTCGCGCGATCCCCACGTTCGCGGTGCTCGCGCTGCTGCTGCTCACCCCGCTGCGCTCGCACGGGGATCTGCCGACCGTGATCGCCCTGGTGCTCTTCGCCGTACCGCCGCTGCTGACCAACGCGTACACCGGGATGCGCGAGGTGGACCGGTCCGTGGTGGAGGCGGCGCGGGGGATGGGGATGTCGGGGCGGCAGCTGTTCCTGCGGGTGGAACTCCCGCTCGCGTACCCGCTGATCATGACCGGGCTCAGGTCGGCGGCGGTCCAGGTGATCGCCACGGCGACCCTGGCCGCGATGACGGGCGGCGGCGGTCTTGGCCGGATCATCACCGCCGGGTTCAACACGTACGACACCGCGCAGGTGGTGGCAGGAGCGCTCCTCGTCGCCGCGCTGGCCCTGGTCGTCGAGGGACTGCTGGTGGTGGCGGACCGGCTGCTCGACCCGCGGCGCAAGGCGGCCTGAGGGCGGCCTGCCGCCGACGCCCTCTCCCTCAATGTTCTTCTCTCACCTGTCACTTGGAGTGGACCTCATGATCAAAACCTCGCGGATAGCCGGCGCCGTGCTCGGCGTGGTGGCTCTGACCGGCTCCCTCGCGGCGTGCGGCGGCGACAGCCTGGAGAAGGGCAAGGACGGCGGCGGTTCGAGTGCGTCGGCCGGTTCCGGCAAGAAGGGCTCGCTCGTCGTCGGCGCGGCCGGTTTCACCGAGTCGAAGGTGCTTGCCGCGCTGTACAGCCAGGTGCTCGCCCACGCCGGATACAAGACATCGGTCACCTCGGTGAACAACCGCGAACTCTACGAACCCTCACTGGAGAAGGGCCAGATCGACGTCGTACCGGAATACGCGGCCACCCTCGCCGAATTCCTCAACGCCAAGACCAACGGCGCCAAGGAGGCCGAGAAGAAGCCCGTCGCCTCCGGCGATGTCGCGGCGACCGTGGCAGCGCTGCAGAAGCTCGCAGGACCGCGCGGTCTGAAGGTGCTTCCGGCCGGCGGCGCCGTCGACCAGAACGCCTTCGCCGTGACGAAGGAATTCGCCGCGAAGAACAAGCTCAAGACCCTTTCGGATCTGGGGAGGTCGAAGGCGAAGGTCAAGATCGCGGCAGGGGACGAATGCACCGTGCGGCCGTTCTGCGCACCGGGGCTGAAGTCGGCGTACGGCATTGACGTCACCGGCATCGATCCCAAGGGTGTCGGCACCCCGCAGGCCAAGCAGGCGGTCAAGGACGGCACCGATCAGCTGGTGCTCACCACCACGACCGACGCCACGCTGGACACCTATGGTCTGGTCCTGCTCCAGGACGACAAGAAGCTCCAGAACGCGGACAATCTGCTGCCCGTCGTGAATGCCAAGGACGCGGGCAGCCCGGAGATCGCGGCGGCTCTCGCCAAGCTCACTTCGGCGCTGACGACGGCCGATCTGGTCCGGCTGAACCGCAAGGTCGACTCCGAGCGGGCGAAGCCCGACGATGTCGCGAAGGACTATCTGAAGGCGAAGAGCTTGATCAACTAGCCGGGTCCCGGGGAATGGCGGGAAGCAGGTCCGGCTGTTCGAGGTAACTGCTGAGGAACAAATCCCGGTGCGGTCGTCCATTCGGCTCACACGCACGGTAAATTTCGAGCCATGCCACGTGGACGCCACCGCCATTCCCCACCCCTGCACCGGCTGCTCCAGCCTTCGGCCGTAGCCGGTGCTTCGCTTCTTCTCGCCGCCGGCGCCTGGCTGTTCGCGGATCCTCTCGTGCTCCGCTGTCTGGTCGCGGCGACCGCCGCCGCAGCGGTGACCGGTGCGGTCCTCATGCGGAGCTGGGACCGGGTGGCGGGCCGCAGAGTCGCCGAGCTGACCCGTTCACGGGCTGCCGGGGAGTGGCGGGCCGAGGAGCGCACCGCCGAGCTGGAGGGCGATCTGGAGGAGTCGCGCGCGCTGCGCGTCAAGCTGGAGGGGAAGCTGCGCTCCAAGCGGGCCGAGCTGGCAGGGCTGCGCGGTGAGCACGCCGCCCTGCTGCGCCGGTACGCGACCGCCGAGACCGAGCGGGCGGGCGCGCTGGAAGGCCGCAGGCTCCTGGCCATCGAGGCGGCGGCCCCGGCCGCCGCCAGGGTCGCCCTGCCGGCCGCGCGCTCCACGCCCACCCCGGCCGCTTACGCGCAGGCGGCGCGGGCCCTCGGCGCGCTGAGCCACAACGCGGCGGCCCAGCGGGCCGAGCGCGAGCAGCGGACCCAGCAGGGCCGGCGTGAGCAGCAGGGCCGGCGTGAGCAGCAGGACCGGCGTGAGCAGCGGGAGGCGGCGAAGCCGGAGGGGAAGCCGACGGCGGCCGCCGCCGAGCACACGCGCCCGCCGTCAGCTCTGCCTGCTCCGCGTCGCGTTCCGGCGACCGCCGTCGCCCCGTACACCCCGCAGCAGGGCCGCGCGCCCCGGCCCGTCGGCGGCTTCGACTTCTTCGGCATGCAGAACACGCAGATCCAGAAGGCTGTTCCGGCGCTGGAGCCCGCGCAGCTGGCCGCCGTGCAGAACGAGGATCTGGCCGATGTGGTGGGGGCGGAGGCCATCGCCGCGCACCGCGCCGAGACGGGGCTCTCCCCGGCCGGTTCCGGCGGTGGCCCCGGCGAGGACATCGGGAACGACGCCGAGCGCGGTGTCGGCCAGGTCATCGACCTGACCGAGCACGACGAGACGGAGCAGATCGACGTGGGAGTGCTGCGCACCGCGATCTCGTAACGGACGTCCGGCAGCACCCGGCCCGGGCCCCGCTGGGGTCCGGGCCGCTGTGCGTTCTGCGGCGTTGTGCGAGGCGTGCCGGACGGGGCCACGGCACGCCGGACGGGCCACGGGGTGCCAGGAGGCCACGGCGTACCGGGAGGCCAAAGCACGCCGGGGGGCCGCCCGCGGATCTACGCCCGCGTGCCGCCTACTTGTCGATGTCGCCGACCACGAAGAAGAGCGAGCCCAGGATCGCCACCATGTCGGCGACCAGGGTGCCGGGGAGCAGTTCGGTCAGCGCCTGGATGTTGTTGAAGGACGCCGACCGGAGCTTGAGGCGGTACGGGGTCTTCTCGCCCCTGGACACCAGGTAGTAGCCGTTGATGCCGAGCGGGTTCTCGGTCCAGGCGTACGTCTCGCCCTCGGGGGCCTTCAGCACCTTCGGGAGCCGCTGGTTGACCGGTCCTGGGGCCAGCGCGGCCAGCCGGTCAAGACAGGCGTCGGCCAGGTCGAGCGCGTTGTGCGTCTGCGCCAGCAGCACCTCGAAGCGCGCCAGGCAGTCGCCCTCCTCGCGGGTGACGACCTTCAGGGTGTCCTGGAGATCGCCGTACGCGAGATACGGCTCGTCGCGGCGCAGATCGAAGTCGACGCCCGAGCCGCGCGCGATCGGTCCGCTCACCCCGTAGGCGTGCACGGCGGCGCTGGAGAGGACACCCACCCCGCGGGTGCGGCCCCGGAAGATCTCGTTGCCGAGGACCAGGTCGTCGTAGACGTCCATGCGCGAGCGCACGTCGGCGACGGCGTCGCGCGCGCGGCCGGCCCAGCCCGCGGGAAGGTCCTCCTTGAGGCCGCCGACCCGGTTGAACATGTAGTGCATCCGGCCGCCGGAGACCTCCTCCATGACCGTCTGGATCACTTCGCGCTCGCGGAAGGCGTGGAACACCGGGGTGATGCCGCCCAGTTCGAGGGGGTACGAGCCGAGGAACATCAGGTGGTTCAGGACCCGGTTCAGCTCGGCGAGGAGCGTACGCGTCCAGACCGCGCGTTCGGGGACCTCCATGCCGAGCATGCGCTCCACGGCCATCACGACGCCCAGCTCGTTCGAGAAGGCGGAGAGCCAGTCGTGCCGGTTGGCGAGCATGATGATCTGGCGGTAGTCGCGGGCCTCGAAGAGCTTCTCGGCGCCCCGGTGCATGTAGCCGATGACCGGCTCGGCCTGCTGGATGCGTTCGCCGTCCAGGACCAGGCGGAGGCGGAGCACTCCGTGGGTGGAAGGGTGCTGGGGGCCGATGTTGAGCACCATGTCGGTGCTCTCCGCGGCGCCGCCGATGCCGACCGTCGTCTCCGTCATACGGGCCAGTATCCCCGGCGGAAGGCCGCCCCCTCACCTGCCCCCTTCCCGGTGGCCGCCCTCTCCCTGCCCGCGGTGCCCGCCCTTCCGGCCCCCGTCCGGGGCCACCGGCTGCATCAGCCACCCGAAGTCCCCCAGCCCGCCGACGGCCGTCAGCTCGGCGGCCTCGCCCGCCGTTGTCAGGCCCCTGACGTACGCGGCGGGGTCCGTCGACGCCAGTGCCAGGGGCGGGCGTCCGCCGCTGACCCCCAGGGCGTGCAGGGCCTCCCGCTGGGTCCGCAGCCCGGCCCCCGGCAGCGCGCACGCGTCCAGCGCCACGTGGGCGGTGATGTCGCAGCTCCCGTCCGGCACCGGGCGCACCTCGCGGCCCTCCCGGAAGCCGGTGAGCGTGCCGAAGGGCGGGCGGGCCGTGCGCGGGTGGGCGTAGTCGACGGCCACCGCGAGGCCCGCCCGCAGTGTTCCGGCCGCCGCGGCCCACGCCGCGTCGCGCGGGCGGCCGATCTCGGCACGGGTGCCCGGCCCGTCCAGCGGCCACCACCGCTCAAGCCACCGGGCGTCCGCGCCGGTCACCGGCGCGCCGAGCCGCTCCGCGCCGTCCGACGTGCGGACCTGCACATAGCGCGGCGTTCCGGCCGGATCGGCCTCCGCCACGTCGACCGGCACGTTGTCCAGCCACTCGTTCGCGAAGAGCAGCCCGCGTACCCGGGCCGGCGGCTCGGCGCACCAGACGACGCGTGCGTCGAGCCCGGCCGGACGGGGCGCGCGCTCGACCGCGTACGCCCGTACCGGGAAGTGCGCGGGCAGCGCGGCCAGCACCCCCGCCACCAGCTCACCGCGGCCCGCCGCCATGTCGACCAGGGCCGGCTCCGCGATGTCCAGCTCCGTCAGCAGCCGGGCGACGGCCGACGCGAAGAGGGGGGAGGCGTGCACCGAGGTACGGAAGTGGCCGGCGGGCCCCTCCGGCCGCAGATAGAAGCCATCCGGCCCGTACAGCGCGGTCTCCGTCGCCTCACGCCACCCGCGCCACTCATCAGTCACGACGTCAAGTCTCCACCTTGGGGAGTACTCCCCGGGCGACCGGATCGGCCCTTCGGTTGACACGTGCACCTGTCGGGCTTCCCTACGCTGGGTTACGTGCAGCGTCTCTACGCCTTCATCCGCAGACACCCGACTCTGGTCGACGGCTTCTGGGCCGTCATCCTCCTCGGGTTCTCCGCGATGCAGTGGGAGGCGGCCGATACCGGGAACGGGCACGACGCCAAGGCGGTGCCGATCTTCCTCGGGCTCTCCGCGGCAGTCGCCCTGCGGCGCAGGGCCCCCGAGAAGATGCTGCTCCTCGTCACGCTGCTGGGGGTGGCGCAGCTGGTCTTCGACGTCAGCTCGCTGCCCGCCGACTTCGCGATGCTGGTGCTGATCTACACCGTCGCCGCCGACGGGAAGCGCTGGGCCTCCCGGTTCGGGCTGATCGGGGGCGTGTGCGCGGGGGCACTCGCGCAGCTGCGCTGGCCCGAGGAGACGGTCACCAGCTGGGTGCAGCAGGCGTTCCTCACGATGGTGCTCACGGTTCCGTTCATCCTGGCCTGGGTGATGGGCGACTCGATGCGCACCCGCCGGGCGTACTTCGCGCAGCTGGAGGAGCGGGCCGCGCGTCTTGAGCGGGAGCGCGAGGCGCAGTCGAAGGTGGCGGTCGCGGGGGAGCGCGCCCGGATCGCCCGCGAACTCCACGACGTCGTGGCGCACAACGTCTCGGTGATGGTGGTCCAGGCGGACGGCGCCGCCTATGTCCTGGACGCCTCGCCCGACCAGGCCAAACAGGCGCTGGAGACCATCTCGTCCACCGGCCGTCAGGCGCTCGCGGAGATGCGCAGGCTGCTGGGCGTGCTGCGGACGGGCGACGCGCAGGAGAGCGGCGAGTACGTCCCGCAGCCCGATGTGCAGCAGATCGGGGACCTGGTCGAGCAGGTGCGGATCGCCGGTCTGACCGTGGACTTCCGTATCGAGGGGACACCGCGGCCGCTGCCCAGCGGTGTGGAGCTCACCGCGTACCGCATTGTGCAGGAGGCGCTCACCAACACCCGCAAGCACGGCGGTCCTGACGTGGGCGCCAGCGTGCGTCTCGTCTACTTCGACGACGGGCTGGGCCTGCTGGTCGAGGACGACGGCCGGGGCGCGGCGCACGAGCTGTACCAGGACGGCGGAGCGGACGGGCAGGGGCACGGTCTGATCGGCATGCGGGAGCGCATCGGCATGGTCGGGGGCACCCTGGACGCGGGCCCGCGGCCGGGCGGCGGATTCCGGATCAGCGCGCTGCTGCCGCTCAGGCCCGCCCACTAGGCCCGGTCCCGCCGGTCCGCCGCACGTTCCACCTGTTCCAACGAGAAGGGATTCTTACGAGATGGCGATCCGCGTGATGCTCGTCGACGACCAGGTGCTGCTGCGCACCGGCTTCCGGATGGTGCTCGCCGCCCAGCCGGACATGGAGGTCGTCGCGGAGGCGGGCGACGGCGCGGAGGCGATCGCCACTCTGCGGTCCGCGGCGGTCGACGTGGTGCTGATGGACGTGCGTATGCCCAAGCTGGACGGTGTCGAGGCGACCCGGCAGATCTGTGCGCGACCGGACGCGCCGAAGGTGCTGATCCTGACCACCTTCGACCTGGACGAGTACGCCTTCTCCGGGCTGAAGGCGGGGGCCAGCGGCTTCATGCTCAAGGACGTGCCCCCGGCCGAGCTGCTGGGCGCGATCCGGTCGGTCCACAGCGGTGACGCGGTGGTCGCGCCGTCGACGACGCGGCGGCTGCTCGACCGCTTCTCACCGATGCTGCCGAGCACGGTCGCCGATCCGCAGCACAAGGAGGTCGAGCGGCTCACGGACCGGGAGCGCGAAGTGATGCTGCTGGTCGCGCAGGGTCTGTCGAACGGCGAGATCGCCGCGCGGCTGGTGCTGTCGGAGGCCACGGTGAAGACCCACGTGGGCCGCATCCTCACCAAGCTGGAGCTGCGTGACCGCGTGCAGGTGGTCGTGATGGCGTACGAGACGGGGCTGGTCAGGGCCGGGGGCCGCTGAGACCGGGGCCGGGTCCGGCCCCGGCCGGACCCACGACCCGTGCCCCACCCCGCCGTCAGCTCAGCCTGCGGACGAACTCCCCCACCGCCTCCGTCACATCCTCCGCGCTCCACGCCAGCCCGGGCTCCGCGACCGTCACCTCGGTCAGCGACACTCCCGGCACCCCGCCCGGCGCGGGATGGAAGCGGCTGAACAGCACCACGCCCGTCTCCTCCGCCTGGACGAGCGCCGCCTCCGACAGCACATCCGCCTCGTACGGCAGCCACACCTGGAACTGGTGGGTGTGCGGCGCCTCGGGGTTGACCCGGAACCAGGGCACGCCCGCCGCCCGGAACCCGTCCGCCAGCCCCGCGGCGACCACCTTCGCGTGTGCGACGTACGAGGCCAGCCTGGGCAGTTCACGCTCCAGGCCCAGCAGGGCCGACAGGGCGGCGGGGTACTGCTGGAACAGCTGGCCGCCGTACCGGTGGCGCCAGGTCCTCGCCTCGTCGATCAGCGAGGCCGGGCCCGCGAGAACGGCGCCCGAGAGGCCGTCGAGGGACTTGTAGAAGGAGACGTACACGCTGTCCGCGAGCCCCGCGATCTCCGCCAGGCCGCGGCCGAAGTGAGGGGCGCACTCCCAGAGCCGCGCGCCGTCGATATGCACCACCGCATCACGTTCCCTGGCGGCCCCGACGACCGCGACCAGCTCGTCCCAGGACGGGAGGAGGAAGCCGGCGTCGCGCAGCGGCAGTTCCAGCATGAGGGTGCCGAACGGCTCCTCGAAGTCGCGCACCTCGGCGGCCGTCGGCAACCGGGGGGCGGACGTCGGATGGACGGTGCGCAGCCCGCTGACCGCTCCGAACGCCCCCCGCTCGTGCAGCTCCGGGTGGGCCATCGGATGCAGTGCCACCACCGGGTCTCCGGTACGCCCGGCCCAGCAGCGCAGCGCGACCTGCTGCGCCATCGTGCCGGTCGGGAAGAAGGCCGCGGCCGGGAATCCGAGCAGCCCGGCCACCCGCTGCTCCAGCTCGGCGACGACCCCGTCGCCGTAGATGTCCACCGGCGCGTCCATGTCGTACACCGCGCCCGCGCCGGCAGCCAGCGCGGCCAGCCGTTCGCCCAGCGTGGCCATGGCGGACGGCCACGCCAGCACCCGGTCCGCGCCCCGCATCGCGGCGATCCTGCGCTGCCGCCGGGCCTGCTCGTCCCCGTCGCGCTCGCCCCCGTGCTGCTCGTCCGCCGACCGGTCGCCCGGTCCCGCCCCGGTGGTGTCTGCCTCGTTCGTCATCGTCCGATCATCACCCACAGCCTGTGGACAGTCAGGAGGCCCCCCGAATCCTGGGCGTAGCATGACGGGGAAATCGTCCGGTACCCCTCGCGGACTGGAACGGAAGGCCTCTCTCGTGACCCCATCAGCAGAATCCCGCCCGGCGCGGCTCACCGTCGGCGTGGTCGGGGCGGGCCGGGTGGGCCCCGCGCTCGCCGCGGCGCTCCAGCTCGCCGGGCACCGCCCGGTCGCCGCGTCCGGTGTGTCCGACGCGTCCGTGCGCAGGGCCGCGGTCCTGCTCCCCGATGTCCCCCTCGTCCCCCCGGCCGAGGTGCTGGCCCGCGCCGAGCTGGTCCTGCTGACCGTGCCCGACGACGCGCTCCCCGCCCTGGTGGAGGGCCTGGCCGAGACCGGCGCCGTCCGGCCGGGACAGCTCCTGGTCCATACGTCGGGGCGGTTCGGCACCGGAGTGCTCGCCCCCGCGCTGCGCGCCGGAGCCCTGCCGCTCGCACTGCACCCGGCGATGACCTTCACCGGCACCTCGGTGGACGTCCAGCGGCTGGCAGGCTGCTCCTTCGGCGTGACGGCCCCCGAAGAGCTGCGGCTGGCCGCCGAGGCGCTGGTCATCGAGATGGGCGGCGAGCCCGAGTGGATCGCGGAGGAGGCCCGCCCGCTCTACCACGCGGCGCTCGCCCTCGGGGCGAACCACCTGGTCACCCTGGTCGCCCAGTCGATGGAGCTGCTGAGCACGGCAGGGGTCGCGGCCCCCGACCGGATGCTAGGACCGCTCCTCGGCGCCGCGCTCGACAACGCTCTCAGGTCCGGCGACGCCGCTCTGACCGGCCCGGTCGCCCGCGGTGACGCGGGCACGGTCGCCGCGCACATCGAGGAGTTGCGCCGGCACGCACCGCAGGCGGTCGCCGGTTACCTGGCGATGGCCCGTACGACCGCGGACCGCGCCCTCGCGCACGGACTGCTCAAGCCGGAGCTGGCCGAGGACCTGCTGGGTGTCCTCGCTGACGGGGAGACGCGATGACCACGACCGCAATGCTGCACACGGCCGCGGAGCTGAACGCCCTGCCGGGCGGACGGACGGGCGCGGCCGTGCCGCAGTCCGCCACGCCCCGGGCCGTCGTGATGACGATGGGCGCCCTGCACGAGGGCCACGCCACGCTCGTCCGCGCGGCCAGGGAGCAGGTGGGCGCGGCCGGCCAGGTCGTCGTGACGGTCTTCGTCAACCCGCTGCAGTTCGGCGCGGGTGAAGACATCGACCGCTACCCGCGCACGCTGGAGGCGGACCTCGCCGTCGCCGAACTGGCCGGAGCGGACATCGTCTTCGCCCCCGCGGCCGACGAGGTCTACCCGGGCGGTGAGCCCCAGGTCCGGATCGCCGCGGGCCCGATGGGGGAGCGCTTCGAAGGCGCGGCACGCCCCGGCCACTTCGACGGCATGCTCACCGTCGTCGCCAAGCTCCTGCACCTCACCCGCCCCGATGTCGCGCTGTTCGGCCAGAAGGACGCCCAACAGCTCGCGCTGGTACGGCGGATGGCGCGCGACCTCGACTTCCCGGTCGGAATCGTCGGCGTCCCCACCGTCCGCGAGCCGGACGGGCTGGCGATGTCCAGCCGCAACCGCTTCCTCTCCGCCGGGGACCGCACCACCGCGCTGGCCCTCTCCCGTGCGCTGTTCGCGGGCCGCGACGCCCTCGCCGCCTCCGGCCACGCCACCCCCGCGGCCGTGCGCGCCGCCGCGATGGCCGTCCTCGACGCGGCGGCGCTCTCCCCCGACTACCTGTCCCTGATCGACCCGTCCGACTTCACCGAGGCCGCCGGGGAGCACCGGGGCGAGGCCGTCCTCGCGGTCGCCGCCCGGGTCGGTACGACACGCCTCATCGACAACATCCCGCTGACCTTCGGGGAACCACAGTGACCGGAACCGGAATACGCCTGCACGCCCCAGCCCCCGGCTGGGAGATCGAGGCCGACGTCGTCATCGTCGGATCCGGCGTGGCCGGCCTGACCACCGCGCTGCGCTGCACCGCGGCAGGGCTGCGCACCGTCGTCGTGACCAAGGCCCGTCTCGACGACGGCTCGACCCGCTGGGCGCAGGGCGGCATCGCGGCGGCGCTCGGCGAGGGCGACACCCCCCAGCAGCACCTCGACGACACGCTGGTCGCCGGGGCCGGGCTCTGCGACGAGGCGGCGGTCCGCACCCTGGTCACCGAGGGCCCCGACGCCGTACGCAGGCTCATCGCGACCGGCGCGCACTTCGACAAGGACGAGACCGGCGGCATCGCGCTCACCCGGGAGGGCGGCCACCACCGCCGCCGCATCGCCCACGCGGGCGGCGACGCCACCGGCGCGGAGATCTCCCGCGCCCTGGTCGGCGCGGTCCGCGCCGCCGCGCTGCGCACCGTGGAGAACGCCCTGGTCCTGGACCTCCTCACGGACGCCGGCGGCCGCACTGCGGGCGTCACGCTGCACGTCATGGGAGAGGGCCAGCACGACGGCGTCGGCGCGGTCCGCGCACCCGCCGTCGTGCTGGCCACCGGCGGCATGGGCCAGATCTTCTCCGCGACGACCAACCCGGCCGTCTCCACGGGCGACGGCGTGGCCCTCGCGCTCCGGGCGGGCGCCGAGGTCTCCGACCTGGAGTTCGTGCAGTTCCACCCGACGGTGCTCTTCCTCGGCGCGGGCGCCGAGGGCCAGCAGCCGCTCGTCTCCGAAGCGGTACGGGGCGAGGGCGCCCATCTCGTCGACGCCGACGGGGTCCGCTTCATGACAGGGCAGCACGAGCTGGCCGAGCTGGCCCCCCGCGACATCGTGGCGAAGGCCATCACCCGCCGCATGCAGGAGCACGGCACCGAGCACATGTACCTCGACGCCCGGCACTTCGGCGCCGAGATGTGGGAGCAGCGCTTCCCGACCATCCTGGCCGCCTGCCGCAGCCACGGCATCGACCCGGTGACCGAGCCGGTCCCCGTCGCCCCTGCCGCGCACTACGCGTCGGGCGGCGTCCGCACCGACCTGCACGGCCGCACCACCGTCCCCGGTCTGTACGCCTGCGGCGAGGTCGCCTGCACCGGCGTGCACGGGGCGAACCGGCTCGCGTCCAACTCCCTCCTGGAGGGCCTGGTCTTCGCCGAGCGCATCGCCGACGACATCGCAGCCGCAGCCGCAGCCGCAGCCGCAGCGACAGAGGCGCCCGTGCCGTCCACGGTGCACACCCCGGAGCCCGTCCCGCCCGCCGCGCCGGGCACGCTCCCGCTCCTCGCCCCCGAGGCCCGGATCCGTATCCAGCGCATCATGACGGCCGGCGCCGGAGTGCTCCGCTCGGCGCAGAGCCTCGCCGGGGCGGCGGACGGCCTGGAGGCGATCCGCGCCGAAGCGGAGGCCGAGGCAGCAGCCGAGGCCGTGGCCGAAGCGGCGGCGGGCGCCGCGATGGACGCGGCGGCGGCCGGAGCCCCCGAAGCGCTGCCCGCCATCGCGCTGAAGCCCGCCGAAGCCGGCGTCGAGGCCTGGGAGGCGACCAACCTCCTCTGTGTCGCCCGCGTCCTCACCGCCGCGGCGCAGCGCCGCGAGGAGACCCGCGGCTGCCACTGGCGCGAGGACCACGCGGACCGTGACGACACCGGCTGGCGCCGTCACCTCGTCGTACGGCTGCGCCCCGACCGTTCGCTCGCCGTGCACACCACGGACAGCGCCGACTTCCCCCCGACCCTCCCTCAGCGTCCCCAGGAGCAGTGACCGTGACCACCCCCGACCTTCCCCTCCACCGGATCGGCGACGACGCCGCGAGCGCCGGGTCCGCTGGCGGCTGCGGTGACGCCTGCGCCTGTGGCAGCGACGGCTACGACGACGCCGACCCCATGGAGTGCGGTCTCGACCCCGCACTCGCCGGACTCCTGGCCGCTTCGGGCCTCGACCCGGTCCTGGTCGAGGACATCGCGCACCTCGCCATCGACGAGGACCTCGACGGGGGAGTCGACGTGACGAGCGTCGCGACCGTCCCCGCCGACGCCGTCGCCACCGGCGACTTCACCGCGCGCGAGGCCGGTACGGTCGCGGGCCTGCGGGTCGCCGAGGCGGTGCTCTCCATCGTCTGCACCGAGGCCTTCGAGGTCGAGCGGCACGTCGAGGACGGCGCACGCGTCGCCGCCGGCCAGAAGCTGCTCTCGGTCACCACCCGCACCCGCGACCTGCTGACCGCCGAGCGCAGCGCGCTCAACCTGCTGTGCCGGCTCTCCGGCATCGCGACCGCCACCCGCGCCTGGGCCGACGTGCTGGAAGGCACCAAGGCGCAGGTGCGTGACACCCGCAAGACCACTCCGGGGCTGCGCGCCCTGGAGAAGTACGCGGTGCGCTGCGGCGGCGGCGTCAACCACCGGATGTCCCTCTCCGACGCGGCCCTGGTCAAGGACAACCACGTGGTCGCGGCGGGCGGGGTCGCCGAGGCGTTCAAGCTCGTCCGCGCCGAGTTCCCCGAGCTGGCCATCGAGGTCGAGGTGGACACGCTCGCCCAGGTCACCGAGGTGCTGGACGCGGGCGCCGACCTGATCCTGCTGGACAACTTCACCCCGGCGCAGACCGCGGAGGCCGTCGCGCTCGTCGCCGGGCGCGCGCTCCTGGAGTCCTCGGGCCGGCTCACCCTGGAGACGGCCCGGGCCTACGCCGAGACGGGCGTGGACCACCTGGCGGTCGGCGGGCTCACGCACTCGTCGCCGATCCTCGACATCGGTCTCGACCTGCGCGAGGCGGAGTAACCATGCTGCTCACCATCGACGTCGGCAACACCCACACCGTCCTCGGCCTGTTCGACGGGGACGAGATCGTCGAGCACTGGCGCATCTCCACCGACGCCCGCCGCACCGCCGACGAACTCGCCGTGCTCCTCCAGGGTCTGATGGGGATGCATCCGCTGCTGGGCCGCGGGCTCGGCGACGGCATCGAGGGGATCGCGGTCTGCTCGACCGTCCCCTCCGTCCTGCACGAGCTGCGCGAGGTGACCCGCCGCTACTACGGCGACGTCCCGGCCGTGCTGGTCGAGCCCGGCATCAGGACGGGCGTCCCGATCCTGGTCGACAACCCGAAGGAGGTCGGCGCGGACCGCATCATCAACGCGGTCGCCGCCGTCGAGCTCTACGGCGGCCCGGCCGTCGTCGTCGACTTCGGTACGGCGACGACCTTCGACGCGGTGTCGGCGCGCGGCGAGTACACCGGCGGTGTCATCGCCCCGGGCATCGAGATCTCGGTCGAGGCGCTCGGTGTGAAGGGCGCCCAGCTCCGCAAGATCGAGCTGGCCCGCCCGCGCAGCGTGATCGGCAAGAACACCGTGGAGGCCATGCAGTCCGGCATCATCTACGGCTTCGCCGGGCAGGTCGACGGCGTGGTGAACCGGATGGCCCGCGAGCTCGCCGACGATCCGGCGGACGTCACGGTCATCGCCACCGGCGGTCTCGCGCCGATGGTGCTCAGCGAGGCCACCGTCATCGACGAGCACGAGCCGTGGCTGACACTGATCGGCCTTCGCCTGGTGTACGAGCGCAACATCGCCCGGCTGTGAGCCGGTAGCCGTACAGCCGCAGGGACCGGGGGCGGCGCGGCGGAGCGACCCGTCCCCCGCCGCGCCGCCACCGGTCCATTAAGCAGATATTGCCCCTTTAGTACGTATCGTCGTTCCATGCCCACGCCCTACGGATCCCGAGGCGGCATGGCTTTCAGTGCGGACGAGCTGCGTGTGCTCCGACGCGCCCTTGCCATCGCCCTCAACCCGACCCCCGTCGCAGAAGAGGACGTCCAGGACTGTCTGCGTCTCGCCGAGTCCGTGGACGAGACCATCGCGGAGGCCGGCCGGCTGCGCGCCTTCCTCCTGGCGGACCTCGCCCGGTACCGCGGCGCGCTGCCCGGCGCGGCCCGCAGCTACACGGAACTGCTCCAGGACGCCCTGGCGGCCGGATACGACCCCCGCCCCGAGGACCTCGCCGCTCTGCGCACCCTGCGCGGTGTGCCGTCGGGCGACGCCCTGCTGAGGCGCTGCCGTGCGCTCGCCGAGCAGTCGGTACGCGCCCGGCTGGCGGGCCGTGCCGTGGCACCGGGCCCGCGCACCCGGCTGCTCGCGCTGCCCGGCGGCCGCACACCGGACGAAGGGGAGCAGCCGAAGCGCCCGGCGCCGGCCAAGGAGCCTGTCCGGCCCCGTCCGGCCCCCAAGCCGTCCGAGGTCTTCCCCCCGCGCCGCAAGCCCGCGGCGCCCCCCGCAGAACACTCGATGACCGGATGAGTGAGGTGTCCGGCGCTTCCCGGCGACCCGCCGGGAAGCGCCGGACACCCCCGGCTACTCTGTCCGTATGGACTACGTTTCCGCGCTTGTGCCCCCCGTGGTGATGGCCGTGTTCTTCACCCTCGTCGTCAGGACGATCGTGAAGACCCAGGGCGGCCCGAACAAGGCCAAGGAAGACGCGGCCGTGGACGAGGTGCTCGCCCGCGCCGAGGCCGCGGTTCAGCCGACGGGCGGCAGCGCCGCCTGACGGCGCACGTGCCCGGAGGGCGTACGGCCCATTTCGCGCCGTACGCCCTTTTCTGTGTTTTCTGCGTGAATAACCAGCTATTCGTGACATCTCGCACTATGGTGCAGAGGTGCCCCGTCAATTGGGAGAGCTGGAAGACGCCGTCATGTCACGCGTCTGGGAGTGGAACCGTCCGGTCACCGTCCGGGAAGTCCTGGAAGACCTCGAACGCGACCGGACCATCGCCTACACCACCGTGATGACCGTATTGGACAATCTCCATCAGAAGGGCTGGGTACGCCGGGAAGTGGACGGCCGTGCCTATAGATATACGGCGGTCTCCACCCGCGCCGCCTACTCGGCCGCACTGATGAACGAAGCCTGGTCGACGAACGACAACTCCGCGGCCGCGCTTGTCGCCTTCTTCGCCATGATGTCCTCCGAGCAACGCGATGCGCTCCGTGATGCTTTGCGCATCGTTCAGGGGGATGCGGACCGCGATGACCGTGACGGGGACGCGGGGCGATAACGTCTTGCGCATGTCAGGTACGCATGCAAAAGCCCTCACCGTCCGCAGAGCCAGGACCAGCGATGTGGCGGCGGTGCGCGGTCTCCTCGATGCGTACGTGCGCGAACGGATCCTGCTCGACAAAGCCACGGTGACGCTTTACGAGTCCATCCAGGAGTTCTGGGTCGCGGAACGCGACGACGACGCGAGGGTGGTCGGCTGCGGAGCACTCCACGTGATGTGGGAAGACCTCGCGGAAGTACGCACTCTCGCGGTGGACCGCGAGTTCAAGGGCGCCGGAGTGGGCCACCAGGTGCTGGCGAAGCTCTTGCAGACCGCGCGTTGGATCGGTGTGCGCCGGGTATTCTGCCTGACCTTCGAAGTCGACTTCTTCGCGAAGCACGGCTTCACCGAGATCGGTGAGACTCCCGTCGACGGAGATGTCTACAGCGAGCTGCTGCGTTCCTATGACGAGGGAGTCGCAGAGTTCCTCGGTCTCGAACGGGTGAAGCCGAACACCTTGGGCAACAGCCGGATGCTTCTGCACCTGTGACGGTCACTTCGCGCCGGAACCCTATGTCCGAATCGCGCATGTTTCCCGTCTTCTTGCACTCCTGAACCTCTGCCGGGGGTTTGTGTTTTCCAGGGAAAAGCGGTTTCCTTTCCGCGTACTGAATTTTTCGATGAAAGGAAATCCCGGTGGCACAGAAGGTTCAGGTCCTTCTTGTCGATGACCTCGACGGCGGCGAGGCGGACGAGACAGTGACGTTCGCTCTGGATGGCAAGACGTACGAGATCGACCTCACCACCGCGAACGCGGACAAGCTCCGCACGCTGCTGGAGCCGTACGCCAAGGGCGGCCGGCGCACCGGCGGCCGTGGCACCAGTGGCCGCGGCAAGGCCCGTATCGCTGTCGGCGGCAACAAGGACACCGCCGAGATTCGCAAGTGGGCCAAGGAGAACGGTTACAACGTGAATGACCGCGGCCGTGTGCCCGCGGACATCCGTGAGGCCTACGAGAAGGCCAACGGCTGATTCCCGGGAGGTCCGGGGTTCGCACCCCGGACAGTCGCACCGCGAGCCCCGGGGGGCGCCCCCCGGAAAGCAGCGATATGCGCCATCCGGGCCCGGTGGCATTCCGTCGCCGCCGCTTCCACGAGTCGTACCAGGTCGGGAGCGCCGCCCCGCTCCCCGAACCGGCTGAACACGGGCAGGGCCGGCTCCACATCCCGCCCCGGCTCGGGGGGTCGCAACCAGCGGGCGGCCCCCTGTACGCCGCACGGGCCGGGAAGCGCGGGGGCCGCGATCGTGCCGCCCGTACCGACGGCGCTCAGATCCAGAGCGATCCCGCCCCACTCCAGCCAGTCGAGCAGCCCCGGCAGCTCGTCCGCGCTGCCCGCGGCCACCAGCAGCCGCACCCGGGAGCCGTCCAGGGCCACCGGCCCCGTACCGGGCATCCTGCGCAGCAGTGCGAATCCGGCATCGGACGGCAGGTCGAGTACGTCGAAACGCAGCCCGGTCAGCAGCCGGACCGGCGGCCCTGCCAGCGCGGCCCAGCCCAGCCGGGATTCGTACCAGCGGAGCGTGGTGTCGCCGCTTCCGGTGATGGCGTGCGTACGGTCGGCCGGTTCGCGGGGGGACGGAACGATGAAGGCCATGACTGAGCAACTCCCGCACTGCGCCGGAGTTACGGAGAGCTTCCTCTTGATTGCGTTCTGTCGATGAACAAGAGGCGTGCGGAGGTGTTCGGCGGCGCGAAGATGTTCGCCCGTAGCTGATGGGGACCGTCGCACGCCGCATGGACTGTCAGTGTCTGCGGGTAAGACATACCTAGTGGGGAGGGGCGACACGCGGTTCGGGCGGTCTCACGTTCGCCATCGGCGTACTGGAGACAGGGGTATCTGCCTGGCCTGCGGGAACATCGTCTCGCACCATCGGGTTGAGGCAGTTGTCGGCTGTTCGGGCCGGAGGCCAAGGACGGGTGTCGGCAGTTGGAATGAGCTGTCCCGCCCCGCGGGACTAGCATGCGGAAGGACTGGGAGGGGACCGACCCCTCGCTGCCCGACCGCTCTGAGGAGCGATTAACGATGTTCGAGAGGTTCACCGACCGCGCGCGGCGGGTTGTCGTCCTGGCTCAGGAAGAAGCCCGGATGCTCAACCACAACTACATCGGCACCGAGCACATTCTCCTGGGCCTTATCCATGAGGGTGAGGGTGTCGCCGCTAAGGCCCTGGAGAGCCTCGGGATTTCGCTCGAGGCGGTCCGCCAGCAGGTGGAGGAGATCATCGGTCAGGGGCAGCAGGCCCCGTCCGGCCACATCCCCTTCACCCCTCGTGCCAAGAAGGTCCTGGAGCTGTCGCTCCGGGAGGCTCTTCAGCTCGGCCACAACTACATCGGTACGGAGCACATCCTGCTCGGCCTGATCCGCGAGGGCGAGGGCGTCGCAGCCCAGGTCCTCGTGAAGCTGGGCGCCGATCTGAACCGGGTCAGGCAGCAGGTCATCCAGCTGCTCTCCGGTTACCAGGGCAAGGAGACCGCCGCCGCAGGCGGTCCCGCCGAGGGCACGCCCTCGACCTCGCTCGTCCTGGACCAGTTCGGCCGCAACCTCACCCAGGCTGCCCGCGAATCCAAGCTCGACCCGGTCATCGGGCGCGAGAAGGAGATCGAGCGGGTCATGCAGGTGCTGTCGCGCCGCACCAAGAACAACCCGGTCCTCATCGGCGAGCCCGGCGTCGGAAAGACGGCGGTCGTCGAAGGACTGGCGCAGGCCATCGTCAAGGGCGAGGTGCCCGAGACCCTCAAGGACAAGCACCTCTACACCCTCGACCTCGGTGCGCTCGTCGCCGGTTCCCGCTACCGCGGTGACTTCGAGGAGCGGCTGAAGAAGGTCCTCAAGGAGATCCGCACCCGCGGCGACATCATCCTGTTCATCGACGAGCTCCACACCCTGGTGGGTGCGGGCGCCGCCGAGGGCGCGATCGACGCGGCTTCGATCCTGAAGCCGATGCTCGCCCGTGGAGAGCTCCAGACCATCGGTGCCACCACGCTGGACGAGTACCGCAAGCACCTGGAGAAGGACGCGGCGCTCGAACGCCGCTTCCAGCCGATCCAGGTGGCGGAGCCCTCGCTCCCGCACACCATCGAGATCCTCAAGGGTCTCCGGGACCGCTACGAGGCCCACCACCGTGTCTCCATCACGGACGAGGCCCTGGTGCAGGCCGCCACGCTGGCGGACCGGTACATCTCGGACCGCTTCCTGCCGGACAAGGCGATCGACCTGATCGACGAGGCCGGCTCCCGGATGCGCATCCGCCGGATGACCGCGCCGCCGGACCTCCGCGAGTTCGACGAGAAGATCGCGAACGTCCGCCGCGACAAGGAGTCGGCCATCGACTCCCAGGACTTCGAGAAGGCAGCTTCACTCCGTGACAAGGAGAAGCAGCTGCTGGCCGCGAAGACCAAGCGCGAGAAGGAGTGGAAGGCCGGCGACATGGACGTCGTCGCCGAGGTCGACGGCGAGCTGATCGCCGAAGTCCTGGCCACGGCCACCGGTATCCCGGTCTTCAAGCTCACCGAGGAGGAGTCCTCGCGGCTGCTCCGCATGGAGGACGAGCTCCACAAGCGCGTCATCGGGCAGAAGGACGCCATCAAGGCCCTGTCGCAGGCGATCCGCCGTACGCGGGCCGGCCTCAAGGACCCGAAGCGCCCCGGTGGCTCGTTCATCTTCGCCGGTCCGTCCGGTGTCGGTAAGACCGAGCTCTCCAAGACGCTCGCCGAATTCCTCTTCGGCGACGAGGACGCACTGATCTCCCTCGACATGTCGGAGTTCAGCGAGAAGCACACGGTTTCCCGTCTCTTCGGTTCTCCCCCCGGTTACGTGGGTTACGAAGAGGGCGGCCAGCTCACCGAGAAGGTGCGCAGGAAGCCGTTCTCGGTCGTTCTCTTCGACGAGGTCGAGAAGGCCCACCCCGATATCTTCAATTCCCTGCTCCAGATTCTGGAGGACGGTCGTCTGACCGACTCCCAGGGCCGAGTGGTGGACTTCAAGAACACGGTCATCATCATGACGACCAACCTCGGGACCCGGGACATCTCCAAGGGCTTCAACCTCGGCTTCGCGGCCCAGGGTGACGTCAAGACCGGATACGACCGGATGAAGGCCAAGGTCAACGAGGAGCTGAAGCAGCACTTCCGCCCCGAGTTCCTGAACCGTGTCGATGACACGGTGGTCTTCCACCAGCTGACCGAGGAAGACATCATCCAGATCGTCGACCTCATGATCGACAAGGTCGACGAGCGGCTGCGCGACCGGGACATGGGCCTTGAGCTCAGCCCGGACGCCAAGTCGCTGCTCGCCAAGCACGGCTACGACCCGGTGATGGGCGCGCGTCCGCTGCGGCGCACGATCCAGCGCGAGATCGAGGACATCCTCTCCGAGAAGATCCTCTTCGGTGAGCTGCGCCCCGGTCACATCGTGGTCGTCGGCGTCGAGGGCGAGGGTGACGACAGGAAGTTCACCTTCCGCGGCGAGGAGAAGTCGGCGCTGCCCGACGCTCCTCCGATCGAGCAGGCGGCAGGTGGCTCCGGCCCGAACATGACGAAGGACGTCTGACGCTGATGCGTTGAGCGGCCCAGGCAGAAGAGGGCGGCCCCGGAACCGAATCGGTTCCGGGGCCGCCCTTTTTCTGTGCCTGGGCGCCTGGGTGCCTGGGTGCCTGGGTGCCTGGGTGCCTGGGCGCCGCGGGCCGCAGGTGTGTGTCCGCGTACCGCCGTGCCGCAAGTGGCGCCATGCCGCTGTGCCCGCGCCCCGCGCCCCGGGCACGCCGTGTGTCCTGCCTGGTTCTGCCTGGTTCTGCCCCGGGCCCCGGTCGTCCCGCCCGCTGTGTGGCCGCAGCGGCCGGACCCACCGTCCCCGTCCAGCAGCGCACCCATCGGTGTGCACCCATCCATGCGCTCCTCCATGCATCTATCTGTCACGTAATAGCCCGTTTTCAGCCTTCCTTCCTGCTGGCTTCGCGTGGTCTGTGACCGCCCGGACCGGCCGCCGAAGGTCCCGAAACGGACAGGCGTTGGTCCCCCGCTGGTGACATGGGCCACAGGGGTGTTTTGGCCTACTAGCCGGAATAGGAGATGCGGCGATGGCGACGGCCGGGCCTTCCGGGCCGGGGTGGCCGGGACTTTCGGCCCGCGCGGCGAGCGGCCCGCGCCGGAGCGGTCCCTGCGGGGCCGAGCTGCGGATATGTGTCCTCGCGCGGGCCGGTGGCGAGGCACGGGGAGGGTCTCGGCCGTGCGATCCGCTGTGACTTCTGCGGCGCCGCCCCTACGGTGCGATGTCGTAGATGGGCGTTTTGGGAGCTACGTCGGATGAGTTACCAATGAGTGGTCAGCCCGACCTGTTCGGTTGGGTCCCCTTACGTACGGAGATCTCACGTATGCAGAAGCACACCACGTCCCTCGTGTCCCGCCGGTCCCCGCTTCGCACCCGCGCTGCGGTCGTAGCCGCCGGGCTCGGAGTGTCGGTCGCGCTGGGTGCAGGGGTCGCGGGCGCTGCCGACGCACACTCGGCCTCCGTGGCCGACGGGAACACCAACGTCGCGACCGCGCTCGCCCACCAGGCCGGTGCCCAGGCGAAGGCCGCAGAGCACACCGCCAAGACGGCCAAGGCCACTGAGGCCGCCAAGATCGCCAAGGCGAAGAAGAGCGCCAACGCGTGGATCGCGCCCGTCACGCACCCCGTGATCGGTGAGCCCTTCGGCGAGGCCGGCCACATGTGGTCCCACAAGCACTCGGGCCAGGACTTCGTCGTCCCGACCGGTACCTCGGTCATGGCCGTGCACGGCGGCACCGTCGTGAAGGCCGGCCCCAACGGTGGCGGTGACGGCCCGGCGTACGGCAACGCGGTCGTGATCAAGCACAGCGACAACACGTACTCGCAGTACGCGCACCTGTCGCAGATCGACGTCCACATCGGCCAGACCGTGAAGACCGGTGAGGTCATCGCGAAGTCCGGTGCGACCGGCAATGTGACCGGCCCGCACCTGCACTTCGAGATCCGCACGGGTCCGGACTACGGCTCGGGCTACAACCCGATGCCGTTCCTGAAGGCCCACGGCATCAAGTTCTGACCGGCCGGGGCGGGCCTACCGCCCCGAGCCCGCGTCCAGATGGGCCTGGGTCATGAGTTCGGTGGCGACCTCCAGGACAGCCTTGCGCTTGTCCTCGGGGTCGCCTTCGGCGTCTTTCAGCGCGAACGATCCCGCGTGCATGGTGAAGAGCGCGCTGAAGCAGCGGACCTGATCGGTCAGTGACGCGTCAGGCGCTCTGACCAGGTCGAGCAGGAGCAGCATCCGGTCCTTGAAGTTCTCCCCGACGCTCAGCTCGCGCACTGTCCCCTGGTTCTCCTGCATGAAGCGGAAGAGCGGGGCCGCGCCGGTGAGCGCTTCGCTGTAGCGGTGCAGGACCTCTTTCTTCGTCTCCAGGCTGCGGGGCTGGGTCTGGCCCCACGCGATCACCTCGTCGATGGGGGCCGAGAGATCCCGGAAGAGACTGATGAGGATGTCTTCCTTGGTCTTGAAGTGGTAGTAGAGAGCCGCCTTGGTGACGTCCAGCTTCTCGGCGATCTCCCGTAGCGAGGTCTTCTCGTACCCCTGCTCGACGAAGAGCTCCAGCGCGACATCCTGGATGCGCTGGCGGGTGTTGCCTCTGCTGCTCATGGTGCTCTCCCGCGATACTTACTTGACGCCCGGCTAGTTACGAGACTACCTTCTCTCACTGTAGTCAACTAGCCGGGCGGCAAGTAAGTATCGGATGGCCCGGCAGTTCCAGGGGAGTGGTGGGGTACGTGTCGGAAACCGCAGAACTGTCGAGAGCAGAGGCAGGAGGCAAAGCCGAGCCACAGCCTCGCAGCGTCCGGGTCGTGCTGTTCGCGCTGATGATCGCCATGTTGCTCGCGATGCTCGACAACATGATCGTGAACACGGCGATGCCGACCATCGTGGGGGAGCTGGGCGGTCTGGCACATCTGTCCTGGGTGGTGACCGCGTACACGCTGGCAACGGCGGCGTCCACGCCCATCTGGGGCAAGGTCGGGGACATGTACGGGCGCAAGGGCGCCTTCCTCGCCTCCATCGTGATCTTCCTGATCGGCTCCGCGCTGAGCGGTATGGCCCAGGACATGAGCCAGCTGATCGGTTTCCGGGCCATCCAGGGCCTCGGCGCCGGTGGTCTGATGGTCGGCGTCATGGCGATCATCGGCGACCTGATTCCGCCGCGTGAGCGCGGCAAGTACCAGGGCATGATGGCCGGCGTCATGGCGGTCGCGATGATCGGCGGACCGCTCGTCGGCGGCGCCATCACCGACCACCTCGGCTGGCGCTGGACCTTCTACATCAACCTCCCGCTGGGCGCCGTCGCGCTCGCGATGGTCACGACCGTGCTGCACCTGCCCAAGAAGCGGGCCAGGGGGCGTATCGACTATCTGGGCACGGTGCTGCTGACCATCGGCATCGTCTCGATCGTGCTGGTCACGACCTGGGGCGGTTCGGAGTACGCCTGGGGTTCGGCCGTCATCATGGAGCTCATCTTCATCGGCGTCGCCGCACTGATCGGGTTCGTCTTCTGGGAGACCAAGGCCGCCGAGCCGATCGTGCCGCTGCACATCTTCCGCAACCGCAACTTCTCGCTGATGTCGGTCATCGGCTTCCTGACCGGCTTCGTGATGTTCGGCGCGATGCTCTTCCTGCCGCTGTTCCAGCAGTCGGTCCAGGGCGCGTCCGCGACCAACTCGGGCCTGCTCCTGATGCCCATGCTGCTGGCGATGATGGCCGTCTCGCTCGTCGCGGGCCGGGTCACCACCAACACCGGCAAGTACAAGGCCTTCCCGATCGCGGGCGGCGCACTGATGGTGGTCGGGCTCTACCTGCTGTCGACGATGGACGTACACACCACGCGGCTCACGACCGGCGTGTACATGGCCGTGGTCGGTGCCGGTATGGGCTTCCTGATGCAGATCACCATGCTGGTCGCGCAGAACAGCGTGGAGATGAAGGACATGGGCGTCGCCTCGTCCTCGACCACCCTCTTCCGTACGCTCGGCTCCTCCTTCGGCGTCTCGATCATGGGCGCGCTCTTCACCAACAAGGTGCAGGACGAGATGACCGCGCGGATGGGCAAGGGAGCCTCGCTGCCTTCGGCGCAGCTGGACGCGGCGAGCCTGGCCAAGCTGCCCGAGAAGGCCAGGGACGCGTACCAGTTCGCGGTCGCCGCCGGTACCCACGGCGGATTCCTGCTGGGTGCCTTCGCCGGTCTCGCGGTCATCGTGGCGGCGGTCTTCGTCAAGGAAGTGGCGCTGCGCGGTGGCGCGGAGGCCCCCGCACCGGTGCAGGAGCTGTAACTCCCGCACCGCTTCCCGCGGTACGCAGGTGAGTGGGGTCCGGACGCGCGACGCGTCCGGACCTCTCTCGTTCCGGTACGTGGTGCGCGCCGCGGTTACGAGGGCCGGGTCAGGGTGTGGAAGCTGCCGGTGTTGGTCGGTGCGTGCTCCGGGAGCCAGAGCACCGCGATGGCGCCGCCCGTCTCCTTCGCGCCCTCCGGTGCCGCGTTGCGGAAGGTCAGCCGCGCCCCCAGGACCCTGGCCTGACCGGACGCGATGGTCAGTCCCAGCCCGTGCCCGACACCCGCCCGGTCCGAGCTGCCCGTACGGAAACGGCTCGGCCCCTCACGCAGCAGGGTGTCGGGGAACCCGGGCCCGTGGTCGCGCACCCGTACCACCCGGCCCTCGACGGTCACCTCCACCGGTGTCCCGCCGTGCTTGGCCGCGTTCCCCAGCAGATTGCCGAGGATCCGCTCCAGCCGCCGTGGATCGGTGTTGACCCAGGACTCGTGCACCACCCGGACCTGGGCGTCCGGAGCCATGATCGTCACCCGGCGGCTGACGAACTCGCCCAGTGCGATCTCCTGGAGCTCGGCCCGCTCGGAGGCGCTGTCCAGCCTGGCCACCTCCAGCACGTCCTCGACCAGGGTCCGCAGCGCCTGCGCCCGGTTGCGGACCAGCTCGGTGGGCCGGCCGGGCGGCAGCAGCTCCGCGGCCGTCAGCAGCCCGGTCACCGGCGTACGCAGCTCGTGCGCGATGTCCGCGGTGACCCGGCGCTCGGCCTCCACCCGCTCCTGCAGGGTGTCGGTCATCGCGTCCACGGCGCGGGCCAGCTCGTCGGTCTCGTCCCGGACCAGACCGCCGATGGCCGCCTGGACCCGGACGTCAGTACCGCCCTGAGCGACCTTGGTGGCAGCCGCGGCCGCCTTGCGCAGCCGCCGCGAGAGCTGGCCGCCGATCAGCACGCCCAGTGCACTGCCCCCGAGCACCACCGAGACCGAACCGATGATCAGCGCACGGTCCAGGTCCTGCAGCACGGACGCGCTGCTTCCGTAGCGGCTGTGCAGCGAGAGCACATCACCGTCGGAGAGCGGGGCCGCCGCCCAGACGTCGGGGATCCCGTTGGCGTGCTCGACGACCAGCGTCGAGATCCGGTTCTCCGCGGCCCGGCGCCGCAGCTCCCTGGGCAGGCTGGGGTC
The DNA here is from genome assembly GCF_036061255.1 of Streptomyces sp. NBC_00388. Classification (NCBI taxonomy): domain Bacteria; kingdom Bacillati; phylum Actinomycetota; class Actinomycetes; order Kitasatosporales; family Streptomycetaceae; genus Streptomyces; species Streptomyces sp. NBC_00388. Next base: position 4,379,591 of record NZ_CP107948.1, read on the forward strand.
GTTGACCTTGGAGCCGAGCTGCGGTTGCTGCTGCTGTTGTTTCTTCGACTCGAAGAGCCGCAGGGCGAACTGGAGCCGGACGACCTGGGTGTCCCGCGCGTTGTCGAGCATGGAGACGCGGGCCGCGTTGTGCACGACGAGGCTGAGCGCGACGGCGATCAGCGCACCGACCGCGGCGATGGCGATGCTGATCTTCCACCGGACGCCGGTCCGCAGAGCGAGGTGCTTCATGTCGGCGTTCCTGTTCGACGCGGGCCGGCCACGGGGCTTCTCCGGCCTGGGGTGCGGGGCCGGCCCCCCGGGAGACACAGCCGCCGGACGCCGGTCGGCGGAGCGAGGTGCTTCATGCCTTCAGCTTGTATCCGAAGCCGCGGACCGTTTCGATCCGGTCCTGTCCGATCTTTGTCCGCAGCCGCTGCACATGGACGTCCACGACCCGGGTGTCACCGCCCCAGCCGTAGTCCCAGACCCGCTCCAGCAGCTTGTCGCGGGAGAGCACCGCACCGGGCGCCGAGGAGAATTCGAGCAGCAGCCGCATCTCGGTCGGGGTCAGCGCCACAGGGGAGCCGCCCTTCCGTACCTCCATGCCCTCCGTGTCGATCTCGATGTCGCCGAAGGCCAGGACCCCGCGCTCGTCAGGCTCGGCCCCGGGGTCCGCACCGGTGCCCGCCGCGTGTCCGAAGCGGCGGAGGACGGCGCGGATGCGGGCCACCAGGACCGCACCGTCGAAGGGCTTCGTCACGTAGTCGTCGGCCCCGGCCTCCAGGCCGAGCACCACATCGATCGAGTCGGCCCGTGCCGACAGCATGATCACCGGGACGGTCGACTGGTCACGGATCCGGCGGCACAGGGAGACCCCGTCCAGCCCCGGCACCATGACGTCGAGCAGCGCGATGTCGGGCTGGTTCGTCCGGAACGCCTCAAGCCCGGAGAGCCCGTCGGGCATCGCCGTGACCCGGAAGCCGTCCCGCTCCAGCGCGAGCTGCGTCGCCTCGCGGATCACATCGTCGTCCTCGACGAAGAGGACATGGGTCTCTGCCATCCCGCTGCTCTCTCAGTTGCCCGTGGGGCTGGTGGTGGCGGGGTCCCCGTCGGCGTCCCCGTCGCCGACCGCCCGGCTGAAGTCGGTGTGCACGGCGTCGGTCTGCGCGAACTTGTTGTTCGTCCAGTGGTACGTGATCACGTCCTCGCTCGACGCGTACGACATCGAGTCGCCCTTCGCGTACTGCTGCTTCGTCACCACGAGATCGCCCCGGTCGATCTCGGAGTAGACGGGCGCGGCCTCCGACCCGAAGACGTTCTTGTACGAGCCGCCCTGCGCGCGGTAGACGTACGTGGCGACCCCCACCGCACTGCGGCACGTCATCACGTTCACCACCACATCGGCGACATCGCCGCCGGTCAGCCGCGCGTACGAGACGTCGACGGGGTAGTCGCTGCCCGAACACGGCTTCAGATCCCGCTTGACCGAGGTACTGACCGCCGCGTCCTGCTTCAGCAGGGCCACCGCGTCCACCCGCTCGCCGGGCCGGGTGGCAGCCGCCGATCCCGGGTCCTTCGTCGGCGCGACAGCGGGGACCGAATGGGCCGCCCCCTCGTCGCGCGTCCCCGTACCGCCCGAGTCGCAGCCGGCCACGAACAGCCCGATGACGGCGAGCCCGGCCACCGCCGTGACACCCGCCGCCTGCGTGCCTCTTCTGGTTCTGCCCACTCTGTCCCGGTCGTCGTCCCCGGAGCCGCCGGGACCGCCGCCCGGACCGCCCTCCGGTCCCTCAGTCAGGCCGCGCACCGCTCCCGCCCCATCTCTTGTTCCCCACGGACCAGCGCACGCGCGTCGATGTCGCGGCTCTCCAGCTCCTGCCGGAGCCGCGCAAGGGCCCGGTGCAGTGTGCTCTTCACCGTACCGGCCGACATGCCGAGCGCGGCAGCCGTCTCCTCGGTGCTCATCTGCTCCCAGTGTCGCAGGACGACGACACTGCGCTGCTTGGGAGCCAGCACCTTCAGGATGTCCATCAGCAGGGCCCGGTCCGCGTGCTGCTCCGTGCTGTCCTCGACGCTCGCGTCGGGCAGCTGCTCGGTGGGGACCTCTTCGAGCCTGCGGGCGCGCCACCACTCGGTGCGGGTGTTGATCATGACGCGGCGCAGGTAGGCGTCGGCCAGCGACTTGTCGGCGATGCCCTCCCAGCGGCGGTAGGTGCGTGCCAGGGCGGTCTGCAGCAGGTCCTGGGCGTCGACGGGGTCGGGCACCAGCCGGCGGGCGCTCCGCAGCAGGGCGTCCTGCCTGGTGCGTACGTACTCCTCGAATTCGAGCACCTCACCGTGCGCCATACCCAACCGCCTCCGTCGTTCCCCGTGTTCATGCTGTGCTGTGGTCTGTCCACGAAGCTACGGAGGCGTTGTCACGGAGTCGTGCGTACCAGCCGTCGGCAGACGCACGGCTGTCCATCGGTTGTGTAACGGAGATCAGGTTTGAAACGGGAACCACCTGATCCGGCGCCGGCCGGGTCAGGTGAGCGGGAGCCGGTAGACCCCGTCCGCCAGCGGCTCGACCAGCCCGTCGGCGACCAGGCCGTCCAGCGCCCTGGCCCGCTGCACCGGCTCGTGCCACACCGCGTCGAGCTGTGACTGCGGTACGGGACCTGACGTGTCGCGCAGCACCGCGAGGAGCTTCCCGCGCACCTGCCGGTCCGTACCTGCGTACGTCTGTCCGCGCCGCGGCGCCCCCACGTGGGCCGGTTTGCCGGCCAGCCGCCAGGCGCACTTCCCGGCGATGGGGCAGCGCCCGCACTCGGGGCTCTTTGCCGTGCAGACCAGCGCGCCCAGCTCCATGGAGGCCGCGGCCCAGCGCGCCGCCGTGATCTCGTCGTCGGGGAGCAGCGCGCGGGCCAGCCTGCGCTCGGCGGCCGTCGTGGCGTTCGGCGGGTACTCGACCCCGGCGACCGCGCGCGCGAAGACCCGCCGCACGTTGGTGTCGAGTACCGCGTGGCGCCTGCCGTACGCGAAGGAGGCGACGGCCGCCGCCGTGTACTCGCCGATACCGGGCAGCGAGATCAACTGGCCGTGCTCGGACGGCACCTGGCCGCCGTGCCGCTCGGTGATGGCCTGGGCTGCTCCGTGGAGGCGCAGGGCGCGGCGCGGATATCCCAGCCTGCCCCAGGCGCGGACCGCCTCACCGGGGGCCTCGGCCGCGAGGCCTGCCGGGTTCGGCCAGCGTGCCATCCACTGCTCGTACACCGGCAGCACCCGTGCGACGGGGGTCTGCTGGAGCATGAACTCGCTGACCATGACCCCCCAGGCGCCCGCCTCGGGGCGGCGCCAGGGCAGATCACGGGCGTTCGCGCCGAACCAGGTGATGACGGAGGAGTGCAGGGCGGCGGCAGCGGCGGAGTCCGGCAGGCCGGTTGAGGACTCGGCAGGGGAGGCGGCAGAGGGGACGGCGGCGGACGTCGAAGTCTCAGTGGTTGCAGTCATGGCACGTCCAATCCTCTCAGCTCCGGGCACCCGGCCCCATGAACCAGGCCGCCACGCTGATGTCGCTCGACCGTGCCGTCCCCACCAGCGACCGTACGGGCCGGGTCAGCCCCTCGGAGACGAGCAGCGCGATCAGCGCGCCGAGGATCAGGCCGACGAGCACATCGTGCGGGTAGTGGACACCGACGAAGACCCGTGAGAAGGCCATCAGCACCGCGACCGGCACGGTCAGCCAGACCAGACGCACCAGCGCGAGGGAGAGACCGACCGCCGCGGCCGCCGCGATGATCGAGTGGTTGCTGGGGAAGGACCAGTCGCCTGGCGCCGGGCAGTCGATCAGCGGTCTCATCGCCCCGGCGACCGCCCGGCACGGGCGGTCCTCGTGGATCACCGACTTCAGCACCTCGCTCAGGACGTACGCGATGGCGGTGCCCAGGGGTGCGACCAGCGCCAGCGCCATCGCCTGTGCGGACGCCGTACGCGCCCGCCACCAGACGACGACGAAGAGCACAGCGAAGAGCAGCAGTCCGCCCTCGGTCCACCACTCCATGAGTTGCTGCACCCAGGAGGGGGTGGAGTGCGCGAATTCGACGATATTTCGGTAGAGCTCGGAAGAACTGTCCATGGTGACGGACAGTATGGATCATCCCGGAGCGGTGACCGCGAGCGATCTTGCCTGTCCCGGAGGGCCCGGGACAGGGGCACCGGCCGTGGTCTGCGGAATGATGATCCGTAAAAGTTGTACGGACGGCGGCGGGTGGGGCCTGAGTTGGGTCTGATCTCTCGTACAGTTTGCGCGTGGGATCTATGCGCAATCCGGTCGGGCCGCTTCCCTCCTCCATCTACTGGCGACGGAGGGCAGTGGCGGCGACCCTGGTTGCGCTGCTCGCCCTTCTCGTGGTGTGGATCGTCACCTCGGGCAGCGGCGGAAAGCACGGCAGTCCGGGCGCGAAGGGGCCCAATCCCGCGCCCTCCATCACGCCCGGTCCTTCCGGGTCGGGTCCGGCGATCAGTCAAGCGCCGGGCGGGACAGGCGGGTCGGGCGATTCCGGCGGGTCGGGCTCGTCCTCCGGTTCGGGTTCGGGCTCGGCGGGTTCCGGCTCGGCCGGTCAGGGCGGTGCGGACAGCGGCTCGGGTGGCGCGGCATCGGTCGGCGGCGCCAACGGGACCGGCGGAAGCGGCGGTTCGGCCGCGGGCGCCGGTGCCGACAGCGCCGGCGAGCAGGTCTCCGCGAGCTCCGCGCTCCCCGACTGCAAGGCGGGCGCTGTCCAGTTGACGCTGCACAACCCCAAGAACAGCTACCCGCCCGGTGAGAAGCCGAAGTTCGACCTGGTCGCCAAGAACACGTCGGGCACCGCGTGCAAGGCCGACTTCGGGCCCAAGGCCACTGTGCTCACGATCACATCGGCCACCGACGACGACGTGATCTGGTCGTCCAAGGACTGCCCGAAGGACGGCGGATCCCTCTTCCTCAAGGTCCCGGCGCACAGCACCATCACGCACACCGTGGAGTGGGACCGCAAGAAGTCGGCGCCGAAGTGCAAGAAGCCGGGGCCGCGGACGGCGGGGGCCGGGACCTATCTGGTCGAGGCGAAGGCGCCGGGGATGCCCGTCAAGCAGGCGTCCGTGGTCCTGACGAAGGACTGAGGCGCGGCACCTGGCCGCCTTCCCGGGGGGCGGCCGGGGAAGGGCACCCGGGAAGAGAGTCCGGGGGCGGCGGCCAGAATGACCCGCCGTCGCCCGCAGGCCACTGTCCGGGACCGGACAGTGGCCCGACGCTTATACGTAACGCTCCAGAATCGAGGACTCCGCGAGCCGGGAGAGCCCCTCCCGCACACTCCGCGCCCGGGCCTCGCCGACGCCGTCCACCGTCTGGAGATCGTCCACGCTCGCCGCGAGCAGCTTCTGCAGGCCGCCGAAGTGCTCGACGAGCCGCTCGATGATCGCTCCGGGCAGCCTCGGCACCTTCGCCAGCAGCCGGTATCCGCGCGGCGACACCGCGGAGTCGAGCGTCTCGGGGGAGCCGCTGTACCCCAGTGCCCTGGCCACCACAGGCAGTTCGAGCAGCTCGGTGTGGCTGAGCGTGTTCAGCTCGACCAGTGCGTCCGCGACCGTACGGGGACGCTGCGGGCCCCTCCCGGAGGCCGCCCTGGGGGAGGTCGGCTCCGGCACGTAGTCCCTGACGACCAGCTCGCGCTCCGGCTCGACCCCGGCGATCAGCTCGTCCAGCTGGAGGGAGAGCAGCCGGCCGTCCGTGCCCAGCTCCACGACGTACTCGGCGATCTCGGTGGCGATCCGGCGGACCATCTCCAGCCGCTGCGCGACCGCCGTCACGTCCCGGACCGTCACCAGGTCCTCGATCTCCAGCGCGGAGAGCGTGCCCGCCACCTCGTCAAGACGCAGCTTGTACCGCTCCAGCGTGGCCAGAGCCTGGTTGGCGCGGGACAGGATCGCAGCCGACTCCTCCAGGACCCGGCGTTCCCCGTCCACGTACAGCGCGATCAGATGCATCGACTGCGATACGGAGACGACCGGGAAGCCGCACTGCTTGGAGACCCGGTCGGCTGTGCGGTGCCGGGTGCCGGTCTCCTCGGTGGGGATCGACGCGTCGGGCACGAGCTGGACGCCGGCCCGGAGAATCTTGGTCAGATCCTTGTCGAGGATCAGCGCGCCGTCGAGTTTGCACAGCTCCCGCAGGCGGGTCGCGGCGAACTCGACGTCCATGACGAAGCCGCCCGTGCACATCGCTTCGACGCTCTTGTCCATGCCCAGGACGATCAGGCCGCCGGTGTTCCCCCGGAGGATGCGCTCCAGGCCGTCGCGGAGTGCGGTTCCGGGCGCCACGGCGCTCAGCGTGGCACGCATCAGCGCTTCATTGCCGGACGAGCTCCCGCCGGACCTCCCGGCTGCTGCTCGGTCATTGGCTGCCACTGCGCTCCTCCGGCTCGTACGGACAGGCGAGACCAGGGCAAAGTCTACCGGCGTGCTCACTCGTCCTGAGGCGCGCGGGCCCTTGGACGGCGCGGGAGGGCTCGCAGCGCGTCCCCCATGTCCGCCACTTCGATGACCTTCATGCCGGCGGGGACCTTCCCCGGATCGGTCGGCACGAGGGCGTGGGTGAAGCCGAGACGGTGGGCCTCGGCGAGTCTGCGCTGGACGCCGGTGACCCTTCTGACCTCGCCGGCCAGCCCCACTTCCCCGATCGCGACCAGGTTCTTCGGGAGCGGGATGTCGCCGGCCGCGGAGGCCAGTGCCAGCGCCACGGCCAGGTCGGCGGCCGGCTCGGTGAGCTTCACACCGCCGACCGTCGCCGTGTAGATGTCGCGCTTGCCCAGCGAGCTGATCCTGCCGCGCTGCTCCAGGACGGCGAGCATCATCGAGACCCGGGAGGTCTCCAGACCGGATGTGGTGCGCCGGGGCGAGGGGATCTGCGAGTCGACCGTGAGCGCCTGGACCTCCGCCACCAGCGGGCGCTTGCCCTCCAGGGTGACGGTCAGGCAGGTCCCCGGCACCGGTTCGTCACGGCGCGTCAGGAACAGCCCGCTCGGGTCGGTGAGGCCGGTGATGCCCTCGTCGTGCAGCTCGAAGCAGCCGACCTCGTCCGTCGCCCCGTAACGGTTCTTGACGCCGCGGACCAGCCGCAGCCTGGCATGCCGGTCGCCCTCGAAGGACAGCACGACGTCCACCAGGTGTTCGAGGAGCCGGGGCCCCGCGATGGCGCCGTCCTTCGTGACGTGTCCGACCAGCAGCGTGGACATCCCGCGCTCCTTGGACGCGCGGATCAGCGCGCCGGCCACCTCGCGCACCTGGGCCATGCCGCCCGGCGCGCCGTCGAGTTCGGACGAGGCCACGGTCTGTACCGAGTCCAGGACCAGCAGCGACGGCTTCACCGCGTCGAGGTGGCCGAGCACCGCGGCGAGATCCGTCTCCGCCGCCAGATAGAGGTGGTCGTTGATCGCGTGGATCCGGTCGGCGCGCAGCCTGACCTGGCTCGCGGACTCCTCGGCCGTCACATACAGCGTGCGGTGGTCGGAGTCGGCGGCCTTCGCCGCGACATCGAGCAGCAGCGTGGACTTGCCGACGCCCGGCTCCCCGGCGAGCAGGACCACGGCGCCGGGCACCAGACCGCCGCCGAGCACCCGGTCGAGCTCGGCTACCCCGGTCGAACGCGCCGTCGCCGTCCGGCTGTCGACCTGGCCGATGGGAATGGCGGCGCTGCTGACCGGGCCGGCCGCGGTCGTCCGTACGGCGGGCCCGCCGCCCTGCTCCTCGACCGTCCCCCAGGTCTGGCACTCGGGGCAGCGGCCCAGCCACTTGGCCGTCGTGTACCCGCATTCGGTGCAGCGGTAGGACGGCCGGTCTCTGGTCTTCGCGCGGGTGGCCATGGCGCCACCGTAACCGCCCGCACCGACAGCGGATCCTGCGGAGGCGGACGGTGGACGGAGGCCGGGCGGACGGTGCCGGGCCGACGGCGGACGGCCGACGGCGGACGGAGGGTGCCGAGCGGACGGGGATCGAACGGGAACCGGACGGAATACGGAATTCCTGTCCCCTTTTGAGGGATACGTTCACCCGTAAGGATTAAATGCCCTCAAGAGGTGCTAGAAGGCGGCTATTACCGGCCTACCGTCGGCCGGGTGACGAGCAGCAGGCTGGAGAACCCCACACACACCACCGGCGCACACCGGGCGCACCGGCGCGCCCCTCAGCCGGCGGAACAGCGGCCGCCGGTCCGTTACGAGGCGTATCTGGACGGCCTTTTCACCTACTGCCTCTCCGTCCTGTGCGACCACACGGGGGCCACCGCCGTACTCGGCGAGGTGCTGGCCGTCTCGGAACGGCAGTTCAGCCGCTGTCCCGCCGGGGAACAGAGCCGCCGGGCCTGGCTGTACGCCCTCGCGCGCTGGGCCTGTCTGCGCAAGCTCGCCGAGCAGAAGCGGCTGCGGCCCGGCGCGCACGCCGGCCGCGCGCCGGAGCCCGAGCCCGCGCCCGGACCCGAGCAGCCGGCGGCGGCCGAGACCGCCGAGCGGCAGCGGCGCGATCTCGCCACACTCGCCTGGCCCGAGGCCGCAGGCACCACGCCGGAACAGCGCGAGGCGCTGGAGCTCGCGGTACGCCACGGCCTGGGCTCACGCGAGGTCGCCGCCGTGCTCGGCCTCGAACACACCGCGGCCCGCGAGCTGCTGGCAGCCGGGGCCTGCGAGGTCGAGCGGACGCGAGCCGCCCTGGCGGTCGTCGAGACCGGCAACTGCCCGAGCGTCGCCCGGCTCACGGGCGACAACCGGGTCCTGCTCTCCACGGCGCTCCGCCGCGAGCTCGTCCGGCACGTGGACGACTGCCCGCGCTGCCGCCGGGTCGCCGAGCGGGCCGGAGCCACCGGCCCCTGGCCGGGCTCCACCGTCACACCGCCCACCCCCGCGGCCCTGCCGCTCGTCGTGGCGGAACGATCCGCCGCGTACGGGGCGATGCTGCACGCGCCCCGCGGCCACACCCCGCGCTTCGGCCGTACCGGCTTCCCGCTGGACCCGAAGGACCGCGCGGCCCGGCGCGACCGGATGCGCTCCCGCGCGGTGACGACGACCGTCGTCGCGACGGTCGTCGCCGCCCCCGTCCTGGCCCTGTGGGTGGCCTACCGCCACGCGCCCGCCACCGGCGAGGGCCACGGCGGTTCGGTGACGGCGAGCGAGGCCGGGGGGCCGGGCAGGGACGGCGCGAGCCCGTACGACCACTACGAGAACGCGGGCAGCGCCAGCACCCCGCGCACCCCGCTCGCCGACGACGGCAGCTCGCCCGATGTGTCCGTCGAGGTCATCAGCCCGGACGCCGGGAAGAAGAAGACGGGCGGCGGCTCGGTGGCGCCGGGAGGCCTCACCGTCGCGGCCCGCGCGTCCGGCGGCCGTACCTCGGTCACCCTGACCAACGAAGGGGACCGCCCGCTCAGCTGGTCGGCTGCCAGGAGCGCCCCGTGGCTCTACCTCAGCAGCGCGTCGGGCGTCCTGTCGCCGGGCGGCTCGATCACGCTCCGGGTCTACGTCGACCACCGCAGCGAACCGGCCGGCGCCTGGTCGGCCCGGATCGCCTTCGACCCGTCGGGTGCCGTGGTCGTGATGCGGGGGTACGGGTGGAGGGACGGGACCCACGGGCACGGCCATGGGCACGGTCACCACGGCCACGGCCGTCCGACACCGTCGGGCGGTCCGACGACGGGCCCGGCACCGACGGGCCGTCCGACACCCACCCCGACCCCGTCGGATCCGACGCCGACCCCTACTCCGACCGCATCGGACCCTCCGGCGAGCCCCTCGCCGTCGGCTCCGGGCACGCCCTCACCGGCTTGACGGAGAACGGGCACGCCTCACCGGCGTGGCGGACAGGAGGGGCCCGGAGCCGGAGGCGAGGCGGCGGGAATCAGGGACAGCGGGCAGGGCGGCGGCTCCGGGCGCCCCGCCGCCTCTCCGGGGCGGGCACCCGCCCCGGAGAGGCCGGCCGCCGTTACCGCGGGTCGGCCGGGTGCGGAGCCATCGGCAGCAGCGCGGCGACGCGCTCCTCGCACAGCTCCACCAGGCGCTCGTACGCCGGCGCGCCCATCAACTCGATCAGCTCCGGCCGGTACGTCACATAGACGGGATCGCCCGCACCGTGCGCGGACGTCGCCGACGTGCACCACCAGTGCAGGTCATGGCCGCCGGGTCCCCAGCCGCGGCGGTCGTACTCACCGATCGAGATCTGGAGCACCCGCGACTCGTCGGGCCGCTCGATCCAGTCGTACGTCCGGCGGACCGGCAGCTGCCAGCAGACGTCCGGCTTCGTCTCCAGGGGCTCCTTGCCCTCGCGCAGCGCCAGGATGTGCAGCGAACACCCCGCGCCGCCCGCGAACCCGGGCCGGTTCTGGAAGATGCAGGAGCCCTTCCAGCGCCGCGTCTGGCGCTCCCCGTCCTCGTCGAGCTGGACCCATCCCGAGTCCGTACCGACGTCGTGGAACTGCCAGAGGTCGGGCGTGAGCCGTTCCACATGACCGGCCACCCGCTCCTCGTCCTCCTCGTCGGAGAAGTGCGCCCCCAGCGTGCAGCAGCCGTCGTCGGCGCGGCCCGCCTCGATGCCCTGGCAGCCGCTGCCGAAGATGCAGGTCCACCGGGAGGTGAGCCAGGTCAGGTCGCAGCGGAAGATCTGTTCGTCGTCGGCGGGGTCCGGGAACTCGACCCAGGCACGCGCGAAATCCAGGCCCTGCTCGTCACTCTTCGGCTTCGGCTGCCCGGCAGTTTTGCCCGGCTTCGCCTTTTTCGTCTTCGGCACGCACCCAGCGTACGGGGACACCGCCCCCATCAGCCCGAACGGCCACCCCCTTGCCCCCGCCCAGTAGCGTTCCGTCCATGAGACTCGGAGTCCTCGACGTCGGTTCGAACACCGTTCACCTGCTGGTGGTCGACGCCCACCCCGGCGCGCGCCCGCTGCCCGCGCACTCGCACAAGGTGGGGCTGCGCCTGGCCGAACTGCTCGACGGTGACGGCGCGATCGGCTCCCAGGGCGTCGACCGGCTGGTCGCCACCGTCAACGACGCCCTCCGGGCCGCCGAGGACAAGGGTGCCGAGAGCGTCCTGCCCTTCGCCACCTCCGCCGTGCGCGAGGCCACCAACGCCGACCACGTCCTCGCCAGGGTGCGCGACGAGACCGGCGTCGACCTCCAGGTCCTCACCGGCCCCGACGAGGCCCGGCTCACCTTCCTCGCCGCCCGGCGCTGGTTCGGCTGGTCCGCCGGCCGGGTGCTGCTGCTCGACATCGGCGGCGGCTCGCTGGAGATCGCGTACGGCATCGACGAGGACCCCGACGCCGCGGTGTCGCTGCCGCTCGGCGCCGGCCGGCTGACACAGGCGTGGCTGCCGGGCGATCCGCCCGACCCGCAGGACGTCAGGGCGCTGCGCCGCCATGTCCGCGCGGAGATCGCCAGGATCGCCGGCGACTTCACCCGCTTCGGCAGACCTGACCGGGTGGTCGCGACGTCCAAGACCTTCAAACAGCTCTCCCGCATAGGAGGAGCCGCGCGCTCCGGCGACGGCCCGTACGTGCCCCGCGGGCTGAGCCGTACGTCACTTGAGGAATGGGTCCCCAGGCTCGCCGCGATGACATCGGCGGAGCGGGCCCGGCTGCCCGGGGTCTCCGCCGGCCGCGCACCCCAGCTGCTGGCGGGTGCGCTGGTCGCGGAGGGGGCGATGGACCTCCTCGGGGTCGAGGAACTGGAGGTCTGCCCCTGGGCGCTGCGTGAGGGCGTCATCCTGCGCCGCCTCGACCACCTCCCGGTCAGGTGAGCGGGGCCCGTACGCTGTCTTCCGTGGCAGATCCAGTGGTGCGCATCCCGGATGCGAAGGTCGCGCTGTCCACGGCGTCCGTGTACCCGGAGTCGACGGCGACGGCGTTCGAGATCGCCGCGCGCCTCGGCTACGACGGCGTCGAGGTGATGGTGTGGACTGACCCCGTCAGCCAGGACATCGAGGCGCTGCGCAGACTCTCCGATCACCACCGGATGCCGGTACTCGCCGTGCACGCGCCCTGTCTCCTCATCACCCAGCGGGTCTGGTCCACCGACCCCTGGACCAAGCTCCAGCGCGCCAGGTCGGCCGCCGAGCGGCTCGGCGCCTCCACCGTCGTCGTCCACCCGCCCTTCCGCTGGCAGCGCACCTACGCCCGTGACTTCGTCGACGGGATCTGGCGGATGGCGGACGAGACCGATGTGCGGTTCGCCGTGGAGAACATGTACCCGTGGCGCTACCGGGACCGGGAGATGCTGGCGTACGCCCCCGACTGGGACGTCACCAACAGCGACTACCGCCACTTCACCGCTGATCTCTCGCACACCGCCACCGCCCGCACCGACGCGATGGCGATGATCGGCCGGATGGGGCCGCGGCTGGCCCATGTGCACCTCGCCGACGGCCGGGGCTCGGGCAAGGACGAGCACCTGGTGCCCGGACGCGGTACGCAGCCCTGCGCCGAACTGCTCGAAGGGCTCGCGGGAAGCGGCTTCGACGGCCATGTCGTCATCGAGGTCAACACCCGCCGCGCGATGTCCACGGCCGAGCGCGAGGCCGACCTGGCGGAGGCCCTCGCCTTCACCCGCCTCCACCTGGCCGCCCGGGCCCCCCGCCCGTGACCCGCGAGGGCACTGCCCCCGGCGGTGGCCCCGCGCCCGCTCCCGGGCGCCGCAGGGGCCGGCCCCCGCGGGACCGGGCGGCCGAGGGCGGCGGCGCGCGCGAGCGCATCCTGGAGGCCGCCCGCGAGGAGTTCTCCGAGCGCGGGTACGACAAGACCTCCGTACGCGGCATCGCGAAGGCAGCCGGGGTCGACGCGGCGCTCGTCCACCACTACTTCGGAACGAAGGACGAGGTCTTCGCGGCGGCGGTCGAGATCACGATGGAGCCCGTCCAGCTCGTCACCTCGCTGCTCGGCGCGGGGACCGAGGGCATCGGCGAGCGGCTCGCCCGCTATTTCTTCGGCATCTGGGAGGACCAGGCGACCCGCACCCCGCTGCTGGCGGTCATCCGCTCGGCGCTGACCCATGAGGCGGCGGCGAAGGTGCTGCGCGGATTCGTGTGGCAGCGGGTACTCGAACGGGTGGCGGCGGAGCTGTCCGTATCCGATCCGCAGTTCCGGGCGGAGCTGGCGGCCTCGCATCTGATCGGCCTCGCGATGATGCGGTACGTGATCAAGGTGGAGCCGATGGCGTCGGCGGAGGTGGACGACATCGTGACGATGGTCGCCCCCACCCTGCAGAGGTATCTGACGGAGTGAGGCGGCGGGCCCGCCCGGCCGCTGCGGGCGGCGGCCCCGCCCTTCCGCGGCGGGCCGCGCTCGTCCCGTCATCCGGACGCGGTGTCCGGATCTTGGAGGGCAGGCGTACGCTCGACGGCAGTCACATCTGCCTAAGGAGCGAGCCACGATGCCCGAGCTGAGGTCCCGCACAGTCACCCACGGCCGCAACATGGCGGGCGCCCGTGCCCTCATGCGAGCCTCGGGCGTAGCGAGCGGGGACATCGGCAAGCCGATCATCGCGGTCGCGAACTCGTTCACCGAGTTCGTGCCGGGCCACACCCACCTCCAGCCGGTCGGCCGGATCGTCTCCGACGCGATCAAGGCCGCGGGTGCGGTGCCCCGGGAGTTCAACACCATCGCCGTGGACGACGGCATCGCCATGGGCCACGGCGGGATGCTCTACAGCCTCCCCTCGCGCGACCTCATCGCGGACAGCGTCGAGTACATGGTCGAGGCGCACTGCGCGGACGCCCTGATCTGCATCTCCAACTGCGACAAGATCACCCCGGGCATGCTGATGGCCGCGTTGCGCCTCAACATCCCCACGGTCTTCGTCTCCGGCGGGCCGATGGAGGCCGGCAAGGCGACGCTGGTCGACGGCACGGTCCGCAAGCTCGACCTGGTCAACGCCATCAGCGACGCGGTCGACGAGAGCGTCTCGGACGAGGACATCCTCCGTATCGAGGAGAACGCCTGCCCCACGTGCGGCAGCTGTTCCGGCATGTTCACCGCCAACTCGATGAACTGCCTGACCGAGGCCCTCGGCCTGGCACTCCCCGGCAACGGCTCGGTGCTCGCCACCCACACCGCCCGCAAGGCGCTGTACGAGAACGCGGGCCGCACCGTCGTCGAGATCACCAAGCGCCACTACGAGCAGGACGACGCGACCGTCCTGCCGCGCGCCATCGCCACCCGGGCCGCCTTCGACAACGCGATGGCGCTGGACATCTCGATGGGTGGCTCGACCAACACGATCCTGCACCTGCTGGCCGCCGCACAGGAGGCCGAACTGCCTTACGGTCTTGCGGATATGGACGAGGTCTCACGCCGCGTTCCGTGCCTGTCCAAGGTCGCGCCCAACGTCGCACCCGGCGGCACGTACTACATGGAGGACGTGCACCGGGCCGGCGGTATCCCCGCCATCCTCGGGGAGCTGTACCGGGGCGGCATGCTCAATGAGGACGTGCACTCGGTCCACTCGCCGTCGCTCGCCGACTGGCTGAAGACCTGGGACGTGCGCGGCGGCTCCCCGTCGGCCGAAGCGGTCGAGCTGTGGCACGCGGCCCCCGGCTGCGTCCGCTCCGCCGAGGCGTTCTCGCAGTCCGAGCGCTGGGACACCCTCGACACGGACGCGGCGGGCGGCTGTATCCGCGACGCCGAGCACGCGTACTCCCAGGACGGCGGCCTCGCTGTCCTCAAGGGCAACCTGGCGGTGGACGGCTGCGTGGTGAAGACCGCCGGCGTCGACGAGTCCATCTGGACCTTCGAGGGCCCGGCCGTGGTCTGCGAGTCGCAGGAGGACGCCGTCGACAAGATCCTCCGCAAGGAGATCGCGGCGGGCGACGTCGTCGTCATCCGCTACGAGGGCCCCAAGGGCGGCCCGGGTATGCAGGAGATGCTGTACCCGACGTCCTTCCTCAAGGGCCGCGGCCTCGGCAAGGTCTGCGCCCTGGTCACCGACGGCCGCTTCTCCGGCGGCACATCGGGCCTGTCGATCGGCCATGCCTCGCCCGAGGCAGCGGCAGGCGGCACGATCGCGCTCGTCGAGGACGGCGACCGCATCCGCATCGCCATCCCGGACCGCTCCATCGAGCTGCTGGTCTCCGACGAGGAGCTGGCGGCCCGCCGCGCCGCACTGAACGGCGTGTACGCGCCGAAGAACCGCGAGCGCAAGGTCTCGCAGGCGCTGAAGGCCTACGCGGCGATGGCGACCAGCGCCGACCGCGGCGCGGTCAGGGACGTCTCGAAGCTCGGCTGACCACCGCACGCACCGCTCAGGCCCGGACCCGCACTTCTCCTCGGTGTGTGGGTCCGGGCCTGTGCGTTACGCCGCCTCTTCTGCGCCCGCCGCCGCTGTCCTTCGCCGGCGAAGAGCCGTGTGCAACTCGCTGACCTGCGGCGACTGGATCGGATGTCGACGAGTCGTCGGACGCAGGGTTGATGACGACGCCGGCCCGACGGGAACCGGCCGCAGGGGCCGGGCTGGGACCGCCTTCCATTCGAAGTCCGAAGAGCGAGTGCCGGGGCGGGGTACATTTGACGAGTTCGTGTTGCTCCAGGTCGAGGATGAAGGGGAGGTGGGGCTGATGACCGCGCCCAAGGCCACTGCGATGCGCAGCGCCCGGACCGCCCTCACGTCCCGGGCGACGGTCTGACCCGTCACCCCTGCCCCGCTGAGAGCGTGAGCTCGCGCGGCATTCCCTGCACGGACCTCACCATGAAACGGATTCATCCCGTCATGCGTACCCACAGCAACTGGATCACCCGCGCCGAGACCGGCGCCGACATCCCCGCCATCCGCGCAATCGACCTCGCTGCGTTCGAGACCGCGATGGAGGCCGACCTCGTCGACTCCCTGCGCGCCGACACCTCCTGGATCGACGGCCTCTCCCTTGTCTCCACCGACGAGGACGGCACCCCCATCGGCCACGCCCTGCTGACCCGCTGCCACATCGGCGACACCCCGGCCCTGTGCCTGGCGCCCGTCGCCGTACGGCCCGAGCATCAGAAGAGCGGCGCCGGCTCAGCCGCCATCCGTGCAGCCCTCCAGGCTGCCCAGGACATGGGCGAGTACCACGTCACCGTCCTCGGACACCCGGCGTACTACCCGCGCTTCGGCTTCACCCGCGCCTCAGCGCATGGCATCGGCCTGACCATCGACGTCCCGGACGAGGCCATGATGGCCCTCACCCTGGACGAGGCCCACCCGCTGCCCAGCGGCACCATCCGCTACGCGACCCCCTTCGGTATCTGACAGCACGACCCGTCGTGCGAGGGGGCTTCGATCCCCCTCGCACGGCCCACAACTCGAAGAACGCCCGTCGGGGGAGTCGGAACGGCTGCGTTCGCCGTCGAACGCCTCGATCGGATGGCGAAGCGACGGACTCCGCTGTCAGAGGGCAGCCGCCCCGGCGCACCACCGTCCGGCCGCGCACCGGCGGCGGGGGATAATCGGGCCCGTGAGCGACAACGGCGAGAACGGCGAGAACGGCGAGAACGGCGACGGCACCGCGAAGACCGCCGCCCCGGGCGGCAGCGCCGTCCGTAACGGCACGACCGGCCAGGACCGTACGCCCGGCGGCCCGCAGCCCGAGACCATCCGCTTCTTCGGTACGACCTGGGTCGGCCACGACAGCGGCTACGGGCTGCGGCGGGCCGCGGTCGCGGGCGGCGCGCTGATCACGACGGTCGCCGCGTGCTTCGTGTTGCGGCTCGCCTACCAGGGCGTGGAGACCGCCGACATCGGCAGCTTCGCCACCGTCCTCTTCGTGGCCGTCTTCGCCGTCTGCAGCGCCGTCGCCTTCACCCGCACCTGGGACGGCTTCCGCCGCCGACCCGCCGACCCGGCCCGCGAGGAATCCCTGCGCAGCCTGAAGGCGATCGGCTTCGCCGGCTCGCTCCTCGCGTACTTCGTCCGGTCCCTGACGGAGGCCCCCGGCGAGCAGCTGCGGCGTGCCGAGTACACGACGGCCCTCGCCGCGTACGAGAAGCGCAGGGGCGCCCGCACAGGAAACCCGGCGGCCCGCAGGAAGCCGAAGCCCCGGCGCGGCTGACCGTAGCCCCCGGGCCACGGAAGCACCTCATCTCCGCCAACTCCGCCATCCCGTCCGCGGAGCCCCCGTCCCTGCCTCTGTTCCCGGCGCCCGCCGACCACGAAGATGTCGGACATGAGGGAACTCGCACTGTCCTCGGACCCGGTCGCAGCCCAGTACGCAGCCGCACGCCCCGGATATCCGCCCGCGCTCTTCGACGCCGTGGAAGCCATGGCGCACCGCTCGCTCAAAGGGGCACGCGTGGTCGACGTCGGTGCGGGCACCGGCATCGCCAGCGGCCTGCTCCGGGACCGCGGCGCCGAGGTCGTCGCCGTCGAACCGGGTCCCGGTATGGCAGCGCAGCTGCGTTCCGCGCTTCCGGACGTCCCCCTGGTGCAGGGGGTGGGCGACGCGCTCCCGCTCGCCTCCCGCTGCGCCGACTTCGTGACGTACGCCCAGGCCTGGCACTGGACCGAACCGACCCGCTCCGTCCCCGAAGCCCTGCGGGTCCTGAAGCCGGGCGGGGTGCTGGCCCTCTGGTGGAACGTGCCGGACCTCTCCGTACGCTGGGCCGCGGACCAGGAGGCCCGGCTGGAGAAGCGGCTCCCCGAGTACTACCGCTACGGGACCGCCCCCAGGGCGCCGGTGATCATCAAGACTCTGTACGACGGCCTGAACCCGGCCTTCCGCCGACTGCAGTGGTCCCGCGAGGTGGACATCGGCACGCACATCTCCCAGCTGGCCAGCCGTTCGTACGTGGCGGCTGCGCCGGAGGAGAAGGCCGCCCGGGCCCTGGCCGACGAGCGGGCGCAGCTGCTGCGGATCTTCCCGGACGGAAGAGTGCGGGAGGAGTACGTCATCAACCTCACGGCAGTACGGAACCCGGCCGGCTGAAGACCGTCGAGGACGACAGGGGGCGGAGGCGGCGCGGGAGGCGCGGGAGGGGCGGCGCGGGCGGTCCGGACAGACCGGCCGGGCCCGATGCCCGGGGAGTGTCCGCAACGTCGTGCCCCGTCCTCCGTCGCCCGCCACACCCGAAGCGCCCCCGCCACCACCCCGTCCTCCGCCCCCGCCACCACCCCGGCCACCGCGCTGACGACAGCGCCCCGCCACTCCGCGTCCCCGCACTGCTGACAGAGCGCTCCGCCCCGAGTGCCTGCCGTACCACCGGGGCGCAGACGGCCATCAGCGCCGCGGGCACGGCCGCGACCCGCCAGGGTCCAGGGTGTGCGGCGGACCACCGCCGGATCCGCTGGTGACCCGCGCCGCCTGCCCGCCGGGCGCCGCACTCGCGTCGCCTGCCGGGCGCCGCCACCCGCACCGCCCACGGAGACGCCCCCGACGTACCCCGGGGACGGGGGCGAACCCCCCGGGACGTGGGCAGGATGGCCCCTATGACGACCACCTCGCGCGCCCACTCCTTCAACGCCGCCGCAGCCGCCTACGCCGCGAACCGCCCCTCCTATCCGCCCGCCCTCCTGGACGCGGTGGAGGAGCTCGCGGGCCGGCCGCTGGCCGGCGCCCGGGTCGCCGACGTCGGCGCGGGCACCGGGATAGCCACAGCCCTTCTCCACGAGCGAGGCGCCCGGATCGTCGCGGTCGAGCCGGGTGACGGCATGACGGAGCAGTTCCGCCGCACACTGCCCGGCGTACCTGTCGTGCGCGGCGACGGGAACAACTTGCCGCTCGCCGACGCGTCAGCGGACTTCGTGACGTACGCCCAGGCCTGGCACTGGACGGATCCGGCCCGTTCGGTGCCCGAGGCGATGCGTGTCCTGCGGCCCGGCGGCGCGCTCGCCCTCTGGTGGAACGTCGCGGACCGCGACGTGGGGTGGGTCGCCGACCAGACGTCCCGCATCCGGCGCTTCTTCGGCCACGCCGACATCGCGCTCGGCGCCCACGGCACCGCCGGGCGGACGCGCGACGCGGGCGACCTCGATTTCGCCGGCCGCACGGTCCCCTGGACCCGTGAGGTCCCGCTCGACACGCATCTCGCCAATCTGGCCAGCCACTCCGTCTTCCTGGTCGCGGGGGACGAGACCACCGGGAAGTTCATCGACGAGGAGCGCGCCGCCCTCACGGAGGTCTTCCCGCAGGGTGTGGTCCGCGAGGCGTACGTGGTCGAGCTCTGCGTGGCGGTCCGCTGACGGCGGCGCGCACCGGCGGGCGGCACTCCTTGACGTGACCGCCCGCCGGGAGAATTATTCATCACATGATGAATTCCAGAGACCGGGCCACACCCGGCCCGACGCCGCCCCCGCGGGACCGGCCCAGGGCCGAGCCCACCGGATCCGGCACGGAACCGGCCTCCCGCACCCCCGCGAACACCGACGCGGACCGGCCCCTCCCGGCAGCAGTCCGCGCCCATGGCCTCTCCGTGACCAGGGGCGGGCGCCCCGTCCTGCGCGACCTCGGCTTCACCGTCCCCCGCGGCCGGATCACCGGACTGCTCGGTCCGTCCGGCTGCGGCAAGTCCACCCTGATGCGGGCGGTCGTCGGCACCCAGGCCAAGGTCACCGGGGCCCTCACCGTCCTCGACCACCCGGCGGGCGCCGCCCCGCTGCGCCACCGCATCGGCTACGTGACCCAGGCGCCGTCCGTCTACGACGACCTCACCGTCCACCAGAACCTGGAGTACTTCGCGTCGATACTCGGCGCCCGCGACAACGTCGCGCGCGTCATCGAACAGGTCGACCTGACCGCGCACGCGACCGCCCTGGCGGGCAACCTCTCCGGAGGCCAGCGCAGCCGCGTCTCGCTGGCGGTGGCGCTGCTCGGCGCCCCGGAACTCCTCGTCCTCGACGAGCCGACCGTGGGCCTCGACCCGGTGCTCCGCAGAGACCTCTGGGCCCTGTTCCACACCCTGGCCGACGGCGGCACCACCCTGCTGGTCTCCTCCCACGTCATGGACGAGGCGGAACGCTGCCACCGGCTGCTCCTGATGCGCGAAGGCGAGCTCCTGGCCGAGGGCACCCCGGACGAACTGCGCACCCGCACCCAGGCCCCGACCGTCGAGGCCGCCTTCCTCCACCTGGTCGACGCGGCACGGGAGACAAGCCGATGAACCTCACCCACACCCTCGCCACCACCAGCCGGGTCCTGCGCCAGCTCCGCCACGACCCGCGCACGATCGCGCTCCTGCTGCTGATCCCGGCCGTCATGATCACGCTGCTGCGGTACGTGTTCGACGCGTCGCCGCAGACCTTCGACTCGATCGGCGCGTCACTCCTGGGGGTCTTCCCGCTGATCACGATGTTCCTGGTGACATCGATCGCCACCCTGCGCGAACGCACATCGGGCACCCTGGAGCGCCTGCTGTCCCTGCCGATCGGCAAGGCCGACATCATCGCGGGCTACGCCCTGGCCTTCGGCCTCCTGGCCATCGTCCAGTCCGCCCTGGCCACCGCCCTCTCGCTCTGGCTCCTGGACCTCGACGTCACCGGCTCGCCCTGGCTCCTCCTCCTGGTGGCGCTCCTCGACGCGCTGCTGGGCACGGCACTCGGCCTGTTCGTCTCGGCATTCGCGGCCTCGGAGTTCCAGGCCGTCCAGTTCATGCCGGCCGTGATCTTCCCCCAACTGCTGCTCTGCGGACTGTTCACCCCGCGCGCCCGGATGCAGCCGCTCCTGGAGGGCCTCTCCGACGTCCTGCCGATGTCGTACGCCGTGGACGCGATGAACCAGGTGCTCCGCCACGGCGACATGACGGCGGTGTTCGTACGCGATGCCGTGATCGTGGGCGGCTGCGCGCTGCTGGTCCTGACCCTGGGCGCGGCGACCCTGCGCCGCCGCACGACGTGACGAGAGGAACCAGCACCCCGGCACCCTGCCCCGCGCCGTCCACCTGGCCGCCCGCCCCGTACCACCCGTCGGACAGGGACCCGCGCCGCACCACCCCGGTGCGAGGATGATCCCGAGACGGACAGACCGCCCGACAGACCGCCCCGACCGGCGAGGTGAACAGAGCCATGGCCCAGACAGTCGCAGTCCTAGGCACCGGCAAGATCGGCGAAGCCCTCCTCAGCGGGATGCTCCGCGCGGGGTGGCCGCCCGCCGACCTCCTGGTCACCACCCGCCGCCAGGACCGCGCCGATGAGCTCCGCACCCGCTACGGGGTGGAACCGGTCAGCAACCAGCAGGCGGCCGAGCGAGCCGACATCCTCATCCTCACCGTGAAGCCCCAGGACATGGGGAAGCTCCTCGGTGAACTCGCCCCCCACGTCCCCGCGGACCGCCTGGTCATCAGCGGCGCGGCGGGCATCCCCACCTCCTTCTTCGAGGAACGTCTCGCGGCGGGCACCCCGGTGGTCCGGGTCATGACGAACACCCCGGCCCTGGTGGACGAGGCCATGTCCGTCATCTCGCCCGGCAGCCACGCGACGGAAGCGCACCTGGCCCACGCCGAGGAGATCTTCGGCGGGGTGGGCAAGACCGTCCGGGTCCCGGAGAGCCAGCAGGACGCGGCCACCGCACTCTCCGGCTCCGGCCCGGCGTACTTCTACTATCTGGTCGAGGCGATGACCGACGCCGGCATCCTCCTCGGTCTTCCCCGCGCCCAGGCCCACGACCTGATCGTCCAGGCGGCCATCGGCGCGGCCGTGATGCTCAGGGACAGCGGCGAACACCCGGTGAAACTCCGCGAGGCGGTGACCAGCCCCGCCGGGACCACCATCAACGCGATCCGCGAACTGGAGAACCACGGCGTACGGGCCGCTCTCATCGCCGCCCTGGAGGCAGCCCGCGACCGCAGCCGCGAGCTGGCCTCCGGAAACGGCTGAATCACCGCTCCACGGCTACGGTTCCAGCAGCCCGATGGCCCGGTACGCGGCATCGACCGTGGGCCGGGCCATGGCCCGCGCTCGCCCGGCACCCCGCCTGAGGACCTCCTCCAGGTAGCCGGGATCGGCCGCCAGGGCCGCATGCCGCTCCTGGACGGGCCGCAGCAGCTCCACCACGGCGTCGGCCGTGTCCTTCTTCAGCGCCCCGTACGACGTGTACGTCCCGGCGAGCTCGCCGGGTTCCTTTCCGGTACAGGCCGCGAGCACCTCCAGCAGATTGGCCACTCCGGGGCTCGCGTCCCGGTCGTGGACGACCTCGCTCCCGCTGTCGGTCACGGCGCGCATGACCTTCTTGTGCACCACACCGGGGTCGTCCAGCAGATAGACGATCCCCGCACCCGACTCGTGGGACTTCCCCATCTTCGACGTGGGGTCCTGCAGGTCCATGACGCGCGCCGCCACCGGGGGCCGCGTGGCCTCCGGCACCGTGAAGGTGTGGCCGTACCGCTGGTTGAAGCGCACCGCCAGATCGCGGGCCAGCTCGACATGCTGTGTCTGGTCCTCACCCACCGGCACCTCATCGGTCGCGTACGCCAGGATGTCCGCGGCCATCAGCGCCGGATAGGTGAGGAGCGAGAGCCGCACACTGTCCCCGGACGCCTTCGCCTGTGCGCTCTTCTCCTTGTACTGGATCATTCGCCGCATCTCGCCGTCCGTGGCGGTGCATTCCAGCAGGTACGAGAGCCGGGCATGTTCGTCGACATGGCTCTGCACGAACACGGTGCACTGCTCGGGGTCGAGCCCGGCCGCCAGCATCAGCGTCGCGGCCTGCCGGCTGAGTCTCCGCACCCGAGCGGGGTCGTGCTGCATGGTCAGCGCGTGCAGATCCACCACACAGAACAGCGCGTCGGCCCGGTACTGGTCGTTCTCGGCCCATCCGCGCACAGCACCGAGGTAGTTCCCGAGCGTCAGGTGCCCGGTGGGCTTGACCCCGCTGAAGATCCGCTTCATTTTCTCCACCTCTCGACAGGAGCCGCCGTCACCGGCAGCCGGCTCCTGGAGGGAGAAACGCGAACGGCCGCCGGAGAGGCGGCCGTTGAATGCATAC
>NZ_CP107948.1:4405000-5715000 GCF_036061255.1 Streptomyces sp. NBC_00388
GTTGAGTTTGTGTCTTCGGTTGCCGGCCCCAGTGCACTCGCCCTTTTGAGGGTGGGGTGATGGGTGGTTGGTCGTTGTTTGAGAACTGCACAGTGGACGCGAGCATCTGTGGCCAAGTTTTTAAGGGCGCACGGTGGATGCCTTGGCACCAGGAACCGATGAAGGACGTGGGAGGCCACGATAGTCCCCGGGGAGCCGTCAACCAGGCTTTGATCCGGGGGTTTCCGAATGGGGAAACCCGGCAGTCGTCATGGGCTGTCACCCATGCCTGAACACATAGGGCATGTGGAGGGAACGAGGGGAAGTGAAACATCTCAGTACCCTCAGGAAGAGAAAACAACCGTGATTCCGGGAGTAGTGGCGAGCGAAACCGGATGAGGCCAAACCGTATGTGTGTGATACCCGGCAGGGGTTGCGCATGCGGGGTTGTGGGATTGCACTTCAACAGTCTGCCGGCTGTTGGGCAAGTCAGAAACCGTTGGTGTAGGCGAAGGACATGCGAAAGGTCCGGCGTAGAGGGTAAGACCCCCGTAGCTGAAACATCAACGGCTTGCTTGTGTGACTCCCAAGTAGCACGGGGCCCGAGAAATCCCGTGTGAATCTGGCGGGACCACCCGCTAAGCCTAAATATTCCCTGGTGACCGATAGCGGATAGTACCGTGAGGGAATGGTGAAAAGTACCGCGGGAGCGGAGTGAAATAGTACCTGAAACCGTGTGCCTACAAGCCGTGGGAGCGTCGCTCATATTCTTCGGAATGTGGGTCGTGACTGCGTGCCTTTTGAAGAATGAGCCTGCGAGTTAGCGGTGTGTAGCGAGGTTAACCCGTGTGGGGAAGCCGTAGCGAAAGCGAGTCCTAATAGGGCGTTTGAGTTGCACGCTCTAGACCCGAAGCGGAGTGATCTAGCCATGGGCAGGTTGAAGCGGCTGTAAGAGGTCGTGGAGGACCGAACCCACCAGGGTTGAAAACCTGGGGGATGACCTGTGGTTAGGGGTGAAAGGCCAATCAAACTCCGTGATAGCTGGTTCTCCCCGAAATGCATTTAGGTGCAGCGTCGTGTGTTTCTTGCCGGAGGTAGAGCACTGGATAGGCGATGGGCCCTACCGGGTTACTGACCTTAGCCAAACTCCGAATGCCGGTAAGTGAGAGCGCGGCAGTGAGACTGTGGGGGATAAGCTCCATGGTCGAGAGGGAAACAGCCCAGAGCATCGACTAAGGCCCCTAAGCGTACGCTAAGTGGAAAAGGATGTGGAGTCGCAGAGACAACCAGGAGGTTGGCTTAGAAGCAGCCATCCTTGAAAGAGTGCGTAATAGCTCACTGGTCAAGTGATTCCGCGCCGACAATGTAGCGGGGCTCAAGCGTACCGCCGAAGTCGTGTCATTTCAGCAATAGGGCCAACGCCCGCTGGGATGGGTAGGGGAGCGTCGTGTGCCGGGTGAAGCAGCCGCGGAAGCGAGTTGTGGACGGTTCACGAGTGAGAATGCAGGCATGAGTAGCGATACACACGTGAGAAACGTGTGCGCCGATTGACTAAGGGTTCCTGGGTCAAGCTGATCTGCCCAGGGTAAGTCGGGACCTAAGGCGAGGCCGACAGGCGTAGTCGATGGACAACCGGTTGATATTCCGGTACCCGCTTTGAAACGCCCAATACTGAATCCTCTGATGCTAAGGCCGTGAAGCCGTCCTGGAGCCTTCGGGCAAAGGGAAGTGGTGGAGCCGCTGAACCAAGGTGGTAGTAGGTAAGCGATGGGGTGACGCAGGAAGGTAGTCCAGCCCGGGCGGTGGTTGTCCCGGGGTAAGGGTGTAGCCCGTCATCCAGGTAAATCCGGATGGCACATGGGGTGAGACCTGATGCCGAGCCGATTGTGGTGAAGTGGATGATCCTATGCTGTCGAGAAAAGCCTCTAGCGAGTTTCATGGCGGCCCGTACCCTAAACCGACTCAGGTGGTCAGGTAGAGAATACCGAGGCGTTCGGGTGAACTATGGTTAAGGAACTCGGCAAAATGCCCCCGTAACTTCGGGAGAAGGGGGGCCATTCCTGGTGATCTGTTTTACACAGTGAGCTGGGGGTGGCCGCAGAGACCAGCGAGAAGCGACTGTTTACTAAAAACACAGGTCCGTGCGAAGCCGTAAGGCGATGTATACGGACTGACGCCTGCCCGGTGCTGGAACGTTAAGGGGACCGGTTAGTGATCTTTCGGGGTTGCGAAGCTGAGAACTTAAGCGCCAGTAAACGGCGGTGGTAACTATAACCATCCTAAGGTAGCGAAATTCCTTGTCGGGTAAGTTCCGACCTGCACGAATGGCGTAACGACTTCTCGACTGTCTCAACCATAGGCCCGGTGAAATTGCACTACGAGTAAAGATGCTCGTTTCGCGCAGAAGGACGGAAAGACCCCGGGACCTTTACTACAGTTTGATATTGGTGTTCGGTTCGGCTTGTGTAGGATAGGTGGGAGACTTTGAAGCGGCCACGCCAGTGGTTGTGGAGTCGTCGTTGAAATACCACTCTGGTCGTGCTGGATGTCTAACCTCGGTCCGTGATCCGGATCAGGGACAGTGTCTGATGGGTAGTTTAACTGGGGCGGTTGCCTCCTAAAGAGTAACGGAGGCGCCCAAAGGTTCCCTCAGCCTGGTTGGCAATCAGGTGTTGAGTGTAAGTGCACAAGGGAGCTTGACTGTGAGACCGACGGGTCGAGCAGGGACGAAAGTCGGGACTAGTGATCCGGCAGTGGCTTGTGGAAGCGCTGTCGCTCAACGGATAAAAGGTACCCCGGGGATAACAGGCTGATCTTCCCCAAGAGTCCATATCGACGGGATGGTTTGGCACCTCGATGTCGGCTCGTCGCATCCTGGGGCTGGAGTCGGTCCCAAGGGTTGGGCTGTTCGCCCATTAAAGCGGTACGCGAGCTGGGTTTAGAACGTCGTGAGACAGTTCGGTCCCTATCCTCTGCGCGCGTAGGAATATTGAGAAGGGCTGTCCCTAGTACGAGAGGACCGGGACGGACGAACCTCTGGTGTGCCAGTTGTCCTGCCAAGGGCATGGCTGGTTGGCTACGTTCGGAAAGGATAACCGCTGAAAGCATCTAAGCGGGAAGCCTGCTTCGAGATGAGTATTCCCACCCCCTTTGAGGGGTTAAGGCTCCCAGTAGACGACTGGGTTGATAGGCCAGATGTGGAAGCCCGGTAACGGGTGGAGCTGACTGGTACTAATAGGCCGAGGGCTTGTCCTCAGTTGCTCGCGTCCACTGTGTTAGTTCTGAAATAACGAACGACCGTGTTGTATCCGGTGTTGGTTAATTTCATAGTGTTTCGGTGGTCATTGCGTTAGGGAAACGCCCGGTTACATTCCGAACCCGGAAGCTAAGCCTTTCAGCGCCGATGGTACTGCAGGGGGGACCCTGTGGGAGAGTAGGACGCCGCCGAACAATTTTTAGCCTCAGTCCCGGACCGTTATGGTCCGGGACTGAGGCATTTTTGCGTTTATGGTCAGGGTATGCGCTACGACCTGGTCATCTTCGACAACGACGGCGTCCTTGTGGACAGTGAGCCGATCTCCAACACCATCCTCGCGGGATACCTGACCGAGCTCGGGCATCCCACCTCGTACGACGAGTCCCTCCGTGACTACATGGGTGCCGCCGTGCACCGGGTGCACGACACCATCCTGGAGCGGAGCGGGCAGCGGCTCCCCGACGACTTCGACGAGACGCTGCACGCCCGTGTCTTCGCCGCCTTCGAGACCGAGCTGCAGCCGGTCGACGGGGTGGCCGACGTACTCGCCGAACTGGTCGCCCAGGGCGTGCCGTACTGCGTGGCGTCCTCCGGTACCCACGAGCGGATCCGGGTCGGCCACCGGGCCACCGGACTCGACGAGTGGTTCGAGGACGAGTGGATCTTCAGCGTGCAGGACGTCGGGCGGGGGAAGCCGGCGCCGGACCTCTTCTTCCACGCCGCCCAGCAGATGGGTGTGGCGCCCGAGCGGTGCGTCGTCATCGAGGACAGCCCGCTCGGGGTGGCCGCCGCGCACGCCGCGGGGATGGACGTGTACGGATTTACGGCGATGACTCCCGCCGAACGCCTCGCCGGGGCGAACGGTTTCTTCTCGCGTATGTCGGAGCTGCCGCAACTCCTCGCCTGATCCATCTACCCACGGGTAGGCGAGGGGCCTACTGTGCCGCCATGACGACAGATGTTCGCCTGCGGCACGGCCGGGCCTCTCTTGGGTTCAGCTTCTTCGCGCAGGGCGCCGCGTTCGCGCTCCTGGTGACGCGGATCCCCGCCATCCAGGACCGCTACGGGATATCCGACGGCCTGCTTCCCGTCTTCCTCGCCGCGGTGCCGGTCCTCGCCGGTGTCAGCAGCGTCGCCACCGAGCAGCTCGTGAAGCGGGTGCGGCCCTCCACCGTGCTGCGCTGGGCGCAGCCCGTGGTGCTGCTGGCCCTGCTCGGCGCCGCGGCCGGCACCGAGCTGTGGCAGGCCTCTGTCGCACTCGGGGTGTTCGGGCTCGGTGTGGGTGCGCTGGACGCCTCCATGAACATGCTGGGGGTGAGCCTCCAGCGGGCGTACGGGCGGAGCATCATGCTCGGGTTCCACGCCGCGTACAGCCTCGGCGGGATCGCCGGCGCCTCGCTCGCCTGGGCCGGGGCGCACTGGCATCTGTCGCTGTTCACCTCCTACTGGCCGGTCGCGGTGGTGCTGTTGCCGCTCTGCCTGGTGGGAAGCCGCTGGTACGCGGACGCGCGGGAGCCGGACCTCCGGGCCGGGGCCGCGGAGGCGGCGGACGGTGAGGGGAGCTCCGGTGGCTCCGTGGTGTTCCGCATGCTGCTGCCGCTCTGCCTGGTGATGGCCTTCGCGTACATCGGTGACTCGACGGTCTCCAACTGGAGCGCCAAATACCTCCAGGACGTGCTGGGGAGCTCGGAGCAGCTCTCCACCGTCCCGTACAACGTGTACATGGTCACCACGCTCCTCGGCCGGACGGTCGGGGACTTCGGGGTGCGGCGCTTCGGGGCGGTGGCCGTGGTGCGGTTCGGGTCGGTCGTCGCGGCTGTCGGGTTCGGTGTGGTGGCCGCCGCGAACGGTCCCTGGGTGGGGATGCTCGGGTTCACCCTGCTCGGCTTCGGGCTCTGTGTGATCGTGCCGCAGACCTTCGCGGCCGCCGGGCGGCTGTTCCCCCGTGCCTCCGACGCGGCCATCGCGCGGCTCAACATCTTCAACTACGTGGGGTTCCTCGTCGGCTCGCCGCTGGTGGGCGCGATCGGTGACGCCTGGAACTACCGGGGGGCGATGCTGGTCCCGATGGTGCTCGTACTGGCGACCCTGGTGTACGCCCGTTCGTTCGGGCACGGCGACGCCCGATACGGTGTCGGGCATGAGCGGCCGCGGACTGTTGATGTGGGACGAAGCAGTAACGAAGTATGACTTCGGCCCCGGCCATCCGATGGATCCGGTGCGGCTCGCACTGACCATGGGGCTGGTCCGGGCGTACGGCCTGGACAGCGCGGTCGATGTGGTCTCCGCGCGGCCCGCGGGGGAGTCGACCCTGCGGCTCGTGCACCGGGCGGACTACCTGGACGCGGTGCGGGCGGCATCGGCCGATCCGGCGTCGGCGGACGTCTCGTACGGCCTGGGCACCGCCGACGACCCGGCCTTCGCCGGGATGCACGAGGTCTCGGCGCTCATCGCGGGGCAGTCGGTCGGCGCGGCCGAGGCGGTGTGGCGTGGTGACACGGACCACGCGGTGAACTTCACGGGCGGGCTGCACCACGCGATGCCGGGTGCGGCCTCCGGGTTCTGCATCTACAACGACGCTGCCCTGGCGATCGCCCGGCTGCTCGAACTCGGGGCGGAGCGGGTCGCGTACGTCGATGTGGACGTGCACCACGGGGACGGGGTGCAGGAGGCGTTCCGGGACGATCCGCGGGTCCTGACGGTCTCGCTGCACGAGCACCCCCGGACGCTCTTTCCCGGTACGGGTTTCCCGACCGAGACGGGCGAGGGCGCGGGGGAGGGGACGGCGGTGAACCTTCCGCTGCCGGCCGGGACCGGGGACGCCGGGTGGCTGCGGGCGTTCCACGCGGTGGTGCCGGAGCTGCTCGCCGACTTCCGCCCGCAGGTGCTGGTGTCGCAGCACGGCGCCGACACGCACTTCGAGGACCCGCTGGCGCATCTGGCGGTCTCGCTGGACGCGCAGCGCGCGGTCCAGGCCGCCTGCCACGAGCTGGCGCACGAGTACGCGGACGGCGGGCGGTGGGTGGCGCTGGGCGGGGGCGGCTACGCGGTGGCTGACGTCGTCCCGCGCTCGTGGACGCATCTGGTGGGGATCGCCGCACATGCCGAGATCGCCCCTGAGTCGGTGATCCCGCCGTCCTGGCGCGACGAGGTGTACGCGC
Organism: Streptomyces sp. NBC_00388; assembly: GCF_036061255.1. Classification (NCBI taxonomy): domain Bacteria; kingdom Bacillati; phylum Actinomycetota; class Actinomycetes; order Kitasatosporales; family Streptomycetaceae; genus Streptomyces; species Streptomyces sp. NBC_00388. Next base: position 4,411,397 of record NZ_CP107948.1, read on the forward strand.
GGACCCGGGGGGTGGCGCCCGCGCGGATGACGGACGGGCGGTGGCCGGTGGACTGGCGCTCGTGGGACCAGGGGTACGACCCGGCGGACCGGCTGGACCAGGCGGTCCTGGCCACCCGGCGTGCGGTGTTCCCGCTGCGGGGGATGCTGGCGTAGGGCTCCTGCCGGGCGGCGGGACCGGCGGCCCGGCACCGGGGTGGCCGGGCGGAGCCGGGGTGTTAGGCCAACTGTGCCGCATATCGGGGGTTCGGGCCCGCGCCGGCGGCCAGTGCGGCACGATCGGCAGGGTGTTGACCACCGGCGCCCTCCGCGCGCATCTGCTGGCGGCCGGACTGGCCGGGCCCGTGGCCACCTCTCGCGAGGTGAACCTGCGCAGTTACCGTCTCTTCGCGGCGCGCGATCCGCGGGTGACGCTCGGCATCCACTCCGAACGTGTGTGGGACGAGCGGGAGTTGCTGGGTCTCATGGCCGAGCGATGTGGGGTGTCCGGCGATCCGGACCATGTGTCGGGTCCTGACGCGATCGACCCGGAGCGGACGGTGGCCGCGCTCGACGCGTTCGCCGCGCGGCTCGGCGAGGCTGTGGCGCGGGGGGCCGGTGTGCTGTTCGGGACCGGTCATCCGCACCGGCTGCTCGGTTTCTACGCCGCGCTGGCAGACGCCTTGTCGGCGGCCGGCTGTACTGTCCTCACCCCGGCGGAGGGCCGCAGTGTCGACATAACGACCCGGTTCGGCGTACGTACGCACCGGCTGGAGTACGTACGGGGAGTCGCGCTGATGCGCGAACCCGGCGCGCGGCCGACGGGGAGTGAGCCGGGCGCACACACGCATTCCCCGCTGCCGGTGCGGGTGGCGCTGGAGGCCGCCGCGGGGGGCTCGTACGGGCTTCCGGGGCTGGTCGTCGGTGATCACGGGTGGGTCTGCGGTGCAGGTCAGCTGGGCGTCGAGGCCATCGGCCTGGCGGACACCGACGACCCGGCACTCTTCGTGGGTGAGGCGGAGGGCCGGGTCTCCGTCGCCGTCCCGCTCGACGATGCCGTGCGCCCTGACTTCTACCGGCCGCTTACGCGCTATGTGCTCAATCGGGCGCTTCTGTCCCAGTAGGGAAGGGGCCGTTGCTCCTCTTCCCCACTCGTATCACCCGCACCTAGTCTGGTGGGTGAGCGCGCCACGACGAAGAGTCACCGGAAGGGGAAGCCGGTGCCCCGTCGGGCGCGGAAGGTTCAGGTGGGTCATGGCTGCTGGGAGTGAGAGGCCTCTCAACGAGGTCAGGTTCCTGACCGTGGCGGAAGTCGCCTCGGTGATGCGAGTGTCCAAGATGACCGTGTACCGGCTGGTGCACAGCGGTCATCTGCCGGCGATCAGGGTGGGCAGGTCCTTCCGGGTCCCGGAGCAAGCAGTGCACGCGTACCTTCGCGAGTCCTTTGTGGGGGTTCAGACCGCCTAGCGGAGCCGGGCGGTTCCCCTCGGATTACGTCCCTCACTCGGTGGCAGGTAGGCTAGGCCGACGTAGGTCGTGTGGGCCCAGACGCCCCGCACCGAGTGAAGAGAAGTGAGCGAGGGTAGTCGTGGGCTCTGTTATCAAGAAGCGGCGCAAGCGGATGGCTAAGAAGAAGCACCGCAAGCTGCTCAAGCGCACCCGCGTTCAGCGTCGCAACAAGAAGTAAGCGGCAGCTGTACGTGGTTCTGAGGCCCTCCCACCAGCATGGTGGGAGGGCCTCTGCGCGTTCCTGCGGGTAGATTTCCGATGACTTCCCGGAGCGCATCAGCAGCACAGCGCGGAAACGAGCCGCTACCGTGGCCCGTACGGGAGTCCGAATGGGAAGGCGCTGATCTTGGGCAAGGTCGTGCTCGTCACCGGAGTGGCCCGGCAGCTCGGGGGCAGGCTCGTGCGCCGCGTCCTGCGGGACGCCGAGGTGGACCGGGTGATCGCGGTGGACATCGTGGAGCCCGCGCACGGACTCGGTGAGGCCGTCTTCGTACGGGCGGACATCCGCCAGCCCGCCATCGCCCGGGTGCTCGCCGAGTACGACGTCGACACCGTCGTGCACATGGATGTCACGGGGACCCCGCTGGGCACCGGAGGCCGGACGACGGTCAAGGAGAACAACGTCATCGGCACCATGCAGCTGCTCGGCGCCTGTCAGAAGTCGCCGACCGTCCAGCGCCTGGTGGTCAAGTCCAGCACCAGTGTGTACGGGTCGGCGCCCCGCGATCCGGCTGTCTTCACCGAGACGACGCCCCCGAAGTCCCTGCCGAGCGGTGGCTTCGCGAAGGACGCGGTCGAGGTCGAGGGCTACGTCAGGGGCTTCGCCCGGCGCAGACCCGATGTGGCGGTCTGTGTGCTCCGCTTCGCCAACATCCTCGGACCCAGCACGGATTACCCGCTCGCCGAGTATCTGTCGCTGCCCGTGCTGCCGACCGTGTTCGGCTACGACCCCCGGCTCCAGTTCGTGCATGAGGACGACGTCATCGACGTCCTGCGTCTCGCGCTGGGCGAACCGCCGCGCGGGACGCTCAACAGCGGCACCTTCAACATCGCGGGCGATGGTGTGCTGCTGCTCTCGCAGTGTTCGCGCCGGCTCGGCCGGCCGACGGTTCCGGTGCTGCTGCCCGCGGTGAACTGGGTCGGTTCCGCCCTGCGGACCGTCGGAGTGACCGACTTCTCACCGGAGCAGATCCGGCTCCTCACCCATGGCCGGGTCGTCAGCACGACCCAGATGCGCGAGACGCTCGGATTCGAGCCGAGGTACTCGACGGCCGAGACCTTCGAGGACTTCGCGCTCAGCCGTGGGGACGGCCTGCTGCCGCCGCGTGCGCTGGCGCGCACGGTCGACCGGGTCGCCGCCTTCGTCGAGTCCGTCGGCCCGGCCGGGCCCGCCGCTGCCCGGCCCGTGAACCCCGCCCACTCCGCGAGCAAGGAGCGCATCTGACATGGCCGATGCCAAGGTCATCCCCTTCGGCGACGACCCGAGAGCGAGGCGGACCAGAAGCGGCAAGGCCGCCAAGCGGTCCGGCACACGCGGCAGGGCGGCCGCGGGGCCTCTCGCGCCCGTACCGGAGCAGCAGGGCGGGCCTGAGCCCTCGGCGCAGGCCGGGCCGGCAGAGGCGGCCGGCCGGGCCGGGGCGCCGGGTGTACCCCCCGTCCAGGATCCGGCCGGCCGTGCGGAGGCCACCGGTGGGGAGTGGGACCGGCGGATCGCCGGCGGGCTGGCCTTTCTGCGGCGGCGGATCACCGGTGAGTACGACGTCGACGAGTTCGGCTACGACCAGGAGCTCACCGACCAGGTGCTGATGTCGGCGGTGCGGCCGCTGTACGAGAAGTACTTCCGTGTCGAGGTGAAGGGCGTCGAGAACATCCCGTCGGACGGCGGGGCGCTCGTCGTCGCCAACCACTCGGGGACGCTGCCGCTCGACGGGCTGATGCTCCAGGTCGCCGTGCACGACCACCACCCGGCGGAGCGCCACCTGCGGCTGCTCGCCGCGGATCTGGTCTTCATGCTGCCGGTCGTCAACGAGCTGGCCAGGAAGGCCGGGCACACGCTGGCCTGTGCGGAGGACGCCGAGCGGCTGCTCCAGCGCGGTGAGGTCGTCGGGGTGATGCCCGAGGGGTTCAAGGGGCTCGGGAAGCCGTTCTCCGACCGGTACAAGCTCCAGCGGTTCGGGCGGGGCGGCTTCGTGTCGACCGCGCTGCGGGCCGGGGTGCCGATCGTGCCGTGCTCGATCGTCGGGGCGGAGGAGATCTACCCGATGATCGGCAACGCGAAGACGGTGGCGCGTCTGCTGGGCTTCCCGTACTTCCCGGTGACGCCGACGTTTCCGTGGCTCGGCCCGCTGGGCCTGGTGCCGCTGCCGACGAAGTGGACCATCCAGTTCGGTGAGCCGATCCTGACGGACGGGTTCCCCGAGGAGGCCGCCGAGGACCCGATGCTGATGTTCAACCTGACGGACCAGGTGCGGGAGCAGATCCAGCACACGCTGTACAAACTGCTGGTGCAGCGGCGGTCGGTCTTCTTCTGAGCGGTACGCCGGCTGTGCCGGACGCGGACGAAGGTGCCGGACGGACGAAGGCGCCGGACGATGAAGGTGCGTACGGACGAAGGTGCCGGACCCGTGATGTTCCGGGTCCGGCACCTTCGTCCGTGATGCTGCTGTTCTCGGTCCTGCTCCAGCTCCTACTGCGCGTCCTCGCCGCTGATGCCGAGGCCCGGGAGCAGGCCGGGGAGGAGCGGCGGGAGGGTGACGTCCGGTGCGGGCTTGCTGCCCTCGCCGGACCCGCCTGCGCCCTCGGACGAGGAGGACGAACCGCCGGTGCTCTTCGGCGGGCCGAGGAGACCGCCGGTGTTGCCGCCGATCAGGCCCTGGTCGGCCCTGCCGCTCTCCGAACCGGAGGGCTTCGGCCGTGCGCTGTCCTTGCTGCTGTGGTGGGGCGCGGCCGAGGTGGGGCCGGGACGATCGGTTCCGGGTGTGCCCGGCCTGGAGGCGTCCGGCCCGGGGGTACGGGCGGTGCCGGGGGTGCGTGGCAGTTGTGACTGGAGCGGGCTGACCTCCTGGTCTATGGCGTCGAAGACCGAGTTGACCTGGTTGCCCACGTCGCTGAGCTGGACGGGCAGCCGTCCCCGGAGCTTGCTCCAGGCCTCCCGGTGCGAGCGGGAGAACGAGGAGAGCGTCTGGATCGGGCCGAGTGAGCCGTTCCTCGCGTACGCCTCGTGCAGCAGCCGGTGACCTTCTCCGGCGTCGTGGTTCATGCCGTTCAGCGCGCGTCTGACTTCGCCCAGTTGCTCGTGGTCGAGCCGGCCCGCCCGGTCGCGCTCCATGAGGCGGCGTGCCTCCTGGAGACGGGTGGAAGCCTGGTCGAGGAAGATCTCGCCCCGGGCGGCATCGTCGTTCGCCATTCCCAGTTTGAGATCTTCCATGCCACGCTTCAGCCCGTACAGCGAGTCACCGGGGAGGGCGTCGGAGCTGGCAGCCGCGACGCCGCTGAAGGCTCCGGCCGCGACGCCGACGGTGAGTCCGCCCGCAGCGAGGCCCTTCGACCAGCGGGAGCGGGGGCGCAATTTCCGGAGCGGGGACGCCCGGTGGGCGCCTCGACCGGTCCGCTGTTCGGGCACCTGAGGGCCCTCGGACACACCTCCCCCCGCGAGCATCGTCTCCATGGCGGCGACGAGCTGGGCTCGCTGCACCACTTTGACCTCAGGATCCAGCTGCGGTTTCGGTAGCTCTTCGAGACCGGTCACCAGGGCAAACAACTGCCCTGATGTGTCCGGTTCGGTGGGAGCTTCGGGCTGGTCGGCCGCCGAGCCCTGGAGTGTCTGCTCCTCCAGGGCCTGGGCGAAGGCGTTCGCCCGCCGGTGTGCCGAAACTTGTCCGATCACTGGCGGCACCTCCTCTCGTCATGACGATCGACTCCCCTCGGGGTCCGGAAGGTTGCCCACCTTGAGTGCTTCCACTCGATCGGGTGAGTACCTGCGGGCGTGGCTTGACCACAGGGAGCCTGCATCCGACTCAACGAGCCGCACAGCACTTGGGTTACGGACGAAGGATGATCGGACCGCAGTGTCATGAGCCGGTTACCGAAGGTGAGTTGCGATCAGCGTGCGTCATCGGGGAGGAGTCGTGCCAGCGTGCGCACGGCGCGGTACTGGAGCGTCTTGATGGCGCCCTCGTTCTTCCCCATGGCCCGCGCCGTCTCGGCCACCGAGAGCCCTTGCAGGAAGCGCAGGGTCACGCACTCCTGCTGCTGTGGGTTGAGCTTCCGTACGGCTTCGAGCAGGGCGGCGTTGGAGAGGGACTCCAGGACGGAGTCCTCCGGGCTGCGCTCGACCTCGTTGGCGTCGAGCATTTCGCCGGTGGTCACTTCCAGCCGGAAACGGCTGGACTTGAAGTGGTCCGCGACCAGGTTCCGGGCGATGGTGACCAGCCAGGCGCCGAAGTCGCGCCCCTGCCAGGTGAAGGTGGAGATACGGCGCAGAGCGCGCAGGAAGGTCTCACTGGTGAGATCCTCCGCCGTCGCCTTCCCGCCGACGCGGTAGTAGATGTAGCGGTAGACCGTGTCGCTGTACTGGTCGTAGAGGCGCCCGAAGGCGTCGGCCTCGCCGGCCTGAGCGCGTTCGACGAGGTCCATCATGCGTGCGCTGTCGCTGTCGGCCGCAGGCCGACGGGTGGTGGACGTGCCGGTGCCGCCACGGCTGCGTCTGCTGACCGCCGCACCGCCCTCGGCGAGGGCATAGCAGGGGCCGGCAGGCGCGGCTGTGGCAAATGCGGGGACGGCGTACGCGGTGGGGACGAAGCCGCGCAGCTGGTCAAGGACCGTTGCGCGCAGCGTAGCCAGGCCCGAGGCGTCAACCCCGACGTGTGGGTACACGGGACTCCCAGAGGCAGAGCTTCCATCACGTGCAGTGCTGGATTGTTCACTCGACGTGATGGCGAGTGAGGTCCGGTATGCGTCTGAGGAGAATAACGCTTCGTACAGGCAGTGCTACACCCAGTTGCTCAAATCATCGATTACGTCGCTTCTCTTACGTCTACGCGTCAGATCAAGTAGCACTTCGTGACCGTTTATTGATCGGATAGCCTCACGATCCGCTTGGTTGGCGGGTCACTTGTGCGCGAGTGCCGCGAGAGGGACTGGCGGCGGGCGGAGGCGGGTAGGAAGTTCGATCCGCCCGCGCTCCCGGGAGTGGCGCGACCGCGTGGAGGCGTTGACGTTCCGGTCAGCGGTGGCTGACGCGGGACGTGACGGGGTGTGACGCGGCCGGCGGGACCTGCGTGCGTGGCGTGCGGGTCAGTGGCGGCGGCGGTGCAGGGCGACCGCGGCGGCGGTACCGCCCGCGAGTGCCCCGACCCCGGCCGCGGCCGGGATGCCGACCCTGGCGGCCTTGCGGCCGGTGCGGTAGTCGCGCAGCCGCCACTCGCGCTCGCGGGCGTAACGGGCGAGCTTGGCGTCGGGGTTGATCGCGTACGGGTGGCCGACGAGCGAGAGCATCGGGATGTCGTTGTGCGAGTCGCTGTACGCGGCGCAGCGGGCCAGGTCGAGTCCCTCGGCGCCGGCGAGTGCCCGTACGGCTTCCGCCTTCGCCGGCCCGTGCAGCGGCTCGCCGACGAGGCGGCCGGTATAGACACCGTCCATCGACTCCGCCACGGTGCCGAGCGCGCCGGTCAGGCCGAGGCGGCGGGCGATGATCGTCGCGGTCTCCACGGGGGCGGCCGTGACCAGCCAGACTTTCTGGCCGGCGTCCAGGTGGGCCTGGGCGAGGGCACGGGTGCCCGGCCAGATGCGGTCGGCCATGTACTCGTCGTAGATCTCCTCCCCGATCGACATCAGCTCGGAGACCCGGTGGCCCTTGACGATGGAGAGGGCGCTCTCGCGGGCGTCCTGCATGTGCTCGGGGTCCTCGACACCTGCCAGCCGGAACCAGGCCTGCTGCCAGGCGAATCTGGCCAGCTCGCGGCGCTGGAAGAACTGCCGCTTGTACAGGCCCCGGCCGAAGTGGAAGATCGCGGCGCCCTGCATCACGGTGTTGTCGAGGTCGAAGAAGGCGGCGGCCAGGCTGTCCCCTGCGACGGGGAACTCGGGCTCCGCGGCACCTTCTTCGGCGGGTCCGCCGGCTCCGGCCGGTGCCGGCTCCTGCGACGACTTCCGGGCTGCTTCGGCTGCGGCCTCGCCTGCGAGCACGCTGCGTGCTGTCGCCGAGCGCCTGCGGGGGGTGAGCCATCCCAGTGCGGCCATGGTGCGAGCATAGCCAGTTCGCTGCGCGGTTCCTCATCCGAAGGTGTACGGCGGGTATACGGCGGAGTGAACTCCGGCGGACGGAGGCGCCCGGCCGGGCCGCGCGGGGTGGTGGTGCGCCGCGGCCGTGCGGGCGGCGGAGAATGGCGGTATGAGTCCTCTGTTCCGCCGCGGTGCCGGCCGAGGGAATCCCGCCGAGCGGGTCGTCACTCTGGTGGGGAAGCCCGGGTGCCACCTGTGCGACGACGCGCGCGCCGTGGTCTCCGCGGTGTGCGGGGAGACCGGGGCGGTGTGGGAGGAGAAGGACATCACCCAGGACTCCGCGCTCAACGAGGCGTACTGGGAGCAGATTCCCGTGGTGCTCATCGACGGGGAGCAGCACACCTTCTGGCGGGTCGATCCCGGGCGTCTCCGCCGCGCGCTGCACTCCTGAAGGGCCGCGCGGCGGCGGGCGGGGCGCGGCGGCGGGGCCGCACGGGTGGTGGCGCCTGGGCGGCCGGCCGGTCCGCGCGGGGGCTTCCCCGGCAAAAGACAGCTACGATCGTGGGCGATTTGAGCGGTCTCGGGGGCGTAGGCGTGAGGAGTGTGAGCGGTTTTGCCCCCTTTGGGATCCCAACGCACCGGAACGGCCGGCGGTTCCGTCAACGCGCCGCCCGCGTGCGTGACCCCGGTCACTTTGCACGGACAAAACGGACACCATCTTTGTGCACGCGTTCACAAAGACATAGCCTGCATTCGACGGGGCGGTCCTGCTGCATGTGGCCGCCTGCAGCCTCGCTCATCCCGCAGGAGCACCGTGGCAACTGGCCGAACTCACCGACCGGCGACCCGTAGCCGAGGAATTCCCGAGGCCACCGTCGCCCGACTTCCGTTGTATCTCCGCGCCCTCACCGGACTGTCGGAGCGCTCCGTGCCCACGGTCTCGTCCGAGGAGCTCGCCGCTGCCGCCGGGGTCAACTCCGCGAAGCTGCGCAAGGACTTCTCCTACCTGGGCTCGTACGGGACCAGGGGCGTCGGGTACGACGTCGAATACCTCGTGTACCAGATCTCGCGTGAGCTGGGTCTCACCCAGGACTGGCCGGTCGTCATCGTCGGTATCGGTAACCTCGGCGCCGCGCTCGCCAACTACGGCGGGTTCGCCTCGCGTGGATTCCGGGTCGCCGCGCTGATAGACGCCGACCCCGCCATGGCCGGGAAGCCGGTGGCCGGGATCCCTGTCCAGCACAGCGACGACCTTGAGAAGATCATCTCGGACAACGGTGTCTCCATCGGCGTCATCGCCACCCCGGCGGGTGCGGCGCAGCCGGTCTGTGAGCGGCTCGTCGCCGCCGGTGTCACCTCGATCCTGAACTTCGCCCCCACCGTGCTTTCGGTGCCCGAAGGCGTCGACGTGCGCAAGGTGGACCTCTCCATCGAGCTGCAGATCCTGGCCTTCCACGAGCAGCGGAAGGCCGGTGAGGGGGCGCTCGCCGATCCCGACACCGATGCGCCCCCGGTGCGGGGCGCCGCGCACGCGGCCAGTGCCGCCGCCGCGCACACCGTCAGCGCGCGCACCGCCCACGCCGACCGGAAGGGACCCGACGGGGACATGCCCGCCGTGATGCCGGCATGAGTCTTCTGGTCGTCGGAGTCAGCCACCGCAGTGCGCCCGTCAGCGTGCTGGAGCGGGCCGCGCTCTCCGCTGATGCGCAGGCCAAGCTGTTGCAGGACACCCTGGCCGCCGAGCCGGCCGCCGAGGCCGCGACGCTTGCCACCTGCAACCGCATCGAGCTGTACGCCGACGTGGACAAGTTCCACGCGGGTGTCGCCGAGCTGTCGACGCTCCTCGCCCAGCACTGCGGCGTCGGGCTCGAAGAGCTCACCCCTTATCTCTATGTGCACTACGAGGACCGGGCCGTCCACCACCTCTTCTCGGTGGCGTGCGGGCTGGACTCCATGGTCGTGGGCGAGGGCCAGATCCTCGGCCAGATCAAGGACGCGCTCGCGCTCGGCCAGGAACTGCACACCGCCGGGCGGCTGTTGAACGATCTGTTCCAGCAGGCCTTGCGGGTCGGCAAGCGCGCGCACAGTGAGACCGGCATCGACCGGGCCGGGCAGTCGGTCGTCACCTTCGGCCTCGAACAGCTCGCCGGCGGCACCGATGTGGCGGGCTGGGCCCGGGGCAAGCGCGCGCTGGTGATCGGTGCGGGCTCCATGTCCTCGCTGGCCGCCGCGACGCTGGCCCGCGCCGGCGCGGGGGAGATCGTCGTCGCCAACCGGACGCAGGCGCGTGCGGAGCGGCTCGCGGAGATCCTCGGCGGTGCCGGCGTGAGCGCGAGTGCCGTCCCGATGGACGCCGTCGACCGTGAGCTGGCCCGCGCCGACCTCGTCGTCTCCTGTACGGGGGCGACCGGCCTCGTGCTGTCCGCCGAGTCCGTGGCCCGCGCGCTCGGCGAGGAGTTCACCCCCGACTTCACCGCGGCCCCGGCCGTGGACCCGGTCCCCGACGTGCCCGCCGACGCCACGGCGGCCACCGCGGCCGCCCGCGCCGTCGACGCGCTGGAGCAGCACGGCGCCTGGGCCGGCACCGCAGGTCCCGCGCCGCGGTCCGTGCGCCGGCGCCCCGCCGGTGACGGTGTGCCGCCGCGGCTGGCCCTGCTCGACCTGGCCATGCCGCGCGATATCGACGCCGCTGTCCACCGCATCGGCGGGGTGCGCCTGGTCGACATCGAGTCGCTGGCCGACGCGTCCGCGGACGCGCCGATGGCCGCCGATGTCGACGCCGTACGGACCATCGTCTCGGACGAGGTCGCCGCGTTCGGTGCCGCCCAGCGGGCCGCCCACATCACCCCGACCGTCGTGGCCCTGCGCACCATGGCCGCAGGCATCGTCGCCGGTGAGATCGCGCGGCTCGACGGGCGCCTCCCCGACCTGGACGACAAGGAGCGCGCGGAGATCTCGCAGACCGTGCGCCGTGTCGTCGACAAGCTCCTGCACGCGCCCACCGTGCGGGTCAAGCAGCTCGCGAGCGAGCCCGGCGGCGCCGGGTACGCGGACGCGCTGCGGGAACTCTTCGACCTCGACCCGTTGACGGTCGCGGCCGTCAGCAGGGCCGATCTGACCGACCTGAGCAACACAGACGTCAAGAACCGAGGGCGGGCATGACCAATGCCTTGAGGCTGGGGACCAGGCGCAGCAAGCTCGCCATGGCGCAGTCGGGACAAATCGCCGAGGCGGTGCGGCAGATCACCGGTCGCCCCGTGGAACTCGTCGAGATCACCACGTACGGGGACACCTCCCGCGAGCACCTCGCGCAGATCGGCGGGACCGGTGTGTTCGTCACCGCTCTGCGCGATGCGCTGGTGAGCGGTGAGGTCGACTTCGCCGTGCACTCGCTGAAGGACCTGCCGACCGCTGAGCCGGACGGCCTGGTGCTGGCCGCGATCCCGGTCCGTGAGGACCCCAGGGATGTGCTGGTCGCGCGGGACGGGCTGACCTTCGAGCAGCTGCCGGACGGTGCGCGGGTGGGCACCGGCTCGCCGCGCCGGATGGCGCAGCTCAACGCGTACGCCCGTAACCACGGGCTGCGCATCGAGACCGTGCCGATCCGCGGCAACATCGACACCCGCATCGGATTCGTCCGCAGCGGGGAGCTGGACGCGGTGGTTCTCGCCGCCGCCGGGCTCCACCGTGTCGGCAGGGCCGGCGAAGTGACCGAGTACCTGCCGGTCGACATCATCTTGCCCGCCCCCGGCCAGGGGGCCCTGGCGGTCGAGTGCGCGGCATCCCGTGCCGATCTCGTCGCCCAGCTCGCCGAGCTCGACGACCCGTACACCCGGGCCGCCGTGACCGCCGAGCGATCCCTGCTCGCCGCCTTGGAGGCCGGTTGCAGTGCGCCTGTGGGCGCACTGGCCGACGTCCTGGCCGACGGGCAGGCTGTTACCGAGATGCGCCTGCGTGGTGTCGTCGGCTCGACCGACGGCTCCTCGCTGGTGCAGTTGTCCACCACCGGTCCCGTACCCACGTCGCACGAAGGCACCGAGGCGCTCGGACGCGAACTCGCGTCCGAGATGCTGGCCAAGGGTGCGGCCGGTCTTATGGGGGAGCGAGCACGATGAACCCCACCTCGAACCTGCCAGCCGCCATTCCCGCACACGGGCACGTCACCTTCCTCGGTGCCGGACCCGGGGATCCGGGACTTCTCACACTGCGCGCCGTGGAGGCGCTCGCGAGTGCGGACGTACTGATTGCCGAGCCGCATGTGCTCGATGTCGTACGCAGCCATGCGCGGGCGACCGTAAGCACGCCTCAGCTGACGGTTGTTGACGAGGCGTCAACGGCCGCCGGGATCCCGGCCATCCGAGATGCGGGCAATCTTGTCATGGAGGCCGCACGGGGTGGCAGGCGGGTCGTCCGTGCTGTCACCGGTGATCCCGGGCTCGACGGCAACTCGGGCGAGGAGATGCTCGCCTGCGCATCGGCGGGAATCCCGTTCGAGGTCGTCCCCGGTGTCTCGACGGCGGTGGGTGTCTCCGCGTACGCCGGTGTGCCGCTGCGCGACGCGCAGGGTACCGACGTCCGTTTCGTCGACGCCCGCACGGCCTCCGACCGCTGCTGGAGCGAGGTCGGCGCGAGTGACGCGACCGCGGTCGTCTCCACGACGCTCGACACGGTCGGCGCGACCGCCGGTGAGCTGGTCGCGGCGGGCCGCAAGCCCGACACCCCGATGTCCGTCACCGTCGCCGGTACGACCACCCGCCAGCGCACCTGGTCCGCGACGCTCGGCACGGTCGCCCAGGTACTCAAGCAGGCCAAGGTGCTGCCGTCGCCGGACGGTCACCAGCCGGTCATAGCCGTGGTCGGCGAGCGCAGCTCGGCCGCCCGGCGCGACCAGCTGTCGTGGTTCGAGTCGAAGCCGCTCTTCGGGTGGCGGGTGCTCGTTCCGCGTACGAAGGAGCAGTCGGCCTCGCTCTCCGACCAGCTGCGGTCCTACGGCGCTGTGCCGCACGAGGTCCCCACCATCGCGGTGGAACCGCCGCGCACCCCGCAGCAGATGGAGCGCGCGGTCAAGGGCCTGGTCACCGGGCGCTACGAGTGGATCGCCTTCACCAGCGTGAACGCGGTCAAGGCGGTCCGTGAGAAGTTCGAGGAGTACGGGCTCGACGCCCGTGCCTTCGCGGGGATCAAGGTCGCCGCCGTCGGCGAGCAGACCGCGGCCTCGCTGGTCGAGTTCGGCGTCAAGCCGGATCTCGTCCCGAGCGGTGAGCAGTCCGCCGCCGGTCTGCTGGAGGACTGGCCGCCGTACGACCCGGTCTTCGACCCGATCGACCGTGTCTTCCTGCCGCGCGCCGACATCGCCACCGAGACGCTGGTGGCCGGGCTCATCGAGCTGGGCTGGGAGGTCGACGACGTCACCGCCTACCGCACGGTGCGCGCGTCGCCGCCGCCGGCCGACACCCGTGAGGCGATCAAGGGCGGTGGCTTCGACGCGGTCCTCTTCACCTCTTCGAGCACGGTCCGCAACCTCGTGGGGATCGCGGGCAAGCCGCACAACGTGACGGTCATCGCCTGTATCGGACCCGCCACGGCGAAGACGGCGGAGGAGCACGGCCTGCGGGTGGACGTGCTCTCGCCGGAGCCCTCGGTGCACAGACTCGCCGAGGCGCTCGCCGAGTTCGGCGCGCAGCGCCGCGAGGCTGCCAGGGAGGCGGGCGAGGCGGTCACCCGTCCCAGCGAGCGCCGTCCGGGCGGCCGCAGGCGCCGCACCACCTGAGGGGTCTCCGTACGGTCTTCGCCGACCCGTGAAGACCGTACGGAGCGGACCACCGAGCCGCCCGGGGGCCGGGCGGACCGCAGAGGCCGAAGCGAAGAGTTCGAAGAGGTAACTGAGGATGACTGTGTACGGATCTTTCCCCGGCGCCCGTCCGCGGCGGCTGCGCACCACCCCCGCGATGCGGCGCATGGTGGCGGAGACGCGGGTCCACCCGGCCGATCTGATCCTGCCCGCCTTCGTGCGGGAGGGGATCGGGGAGCCGGTGCCGATCACGGCGATGCCGGGCGTGGTCCAGCACACCAGGGACACCCTGCGGAAGGCGGCCGTCGACGCGGTCTCCGCCGGCGTCGCGGGGATCATGCTCTTCGGGGTGCCCGAGGACGCGAAGAAGGACGCCATCGGCACCGCGGGCACGGACCCGGAGGGCATCCTCCAGGTGGCCCTGCGCGATGTGCGCTCCGAGGTCGGCGACGACCTGGTGATCATGTCGGACCTCTGCCTCGACGAGTACACGGACCACGGTCACTGCGGTGTCCTGGACGAGTCGGGCCGCGTCGACAACGACGCCACGCTGGAGCGGTACGCGGAGATGGCGCAGGTCCAGGCCGACGCGGGCGCCCATGTGGTGGCTCCCAGCGGCATGATGGACGGCCAGGTCGGCGTGATCAGGGACGCGCTGGACACCATCGACAAGGAGGACGTGTCGGTGCTCGCCTACACGGCGAAGTACTCGTCCGCCTTCTACGGCCCGTTCCGCGAGGCCGTCGGCTCCTCGCTGCAGGGCGACCGCAAGACGTACCAGCAGGACCCGTCGAACGCGCGGGAGTCGCTGCGTGAGCTGGAGCTGGATCTCGCCGAGGGCGCCGACATGGTGATGGTCAAGCCGGCCGGACCGTATCTGGACATCCTGGCGAAGGTCGCCGATTCGGTGTCGGTGCCGGTGGCCGCGTACCAGATCAGCGGGGAGTACGCGATGATCGAGGCTGCTGCGGAGAAGGGCTGGATCGACCGGGACAAGGCGATCCTGGAGACCCTGACCGGCATCAAGCGGGCGGGCGCGAGCATGATCCTCACCTACTGGGCGACCGAGGTCGCTGGGTGGCTCTGAGCAGTCGCCGTGCAGGACTGACACCGGCTGAGACCGTATGACACCGATGCCCGGGGGCACTGCCCCCGGGCATCAGTGCTCTGTGTCGGAGAGCCGGACGAACCGGTGGCCGGTCGCGAGGAGGCGGGGGACCGCCGTGGCGATGCCCTCCGCGGTGCCGCCCCTGGGCTGGTTCATGTGTCCGATCACGATCGAGCCCGGCCGCGCGGCCGTGACGGTGGTGTGGACCTGCCCGGGTGTGAAGGTCGCGCCGCCGTCGCCGTTGACCGTGAAACTCACCGGGCGTTCGCCCAGGGCGCTCACGATGCGGGACGCCACGTCGTCGTAGTACGCCGTCCCGGACCGGAACCAGCGGGGCGGCCGGCCGAGCAGCCCGGTCAGCTTGGTGTGGTTCTCCGCGACCTCGTCGAAGACCTCGCCCGCGTCGCGCGTGCCGGCAATGCCGTACGCGGAGCGGCCGGAGACCGACAGGGGGCGGTGCCGGGTCCCGTGGTTGGCGATCTCGAAGAGCGGATCGTCCGCCAGCTCACGGAAGACCGCCGGGTGGGTGTCGATCCAGCGGGAGTTGAGGAACAGGGTGGCCGGTACCTTCCTCGCCCGGAGGAAGCCGATCAGGTCCTTGTCGTAACCGCTGCCCCCGGGTCCGCCGCACGCGTCGAAGGTCAGCGCGATGCCGCGGTGCGGACGGGGCAGGGCGGTCAGGACACCCGGGGCGTCGAAGCCCCAGCTGGACGGCAGCGCCGAGCCGTACCGTGCGACCGCCGCCGCGCGGGTCATGGCCGGCGCCGCTTCGGGCCTGGCCCGGCGCCCGGTGCGCGGGTCGCGGGTCGGGGGTTCCACGTCCGACGGGGTGGACGGCGGGTGCGACGCCGACAGCCCCCCGCCCGCGGACCCGGCGTCGCATCCGGCAAGCCCGGCGGCGGCCGCTGCGGCGATGACAGCCCGGCGAGTCAATGGCACGCGCCCCACCCGTCCCGTTTCGTACGGAGATATCCGGCCCCTGTGTGCGAATCGGATCATGCTACGAATCCAGTCGGGCGGGGCGGTCCGACACTCCGGCGGGGCGTCGGCCGCGGGCCGTCCCGTACGGGCGTCAGAGCGCGCCGGGCCGCCCGGAGAGCCGTCAGGGTGCGCCGGGCCGCGTTCCTGGGAGCCGTCAGCGCGCGCCGGGCCCGTTCAGGGGGGGGAGCCGCTCGTGCGCCGGGGTGCCGGATCGCGGGCCGTCCTGGCAGGGCCCCGCTGCCGCGGCGGTCCGCTAGGCGCCCGGGCCCCGCAGTGCCGCACGGCCCGGGCGCCTCCACCCGGATCATCCGGCTCCTCCCCCGGGGGGCGTTTCGACCGGGCATGTTAAGACCCCCGTTCTGGCGGTTACACGTCCGTATGCCCCACCCCGCAGATCGAAAGGGAGACCGATGACGGAGAGCACCCCCGCCACCACCACCGACTCCGGCGCTCCGGTCGAGAGTGACGAGCATTCACTCACGGTCGGCGCGGGCGGTCCGATTCTGCTCCAGGATTCCTACCTGATCGAGCAGATGGCGCAGTTCAACCGGGAGCGGATCCCTGAGCGGCAGCCGCACGCCAAGGGAAGCGGTGCCTTCGGCCACTTCGAGGTGACGAACGACGTCAGTGCCTTCACGAAGGCGGCTGTCTTCCAGCCGGGCACCCGCACGGAGCTGGTCACCCGCTTCTCGACGGTTGCGGGGGAGCGCGGCAGCCCGGACACGTGGCGCGACCCGCGCGGCTTCGCGGTGAAGTTCTACACCAGCGAAGGCAACTACGACATGGTCGGGAACAACACTCCCGTCTTCTTCGTGAAGGACCCGATGAAGTTCCAGCACTTCATCCGGTCCCAGAAGCGCCGTGCCGACAACAACCTCCGCGACCACGACATGCAGTGGGACTTCTGGACGCTGTCGCCGGAGTCCGCGCACCAGGTCACCTGGCTGATGGGCGACCGGGGCATCCCGCGGTCCTGGCGCCACATGAACGGGTACACCTCGCACACCTACATGTGGATCAACGCCCAGGGCGAGCGCTTCTGGGTGAAGTACCACTTCAAGACCGACCAGGGCGTCGAGCACTTCACGCAGCACGAGGCCGACCAGATGGCCGCTGCCGACACGGATTACCACACGCGTGATCTCTTCGAGCACATCCGTGACGGCGAGTACCCCAGCTGGACGCTGTACGTGCAGGTCATGCCGTACGACGACGCCCCCTCGTACCGGTTCAACCCGTTCGACCTGACCAAGGTGTGGCCGCACGCCGACTACCCGCTGGTCGAGGTCGGGCGGATGACCCTGGACCGTAACCCCACGGACAACCACGCCGAGATCGAGCAGGCCGCCTTCCAGCCCAACAACCTGGTCCCGGGTATCGGCCCCAGCCCCGACCGGATGCTCCTCGCGCGGCTGTTCTCCTACGCGGACGCCCACCGGTACCGGATCGGGGCCAACTACCAGCAGCTCCCGGTGAACGCCCCCGTCGCGAAGGTGCACACGTACTCCAAGGACGGAGCGATGGCGTACCGGAAGACCACCGACCCGGTCTACGCCCCGAACTCCAAGGGCGGTCCGGCCGCCGACGCCGAACGGCACGCGCCGCCGAGCTGGCACGCGGACGGGGACATCACCCGGGCCGCGTATGTCGACCACGCGGAGGACGACGACTGGGGGCAGGCCGGCACCATGGTGCGCGAGGTCCTCGACGACGCCGCTCGTGACCGCCTTGTGGACAACGTCGTCGGCCACCTGCTGAACGACGTGAGCGAGCCCGTCCTCACGCGTGCCTTCACCTACTGGTCGAACATCGACAAGACCATCGGTGAGCGCATCGCGAAGGGCGTGCGGGCCAAGGCCGGAGAGAAGGACCCGAAGGCTGCCCAGCAGTCCAATCCGGCCCGGACGAGTATGCAGCACAAGGCCTGACCCCGCTCGTACCGTTGCCGCCGCGACCCTTGCGGATCGCGGCGGCAACACGCGTCTGTGCACTCCCGGCGCCCACCCGCGGCGCGCACGTGCCCGGTGCGCACGGGCCGGGTGCGCACGGGCCCAGTGCTCGCGGATTCCGTGCTCATGGGCTCAGTGCCTGCGGAGGCAGGGCCGGCGGACGCGGTGCCGGCGGACGCGGTGCCGGCGGGACCGGGCCCGCGGGCGGGTCAGGCCTGGCCGGAGCCGGTCTCGCGTACGACGGCGAACAGGGTGCGCGCCGAAGTGCCGTCCGGGAGCAGCATGTTCCCCGTGACGTGGCCCAGGTCCTGGCCGGTGGCGGCCCGGCCGGGGCGGACGACCCGGTTGATGTGCAGGGTCAGCCCCGGGCCTGCGGTGTTGGCGGTGCGGACCCGTACGGCGGTGCCGCCCGGGCCGCCGGTCACCGTCTCGATGCCGGTGGCCACGGGGTGTTCGGGCCCGGTGAAGTGCCCCTCGACGGTGGGGTCCGGGGTGTTGCTGACGCTCTGCTCCTGCGGAACGGCCGCTCCGGCCATCAGGGCGACCAACTGGGCGACGAGCACCGGGTCGTGAGCCCCGTCGTACGCCCAGCGCCTGCCGAGCACTCCGTGCTCCGTGGTGCCGATGAGTGCCGCGTCCCCGGCGCCTTCGAGGGGCTGCGCCCGGTAGGTGAACGGCACCTGGTACGTGACGGGCTCGGCCCCGCAAACGTCGGTGACCAGCATGAACTCGATGCCGACCGCGCCCGTCGGATCGTCGAGCCGGAACCCGCCCGCCTTGGCGAGCTCCGGCTTGCCGTCCGCTCCGCCGAGGTACCAGGGTTGCGCGGGGAGCCAGGCGGTGAGCAGCTCCAGCTTGGTGGGGGTCAGTGTGGTGCGGTGGATGACAGCCATGTTGTCGGTCCCTCTCCCATCGGCGTGCTGTCATCCTGCCACTGGTGCGGAACCGCGCCAGTACGCGCCGTGGCT
The DNA here is from genome assembly GCF_036061255.1 of Streptomyces sp. NBC_00388. Taxonomy (NCBI): domain Bacteria; kingdom Bacillati; phylum Actinomycetota; class Actinomycetes; order Kitasatosporales; family Streptomycetaceae; genus Streptomyces; species Streptomyces sp. NBC_00388. Next base: position 4,429,903 of record NZ_CP107948.1, read on the forward strand.
TCGCGTGGCCGACGCGTTCCCACCGGGGGTGTATCCCCAGGGGGGACCTAACTCCCCGCCCTGCTGGGTGCGTTGTGCGCTAAGGCCTCGAACGGAACGTCGTCGCCTTGCGCGCCCTCCCCGTCCTCTCGTCAGTCGTTCAGGCGGGCGAGGATCAGATTGGGGTCCTTGGCGGTGACATAGGCGGCGCTCAGTACGTGGACGGTGTTACCGCGCAGGGCGATCGATGTCGGATTCTGCAGACCGTCGGCCGAGGTCAGCAAGGTCGAGTGGCTGCCGTCGGGCTGGACGAGCGCGACTTCGCCCGGGCCGTTGAGGGCGGCCAGCAGCTGGTCGCCGCGGCCGGTGAAGGCGAAGTCGTCTATCCCCGGCAGGCCGGTGGCCCGGGTCCGGACCTCGCCGGCGCGGCCGTCCCGGAGGACGGGGATGCGCAGAACGGTGCCCTGGTCGAGGTTGGTGGCCCAGACCGCGCCGTTGTGGATCTTCAGTCCGTTGGCGCCCAGGAATCCGGTGGCGGCCAGTTGGGGCGCGCTGGACCAGGCGGTGGGGGTACCGCCGGTGGTGGGCACGCTCCAGATGGCGCCGAGCACGGAGTCGGTGACGTACAGGGTGCGGGTGCGGGGGTCGAGCGCCAGGCCGTTGGGCAGGCCGTTCGCGGGCAGCGGGGCGATCCGCTGCGGTTCGCCGCCGGGACGCATACGCCACACCCCGGTGAGGCCGGGGGTGCCGGTGGCGTAGAGGAAGTACAGGGTCCCGTCGTGGGCGCGGACGATGCCGACGGTGAGCGGGAAGCCCATGACCGGGGTGTGAACGCCTCCGTCGGCGGGCTTGGGCAGGGTGGCCAGGACCCGGACGGTGCCGGTGCGGGAGACCTCGGCGACCTGGCGGCTCTTGGCGAAGGTGACGTATGTGGCGCCGCCCGGTGCCAGGGCGGCGTTCTCCGGCGTCTGGCCCCTGGCCAGGTCGAAGTGCACGGCGATCCGCGCTCTGCCCAGCGGTGCGGGGGCGGCCGAGGCCGGCGCAGGGGTGAGTGCTGCGGCGACGGCCGCGACGAGGACGGCCGCCGGGAGGGCGGACGCGGTGAGCTTCTTGAACATGGTTCCTCCACTGGTTTTCGGGCATGCGGCAGCAACGCGCCGACGTACGGACCGCGCAGCTGTGCGGGTGGGTGAGGGTTCTGCCCGGGGGCCGGACGGCCCCGGGGCCGCTCCCGGCGGCGGCCGGTCGTCGGCCGTGCCCGGGTGGGGCGGGTGTTCACGGGCGCCGGCCGGGCGCCCGGTGGCATGGCGTGACGTCAGGCAGCGCCGGCCCGGGGTCCCGTCCGCGCGGGCCCGGCCGGGACGGTGCTCGGGGTGACGGCCTGGGCGAGCAGGGTCAGCGCGGCCCGCGAGGGCGAGCCCGCCTCCGTGGTGGCGACCACGACGGCGGGGCCCGGCCCGTGGCTCAGGGTCTGCTGGACCACGGTCAGCGGGCCGACCAGCGGGTGCCGCATCTCATGGGTGGCGACGGTGCACGCCCTGACCCGGTGGTCGGCCCACATCGAGGCGAACTCGCTGCTCCGCGCGCTCAGTTCACCCAGCAGTGAGTGCAAGGCAGTGTCCTGCGGATGCTGGGCCGCCACCAGGCGCAGACTCCCCACCACCGCTCTGGCCTTGCCCGGCCAGTCCGCGTACAGGTCGCGGGTATGACGGTCGAGGAACACCAGCCTGGCCATGTTGGGGCGCTGGGCCGGCGGCTCCGGGGCGCCGGGGTCCAGGTGCCCGGCGAACAGTGCGTGGCCCAGGCGGTTCCAGGCCAGCACGTCGCTGCGCCGGCCGAGCACGATCGCCGGAACGTCCGCCAGCACGTCCAGCAGCTGGGCCGTCGCCTCCGTCACCCGCTCCGGCGCGGGCCGCCGGCGCCGGGAGCGAGGCCGTTCCACCCGGGCCAGGTCGTGCAGGTACCGCTGCTCGGACTCGTCGAGCCGCAGTGCCCCGGCGATCGCGTCCAGCACCTCGGGCGAGGCGCTCAGTGACTGACCCTGCTCCAGCCGGGTGTAGTAGGAGGAGCTGACACCCGCCAGCAGCGCCAGCTCCTCGCGCCGAAGACCCGGCACGCGCCGGCGCTCCCCGTAGGTGGGTATCCCGACGTCCCCGGGGCGCAGTTGGGAGCGCCGTGCCTGCAGGAAGTCCCCGAGCTGCGATTTTCCGGTCATGGATCCGAGTATGGGCCGACGTGAAAGCCGTAGCCTGCCCCAGCTGTGGATAGGCACCGGCGGGTCCGGCCGGGCAGCAGGACCCGCCGGTGGAAGGGGCCCGCATCCCCGCTGGTCGTCCTCAGCGCGCCGCCCTCGCCCCGGCGTGGGGCGGGGGCGGGTGTCGTGCGGGGCGGCTTCGCGCCGCTTCTGGCCGGCCCGCTCTTGCTGGCCGGCTCTCTATCGCGCCTGCGGGGCGAACGCCGCGAGCCGGTCGTCGACCGGGGCGCCGGTCAGCCGGTTGGCGAAGGTGGAGAGGGTGTACGTACCGATGCCCAGGACCACCTCCAGGGCGTTCCGGGTGGTGTAGCCGTGGGCCAGGAATGCCTGGAGGCGGGGCTCCGTGACGGCTCCGGAGGTGGCGAGCACCTCCAGGACGAACGTGCGCAGCGCCTCCAGCGTCTGGTCGGGAAGCGGCTGTTGGGTGCGGAGAGCCTCGATGAGGGCGGCGTCCGCGTCCATCGCGGTGAGCTTGGCCGTGTGCATGGCCACGCAGACGTGGCACTCGTTGCGGGTGGCAAGGGTGAGGATGAGGACCTCGCGGTCCAGCTGGGAGAGGGTCGTCGACTCGAAGATCCCGCTCAGCTTCAGGAAGCCGTCGAGGGTCTGGGGTGAGGTGGCCATGCGGGCCACAGGGGAGGGGAGATAGCCGAGGCGGTCGGTGGTGGCCTGCATCGCCCGGCGGGCCGGGGCGGGGGCGGAGTCGGCGGTGTGGTCGGGGAAGGCGGTGATGGTCATGGCTGGCCCTTCGCTAAACTCGACAATGTGATTGACGAAAACGTAAACCAGGTTGTCGAAAACTGCAACGGCGGGCTGCCGCGCCATGACTGAGCACAGGGCGCCGGGCGCGGGGACGGACGGTTCGGCGGAGGGCTCGGCGGAGGGCTCGGACGGCGGCCGGGCGGAGTGGGCGGCAGGGGGCGGCGCGTCGGACGGACGCGGATACGAGCTGCCCATGCTGCTGTTCGCCGGGTTCCGTGCGGCCATCGACCAGTTGCACGCCCGGCTGGCCGAAGAGGGGCATCCGGATGTGCGCCCCGCGTACGGCTTCGCGCTGCAGGCGATCGGTGTGCGCGGCGCGACCGCGAGCGAGGTGGGGCGGCGGCTCGGGGTGTCCAAGCAGGCGGCGGGCAAGACCGTGGACCGCCTTGAGGAGCTGGGGTATGCCGAGCGGGCCGCCGACCCTGCCGACGGGCGTCGCAAGCTGGTGCTGCTCACGGCGCGCGGGGTGGAGGTGCTGGTGCGGTCGGGGCAGATCTTCGACGAGCTGTACGCGCAGTGGGCCGGGGTCCTGGGTGCGGAGCGCCTCGCGGGGCTGGAGTCCGACCTGCGGGCCCTGGTGCCGGGGGCGGCGCCCGGGGGCGGTTTCCGGGTGGACGTGGCGGGGTGGTTCGGCGGCTGAACCACCTGCGGCGGGGCCCGTCCGCCACCTGGCGGGCGGGCCCCGGGTGTGCGGCCTGCGGGTGCGGGGGTCAGCCGGTGAGCCGCAGGCCGTCCGCGACGACCCGGCCGTCGTGCAGGACCGTACGGTCGGTGCCGCGGTCCATCACGGCGGATGTCACCGTCTCACCGTCGACGAGAAGAAGATCGGCGCGGTCACCCACCGCGAGGCCGGGGCGGTCGGCGACCGACGTGAGGCGGGTGAGGTTCCCGTCGAGGACCGCGGCCCCGCCCAGGGTCGCGACGGCCACGCAGTGCTCGATCAGCTCGTCGGCGCGGTAGCGGTTGGTGAAGGCGAGCTGCCAGGTGCGGTCCAGCATGTCCGCGTTGCCGTACGGCGACCAGTAGTCGCGCTGGCCGTCCTCGCCGAGCCCGACCCGGACCCCGGCGGCCGTCAGATCGGCCAGCGGCAGTGCGCGGTGCTGCGCAGGGGCGATGGTGGCCATCGCGATGTCCAGCTCCGCGAACTCCTCGATGAGACGCCGGGTCGTCGCCTCGTCGACGCTCCCCAGGTCATAGGCGTGGGACAGGGTCACCTGCCCCGCCATGCCGAGCGCGCGCACCCGCTCCAGGATGAGGTCGACGCTGAACACACCCAGCGGGCCCGGCTCGTGGAGGTGCATGTCGACGGGGGCCTGGTGCCGCTCCGCGAGGCCGAAGACGATGTCCAGATGGCGGACCGGGTCGCGGTCCAGGGTGCACGGGTCGATTCCGCCGACCACGGCCGCCCCGGAGGACAGCGCCTGGTCCATCAGCTCGGGAACGCCCTTCTCCTTGAGCAGACCGGCCTGCGGGAACGCCATGATCTCGACCTCGCACCGGCCCGCGTGCGCCTCCTTGGCGGCGAGGACGCCCTCGAAGCGCTCAAGGCCGGAGTCCGCGTCGATCTGCGCGTAGCTGCGGACGCGTGTGGTGCCGCGTTCGATCATGCGGCCCAGGGTGTGGGTGGCCCGCTCGGCGACGGTCCACTCGTCGTCGCGCCAGTGCGCGCGGTCGTTCATCGTCATGGCCCAGACACCGGGGGCGCCCGTGTGCGGGCGGAACGGCAGCCCGATACGGGTGGCGTCCAGATGGCAGTGGACGTCCGAGAAGGAGGGGAGGACGAGCCGGCCCCGGCCTTCGACCACGTCGCCGGCCGGCGCGTCCGACGCGGGGCGGTCCGGGTCGTGCGGCGTCAGTGCGGCGATCGCACCACCCCGTATCTCCAGGTCGCAGGGGGCGCCGCCCCAGGGACGGACGTTCGTGATCAGCATCCGGTGTCTCTCCTTGTTTCCGTGCCGCGGCGTATCGGCGCCGGGGTGGCGCGCCCGCCGGTCATTCGGCCGGGAGCACCCCGGCCAGGGTGGCGAGGGAGGGGCCGCGGCCCCTCTCGATATGGGCGTAGGCGAGGGCGTCGGCCAGATCGGGGTTGCCGGCGTGGATCGCGGCGCAGATGTCCTGGTGCTCGGAGCACTGCACCCGCGGATCGAGGCCGCCGGTGAGGGTGAACAGCCACTGGACCAGGCCGAGTGAGGGCTGGAGGGCTGTCCGGAGCAGCCGGTTGCCGGTCATCGCGACGATCTCCGCGTGCAGCGCGGTGTTGGCGGCCGTGATCTCGTGGACGTCCCCGCGCAGCGTGGCTGCCTCGGCCACCTCCATCAGGGCCCCCAGCTGCCCGCCTCCCCGGCCGGCCGCACACGCTTCCGCGGCCCTGCGCGCGGCGAACACCTCCAGGCTGAGGCGCAGATCGAACAGCTCGGACACATCGCGGAGCGAGAGCCGCCGCACCGAGGCGCCGCGGCGGGGGGATATCTCCACCAGGCCCTCCGCGGTGAGCCGGGTGAGCGCCTCACGGACGGGGATGCGCGAGACGCCCAGAGCCTCCGAGAGATCGCGCTCGCGCAGCCGTGAACCCGGGGGGTACTCACCGGAGATGATGCGGGAGCGGACCGTCCGCTCGGCGTGGGCGACGTGCGACGCACCGGTCTCGGGGGGTTCGTTCAGCACGGTGTCTCCTGGGGCGGCGGGGCAGCGGAGTCCGGGGCCGGTCCGGCCGGACGGCAGGCCCCGGCGGAGCCGAGCCGACAGTAGCAGTCGGCATACCAAACATGAACGCCACTGCTCGGTATGCGTAGTTCACCCCTTTTTGGGGGGTGGTGGACTGCGTACGTATGACGCTCCGCCTCGGGCGGGTATACCAATGAGGGGGCGGTCGGTCGCTGGTGCGGTACCGGTCGGTCGCTGTGGCAGGGTGGCGTCCTCCCCGAGGACGGAGTGGACATGTACCAGGCCGGCGACACAGCTCTGGTGATCACGGTGCCCGAGGCCGAGCCGGTGGTCGCCGGCTGGCGGGCGCGGTTCGACCCCATGGCGGCGGACGGTATTCCGGCGCACCTGACCGTGCTCTACCCGTTCCTGCCCCAGGACCGTATCGACGACGGGGTGCTCGACGCCCTGGCCCGGCTCTTCAGCGGCCACCCCGCCTTCGACGTGACCTTCCGGGAGTGCGGGCGCTTTCCCGGCCTGCTCCATCTGGCCCCCGAGCCGGACGGGCCGGTCCGGGCGCTGACCCGGGCCGTGTACGCGCGCTGGCCCGAAGCGCCGCCGTACGGGGGCCGGTTCGGGGATCCGGCGCCGCACGTGACGCTGACGCAGCGACAGGACCCGGCCGTGCTCGACATGGTCGAGGCCGATGTGCGGAAGCGGCTGCCCTTCGGTGCGGCCGTGCGCTCCGTCGGGCTGGTCGCCTACGACGGCACGGCCTGGAGCAGCCGGGCCGGCTTTCCACTGGGCAGCGCCCCGGCCCCGGAGGAGGGGGGCCAGGGCGCGACGTGAATGTCCCGGATGGTGATTACCAGGTGAGGGCGGCGGCCTGGGTGCTCTGCCAGTAGGAGACGGCGGCGGAGTCGTCGACCCAGGTCTTCTTGGGTACAGCGGGGGAGGCCGTGGGGCCGACCGAACCTGCCATGGCGCGGCCCTGGAAGTTGAGGGACATCTGCTTGGCCCAGTGGCCGTTCGCTCCCTCGCCGGTGGAGCCGGAGGTGAGGAGGCCGGCATAGGCCGACTTGCCCGGGTCGAGCGTGACGACCGCCTGCGGAACGCTCTCCTGAAGGATCTGGACGGTCGACTGCGGGTGGTCGAAGCCGACGAGCGGGGCGCCGTAGGCGTAGCAGGGGGTCTTGCCCGTGTTGGTGGTCTTGATCAGCAGGTGGTTGATGGGGCGGCTGACCTGGGTGAGCACCGTCTTGGTGTTGGCGGGGGTGCAGGTCACGATCTTGGCGGCCTTGGCCGGCGCGGCGCTCGCGGTGGTGGCCGACACGCCGGTGAGGGCGAGTGCGGCGATCAGACCGGCGGCTGCTGCGCTGACAATGCGGGTGCGGCGGACGTTCATGGTGAAACTCCCCGTGAATCTACGAAGGTCTGTACAGATCTGTACAGGTCTGTATCGGTCTGCGAAAGACCGGTGATGTCCCTGCCGGCTGAGTCGGCCGGACAGTTCAGAGGTGAGTGATGAGCAGGGCGACTGTCGCCGCCGACAGGATCAGTACGGCCAGGGCGACCGCGTCGACCAAGCTCAGGCCCCATCCGTGCCGGAGTCGGTTGAACACGAACTCAGCTTGCGGGGTGGCTGGTTCACGCTGCAATCGTTCCCGGACCATTGGGGACGCCGGAATGGCTGCGCGTACTCTGACCTGGCGGGACGGGATGACCCTGGAACGCCTTCCTGGAACGTTTTCCGGGACGAGGGACGAGGGAGAACGGTGGCCGTGGGCTCCGAGACCGAGGAATTCGCCGCACTGCTCCGTGAGCTGAAGAACCGTTCCGGGCGCAGCTACGGCACCCTGGCCGCCAAGCTCCATATGAGTACGTCGACGGTGCACCGGTACTGCAACGGTGACGCGGTCCCGACCGAGTACGCGCCGGTCGAGCGGTTCGCCCGGCTCTGCGGGGCGACCCCGGAGGAGCTGATCGGGCTGCACCGGCGCTGGCTGCTGGCCGACGCGGCCAGAAGGAGGCCCAGGGGCGCGGCGCTCCCCGATCCGGCGGCCCCCGCCGCTGCGGCCCCTGGTTCACCGGCCCCCGGTTCAGCGGCCACGGGCGAAGCCGCCCCGCAGGGACCCGCAGCGGCAAACCCCGCCAAGGGCGCGGGGCGGGCGGACGCGGTGGCACCGGACACGGCACACCCGGACACGGCGCACCCGGACACGGCGCACCCGGACACGGCAGCTCCGGACGCCGCGGTGACGGCTCCTTCCGGCCCGGCCGGACACGCGCCCTCGCCCGCGCGGTCGCGCAGGAACTCCCGCCTCTGGATGGCCGGGGCCGCAGTGGCCGTGGCCGCGGCCGTGGCCGTACCCGTCGCACTGGAGCTGCGCCCCGACGACGCGTCCGGCGCGACCTCGGTCGCGGGGGGAGTACCGCACCGTCCGCAGAACGACGCCCCGTCCACCGGGCCCTCGCCACGGAAGTCCCCCTCCGCCTCTGCTTCCCCCTCCGTCACCCCTTCCCCGTCCGCCTCGGCTTCGGCGCGGGCCGGCGGGACCACGGGGACCACCGGTGATCTCGGGCCCGACGGCGACAGCGTCCCCGCCGTGCCCCTGGCGGTGAACGTCCGGCCGTACGTCTGGGACAGCCCGTGCAGCCAGCGGTATCTGGTGGACCGCCCGGCCACGAAGATGCCGCCGCCCGCCAGCGAACAGGACGCCGCGAACTGGGCCGGCGCGCTGGGCGGGGTCTCCAGCGGCAACGCGCGGATCGAGCTGTCCGTGCAGGGCAAGACGTCGGACGCGGTGGTGCTCCAGGCCCTGCACGTGCGGATCGTGGGCCGCCACGCGCCGCTCGCCTGGGCCTCGTACGCGATGGGCGACGGCTGCGGCGGCGGGCTCACCCCGGCCGGCTTCGATGTGAACCTGGACACTGGGACCCCGCTGGCGCAGCCGACCGCCGGGGTGCAGGGCGACCGGAAGGTCCCGGCCACCGACTTCCCGTACCGGGTGTCCGCCGACGACCCGCAGGTACTGGAGGTCAACGCGCACACCGACGCACACGACGTCAGCTGGTACCTGGAGCTCCAGTGGAGCAGCGGCAGCCGGCACGGGACCCTCCGGCTCGACGACCACGGCAGGCCGTTCCGCGCGAGCAGCGAGAAGGGGCGCCCCCACTACAAGTACCCGATCGGCGGGGACGCCTGGCTCCCGTCATCGAACTGAGGCCCGCGGCCCGGCCCCGGGCGGCGCCTACAGCCGCTCGGGCGTCCGGATGCCCAGCAGCGCAAGACCCTGGTGCAGGGTGCGGGCGGTCAGCTCGCAGAGGAACAGCCTGTTCTCCACCTGCTCGGGGGTGGCGGCCTTGAGGACCGGGCACTCCGCGTAGAACGTCGTGTAGTGCGAGGCCAGCTGGTAGAGGTACGCGGCCAGCTTGTGCGGCTCGTACGCGGCGGCGACCTCGGCGAGTACCTCCGCGAACTGGTCCAGGTGCAGACCCAGCGCACGCTCCGCCGGAGCCAGCTCCAGCTCCGGGTGCGCGACCGGCTTCGCCTCGCCCGACAGCCGCAGGATCGACTGGATACGGGCGTACGCGTACTGGATGTACACGCTGGTGTCGCCGTTGAGCGACACCATCTGGTCCAGGTCGAACTTGTAGTCGCGCGCCGCCGACGTGGACAGGTCCGCGTACTTGACCGCGCCGATGCCGATCTGTGTGCCGTTCTCGACGATCTCGGCCTCGGTGAGCGCGACCTTCTCGTTGTTCTTCTCCCGCACGACGGCCGTCGCGCGGTCGATCGCCTCGTCCAGGAGGTCCACCAGCCGCACCGACTCGCCGGCCCGGGTCTTGAACGGCTTGCCGTCCTTGCCGAGCACCGTGCCGAACGCCAGCTGCACCGGCTTCGCCTCGCCGTCGCCGGTCTCCAGCCAGCCCGCCCTGCGAGCCGTCTCGAAGACCATCTTGAAGTGCAGCGACTGCCGGACGTCCACCACGTACAGCAGGGCGTCCGCCTTGAGGTCGCCCACCCGGTTGCGGATCGCGGAGAGGTCGGTGGCCGCGTAGCCGTAGCCGCCGTTCGTCTTCTTCACGATGAGCGGGACCTGGTTGCCGTCCGGGCCCTTCACATCGTCGAAGAAGACACAGAGCGCGCCCTCGGACCTGACCGCGACACCCGACTCCTCCAGGAGACGGCAGGTCTCCTCCAGCATGTCGTTGTAGCCGGACTCACCGACGATGTCCGCGTCGGCGATCTCCATGTCCAGCTTGTTGAAGACCGAGTAGAAGTAGATCTTCGACTCGTCCACGAACCGCTGCCAGTGCGCCCGCGTCTCCGGGTCACCGGCCTGGAGGGCCACCACCCGGTCCCGCGAGCGCGCCTTGAACTCCTCGTCGGAGTCGAAGACCGCACGCGAGGCCTTGTAGAGCCGGTCGAGCGAGGACATGGCGGCCTCGCCGGCCTCCTCGCCGCCCTCGTGGTCCAGCTCGTGCGGGTGCTCCATCAGGTACTGGATGAGCATCCCGTACTGGGTGCCCCAGTCCCCGATGTGGTGGCGGCGGATCACCGTCTCGCCGCCGAACTCCATGATCTTGGCCATCGCGTCGCCGATCACGGCCGACCGCAGGTGCCCGACGTGCATCTCCTTCGCCACGTTCGGCTGGGCGTAGTCGATGACCGTGGTGCCCGCCTGCGCCGCGTACGGCACACCGAGCCGCGGGTCGGCGGCGCGCGCCGCGAGGGTCTCGGTGATCGCCCGGTCGGTGAGCGTGATGTTCAGGAAGCCGGGGCCCGAGACCTCGATCTCCTTGACCAGGTCGTTGGCCGGGAGCGCCGCGGTGACCGTGGCTGCCAGCTCGCGCGGATTGCCCTTCAGCTTCTTCGCCAGGGCCAGGATGCCGTTGGCCTGGAAGTCGGCCCGGTCGCTTCGGCGCAGCAGCGGGTCCGCGGAACCGGCATCCGGCAGAGCTGCCGTCAGCGCGTCCGCGAGGTGCTCCTTGAGCGTCGAAGCGAGGGAATTGACCGAGACTGGCTCAGGCATGGGGCCGACTGCCGTTTCCGTAGGGGTGCAAGGGATCCCGCCCAGTATCCCACGGCCCGTAAAGCCGTTTTCGCTCTGCTGCGGGGACCTGGGACAATGGCGTCCGCCCGGCGCGGAAGTCTCCGCCCTGCATGAAGACGTACGAGGAAGAAGGATGTGCCGATCGTGGCTCAGAGCACCGAGACCGACTGGGTCTCCCGCTTCGCGGACGATGTCATCGCCGAATCGGAGCGCCGTGCCGCGGGCGCGAAGGACTCCGGTGCCGGCGCACCGGTGGTCGTCGTCGCATCCGGACTCTCTCCCTCGGGCCCCATCCACCTGGGCAACCTGCGCGAGGTGATGACCCCGCACCTGGTCGCCGACGAGATCAGGCGGCGCGGGTACGAGGTGCGCCACCTCATCTCCTGGGACGACTACGACCGCTACCGGAAGGTGCCGAACGGCGTCCCCGGTGTCGACGCGTCCTGGGCCGAGCACATCGGCAAGCCGCTCACCTCGGTGCCGGCCCCCGCCGGGTCCGCGTACCCGAACTGGGCCGAGCACTTCAAGGCGGCCATGGTCGACGCGCTGGCCGAGCTGGGCGTGGAGTACGACCCGATCAGCCAGACCGAGCAGTACCTGGCAGGCACCTACCGCGAGCAGATCCTGCACGCCATGAGGCACCGCGGCGACATCGACGCGATCCTGGACCGCTACCGCACCAAGAAGGACCCCGCGAAGCAGGGCCCCGCCGGCGGGAAGCAGAAGCAGGGCCAGAAGCCGCTCGACGAGGCCGAGATCGAGGCGGCCGAGGGATCAGGCGCAGCCGACGAGGACGACGGCAGCAGCGGTGACACGGGGTACTACCCCTACAAGCCCTACTGCGGTGCCTGCGAGAAGGACCTCACCACGGTCACCTCGTACGACGACGCCACGACCGAGCTCGCCTACACCTGCAACAACTGCGGGCACACGGAGACCGTCCGGCTCAGCGAGTTCAACCGCGGCAAGCTGGTCTGGAAGGTCGACTGGCCGATGCGCTGGGCCTACGAGGGCGTCGTCTTCGAGCCCAGCGGTGTCGACCACTCCTCGCCCGGGTCCTCGTTCGTGGTCGGCGGACAGATCGTCCGCGAGATCTTCGACGGTGTACAGCCGATCGGCCCGATGTACGCGTTCGTCGGCATCAGCGGCATGGCCAAGATGTCGTCGTCCAAGGGCGGCGTGCCCACCCCCTCGGACGCGCTGAAGATCATGGAGGCGCCGCTGCTGCGCTGGCTGTACGCCCGGCGCAGGCCCAACCAGTCGTTCAAGATCGCCTTCGACCAGGAGATCCAGCGCCTCTACGACGAGTGGGACAAGCTGGAGTCCAAGGTCGCGGACGGCTCGGCGCTCCCCGCCGACGCCGCAGCGCACACCCGCGCGGCCCGCACCGCCGCCGGTGAACTCCCGCGCACCCCGCGCGCGCTGCCCTACCGCACCCTCGCCTCCGTCGCGGACATCACGGCCGGGGCCGAGGACCAGACGCTGCGTATCCTCAGCGAACTGGACCCGGCGAACCCGGTCACCTCGCTCGACGACGTGCGCCCCCGGCTCGACCGGGCCGAGAGCTGGATCACCACCCAGGTCCCGGCCGAGCAGCGCACCCTGGTGCGCGACGAGCCGGACACGGAGACCCTGGCCGCCCTCGGCGACCAGGACCGCGAATCACTGCGGCTGCTCCTCGAAGGGCTCGACACGCACTGGTCGCTGGACGGCCTGACGACGCTCGTCTACGGCGTGCCGAAGGTCCAGGCGGGCTTCGAACCGGACGCCAAGCCCACCCCGGAGATGAAGGTCGCCCAGCGCACCTTCTTCGCCCTGCTCTACCAGCTGCTGGTCGGCCGCGACACCGGACCGAGGCTGCCCACGCTGCTGCTCGCGGTCGGGGCCGACCGGGTACGCAAGCTGCTCGCGGTCTGACGGGCGGTACGGCGGAGGGCCGCTGCCCCGGGGATCCCTCCCGGGGCAGCGGCCCCCGTGCTCTCTCCCGCCGGTCGCGCGATGCGCCGCGCGGTCCCGCGCGCCGCCCTCCGCGTCCGCGCGCCCTCCGCGTACCGGACTGCGCGTCCGCGCGCGGACTCCGCGTACCGGACTGCGCGTCTACGCGATGTGCTCCGCGTCCAGTTCCTCCGCGTAGCGGTGCTGGAAGCGGGCCAGGTAGGGACGGAGCGAACTGTCGCTCAGGGTCTCGCTGTTGCGGCCCGTGACGCCGTACAGATCCTTCAGGTACCGGCCGAACTGCCGCACCGTCGGGACGTCGTTGTTCTCGCTGATGAACTTCCGGTAGGCCCCGAAGTAGGCGTCCTCACGGGACACGTCCTCGGGCAGCCCCTGCACCTCGGGGCCGTCCGGCCCTGCGGCCTCGTGGGCCTCGTCCGCGGGCTGCTCCCCGGCGCGGGGCCCGGGCACCACACCGCCGAGCCGGCGTGACCCGCCCGCTCCGGTGGGCACCATGACCCGAGCGGGGTCGGCGGCGCCGGACCCGTCATGCTGCTCACGGGGGTCGTGCTGCTCGTACGCCTGCTCCGGCTGCCGGCCGTAGGGCCCCTGGTGCTGTTCCCCGTACTGCTCGGCCTGCCGGCCGTACTCCTGCGGATACGGATCCTCGTACTGCTCGTACCCCTGCTCGTACCCATGCGGGTACTGCTGCTCGTACGCGGGCTCGTACGCCGGGTCGTACGTCCCCGTGTACGCCTCCTGCGAGACCTGCGGCGCGGCGAACCACGGGCTCTCGTGCGTGGCCTGCGGTTCCTGCTCCTCTTCCCGCTCCGGCTCCTGCTCCTGGACGCCGGGGCCCGCGGGGCCCGCCCGGTCCGGCGTCTCCGCCGCGACCTGCGCGGGCGCGGGCACCGCTGCGGTCCCGGCCTCCAGGGCGGGGGCCTGGGGCAGCAGCACCGGCTCGATCCCCGCGGCGGCCAGACCCGACGGTGCCGTCTCGGCGAGCGGGACCCCGTACCGCGCCAGCCGCAGCGGCATCAGCGACTCGATCGGTGCCTTCCGCCGCCATCCGCGCCCGAACCGGGCCTGGAGCCTCGCCTGGTAGATCAGCCGGTCCTGTTCGAGCCTGATGACCTCGTCGTACCGGCGCAGTTCCCAGAGCTTCATCCGGCGCCACAGCCGGAACGTGGGGACCGGCGAGAGCAGCCAGCGGGTGAGGCGCACGCCCTCCATGTGCTTGTCGGCCGTGATGTCGGCGATCCGGCCCACCGCGTGGCGCGCCGCCTCGACGCAGACCACGAACAGCACCGGGATCACCGCGTGCATCCCGGTGCCGAGCGGGTCGGGCCAGGCCGCGGCGCCGTTGAAGGCGATCGTCGCCGCGGTCAGCAGCCACGCCGTCTGGCGCAGCAGCGGGAACGGGATACGGATCCAGGTCAGCAGCAGATCCAGTGCGAGCAGCACACAGATCCCCGCATCGATACCGATCGGGAAGACCAGTGAGAAGGAGCCGAAGCCCTTCTCCTGGGCGAGTTCACGCACGGCCGCGTAGGAACCCACGAAACCGATCCCGGCGATGATCACCGCACCCGCGACCACGAGCGCAATGAGTATCCGGTGCGTGCGTGTCAGCTGCATCGCGGCCACCCGCGGTCCCCTCCTGAATTCGACATCCGGCGGGCACAGCCTGGCACATGCGTACGGGCGGCGTTGCGCGGGTACGCCGGGAGCCCGGTCCCAGGAGGGGGGACCGGGCTCCGGCGGGGGCGCCCGAAGGCGCCTGCGAGGGCTACTTGTTGGCCGCTGCCACCGCGGACACGGCGGGCTTGGCCGCCGTCTGCGCGCCCTTCGTCATGTCGGCGGCGGACGGGGACTTGGAGCCCTCGTACCCGGCGCCGTTGTGATTGACCGTGGCGACGACGTTCTCCGTACGGGTGATGACCACGGCGTAGGTGAAGTCCGCGTCGGTCTTGCGCTGTTCGTAGGTGACCGTGGTCGCCTCCTGGCCGATACCCGGTGTGGTCACCGTCTTGACGTTCTTCGCGCCGTCCGTCGCCTTCGCGTCGGCCACGGCCTTCGCGTACTGGTCCTGTGCCCGCTTCTGGCCGCTGCCGAGTACCGAGTCGGAGTCGAAGCGGAGATAGGAGACAGAGAGCCAGCGGTACTGCGAGCCCTTGGTGCCCTTGCTCTCCAGGCCGTTCCAGGAGCAGCCGGCGCGGGCCGACAGGTCGCTCGACTTGACCTCGGTCCCCGCCTTGTCCTTCGCCTTGGGGACGAGGTCGGAGACGGTCTTCCCCGGGATCGCCTTACAGGCGTCCGGCAGCTTGGGGTACACCGCCTTGGCGACCGTCGGGGTTGCCGAAGCGCTCGGCGCCGGCGAGCTGGAGCTCTTCTTGCCGCTGGAGCCGGAGTCCGACGAGCAGCCGGCGACGACGAGCATCACGGGGACGGCTGCACAGGCGAGAAGGCGGGTGAGTCGCGGGGCTGATCGGTGCATGGTTCCTTCGCTCATGTGTCGTACGGGTCGTACGGTCCGGGCCGCCACGGTACGCCGGGGCCGCCGGACGACGGACTATTCACCGATCTGGTCGGCGAGTTTGCGGGCCATGGCCTGCGTCCTGTCCTGCAGGCTCTTCGTGTCGGCGGGTGTGCCCGCCTCGGTCGGCTCCTCGCTGTACTCCACGGTGATCAGGACGTTCGACGCGCGGAAGACCACCCGGACGGTGTGCTGCGGGGACGCCGCGCCGGGCTTGGCCGGTACGTCGTCGAGGAAGGCGGCGCTGCCGAGGCCGCTCAGGAGCCGCGACCCGAGATCGCCGGTCGCCTGTCCCTCGTCGCCGTCCTGCCCGGTGTCCTGGGAGCCGCCCGGTGAGCTGTCCTGCCCGGGGGCCGGCGTGCCGTGCGCGGCTCCCTGCCGGTCGCTGCCCGTGCCGGCGCTCGCGCTGGGGGTGGACGGTGTGGTGGGGGTCGCGTCCGCCGAGAGGTCGGCGGCGGTCAGCTTCTGCGTGTAGAGGGTCTTCGCCTGGTCGTCGTCGCTGACGGTGGTGTCGTAGCTCACGACCCGTTCCATCCCGATGCGCAGCCGGTGCGCGTCGGCGGGCGAGTCGGCCTTCCACCGGCAGCCCACCTGGCGATCGGTGTCGAAGGTTGCCTCGGGGGTACCCGCGTACGCCTTCTCCTGCTGCTCCTTCGGCAGGTCGGCGATCTCCGGGAACATGTCCTTCAGGACGTCCTTGTCGGCGGCGCGACAGGGCTCGGGGAGGGTGGAGTACTTGCCGGGGGCTGCGGCGGGAGTGGTCTCGCCTGGCTTCGCGTCGGCGTTGGAACCATCGGTCCCGGACCCGGCGGTGCAGCCGGTGACGAGCGCTGCGAGCAGCACCAAGCCGGGTACGTAAGCCCTTCGCTGCACTGTCCGAGGCTCCCTTCGGAACGGAAAACGGATACCGCCTGATGACGGTGACCGGACACAATGTCTATCGCACGCACTGGTGTACACGCCGGTCCGCTGTCGTCTTCGCGGATCTTGATGCGTGTTTTTCTCTTTCTGGCTTTTTCGGGGGAATCGAGGAGTTATGTCGTATGTAGAGGTTCCGGGTGCGAAAGTCCCCATCCGGATGTGGGCCGACCCGGCGTCGGTCGAGGACGGCGCGATGCAGCAGCTGCGGAACGTCGCCACGCTGCCCTGGATCAAGGGCCTCGCCGTCATGCCGGACGTGCACTATGGCAAGGGCGCGACGGTGGGCTCGGTGATCGCGATGCACGGCGCGGTCTGCCCGGCGGCGGTCGGGGTGGACATCGGGTGCGGGATGTCGGCGGTGAGGACGTCACTGACGGCGAACGATCTGCCGGGCGATCTGTCGCGGCTGCGCTCCAGGATCGAGGCGGCCATCCCGGTGGGCCGGGGGATGCACGAGGACGCGGTGGACCCGGGCCGGTTGCACGGCTTCCCTGCGGCGGGATGGGACGACTTCTGGGCGCGGTTCGACGGGGTCGCCGAGTCGGTCAAATTCCGTCAGGGCCGGGCTGTGAAGCAGATGGGCTCGCTCGGATCAGGGAATCACTTCATCGAGTTCTGTCTCGATGAGTCGGATTCGGTCTGGCTGATGCTGCACTCGGGCTCCCGGAACATCGGCAAGGAGCTGGCCGACCACCACATCGGTGTCGCACAGAAGCTCCCCCACAACCAGGGCCTGGTCGACCGGGATCTGGCGGTGTTCATCGCCGACACCCCGCAGATGGGGGCGTACCGGAACGACCTCTTCTGGGCGCAGGAGTACGCGAAGTACAACCGGGCCATCATGATGAGCCTCTTCCAGGACGTGGTCCGGAAGGAGTTCAAGAAGGCCCGGGTGACCTTCGAGCCGGTCATCAGCTGCCACCACAACTACGTGGCCGAGGAGCGGTACGAGGGCATGGACCTGCTGGTCACCAGGAAGGGCGCCATCCGCGCCGGATCCGGTGACTACGGGATCATCCCCGGCTCGATGGGCACGGGTTCGTACATCGTGAAGGGGCTGGGCAACGAGAAGGCCTTCAACTCCGCCTCGCACGGCGCCGGGCGGAAGATGAGCCGGAACGCCGCGAAGCGCCGCTTCACCACACGGGACCTGGAGGAGCAGACGCAGGGGGTGGAGTGCCGGAAGGACTCCGGCGTGGTGGACGAGATCCCCGGCGCGTACAAGCCGATCGAGCAGGTCATCGAGCGGCAGCGCGACCTGGTCGAGGTGGTCGCCAAGCTCAAGCAGGTCGTGTGTGTGAAGGGCTGACCATGGCCCGCCCGGTGGCCCCGGGCGGGCCCGGCCTGGGTCACAGCTCCCTGTGCACCTTGGTGTTGGACGCCTGGGCGCGGGGGCGGACCACCAGGAGGTCGATGTTGACGTGGCTGGGGCGGGTCACCGTCCAGGTGATGGCCTCCGCCACGTCCTCCGCGACGAGCGGCTCGGCCACGCCCGCGTAGACCTTCGCAGCCTTCTCCTCGTCGCCGCCGAAGCGGGTCGTCGCGAACTCCTCGGTCCTGACCATGCCGGGGGCGATCTCGATCACCCGCACCGGCCGGCCCACGATCTCCAGGCGGAGGGTCTCGGCGAGGACCCGGGCGCCGTTCTTCGCCGCCACGTAGCCACCGCCGCCCTCGTACGCTCCGTGGCCCGCCGTGGACGAGACGATCACGACGGTGCCGTCACCGCTCGCGACCAGCGCGGGGAGCAGGGCCTGGGTGAGGTTGAGCGTGCCGATGACGTTCGTCTCGTACATCTGGCGCCAGTCCGCCGGGTCGCCCGTGGCCACCGGGTCCGCGCCGAGTGCGCCGCCCGCGTTGTTGACCAGGACACCGATGGTGGGGAACGCGGTGGCGAACGCATCGACGGCCGGGCGGTCGGTGACGTCCAGGGTGTACGCCATGGCCTGGTGGCCCGCTGCGTTGATCTCCGCTGCCAGCGCCTCGATCCGGTCCTTGCGGCGTGCGGTGAGCACCACCCGGTAACCGGCGGCGGCGAGCTGCCGGGCGGTGGCTGCGCCGATACCGCTGCTCGCTCCGGTGACGACAGCGATGCGGTTGGTGGCTGCGGGCGCGGCGGTCATGGCGATGCTCCTCGGGCGGACGGTCGATGCGGGGGATGTGCGGTGCGCGCGTGCGGTGCGCGCCGCGCTGCCAGGATAGGCCCGGTGTCAGCGGCCGCGCGGGGCGTACATGATCACGGCCATCCCGGCGAGACAGATCAGCGCGCCCGTCACGTCCCAGCGGTCGGGCCGGTAGCCGTCGGCCACCATGCCCCAGACGATCGACCCGGCGACGAAGACCCCTCCGTACGCGGCGAGGATCCGGCCGAACTGACCGTCGGGCTGGAGGGTCGCGACGAAGCCGTAGATGCCGAGCGCGACGATCCCGCCGCCGATCCAGATCCAGCCCCTGCTTTCCCGTACGCCCTGCCAGATGAGCCAGGCACCCCCGATCTCGAAGAGCGCGGCGAGGCCGAAAAGGGCAGCGGAGCGGAGGATGGGCATGGGGACAGCGTGGCACGGCCGTTCCGTGGTGCGAGGTGTGACCAGTGGGGCCCGGGTGGCCGGAGGTACGCGTGAGGTGACGCCGCGGGGCCGGGTGCCGGGAGGAGGAGCGGGCGGCCCGTCCCCGGGTCGTACGATTTCTGCATGACGCAGAAGACGGGGCCGCGCAGTGCGCTCATGGCCGAGCTGGGTGCCACGTCGCGCCGGTACATGGCTGCGTACGCCCTGTTCAACCAGGCGCTCGCCGACCATCTGCAATTGCACCCCACCGATGTGCAGTGCCTCAACCTGCTCAGCCTCGAACCGGGGCCGGTCACGACGGGGCGGATCGCGGAGCTGACCGGGCTGACCACCGGGTCGGCGACCCGGCTCGTCGACCGGCTGGAGCGGGCGGGCTATGTGCGGCGGCAGCGCGACGCGGACGACCGCCGGAAAGTACTCGTGGGGACGGTGCCCGCGCGCATGGCGGAGTTCGGGGCGGTCTGGGCGCAGTTGAACGGCGCCTGGTTCGCCATGTTCGACGCCTACGACGACCAGGAGATCGCTCTGCTCACCGACCACATGCGGCGGACGGTGGCGATGAGCGCCCGGCAGATCGGCCGGCTGCGGAGCGGGCAGCTCGACTGAACACGCCGGCTGTGCGCGGAGACCGCTCCGGCGTCCCGGCTGCCCGGCGTCTCGGCGTTCAGCCGGTGAAGGCGCTCGCGTTCTCGGTGGCCCAGGTGGCGAAGGTGCGGGCCGGGTGGCCGGTGAGCCGCTCCACATGGCCGGTGACGGTGGTGGGGACGCCGTCGGATGCGGCCCAGTAGCGCAGCAGGGCGTCGGCGGGGGCGGCCGCGAGGTAGGGGCTGACCGACTCCTTCCAGGCCTCGCGGGTGACGTGCCGGGACGGCAGGATGCGGCCGGCGGCGCTCTCCAGGGCCGCGATCTGTTCGGTGAAGGTGAGCGACTGCGGCCCGGTCAGGTGGTACGCCTCGCCGCGGAGCGCGGGCTCGGTGAGCACGGCGTACGCGGCCTCGGCGATGTCCTGTTCGTGGATGGGGTCCGAGTAACTGCCGGGGTGGGGAAGGTCGATGGTGCCCGAGTGCCGCAGGGCGCCCGCCCACTGGAGGGCGTTGGCCGCGAAGGCGCCGGGCCGCAGGACGGTCGTCTCGACGGGGGACGCGGCCAGCGCTTGTTCGACGGCGATGTGGGGGGCGGCGATCGCGCTCTCCCGCGCTCCGGGTCCGAGCACGGAGCTGGAGGAGAGCAGCACGATGTGCCGGCCGCCCGCCGCCCCGGCCTGCTGCGCGAAAGCGCCGGCGTGGGAGGGCTCCGCGTACAGGAAGACCGCGTCGATGTCGTCGAGTGCGTCCGGGAAGGTGGCGGGGTCGTGGAGGTCGCACCGTACGGCCGGCACGCCGCCGGGCAGGGAGAGGCTCCCGGGCGCGGCCGACGCGGCCCGGACGTCCAGACCGCGGTCGTGCAGGAGGGAGATGAGGGCGGAGCCGACTCTGCCGCGGCTTCCGGTGACGAGGACGGTCATGGGGGTGTCCCTTCGGGGGTGGCCGGGTGGGGCGCCGGTCCGGACACGGGCAAGGGGCGCGGCGCCGGCGCCCGCCACGATACTAGGCTGAGCGCAGAATCTGTGTCACGCAGTTAAATGAGCGGTGCCGCACCCGGCAGCAACCAGGTGCTCGCTCCCCCCCCGTGCGGGTGGGATCGGCCGCCACTCGGGGGCGAACCGCTGACGGGGGCGTGCCTTCAGGCGCTTCCGCGCGTTACCCCGGCCATGAACGTACGTCGAATTCTCACCACTGCCGCTGCCGGTTCCGCCCTGCTCGCCGCCTTCGCACCCGCCGCCCAGGCCAGCAGTCTCGGGGGCACCATCAGCAGCACCGCCCAGACCGCCGCCGCCGTCGGCGAGCAGGCCAAGCCGATCGCCAAGAGCGTTGCCGGGGACAACGTCGGCAAGAAGGTGCACGCGGTGAAGAGCGCCGCGAAGGCCGGGGGCGACGCCCTGAAGGCGGGCAACGAACTCCTCAGCAGCTGATTCCGGCCCGCGCCGGGACCCTTCTCCGTGGTGCGGCCCCAGGGCGGCACCGACCCTGACAGCCGGGCCCGCCGATGGCTGGTTCCCGGGAGTGCCTGCTCCCGGGAGCTCCGCCACGGCGGACGCCCGGCGTCGCCGTTTCGCGGGGAGCCGGCTATCCGGCCGAGGCCTCGTACGCCGCCGGTGCGATGCCCCGTACGCCGCCGGGGTGACGCCGATCGTCGAGGTGAAGTCGCGCGTGAGGTGCGCCTGATCGCTGTGGCCCGGCTCGGCCGCGAGCGTCGGCCGGTCGGCCCGCGCGTCCGCCCCGGCCCGTTCCAGCGCCTCACGGATGCGGTAGCGCAGGATCAATCACCCACTTGGGGCTCGCCCCCCCCACGTACACGGCGAAGAGCCGTTGCAAGGACCGCGCCGACACCCCCTCCCCGGCGGCCGGTTCCTCGACCCGGCGCACTGTGCGGCTGGGCCGAGCCCGGAGCGGAGGACGGCACGGCGGGCGCCATGCGGCTGCCCGCCGGAACGGTCGGTCACATGGTGCTCGGCGAACTCACCGTGCACGCCTGGGACCTGGCGTGCGCGACGGGCCAGGATCTCGCGCCCGGGGCCGCCGTGATCGGCGAACTCCTGCCCGCGCTCGCGGACATGGCGCCGATGGCCCGCGCCGCGGGAATGTTCGGCGAGCCGGTGTACGTGCCCGCCGGGGCACCCGCTCCCGGCCGGGTCCTCGCCCTCACCGGCCGTGGCCCGCAGTGGAGTTCCCGGCCGTAGCCGTAGCCGTAGCCCCGCGGCCCGCGCCGGAGCCCGGGGTGCGTCCGGTCCGGGTGCTGCGGTCCTGCCGGATGCTGCGCGGGGGCCGTCGTCAGCCGCGCCGTGCCGTCACGGCCACACCAGGCAGTACGCCTGATGCCCCGCGTCGTGCAGCCGGTGGGAGAAGTCCTGCCACTCGTGCAGCAGGCGGTAGGCGTTGAACGCGTCCCGGGGGCCGCCGCGGTCCGGGACCGTCGACCAGATGAAGGCGGCGGCGCCGACCGATTCCTCGCCGACACCGCGCAGCGGGTCCACGACCGTCATCGGGAGCTTCACCACCGCGTAGTCGGGGTGCAGCACGACCAGTTCCAGCGGGGGCACCTTGCCCAGGGGTATGCCCTGGATGCCGGTGAGGACCATGGCGGCCATCGTCTCCGGCTTTATCTTCGTGAACATGCCGCCCATGCCGAGCTCATCGCCGCCCAGCTCCTCGGGGCGCATGGTGACCGGCACCCGGGCCGCTGTCGCGCCGTCGGGCGCGCCGAAGTACTTGTAGGTCACGCCCACAAGCCCACCACTCCTGCTTCCCGTACTCCCCGCCTGCGCCCGTGTCTCTGCCTCTCGTCGGTGCTTTCCCCTTCGGGCAGGCTCGGGACCCAGGTCATCGGTCCCCTCGCCCAGTCCGCCACCGCGATGCATATCTCCACCCGACCACTCACGGCCCCCGCCGCGCAACCCGATCATCGTGTCAGAGACCTCCCCCACGGATGTGCGGTGAAACACCTGTCCGCAATACCGTCTGCGCCTCTGACACCATGGCTTGTGTGAGCTATCCGTACGAATACGAAGCCCCAGTTTCGCAGACGCTCTTCGACCGTGCGTCCCTTGTGACCCCCGGCGGGGTGAACTCTCCTGTTCGTGCCTTCCGCGCCGTGGGCGGTTCGCCCCGGTTCATGGTGTCCGGTACCGGTCCCTATCTGACCGACGCCGACGGACGTGAGTACGTCGACCTCGTGTGCTCGTGGGGTCCGATGATCCTCGGGCACGCGCACCCCGACGTCATCGCCGCCGTGCAGGCCGCGGTCGCGCGCGGCACCTCCTTCGGCACGCCGGGGGAGGGCGAGGTCGCGCTGGCCGAGGAGATCGTCTCCCGCATCGAGCCCGTCGAGCAGGTACGCCTGGTGTCATCGGGCACCGAGGCGACCATGTCGGCCATCCGGCTCGCCCGCGGCTTCACCGGCCGGGCCAAGGTGGTGAAGTTCGCCGGCTGCTACCACGGACACGTGGACGCGCTGCTGGCCGCCGCCGGGTCCGGTGTCGCGACCCTCGGGCTCCCCGACACCCCGGGGGTGACCGGCGCGCAGACCGGCGACACCATCGTCCTGCCGTACAACGACCTCGAAGCCGTACGCCAGGCCTTCGCCGCCCACCCCGGTCAGATCGCCTGCGTCATCACCGAGGCGTCCGCGGGGAACATGGGCGTCGTGCCGCCCGTCGACGGGTTCAACGCCGGACTCAAGGAGCTCTGCTCCGCCGACGGCGCGCTGTACATCTCCGACGAGGTGATGACCGGATTCCGTACCTCGAAGGCCGGCTGGTACGGCATCGACGGGGTCCGCCCCGACCTGATGACCTTCGGCAAGGTCATGGGCGGCGGCTTCCCGGCCGCCGCGTTCGGCGGACGCGCGGACGTCATGGCGTACCTGGCGCCCGTCGGTCCCGTCTACCAGGCGGGCACGCTCTCCGGGAACCCGGTCGCCACCGCCGCGGGCCTCGCCCAGCTGCGGCTGCTCGACGACGCGGCGTACGAGAAGGTCGACGCGGTCTCCCTGGAGATCCAGGGCCTGGTCACGGCGGCGCTCAGCAAGGAGGGCGTCGCGCACCGGATCCAGACGGCGAGCAACATGTTCTCCGTCTTCTTCAGCGACAGCCCGGTCCGCACCTACGAGGACGCCAAGGCGCAGGACGCCTTCCGCTTCACCCCGTTCTTCCACTCGATGCTGGCGCAGGGCGTCTACCTCCCGCCGTCGGCCTTCGAGTCCTGGTTCGTTTCGACCACGCACGACGAGCGGGCGGTCGAGCGCATCGCCGCCGCACTGCCCGCCGCCGCCCGAGCCGCCGCCGAGGTGTCCGCATGAGCGACAGCAGCAAAGAGATCACCGTTGTGCACCTGATGCGCCACGGTGAGGTGCACAACCCGGACGGTGTGCTGTACGGCCGCCGCCCCGGCTACCACCTCTCGGAGCTCGGCCGTCAGATGGCCGACCGGGTCGCGGAGCACCTCACGGGCCGGGACATCACCCATGTCGTGGCCTCCCCGCTGGAGCGCGCCCAGGAGACGGCGACCCCGGTCGCCACCTCGCACGGTCTCGACCTCACCACCGACGCCCGGCTCGTCGAGGCGGCGAACATCTTCGAGGGCAAGACGTTCGGTGTCGGCGACGGCGCCCTGAGCAGGCCCGCGAACTGGAAGCACCTCACCAACCCGTTCCGCCCCTCCTGGGGCGAGCCGTACGTGGACCAGGTCGTACGGATGATGGGCGCCCTCGACGCCGCGCGGGACGCCGCGCGCGGCCACGAGGCGCTGTGCGTCAGCCACCAGCTGCCGATCTGGACCGTGCGGAGCTTCGTGGAGCGGCGGCGCCTGTGGCACGACCCGCGCAAGCGGCAGTGCACGCTCGCCTCGCTGACGACGTTCACGTACCAGGGCGACCGGATTGTCTCGGTCGGTTACACGGAACCGGCGAGGGACCTGGTGCCGTCCCATCTCCTGTCCGGTGCAAAGCCTTCCAAAGGAAAGGCAAAAGCGTTCGGCGCGTAGAGTGAAAAATCGTACCGGTTGGCCGGAACCGTCACGTTAATCCCATCATCTGACTGGTTGCCCGCTTGTATGGGCCGCCGGACGACGAAAGAGATGGGTGGCGCGATGCGCAACATGACCAGGAGGGGCCTGCTGGGACTGGGAGCCGGGGCTGCCGCCGCGGCCGGACTGGCGGGCTGTGGCGCCGGCGGCAAGTCCGCGGTGGGCAGTAAGGAAAAGGGCAGCCAGGGTGCGGGCGCCACCCCGAAGAAGGGGCCGGTGCGGCTGATCGGTGACGGGTCGACCGCCGATACCGGCCTCCAGCCGAATCAGCCGTCCAAGCCGGTACGGATGGAGCCGGGGGAGACCCCGCCCCAGTTCGTCATTTTCTCCTGGGACGGGGCGGGCGAGGTCGGCAACGGTCTTTTCCCGCGATTCCTGAAACTCGCCAAGGAGCACCAGGCCGGGATGACGTTCTTCCTCTCCGGGCTCTACCTGCTGCCCGAGTCGAAGAAATCGCTCTACCGCCCTCCGAACAACCCGGTCGGTGCGTCCGACATCGGTTATCTCAGCGATGAGCACATCAAGGCAACGATGAAGTACACCCGGCAGGCATGGCTGGACGGCCACGAGATCGGGACGCACTTCAACGGGCATTTCTGCGGCACCACTTCGGGCTCCGTCGCGCACTGGACACCCGAACAGTGGGAGAGCGAGATCGACCAGGCCGTCTCCTTCGTCACCGAATGGCGTACGAACACCGGCTGGCACGACGAGCCGCCGCTGCCTTTCGACTACCGCAAGGAAATCGTGGGCAGCCGCACCCCGTGCCTGCTCGGCCAGGACAATCTGCTGCCGACGGCCCAGAAGCTCGGCTGGCGTTATGACGCCAGTTCCCCCGGCGGCCTGCAGACCTGGCCGGTCAAGCGCGGCGGGCTGTGGGATCTCCCGCTCCAGCAGATCCCCTTCCCCGGGCACACCTTCGAGGTGCTCTCGATGGACTACAACATGCTGGCCAATCAGTCGAAGAATTCGACCAAGGGCATGACGTCGCACTATCCCTACTGGCGCAGGCAGGCGGCCGACTCGTATTTCGCCGGATTCACGCGGGCGTACGAATCGAACCGCGCGCCCATGTACATCGGCAACCACTTCGAGGAGTGGAACGGCGGTCTCTACATGGATGCGGTCGAGGAAGCGATGAAGAAGATCGCGGGCCGCCCCGACGTACGGCTCGTCTCCTTCCGGCAGTTCTGCGACTGGCTCGATGTGCAGGACCCTGCGGTGCTCGACAAGCTGCGTTCCCTCGAAGTCGGGCAGCGGCCGGCCGGTGGGTGGAACAGTTTCCTTAAGGCTGCTTGACATCGGGCTTTCCGGGCAGTGAGGGGGGTGCCCAAGATCCGCGAAACGGCCATGCGAAACTTTTCACATGGCTCTTACGCGCCCCCTCCGCCGCACCGCCCTCCGCCGCGCCGCCCAGCTGGGCGCAGTGGTTGCGGTCTCCGCGCTCGCTCTGTCGGCGTGCGGATCCGGCGCCAAGGTCAGCAGTTCCCAGGGCTCCCGCTACGTCACGAGCAGCAGTGGGATCGTCACCGCCGGGAAGGGCGGGCGCCAGAGCGCGCCCGAACTGTCCGGGAAGACCGTCGACGGCAGGACGCTCGACGTGGACAGCGCCTACCGGGGCAAGATCGTCGTGCTGAATGTCTGGGGTTCCTGGTGCCCGCCGTGCCGTGCCGAGGCCGGGAACCTGGCGAAGGTCTCCAGGGACCTCAAGGCCAAGGGCGTGGAGTTCGTCGGGATCAACACCCGTGACACCTCCACCGGTCCGGCCAAGGCGTTCGAGAAGAGCTACGACGTCCCGTACCCGAGCCTCTACGACCCGAGTGGCAAGCTGCTGCTCCGCTTCCCGGCGGGCAGCCTGAACCCGCAGTCGATCCCGTCCACGGTCGTCGTCGACCGCGACGGGAAGATCGCCGCCCGGAAGGCGGGCGGGGTCGAAGAGGACACGCTGCGCAAGATGATCGACCCGCTGATCGCGGAGAAGTGATCCGGTGAGCGTGCTTGTCACCGCGGCCGCCGAATCCGGGATCGGCGGCACCGTCCAGAACGGTGCCCTGCTGGTCGCCCTGCCCATCGCCGTACTGGGCGGCCTGGTCTCCTTCTTCTCGCCGTGCGTCCTGCCCCTGGTCCCCGGCTATCTGAGTTACGTCACCGGGGTGAGCGGCTCGGATCTCGCGCAGGCCAGACGGGGCCGGATGGCGGCCGGGGCCACGCTGTTCGTGGTCGGCTTCACCGCTGTCTTCGTCTCGGGCGGCGCGCTGTTCGGCTACTTCGGACACCGGCTCCAGGAGCATCAGACCGTCATCAGCAGGGTCCTCGGTGTGCTGATGATCCTGCTCGGGATCTTCTTCATGGGCATGATGCCCTGGCTCACCCAGCGCGAATTCCGCTTCCACAAGCGGCCGGTGACCGGTCTGATCGGCGCACCGCTGCTGGGGGCGCTGTTCGGGATCGGCTGGACACCCTGCCTGGGACCGACACTCGCGTCGGTGCAGGGCCTCGCCTTCGAGCAGGCGACCGCCGGGCGCGGCGCCATACTGACCGTCGCGTACTGCCTCGGTCTGGGAGTGCCGTTCGTGCTCGCGGCGGTGGCCTTCCGCAAGGCGCTCGGCGCCTTCGGCTGGGTCAAGAAGCACTACGCCTGGGTCATGCGCATCGGCGGGATCATGATGATCGTGACCGGACTGCTGCTCGTCACCGGCGCCTGGGACCGCATCATCCAGGAGATGCAGGTCTGGTCATCCGGCTACACGGTGGGGATCTGAGTTCCACATGAGCAAGACGACTGACACGACGGACGCCGCGCGGCCGGGCGCCGCGCAGCCGGATCCGGCCGCGAACGAGAGCGACCTCGGCGCCGCAGGGGCGCAGCTCTCCACCGCGCCGAAGGAGGAGTCGGTCTCCAGCCTCCCCGCCATGGGAGTCATCGGCTGGATCCGCTGGTTCTGGCGGCAGCTGACCTCCATGAGGGTCGCGCTGCTCCTGCTGCTCCTGCTGTCGCTGGGAGCCATTCCCGGCTCGCTGATCCCGCAGACGAGCATCGACGAGCTGAAGGTCACCGACTTCAAGGCCAAGCACGATGTGCTCGCGCCTGTCTACGACAAGCTGGGACTCTTCCACGTCTACAGCTCGGTCTGGTTCTCGGCGATCTACATCCTGCTGTTCATCTCCCTCATCGGCTGCATCGTGCCTCGCACCTGGCAGTTCGTCGGGCAGCTGCGCGGCCGTCCGCCGCGCGCGCCCAAGCGGCTGACCCGGCTGCCCGCGTACACGACCTGGCGTACGGATTCCGGGCCCGAGGCCGTCCGGGACGCCGCGCTCGCGATGCTGAAGAAGCGCCGCTTCCGTGCGCACTCCCCCCAGGAGGGAGAGGTCGCCGCGGAGAAGGGCTTCCTGCGCGAGACCGGGAACCTGCTCTTCCACATCGCCCTGATCGTGCTCCTGGTCTCCTTCGCCAGCGGCCAGCTGTGGAAGTCCGAGGGCGGCAAGCTGGTCGTCGACGGCGACGGCTTCTCCAACACCCTCACGCAGTACGACGACTTCAAGGCCGGCACGCTCTTCGACCCCAACAAGCTGGCGCCGTTCAGCTTCACGCTGGACAAGTTCATCGGGACGTACGAGAAGAACGGGCCGAACCGCGGCACGCCCCGCAAGTACGAAGCCCACGTGACGTACTCCGAGGGCGCGGAGGGCAAGGACAAGAAGGGCGTCATCAAGGTCAACACGCCCCTTGAGGTCGACGGCTCGAAGGTCTACCTGGTCTCGCACGGCTACGCCCCGATCGTCGCGGTCAAGGACGCCAAGGGCAAGGAGATCTACCGGGACGCGGTGCCGCTGCTGCCGCTCGACTCCAATGCCACGTCGACCGGCGCCATCAAGGTGATGGACGGCTACCGCAACGCCGCGGGCAAGAAGGAGCAGCTCGGCTTCCAGACGATGTTCGTGCCGACCTACGCCGGCAAGGGCAAGGGCACGATGTTCTCCACCTTCCCCGGCCTCGACTTCCCGGTGATGGCCATCTCCGGCTTCCACGGCGACCTCGGCGTCGACTCGGGGCTGCCGCAGAGCGTGTACCAGCTCAACTCGAAGCACATGACGCAGTACAAGGACAGCAAGGGCAACAAGCTCGCCAAGCTCCTGCTGCCGGGCGAGACGATGAAGCTGCCGCACGGCGAGGGCTCGGTCCAGTTCCTCGGCGTCAAGCAGTGGGCCAGCTTCAAGATCTCGCACCAGCCCGGCACCGAGTTCGCGCTGGTCGGCGCGCTGGCGGCCATCGCGGGCCTCGCCGGATCGCTGTTCATCCAGCGCCGCCGCGTCTGGGTCCGTGCCGTACGGGGAGAGGACGGCGTGACCGTCGTGGAGATGGCCGGTCTCGGCCGGAGCGAATCCGCGAAGCTCCCCGAGGAGCTGGCCGACCTGGCCGCAACGCTCCATTCAGTGGCGCCGTCGGCGCCTGACTCCGCTGCATCCGCAGAGACTCCCGAAGGGGCCGAGAAGTGAATCTCGCCGCCGGAACCAATGAGAACCTGGCGCACATCAGCAATGTGCTCATCTATTCGTCGATGGCCGTCTACACCCTGGCCTTCTTCGCGCACATCGCGGAGTGGACCTTCGGCGCCCGCAGCAAGGTGGGCCGTACCGCCGCCGCGCTGACCGCGACCACGGGCGCGGCCCCCGCCGTGCAGGTCAAGCAGCAGGGCGGCGGCACCGCCGTACTGGACCGGCCGAAGATCGTCACCCGGTCCGCGGCCGGCTCGCGCGACGTCCCGGACGGTCCCGGCGCCGCGGGCGGCAACGCGAAGGGCGACCTGTACGGGCGGATGGCGATCTCGCTGACCGTCCTCGGCTTCCTCGTGGAGGCGGGCGGCGTGGTGGCCCGTGCCATGTCGGTGCAGCGGGCGCCGTGGGGCAACATGTACGAGTTCTCCATCACCTTCTCCTCGGTGGCGGTCGCCGCGTACCTGATCCTGCTCGTGGTCAAGAAGAACGTCCGCTGGCTGGGGCTCGCCCTGGTCACCACGGTCCTGCTCGACCTCGGTGTGGCGACCACGGTGCTCTACACCAAGAGCGACCAGCTCGTCCCGGCGCTCCACTCGTACTGGCTGTGGATCCACGTCTCGACAGCGATCATCTGCGGCGCCATGTTCTACATGGGCTTCGTCGGCACCGCGCTCTACCTCTTCCGGGACCGCTACGAGGCCAAGCTCGCGCGGGGCGAGCAGCCGGGCGCCTTCGCCGATTCGGTGCTCTCGCGGCTGCCGTCCGCCGCGTCGCTCGACAAGTTCGCGTACCGCATCAACGCCGCGGTCTTCCCGCTCTGGACGTTCACGATCATCGCGGGCGCCATCTGGGCCGGCGACGCCTGGGGCACCTACTGGGGCTGGGACCCCAAGGAGACCTGGTCGTTCATCACCTGGGTCGTCTACGCCTGCTACCTGCACGCCCGCGCCACCGCCGGCTGGAAGGGCCGCAAGGCCGCCTATCTGGCGCTCTTCGCCTTCGCCTGCTGGATCTGGAACTACTACGGCGTGAACATCTTCATCAACGGCATGCACTCCTACGCCGGGGTCTGAGCGGCCCGCCAGTCCCGGCCGCAGACGGCCACCAGGAGGGCCGGTTTTCCGACACGCGTCGGTGAACCGGCCCTCTTCCGGTGTGGAACACGCCTCACGGGGCGAGGCTTGAACCATGACGGAGGCGATCGCACACGGCACCAGCACCAGCCACGGGGACACCCACACCCTGCGGTTCGCCCTCTTCCTGCCGTACGCGCCGCTGCGGGTCTGGGGCGAGGTGGCCACCCCGGTGGGCCTGGGGCAGTGGCTCGCCGCCGCCGATGTCTTCGAATCGCGGCTCGGCGGCCGGGTCGCCCTGCGCGGGCCCGGCGTGCCGGCGGACGCCGCCGGGACGGTCACCGCCTGGGACGGCGAGCGGGTCGCCGAGTACACCTTCGCCGGGCACGGCCGTGTCCGGTTCCACCTGGAGGCCGTGGGGGCCGAGGCGACCGTGGTGCGCTTCACCCACGAGTTCACCGGGCCCGGGGAGCGCGGGCCGGACACACTGGCCTGCTGGCACCAGCACTTCGAGCTGCTGCACGACGCACTCGAAGGCCGCCCCCGGCTCCGGTCCGGCGGACCGGGCGGGGACCGCGAGCGGCGCCGGGAGCTGCGGGCCGCCTACCGGCCCCGCGGCGGCAGGCACTCCTGAGCCGGCGGCTTCTTCGTCCGCGCGGGCCAGGCGAGCTTCACGAACTTCTGCGTCCCCGTCTGCGTCAACTGCACGATGGCCACGGCCTTGTCGTACGGGTTGCCGTAGTTGTCCAGACAGATCCAGCCACTCGCACCGTTCACCCGCAGCGGCCCCTGCAGCTTCGACCAGACCGCGCCGACGTCCTCGATGTCCGGCAGGACGCTGCTGCTCGCCCTGGCGCGCCTGATCCCGGTCACCGCGGTGGCCATGCCGTCGTACGCGATGATCGCCTGACCGTCGGCGAGCGAGGCGGAGTCGATCCGGCCGATCGGCCCGACGCCCTTGGCCGACGCCGTGGCCACCGCGTTGGTGAAGGCCGTGTAGTCGGCCGGGCTGCCCCCGGTCGCGGGCATGCTGGGATCGGTCGCCTTCGACCAGGCGCCGGGATGCGCGAGCGCCGCGTACTGGACGACGACCGGCTCCGCGCCCTTCTTGGGCTTCAGCGCCTTCTTGTTGAGCTTGGTGTCGTAGCCGAGGTACGAACCCTCGTCACCGGTGAGGATGGTGAACTTGGTCCGTACGCAGATCCGGTTGCCCAGCGCGTTCACGAACTGGCGCAGCTGGGTGTGGCGGCCGGCGAAGAGGATCGTGTTCACCTGACGGGCCGAACAGATGGCGTCGGTGATCTGCGCGAAGGTGTTGGCGGTCGAGCCGTCGTCGGACTGGTCGGGCGGCGAGGTGTACACCCGGTCCTCGTACGGCGCTCCGTCGAGCATGCCGTTGAAGGCGGCCCGCAGCGTCTCCGTGTAGTGGTCGCCGGGGTGGGTGTCGCGCACCAGGAGCGTCTTCCTCGGATCGATGTCGGCGAAGTTCTTCAGTGCGTCGGCCTCGTCCTTGTTGGTCGGCGAGACCCGGGCGAGCCCGGGGTAGGGGATACCCCGGGGACCGTTGGAGATGTCGTCGGCGGTGATGGTGGTGCCGATCACCGGGATATGGCTGCGGGTGAGCTCCTTCACCGCGCTGCGGGTGGCGTCGCTGCTGGTAGCCACCCCGGAGACGGCGCGCAGACGGTCCGGGGCGCCGGTCATGCCCTTGAGTCTCCGCACCGTCGTGGCCCACTGCGCGCTGCCGGCCCCGGTGTTGGCGAGGACGAGCCGGATCTTCGGCACCTGGTCGTTGTCGTCGTGGTTGGCGCGGTACTGCTCCACGAACGCGCCCTGGGCCTCGTGCAGCACTTTGTTCGCCATGTCGCCGTCGGTCGATGTCAGTGGCAGCAGCAGGGCCACCGTCGCGTACCGGCCCTCCTTCAGCGTCCTGTTCTCGCGGGCGATGGCCTGCGCCACGTCACGCAGCGCCGGCCGGCCGAAGGCGTAGCCGTCCCCGTTGACCCCTATGCACTCCGCTCCCTGCTCCGGCCGGTCCACGCCCTTCGCGCAGTGCAGATCGGGCGTGTAGAGGGCGTACGCGGCGATGCCCGCACCGGCGAGCAGCGCCAGGGCCACCACCGAGGTGAGGATGCGTCGCAGACCCGTGTACCAGAAGAACTCGCGGAACCTGTTGCTCACGGCGTGTTGCCCCCTGGGTCGCTGGTACGGTCCGGGCTCCGCCACTCCCGGACGGCGGAAGGCCAGGTCCTTGAGGCGTGCCAGAGCACTTCGTTGCCGGTCGGATGCAGGGCCGAGAGCTGCGCCAGCTCGTCGCCCATCTTCTCCGTGACCCCCTCGTCGGGAAGTGCCAGCAGATCGGTCGACTGCCAGACGCAGTGGAGCAGCCGGCGGATGCGCAGATGGAACATGCGGTCGATGCCGGGCGGTGGCTGCTGTTCGGCGTCGGTCCGCCCCAGCGCCACCGCGCGCCGTGAGTCGCGCTCCGCGAAGTGCGGCGCCGACGCGATGAAGCGCAGCTCGTCGAGCCAGGCGGAGGCATTCGCCTCGCGGAAGGTGTCGCGCAGGTGGGCGACGGCGTTCCCGGTGGTGCCCAGCGCCAGCTCGTGGTGGAGGCGGCGCGGGGCCAGACCGGCGCACTGGTCGCGCATCGTCTCCTGGACCTCGCGCCACAGCTCCGGGGCCGAAGCGGAATCCCCGGTGGGGTGGCGCAGCCGGTGCAGCAGCAGGGTGCGCAGGAACGGATCGCCGACGAAGTGGTCGGGCGCGGCCGGCCAGCACTCCTCGGCCAGCAGATCGCGCATCGGCAGGACGCCGGCCCGGCCGCCGTCGTGATCCAGCCGGGCGGCGGCGAGTGCTTCGGCGTCCGCTGTGCTGTGGGCGGCGGCGAGCACGGCGAGCCGGTCGAGTCTGGCCGGGTGCACCAGCTGCTGGAGCAGCTCGGTCGCGGTCGGGCGGCCCGGTTCGTCCTCGCGCAGCGCGACGGGCAGCGAGAGCAGCGCTCCGGGGGTGAGGTCCCCGGGTCCGCCGGAGGCCGGCCCGGCGGGCCCGGCCGGCCGGGCCGCCTGCCCCGCCGCCTTCGTCAGCAGCGCCACGCCGAGCGGGCGCCCGCCGGTCAGCCGGTGGATGGAGCGGGCCAGCAGCGGCGGCGTGCGCATCCCCGGGTCCTCGCGGTCGAGCATCTGGCTCACGTGCTCCGGGCCCAGCTCGGTCAGCTCCACGGTGAGCGCACCCGACGCGACCTCGCTGCCCCGGGTCCAGGGCGTGGAGTGGGTCACCTCGGGCAGCAGGCACCGCTCGGCCGACTGCAGCGCCGGGTGGTCATGGCCGCGCAGCGCGGTGATGAGCACGACCTGGTCGAGCCGGCCCGCCGCACGGTCGCGCAGTACCGGCTCCAGCAGTCTGCGGCCCAGCGGCGCCTGGACGTTGTCCAGCAGGATCAGCGGCCTGCCGACCCGGCGCAGCCGCCCCATCCCCTGGTAGGCGGCGCGCAGATCGGCGCGGAGCGCGCCCACGAGATGCCGCTCGGCGAGTGCGCGGGCGTCGCTGTCGCGCTGGCGGTGGAACTGGAGCGCCAGCAGGTTCAGCCCGCGCTTCGCCTGGCCGCCGGCGCCCGGATAGTCCGCGTACCAGTTGGCCGCGGCGCGCTGGCCCCGGTCGAAGAGGTCTTCGAGCAGGGACTCGACGGTGGTCTCCACGATGACGTCCAGGCCGGGCGGAGCACCGGTCCACAGCGCTGCGAACTTCGCCGTGATCTTGACGAGCCAGCCCTTGCCCAGCCCTTTGAGCCGGGCCCCCGACTCGACGAGCATGCCCAGCCGCAGCGCCTCGTCGTGCACCTGCTGGCTGTTGTTCGGGTCCCATCCGGTGGAGGCGATGGCGACAAGACCTGCGGCCAGCCGCGGGAACTCGATCGCCCCGGCGCCCCGCACGGCCGGTCCGAGCTGCTCGCCGAGGACCGAGAGCGCCTCGGTGACCGGTGACCAGAAGGGGGCGCGCCGGTGGCCCGACGGGATCGCGGCGAAGTCCGGGTGCTCGCAGTCGATGAACGCGACGGGGGTGCGGCCGCGGTAGTCGGTGCGGAGCTGCTTGAGTACGACGGTCTTGCCCATGCCGCGTCCCCCGGTGAGGACGGTCACCGGCAGGTCGTCCCGCCGGCCCCCGAACGCCTCGACGGGCGTCTGCTGGAATCCGTGCGGGGGCAGGCCGATGAGCCGTGGTGCGAGGCCGTGGAGGAGACCGCCCCGTGCGTACAACTCCCTTTCCACAGCACCTCCCACGCCGGCGGGCGCAGATGTCACTGCGTCAACATCAGCTTACCGAGGGAGGGTTGGGAGGGGCAGGGTCTTTCGGGCGCGGTCGTGCAACGGAACAGCGGCGTGCCGCAGGGGAGTTGGAGGAGTATCCAGGCGGGCGCCCCGAGCGGGTCACCCCCGGGCCCGCGAGCGTCGCGCGCCGGGTCACCCCGGGCCGCGGGTGCCGGGTGGCTCACTCCTCGCCGATGTCCTCGTTCCAGAGCTCCGGGTTGCGCGCGGTGAAGTCCCGCATCAGCGCGACGCATTCGGCGTCGTCGAGCACGACGACCCGCACTCCGTGCTCGGCCAGCCAGTCGTGGCCGCCGTGGAAGGTGACCGCCTCGCCGACCACCAGCCGGGAGATCCCGAACTGCCGGACCAGGCCGCTGCAGTACCAGCACGGGGAGAGCGTGGTGACCATGGTCGTCCCCCGGTACGACCGCTGCCGCCCCGCTGCCCGGAAGGCGGAGGTCTCGGCGTGCGTCGACGGATCGCCGTCCTGGACGCGGCGGTTGTGCCCGCGGCCCAGCAGTGTGCCGTCCGCCCCGTACAGCGCGGCCCCGATGGGGATACCGCCCTCCGCGAGCCCCGTGCGGGCCTCGGCGACCGCTGTGGCCAGCCACCGCTGCGCCGTCGCGCGGTCCGGAACCGTCTGATCCATGGAGTGCTCCGCCCTCTTCCCCTGCCTGGCCGTGTGCGCCCGCCGCGCGCCGCTCAGGACGCGTCCTCGCCGGTCTCGCGGCGGCGCAGCTCGTCCTCGCGGCGGCGCAGGTCCGCCTCCCAGTCCTTGAGCAGCGACGCGTCCTTCGTGTTCTCCGCGCGCAGCGTGGCGAGGAACTCCGGATTGTCGTCCGGCGCAGTCCAGGCGTCCCGCCCGCCGCGCCGCCGTCCGCCGGGCGCCGCCCCCGCACCGCCGGTCCCGCGCCGCGCCCGGCCCACCGCGATCCAGGCGACGGGTCCGACGAGCACCTCGCCGAAGAGCAGGATGATGAGGACCCACACCACCTTGGGGAGGCCGCGGACCTCCTCATCCGGTGTGTTCAGGCAGTCGATGAAGGCGTAGATCCACAGCGCCAGGACCAGCAGAAAGGGCAGATACCTGAGCATGGTCGAACGTTCCCCCCGGGAGTGGCGGCGAGACGTCCGCAACGTCCCGGTGACGGCCACAGGGTAGCGGCCGGGCGCCGGCCGCCGCGCGGCCGAGACCGTGCGCCACATGGCGGGCTCCGGCTCCGCCGCCGGGGATGACAGACTGGACCGCATGGCTTACGACGATCTTCGCTCGCTGCTCAGGGCGCTGGAGCGCGACGGCGACCTCAGGCGCATCAAGGTCGAGGTCGACCCCCATCTGGAGGTCGGGGAGATCGTCGACCGCGTCAACAAGGCGGGTGGCCCGGCCCTCCTCTTCGAGAACGTCAAGGGCTCGTCGATGCCCCTGGCGATGAACGTCTTCGGCACCGACCGGCGGCTGCTCAAGGCGCTCGGTCTCACCTCGTACGACGAGATCAGCGACCGGATCGGCGGACTGCTCAGGCCCGAACTGCCACAGGGCTTCGTCGGCGTACGGGAGGCCTTCGGCAAGCTGGGCACGATGGTCCACGTACCGCCGAAGAAGGTGAAGCCGGATGCCGCCCCCGTGCAGGAGGTGGTGCTGACCGGCGACGACGTGGACCTCGACCGGCTGCCCGCGCTCTTCACCTGGCCCGAGGACGGCGGCTCCTTCTTCAACCTGGGGCTCACCCACACCAAGCACCCCGAGACCGGCATCCGCAACCTGGGCCTCTACCGGCTCCAGCGCCACGACAAGCGCACCATCGGGATGCACTGGCAGATCCACAAGGACAGCCGCAACCACTACGCGGTGGCCGCCAGGAGGGGCGAGCGGCTGCCCGTCGCCATCGCCTTCGGCGCGCCGCCCGCGGTGACGTACGCCTCGACGGCCCCGCTCCCCGAGGACATCGACGAGTACCTCTTCGCCGGCTTCGTGCAGGGCAAGCGGATCGAGATGGTCGACTGCAGGACGGTCCCGCTCCAGGTCCCCGCCCAGGCCGAAGTCGTCCTGGAGGGCTGGCTGGAGCCCGGTGAGACGCTGCCCGAGGGCCCCTTCGGCGACCACACCGGCTTCTACACCCCGCAGGAACCGTTCCCCGCGCTGACGATCGACTGCGTCACGATGCGCCGCCGCCCGCTGCTCCAGTCGATCGTCGTCGGCCGTCCGCCGACGGAGGACGGCCCGCTCGGGCGTGCGACGGAACGCTTCTTCCTGCCACTGCTCAAGATCATCATTCCGGACATCGTGGACTACCACCTGCCCGAGTCGGGCGGCTTCCACAACTGCGCGATCGTCTCGATCGACAAGAAGTACCCGAAGCACGCCCAGAAGGTGATGCACGCGGTCTGGGGCGCGCACATGATGTCGCTCACCAAACTGATCGTCGTGGTGGACGCGGACTGTGATGTGCACGATCTGCACGAGGTCTCCTGGCGTGCGCTCGGCAACACGGACTACGCCCGCGACCTCACCGTCGCCGAAGGCCCGGTCGACCATCTCGACCACGCCTCCTACCAGCAGTTCTGGGGAGGCAAGGCGGGGATCGACGCCACCAGGAAATGGCCCGAGGAGGGCTACACGCGGGACGGCGGCTGGCCGCGGATGGTCGAGTCCGACCCCGCTGTCGCCGACCGCGTGACGAAGCGCTGGAAGGAGTACGGCCTGTGAGCGCATCAGCCGCCGCACTGCCGCAGCCCGGCAGGACCAAGGCGTTCCTCCGGCTGGTGATGATCGAGCACTCGGTCTTCGCGCTGCCCTTCGCGTACATCGCCGCGCTGACCGCGATGTACCGGCTGGACGGCAACATCCACTGGGGACGGCTGCTCCTGGTGACCGTCGCGATGGTCGGCCTGCGCACCTTCGCGATGGCGTGCAACCGCATCATCGACCGGGAGATCGACGCCCGGAACCCGCGCACCGCCTCCCGCGAACTGGTCACCGGCGCCGTCTCGGTGAAGTCGGCCTGGACGGGCGCGCTCGTCGCGGTCGTCGTCTTCCTGGGCGCGGCGGCCGCGCTCAACCCGCTCTGTCTGGCGCTCGCGCCCATCGCGGTCATCCCGATGGTGGTCTATCCCTACGGGAAGCGCTTCACCAACTTCCCGCACGCGATCCTCGGTGTGGCCCAGGCGATCGGCCCGGTCGGCGCCTGGCTGGCGATCACCGGGGAGTGGTCGTGGGACGCGGTCATCCTCGGCCTCGCCGTCGGCATCTGGATCGGCGGCTTCGACCTGATCTTCGGCTGCCAGGACGTCCAGGCGGACCGCGCGCACGGTGTGAAGTCGGTGCCCGCCCGCTTCGGGATCCCGGCCGCGCTGTACGGCGCCCGCGCCTGCCACGCCGTGACGACGGCCCTGCTGGTCTGGTATGCGGTGGCGACGGACGCGGGGGCGTTCTTCTGGGCCGGCCTGGTGATCGTCGCGGTGGCCTTCGTCTACGAGCACAACGTGGTGAAGCCGCACGACCTGTCCCGGCTGAACCGGGCCTTCTTCTCGGTCAACGGCTTCATCGGGATCGCCCTGTTCGTGTGCGCGCTGATCGATCTGCTGGTGCGGGGCCTGACCGTGTGACCGTCACCCGACCCGCCTCCCGTTTCCGGCGCGCCGGACGGGCCCGGATAGGCTCGGATACGTGGAGCACGTGAATGTACACAGTCAGCAGCCGCGGCGGCCCTGGATCGTCGGGGTCTCCGGAGCATCCGGTACGCCCTACGCGGCAGCCGTGCTCCGCGGGCTGCTCGACGCGGGGGAGGCCGTGGACCTGGTGGTCAGCCGGTCCTCGCGGCTGACCCTGCTCGACGAGACCGGGATCGCCTTCCGCGACGCGCACTGGCCCGATGACCTGCGGGCCTGGCTGGCCAGGGGCGCGGACGGGAAGCCCGAGACCTTCGCGGTGGATCCGGCCCTCGTCGCGGAGGGGACCGGAGCCGTACGGCACTGGGCGGCCGGGGACCTGGCCGCGGGCCCGTCATCCGGTTCGTATCCGGTCAAGGGAATGATCATTGTCCCGGCGTCCACCGCCTGTGTGGCCGGGGTCGCGCTCGGACTGTCGAAGGACCTGCTCCAGCGGGCGGCGAGCGTGACGCTCAAGGAGCGGCGCCCGCTGGTGGTCGCGGTGCGGGAGACCCCGCTCAACGGTCAGACGCTGCGCCATCTGGTGACACTGGACGAGGCGGGCGCCGTGGTGCTGCCCGCCTCTCCGGCGTTCTACGCGGGGGCGACGCACATCCAGGATCTGGTGGACTTCGTCGCCGGGCGGGTGCTCGACGCGGCGCAGGTGCCGCACCGGCTGTACCGCCGCTGGGAGGGAGAGCTCGGTGGCTCCCGAAAGGACTAGGCCGTGGCCGGATCGCCGTCGCGCGGATCGGCCGGGGCCGGGAGTCAGCGCTTCTTGGCGTGCCGCCTCGTCCGGCGGGTGGAGGCCGCGGTGGCGAGCCGCTGGTCACGCGAACGGTTGGCCTGGTCCTGCAGCTCGCGCATGCGGGCGTAGGCCATCTCGATCGTGTACACGGTGAACATCACTCCTGATGAAAGATTCCCAGGGCGTTTTCCCTGGACGCCTTAGATTCTATACGTAAACTCGCGATATTGCTGAACAATGGAAGGCTTCACCAGTATGGACGCGGTTGACAGGCAGCTCATCCAGGCGTTGCGGGAGAACGGCAGGGCCTCCTACGCCGAGCTCGGCCGGCTCGTAGGGCTATCCGGGCCCAGCGTCACCGACCGCATCAACCGCCTCGAAGCGGCCGGCGTGATCACCGGTTACCGCGCCACCGTCGACGCCAAGTCGCTCGGCCTCGGGGTGACCGCGCTCATCGGCATCTCGCTCTCGGACGCCGCCGACCACGAGGACGTCGCCCACCGGCTCAAGGACCTGGCCGAGATCGAGGACGCCTGGTTCATCGCGGGCGACGACTCGTACATGCTCAAGGTCAGGGTCGGCGACGTGGACGGTCTGGAGCGCACGATCCGCAGGCTCAGCGGCACCCGGGGTGTCTCCCGCACCCGCACCACGATCGTGCTCTCCACCAAGTGGGAGAACCGCGTCGGGGAACTGCCCGAGCCGAGCTGACCCGGCACGGGGTGCCAGCCGGGTCCAGGAGCCGTGCGGGCGGGGGAGTACGGTTGGCTGGTTGTTTACGTACGCATATGGGAGGCGGCCGCACTATGACTGCGTCGATCAACGATGTAGGCCTCAAGCGCGAGATCGAGGCGAAGGTCCGGGCCGGTGAGCGGCTGACCCGTGAGGACGGCGTCGCGCTCTACGAGACGGACGATCTGGCCTGGCTCGGCGGCCTCGCCCACGAGGTGCGTACGCGCAAGAACGGCGACGTTGTCCACTTCAACGTCAACCGGCACCTCAACATGACCAATGTGTGCACCGCCTCGTGCGCCTACTGCTCGTTCCAGCGCAAGCCGGGCGAGAAGGACGCGTACACGATGCGCATCGAGGAGGCCGTGCGCCTCGCCAAGGCGATGGAGGGCGACAACCTCACCGAGCTGCACATCGTCAATGGCCTCCACCCGACGC
Source organism: Streptomyces sp. NBC_00388 (assembly GCF_036061255.1). Lineage (NCBI taxonomy): Bacteria > Bacillati > Actinomycetota > Actinomycetes > Kitasatosporales > Streptomycetaceae > Streptomyces > Streptomyces sp. NBC_00388. The sequence continues at coordinate 4,469,621 of NZ_CP107948.1, forward strand.
TGCCGTGGCGTTACTACCCCCGCTCGCTCAGCGCGCTGAAGGAAGCCCTCCCGCAGGTCGCCCTCAAGGCGTTCACCGCCACCGAGATCCACCACTTCGAGACGATCTCCGGGCTCTCCGCGTCGGAGATCCTCGACGAGCTGATCGAGGCCGGCCTGGAGTCGCTGACCGGTGGCGGCGCCGAGATCTTCGACTGGGAGGTCCGGCAGCACATCGTCGACCACGCCACCCACTGGGAGGACTGGTCGCGCATCCACCGCCTCGCCCACGAGAAGGGCCTGAAGACCCCGGCGACGATGCTGTACGGCCACATCGAGGAGCCGCGCCACCGCGTGGACCACGTACTGCGGCTGCGTGAGCTCCAGGACGAGACCGGTGGCTTCCAGGTCTTCATCCCGCTGCGCTACCAGCACGACTTCGTGGACATGAAGGACGGCAAGGTCCGCAACAAGCTCCAGGTGCGGACCACGATGGCGACCGGCGCCGAGGCGCTGAAGACCTTCGCGGTCTCCCGGCTGCTCTTCGACAACGTCCCGCACGTGAAGGTCTTCTGGCCCATGCACGGCGTCCAGACCTCGCAGCTCGCCCTCCAGCACGGCGCCGACGACATGGACGGCTCGGTGGTGGAGTACAAGATCACCCACGACGCCGACAACTACGGCACGCCGAACAAGCTCGGCCGCGAGGACCTGCTCGAACTGATCCGTGACGCGGGCTTCCGTCCGGTCGAGCGCAACACCCAGTACGAGATCGTCCGCGAGTTCGAAGGGCCGGACCCGGCCCGCCGCGACGCCCCGCAGCCGATGCGCTTCTGAGCTGCTCCCGCCCCACCCCGCGCGCGTCCGCACGACGGGCGGACGGAACCCCGGCCTCCGCCGGGGTTCCGTCCTTTCCTACGCTGGACGTATGAGCCTCACGTTTCAGCTGGACCCGCGGATGGACGCCAGGCTGCGCGACGAGGTGGTCGCGCTCTGGACGGACGTGTCGAACGCGGACGGCGCCGTCGGCTTCGTCCCGCCGGTCACACCCGACGACATCCGCCCGGAACTGATCAAGCACCTCACCGCGATGACCGAGGGCCGTGTCCGGCTGCTGGTGGGCCGCGACGAGAGCGGCGCGGTCGCCGCCACCGCGTTCCTCACGCTCAACACGCACCGTCTGATGCGCCACTGGATCTGGCTCTACACGGTGATGGTGCACCCCTCCCACCAGGGCAAGGGGTACGGGCGCGACCTGATGACGGCGGCGGCGGACGCGGCCCGCACCCTGGACGGCATCGAGGGAATCCGGCTGACCTGCCGGGGCGGCACCGGTGTCGACCGGTTCTACGCGTCCTGCGGCTACAAGGAAGTGGGCAGGGCGCCCGACGCGATCCGGGTCGCTCCCGGCGACGACCGCGACGACATCATGATGTATCTGCCGCTGCTCTGACCCCGCCGCGCCCGGCACGTACCCCGGCCTGGAAGATCGCAAGTGGGGCGTGCTTCACTTGTCGGGCAGGATCGGGAGGATCAGAGGGATCGGCTCCCGCCGGTACGAAGTCAGCCGGTACGAAGTCCAGCGGTACGAAGAGAGAGGCCCCAGCCGTGTCTGTAGCCAACCCGGGCGCCACGATCCGCTACACCGCGATGCGGATCGTCATCTTCATGGGATCCCTGGTCTTCTGCGCGATCCTCGTCCACTTCGGCATCGTCCCCAAGGGACTCGGCGGCTCCAACTTCGTCTGGACGATCCTGCTGGCCCTGGTCATCTCCGCGCCCCTCAGCTTCGTCCTGCTGCGCAGGCAGCGCGACAAGATGTCCGAGCAGCTGATCAACAGGGTCGAGCGGGCCAAGGTGCGCCTGGAGACCAACCGCACGCAGGAGGACGGCCTCACCCAGTAGAGGGCGGCCCGCTTCCGCTGCACCCGCGGCCCCGCGCCGTCCCAAGGCGCGGGCAGGCACCGTAAGTTACGTCACATACGCCGGGAACCCCGGGCCGGAGCCAGCCGCTCCAGCGCCGGGGTCCCGGCGTTTTCGCGTGCGGGCGCGCCCTTGCCCCAAAGAACTGCTTTGAGACGCCCAAAGTCCAAGTGTTAACGTGTTCGACATGAAGACAGCCGTGCGCCCGCATCCCGAGAGCCCCGCGCTCGTGGAGCGCCTGCATGTCGATCTCTGCCGCTGCATGTCCGCGGCCTGTCGCCGCGTCTGATCGGCCTCATGCGGCGGCGCCCCCTGTGCCGGGCGCCGCGCCCCCGTCCCCCGTGCTCGCCGCCGAGCACACAGCTGCGTCCTCACCGGAGTGTCCCCATGTCTGCAGGTCCCGCGAGCTCCGCGAGTCCCGCCCCCGCGAACGCGGGCCCCGCGAAGTCCCGAATATCCGACAAGTTCCCGTTCTGGGCCCAGATCCTCGCCGGTCTTGTCCTGGGTGTCCTGCTCGGCTGGCTGGCCCGCAGCCAGGACATCAGCTGGCTCAAGTCCACGCTGGAGCACGTCGGCGGCATCTTCATCCAGCTGCTGAAGCTGGCCGTGGCCCCGCTCGTCTTCTTCGCGATCCTGGTGTCGATCACCAATCTGCGCAAGGTCAACAACGCCGCCCGGCTGGCCACCCGTACGGTGATGTGGTTCATGATCACGTCGCTGATCGCGGTCGTCATCGGCCTCGCCATCGGCCTGATCACCAACCCCGGCGCCGGCACCGGCCTCACGCCGAAGGACGGCAAGGCACCCGACGGATCCGGCTCCTGGATCGACTTCCTGACCGGCATCGTGCCCACGGACATCGTCACGCCGTTCACTCAGCTGAACGTCCTGCAGATCGTCTTCATGGCCGCCGTCGCCGGTGTCGCCGCGCTCCAGCTCGGCGAGAAGGCCGAGCCGATCCTCAAGATCAGCGAGTCCTTCCTCGAACTGCTCCAGAAGGCCCTGTGGTGGGTCATCCGTCTCGCGCCGCTGGGCACCATCGGCCTGATCGGCTTCGCCATCGCCGACTACGGCTGGGAGCTGATCGGCAAGTACGCGACCTTCACCGCCGACATCTACGTCGGCTGCGCGCTGGTCATGTTCGTCGTCTACCCGGTACTGCTCGCGACGGTGGCCAAGGTCAACCCGCTGCAGTTCTTCAAGGGCGCCTGGCCCGCGATCCAGCTGGCGTTCGTCTCCCGCTCCTCGGTCGGCACCATGCCGGTCACCCAGCGCGTCACCGAGCGCCTCGGCGTGCCGAAGGAGTACGCGTCGTTCGCCGTGCCGTTCGGCTCCACCACCAAGATGGACGGCTGCGCCTCGATCTACCCGGCGATCGCCGCGATCTTCATCGCGCAGATCTTCGACGTGCACCTCGGCATTCAGGACTACCTGCTGATCGCCTTCGTCTCGGTCATCGGATCGGCGGCCACCGCCGGACTGACCGGCGCGACCGTGATGCTGACGCTGACCCTCTCCACGCTGGGCCTCCCGCTGGAAGGTGTGGGTCTGCTGATGGCGATCGACCCGATCCTGGACATGATGCGCACCGCGACGAACGTCGCGGGGCAGGCCATGATTCCGGTCATCGTCTCGGCCCGCGAGAAGATCCTGGACCTCGACGCGTTCAACTCCGCTTCGGCCTCCCCGGTCGACGAGCGCGAGGCGCCCGCCGTCGAGCAGGAGCCGTCGGTTCCGGTCGCAGCCTGATAACTACCCGACCGTTATTGATCGCTTCTTGATCGTTCACTTCAGGCCACCGGCCCCTCCTCCGTCCGACGGGGAGGGGCCGGAGTCGTACCCTTGCCAGGTGCGTACCAAGTACGGACCAACTGGCTGAAGGGGCTCTGAGGTGGGTGCAGTCAAGGTGGCCAAGGCCAAGCGGATGCCGAGGGCGGTGCGCGAGCAGCAGATGATGGACGCTGCCGTGCGGACGTTCGGGCAGCGCGGGTACCGGGCCGCCTCGATGGACGAGATCGCCGAACTTGCGGGTGTCTCCAAGCCCCTGGTGTACCTCTATCTGAACTCCAAGGAAGAGCTCTTCACCGCCTGCATCCGCCGAGAGGCCCAGGCACTGGTCGCCGCGGTACGGGCCGGGGTGGACCCGGCCGACCCCGCGGACCGGCAGCTGTGGCACGGCGTCGGCGCCTTCTTCGAGCACACCGCGGACCACCAGGACGGCTGGAACGTCCTGTACCAACAGGCCCGTACGCACGGCGAGCCGTTCGCCGCCGAGGTCACCGCGATGCGCGACGAGATCGTGAACTTCGTGACCGGCCTGATCGCGTCGGCGGCCCGTGAGGCCCACCGCGACCCGGCGCTGCCCGACCGCGATGTGGCAGGCCTCGCCCAGGCGCTGGTCGGCGCTGCGGAGTCCCTCGCCGGCTGGGCGAACGGGGCGCCCGGGGTCTCGGCCAAGGAAGCCGCGTCCACGCTGATGAACTTCGCCTGGGCGGGCCTGGAGAACCTTATGAACGGGGAGCGCTGGGCGCCGTCACCACGCCGGTGAGGTGGATCCGCTCCGCCCCCGGCGCCCCGCTGCGCACCTGGAAGCCGCCCGCCCCCGCGGCGTACGTGACGGTACCCGGCAGCAGCACCGGAGCCCTGAACTCGATGTCCGCGTGCACGGCTTCCGGTGCCCCGGCCGCCGCGAGGCAGCGGGCGGCCGTCCACATGCCGTGCGCGATGGCACGCGGGAAGCCGAAGAGCTTCGCGGTCAGCGGGTGGAGGTGGATCGGATTGCGGTCGCCGGACGCGGCGCCGTACCTGCGGCCCAGATCGGCGGGAAGCTCCCAGGTGGCGGTGGTGGTGGCGGTGGTGGAGCGCTCGGCGGGGTGCGACGGTGTGCCCGCTGCGGCAGGGGCTGCCGGGGCGCCGGTCACCGGGTGGCGGGCCAGATAGGTGCTCCGGGACTCCCAGACCAGCTCGCCCGCCAGCCGCGCCTCGGTCACCATGACGGCCTCGGTGCCACGGCGGTGCGGCCTCAACGCATGGGCGTACACGGTCAGTTCCGGTCGTGCGTCCATAGGCAGGGCGCGCCGCTGGGTGATCTCGATACCGGTGTGGACGAGTCCGAGTACCGGCAGCGGGAAGGCCCGCGCCGTCATCAGCCGCATGGCCTGCGGGAAGCCGAGGACGTGCGGATACGTGAGGGGGAGCGGGTCGGCCCGGTCGAAGCCGCAGATCCGGGCGTACGCGGCCAGCCGCCCGGGGTCGATGCGGACGGCGGGACGTACGAGGCGGTCCGCCGGGAGCGGCGCCGCGGACGACGGGGTTCGTTTGAAGGGAGAGGTGAGTGCGCCGCGCACCATGGACGGCAGCAGGCCGGGGGAGTGCGGGGGGCGGTCGCTCATGGTCCAGGCTCCCTCATCCGTACGGTATTTACTCCGAAGTAACATTACTGACCGGTTGAGGTCAAGGGTGAGGGACCGGACCGTGCCGCCCGTACGGCTGCGCGGTCGGCCCGCCCCTTCTCTTCACGGACGGGGCAGCCGCCGGCGAACAGCACCCGGAGCAGCGAGGCTGAACCCCGCGCACCGGGCCCGGGACCCCGCTGCTGAGACCGGACGGGTGCGGTGGCCCGGGCGGCGGGCGACGCCCGGACCGCCTTCCGTATCCGCCCGCCCCTCAAGCCCCCAGCAGGCTCTGCCCGCAGACCCGTACGACCTGGCCGTGCACGCCGCCCGACGCGGGGTGCGCGAACCAGGCCGTCGTCTCGGCCACGTCGACCGGGAGGCCGCCCTGGCCCAGGGAGTTCATCCGGCGGCCCGCCTCGCGGATGAAGAGCGGGACCGCGGCCGTCATCTTCGTCTCGATGAAGCCGGGGGCAACGGCGTTCAGCGTGATGCCCTGCTCCGCGAGCCGGGGGGCCAGGGAGCGGACCAGGCCGATGATGCCCGCCTTGCTGGCCGCGTAGTTGGTCTGCCCGGTGTTGCCCGCGATCCCGGCGATCGACGCCGTGGCGACGATACGGCCGCCCGCGCCCAGCGTGCCGGACGCGAGCAGGGCGTCCGTCGTCCGCAGCACACTGTCCAGGTTCACATCGAGCACGCTCGCCCACCGGTCGGCCGGCATGTTGGCCAGCCGCCGGTCGCGGGTGATGCCCGCGTTGTGGACCAGGACGTCCAGCCCGCCGGGGAGCGCGGCGGCGATCCGGTCCGCCGCGTCCGGCGCCGTGATGTCCAGCGGCAGGGCTGTCCCGCCGAGCAGGCCCGCGGTACGGGTCAGTTCGTCCCGCGCCTGCGGGACGTCGAGGCAGACCACCTGCGCCCCGTCGCGGGCGAGGGTCGCGGCGACCGACGCGCCGATCCCGCGGGCGGAGCCGGTGACCAGCGCCGTACGCCCTGCGAGCGGCAGCTCCCAGCTCTCCGGGGCGTCCGGTTCCGTGCCGGGCCCCGCGCCGCCGATCTCGATGACCTGGCCGCTGACGTAAGCGGACTTCGGTGAGAGCAGGAACCGCAGCGTCGACTCGGCGGCGGGCGCGGACTCCGTCCTGACCAGCTGTACCGTGCGGCCCCGCCCGATCTCCTTGCCCAGCGAGCGCACGAACCCTTCGAGCGCCTGCTGCGCCGCTGCCTGGTGGTGGTCGTCGCCGGAGAGCGGGGCGCCCAGCACCACGACCCGGCCGCCCGGCGCGAGCGACCGTACGAGGGGGTGCAGCGCGCCGTGCACCTCCGCCAGGCCCGCGACCGTGGTGACGCCGGTCGCGTCCAGTACGACACCCGCCGGCCGCTCACCGTCAGCTGCCGCCCCGGTGACCCGGAGGCCGGTACGGGCGAGTACGCCGGCGAGTCCGGCGAGCGGGGAGCCGCCCGCGGCCAGGTGCAGCAAGGGGCCTTCCAGGCGCGGGTGTCCGGCCGACCACCGGCGCAGCTCGGCCGGCTGCGGCAGGCCGAGCCTGCCGGTCAGGAAACGGCCGGGTGCTGTGCCGGTGAAGTGCAGATAGCGATCGGCCATTGTCCAGACTCCTTGCGTCGTCATAGATTTACTCTTCAGTAAGGTTACTGAAGAGTCAGGAGCTGGTCGAGATGATGCCGGGATGATGCCCCTCAAGGTCGCCGTGGTCGGCGGAAGCCGCATCCCGTTCGCGCGCGCGGACGGCCCGTACGCCACCGTGTCCAACCAGTCCATGCTGACCGCGGCACTGGACGGACTGGTCGAGCGGTTCGGTCTTGAGGGTGAGCAGGTCGGTGAGTTCGTCGCGGGCGCCGTGCTCAAGCACAGCCGCGACTTCAACCTCGCGCGGGAGACGGTGCTCGGCTCGCGCCTCGACCCTCGCACACCCGCGTACGACATCCAACAGGCGTGCGGGACAGGCCTCCAGGCAGTCATCGCCACCGCCAACAAGATCGCACTCGGCGCCCTCGACTCGGCGATCGCCGGCGGCTCGGACACCGCGAGCGACGCACCCCTCGGCGTCAACGACACGCTGCGCACCATCCTGCTTGAGGCGCGCCGGGCCCGGTCGGTGGGCGGACGGCTCAAGGCCCTCTCCCGGGTGCGCCCCGGCCACCTCGTACCCGACATCCCCCGCAACGCCGAGCCGCGCACCGGTCTTTCGATGGGTGAGCACGCGGCGCGCACCGCCCGCGAGTGGGACATCGGCCGCGCCGACCAGGACGCGCTGGCCGCCACCAGTCACCGGCGGCTCGCCGCGGCGTACGAACGCGGCTTCTTCCAGGACCTGGTGACGCCCTTCCACGGGCTGGCCCGGGACCAGAACCTCCGGCCCGGCTCCACCGTGGAGAAACTCGCCACGCTCAAGCCGGTGTTCGGCGCAGGGGAGCCCGGCGCGACGATGACGGCGGGCAACTCCACCCCGCTCACCGACGGCGCGGCGACCGTCCTGCTGGCGAGCGAGGAGTGGGCGCGCGAGCGCGGCCTCGAACCGCTGGCCTTTCTCACGCTGTACGAGACGGCGGCCGTCGACTATGTGAACGGCCCCGACGGGCTGCTGATGGCGCCCGCTTACGCCGTCCCGCGCATGCTGGAGCGCGCGGGGCTCACCCTGGACGACTTCGACCTCATCGAAGTCCATGAGGCGTTCGCCTCCCAGGTGCTCGCCACGCTGGCCGCCTGGGAGCAGCAGGGACTCCCCCCGGTGGACCGCGCGAAGCTGAACGTCGCGGGCTCCTCGCTCGCGACGGGCCACCCCTTCGCGGCGACCGGCGCCCGCATCGTCGCCACTCTGGCCAAGCTGCTCGCGGAGCGGGAGGCTCCTGGGCGGGGGCTGATCTCCGTGTGCGCGGCGGGCGGCCAGGGAGTGACAGCGGTTCTCGAACGCCCCTGACCGGAGCCGGGCCCGTCCGGCCAGGGCAGGGCGACCCGGCACACCCCGACACGAGGAGCCGCAAGTGACCGCGTCAGTACAGCAGTTGGAACCGCACAAACAGCGCGTGAACGGCGTGGTACGGGAGGTTTCCGTGCCGCTGCTGGCCCGGCCCGTCGAGCGCGGTTCGCTCGCCGACATCCCCTTCGACAACGCCCACCAGGCGCCCGGCGATCCGGTGCTCAGCCGGAAGCAGCCGGACGGCAGCTGGACCGACGTCTCCGCCATGGAGTTCGCCGTTGAGGTGCAGGCCGTGGCCAAGGGGCTCATCGCGGCGGGCCTGGCGGCCGGCGACCGTATCGCGATCATGGCCAGGACGACCTACGAGTGGACGCTGCTCGACTTCGCGTCCTGGGCGGCGGGCCTGGTCACCGTGCCGGTCTACCCGACGTCCTCCGCCTTCCAGGCCCGCTGGATCCTCCAGGACTCCGGCGCGGTCGCCTGCGCCGTGGAGAACAAGGAACAGGCCCGGCTGATCAGCGTGGAGCGCCGGCAGCTGCCCGCCCTGGCGAACCTCTGGGAGTTCGACACCGGAGCGATCGGCCTCCTGAAGAACGCGGGCCGCGACATACCCGACGAGGCGGTCGCCGCACGCAGGGCCGGGCGCGCTCCGTCCTCGGTGGCCACCCTGATCTACACCTCCGGCACCACCGGCAGGCCCAAGGGCTGCGTGCTCACCCATGGCAACTTCTTCGCCGAGGTGGACAACGCGGTCGAACTGCTCCACCCGGTCTTCAGGTCGGTGAGCAAGGACCCCGCGTCGACGCTGCTCTTCCTGCCGCTCTCCCATGTCTTCGGCCGGATGGTGGCGATCGGCTGCATGCGGGCCCGGGTGCGGCTGGGGCACGCGCCCAGCATCAGCACGGAGGACCTCCTGGCGGATCTGGCCGGCTTCCGTCCGACGTTCCTGCTGGCGATCCCGTACGTCCTGGAGAAGGTCTACAACACCGGCCGCGCCACCGCCGAGAAGATGGGCAGGGCCGCGTCCTTCGACCGCGCGGCGAGGATCGCCCAGCGGTACGGGGACGCGCTGGAGGCCAGGGAGCACGGCACCGGACCGGGCCCGGGGACGGGCCTGCGGCTGGCGCACGCCGTCTACGACCCGCTGGTCTACCGGCGGATACGGGCGGCGCTCGGCGGCCGTGTGAAGTACGCGATCTGCGGCGGATCCCCGCTCGGGCACCGGCTCGCGGCCTTCTACGCGGGCGCCGGGATCCAGATCTTCGAGGGGTACGGCCTCACCGAGACGACCGCAGCCGCGACGGTGACCCCGCCCCTGCGGCCCCGGCTCGGCACGGTCGGCTGGCCGCTGCCCGGTACGGCCGTCCGTATCGCCGACGACGGCGAGGTGCTGCTGAGGGGCGGCCAGGTCTTCAGCGGCTACTGGGACCGTCAGCAGGAGGAGATCGCGGGGCAGGGGAGCAGCGCGCCGCCGCAGGGCGCGTGGGAGGCCGGGAGCGGGCCGTACGGGGGCGGCGCGGGGACGGCGGGCCACGGCCCGTGGTTCGCGACGGGGGACATCGGTGAGCTGGACGAGGACGGCTACCTCACGATCACCGGCCGCAAGAAGGACATCATCATCACGTCGGGCGGCAAGAACGTGGCGCCCGCGCCCCTGGAGGACTGGCTGCGGGCGCATCCGCTGGTCGGCCAGTGCATGGTCGTCGGCGACAACCGCAGCTACGTCACGGCGCTGATCACCCTGGAGCCGGACGGGCTCGCGCACTGGCGCCGGATGCGGAAGAAGACCGACGTCCCGATCGGGGACCTCGTCGGGGACGAGGAGCTGCTGGCGGCCCTGCAACGGGCGGTCGACGAGGCGAACCGGCTGGTGTCACGGGCCGAGTCCATCCGGAAGTTCGCGGTCCTCCCGGTCGACTTCACCGAGGCGAGCGGGCATCTGACGCCCTCGCTGAAGCTGAAACGGGCGGCGATAGCCAGGGATTTCGAGCAGCAGATCGAGGCGCTCTACCAGCGGTAGCGAGGTGTCGGTCCTGCGGCGCCCGCCCGCCGTGCGGCCGGGCGCCGGGGCCCTGGCGCGCACCTGCCCACCGGTGCCCAGCAGCCCCGCAACCCCGAGGCCTTCGAGGCGGCGGCTACGTGAACGTCATGGGCCCGGGCGAGGGCAGGACCGGGTCAGTGCCCCCTACGGTGACCACTACGACCGGCCGGCCGGGATCGAGAGGGTCTGCGACCCGCAGAACCTCTTCCGCGCCAACCAGAACATCGCGCCCGCCGCACCGGCGTGACGGCGGCGCTTCCCCCTGAGGCACCCCGGCACCGGGCGTCACACAGGCAGGAGCCCCCATCCGCACGCGAACGTACGGGAGGGGGCTCCTTGGGTGGTGCTATCCCGACCGCGATCCGGTCGGCCCGGGCAACTAGGCCGGGGTGACGTTCTCCGCCTGCGGACCCTTCGGGCCCTGCGTGACGTCGAAGTTCACGAGCTGGTTCTCCTCAAGCGAGCGGAAACCAGACGCGTTGATCGCGGAATAGTGGACGAAGACATCCGGGCCGCCGCCGTCCTGGGCGATGAAGCCGAAGCCCTTTTCAGCGTTGAACCACTTGACGGTTCCGGTAGCCATAAGCCCTCCTTGGGCCAAAGGGTTGCCCTGCTCCAGAACCTGCTAAGAAGTCTGAAAACTACAAAAGCCTGCGGGTCACATGCTCCGCAGGCTCTGTACTGCAAGGGAAACCAAACTGCAACTTGCGGCGAGCCTAGCACGCGCCCGCGCGCACGCGATAGAGGCGAAGATCACTTCACCCGCACGTTTGACCGCGCGGTGTCAGGCTGACGGACCACCCTGCGTTTTGCCGCGTACAACGCGGGTCTAGCCTCACGATGTGGACAATTCATACGCCGAACAGGCCACCGCACCCGTCGCCGGACACGCCGCCGAGGGCGACCACCGTCGCACCAGGCCCCGCGTCGGGCACATCCAGTTCCTGAACTGTCTCCCGCTCTACTGGGGCCTGGCACGCACCGGCACCCTGCTCGATCTGGAGCTGACCAAGGACACCCCCGAGAAGCTCAGCGAACAGCTGGTCAGGGGCGACCTCGACATCGCACCCGTCACCCTCGTCGAGTTCCTCAAGAACGCCGACGACCTGGTGGCCTTCCCCGACCTGGCCGTCGGCTGCGACGGGCCCGTGATGTCCTGCGTGATCGTCTCCAAGAAGCCGCTGGAGCAGCTCGACGGCGCCCGGGTGGCCCTCGGCTCCACCTCGCGCACCTCCGTACGGCTCGCGCAGCTGCTGCTCGCCGAGCGGTACGAGGTTACCCCCGACTACTACCGGTGCCCGCCCGACCTCGGCGTGATGATGCAGGAGGCCGACGCGGCGGTCCTCATCGGTGACGCGGCGCTGCGTGCCGCACTGCACGACGCCCCCAAGCTCGGCCTGCAGGTCCACGACCTGGGCCAGATGTGGAAGGAGTGGACGGGTCTGCCGTTCGTCTTCGCGGTCTGGGCCGCCCGCAAGGACTACGCGGCCCGCGAGCCCGCCGTCGTGAAGGCGGTCCACGAGGCGTTCCTGTCCTCGCGCGACGTGTCGCTCGAAGAGGTCACCAAGGTCGCCGAGCAGGCGTCGCACTGGGAGGTCTTCGACGCGGAGCTGCTGGAGCGCTACTTCACGACGCTGGACTTCCGCTTCGGGCCCGACCAGCTCGAAGGCGTCAGGGAGTTCGCACGACGGGTCGGCACCACGACGGGCTTCCCGTCGGACGTGCACGTCGAACTGCTCGGTTCCTGAGGACGGTTGCCGATGCCGGCCCCCGCCCGGAGGCCGGCGGGGCCCGCCGGGACCCGCTCCGCCCGGCCGTAGTGCGCCCGTTGCCGTACGGGCATGTGTTCCTGCTCGCGTTCGCAACCATTAGCCTCAGTGAACCCATATGACGAGCGCGCCACCCAGGGCCTGCAGGCCACCCAGGGCCGGCAGGGAGGGACACGACCATGCGAGTGCTGGTGACAGTCGTACGGGAAGGGGAGGAGCCGCAGGACGTCCTGGTCAACACGGACGACGCGGCCACCGCCGGCGACGTGGCGGAGGTACTCGCCGCGACGCGGGGTGTCCAGCAGGGAAAGGGCCGCGAAGCGGTGCCCTCCGTCGTCGTCCCCCTGCCAGGAACGACCCTCGACCCCCGCTTCACCTACGCGGGCCAGGCACCTGCCGCCCCCACCCTCTGGGCCGACGGACACCGCTGCGACCCGCGTACCCCCGCGGGGTCCGTGCTGCGCGACGGCATGCGGATCTCCGTGGACGACTCGATCGGCCCGCTGCTGCGCCGGGGCGAACCCGCCGGGCGCTACGAGGTGAGGGTCGCGGCCGGAGCCTCCTCCGGCCGGGTGGTCCGGCTGGCCGCCGGATCCGCCACGATCGGCTCGGCCGCCACCTGCACCCTGCCTGTCGCCGACGTCCGGCTCCCGCCGTTCGCCGCCCGGCTGGCCATCGACGTCCAGGGCAGGGCGACCCTCACCCCCCAGCCCGGCGTCGCCGTCCAGCTGGACGACGCACCTGTCACGGACGAACAGGTCTGGCCACTGGGGGGAGTTGTCCGCATCGGGGACTCGCTCCTCATACTCGACGAGGTCGGCGAACCTGACGCCCACCTCTCCGACACCGGTGAGGGCGGCCTCGCCTACAACAGGCCCCCGCGCCTCTCGCCGCTCAGGCCTCGCGCCCGTATCGTCGTCCCCGCCCCGCCCTCCAAGGGCGAGCGCGCGCGCTTCCAGCTGATCGCGGCCTTCATGCCGCTGCTCTTCGGCCTCGCCATGTACTTCGTCACCAAGCAGATCTACATGCTCATGTTCTGCCTGATGAGCCCGGTGATGATGCTCGGCCAGTGGATCAGCGACAACCGCGACGGCAAGAAGAAGAACAAGACCTCGGCCAAGCAGTACAAGAAGGACGTCGCCGCGTACGAGGCCGAACTGGTCAGGGCGGGCAAGGACGAGCAGAACAGGCTCCGCGCCCAGAACCCCGACCCGGCGGAGATCCTGCTCTTCGCCACCGGCCCGCGCCGCCGGCTCTGGGAGCGCCGCCTCACCGACCTGGACGTCCTCAGGCTGCGGATCGGCGTCGGCACCGTGCCCGCCGACATCGAACTCGTCCTCGGGCGGGGCGATCACCAGGACGAAGCCCCCGAGCCGCCCCGCATCCCGGACGTGCCGATCACGCTGCCCTTCCCCGAGCTCGGTGTCGTCGGTGTCGCGGGCGACCGCCCGCGCGCCCTGTCATCGGCCCGCTGGCTCGCCGTACAGGCCGCTGTCCTGCACAGCCCGCGCGAACTCTCCCTGGTCGTCCTGTCGTCGGCGCGCGACGCGGCCGCCGAGTGGAACTGGGCGCACTGGATCCCGCACACCGCGCCCCAGCAGGGCCAGGACTGTGTGGCCCTCATCGGATCCGACTCCGAGGCCATCGCCCGGCGGGTCAACGAACTCCTCAACGAACTCGGCCGCCGCAAGGCCGTACGGGAGAACGCCGGCGGCATGGCCGGCGCGCTCGGCGCCGACCCGCACATCCTCCTCGTGCTCGACGGCGCACGGCTGCTGCGCCGGATGGCCGGGGTCCCCCAGCTCCTCCAGGAGGGCCCGGGCCTCGGGATCTTCGCGCTCTGCCTCGACGAGGACGAGCGGCTGCTCCCCGAGGAGTGCCGCGCCGTGGTGTGCTGGGCCCCCGACTCCGCCGCGCACGTACGGCTTCGCGGCTCCGGCCTCGAACTGGCCGGTGAGGTCCTCGCCGACCAGGTCGCCCCCGACTGGTGCGAGCTGCTGGCCCGTTCGCTCGCACCGGTGCGCGACGTCAGCCGCGACGACGCGGACAGCGGCCTGCCCACGGCGGCCAGGCTCCTCAGCCTTCTCGGCATGCCCGACCCGACCGGTGACGACATCGAACAGGTCTGGCGCGCGGGCGGCTCCACCACGGCCGCCCCGATCGGGGTGGCGGCGGACGGGCCCTTCGTTCTCGACATCAGGCGCGACGGACCGCACGCGCTCGTCGCGGGCACGACCGGCGCGGGCAAGTCCGAACTGCTCCAGACGATCATCGCCTCGCTCGCGGTGGCCAACCGGCCCGACGCCCTCAACTACGTCCTCATCGACTACAAGGGCGGCAGCGCCTTCATGGACTGCGCCCGCCTCCCGCACACCGTCGGCATGGTCAGCGACCTCGACGCGCACCTGACCGAGCGGGCCCTCGCCTCGCTCGCCGCCGAACTCCACCGCCGCGAGACGATCCTCTTCGACACCGGCACCAAGGACATCGAGGACTACAACGACACCCGCAAGCTCCGCCCCGAACTCGAACCGATGCCCCGGCTCGTGCTGGTCATCGACGAGTTCGCCTCGCTGGTCGCGGAACTCCCCGACTTCATCGCGGGACTCGTCGACATCGCCAGGCGTGGCCGTTCGCTCGGTGTGCACCTGGTGCTCGCCACCCAGCGCCCGGCCGGTGTGGTCAGCGCCGACATCCGCGCCAACACCAACCTCAGGATCGCCCTGCGGGTGACGGACGGCGCCGAGTCGCAGGACGTCATCGACGCCGCGGACGCCGGCGCCATCGCCAAGTCCACCCCGGGCCGCGCCTATGTGCGCTCCGGAGCCCAGTCGCTCGTCGGCGTGCAGTCGGCCCGTATCGGTGGCCGCAGGCCCGCCACCGGCGGCAGCGGCCCCAAGGCCACCCTCGCCCCGCTCACCTGGCCGATGTACAGCCGCCCGGCACCCAGGGGCTCGGCCGGGGCGGAGGACGACGGGACGATGGTCACCGACCTGGCCGTACTCGTCGACGCGGTCCGCGCGGGCTCCGAGAAGATGGGCTTCCCCGCCCCCCGCAGTCCGTGGCTCCCGCCGCTCGCCGAACACGTCACCATCGACGAACTGGACGAGTTCCAGGACCCGTCCGCGGTGTACGAGGACGTCCCGCCGATCGGCTACGGCCTCACCGACCTGCCCTCCCAGCAGGCCAGGAAGCCGCTCGCCATCGACCTCGTCCACGGAGAGCACACGATGCTCGTCGGCGGCGCCAGGTCGGGCCGCTCCACGGCGCTGCGCACCCTGGGCGGGGCCATCGGCCGGCACACCTCCCCGCACGACGTCCATGTGTACGCCATCGACTGCGGCTCCAACGCGCTGCTCCCGCTCGTGCGGATGGCGCACGTCGGGGCCGTCGTCAACCGCGACGAACCCGACCGCGTGCGCAGGCTGATCGACCGGCTGCTCGGCGAGATCTCACGGCGGCAGCAGATGCTCGCCATGGAGGGCGCGTCCAGCGCCGCCGAACAGCGGGCCGGGGCGGCACCCGGGGACCGGCTGCCCTGGATGGTGCTCCTGCTCGACAGCTGGGAGGGGTTCGTCTCCACCTTCGAGAACTACAACTACGGCCAGCTGATCGAGCAGGCGCAGCGCATCTTCCGCGAGGGCTCGGCCGCCGGGGTCAAGGTGGTGATGACCGCCGACCGTTCGGGCCTCAGCGGCAATGTCGCCTCGGCCTTCGTGGACCGGCTCGTCATGCGGTTCGCCGACCCGAACGACTACGGGATGGCGGGGCTCCACGCGCGCGAGATCCCGAAGAACATGCCGCCGGGGCGCGCCATGCGCATCACCGACACCGGTGTGGACGAGACCCAGATCGGTCTGCTCGACGCCGACCCCGCCGGTCAGGCGCAGGTCCGCAGGCTGCGGGAGATCGCCGAGGCGGTCCAGGCGCAGTACGGCAGGCTCCCGGCAGGTCGCGGTCCCATGCGGGTGGACGCCCTGCCCGCGCGGATCACCGCCGAACAGGCGATGGCCCTCGCCCCCGACCTGGTCCCGGCGGAGCCCCTGTGGGCGCTGCTCTGCGTGGGCGGCGACGAGCTGCGGCCCATGGGCGTCGACCTGGTCGAGGCGGGTCCCGGATTCGTCATCGCGGGGCCGCCGAAGTCGGGCCGCTCCAATGCCCTGGTGTGCGCGGCCGAGTCGCTGTTGGCCCGGGGGACCCCGGTCGTCCTCATCACGCCGCGCCGCTCGCCGCTGCGGGAGCTGGAGGGGCGGCCGGGCGTCCTGGGACTCCTCAACGCGGAGCACGACGAGGACGACCTGGAGGAGTTGCTGGAGCAAGCGGCGGGCCGCCCGTACGTGGTCCTCGTGGACGACGCGGAGCTGCTCTACGACACCACCCTGGACGAAGCACTGGAGACGGTGGTGAAGAAGGGCGCGGACGGTGACCACGGACTGATCGCGGCGGGCACGACGGACTCGCTGGCCTCGCAGTACCGGGGCTTCGCCACGGAGGCCCGCAAGTCGCGCAACGGCCTGCTGCTGACCCCGCAGACCCCGCAGGAGGGCGAGCTGTTCAGCGTCCGCCTGCCGTCGAACGCGGGCGCGGGGCCGGTGGGCAGCGGCCTGCTGATCACGGGCGGCACGATGATGCCCGTGCAGGGCGTGATGAGGGGCTGAGAGCGGCCCCCGACGGCTGGGAAGCCGGGGCTCTCAACGCACAGGACGCCGGGGCGGCCACCACATCAGGTGACCGCCCCGGCGTCCTGCGTACAGCCGGCCTCGATCAGGTGGCGCGCTCGATGTTGTCGGCGCTGGTGTTCGCCGACTTGTGAGCGTCGGCCAGCGTCTCGACCCACTTCTCGAAGGTGGGACGGACGTTCTCCCAGTCGCTGCGGAACCGGTCGGCCTTGGGGCCCTTCCAGTAACCCGTGCTACCGGACGTCGCCGTGTTCAGGCTCTTGATGAGCTTGTGAAGGTCGGTCGAGCTGTGCTGGAACTTCTTGGCCAAGTCCCTGAGCTGACTAAGATCTGCACCGCGATCCATCGCGATCCTCCCCGTTGTCACTGAGGTAAACGGACTATCCGTTTGCAACAGTGGACGCTACCGCACAGCAGGCAGTTCCCGTAAAGCCCCTTCAGGCTTCCGGCTGGGCGGAGTTGGGCGATTGCCCGTGGCGCACCCGATGGGAATTTTGTCCCGGTTGGCTTTCATTACGACGGGTGTCGGCGCCGGCGTCGGTGTCGGTGTCGGTGTCGGCGTCCCGGAGCGGGCGGGGGCGGTGGGGGCGGCTGGGGCGGCTGGGGGCCGCCGGGCCGACCTGCGGCCGCTGCGTCCTCGGCGTCCGTGATCTGTGTCCGTGATGCAGAAGGTTCGAGGGAATGCCACAGAAGGACGGAAGGCATATCTCTGCAGCATAAAAGAGGGCGGGGGGCGCGTGCGTAAGTTACGTACGCCGGGTGGTGCGCGGTCTTGAACAGCACTTTGCCCGTTGTTGGAGTCCGTCTATGCTTGACCGCAGTCTGTATGACAGCGGGGGAGGCTGCTATGGGTAATCCGGACATCCAGGAACTAAATTCGCGGGCCGCGTCTCTGAGGTCGCTGGCCGACCACATCGATTCGCTGGTCGACTCGCCGCACACCCAGAGCACCACGGTGATGAAGACGTGGGCCGGACCGAACGCGGACCAGGTGCGTGGAAAGCTGAAGAGCTGGCGCACCACCTGCACGACGGTCGCCAAGTCGCTGCGCGAGGAGGCCCACAAGGCCTCCGAGTCCGCCAAGGACCTGCAGAATCCCAAGAAGTAGCCGCGTGGCCGTCAGGCCCGGGGGAGGACGAGAGAGATGCCTTCGTACGACAGTTCCCGTGGCCGCCTGCGCCTGGCCGACCGCCATATCGGGGTCTTCGCGCACCTCCTGGACGGTGAGACGCCGCCTGACGAGCTGTGGCCCTCCCTGGTGGAGCTCCAGCAGATCGGCCTGGTCGGCGAGGAGGGTGAACTCGCTCCGCTGATGCGCGACTTGCTGGGTGCGCTCGCCGATCCGATGGTGATGATCACGGTGGAGGTGACGGGCGAGCACGGCCCGGTCAACCACGGGGTCATCGTGGGCCAGGAAGCGGTCATCTCCCACGACGGCTGGCCCGGCGACGAGGAGTCCGAGTACGTACCGCTGGAGCCGAGCACACTGGTCTGGGAGCTGGCCAGGAAGGTCAACCTCCGCAGCGGCGACAGCGAGAAGCCCGCGGTCGACCGGATCGAGACCACGATGGGCGCTCTGGACGCGGCTTTCGTGGCGCTCGGCGAAGGCGACGGCGTCGACGAGGACGCGACACACACCCTCGTGCACACGGCCCTGGTGGAGGCCGACAGCGCCCTCAAGGACCCGGCCCTGACACAGTTCACGCAGCTCGTGCTCGCCATGAACGCGACGTGGCGGATCACCACGGCCTGGGACGGCAAGCACGAGGGCGAACGCGCGGCGATGCTCCGCGCCCTGGCGGTCTGGGACTGCGGCCCCCGGGGCTACTGGATCCGCGAAAAGCCGGAGGAGCCGATCATGCCGGGCCAGGTGACCCCGGAGAGCGTGCTGGTCCTGGTCCGGTCCAGCGCGGGCGAAATATGGGAGAAGCTGGCGGACCTGCTGCCGGACAAGGCGGATCTGATCGACGAGGCGTGAGCAGTCCGATGACGGGCCGGTGAGCGCCGGTGGGCGTCGGACTCATGACGAATGGCGGCCACGTCGCACCCAGGGAGTTCGCACACCCCGCTCGACCTGCTGGGGGCGCGTGTTCTCCCGTACCGGGGCGCCCTGAGCAAGGCGCTGTGCCAAAGGACGATTCGGGCGAAGTCGCTCTCGCTCCGGGGAGACCTGTATGCGGGGTCAGGCGGGCCACGGCGGGTGTCGCCTCGTGCGACTCGAGGCGACACCCGCCGGCTCGGGCCCTGATCTTCGAAGAAGGAACACGACCCCGTTGACGCTGACTGGTGCAGCATTGATGGCGCCGTTCAGGCACATCGACTACAACAGCAGCGAACCCTCCGAATAGGGAGAGTTGGCGCATGAGAACCGTTAACCCGGACGACCTGGAGCATCTCGCCCGGCTGCTGGACGGTCGCGGTGGAGTCAGGGACAGAATCGACGAGGCTTTCGCCCGCGCATCCCGGCTCGGTGTCTCCAGTAATTTGAGTGCTCTCAAGCCGATGCGGCCGTGGGTCACCGATACTGCTCCCGATCTGCGTAAGCGTGCAGCGGTGGCACGTCTCGAAAGCGGTGACCCCGATGCCGGGATTAAATGGGCTGGGTTCAACGCCAAGGAAATCGTCAAGGCCGGGTTGATGTTCAAGGCGCCTGACGTGTTGCTGTTGGTGGACGCTGTGGCGCTCAGCGGTGATCGGCGATCGAGTGTCTTCCGACGGCAGTCGAATGAATCCCTGGATCATTGGGTGGATCGCATCCGAGCTCACGCTTTTGCATCTATTCCAGGCCTCGGGGCGTACGAAGAGGACATCACCGAGCTGCTCGGTGATGTCGGTGACGTGATGGGTGTGCTGTCACACGGTGGGGCTGCTGTCTATCGAGGCCAACAGGTCACTAAAGTTCTGTTCAATAATTCGATTGCAAGAGGATGGCTCAAACCTGCAAGCCTCCGATTTTCTCAAATCCTTCGAGAATTGCCGCGACAGCACAGCTGGGTACCGGAGCGGGTCGGCCTGTGGGCGCGACCAGTGGCGGGCTGGAATCCGGCCATCCGGTCACTCTCGTATCCGGGCAGTTGGTTGCCCAGCCATCTCAGTGCACTTGGTTCCGGCAGCCGGGCCTATACAGAAGCCAACCGAATCCCCTTTCTGAGCGGCTTTATTGGGGATCAGATCGGTGTTGGAGTCAACTACCTCCGCCGGAGACCTGTGCTGACCTCGCCGCTTGTTTTCAATGTTTCGGGAAATAAGGTGATCGATTTCCTCGTCGGTTCGGACCGGTTGGCCTCCATGTATGGGGGGCTCACCCATTCTGGAGTAATTCCTGGTCGCTCCGTTCAGGCCAGCCTTTTCAAAATCGGAAAAGGCGTATATGGGGATGCGCGAACCCTTGGGAAAGGGCACCTTGGGTCCGTGGTTGATGGGCTCAAAGGGGTCGGGAAGGCTGGTGGGTTCCTTCGATCGTTCGGAGTCATCGGAGGGATTTACTCCACTGCTTACAGTGCAGTAAATGTCTACAAGCAAGGGAGCCCGGGCGCCCATTTCAAGAACAGGGAGGATGGTGCCGGGTATGTTGCAGACTGCTCTGAGCTTGGGTTCAACGCTTCTTCGACCTGGGCGATGGTGTCTCCTAACCAGTACTCGATCGGTGCATCTGCTGTCACGGGTGCTGTCTGGGCAGGAGCCAAGGTGGTTGAGCACTGGGACGACATCAAGAAAGGCGCCCATGATACCCGTGAATGGATTAGGGACAAGACACCCGATGTGGTTTCTGGAGTGGCGAGTGGTGTGCATTCACTCGCCAGGGTCGGTAACGTTCTGAATTTGCTTTAGGGGTACGCGTTGTGGGTGATTTCCAATTTGAACTTGAACCTGTGGATGATGATCGCGGATATGGGCTTCATGGAAACGTAGGGGAACTCGGAGAAGTCGTTGTATTTCGTGACGTGAGGCCAGTCAACGGCGAGACTCTGAAGCAAGTTGTTCTGTCGGGCCCTCGGTTCCCGGATGTTGTTTTCAATGGTGGTGCAGGCGGCTCCCCCTCGCTGGATGGCGGGTGGTTGCAGGTGGATGGCGCCATGGTTAATGTGAATCTGAAGATCACCGGTATGCGAAAAGGGTCAAGATGGTTGGAAATGAAACATCGGGATCGAATTTATACTTACGGAGTTTTCGGGAAGGTAGTAAAACTCCGACGAGGGGACTCCTCTGTCAAGATTGAACGAGGCAGGTTCGTTCCCGGGGTTGGACGCATGAGGGTTGGTCACGTACGTGGCGAGCTTGACGCCACTGACCTTGGAATGGCGCTTGTGCTGGAGGTGGTGGATACCTCGGCATTGTCGACAGCGGGCGCATTGTTCGCCGCTCCCTTGAATCTGCTATTCGGGCGTCGGCCCGATGGGGGGTCGGAGTGGTAATGGGAGATCTGAGTCGCCGTTGATATCGAATTCGCTGGTAGGATTCTCGGCTCCATGGCATGGGGTAGGGATCGGCACGCGTGGCAGATCGTGCCGCTGATGGAATGGACTGCGTCACAGTGGCAAGAGCAGAACCCGCCGGTATGGAGAACACCCGGGTAGCAGCAGCTACTTCCGCCCGCCCGCGCAGATGGCCCGCAACCATCGGCACCATGATTCTGGGGCCGCTCGCTCTCGCCGGTTGCGGATGGCTCGCTCAGCGGCAGGGCACGCTCATCATGCTGCTCTCTGCGTTCCTCGCGCTGGTCGTCCTCTGTGTCGCCTGGGCCATGTGCGGCGCGGGCCCGGGCGCATGCGTTGCCGCCCTGGGGTTCGCGCTCGTGCTCTTCCTCGGCCCCGCTCTGAACGACTACGTCTTGGAACAGCGCGGAGTCCGTCATGAGGCCGTGATCTCCGACGTCTCCAGCTACTACCGCAGGCACGGCGACGACGGCTACACCTGTGAAGTGAGGCGCACCGATGTGGTGCGGTCCGCGGTCTACTCCGTGGGGGACTCCAGCGGCTGCTCGAAGAACAGCCGGCCGGGGCAGCGCGTCATGCTGGTCGAGGACCCGACGGGCTGGCTGCACCCGCGCCTGGCCGGCTCGGTCAACGGGCTCTCCGCCGGAATGCTGTGGACCTGCGTCGGGCTCGGCGCCGCGATGGAGGCATTCATGCTGTACGGCAGGCTGCGCCGCCGGGACTGACGAGTCCCAACGGCCGGGCGCCCTGTTGCCCGGGCCGGCCCGGAAGCCCAGGGCCGGCCCGGACAGACCCAGACCAGACCTGAAGAGGGCGCCGGCCCGAGAGCCGGCGCCCCAGCGTCAGAACCAGCTCATTGGGTTTGCGTGTTTGGCGATGCTCTTTGCGCCGTCCGCGATGCCGGAGCCGACCTTTTTGGCTTTGTCCCCGACCCAGTCCGCTGCCTTGCCCGCGCCCTTCTTGATGTCGTCCCAGTGTTCTACGACCTTGGCGCCGCCGTAGATGATTCCTGTTCCGACGGCGAGGCCGATGGTGATGGGGTTCGGGGCGATCATGGCGGCTGTCATGGAGGCGTTGAAGCCGACTTCGGCGACGTCCGCGACGTAGCCCGCGCCGTTCTTCTTGAAGGCGGTGACGGGGTTGCCCTGCGCGATCACATTCGCCGCGCTGAACACCGTGGATGCCGCACTTCCGGCAATCCCCAGGCCACGCATCGCCCCCGTGACCTTGCTGGCCACCCCGAGACCCTTGGTGAGCGACGCTGTGCGGCCCAGGCCTGCGAGCCGTCCGTCCTTGAAGGCGTTGGCCCCCACCCGGAGCAGGTTGGCGTTCCCGGCGCGTGAGACCGCCTGGCCGGCGTGGGTGACGCCGCCGTACTGTGCGGCCAACTTGTCCGAGCCCACGAGAAAGTTGATGGCCTTGTTGACCGTCACGCCCTTCCAGATGGGCGAGTCCATGAAGTTCAGCCCACGTGCGGCGTCGTACGCGGTGCCGGTCAAGTCGCCGACCAGGCCCCGGGTGCCGGGGATCTTCTGCGCGAACTGGCTGAGCTTGCTCGGGAACCAGCTGCCGGGCGCACCGAGCGACCGGATTTTCGGTGCGTAGTTGAGGATCTTGTTGCCGGACCACTTCAGCAGGCTGTTGTTGCGGCCCGCGAGTACCGTGCCGATGCGGTTCTTCCAGGGGACCAGCACACCCGATTTGAGGGAGTTGCCCAGCAGTACCTTCGTCAGCGCCGCACCCTGCATGGTGACGACGGTTGTGGTGCCGCCGACGGACTTCCAGTCGCCGTAGAGATCGAGGATGGAGACGATCGTCGCGGCGTGCGGTGCGAGCCCCGGTATCTGTTCCAGAGCGTGTGCCTTGATGCGGCTGATCCAGTCGTTCAGAGACTCGTTGGGCTGCCTCTTGAACGCGTCGGCCTTCGGATCCTCGCTCGCCGCAACCGAGTTGGCCAGCAGAATCTCGTCAGGCGTGAGCCCTTTCCCGTCGTGATCCTTGAGGTACTTGGCGAGGTCCTTGGGGGAGAAGCCGGCCCACCGGGCCCCGGCCTCGGGGTCGCCGCTTTCGAGGCGCGCGATCGCTGCGCGCTTCCGCAGATCGGGACCGGTGTCCTTCACCCACGAACGCAAAGGCTTGAGCGTGGTCAGATGACTGGTGACACCAAGATTCGACGCTCGGGTGAATGCCTCGTCAAGTTTGTCCTGTACGCCACCTTTGCCGTCAATGAGCTTGGCAAGCTGATCGAGGTCATCCGGATTGGCCATCCGCATGGCTTCTTTGCCCATGGTTTCTGTCCCCCTCAGAATGCCGCGCCGCCCGACGCGGATGACGCGGATCGGCCTGCGGCCAACAGCCAGAATAGGCCGCACCGTCATTCGTCACATCGGACGCCGACGGAACATCTGCGGTTCCTCGCAGGCTGTTTGCTCGCCGATACGGCCTACTTGTCGCCCACGAGGGCAAATGCGAAGGCCAGCCGGCGGTCGATCCAGTCCGCTTCGACCGTCACTTCCCTGCTTCCCTCGGAGACCATCACCACTTCGTCACCGGACCGCCACTCCAGGGTCCGGGACCTGGTGGCCTGATCGCCGCCGTCGCTTCCCGCGCCGTCGAGGACGGACGTCACGAGACCCAGCGTGGCCTTGATCGCGACGCGAGCCACCCGCTCCGTCGCCGAATCACCGCCGGCCAGTTCATTGCGGCCGACGATGTCCGGGTGACCTGGCTGGTCGAGCCGCCAGGTGTGCCGGAACGGCCGCTTGGCCGGAACGCGTCGCAGGGTGCCGATCACTTGCCCCCGGTTGTCACGCACCACATGGTGTCGCTCCTCGCCGACTTCTTGCGGGGCATCGACCGAACAGAGCAGCCGCTGACTCTCCGGGTCCTCGTACAGGGTGTGGTCGCCGGCGGGCGACTCCGTACCGAACTGGGCACTGCGTGGCAAGAAGGCGCAGGGAGCGTTGACCGGGAAGTCGGGGCCGCCCTGGGGGGTGCGCACCGCACGTGCGCCCGTGACCGGCTTCTTCCGCTTGTGCGTGACGGGGCGTTCCATGGTGCTGATGGAGAACTTCCGCACGGTCGCCCAGTCGACGGGCTCCATCACAGGCTCCTCAGCCTTTTTGCCCTTGCCGAATGCCACCGCTACCTCCTGGGCCGAACTGACGGTCGAGACGCTCCGACCCTAGCGGCTGGGCGTGTGGCACGGACTCCCGGTGAGGGTCCCGGTGGAGGCCTCATCAGGGCAGTCGCCGCGCAGCTCGAAACGTTCTAGGTGCCGCGCCGCGCCGTGCCATGCGGTGCCGTGCCGTGCTGCCGTGCCATGCCGTGCCGCGGCGAGTAACGGTCGCGCGGCCCGGTTGGCTGCCCGGCTGGTTCATCGATACAGGTCAGAACCAGCTCATTGGGTTGGCGTGTGTGGCGATGCTCTTTGCGCCGTCCGGGATGCCGGACCGACCGTAAGGGCAACTTGCGACCGGGCTATACGTTTCGCCCGTCATATCTCAGATTCTCCCCTTTGTTCCCGCAATTCTCGGAACCAGCCAGGGCGGCGGTCGGGCTATGCAAAGTTGTTCACGGTCCTCTTTGTCTCCGACAAGTGCGAAGGTGAAGGCGAGACGACGGTCCACCCAGTCGGCATTGACCGTGACTTCCACGCTTCCCTCCGACACCATCACCACCGTGTCATTCACGCGCCTCTCAAGGCTCCGGGGCCTCGTCGGCTGATCTGCGTTGCCACCAGCCACATCGAACAGGCCGGTTACGAAGCCCGTGGCCACGCGTGCAGCTGCCTGTCCGACGACGGCGGTCTTGCGTGCGGAGGCGGAGGCGGCGGGCGCGCCCACGCTTGCGGAAATCGCTCCTTCAGGCCTTGTCGACGCCGGCCGCCGCGGTAGCCAGCGCTGAGAGGAAGGCACTGCGGTCCCGGGTGGCGATGGTCAGGGCTTCACCCTGGCGGGTGGAGATCACCACACTGTCCATACCCATGGGGACGGCCCACCCGCCGCCCACGAGGCGGGGGCCGGGGCTCTCCGCCGCCCGCAGACCCGGCACCGGGGCGTCGATGGCTGCCATCGACGTGGCGTACCGCTCCGCCGGTGTGGGCAGCGCTCCCTGGAGCGCTGCCTGGACGGAGGCCGGGTCCACATCGGTGAGGGGAATGCGCTCGCGCCCGACCCGGAGAATGCCGCCGTCGATCCGGATGCGCTGATAGATGACCTTGGAGACAGGGACGGCCAGGCAGGGCAGCAACAGAAGCAGGAACAGCGCCGAGAGCCCCAGCCACAGGCCGAATTCGTCCGGGAGGGTGCCCACGCCCAGGTAGGCGATCCCGGCCACATAGAGGGCGATGCAGACGGCCGACCAGACCTTGGGAGCCTTTTCCAGGTACATGATTCGCGTGTTGCCTCAATGGTTGACGACATCGGATGGCGCCGAGCTCGGTCGCCCGATCGGAGCCTCGGGGTCCGCCGCGCCGACCCCAGCGGTACGACGTTATCCAGTGGGGGAGTTGGTCCGCCAGCGGGTGTGAGTCTGCGGCGGGCCTGCCTCCGCGAGCACCGAGGCGGGGCGGCCCTCGATGCGTCGCACGCGGCACGCTCAAGGGGCCCAGGGCCTGTGGGGCCCTGGGCTTCGAGCGAAGGGGACGTCAGCGGTTGATGGCCTGGATCTCGTCGACTGTGACGTCCTGGGTGGTGCCGAAGCTGCCTGTGCCGAGAGAGTGCTGCCCGGGGTTACCCGTTCCCGTCCAGGTGATGTTCCAGGTAATGGTGGCCCGCAACTTGAACGGTCCGTTGCTGCCGGATGCGCGCAGGTACGTGATTCCGCACGGCGGTGTCTTGCTCGCTTCACCGGCTTTGTACGGCGTACCGATGGATCCGTCGGCGTTGAAGGTGCATTCGCCTGAGCCCGGGTGAAGCTCGGCGTCGTCTGTGCCCGGTTCGAGCTTCAGGGAGACGGGTTTGGCGGTTGTAGTGGCCGAGACGCCAGGAACGTACGCAGTGACGGATACCGGTTTGAACTCTGCTTTGTCGAGCCATGCCCAGGTGGGCAGGTTGACCTTTGTTCCTCCCGCCGGTGCCAGAGTCACCTGGGTGTCGGGCACGGTGGTGTGTGCGGAGGCGAGTTCCGCGAGCATTTTTGGGGTTATCGCGTCGGGGCGGTTTGCTGGGGGCGCGTGCCCGGTGTCGACCCAGAAGTCATCCCGGTCATAACATGCGTCCCAACCTGAGGGGTAGGTTTCGTCGACGTATGCTGTCCACCAATAGCCCTTCCCCGCCTTTGCTTTGTTGAAGTCCTTGTACGGGTGTCCGTTGACGTACTTGTCGCGTTCGACGGCATCCCACTGGTATCCGGTCGACTCCTGGTTCCAGACGTCTTCCTTCTCCTTCTGGAACTCAGCGGGAGAGTATGTGGGGGCGAACCAGCAAGGGGGTGGGGACCAATCGCTCACGGAAGTCAAGTTGCCTGGCCCATTGTCCGGTGCGTACTGAACGCCGTGCTTTCCACCGCCACCTTTTCCTGAATCACCAGCGTGCGATTCAAGGTCCTTGCCGGCGGCGCCGCCCCCGGTTCCGAAGTCAGCTTGGGCTGGGCTGGCATAGAGGAACAGTAACCCTAGGGCCGCAGTTGCAGCCAGGGTGCCGTACTGGCCTTTCAGGGCTGGCATGTGGAACTCCCCCTCGCAGAGTTCAGGACTGTGGTTACCCACACGCCCTTCGCGTTCTTGCGTAGCGCGGTGTTATAGAGCACGTAGCTGTTCTTCGTGACTGGCGTCTTGTCGATCTTATTCGTCTGCAGATGAAGGTCGTAACCCTTTCCCTGGTCCTGGCAGAAGGCGAAGGTTGCCTTGCTGGCACCATTGAGTGAGATGGTCGGAGCGTAGTAGCGGATGGTCCCCGTGATGCGAGCCTTCGCTTTGACGTACTCCGCGATGTAGTTTTGCGTCGAGGCGGCGAGTTCCCCTTCGGTGTAGAAGCGATATCCCTTCTGCAGTGGGTCCTGCTTGACGATCGCGTAGTCCCTCGCCTTGATGAGCTGCTCGGCGTCGGACATGACTGCGTCTTTCTCCTTGTCACCTGTCTTGGGCCACTCGAAGACGTATTTGATGTCCGACGGCAGGGTGAACTTGGGGCGATCGACGCCACCTGACGAAGGGGCGGAACTTGAGGGCGAAGCCGACTTGGATGCCCCGTCGTCGGCCCCCGCGATCTTGTCCGGCTTCTTCGACTTGTTGTCGTCACCTCCGCCGCACGCGGTCAGCAGAAGGGCCGCCGCCGTCACTAGGGCAGCGGCAGCGGGCAGGGTGCGGCGGTTCACGGGCGACTCCCGGTGGGGGTGATTGCGGTCTGAGGTAATTCACGCTATCTGGGGGGCACTTGGTTTCACCAGACAGAACTATCAGTACAGATGCCACACAGGTGAGGATTGGGGTGAAGGGGATGTGTGTGGTTCCATGCGGCCCCACAGGTTGGTTGGGTGGAGCGACTGCAGCGTGACGGCCTCGATGGCGGTCGGGGCCGCCGGGCCATCCGACTCGTGGGCCTGAAGGGCGCGCAACTTCGAGCGGTGTAAGCGCGTTCGCGCCGGACATCCCCGTTTTGGTGTGCCAGCTATTCCGAGTCGGGACTCTCAGGTTCAACGCTCAGGTTCGGGCGGGGCCCATCGACCCGGCGGATGGGCACATGCCAGTACTGCTGACGCCGCGTGCGGCGGGGACGTCGAGGGTGCAGAGCGCGCGTCAGTACCGGGTAGGCCGTCTCTGACGGTTCACGGCTGACACTTTGCGTTCCCCCTCAGAGTGAACATCTTGGTCGTGACCCAGACGCCGCGCTCATTCTTTCTCAATGATGTGTTGTAGAGGACATAGCTCTTGCTGGTGACTGGGGTGTGGTCGATCTTCTTCGTCTTGATGTGCAGACCGAATGCCTTGCCCTGGTCCTCGCAGTAGGTGAGCGTGGCCCGTCCGTCCTTGCTGATCCGCACGGATGAGTCATAGAATCGGTACTTGCCCGTTGTGCGTAGATTGCTGTCGACATAGCCCTGTACGTATTTCTGTGTTCCGGCCGCCATTTCGCCTTCCGAGTAGAAGCGATATGCCTTGTCCAGTGGGTCTTGATTGGCCACTGCGAGGTCCGTTGCCTTGATGAATTGCTCACCGTCGGACAGGACTGCATCCTTATCTCTGTCGCCCGTTTCGGGCCACTGAAATGTGTAGGAGAGGTCCGTCGGCAACTCGATTTTGGGGCGGCCGGGGGCCGTTGAAGCAGACGCACTGGGGGTAGGGGATGTGGATGCCCCGTCGTCGGCCCCCGCGATCTTGTCCGGCTTCTTCGACTTGTTGTCGTCACCTCCGCCGCACGCGGTCAGCAGGAGGGCCGCCGCCGATACCAGGGCGGCGGCAGCGGGCAGGATGCGGCGGTTCACGGATAACTCCCGGCGGGGTGATTGGGGAATGAGGTGATTCACGCTGTCTGGCGGGCTTGGTTTCGTCAGATCGAACCGTCGGGACGGCTGCAGCACGGGTGGCAATCGAGTGGACGGGGCGTGCATGGTCCTATGCGGCCCCTTGGGTCGGGTGGAGTGATTGCCGCGTGACGGGCCTCCTGGTGGTTGGGTTCGTCGGGTTGTCCGGTCCGTGGGTCTGGACCCGAGCGATCCCACCTTGTGGTAATCGCGTTCGTACCGGATATCCCGCGTGCGGTATCAGTCCACCGACTCAGGGCGACGAGGGGACTGAGCGCAGGCCATATTCGGCCGGCACGAGTTCGGAACTCATGGTTGTTGAGGTGTGCCGGCCAAGGCGATGGGTGCATGACAATGCGACTGTGCTGATGGTGCGGGTACTCGGTTGTGCCAGGGGCGGTGATCAGCGGTTGATGGCCTGGATCTCGTCGACTGTGACGTCCTGGGTGGTGCCGAAGCTGCCTGTGCCGAGAGAGTGCTGCCCGGGGTTACCCGTTCCCGTCCAGGTGATGTTCCAGGTAATGGTGGCCCGCAACTTGAACGGTCCGTTGCTGCCGGATGCGCGCAGGTACGTGATTCCGCACGGCGGTGTCTTGCTCGCGTCACCGGCTTTGTAAGGCGTACCGATGGATCCGTCGGCGTTGAAGGTGCATTCGCCTGAGCCCGGGTGAAGCTCGGCGTCGTCTGTGCCCGGTTCGAGCTTCAGGGAGACGGGTTTGGCGGTTGTAGTGGCCGAGACGCCAGGAACGTACGCAGTGACGGATACCGGTTTGAACTCTGCTTTGTCGAGCCATGCCCAGGTGGGCAGGTTGACTTTTGTTCCTCCCGCCGGTGCCAGAGTCACCTGGGTGTCGGGCACGGTGGTGTGTGCGGAGGCGAGTTCCGCGAGCATTTTTGGGGTTATCGCGTCGGGGCGGTTTGCTGGGGGCGCGTGCCCGGTGTCGACCCAGAAGTCATCCCGGTCATAACATGCGTCCCAACCTGGCGGGAAGGATTCGTCGACGTATGCCGTCCACCAATAGCCCTTCCCCGCCTTTGCCTTGTTGAAGTCCTTGTACGGGTGACCGTTGACGTACTTGTCGCGTTCGAGGGCATCCCACTGGTATCCGGTCGACTCCTGGTTCCAGACGTCTTCCTTCTCCTTCTGGAACTCAGCGGGAGAGTATGTGGGGGCGAACCAACAGGGGGGTGGGGACCAATCGCTCACGGAAGTCAAGTTGCCTGGTCCATTGTCCGGTGCGTACTGAACGCCTCCGGTACTTCCGCTGGTTTTGCTTGCCCCGGCACCAATGTCCTTGCCGTTGGCGCTACCACTGGGTGTCTGAGCCCCGCCTCCGATGTGCCGCACCGCTGAGGCTGGTGCGGTGGAAACGAGCAGCGCGAGCAGAGTAGTGAATGTGACCAATGGCGCGTTGCGCCTCGTTATGGCTGGCATTTCGAACTCCCCCTCTGAGAGAACAGTTTGGTAGTGAGCCAAATGTTCTTCTCATTCTTCCTCAGGGCTGTGTTGTAGAGGACGTAGCTGTCCTTCTTGTTCGCGGGAGGGGTCTTGTCGACCTTTTTGGTCTTCAGGTAGAGATCGTATGCTTTGCTTTGATCCTCGCAGAACGAGAATGATGCGGTGCCCTTGGTCCCCAAAGTGACTTTCGAGTTATAGAATCGATCCATTCCTGTAACGCGAGCCTTGGCCTTCACGTATTCGGAGATGTACTCCTGCGTCGAGGCAGCCTCCTCGCCTTCTGTGTAAAATCGGTAGGCTTCCTGGAGCGGATCTTGCTTGACAATGGCGAAGTCCTTCGCCTTGATGAACTGTTCGCTGTCCGAGAGAATCGCGTCTTCGTCGGAATTTCCCGTCTTCGGCCAATCGAAGCTGTACGAGATGTCCTTGGGCAGTGTGATTTTTGGCCGGTCCGCGCCGGCTGAAGCCGATGCGCCTGAGGAGGGCGAAGCCGACTTCGATGCCCCGTCGTCGGCCCCCGCGATCTTGTCCGGCTTCTTCGACTTGTTGTCGTCACCTCCGCCGCACGCGGTCAGCAGAAGGGCCGCCGCCGTCACTAGGGCGGCGGCAGCGGGCAGGGTGCGGCGGTTCACGGGCGACTCCCGGTGGGGGTGGTTGTGGGCTTGCGTAATTGACGCTAGCGGGGCCGTCCTTGGTTTCACCAGAGCGAATGCGCCACACCGGTAGGACAGTTGTGGTGTTACGGGGGTAATCGCCCCGGTGCGGGCAGTGGTGGGCCCGCTCCGCCCCGTCCTCACGGGCCGCCCGGGCGCCCTTGCTGCCGGCCCGCCGGTCCGGCCCTGCAGCCCCGGGCGGCCCGCTCCCCAGCCGTTCCGAGCGCGCCCGCCTCGCGCCCCACGTGCGCCCCCGCGCCCCCAGCTCACCCCGAACCGTTATCAGCCACCCGCCCCCGGCGCCCCGGCGCCGCTTCCCCGAGGCGCCGACCGCCTCCAGGCCGTCGTGCAGTACCGGATGTGACGGCCGTGTCCACAACCGGAGCCGGACATGTTTGCTATCGCAGCTGCCGTTCTCGGCCGCTCGGCGGGCTGGAGGGCCCGAACCGGGGGATACCCGGCGAGCCTTGGCGGGTGCAACGTCCGTTCCTGGGCGGGCGGCGCCGACGGGGAAATCTCGTGAAACTTTGGGCGGCCCTCAAGGGCCGTCGTTTCTGACCGGTTTGGACTGATCCTGTCGATGCGCGTGAAGTTCGCGATCCTTATCTCGTCTTGAGGCGCTTATGTGCTGCTGCTACGGTGCGATGACTTGACAGCCTCCGGTGGCCTGGGGATCGGAACCGGATAAATGGCGGCGAAGTCGACTCGCCTATGTCGTAGAGATCCAGTCACACCAGTCGCAGAGAACATTCGGGGAGAAGCGGCGTGAAGGTCCAGGAGCGCACGGGTGCAGGCAACCACAGGGTTCCCTCACCCGCCCAGTCGGCCGGTGAGCGTCTTCCCACGGTCACCCGTGAACGTAAGCCCGCCCTCGCCGCGCTCGCCGTACTGCTGATCCTCGTCGGCGCGCTCGGTGCCACGGTGCTGGTGCTGCGCGCAGGCAACCGGGTCGAGGTCGCCAAGCTGACGCATGATGTCGAGGCCGGTCAGGCGATCAAGTCCACCGACGTCACCTCGGTGATGGTCGCCGACGACGATGCCATCAACTACATCAAGTGGGACGAGCTCGGCACCGTCGAGAAGTCCCTGCGGGCCAAGAGCGCGCTCTACCATGGCTCCCTCCTGGTCGGGGAGATGTTCACCGGCGAGAAGGGCACCCCCGCGGGCAAGGCCGTCGTCGGTCTCTCCCTCAAGGACGGTCAGTACCCCGCCGGGATCAAGGCGGGCGACACCGTCACCGTCTACCGCGCGGGCGACAAGAACGGCTCCAGCAGCAGCAGCAGTAGCAGCGGCAGCCAGTCCGGCACGGCCGGTTCGACCGGGTCGTCCGGCAGCGGGGTCATCGTGGACCGGGCCACTGTCAGCAGCGCCGCTTCGCCCGACGCCTCCACCATCAGCAGCGGCAATCTCGCCGTGAGCCTGCTGGTCGACAACGCGGACGCGGCAGCTCTCTCGCAGGCGGCATCCGCAGGGGAGGCCGTAGTGGTCATGGTCCCCTCCCACAACGGCTGACCGACGAACCCCCAGAGGAACGCAGAGGAACGCAGAAAACATGGCGCTCATCGCCCTCGCCGCAGACAAGGGTTCGCCCGGAGTCACCACGGCCGCCCTTGCCCTCTCCGCTGTCTGGCCCCGGCGGGCCCTGCTCGCCGAGGCCGACCCGGCCGGCGGTGACCTCGTCTACCGCACCACCGCATCCAACGGCGGCCCGCTCAACCCGAACACCGGGCTGCTGTCCATCGCCGCAGCCGCCCGCCGCGGGCTCGCCGCCGATCAGCTCTGGGACCACGCCCAGCCCATGGCGGGCGGCCTTGAGCTGCTCGTGGGTATCGGTTCGGCCGAGCAGGCCGCGGGGCTCGCCGGTGTCTGGCCCACCCTGGGACACGCCTTCTCGACCCTCGGCGACTCACCGCACGCGCCCGCCGACGTGATCGCGGACTGTGGCCGGATCGCCGGGGGCTCGCCCGCGATCGACCTGCTGCCGCACGCCGCGCTCGTCCTGCTCGTCGCGCGTTCGGAACCGGAGCACATCGCCCGCGTACGGGACAGGGCCGCCGCCCTGGCCGCCCAGCTCCACGGCGGTCAGCGCGGGATGTCGCAGCTGGCCACCCCGCTCATCGGTGTCCTGCTTGTCGTCGAGTCGAGCGCGTCCGGCAAGCTCGCCCACCAGGTCAACGACATGCTCGTCGCCGCGCAGACCGGTGCCCGTGTCATAGGCACCCTCGCCCACGACACCTCCGGCGCCGCACTGCTCTCCGGCCGTGGCCGTGGCCGGCTCGACAAGTCCCTGCTGATCCGCAGCGCCCGCAAGGTCGCAGCCGACGTCTACCAGCAGTTCGGCGCGGCCTGGTCGCAGCCGGGCGCCGGGGCCGGTCGATGAGCGACGCCGTCGACCACAGCCTGGTCAAGCGGTACCGGCAGGAGGCCGGCGACCGGATCGCCGAGCAGCGCCGCGTCGATCAGGCCAGCAACACGCCCCCGATGTCGGGGGAGGACGAGCGGCAGTACGCGCGCGCCGTCATCGCCCAGATACTTGAGGAGTACGCGCGCGCGGAGATCAACGCCGGGCGTACCCCCTTCGACGCCGAGACCGAGGAGCAGTACGCGGCGGCCGTGCACGCGGCGCTCTTCGGAGTCGGGCGCCTCCAGCCGCTGCTTGACGACCCTGAGGTCGAGAACATCGACATCAACGGCTGCGACCAGGTCTTCGTCGGATACGCGGACGGGCGCGAGTCCCGGGTGGATCCGGTGGCCGACACCGACGAGGAGCTCATCGAGCTCATCCAGGTGCTGGGCGCGTACTCGGGGCTCTCCTCCCGCCCCTTCGACTCCGCCAACCCGCAACTGGACCTGCGGCTGCCGGACGGCTCGCGACTCTCCGCAGTGATGGAAGTGGCCCGCAGGCCCGCTCTCTCCATCCGTCGTGCCCGTATGGGCAAGGTCTTCATGGCGGACCTCGTAGGCAACGGCACTCTCACCCCCGAACTGGCGCACTTCCTCGCCTGCGCGGTCCGGGCCCGCAAGAACATCATGATCGCGGGCGCCACCAACGCCGGGAAGACGACGCTCCTGCGCGCCCTGGCCAACGAGATCCCGCCGGTCGAGCGCCTCGTCACGGTGGAGCGCGCCCTGGAGCTCGGGCTCGACCAGTTCACCGAACTCCACCCCAACGTCGTGGCGTTCGAGGAGCGGCTGCCCAACTCGGAGGGGCTCGGGCAGATCTCGATGGGGGAGCTGGTGCGCCGCTCGCTGCGTATGAACCCCTCGCGCGTCATCGTCGGTGAGGTGCTGGGCGACGAGATCGTCACCATGCTCAACGCGATGTCCCAGGGCAACGACGGCTCGCTCTCCACGATCCACGCCAACAGCTCCAGCGAAGTCTTCAACCGTATTTCCACCTACGCGCTCCAGGCCAACGAGCGGCTTCCCATCGAGGCCAGCCAGATGCTCATCGCCGGAGCCGTCAACTTCGTCGTCTTCGTCCAGCGCCGCAACAACTTCGAGAGCGGCGGGCGCCTGCAGCGTGCCGTCACCTCGGTCCGTGAGGTCAACGGCGTGGACGGCCGCGTCCTCTCCAGTGAGGTCTTCGCCGAGACGCCCGACGGGCGTGTCCTGCCGCACGCCCCGGTGGCGTGCCTCGACGACCTCGCCGTACACGGCTATCGCCCTTCCGGGGCCTGGGGGTGAAGGAGACCGTATGAATGGCATCTCCTCGTTGGGCGGATTCTTCGATCCGCAGCTGCTGTACGCACTGGGGTGCGGGATCGCGGCGGGCGGCGGCCTCGCGCTGCTGATCCTCGCCATCCGCGGCTTCGAGCCCAAGCCAGGCCATGTGAAGGCCGAGCGCGGCGAACGCGCCCGCGAACTGCTGCACTTCGTGGGGCGCCGCGGTTCCATCGCCGTCGGTGTCGGGCTGGTGGTCCTGCTGCTGACCCGCTGGACCGTCGCCGGTATCGCCGCCGGACTGCTCGTCTTCTTCTGGGACCGCCTCTTCGGCGGCGCCGCCCAGGAGAAGATCGCCATGCGCCGGGTGGAGGCGCTCGCGGGCTGGACCGAGTCGCTGCGTGACACGATCGCCGGAGCAGTCGGCCTCGAACAGGCCATCCCCGCCTCCGCACGAGCCGCGGCCCCCGCCCTGCGACCGCACCTCGACGCCCTGGTCGACCGGCTCCGCGCCCGGATGCCGCTGCCCGAGGCACTCCAGTACCTGGCCGACGAGATCAACGACGCCTCCGCCGACATCATCGTGGCCGCCCTCATCCTCAACGCCAAGCTGCGCGGCCCCGGCCTGCGCCAGGTGCTCGGCGCGCTCTCGAAATCGGCGCGTGAGGAGATCGACATGCGCCACCGGGTGATGGCCCAGCGTTCGTCGACCCGGCGCAGCGTGCAGATCGTGGTGGTGGTCTCGGTGGCGTTCGTGCTCGGACTCGCCGTGTTCAACCGGGACTTCGTCTCTCCGTACGGCTCGCCGATGGGTCAGGTCGTGCTGGCCGGTGTGTGCGGGCTGTTCGCGCTCGGCTTCTGGTGGCTGCGCAAGCTGTCGGTGATCGAGACGCCGGAGCGCTTCCTGGTGCGTGCCGCGCCGGAGGTCAGGTTCGTACGGCCCGCCGCGTCCTCGCAGGGGGCCCAGCAGACCCCCGGCGTGCAGCAGACCCCCGGTGTCCAGCACGCCGGTGCTCAGCACCCCGCTGCCACCCCGTACTCCGGTGGAACGCATCCGGGTGGTCAGCAGCAGCCTCCGCAGGGTTCGCCGTTCAACCATGGCCAGGGGGCGCCGCGATGATCGACATCCTTACCGCACCGGTACTGATCGGGGCTGTACTGGGCCTCGGGGTCTTCGTCCTCGTACGGGCCCTGTCGCGTACGAAGCGCTCCGCGGTCTCGCAGGTGCAGCGCATCGACGCGCTGCGTGCGGCCGGTGCCGGGTACGAGCGGCCGGGCGACCACGAGTCACCCGACGGCCGGCTCGGCTCGCTCCGCGCCAGGGTGGGCGTGCGGATCGCCGACCTCTACTTCCAGCAGGGCTGGGAGCAGCGCTCGCTCCGCTCCGACCTGGCGGTCATCGACCGCAGCTGGGAGGGGTTCCTGGCGACCAAGGTGCTGCTCGGCGTGGTCGGGCTGATCTTCGGGCCGATGCTCTTCGCCATCGCCTGGGCGATCGGCTTCGGCGCCGGCCCGATCATCCCGGTGTGGCTCGCGCTGGCCTGTGGACTGATCTTCTTCTTCCTGCCGGATCTGGAAGTGCGCCGGGACGCGGCGGACAAGCGCAAGGATCTGCGCCGTGTCATCGGCGCGTATCTCGACCTCGTCTCGATGAACCTGGCCGGCGGGCGCGGCCTGCCCGAGGCGCTGATGGCCGCCGCCGAGGTGAGCGAGGGCTGGGCACTGCGCCGTATCCGCAACGCGCTCGCCGACGCCCGGATCACCGGTACCAGTCAGTGGCTCGCCCTCGGCCGGCTCGGCGAGGACCTGGGTATCGAGGAGTTGAAGGACTTGTCGTCGTCGCTGGCGCTCGTCGCCGACGACGGGGCGAAGGTACGTGAGTCGCTGGCCTCCAGGGCCGAGACGATGCGGCACCGCGAAATGGCCGAGATCGAGGGGGCGGCAGGTGAGAAGTCGCAGTCGATGCTTGTCGCCCAGCTGCTTCTCTGCGCCGGATTCCTCGTCTTTCTCATCTATCCGGCTGCGATGCGCGTCTTCCAGGTCTGATCCCGCTTCCCCCTTCTCTTGAGAGGATTTCATCCCATGTTCGGACGCCGCTTCAGTCACCCGACTGTCGACTTCCTGATTACGTTCCTTCAGGCGCGCGTCGAGCGCGCACGCTCCGAGGACACCGACCGCGGTGCCTCGGCCGTCGAGTGGGTCATCATCTCGGCGGTCGTCGTGGCGATCGTCGGCGTGGTGGCCGCGATCATCAACTCGGCGCTGAGTGACGGTGCCCACAAGGTCGGTGACTGCATCAAGGGCGCCACGGCGAGCGGTACCTGCTGAGGCGGGGCCCTCGCGGAACCTTCCGGGTTCGTTGTCCCTTTCCGAGTCCGATCGATTGCCTGATCGATCGAGTCGAGTCGAGTCACTGAGTCGGTGCTGGTGCGTCAGAGGATCAGAGCGTTCGTACGCCGCAGGGTGGAGGCTGCCTCCACCCGCGGTGACTCCGGCATGACCGCGATCGAGTTCGTGTTCCTGACCCCTGTCCTGTTCTTCATGATCTTCGCGACGGTGCAGTTCGCGCTGTACTTCTTCGCCGACCACGTGGCCCAGGCGGCCGCGCAGGCGGGAGCGCGCAAGGCGAGGGCCGAGGCAGACGCGAACCCCGGGGGCTGGCGCGGGGATGCGGACGATGTCGTACAGAGCTATATCCATCAGCTCGGCTCGAAGCTGGTGCTGGGCCCGAACGTGACCATGCTCCAGCCGGACCAGGACACGGTCGGCGTCGAGATCACGGCGAAGGTCCCGAACGTCTTCCCCGGCCTGGGGCTGACGGTGCACGCGCAGTCGCGGGGGCCCGTCGAGCGGTTCGTGCGGGACTGAGCGGGACTGATGAGAGGCCAACGGGTGGCGGGGCGGAAGACGTTCACCGGCGCATGTGCCGGTGCGGGCGCGTATGCGAGGTACGGGGCGCGAGCGGTACGGACATGGCTCGGCCGGGCGGGCGCAGGGGCCGACCGTGGTCTGTCCACCATTGAGGTCGTCATCCTCGCTCCCATCATGATCCTCTTCATCCTGGTGCTCGTGGGCTTCGGCCAGCTGGTCGAAGGACGCGGAGCGGTGGACAGCGCCGCGCGGGACGCCGCCCGCGCGGGATCGATCCAGAAGGACGGCGGCGTCGCGATGTCGGAGGCCCGCAGGGCAGCCGAGGCGGACCTGACCGATGTGTGCTCCGGCCCGGTCTCCGTCACGGCCAAGGGGTTCGTGAAGGGCGGCTTCTTCACCGTCGACGTGAGCTGCCAGATCCGCGGCCTGGCCATGCTGGGCCTGGACATTCCCACCACGCTGAGCGGACATTCCACCTCGCCGATCGACCCGTACCGGAGGACGCAGTGAACGCGCTCACCGGATGGATCGAGTCCCGCAGGGCCCAGCTGGACGACCGGGGTTCCGGTGCGGCGGCGGTCATCATCTTCGCGTTCCTGTTCCTGGCGCTCGCGGCGTTCGTGGTGGACGGAGGCCTGTCGATCTCGCAGCGCGAGCGGGCCGCGGACATAGCGGAGCAGGCCGCGCGGTACGCGGCGCAGGACATAGACCGGGAGGCCCTTTACGGCAACCACGGCGGGGCAGCGCCCATCAACTACCAGAACTGCGACGCGCGCGTGCATGCCTTCGCGGTCGAGATGGGGATGTCCGCCCAGGACATCGGCGCGTCGCACTGCACGGCGGCCAACGCGCAGCGGGTCGAGGTGACCGTGCAGCTGACGTATCAGCCGGTGCTGACGGGCCTGTTCTACAGCCACTCGATCACGGTGCACGGGTCGTCGGTCGCCGAGTCCGTCACGGGCTGACGGCGCGCGAAGCGTTCGATCCAGCACACGTGGTGGTTGCGACAGCCCGGACATGGGGATGCCGGTGCCCGCTACCACTGGGCGAAGGGCAGTGCGAAGGATGGCGCGGACCGGGGCAGAGCTGCTGCGGTGCGACAGGCGGCGTCCGGCAGCCGTGCTCACATACGTTCCACCCGGATCCCTGCCTGCTCCAGTGCGGCCCGGAGTTTCTCCGGGTGGCGGGTGGGGGCACACCAGATGGGGGACGGCGCGAAGCGCTGGGGTGACGAGGGCTTGAAGAACGAACGCTCCTGGGGTGCCCGGAACTCCGGCACGTTCACTCCGGCGAGGTCGACGTTGATGATGACCGCCGCACGCATGTAGGGAGCCGTCATCAAGCCGAGCTTGATGGTTCCGGTGGCAGTGTCCAGGCGGGACGATCCCACGTCGCGTCCCAGCTTGGCGATCTTCCGGATCTCCTTGGGGTCACTGACCACTTCGACGCGCTGCACGGCGGCCCATGGGCAGAAGAAGACCTGACGCCGGTGTGCCCGCGCCCGGGGAAGCTTCGTCCCTCGCGCCTCACCGCGCGCTCGCAGACGCTCTGTCCGCTGGATGCCACCGATCCAGATCCCGGCCGCGTCGACTCGGATCCCGATCGGCCGGTCCTCCGCCAGGTGCAGGCCTCCGAGGCTCACGGATCCGAGGAAGCCCAGAATGATCCCCGGCATGAACACCGAGTAATTGCCGGTCAGCGGCAGGGCGACGAAGGAGACGATCAGCAACAGGGGCCAGAAGAAGCCGTGGAACACCAGCGGCCAGCGCAGTGCTGAGCGCCCCTCGGTGTAGTGGACCGGTTCGGTCGTCGCAGGCAGGTTCATGCGGTAGGCCCCTGTCCGTGCCCGGTGAGCAGCTCGCCCAGTTGGCGGCCGAGGGCTTCCTCGTCGCAGGCAACCGGGGCGCCGCTCGCATTGCGTTCGACGCTGAGACCGGCAGAACTCCTGCGGACCTCGAAACGGTCCAGGCCAGGACCTGAGCCCTTGTTCGGCTGGTATACGTCGATCACCTTGGACGGGCGCCGGCCGAACCGGTGACCGGCAGGAGCACGGTCGACCCAGCGCAGCAGCGACCGGACGGCCTCAGCGGGACTGGCCAGTACGTACTTGTAGGCCGGCCCGAACCGCGACACATGGTTGCCGGTCGCTTCCTCGGCCAGCACGGCCCGCAGCCCGCGCCCTTCCTCGGCGATTCCGTACAGCCGCATCCGGTCCGGTCCGCCCTTGGACCCTTCCCTGCGTACGACGATGAACGACGGCTCGGTGCGGCCTGCAAGGATCATGGCGAGCAGCGGGCGCACCGGAAGACCGACGCTTTCGCCTGGTGTGTTCTCCTCCGTACCCGCTCCGGATGCCTGAGCCGGATCGGGCTCGTCCAGCAGGCCCCGGTGGACAAGGAACTTCAGCGCCATGGCGGAGAGTTCGAAACGTTCTGCCTCGGCCATGCCGGACCACCACGACCAGGCGTCCTCGTCGACGAGGGTGGTCTGCATGGCTCCGAGCACGCAGAGCTCCGCGGTCGACAGGGCGGGCAGTTGGACGGCGTCATCCCGCTCGACCTGGTCCAGCAGC
Organism: Streptomyces sp. NBC_00388; assembly: GCF_036061255.1. Classification (NCBI taxonomy): domain Bacteria; kingdom Bacillati; phylum Actinomycetota; class Actinomycetes; order Kitasatosporales; family Streptomycetaceae; genus Streptomyces; species Streptomyces sp. NBC_00388. The sequence goes on from NZ_CP107948.1 coordinate 4,509,457, forward strand.
GCCTGCGACGCGTCGACGTCTGCCTGTCGGGGGTCACCCGTCATGATGTGCTGCCTCCATCGGCTGCTCAGAAAATACTGGTGACCGCATGCCAGGTGCTCTTGGCTGCCGATGCCACGGCGTGCCCGGTCGCATTGCACACGTTCTTGAACGGTTTCCAGTGGTGGTAGAGGTACGTGCCGCCCAGGTAGAGGCCGGTACCGACCATGACGACCTCGCCGACTCCGGGGACGGCGTCCAGGGGGGTGAGGAGGGCGAGCGTGTCCCAGGTGGCAAGCCCCGCGTTGACCCCGGCCGCGCCGCGGTCCACCCACCCCATCGCCCCTTTGTCCTCGGGGTTGAACATGGTGTAGCCGTCACCGATGAGTGCCAGCCCGTTCAGCCCGACGCTCGCCCCTCGCAGCCACGGGATTCGCGCTGCTTCCCCCAGGCTTGCCGCCTTGGATCCCTCGTTCCACTTGGCGATCGCGTCCCAGTCCTTGGCGAAGTCGTCGATCGCCTGGGCGAGGTCCGCCTCGGTGGCCGCGCCGCTGCTCATGGCGTTCATGATCGGGCGGGCCATCTTCGGGAAGTCGGCCTCCATGAGTTCGGGGATCCGTGCCGCGAACTCCTCCGCGGTCTTGATGTTCTCCTCCGCGCCCTCCGCGCCGTGCATCAGCTTCAGCAGGACCATGTCCGCGTACGGGGCCGGCACGGCGTGCAGGCGCTCGTCCCACTTGCGCAGCTCACCTTCGGGGCCGAAGAGCTTCTCCCACAGCCCCGGGTTCTCCTCCTTCAGCTCCTCGCCCGCCTTCGCCACCTGCTCCTTGAGCTGCTTGGCGGAGAGGGTGTCCAGGCAGGTCTTGGCGAGCGTGGCCTGTGCGTCGCCGAGGGCGGTCGCGCACGTGCCCGCGGCGCGGTTCAGGTCGGAGCTCGCGTCGCTGACCTGCTGGCCGAGCGCTTTGACCGACTGGCCGTGCGCGGCGGCCGAGGTGTGCGCGGCGTGTATCTGCTTGTCGGCGCTGGTGTTGGCGCCTTTTACGGCCTTCTGCGCGGTCTCCAGCGCTCCGGCGTAGGCCTGCAGCGCGGTGGACGCCGCGCCCGCCGCCACGTGGACCGCCTTGAAGCGTGGGTACACACCCTCCGCCGCCGTCCGGTACTGCTTGGCCAGCGGCCCGGACCAGCCCTTGAGTACGGCGTCGACGTGCCGCTGGAACGTCGTCAGCAGCGTGGAGTGGTCGTGGGCCAGCGACTTGAACCGGCCGGCGGCGGTCCGCAGGGTTTCGGGGCTCCCGGACGGGACGGTGTACGTGGGAGGCGTCATTTCCCGTCCCCGCCTGCCTTCTTGAGGTTCTCGGCGGTGGTCCGGGCGACGTCACCGAGATCGCTGACCGAGGTGCCTGTGTCGTCGGCCGCCTTCGCGATCGCACCGGACAGTGCCGTGATCGCCGAGGCCACCCGGGGGTCGCCGGCGGAGCCGGACGCCTGCTTGCCGGCCGCCGTCGCGGCCTTGGAATGACTGGTGGCCGAGGTCACGACCGATTTCATGGACGAAGCCGACGCCTGTATGTGCTCGGCGTCACCACCCCGGTATCCCACTGCTGCCCACCCCGTATCCGGTACCCGCCCCGGCTGGTACCGCCCAGCCCCGGCCTCGGCTTCAGACGGTGCTCGGCGTGCCGGGCGCAGTCAACGCGGGAAGGGGTGCATCGCGGACTCTTGGCCGGGCGGTGAGCGGAACTTTGCAATCGTGTGGCCAGGCGAAAACGTTGCCGGGGCGGAGCCGGTTCCGGTGTGCCGGGGCTCGGACGATCGGTGGGGGTGGCCGGATGTGCTCCACGCGGCCTCCGCGGCCGTACGCAGTGCCGGCACTCGTGGTTGTTTGCATTCCCGACCTGTACGTCGGTCCGCCAGGTCCGCAGCATGAGCGGCCACCATCCGGGAGATCGCACCGTGACCACCTCCACGTACGCAGCACACCCCGTACCGGACGCCGAGATGCGGGCGCTCCTGTCGGTCCTGCACGGGCAGCGCCGTCATGTTCTCGGGATCCTCGACGGACTCGGTGCGGAGGCGCTGCGGCGGCCCGTGCTGCCGTCGGGGTGGAGCTGTCTGGGGCTGGTCCAGCATCTGGCGCTCGACGTCGAGCGGTTCTGGTTCCGCGCCGTGGTCACCGGCGACCAGGACGTCATCGAGTCCTTGGACGACACCGTCGACGCCTGGCAGGTGGCGCCGGGCGTGCCGCACGGCGAGGTCCTCGACCGGTACCGCCGGGAGGCGGCGCGCGCCGACGCCGTCGTCACCGCTGCGACCGCGGACGCCTCCCTGGCCTGGTGGCCCCGCCATCTTTTCGGGGAGCCGCACCTGCACTCCGTGCGTGACGTACTGCTCCACGTCATCACCGAGACCGCGTGCCACGCCGGTCACCTCGACGCGGCGCGGGAGCTCATCGACGGCCGGCGCTGGATGGTGCTGACCTGAGGCCCGGCCCGTGGACGGCCGGGCCAACACCGTTGCTGCAATCAGCGGTTGATGGTCTGGATCTCCTGGACGTTCATGTCCTGGGTCGTCTCGAAGGTCCCGTCGGGGAGCGCGTGCGTACCGTCGTTGTCCGAGCCCTGCCAGGTGATCTTCCAGGTGATGGAAGCCTTGAGCTGGTACGGCTGCCCGTCGGTGGCGTGCAGGTAGCTGATCCCGCAGGGCGGGTCCTGGTTGGCGTCGCCCGCCTTGTACGGGGTCCCGATGGAGCCGTCCTTGTTGAAGTCGCAGGTGCCGGAGGCGGGGAAGGTGTCCGCGTCGTCCGTGCCCGGGTCGAGGTGGAGGCTCACGGGCTTCGCGGTGGTCTCGGCCCAGAGCCCGGTGTTGGGGAGTTCCGCGCGGACGACGACGTCCTTGAAGGTGCCCTTGTCCAGCCAGACCCAGGTGGGCAGGTTCACGGTGGACTTGGTCTGCGGCTTCAGTTCGATCGTGGTCTCGGGGACCTTGACCCGGTTGTACGCGTAGTCGGCGAGCATTTTCGGCGTGGGCGCGTGCGGGATCTTGGGGACCTGACCGGCGGGCTGCCAGAACATGATGCGGCCGCAGTCCCAGGATTCCGGATCGGATTCGTCGGGCGCTACGCTTCGCCAGAAATAACCGCCCTTGCCGATGTTGTAGTTCTTGTACCCATCGGCTTTGGAGTTGGGATCGTCGAAGTTGTCTTCGGGCTTGCCGTCCTTGTAGTGGTCGGTCCAGAGGGTTTTTCCGTACCACGACTCGTGGATTCCGACATCGCCCTGGCCGTCCGTCTTATCGACGAAAGCCTTGAGTTGCCCAGGCGTGAAAACCGGCTCGTACCAGCACGCCGGTGGTTTCCAGTTGGGGTCGACTGCTCCGAGATTGCCTTTTTTGCCGCTCCCGCCGCCTCCCTTGGGATAGCTGAGCCGGATCTGGGAATGGGTGGCGGACGCGCTGACGTTGCCCTGGTCGTCGGAGTCGCCCTTCGTGCCGCCACCGCCGATGGCGTGCGCCGGGCCTGAGGCGACTGCGAGCGCCGTGAGCGAGGCCATGGCGAGGGCCGCCGTCCTACGCTGTGTCGTCACGACGGGCAGCCTCCCCTCTTGGAGCTGGTGGACACGGTCTGCCAGACGCCTTGCGAGTTCTTCTGCAGAGTGGACGTGTAATACACAGTGGGGTCGGTGCCTGCGGGATTGCCCTCGACCTTGCCTGATTTGCGGTCCTTTGTGTACCCCTTGCTCTCATCCATGCAGTAGTTGAGGATCGCTCGCTTCTTCTCGTTGCCGAGCATGGTCACCTTGGCGTCATAGACCGGCGCCTTGCCGATAAGCGTCAGGTTCTTGCCGGTGTAGGTCTTCATCCACTTCTGGTCCTGCGAGAGACCAGCGGCAGTGTCGTAGAACTTCAGGTAGTCGGCGTCGGGAGTATTCGCGATGATCGCGGCATATCCGGCTCGGACCTGTTCCTTGCCGTCGTTGAGTACGGCCTGCTCAACGGAGTCACTACTGGTCCAGCTCTGAAAGTTCAGCTGAAAGGACTTGGGGATCGTGATCTCGGGCCGCGCTGCGCCCGGCGCCGCAGAAGCCGAAGCAGACGGGCTCTTCGTCCCCCCGTCCACGCCCTTGATCTTGTCCTTGGAAGCGTCGTCGTTGCTGCTGCCTCCGCAAGCGGTCAGCAGTAGCGCCGCACTGATGGACAGTGCGGCGGCAATGGTCGGAGTGCGGCGGGCCACGAGTGTTCTCCCCCGGTTGATCGGCGACGGGTCGGCAGTCCGGACTGCAAACCTGCAGGGCAATCGAAGCTACCAGCCGCATGTAAAGGGCAGCAGAGGACCGTTCGGGGATTCCGTGCGATGTGCGGCATGTGTGACCTCGTCGTGACGAACCTGCCGCGGGCGGGGGTGTTTCGCGGGTCCCGGGCGGCCGTGTGCACCTGCGATGCAGGGTGGCGGAAGGCACGGCCGCTCGTATCGTGCCGCGTCGCCAGGCGGAGGGGGGCTCCGACGCCGGGTCTGCCGCCGCCGGGTCGCGGATCCCCACGACCCGGCGGACTGTGATCCGGCGGACCGCGTCCCGGTCTCCCGCTACATAAAAAGCTCTTCAGTACGGGAGAGAAAACCCCTTCCCGACCCTCCAGACCTCACCCTGACCCGCGTCACCCACACGAGTGAGCTTGACCAACTGAGCTGGATTTCGGGCTGGTTGGCTGGCATATGCTCGCCGCGACAAACAACACCAGACATGCGACGGCCCCCGTCCAGGACGGCGAATCCTGAGACCGGGGGCCTGACCACCGAGGAAGAATCGAGCTTCCCGATGGATACCCAGCAGGTTAGCGCGCCCCCGTGCGCCTCGTCCCGCGATTCCCGAGGCGTCAGGTCGTCCGACCCCCGGTCCTTGAGTAGCCGGTCCTCCGGCATCAGGCTCTCCGGCGTGAGGTCCTCAGGGGCCAAGCCCTCCGGTGTCGTACACGTCAACGCCCGGCACACCGCACGCTTCACGGTGGTCGGCAATCACCTCGCCCAGCACCGTGGGCTGTCCCTCGTGGCGATCGCGCTGGCCGTTCACATCCAGTCGTTGCCCGCCGGAGCCAGGGTCGGCGTCAAGGTCCTCGCCGACCGTTTCCCGGAGAGCGAGGCCCGCGTGGCCGCCGCACTGCGCGAGCTGGAGGCCCACGGCTACTTGCGGCGCACCCGGGAACGCCTCTCGAACGGCCGGGTCGTGACCCGTACGGTCTCGTACAACCAGCCGGATGCCGAGGCGCCCACCGCCCGTGTCCCCGCTGCTCCCGCACCAGCACCGGCACCGGTACCAGCACCGGAACCTGCTCGCTCCCCAGCCTCCGCCCCAGCACCAGCACCAGCACCCGCCCCCGTACCGCAGCTGCATCCCTGGCCCGAGCCAGCACCGCCCACGCCCCGCCTCCCCCGGCCCGCCCCCAGCCGCGCTGTCCCGCCCCCGGCCCCCGGCAGCGCACCGGCGAACGAGGCTGTGCCACGCCCGGCCCTCGTGCTTCCCCGGCCGCTGGATCCCGACCCGGAACGTCACAGCGCGGCCATCGCCCTGCTCTGCGGCCTGCGCCGCGACGAGCCGCGGTTGCTGCTGGCCGAGACCGATGTCCAGCGCCTGGCCCCCGCCGTCGCGGCCTGGCTCGAACGCGATGCCCATCCCGACGCCGTACGGGCGGTCCTCACCGCCGACCTGCCCGAGCGCCTGAGACAACCCGCAGCGCTTCTCGCCCACCGGCTCACGGTCCTCGTGCCGCCGCCGCTGCCCGCTCTCCGGGCCGGGGGAGTGTCCGGACCTCCCGTCCCGCTCCAGAACTGCGACGCCTGCGACCATGCGTTCCGGTCACCCGAGCCCGGCCGGTGCCGCGACTGCCGGTCCGGGGCGCGGGGGGCGGGGGCCTGGGGCCGGTCCGAGCCTGCGGCAGACTCCTCCGTATGACCAAAGTCCTCATCACCGGCGGTGCCGGATTCATCGGCAGTACCGTCGCTTCCGCCCTCATCGATGAGGGGATCACGCCGGTCATCCTCGATGACCTTTCCCGGGGGCGGCGCGAGTTCGTCCGCGACCGGGTTTTCTACCAGGGGGATATCGCCGACGGTGCTCTGGTGGACCAGGTGTTCGCGGACCACCCCGACATCGGTGCCGTTCTGCACTGCGCCGCCAAGATCGTCGTCCCCGAGTCCGTCGACCGGCCGTTGCACTACTACCGGGAGAACGTCGCCAAGACCGTCGACCTCCTCGAGTCCCTGCAGCGCAACGGTTGCGAGCGGGTCGTCTTCAGCAGTTCTGCCTCCATCTACGCGCCCACCCCCGACGCCCGTGCGGACGAGACCTGCCCGGTGGCCGCGTCGAGCCCCTACGCCCGTACCAAGCAGATGATGGAGCAGGTCCTCCAGGACTGGACGGTGGCGGCCCCCGTCCGGGTCGTCGCGTTGCGGTACTTCAACCCGGTCGGGGCCGATCCCCAGCTGCGTACGGGGCTGCAGGACCTGAACCCGACCCACGCGCTGGGCAAGCTCATCGAGGCGCACACCGAAGGGACCCCGTTCACGATCACGGGAGTGGAGTGGGACACCCGCGACGGCAGCGGTATCCGTGACTACATCCACGTCTGGGACCTCGCCCGCGCACACGTCGCGGCCCTCACACGCTTCGACGGGATCGTCGAACCCACGGCCGACGACCGGTACCTGGTCATCAACGTCGGCACAGGCCGGGGCACGACCGTGCGCGAACTCGTCACGGCCTTCGAGGAGGCCGTGGGGGAGACCATCGACGTGCGGGAGGCAGGCCCGCGACCCGGTGATGTCATCGGCTGCTACGCCTCCGGCGGCCGCGCGGGCGAGCTTCTCGGCTGGAGCGCCCGGAAGAGCTTGGTGGAAGGTGTACGCGACGCGCTGGACTGGCGGGCGAAGTGGGCCGCTCAGGTGGCTGGTTGACCGGGCCGGTGAAGGCACGGGACGAAGTGCGACTCGGGAGAGCAGGAACCAGGGACGTGAACAACAGCATGCCGAACACCCACGCATCCGGCGCAGGCACCTGGATACTCGGCGACCGGAGTGTGAACCGGGTCGGGCTGGGCGCGATGCGCCTCACCGGCAGCGCCGCGTTCGACCTCGGCGTACCGAGCGACCGCAGGACATCGATCCAGGTGCTCCGCCGCGCCGTCGAGCTCGGTGTCAACCACATCGACACCGCCTCGTTCTACTTCTCCCGTATGCGCTCGGCCAACGAGCTGATCAACACGGCCCTCGCCCCGTACGGGGAGGACCTCGTCATCGTCACCAAGGTCGGCCCCGGCCGGGACCCCTCGGGCGACTGGTACACGGCCACGCCCGGCCAGTTGCGCGGCCAGGTGGAGGAGAACCTCCGCCAGCTGGGCCGCGACCACCTCGACGTGGTGAACTTCCGCCGGATGTCGGAGGGCTCCGTCTCCGACCATTTCGGTGCGCTCGCCGAACTCCGCGATGCCGGGATGATCCGGCACCTGGGCGTATCCAACGTCACCGCGCAGCACCTGGCGGAGGCGCAGGCCATCGCGCCGGTGGTCTGTGTGCAGAACCGCTTCAGCCTCGACGTCCCCGGGGATGGCGAACTGCTCCGGCACTGCGGGGAGCAGGGCATCGCGTTCGTGCCGTTCTTCGCCATCGCCGGTGAGGGCCGTGACGGGGGCGCCGGGGCCGGTGGCGCCGAGAGCGCGCACGTACGCGCCGTCGCCGACGCCCACGACGCGTCCCCGGCGCAGGTGCGCCTGGCGTGGACGCTGCAACAAGGCCGGCACGTCCTGGCGATCCCGGGGACCGGCAACCCCGTCCACCTGGAGGAGAACGTGGCCGCAGGGGCGCTGCACCTCACCGGTGAGGAGATGGCCCTTCTCGGCACGGCTGTGCGCTGAGGGGCCGCAGGGCGGCGCCCGGATCGCGCGCGCCGCACGCCGGGCCGCGGGTCACCCTCCGGGCGATTCGTCGATGGCGGGCATCGGCCCGCCATCCGGCATCCACCGGCTGAGGAAGCCCGCCTGCCGGGCGGCGTCGACCAGTTCGATGCGCGCGCCGATGCTGTCCATGCGGTGATAGGCGAACGGCCTGCCGTGGGGGCAGCCGGAGAACTCCACGGGCATGCCCTCGCTTTCCAGGCGCGCGGAGCCCTGCTCGATGTCGCTCGTCCAGAAGCCGAGGTGATCGAAGCGGGCGCCCGCCGACGCGTCCCACGGGCTGCCTCCGGGGCCCTCGATCAGCTCGATGAACGGCGGTCCGCCAGTGGTGAAGACGATCCGGTATTCCCAGTCGCCCAGCCGCTCGGAGGCCGGGTCGCTCCACTCGACACCGGCCGAGCGCCGGAAGTCGGACATGGCCCGCTCGATGTCCGGGACGGCGAAACAGACGTGGTAGTAGGCGGTCATCCACCCATGATCGAACGAGCCGGCCCCGGCTGCCCGAGGTTTGTCGCCCGGACAGGCGCCGGACCGGTGACGGATCGGTGGCGGGCCGCCGTGATCCCCGGGTGCCGGGGCCCGTTCTGTCACCGCGGTCCCGTCCGGTCTCCGGCGTGCAATCAGGACAAGCGTCAACAGCCCCGTCATATCGGGCGCGTTGTGTTCGCCGGGCCCTGTCTGTCCTTCGAAAGCGTCCGTACCATCTCGGTAGGCTCACCCCACCCCCCGACTCCCGATCCCGAACCCGCTCCCTCTCCCTCCACAGGACACCCGCCATGGCGCGCAATACTCCCGGTTCGACGGGCCCGACCAACCGGACGCCCCAACCCCTGCCCCGGCAACGGACCGCGGGTGACTTCGCCAAGGCGTTCTTCGCGTTCCTCGCGCTCGCGGGGCTGCTGCTGGCCGTGCCGCTCGCCCTGTCGACCCAGGGCTGGCCGCTGCCGCACGGCATGCCGTCCTTCGACATGGTGCAGCAGCAGATCACGGTCGACACCTTCGTGAACATCCTGGTCTGCGTCGTCTGGCTCGCCTGGGCGCAGTTCACCGCGTGCGTCCTGGTGGAGATAAAGGCAGCCATCTCCGGTGTGGGGATGCCCTCGCACATTCCGGGTGCGGGGCCGAGCCAGATGCTGGCCCGGCAGCTGATCGCCGCACTGCTCCTGGTCAGCGCCACCGCCGCGAGCTTCGCGCCCGGTATCGCGCAGTTCGGGCAGTCACTGGAGTCGACGCACAAGCCGACGGTCGCCGCCGCGCAGCAGGCCCCCGGGATCGGCTCCGCGCAGCAGGCGCAGGCAGCCGTGGCCTCGCAGGCCGACGCGCAGGCCCACGCCGAGCAGGCGAACGCGAGGACCGGCTCCGAGGGCGCGACGAAGTTCTACCGGATCAGCCCGCCCGAGGGGCGCCACCACGACTCGCTGTGGGAGATAGCGCAGCGCCACCTCGGCGACGGCCGCAGGTACAAGGAGATCTACCAGCTCAACAAGGACCGGATGCAGCCGGACGGTACGAAGCTGTCCGAGGCCAGCCTCATCAGGCCCGGCTGGATCATGGAGATGCCGGCCGACGCCCACGGCGGTGAGGTCGTGCAGATGCCGGACCAGGCGCCCAAGGTCTCCGAGCAGGTGCGCCACCAGATCGACGACTACGCCAAGTCCGGGAACCACCAGGAGCAGCCCGCGCAGCACCAGGGCGGCAGCCGCGTCGACAACCCGACGGCGCAGATCTCCGTACCGGAGCAGCGCCTGCCGAACGCGCCCGCGACGGGCGCCGGTTCGGGGGCCGTCGCGGAGGCGCCGTCGCAGAGTTCCGGCTCCGGGCTCGGGCTCTCCGCCGCTCTCATCGGAGCTCCGCTGCTGGCCGCCGGTGTGCTCGGTGCGCTGGGCCGCAGGCGCCGGGCGGCGCTGTGGCAGTCGGCGATGACCGCGGTGGCCGGACGGCGCGGCATGGAGCCGCCGATCCCCACCGGCGACGCGGCCGATGTCCACGACGCGCTGCTGGTCGGCGCCGACCCGGATGCCGTCCGCTTCCTCGATCTGGCGCTGCGCGGGCTCTCCGCCTCCCTCGACGGCGAGAGCCGTCCGCTGCCCGTCGTGTACGCGGCCTGGCTCACCGGCGACGACCTGCACCTCCAGCTCGCCCAGCCGTCGGGGACGCCGCCGGCGCCGTGGGAGCTGGGGCAGGACCAGACGTTCTGGCGCCTTGAGCGGTCGGCCGTCGCGGCGTACGAGGGCATCGACCCGGAGACGTCGGCCGCCCCGTACCCGGGACTGGTCAGTCTCGGCACCCGCGACGACGCGCGGCTGCTGCTGAACCTGGAGGCGGTGCCGGGCCTTGTCGCGCTCACCGGGGCCGACCCCGACCGCGCCGCCGTTCTCTCCTCCGTCGCCGCCGAACTGGCCACCAACGGCTGGTCGGACCGGATGACCGTCACCGTGGTGGGCTTCGGCGCGGAGCTCGGCCCGCTGGCTCCGACGCGGCTGCGCCACCTCGGCTCCGTCGAAGAGCTGATCGAGACGCTCGGCGCCGAGATCGGGCAGCGCCGCAGCGCACTCGGCGCGGCCGGGCACGACTCGGTGCTCACCGGCAGGACCGGCCCGGCCCAGCAGACCCGCTGGGCCCCGCATCTGGTGCTCGTCGCGGACGAACCGACCGCTGAGGAGGCCGGCGCCCTCACCGAACTGACCGCCGACTCCGGGCGGCTGGGCATCGGCTGTCTGATCGGCGCCGGCGCGAACGGGCAACTGCCGGGCGCCACGTGGGACCTGGAGATCACCGGGGAGGGCAGGCTGCTCGCCCCGCTGCTCGGCCTGGAACTCGACGCGCAGTTGCTGCCGCAGGCCCAGCACGAAGCGGTCGTACGGCTCTTCGCCGACGCCGACCCGCAGGGCGACGGGCCCGAGCCGGCCCGCCCGTTCCTGGTCGACATCACCGAGCAGGGGCGCCCCGCCGTCTACGCGCGACTGGTCGGTCCTTACGAGATCATCGGCCTCGACACCCCGGACAGCGAACGCAGCGCGCTGCTGCACGAAGCGCTCGCGCTGCTCCTGCTGCACCGTGAGGGCGTCCACCCGCGGGTCCTCGCCTCGGCCATGTGGCCGCGCGGTGTCACCCCGGAGGTGTGCGACGCGCTCATCGAGCGGCTCCGGCTGTGGCTGGGCACCGACGAGGACGGCTCGGCCCGGCTGCGTACCGACAGCACCGGGCGGCTCACCCTCGCCCCGTCCGTCGTCTCCGACCTGGACGTGCTCCGGTCGCTCCACCACGAGGCGACCGAGGGCCGGGGTGCGCGGCGTGCGTCGGTGCGGGAGAGGCTGCTCACCGACGCGCTCGGACTCGTACGGGGGCCACTGCTCGCCGACCGCACGGAGGGGCGCTACACCTGGCTGACCCACGAGATCATCGACACACAGCTGCCGCTCCTGGTGGCCGATGTGGCGCTGGCCCTGTCGGCGCACCACCTGGAGCAGGGGCACCCGGAGAAGGCGATCGCCTCACTGCGCGCGGCGGTCTCCGGGTCGTCCGCCGACGAGCGGCTCTGGAACGAGATGCTGCGCGCGACCCATGCGACGGGCGATGCGGAGCGGGTGCGCGAGCTCGCGGCCGACCTGACCGTACGGAGCGGGGAGCGCGGGCTGCCCCCGCGCACCGAGGCGCTGCTGGACGAGCTGCTCCCGGGATGGCGCGGGGGAGTCGCTGCGGCGGGGTGACGGTACGCGGGGCGCGGGCGCGGACGCTGTGGCTCCGGGCCCGCAGGGCTCCGTCCCGACCCCCGGCCCGTACCCCCGGCTCCGCCCCCGCCCGTTTCCCGATCGCCGGGCGGGCCGGGCGGAAAGCCGTACGGGCGTGGCATGGCCCCGCGAACAAGCGGACAAAGGGGGCGCAGTCTTTCGCTGAGCTCCCTGGCGTAGGCTGGATCGGTCGTCAGTAGCCCCTTGGGAAGGACCCGCCCGGTGACCGAGAACGCCGACCTTACGTCTGTAAATGTCGCAGCCGTCCTCGACCGTGCCGCCGCAGGCGGGCGCATCACTCCCGAGGAAGCGCTCGTCCTGTACCGGGACGCTCCGCTGCACGCGCTGGGCGCGGCGGCCGACGCCGTGCGCCGGAGGCGGTATGCCGGGACCGAGCACATCGCCACGTACATCATCGAGCGCAACATCAACTACACGAACCTGTGCGTGACCGCGTGCAAGTTCTGCGCCTTCTACGCCGCTCCGAAGGACACCGAGAAGGGCTGGACCCGCGACCTCGACGACATCCTGCGCCGCTGCGCCGAGACCGTCGAGCTCGGTGGCACGCAGATCATGTTCCAGGGCGGGCACCACCCGGACTTCGGCGTGGAGTACTACGAGGAGCACTTCGCGGCCATCAAGAAGGCGTTCCCCGAGCTCGTGATCCACTCCCTCGGCGCCTCCGAGGTCGAGCACATGGCGCGGATCTCCAAGGTGTCGGTCGAAGAGGCCGTCTCGCGGATCCACGCGGCCGGGCTCGACTCCTTCGCCGGCGCGGGCGCCGAGCTGCTGCCCGCGCGGCCGCGCACGGCCATCGCCCCGCTCAAGGAGTCCGGCGAGCGGTGGCTGGAGATCATGGAGGTGGCGCACGGGCTCGGCGTCGAGTCCACGTCGACGATGCTCATGGGCACCGGCGAGACCAACGCCGAGCGCATCGAGCACCTGAGCATGATCCGTGACGTACAGGACAGGACGGGCGGCTTCCGTGCCTTCATCCCGTACACCTACCAGCCCGAGAACAACCACCTGAAGGGCCGGACGCAGGCCACGCTCTTCGAGTACCTGCGCATCATCGCCATCGCCCGGCTCTTCCTCGACAACGTCGCCCACATCCAGGGCTCCTGGCTGACGACCGGCAAGGAGGTCGGCCAGCTGTCGCTGCACTACGGCGCCGACGACCTCGGCTCGATCATGCTGGAGGAGAACGTGGTCTCGTCGGCCGGTGCCAGGCACCGGTCGAACCGGATGGAGATCATCGACCTGATCCGCAAGGCCGGACGGGTCCCCGCGCAGCGTGCGACGACGTACGAGCACCTCGTCGTGCACGACGACCCGGCGAACGACCCGGTCGACGACCGCGTCGTCTCGCACATCTCGTCCACGGCGATCGAGGGCGGCACGGCCCACCCCGAGCTGAAGCTCCTCGACGCCAACTGAGGCGGCCTTGCTGACCCTTCACCGGGCGCGCGGGGAAGCGGTCGTCGTCGACGGCGACCGCATCGCGGCGCTCGGCCCCTACGACGAGCTGGCCGCGGCGTACCGGGACCGGGCCCGGCTGCGCAGCTGGGAGGGGGTGCTCTCCCCGGGCCGCCACGAGCCGGACGCACCCGCGCTCCTGGAAGCCGCCTACTGGCCCGACCCCCGTGAGGACCTCGGCGCCGGTCCGCTGACCGGCGAGGAGCTGGCCGCGCTCGGGATGACCGGCGTCCGGTGGGGCGCGAGCGCCCGGCGCGGCCTGCAACGGCTGCTGGCCGCCGGGACGACGTCGGTCGCCGGGCCGTTCGCGCGGCCCACCGTCCGCACCGCCGTCGAGCGGTCGGGCCTGTCGGTGACCGCCGGGGTGTCCGCACTCCCGCTGCCCCGCCCGCTCGCGGTGTCCGGCCGGGCCGACTTCGCGGTGTACGACGACGGCGGCAGCTGCCTGGTGACGTGCGTCGGGGGGCGGATGGTGCACCGGGCGCGCTGACGTCCGGCCGGCCCGTCCCGGAGGGGGCGAGACGGTCCCGTCCGCTCCGGAAGTGCCGGGCGGGCGGTGTGAGCCCGCGCTACGGTCCGGCCCACCCGCCCACCCGCCCACCCAGGCGATGAGTTCGCACTACGTCGAGGTCGTCGACGGCCGGGGGACGTACCGGTCGATCCCGTTCCGGTACGTGTGGCCGGCGGAGCTCGATCTGATGGCCCGACTCGCCGGTCTGACGCTGCGCGAGCGGTGGGACGGATGGGACCGTGCGCCCTTCACCGGCGAGAGCGGCCGGCATGTCCCGGTCTGGGAGAAGCCCGCGGGCTGAACCACTGACCGGTGCGTCAGCGGACCGTGACGGTCGCGCAGACCACCGTGGACTGCTCGTGCGGATACGGGTCCGCCTCGCGGGCCCCGTCCCGGAGCGGACCGCGGGCCGGTGCGGACAGCACCGGCTCCGGGGCGGACACCGTCGCGCGGGGCGGGGGCAGGAGTCGGCTGCCGGGCCCGGGGCGCCGGCCGGACCCACCGGCATCGCGTTACGGGGGTGGCCGTGGGCCGCGGGCCGCTCGTGGGCCTGATGCCTCCGTCCAGGGACTGGGTGAGGGCCCAGCCGCCCACCACCAGGACGAGCCGGCCGCCGAACAGCCACCGCCGCAGGGCTCTCCCCGTCGTTCCCGCCGGACGTCATCGCATGGGGCCTCCCCCGTACGGTCACATGATCGCCACGATGGCAGTGGAGGCGTGGGGCCGTACCCCGGGGAGCCCGTGCCACGCGGATCGCGACCCTGTGCCCGGGCGCCGGCGGGCCGCACGACACAATGGACGGGTGACCCGAGCCTCCCTGGACAAGCAGCCGCACGAAGTCGCCTCGATGTTCGACGATGTGGCGGCGAACTACGACCTGACCAACGACGTGCTGTCCCTCGGGCAGGCGCGGCTCTGGCGCAAGGAGGTCGCCAAGGCCGTCGGCGCCCGCCCCGCGCAGAAGATCCTCGACCTCGCCGCCGGAACCGCGACGTCCTCCCTGCCGTTCGCACGGACCGGCGCGTACGTCGTGCCCTGCGACTTCTCGATCGGCATGCTCCGGGTCGGCAAGGCGCGCCATCCCTACCTCCCGCTGACCGCGGGTGACGCGACGAAGCTGCCCTTCCGCGACGGGGTCTTCGACGCGGTGACGATCTCGTTCGGGCTGCGCAACGTACAGGAGACGGACGCGGCGCTGCGGGAGCTGTACCGGGTCACCAAGCCCGGCGGCCGGGTCGTGATCTGCGAGTTCTCCCAGCCCACCTGGGCCCCGTTCCGCACCGTCTACACCGAGTACCTGATGCGCGCGCTGCCACCGGTGGCGACCGCCGTCTCGTCCAACCCGGACGCGTACGTCTATCTCGCCGAGTCGATCCGCGCCTGGCCCGACCAGCCCGCCCTCGCCGCCCGCCTCCAGCAGGCCGGCTGGGCGGACGTCGCGTGGCGGAATCTGACCGGTGGCATCGTGGCGCTGCACCGGGGCTTCAAGCCGAAGGACTGAGCCGGAACCGGATGCGCGGGAGGGGCCGGGTCCGCGGGAACTGCCGGTCCCCGCGCCCCGTCCCCGGCCGAGCGCCCCCGTCCCCGGCCGCGCGCCCGTTCCGCCGGTCTCAGGCAGGCGATCCCGTGAGGCGGAGCCGGAAGCAGTGTCCCTTCCGCTTCGACACGGGTGTCACGAATGTCTCGTGCAGCTCCATCCCGAGCCGCCGCGTCACCGCGATCGACCGCTCGTTCCCGGCGTCCACCATCGCGAACACCTCCCCGACCCCGGCCGCCCGTACCCGCTCAAGTCCCGTACGTGCGGCGGCGGTCGCATACCCGCGCCCCCAGTACTTCCGGCCGAGCCGCCAGCCGATCTCGATCCCGCCCACCGGACCGAACGTCTCCTGGGGCCACGGCTGCGCCCCGGTGAAGCCCATCACCTCGCCGTCCTCGTCGAGCATCGTCCAGAGACAGAAGCCGCGCTCGGCGTCGTGTCTGCGCTGCCGCGCGGTCAACTCCTCGTACACGGACAACTCCTTCGACGCGCCGCCATGGAATTCCATGACGTCGGGGTCGTCGAACACCTGGTGCCAGGCATACGCGTCCTCCTCGGTCGGGACACGCAGCCGGACGACTGGCGCGGGCTTGTTCACTTCGGTCCAACCCTTCAGCTGATCGATCAAGAGGTCCCCATAGACTGCACCTGTCCAGTGCCCTTCGGCACGTGAAACCGAGTCTTCCGGAGTTCCCGCCGTGACCGAGCCCCTCTCCGAGCACAGCGCAGATGTGATCGTCGTCGGGGCAGGCCCTGCCGGCTCCACGACCGCGTACTACCTGGCCAAGGCCGGACTCGACGTCCTGCTCCTGGAGAAGACCGCCTTCCCGCGCGAGAAGGTCTGCGGTGACGGCCTGACCCCGCGCGCGACCAAGCAGCTGGTCTCCATGGGGATCGACATCTCCGAGGAAGCGGGCTGGCTCCGGAACAAGGGCCTGCGGATCATCGGCGGCGGAGTGCGCCTCCAGCTGGACTGGCCGGACCTCGCCTCGTACCCGGACTACGGTCTGGTCCGCAAGCGCGACGACTTCGACGAGCAGCTGGCCCGCCAGGCGCAGAAGGCGGGCGCCCGGCTGTACGAGCGCTGCAATGTCGGCGCCCCGATCACCGACCCGCGCACCGGCCGGATCACCGGGGTCAACGCCAAGATGGGCGAGGAGAAGACCCCGGTCACCTTCCACGCCCCGCTGGTGGTCGCCGCCGACGGCAACTCCACCCGGCTGTCCATCGGGATGGGCCTGCACCGCCGCGACGACCGGCCGATGGGGATCGCGGTCCGTACGTACTTCACCTCGCCGCGCCACGACGACGACTACCTGGAGTCCTGGCTGGAGCTGTGGGACCGCCGCGGCCCCCAGGACCGGCTGCTCCCCGGGTACGGCTGGATCTTCGGCATGGGCGACGGCACCTCCAACGTCGGCCTCGGCATCCTCGACTCCTCGGCGGCCTTCAAGGAGCTGGACTGGCGCGAGGTGCTGAAGGCGTGGTGCGCTTCGATGCCGGAGGACTGGGGGTACGTCCCCGACAACATGACGATGCCGATCCGCGGGGCCGCCCTGCCGATGGCCTTCAACCGCCAGCCGCACTACACCAAGGGCCTGCTGCTCGTCGGTGACGCGGGCGGCATGGTCAACCCGTTCAACGGCGAGGGCATCGCGTACGCCATGGAATCCGGCCAGATCGCGGCCGACGTGATCGTCCAGGCGGCAGCGCGTGCGACGCCCGCGCAGCGCGAGATGGCGCTGCACAACTACCCGAAGATCCTCAAGGACACGTACGGCGGCTACTACACGCTGGGTCGCGCGTTCGTGAAGCTGATCGGGAACCCGAAGGTGATGAAGCTCGCGACCCAGCGCGGCCTGACGCACCCGGTGCTGATGAAGTTCACCCTCAAGATGCTGGCGAACCTGACGGACCCGACGGGCGGGGACGCGATGGACCGGATCATCAACGGGCTGTCGAAGGTGGCCCCGAACTCCTGACGGCTGCGGCGTCCAGGCCGCCGGCGGCATCAGCCGCGTCGGCCACCGCCCGGTGGCCGACGCGGACCTGGGGAACTGCCCGCCCGGCGGCTGGAGTTCACTTGCCGGAGCCGGTGTGGTACCCGACCGGGTCGACGTAGACGTCGGGGGCGTGGCCGCTGGGGGCGGCGACGGTGATGGCCAGGTCACCGAGGTCGACGATCTCCGAGACCCTCTCGTTGGGCGGGGTGACGGCGAGCCTCGTGTAGGTCTTGCCGGATCCGCTGGTGTCGGGGATGTAGTGGAGCAGGAAGCGGGTCTCCTCGCCGTGCGCGATGGTCATGGTGGAGCCGGAGGTGTCGGTACGGGCGGCGTCCGGCCCGGTGTCGCCGAGGCCGTCGGGGCCGATGAGCTGGACGCCCGGGAAGCCGCGCATGCTGCAGCTGCCGGGGCCGGTGTTCCTCATGTTGATGACGATCTGGTTCTTGACCCCGGTGGAAGCGGTGCTGAGGGCGAGATGGTCGGCGTCGCACGCGGAGCCCGATGCCGCGGTCTGGGTCTTGGTGGTGACCTGGCCACTCGTACGGGAGCCGGACGAGGAGGAATTCGGGGCCGGGCTCTTGCCGCCGGTGGAGGAGCCGGAAGCGGAGGAGCCGGAGGCCGAGTCCTGGCTGTCTGTGGTGCTGCCCGCGCTGTTGGAACTGCTCGCGGCGCCGGAATTGCCGGTGTGGGCGGAAGCACTCGAACCGTCGCTGCCGCCGCACGCGGTCAGTGAGAGGCCGGCCGCGGCGACGACGAGGGCGAGGGCGGAGATCTTCTTGACGCGCATCGGTGCTCCTGGGGAGAGGTGTCTCGCTCGCTCGCTCCGGCTGGGCGAGCGTTGTTGTTCTGTGGGATCCCTGCAGCCGGGTGAGTTGTTCTGCACGGAAGCCGATCAAGACGCCCCTGTGACAAGCGAGTCGATACGCCGTTACGGGAACACGGAGGAAACGGGACAGTCCGGGCCCGTTCCGGCCGTCGCGCGGTCCCTGGGGGAGTGATGCGCCGACGGGGCTCACCCGTGGTCACGACCGGGGCGCGGCGGACGCGGGCCCGGCCGGTGGGGTGAGCGCCGGGTGGGCGCAGAGGGGCCGCACCGGGCGACGGCGGTGTGCCGTTGCGCAAGGCGGTGAAGCCCGGGCCGGTTCCGGCTGGGCCGAAACGGCGGCTTCCCCGGCGGACATGGTCCGCCGGGGAAGCCGGAAGCCCGGACCACGGGGGCGGCGCGCCGAGGGTGGCGGCCGCCGGCCTCATGGGAGGGGCCGGTCGGGCCCGCAGAGGGCCGGACGGGTGCTGGGGGAGTCAGCTCGCGTAGAACGGGGTCAGCTCGAACGTGTTGGGCGCGGAACCCACCATGCAGGCGTAGTCCACGATGTCCCCGTGGCTCTTCAGCGCCCGGCCCCAGTTCCCGCAGTCCTCCAGCGAGCCGGTCCCCTTGAGGTCCGCGCCCTGCCTCGGAGCTGCCTGAGCCGCTCCGGCGGCGATGCCGGAGAACGCCAGGACAGTGGCACCGACAACTGCTGCCTTCTTGAGGGTCTTTCGCATTCTTCGCTCCCTTTCGTCTGAGGGCCCGCACGCCGGATGGCGCGCTGCCGCTACTGGTCGGAGACGGACGCGGGACGCCACACGGGTCCGTCTTGCGTACGGGCACGTCAGAAGACGTGCAGATCGTTCGGGTGCCCCGTACCGGGTGGCGCGTAACCGGTGCGGGGCCTTCCACTGTGTTCGATCACCGGCCCGGCGAAAGAGTTCACGCCGACCGGCAGGTCCTTCTGTGACCTGGGTCACCGGTGCGGGGCGGCCCCGGGCGCCGCGGTGCTGTCACGCGTGCCCGACGGGGCGTCAGGGCGCCCGGTCCTGCCCCCGGCGAGGTCGCCGCCCCGGTGGATGTAACGCTTCTGGGCGCCGCGGACTAGTACGGGGTGTAAGGCATCGCACCTTCGACCTGTCTTGAGGAGCCGTCCGTGCCGGAGCATCCGGTAGCACCACCCTCGCGGGACCCGGCCGGGTTCGCCGCGTTCTACGAGCGGCATTTCGACGCCGTGCTCGGTTTCGTCACCCGGCGCGTCGACAACGCGCACCTGGCCGCCGACCTGACGGCGGACATCTTCGTGGCCGCCCTGGAGGGCGCACACACCTACGACGCCCGGCGCGGCGCACCCGTCGCCTGGCTCTACGGCATATCCCGCAACGTCATCCACGCCCACTTCCACGGCGCCGCGCGCGAGCAGCAGGCGGTCGCGCGGATCAGCGGGCGGCGGCTGCTGGACGAAGAGGACGTCAGCGTCATCGAGGCGCGGATCGACGCCGACCGTGCCGCCCGGCAGCTCGCGTCCGCCCACGCCGGTCTCTCCGACCCGCTGCGCCAGGTCCTCGACCTGGTCGTCCTGGACAGGCTCACCGTCCGCGAGGCCGCTCAGGCGCTGGGCATCAGCTCGACCACGGCCCGGGTACGGCTGCACCGCGCCCGCAAGGTCCTGCGCGCCGCGGGCCGGACCCACGCCGCTCCCCACGACACCCTCCTGGAGGCCACCCAGTGAACGCCCCCGTGCACTTCAAGCAGCAGCTCGCCGAAGAGCTGAACGCCCGCGCCGCTTCGCTGTCCGCCCCCGCCGGTCACCGGACCCTGCTCCACATGCCGCGCCGCCGGGTCGCTCTCACCGTAGGGCTCGCCGCGTCGGCCGCTGTGGCGGTCGCCCTGCCGCTGATGTCCGGCTCGCACGGCGCCCAGCAGACCGCGTCGGGACCGCGCAGCACCGCGGGCACCGGCGCCGGAGAGCCGGCCGCGCCGACCTCGCAGGGCACCCCGGGCACCAGCGGCCTGAACATCGTCAACGCCGACTATGCCGTCAAGTCCAAGCCGGGCGGCATGGTCTCCGTGCAACTCTTCGACACGAAGGGCGTGCCCGGCCTGCGGGCCGCGCTGGCCCAGGCCGGTATCCCCGCGACGGTAATGGCGCCATCGGCCTCGTGCCACATCAGCAGTCGCACCGGCGACGGCCCGCACAGCAGCCTCCGGAAGGTGGCGCCGGAGTCCGGCTTCCACAGCAACGGGGCCCGTGACTTCAAGCCCAGCGCCATTGCCCCGGGAGACCACCTGCTGTTCATCGCGGACTCGAAGAGCGGCCCGGTGAACTTGCTGGCCATCAGGCTGGTGCGCGGGCTGCCCAGCTGCGTCACGACCGGCTGAGGGCCGGCCGTGGGGTGACGTACGCATGGCCGGCCCGGTCGCCCTCCACCCCGCAGGTGGAGGGCGACCGGGCTCGAACGGCTCACCCGGCTCGACTCGCCGTCCCGCGCGCCGGGCGTGAAGGTGCGCGGCTGCCGCTCCGTCCTGCTGCCCGGCCCGCTCGAACCCTCCCCATGCGCCGTCGCGTTGCCCCCGGTACGGCGTGAAGAACCGCGCCCGCCGAGTACTTTCCTTATTGGAAAGTATGTGGAATGGTGGCAAGCGATGGCCGGTGAAGACTCTGCGGGAAGCCTGGAGCGCGTGATGGGACAGACCACTGCTGACGAATACCCCTCGGCTGCCGCGCCGTCGGCCGACGAGGCGGCAAGCACTCTGCGGGATGTCGCTGCGGCCGGGGCCCGGGCCCGCGTCCAGGCCCGGAACGTGCCCGGCTGGTTCGGGCCGGTCTACGCGGCCGTCATAGCGGCCTGCTTCTTCGCCGCACGCGCGGCTGCGGACGCGCACAGCCCATGGGTGCTGATCCCGGCCGCGCTGATGCTGCTGACGGCGTACACACTCATCCGGGCCCGGAGGCGGAGCACGGGCGTCAAGATCTTCCTGTTCCCGGCATTCGGGCAGGGGCGCAGGATGCGGCAGTTCATCGCTCTGCTCCAGTTCCTGGCCGCCGTCGCGGTGGCGGACCTGTGCTGGACCCTGGCGGCCGGTTCGTACACGGCCGATCTCGCCGGGACCGCAGTCGTGTTCTTCGGGCTGTGGGCCCTGAGCGTGGGGCGCAGTGCCGCGGCGCGGCGGCAGTTGCGGGAGCGGGTGTGACCACCGAACCGCCCCCGCCGCGAGGGGCGGCAGCTCTCGACGAAGCGCTCCACAACCCGACTCGGCTGGCTGTCGCGGCCTTCCTCTGCGCCTGCGACGAAGCGGAGTTCGCGGCGGTGCGGGACCACTGCCAGGTGTCCGACTCGGTGCTGAGCAAGACCGCGTCGGCCCTGGAGGCCGCCGGGTACATCGAGATCCGCAAGGGCCACGTCGGCAGACGCCCGCGGACCTGGCTCGCCCTCACCGACACCGGCGACCGCGCGCTGGAACGGCACATCGCGGCGTTGCAGGACATCGTCTCCGCAGCCCAGAACGCCGGCGCGAGTGCACAGGCCCGGCCGGCCGTGCCGGGCACGCCTCCGCACTGAGCAGGGCGTCACTGGGCACGGCAGAGGCCCGCCGGCCGGGACGGTGGAACGCCGCAACTGCCGTCGTGCACCCGCCGGGGACCGCCGGCCGGCCCTCAGTAGCGCAGCGAGGCCGACCAGTCCCCCCGGCCCCGGGTCGTGAGGTCGAGGAGGTGCCACACCGGGCTGTACAGGTCGATGCCCCGCTGGTCGATGTCGTCGGACATCCGCGGGTGAACCGAGTAGACGTGGCGTACCGCCCCGTCGTCGTCGCGGGTGAACACGGACACCGTCGAGTCCTGGACGCCCTCCGCGTCCTCGCTGCCCAGGTCGTACTTGAAGGTGTTCGCCCCGGCGCTGAGCAGACGCAGGTTCGCCCACTTCCGGTCCCGGGCGTGTGCGCGGAGCGCGGGCAGGCCGGCCGCGGCGACGATCGCGAGATCGATGTTCTGTGCCAGGTGGCGGGCCACGCCGTTGAGGCCGTCGATCCACATCGTGCACATGGGGCACGGCTCGGTCTGCTTCTTGCCGAACATGAACTGGTAGACGACCAAGTCCCGTCCGGGCCGGGTGAACAGTTCACTCAGGCGGACGGTCCGGACCGGCGCGTCACCGGCCTGCAGATCGGCCGGGCCCTCCTCGAACGCGTAGTCGTCGACGACCGGGCCCGGCGGCAGCCCGCGACGCAGGGCGGCGATCTGTTCGCGGTGGCGCATCAGCTCGATCTCGGCCCGCTGCAGCTCCTCGCGGGCGCTGACGTAGGCGGCCGATTCTCCGGTGAGATTGGTCTGACGCATCGCTACCTCCGGCTGAGCCGCCGTCCGGCGGCCACCTTGTGTTCCGGCCGAGCAGCGTATGCCCGCGCACCGGGCGCGCCGGGGAGCGAAACGGCGGGGTCACTCCGCTGCCGCCGCACGCCGGAGGGCCGCCGCTCCCGAGCGGGGGAGTGGCGGCCCTCAGGCCTGACGTTCACGCGCGGCCGCATGGCCGCGCGCCGGGGATTCAGGGAGCGTTGCTCAGAGGACGCGGACCGCGCCGGTCGGCTGGTCGTAGTCCAGGGGGCGCTCGACCACACCGGAGCTCGGGTTCTGCGCACCGACGAACTGGCCGCCACCGACGTAGATGGCCACGTGGTAAGCGCTGCCCGCGCTGCCCCAGTAGAGGATGTCGCCGGCCTGGAGGTTGCTCAGCGACACCTGGGTG
The DNA here is from genome assembly GCF_036061255.1 of Streptomyces sp. NBC_00388. NCBI lineage: Bacteria > Bacillati > Actinomycetota > Actinomycetes > Kitasatosporales > Streptomycetaceae > Streptomyces > Streptomyces sp. NBC_00388. The sequence goes on from NZ_CP107948.1 coordinate 4,532,182, forward strand.
CCCGCGGTCGACTGGCCCTGCGAGACGCGGGGGAGGTCGACGCCGACGTTCTTGTACGCGGCCTGGACGAGACCCGAGCAGTCCCAGGAGCTGGAGCCGGTGCCGCCCATGACGTACGCGTCGCCGAGGTGCGACTTCACGAAGCTCACGATGGACGCGGCGGAGCCTGAGCCCACCGAGGAGCTGGAGGAGCTGCTCGCGGCGGTGGTGACGGCGTGCAGGGCCGTACGGGCGGACGAGCGCGAGGCGCGAGCGGCGGACTCGGCCTTCGCCTTCGCCTCGGCCTTGGCCTTCTCCTCGGCCTTCTTCTTGGCCTCGGCCTTGTGCACGGCGTCGGTCTTGGCCTTCTTGGCCGCCTTGGCGGCGTCCTGGGCCGCGGTGTCCTGCTGAGCCTGCTGCTGCAGGTCGGCTGCGACCTGCTCCGTGACGTCGGCGACCTGGGCCGCGCTGAGGGTGGGCATCTGGATCGTGCTCTCGGTGACCGGCTCGGCCGCGTTCGCCGAACCAGCTGCACCCGCCACGGCGATGGTGCTGAGAACGCCACCGGCAACTCCGGCACGGAGCGCGGTCCTGGCGGCGCTGCTGCGGCGGGGCTTCCGGTGGCTGGGTATGTGAGCGGTGTGGGACATGAGCACTACCGCTATCAGTCATTCCGGTGTGTCTTCAACAAACGTGTGTTGCGCCACAGTTACGACTGGAACACTTCATTCCGGTTGCCTGGGGCCCTTATTGACGCCGAAACGGGCAATACGGGCACCCGCGATCAAGGGCGTGATCATGGGCTTTCTGCAATACGCCCGAATTGCCCGACGCCTACCATCCGTTCACGAGGTTGGCCAAGCCCTGTTTCTTCCGTACCCGGCGCGGGTGAGGCAGGTCACATGTCCGGCGTGAACCGGAGGGTGCCGCTGCTGCGTCCGCGCCCGGCGTCGCGGATCCCCCTCTTTCCGGGGTGCTCGTGAACGCGTGCACGCACTCGTCCGGGCGCCGGATCGCCCCCCGAGTGGAGCCCGGGCGTCGATATCACCCATCCGTGTCCATCACCAATTTGCATGTATGGGCCACCACTTGATAGTGGCGCACGCTCTCGACCAGCGATAACGCAGTGAGATGTCACGTCTCGTGACCACTCGCGTGCTTCACGTATGAAGATCACCGGTCATCCGAGTTGATGATCCTTCGTCAGGTGGTGGAGATCACAAAGGCGTTGTCGTACCCCGTGTCGCAGATCACAGACCGCCGGGCATAGGATGCGGGGCAGTCGGGCTTGTGACCTGCTTCACATATTCGCGATCTTCGTCAGGACGGCGGGGGAGCGAGGCGGACGAGCCGGCCCGATGCGGTCCAACGGTCAAGGACGACTGGAAGGAGCGAGGAGCGTGAATGCCTACGCGCCCATCCTCGTGCTCGGCGCCCTCGGGGCAGGGTTTGCGATCTTCTCCGTGGTCATGGCCACGCTTATCGGTCCCAAGCGCTACAACCGGGCGAAGCTCGAGGCGTACGAGTGCGGTATCGAACCCACACCCACGCCGGCCGGAGGCGGCCGTTTCCCGATCAAGTACTACCTGACGGCGATGCTCTTCATCGTCTTCGACATCGAGATCGTCTTCCTCTACCCCTGGGCGGTCACCTTCGACTCCCTGGGGCTTTTCGGGCTCGTCGAGATGCTGCTCTTCGTGCTCACCGTCTTCGTCGCCTACGCGTATGTGTGGCGGCGCGGCGGTCTGGAATGGGACTGAGGGGCTGAGGAGCACACCATGGGACTCGAAGAGAAGCTGCCGAGCGGATTTCTGCTGACCACCGTGGAGCAGGCCGCCGGCTGGGTGCGGAAGTCCTCCGTCTTCCCGGCCACCTTCGGCCTCGCCTGTTGCGCCATCGAGATGATGACGACGGGTGCGGGCCGCTACGACCTCGCGCGGTTCGGTATGGAGGTCTTCCGCGGTTCGCCGCGGCAGGCGGATCTGATGATCGTGGCAGGGCGGGTGAGCCAGAAGATGGCGCCCGTCCTGCGGCAGGTCTATGACCAGATGCCCAACCCCAAGTGGGTCATTTCCATGGGGGTTTGTGCATCTTCAGGCGGTATGTTCAACAATTACGCAATTGTTCAGGGTGTCGATCATATCGTCCCGGTTGATATCTATTTGCCCGGTTGCCCGCCGCGTCCCGAGATGCTGATGGACGCCATCCTCAAGCTCCACCAGAAGATCCAGAGCTCCAAGCTCGGGGTCAACCAGGTCGAAGCGGCCCGTGAGGCGGAGGAGGCGGCCCTCAAGGCGCTCCCGACGATCGAGATGAAGGGGCTGCTGCGGTGAGCGGCGACGAAGAGCAGCGCGAGGAGAACGGCGCGGCGCCCGCCCCGCGCGGCGAAGCCGGTGAGGTCATCGGCGTACGCAAGGGCATGTTCGGCGCCCGCAACGGCGGGGACACCAGCGGATACGGCGGTCTCGTACGGACCGTCGCCCTGCCCGGCGCCACGAACCGGCCCTACGGCGGCTGGTTCGACGAGGTCGCCGACGAGCTGGAGGGCGCGCTGGAGGAACAGGGGCTCGTCCCCGGGAACGCCATCGAGAAGACGGTCGTCGACCGGAACGAGCTCACCTTCCACATCGACCGTGAGCACCTGCTGACCGTGGCGAGCACGCTGCGCGACGATCCGGCCCTGCGCTTCGAACTCTGCACCGGCGTGAGCGCCGTGCACTTCCCCGGTGACAAGGGCCGCGAACTCCACGCGGTCTACCACCTGCGCTCGGTCACCCACGGCCGGCTGATCCGGCTCGAGGTCGGCGCACCGGACGCGGATCCGCACGTTCCGTCGCTGGTCGCCGTCTACCCGACGAACGACTGGCACGAGCGCGAGGTCTACGACTTCTTCGGCCTGATCTTCGACGGCCACCCCGCCCTCACCCGGATCATGATGCCGGACGACTGGCAGGGCTTTCCGCAGCGCAAGGACTACCCCCTGGGCGGGATCGCCATCGAGTACAAGGGCGCCCAGATCCCTGCTCCGGACCAGCGGAGGTCGTACACCTGATGACCACTTCCAGTGAAGCTCCCCACGCTTCGGCCCGCGAGACGACCGAGGGGACTGTATATACAGTCACCGGTGGCGACTGGGACGAGGTCGTCCAGTCCGCGGCCAAGGCCGACGACGAGCGCATCGTCGTCAACATGGGACCGCAGCACCCGTCGACCCACGGTGTGCTCCGGCTCATCCTGGAGATCGACGGCGAGACGGTCACCGAGGCCCGCTGCGGCATCGGCTACCTGCACACCGGCATCGAGAAGAACCTCGAATACCGGACCTGGACGCAGGGCACCACGTTCGTCACGCGCATGGACTATCTGACGCCGTTCTTCAACGAGACGGCGTACTGCCTGGGCGTCGAGAAGCTGCTCGGCATCGAGGAGCAGATCCCCGACCGCGCATCGGTCATCCGGGTCCTCCTGATGGAGCTCAACCGGCTCTCCTCGCACCTGGTGGCCATCGCCACCGGCGGTATGGAGCTCGGCGCGACGACGATCATGATCTACGGCTTCCGCGACCGTGAACTCGTCCTCGACATCTTCGAGCTGATCACCGGGCTGCGGATGAACCACGCGTTCGTCCGGCCCGGCGGACTGGCCCAGGACCTGCCGCCAGGCGCCATCGACCAGCTGCGCGAGTTCCTCAGGACGATGCGCAAGAACCTGCCGGAGTACGACAAGCTCGCCACCGGCAACCCGATCTTCAAGGCGCGTATGCAGGACGTCGGCTATCTCGACCTGGCCGGCTGCATGGCGCTCGGCGCGACCGGCCCCATCCTGCGTTCCGCGGGCCTCCCGCACGACCTGCGCAAGACCGACCCGTACTGCGGCTATGAGAACTACGAGTTCGACGTGCCGACCGCGGACACCTGCGACTCGTACGGCCGCTTCCTGGTCCGCCTCGAAGAGATGCGCCAGTCACTGCGGATCGTCGAGCAGTGCCTGGACCGGCTGGAGCCGGGCCCGGTCATGGTCGCCGACAAGAAGATCGCCTGGCCTGCGCAGCTCGCGCTCGGACCGGACGGACTGGGCAACTCGCTCGACCACATCAAGAACATCATGGGCACCTCCATGGAGGCCCTGATCCACCACTTCAAGCTGGTCACCGAGGGCTTCCGGGTCCCGGCCGGGCAGGCGTACACCGCGGTCGAGTCGCCCAAGGGCGAACTGGGCGTCCACATGGTCTCGGACGGCGGCACCCGCCCCTACCGGGTCCACTTCCGCGACCCGTCCTTCACCAATCTCCAGGCGATGGCGGCGATGTGCGAAGGCGGCCAGGTCGCCGACGTCATCGTCGCCGTCGCGTCCATCGACCCCGTGATGGGAGGCGTCGACCGATGACGGAAGCTCATTCGGCGGCTCCGGCGGCAACGGCCGCCCCGACGAGTCTGGGCATGCCCCAGCTCCCCGCCCCCGATTACCCGGCCGACGTGCGCGCCAGGCTCGACGCGGACGCCAAGGAGATCATCGCCCGCTACCCCGGCAGCAGGTCCGCGCTGCTCCCGCTGCTGCACCTGGTGCAGGCCGAGGAGGGGTACGTCACCCGGACCGGCGTCCGCTTCTGCGCGGAGTCGCTCGGCCTGACCACCGCCGAGGTCACCGCCGTCTCCACCTTCTACTCGATGTACCGGCGTGAGCCGGGCGGCGACTACCAGGTGGGCGTCTGCACCAACACGCTCTGCGCGGTGATGGGCGGCGACGCCATCTACTCCGCGCTCCGCGAGCACCTCGACGTCGGCGACGGCGAGACCACCGGGGACGGCAAGGTCACGCTGGAGCACATCGAGTGCAACGCGGCCTGCGACTTCGCGCCGGTCCTGATGGTCAACTGGGAGTTCTTCGACAACCAGACGGTCGAGTCGGCGAAGCAGCTGGTCGACGACCTCCGGCAGGGGCAGCAGGTCACCCCGACCCGGGGCGCGCCGCTCTGCACCCACCGGGAGACCTCCCGGATCCTGGCCGGCTTCCCCGACGAGCGCGAAGGGGCGGTCGAGTCGACCGGCGGCGCGGGCCACGCCTCCCTGGTGGGCCTGCGGCTCGCCAAGGGCGAGGTTCCGCAGCCGCGCGTGGTCTCCCCGCGCGGCGGGTCCCCGAAGGCTCCGCCCCAGCCCGGATCCGAGCACCTCAGCTCGCACGACGCACCGCAGCAGACCTCGGCCTCCGACCCGGAGAACCCGGCGGGCCCCGCGGCCGAGGAGGGGGAGTGATGAGCGTGGCAACCGAGCTCAACGGCGCCGGGAACGGCGAGGGCGACGGCGAGACCAGCCCCGAGAAGCTGCTCACCCCCGTCCTCTCGGCCTTCTGGGACCAGCCGGACTCCTGGACCCTGGAGACGTACCAGCGGCACGACGGGTACGAGGGGCTGAAGAAGGCCCTCGCCATGGCGCCCGACGACCTCATCGCCTACGTCAAGGACTCCGGTCTGCGCGGCCGCGGCGGCGCGGGCTTCCCCACCGGGATGAAGTGGCAGTTCATCCCGCAGGGCGACGGAAAGCCGCACTACCTCGTCGTGAACGCCGACGAATCGGAGCCGGGGACCTGCAAGGACATCCCCCTCCTCTTCGCCAACCCGCACTCCCTCATCGAGGGCATCGTGATCGCCTGCTACGCGATCAGGTCCTCGCACGCCTTCATCTATCTGCGCGGCGAAGTCGTCCCCGTACTGCGGCGGCTGCACGAGGCCGTGCGTGAGGCGTACGCGGCGGGATACCTCGGCAAGGACATCCTGGGCAGCGGCCTCGACCTCGAACTCACCGTGCACGCCGGGGCGGGCGCCTACATCTGCGGTGAGGAGACCGCGCTGCTCGACTCCCTGGAGGGCCGCCGCGGCCAGCCCAGGCTCCGGCCCCCCTTCCCCGCTGTCGCCGGGCTCTACGCATGTCCCACTGTGGTGAACAACGTGGAGTCCATCGCGTCGGTTCCCGCGATCCTGAACCGGGGCAAGGACTGGTTCAAGTCGATGGGCACCGAGAAGTCCGCCGGCTTCACGCTGTACTCGCTCAGCGGGCACGTCACCAGCCCGGGACAGTACGAGGCGCCGCTGGGCATCACACTGCGCCAGCTGCTCGACATGAGCGGCGGGATCCGGCACGGCCACCGGCTCAAGTTCTGGACGCCGGGGGGCTCTTCGACCCCGATGTTCACCGACGAGCACCTCGACGTACCGCTCGACTACGAGGGCGTGGGCGCCGCCGGATCGATGCTCGGCACCAAGGCGCTCCAGTGCTTCGACGAGACGACCTGCGTGGTGCGGGCCGTCACACGGTGGACCGAGTTCTACGCGCACGAGTCCTGCGGCAAGTGCACGCCCTGCCGTGAAGGGACGTACTGGCTCGTCCAGTTGCTCCGTGACATCGAAGCCGGGAAGGGCGAGATGTCCGACCTCGACAAGCTCAACGACATCGCCGACAACATCAACGGCAAGTCGTTCTGCGCGCTCGGCGACGGCGCCGCCTCGCCGATCTTCTCCTCGCTCAAGTACTTCCGCGAGGAGTACGAGCAGCACATCACAGGCAAGGGCTGCCCCCTCGACCCGGAGCGGTCGACCGTCTGGGCCGACGAACCCCGTCACACCTCGGAGGTGAACGCATGACAGTCACGACGAACAGTGCTCCCTCCGGGGGCGGCGAGGCCGCGGTCCCGCCCGAGGACCTCGTGTCGCTGACCATCGACGGCATCGGGATCTCCGTCCCCAAGGGAACCCTGGTCATCCGGGCCGCCGAACAGCTCGGCATCGAGATCCCGCGCTTCTGCGACCACCCGCTCCTCGACCCCGCCGGCGCCTGTCGCCAGTGCATCGTCGAGGTCGAGGGCCAGCGCAAGCCGATGGCCTCCTGCACCATCACCTGCACCGACGGCATGGTCGTCAAGTCGCAGCTCACCTCGCAGGTCGCGGAGAAGGCCCAGCACGGTGTGATGGAGCTGCTCCTCATCAACCACCCGCTGGACTGCCCGGTCTGCGACAAGGGCGGCGAGTGCCCCCTGCAGAACCAGGCCATGTCGCACGGCAACTCCGACTCCCGGTTCGACGGCAAGAAGCGGACCTTCGAGAAGCCCGTACCGATCTCCACCCAGGTGCTGCTCGACCGCGAGCGGTGCGTGCTCTGCGCCCGCTGCACCCGCTTCTCCAACCAGGTCGCCGGCGACCCGATGATCGAGCTGATCGAGCGCGGGGCGCTCCAGCAGGTCGGCACCGGCGAGGGCGACCCGTTCGAGTCGTACTTCTCCGGCAACACCATCCAGATCTGCCCGGTCGGCGCGCTGACATCGGCGGCCTACCGGTTCCGCTCCCGCCCCTTCGACCTGGTGTCGTCGCCGTCGGTGTGCGAGCACTGCGCGGGCGGCTGCGCCTCGCGCACCGACCACCGGCGCGGCAAGGTCATGCGGCGGCTCGCCGCCAACGACCCCGAGGTCAACGAGGAGTGGCTCTGCGACAAGGGGCGCTTCGCCTTCCGCTACGCCCAGCGCCCCGACCGGCTCACCACGCCGCTCGTACGGAACGAGGACGGTGTCCTGGAGCCGGCGAGCTGGCCCGAGGCGCTGGAGCGGGCCGCACACGGCCTGGCGGCGGCGCGCGGCCGGACCGGCGTGCTGACCGGCGGGCGCCTCACGGTCGAGGACGCCTACGCCTACGCCAAGTTCGCGCGGATCGCCCTCGACACCAACGACGTCGACTTCCGCGCCCGGGTGCACTCCGCCGAGGAGGCCGACTTCCTGGCCGCCCGGGTCGCGGGCCGCGGCAGGGACCTCGACGGCAGCGGTGTCACCAACACCTCACTGGAACAGGCCCCGGCCGTCCTGCTCGCCGGATTCGAGTCCGAGGAGGAGGCCCCCGGCATCTTCCTGCGGCTGCGCAAGGCGCACCGCAAGCACGGGCAGCGCACGTTCTCCCTCGCCACGCACACCACCCGCGGCCTGGAGAAGGCGGGCGGCACCCTGCTGGCCACCGCGCCCGGCACCGAGACCGAGTGGCTGGACGCCATCGCGGGCGGGGTCGGCCTGGACGACGCGGGCCAGCAGGCCGCCGAAGCCCTCCGTGCGGAAGGCGCGGTGATCGTCGTCGGTGAACGGCTCGCCGCCGTACCCGGCGCGCTCACCGCGGCCGTGCGCACCGCCGCCGCCACCGGCGCGACCCTCGTATGGGTGCCCCGCAGGGCCGGGGAGCGCGGCGCCATCGAGGCGGGCGCGCTTCCCGCGCTGCTGCCCGGCGGGCGACCCGCCACGGACCCGCGGGCCCGCGAGGAGGTGGCCGCGGTCTGGGGCGTACGCGAACTCCCGCACCGCTTCGGCCGGGACACCGGTCAGATCCTCGAAGCAGCCGCGACCGGCGAGCTGGGCGCCCTGCTCGTCGCGGGTGTCGAGACCGCTGACCTCCCCGACCCCGCGGGCGCGGAGGAAGCGCTCGACAAGGTCGGCTTCCTGGTCTCGCTCGAACTGCGGCCCAGCGCGGTCACCGACCGGGCCGACGTGGTCCTCCCGGTGGCCGCCGTGGCCGAGAAGGCGGGCACCTTCCTCAACTGGGAGGGCCGGGTGCGGATGTTCGAGGCGGCGCTCAAGCCGGAGCAGATGACGCGCGCGCTGGCCCCCGCCGACTCGCGGGTGCTCCACATGCTCGCCGACGCCCTGGCCCAGGCCGCGGGCGCCGACCGGATCAGCCGCTTCGCGCTGCCGGACATCAAGGCCGTACGCAACGAGATGGACCGGCTCGGCGCCTGGACAGGACCGTACGCCGGCACCCCGTCCGGCACGGCTTCGGCGCTGCCCCGGCCCGCCGGGGGCGAGGCCGTGCTCGCGGGCCACCGGCTGCTGCTCGACCAGGGGCTGCTCCAGCAGGGCGACGACGCGCTGGCCGGCACCCGGCACGCCGCGGTCGCCCGGCTGTCGGCGACGACCGCAGGGGAGACCGGGGTCAAGGACGGCGACGTCCTCGCCGTCACCGGCCCGTCGGGCGACGTACTGCTGCCGCTCCAGGTCACCGACATGCCGGACCGCGTGGTCTGGCTCCCGCTGAACTCGACGGGCGGCGGCGTCCTGCGCGACACCGGCGCCCGGCCGGGCGAACTGGTGCGGATCTCCGCCGCACCGCCCGCACCCGCCGCACCCGCGGCCACGACGGAGGTGGAGGCGTGACGAACTACTACCTCGCAGCGACCGAGGACCTGTCGATGTTCGGACGGGACCCCTGGTGGCTGGTCGTCATCAAGGCCGTCTTCTGCTTCGCCTTCCTGATGATCACCGTGCTCTTCTCCATCGTGTGGGAGCGCAAGGTCGTCGCCTGGATGCAGCTGCGCATCGGCCCCAACCGGCACGGCCCCTGGGGCATGCTCCAGTCGCTCGCCGACGGCATGAAACTGATGCTGAAGGAAGACCTGATCGTCAAGCGGGCGGACAAGTTCGTCTACGTCCTCGCGCCTGTCGTGGCCGCGGTGCCCGCCTTCATGGCGATCGCGGTGATCCCCTTCGGCCCCTCCGACAACGAGGTGTCGATCTTCGGGCACCGCACGGCGATGCAGCTCACCGACCTGCCGATCGCGATGCTCTACATCCTCGCCGTCGCATCGGTCGGTATCTACGGCATCGTCCTCGCCGGCTGGTCGTCCGGGTCGACGTACCCGCTGCTCGGCGGACTCCGCTCCTGCGCGCAGATGATCAGCTACGAGATCGCGATGGGCGCCGCCTTCGCCTCCGTCTTCCTCTACTCGGGGTCGATGTCGACCTCGGCGATCGTGGACGCGCAGAAGGACCGCTGGTTCATCGTGCTGCTGCCGGTCTCCTTCATCATCTACATCGTCACGATGATCGGTGAGACCAACCGCGCCCCGTTCGACATGCCGGAGTCCGAGGGCGACCTGGTCGGTGGCTTCAACACCGAGTACTCGTCCATCAAGTTCGCGATGTTCATGCTCGCCGAGTACGTCAACATGGTCACCGTCTCGGCGGTCTCCGCGACGCTCTTCCTGGGCGGCTGGCGGGCCCCGTGGCCGATCTCCACCTTCTGGGAGGGCGCGAACCACGGCTGGTGGCCGATGCTCTGGTTCGTCATCAAGGTCCAGCTCCTCCTCTTCTTCTTCATCTGGCTGCGCGGCACGCTTCCGCGGGTGCGCTACGACCAGTTGATGAAGCTGGGCTGGAAGGTCCTCATCCCGGTCTCCGTGGTCTGGCTGATGCTCGTGGCGACCGTCCGGGCCCTGCGCAACGACAACTACGACTACTCCCGGATCGTGCTCTACGGGGCCGGGGCGGTCGTGGCGGTCCTGCTGCTCTCCTTCGTCTACGACATCTTCCGCGACAAGCAGGCGAAGCAGGAGAAGGCGGCGGAGGAAGCGGCGGGCCCGGGTCCGGACTTCGACCCGATGGCGGGCGGCTACCCCGTGCCGCCGCTGCCGGGGCAGACCCTTCCGCCGGTACCCCGGCGGCGCTCGCGCACCGAGCGGGAGCTGATTGTCAGTGGTGGCGTGGACACTGTGAGTGACGGAAAGGAGGCCGGCGATGCCTGACCGCTCTACTGGGGCTTCTGGGGACGAGGCCCCCAAGACTCCGTGGCAGAACCCGGTGGCCGGCTTCGGCGTGACCTTCAAGGCCATGTTCAAGAAGCGGCTGACCGAGCAGTACCCGGAGCAGGAGAAGACGACGGCGCCGCGCTTCCACGGGCGGCACCAGCTCAACCGGCATCCGGACGGGCTGGAGAAGTGCATCGGGTGCGAGCTGTGCGCCTGGGCCTGTCCGGCGGACGCGATCTACGTGGAGGGCGCGGACAACACCGAGGAGGAGCGCTACTCCCCGGGCGAGCGGTACGGCCGCGTCTACCAGATCAACTACGCCCGCTGCATCCTGTGCGGACTCTGTATCGAGGCCTGCCCGACCAGGGCGCTCACGATGACCAACGAGTTCGAGCTGGCCGACAGCACCCGCGCCAACCTGATCTACACCAAGGAGCAGCTGCTCGCCGGTCTGGACGAGGGCATGGTCGACTCCCCTCACTCGATCTTCCCCGGCACCGACGAACAGGACTACTACCGGGGCCTGGTGACCGAGGCCGCTCCCGGCACCGTCCGCCAGGCCGCGGTCTCCAAGGGCGAACCGGCCGCGGCGGACACGCCGGCGGACCGGGCGCCGAACGAGGAGGCACAGGCGTGAACTACCTGACCTCCACCGGCGAGGCGTTCCAGTTCTGGGTGCTGGGCACCGTCGCCGTGATCGGCGCGCTGGCCACCGTGCTGATGCGGCGCGCCGTGCACAGCGCGCTGAGCCTCGCCGGAACCATGATCATCCTGGCGGTGTTCTACCTCGCCAACGGCGCGTACTTCCTGGGCATCGTCCAGATCGTCGTCTACACCGGCGCGATCATGATGCTCTTCCTCTTCGTGGTCATGCTGGTCGGCGTCACCGCCGCCGACTCGCTCAAGGAGACCATCAAGGGGCAGCGCTGGCTGGCCGTGCTCTGCGGGCTCGGGTTCGGCATCCTGCTGATCGCCGGAATCGCCAACGCGTCGCTCACGACCTTCACCGGCCTGGGCAAGGCCAACGCCAACGGCAACGTGCAGGGCCTCGCCGCCCTCATCTTCACCAAGTACGTCTTCGCCTTCGAGATCACCGGCGCACTGCTCATCACCGCGGCCGTCGGCGCGATGGTGCTCACCCACCGGGAGCGCACCGAGCAGGCGAAGACCCAGCGGCAGATGTCCGAGGACCGCGTACGCAGCAAGCAGCTGCCGCCGCTGCCCGCCCCCGGCGTCTACGCCCGGCACAACGCGGTGGACGTCGCCGGGCTGCTCCCGGACGGGACCCCGTCGGAGCTCACCGTCATGCAGACGCTGCGTCAGCGCGGGCAGATCCGCGACGTGTCGAGCGAGGCCATGGCGAATCTCAAGGCGCTGGAACAGCGCTCCGAGGAGCGCCTCGGCCGCACGGCAGGCCACGGCCACGACGCCGGCGTCCCCGATGACGGCGGCCGTGCGGAGCGCGACCGGCTCGACCGCGAAGAGGAGGAGGCGAAGTGAATCCGGTCAACTATCTCTATCTCGCCTCGCTGTTGTTCACCATCGGCGCGGCCGGGGTGCTGATCAGGCGGAACGCCATCGTGGTCTTCATGTGTGTGGAGCTGATGCTCAACGCCTGCAACCTGGCGTTCGTCGCCTTCTCCCGTATGCACGGAAACCTGGACGGCCAGATCATCGCCTTCTTCACGATGGTCGTCGCCGCCGCGGAGGTCGTGGTCGGGCTCGCGATCATCGTGTCGCTCTTCCGTTCCCGCCACTCGGCCTCGGTCGACGACGCCAGCCTGATGAAGCTGTAAGGGGACGCTGAACAGTGGAGAACTTGATTGCGCTGCTGATCGCAGCGCCCTTGCTCGGGGCGGCGGTACTGCTCTGCGGCGGCCGGCGTTTCGACCGTATCGGCCACTGGCTCGGCACGCTGTTCGCTGCCGCGTCCTTCGTGCTGGCCGCCGTCCTCTTCACCGACATGCTCGGGAAGAGCGCGGACGACCGCGCCCTGCACCAGCACCTGTTCAGCTGGATCCCGGTGGCCGGCTTCAAGGCCGATGCCGCCTTCCAGCTCGACCAGCTGTCGATGACCTTCGTCCTGCTGATCTCCGGTGTGGGCACGCTGATCCACATCTACTCGATCGGCTACATGGAGCACGACGAGCGGCGCCGCCGCTTCTTCGGCTATCTGAACCTCTTCCTCGCGGCGATGCTGCTGCTGGTCCTCGCGGACAACTACCTGCTGTTGTACGTCGGCTGGGAGGGCGTGGGCCTCGCCTCGTACCTGCTGATCGGCTTCTGGCAGCACAAGCCCAGTGCGGCGACGGCGGCCAAGAAGGCCTTCATCGTCAACCGCGTGGGCGACATGGGCCTGTCGATCGCGATCATGCTGATGTTCACCACCTTCGGGACGTTCGCCTTCGGCCCGGTGCTGCACTCGGTGGGCGGCGCGTCGCAGGGCAAGCTCACCGCGATCGGCCTGATGCTGCTGCTCGCCGCCTGCGGCAAGTCGGCCCAGGTGCCGCTCCAGTCCTGGCTCGGTGACGCGATGGAGGGCCCGACCCCGGTCTCGGCCCTGATCCACGCGGCGACGATGGTGACCGCGGGCGTCTACCTCATCACCCGCTCGGGGGCGATCTTCAACGCCGCCCCCACCGCACAGCTGGCCGTCGTGGTGGTCGGCGCGGTGACGCTGCTCTTCGGTGCGATCGTCGGTTGCGCGAAGGACGACATCAAGAAGGCCCTCGCGGGCTCGACCATGTCGCAGATCGGCTACATGATCATGGCGGCGGGCCTCGGCCCGATCGGGTACGCCTTCGCGATCATGCACCTCGTCACGCACGGCTTCTTCAAGGCCGGGCTCTTCCTCGGCGCCGGATCGGTCATGCACGGCATGAACGACGAGGTGGACATGCGGAAGTTCGGCGGTCTGCGGAAGTACATGCCGGTGACGTTCGTGACCTTCGGCCTCGGCTACCTCGCGATCATCGGGTTCCCCGGCCTCTCCGGGTTCTTCTCCAAGGACAAGATCATCGAAGCGGCCTTCGCCAAGGGCGGCACCGAGGGATGGATCCTCGGCGGCGCGGCCCTGCTGGGCGCCGGCATCACCGCGTTCTACATGACCCGCGTCATGCTGATGACGTTCTTCGGTGAGAAGCGCTGGGTGCCGGACGCGGACGGACACGAGCCGCACCCGCACGAGTCGCCCAAGTCGATGACCATTCCCATGATCATCCTGGCCTTCGGATCGGTCTTCGCCGGTGCGTTCTTCGGTATCGGCAACCGCTTCCTGCACTGGCTCGAACCCATCACCGGCCACTCCGAGGGCAATTCACCGGTCAGCGCCGGCGCCGTCACCGCCGGGACGATGGTGGTCCTGGTGATCGGCGTGGCCATCGCCTGGCTCGTCTACGGGCGCAAGCCGGTACCCGCGGTGGCCCCCAAGGGGTCGCTGCTCACCCGCGCCGCCCGGCGCGACCTGTTCCAGGACGACTTCAACCACGTGGTCCTGGTCCGCGGCGGCGAGCACCTCACCCGGTCGCTGGTCTACCTCGACCACTCCCTGGTGGACGGCGTCGTCAACGGCACGGCCGCTTCGGTCGGCGGGCTCTCGGGCCGGCTGCGCAGACTGCAGAACGGCTACGCCCGCTCCTACGCGGCCTCGATGTTCGGCGGCGCAGTGATCCTCGTCGCCGCGACCCTGCTGATGAGGGCGGTCTGATCACCATGTCCTTTCCTCTCCTGACCGCGACGGCCGCGCTCCCGGCGGTCGGCGCCATCGCCACCGCCGCGGTCCCGGCCGCGCAGCGCACAGCGGCGAAGTGGCTGGCGCTGCTCTTCTCGCTCGGCACCCTCGCCCTCGGCGCCGTCCAGCTCGTCCGGTTCGACCCGGGCGGCGCCCGCTACCAGCTCACCGAGTCGCACGCCTGGATCAAGGACTTCGGCGTGCGGTACGAGCTGGGGGTGGACGGCATCGGGCTGGTGATGCTCGCCCTGACCGCCCTGCTCATCCCGTTCGTGATCCTGGCCGGCTGGCACGACGCGGACCCCCTGGAGACGCACAGCTCGCGGTGGCGGCCCACGCAGGGCTTCTTCGCCCTGATCCTGGCCGTCGAGGCCATGGTGATCCTCTCCTTCGAGGCCACCGACGTCTTCCTCTTCTACATCCTCTTCGAAGCCATGCTCATCCCGATGTACTTCCTCATCGGCGGCTTCGGGGACCGTGCGCACGCCGGGGGCGACGAGGCGGCGGCGACCCAGCGCTCCTACGCCGCGGTCAAGTTCCTCCTCTACAACCTGGTCGGCGGCCTGCTCATGCTGGCCGCGGTCATCGGCCTCTACGTGGTCGCGGGGAACTTCTCGCTCCAGGAGATCGTCGCCGCCCGCGCCAACGGCTCGCTGCACATGGCGACCAGCACCGAGCGGTGGCTCTTCCTCGGCTTCTTCTTCGCCTTCGCGGTGAAGGCGCCCCTCTGGCCCCTGCACACCTGGCTGCCCAACGCCATGGGCGAGGCGACCGCCCCGGTCGCCGTGCTGATCACCGCCGTGGTGGACAAGGTCGGCACGTTCGCGATGCTGCGCTTCTGCCTCCAGCTCTTCCCGGAGGCCAGCAAGTGGGCCACCCCGGTGATCCTGGTGCTCGCACTGATCAGCATCGTCTACGGCGCGCTGCTCGCGGTCGGCCAGCGCGACATCAAGCGGCTGATCGCCTACGCCTCCGTCTCGCACTTCGGCTTCATCGTCCTCGGCATCTTCGCGATGACCACCCAGGGGCAGTCCGGCGCGACGCTCTACATGGTCAACCACGGGATCTCGACGGCCGCCCTGATGCTGGTGGCCGGCTTCCTGATCTCGCGGCGCGGCTCCCGGCTCATCGCCGACTACGGCGGCGTCCAGAAGGTGGCCCCGGTCCTGGCCGGGACCTTCCTGATCGGCGGTCTCGCCACGCTGTCGCTGCCGGGGCTCTCCCCGTTCGTCAGTGAATTCCTGGTCCTGGTCGGCACGTTCAGCGCCTACCCGGCCGCCGGGATCGTCGCGACCGTCGGCATCGTGCTGGCCGCGCTCTACGTGCTGGTGCTCTACCAGCGCACGATGACCGGCCCGGTCAGGGCGACCGTGCAGGGCATGGCGGACCTCAAGGTCCGTGAGCTGGTCGTCGTCCTTCCGCTGATCGCCCTGCTGGTCTTCCTCGGCGTCTATCCGAAGCCGCTGACGGAGATCGTCGACCCGGCCGTGAAGCACACCATGTCCGACGTCCAGAAGAAGGACCCCCAGCCCACGGTGGAGGCCGCGAAGTGAGCGCTACAGCTGTCCACAGCCTGTGGACAATGGGGGCGGCGGGCCCCATCGGCAAGATCCCGACCCCGCACATCGAGTACGCGCAGCTCTCGCCCGTACTGATCATCCTCGGTGCTGCGATGGTGGGCGTCCTCGTCGAGGCCTTCGTGCCGCGCAAGGGCCGCTACTACGCCCAGGTGTTCCTCTCCGTCGTCGCGGTCGTCGCCTCCTTCGCGGCGGTCGTCGCCCTGGCGGCGGGCGGATACGGCTCGACCAAGGCGCACATCGCGGCGATGGGCGCGGTCGCGGTCGACGGGCCGGCGCTCTTCCTCCAGGGCACCATCCTGCTGGCCTCGCTGGTGGCGGTCTTCACCTTCGCCGAGCGCAGGCTCGACCCCGAAGTACACGGCAACCGGACCGACTCGTTCGCCGCGCAGGCCGCTTCCGTACCGGGCAGCGACGGTGAGAAGGAAGCGGTCAGGGCCGGCTTCACCACCACCGAGGTCTTCCCGCTCGCGCTGTTCGCCATCGGCGGCATGCTCGTCTTCCCCGCCGCCAACGACCTGCTGACGCTCTTCGTGGCGCTGGAGGTCTTCTCGCTGCCGCTCTACCTGCTGTGCGCGGTGGCCCGCCGCAAGCGCCTGATGTCGCAGGAAGCGGCTGTGAAGTACTTCCTGCTCGGGGCGTTCTCCTCGGCCTTCCTGCTCTTCGGGATCGCCCTGCTCTACGGCTACGCGGGCTCCGTCTCGTACGCCAGGATCGCCGAAGTGGTCGACGGCACCGTGCAGAACGTCGACCCGGCGCTCGCCGACACCATGGGCAATGACGCGCTGCTGCTCATCGGCGGCGCGATGATCCTGCTGGGGCTGCTCTTCAAGGTCGGCGCCGTGCCGTTCCACATGTGGACCCCGGACGTCTACCAGGGCGCCCCGACCCCGGTCACCGGCTTCATGGCGGCGGCCACCAAGGTCGCCGCGTTCGGCGCGCTGCTGCGGCTGCTGTACGTGGTGCTGCCCGGGATGCGCTGGGACTGGCGCCCCGTGATGTGGGCGGTCGCGATCATCACGATGCTGGGCGGCGCGATCGTCGCGATCACGCAGACCGACATCAAGCGCATGCTGGCGTACTCCTCCATCGCGCACGCCGGATTCATCCTGGCCGGTGTCATCGCCACCACCCCGGAAGGTGTCAGCTCCGTCCTCTTCTACCTGGTGACCTACTCGTTCGTGACGATCGGTGCCTTCGCCGTGGTCACGCTCGTCAGGGACGCCGAGGGCGAGGCCACGCACCTCTCCAAGTGGGCCGGGCTCGGGCGGCGTTCGCCGCTGGTGGCCGCGGTCTTCGCCGTCTTCCTGCTGGCCTTCGCGGGTATCCCGCTGACCAGCGGGTTCAGCGGGAAGTTCGCCGTGTTCAAGGCGGCGGCCGACGGCGGGGCCGGTGGCCTCGTGGTGGTCGGTGTGATCTCGTCCGCCATCGCCGCGTTCTTCTACATCCGGGTCATCGTGCTGATGTTCTTCAGCGAGCCGAAGGCGGACGGCCCGACGGTCGCCGTGCCGTCGCCGCTGACGATGACGACGATCGCCGTGGGTGTCGCGGTCACACTGGTGCTGGGACTCGCTCCGCAGTACTTCCTGGACCTGGCGGGCCAGGCCGGTGTCTTCGTCCGGTAGCCGGGCTTCCGCACACCATCTCCGCCGTCGGGCGGGCCGGGCACCCCGGCCCGCCCGACGGCGTTTCTCCCCTGCTGACCTGCGGTTCCGGTCCGTCGCCTGCGGGAGCGGGGGTGGCGCGAGGGGGCGTGACAGGGTACGGGCGCACCCCGCGATGCACCGCTGTGTCCTGGGATGTCGGTGCGGGACCCTATCGTGGCAGGAGTGACCGGCAGTGCGGGTGAGGGACCAGGCCCTGACCCGGCCGGGTCCTCCTGGGCCCGCGAAGACCCACCGGACAGGACCAGCGCGACGGGGGACGGAACGATGAAGGGGAGTGGCGAGACAGTGGCCGAGCGTACGGAGCAGGCAGAGCGGACCGCGCACGCGCAGGGCGCGGAGAGCGAGGCGCTCAGCACCCTGCACCGGGTCTTCGGCTACGACGCCTTCCGCGGCGAGCAGGAAGAGATCATCGAGCAGGTGGTGGGCGGCGGGGACGCCGTCGTGCTGATGCCGACCGGTGGCGGAAAGTCCCTCTGCTACCAGATCCCCGCCCTGGTCAGGCCGGGCACGGGCGTGGTGATCTCACCGCTGATCGCGCTGATGCAGGACCAGGTGGACGCGCTGCGCGCCCTCGGGGTGCGCGCCGGTTTCATGAACTCCACGCAGGACTTCGACGAGCGCCGCACCGTCGAGGCGGAGCTCATCGCAGGCGAGCTGGACCTGCTCTATCTGGCTCCCGAGCGGCTGCGGGTCGAGGCCACGCTGAGCCTGCTGAGCCGGGCGAAGATCTCGGTGTTCGCGATCGACGAAGCGCACTGCGTCGCCAGCTGGGGGCACGACTTCCGCCCCGACTACCTGGCGCTCTCCCTGCTCGGCGAGCGCTGGCCCGACGTCCCGCGCATCGCCCTGACCGCGACCGCCACCCGCGCCACGCACCAGGAGATCACCGAGCGGCTCGGTATGCCCGCCGCGCGGCACTTCGTGGCGGGCTTCGACCGGCCCAACATCCAGTACCGGATCGTCCCCAAGAACGACCCCAAGAAGCAGCTGCTCGCCTTCCTCAAGGAGGAGCACGCGGGGGACGCCGGAATCGTCTACTGCCTCTCGCGCGCCTCCGTCGAGCGGACCGCCGAGTATCTCTGCAAGAACGGCGTCGAGGCCGTGCCGTACCACGCGGGGCTCGACGCGGGCACCCGCGCCCGCCACCAGTCGCGCTTCCTCCGTGAGGAAGGCCTCGTGGTGGTCGCGACGATCGCCTTCGGGATGGGGATCGACAAGCCGGACGTCCGGTTCGTCGCCCACCTCGACCTGCCCAAGTCGGTCGAGGGGTACTACCAGGAGACCGGGCGCGCCGGACGTGACGGGCTGCCGTCCACGGCGTGGATGACGTACGGACTCCAGGACGTGGTGCAGCAGCGGAAGATGATCCAGAGCAGTGAGGGCGGTGAGGCCTTCCGCCGCCGGGCCGCGGCCCACCTCGACGCGATGCTGGCGCTCTGCGAGACGGCCGGCTGCCGGCGTGCCCAGCTGCTCCAGTACTTCGGCCAGGAGGCGGTGGCCCCGGCCTGCGGGAACTGCGACACCTGCCTCACCCCGCCCGAGACCTGGGACGGGACGGTGGCGGCGCAGAAGGTGCTGTCGACGGTGGTACGGCTGGAGCGCGAGCGCCGGCAGAAGTTCGGCGCCGGGCAGATCATCGACATCCTGCTCGGCCGCAAGACCGCCAAGGTCATCCAGTTCGACCACGACCAGCTCTCCGTCTTCGGTATCGGCGAGGACGTCCCGGAGGCCCAGTGGCGGGGCGTGGTGAGGCAGTTGCTGGCCCAGGGGCTGCTGGCGGTGGAGGGGGAGTACGGCACGCTGGTCCTGACCGGCACCAGCGCTGCGGTGCTCGCGCGGGAGACCGAGGTCCGGCTGCGCAAGGAGCCCGAGAAGGTGGCGGTGGCGCGGGCTGCGAAGGGCGAGAAGAAGGCCAGGGCGGCCGCGGCCGCCGCCGATCTCCCCGCGGACGCGGTACCGGTCTTCGAGGCGCTGCGGACCTGGCGAGGCAAGCAGGCCAAGGAGCAGGGCGTCCCGGCGTATGTGATCTTCCACGACGCGACGCTGCGGGAGATCGCCACGGCGCGGCCCGCCACGCTCGGCGAGCTCGGCGGGATCGGTGGTCTCGGCGAGAAGAAGCTGGCGACGTACGGCGAGGGCGTGCTGGAGGTGCTGGGCGCGCTGCCGGGCGCGGGAGACGCGGGGGACACGGCGCCGGACCGCCCCGACGGCCCGGCAGGCGGACCCTCCCGCCCCGCCGGGACGCAGCCCGCCCCGACGCAGCCCGCCCCGACGCAGCCCACCGGGTCGCAGCCCCGGATCCTCCAGCCGGACCTGCCCGCGGAGCCTGCTCCGGGCCGGGTGCCCGCGCAGGGCGCGCCGGACGACACCTGGGACGAGCAGGCCTGGGACGAGCCGGACTTCGGGGACTACCCCGATGACCCGGACACCTTCGGCGGGGCCTGAGCGACCCGGAGACCTTCGGCGCGGTCTGTGCGATCCGGAGACCTTCGGCGGGGCCTGAGCGACGACACGTACACCTTCGTGGAGCCTGGGCGACCCCCACACCTTCGGCGGGGCTGCGCGCGACCCACGCACCTTCGGGCGGGCCCGCGTCCGGAGAAGCGTCCCGCGCGGCCCGCCCGCGTGCAGGGAGCTGTCCGGTGCGGGGACCCCGCGTGAGGGATTCCGGTGATCCGCCCCGCCCCGCCCCGCCCCGCCCCGCCCCGCCCCGCTCAGCTCCCGCTGCGGTTCGCCCGGTCGCGCTGGACGGCGCGGCGGACCGCATATGCCGGCCACTCCTCGCGGATCAGATGCCGCATGGCCGAGCGGGACTTCCCGCCGTCCCGGGCGACGAACCGGGAAAGCCCGATCGTCGAGACGAGCGCGGCCAGGACGCGGCTGCGCGGGTCGGGGAAGTCCGCCGCCTCCGCCGCGGCGAAACGCTCGCGCGCCTGCGCCGACCAGTTCCGCGGGCCCGCCGGATGGCGGTGGTAGGGCAGCAGCCCCGCGAAGCGCCGGGTCTCCCGGGTCAGTACGTCCCCCTCCACCAGGAGGTCCAGGTACAGGCCCTCCACCGTGCGGCCGTTCCTGCGGACCCAGTGCGGGGCGCCGACACCCCCGGCGAACTTCCTCTTCTCCGGGGCGGGAAGCAGATCCAGCACCTGCGCGAGCACCGGGTCGTGCGGCAGCAGTGGCTGGTCCACCGTCACCTTCCCGTGCGACTCGGAGATCCTCTCCTGCAGCGCCAGTTCGGCCAGGGCCGCACCGGCCATGCCGAACTCCAGATAGCGGTTCCGGCAGAAGGGGCTGCCCCGGCGCGGGTCCAGCGCGAGCAGCAGCAGTTCCTCGGGGAGCGTCGGCGCTTCCTGGCTCATGGGGCGGGCACGATCCTTCCGGTCACTTCGCCGAGTCCGACCCGGGTGCCGTCGGGCCCCGGTGCCCAGGCGGTCATCGTCACCTCGTCGCCGTCCTCCAGGAAGGTCCTCTTGCCGCCGTCCAGTTCGAGGGGGCGGGTGCCGTTCCAGGTGATCTCCAGGAGCGAGCCGCACTGTTCGGGCGACGGCCCGCTGACCGTGCCCGAACCGAAGAGATCCCCGGTGCGGAGGGAGGCGCCGTTGACCGTCATATGGGCCAGCATCTGGGCTGCCGTCCAGTACATCCCGGCGAAGGGCGGCCCGGAGACCGGCTGGCCGTTGACCGAGACCGTGATCCGCAGGTCCAGGCCACCGGGCTCCTCGGCGGACGCGTCGTCGAGGTAGGGCAGCAGGGGCACTTCGCGGGCGGGCGGGGCGGTGCGGGCGGCGTCCAGAGCCTCAAGCGGCGTCACCCAGGCCGAGACCGATGTGGCGAAGGACTTGCCGAGGAAGGGGCCCAGCGGTACGTACTCCCAGGCCTGGATGTCGCGCGCCGACCAGTCGTTGAGCAGCTGGAGGCCGAACACATGGTCCCGGTACCCGGCCAGCCCGACCGGCTTGCCCTGCCCGGAGGGGACCCCGATCACGAAGCCGACCTCGGCCTCGATGTCGAGCTTGACCGACGGTCCGAAGACCGGCGCGGGGTCCGAAGGCGCCTTGCGCTGCCCCGAAGGGCGCACGACGTCGGTGCCGGACACGACGACCGTGCCCGAACGGCCGTGGTAACCGATCGGCAGATGCTTCCAGTTGGGCGTCAGCGCCGCCGAATCGGGCCGGAAGATGCTGCCGACGTTCGTCGCGTGGTGCTCGCTCGCATAGAAGTCGACGTAGTCGGCGACCTCGTACGGAAGGTGCATCGTGACGGCCGCCACCGGATGCAGCAGCGGCTCTATGACCGGGCGGTGCGCCGGGACCGTCACCCACGCGGTCAGCGCGCGCCGCACATCGCGCCACGCCGTACGGCCCGCCGCGAGCAGCGGGTTGAGCGTGGGGTGGGCGAGCAGCTTGCTGTACGGGGAGCCGAGCGCGAGCGCCGCCGCCCCCGCGTCCAGGACATGGCCGCCGATGCGCACGCCGACCCGGCGCCGCCCGGGATCGTCCGGGGTGGAGAAGACTCCGTACGGCAGGTTGTGCGGACCGAAGGGATCGCCCTCGGGAAGGTCGAGCGGACTCTGCTCAGGCATGGGGTGCTGCCTCGCTTTCGGGTCTGTGGACAGACCCACGGTACGGGGGCGAGGCGTACCGCGTCAGCTCGTGAAACGACCGGGATGTACTGCCTCCGGGATGTGGCGGGGGCAGGTCCCGGAACCTGCCCCCGCCGTGTCCGCCGCCCTACCCCGCGGTGCGCGGGATGCGCTTCTCCCAGCTCCGCCGGAAGACCACCTCGTCGCCCTCCTCGCACACCACCTCGTTGGTCGTGATGAAGTCCTCCGCGTCGCAGCTGATCTCGGAGCGGGTCCGCACCCGGGTGTCCCAGCCGGTCTCGGGGCGGTGCAGGCGGATCGACCAGTCCGAACGGGTGTGCGCCGTCAGCGGGTCGGCCTCGTTGATCGTGTACGTCTCCAGCGCGTCCTCGCTGAACTCCAGGCCGTCCGGGTAGATCCGCGTGCCGCCGTACCGGGGATCCACCTCCAGACGCCAGTCGCCCTTGGCCACATCGCGTACGACCAGCCGCTCCGGACGCTCGTCCGGGTTGTCCGGATACACCACGGCCAGCGGCTCCGACTGCTCCGGCTCCTCGAAGGTGATGTCGTCCTCGGTGTGCGCACGGACCGGGAGTTCCATGGTCGAGGCCGCCGGGTCCAGGATCCAGCCGCGGGCCGAGTCGGGCTGCGGCCAGATCCACGGCCAGTAGGCCGACGAGACCGAGAGGCGGATGCGGTGGCCGGGCGGGAAGGTGTGGCCGACGCCGTTCAGCTCGAAGGTGAGCGTTTCGGTGGTGCCGGGCTCCCACGGGTCCGACCTGTCCCGTCCGTTGCGCGCCGAGAAGTTGAGCGCGCCCCGGGTGACCAGCGTGGACGAGCCGTCCGGCGCGACGTCGCAGAGCCGCGCGACGACCTGTCCCGTGGGAACGTCGCAGCGCACCGCCAGGTGCACCTGCGCGCGGCCCAGGATCTCGATGGGGGCCTGGCGGACGGGGAATTCGAAGCAGACGGACTTCGCGTCCTCGTCGCGCTGGTCCGGCGGCAGGTCGGAGTCGTTGCCGAACGGGAAGAACCGTCCCGCGTCAAGCCCGGTCTGCATCGGCGACCTGACCTCCATCGGGTCGCCCTGGAGCGCGTACGACACCGGTGTGACGTGCGGGGATGGCCAGGCTGTGTCGGCGACCCAGCGGCCGGGCAGCTCCGGGTAGACCGTGGCCGGCGGGTGCGACTCGCTGATCCACGAGCGCAGCAGCGGCTCGTCCATCACCCCGTTCTCCTCGCCCTTGAGGTGGTGGTCCCACCAGCGCAGGGTCTCCTGGAGGAAGCCGATCGCGGGGCCGGGCGGCAGCCCCCGGTCCGGGTACTGGTGCGACCACGGGCCGATCAGCCCCCGCACCCGTGCCGGGTCCAGATTCCCGACCAGCCGCAGGGCGGTGTCCCGGTACGGGTCGTGCCAGCCGCCGACGGTCAGGACGGCCGCCTTGATGGCGGGATAGTCCTCGCAGACGCTGCCGTGCTTCCAGTAGTCGTCGCGCGTCTGGTGGGCGAGCCAGGTGTGGATGAACGGCTCGACGGCCTCCAGCCGGTTCAGCCACATGTCCCGCCAGACGGAGCCGACCTGGGCCGGGTCCGGGGGTCGTGACACGAAGGCGAGCATCGTGGCCGCCCAGGCGTGCATGTCGACGGCGAGTACCGAGCCGCCCATGTAGTGGACGTCGTTGTCGTAGCGGTCGTCGGCGGAGCAGACCGTGACGATGGCCTTGAGCGGCTCCGGGGCGAGGGCCGCGATCTGGAGCGAGTTGAAGCCGCCCCACGAGATGCCGAACATCCCGACCTTGCCGGTGCACCACTCCTGCCCGGCCAGCCAGTTCACCACCGCGACCCCGTCGGCCAGCTCCTGGGCGTCGTACTCGTCACCTGGCATCCCGGTCGAGTTGCCGTGACCGCGCACATCCACCCGGACGGAGGCGTATCCGTGGCCCGCGTACCAGGGGTGCCGCTGCCAGTCGCGCGGCGCCGTCCAGTCGCTCAGCCGGTACGGAAGGTATTCGAGCAGGGCGGGGACCGGGCCGGATTCGGCCGGACGCCAGATCCTGGCG
Organism: Streptomyces sp. NBC_00388; assembly: GCF_036061255.1. Lineage (NCBI taxonomy): Bacteria > Bacillati > Actinomycetota > Actinomycetes > Kitasatosporales > Streptomycetaceae > Streptomyces > Streptomyces sp. NBC_00388. The sequence goes on from NZ_CP107948.1 coordinate 4,556,318, forward strand.
TACAGCTGTGTGCCGTCCGGAAGGGGGATCCAGACGTCCTCGCGGCGGGTCTCGTACGGGAAATCGGTGCGGATTCGAGCCACGGCAGGCGCTCCTCAGTGGACGGGGTGCATGGTGCGTTTGAGCCAGGGGGCGGCGGCGACGACCGCGAGCCCGGCGACGACGGCGATGGCGCCGTTGACGCCGAAGTACGCCGGGTCGGAGACCTCGCCGTACACCTTCACGACCTGCGCCTGGATGCCGTTGGCAAGGGCGAGGGAGAGGAACCAGAGCGCCATCGTCTGGCTGGCGAAGGCGGCCGGGGCGAGCTTGGTGGTGGCGGACATGCCCGAGGTCTCGACCAGGATGTCGCCGAGGCCCAGCAGGGCGTACGAGCCGACGATCCACCAGACGGACATCAGCCAGTCGCTGCCGGAGCGGCCGGAGGTGGCGGGCACCATGATGAGGAAGGAGAGGCCGCCGAGGACGGTACCGATCGCGATCTTGTTGGACGCGTGCGGCTGGTGCTTGCCCATCCGGACCCAGACGGCCGCGACCACGGGGGCCAGGGCCACTTCGAAGGCGCCCAGCGCGGAGGCGTACCAGCTGGCCGGGAAGTGGTACCCGAAGATCTCCGTCCTGGCGTTGGTCGACGCGAGAAGGATCATCGTCGAGTACGCCTGGAAGAGGATGAAGTTGAAGACCACCGACGCGAGGAAGAGCACGATGTAGGGGCGCAGATGACCGCGTTCGGCCCTGGTCACCCGGGGGCTGCGGAACATCACGACGAAGAAGACGATCGGCGCGATCACCGAGATGACGGTCAGTGCGTCGACGGTGCGGTCCAGCGTCAGCCAGCCGGAGAGCCCGAGGGCGACGGCGACCACGGCCACCACCAGTGCCCCGCCGGCGATCATCCTGACCGCGCGGCGCATCGCGGCGGGCGGCAGCGCCTGTTCGGCACCCTCCGTGCGGCCGGCGATGGTGCGGCGCCCCAGGACGTACTGGATCAGACCCAGCGTCATGCCGACGGCCGCGGCCGAGAAGCCCCAGTGCCAGCCCTTGTGGTCACCGAGCCAGCCGGTGATCAGGGGGCCGAGGAAGGCGCCGATGTTGATGCACATGTAGTAGAGGGCGAAGCCGGCGTCCCGGCGCTGGTCCTCGGTCCGGTACAGCTTGCCCACGAGGGTGGCGACGTTCGGCTTCAGCAGCCCCGTGCCGAGCGAGATCAGCCCCAGACCGACCCAGGTCATGGCGGCTGTCGGGACCGCCATCGAGTAGTGGCCGAGTGCGATGAGGATGCCGCCGCCGAGGACCGCGCGGTACGAGCCGAGGATGCGGTCGGCCAGCCAGCCGCCCGCCACGGAGACCAGATAGACCAGCGTGCCGTACGCGGCGGAGACGGACGCCGCCGCTCCGGGCGACATGCCGAGGCCGTCGTCGGTGACCGAAGCGGTGAAGTAGAGGACCAGGATGGCCTGCATCCCGAGAAACGAGAACCGCTCCCAGATCTCCAGGCCCGACAGAGTCATCAGACCGCGCGGCTGGCCGAAGAACGAATGGTCGTCGCCCGGCTGCGGCGGGGGCTGGGACGGTGACGCCAGTCCCGGCTGCGGCTCTGTTCCGGACAAAGGTACTGCTCCATTTCAAATCGACTTCTTTTGAACATACCGGTCACGCTCAGTATGTGCTCGGGGTGGGCGGGCAGGCGCTCATGGTGATCGAAAGAGGACCGGATACGCTGACTTGAGTGCGGACAGCGACACATCGACAATCCTTGTGATCGTCAGCAGACAGGAGATCCCCTCGTGACCGTCGTCGAGCCATTCGGGCTGAACGTGCGGGACCAGGCACTTGAGGCCGATGTCCAGGCCGGATTGGCAGCTGTCGAGGCCGGGCTGCTCGATGCCACCAAGAGCGAGGTCCCTTTCATCACGGAGGCTGCGCAGCATCTTGTGCGGGCCGGGGGTAAGCGCTTTCGTCCGCTTCTTGTGATGCTCGCTGCCCAGTTCGGTGACCCGTATGCGCCCGGAGTCGTGCCTTCTGCCGTAGTGGTCGAACTGACGCACTTGGCGACGCTTTACCACGACGACGTGATGGACGAGGCCGAGGTGCGCCGGGGGGTGGACAGCGCCAATGCGCGCTGGGACAACTCGGTGGCCGTCCTGACCGGCGACTTCCTCTTCGCGCGGGCCTCGCACATCCTGGCCGACCTGGGCCCGGAGGCCGTACGCATCCAGGCCGAGGCGTTCGAACGCCTCGTCACCGGCCAGATCCTGGAGACCGCGGGTCCGCGCGACGGCCGCGACCCGGTCAGCCACTATCTCGACGTGATCGCGGGCAAGACCGGCTCCCTGATCGCTGTCTCCGGGCGGTTCGGCGCGATGATGTCCGGCGCCGACGAGAGCGTGGTGAACATCCTCACCCAGTACGGCGAACGGCTCGGTACCGCCTTCCAGCTGGCCGACGACGTACTGGACATCGCCAGCGACAGCCACGAGTCCGGCAAGACACCGGGGACGGACCTGCGCGAGGGCATCCCCACGCTGCCGGTGCTGCGGCTGCGCGCGCAGGCCGCCGAGCACGGCCGTCCGGATGATCTCGCCCTGGTCGAGCTCCTGGCGGGCGACCTCACGGACGACGCCCGGCATGCCGAGGCCCTGCGGCTGATGCGGGCGCACCCGGCCCTGGAGCAGGTCCGTCAGGACACCGTGCGGTACGCGGAGGAGGCCCGGGCCTCCCTGGCACCGCTGCCGGAGTGCTTCGCGAAGACCGCCCTGGAGGAGCTGTGCGGCGCGGTGGTGCACCGCGTCGGGTGAGGCGCCCTGCCGCCCCCGCCCTGTCCGGGCCCACCGCCCCCTCCTCCCTGATGGCGTCTCCCTCCCGCTGACCTCTCCGCCCACGGGGCCCGTGCCGCTCAGCCGCGGACGGGCCCTTCCGGCTGTGCGGCACCGGTCGGCGTGGTGGTCCGCCCGGCCGTGCGGGACGGATCGTCCGGCCGGGTGACACCCCCGTTCGGCGGCTTCCCCTACGGGGCGGAACGGCCGGCCGGTACCGGCCGTCATACCGCAGCAGTACACGGAGTTGCTCCCCGGGGCTGACGCGTACGTCCGGGGAATTTGGTGAGATGGACTGCACCACACCCCACCAATTCGGGTGAGAATGGCGGCGCGGGGTGGACGAGCGCAACCGTACGGATCGCCGCCGATCACGGAGGTAGGGCACACATGGCACCGAACGACAGTGCACAGGGCACCGGAGACGCCGGGCATCCCGCCGCGGGCCGCCGGAAGGCGGCGCGTTATTTCCTCCCGGTCGCGGTGGCGGGGGTGGCGGCGGCGACGATCGGTCTCGTGCCGGCGCTCGCCAGCTCGGGCGACCCCAGCCTGCCGAAGATCACGGCGCGGCAGCTCATCGAGAAGATGGCAGCCTCGGACACCCAGCAGCTGTCCGGCACGGTGAAGGCCAGCGCGGGCCTGGGTATCCCGTCCCTCGGCGGCCTGGCCGGCACCTTCGGCGGCGCGGGCAGCGCCGGCAGTGGGGGCAAGGACGGTTCGGGCGCGGCGCCGGAGAACAAGCTGATGGAACTGGCCTCGGGTACGCACACCCTGCGGGTGGCCGCCGACGGCCCCGGCAAGCAGCGGGTGTCCATCCTGGACAGCGCCGCCGAGTACAGCCTGATCCGCAACGACCGGCAGGTCTGGGCGTACGACAGCGCGTCGAACGAGGTGTACCACGCGAAGACCGGTGCCCCGGCGGCCGGCGGCCACCAGGGCCGCACCGGGAAGCTCCCCGCCACGCCAGGGGACTTCGCGGGCCAGGTGCTGAAGGCCGCGGGCCCGACGACCTCGGTGAGTGTCGACGGCACGGCGCAGGTGGCGGGGCGTGACGCGTACCAACTGCTCATCAAGCCGAAGCAGTCCGGTTCCACGATCGGTTCGGTCCGGATCGCGGTGGACGCGAAGAACGGCACCCCGCTGAAGTTCACACTCACCCCGAGCGACGGTGGCAAGGCCGCCATCGACGTCGGCTTCACCAAGGTCGACTTCGCGAAGCCCGCAGCATCGGCCTTCTCCTTCACCCCGCCGAAGGGCGCGAAGGTGACCGAGGGCGCCGGCCCGAAGGCCGGTGCGCCGGCTCCGAAGGGCGGCCCGGGGGACTTGAAGTCCGCCTCGCCCGAGGACTTCAAGGGCCTCGATGTCATCGGCAAGGACTGGACCTCGGTGGCCAGGATCGACACCGGCGGCGGCAAGGGTCTCGGCGCCGCGGGCGGAGCCGCGAAGAGCGGCGGCCCGGTGGACGCGCAGAAGTTCCTCGACTCGCTGGGGGACCGGGTGTCGGGCTCGTTCGGCTCGGGCACGGTGTTCCACACCCGGCTGGTGAACGCGCTGATGACGGACGACGGCAAGGTCTTCGCCGGCGCGGTCGACAAGAGCGCACTGATCAAGGCGGCCGACGCGGCCCGATAGACCAGCGGACCGATCCGGACCGGGCGGGCCTCACCGGGGCCACGCCGTGCGTGTGCGCCTGCCCGGTCCGGCCTGTACCCGGGGCGGACCGGGCCATCGGGCGCCCGTGCCCGGGCCGCCCGGCAGGCCGCCCCGGGGCGCACCGCCCCGGGGCGCACCGCCCCGGGGCGAACGGGTCCCGTTAGCCTGGTCCGCACGGTGCGCCGAACGACGGGACCATCGCCATGCCTGAAGCCGTCATCGAAACCCATGCCCTCACCAAACGCTTCCGCGGTGGCCAACTCGCCGTGGACCGCCTGGACCTCACCGTCCCGCGCGGCAGCGTCTTCGGCTTCCTCGGGCCCAATGGCTCCGGCAAGACCACCACCATCCGGATGCTCCTCGGCCTCATCACCCCGACCTCGGGCGCCGCGAGCCTGCTGGGGCGGCCGATGCCGCGGGCGGCCCGCAGCGTGCTGCCTGATGTCGGCGCGCTGATCGAGGGCCCCGCGCTGTACGGCTTCCTCTCCGGCCGCGACAATCTGGTGCGCTACGACTCCGCCGATCCGCAGGCCGACCCCCGCACCCGGCGCGCCCGGGTCGACGCGGCCCTCGAACGGGTCGGGCTCGCCACCGCGGCCACCAAGAAGGCCAGGGCGTACTCGCTCGGCATGAAGCAGCGGCTCGGCCTCGCCTCGGCACTGCTCCAGCCGCGCGGGCTGCTGGTTCTGGACGAGCCGACGAACGGGCTCGACCCGCAGGGCATGCGGGAGATCAGAGCCCTCGTCAGGGAACTGGCGGACGACGGCACCACGGTCTTCCTCTCGTCGCATCTCCTGGACGAGATCGAGCAGGTCTGCACGCATGCGGCCGTGATGGCCCGCGGCACCCTGCTGGCCCAGGGCCGCGTCGCGGACCTCGCGACCCGCGGGCGCCTCGCCGTCTCCACACCGGACCCGGCCGCGGCCGCCCGCGTACTCGGGGAGCAGGGAGTCACCGACGTGGGCGTCACGGGGGACCGGGTGACCGGTGATGTCCCGCCGGCGGAGACCGACCTGGCGGACCTCAACGCCGCCCTCGTACGGGAGGGTGTCCGGGTCCGTTCCTTCGGCGTCGAACGGGCCTCCCTGGAGGACGCCTTCGTCGCACTCACCGGAGAGGGATTCGATGTCGCAGGCTGAGACGTCCCGCCCGGAGCTGCCGCCGGGCGGCGTCCCGGGGCAGACCGAGGGCGAGGTACCGCGGGACGCCGTGGCGCGGGCCGGCGGGGAGCAGGAGCGCGTGCCGGGGGGTGCCGCGCCGCAGGGTCCCCGGCCGGACGGGGCGCAGGAGCGCGGGGCCGGGGCGGCGCGTGCCGTTCGGGGCCCGCTCCGACTGCTCGGCCTCTTCCGTTCCGAGCTCACCATCACTTTCCGCCGCCGGCGCACCCTCGCCCTGCTCGCCTTCCTGGCCGCGGTCCCGGTCCTCATCGGTATCGCCGTCAAGGTGGAGTCCGGCCACGGCTCGACGCCCAGCGACCCCAGCGGCAACGGTCCCGCCTTCCTGACGGACATCACCAACAACGGCCTGTTCCTGGTCTTCGCGGCCCTCGCCGCCACCCTCCCGGTCTTCCTCCCGATGGCGATCGGCGTCATCGCGGGCGACTCCGTGGCGGGTGAGGCGAGCGCGGGGACGCTCCGTTATCTGCTGGTCGCACCGGCCGGCCGTACCCGGCTGCTGCTCGCCAAGTTCGCCTGCGCCGTGGCGTTCTGCCTGGCCGCGACGCTGGTCGTGGCGGCCTCCGCGCTGGCGGTGGGGGCGCTGCTCTTCCCGGTGGGTGAGGTCACGACGATCTCGGGGACCCGGATCTCCTTCGCCGACGGCCTCGGCCGGGCGGCGCTGATCTCGGCCGTCGTCGCCGCCTCGCTCCTCGGTGTCGCGGCCCTCGGCCTGTTCGTCTCCACGCTCACCAGCAGTGGAATCGCGGCGATGGCGACGACGGTCGGCCTGGTGATCACCGTGCAGATCGTGGACACGATCCCGCAGCTGCACGCGCTCCAGCCGTATCTGTTCCCGCACTACTGGCTGTCCTTCGCGGATCTGCTGCGCGCGCCGGTCTACTGGGACGAGATCGTCAAGAACCTGGGCCTGCAGGGCCTGTACGTCCTGGTGTTCGGCTCGGCCGCGTGGGCGCGGTTCACCACGAAGGACATCGCGGACTGAGCGGCAGGCGCACGGACACCGGGAGCGGGGCGGGCGCCCGAAGAGCCGGACCCGGGCGGGCCGGACCCGGGCGGGCCGCGAGAACGTCCCGGAGGGGCAGCGGGAAGAAAAAGGGAGGGCACGTGCCGTACCGAGAAGCCGTCCCCCGACGCGGCCCGACACGACACGTACCGTTTCCCCGGCGAATATTGTCGGACGTACACCTTCCGCTGTCAAGACGCTACGTATCGTCGGTGGCCGGGGCCGGTGGGCCCGGGCCCGGTGAATAGACTCATGCGGTGAACCTCACGCCGAATCCCGCGCGCCGCAGTGAGAAGTCGCAGCAGGCGATCCTCGCGGCCGCCCTCGCGCTCTGTATCGAGCGGGGGTACGCCCGCGTCACGATCGAGGCGATCGCCGCCCGCGCCGGTGTGAGCAAGAAGACGATCTACCGCTGGTGGCCTTCGAAAGGCGCTCTGGTGCTCGAAGCACTGGACGACGCGGTCATCCGCACCCGCCCCTTCCCCGACACCGGGGATCTCGCGGCGGATCTGCACGCCCAGATGACCGGAGTGGTGCGGCTCCTCGCGCACCCTCCGCTCGGCCCCGCGTACGCCGGGATCCTCACGGAGATCCAGTACGACGACGAGCTGGCCAGGACCGTGCAGGAACAGTTCATCGACCCGCGGCTCAAAGGCGCCACGAGCCGGCTGCGCAGCGCACAGGAGCAGGGCGTGCTGCCGATGGACGCCGACCTCGATCTGGCCGTGGAGCTGCTGTACGGCCCGCTCTACTACCGGCACAGCCTGCGCAGGCGCCCGTACGACGCGGAGGAGATCACCTGGCTGATCGCCCACGTCCTGAGGGCCATGGGCGCGACCGCGGGCGGCGCCTGAGGGCGCGAGCGGGCCGGCCCGCCGGGGCGCGACTCCCTCGGGACCGCAGGTCCGCCCGGACGCCGGGCCCGCCGTCAGGTGGCCGGGCCGGTGGCCGTCGGCTCGCCCGCTGCCGGACCCGCCGCTTCGGGCCCCGGACCCTGGCCGTGCTGCCGTACCGCGTCCCGCTCCGGCAGCTGCTCCCGCAGCCGGGCCTCGGCCGCCAGCTGCGCCGCCCGCGCCCGTGTGCGGTGCGCATTGCGGAGGGCGTCCCAGGTCAGGACCGTCAGCGCCAGCCACACCAGCGCGAAACCGGCCCATCGTTCCGGTGGCATCGCCTCGTGGAAGTACAGGATGCCGAGGCCGAACTGGAAGACCGGCGTCAGGTACTGGAGGAGCCCCAGCGTCGACAGGGGTACCCGGATCGCCGCAGCTCCGAAGAGGACCAGCGGGAGCGCGGTGACCAGGCCCGTGGACGCGAGGAGCGCTCCGTGCGCGGGGGAGCCGAAGGTGGCCTCGCCGCGCGCGGCGAGGACCATCAGATACGCGAGTGCCGGCAGGAACTGCACCGCGGTCTCGGCCGCGAGCGACTCCAGGCCGCCGAGACCGACCTTCTTCTTGACCAGCCCGTACGTCGCGAAGGAGAAGGCCAGCATCAGTGAGAGCCACGGGGGCTTCCCGTACCCGATGGCCAGGACCAGCACGGCCGCGGCCCCGGTGGCGACGGCGGCCCACTGGGCGGGGCGCAGCCGTTCACCGAGCAGCAGGACGCCCATCGCTATGGTGACCAGCGGGTTGATGAAGTAGCCGAGCGACGCCTCGACGACCTGCCCGTTGTTCACGGCCCAGATGTAGCCGCCCCAGTTGAGGCTGATGACCGTCGCCGCGAGGGCCACGAGCCCCAGCCTGCGCGGCGTGCGGAGCAGCTCGCCGATCCAGGCCCAGCGCCGCATCACCAGCAGCGCGATCAGTACGACACCGAGGGACCACACCATCCGGTGGGCCAGGATCTCCATGGCGCCGGACGGTTCGAGCAGTGGCCAGTAGATCGGGACGAGGCCCCACAGCACGTACGCGGCAAGGCCGTCGAAGAACCCGGCCCGCTGCTCGCTGGTCCCTTGCACGGGCCCTCCCCTGGAATCGTCCGACACCCGTGGCGGACACGCGGCATACCCATCCGAAGGTAGCGGGAGGAGGACCCGGCTGTCATGCCCGTGGCGCCATACGGTCATGACACGGTCCGGGGCGGCGGCGCCGCACGGGCATACCGGTCCGCTACGCCAGCGCGGCGGCCACCGACACGCCGATCGGGGTCGTGGGGCGGCCCGTGAGCCGGGCCAGGTCGCCGCTCGTACCGGCCAGCAGGCCGCGCTCGATGGCCCCGTCCACGTCGACGAGGATCGCCGCGAACGCCTCAGGCAGTCCGGCGCCGGTCAGGATCTCCTGGTGCGCGGCCGCCGGGACGTTGCGGTACACGATGTCCTTGCCGGAGGCCTTCGCGACCTCCGCCGCGTACGTGTCGAAGGACCAGGCGACGTCGCCGCTCAGCTCGTAGGCCCGGCCCAGGTGGCCGTCCGACAGGAGCACCGCGGCGGCGGCCGCCGCGTAGTCGGAGCGGGCCGCCGACGCGACCCGGCCGTCTCCCGCGCTGGCGACGACCGCACCGTGCGCGAGGACCGGCGCCAGGTTCCCGGTGTAGTTCTCGTTGTACCAGCCGTTGCGCAGGAAGGTGTACGGCAGCCCGGAGTCCAGGATCAGCTGTTCGGTCACCTTGTGCTCGGCGGCCAGCTGGAAGTCGGCGTCCGGTCCGCCCAGGACGCCCGTGTACGCGAGCTGTGCCACGCCTGCCGCTGTCGCCGCCTCGACGACCGCGGTGTGCTGCGGTACGCGGCGGCCGACCTCGCTCCCGGAGATGAGGAGCACCCGCTCGCCCGAGCGGAACACCCCGGCGAGGCTCGCCGGGTCGTTGTAGTCGGCGATGCGCAGTCCGACGCCGCGCGCCGCCAGATCGGCGGCCTTCTCCTTGTCGCGGACGACAGCGGCGACCTGGTCCGCGGGGACCTTGGTCAGCAGCTCGTCGATGACGAGACGGCCGAGGGCTCCGGTGGCTCCGGTGACGACGATGCTCATGAGGTGGTGCTCCCTGTGGGTCGGGGCGAAGACTTGGCGACGGGCCCGGGTGGGCCCGGGTGTCTGCTGCTGTTTCGCATGGTGTGGGCGGTTGACGCCCGGTCTCATATGCTCTGGAACTCACCCTACGGGGGGTACTAACTCAGAGAAAGTACCCACTTTGAAGTAAGGTACTGGCATGGACGTAAGTGAAGTGACGGGAGACGCGCCGGGCAGCCCGGTGAACGGCACGGTGGCCGCGCGGTCCGCGCCCGACGTGAACCGGGCCATGTGCCCGTCCCGCCTGATCCTTGAGCACGTCACCAGCCGCTGGGGTGTGCTCGTGCTCGCCGCGCTCCTTGAGCGCCCGTACCGCTTCAGTGATCTGCGCAGACATGTGGGCGGGGTCAGCGAGAAGATGCTTGCCCAGACGCTCCGGACGCTGGAGCGGGACGGCTTCGTCGACCGCGACGCCAAGCCGGTCATCCCGCCGCGTGTGGACTACTCGCTGACGCCACTGGGGCGGGAGGCGGCCGAGCAGGTGTGGGCGCTCGCCCGGTGGACCGAGCTGCGGATCGACGCGGTGGCCACGGCGCGCGAGGCATACGACAGGGCCCGGTCCTGATACCTCAGGACCGGGCCCTGCCGCCATCGGACGACGCCTGATGGGCGGTCAGCCCGCGACGGTCCAGGTGTCGTTGCCCGCGAGCAGTGCGCCGAGGTCGCCCTTGCCGTGCTGTTCGACCGCGGTTTCGAGCTGCGTGTTCATCAGGGTGTCGTAGACGGGGCGTTCGACGTTGCGCAGTACCCCGATGGGGGTGTGGTGCAGGGTGTCCGGGTCGGCGAGACGGGAGAGCGCGAAGGCGGTGGTCGGTGACGCGGCCTGTGCGTCGTGGACCAGGATCTGCGCCTCGTTCTCCGGGGTGACGTCCACGACGGTGAGATCGCCGGTGGCGTGGTCCCGGACGACACCCTTGGGTGCCTCGGGTGTGCCGAAGCGGATGGGCTGCCCGTGTTCCAGCCGGATGACCGCTTCCTGGGCCTGCTCGCGGTCCTTGAGGGCTTCGAAGGCGCCGTCGTTGAAGATGTTGCAGTTCTGGTAGATCTCGACCAGGGCGGTGCCGGGGTGGTCGGCCGCCGCGCGCAGCACGCTCGTGAGGTGTTTGCGGTCGGAGTCCACGGTGCGTGCCACGAAGGACGCTTCGGCGCCGATGGCCAGCGAGACGGGGTTGAACGGGGAGTCGAGGGAGCCCATCGGCGTGGACTTGGTGATCTTCCCGACCTCGGAGGTCGGTGAGTACTGGCCCTTGGTCAGCCCGTAGATCCGGTTGTTGAAGAGCAGGATCTTGAGGTTCACGTTGCGGCGCAGGGCGTGGATGAGGTGGTTGCCGCCGATGGAGAGGGCGTCGCCGTCTCCGGTGACGACCCAGACGGAGAGGTCGCGGCGGGAGGTGGCGAGACCGGTGGCGATCGCCGGGGCGCGGCCGTGGATGGAGTGCATCCCGTAGGTGTTCATGTAGTACGGGAAACGGGAGGAGCAGCCGATGCCGGAGACGAAGACGATGTTCTCCTTGGCGAGGCCCAGTTCGGGCATGAAGCCCTGTACGGCGGCGAGGACCGCGTAGTCGCCGCACCCCGGGCACCAGCGGACTTCCTGGTCGGACTTGAAGTCCTTCATCGACTGCTTGGCCTCGGCCTTGGGCACCAGGTGCAGAAGTTCGTTGGTCTCAGGCATCGGTGGCCTCCTTGAGTGCCGTCGCGAGCTGTTCGGCCTTGAACGGCATGCCGTTGACCTGGTTGTAGGAGACCGCGTCCACCAGGTACCTGGCCCGGACGAGCAGGGCGAGCTGGCCGAGGTTCATCTCCGGGATCACGACCTTGTCGTAACTCTTCAGAACCTCGCCGAGGTTGGCGGGGAAGGGATTGAGATGGCGCAGATGGGCCTGTGCGATCGGGATGCCGTCCTTGCGCAGACGGCGCACGGCGGCGGTGATCGGCCCGTACGTCGACCCCCAGCCGAGGACCAGGGTGCGTGCGCCGTCGGGGTCGTCGACGTGCAGGTCGGGGACTTCGATGCCGTCGATCTTGGCCTGGCGGGTGCGGACCATGAAGTCGTGGTTGGCGGGGTCGTACGAGATGTTCCCGGTGCCGTCCTGCTTCTCGATCCCGCCGATGCGGTGTTCCAGGCCCGGTGTGCCGGGCACCGCCCAGGGGCGGGCCAGCGTGTGCGGGTCGCGCTTGTAGGGCCAGAACACCTCGGTGCCGTCGATGAGCGTGTGGTTGGGCGTGGTAGCGAACTGGGCGCGTAGGTCGGGCAGTTCGGCGACCTCGGGGATGCGCCAGGGCTCGGATCCGTTGGCGAGGTATCCGTCCGAGAGGAGGAAGACCGGCGTCCGGTAGGTCACGGCGATCCGGGCGGCCTCCAGAGCGGCGTCGAAGCAGTCCGCCGGGGTCCTCGGCGCGACCACGGGGACGGGGGCCTCGCCGTTGCGGCCGAACATGGCCTGGAGGAGATCGGCCTGCTCGGTCTTGGTGGGCAGCCCGGTGGAGGGGCCGCCCCGCTGGATCGCGACGACCAGCAGCGGCAGCTCCAGGGAGACGGCCAGGCCGATGGTCTCCGACTTGAGCGCCACCCCGGGGCCCGAGGTGGTGGTGACCGCGAGGGAGCCGCCGAAAGCGGCGCCCAGGGCGGCGCCGATGGCGGCGATCTCGTCCTCCGCCTGGAAGGTCCGCACGCCGAAGTTCTTGTGCCTGGACAGCTCGTGCAGGATGTCGGAGGCCGGGGTGATCGGGTACGAGCCCAGGTACAGCGGCAGGTCGGCCTGCCGGCCCGCGGCGATCAGCCCGTAGGACAGGGCCAGGTTCCCGCTGATGTTGCGGTAGGTCCCGGCCGGGAAGGCGGCGGCGGCCGGCTCGACCTCGTACGAGACGGCGAAGTCCTCCGTCGTCTCGCCGAAGTTCCACCCCGCGCGGAACGCGGCGACGTTCGCCTCCGCGATCTGCGGCTTTTTGGCGAACTTGGCCCGGAGGAACTGCTCCGTGTTCTCCGTCGGCCGGTGGTACATCCACGACAGCAGTCCGAGCGCGAACATGTTCTTGCTGCGTTCGGCCTCCTTGCGGGAGAGCCCGAACTCCTTGAGCGCCTCGATCGTCAGCGTCGTCAGCGGCACCGGGTGGACCTGGTAGGCCTCCAGGGACCCGTCCTCCAGCGGAGAGGTCAGATAACCGACCTTCGCCATCGGCCGCTTGGCGAACTCGTCCGTGTTGACGATGATGTCCGCGCCGCGCGGCACATCGGCGATGTTCGCCTTGAGCGCGGCCGGGTTCATCGCGACGAGGACATTGGGCGCGTCGCCCGGGGTGAGGATGTCGTGGTCGGCGAAGTGCAGCTGGAACGAGGAGACGCCCGGCAGGGTGCCGGCCGGCGCCCGGATCTCGGCCGGGAAGTTCGGCAGCGTCGACAGGTCGTTCCCGAACGACGCGGTCTCCGAGGTGAACCGGTCGCCCGTGAGCTGCATCCCGTCACCGGAATCGCCCGCGAACCGGATGATCACCCGGCTCAGCCGGCGTACCTCTTTGGTGCCGGACGCCCCTTTGCCGGTGCTCTCTTCGTCGACGCCCTCTTCATCGGTCAAGAGGGCTCGCTGTTCCCCGACAACGGCCTCGTCGGCCTCATCGGCTCCGTCGGTCTGCTCGGCTGGGCTACTGACCTGGCTGGTCACTGAACTGGACCTCCCTCGGGCGGCTGCTCGGATGCGCCCGGCTGCCCGGGCACACCGGGACCCACCCTACGACGGTAAGGGTGGCCTTCCCTGGAAGGCTCATAGGACGGACGTCTTTTTGAGACATCGGATTGCCCGGATTTAGCGCGATTAAAACCGCCTCTCCGGACCGCCGGTGTCACCGTTCGCTTGCGCTCGGTGCTCGTTCTCCGGATCCAGGACCCGCCCGGGGCCGTCCGCCCGGAACGGCCCCGACCTCGATATCTGACAGGGTGTCAGGTTATTAGGAGTTCAGATAGGTCAGTACGGCGAGCACCCGACGGTGATCCCCGTCACTCGGGGAGAGCCCGAGCTTCAGGAAGATATTGCTGACGTGCTTCTCGACCGCCCCGTCGCTGACCACCAACTGCCGGGCCACCGCCGAATTCGTCCGCCCCTCGGCCATCAGCCCCAGCACCTCGCGTTCGCGCGGAGTCAGTCCCGCCAGCACGTCCTGCTTGCGGCTGCGGCCCAGCAGCTGTGCCACGACCTCGGGGTCGAGAGCCGTGCCGCCCTGAGCGACCCGGACCACGGCGTCGACGAACTCCCTGACCTCGGCGACCCGGTCCTTCAGCAGATAACCGACCCCCCGGCTGGATCCGGCCAGCAGCTCGGTGGCGTACTGCTCCTCCACGTACTGCGAGAGGACCAGGACTCCGATCCCCGGGTACTCCTTGCGCAGCCGTACGGCCGCCCGTACGCCCTCATCGGTGTGGGTGGGCGGCATCCGTACGTCCGCGACCACCACATCCGGCAACGACTCCTCCGCCGCCAGGTCGCCGATCGTCTTGATCAGCGCCTCGGCGTCCCCGACACCGGCGACGACGTCGTGACCGAGGTCCGTCAACAACCGGGTCAGGCCCTCCCGCAGCAGCACTGAATCCTCGGCGATGACCACACGCACTCTGTCCTCCACGACGGTGAAGCCCCCCACTTGGTGATGATTCCTGCCTGCGCGTCCCAGCATCCCAGCATCGGGGGGCGAACGGGTGGGAGCCGGGGCTATCGGGTGCGACAGGACGGGATGGGGCGGGGCGGACGGGCCGGGATGCGGCGGGACGGGGCCGGGATGCCGGTGGGTCGGGTCGGGGCCGGGGTGCGGTGGGTCGGGACGGGTCGGGGCCGGGCGGGGAGCGTCCGGGGGATCGCGCGGGGGGTGTTCAGTCGCGCCAGGGCAGTTCGGCGGTGATGGTCGTCGGGCCTCCGGTCGGCGAGTCCACGACCAGCAGACCGTCGACCGCGTCGAGCCGCTCCGCCAGCCCCGCGAGACCGCCGCCGGCCGCCCCCGGGGTGAGGCCGGCGCCGCCGCGGCCGTCGTCGGTCACCTGGAGCATGATGCGGTTCTCCACCCGCCAGACGTCCACGCTCGCGCGGGTGGCCCGGGCGTGCTTGCTGATGTTCTGCAGGAGCTCCGAGACGGTGAAGTAGGCGATGCCCTCGATGGCGGCGGCCGGCCTGGCCGGCAGGTCCACCTCCACCTGCACCGGCACCGTGCACCGGGAGGCGATCGACGAGAGTGCGGCGTCGAGGCCGCGGTCCGTCAGGACGGCCGGGTGGATCCCGCGGGCCAGGTCACGCAGTTCCTGCAGGGCGATCTTGACCTCGCCGTGCGCCTCGTCGACCATGCGGGCTGCCGCCTCCGGGTCCTCCGTCAGCTTCTCCTTGGCCAGGCCGAGGTCCATGGCGAGCGCCACCAGCCGGGCCTGCGCGCCGTCGTGCAGATCACGTTCGATGCGGCGCAGGTCGGCGGCGGCCGTGTCCACGACCACCCCGCGGTCCGACTCCAGCTCGGTGACCCGGGTGTCCAGCCGCGAAGGGCCGAGCAGTCCGAGGACCATCATCCGGTCGACACCGGCCAGGCCGCGGATCACCCACGGGGTCGCGAGGACGAAGGCCAGTCCGCTCAGGCTCGTCAGGGCGATCTCGAACGGGCTGTCGAGATAGATGTGGTGCGTCGCGTCGCCGTACAGCTGGAGGCCGTTCATGTTCGTCCAGGCCGGGAAGACCCACTGCCACAGCGGGTACGTCAGCATCGCCCAGCCGTACGTCCACAGGACCACCGACACCGAGAAGGCGAAGACGGCCCACGGGAAGTGGGCCAGCGCGTAGACGAGGTGGCGCCAGGACGCGCCGCTCTTCAGCACGGCGCCCGCCCACGACATCATGCCGCCGGTCCTGCCCCGGGCCGGCGCCGGATCCGCGATGTCGACCCGGAGCAGGGACCGTGCCCTCGCCCGCTCCATCGCCCCGAAACCCCGGCACACGGCCAGGCCCACCGCGAGCAGAGGGATACCGATGAAGGTCACCAGCAGGCCCGCGCTCACCGAGAACATCGTGATGCCGAAGGTGAAGAGCACGATGCTGATGGGCAGTGAGAGCAGCAGATAGCCGAACTCGCGCCAGGTGCGGCCCTCCAGCGGCGCACGCAGCACGGCCGGTGTGCGGTGGGCCCGGGTTCTCATGCCGTGATCCGTGGCCATGGCGGTGTCCCCTCTCTCTTCGTCCGGCTCGGCCGGTTCTCTCGGTGCGGGATGTGCGGCGCTGTCCCGCTGCGTCCATGCTCCCGTTCAGGGACGCCGCCGACCATGAGGAGGGGCACCGTCTTCGACCGGGGGTTTTCCCCACCCCCCCCGAGATGAAGTCAGTGTCGCGGCACGGTGCGCGGCGGTGCGTGGCGGTGTGTGACGGGCAGCCCCGGTGAGCACCCACCGGCTGCCCGCCCCGCCGTCCGCCCTGCCCGCCCCGGTGTCCGCCCGGTCCAGCGGGGACGTACGTGATGTGCCGGTCCGCGTCAGCGGAGACGTACCTGACGTGCCGGTCCGCGTCACGTACGGGACGTATCCGATGTGCCGGTCCGTCTCAGCCCCGTGCTCGCCAGGGCAGCTCCGCCGTCACCGTGGTCGGCCCGCCGACCGGTGAGTCCAGCACGAAGAGGCCGTCCACCGCGCCCAGCCGGTCGGCGAGCCCCGCCATGCCCGTACCGCCGTCGAGCCGTGCCCCGCCGTGCCCGTTGTCCGCGACCCGGATCAACAGCCGGTCGGCGGCGCGCCACACCTCCACCGAGGCGGAGCGCGCCCGGGCGTGCTTGCTGACGTTCTGCAGCAGCTCCGAGACGGTGAAGTAGGCGATGCCCTCAATGGCCTCGGCAGGCCGCTCCGTCAGATCGACACGGACCTCGACCGGAGCCGTGCACCGCGAGGCGATCGACGAGAGCGCGGCGTCGAGGCCGCGGTCCGTCAGGACGGCCGGGTGGATCCCGCGGGCCAGGTCACGCAGCTCCTGCAGGGCCAGTTTGACCTCGCCGTGCGCCTCTCCGACCATCACGGCCGCCGCGTCCGGATCCTCCAGGAGCTTCTCCTTGGCCAGGCCGAGCCCCATGGCGAGCGCCACCAGCCGGGCCTGCGCGCCGTCGTGCAGATCACGTTCGATGCGGCGCAGGTCGGCTGCGGCCGTGTCCACGACCACCCCGCGGTCCGACTCCAGCTCGGCGATCCGGCGCTCCAGCTCGTCGGACGGGCAGAGGAGCCCGCGGACCATGGCGCGGTCCACATGGGTCAGTCCGCGTGCGATGAACGGCAGTACCGGCCAGAGCACGAAGAGACCGGACAGCACCACGCAGAAGGTGAGCACCCCCCACGGCAGCCGGATGAAGCCGTACAGCATCGCCCGCCAGCCCACCGGGTCCTTGAGGCTCGTCCACAGCCTGGAGAAGAAACTGCCCCCGTGCCCGACGAACAGCGGGCTCGGCTCCTCCATCCGGACACCCAGCAGCGCCCGCGCCCGGGACCGTTCCGCCCTGCCCAGCCGCCGCGCCCCGAGCAGCCCGAGGGCGAGCAGGGGGAGGCCCACCACGGTGACGGCCAGGCCGCCGCCCAGGGCGACCATGAGCAGGACGTAAACAAAACCGGCGATCGTGGCCGGCAGGTTCGTCAGGAGATGGGCGATCTCCTTCCAGGTGAACCGGTCGAACGCGAAGCGCGCGGGCGGTGGCCGGTCGGAGCCGGGCGGAAGGGAGTTGATCGCGGTCATGCGTCAAGAGTGCCGGGCGCCAGGGGCGGATGCCATGGGGCGGCTGGGTGGGTCGAAGTAGGGATAACCCCACCCCGCGGCACGCCCCGAGCCGGGTCCGGTGCCGGATCCGGCTGCTTACCAAGTCTTTATCAGGGCCTAGACTCCCGTGCGTACGGATCGTCGAACGTGGCGAATGTGACGGACGAGGCGACGAAAAGGGCGCAGGGAGCGAGGGCCGGACGTGCCGGGACCGACCGTTGCCGCGACGGGCCACGTGGTGCTCGCGGCGGGCCACACCGCCCGCACGGGTTACTCGGGCTACTTCCACATGTACGCGGTCGTCGGGGTGCTCGCCGTCGTCGGGGTGCTCTTCGTCGCCGTGGCCTTCGGAGCCGGACGGCTGCTGCGGCCCGTGGTGCCGACCCCCGAGAAACTGCTGACGTACGAGTGCGGAGTCGACCCCGTCGGCGAGGGCTGGGCACACACCCAGGTCCGCTACTACGTCTACGGCTTCCTGTACGTGATCTTCGCCGTGGACTCGATCTTCCTCTTCCCGTGGGCGACGGTTTTCGCGGCCGACGGATACGGGGCGGCGACGCTGGTGGAGATGTTCATCTTCCTCGGCTTCCTGGCCGTGGGACTGCTCTATGCATGGAAGAAGGGCGTCCTGGAATGGACGTGACGAACCCCGTCGATCTGCCGGACCCGCACCTGCCGGGCGCCCGGTCCGCAGGCGTACCGGTGCCGGAAGCCGTCCCCCCGCAGCGGCTGGGCGTGCTCTCCCGGCTGGCCCCCGAACCCATGAAGGTGGTCCTGAACTGGGGCCGCCGCTACAGCCTGTGGGTCTTCAACTTCGGCCTCGCCTGCTGCGCCATCGAGTTCATCGCCGCGTCGATGGCCCGCCACGACTTCATCAGGCTCGGCGTGATCCCGTTCGCCCCCGGCCCCCGCCAGGCCGACCTGATGATCGTCTCCGGCACGGTCACGGACAAGATGGCCCCCGCGGTCAAGCGCCTGTACGAGCAGATGCCCGAGCCGAAGTACGTCATCTCCTTCGGCGCCTGCTCCAACTGCGGCGGCCCGTACTGGGACTCGTACTCCGTGACCAAGGGCGTCGACCAGATCATCCCCGTCGACGTGTACGTCCCCGGCTGCCCGCCCCGCCCCGAGGCGCTCCTCCAGGGCATCCTGAAACTCCAGGAGAAGATCGCCAGGGAGTCCCTCGGCGAGCGCTACTCCACGCCCTCCACCGCCCAGTTGACCAGCGGCCTCATCACCCCGCCCCCGGCGCCGGGGGCCGGACGGTGACACATCCGTACGACCGCCTCCCCGATGCCGTCACCGAACTCTTCGGCGAGGAAGCCACCGCCGGACACAGCTACGACCTGCTCACCGTCGAGGTACCGGCGGCCTCCTGGCTCGCCGCCCTGGAGACCGCCAGGGACGGGCTCGGCTGCACCTACTTCGACTGGCTGAGCGCGGTCGACGAACCGGAGACCGGCTTCCGGGTCTGCGCCCATGTCGTCGCCATCGAAGGCCGTACGATCCGCCGACTGCTCGTACGCACCACCGTCCCGCACGCCGCGCCGGCCCTGCCGTCCGCCGTCGGGATCTACGCGGGGGCGAGCTGGCACGAACGCGAGACGTACGAGATGTTCGGCGTCACCTTCACCGACCACCCGCACCTGGTTCCGCTCCTGCTGCCCGAGGGCTTCGAAGGTCACCCGCTGCGCAAGGACTTCGTCCTCGCGGCCCGTGTCGCGAAGGCCTGGCCGGGTGCGAAGGAGCCGGGGGAGGGAGCCGCGGGACACGGTGCGGGGGCCGGTGGCCCGAAGCGCCGCCAGATGCTGCCGCCGGGCGTTCCGGACCCCAACGAGTGGGGCCCGCAGAAGGGCCAGCTGCCTCCTGCCCCGGCCCGTCCGGCACGCGCCGCACGGGCAGCGGCCGACCGCCCGGCCCGGCGTGCGCGCAGCGTGAGCGAGGGCTCCACGAGCCAGTCGCCGTCACCGCCGGCGGTCACGGCGGACGGCGGCGAGCCGCAGACAGGGGCACAGGACGAGCCGCGGGCGCAGGACGAGGCGCGCGCGCAGGGGCGGGATGCCACCCGCAGGCAGGGGCGCGTGCAGGAACAGAGTGTCGGTCAGGGCCTTGAGCAGAGCGGGGACGAGATCCGGGACGAGAGCCAGGACGTGAGCCAGGACGTGAGCCGGGACGTGAGCCGGGACCAGGGCGCGGCAGCGCCGTCGGAGGCTGGGGCCACGGCTCCGCCCCCGAGGCGGGCCGCCGGTCCCCGGCGGAGCCGGAGCGTGTCCGAGGGCTCCACGTCCCAGCGCGGGGCCGGGGCCGCGACCCCGGCCGTGCCATCGCACTCGAAGGGGAGCGACGACGCCCCCTGGCGCAACGCCCGCCCGGCCTTCGAGCCGCCGCGGGACCCGGCCGCGCAGGACGCGGTGGAGGACCCGGCCGCGCAGGACGCGGTGGAGGACCCGGCCGCGCAGGACGCGGTGGAGGACCCGGCCGCGCAGGGCCCGGCCACGGGGGATACGTCCACCGAGAACCGGCCCGCCCGGCCGGGGGCACCGCAAGCAGCCGGACCTGAAACCAGAGAGAACGGTCCCGAACCGGAGGCCGGTCCCGAGTCGGAGGCCGGTCCCGAGCCGGAGAACGGTCCTGGACCGGAAGCCGGTCCCGAGCCGGAAGCCCGTCCCGAGCCGGAGCCCCGTCCCGAGCCGGAGCCCCGTCCCGAGCCGGAAGCCGGACCCGATACCCCCGCCGGAGGCGATACCGCGTGAACGACGTACTCGACGTCGCCATCCGGCTTGTCATCGTCTTTGTCGCCTTCCTCGTCCTCCCCCTGCTCGTCGGACAGGCCGAGCACAAGGTCATGGCCCATATGCAGGGCCGTCTCGGCCCCATGTACGCCGGCGGGTTCCACGGCTGGGCCCAGCTCGTCGCGGACGGCGTGAAATTCGCGCAGAAGGAAGACATCGTCCCGGCCGACGCCGACCGCCGGATCTTCCAGCTGGCCCCTGCCGTCGCCCTGCTCCCGTACCTGCTGGTCCTGCTGGTGATCCCGGTCGGGCCCGGCGAGGGGGCCGTGGGGCAGGTCGTCGACGCGGGCATCTTCTTCGTGCTGGCCGTGATGGGCGTCGGCGTACTCGGCTCGCTCATGGCGGGCTGGGCATCGGCCAACAAGTTCTCCCTCCTCGGCGGG
This sequence comes from Streptomyces sp. NBC_00388, assembly GCF_036061255.1. Classification (NCBI taxonomy): domain Bacteria; kingdom Bacillati; phylum Actinomycetota; class Actinomycetes; order Kitasatosporales; family Streptomycetaceae; genus Streptomyces; species Streptomyces sp. NBC_00388. Next base: position 4,576,896 of record NZ_CP107948.1, read on the forward strand.
ATCCGCACCGCCGCGCAACTCCTCGCCTACGAACTGCCGATGCTGCTCACGGCGGCCTCCGTCGCGATGGCGGCGGGCACGGTGTCGCTGCCCGGCATCCTGGACGCGTTCGCCTGGTGGTGGATCCCGTGGCAGGTCGTCGGCGGAGTGGTCTTCTTCACGGCGGGGCTCGCCGAACTCCAGCGCCCGCCCTTCGACATGCCCGTGGCCGACTCGGAGATCATCTTCGGCGCCTACACCGAATACACCGGACTGCGCTTCGCGCTCTTCCTCCTCTCCGAGTACGCGGGCATCGTCATCCTCTGCGGTCTCACCGCCGTGCTCTTCCTCGGCGGATGGCACGGGCCGTGGGGCAGCGACGGACTCGGCTGGGTCTGGATGCTGCTCAAGACGGCGGTCCTGGCCTTCGGCGTGATCTGGCTCCGCGTGACCTACCCGCGGCTCCGTGAGGACCAGCTCCAGAAGCTGGCCTGGACCGTACTCATCCCGCTCGCCCTCGCGCAGATCGCGCTCACCGGCATTGTGAAGGTGGCGATCAGCTGATGCCTCCCGTCCCCGGCTCAGGCCTGGCCAAGGGCCTGGCAGTGACGCTCCGCACGATGACGAAGAAGACGGTCACCGCGCAGTACCCGGACATCCAGCCCGAACTGCCGCCCCGCTCCCGCGGTGTCATCGGGCTGTTCGAGGAGAACTGCACCGTCTGCATGCTCTGCGCCCGTGAGTGCCCCGACTGGTGTATCTACATCGACTCCCACAAGGAGACGGTCCCGGCTGCCGCACCGGGCGGACGCGAGCGCAGCCGCAATGTCCTCGACCGCTTCGCGATCGACTTCGCGCTCTGTATGTACTGCGGTATCTGCATCGAGGTGTGTCCCTTCGACGCACTGTTCTGGTCCCCGGAGTTCGAGTACGCGGAGACGGACATCCACGAACTCACCCATGAGCGCGACAAGCTCCGCGAGTGGATGTGGACGGTGCCGGCGCCGCCCGCGCTCGACCCGGCGGCCGAGGAACCCAAGGAGATCGCCGCAGCACGCAAGGCGGCCGACAAACTCGAAGCCGCCCAACAGGCCGAGCAGGCCGCCCAACAGGCCGAGCAGGCAGCCCAGCAGGCCGAGCAGGCCGACCAGGCAGCCCCGCGGGCGGGCCAGGCGGACCAGGCAGCCCCGCAGACGGAGCCGAGCGGGCAGCAGACGGACCGGCCGGAGCCACCGGACGCGCCGCAGCAGGATCACCCGCGCAACCAGCGGGATCAGCAGGAGCGGGATCAGCAGGAGCGGGATCAGCAGGAGGGGGAGGCGTGAATCGCGCAGCAGACTTGGCCGCCGCCGCGGGCCACCCCGGATTCCTGTCCCCGACGGGCGTCGAGATCGCGTTCCTCCTCGTCGGCCTCGCCACCTTCGGCGCCGCGGTCATCACGGTCACGACGAGGCAACTGGTGCACGCCGCACTGTGGCTGATCGTGGCGCTCGGTGGCCTCGCCGTCGAATACCTCCTGCTGACAGCCGAGTTCATCGCGTGGGTCCAGGTGCTGATCTACGTCGGCTCCGTGGTCGTCCTCCTCCTCTTCGGGCTGATGCTGACGAAGGCCCCCATCGGCCGGTCCCCGGACGCCGATTCGGAGAACCGCTGGGTGGCGCTGGGGGTGGCCGTGGCCGCGGCCGGCTCACTCGTCTGGGTGGTCGCCGACGCCTTCCGTACGACCTGGATCGACCTCCACGGCCCCGTCCAGGGCTCCACCAAGGTCTCCGGCGAGATCCTCTTCCGCCACTGGGTCCTGCCCTTCGAGGCGCTGTCGGTCCTCCTGCTGGCCGCACTCGTCGGTGCGATCGTCCTGTCCCGCAGGAACAGCCCGGTCGAGGACGCCCCGGGCAGGAACAGCCCGGGCAAGGCCGCCGCGGGCAAGGCCGCCGCGGGCACGGACAGCGCCGGCACGGACAGCGCCGGCACGGACAGCGCCGGCACGGACAGCGTGGGCGAGAACGCCGTCGGCAAGAACAGCAGGGAGCAGCGCTGATGCACCTCGTCTATCCCGCCGTGCTCGCCGCCCTCCTCTTCTGTACCGGTCTGTACGGAGTCCTCGCCCGCCGCAACGTCATCCTGATCCTGATGTCCGTCGAGCTGATGCTCAACGCCGTCAACCTCAACCTCGTCGCCTTCGACGTATGGCTGCGCGACAAGGTCCATTCCGGTCAGGCACTCACCCTCTTCACGATCGCCATCGCCGCCGCCGAAATCGGCATCGGGCTCGCGATCATCCTGGCCGTCCACCGGAACCGGGGTACGACGGACATCGACAAGCTCCGCGACACCAAAGAATCACCAAGCCCCGAAGACCCGGAAGACCCGGAAGACCGCGAAGACCGCGAAGACCCCGAAGACCCCGAAGACCGCGAGGAGAAGGCAGAGGCTGCCGCGTGACCACCACGACCCTCGCCGTCCTCGTTCCCCTCCTGCCGTTCCTTGGAGCCGCGGCCGGACTTCTGCTCGGCCGCACCGCGCCCGGATTCGTCCGCCCCCTGGCCATCCTCCCCACCCTCGCTGCAGCCGCCCTCGCGATCACTGTGGCCGTCCGGCAGGGCGGCGGAACGGACATCGACGCGGCCACCCGGCTCACCCCCACCGGGTCCGTCCCCATCGACCTGTCCCTGCACATCGACGGCTTCGCCGCCCTCGTCGCGGTCCTGGTCGTGACCGTCGCCACCTGTGTACAGATCTACTCGACCGCGTACCTGCGCGACGACGCGCGCTACCCCTCGTACGCGGCGATCGTCTCCCTCTTCACCTCCGCGATGCTGCTCGTCGTCTACTCGGGCGACCTCATGGTCCTGCTGGTCGGCTGGGAGGTCATGGGGATCTGCTCGTACTTCCTCGTCGGCCACTACTGGGAGACCCCCGAGGCCCGTTCCGCCTCCCTCAAGGCGTTCCTGGTCACCAAACTCGGTGATGTCCCCTTCCTGATCGGCCTGTTCGCACTCGCCACCGACGCCGGGACCTTCAGCATCACCGGCATCCTGCGGACCGTCTCCGGCGGCGGACTCCACCACCCCACGCTGATCGCCCTGCTGCTGCTCGCCGGTGTCGCCGGAAAGTCCGCACAGTTCCCGCTGCACACCTGGCTGCCCGACGCCATGGCAGGCCCCACCCCCGTCTCCGCCCTGATCCATGCCGCCACCATGGTCGCAGCCGGTATCTACTTCGTCGCCCGGCTGCTGCCCGTCTTCGCCGCCTCCACGGCCGCCATGACCGTCCTGGCCGTCATGGCCGCCGTCACCATGGTCGGATCGGCACTCGCCGCCCTCGCCCAGGACGACATCAAACGCGTCCTCGCCTACTCGACCATCGGGCAACTCGGCTACATGTCGGGCGCCCTGGCCGCCGGCGACCGCGGCGCCGCTGTCTTCCACCTCCTGTCACACGGCGCTTTCAAGGCGCTCCTCTTCCTCGGCGCCGGGGTGGTCATCCACGCCGCGGGCACCAACTCCCTCGCCGCCATGAGCCGCATGGGCCACCTGCCCCAGCGCATCCCCGACGCCTTCTGGACGATGACCATCGCCCTGCTCGCGCTCGCCGCCATCCCGCCCTTCGCCGGATTCTTCTCCAAGGAATCGGTCCTCGGTGCCGCCGAGAACACCGCGCTCGGCGACAGCGCCATCGCTCCCGCAGGCGCCGGCTGGACCGTGCTGATCGCGGGGCTCCTCACGGCGCTGCTGACCGGCGCCTACGCCACCCGCCTCTGGCTCCTCGCCTTCCGCGGCAAGGGCAGCGAGGCCCCCGACCACGGCAGGCAGCCCCTCGCCATGAACGGCGTGCTCTGGCTCCTCGCCATCCCCACCCTCGGCTTCGGTCTCACCGCCGGCCGCCTCACCGGCTGGTTCGACGGAAACAGCCTCACCCCGGCCCTCACCACCTCCGTCCTCGGAACCGGTGTCGCCCTCGTCGGGGCGCTCGTCACCTACGGCACCTGGCGCCACACCACGGCCCTGACCCAGCAGCCCCCGATCGGCGCCGTCACGGCACACCCCGACGCGGACCCGGCCACGGTCGAGGCCGAAGCCATCGCCACCCACCGCTCCGTCTACGGGAGCATCGCCTCGGCGCCGGACCCCCTCGACCCCGGCAGGCTGCTCCTCGGCCCGCTCCACCGCCACGCGGCGAACGGCTTCCACCTCGACGCGCTCTACACCGCCGCATTCGTGCGCCCCGTACTCGCAGCGGCCCAACTGGTCCGCTTCCTGGACCGCGAGGTCATCGACACCTACGTACGCGGTGCGAGCGCAGCGCCCCGCTGGATGGGGGCGGCCTTCCGCCGGGCCCAGACAGGAAACCTGCAGACCTACCTCAGCGCCCTGCTCGCCGGATCCGTCGTCCTGGTGATCGCCGCCGTCGCCCTTGCCAACGCCTACGCCGGATCGTGAGCCGTGATCGATATCAGCGCGTCCGTGATGCAGTTCCTCCTGGCGTTCATCGTCGCCGCCCCGGTCATCGGTGCCGTCGCCGCCCTGCTGCCGGCCCCGCCCGGACTGAGGGGCTCCTCGCCCCAGCAGGCCGTGCTCCGCCACGGCGTCGTCGTCAGCGGAATCGTCCTCATCGCCGCGATCGTCCTCGCCCTCGGCTTCGACCGTGACCACCCGTCGAGGATGCAGGCCACCACAGACATCAGCTGGATCCCGGCTCTCGACGTCCGCATCCATCTCGGCACAGACGGCATCTCGCTCCCCCTCCTCGTACTGACCGCGCTGCTGACCTTCCTCTGCGCGCTCTACTCCTGCTTCAAGCTGCCCGCGGGCCCGTCCCCCCGCGCGTTCGTCGCCCTCGTCCTCCTCCTGGAAGCGGGGACGCTCGCCACCTTCGCCGCCCTCGACCTGGTGCTCTTCTTCCTGGCCTTCGAGATGGTCCTCATCCCGATGTACTTCCTCATCGCCCGCTGGGGCGGAGCCCAACGCACGGCAGCCGCCGGGAAGTTCATCCTCTACACGGTGCTCGGCTCCGTCGTCATGCTGCTCGGTCTCCTCCTCATCGGTGTGAAGAGCGGCACATTCGACATGGTGGCACTCGCCACTGACAACGGCCGGGGTCTCACCCACAGCACCCAGGTCGTCGCCGTCCTCGCCATCGCCATCGGGCTCGCCGTGAAGACCCCGATGTGGCCGCTGCACAGCTGGCTCCCCGACGCCCACACCGCGGCGCCCACCGCCGGTTCGGTCCTCCTCGCCGGAGTCATGCTCAAGATGGGCACCTACGGATTCGTCCGCATCGCCCTGCCCATCGCCCCCGAGGGCATGCACACCTTCGCCCCCTACCTCGCGGCGTTCGCCGTCGCCGGCATCATCTACGGATCGCTCGCCTGCCTCTCGCTCGCCCGGCAGGGCAACAAGGGCGACCTCAAACGGCTCATCGCCTACTCCTCCGTCGGGCACATGGGCTTCGTGCTCCTCGGTATCGCCTCGATGACCCCCGCCGGAGTCAACGGCGCGCTCTTCGCCAACATCGCCCACGGCCTCATCACCGGGCTGCTCTTCTTCCTCGTCGGAGCGCTGAAGGACCGGTACGGCACCGCCGACCTCGACACGCTCGCCGGCGCCACCGGCGCCGCCCTCTACGGACGGGCGCCCCGGCTCGGCGGCCTGGTGGCCTTCGCGGCCGTCGCCTCACTCGGGCTGCCGGGGCTCGCCGGATTCTGGGGCGAGATGCTGACCATGTTCGGCGCCTTCGATCCGGCCCGCGGGCTCAGCCGCCCCGCCTTCCTCACCTTCATGTCGCTCGCGGCCCTCGGCACCCTGCTCACCGCCGCGTACCTCCTCCTCGTCGTACGCCGCGTCTGCATGGGCACCCCGCCGCAGGCAACACCCGAAGCACGCGAAGCGCAGGAAGCACGGGACGCCACGGGCGCGGACAAGTCCCCGTACGCGGACGCGCTGGTTCCCAGCGAAGCAGGGGAAGCGCAGGGACCACAGCAAGCACAGGGGGTACGACAAGCACAGGGGCCGCAGGGGCCACGCGGGTCACAGGAAGCGCAGGGGGCCCAGGGCGTGCAGCCCGTCCCCGCCGGGCAGCCCCCCGCCCCCGGAACCGACAGCATCCAGGACGTCCAGGGCTACGAACTCGCCACCTGGAGCCCGCTCGTCGCCCTCACCGTCCTCGCCGGCCTCTGGCCCGCGGCCCTCCTCGGCCTCACCGACCCGGCCGTGCAGAAGCTCCTCGCAGGAGGCAAGGCATGAGCTCCCTCGTCCAGTCCGTCGACTGGCTCGCGATCGCCCCGCCGGTCATCGCCGCCGCGACCGCGCTGATCGTCCTCGTCGCCGACCTCTTCGTCCCCGACCACCGCAAACCGGCCCTCGGCTGGACCGCGGTCGCCGGGCTCGCCGCGGCCGTCGTCATGCTCCTGCCCCTGCGCCGCGGCAACCGTTCCACCTTCTGCCTCACCACCGATCACGGGGCCTGCAGCTACACCGCGGACCACTTCACCCTCGCCATCCAGCTGCTCGTCCTCGGCGGCGCACTGCTCACCGCACTGCTGTCGATGAGTGAGACCGGCGGTGACCGCCTGCCGGCCGGTGAATTCTGGTTCCTGCTGCTCTCCTCGGCCTCCGGGGCCGCGCTGCTGCCCGCATCACGGGACCTCGCCACGCTCGTCGTCGCCCTCGAAGTGGCCTCCCTGCCCGCGTTCGCCCTCGTCGGCCTCAAGCGCGGGAACCGCCTCTCCTCCGAAGCGGCCCTCAAGTTCTTCCTCTCCTCGGTCACCGCGACGGCCGTCACCCTGCTCGGCGTGAGCTTCGTCTACGCGGCCACCGGCACCCTCCACCTCAACCGGATCGCCACCGCCCAGGTCGCCCCGCAGCTCGACACGCTCGCCGAGGCCGGAGTCGTCCTCACACTCGTCGGCTTCGCCTTCAAGACGGCCGCGGCGCCGTTCCACTTCTGGGTGCCCGACACATACACCGGCGCCCCGCTCCCCATCGCCGCCTACCTCTCCGTCATCGGGAAGGCCGTCGGCTTCTCCGGGCTCGTCCTCGTGACCGTCGTCGCCTTCCCCGGGTACGCCGACATCTGGGGCCCGGCCATCGCCGTACTCGCCGCCCTCACCATGACCGCCGGCAACACGGCCGCCCTGCGCCAGCAGGCCACCCGCGCCCACAGCGCCGTCCGGCTGCTCGCCTGGTCCTCCATCGGCCAGGCCGGGTACCTCCTCGTCCCGATCTCCGCCGCCGGATACACCTCCGACCGCGAGATCGGCTCCACCGTCGCCTACGCGCTGATGTACGCCGTCGTGAACCTCGGTGCCTTCGCGACCGTGGCCCTCGTCGCCCGCTCCCGCCCCGGCAAGCGCCTCAGCGACTACCGCGGTCTTTACGCCGAGCGCCCTCTCACCGCCCTGGCGCTCGCCTTCTTCCTGCTCTGCCTGGCCGGGCTGCCCCCCGGCATCATCGGCCTCTTCGCCAAGGTCACCGTCTTCCAGAGCGCCGTCGACGCGGGCCTGGGCTGGCTCGCCGCCGTCATGGCCGTCAACGTCGTCCTGGGGCTCTCCTACTACCTCCGCTGGATCGCCGTGCTCTTCCGCGCACCGCAGCCGGCGGCACCCCGGACCGGCACGGCGGCCACAGCCCCGGACGGCGGCACAACGGCCGGAACGACCGCCCGCATCCCCGTCCCGATCACCCTGACCGTCGCCCTCGCGGCCGCCGCCGGAGCCGTGCTCTCCGTGGCCCCTCAGCTGGTCCTGCACTTCGCGTCAGGCAGCCTCTTCTGAGTTTTGCTACGGTCTTCGGCCGGGCGTAACCACGGACAGCGCACCGGCGCACGCCTCGCGGCAGAGTCAGTACGACGGCCGGCGAGCAGCGCCGAAAGGCCCGAAGACAACTGTGCGCAGCGACTACGGAACAAGGAGCAAGCGGTGCTGAGCGGGTTCAAAGACTTCATCCTCCGCGGGAACGTCATCTCACTGGCCATCGGCCTCGCCGTGGGGTCCGCTTTCACCGCAGTCGTCACCGCGCTGAGCACCGCCTTCATCACCCCGCTCATCGGCCTCGCCACCAGCTCCGCCATGGGCGACTTCAGCAAGGCCCAGTTCACCGTCGACGGTGCGCATTTCCGCTACGGGCTCCTCATCAACGCCGGCGTCGCCTTCCTGGTGACCGCCGCGGTCCTCTACTTCCTCGTCGTCGTCCCGCTGGCCAAGATCCAGTCCCGCTTCACCGCCGACAAGCCGATCGACGTCAAGGCGGCCCTGCGCGACTGCCCGTACTGCTACACCGAGATCCCGGCCATCGCCTCCCGCTGCGCCCACTGCACCAGCCAGCTGGAGCCCCTGCAGGAGGCCCTGGAACTGGCCAAGGTCCCCGCCCAGGGCTGAGCCACCCGTACGGCGGACACCGCGGGCCGCGCGCACAAGGGAACTAGCCTCCCTCGCCTGGCGTTGACCAGTGAGGGAGGGTCCACTGGACAGTGGACTGAGTCACTGAGCGAAGGTTCCCCTGCCGCACGACTTGGAGGGCGTACCGTGCACCGCCGGCACAACGGGCTGAGGACCGCCGTCCTCCTCGGGGGGCTCTCTGCCCTCTTGATCGTCATCGGCAGCTTCTTCGGCCGCACGGGACTGATCGTCGCGCTCGTCGTCGCGCTCGGGACCAACGCGTACGCGTACTGGAACAGCGACAAGCTCGCCCTGCGCGCCATGCGTGCCCGGCCGGTCAGCGAGTTCGAGGCCCCGGTTCTCTACCGCATCGTCCGCGAGCTCTCCACCGCGGCCCGCCAGCCCATGCCCCGGCTCTACATCTCGCCGACCCAGGCGCCCAACGCCTTCGCCACCGGCCGCAACCCGCGCAACGCCGCTGTCTGCTGCACGGAAGGCATCCTCCAGATCCTCGACGAGCGCGAACTGCGCGGGGTCCTCGGTCACGAGCTCAGCCATGTCTACAACCGCGACATCCTGATCTCCTCCGTAGCCGGCGCCCTGGCCTCCGTCGTCATGTTCCTGGTCAACTTCGCGTGGCTCATCCCCGTCGGCCGCTCCGACGACGACGAGGGCCCCGGAATCCTCGGTATGCTGCTGATCATGATCTTGGGCCCGATGGCCGCGTCGCTGATCCAGCTCGCTGTCAGCCGCTCACGCGAGTACGAGGCCGACGCGTCGGGCGCCCAGCTCACCGGCGATCCGCTCGCCCTCGCGAGCGCCCTGCGCAAGCTCGAAGCCGGTACGAAACAGCTGCCGCTGCCGCCCGAGCCCCGGATCGAGACCGCGAGCCACATGATGATCGCGAACCCCTTCCGTCCCGGTCAGGGACTGTCCAAGATGTTCTCCACACATCCCCCCATGGCGGAGCGCATCTCCCGGCTCGAAGAGATGGCAGGTCCCCGCTCATGAAAACCATCCTCAACGTCGTCTGGCTCGTCCTCTGCGGCTTCTGGCTGTTCCTCGGCTACCTCCTCGCAGGCGCGCTGCTCTGCATCACCATCATCGGCATCCCCTTCGGGGTCGCCGCGTTCCGCATCGGCGTGTACGCGCTCTGGCCCTTCGGCTACATGGCGGTGGACCGCAGGGACGCGGGAGCTCCCTCCTTCGTCGCCAACGTCCTGTGGCTGGTCCTCGCCGGCTGGTGGCTCGCACTCGGCCACATCTTCACCGGTATCGCCCTGTGCGTGACCATCATCGGCATCCCCCTCGGCATCGCGAACTTCAAACTGATCCCTGTCTCGCTGATGCCGCTGGGCAAGGAGATCGTCCGCACGGACGAGCCCTTCGCCGGCCGCTGAGCCGCGGCCGTAGCCGTACCGCTGAGCCGCGGCGGAGAGCCGTACCGGAGCCGCATCGGCCGGCTACCTCGGTACCCGCATGCGTATGTCCGGAGCCTCCGGAGCCTCCGGAGCCTCCGGAGCCTGTACGTCCGAGCTTCCGGGGCCCGTACGTCCTGAGCATGCGTACGGGCAGGTCCGGAGCGCGCGTTCCCCGAGGCCGGGGCGGTCCGTACCGGTGGGACGCCACCGACTCCGCCCCACGCCACCGACTCCGCCCCACGCGACCGGCGACGCAACCGGACGAGCCGCCTCGGCGTCACTGTTTAGGACACCGAACGTTAGGCAGGCTCTGCTCATGGGAATCATCAGTTGGATCATCCTCGGACTGCTCGCCGGGGCCATCGCCAAGATCCTGCTCCCCGGTCGTGACCCGGGCGGCCTCGTCGGCACCACCCTCATAGGCATCGTGGGGGCCTTCATCGGCGGGTGGGGCGCCTCCCATTTCTTCCATCACCCCGTGACGAAGCACTTCTACGACGGCGCGACCTGGATCTCCGCCATCGCGGGCGCTCTCGTGCTGCTGATCATCTACCGGCTGCTCTTCGGCAACTCCCGCTCACGCAACTGATCGCGCGAGCCGCCGACCGCACAGGCCCTGATCGCACGGGCCGCCGGCTCGTGCAAGCTGCTGATCGTGCAGGCCGCCGGCCGCGCAAGCCACCACCGCGGCAAGCCGCCCACCGCGCAAGCCGTCGTCCGGGCGTCCGGGCGTCCGGGTGGCCGACGCTGTGGACCTGCGACCGACCGGCACCGTCACTCACCGGTAACGCCGCGCATGGGCCCCCGCGCCCAGCCGCACACCCCTCATCACCCGCGGCGCGCGGGGTCATCGAGCCCCGTCTGCCGCAGCGTGATGTTCAACCGCCCACCCGTCAGACCCACCGCGGGATCAGCCGTCCCCGGAAGGACCTTCGGCACACCGTGGTAGGCGAACCGCGAAGGTCCTCCGAAGACGAAGAGATCCCCGGACGCCAGCCGCACATCCGTATAGGGCCGCCCCCGGCTCTCCGCGTTCCCGAAGCGGAAGACGCACGTATCGCCCAGGCTCAGTGACACCACCGGAGCAGCGCACCGCTCCTCCCTGTCCTGATGCAGGCCCATCCGCGCGTCGCCGTCGTAGAAGTTCACCAGCGCTGCGTCGGGCGCGTACACCGCTGACCCCGCTCCTCCCGCCGGGCCGCGCTCCCCGTGCTCCTTCCCGTAGGCCTCGGCCACCGCGGAACGCCCCAACTCCGCCAGCCAGTCCGGGAATGCGGCCACCCGGGCGCCGTTCACGTCATCGGCGGTCCGCGCGTACCGGTACGGCTGCCAGTGCCACCCCAGGCACACCGTCCGCACGGACATCACGCCCCCGCCCGGCAACTGCGTACGCCGCAGCGGCACAGGCCCCCGCGCCCACTCCCGGCACGCGCCCACCAGCTCCCGCTGACGCTCCACCGGCAGCCAGTCCGGAACATGCACCGCGCCGGGCGCGACCTCCACCCGGTCCCGCGGGAACAGCCCGGTCACCTGCCCGGACCCGCCCGGTGCTCACGGCGCCCCGTCACAGCGCCCGCGCCCCTTCGAGCCCCAGCAGCCACTTCTTGCGCTCCAGCCCGCCCGCGTACCCGCGCAGCGCCCCGTCCGCCCCGATCACCCGGTGGCACGGCCGTACGACCAGCAGAGGATTGCGCCCGATCGCGGTACCCACGGCGCGCACTCCGGCGCCCGACAGCCCGAGGCGCCCCGCGATCTCCCCGTACGACACCGTGGTGCCGTACCCGAGACCGTCCAGCTCGGCCCACACACGCTGCTGGAAGGCGGTCCCGCCGCCCGCGAAATCGATCGCGAACCCGGCCTGCCCGCCGTCGAAGTAGTCCCGCAGCCGGCCGTTGATCCAGGTGAACGCGGACGGATCCCGGCGCCACCCCGCGCCGGTGGCGTCCTCGGCGGACACCCCGCCTTTCTGGCCCGGCACGGACAGCGAGGCCAGGGCCGTTCCGCCCCGCGCGTCCGCCGATTCCTCGCCCACCAGCAGCAGCTCACCGAGTGGGCTGCCGACCGTCGTGTACACCGTCATCGGTTGCTCCCTTCCTCGCAGCGCCCCGGCGGCCGTTCCACCGGGACACCTACGAGTCTGCGATGCTCCGACCGCCATGACCGGCGGTTTTCGGACGCCGCATACCGTTCGGGCGCCGCATGCCGGGAGCCCCGGAACGCCGGCCCGCCGGGGGAGCGGAAAATCAGCGGTAGTTCACAAACTGCAGCGCGAAGTCGAAGTCCTTGCCCTTCACCAGTGCCTGCACGGTCTGCAGATCGTCACGGCTCTTGGAGCTGACCCGCAGTTCCTCGCCCTGGACCTGCGCCTTGACGCCCTTGGGGCCCTCGTCGCGGATGACCTTCGCGACCTTCTTGGCGTTGTCCTGCGAGATGCCCTCCTCGATGGAGGCGAAGATCTTGTACTCCTTGCCGGACAGCTGCGGCTCGCCCGCGTCCAGCGCCTTGAGGGAGATCCCGCGCTTGATCAGCTTGGTCTGGAAGACGTCGAGGATCGCGGTGACCCGCTCCTCGGAGTTCGCCTGCATCAGGATCTTCTCGCCCGACCAGTCGATGGAGGCGCCGACGTTCTTGAAGTCGTAACGCTGCGAGATCTCCTTGGCGGCCTGGTTGAGGGCGTTGTCGACCTCTTGCCGCTCGACCTTCGAGACGATGTCGAAACTGGAGTCGGCCATGTCCTGTGGCTCCTTGTATCGGGTGTGCTGACGGGTACGGCCGGTGGCCCGGCCTGCTGCGCGCAAGCCTAAGGGCTGCACCGCGACCGCCCCCGCCCGTCCCCGGTCAATCGGGTGGCGAAGCACCCCGTGTCATCAGGTATCGTTTACGTCGTTGCCACGGAGTCCGCAGCACAGCGGTTCCGCAGCGACATATCCCAGGCGGTGTGCCCGAGTGGCCAAAGGGAGCAGACTGTAAATCTGCCGGCTCAGCCTACCCAGGTTCGAACCCTGGCGCCGCCACAGGATAAGAAGGGCCCGTGACCAGCGGAAACGCTGGTCACGGGCCCTTTCTGCGTACTCGGTCGAAGTGGACCGCCATCACGTGCCTCCGTGCCGTTCTGGACCGCGTTGTTTCGCCTGCTGACCCGCTTGTGCGGGGCGGCCGTGGGGCAGCGTCCTGAGCCTCGTCCGCCACCCCTCGGCGTCGTCCCGGTCCGAGCCGTTCGCCGGCGCTCCGTACCCGTACGGCATCGAGCAGGACGAGAGTCCGGCGAGGGTCGGGCACGGTCGGCGGGGCCAACTCCCCTTCCACCTGCACCTGCACCTGCTCGGGAGCCTGTCACCGAATCTGGGGCCGGCACGCGGAGAGGCAGAGGCGGTGTTCCACCCACTGGTGTGGGCCGGGCGGCCTCAGAGGGCTCGCCATGAATCCGTTCTGATGCCCAGGTCGTCCCGGGCTCGCTCGTGATAGGTGTTCAGGCGCTCGTGAAGATCGCCCACCACAGGGGGAGGTTCGTGCGCACGCGCCTGCTTCATCATCTCCCACAGCGCCAGGTTGACTTCATGGGCTGCCCCGATGGCTGCGGGATCTGCCAGCAGCACGAGAGCTTCGAAGAGGGCCGAGCGCCGGCGCTCGCCGCCCTCCATCGCGGCCATGAACTCTTTGTGAGCCTCTGACCCTTCATCCGTCAGCCGGGAGAGTTTCGAGGCGTCGGCTATCTCCTTCACGCATTCGGCGTATTCGATGTATGTGTCGAGCTTCCGTTGATCCCAGCGGGTTGCCATCGTGCGCCGGTGTCTGGCGCGTTCGGCCATGGCGACGGACACGTACGAAGTCAGGGCTCCAACGAGTACGCCCACCAGCGTCACTATCTGACCGATCATGACGGTGACCGTACCGTCGTCGCCCCGGCGAAGGATCCGGCCGGCTGCGCCGCTCGGAAGGACATGGCCCTCTGTCCACGCGAAGGGGAATACCCGCTGCCGCAGTCGCCACTGCAGTACGGCTACGGCTACGGCCTCGGGCCGGAGTCCGCGAGCCGGAAGGCCAGTTCCATCTCCCACTTGGACATGTCCGGCTCCTCGCGCGGGTCCGTCTTGTAGATCTCCAGCCGGCACCCCCACTCCTCGACCACGTCCTCCTTCTCCCTGTCCCACTCCATACCGCGCGCCGCCGCCCACTCCAGCAGGCCCGCGGTGACCCCCAACAGCTCGGTCGGGTGCCCGATATGAGTGACCGTCACATAAGTGCCCGCCGGCAGAGTGGCGGTGAAGAACTCGCCCTCCTCCGCGTCCTCGCCCGCACCGGCGCCGCCCTCCGGCAGCGCTGCCACGGGGACGCCCGCCTCGACCTCCATGCCGCGTTCCATGTCGATGACGTCGTACCGGAAGAACGGCGGTCCCGCCGGCTCCATCCCGTGCTCCGCGAGCCAGCCGAACACGTCCATCAGCCGGTCGGCGATCACCGGGAAGGTGTCCATCGTGACGGTCTCCCTGACCGCCGCGTACGGCTGGGCGGCGCGCTCGACAGCCACCGGCGGGTTCTGCATCAGTTCCCCGCCACGTCCTTCACGGCGACCGACACCGGCACCGTCCCGCCGATCAGCTCCAGTGTCAGACCGGCGGTCGCCGTGGTCTCGATGAGCTCGGCCAGCACCGCGGCCACGTCGTCCCGCGTGACCTTGCCCCGGCCGGTCCTGGCCTCCAGACGCACGAGCCCGGTGCCCGCGTCGTCGGTCAGCGCGCCCGGGCGCAGCACCGTCCAGTCCAGGGTGCGGCGGGCCCGTACGGCGTCGTCCGCCGCACCCTTGGCCCGCAGATAGGCGTCGAAGACCTCGTCGCCCCGGTGGGTGCTGTCGGCGCCCATGGACGAGACGATGAGATAGCGGCGTACGCCTGCCTGCTCGGCGGCGTCCGCGAGCTTGACCGCCCCGTCGCGGTCCACGCTGTCCTTGCGTTCGACCGTGCTGCCCGGGCCCGCACCTGCCGCGAAAACCACGGCATCGGCGCCCGACAGGGCTTCGGCGACCTGGCCCACGGTGGCGGATTCCAGGTCGAGGACGACCGGCTCGGCACCCGCGGATCTCAGGTCGTCGGCCTGTCCGGGATCGCGGATGATGCCCGCGACCTCGTCGCCGCGCGCGGCGAGCAGCCGCTCCAGCCGCAGCGCGATCTGACCGTGTCCACCTGCGATGACAATGCGCATGTTTTCGACGGTACGCTCCGTCGGCTCCGTGCGCTCAGGAACGCCCGTTGCTGAAGGTGTTCGTGTGACTCGCTCCCGTAGTTGCCCGCTGGGCGTCCCGGGTGGCCGGGGCCGCGATGAAGGAGCGCGATGAAGGTGCCCGATTCAAGGCGCCCGATGAAGAAAGCGGCTGGGGAAAGCGGCTGGAGAACGCCGGATGCGCGGCCAGGCACGGGAAGGGCTCCAGCAGCCCCGCGAGGCGCCGGTCAGGATGGCGTACGGCAGCAACCGGCCCCGCCTTCTGCCCGCTTGACAGCCGGAGAGCCGGAGAGCCGGAGAGCCGGAGAGCCGGAGGACCGTACAGCCGTAGACCCGGAGGACCGGACAGCCGGACGACCGGTGGGCGCCCCCATGGCCACTGTCACTCACCGTCCCTGTGCGCCCCGGCCAGGCACGCACAGCCACGCGAGAGCCGCTGCGGTCAGGTAGGCGAGGGCCCCGATGGCCATGCTGCCGCGCAGCCCGGCCCCGTAGCCGGTACTGGTGGCCAGAAGGCTGCCTCCGAGTGCCACCCCCGTGGCGCTGCCGATCTGGCGGGTGGTGTTGAACAGGGCGGAGGCGGCCCCCGCGTACGCCGGGGGCGCCGCACCCATCACCGTGGCGGTCGAACCGGTGAGCGCGAAGGACGTACCGAATCCGGTGGCCATCATCGGGGCCACCAGCAACGGGTAGGCGGGATCCGCGCCCGCCGCGGCCCAGCCGGCCAGCCCGATGGCGCCCAGGAGCATGCCGCAGACCACCAGAGGGCGGTCACCGGTGCGGCGGCTCAGCCGCCCGGACAGGACGGAGGCGAACATCGTCATCGCCACCGCCGGGAACAACGCCAACCCGGTTTCGAGGGCGGTGAAGCCGCGCTGGTGCTGGAAGTCGAGGCTGGCGGTGAACACCATGCCGTAGAAGGCGAAGTTGAACAGCAGGCCGACGGCGGCCCCGCCGCTCATCGCGGGTGAGCGCAGCAGCCGCAGGGGAAGGACGGGGGTCCGGGCGAGCCGCTCTCGGATCACGAACGCCGCGACCGCCGTTACGGCCAGGCCCAGTCCGGCGAGGACAGCAGGATCGGACCAGCCACGCCGTCCGGCCTCGTTCAGCCCGGCGATCAGCAGGGCCACCGCCGCCACCACGGCGCACTGGGCCGGCCAGTCCAGGGGGCGGCCGGGGTGCCGCGGCGAGGGCGCGACGTGACGCAGCGTCAGCAGCAGGCAGGCCGCTCCGACGGGCAGATTGATGAGGAAGACCCACCGCCAGCCGACCGTGGACACCAGAAGGCCGCCCAGCAGCGGCCCGGCGGAGGCGGCGACGCCCGCCATCGACCCCCACAGTCCGAAGGCACGTGAGCGTGCCGCCTGCACCTGGTAGGACTCCTGGAGCAGAGCGAGGGAGCCGGGGACGATCAGCGCCGCGCCGAGTCCTTCCGCGAGGCGCGCCACGACGAGGAAGGAGTCGGTCGGCGCGAAGGCGCACGCGGCCGAGGACACCGTGAAGACCACCACGCCCGAACAGAAGACGCGGCGGTTGCCCAGCCGGTCGCCCAGCGCGCCACCTGTCATCAGGAACCCGGCGAAGACCAGGGTGTACCCGTCCGTGATCCACTGGATGCCCGTCAGTGAGGCCGACAGGTCCCGGCCCACCACGGGCACAGCGACGTTGATGATGGTGACGTCCAGGATGACCATGAAGTAGCCCGCGCACACGGCCAGCAGCGGCGCCGCGGAGCGTCCTGGGGCCGTCGGGCCCGGTCGGGGGCGCCCGGGTCCGTCACCGCCGATCGACTGGGCGAAGGGCACGTCACCGGCTCCGTTCTGTCGGCGCGGTCACTGCGCGGTTCTGTCGGCGCGATCACTGCGCGATCCCGTTGTTCTGGGCCGGACCCGGCAGCCCTGTGCGGGCGGGGGTGGGCCGCGCGGAGCTGACACGATGGGCCCGGGGCGCTCCGGGGCCACTGGCCCGGGCGGTGCTGCCAACCCTCAGGGCCAGGTGTCGGCCCGCCCCTGCCGCGGCAGTTCGAAGCTGCTGGGAGCGGTCGAGTCGCAGTACTCGCGCACCGCGTTGGTCCGTGCGACGACCCGGCCGCGGTGGATGACGATCCTGCTGTACGCGAGGGAGAGCGCGGCGGCCAGCTGATCTCCGCGGACGGCCAGGAGCTCGGCGGGGAAGCCCGCCTCCACCCGCACCTCGGGGAGGCCCATGGCCTCGCGCGGCGCGGAACTGACCGTGCCGTACGCGTCGTTGGGGCTGAGCCCGCTCTGGGACGCGAGCAGGTAGGCGGCCTCGAGTGGGTCCCCGCGGCCGACCGGATTGGCCAGGTCGCGCAGTGCGCCGCTGCCCGCCGCGACGCGCACGCCCGCCGCGCGGAGCAGCCGTACGGGGGCGGTCCCGCGGCTCTCGACGCCGCCGCAGCCGCCCTGGGGCTGGCAGATCACCGTGACGCCCGCTGCGGCGAGCCGGCCGGCGGCGCGGACCGCGGTCTCGTGCGGCAGCCTGGAGAGTCCGCCGCAGGGACCGATGGCGACGCCGGGGCGCAGCCCGCCGGACATGGCGGCGAGCCGGGCGAGCCGGGCGGGGTCGTCACCCTCGGTGTGCAGATCGACGGCGCAACCGTGTTCGGCGGCGACTTCGAGGACGGCCTCCGTGTACCCGGTCGGGTCGGGATCGAGGTCGGGACAGCCGCCGACGACGCCGGCGCCCATCTTCACCGCGTCGCGCAGCATGGCCAGGCCGTCGGCTCCGGCCACTCCGGTGAGCAGCCGGGGTACGGCGACGGTCGTGAGGTCGGTGAGCCCGCGCAGCGACCGCCGGGCCTGCAGGACGGCCTCCATGGCGCCGAGGCCCTGGACGTCTCCGATGCGGATGTGCGAGCGCAGGGCGGTGGCGCCGTGCCCGAGCTGGAGGAGGGCGGCCTCCGTGGCGCGGCGCTGGATGTCGGGGGCGGCGCCGGTGGTGGCGGGCCCCGGGCCCGGGCCCGCGCCGGCGGTGAGCGCGGTATCGCTGTGGGCGTGGGGCTCGGCAGGTGCCGGGAGCAGCAGGTAGCCGTCGAGTCCGATGCTGGCGGCGGCGGAGGTGCGGGAGCCGGGTGCGGTGAGGCTGCCGGCGGTGCCGACGGCTTCGATGCGCCCGTCGCTGATGCTGACGTCCACGGTGCGGCCGTCGGCCAGGCGGGCACCGCGGAGCAGGAGCGCGGTGGAGTCCGCTGTGGCTCCTTCGGGGGGCCGCGGCTGGCTGTCGGGCATCGCGCTCCTGGGTGCTGGGCCGGGCGTGACGGACGAGGTCACGCAGCGTGAAGTGAGCCTATGGGGAAGTCCGGTCCTGCTTCGAGGAGGGGCGGATTAGTCGTACTGGGAGTGACTCCTGTGGCCGATGCAGGCTGTGGGCCGAACGGTGGCGGGAGGGGCTGAGGGGAGGAGCGCGAAGGGTGGGAGGAGGCGGTGGACAGGAGCGGGGAGAGGGGTCTTCATAAGGATTTGGGGGACGGCGGAGGACCGTGTAATGTCTTCATCGCTCGCCCCAATAGCTCAGTCGGTAGAGCGTCTCCATGGTAAGGAGAAGGTCTACGGTTCGATTCCGTATTGGGGCTCTGGTGCGGGAGCCCTCACCTTCGGGTGAGGGAATCCGTAGCAAAGCGGTGTAGCTCAGTCGGTAGAGCAAGCGGCTCATAATCGCTGTGTCACCGGTTCAAGTCCGGTCACCGCTACACACGGTAGCCGATGGTGGGCTCGGTCCTTCGATCGGCTACTCTTTTATGCGTTCATCCGTCCATCCGTCCAAGGAGCACTCACGTGGCTGCCACCGACGTCCGCCCGAAGATCACGCTGGCCTGCGTGGAGTGCAAGGAGCGGAACTACATCACCAAGAAGAACCGGCGTAACGACCCGGACCGTCTTGAGATGAAGAAGCACTGCCCGCGCTGTAACTCGCACACTGCGCACCGCGAAACGCGCTGACACAGGCTGTTCTTTCCGCAAGCACAGCTCTCCACAGGCACTGGCACGAGGTCGTCCCCCTACTGGGGGGGCGGCCTCGCGTCATTTCTGCAGTTACCCACGGTTATTGTGATTCTTTCCGATTCCCGGCACTCCACCAGGAGGTAGTGAGCCATGGCGCTCGACCAGTCCTTCGTGGGGCGGACCTATCCGCCCTCCGCGCCGTACGAGGTGGGCCGGGAGAAGATCCGCGAGTTCGCCGAAGCGGTCGGTGACGCGAATCCCGCTTACACCGATCCGGACGCGGCGAAGGCGCTCGGGCATGCCGATGTCATTGCCCCGCCGACCTTCGTCTTCTCGATCACTTTCAAGGCCGCCGGTGTGGTCGTCCAGGATCCGCAGCTGGGTCTCGATTACACGCGCGTGGTGCACGGCGACCAGAAGTTCGCCTACCGCCGCCCGGTCAGGGCGGGGGACCGGCTGACGGTCACGTCGACCATTGAGGCGATCAAGTCCCTTGCGGGCAACGACATCATCGATATCCGCGGCGAGGTCCACGAGGAGTCCGGCGAGCACGTCGCGACGGCCTGGACCAAGCTGGTCGCGCGAGCGGCCGGGGAGGCGTGACAGTGGCAGCGAAGATCTCCTACGAGAGCGTCGAGGTCGGCACGGAGCTGCCGGCGCAGTCCTTCCCGGTGTCGCGGGCGACGCTGGTGCAGTACGCGGGTGCGTCCGGCGACTTCAACCCGATCCACTGGAACGAGAAGTTCGCGGTCGAGGTCGGACTTCCCGACGTCATCGCGCACGGGATGTTCACCATGGCTGAGGCGGTCCGGGTGGTGACCGACTGGGTCGGGGACCCGGGGGCTGTCGTGGAGTACGGCGTCCGGTTCACCAAGCCGGTCGTCGTCCCGAACGACGCCGATGGTGCACTGATCGAGGTCAGTGCCAAGGTCGCAGCGGTCGTCGGGGACCCCGGGGACCGGACGGTCCGCGTGGACCTCACGGCGACCAGTGACGGCAAGAAGGTGCTGGGCATGTCCCGCGCGGTGGTCCGCCTCGCCTGAGGCCGCCCGGGGCGGTGTGCCGCCGCGCCGATGTGGCGGCCTGCGGCCGCGCTGATGCGGCGACGAGCGAGCGGCCGCGCCGATGTGGCAGCGTGCGCCGGATCGCAGATGGCAGGGGGCGCACGGAAACGGGCGCCCCCCTCGCGATTCCGCCTCGCCGTTGCGCTCGCTGTCCGGCTGTCCGGCTGTCCGGCAGTCCCGCTGTCCGGCTGTCCCGTAGACGGATGTCCCACTGTCCGGCTGCCCCGCGAACGGATGTCCCGCTGTCCTGATGTCTCGTACGCCGGCGTGCGAGCCCAGCCCTGAGCCCGGTCGCCCGCCCGCTTGACTTAGTTAGTGAGTAGACACTAACTTTCTTGCATGGTCAGGATGAGCGCAGAGGAGCGGCGCGAGAGCGTCATCCGCGCGGCGATGGTCGAATTCGCCCGCGGTGGCTATCACGGCACCTCCACCGAGGTGATCGCCAAGCGGGTGGGTGTCTCGCAGCCGTATCTCTTCCGGCTCTTCCCCAACAAGGGAGCGATCTTCCTCGCGGCCGCCGAGCGCTGCGTCGAGGACACCACGGCCGTCTTCGTGAAGGCGGCCGAAGGGCTGCAGGGCGACGAAGCCCTGCATGCCATGGGGGACGCCTATATGTCGCTCATCGCCGACGACCCGGACAAGCTGCTCATGCAGATGCAGATCTACGTCGCGGTGGCGTCCGCGGCGGCCTCCGGGGACCGCGAGTTCGGGCAGGCCGTGCGCACCGCGTGGATGGGGCTGTACGACGCGGTCCATCTGGCCCTGGGCGCGGACGCCGACGAGACGGCGACGTTCCTGGCGTCCGGCATGCTGATCAACACGCTGGTCTCGCTCGGCTTCGCCCCGGAGCACCGGGTGTGGACCGGCGTGCACGGCTCGCCGCGGCCCAAGGCGTGAGCTGAGCGGTTGCGGGGAACGCGCCCGCCTTGCGCAGGGGTACTCATGGGCGCGCAAGTTAGTCATCGATAACTAACCGAAGTGACAGACCCACAGGGGGAACAGTGAACGAGCGGACGGCCCGGCGCGGAGGCGCCACCTGGGCCCTGATCATCACCAGCGTCGCCGGATTCATGGCGGCTCTCGACAACCTCGTCGTCACCACGGCACTGCCCTCGATCCGCCAGGACCTCGGCGGCGCCCTGGAAGACCTCCAGTGGACGGTGAACGCGTACACGCTGACCTTCGCCGTCCTGCTCATGTTCGGTGCCGCCCTCGGCGACCGCTTCGGCCGCCGCAAGCTCTTCATCACCGGCCTCACGATATTCACCGGTGCCTCCGCCGCGGCCGCCCTCGCCTCGGGTATCGCACCGCTCATCGCCGCCCGCGCGGTCCAGGGCGTCGGCGCCGCGATCATGATGCCGCTCACCCTGACCCTGCTCACCGCGGCCGTACCCGCCGCCCGCCGTGGCGCCGCCCTCGGTATCTTCAGCGCCGTGACCGGCCTCGCCGTGGCCAGCGGGCCACTCATCGGGGGCACGCTCACCGAGTACCTGTCCTGGCAGTGGATCTTCTGGCTCAACGTGCCGATCGGCCTCGCCCTGCTCCCGCTCGCCCGGCTGCGCCTCAGCGAGTCGCGTTCACCGGGCGCCCGGCTCGACATCCCCGGCACCCTGCTGGTCAGCGGCGGCCTCTTCGGCGTCGTCTACGGCCTGGTCAACGGAGAGACGGACGGCTGGTCCAGCACACCGATCCTCACCGGCCTCTTCGCCGGGGCCGCTCTCCTGGCCGGCTTCGTCCACCACGGACTCCGCCACGCCCACCCCATGCTCCCCATGCGGCTCTTCCGCAACCGCGCCTTCGCCGGGATCAACGGAGCGTCCCTGCTGATGTTCCTGGGCATGTTCGGCTCGATCTTCCTGCTGAGCCAGTTCTTCCAGGGAGCCCTCGGCTACTCGCCGACCCAGGCCGGCCTGCGCATGCTGCCCTGGACCGGGATGCCCCTGATCATCGCGCCGTTCGCGGGCATCCTCTCGGACCGCATCGGCGGCAGGCCCGTCGTCGCTGCGGGCCTCGCACTCCAGGCGGCCGGGCTCGCGCTCTTCGCGCTGCTCATCGGCCCGGACGTGTCGTACCCGACGGTGCTTCCGGCCCTGATCCTCGGCGGAGCCGGAATGGCGCTGTACTTCGCCCCCGCCTCCAGCGTGGTCATGTCCAGCGTCCGCCCCGCCGAACAGGGCATCGCGTCCGGTGCGAACAACGCACTGCGCGAGGTCGGCGGCGCGCTCGGTGTCGCGGTCATGGGCGCGGTCTTCGCCGCCCGCGGAGGGTACGAATCGCCCACCGCGTTCACCGACGGCACCGTCCCCGCGCTGTGGATCGGCGCCGCCGTGGTCGCGGTCGCCGCACTCGTCGCCCTGCTGATCCCGCGGCGCGGCACGCCGGGGCCCGCGACCGCCGTACCGGAGGCCGGGACGGACCGCGAGATGGTCATCGTCCGAACCGCCTGATCCGTCTGATCCGTCCGAACCGCCTGATCCGTCTGATCCGTCTGATCCGCACTCCGGGCCTTCGCGCCCCGAGGCTCCGAGCCGACGAGCCTCCGGGCTCCGGGCCTCCACTCCGGGCCCCCGGATCTGCCGTACGAGAACGGCCCTGCCCCGACGGGTGGGGCCGTTCTCGTACGCTTGGCCCGTGCAGGAACTCCTTGAAGCCCCACTCGCCCCCCTGACCACCTTCCGCCTCGGCGGCCCCGCGACCCGGCTGGTCACGGCGGAGACGGACGCCGAGGTGATCGCGGCCGTCCGCGAGGCCGACGCGAGCGGTACGCCACTGCTCCTCATCGGCGGCGGCTCCAACCTGGTCATCGGCGACAAGGGGTTCGCCGGCACCGCCCTGCGGATCGCGACACGCGGTTTCTCGCTCTCCGGGACGGACCTCGAACTCGCGGCCGGTGAGGTGTGGAGCGACGCGGTGGCCCGCACCGTGGAGGCCGGGCTGGCGGGCGTCGAGTGCCTGGCCGGGATCCCCGGTTCCGCCGGTGCCACCCCGATCCAGAACGTGGGGGCGTACGGCCAGGAGGTCTCGTCCACCCTCACCGAGGTCGTCGCCTACGACCGGACCACAGGGGAGACAGTCACCCTCGCGAACGCCGAGTGCCGGTTCTCGTACCGGCACAGCCGCTTCAAGTCCGAACCCGAGCGTTACGTGGTGCTGCGGGTGCGTTTCGCGCTCGAAGACGCGGGCGGCCTCTCGGCGCCCGTCAAGTACCCGGAGACGGCGCGGGTCCTCGGTGTCGAGGCGGGTGACCGGGTGCCCGCGGCGACGGTCCGCGAGACCGTGCTGAAACTCCGCGCGGGGAAGGGCATGGTGCTGGACCCCGAGGACCACGACACCTGGTCCGCCGGTTCCTTCTTCACCAACCCGATCCTCGACGACGCACAGTTCGCCGCGTTCCGGGCCCGTGTCCGGGAGCGGCTCGGGGCGGAGGCCGTGCCTCCCGCCTTCCCGGCGGGGGAGGGCCTGACCAAGACATCGGCGGCCTGGCTCATCGACAGGGCGGGCTTCACCAAGGGGTACGGCACCGGCCGGGCCCGCATCTCCACCAAGCACACGCTCGCCCTGACCAACCGCGGCCGGGCCACCACCGACGACCTGCTCGCGCTCGCCCGCGAGGTCGTCGCGGGCGTGCACGAGGCGTTCGGCGTGACGCTGGTCAACGAGCCGGTGACGGTCGGCGTCAGCCTGTAAGGGGGAACCGCCGCCCGGCACCGGGACCAGGGCCGGGACGGAGACCGCTGCCGGGGCCGCAGCCCGGCCCCGGTCTCCTTCGTACGTGCGTGCGGAGGTTCAGCTGTCGAGCCAGTCATCGACTCCGGCCAGCAGAGTGCGCCGGACGTCGGGCGGAGCGGACGAGCCGCGCACCGACTGCCGTGCCAGCTCGGCCAGTTCGGCGTCGCTGAATCCCTGGGCCCGCGCCAGCTCGTACTGGGCCGCCAGCCGCGATCCGAAGAGCAGCGGGTCGTCCGCCCCGAGTGCCATCGGCACCCCTGCTTCGAACAGCTTTCGCAGGGGTACGTCCTCCGGCTTCTCGTAGACACCGAGCGCCACATTCGACGCCGGACACACCTCGCACGTCACCCCGCGCTCGGCCAGCCGCTTCAGCAGCTGCGGGTCTTCGGCGGCCCGCACCCCGTGGCCGATCCGCGCGGCGTGCAGATCGTCCAGGCAGTCCCGGACCGACGACGGCCCGCTGAGCTCCCCGCCGTGCGGCGCGGCCAGCAGGCCGCCCTCCCGCGCGATGGCGAACGCCCGGTCGAAGTCCCGCGCCATACCGCGGCGCTCGTCATTGGAGAGCCCGAACCCGACCACGCCGCGGCTCGCGTACCGCACCGCGAGCCGCGCCAGCGTCCGTGCGTCCAGGGGGTGCTTCATCCGGTTCGCCGCGACCACCACCCGTATCCCGAGCCCGGTCTCGCGCGAGGCCGCGTCCACCGCGTCCAGGATGATCTCCAGCGCCGGGATCAGCCCGCCCAGGAGCGGGGCGTACGACGTGGGGTCCACCTGGATCTCCAGCCACCCCGAGCCGTCCGCGACATCCTCCTGGGCGGCCTCGCGCACCAGCCGCTGGATGTCCTCGGGTGTGCGCAGACAGGACCGGGCGATGTCGTAGAGCCGCTGGAAGCGGAACCAGCCGCGCTCGTCGGTGGCCCGCAGCTTCGGCGGTTCACCGCTCGTCAGGGCCTCCGGCAGGTGCACGCCGTATCTGCCGGCCAGTTCCAGCAGAGTCGTGGGCCGCATCGACCCGGTGAAATGCAGGTGCAGATGGGCCTTGGGCAGCAGCCGGATGTCACGTACTCGCTCCATCCCAGGATCCTGCCGTACGGACCCGCCGTACCGGTAGCCGCTCTCCCCCAACGAGGAGGCGCCCGAACGAAGAAACGGGCCCCCGGTGAGAACCGGAGGCCCGTTCCGTACGGGTGCGCGGACGGTGCGGAACCGTCCGGATCAGTCGGTCAGGCCACTGCCTCGGCCAGGAGCTTCTGGATCCGCGAGACACCCTCGACCAGGTCGTCGTCGCCCAGCGCGTACGAAAGACGCAGGTATCCGGGCGTGCCGAACGCCTCACCCGGCACCACGGCGACCTCGACCTCGTCCAGGATCAGCGCGGCCAGCTCCACGGAGCTCTGCGGGCGCTTGCCGCGGATCTCCTTGCCGATGAGCGCCTTCACCGAGGGGTACGCGTAGAACGCGCCCTCAGGCTCCGGGCAGAGCACGCCGTCGATCTCGTTGAGCATCCGCACGATGGTCCTGCGGCGCCGGTCGAACGCGGTGCGCATCT
Source organism: Streptomyces sp. NBC_00388 (assembly GCF_036061255.1). NCBI lineage: Bacteria > Bacillati > Actinomycetota > Actinomycetes > Kitasatosporales > Streptomycetaceae > Streptomyces > Streptomyces sp. NBC_00388. Next base: position 4,602,191 of record NZ_CP107948.1, read on the forward strand.
CGTCGACCGCGTCCAGGTTCCCCGACACCGCGGCGAGGGCGGCCGCCTGCGAGACGTTGGAGACGTTGGACGTGGCGTGCGACTGGAGGTTGGTCGCGGCCTTCACGACGTCCTTCGGGCCCACGATCCACCCCACGCGCCAGCCGGTCATGGCGTACGTTTTGGCCACCCCGTTGACCACGATGCACTTGTCGCGCAGCTCGGGCACGACCGCGGGCAGCGAGGTGAACTGCGCGTCGCCGTAGATCAGGTGCTCGTAGATCTCGTCCGTCAGCACCCACAGGCCGTGCTCGACGGCCCAGCGGCCGATGGCCTCGGTGTCGGCGGGGCTGTAGACGGCGCCCGTCGGGTTGGACGGCGAGACGAAGAGGACGACCTTGGTGCGCTCCGTGCGGGCGGCCTCCAGCTGCTCCACGGACACCCGGTACCCGGTGGTCTCGTCGGCGACGACCTCGACCGGGACACCGCCCGCGAGCCGGATCGACTCCGGGTACGTGGTCCAGTAGGGAGCCGGGACGATGACCTCGTCACCCGGGTCGAGGATCGCCGCGAACGCCTCGTAGATGGCCTGCTTGCCGCCGTTGGTGACGAGCACCTGCGAGGCCTCGACCTCGTAACCGGAGTCGCGCAGGGTCTTCGCTGCGATGGCGGCCTTGAGCTCGGGAAGCCCCCCGGCCGGCGTGTAGCGGTGGTACTTCGGGTTGCTGCAGGCCTCGATGGCGGCCTCGACGATGTATCCGGGCGTGGGGAAGTCGGGCTCACCCGCACCGAAGCCGATCACCGGACGCCCGGCGGCCTTCAGGGCCTTCGCCTTGGCGTCGACGGCGAGAGTGGCGGACTCGGAGATGGCACCGATGCGGGCGGAGACCCTGCGCTCGGTCGGAGGAGTTGCGGCGCTCATGGAGCCCATGGTCCCAGACCGCAAACGGACTCGGCACACAGGTTTCGATGGGCGGACACCCGGCCCGGCAACGGCCGTGCGCCCGGCGGGAACCGGGGCGCGAGCGGAGGGGCGGGAGCCGGCCGCGGACCGGACCGGCCGAAGCTGTTCGACGTCAGGCCCCCGACCACGTACACTCACTCGTCGTTGGCCTCCACCAACCGTCCCATCGGGCGCACTCCGTGCACTCGGTCGGATGCGGTAGGTTGGGGGAACCACAAAGGGTCGTAGCTCAATTGGTAGAGCACTGGTCTCCAAAACCAGCGGTTGGGGGTTCAAGTCCCTCCGGCCCTGCTACACACACCTTCGCCAGGCTGTGTGCGCATGTACGTACATCTATGCACCGCCGTGCGGCTCCACCGGGCGCGGCACGGCCACGACCCGGAATCAGGTGAGAGATCGTGACGGACGCCGTCGGCTCCATCGACGTGCCTGATGCGCAGGATGATGAAGCGCCGGAGTCGAGGAAGACGCGCAAGGGCGGGAAGCGCGGGAAGAAGGGCCCCTTCGGCCGTCTCGCGCTCTTCTACCGCCAGATCGTCGCGGAACTGCGCAAGGTCGTCTGGCCGACTCGTAACCAGCTCTCGACCTACACCACCGTGGTGATCGTTTTCGTCGTCATCATGATCGGCATCGTGACCGTGATTGACTATGGCTTCAACCAGGCCGCCAAGTACGTCTTTGGCTGATCCGCGAAAGACGCCGGGAGCGGCGTCTTTTTCGCATGTTCCACCCGATTTGTATCCAGGAAGAAGCAGCCACCGTGTCTGACCCGAACCTGAACGAGGCCGTCGAGCCGGGCGAGAGCATCGAGTCCGCAGAGGACGAGCTCGACATCGTCGAGGCGGCGGACGCTGGGAAGCCGGACCAGGCCGAAGCTGCCGACGCCGTCGCCGGTGAGCCCGCCGAAGAGGCTGCTGTGCACACTGAGGACGAAGCGGTGGCCGTCGCGGAGACCGACGAGGACGCCGAAGCCGTCGCCGAGACCGAGGCAGCCGAAGAGGCGGCCGAGGACGAAGCCGCAGCCGAGGAAGAGAACGCAGACGAGGCAGCCGAGGACGAGGCCGCCGACGCGCCCGTCATCGACCCGGTCGAGGCCCTGCGCCAGGAGCTCCGCGGTCTCCCCGGCGAGTGGTACGTCATCCACACGTACGCCGGTTACGAGAAGCGCGTGAAGGCCAACCTGGAGCAGCGTGCCGTCTCGCTGAACGTCGAGGAGTTCGTCTACCAGGCCGAAGTACCCGAGGAAGAGATCGTCCAGATCAAGAACGGCGAGCGTAAGAACGTCCGCCAGAACAAGCTTCCCGGCTACGTCCTGGTCCGTATGGACCTCACCAACGAGTCCTGGGGCGTGGTGCGCAACACCCCCGGAGTCACCGGCTTCGTCGGCAACGCCTACGACCCGTACCCGCTGACCCTCGACGAGATCGTCAAGATGCTCGCCCCCGAGGCCGAGGAGAAGGCGGCCCGCGAGGCGGCCGAGGCCGAGGGCAAGCCGGCTCCGGCCCGCAAGGTCGAGGTCCAGGTGCTCGACTTCGAGGTCGGCGACTCGGTCACCGTCACCGACGGCCCGTTCGCGACGCTCCAGGCGACGATCAACGAGATCAATGCCGACTCGAAGAAGGTCAAGGGCCTCGTCGAGATCTTCGGCCGCGAGACCCCGGTCGAGCTCAGCTTCGACCAGATCCAGAAGAACTAGAAGAAGCAGAAGCTTCCCGAGCTTCTCCGCGCTTCTGGCACACACGCCTTCCAAGCAGGTCAGACCGGCTCACGCAGGGGGTACTTCCCGCCTGCGGGGGACCGTCTGACCTGCTTGGTTTTTGGTCGCGCAGCTATACCCGTTATCGTTGCGCGGTATGCCTCCGTCCGGATGACCGGATTGGCGGCGAAACACTCTCACTAGGACCCGGAGAGAGCAATGCCTCCCAAGAAGAAGAAGGTCACGGGGCTTATCAAGCTCCAGATCAAGGCCGGCGCGGCCAACCCGGCTCCGCCGGTCGGCCCCGCGCTGGGCCAGCACGGCGTCAACATCATGGAGTTCTGCAAGGCCTACAACGCCGCGACCGAGTCGCAGCGTGGCATGGTCGTGCCGGTGGAGATCACGGTCTACGAGGACCGCTCCTTCACCTTCATCACCAAGACTCCGCCGGCCGCGAAGCTGATCCTCAAGGCCGCGGGCGTGGAGAAGGGCTCCGGCGAGCCGCACAAGACCAAGGTCGCCAAGCTCACCGGCGAGCAGGTCCGCGAGATCGCCACGACCAAGATGCCCGACCTGAACGCCAACGACATCGAGGCCGCGGCCAAGATCATCGCCGGCACCGCCCGTTCCATGGGCGTCACGGTCGAGGGCTGATCAAGCCCCCCTCCGCACCACAGTGGAAGGGCCAGCGCCGGCCCGCACCACGACTCCCACTCCCCATCTAGGAGCAGAAGTGAAGCGCAGCAAGACTCTCCGCGCTGCGGACGCCAAGATCGAAGCGGACAAGCTCTACGCCCCGCTCGAAGCCGTCCGCCTCGCCAAGGACACCTCCGGTACCAAGTTCGACGGCACCGTCGAGGTCGCCATGCGTCTGGGCGTTGACCCGCGCAAGGCCGACCAGATGGTCCGCGGCACCGTGAACCTGCCGCACGGCACCGGCAAGACCGCCCGGGTCCTGGTCTTCGCGACCGGTGACCGTGCTGCGGCCGCGGAGGCCGCGGGCGCCGACATCGTCGGCGCCGACGAGCTCATCGACGAGGTGGCGAAGGGCCGGCTGGACTTCGACGCCGTCGTCGCCACCCCGGACCTCATGGGCAAGGTCGGCCGCCTGGGCCGCGTGCTCGGTCCGCGTGGGCTCATGCCGAACCCGAAGACCGGAACGGTCACCCCGGACGTGACGAAGGCTGTCACGGACATCAAGGGCGGCAAGATCGAGTTCCGCGTCGACAAGCACTCGAACCTGCACTTCATCATCGGCAAGGTCTCCTTCGACGAGACGAAGCTGGTCGAGAACTACGCCGCCGCGCTGGAGGAGATCCTCCGTCTGAAGCCGTCGGCCGCCAAGGGCCGCTACATCAAGAAGGCCGCACTGGCCACCACGATGGGCCCCGGCATCCCGCTGGACTCCAACCGCACCCGCAACCTCCTCGTCGAGGAGGACCCGGCCGCCGTCTGATCCTCCGGATCGGCAGGCAGCCGCGGGACACGCGTGCTGTGAGCCGGGCCCCGCACCTCTCCGGAGGTGCGGGGCCCGGCTTCTTCGCGTTCCGGGGGAGTCCGGTCCTGCCGGGCCCTCCCGCCCGGCCCCGTCCTCTTCCGGTCTTCGCCGGACGCCGCCCGGCCGCCCCGGCACAATGGCCCGTGCGATCAACGGGAGCCGAGGGGCGGGCACTTCATGAGCGGCACAGCGATACGGCGGGGGCTCGCGGCGGCCGTGACGGCCGTGGCACTGGCCGCGCTGGCGGGGTGTTCGGCGGGCGGCGGTGACGCGGCCGGCGGCGCACAGGAGGGCACGGGAGGCGCCCGCGCGGGCGCCGGGTCCTCCGCACCGGGGCGTACGGCGGCTGCCTCCGTGACGGCGCTGCGGGCCGCCGACCAGAACACGGCACGCGCCGGCTCGGCCAGGGTCGAGGGGACGACCGTCCTGGGCCCCGAGATGTCCACCCGGGTGAAGGGCACCGTGGCCTGGGGGAGCGGTGTCACGGGCGCACTGGACATCACGTACACCGGCGGCACCCTGGCCGCCACCCTGCGGCAGGCAGGCGCGGACGGCACCGTCAGGGCCCGCTACCGCCACGATGCCTACTACGCCGACATGGGGCGGGGCTTCGCCGCGCGGACGGGCGGCAAGCGCTGGATCCGGTACGGCTACGCGGACCTCTCGCGGGTGATGGGGGCTTCCGGCGCCGTGCTGCGGGACCAGATGCAGAAGACGGTCCCCGGTCAGGGTGTGAAGGCGCTGCTGGCCTCGGGCGACGTGAAGCGGGCCGGGCAGGCCGAGATCCGGGGCGTGCGGGCCACGCACTACTCGGGCACGGTCGACGTCGCCGCGCTGACAGCCCGGGGCCAGGACCTGGCCCCGGCCGAGCTCACGGCGCTGAGGGCACAGCTCACCGCCGCCGGGATCTCCACCGAGACCGTCGACGTCTGGGTGGACAGGAACGGCCTGCTGGTGAAGAAGACCGAACGTGGCAGGCTGAGGACGGGGTCGTACAGCGCCACCGTGTACTACTCCGGCTACGGAACGGTGGTACGGGCCGACGCACCGCCCGCGGGCGACACCGTGGACTTCACCGAGCTGGTGAGAACCCGGCCCTCTACCCCCGCGCCCGGAGCCTAATCAGCCGCGGGGGAACGGATTTGCCCGGCGTGCCTCCCGTCCCGTACTCTTCCGAGGAAGCCAAAGACCGCTGGTCGTTGCCGTGTGCTCGCAAGAGTGCGCGGTGGCCGAAGGATCCGCTGGATGCGGACGACTCGCGCAGGTGAACGTGGAAGTGCTCCCGGACTCGTCCGGTCGAGCTCGCGCCCCGGGCACTTGTGCCGGGGCGTTTCGTCTTTTCAGCCCCTTCTGAGCGGTCCTCATCACCCGGAAGGAGGCCGACGCTCTATGGCAAGGCCCGACAAGGCTGCCGCGGTAGCCGAGCTGGCGGACAAGTTCCGCAGCTCGAACGCCGCTGTGCTGACCGAGTACCGGGGTCTCACCGTGGCCCAGCTCAAGCAGCTGCGCCGTTCGCTCGGTGAGAACGCCCAGTACGCCGTGGTGAAGAACACGCTGACCAAGATCGCGGCCAACGAGGCCGGGATCAACACGCTGGACGACCTGTTCGCAGGTCCGACGGCGGTTGCCTTCGTCACCGGTGACCCGGTGGAGTCGGCGAAGGGTCTTCGTGACTTCGCCAAGGAGAACCCCAACCTCGTCATCAAGGGCGGTGTCCTTGATGGTAAGGCGCTGTCCGCGGATGAGATCAAGAAGCTCGCGGACCTTGAGTCCCGCGAGGTTCTGCTCGCCAAGGTGGCCGGTGGAATCAAGGCGTCGATGGCCAAGGCCGCGGCGACTTTCCAGGCCCCGCTGTCGGAGTTCGTCCGCACCGCGGACGCGCTTCGCGCCAAGGTCGAGCAGGGCGGTGCCGGTACGCCGGCTCCCGCCGAGGCCGACGCCGAGTAATTCGGCTTCGCGTCGCAGCGGGCCCCGTACGCCCGCCGTCATATACACCCGGCACCTGCCGAAAACGTGGAAGGACGCCATCATGGCGAAGCTGTCCCAGGACGACCTGCTCGCGCAGTTCGAGAACCTGACCCTCATCGAGCTCTCCGAGTTCGTCAAGGCCTTCGAGGAGAAGTTCGACGTCAAGGCTGCCGCCCCGGTCGCCGTTGCCGCCGGTGGTGGCGCTGCCGCCGCCGCCGAGGCCCCGGAGGAGCAGGACGAGTTCGACGTCATCCTCACCGGTGCCGGCGACAAGAAGATCCAGGTCATCAAGGTCGTGCGTGAGCTGACCTCGCTGGGCCTCAAGGAGGCCAAGGACCTCGTGGACGGCGCCCCGAAGCCCGTCCTCGAGAAGGTCGCCAAGGAGGCCGCCGAGAAGGCTGCCGAGTCCCTCAAGGGCGCCGGCGCCTCGGTCGAGGTCAAGTAATTCCCGGGAGTCCCCGGACTCCCTCGTACGCCCTCGGCGTACACCTGCACAACGAAGGGCGATCACCCATCCGGGTGGTCGCCCTTCTGCGTGCCTGACGCCCCTCCTGCCTGCCTTGCTCTTCCCGTCATGACGAGTATGGTGATCTTCGTTGCGCGCCGGGCCAGGGGGCTTCTCCCGCTCCCGCGGCGCTGCCGGCGGCGACCCCCGAGGGGTGGGGGGCCTTGACGAACCGCACGGAGCGCGCAATTCTCAGGACGCGTCGTCACATCGATCCGTATCCGAGGCATGGATCGGCGACGAAGAGGGAAGCTTTGACGCAGGTGTTGAGCAGAAGAATGAGGGTCTCCCATAACCCGCTCTGGACATCAGTGAGCCCAGTGGCTACACTGACCCTTTGCGCTGCCTGTTAGCTGCCTCCTGCCCGTCACCAGGGGCATGCCCAACGCTTGAGCATCGATGACTGCCCTCCCTGACCTGGGATGTCCTTCTCTGTGCCCCGCTTGGGACCGGTACGCGCGTAGTGAGTCCGAGCCCTCGGAAGGACCCCCTCTTGGCCGCCTCGCGCAACGCCTCGACCTCCAATACGAACAACGGCGCCAGCACCGCCCCGCTGCGCATCTCTTTTGCAAAGATCAGGGAGCCCCTCGAGGTTCCGAACCTCCTTGCGCTGCAGACCGAAAGCTTTGACTGGCTGCTCGGGAACGCCGCATGGAAGGGTCGCGTCGAGGCCGCTCTGGAGAGCGGACAGAACGTTCCCACCAAGTCCGGTCTGGAAGAGATCTTCGAGGAGATCTCGCCGATCGAGGACTTCTCCGGGTCGATGTCGCTGACGTTCCGCGACCACCGTTTCGAGCCCCCGAAGAACTCGATCGACGAGTGCAAGGACCGCGACTTCACGTTCGCGGCTCCGCTGTTCGTCACGGCCGAGTTCACCAACAACGAGACCGGTGAGATCAAGTCTCAGACGGTCTTCATGGGCGATTTCCCGCTCATGACCAACAAGGGCACCTTCGTCATCAACGGCACCGAGCGTGTCGTGGTGTCGCAGCTGGTCCGTTCACCGGGTGTCTACTTCGACTCCTCGATCGACAAGACGTCCGACAAGGACATCTTCGCCGCCAAGATCATCCCGTCCCGGGGTGCCTGGCTGGAGATGGAGATCGACAAGCGCGACATGGTCGGTGTCCGCATCGACCGCAAGCGCAAGCAGTCCGTCACCGTCCTCCTGAAGGCTCTCGGCTGGACCACCGAGCAGATCCTTGAGGAGTTCGGCGAGTACGAGTCGATGCGCGCCACCCTGGAGAAGGACCACACCCAGGGCCAGGACGACGCGCTGCTCGACATCTACCGCAAGCTGCGTCCGGGCGAGCCGCCCACACGCGAGGCCGCTCAGACGCTGCTCGAGAACCTCTACTTCAACCCGAAGCGTTACGACCTCGCGAAGGTCGGCCGCTACAAGGTGAACAAGAAGCTCGGCGCCGACGAGCCGCTCGACGCGGGTGTTCTCACCAGCGACGACATCATCGCCACCATCAAGTACCTGGTGAAGCTGCACGCCGGTGAGACCGAGACGGTCGGCGAGTCCGGCCGCTCGATCATGGTCGAGACCGACGACATCGACCACTTCGGCAACCGCCGTATCCGTAACGTCGGTGAGCTGATCCAGAACCAGGTCCGTACGGGTCTCGCCCGTATGGAGCGCGTCGTGCGCGAGCGCATGACCACTCAGGACGTCGAGGCGATCACGCCGCAGACCCTGATCAACATCCGGCCGGTCGTCGCCTCCATCAAGGAGTTCTTCGGCACCAGCCAGCTGTCCCAGTTCATGGACCAGAACAACCCGCTGTCGGGCCTGACGCACAAGCGTCGTCTCAACGCGCTCGGCCCTGGTGGTCTCTCCCGTGAGCGGGCCGGCTTCGAGGTCCGTGACGTTCACCCGTCGCACTACGGCCGTATGTGCCCGATCGAGACCCCCGAAGGCCCGAACATCGGCCTGATCGGCTCGCTGGCCTCCTACGGGCGGATCAACGCGTTCGGCTTCATCGAGACGCCGTACCGCAAGGTCGTCGAAGGCGTCGTCACCGACGACGTCGACTACCTGACCGCTGACGAGGAAGACCGCTTCGTCATCGCGCAGGCCAACGCGACCCTCTCCGAGGAGATGCGGTTCACCGAGCCGCGTGTCCTGGTCCGCCGTCGTGGCGGAGAGGTCGACTACATCCCCGGCGACGACGTCGACTACATGGACGTCTCGCCGCGCCAGATGGTGTCGGTCGCGACCGCGATGATCCCGTTCCTGGAGCACGACGACGCCAACCGTGCCCTCATGGGCGCGAACATGATGCGTCAGGCCGTGCCGCTCATCCAGTCCGAGGCGCCGCTGGTCGGCACCGGCATGGAGTACCGCTGTGCGGTCGACGCCGGTGACGTCCTCAAGGCGGAGAAGGACGGTGTGGTCCAGGAGGTCTCCGCGGACTACATCACCATCGCCAACGACGACGGCACGTACTCGACGTACCGCATCGCCAAGTTCTCCCGCTCGAACCAGGGCACATCGGTCAACCAGAAGGTCGTCGTCAACGAGGGCGACCGGGTGATCGAGAGCCAGGTGCTGGCCGACGGCCCGGCGACCGAGAACGGCGAGATGGCGCTCGGCAAGAACCTCCTCGTGGCGTTCATGCCGTGGGAAGGCCACAACTACGAGGACGCGATCATCCTGTCGCAGCGCCTCGTACAGGACGACGTCCTCTCCTCGATCCACATCGAGGAGCACGAGGTCGACGCCCGTGACACCAAGCTCGGCCCGGAGGAGATCACCCGGGACATCCCGAACGTCTCCGAAGAGGTCCTCGCCGACCTCGACGAGCGCGGCATCATCCGTATCGGTGCCGACGTCGTCGCCGGCGACATCCTGGTCGGGAAGGTCACGCCGAAGGGCGAGACCGAGCTGACCCCGGAGGAGCGCCTGCTCCGTGCGATCTTCGGTGAGAAGGCGCGCGAGGTGCGCGACACCTCGCTGAAGGTGCCGCACGGCGAGATCGGCAAGGTCATCGGCGTCCGCGTCTTCGACCGCGAAGAGGGCGACGAGCTGCCGCCGGGCGTGAACCAGCTGGTCCGCGTCTACGTCGCGCAGAAGCGCAAGATCACCGATGGTGACAAGCTCGCCGGCCGTCACGGCAACAAGGGCGTCATCTCGAAGATCCTGCCGATCGAGGACATGCCGTTCCTGGAGGACGGCACCCCGGTCGACATCATCCTCAACCCGCTGGGTGTCCCGTCCCGGATGAACCCGGGCCAGGTCCTGGAGATCCACCTCGGCTGGCTCGCCAGCCAGGGCTGGAAGGTCGAGGGCAACGAGGAGTGGATGGAGCGCCTCAAGACCATCGGCGCCGACGAGGTCGCCCCCGGCACCAACGTCGCCACCCCGGTCTTCGACGGTGCGCGCGAGGACGAGATCTCCGGTCTCTTCGAGTCCACCATCCCGAACCGCGACGGTGACCGCATGGTCCTCCCGTCCGGCAAGGCCCGGATGTTCGACGGCCGCTCCGGCGAGCCGTTCCCGGACCCGGTCTCGGTCGGGTACATGTACATCCTCAAGCTCCACCACCTGGTCGACGACAAGCTGCACGCGCGGTCGACCGGTCCGTACTCGATGATCACCCAGCAGCCGCTCGGTGGTAAGGCCCAGTTCGGTGGACAGCGCTTCGGAGAGATGGAGGTGTGGGCGCTGGAGGCTTATGGCGCCGCTTACGCCCTCCAGGAGCTGCTGACCATCAAGTCCGACGACGTGACCGGCCGCGTGAAGGTCTACGAGGCCATCGTCAAGGGCGAGAACATCCCCGAGCCCGGCATCCCCGAGTCCTTCAAGGTGCTCATCAAGGAGATGCAGTCGCTCTGCCTCAACGTGGAGGTGCTGTCCTCGGACGGCATGTCCATCGAGATGCGCGACACGGACGAGGACGTCTTCCGTGCAGCGGAGGAGCTCGGTATCGACCTGTCCCGGCGAGAGCCGAGCAGCGTCGAAGAGGTCTGACGGGTTGGCCGGCCGCCTCGCACTGAGGCGGCCGGCTCTCCCCGGACCCGTTCAGACCATTGCTGAAGTGCCCATTTTTCTCGCTGACGCGAGGGGCTCGAACCCCCGAAAGAGGGATTGACGACAAGTGCTCGACGTCAACTTCTTCGACGAGCTGCGGATTGGCCTCGCCACCGCGGACGACATCCGGACCTGGTCCCACGGCGAAGTGAAGAAGCCGGAGACCATCAACTACCGCACCCTCAAGCCCGAGAAGGACGGACTCTTCTGCGAGAAGATCTTCGGTCCGACCCGGGACTGGGAGTGCTACTGCGGCAAGTACAAGCGTGTCCGCTTCAAGGGCATCATCTGCGAGCGCTGCGGCGTCGAGGTCACTCGCGCCAAGGTGCGTCGTGAGCGGATGGGCCACATTGAGCTGGCCGCTCCCGTCACCCACATCTGGTACTTCAAGGGTGTCCCGTCCCGTCTGGGCTACCTGCTCGACCTCGCGCCGAAGGACCTCGAAAAGGTCATCTACTTCGCCGCTTACATGATCACCTTTGTGGACGAGGAGCGCCGGACGCGCGACCTGCCCTCGCTGGAGGCCCACGTCTCCGTCGAGCGCCAGCAGGTCGAGAACCGCCGCGACTCCGACCTTGAGGCCCGCGCCAAGAAGCTCGAGACGGACCTGTCCGAGCTGGAGGCCGAGGGCGCCAAGGCCGACGTGCGCCGCAAGGTGCGCGAAGGCGCCGAGCGTGAGATGAAGCAGCTGCGTGACCGTGCGCAGCGCGAGATCGACCGCCTCGACGAGGTGTGGAGCCGCTTCAAGAGCCTCAAGGTCCAGGACCTGGAGGGCGACGAGCTGCTCTACCGCGAGCTGCGTGACCGCTTCGGCACGTACTTCGACGGCTGCATGGGCGCTGCCGCCCTGCAGAAGCGCCTGGAGTCCTTCGACCTCGACGAGGAGGCCGAGCGCCTCCGCGAGATCATCCGTACCGGCAAGGGCCAGAAGAAGACCCGTGCGCTCAAGCGCCTCAAGGTCGTCTCCGCGTTCCTGCAGACCAGCAACAAGCCCAAGGGCATGGTGCTGGACTGCGTACCGGTCATCCCGCCGGACCTGCGTCCGATGGTGCAGCTGGACGGTGGCCGCTTCGCGACCTCCGACCTGAACGACCTGTACCGCCGTGTGATCAACCGCAACAACCGCCTCAAGCGTCTTCTCGACCTCGGTGCCCCCGAGATCATCGTGAACAACGAGAAGCGGATGCTGCAGGAGGCCGTCGACGCGCTGTTCGACAACGGCCGCCGCGGTCGCCCGGTCACCGGTCCCGGCAACCGTCCCCTGAAGTCCCTGAGCGACATGCTCAAGGGCAAGCAGGGCCGTTTCCGTCAGAACCTCCTCGGCAAGCGTGTGGACTACTCCGCACGTTCCGTGATCGTCGTCGGCCCGCAGCTCAAGCTGCACCAGTGCGGTCTGCCGAAGGCCATGGCGCTGGAGCTCTTCAAGCCGTTCGTGATGAAGCGCCTGGTGGACCTGAACCACGCGCAGAACATCAAGTCGGCCAAGCGCATGGTCGAGCGCGGCCGCACCGTGGTGTACGACGTCCTCGAAGAGGTCATCGCCGAGCACCCGGTGCTGCTGAACCGTGCGCCGACCCTGCACCGCCTGGGCATCCAGGCCTTCGAGCCGCAGCTGGTCGAGGGCAAGGCCATCCAGATCCACCCGCTCGTCTGCACCGCGTTCAACGCGGACTTCGACGGTGACCAGATGGCCGTCCACCTGCCGCTGTCGGCAGAGGCGCAGGCCGAGGCCCGCATCCTGATGCTGTCCTCGAACAACATCCTGAAGCCGGCCGACGGCCGTCCCGTCACCATGCCGACCCAGGACATGGTGCTCGGACTGTTCTTCCTCACGACCGACGAGGCAGAGCGCAAGGTCATCGGCGAGGGCCGGAGCTTCGGCTCCGCGGCCGAGGCGATCATGGCCTTCGACAACCGCGAGCTGTCGCTGCAGGCGAAGGTCGACATCCGCTTCCCGGTGGGCACCATCCCGCCGCGTGGCTGGGTGCCGCCGGTCTCCGAGCCGGGCGAGCCCGAGTACCAGCCGGGCGACACCTTCCGGCTGCGTACGACCCTGGGCCGCGCGCTCTTCAACGAGCTGCTGCCCGAGGACTACCCGTTCGTCGACTACTCGGTGGGCAAGAAGCAGCTCTCCGAGATCGTCAACGACCTGGCCGAGCGCTACCCCAAGGTCATCGTGGCGGCGACGCTCGACAACCTGAAGGCTGCGGGCTTCCACTGGGCGACCCGTTCCGGCGTCACCGTCGCCGTTTCGGACATCGTCGTCCCGGAGGCAAAGAAGGCCATCGTCCAGGGCTACGAGGCCCAGGACGAGAAGGTCCAGAAGCAGTACGAGCGCGGTCTGATCACCAAGGACGAGCGCACGCAGGAGCTCATCGCGATCTGGACCAAGGCGACCAATGAGGTTGCCGAGGCGATGAACGCGAACTTCCCCAAGACGAACCCCATCTTCATGATGGTTGACTCGGGTGCCCGAGGAAACATGATGCAGATGCGGCAGATCGCCGGTATGCGTGGTCTGGTGTCGAACGCGAAGAACGAGACCATCCCGCGTCCCATCAAGGCGTCGTTCCGTGAGGGTCTCTCCGTTCTGGAGTACTTCATCTCCACGCACGGTGCCCGTAAGGGTCTGGCGGACACCGCCCTGCGTACCGCCGACTCGGGTTACCTGACCCGTCGTCTGGTGGACGTCTCGCAGGACGTCATCATCCGCGAGGAGGACTGCGGCACCGAGCGCGGTCTGAAGCTCAAGATCGCGGTCAAGGGCGAGGACGGTGTGCTCCGCAAGACGGAGGACGTCGAGACCTCGGTCTACGCCCGCATGCTCGCCGAGGACGTCGTCATCGACGGCAAGGTCATCGCGCCGGCCAACGTCGACCTGGGTGACGTCCTGATCGACGCCCTGGTGGGCGCCGGTGTCGAGGAGGTCAAGACCCGCTCGGTCCTGACCTGTGAGTCCGCGGTCGGCACCTGTGCCTTCTGCTACGGACGCTCGCTGGCCACCGGCAAGCTGGTCGACATCGGTGAGGCGGTCGGCATCATCGCCGCCCAGTCCATCGGTGAGCCCGGTACCCAGCTGACGATGCGTACCTTCCACACCGGTGGTGTGGCCGGTGACGACATCACGCAGGGTCTGCCGCGTGTCGTCGAGCTCTTCGAGGCCCGTACACCGAAGGGTGTCGCGCCGATCTCCGAGGCCGCGGGTTCCGTCCGCATCGAGGAGACCGAGAAGACGAAGAAGCTCGTCGTCACCCCGGACGACGGCAGCGAGGAGACGCCCTTCCCGATCTCCAAGCGTGCCCGTCTGCTCGTGGGCGACGGCGACCGCGTCGAGGTGGGCCAGAAGCTCACCGTGGGTGCCACCAACCCGCACGACGTGCTGCGTATCCTCGGCCAGCGCGCGGTCCAGGTCCACCTGGTCGGCGAAGTCCAGAAGGTCTACAACTCGCAGGGCGTGTCGATCCACGACAAGCACATCGAGATCATCATCCGGCAGATGCTGCGCCGTGTGACGATCATCGAGTCCGGCGACGCGGAGCTGCTTCCGGGTGAGCTCGTCGAGCGCTCGAAGTTCGAGACCGAGAACCGTCGTGTGGTCACGGAAGGCGGCCACCCGGCCTCCGGCCGTCCGCAGCTGATGGGTATCACCAAGGCCTCGCTGGCCACCGAGTCGTGGCTGTCGGCGGCGTCCTTCCAGGAGACCACCAGGGTTCTGACCGACGCGGCGATCAACGCCAAGTCGGACTCCCTGATCGGCCTCAAGGAGAACGTCATCATCGGTAAGCTCATCCCGGCCGGTACGGGCCTCGCCCGTTACCGCAACATCCGGGTGGAGCCCACCGAGGAGGCCAAGGCCGCGATGTACTCGGCCGTCGGCTACGACGACATCGACTACTCGCCGTTCGGCACCGGCTCCGGCCAGGCCGTTCCGCTGGAGGACTACGACTACGGTCCGTACAACCAGTAGGCGGGATGTTCGGCGCAGGGCGGTCACTCTCCGGGGTGGCCGCCCTGCGGCGTGTCCGTCCGGTGCCCGTGCGGGGCGGTCTGTCCGCCCGCGTGGGCATTTGTTTTGACCGCAGCCGATGCGGTAGGTACGCTCTGACCTTGTGCCTGGGGTGTGCCCTGGCTCCTGTGCGTGTCTTCAACCGCATGACGAGCTGTAAGTGACCGCCGCAATCTGTGCCCTTCCCGCCACTTCGGCGGAGGTCTGCAGTATTCGACACACCCGACCGCGTGGGTCGGAGTGGTTCCAGGTTAGTTCTACACGGCACACAGAAACCGGAGAAGTAGTGCCTACGATCCAGCAGCTGGTCCGGAAGGGCCGGCAGGACAAGGTCGAGAAGAACAAGACTCCCGCGCTTGAGGGCTCGCCCCAGCGTCGTGGTGTCTGCACCCGTGTCTTCACGACCACCCCGAAGAAGCCCAACTCGGCGCTCCGTAAGGTCGCGCGTGTTCGTCTGACCTCCGGCATCGAGGTCACGGCCTACATCCCGGGTGAGGGACACAACCTGCAGGAGCACTCGATCGTGCTCGTGCGTGGTGGCCGTGTGAAGGACCTGCCCGGTGTTCGCTACAAGATCATCCGCGGTTCGCTCGACACCCAGGGTGTCAAGAACCGCAAGCAGGCCCGCAGCCGCTACGGCGCCAAGAAGGAGAAGTAAGAATGCCTCGTAAGGGCCCCGCCCCGAAGCGCCCGGTCATCATTGACCCGGTCTATGGTTCTCCTCTTGTCACCTCGCTGATCAACAAGATCCTGCTGAACGGCAAGCGTTCCACCGCCGAGCGGATCGTGTACGGCGCCATGGAGGGTCTTCGCGAGAAGACCGGCGCCGACCCGGTCATCACGCTGAAGCGCGCGCTTGAGAACGTCAAGCCGTCTCTTGAGGTCAAGTCCCGCCGTGTCGGTGGCGCCACCTACCAGGTGCCGATCGAGGTCAAGCCCGGTCGCGCCGCCACCCTCGCGCTGCGCTGGGTCGTCGGCTACTCCCGCGCCCGTCGCGAGAAGACGATGACCGAGCGGCTCACCAACGAGCTGCTCGACGCCTCGAACGGTCTTGGCGCTGCTGTCAAGAAGCGTGAGGACACCCACAAGATGGCCGAGTCCAACAAGGCCTTCGCGCACTACCGCTGGTAGTCGCTACCCACATCGAGACCGAGAGAAGATTGAGCCTTATGGCCACCACTTCGCTTGACCTGGCCAAGGTCCGCAACATCGGGATCATGGCCCACATCGACGCGGGCAAGACGACCACCACTGAGCGGATCCTCTTCTACACCGGCGTGAGCTACAAGATCGGTGAAGTCCACGACGGTGCAGCCACGATGGACTGGATGGAGCAGGAGCAGGAGCGCGGCATCACGATCACGTCGGCCGCGACGACCTGCCACTGGCCGCTCAACGATGTCGATCACACGATCAACATCATCGACACCCCGGGTCACGTCGACTTCACCGTCGAGGTGGAGCGTTCGCTCCGCGTCCTCGACGGCGCTGTCACCGTGTTCGACGGTGTCGCGGGCGTCGAGCCGCAGTCCGAAACCGTCTGGCGTCAGGCGGACCGCTACGGCGTGCCGCGTATCTGCTTCGTCAACAAGCTGGACCGTACCGGTGCCGAGTTCCACCGCTGCGTCGACATGATCGTCGACCGCCTCGGTGCGGTGCCGCTGGTCATGCAGCTCCCGATCGGTGCCGAGGCCGACTTCAAGGGCGTCGTCGACCTCGTGACGATGAAGGCCTTTGTGTGGTCCGCCGAGGCGACCAAGGGCGAGATGTACGACATCGTCGACATCCCGGAGACGCACACCGAGGCGGCCGACGAGTGGCGCGGCAAGCTGCTCGAAGCCGTCTCGGAGAACGACGACGAGATGATGGAGCTGTACCTGGAGGGCGTCGAGCCCACCGAGGAGCAGCTGTACGCGGCCATCCGCCGGATCACCCTTGCTTCCAAGGGCACCGCGGACTCCGTCACCGTCACTCCCGTCTTCTGTGGCACGGCCTTCAAGAACAAGGGCGTCCAGCCCCTGCTCGACGCGGTCGTCCGCTACCTGCCTTCCCCCCTGGACGTCGAGGCCATCGAAGGCCACGACGTCAAGGACCCCGAGACCGTCGTCAAGCGCCAGCCGTCCGACGACGAGCCGTTCTCCGGTCTTGCGTTCAAGATCGCGAGCGACCCGCACCTCGGCAAGCTCACCTTCGTCCGGATTTATTCGGGCCGCCTCGAGGCCGGCACCGCGGTGCTGAACTCGGTCAAGGGCAAGAAGGAGCGCATCGGCAAGATCTACCGCATGCACGCGAACAAGCGTGAGGAGATCGCGTCGGTGGGCGCCGGCGACATCATCGCCGTCATGGGCCTGAAGCAGACCACCACCGGTGAGACGCTCTGTGACGAGAAGAAGCCGGTCATCCTGGAGTCCATGGACTTCCCGGCGCCGGTCATCGAGGTCGCGATCGAGCCCAAGTCCAAGGGCGACCAGGAGAAGCTGGGTGTTGCCATCCAGCGTCTCTCGGAGGAGGACCCCTCCTTCCAGGTGCACACCAACGAGGAGACCGGCCAGACCGTCATCGGCGGTATGGGTGAGCTTCACCTTGAGGTGCTCGTCGACCGCATGAAGCGCGAGTTCCGCGTCGAGGCGAACGTCGGCAAGCCGCAGGTCGCCTACCGCGAGACGATCCGCAAGACCGTCGACCGTATCGACTACACGCACAAGAAGCAGACTGGTGGAACCGGCCAGTTCGCGAAGGTGCAGATCGCCATGGAGCCCATCGAGGGCGGCGACGCGTCGTACGAGTTCGTCAACAAGGTCACCGGTGGCCGTATCCCCAGGGAGTACATCCCCTCGGTGGACGCGGGTGCCCAGGAAGCCATGAAGTTCGGCATCCTGGCCGGTTACGAGATGGTGGGTGTCCGCATCACCCTTCTCGACGGTGGCTACCACGAGGTCGACTCCTCGGAGCTGGCCTTCAAGATCGCCGGTTCGCAGGCGTTCAAGGAGGGTGCCCGCAAGGCGTCCCCCGTGCTCCTTGAGCCGATGATGGCCGTCGAGGTCACCACGCCCGAGGACTACATGGGCGATGTCATCGGCGACCTCAACTCCCGCCGTGGCCAGATCCAGGCCATGGAGGAGCGCAGCGGCGCTCGCGTCGTGAAGGGCCTCGTGCCCCTCTCGGAGATGTTCGGCTACGTCGGAGACCTCCGCAGCAAGACCTCGGGTCGCGCAAGCTACTCGATGCAGTTCGACTCCTACGCCGAGGTTCCGCGGAACGTCGCCGAGGAGATCATCGCGAAGGCCAAGGGCGAGTAACTCTTCCGAGTCCACGCTTTAGGCTTATCACCGGAGCCACTGGGGCATTCGACGCAGAGCGCGAGCAATGCGGCGTATGCCCCGGGCGCCGGCATCCCAGCAAAGATCACCTGGCGCCGATGAAGCAAGGCGTACAGAACCACTCCGCAGGAGGACCCAGTGGCGAAGGCAAAGTTCGAGCGGACTAAGCCGCACGTCAACATCGGCACCATCGGTCACATCGACCACGGTAAGACGACCCTCACGGCCGCCATTACCAAGGTGCTGCACGACGCGTACCCGGACCTGAACGAGGCCTCGGCCTTCGACCAGATCGACAAGGCTCCCGAGGAGCGCCAGCGCGGTATTACGATCTCGATCGCGCACGTCGAGTACCAGACGGAGTCGCGTCACTACGCGCACGTCGACTGCCCGGGTCACGCTGACTACATCAAGAACATGATCACGGGTGCGGCGCAGATGGACGGCGCCATCCTCGTGGTCGCGGCCACCGACGGCCCGATGCCGCAGACCAAGGAGCACGTGCTCCTGGCCCGCCAGGTCGGCGTCCCGTACATCGTTGTCGCGCTGAACAAGGCCGACATGGTGGACGACGAGGAGATCCTGGAGCTCGTCGAGCTCGAGGTTCGTGAGCTTCTCTCCGAGTACGAGTTCCCGGGCGACGACCTTCCGGTCGTCAAGGTCTCGGCGCTCAAGGCTCTTGAGGGCGACAAGGAGTGGGGCCAGACCGTCCTCGACCTGATGAAGGCCGTCGACGAGTCGATCCCGCAGCCCGAGCGTGACGTCGAGAAGCCGTTCCTGATGCCGATCGAGGACGTCTTCACGATCACCGGTCGTGGCACCGTCGTCACCGGTCGTATCGAGCGTGGTGTCCTCAAGGTCAACGAGACCGTTGACATCGTGGGCATCAAGCAGGAGAAGACCACCACCACGGTCACCGGCATCGAGATGTTCCGCAAGCTGCTCGACGAGGGCCAGGCCGGTGAGAACGTCGGTCTGCTCCTCCGTGGCATCAAGCGCGAGGACGTCGAGCGCGGCCAGGTCATCATCAAGCCCGGTTCGGTCACGCCGCACACCGAGTTCGAGGCCCAGTCCTACATCCTGTCGAAGGACGAGGGTGGCCGTCACACCCCGTTCTTCAACAACTACCGCCCGCAGTTCTACTTCCGTACCACGGACGTAACGGGCGTTGTGACCCTTCCCGAGGGCACCGAGATGGTCATGCCGGGTGACAACACCCTCATGACGGTCTCGCTGATCCAGCCCGTCGCCATGGAAGAGGGCCTGAAGTTCGCCATCCGTGAGGGTGGCCGGACCGTGGGCGCCGGCCAGGTCACGAAGATCCTCAAGTAATCACTTGACGGTCTGACCTGGTTGCTCACACAGAGCACCGAGTAACACCAGAGGGCCCCCGGCCCGCCGTTCGCGGCGGACCGGGGGCCCTTCTGCATGTCCGTGGCGGTGCGGCGTGTCCGCACGGGGGAGCGGAGGCGCGCCGTGCGGGGCGGCGCACGGGGGCCGGGGCAGGGCGGCGAGGTGCCGCCGGCCCCCGGGGTGCGGCTACACCTCGCGGACCGGCCGCCACAGCCAGGGGAGCGCGCCGGGGCCGAGACCGGCCACGGTCGGCCCGCCCGGATTCCCCGCGGTCCTGGTCCCCTCGGCCAGCAGGGCGGCGCCTCCCAGCGGTACGACGCCTTCGGTGCGCCTGAGGACCTTCCCGTCCAGCAGGAGCTCGACGCGGCCCCGGTCGTCCTGGCCGAGCAGGGCGGGGCCCGCAGGGTGGGCGCCGGGGTGGCCCCCGCCCAGGTGCACCCGGGTCGTCGCGGCCGTCGCCGGACCGCGGTAGTAGACGTCGAGACCGCCGTCCGGTGCGGCCAGCGCCGTGGGGGAGTCGCCCGGCAGTGGCAGCAGGGGCTCCGGGCGCAGCGTCAGGGGCTCGCCCGCCGCGGTCTGGGTCCAGTGGTGCACGGTGTCCCGGCCGGACGCGAAGACGTGGACGCGGCCCGCCGCGTCGACGGTGGCGGAGAGGCCGTCCTGGATCTGGCCGCCGCTCAGGCTCCGCCAGGGGGACCAGACGCCGCGGGCGGAGCGCACCCGGGTGCTGATGCCCTGGGATGCGTCGCGCAGGAAGAGGTGGACCTGGTCCGCGTGGTCGGTGACCGCGACAGGGACCCCTATCCGGCGGCCCCTGTCCGGGTCGCCCTCCGGGTTTCCGAGGCCGGTCCACGCGGTGAACTCCCCCTCGGGCGTGCGCTGTTGGAGCAGCACTATCTCCCGGCTGTTCGCCGACCCGTGCCCGGCTATGGCGGAGTACCGCAGGCCGAACAGGAGCTGCCTGCCGTCCTTGAGCGCGGTCGCGCCGAGCGCCGGGGCCAGCGGCCCGCCGCCGAGATCGTGCGGCGCCCCCCACTGGCCGCTGCCCGGCGCCGTCTCGCGCCAGCGCACCGCGCGCAGCCCGAGGACCCCGTACCCGGTGAGGCGCCCGTCCGGCGCGGTGGTCAGGGCGGGGCGCGGGCCCGGATAGCGGTAGTGGGTGGAGCGCACCCACCCCTTCTTGTTGGTCAGCGGCCGGCCGACACCCACGTTGTAGTCGCCGCAGCCGCCCGGATTCCCGCAGTCCCAGGCCTCGTTGCCGCCGTAAGGGAGCAGGTTCGCCGCTTTCCTGCGGAGCACCGCCGGCGACAGGTTCTTCGGCCAGTGGCGGTTGTAGTAGCCCCGGAAGGAGGTGGCGACGAAGGCCGGCACCTCGCCCTTCCCCGCGGTCGCCTCGGCCACCCAGCGGATCATCGCCGCCCAGCTGAAGGAGGCGGCGGCGGTGTGGTCGGCGTGGTCGGAGTACCCGGCCTGCTCGCTGTCCTTGCGGCGGACCGCGTCGGGGCTGTGCTGGATGTCCGGGTCGGGGTCGAGGGTGTGGACCACGGTCGGGCGGTACTGCACCAGCAGCCCGGTCAGTACGTCGACCAGCGCGTCGTAGGTGTACGAGCCCGCCTCCTGGAGCGGGGAGCCCTCGGCGACCACCGTCCGCAGGCTGAGCCCCCGGTCGGCCCAGAGCGACGGCAGTCCGAGCCGCCCGCGGGAGGTGTGCATGGCCGTGTTGAGGAATATCAGCTCGACCCGGCGGACGCCCCGTACCAGCGTGTTGATCTCCGCGCGGTGTCCGCCGCGCAGGGTGACGACGTCCTTCTGCCACCGGGTGAACGGGGGAAGGCCCAGCTGTACCGCGTACGCCTGGCGCAGCCCCTGGTGGCGGGCCGACGAGTAGGCCGGCTTGTCCGGCACGGGGTGCGGCTGCCCGGCGATGACGTTGATGCCGGTGGCCTCGCCCCCGGTGAGGTACACGCAGACCAGAGGTGTCCCGGAGTCCAGCATCCGCTGGGTGTCCGGGTTCATGAAGTACATGTCGTCGTCGGGGTGGGCCAGTATCTGCAGGAGCCGGTCGTGCCTGGCTATGGAGATCGCCTTGCCCGGCATCGGGTCGGCTGTACTGGTGGTACGACGTGGCGAAGCCGGTACGGAACAGGCGGTGAGCGCGGCGGACGCGGCGGCCGTGCCGAGCCCCGCGAGCAGAAGCCGACGGGAGGGACCGGAACCCTGGTGTCTGTGGCCCGGTCCCTGCGATATCCCCATGATGGTGCTCCGTCCGCTCCCCCGCGCGGGCCCTCCCGCGCTCTCCCGGTCTGCTTGACGGGGTTCGCAGACCGGAGGTTGCCTCAGGGCCGGGCCCTGTTACGGGCGGTGCGGGAGACAGTCAGGGGAGGTCGGAGCGGTCTGCCGGGGGAGACCGGAGCGGTCTGCGGCGGTCCGCCGGGGACGGCCGGAAGGTCCTGCGGGGCACCGGGCGGTGCGGCGCGGGGGGCGCGCGAGAGGCGCGGAACACCGGTCGGCTGCCGCCCCGCGCGCCCCCCGCCCGACGGTTTCCGGCCGCCCGGCGTCTCAGCAGCCGGACGGCGGGCGCAGGCGTTCTCGCCGGAACGATCCCCGAGGGGTGACACTGTTCCGGATGACCGCCCGCCGCACACGGGCGGCCGTCGTCTGCGCCCGACAGGAAAGGGACACCTGTGACACCGCCAACCACGAGTTCTCCGAAGGACAAGCTGGCTGCTCTGCGCGCCGAGATCGAGCACCGCAACCCGGCCCAGCCCGAATTCCACCAGGCAGTTCACGAAGTGCTGGAGAGCCTGGCGCCGGTGCTGGCCGTGCGCGACGACTACGCGCAGGCGAGCCTGGTGGAGCGGCTCTGCGAGCCCGAGCGGCAGATCATCTTCCGGGTGCCCTGGCAGGACGACCGGGGGAGGGTCCACGTCAACCGCGGCTTCCGGGTGGAGTTCAACAGCGCGCTCGGCCCGTACAAGGGCGGTCTGCGCTTCCACCCCTCGGTGAACCTGGGCATCGTCAAGTTCCTGGGCTTCGAGCAGGTCTTCAAGAACGCGCTGACCGGGCTGGGCATCGGCGGCGGCAAGGGCGGCAGCGACTTCGACCCGCATGGCCGCTCCGACTCCGAGGTCATGCGCTTCTGCCAGTCCTTCATGACCGAGCTGCACCGGCACATCGGCGCGCACACCGACGTGCCCGCCGGGGACATCGGCGTCGGTGGCCGGGAGATCGGCTACCTCTTCGGGCAGTACCGCCGCATCACCAACCGCTGGGAGTCCGGCGTCCTCACCGGCAAGGGACTCGCCTGGGGTGGCTCGTCGATCCGCCCCGAGGCGACCGGCTACGGGAACGTCTACTTCGCCGCCGAGATGCTGCGCCGCCGCGGCGAGGACCTCCAGGGGCAGACCGCGGTGGTCTCCGGCTCCGGGAACGTCGCCATCTACACCATCGAGAAGCTCAAGGCCCTCGGGGCCAACCCTCTGACCTGCTCCGACTCCAGCGGCTATGTCATCGACGACAAGGGCATCGACGTGGAGCTCCTCAAGCAGGTCAAGGAGGTCGAGCGCGCGCGGATCAGCGAGTACGCCGAGCGCCGCGGCGCGTCCGCCCGGTTCGTCAGCGGCGGCAGCGTCTGGGACGTCCCCGCCGATATCGCACTGCCCTCCGCCACCCAGAACGAGCTCGACGCCGGTGCGGCGGCGACGCTCGTGCGCAATGGGGTCAAGGCCGTGTCCGAGGGTGCCAACATGCCGGCCACCATGGAGGCCGTGGACGTCCTGCACGAAGCGGGGGTCGCGTTCGGTCCCGGCAAGGCGGCCAACGCCGGGGGCGTCGCGGTCAGCGCCCTGGAGATGCAGCAGAACGCGGCCCGGGACACCTGGACGCCCGAGCGCGTCGAGGACGAACTGCTGCGGATCATGCGCGACATCCACCACACCTGCTACGAGACCGCCGAGCGGTACGGCGCCCCCGGCAACTACGTGACCGGCGCCAACATCGCCGGTTTCGAGCGGGTCGCGGACGCCATGCTGGCCCAGGGCCTCATCTAGCTCCCCGCCGGTATCCGCACAGGGCCCGGCCCCGCTCCCGGTGGAGCGGGGCCGGGCCCTGTGCGGTGGGTGCCGGGGCGGCCCGCGTCCGGCGGGGGAGGGCTGGGGTACAGTCTCCGGCCGCGATTGGCGTCCGTGGTGACCCGTATGGCAGACTATCGGGGTTGCTCGGTTGAGTGCCGATGCTGCGCGCCTCTCGTCGGGAGGACTGGAAGCAAGTCCCACAGTACTCGTCGCCCCAACTGCCGTAAGGCAGCGCTGAGGCGGACGTACGGGAATCTTCCGGGAAGCGTCAGCGGGGTGCCGACCAGGCGCCCGGTGGGTATTCGTCCCCCGGCTCGCGGTCACTGGCCCGCACCCCTTGGTTGGGAAATCCTTCGGGAGATCTTCGTAGAGGGAATGCGACACGCCCGACCGCGTGGGTCGGAGACGGATGCAGGACCCGCCGGGTCCCAGAGCGTTACGAGAGACAGGACTACTGAGTAGCCATGGCGGGACAGAAGATCCGCATCCGGCTCAAGGCCTACGACCACGAGGTCATCGACTCTTCGGCAAAGAAGATCGTCGAGACGGTGACGCGCACTGGCGCGTCGGTCGCAGGCCCGGTGCCGCTGCCCACTGAGAAGAACGTGTACTGCGTCATCAAGTCGCCGCACAAGTACAAGGATTCTCGCGAGCACTTCGAGATGCGCACGCACAAGCGCCTCATCGACATTCTCGACCCCACACCGAAGACGGTTGACTCGCTGATGCGTCTCGACCTGCCGGCGGGCGTCGACATCGAGATCAAGCTCTGAGGTGACGCGCGAGATGACTAAGAACATCAAGGGCGTCCTGGGCGAGAAGCTCGGCATGACCCAGGTCTGGGACGAGAACAACCGGGTTGTCCCGGTGACCGTCGTCAAGGCCGGGCCGTGCGTCGTGACGCAGGTCCGTACGAACGACATCGACGGCTACGAGTCGGTCCAGATCGCCTTCGGCGAGATCGACCCTCGCAAGGTGAACAAGCCCCTCAAGGGTCACTTCGCCAAGGCCGACGTGACACCGCGCCGCCACCTGGTGGAGCTCCGCACCCCTGACGCCAGCGAGTACACGCTGGGCCAGGAGATCACCGCCCAGGTGTTCGAGTCCGGCATCAAGGTCGATGTCACGGGCAAGAGCAAGGGCAAGGGCTTCGCCGGTGTCATGAAGCGCCACAACTTCAAGGGTGGCAAGGCTTCCCACGGTGCCCACCGCGTGCACCGTAAGCCTGGCTCCATCGGTGGCTGTGCCACTCCGGGCCGTGTCTTCAAGGGCATGCGCATGGCGGGCCGCATGGGCAACGAGCGGGTCACCACCCAGAACCTGACCGTCCACGCCGTTGACGCGGAGAAGGGTCTGCTGCTCATCAAGGGCGCGGTCCCCGGTCCGAACGGCGGCCTCGTCCTGGTCCGTACCGCGGCCAAGGGGGCTTGAGGAACCGATGAGCACCATTGACATCCTTTCGCCGGCAGGCGACAAGGCCGGGACCGTCGAACTCCCTTCGGAGATCTTCGACGCCAAGATCAGCATTCCGCTGATCCACCAGGTCGTTGTCGCGCAGCTGGCCGCGGCCCGTCAGGGCACGCACAAGACCAAGCGTCGCGGCGAAGTCCGTGGTGGCGGTAAGAAGCCTTACCGCCAGAAGGGCACCGGCCGCGCGCGCCAGGGTTCGACCCGTGCGCCGCAGTTCGCCGGCGGTGGCGTCGTCCACGGCCCGCAGCCGCGTGACTACTCGCAGCGCACTCCGAAGAAGATGAAGGTTGCCGCCCTGCGCGGTGCCCTCACCGACCGGGCGCAGAACGCTCGCGTCCACGTCGTCTCCGGCGTGGTCGAGGGAGCTGCCTCCACGAAGGCCGCGAAGTCCCTGCTGGGCAAGGTCAGCGAGCGCAAGCACGTGCTCCTGATCGCCGAGCGTTCGGACGAGGCCGCGTGGCTCTCCGCCCGCAACCTGCCCCAGGTGCACCTCCTGGAGCCGGGCCAGCTGAACACGTACGACGTGCTCGTCTCCGATGACGTGGTCTTCACCAAGGCCGCCTTCGAGTCCTTCGTGTCTGGCCCCAAGGCCACCACTGAGACCGAAGGGACCGACGTCTGATGACTGAGACCGTCACCAGCAAGACCTTCACGGACCCGCGCGACGTCCTCGTCAAGCCGGTTGTTTCCGAGAAGAGCTACGCGCTGCTCGACGAGAACAAGTACACGTTCATCGTCGCGCCGGGCTCCAACAAGACCCAGATCAAGCAGGCCGTGGAAGCGGTCTTCTCGGTCAAGGTCACCGGAGTCAACACGATCAACCGCCAGGGCAAGCGCAAGCGCACCCGTACCGGGTTCGGAAAGCGCGCTGACACCAAGCGCGCCATCGTGACCCTTGCCGAGGGCGACCGTATCGACATCTTCGGCGGTCCGACCGCCTAACGGCGGTCTGGATCGTCCGGAATCGGACGAGGACTGAGAAATGGGAATCCGCAAGTACAAGCCGACAACGCCGGGCCGCCGTGGCTCCTCCGTTGCCGACTTTGTCGAGATCACGCGGTCCACGCCGGAGAAGTCGCTGGTTCGCCCTCTGCACAGCAAGGGCGGCCGTAACAACACCGGCCGGATCACCGTTCGTCACCAGGGTGGCGGACACAAGCGTGCCTTCCGTGTGATCGACTTCCGTCGTCACGACAAGGACGGTGTGCCGGCGAAGGTCGCGCACATCGAGTACGACCCGAACCGCACCGCGCGCATCGCGCTCCTGCACTACGCGGACGGCGAGAAGCGCTACATCCTTGCCCCGGCCAAGCTGGGCCAGGGCGACCGGGTGGAGAACGGCGCAGGTGCCGACATCAAGCCGGGCAACAACCTGCCGCTGCGCAACATCCCGGTCGGTACGACCATTCACGCCATCGAGATGCGTCCCGGTGGCGGAGCGAAGATCGCCCGTTCCGCGGGTGCTTCGGTCCAGCTGCTCGCGAAGGAAGGCGCCATGGCGCACCTTCGCATGCCGTCGGGCGAGGTCCGCCTGGTCGACATCCGCTGCCGCGCCACCATCGGCGAGGTCGGCAATGCCGAGCAGTCGAACATCAACTGGGGCAAGGCCGGCCGTATGCGCTGGAAGGGCGTTCGCCCGTCCGTCCGCGGTGTCGCGATGAACCCGGTCGACCACCCGCACGGTGGTGGTGAGGGCAAGACTTCCGGTGGTCGTCACCCGGTCAGCCCGTGGGGTCAGAAGGAGGGTCGTACTCGCTCGCCGAAGAAGGCTTCGAGCAAGTACATCGTCCGCCGCCGCAAGACGAACAAGAAGCGCTAGGAGCGGGTTTAGATGCCGCGCAGTCTCAAGAAGGGGCCTTTCGTCGACGGACACCTTGTCAAGAAGGTGGACGTACAGAACGAAGCAGGCACCAAGAACGTCATCAAGACCTGGTCCCGGCGCTCGATGATCATCCCGGACATGCTGGGACACACCATCGCGGTGCACAACGGCAAGATCCACGTCCCGGTGTTCGTCACCGAGTCGATGGTCGGCCACAAGCTCGGCGAGTTTGCGCCGACCCGCACCTTCCGCGGCCACGTCAAGGACGACCGCAAGTCGAAGCGCCGCTAAGGCGGGGTGCGAAGACTATGAACGACACCGAAGGGACAACCATGGAAGCCAGGGCCCAGGCGCGGTACATCCGCGTCACGCCCATGAAGGCCCGCCGCGTGGTGGACCTTATCCGTGGCATGGATGCCACGGAGGCTCAGGCGGTCCTGCGTTTCGCCCCGCAGGCCGCGAGCGTGCCGGTTGGCAAGGTGCTTGACAGCGCCATCGCCAACGCTGCACACAACTACGACCACACCGACGCCGGCAGCCTCGTCATTTCCGAGGCGTACGTCGACGAGGGCCCGACCCTGAAGCGGTTCCGTCCGCGCGCCCAGGGCCGTGCCTACCGGATCCGCAAGCGGACCAGCCACATCACCGTGGTCGTCAGCAGCAAGGAAGGAACCCGGTAATGGGCCAGAAGGTTAACCCGCACGGGTTCCGACTCGGCATTACCACGGACTTCAAGTCCCGTTGGTACGCCGACAAGCTGTACAAGGACTACGTCAAGGAAGACGTTGCCATTCGTCGCATGATGACGAAGGGCATGGAGCGCGCCGGCATCTCGAAGGTTGAGATCGAGCGCACCCGCGACCGCGTCCGCGTCGACATCCACACCGCTCGTCCGGGCATCGTCATCGGCCGCCGCGGCGCCGAGGCCGACCGCATCCGCGGCGAGCTGGAGAAGCTGACCGGCAAGCAGGTCCAGCTCAACATCCTTGAGGTCAAGAACCCCGAGGTGGACGCTCAGCTGGTGGCCCAGGCCGTCGCCGAGCAGCTCTCCTCGCGTGTCTCCTTCCGTCGCGCCATGCGTAAGAGCATGCAGTCGACGATGAAGGCCGGCGCCAAGGGCATCAAGATCCAGTGCGGTGGCCGTCTCGGCGGCGCCGAGATGTCCCGTTCGGAGTTCTACCGCGAGGGCCGTGTGCCGCTGCACACGCTCCGCGCGAACGTGGACTACGGCTTCTTCGAGGCCAAGACGACCTTCGGCCGTATCGGCGTGAAGGTCTGGATCTACAAGGGCAATGTCAAGAACATCGCCGAGGTCCGTGCCGAGAACGCCGCGGCCCGTGCGGGTAACCGCCCGGCCCGTGGTGGCGGCAGTGACCGTCCGGCAGCCGGCGGCCGTGGTGGCCGTGGCGGCGAGCGTGGCGGCCGTGGCCGCAAGCCGCAGCAGTCCGCGCCGGCAGCCGAGGCCCCCAAGGCCGACGCTCCCGCAGCCGCTGCTCCGGCTGAGAGCACTGGAACGGAGGCCTGACCGACATGCTGATCCCTCGTAGGGTCAAGCACCGCAAGCAGCACCACCCCAAGCGCAGTGGTATGGCGAAGGGTGGAACTGAGGTCGCATTCGGTGAGTACGGCATCCAGGCTCTGACGCCGGCGTACGTGACGAACCGCCAGATCGAGGCTGCTCGTATCGCGATGACCCGCCACATCAAGCGTGGCGGCAAGGTCTGGATCAACATCTACCCGGACCGTCCCCTCACCAAGAAGCCCGCCGAGACCCGCATGGGTTCCGGTAAGGGCTCCCCGGAGTGGTGGATCGCGAACGTCAAGCCCGGCCGGGTGATGTTCGAGCTGTCCTACCCGAACGAGAAGGTCGCTAAGGAGGCGCTCACCCGCGCCGCCCACAAGCTTCCGATGAAGTGCCGCATCGTGCGGCGCGAGGCAGGTGAGTCGTGATGGCGGCCGGTATCAAGGCGACCGAGCTGCGTGAGCTGAACGACGAGGACCTCGTCGCCAAGCTGCGTGAGGCCAAGGAAGAGCTGTTCAACCTCCGCTTCCAGGCGGCGACCGGACAGCTCGAGAACCACGGTCGGCTCAAGTCCGTCCGTAAGGACATCGCCCGGATCTACACCCTGATGCGTGAGCGCGAGCTGGGCATCGAGACGGTGGAGAGCGCCTGATGAGCGAGAAGAATGTGACTGAGACGACTGAGCAGCGCGGTTTCCGCAAGACCCGTGAGGGTCTCGTCGTCAGCGACAAGATGGACAAGACTGTCGTCGTCGCTGTCGAGGACCGCGTCAAGCACGCGCTGTACGGCAAGGTCATCCGCCGTACGAACAAGCTCAAGGCGCACGACGAGTCCAACGCTGCCGGTGTCGGCGACCGCGTCGTCATCATGGAGACGCGTCCGCTCTCGGCGACGAAGCGCTGGCGCATCGTCGAGATCCTCGAGAAGGCCAAGTAAGAATCCCTGAGCTCATCGCTCAGGTCAGTTCCGCCAGGCTCGGCGGGGGACCCCGTAAGCAATTGCACGGGTCCCCCGCCGGGAACCGGCAGACGATCAGGAGATAGACGTGATCCAGCAGGAGTCGCGACTTCGCGTCGCCGACAACACGGGTGCGAAGGAAATTCTCACCATTCGTGTTCTCGGTGGCTCGGGTCGCCGCTACGCGGGTATCGGTGACGTCATCGTCGCCACCGTCAAGGACGCGATCCCCGGTGGCAACGTGAAGAAGGGTGACGTCGTCAAGGCGGTCATCGTTCGCACCGTCAAGGAGCGTCGTCGTCAGGACGGCTCGTACATCCGCTTCGACGAGAACGCCGCCGTCATTCTGAAGAACGACGGCGACCCCCGCGGCACCCGTATCTTCGGCCCGGTGGGCCGTGAGCTGCGCGAGAAGAAGTTCATGAAGATCATCTCGCTCGCGCCGGAGGTGCTGTAAGCATGAAGATCAAGAAGGGCGACCTGGTTCAGGTCATCACCGGTAAGGACCGCGGCAAGCAGGGCAAGGTCATCGTTGCCTACCCCACGCTGAACCGTGTCCTCGTCGAGGGTGTCAACCGGGTCAAGAAGCACACCAAGGCCGGCCAGACCGCTCGTGGTTCGCAGACCGGTGGCATCGTGACGACCGAAGCGCCTGTCCACGTCAGCAATGTTCAGCTGGTTGTGGAGAAGGACGGCAAGAAGGTCGTTACCCGCGTCGGCTACCGCTTTGACGACGAGGGCAACAAGATCCGCGTTGCCAAGCGGACCGGTGAGGACATCTGATGACTGCCACCACTGCGCCGCGTCTCAAGACGCGCTACCGCGAGGAAATCGCCGGCAAGATGCGTGAGGAGTTCTCCTACGAGAACGTCATGCAGATTCCCGGTCTCGTCAAGATCGTGGTCAACATGGGTGTGGGCGACGCCGCCCGCGACTCCAAGCTGATCGACGGTGCCATCAAGGACCTGACCACGATCACCGGTCAGAAGCCGGCCGTCACCAAGGCCCGCAAGTCGATCGCGCAGTTCAAGCTGCGCGAGGGGCAGCCGATCGGCTGCCACGTCACCCTCCGCGGTGACCGGATGTGGGAGTTCCTGGACCGTACGCTGTCGCTCGCGCTTCCGCGTATCCGTGACTTCCGTGGTCTGTCGCCGAAGCAGTTCGACGGCCGTGGCAACTACACCTTCGGTCTCACGGAGCAGGTCATGTTCCACGAGATCGACCAGGACAAGATCGACCGGGTCCGGGGCATGGACATCACCGTGGTCACCACGGCGACCAATGACGACGAGGGTCGTGCCCTCCTTCGTCACCTCGGCTTCCCGTTCAAGGAGAACTGACCGTGGCGAAGAAGTCCCTGATCGCTAAGGCCGCACGCAAGCCGAAGTTCGGCGTTCGCGGGTACACCCGCTGCCAGCGCTGCGGCCGGCCCCACTCCGTCTACCGCAAGTTCGGCCTGTGCCGTGTGTGCCTTCGTGAGATGGCCCACCGCGGCGAGCTGCCGGGCGTGACCAAGAGCTCCTGGTAATTCCCTTTCAGGGAATTATCGGAGGCTCTCGGTAAGCACCAGGTCGGCAGAAGCCCTCCTCCGTATGCCGTAGGCTTGCGGGGTTGGGCCTCTGCCGCCCGACCGCCCGCGGGCGAAGCCCGCTGACAAAACGCTTACTACGCCGTAGGTCCCCGCACCGCACCCGTCCCGCCACTGAGCGGGGAGAGGGATGGCGCATACAGGAAACCCCGGCGAGAGAGGCCGAAGGCCAATTCATGACCATGACTGATCCCATCGCAGACATGCTCACGCGTCTGCGTAACGCAAACTCGGCGTACCACGACTCCGTCGTGATGCCGCACAGCAAGATCAAGTCGCACATCGCGGAGATCCTCCAGCAGGAGGGCTTCATCACCGGCTGGAAGACCGAGGACGCCGAGGTCGGCAAGAACCTCGTTCTCGAGCTGAAGTTCGGCCCGAACCGCGAGCGCTCGATCGCAGGCATCAAGCGGATCTCGAAGCCGGGTCTGCGTGTTTACGCGAAGTCCACCACTCTGCCGAAGGTTCTCGGCGGCCTGGGCGTGGCGATCATCTCCACGTCCCACGGTCTCCTGACCGGCCAGCAGGCCAGCAAGAAGGGCGTAGGTGGGGAAGTCCTCGCCTACGTCTGGTAGTCGGGAACGGAGGAAAAGCTCATGTCGCGAATCGGCAAGCTCCCCATCCAGGTTCCCGCCGGTGTGGACGTCACCATCGATGGCCGCACGGTCGCGGTGAAGGGCCCCAAGGGGTCCCTCTCGCACACCGTTGCGTCGCCGATCGAGGTCACCAAGGGCGATGACGGCGTGCTCAACGTCGTGCGTCCTAACGACGAGCGTCAGAACAAGGCCCTTCACGGCCTGTCCCGCACGCTGGTGGCGAACATGATCACCGGCGTGACCACGGGATACACCAAGGCGCTCGAAATCAGCGGTGTCGGTTACCGCGTCCAGGCGAAGGGCTCCAACCTGGAGTTCGCCCTGGGCTACAGCCACCCGATCGTCGTTGAGGCCCCCGAGGGCATCACCTTCAAGGTCGAGTCGCCCACGAAGCTCAGCGTCGAGGGCATCGACAAGCAGAAGGTCGGCGAGGTCGCCGCTAACATCCGCAAGCTGCGGAAGCCCGACCCGTACAAGGCCAAGGGCGTCAAGTACGCCGGCGAGGTTATCCGCCGCAAGGTCGGAAAGGCGGGTAAGTAAGCCATGGCATACGGTGTAAAGATCGCCAAGGGCGACGCGTACAAGCGCGCTGCCATCAAGCGCCGCCACATCCGGGTTCGCAAGCACGTCTCCGGCACGCCGGAGCGTCCGCGCCTGGTCGTGACGCGCTCCAACCGCAACATCGTTGCGCAGGTCATCGACGACATCGCGGGCCACACGCTCGCGTCGGCGTCGACCCTGGACACCTCGATCCGCGGTGGCGAGGGCGACAAGAGCGCCCAGGCCCAGCAGGTCGGTGCGCTCGTCGCCGAGCGCGCGAAGGCCGCGGGTGTCGAGGCTGTCGTGTTCGACCGTGGTGGCAACAGGTACGCCGGGCGCATTGCCGCTCTGGCTGACGCCGCCCGCGAAGCCGGGCTGAAGTTCTAAGCCCCGGTTCCGGGACTAACGGACGTAACAGAGAGAGGTAAATCCAATGGCTGGACCCCAGCGCCGCGGAAGCGGTGCCGGTGGCGGCGAGCGGCGGGACCGGAAGGGTCGCGACGGTGGCGCTGCCGCCGAGAAGACCGCTTACGTTGAGCGCGTAGTCGCGATCAACCGCGTTGCCAAGGTTGTCAAGGGTGGTCGTCGCTTCAGCTTCACCGCGCTCGTCGTGGTCGGAGACGGTGACGGCACCGTAGGTGTCGGATACGGCAAGGCCAAGGAAGTTCCCGCGGCCATCGCCAAGGGCGTGGAAGAGGCCAAGAAGAGCTTCTTCAAGGTCCCGCGTATCCAGGGCACCATCCCTCACCCGATCACGGGCGAGAAGGCTGCGGGCGTCGTTCTGCTGAAGCCTGCTTCCCCCGGTACCGGTGTTATCGCCGGTGGCCCGGTGCGCGCCGTTCTGGAGTGCGCCGGCGTCCACGACATCCTGTCGAAGTCGCTCGGCTCCGACAACGCGATCAACATCGTGCACGCGACCGTGGCGGCCCTCAAGGGCCTGCAGCGTCCCGAGGAGATCGCGGCTCGCCGTGGTCTGCCCCTCGAGGACGTCGCCCCCGCGGCTCTGCTCCGTGCACGTGCGGGAGCGGGTGCGTAATGGCTCGCCTCAAGATCACGCAGACGAAGTCGTACATCGGCAGCAAGCAGAACCACCGCGACACCCTGCGTTCGCTCGGGCTCAAGCGCCTGCACGACGTAGTTGTCAAGGAGGACCGCCCCGAGTTCCGCGGAATGGCTAACACCGTCCGCCACCTCGTGACGGTTGAGGAGGTCGACTGACATGGCGGAGAACAACCCGCTGAAGGTCCACAACCTCCGGCCCGCCCCGGGCGCCAAGACCGCCAAGACCCGTGTGGGTCGTGGTGAGGCGTCCAAGGGTAAGACCGCAGGTCGTGGTACCAAGGGCACGAAGGCCCGTTACCAGGTTCCGGAGCGCTTCGAGGGCGGGCAGATGCCCCTCCACATGCGCCTCCCGAAGCTGAAGGGCTTCAAGAACCCGTTCCGCACCGAGTTCCAGGTTGTCAACCTGGACAAGCTCGGTGAGCTCTACCCGCAGGGTGGGGACGTCACGGTGGCCGACCTGGTCGCCAAGGGCGCGGTCCGTAAGAACAGCCTCGTCAAGGTCCTGGGCCAGGGCGAGATCTCCGTGGCGCTGACGGTTTCGGTTGACGCCGTTTCCGGCTCCGCCAAGGAGAAGATTGCCGCCGCGGGCGGCACCGTCACCGAGCTCGTCTGAGACGACTCGATGACCTGAACACCCAACCGGGGATGCCTTTTTGAAAGGGCATCCCCGGTTGGTCGTTCCTAGGGGGGCAGGGTCGCCGGTATGGTGGCGCTGCACTGTCCGTACTCGGCGTGGTGTATCCGCGCGGGGTGCTGACCGCTACGCAAACCGTCCATCGTCGCATTCTCAAGACCGTCACCTCTACGCAGTCGCGCGGGGGTCGCAGGAGGCACCGTGCTCACCGCGTTCGCCCGAGCGTTCAAGACGCCCGACCTGCGCAAGAAGCTGCTGTTCACACTCGCCATCATCGTGATCTACCGGCTCGGGACGCACATTCCGATCCCCGGTGTCAGTTACTCGAACGTTCAGCAGTGTCTGGACCAGACGAAGACCAACCAGGGTCTCTTCGGTCTGGTCAACATGTTCAGTGGTGGCGCACTGTTGCAGATCACCATCTTCGCGCTCGGCATCATGCCGTACATCACGGCGAGCATCATCCTGCAGCTGCTGACCGTGGTGATCCCGCGGCTGGAAGCCCTGAAGAAGGAGGGGCAGTCCGGTCAGGCGAAGGTCACGCAGTACACGCGTTATCTGACCGTCGCACTCGCCGTCCTCCAGGGCACCGGTCTGGTGGCGACCGCCCGCACCGGCGCGCTCTTCGGCAGCTGCCCCGTGGCCAACCA
Organism: Streptomyces sp. NBC_00388; assembly: GCF_036061255.1. NCBI lineage: Bacteria > Bacillati > Actinomycetota > Actinomycetes > Kitasatosporales > Streptomycetaceae > Streptomyces > Streptomyces sp. NBC_00388. Next base: position 4,636,430 of record NZ_CP107948.1, read on the forward strand.
GATCGTCCCCGACCAGTCGATCTTCACGACCGTGACCATGGTGATCTGCATGGTCGCCGGCACCTGCATGGTCATGTGGCTCGGTGAGCTCGTCACCGACCGCGGCATCGGCAACGGCATGTCGATCCTGATGTTCGTCTCCATCGCGGCCGGCTTCCCGGGCGCGCTGTGGGCCGTCAAGCAGCAGGGCAAGCTGGCCGGCGGCTGGATCGAGTTCGGTGCCGTGATCCTGGTGGGTCTGGCCATGGTCGGGCTCGTCGTCTTCGTGGAGCAGGCCCAGCGCCGCATTCCCGTCCAGTACGCGAAGCGGATGATCGGCCGGAAGTCCTACGGGGGTACGTCGACGTACATCCCGCTCAAGGTGAACCAGGCCGGTGTGATCCCGGTCATCTTCGCCTCGTCGCTGCTCTACATCCCGGGCCTCATCGTGCAGTTCAGCGGTTCGACCGCGGGCTGGGCGACCTGGATCAAGGACAACCTGGTCAAGGGCGACCATCCGGCGTACATCATCACGTACTTCCTGTTGATCGTGTTCTTCGCCTTCTTCTACGTGGCGATCTCGTTCAACCCCGAGGAAGTCGCCGACAACATGAAGAAGTATGGTGGCTTCATCCCGGGCATCCGGGCTGGCCGACCGACCGCTGAGTACTTGAGCTACGTGCTCAACCGGATCACCTGGCCGGGGTCGCTGTATCTGGGTGTGATCGCTCTTGTCCCAACGATGGCGTTGGTGGGCTTCGGCGCGAACCAGAACTTCCCGTTCGGCGGGACGAGCATCCTCATCATCGTGGGTGTGGGTCTGGAGACCGTGAAGCAGATCGAGAGCCAGCTCCAGCAGCGTAATTACGAAGGGTTCCTCCGCTGATGCGTATCGTCCTCGTCGGACCGCCAGGGGCAGGCAAGGGAACGCAGGCTGCGTACCTTGCCAAGGACCTGGTGATCCCGCACATCTCCACGGGCGACCTCTTCCGTGCCAATATCAGTCAGGGCACGGACCTGGGCAAGCAGGCCAAGGCGCTGATGGACGCCGGCGAGCTGGTTCCGGACGAGGTCACCATCGGGATGGCGCAGGAGCGGATGTCCCAGCCCGACGCCGAGGGCGGTTTCCTCCTCGACGGCTTCCCGCGCAATGTCGCCCAGGCCAAGGCACTCGACGAGTGGCTGAGCGCCGAGGGACGGAAGCTGGACGCGGTGCTGGACCTGGAGGTCCCCGAGGACGAGGTCGTGAAGCGGATCGCGGGGCGGCGTATCTGCCGCAACGATTCGAGTCACGTGTTCCACGTCGAGTACAGCAAGCCGGAGAACGAGGGCGTCTGCGACATCTGTGGCGGCGAGCTCTACCAGCGCGGTGACGACACCGAGGAGACGGTGCGGACCCGGCTGGAGGTCTACCACACGCAGACCGAGCCGATCATCGATCACTACAAGGCCCAGGGCCTGGTGTCGACGATCTCGGCGCTCGGCAAGGTCACCGAGGTGACCGAGAGGGCCATGGCGGCCCTGCAGGCCGACAAGGTCTGACAAGCACTACGTGTACGCACGGCCGCGGTGTCCCCAGGGCGCCGCGGCCGTACTGTTGGGCAGAGAGACCCTTGGGCCGACAGGCCCGGTTCGATGCGGAAGGCAATTTCGATGGTGGAGATCAAGACTCCCGAGCAGATCGCGAAGATGCGTGAGGCGGGGCTGGTCGTCGCCGCGATCCACGCCGCGACCCGTGAGGCCGCGGTACCCGGGGCCACCACGCACGACCTGGACCAAGTGGCCCGCAAGGTGCTCGCCGATCACAAGGCGAAGCCGAACTTCCTCGGCTACGGCGGATTCCCCGCCACGATCTGCACGTCGGTGAACGAGGTCGTGGTCCACGGCATCCCCGACGAGAAGACCGTCCTGAAGGACGGCGACATCATCTCCATCGACTGCGGCGCGATCATCGACGGCTGGCACGGTGACGCCGCCTACACCGCGTTCGTCGGCACCGGTCACGCTCCCGAGCTGGTCGAGCTCTCCCGGGTGACGGAGGAGTCGATGTGGGCCGGGATCGCCGCGATGAGGAAGGGCGGCAGGCTCGCCGAGGTGTCGAAGGCGATCGAGGGTTACATCCGCCGCCAGCCCCGTCCGTCATCCGGCAAGTACGGGATCATCGAGGACTACGGCGGCCACGGCATCGGCTCCGAGATGCACATGGACCCGCATCTGCTGAACTACGTCGACAAGCGCCGGCTCATCGGGCGCCACAATCCGAAGCTGGTCCCGGGTTTCTGCCTGGCCATCGAGCCGATGGTCTCGCTGGGCACCCCCCGCACCCAGGTGCTGGAGGACGACTGGACGGTCATCACGACCGACGGGACATGGTCCTCGCACTGGGAGCACTCGATCGCGCTGACCGACGAGGGGCTGATCGTGCTCACGTCGCCCGACGGCGGCAAGGCCAAGCTGGCGGAGCTCGGTGTGACCACGGCGCCCGACCCGCTCGGCTGAGTGCGGCCGCCGGCCGGGCCGCCGGATACGCCACAGCGTGTTCGGCCGACTGGCTTAAGGATCTTGACAGTGGGGCATCCTTGCCGGATTCGTCTTTATGGAAGCCCTGACGTAGACTGACTCGTCGGCTCGCGTATACCCGTATGTCTTCATGCAATGCATGTCGGCCTGCGTGCTGTACGGAGTCGATCAAGGTAGCCGATTCGAAGGGCGAAGCGTGGCCAAGAAGCAAGGTGCCATCGAAATCGAGGGCACCGTGATCGAGTCCCTCCCGAACGCAATGTTCAAGGTGGAACTTCAGAACGGTCACAAGGTCCTAGCGCACATCAGCGGCAAGATGCGGATGCACTACATCCGTATCCTCCCGGATGACCGGGTCGTCGTGGAGCTGTCTCCGTACGACCTGACGCGTGGTCGGATCGTCTACCGCTACAAGTAGATCTTGCCCGCACCTCGCCTCACGGCGCGGTGGTGGCACCGACCCGGAGAACCTGACATCCCATGAAGGTCAAGCCGAGCGTCAAGAAGATCTGCGACAAGTGCAAGGTGATCCGCCGTCACGGTCGGGTCATGGTCATCTGCGACAACCTGCGCCACAAGCAGCGCCAGGGCTGACGCACGACCTGCACCTCGCAGTTCTTCGCGCGACGCACGTAAATACGTACATACGCAGGGCCCGCCCAGCTGACACAGCGGGCGACACCTCCGGCGGGGGCCGGGGACCCGGAATAGTGCCTACGCATCGGTAGGCACTTTCGTCTGGGAAAGGCTCTGCGGAAGACCCCCGATATCAACAGGAGCCATTGAATGGCACGCGTTTCAGGTGTTGACATCCCGCGCGAAAAGCGCGTGGAGGTTGCCCTCACCTACGTCTTCGGCATCGGGCGCACCCGGTCCAAGGAGGCCCTGGCCGCCACCGGTGTTGACCCCAACACCCGCGTTCGTGACCTGGCCGAAGAGGACCTGGTCAAGATCCGCGAGTACGTGGACGCCAACCTCCGCACCGAGGGTGACCTCCGCCGCGAGATCCAGGCCGACATCCGCCGCAAGGTCGAGATCGGCTGCTACCAGGGTCTGCGCCACCGTCGTGGGCTTCCGGTCCACGGCCAGCGCACCAGCACGAACGCTCGTACCCGCAAGGGCCCGCGTCGCGCGATCGCCGGTAAGAAGAAGCCGGGCAAGAAGTAGTCCTCAGCTAGGGACGCTGTTCAGCGGTCTTCGCTGTAGGACCGATCACCTCCACTCCACCGGGAGTAAGACATGCCTCCTAAGGGCCGTCAGGGTGCTACCAAGAAGGTGCGCCGCAAGGAAAAGAAGAACGTCGCTCATGGGCATGCCCACATCAAGAGCACGTTCAACAACACGATCGTCTCGATCACGGACCCCTCGGGCAACGTGATCTCCTGGGCCTCCGCCGGCCACGTCGGCTTCAAGGGCTCGCGCAAGTCCACCCCCTTCGCCGCGCAGATGGCCGCCGAGTCGGCCGCCCGTCGCGCGCAGGAGCACGGCATGCGCAAGGTTGACGTCTTCGTCAAGGGTCCCGGCTCCGGCCGCGAGACCGCGATCCGCTCCCTCCAGGCCACGGGCCTTGAGGTCGGTTCGATCCAGGACGTCACCCCCACCCCGCACAACGGCTGCCGCCCCCCGAAGCGGCGTCGCGTCTGACGCTTCGGCGTCGGACTGTTCCACAGGGTTACGCGGGCGGTACGGCCACTTCTCGGCGTACCGCCCGTACCCTTGTAGGACTCGTACTCTTGTAGTACGTGCCGCACGTGTTTGTTCACGTGGCCGCGGTACCGCTCACCGGCGGGGCCGTGGCACCAGCAGGACCTTGGGGGCGTCAAATAGTGGGCGCCCACGACTGAAGGATCACCGCATGCTTATCGCTCAGCGTCCGTCGCTGACCGAAGAGGTCGTCGACGAGTACCGCTCGCGGTTCGTGATCGAGCCGCTGGAGCCGGGCTTCGGCTACACCCTCGGCAACTCGCTCCGCCGTACCCTCCTCTCCTCCATCCCCGGCGCCGCTGTCACCAGCATCCGCGTCGACGGTGTCCTGCACGAGTTCACCACCGTGCCGGGCGTCAAGGAGGACGTGACCGACCTCATCCTCAACATCAAGCAGCTGGTCGTCTCCTCGGAGCACGACGAGCCGGTCGTGATGTACCTGCGCAAGCAGGGCCCCGGCCTGGTCACCGCCGCCGACATCGCCCCGCCGGCCGGTGTCGAGGTGCACAACCCCGACCTGGTCCTCGCCACGCTGAACGGCAAGGGCAAGCTGGAGATGGAGCTGACCGTCGAGCGCGGCCGCGGCTACGTCTCCGCCGTGCAGAACAAGCAGCTGGGCCAGGAGATCGGCCGTATCCCGGTCGACTCCATCTACTCCCCGGTGCTGAAGGTCACGTACAAGGTCGAGGCGACCCGTGTCGAGCAGCGCACCGACTTCGACAAGCTGATCGTCGACGTCGAGACCAAGCAGGCCATGCGCCCCCGTGACGCCATGGCGTCGGCCGGCAAGACCCTGGTCGAGCTGTTCGGTCTGGCCCGCGAGCTCAACATCGACGCCGAGGGCATCGACATGGGCCCGTCGCCGACGGACGCCGCGCTCGCCGCCGATCTCGCCCTGCCGATCGAGGAGCTTGAGCTCACGGTCCGCTCGTACAACTGCCTCAAGCGCGAGGGCATCCACTCCGTGGGTGAGCTCGTGGCGCGGTCCGAGGCCGACCTGCTCGACATCCGCAACTTCGGTGCGAAGTCGATCGACGAGGTCAAGGCGAAGCTGGCCGGTATGGGCCTCGCGCTCAAGGACAGCCCGCCCGGATTCGACCCGACCGCCGCCGCCGACGCCTTCGGCGCCGACGACGACGCGGACGCCGGTTTCGTGGAGACCGAGCAGTACTGACACGCCTCCGGTCGTGGCCCCGGGCTCCGGGGCCACGACCGTGGACTTCCGGCGGGCAGCAGCTCGTCGGTAACTGACACCGGTACCTGATACGGCCGGTGCAGATCACAAGGAGAAACACCATGCCTCAGCCCGCCAAGGGTGCCCGTCTGGGCGGCAGCGCCGCGCACGAGCGTCTGCTTCTCGCGAACCTCGCGAAGTCGCTGTTCGAGCACGGCCGCATCACCACGACCGAGGCCAAGGCTCGCCGCCTGCGTCCGGTCGCGGAGCGTTTCATCACCAAGGCGAAGAAGGGCGACATCCACAACCGTCGCCTCGTGCTGCAGTCGATCACGGACAAGGGCGTCGTCCACACGCTCTTCACCGAGATCGCCCCCCGGTACGAGAACCGCCCCGGTGGCTACACCCGCATCACCAAGATCGGCAACCGTCGTGGCGACAACGCCCCGATGGCGGTCATCGAGCTGGTCGAGGCGCTGACCGTGGCCCAGGAGGCCACCGGTGAGGCCGAGGCCGCGACCAAGCGTTCCGCTAAGGACGCTGCCCCGAAGACCGAGGCTCCGGCCGAGGTCGTCGAGGACGCCAAGCCGGTCGAGGCGGAGTCCAAGGACGCCTGAGCGTTCTGAAGACAGCTGAACGGGCTCGTATCACCCTCCGGGGCGGTGCGGGCCCGTTCTTCTTGTGCGGTGCGGTGCGGTGCGGGCGGTGTGATGTGTACGGATCGGTGCGGTGTGGTGGTGCGCGTGAGGCTGAGAGGATGCGCTGGTGAGTGACGAGGTGGAGCCCGGTGCGGTACGGGTGCGGCTGGACCTTGCGTATGACGGCAAGGACTTCTCCGGCTGGGCGAAGCAGAACGAACGACGCACCGTACAGGGGGAGTTGGAGTCCGCCATCCGTACGGTGACCCGTTCGGCCAGGACGTACGACCTGACGGTCGCCGGACGCACGGACGCCGGGGTGCACGCGCGCGGCCAGGTCGCTCAGGTCGACCTCCCCCGGGAGGTATGGGAGGAGCACAGGGAGATGCTGCTGCGGCGGCTCTCCGGGCGGCTGCCCCAGGACGTCCGGGTACTGCGGGTGGCCGAGGCGCCGCCCGGCTTCAACGCCCGGTTCTCGGCGATCTGGCGCCGGTACGCGTACCGCGTGAGCGACCGGCCCGGCGGGGTCGACCCGCTGCTGCGCGGGCACGTCCTCTGGCACGACCGGGAGCTCGACCTGGCGGCGATGAACACGGCGTCGCAGGCCCTCATCGGGGAGCACGACTTCGCCGCGTACTGCAAGAAACGCGAGGGGGCGACGACGATCCGCACCCTCCAGCAGCTGGTCTGGGAGCGCGGCCCCGACGGAATCATCACCGGGACCGTGCGAGCCGACGCCTTCTGCCACAACATGGTGCGGTCGCTGGTGGGCGCGCTGCTCTCGGTGGGCGACGGACACCGCCCGGTGGAGTGGCCGGGAAAGGTGCTCGCCGTGGCCGTGCGCGACTCCTCCGTGCGCGTGGTGCGGCCACATGGGCTGACGCTGGAGGAAGTGGGCTACCCGGCCGACGAGTTGCTGGCGGCCAGGAGCCGTGAGGCACGTAATATGCGGACGCTGCCGGGGGCCGGCTGCTGCTGATGCGGCGCCGCCGCGCGGCCCGCCGGTAAGCGCACATCGCCGACGTACGGAGATCCCATGCCCCAGCCCTCCGCCGGAGATCCCATGCCCCAGCCCTCCGCGACCGGGCAGATCCCCCAGGAGTGGGGCGTGCTGCCGCTGACCGTGGTGATGCCGACGTACAACGAGGCCGTCAGCCTGCCGCGCACCGCGGAGGCCGTGATGGCGCTCCCGCTCCCCGGCCTCCAGCTGAAGGTGGTCGACGACGCGAGCCCCGACGGCACCGGCCGGCTGGCGGAGGAACTGGCCGCCGGCTACAACGCGCCGTCGGCCGGCGGAGCGCGGCCCCGGATGACCGTGCTGCACCGTACGGAGAAGGACGGTCTGGGGCGCGCCTACGCGGCAGGGATGCTGGCGGCGCTCGACGAGGGGGCCGAGTACGTCGTCCAGATGGATGCCGACGGCAGCCACCCCGCGCATGTGGTGCCCCAGCTGCTGGGAACGGCCCTTTCGACCGACGCGGGCTTCGTCGTCGGCAGCCGGTACGTCGACGGCGGCTCGCTGGACGAGGACTGGGGCCTCCACCGCAAGCTGCTGTCCCGCCTCGCCAACCAGTACGCGCGCACCCTCCTGGACACCCGGATCCGCGACATCACCGCGGGGTTCAACCTGTGGCGGGCGGGGACGCTCCGCGCGGTCGATCTGACGACGCTGGGGAGCGCCGGGTACAGCTTCCAGGTGGAGCTGAAGTTCCTGGCCGTACGGCACGGCTACAACGGTGTGGAGATCCCGATCCGCTTCGAGGAGCGCGCGGACGGCGTGTCGAAGATGGACCTGGCCACACAGCTGGAGTCCGCGCTGCTGCCGCTGCGGCTGCGGCTGCGCCACCGGGGCGGCGCCGGCCGCTGAGCCCGGCCCGTGAGCCCGCCGGACCTGCTGCCGCACGGGCCCGGTACTGGCGGGCTCACGGGGAGACCATGTGGGGCAGCGCGCGGGTCAGCTCGCCGGTGCGTTGGCCGCAGCCGATGCCTGGGCCTGGCCGCGTGCCACTATCCGGCGGAAGGTGAACTCCGCCACGTCGTCGCCCGCCGTGAAGACGTCCGCGTCGGACTGGGTGACGTTCTTGCCACTGGTGAAACCGCCGACCGTGAAGTAGGCATACCGGCCATAGGCGTTGGCGGTCCTGCGGCAGACCGAGCCGTTGCGGCAGAAGGTGGGGACACCCGCGCCGTTGAGCGAGGCGATGCCGCCGGCCGACTGCTTCATCGCCTTCCGGGCCTGCGCCTCGGTGTCGAAGACCGCGACACCGATGGTGACCGCGATGCCCCCCGTGCTGAACGTCGCCCGGATGACCTGCCCGCAGCCGTTGTCGACCAGCACCGAGCCGAGTGCGCCCTGGGTCACGGAGGCGCAGGCCGTGGTGCGGTAGGTGGCTGCCTTCGCGTACGTGTGGTCACCGACCGCGATCCTCGCGCCGGGGAAGAGGGTGGCGGCGCTGAGCGGCGCCGTGTCCTTCTTCGAGCTGGAGACGAAGTCCTTCGGGTCGGGCGGCGGGGCCGGGGCCTTCGGAGTGAAGGACGGCAGAGCCTCGCCGCTCTTGCTCGGCAGCGCCTCGGGGGAGGGGAGGTCCTTGCCGGACGTGCCGGAGCCGTTGCCCGCCGCCACGACCACGGCCGCCACGAGCGCCCCCACCACGGCGGTCGCCACCACCCCGCCGCCGATGAGCAGCAGTTTCCTGCGCCGGCCGCGGGCGGCACTCTCCTCGGCCATCGCCGCCCAGTCGGGCGCCCCTCCGGCGCTGCCGGGCGTCCGCCCGTCCGGAGCCTGCCACTGGCCGTCGGTGTTGTTGTCCCGCTGCGAATCCCCCGGCCCCCAGGAGGGCCCCCCTTGCCCGAAGCTCATGGCGCGCATACTAATCCGCTTCGTACGACCGCAAGCCCCAGGGGCACCGGAATGCGGTTGCCCCGCGGGGGTGGCGGTGGGCGACAATCCGTTGCATGGGACATCTTGAAGCGGGTCATCTTGAGTACTACTTGCCGGATGGGCGGGTGCTGCTCGGTGATGCCTCGTTCCGGGTGGGCGACGGCGCGGTCGTGGCGCTGGTCGGCGCCAACGGTGCGGGCAAGACCACCTTGCTGCGGCTGATCGCGGGGGAGATCCAGCCGCACGGCGGGACGGTCTCGGTGAGCGGCGGTCTCGGGGTGATGCGGCAGTTCGTCGGCTCGGTCCGGGACGAGCGAACGGTCCGGGACCTGCTGGTCTCCGTCGCGCAGCCGCGGATCCGCGAAGCGGCCCGCGCCGTGGACGCCGCCGAGCACCTGATCATGACGGTCGACGACGAGTCCGCGCAGATGACGTACGCGCAGGCCCTGAGCGACTGGGCGGAGGTCCAGGGGTACGAGGCCGAGACCGTCTGGGACATGTGCACCATGGCGGCGCTCGGTGTCCCGTACGACAAGGCCCAGTTCCGTGAGGTGCGGACGCTCTCCGGGGGCGAGCAGAAGCGGCTGGTCCTGGAAGCGCTGCTGCGGGGGCCCGACGAGGTGCTGCTGCTCGACGAGCCGGACAACTACCTCGACGTGCCGGGCAAGCGCTGGCTGGAGGAGCGGCTGAAGGAGACCCGGAAGACGGTGCTCTTCGTCTCGCACGACAGGGAACTGCTGTCGAGGGCGGCCGAGAAGATCGTGAGCGTGGAGCCCGGCCCCGCGGGCTCGGACGTCTGGGTGCACGGCGGCGGGTTCGGCACGTACCACGAGGCCCGCAGGGAGCGCTTCGCGAGGTTCGAGGAGCTCAAGCGGCGCTGGGAGGAGGAGCACGCCCGGCTGAAGGCCCTGATGCTGCGGCTGCGCAACCAGGCGGCCAGCAGCCCCGACATGGCGTCGCGCTACCACGCCATGCAGACGCGCTTCCAGAAGTTCGAGGATGCGGGGCCGCCGCCGGAGCCGCCGCGCGAGCAGGAGATCCGGATGCGGCTGCGCGGCGGCCGTACCGGTGTGCGTGCTCTGACCTGCGAGAATCTTGAGCTGACCGGGCTGATGAAGCCCTTCTCGCTGGAGATCTTCTACGGCGAGCGAGTCGCGGTGCTCGGCTCCAACGGGTCGGGCAAGTCCCACTTCCTGCGGCTGCTGGCCGGCGGCTCCGTCGCCCACACCGGGCAGTGGAAGCTCGGCGCCCGCGTCTTGGCCGGCCACTTCGCCCAGACCCACGCGCACCCCGAGCTGCTGGGCCGCACCCTCGTCGACATCCTGTGGACGCAGCACGCCAGGGACCGTGGGGCGGCGATGGGCGTGCTGCGCCGGTACGAGATGGAGCGCCAGGGGGACCAGCTCTTCGAGCGGCTCTCGGGCGGCCAGCAGGCGCGCTTCCAGATCCTGCTCCTGGAGCTGGCCGGCACCACCGCGCTGCTCCTGGACGAGCCGACGGACAACCTGGACCTGGAGTCGGCCGAGGCGCTCCAGGAGGGTCTTGAGGCGTACGAGGGGACGGTGGTCGCGGTCACCCACGACCGCTGGTTCGCAAAGTCCTTCGACCGGTATCTGGTCTTCGGCTCGGACGGTGTCGTACGGGAGACGGCGGAGCCGGTGTGGGACGAGCGGCGCGTGGAGCGCGCCCGGTGACCCGGCCGGTACCGACGGTCAAGGCCCTGGCCTGCGACGACCGGGCGCTCCTCGTGCGCGCCTGACGGCAGCGGGGGAGGCCCCGGCGGGCTCCGTGGACGGGTGGGTCTGTCCGGTGGTGAACAGCCGGCCGGCGGCCGCCCGGACGGTGGCTTCCGCGTCGCGCGCGCCTGCCCCGGGGCGTGCCGGGTGAGCGGTCCTGGCATGGTGCTGAGGCGTTTTGACCCGGGTGGGGGAGCGCGGGTACTCTCGGCGATTGTTATACGTATTGGCTTCGTCGTTCTCACGCGAAGGGCCCTTACGTAGGTTCCCTGGAGCAGTTACCAGTGACTCGCATACGGGCGGTGTCCCGGCCTTGTGAGCCCCAGCTGCACGATCGCTTCAGGGGTGCCGTGTGTCTGGACCCCATCCACTGAAGAAGCGAAGGCTACGAAGTGCGTACGTACAGCCCCAAGCCCGGCGATGTCACTCGCCAGTGGCACATCATCGACGCGCAGGACATCGTCCTGGGCCGTCTGGCGACGACCGCCGCCACCCTCCTGCGGGGCAAGCACAAGGCGATCTACGCCCCGCACATGGACATGGGTGACTTCGTCATCATCATCAACGCCGAGAAGGTTCACCTCTCCGGCAACAAGAAGACTCAGAAGATGGCGTACCGCCACTCCGGTTTCCCGGGTGGTCTGCGTTCCGTCCGCTACGACGAGCTTCTGGCGAAGAGCCCCGAGAAGGCCGTCGAGAAGGCCATCAAGGGCATGATCCCCAAGAACACCCTGGGCCGTCAGGTGCTCTCGAAGCTGAAGATCTACGCGGGAGACCAGCACCCGCACGCTGCCCAGCAGCCCGTCCCGTTCGAGATCACCCAGGTCGCGCAGTAGTTCCGGCCACCCCCTAAGACGTACAGAAAGATCTGAGGAGAATCGTGGCCGAGACCACTGCAGAGACCCCCACCGACGACGTGGCGGGCACCGAGGGCGAAGAGACCTTCGCCGAGGTGACCACCTTCGAGTCCGAGGTCCCCGTCGAGGGTGAGTACACCAGCGAGTCGCTCGCAGGCCGCTTCGGCGACCCGCAGCCGGCCGCCGGCCTGGGTCGTCGCAAGAACGCCATCGCCCGCGTCCGGATCGTTCCGGGCACCGGCAAGTGGAAGATCAACGGTCGCACCCTTGAGGACTACTTCCCCAACAAGGTGCACCAGCAGGAAGTCAACGAGCCCTTCAAGGTGCTCGAGCTCGACAACCGCTACGACGTTGTCGCCCGCATCTCGGGTGGCGGCGTGTCCGGTCAGGCCGGCGCCCTGCGCCTCGGCGTGGCCCGCTCGCTGAACGAGGCGGACGTGGACAACAACCGCGCCACGCTGAAGAAGGCCGGCTTCCTCTCCCGCGACGACCGTGCGGTCGAGCGCAAGAAGGCCGGTCTCAAGAAGGCCCGCAAGGCCCCGCAGTACAGCAAGCGCTAAATACGGCTTGCAGGGCTGCGCATGCACGACCCTGTTTGTACGTTTCGCCCCGGCGGCACCTTCTGTGCTGCCGGGGCGTTCGTTTATCGGGTCCTCCGGCGTATAACGGATAAAGACGTTCACAGCGCTCAGAGACCTGCGTATTCGGATTTTCTCGGAGCTTCTTTCGGAGGACAGCAGTGGGACGACTCTTCGGCACGGACGGTGTGCGCGGTGTCGCCAACGTGGACCTGACGGCGGAGCTCGCGCTCGGCCTCTCGGTCGCAGCGGCGCACGTGCTCGCGGAAGCGGGCACATTCGAGGGCCATCGGCCGAAGGCAGTGGTCGGGCGCGACCCGCGGGCGTCCGGAGAGTTCCTGGAGGCCGCTGTCGTCGCCGGCCTCGCGAGCGCGGGCGTGGACGTCCTGCGCGTCGGCGTGCTGCCCACCCCCGCGGTGGCATACCTCACCGGTGCGCTCGGCGCCGACTTCGGCGTCATGCTGTCCGCCAGCCACAACGCCATGCCCGACAACGGCATCAAGTTCTTCGCCCGCGGCGGCCACAAACTCGCCGACGAGCTGGAGGACCGCGTCGAAACGGTCTACGACCAGCACCGCACCGGCGAGCCGTGGGAGCGTCCGACGGGCGCGGGCGTGGGCCGGGTCCGCACGTACGACCAGGGCTTCGACCAGTACGTCGCCCATCTCATCGGTGTCCTGCCCAACCGGCTCGACGGGCTGAAGGTCGTCCTCGACGAGGCGCACGGCGCGGCATCCCGCGTGTCGCCCGAGGCGTTCACCCGTGCCGGGGCCGAGGTCATCACCCTGGGCGCCGAGCCCGACGGGCTGAACATCAACGACGGCTGCGGCTCGACCCACCTGGAGCTGATCAAGGCCGCCGTGGTCGAACACGGCGCGGACTTCGGTATCGCGCACGACGGCGACGCCGACCGCTGCCTCGCCGTGGACGCGTCCGGCGACGAGGTCGACGGCGACCAGATCCTCGCCGTCCTGGCCCTCGCCATGCGGGAGGCGGGCACACTGCGCGGCAACACCGTGGTGGGCACCGTGATGTCCAACCTCGGCTTCAAGATGGCCATGGAGCGCGAAGGCATCGCACTGGTCCAGACGGCGGTCGGCGACCGCTACGTCCTGGAGGCGATGAAGGAGCACGGCTACGCACTGGGCGGCGAGCAGTCCGGCCACGTCATCGTCCTGGACCACGCGACGACCGGCGACGGCACCCTCACCGGACTGATGCTGGCCGCCCGCGTCGCCGCCACCGGCCGCACGCTGGCCGACCTCGCCGGAGTGATGGTGCGGCTGCCGCAGGTCCTGGTCAACGTGCCGGACGTCGACAGGTCCCGGGTGGCCACATCGGCGGAGCTGCGGGCCGCGGTCAACGAGGCCGAGAGCGAGCTCGGCTCGACCGGCCGCGTACTGCTGCGCCCCTCGGGCACCGAGCCGCTGGTGCGGGTCATGGTCGAGGCCGCCGACATCGACCAGGCACGGACCGTCGCGGCCCGCCTGGCCGACGTGGTGAAGTCCGCACTCGGATAGGCCTGCCTGCCCCGCGGGCCCGGCCGCCCGGCGGTCGCGCTGCACAGCTCCCGGCCGTACGGCCCCCGCCCGCCCGTGATCCTGCGGGCGGGCGTCGTGCGTACGGCGGCGCCCGGGCGCGCCCGCGGGTTCAGAGCTTGCGCAGGGAGAGACGCTGGACCTTGTGGTCGGGGCCCTTGCGCACGACGAGCGTCGCCCGGCTCCGGGTGGGCGCCACATTCTCCACCAGGTTCGGGTGGTTGATGGTCCGCCACATCGTGCGCGCGTACTCCAGCGCCTCCTCCTCGGAGACCTGCGTGTACTTCCTGAAGTACGAGGACGGGTCCTGGAACGCGGTCGCGCGCAGCTTCCTGAAGCGGTTGAGATACCAGGTCTCGATGTCCTCGGCGCGCGCGTCCACGTACACGGAGAAGTCGAAGTAGTCGGCGAGCCCGACCCGGGTCCGGCCGTCGCTGCCGGGCAGTGCGGGCTGCAGGACGTTCAGACCCTCGACGATGAGGATGTCCGGGCGGCGCACGGTCAGCCGCCCGTCCGGCACGATGTCGTAGATCAGGTGCGAGTAGACCGGGGCGGTGACCTCGGCCCTGCCCGACTTCACATCGGCGACGAACCGGGTCAGGGCACGGCGGTCGTACGACTCGGGAAAGCCCTTGCGGCCGGTGAGCCCGCGCCGCTTCAGCTCCGCCATCGGGTAGAGGAAGCCGTCCGTGGTGACCAGCTCGACACGGGGGTGCTCCGGCCAGCGGGCGAGCAGCGCCTGGAGGAGCCGGGCGACAGTGGACTTGCCCACCGCGACACTCCCCGCGACGCCTATGACGAAGGGTGTGCCGTGCTGCGTGCCGTGGCCGTTGCCCGCGTCGCCGAGAAAGGTGTTGAGCGCCCCGCGCAGCCCGTCCGACGCCTGCACATACAGGTTGAGCAGCCGCGACAGCGGCAGGTAGATGTCCCGCACCTCGTCGAGGTCTATGACGTCCCCGAGCCCGCGGAGCTGTTCGACCTCCCCGGCGGTGAGCGGAAGGGGAGTCTTCTCCCGCAGAGCGCTCCACTCGGTACGGGTGAGGTCGACGTAGGGAGTCGCCTCCGGCCTGGGCCGGTGGGCGCTCCGCGGCGGTGGGGAGACCGGAGAGATCACCCGTTCATTGTGGCGGCTGTGTGACGCCGGCGGCGGGTGGGGTATGTCACCCGGGACCGGCAGCGTTCCGGCAGACCGGCCGTTGCGGGCTCTTCGGGCGGCTCCGCCGTAGGCTGCCGGGATGTGCGGAATCGTGGGGTACGTCGGCGGGCAGTCGGCGCTGGATGTTGTCATCGCGGGTCTCAAGCGGCTGGAGTACCGCGGCTATGACTCGGCCGGAGTGGCTGTGCTTGCCGACGGCGGACTGGCGGCTGCGAAGAAGGCAGGGAAGCTCGCCAACCTGGAGAAGGAACTCATCGAGCGGCCCTTGCCTGCCGGGGCGACGGGCATCGGCCACACCCGCTGGGCCACGCACGGGGCGCCCAACGACGAGAACGCGCACCCGCATCTGGACAACGCGGGCCGGGTGTCCGTCGTGCACAACGGGATCATCGAGAACTTCGCCGCCCTCCGGGACGAACTGGCGGAGCGCGGCCACGACTTGACGTCCGATACCGACACGGAGGTGACGGCCCATCTGCTGGCCGAGGCCTACTCCTCGTGCGGTGACCTGGCTGAGGCCATGCGGCAGGTGTGCCGGCGGCTGGACGGGGCGTTCACCCTGGTCGCGGTGCACGCCGACGAGCCGGATGTGGTGGTCGGCGCCCGGCGGAACTCACCGCTGGTGGTGGGCGTCGGGGAGGGCGAGGCCTTTCTCGCGTCGGACGTGGCCGCGTTCATCGCCCATACGCGCTCCGCGATCGAGCTGGGACAGGACCAGGTGGTGGAGCTCCGGCGGGACGGCGTCCTCGTCACCGACTTCGACGGGGCGCCGGCCGACGTCCGGTCGTACCACGTCGACTGGGACGCGTCCGCGGCGGAGAAGGGGGGCTACGACTACTTCATGCTCAAGGAGATCGCCGAGCAGCCGAAGGCGGTCGCCGACACGCTGCTGGGGCGTATCGACGCCGGAGGGCTGCTCACGCTCGACGAGGTCCGGATTCCCGCCGCGGTGCTGCGCGAGGTCGACAAGGTCGTCATCGTCGCCTGCGGGACCGCCTTCCACGCGGGGATGATCGCCAAGTACGCCATCGAGCACTGGACGCGGATTCCCTGTGAGACCGAGCTCGCCAGCGAATTCCGCTACCGGGACCCGATCCTCGACCGCCAGACGCTGGTGATCGCCATCTCGCAGTCCGGCGAGACCATGGACACCCTGATGGCGCTGCGCCATGCCCGCGAACAGGGGGCCAAGGTGCTGGCCATCTGCAACACCAACGGGTCGACCATCCCGAGGGAATCGGACGCGGTGCTCTACACGCACGCCGGGCCCGAGGTGGCCGTCGCGTCGACCAAGGCCTTCCTGACGCAGCTGGTGGCCTGCTATCTCGTCGCGCTCTATCTCGGCCAGGTGCGCGGGACGAAGTGGGCGGACGAGATCCGGGCCGTCATCCGCGAGCTGTCCGACATCTCCTGCCAGGTCGACCGGGTGCTGGAGACCATGCAGCCGGTGAGGGAGCTGGCCCGGTCGCTGGCCGGTAAGGACACCGTGCTGTTCCTGGGCCGGTATGTCGGATATCCGGTGGCGCTGGAGGGCGCGCTCAAGCTGAAGGAGCTCGCCTACATGCATGCGGAGGGATTCGCCGCCGGTGAGCTGAAACACGGCCCCATCGCGCTGATCGAGGATGACCTGCCGGTGGTCGTCGTCGTGCCCTCGCCGCGTGGGCGGTCGGTGCTGCACGGGAAGATGGTGTCGAACATCCAGGAGATCAGGGCGCGCGGTGCGCGGACGATCGTCATCGCGGAGGAGGGGGACGAGGCGGTCGTGCCGTACGCCGACCATCTGATCCGGATCCCGGCCACGCCCACGCTGCTGCAGCCGCTGGTCGCGGTGGTTCCGCTCCAGGTGTTCGCCTGCGAGCTGGCGACCGCGCGGGGCAACGACGTCGACCAGCCGCGGAACCTCGCCAAGTCGGTGACGGTCGAGTGACGGCGGGAGTCATGGCCGGAATGGCCGGAATGGCCGGACCGGCCGGACCGGCCGTGGGGATCGTGGCTGGGGCTGGGACCGCCGCTGGGACCGCCGCTGGGATTGTGGCTGTCACCGAGGTGGTGGCTGTGGTGTCCGGGGCTGTGGTGGCTGGAGCTGGGGCTGGGGTGGCGGGAAGGGGAGCAGGAGTGCGGTCGGAACGGACGCGTGTCCGCGCGCTGGTGGGGCCGGGGGTGGCCGGGTGATTGTCGGGGTCGGGATCGACGTGGCCGAGATCGAACGGTTCGCCGCCGCGCTGGAGCGGACACCCGAGATGGCCCAGCGGCTTTTCGTACCGGACGAGTTGCTGCTCCCGGGAGGCGGGCGGCGGGGTATCGCGTCGCTGGCCGCCCGGTTCGCGGCCAAGGAAGCCCTGGCCAAAGCGCTCGGTGCGCCCCGCGGGCTGCGCTGGACGGACGCCGAGGTCTACGTGGAGGACGGCGGGCGCCCCCGGCTCCGGGTGACCGGCACGGTGGCGGCGCGCGCTGCCGAGCTGGGCGTGCGGTCGTGGCATGTCTCACTCAGCCATGACGCGGGGGTGGCTTCGGCCGTCGTGATCGCCGAGGGGTGAGGGGCAAGGGGTGGGACGGGGCCGGGGGGCCGCGCCGGGGGCGGAGCGGTCCGGGCCGGCCCGGATGGGCCTTGTTCGGGACGGGTCGGTGTCCGGGAGGGGCTGGTGTCCGGGACGGGTCGGTGTCCGGGAGGGGCTGGTGTCCGAGGTGGGCCGGTGTCCGGGGCGGCCCCGTGTCAGCCGTGGCGGTGAGTCTGCTCCGAGCCGGACGATGGGGCTGGGGCTGGGGCTGGGATTCGGGCAGGGGATGGGCTGGGGCCCGGCCGGGAGCGGCGGGGCGACAGCGGAGGGACGAGAGGGGAAGGTTGAGGCATGCGTACTGCTTACAGCGTGGAGACCGTACGGACCGCCGAGCGTGAACTCATGGCGCGACTGCCGGAGGGCGCCCTGATGCAACGGGCCGCCGCCGGGCTCGCCGCGGCCTGCGCGGATCTGCTGGGGAAGGTGTACGGCGCCCGGGTCGTCCTGCTCGTCGGGAGCGGGGACAACGGGGGAGACGCCCTGTACGCGGGCGCCCGGCTCGCCCGGCGGGGCGCAGGGGTGGCGGCGGTGCTGCTCGCGCCCGACCGGGCCCACCCGGGCGGTCTGCGGGCGCTGCTGGCGGCCGGCGGCCGGGTCGACGACGTGTCGGTGATCGGCCGGGCCGACCTGGTCGTCGACGGGATCACCGGTATCGGCGGCCGGGGCGGGCTGCGGCCCGACGCGGTGGCCGCGCTCTGGGCGGTGTCCGACGCGGTGCCGGTGGTCGCAGTGGACCTGCCGAGCGGGGTGTCCGCGGACACGGGCGAGGTCGTCGGCGAGGCCGTACGGGCGGATGCGACCGTGACGTTCGGTGCGTACAAGCCGGCGCTGCTCATCGACCCGGCGGCCGAGTACGCCGGGGCCCTGCGGCTCGTGGACATCGGGCTCGACCTGCCCGTCGTACCGGACCTGGAGTCCCTCCAGTACGCGGATGTGGCGGAACTGCTGCCGGTGCCGTCGGCGGAGAGCGACAAGTACCGCCGGGGTGTCGTCGGCATCGTCGCAGGGTCGGCGCGGTACCCGGGCGCGGCCGTGCTGGCCGTGGCGGGCGCGCTGCACGGCGGGGCCGGCGCGGTGCGGTACGTCGGGCCTGCGGCCGACGCGGTGATCGAACGGTTCCCGGAGACGCTGGTGCACGCCGGTCCGCCGTCGAAGGCGGGCCGGGTGCAGGCGTGGGTCGTGGGGCCCGGCCTCGGGGACGACACCTCGGTGGTCGAGGAGATCCTGGCGTCCGACGTGCCGGTCCTGGTGGACGCCGACGGGTTGCGGGCGCTGGACGCGTCGGCCGTACGGGGCCGGTCGGCGCCCACGCTGCTGACCCCGCACGCGGGCGAGGCCGCCGCGCTGCTGGACGTGTCACGCGAGGAGGTCGAGGGGGCGCGGCTCGCGTCGGTGCGGGCGCTGGCGTCGCGTTACGGGGCGACGGTCCTGCTCAAGGGCTCGACCACCCTCGTGGCCGCCCCTTCGGGTGACACGCCGGTCCGGGTGAACCCGACCGGCACGCCCTGGCTGGCCACGGCGGGCAGTGGCGATGTGCTGTCCGGCCTGGCGGGCTCACTGCTCGCGGCAGGGCTGGAGGCCCGCGACGCGGGCTCCGTCGCGGCGCACCTGCACGGCCTGGCGGCCCGCAGGGCCTCCGGCGGGGCCGCTGTGGTCGCCCAGGACGTGGCGGGCGCGATCGCGGGGGCCTGGCGGGATGTCTGCGAGTGAGCTCGCCGGGTGCCCGGCCGTCCGGCCGTCCGGCCACCCGCGCCTGGGGCAGGGGCAGGGGCAGGGGCAGGGGCAGGGGCAGGGGCAGGGGCAGGGACAGGGACAGGGACAGGGACAGGGGGAGGGGGAGGGGCAGGACAGGACGGACCAGGACGGGCTGGTCCGGAGCCCGGGCCCGTAGCCGGCCCTGTGCTCTGCGAGGAGCTGAGCCCGCGCTCTGCGAGGAGCCGCCCCCCGTGCTCTGAGAGACTGGGTCGCGATGACGGGGACGGACAGATGACTGAGGCACGTAGATGACCGGGGTCCAGCGACGATGACCGGGGTATCCATGCGAGCGCGCGCCGAGATCGATCTCGGCGCGCTGCGCGCCAATGTGCGCGCGCTGCGCGCCCGCGCGCCCCGTGCCCAGCTCATGGCTGTGGTCAAGGCGGACGCGTACGGGCACGGTCTGCTGCCCTGCGCCAGGGCGGCACTCGCGGCCGGAGCCGACTGGCTGGGTACCGCGACTCCGCAGGAGGCTCTGACGCTGCGCGCAGCGGGCGTCCGGGGCCGGCTGCTCTGCTGGCTGTGGACGCCCGGCGGGCCGTGGCGGGAAGCCATCGAGGCCGACATCGACGTGTCCGTGGGTGCCCTGTGGGCGCTGGATGAGGTACGGGCCGCGGCGCGGGCGAGCGGCCGCACGGCCCGTATCCAGCTCAAGGCCGACACCGGACTCGGCCGCGGCGGATGCCAGCCCGCCGACTGGCCCGGACTCGTCGGCGCCGCGGTCGCCGCGGAGGCCGAGGGCCTGGCCGTCGTCACCGGCGTCTGGTCGCACTTCGCGTGCGCCGACGAACCCGGCCATCCGTCCATCGCCGCCCAGAAGGACCGGTTCGACGAGGCCATCGCGTACGCGGAGAAGGCAGGACTCAGCCCCGAGGTCCGGCACATCGCCAACTCGCCCGCCGTGCTCACGCTGCCCGAAGCGCAGTACGACCTCGTCCGCCCCGGCGTGGCGATCTACGGCATCTCGCCCGTACCGCAGCTCGGCAGCGCCGCCGACTTCGGCCTGCGCCCCGTCATGACGCTCAGCGCCCGCCTGGGCCTGGTCAAGCACGTACCGGCGGGTCACGGCGTCAGCTACGGCCACCACTACGTCACCCCGTCCGAGACCACTCTCGGCCTGGTCCCCCTCGGGTACGCGGACGGTGTCCCGCGCCACGCCTCGGGTAAGGGTCCTGTGCTGGTCGGCGGCAGATGGCGGCGGGTCGCAGGACGGATCGCCATGGACCAGTTCGTCGTGGACCTGGAAGGGGACGAACTCCCTCCGGGTGCGGAGGCGGTGCTGTTCGGTCCTGGTGACCGGGGCGAGCCGACAGCGGAGGACTGGGCCCGGGCCGCGGACACGATCGCGTACGAGATCGTCACCCGCATCGGGGCGCGAGTGGACCGTGTGTACGTGAACGAGGGACCGGACGAGCAGTAGGAGAGCGGCACGGTGAGCGAGAGCACCAGCGCGAATGTGGCCCAGGCCGCCGCGGCGGGCGCCAACTGGCGCAGGGCCAGTGGCTTCGCCGGCGCCGCGATCGGTGTGCTCGCTGCCGGTGCGGCGGCGGGTGTGGCGGTCGAGCGGCTCACGGTCGGCCGCGGCATGCGCAAGAAGGCGCGGCTCGCCCTCGACGCATCGGGGCCGTACGGCTCACTGCGCGGCACGCCGGGCCGGGCGACCGCCGACGACGGCACCGGGATCCACTACGAGATCGATGAGGGCGGCGAGGGCGGCGAGGCGGCCGGCGCTTACGGGGTCGACGGGGCCGAAGCAGACGAGTCCCACGAGGCCGGCTCCGGTACACCGCGGTCCAAGGGGGCACGGGGCGGCGGCAGGAGGCCTGGAGGGGACTCCGGACGGGACTCCGGGCGGGGGCGCGGGGCGGTCCAGCCGGTCACGGCCGTCTTCTCGCACGGCTACTGCCTCAGCCAGGATTCATGGCACTTCCAGCGCGCGGCCCTGCGCGGCGTCGTCCGTACCGTCCACTGGGACCAGCGCAGCCACGGCCGGTCCGAGCGCGGCAGAGCCCAGGCCGAGGGCGCGCCGCTCACCATCGACCAGCTGGGCCGCGACCTGAAGGCGGTCATCGACGCCGCGGCGCCGGAGGGGCCGCTGGTGCTGGTGGGGCACTCGATGGGCGGGATGACGATGATGGCGCTGGGCGACCAGTTCCCCGATCTGGTCAGAGACCGTGTGGTCGGCGCGGCGTTCGTCGGCACCTCCTGCGGGAAGCTCGGCGAGGTCAGTTTCGGGCTGCCGGTGGCGGGTGTGAACGCGGTGCGACGGGTGCTGCCCGGCGTACTGAAGGCCCTCGGGTCCCAGACGGAGCTGGTGGAGCGCGGCCGGCGCGCCACGGCCGACCTCTTCGCCGGGCTCGTCAAGCGGTACTCGTTCGGCTCGAAGGACGTCGACCCGGGGGTGGCCCGGTTCGCGGAGCGACTGATCGAGGGGACACCCATCGACGTGGTCGCGGAGTTCTACCCGGCTTTCACCGACCACGACAAGGCCGACGCACTGGCCACGGTCTTCGCCGAGGTGCCCGCGCTCGTCCTGGCCGGGGAGAACGACCTGGTGACACCGAGCGCCCACAGCCAGATCATCGCCGATCTGCTGCCCGCGGCCGAACTGGTCATCGTTCCCGACGCCGGGCACCTGGTCATGCTCGAACACCCGGAGGCCGTGACCGGGCGGCTGGCGGAGCTGCTGGTGAGGGTGGGTGCGCTACGGGCAGCCGCTAACGTTGGGCTGTATGGAAGCCCCGCACAGCCCGGCAGCTGACACGTCCGCCGCATTCGCCACCCGACTGACCATCGACTCCCCCGACCGCATGAAGGAGTTGGGCCGCAGCCTCGCCGCGCTGCTGCGCCCCGGCGACCTGGTGATGCTCACCGGTGAACTGGGCGCGGGCAAGACCACCCTCACCCGCGGCCTGGGCGAGGGTCTCGGTGTCCGCGGGGCGGTCACGTCCCCGACCTTCGTCATCGCCCGTGTCCATCCGCCGCTCGGCGCCGGTCCTGCGCTGGTGCATGTGGACGCGTACCGCCTGGGCGGCGGGCTGGACGAGATGGAGGACCTCGATCTGGACGTCTCACTGCCCGACTCGGTGATCGTGGTCGAGTGGGGGGACGGGAAGGTCGAGGACCTGTCGGACGACCGGCTCAGGGTGGTCATCGAGCGAGGTGTCGGCGACACGGACGACGACCGCCGGGTGGTGACGGTCAGCGGAGTCGGGGCGCGCTGGGCGGGGGAGGGGCTGCGGCCGGGGCGCGGGCTCGATGGTTTTGAAGCGGATGAAGGTTTTGAAGGGGCTGGGAGGCCCGAAGGGCTTGGGACCGGGGGGCTCGACGATTCTCCGGGGCTCGGCGGATTGCGTTCGGCCGGGGAGGCCGGGGACAGCCGGAGCAGCGGGGACAGCGGAGACAGCGGGGAGAGCAGGGGCGCTGGGGAGAGCTGAAGGGATTGTGGGGAGGCCTCAGCGGGGTGAGAGGTGCGCGCGCCGGCTCGGGCTCAGGGTGCGCTTCCGCAATTCACCCCCGTACTTTCCGACAAGCCGTCGGCAAGGTGTTGCACAGATCCCACCGGGCGTGGTCACATGGATACCAAGACCTGGTTAGGTCTACCTAACCATGCCTGACCGAGGAGGCAACTTTGTCCGCATCGGAGACCGAAGCGCAGTCGCCGTCCCCCATGTCGATGCGCGACCTGCTCGCCTCTTGCGAGGCGGCGAACGCCGTATCCACACCACCGCGCGCGCCCGAGCCGGAGCCCGCCGCTGTCACCGGGGAGCCTGAGGAAGAGCGCGACGCCGCGTAATCCGTACGGGTTACGCGGCGGCCGGATCCGTACGGCTACACGTTGGCCGACGGCTGCCGGACCGCGGATGATCGTGGTCGTGAGACGCGCCTGTCGGGGTGGCCGGGTGCGGTGGGCCCGCGTTGTGCGACGCAGATGCGCAGATGCGCAGATGGCTGCACGGCGATGGTGTGCATGACGGTGGTGTGCATGACGGTGGTGCGCATGCGGGTGTTCGTGACAGCAGCTTCGGGTGAGGGCGGGTTCACGACAGCGGGGTCCGGGACCGGGGGGATTCGGTCGGGCGCTGTTGACGGGTGCGGAGGCACGCACCGCCGCGCTGCAGGAACCCGAGACAGTCCGGGGCGATCCGGGACCGTGCGGCAGTCGCACCGGGAGTCGGGGAGCCGGAGAGTCGGGGAGCCGGAGCGCCTACGGCACGACGACGATCTTCGTGCCGTAGGTCGCGAGCGGCCACATGGCGTTGCCGTCCGCGCGCTTCATCCGGATCCCGCCGGTCTTCTGCTGCGGGTCGGGGCTGGGCATCGAGTTGTCCGTCGCGGCGCTGAACCCGACCGTCACACCGTTGATGCTCGCGAACCGCACCACGTGCTCGACCGGCACACCGTCCGAGCCGACCGTGCTGCCTGTGCGCGAAGTCACCTGGTAGGAGCCCGGCCGCGGGTTCACCACGCTCGGCATCACCTCGAAGGTCCGCGCGCTGGCTCCCGCTGCGCTCACCAGCCACACCCGCTTCAATTTGAGCGAGTACACGACCCGCGAGCCCGTCCCGGAGTGCGGTGGCAGCGTGCGGCCGTCCTGCTTCGACGGCTTCGTCGGGCTGCCCGACGGGCCGGCCGGGGAGGACGCGGACGACGAGGGCTTGGGGGCCGCGAGGTCGGCAGGAGCGTTCGCCGACGCCTGGTAGGCGAGGAAGCCGACCACGGCAAGGGCCGCCCCGGTGAGCCCGGCCACGATTCCCGAGCTGCTCCTTGACACCTGAGGCTCCCTATTTCTCGTACTTACGAATTCTCGGTGACGTTAGCAGCAGCGGACTGACGGGACGGGGCGCCGTGCCCCCGTCGCAGGAGCCGTAGGCTGTTTGTGTGCTCCTGCTCGCCGTTGATACCGCCACGCCCGCCGTCACAGCCGCCCTCCACGACGGAACATCCGTGGTCGCCGAGTCCAGTCGGACCGACGCCCGCCGCCATGGGGAACTGCTGCTGCCCGCCGTCGACCATGTCCTCGCCGAAGCGGGGCTGAAACTTGACGCCGTCACGGGCATCGTCGTGGGCGTCGGCCCGGGACCTTACACCGGGCTGCGCGTCGGGCTGGTGACGGCCGCCACGTTCGGTTCGGTGCTGGGCGTGCCCGTGTACGGGCTGTGCACGCTGGACGGCCTGGCTTACGCCTCCGGGCTCGAAGGGCCCTTCGTCGTCGCGACGGACGCGCGGCGCAAGGAGGTCTACTGGGCTCGGTACGACGGGCCCCGTACCCGGCTCGGAGAGCCTGCCGTGGACCGGCCGGCGGATATTGCCGCACAGGTCGCGGGAGTGCCCGCGGTCGGGGCCGGTGCGCTGCTCTACCCGGACACCTTCCGCGACGCGCGAGCTCCGGAGCACGTATCGGCCGGGGCTCTCGCTTCGCTGGCTGCCGAGAAGCTGGCGCGGGCAGGCAGCGCCGGGGGACTCGGCGCGGGCCGTAGCGGTGCTGACCGAACCGGCGCGGACGGGCACAGCGCCGATCGGTCGAGCGCGGAGGGAGTCGGTTCGGACGGGCCCGGCTCGGGCACGGTCAGCGCCGAGGGCTTTCTTCCGGTCACACCGCTCTATCTGCGACGCCCTGACGCCCAGGTACCCAAGAACTACAAGGTGGTCACCCCACAGTGACGGCCGTACTGCGCGAGATGCGCTGGTGGGACATCCCGCCCGTGCTGGAGCTCGAACATGAGCTCTTCCCTGACGATGCCTGGTCCGAGGGCATGTTCTGGTCCGAGCTGGCCCACGCGCGCGGGCCGGCTGCGACCCGCCGTTATGTGGTCGCGGAGACCGCCGACCGGATCGTCGGCTACGCGGGCCTCGCGGCCGTCGGCGGCATGGGCGACGTCCAGACCATCGCCTCGGCCCGGGACCAGTGGGGCACCGGGCTCGGCGCAGAGCTCCTGAGCGATCTCCTCAAGCACGCCACCGCCTTCGAGTGCGCCGAGCTCCTCCTCGAAGTACGCGTCGACAACATCCGTGCCCAGAAACTCTACGAACGCTTCGGCTTCGAGCCCATCGGTTTCCGCCGGGGCTACTACCAGCCGGGCAATGTGGACGCGCTTGTCATGCGCCTCGAACTGCGCCCGGAAATGGGCCTCGCACAAGGAACAGAGATCCATGGCTGACGAACCTCTCGTACTCGGCATCGAGACCTCCTGCGACGAGACAGGAGTCGGCATCGTGCGCGGGACGACGCTGCTCGCCGACGCGGTCGCATCGAGCGTCGATACGCACGCCCGCTTCGGCGGAGTCGTCCCTGAGATCGCTTCGCGGGCGCACCTGGAGGCGATGGTTCCGACCATTGAGCGTGCGCTGCGTGATGCCGGGATTGCCGCACGGGACCTCGATGGCATCGCCGTGACGGCGGGACCCGGTCTTGCGGGGGCGTTGCTGGTCGGCGTATCGGCGGCGAAGGCGTACGCCTACGCCCTGGGCAAGCCCTTGTACGGGGTCAACCATCTGGCCTCGCACATCTGTGTGGATCAGCTGGAGCATGGGCCGCTGCCCGAGCCGACCATGGCGCTGCTCGTATCGGGCGGGCATTCGTCGCTGCTGCTGGCACCTGACATCACCTCGGACGTCCGGCCCCTGGGCGCGACGATCGATGACGCGGCCGGCGAGGCCTTCGACAAGATCGCGCGGGTGTTGAACCTCGGCTTCCCGGGCGGTCCGGTCATCGACCGGCTGGCAAGGGAGGGAGATCCGAAGGCGATCGCGTTCCCGCGCGGGCTGACGGGGTCGCGTGACGCGGCATACGACTTCTCCTTCTCGGGGCTCAAGACATCCGTGGCGCGCTGGGTCGAGGCGAAGAGGGCGGCAGGCGAGGAGCTTCCGCTGCGCGACGTGGCTGCGTCGTTCCAGGAGGCGGTCGTCGACGTGCTCACGCGCAAGGCGGTCCGGGCGTGCAAGGACGAGGGCGTCGACCACCTGATGATCGGCGGTGGTGTCGCCGCCAACTCCAGGCTGCGCGCACTCGCCCAGGAGCGTTGCGAACGGGCCGGTATCCGGCTGCGCGTGCCGCGCCCCGGGCTGTGCACCGACAACGGCGCGATGGTGGCGGCACTCGGTGCGGAAATGGTCGCACGGAACAGGACACCATCGGATTGGGACCTGTCTGCGGACTCGTCGTTGCCGGTGACGGACCCGCATGTGCCCGGGGCCGCACGGGTCCAGGAGGCGGGGGCCGGGCACGGTGGTGGCGGTGCTCACGGACACGATCATGACCACGTCCACGAAGTCAGCAAGGACAACCTCTACTCATGACCGTCGCGCTGATGTGGGAGGCACGGGCGGTCGAGGGCCAGGGCGCTCAGTTGCTGGAGTGGGCTCGGAGGCAGGCGCAGATGCAGACGGAGGCTCTCAGGGAGCCTGCGGATGGCGCAGGCGGCCCGGGCCCCCTGCGCCGCGAGTTTCTGCGTGCCCCTCAGGACCGAGTGCTGGTGCTCACCTGGTGGGACGCTTCGTACGGCGCTGACTTGCCCGAACTTCCTGAACCCGACGCTGGGTTGATCACCCGGCCGGTGCACCGGTGGCGCTTTGAATCGGTTGGGGTGGAGTAGAACCACCCTGGGAGCGGTTGTTGGCCCTGCCGCTCCATCTCCCTTGCTACTCAGCGTAATTGCTGGGCGTATTGAGGTAGACGTGGCCGGTCGGGCTGACCCAGGTGGTGATGCCGGTGACCGAGTCCCGGGTGACAGTCCAGTTCGCGCGGTGCTTCATCAGGTGATGGCGACGGCAGATCGGGATCAGGTTCTCCGGGATGGTCTTCCCTCCTGAGTCCGGATGGGCGTGGTCGAACTCCTTGATGTGGTCGAGGTCGCATCGCTGTGCCGGCATCCGACAGGAGGGGAAGGCGCACTGCTGGTCCCGGGCGATCACGTGCCGCTCGGCTTCTGCCGTAGGGCGGTAGGTGGTGGGGTCGGTTTTGATGAGCAGGCCCGTTTCGGGATGGATGATCAAGCGACGCCAGATCGTCCCCTCGGCGAAGGCGATGGTGCGGGCCTGAGTGGCAGTGATGGGACCGTAGCCCTTCAGCTCTGCCGGATACTCGCTCGCTCCGATCAGCACGTCGAGGGGCACCGTCACGTGGACGAGCGCGCTTGCGGCAGCGGGACGACCGGAGAGGTTCCGGCGAGCTTTCTGTCCGCCAGGAGTGTCGGGTGCACTCGTACCGTCCTGTAGGGCAGGCCGGTTGAGGATGAGATCAGCAAGAGCGTCTACGCGTCGCTGGCTCAGAGTCCGGCCGTCCACGACGAGGGTGGTGGCATGGGCGTCGACTGCCTGGTCGAAGCGGGCACCGAGCTCTGCCGGAACCGTGGCACCCCAGGTGATCATGCCGTCGTCCTGCGGATAGCGGACGATCTCCCGCTCCTTCGTCCGCAGCTCCAGCCGACGCTGGTAGCCCTCGGGATCTGCCTTGATCACCTGACGGCGCAACGCGCGGGAGCTCTGGCCTGTGGCCTGGGTGGGCATCCTCGTGGCCATGGCCGCCTCGACGCGTGCGGCGGCCTGCGGTTCCAGGACTCGGCAGGCGTTGGCCAAGTTTCTGGCCTGCATGTAGCAGATCTCTCCGCCTTCGAGCAGGTCGAGTGTCTTGGTGTGCCGACCGGCCAGTTCCCTCGCGATCTGGAGTCGCTCGGTCGCAGTCGCATTACTGATCCGCAGGGCGCAGGCCACCTCTTCGGCTGCGTAGTCCGGGTGGTTCAGGAGGTGGGCGTCAACGTTGCGTTCGCCGGTCGGCAGGGTCGTCTCGGCGTGCGCTGCGATGTCTGCCAGCAGGTGGACCTGCCGGCCGGCGAACCATGCAGCGTGACGCTCCAGGACGGCCAGAGCGTCGATTCGCCCGCGCGGCGACAGCTGTTTCGGCTCCAGGGTTCCGAGGAGCGCAGCAGTCTGAGCGGAGGGGACTGACTCGCGTAGATGGGCGGCCCACTCGTCCGGTGTCCGACGGGTAGTTGGAGTCGGCAGAGCAGCCGGCGCCGAAAGACCGGAGGCAGGCGGAGGAGATGGAGGGCCCGAGTGATCTGAGGGACCTGAGGGATCTGCGGCGCCTGAGGGACCTGAGGGACCTGAGGGAGCCGGCGGGTCGGGCAGGGCAGGTGCGCCAGGCGGTGGGAGTCGAGAACTCTCGGACTGCCCGGTCGGTCCGGACTGCCCGGCCGGTCCAGATGTCCCGTTCGCCCCAGACGCCCGGTTCACTCCAGCCGGCTCAGCCGGGCGGTTCGTCTCGGCCGGCGTGATCGGTCCGTCCGGCGTGGCAAATGGATCGGGCGGGCAGGACGACGCAGGTGGCTCTGGTCTGTCCAGCACAGCGGTTCGGGTGACGCGCCCCGACCGGCCGGCCTCGATCCAGGCTGCCTGGATCGACTGCGGCGCCTGGCCGACTCCTGTCAGGTGGTTCGTCTGATTGATCTGCTTGATCTGCATGGTCATGGCCCACACCCCCGTGAATTGGCCTCGTTCCTCGCCATCCCCATGGCGAGTCACACCCTCATCGTTGCTCGCTCTCCGTAGTAATGCCAGGGTGTCGAAGGTGCCTTCACTCGTACGAAGGGCAGATCCGGAACGCGGAACTCAACATCTCGTCCCTGGACCCTCGCGTTCCTGGACCTCTCGCGTTCCTGGACTCCTCTCGTTCCAGAGGCCACAGCCCGCGGTTCGTGCCGGGTGAAGCGATCCTTCTGGCTGCCTCGGCGGTGGTCATGGTGGCGAGTGTTGCGTTCGCCCGGCCGCCTCACCTCGTCCTGACCTAAGGTGTGGCGCCATGCCCTCCACTCCGCCCTCCATGAACCTCGATCCTGCCCGTCGAGCGGCCTTCGCCCGCCAGGTGCAACAAGCGCTCACGGAGCAGTGCCCCGGCTCGGTGGCAGTTTTGCGTGGCTCGCTCGCCCGGGGCACTGCGGATCCGTACAGCGACATCGATCTTGCCTGGACCGTGCCGGAGGCGGAGTTCGTTGCGTGTGTGGCTGCTGTCGGCCCCTGCCTGGAGGCGCTGGCGGCGGTCGCGTCGCTGCGCAGCGACCCCGAGGCGCAGCGGTCATCGGAGCGCCGGCTGTTGTTCGTCGCCTTTCGCGATCTGCCGCTGTTCTGGCGACTGGATCTGGAGGTCATGGCCGTGTCCGCCAAGCCTGAGGTCGGCGGGCGAGTGGAGCGCACGCGCTCTCCGGCGGCAGGCGGGGATCCGGATTGGTCCCCCGCTGCCAGCGCACTTGCCAATGCGGTGGCGGTCGTCAAGGCGGTGTTGCGCGGGCAGCCCGATGTGGCGGCTGGGTTGCTGGAGCGCGGACTGCAGCGCGTCGGCGCCAGCGGTTCGGCGAGTGGCCGGTGGCGGGCGGACGTCGTACGGCTCGCTGACGCGGCCGCGTGCCACGAACCCGCTCAGCGTCCCCTCGCCGACCAGGTCGAACGACTTGCAGCGGAGCTGCTCGAGGAGTGACTGTCCAGCCAGCCAGCCAGCCAGCCAGCGACCGCCCCCGGAAACCTGATCGCCGCCTCCCCAACCGGCCCCCCCGAGGCCCCCCGAGGCCCCCCGAGGCCCCCCGAGGCCTCTCCCCTCGCCTCCAGAGGCCTCTGGAACAGGAGCCGGCCGCCCTCAGGAACAGCTGGTCCCGTAAGCCGGGACCTTCCCGTCCAGCAGATACGCGTTCGCCGTGCCGTCGATGCACGCGCTCCCGTTCCCGTACGAACAGTGCCCCTCACCGCCCTTCCAGGTGACCAGCACCCCCACACCCTTACCGAGTCGCCTTGCCATCGCCTTCGCCCCGCCGTACGGGGTGGCGGGGTCGCCCGTGTTGCCGATGACCAGGATGGGCGGGGCCCCCTTCGCGCTGACCTCCATGTGCTTCATGGCTCCCTTGACGGGCCAGTACGTGCACTGGTTCAGCGCCCACGCGAACTGCGGGCCGAACAGCGGCGACGCCTTGCGGTAGGCGGGCAGCCGCTGCTCGATCCCGGCCCGCTGCACCGGGACACCGAAGTCGGCACAACTGGTCGCCGCGAAGACGTTGTTGCTGTTCGAGTAGTGCCCTGCGGCGTCGCGGCCCATCATGCTGTCGGCCATCGCCAGGAGCGCCGCGGGGTTGTGGGCGCGCAGGTAGGCGGCGACCGCACTCGCCATCCGTGTCCAGCCACCGTCCGGCGAGTACAGCGCACCCTCGATCGCTGTCAGCGCGAGCGAGTCAGTGAGCGTGCGGCCCTTCGCCGCGGCTGCGGGGTGCTTCTCCAGACCGGCCACAAGATCGATGAGTACCTTCTCGACGCCCTCGGGCGTGGAACGGTGCAGTGGACAGAGGTACGTGGCAGCCACGCACGACTTCGCGAAGTGGTCCAGGGCCAGCTGAAAGCCCTTCAGCTGGTAGAGAGCGCCCTGCTCGAAGCCCTTGTCGGGGTGCATCACGCCGTCGAGCACCGTACGGCCGACTCGCTTCGGGAAGAGGTGGGCGTAGGTCGCGCCCAGCTCCGTGCCGTACGAGAAGCCGTAGTAGTTCAGTCTCTTGTCCCCCACCGCCAGGCGAATACGGTCCAGGTCCCTGGCCACGTTGGTGGTCGTCAGGTAGGGCAGGAGGGAGCCGGACTTCTTGGTGCACTGCGCCGCGAAGTTCCGGGTCGCGTCCATCCACCGGCGGACCTCGGCCGGGGTGTCGGGGGTGGAGTCGACGGCGTTGAGCGCGTCGGTCTCCGGGTCGGTGAGGCAGTTGACCGGTGCGCTGTTACCGACTCCGCGCGGATCGAAGCTCACCAGGTCATAGCGGGTGTTGAGCTTCGCGAACGTGGGGGTGAAGGCAGGCAGTGTGTCGACGCCCGAGCCGCCGGGGCCACCGAAGTTGTAGACCAGCGAACCGATGCGCTTCCCGGGCCCGGTGGCACGGTGCCGGATCAGCGCCAGCGGGATCGTCTTCCCTCCGGGCTTGGCGTAGTCGAGAGGGACGTGCAGGGTGGCGCAGGTCCACCCGGTGCCGGGAGCCTTGCCGCCGCCCTGTGCCAGGGAAGGCGCGGGACAGGCAGTCCAGGCCGGTCGGTCCTGACCCGTGGGCGCCGCGGGAGCGTCGGCACCTGCTGACGGTGTGACAGCAGGGGGTGGCGGCGTCACGGCGAAAGCCGGCCCGCCGAGCAGCAGGGAAGTGGCGACAGCACAACCGACGGCCCGGCCTGCGGTTTTACGGGACACGGAGGCCGGGGCCGGGGCGGCCTTGCGGAGCAACCCGCCCATGCCTGTACGGGGCGACTCACCCGGCGGCATGCGGTGCGGAGCGGGACGGGGCGAGGGGGGCGTGAGGGGCGACAAACGCGCCGACGGGCGCGACGGCTTACGAGGCGTCATGTTGATCATCCTCTGACGGCCCGTCGGATCCCGCCTCGCGCACGGTCCGTACGGGGGACAGGGCGGCGCTCGGCCCATCCGTCCATCCGGCATTCGGCGCAGTGTGCTTCAGTCCAGCGGCCCGGCGGGACGGGCCCTCACCGGGCACCCCACCCTGAGGCCACGCCCGGATTGCCGTCCGGCGCTACGGTTCCCGCAGCCCGCAGCCCGCAGCCCGCAGCCCGCAGCCCGCAGCCCGCAGCCCGCAGCCCGCGGACGTACGCTTGGAGCCGGAACACATGGGCCATGGGGGAAGGGGTCGCAAGTGGACTGGTTCTGGTGGGTATTCATCTTCTTCATGGTCGGCGGTTTCGGCTGGATAGCAGATACCGGCCGCACGGCGCTCCGTACGCGCCATGAGCGCAGAATGGAACGGCTGGAGACGGCCGAACGTGAGCGCAGGCAGATCGAGGCGGCACACAAGCCGCCCGAGCCGGTCTGCGGCTGCACGCATCACCTTGCCAAGCACGACCGGAAGGGCAAGTGCCACGAGACCGTCGAGGTGCCGACGGCCTGGGACGAGAACAAGAAGCCGCTCAGCTTCGAGCCCGGGGTCTGCAACTGCCAGCAGTACGTGGGGCCACAGCCGCTGTCCCAGGTGTACGCCGACGAGTTGACCGACCTGGCCTGAGCTGTTGGAGGGCGACGCCGAGATCTGAGAGGCGAGAGGCGAGAGGCGAGATCTGAGAGGCGAGAAGCGAGAGGCGAGATCTGAGAGGCGAGAAGCGAGCTCGGGAGAGAGGGGAGCCCGGCCCGTCAGGTGCTCGCGGGCTGTCCGATCAGCATCGCGGGGGCGCCTGCGACCCGGGTGAGGATGACGGTCGCCGCGTTCGGCCCCTGTGGCTTCACCCTGCGCCGCACCTCCTCCGGTTCGACTGCCGAGCCGCGCTTCTTGACCGTGAGGTTCCCTACTTCCCGCTCGCGCAACAGGGCCTTCAGCTTCTTCAGACCGAAGGGCAGCTCGTCCGTGATCTCGTAGGCGATCGCATACGGCGTGGGCCGCAGGTCGTCCGCCGTGATGTAGGCGATGGTCTCGTCGATCAGGCCGCCGCCGAGTTCACCGGCGACCTCGGCGACGAGATGGGCGCGGATGACGGCGCCGTCCGGTTCGTACAGGTACCGGCCGAGTGGGCGCACTGCGGGGTCGGGAAGGCCGCGGCCCGTGAGGGTGGCTCCCGAGGGGAGCAGCGTGGCGCGGCGCAGTCCTGGTTCCGTGCCGAACCAGAGCACCGCCTCCTTGACGTCGCCGCTGTCGGAGATCCACTCGGCCTCGGCCCCGCCCGCGATCATCTCGTGCGGGATGCCCGGCGCGATCTTGATGGCTCCGGGTGCCCCGGCCGGCGACCCCGGGGCCGGGCGGCCGGCCACCGCGCCGGTGGCCCAGGACAGCGGCGGCGAGTAGGCCTCGGGGTTGAAGATCCGGCCGCGCCCGCCACGCCGTGCCGGGTCGGCGAAGACCGCGTCGTACGGCCCGGTGTCGACGTCTGTCACATCCGCGCACCGCACCTCGATCAGGCTGCCCAGCCCGAGTGCGTCGGCGTTGGCCCGTACGACTTCGGCTGTCAGCGGATCGCGGTCGACAGCCAGTACGGAGATCCCGGCGCGTGCCAGCGCCAGCGCGTCACCGCCGATGCCGCAGCACAGGTCGGCGACGCTGCGCACGCCCAGCGCGGAGAAGCGCCGGGCGCGGTACTCGGCGACGGACTTACGCGTCGACTGCTCCACGCCGTTGGGGGTGAAGAACATCCGGTACGCGTCCTCGGCGCCGAATTTCGGCACGGCGCGCTGCCGCAGCCGGGCCTGGGCGAGTGCGGCGGAGACGAGCTCGGTGGGGTGCGTCCGGCGCAACCGGGTGGCGACCGCCAGCTCCTGTGCCGGGTCGTACTCCCGCAGGGATCGGAGCAGGGCGAGGCCCTCATCGGTGAACAGCGCGGTGAAGGCGTCGAGGTCGGTCACCCGTCCATTGTGGGTGATCGCCGGATCCGTCCGCCGTGGGCGGGTGGCCACCGATCTGTCACCGATGCGTGCCCTGCGATGCGTGCCCTGCGACGCGTGCCCTGCGATGCGTGCCCTGAGGGGAGGAGGCGGTCGCCGATCCGTTCACCGCGGGGCGGGGCAGCAGCAGGCCCACTGGGATGTGAGCACGGCGCGCAGGGCGAGCGGGACCACTCACGGACGCCGGAGGGGCGGCGGCGGGGCTGCCCGCGGCATCGGAAGGAGACCCGGGGGCGAGCGACATGGCCGTGGCACATTGGCACTCCGCTTGACCGAGTGCTAACTGCCGTCCTAGTCTCAGTTCTGGCACTCCCCACGGGAGAGTGCCAAATATGGCGACGGGCCGGTCCGGCACCCGCGACGACGGATCCATCCGGTCGCCACTCAGACAGTTCACCCCGTGAGATCTCCGAAGGGGGAGACCGGATCGTGTCGACAACCAGCTCCAAGGTTGCCATTAAGCCGCTCGAGGACCGCATTGTGGTCCAGCCGCTCGACGCCGAGCAGACCACGGCCTCCGGCCTGGTCATTCCGGACACCGCCAAGGAGAAGCCCCAGGAGGGCGTCGTCCTGGCCGTGGGCCCGGGCCGCTTCGAGAACGGCGAGCGTCTTCCGCTTGACGTCAAGGCCGGCGATGTCGTGCTGTACAGCAAGTACGGCGGCACCGAGGTGAAGTACAACGGCGAGGAGTACCTCGTCCTCTCGGCTCGCGACGTTCTCGCGATCGTCGAGAAGTAATTCACCGACGTATTTCTTGATCTGTGCCCCTGGCCCCGCATCTGCTGTGTTCGCACACCGAGTGGCGGGCGCCGGGGGCGCAGTTCGTTTTTGAGAGGACTGAATCAGCTCCATGGCGAAGATCCTGAAGTTCGACGAGGACGCCCGTCGCGCCCTTGAGCGCGGCGTCAACAAGCTTGCCGACACGGTCAAGGTGACGATCGGCCCCAAGGGCCGCAACGTCGTCATCGACAAGAAGTTCGGTGCCCCCACCATCACCAACGACGGTGTCACGATCGCCCGTGAGGTCGAGCTCGACGACCCGTACGAGAACCTCGGCGCGCAGCTGGTGAAGGAGGTGGCGACCAAGACCAACGACATCGCGGGTGACGGCACCACCACCGCCACTGTGCTGGCCCAGGCGCTGGTCCGCGAGGGCCTGCGCAACGTTGCCGCCGGCGCTTCCCCCGCCTCCCTGAAGAAGGGCATCGACGCCGCGGTCAAGGCTGTGTCCGAGGAGCTCCTCGCGACCGCCCGCCCGATCGATGACAAGTCGGACATCGCTGCTGTCGCCGGTCTCTCCGCGCAGGACAAGCAGGTCGGCGAGCTCATCGCCGAGGCCATGGACAAGGTCGGCAAGGACGGTGTCATCACCGTCGAGGAGTCCAACACCTTCGGCCTCGACCTGGACTTCACCGAGGGCATGGCCTTCGACAAGGGTTACCTCTCGCCGTACATGGTGACCGACCAGGAGCGTATGGAGGCCGTCCTCGACGACCCGTACATCCTGATCCACCAGGGCAAGATCGGTTCGATCCAGGACCTGCTGCCGCTGCTTGAGAAGGTCATCCAGGCGGGTGGCTCCAAGCCGCTGCTGATCATCGCCGAGGACGTCGAGGGCGAGGCCCTGTCGACCCTGGTCGTGAACAAGATCCGCGGCACCTTCAACGCGGTCGCGGTCAAGGCCCCCGGCTTCGGCGACCGCCGCAAGGCGATGCTCGGCGACATGGCCACCCTCACCGGTGCCACGGTCATCGCCGAGGAGGTCGGCCTCAAGCTCGACCAGGCCGGTCTCGACGTGCTGGGCACCGCCCGCCGCGTGACCATCTCCAAGGACGACACCGTCATCGTCGACGGCGGTGGCAAGTCCGACGAGGTCCAGGGCCGCGTCAACCAGATCAAGGCCGAGATCGAGTCCACGGACTCCGACTGGGACCGCGAGAAGCTCCAGGAGCGCCTTGCGAAGCTGGCCGGCGGCGTGTGCGTGATCCGCGTCGGCGCTGCCACCGAGGTGGAGCTCAAGGAGAAGAAGCACCGTCTGGAGGACGCCATCTCCGCGACCCGCGCCGCGGTCGAGGAGGGCATCGTCTCCGGTGGTGGCTCCGCTCTGGTGCACGCCGTCAAGGTGCTTGAGGGCAACCTCGGCAAGACCGGCGACGAGGCGACCGGTGTCGCCGTCGTCCGCCGCGCCGCCGTCGAGCCGCTGCGCTGGATCGCCGAGAACGCCGGCCTTGAGGGTTACGTCATCACCTCGAAGGTCGCCGAGCTCGACAAGGGCAACGGCTTCAACGCCGCGACCGGCGAGTACGGCGACCTGGTGAAGGCCGGCGTCATCGACCCGGTCAAGGTCACCCGCTCCGCGCTGGAGAACGCCGCGTCCATCGCTTCGCTGCTGCTCACGACCGAGACCCTGGTCGTCGAGAAGCCGGCGGAGGAGGAGCCCGAGGCGGGCCACGGCCACGGCCACTCGCACTGAGGCTGACACCACGCACGTCTGAGGCCCGGTACCCCTTCACTTCGAAGGGGTACCGGGCCTCGGTGGTTCCGGAACGTCCGCGGCAGCCGCTCCCGTCGGGCCGTTCCCGTTAGGCCGCTCCTGTCCAAGCCGCTCCCATCGAGCCGAATGCGTCAGGCCGAATGCGTCGGGCCGAGTGCGTCAGGCCGAATGCGTCAGGCCGAGTGCGTCAGGTCCGACGGGAACACTGGGTCCGCGAACGGCTGCCCCGACACGTAGCGTTCGAGTTCGTCCAGGGCCTGGTCCGCCATCCGGTGCAGCTCGCCGCCCAGTGACCCGGCGATATGAGGCGTCAGCAGAACGTTCGGCAGGTCGTAGAGGGGCGAATCCGCACCCGGGGTCTCGGGATCCGTGACATCGAGCACGGCGTGCAGCCGCCCGCCGGACAGTTCCGGAACGAGCGCGTGCTCGTCGATCAGCGAGCCGCGGGCCGTGTTGATCAGCGTTGCTCCGTCCTGCATCGCAGCCAGTTGACGGGCGCCGATCATGTGCCGGGTGGCAGGAAGCTGCGGGGCATGGACGGTGACGATGTCGCTGCGGGTGCACAGTTCGTCCAGCGACACCGGCTCCACGCCGAGCGTGGCGGCCTCGGCGGCGTCGACGTACGGGTCGTAGAGCAGTACCCGCAGATCGAAGGGGCGCAGCAGTTCGATCACCCGGCGGCCGATCCGGGAGGCGCCGATGACGCCGACCGTGCGGCGGTAGTTGCCCGCGCCGTCCAGCTCGTCGCGCCAGTCGTGTTCGCCGCGCATCGCGCGGTACCGCTGGGCGGACTGCAGGACGCGTTTGTTGGCGAGCAGGATCGCGGCGAGGGTGTACTCGGCCACGGGCAGCGCGTTGGCCGCCGCTGCCGAGGCGACGGTGATGCCGCGCTCCCAGCACGCTTCGGTGATGTGGTGCTTGACCGAACCGGCCGCGTGGACGACGGCGCGCAGCCGGGGTGCGGATGCCAGGATCCGGGGGGTGAGCGGGGTGGCACCCCAGCAGGTGAAGAGGACTTCGGCCTCGGCGAGAGCCGCGGCCGCCTCGGCCGTGGGTCTCGTCAGGTCGTGGGCGACCAGCCGGCTGTCCGTACGCGCGAGAGTGGCGAGCCGTACGTGGTGGCGCTCGGCGAAAAGGCGCTCCATGATGCCCGGGGCCATCGCCAGCAGGACGCCCGGCCGATTGTCAGTGGCGTGGTGCATGGTGGTCCCAGTGCTCCTTTTCGGTTGCTCCGGGCGTGGCCCGGTCTGTGTCGGGCCCGGCTGGCTGGGCGGCTCGGACCGGTCCTGCCCCGGCCGGGGCAGGGCTGGTGGGGCGGCCCCGGCCGGGCCCGGGGTGTCCGGTGGCCGTTCGGCGGTGGTCATTTGACGCTTCCGGCGGTCAGACCGGCCTTCCAGTGCCGCTGGAGGGAGACGAAGGCGACGATCAGGGGGATGACCGCGAGGAGGGAGCCGGTGACCACGAGGGGGTAAAAGCTCGGCTCGCCATGAGTGTTGGTGTTCCACGAGTACAGGCCGAGGCTCAAGGGGAAGAGATCGCGGTCCGAGAGCATGACCAGGGGGAGGAAGAAGTTGTTCCAGATCGCTGTGAACTGGAAGAGGAAGATCGTCACGAACCCCGGCATCATCATGGGCATACCGATGGACCAGAAGGTCCGCAGTTCGCCGGCCCCGTCGATACGAGCTGCCTCCAGGGCCTCGTTCGGGATGTAGCCGGCGCTGAAGACCCGGGCCAGATAGACGCCGAAGGGGTTGACCAGGACCGGGATCAGCACCGACCAGTAGGTGTTGACGATGCCGATCTTGCTGGCCAGCAGGTACATCGGCAGGGCGAGCGCGGTGGTGGGTACCAGGACGCCGAGCAGGACGAGCCCGAAGAGCTGCTCCTTGCCCCGGAATTCGTACTTGTCGAAGGCGTATCCGGCCGCGACGCAGATCAGTGAGCACAGGACGGCGCCCACTCCCGCGTACAGAAGGCTGTTCCCGTACCAGCGGAAGTAGACGCCGCCGCCGTAGGAGGCCAGGTCGGAGAGGTTCTGGCCGAGGTCGAAGCCCTGGAAGGAGAAGGCGTTGCCGGAGAGCAGCCCGCCTGTGTCCTTCGTGGAGGCGGTGACCAGCCAGATGAGCGGGAAGAGCATGTAGACGACGGCGAGGACCAGTGCGCCGTTGACCGCGGTCTTCGAGAGCCAGCGGTTCCTCGGTGCGGGGCGGGGGCTCATGCGTTCTTCCCCTTGCGGCCGGTGAAGCGGGTGACGAGGAACGACAGCAGCGCGGCGGTGAGAGCCAGGAGCACGGATGCGGACGCCGCGAGCCCGTAGTCGTTGCGGGAGAAGGCAGCGGTGTACGCGTACATGTTCGGTGTCCAGGTGGAGGAGACGGCGGACCCCGAGCCGCTGTTGAGGATCAGCGGCTCGGTGAACAGCTGGAGCGAGCCGATGATGGTGAACAGGGCGACCATCACCACGGAGGCCCGGATCAGGGGGAGTTTGATGCTGACGGCGGTGCGCCAGCCTCCGGCGCCGTCCACCGTGGCCGCTTCGAGAACCGAGCGGTCGATTGCCTGCAGGGCGGCGTAGAAGATCACCATGTTGTAGCCGAGCCACTCCCACAGCGCGATGTTGACGATGGAGGGGAGAGCGCCCGAGGAGGAGAAGAAGTTGAAGCCGATACCGCCCGAGTGCATCGCAGAGACGACCGGGCTCAGGCCGGGTGTGTAGAGGTAGACCCAGATCAGCGCCGCGATGATGCCGGGAACGGCGTGCGGCAGGAAGAGCGCCAGTTGGAAGAAGCGCTTGGCCCTGGCCAGCGCGGAGTCCAGCAGCAGCGCGAGTGCGAGGGCTCCGCAGACCATCAGGGGGATGTAGATGACGCAGTATCCGAGGAGTACGCCGAAGCCGTCGCGGAAGGCCCGGTCACCCAGCGCCGCCGCGTAGTTGTCGAGACCCGAGAAGACGGACTCGGAGCCGCCGAACCCCAGCCCCGACTGCTTCTCGGTGAAGAGGCTGAGCCAGACCGCGTATCCGATCGGCACCAGCATCACAGCGGTGAACAGGACGTAGAAGGGGGTCAGCAGAATCGCGGCGGCGCGGGTGCGGGCCTTCATGTCGGTCTAGCCCTCGACCTTCAGTCCGCGCTTCTTCAGTTCCTGGACGGTCGCGTCATGGCCGGCCTTGACCGCCCCGGTGATCGTGGTGTCACCGCTGGCGACCTTGCCGAACTGGTCCTTGATGGCGGTGTTCGTCGTGCCGGTCGCCGGGCCCCAGGTCCAGCCGGGCTTGATCGAGGCAGCTGCGGTACCGAACAGCTGGTAGATGTCCTGACCGCCGTAGTAGGAGGCGTCGAAGGCCTTCTTGGCTGCGGGCAACAGTCCGGTCGCCGCCGGGTAGGCGCTCGAAGTGCCCGAGGCGATGCGGGCCTTGATGCCGTCCTGTGTGGTCGACATCCACTTGGCGAACTCGACTGCCGCGTCGGCGTGCTTGCTGTCCTTGGTCACGGCCCAGGTGGAGCCGCCGAGCATGCCGCTCGCGGCCTTGCCGTCCCAGGTCGGCATGGGGGCGATGGCCCACTTGCCGGTCTGCTCGGGCAGCGTGGACTTCAGGACCCCGGCGCCCCAGGCGGCGCCGACGTAGCCGATGGTGCCGCCGTTCTTCAGGGAGTTGGTCCACTCCGGGCTGAAGGAGGCCTGCGAGCGGATCAGATCGTCCTTGATCAGACCCTGCCAGTAGTCGGCGACCTTGTTGGTGGCGGCGTCCGTGGTGTTGACCTTCCACGTGTCACCGTCAGCCTTGAACCACTGGGCACCGGCCTGCCAGGTCATCGCCTCGAAGGTCGTCGGGTCGTCCGGGAAGAAGGTCCCGATCCGTGCCTTCTTGTCGGCCTTCTTGACCTTCTCCGCGGCCTTGCGGAAGTCGTCCCAGGTCTTGGGGACCGCGACGCCGTACTTGCTGAACAGGTCCTTGCGGTAGTAGAAGGCCTGGGGCGACGCGTCGAAGGGGACCGCCCAGTTCTTGCCGCCCAGGGTGGTCTGCTCGACGGCCTGCGGAAGGAACTTCTTCTTCACGTCGTCGGTCATGTACTTGCTGATGTCCTGGAGCGCGCCCTGGCTGACGTACTCCGGCAGCTGGGGGTACTCGATGGAGACCAGGTCGGGGGCGTTGCCCGCCTTGACCGCGTTGGAGATCTTGGCGTAGCCGCCGGCGTTGCCGGACGGGATCTCCTCGTACTTCACGTGGATGTTCTTGTGCGAGGCGTTGAACGCGTCCACGGTCTCCTTGGATCCCTTGGCCCAGCCCCAGAACGTGATGGTCACGGGCTTGCCGTCGGTGCCCTTCGCGGAGTCGTCGCCGCTGCTGCCGCAGGCCGTGAGGACGGCCAGGGCAGTGGCGGCGCCGGCTATGGAAAGGGTCGTTCTGCTCCAACTGCGGCTCACAGCGAGACTCCTGAGCTAGCGGCGACATTGACGTTGGCCGTGATCCTTGGCCTCACAATGACCGAAGTCAAGAGCGAAAGATTGAATGATCGAAAAAAGATCAGAGCGTTATCGAAAAGCCGGAGAGGCCGGGAGGCCGTGGTGCCCCATCGGCGCAGGGTGCGCCCGCGCCGCAGCCCCCTTCCCGGCGTCCTGCCATGCCCGGCCCCCGGGCTGCCCCCGGACGGGGCCTACCGGACCGCTTCGGCCCCGCAGGAAACCCGTACGTGCAGCCTGGGAAGCAGCGCCAGATGCTGTCCCGGCTCCTGCTCCTGCTGCTCCGCCGTCCGGCTGCGCGGCCCCGCGGTGAGCCGCTCGACCAGCATCCGGGTCCCGTACAGCCCGACCTGGCGTTTCGGCGGAGCCACCGCGGTGAGCGGGGTGTCCGCCAGGGCGGCCACCTCGTCGTCGTAGGCGACCAGAGCCAGATCCTGCGGTACGCGTACACCCAGCTCGGCCAGGCGCTGCACCAGATGGATGGCGTCCACGTCGTTGTGGACCAGGGCCGCCGTCACGCCCCCCGTGGTCACGGCGGCCTGCACGGCCCGTACGGCCTCCTCGAAATGGACGCGGTCCAGCTCGGCCGGCACCGAATCGATCACGGGGCGTGGCTGCTCCAGCCCCAGCGCGCCCAGCGCCTCGTCGTAACCGGCTCGTACCGCGAGTGCGGTGGGGCTGTCGGCGCGCGCCACCAGCAAGGGCACGCCGTGGCCGAGACGGATCAGATGCCGCAGGGCGAGCAGCACCCCGTGCCGGTGATCGGAGCAGACCCGGTCCATGTCGTCGAGCGGGCTGCCGGGTGCCGGCTGCCGCTCCAGGAGTACGGCGGGTACCGGCAGCTCCGACATCCAGTCGCCGTAAGCGGCCTGGTCGCCGGCGGCCTGCCAGCCCGGCGCGATCAGCAGTCCGTCGGCGCCTGCCGCCAGCAGGCCTTCCGCGCGGGCCTTGTCCTCCTCGGGGCGGTAGTCGGAGATCCGCAGGATGAGCCGGGCGCCGGCCTGCGCTGCCGCTTCGTGTGCCCCCCTGATCACTTCGGCGAAGTAGTAGGTCGCGGAAGGGGCCAGCAGCCCGAGCACGGGACCGCCGCCGCCGGGGGCCGGCAGCGCTCCGCCTGCGGCAGCCGCGGACCGGGGCCAGGAGACCGAGCCGTGCACCCGGTCGAGCAGTCCGCGCTCCGCGAGCGTCTCGACGTCCCGGCGGACCGTGACGGGGGAGACGCCGAGCCGTGCCGCGAGCTCGGAGACCCGGGCCGATCCCTGCTCACGTACGAGTTCGAGCAGTCGGTCATGGCGTTCGTCGGCACTCTCGCGCACGGCGGCGGTCCCCCTCGCGGTGTGGTGGGTGGGTATGCGTGCTTGCCGGACTGAACGGCCGGCCTGCTGTGCGGTTGTCTCCCGCTCGGGTGCCGGTGGCCCGGCGGCGGGCGGTGCGGGTCGTCGGATCCGTGGCTCGGCTCCATGGCTGTCGACTGTGACGAGGGGCTACGGGGCGGCTCAGGGGCGGGCCCGGACGTCACGGCCAGACTTTAGTGCACATTGATCGAACGATGGGAGTTTCGATCATTCGTCACTCGTGCATTGACGTTCGATCATCCGCGGGTTGAAGATTCCGGGCGACGCCGAAGTCCGCCTTCCAGGGAGCATCATGCCGAGCCCGAACCCGCCGAGCCCGTCCAGCCCGTCTGGCCGGCCCAGCCCGTCGGATCGGCCCGGCCCGCCCCAGCGCCCCGGCCGGCCGTACCGGCCCAGCCCGGATCACCTCAGCCCGGATCACCTCAGCCCGTACACCGGCATGACCCGCGACGACTGGGAAGCGGCAGCCGATGACCTGCTGCTGGCTGTGCGGCCCTATGCCTCGCCCCGTCATGGTCTGATCAATCTCCCCGGCCGGCGGCCCAGTTGGTCGGGCCGACGCTCCGACGGCCTCGAAGGCTACGCCCGCAGCTGGCTTCTTGCCGCCTTCCGGGTGGCGGGCGCGAAGGGTCTCGATCCGCACGGCTTCCTGCCGCGTTACGCCGAAGGCCTCGCGGCGGGCACGGTGCCGGCCCTGGAGCGGGCGGGCACCGAGGACCCGGACCGCTGGCCCAGCACGGCCGACGTCCCACAGGCCGTCGTCGAGTCCGCGTCCGTCGCGCTCGGTCTGCGTCTCACCAGGCCGTGGCTGTGGGACGCCCTCGATGACCGGACGCAGCAGCAGGCCGTCGACTGGTTGCTGCCCGCGCTCCGACCCTCGCCCGTGAACAACAACTGGTGGCTCTTCGGCCTCACCGTCGCAGGCTTCCTGCAGGACGCCGGGATCGAGACGGACCGGGCGCGACAGACGATCGACCGTGCGCTGTCGCGCATCGAGGACTGGTGGCTCGGCGATGGCTGGTACAGCGACGGCCCCAACCGTTCGTTCGACCACTACAACGCCTGGGCGATGCACTTCTACCCGGTCCTCCACGCCCACCTCGGCGGGGACGGGGAACTGCTGGCCCGGTACGGGCCCCGGCTGGCCGCCCACCTCGACGCGTACACGCGGATGTTCGGCGCGGACGGCGCCCCCATGCCGTACGGCCGCTCGCTCACCTACCGTTTTGCGGCCGCAGCCGCTCCCTGGCTCGGCGCCATGACCGGTCACACGCCGCTGTCGCCCGGCGCCACCCGCCGGCTGGCCTCGGGGACCCTGCGGTACTTCATGGAAGGGGACGAAGGCCCGCAGCCTTCCCCGGCCGAAGTGGCCGAGGTGGCCACGGTGGCCGAGGCGGACCGGCAGGACCGTACGGCTCCGGCCGTCCGCACCCGTGCACCGC
Organism: Streptomyces sp. NBC_00388; assembly: GCF_036061255.1. Classification (NCBI taxonomy): domain Bacteria; kingdom Bacillati; phylum Actinomycetota; class Actinomycetes; order Kitasatosporales; family Streptomycetaceae; genus Streptomyces; species Streptomyces sp. NBC_00388. The sequence goes on from NZ_CP107948.1 coordinate 4,679,648, forward strand.
GCCGTCGCGCGACCGATGAACGCGGACTGCTCACGCTGGGCTGGCACGGCCCGTACGAACCGATCATCCAGCCGTACTCGGGGCCCGCATCGCCCTACTGGGCGTCCAAGGGATTCCTCGGGCTGCTGATGCCCGCCGACCACCCGGTCTGGACGGCGCGGGAGGAGCCACTGCCGGTCGAGACGTCGGACGCCGTGACCGTGCTGGGCCCGCCCGCCCTGCTGATCCAGTCCACCGCGGCTGACGGACTTGTACGTCTGCACAACCACGGCAGCAATCATGTCGGCGAGGGCGACGACCCCGGGTACTCCCGCTACGCGTACTCCACCCGCACCGGATTCACGACCGCCGTCGGAACGCCTCCCGGAGCCACGGCCGATACCACCACACCAGCGCAACCTCCCGCCGCTGCCTCTACCGGTACTGCCGCTGCCGCTGTTCCTGCCCCTTCTTCTGCATCTTCTCCAGCCCCTCTCGACACCCCGTGCGACAACCACTTCGCGCTGGTCGTCGAGGGCGTGTCCACCCCTCGCGGCCCAGCCACCCCGCTGGCCTCCGGACCCGGCTGGGTGGCGTCCGTGAGCGTGCCGGCCCCCGGCGTGCGAATCGTCTCAGCCACTCTGGCCCACGGCCGTGCGGAGCTCCGTGCGCATCTGGTCGTCGGGGCCGGCGTGGGCGCCCGCGTACGCCAGACGGGCTGGGCCGTCGTGTCGACGAGCGCACCCGCCATGGCCCTCCCTCTCACGGGCTCCCGCCTCACCGGCCAGCTCCACCCTGTCCACGGCTACGAAGCAGGTCCATACCGACGCGCGGCGGGACCCACCCTGTTCGGCCCGATTTCGCGGGTCCTCGCGCTCGACGGTGTCACCACCGCGCCCGAGTCGCTCTTCGTCAGCCTCGCCTCGCTCACCGCCGAGCCCGATCCCGCCCCCGCCGCAGCACTGGCGGACATCCATGTCAGCGATCCCCGCACGATCCACGTGACGTGGTGGGACGGCACCACCGCCGTCCTGCGACTCCCGGAACTCCCGGAGGAATGATGAGTCCGCGCCTTGCGCACACCGCTCTGACCGCCGCGTCCCTCACCGCCCTCGCGGTGACGGGACTTGCCTCCCCGGCCCAAGCCGCCGTCGCTGCCCGGACGGTCAGTCCCGCCGGGGCCGCCGCCCCGGCGCATGACACCGCTGCACAACCGGCCACCTCCCAGGCCCCCTTCGCCCAGTCGGCCCACAGCCAGTCGCCCCGCAGCCGATCGGCCCACGCCCGGCCGGCTCCCCATCCCGGAGCCACCTTCCACGTCGACTGCTCGGCCGCAGCCGGCGCGACGGCCGGGAGCGACGGCTCGGCGCGCCATCCCTGGACCACGCTCGACCAGGCCAACGACCACATCTACGGCCCCGGCGACCGTCTCCTCTTCGAACGAGGCACGACGTGCACCGGTTCCCTCGCCCCGAAGGGATCCGGCTCGTCCCGCGCGCCCTTCACCATCGCCGGCTACGGTCCGGCCGGCGACCGGGCCCGGATAGACGGCGGGGGCGCCCATGACGCCGTACTGCTCTCCAACACCCAGTACGTCCACCTGTCCGGACTGGAGATCACCAACGCCGAGAACCCCGGCAGCGAACGCAACGCCGTCCGGCTACGCCTCACCGATTACGGCACCGCCCACGGCTTCGAGATCGACCATCTCTACATCCACGACGTACGTGGCGGCGATGCCAAGACCCTCACCGGTTCCAGCGCCATCCACATCGACGTCGAGGGCACGGCGAAGGCCAGCAGTTACGACGGGCTGGACATTCACCACAACCGCATCGAGAACGTCGACCGCGAGGGCATCTACTTCAAGTCGACGTTCTCCAAGCGCGATCTGGTCGGCAGCCAGCAGGACCCGAACGTCTACCCCGGCGCCTGGACCCCGTCCACCGGTGTCCGCGTCCACGACAACACGCTGAAATCCATCGGCGGTGACGGGATGAAGCTGGACACCACCAGCGGCGCGGTCGTGGAGCGCAACAGGGTCGACGGGTTCCAGTTGCGTTCGCCCTCGGCCAACGCAGGAATCTGGACGTTCAACACCGACGACACCCTGATCCAGCACAACGAGGTCTCCGGCGGGGGCAACAGCCACGACGGCATGTCGTTCGACGCGGACGGGGCCTCCCGCCACACGGTCTTCCAGTACAACTACAGCCACGACAACAAGGGCGGCTTCCTGCTGGTCTGCCCGTACAGCGGAGCGAAGACGGTCGACACCGTCGCCCGGTACAACGTGAGCCGTGACGACGGCACCCGGCTGCTCCAGAACTGCGCGGGCCCCATCATCAACACCCAGATCTACAACAACTCCTTCGCCAACAAGGAGACGATCCCCGGGTATCTGGTCCAGGACGACAACAGCAGCCCTGCCACCACCCAGCACGAGCAGCACATCCGCAACAACATCTTCGTGAGCGGGGGGACCGGCGGCTACGGCTTCTCCAACCCGACGGCGGGCCTCACGTTCGACCACAACGCCTTCTACGGGATCGACATGACCCGCCCCGACCCGGGCGGCATCACGGCGGACCCGCTGCTGGGCGACGACTTCCGCCTGGCGAAGGGCTCACCCGCCATCGGCGCGGGAACAGCCGTCCCCGACAACGGCGGCAGGGACTACTTCGGCAACAAGCTGAAGCCGGGCGCCCCCGACATCGGTGCCTACGCGGGTCCGGGCACCAGGCGCTGACCTGCGCCCCGCTGCCACGGTCACCGGGCAGGTGCCCGGTCAGCTCACAGAGGTACGCCGGAGGAGCAACCAGAAATACGCCGGTGGAGCGGCTCACAGAGGTACACCGGCGGAGCGACTCGCAAGCGCACGCCGGTGGAGCAACTCGCAGAAGCACGCCACAGAAGCACGCGCCAGCGCTGGCTCACAGAGGCACACGTCAGCGCTGGCTCACAGAGGCACACGTCAGCGCTGGTCACCGAGGCACGCCACAGCGCTGATCGCCCGGCAGACCGGATCAGCTCACTGAGGACCGTACTTGCGGCCTGTCTTGGAGGCGACCCCTCCGAGCAGGCCGCGCGGCGCCAGCTTCACCGCGCCCATCAGCGCCTTGTACCGCGGGTCCGGAATCGACAGGGACTTCCCGCGAGCGAGATCGGCGAGTGCCGCCGTCACCAGTTTGTCGGCGTCCAGCCACATCCACCCAGGGATGTTGTCCGTCCCCATGCCCGCCCGCTCATGGAACTCCGTACGCACGAAGCCAGGGCACAGCGCCATCAGCCGCACCCCCGAGCCGCTCAGATCCCGGGCGGCACCCTGGGTGAACTGCACGACCCAGGCCTTCGAAGCGCCGTACGTACCGCGCGGCAGGAAAGCCGCCACTGACGCCACGTTGACGACGCCACCGCGTCCCCGCTCCCGCATCCCCGGCACCGCGGCCGAGGTCAGCCGCAACACCGCCTCGCAGTGCACCTTGAGCATCATCAGTTCGTCGGCCATCGGAACGTCGAGGAACTGGCCCTTGTTCCCGAACCCGGCGTTGTTGACCAGCAGATCGATCGAGTGCCGGGAGTCCGCGAGGCGCTTCTCCACGAGGGCGATGCCGTCCTCGGTGCCGAGATCCGCTGTCAGCACCTCGGCCTCGATACCGTGCCGGTCGTGCAGTTCGGTCGCCTGCTCCTGCAACCGTGCGGTATTGCGTGCCACCAGAACGAGGTTGTGTCCGTCCGTGGCCAGCCGCCGCGCGAAGGCGGCCCCGATTCCCGCTGTCGCGCCCGTGATCAGTGCTGTCGTCATGGGCGGAACGTTAGTGCCCCGCCGCGCCCGGCCGAACACCGCTGAACCCCTGCCGTGCCCCGGCCGCACCGGGCCGAATACGGCCGAACCCCCCGGTGTGCCACGGCGGAACCGGGCCGAATACGGGTGAACCCCCGTTCCGCCTCAGCCGATCCTCCTCGGCGTCCGTCAGCCCGTACTTCCGTGCTTCTCCGTGTAGTCACGTGCCACGCCGAGCAGCCCCGACTCCATCCACTCCGCCGCCACCAGCGTCCGCGGCAGGAGCCGACGCTCGACGGTCACCGCACGGAAGAGCAGCGCCACCGTGATGTCGTGCTCCGGGCGGCGTACGACCTCGACCGCGTCGCCCGCGCGGAAAGCGCCAGGCTCGATCACGCGCAGCAGCGCCCCGGGAGCCCCGGCCAGGGTGAAGCGTCTGACCCACCCCGGCTCGCCCAGGTGCCCCTGGAACGTACGGCAGGGGATGCGGCCGCCGGTGACCTCCAGTACGACGTCGGGGCCGATCCGCCACCGCTCGCCGATGAGTGCGCCGCTCACATCGACACCGCTGGTGGTGAGGTTCTCGGCGAACGAGCCGTCGGCGAGCGGACGGCCGAGCTCCTCCTCCCAGGCGTCGAGGTCCTCGCGCGCGAAGGCGTACACCGCGCGGTCGTCGCCGCCGTGGAAGCGCAGGTCACAGACCGAGTCACCCTCGACCCCGCCGGCGCCCACCCCCTTGGGGCCCGGCGAGAAGACCCGTACGGGCCCGTCGACGGGCCGCTTGTCGACACCGGTCCGCCCGCTTTCGGCGTCCGTGTACGCGGCGGCTCTGGCCCGCCCCACATTCACTGACAGAAGTCTCATGGAGTGAGGCTAGAGGTTCACCGGGACCGGGATGTCCGCGCTCCGGGACCCAGCCTTCTTCATAGCCGGTACGTGGAAATCCGCATCGGCCCCAAGAAACGCTTATGCTCGCTCTATGATCGAGGCGCGTCATCTCCGAGTTCTCCGAGCCGTCGCCGGCACCGGATCCTTCTCCGCGGCCGCCCGCGAGCTGGGCTGTACCCAGCCCGCGGTCAGCCAGCAGATGAAGGCTCTGGAGGCGTCATCGGGCACGACGCTGCTGATCCGTACGGGCCGCGAGATGCGGCTCACGCAGGCAGGGGAGGCCCTGGTCCGCCACGCGGGCGGCATCCTCGCCGGACTCACCGCAGCCGAGGAGGAAGTCGCCGCCATCGCCGGGCTGCGAGCGGGCCGGGTCCGGCTGGTGTCGTTCCCCAGTGGCAGTTCGACGCTGGTCCCCACGGCACTGGCCGCGCTGCGGGCCGCCCACCCGGGCACCCGGGTCTCACTGGTCGAGGGGGAGCCGCCGCGCTCCGTCGAGATGGTGCGCGACGGGGACTGCGACGTGGCGCTCGCCTTCCGCTACGGTCCCGCCACGGACGAGTGGGACGACCTAGTCGTACGGCCGCTGCTCACCGATCGCATGGTCGGACTTGTCCCCGACGGGCACCGGCTGGCCGGTGCGGGCTCCATCACCGTCGGCGATCTGGCAGGGGAGTCGTGGATCGCGGGCTGCCCGCGGTGCCGCCGCCAACTGGTCGAGGTCTGCGAGAGTGCGGGCTTCACTCCCCGGATCGACTTCGCGACGGACGACTACCCGGCGGTGATCGGCCTGGTCGGCGCGGGCCTGGGCGTCGCGGTCCTGCCGGAGCTGGCGATCGAGTCCGTACGGTCCAAGGGCGCCCGGACCGTGGCGGTGGAGCCGGCGGTCCAGCGCGAGATCGTCGCTCTGACGCTGACCGACCTGGCCCAGGTCCCCGCTGTCGCGGCCACCCTCGACCACCTCGCCCGGGCTGCCGCACGCTGAACGGGAACGCGGGTGAGCGGCGTGGGTGAGCGGCGCGCGCGGACAGCGCGCGGATGAACGCGGCGAGCGCCCTGGGGGCGTCGGTGTGTCCTGAACGCGGGCGTGCCGGAAGAGCCTGCGCCGCGTAAGAGGCTGTGCGGCTGCTCAAGCCTGTGACGCAAGGGCCTGTGCCGCAGGAGCCTGTGACGCAAGGGCCTGTGACGCTAGGGCCTGTGACGCTAGGGCCTGTGCAGGAACGTTTCCCCGTCGGGTTCGGCCGTTGGAGCGCTAAGCGGGCCCGGACCCGTTCGGAGACGCTGCCGTGATCAGCCGGTTGCGGGCGCGGCCCATCAGTTCCTCGCGTTCGTCCTCCGTCAGGCCGCCCCACACCCCGTAGGGCTCGCGTACGGCGAGTGCGTGCGCCGCGCACTCGGCACGGACAGGACAACGCATGCAGACCTCTTTCGCGGAAGTCTCGCGCGCGCTGCGTGCAGCGCCGCGTTCCCCCTCCGGGTGGAAGAAGAGCGAGCTGTCCACCCCGCGGCAGGCCGCGAGGAGCTGCCAGTCCCATAGGTCGGCATTGGGTCCGGGAAGGCGGGAGAAATCTGCCATTGCTTGTCCCCTTGAAGCCGTTGCTGAGGCGGGGGCGGTGATGTCGACCGTGCCCGCGACCGTCCATCCACGATGTAAGTAGATGTAAATATGACTCATTACGAATCTAGTCATAGACACCAGCAAAATGGAAGAAAAGCAGCTGAACGGGTCATTACCCTTCAAACTGGACAAGTGAGGCGTGGGACTCTGCTCCGCGACCGACCCCTCACGTAGAGTGTCGAAGGCGGCCGTCCGGCCCGTAACTCTTTCGAGTGACCATCGTTAAGGGTGCGTGGGCGGTTGAAAGAAGAAGCGCTCGGGCACATGTCCGAGAGGCGTCGACCGCACAGGTGACGATTTGTACCCAGCCTGGAGGCTCAAGGTGACGCGCATCAGCTGCGGAGGGCGGTCATGACATCCGTCCTCGTCTGCGACGATTCCCCGCTTGCCCGAGAAGCGCTCCGTCGCGCAGTCGCGACGGTGCCCGGCGTCGAGCGGGTGACGACGGCAGCCAACGGTGAGGAAGTCCTCCGCCGCTGGGGAGCTGACCGTTCGGACCTGATTCTGATGGACGTACGCATGCCCGGCCTGGGTGGTGTGGAGACGGTGCGCCGGCTGCTCTCCGCCGACCCCGGTGCCCGGATCATCATGCTGACGGTCGCCGAGGACCTGGACGGTGTGGCCCTGGCGGTCGCCGCCGGTGCCCGCGGCTATCTGCACAAGGACGCCTCGCGCGCCGAACTGCGTGCCACGGTGACGCAGGCACTCGCCGATCCGACCTGGCGGCTCGCCCCCCGGCGGCTCCGTTCGGCCGAGATGGGCGCGGCTCCCACGCTCACTGCCCGTGAGATCCAGGTGCTCGAAGGGATGAGTCACGGACGGTCGAACGCGGAGATCGGCCGCGAGCTCTTCCTCTCCGAGGACACGGTGAAGACGCACGCCAGGCGGCTCTTCAAGAAGCTCGGCGCCTCGGACCGTGCCCATGCGGTGGCACTCGGTTTCCGGTGGGGCCTGGTTCGTTAGAGGATGACCGGCAGTACCCCCGTCCGCTCGGTGGCGGACGGGGTGGCGGACGCCCCAACTCTGTTTCCCGCGCGATGCCGCATCCTTGAGGTGTGGAGTTCCTCGGGGACGAGTCGTTCGAGCGGGAGGGGAGGGCGCAGGGGATGAGTTCCGGCGCACCTGCTCATAACGCTTCGGTGCACAACTACGAGCGCGGTGAAGCGGAAGGTCCGGTGCCCAGGCACCATGGACCGATGCGTGACGACGAGGCTGCGAACGCCCATGGGGCCATCGGCGCTCTCGTCCATCTCGCTGTCGACGGAGACCAGCAGGCCACACATGACCTGCTGGCGCACGTCCATCCGCTGGCCCTGCGCTACTGCCGTACGCGGCTGAACAGGCTGCCCGGCGATGCACGCCACTTCGTGGAGGACCTCGCCCAGGAGGTCTGTGTCGCCGTACTGATGGCGCTGCCGCGCTACAAGGACACGGGCCGGCCCTTCGAGGCCTTCGTTTTCGCCATCGCGACCCACAAGGTCGCCGATCTTCAGCGTGCGGCCATGCGCCACCCCGGGTCCACCGCCGTTCCGTCGGACGAGATGCCCGAGCGGCCCGACGATTCGCTCGGCCCCGAGGAGCGGGCGCTGCTCAGCAGCGAAGCCGCCTGGGCCAGGAAACTGCTGGCCAACCTCCCGGAGAACCAGCGCGAGCTACTCGTGCTGCGGGTCGCCGTCGGGCTCACCGCCGAGGAGACAGGGCAGATGCTGGGGATGTCGCCGGGAGCCGTACGCGTAGCCCAGCACCGGGCCCTGAGCCGACTGCGGGCCCTGGCCGAGCAGTAGGCGGGCTCCGGCACTGCCTCTGCGGTACCGGCAGCGGTACCGGCGCAGCTCTGCCGGTCCGGCCGGCCGCCGTCAGCCCCTCCCGTCCGTCAGGTCGCGCCGCCATCCCCTCCCCGCCATCAGCCCGTCCCGGCACCGGACCCGTGCCAGGACATTCGTCACAGTCACCGGCGACCGCCCCGGCGACGTGCGCGGTGCCCGTGCGGTGGGGGCCGCGGAGCGGTGCGGCGGTAGAAACCTCCAAGGATTCCGGATCGGGCCGTTCGTGGAATGAGAGGCCTCTTCAGCCCGTTAGCATGGACATCCGCACCGATCAAGGCCATTTGGGGAAGGTGTCATGACTGCAAACGTCGACGGAGTGCCCGAGAAATTCGCGACGCTCGGGCTGACATACGACGACGTGCTGCTGCTGCCGGGCGCATCTGAAGTGCTCCCGAACGCCGTCGACACCTCGTCCAGGATCTCGCGGAACGTCACCGTGAACATCCCGCTGCTGTCCGCCGCCATGGACAAGGTCACCGAGGCCCGGATGGCCATCGCGATGGCCCGGCAGGGCGGCGTCGGTGTGCTGCACCGCAATCTCTCGATCGAGGACCAGGCCAACCAGGTCGACCTGGTCAAGCGCTCCGAGTCCGGCATGGTCACCGACCCGATCACGGTGCACCCGGACGCGACGCTGCGCGAGGCCGACGAGCTGTGCGCCAAGTTCCGCATCAGCGGTGTCCCGGTGACCGACCCGGCGGGCAAGCTGCTCGGCATCGTCACCAACCGCGACATGGCCTTCGAGTCCGACCGCAACCGCCAGGTGCGCGAGGTCATGACGCCGATGCCGCTGGTGACCGGCAAGGTCGGGATCTCCGGCGCCGACGCCATGCAGCTGCTGCGCCGGCACAAGATCGAGAAGCTTCCGCTGGTCAACGACGCGGGCATCCTCAAGGGTCTGATCACGGTCAAGGACTTCGTGAAGGCCGAGAAGTACCCGAACGCTGCGAAGGACGCCGAGGGCAGGCTGCTCGTCGGCGCTGCCGTGGGGGCGAGCCCCGAGGCGCTCGACCGCGCCCAGGCGCTGGCCGAGGCCGGAGCCGACTTCCTGATCGTGGACACCTCGCACGGCCACAACAGCAACGCCCTCAACTGGATGGCGAAGATCAAGTCGAGCGTCTCGGTGGACGTCATCGGCGGGAACGTCGCCACTCGCGACGGCGCCCAGGCGCTCGTCGACGCGGGTGTGGACGGCGTCAAGGTCGGTGTCGGGCCCGGTTCGATCTGCACCACGCGTGTGGTCGCCGGTATCGGGGTCCCGCAGGTCACGGCGATCTACGAGGCCGCGCTCGCCGCGCGCGCCGCGGGTGTCCCGGTGATCGGCGACGGCGGCCTCCAGTACTCGGGCGACATCGGCAAGGCGCTGGCCGCCGGCGCCGACAGCGTGATGCTGGGCAGCCTGCTCGCCGGGTGCGAGGAGTCGCCGGGTGAGCTGCTCTTCATCAACGGCAAGCAGTTCAAGTCGTACCGCGGCATGGGTTCGCTCGGCGCGATGCAGACGCGTGGCCAGGCCCGTTCGTACTCCAAGGACCGCTACTTCCAGGCCGACGTGTCGTCCGACGACAAGCTCGTGCCCGAGGGCATCGAGGGGCAGGTGCCCTACCGGGGCCCGCTGGGCAACGTGCTGCACCAGCTCGTCGGCGGTCTCCGCCAGACGATGGGCTATGTGGGCGCTGCGACCGTCGACGAGATGGAGAGCAAGGGCCGGTTCGTCCGGATCACTTCGGCGGGGCTCAAGGAGAGCCACCCGCACGACATCCAGATGACCGTCGAAGCACCGAACTACGCACGCCGCTGAGGCGTACGCACCACCGCGGAAGCCCGCGGGCCGGACGGCCCGCGGGCTTCCGCGTGCGCGTCGGGGATACTGGAACGGCAGACGTAGAGGGAAAGGCCACACATCGTGACTGAGATCGAGATCGGGCGCGGCAAGCGCGGCCGCAGGGCGTACGCGTTCGACGACATCGCCATCGTGCCGAGCCGGCGCACCCGGGACCCGAAGGAGGTGTCGATCGCCTGGCAGATCGATGCCTACCGGTTCGAGCTGCCGTTCCTGGCCGCTCCGATGGACTCGGTCGTGTCCCCGCAGACCGCCATCCGCATCGGTGAGATGGGCGGCCTCGGAGTCCTGAACCTCGAAGGTCTGTGGACGCGGTACGAGGACCCGCAGCCGCTGCTCGACGAGATCGCGGAGCTCGACGAGGAGACCGCGACGCGGCGCCTCCAGGAGATCTACGCCGCCCCGATCCAGGAGGACCTCATCGGTCTGCGGATCAAGGAGGTGCGCGACTCGGGTGTGGTCACCGCCGCCGCGCTCTCCCCACAGCGCACCGCCCAGTTCTCCAAGGCGGTCGTGGACGCGGGTGTCGACATCTTCGTGATCCGCGGTACGACGGTCTCGGCCGAGCACGTGTCGGGCGCCGCCGAGCCGCTGAACCTGAAGCAGTTCATCTACGAGCTGGACGTTCCGGTCATCGTCGGCGGCTGCGCGACGTACACCGCCGCGCTGCACCTGATGCGTACGGGGGCGGCCGGTGTGCTCGTCGGCTTCGGCGGCGGCGCCGCGCACACCACGCGCAACGTGCTGGGCATCCAGGTCCCGATGGCGACCGCGGTCGCCGATGTGGCCGCGGCCCGCCGCGACTACATGGACGAGTCCGGTGGCCGCTATGTCCACGTCATCGCGGACGGCGGCGTGGGCTGGTCGGGCGACCTGCCGAAGGCCATCGCCTGCGGTGCGGACTCGGTCATGATCGGTTCGCCGCTGGCCCGGGCGTCGGACGCCCCCGGCAAGGGTCACCACTGGGGCATGGAGGCGGTCCACGAGGACGTGCCGCGCGGCAAGCTCGTGGATCTTGGCATCGTCGGTACGACCGAGGAGGTCCTCGCCGGGCCTTCGCACATCCCGGACGGTTCGATGAACTTCTTCGGTGCGCTGCGCCGGTCGATGGCGACCACGGGGTACAGCGAGCTGAAGGAGTTCCAGCGCGTCGAGGTGACGGTGGCGGACGCCCAGCACAAGCGCTGAGGCGACGGCAGTGGTGCTGCTGCGGCAGCAGCCACCGCTGCGCACAGGCTCACAGGCCCGGACCGCTGCTGCGGTCCGGGCCTTCGTGCTGTGCGGCGCTTAGCCGTACCGCCACCGCCACCGCCACAGCAGCAGCAGCCGCGGTCGGTGCGGCCGGTGTCGTCAGAGGGCTCGCTTCATGCCCGCGAACGACGCGGCCACGGCGATGGCGATGAAGACGTAGCTGAGGAAGTCCGCGTCGGCCCGCCAGGCGTCGTTGAGTCCGCCGAAGTGCTGGAAGAACAGCTCGGACACGGAGACGGGGAGCTGTTTGGCCGCGATGATCGCCTCGCCGAGCAGCTGCCCGAAGTAGACGGACGCCAGCGACAGGACGGCGCCTGCGGCCGCCAGCCCCACATGATCACCGCCCGCCTTGCCGGTGGCGAAGCCGATGATGAAGCCGACGGCGATCGCCGCGTACGCGAACTCGTGCTTGGTGGCGCCGAGGATGCCGCCGTAGGCGGCCCCGACCGCGAGGGCGGTGAGCACGGCGACGACGATGCCGCCCGCGATGTTGACCTTCGCCGGGGGAGCCTGTGGCGCCATCGGGTAGCCGAAATCCGGCGGCTGGTGCGCGGACGGGTCCGGTGACTGGGGCGGTGGCGCGGGCTGGGTCATGGCGGGTCCCCCCTGGGACGGATGCGTACGGTTGTGCGACTGACGAACGCCGCACGCTAGCAGCCCGCACCGACATCCACACATGACATTCACATCGGGCGGACGGCTGTGAGCGCGGTCCGTGCCGCGGAGGACGGCCGCGGCCGGTACGCGGCCCGTGCTCACCGGCGGGTTCACTGCCCCTCGGTCACATTCGCTGTGCGGCCCCTCCCACCGGCGTGGCTCCCCTGGTGTCCAGGAGGAGCTGGGCCTTCACCGCGAGGCCTTGCAGGTCGTACGTACGGTGGTTCTGGAGCAGCACCGTCAGGTCGGCGCCCGCCGCTGCCTCGTACAGCGAGTCCGCGCGGGGGACGGGGACGTCGCGGATGCGCCAGTCCGGGACGTACGGATCGTGGTAGCTCACCGACGCGCCCAGGTCCATCAGCCGGCGGGCGATCTCGCCGGCCGGGGAGTTCTGCCGGTCGGCGAGATCGGGCTTGTAGGTGACGCCGAGGAGCAGGACGCGGGCCCCGCGCGCCGATTTGCCGTGCTCGTTGAGGAGGGTGGCGCAGCGCTGGATGACGTACTGCGGCATCCGGTCGTTGACCTGCTGGGCGAGTTCGACCATGCGCAGTGGGCGGACGGTGTGCGGGGGGCCGGCGGTGTCGACGGGCACGCCGTGGCCGCCGACACCGGGGCCCGGTCTGAAGGCCTGGAAGCCGAAGGGCTTCGTCTCGGCACAGCGGATGACGTCCCAGAGGTCGACGCCGAGCTCGTGGCAGAGCACGGCCATCTCGTTGACCAGGGCAACATTGACGTGCCGGTAGTTGGTTTCGAGCAGTTTGGTCATTTCGGCCTCGCGGGGGCCGCGGGCCCGTACGACCTTGTCACTCAACCGGCCGTAGAAGGCCGCGGCGGATTCGGTGCAGGCAGGGGTCAGGCCGCCGATGACCTTGGGGGTGGCCGCGTACGAGTGGGTCCGGTTGCCGGGGTCGAGGCGGCTGGGGGAGTACGCGAGGTGGAAGTCCCGGCCGGCCCGCAGCCCTGAGCCCTCTTCCAGGAGCGGCCGCAGGATTTCCTCCGTGGTGCCGGGATAGACGGCCGATTCGACGATGACCGTGGTGTGCGGGCGCAGTCTGGCGGCGAGTGCGCGGGTCGCGTCGGTGACCGGGGCCAGGTCGAGTGCCCGGTCCTCGCCCAGCGGCGTGGGCGCGCAGATGACCGCTGTACGCACCCGGCCCAGTTCGGCCGGATCGGTGACGGGCCGGAAGCCCCCCGAGAGCATCCGGCGGATGTCGGCCGCACTGAGGGAGCCGTCGACGGGGGTGTGGCCGGCGGCGAGTTGCAGCAGCCGGCGGGGGTCGGTGTCGTAACCGATGGTTTCGAGGCCGGTCGCGACGGCTGCCTGAGCGAGCGGCAGGCCGAGGTGGCCGAGTCCGATGACGGCGAGATCTGCGGGCATGGGTGATCCGTCCTTCCCAATAGCCGGAGGGGGACGAGTGCGCAAGTCCTGTGGACCGCGCAATGTCAGGTTAGGAGTAAATATGACCGATTTGCGGTATTGGGCGGGCCGGGGTGTCCGTGTGTTGTCCACAGGCGGTGGCTGAAGTGAGAGATCGCGGACAGAATCGAGGGTGCACCGGACACCGCTTCGGCGGCCTGATCAACGGGAGGCAGCAGTGAGGACAGCGACACTGGGGCCCGAGGAGCGCGCACAGGCGCTCGCCGGGATGGCCGAGCGTGAACTGGACGTACTGGTCGTGGGGGGCGGCGTGGTCGGCGCGGGGACGGCGCTCGACGCCGCGACGCGCGGCCTCACGACGGGTCTGGTCGAGGCGAGAGACTGGGCATCGGGCACATCGAGCCGGTCGAGCAAGCTCATCCACGGTGGCCTGCGCTATCTGGAGATGCTCGACTTCGCGCTCGTGCGGGAGGCGCTGAAGGAGCGCGGGCTGCTCCTGGAGCGGCTCGCCCCCCATCTGGTGAAGCCGGTGCCCTTCCTCTACCCGCTGCAGCACAAGGGCTGGGAGCGCTGGTACGCGGGTTCGGGGGTCGCGCTGTACGACGCGATGTCGGTCTCGTCGGGGCACGGCCGCGGGCTTCCGCTGCACCGGCACCTGACGCGCAAGCACGCCCTGCGGCTGGCGCCCGCGCTGAAGAAGGACGCGCTGGTCGGTGCCTTGCAGTACTACGACGCGCAGGTGGACGACGCGCGCCATGTGGCGACGCTGGTGCGGACAGCCGCGAGCTACGGCGCGCTGGTCGCGAACCGGGCCAAGGTGACCGGCTTCCTGCGGGAGGGCGAGCGGGTCGTCGGCGCGCGGGTGCAGGATGCCGAGGGCGGCAGGGAGTACGAGGTCCGCGCCAAGCAGGTGGTCAATTCCACCGGGGTCTGGACCGACGACACCCAGGGGCTGATCGCTGAGCGCGGGCAGTTCCATGTGCGGGCGTCGAAGGGGATCCATCTGGTCGTGCCGAAGGACCGGATCCACTCCACGACGGGACTCATCCTGCGGACCGAGAAGTCGGTGCTGTTCGTGATCCCGTGGGGGCGCCACTGGATCGTGGGGACCACGGACACCGACTGGGACCTCGACAAGGCGCATCCGGCCGCGTCCAGCGCCGACATCGACTACCTGCTCGAACACGTCAATTCGGTGCTTGCCGTGCCCCTGACGCGCGACGACGTGCAGGGGGTGTACGCGGGTCTGCGGCCCCTGCTGGCAGGAGAGTCCGACGCGACCAGCAAGCTCTCCCGGGAGCACACGGTGGCGCACCCGGTGCCTGGGCTCGTGGTCGTCGCGGGCGGCAAGTACACGACCTACCGCGTGATGGCCAAGGACGCGGTCGACGAGGCGGTGCACGCGCTGGACGAGCGGGTCGCCGAGTGCGTCACGGAGAACGTGCCGCTGATCGGCGCCGAGGGATACAACGCCCTGTGGAACGCCCGGGCGCGCATCGCGAAGCGGACAGGTCTTCATGTGGCCCGGGTGGAACACCTGCTGAACCGCTTCGGGGTGATGACCCAGGAGGTCCTCGACCTGATCACCGAGGACCCCTCGCTGGGCGAGCCGCTGGGCGGGGCGGACGACTACCTGCGGGCGGAGGTCGTCTACGCCGCCTCGCACGAAGGGGCCAGGCACCTCGACGATGTGCTGACCCGGCGCACGCGCATCTCGATCGAGACGTTCGACCGTGGCACGCGCAGCGCACGCGAGGCGGCCGGGCTGATGGCCCCCGTGCTCGGCTGGGACAAGAACCGCATCGAGGCGGAGATCGAGCACTACGAGAAGAGGGTCGAAGCGGAGCGCGAGTCGCAGCGCCAGCCGGACGACCTGACGGCGGACGCGGCGCGGCTCGGGGCGCCGGACATCGTGCCGCTTGAGTGAACCGGGTGACCCTCGCCGGGCGGGACGGTCCGTCAGGCCGGGGTCTTCGGCAAAGGCGTTCCGTCCCGGCTGAGACCTGCTGCTCCGGCAGAGGTCCGGCCGGGGCACGGGGAACTCCGCACCGGCGTGGGCTGTTTCGGGCCGGTGGGGCAGAAGCGCAGCCCGGTGGATCCGGGGGCAGCCGGGTGGGCCGGGGCAGCCGGGTACGCCGGAGGGCGGCCGTGGGATGGCGGGTGCGGGCGAGGGCCGGGGTCCGGGCGTGGCGGGGTCTTGACGCGGGGGCGGGCCCGGGCAGCCGGGGTGGGCGGCGGGATCCGGCCGCGAGGCCCGGGGAAGGCGGGGGAGGCGGGGACGGCGTGCGGCTGTGGGGCCGATGTTCCTCGCGTGACCCGCGTGACCCGCGTGACCCGCGTGACCCGCGTGACCCGCGTGACCCGCGTGACCTGGGCATCTCCGGGCAGGAGCGGGGTGAGGCCGGCGAGTCGTACCGGGGGGTCCCTGTGGCGGCGGGTGGCAGGTGCGACATCGGTGTGGCAGGAAATCCCTTCCGCATGGCCCATGATGGTCGCCCACGGACCCGGCACCATTACCGGTGCCGGGGTGAGAGACAATGGACGCTCTGCCAGGGCGGGTTGAACGCAGAGGGGACGCATGTCGGAGGCGGAGCAGGCGAAGGACACCAACGGGCGCCTTCTGGCTGGGCGGTACCGGCTCGGAGGTGTGCTCGGCAAGGGCGGCATGGGCACCGTCTGGCGGGCTGTGGACGAGACACTCGGACGCACCGTCGCAGTGAAGGAGCTGCGCTTTCCCTCGGCCATCGACGAGGACGAGAAGCGCCGCCTCGTGACGCGGACGCTGCGCGAGGCCAAGGCGATTGCCCGGATCCGCAACAACGGAGCCGTGACGGTCTACGACGTGGTGGACGAGGACGACCGGCCGTGGATCGTCATGGAGCTCGTCGAGGGCTGCTCGCTGGCCGAGCTGGTGCGGGAGAAGGGCGTCCTCACGCCCGTGCGCGCGGCCGAGGTGGGTCTCGCGATCCTCGACGTGCTGCGCCTCGCACACCGTGAGGGCATCCTGCACCGGGACGTGAAGCCGTCCAACGTGCTGATCGCCGAGGACGGCCGGGTCGTGCTGACCGACTTCGGGATCGCGCAGGTCGAGGGCGACCCGTCGGTGACCTCGACCGGAATGCTGGTCGGTGCCCCCTCGTACATCTCGCCCGAGCGGGCCCGCGGACACAAGCCGGGCCCACCGGCCGACCTGTGGTCACTGGGCGGGCTGCTCTACGCGAGCGTCGAGGGCGTGCCGCCGTACGACAAGGGGTCGGCCATCGCGACCCTGACCGCGGTGATGACCGAGCCGGTGGACCCGCCGAAGAACGCGGGAGCGCTGTCGGAGGTCATCTACGGTCTGCTCGCCAAGGATCCGGACCAGCGCCTCGACGACGCCGGTGCGCGCCGCCTGCTGAACGACGTGATCCACGCTCCTGCGGCGGAGCCCGTCGCCGAGCCGGTCGCGGCGGACGCGACGCGGGTCGTCCCGCTTCCGCCGGTGCCCGAAGGCCCCGAGGACGCGGCGGATTCCAGACCGGCGAAGCCCGCCAAGGCGCCCAGGCCTGCCAGGACACCCAAGCCCGTCAGGACGCCCAAGCCCCAGAAGGCCAGGGACACGGCCGCGGCCGACCGGGTGCGCAGTGCGCTGAACTCCGTACGCAACGCCAGGTCCGAGCCGGCTCCGGCCAAGCCTTCCGACGTCCCGGCCGGGCCGCCCGCCCGGGTCAGGGCGCCGCTCACCGACGTCGTGCCGCGCCGGACCCTGGTGATAATCGCGGCCGTTGTGGCACTCGCGGTGCTCGGGACCGTTCTCGCCTTCGCCCTCGGCGGAGGCAGCGACACGGGCGACCAGAGCAAGTCCAAGGGTGACAAGAGCGCTTCGCGTGGCGCGACGGCCGGAAGCGACAGCAAGAACGACGACAAGGGAAAGACCGGCGACCAGGGCAGGACGGGCGGCGACCAGGGCAAGAACGGCGATCAGGGCAAGGGACAGACCGGCGGGACCGCATCGCCTTCGGCCGATGACAAGCCCTCCGCTCCGGCCGCCGGTGACGCGCTGCCCAGCGGGTACAAGAAGGTGACGGACGATCGGTTCCGCTTCACGATGGCGATGCCCTCGGGCTTCCACCGCACAGCCATAGCGGGGGTGAGTTCCGGCGGGATCTACAACAAGTCCAGCGGCGGATTCCCGCGCGTCCAGATCGACTTCAACAGCTCGCCCAAGGATGACGCGGCTGCCGCCTGGCAGGCGGCGGTCGGCGGCCTGTCGGCGAGCGTCGGCAGCTACAAGCATCTCGGCATACACAAGGTCGAATACAACGGCTATCCGACCGTCGCCGACTGGTCCTTCGAGCGCGATCAGAACGGCCGGCGGGTCCGGGTGCTGAACCGGGGATTCAAGGTGGACGCCAAGCGCGGTTACTCCATCATGGTCACCTGCAAGGCCAGTGACTGGGACGGCGACGAGTGCACCACGCTGCGTAATACGGCGTTCAAGACGTTCGCCCCCAAGAAGTGACCCAGGACACGTATTGTGAGAGGAAGCGGACCGTACGGAGCCGCAATGGGCCCTTGATCGACCGAAATTGACGGGTTGATGCGGTCCCTGAGACCAGGGAACAGCGCGCTCCGGGGAGGCGTCGTGGACGAGTACGCGGGCAGGGTCCTTGCCGACCGCTACCGCCTTCCGCTGCTGCCCGGCGACGAGTTCGAGCCTGCGGAGATCCGGGCGTTCGACACGTACAGCGGGCAGGAAGTCCTCGTCAGGCAGGTACCGCTCCCGGAGGTCGTGGACGCGGAGATGCTCGACGGGAGCGACACCGGGGCGGGCACCGGGCTCGGCGCGGAGACCGGGTTCGGCACCGGCGCCGGAATGGCCGAGGTGCGGCGTGCGTCGGCTCGTACCACTCGCAGGCCTGCCGACCCCGCGGTGCGGCGGGCCATGGAGGCGGCCCAGTCCGCGGCACAGATACCCGACCACCCCCGGCTGGACCAGGTCTTCGACGTCTTCGCCGAGGGTGGTTCGCTCTGGGTGGTGAGCGAACTGGTCGAGGCGACGCCGCTGTCGGCGATGCTCGCCGAACGTCCCCTGAACCCGTACCGGGCCGCGGAGATCGCCTCCGATGTACTGACCGCGCTGCGTGTGCTGCACGCGCACGGCTGGACCCACCGCAACATCACCGCCCGTACGGTGCTCGTCTGCGACGACGGCCGTGTGGTGCTGACCGGTCTGGCGGCCGGCGCGGCGGAGGAGGCACTGTGCGGTTACGACCCGGTGCCGCCGGCCGAGCCCGCGCAGGCGGAACCCGGAGAGCGTGGGTACACCGCGCCCGGATCCGCGACCGGGCCGGGAGACCACGGGCCGGGAGACCACGGGCGGGACGGCCCGGAAGGTCCCTACGAGCCGCACGGGCAGGTCGGACAGGTCGGACAGGTCGGGCACGGCAGGCAGGACGGGCCGTACGGGTCGGCCGCGCCGTGGGCTGCGGGCCCGCCGGGTGGCGGGGGCACGGGGGAGCCCGCTGGGTGGATGATCCCTGAGCAGGCGCCGCCCGGCCCCCAGGCGCTCCCGGCCGGGCCTGCGCTGCCACCCGGCTACACCCCGGACCAGCGGCGCGGGCACCCCGGCGGCCGGATGTACGACCAGGCTGAGGACGTGCACACCCCGGGCCACGAGCCGGCAGGGCCCGCTTCCGGGGCGCCCGGCGCCAGGGGCGCTGATGCCGTGTCGGCGGGGGACGTCCGCGCTGCCAGGGCCGGTGCCATCGCCGCTTACCGCGCGGGTGCCCGGGCTGCGGCACGCGTCAGCGGCGAGGAGCAGGAGAGCGCCGGCGGCGCTCTCCCCGAGCAGCGCCCCGCGCCCAGCCCCTCCAGGCAGCAGCATGAGCAGCAACAGCAGCAGGAACCGTCCGCGTTCTGGCACGGGGCGCAGCCGCGGTCCGGGGCCGGGGACGGCATGCGCGCCGATGACCTGCGCGGTGCCCACGACCGGGCGGCGCAGGAACGGGAGACCCACGACCGGCAGGCCCACGACCGGCAGATCCACGACCGGCAGGCCCACGACCTGCCGCCGCACGAGCGCCAGGCCCTCGGCCTGGGGGCCCGCGAACCGACCGCCCCCCGTCCACGGGCGGCCGTCGATGTGCCGGACGGATGGGACCGGGCGCCTGCGGGACCTGCGGCGCCTGCGCGCCGGGGCCCGGAGACGGCGCTCGCCGCCGAGCGGGCCCGGCAGGCACGTATCACCGTCGTGGGGGCGGTCACCGAACGCTGGGCGCCCGAGCAGGCGGGCCCCGTCCACGGCAACTGGCAGCTGGCCGCCCCGGTCGGGCCCGCGACCGATCTCTGGGCCCTGGGGGCGTTACTCTTCCGCGCCGTGCAGGGCCATGCCCCGTATCCGGAGGAGAGCGCCGCCGAACTCGTCCAGCTGGTCTGTGCCGAGCCGCCCGCCTTCGCGGAGGAGTGCGGCCCGCTGCGGCCCGTGGTCGAGTCGCTGCTGCGTCAGGATCCCACGGAGCGGCCGGACATAGAGGAGCTGCGGGGCTGGCTGCGCTCGCTGGTGCGGTCGGCGCCGGAGCCCGACGCGGGCCAGGGCATCGTGCCCGTGCCCCCGGCCGACGCCACCCGGCTGCCGATCGTGCGGCGCAGGGGCGAGCTCGTGCGGCGGCGCCGCCGCAACTCCGGTGGGGACGGCGCCCACGGCCGCCACCGCCAGCAGCGGAAGGGCGGCCGTCGTGGAGAGCCGGTTCCGGCCGGTGCCGCGCGCCAGGGGCAGCCCGTGCAGCCCCTGCCCTCGCCGGATGCGGGCCCCTTCGAGCGGTCCACGCCGGAGGGGAGGCAGTCCCGGCCGGACGCGAAGCCGCGCTCTCTCGGCCGGACGCTGCTCGTCGTCATCCTGGTGGTGCTGGTCGCCGCCCTCGTCTACGCGCTGAAGTTCATGCCGGGGGCCGGCGACTCCCGGCAGGACGAGACCGGTGCGCCCGCGCCCGTCCCGGCCGGTTCCGCCTCCGGGCAGCACGACACCCCGCAGTCCGGCGGGCCCGGCACGTCGCAGCAGCCCGGATCGCCGCAGGGCACCGAGCCCGACAGCGGCGGCCCGGCTGCCGGTTACGCCGTACGCAAGGACCCCGAAGGGTTCCAGGTGGCGGTGGACAAGGACTGGGAGCGGCGCCCGGTCAACGACGCCGGTCAGGTGCGCTATCTCGGCGGCGACTTCGAACTCGTCGTCGTTCCGGGCCGGGACACGGTCAAGGACGAAGGCGCCGACCCCATGGCGTACCAGCGCAACAAGGAGCGGGAACTCAAACCGTTCCGTGACTCCACGTGGTCGTCCGCTTCGGGGCTGCGCCGTATCGACGTCGGCAAGCAGGCCATGGCCGAAGGGCAGTTCACCTGGCAGGACAGCAGCGGACGCGAGGTGTACGTCCGCAACGTAGCCATGATCATCGCTGGGCGCTACCACATCGTGCAGGTCATCGGCCCCGAAGCGCAGCGTGACAAGGTCACCGAAATCTACGAACAGGCCGTGGCGACCTACCGAACGGTGAAGTGATCGGACTGCGCGATTACCGTCACAGTGCGGTATCACGGTCCGCCCCGAGGTTCCACGACTCAATGTCCGTCCGTAACCTGGCAGTCGAGGGAACGGACAGGGGCACGTGGAACACACTCACAGCGCGGACTTGGTGCTCGCCGGCCGCTATCGGCTGGGCGAACTCATAGGTCGCGGCGGTATGGGCAAGGTCTGGCGCGCTCATGACGAGGTGCTGCACCGGACGGTCGCCGTCAAGGAACTGACGGCAGGTCTGTACGTGTCGGAGGCCGACCGGGCTGTCCTGCACGCCAGGACACAGAAGGAGGCCCGGGCCGCCGCACGTATCAACCACCCCGGGGTCGTCACCGTTCATGACGTCATCGAGTTCGACGACCGGCCATGGATCGTCATGGAGTACATCGACGGCCCCTCACTCGCCGACGCGGTCAAGGAGTCCGGCGCGCTGGAGCCCCGCGAGGCGGCCCGGGTGGGCCTGCACGTGCTGGGAGCGCTGCGCGCCGCGCACGCGGCGGGGGTCCTCCACCGGGACGTGAAGCCGGGCAACGTCCTGCTCGCTCACGACGGCCGGGTCCTCATCACCGACTTCGGTATCGCCGCCATCGAGGGCGACTCCGAGATCACCAGGACCGGCGAGATCGTCGGCTCCATCGACTACCTCGCACCGGAGCGCGTCTACGGTGAGGCGCCGGGCCCCGCATCCGACCTCTGGTCGCTGGGCGCCACGCTCTTCACCGCCGTCGAGGAGCGTTCTCCCTTCCGCCGCACGTCGCCGATCTCCACGCTCCAGGCCGTCGTGAACGACGAGCCGCCGAAGCTCACCCGGGCGGGGCCGCTCACTTCCGTCATCACCGGGCTGCTGCGCAAGGACCCCGCCGAACGGCCCGGCCCCGCCGAGGCGGAGCGCATGCTGCTCGACGCGATGGAGGGCCGCAGGCCCCGCCAGGCCGAGGCGTACGTCCCGACGCAGCTGGTGGCCGAGGGCATGCTCCAGGACGCCACGCCCACGAGCCGGATCACCTCGCCCGTCGCCCCGCCCGCGGTCCCGTCCGGCCCGGAGCAGCCGGAACGGACGCAGGCCCCGGCGCCGGCCCGGTCTTCCGGGGGCACCGTGCCCCCGGCCACGCCCGCCCCGCGGAAACGCGGCCGTCTGCGGACCGGTGCGCTGGTCCTGGCCCTCGCCGTGGTCGTCGGTGCGGGGGTCGGCTTCGGTGTCATGGAGTACGGAGGCGGGCACGCGGATTCCGCGGGTGGCTCCACGGCCGGATCCGGGGGCTCTGGAGGCGGAGGGAAGACGAACTCGCACGGCGGGATACCCAAGGGCTGGCACCGGGTGAATGAGCCCGAGGGCTACAGCATGGTGCTGCCCAACGGCTGGAAGCGTCAGATGGACGGGTCCAACGAGATCGACTACACGCCGGACGACGGTATCCACTTCGTCCGCATCAGTATCGACGACTCCCCCGACTACGCCACCCCCTACCTGCATGAACTGGCCCTCGAACCGCAGCTCAAAAGGCTCCCCGACTACCAGCGGACAACGCTGCACGTGAACAACTTCCGGGACCAGGACGCGGCGCTCTGGGAGTTCACCTGGACCGAGACCAAGGGGCATACGGGGCGGCGCCGCGCCATAGACCAGATGTACAACGTGGACCACGGCAAGGCCGAGTACGCGATCTACATGGGCGGGCCGGCCAAGGACTGGGACCGCAGCCGTTTCGACACGATCCTGCGTTACTGGCAGCCGCCGCAGTGAGCTGCGGGGAGCCGCAGTGAGGCTGCCGTGCGGCCGATACGGGACGGTGGGCGGGCGATACGGGATGCCGGGGGCGATACGGGATGCCGGCGGGTGGCCGACCGGTACGGCACTGGTGTGGCGTGCCCGTCGCACTGGACCGCCGATGAGCCGTCCCTGTCCCCGCCGCCGCACCACGCCCCGGGAAGGGATGCCGGTCCGTCAAGGGCCGCTTACCGCAGGGCTTCCCGTGGCGCATGGCCCGTCCACGCCCGTAGCGCGCCGGCCGTGCGGCATGATGGGCCCCAGGGGGACGTAGGGGGAGCGCCCATGGCACAGGATTCGCGCAACAGCCGTCTGATCGCCGGTCGTTATCTGCTCGGGGCCCGGATCGGCCGGGGAGGCATGGGGACGGTCTGGCGGGCCACCGATCAGCTGCTCGGACGTGAGGTCGCCGTCAAGGAGCTGAACCCGGAGACCGGGGCGGCCACGGCCTCCGCGCTGCGCGAGGCGCGCGCGGTCGCCCAGCTCAAGCATCCGCAGGTGATCGTCGTCCACGATGTCGTCGAGGACGACGAACGCCCCTACATCGTCATGGAGCTGGTGGTCGGCTGTTCGCTGGCCGACCACCTTGCCGAGCAGGGGCCGGTGGGCCCCCGGGAGGCCGCACGGATCGGGGTGGCGCTGCTGGGCGCGCTCCGGGCCGCGCACGCCAGGGGCGTACTGCACCGGGACATCAAGCCCGCCAACGTCCTGCTGGAAGGCGACGGACGGGTGGTCCTCACCGACTTCGGGATCGCGCGGCTTGCCGGGGCGACCACGATCAGCGAGACCGGCGCCTTCATCGGTTCCCCCGAATACACCTCACCGGAACGGATGCAGGGCGCGGACGCGGGCCCCGCGTCCGATCTCTGGTCGCTCGGCGTGCTGCTGTGCGCCGTGTCGAGCGGGGTGTCGCCCTTCCACCGGGATTCGCTGGGCGGGGTGCTGCACGCGGTGGTCACCGACGAGATCCGCCTGCCCGCCGGGGCCGGACCACTGCTCCCCGTCGTCCTGGGTCTGCTCGACCGTGACCCGGCGCGCAGGATGGGAGCCGACGAGGCGGAGCGACTCCTGGCCGCGCAGGCGACCGTGGGCGAAGGCGGGGAGCACGGGACCTGTGCCGTTTCCGGGGCCGGTGCCGTCCCGGCTGCCGGAGCGGGGCAGGGGACCGGGGCCGGTGCCGCCCCGGCTGCCGGAGCGGGCCCCGCGGTGCCGGGCGCCGTTCCTTCGTACGCGCCGGGACCACGGCCCGTACCGGCTGCTGCTGCGCCGCCCCGGCCGGCCGCCGATGTGTCCGCGCTGGATACCGCTTCGGCCGTACCGCAGACCGCCCCGCCTGTACCGTCTGCCGCCCAGCCTGTACCGCAGCCCGCCCCGCCTGCGCCGTCTGCCGCCCAGCCTGTACCGCAGTCCGCTCAGCCTGTGCTGTCTGCCGCCCCGCCCGTGCCGCACGCCGCTCAGCCCGTGCCGCACGCCGCTCAGCCCGTGCCGTCCGCTGTTCCGCGGGCCGGCTCCGCGCGGCCCGCGCTCCGGGGGGCCGTGCTCGTCGCGGGCGTGCTGGTGGCCGCTGCCGCAGGGGCCGGGATCGTCCTGTACGCGGTCGGCGGCACGGGAGCCGCCCGCACGGACGGGGCGTCCGCGGCCCACCGGAGTGCGAGCGCTCCGCCGGCCGCGGGGCCCACGGCCACCCCGGGCGGTGACCCGCAGCGGACGCCGCACGCCGCGACAGCGCCCAGCCCCGGCCCCACGGGGACACGGACCCGCCAGGCGTCACCGGCATCATCCGGAGTGCCGGCCGGATACCGCACGGCCGACGACTCCTGGGGCTTCTCCCTCGCCGTTCCGGCCGACGCCGCCCGTTCCACCGACGACAAGCGCGTCTACTACATGACGCCGGGCAAGGTCTTCCGTATCGGCATCCGGGTGCACGACAGCCCGGGCGGCGGGCCCATGGAGACGCAGCACGCGTCGGACGCCGCGGGGCCGCGTACCAATCCCGGGTACCGGGACAGCGAGGTCACCGCGACCACGCACGACGGACATGACGCGGCGCTCTGGGAGTTCACCTGGAACGGCTACTCCACGCGCGAGGGCGCCCGTCACACGTACGACCTCTGCTGGGAGCAGGACGGCCGCCTCTACGACGTCTGGGTCTCGGCGCCGGTCGGCGGGCTCGACACGGCGAAACGGCACTTCGACACGGCTGTCGGGTCCTTCGCAGCGCACTGAGGGGCCGTCCGTCATCCCTGGCGGGCGGGTGGCCGCCGGGCCGGAGCAGCAGGCCGGGCAGGCAGGAGCAGCAGACAACAGCGAAGCCGTCCGGGCCGCTAACCCGCCTGATCAGGGGTTATGCCGCCAGCGATCACTGGCGGCATATGGAGGGTCCGTGAAAAGGCATTACTCATGGGTACCGAAACTCTCCGCCGGGGCATAGCCTCCCCTCATGACGGACTCGCAGGCTTCCACCGCCACGGCTTCCCACGCCACGAACCCGATCGCCCCCACCCCCTCCGGTGTGCGTACCGCGGCCGACGTGGTCACTCCCGAAGTGGTCGCTCAGCTGACCCGGGGCGTGGTGGGTTCCGGACGGACTGCCAACCACACCCCCTTCACCGGCGGGAAGCTGGCCGACCTGCCCGAGTCGACACCCGAGGACGTCGCGACCGCCTTCGCCCGGGCCCGCGCGGCCCAGGCCGCCTGGGCCGCCACCCCGGCCCGGGCCAGGGCGGCCGTCCTGCTGCGCTTCCACGATCTGGTGCTCTCCCGGCAGGCCGAGGTCCTCGACCTCATCCAGCTGGAGACGGGCAAGGCCAGGCTGCACGCCCATGAGGAGGTGCAGGCCGTCGCCGTCGCGGCGCGCCACTACGGCCGCAAGGCACCCTCGTACCTCAAGCCCAAGGGCCACACCGGTGCGATCCCGACGTTCACCAAGGTCACCGAAGTCCGGCAGCCGCGCGGTGTGGTGGGCCAGATCGCGCCCTGGAACTACCCTCTCGAACTGTCCATCGGCGACGCGCTGCCCGCCTTCGCCGCCGGCAACGCCGTGGTGATGAAGCCCGACACCGAGACCGCGCTGACCGCCCTCTGGGCCCGTGACCTGATCATCGAGGCCGGGCTGCCCGCCGAGGTCTTCCAGGTGGTCATCGGAGAGGGCCCGGTCATCGGCCCCGAGCTGGTGACCCACGCCGACTTCGTCTCCTTCACCGGCTCGACACGCACCGGGCGGGAGGTCGCCAGGGGCGCGGCCGACCGCCTGGTCGGCGTCTCCCTCGAACTCGGCGGCAAGAACGCCATGCTGGTGCTGGAGGACGCGGACATCGAGAAGGCCGCCGCGGGCGCGGTCCGCGCGTGTTTCTCGTCGGCGGGTCAGCTCTGCATCTCCATCGAGCGCCTGTACGTCCACGAGTCCGTCGCCGACGCCTTCCTGGAGCGCTTCGCCGCCCGCACGAAGGCGATGCGCCTCGGCAGCTCCCTCGCGTACGGCGCGGACATGGGATCCCTCGCCGGTGAGCGGCAGCTGGAAGCCGTCCGCAGGCATGTGGACGAAGCTGTCTCGAAGGGCGCCACGCTGGTCGCGGGCGGGGTGCACCGCCCGGACATCGGCCCGCTCTTCTACGAGCCGACCATCCTGGACGGTGTCGAGGCCCCGATGGCCGTCTGCACCGAGGAGACCTTCGGCCCAGTGGTCTCCATCTACCGCTTCACGGATGAGGACGAGGCCATCGCGACCGCCAACGCCACGCCCTACGGCCTCAATTCGAGCGTCTGGACCCGCAGCGGCAGCCGCGGCCACGCCGTCGCCGCCCGGCTGCGGACCGGCACGGTCAACATCAACGAGGGGTATGCACCCGCATACGGCAGTGTCCAGTCCCCGATGGGCGGCATGAAGGACTCGGGGCTCGGCCGCAGGCACGGCTCGGAAGGCATCCTCAAGTACACCGAGGCGCAGACGGTCGCGCACCAGCGGGTGATGCCGATGGCACCGTCCTTCGGCATGGACGACGAGAAGTACGCCGCCTTCATGAGCCGCAGCCTCAAGGCGATGAAGGCCCTGCGCCTCCGCTGATCCTCCCCGCGCCCGCGCCCCGTTTCTGAGAGGAGAGTCCATGTCACAGGAGAACTCTGTCCGCGGTGAGGACGACGCGGCCGGCGGTGGTCCCCCCGCCGGGCCCGGTGCTCACAGCAGCCCCGGCAGCCCCGGCAGCCCCGGCACCCCCGCCGAGTCCCGTGCGGCCGGCGGCTCGGACACCGGAGCGCCGTACGACTACGACGTCCTGGTGGTCGGCTCCGGCTTCGGCGGCTCGGTCACCGCGCTGCGGCTCACCGAGAAGGGGTACCGGGTCGGCGTGCTGGAAGCCGGCCGCCGGTTCACCCCGGGCACGCTCCCCAAGAACTCCTGGGACATCAAGAACTACCTCTGGGCTCCGGCGCTGGGGCTCTACGGCATCCAGCGCGTACACCTCCTCGGCAATGTGATGGTGCTGGCGGGCGCGGGGGTCGGCGGTGGCTCCCTCAACTACGCCAACACCCTGTACGTGCCCCCGGCGCCGTTCTTCCAGGACCGGCAGTGGGCGTCCATCACCGACTGGCAGGCCGAGCTCGCGCCGTACTACGACCAGGCGCGGCGCATGCTCGGCGTGCGGCTCAACCCGACGATGACGCCGTCCGACGTCCATCTGAAGGCGTCCGCCGATGCGATGGGTGTGGGGGACTCCTTCCACATGGCGCCCGTCGGGGTCTTCTTCGGCGACGGCGAGGACGCGGACGGCTCGGCGAAGGCCCCGCCGGGCGGCGCAGTCGACGACCCCTACTTCGGAGGGGCCGGTCCCTCCCGCAAGGCCTGCACCGAGTGCGGCGAGTGCATGACGGGCTGCCGCCACGGCGCGAAGAACACCCTCAACGAGAACTACCTCCACCTCGCGGAGAAGGCGGGCGCGGTCATCCACCCGCTGACCTCGGTGACCGCGATAGCGGAGCACGGCGAGGGCGGATACCGGGTCACCACGGTCACGACGGACGCCCGCAAGAAGGCGCCGCGGGTACTGCGCGCCCGGCACGTGGTGGTCGCCGCGGGGACGTACGGCACCCAGACGCTGCTCCACACCATGAAGGACCGGGGGCTGCTGCCGCGCATCTCGCCGAAGCTCGGAGAGCTGACCCGTACCAACTCCGAGGCGCTGGTGGGCTCACAGACCACGGACCGGCGCTACCGCAGGAAGCACGGCACACCGAAGGCCGACTTCACGCAGGGTGTCGCGATCACCTCCTCGATCCACCCGGACGCGGACACGCACATCGAGCCGGTGCGGTACGGCAAGGGGTCCAACGCGATGGGCGCGATGTCCATCCTCCAGGTGCCCTTCGGCTCCCGGCGGGTGCTCGGCTGGCTCGGCAATGTCGCCAAGCACCCGTGGCTTACGGCCCGTTCGCTCTCCAACCGGCGCTGGTCCGAGCGGACGATCATCGGCCTGGTGATGCAGTCGCTGGACAACTCCCTGACGACGTACCGCAAACCGGGCGGGATCGGCAAGGGGCTGCTCACCGCCCGGCAGGGGCGCGGCGCGCCCAACCCGAAGCAGATCGCCGAGGGCACCCGGGCGGCGACGCTGATCGCCGAGGAGATCAACGGCTTCGCCGGATCGAACGTCGGCGAGCTGATGGGGACCCCCCTGACCGCCCACTTCCTGGGCGGCTGCGCGATCGGCGCGTCCGCCGATGAGGGCGTGATCGACGCGTACCACCGGCTCTACGGGCATCCGGGCATCTCCGTGGTCGACGGCTCGGCGGTCTCGGCGAACCTCGGCGTCAACCCCTCGCTGACCATCACCGCGCAGGCGGAGCGGGCCATGTCGTACTGGCCCAACAAGGGCGACGTGGATCCGCGCCCCGCGCAGGGGCAGCCGTACGAGCGTCTCGCCGCTGTCGAACCGAAGTCCCCGGCCGTACCGGAAGAGGCCTTCGGCGCGCTCAGGCTGCCGTTCCTGGGCATGCCAGCGGTCCCGCCGAAGCGGGCCGGGGGCGCGGAGCCGGCCGCGCCGCGGAAGTAGCCGGGCCGGCCGGTGCGCGGGACGGCCCTCCCACACGTGCGGGAGGGCTGCACCCCCCTCCGAGTGCAGCCCTCCCGAGTCGGTGGCGGCCCGGCCGCGTTGCGTGTGCGCACGGCTGGGGCCACTGGTGGGTACGCATGGATGACCGGCCGGGCGGCTGAATGGTTGCTTCCGGAGCGCGGGATTCCTTCTGTGAGCTGCGTCACGGGTGGTTCAGGAGGTGTCTCGGAGGGCTCGCGCGGACGGGCTCCGGCGCGGCCTGCCGGGCACAGCACGGAGCCAGGGGCCCGTGGAAGTGATTCCACGGGCCCCTGGTCTTCGGCACCGGCGTCAGGGCAGCACCGGTGCCGGGCAGCGGCGCCGGGGGGTGTGCGCCGCAGAGGGGGCGGGAACCGGGTGGCCACCCGGTGCGCGAAGAGCGTGGGAGGGGACGTACGGGATGCGGGCGGAGGACTTGGTGGCCTGGCCGGGACCGGGCTGTCGGCTCCGGGCGTCCCCGGAACCGACGGCCATGGGTGGACCGGGCCGCTGTCCCCTGCCGCCCGGTCGCACACGCTGAGATGTGGTCCCACGACGCACGTGCAGTGCGCCACACGCCTCAGCGGAGCCACGCGTGGTTTCTCTCTTTGCAACAGGCCGCCCCTGGCTGACACGGACGCCTGGATCAACGAAGTGCCACAGGGCCCGGTCACGCGCCGTACGGGTGAGAGCGGGCCCGAACTCAGATACGGGCTGTCCCCGGCCTCTCAGATCCGTCCGCGGCACAGTTCGAGCACGGTCATCGCGAGACCCGTGCCCGGTTTGCCGAGCGCCTCGCTGTAGTGGCCCAGGACCTCCATTTCGCGGGAGAGGTTCACCCGGCGCCCGCCGGACGACATCCGGGCGTCCTGGATGACGTCCGAGACCGCCATCCGCTCCTGGATCAGGCCGATGATGCGGTCGTCGAGACGGTCGATGCGCCCGCGCGCGCCCGTGATCACGTCCGCCGCCTCAGCGCTGTGCGCGCCGGTGCCCGCAGCCGTGGCCGCCGAAGAAGCGGTGCTGATGTCGGTGCTGATGTCGGTGGTCATGTCGGTGGCTCCTGAGGTTGCGGGGCCCCCGGAGCGGCACGGTCCGGAATGCACAGACGCCCCGGACCTTGCCGGTCCGGGGCGCCTGGGGAAGTGCTTGTCAGTGGATCAAGCAGCACGACCATGGCAGCCGGACGGGCCGGTGCCATAGGTAAAGACGAAGGTCAGCTGCTGATGCATGCCATCAGTATGGACGGCCTTCGGAGGGAGAGACAAGCCGGTTCCTCCGGCCCCGTTAGAATCGACATACCAGACCCCCTCCTTTCCCGCCGGAAGGCCGCCCCGTGCCAGCAGCACCCCCCGCCGCCCCCGACGTCGTCCTTGTCGTCGACTTCGGCGCCCAGTACGCCCAGCTCATCGCCCGTCGCGTCCGTGAGGCGCGGGTCTACAGCGAGATCGTGCCGTCCAGCATGCCGGTGGCCGAGATGCTGGCGAAGAACCCGAAGGCGATCATCCTCTCCGGCGGCCCGTCGTCCGTGTACGCGCCGGGTGCGCCCTCGGTCGACCGCGCGCTCTTCGAGGCCGGGGTGCCGGTCTTCGGTATGTGCTACGGCTTCCAGCTCATGGCGACCACCCTCGGTGGCACGGTCGACGACAACGGCGCCCGGGAGTACGGCCGCACCGGTCTCACCGTCTCCAAGTCCGCCTCCACCCTCTTCGAGGGCACCCCGGCCGAGCAGCCGGTGTGGATGTCGCACGGCGACGCCTGCTCGGCCGCTCCCGAGGGCTTCACGGTCACCGCGTCCACGGACGTCGTGCCGGTCGCGGCCTTCGAGAACGACGAGAAGAAGCTGTACGGGGTCCAGTACCACCCCGAGGTGATGCACTCCACCTACGGACAGCAGGTACTTGAGCACTTCCTCTACCGGGGCGCGGGCATCGACCCGGCGTGGACCACCACGAACGTCGTCGACGAGCAGGTCGCGCTGATCCGCGAGCAGGTCGGCACCAAGCGCGCCATCTGCGGGCTCTCCGGCGGCGTCGACTCCGCTGTCGCGGCGGCGCTCGTGCAGAAGGCCATCGGTTCCCAGCTGACCTGCGTGTACGTCGACCACGGGCTGATGCGCCAGGGTGAGACGGAGCAGGTGGAGAAGGACTTCGTCGCCGCCACGGGCGTCCAGCTCAAGGTCGTCGACGCCGAGGACCGCTTCCTGAACGCGCTCAAGGGCGTCTCCGACCCGGAGCAGAAGCGCAAGATCATCGGCCGGGAGTTCATCCGGGTCTTCGAGCAGGCCCAGGCCGAGATCATCGCCGACGCGGGCGAGGACGTCGCGTTCCTGGTGCAGGGCACGCTGTACCCGGACGTCGTGGAGTCCGGCGGCGGCACCGGCACCGCCAACATCAAGTCCCACCACAACGTGGGCGGCCTCCCCGACGACATCGAGTTCGAGCTGGTCGAGCCCTTGCGTCAGCTCTTCAAGGACGAGGTCCGGATGGTCGGCCAGGAGCTCGGCCTGCCGGAAGAGATCGTCCAGCGCCAGCCGTTCCCCGGCCCCGGCCTCGGTATCCGTATCGTCGGTGAGGTCACCAAGGAGCGGCTCGACCTGCTGCGCGAGGCCGACGCCATCGCCCGCGAGGAACTCACGGCGGCCGGTCTCGACCGGGAGATCTGGCAGTGCCCCGTGGTGCTGCTCGCGGACGTGCGGTCGGTCGGTGTCCAGGGCGACGGCCGCACCTACGGCCACCCGATCGTGCTCCGGCCCGTCTCGTCCGAGGACGCCATGACGGCGGACTGGACGCGGCTGCCGTACGAGGTGCTGGGGAAGATCTCGACCCGCATCACCAATGAGGTGGCCGAGGTGAACCGGGTGGTGCTCGATGTGACGAGCAAGCCCCCGGGCACCATCGAGTGGGAGTAGCCCGGCTGCCCGGCCCGGCCGGCATCCCCGCGGCCGACGAGCGCCGCCGTACCGGACACCCGGTGCGGCGGCGCTCTCGCCGGCCCACCCGTCCGTCGGTGCATATCTCTTTTCACCTGCGGTAACGCGCGGTAGCTTCCGGCCATGACTGAGATACCGGCCCCGCTGCCGCCCTCCGCCACCGGTCCGCTCCACGCCCCCGGCCCGGCCGCCGCGCCTGCCCCGGCGCCCGAGCCCGTACCGGTCGATCAGCTGCGGTTCGCGATGCCGCCCGTCCACCGGACGCTCACGGAGGAACGCGAGGACCGCAAGGCGAGGCTCGCGGGGGCGCTGCGGCTCTTCGGGCAGTACGGCTACGAGGACGGCGTCTCGGGCCACATCACCGCACGCGACCCGGGGTACGCCGACTGCTTCTGGGTGAACCCCTTCGGGGCGCCGCTGGCGGAGCTGGGGGCGCGCGATCTGATCCTGGTCAACGGCGACGGGCAGGTCGTCGAGGGCCGCCACCACGTCAACCAGGCCGCGTTCGCCGTGCACGCCCAGGTGCACCGTGCCAGGCCCGCCGTCGTGGCGGTCGCGCACAGCCACTCGCTGCACGGGCGGGCGCTCTCCGCGCTGGGCGAGCTCCTGGAGCCCATCACGCAGGAGGCCTGTGCGTTCTACGAGGACCACGCCCTCTACGACTCCTACACCGGTGTCGTCGTGGACGAGGAGGAGGGGCGCATGATCGCTGCCGCGCTCGGCGACCGCAAGGCGGTCATCCTCCGCAACCACGGGCTGCTGACGGTTGGCGACTCGGTCGACGCGGCTGCCTGGTGGTTCCTCACCATGGAGCGCTCCTGCCAGGTCCAGCTCGCCGCGCGGGCCGCGGGCAAGCCCGTGCTGATCGACCACAGGAACGCGGTCACCACCCGTGAGCAGCTGGGCAGCGACCTGGTGGCCTGGATCAACTACCAGCCCCTGTGGAGGCAGATCAGCGGAACAGGTCCCGGCGCGGGGGCGTGAAACGGTCCTGCATGCCTGCTCCCCAGGCGCTCCCCGAGCCCAACCGTCAATCTGACGCCCCGTCAATCACCCTGCCTGTTCCGGCCTGCTGCCGTCGCGCATCCATCGGTGCGGCACAATTCCCATGGACTGCAAGGAAGTTCAAGGTGTGCAGGGAAGTTCACGGGGCGGAAAAAGGGCGGCGTTCTGCGTGGCGGTACAGGAAGCAAGACAGGGCGAAGGCCCGCACGCCGGGGCGCACGGCGGCGGGTGCACATGCCCGGACTGCCCGCACGGCGCACGCGAGGGGCACCGGCGCGCCGTTGCCGCCTTCCTCGCCAGGCGCGACGGGCTGGCGGCCGGTGAGGGCCTGCCCGCCGGGGTCGCCCACTCGACCGGGGCGTCGCGCCAGTGGGTCTCCGACGAACTGACGGAATCGGCGCAGGCGGTGGCCGAACGCGCCCGGGAGGCAGGCGAGGCCTGGTTCCAGCAGGTCTGGGTGCGCACCCTGCTGGTCGTGTGGGGGAGCGTGGTGGCGCTCGTGCTCACCGAGACCGCGACCGCGATCGGTGCGGGCTGGAGCACCGCCCGTACCGCCGGGCTGATCGCCGCTGTGCTGACCGCCGTACTGCTGACCGGCGCGGCCCGCACCCACCGGGCGCGCGGGGGGCTGCTGGCCCCGGTGATCGGCGAGGACAACCGGCTCTCCACTTCCCGGGCGGTCGCGGGGGTGTGGGTGCTGCTCGTCGTCTTCGCCGTCCTGGTGCTCGCGCTGCAGCTCGCCGGCGCCTCCGGCCACGGCAGGCGCGACGACCTGATCTCCGGACTCGAACTGGCCAGGGGCGCGGGCCTGGTGACGGTGCTCGCGCTGGTCTGCGCCATCGCGGTGGTGGTGCGGCGCGTGGTCGCGCTGCGGGTGCTGGCGCAGAAGCTCCAGAAGGTACGCGCCGACCGCCCGCGCGCCTCGGACCTCCTCACGGACGATTCGGGGCGCGGCAGTTTCGCGGATGTGCAGTACGTCCTGGTCAGCTCGGCCGCCGTGCTGTTCGCCGCGGTCCGCCTGGCCCGCCGCCCCGGTCAGCTGCCCGACCTCCCGTGGGGGCTGGCACTCCTGGTCGTGGTCTCGGCCGCGACGTACTTCGCCGGCAAGTACGCGGAGGGCGGCCGGCCCGTGGTGCTCTCCGTGGTCAGGTCGCGGGAGGCGGGCGACCTGGACGCCCCGATCCGTACGGGCGACGACATCGAGATCCGCGGTGCGGGATTCGTGCCGCCCGGGGCGCGGACCCCGGACCGGCTGGCGCGGCTGATGGTCCGGATCGGCACCGTCCACGTCCATGTGCCCCTGGTCCCGGTGCCGGGCGGTTTCGCCAACCCGTCGGACACGGTGCTGACGGTGCCCGTGCCGGTGGAGGTCGAGCCGGGCCGGGTGGAGGTGCGCGTCGTGACGGCGGCCGGGGTGGAGACGGCGGCCTGCGAGATCGACGTGACGGACTAGACCGGGACTCTTTCCGGCCGACGCCCCGACATGGGGACGAGGCGTCCCGCAGCCCCGGTGGGGCACCCCGTTCGCGGCGCGGTCCTGCGGCCGCGCAAAATCATGACTGCGCCCGCCGCACCGGCACGCGCTACGGGGCAATCGGAAGGCAGGGCCAGGCGATGTTTCAGGGATACCGGACGGGCACACCCATCGGGATAGGCGGCAGCGTCCGCAGCCGGAACGGCGGCTGGAAGGAGACCGCCGGGCGGTACTCGCTGCTGCCGCTGCGGATCTTCCTCGGCATCACCTTCCTGTACGCCGGTATCGACAAGCTCACCGACTCCGCCTTCCTGCACGCGACAGGCGCCGGTTCCCTCGGTGAGCTCATGCACTCCGTACGCGGCTCCGCGGCCGTCCCGGCCCTCGTGGACCTGGCCCTGAAGAGCCCGTCCGGCTTCGGCTACGCGATCGCCATCGGTGAGATCGCCGTCGGCGTCGGCACCCTGCTGGGGCTGTACGGCCGCGTCGCCGCGCTCGGCGGCGCCCTGATCTCGCTGACCCTCTGGCTGACCGTGAGCTGGCAGGCCACGCCGTACTACTACGGCAACGACCTCGCCTACCTCATGGCCTGGCTGCCGCTCCTGCTCGCGGGGTCGCCGCTGTTCTCGGCGGACGCCCTTCTGGCCGCCCGGCGGCGGATGCCGTAACCGACCGTGCTGGCGATCCCCGCCAGCACCAGCCCGGCGGCGAGCAGCGGCAGCGCGGCCACCGGGGGCGTTCGCCAGAGGCCGCCCGCGTCACCGAGATAGACGGCCGCGATGCCCAGCAGCACCAGCCCGGCGACGGCCTTTCCCGGCCGGAACTCGTGCCGGAACTCCCGGCCCGGCCGCCCGGACTTCGGCTCTCCCGGCCGCGGTCCGGAGAGCCGGGCGCCTCCGTCCCCGCCCCCGGGGCCCGCTCCGGGGGCCGCCGCTCCGCCCAGTCCTGCTCCGTCACCGTGCACGGGTCACCTCCGCCTGTCCCAGGCCGACCTCCAGATGCAGGTCGACCGTGCCTCCGGGCCTCCCACCGCCCTGCGGGGCGAGGGTCACCCGCCTGTCCCGGGCGGGTGAGATGTCGATGTCGTTCTGGTTCTCACCGGGCAACCGGACGTCGCCGAGCCCCACCTCGGCCCTGAGCCGTACGGTCACATTCTTCGGCACGACGACCGACACCCGCCCGGCGCCGACCTCCACCTGTGTACGGACGGTCGTCCCCGCCGGTACGCGCAGCCCCCGGAGGTCCAGCGTCCCGGAGCCCGTGCCGACCTGGTAGCGGGGATGCACGGCCGATACCGAGGCCGGCTGCCACTGCCTGCGCATCCAGTCCGGGGTGACGGTCTTCGGCAGGGCGCTCGCGCCGGCCAGCAGCGCCGTCGTGAGCACCACCAGGACGAGCGTGCCGGACCCGGTCCTGCCGATGAACGAGCTGAGCAGCAGGCCGAGTCCGAAGACGGCGAGCGCGCAGGCGAGTCCGGTCTGCAGACTCGTGCCGACCGGGAGGCTGTGCCAGGTGAGGCCCGTGCCGAGTCCGGCCGCGACCAGTGCGACCAGGAAGAGCCGGCCGCCGACAGCGCGCGGCCCCCGGCTCGACGCGGGGGCCGCCGCCCAGGGCGACCTCCGGGACGGCGGCGGATCCGGTGTGGTGTCCGAGGGGCCCCAGAGATACCCGGAACCGATGGGGCCTGTGGTGCCGTCCTTGATGATCGGGTCCCGCCACCAGGAAGGCCCGCCCGGCGTCGGCGGCGCCTGCGTCTCCGGTGGCGCGTCCGGCACCTTCTGCCCGGCCGGTTTCTGCCCGGGCACCCGCTGCGCGCCGGCCGGTTCCGGGGTCTCGGGGCCGGTGAGCCTGCGGCGCTCGGACCAGACCGCGGAACCTGCGGTCGCCAGCGACAACAGGGCCGCGAAGACCAGCACCGTCACGTAGTGCAGCATCGACAGGAAGAGCCCGCAGCCGATCAGCGCACAGAGCACCGCGGCCATGGAAGCGCCCTCGACCCGCCCGGTGAGCAGCCTGCGCCCCTCGTTCTCGTCCTCGCCGTCCAGCTGGAGCAGCAGCCAGGCGAAACCGTAGAAGATCAGTCCCACGCCGCCGGTCACCGCCAGCACACCGAGCACCACCCGGAAGACGACCGGGTCCAGGTCGAAGTGCCGGCCGAGCCCCCCGCAGACCCCGGCCACCACCTTGTTGCTCCGGTGGCGCCGCAGGTGCGGTCGCGGCTCGCTCAGCGGCGGCAGGGTTGTCATACCCCCATGGTGACGGCCGCCCGCCGCGGCCGGGGACCGCCGCGACCCTGGCCGATCCCTGATTTCGTACCCCGGAACCAGGGGGTTTTCCCTGATGCCCGCGGAGGCCCGGCCATGTGACGATCGAACCATGCCAGCCGCCCCGCCCCGCTCCGCGGGCGCCGCCCCCGAAGCCCCGGACGGCCCCGCGCCGCGCAAGCTGTACCGCAGCGCCGAAGGGCGGATGCTGGGCGGCGTCGCCCGCGGGCTCGCCGGACACCTCGGGGTGCCCGTCTCCTGGGTGCGGGCCGCTTTCATCGTGCTCTTCGCACTGGAGGGGCTGGGGGCGCTGCTGTACGCCGCGTTCTGGTTCGTCGTGCCGCTCGGCGCGGGCGGGGTCGAGCGGCACGCCACGCAGCCGCCCCCCGACGAATCCCCGGACGGCCGCCGCCGGCTGCGCAGGCCCGACCGGGGCCAGATCGTCGCCCTCATCGCGCTGATCGTCGGGGTTGCCGTCTTCATCGGGAACGTGGACATCGGCGGCGACGCCAGCCCGTACATCTGGCCCGTGCTGCTCATCGGCGCCGGTGTGGTCCTCGTCTGGCGCCAGGCCGACAACGCGCGCCGCGCCCACTGGTCCGAGGTCGGCCGCAGCAGCAGACTGCTCCCGCTCGGCCGCGCTCTGGCAGGGGTCGTGCTGGTCGGTGTGGGGCTGGCGGCGTTCCTGGTGATCCGGGGCTCGGCGGCGCAGCTCGGCAATGTCCTGACCGCCGCGCTCGCCGTCGTCGCCGGCATAGCGCTGCTGGCGGGCCCCTGGCTCGTCCGGATGACCCAGGACCTCTCCCAGGAGCGGCTGATGCGCATCCGCGCCCAGGAGCGCGCGGAGGTCGCCGCCCATGTACACGATTCGGTGCTGCACACCCT
Source organism: Streptomyces sp. NBC_00388 (assembly GCF_036061255.1). Taxonomy (NCBI): domain Bacteria; kingdom Bacillati; phylum Actinomycetota; class Actinomycetes; order Kitasatosporales; family Streptomycetaceae; genus Streptomyces; species Streptomyces sp. NBC_00388. The sequence continues at coordinate 4,716,805 of NZ_CP107948.1, forward strand.
CACCCTGATCCAGCGCAACGCGGAGGAGCCGGGCGAGGTCCGCAGACTGGCCCGCGCGCAGGAGCGCGAACTGCGCGCCTGGCTCTACCGGCCCGAGGGCACAGGCAAGGACAAGGACGACGAGCCCGAGACCGTCGCCGATGCGGTCAAGCAGTCCGCAGCCGAGGTGGAGGACAAGCACGGGGTGCCGCTGGAGGTGGTGGTCGTCGGCGACTGCCCCCTGGACGAGAGGCTGTCGGCCCTGATGCAGGCGGCACGCGAGGCCATGGTCAACGCGGCCAAGTACGGTGGCGAGGGCGGGGCGGTACAGGTGTACGCGGAGGTCGAAGGCCGTACGGTCTTCGTGTCGGTACGGGACCGGGGGCCCGGCTTCGACCTCGACGCGGTGCCCGGCGACCGTATGGGCGTAAGAGAATCGATCATTGGCCGTATGCAGCGCAACGGCGGTACGGCAAGCCTGCGTTCCGCTCCCGACGGCGGCACCGTAGTGGAACTGGAGATGGAGCGAGCATGACCGAGCCCACCGACCGTACCGAGCCCACCGACCGTACCGGGGCCGACCGGGCCCAGGGGGACGCGGACAGCGCACTGCCCGGGGAGGCCCGGAGGGTGAGGGTCGTCCTCGTGGACGACCACCGGATGTTCCGCACGGGGGTGCAGGCGGAGATCGGCCGTACCGAGTCGACGGGTGTCGAGGTCGTCGGTGAAGCGGCCGACGTCGACCAGGCGGTCACCGTCATCAAGGCCACCCGCCCCGAGGTCGTCCTCCTCGATGTCCATCTGCCGGGCGGTGGCGGCGTCGAGGTGCTGCGCCGCTCGGCCGCGCTGATGTCCCACGCGGAGCACCCGGTCCGCTTCCTCGCCCTGTCCGTTTCGGACGCGGCGGAGGACGTGATCGGTGTCATCAGGGGCGGCGCCCGCGGATACGTCACCAAGACGATCACCGGCACCGACCTGGTCGACTCGATCTTCCGGGTGCAGGACGGTGACGCGGTCTTCTCCCCCCGCCTCGCGGGGTTCGTCCTCGACGCCTTCGCTTCCACCGACGCACCGCCGGTGGACGAGGACATGGACCGGCTGACGCAGCGTGAGCGGGAGGTGCTGCGCCTCATCGCGCGCGGTTACGCGTACAAGGAGATCGCCAAGCAGCTCTTCATCTCGGTGAAGACGGTCGAGTCGCACGTCTCGGCCGTGCTGCGCAAACTCCAGCTCTCGAACCGTCACGAGCTCACCCGCTGGGCGACGGCCCGCCGGCTGGTCTGACGGCGGCGGGACGGAGGCGAGACGGCGGAGGGACGGCGGCGCAGGACCGGCTGATCGGCCGGCGCCGCGTCGACGCCCCCGGCCGGCTCGTCAGCGACAGGGCCGGCCGGGGGCACCGATGCGGACCACCGGCCGGGCGCCCGTGAGCCGGACCCGTCAGCCGGTCCCGTCGCCGCGGCCCGGGCCCGGTGGCCTGCCGCGGCGGGGGAGGGCGCCCGCGTCGCGCGGCAGCCGTCCGGCGTCGGAGAGGGCCTTGCGCAGCAGGAACTCGATCTGGGCGTTGGCGCTGCGGAGTTCGTCGGCCGCCCAGCGCGCCAGGGCGTCGTGCACGGACGGGTCCAGCCGCAGCAGCACCTGCTTGCGTGCCCTGGCCGCCCGCGGTGGCCGGCCGGAGGGGGCCGGGGTGCCGGCGCTCTCGTCGCTCACTGGCCCCTCCTCCACTGGCCCCTCCCCGCTCACTGGTAGAGAGAGCCGGTGTTCAGGACCGGCTGGACGGCGCGGTCGCCGCACAGCACCACCATCAGATTGCTGACCATGGCGGCCTTCCGCTCCTCGTCCAGCTCCACGATGCCCTGTTCGCTGATCCGGACCAGGGCCTGCTCGACCATACCGACCGCGCCCTCGACGATCTGCTGGCGGGCCGCGACGACCGCGCCGGCCTGCTGGCGCTGGAGCATCGCCGAGGCGATCTCCGGGGCGTACGCGAGGTGGCTGAACCGGGACTCGATGATCCGGACCCCGGCGGCCTGCACGCGTGCGGTCAGTTCGAGCGAGAGCTTCTCGGTGATCTCGTCGGCGTTGCCGCGCAGGGAGAGCGCGTTCTCGTCGTGTGCGTCGTACGGGTACTCGATGGCGATATGACGGACGGCCGACTCGGTCTGGGTCGCGATGAACTTGCGGTAGTCGTCCACCTCGAACAGCGCCTGTGCGGTGTCCTCGACCTTCCACACCACGACAGCGGCGAGCTCGATCGGGTTGCCGTAGGCGTCGTTGACCTTCAGGACCGACGTCTCGTTGTTCCGCACCCGGGTGGAGATCTTCCGCGAGCTGGTCAGCGGATTCACCCAGCGGAGCCCGTCCTGGCGGATCGTGCCCACATACCGCCCGAAGAGCTGGATGACGCGGGCCTCGCCCGGGGCGACCATCTTCACGCCGGTCATGCAGAACAGGGAGACCACCAGTACCACGATGCCCACGATGACCAGGGCCGCGCCCAGTCCACTGCCGGCGACCCCGCCGCCGATGAGCAGACCGAGCCCCACGGCCGCGCCGAGCAGAGTGAGCAGCAGGGCGAAACCGCCCGCGATGCCGTGGGCCTGGGTCTCGTACACATGCGGCGTCGGCATCTCGGGGGCGTCCGCCTCCAGCCCGGCTGCGGTCGTCGTGGCCGGCCTGTCGGTGGGCGTGGGGTCCTGCCCGGGTGTTCCCGTCATGGTGTTCTCCCTCGTTTTGCTAACCAGAGTGCATCAAAGTGATATCTAATTTAGCCGCGTCTCCACGGATGGGCAAGGGTGGTGCTCCGCCCGTGACGCCCTCCTCGCGGGCCAACCGCCGCCCGACGGGCGGGGCGTGTACGCGTATGGGCAGGTATGGGCAGAGTCGGCCAGGGCCGCACAGGGAACGGGCATATACCGTACGTGTGGCGTCATCGCCGTACGTGACGACGTAAAAAGGGTGCAAAACAGGTAACCCCCTGTTCCAATAGGGCATCTTTCCCCACGTGATGAGCTTGACGGGAACCCCGTTCTTCCTGACCGCGATCGCCATGATGGGCGTCGCGGTGCTGCTGCCCCTGCTGCTGTGGGGACGCGTCGCCGGTCCTGCGGCCGTGCGCGGTGCGGCTCGGCTGGTGATGGTGCTGTTCGCGCAGGCGACCGCGGTGCTGGTCGTCTTCGTCGCGGTGAACAACAGCAACGGCCTCTACGACAGCTGGGCCGACCTGCTCGGCACCGGCAACCACGTGGTCGCCGCGCCCGATCTCGGCGCCGACGGTCTCGGCGGGCGCCAGCTCGCCTCCGAGCCGCACCAGCGGGCCGCCTTCAAGCCGGTGAACGATCCGCGCATGGGTCACGGGGTGCGCAGCACCACACTCACCGGGCAGGTGTCGGGGGTGCGCGGCGAGGTGTACGTCTGGCTGCCGCCCGAGTACGACGAACCGGCTTTCCGCCACCACTCCTTCCCGGTGGTCGAGTTGCTCTCCGGCTTCCCCGGGACGGCGAAGGCGTGGTTCTCCAGCCTCGGCGCGGAACGGCAGCTGGCGCCGTTGATGGAGGAGGGGCGGATCACCCCGTTCATCCTGGTGTCGCCGCGCACCTCACTGCTGGGCAGCCAGGACACCGGCTGTGCCAACGTGAACGGACTGATCAACGCGGACACCTGGCTGAGCGTCGATGTGCCGACGATGGTGAACGACACCTTCCGGGCGAAGCGCGGAGCGGCCGGATGGGCGGTCGCCGGATACTCGGCGGGTGCGCACTGTGCGGTCAAGCTGGCGCTGGCGCACCCCGACCGGTACCGCGCCGCGGCCGGGCTCTCCGGCTACAACGATCCCGCGGCCGAGCGCGCCTCCATCACGGCCAAGGACCCGGTGCTGCGGCGCAGGAACAATCCGCTGTGGATCCTGCGCCATGCCAAGACCCCGCCGCGCGTCTCGCTGTTCCTCTCCGGTGCGCCGCGCGACGGGTTCCGGGACGGCCTGGCCCTGCGCGCCGCGGCCAAACCACCGACGTCGGTGCAGGTCATCCCGGTGACGGGCGGGCACAGTCTGGCCGTCTGGCGCAAGCAGGTGCCTGATGTCTTCACCTGGCTGAGCGCGCAGTTCAGGCCGGGGGTCAGGGCCGGCGCGCCCGTCGCTCAGGTGCCCGACACCGGCCGGGTCGCGCCCGCGAAGGGCATCTGACCGATCGGCGCGAGCCGGACCGGGGCGCCGGGGTGCGGGGCGTGGATCATCCGCCCCTCGCCCACATAGATGCCGACGTGGCTGATGCCGGAGAAGAAGAACACCAGGTCGCCGGGGGCCAGCTCGGAACGGCTCACCCGCTGCCCGGAGTTGATCTGGGTGTACGTGGTGCGCGGGAGCGAGATCCCCGCCGAGCGGTACGCGGCCTGGGTGAGGCCGGAGCAGTCGAAGGACGAGGGCCCGGTGGCCCCCCAGGCGTACGGCTTGCCGAGCGCGCTGTAGGCGAACGCGACCGCCCGCGCCGCGCGGGAGCCCGGGGCGGCGACCGGGCCGCGTACCGCTGAGCGGGTGGCGGCCTGTGGGGCGGCGGACCTGCCGTCGCCCCGGGCCTCGTACCGCGAGCGCTCGGGGGCCGACAGCCGGGAGAGCAGTGCCTCGGCCGCGCGGATCTTGCTCTGCACGGTGGTCTTCTGCTTCTTCAGGCCGGCCTGCTGCGTCCGCAGCCCGCTGAGGGCGGAGTCCGCCTCGGAACGCAGCTGGGCGAGCTGCCCCATCTGCCGGCGCACCCCGGCGACCCGCGCGGCCTGCTGGTCGCCGGCCCGCTCCACGTAGGCGGCCCGGTCCAGGTACCGCGCCGGGGCGGAGGAGAGGAACACCTGCAGGGACGGGTCGATGGATCCGTTGCGGTACTGGGCCGATGCCGTCGAACCGAGCGCGGAGCGCGCGGTGTTGAGCTGCTCCGTCCTGCGGGCGGCCTGATCGCGCAGGGAGCGCAGTGACTTCTCCGATGCCGCGGTCCTCTCCTTCGCCCCGTCGTACTTCTCGGTGGCGGTCTCCGCCTCCCGGTACAACGCGTCGACCTGGGCTCTGACCTGAGCGGGGGTGAGGCGCGGCGCCGCGTTGCCGACGCCCTGGAACGCCGTGGCGGATGCGGCCCCGGCGAGGGCGAGTGTCGCGGCGGTCCGGGCCGCGGGGCCGGTGAGCGGGCGTTGCCTGGGTTTTCGGTGAGCGGCCACGAGGGCGTCCACGTCCTTCCGTACGTCCTTGCCGTATCCGCGGGGGAGCGGGAGCGGATACGCGCCCGGCGGCGGGCCCGCACAGGGGGAGCGGGTCCGCCGCCGGATCTCTCGGCGGTGATGACCGGCGGCCGTCCGGTCGCGGGCGGCGGTGGGGAGCCGGTCACCTGAGCAAGAACGCTAAACCTGGGGTTATGGGAACGAGACCTGATGGGACATAGTGGTCAAATCTGGCCTTCACTGACTGCTGTTGACCGTATGGGGTCGATTGTGTCGAGGTCCTGGGCGGTGCCACCCGGTCCTGCTGCCGCGCCGGACGTCCCTGCGGCAGCCGCGCCGGGCCTCTCCGCGGCAGCCGCGCCGGGCCTCTCCGCGGCGGCTGCGCCGGGCCTCTCCGCGGCAGCCGCGCCGGGCCTCTCCGCGGCGGCTGCGCCGGGCCTCTCCGTGGCGGCTGCCTGCCGGGACGGGGGGCCGGGACCGGTCGCAACCGCCCGGGAGGCGGTGGCTAAGGTCGAATCCCATGGACGTACTCATCAATGCCTTCGTCGGCCTGCACATCATCGGTATCGCCGCACTGCTCGGCGGCTTCCTGACGCAGATGAAGGCGATGCGCACCGGCGAGGCCCGGTTCGGCCCCGCGATGCTGCACGGCGCGCTGACGATGCTGGTGACAGGGGTGGCGCTGGTCGGCCTGAACCAGGCCGACGGGAACACCATCAACACCGTCAAGATCGGGATCAAGCTGGCGATCCTGGTGGTGATCCTGGGGCTCGTCTATGTGAAGCGGGACGACGAGCGGATCGACAAGGGCCTCTTCGGCGCGGTCGGCGGCCTGACGGTCGTCAACATCTTCATCGCGGTGCTCTGGACCTGAGCGGGCGGCCGTAAGGGGGCCCGCCAGCACCGCCCGTACGGCCGGTGCCCGCGCCTCGGTCCTGTGTCGGGCCGTGAGCCGGTCCCGTACGGCCGGCCGCGGCACGGGTCCCGCCCCTGGGTGCTGACGGCCGGGGCCCGCCCACTCCTGGTCGGCCGGCCTACTGCTGTGCGGCGGACAGTTCGCGCACCGTGGCCATGTCGCTGAACGGGATCAGCCGGTCGCCGACGATCTGGTACGGCTCGCTGCCCTTCCCCGCGACCAGCACGATGTCGGCCGGGCCCGCGGCGGACAGGGCGAAGGCGATGGCGTCGCGGCGGTCGGCGATCCGCTCGAACGGGGTGCCGGTGCCCGTCAGCCCCGGCGCGACCTGGTCCATGATCGCCTCGGGGTCCTCGTCGCGGGGGTTGTCCGATGTGAGGACACACAGGTCGGAGTGGGCCCCGGCGATCTCTCCCATCAGCGCCCGCTTGGTGACGTCCCGGTCGCCGCCGCAGCCGAAGACGGTGATCACGCGGGCCGTGGCGAAGTCCCGCACCGCGGTGAGCACCTTCTCCAGGGAGTCGGGCGAGTGCGCGTAGTCCACGATGACGGACGCGCCGTGCGGAGCCTCGAACCGCTCCAGACGCCCGGGGACCGGGGGCATCCGGTCCAGCGCCGCCACCAGGCCGTTCAGGTCGTGGCCCAGGAGGTGGCAGGCGGCGAGCGTGGCCAGCGCGTTGGAGACCGAGAACCTGCCGGGCACGGGGATCGCGGCCGGATACTTGCGCCCGTCGTGGTGGAGCGTGAACCGCGTGCCGAAGGCGTCCATGTCCAGGTCGGTCGCCCGGTAGTCGGCCTCGGCGTCCAGGGCGTACGTACGGACGAGACCCGGCATCATCGCCGGGATCAGCGCGCCGACCGGGTCGTCCGCGTTGACCACCGCGCGCCGGCAGAGCCCGTCGAAGAGCCGGAGCTTGGCGTCCCGGTAGTGCTCCATCGTGCCGTGGTCGTCCAGGTGGTCCTGGGTGAGATTGGTGAAGATGCCCACGTCGATGAAGGCATGGTCGACCCGGTGGTTGAGCAGGCCCATCGATGTGGCCTCCAGGACCACGGTGGCGACCTCACGGTCACGCATGTGCCCCAGCAGGTACTGGAAGTCCGGCGCCTCGGGGGTGGTCAGCACCGAGCGCGGCATCGGGATCACCTCGTCACCGATCCGGTTGCCGCCCGTCCCGATCACGCCCACCTTCGCGCCCTCGGCGATCCGCAGCACGGACTCGACCATGTACGAGACGGACGTCTTGCCGTTGGTGCCGGTGACCGCCACCATGTCCATCGACCGGCCCGGTTCTCCGTGGTAGCGCGAGGTGATCAGCGCGGCGGCCTTACGGGTGTCGGCCACCCGTACGACGCAGGCACCCCCGGCCGAGGGCCACACCGCGGCGGGAAGACCCGGTGCGGGCTCCTCCACGAGCACTGCCACGGCGCCGCGGGCCAGCGCGGAACCGACTGCTCCCGGGCCGCCCTCGCGGTGCCCGGGGACCGCGATGAAGAGCGAACCCGGCGAGACCCGGTGGGCGTCGAAGCACGCTCCCGCTGTGACCCTCGTTCCCGGATCGCCCAGCAGTACTTCGTGGTCGTGCCCGGCCAGCAACTCGCTCAACTTCACAGGGGTCCTCTCGGGTGCGGCCCGCCCGCCGGCGGTCGCGGGAAGCGACGCAGGCGGTACGCCGGAGGCGCGGGCCACGGGGGTAGCGGGGGGTGCGGGATGTGCGGTGGGGGGAACTGTTGTCGCCGCAGGTGCTCACGGCGGTGTGGTGCGGGCTGCCGCGGCAGGTGCACACGGTGGTGGCGGTGCGGTGCGGTGCGGTGCGGGGCGTACGGCGCGGGCGCGCCGGGGGAGTTCGCCGCGGCGCTCAGAAGAGGGCCGGGGTGCGACAGGGGTCGCCCGGAGTCGTAAGCGGCGGGCGCGTCGTCAACAGGGAGTGGACCGGACGCGGGCGCCGGTCGGACAGGTTGCTAGCCGTGACCGTGCAGCGCACGGCAGCGCGCCCGGGGCGCCTCGGGACCCAGCGAGCGCGGGGCCTGGACCAGGCTCTCCGTCACCGCATGTATGTGTCCCATACCGGCAGTGTACGCGCCCCGCGACGCCCGGCCGTCCGGGAGCGGAGCGGCCGTGGGCCCGCCCTGCCCTGCTGGTCCGTGGGTCCGCCCCGCCCCCACGCTGGTCCGTGGGTCCGCTGTGCGGACGGGTGCTCCGGTGGCGGTGTGCGGTGCGAGGTGCGCGGTGGCGGCCCGGTGTCCGGTGCCGGGTGGGGGCCGGCGCCCGGTGTCAGGCGGGCCGCACGCTGCCGTAGATCGGCATGTAGTAGATGGACTCCTCGCGCACGAAGGCCCCCGGCTTGGGGGCGTGGATCATCATCCCGTCGCCGATGTACATCCCGACGTGGCTGATGTCGTCGTAGAAGAAGACCAGATCGCCGGGGCGCAGGTCCTTCGTCGCGACCCGGGTGCCGGTCTTCACCTGGTCCCAGGTGGTCCGCGGGAGGTTTACGCCCGCAGCCTTCCAGGCCGCCTGGGTGAGGCCCGAACAGTCGTAGGAGCTGGGCCCGGTGGCGCCCCAGACGTACGGCTTGCCGATCTGGGCGCGGGCGAAGGCGAGGGCCTCGGCGGCCTTGCCCGACGTCGTGCCGGTGCCGGAGCCGGAGCCGCTGCCGGTGCCTGAGCCCGTGGTGGAGCCGGAGCCCTTGCCGGTGCTGCCCGCGGCCTCGCGCTTCTTCTCCGCAGCGGCCTGCTCCCGGGCCAGCTTCGCGGCCTTGCGCCTGGCCTCGGTCTCCTTCTTCTTCTCCAGCGCCGCGAGCCGTGCCCTGTCCTCGGCCGTCAGCTTCGAGAGCACCTGCCGCGCCTCGCTGAGCTTCGACTGGACGGACTGCTTGTTCGCCCTCAGAGCCTCCTGCGACTCGCTCAGGCTCTCCAGGCTGCGGGCCGCCTCGCCGCGCTTCCTGGCTGCCGAACGCTGCTGGGTCCGGTAGTCGGCGACGGCCTTCTCCTGGCGGTCGCCGAGCCGCTTCAGCAGCTGGTCCTGGTCGAAGTACGACTGGGGGTCGTCGGCGAGGAGCAGGGTGGCCGTGGTGGAGAGCGTGCCCTCGCGGTACTGGGCGGCGGCGTAGTTGCCGAGCGCGCGGCGGGAGTCGTTCAGCTTCTCGGTGCGGTCGGCGACCTGGTCGAGGAGGGTGTCGACCGTCCTGCGCTGCCCGGCCGTGGCCTCCTCGGCCTGGTTGTAGCGCTGGGTGGCGGTTCCGGCCTGCTGGTAGAGCCCGTCGACCTGCCTCTGCACCTCTTCGATGCTCGGCTTCGGCTTCGCCGCGGGCCGCGGCGCCGCGCCGGCACTCTGGGCGAACAGCGAGACCGACGCGAGGGCCGCGGTCGTGATGGCGACGGCGGGGGCGGTACCGCGTACGCGGGAACGCGGCTTGCGGTGCGTTGCCAAGACGGGCAATTCCTTCCGTGGACCGCCTGCCGGGGCGGCGGTGCGGTACGGACTCGGCGCGGACCACTCGCTCCGGCGGGGTTCGCCGAGGGGGGTACGTGCGGTCCTGAGCGAGCAAGATAGCCAACTCCTGTGACGGGTGGGAAGACTGATGTTCGATATGCCCGATACATTTCCGTGACCTTGCCGCCGCGTGCACCGGCTGGTCCTGTCCGAGCGGTCGCATTCCGTGACCTTGCGTCACGCGATCGTGGAGGGACGGCGCCGGGCGATGTGAGGGGAGGGGGAGAGGAGAGAGCCTCCGGCATCGGGCGGTGGGCCGGTGCGGGGCCCGGGGGGCCTGTAGGGAGCGGGGCGGCCGGGGGTGGCCGGGGGCGGGGGTAGCCGGGGGGCGGGGGTGGCCGGGGCACCGGCCGGACGTACGGCCCCGGACTGTCACTGGCTCGGCCTAGACTCGGTGGACGATGAGCAGCCTCTTTGACGACAGCTTCCTGGCGAACCTCCAGCCCCCGGAGGAAGAGCCCCCGCCGCCCGCCGAGGACTCCGCCGGCGGCCACGCCGGAGGGAGCCACCCGCCGGAGGAGGTCCCGCACGACCTCTTCGCCGGTGCGTGGCCCACCTCGGGAGGGGCCCCGTCCCGGCACGACGGGTACTACCGCGACGGCGCCCCGCGCCCCGCGGTGGATCCCGCCGCGCTGCTCGAAGGGCTGAACACCGAGCAGCGCGCCGCCGTCGTCCACGCCGGTTCGCCGCTGCTCATCGTGGCCGGTGCCGGGTCGGGCAAGACCCGGGTGCTGACCCACCGGATCGGGCACCTGCTCGGATCGCGCGGGGTGCACCCCGGTCAGATCCTCGCGATCACCTTCACCAACAAGGCCGCGGGCGAGATGAAGGAGCGCGTCGAGGAGCTGGTCGGCCCGCGCGCCCAGGCCATGTGGGTCATGACCTTCCACAGCGCGTGCGTGCGGATCCTGCGCCGCGAGTCGAAGAAGCTCGGGTTCACCTCATCGTTCTCGATCTACGACGCAGCCGACTCCAAGCGGCTGATGGCCCTGGTCTGCCGCGACCTGGACCTCGACCCGAAGAAGTTCCCGCCGAAGTCCTTCAACGCCAAGGTCTCGAACCTGAAGAACGAGCTGATCGACGAGGAGACCTTCGCGGGGCAGGCCGCTGGGGGCACCTCCCAGACGGAGTCTGGGGGAGGATTCGAGAAGACCCTCGCCGAGGCGTACGCGCTCTACCAGGCACGTCTGCGCGAGGCCAACGCGCTGGACTTCGACGACATCATCATGACGACGGTCCATCTGCTGCAGGCCTTCCCGGACGTGGCCGAGCACTACCGGATGCGCTTCCGGCACGTCCTGGTCGACGAGTACCAGGACACCAACCACGCCCAGTACACGCTGGTGCGCGAGCTGGTCGGCCCGTCCGGTGAGGGCAAGGCCCCCGGCGAGCTGTGCGTCGTCGGTGACGCGGACCAGTCCATCTACGCGTTCCGCGGGGCCACGATCCGTAACATCCTCCAGTTCGAGGAGGACTACCCGGACGCGACGACGATCCTCCTGGAGCAGAACTACCGTTCCACCCAGACGATCCTCTCCGCGGCCAACGCGGTGATCGAGCGCAACGAGAACCGCCGCGCCAAGAACCTGTGGACCGAGGCCGGCGAGGGCGCGAAGATCATCGGCTATGTCGCGGACACCGAGCACGACGAGGCGCAGTTCGTCGCCGAGGAGATCGACCGGCTGACCGACGCGGGCGACGCGAAGGCAGGCGACGTCGCCATCTTCTACCGGACGAACGCGCAGTCCCGTGTCTTCGAGGAGATCTTCATCCGGGTGGGCCTCCCGTACAAGGTCGTCGGCGGGGTCCGGTTCTACGAGCGCAAGGAGGTCCGCGATGTGCTGGCCTATCTGCGCGTCCTGGCCAACCCCGAGGACACCGTCCCGCTCCGCCGTATCCTCAACGTGCCCAAGCGTGGCATCGGCGACCGCGCCGAGGCGATGATCGACGCGCTCGCGCAGCGGGAGAAGGTCAGCTTCCCGCAGGCGCTGCGCCGGGTCGACGAGGCGTACGGCATGGCGGCCCGCTCGGCCAACGCGGTCAAGCGGTTCAACGTCCTGATGGAGGAGTTGCGCACCATCGTGGAGTCGGGCGCCGGGCCCGCCGTGGTGCTGGAGGCCGTCTTCGAGCGGACCGGGTATCTGGCCGAGTTGCAGGCGTCCACCGACCCTCAGGACGAGACCAGGATCGAGAACCTCCAGGAACTCGCCGCTGTCGCCCTGGAGTTCGAGCAGGACCGCAGCGACGAGGAGGGTACGGGAACGCTCGCCGAGTTCCTGGAGAAGGTGGCCCTGGTCGCCGACTCGGACCAGATCCCCGACGAGGAGGAGGACGGCTCCGGCGTCATCACCCTGATGACACTCCACACGGCCAAGGGGCTCGAATTCCCCGTTGTCTTCCTGACCGGCATGGAGGACGGCGTCTTCCCGCACATGCGGGCGCTCGGACAGGTCAAGGAGTTGGAGGAGGAGCGCCGGCTGGCGTACGTGGGGATCACCCGCGCCCGCGAGCGGCTCTATCTGACGCGCTCGACGCTGCGCAGCGCCTGGGGCCAGCCTTCGTACAACCCCGCCTCACGCTTCCTCGAAGAGATCCCCGCACAGCACCTGGAGTGGAAGCGCCTGGGTGCCATGGCGGCCCCGGCGGGTCCGACGTCGGGGGTCTCCTCGTCGCTGTCCTCCTCGCGTTCCCGCGCGGGCTCCGGCAGGGCGTCGGGATTCGCGACGCGACGGGCCGGCGACAAGCCGGTGATCACGCTGAACGTGGGGGACCGGGTCACCCACGACCAGTTCGGGCTGGGGACAGTGATGCAGGTGACGGGGGCGGGCGCGGATGCCCAGGTCACGGTGGACTTCGGCGACGAGCGCCCGAAGAAGCTACTGCTGCGCTACGCACCGGTCGAGAAGCTGTAGGCGGGGCATCGGCCCCTCCGGGGCGGGTCCCGGCAGAGCATCCGGCATCCGGCTGTGACATCCGGCTGTGACCTCAGGCCGGGTGCGAACCTGCATCAGGGTCGGCCCCGGCCAGGGTTGACCCGGGCCAGGGCCGACCCGGGACAGAGCCGACCCCGTTCGAGTCGTGCGCCCGCCCGGGGATTACGGGGCAGCCCTCGGAGCGGGTTCTCGGCTCGGGTTCCCGGCTCGGATTCTCAGGTCGGGTCGAGGCCGTGGCTGCGCAGCCACGGCAGCGGGTCGATCGCCGCGCCGCTGTTGGGCCGTACCTCGAAGTGCATGTGCGGCCCGGTCGAGTTCCCGGAGTTACCGGAGTACGCGATGACATCGCCCGCTTTGACGGAACCGGAACGGATCTTGGTGCTGCTGAGATGGCAGTACCAGGTCTCGGTGCCGTCGGGCGAGGTCACCATCGCCATGTTGCCGTAGGCACTGTTCCACTGCGTGCGGACGGTGCCGTCGGTGGCGGCCATGACGGGCGTTCCGTAGGAGACGGGGAAGTCGATACCGGTGTGCACGGACATCCAGTTGACGCCGGCCTGGCCGAAGTAGGCACTGAGCCCCTTCTGCGTCACCGGCAGGACGAACTTCGGCCGGGCCGCCTCCTTGCGCGCGGCCTCCTCGTCGGCCTTCTTCTTCGCCGTGGCCTGCCGCTGCTTCAGATCAATGCGTTCCTGCGTACGGCTGGCGCGGTCGGCGAAGTCGTCGGCCTCATGACTGAGGTCGGCGAGCTGGCTGTCCAGCTTGCTGTTGGCGGCAACCGGCTTGACGGACGAAGGGTCGGCTGCGGCCTGAGTCGTCGTACCGCTGTCCTTGCTGCTTCCCCCGATCCCTCCGACGGTCGCGGCGGCAACCCCGGCCGCGCCCATCACACAGACGGAGGGGACAGCGATGGTCATCAGTGCGGAACGCTTGGCCGGCGTACGGCGGCGGCCGCCCCGGCCACTCGGGGAACGACGCGAGGTGGGAGGGGGCCCGTCCACAGGGGCGACGGCCGTATGGACCGGCCACTCCGGGAGTTCGGGCGTGCTGAACCCGGCGGTGTGGTGCGCTGCGGCGGATTCCGCCGACGGGGCTTCCGTCCCCCCGGCTCCTGTGTCACTGGATCCTGTGCCGCCAGGTCCTGCTGTGGCGTGTTCCGGTGTGCTGTCCTCGGTTCCCGGTCCGCCGGCCTCCGCGAGTTCGACGGCGGCGAACTGCTGCGTCGAGTGCGGAGCTTCCTCGGCGGGTGAGTTCCAGGCGGTGGCATCGTGGGCGCCGGTCTCGTAGGCACGTGAGCCGAACGCCCCGGTGTCGAACGCTCCGGTCTCGAACGTCCCAGTGTCGAACGCTCCGGTGCTGTACGTGTCAGTGCTGTACGTACCGGTGTCGTACGGACTGCCGCCACCGGGCTGCGCGGGCCACTGCTGTGTGGCGTCGGCGTGCGCGAACTGACGAGTGGAGTTCCAGGCGTTGGTGTCCCATTGCCCGGTCGTGTCGTAACCGGATGCGTTCTCGCCGGATGTGTTCGGACCGGTGGCGCCGTGACCGGCGTCCTGCCCCGGATAGCCGTAACTCTGGGGCTGGGGCTGGGGCTGGACGGCCCACTGGCCGGTCGACTGGTACGCCGTGTCATATCCGGGGGCCGAATGGGTACCAGTGGCCCACGGCGAGGCGTCGTACTCTCCGCTGTGTCCTGCTCCGTCGGTGTCGTGAGACCCGTGCGTGAATCCGTCCGACATATCTCCGAAGAGCGGGTCGACGGCAAAGGTACCGGTGGGGCTGCCGCCTGAGTACTCGTCGTATCCGACGTACCCGGCGTGGGGTTGCTGGTCGTTCACCAACGTCTCTCTCGCCTCGGCGGCAGGGCCCTGCGTCGGGGGCACCCCCGGTGGAAGCAGTGGCGCGACTGTACCCGGCAGTACGCGGCGGCGACAATCTTCGGCAGGTATCGGACGCGCGAGAAACGGGCATTCGGCCGACTTTCGACGAGCTATGTGCACAGCCTTGGCCGGGCGTTCGGGAAGCGTTCGACGTTGCGGTGTCTTTTGACCGTTAGTTCCTCCTTTTCTTTCACTCGTTCTTTCGCACGCTCTCCGCACGCTGGTCAGGCGACTGAGATGACGCTTTCCCGGGTGCCGGTTGCTGATCCACCGGACGATTCGAGCGCCTGCCGGATCGCGGCGACGACAGCCGGGTGAACCGGCAGCGCGAGGTGTCCGATGCCGGTGACCTTGACGTTCGTCGTGATCAGATCGGGGTGCTCGATGCAGCCGGCCTCGACCGGGATCATCAGACGGTCGAGTTCGCTCCAGAAACTCACGAAGCGCGTGCGGCAGCCGGGTGCGGGCTCGCGCAACTCCTCGATCACATCGGAGCGCGGAAGCATCTGCCGTACGAGTGGATGGGCGCTCATCAGCTGCGCGATCTGAGTCCCTTCGTGCGGCGTGCCGAGCGTGACGAGGGTGTGGACCCTCTTGTCACCCTTCAGCCGCTGTACGTAATACCGGGCGATCAGGCCGCCGAGACTGTGCCCGACGATGTCGACGTCCCGGTGACCGGTACGGGCGCAGATCTCTTCGATGTGGTCCCCCAGCAACTCGGCCGCCGCCCGGATGTCGCAGGTCAGCAGCGAGTAGTTGAGCGACTCGGGGTGCTGCCACCCGTGTCGCAGAAGAGAGCGGCGCAGCAGGACGAAGACGGAGCGGTTGTCCACGAAGCCGTGCAGGAGTACGACGGGTCGATGCCCCTGGTCGGAGGGGGGAAGGTGCCCAAGCGTGGACGCGCCTTCGGCGGAGGGATCCTGGTCGGAGGACTCTCCGGCGCGCGGCTTCCCGAGGGCACGGCTGCTCGGGTTGCCGAGAGGGTTGCCCTGCGGATTGCGGAGGGTGGTGCCGGACGGCGGGCTGGTGAGCCCGTCAACGCTCCTCGGGCCTGTGGGGGCACCAGGCTGGGCGCTCAGCGGCACATCGGCCCGGCGCTCATCGGCGATCCCGGAGGGATACAGGAGCATATGCCCGGCGAGAATCGCGAGATCGAGGGCCGTGGCGCGCAGTGGTACGGAGGAGAGCTGGAGCTGGTGCACCAGCCATTGGGGTGAGAGGAATTCCGGCAGCACCTTCATGGGGCGACCTCCCGAACCGCGCAAGGGGGCGACCTTGTCCCCGTACGCACTCATGGGTGCCACGGAAGCGTCCTCGGCTGGCATGGCCGACATGTCAGCTTCCGTACCATCCACCGTGAAGTCGATGGTACGGGTGTTGCGGCGCTCTCGCCTGCGGCTCCCGTCGCGCGGCACCCTCGCCGGCCCGATCCCGGCCGCCGGCCCGGACCTCCGGCCGAGCGCGAGGTGCGACGCATAGTGACTGTGTCCCATGTGTGATTTCCCCCTCCCTGGCTGCCGTGAAACGGCTGGTTGCGGGATGCTGCGGATAACGTTCGTTCACGTTCGTTCGCATCGTGCATGGAGGCAGTGATGGGTGTGGTCGGTCCGATCCGCGTAGTGGTCGCCAAGCCGGGCCTCGATGGGCACGATCGCGGGGCGAAGGTCATCGCACGCGCGCTGCGGGACGCCGGTATGGAGGTCATCTACACCGGCCTCCACCAGACGCCCGAACAGATCGTGGGCACAGCCATCCAGGAGGACGCCGACGCGATCGGCCTCTCCATCCTGTCCGGCGCCCACAACACGCTCTTCGCCAAGGTGCTGGAGCTGCTGAAGGAGCGCGACGCGGAAGACATCAAGGTCTTCGGCGGCGGGATCATCCCCGAAGCGGACATCGCGCCGCTGAAGCAGCTGGGTGTCGCCGAGATCTTCACCCCGGGCGCGACGACCACATCGATCGTCGACTGGGTCAACGCGAACGTACGACAGCCCGCGGGCGCCTGACCGCCCCGGCTCACTCCGTGCGCCCGGAGGCGTTCGTCCGGTTTACCCGTCGGTCCGGTGTACTCGTCCGTCCGGTGTATCCCGTCCGGTGTATCCCAGCCGGTGTATCGGTCGATCCGGTGTATCCGTCGGCCCGAAGCCCCCTGGACGGGCGGCGGCTCAGTCGGAGGCCCGATTCCGTGCTGTGCCGTGCCTGCCCTGTCGTGCCCCGTCGTTCCCTGCCCTGCCCTGCTGTGCCTTGTCGTGCCGTGCATCGGTGGTCGGCCCGGTACGGCACCGCCGGCGGATCTCCGCGCGGTGGGAGGGTGAGAGCCGGGAGACCGGGAGACCAGGAGGACGCGTGCGGTTGCGCGCTGCGGCGTTGCGTGCTCAGGCCCGCGAGCCCGCATGAGGTTGCCGGGTGCGGGCGTACCTGCCGATGCGGGCCGCGGGTCGGCACCCGGGATGCCTGCTGAGCGACCGCGGACCTCCCGGCGTCCCATGCATGGTTCCCTCCTTCCAGGTGCGCGGGTCCAGGTGCGCGGGTCCAGGTGCGCGGGTGCGCAGAGTGGTTGACCGGCACCGCGGCGTCAGCGCTCCGTAGCCGTCACCGAACCTGCCTCCTCTTCTGACTCTGGCTCTTCCAGTTCCGCTGCCATCGTGGCCCGCAGCCTCAACGTCGACACCAACCGCTGGAACGCCTCCGACCAGTAGCCCCCCGCCCCTGGCGACGCCCCCTCCGCTTCGTCCGGTATCGCGGTCAGAACGTCGAGGCGTGGAGCTTCCGCTGGGTCCAGGCACCGTTCCGCCAGCCCCATGACCCCGCTGAAGCTCCATGGATAACTGCCCGCATCCCGCGCGATCTCCAGCGCGTCCACCACGGACCTGCCCAGAGTTCCGGCCCAGGGGACGTCACAGACGGACAGCAACTGAAATGCCTCGGACAAGCCGTGCCGAGCGGTGAACCCGGCTACCCAGTCCGCTCTTTCGCTGCCCGGCAGTGCGGCCAGCAGCCTGGCTCGCTCGGCGAGGGATGTCGTGCCGCGACCCGAGAGCAGAGCCCGAGACCATGCGGTGTCCCGCTGCCTTACCGCGGCCCGGCACCAGGCGGCGTGCAGTTCCTCGCCCCAGCCGTCCGCCACGGGCAGAGTGACGATCCGGTCGGGCGTGAGGCCCCGGAGCCTGGTGGTCCAGATGCCGAGCGGAGCCGCCTCCACCAGCTGACCCAACCACCAGGACCGCTCGCCCCGCCCGGCGGGTGGGACCGCGGAGACTCCGTCGCGCTGCATCGCCGCATCGCACTCGTGGGGTGCCTCGACCGAGATCCGTGCCTCGTCCTCGGACAGGTCCAGGCTGATGCACGATATGGCGCGGTCGGCCATCCGGCCGGCCAGCGCGGATCCTGGCAGTGCCGAGAGCAACTCCGCCGCAGTGGAGCGGACATTACGGCTCCGGTCGGCCAGGGCCCCTTCCAGGAAGGGCTCGTCCCCGTCCACGAGCCTGGTACGCAAGGAGTCGAGAAACATCAGCCGGTCCTCGGCGCGCTCCGTGGACCAAGTAGTGGTGAGCAGCTCGATCCCGACTGCCGGTGCATGGTCACGCACGGCGGTGAGGAGAGCCACCCGCTCGGCGAACAGACCTTCCTCCCAGAGCCTTTGGACTGCCTCGGTATCTTCGGGGGCCGGCAGAACCACTCCTCCTGACGTACTGCGCAACGCGAACTTCCAGTCCGGATTGAGCCGGGCGAGCCACAGTCCACGCGCTCCGGCGAAAGCGAGCGCCTGCGGCCGCAGATCCGTGCGGGCCCGCGCCGCGTCGAGCAGTGCGTCCAACTGGGATGCCGGAGCGCGGTAGCCGTGCCGAAGCGCGCCCGCGAGCCACTGGGGCAGCAGCTCGGTGAGATCGGGTGCAGCGCCGCGCCGCCCGCCGGAGCCGGGTGGACCGGAACGGTCGGCCAGCAGTTGAGCCAGTCTTCGTCCGGCCGGCCCGGGTGGCTCGGGCCGGGGATCGTCAGGAGCAGGAGAGGGCGGCGCGACTGCGGGAGCGGGACGCAGTCCTGCCCTGCGCCGCACGGTCTGCAGCGCCGCGGCGTCGAGGAGAGAAACGTCCCCCGGAGGTGCCGGTCTGCGGTCGGTTCCGAGCAGGGCCGAGGTGACGAGTTCATCCCAGGTGCCCATGCTGCCCCAGGTGCTGGTATCGGTACTGGTCATCGGTTCCCTCCGCGAGCTTCAGCATCAGTGCGAACGTCGGTGTGGGCGTGGGCGTGGGCGTGGGTGTGAATGTGAATGTGGCCGGCAGCCGGCGGATTGCCCGGACCCGACCCGAAGTGGCCTGCCGCAGAAGGGCGGCAGTGCGCCGGACAGCCGGGCCGGTGACACCGGAACAGCGCGCTCAGGCCCGTCCTGGTCATGCCGGATCACGCTGGTGGGATCTAGCCGGACCGGACCGGACCGGACCGGACCGGACCGGACCGAGGGGACCGAGCGGACCGAGCGGACCGGACCGGACCGGACCGAGCGAACCGAGCGAACCGAGCGGACCGGGCCGTGCCTCACCTTGCCGGGACGAGCCGGATGATGGGCGGGCCCGGGCGGCCGGGTCACGTCAGCGGCACGGCTTCGGCTGATCCCGGAGTCCAGGCTGTGAGGGGTGTGAATCCTCGATGGCCGCACTCGCCGAATACGGTGAGCGGGCCGCCACCCGAGAGCGCCACTAGCCTCCACAGCCCGGACCTGGCCGACGCCTTCGGGGTGACCGGCAGGGCAGCCCTTCCCCCGGCATCGGTCAGTTGCCAGCCGCTGCCTCCGCCGGTATCGGGTACCGGTATGACCGACGACAGAGTTGCCGGCCGGCATGTCAGCCAGGGGTCCTCGCGCAGGGCCAGCCCGTACGCGCGGAGAGCGGCTCCGGTCGATATCCCCCCGGGTGGGCCGGCCGTCCGGTCCGCAGGGCCGAACAGCTCGCCCAGTGCGGCCCTCAGCTGACCGGCACCGGGATACGGGACCAGTTCCGCATCCAGCGTCCTGCCCACGGGAAGAGCCAGAGCCGGCGCCCGGCCCGCCGCACCGAAGTCCACCAGTTGGGCGGTGCGCCCCGACCGGTCTCCGTACAGCCAGATGCGGCGGGTGGTGAGTTTCCCTTCGGTGGAGTCCTGCTGGGAGAGCACCAGCCACTGATCCCGGACGGGCGGCCCCTCGGCCGTCACGGGCAGTCCGACTCGGGTGCGTACGGTCGTCGCCAGCGCTTCCGGCAGCTGGTCACGCCCGAGCCAGGCACGATCCAGCAGATGCAGCATCGCGCACTCCTCCAGCAGCCGCCCCGGCCAGCCCCGCCCGGATCCCGGAACGGCCCCCAACTCCCTGACACGGGACGCCAGTCCTGGAGCCTGGGCGTCGACCATGCGGGCTGCTGCCTCGTCCCACAGGGCGTACCCGGACTGCTCGGCCCCCGCCAGGCCGCTCCGCAGGAGATCGTCGAGACGCTGCTCCAGCTCCGTGGCGCCCGCGGTGACCCGCTCGGCCCGGCGCTGCGCCCGCCGCCTGGCCGCCTCCGGATCCGCCTGCTTCCCAGGCCCGGGACTCGACGCACCCGCGGAACGGGCCCCGGTCCGGGCCGCTCTGCGCCCATCGAGCCACTCGCGGGCCCACGCCGGAGGGGTCTCCGCGTCCTCCACCAAGCCGTCCGCGGCGGCCCAGAGCAGCAACAGACCCAGCGCGTGCTTGCACGGGAACTTCCGGCTCGGACAACTGCACTTGTACGCCACGCCCGCTGTGTCGACGATCGTCCTGTACGGCTTGGCACCGCTCCCTCGGCACAGCCCCCACACCGCGCCCGATCCACCTGCCCACCCTGCTTCCGACCACGACCCTGACGAACCGCCCAGCCTGCTCCCGGCCTTGCGTGACGCGGCGTCAGGAGCCAGTGCCAGCACTTGGTCCGCAGACCAGCGCACCCCGTGTCGAACCCCCTGCTGATTCATGTCTCCGAAGGTAGGTGCTGCCACTGACAATCCGCCCTGAGCTGCGAGGACGTCCGATTGTCAGTGCCATGGTGCACGGTGGGAACCACATCCGGTCGACGATCTGGAGGGGGATCCATGACCACGTCCGAAAACTCCGGTGCAGAGGTTCTGCGGCCGCACGCCGAGGATGCATTCGCACACGAACTGCACGCACTCGCCGCCGCGGACGACCGTCCGCGTCCTGAGCGCTGGAAGCTCTCCCCGTGGGCCGTGGCTACCTATCTCCAAGGCGGCACGCTGTCCGACGGCACGGTGATCACGCCCAAATACGTGGGCCCGCGGCGCATCGTCGAAGTGGCCGTCACCACGCTCGCGACCGACCGCGCGCTGTTGCTCCTCGGCGTGCCCGGCACGGCCAAGACCTGGGTGTCCGAGCACCTCGCGGCGGCAGTGAGCGGTGACTCCACCCTGCTTGTCCAGGGCACGGCGGGGACACCTGAGGAGGCCATCAGATACGGCTGGAACTACGCGCAGTTGCTGGCGCACGGGCCGAGCCGCGATGCGCTGGTTCCCAGCCCCGTCATGCGGGCGATGGCGGACGGGATGACTGCGCGCGTCGAGGAGCTCACCCGGATCCCCGCCGATGTGCAGGACACTCTGATCACGATCCTGTCCGAGAAGACGCTGCCCATCCCGGAGTTGGGCCAGGAGACTCAGGCGGTCCGTGGGTTCAATCTGATCGCCACTGCCAACGACCGTGACCGCGGGGTCAATGAGCTGTCCAGCGCGTTGCGGCGGCGTTTCAACACCGTCGTCCTTCCGCTCCCTTCCACCGCCGATGCGGAGGTCGAGATCGTCTCCCGGCGTGTGGATCAGCTCGGTCTCTCGCTCGATCTTCCCACCGCACCCGAGGGAATGGACGAGATCCGCCGGGTGGTGACCGTCTTCCGTGAGCTGCGCGGCGGAGTCACCACAGACGGGCGGACCAAGGTGAAGTCCCCTTCGGGCACGCTCTCCACGGCCGAGGCGATCTCCGTCGTCACCCATGGGCTGGCTCTCGCGGCGCACTTCGGCGACGGGGTGCTCCGGTCGGCCGATGTCGCTGCCGGCCTGCTGAGTGCGGTCGTCCGTGATCCGGCGGCCGACCGGGCGGTCTGGCAGGAGTATCTGGAGACGGTGGTACGGGAGCGGGAGGGCTGGAAGGACTTCTACCGCGCCTGCCGGGAGGTTTCGGTATGACCGGCCTCGCTCTTGATTCCGTAGCCGGAACCCCTTCGGTGCAGCAGCCCGCCGCCTCCCCGCAGGACCTCCCTTCGGCGCGGGCCCGGTCGGCCGTGTCGCCGGCGCGGTCCGCGCCGGCTGAGCCTCTGCTGCTCGGCGTGCGGCACCACGGACCTGGCTCGGCCCGAGCGGTGCTGGCCGCGCTGGACGAGGCAGAGCCCGCCGTTGTGCTGATCGAGGGTCCGCCCGAGGGTGACGCTCTGCTGCCGCTCGCCCAGGACGCGGAGATGAGGCCGCCGGTCGCGCTGCTCGCCCACGTGGTGGGCGATCCGGGGCGTGCTGCGTTCTGGCCGTTGGCGGAGTTCTCTCCGGAGTGGGTGGCGATCCGCTGGGCACAGCGTCGCGGAGTTCCGGTCCGGTTCATCGATCTTCCCGCGGCGCACTCACTTGCGATGAGGGACGAGGAATCGCATGCAGCCGGGCAGGAGCAGGAGCAGGAGCAGGGGAAGGAGCAGGGGAAGGAGCAGGGGGAGGGGAAGACGGCGGACGCCGAGTCCGAAGGTGGCGGCGACTCGGACAGCAGGGGAACCGGTCGAAGCGGTGCGGCTGCTGCGGTTCGGGTCGACCCCATCGGTGTCCTGGCCGAAACCGCCGGGTACGACGACGCCGAGCGGTGGTGGGAGGACGTTGTCGAACACCGCGGAGCCTGCGGATCCGGCCAGGGGCGGGACCCCCTCGGACGGGACCCTCTCGCCCCGTTCGCCGCGCTCGCCGAGGCCATGGGAGCCCTGCGCGAGACATACGGGGATGCCGGTTTCCCCCGGGACCGGGTCCGAGAGGCCTGCATGCGCATGCACCTTCGCACGGCACGGAAGGAGACGGCCGGCCAGGTGGCGGTCGTCTGCGGCGCCTGGCATGTTCCCGCGCTCTCCGAGAGGACCACCGTCGCGGCCGATCGCGCCCTGCTCAAGGGGTTGCCCAAGGTGAAGGCCGAGATGACCTGGGTGCCCTGGACCTACCGGAGGCTTGCCCGGCACAGCGGTTACGGGGCCGGTATCGAGTCGCCCGGTTGGTACGGGCACCTGTTCAGCGCGGACGACCGCCCCGTCGAGCGGTGGATGACCAAGGTCGCGCGGCTGCTGAGGGACGAGGACCGGATGGTCTCCTCCGCCCATGTCATCGAAGCGGTGCGGCTCGCGTCGACCCTCGCCGCCCTGCGCGGACGCCCACTGCCCGGACTGACGGAGACGACCGATGCCGTGCGGGCGGTGATGTGCGAAGGCTCCGAAGTGCCGCTCATGCTCGTCCAGGACCGGCTCGTCATCGGCGATGTGCTCGGCGGGGTCCCGGACGCCGCGCCCGCTGTGCCGCTCCAACGCGATCTGACCCGTGCCCAGCGCACGCTTCGGCTCAAACCGGAGGCCGTGGAGCGGGACCTGGACCTCGACCTGCGCAAGGAGAACGATTCCGCCCGGTCGAGTCTGCTGCACCGATTGCGTCTGCTCGGAATCGCCTGGGGCGAACCGGGCCCGGGCCGTGCGAGTACAGGCACGTTCCGGGAGGGATGGCGGCTGCGCTGGGAGCCGGACTTGTCCCTGAGGGTCGCCGAGGCAGGGATGTGGGGGACGACCGTACTCACCGCCGCCACCGCCAGAGCCGAGTCCCAGGCCGCCTCCGCGACCGCGCTCGCCGATGTCACCGCCCTCGCTGAGCAGTGCCTGCTGGCTGAACTGCCGGATGCGCTCCCGGTAGTGATGCGCGTCCTCGCCGACCGCGCCGCCCTCGACACGGACGTCGGCCACCTCGCCGGAGCCCTTCCGGCGCTGGCCCGCTCGCTGCGTTACGGAGACGTGCGGTCCACCGGCACGGCAGCGCTGGGAGCGGTGGCAGTGGGCCTGGCCGAGCGGGTCTGCATCGGCCTGCCGCCGGCCTGTTCGGGGCTGGACGCCGACGGCGCTCACGAGATGCGGAGCCATGTCGATGGGGTCCACACCGCGGTCGGGCTGCTGCCGGACGCAGCGGGGCTCCGTGAGCGATGGAGCGACGTGCTGCGCAAGCTGTCCGGACGGGACTCCGTAGCCGGCCAGATACGCGGGCGGGCCGCCCGGCTGCTGCTCGACGACGGCCGGCTCGCCGAGGACGAGGCCGCACGGCTCATGGGCCTCGCCCTGTCTCCCGGAGCGCTGCCTGCCGACGCGGCTGCCTGGATCGAGGGGTTCGTCGGCGGCGCCCCCGCGGCGGGGACGCTCCTGGTGCACGACGAGCGGTTGCTCGGGCTGGTCGATGCCTGGCTGACGGGTGTGCCGGCGGAGGCGTTCACCGGCGTACTGCCGTTGCTGCGCCGCACGTTCTCGGCATACGAGCCGGGGGCGCGCCGCACGCTCGGCGAGCTCGTCAGGCGCGGACCCGGCACCGGAGGGGGCGCCAGGACCGGTATGGCAGGTGGGGCGGATGGCACAGGCGCCCCCGGCGGGCTCCCCGGCCGGGGAGGGGAGTCCCCGCCCGGGTTCGGGGCCGGTCTCGACGCGGAGCGTGCTGACGGTGTTCTGCCGGTGTTGCGGCTGCTGCTCGGGACAGCGGGGCCGGGTGACGGCCGAGTGGATACGGAGGACGGGAACAGCGGGGGACGTGGTGGGCACGGCCATGCGCGCCGTGACGCCGGGGGCGAGGCCCCCAGGGGCCCGGGCGTCAACGATCTGATGGGGGTGGGTGGATGAACGCGGTGGATGAACGGCTGCGACGCTGGCGGCTCGTCCTCGGGAGCGACGCGGCAGAGAGCAGCGGCGTCGCGCTGGAAGGCAGGGACGCCGCGATCGACGGCGTACTCGGTGCGCTGTACGGAAGCGCAAGGAAGAGTGGAGGGCGCGGCGGTGAGCGCTCGGCCGGGCTGGGTGCGTCCGCGCCGTCCGTGGCTCGCTGGCTGGGCGACATCCGTACGTACTTCCCCACCTCCGTCGTCCAGGTGATGCAGCGCGATGCCATCGACCGGATCGGTCTGTCGGCGCTGTTGCTGGAGCCGGAGTTGCTGGAAGCGGTCGAGGCGGACGTGCACCTGGTCGGGGCGCTGCTCTCGCTCAACAAGGCGATGCCAGAGACGACCAGGGAGACGGCCCGCGCGGTGGTCCGCAAGGTGGTCGACGAGCTGGAGAAGCAGCTCGCCACGAGGACGCGGGCGACCGTCACCGGAGCGCTGGACCGGGCGGCGAGGATCAACAGGCCGCGTCACCGGGACATCGACTGGGACCGGACCATCCGGGCCAACCTGAAGAACTACCTGCCGGAGTACGGCACGGTCGTACCGGAGCGGCTCGTCGGATACGGTCACGCCGCCCAGTCGGTGAAGAAGGACGTCATACTCTGCATCGACCAGTCGGGGTCGATGGCCGCATCGGTGGTCTACGCGTCCGTGTTCGGCGCGGTGCTCGCGTCGATGCGTTCTCTCTCCACCCGGCTCGTCGTCTTCGACACGGCAGTTGTCGATCTCACGGACCAGCTCGACGATCCGGTCGATGTCCTGTTCGGCACACAACTCGGCGGTGGTACCGACATCAACCGGGCGCTGGCGTACTGCCAGTCACAGATCAGCCGCCCCGCCGACACGGTCGTCGTGCTGATCAGCGACCTCTACGAGGGCGGGATACGGGACGAGATGCTGAAGCGCGTCGCCGCGATGAAGGCGTCGGGCACCCAGTTCGTCACGCTGCTCGCGCTGTCCGACGAGGGGGCGCCCGCGTACGACCACGACCACGCAGCCGCCCTGGCCGCGCTGGGGACGCCCGCCTTCGCCTGTACGCCGGATCTCTTCCCGGACGTCATATCTGCGGCGATAGAGAAGAGGCCGTTGCCGATGGGGGGCGCGGCGGACACGGCCGAAGCAACGGACATGGCGACGCATCGATGACAGGGGGCTGCGCGACTCCCTGACGCTCGTGCGGCGATGTTCGTGCAGGCGCCGAGGCCGCCGCCGTCGGTGGAGAGCGCCATCCCGTCCGCACGGGCAGGGTGGCGACCCCAGCGAGACCGCCGGCCGCGCCGGTGCTCCGGAAGCGCCGCGTCCAGCCGCGTCCCGCCGCGTCCAGCCGCGTCCAGCCGGGTCCCGCCGGGTACGTCCGGCCGTTGGTGGACACGGTGCTTCCGGAGCCCCGCCGGCGGCTGTGGCATCGGTCACCCCGGCGATGTGGCGGACGCGCTTCCCACCCGTGCTGCGTCGCTCTCCTGAGCGCTCTTCCGAGCGTTCCCTGAACGCTCTCTGAGCGCGTCGGCGCAGTGCGCGGGGCGGTTCCCCCGGGCTGGGGGCCGCCCCTGCCGGGCGGGTGAGCTGTGACCGTAATCACCGCGTAGGTGCGATCTGCGATTTAGGGTCCCGGCACCCACGGGGATAACCTGCGAGACGGACATGCCGCGTACTCGGACACCGTCTACGCCTCCCTAGTGACAGCGCAGTCACGTTGCCCTTCGCGGCACGCCCACGCAGACAAGTAACCGCGATCACTACTGCGACGACGATTTAAAGCAAAGGGAGACGGACGCGCGTGGACCTGTTCGAGTACCAGGCGAGGGACCTCTTCGCCAAGCACGGTGTACCGGTGCTGGCCGGTGAAGTCATCGACACGCCTGAGGCGGCGCGCAAGGCCACTGAGAGCATGGGCGGCAAGTCCGTCGTCAAGGCTCAGGTGAAGGTCGGCGGCCGCGGGAAGGCCGGCGGCGTGAAGCTGGCCGCGACCCCGGACGAGGCCGTCGCTCGCGCGACGGACATCCTCGGCATGGACATCAAGGGCCACACGGTCCACAAGGTGATGATCGCCGAGCTGTCCCCGGAGATCGAGGCGGAGTACTACGTCTCGTACCTCCTCGACCGCACCAACCGCACCTTCCTGGCCATGGCCTCGGTGCAGGGCGGCATGGAGATCGAGGAGGTCGCGGAGAAGACCCCCGAGGCTCTCGCGAAGGTCCCGGTCAACGCCGTCGATGGCGTGGACATCGTCAAGGCCCGCGAGATCGTGGCCCAGGCGAAGTTCCCGGCCGACGTGGCCGAGGGTGTCGCCGAGGCCATGGTGACCCTGTGGGACACCTTCGTTGCCGAGGACGCCCTCCTCGTCGAGGTCAACCCGCTGGTGAAGACCAAGGACGGCCGGATCCTGGCCCTGGACGGAAAGGTCTCGCTCGACGAGAACGCCGACTTCCGTCAGCCCGGCCACGAGGCTCTTGAGGACAAGGCCGCAGCCAACCCGCTCGAGGCTGCTGCCAAGGCCAAGAACCTCAACTACGTCAAGCTGGAGGGCGAGGTCGGCATCATCGGCAACGGCGCCGGCCTGGTCATGTCGACCCTGGACGTCGTCGCGTACGCCGGTGAGAACCACAGCAACGTGAAGCCCGCCAACTTCCTCGACATCGGTGGCGGCGCCTCCGCCGAGGTCATGGCGAACGGCCTGGAGATCATCCTCGGCGACCCGGACGTCAAGTCCGTGTTCGTCAACGTCTTCGGTGGCATCACCGCCTGCGACGAGGTCGCCAACGGCATCATCCAGGCCCTGGAGCTGCTCAAGTCGAAGGGCGAGGAAGTCACCAAGCCCCTCGTTGTCCGTCTCGACGGCAACAACGCGGAGCTGGGTCGCAAGATCCTCTCCGACGCCAACCACCCGCTCGTACAGCGCGTGGACACCATGGACGGCGCGGCCGACAAGGCCGCCGAGCTCGCCGCAGCTGCGAAGTAAGGAAGAGGGACTCCAAACACCATGGCTATCTTCCTCACCAAGGACAGCAAGGTCATCGTCCAGGGCATGACCGGTGCCACGGGCATGAAGCACACCAGGCTCATGCTGGCCGACGGCACCGACATCGTCGGCGGCGTGAACCCGCGCAAGGCCGGCACGTCCGTCGACTTCGACGGCAAGGACGTCCCGGTCTTCGGCTCCGTCAAGGAGGCCATGGAGAAGACGGGCGCGAACGTGTCCGTCCTCTTCGTGCCGCCGGCCTTCTCCAAGGCCGCCGTCGTCGAGGCGATCGACGCCGAGATCCCCCTCGCCGTCGTCATCACCGAGGGCATCGCGGTGCACGACTCCGCCGCCTTCTGGGCGTACGCCGGCTCGAAGGGCAACAAGACCCGGATCATCGGTCCGAACTGCCCCGGCCTGATCACCCCCGGTCAGTCCAACGCCGGCATCATCCCGGGCGACATCACGAAGCCGGGCCGCATCGGCCTGGTCTCGAAGTCCGGCACGCTGACGTACCAGATGATGTACGAGCTCCGTGACCTCGGCTTCTCGTCGGCCGTCGGCATCGGTGGCGACCCGGTCATCGGTACGACGCACATCGACGCCCTCGCGGCGTTCGAGGCGGACCCGGAGACCGACCTCATCGTGATGATCGGTGAGATCGGCGGCGACGCCGAGGAGCGTGCGGCCGACTACATCGCGAAGAACGTGACGAAGCCGGTCGTCGGCTATGTCGCGGGCTTCACGGCGCCCGAGGGCAAGACCATGGGCCACGCCGGCGCCATCGTCTCCGGCTCCTCCGGCACCGCCCAGGCGAAGAAGGAAGCGCTTGAGGCCGCGGGCGTCAAGGTCGGCAAGACGCCGACCGAGACGGCCAAGCTGGCCCGGGCGATCCTCGCCGGCGCGTAGCGGATCCGGTATTCCGGGTAGTCCCAGCACTGCGGAGCGGGCCCGTTCCTCCTGGTTCCAGGAGGGGCGGGCCCGCTTCTGTGTTTTCGGGCGGGTGTTCCGGAACTGGCCCGGCCGTCAGCGCAGTTGCGGCACCAGGCGTTCCGGGCCGTTCGCCGGGACTGCCTGAAGTCTCCGGTGCAGCTTTCTGTCCTCGGCGGTCAGCTGCTGCGGGCCGCCGCGTGGCGGTACGCCGCCCACGCGGTGCGGGGGGCCGGTCGGCCGCGCGTAGTGGGTGGGCGCGGTGACCAGGGTGAACGCCGTGAGGGCTGTGAGCAGGACGACGCTGCCGATGGTGAGCCGTGTCCAGAACCGGGTCCGGCGCTCACTCCCCGACCGCACGGTGCGGGGCTCCGGGAGGATGGCTTCCGGGCCCGTCAGGGTGAGGGGCTCCAGCTGTGCCCGGAGGTGCTCGGGTTCTTCCAGGTCGGGCAGCGCGCGGGCAACGGCGGCGCGGGCGTACAGCAGCCGGTTCGCGGCAGCGGGTGTGCTCGCCTCCGTCTCGGCCGCGGTGTCGGGGAGGTCCAGACCGAGGCCGTCGTAGAGCAGCAGGGTGCGCCGGTAGGCAGGCGGCAGGCTGAGTACGGCGTCCCGCAGCGGTGCCTGTGCGGGATCTGTGTTCCTGCGGTCGGAGCGCCTGGGTCTGCGGCTCAGCCGGGGCCAGGGCGACAGCGCGTACTCGTACGCCGCGGCCCGTACCCAGCCCGCCGGGTCGCGGTCCGTCGCGACCTCCGGCCACTGCTGCCAGGCCAGGTGGAACGCGCGCTCGACCGACTCCCGGGCGAGGCGGTGCCGGCCGGTGAGGAGGTACGTCTGGTGCACGAGGCCGGACGCGACCTGCGCGTAGAGCCTGTCGAAGGCCTCGGTGGCAGTGGGCCCGGGCAGTTCCGCAGTGGCCTGTGCGGCCTCCGGGACGTCCACGGCTTCCGGGGTCCGCGGGACCTGCGCGTGCTGGGCCGCTCCCGGGCCCCTCGGTGCTCCCGGACCTTTTGCCGCTCCCGGAACGGCGGGTGCCCCTGGAGCTTTCGGCACCCCCGGAATGTCCGGCACCCCCGGAACGTCCGGTGCTCCCAGAGCATCCGGTGCCTGAGCAACGTCCGGTGTCCCCGGAGCGTCCGCTGCCTGAGTAACGTCCGGTGCCTCAGGAGCGTCCGGTCTCCCCGGGACTTCTGGGACGACCAGGACCTCAGGGTTCAGTGACAGTCCCCGGATCTCAGTGGTCAGCGCGTCCTGTGAGTTGTTCGGTTCCTGCGGGGTCCGTGTGGCTTCGGGATCGTGGTCTGCTGCCCCCCGGCCGCCGGACGCAGGCGTCTTCGCGCACCGGTCGTCCGCCTCCGTTTTCGCCGCCGCCCCTGCTTCCGCCTCCGCGGTCGTCGTGGCTGACAGCAGCTTCGCGTACGCCTCGCGGTTGGGGCCCTTCGGGTTCGAACGTCCGGACTCCCAGGACCGGACGGTCGCCCGTGTGACACCGATCGAGGCGGCGATCTTGCCGGCGCTCAGCGACTTCGCCTCGCGCAGTCGGCGCCGTTCCTCCGGCGCTGGCAGTTCCGTCATGAGGTGCCCCCAGCGCTGCTCACGGCGGGGAGACGGTCCGAAAGGTGCATAAACGTATATTGGGTGACACGACCGGTCTTTGGCTGTTACGCGGTGAAAGCGCGTGTCGTTGGCAGCATGGCCCGCGTGACCCTGATGACCGACCGCAGCCCGTCGCTCGCCCCCGTGCGGAGCCGATCCGCAGTGCTGGCCGACTGTGTGCTGCGAGGCGGGCTCGCGGCGGCGCTCGGACTCGGCTCGCTCACCGTGCTGGTGATGCTGCTGTGGATCAGCTCCCCCTACCCCGACAGCGGGCCTGGCGGCGCGCTGCATGTCACCGCAGCGCTGTGGCTGCTGGCCCATGGGGCGGAGCTGACCAGACACGAGACCGCATCCGGCGTTGCTGCCCCGCTGGGCGTGGTGCCGATGCTGCTGGTCGTGCTGCCGGTCTGGCTGGTCCAGCGGGCCGCGCGGGCTGCGTTCGACCCTGCGAACGGGCGCCCAGGTCCTTCACCGCTCGGCGCCCTGTGCGCGGTGACCAGCGGCTACCTGCTGGTGGCCGCCGTTGCGGCGCTGTACGCGGCGGGCGGGCCGATGTCCGTCGCACCGGTGAGCGCGCTGTGGCACCTGCCGCTCACCGCCGGTGCTGCGGCAGGGGTCGGTGTGTGGCGGGCGCGCGACTTCCCGCGCGAGCCGTTCAGCGGCTGGGGGCGCATGGTGGCTTCCAGCAGAGCGGCGCTCCCCGCCGGCGTATGGCGTGCCGTGAGATCCCCCCGGGTGCCGACCGCGCTCCGGGCCGGTGCCGCCGGCGCCGCTGTGCTGGCCGGTGGAGGCGCGCTGCTGGTCGGCGGTTCGCTGGTGTGGCACGGAGGCGCCGCGCAGGAGTCGTTTCTGCGGCTGACCGGCTCCATGTCGGGGCGGTTCACAGTCCTGTTGCTGGCGGCCGCGCTGGTACCGAACGCGGCAGTGTGGGGCGCTTCGTACGCCCTCGGCCCCGGCTTCACCCTGGGCGCCGGTGCCGCGGTGACGCCGCTGCTGGTGACCGGCAATGCGGCGCTTCCGTACTTCCCGCTGCTGGCGGCCCTGCCGGGACCGGGAAGCGGTTCGCCGCTGAACTGGGCAGTGGCGGGTGTGCCGCTGACCGCTGGATTGCTGCTCGGCTGTTTCGCGACACGGGTACGGGAGAACGAGCGGCCCGAGACCCTCGGCGGAACCGCGCTCACGGCACTGTCGGCAGCGGTCGTCTGCGCGGCGGTGATGGCCGCAGCCGCTGCGCTGTCCGGCGGACCGCTCGGTACCGGAAGGCTGACGTCGTTCGGCCCGGTGTGGTGGCAGACGAGTGTGGCCGGGCTGGCCTGGACCGTGACCACGGGGCTGCCGGTGGCGCTGATCCGCCGCTGGTGGGTGCTGCGGAGCCACCGGGCTGCCGAGGCCGGGCCGGCCGTCGTGGCTGCGGTACCGGTGGAGGTCCCGGTTGTCGTGAAACCCCTTGCCGTGGAGGTGGCAGTCCTGGCGGATGCCCCGGCCGCAGGCGGGCCGGAGGTGCACAGCGGGGCACACGGAGGGGCGGACGAGCGGTCGGACGGCTGGGGGGCGGGGTCGGACCACGGTGGAGCCGGGGCGGGGCGGTGGGCTGCCCTGCGGTCGTTCCCCGGGAGGCTGCTGGCGAAATTCCCCCTCACGGACGCACAGGACAGGGGGGCGGACATCGCGGACACCGGGTCAGCCGAGTGGTCGGAGTGGCCGGATTCCATCGTTTCGCCCCCGCTTCCCCCGCCGCCTCCGTCCCGGGACAAGGCGGGGGCGGAGGCGGGGGCCGGCGCCGCCGGAGGTGCCCAGGAGGCCGGCCAAGCCGAAGCGGGTACCGATGTCTCCCGCAGCCCCGCCGCGGTCGTCCCGGGTGAGGACGGGCAGATCCCGGCGCCTGCCACCCCAGCGGAACCTGTTGTGGCCGATTCGGACTCCGCGTCCGCCATGGCGCCCGAAGCAGCTGCCGGCCGCGAGGCGGACACGGACGCGGGGCCTGCCCCGGACAGGGGCACGAACAGGGGCCCGGACGGGGGCACGGACAGCACGGACCGCAGGAGCACGGACAAACCGGAGACCGGTGAATGGCCGCCGATGCCCTACGCCGACGAGGACTGAGACGGTCGCCCTACTCCTTCGTGCCGAGAACCGGCACGAGTGAGTGCGGCAACTTCTTGTTGCAGGCGATCTGGCCCTGCTTCGTCAGCGCGTCGTTCACGCACGTGTAGTAGTCCCGGTACGCGAGCTGCGCCGAGAACGTCAGGACCACGATCACCAGCGCGAGCCCGGCGGTCACCAGACCACTCACCGCGGCGGTGATCTGCTGCTTGGACGCACCGGCCGGCGCACCGGCGTACGACCCGGCGTAGGGGCCGGGAGCGGGCGGCGCCGTCGGCGCCGGCGGCACACCCGGGCCCGGCGGGGGACCGTCGGTCGGGGCGACCGGGGGCTGCGTCTCCGTCCGAGGTCCGTCGGCGTCCCTGCTGCCGGGCTGCGTCTGAGACTGCGTTGGTGACTGTGACTGTGACTGTGACTGTGACTGCGGCTTGGCGCGCAGGGCGCTGACGCCCCAGTACACCGCGAGGGCGCCGAGGAGGAGACCGATCTCCGGCAGGTTGAAGAGAGCGAAGAAGAACGCCCACATTCCGGCGAGCAGCGCATAGCGCGCCCTGCGCTGAGCGGGGTCCTTCGGATCCCAGCGCAGGCTCGGGCCGGAGCCGCCCTGGCCGCCGTTCCGGCCGTTCCCCGGATCGTTCGGGCCGCCCGCAGGCCGCTGGGGGCCGCCGCCGAACCTGCCGTCGTGGCGGCCCGGCTGGACCGGGCTCCACTGGCTGCCCCGGCCGTGGGACGAGGGCGATCCGGACGAGTCGTCGCCGCTCCCGCCGCTCTCCCCGTCACCGTCGTCGTCACTGCCCGCCGGGCGCTGCGGCTGCCGGGGCCGCCACGGCTGCTCAGGCCGGTCCGCGGGCGGCGCCGCGAACGGGTTGTCGTCGTCCGGCTCCGTCGAAGAGGGCCGGCGTTCCCGCAGCAGCAGTGAACCCTGCCCGGAGAGCGGGGTGCGGAGAGTCGCGCGGTGGCGTCGGTCCTGCATCTGGTGAACGTCTTCCCCTCGATCGGTTCCTGCCCGGGAGACAGGTCCTGTCCCCAGACGCTACCTCTCGGCCGTGCCCCCGTCCCGTGGGGGCCTTTCGGTGTGCCGGTATCGTTGCCGACGGTCGGCGCGTTCGTAGAGTTCCCCGTATCGGGGGATGCGCTCTATTCGTACGACCGCACAAGTCGTATCCAGAAAGGGCCCCGCCGTGGCCTCCCCGTCCTCTCCTGCCCGCCTGGTCGTGCTGGTCTCCGGTTCCGGGACCAATCTGCAGGCCCTGCTCGACGCAATCGCCGGTGATCGCGCCTATGGCGCCGAAATCGTCGCGGTCGGCGCTGACCGCGACGGCATCGCCGGGCTGGACCGCGCCCGCAGTGCGGGGCTGCCGACCTTCGTCTGCAAGGTGAAGGATCACGCGGACCGTGACGCGTGGGATGCGGCGCTGGCCGAGGCCACCGCCGCGTACGCACCCGACCTGGTCGTGTCGGCCGGTTTCATGAAGATCGTGGGGAAGCGGTTCCTCGCGGCCTTCGGCGGCCGGTTCGTCAATACGCACCCGGCGCTGCTGCCCGCCTTCCCCGGCGCCCACGGAGTGCGCGACGCGCTCGCCTACGGGGCCAGGGTCACCGGCTGCACCGTCCACTTCGTCGACGACGGCGTCGACACCGGACCGATCATCGCGCAGGGCGTGGTCGAGATCCGGGAGCAGGACGACGAAAGCGCTCTTCACGAGCGCATCAAGGAAGTCGAGCGGAAGCTGCTCGTCGATGTCGTGGGGCGCCTGTCCCGTAACGGCTACCGCATTGAGGGACGAAAGGTTCAGGTCGGTGCACACCGAGAACACGGACACCGTTAAGCCCATCCGGCGCGCGCTCATCAGCGTCTACGACAAGTCGGGTCTGGAGGAGCTGGCCCGCGGGCTGCACGAGGCGGGCGTCACGCTCGTCTCCACCGGATCCACCGCGGCGAAGATCGCCGCCGCCGGTATGCCGGTCACCAAGGTCGAGGAGCTCACCGGTTTCCCGGAGTGCCTCGACGGGCGGGTCAAGACGCTGCACCCCCGGGTGCACGCCGGGATCCTCGCCGATCTGCGCCTGGAGGACCACCGCAGGCAGCTCGCCGAGCTGGAGGTGGAGCCCTTCGACCTGGTCGTGGTGAACCTCTACCCCTTCACCGAGACCGTCGCGTCCGGGGCGACGCCCGACGAGTGCGTCGAGCAGATCGACATCGGCGGCCCCTCGATGGTCAGGGCCGCGGCCAAGAACCACCCGTCGGTCGCCGTCGTCACCAGCCCCGCGCGGTACGCGGACGTCCTCACCGCCGTCAGCGGCGGTGGCTTCGACCTGACGGCGCGCAAGCGGCTCGCTGCCGAGGCGTTCCGGCACACCGCTGCGTACGACGTGGCGGTCGCCGGCTGGTTCGCCGAAGGTTACGCGGCGGCGGACGACAGCGGCTTCCCCGAGTTCCTGGGCGCGACGTACGAGCGTGGGAACGTCCTGCGCTACGGCGAGAACCCGCACCAGGGTGCCGCGCTGTACGTCTCGGGTACGGGCGGTCTCGCCCAGGCCGAGCAGCTGCACGGCAAGGAGATGTCCTACAACAACTACACGGACACCGACGCCGCGCGCCGGGCCGCGTACGACCACGCCGAGCCGTGTGTGGCGATCATCAAGCACGCCAACCCGTGCGGCATCGCGATCGCCGGCGACCTGGCGGAGGCGCACCGCAAGGCGCACGCCTGCGACCCGGTCTCCGCGTACGGCGGTGTGATCGCGGTCAACCGCCCGGTCACCGTGGAACTCGCCGAGCAGATCGCCCCCATCTTCACCGAGGTCGTCGTCGCCCCTGCGTACGAGGACGGTGCGGTCGACGTGCTGGCCCGGAAGAAGAACATCCGGGTGCTGCGCTGTCCCGACGCCCCGGCGGCAGCGGTCGAGGTCAAGCAGATCGACGGCGGCGCGCTGCTCCAGGCCGCCGACCGGCTCCAGGCCGAAGGGGACGACCCGGCGCACTGGACGCTGGCGTCCGGCGACGCGCTCGGCGCGGCGGAGCTGGCCGAGCTGTCGTTCGCCTGGAAGGCCTGCCGTGCGGTGAAGTCCAACGCGATCCTGCTCGCCAAGGACGGCGCGTCCGTCGGCGTGGGGATGGGCCAGGTCAACCGGGTCGACTCCGCGAAGCTCGCCGTCGAGCGCGCGGGGGAGGAGCGGGCGCGGGGGGCGTACGCCGCGTCGGACGCCTTCTTCCCGTTCCCCGACGGCTTCGAGATCCTGGCGAACGCCGGGGTCAGGGCCGTGGTGCAGCCGGGCGGTTCGGTCCGCGACGAACTCGTCGTGGAGGCTGCCGAGAAGGCGGGCGTGACGATGTACTTCACGGGTACGCGGCACTTCTTCCACTGAGCCCCCGGGCGATGTGGGGCTCCGCGGGACCCCACCGGTCCGTGCCTCGTCCGGTCCGGCCCGAGCCATCGGTACGGACCGGGGGCACGGCCGGAACCGGGTGCGGGCGGCGGCATGCGATGCCGCCGGCGGCACCGGATACGGGCGAGGGCCGCAACTCCGCGCGATACGTGCGGGGTTGCGGCCCTCGGGGCCCAGCGGGGAGCGGGTCAGCCGACCTTGACGACCACGGTCGAGCAGATCTTGTCCGCGAACGTCTGCTTCTTGGAGTCCCAGGCGGGCCACAGCCAGCCCAGGTAGCAGGCGATGCTGTCCACGAAGTGGGCGAGGTAGCGGACGAACGCCATGCCGAAGCCCAGGGTCTGGCCGTCGGCCTCGCGCAGCAGGCTGATACCGAGGGCCTTCTTGCCGATGAACTGGCCCGTCGTGCCCTCCTTGTAGAGCTTGAAGAGCCCGAGCCCGATACCGATCAGGATGCCGATCACGGCGATGGCGGAGCCTGCTCCGCCCCCTATTCCACTGCCGATGCCGACGATGATGGCGTACGGGATGCCGATCACCAGGCTGTCGAGCAGGAGGGCGGCGAACCGGCTCCACCAGCCCGCGAACTGCGGGGGCTGGCCGCCGTAACCGGGCTGCTGCGGGTAGCCGCCACCGTAGGGCTGCTGGACCGGCGGGGCCTGCGGGTAGCCGTAGCCGGGCTGCTGCGGCACGCCTTGCGGAGCCTGCTGCGGGTAGCCGTACCCCGGCTGCGGAGGCTGCTGGGGCTGGCCCTGCGGCTGGCCCTGCGGCGGTCCATAGGGGTTGTTGGGGTTCGGTTCGCCGAAGCTCATGGCTGGTTTCCTCCGTTGATTCATGCGGGGACGGCGCGGTTCGAGCGGAGGATTGGTGAGAGAAACGTCTGAGCGGTCTGCCCCCCGACACTGCCGCGGTACTGCGCACCACATGCTTCTCAATGGCGCGTAAGTTGTCCAGTCGCAGTGCGTAGGTGTTGTGCAAGTGCAACTTGGGCGATCATGCCGCCCCCTGAAAGAATGGCTCGTATGACAGCCCAGATTCTCGATGGCAAGGCCACCGCGGCCGCGATCAAGTCCGATCTGACCGTCCGCGTGGCGGCCCTCAAGGAGAAGGGAGTGGCCCCCGGTCTCGGCACGCTGCTCGTCGGCGACGACCCCGGCAGCCGGTGGTACGTCAACGGCAAGCACCGCGACTGCGCCGAGGTCGGCATCGGGTCCATCCAGCGCGAACTCCCCGACACCGCAACGCAGGAGGACATCGAGGCGGTCGTCCGGGAGCTCAACGAGAACCCCGAGTGCACCGGGTACATCGTTCAGTTGCCGCTCCCCAAGGGCATCGACACCAACCGCGTCCTGGGGCTGATGGATCCGGCCAAGGACGCCGACGGACTGCACCCCACGAGCCTCGGCAAGCTGGTGCTGAACGAGGAGGGCCCGCTGCCCTGCACCCCGTACGGCATCATCCAGCTGCTCCGACACCACGGTGTCGAGATCAACGGCGCGCATGTCGTGGTGGTCGGTCGCGGTATCACCGTCGGCCGTTCGATCCCGCTGCTGCTGACCCGCAGGTCCGAGAACGCGACCGTCACCCAGTGCCACACCGGCACCCGTGACCTCTCCGGGCTGCTCAGGCAGGCGGACATCATCGTCTCCGCCGCAGGTGTCCGCCACATCATCAAGCCCGAGGACGTCAGGCCGGGGGCCGCGGTACTCGACGTCGGCGTCAGCCGGGACGAGAACGGCAAGATCGCCGGGGACGTGCACCCCGGTGTCGCGGAAGTGGCGGGCTGGATCTCCCCGAACCCGGGCGGTGTGGGGCCGATGACTCGTGCGCAGCTGCTGGTGAACGTCGTGGAGGCGGCGGAGCGCAGTGTCGGCTGACGCGGCCGCACGGACGGGGCCCGAGGACTTCGGCCGACCGGGCGCGCGGCACAGGAGCGCGAAGCCGGGCAGGGGCGCCGGCGCGGGCGCCGGGGAGACCGAACCGGAGGGCACCGGCACTCAGAGCTCCGGTGCTGAGAGCACCGGTGCTGAGGGCACCGGTAAGGAGAGCAGCGCAGCCGGGGACGCCGAAGTCCAGGGCGCCGGAGCCGCAGGTGCTGCTGCTGAGGGCGCCGGGAGCGACGGTGCCGGGAGCGACGGTGCCGGACGCACGGGTGCTACGGCAGCGGGCGCCGGGGCCGGGGAGGCCGGGGCAGCAGCCGCTGACGCCGGGCACGGTGACGCCGAATCGGAGGGTGCCGGGTCTGCTGACGCAGGGCCCGCCGACCCCGAGTCGCCGGGCCCCGCATCCCCGGGCTCCGATCCGGCCGACCCCGATCCGGCGGGGTCCGGTGCCACCGGGGCCGAGCCCGCTCCCCCCGAGGGGGAGGACCCGGTCAGTGCGCCGGGCCCGGACGGGGAACCGGTCAGGACCACCCGGCGCTTCCCCTCCATCACGCGCGACACCGCCCGCCCCGAGGGCGGCGGCCGGGCGGCGTCCGGTGACGCGCCCGCGCCGGCCAGGCAATGGCCTCTGCTCGCCGTGCTCGTGACGATCGGCGTGGGGCTGCTGCTCGTTGCCTTCGACGTGACCCGGGTAGGACTGCTGCTGGTCGGCATCGCGCTGCTGGGCGGCGCCGTGATGCGCTGGTGGGTGCGTTCCGTGGGGATGCTCGCCGTGCGCTCGCGCTTCACCGACATGGTGACGTACGGAGTGCTGGGCTTCCTGATCACGCTGCTCGCCCTGATGGTGCAGCCCGATCCGTGGCTGAAACTGCCGTTCCTGGAGGGGCTGATGCGTTTCACCGTCCGGTGACGCGTTGCCGACGCCTGACGCCTGACGCCTGACGCCTGACGCCGGGCGCTCTGCTGCCGCTGGGAGGCCGGGGCCGGACTCGCCGCGTGCGGAGCGGCGTTGGGGCGGGGCCGGCCCCGGGACGGTGGCCCAGGTGCGCCCGCCGGAGGCCACCAAAAAATAAAAATGAATCGGGGGGAGTGACCCCCGATTCCCGGGGCAAGCGGATGCTATCCCCCCACGGGTGCTTGCACCCGGCGGTGGCCGTCTGCGCTCCCCCCCCCTGGCGCGGACGGCCGCCGCCGCTGCAG
Source organism: Streptomyces sp. NBC_00388 (assembly GCF_036061255.1). NCBI lineage: Bacteria > Bacillati > Actinomycetota > Actinomycetes > Kitasatosporales > Streptomycetaceae > Streptomyces > Streptomyces sp. NBC_00388. The sequence goes on from NZ_CP107948.1 coordinate 4,755,185, forward strand.
GCGACAGCTCCGCGCGTATGTCCGCCGGGCTGCTCAGCCCCTTCCGGTCAGCCGGCACCGGTCAGCCCGTACCGCCGGGGTCCACAAGGTCAACGCACGCCCCTGCGCCGGGCGTACGGGCCCGGTGTGCGGCGTGCCACACGGGGGCGGGAGCCGGGCGTGCGCGGGGTCCGATAGCCTGACGTCGGAAGTCTCTTCACATCAAGATTCAGTTCACGGTGTGAGCCTCCGAGATTTCCCGCACCAGGGGCAGGGACCCCCACCGCCAGCTGTCTTACGGAGAACGCCATGACCCGCACTCCTGTGAATGTCACCGTCACCGGCGCGGCCGGCCAGATCGGCTACGCGCTGCTCTTCCGCATCGCCTCCGGCCACCTGCTCGGCTCGGACGTGCCGGTCAAGCTGCGTCTCCTGGAGATCCCGCAGGGCCTGAAGGCCGCCGAGGGCACCGCGATGGAGCTCGACGACTGCGCCTTCCCGCTGCTTCAGGGCATCGAGATCACCGACGACCCGAACGTCGCCTTCGACGGAGCCAATGTCGCGCTCCTGGTCGGCGCCCGCCCGCGTACCAAGGGCATGGAGCGCGGTGACCTGCTCGCGGCCAACGGTGGCATCTTCGGCCCGCAGGGCAAGGCCATCAACGACAACGCCGCGGACGACATCAAGGTCCTCGTCGTCGGCAACCCGGCCAACACCAACGCGCTCATCGCGCAGGCCTCGGCCCCGGACGTACCGGCCGACCGCTTCACCGCGATGACCCGCCTCGACCACAACCGTGCGATCTCGCAGCTCTCGCAGAAGACCGGTGTTCCGGTCTCGGAGATCCGCCGTCTCACGATCTGGGGCAACCACTCCGCCACGCAGTACCCGGACATCTTCCACGCCGAGGTGGCCGGCAAGAACGCCGCCGAAGCCATCAACGACGAGAAGTGGCTGGCCGACACCTTCATCCCGACCGTCGCCAAGCGCGGTGCGGCGATCATCGAGGCGCGTGGCGCGTCCTCGGCCGCCTCGGCCGCGAACGCCGCCATCGACCACGTCCACACCTGGGTCAACGGCACGGCGGACGGCGACTGGACCTCGATGGGTATCCCGTCGGACGGCTCCTACGGTGTCCCCGAGGGCCTCATCTCGTCCTTCCCGGTCACCACGAAGGGCGGCCGCTACGAGATCGTCCAGGGTCTGGAGATCAACGACTTCTCGCGTGCGCGCATCGACGCGTCGGTCAAGGAGCTCTCCGAGGAGCGCGACGCGGTCCGTGAGCTCGGCCTGATCTGAGCCTGAGCCGGGTGGGGGCGCGCCAGAAGTCGGTTCTTCGGTTCTCCCGCTCAGCCGCTCAGCCGCTCAGCCGCTTTACTGCTCTGACGCTTTTCTGATCTACCGCTAGTGGGAACGCCCCCGGCAGCCATATGGCCGCCGGGGGCGTTCCCGCGTTCTCCGGTGCTGCGTTCTCGGGTGCTGCGTGCCGCGTGCTGTGTGCTGAGGGGCGCCCCGGCTCATCGGCCGGCCGGCCCGGTCGGCGGGCCGTGGGGTGGGCTCCTCAGGCCATCAGTACCTTCGCGTCCCGGCGCAGCCGCTCCATCGACTGCCGGAGCAGTCCGGGGCCGAACGTGATGCGGGTGGCCCCCAGGCCCCCCAGCTCTCGCGGTGAGGGGCCGTCCGGGAGGAAGAGGGCATTGAGCGGTGCCCCGATGCCGGATGCCAGGCCGGGCAGCTGGTCCGGGGGCGCCATGATCGGGTAGACGCAGTCGGCGCCCGCGGCCACGTAGCGCAGGGCGCGGTCGATGGTCTGCGCCGGGTCGGACACGCCACGGATGTAGGTGTCCACGCGGGCGTTGATGAAGAGTCCGCCGCCTGCCGCCGCACGGAACGCCGCCAGCCGGTCCGCGTTCTGCTGCGCGTCGCCGAGCCCTTCGCCGGACGAGTCCTCCAGATTGCAGCCGACCGCGCCGGTGCCGAGCAGTCGCTCGGCGAGTTCCTCCGGCGGCAGGCCGTACCCGGCCTCGATGTCCGCGGAAACGGCCACCCCGAAGCCCTCGACAGCCCGGACGATCCGGCTGATCGCGGCGAACATCTCGTCGGCCGGGGTCTCGCCGTCCGCGTAGCCGAGTGCGGCCGCCACCCCGGCACTCGGGGTGGCGAGCGCCGGGAATCCGGCTTCGGCGAAGGCGCGTGCGCTGGCCGCGTCCCAGGGACCGGGGAGTACCAGGGGGTCGCCGGGGGGCCGGTCCAGATGGAGGCTGCGGAAGTCCGTCATGCGAGGTCCTTCGGTGGCGTTGGCGGGGGCGGCTCTTCTGACGGCTCCGGCGGTGGCGGGTGGGCGGGCCGCGCCGGGCGGGCGCGGATGCCGCCGGGCCGGGCCGGGTCAGTGGCGGTGGGCGACGGAGCTCGGCGTGTAGTGGCCGGGGACCATGCGGGTGGATACGGCGAAGCGGTTCCAGGAGTTGATCACCGTGATCGCCGCGATGAGGTGGGCCAGCTCGCTCTCGTCGAAGTGCCCGGCCGCGCGCGCGTAGACCTCGTCGGGCACGAAGCCGTCGGTCAGGACCGTGATCGCCTCGGTCAGCTCGATCGCCGCGATCTCCTTCGCGGTGTAGAAGTGCTTCGACTCCTCCCAGCCGCTCAGCTGCACGATCCGCTCGATCGATTCGCCTGCCGCGAGAGCATCCTTCGAATGCATGTCCAGGCAGAAGGCGCAGTGGTTGATCTGCGATGCGCGGATCTTCACCAGTTCGAGCAGTGTCGGATCGACGCCCCGCCGGGCCGCCGCGTCCAGGCTGACCATGGCCTTGTAGACCTCGGGGGCGAGCTTGGTCATGTCGAGGCGGGGCGTGTGCTCGGGGAGGTACTCCGGTGCCGGGTCCGCGCCGGTCGCGCTGTTCGTGGTGGCTGCAGTGTCCGTCATGGCTGTGCTGCTCCTCAGGCTCTGGTCCGCGATGGCGCGTGATGGTCCGATGTGGTTCGCACCGATGTGCATCTTTTCGAACCGTTCACGGTATTTCGTCTTGTACCTACGACGCTACGTGGCCTATGGCGCAGGGGTATGGTCCATTTCTGTGACGGATTCCTGGGCCACTTTCGGTGTCGACCTGCATCTGGAACTCACCGGCCCGGGGCTCCGCGCCGGTCTCGCGGACGCGCTGCGCCAGGCCGCCCGCACCGGGCGGCTCGCGCCGGGGACCAGGCTGCCGTCCTCGCGCACGCTCGCCGTCGATCTCGGCGTGGCCCGTAACACGGTCGCGGACGCCTACGCCGAACTGGTGGCCGAGGGGTGGCTGACCGCCCGGCAGGGTTCGGGGACCCGGGTGGCCCCGCGGTCCGTAGCGCGGGGGGAGCCCGAACCGGCGGCGGTCCGCCGCCCGCGGCGGACCGGCCCCGCGTACAGCCTCCGGCCAGGCTCGCCCGACCTGGCATCCTTCCCACGCACGGAGTGGCTCAGGGCGTCGAGGAGGGCGCTGACCGCCGCGCCCCACGACGCGTTCGGTTATGGGGACCCGCGGGGCCGCACCGAGCTGCGAACCGTCCTGGCGGACTATCTGGCACGGGCACGGGGCGTCCACGCGGACCCGGACCGCATCGTGATCTGTGCCGGGTTCGCCCACGGGCTGATGCTGCTGGGGAAGGTACTGCGGGGGAGACGGGTACGTGAGGTGGCCGTCGAGTCGTACGGCCTCGACCTGCACTGGAACCTGCTGGCCGACGCCGGGCTGCGCACCCGGGCCCTCTCCGTGGACGAGCACGGTTCGCGCACGGACGAACTGGGGAGTGAGGGAGCGGTTCTGATGACCCCGGCGCACCAGTTCCCGATGGGTGTGCCGCTCCACCCGGACCGGCGCACGGCCGCCGTCGACTGGGCCAGGACCACGGGCGGGGTGGTCCTGGAGGACGACTACGACGGAGAGTTCCGCTACGACCGCCAGCCAGTCGGGGCGCTCCAGGGGCTGGACCCCGGTCGGGTCGTCTACTGCGGAACGGCCAGCAAGTCCATCGCGCCCGGACTGCGGCTCGGCTGGCTGGTGCTGCCCGGGGAGATGGTGGGGCAGGTCCTGGAGGCGAAGGGGCCCTCCGACTGGATGTCCAGCTCACTGGAGCAGCTGACGCTGGCGGAGTTCATCGCCTCCGGCGCCTACGACCGGCATGTCCGTTCCATGCGGCTGCGCTACCGGCGACGGCGCGACCAGCTGGTGGAGGCACTGGCCGAACGGGCACCGGACATCAGGGTGTCCGGGATCGCTGCCGGGTTGCACGCCGTACTCGAACTGCCCCCGGGCACCGAGCAGTCGGTCGTCCAGGCGGCGGCCTGGCAGGGCCTCGCCCTGGACGGCGGGGCGCAGTTCAGGCACACGGGGGTGCGGGACGGGCGGGACATGCTGGTGGTCGGGTACGGGACACCGCCGGACAGCGCGTGGACAGGGGCGCTGGACGCGCTGTGCCGGGTGCTTCCTTGAGGCGTCGTCCTTGAGGCGTGGTCATGCTCGCTGATCGCACGATGCCCCGGGGGCGCGCACCCACCGGGCTGCCGGCCCCTGGGCTTCGGGAGGCAGGTCCCCGCTTCAGGTCTCGGCCGGGGCCGGCGCCGCCGGGGCCTCACCGAACCGTGCCAGCGCGAGCGCTCCCGCCACGGCCACCGCGAAGCCGGCCACCGCCAGCGGGGCGAGACCCTCCCGCGTACGGTCTCCCAGCCAGACCACACCGACCAGCGCGGGGCCGATCGTCTCGCCGAGCACCATGCCCGCAGTGGCCGTGGTCACCGAGCCGCGCTGCAGCGCCGAGGTGAGCAGCAGGAAGGCTGAACCGCCGCCCACCAGCAGCGCGTACAGCGCAGGGTTGGTGAAGTCGACCGAGTCGATGAGGCGCACCGCCACTTCGACCACCCCGAAGCCCACCCCGGACCCGAGCCCGAGCACCAGGGCCCGCGCCCGGCCCTTGAGGCGGCCGGCCACGGCGCCGACGAGGAGAACCGCGAGCGCGACCCCGAGCATCGTCCAGCGCAGCGAGGACGTTCCGGCTGTGTGGCCCTCGGCTCCGGAGGCGAGGCCGAGCATCCCGAGGCCCGCGCAGACGACCGCCACCGCCCCCCACTCGGTACCGGAGAGCCGGACGCCGAGGATCCGGGACGCCACCACGGCGGTGACCGCGAGACTCGCGGCGAGCGCGGCGCCGACCGCGTAGATCGGCAGGGTCCGCAGGGCGATGATCTGGAGTACGAAACCGAGCCCGTCGAGGCCGAGACCCGCGATGTAGCGCCACTGGTGCAGCGCGCGCAGGAGCAGCGCAGCGTCCACACCGGAGCCGGTTCCCGGCGCGGAGGCGCGGGCCGCGGCGGCCTGGAGCACGGAGGCCGTGCCGAAGCAGACCGCTGAACCGAGGGCGCAGATCATTCCAAGGAGCACGAAAGGACTCTAGTTGGGCGGAGGAGGGGCCAGTACCGGCCGTCCGGAGCCATGACATCTAGTCTGTACACCGACAGAATTAACGGAAGAGTTCGTACGACGGGGGAGGTCGGCGCATGCGCAAGATGAGGTCGGGCGCTGTGGTGCTCGGTGGGATGGGGATGCTGGCGGTGACGCTCACCGCCTGCGGGTCCGATGTGGACAAGCGGTGCGTCGATCCGAAGACGCACAAGCAGCTGCCGAAGTACGAGTGCAGCAACGGCAACGGCCGGGGCACGTACTACTACGGCGGCTCGTCCAAGCACGGCAAGGTCTCGGGCGGAAGCTTCAGCAAGCCCTCGGTGCACCGCGGCGGCTTCGGCGGCGGGTCCCACTCGGGCGGCGGCGGACACCACTCCAGCGGCGGCTGAGCCGGACCGGGCCGGAACAGCAGACGTACGGGAACAGGCGGACACCATGCAGCGGCACACCATCGAACCACGCCCCGGCTGGCAGCAGATGGTCGAGGAGCAGGGTCTGGTCTATCCGCTGACCCGCTATCCCGACGACTCCCTGCGCCCGTACTGGGACGAGAGCGCGTACTACTCGTTCTCCCTGCCCGAGGTCGAGGCGCTGGAGGAGGTGGTCGAAGAACTGCACGCGATGTGCCTGGCGGCGGCCGCCCATATCGTCGACCACGACCGCTTCGCGGAGCTGGGCATCACCGATCCCCGGCTGGCCAGGCTGGTCGGTGAGTCCTGGCACCGGCGGGACGAACTGCCCTCCGTGTACGCGCGGTTCGACCTCCGGTACGACGGCGACGGGCCCGCGAAAATGCTGGAGTACAACGCCGACACCCCTACCTCGCTGGTGGAGGCCGCCAGCCCGCAGTGGTTCTGGATGGAGGACCGCTTTCCCGGCGCCGACCAGTGGAACTCGCTGCACGAACGGCTGGTGGCCGCCTGGAAACGCCAGGCACCGCTGCTGCCGCCGGGACCGCTGCACTTCGTGCACTCCGAGGCCGACGAACTGGGCGAGGACCTGATGACGGCCGCCTACCTCCGGGAGACCGCCCAGCAGGCCGGGATCGATACCGAGGCGCTCTCGGTGGAACGGATCGGCTGGGACCCGCTGTCCGGGCGGTTCGTCGACGAACGGATGCGTTTCATACGCAGCTGCTTCAAGCTCTACCCCTGGGAGTGGCTGACGACGGACAGCTTCGGACCGCAGGTCCTGGACACGCTCGACAACGGCGGTTCCACCGGTTCGACCTGCTGGATCGAGCCGGCCTGGAAGATGCTGCTCTCCAACAAGGCGCTGCTCGCGGTGGTCTGGGAGCTGTACCCCGGACACCCGAATCTGCTGCCCGCCTATCTGGACGGACCGCGCGAACTCGCTCTGGCCAAGGGGTATGTCTCCAAGCCCCTGCTCGGCCGTGAGGGTGCGGGGGTCGTGATCCACGAGCCTGGTGCTGGTGCTGGTGCTGGTGCTGGTGCTGGTGCTGGTGCGGCTGGCGGCCTCCCGGCCGGAGCCGTGGCCGGCGGCGTCCGGACCGACGAGGCCTGTTGCTACCAGGAGCTGGCCCCGCTGCCCGACTTCGACGGCAACCGTGTGGTGCTGGGCGCTTGGGTCGTCGAGGACGAGGCCGCGGGGCTCGGTATCCGGGAGTCGGCGGGGCCGGTGACGGACGAGTACGCCCGATTTCTGCCCCACGTCATTCTGTAAGCCCGGCGGCCGGGGGCCCGCCTCCGCCCTGGGCCCCACCGCACAGGCCCTTCCGCCCTGGCCCTTCCGTCCTGGCCCCTCCGCCCGGGCCACCCGTACCGCGGGTGGCCCGGGCCGGCCCCGCCTCAGACGTTCAGCACGCTGCGGAGCTGGGCCAGCCCCCAGTCGAGGTCCTCCTTACTGATCACCAGAGGCGGGGCGATCCGGATGGTGGACCCATGAGTGTCCTTCACCAGCACTCCGAGATCCATCAGCTTCTCGGAGATCTCCCGGCCGGTGCCGTGGGCCGGGGCGATGTCCACCCCCGCCCACAGTCCGCGTCCGCGCACGGCCTCCACCGCGCCGGTGCCCACCAGCAGTCCCAGTTCACGGTGGAGGTGATCCCCCAGCTCGGACGCCCGCTGCTGGAACTCGCCGGTCCGCAGCATCGCGATGACCTCCAGGGCGACGGCGCACGCCAGCGGGTTTCCGCCGAAGGTGGAGCCGTGCTCCCCGGGCCGGAAGACACCCAGCACGGACGCCGACGAGACGACCGCCGACACCGGCACCACCCCGCCGCCGAGCGCCTTGCCCAGGATGTACATGTCCGGCACGACGCCCTCGTGCTCGCAGGCGAACGTCTTCCCGGTCCTGCCGAGACCGGACTGGATCTCGTCGGCGATGAACAGAACGTCCCGGTCGCGGGTCAGCTCCCGCACGGCGGGCAGATAGCCGGACGGCGGCACCAGCACCCCGGCCTCGCCCTGGATGGGTTCGAGCAGCACGGCAACGGTGTTGGCGTCCACCGCGGCTTCGAGGGCGGCCAGATCCCCGTACGGGACGATCTCGAAGCCGGGGGTGTACGGGCCGAAGTCCGCCCGGGCCTCGGCGTCCGTCGAGAAACTGACGATCGTGGTCGTCCGGCCGTGGAAGTTGTTCTCGGCGACGACGATCTTGGCCTGTCCTGCCGGTACGCCCTTGACCTGATAGCCCCACTTGCGGGCGGTCTTCACCGCCGTCTCCACCGCCTCGGCCCCGGTGTTCATCGGCAGCACCATCTCCATGCCGCACAGCTCGGCCAGCTGAGTGGAGAAGTCGGCGAACCGGTCGTGGTGGAAGGCCCGGGAGGTGAGGGTGACCCGCTCCAGCTGGGCCTTGGCGGCATCGATCAACCGGCGGTTGCCATGGCCGAAGTTGAGTGCCGAGTAGCCGGCGAGCATGTCGAGGTAGCGGCGGCCCTCCACGTCGGTCATCCACGCGCCGTCCGCAGACGCGACGACGACGGGCAGCGGGTGGTAGTTGTGCGCGCTGTGCGCTTCGGCAGAGGCGATCGATGTTTCCGTAACTGACACGGGTTCTCCGTTCTTACGGGGTGCGGTCCTACGGGGTGCGGGGCTTGCTCCCGGCATTCGTGGCCGTCGGCGTCGGTGTTCGGGCCTGCGGTGTACGTGGCTGCGGCGTAGGGGCTTGCGATTCACGGGGCCGGCGAGTCATGGGGCTTGCGGCTCACGGGGCGGTCGGCGTACGGCTCGGCTGCGGAGGGGGCGTACGGCGTAAGGGCCGTACGGGCGCGGGTCCTGCGGTGGGTGCGCCATCGGGTGCTCTTTCCTATCGTGAGCCGCGGCGGCCAGGAAGAAACCTTCTGGAGGGTCGCGCCGGGTGGTCGTGCGGTGCCGGGGCATACCCCACGTCGATCCCGTCGGCCCCCGTGGCCCCGGGGCCTTCGCACCAGTCGAGCCGGCCGAGCGCCCAGGCCCGGACCCGGTCGAACCGGCCCCTCTCCGGAAGCGGTGCCGGATCGCCGGGGGGAGCGGACGCCGCGTCGGCCACGATCCGCGCCAGGACCCGCTCGGCCATCGACTCGCCCGGCCACGGCCCGTCCGGGCCGCGCCCCTCCGCTCCCTCCCCGCTCGCTCCGCCCCTGCTCGCTCCCTTCCCGCCCGTTCCGCCCGCGCCTGCTCCTTCCCGGCCCGCTCCGTCGAGCGTCCGGCCCAGGGCCCGCAGCTCCGCCAGGAGCCGTGAGTCCGGACGATCCGACCTGTCCGGACGATCCGAACGGTCCGGACCATCCGAACCGTCCGGGCCACGCCGCCCGTCACCGCCGCCCTCACCCTTGCCGCGCATGTCTCGCGTCACCCCGCACACCGTGCCCCTCGCTTGTCGTCCTTCATCAGCGCCCGCCCCTGATGCGGGGCTGTGAGGCCGGTGAGGTCCGGGCTGCCGTCCGGTGGCGGCAGCAGTCTGCTCAGCTTCTTCAAGGCCCGGTTCAGCCGGGACTTCACCGTGCCGCGCGGCCAGCCCAGAGCCTCCGCCGTCTCCGCTTCGTCCATCTCCAGCAGATAGCGGTACGTCACCACGAGCCGCTGCTCGGTGCTCAGCCGGTCCAGCGCAGCCAGCAGCAGCGCCCGGCGCTCCTCCCGCAGGGCGGCCACCGCAGGATCCGCCGACTCCGGTATCAGTGGCTCCGCCTCCGTCAGAGCGGCCTCACGGCGCGTCGCGCACCTGCGCCGGCCGGCCGAGCGCAGTGCGTTCCGCGTCTCGTTCAGCACGATCCGCAGCAGCCAGGGCCGGAACGACGCGCCCGGCTCGAAGCGGCCCAGTGCCCGGTAGGCCTTGAAGAAGGCCGTCTGCACGACATCCTCCGCGTCCCCGCCGGCCCCGAACGCAGCCGCCGCGCGCAGCGCGATACCGGTGTACGCCCGCACCAGCTCCGCGTACGCCCCGGCGTCTCCTGCCCGGACGCGCGCGATCACTGCGGCCTCTCCCGCACCGGCGGCCGTGGTCTCGTATGTGGCCATGCCGGCAACGGCGGCGTGGCTCCCCTCCCGCGTTCTCACATCTTTCATACACCGCGCGACGGAGATCGGTTCCGCACCTGAGAGAATGCTGTACATGGCCTCAGACCGTCCCCGGGTGCTCTCCGGGATCCAGCCCACGTCAGGCTCGTTCCACCTCGGCAACTACCTCGGCGCCGTGCGCCAGTGGGTAGCCCTGCAGGAGTCGCACGACGCGTACTACATGGTCGTCGACCTGCACGCGATCACGGTGCCGCAGGACCCGGCCGAGCTGCGGGCCAACACCCGGCTCGCCGCGGCGCAGCTCCTCGCGGCCGGGATCGACCCCGAGCGCTGCACCCTCTTCGTGCAGAGCCACGTGCCCGAGCACGCACAGCTCGGCTGGGTCATGAACTGCCTGGCCGGCTTCGGCGAGGCCTCCCGGATGACCCAGTTCAAGGACAAGTCCGCGAAGCAGGGTGCCGACCGGGCCACCGTCGGCCTCTTCACGTACCCGATCCTCCAGGTCGCCGACATCCTGCTCTACCAGGCCAACCAGGTCCCCGTCGGCGAGGACCAGCGCCAGCACATCGAGCTGACCCGGGACCTCGCGGACCGTTTCAACACACGGTTCGGTGCGACCTTCACCGTTCCGGAGCCGTACATCCTCAAGGAGACGGCGAAGATCTACGACCTCCAGGACCCGTCGGCCAAGATGAGCAAGTCGGCGGCCTCGCCCAAGGGCCTGATCAGTCTGCTCGACGAGCCGAAGGTCTCGGTGAAGAAGGTCAAGAGCGCGGTGACCGACACCGACACGGTGATCCGCTACGACCCGGTGGCGAAGCCCGGCGTGTCGAATCTGCTGACCATCAACTCGACGCTCACCGGCACCAGCATCGCCGACCTGGAGCGACAGTACGAGGGCAAGATGTACGGCGCGCTCAAGACCGATCTCGCCGAGATCGTCGCCGACTTCGTCACACCGTTCAGGGCGCGCACCCAGGAGTACCTGGACGACCCGGAGACGCTGGACTCCGTCCTCGCCAAGGGCGCCGAGAAGGCCCGTACGGTCGCCGCCGAGACTCTGGCCCAGGCCTACGAACGGCTGGGGCTCCTGCCTGCCAAGCACTGACGCGGCGGCTGTGACCTTGGACTCTGGCCACGGAGGCGGAGGGCCCGCCAGACTGCTCGCATAATTGTCCGGCACGTATCAGGAAGCACCGACAGCGGAGGAGAACGACGTGGGGACCGTAACGCTCGGCGTTTCGATCGCGGTCCCGGAGCCGTACGGCAGCCTGCTCCAGGAGCAGCGCGCGGGCTTCGGGGACTCTGCCGCGCACGGCATCCCGACCCACGTCACTCTCGTCCCGCCCACGGAGGCCGACTCCGCGGCGCTGCCCGCGATCGAGGCCCATCTCGCCTCGGTCGCCGCGGCGAACCGGGCCTTCCCGATGCGGCTGTACGGGACGGGGACGTTCCGGCCGCTCTCACCGGTCGTCTTCGTGCAGGTGGTGACGGGCGGTTCGGCCTGTTCCTGGCTCCAGCAGCAGATCAGGGACGCCTCCGGACCACTGGTGCGCGAGCTCCAGTTCCCCTACCACCCGCATGTGACGGTCGCGCACGCCATCTCGGACGAGGAGATGGACCGGGCGTACCAGGCGCTCGCCTCCTTCGAGGCGACCTGGACCTGTGGCTCCTTCGCGCTGTACGAGCAGGGGCCGGACGGCGTGTGGCGCAAGCTCCGCGAGTACGCGTTCGGCGGCGGGGGCGGCGTCGTCCCCGGGCCGAGCATGTCGCGGGAAGCGCCCGCCGCGCCGTCCTTCCCGTAGCTCCGGCCGGCTGTCTCAGACCGGCAGCCGCCTGAACAGCGGCCTCGGGACGTGCCGCAGCGCCGCCATCACCACCCGCAGGGTGCCCGGCACCCAGACGGTCTCGGACCTGCGGCGCAGGCCGGTCTCGATGGCCAGCGCCACCGCCTCCGGCGTGGTCGCCAGCGGGGCCTCGTCCAGCCCCGCCGTCATCTTCGAGCGCACGAAGCCGGGGCGCACCACCATCACGTGGACGCCGGTTCCGTGCAGCGCGTCGCCGAGTCCCTGTGCGAAGGCGTCGAGACCGGCCTTGCTCGACCCGTAGATGAAGTTGGCCCTGCGGGCGCGTTCGCCCGCCACCGAGGAGAGCACCACCAGCGAACCGTGGCCCTGCCCCTGGAGCGCCTTGGCACAGATCAGGCCGGCCGACACCGCCCCGGTGTAGTTGGTCTGCGCGACCCGGACCGCGGAGAGCGGGGCGCTCTCGTCGTGGGCCTGATCGCCCAGCAGGCCGAAGGCCAGCAGCACCATGTCGATGTCGCCCTCCGCGAACACCTTGCCCAGCGCGACCTCATGGGAGTCGGGGTCCAGGGCGTCGAAGGCGGCGGTACGGACCTCCGCCCCGAGGGTCCGCAGGTGGGCGGCGGCCGCGTCGAGCGCGGGGGAGGGGCGTCCGGCCAGCCAGACCGTCCTCGTACGGCGGGTGATCAGGCGGCGGGCCGTGGCCAGCGCGATCTCGGATGTTCCGCCGAGGATCAGCAGGGACTGGGGGGCACCGAAAGCGTCTTTCATGGCTGCTTCCTCGAAGGTCGAAGGTCGAAGGTCGGGGGTCGGGGGTTGCGGGTCGAAGGCCGGGGCCGGACCGGGATCCGCAGGGATCCGGGCCGGGGCGGGCGGTACTGCGGGCGGGGCAGAGGATCCGTGGCGGCGTCCGCGCCCCAGGTCAGAGGCCGAGGCGCCGGGACAGGTCCGATGTGAACACCGACCCCGGGTCCAGTTCGGCGCGCAGTGCCCGGAAGTCGGCCAGCCTCGGGTACATCGCGGCCAGTACATCGGGCCGCAGCCGGGAGTCCTTCGCGAGGTAGACACGGCCGCCCGCCGCCGCCACCTCCTCGTCCAGCGAGTCGAGGAACGCCCCGAGTCCGCCGAGGTTCGCCGGGATGTCCAGGGCGAGCGTCCACCCCGGTACCGGGAAGGAGAGCCAGCCGGGGTCCGCCTCGCCGAAGCGCTTCAGCACGGCCAGGAAGGAGGGGCAGCCGCGCCGCGCGATGCGCCCGACGATCCGGCGCAGGGTCTCCTCCTGTCCGTACCCGACGGCGAACTGGTACTGGACGAAGCCGCTCCGCCCGTAGATCCGGTTCCAGTGGGGCACCCCGTCGAGCGGGTGGAAGAAGGTGGCGAGCCGCTGGATCTGACCGGTCCGCAGCCGCGGGGCCCTGCGGTACCAGAGTTCGTTGAAGAGGGAGACGGAGCCGCGGCCCAGCAGCCCCTCCGGGAAGAAGGGCGGTGGTGCGGGGAGCGTGGCCGGGCGGAAGGCCAGCGGCGCTCGCCGCAGCCGGGCCGGGAGTGCGTCCGGTGGGGCGTGGTCGCCGCGGGTGAGGACCGAGCGTCCGGTGGCGGCGCCCCGCGCCAGCAGGTCGATCCAGGCCACGGAGTAGCGGTAGCGGTCGTCGGTGGCCGTGAGGCGCGCCATCAGGTCGTCGAGGTCCGTGGCCCGCTCGGTGTCGACCGACATCAGGGACGTCCGCACCGGCAGGAGCTGGATCGTCGCGGCGAGGATGGCGCCGGTCAGCCCCATGCCTCCGGCGGTCGCGTCGAAGAGCACCGTGCCGGGGACGGTCGTGTGGACGGTGCCGTCCGCCGTCAGCAGCTCCAGCGAGCGCACATGGCGGGCGAAGGAGCCCGACACGTGGTGGTTCTTGCCGTGGATGTCGGCGCCGATCGCGCCGCCGACGGTGACGTATCTGGTTCCGGGGGTCACCGGCACGAACCAGCCCAGCGGCAGCAGCACCTCCATCAGCCGGTGGAGGCTCACCCCCGCGTCGCAGACCACGATTCCCGCGTCGGCGTCCACGGAGTGGATCCGGTCGAGCCCGGTCATGTCGAGCACGGCGCCGCCGGCGTTCTGCGCGGCGTCGCCGTACGCGCGGCCGAGCCCGCGGGGGATCGAGCCGCGGGCCCCGCCCCCGAGCACCGCTGCCGCCGCCTCCTCGTACGTATGCGGGCGGACCACCAGCGAGGTCGTCGGCGCGGTGCGGCCCCAGCCCGTCACCGAGCCCACGGAACTCATGGCGCGCAGGGTGCGCACCGGACTCGCGGTGCGCACCGGACTCGCGGAGCGCACCGGACTCGCGGGGGCCACCGTGCTCGCGGGGGTGGCGCCGCGCACGGACGGGCTGGTTTCAGCAGACATGGAGTAGACCGTATCGCCCAGATACGCGGGGAAATGGGTGATTGAGGGAGTGTCAACCAGTATGGCCGTGATTATCGGGCAATGTCATATAAGAGCCTTCCCGCCGTGGCGAGGGCCGTGCGGAAAAGAGCGGAGAGGGGTGAGGCAGTGCGGTCCATAGCGAACGATCACCGTCTTCTGTCGGTGATGCGCGACTGCGGTACGGACCCACGGGTGGGCGGCGCCGCGCGCGCCCTCTCCCTCAGCGGTGAACACGGTGCGCTCTGGCTCGCCGCCGGGCTCGCCGGCGCTGTCGCCGACCGTGAGCGGCGGACCGCCTGGCTGCGGGCAACCGCGCTGATCGGCTCGGCCCATCTCGCGAGCATGGCCGTCAAACGGGTGGTGCGCCGCCCCCGCCCCCGGCTCGCCCTGCTGCCCCTCGTACGCACGGCGGGGCGGCACTCCTTCCCCAGCTCGCACGCCTCGTCAGCGGTGGCGGCTGCTGTGGCCTTCGGCGCACTGCGCCCGGCCGGCCACCGTCTCGTCCCGCCGCTCGCCGCCGCGATGTGTGTCTCACGGCTGGTCGTCGGCGTGCACTACCCGACCGATGTCGCCGCAGGCGCCCTGCTCGGCGGAGTCACCGCCGGGCTCGGCACGAAATGGATGCGAGGCGCGCATGTCCGACCTCTCTGACGTCTCCCCGATCACCCAGCTCCCCCCGCTGCCCGAGCGCGGCGCCGTCACCCAGGGGCCCCCGAGACCCCCGCCGCAGGCCGTCCCCGGCGACGGGGGCGGGGGCGGGGCGCTCGGGCTGCCGCTCGGACTGCTCAGAACGGCCCGGCCCCGGCAGTGGATCAAGAACATTCTCGTGGTCTCAGCGCCCGCCGCCGCGGGTGAGCCGCTCTCGCGCGGCGCCGTGGTACAACTCGGTCTCATATTCGTGCTGTTCACCGCGGCATCGTCCGCCGTGTATCTGGTCAACGACGCCCGGGACGCCGAGGCCGACCGTGCCCACCCGGTCAAGTGCCGGCGCCCGGTGGCCGCGGGGCAGGTACCCGTCCCGGTCGCCTACACCGCGGGGGCCCTGCTCGCCGTGGCGACGACCGCCACCGCCGCCGTCCTCTGCAACGACATGACAGCCGCGCTGCTCTCCGCGTACATCGTCATGCAACTCGCCTACTGCGTCAGCCTGAAGCACGTCCTGGTCGTCGATCTGACCGTGGTGACCACCGGCTTCCTGATGCGCGCGATGATCGGCGGGGTGGCACTGGGTATCCCGCTCTCGCGCTGGTTCCTGATCACTGCCGGATTCGGCGCGCTCTTCATGGTCGCCGCCAAGCGCTACTCCGAGGCCGTCCAGATGGAGGGCGACGGCCGGACCCGCGCGCTGCTCTCCGAGTACACCACCGGATACCTGCGCTTCGTCTGGCAGCTGGCGGCCGGAGTCGCCGTCCTCGCCTACTGTCTCTGGGCCATGGAGAGCAGCGGACCGCCCGGCGCCGGACTGCTGCCCTGGCGCCAGCTGTCGATGGTCCCCTTCATCCTGTCCATCCTGCGGTACGCGGTCTTCGCCGACCGCGGCTCCGCCGGCGCCCCGGAGGACGTCATCCTGCGCGACCGCGCGCTCGCCGTGATCGGCGTCGCCTGGATCGCCATGTACGGCCTCGCCGCCGCACACCTGTGAAGGCCGGTGGGGCAGGCATGACACACGGGAGGCGACAGGTGAGGGACGAGCCGTGACCATCAGCCGCCGTGAGATCGCGGGCTTCGCGCTCGCCGGAGCCTGCGCGTACGCGGCGGACCTCGGCCTCTTCGTCTGGCTGCGGAGCGGCGCCGGATGGGACCCGGTCACCGCCAAGGCGGTGTCCTTCCTGGCCGGCTGCACGGTCGCCTACCTCGGCAACGCCTTCGGCACCTACCGGGGACGGCGGGTCGGCTGGCGCGAGTACACCGTCTTCTTCGGCGTGAACATCGCGGGCGCTGCCGTCCAGCTGCTCTGCCTGGTCGTGTCGCACTACTGCCTCGGGCTGACGTCCCCGCGCGCCGACACCCTCTCCGGAGCGGGCGTCGGCATGGCATTCGCCACCTGTCTGCGCTTCTGGGGGACGAGGACGCTGGTGTTCGCCGGGGAGGGTAGGCGCACCCCATGGACTGGCTGACGAAGCTCCCCGTGATCGGCCCCTGGGCCGGCCGACTGATGCGTACGCACGCCTGGCGCTCGTACGAGACCCTCGACCGGGTCCACTGGACGAGGCTCGCGGCCGCGATCACCTTTGTCAGCTTCCTGGCACTTTTCCCGCTGATCACCGTGGGTGCGGCGATCGGCGCGGCCCTGCTCACCCCCTCCCGGCTGCACTCCCTGCAACACTCGCTCGCCCAGCAGGTGCCCGGCATCTCGGACCAGCTCGACCTCAACACGCTGGTGGAGAACGCGGGCACCGTCGGAGTCGTCGCCGGAGCGGCGCTGCTCCTCACCGGTATCGGCTGGGTCGGCTCGATGCGGGACTGCTTGCGCGCGGTGTGGGAACTCGACAACGCGGACGAGGGGAACGCCCTCGTCCGCAAGCTCAAGGACGGCGGGATCCTGCTCGGGACGGGCGGCGCCGTGCTCGTCTCGTTCGGCGCGTCCGCCGTCGGTTCGAGCGCGGTCAGCCGGACGGCCCAGCAGATCGGCATCACGGACACCGGCTGGGGCAGCGCGCTCCTCCAGGGCGTGGCGTTCGCGCTGGCCGTCCTCGCCGACTTCCTGGTGCTGCTCTACGTACTGACGCTGCTGCCCGGGGTGGAGCCGCCCCGGCGCAGGCTGATCACCGCGGGCCTGGTCGGCGCCCTCGGCTTCGAACTGCTCAAGCTGCTGCTCAGCGGTTATATGCGGGGGGTCGCGTCGAAGAGCATGTACGGCGCCTTCGGCGTCCCCGTCGCGCTGCTGCTCTGGATCAGCTTCACGGTCAAGCTGCTCCTCTACTGCGCGGCCTGGACGGCGACCGGCCACGTCGACGAGGAGGAGATCAGCGACGTGGAAAACGTCGTACCAGATCCGGCAGCGGCCAGCGCCGGTTCACCAGGAACACCCCTGCCGCCAACAGGAGCAACACCCCTGCGCTGATGGCCAGGGCGGTGCCCACCCCGCTGGAGCCGCCCTTCCCCGGTGCGGCGGCGGCCGGTGCGGACGCTTTCCCGCTGCCGGCGCCCCGGGCGCCGCCCTTGCCGTCCTGTGCCGCTCCGCCGCCCGTGGCGGCCCCGCCGGACCGCCCCGCGGCCGAGCTGCCCGGAGCGACCAGCTCGCCGACCGGTGTGACCTTGCCCTCCGAGGCGAAACCCCAGTCGAGCAGCCGCGCCGCCTCCTTGTAGACGGCCTGGCTCTCGGTGGACGAGGGCTTCATGACGGTCACGAGGAGCACATGGCCGTTCCGCTCGGCCACGGCGGTGTAGGTGGCCCCGGCATGGGTGGTGTTGCCGTTCTTCACACCCGCGATGCCCTTGTACTGGGTGACGCCGTCGGCCCCGGTCAGCAGGCGGTTGGTGTTCTGGATGCCGAAGGTCTCGCGCTTCTTGCCCTTCTTCGTCATGCCGGGGAACTGCGCGGTCGCCGTCGAGCAGTACGTGCGGAAGTCCTTCTTCTGCAGGCCGCTTCGGGCGAAGAGCGTCAGGTCGTACGCGCTGGAGACCTGGCCCGGGGCGTCGTAGCCGTCCGGCGACACCACATGGGTGTCCAGTGCCTGGAGGTCCTCGGCGTGCGCCTGCATGTCACGGACGGTCTGCGGCACCCCGTGGTTCATCGCGGCCAGCACGTGCACCGCGTCGTTGCCGGAGCGCAGGAAGACCCCCAGCCACAGGTCACGGACCGTGTAGGTGAGGTTCTCCTTTATGCCGACCAGGCTGCTGCCCTCGCCCATGCCCGCGAGGTCGGACGGCAGCACCTTGTGGGTCCCGGCCGCCGGGAACCGCGGCAGCAGCGTGTCGGCGAACAGCATCTTGAGCGTCGAAGCCGGGGCCAGCCGCCGGTGCGCGTCGTGCGAGGCGAGGACGTCACCGGACTCGGCGTCCGCGACGATCCAGGACTCCCCGGAGAGGTCCTTCGGCAGCACCGGTGCGCCGGGGCCGAGCTGGACCTGGGTGGCGGTGCGGGCCAGACGGGCGCCGCCGATCCTGGAGCGCGCGGCCTTCGCGGGCGCGGAGGACTCCGGCGAGCCGGAGGAGTCCGAGGGCGACGGATGCGGGCCCGCCGTGGTCGCGGCCGCCGCGGGCCCTGCGCAGAGGGCGGGCAGCAACGCGGCGGCGACGACCGTCAGTACGGTCTTTTTCACGGTCTTCTCAACGGCAGGCACGGAGGTGAAAGTACAGGCAGGCCACGGCGGACCGACACCGCGGGGTCGCCCGCAGGACCGGGCGGCCGGGACCCGCCCGCCGGGTGGGGAGAGCGGCGCCGGCCCCTACTCGGCAGCGGCCGATGTGGTCTCGGGCGCGGTGGCGCCGGGGGTGGTGGCACCGGCGGCGGCGCGGCGGTGGGCCCGGACGCCCCGGAGGCCGATCCCGCCGATGACGGTGCCCAGGACGAACGAGACGATGGCGAGCGCCAGGTGGATCCACAGATAGGCGGTGGGCTTGCCGTCGTCGAACGCGAGGCCGCTCGCGTCCGCGAAGAGGTTCTTCGCGAAGGTCACCCAGACCACCCACGACCACACGCCGAACGCTGCGAGGAACCAGGATGCGGTACGGCTGAGCTTCATGGGGTGTCGTCCTTCGGGCCGGTGGGGGGGCGTTCCTCCCAGTATGTGATCCGGCCCTGCGGCGCCGGACCAGGGGGGTACGTCCCGTCCCGCGAGGCACGTCCAGGCGCCCGGACGGGCCGGCCGGGGACGGTCCGCGGACCTTCATGAAGGTTGCCTAACAACTTGGCCACCGTGAAGATTTTCTCTTCCAGTTGTGAATTTCGTGTGGTTGGGTTAGCGCCGACTTGGGTCTGACGTGCGACGATCCGCGCGTCCACTGGGTGGGTTGAGGAGAACAGCACAATGCGTTCGATCCGCATGCGGATTCTGGCCATATGCGTCGTACTGGCGTGTGCCGGTATCGGCGCCTGGCAGCTCCTGCCCGACGACGGCGGGAAGACGACCCCGATCGTCATCGGAACCACCGACGTGGTCTCGTCCCTGGACCCGGCCAAGGCGTACGACGCCGGTTCGTGGGCGCTCTACAGCTCCCTCTTCCAGTCGCTGATGTCGTTCAACGTCGGTTCCTCCACCCCGGTACCGGACGCGGCGAGCAGCTGCGAGTTCACCGATGACGCGCTGCGCACCTTCAGCTGCACCATGCGGGACGGCCTGACCTTCTCGAACGGCCACAAGGTCACCGCTCAGGACGCGGCCTTCTCCTTCAACCGCGTCCTGCACATGAAGGACGGGAACGGCCCCGCGCCGCTGTACCCCACGCTCAAGAGCGTCGACGTGTCGGGCAACAAGGTCATCTTCCATCTCAAGTCCCGTGACGCCACCTTCGCCTCGAAGATCGCGACGGGCGGCGGCGCCATTGTCGATCACACCGCGTACCCGGCGAAGAAGGGCCGCGCGGGCAGCACGGTCGTCGGCTCCGGGCCGTACGTGCTGAAGTCGTACAGGAGCGGCGTCAGCGCACGCCTTGAGCCGAACCCGAACTACAAGGGCCTCATCAAGAAGCCCGGCGTCCCGGTCGAGATCCGCTACTTCAAGCAGCCCGCCCAGCTCGACGCCGCGTGGAAGCACAAGGACATCGACGTCGCGCACCGCGTGATGACCCCCGCGACACTGGCGAAGCTCTCGCCCAGCGACCCGGACGCCCATGTCAACGAGGCCACCGGCAGCGAGATCCGCAACCTGGTCTTCAACGTCCGCAAGAACTCGGCGCTCGCCGACACCAAGGTGCGCCGGGCGGCGGCCGACCTCGTCGACCGGGCCCAGCTGTCCGAGGACGTCTACAGCGGCACGGTCGAACCGCTCTACTCGCTGATCCCGCAGGGCTTCACCGGCCACACCACCGCCTTCTTCGACGCCTATCCGAAGGTCGACGTGGCGGCGGCCAGGCAGCTGATCCAGCAGGCCGGCGTGCAGACCCCGGTGACCTTCAGCTACGCGTACTCCAGCACGAGCGTCACCGACGACGAGGCCCGGCTGCTGAAGAAGCAGCTGGAGAAGGGCGGCCTCTTCAAGGTCAAGCTCGTCGGGATGACCGACTGGACGAAGTTCCAGGACAACTACCGGCTCGGCAAGTACGACGCGTACGCGGTCGGCTGGCTCGCCGACTACCCGGACGCCGACAACTACGCGCAGCCGCTCGTCGGCACCGGCAACAGCCTCTTCAACGGCTACAGCAGCAAGGACGTCGACAGGCTGATCGGCCGCACCCAGCAGTACACCGACCGCGGCCGTACCTCCGACGACTTCAAGGCGCTGCAGGACGACGTGGCGGACGACGTGCCGCTGATCCCGCTCTGGCAGCGCAAGGACTACGTGCTCTCCAGCGACGACGTGTCGGGCGGGCAGTACCTGTCCGACGGGACGGGTGTCTGGCGCATCTGGGAACTCGGCTGGCTGTAGCCCCCGGCCGGGACTGCGCCCCGCCGGTCAGGACCGCTTGCGGGCCGTCGCCGTCTCGGCCATGCCGGGCAGGAAGTCGGTGAACAGCTCGTGCACCTCGTGGACGAGCGGGCGCAGCACCCGGAAACGGGCCAGTGCGATGCCCCGGGCGGTGAGCCGCGCCCCGCGTGCGGCGAGCCGTCTGCTCCGCTCGCGCTCCGGGGACCGGTCGAAGACCCAGTACAGGACCAGCCCCATCTGGGAGAGCCACATCAACTCCGGCAGTACGCCGGCCAGATCGCCGGGGATCTTCGCCCTGGCGCCGGTGAGTACTTCCCGGTGGATGGAGATGGCCAGCTCGCGGGCGGACTCCGACTCGGCCGAGAAGGGGCTCAGCGGGCTCTCCGGGTCGGCCGCGTTCTTGAAGAACTGGGCGGCGAACTCGTGGTACGGCGCGGCGACATCGAGCCAGGCCGTCAGCACCCCGGTGAGCCGTGTCTCCAGATCCGTCTCGTGATCGAGTACGTCCCGCACCGCAGCCCGGTGTTCCGCGCCGATGCGGTCGTAGAACCCCTGGATCAGGTGTTCCTTGCCGGAGAAGTAGTAGTACGCGTTCCCGACGGACACACCCGCCTCCCGCGCGATGACCCGCATCGTCGTCTTGTCGTAACCGCGCTCCTGGAAGAGCCGGAGCGCGGTTTCGAGGATGAGCGTCCGGGTCTGCTCGCTCTTGGGAGGCTTCGCATCAGTCACGGTGCCCGAGCCTAACCGGGGGCCGCGCACCGCTCGCCGCAGGGCGGCGCTGTGGCATCGCGGTACTTGGCGGCGGTGAGCACCGCGACCCTGACGAAGGGCGCGCCCGCCGGGGTGGCCAGCCAGTGGGCCTTGGGCCGGTGGGCGGCGAGCGCCCACAGGCAGACGACCCACGCGGCGGGCCCCCGGTAGACCTGTCCCCGGTCGCCGATCACCGTGATCTCCCGCAGGGTGCTGTGGTGGTCGAGCCCGGGGTATCGCTCCCTGGCCTCCGCCGACGCGGCGGGCACCAGGTCGAGCGGGACGAGCTGGCGCTGACCGCGCAGCCAGTGCCGCAGGTGGACACAGAGCGGGCACTGCGCGTCGTACAGCACGGTGAGTCTCCGGACGGCGATGCCACCGGAGCGGAGGCCTGGGTGGGTCATCGCCGTCAGGCCCCGGCGCCCGGCGTGAGCCAGCCCTGCGGCGGCACCGGCGGCGTCTGCTCGCGCTCCATGATGCCGCGCCGGCGGAACTTGTTGAGTGCGTAGACGTTGCCGAGGTGCATTCCGCCGAGGACGAGCAGCACCACGCCGAGCTTCGTCGACAGCGCGTCGAAGATGCCCCGGGCGTCGGTGACGGTGCTGCCGTCCTGGAGGTACAGGGCCACGAATCCCAGGTTCACCAGGTAGAACCCCACCACCAGAAGGTGGTTGACGGCTTCGGCGAGCTTCTCGTCCCCCTTCAGGACATCGGCGAGGAAGACCCGCCCGTGGTGGCTGAGTGTCCGGGCCACCCAGACGGTCAGCGCGACGCTGATCACCAGGTAGATGACGTACGTGACAACTGTGAGGTCCATGCCCCACCCTCCTTTGAACGCGTTCAAAAGCTGATGTCCTGGACTGTAGACCTTCTTTTGAACATGTTCAACACAAGGGTGTGCCGCTTCGGTTCGGAAGGACGCGACCCAACTCCCGGCCGCGGGGCAGGACATGGCAGAGGCCGCCCGGGGCGGGCCGGGCGGCCTCTGGGTGGTACGGAGTGGTCCGCGGGGCCGTACGGGCCCGGCGCGCGCCCTACAGGGCGCTCAGTGAACGCACGTAGTTGAGCTGCCCCATCACGTGCGGGAACGTCTGGGGCCCGGTGGCCGGGATCATGGTGGCATGGTGCCGGCCACCGCTGACCACGGTCACCTGGATGAACCCGGTCGTCTTCCTCTCCTTCATCAGCAGGAAGAGGAGGCCGATCAGGCAGAGCAGTGCGAAGAGGATCGCCAGCACGATGGCGACCGGCGGGATCCGCTCCTCGGTACGGGACATGTCCGTCGCGCTCCAGACGGCGCCCCGCAGCGGCAGCGTGCCCGCCGGGGTGATGACGCCGTCCTGGACGACGGTGATGTCACCGATCGACACCAGCGCCGCGCCGCCCGCGGCAGGCGCGGCGAAGCCCGGCTGCTGCGGCGGGTAGCCGTAGCCGGGGCCCGGCGCCGGGTAGCCGTACCCCGGGGCGGAGCCGGGGTAGCCATAGCCCGGCGGGGGAGGGGCGGGCTGCTGCGGGCCCCACTCGTAGCCGCCGTCCGGCGCGTAAGGATTCTGGTCACTCATCCCGGTCCCCGTCTCTCTCCCCTGTACGACAGAGGAATCCTGGCACAGCGGAAAGCCCGAGGGCCCCGCCGCCCGGAAGCCGGGAGACGGGGCCCTCGTGGAGGTGACCGGAAGGGTCAGAAGCGGCGGGTGATGAGAGCGCGCTTCACTTCCTGGATGGCCTTCGTGACCTCGATACCGCGCGGGCAGGCGTCCGTGCAGTTGAACGTGGTGCGGCAACGCCACACGCCGTCCTTGTCGTTGAGGATCTCCAGGCGCTGCTCGCCGGCCTCGTCACGCGAGTCGAAGATGAAGCGGTGCGCGTTGACGATCGCGGCCGGGCCGAAGTACTGGCCGTCGTTCCAGAACACCGGGCACGACGACGTGCACGCGGCGCACAGGATGCACTTCGTGGTGTCGTCGAAGCGCTCGCGGTCCTCGGCGGACTGCAGACGCTCACGTGTCGGCTCGTTGCCGTTGGTGATGAGGAAGGGCATCACGTCGCGGTACGCCTGGAAGAACGGGTCCATGTCGACGACGAGGTCCTTGAGGACCGTGAGGCCCTTGATGGCCTCGATCTGGATCGGCTTCGCCGGGTTGATGTCCTTGATCAGCGTCTTGCAGGCGAGCCTGTTCTTGCCGTTGATCCGCATCGCGTCCGAGCCGCAGACCCCGTGCGCGCAGGAGCGCCGGAAGGTCAGCGTGCCGTCGAGCTCCCACTTGATCTTGTGGAGGGCGTCGAGCACACGCTCCTTCGGGTCGATCTCGACCTCGAAGTCCTGCCACTGCGCCTCGTCCGAGACCTCCGGGTTGAACCGGCGGATCCGGAAGGTGGCCGTGATGAAGGGGCTGTCGGCGAAGCCGGCCTCCGGCTTGCCGGCCGATTCGGCCTTGTCCATGGTCGGGGTAGCCATCAGTACTTACGCTCCATCGGCTGGTAGCGGGTCTGGACGACCGGCTTGTAGTCGAGCCGGATCGACTCGGAGCCGTCGTCGCCCACCTCGCGGTACGCCATGGTGTGGCGCATGAAGTTGACGTCGTCGCGGGTCGGGAAGTCCTCACGGTAGTGACCACCGCGGGACTCCTTCCTCGCCAGAGCGGACGTTGCCATGACCTCGGCGAGGTCCAGCAGGTTGCCCAGCTCGATCGCTTCGAGGAGGTCGGTGTTGAACCGCCGGCCCTTGTCCTGGACCGACACGTTCAGATACCGCTCACGCAGCTCGGCGATCTTCTCGACGGCCGTCTTGATCGTCTGCTCGGTACGGAACACCATCACGTTGGCGTCCATGCACTCCTGGAGCTCCAGGCGCAGCACGGAGACCCGCTCGGTGCCGGTGGCGTCGCGCAACCGCTCGACCTGGGCCTCGACCAGCGCGGCCGGGTTCTCGGGAAGCTCGGCGTACTCGTGCTTCGCGGCGTACTCCGCGGCTGCGATGCCCGACCTGCGCCCGAAGACGTTGATGTCGAGCAGCGAGTTGGTGCCCAGGCGGTTGGCACCGTGCACCGAGACGCAGGCGACCTCGCCGGCGGCGTACAGGCCGGGCACGACCGTGGTGTTGTCCGCGAGGACCTCACCCTGGACGTTGGTCGGGATGCCGCCCATCGCGTAGTGCGCGGTGGGCTGGATCGGGATCGGGTCGGTGTACGGCTCGATGCCCAGGTACGTCCGCGCGAACTCCGTGATGTCCGGGAGCTTGGCGTCGAGCTGCTCCGGCGGGAGGTGCGTCAGGTCGAGGTACACGTGGTCGCCGGCGGGTCCGCAGCCGCGGCCCTCCCGGATCTCCGTGTAGATGGAGCGGGACACGACGTCACGGGACGCGAGGTCCTTCATGACCGGCGCGTACTTCTCCATGAAGCGCTCGCCGTCCTTGTTGCGGAGGATGCCGCCCTCACCGCGGGCGCCCTCCGTCAGCAGGATGCCCATGCGCCAGATGCCCGTCGGGTGGAACTGGAAGAACTCCATGTCCTCCAGGGGCAGGCCGCGGCGGTAGCAGGCGGCCTGGCCGTCACCGGTCAGGGTGTGCGCGTTCGACGTGACCTTGAAGAACTTGCCGGTGCCGCCGGACGCGTAGATCACGGACTTCGCCTGGAAGACGTGGATCTCGCCGGTCGCCAGCTCGTAGGCCACGACGCCCGCGGAGGTCTTGACGCCGTCCACCTCGACCAGCAGCTGGTCCAGGACGTAGAACTCGTTGAAGAACTCCACACCCTCCTTGACGCAGTTCTGGTA
Organism: Streptomyces sp. NBC_00388; assembly: GCF_036061255.1. Lineage (NCBI taxonomy): Bacteria > Bacillati > Actinomycetota > Actinomycetes > Kitasatosporales > Streptomycetaceae > Streptomyces > Streptomyces sp. NBC_00388. The sequence goes on from NZ_CP107948.1 coordinate 4,780,331, forward strand.
GAGGGTCTGGAGGATCATGTGGCCGGTGCGGTCGGCGGCGTAGCACGCACGGCGGACCGGGGCCTCACCGTGGTTGCGCGAGTGGCCGCCGAAGCGGCGCTGGTCGATCTCCCCGGCGGGCGTCCGGTTGAACGGCAGGCCCATCTTCTCCAGGTCGAGGACCGCGTCGATGGCCTCCTTCGCCAGGATCTCGGCGGCGTCCTGGTCGACCAGGTAGTCGCCGCCCTTGATCGTGTCGAAGGTGTGCCACTCCCAGTTGTCCTCCTCGACGTTGGCGAGGGCCGCGGCCATGCCGCCCTGGGCGGCACCGGTGTGGGAGCGGGTCGGGTAGAGCTTCGTCAGCACGGCGGTGCGGCTGCGCTTCGTCGACTCGATGGCCGCGCGCATGCCGGCGCCGCCGGCGCCGACGATGACGGTGTCGTACTTGTGGATCTTCATGATGAAAGCGCCTCGGTCCCGGGCTTCTAGGAGATGTTCGGGTCGAAGGTGAAGATCACCAGCGTGCCCAGCAGGATGGTGAACACCGTGGCGGTGTACAGCAGGCCCTTGAGCCACAGGCGGGTGCCGACGCGCTCCGCGTAGTCATTGATGACGGTACGGAGGCCGTTGGCGCCGTGAAGCATCGCCAGCCACAGCATCAGCAGGTCCCAGCCCTGCCAGAACGGCGAGGCCCAGCGGCCCGCCACGAAGGCGAAGCCGATCTTGGTCACACCGCCGTCGAGCACCAGCTGGATCAGCAGGTGACCGAGGACCAGGACGACCAGGACGATCCCGGAGAGGCGCATGAAGAGCCAGGCGTACATCTCGAAGTTGCCGCGTGTGGTCTTCGGCGTCTTCTTGGTGCGCTGGCGCGGGGCCTCGATGAGCGGCGCGGGGTGGTCGGCGTCGAAGAGGGAGACGCCCTCGACGGGGCCGACAGCGGAAGAGGTCTCAGCAGACATTCAGTCCTCAGCTCCCGAACAGTTCGCGTGCGGCGTGGCCGAGCACGGGGTAGATGGCCCCGATCATCAGCAGGACCCAGATGCCCACGACAGACCACAGCATCTGCTTCTGGTGGCGCGGGCCCTTGGACCAGAAGTCCACGGCGATGATGCGCAGGCCGTTCAGAGCGTGGAAGAGGATCGCTGCGACAAGGCCGTACTCAAGGACGCCCACGATCGGCGTCTTGTAAGTAGCGATGACCTTGTCGTAGTCCTCGGGAGAAATACGGACGAGAGCAGTGTCCAGGACGTGTACGAACAGGAAGAAGAAGATGAGGACGCCGGTGACTCGATGAGCCACCCAGGACCACATACCTTCCCGGCCGCGGTACAGCGTTCCAGCCGGCACGGAAAAACCCTCCGGGAGCGGGGGACGGGGGTCATGCCGCCAGCTCGCCCGGTGAGAGGAGCTGTGTCGGTCTGGCCCGGCCGGGTACGGTCCACCGGCCCTGGCCATCGTAGCGACGACTTGTCGGTTCCTCCGCGCGGGGGGTTCCGGTGTGATCAAACAGGCAATCAAACAGCCACGGACGGGCTACCGGCATGGCCCGGATCCGCCACAAGACGGGCGATTCGCCCCCGGGCGAGTCGGCGCAGCTCGTCGGCGGCCACCGACCGCTCCTCGTCCGGCTCGTGCGAGAGCCGGGAGTGGATGCCGGAAAGTACCTGGTCGAGGTGGTCGGACGGGCGGACCTCGTCGAGGCAGATGACGAAGGCGTGGCCGAAGCGGCTCTCGTACGCGGCGTGCGCGGCGCTCAGGGCGGTGTGCGCGGCCCGCGGTGCCCGGCTGTGCGGCAGCCCGGACCCCGGTTCGCCCGCCAGCGCGTGGGAGAGCTCGGCCGGAGACAGGTCGTAGCTCGCCTCGTCGCAGGCCGCGAGCAGGGCGGTCAGATCGGGGTAGGGGCGGTGGGCGGCCAGTCTCCGGGCCCAGTGGGGGCTGGCGCAGCAGCCGAGCAGGACGCTCTCGGCGGTCCCGGCGGGGGCGGAGTTGAACCGGTGGAGTGCGGAAGGGCCGCGGTTCTGTGCCGGTATGGCTGGGCGTGCCGGGACGTCCGTTCTGTGGTGGAGTGACGGCGGTCGCATCGGAGGGCCGGCGTGGGACTCGCTGGACAGCGTGAGCTCCTCGAACACGACTGGAGGTCGGATGACGGCGGTGAATGAGCCGCAACGCTATCGATGTGGAGAGTCGAGTGTCCGACGGATGCGCGATTTTCACCCGGAAGGGAGAGTTTCAAGGCGCGTGATGGACGAATTGGCTGGCATTTCACCCTCGCTTTCACCCTCGCCCAGCCGTGCACGGGAGGTTTCGGACTGATGAAAAGACTCAACGCCCCGGTTCTCGCCGTGGGCCTGACCGCCACGGTCGCCGCCGTCGCGCTCGCCGTCACGGTCTGGCCGGACGACGACACGTACGGCGGAAGCGGCCCCGCGGGCCGCGGCTCGGCGGTGACCGCCCCCTCGTCCGATCCGTCGGCGTCGAAGAACTACCCGCTCTCGCCCGCACCCCGTGCCGTCCCTTCGGTCCGTGAGCACGGCCCGGCGCGCGGTCCCGGCTGGCGCCCGGAGAAGGGCTCCCGGGTCCTGGTGGACAAGGGGTGCAAGGGCCTCACCGACGAGGGCAGACTCCTCTCGCGCGAACTGAGGATCGGCTACGCGTACGGCGGCACGGCCCGCGCGGGCGATATCGAGCTCGCTCTGAAGCCGGACAAGAAGGCCCCGCGCGAGTCGTACACCCTCAGCGCCCGCGACAGCAGGGTCAGGATCACCGGTCCCGACGAGGCCGGGGTCTTCTACGGCACCCGCACCCTCAAGCAGTCGGTGAAGGCCGACGGGAAGGTGCCCGAGGGGGTCGTGCACGACAAGCCGGCGACCGCGCAGCGGCGGTTCAACCTGGACATCGCCCGCAAGCCGTTCGACGCCGGCTGGATCGAGGACCGGCTGCACGAGATGGGTGACCTCAAGCTGAACCAACTGGGGCTGCACTTCTCGGACGACCAGGGCTTCCGTATCGCCTCCACGTCGCACCCCGAGGTGGTCTCCGACGACCACCTCACCCTCGCGCAGGTCCACAAGATCGTCTCGCTCGCCTCCAGCCTGCACATCACGGTCGTCCCCGAGATCGACTCGCCCGGGCACCTGGGCGCGGTCATCAGGGCGCACCCGGACCTCCAGCTGAAGACGGCGGACGGCACCCCCGTCAAGGGCGCGGTCGACGTGTCGAATCCGAAGGCCGCGCAGATCGTCGACTCGCTGCAGCGTGAGTACATGAAGCTCTTCCCCGGCCCGTACTGGAACGTCGGCGGTGACGAGTACCAGGCCCTGACGGTGAAGAGCCCGGAGGCGTCGTTCCCGCAACTGGCCGCCCTCGCGCGGAAGAAGTACGGCGCGAAGGGCACGGTCCAGGACCTCGCGGTGGCCTGGCTGAACGACCGGGCCGCGGTCATCAGCAAGGCGGGCAGGACGCCGCAGGCGTGGAACGACGGGTTCTTCCGCGGCGGCGTGGCGAAGGCCGCCAAGGATATCCAGGTGGAGTACTGGACGGGCAAGGAGTTCGGGGCCCGGCCGCCCGAGGAGTATCTGAGCGCGGGGCGCCAGGTGGTCAACCTCAACGACGAGTACCTGTACTACGTGCTCGGCCAGCCCAACGACTTCACCTACCCGACGGGCAAGCGGATCTACGAGCACTGGACCCCGCGGGTGGTGCGCGGGACCTCGGCGGTCCCGGCCAAGTACGCGCACCTCATCGTGGGCGGCGGCTTCGCAGTCTGGGGCGACTTCCCGAACGCCCAGACCCCGGCGCAGGTCGCCGCGGGTATCCGCATGCCGCTGGCCGCGACGGCCCAGAAGCTGTGGAGCCCTGACAAGCCGAAGCTGACGTGGCAGCAGTTCTCCGCGCTGGCCGCGAAAGTGGGCTGACCGGGCTGCCGGATGCCCGGCAGGGGCGGCCGCGGCCCACGGGATCCGTCCCGTGGGCCGCGGCCCGTCCGCGTGTCCGGTCCGCACGCCCGCCGCCGGTGCGGGCGACCCCCTAACGGATGTATCCGCCCGGCCCCCCGGAAGGCCGTATACACGCAGGTCGGGGCAGGTTTCCCAGACCCGGCCCGCTGACGTTCGGTGACGTAGCGATTGCGCGGTGTGTTCAGCCGTTCGCACGGTGGCGTTGAGTACTTCCCGCACATCCGAAAGGAACGCTTTCCATGCGCATGCCCCCGAAGGCCGGTCTCCTCGTCTCGTCCGCAGTCTGCGGCGCCCTCACCCTCGGCATAGCGGGTCCGGCGGCCTGCGCGACGGCCGGCGACTCTCCCGTGCCCCGTACCGCGACCGCTCCGCCGGCGCCGGTGCCGGGCGCCGGCAGGCTCGCGGGCCAGGCGAAGCTGCTGGGGGACGCCGGCGGTGTCCTGTCGCCTGTGACGGTTCTTCTCGACGCCGTACTGAAGGCCCCGGGCGGCAAGCTCTCCGCAGCGGAGGCCGCCAAGCTGGCCGGCCCGGTCAGGGACGCGCTGTCGAAGGTCACCGAAGGCACCCCCGGGGCGCCCGCGGCGCCCGGGATCCCCGGCGGTGCGACCGGGGTGTCCGGCACGCCCGCGGCGCCCGACCCGGGCGCCGCGCTCAAGGCCCGGGCGGCGGCCGACCTCCAGTCGAAGGTCGACACGCTCGTCAGGGCGAGCACGGCCGGGACCCCCGCCCAGGTCGCAACGGCGGCGCAGGGCGTGGTCACCGCGGAGGTGAACGCGGTCGTCGCGGTCGTGCTCGGCGGCGGACTCCCGGCCGCGAACCTGCCGGGCCTGCCCAAGCTGCCGACCGTGCCGGGCGTCGCCCGGGTGCCGGCCGCACCCGGCGGGCCGGCCTGATCCGTACCCGGTCCGGGGCCGGGCGGGATCCGGGCGGGGGCCCGCGACGCCGGGCCTGCGCCGCGGGCTTCTTCCGTGCGGCGGGGTGCGGACCCGGGGTGGGGACCGGGTGGGTACTGGGCGGTCTTCGGTACTCCGCAGGCGGCGGCGGACGGCGCCCCGTAGCGTCCAGGGATGGACTTCAACATCACGGCGGAGGAAGAGGCGCTGCTCCTCCGGATCCGCGAGCATCTGCACGCAGGCAGCACGCCCCGCGAGGACGACCTCGCGGCCGAACTGGGCGACGGGGTGCGGCGGCAGGTGCGGAGTCTGGGGACGCGCGGCTGGCTGGTCGTGCGGGACGCGCCGGACGGCACCGTCTATGTGGAGGGGCTCTCGTCCCTCGCTGAGTCTGCCCTGTCGAACCGCCGGGACGTGGGGGACCAGTAGCCGCACCGCCCGGCACCGCCCGGCACCGTCCGCCCAGGTCCGCCCAGGTCCGCCCCGGTCCGGGGCGGACCGCTGTCAGGCGAGCAGCCTCAGCAGGTGCGCGCAGGCGTCGGATTCGGCGTCGTACCGGCCGATGACCTCGGAGAGGCCACGCTCGAACGCACCGGTCTCCCACGCCCCGCCGTCCTCGGTCCGCTTCAGATAGAGGAAGTCGGTGGGGGTGGGGACCGGCTCATGGACCCCCTCGATCCGGTAGTAGCCGTCGGGCACTCCGGCGTCGCGCAGCGCGGAACGCAGTTCGCGGCGGTCCATGGGCGCGCTACTCGGCGGCCGCGGCGGCCTGGGCGAGGTAGTGGTGGTCGAGCAGCCATTTCACATTCAGCCGCTGGCCATCGCCCGGGTTCAGGAAGACGGGGTCGAGCTTGATCTGCTGACCGTTCCCCGGCTGCTCGAACCACGGGGCGATCCCGCCCTGCCACACCCAGAACGGCTTGGCGACCTTGTAGACGTGGTAGTCGCAGGGCACCGCGGCGTCCCGGGTGGTCAGGCTCTGCGGGGGCAGCGCGCGTTTCGCGTACGCATCGCCCGCGGGCGCCAGGTAGGAGCCGTACTCGGAGCCGAAGCGGTCCAGACGCTCACCGGTGCGCAGCTTCTCGGGCTCCTTCTCCACCTGCCCGTTGACCTCCTTGAAGCCGTCGTTCGGCGGGTACTTCCAGCTGCCCGAGTCCGCGGGTCCCTCCCAGTACTTCTTCAGGAAGTCCTCGGGCGACAGCTTTCCGGTCCGCTGATACCCCTTGAGGAGCGGGCCCACCGGCTTCTCGTGCTTCGACGGCAGCCACTGCGGGCCGAGCCTGGCGTCCGCCCGGAACTCGCCCGAGCAGGGGGCGGGCTGCGGCCCTGGGGCGGCCGCCCGGTCCGTGTGCGGCTGCGGAGCGGTGCTCGCGGCGGCCGGGGCCGCCGCTGTCGCCGCGGTGATGGTCAGTGCGGCGAGCACGATACGGATGCGCTTCACTCAGGGTCCCCTTGTCTGCCGAGGCCCGGCTCGGGCCGTATCACGCACCGTAGCGGACTGATTACCGTCTGCGGGGCGGGATGGGGGAGTTGGTCACCGTGCGGGTGCCGGTGCGGGTGGCGGCGCCGGCGTCAAGGCCCGAGTGCCGGGTGTGGGCCGTGGGTCGGACGGGGCGGGGGAGTGCACCCCGGGCCGGATGCGCGGGGGCGTATACGCCGGATGATCTGACGGTGTGTGTTTTGTCCGCTTTCGGTAAAGTCGCGAAGGTTCTCCGGACATCGGAACTGGTTCGGTCCAGAGTGTGGGTTGTCCGGCACAGAGCCGGAAGTCCATCTGCACCATGCGCGGGCCGACCGGCGCGCGCATGCCCTGATCTGGGGGTTCCATGTCGTCTTTGTCTTCAGGTTCCCGTTTCGCCGCAGCTGTACTGGCCTCCGGGGCCCTGCTGGCCGCCGCCTTCCCGGCAGCGGCCGCCGACCACCGCCCGGCCCCGCGCCCCGTGCGCTCGGCCGTGGAGGTGGGCACCGTCCACCACGTCGCCGTCCCCGGCCGCGGGCACCACGCCGGCAACCGGGCGGACGCCGAGTGGATCACGGTCACCAACAACTCCCGCCGGGCGGTCGAGCTGCGGGGATGGACGCTGACCGACGCGCAGCACCACTCCTACCGCTTCCGCGCCCTGCGGCTCGGAGCTCACAAGTCGGTCAAGGTGCACACCGGACACGGCCGTGACACCTGGAACGACGTCTACCAGAACCGCCGCGCCCCGATCTGGGACCGCGTCGACACGGCGACCCTGCGCGACGCGCGCGGCCGTGTCGTGGACACCGAGCGGCTGGGGCACCGTCACCACTGACGGCTGAGGTGACATCAGGTGCGCCGCGAGTGGGCCCGCTCGCGGCGCACTGCTGTGTGCTGCCGCGGCCCCGGCCCCGGAGGGCGGTCGGGGCAGCCGCCCCCGCGCGGAACATCCGGCTCTGCCGCCGCCGGGGCGGAGGACGTTTCCTGCTTGCGCTATTTTGGATTTTCCATTCCGCCACCGCTCTCCGGAACGGCTGCCTCGGATATTCTGCGCCGATTCCTCGGCGTAAGGCTGAATGAGCCCCCGGGTGCGCCCGGCCATTTGGTGAAAATTAGTGCGGCGGAACGATATTTCACCGCAGAGACAGAGTCTCCCGCACGCTCCGCTCGTTCCCTCGGATATCCAAATGTGCCGAACTCGTGGAGTGGAATTGCCATGGCTGTAAGCTGGGCGAGACGTATCGCCATCATCGAGCCCGCCCCCCGAACTGCGCGGTATGCCAGGTATCTTGCCCCGCACTGGAAGGGGCTGACCCGCCTGGAGAGCGAGAATTGCATTGGCCTCTTCCCGGCGGTGCTGCTCTTCTCCCTCGCCGCCCTCGCTCTGTTCGGCGCGGGCGGCGCCGGCCTCGCCTGGCTGGCCGATGAGGTGACCGGCCGTCGCCGGCTCCTGTACGTGTGGGTGTCGTTCGACACCCTGGCCGGCGCCTCGCTGGCGCTGTCGTACTGGCTGGTCAGCCGCCACGCCCTGCGCTTCTACGAGGCGGAGCCCTCCTCGTCCCCCACCTGGCGGCTCGTCACGATCGCCAACACCGCCTGGCGGTACCTCCCTCCGTCCCACCGGGAAGCCCAGAAACCACGGTTGCTGGCCGCCAACACGGCGGCCCGTCTGCTGCTCACCGACCCGGAGGACTCCCAGACCCACGACGTCCTCACCGCACACGCGGACGCCCTGCGCCAGCTCGCCACCACCGTGCTCCAGGACACGCGGCAGGAGCAGCCCGGCATCCACCGTCTCCTGGCGTTGCCGCGGGCAGGGCGATCGGAGGCAGGCCGGAGCGTTCTCACACCCGCGCGTGCGCAGTAGCGTTCTCGCACCCGCGCGTGCGCAGTAGCGTTCTCGCACCCGCGCGTGCGCAGTAGCGTTCTCGCACCCGCGCGTGCGCAGTAGCGTTCTGCGCCGCGAGTACCCGGGCCGGCGCTGTCGCCCCGGGCGCCCGGCACGGGCACCCTCGCGATGCCCTTCCCCGCCGGTCCGCCGCGCGGTCGGGTGATCGGCGGCTGCTGCGCCCAACTGTTCCGTGTCATCGGGCCTTGAGCGTTGTCGCCGAAGGTTCAGCCCGGTCCTTGACGCCCCGCCGATACCCATGACCGGGCCGCCGTCACGCTGACGTCCGTAGCGGCGACAGGGCCGGGAGCCGGAGGGACCGGCGAGCCGTCACCCCAGGAGCGGGCAGTCCCGTGTGAAGCGCCCGACCGACGGTGGGACACCGGTCGCCTTCGTCTTGCTCAGCCCCGCAAATAGCGGGTCAGCATCGCCACGAGTTCGTTCTCCAGCCTGGTGGCGTCGACCGGGCCCGGCTCGGCGACGAGCGGGTGCACGATGAACTCGATCGCCGACACCGCGACCCGTGCCGCCATCGCGGTGTCGGCCACCCGGACCTCCGGATGGCGCTCGAACAGCTCCCGGACGTACGCGACGTCCGCCTCCTGGAACCGGGCGACCTTCTCCAGCAGGGCGGCCGACAGCGGTGGTTGTTCCATCATGACGCGCAGCAGGTGCGGATCCTCCAGGTGGTTCTCGATCGACGTGTGCACGAACAGGCGGATGATCGCTTCCAGTGACTCCGGCAGGGCGCCGCTGCGGCGGCGGCTCATGGCCGCGGCGCCGGCGTCGAGGTGCCGGGTCACCAGTTCGGCCAGGATCGCGTCCTTGTTCGGGTAGTACTGGTACAGCGAACCGATCGAGACCCTGGCCTGTTCGGCGATCCGGTTGGTGGTGCCCGCGGCGTAGCCGTGCTCGGCGAAAACGTGAGCAGCCGCGGTGAGGATGCGCTGCCGGGTGAGCTCGGCGCGGGCCTGGAGTGGCTCTTTACGTGGCTGAAGCCGTTGTTTCCCCGACGTCATGACACCCCTTCCGAAGCGGCGCCAAAGCGAGTAGCGCGTGAACTGAATGATTGCTCATAATACTGCCATGACCTGCGGCTGAGCGAAGTTTCTCCCGCCGCGCCGACTGCGCGTCCCCGCGCGTCCCCGTGCATTCCACCCAGGACGAATCCGAAAGGAGTCCGTTATGACGCTTACCCGCGTCCGGCCGCGCCGTGTGGCACCAGCCGAGGTCCGTGCCCGGCTGGGCGAGCCCGAGGCGATGCTCAAGGAGAAGAAGCAGGACCACATCGACGCCTTCTCCCGCCGCTTCATCGCGCATTCCCCGTTCCTGTCGCTGGCCACCTCCAGTGCGGACGGACACCTGGACTGCTCGCCCCGCGGCGACTACCCGGGCTTCGTGAAGGTGCTCGACGAGCACACCCTCGCCATCCCCGACCGCCCCGGCAACAAGATCGCCGATTCCTTCACCAACCTCGCCGAGCGCGACGGGGTCGGGCTGCTCTTCCTGATCCCCGGCGCCCGGGAAACGTTGCGGGTCAATGGGCGCGGCTATCCCACCGACGAGCCCGATGTGCTCGCCCGGATGCAGACCGAGGCGCGCGAACCTGTCCTGGCCATCGTGGTCGAGGTGGCCGAGGCGTACTTCCACTGTGGTCGCGCACTGATCCGGTCCCGGCTGTGGGATCCCGCGAGCCAGGCGCTGGCCGACGAGCTTCCGTCGGTGGGTGAGGTCGCGGCTGCCCACTTCGGCGTCGACATCGATCCGGTGATGCTCGAAGCGGGGCTCGAAGCCGGCTACCGCGAGCTGTACTGACGGGGGATTTCCATGCAGCAGACGATTATCGACCGGATCGAAGAGATCGCCGACGGCGTGGTCGCGGTGGCCCTGCGCGGTGCCGCCGGGCCCCTGGCGCCGTGGCGGCCGGGAGCGCACATCGACCTCACCCTGCCGAACTGGCTGACACGGCAGTACTCGTTGTGCGGTGACCCCGCGGAACGCGACCGGTATCGCATCGCGGTCCGCTTCGAACAGCTCAGCCGGGGCGGCTCGGAGTACGTCCACCGTTTCCTGAAGCCCGGTCGGACGCTCGAAGTCTCCCTGCCACGCAACCACTTCCCCCTGGAACCCGCGCCGGAGTACCTCTTCGTGGCCGGCGGAATCGGCATCACGCCCATCCGGCCGATGCTGCGCTCCGCGACCGAGGGGGGCGCCGAGGCGACACTGGTGTACGTGGGCCGATCCCGCGCCTCCATGCCGTTCGCCGACGAGCTGCGCGCCGCATACGGCGACAAGGTGACCATCGTTGCGACCGAGGAACACGGCAGGCCGGACTTCGCAGCGATGGCAGCCGGTCTGGGGCCCCGCGCACTGACCTACTGCTGTGGCCCCGCCGCCATGCTCGCCGCGGTCGAGGAGGTGTTTCCCGCCGGGCAGCTGCACGCCGAGAGGTTCCGGCCCACCGCGCGGAAATTCGCACCGGACACGGCGTTCGAAGCGGTGTGCGCCCGAAGTGGGCAGACAGTCCAGGTCGATGCCGGGAAGTCGTTGCTGGACGCGCTGAACCACGCCGGCCGGCCGGTCCCGTCCGGCTGCCGCGAAGGTGTCTGCGGCAGCTGCGAACTCACCGTCCTGGACGGCGAGCCCGAACACCGCGACGACATCGGCGCACCCGGGAGCCGGATGTACCCGTGTGTGTCCCGCTCGATTTCGCCACGCCTGGTTCTGGACCTGTAGGACGGCTCCTTGGGGCCGTTGGCCCGACCGCCGGGCTTTCGTCCCTGGGGATATCCGGACACCACGCGGACGGTGCGACTGTGCGGGCCCTCTGCTTCCGTACGTGAAGGACGACGAAATTCTGTACGTGAACGATGACGACGGCGGCGCGCATCGTCCGCAGGCCCGGCGCCGACAGGTGTGCCCGGGTACGGGGAGTGCCGCGGCAGAGGAAGAGCCGGCGGCAGGCCAGGCCGTGGGAAACCCGACGGCGACCGGGGCCGCCACCCCCCACAGGAGAGGCCCCGGTCGCCGTCGGCGGGAACCGCGTGACGGCCCCGTACCTCTCTCAGCGCCGGACGTGCGTTTTCTGTCACACCGCGCAGAGTCAGCGCGGTGTCGCTGGTCGTACAAGTCGTGGACGTGGGCCGGGCTCAGGCCGTAGCGTGACGGATTGCGCACAGCAGCGCGGCAGTGGCGACCAGCTGCACAGCGGGGGAGCGGTGCAGCAGGACAGGTTGAGGAAGTGCTGGGGGACGACGCGGAGCTGACCACCGCAGTGCTCGCGGCGCAGGACGGGGACGAGGACGCCTTCCGTACTGTGTACCGCGCGGTGCACCCGAGGCTGCTCGGATATGTACGGACGCTGGTCGGCGATCCGGACGCGGAGGACGTCACCTCCGAGGCATGGCTGCAGATCGCCCGCGACCTCCAGCGGTTCAGCGGCGACGCCGACCGGTTCCGCGGCTGGGCGGCCCGGATAGCGCGCAACCGCGCGCTCGATCACATACGGATGCGGGGCAGGCGCCCCGCGGGCGGCGGCGACGAGTCCGAACTGGCCGCGGAGGCGGGCGAATCGGACACCGCGGGAGAGGCCATCGAGGCCCTGGCCACCGGCCGCACGATGCGGTTCATCGCCCAGCTCCCACAGGACCAGGCCGAAGCGGTGGTGCTGCGGGTCGTCGTCGGGCTCGACGCGAAGAGCGCCGCAAAGGCGCTCGGCAAGCGGCCCGGCGCGGTGCGGACCGCCGCGCACCGCGGACTGAAGAAGCTCGCCGAACTGCTCGGCCCCGATGCGGGCCCGCACGGGCTCGACGCCGTACCCACGCAGCGCTCCCCACACGAGGAGGCGGGAGCCGCGGTCGGTGTGACGCATTCGCGTCCGTGGACGCAGAAGGACATGTGATGGCCGACGAGCGGTGCGAATGGCTTGACAAGGACACGGCGGAGCGATTGCTGCGCGGTGGCCCCGTCGGCGCCGTCGATGATCACGCGCGGGCCCAGGCCGCACGGCTGCGTGCCGCGCTGGACGGCGCCGCCCGGTCGGCTGCGCCCTCCGACATCGGTGAACTCCCCGGTGAGAAAGCCGCGTTGGAGGCTTTCCGGCTGGCCAGGGACGGCGCTGCCGGTCCGGCCGGGCCGGTGCGGCCCCCGGCCGCGGCACGCTGGGGCCGCCCGGTGCGGTTCAGTATCGCCGCCGTGGTCGCGGGCTGCGCGCTGAGCGGGGTGGCGGTGGCCGCGGGCGCCGGCATGCTGCCCTCGCCCTTCGGCCGCAGCGAACCGATGCCCGCCTCGTCCGTGTCCTCCGCCGCGACACCGCGTCCGCTCCTCTCCGGGAGCTCCCCGGCGACGGCCGGCAGCGCCTCGCCGCGGCCGGACAGCAGTACCCCCGGCACCGGGGAGCCCACCCCCCGCACCCCGCAGGCGGGCTCCGGGGACGGGGGCTCCACGGGCCCAGGGGACAGCGGAGCGGGACGGCCGGACGGGCGGCCCGGCGCGGCCACCGGGCAGGAGTCCGGCGCCGGGCGCCAGGGCACGCCGTCGCCTTCCGGGGACCACGACCGCTCGACAACGGGCCTGTACCGCAAGCTGGCCGCGGTCTGCCGCGACTACCGTGCGGGCCGGGTCGGCGGAGAGCGCAGACGGAGCCTGGAGTCGAAGGCCGGTGGCGCGCAGAACGTCCAGAAGTTCTGCGGCCGGGTGCTGGGCGCCGGGGGCTCCGGCGACCACCATGTCTCCTTCACACCCCAGGCCCCTCTCTCTCCTGCCTCCCCCGTCCCGTCGCGCCCGGCCGGCGCCTCGCCCTCCCCGAAGCTCGGTTCACCGGCGTCCTCCGCGTCCACCTCAGCCGCCGCCCGGAACGCCGCGGCACGCCGGGAGAACAGGTGACGGGGGCCGGATCCGCTCCGCCGGGGCGGCCGGCCAGGGCGCCCGGCCCGCAGGTGTGACACTTTCGGGCGGCCCGGCGCAGTAGAGAGTGAGCCGACTGGTCATCGGCCGCGCGTGAGCCGGGGTTCCCCCCGTACCTTCGGCTCCGCGCAACCGGCGCGGGTGGGTTTCGTTCCCCCGGACCCACCCGCGCCCCCAATCCGGCCCGCCGCCTGCTCACCGGTACACGACGACCTTGTCCCCGGTGCGTGCCTGGCCGAAGAGCGCGGCGATCCTCGCCTTGTCCCGGACGTTGACGCAGCCGTGCGATGCGCCGCTGTACCCGCGGGCCGCGAAGTCCGACGAGTAGTGCACCGCCTGGCCGCCGCTGAAGAACATCGCGTACGGCATCGCCGTGTGGTAGATCGTCGACACGTGGTGCAGGCTCTTGAAGTCGATGTGGAAGGTGCCCTCGCGCGTCGGCGTGTACTGCGAGCCGAAGCGCACATCCATCGTGGACAGCACCTTGCCGTCATTGACCCAGCGCAGGGTGCGGCTCGTCTTGCTGATGCAGAGCACCCGGCCCGTGAGGCAGCGCGGGTCGAGCTTGCCCGCGGAGTGCCCGCCCGCCGTTCCGTTCAGCTCGTCGCGGGTCGGGGTCCGCGTCATGGCGAGCAGCCGCTGCCAGGTGACCGTGTCCGTCGTGCCGGTCCTGGCCAGACCCCGCTTGCCCTGGAACCCGCTGACCGCGGCGGCGGTCACCGGACCGTACGTCCCGGTGGGCGAGGACCCGAACCAGGCGATCTGCCGCAGCCGCGCCTGGAGTTCACGGACCTGCTTGCCCGTGGCTCCGCGCGCCATCAGGGTCCTGCCCGGCGCCGCCGCGTGCCGCGGCCCGGCCGGTCCCGCCGGTTTCCTCGCCGCGGACGGACGTGCGGTGGCCGCCGCCGGCCGGTGCGCCGGGGCCGGGGCCGGGGTGCTCGCCGGTGCCCGGGGCGTCGCGTTGCCGGCCGCCGTGCCCCCGCCCGCCTTCGCGTCGCCCGCCGTGTGCGCCCCGGTGGTCTGTACCGAACAGCCCGCCGCCACGGCGACCGCCGCGGCGGCGACACACCTCAGGATCTTCCGCATCCTTCCCCCTCTTCTTCTCTTCTCGCTTCTCTGTCCGTGTCTCCCGCTGTCTCCCGCTGTCTCCCGCTGTCTCCCGCCCCGGAGTGATGCCCCTCCCGGGGCCAGGCGAAGCCCATGAGCCGGGGCGCGGTGAGCCACGGTTCCGAGGTGCTGAGGGTCACTCCCTGGCTGTCGTACCCGCGTGCGAGACTCGGTCCATGCTCGGTGTCACGGATCTCCCTACCTACCTCGCCGGCCTGGTGCTGATCATTCTGCTGCCGGGCCCCAACTCGCTGTATGTGCTCTCGGTCGCGGCCAGGCGCGGTGTGCGTACCGGCTATACGGCGGCCGCCGGGGTGTTCTGCGGGGACACCGTGCTGATGACGCTCTCCGCCGCTGGGGTGGCCTCGCTGCTCCAGGCCAATCCGCTGCTCTTCGGCCTGGTGAAGTACGCGGGCGCCGGCTATCTCACCTATCTCGCGTTCGGGATGGTCCGCACGGCGCGCGCCCTCTGGCGGGACCGCGGCGAGCGCGGCGGCCAGGCGGCGGAGACCACCGGCGAGCAGCAGGCCGCCCTGGAGCGGCCCTACCGCAGGGCGCTGGTGGTCAGCCTGTTCAACCCGAAGGCCATCCTCTTCTTCATCTCTTTCTTCGTGCAGTTCGTCGACCCGCACTACGCCTACCCGGCGCTGTCCTTCGTGGTCCTGGGCGGCCTGGCCCAGGTGGCGAGCTTCCTCTACCTCACCCTGCTGATATTCGGCGGCACCCGCCTCGCCGCCGCCTTCCGCCGCCGCCGCCGTCTGTCGGCCGGGGTGACGACGGCGGCGGGCGCGCTCTTCCTGGGCTTCGCGGTGAAGCTCTCGCTCAGCAGCGTGTGAGGTAGCCGGCCAGCCCGGTGGCGTCGTCACCGGCCCAGCCGATGTACCCGTCCGGCCGGACGAGGAAGAGCCCCTTGCCGTACGGCTCGCAGGTGTCGAGCCGGTGGACGTGCACCGTGCCGGGATCGAGCGCCGGGAGTGCGGCGTCGGTGCCCACGGCGAGCAGGGTGAAGTGCGGGCCGCGGAAGGCGTCGAAGAGCGACCCGCCCTCCCGCGGTCCGAGTGGTCCGCCGGGTGCGCGGTCGCCTGCCTGCAGCGCGCCCGCGGCCCCCTGGGAGAGCGGCCCGCCGCGGTAGCCGATGCCCAGTTGCTGGGTGGCGGCGCCGCGCCGCTGCTCGCCGCGGTGCACCCGGGTCGAGAGGCCCAGCATCTCGGCCGCGTTGGGCAGCCGCTCCTCCTCGTACGAGTCGAGCAGGGACCCGTGGGCTCCGCCGCGCAGTACCCGGCCGAGCTTCCACCCCAGGTTGTAGGCATCCTGGATGCTGGTGTTGAGACCCTGGCCGCCGGCGGGCGAGTGGACATGGGCGGCGTCGCCCACCAGGAAGACCCGGCCCGCGCGGAACCGGTCGGCAAGCGCCG
This sequence comes from Streptomyces sp. NBC_00388, assembly GCF_036061255.1. NCBI lineage: Bacteria > Bacillati > Actinomycetota > Actinomycetes > Kitasatosporales > Streptomycetaceae > Streptomyces > Streptomyces sp. NBC_00388. The sequence goes on from NZ_CP107948.1 coordinate 4,795,939, forward strand.
CGCGCGGCCGGAAGTCCGACGCCCACAGGACCTCGGTGACATCGTCGGCGGCGAGATGTGTACGGGCGGCGATCAGCGCGCGCACGCCACCGGGGGAGAGGTCGGGGCGTTCCCCGTCAGGGAAGCGCGCGGCCAGCTGGAACTCCTCGGTTCCTGGCAGCGGGCAGAGCATCAGGAAGCCCGCCTCGACCGGGAAGACATGCCAGTTCAGCCGGTCGAGCGACGGGATCCGTACATCGGCGACCAGCATGGACGCGGGGTCGACGGTCTCGCCGGTCATCGGGATGGAGAGCGCGGCGCGGACCGTGCTGCGGCCGCCGTCGGCTGCGACCGCGTACGCCGCGCGGACCGTGGCGCCGGTGGAGAGCACCGCGGTGACCCCGGAGGCGTCCTGGGTGAGGGAGGTCAGGGCGTTGCCGAAGGAGACGTCGCCGCCCAGCTCGGTGAGGCGTGCGTAAAGGATCTCCTGGGTCCGCCACTGCGGCAGGAGGCGCGGCGTACCCGCGTACGGGGCCGCCGGGGACGGCGCGACCGGGTCGAACATGTGGTGCTCGCCCTGCCGTTCACCGTCCTTCCAGATCATCTGGACCGGGGCGGGCCCGCTCGACTCCAGTACCGCGTCGATGACGCCGAGGTCGTCGAAGACCTCCAGGGTGCGTGGCTGGAGGCCCTTGCCCCGGGAGCCGGGGAAGAGCCGGTCCGCCTTCTCGACCACGGCCGAACGCACCCCGCGCCTGGCCAGGTCGACGGCGAGCGCGAGCCCGGCGGGGCCCGCGCCGGCGATCAGGACATCGGTATCCGTGACGGTTTCCTTAACGCTGTTAAGTTCCATGGTCCAGAGAGTGCGCTTAACGCTGTTAAATTGTCAAGGTGGGAACAACGAAGATCGACCGGGCGCGCGTCGCCGAGACCGCACTGCGGCTGCTGAACGAGGTCGGGCTGGACGGCCTGTCGCTGCGTGCCATCGCCAGGGAACTGGACGTCAAGGCGCCCGCGCTCTACTGGCATTTCAAGGACAAGCAGGCACTGCTCGACGAGATGGCGACGGTGATGTACCGGCGGATGGTCGCCCTGGAACCCGCGGAACCCGGCCGGAGCTGGCAGGACGGCCTGTTGCTCAACAACCGCGCCCTGCGCGCCATGCTGCTGCGCCACCGCGACGGCGCCCGGGTCTACAGCGGCGCCCGGTTCACCGGTACCGACCACGCGCAGTCGATGGAGGAGCATCTGCGCGAGATGACCTCACGCGGATTCGGCTTGGCGCAGGCGGTCAGGGCAGCCACCACCGCGTACTCCTACACGGTGGGCTTCGTCATCGAGGAACAGGGCGTCCAGCCGATGCCGGACGAGCGCCGTGCCGGATACGGGGTGGCGGAGCGTGCCGAGCGGCTCGCCGGATATCCGCTCACGGCGGCCGCCGGCTGGGAGATCTTCACCGACTACGACCAGCGCTTCGAAGAAGGGCTGCGGCTGATCGTCGCGGGGATCGAGGCCGCCTACCGGCCACGCGAGGCGTGACGGGCCCGCTCGGTCTGCGGCGGCAGCGGCACGCCCCGGCACGGCGCGGCCCCGCCCCGGGTGGCCCCCTTCCGGGCCGTCACCGGCTCCGGGGCGAGGTGATGCTCCTGGACAGGGCGCTGCGCAGCAGCGGCGTCAGCCGGTCCTCGACGCAGCGGTTGAGCAGCCACGCAAGCCCGAGCATCAGCGCGACGGTCAGGGCGAGTGTTCCGTACGCGGGGATGCCCAGCTCGCGGTGGAGCACGGCCACCACCACCCAGCCCAGATGCTCGTGCACCAGGTAGAAGGGGTAGGTCAGCGCCCCGGCCACGGTCAGCCAGCGCCAGTCGGCCCAGCGGAAGAAGCCGAGAGCCACCGCGCCCACCAGGACGAACCCCAGGGTCACCACGGCGATGATCACCGCGGTGTGCCGGTAGGAGAAGAACGCCGGGTCGGCCCGGTGCCACAGACCCGCGACCGCGTAGTGCTGGCCGATCGCCCAGCTCACGCCGACCACACCCCAGGCGATGACGTCACGCCGGTCGCGGTGCAGGAGGTAGAGACCGATCCCGCCGGTGAAGAACGGTGCGTACTCCGGCATCAGGACCGTGCTCAGCATCGGCTGGTGCACCGCGTCGGTGATCGCGGCGGCCAGCGTCCACACCCCGCAGAAGATCAGCACACGCTGCCGGTTGGCACCCGGCAGTACCACGAAGAGGGCGAAGAGGGCGTAGAAGCGCAGCTCGGCCCAGAGGGTCCAGCAGACGCCGAGCACCCGCTCGGCGCCGACGGGCTGCTGGAGCATGGTGAGGTTCACCAGCGCGTCACTGGGCGAGACCGTCCGGTACGCGACCCAGGGGAGGGCGAACACCGCGGTGACGATCACGATCGCCGCCCAGTACGCCGGGTAGAGCCGGGAGACCCGGGAGGCGAAGAAGGAGCGCAGCGGCCGGCCCCAGCCGCTCATGCAGATCACGAAGCCGCTGATCACGAAGAAGATCTGCACACCCAGGCAGCCGTAGGCGAACCACGCGGAGAGCGTCGGGAACTGGTGGCGGGGCGACCCGCCCCAGGCCCGCGCGATGTCGCCGTCCCGGCCGCCGTAGTGGTACGCGGCGACCATCAGGGCGGCGACCAGCCGCAGCCCGTCGAGCGCCCGCAGCCGCCCGCCCGCGCGGACCGGCCGGACGCCCGCAGCCGGGGCGGGCGGCCCCGGTACCGGCTCCCGTACCGGCTCCGGTATCGGCCCGTCCGCCGCCGGGGCGCCGGGTATCGGACCCGGTGCGTCGCCTGACCCGGGTGCGTCCGCGACCGCTGCTGCGGTCGGCCCGGCAGGAGTGACGGAGGTGGCAGGAGTGACGGCCGGTGTCGCGGTCATCCCAGGGCCACTCTCTTGAGGGAACGGGCCCGCCTGGCCACCCGCCGCACCGCCGCGTTGCGCGGAATGAAGGCGAGCTGGGCGGGGAGCGCCCCCGGCAGCCCCAGCACCGTCAGCCTGCGCCGCTTGAAGTACCGCCAGGTGTGCGCATCCAGATGACGGCTCAGATAGGCCTCGGCCGCCGGGCGCAGGTCCGGGCGGAGCTGCGGCTGCATCGCGAACCCGACGGCGGCGACGAGCCCCGGCAGGTCGTCGGCGGGCGCCACCCCGGCATCCTCCAGACCGGGCAGCAGCGCGTCGACGACGGTGACCGGGACGCGGTTGCTGTTCTGGTACGGGGCCAGCCGGTCGAGCAGCAGCTCCGTACCGGTGCGGGCGACCGGGATCCCGTAGAAGGCGCTCGCCGTCAGCAGCGCGGTGGAGAAGCAGCCGACCACAAGCGCCGGGCGCATCCGCTCGTACAGCGTCTCGGCGAGCAACGGCTCCTCCACCACGGTCAGTTCGGCGCCCAGCCGCTCCGCCTCCCGCTCCAGCAGCCGCGACCAGCGGGCGGGCGCCGTCGGGTGCGGTTTGAAGACGACCGTGCGGTGACCGCGGGCCACCGCCCCGCGCAGCATCCGTACGTGCAGCTCCTCCTCCTGCTGCGGGGTGAGGATCTCCAGGGCCGAGAGGTACTGGCCGAGCAGCAGTGCCGGGGGCTCGGTGCACTCGGGCACCCCCGTCGCGGCCCCGGCCACCTCGCTCAGGACCCGGCGGAAGGCGGCATCCGGCACGATCTCCGGCTCGACCCCGAACTCGGCGAGCAGCAGCGGCTTCAGCCCGGGCACCAGATCCAGGTGGAGCAGCCGCCGGATCCGGGTGCCGATGAGCGGGTCGATCTTGTTGCGGGTCGGGCCGTACGACATCAGCCCGTCCGCGTACACCGTGACCGGCGCGTCCTGGAAGAGCAGCGCGAGCGCCTGCGCCGGGTTGACCTGCACGGACTCGACCGCCAGCTCGATGCGGTCGTCGCCGAGATCCCAGAGCAGCCGCAACTGCCGCTCCCACAGGGGGATGTCGTCGGGGCGCGGGGACCAGCCGCCGGGGTGCAGCGGGGCGATGGTGGTGTTCCAGGAGAGCACTCCGTCGAACCGCTCGCGCAGCCGCTCGAAGCCGGGCATCGCGTCCAGCGCGGGCGCGGTCTCCGGGATCGCCGCGTTGTTGCTGACGAGCAGCAGCCGCCGGCCGGCCGGGGCGAAGCAGTCACTGTCGAGGGCGGCGGCGAGCGTGGCCGCCCCGTACAGCGTGGAGGCGTAGAAGATCTGCGTCGTACGGGCGGGGGCCGTACCAGCGGGCGACGTCACGCGGCGGCCTCCGTCGTCAGCGGGGCCGGGCGGCGGCGCAGCCGGCGCAGCCGTGAGGCGCGCGCGGTGTCCATCGAGTCGAGCGCGTCGCTCAGCAGATCCTGCGGCAACCGTTTCAGCGCGGCCGCGCTGAGCGTCCGCAATTTACGTGCCACAGCTGGTTCGAACCTTTCGATGGAGCCCAAGTGGTGAGAAATAATGGCGCAGTAGGTGCGTACGGCCTTGGGAAGCAGAAGGTCTGCTTCACGGTCCTTCGACGTATCGTCGATTACCTGGTCGAAAGCGCGGATGAAATCGAGCTGGCGTACGTCGCCGATTTGCGTGAGTGACGACGCGACACCGCGCCGGTAGAACATTCCGAGGAGTCCGACGACCGCGAATGATTCGGCTTCCCTGTGCAGCCGCCAGATCCACGGGCGGTCCTCGGCGGTGCGCAGTCCGTGGGTGAAGTGCAGCAGCCCGCGGTCCAGCAGCCTGCGGTGGTACATGCCGGCCCAGGCGTACGCGTAGTCGACCGGGGTGGAGCGGTCGGCGGGCAGGATCACGTCACGCGGCGCTGTCACCTCGTCCCGCCTGCCGTACGGGACCCGGTGGACCGTACGCGCGCTGCCGGTGCACTGGACGTGGTCGGTGCGGACGAAGTCGCAGCCCAGCGTCTCCATACCGGCCAGCAGCCGCTCGTAGTAACCGGGTGCGAGCCAGTCGTCGCCGTCCAGGAAGGTGATGTATTCGCCGTTCGCCGCGGAGAGCCCGGTATTGCGGGCGGTGGCGAGTCCTCCGTTCTCCCGGTGTCTCAGCAGCACGGCCCCGGGAAGCTCGCGTTCCGCACGTTCGAGGATCTCCGGGGTCCCGTCCGTCGAACAGTCGTCGACGAGCAGGAACTCGAAGTCCTCGCGTGCGTTGGCGCGGAGGCTTCTGAGTGTGTCGGGTGCGTATGTCTGCACGTTGTAGAACGGCACGATGACGGAGAGCTTGACCACCTGCGTGACGCTAGGAGGTTCCCCGGCATTCGCCCTGAAGCCCGGTGGGATGACAGGTGAACTGAATATGGCGGAACCGTGAACCGGGCCGCGCCGGCCCCGGTATACCTCTCTGTCGGTCCGCTGTTAACCCTTTGTTGCGGCTGAGTTGGGCCGCCGAACCGAATGCCTTTCTACCTTCGTCGTTGTGCCAGCAAGTACCAGCGATGTTCTCCGCGTTGCCGTGATCGCCGATTCCGACACCCGTTGGAAATGGGGCGCGCTCACCGCACGCCGTCTCTCCGTGGGAGACACCCGGCTCAGCGGCTTCCTGCTCCGCGGCCGGGCCACCCCCACCCCGCGCCAGCTCGCCGAAGTCGGGGCCGGGGTGGAAGAGGCAGCCGTCCAGGAGGTCACGGGGGCGGAATTCCTCCGGGCCGTCGAGCGGGACGGCTACGACGTGATCGTGCTCGCGCTCGTCGGCGGCGCCGTCCAGGCGATGCTGCACGGACTCGCCGCGCTCACCGCTCCCGCACGGCGGCCCGTCGTCGTCACGGGCTATGTCGGCGTGGTCTACGAGAAGCTGGCCGACGGGCTGTTGCTGCGGCACGGCGCCGACGTCGTCCTCGCCAACTCCCTGCACGACGCGGAGCGCTTCCGCGCGGTGTACGAGGGGGTGGGCGCCGACGCGTCCGTCGTGACCGGGGCCGCGCTGCCCTTCCTCGGCGGCGCCCCGTACACCGGCGACACGGTCAAGACCGTTGTCTTCGCGGCCCAGCCCTCGGTCCCCGCCTCCCGTGAGGGCCGTCACTACCTGTTGCGCCGCCTGGTCGAGCACGCCCGGCTGCACCCCGGCCGCGAGGTGCTCCTCAAGCTCCGGTCCAAGCCCGGCGAGCACACCACGCACATCGAGGAACTGCCCTACCAGAGGCTGGCCGAGAGGCTCCCCGGCGGCCTGCCCGGCAACTTCCGCCTGGTGTACGGCCACATGGGCGAGGTGCTGGACCGCACGGACCTCCTGGTCACCGTCTCCTCGACGGCCGCCCTCGAATCCCTGCACCGCCGCATCCCCACCGCGGTCCTCACCGACCTCGGGATCCGCGAGGCCCTCGGCAACCACCACTTCCTCGGCTCCGGCTGCCTCGCCTCCTGGGACCAGCTCGACTCAGGACTCCGCCCGCGGGCCGACCCCGCCTGGCTGGCCCGCCAGGGGGTCGCGGCAGGCGGTCCCTCATCAGGGGGCGGCGCGTACGACACGGCTTTCGACGCCGTACGCGAACGGGTCGCCCGGCTGCTCCTCGACCCCCGGCTCCCGCCGATCACGCCCTACTACACCCTCACCACCGCGCCCGGCTATCTGCCCGGCATCCTCGCCCGCTACCGCCTGGACGCCGCCCCGGCCGCAGAGACCGGCGCCGTACGGCGCGTGGTCCGCGACGCCGTACGGGACGTGGCGCGCGGTGCCTACCGCCACGGCGTCCAGCGCGTCGCCCCCGTCATCCGCCGTATGGGAGAACTGTGATGCCCACCGAAGCCGCCGAGCCGGCGGCCGAAACCGCCGGGACGACCGGATCGGCGGGGCCCGTCGGAGCGCCGGCCGGAGCCCCCGGGTCCGTACCGCCCGCAGCGCCCGCCCGGCCCCCCAGGATCCTGGCCGTGATCCCGGCACGCGGGGGGTCGAAGGGCGTCCCCGCGAAGAACCTGGAAGCGGTCGGCGGCGTACCGCTCGTCGCCCGCGCCGTCCGGGCCTGCCGGGGTGCCCGGCACATCACCGATGTCGCCGTGTCGACGGACGACGAGCGGATCGCGACGGCGGCGCGCGAGGCCGGCGCCGATGTGGTGCTGCGCCCCGCCGAGATCGCCGGGGACACGGCGACCAGTGAGGCCGCCGTACTGCACGCGCTGGACGCGTACCCCGGGACGGATGTCGTGCTGCTCGTGCAGTGCACCAGCCCCTTCCTCACCAGCGAGGAGATCGACGGAGTGGCGGCAGCGGTCGCCGGAGGCGGCGCCGACACCGCGCTCACCGTCGCCCCCACGCACGGCTTCGTCTGGCGCGAGGAACAGCGCGCCGACGGCAGCGGCGCGGACTCCCTCGGCGTCAACCACGACAAGGCCTTCCGCCCCCGCCGCCAGGACCGCCCGCAGGACTACCTGGAGACCGGCGCGGCCTACGCGATGAACGCCGGGGGGTTCCGGGCCGCCCGGCACCGCTTCTTCGGCGAGACCGCCCTGGTCCGTACCGACCCGGCCCGTGTCCTGGAGATCGACGACCCGCACGACCTGGCGCGGGCCCGAGCCCTCGCGCCCCTCCTGGACGTCCGTACATTGCCGGGCCGTGACGACGTCGACGCCGTCGTCCTGGACTTCGACGGCACCCAGACCGACGACCGCGTCCTCATCGACGCCGACGGCCGCGAGATCGTCGCCGTCCACCGCGGCGACGGCCTCGGGATCGCGGCGCTCCGCGACTCCACGGACCTCAAGCTCCTGATCCTCTCCACGGAACAGAACCCGGTCGTCGCTGCGCGCGCCCGAAAGCTGCGGGTGCCCGTGCTGCACGGCATCGACCGCAAGGACCTCGCACTGAAGCAGTGGTGCGAAGAACAGGGTGTCGCGCCCGAGCGCGTGCTCTACGTCGGCAACGACGTGAACGACCTGCCGTGCTTCGGCCTCGTCGGGTGGCCCGTCGCGGTCGCCCAGGCCCATGACGCCGTACGCGGCGCCGCACGCGCGGTCACCACCACCCCCGGCGGCGAAGGAGCGATCCGCGAGATCGCCGCCTGGCTCCTGGGCCCCACCCTCAACAAGTAAGGAACCCCCTCATGAGCACCACCCGTCTCCGCACCCTCGGCACCAAGACCGCGGGCCCCGGCCACCCCGTCTACATCACCGGCGAGATCGGCATCAACCACAACGGTGAGCTGGACAACGCCCTGGCACTGATCGACATCGCCGCCGAAGCCGGCTGCGACGCGGTCAAGTTCCAGAAGCGCACGCCGGAGATCTGCACCCCGCGCGACCAGTGGGACATCGAGCGCGACACCCCCTGGGGCCGGATGACGTACATCGACTACCGGCACCGCGTCGAGTTCGGCGAGGACGAGTACCGGGCGATCAGCGAGCACTGCGCCGAGCGCGGCATCGACTGGTTCGCGTCCCCGTGGGACACCGAGGCCGTCGCGTTCCTGGAGAAGTTCGACGTACCGGCGCACAAGGTCGCGTCCGCCTCGCTCACCGACGACGAGCTGCTGCGCGCGCTGCGCGCCACCGGCCGCACGGTGATCCTCTCCACCGGCATGTCGACCCCGAGGCAGATCCGCCACGCCGTGGAGGTGCTCGGCAGCGACAACATCCTTCTCTGCCACGCCACTTCGACCTACCCGGCCAAGGCCGACGAGCTGAACCTCCGCGTCATCAACACCCTCCAGGGCGAGTACCCGAACGTCCCGATCGGCTACAGCGGCCACGAGACCGGCCTCCAGACCACCCTCGCCGCCGTCGCGCTCGGCGCGGCCTTCGTCGAGCGCCACATCACCCTGGACCGCGCCATGTGGGGCTCCGACCAGGCGGCGTCCGTCGAGCCGCAGGGCCTGCAGCGCCTGGTGCGCGACATCCGCACCATCGAGGCGTCGCTCGGTGACGGCGTCAAGAAGGTCTACGAGTCGGAGCTGGCCCCGATGAAGAAGCTGCGCCGGGTGGCGGGCGTCGTCGCCGAGGGCGCGGACCGCGAGCCCGCGTCCGTCTGAGGCGAGCGCCCGAGACCGGAGAACCGCCACTGTGAAGAGCGCCCCCGCCACGCTCGCCTTCGTGGAGAGCCCCGTCCAGCTGCTCAACCTGCTGGAGTGGGCCCACCCGGCGACCGCGGACCTGACCGTGGTCGTCCTCTCACCACTCGATCCCATGTCCCGCGGCCAGCTGCGCCGGATGGCCGAACTGGCCCGGGGCGAGGGGATGACGGTGCGCTGGGAGGAGGCGCGTGGCGGCGTGGCGGCGCCGTTCCACACCATCGGCGGGCTGACACCCCTGCTGCGCAGGGCAGGCCGGATCGTCATCGGCGACCCCTTCTCGCGGTATGTGCAGCTGCTCCTCGCCCTGAGCGGTGCCCGGGACCTGACGGTGGTGGACGACGGCACCGCCACCATGGAGTTCATCGCCCAACTCGCCGCCAAGGAGCCCCTGGTGCGCTGGCACCGACGCGGCCGGCGCGGCGCACGCGACCTGCTCTTCGCCCCCATGGCGTCGGCGGCCCGCCGCCGCCTCACCCCGTCCGGCCGCCGCACCGTCGAGGTCTTCAGCTCGATGCCGGTGGCGGACGCACCCCCCGGCCTGACCGTCACGGCCAACGAGTTCGCCTGGACGCGCGCCCGCTTCGGCCCGCCGAGGATCACCCGCACCTCGGACCTGGTGGGCACCTCGCTCGTGGAGACGGGGGTGGTGGACCAGGACCGCTACATCGAGGCGGTGGCAGGCCTCGCCCGCGCCCACCGGGTGACGCGGTACTTCGCCCACCGCCGCGAGTCGACCGAGAAGCTGCACCGCCTGCACGCGGAGACGGGCCTGGAGATCGTCCGCCCCGACCTCCCGCTGGAGCTGATCGCCCGCCGCGGACCCATCGGCCGCACGATCGTGAGCTTCCCGTCCACGGTGGTCCACACCCTGCCGCTCGCCCTGGCGGGCACGGAGGTACGGGTGGCGGTCTGCGACATCGACCCCGCGTGGCTCACGGAGATGGCGTCGCCCCGGGCGCAGGGGTTCCTGGCGGGGGTGACGGGGACGGCGCGCGATGTGCAGCGGCTGGCGCCGGGGGTGTGAGCACGACGACGTGCGTGGACGCGGGCAGCCCGGACACACCGACCGCAGGTGCCTGTGGTGTTCGAGTACCTGTGGTGTTCGAGCGACGGAACAGTGAATGACCTTTACATGGCCTCCTCTTGACGAACACCTTGCCCCGTTGCCTCCCTCCTCCTGTCAAGATCCATAAGCGATAGCTGTGGGGGCCAACTGGTTTGGCGTACGGGAATGGGGCGGGGCTGTGAGGCAATCCAGGGGTAGTGGCAGACGGAGGTCCGTGCGGACACGCGCGGCGTGGCTGGTGGGCGCGGCCCTCCTGGCACAGGCCGCGACCGGCTTCGCCGCGTCACCGGCGCTGGCCGGCACCGGGAGCGCGACACACGCATCCCATTCCGCAGGGCGGGCCCGGGCCGCGCTGGCCCTGGACGCCCCGTCGGTCACATCCACCGACTACCCGGAATGCGGACAGGGCAGCTGCGCCTCGCACGGGGGCATCGGCGTACCCGGCGTGTTCACCGTCACGACCACGTCCGCCGACATCGTGAAACTGACCTACACGCTCAACGGCTCCCGGCAGCAGACCAGAACGGTCCCGGCCGGAACCACCAGCACCGCGCTCACTCTGACACCGGACCAGCTGGGTGTGAACGTGCTGGAGGTGGCCGCATGGGACGCGGCCGGGCACACGTCGCCCTCCAGGGCCTACGACTTCTCCGTGGCGCAGGGCGCCCCGCAGACCGGCAACTGGTCCTTCGACGAGGGAAGCGGCGCCACGGCGGCGGACAGCGCCGGTGCGCATCCCGCCGCGCTCATGGGCGGGGCGGGATGGTCCGGCCAGGCACGGCTCGGCAAGGCGCTGACCACGGACGGGACCAAGGGGTACGCCACGGTCGCCGGGGCCGGCCCCGACACCTCCGCGTCGTTCACCGTCTCCGGCTGGGCCCGTCTGACCGGCACCTCGCACAACGCCGTCGTCGCGGCCCAGGCGGGTGTGCATGGGTCGGCGTTCGCGCTGTACTACTCGGCCTCCTACAAGGCATGGGTGTTCAACCGGTCCGCCTCGGACTCCGCCACGCCCACCCTTGTCCGCTCCGTCTCGACCGCGACGCCGGCGACCGGGGTCTGGACGCACCTGACGGGTGTGTACGACGCGAGCGCCCGCACCATCCAGCTGTACGTCAACGGCGCCCCGCAGGGGCAGCCGGTCGCCGTCACCACACCGTGGAAGGCCGGCGGCGGCCTGCAGATCGGCCGCGGACAGTACGGCGGCGCGTTCACCGACTACTTCCCGGGACAGCTCGACGAGATCCGGACCTGGGCCAGGGCGCTCGGGCCGGACGAGATCGCCGGCCTGGAGGCCGAGGACGACCCGGAGACCGGTCAGCCGCGCCCCGCTCTCGCTGCCGACTGGGAGCTGGACGAGCCCTCCGGTACCACCGGCGCCGACTCGTCCGGCTACGGCCACCCCGCGACCCTGTCCTCCGGATCCTCGTTCGCGACCGACAACGACGGCGGCAAGGGCGGCGTTCTCTCCCTCGACGGCGCGAAGGGGTACGCCACGGCGCACGGTCCGCTGGTCGACGCGCAGGGTGACTTCACGATCGCCGCGTGGGTGAGGCTCGACCCGGCGGCACTGAGCGACACGAGCAAGTCCCACACGATGCGGATCGCCGGGCAGGGCGGCACCAGCCGCGACTCCTGGGGTCTCTGGTACACCCAGGCATCCGGCTTGTCGCAGGGGATGTGGGTGTTCGGACGCACCAGCAAGGACACCGCCGGTGCCACCACGGTGACCGACCCGGTGAGCATCGAGTCGGCGCGGCTGGTGGACCCGAGGGGTGCCTGGACGATGATCACGGGCACCTATGACAGCGCACACCGTCAGCTGCAGCTGTACGTGAACGGCGTCCGCCAGAACGACGGGGTCACCTTCGACTCCCCGTGGCAGGCCACCGGGGACTTCTCGGTCGGCCGGGGGCGCCTGCCCGGCGGCGGATACGGCGATGCGGCGGCGGGCCTGGTGGACGGCGTACGGGTCTGGACCGGACTGGTCGGTGCGCCCGACATCAACCAGCTCTACCTGAACGAGGTCCCGGTCCCGTTGTAGAGGACGGCAGCGCAGGGGCGGGCTGTACCCAGCCACAGCCCGCCCCAAGCCCCTCACCCCAAGATTCTTTCGCCTAAGCGGCTGAACTTTTGTTGATCGATGGTTAGTTGAGTAGTGAAGGGGCCTAACCTTGAACGGGTGAACCAGTTGAAGTCCCGTGAGTCCGATGCCGATCAGCCCGGTGACCCCGACGGCGCCCGTGATGCCCGTGAGGGTGAGAGCGCCGGAGCCCCCGGCCGCCCCGGGGCCGTGGACGCGGCTCTGCCCGGTGCGCTGCCCGACGACCTCCGCGCCGAGCTGATCGCCTTCCGCCGTGATCTGCACCGCCACCCGGAACTCGGCAACCAGGAGTTCCGTACCACCGCCGCCCTCAAGGCGCGGCTGGAACTGGCCGGACTCGCACCCCGCGTGCTCAACACCGGGACCGGGCTCGTCTGCGACATCGGCATCGACATCCCCGAAGGCTTCGACACCCCTGACGGCCTCGGCACCGCTGACGGCCTCGGCACCGCTGACGGCCTCGGCACCGCTGACGGCCTCGGCACCCCTGACGGACTCAGCACCCCGGACGGCTTCACCGGAGTGCCCATCACGGTCGGTGCCGGCACGGCCGCTCACGCCGCGGCCCCCGCCCCCCGCCCCATGCTCGCCCTGCGCGCCGACATCGACGCGCTCCCCATCCCGGACACCAAGGCCGACTGCGAGTACCGCTCCACCGTGCCCGGCATGGCGCACGCCTGCGGGCACGACGTGCACACCACCGTCGTGCTCGGCGCCGGCCTGGTGCTCGCCCGGCTGCACCGGGAGGGCCGGCTGCCGAACCCCGTGCGGCTGATCTTCCAGCCCGCCGAGGAGGTGCTCCCGGGCGGCGCCCCGGACGCCATCGAGTCCGGCGTGCTCGAAGGCGTCGGCCGGATCGTCGCCGTGCACTGCGACCCCAAGGTCGACGCCGGGCGGATCGGGCTGCGGACCGGGCCCATCACCTCCGCCTGCGACCGGCTCGAAGTCAGCCTGGACGGGCCCGGCGGGCACACCGCGCGCCCCCACCTCACCACCGACCTCGTGACCGCCGCCGCCAAGGTCGCCTCCGAGGTCCCGGCGCTGCTGGCCCGGCGGATCGACGCCCGGGCGGGGCTCGCCGTGACCTGGGGGCGGATCGAGGCCGGCCATGCCTGCAATGTCATCCCTGAGCACGCCGAACTCTCCGGCACCGTGCGCTGCCTCGACCTGGAGGCCTGGCGGTCCGCTCCCGACCTGGTGCACGCCGCCATCGCCGAGGTGGCCGACCTGCACCGGGCGAAGTCGGTGATCAACTACGTACGCGGGGTGCCGCCCGTCGTCAATGACGGTGAGGTCGCCGAGCTGCTGCGGGACGCCATGACCGCGCGCCGCGGGGCGTACGCGGTCGAGGACACCGAGCAGAGCCTCGGCGGCGAGGACTTCTCCTGGTATCTGGAGCAGGTGCCCGGCGCGATGGCCAGGCTCGGTGTGCGCACCCCGGGCGACAGCGCCCGAGGTGACCTGCACCGGGGGGACTTCGACCCCGACGAGGCGTCGATCGAGGCGGGCGTGGAGCTGTTCACGGCTGCCGCGCTGCTGGATGGTCATCGTCCGTAGGCGGACATGTCACCGGAGTGGCACGACCCCGTTCGCGTCGATCCGATAACAGGTTCCGAACAGGCCTTTACCTGACATCTACGCGCGTTACGATCCTCGCGAAAACCAGCGCCGGAAGAGGCGCTTCGGGTTTGGTTTGAAGGGACCTCCTCTTGCGCCGGGTAACCAAGATCGCTGCGTCTGGCATAGCCACCGCGGCCCTCGCTCTCTCCGTCTCCGCCTGTGGCAGCACGTCGACGCAGGAGGACAACTCCAGCTCCTCGTCGTCCGGCTCCTCCAAGGGCGTCAAGGTCGGTGTCGCGTACGACGTCGGCGGCCGCGGCGACCACTCCTTCAACGACTCCGCCGCCCGCGGCATGGACAAGGCGAAGAAGGAGTTCGGCGGCAGCGTCAAGGAGCTGACCGCGAAGACCAGCGACACCGAGGCGGACCGCGAGCAGCGGCTCACCGACCTGGCCGACGCGGGCTACAACCCGATCGTCGGCATCGGCTACTCCTACGCGCCGTCGATGAAGAAGGTCGCCGCGAAGTACCCGAAGGTCACCTTCGGCCTCGTGGACGCCGCGGTCGACGCGAAGAACATCGACAACATCGTCTTCACGGAGGAGCAGAGCTCCTACCTCGCCGGCGTAACCGCGGCGCTGAAGACCAAGACGAAGCACGTCGGCTTCATCGGTGGTGTGGACATCCCGCTGATCAAGAAGTTCGAGGCGGGTTACGTCCAGGGTGTCCAGGACACCGACAAGAAGATCAAGATCGACCGGCAGTACCTGAGCCACGGCTCGGACACCTCCGGCTTCGCCAGCCCCGACAAGGGCAAGGAAGCCGCGCAGGGCATGCTCGACAAGGGCGCGGACGTGGTCTTCTCGGCGGCCGGTTCGTCCGGTAACGGCGCGATCGAGGCCGTCAACGGCAAGAAGGGCGCCTGGGCGATCGGCGTCGACTCGGACCAGTACAAGATCCCGTCGCTGGCGAAGTACAAGTCGTCGATCCTGACCTCGGTCGTCAAGAACGTCGACATCGGCGTGTACGACCTGGTCAAGTCGGTGCACGACGGCAAGCCCGTCACCGGCACCACCACCTACTCGCTCGCCAAGGGCGGCGTCTCGCTGTCCACCAGCGGTGGCTTCATCGGTGACATCGAGCCGCAGCTCGACGCCGCGAAGAAGAAGATCGCCGATGGTGCGGTCAAGGTCAAGACCACTCCCTGACCTGCCGTGTCCCGTGGGCCCGGCGGGGGTGCCATCCCTTCGCCGGGCCCATAACAATGTGTCAACTCTACGCGTGTAGCGCGTAGTTGACGCGCTAGCGTCACCGCATCGCCCCCGCCCGTGCCGGGGCCCCTCCGCCGCTCCTTCTCCGAGGAGCCTCCACCGCTCCTTCTCCGAGGAGAGTGCGCCATCAACGCGTCCAGCCCTCCCGCCGTCGAACTGCGCGGCATCACCAAACGCTTCCCCGGTGTCGTCGCCAACCGCGACATCGACATCACCGTCCGCAAGGGCACCGTGCACGCGCTGTGCGGTGAGAACGGTGCCGGCAAGTCGACCCTGATGAAGATCCTCTACGGCATGCAGAAGCCGGACGAGGGCACCATCGCCGTCGACGGCGACCAGGCAGTCTTCTCCAGCCCCGCCGACGCCATCGCCCGCGGTATCGGCATGGTGCACCAGCACTTCATGCTCGCGGACAACCTCACGGTCCTGGAGAACGTGGTCCTCGGCGGCGAGAAGCTGTACGGGATCGGCACCCGGGCACGCGCCAAGATCCAGGAGATCTCGGACGCGTACGGCCTGAAGGTCCGCCCGGACGTCCTGGTCGAGAACCTCGGTGTCGCCGACCGTCAGCGCGTGGAGATCCTCAAGGTCCTCTACCGCGGCGCCCGCACGCTCATCCTCGACGAGCCGACCGCGGTCCTGGTCCCGCAGGAGGTCGACGCGCTCTTCGACAACCTCCGCGAGCTCAAGTCCGAGGGCCTGACGGTCATCTTCATCTCCCACAAGCTCGGGGAGGTGCTCTCCGTCGCCGACGAGATCACCGTCATCCGGCGCGGCACGACCGTGGGCACCGCCGACCCGGCGACCACCACGTCGAAGCAGCTGGCCGAGCTGATGGTCGGCAGCGAGCTGCCCTCGCCCGAGACGCGCGAGTCGACGGTCACCGACGCGCCGATGCTCACCCTCGACGACCTGCGGCTCACCGCGGTCGACTCCGACGGACTCGTAAGGGAGGTCCTCTCCGGGATCTCCTTCACGATCCACCAGGGCGAAGTCCTCGGTATCGCGGGGGTGGAGGGCAACGGCCAGGCCGAGCTCGTCGAAGCGATCATGGGCATGCGGGACCCGGACGGCGGTGTCATCACGCTCGACACCTCCGACATCTCGCACGAGCCCACCCGCAAGCGGCGGGAGAGCGGTGTCGGCTACATCCCCGAGGACCGCCACCGGCACGGCCTGCTCCTTGAGGCGCCGCTCTGGGAGAACAGGATCCTCGGCCATGTCACCGAGCGGCCCAACTCCCGTTACGGGCTGATCGACGCCAAGGCGGCCCGTGCCGACACCGAGCGGATCGTCGCCGAGTACGACGTGCGCACGCCCGGCATCGACGTCACCGCGGCATCCCTCTCCGGCGGCAACCAGCAGAAGCTGATCGTCGGCCGTGAGATGAGCCACCGGCCCAAGCTGCTGATCGCCGCACACCCCACCCGGGGTGTGGACGTCGGCGCGCAGGCGCAGATCTGGGACCAGATCAAGGAGGCCCGCCGTGAAGGGCTCGCAGTCCTGCTGATCTCCGCCGACCTGGACGAGCTGATCGGTCTGTCAGACACCCTGCGGGTGATGTACCGCGGCCGGCTCGTCGCCGACGCGGACCCCGCCACGATCACCCCCGAGGAGCTCGGCTCCGCGATGACCGGGGCCGCGACCGGCCACCTGGAGCACGGCGAGGACGCCGCTCCGGACGGGACGGCGGGCCCCAGGACCGTGGGCCCCGCGAAGACCCCGGGGATCCCGGAGCCGCGGAAGGCCCTGGAGACCCCGGACACCGCCGGCGGCGAAGCTGGGGGAGAGGACCGATGAAGAAGTACACCGCGCGCATCGACCGGGAGCGGCTGCTCCTCGCGATAGCGGCCCCGCTGCTCGCCGTGGTGGCGGCCCTCGTCGTCACCACGCTGGTCATCCTCGCCACCGGCAAGGACCCGTTCGCCGCGTTCAGCGACATGCTGACGTACGGTTCGGCCAGCGACAGCCAGATCTACATCCTCAACAAGGCGACGACGTACTACCTCGCCGGTATCGCGGTGGCCGTCGGCTTCCGGATGAATCTGTTCAACATCGGCGTCGACGGCCAGTACCGGATGGCTGCCTTCTTCGCCGCGGTCGTCGGCGGCGCACTGACACTGCCCGGTGCCGTCCAGATCCCGCTGATGATCGTCACGGCCATGCTGGTCGGTGCGATGTGGGCCGGGATCGCGGGCGTACTGAAGGTGACACGCGGTGTCAGCGAGGTCATCTCGACGATCATGCTGAACTCGATCGCCACCGCGGTCATCGCCTATCTGATGCAGCCGGGCCGGCTCGGCCAGCTCGATGACTCGGGCACTCTGGTCTCCACCAAGCCGCTGCCGGAGTCCTCCTGGTTCTTCTCCATCGACACCGGCCCCGCCGGGATGCTCTGGGGATTCATCTTCATCGCGGCACTGGCCGGTGTGGCGTACTGGTTCGTGCTGGGCCGCACCCGCTTCGGGTTCGACCTGCGGGCCGTCGGGCAGTCCGAGTCCGCCGCCTCCGCCAGCGGTGTCAGCGTCAAGAAGATGGTCGCCACCAGCATGATCATCTCGGGGGCGATGGCCGGGCTGATCGGCATGCCGACCCTGCTCAACGACAGCCACATGTACAGCAACGACTTCCCGCTGGGCGTCGGCTTCACCGGCATCGCCATCGCGCTCCTGGGCCGCAACCACCCGGTCGGCATCGCCCTCGGCGCACTGCTCTGGGGCTTCCTGGAGCGCACCACCAACCACCTTGAGTTCAAGGGGTACGACAAGGAGATCCTCGGCGTGATCCAGGGCGTCATCGTCCTGTGCGTCGTCATCGCCTACGAGGTCGTGCGCCGCTACGGACTCAAGCGCCAGCAGCAGAAGGTCGGTGCCGAGATCGCCGCGCAGGCCGCCGCCCACTCGAACCAGCAGGAGGTGACGGCATGACCGCGACCATGACCACGACTCCGCCGCCAGCGGCTCCCCGGGCGGCGAACGCCAAGTCCGGCCGTTCCGGGTCCTCACTCCCGAAGATCCTGCTGATCATCGCGGGCGCGCTGATCCTGCTGTCCCTGGTCCGGATCATCACCGGCGCCGACCAGCTGACCTCCGAGGGCCAGATCAGCGCCTCGCTCGGGCTCGCCGTACCGATCGGTCTCGCCGGTCTCGCCGGTCTCTGGTCGGAGCGGGCCGGTGTCGTCAACATCGGTCTCGAAGGCATGATGATCCTCGGCACCTTCGGGGCCGGCTGGATCGGCTGGCAGTCCAGCCCCTGGTTCGGGATACTCGCCGGAATCACCTTCGGCATGCTCGGCGGGCTGATCCACGGGATCGTCACCATCACCTTCGGCGTCGACCACATCGTCTCCGGTGTGGCGGTCAACCTGCTCGCGCTGGGGATCACCCAGTACCTCGCGAAGATCTTCTTCAACCACGGCGCCGCGGCGGCCGCGGGCGGCAACCCGAAGCAGTCACCGCCGGTCGACTCGCTGCCCGACTTCACGGTCCCCGGCCTCTCGAACGGGCTGTCGTCGATCGAGAAGCACCACTGGTTCTTCGTCTCCGACCTGGCCGGCATCCTCGGCGGCCTGGTCACGGACGTCTCCGTGCTGACGATCATCGCGGTGCTGCTCTTCATCGGCACCTGGTGGGTGCTCTGGAAGACCGCGTTCGGCCTCCGGCTGCGCTCCTGCGGCGAGAACCCGATCGCGGCCGAGTCGCTGGGCGTCAACGTCTACACGTACAAGTACGCGGCGGTGGCGGTCTCCGGCGGTCTGGCCGGGCTCGGCGGTGCCTTCCTCGCGATGGTCCCCACGCACATCTACCTGGAGAACCAGACCGGCGGCCGCGGTTACATCGGTCTCGCCGCGATGATCTTCGGTAACTGGCGTCCCGGCGGACTCGCCATGGGCGCGGGCCTGTTCGGGTTCTCCGACGCGCTCCAGCTGCGCAACGGCGGCGAGACCGTCCACGCGCTTCTGCTGCTCATCGTGGTGCTGCTGGTGCTGCTCGCGGTGTGGAAGCTCTACCGCAAGTCGGTGCTCCAGGGCGCGATCAGCGCGGTCATGGCCGTCCTCATCCTGGTCTGGTACCTGTTGACCGACGACGTCCCGTCCGACTTCGTGGGCGCCACCCCGTACGTGGTGACCCTGCTGGTGCTCTCGCTCTCCGCGCAGCGGCTGCGGATGCCCAAGGCGGACGGCATGCGCTACCGGAAGGGCCAGGGCAAGTGACACAGGTCGACTGGGACGTTCTGCGGGAGGCCGCGCGGGGCGCGATGTCCCACGCGTACGCCCCGTACTCGAAGTATCCCGTCGGTGTCGCGGCCCTGGTGGACGACGGGCGCACGGTGGTCGGCTGCAATGTCGAGAACGCCTCGTACGGCATCGGGCTGTGCGCCGAGTGCGGGCTGGTCTCCCAGCTCCAGGCCACCGGTGGCGGCAGGCTGACCCACTTCACCTGCGTCGACGGCGCGGGCGCGGTCCTGGTGCCGTGCGGGCGCTGCCGCCAGCTGCTGTACGAGTTCGGCGGGGACGAGCTGCTGCTCGAAACCCCCGACGGAGTGCTCCCGCTCTCCGCGATGCTGCCGCAGGCCTTCGGTCCGCAGCATCTGAACTGACGCGTCAGCGGCCCTTCCACCGTGGTGGAAGGGCCGCTGACCGCCCCTCTCTCTATGCGCGTAGAGTCGCGCGTTACGCACACCGACACACACCCCCTGCCGGAAGGAACGCCAACTCCATGGACGTCATCTCTGTCATCCGCACCAAGCGGGACCGGGGCGAGCTGAGCCCCGAGCAGATCGACTGGGTGATCGACGCGTACACCCGCGGCACGGTCGCCGACGAGCAGATGTCGGCGCTGGCGATGGCGATCCTGCTCAACGGCATGAACCGCACCGAGATCGCCCGCTGGACCGCCGCGATGATCAACTCCGGTGAGCGGATGGACTTCTCGGCGCTGTCCCGGCCGACCGCCGACAAGCACTCCACCGGTGGCGTGGGCGACAAGATCACCCTGCCGCTCGCCCCGCTGGTCGCCGCCTGCGGCGCCGCCGTACCGCAGCTGTCCGGCCGCGGGCTCGGCCACACCGGCGGCACGCTCGACAAGCTGGAGTCCGTCCCCGGCTGGCGGGCGCTGCTCTCCAACACCGAGATGATGGATGTCCTGGACTCGGTCGGCGCGGTCATCTGCGCCGCGGGCGACGGTCTCGCGCCCGCGGACAAGAAGCTGTACGCGCTGCGCGATGTCACCGGCACCGTCGAGGCGATCCCGCTGATCGCCTCCTCGATCATGTCCAAGAAGATCGCCGAGGGCACCGGCTCGCTCGTCCTGGATGTGAAGGTCGGCTCCGGCGCCTTCATGAAGAACCTGGCCGACGCCCGTGAGCTGGCGTCGACGATGGTCGGTCTCGGCACCGACCACGGCGTCCGCACGGTCGCGCTGCTCACCGACATGGCGACCCCGCTCGGCCTGACCGCGGGCAACGCCCTCGAAGTCCGCGAGTCCGTCGAGGTCCTGGCGGGCGGCGGCCCCGCGGACGTCGTGGAGCTGACCCTCGCGCTCGCCCGCGAGATGCTGGCCGCGGCCGGGCTGCCCGACGCCGATCCGGCGAAGGCGCTCGCCGACGGCTCCGCGATGGACCACTGGCGCCGGATGATCGCAGCCCAGGGCGGTGACCCGGACGCGAAGCTTCCGGTCGCCCGCGAGCAGCACGTCGTCACCGCGCCGTCGAGCGGGGTGCTGACCCGGCTCGACGCGTACGACATCGGGGTCGCCGCCTGGCGTCTCGGCGCGGGCCGTGCCCGCAAGGAGGACCCGGTGCAGGCGGGCGCGGGCGTCGAGCTGCACGCCAAGCCCGGCGACACGGTGACCGAGGGCCAGCCGCTGCTGACCCTGCACACGGACACCCCCGAGAAGTTCGCGTACGCGCTGGACTCGCTGCCCGATGCCTACGACATCGCCCCGGCGGGCACCGCGTTCACCGCGAGCCCGATCGTCCTGGACCGCATCGCCTGACGGTCGCGTGCGACAGCTCCGGAGGCCGCCCGTCCTGCGGGCCTCCGGAGCCCGCTGCCGCGGCCGGATACGGCGCGGCGATGAGTTCCGGGCGCGGCGCCGGTCTCCCTGGTGTGGATGTCACCGAGCCGCCCGTCCTTGTCATCACCGGCCCGGTCACCCGGGCCGATGTCCCGCGCCTGTGCGAGGAGCTGCGGCAGCTGCTGCACGGGGCAGGGGCGGCCGGCGTGCCCGCCGCCGTCGACTGCGACGTGGGCGGGCTCGTCCGCCCCGGGCTGGCCGCCGTGGAGGCGGTGGCCGGGCTCCGGCTCACCGCTCTGCGGCACGGCTGCCGGATACGGCTGCGCAACGCGGCGCCCGCACTGACCGAGCTCCTGACGCTGACCGGCCTCGCCGGGCCCCCGTAGCCCGCCGCCCGCACAGCTGCTCCACGGCCGCTCCTCGCAGGGGCGCGGGTGCTACTCCTCCAGGCGCTCCGGCAGACCGAAGAGCGGGAACCAGCGCGCGGTGTCCAGGAACGAGGTGATCCCGGCGACCCGGCCGTCCGTGATCTCGATGACCATGAGCGCCCAGGGGTCGAACCCCTTCCCCGACTCGCTCGGGTGGTAATGGGCGAAGGCGGGGGTGCCGTTGGCCACGGTCGCCACGAGGCGCGAGCCCCGGCAGACCGAGCCGACGCCCAGCATCCAGCCGACGATGTCGTCGTGACCGCGCAGCCACAGGTCGTAGGGCGGCATGGAGAGCGTGGCGTCCTCATGGAGGAGTGCGGTCAGCGCCTCCATGTCGTACCCCTCGAAGGCCGCCACATAGCGGGCGAGCAGCTTCTGCTGCTCCTCGTCCAGCGGGTCTGCCGCGTCGGTCGCGGCGGGTGCGCACTCGGCGAGGGTCGAACGGGCCCGCTGCAGCGCGCTGTTGACCGAGGCGACCGTGGTCTCCAGCAGCTCGGCGACCTCGCTCGCCCTCCAGGCCAGCACCTCGCGGAGGATCAGCACCGCCCGCTGTTTGGGGGGCAGATGCTGGAGCGCGGCGACAAAAGCGAGCCGGATCGTCTCCCGCTCGACCGCCTTCTCCGCCGGGTCCGCCAGGGACGGCAGCACCCGGCCGTCCGGCACCGGCTCCAGCCAGGCCGCCTCCGGCTGCGCGGTGAGGACGGCCCTGGCCACCGGGGTGGCATCGGTCAGATCCACCGGGCGGGCCCGCTTGTTGCCCGCGTTCAGCATGTCCAGGCAGACGTTGGTCGCGATCCGGTAGAGCCAGGAGCGCAGCGAGGAGCGGCCCTCGAACCGGTCGAAGCTCCGCCAGGCGCGGACCAGCGTGTCCTGGACGGCATCCTCCGCCTCGAAGGCAGAACCGAGCATCCGGTAGCAGTAACCGGCCAGCTCCGTCCTGTGCGCCTCCAGGCGCGCGTCGAGGTCCGTTGTCGCGAGGTCGCTCATAGGGATGCCCCCTGCTTGATTCCCGGTCGCACCAGCGATTCCGAAACTACAGGGGGCCACCGACAACGGCATGCGGATCGGCTCACCGGGCAACTTTTCCGGTTTCCCGGGGGACCCGGGGGGGGGATCAGGTGTGCGCCGGCGCGCGCCGCGCGGCCCGCGCGCTGTACGACCCGTACAGCGTGACCGCGGCGACGCCGAGCACCGCGAGCAGTCCCAGCGCCACCGTGCCCGCCCAGCCGCCGGCGTGGAAGGCGGCGGCGCCCAGCGCGCCGCCCGCGCTGCTGCCCAGGTAGTAGGCGGACTGGTAGAGCGCCGATGCCTGGGCCCGGCCCTTCTTCGCCGTACGGCTCACCGACGAGGACGCGACGGCGTGCCCGGCGAAGAAGCCGGCGGTGATCAGGACGAGGCCGAGCAGCACAGCGGCGAGCGTGTCGGAGAGCGACAGCAGCAGCCCCGCCGCGGTCGTCGACACCGCGAGACCGAGGGCGCCCCTGCGGCCCAGCCGGCCGACGAGCCGGCCGGCCGTCGCGGAGGAGACCGTGCCGACGAGATAGACCACGAAGACCGAGCCGACCAGCCCTTGCGGCAGGTCGAACGGTGCGTCCACGAGCCGGTAGCCGATGACCGTGTACACCGCGCCGAAGACCGTCATGAAGAGCGCGCCGATCGCGTACAGCCTGCGCAGCAGCGGGTCGCGGAGGTGGGCGGTGACGGTGCGGCCCAGGGCGCGCGGGTCGAGCGGGACCGCGGTGAAGTTCCGGGCCCGGGGGAGCATGAGCCGGAAGACGACCGCGCAGACGACGGACATCAGCCCGAGCGCGCCGAGCGCCGCCCGCCAGCCCCAGGCCTGGGCGACCCAGCCGGCCAGGATGCGCCCGCTCATGCCTCCGATGGAGTTCCCGGCGACGAACAGCCCGATCGCGGCGACCAGCGCCCGGGGCCGTACCTCCTCGGCGAGATAGGCCATCGCGGACGCGGGGAGCCCGGCGAGCGCGGCCCCCTGCACCGCGCGCAGCACGATCAGCACCCTCACATCCGGCGCGCACGGCACCAGCAGGCCGATGGCCACGGCGACCGAGAGGGACGCGGTCATCATCGTCCGCCGCCCGAACCGCTCGGACAGCGCGCTGAGCGGCAGCACGAACAGGGCCAGCCCGCCGGTCGCCGCCGAGACCGTCCAGCTGGCCTGCCCTGCCGTGGCGCCGAGTCCTGAGCTGATCGCGGGCAGCAGCGCCTGGGTCGAGTAGAGGAGGGCGAATGCCGCCATGCCCGCGGAGAAGAGAGCGAAGCTCATACGGCGGTAGCCGGGGTGCCCGGGTGCGAGCTGTTGGGGCTGGGACGACGGCGCGGCGGAGGCACTCACGGTGGTGAGTGCCCCGGTACTGGCAGGAGGCATGACCCGAACGTAGGCCGGGAGCCTTTAATGCGTCCAATGCACAGACTCGCCATAATCATTCCCATGGCGCATCAGCACAGTTCACAGCCGCGGCTGTCACCCAGTAGTGACACAGAAGACATCCGGCTCCTCCTCGCGCCCCGGCTCGCTTACTTCGAGGCGGTCGCGCGCCACGAGCATGTGACCCGGGCCGCCCACGAGTTGTCCGTGCCGCAGTCCACGCTCTCGCGCGCCATGGTCCGGCTCGAAGCGGACCTGGGGGTCGCGCTGTTCGCCCGCAGGGGCCGCACCGTCTCGCTGACCCCCGCGGGCCGGACGTTCCTCCCGGCCGCCGAGCGGGCGCTCACCGAGGTCGAGAGGGCCGCGGACTCCGTACGGGCGGACGCCGACCCCGCGTCCGGCCGGATCACCTTCGGATTCCTGCACACCCTGGGCCCCGAGACGGTGCCCGGCCTGATCCGTGCCTTCCGGGCCGGCCACCCCGGGGTGCGGTTCCAGCTCGTCCAGAACTACGGCGAGGCGATGATCAGACGGCTGCGCGCGGGGGAGCTCGACCTCTGCCTCACCTCCCCGGTACCGGACGCGCCCGACCTGGTCGCCCGGCGTCTCGACGAGCAGCGGCTGCGGCTCGTGGTGCCGGACGACCACCGGCTCGCCACCCGTAAGAGGGTCAGGCTGGCCGAGGCCGCCGACGAGGCCTTCGTGACGCTGGAGCCCGGCTTCGGGCTGCGCCGCATCACCGACGACCTGTGCGCCGAGGCCGGGTTCACGCCCCGGATCGCCTTCGAGGGCGAGGAGGCGGAGACGCTCCGCGGGCTCGTCGCGGCCGGGCTCGGGGTCGCGCTGCTGCCGCCGCCCGCAGTGGCCCGGCCGGGGGTGGTGGAGCTGGCGGTGACCGCGCCCCGGGCGGTGCGGGAGATCGGGGTGGCCTGGCTGGACGGGCACCCGGACACGGCTCCGGTGGCCGCGTTCAAGCAGTTCCTGCTGGAGCGGCGGGGACGGCTGCTGCCCGAGTAGCCACAGGTACGCCCGGCCGCCCCCGCCGCCGGTCCGCTACTGGAGCGTCCGGCCGAACCCGGCGGCCAGCGGCATCCGCAGACCCAGCGGCGGCGGCGCCGCGAACGCGTCCACCACCGGCCTCGCGTACGCGTGCGAGAACAGCGCGCCGCGTACGAAGTCCGAGGCCAGCGCCACCACTTCGGACCTGTGCTGACGCAGCGTGTGCCCGTCGGAGTGCACCTCGAAGCGGCAGGTGTCGCGGTTGGTCTTCTTGGCGCGTTCCGCCAGCCGGTAGGAGAGTTCGGGGTCGGAGCGGGCGTCCGTGGTGCCGTGCACGATGAGGACCTGGCGGCCCACCAGCTGCTTCACCGGCTCCGGCTCGGCGGCCATGTCGTCGTCGGGCAGCCAGGGGGCGACGGCCAGGACCGAGGTCACGGCGGAGTGGCCCGCTGCGTGCAGCGCGGCGCGGCCGCCCATACCGTGGCCCGCCAGGCAGACCGGGACGTCGCCGTACCGCCGCACCGCCTCGTCCACCGCCCAGGAGGCGTCCTCGGCGAGGTGCGCGTCCGAGCCGTTCCAGCCGCGGAAGCGGTAGCGCACGACGTGGGCCGCGAGCCCGTCGTCCCGGCCCGCGTGGGCCAGTCTGCGGGCCGGCGGGCGCAGGGACGCGTAGGACAGGGGGGAGGAGCGGCGCCTGGAGACCGGGTCGCCGTCGGGGAGCAGCAGGACCACACCGCTGACCGCGGACTGTGTCCCGCCTGCCCCAACTGCCCGTCCCAGCCTGGCCTCCGGCAGGGCTGGTGCTTGCTGTGCCATAACGGAACAGTCTCAGAAGCGGAGGTGTACTCCACCCTTCCGAACGGTCACTGTTACATATCGACGGGGAGCGTTCTACGCGCGTAGGGGCTAAAGTGCCCAGATGACGAGCCAGACCACGCAATCACTCACCACGGACCAGATCGGCCGCGCCCCGAAGGTGCTGCTCCACGACCACCTCGACGGTGGTCTGCGCCCCGGCACGATCATCGAGCTCGCCCGGGCGGCCGGGTACACGGCGCTCCCCGAGACCGACGCGGACAAGCTGGGCGTCTGGTTCCGCGAAGCGGCCGACTCCGGTTCGCTGGAGCGCTATCTGGAGACCTTCGCGCACACCTGCGCCGTCATGCAGACGCGCGAGGCGCTGGTGCGTGTCGCCGCCGAGTGCGCCGAGGACCTCGCCAGGGACGGCGTCGTGTACGCCGAGATCCGGTACGCGCCCGAGCAGCACCTGGAGGGCGGCCTCACCCTCGAAGAGGTCGTGGAGGCGGTGAACGAGGGGTTCCGCGAGGGCGAGCGGCTGGCCAGGGCGAACGGCGACCGGATCCGTGTGGGCGCCCTGCTCACCGCGATGCGGCACGCGGCCCGGGCCCTGGAGATCGCCGAACTCGCCAACCGCTACCGGGACCTGGGCGTCGTCGGCTTCGACATCGCGGGAGCCGAGGCGGGGTTCCCTCCCACCCGGCACCTGGATGCCTTCGAGTATCTGAAGCGCGAGAACAACCACTTCACCATCCACGCCGGTGAGGCCTTCGGACTGCCGTCCATCTGGCAGGCGCTCCAGTGGTGCGGCGCCGACCGGCTCGGGCACGGGGTGCGGATCATCGACGACATCGAGGTCGCCGACGACGGCACCGTGAAGCTGGGGCGCCTCGCCTCGTACGTGCGGGACAAGCGGATCCCGCTGGAGATGTGCCCCACGTCGAACCTGCAGACCGGCGCGGCCGACTCGTACGCCGGGCACCCCATCGGGCTGCTGCGGAAGCTGCACTTCCGGACCACGGTCAACACGGACAACCGGCTGATGTCGGGGACCACGATGACCCGTGAATTCGAGCACCTGGTCGACGCGTTCGGCTACACGCTCGACGACATGCAGTGGTTCACAGTCAATGCGATGAAATCCGCATTCATTCCTTTCGATGAACGCCTCGCCATGATCAACGAGGTCATCAAGCCCGGATACGCGGAGCTCAAGGCCGAGTGGCTCTTCCGTCAGACCGCTGTGACCAGTGGTTCCGCGGCTGAGGCGCGCTGACCTTACCGTCGAACGGGTGGCCGGAAGCCGGGTTTCCGGCTGCCGCACCGCGTTTGCGGGAGGCGGGGCGGGCTGGCTAGCTTGCGGAGCCGCTCCATTCCCCCTCCCCTCGCAAGGACGTTTTCCTCATGAAGCAGTCTGCTGCCAAGACCCTCGGTGTCGCCGTTCTCGGTGCCGCTTTCGCCGCGGCCGCCGCCGGTTCCGCATCAGCGGTCGCCGCCCCGGTCACGCCGGACGTGACGGGGACGCTGGGTACGGTCACCAGCACGCTCCCGCTGAACGCCGTCACGTCGAAGATCCCGGCCGGCAAGGGGAACTCCGTGCAGTCCGGGCAGCACGCGCTCGGTGGCACCAAGCGGGCGCTCGGCGGCGGCCACTCGGCGCAGGGCAACAAGGGCCTCCTCGGCGGTCTGCCCACCGGGGCCGTGACGGACGCGGTGAACGGTCTCGGCCAGTGACCTCGGGCTGACTCCGGCCGCGCGGAGCCGCCACGCGAGCGGGCGACGCGAGCCGGTCCACGCACGGACGGGGCGCACATCCCTCCCCAGGGGTGTGCGCCCCGTCCGTGCGTGCGCGGGTGGCGGTGGCCGGGCCTACCAGGCGGCCGACGGCGACTTCTCGCCCGGCAGCAGGATCCACAGCGCGATATACAGCAGGAACTGCGGCCCCGGCAGCAGGCAGGAGACGACGAAGATCACGCGCATGGTGGTCGAAGAGGTGCCGAAGCGCCGAGCCAGCGCTGCGCACACTCCGCCGAGGACACGGCCTTCACGGGGGCGGGCAAGTGCGGACATGTGGGGCTCCTTCGCGAAGCGTCGTGGGAGCGGCTCGATCGCGCTCCCTCTTCTTCCATGATGGCGCGGAACGGGGAGCGGAGCATCGCTCTACGGGGCGACCCCGACCCTGGGAATCGTCGGGGTAGCCCCCTGACGGGCCTCGTCCGCAAGAACGGCGGCCCGTCCCCTGCGCTCCACGGGTCCGCGCCGCAGCCGGTGCCGCACGGCAGGCACCACGACCACGTGCGCCAGCGCGACGCCCGCCGTGTTCAGCAGCAGCGAGTCCACGTCGACCACCTGACCGGGAACCCCGGTCTGCAGCAGTTCGATGGCCAGCGAGATCATGGCGCCCGCGGCGACCGTACGGGCCAGTGACGCCCAGGGCGACACCCGCAGCCTGCCGCCGGCCAGCGGCAGCAGGACACCCAGCGGGGCGAGCAGCAGCAGTCCCTCGCCGATCCGGCGGACCGCCTCCGCCGCGCCCAGGGCGAGATCCGCCCTGATCCCGGCGAGCGGCGTGAAGTTCGATGCGGTCACCCACATCACGTCCAGCGGGCGCAGGGTCAGCCAGCCGACCATCAGAAGATGCGCGACGAGGAGGACGACCCCCACGACGCGGAAACGGATGACGGAGCGACTGCCCGAACCTTGACGCACACCTCACAGGACGCGGGTACCGGTGGGATCGGTTCCGCCGACTTTGTCACGGTGGCGTCACCGGATCCCCACTCGATCCCCACCAGGCCCGCACGGCACACCCGCCCCCGGGGACGCACTGCCCGGTCCGGGAACCCGGCGCAATACCGTGGGGTCTTCCACGCGCCTTCGCGTGCGCGGCCGGACCGCCCCACCGCCCCGGCGGGGCGACGTGAGGCACGCCACAGGAACCCCTGCGGGGTCGCGGAGAGACAACGAGTATGAGGGACACAGACGACGGAGACGGCTTGCGTGCGCGCATCCGGGCGGGAGACCGCCAGGCGTTCGCCGATCTCTACGAGGAACACGCGCCGGTGGTCTACAACCACGCCCTGCGGCTGACCGGCAACTGGTCGACCGCGGAGGAGGTGATGTCCGAGACCTTCCTGGCCGCTTGGTCCCACCGGGAGCGGCTGGAACCCGAGGGCGGTTCGCTCGCGCCCTGGCTGCTGGGGATCGCGACGCACAAGGCGTACAACGCCAACCGCGGCCTGCGGCGGCGCCTCGTCTTCCTGGCCCACCGGCCGCCCCCGCCCCCGGTGCCCGACTTCGCGGAGGAGGCGGTCGGCCGCCTCGACGACTCACGCCGGCTGGCAGCGGTCCACGCCGCGCTGAGCGGACTGCGCCGCCACGAACGGGAGGTGCTCGCCCTGTGCGTGTGGGCGGGGCTGGACTACGCGCAGGCCGCCGAGGCGCTCGGGGTGCCGGTGGGCACCGTACGGTCGCGCCTCTCGCGTGCCCGCGCCCGGCTCGGCAGGCTCAGCGAAGAACAGCAGGAACGCCGGGAACCGCGGAAGGGCCGCGGAGAGGGAAGAAGTGAAGCCGCTTTCGCGGCCCTGCCCCTACGGGAGGAGAACTCATGAACGCCGCCCATCCGTCCCGTCCCGGCCCTCGGCCGGACGACGTGGAGGAACTGGCCCGACTGCTGCCGCGGCCCGTGGAGTTCGACCTGCCCGCCGGGCGTCACCTCCACCACAAGGACCTCCTGATGCAGCACATCGACCACGACCGCGACGCCACCGCCCCGCGGGCCACCGCGCCGCTCGCCCCACCGCTCCGGCGCAGGCTGCTGCGGCCCGCCGTGCTCGTGCCGGCCGCCTCGCTGGCCCTGGCCGGAATCCTGGCCCTCACCCTGACCGGCGGAGCCGGAGGCGCCCCTGCCTCCCCGGCGCAGAGCGCGCCGCACGCCGTCACCGCGCTCCACCGGATCGCCGACGCCTCCCTGAAGACCGACGTCACACCGGTCAAGGACAGTCAGTTCGTCTACGTGCGCAGCCTCGTGCAGGAGAACATGGGGACCCTCGACGGCCCGGTGAAGCTGGGCAGGCCCCACAAGAGCGAGCGGTGGATGGCGCAGGACCCGGCGCCCGTCACTGTCGTCGGCTGGATGCGCGACACCGGCAAGGACGCCTCGATGTCCGGTGAGGACATCCCGATCGAGACCTCGGCCCCCGATGGTTCGGACAGCAGCGGAGCGGAGGCCCCCGGGTTCCGCCGGCCCACCTACCGGTGGCTGGCGTCCCTGCCGACCGACCCAAAAGCGCTTCTGAAGCTGCTGGCCTCGCACAGCGGGGCGGGCGAGCACGAGTCCAAGGACCAGGCGGTCTTCGAGATGATCGGAGACATGCTGAGCGGCAACCTCATGCCTGCCGAGAACGCCGCGGCCTTCTACCGCGCCATGGCCGAGATTCCCGGTGTGCGGGAGGTTCCCGACGCGGTGGACACGGCCGGCCGCCACGGCATCGGCATCACCCGCGACGACGACTCCTCATCGACCCGCGACGTGTGGATCTTCGACAAGCACAGCCTGACGCTGCTCGGGTCGCTCTTCTACACCACCGCGGACAAGAAGCCCGGTAAGGCGGACGTCCTGACCGGGTCCGTCGCCAACCTCCGGAGCGGCATCGTCGACCAGCACGGCATGGTGCCGGAGAAGGACGGTGACACCTCCGCCGCAGGCTGACCCACCGGCGCACGACCCGGCCGGCGGCGCCGCCGGCCGAAGGGCGGGAAGGAGGCGGGGGCGAGCGGCCCCGCCTCCCTCCCGCCTGCCGCGCCGCCGGGCAGCGGCCG
This sequence comes from Streptomyces sp. NBC_00388, assembly GCF_036061255.1. NCBI lineage: Bacteria > Bacillati > Actinomycetota > Actinomycetes > Kitasatosporales > Streptomycetaceae > Streptomyces > Streptomyces sp. NBC_00388. Next base: position 4,826,357 of record NZ_CP107948.1, read on the forward strand.
GCTCCGTGCGGTGCCGGAGCGCGACGGTGCTGCCCCCGGCCTCCGCCGGCGGAACCGGGCGGTGTGCGGCTGACGGATCGCGCGGGAGACCGGTGGAGCCGGCCCTAGCGGCGCACGTCCCCCAGCTCCGGGTCGGTGTCGGGCCGGGTCTTCAGCTGCTGGGTGCAGGAGTAGGCGCGCGGCGGGTCCCCGCCCGGGCCGCCGAGCACCACCGAGCCGTCGGTCTCCGCCGCCGCGCTCTCCGCGTACGTGCAGACGATCTGCGCCAGGGCGTTCGCCGGGAGGTCCGCCGGGTCGCGGCTCAGCCGCAGCGCTCCCGCGGGGTCGCCCTTGCGGCCTGGGCCCACGGAGACGGGGTCCTGGACGTCGGTGCTGAAACCGGCCTCCTGCTCGGGGCGGCTGGGCTTCTCCCGCAGCTCGTCGAGGAGCTTCTCCGCGACCCGCAGGCCGTCGGAGAGCGTGCGGCCCTCCGCTATCTGCACCGTGCGGTCGACGGGGACCAGCCGGCTCCCGCAGATCAGATAGACCCGCACCGGGATGCCCTGGGGCGCCTGGCCCACCCCGCCGTCCGCGGGCAGGTCGCACGGCACCCGTGACGGCGCGGCGCCGGCGTCCACCGGGACCGAGGTGTTCCTGATGCCGCACCCGGCCGTCAGGGCGCAGAGCGTGGCCAGGCCCATCAGCGCCGCCGCGTGCTTCCCCGCCCTCATGCGCTGCCGCCTTCCTGACCGTCCTGGTCCGGATCCGCCGGATCGCGTGGCAGCCGCAGCTCGAACACCGCGCCGTCTTCGGTGTTGAAGGCGGTGATGTCCCCGCCGTGGATGTGTGCGTTCTCCATCGCGATGGAGAGCCCGAGGCCGCTGCCCTCGGAGCGCGGCCGGGAGGCGCTCGCCTTGTAGAACCGGTCGAAGACGTGCGGGAGGACCTCGGCGGGGATGCCGGGGCCGTGGTCCTGCACCGCGACGACCAGCTCCTCGCCCTCGATCCGCACGGTGACCCGGACCGGCGAACCACCGTGCTTCAGCGCGTTCCCGATCAGATTCGCCAGGATCACGTCGAGGCGGCGGGGGTCGAGGCGCACCATGATGCCGCGGTCCGCGTCCAGCTCAACGGCGTCGAGCCAGGCGCGCGCGTCGATGCACGCGGTGATCTGGTCGGCGATGTCCACAGTGTCGAGCACCAGCCTCGCCGTACCCGCGTCGAAGCGGGTGACCTCCATCAGATTCTCCACCAGGGTGTTCAGCCTGCGGGTCTCGCTCACCACCAGTTGCACGGCGGGCGCGATCATGGGGTCGAGGCTGTCCGCCTCCTCCTCCAGGACCTCCGAGACCGCGGTGATCGCGGTGAGCGGCGTCCGCAGCTCGTGCGACATGTCGGCGACGAAGCGGCGGCTCGCCTCCTCCCGCTCGCTCATGTTGCTGACCTTCTGCTCCAGCGCCTCGGCCGTCTTGTTGAACGTCCTGGACAGCTCGGCCAGCTCGTCCGTGCCCGAGACCCTGAGCCGGGTGTCGAGCTTGCCCTCACCGAGGCGCCGGGCCGCGTCGCCGAGCCGCTGCACGGGTTTGAGCACCGTTGTCGCGGCGGCCTGCGCGAGCAGCGCCGAGCCGATCAGCGCCAGTCCGGTGGCGATGGCCAGCGACCAGGCGAGGGAGCTGAGGTCCTGCCGCTCCTGGTCGAGCGAGGTGAGCATGTAGCCGGTGGGCCCCCCTCCGACGATCTTCGCGCCGCTCACCAGGTACGGCGTCCCGCGCAGGGTGACGCGCTGCCAGAAGAGGTGGTAGGTCGAGTGGTCGTCCGTGCCGACCTTCTGCTGTTTGGCCACGGCGTCCCGCAGCTGCCGCGGTACGTCGGCGAGCGTGAACGCGTCCAGGTCGGAGTAGCCGATGACGGGCTTGCCCTTCGCCCGCTCGCCGACCAGCAGCACGCTGTATCCGGGGTTGCTCGACCCGGCCATCCGCACCGCGGCGGTCTGGAGCTCGTTCTGCGTCGGCTGCAAGGGCAGCGACGCCGCCCGGTTCTGCATCTCCTGCCGGAAGTCCTTGAGCGCGGAATCCTGCGTACGGGTCAGTACCGCCTCGCGGTTGAGCCAGTACGCGATGCCGGACGCGGAGACGGCGGCGGTGAGCGCGACCAGGGCGAAGACGACGACGAGGCGCAGCCGCAGGCTCGTCAGACGCAGCCCGTGGAGGAACCGGCGATTCACTGAGGCGTGTCCAGCCGGTAACCGACTCCGCGCACCGTGCGGATCAGGGTGGGCGAGGACGGCACGTCCTCGACCTTCGCGCGCAGCCGCTGCACACAGGCGTCGACAAGCCGTGAGTCACCGAGGTAGTCGTGCTCCCAGACCAGACGCAGCAGCTGCTGGCGGGAGAGCGCCTGCCCGGGCCTGCGGCTCAGTTCGAGCAGCAGGCGGAGCTCGGTCGGGGTGAGCTGGAGATCCTCGCCGTTCTTGGTCACGGTCATCGCCGAACGGTCGATGACCAGGCTCCCGAAGGCGGCGGAGTCGGTCGACTCGCGCTCCCCGCGGCGCAGCACGGCCCGGATACGGGCGTCGAGGACCCGTCCCTGTACCGGCTTGACCACGTAGTCGTCGGCGCCGGATTCGAGTCCGACCACCACGTCGATGTCGTCGTTGCGCGCGGTCAGCAGGATGATCGGCAGCTGGTCGGTGCGTCTGATCCGGCGGCACACCTCGAAACCGTCGATTCCGGGCAGCATCACATCCAGCACGATCAGGTCGGGGCGCTGTTCGCGCAGCAGCTGGAGACCGTCCTCGCCGGTGGCGGCTGTGGCCACCCGGTGCCCCTGGCGTGACAGAGACAGCTCAAGAGCCGTACGGATGGCGTCGTCGTCCTCGATCAGCAACAGGAAGGGCACGGAGGTCATTCTGGCCCATGGGACAGGGGAGTTCGACCTCCGGAGGGGTTACGGGGCTCCCGTCACCCTGTGTGGAGGCCCCCGTTACGGCGGAGGAAGCACCGTGGAGGCTGTCGCGTGCCCCCGGGGGCGCCGCCTCCGTCACCTCCGGTGTCACTCAGGTCACCTCCCGCCACAGGCCTTGTGACGCGCCTGTGACAGTCGACAGACAACCCGATGAAACTGCGGAGGCAAGCTCTTCATCAACAGACCGAAGCACGACTCCACGACAGGGGGCGCGAGATGAACTCACTGCACAGCAACAACTCCGGCGCAGTAATCACGCGGCTCCACGACGTGGTGTCAGCACGGAACACCGAGAAGTCCGGTGCCGCGGGAGGGCGGGGGTGCTCTCGTGGCACCGGGCGTCAGCACCCGTCGTACATGACGGTCGTCGACGCACCGGCGGCGGTCGCGAAGGCGGCCGTACCGCGCCAGGCGGTGGCGTACGGGGAGACCGCGGGGGAGCGGTCCTCCGCGTCGGAGGCGGAGTTCACCGCCTACGTGCAGGAGCGCCGCGCCTCCCTGTACGCCACCGCCTACCACCTGACCGGCGACCGCTTCGAGGCCGAGGACCTGCTCCAGAGCGCGCTCTTCTCGACGTACCGAGCCTGGGACCGGATCAGCGACAAGGCGGCGGTCGGCGGGTATCTGCGCCGCACCATGACCAACCTGCACATCAGCGCATGGCGCCGGCGCAAGCTCAGCGAGTACCCGACCGAGCAGCTCCCGGAGACGGCGGGCGACACGGACGCGATGCGCGGCACGGAGCTGCGCGCGGTGCTCTGGCAGGCGCTGGCCGGGCTGCCCGAGACGCAGCGCACCATGCTGGTGCTGCGGTACTACGAGGGCCGTACGGATCCCGAGATCGCGGAGATTCTCGACATCAGTGTCGGCACGGTGAAGTCCAGCATCTGGCGCTCGCTGCGCCGGCTGCGTGAGGACGACGTCCTCAGCTTCGGCCGTGACGAGCAGGAGTCCTTCGGCGAGCTCGTCGCCTGAGGGATCGGGGGGCCGCCGTTCCGGGGGAGACGGCGGGTGTCACGGGGCGGGGGCCCGGGGGACACGGGGGAAGAGGAGCAGGGCCGGACGGGCCGGGGGGGCCTGTCCGGCCCTGCTCCGCTGTCCTGGCGGGTCACGGCCCGCCTCGTCCTCACCGCCAGGGCCGGGCTACGGATACGCCTAGGCCCGGTACGTCCGGTCGAGGAGCTCCTTCAGGAACGGGCGGGCGTCCTGCGGCGGATCCGCCTCGGTGACCAGGCGGTCCATGATCAGGGAGTACTGGTCGATCTCCTCCTGCTTGTCCAGGTAGACCGCCCCGGTCAGCTGCTCCAGGTAGACCTTGTCGGGGAGGTCCGGTTCGCTGAACCGAAGGATGGTGATGGGGGTGCCCGCCGCCGCCATGGCGCCCACGCTGAACGGGGCTATCTGCAGGGTGACGTTGGGCAGTTCGGCCGCTTCGATGAGGTGTTCCAGCTGCCCGCGCACCACCTCGGCCCCGCCGAAGGGGCGGCGCAGGACGGCCTCGTCCACCACCGCCCACAGCGTGGGCGCCTGCGGGCGGGTGAGCAGCTTCTGCCGCTCCATCCGCAGGTCGACCAGCCGGTTCACCTTGGACTCCGGGGCGCTCGGGTATCCGAGGCGGGTGACGACCCGGGCGTACTCGGGTGTCTGGAGCAGGCCGGGGAGGAACTGCACCTCGTAGGTGCGGATGAGCGAAGCGGCCTCTTCCAGGCCGACGTGCAGCTCGAACCAGCTCTCCAGTACGTCGCTGTACCGGTGCCACCACCCCGGCAGGTTGGCCTGCCGGGTCATCTCCAGGTAGTCGGCCCGGGACGGCTCGTCCAGTACCCGGTAGAGGGTCAGCAGATCGATGACATCGCGCTGTTTGAAGCCGACCTGGCCGCGTTCGAGCCGGGTGATCTTGGCGTCCGACGCGCGGATGGCCCGCCCCGCGTCCACGCGAGAGACCTCGCGTTCCTGCCGGAGGCGGCGCAGCCGCGCCCCGAGCAGGATGCGCAGGGCGGTCGGGCCGATGTGCTGGTGGTCCAGGTACCGCCTTATCGAAAGCTGTTCACTGCTCGGCCGCTGTATGGCGGTCATGCCAACTCCCGTAGGGCGACTGGACGTACACGAGGAGTGCCAGTGTTCCATCCGGCACCGGGCCGCGTACAGCAGCCCGGCGTCCACCGCCACCCAAGGCCTCAGGTGGACAGTGCGTCGAACTCGCCGTCCTTGGCGCCGGCGACGAACGCGGCGATCTCCGCACGCGTGTAGACGAGCGCGGGCCCCTGCGGGTGACGGGAGTTGCGCAGCGCGATGCTGCCGTCGGGGAGAGCGGCGACCTCCACGCAGTTGCCTCCCGGCGCACTGTGGCGGCTCTTTGTCCAGTTTGCGTTGTCGATCAGATCGGATCGTGTCCCGTTTTCTATCTGCCGCATGGTGACCACTCCTCGTCGTGGTGCGCACGTCTGACCAGGCCTCATGCATATGCAATTGCATCTGCACTTGCCGTGGCAATTGCGTCAGCCGGAACTGTAATTGCAGATGCAGTTGCGGCACCATCCTCCGGAGGGGGATAGTGGGCGCCGATCACCCCCACGTGACGTCTGGCTGCTCCTCGGAGATCGCGATGACATCCCGCTCGACCGGTTCATCAGGTGCCTTACCCGGGCCCACCGTTCACCGACTGCTGGGGCAGGCGTCGCGCGACGCCTTCCGGCACGAGGAGGCGGAGGCCGCGTCCGCCGGCTTCACGGCCCGCGCCCTGCCGGCCTGCGGCCAGGCGGTGGGCGAAGGACGCCGGTTCACCGGATCCCTGCTGCGCTCCTGGTCGTTGAGCCCGCTCGTCGACAACGCGGCGCTGATCGTCTCCGAACTCCTCAGCAACGCCCTGCGGTACGGGCTCGGCGCCCTCCCGGCCCGGACCGGCCACGGCCAGGACGTCTGGCTCGGACTGCTGCGGCGCCGCGGGACCGTTCTCTTCGCGGTCTGCGACCCGAGCTCCGCCGCCCCGCGGCTCAGGGAGCCGGACTTCCTGGCCCAGTCCGGCCGGGGTCTGCACATCATCGACTGCCTCAGTGAGGCATGGGGCTGGACCACTCCCGGCACCGATGGCAAGGCGGTCTGGGCCGCGGTCTCCTGTCCGGCCGGCTCCGACGGTCACGACATCCCGCCGGCCGGGGAGTATCCGGCGGCGGCCCGGTGGGCGGGGCCCGTGATGGGGCCGGTCGCCCTGCGCCGGCCTGCCCGGGGGCGAACGGTCTAAGGTCGTACGGGAGTTGATCCAAACGTGCGAAAGGCTGGAGACCCGATGGGCGATGCGCAGGAGTGGATGACGCAGGGAGACGTGCGGGAGCCGGTCGACCTGAAGACGGACCGTCCGCACGCGGCCCGGGTCTACGACGTCCTGCTGGGCGGCAAGACCAACTACCCGTCGGACCGGGCCATGGCCGAACAGGTGGTCGCCAACGTGCCGTCGGCGCGGCTGACCGCCCTGGCCAACCGTTCGTTCATCCACCGGGCGACCCGGTACCTGGCGGCCGATGCCGGTATCCGGCAGTTCCTGGACATAGGCACCGGCATACCGACGTCGCCCAATGTGCACGAGATCGCGCAGGGCGTGGCCCCGGACAGCCGCGTGGTCTACGTGGACAACGACCCGATCGTGCTGGCGCATTCACGCGCACTGCACATCGGCCACCCCGAGGGGCGGACGGCGTACATCGAGGCCGACGCCGCCGACCCGGACGGGGTTCTGGCCGCCGGAGTGCTGCACGACACGCTCGACCTGAGCCGTCCGGTGGCGCTGAGCATGTGTCTGCTGCTCCACTGGCTGCCGGTCGACGCCGACCCGTACGCGGTCGTCCGCCGGCTGGTCGGGGAACTGGCGCCGGGGAGCTGTCTGGTGATCACCCACCTCGCACGTGATCTGGACCAGGACGGCTCCGGCGGCCTGGAATCGGACTTCAAGGCCTCGGGCTCGCAGCTGAAGGCCCGCACCAAGGACCAGGTGGCCCGGTTCTTCGACGGCCTGACGCTGGTCGAACCGGGAATCGTCCCCCCGAACCGCTGGCGCCCCGAACCGGTGGTGGTGGAGGTCGGCAGCGCCGACACGAACACCGACGAGTACACGGCGCCGGTCTGGGCCGGCGTCGCGGTCAAGGACAGCTGACCGGCGGGACGGGCCGACGCCCCGCCAGGGGCAGGACTCAGACAGGCCGGACGGTACCGACGGGCCCCGCGCTCATGGAGGGGGCCCCGGCCGCCGCCAGGCGGGCCAGCGCCTCCTGCTTGTCGCACGGACAGGCCCCCAGCGCCGACTGCCGCGCCACGATTCCCCGCTCGGCCCGCATCAGCCGCCACCCCCGCCGCAGCAGGAACGGCACGGACTTCCGCCCCTCGCGCAGGTCGCGCATCAGCCGCCGCCGGAAGGTGGTGGAGGGCCGCCCGCGCAGGCAGAGCGCGTCCGCCAGCAGGCCGAGCTCCTGGCACCGCCGCACGATGTCGGCGGCGAAGATGCCCTCGGCGACGAAGACGGGCGCCGGGCCGATGTCGAGCGCTTCCCGGTCGACGCGGGCGCTGGCGGAGAGGTCGTACACGGGCACGGTCGTCCGGCCCGTGCGGCACAGCTCCTGGATCGCGCCGACCGCCGCGTCCGCGTCCCACGACGCGGGGGAGTCCCAGTCGATGTCCGCGCTGCCGGGGACCTGCGGAAGGGTCGGATCGTCGCCCTCCTTGTAGAAGTCGTCAAGGCGCAGCAAGGGCAGGCCCGAACGCTCCGCGAGGGACGACTTGCCGGATCCGGAGGGGCCCGCGAGCAGGACGACGCGGGTCTGTATGGACTGGGAGGAACTCACGGAAGAACATTCTCCCGCATCGAGCGGTCCGTGCTACTCCCAGGAGTGAGGTTCCCGGCGGTCGTTGGAGCGGACACCCCTCAGGAACTACGCTGGGTGCGCATCCGATTACTCTGCGAGTCAGGAATCTCATGGCAGCACATGCAGCGCACCCACCGCGGCGGAACTCCCTGCTCCGTATCGGCATCGCCGTCTCCGTGACCGGCGCGGCCCTCGGGATGGGTGGTGCGGTCGCACAGGCCGCCACACCCGCGGCCACCGGCACCGCCGGGCCCACGGCGGTGCTGGGCAGTCTCGGCCCCTCGCCTGTCCAGGTCCTGACCGGGGCGGTCGGTCACGCCACGGCGCCGGTCGCCGCCCTCCAGCTCGACCCGCTGGCCAAGACCGGCGTCGACCCGCTGGACAACGCCGTCGGCACCCAGATCGCCGACTTCAAGCCCGTCTCGACGGCCCTGCTGACCTCCCCGCTGACCAGCGGCGGCGCGCTCAAGGACCTGCTGCCCGGCAGGTGACCGGCCGGCCGGGCCGGGTCCCGGTACGGGAAAGGCCCCCGGCCGCCGCCGGCACCGGAGTGCAGCGGCGGCCGGGGGCCTTCGTGCGGTCGTTCCCGTACCGGCTCTGCCGGCTCCGCAAGAGGGGCCGGGGGCTCAGTAGGAGGAGCCCGAGACGCCCAGGGCGCCGGTCGGATGCCAGACCGTCTTGGTCTCCAGGAAGGCCGTCAGCCGGTCCGTGCCGGGGGCGGCCGTGAAGTCCACAGCCTGTGGACGCAGGACCCGCTTCAGATTGTCCGCGGCGGCGATCTCCAGATCGCGGGCCAGCGCGGTGTCCGCGCCCGTCAGGTCGATGGCGTTGACGTCCTGGTGGGCGGCGAGCGGCGCGGCGATCTCCGCTGTCCTGCCGGACAGCACATTGACCACTCCGCCCGGCAGATCCGACGTCGCGAGCACCTCGCCGAGCGAGAGCGCGGGCAGCGGTGAGCTCTCGGCGGCGATGACGACCGCGGTGTTCCCGGTCGCGATGACCGGGGCGACGACCGAGACGAGGCCCAGGAACGACGACTCCTGCGGGGCGACGACCACCACCACTCCGGTCGGCTCCGGGGTCGACAGGTTGAAGAACGGGCCCGCGACCGGGTTCGCCCCGCCCACGATCTGGCCGATCTTGTCGGTCCAGCCCGCGTACCAGACCCAGCGGTCGACCGCCGCGTCCACCACGGCGCCCGCCTTGGACTTGGAGATGCCGTCGGCGTCCGCCACCTCGCGTACGAACTGGTCCCGGCGGCCCTCCAGCATCTCGGCGACGCGGTAGAGGACCTGGCCCCTGTTGTACGCGGTCGCGCCCGACCAGCCGCCGAACGCCTTGCGGGCGGCGACGACCGCGTCGCGCGCGTCCTTGCGGGAGGACTGCGGGGCGTTGGCCAGCCAGTTGCCCTTGGAGTCGGTCACCTCGTACACGCGCCCGCTTTCGGAACGGGGGAACTTGCCCCCGACGTACAGCTTGTAGGTCTTGAAGACGCTCAGCCGGTTCTGCTGCTCGGTGCTCATCAGCGCTTGCCCTCCGGGCTCGACGGGGCGAGGTACGCCTCCAGGCCGTGCCGGCCGCCCTCGCGGCCGTAGCCCGATTCCTTGTAGCCGCCGAAGGGCGAGGTCGGGTCGAACTTGTTGAATGTGTTGGCCCACACCACACCGGCCCGGAGCTTGCTCGCGACCGCGAGGATGCGCGAGCCCTTCTCCGTCCAGATGCCGGCGGACAGGCCGTACTGCGTGTTGTTGGCCTTGGCGACGGCCTCGTCGGGCGTACGGAACGACAGCACGGAGAGGACCGGGCCGAAGATCTCGTCCCGCGCGACGGTGTGGGCCTGGGTGACCCCGGTGAAGAGCGTCGGGGCGAACCAGTAACCGGACGAAGGGAGTTCGCACGCGGGCGACCAGCGCTCCGCGCCCTCCGCCTCGCCCGTCTCCACGAGCTTCTGGATGCGCGCGAGCTGCTCGGCCGAGTTGATCGCACCGATGTCGGTGTTCTTGTCGAGCGGGTCACCGAGGCGCAGCGTGGAGAGCCGCCGCTTCAGGGCGTCCAGCACCTCCTCCTGCACCGACTCCTGGACCAGCAGGCGCGAGCCCGCGCAGCAGACCTGCCCCTGGTTGAAGAAGATGCCGGTGACGATGCCCTCCACGGCCTGGTCGACGGGCGCGTCGTCGAAGACGATGTTCGCGCCCTTGCCGCCCAGCTCCAGGGTGACCTTCTTCTCCGTACCCGCGACGGAGCGGGCGATGGCCTTGCCGACGGCGGTGGAGCCGGTGAAGGCGACCTTGTCGACGTCCGGGTGCCCGACCAGCGCGGCTCCCGCGTCCCCGTAACCGGGAAGGATGTTGACGACGCCCTTCGGCAGGCCCGCCTGGCGGCAGATGTCCGCGAAGAACAGGGCGCTCAGCGGGGTCGTCTCGGCGGGCTTGAGCACCACGGTGTTGCCGGTGGCGAGGGCCGGGGCGATCTTCCAGGCGAGCATCAGCAGCGGGAAGTTCCAGGGGATGACCTGGCCCGCCACGCCCAGCGGCCTGGGGTTCGCTCCGAACCCGGCGTGGTCGAGCTTGTCGGCCCAGCCCGCGTAGTAGAAGAAGTGCGCGGCGACCAGCGGGAGGTCCGCGTCGCGCGTCTCCTTGATCGGCTTGCCGTTGTCCAGGGTCTCCAGGACGGCCAGCTCGCGCGAGCGCTCCTGGATGATCCGGGCGATACGGAAGAGGTACTTGGCGCGCTCGGAGCCGGGCAGCACCGACCACGTGGTGAACGCCTTGCGGGCCGCCTGCACGGCGCGGTCCACGTCGGCGGTGCCCGCGCGGGCGACCTCCGACAGGACCTCCTCGGTGGACGGGCTGACGGTCTTGAAGACCTTGCCGTCCGCCGCCTCGGTGAACTCGCCGTCGATGAAGAGCCCGTACGACGGGGCGATGTCGACGACGGAGCGCGACTCGGGGGCCGGCGCGTACTCGAATGCGGATGAGAGAGCCATGGTGATCAGTCCACCGTCACGTAGTCGGGACCGGAGTAGCGGCCGGTGCTGAGCTTCTGGCGCTGCATCAGCAGGTCGTTCAGCAGGCTGGAGGCGCCGAAGCGGAACCAGTGGCTGTCCAGCCAGTCGGCTCCCGCGGTCTCGTTGACCAGTACCAGGAACTTGATCGCGTCCTTGGTGGAGCGGATCCCGCCCGCGGGCTTCACGCCGACCTGGACGCCGGTCTGTGCGCGGAAGTCGCGGACCGCCTCCAGCATCAGCAGGGTATTGGCGGGGGTGGCGTTGACCGCGACCTTGCCGGTCGACGTCTTGATGAAGTCCGCGCCCGCCATCATGCCGATCCAGGAGGCGCGGCGGATGTTGTCGTACGTCGACAGCTCACCGGTCTCGAAGATGACCTTCAGCCGGGCGGCTGTCCGGTCGGCCCTGACGCACTCCGCCTTGACGGCCTGGATCTCCTCGAACACCGAGAGGTAGCGGCCGGAGAGGAAGGCGCCCCGGTCGATCACCATGTCGATCTCGTCGGCCCCTGCCGCCACGGCGTCCCGCACGTCGGCGAGCTTCACCGGCAGCGCGGCGCGGCCCGCCGGGAAGGCGGTGGCGACGGAGGCGACCTTCACGTCCGCGCCGTTCAGCGCGGCCTTCGCGGTGGCGGCCATGTCCGGGTACACACAGACGGCGGCCGTCATCGGGGCCGTGCGGTCGGTGGGGTCGGGGTGGACGGCCTTGGCGGCGAGCGCCCGGACCTTGCCCGGGGTGTCGGCGCCTTCGAGCGTCGTCAGGTCGATCATCGAGATGGCCAGGTCGATGGCGTACGCCTTCGCCGTGGTCTTGATCGAACGGGTGCCGAGGGCGGCGGCGCGCGCTTCGAGGCCGACGGCGTCGACGCCGGGCAGCCCGTGCAGGAAGCGGCGCAGCGCGCTGTCGGACGTGGTCACGTCGGCGAAACCGGTGGCGGAGGAGGCGTCTCCCTGGCGGGAGGCTTGTCCTTCGCTCGGGGCGCCGGGGGAGGGGGCGGTGGTGGGCATGGTCACCAGAGGAGCATATCTACGCGCGTAGCGACCTGTACAGGGGGAGGGACGGACCGGCTCGGCGGGAGGGCCCGCAGGTCCGGCCGGGGCACGGCTCACTCGCCGGTCGTCGCCGGTCCGCGCGGCCGGATGCGCGGACCGGGCCGGGGCGGTCTGCCCCGGCCCCCAGGCCGGCCCCGGTCAGCCCACGGCCAGCAGTACGGCGAGCAGGACGGCGCCGGCCACACACGGGGCCATGAGCTCGTACGCCCAGCGGATCTCGGGAGGGCCCTGCGCGGCCGGCCGGTCCTTGCCGGTCTCCGCGAGCTGACGCAGCTCGATGACCGTCTGGTCGGAGGGGGCGCGGCCCTGGTCGGCATCGGCGCCCTGGGCGAACGGATTGCGGTTCTGGCGGCGCTCGGCACCCGGCATGGACGCCCGCATCTGCTGGACATTGGCCCTCTTGCGGCGGCGCAGCGACACGGGGACGGCCCAGAGCTGGTACTTGCGGCTGCCCGCGAAGACCTCCGTGGAGTACGCGGCACGGAAGTCGTCGACGCACGCCCAGGGGAGCGTGATCGAACGGAACGGGTTGCGGATCTTGAGCCGGTCGGCACTGGCGTACACGGCGGGCCGCAGCGTGAAGGCGGTCACCAGCGGGATCACGAAGAGCAGCCCGGCGAGGGCCAGCCAGGGGGTGTTGCCGTGGCCGTTGACGAGGGCGTCGATGCCCAGCCAGACAGCCAGGGCGAGCAGCAGCACGCCACCCGCGATCCCGGCGAGGGACCGGTAGACACGGTCGGCGTAGACCGGGCCGGGGGGCTCAGGCGTGGGGTGCTCAGGGGTCATGCCCCCGATTCTGCCTGACGGGCCGGCCGGGGGCGGGCGCCAGGGCGGCCGGTGCCGGGCCCCGGGGCCCCTCCCGTGCTCCGCGCACCCCTCGCTCACGGGCTCGGCGGCGAGGTGCGGATGACAGCCCGGCCGGAGCTGGCCACGATGGTGAGAGTGCAGGACCGGCCCGGTCCATGCCCTCCCTCGCCCGGGAAGGACCCCCATGACCAGCACTTCCGCCTCCGATGCCGTCCTCGGTGGTCTGGACGGCATCCGCGATGATCTTGAGGACTTCTACCGTGACCTGCACGCCCATCCCGAGCTGGGGCTGGCCGAGCACAGGACCGCGTCACGGGTCGCCGGGCGGCTGCGGGACTGGGGGTACCGGGTGACCGACGGAATCGGCGGTACCGGTGTGGCCGGCGTCCTGGCCAACGGTGAGGGGCCCACCGTGCTGCTGCGCGCTGACATGGACGCGCTGCCGGTGAAGGAGGACACCGGGCTGCCGTACGCGTCGACGGTGACCACCAAGGACGCGGACGGGGTGGAACTGCCGGTGATGCACGCCTGCGGTCACGACACCCATGTCACCTGCATGCTCGGCTTCGCCCGGCTGATGGCCGCGTCGCCGCACGCCTGGCAGGGCACGCTGACCGTGCTGTTCCAGCCCTCGGAGGAGAACGGCGACGGCGCCGACGCGATGGTCGACGACGGTCTCACCGACCGGATCCCCCGCCCCGACGTGGCCCTCGCCCAGCACGTCCTGCCCTATCCGGCGGGCTATGTGGGGGTGCGCCCCGGGTCGTTCCTGGCGGCGGCCGACAGTCTGCGCATCACGCTGTACGGGCGCGGCGGCCACGGCTCCATGCCGCAGTTCGCCGTCGACCCGGTGGTGCTCGCGGCGCTGTGCGTGGTGCGGCTCCAGACGGTCGTCTCCCGGGAACTGGCCGCCACCACGCCCGCCGTGCTGACGGTCGGCAGCATCCAGGCGGGTGCGAGCCCGAACGTCATCCCCGGCAGCGCCGTCATCCTGCTGAACGTCCGCACGTACGACGAGACGACCCGCCGCCAGGTACTGGACGCGATCGAGCGCTGTGTCCGTGCGGAGGCGACCGCGTCCAACGCGCCGAAGGAGCCGGACATCGAGCACATCACCTCGTTCCCGGCCACGGTGAACGACGGGGATGTCGCGGAGCGGCTGGCGAAGGCCTTCACTGCGCACTTCGGCGACGACGCGGGCACGATCGAACTCCAGACGGCCAGCGAGGACTTCAGCCTGATCCCGGGCGCCTTCGATGTGCCGTTCGCGTACTGGGGCTTCGGCGGCGCCGACCCGGAGAAGTTCGCGAAGGCGGTCAGGGACAACACGGTGGCGGAGGACATCCCGGTCAACCACAGCCCGCAGTTCGCCCCGGTGATGCAGCCGACCCTGGACACGGGGGTGACCGCGCTGACGGTCGCGGCGCTGGAGTGGCTGGGCCCGGGTGCGTCGGGCAAGGACGGCTGACGGGGTACCGGCAGGGCACGAGCGGCGGTCACGACGGGCACGAACCGGTGCACGGAACCGATGCGGGACGAGGAAACCTTCCGCGAGGGTCCGAGGACAGTCAATACTGTGAGGAAAGCAAGGCCCCGCCGGATGCCCCGACTTGCCACGCACCCGGTGTCAGAACGAGCACGGAGGATCCCGGTGGGTAACACTGCTTTCGGCAGCCGTACGCGGCAGCCGGCCGTTTCGCGGCCCCGGCCTGTCTCACGCGGCGCGGAGAGCCTGGCCGGAGCGCCGCACCTCCATGGTGTCGGACCGATGATGGGGTCGATACAGGCGCTCGCCGGAAACAGAGCCGCGTCCGCCGTCGTCCAGCGTCTCGCGGAGGACAGCGAGGCGAAGGCGTCGGGTGAAGCGACGGGCAAGCCGAAGGCGTCGGGTGAACCGAAGGCGTCGGGTGAAGCGACGGACAAACCGAAGGCGAAGTCGCGTACCGGGCTGAACATCCGGGAGAGGATCGCCGCCGCGCTGGAGCGGGCCAACAAGCACCTCGACGTCCTCGACACCCTCGTCCTGCGCGGTCTGGTCCCGGCAGACGCGGAGATGAACTGGAAGGCGTCGCAGACCTCCGACACGCACCTGTCGGAGCAGGTCGGCGTCTCCTCCGCCGTGGCCGCCGCCGAGATGGGCGTCACCGACGGGGTCACGGCGGTCAACAACGTCATCGACGCGCGCAAGGCGTACAAGGAGTCCAAGGAGAACCCGGCGGGTCCCTCCTCCCACGCCCCGCGCAAGAAGTTCCCCTCCAAGGTGCTCGACGGTATCCAGAACCTGGCGACGTTCAGCTCCGACGTCATCGGTGTCGCCAAGAACTCCCTGCACGCGGAGGCCGTCGTGACGGCAGCGGGTGTCGCTGAGGCCGGGGGCGGGGTGATCGGCGTCGTCGCGGGCGCCAAGAGCGTCCGGGCGGCGCGCCGGTTCGGGCTGACGACGCAGAAGCACCGGGCCGTCAAGAAGATCGATGTGCCCTCGCCGGTGGACGACCGCGAGCTCACCCGCCTCCGCGAGGCGGAGGTGGAGAGCCACTGGGCGCTCGCACAGGCCTACGTCGAGTTGGAGCGTGCCCACGACGGCGACGGGGACGGCCTCTCGGACCGTCTGGGCGCCGCCCTGGACCGTGCCAGTAACGCCTTCTCGACCATCGAGAAGGCGGCGGGGGACGTGAAGAAGGCGCAGGACACCAACGTCCTCAACACCACCCGGGACTACGCCCAGGCGAAGCAGCGCAACAAGCTCTGGAAGCAGGGGGTCGGCGCGGTCGGAGACGGTGCCAGGTCGGCCGGCGGCGCGGTGACGATCGCAGCGGCCGCCACCGGCGCGCTGGCGAGCAACCCGGTCGGCTGGGGCCTGGCCGCGACAGCGGCGGGGCTGCTGTTGTCGGTCACCGCGTACAAGGCCGGACGCGCCGGCCAGAAGCGCTACGAGGGCGCCCGCCACCCCGAGCGCTGGGCCCCGGAGGCGGAGGAGGGCGGCCCGGCCCTCGCCGAGCCCGCCTCGCGCCCCGACGCCCTCAAGGAAGCGCTGAAGTTCTGGAAGAAGGCCGAACACAGCAAGCGCGATGCCATGGCGCGCAGCCTCTACGGTCTTGCCGCAGGCCCGGCGGTCCCGGCCGGTCAGAGGACCTCGCCGGTGCTGCGCGCCTCGGCCCGCGAACTGCTCGTCGCGCTGAAGGCAGGCCCCGCGAACCTGCGCATGACGCCGGAGGAGTGGGCGCAGTCCCTGAACGAGCCGGCCGACGCCGAGAAGTGGCAGAAGGAGATCTCCAACCAGCTCGCGTCGAGCTGAGGACTGTCCCGTCGGCGGTCCCCGGCGTGCTGGACGGCTCTCGTCGCCGGCCTCGTCCGAGGAAGCTCTCGCGCTGCGCCGGCAGGCTGGCGGCGGCCGGGCACCGCGGGCGGGCAGGCCCAGGCTCAGGCTCGGGCTCGGGCTCGGGAGAGCTTGAGAAGCAGTTCACTGAGTTCGCGCGGCATGGTGATCATGCAGTCGTGGCCGGTCGGCAGCTCCCAGACCTGAGCGGCGGTGCCGTTTGGCTGGACCGGGGGGACGGGGCGGCGGGTGATGCCCGCAGGTGTGGCCCCGACATTGTGGATGTGCGTGCGCGGGATCGCGTTCGCGGCCGGGTTGTCCAGTCGCACCGGCTGTTGCAGGCAGCGCACCGGCTGGTCCGAGAGCATCCCGCGCAACCAGGCGACGTCCGCCGGGTCCGTGACGCCGAACAGGCCGAAGGGGGCGGGTTGTTCGGGCATGGGTGGCACGCGCCAGCCGCTTCCGGAGTTCTCGGCCATCTCGATCAGCTGTTGTGTGACGGGCTGGACGTCGACAGCGGACTCGCCGTCCTCCGGGACCATCGCGTCGAGGTGGACCAGGTGCCCGATGCGTTCCGGAATCCGGTGGGCCGCGGAGGAGATCACCAGCCCCGCGTAGCTGTGGCCGACGAGTACGACATCGCGGAGGCCCTTCTCGGTGACCAGCCCGACCACGTCGTCGACGTGCGTATCGAGCCCCACCTCAGGACCGAGCAGGTGCGCCTTGTCGCCGTAGCCGGTCAGGGACGGCGCGAACACCCGGTGCCCGGCAGCCTCCAGCAGCGGCACCACCCGCTCCCAGCACTGTCCGGTGTGCCAAGCGCCGTGTACCAGCAGGAATGTGGACATGAGGGATCAGTCTTCCTTCGCAGAAGTAACAGCACGACCAGGAGGTCACGGTCACGCGCAGGTTGCCGCCGGTCCGCGGCCCAGGCGGTTATCTTTCGTGCCCCGGTACTCTTTGAGTACTGAGTGCATGCTGGTGCAGACAGTGCACCGCAGGCAATAAGGCACTTTTCGGTGCCCCGGTTCTCTGGAGGTAACCATGGGCGCGCCACACGGCGACCAGCGGCCTGCGGCGGAGTCCGGCGACGCGTGCCGGACCCGGGTGGTACTCGGCATCGTCGGGGACAAGTGGTCGCTGCTTGTCGTGCGCAACCTCCGGGACGGACCGCGGCGTTTCACCGAGCTGAAAAGGGCCATCGACGGGATCAGCCAGCGCATGCTCACCGTGACGCTGCGCAGCCTGGAGCGCGACGGAATCCTCACCCGCACCGTTCACAACGTGATGCCGCCGCATGTCAGCTACGAGCTCACCGAGATGGGCTTCACCCTGCGCGAGGCCACCGCACCCCTGCTCGAATGGAGCGTCGCGCACCTCGCCCGTATCGACGACGCCCGCGCCGCCTACGATGCCCGTGCCGCCCGCACGGATCCGCCGGTGGCCTCGTAGCGGGACGGTTGACGGAGCTGGTGGGCGGCGGCAAAATGACGGATTGCGTGGCCTACGCCGAACCTCCCGCGACCGTCCCCAGCACGGTCTCCCATGGGGGGCAAAGGGATTAGCGTCTCAGGTCGCTGTCGCAGCCCGACCGCCTCGGGCGAGGTCGCTGGGGGAGCCGTCGCTCAAGGCGTGGAAGGCCGCGATGACAGCCCGCAGGAACTTCAAGCGCCAGGTGCGCGCCCGCGCCGCCAGGACCGGTGAGTCCTACACGTCTGCCCTCCGGCACTTCCGTCCGACTCCATCTGGAGACGTCATGTCGGAAGCAACGAACCCCCAGAGCGTGCGGCTCGCCGTCGCGCAGACGCCTGTTCGCGAGGACCCCCGCGATGTTGACGCACTGCGGGAGAGCGGCCGCCAGGTCCGCGCGCTGATGCACGAGGCGAGCACTCGGGGCGCGAGGATCGTGCACTTCCCGGAAGGCGCGATCTGTTCTCCCCACAAGCTCGTCATGTCCGCCGACGGCCCGGACCTGGTCGGCCCGGCGGACTGGGACCGGTGCCAGTGGCCGGTTCTGCAAGCAGAGCTGACCGCGATCGCCGGGTTGGCACGGGAGTTGCGGCTGTGGACAGTGATCGCCTCGGTGCACCGTTTGACCGGGTCGAACCGCCCGCACAACAGCCTCTACGTCGTCTCCGATCGCGGCGAGGTCGTCACGCGCTACGACGAGCGCCTGCTGTCGAACACGAAGGTGTCGTACATGTACTCGCCGGGCGTCTCACCGGTGACCTTCGACATCGACGGTGTGCGCTTCGGCTGCCTGCTGGGCATGGAGATCCACTACCCGGAGTTGTTCGCCGAATACGAGAGGCTGGACGTCGACTGCGTCCTGTTCTCCACGACCGGTGTCTCCCCGGGGAACGCCGCCGCCCAAGCCCAAGGCCACGCTGCGGTCAACAGCTACTGGGTCAGCTTCTCGGTGCCCGCAGAGCACAGCGCCACCGCACCGTCCGGCGTCATCGCGCCCAACGGCGACTGGTTTGAGCGGTGCCCCGCGGACGGCTCGCCGTCCGTAGCCGTCGTGAACCTCGACGACAGTTCCGAGGCCGCCGCCGAATCCGTGGCCCACGCGCGTCCCTGGCGTCGTGAGTCGCGCGCGGGCGTCTACACCGGGCACCAGGTGACCGACCCCCGCAGCGAAGACCGGACCGCGGCCTTCTAGAACAGAAGCGGAATGCGAGGGGTTCGCGGGCAGCGGATGCCTCCCGCCGCGAACCCCTCGCATTCCGAGGTGGGGGGCGGATTGCTGTCGGTGGTCGTGACCGGCCGCCTCAGAGCCTGAGGCATCAGGGCTGCCCGTGTTCCGTCTGCCCCTCTGCCAATCAACTGGTTTTTTTCAGAAGGAGGATGGAGCAGGAAGAGCTGTTACTCAAGTGGTGCGCTCGCCGTTGCCGGAGTGGACCAGGTTCCGGAGGTGATCTACGGCCGTTCGGAGGGATTCCAGCTCTGCCATGCGTTCCGCGTTCCGTTCGGCGAGCGCAGCGTTCAGCCCGGCGAAGAACCGCGTGCGGTACGCCAGGTCCGTCTCTATCCGTTGCAGTTCGGCGAACAGGGCTGGCAGCTCGGGCCGTTGTGGAGTGAGCGTGCGCAGGCGCATGATGCGGGGGAAGCGCCGCCGCAAGAGGGCCTGCACGACCCCTGCGGCGAAGACGAGCCGGATCAGCGAGAGCGTCACGGCTGCCCTCCGTGTTCGGCCTGTTGGTGTCGCTTGCGCAGCACACGGCAGTCGGTTTCCCTGCTTGCGTCGTGCTCGGCCCTGGCGACGGCTTCGGCGAGGCCTAACTCCTGGCATCTCAGGCAGGGTTCGGGATCGGACCGGCCGCGCGGAGGGGTCCCGGCGGGCATCACCATGCGGGCCCCCTGCGGCTCCGGGCGTTGATCCGTGCGTTCTCCGCGGTCAGCCGTTCTGCGCTGGTCGGGGTCCGCACGTGCTCGGGGGCTGCCTCCCATTCGGGGCCGCCGCTGACCGGCCGCAGTGACCAGTACGGTCCGGCGAGCCCCCGGAACTCCCCGGTGCGGTTGCCGTGCCCCGTGTCGACCACGAGGGCGCCGAGAGCTGGGATGTGCGAAGGCCCCTGCCCATCGGGGGAGTTGATCTCTTCAGGCATCGCCACTCCTCTCCGTAGTCGTTCGACTACCAAGGTGGCCCAGCGTGGCCTACTCTCAAGAGACCTTCAAGCTCCGACTAGTTGAAAGAAAGTTCGGTGAAGTGTGCCCAACCGCAAGGAACTTGACCCAGAGCGGGGGCCGCGGGCTGCGTTTGGTGACCGTCTCCGCAGGCTGAGAGAGGAGCAAGGCTGGACCCAAGACGATTTGGCAGACCGCACGGGGTACTCGCCGTCGCATATTTCGGGGGTCGAAACTGGGGCTCGAAATCCAACTTCCAAGTTCACTGCGAGCGCGGACAAGGCGCTGGGCACCGGGGAAGCGCTCGTCCGACAGGGGGCAGCCGTCCGCGACTCCGCGATACTCGACGGCTTCCCGGAATTCGTCGGATTCGAGGGCAAGGCATTAGAGATCCGCCTGTTCGAGTTGGGGATCATCCCGGGGCTGCTCCAGACGTTGGAGTACGCCGCAGCCATCACCACGGGTGCCGTGCGACGCGGCGCGATCACGGAGCAGCAGGCAGACGAACGCCTCGCCCTGCTGGCCCGACGACAGCAGTCGATCGAGCGGACCCCGCCACCGCAGATCTACGTCCTGCTGGATGAGAGCTGCATCAGGCAACGGGTGGGCGGGCCCCGAGTCCTGGCAGGTCAGCTGGGCCACCTCTTGGAAATCGCGGATATGCCCAACACCGTTGTGCAGGTGGCCACCTATGAACTGGGCGAACGCCGCTCCTTCTATACCCCGGTCACGCTGGTCACCCTGCCCGACGGGTCCTGCATGGTCTATGCGGAGTCCGCGCACTCCGGCCGTTTGGAGCGGGATACACGCTTGGTTCGGCCGCTTTTCACGGCCTACCATCAGCTACAGGCTGAGGCGCTCTCACAGACCGAGTCCGTGGTCATGATCAGTCAGGTGAGAAAGGGCATTCTGTGACAACCGATTCGCTCCACTGGTTCAAGTCCTCCTACAGCGCCAACGGCGGCCAGTGCGTCGAGGTCGCCGGCGACCTGATCGACTCGCGCGGTGTGGTCCCTGTCCGTGACTCCAAGAACCCGGGCGGTCCCGTCCTGGACGTCTCCGCCGGTGCGTTCGCTTCCTTCGTGGCGGGTGTCAAGGCCGAAGACTCCGGGTCCGTCTGACGGCACGCCATGCAGACGGCATCCGTGTCCATGATCGAACAGGTACGAGAGGGCACCCCATGACGACCGACTCCCCCCGCTGGTTCACGTCCTCGTACAGCAACAACGGCGGCCAGTGCGTCGAGGTCGCCACCAACCTGGTCGCCTCGCGCGGCGTGGTTCCCGTCCGTGACTCCAAGAACCAGGCCGGACCTGTCCTGGACGTCACCGCTGCTTCGTTCGCCTGCTTCGTGGCGTGTGTCAAGGCCGGAGGGTTCAGCGCCGTCTGAGCGGCCGGCGCGGGCCGGCCGGCCCCGGGTCGCGAGCCGGCCACCGTTGCCCGGGGTGCGGGCCTCGCGGGCCCGCACCCCGGATGGCGTGGTTACAGCCCCGCCGCCCGCGACAGGTCCGCCTTGATCGCCGTCAGGATCTGGTCCGCCCGGGTCCTGGCCGCCGGGACGTCCCCGATGGCGGCCACCGGCAGGACCACCTCCAGGTAGCACTTGATCTTCGGCTCGGTACCGCTCGGGCGGACGATGACCCGGGCGCCCTCCAGCCGGTAGCGCAGGCCGTCCGTGGGCGGGAGCTGCTCCGAGCCCTCGGACAGGTCCTCGGCGCTCATGACCTTGAGGCCGGCGAGCTCCGCCGGGGGCTGTTCGCGCAGCCGCCGCATGGCGTTCGCGATCACCGAAAGGTCATCGACGCGCACCGAGAGCTGGTCCGTGGCGTGCAGTCCGTGCCGGACGGCCAGCTCGTCGAGCAGATCCGTCAGGGTGCGGCCCTCGGCCTTCAGTACCGAGGCCAGTTCGGCGACGAGCAGGGCCGCCGTGATGCCGTCCTTGTCGCGTACGCCGTCGGGGTCGACGCAGTAGCCGAGCGCCTCCTCGTACCCGTACCGCAGACCCTCGACGCGGGCGATCCACTTGAAGCCGGTCAGCGTCTCCTCGTACGGGAGGGACGCCGCCCCGGCGATCCGGCCGAGCAGTGACGACGACACGATCGACTCGGCGAAGGTGCCGGTCACCCCGCGGCGTACCAGGTGCGCGGCGAGCAGCGCGCCCAGTTCGTCGCCGCGCAGCATCCGCCAGTCACCCTCGTGCGGGACGGCCACCGCGCAGCGGTCCGCGTCGGGGTCGTTGGCGATGACGAGGTCGGGGGCGGTGCGGCGGGCGGTCGCGAAGGACAGGTCCATCGCGCCCGGCTCCTCCGGGTTGGGGAAGGCGACCGTCGGGAACGCCGGGTCGGGCTCGGCCTGCTCAGCGACGAGGACCGGCTCGGGGAAGCCCGCCCTGGCGAAGGCGGCGAGCAGGGTCTCCGTGCCGACGCCGTGCAGCGCCGTGTGGACGGTGCGCGCGGTGCGGGGGGACCCGGGGGTCAGTACGGCGTCCGTACGGGCCAGATAGGCCTCCAGGACCTCCTCGCCGAGGATCTCCCAGCCGCTCTCCGGCCGCGGTACGTCGCGCAGGCTCCGCACCGCGGCGATCTGCGCCGCGATCCCCGTGTCCGCGGGGGGCACGATCTGCGAGCCGTCGCCGAGATAGACCTTGTAGCCGTTGTCACGCGGCGGGTTGTGGCTCGCGGTGACCTCCACGCCCGCGACCGCGCCGAGGTGGCGGATGGCGAAGGCGAGGACCGGGGTGGGCAGCGGGCGCGGCAGCACGGCCGCGCGCAGACCGGCGCCGGTCATCACGGCCGCGGTGTCCCTGGCGAAGTCCGCGGACTTGTAGCGCGCGTCGTACCCGACGACGACCAGGCCGCCGGCCTGGCCCTGCGCCTTGAGGTACGCGGCGAGGCCGGCCGCGGCGCGTATGACGACGGCCCGGTTCATCCTCATCGGACCCGCGCCGAGCTCTCCGCGCAGGCCGGCCGTACCGAACTGGAGCGTGCCGCTGAAGCGGTCGGCCAGCTCGGCCATGGCGGTGGCGGCTCCGCCGGTGCCGTCCGTCGCGGCGTCGATGAGGTGCGCGAGCTCCTCACCGGTGTCGCTGTCGGGGTCCTCCGCCTGCCAGGTCTTGGCGCGGGTGATCAGGTCCTGCTGCACGGTGGTGGGCCTTTCTCGGGCGGCGGGCGCGTGGAGTGGTGTGGCTGGAGCGGTGCGGTGGCCGGCGCCGGGCGGGTGGCTGCCCCGCTGTGGGCTTCTCCCTCCCGGCCGCCCGGGGACGGTGGCCGGGGCCGGGGCCTTGGCCCCTGAGCCCCGGCCGGCGCGTCAGATCCGCTCCAGGACCTTCGAGAGCAGCTCTCCCATCCGCGCGGCCGAGTCGCGTCCGGCCTGCAGGACCTCTTCGTGGTTGAGCGGCTCGCCGCTCAGCCCGGCCGCCAGGTTCGTGACCAGCGAGATGCCGAGCACCTCGGCGCCTGCCTCGCGCGCGGCGATGGCTTCGAGCACCGTGGACATACCGACCAGGTCGCCGCCGAGCACCCGGACCATGTTGATCTCGGCGGGCGTCTCGTAGTGCGGGCCGGGGAACTGGACGTACACGCCCTCTTCCAGCGTGCTGTCGATCTCCTTGCAGAGCGCGCGCAGCCGCGGCGAGTACAGATCGGTGAGGTCGACGAAGTTCGCGCCGATGATCGGCGAGGTGGCCGTCAGATTGAGGTGGTCGCTGATCAGGACCGGCTGGCCGGGCCGCATGCCGGGGCGCAGGCCGCCGCAGCCGTTGGTCAGGACGATGGTCTTGCAGCCTGCCGCGACGGCGGTGCGCACCCCGTGCGAGACGGCGGCGACGCCGCGGCCCTCGTAGTAGTGGGTGCGGCCGAGGAAGACCAGCGCGCGCTTGCCGCCGACGGCGTACGAGCGGACGCGTCCGCCGTGGCCCTCGACGGCGGGCGGCGGGAACCCGGGCAGTTCGGTCACGGCGAAGTCGGCCACGGGCGTACCCAGCGCGTCGACTGCCGGTGCCCAGCCGGAGCCCATCACGAGGGCTACGTCATGGGTGTCGGCGCCGGTGAGTTCGCGCAGGCGCGTGGCGGCGGCGTCGGCGGCGACGATGGGGTTCTCGGCGGCGCCCTGGATGTCCGGGTTAACTGAAGCGTTCACGCCGAAGAGGGTAACCGTTCTGGGCCTACGCGCGTAGATGTCTTGGCCGACGGACTTCGGATCGTTGTCTTGTCGTTTCCGACGAACGCCCCGGAACGGGCCGTCCGCCCGGCAGCGCGGCCCCTCCCGCCGGCCTCAGCAGGGGCGCTTGCGCAGCTCCATCACATAGTCGTGCGGAGCTCCCGCGGACTCGGCCGCGTCGGCCAGCTCGCCCAGGTAGCGCGCCGACGGCAGTCCGCCCTCGTACCCGTTCAGTACGTAGATCCAGGCGGGCTCCTCGCCCTCCAGGGTGTCCACGCGGACGCGCATCCGCCGGTATATGTCGAGGCCGACGCCCTCCCAGCGGTCCATCGAGTCCTGGTCCATCGGCGCGATGTCGTACACGGCGACGAAGACCTGCGAGCGCGGGGCCTCCACCAGCGTGGCGAGCGCGCCCTCCCAGCCCATCTGCTCCCCGCCGAAGGTCAGCCGCCAGCCGTTGAGCCAGCCGGTGCCGCGCAGGGGGGAGTGCGGGGCGCGGCGACTCATCAGCCGCGCGTCGAGGTTGCCGGCGTACGCGGCGTAGAGCGACATGGTGTCGAGGGTACGACAGTGGCATTTCGGGGCCGGGTCGCCCGGCCCCGGCGGGCGGGTGGAAGGGCCGCCGCGCCGTCCCCGGGAAGCCGGGGGTGCCCCGGGGGTGAAGCATCCCGGAGAGTGCGGGACAATGAAGCACGTACTGCATTCCCCGGGGGCACCCCCCGGACCCCCGGCCGGGGCGGCAGTGCGGCCGGGGTGACAACGCGAGGCGGATTTTTCGTGACCCGGATCGTGATCATCGGCGGCGGACCAGGCGGATATGAGGCCGCACTGGTGGGCGCCCAGCTCGGCGCGGAGGTGACCGTCGTCGACTGCGACGGTCTCGGCGGGGCATCCGTGCTCACCGACTGCGTGCCCTCCAAGACTCTGATCGCCACGGCCGAGGTGATGACGACCTTCGACTCTTCGTACGAGGAGTTGGGCATCATCGTCGCCGACGACACCCCGCCGCTGGAACAGGCGGCCCGGGTGGTCGGCGTGGACCTCGGCAAGGTGAACCGGCGGGTGAAGCGCCTCGCGCTCGCCCAGTCGCACGACATCACCGCATCGGTCACCAGGGCCGGCGCCCGGGTGATGCGCGGGCGTGGCCGGCTCGTCGGGCAGCAGGCGATGGACGGCTCCCGCCAGGTGGCCGTCACAGCGGCCGACGGCACCGAGGAGATGCTGACGGCCGACGCCGTGCTGCTGGCGACCGGCGGCCACCCCCGGGAGATCCCGGACGCGCAGCCGGACGGCGAGCGCATCCTGAACTGGACGCAGGTGTACGACCTGGACGAGCTCCCCGAAGAGCTCATCGTGGTCGGCTCCGGCGTCACCGGTGCCGAGTTCGCGGGCGCCTACCAGGCGCTCGGCTCGCGGGTCACGCTGGTCTCCAGCCGGGACCGCGTGCTCCCCGGCGAGGACCCGGACGCGGCCGCCGTCCTGGAGGACGTCTTCCGCCGCCGGGGCATGAACGTGATGGCCCGCTCGCGCGCCGCCTCCGCCAAGAGGGTGGGCGACCGGGTCGAGGTCACGCTGGCCGACGGCCGGGTCATCTCCGGCACGCACTGCCTGATGGCGGTCGGCGCGATCCCCAACAGCGCGGGCATGGGCCTGGACGAGGCCGGGGTCCGGCTCAGGGAGTCGGGCCACATCTGGACCGACAAGGTCTCCCGCACGAGCGCCCCCGGCGTCTACGCGGCCGGTGACGTCACCGGGATCTTCGCTCTCGCCTCGGTCGCCGCCATGCAGGGCCGGATCGCGATGTACCACTTCCTCGGTGACGCGGTGCAGCCGCTGAACCTCAAGACGGTCTCCTCCAACGTCTTCACCGACCCGGAGATCGCCACGGTCGGTTACAGCCAGGCCGACGTCGACTCGGGCAAGATCGAGGCGCGCGCCGTCAAGCTCCCGCTGCTGCGCAACCCGCGCGCCAAGATGCAGGGGATCAGGGACGGCTTCGTCAAGATCTTCTGTCGTCCGGGTACCGGCATCGTGGTCGGGGGAGTGGTCGTGGCTCCCCGGGCCAGCGAGCTGATCCACCCGATCTCGATCGCGGTCGACAACAACCTCACGGTCGAGCAGATCGCGAACGCCTTCACGGTGTACCCGTCGCTCTCCGGCTCGATCGCCGAAGTGGCGCGGCAGCTGCACACACGGAAGACGGCCGGCGAGGGCTGACCCGCCCGACCTGGGGGACGGGCCCGCGGACCAGCTCCGCGGGCCCGTCCTGCGTACCGGCAAGCGCCAACTGCGCCCCATATACCACCTGCTGCCCCCACCTGTGCGCAACTTCTGTTTTTCGGCGCAAAGTGCTGAGAACTATCGGCCGGTCAGGTTACTGTCTGTTTCGTGTTCGCTGCTGAACGTCGCCAATTGATCCTTGAAATGGTGCGCGCCAACGGGGCTGTGTCGCTCCGGGAGCTCGCCCGTGTCGTCCAGACCTCCGAAGTGACCGTACGGCGGGACGTGCGGGCGCTGGAGGCGGAAGGACTCCTCGACCGCCGCCATGGCGGTGCGGTACTGCCGGGTGGTTTTACGCGAGAGTCCGGCTTCCCGCAGAAATCCCATCTCGCGACTGCGGAGAAGACGGCCATCGCCGATCTCGCCGCGGGGCTCGTCGAGGAGGGCGAAGCCATCGTGGTCGGTGCGGGGACGACCACCCAGGAGCTGGCCCGCCGGCTGGCCCGCGTCCCCGGCCTGACCGTGGTCACCAACTCGCTTCTGGTGGCCCAGGCGTTGGCGCATGCCAACCGGGTCGAGGTCGTCATGACCGGCGGCACGCTGCGCGGTTCCAACTACGCCCTGGTGGGCAGCGGTGCCGAGCAGTCCCTCCAGGGGCTGCGGGTCTCCCGTGCCTTCCTCTCGGGCAGCGGACTGACCGCCGAGCGCGGTCTCTCCACCTCCAACATGCTCTCGGCGAGCGTCGACCGGGCTCTGGTGCAGGCCGCCGCCGAGGTGGTGGTCCTCGCCGACCACACCAAGCTGGGCACCGACACCATGTTCCAGACGGTGCCGACGGATGTGATCACCCGGCTGGTCACCGACGAGCCACCGCCACAGGACGACCGCGCGGCAACGGAGTTGCAGGCGCTGGCCGATCAGGGTGTGCAGATCACGGTGGCCGGGCAGGGCGGCGGCCCGGTCTCCGGAGCGGGCGGGGAGAGCCCTTCCGCGGCTCGTCCGCCGCGCAGGGACATGCCGCTCCCCGGACAGCGGCGTACGCATCCGGGCGGGCCGGGGCCGCAGCCGTTGCGCAGCGCGGTCTCGCTCGCCGAGCAGCAACAGCAGGCGCGGGTGGCCGACATGCGACGCCGCTGACTCCTGTCCCACCCCTCCGCCGTGTGAACAACAATCCCGCGGGGCCGTACACCCGGAGCCTTCCCGGTCCCGCCTTGCCACGCGACGAGCCCCCGCCCGGTGTTGTCCGGACGGGGGCTCACGCAGGTCGGTGACGGGCCGGACCCGGGGCCGCCGCGGCGGCCCCGGGTCCGGCACCATCAGTCCTTGATCTCGCAGATCATGGCGCCCGACGAGAGGGAGGCGCCGACCTCGGCGGTGAGGCCCTTGATGGTGCCGGAGCGGTGCGCGTTGAGCGGCTGCTCCATCTTCATCGCCTCCAGGACGACGATGAGATCGCCCTCCTTGACCTCCTGGCCCTCCTCGACCGCGACCTTGACGATCGTGCCCTGCATCGGGGACGCGAGCGAGTCGCCCGACGCGGCGGAGCCGGACTTCTTCGCCGCCCGGCGCTTGGGCTTGGCGCCCGCGGCCAGACCGGTACGGGCCAGGGTCATCCCCAGCGAGGACGGCAGCGAGACCTCAAGGCGCTTGCCGCCGACCTCGACGACGATCGTCTCGCGTCCTGCCTCGTCCTCGTCCGTGTCGGACGCGGCGGCGAAGGCGGGAATCTCGTTGACGAACTCGGTCTCGATCCACCGGGTGTGCACCCGGAAGGGGGAGTCCGTGAAGGCGGGATCGGCGACGACCGCGCGGTGGAACGGGATGGCGGTGGCCATGCCCTCCACGGTGAACTCGTCCAGCGCGCGGGCGGCACGCTGCAGCGCCTGCTCGCGGGTGGCGCCGGTGACGATCAGCTTGGCGAGCAGCGAGTCCCACGCGGGGCCGATGACCGAGCCCGATTCGACGCCCGCGTCGAGGCGGACACCGGGGCCGGTCGGCGCCGCGAAGGTGGTGACGGTGCCGGGTGCGGGAAGGAAGCCGCGGCCCGGGTCCTCGCCGTTGATACGGAACTCGAAGGAGTGACCCCGCAACTGCGGGTCGCCGTAGCCGAGCTCCTCACCGTCGGCGATGCGGAACATCTCGCGGACCAGGTCGATGCCGGACACCTCTTCGGTGACCGGGTGCTCCACCTGGAGGCGGGTGTTGACCTCCAGGAAGGAGATCGTGCCGTCGACGCCCACCAGGAACTCGACCGTTCCCGCGCCGACGTAACCGGCCTCCTTGAGGATGGCCTTGGACGCCGCGTACAGCTCGGCGTTCTGCTTCTCGCTCAGGAAGGGGGCGGGAGCCTCCTCGACCAGCTTCTGGTGGCGGCGCTGGAGGGAGCAGTCGCGGGTGGAGACGACCACGACGTTGCCGTGCTGGTCGGCCAGGCACTGCGTCTCGACGTGCCGGGGCTTGTCGAGGTAGCGCTCGACGAAGCACTCGCCGCGGCCGAAGGCGGCGACGGCCTCGCGGACCGCGGAGTCGTAGAGCTCGGGGATCTCTTCGAGGGTGCGCGCGACCTTCAGGCCGCGACCGCCGCCACCGAAGGCGGCCTTGATGGCGACCGGCAGGCCGTTCTGCTCGGCGAACGCCACGACCTCGGCGGAGCCCTCGACGGGGTCGGGGGTGCCGGCGACGAGGGGGGCGCCCGCGCGCTGCGCGATGTGCCGGGCGGCGACCTTGTCGCCCAGGTCGCGGATGGCCTGCGGCGGCGGGCCGATCCAGGTGAGCCCGGCGTCGAGGACGGCCTGGGCGAATTCGGCGTTCTCGGAGAGGAAGCCGTATCCGGGGTGGATGGCGTCGGCGCCCGAATCCTTCGCTGCCTGGAGGACCTTGCCCATGTCCAGGTAGCTGGCAGCCGGGGTGTCACCGCCCAGGGCGAAGGCCTCGTCGGCCGCGCGTACGTGCAGTGCGTCCCGGTCCGGCTCGGCGTAGACGGCTACGCTCGTGATTCCGGCATCCCGGCAGGCCCGTGCGACGCGGACAGCGATCTCGCCACGGTTGGCGATGAGCACCTTGTGCACGATGGCTCCCTCCTTGCTGTGTTTTCCCCGCTCGCACCCGAGCCGGGTTACTCGGCAGGTCATCGTGCCGAAGAGTTCGCTGAAACATGCTGAGTTTAGGGACTGCCGACACCGTGTTTCGACCTGCCCCCATGGGTGAGCTTCCCCACACACGGTGTGACGCGAGCATCGGCGGTGCCGCGAATTCCCTTGTCACACCACGGTACGGAGGGTTTCCGGAACCCACAGTAGCCCCGCCATGTGGCTTAGGTCTCTGTCGGTCGGGACCGCTGCGGCTCGCGTTTCTTTGTTGAGTCCCTACGAAGGGACGGAAGATTCTTTGCCGTCCCTCCAGACCCCTTGTCCCGGCGAGTACCCATGAGTAGCCTGCGCGGTATCGCACGTACTTGCGGTAACAAGCGGTGATGGACCGGCCGACGGGGCCGGACGGCACCGCACTTGGGGTATTCGGACTGGGGGTGGCTCATGGCGCGCAGGCCGGTGGCCTTGGTGGCTGCGATCGTCCTCGTCCTGGAGGCCTTCGGGATCGCCTTCGTGAATCTGATACTCGGTAAGGTCGCCGACAACCAGAACATGTCCCTGGCGGGCCTCGACCCGAGCGCGATAAGCACCGGCTCCTGGGTGGCCGGGGGTGTCTTCGGCGCCTATCTGCTGCTCTGTGCGTTCTTCCCGCTGCGTGCCGCGCTCACGGACCACGCGCCCGGCCGCTTCGGCCGGATCCTGCTGATCACCTGCGCGGTGGTGCACGGCGTCCTGGGCGCGCTCACCCTTGGCCTGGTCGGCTGGCCGGCCTTCGTGGCGATGGTCGTGGTGCTCGGACTGATCGTCCTGACTCTCGTGGCGTACGACAGGACCCGCCCGGAGCCCCGGACGGCCGACGGCGCCCCCGCGGCGGCCTGACGTCCGGTCAGCAGCGCTCCTGGCGGAGACTGGGGCGGCGGGTCCCCCGGCGTCCGGCCGGTGACCGATCGCAGGAGGTACGGGATGACGGACCGCGGCGCGCGGACGACCGGGACCGAGCCGGTCCGTACGGGCCCCATCCGCTATGCGCGGGCCGAGCGCTTCGGACGGCCGCGCGCGGTGGCGGCGGGGGACACCCGCCCGTCCACCGGCGAGATCTGCCCGCAGCCGGCCTCCCGGCTCGACGCGGTGATGGGCCCGCCCCGCGACGACCTCCCCCAGGGCGAGGACTGCCTGCATCTGACCGTCACCACCCCGGCCGCGGACGGCGGGGCCCGCCCGGTGATGGTCTGGCTGCACGGCGGCGGGTTCAGCAGCGGCGCCGGGATCCTGGACTGGTACGACGGGGGCGCGCTCGCCGCACAGGGCGATGTGGTGGTCGTCGCGGTCAACTACCGCCTCGGTGCGCTGGGTTACCTCTGCCTCGACGGGGTCAGCGAGGGGAACCTCGGTCTGTACGACCAGCTCGAAGCGCTCCGGTGGGTGCGGGACCACATCGCCGGGTACGGCGGGGATCCCGGCCGCGTCACCGTCTTCGGCCAGTCGGCGGGCGGGATCTCGATCCGGCTGCTCATGGAGATGGACGAGGCGCGGGGGCTCTTCCACCGCGTGATCATGCAGAGCGCCCCTCTCTCGCTCACCGGGCGCTCCCGGGCGGACGCCGGCGCGCTCGGCCGGGTCTTCGCCGGTCACCTCGCGGCCCGGGGCAAGTCCCCGGCGGACGCGGACCACGCGGAGCTGCTGGACGCGCAGCGGGAGACGGCGGTGGCCCATCTGCTCAGGTCGGGCAGTGCCATGGAGCCTCCGTTCAGCCCCGTGGAGGGTGTGCTCGCCGGTGCGGCCCCCGGGAGGAACGTCCGCGGGCTCGACGTGCTGTACGGGTGGAACGCCGACGACATGACGTCCTTCCCCGGCCAGGAAGGGGATCCGGCGGAGCTCACCGCGCGGATGTACGCCGCCCCGCTCGCTGAGCTGGGCGGCGCGCTCGAACAGGCCGGTGCCCGCGTGCACGCCTACCGTCTCGACTGGCGCCCGGCGGGCTCGGCGCTCGGGGCGACGCACTGCCTCGAACTGCCGCTGCTGCTGGGTGGCAGGGCCGCCTGGGAAGGCGCGCCGATGCTGGGCAGCGCACCGTGGGAGGAGGTCGACGCGCTCGGCGCCGCACTGCGCGCCACCTGGCTCGGCTTCGTACGGACCGGGATCCCCGGCGCTGCGCCCCGGCAGCTGAGCTGCTCGGCCGGGCCCGTCCCGCCGGCCCGACCGCACCTGACCTGACCCGGCTGGCCCCGACCCGCAGCCCCGGGACCTGGCTCCCGGGCGCCGTTCAGACGCCCGGGACCTGGCCCGCGGGCGCCGTTCAGACCCAGAGGTCGGTGAGGGACACGTCCAGTTCGGCCAGCAGCCTGCGCAGCAGCGGCAGCGACAGGCCGATGACATTGCCGTGGTCGCCCTCGATGGAGTCGACGAACGGGGCGGAGCGGCCGTCGAGGGTGAACGCCCCCGCGACATGGAGCGGTTCGCCGCTCGCGACATACGCGGCGACCTCGGCGTCCGACGGTTCGCCGAAGCGGACCGTGGTGGAGGCGGTGGCCGAGGCGCGGCGGCCGGTCGTGGTGTCGATGACGCAGTGGCCGGTCTGCAGCACACCCGCGCGACCGCGCATGGACATCCAGCGCGCGGTGGCCTCCTCGGCGTCCGCGGGCTTGCCGAGCGCCCGGCCGTCCAGCTCCAGCACGGAGTCGCAGCCGATCACCAGGGCGCCGGCCGCCGTGTCCCGGGCGGCGACGGAGGTGGCCTTGGCCTCGGCCAGGACGAGAGCGAGTCCGGCGGGCGTGGGCGCGCTGAGCGCGTCCTCGTCCACTCCGCTGACGATCACCTCGGGGTCGAGCCCGGCGTTGCGGAGCAGTCCGAGGCGGGCGGGCGATGCGGAGCCGAGAACGAGTCGGCGCTGAGCAGTCATGGGCCCATCGTATGACCGCGTACGACCGCCCCCCGGGGCGGCCGGCCCGGGGGCCCGCGGCTCAGCGCAGGCTCAGGACCACCATCACGAGAACCATCGCCCCGGCGAGGATCAGACCGGCACGGCGCAGCATCGCCTGGGCGTCTCGCAGTTCCTTGGGCGGTTTGTTCTCCGGGTCGGACCACAGCATGCGCTCGATGGTGCGGCCGGAGGGAGGTCCGGCGCCTGAGTACGGGTACTCAGCTGCCCGGACGAGTCGGACTCCTCCACATGATGTGACGGCGCGTCAGTTGGCTGGAAGCCGCCTTGCCGCGCCACGCCGTGACCGCGGTATAAAAACGGAATGAACTTTCCGAAAATGAGCCGCCGTGACGTTCTCGCAGGTCTGGGCAGTGTTCCCCTGGCTGCGGCAGCCGGATTACCGGCCGCGGCCCGCGAAAGGCCCCCCGGTCACGGCGAGCGTCCGGGGGAGCGGCGGACCACGGTGCTGCGCGGCGCCGACCTCGTCCTCACGATGGACCCCGGCGTCGGCGAGGGCGTGCTAGGCACCCTGGAGGGCGGCGCCGATGTGCTGCTGCGGGACGGCGGGATCGCGGCTGTCGGCAAGGGCCTCGACGTGCCGCGCGGCGCGCGGGTGGTGGACGCCACCGGCAAGCTGGTCCTGCCCGGCTTCGTCGACATCCACAACCACCTCTGGCAGTCGAGCATCCGCGGCGGCTGCTCCGACCAGGACGTCACCGGCTGGCTTGCGGCGTGCAACCGGACCGTCCTGCCGAAGATCGACGCCCAGGACATGTACGGCTTCGTCCACCTCGCGGCCCTCGACGCCCTGCAGACCGGTGTCACCACCGTCGTCGACTGGGTGCACCCGATCCCGTACGAGACCAGTGAGCGGTACATCCGCGCGCTGCACGACTCCGGGCTGCGCTTCGTCTACGCGATGACCCAGAGCGGCGCCGACCGCCACCTCGTACCGCAGGTCAAGAAGGACTTCCTGGATCCGCTGCCGCTGGCCTCCGCCCAGGTGGCGGTCCACGCGGGCATGTCCGGCATCAAGGACCTGCGGCTGCTGCACGAGGTCTCCCGCGACCTCGGCCTGATGATCAACTCCCATGTGCTGGAGAACAGGTCCGACCGCAAGGACGAGCAGATCCGGGCCCTGCGCGAGGTTGGCGCCTTCGGGCCCGGCCTGCTGATGAACCACGCGATCCATCTCACCGACGACGAGATCGCGCTGGCCGGGGACCACGACGTACGGGTGGCGCACTGCCCGCTCAGCAACATGCGGCTGGCCTCCGGCATCATGCCGCTGCCCGCGCTGCACCGGCACGGTGTCCAGGCCGGGCTCGGACACGACGGCGGCACCAACGACACCTCCGACATGTTCAACGTGATGAAGGCGGCCGTCGGGCTCCAGCGGGCGCTCCACCAGGACGCCGGGGTCCATCCGACCATCCCGGCCGTGCTGCGGCTGGCCACGCTGGGCGGCGCGGAGTGCATCGGGATGGCGGACCGGATCGGGTCGCTGACGCCGGGCAAGCGCGCCGACGTCCTGGTTATCGACCCCGGCACCCTCAACTTCGCCCCGCGCTTCGACTGGATCAGCCAGATCGTGCTCAACGGCCAGCCCCCGAACGTCACCGAGATCTTCGTCGACGGCTTTCTGCGGAAGTCGGGCGGCGAGCTGGTGAACGTGGACACCGAGCGGGTGGTGCGCGCCGCGGAGCGGGCCGCGGCGCACGTACGGGCCGCCTGACCCGCGTCCGGCCCGTCAGGAGACCGGGTTCTCGATCAGAGTGACCCGGTTCCCGTCGGGGTCGTGGAGGGCGGCGAACCTGGCCCGCTGCCCGCCGGGGCTGACCTCGCCCGCCGTCAGACCGCGGTCCGCCAGCTCCGCCAGCGCGGCGTCCAGATCGTCGACCGCCAGGTTGAGCAGCGCCTTTCCCGCGTGTTCGGGCGAGACGAAGACCTGGATCCAGCCCGATGCGGAGACATGCCAGTCGGCCAGGGACTCCATCGGCCTGGTGTCGGCCGGTCGGCCGAACAGCCGTTCGTACCAGGTCACCGATGTCCCGATGTCGGTCACCGGAGCGACCGCGAGTACGCGGGTGAAGGCCATGACGGGTTCCTTTCGCGGTGGGACACTCCGGCCGCTGAGGCGGCCGGAGTGCATGACACCAGGAAGGACTCCCGCCGCGGCGCGGACTCACCGGTGGCGCCGGTGAGTCCCCCCGGCTACCCCGGCCAGAAGGTGCGCGCCCACGCCCGCGGTCCCGGCTGCTGCATTCGGTGGCGGGCGATGCGCGCCGGATCGGACCACTCCTCGCGCGGCAGTGGCGCCCCGGACGGCTCGGACGCCGCCGCCGCGGCGCGCGCCTGGACCACCGCCACCGCGGCGGCCAGCTCCTCCGGGGTCGGGTTTCCCCGTACGACCTTGATCATCGTCGAGCCCTTCTGAGTGGGTAGCGTCCGGACAGGACCTAGAGCGGGATGTTGCCGTGCTTCTTGGGCGGCAGGGTCTCCCGCTTCGTACGCAGCTGGCGCAGCCCCCGCACGATGTGCCGACGCGTCTCGGACGGCATGATCACCGCGTCGACATAGCCGCGTTCGGCTGCCACGTACGGGTTGAGCAGGGTGTCCTCGTACTCGGAGATCAGCTCGGCGCGGGTCTCCTCGGCGTTCTCGGCGGCCGCGATGGTGCGCCGGTGCAGGATGTTCACCGCGCCCTGCGCGCCCATCACCGCGATCTGCGCGGTGGGCCAGGCGAGATTGAGGTCGGCGCCCAGGTGCTTGGAGCCCATCACGTCGTACGCCCCGCCGAACGCCTTGCGGGTGATGACCGTGATGAGCGGGACGGTGGCCTCCGCGTAGGCGTAGATCAGCTTGGCGCCCCGCCGGATGATGCCGCCGTACTCCTGGTCGACGCCCGGCAGGAAGCCCGGTACGTCCACGAAGGTGATGACCGGGACGTTGAACGCGTCGCAGGTGCGGACGAAGCGGGCCGCCTTCTCCGACGCGTTGATGTCCAGACAGCCCGCGAACTGCATGGGCTGGTTGGCGACGATCCCGACGGGATGGCCCTCGACCCTGCCGAAACCGGTCACGATGTTCGGAGCGAACAGCCCCTGCGTCTCCAGGAACTCACCGTCGTCCAGCACATGCTCGATCGCCGTGTGCATGTCGTACGGCTGGTTCGCGGAGTCCGGGATGAGCGTGTCCAGCTCCCGGTCCACGTCCGAGGTCTCCAGGTCCGCCTCCTCGGGGAAGGCCGGCGGGTCGGAGAGGTTGTTCGAAGGGAGGTACGAGAGCAGCGACTTGACGTACTCGATCGCGTCCTTCTCGTCGCCCGCCATGTGGTGCGCCACACCGGAGGTCGTGTTGTGCGTACGAGCGCCGCCCAGCTCCTCGAAGCCGACGTCCTCACCGGTGACGGTCTTGATGACGTCGGGCCCCGTGATGAACATGTGCGAGGTCTGGTCGACCATCACCGTGAAGTCGGTGATGGCGGGCGAGTACACGGCGCCGCCCGCGCACGGGCCGACGATCAGGCTGATCTGCGGGATCACGCCCGAAGCGTGGACGTTGCGGCGGAAGATCTCGGCGAACAGGCCGAGCGCGGCCACGCCCTCCTGGATACGGGCGCCACCGCCGTCGTTGATCCCGATGACCGGGCAGCCGGTCTTCATGGCGAAGTCCATGACCTTGACGATCTTCTCGCCGTACACCTCGCCGAGCGAGCCGCCGAAGATGGTGAAGTCCTGCGAGTAGACACAGACCGGGCGGCCGTCGACCGTGCCGTAACCGGTCACGACGCCGTCGCCGTACGGGCGGTTCTTCTCGATGCCGAAGTTGGTCGAGCGGTGCCGGGCGAACTCGTCCAGCTCCGTGAACGACCCCTCGTCGAGCAGCAGTTCCACCCGCTCGCGGGCTGTCAGCTTGCCCTTGGCATGCTGCTTCTCCACCGCGCGCGCCGAACCGGCGTGTGTCGCCTCTTCGATGCGGTGCTGGAGATCCGCGAGCTTGCCCGCGGTGGTGTGGACGTTGATCTCATCCGGCTCGGACATCGGGATGCGGCTCCCTGGGTGCTCAGACGTGTGACAGGGCGGTTCGGCTACTGGCACGTAGCGTATCGGCGCTGGTGCGCCTCGGCAGTGCGTCGTTGGCCACACCTACTGTGGGTTGCATGACGTCATCCGATGTACCCGGGAACCGCTGGTCGGATCTGGAACGCCCGCCGCTGAACGCCTCGGCGCTGCGCCGCGCGCTGGTGCGGCCGGAGTCCCTGTGGACCTCCCTCGACGTGGTCACGACCACCGGATCCACCAACTCCGACCTCGCGGGGCGGGCCGCCGGACTCGGCGAGGGCGCGGTGCTGGTCGCCGAGGAGCAGACCGCGGGCCGCGGGCGGCTGGACCGCACCTGGTCGGCGCCCGCGCGCTCCGGGATCTTCTTCTCCGTACTCCTGCGGCCGGGCCCGCGCGTCCCGGCCGAACGCTGGGGGTGGCTGCCGCTGCTCACCGGGGTCGCCGTGGCCGCCGGGCTCTCCAGGTCGGCCGGTGTCGACACCTCGCTGAAGTGGCCCAACGACCTGCTCGTCACGGTCCCCGGGGACTCCGGCGCGCTTCGTACGGGGGAGGCGGCGTCCGGCGCCGAGCGCAAGGCGGGCGGCATCCTCGCCGAACGCACCGCGGACGGCGCCGTCGTGGTCGGCGTCGGTGTCAACGTCTCGCTCCGCGCGGAGGAACTGCCGGTCCCCACCGCGGGCTCGCTGGCCCTCGCGGGCGCGGCCACCACCGACCGGGACCCGCTGCTGCGGGCCGTGCTGCGCTCGCTGGAGCAGTGGTACGTGGAGTGGCGCGCCGCGGACGGCGATCCGGCCGCATCCCGGCTCCAGGAGGCGTACGCGGCGGGCTGCTCGACCCTGGGGCGTACGGTCCGCGCCGAGCTGCCCGGCGACACGTCCCTGACCGGGGAGGCCGTCGCGGTCGACGGCGACGGCCGGCTGGTGCTGGCCACGGCGGACGGGGTGCAGCCGGTCGGCGCGGGTGACATCGTGCATCTGCGGCCGGTCTGAGACACCCGGGACCGGCCGGACCGCGACAGGCACGTGAGCTACGGCACACCTGCCGTATGGTTGAGGCGATCCGCGGCAGAGCAGCACGGAGCGTCGGCCAGATCGGCAGGGCAGTGCGCAGGGAATGGGCAGGAGGCGGCAGGTGACCGTCGACGACATCTCGTCGGGTGCGGACGAGGAGCCCCCTTTCTCTCCGTACCGCACCCCCCACCATGAGGTCGATCACACCGCGGAGCCGACCAACGATCCGCTCGCGATCCGTCTCGAACAGCTGATCCTCGGCGCGGACCGCCGCTACACCCCCTTCCAGGCCGCCCGCACGGCCGGTGTCTCGATGGAGCTCGCCTCCCGCTTCTGGCGGGCGATGGGCTTCCCCGACATCGGCCAGGCCAAGGCGCTCACCGAGGCGGACGTGCTGGCGCTCCGCCGTCTCGCCGGTCTCGTCGAGGCAGGGCTGCTGAGCGAGCCGATGGCCGTGCAGGTCGCGCGGTCCACCGGGCAGACCACCGCGCGCCTCGCCGAGTGGCAGATCGACTCCTTCCTGGCCGGCCTCACCGAGCCTCCCGAGCCGGGAATGACCCGCACGGAGGTCACGTATCCGCTGGTGGAGCTGTTGCTCCCGGAGCTGGAGGAGTTCCTGCGCTATGTGTGGCGCCGCCAGCTGGCGGCCGCCACCGGGCGGGTCGTGCAGGCGGCGGACGACGAGGAGATGGTCGACCGCAGGCTCGCGGTGGGCTTCGCCGACCTCGTCGGTTTCACCCGGCTGACCCGGCGCCTGGAGGAGGAGGAGCTCGGCGAGCTGGTCGAGGCCTTCGAGACGACCTGCGCCGACCTGGTGGCCGCGCACGGCGGCCGGCTCATCAAGACCCTCGGGGACGAGGTGCTGTACGCGGCGGACGACGCGGGGACCGCGGCCGAGATCGCGCTGCGGCTCATCGAGACCATGAGCAACGACGACACCATGCCGGAGCTCCGGGTCGGTATCGCCTTCGGCACCGTCACGACCCGGATGGGGGACGTGTTCGGCACGACGGTCAACCTGGCCTCCCGGCTGACCTCGATAGCTCCGAAGGACACGGTCCTGGTGGACGGCGCGCTCGCCGAGGAGCTGGGGCGCCACGGCGACGCCCCGGTCTCCGAGTCGGAGGCGGCGGCCGAGACCGAGCGCGCGGAGAAGAGCGGCGAGGAGCCGCCGGCCTACCGCTTCGCCCTCCAGCCGATGTGGCAGCGGCCGGTGCGCGGGCTCGGCGTGGTCGAACCGTGGCTGCTCACCCGCCGCACGACGTGACGCCGGGCGGGGCGGGCTCCGCGTCACGCGGCTGAGTACGCCGCACCGGGCGGGCGCCGCCGGGGGGCTGACGCCCGCTCTCCGCGCTGGCTATCGTGCGCGGATGACCTCAGAGATCTCAGATACCGGAACGGGCGGGGCGGACGGCCGGCGGTTCGGCGAGTACGTCGTCGTACGCCGCCACGGCCATGTCGCCGAGCTGGTCCTGGACCGGCCCAAGGCGATGAACGCGGTGTCGACGGAGATGGCGCGCTCGCTCGCGGCGGCCTGCGAGGCGCTGGCGGCGGACCCGTCGGCGCGTACCGTCGTGCTGACCTCCACCCACGACAGGGCCTTCTGCGTGGGCGCCGACCTCAAGGAGCGCAACTCCCTCACGGACGCGGAGCTGGTGCGCCAGCGTCCCACGGCGCGCGCCGCTTACACCGGTGTCCTGGAGCTGCCGATGCCCACCGTGGCCGCCGTGCACGGGTTCGCGCTGGGCGGCGGGTTCGAGCTGGCGCTGGCCTGCGATCTGATCGTCGCCGACGCGACGGCCGTCGTGGGGCTGCCCGAGGTGTCGGTCGGGGTGATCCCCGGCGGCGGGGGCACCCAGCTGCTGCCGCGCCGGGTCGGCGCGGCCCGCGCGGCCGAGCTGGTGTTCACCGCCCGGCGGGTGGAGACCGCCGAGGCGCGGGAGCTGGGCCTGGTGGACATCGTGGCCGACGACGCCAGGACCGGGGCGCTGGAGCTGGCGGGCCGTATCGCGGCGAACTCGCCGGTGGGGTTGCGGGCGGCCAAGCGGGCGCTGCGGCTGGGGCACGGGCTCGACCTGCGGGCGGGCCTTGAGGTCGAGGACGCGGCCTGGCGGTCGGTGGCCTTCTCCGGGGACCGGGCGGAGGGAGTGGCGGCGTTCAACGAGAAGCGGAAGCCCCAGTGGCCGGGCGAGTGAGGGCCTGCACGGGCACACCCTTACGCCCCGTTGTCACCGTCCGTAACGTATAACTGCTCAAAAGCCGCACATCGTCCCTAAGCTGATGCAATGGGTGACGATGTGCGGCTGCGAGCCGTGGTGACGCTGGCGCAGGCCATGGCGTCGGCGCACAGCGTGCGTGGGTCCTGGCGGGCGGCCACGCTCGGTGCGTGCGAGGCGCTGGGCGGCAGTTTCGCCGCGCTCTCGGTCTGGGAGCGGGAGCTGGGCCGGCTCAAGGTGCTCGCCAACGTGGGGGAGCGGGCCGAGGACGAGGCGGAATTCCCGGACGCCGAGACCTACCCGGTGAACCACTTCCCGGAGATCGCCGAATTCCTGCACGAGCGGTGGGCGAGCGGCGGCGAGCCCAATGCCTGGGTCGAGACGGCCGACGGACCCGCCGGGCCATCGGCGGGCTACTGCCACCAGCGGGTGGCCGCGCTGCGCAGGCGGGGGCGCGGCAGCTGCGTGGTCGCGCCGATAGTGCTGAGCGGGCGGGCCTGGGGCGAGCTGTATGTGGCCAGGCCGGTGGGGACGCCGGTCTTCGACCGGGCCGACGCGGACTTCGCGACGGTGCTCGCCGCGGTGGTGGCGGCCGGGCTCGCGCAGACCGAACGGCTTGAGGAGGTCAGGAAACTCGCCTTCACCGACCCGCTGACCGGGCTCGCGAACCGGCGCGCTGTCGACATCGGGCTCGATGCGGCGGTCGAGCGGTTCGTGGCCGACGGGACGGTCGTCAGCCTGATGGTCTGCGACCTCAACGGTCTCAAGCGGGTCAACGACACCCACGGCCACGAGGTCGGCGACCGTCTCCTCGAACGCTTCGGCTCGGTCCTCTCCGTCTGCGGTGCGGTGCTGCCAGGAGCGCTGGCCGCGCGGCTCGGCGGTGACGAGTTCTGTCTGCTCTCGGTGGGCCCGTCGGCGGACGAGGTGATCGCGGTCGCCGACGACCTCTGCACGCGGGCGGCCGAACTGGAGCTGGGGGACGGGGTGGCGTGCGGTGTCGCGTCCACCGGGGATCCGATCGGGCCGCTGAAGTCCGCCCGCCGGCTGTTCCGGCTGGCCGACGCCGCCCAGTACCGGGCGAAGGCCGCCAGGTCGGCGCAGCCGGTGGTGGCGGGGCGGGACCGCACGGTGATGCGGCTCGCGGACACGCCGTCGCACACCGGTGACCGGCGGCGCCTGCGGGGCAAGCGGGCCGGCCCGGGCGGGTAAGGGGTCCACCCCTCCATCGATGGTGACAGTTCAGGATTCAGTACGTACGCTTCTGAATATGGATATGCATACAGTCGTCGTGGGAACCTCCGGCACCACCGCCGGGGATGTCCTCGCAGTGGCCCGCGGCAACGCCCGGATCGAGCTCTCGCCCGAGGCTCTCACCGCCCTCGCCGCCGCCCGCGAGATCGTGGACGCGCTGGCCGCCAAGCCCGAGCCGGTGTACGGCGTCTCCACCGGCTTCGGCGCGCTCGCCTCCCGGCACATCAGCCCGGACCTGCGCGCGCAGCTCCAGCGCAACATCGTGCGCTCGCACGCCGCGGGCATGGGCCCGCGGGTGGAGCGCGAGGTCGTCAGGGCGCTGATGTTCCTGCGGCTCAAGACGGTCTGCTCCGGGCACACCGGGGTGCGGCCCGAGGTCGCGCAGACCATGGCGGACATCCTCAACGCCGGCATCACCCCCGTGGTGCACGAGTACGGCTCGCTCGGCTGCTCCGGGGACCTCGCCCCGCTCTCGCACTGCGCGCTCACCCTCATCGGCGAGGGTGACGCGGAAGGCCCCGACGGGGCCGTGCGCCCGGCCGCCGAGCTGCTCGCAGCCGCCGGGATCACCCCCGTCGAGCTGCGCGAGAAGGAGGGCCTCGCCCTCCTCAACGGCACCGACGGCATGCTCGGCATGCTCGTCATGGCCCTCGACGACCTGCAGAAGCTCTACACGTCCGCCGACATCACCGCGGCCCTGTCGCTGGAGGCGCTGCTCGGCACGGACAGGGTGCTCGCCGCCGAGCTGCACGCGATCCGCCCGCACCCGGGCCAGGGTGTGGCCGCCGCCAACATGATGAAGGTCCTCGCGGGCTCCGGCCTCACCGGCCACCACCAGGACGACGCCCCCCGCGTCCAGGACGCCTACTCGGTGCGCTGTGCCCCGCAGGTCGCCGGCGCGGGCCGCGACACGCTGGCGCACGCCCGTACGGTCGCCGGGCGCGAGCTCGCGGCGGCCGTGGACAACCCCGTGGTGCTCCTTGGGGACACCTCCCAGTCCGAAGGATCCGGGGGAGGCCGGGTGGAGTCCAACGGCAACTTCCACGGCGCCCCCGTCGCGTACGTCCTCGACTTCCTGGCGATCGCCGCGGCGGACCTGGGCTCCATCGCGGAGCGCCGCACCGACCGGCTGCTCGACAAGAACCGCTCGCACGGGCTGCCGCCCTTCCTCGCGGGCGACGCGGGCGTCGACTCGGGCCTGATGATCGCCCAGTACACCCAGGCCGCCCTGGTGAGCGAGATGAAGCGGCTCGCCGTCCCGGCGTCCACCGACTCGATCCCGTCCTCCGCGATGCAGGAGGACCACGTCTCGATGGGCTGGTCGGCGGCGCGCAAGCTGCGGACCGCCGTCGACAACCTCACCCGGATCGTCGCGATCGAGCTGTACGCGGCCACTCGCGCCATCGAGC
Source organism: Streptomyces sp. NBC_00388 (assembly GCF_036061255.1). NCBI lineage: Bacteria > Bacillati > Actinomycetota > Actinomycetes > Kitasatosporales > Streptomycetaceae > Streptomyces > Streptomyces sp. NBC_00388. The sequence goes on from NZ_CP107948.1 coordinate 4,868,302, forward strand.
TGCGCGAGGGCCTGACGCCGGCCCCCGCCAGCAGCGCGGTGATCGAGGCCGTGCGCCGGGCGGGTGTCGAGGGCCCGGGGCCGGACCGGTTCCTCGCTCCCGACCTTGCCGCCGCCGATGCCTTCGTCAGGGACGGGGGCCTGGTCAGGGCCGCGGAGACGGTGACGGGTGCGCTGGACTGAGGCGCCCGCCCCGCGGTCAGCCGGTGTGGATCCGGCGGCCCGCGCAGACGACCGAGGCTGCTCCGAGCCCCAGGAACAGTGATCCGCCGACCACGTACTGCGTGGTGTCCGCCCTCCCGGCCGCGGCCGGGAGGGCGGCCGCGTGCCGCTGCCCGGGGTGGCCGGGGGTGCCGGGCCGCTGACCGCCGGTGATGTGTGCCGACGGGACGAACCACAGGGCACAGAGCAGCGCTCCGGCCGACGCGGCGGTCAACAGGGGCCGGCGGGCTGACACAGGATCGATCTCCCTTGCTGCAAACCTGAATTGGCGCTCCTGGGCGCCGATGCTAGTGAAAGCAGCGGGTCGCAGGAAAGCCAGGGGCGTCAGGAGCCTTACGCTCCGTCGCATGACCAACGAAGAAACATCCCGCTATGTACGGCTCAAGGTGGAATTGGTGCTGGAGGTGCACGACGCCTCCGGGCTCTGCGAGGCCGCGCTCGAACGGATCGCGGACGACGCGGAGGGAGTGCAGCCCGGCATGCTGGGTGAGGACCGTACGCATGCCGAGAGGGCCGTCAGGGAAGACGCTGCAGAAGCGGTCGCCCACCTGGTGGACCCGCTCGACCTGCTCGGCGAGGTGCCGGGGGTGGAGCTCGTCCAGGCCGGGTGGTCGAGCGAACGAATCGACTACGACCCCGATTCGCTGGAATGGGACCTGGACGAGGAAGATGAGCCGGACGTGGAGACGGGAGTGACCCCGTAACTCCGTTGCGCGACAAGGCGTCCACGGGGGAGCGGGACGGGATCCCGGAGTGCGGCGCCGCACTCCGGGAGGCCGGAAGGCTTCCGGAGCCGCACGTGTTGTTCCACACATTTTCCGCAGATGTGGAACCGACACATCGGTGCAGATGTTCTTAAAGAGCAGTGCGGGCACACGGTCACGGCGCCAAGGTGACCTGCTCGGGGATTTTCGGGGTATTCGGCAACGATGGAGAAGCGTGTGATGACGGAAAGTAGGCGGCGCAAGAGCCTGATGGCTGCGTCCGCTCTGCTCGGCGGCGTACTGGTGCTGTCGGCCTGCAGTGGTGGCGACAGCAAGGCCGGCGGCTCGGACAGCGCGAAGAAGTCCTCGCAGAGCGCGGTCGACGAGGCCGCGGCCAAGGACACCTCGGACGCCCGAATAGCGATCACGCCCAAGAGCGGTGCCGACAACGCGGGCATCAACAAGGACGCCAAGGTCTCCGTCAGCTCGGGCAAGCTGACCCAGGTCGCGATGACCAGCACCACGGGCACGGCGGTCAAGGGCACGATCTCGGCCGACGGTGCCAGCTGGAAGCCGGACGCCCCGCTGGAACGCTCGACCACGTACAAGATCGCTGTCACGGCCGAGGACACCAAGGGCCGTCAGGCGCACGAGAACTCGTCGTTCACGACGGTCTCGCCCTCCCACAGCTTCATCGGCAACTTCACGCCCGAGGACGGGTCGACCGTCGGCGTCGGTATGCCGGTCTCGATCAACTTCGACAAGCCGATCACCAACAAGAAGGCCGTCGAGGACGCCGTCAAGGTGACGTCGAGCAGCGGTCAGGAGGTCGTCGGCCACTGGTTCAGCCCCACCCGCCTGGACCTCCGCCCCGACCAGTACTGGAAGGAAGGCTCGACCGTCACGATGAAGCTGGCCCTGGACGGAGTCGAGGGCGCCAGTGGCGTCACCGGCGTCCAGGACAAGACCGTCAGCTTCAAGATCGGCCGCAACCAGGTCTCCGTCGTGGACGCCGCGGCGCACACGATGAAGGTCATGCAGGACGGCAGGACGGTCAAGACCATCCCGATCTCGGCCGGCTCCCCCGAGCACACCACGTACAACGGCCAGATGGTGATCTCGGAGAAGTACAAGCAGACCCGGATGGACGGCTCCACCGTCGGCTTCACCAACGCCGACGGCAAGGGCGAGTACGACATCAAGGACGTCCCGCACGCCATGCGGCTGTCCAGCTCCGGCACCTTCATCCACGGCAACTACTGGGGCGCCAAGTCGCTCTTCGGGAACTCGAACACCAGCCACGGCTGTGTCGGGCTCTCCGACACCAAGGGCGCCAACGACCCGAACACCTCGGCCGCGTGGTTCTACAACCACTCGCTCATCGGTGACGTGGTCGTGGTGAAGAACTCCCACGACAAGACGGTCCAGCCGGACAACGGCCTCAACGGCTGGAACCTGAACTGGTCCGCGTGGAAGGCCGGTTCGGCCGCCTGACCGGACCGGGCGCGAGCCCGCCCCCCCCCGCCACCCCGCACGCCGGCGGCCCGTCCCCCGTGGACGGGCCGCCGACGCGTTCTCCGGCGCTCTCCCCGCGCTCCGCGGGCCCCGCCACCTCGCCGGCCCCTTCTCATCCCGCTCTCACGCCGGCCTTATCCCGCCATCACGGGCGCGCCCTACTTTCGCCGCATGTTCTTCACCTATCTCCGGCGCGAGCTGCGCCGACGCAGAAAGGCGGCGCTCGTCGTCGCCTCGGGGCTCGCCCTCGGTATTGCGCTGGTCATCGTCGTCAGTTCGGTCTCCGCAGGGATGGGCCGGGCCCAGGACAAGGTCCTGCAGTCCCTCTACGGCCTCGGTACGGATATGACGGTCACGAAGGCCGAGGCGCCGGCCGGCACCACCGGAGGCAACGCACGGCCCAAGTTCCAGTTCGGCGCGAAGGGCAGCGGCGACGACTCGAAGCAGAGCAGCGACCGGGTGATGGTGCAGGGCTTCCAGACCCTGCCGGCGGCGACCGTGACCAAGGTGGGCGCGCAGAGCGGGGTCTCCAGCGCCGTCGGCGGGCTGAGCCTCAACGTGCTCAAGGTCGACGGGCAGTTCAAGCGCGGCGAGTACAAGCAGCGCCCGGGCGGCGCCGCCACCGGCCGCGGGGGCCGCGGCGGGGGAGCCCCTCAGGGCGCGGTCCAGGGCGGCGGCGCCAACTTCGACGTGGACTCGTACACCGTGTACGGCACGGACGTGGCCCACCTCGGCCTCGGCCCGCTGACCTCCTCGAAGATCACCTCGGGACGCACCTTCACCAGTGCGGAGACCGATGCCAAGGTCGCCGTCGTGGACGCCTCGTACGCGAAGAAGAAGAAGCTCAGGACCGGCTCCACCGTGACCGTCAAGTCGGTCGCCTACAAGATCGTGGGCGTCGCCACCCCCGACAGCGGGGACGCCGCAGCCAACCTGTATCTGCCGCTGAAGCAGGCGCAGACGCTGGCCGGGGCCAAGGACAAGGTCACCACGGTGTACGTGAAGGCCACCGACTCGCAGCAGATCTCCGGCGTCAAGTCGACCATCCAGAAGAACGTCTCCGGTACCACGGTCACCACCTCGGCCGACCTCGCGGACACCGTGTCCGGCTCCCTCTCCACCGCGTCCGGCCTGGCCACCAACGTCGGCAGATGGCTGTCGGTCGCGGTCCTGATCGCCGCCTTCCTGGTGGCGGGCCTGCTCACCTCGTCGGCCGTCAGCCGCCGGGTACGGGAGTTCGGCACGCTGAAGGCGCTCGGCTGGAAGAGCGGTCGCGTCACCCGCCAGGTCGTCGGAGAGGCGCTGGTCAACGGGCTGCTCGGCGGTGTCATCGGGATCGCGCTGGGACTGGGCGGCGCGTACCTCGTGACCGCCATCAGCCCGACCCTGTCGGCGTCGGTCGGCTCGTCCGGCGGTGGCTTCGGCGGTGGCGGTGGCGGCGGCTTCGGCGGCGGCATGCGGGGCGGCTTCGGCGGTGGCAGGCAGGCCGCGTCGAAGGCGCTCGACATCGCGCTCACCGCACCCGTCTCGGTCTCCACCATCGGCCTCGCGGTGGCCCTTGCCGTGGCCGGCGGTCTCATCGCGGGCGGCTTCGGCGGCTGGCGCGCGTCCCGGCTGCGCCCCGCGGACGCCCTGCGCCGCGTCGAGTAGCGCCCCCGGGCCACTGCGGCCCCATCCCGCGCCTTCCCTCTTCACCCTCCCGTACAGCAGGAGTTGAGACCCGTCCCATGTACGAACTCAGCGGAGTCACCAAGCGCTACCAGCGCGGCAAGAAAACCATCGACGCCCTCGCAGGAGTCGATCTGACCATCGAGGGCGGCGGCCGGCTGGTCATCCAGGGCCCCACCGGCGGCGGCAAGTCCACTCTCCTCCAGATGCTCGGCGCGCTCGACCGGCCCACCGAGGGCAGCGTCGTACTCGACGGCGTCGACCTCGGAAAGCTCAGCGAGGCCAAGCTCACCACGGTGCGTGCCCAGAACATCGGCTTCGTCTTCCAGTCCTTCAACCTGATTCCGACGCTCACCGCCCAGGAGAACGTCGAGACCGCGCTCGTCCCGCTCGGCCTCAGGGCGTCCGAACGCCGCGGGAGGGCCGCCGACGCGCTGGACTCCGTCGGCCTCGCCGAGCGCTTCGGCCACCTCCCGTCCGAGATGTCCGGAGGCCAGCAGCAGCGCGTCGCCATCGCCCGGGCACTGGTCAAGAATCCCAAGGTGCTGCTCGCCGACGAGCCGACGGGCAACCTCGACGAGGGCATGCGGGACGAGATCATGGAGGTACTCGAAATGCTCTGGAAGGAGCACGGGCTGACCTTCATCATGGTCACCCACGACACCGCGCTCGCCCGGCGGGCCCCCCGCCTCGCGACCATCCGCAAGGGCCGGGTCACCATCACCGAGAACGCGGCGGCCTAGTACCGCGGCTCTCCCTGTGCGGCCGTACGGAGGGCTGCCGCACAGGGCCGTGGCGGGAGGGGCAGGGCAGGGCCCCCGCGCCGCACCGGCCCCGCGCCCCGCCGGCTGGGGCGCGGCGCGGGGCTACCGGCTGAAGTGCGGTGCCTCGTCCGCACCCCAGGACGCCAGCAGCCGCAGCGTCTCCACCGCGTCCGAACCCGGCTCGGCGTGGTAGGTGATCAGGCTCTGGTCCTGGTCGCCCGGCAGATTCAGCGTCTCGTACGACAGCGTCAGCGCACCCACCAGCGGATGGTGCAGCCGCTTCACGCAGTGCCCCTTGTCCCGCACGGTGTGCGCCGCCCACAGCACCCGGAACTCGTCGCTCTTCACCGACAGCTCACCCACCAGCGCGGACAGTTGCGGATCGTCGGGGAAGCAGCCCGCGAAGAGCCGGAGCGCGCTCACCATCTCGGCGGCCACACACTCCCACTCGGCATACAGATCACGGGAGTTCGGGTCGAGGAAGACGATCCGCGCCATGTTGCGCTCCTCGGCGGGCAGCGCGGTGAAGTCACCGAACAGCGCCCGCGCCAGCCGGTTCGAGCCGAGGATGTCCATCCGCCGCCCCAGGACGTACGACGGCACCCCGTCCATCGCGTCCATCAGATGCTGGAGCTCGGCCCGCATCCGCTGAGGCCTGGCCGCGGCTGCCCGCTTCTTCTTCGGCTTCGGCCCCGCGAGATGCGTCAGATGCGCGGACTCCGCGTCCGAGAGCCGCAGCGCCCGGGCCACCGAATCGAGGACCTCGCCGGAGACATTGCTGCCATGACCCTGTTCGAGCCGTGTGTAGTACGCCACGGACACCCCGGCGAGCTGCGCCAGCTCCTCGCGCCGCAGGCCGGGCACCCTGCGGTGCCTGCCCAGGTCGGGAAGGCCCACGTCCGCGGGCTGGAGGCGGGCCCGGCGGGAGCGGAGGAATTCACTGAGTTCGGCACGCTGGTCCATGCACCCAGTATCCGTGGTCGTACGCGAACCATCCTGTCCCTGCCAGTGGTACGCACAGTGGGCGTAGGCACAGCAGGGAGACGGCAGGACATGTATGAAAGCGAAACCATCAGGCAGGCTGGAGGGACCACCCCATTTCTGAGGAGAACACTTCCGGATGACTGTCACCACCGTCGCCGCGTACGCCGCCCCCGCACCCAAGGCCCCGCTGGAGCGCACCACCGTGCCGCGCCGGCCGGTCGGCGAGCACGACGTACTGATCGACATCAAGTTCGCCGGTATCTGCCACTCCGACATCCACCAGGCCCGCGACGGCTGGGGCGAGGGCATCTTCCCGATGGTCCCCGGCCACGAGATCGCGGGAATCGTCGCAGAGGTCGGCTCCGGGGTCACCAAGTTCGCCGTCGGCGACCGGGTCGGCGTCGGCTGCATGGTCGACTCCTGCCGGGAGTGCGACAACTGCAAGGCCGGGCTGGAGCAGTACTGCTCCCAGGGCAACACCGGCACGTACAACGCCCTCGACAAGCAGGGTGAGCCCACCTACGGCGGCTACTCCACGCACGTCGTCGTCGACGAGAACTACACCCTGCGTATTCCGGACGGCATCGGGCTGGACGTGGCCGCGCCGCTGCTCTGCGCCGGCATCACCACGTACTCCCCGCTCGCCCACTGGAACGCGGGCCCCGGCAAGAAGGTCGCCATCGTCGGCCTTGGCGGCCTCGGTCACATGGGCGTCAAGATCGCGCACGCGATGGGCGCGGAGGTCACCGTCCTGAGCCAGTCGCTGCGCAAGCAGGAGGACGGGCTGAAGCTGGGCGCCGACCACTACTACGCCACCAGCGACCCGAAGACCTTCGACGAGCTCCGCGGCACCCTGGACCTGATCGTCTCGACGGTCTCCGCGCCGCTCCCGCTCGACTCGTACCTGAGCCTGCTCAAGACGGACGGTGCCATGATCAACGTCGGCGCCCCCGAGGAGCCCGTCTCGCTCAACCTGTTCTCGGTCATCGGCGGCCGCAAGACCCTCGCGGGCTCCGGCATCGGCGGTATCCGCGAGACCCAGGAGATGCTCGACTTCTGCGCCGAGCACGGCCTCGGCGCGGAGATCGAGGTCATCGCGGCCGACCGGATCAACGAGGCCTACGAGCGCGTGCTCAGCAGTGACGTGCGCTACCGCTTCGTGATCGACACCGCGACGATCTGACGCACCACAGGGGCAGCGGCCTGCCGCCCTCCGGGCCTCCGGCCGGCCGCTGCCCCTACCTCCGGGGTAATCGACGCCCAGCGGCCTCCCCGGCAGGATCGGGCACAGAGCGCACCGCCCACCGGGGCGGTACGCCCCGCACGATCCTGCCGAGGAGGCCGCCATGCCCGCGTACGCTCTCGCCCTTCTGCGCCCCGCCGACCAGCTCGCCGAGGACGTCTTCGTCTACATCGAGACGATCCAGACGACCCTCGACCCGTTCGGCGGGCGCTTCCTCGTCCACGGGGCCGATGTGGAGGTCCGCGAGGGCACCTGGCCCGGAGCGCCGGTGATCATCGGCTTCCCGGGCATCGAGGAGGCCCGCGCCTGGTACGACTCCCCGGCCTACCAGGAGCTGCTGCCGCTGCGCACGGACCACATCCCGGGCGACGTGGTGCTCGTGGAGGGCGTGGCCCCCGGGTACGACGCCGCCACGACGGCCGCCGCCTACCGGGCCGCAGCCGCTCACCCGGCAGCCGCTCAGCCGACCAGCGCGCGGTAGCCGGAGCCGAGCCGGTAGTCGCCCGCCCGTTTCACGGTCAGCCCGGTCCACGGGCCGCGCGGGTGCACCGACCCGCCGCCGCTCGCCCGCAGCCAGGGCGAGTACGCGATCCGCACCGTCACCGTCCCCGGCCGGGGCATATGCACCACCAGCCGCGCATCGCCCCCGCGTACGACGCTCGCGGGGGCCTCCACCAGCGGCTTCGCGCCCCGGACCCGGTAGATCCGCCAGTGCGCGTCGCGCCAGACCGGCTGCAGCCAGTGCGGCCCCGACCGTACGAGAGCGGCCTCGCCCTCCGCCGGGCCGTCGGGACGGCCGTCGTGCAGCACCACATAGCCGACCGCGAACCGGTCCAGCCAGGCCCGGTACGTGGCCGCGGTCAGCGACCCGTCGTAGAAGAGCCGCCCCCGCTCCACATCGAGCTGGCGGTTCCAGCCCCGGGCCATGTTCACGTGCGGGGCCAGCAGAGTGGCCTCGCGGTGGTTGCGCGCGGGCACCACCTCGACCCGGGTGCGGTCGGCGCGCAGCCCCCGCAGCGCGGTGACGACGCCCCGGGTGTCCGACGCCCAGGCGGGCACCGTCGTGGAGACCCGGAGATCGTCGACGGTCTTGTCCACGAGCCAGTAGCAGTTGAGGCAGAGTGCGGCGGCCAGCACGGCCCGCCGCACCGCGGTCCGCTCCGCCAGCGCCGCGGCCAGCAGCACGACAGGACCGGCCAGACCGACGAGCCGCTCCACGTTCGTGCCGATGGGCGAGGGGATCAGATACGTCAGGACGACACCGGCGCCGTACACCAGCGCGCTGTACCGGACGAGCCGGTGCCGGGCGGCGATGCCCAGTGCCGCGCACACGGCCAGCGGCATCCACAGCTTCCCTGCCGCCATCGGCTGCTCGCCCTGGAACGGGAAGGCCAGCGTCGTCACGGCCACCACGGCGAACGGCGGCAGGGCGAGCCCCAGCGCCGTGCGCCACCGCCGGTCCAGCAGCTGGGCGCCGGCGAGCACCACCAGGAAGAGACCGGCGACGGGGCTCGCCATCGTCGTGATCGCGGCGCACACCGGCCCGGCCACCCGGCGCTCCATCCGGAGCACGGCGAGCAGACCGGCGGCCACACCTACCGCGAAGGTGGTCCGCCCGGACGCGACATTGCACCAGAGCGCCAGGGCTCCGAGCAGCGCGGGGGCCGCGGGCCACCGCACACCGCTGCGTACGACGATGAGCGAGAGGACCCAGGTCCCGCCGAGCCCGGCCAGCACCGAGACGGTCCGCGCACCGAACCAGGCCATCAGGTACGGCGTCAGCAGGCTGTAGTTGGCGGTGTGCGTGCCGCCGTACCAGAAGAGGTTGTACGCCGACGCGGGGTGCCGCGAGGCGAAGCCCGCCCAGGCGAACTGGGCGGCCAGATCGCCGCCACCGGTGGCCAGCGCCACCGCCCACACCGCGTACAGCGGAAGCACGCAACCGGTGGCCACGAGCGGTACGGTCCACCGCCCGGGGCCCGGCAGCCCGCCCCATCGCCCGTGCCACCGGCCGGGGTTGCGCTGTTCCGGCCGAACGGTTCCCCCGGCACGCGGCCGCACGCTCTCAGTGATCCCCACAGGGGAACACTAGGTGTACCGGCTGCCGCCCGGGGGGCGGACGCCGGACGGCGCCCGCCCCCCGGGGCACTTCACTGCAGCGCGCTCCCGGCCGTCCACTCCGCCCAGGGGAGGTTCCAGCCGTTGATGCCGTTGTCCGGGGCGACCTTGCCGCCGCCCGCGGAGTTCTTCACGATGACCACGTCGCCGATCAGCGAGTTGGTGTAGAACCAGCCGGCCGGGGTGGACTTGTCCGTGCCACCCTGCGCGTCCCGCATCCCGATGCACCCGTGGCTGGTGGCCTGCGAGCCGAACGTGCTGGGCGCTGCCCAGTAGTTCCCGTGGATGAAGGTGCCCGAGCGGGTCAGCCGCTGCGCGTGCGGCACATCGGGGATGTTGTACTCGCTGCCCAGCCCGACCGTCGTGCTGTCCATCTTGGTCTGCTGGTACTTCTCCGAGATCACCATCGTGCCGTTGTACGTGCCGTGCGCCGGGGAGCCGCTGGAGACCGGCACGGTCTTGAGCGGGCTGCCGTCCCGCACCACGGTCATCGACTGCTTGGCCGCGTCCACGGTGGAGATCTGCGAGCGCCCGACGGTGAACGAGAACGTCTTGTCCTGGACCCCGTACACCCCGGGGGAGACCTGGACACCCGCCAGCTTCAGCCGCACCTTCACGACCGAACCGGGCGTCCAGTACTCCTTCGGCCGGAAGTCCAGCCGCTGGGGGTTGAACCAGTGGCCCACGGCATGCTCGCCGCCGCTCGACGTGATGGTGACGGCCGATTCGACGGCCTTCTCGTTCTTCACCGGCTTGTCGAGGTTGAAGGAGACCTCCATGCCGACCCCGACGGTGGTGCTGGGCTCGGGGGTGAAGAAGGCGATCACCGAATTGCCCTCGGCGACGGTGGTGAAGTGCGAGATCTTCGCGAGGGTCTTGCCGCCCGGGTCCTTGGCCTTCGCGGTGAGCACGTAGGGCGTCCCGCGTTCGAGGCCCTTACCCGGCCGCCAGGAGGCCTTGGACGCGGCCATCGCGCCGGGCACGGCCCGGCCGTTGTTCTGGTTCGTCAGCGTGACCGAGGTGAGGGTGCCGTTCTCCACGGACGCCCGGATGTCCCCGGTGTTGATGCCGACGTTCTTGGCCCCGTCCCCTGGCGTGGTGTCGAGCCTGGCCCGGGGTGTACTCGTACTGGTGGGGACCGGGGACTTCGTACCACTGCCACCGCCGGACCCTGCGGAGCAGGCGGCGAGCGCCAGCGCTCCGGCGGTGAGCAGGGCCACGAGGACGGCCCATCGGATCCGAGGACGGCTGATCGGTATCAAGGCTCCCGCCTCCACTGCGACGAGGAAGGGCCGGGTGAATTGCCCGGCCTTGGCGCGTTCTGTCAGCGTTCTGTCTGCAGTCTGCGCCAGCAGATGCGGGAGTGACACCTCCGGTTGCGCTTACCGGGGGGTGCGGCCCAGCGGCGGGCGGCCGGACGGGACAGCGGGACGGGACTGTCAGTGGCTGCCGGTACGGTCACGGATCCCCGGGCGGACAAGGGCCCGGACCCCGCCCGGCAGGCCGACAGGGAAGGCGCCCCGCATGGAGTTCCGCACCGACCGCAGCACCTTCACCGAGACCGTGGCCCAGGTGGCCCGGGCGCTCCCCGCCAGGTCGCCGGTGCCCGTCCTGGGCGGACTGCTCCTGACGGCGGACGGCTCCACCCTGCGCGTCTGCGGCCTCGGCGACGAGACATCCTCCTGGACCGACGTGCCGGTGGACACCGTACGGCCGGGCCAGGCCCTCGTCGCGGGGCGCAGACTGCTCGATATCTGCCGGGTGCTGCCCGCAGGCCCGGTCGAGTGCGCGATCGAGGGGTCCCGCTTCACGGTGGCGGGCGCCGGGGCCCGCTTCGGGCTCTCGCTGCTGCCGCTCGACGACCACCCGCCCCTGCCCGTCCTCCCGGAGCGGCGCGGCACGGTGGACGAGGGCGACTTCGCCGACGCGGTCGCACATGTCGCGGTGGCCGCGGGACGCGACGACGCCCTCCCGGTGCTGACCGGGATCAGGATGTGCCTGGAGGGCGACACGATGACGCTGGCCGCCACCGACCGCTACCGCTTCGCGGTGCGCAGCCTCGGCTGGGAAGCGGAGTCCGGCGCCGCCCCGGCCGATGTGGTGATCCCGGCCCGCCGCCTCGCGGACGTCGCCCGCTCCCTCGGCCGTACGGGCACGGTCGGGGTGGCACTGGGGAATGGCTCGGTCGGCTTCGGCACCGCCCGGACGCGTACGACCGTGCGCCTGCTGGACGGCCGGCTGCCGGGCCACGAGAAGCTGTTCACGATGGAGGGCCAGGCCGTCGCGGTGACGGACCGCGCGTCCCTGCTGGAGGCGGTCGGCCGTGTCGCGGTGGTCGCCGAAGGCGGCAGCCCCGTACGGCTGGACTTCTCGTCCGGGGCGGTCCACCTGCACGCGGGATACGCGGACGACGTGGCGTCACAGCGCCTGCCCGCCCGGCTGGACCACGCCGAAGCGGTCACGGTCGCCTTCAACCCGGCCTATCTGAAGGACGCGCTGAGCGCCATCAGCGGTCTCTCGGTCCGCTTCGACCTGCTCGGCCCCGGCCGGCGCGCGCTGCTCACCGGTCTGACCGCCCCGGACGCCGAACCAGACCCGGCCCACCGGCACTTGCTGATGTCGCTGAAGCCGCTGGTATGAGCCCCGGGCCGGCCGCGGGCACCGTCCGGTGCCCGCGGGGGGACGGTCAGCCGTCCGCCCTGGCCACACCGATCGGGCAGCTCACGCCCGTCCCGCCGATCCCGCAGTACCCCGCCGGGTTCTTGTCGAGATATTGCTGGTGGTACGGCTCCGCGGCGTAGAAGTCGCGACCCTCGGCAGGCTGGATCTCCGTGCTGATCGTGCCGTATCCCGAGCCCGTCAGGACCTGCTGGTACGCGTCGCGGGACGCGGTCGCGGCAGCCGCCTGCGCGGGCGAGTGGGTGTAGATCGCCGAGCGGTACTGGGTGCCCACGTCGTTGCCCTGGCGGAAGCCCTGGGTCGGGTTGTGGGACTCCCAGAAGATCTTGAGCAGGGTCGTGTACGGGACGATCTCCGGGTCGAAGACCACCCGCACTGCCTCGGTGTGGCCGGTCAGGCCCGAGCAGACCTCCTCGTACGCCGGATTGGCCGTCGAGCCGCCCTGGTAGCCGGCGAGCGTCGTCCAGACACCCTCCGTCTGCCAGAAGATGCGCTCGGCGCCCCAGAAGCAGCCCAGGGCGAAGTCGGCGGTCTCCAGATGGGCGGGGTACGGGCCGGCCAGCGGGTTGCCCAGGACCGTGTGGAGGGCGGGCAGCTCGAATTCCGGGGTGGCGCGGCCCTTCAGGGCCTGGTCCGGAGTGGGGAGCTGGGGGGTGCGGTTCAGGAACATCGGCTGCGGCTCCTCGGGGAGTATGGGTGCAACCTGTGCAACGCCGGACCCCCGGTCAGGATTCCTGGCGGTCCTCGGGGGCCGTCCCGCGCTCCAGCCACGCGGCCGTCTTCTTCCTGGACCGCAGCCAGAAGTAGACGCCGAAGCCGATCATGACCAGCGGTATGAGGCGTGTCATCGGGCGTGCTCGTTCCTCTTCGGGTCCCGCCTGCGGGGGCGCGGTGCGGTGTGCGCCAGCCTAAGGGCTGCCCCGTGATCCCTGGCGGGCGCACGACTGACCCCGGGCGGGCGTACGACGACGGTCAGGGCACCTCGCCGCGCTGCCGGAACGCCCGGATACATCCAGCAGGGATCGCGGGACAGCACTTGCTCAGCGGGGGAGGGTGGCCGGACTGCCGCCGTTCGCCTCGTACCCCGCCACCGCCAGCGCCCGGTACACCGCGTAGTCGGCGGCCGGGTCCTGCTGGAGCGTCCACGGGACCGCCCCCACGTGGCCGTCGATGTGGACCAGCTGGTTCATCGCCTCCGACCAGCGCTCGGAGCGGACCAGGAAGAGCACCAGCAGGTGCCGTACGTGCGCGAGCACCGGATCGTCGGCGCGGGCCTGGTGCACCGCGTGCATCGCTCCCTCCACCGCCCTGCTGACGACCGCGCTCCGGTAGAAGCCGCGCACCAGGGTCACCTCGGGCAGGTGCTCGTACACGGCGAAGAGCGGAAGCGCGGCGAGCAGTGAGCCGCGGGGTGCCCGGGCCGCCGCCGCGTGCGCGAACTCGTCGGCCCGGTCGCGGGTTCCGTGCCACTTCTCGCACCAGTAGTGCAGCGCGGCCAGATGCGCCCCCATGTGTTCGGGAGCACGGTCGATGATCTTGGCCCACAGCTGCTCGAACTGAGCTTCGGGGTAGGCGAGTCCGCGGCCGACGGCGAGCTCCACGATGTACGGCACGGGGTCGCCCGGGGCGAGCAGCGCCGCTTCGCCGCAGACCGTGCGCGCCTCCTCCAGGAGGATCCGGAAGTCGTCCGCCTCCGCGTCCCCGGGGGCCTTCGAGCGCCACGCCTGCTGCACGAGGAACTCGGCGTGCACCTGGGCCGCGCCGGCGTCCCCGGGAGACTCGGAGCGCCAGTTGCGCAGCCAGGCGCCACCTGCGCCGGGACGCCGCGCCAGCTCCAGCGAGGCCGCTCCGGCGAAGGCCTGCACCCGCTGCCAGCGCACCTCGCCCGACGGTGGCGTGGCCGCGAGGAGCCGGGCCGCGGGGCGCCAGTCCTGGGTGTGCTGCACGACCTCCAGGACGTCCAGCAGATCCTCGTCGGGGCCCGGCAGCCGTACGTCCAGCTCCTCCTGGCGCAGGAACCCGTAGTCATCGGGGTCCGCGGCGTCCGGGGAACCGGGCAGCACCTGCCGGATGCCGCCGCGGCTGCGCAGCAGGTACGGGCCGAGCACTGCCGCGAGCATGCACACCGCGAGCAGGAACCAGAGAATCTCCATGAGTCCAGCGAACCAGACACGAGCGACATCTGACCACTACGCTCGGTTTCCATGAGTGACGACCACAGCGTGCACCAGAGTTTCGAGACCCTCGCCATTCACGCCGGCAATACCGCGGACCCCCTGACGGGCGCCGTGGTACCCCCGATCTACCAGGTCTCCACGTTCAAGCAGGACGGCGTGGGCGGGCTGCGCGGCGGCTACGAGTACAGCCGCAGCGGCAACCCGACCCGTACCGCGCTGGAGGAGAACCTGGCGGCCCTTGAGGGCGGCCGTCGCGGGCTCGCCTTCGCCTCCGGTCTCGCGGCCGAGGACTGCCTGCTCCGTACGCTGCTGTCGCCGGGGGACCACGTGGTCATCCCGAACGACGCGTACGGCGGCACCTTCCGGCTCTTCGCGAAGGTCGTGTCCCGGTGGGGCGTGGAGTGGTCGGTCGCCGACACCACGGACCCGGCGGCGGTACGGGCCGCCATCACCCCCCGTACCAAGGTGATCTGGGTGGAGACCCCCTCCAACCCGCTCCTGGGGATCACCGACATCACGGCGGTCGCCGATGTCGCTCGCACGGCGGGCGTGAAGCTCGTCGTCGACAACACCTTCGCGAGCCCCTACCTCCAGCAGCCGCTGGAGCTCGGTGCGGACGTCGTCGTGCACTCGATGACCAAGTACATGGGCGGGCACTCGGACGTGGTCGGCGGTGCGCTGATCGTCAACTCCGACGAGCTCGGCGAGGAGTTGGCGTACCACCAGAACGCGATGGGCGCGGTGTGCGGGCCGTTCGACGCCTGGCTGGTGCTGCGCGGGATCAAGACGCTCGCCGTGCGGATGGACCGGCACAGCGAGAACGCCACGCGGATCGCGGAGATGCTGACCCGGCACCCGGAGGTCACCAGCATTCTCTACCCGGGGCTGCCCGACCACCCCGGTCACGAGATCGCCGCCAAGCAGATGCGGTCGTTCGGCGGGATGGTGTCGTTCCGGGTCCGGGGCGGCGAGGAGGCCGCGGTCGCGGTCTGCGACCGGGCGAAGCTGTTCACGCTGGGCGAGTCGCTCGGTGGGGTGGAGTCGCTGATCGAGCACCCGGGGCGCATGACGCACGCGTCGGTCGCCGGGTCGGCGCTGGAGGTTCCGGGAGATCTGGTGCGGCTCTCGGTGGGCATCGAGTCGGCCGACGACCTGCTCGCCGATCTGCAGCAGGCGCTGGGCTGACGCATGGCTCCCGGGGTCCGGGACGGGGCGGCCGGGTCTCCGGTGCCGTGCCGTCCCGGGTCCCCGGCGGGCATCCCACGCGTGGGATGCCCGCCGGCTCGGCTCAGTAGCCCTCCACCGGCGGGGTCGTACGGGCCGGGGGGACCGCCCACGGATGGGCCAGCGACGCCCAGACGACGCAGCAGGCGAGCACTGCCGCCAGCAGCAGCCAGGCCAGCCTGCGGCCCGCCCTGCGGCGGCGCCGCAGCCGTGTGCCGCGTGCCGCCGCACGGAGCGCCAGGTCGGCGGGGACCGGCGGGTGCGGTCCCGCCAGCATCCGCCGGACCATCTCCTCCTTGTGGTCGGGCAGGCTCATGGCGCCGCTGCCCGGGGCAGCCGGGGCGCGGGCTCCCGCGGGGCGCTGCGCAGGGTGGCCGTCGCGTGGCCGCAGAGTGTGCGGACCCGTTCCGCAGGCAGGCCGAGGGCAGCCGCCACCTGCTCATCGGCGATCCCTTCGTACAGCCGCAGCACCAGGACGAGGCGCTCCTGCGGGGGCAGCCGCTCCAGTACGCCGCCCGCCGGAGCGGAGGGGGCCCCGCCCCCGGCCCGGCCCGGCCGGTGCCATGACGGCCGGTGGTGGCGCCAGGCGGTGCGGGCGAAGCGGGTGGCGAGCTCCTGACGGGTGTGCTCGTACGGGTCGTCGCCGCGCAGCCGGTCCCAGTGCGCGTAGGTGCGGGCGAGCGCGGCCAGCAGCAGCCGCTGCGCCCGGGGCGCGACGGCGGCCGGTTCGGCGGTCAGCAGTACGGCGGCATGCAGCAGCCGTCCGGCCGCACCCGCGACGAAGGACTCGAACTCCTCGTCGCGGCGGCGTTCGCGTGCTGCTGCCCGTTCCCCCACAGTGCCTCCCTGCCCTCATCTGAGAGCAGGCTGTCGCCCTCGGTCAAGAGGTCGGCACACCGGGTTCCTGGGGGCCTGTCGCGCGGTGGGAGAGCGCCGAGTTGAAGCGGGTCAGCAGCGTGCAGAAGGATTCGCGGTCCTCCTGCGTCCAGCCCTCGGTGACCTGGGCCATCAGCTCGCGCCGCGAGGAACGCACCTCTTCCAGGCGGGCCTGGCCGCGCGGGGAGAGCTGAAGGACGACGGCTCGGCCGTCCTCGGGGTGCGAGGTGCGCTTGACCAGCCCGGTGTCGACGAGCGGGGCGACCTGCCGGGTCACGGTCGATGAGTCGATGCCCATCCCTGCGGCCAGCGCCTTCACCCCCATCGGGCCTTCCCGGTCGAGCCGGTTGAGCAGCAGGTAGGCGGCGCGGTCCATCGAGTTGCGCACCTGTCCGACACCTCCCAGCCGGGTCTGCTCGGCACGGCGGGCGAAGAGGGCCACCTGGTGCTGGAGGGCATCGAGGAAACCGGGGTCAAGATCGGAAGTCATGTCCTGAGAAAGGGGCATGGCCGGGGGCTCTCTTCGTGCGATGGGCGGACAGTGGGGGACAGAGTACGCGGCCCGGGGCGCAGCCGTACCGGCGCTGCGTCAACCGTTGCCAACATGACGGTCCGGCCGTTGCCCGCCGCCGGGCTCGGGCGGCCGGGCCGCGGCCGAGCTGCGAGACTTGGCACCATGAGCTTCGGTACGTCACACCCCCTGCCGCCGCTGATCCTTGACGATGTCCTCGGAGCGCAGAAGATGCTCTCCGGAGTGTCACGGGCGACTCCCATCGAGGGCAGCAGGTACCTCTCGCGTCTCGTCGGGTCGCCGGTCCGCTTCAAGTGCGAGAACCTCCAGCGGACCGGTTCGTTCAAGCTGCGCGGTGCCTATGTACGGATCGCCGGGCTGTCCCCCGAGGAGCGGGCCGCGGGGGTCGTCGCGGCCAGCGCAGGCAACCACGCGCAGGGCGTCGCGCTGGCCTCGTCACTCCTCGGGGTGCGCTCCACCGTCTTCATGCCGCTGGGGGCGCCGCTGCCGAAGGTCGCGGCGACCCGGGAGTACGGCGCCGAGGTGCGGCTGCACGGCCAGGTGGTCGACGAGACGCTCGCGGCCGCGCAGGAGTACGCGCTGGAGACGGGCGCCGTCTTCATCCACCCCTTCGACCACGCCGACATCATCGCGGGGCAGGGCACGGTGGGGCTGGAGATCCTGGAGCAGTGTCCGGAGGTGCGGACGATCGTCGTGGGGATCGGCGGCGGCGGGCTGGCCGCGGGCATCGCGGTCGCGGTGAAGGCGCTGCGCCCCGACGTGAAGGTGATCGGTGTGCAGGCGGCGAACGCCGCCGCGTACCCGCCCTCGCTGGCCGCGGGCCGTCCGGTGGCGATCGAGGCGCGCCCGACGATGGCCGACGGCATCAAGGTGGGCCGCCCGGGAGATGTGCCGTTCGGCATCGTCAGGGAGCTGGTGGACGAGGTCCGCACGGTCTCCGAGGACGAGCTCTCCAGTGCGCTGCTGCTCTGTCTGGAGCGGGCCAAGATGGTCGTGGAGCCCGCCGGGGCCAGCCCGGTCGCGGCGCTTCTGAGCGACCCCGGCTCGTTCGAGGGTCCGGTGGTCGCGGTGCTGTCGGGGGGCAATGTCGACCCGCTGCTGATGCAGCGCATCCTCACGCACGGGATGGCGGCCGCGGGGCGCTTCCAGTCGCTGCGGCTCCGGCTGACCGACCGCCCCGGCGCGCTCGCGACGCTGCTGGGTGTGCTCTCGGTGGCCGACGCCAATGTGCTCGACGTCAGTCATGTGCGGACGGATCCCCGGCTCGGGCTGACCGAGGTGGAGGTGGAGCTGCATCTGGAGACGAAGGGGCCCGAGCACCGCACCGAGGTCGGCGACGCGCTGCGGACAGCCGGGTACACCGTGATCGGGTGAGCCGGACGGGCAGCCGGTGGGGGCCGGCTGCCGGGGGTCCGTACAGGACCGTCCGCCGGGGAATCAGGGAATCGGGGAAATCCCCGCCGAGACGCGATACATCGCGATACGGTGTGCCCTGCGCCGCCCGCCTGAAGGGCGGCACGGCTGTGTGAAATTTACTATGTGTCCGTAAATGAACCACATCCGTACCCGACCCAAAAATGAAAACTGGGGGAGCCGATATGCCTGGCGCCATTTACGCCGAAGGTCTGGTGAAGACCTTCGGCGACGTACGAGCACTGGACGGCGTGGATCTGGACGTGCCGGAAGGCACGGTCCTCGGCCTGCTCGGGCCCAACGGCGCGGGCAAGACGACGGCCGTCCGGGTCCTGACGACCCTGCTTCAGCCCGACAGCGGGCGGGCGGTCGTCGCAGGAGTCGACGTACTCAAACACCCCACCGAGGTGCGCAGGTCGATCGGGCTCTCCGGGCAGTTCGCGGCCGTCGACGAGTACCTCACCGGCCGGGAGAACCTCCAGATGGTCGGGCAGCTCTACCAGATGTCGGCACGCGACGCGAAGCGCCGTGCGAGCGCGCTGCTCGACCGCTTCCATCTCAGCGACGCGGCCGACCGCCCCGCCAAGACCTACTCCGGCGGCATGCGCAGACGGCTCGACCTCGCCGCCGCCCTCGTGGTGTCGCCGCCCGTGATGTTCATGGACGAGCCGACCACCGGGCTCGACCCCCGGAACCGGCAGCAGCTCTGGGAGGTCATCCAGGAGCTGGTGTCAGGGGGCACGACCCTGCTGCTCACCACCCAGTACCTCGAAGAGGCCGACCACCTGGCCCACGACATCTGCGTCATCGACCACGGCAAGGTCATCGCCCGCGGTACGTCCGACCAGCTCAAGGCCCGCACCGGCGGCGAGCGCGTCGAGGTCGTCGTCCACCAGCCCGACCAGATCGGCCCCGCCAGGGAGGTGCTGACGGCCCTGGGCAAGGGAGAGGTCGCCATCGCGGAGCACACCCGCAAGCTGACGGTCCCGGTCACCGGCGGTGCCAAGCTGCTCGCCGAGGTCATCAGAGACCTGGACGCCCGGGGCGTCGAGATCGACGACATCGGGCTGCGCCGTCCCACGCTCGACGATGTGTTCCTCTCGCTCACCGGCCACGTGGCCGAGGCGCAGGACGCGGCCGAGCCCGGGCCCGGCCGCGGAAGCGGCGGAGGCAGCAGCCCCGCCGGCAGCCGGGAAGCCGGCGCACCCAAGAGCTCAGAGGAGGCCGGCGAATGAGCGCCATGACGAACGCCGCACCCCAGCCACTCGCCCCGCGGCCGCGCGGCGGGATCGTCCAGTCGGTCACCGACTCCCTGGTCGTCGCGAAGCGGAATCTGATCCGGATGACCCGGATCCCGGAGATCGTGATCTTCGGGCTGATCCAGCCGATCATGTTCGTGGTGCTGTTCAGCTACGTGTTCGGCGGCGCCCTGGTCGTCAACGGCTCCACGAACGCCGGGCAGTACCGCGAGTTCCTGATGGCGGGCATCTTCGCCCAGACCGTGACGTTCGCCACGGCCGGTGCGGGCGCCGGTATCGCCGACGACATGCACAAGGGCCTCATCGACCGCTTCCGCTCGCTGCCGATGGCCCGGGGCGCGGTGCTCACCGGACGGACCATCGCCGACCTGGTACAGACGGCGCTCACGCTGGTGGTGCTCGCGGCCGTGGCCCTGCTGGTCGGCTGGCGCACCCACGAGAACATCGGAAAGGTGCTCGGCGGCTTCGGGCTGCTGCTCCTGCTCGGCTACGCGTTCTCCTGGATCGGTGCGCTCATCGGCCTGACGGTCCGCACACCGGAGGCGGCCACGTCGGGCGGGCTCGTCTGGCTCTTCCCTGTGACGTTCATCTCGAACGCGTTCGTGCCGACGGCCACCATGGCGGGCTGGCTCCAGCCGATCGCGGAGTGGAACCCCTTCAGCGCGACCGTCCAGGCCTGCCGGGTCCTCTTCGGCAACCCGGGCGTGTCCCCGTCGGACGCCTGGCCCATGCAGCACCCCGTCTGGGCCTCGCTGCTCTGGTCGCTGGTCATCTTCGCGCTCTTCCGGACCCTGGCGGTCCGCAAGTACCGGTCCGCGGCGGCCTGACCCGGGCCGGCGGGGCCGTGCCCGCGCACCCATGACCGAACCCCCGGCCGCCGTGCGGCCGGGGGTTCATGCGGTACACATCCGGGGCGGTCCCTGGGCGGTCAGCCCTGGAACGGCTCGGCCTTGAGGATCTTCACCGCCGCCGTCTTGCCGTTCGGCAGTTCGTACTCGGCGTTCTCGCCGACCCGCTTGCCGATCACACCAGTGCCCAGCGGCGACTGGGGGGAGTACGTCTCGAACTCCGAGCTCGCGTACTCGCGGGAGGCGAGCAGGAACGTCAGGGTGTCGTCCTCGTCGCCGTCGAAGGCGATGGTCACGACCATGCCGGGAGCCGCCTCGCCGGTGGCTGCGGGCGCCTCGCCGACCTTCGCGTGTTCGAGCAGCTGGGTCAGCTGGCGTACGCGCAGCTCCTGCTTCCCCTGCTCCTCCTTGGCCGCGTGGTACCCGCCGTTCTCGCGCAGGTCGCCCTCCTCGCGGGCCGCCGCGATCTTGGTGACGATCTCCGAGCGTGCGGGACCCGACAGATACTCCAGCTCAGCCTTCAGCTGGTTGTACGCCTCCTGGGTCAGCCAGGTGACGTTTTCGCTGGTCTGGGTCACTGGTGCTCCTCGTAGGTACCGGAAATACAAAGCATCGCCCTACCCAGAAGGATGTGCCTTCAGGGGCGGGCGAAACCACGAGCCTAACAATTCCGGAGCCGAAGGGGGAGGACCGAAGCGACGGGAGGTCCACCCGCGGACCCGCGGCGGCGCGCCGTGCCCGCCCCCGGCCGCCGTCAGGATCCGGCCGCCGTCAGGATCCGGCCGCGTCAGGATCCGGTCTGGCAGCCGACGAGCTCGACGCTGGTGGCCCTGGACGTGGTCCGTACGGACACGACCTGGTCGATCCGCTTCTTGTCCTGGTCGAACCTGGCGTCCTTGCGGCCGACCTCGTCACCGTCGGTGGCCCGCAGGCGCAGCGTGCAGGTGCCGTGGAGCCCGGCGTCCTTGCGGACCTCCAGATGGACATCGACCGCGTGGTCCGACGCGATGTCCCAGGCGATGACCTCACCGCTGATGGACTTGCCGCCCACGGACTCGTAACCGAACCATCCGACGACCCCGATCACCACGGCGCCGAGCACCGCTCCGATGACCTTCAGCCTGCGGTCCGCGCGCTGGTCCGCGGAGCGCCCGTAGCGGTCCTCGGGAAGCTGTTCGCCAACCGCCGTCATGATCGTTCCTCCAGAGCAGGGGATCCCGGAATTTTCCGTCCCCTCAGTCGGTCACTATAGAAGCCGCCGATTGCGACGAATCACTGAGGATCCTGTCTTGACTGAGCAGCTTCGCCTGATGGCCGTCCACGCCCACCCCGACGACGAGTCGAGCAAGGGTGCGGCGACCATGGCCAAGTACGTGTCCGAGGGGGTGGACGTGCTGGTCGTGACCTGCACCGGAGGCGAGCGCGGCTCCATCCTCAATCCCAAACTCCAGGGTGACGCCTACATCGAGGAGAACATTCACGAGGTCCGCAAGCGGGAGATGGACGAGGCCCGCGAGATCCTCGGGGTCGGCCAGGCCTGGCTGGGCTTCGTCGACTCGGGCCTGCCCGAGGGCGACCCGCTGCCCCCGCTGCCCGAAGGCTGCTTCGCGCTGGAGGATGTCGACGTGGCCGCCGGGCGGCTCGTCCGGCTGATCCGGGAGTTCCGGCCGCAGGTCATCACCACGTACGACGAGAACGGCGGCTACCCGCACCCCGACCACATCATGACCCACCAGATCTCGATGGTGGCGTTCGAGGCGGCAGCGGACACCGAGAAGTTCCCCGAGGCCGAGTTCGGGCCCGCCTTCCAGCCGCAGAAGCTCTACTACAACCAGGGCTTCAACAAGCCGCGCACCGTTGCCCTGCACGAGGCGCTGCTGGCCCGCGGCCTGGAGTCCCCGTACGGGGAGTGGCTGGAGCGCTGGAAGACGTTCCAGCGTGCCGAGCGCACCCTCACCACGCACGTTCCCTGCGCGGACTTCTTCGAGATCCGGGACAGGGCGCTGATCGCGCACGCCACCCAGATCGACCCCGACGGCGGCTGGTTCCACGTCCCGATGAAGATCCAGCAGGAGGTCTGGCCGACGGAGGAGTACGAGCTCGCGAAGTCCCTCGTGCCGACATCCCTCCCCGAGGACGACCTCTTTGCGGGCATCCGGGACAATGCCTAGTTATGAGCGCTAGCCAGGCATTGACGCACCTCGTCCCTCTGGCCGAGGTCGACGACAACAAGGTGACTCCCGGGCTTCTCGGCTTCATCGTCTTCGCGGCCCTGGCCGTGGGGGTGTGGCTGCTGATGAAGTCGATGAGCCGGCACATGGGCAGGGTGGCCTTCAAGGAGGCCCCGGACCCGCAGGCGGAGCCGGTACGGACCACGGGCACCGAGGGCAAGCAGGGCTGAGGCCGCCCGGGGCCCGCCCCGGCGGCCTTCACCCCTGCCCGCCCGGGCAACCCAGGACCGGCCCTCTCCGGGACCGGCCCCGAACGCCGGACAGGCCGCGACGGCGCCTGTCCGGCGATCGCGCGCGCGTACGGCCGGAGCACGCTCCTGCCGCCCGCCGCCGCGCCGCCCTGGCGTACTACCGCAGGGACGCCGTCACCGGCACGCCCATGATCTCGCGGGCGCTCCGGCCCGGCACCATGCCGAGCAGCCACGCCTGCCAGCCGTCGTCCAGTGACACACCCCGCTCCAGGACCAGGGCGTACGCCTGCGCACAGTCGGCCAGGCCCGGGTCGCGGGCCGGGTGCCCCGCGCGCATCAGCCGGGACAGCTCCTCCGCCGCCACCGCGGTCCCCACCTCGGAACCGCCGGGCGACGCGTACGGCAGCAGCGTGCAGCGCAGGAACCCGGCCCAGTCGCCGCCGCGCGCGTCGCCGTAGCCCGCGAAGAGCTCCGCCGCCTCGTCGCAGAGCCCCAGCGCCTGGGCCGCGCGGCCATTGCCCGCGTCGATCAGGGCCAGCTCAAGACAGGACCACGCCTCGCCGTGCGCCACACCGATCCGGCGGTAGTCCGCCCGCGCGTCGACCAGCAGCTGACGGGCGAAGCCGCTGTTGCGGAGGTTGCCGGTCTGCGCCGCGCGCTGGTCACGGGTGACCCGGCCCGAGTGGTGACGGGCGCAGGCGAGGCCGTACACGTCCCGCATCCGCGAGAACATCGTCCGGGCCCGCTCCAGCTCCCGTACCGCCTCGTCACGGTCGCCACGCTCCTCCAGGGCCTGCCCCAGGTAGTAGAGCGTCCACGCCTCGCCCCGCGCGTCCTCGTTGTCCCGGTGGCGGGTGAGCGCCTGGCGCAGCTGGTCCACCGCCACCGGCACGTCACCGTCGACCAGCCTGGCCCGCGCGAGCTGGGTCATCGCCCAGGCCTCGCCCCGCCCGTCCCTGGTCCGCCCGTACGCGTCGAGCGCCGTCCGCAGTTCCTCGTCCGCCCGCACCACATCACCCAGCAGCAGACAGAGCTGGCCCAGCTGGAAGTGCGTCCACGCCTCACCGTGCAGCGAGTCGCTCTCCTGGTGCAGGGTGAGCGCCGTCGAGAGCAGCGTCAGCGCCTCCGGCAGATTCGCCCGGTCCCGCTCCACCGCCGCCAGCGCGTGCAGCGACCAGGCCCGGTCCGCAGCAAGCTCCGGCGCCGACTGCAGCGCGGCGGCCTCCCGCAGCCGCGCCGCCGCCTCGGTCAGATTGCCCTGGTGGTGCAGGGTGATACCGAGTGAGCAGAGCGCCAGCGCCTCACCCGCGCTCTGCTGTGCCTCGTGGTAGAGGTCGACGACCGATGTGAGGGTCGTCCGCGCCTTGTCGAGTTCACCGAGCTGGCGGGCCGCGATCCCGGTACGCCACTGCACGGACCTTGCGAGCAGCCCCTGCCCCACCGCCTGCGACAACTCGCTGATCTCACCCAGCCGGTAGAGGTCGCCCCGCAGCAGGCAGTAGTCACAGAGCGCACCCAGCAGATGCAGCACCACGTCCTGGTCCACACCCTCCGCCTGACGCAGCGCGGAGGTGATGAAGCTCGACTCCTCGTCCAGCCAGCGCAGCGCCGCGTCCAGCGACGGGAATCCGTGCGGGCCGAACTGCCCGGCCCGGGTGGACAGTTTGCCGTCCACCAGCCGGATCACGGCGTCCGCGAGCTCCGCGTAGCTCTGGATCAGCCGCTCCTGAGCCGCCGTGCGCTCCTGCGGCTGCTCCTCGTCCTCCAGCCTGGCCTGCGCGAACGCCCGTACCGTGTCGTGCAGCCGGTAGCGGCTGCCGCGCACGTGGTCGATCAGGCCGGCCCGCGACAGCAGGGTCAGCAGCCGCCGCGCCTCCTGATCGCCGGCGCCCAGCAGCGCCGCTGCTGCGGCGGCGCCCAGACTGGCGCGCCCGGCCAGCGCCAGCCGCCGCAGCAGCCGCCGGGCCTGCTCCGGCTGGTCGCTGTAGCGCAGCGCCAGGGCGCGCTGGACCGGGTCGAGCTGCTCGTACGCGCCGAGGTGCGCCGCGAGTTCACGCGTCGAGCGCCGGCCGAGCGAGGAGCCGGCCACCCGCAGCGCGAGCGGGAGCCCGCCGCACAACTCGGCGACCCGGTCGGTCGATTCCGCGTCGTACGGGCTCTCCGGCTCCTCGGCGGTCTCCCGCAGCAACTCCTCCGCACCCGCCGCGTCCAGCGCCTCCACGGGCAGCTGGTGCACCCAGGCGCGCAGATCGGCCGGCAGGTCGAGCGGGGCACCCGAGGTCACCACCACCAGGCTGTCCGAGCGCTCCGGTACGAGCGCTCGCACCTGCGCGGGATCCGACGCGTCGTCCAGTACGACGGTCACGGCAAGCCCACTCAGATGCTGCTGATACAGCTCGCTCAGTCGCTTCAACTGCTGTTCGGGGGAAGAGCGTTCACGGAAGAGCAGCTGGTCGCGCGGCGCACCGAGCCGGTTCAGCAGATGGAGCAGCGCGTCCCTGGTCGGCAGGGGCGGCTCGTCCCGGGTCGCGCCGCGCAGATCGACCACGCACGCGCCGCGGAACTGGTCCCTGAGCTGATGCGCCGCCCGTACGGCGAGCGTGGTGCGGCCCGAACCGGGGGCGCCGTGCAGCACCACGACTGTCGGACGGGTCTCGGTGGAGGCACGGGCCGCGTGCACCCACTGGGCGATCTGCGCCATCTCCTGACGCCGTCCCGCGAACGGCCCGTCCGGCTGGGGCAGCTGGCCGAACGACTGGTCGAGGGTGGAGCGCCTGCGCGCGGCAGCGCTCTTGTCGGCGCCCCGCAGCTGCGGCGGCACCGGGCTCTTCGTCTTCTTCTGCGGCACGGCGAGCATCCGCTGCTGGTCCAGGTACGGACGGATGCCACGCACCTCCAGGGCCGTCAGCCACTGGAGACGCAGCTGCTCGGTCCCGCCCGGCTGCCCCTGGGCCCCGGCTCTGCGGTGCGCGGCGGGCCAGTGCGCCGCGGTCACCCGGGCGACGGTGGTGGCGGCCCCGGCGACGGCGACGACCACACCCGTGCCGACCGCGGTGGAGCCGCCCGCCCCGAGGGCGAGGTCGGCGCCGCACGCGGCGATGGCGGCAACCACCGTGACCAGCGCGGGCGTTGCAAGGGACGCGCGGTTGAAGTGCGCGGAGAGCGGATGCTGCTCGGCCTGCGCCGCGTCGAGTGCGCGGGTGTAGGCGGTGTACTCGTCGGCGGCGCTCGCGGCCAGCGAATCGAGCGCCCCGCGTCCGCGCGCGAGCAGCGTCCCCGCATCGGCCCGGCCGCCCGCCGTGCGCACCTCTTCCTCCACGGCGCGCACCAACAGCCGCTCTGCCTCAGCCCGATGGCCGTCCCGCATGTGCATTCCCCCTCCGGGATACTCCGTTCGGAAGGCAAGTGTCCTGCGCGGGGCGGCCGAAGGCGAGCTCGGTGGACTTCCCCGTCTTCACTGCGCCGCCGGACGGCCCCCGGACCGATGGCGGCGGAGAAGGGCGCTGCGGCCTCGATCGCGCCGGTGAACACCTCGCCCACCCGGCACACTGCTCATCGGACCAGGAGTCGTACTGCTCCGCGCTGAGCCGCGTGATCGGCGCAGCCGACGAGGGGTTGCAGCTCCGGTCCGGATGGCCGTCAGACGGATCCCAGGTCCACGGTGGCGGAGAAGGGCGCAGCGGCCTTGATCACGCCGGTGAACACCTCGCCTTCCCGGTAAGCCCTGGTGGCAGGGTCGAGAACGTAGGTGTAGACGATCGGAACGCCGGTGGCGGCCTGTTCGATGCGCCAGTAGAAGGAGATCCCGGCTCTGGCGTACTGGTCCACCTTCACGATCCGGTCGGTGGTTTCCGAGCCCGGCGAAACGACCTCGACCACCAGGAGAACGTGCTCTGGACGGGTGGGTGTGAGGTCGATGGTGTCGGCCCGGTACACAGTGACGTCCGGACGCCGGTTGGTGAGAGGCACGTCCTGCAGGCGTACGTCGAAGTCCGTGTCGGCGTTCCAGTCCGGGCCGGCGGCGGTATCCAGGGCATTGGCCAGGATCCGCGCCAGCCGGTTGCGCCGCTTCGAGGCGCTCGGGCTCACGACGACCATCCCGTCCACGATCTCGATGCCGGCACACTGCTCATCGGACCAGGAGTCGTACTGCTCCGCGCTGATCTGCGTATGCATCCACGCGGGCGCCACCTTCTCGGCGGTCATGGTGTACCTCCTTCGCGAAGCCTCGGCAGTACCGGCGCTGCAGTGCTCAGCCTACTGTTCCGAGGTGCCGGGCCGCCCGACTCGGGGGACGCCGGGACGAGTCCGACGCCGACTCCGAGGGGGAGGAGCCGGCCGCGTGACGGCTCACCCGTGCAACGCAGCGGGGCGGGACGGGCTCGTGAGGGTTTCGCCGGTCACGCCAGGCGCTGTGAGAGGCTGGGGTGTATGAACCGGTTGGCTGGTGTGACCTCGCCTTATCTGCTTCAGCACGCTGATAATCCGGTCGACTGGTGGCCCTGGGGGCCGGAGGCATTCGAGGAAGCGCGGCGCCGCGACGTGCCCGTCCTGCTGTCGGTCGGCTATTCCGCGTGCCACTGGTGCCATGTCATGGCGCACGAGTCCTTCGAGGACGAGCCGACCGCGGCCTACCTCAACGAGCACTTCGTCCCGGTCAAGGTCGACCGGGAGGAGCGTCCGGACATCGACGCCGTCTACATGGAGGCCGTCCAGGCCGCCACCGGGCAGGGCGGCTGGCCCATGACCGTGTTCCTCGACGCCGCTGCCCGGCCCTTCTACTTCGGTACGTACTTCCCGCCCGAGCCCCGGCACGGCATGCCCTCCTTCCCGCAGGTGCTCGAAGGGGTCACGGCCGCCTGGACCGACCGGCGCGGTGAGGTGGACGAGGTCGCCGCCAAGGTGGTGGACGATCTGGCGGGCCGCTCCCTCGCCCAGGAGCAGGCCGGGCCGCCCGGTGCGGAGGACCTCGCGCGGGCCCTGCTCGCGCTGACCCGTGAGTTCGACGCGAAGAACGCCGGGTTCGGCGGTGCGCCCAAGTTCCCGCCGTCCATGGCCATCGAGTTCCTGCTGCGCCACCACGCCCGTACCGGCTCGGACGGTGCGCTCCAGATGGCTGTCGACACCTGTGGGGCGATGGCACGGGGCGGGATGTACGACCAGCTCGGCGGCGGGTTCGCGCGTTACTCCGTGGACCGCGAGTGGGTCGTTCCGCACTTCGAGAAGATGCTCTATGACAACGCCCTGCTCTGCCGGGTGTACGCGCGGCTCTGGCGGGCCACCGGGTCGGATCTGGCACGCCGGGTGGCCCTGGAGACCGCCGACTTCATCGCCGGTGAACTGCGCACCCCCGAGGGCGGGTTCGCCTCGGCGCTGGACGCCGACAGCGATGACGGGCACGGCCGGCACGTCGAGGGTGCCTACTACGTCTGGACCCCGGCCCAGCTGCGTGAGGTGCTGGGCGATGAGGACGGCGAGCGGGCGGCGCGGCTGTACGGGGTGACCGAGGAGGGCACGTTCGAGGAGGGCGCATCCGTCCTCCAGCTGCCGGGCGACGACGTCCCCGCCGGTCTGCGCGAGCGGCTGCTCACCGCGCGGAGCCTGCGGCCCCGGCCCGGCCGGGACGACAAGGTCGTCGCGGCGTGGAACGGCCTGGCCATCGCGGCCCTGGCCGAGACCGGCGCCTACTTCGACCGCCCCGACCTGGTCGAGCGCGCGACCGAGGCCGCCGATCTGCTGGTGCGGCTGCACATGGACGACGGCGCCCGGCTCTCCCGTACGTCCAGGGACGGCCGGGCCGGTGCCAGCTCGGGTGTCCTGGAGGACTACGCCGATGTCGCGGAGGGGTTCCTCGCGCTGGCCGGGGTCACCGGGGAAGGGGTCTGGCTGGAGTTCGCCGGGTTCCTGCTCGACCTCGTCCTGGACCAGTTCACCGGTGAGGACGGCACGCTCTACGACACCGCGCACGACGCCGAACCGCTGATCCGCCGCCCCCAGGACCCGACGGACACCGCGACGCCTTCGGGGTGGACCGCCGCTGCCGGAGCGCTGCTCTCGTACGCCGCGCACACCGGGTCCGAGGCCCATCGCACCGCCGCCGAACGGGCGCTCGGTGTGGTGAAGGCGCTCGGTCCGCGGGCGCCGCGCTTCATCGGCTGGGGGCTCGCGGTGGCGGAGGCGGCCATCGACGGGCCGCGTGAAGTGGCGGTCGTGGGACCCGCGGGCGACGCCGGTACGGCGGCCCTGCACCGCGCCGCGCTGCTGGCCGCCGCGCCGGGCGCCGTGGTCGCGGTGGGGGAGAGCGGCGGTGACGAGTTCCCGCTGCTGCGGGACCGGCCGCTGGTCGGCGGGCGCGCCGCCGCGTATGTCTGCCGGAACTTCACGTGCAGCGCGCCGACGACGGACCCGGCCGTCCTGGCAGGGCAGTTGGGCGGAGCGGAGCCGGACCTGTCCTGACCGGCAGCTGTGGCCGGGACCCGCCGCGGAGCGGGGCCCGGCCACAGCCGTGTCCGGATGCGGGCCGTCAGTAGGCGACCAGCGAGATCGCCACGTACTGCGCGATGAAAGCGGCCAGGGTCAGTGAGTGGAACACCTCGTGGAAGCCGAACCAGCGCGGTGACGGGTCGGGGCGCTTGAGCGCGTAGATCACGCCGCCCGCGCTGTAGAGCAGTCCGCCGACGATGACGCAGACGAGGACGGCCACGCCGCCCGCCCGCATGAAGTCGGGCAGGAAGAAGACCGCGGCCCAGCCCAGCGCGATGTAGCAGGGCGTGTAGAGCCAGCGTGGCGCGCCGACCCAGAAGACCCGGAAGGCGATCCCGGCGAGTGCTGCTCCCCAGACCGCCCAGAGCAGCGGGGCCGCGGTCGAGCCGGGCAGCAGGAGCAGCGTCAGCGGTGTGTAGGTGCCCGCGATGATCAGGAAGATGTTCGCGTGGTCGAGCCTGCGCAGCACGGCTTCGCCCGTGCGGCCCCAGGTGCCGCGGTGGTAGACGGCGCTCACTCCGAAGAGCATGCAGGCCGTGAGGATGTAGATCGCGCAGGCGACGCGGGCGCGGGTGGAGTCGGCGAGGGCGACGAGCGCCAGTCCCGCGACGAGCACGGCCGGGAACATGCCGGCGTGCAGCCAGCCGCGCAGCCGCGGTTTCACCGGCGTCGGATGGAGCGCGCTCGCTTCTGGGACGGCGGAAGTCATATGCCGATGCTACCTACGTACCCGTAGGTTCCGCGGTCCGCAGCGGGCCTGACCGGGGACGGCCGCCCGAGTGGCGACGCTCACGTGAGAGACCCCCTGGACAGATGGGCGGACAACGCGGATCATCAGATGAGTGCGAGCGGCACCGGATGAGCGGCTACGAAGCATCCGGGCCGTAGCCCCCAAGGGGCAAAACCCTCAAACCCTCACAAACGTGCATTGGAGCAATCGTGGCGCGCGACATCGCGGCTCCCGCTGTCCTCCCGACCCAGCACCAGGAACTGGTCTCGTGGGTGAACGAGATCGCCGAGCTGACCCAACCGGACAGTGTGGTCTGGTGTGACGGATCCGAAGCCGAGTACGAGCGCCTGTGCGGTGAGCTCGTGGCCAAGGGGACCTTCACGAAACTCGACCCGGTCAAGCGCCCGAACTCCTACTACGCCGCGTCCGACCCGTCGGACGTCGCGCGTGTCGAGGACCGTACGTTCATCTGCTCGGTCAAGGAGGAGGACGCGGGCCCGACGAACCGCTGGAAGGCGCCGGCGGAGATGCGTGAGATCTTCACGGGCTCCGGCGGCCAGGGCGGTGTCTTCCGCGGCTCGATGCGCGGCCGCACGATGTACGTGGTGCCGTTCTGCATGGGCCCGGTCGGCTCGCCGCTCTCCGCGATCGGTGTGGAGATCACCGACTCCGCGTACGTCGCCGTCTCGATGCGCACGATGACGCGCATGGGCCAGGACGTGCTGGACGAGCTCGGCTCCGACGGCTTCTTCGTGAAGGCCGTCCACACGCTGGGCGCCCCGCTCGCCGAAGGCGAGGCCGACGTCCCGTGGCCGTGCAACTCCACCAAGTACATCTCGCACTTCCCCGAGGACCGGGAGATCTGGTCGTACGGCTCCGGGTACGGCGGCAACGCCCTGCTCGGCAAGAAGTGCTACGCGCTGCGCATCGCATCGGTGATGGCGCGGGACGAGGGCTGGCTGGCCGAGCACATGCTCGTACTGAAGCTGACCCCGCCGCGCGGAGAGTCCAAGTACGTCGCGGCCGCATTCCCCTCTGCCTGCGGCAAGACCAACCTGGCGATGCTGGAGCCGACCATCTCCGGCTGGACCGTCGAGACCATCGGCGACGACATCGCCTGGATGCGCTTCGGCGAGGACGGCCAGCTGTATGCGATCAACCCGGAAGCCGGTTTCTTCGGTGTCGCGCCCGGCACGGGTGAGCGGACCAACGCCAATGCCATGAAGACGCTGTGGGGCAACTCCGTCTTCACCAACGTCGCGCTGACCGACGACGGCGACGTCTGGTGGGAGGGCATGACCGAGGAGACTCCCGCGCACCTCACGGACTGGAAGGGCAACGACTGGACGCCCGAGTCCGGTACCCCCGCCGCCCACCCCAACGCCCGCTTCACCACCCCGGCCGGGCAGTGCCCGATCATCGCACCCGAGTGGGAGGACCCCCGGGGCGTGCCGATCTCGGCGATCCTCTTCGGTGGCCGCCGCGCATCGGCGGTGCCGCTGGTCACCGAGTCCTTCGACTGGAACCACGGTGTCTTCCTCGGTGCGAACGTCGCGTCCGAGAAGACGGCTGCCGCCGAGGGCAAGGTCGGCGAGCTGCGCCGCGACCCCTTCGCCATGCTGCCGTTCTGTGGTTACAACATGGGCGACTACATGGGCCACTGGGTCAAGGTCGGTGCCGACAAGGACCCCGCGAAGCTCCCGAAGATCTACTACGTCAACTGGTTCCGCAAGAACGAGGCGGGCACGTTCGTCTGGCCCGGATTCGGCGAGAACAGCCGCGTCCTGAAGTGGATCGTCGAGCGCCTCGAAGGGACGGGCGAAGGCGTCGAGACGCCCATCGGCGTGCTGCCGGCCAAGGGTGCCCTGGACACCAAGGGACTTGACCTGCCCGAGGCCGACCTGGACTTCCTGCTGACGGTCGACAAGGAGGTCTGGCGCGAGGAGGCGGCGCTGATCCCCGAGCACCTCAACACGTTCGGCGACCACGCGCCGAAGGAGCTGTGGGACGAGTACCGGTCGCTGGTGAAGCGCCTGGGCTGATCCCCGGCGGCTCCCCCCCGGGAGCCGGACCGAAAGCCACGCGGCGGGTCCACCCGACATCCGCCCTGACCTGTGGGGTCATCCCGGCCCGCCGCGTACGGCCCGGCCCCCGGAACCAGATCTGGTTCCGGGGGCCGGGCTTTCTGCTGTCAGACCCTCGCGTTCCGGTCTGCGCGGATTCAAGGTGAGCATGCGGACGGCCCTGGGTCCTCGCGGACCGGACTCGCCCGGGTGATCAACGCCTGTCCGATCGCGGAACACCGAAGGCCTTGACCGCGTCCGTCGTCGCAAGGGCCCCCGGGAGGTGGGTGGCACCCGGTCCGCGCGCCTCCACGGCCCGCGAACCGGGGCCGATCAGTGGGCGCCGGCGAGGTGCCGTGCTGCCAGATGGGCGTCCATCCGCTCCGCCGAGAGGATCGCCGCCGCCGTGTCCGCGCGTGAGGCCGCCACCAGGAGGGCGCGGCCCGCGAGGTGGTGGGCCCGCTCGTGCAGGGCGTCCGGGGCGGCGTTGCTGAGGCCGGCGTGCCGGGTCGGCGGTGTGCCGCGCAACCGGGCGATCTGCGCCGCGATGCGGTCGCCCTCGGCCGCCAGGCCGAGCTCGTCCGTCACGGCGAGGAGCGCCGCCAGGTGACCCGCGAGCTGGATGTCCAGCTCCTCGTCGCGAGAGCGCCGGGGGTAGCCGCCCTCCGCGGACTCCTCGGCCATCGTGTGGACCGACTTGGTGCGGATCGGTTCGTACATGGGATGGCCTCCTCCTCGCGGGCAGGACTCCATCCTAGCGTCCTATATTAGATTCTGTCTAAAGTTGAGCCAGGTCGTGAGTGATGGCTGCTCACGCGGAGGCCGTCGCCGCGGGCGAGCGCGCCGCCCCCGCGCGGGTCACCGCTGCGTGTAGCCGTCCAGGAAGCTCCCGATCCGCGTCACCGCGTCCTCCAGCTCCTTCGTCGTGGGCAGGGTCACGATGCGGAAGTGGTCGGGCTCCGGCCAGTTGAAGCCGGTGCCGTGCACCACCATGATCTTCTCGGCGCGCAGCAGGTCGAGCACCATCCGGCGGTCGTCCTTCACCGGGTAGACCTTCGGGTCCAGGCGCGGGAAGAGATACAGCGCCCCCTTGGGCTTCACGCAGGTCACCCCGGGGATCTGCGTCAGCAGCTCGTACGCCGTGTCGCGCTGTTCCAGGATGCGCCCGCCCGGCAGCACCAGGTCCTCGATCGACTGCCGCCCGCCGAGCGCGGTGGCCACCGCGTGCTGTGAGGGCATATTGGCGCAGAGCCGCATGTTCGCCAGGATCGTCAGACCCTCGATGTACGAGGAGGCGTGCGCCTTCGGGCCGCACACGGCCATCCACCCGGAGCGGAACCCGGCCACCCGGTAGTTCTTGGAGAGGCCGTTGAAGGTCAGGACCATCACATCGGGGGCGATGGCGGCCGTCGGCGTGTGGGTCGCGCCGTCGTAGAGGATCCGGTCGTAGATCTCGTCCGAGCAGATGATCAGGGAGTGCCGGCGGGCGATGTCCGCGATGCCGCGCAGCAGCTCGTCGTCGTAGACCGCGCCCGTCGGGTTGTTCGGGTTGATGATCACGATCGCCTTGGTGCGGTCGGTGATCTTCCGCTCCATATCGGCGAGGTCCGGCATCCAGTCGGCCTGCTCGTCGCAGCGGTAGTGCACGGCGGTGCCGCCCGCCAGCGAGACCGAGGCGGTCCACAGCGGGTAGTCCGGGGCGGGTACGAGCACCTCGTCGCCGTCGTCGAGCAGCGCCTGCATCGACATCTGGATCAGCTCGGACACGCCGTTGCCGAGGTAGATGTCCTCCACGCCCAGCTCGATGCCCTTGGTCTGGTAGTGCTGCATCACCGCACGGCGCGCGGAGAGCAGCCCCTTGGCGTCGCCGTAGCCGTGTGCGTCACCGAGGTTGCGGAGCATGTCCTCCAGGATTTCCGGGGGGCACTCGAAACCGAAGGCGGCCGGATTGCCTGTGTTGAGCTTGAGAATGCGGTGACCTGCTGCTTCCAGCCGCATTGCCTCGTCGAGCACCGGGCCACGGATTTCGTAACAGACGTTGGCGAGCTTCGTTGACTGGGTCACCTGCATGTCCGCAACCTTACGGCGGCACAACCACGACGGCCTGGTGTTTTCCCCCACAGGGGGGAGGGCGGGCGGCAGCAGAGCGGCCCGTCCTGCCGGGGGAGTGCAGGACGGGCCGCGGCCGGTGGGGCGGGCCGGAGGCGGCCGGAGGTCCCTCAGGCCCGCCGGGGGGTGCGCCGGACGGAGCGGCCCGCGAGCACATCCGTGCGCCTGCCGTCCTCGATCACGAAACGGCCGTCGATCAGGACGTGCGGGATACCGGTGGGCAGGGTGCGAGGGTCCTCGAAGGTGGAACCGGCCGCGACCGTCTCCGGATCGAAGAGCACCAGGTCGGCGCGGTAGCCCTCACGGACGAGACCGCGGTCCGGCAGCCGCAGCCGGGCCGCCGGGCGCGAGGTGAGGTGCGCCACGCACTCCTCCAGCGACAGCACGCCCAGCTCCCGTACGTACCGGCCCAGATACTGCGGGAAGGTGCCGTACGCCCGCGGGTGCGGCTTGGTGCCCTGGAGGATTCCGTCGCTGCCGGAGGTGTGCACCCGGTGGCGCATGATCTGCCGGACGTTGTCCTCGTGCCCGACGTGCTGGAGGATCGTCGAACCGAGCCCGTCCTCGATCAGCAGCCGCCGCGCGGTCACCCACGGCTCCTCGCCGCGCTCGCGCGCACTCGCCGCGACCGTGCGGCCGACGTAGCCGCCGAGAGCGGGGTCGGACACTCCGGAGATCTCGATGGCGTCCCACTCGATGGGCACGCCGTGGCACCCGTCGGCGCCCTCGACCTCCATGACCTGGCGGATCTTCCGGGACGTCTCCTCGTCCCGCAGCCGCTCCATGATCGCGTCGGGTCCGCCCTCGCTCGCCCAGCTGGGGAGCATGGCGACGAGTGTCGTGCAGCCCGGCGTGTACGGGTAGGTGTCGAGAGAGATGTCCGCACCGTCGTCCAGTGCCCTGTCGAGGAGGGCCAGCAGCTCCGGTGCCTTCCCCTTGTTCACGCCGAAGTTCATCGTGGCGTGGGCGAGATGGAGCGCGCAGCCCGCCGCCCGGGTGAGGCCGACCATCTCCTGGTACGCCTGGAGCGCGCCCGCGCCGTAACTGCGGTGGTGCGGGCAGTAGTAGCCGCCGTACGAGGCCACCACCCGGCACAGTTCGGTGAGTTCCGCGTCGTCCGCGTACATCCCCGGCGTGTAGGTGAGCCCCGACGACATGCCGACGGCGCCCTGTTCCATGCCCTCGGCGACCAGTTGCTTCATCCGCTCGGTCTCGGCCGGGGTGGCCGGCCGGTCGTCCCAGCCCATCGCGTACATCCGCAGGGTGCCCTGCGGGATCAGATACGCCGCGTTCACCGCGATGCCCCGGTCGAGCCGGTCGAGATAGCCGCCGACGGTGCGCCAGTCGAAGTCGATGTCCGAACCGTCGCCGTTCCACCCGGTGATGGCCCGGCGGACCTCGGCGAGGGTGCGGTCGTCGACCGGTGCGTACGACAGGCCGTCCTGGCCGAGCACCTCCAGGGTCACGCCCTGGGCTGCCTTCGCCTCGTGGCCGGGGTCGCGCAGCAGCGCCAGGTCGGAGTGGGCGTGCATGTCGATGAAGCCGGGCGCGAGGGCGAGCCCGTCCGCCTCCACCACCCTTGTTGCGCCGGGCCGTTGGCCGGCCCCCTCGCGGACGATGGAGGTGATGCGGCCGCCGTCGACGGCGACGTCGGCGCGGTACGAGGCGTGCCCGCTGCCGTCCACCACCCTCACGCCGCGGATGACGAGATCCATGAGTCCTGCTCCCTTGCCCTGTTGCTCCGCTGCCCGGCTCGCTGCCCGGTGGCCGCTCAGAAGTACGTACGGATGTAGTCCGTCACGGTGCCGTCCGCCTCGACGAGCGGGATCAGCTGCCACTTGTCGAACGAGGTGCACGGGTGCGAGAGCCCGAGGCCGACCCAGTCGCCGACCTCCAGCCGCGCCTCTTCGGTGGTGCGCAGCCAGCCGTGCTGGTCGGAGAGGCCGGTGAGCGTGACGCCGGTGGCGGGGCGGACCTCGCCGGTGCGCGCGTCGCGGACGGCCTGCGCCTGCGGCAGGTCGATGTCGTACGCCGCGTCCCGCTTGCCCGCGTTGACGAACGCCTGCTCCGCGGTGGGCCGCGAGACGACCTGCGCCCAGAGCCGGAAGGCCGGCTGGAGCGCACCCTCGGACGGCACCCGGTTGAAGGGCGTCAGGTGCTTGTAGTGGCCGTCGTCGTGCGAGACGTAGGCGCCGGAGCGCAGCAGTTTCAGTACGGGGGAGGAGAGGGCGGGGACCTCGGCGAAGACATCGGCCACCGCGTCGAACCAGGCGCTGCCGCCCGCACTCAGCACGATCTCGTCGAGGCCCGCGAAGCGGCCCGCCCGGTCGAAGTCGGCGGCCAGCCGGACCAGCCGGCGAAGCCAGGCGCGGACCCGCTCGCCGTCGGCGTCGGGCACCTCGCCCTCGTATCCGGCGACGCCCACCAGGCGCAGCGTGTCCGTCGCGGCCACCGCGTCGGCGACGGCCGCGCACTGGGCCTCGGTCCGCACGCCGGTGCGGGCGCCGTCGCCCGCACCCAGCTCGACCACCACGTCGACCGGGCGGGCCGAGCCGCGCAGCGCCTCGTCCATGAGCTCGACACCGCGGACGGAGTCGACGTAACAGAGGAAGCGGAAGCCGGGGTCGGCGGCGAGTTCGGCGGCGATCCACCGCAGTGCGGGGGCGTCCACGATCTCGTTGGCGACGAAGATCCGCTGCACGCCGAAGGCGCGGGCGACCCGGACCTGGTGGGGTACGGCGAGGGTGATGCCCCACGCGCCGTGCTCGGCCTGCCGGTCGAAGAGCTGCGGGGCCATCGAGGTCTTGCCGTGCGGGGCGAAGGCGAGGCCGTGCCGTGTGGAGTACGTCTCCATGAGGGCGAGGTTGTGCTCGACCGACTCGGCCGAGAGCGCGAGTACGGGGGTGGTGAACCCGCCGGTGAAGAGGTTCCTGCGGTCGGCGGCCAGCGCGGCGACCGTCTGCCCCTCGGCGCCGGGCGGCAGCCCCTTGAAGCGGTGGTCCACCACTTCCGCACCGATGGTCTCGCGTGCGTCCGCCGCGCCCGTCGTACCTGCCGCGCCCGCCATGGAACCTCCCAGAGATTTCGCGTTGCATCATGTGCAACGCTCATTGCGCATATCGCTCACCGCTGTCTAACATCCGAGCCATCGCCGGGTCAACGAAGCCCCCGGCCGCCCACCACCGAGGAGCGAGACCGATCGTGACCGCGCAGCACCCCCCAGCGCCCCCAGTGGACGTCGTCTGTCTCGGCGAGTCCATGGTCACGTTCCTGCCCTCCCGGCCCGGCCGCCTCGCCGACGTCCCCTCCTTCGACCGCGGCATCGGCGGCGCCGAGTCCAATGTGGCGTGCGCGCTGGCCGCCGCAGGGCACTCCGCGCGCTGGATCAGCAGGGTCGGTGCCGACGGTTTCGGCGACCACCTGGCCGGTGCCGTCGCGGCGTACGGGGTCGACACCTCGGCCGTCCAGCGCGACCCGCACCGCCCCACCGGTGTCTACTTCCGTACCGCCGACGACCGTGACGCCGACCACCACGAGGTCGTCTACTACCGGGCCGGCTCCGCCGCGAGCGCGATGGCGCCCGGTGTGCTGGACCACGCGGCCCTCTGGTCCGGGCAGGTGCTCCACCTCTCCGGGATCACGGCTGCCCTCTCCCCTGGCTGCCTGGCCCTGATGCGCGAGCTGACCGCGCCCGCGCCGGGCCGCCCGCTGGTCTCCTTCGACGTCAACTTCCGCCCCGGGCTGTGGAGCGCTGCCGAAGGGGCCGGGCCGCGGGTGCTGCTGGAGCTGGCGCGCGGGGCTGACGTGGTCTTCGTCGGCGAGGACGAGGCGGAGGCGGCCTGGGGGGTCCAGGGCGCGGCCGCCATCCGGGCGGCGCTGCCGGAGCCGGCCGTACTGGTCGTGAAGCGGGGCTCCGCCGGGGCCACGGTCTTCGCCGGCCCCGAGGACGCCCTCGGAGCCGTCACCACCGTCCCGGCCCTGCGCGTCGACGTGGTGGCGCCGGTCGGCGCGGGCGACGCCTTCGCCGCCGGGTTTCTCTCCGGCACCCTCCGCGGCCTCCCGCTCCGGGACCGCGTACGGCACGGTCATCTGATGGCCGCCGCCGCCCTCACCGTCCACGGCGACCTGGCCGCCCCGCCCTCGCGGGCCCTGGCCGACCGCCTCGCCGCCCTCGACGACACCGCCTGGGGCACACTTCGGTTCGGCCCCGGCTGGACCGAGGACGTGTCCGATGCGACCGGCGCCGACGAGGAGGTATGTACGCCATGAGCCAGACCGTCGACCGCGCGCTGTCCATCCTGCCGCTGCTCGCCCGCGGGCCCGCCGACCTCGGCCAGGTCTCGGAGAGCCTCGGTGTCCACAAGTCGACCGCGCTGCGGCTGCTGCGTACCCTCCACGAGCACGGGCTCGTCTACCGCCAGCAGGACCAGCGCTACCGCCTGGGCACCCGGCTCTTCGCCCTCGCCCAGGAGGCCGTCGAGAACCTGGACGTGCGGGAGATCGCCCACCCGCATCTGGCCAGGCTCAACGAGGAGTGCGGGCACACCGTGCACCTCGCGGTGTACGAGGAGAACGAGGTCCTGTACATCGACAAGGTCGAGAGCCGTTACCCGGTCCGGATGTACTCGCGGATCGGCAGGCCCGTCGCGATCACCGTGGCGGCCGTCGCCAAACTGCTGCTCGCCGACCTCCCGGAGCCGGAGCGGCGCGCCGTCGCCGAGCGGCTCGACTACCCCACCTACACGGCCCGTTCGACACCGAACGCCGGCGCCTTCCTCAAGGAGCTGACCACGGTGCGCGAACAGGGCTGGGCCACCGACCTCGGTGGCCACGAGGAGTCCATCAACTGCGTCGGAGCCCCCATCCGGGGCGTGGACGGCCGTGTTGTCGCCGCCATGTCGATGTCGGCCCCCAACGTGGTCGTGACCGCAGAGGAACTCCT
This sequence comes from Streptomyces sp. NBC_00388, assembly GCF_036061255.1. Classification (NCBI taxonomy): domain Bacteria; kingdom Bacillati; phylum Actinomycetota; class Actinomycetes; order Kitasatosporales; family Streptomycetaceae; genus Streptomyces; species Streptomyces sp. NBC_00388. The sequence continues at coordinate 4,907,276 of NZ_CP107948.1, forward strand.
CACCCTGCTCCCGCTGGTGCGCCGCACGGCCGACGCCATCAGCGGCGAGTACGCGGGCACCGCACCACAGGCGAAGTCCGTCCCCCCGCACCACCCCCCGAAGGAAGCAAGGGCATGACCGAGAAGACCGCTCTCACCCCCGCAACCCACACCACGCCGCCCGCGAAGTTCTCGCACGGCGTCCGCAAGGGCAACATCCTCCAGGTCGCCGGCCAGGTCGGCTTCCTGCCGGCCGTCGAGGGCCAGGCGCCCACGCCGGCGGGCCCGACCCTGCGCGAGCAGACCCTCCAGACCTTCGCCAACGTCAAGGCGATCCTGGAGGAGGGCGGGGCGACCTGGGACGACGTGATGATGATGCGCGTCTACCTCACGGACGTCGCACACTTCGCCGAGCTGAACGAGATCTACAACGCGTACTTCGAGGAGCAGGGCCTCACCCAGCCCGCCTCGGCCCGTACGACGGTCTACGTCGGCCTGCCGCCCGGCCTGCTCATCGAGATCGACGCGCTCGCCGTACTCGGCTGAGACCGCCGTACCGCACCACGGCACGGCGCCCCTCCCCCCTCCCGGGGCGCCGTGCCGCGCTCCACCCTGCCCCGCCGCACCCCCGGGTGCCGATGTCCCCCTGCCCTGAAGTCCCCGAGGTAACAACGGAGTTCCCCCATGTACTTCGCCGCTGAGACACCCGCAGCGCCACCCCACACCGGCGGTCTCCTCGCCATCGTCGGGGGTACCACCGGTCTGCTGACCGTCGCCGTCCTGGGCATCGCCCTCCTGCTCTTCCTGATCATCAAGGTCAGGCTGCAACCGTTCGTCGCCCTGCTCGGCGTCTCCATAGCCGTCGGCCTCGGTGCCGGTCTCTCGGTCACCGAACTCTTCGGCACGGTCCAGAAGTCGTCGTCCGTCTCGATGATCGAGTCGGGCATGGGCGGCATCCTCGGGCACATCGCGATCATCATCGGCCTGGGCACGATGCTCGGATCGATCCTTGAGGTCTCGGGCGGCGCCGAGGTGCTGAGCTCCCGGCTGCTGAACCTCTTCGGCGAGAAGCGCGCCCCGCTCGCGATGGGGCTCACCGGCCTCATCTTCGGCATCCCGGTCTTCTTCGACGTCGGCATCTTCGTCCTCGCGCCGATCGTCTACGCGGCCGCCAAGCGGTCCGGCAAGTCCATCATCCTGTACGCGATGCCGCTGCTCGCGGGTCTCTCGATGACCCACGCGTTCCTGCCGCCGCACCCGGGCCCGGTCGCCGCCGCAGCCCTCTTCCACGTCTCGCTCGGCTGGATCATCGTGATCGGCGCGGCCTGCGGCATCCCCGCCGTGCTGGCGGCCTGGGTGTACGCCGCGTGGATCGGCAAGCGCCTGTTCGTGCCGGTGCCGCAGGACATGGTCGAGGCCGCCGAGGAGGCCAAGGCGGCGGTCACCGCCGAGCAGCAGGCGCAGGGCGTCAAGCCGCAGGAGAAGCCGGTCCCGCTGGGCACGGTCCTGGCGATCATCGGGACCCCGCTGGTCCTCATCCTGCTGGCGACGTTCTCCTCCATCGCGCTGGACCCCTCGACCCTCCGCTCGGTCCTGGAGTTCTTCGGGCACCCCTTCGTCGCCCTGACGATCGCGCTCTTCCTCTCGTACTACCTGCTGGGGATCCGGCGCGGCTGGTCGCGCAAGTCCCTGGAGGCCGTCTCGACCGCCTCGCTCAAGCCGGTCGGCAACATCCTCCTCGTGGTGGGCGCCGGCGGTATCTTCGGCGCGGTCCTCAGCGGCAGCGGTATCGCGGGCGCGCTGGCCAAGACCTTCAACGACGTGGGTCTGCCGGTCATCGTGCTCGCCTACCTGATATCGCTGGTGCTGCGGGTGGCCCAGGGCAGCGCGACCGTGGCGATCGTGACCACGGCGGGCATCGTCCTGCCGCTGGTCGACGGTCAGCACCTGTCGCAGCCCCACCTCGCGCTGATCATCATGGCCATCTCGGCCGGTTCGATCTTCGCGTCGCATGTGAACGACGGCGGCTTCTGGATGGTCTCCAAGTACTTCGGCATCTCGGAACGGGACACGCTGAAGTCCTGGACGGTGCTGGAATCCGTCCTGTCGGTCGCGGGCTTCGTGGTCGCGGCGCTGCTCAGCCTGGTGATCTAGGGCTGCGGTTTCCGAAGACCGGGGGGCGGGGCCTGCGGGCCCCGCCCCCCGGTCGCGGTGCGTACGGGGCGGCACCGGGCGCCGCCGGATACGGCGCGCCGGCAGGACCTGAACTCCGCGAGGCCCGGGAGACTCCGCGAGGCCCCGGACGGGCAGGACACCGATGTTCAGTTCCGACGGGCAAGGCATCCCGGCAGGCCGCGAGGTCGCGAACCTCCGAGGTCACGCCACGCTCACGGAAGCCGCTATGCCATCTGGCGCCGCACCAGCTCGTGCAGGTGGCCGCCCGTCTCCGCGAGCAGCCGGTCCGGCGGGCCCTGCTGGACGATGCGGCCGTCCGCCATGACGACGACCCGGTCCGCGTCCATGACCGTCGACAGGCGGTGCGCGATGACGATCCGGGTCGCGTTCAGCGCGCGCGTGCTCTCGATGACAGTGCGCTGGGTCTCGTTGTCGAGTGCGCTCGTCGCCTCGTCGAAGAACAGGACGCGGGGGCGCCGGATCAGCGCCTGCGCGATCATGAGGCGCTGGCGCTGGCCGCCCGAGATCGCGCCGCCACCGGCGATCAGTGTGTGCAGCCCCATCGGCATCCGCTTGATGTCCTCGGCGAGACCCGCCATCGCCGCCGCCTCCCACGCCTCCTCCTGCGTGAACACCTCCGCACCGCAGATGCAGTCCAGGACCGAACCGGTCAGCGGCTGCGCGTTCTGCAGCACGACCCCGCACTGCCGGCGCACCGCCGCCTGGTCGAGCGCCGTGAGATCCTGACCGTCGTACAGGACACCGCCCGCGACCGGCCGGTCGAAACCGATGAGGAGACGCAGGAGCGTCGACTTGCCGCAGCCGCTCGGGCCGACGACCGCCACGAACTCACCCGGCCGGACGGACAGCGACACGTCGTCGAGGACGAGCGGACCGTCGTCCGTGTACCGGAAGGACACCCCGCGCGCCTCGATCTCACCCGTCAGGACACCCGGCTGGGTGCTGGCGGCGCGCACTTCGGGCGCCTCGTCGAGGACCGGCTTGATCTGCTCGAACATCGGGAGTACCGCCGCCGCCGAGAGCGTCGCGCCGGTGAGCTGAGTGACCGAGGTGAGCAGCATCGTCACCGCCGTGCTGAACGTGAGGAAGTCGCCCGCCGACATGCTGCCCCGCGCCGGACCCGCAAGCAGCATGAACATCACCAGCGAACACAGCGGCAGGTAGACGGAGTTGAGGACCGTGGTCAGGTTCTTGACGCGTCCCGCGCGCCGCTGGAGCTCCCGGCTGCGCGCGAACTCCGCGGCCCACGCGGCGTAAGCGAAGCTCTCCGCTCCCGCGACGCGCAGCTTCGGCAGGCCGCGCAGTGTCTGGAACGCCTGGTTGTTGAGCTTGTTGCCGAGCACCACGAGGCGCCGCTGCCAACGCAGCTCCCACAGCCCGAGGGTGAGGAAGACGGCCGCGATGACCGCCAGCATGCCGAGGGCGGTCAGGGCGAGGGGCACGCTGTAGCAGAGCAGCAGGACGAGGTTCATCACGCCGACCGTGCCCGCCTGCACCACCAGCGGCCCCACCCCCGACAGGAGCCGGCGGATCGAGCTGATGCCCATCGCGGCACTGGCCAGCTCGCCGGTGGAGCGGGTGGCGAAGAAGCGCGTCGGGAGCCGCAGCAGCCGGTCCCACACGGCCGGTTGGAGAGCACCTTCGATCCGGCCCTCCAATCGCAGGACCGTCAGGTTCTGCAACAGCATGAAAGCCGCCGACACGATGCTCGTCACCATCACCGCGAGGGACACCTGGACGATCAGATCCGTCTCGCCGTCCGGCACGTACGCGCCGAGTACCCGCCCGGTGGCGACCGGCACCAGGGCGCCGATCGCGACGGTCACCAGGCCGGCGCCGAGCAGGTTCCGCAAGTCGCCGCGGGTGCCGCGGGCACTGAACCGGAGCAGCCGCAGCGGGCCGAGCGGCCGGTCGGGCAGTGGCCGGTACAGCATCACGGCCCGCGGTTCGAAGTCGTCGGCGTTCTCCTCGCCTATCCGGGCGCGCCGTCCGCTGGAGGGATGGACCGCCTCGTACGCGCCGCGCCGCCACAGGAGCGCGACCGGGGCGCCTGACGCGGCCCGGTGACCCACCAGGGGGCCGGTGTTCTCGCGCCACCAGCGGCCGTCGAGACGGACGGCCCTGCTCCGGATCCGTGAGGCGACCGCGATCTGTTCGACCGGGTCGGTCCGCTCGCTCACTGCGCCGATCCGCGCGCGCTCGGTCAGCACGATCCCGGCCGCTTCGGCGACCAGCTCGCACGCGGCGTACGTGGCGTCGTCCCCGCTCGCGGAAGGCGTGCGCCGCGCACCCCTCCTTCCCTGGTGGCCCATGGAAGCGATCAAGGTCCGGTCGGCGTTCTCGCGGACGGTCTCGCCCGCCTTGATACCCGCCGCCGTACGGGTCTCGTGCGCGCTCTCCAGGCGTTCGATCCACCGGTCGAGGGCCGAGAGCAGCCGGAACTGCTGATTGACCATGCGCTGCCACATCGCCCCGTCGACCAGCAGGTCGCCCGCCGCGTCCGCGCTGTACGACGCCCCGTACTGCACGCTGCCCGGCATGACCGGCAGCCACAGGACGTCGTCGTCGCCCACGGAGTCGTCACCGGCGGTCCTGCCGTCGAGCGGAGCCTCGAACAGCACCTGCTGGCTGCGGCCCACGCCCAGTGCGAAGGCGTGCTCCAGCAGGCTCAGGGCCGAGTCCTGGGTGTCGTACTGGCTGAGGTACTCCTGGCCGTACGCCCACGAGCCGTCGCCTTCGGGGCGCTGCAGTTCCCGCAGTGCGATGCGGCGCAGCACGCAGCCCCGGAGCGGCCGTCCCACGAGGGTGTGCTGGGGGCCGTCGACCGGACCGAGGAGCAGCGTCCCCGCCTTGAGCCGCCCCAGGAAGTGCCAGTGTCCCTGCGCGACGGCGTCCACCGCGAACAGGTCGAGTGCGCCGGCGACGACGAGCCACAGGACCTGGGGCCCGCCGAGCGGGAGGCTGCGCAGGCCGGTGCAGTCCACCGGCACGCCCAGGGCGCCGAGCGCTGAGGTCACCTGGTCGCCCGCGGCGTTCTCCTGGTGTGTGTACGTCACGTCAGTGCTCCCTGACCAGTTCCGCGTACGGCCCTCCGGCGGCGACCAGTTCCTCGTGGCGGCCGCGCTCCACGATCCGGCCGTGGTCCAGGACCACGATCTCGTCGCTGTCGCGGACCGTGCTGAGGCGGTGGGCGATCACCACGCAGGCGCAGCCGCGGCGGCGCAGATTGTCGATGATGGTGTGCTCGGTCTCGGCGTCCAGGGCGCTGGTCACCTCGTCGAGCACGAGGATGCTCGGCCGCCGGACCAGGGCCCGCGCGATTTCGAGCCGCTGGCGCTGGCCGCCGGAGAAGTTCCGTCCGTCCTGCTCGACGCGGCCCTGGACGCCGCCGGGCCTGCGCGCCACGACGTCGTACAGCGCCGCGTCCTTGAGCGCGTCGACGACCGCCTCGTCCGGGATCGAGGGGTCCCACAGGGTGATGTTGTCGCGGACCGTGCCCTCGAACAGGAACACGTCCTGGTCGACGAAGGACACGGACGCCGTCAGCGCGCCCCGCGGGATGTCGTCGAGGCGCTGCCCGTCGATCCGGATCGTGCCCTCCCACGGGCTGTACAGACCCGATATCAGGCGCGACACCGTCGACTTGCCGCTTCCCGAGCCGCCTACGAGGGCGACCTGCTGCCCCGGCCCCACGGCCAGCGAGAAGCCCGTCAGGAGGGGTGTGTCGAGCGGGCTGTAGCCGAACGTGATGTCGTCCAGTGTGACGTGCCCCTTCAGGCGCCGCGTGCTGGTGGCCGTCCCGGAACGGGCGTACAGGGAGTCCGCGGGGAAGCTCTCGACGTCCTTCAGGCGGGTCACGTCGGCGGCGAAGTCCTGGATGCGGCCCGCGACGCCGTTGAGGCGGGTGATCGGCGCGGTGAAGCGGACGACGAGTGCCTGGAACGCCACGAGAAGCCCCACCGACAGATGTCCGTCGACCGCGCGCAGACCGCCGATCCACAGGATCAGTGCGCTGTTCAGCGTCGCCAGGGTCGGTGCCACGACGCCCAGCCACGCGCTCGGCACCCCGAGACGCTGCTGCTCCTCCAGCGTGGTGGCGTGCTGCCCGGCCCAGCGCCGGAAGTAGCCGTTCTCGCCACCCGTGGCCTTCATCGTCTCGATCAGCTGAAGGCCCGTGTACGAGGTGTTGGTGAGCCGGGCGGTGTCCGCGCGCAGCTTCTGCGTGCGTGTGGCGCGCAGCCGGATCACGATCCGCATCGCGACGACGTTGCCGAGCGCGACGCCGACGCCGACGAGCGTCAGCTGCGGGTCGTACGTCCACAGCAGTGCCGCGTAGAGCAGCACCACCACGCCGTCGACGCCTGCGGCGGTCAGGTCACGCGCGAGGGTCTCGGCGACCGCGTCGTTCGACTGGAGCCGCTGCACCAGGTCGGCCGGGCTGCGCTGCGCGAAGAACGTCACGGGGAGCCGCAGCAGATGGCCGAGGAAGCGCGCGCTGCTGAGCGTGGACGAGATGATGCGCCCGCGCAGCAGGTTCGCCTGCTGGAGCCAGGTGAGGACGGCGGTGAGCCCCACCATCGTGGCCATCGAGGCGAACAGCGCGCCGAGGAGCGAGGTCTGGTCGCCGATCAGGAACATGTCGATGTACGTACGGCTGAGCGCGGGCAGCGCCGCCCCGGTCGCGACCAGGAGCAGACTGGCGACGAGCGCGGCGAGCATGGTGCCCGTGGTGCCGCGGAGCCGTGCGGGCAGTGCACCCAGGACGCCCGGCCTGCGCCCGCCACCGCGGAAGTCGCCGCCCGGTTCGAGGACGAGGACGACGCCGGTGAAGCTGGTGTCGAAGTCCTCGGCGGGCACGAACCTGCGGCCCTTGTCCGGGTCGTTGATGTGCACACCGCGCCGCCCGAAGCGGCGGCCCATGCCGTCGTAGACGACGTAGTGGTTGAACTCCCAGAAGAGGATGGCGGGCGCCTCGACCTCGGCGAGGGCGGCCGGCTCCATCTGCATGCCCCTGGCGGTCATGCCGTAACGGCGCGCCGCCTTCAGGAGGTTGCTGGCCCGTGAGCCGTCGCGCGAGACGCCGCAGGCGATGCGGAGCTCTTCGAGGGGGACGTGACGGCCGTGGTGGGCGAGGACCATGGCGAGGGAGGCGGCGCCGCACTCGACGGCCTCCATCTGGAGGACGGTGGGGGTCCGGACCGTTCCGCGACGGCGCCGGGGCCCGGGTGCGGGGCGCGCCCTGCGGCGGCCGTGGCCGGCCGGCGGCAGCTTCTGCTGGGCGGCGGGGGAGGAGCTCACGGAAGCAGCCAATCGATCGGGCGCTGTCCGGCGAGGTGTACGGCGCCGGAGGCCGGGGTCATGGAGTCGAGCCGGTACGGCGGTCCGCCCGCGGACGACCACAGGTAACCCGACTTGGTGGAGGACGAAGCGGTCAGTTTCACGAGCACCGCGACCGCGGGGCCGCTCTCCGTGAACTGCCGGGCCAGTTCCTTGTCGCCGAGGAAGCCGGCGACCTGCCGGCTGGTCTGCGCGCCGCGCCCCACCGCCTGGACGCGTCCCCGCAGCACCCCGTACTGCTGTGCGGGAGCCGACTGGACGGTGAGATCGACGTCCGCGCCGACCGGCACGGTCCCCGCGCTGTTCGCAGGGACGTACACCATCGCGAGCAGGGGGTCCCCGGCGCTGCGGGTCTTCTCCACGGTGGCGACGTCGGCGCCGGTGGTGACGACCGCGCCGGTCCCGGCGGAGAGCGTGGTGACGCGGCCCGCGTCGATGGTGCGGACGAGCCGGTCGCCCTGCGCCGTACGGACTCTGAGGACCGGCGCCCCTGCGGTCAGGCGCTGCCCCTCCTTGGCGAGCACACCCGTGACCTGCCCGGTGACGGGGCTCTGGAGGACGTAACTGCCCTGCGCGTGCGTCAGGATGCCGGGCACGCGCAGCGTCGACGACACCGACCCGGTCACCGCCCACACGGATGCGGCGGCCATCACGGCGATGGTCACCACCAGGGCGAGCAGGCCCTGCGGCCTGGCGAGACGCACGGGAAGGTCGAGTTCCTCCGGCGACTGCAGCTTGGACAGGGCCTGTTGGCGGAACTGCACGGGTTCTTCCCTTACGTTGCGAGCACGGGAGCGCCGACGGGCCCCGGAACCGGGGAGTGGTTCCGGGGCCCGTGTGGAGCCGTGACTCAGGCGCCGGCGGTGAGGCCGGTGACGGTGCCGGTGACGGCGCCGAGGTTGACGCCGGTCAGGCCCGCGGCCGTGCCGGTGACGCCGGCGACGACGCCGGAGACCGGGGCGATGGAGTCGACCGTGCCGGTCACGTTGTCGGCGAGGCCGCCGATGAGGCCGCCCGAGACATTGTCGAGGTCGGCGTCGGAGATTTCGAGGGTCTCGACCTGGGGAGAGGTGTTCATGATGTGAGCGGGCCCTTCTCTTGGTAATACGAGCGAGCGGGAACAAATGGAGCGACTCCCGCGGTGCGGAGGATCAAAGCACGACGGCGCCTCCCGCTTCCACTCGGAAGGCCCCCGGTCAGGGGCTGTGCGGCCAAGGAATTGCGGCCGAGTGCAGGCCCGTTCACCGGGCCGGGACAGCGCCTTCACCGGATATACAGGTCCGCATTGCAGGGCGTGCTGTGAATTTCAGCAAAATGGACACTCCCGCATTTATGACCAAGGGCGGTTATGCGGTTCGTGCCTGTTCTCGGGACGCCGTGACCGGGCTGCGCATTCGGTGTGCAGGTTTACTGACGGTGCTCGTGGGGCGGCCGGGGTCCCACGAGGTGCCCTTCCCCGGCAGCCCCTCTTGCGTTAAGAATGCGCATGTCAAACCGGAAGAACTTCGGTCACAGAGGGGACCCCCCACATGAAGAAGCCTCTCGTCGGCGCACTGCTCGCCCTTTTCCTGACGGGCGCGGCAGCGGCACCCGCGGTGGCGGCCGGCGGCCACCCCGCGGCCAAGGCCGCCGACTTCGCGGGAACGGTGGCGCTGAGCAACTGTTCCGGCTCCGTCGTCCGCGTGCCGGACTCCCAGCCGGGCGATCCCGCGCTGGTGCTCTCCAACGGCCACTGCCTGGAGACCGGCTTCCCGGCCCCCGGTCAGGTCATCACCGACCAGCCGTCCACCCGCTCCTTCTCGCTGCTCAACGCGGCCGGCAGTTCGGTCGCCACCCTCAAGGCGAGCAAGGTCGCCTACTCGACGATGACCGACACGGACATCACGCTCTACCAGCTCACCTCCACGTACGCGCAGATACAGAGCAAGTACAAGATCGCGGCGCTCACGCTCGACGCGGCGCACCCCGCGCAGGGGGCCGCGATCAGTGTGGTCTCCGGGTACTGGAAGAAGATCTACAGCTGCAACACGGACGGATTCGTCTACCGCCTCAAGGAGGGCGACTGGACCTGGAAGGACTCGCTCCGCTACACCTCCGCCTGCGACACCATCGGCGGGACCTCGGGATCGCCGGTGGTCGACACCGCGACCGGCAAGGTCGTCGCGGTGAACAACACGGGCAACGAGGACGGCGAGCGCTGCACGGAGAACAACCCGTGCGAGGTGGACGAGCAGGGCAATGTCACCGTCCACCAGGGCATCAACTACGCCGAGGAGACGTACGGGATCGTGCCGTGCGTCGGCGCGGGCAGCAAGATCGATCTGAGCCGCACGGGCTGCGCCCTGCCCAAGCCGTAGCGCTCGGGCCGCACGTGTGACGGCGTCCGCCGGTCCTCCGGCGGACGCCCGCCGCGGCGGATGCCGTCCCCTGCGCGCAGCGGCAGCGCCGCCGGGGGAGCGGCGGCGCTGCCGTGCTGGGTGCGGCGGGTGCTACAGGCTGTGGACGTGCGGCCCGACCGCCCCGGACCAGGCGTTGCCCGACGTGGCGTCCCAGTTGGTGGACCAGGTCATCGCGCCGCGCAGCCCCGGGTAGGTCTTCGAGGGCTTGAAGGAACCGCAGTTGCTTCCCTTGGTGAGGCAGTCCAGCGCGTTGTTGACGACGCTCGGCGAGACGTAGCCGCTGCCCGCGGCACTGGACGATGCGGGGACGCCGATGCCGACCTGTGAGGGGTCGAGGCCGCCCTCCAGCTGGATGCAGGCGAGCGCGGTGAGGAAGTCCACCGAGCCCTGGGAGTAGACCTTGCCGTCGCAGCCGAGCATGGAACCGCTGTTGTAGTACTGCATGTTGACGACGGTCAGGATGTCCTTGACCGCGAGCGCCGTCTTGAAGTACTCGTTCGACGTCGACTGCATGTCGATGGTCTGCGGGGCCATGGTGACCACCAGGCCCGAACCGGCCTTCGCCGCCAGGGACTTGAGTGCCTGTGACATATAGGTGGAGTTGAGGCCGTTCTCCAGGTCGATGTCGACGCCGTTGAAGCCGTACTCCTGCATCAGCGCGTAGACGGAGTCGGCGAAGTTGCCCGCCGATGCCGAGTCGCTCACCGAGACCGTGCCGTTCTGGCCGCCGATGGAGATGACGACGGACTTGCCCGCTGCCTGCTTGGCCTTGATGTCGGCCTTGAACTGGTCGGCGGTGTAGCCGCCGAGCCCCGCGGAGTCCAGGTTGAAGGTGACGGCGCCCGGCGAGCTCCCGGTGTCGGCGAAGGCGACCGCGATGATGTCGTAGTCCGCCGGTACGGCGCTGAGCTTCTGGACGGTGGCGCCGTTGTTGAAGTTCTGCCAGTAACCCGTGACCGCGTGGGCGGGCGGCGCCGCCGTGATCGCCGGCGCCGCCGCGGCGGACCTGTGCGCGGTGGCCGTGCCGTCCGCGGCCTGGGCCGTCGTTCCGGTGAGGGAGAGTGCAGCGGCGGCGAGGGCGGCCACGGCCGCGCCGAGCCAGGCGCGGGTGGAAGATCCGGATGTCACGAACGGCCTCCAGGTGGGGGTGCTGAGAAGCGGAGCGAAAATGCGGAACGGTGGCCACCGCCGAGTGCCCCCAAGCTGGTCCAGACCAATTGCATTGTCAAGGGATCCGGCGCGAAGGAGCCGTGTTCTCCACGGTTTCTCCGCCTGACGGGCCGCGCCGCACACAGTCCAAGATCCAATGAATCTTGGGCAGTTGTGGCTCTTCCGGCGGGTCCCCTGGATACAGTGCTGGTGCAGGAGCAACCCGCTGTGAACGGGGGACCACGACGTGCCGACCGCCATAGCTGTCACCAGCGGCGATCTCGTGCTGCCGCCTTCCGACCGGCACACACCCCTCGCCGCTGTGCTCCAGCCCCCCTCCGCGCAGCCGTTCGAGGCCTCCATCGCGGAGCTCCACGCCCTCCTGGAGCAGCACGGATACGTCGTCGTGCCCTACGCCGCGGCGCTGCCCGCGCCGTACGTCCAGCGGCTGCACGCCGTCCGCTCGGTACTGGAGAGCGACCGTATCGCCCTGCTGCCCGTCGGTCTTCCGCCGCTCGGAGTCGCCGTACTCGCCCGGCAGCTGCGCCAGCTCTCCGTCTGCGACTTCAGCCCCGGGGTGCTGGCATCGGCGGGACGGCTGCTCGCCCACTACATCTACGCGGGAGCGCTGCTCCCGACGGTCACCAGGCTCGACCACGTACCGGTCTCCCTGACCGCACACGCCAAGTCCTGGATGCCGGGCACCCAGTTCGCCGTCCTGGCCTCACCCGCGCCACAGCTGGCCAAGGTGACGGGCGCCGAGCCGGGCCTGCTCGAAGGGCCGGCGTTCGCGACGCGGCTGCTCGTCGCCCGGGGGCAGCTCCAGTCCGACTGGGTCTCGTCGGTGCTCGCCCCGGCCTGGCAGGTCCAGGGCGTGCTGGAGACCGCGCTGCCCGCCGACTCGCCCGGCTGGTGGGCCACGCCCCGGCTGGTGGAGTTCGCCGCCGCCATCTCCGACGTCTCCGTCCTCCACCAGCTGGTCTCCTCCGTACGCCGCGAGCCGTGCCGCTGGTGCGGGCTCGAACTCATAGGAGACCGCTGCGGCTTCTGCTCCGCACCGTTCGCCGATCCGCACGCCCAGCTCGAGAGGTTGCCCGCCCAGTGAACTCCCGCCAGCGCCGCGGCGTCGTCCTGCTGATCCTGTCGGCCGTCTGCGCCGTCGCCGCGATCATCGGCGTGCTCTCGGTCATCCGCGACGTGAACACGAAAGTCGGCCCCGAGGTCACCGCGTACCGCGTCCGGAGCGACATAGCCCCGTACGAACAGCTCACCGCGGGCGACTTCGAGGAGACGCGGATGCCCCGGCGGTGGCTCTCCGCCAACGCGGTGACCGATCTGGCCCAGGTGCGCGGCAAGATCGCCGTCACCCAGCTGCGGAAGGGCTCACTGCTGCAGAGCGACATGATCGTGCGGCATCCCGAACTCGGCCCGGGCGAACAGGAGATCGCCATCATGATCGACGCCTCCACCGGGGTGGCCGGCAAGATCACGCCGGGCTCCAGTGTCAACATCTACGCGACGTTCAAGGGCGACGACAAAAGCGTCCCCGACACCTCCAAGGTCATCGTCTCCGGCGCGCGCGTCGTGGATGTCGGCAAGCTCACCGCCCTCGACCCGGACCAGAGCGAGAGCGACCGCTCCCGGCAGGCCACCGACGCCGTCCCGATCACCTTCGCCCTGAAGACGCTCGACGCGCAGCGGGTCGCGTACGCGGAGTCCTTCGCGACACATGTCCGGCTGGCGCTCGTCGCCGCAGGCAGCAGCACGACCGTCCCGCAGCGCGACCGCACCTACACCCTCGACGGCGACAAGTGAGGGACAGATGACGACTCGCATCCTGCCCGTGGCCGGCGACCCGGACGCGGCGCGCGCGGTGATCACCCTGCTCAGCCAGCTCCCGGACGCGGAACCCTTCCCGCCGGTCGCCGACTCGACCTCACTGCTCGACCTGCTCGCCCGGCTGGCAGCCGAATCGCTCGACGAGCTGCCCGAGGTCGTCCTGGTCCACGAACGGACCGGCCCGGCCCCGGCGCTGGAGCTGATCAGGGAGGTGGCGCTGCGCTTCCCCGCGGTCGGCGTCGTCCTCATCACCGCGGACATCAGCCCGCTCCTGTACACATCGGCGATGGACGCGGGCGCGCGCGGCCTCATCGGACTGCCCCTCGGCTACGAGGAGCTGGCGGCCCGGGTGCAGAACGCGGCCTCCTGGTCCACCGGCGTCCGCCGCCACCTGGGCGGCGGGCCCGATCCGGCCGCCGGGCCCGTCGGCACGGTCGTCACGGTCACCGGCGCCAAGGGCGGGGTCGGCGCCACCGTCACCGCGGTGCAACTGGCCCTGGCCGCCCAGGCGTCCGGCCGGTCCGTCGCCCTGGTCGACCTCGACCTCCAGTCCGGTGACGTCGCCTCCTATCTCGACGTGCAGTTCCGCCGCTCCATCGCCGACCTGGCGGGCATCGCCGACATCTCCCCACGGGTCATCCAGGACGCGGTATACGCCCACCCCACCGGCCTCGGACTGCTGCTGGCACCCGGCGAGGGCGAGCGCGGCGAGGAGGTCACCGACCGGGTCGCCCGGCAGGCGATCAGCGCCCTGCGCAACCGGTACGAGATCGTGGTCGTGGACTGCGGCACCCAGCTGACCGGCGCCAACGCCGCCGCCGTCGAAATGGCCGACCACGCCCTGCTCCTGGTCACCCCCGACGTGGTGGCCGTCCGGGCCGCCAAGCGGATGGTGCGGATGTGGGACCGGCTCCAGGTACGCAAGGCGGAGGAGACGGTCACCGTCGTCAACCGGGCCACCCGGGGCGCGGAGATCCAGCCGCCCCTGGTCGAGCGCATCACCGGTACGAAGGCTGCCCGTGCCGCGATCCCGGCCGGGTTCAAAGAGCTCCAGGCGGTCGTGGACGCGGGCCGTATGCAGGACCTCGACAGCCGTTCCACCGTCAAACAGGCCCTCTGGGGCCTGGCCGGGGAGCTCGGTCTGGTGAAGGCCCCCGCGTCGGCCTCGCACGGGCGGGGCGGCCGGGGCGGGCGGCTCCGCGGCCGGGGCAGCCGCCCGGAGGGCGACCGCGGCGCCGTGCTGGTCGAGTTCGCCGGGATGGCCCCGCTGATCGCCTTCGTCCTGGTGGCGATGTGGCAGTGCGTGCTGTGGGGGTACACGTTCTCCCTCGCGGGCAACGCGGCGGACGAGGCGGCGCGGACGGCCACGGCCTCGTACGCGGTGGACGGTACGACGGCGGGCTGCCAGGAGGCGGGCCTGAAACGGCTGCCGGCCAACTGGCGCGGGGCAGCGAGCGTCGACTGCGCCCCGTCGGGCGACCTGATGAAGGCCACCGTCCATCTGCGCACCCCGGTGCTCTTCCCGGGGGCAGGGAACTTCCCCTGGCCGGTGGACGGGAGCGCGGGGGCCGCGCTGGAGGGGGACGGGGGATGAGGGCGGCCGCACGGCGTACCGCCCGCGGGGCTCTGCCGCGCGCCCGCGCCCGTCTCCGCGCCCGCCTCCGCCGCGACGACCGCGGCACGGCCATCCTCGAATTCACCGGCATGCTCCCGATCCTGCTCTTCATCGGCATGGCCGCCATCCAGCTCGGCATCGTCGGCTACACCGCAGGCCAGGCAGGCACGGCGGCCCGCGCCGCCGCCCGTACCGAAGCCCTGGAGGCCGGGACCGGCGCCGCCGCAGGACAGGACGCCGTGTCCGGCTGGCTCCAGGGCGACACCACCGTCTCGGTCGGCGGCGGCGACACCGTACGCGCGACCGCCACCATCTCCGTCCCCTCCGTCCTGCCGGGCTTCCACCTCTTCGGCCCGGTCCACCGCACCGTCGCGATGCCGAACGACACCACAGCCGAAGGTGAGGCACCATGAGCCTGCGGTCCCGCATCGCCGCCCCCGAGGAGCACGGCGGCGGCCGGGAGGACGGCCACCAGGTCGCCGTCTACCGGGCCAAGCTCCTGGAGGAGATCGACCTCGCGGAGATGTCCTCGCTGGCCGCCGCCGACCGGCGCGCCAGACTGGAGCGGGTCCTCGGCCACATCATCAGCCGCGAGGGCCCGGTGCTCTCCACCGCCGAGCGCTCCCAGCTGATCCGCAGGGTCGTCGACGAAGCGCTCGGCCTCGGCGTCCTGGAACCGCTGCTCGAAGACGCCTCCATCACCGAGATCATGGTCAACGGCCCCGACTCGATCTTCGTGGAGCGGGCCGGACGCGTCGAGCAGCTCCCGATGCGCTTCGCCTCGACCGAGCAGCTGATGCAGACCATCGAGCGCATCGTGTCGACCGTCAACCGCCGGGTCGACGAGTCCAATCCGATGGTCGACGCGCGCCTCCCGTCCGGCGAGCGCGTCAACGTCATCATCCCGCCGCTCTCGCTGACCGGCCCCACCCTCACGATCCGCCGCTTCCCCCGGGCGTACCGTCTCCAGGAGCTCATCGCACTCGGCACGCTGGACGAGCAGATGCTGCTGCTGCTCTCCGCCTTCGTCCGGGCCCGCTTCAACGTGATCGTCTCCGGCGGCACCGGCTCCGGGAAGACCACGCTCCTCAACGCGCTGTCCGGCCTCATCCCGGACCACGAACGCATCATCACCGTCGAGGACGCGGCGGAACTCCAGCTCCAGCAGGCACACGTCGTCCGGCTGGAGACCCGGCCGGCCAACGTCGAGGGGAACGGCCAGATCACCATCCGCGACCTCGTCCGCAACTCGCTGCGGATGCGGCCCGACCGGATCATCGTCGGTGAGGTGCGCGGAGGCGAGACGCTCGACATGCTCCAGGCGATGTCGACCGGTCACGACGGGTCCCTCGCCACCGTGCACTCCAACAGCGCGGAGGACGCCCTGATGAGGCTGCAGACCCTGGGCTCCATGTCCGAGGTGGAGATCCCCTTCGAGGCGCTCCGCGACCAGATCAACAGCGCGGTCGACGTCATCGTCCAGCTCACCCGGCACGCCGACGGCTCCCGCAAGGTCAGCGAGCTGGCGCTCCTCGTCAGCCACGGGCGCGAGCGGTTCCAGATCGCGACGGTCTCCCGGTTCCGTGCACAGCCGATGGACTCCGACCGGGTCGTGCACGGCCGGTTCGAGCACCTGCCGCTGCCGCGCAGGATCGCCGAGCGGCTGTACCTCGCGAACGAGGCGCTGCCACCCGCGTTCGGCGTGGTGGAAGCCGTCGACCCGCTCAACACGAGAGAGGCGAGGTAGGGCAGCACCATGACCAACACCGCTCTGCTGGCGATCGGCGGCACGCTGCTCTGCGGTGTGCTCGCCGTCGCCGGTATCCATGTCTACGCCGCGGGAAGGGCCCAGCGCGAAGCTCTGGTCGACCGGCTCTCGTACAGCGGGCCGCACCCCGCGGGGCTCCGGGTCCGCCGCTTCGGCGGGGTCGACCGCAAGCTCCGCGGGACCGCCTACGGCAGACGGCTCCAACTGCGCCTCGCCGCAACCGGGCTGGATCTCACACCGGGCGAGTTCACCGGGTACGTCCTCGGCGGGGTCGCAGCGCTGTGGCTGATCGCCTCCGCGGCGCTCGCCCCGTTCTTCGGCCCGGTCGCCGGCATCGTCGCCCTCTGGGCGGGCAACACCTTCCTCAACTGGCAGCGCCAGAAGCGCATCGAGGCATTCATCAACCAGCTCCCCGAGCTGTCCCGGATCCTGGCCAACGCGACCGCCGCCGGGCTCGCTCTCCGTACCGCGCTGGGCATGGCGGCGGAGGAGCTGGAGGCCCCGGCGGGCGAGGAGCTGGCCACCGTCACCGCCCAGCTGGCGCTCGGCAGGTCGATCGACGAGACCCTGGGCGAGCTGGCCGCCCGGCTGCCCTCCCGGGAACTGGTCGTGCTCGTCACCACCCTGGTCCTCTCCAACCGCGCGGGCGGCACGGTCGTCGGCAGCCTGCGCAACCTCACCGAGACCCTGGAGGAGCGCAAGGAGACCCGGCGCGAGGTCGTCACGATGCTCTCCGAGGTCAACGCCACCGCGTACACGCTGCCGCTGCTCGGGCTCGGCGCCATGATCATGCTCAACTCGATGGACTCGGGCTCACTGGGCCGGATGACCGGCCACCCGCTCGGCCAGGCAGCCGTGCTCGTCGCGCTCGGCCTGTACGCCGTCGGGTTCATCGGCATGCGGCGCCTCGGCAAGATCGAAGTCTGAGGGGACGGGACGACAGCCATGATGGGACTGCTGCTCGCTCTCCTGCTCGGTGCGGCCGTCGCCGGGATCTTCCAGGGCGTCCGGATGTACCGCTCCGATGTGAAGATCCCCAGCGATCTCGCCGTCGCGCTCGAAGTGGGCGCCAGCCGGGTGGGCGGCGCCGAGGCGGCGGTCGACCG
Source organism: Streptomyces sp. NBC_00388 (assembly GCF_036061255.1). NCBI lineage: Bacteria > Bacillati > Actinomycetota > Actinomycetes > Kitasatosporales > Streptomycetaceae > Streptomyces > Streptomyces sp. NBC_00388. Next base: position 4,924,664 of record NZ_CP107948.1, read on the forward strand.
TGCGGGGATGCGGTTCGCGCCCGCCGTGCTCAGGGCGATGGGGCCCCGGGCGGTGGAGAGGAAGCGCCGCAGGATCGACGCGGCGGGCAACCCCGGGGGGCTGACCGTCGACCGGTACGCCGCCCGGCGCGCGGTGTACGGCATCTTCGGCGGCCTCGCGGGGCTCGCCCTGCTCACCAACGGCAGCTGGATCTTCGCCGTCTTCGCCTTCGCCTACGGGGCGTTCGCTGCCGACGCGACGATCTGGCAGGCCGTCCGCAAGCGCAAGGACATCATCGAGCGGACCCTGCCCGACTTCCTCGACGTGCTGGCCGTGGTCGTCAGCGCGGGCCTCGGGTTCCGGCAGGCGCTGGAGCGGGTCGCCGAGAAGTACGAGGGCCCCTGGGCGGACGAACTGCGCATCACACTGCGCCAGATGGATATGGGAGTCAGCCGCCGCCAGGCGTTCGACGAACTGCGCAGGCGCAACGAGTCCGAGCAGGTCTCGCAGTTCGTCAGCGCGCTCCAGCAGGGCGAGGAGCTGGGCGCGCCGATCGCGGAGACGCTCATCCAGATCGCCAACGACATGCGGCGCACCGACGCACAGAACTCCCGCCGCCGGGCCGCGAAGGCAATCCCGCAGGCCACCGTGGTCACGCTGATCACCATGGTCCCGGCCACGCTCATCCTGATCGTGACGAACATGTTCCTGGGCTCCACCACCGACTTCGGTTCGCTCTTCGGGAACTGACGGTGGCAGGGATGGCGAAGCCGTTGACGACAGCGAGAGGGGGGCCGGGGGTGGGATCCGGCCACTTTCTGTCAGCTGCTTCGAGGCCGCAACCCTTTGTGCCACTCTCTCCCCAGGGATATGACTTCGGGCCGAGGCCGAGGGAGGCGGAGGTCATGCACCGCACCGTCTCCGGCACGTGCGCAGCTCCACCCGAACCAGCACCGACAGCCGTGGAGCGCACGCGATATGGCTGGGAACGTCCGCGCGGGAGCCCGGCCGGCATGGCCGAATCCTTGCGCGGTGAGGGGAGGCGGGGCGCCGCGTACGGCAGCCCTGCCGCAGAGACGGAGTCGTACGTTCCCGAAGGGGCAGAGCATGGCGAAGGACATCACGCTCAAGGCGTATCTGGCACTCGGCACCTGGCGCGACACGGTGGTCTCCCGGATGCGCAGGGGGGCGGGGGACAGCGGCGCGAGCATCGTGGAGTACGGCGGGCTGCTGGTGATCGTGGCGCTGATTGTGGTGGCGGTGCGGGGGCTGGGGTTGCAGGGGATCATTTCGAGTGCGATCAGCAACGCCGTGGCCTCCATCACCGGGGGAAAGTGACCGGGCACCCCTTCCGGGCCGACCAGGGGCAGACGATCCTGATCTACGTAGTGGTGGTGGGCGGCCTGCTCTTCCTGGCCTTCGCCTACTTCGCCTTCGCTCAGGCCGCTGTCGCCCGGAACGGGGCTCAGTCCGCAGCTGATGCCGCGGCCCTGGCAGCAGCACAGGAGGTGCGAGACCAGATGGCCGACGGGCTGACGGGCGCGCTCGGCGGAGACGGCGACTGGGCGGCCTGGCTGTCAGGGGACCACGCGGTTCCCGGTACGGGGGATGCCGCAGCAGCACAGCTCGCGGGCGCCAACGATGCCACCCTCGACGGGCTCACACCGACCACCGTCCGAGGGCTCCCGGCTTTTGAGGCGAGCGTCACCACCCGGTTCACCGTGGGGAAGTCCGTCATCCCGGGCACGGAGAGCAGGCATGCCCAAGCGCACGCCGTCGCGATGATCGAGCCACGGTGCACGGTCATGCCGTCGGACGACTCGAAGCTGATCAAGTTCGACTGCGACGGCGGTCAGCATTGGAACATCGATCCGAAGAAGCTCCAGGACATTGAACTGCCCCGGGCGAAGGACCTGTTCGCCGTACACCTGGCGGAGTGAGGATGAGTGGCGGATGAGCATGCGGCGCACCTTGAAAGCCCGCGGGACATTGAGCGCCGTGGCGATCGCGGCAGGTCTGGCTCTCACTGTGACGGGTTGTGGAGGGGACAGCGGCAAGGAGAAGACGAGTGCGTCGTCGCCCACGGCGAAGGCCACGGGGGGCGAGGGGAAAGATCAGCAGTCCCCGGCCCCGTCCGGCGACAAAGTACTGGCCGATGTGAAGGGCGATGACGGGATCGCGCTCACCGTGACGTCGGCTGTCCGCGACTCCGGTGGCTTCGTCACGGTCAGCGGCAAGGTGACGAACGGCAGCGGCAAGATCTGGACTCCCACGTCCTGGGCCGGAGACGAGAGCGAGCTGGCGGGGAACTCGGCGTCGATGGCCGGTGCTTCTTTGGTCGACCAGACAGCGAAGAAGAAGTACCTCATCCTGCGGGACACAAGTGGTCGTTGCCTCTGCACCAAGTTCGTCGGGGCTTTCCAGGCGAGCGAGGAGCGTGCCTTCTACGCCCAGTTCCCCGCCCCGCCCGCCAGTACCAAGTCCGTGGAGTTCCAGATCGGCGACATGCCCCCCGCCACCATCGACATCTCCGACGGGCAGTGACCGATGAGACGACCCCGCCGCCACGCGGCCGCCCTCGCCGCCGCTCTCCTCATCACCGGGCTCTCCGCTACCGGGGCGCACGCCACCGGCCCCACCCCCAGCGCGCCCCCGGACAGTACGACGTCCTCGCCGCCGCCCACGATCGACCCGGCCGCCCCCGGGCTGCGGCTCGGTGACGGTGCCACGCTCGCGGCCTCCCACGTCATCGACATCAAGTCCGTCGTCGAGGACCTCGGCGGCGAGGAGCGCCGTGAGGACACCAACGCCGATGTGACGTTCGCGCTCCAGGCCGAAGTCCTCTTCGCCCGGGACAGCCCCACGCTCAATCCCGAGGCCCGGGCGCGTATCAAGGCCATCGCCGACGAGGCGCTGGCCCAGCACGCCACCAAGGTGCGCGTCTTCGGCTTCACCGACGACCTCGGGTCGTACGAGCACGGCAAGGTCCTCTCCAAGCGGCGTGCCGACTCCGTGCAGCAGGAGCTGGCCAAGTCGCTCGGCTCCGACGTCACGTTCGACATCCGGGGGTACAGCGAGGACTACCCGATCGCCTCGAACGCCACCGAGGAAGGCCGTACGAAGAACCGCCGCGTCGAGATCTCCTTCCCCCGTGGCGAGAAACCCGGATCCGGCGCCACCTCGTAGGCGGCTCGGCCCCGTCAGCGACGGAGGCCCGATCGAGAGGTGCGGCGGTCCGAATTCGGTTGCCAGGAGTACTGGCGTGCGGGCACTCTGTCGCGAGCCCCTTCCGGGCGTGCGATCCGGGCGTGAGATCCGGGGCGTGCGATCGGGGTGGTACGACCCGGGTCGCACGGGGGTCCGGCGCCTACGGGGGTGGGGCCGGCCCCCGCGCCCGGCAACCGCGCGGGAGCGGCACCAGAACCGCCGGCGGCGCGGCCGAACAGGGGAGATCCCCGTTTCGTAAATCCCGGCCTTCATCATGGACGGGTGATCAGTGTCCTCTTCGCCGTGCTCACCGCGCTCAGCAACGGCGCCGCCTCCGTGTTCCAGCGCCGCGCCGCCGCGAAGGTGCCCGACACCGAGGCGATGCACGCGTCCCTCTTCACCCATCTGGTCCGCCAGCGGGTGTGGCTGGCCGGGATCGGTCTGGTGATCGTCGCGGCCGTCTGCCAGGCCGTGGCGCTGGCCACCGGGCCGATCGCCGTGGTGCAGCCGATCTTCGTCATCGAACTGCCCGCGACCCTGCTGCTCGCCGGCCACCTCCTGCACGTACGGCTGCACCGCGGGGTCTGGTACGGGGTGGCCGCCGTCACCCTGGGCCTCGCCCTCGGCATGGCCAGTGCGGCCCCCGGCGGCGGTGGCGAGACCGTCGGCGGACTGGAGTGGATCCCGGCGCTCGTCCTCACCGGGATCTTCGAGGCGGTGCTGATCGGTGCGGCGCTCAAGACCCGCGGCAACTCCCGGGGCGCGCTCCTCGGGCTGGCCGCCGCCTGTGGATACGCGCTCACCGCCGCGCTCATGAAGGACGCGGTGGCACGGCTCAGCGATTCCGGCGGCTGGATCGAACTGTTCACGGCCTGGCAGCTCTACGGCACGGCCGCGGCGGGTGTGGGCGCGCTCTTCCTGCTGCAGAACGCCCTCCAGGCGGGCACCCTGGTCGCGGTCCAGCCCATGCTCACACTCGGCGACGCGCTCATCAGCATCCTGTACGGCGTGACCCTGTTCGGCGAGACCCTGCGGACCGGCTGGTGGCTGGTGCCAGAGCTGGGCGCACTCGGCCTGGTCGCCCTCGGCTGCGTCGAGTTGGCACGCTCCCCGCTGGCCTCCGGCACCACCGGCCCGCCGTCCAGGGTGACATGAACGGCCGGACCGGTGGGCGTCATGCCGTGCACTCCACCCGCACCGCCGACACCGCATGGTGGGCGTTGTCCCGGGAGGAGCTGCTCCAGTCGTCCCCGCGGTCGTGGAGCTTGACCGTCAGCAGCCCCCCGGTGATCTTGTACGTGGAGGCGCCGACCCACTGCCCGCGGTGGCTCACCTGCGTGATGGTGAAGCGGCCCAGCAGGGTGGCGTTCCCGTCCGTGCCGTTGTGGACGGTGTAGTACGAGGGCTGTCCGCCCACATGGCGGGCCACGCTGTCGTCCGGGATGTAGACGCTGACCTTGCAGCTCCCCGACGTCACCTTGCCGGTGCGGAAGACCCAGATGACGCTGTTGCCGGAATCCTTCGAACTGCTCCCGGACATCGGCATCGAACGGTAGCGGCCCGTGCAGCCGCCCGACGCGTACGAGCCGTCGTGGGTGGTCCACCCGTCCTGGTCGTCGGTGTACGCACCGCGTTCGGCGTACGTGACGGAGCTGCTGGAGCAGTGCGGGCCGCCGACCGCGGAGAAGACCGCGGCCGAATTGGTGGCAGACCGGTGCGAGGTGGCGCCACCGCCGTCGGATGAGGAGCCCGACGTCTCGTCGTCCTTCCCCTTGTCGGACGCGGAGTCCTTGCCGTCGCCCTTCGCGCCGTCGCCCGTCCTGCCGTCGCCCTTCTTGCCGTCGGCAGGCTTCTCCCCGGGGCCGCTCGCGCTGTCCGCCGACGCGGCCTCGGTGATCGGCGGCGCTCCCGCGTCGCGCGCCGAACCCTCCTTCTTCTTCGAACCCCCGGACCTCGACGCGCCGTTGGTGGCATCCGCACCGGGAACGTATCCGTCGGATCCCTGCCCCGGGTCGGTGTAACCGGCCGCCGCGTTCTTGGTGGTGTGCTTCGGGCCGTCGCCACCGGTGGCCGATGCGACGACGAAGGGGAGGGACAGCAGCACCACGCCCCCGATCGCGGCCGCCGCGACCATCGGCCGGGAGACCTTGCCGGGTGCCGGGCCCTCCTCCGTACCGGTTCCTCCGGGGCCGTTCCCGCCTGCTGCGCTCACAGCGGCGGTGGCATCGGAAGAGGTACGGGTGCGCGTACGGCTCCGGGTGAGGCTGCCCAGTACGGCGGTGAGTGCCGGTATCCCATGGGACGTTGAGGCTGCGGCGGTCGAGGCCGGGGTCGCGGTCGCGGTGGCGCGGGCGGGGGTGGCCGTGGTTTCCGGTTCGGTTGCGGGGGTCGCCGTGGTATCCGAAGGCGGTTCCGGAGAAGGTCCCGAGGCCGGTTCGGGCTTCTGGGCCTTCTCGGCCTTCTGTGGCTCGGCCTTCGCGGCGGCCACTGCCTCGGGAGCCGATTCGAGCGTCGTTGCCTTGCTCTCCGTCACGCGGGTGGCCGCGGGCACCTCCGCACCGATCACGCCACCGGCGAGCGTCGGGACATCCTTCGGCGAACCCCCGCCGGATTCCGTCACCTTCTCCGTCCCGGTCTGCGTACCCTTTCCCGGCGCCGCCGCCTCCTCGGACGTGTCCGCAGCAGCGGACACCTCGCTGTTCGACTCGGGTTCCGTGCTCGCCATGGCCACCTCGCCTCTCCTGCTTCTCGTACTGCTCTTACTGCTCATGTGCATCGTTCGGTGTACGTCAGCCGTGTACGGCAGTGGTGCGTGTCAGTCGCCCGCGCCGGACAGCGCGGCGAAGATGTCCGTGGACAGTGTCACGGGCGGGCCGTCGTCCTCGGCCACGCCCCCCGGGACGGCGTTCTTGGCCACGCCCCCCTCGTACCAGAGGTCCAGCAGCTCCGTCTTGGTCCGGATGTACCGCTTGTACTTGTTCAGCGTCTCCGTCAGTTCCTTGGACAGGTGTCCCGACTGCTCGGCGAGGTCGACCTCATGGAGGAGAGCGGCATGCTTTTCCCGTTCCATGCGAGGGTCGAAGTCCTCGGGGACCGGGTCGGTGCCGTCCTCCGTGTCCTCACGCCAGTGCTCGGCCAGCTCCTGCAGGCGCTCGTCCGTGAAGATGTGCAGCCCCACGTCCGAGACCGTGGACCAGTGCATGAAGGAGCGGAACCGCTGCTCCGTGACGGTGGGGTCGCTGCCGAGGAGTCCGTCGGCGACCTTGTCGAACCGTGCGTGGTCGCGGGTGAAGTGGAGATCCGCCACCTTCTGCTGCTGGCTGATCCGGTAGTCCAGCGCCACGGCCTCGGGTGAGAGGGGCTGCTGCCAGCGGAACTTGTCCTCGCCCAGTTCGGCGATGTCCGCCGGGTCCACCTGGAGGGCGTCCGCCAGCCGTTGCAGATAGGCCGGGTGCACGCCCAGTGCGTAGGCCTGGTCCGCCGTCCCGTACGGGATGCGCGGCAGCGGGTTGGCGAACGAATCCTTGTACAGCTTCCAGGCCTGGGGCAGATCCATGTCGAGCATGTCGTTCATCGTCAGCTGCTTGGAGTGCAGGTACGACGAGAAGTCCCACCACCCGGGGAGCGGCGCACCGAGTTCCGTCATCCGCCGGACGAGCGCGCCCGTGGAGTGCTTCCAGGCCTCCATGCGGGCGGCCAGCTGGTCGAGTTCGGTGAGGGTCGGGCCCAGGAGGGCGGAGCCCCGCAGGGCGACCTTGATGCTCGCGAGAGCGGAGGAGGGTATGCCGAGCTCCTTCGCCGCCGCGGCCATACGGCCGGCGCCTGCTCCTGCGCCTGCTCCTGCGCCTGCTTCTGTGTCTGTGCTCGTGCTCGCCTTCGCTGTTGTCTTCCCGTCCGCGTCCGCTTCGGTGAGCGGGCCGGACATGTCCTGGCTGCTTCGGTGCTGCTCCAACAGCCCCTTCACGCCGGGCTCTTCGAGTATTCCGGCCGGGGTGTTGCGGTGCAGCGAAGTCACCACGTCCGACTCCCACACCGAGCGCCGTGTGTGGTGCGGCAGCCCCTGCGGGCGCTGCCAGCCGGCCGGTTTCCGCGGTACCGGCGGCAGCAGGTTGACCACGTGGTGCAGGAAGGTGTCCAGGCCCGGCTGGTCGGTGGGGTCGAGCAGGGTCAGGTCCTTCAGGATGCTCGTGTCCGAGGAGCCGATCAGGATGTTCATCAGTTCGGGGCTGAACGCGACCATCGTCGGGTCGTCCGTCAGTGAAAGCTCCACGTCGAAGGTGACCTGACTCAGTTCCCGGTGTCCTTGCGGGCTGAGCCGGTTGAAGCCGGCGGCCAGCTGCTTCCGTACCTCAGGCAGCAGGTGCTCGGTCAGCTCGGTCTGCCGTTCCTCAAGCATCGGCGGATGCGGCAGGACCCTGGTGACGCGCATCCCCAGGTTGCCGTCCTGGTGGATCACCCGCTGGATGTGGAACAGCGCCGTCGAGCCATCGGGTTTGGCCGCGCCGACCTGCAGGGGAGCGGTGACCGCGAGTATCCCGGGCGAGCTGTGCGGGACCGGCGGCTGGTGGGTGGAGGGCCTGACCCACAGCTGTTCGCCGTCGCGGACGTGTCCGTGCATCCGCACGCCGTCGTGCACGCCCTCCCACAGATATCCGCCCTCCGGGACCTGTACCAGCGAACCGGTGTCGAGCGCGTTGCGGTGAGCCATGACCATCGCGGTCCAGAGCTTGCGCGGCGACCAGTCGGAGGGGAACAGCAGATGGGCGGTGATCCCCGTGCCGTCCGCGCCGAGCGCGGTCCCGTTCTCCGCGTCGCCGAGCTTCAAGGGGCGCGGGAGCGCGGCACCGTTGGCGACCGCGTGCGCCGTGCGACCACGCAGATTCGGGTCCTTGAACCAGACCGTGGCCCACTGGGTGCCGTTCGGGTGGGCGCTCCACAGTGTGTCGATCTGGACGCCCTGGCCACGCTGCGCGGCGGCCCCGTCCGGGCCGGGCAGCGCGTAGTGGACGCCGGTCCTGTCGTGGGTGGAGCCGTACGTCACGAAGCGCAGCGTGCCTTCCCCGATCGCGGGCTCGTTGCTGGCCGGGGCCGGCATGACGAGATGGTCGGGCGGCACGATGTCGGCCTGGTCGGAGTGTGGCGCGAAGTCCGTGATCGTGCCGGTCAGGTCGGCAGTGCCCTTGATCCGTACACCCTGGTAGTAGCCGTCGAAGTGGTAGCTTCCCGGCTCGATCCCGGGGGTTTCCGTGGTGGGCACGAGGCCGCCGGTGCTCTGCTGGCGGAGGTAGACCTGCCGGGTGGCGTAGAGCGCCTCTTCGAGGGTCCAGTGGTCGGGGAACATGGTTCGTGTGCTGCCGTCGGGGTGGGTGCCTGCCTGGTAGGTGCCGTTCGGGTTGCGTTCTGTGGTGGGGGTGGGGCGGGGCCGGTCCGTGGCGCCTTGTGGGGCGAGGAGGCCGGGGGCGCCGGTGCGGGGGTTGCCGCGCAGGACGCGTTCCCGTACGTCGAGCGGGATGTCGGCGGTGCCCCACGGCGCGTGCGGCATCGCCGACTTGATCGCGGTGCCCAGCACCAGCAGGTCGCGGGGCATGACACGCAGATGCGGCGACAACGTCATCGGGCGCGGGAAGTGGTTGTCGACCGAGATCCGGCCGAAGAGCGGGTCGGCGTAGTTGCCGCCCATCAGCGCGTGCTCGTCGTAGACCGGCCAGTGGGCGAGCCCCGGGGTGTGGCGCCGGTAGTAGTCCCACAGGCCCATCAGATGGCCGATCTCGTGGGCCGGCATGTGCGGCTTGGACTCGATGGACTGCGCGGAGACGTACCAGTTGCCTGCGTCGTCCGGGCCGTTGCCGCTGGGGTCGGGGTGCAGCACGACGGTGTGGTGCGCCTGGGCCGGGTCGTCGGTGAACTCGGCCTTCACCACCAGCAGATCACCGTTCGGAAGACGGTGGCGCGGCGCGTTGAAGTACTTGGTGAGGCTGCGGGCGGTGACGTCCTTGGTGGCTCCGATGTCCTCAGGGGTGACACCGTCCCTGGCGTCCAGATGGATGCGTACGGTGATTTCGGCTCGGGTGACGCCGCTCGGCAGCTCGATGCGCCGGGCGCTGAACTGGCGCATCCAGATGGGTCCTGTGTAGCCCGCGCTGTTCCTGAAGGCGGCGGTGGGCCGGGGGATCTCGACGCTGCCCGGAGTGGAACCGGCGATGGGGGCGGGGGTCTGTGGAGCGGCAGAGGTATGCGGGGCGGCAGAGGACTGCGGGGGGTTCGCGGGGCTCTGCGGGAGGACGGTGGGCGGTGACTGGAGGTGCGGGCGCGGGTGCGGGGTCGCGGACTGCTGAGTCGCGGGCAGGGCCGTGGACGGTGTTGCGGGCGGCCCGTCGCCCTGGGACACGCCCCCCGGGTACTGCTCGTCCAGCTGGGTCAGCCGGGCCTGGATGTGCCGCTCGTAGGTGTCCAGGGCCTCCTCCCGTGCCGGGTCCGGCAGGGGCCCCGACGTGTCGGCCACATGGAGCAGATCGGCGTACTGCTCGCGTTCCTCGAACGGGTCGTAGTCCTCGGGCACGTGGGTGGTGCCGTCACTCGTCTCCACCCGCCAGTGCTCCACCAACTCCCGCAGGCGCTGATCGGTGAAGATGTGCAGTCCCTCGCCGGCGACCCCGGACCAGTGCATGAAGGAGCGGAACCTCGCGTATACGAGGTCGGGGTCGCTGCCCGGCAGTTCGTCGGCGACCGTCTTGAACCGTGTGTGGCTGCGGGCGAAGCGGGCCGCTTCCAGCCTCTGGTGGTTGTCCAGCCCGAAGTTCCGCGCCAGGGCCTCAGGGGCGTGGGGCTGCTGCCGGAAGGTCTCGTACTCGCCCAGATTGAGGACATCCGACGGATGCACGTGGAGGGCGTCGGCCAACCGTTGCAGATAGGCCGGGTGCATGCCCAGGGTGTAGGCGAAGAAGCGTGTGTCGTCCGAAATCCGCTGCATCGGTTGGGCGCGCGAGTCTGCGTACAGCTTCTTGGCCCTGGCCGGATCCATGGAGGCCACCCTGGACAGCGTGTGCCCCTTGGTGTGCAGATACGACGAGAAGTGCGACCACTCGGAGAGCGGCACACCCACTTCCGACATCTGCTTCACGAGCCGGCGCGTGGAATTCCCGAGGCCCAGTCGGGCGGCCAACTGGTCGAGTGAGCCGAGGGCCGTGTGGAGGGGGGTGGACCCCTGCAGGGCGGCCGTGATGCTGGTGAGGTCGGAGGGCCGCAGTGTGAGGACCCCGGCCGCTGCCGCCAGGCGATGGGGGCTGACGACCGTGTCCGTGCCGGCGTTCGTGAGCGGGCTGGACGGTTCCTGGCTTCGGGATTGGGCCAGCAGCGCCCGTACGCCGGGCTCGTCGAGTATCCCGGCCGGGGTGTTGCGGTGCACGGAAGTCGTCACGTCCGACTCCCAGACCGATTTCAGGACCGGGTTCTGCTCGTGCTGCGGCTGCCCCTGCGGGCCCTGCCAGTCGGCCGGCCGCTCTGACAGCGGCGGCAGCATGCCTCGGACGCTTTGCAGGAGGGCGTCCATGCCCGCTTCGTCGATGGAGTCGGCCGTCATCAGGTCCGAAAGGAGGGAGCTCAGGTCCCCGTCGTTCTGTGCGATCTTGACCAGCTCGGAGTCGTCCCCGAGTTCCATCGCCGGGTCTTCGGTCGGTGACAGTTCTATGCCGAAGGTGACCAGGCCCAGTTCGCGGTGTCTGTACGGGGAGAGCCGATTGAAGTCGGCGGCCAGCTGCTCCCGCAGGTCAGGCAGCATCTCGTTCTGCAGGTATGCGTGGAACTCGTCGGCCAGCGGGGGACGCTCCAGGACCCGGGTGATGTGGAGCCCCAGGGTGCCGTCCTCGTGGATCACCCGCTGGACGTGGAACGGCAGCGGCGTGCCGTCCGGTGTCTTCAAGGAGATCCGCAGGGGATCGGTGACCGCGAGCACCTTGGCGGACATGGCCGAGATCAGTGGTTGGTCCGTCGAGGGCCGGACCCACAGGTGTTCGCCGTCGCGGACGTGTCCGTGCATCCTTACGCCGTCGTGCACGCCCTCCCACAGGTATCCGCCCTCCGGGACCTCCACCCACGAACCGGCCTTGCGCGCGGTGCGGTGGGCTCCGGCTATCGCGTCCCGGAGCGTGGGCAGCGACCAGTGGTGGGGGAAGAGAAGCTGACCGGCGGCGGTCATGCCGTCGGGGTTGAACACGGGCCCGTTCTCCCGGTCGCCGAGCTGCCATTCGAGAGGCGGCGGGGAGCCCATGGCGACGGCCTGCGCCGTCCGCCCCCGCAGGTTCGGGTCCTTGAACAGGACCGTGGCCCACTGGATGCCGTTCGGGTGTGCGGGCCACAGCGGTTCGATGTGGACGCCGTGATGGCGCTGCGCGAAGGTCCCGGCCTCCTCCGGCAGCGTGTAGTGGACGCCGGTTCTGCTGGAGGTGGAGCCGTAGGTCAGGAAGCGCAGTGCGACGTCCCCGATCGCGGGCTCGTCGGTGGGCTTGCGGGGTGGTGGCGGTTGGAGGTGGGTGGGCGGCTGAAGGCCGTTCTGGTCGGGGTGGGGTGCGAAGTCGATGATGGTGCCGATGGCATCGGCGGTGCCCTTGATGCGTACGCCTTGGTAGACGCCGTCGAAGGTCCGGCGGCCTGAGCGTTCGGTGTCGGTGGTCGGGGTGCCTTTGCGGAGGTGGCCGAGGTAGACCTGGCGGGTGGCGTGCAGGACCTCTTCGGGGCTCCAGTGGTCGGGGAACATCGTCCGGTCGCTGCCGTCGGGCCGTTCGCCCGCCCGGTAGGTGCCGTTGGGGTTGCGCGGCCCGGTCGCTTCGGGGCGGAACCGTCCGGCGGGGCCGCGCGGGGCGAGGAGGCCGGCGGCGCCGCTGCTGGGATTGCCGCGCAGGACCCGGTCCCGTACGTCGAGCGGGATGTGTGCCCTGGCCTTGTCGTGCGGGCCCGCGCCCACGCCGGGGGTGTGTGCCCAGGCGGCGTCGACCGCTGTGGAGAGCATCAGCAGGTCCCGCGGCACGACCCGGAGGTTCGGCGAGAGCCGATCGAAGGGAGGCAGGTTCATGTCGAACCGGATGAGCCCCGACTCGTCCATGTCGGGACCGGACATCAGCGAGTGGTCGTCGTGCACCGGTCGGAGCGGGATGCCCGCCTTGGCCTCGCGGTACTGGTCCTGGAAGCCGAGGAGGTGGCCGGTCTCGTGCGCGATGACGTACGACTTGTCCTCCGCGCCCTTCCCGGTCTCGGAGACGTACCAGGTGCCACTGTTGTCGCGGCCGTCCCCGTCCGGGTCCGGGTGCAGCTCCACCGTGTGGTGCGCCTGTGCGGGAGTGTCGACGAACTCCACCTTCACCCGCAGCAGATCCCCGTTCGGGAGACGGTGCTTCGGGGCGTTGTAGTACGTGTCGATGCCGCGCTTCGCCATGTCCTTGGCGTTCGCGACGTGGTTCTCGTTTGCACCGGGCCGGCGGTCCAGATGGATGCGGACCGTGATGTCGGAGCGCACACTGCCGTCGCTGAGCTCGGTGCGCTCGACGGAGAACCCGCGCTCCCAGACGGACGCGGCGGCCCCGCCCAGGTCCATGACCCGGTCACGGGGCGGGAGTACCTCGGCCGTACCCAGCGAACGGACGTCGGTGACCGGTGGGCGGGGGACCGAGGCGGAGGGGTGCGGGGGGATCTCGGCGATGGGGGCCGGGGCGACGGGGGCCGTGGGGACATCGGTGACGGGGTGGACGGCGGCGGGTGTGGGCGTGGGTGCCGGGGCCCTGTGCGGGCCGGCGTGCGGCGTGCGGAGCGGGACGTTCTGCGAGGCGTGCTGCTGAGCGGAGGACGACGGGGCGGGGTTCGGGGCCGTGGGCAGTGTCACGGGCGGGCCGTCCTCCTGATGCACGTCCCCCTCGTGCCACAGGTCCAGCAGCGTCAACTGGGCCTTGATGTCCGCGTCGCGCCTGGCCAGGGCCTTTTCCAGGGTCTGGGACAGCGGTCCCGACCGGTGGGCGAGTGCCACCATATGGAGCAGCTCGGCCTGGGGCTTCCCCGCCTTGCGCGGGTCGAAGTCCGCGGGCACCGGGTCGGTGCCGTCATTCGTTTCCAGACGCCAGTGCCCCACCAACTCTCGCAGTCGCTGATCCGGGAGGACGTCCAGGCCCAGGTGCGCGACCGTGGACCAGTGCATGAAGGAGCGGAACTCCTCCTCGGTGCGGGTGGATCGGCTGTCCAGCAGCTCGTCGGCGGCGTCGTCGAAGCGTCTGCGGTCACGGGCGAGGCGGGCGTCCTCCCGCTTTTCGCGCTCGCTGTCGAGTTCGGCTCGGAGCTTCTGTCCCAGGGTCTCGGGTGACAGGGGTTGCTGCCAGAAAGGCTTGCGCTTGCCCAGGAGGGCGACGTCCTCCGTGCCTACTCCGAGGGCGTCGGCCAACCGCGTGAGATAGCGCGGATGCACGCCCAGCGCGTGCGCCTGGGCCGACGTCCCGGCCGGGACGTCCGGCACTGGATGGGCGCGTGAGTCGTCGAGCACCGGCTGGACCCATGTCCGGTCCAGGGCGACCATGTCGGACATCGAGGCCCTCTTGGTGTGCAGATACGAGGAGAAGTCCCACCACTCGGAGAGCGGCACCCTGAGTTCTGTCATCCGCTTGACGAAGGGGCCTGTGGGCCCGGCATCCAGTCGGGCCGCCAGCTGGTCGAGTGCGTCGAGGGCCGGGCGGATGAGGGTGGAGCCCTTCAGGGCGCTCTCGATGCTGGTGAGGTCGGAGGGTCGCAGTCCGAGGGCGTCGGCCACCGCGGCCATGCGGTCGGTGTGTGTGCCTGCACCCGCGTCCGCGCCGACGGTGTGTGTGCCTGCGCTCGTGTCGGTGGTGTTGGTGTCTGTGTTCGTGAGCGGGCTGGGCGGTTCCTGGCCTCGGTGCTGCGCCAACAACGCCTTGACTCCGGGCTCGTCGAGCAGCCCGGCCAGGGTGTTGCGGCGGACCGAGGTCGTCACGTCCGACGTCCAGGCCGGGCCCTGCTCGTGGTGCGGCTGCCCCTGCGGGCCCTGCCAGCCGGCCGGTAGCTCCGACACCGGCGGCAGCCGGTCGGCGGCCTCGCGCAGGAAGGCATTCATGGCCTGCTGGTCGTTGAGGTCCAGCACCATCAGGTCCTGCACCATGTTCGGATTGAGGAAGTCCGTCACGATGTTCGACAGCTCCGCGCCGTACCCGGTCATCGCCGGGTCGTCCGTCGGCGACAGCTCCACGTCAAAGGTGATCAGGCTCAGTTCGCGGTGTGCGAGTGGGTCGGGCCGGTTGAGTTCGACGCCCACTTGCAGCTGTACCTCGCGCAGCGGCCCGGCCAGTTCGTTGCTCTGCTCCGGGGACAGCGCCGGATGCGACAGCACCCGGGTGATGCGCATCCCCAGGGAGCCGTCCAGGTGGATCACCCGCTGGACACGGAACGGTGCCGGTGTGTTGCCAGGTCCGGGCATCTCGAAATCCACCGGGGCGGTGACCGCGAACACCTTCGGCGAGTGGTCCGGGGACGGTGGTTGGTCCGTCGAGGGCCGGACCCACAGGTGTTCGCCGTCGCGGACGTGTCCGTGCATCCTTACGCCGTCGTGCACGCCCTCCCAGAGGTAGCCGCCCTCCGGCACCTCCACCCACGAACCGTTGCCGCGCGCGTTGCGGTGGGCCGCGACGATCGAGTCCAGGAGCTGGTACGTCGACCAGTCGGAGGGGAAGAGCAGATGGGCGGTGGCCACCTCGCCGTCGGCGCCGACCATGGCGTCGTTCTCCCGGTCACCGCGATGCAACGCGGGCGGCGGCGGGGCGCCGTTGTCGTGTGCCTGCACCGTCCGCCCCCGCAGGTTCGGGTCCTCGAACCAGACGGTGGCCCACTGGGTGCCGTTCGGGTGCGCGGGCCACAGCGGTTCGATGAAGACGCCGTGCTTGCGCTGCGCGAGGGCCCCGTTCGGGCCGGGCAGCGTGTAGTGGACGCCGGTTCTGCCGGAGGTGGAGCCGTAGGTCAGGAAGCGCGTGGCGACGTCCCCGAACGCTGGGTCGTCGGTGGGCTTGCGGGGCGGTGGCGGTTGGAGGTGGGTGGGGGGCAGCAGCCCGCTCTGGTCGGGGTGGGGTGCGAAGTCGAGGATGGTGCCGGTGGTGCCGGCGGTGCCCTTGATGCGTACGCCCTGGTAGACGCCGTCGAAGGTATGGCGGTTCGGGCGTTCGCGGTCGGTGGTCAGGCTGTTGGTCCTGACGTGGTCGAGGTAGACCTGGCGGGTGGCGTGCAGGACCTCTTCGGGGCTCCAGTGGTCGGGGAACATCGTCTGATCGCTGCCGTCGGGCCGTTTGCCCGCCCGGTAGGTGCCGTTGGGGTTGCGTGGTGCGGTGGGCTCAGGGCGTACGCGTCCCGAGGGGCCGCGCGGGGCGAGGAGGCCGGTTGCGCCGGTGGTGGCGTTGCCGCGCAGGACCCGGTCCCGTACGTCGAGCGGGATGTGTGCCCTGGCCTTGTCGAGCGGGCCCGCGCCCACGCCGGTGGCGTGTGACCAGGCGGTGTCGATCGCGGTGGAGAGCAGCAGCAGGTCCCGCGGCACGATCCGCAGCGTCGGCGAGAGGGGGTGGGCGGGGTGGATCCCGTGGTCCATGCTGAACTGGATGAGTCCCGCGCCGTCGATGCTGTATCCGGACATCAGCGAGTGGTCGTCGTGCACCGGCCGGAGCGGACGGCCTGTCCTGGCCTCGCGGTACTGGTCCTGGAAGCCGAGGAGATGGCCGGTCTCGTGCGCGATGACGTGTGACTTGTCGGCTGAGCCCGCCCCGCCCTCCGAGACGTACCAGGTGGCGCTGTTGTCGCGGCCCGTGCCGTCCGGGTCCGGATGCAGCGCCACCTTGCGGTGTGCCTGCGCGGGGTTGTCGACGAACTCCAGCTCCACATGCAGGAGATCCCCGTTGGGGAGACGGTGTTTCGGGGCGTTGTAGTACGTGTCGATGCCGCGCTTCGCCATGTCCTTGGCGTTCGCGACGTGCTTCTCGTTGGCACCGGTCTGGAGGTCCAGATGGATACGGACCGTGATGTCGGAGCGCACACTGCCATCGCTCAGCCTGGTGCGTTCGACGGCGAACCCGCGCTCCCAGACGGACGCGGCGGCCCCGCCCTTCGCCATGGTCCGCATACTGGGCCGCTCGATCTCGGCCGTGCCCAGCGACCTTTCGGGGCGGGGGACCGAGGCGGAGGGGCGCGGGGGGATCTCGGCGACGGAGTAGTCGACGCCGGGTGCCGGGGCGTGGACGGGTTCAGTGGTCTCGTGCAGGGTGGTGAGGTGCGGGGACGGGTGGGGCCGGTGCGGGCTCGGGGTCATCACGATGTCCCCGTCCCAGTCCATCCGGCCGGCCTCGCCCATCACGATGTCCTCGTCGAAGACCGTGTGCGTCGGCGTCGCCTGGTGGGAGGAAGGGGTCTGCGCGCCCGGAGTGGCGGGGGTCATGGGGTTCTCGGACCACAGCTGGGCGAGCCGCTGCTCCCTCTCGGCGCGGTGGTCCGTGACGTAGGGGTCCAGCTGAGCCAGGCGTTCCTGCGCACTGCTGAGCGCCACCGGGTCCTGGGCCCGGTTCGCCCTGATGACCGCGAACCCGGCCATGTTGCGCTGGTGCTCCACCTCGTACAGCTCGCTCCGGTGGTCAGCGAGATCGAAGCCGGGCGGGGGCGGCACGATGTCCCTGACCGCCGACCAGTTGCCCATCAGGAAGTCCAGCTCGGCTGTCGTGAAGTGCCGCAGACCTTCGAGAGACATCCTGCTCCAGTGCAGGAAGCCGTGGTAGTCGAAATCGGGATCGCCGGTCTCGTTACGGTCCTCGCCGAGGAGGTCGTCGGCGATCTCGTCGAACCGCTCCCGGTCGATCTCGGCGCGGAGCTCCTCGATCTCCGTGCGGTGCCCGGCCAGATACTCCAGCGCCAGTTCCTCGGGGGTGGCGGGGCGCTGCCAGAAGTCGGCGTCCATGTTCAGCCGGGTGATGTCCGAAGGGGAGTACAGCCGCAGGGCGCCGGCGAGCCGGGTGAGAGCGAGCGGATGTACGCCCAGCTCGTGGGCGGTGGCGTCGGTGACGGCGTCGGTGTCCACCATCTCGGTGCGCTGCCACTCGTCGATGCGCTGCCGGCTCTGCTGCAGGTCCGGGCCCAGCAGGCTGCGCATGCTCTCGCCCTGGCTGTGCTGGAAGGTCGACAGGTCCCACCAGTCGTCGGCGGAGACCCCGAGTTCCGACATCCTCCGGACGAACTCGCCGAGCTGCGGTCCCGCGTCGAGCCGCGTCGCCAGCTTCTGCAGGGTGTGCAGCGCCTCGCTCGGCGTGGCGGACTGGTGCAGTACGGGCAGAACGCTGCGCAGATATGTGGGGTGCAATCCCAACGCCCCTGATATGGCGGCCAGATGGACCGGGTTGACCGGCGTGACGTCGCTGTTCGGGTCGACCGGGGCGTGGTTGCCCGGCTGAGGGGCCGGGGCCTGCGGGTGCCCGGCCTGGGCTGCCGGCTGCGGCACCCTGACGATCTCGGCGCCGAGGACGACCAGCGAGGTGCTGCTGACACGGGTGGTGAGCTGTACGCCCGGTTCGGGCGTGGTGACGAGGGTGAGTGCGCCCGGCTGGTGCGGGTCGGGGGTGCGTGGTGCGCTGCTGCGGGCTGCCCGCAGTGCGGCCAGTCGCAGTCGGTCCGGGGTCCAACCGTCCGGGAGCCGGTCGTCCGGGGTCCGGGTGTAGCCGGGCGCGAATTCGTCCTCGGTAAGGGCGGCGAGCGCTGCCTCGGTCGATTCCTTGGTGACGTGCGGGGCGTGGTCCTGGGACCGGCGGGCGGCCAGCAGTTCCAGTACACCGGGTTCGTCGAAGAGCCCGGCGTGCGTGTTGCGGCGCAGCGCGGCTTCGACGTCCGCTGTGAGCAGCGGGCTCGGTGTCCCGCCCTGCTGCTGGTTCGGGGGATTCCAGGAGTGGGTGGACCGGGGCGTCGGGCGGCGGTGTTCGAGGACCTGGCGTACGAGGTCCTGGCGGCCCGCGTCCGGGTCCACGTCGAAGCCCAGCAACCGGGCCGCGGCGTCTTCGGCGCTGTGCAGGGACAGCGTTCCGATGTCGGCGCCGTCCTCCGACGGGTTGTTCCTGCTCGTCGGCCGGAGCTCCACGGTGAACCGGGTCTTGGGGAGCCGGCCGTTCTCCTTGCTCTCTTCCCCGGAGTTGTAGGTGTCGTCGATGTGATCCTGTACGCCGGACAGCTTCTCGCGCAGTTCGGTGAGGGCCCCCGGGTCCATGCCCCTCGAATACCGGACGACCCGGGTGAGGTTCAGCCCGCGGTCGCCGTTGGTGAACACCACGTGCGACGCACGGAATTCGGCAATTCCGCCGGACGCCCTGGTGAACGTCATCGGGGTCTCGGAGGTGGTCGCCGCGATGTCGTGCGCGTCCCACTCCGGGTGCGGCTGGAAGCGGGCCGGACGGAACCAGCGGTGCTCGCCGTCCTTCACGACCCCCTGCATCCGGACGCCGCCCGCCGAGCCCTCCCACAGGTAGCCGCCGTCGGGCAGTACTTCGAAGAGGCCGTTGGCCAGGGCGTTGTTGTGCGCGTCCCGTACGGCCTCGCGCAGATCACCGGGGGTCCACTCCTCGGGGAACAGCATCCGCGGATTGGTGCCCCAGCCGTCCTGGCCGACCCCGTCGGGCGAGTCGCCGTCGCCGGCCTTCAGAGTCTTCGGCCCGGGTCCCGCCGGCGGGTTCCGGAACCACACCTCGGCCCGGCGCACGCCGTTGAAATCGGGGTCCGTCAGCTTCTCGAAGATGATTCCGCGGTCCGTCTGGGCCAGCTCGCGCCGGTCCTCGCTGTGCGCGTACTGCACCCCGGTCAGCGTCGGGACGTCGCCGCGCAGCATGAAGCGCATGGAGGCGTCGCTGAACGCGGGCTCGTCGGTGGGCTTGCGGGGCGGTGGCGGTTCGAGGTGGGTGGGCGGCTGAAGGCCGTTCTGGTCGGCGTGGGGTGCGAAGTCGAGGATGGTGCCGGTGGTGTCGGCGGTGCCCTTGATGCGTACGCCCTGGTAGACACCGTCGAAGGTCTGGCGGCCTGAGCGTTCGGTGTCCGTCCTCAGGCTGCCGGTCCTGACATGGTCGAGGTACACCTGGCGGGTCGCGTGGAGGACTTCGTCGGGGCTCCAGTGGTCCGGGAACATCGTCTGGACGGTGCCGTCGGGGCGTTTGCCCGCCCGGTAGGTGCCGTTGGGGTTCAGCGGTCCGGTGGCTTCGGGGCGGAAGCGTCCGGACGGGCCGCGTGGGGCGAGCAGACCGTTGGCGCCGGTGCCGGCATTGCCGCGCAGCACTCGTTCGCGTACGTCGAGCGGGATGTGCGCCCTGGCCTTGTCGTGCGGGCCCGCGCCCGCGCCCGGAGTGTGTGACCAGGCGGCGTCCACGGCTGTGGAGAGCAGCAGCAGATCTCGCGGCATGATCCGCAGCGACGGCGAGAGGGTGTGGTCGGACGTCATGTGGTCCATGTCGAACTGCACGCGTCCCGATGCGTCGATGCCGTAACCGGACATCAGCGAGTGGTCGTCGTACACCGGCCGGAACGGGCGGCCCTGCTTGGCCTCGCGGTACTGGTCCTGGAAGCCGAGGAGGTGGCCGGTCTCGTGCGCGATGACGTACGACTTGTCGATCGAGCCCGCCCCGCCCTCCGAGACGTACCAGGTGGCGCTGTTGTCGCGGCCCGTGCCGTCCGGGTCCGGGTGCAGCTTCACCTTTCGGTGCGCGTCTGCGGGATCGAAGACGAACTCCAGCTTCACCTGGAGCAGATCACCGTTCGGGAGACGGTGGTTCGGGTCGTTGTAGTACGTGTCGACGCCGCGCTTCGCCATTGCTTTGGCGTTCGCCACGTGGTTCGCGTTGGCACCCGGCTGCACGTCCAGATGGATGCGCACCGTGACGTCGGAGCGCACACTGCCGTCGCTGAGCAGGGTGCGCTCCACGGCGAACCCGCGCTCCCAGACGGACGCGGCGGCCCCGCCCTCGTCCATGGTCCGGTCACTGGGCGGCAGGATCTCGGCCGTGCCCAGCGAACTCACGTCGGCGACCGGTTGGGGGGCCGTGGCCGAGCGGTGCGGGGGGATTTCGACGACGGAGTGGTCGGCGGTGAGCGTGGGTGTGGCGGCAGGCTTGTGCGGGGGAACGGGTGCCGGGGCCTCCAGCGGGCCGGTGTGCCGCGTGTGGAGCGGAGCGTGAGGCGAGGCGCCCGGGACACGGAACGATTCGGTCCGCGGACGGGCGGTCGGCTCCGTCGTCCCGTCGAAGTGCGAGCCGTTCTGCTGAAGGTGTACGGAGAGCGGTGCACCACCCCCGGGCGGGGGCCGGAACCGGTCCGACCCGCCGGGGTTACCGCCGGACGGCGCGGTGTGCACGGTGAGGTCCACGCCGAAGGTATCGGCCAGCAGCGGCAGGAAGCTCTGGGACCAGGGGGAGTCCCCGCTGTGTTCCCACGCGGCGACGGCCGTCTTCACCTCCTTGAACATGAGGTTCGCGGCCCGGTACATGGCACGTCGGTTGCCCTGGGTGAACTGCGGGACGAGGTGGGGCATCCGCATGGCGAGCCCGCGGGCGCCCAGCTCCACCACATGGGCGTGCACCGCCTCCTTCATGCCGAGCACCAGGGTGTGCAGGTCCTGGTGGTGCTCGACGCCGGACGCGGCCGAGGCAGTGGCGCGCAGCTCGTCCGGGGAGCCGACCAGGTTCCGCAGTTTCCGACCGAGGTGGGGGAGCTTAGGAGCGACTGCCGAGGGCGCGCTGACCAGCAGCGAAGTGAGCTGCGAATAGCCGTCGTCCGGCACCTTGACCACCGGGCGGGGCGTACCCGGCACGGGTTCGAGGTCGGACCCGCCGTCGGAGACCGAGTCGTCGTCGGAGACCGAGTCGCTGTCGGAGAGCGAGTCGTCGTCGGACGGCGGGTCCTGCGGCGGCCTCAGGTCCTGGGTCTGGTCCACATAGCGGTAGTGGCCGTCCTTCAGCAGCAGTTCGACGCCGCGGTTGCCCGGGTTGCCCGTCGCCTCGCTCCCGTTGGGCATGAACGTATGGCGTCTGCCGCCCACCATCACCGTCACCGGGACCCCGAACAGCCGGGCAGCCAGCGGCGGATACAGGTCACCCGCGCTGTCCTTGGCAGCGGACTCCTCGTTGGCGGGCCGCGTCGTCTGCGACGCGGCGAGCGAGGTCCGCTGCTCCGGGGTCAGTACCGCACGGTGGTTCTCGGTCGGGCGGCCCGCCGAGTGCGGAATCCACTTGCCCTCGGTGTACTCCCGGCCCTGCGGGGTGGACCTGTCCAGCAGGCTGTCCAGCCCGGCCGCGCGGATCTCGCCGGGCTCGAACGTGTCGGTGAGGTCCGGGTGGATGTAGTCCGCCAGGGGGTCGGGACTGTCCCTGTCCTCGCGGAGGTTCTCGCCGAACAGCGTGCGCAGCTCGTTCACCGTATCGGTGAGGTCGTGGCCCTTCGGGACGGTGATGCCCTGCGTGGTCAGCAGGTCCGGATCGATCCGTACCAGGTGTGCGGCCAGGTGGTGGAAGAAGCCGTTGCCGTCCTTCGTGGCCGGGCCGACCTCGTGGATCTCCCCGGACACCACGTTCCTCAGGCTGGTGACGTCACCCGCGTCGTTCGTGAACTCCTCGTACTCGGCGTCGTGTTCGGGCTTCTCCACACCGTGGTCGTGCTCCACGGTCGCGTCGTACGCCAGCGACTCGGGCGCCGTGCCGGTGCGCTCGTTCTCCGGGAGCCGGTGCCAGTCGTTGAGGGCGTCGGCGGCCGACCGCAGATTGCGGTAGTGCTCGCCCGCGTCCCGCAGCTTCTGCCCCAGCGACTCCAGCTTCGGCCGGACCGTCTCCCGTGCCGCGTTCAGTTCGGCGTTCGCCGTGTCCAGCGCCTGCTGGGCCGCTTGCCGGGCCTCGGGGGTGGTCGCCACGTCCAGCCGGTGCTGCGCGTCCTGCACCACGAAGGCCAGGTCGGTCAGCGGGCGGTAGGTGCTCCAGTACGCGTCGTGGTTGGCCTTCCAGGTCTTCCACCCCTTGGCCACGTCGTCCCACTGGCTGGACAGCGCCGCGGGGTGGTTCTGGTCGGTGATGAGCCCCAGATCCCGGGCCACGTCCTCGCGGATCCAGGCGAGCACATCGGTGTCCGTCTCACCGGCCTGGAGGCCCGGCGGGTCGTAGCCTTCCCAGGTCAGCCCGCGGGTGGCCACCTGGCCGAACGAGCTGTCCTTGAAGTGGCGGTGCACCCCGGCGACGGCCAGCCACTTCGTGGGTACGGAGAAGAGGAAGGCCCGCCCGGTGTCCGGCTTCATGTTGATCTTGGCGGCGGTCGCCTCGTTGAACTTGAACTCCTCCGACGAGCCGGCGCCCGGCGCGATGACCGGGGTGATCTGGTAGGTCGTGTTGTGCGAGTCGGCCCCGATGGCGTCACCGCCCAGCCCGCCGTTCTTGCCGTGGACCTGCCCCTCACCCACGTCGAAGCTCTCACCGGTGCCGGTGGCGAACTCCATCCGCACATCGGCCGTCGCGAGCAGTTTGGCCCCCGACAGGTCGAAGGCGGGGTGGAGCTGGAGGGAGCCGGTGGAGCCGCCGATGAGGGTGTCGTCGACCAGACCGAGGGGCTGGTAGCCGTTCTCGCCGAGTGCCGAACCGTCGATGAGCGAACCGGTCAGGGACAGCTCGTTGGTGCCGGCGGTCAGGGTGTCGCCGCCGCCCTTGCCGGGCGACAGCAGCTTGACGTTCGCGGCCTTGGCGCGGGCCCGGACCAGCTGGTCACCGGTGAGCACCCCGTGGGTCTCCGGGCCCTTGCCCGCGTGACCGCCGTTGAGGTGCGGGGTCTGGGCCTTCGCCAGGGTGATGTGGGCCAGAGCCTCGACATTCTCCGAGCCGAGTACCCGTGTGAAGTGCACCCCGTTGCCGGGGACCAGCCCGGCGGGGCGGTTGTCGCCGGACACGTGCTGGGCGAGGTGCCGGCTGATCCTGTCAGGCGTCGCGTTGGCCGACTGCCACACGTCCACGGAGGCGGGCGGCGGTGTGTACACATCGCCCTCGGTCTCCCCGCCCGGCTTGAGCAGCGCCAGCGGCTCCTGGCTCCTCGCGCTGCCCGCGGGCCAGGTGTGTTCCAGTACGACATCGCCCTTGTTGTCCAGGACGGTGACCACGACGTCGTACGAGGTGGAGACGGTGGCGAGCGGGCCGGGGATGACCGTCACCTGTGCCACGGTGTCCGACTCCGAGCCGCTGTGGCCGCCGCTCGTTCCCGTCGAGCCGCTGGAGTTCCCCAGCGGGCCGCCCGACGAACCGTTCGGCCCGGTGATGCGTTCGGTGATGTTCGCGGAAAGGCCGCGGGAGCGGGTGACGCCCCGCGAATCGGTGTTGCTGGTGGTGACCGACTGACCGCTCTCCACATCGCCGAAGCCGAAGTCCTCGACGCTCCGCGCGCCGGGGACCTGCTTCACCGTCACCCGGTATTCCCTGCCCCCGATAGGGAGACTCTCGGTGAAACCGCGCCAGGGCGCACGGCCCCGGTACTGCTGCGGAATACCGGACTCGACCATGGCCTGCCCGTGCCGTTCGGACAGCAGTGTCCTGATGGACTCCAGGCTGTTGCGGGTGAACCGCAGATTGCGCAGGCTCCGCATGAACTGCGCACGGTTCGCGTCCGGACCGCTCGGCGCCGACACCGGGACGACCCCGAGCGGGCTCTCCTTGAACCACGAGGAGTGCGACCAGGCGCCGGCCCCTGCGGCGAGCCTGGGCACCTGCGCGATTCCGGTGTTGAACAGGTTCAGCGCGTGGGCCGCCTGTTCGGAGACCAGTCCGCGCCAGCCATTCGCCTTGTCCACCAGCTGCCCGGTCCACGCGGGCAGCTTGGAGCGGAACGGCGTGAGGGCGCCGAGCTTGTCGGCGGACATCTCGACCCGGTACTCGGCGTTCGCAGTGACCGGCACCCACTGACCGTTCTCCGGGACGATGTTGACGGACCGGCTGTTGGTCCGGCCGCCGCCCGTCGAGGTCATGCTGGAGCGCGAGTACGGAGTGGCACCGAAGCCGTAACGCGTCGTGGTGGGCACGCTCGTGTGCTGCGCGGGGAAGTGCCCGGCGTTCAGGTCGAACGACAGCACCCAGCCCTTGCCGTCCCCTCCCGACACCGCCAGGTCCAGGCTGTTGTTCAGCTCCGGCTTGAGGTCGACGGGGCCGCCCACGGCGGTCGGGTTCCCACGCCGTCCGACGAGACGGATGTCGCCTGTCGCGCCGTACAGGAATCCGGGGGCGCGTACGTCGTTGAGCTGCTTGCCCGTCGGGGAGAACACCTGGTCGGAGTCGGCGGTCAGCGCCATCGAGCCGAGGGCGTTCTTCATCCGCTGGTGCTGGCTGGTCCCCTCGGTCGTCAGCGACCACTCACCGCGGGTCGCCCGGTTCGCGACCAGCGGCCCCGCCTCCTGGATGTGAAGGTCCGTCGGCACGTACTGGGTGATCACCGGGATGTTCTTGAGCGTGTCCTCGCGCTGCCACGCCGACGGCGCCCACAGGTCCTCGGTCTCGTCCTGCGTCAGCTCCCTGGTGGTGGTCGCGTGTTCGACGGCGTACGGGTTGGCCGCGCCCTCCGCATGCGGGTCGACCTTCGGCATGTACTGCTCCGACAGATGGAGCATCACGCTGAAGTCCCCGAGCGTGGCCCCGGGGCCGCCCACGGTGACCGGCTCGTGGATCTTGCGCCCCGCTCGGCCGAGTGTGAGGGCCCGGTACGTCGCGTGCCACTGGTGCACACCCACCAGCTCGGCCGTGAACCGGCCGGTCGCCGAGAAGGAGTGCACCCCGGCCGGGGAGGCCGTCACGTCCTCGCGGCCGGCGGTGAACACGGTGCCGTTGCTCCGGGTGTGCTGGCGGCTCGCGCCCGCCCTGGCCCCCAGCACGCCGATATGGTCCGGCGTGCCCTTACGGAACGTCTCGTTCGAGCGCAGTTCGACAGTGCCGCCCGCCTGGGCCCCGAAGGTGTGCGTGGTGCTGTGGGCGTTGCCCACGCGCTCACCGGCGTTGTTGTTCTGGCGGGTCATCCGGTCACGGTCGGTGCCCTGGTAGACCGGCCGGTCGAGCTCGGCCTTCAGGTTCAGCGAGAAAAGGTTTTCCTTGGTGAGGTTGCGGCCGAACAGCTTGACGGACAGCCCGTCGTGGGCGAGTTCGTTGAGCGTCGTCGCCAGGTTACGTTCGTCGAACTTGGCCATGATGATGCGGGTGTTGGCCTGCGCCCGGCTCCGTTCACCGCTGATGGCCTGCAGGAACTTCGTCAGTTGGCCGCGTGGATCGGCGCTGTTCCCGTCCGGACGCGGGGCGACCAGCACCGAGTCGCCGTGCGTCCGGTTGATCCAGTCGAGTACCCGGTCGACGAGTACGTTCGGGGACGTCGGGTCCGTGGCGTGAGCGTTGTCGATGACGAGGTCGGTGGCCCTGGTGTGCGTCAGGTCGTAGTCGCCGTTGCGCCAGTGCGCGGGCAGCGGCGGCTCGCTCCCCTCGGGACGGGTATGCGTGTCGGGGTCCCAGCCCGCCCGCTCGCGCGCCTCGCGCACCGGCAGCCGTACGAGACTCCAGGTGTCGAGGGTGTGCGTCTCGCCCTCGAAGGTGACGGGGACCTGGAGCTCCTGGAGGTAGAGGGCCGTGTCGCTGCCCTTCACCCGCCCGGTGATCTTGCGGCCCACGTTGCCGCCCTGGAGCGAGACCTCGCTGGAGTCGTGGCTGTAGTGCAGGGTCAGCCCGAGCTGCATGAAGATGTGCGGCGCCTGATCGGTCGGGATGGCGAACCGCGAACCGCCGAAGAAGGCCACCACGTAACGCCGGTTGTCCTGGACCAGGACCTCGTTCTTCACGGTGATGGCATCCGTGATGCGCATCTCGGCGTCGCCCACGACCTCGATCAGATGGTGCTCGCCGGATATCGCCTTGCCCACCTGGAAGGTGCCTGCGGACTGGCCGTTGCGCCTGCGCACGTCGAGTGGTGCCAGCGGTCCGCGGGCGATCTCGTCGGACCTGCTGTGGAAGTGGTCCGAGCTGAAGTAGTCGCTGAGCTGCTTGTGCTTGTACCCGCCGGGCCTGGCGTCGAGCTTCTGGACCGCCCAGTCGAAGACCGACTTCACCGGCCCGAAGCCCTCGGTGCTCGGCGAGCCGGGGCGCGCGCCGGGCGGCGGGGTGAAGTTGCGCGGTACGCGCAGCTCCGACTCCTTGGACACGGCGGACTCCTTGGAGACCCGGGTCGTCATGCCGTTCCTGACGCCCGTTCCGAAGGCGTCGATCCGCTCCTCCGGGTGGAACTCGACCTTGTAGTAGACGTCCTGGTGGAAGGACTCGCTGCCGCCCGTCGTACGCGTCTCACGCTGGAACGAACGCTGGTCGTGGCTGCCGATCACATGCTTCTGGTTGTGGCTTGCGCTCCCGCGGAGGTCGAACAGCATCCGGGCGTCGGAGGGCAGCGCCCCGGCGGCGAGTCCCAGCTGGAGACCGGTGCCCCGGGACGTGCCGGTGTTCGTACCGGTCTGCTGCTGGAGCTGCTGGGAGGTGTCCAGCTTGTGCGGGTCGCGGGCGTCGGAGTCCGGGTGGTGGGTCCACTTGTCGGCGTACGGGACGGCCGTGACGGTCATCACGGTCCGCTTCGCCTTGGTGAGACTCGTCCCGAGGAAGGGGACGCTGTGCTTGACGACGAACCGGCGGCCGTCGCCGAGGAACGAGCCCGGGTGCCGGGCCAGTTCGTCGTCGATCTCCTTGATCACGGATTCATCGGCCCGGTCGCCGGTGCGCTTGAGGTCGAGCGCGGCGTTGAGTTTGTCGTGGAGCGTGCGGCCGATGCTCCTGCCGCCCGGCTGAAGCAGCTTGGTGCTGCTGTGGCCTGCGGTGGAGCCGGTGGGGAGCGGATGCTCAGCGGGGCGGGGGTTCACGGCGTTCGGCTTGACGTACTGACTCACGTCATGCTGCCAGAGCGGAGGACGGGGGGAGCCCGCGGTGGTCTCTCCGGGCCTGTTCGCGGGGGTGGGGGGCGTCAGGCTGTCGTCGTGCTCGGGGCCGCCGGCCGGGCTTTCTTCGTTGTTCTGCTGATTGACCTGCTGGTTGTTCTGTTCGGTGATCTGGTTGTCGGCCAGGTTGTTGTTCTGCTGATCCGTGTGCTGGTTGTTCTGGAGCTGATCCGTGTCGAGTGCCGAGTTGTCCTGGTGCTCGGTGGAGACGGTGTTGGTGGGGGACAGCGGCCTCGGAGGGGGCGTCTCCGAGACCGTCTCGTCAACCGTCTCGTTGACATCGACCGTCTCGGTCACCGTCTCCGTGACGTTGTTCGCGGTCGGCTCCGGGGCCGTGACCGATTCGTTGTTCGGCGTGAGCGACGAGTTGAAGTCGGTGGCAGTGGTCTGGGACGAAGTCGGGCGCGGCAGGGGCTTCAGCTCGATACTGCTGCTCCCTTCGCCGTTGCCCGGCAGAAGGGGGGACTGGTTCGGACGGCGGGGCGGGGGCGCCGCACTGGGGAGGTGGGGCGATGACGAGGGTGTGGACGACGGGTTCGGCGAGGTGGTCGATGCCGTGTTGGCGTGGGGCGCGGACGTGACCGGTGCCACCTGCGAGACGGGGGCGACCGGCGTCACGGGGGCCTCGGACTCGTTGCGGGAGTCCGAAGTATGCGTGTGCTGAGTGTCGTTCGTGTGCTGAACGTCGTTCGAGTGGCTGCCCGTGTGCACCGTCGTGTTCGAGGAGCTCGTCGACACAGGTGTCACCGGCGTCACCGAGTCATGGGACGTGTCGTCGGTGGTGTTGCTGTACAGCGAGTCGGTGTCGCTGTGGCTGTACAGCGACTCCGTGTCGCTCACATCGAGATAGTCGAGGTGATCGTCCAGCTGCCCGTCCAGGTTCTTGTCCAGGCCCTTGGGCAGGTCCAGGTCGAAGTTCTTGTCCAGGCCCTTGTCGAACCCGCCGTCGAGTCCCGATGTGTCGAAGTGGTGGGACATGGCATGCACGACGGGGTGGACGAGATAGACGTGTCCGCCGTGACTCAGTCCGCCGGTCAGCATGCCCGCGACGAAGGTGTCCCACGACGTGGAGAAGCCGCCCTGGTAGATCAGGTTGTAGAAACCCTCACCGAGGTTCTGGCCTATGGACTCGACGAGCAGCCCACTGCCGACCATGCCCAGCCGGAAGCGCTTGTTGCCCTGGAAACCCATGTGCATCAGGGTCTGGGGCATGTCGTGGGCGAGCACCTTCAGCGCGTTCTTGTCGAGCGTGCTGCCCAGTTCCTTGGTGAGTTCCTTGCTGAGTGCTTCCGCCGCTCCCTTGGCCGGGCCCGACCAGTGCTCCGTGACGGTCTTGGCCCAGGTCTTGCCGATCTGACGGGACTCCTCCTTCGTCAGCCCGTTGATGGGGGACTTGGCGAACTCCTTGCCCATGTTCTTGATGAAGTTGTCGGCCGTGGCCTTGGCGCCCTCCTTCCCACCGAGCTTGGTGAAGCCCTTGGTGAGGCTGAGGTCGTGGTCGCTCAGCAGCTTGGCCACGTTCTTGGCCAGGTCACTGGCTCCGCCCTTGCCCCCGACCTTCTCCAGGGTCTTGAAGAGCGTCGTCAGCTCCGTGGTGAGGAGCTTCGACAGACCCTTGCCGAGCTTGTTGCCCAGCCACTTGCCGATCCCCGGGGCGAGCAGGCTGAGCGGCCCGGTGACCAGGCCCTGGATCGCGCCGAACTTGACCGCGTCCAGCAGCAGCTTGTTGTCGAACTCGTCCCGGTTGCCCTCGCGGATCTGGACCAGCTGGATGATGCGGTCCATCGCGAAGCCCATGCCGACCCCGAGGGCGACGTGCTGGGCGATCCTCTTGAGCAGCTCCTTGATCAGCATCTTGAGGAACACCCGGGTGAAGAGCGTGCGCCAGCTCAGCCCCTCCAGCAGTGCCTCACCGAAGCCGGGCACCCACGAGAACGCCATGGCGTACATGAACTCGGCCAGCAGCTCGATGAGCTGGGCGAGCATCATCCATTTCGTGTACTCGGCCTGGTTCGCGGTGTCCCGGGCGATCTTCGCCATTTGCTGGGACTGCTCCGCCGCCGCGTCGAGGAACGAGTTGTCGCCGCCCGCGATGACCTGGCCCAGATTGAGGAACGCGGTGGCCGCGTCGCCCTCGAAGTTCTGCCGGATGCTCTGGAGCAGCTGTACGAGCTGGTCGTCGAGCTGCTTGTAGTCGTTGCCCACGGAGTCGTAGAGGTCCGCTGCGTCGCGGAGCTCGTCCTCGTTGGCCTGGGGCCACTCCATGCCCGTGAGGGCATGCATGATCCACTCGATCGCGGGGGAGGGCGTCAGCATCCGTGGGTTCTCATCACTTGGAGTCGTTCGACCAACTGGTCGCGAGTGACTTGGCTTCGTCCTCCACCCGGTCGAACAGGGCCATCACGTCGGATCCCGAGTACCCGACCTGCTCGACCAGGGTCTTGAGCAGGGTCAGCAGGTCGTGCAGGTGTTTCATACCGGGGTCGATGGTCTCGTGGTACTGCTTGGCGATCTCGTCGTCCTTGCCGCCGCCATCGATATTGATCTGGTCGATCTGGGCCAGGTAGTCGCCGATCTGCTTGATCAGCTCCCCGATCTGCGGGTACTGGGCGAACTGCTGCTTGAGCTGGTCGATGGTGGTGATCTTCTCAGCCATCCGAGGCACCCCCCTTCCCCTTGCCCGTGCCGTTCCGCCCGGCGCCCGGTGTGCCGCCCGGACCCCCGGGGCCCGGCCACATCTCCCGCAACGGACCCATCAGGTCGTCGAACTCGCTGCCGCCCGTCATCGACTTGCGCATGGCGGCGCCCGCTCCCTGGAACGGCGACATGGTCTCGCGGACCTTCTGCCCGGCCTGCTCCCTGGCCTTGCCGATGACCTCGACCAACGCCGCGCCCAACTCGGCGGGCGCCATGTCGCGGTACGCGTCCGTATGGAACTTGATCTCCCGCACGTCGCCCTGGGCGCCCACGACGACTGTCAGCATCCGGTCCTTCGACTGCACGGTGACCGTGTACTTGGCCAGCTCCCGCTGGGTCGCGAGGAGGGAATCGCGGTGCTCGGCGAGCTTTCCCATCATCTCGTCGAGCTGTTCCTGGAATCCGTTACCCATCAGCCGATCACTCCCGGTGCTGCTGCCTGGGAGGTGCCCCAGGTCTCTTCGTCCTCTGCCAGCCAGGTGCGGCGCTCACGGTCCCGCTCGCCGCCGCCCCCGCCGCCGCCTCCGCCACCCATGGGAGGCATCATCGGCTGTCCGTTGGACGACGTGCGGTTCATCGCGGAGGACTGCCTGACCGCGGACTCCTCCGCGGCCAGACTGGGCTCGTCGGCCGAGGTGCGGGTCCGGACGCGCTCCGAGACCGAGGTCTTGGGGTCGCCGATGCTCCGGCCGTTGGGGAGCCGCTCGTTGACCCGGGGCGGCAGCTCCTCCAGGTTCAGTTTGTTCTTGCCGCCGCCTCCGGTCTTGTACCCGTACCCGTTGCCGCTGGTCTCGGTACGTGCGCCACCGCGAATCTGGGAGAGGGCCTTCTGGTAGGCCTTCTCCTGCTCGACCTCCTGGGCCTCCTGCGCCTTCCGCTGCTTGAGCTGCTTCTCCTGCAGTTCCTGCTGGTCCTTCAGCTGCTGCTGCTGGTTGACCTTCTGCTGCTTGATCTGCTTCTCGGCCAGCTCCTGCTGCTCCTTCAGCTGCTGCTGGCCGGTCCTGCTGTTGCCGCTGCTGTTGCCGATCGACGTGCTGGGGCCGATGTGGGAGTTCGGCGGAGCCATGAGGGGCTTCTTGTCGGCGCCCAACAGCAGTTTGCCGTCGGGCCCGGTGATCGTGCCGTCCTTGTTGATGTGGGACCCGGGCGGGATCTGGGTTTCGTTGCCCTTCGAGTCCTTGATCGACTGGTTGTTCTTGTCGAGCAGCGTGTTGCCGGCGCCGTCACCCTCGCTGGTCTGCGGGGGGCCGGTCGTCTTCGACTGCGGCGGCGGGGGCGGGACGTCGGATTCGGTCTTCGGCGGCCCGGTGATGCCCGACCCCGGCGGCTTGTCGCCGGTGTCGGTGTCGTCGCCGGGTGGTTCGTCGCCGGTGTCGGTGTCGTCGCCGGGTGGTTTGTCGCCGGTGTCGGTGTCGTCGCCTGGGGGCTTTTTGTCACCGGAGTCGGTGTCGTCGCCCGGCGGCTTCGGTGCGTTGAGATCGCGGTACGGCGGCTTGGTGAGGGCAGCCGCCGGGATCACGTCGATTGCGGCCTGGTAGGCGGTTTGCACGTAGCCCATCTGGGGCTTGGCGACGATGTCCAGCACATCCGCCACCCCCTTCAGCCAGGCGTCCTTCGACTGCTGCTCCAGCGTGGACCAGAATTCCGGCTTCGTCGGATCTCCGAGTCCTGGTACGTCGAGAGAGACGGAACCCCTGTCCGAGCCGAACGTGAGTTTCGCGCCGGCCATGGCGTTGAAGAACGCGTCGTGGACATGAGTGGCGGGCCAGCCGCCCGGGGCGTTGCGGAAGGCGTCGGCCGCGTTGACCAACGCGGCCATCGCATCGTGGAGCTTGACCCGCGCACTGTCGATGAGAGCCGGGATGTCCCCGCGGTTCACCACCTCCTGGTGGAGGTACGCCACCTGCTGCTGCACGGCCACGAGGACCCGCTTGAAGGCCCCGGCCGCCGTGCCCTGCATCTCGGAGTCCGGCACGTTGATGTCTTTGACCCACGCCTTGATGTCGTTCTCCAGGAAATCCATGTGATTGAGAACGTTGCGCAGCATCATCGCACCGTCGTCGAAACTGCCGACGCTGGTCGAGGAGTTGCCGATCAAGGTGTTCAACGGCGGCCCGATGATGGCCCAGGGTTCGTGGATGAACTTGGACAGCGCGGTGTCCGGGCCGTTCGCCCCGACTTCGGGCGTCAGGCTGAACCCGACCTGGTAGGTGTATCTGCTGCCGCCACTGGCTGCCCAGCCCTGCGACCAGCCGTAGTCATAGCCTGAGGGGGGGCCGGCGTCGCCATTGGTGTCCGAGACTGCCACGTGATCGGTCTTGAACCACGGATCCTTGGTCACATCCGTGCGGTTGGTCACCTTGGCCAGATCCCCGTCCTTGGGGGCGACGAACGCGAGTGCGTCCTCCCACTTCCGGTCGGGGAAGGAGTCCTCCGGCTTCGGGGGGGTGGCCATGGCGGGTTCCTTACGGGTGTGATGCAGACGGTTGCGCGGTGCGGAGGCTGAGCCGTGGAGGCGCCGGACGGTCCGGCACCGCCCGGCGCTGACGTCGGACGGTGCCGCGTACCGGAGTTACGGGCTGGGAGGGGCGGTGGGAGCGCCGCCGAACTCCTTGAGGGCGTTCGCCAGCTCCATGTTCATCTCCGCCGCCGTCAGGGCGGCGTCGTCCTCGCTGTTCTGGAGAATGGTGTCGACGGTCGCCATGTCGATCGACAGGGTGGTGAAACCGTCCCCGATGGCGTCCAGCTGTGTCTTGAGGCTTGAGCAGAGCTGAGTGAACACCTTGTGCAGAGTCGCGTCGGCGCCCAGGGTGCCCGAGCCAGACTGGAGTCCCTTGTGGACGCCCGACTCGGATGCGTATTCGCCCAGCGTCGCGTAGTCGGGGCCCGACTGGAGCCAGCCCTGGAGCCCGAGGACCCTGGTGCGGGCCTCGCCCTTGAGCCAGCCCTCGGTCACCTTGAAGGTGCCGGTGTCCCCGTCGTCGCCGTCGTCCTTGGCCATGGTCAGAACATCCCTGAGCCGCGCTTGTCACCCGCGACCTGGCCGTCGACCATTTCCTTCAGGGCCTGCTGGCCGGTGCCGAACTGGGCGTTCATCGTCTGTATGGCGGTGTTGGCCTGGTTCTGGAAGTCCTCGTACACCGCCGCGGTCTGACCGGAGAAGGACGCCTTGAGCGGGCCGAGCTGACTGAGCAGTTCCTGGAGCGCGTTCACCATGTCCGTGTTGGCCTTGACCATGTCGTCGATGGCCGCGTTGGCACGCTGGACTTCGAGTGTGACGTCCGCCATGTCCGGTCGTCCTTTCGGGAGATGTGAGAGAGGGAAGAGGCCGTGCGGGTACGCGAGTTGGCCGTGGATCAGCCGGAGAGGGCCTGGTAGTAGCCGTTGCCGCCGCCGTCCCACGCGCTCGCGTACTGGGAGGCGTCCATCTCACTGGTGTTGTGGATGGTGTCGGCCGCCGTCAGCGAGGAGTGCAGGGCGTCGACCTTGCCCTTGATGTCGTTGTACGACTGCATCCACTGCTGGAGCTTGCTGCTGAAGATGCTGGAGGAGTCGGCGACGTACGCCATCCGTACGTCGTCGTGGATCGCCGATACCGTGGCACCCGCACGGGCCATGGTGGCCACGTGGTTCTCCAGGGCCGTACGGGCCTTGTCGACGTCGACTTGCTGCCGGTTGAACAGCCCAGGCGCGTTATCACTCATGGTCGGCCCCATTCGCATCAGGTCACATCAGGATTCGGACATGTGTCGTCACGATACTCATGAGAAGCGCTCAACTGACCCTGCTGGATCGATATTTGATCTTCGCTTGAGCTTTGACGTCAATTGTTGATGCATCGTTCGTCGGATTGATTCGGGGTGCCTGCAACTCTTTCCTTACCGGTACCTTCCGCAGTGGGCCGGCCGGCCCCTACGATTGCGCCCCGCACCAGCGCCTGCGGGTCGAGACTCGGTCCGGTCGGCAGCAGGTCCAGCAGCCGAGCGGGCAGCTGTACCGCCTCGCTCACCGGGTAGCCGAGCTGCTTGAGAGCATCGTCACCGGGCACCGGATACGCGGCGCCCGCGTCAGTGACCAGGTAGCGGGTGGAACCGGTGCCGGCCGTGGAGTGGGCCGTCACCAGGGCGCCCGAGCCCGGTCGCACCCAGATCCGGTCCGCGGCCAGGCACCCGGCACGTACACCCGGTTCGGCGTCCGGCGCCCCGCCCGGCACCTGTGTGGCGTCGACCAGTGCCACCGTCGTGGTGTGCCCGGAGCCGCTGGGAGCGACCCGGGCGCACACGTCCTGACCTGCGGCGGCCGACACCGGATGCGGTGCGGTCGCGGGCAGGTCGGCGGCGAGCGCCGCACCTGCCGACGCCGGGACCTGATGGGCGGCCAGGTCGGCCGCGCCCACCGCGCGTTCGTGCACCGCGTCGCCGCCGTACGCCTGCGCCTGGGTGCGCGGATCACCGAGCAGCAGCCGGTGCAGGGTGTCCGTCAGCGGTACGAGCCCGTCCTTGCGCAGCAGATAGTGCTGGCCGCTGTCGCCGGTGAACAGCTGCCCGGTCCGGCTCGCCGCACCCGCCAGCCGCGGACCCGCCCCGCCACGGCCCGGCACCTCGGGGGCCGCCAGGTCGGGCCCGGCCACCAGCGAGGCGAGGAAGGCGTCACCGACCGGGTACGGGGCGGTGGTCCCCGCCCAGCCGAGCGCCGCAGCCGCACCGTGCTTGGTGTCGACCGCGAAGCGTCGCCCCTGCCAGAGGAGTTGGACCCCGCCATTGGGTGACGACACCAGTACGCCGTCCGTGGCGCCCAGCCCGTTGCCGCTCGGTTCGGCGCCGATCACCGCGGAGGTGACCGTGCTGGTGCCTCCGGTTCCGGTGTCCTTGCGGCCCGCGCAGACCGACCAGGTGCCCCGGTCGAGCGCGCCCTTCGGCAGGCCGTCGGGCGCACCCACGATGCCGAGCGGTGTGCCTCGCGGAGTGTCCCCGAGGGAGGCCGCGGCGACCTGCTGGACGGACAGCTTGTCCCCGGCCAGCAGCCGCGCCGACGCCTCGTTGAGTACGGGGTGCAGCGTGCCGCCGATGTAGACGTACCGGGCCCCCGAGTCCTTGACCACCACCAGCGCGCCGTCGGTGCGCCAGGACGTCGCGCCGCCGGGCGAGATCAGGCCGTACAGCGTCGTGACCAATGCGGCCAGACAGGCGGCCAGCAGGCCCCAGATGATGCCGCGCCAGGTCCGGGCGGTCGGGGTGTCGGGTGCGTCCGGTTCGGCGCGCTGCATACCGGAGGAGAGGCGGCCCATGACGAACAAATGGGCCTGGACCTGGTCACGCCTGGACTGCATGGGGGTTCCTCACTGCTCTGCTTCCTCAGTGTGCTGATCGTGAGCGGGACCGTCAGCCCCAGATGCCGCGCAGCGTGCCGAACACCCCGGCCAGCAGCATTGCGAGCGGCAGCAGCACGAGCGCCGTCAGGCTGTGCAGCATGTCGGCCGCGCGCCCCCAGTACGGCACCAGCCTGCGGCCGGGCACGGTCCAGGCGGCGATCACCGTGACCGCCGCTGCGGCCGTCAGGATGCCGGTGACCTCAAGCCGCCCCGGCAGGCCGGTACCGACCGCGTCCGTGCAGGCCGCGAGTACCAGGGCGTAGGCCCCGGGCACCGCCATGACCAGACGCTGCCAGGCACCGCCGACGGTCCGGGTGTGCAGCAGCAGCAGGAGGCCGAGCGCCACCGCGAGGACCGGCGCGGGCCAGCCGTCGGATTCGGGCCCGGTGAGCAGCGCCGTCACACAGCCCGCGAGGATCAGCCCGAGCGCGGCGGAGCAGCCGGTGGCGTAGTCGTCGGCGGACCGGGCGCGCACCCGGACCCGCTCGGCCTCGAAGGGCTCGATGCCCTCCTGGAGTTCGTCGGCGCTGGACGGCAGTGGTGGCAGCCGCAGCCCGGCCAGGCGGAAGGCCAGACCCGGTACGAAGCTTCCGGTGGCGACCGCGCCCACCGCGAGATAGCCGGCGGCGTGCGACAACGGCACACCGCCCGCGCAGACGATGCCGCCGACCGCAGCGAACAGGGCGACGGTGAAGGCCCCCAGGAACAGCGGGGCGAACGCGCCGACCGCGGCCAGCGCGAGGACCGCGGCGCCGGCCGCCGCCGCGCCGCCTGCCAGCAGCCGCGGACCGAACACGGACTCGCCGTGCCCGGCGGTCGGCAACAGCGCCCCGGCCAGCGCCAGATGGGGCACGGCCATCAGTCCGAGAGCGGCGCCTGCCCCCGCGTCCCCGACAGCGCGCGACGCGGCTGTGGCCCCGGCGAGCAGCAGTACGGCGAGTACGGCGGCAGCGGCGGCCCGCCAGCCGGTGGGGCCGGGCAGCGCGACGGTGAACAGAGCCGCCGTCAGACCGGCCACGGCAAGACCGATCAGCAGCCGTCTGGTCAGCGCGGGACGCCAGGTGTCGGGCCGGGCCCGGAGCGTCTCGCCGATTCCGTCGACCAGATCGTCGAAGCCGACTTCGGGAAGGGTCTCGTGACGGGCCCGCAGGTACAGCGTCTCGCCGTCGCGCAACTCCAGCGACTGCGGGGTCCCTTCCTCGTCCAGGGGTGCGGCGCCCAGCCGCTGGAGGGTCCAGCCGCCATCGGCGGCGCCCTGCTCGTGCAGCTCCCCGCCGGCGTACTCGACGAGAACGGGGATGAGGTCGGCCAGCGGTACGTCGACCGGTACGCCCAACTCATAGGAATTTTCAGGCGCTCTTACGGCTATTCGGCACAATCCGACGGTGGTGTCGCTCACGGCGTTTCGATTCTCTCCCGTCCGGGGGTGCGGGTCGACCCGGGAACGGGGCGAACACTATCGTGAGTTCGAACCGATCATCGGCTCAACTGCCTGGCTGTCAATGGTGGGTGGTTGATGGAATTCTCCTGCGGCACAACGGACAACTGTTTCTGTCCGCCCGTTAACCCACAGGTAATTCAACTCTGTCTCCTTGGACCAGGAAGGCCCTGCCCTCTTGAGCACCGTCACGTTCAGGCGCCCCCCGCGCCGGCCGGGCCCGCAGCTGCCGCAGGGCGAGCTGACCCTCCAGGAACCACCCGCGCTGCCCGAGTCCCAGAGCGCCATGAGCGGCGTCATCACCTATCTGCCCATGGCGCTGAGCTCGCTCGGCATGGTACTGATCTTCATCAGGCCCGGCGAGAGCAGCGGCATCCTGATGTGGGTCGCCATCGGGATGATGCTGCTGTCCGCGGTCGGCATGCTCATCAGTCAGTTCATCCGCGCGGCCGGAGACCGCAAACGGCGGCTGCGCGGCGAACGGCGCGACTATCTGCGCTACCTGGCCACCAGCCGCCGCCGTATCCGCAAGGCCATCGACGAGCAGCGGCGTGCCGATGCCTGGCACCACCCCGAGCCCGGTTCGCTCGCCTCGCTGGTGCGCGGCGGGCGGCTCTGGGAGCGCCGCACCACTCATGAGGACTTCGCCGAGATCAGGGTCGCCACCGGCACCCGTCAGCTCGCGCTCACCCTCAATCCGCTCTCCACCAAGCCCGTCGAAGACCTCGAACCGCTCTGCGCACACGCGCTGCGCCGCTTCATCCGGGCGTACTCGACGGTGCCGGGGCAGCCGATCGCGGTCCGGATGCGCTCCTTCGCCCGGGTGATCCTGCTGTCCGGCAGCAAGGCCGGGGAGGAGACCGGACCCCATGGCGCGGAGGGCGCCGCGACGGCCGGGCGCAATCTGGAGACCGCCCGCGGAGTCGCACGCGCCATGGTCGGACAGCTCGCCGTGCTGCACGCCCCGGAGGATCTCGCCGTCGTGGTCGTCGCCGACGGCGGCGCGATCCCTGACTGGGAGTGGGTGAAGTGGCTGCCGCACGCGCAGCACCCGTCCGACACCGACGGCGCGGGCACCTCCCGCCTCGTCGCCGAAGCCGTCTCCGAGCTGGAGCCGCTGCTGGGTGAGGAGTTCGGCGGGCGCCCGGCGTTCGAGCCGGGCGCCGAACCGAGCCGCGACGAGCCGTACACCGTCATCGTCCTGGACACCGCCGCGGTCCCCGCCGGCGCGCGAATAGCCGGGCCCGGCTACCGCAACGCCCTGGTCCTCGACGTACGCGGGGCCCTCGACGGGGCCTCCGCGCGCGGCACACTGCGCTTCCGCGTCACCCCCGACGACCTCTCGATGGTCACCACCGACCCGGACGGCAAGACCGCTGAGACGTCCGTGGGCCGCCCCGAGACCCTCGGCCCGCGTGCCGCGCGGGCACTGGCCGCGGCCGTGGCCCCGTACCGGCTGGGCGCCACCGCCCGCTCCGAGCAGCCGCTCCAGGAGGACATGGAGCTGACCGGTCTGCTCGGCATCCACGATCTGCACTCCGCCGACCTCACCCGGCTGCACGAACGGCGTGCGTCCGGCGACCGGCTGCGTGTCCCCGTCGGTCTCGCCGCCGACGGCAGCCAGGTGTTCCTGGACATCAAGGAGTCGGCGCAGGGCGGCATGGGCCCGCACGGGATGCTCATCGGCGCCACCGGATCGGGCAAGTCGGAGCTGCTGCGCACCCTGGTGCTCGGCCTCGCGCTCACCCACTCGTCAGAGACGCTCAACTTCGTACTCGTCGACTTCAAGGGCGGCGCGACCTTCCTCGGTCTCGACCGGCTGCCGCACACCTCCGCCGTCATCACCAACCTCGCCGACGAGGTGGCGCTCGTGGACCGTATGCGGGACGCCCTGCACGGTGAACTGATGCGCCGCCAGGAACTCCTGCGCAAGGCGGGCAACTACGCCTCGCTCCTCGAGTACGAGAAGGCCCGCGAAGGCGGCGCCGATCTCGCACCGCTGCCCACGCTCTTCGTCGTCGTCGACGAGTTCAGTGAACTCCTCGCCGCCCACCGCGACTTCCTCGACCTGTTCGTCATGATCGGGCGGCTCGGCCGCAGCCTCGGGGTGCATCTGCTGCTGGCATCGCAGCGCCTGGACGAGGGCCGCATCCACCAGCTGGAGTCCCATCTCTCCTACCGGGTGGGGCTGCGGACGTTCTCCGCGATGGAGAGCCGCGGCGTGCTCGGTGTCCCGGACGCCTACGAGCTGCCGCCGCAGCCGGGCAGCGGCCTGCTGAAGAACGACGTCGGCACGCTCACCCGGTTCAAGGCCGCCTTCGTCTCCGGGCCCTACCGGGTCGTCCGCCCCGCGGCACGCCAGGCGGTCGTCGCCGGACAGGTCGTGCCGTTCCAGGCCGGCTGGGTTCCGCCGAGGCAACTGCCGAAGAGTGAACTCGTCGAGCCGGAAGGCACGCCCGCCGAGACGGCTCCGGCCGATGAGGCCACCGCCAGCCTGCTCACCATCGCCGTCGAGCGCCTGGAGGAGTCGGGCCCGCTCGCCCACCAGGTGTGGCTGCCCCCGCTCGCCGAACCGCCCACGCTCGATCTGCTGCTGCCCCCGCCCGGATCGCCCGAAGCGCGCCGACCGCTCACCGTGCCGGTCGGTATCGTGGACCGGCCGTTCGACCAGCGGCGCGACGAGCTGACCGCCGACCTCTCCGGTGCGGGCGGGCACGTCGGCATCGCGGGTGGCCCGCAGAGCGGCAAGAGCACCCTCGTCCGTACGCTCATCACCGCCGTCGCCCGCACCCACACCCCGCGCGAGGTGCAGTTCTACTGCCTCGACCTGGGAGGCGGCGGGCTCTCCGCGCTCTCCGGACTCCCGCACGTCGGCGGGGTCACCGGCCGTCTCGACCCGGAGCGGCTGCTCCGCACCGTCGCCGAGATCACCGCGCTGATCGCCCGCCGTGAGCGGCAGTTCGCCGATCACGGCCTGGGCTCCATGGCCGACTTCCGGCGCAGGCGTGCGGCCGGTGAGTTCGCCGACGATGCCTACGGTGACGTCTTCCTCGTCGTCGACGGCTGGAGCACGATCCGCCAGGACTTCATGGACCTGGTGCCGACCTTCACCCTCATCGCTTCCCGCGGGCTCAACTTCGGCGTCCACCTGATCATCGCCGCCACCCGCTGGGGCGAGATCGGCAGCGCCCTGCGCGACCAGCTCGGGACCCGCTTCGAACTGCGGCTCGGTGACCCGGTCGACTCCGCGATCAACATGCGGGCCGCCGCGACCGTGCCGAAGATCCCCGGCCGGGGGCTCACCGACGAGCGGCTGCACTTCCTGGCCGCGCTGCCCCGTATCGACGGAGACCCCTCGGTCGACACCCTCTCGGACGGCGTGGACGCCCTGGTCCGCGAGACGGCCGCCGCCTGGGACGGGCCCAAGGCACCGCCCGTACGGATGCTGCCGCTCACCCTGCCCGCGTCCGAACTGCCCGAACCGGACGGTGACCTGCGCGTCCCGATCGGCCTGCGGGACGTCCAGCTGGACACCTTCCGCCACGACTTCGAGGAGAACCCGCACCTGGTCGTGGTCGGCGACGCCGAGTCCGGCAAGACCAACCTGCTCGCGATGGTCTGCGAAGCAGTCACCCGGCGGTACGGCCCCGGCGAGGCCCGGGTCATGGTCACCGACTACCGCCGCCGCCTGGCCGGAGCCGTACCGGAGCCCTACCGTCTCGGGTACGCCGTCGGCCCGGCCCAGCTCCAGGAGATGGTCAGCGGCTCCGCCCGCGCCATG
Organism: Streptomyces sp. NBC_00388; assembly: GCF_036061255.1. Lineage (NCBI taxonomy): Bacteria > Bacillati > Actinomycetota > Actinomycetes > Kitasatosporales > Streptomycetaceae > Streptomyces > Streptomyces sp. NBC_00388. The sequence continues at coordinate 4,965,145 of NZ_CP107948.1, forward strand.
GCCGACCGGGTGCCGGGCCCGGACATCGCACCGGAGCGGCTGGCGAAGCGCGACTGGTGGAAGGGGCCGCGGCTGTTCGTCGTCATCGACGACTACGAGCTGATCGGCAGCGGCGGACCTGACCCGTTCACCCCGCTGCTGCCGTATCTGGCACAGGGCACCGAGGTGGGGCTGCACGTCATCGTGGCCCGCAGCGCCAACGGTGCGTCCCGCTCGATGATGACCGACCAGCTGCTGCGCCGTCTCGTCGAGGCCAACACACCGGTGCTCCAGCTGTCCTGCCCGCCCACCGAGGGGCAGATCATCACCGGCACCAAGCCGAGGCTGCTTCCGCCCGGCCGGGGTCTCTACATCACGCGCCGCAGCACGGTGCAGGTACAGACGGCGCTGCGCGACGAGCGGGCGGAGCGGGAAGCGGGGGAGTAGGCGGAGCGGGATGCCGAGGTGGGGCCCGAGGTAGGGGGCGCTGACTCGGGAGTCCGCGGGCCGCGATCCGAACGGCCCTGCGGGTCTACCGGCAGGCGCGGCGCCGCGCCCCTAACCTCGGCACCCCACCACGCGATCAGCCGCACCTGAGGAGCGCATCATGACCGCCGCCTACACCTTCGACGTCTTCTCCAGCCTCGACGGCTTCGGCACCGCGAGCAGCGGGTGGAGCGGCTACTGGGGCAAGCAGGGCCCCGAGCTTCTGGCCCATCGCCTCGCCCTGTACGCCGAGGAGCAGCGGATGGTCCTCGGGGCCAACACCTACCGGGCGTTCGCACAGCTGCTGGCCGCGAGCAGCGAGGAGTCGGACGTACGTGACCCCTGGGTGACACGGATGAGGAGCCTGCCCGCAACGGTGGTGTCGAGCACTCTGGAAGGCCCCCTCGACTGGCCGGACGTGACCGTCGTGCCCGGCGACGCCGTCGACGTCGTCGCCCGGCTCAAGGAGGAGTCCGGGGTACCGCTGCGCTCGCACGGCAGCCTGTCGATGAACCGGGCGCTGATGGCCGCCGGTCTGGTCGACCGCGTACAGGTGACCCTCTTCCCTGTGGTCACCGGCCGGACCGGACAGAATCCGATCTTCCGGGGTGCGGCCGACTTCGACCTGGAACTGATCGAGTCCCGAACGCTCGACAGCCATATCCAGGAGCTCACCTACCGCCCCACCCTGCATGTCTGACGCAGCGGGCGCGGAGCCGACGTCACGACGGGGGCCGTACTGAACTGTCGGTGAAACGACCTGCCCAGGCGCGCGGGGCCTCCGCGACCGCCTTCGCCATCGAGCGGCCGGACCGTGTCGGCGTGGGCGGCATCCTCGTCCGCCCCACAGCGCGGAGCCGGCTCGCGGGATCAACTGCCGGACACGGGATGCTCTGTCACGCCACCGTCGACAACAGCACCCGCGCGCCTATCAGGAAGAACACGGTTCCGAAGACACAGAAGGCGACCATGCCACCGCCGCCGGAGTGGCCGTCGATGGCCATCCGCTGCGGCTTGGCCGGGTCGTAGTGGACGGTGACAGGCGTGCCGGCGCGAACGCTGCTCCGCCGGCTCTTCCCTTGCGAGGACCTGACCTCCATCACCTGACCGCTGGCGGTCTGGTACTGCACCACCGGGTGGTAGCTCGATCCGCCTTCACCGGAGGTCCTGGCCAGCCGGACGACGGTGCCGTATGCCCGCGCTCCGTGGCGTCGCAGCCAACGCGCCTTGAACAGGTTCGCGCCGCCCACGGCCCCGAAGAGCAAGCCGAACGCCATGACGGATATCGACCCCTGTTCTGGACCCATGAACTCTCATCTCCCTCTCGGCTGCGTTCCACCCGGAGCGGCCCGGGGCCGCTCCGTTCCCTTGCCACGTTCGGACGCGGGACCGGAACTCATGGTTCCCCATCACTCTGTGACTGGTGCAGGGCCCCTGCTATGAGGTGCCGTCAGCGCGATCCGGCGTAGCCCCGTCAGCGCACTCGACACGTGCGAACCTGCGAACCTCCCACGTTGACCGATGAGGCACTGGAGCCCTGCCGCCCCGGGGTCAGACCCCCGCGCGCCAGCCCCGGCGCCGTGCGCGCGGGAGCACCACCGCGAGGAACGCCGTCAGCGCGACGAGCCCCGCCGCGCCACCGGCCACCGCGAACGCGCCGGCGTGGGCGCTGTGCCCGGTGCCGGCCGCGAGCTGCGGTGCGGGTTCGGGGCGAGCGGTGCGGGGCGCCGACGTGGGCAGTACGGCTGTCACCGCGCCCGCCGGGTCGACCGTCCCGGCGCCCGTCAGAGGCCGGGTGCCCGCCGCCCCCGGGTAGGCCGTCGACGTCAGCCGGTCCGTGAGCTGCTGGGCGGTCAGGCCGGGACGGTAACTGTCCACCAGTGCGGCCGTACCCGCCACGAAACCGGTCGCCAGGTCGGCGCCGCTGCCGCTGAAGTGCCCGCTTCCACCCGGGCCGATGCTCATGAGGCTGGTGCCGGGGGCCGCGATGCCGGGGGCCGTCGCGGGCGCGGCCTTCTGGTCGGGACCACCCCCGGGAGCGAGCCCGGCGACGGCCAGTACGCCGGGCAGCGCTGCCGGATATGCGGCCGGGGCCGCGTCCCCGGACGAGTTGCTCAGCCCGTACGCCGGGGCCACGACCAGTGCTTCCTGCCGCACCGCATCCCGTACGGCCGAGGTGAGTGAGGCGCTGCCGCGGTTCAGCGCGAGCGGCACATCCACCACCCGGGCCCCGCCCGCCACCGCTGCCCGGATTCCGGCGGCCACCTTGTCGGCGGTCGCCGACCCGTCGGCTCCGGTCACCCGGACCGCCAGGATCCGCGCGTCGGGCGCGACCCCTGCGAACCCGACGCCGGACTTCCGCCCGGCCGCGACGATCCCCGCCACGAAGGTGCCGTGCCCGATGCAGTCCTTGCCCGCGGTCCCGCCCGACACGACATCGGGCCCGGCGGTCACCCGCCCCGCCAGCGCGGGCGCCCCGTCGGCATCGACCCCGGTGTCGACCACGGCGACGGTCACCCCGGCGCCGCGCGCGGAGGGCCAGGCCCGGGAGGGCGCGATGTACCGCTGCGGCCAGGGAGTCAGGTCGGAGTGCTTCTTCGACGGCCGGACACAGCCGCCTGCCGCCGGCGGTGCGGACGAGACGGCGGGGAGAGTCGGGGAGTCGTCGGCGGCAGCGGGCACCGCGGATCCCGCGACGGTGGCCGCGCCCCCGAGGAGCGCGATGAGGGCAGCTGCGACCGGGAGTTGTACGGTGCGGGGCGGCATGCGCATGATCCTATCGACCCGGGCCGAGCGGACCCGGTCCCGCATCCAGCCGTCCGTCCGCCCGTCCCCGCCGGCCGCGACGCCGGGAGCGCGTCGCACCACCGGCTCGGACCCCGGACACTCACCCACCACGCACTCACCCACCGGGCACTCACACCACCAGGTCCTCCGGCAGCAGCATCCGCAGCTCCGCCGCCCCCGCGCCCGGATCGCGGCTCAGCCGCCCCGCCTGCCGCGTCATCATCGACTCCAGCACCTTCCGCGCGAACCTCGCGTTGCCGAAGTGCTCGTCGCGCGGCACCTCTTCGAAGTGCCGCCTCAGCCGTACCACCGTCTCCGGCGCGCAGTCGTACCCGTCCCGGTCGCACTGGCGCCGCACGATCTCCACCAGATGGTCCGCCGAGTACGCGCCGAACGTCACCCGTCGCGAGAAGCGCGAGCCGAGACCGGGGTTGGAGCCGAGGAAGCGGTCCATCTCGCGCTCGTATCCGGCGACCACCACCGCGGTGTCGTCGCGGTGGTCCTCCATCAGTTTCACCAGGGTGTCGACGGCCTCCTGGCCGAAGTCCGAGCCGGAGCCGCCCTCCGGGGTCAGCGCGTACGCCTCGTCCACGAAGAGCACACCGCCGCGGGCCCGCGCGAAGACCTCCTGGGTGAGCTGGGCCGTGTGCCCCACAAAGCGGCCCACCAGGTCCGCCCGCGCCACCTCCACCAGCTGACCGCGCGGCAACACCCCCAGGGCGCCCAGGAGTTCCCCGTACAGCCGGGCCACGGACGTCTTGCCGGTGCCGGGCGGTCCGGCGAAGACCAGGTGGTGGCCGACCGAGGGGGCGGGCAGCCCGGCCGCCCGGCGCCGGCGGGCCGTCGCCAGCAGATTGACCAGATCCTGCACCTGCGACTTGGCGTCGTCGAGACCCACCAGCGACGCCAGCTCCGCCATGATCGCGTCGAGCCTGCCGGTGTCGGCGGGCCCGCTCCCGCCGGCGCCGATGGCCGCCGCCGCCTGCTCGCCCACGTCCGAGGGGAGCAGCGTGGTGAGGTCGTCCTCGGAGACCTCCGGCATCCCCGCGAGCCGCAGGGCCTGCCGGTCGATCAGCTCCTCGAAGACCTTGCGGGCCGCGCGGGCGTTGCCGAACGAGGCGTCCTTGTGCATCCGCTCGAAGCGCACGGCCAGCGCCCGCTCGGTCTCGTCGCCCAGCGTGTACCGGTTCTGCTCACAGAGCAGCCGGACGATGGTGATCAGCTCGGGGACCGTGTAGTTCTCGAATTCGACCGTACGGTTGAAACGGGAGGCGAGGCCCGGGTTGGAGGCCAGGAAGGTGTGCATCTCGGAGGAGTAGCCGGCCGCGATGACCACGACGTCGTCCCGGTGGTCCTCCATCAGCTTGACCAGCGTGTCGACCGCCTCCCGCCCGAAGTCGGCGCCGCCGCCCGATGAGCCGCCCTGGGTCAGCGCGTACGCCTCGTCGATGAACAGCACGCCGCCCAGAGCCTGTTCGAAGACCTCCGTGGTCTTGATGGCGGTACCGCCGACCACCTTTGCCACCAGATCCGCGCGGGCCACCTCGACCAGATGGCCGGAGCGCAGGACGCCGAGGGCCGCGAGGATGCTTCCGTACAGCCGCGCGACGCTGGTCTTGCCGGTGCCGGGCGGGCCCGCGAAGACCAGGTGGCGGGCGGTGGCCGGGACGGGGAGCCCCGCCTCCCTGCGGCGTTCGGCCAGCCGGTTGAGGTTGACCAGGGTGGCGACCTGTTCCTTCACGGCGCCCAGCCCGACCAGCTCGTCCAGCCTGGCCAGCGGGCCCCGCGCGTCGCCGGGGGCGCCCGCCGGGCCGCCGCCCGCGCCGGTGATGTCGGGCTCGCCGTTCTCCTCACTGGTCAGCCGGTCGAGTACCAGCTCGCCCGCGGTGGACCCGCGGCGTACGCCCGCTCCCTTGTTCCCGGTGACCGCACACCCGGCGGCCCGCACGCGCAGCGCGCTGACGGTCCGCAGCCCGTCCCCGCCGCCCGCGGCGAACAGGCACTCCGTCAGCTCGGCGCTCGCCTCCGCCCCGAGGTTCACCCCGTGCCGTCCCGAACCGCGCACCCGGACCCGTACGGCCGTGATCCCGGCTCCGGCGCCGTCCAGCTCGATCCCGTCGGTGCCGGACGCCTCGATCTCGCAGTCGACCAGCGTGACGTCGCCGCCCGCCAGGACCGTGATCCCGGCCCGCGCCGCGGAGCGTACGGCCGTGCCCTGGAAGGAGGGGCGGGCGGCATCGGCGCGGATACCGCTGCCGCCCGCGGACGTCACCGTGCAGGCCTCGCCCTTCCCGCGGGCCCCGTCCCGTACGTCGATGCCGTGCCCGCCGGTGTCCGTCACCTCGACCCGGCGCAGCACCGGGTCCGCGCCGTCCGCGACGACGATCCCGTGCCCGGCCGCGCCGGTGACCGATACCCGGTCCAGCCGGGCGGTGCCGGAGCCGGTGAGCAGGATGCCGTCCGCGGCTCCGCCGGCCACCTCGGTACGGATCAGCACCGTGGACGAACCGTCCTGGACGAGCACCCCGGCCGAACGGGCCCCGGTGACACGGGCGTCGGTGAACGTGCCGCGCGAGCGTCCCGTGACCGCGATGCCGTGGCCGCCGGGCCGGTCCACGCGCAGCCGGATCAGCTCGGGGTCGGTGGCGCCGGACAGGGTGACGCCGTGGGTGGTGGACCCGGTGGCCGCGCAGTCGGTCAGCACGGTCTGCGCGGCCGTCGATATATGGAAGCCGATCACGCAGTCGACGGCCCGCACATCGGTGAACCGGGTGGCTGCGTTCTCCTCCACGGCGATACCGGGTTTCACCGTCCGCTCCACGGTGACGTCGGTGAACGAGCCGCGTGCCCGGCCGTTGGCCAGCACACCGTTGCCCCCGGCGTCCCGGACCGTGCAGCCGCGCACCTCCGTGGCCGCGTCCTCGCCCAGCACGATCCCCGAACTGCCCAGCCGCTCCAGTACGCAGTGCTCGACCACGCTGGTACGCGACGACAGGTCGACGATCCCCGCACCCGCGGGATTGCTCACCGTGGTGTCGCGGATGGCCAGCGAGCCCTCGTCGCGGGCGAGCAGGGCGGTCCAGGAGTTGCCGGTCACCTCGCACTCCTCCAGGGCGGCCTGACCGCGCGGTACGTCCACGACCGGCTCGTCGCCGTCGCCGCCCCCGCCCGCGACCAGCCGCAGCCCCGAGAGCTTCACCGCCTCGGCCAGCACCTGCACGGCGCTGCCGTCACGGGGCGAGATCTCGACGACGGCGCCCGGCTCGTGGGCCACCACGGTGACCAGCTTCGTGACGACCAGGTTTTCCTCGTACCGTCCCGCCCTGACGCTGATCACCGATCCGCCGCGCGCCGCGTTCAGCGCCTCGCCGATGGTGCGGTGGTCGCCCGCGCCTGCCGGGTCCACGACGATCAGATGGCGCGCCACAGGGGCTCCCTCGTGCTCGGTACTCCGGTCGGCCGCCAGCCGCCCGACCGGAGCCCATCATGCCAAGCGGCCGGGTGGCGTGATCCCCGGCAGGCACCCCGCCCGGCCTGACCGCGGCGGCCGGTGCGCACGCGGCGGCGCAGCTCGGGGCGGCATCACCGGCACGGTGTTCGCCGCCGGGCGGCCGGAGCCCGGCGGTTCAACTACCGTGTCGGCACACGCTGTCACGGTTCCGGAGCCCCGCCACACGAGGAGTGCCATGGCCACCGCCCAGGACATCCCGGACATCCTCTCGCCCGAGTTCGCGGCGAACCCGTACCCCGTCTACCGCGCCCTGCGCGAGTCGGTCCCGCTGTTCCGGCACGAGGCCATGCAGAGCTACGTCGTCTCGCGGTACGAGGACGTGGAGCGGGTCTTCAAGGACCGCGAGGGGGCCTTCACCACCGACAACTACGACTGGCAGATCGAACCGGTGCACGGCCGGACGATCCTCCAGCTCAGCGGGCGCGAACACGCGGTCCGCCGGGCCCTGGTCGCCCCGGCCTTCCGCGGCAGCGATCTGGAGCAGAAGTTCCTGCCGGTCATCGAGCGCAACGCCCGCGAGCTGATCGGCGGCCTGCTCGGCGGGGCCGCTCCTGGCACCTCGTCGGGGACCGTGGACCTCGTGGAGGGGTTCGCCACCCGCTTCCCGGTCGATGTCATCGCCGACATGCTGGGCCTGGACAAGGCCGACCACGCCCGGTTCCACGGCTGGTACACCTCGGTGATCGCGTTCCTCGGCAATCTGGCAGGGGACCCCGGGATCGCGGCGGCGGGGGAGCGTACGCGCCGGGAGTTCGCCGCGTACATGATCCCGGTCATCCAGCACCGCAGGGAGCACCCGGGCGACGACCTGCTCTCCACGCTCTGTGCGGCCGAGGTCGACGGGGTACGGATGAGCGACGAGGACATCAAGGCCTTCTGCAGCCTGCTGCTCGCGGCCGGCGGTGAGACCACCGACAAAGCCATCGCGAGCATCTTCGCCAACCTGCTCTCCCACCCGGAGCAGTTCGAAGCCGTACGGGCCGACCGCACCCTCATCGACCGGGCCTTCGCGGAGACCCTGCGCTTCACCCCGCCCGTCCACATGATCATGCGGCAGACCGCCGATGAGGTCACTCTCAGCGGTGGCACGGTCCCGGCGGGGGCCACGGTGACCTGTCTGATCGGCTCGGCCAACCGCGACGGTGAGCGGTACGAGGACCCCGACAGGTTCGACATCTTCCGCACCGACCTGTCGTCGGCCACCGCCTTCTCGGCGGCAGCCGACCACCTGGCCTTCGCGCTGGGCCGGCACTTCTGCGTGGGTGCGCTGCTTGCCAGGGCCGAGGTGGCGACCGGTGTCGGCCAACTCCTGGACGCCATGCCGGACATGCGGCTCGCGGACGGTGTGCCGCCGGTCGAGCAGGGGGTGTTCACCCGGGGGCCGCGGGAGGTACGGGTCCGCTTCGGCCGCTGAACCGCGCTCGGGGCGCATGCGGTCCGGGTACGAACGGACGGGTGCGGGCCGGGCCGACGGACAGCCAGTACACGGCCATCCGGTGCGCGCCGGGATGACGGAGGACGTGACGGCGCGCCGCCTTACGCCCGACCGCTCACGCCGGACGCACCCCGGGCGCTCCGTTTCGGCGCCGTGACGGCCCGCCTAAGGGACGGTGAGCACGATCTTGCCCTGGATGTGCCCCCGGGCGGCGCGTTCGTGCGCTGCCCGGGCGTCCGCGAGTGCGAACGTACTGTCGACCGCGGTGCGGACCGTGCCCGTGTCGAGCAGGCGCCCCAGTTCAGCGAGTTGCGCGCCGTTCGAGCGGACCTGGGTGCCGGTGACCGTGACGCCCAGCCTCGCCGTCTCCGCTTCGTCGAATGCGCCGAAGAACACGGGGAACAGGGAGCCGCCGCGCCTGAGTACGGGCAGGAAGCGGCTGCTGCGCGGGCCGCCGACGGTGTCGAGGACGAGGTCGGCGCCCCGTACGAGTTCTTCGGGACGGCTCTGGGTGTAGTCGATGAACTCGTCGGCGCCGAGCTCCCTGAGGAACGATTCGTGCGCACCCGACGCCACCGCGATGACATGGGCGCCCTTCCATTTCGCCAGCTGCACCGCGAAGTGCCCCACGCCGCCTGCGGCGCCGTTGATGAGCACCGTCGTGCCGGAGCCGAGTGGCACCGGGCGATGCCGCGCCGCCTGGAAGGGGGAGGGGTGGTCGTGTCCGAGCTCGATCAGGAACTGCCACGCGGTGAGCCCGGCCATGGGCGCGCCCGCCGCGTGCACGTGACTGATACGGGCCGGCTTGCGTGCGAGGTCCGCGGCGGGCGCGACCACGTACTCGGCGTAGGTGTTGCCGTCAAAGCTGGGGAAGCGGAGGAGACCGAAGACCTCGTCACCTGCGGCGAGGCCGTCCACATCGGCGGCGACGGCCTCGACGACGCCCGACAGGTCCGTCCCGGGAATCACGGGCAGGCTGAACGCCGGCCTCGTCTCGGGAGGCAGGTTGGACATACCGTCGCGCAGGTACCAGTCCGGCGGGTTGACGCCGACCGCGTGAACGCGGACGAGCACCTCACCCGGCCCCGGCTCGGGAACCGGCACCTCGTCGCAGCGCAGGACTTCAGGTCCGCCGTGCTCATGGAGCCTGACCGCTCTCATCGTGTCTGCCGGCATCGTGCTCTCCTTCCCGCACTGCGGGATAGACTTATCTGGATCAGCGCTCCATATATCCGGATCGCTGATCCGAATATATGGACCACTGATCCGGATAGTCAAGGGGACAGATGCGGGCCGATGCCAGGAAGAACCGCGACCACCTGCTCTCCGTAGCGGGCACCGCCCTCGCCGAGCAAGGCGTCGATGTGTCCCTGCGCGACATCGCACGCAGGGCCGACGTCGGACTCGCGACGCTGTTGCGCCACTTCCCGACCCGCGAGGCACTGCTCGACGCCCTGCTCCGCACGAGCTTCGACGAACTGACGGCGGAGGCGGGCGAGCTCGAAGGGTCGAACTCGCCCAAGGACGCTCTCGTGACGTGGGTGCGCGACTGTGTCGCCTGGACCACCGAGTACCGGGGCGTGACCGTGCTGATGGCCGCCGCCATCGAGGAACCCGAATCCGCACTCCACGCCTCGTGCGTCACCCTGCGCGCAGCCGGCGCGCGGCTCCTCACCCGTGCCCAGGCCGCAGGCGCGGCGCGGCGCGATATTGACGGCACCGACCTCTTCGCGCTGATCGCGGCGCTCGCGTGGCTCGGCGACCAGCCCTCGCTCGCACCCCGCGCCGACCACCTCTTCGACGTGGTCGCGAGCGCGATCCTGGCCGGCGCGGGGAGCGGTGATACCGAGGGCGGAGCGCCGTGACCCCGGCCGGTCCTGCGCGGTGGTTCCGGCGCGGTGTGCGCCGTCAGGGCCGGTCGAGGGCGTTGCTCACGAGTTCGCGCGCGTACGCGGCGTCCAGTGGGCCGGGGCGGAAGAGGATGCGGTACATCATCGGCGCCACGACCCGGTCGATCACCCGTTCCGTGTCGGGCGCGGCCTCTCCGCGCCGCGTCGCACGGTTCAGTACGGCGTCGATCTGTTCCGCGGCGTAGGCGGAGCACCGGCCGGCGTTGGCGCCGCCCGGATCGCCGAGGAGCGCATCCCTGATGTACGCACGCCCGGGCGGGGAGGCCATCTCGTCGAGGAACTGCTCCGCCCACGCGTCGAGGTCGGCCCGCAGGCTGCCGAGATCGACGGGGTCGGTCTCCGGCCTGAGCCGTTCGACCGCGACGTCGGACAGGAGTTCCTGCAGGTCGCCCCAGCGGCGGTAGATCGTGGAGGGGGTCACACCGGCCCGGGCGGCCACCAGGGGGATGGTCATCGCTTCGCGGCCCGTCTCGCCGACGAGTTCGCGGACCGCGGCATGAACGGACTCCTGCACACGGGCACTGCGTCCGCCCGGGCGCGTCATGGGCTTGGGGCTCATACGCTCCACCTTAATGCGAATACGTTGCTTCTAGCCCTCCCTCCCTCCCTCCCTCCCTCCCTCCCTCCCTCCCTCCCTCCTTGCCTGCCCGGCGGGCGGCAGGTGCCCGGTGTGCCGGGGGGCTTTCGCCCCGGGAACCAGGGCATGGCCAATGACCGCGCTAAAAGCGAATCGTTTGCTTTAGATGACCTCAGGGTCTACGGTGCCTTAAAGCAAAGCAGTTGCTTTTACTTCACCCAAGGGAAGATCTCCGTGTCCGAAACCTCGCATCCCCGTGCCGCCGCCACCGCGCAGCCCCCGACCTGGTCCGTGGGCGACCGCGCGGTGCTGCGTATCGACGAGACGGCCCTCCCTGCCGCGACCGGCCCCTGGCTGCTGCCAGGGGCGACCGCGGACGTCGTGTCCCGGACCCCGTGGCTGCGCCCGGACTTCGCCGACGAAGCGGGCGTCCTCCGGCTGGCGAGCCACAGTTTCGCGGTCGAGGTGGACGGGCTGCGGATCCTCGTCGACACGGGCATCGGGAACGGGAAGCGGCGCGCCAACCCCGCCTGGCACAACCTGAACAGCGACTACGAAGCGCGGCTGACGGCGGCAGGCTTCGCACCGGAGACGGTGGACATCGTCATCATGACCCACCTCCACGCCGACCACGTGGGCTGGAACACGCGCTCCGAAGGCGGCAGTTGGGTTCCCACCTTTCCTCACGCGCGCTATCTCACCGCGCGAGCCGAATGGGACTACTGGGCAGGCGTCGAGATGGAGGAGGCGCGGCAGCAGATGTTCCGGGACTCGGTGCACCCCGTCCGGGACGCGGGTCTCCTCGACCTCGTCGACATCGCGGACGGGGGCACGGACATCGCCCCGGGCGTCCGCCTGCTGCCCAGCCCCGGCCATACTCCGGGCCAGGTGACGGTGGAGCTGCGAAGCCGGGGCGAGAGGGCGCTCATCAGCGGCGACAGCGTCCACCATCCGGTCCAGATAGGGCATCCGGAACTCTGCAGCTGCGTGGACATCGCCCCCGGAATCGCCGCCAGGACCCGGCACCGGATGCTCGACTCGCTGGCCGGCACCCCGACCCTGCTGCTCGGCAGCCACTTCCCGCCACCGACCGCCGGTCATGTGCGGCGCGAGGGCGATGCGTACCGGCTGGCGCCGGTCGCACCCGCGGGCGCGACGGCCCGCGGCTGAACGGAGGTCCGGCGCCGCATCCGCGGCCCCGGACCTCGCCCGGCCCGCGGGCCGGGCCACCGGAGGCCTGGATCAGCCCGGGGTGCCGTACGGCTGGGTGATCACTTCCATGGCGTGCCCCGAGGGATCCATGAAGTAGACGCCACGGCCACCGTGCAGATGGTTGATCTCACCGGGCTGCTTCCGGTGCGGGTCCGCGTAGAACTCCGTGCCGGTGGCGCGCATCCTGGCGAAGATCCCGTCGAAGGCATCCTCGGGGACCAGGAAGGCGTAGTGCTGCAGGGGGAGCGGGGAGCCCGGCGGTACGGACGCGAAGTCCAGGGTCACGCCGTTGCTCAGCTCGACCGGGACGAACGGGCCCCACTCGGCGCCGGTCCGCAGGCCGAGAACGGTGGCCAGGAAGTCGGCCGACTCCCGGTTGTCGCGGGCGGGGACGATGGTGTGGTTCAGCTCGACGGGGAACGTCCGGGATGCCGAATCCGTCCCGGGCTGTGATGCTGGATGCGGTACCGCCGCCCCGACCGCCGACTTCTCCGTGCCCGCTGTTCCTTCTTCTGCTGCCGACTCGGGGTCCCGCGCTTTCTCCGACACGGTGGAATGCCTCCATCGGGCATCTCAGGGGCTGCCTCCACGCCTCACCCGGCCGGTGACCGGCGCGCGATGCCGTGCGGACGAGCCTAAGGGCTGTCCCGTAATCCCCGGCGGGCGCACGACGACAGCTACGGCGCCTCGCCGGTCTGTCACGGGTGCACCCGGTGCCGTGCGGACAACTCGGCTCCGGCGAGGAGCGGTTCACCGGCTGCTTCACCCGGCCAGGTGAATCACGGCAAGCATGCACGTTTCTGCACTCCGGGCCTTCCTAAGGTGTGTCACATCGCCCCGGCCCTCGCCGACCGGCCCGTTGCCGCCGAGCGAACCGATGTCACCGAGACCGAGCGGGGGTCCGTCATGGATGCGAGAGAAGAGAAGCAGGAACACGCGGAGCCCCGCGAGCCGGAGACCCCGGCCGGCACGGGTGTACGCAGTTACACCGCCGGCTGTTTCACCGTGGTCGAGCTGCGCGGCGAGATCGATCTCCTGGCGGCCGGCCGCATCCGCGAGTGCACCGACGCGGCCACCGCGCCGCAGGGTGCCCGGGTGATCGTCGACCTGCGCCCCGCGACCTTCATCGACTGCGCCGCGCTGGGTCTGCTCTGCCGCGCCAGACGGCGGGCGCTCGACCGCGGCGGCTCCATCGATCTGGTCTGCACCCGCGCCCTGCATCTGCGGATGCTGCGGGTGACCGGTCTGTCCGGCTACTTCCCGAGCAGCCCCACGGTGGCGGAGATCTCGGCCTGAGGCCGCCCCATACGCGACCCGCCCCCCCCGGACGCACCGAAATGCGCTGGCAGGCCCGCTGCCGGGCCTGCCAGACTCGGTTCCCATGTCCAGGACCTTTGAAGAGCTGGTGGCCGAGGCCGATTCCGTATCCGTCGACGGCTGGGACTTCTCCTGGCTGGACGGGCGCGCCACCGAGGAGCGCCCCTCCTGGGGGTACGCGCGGGCGATGGGGGAGCGGATGGGCCGGGCCTCGGCCGCCCTCGACATCCAGACCGGGGGCGGCGAGGTGCTGGCCGGGGTGGCGAAGCTGCCGCAGCTGACGGTCGCCACCGAGGCCTGGCCGCCGAACGTCGCCAAGGCCACCGCCCTGCTGCACCCGCTGGGGGCCGCGGTGGTGGCCGACCCGGACGAGCCGCCGCTGCCCTTCGCCGACGGTGCCTTCGACCTGGTGGTGAGCCGCCACCCGGTGAAGGCGCACTGGCAGGAGATCGCCCGGGTGCTGGCGCCCGGCGGTACGTACTTCTCCCAGGAGGTCGGGCCGGCCAGTGTCTTCGAGCTCGTCGAGTACTTCCTCGGCCCGCAGCCCGAGGCACGCAAGGGACGCGATCCGGAGGCCGCGCGCACCGCGGCGCTGGCGGCGGGACTCGAGGTCGTCGATCTGCGGCTGGAGCGCCTGCGCACCGAGTTCCGCGACATCGGCGCCGTCGTCTACTTCCTGCGCAAGGTGGTCTGGATGGTGCCGGGCTTCACCACCGGGGCGTACCTCCCGCAGCTCCGCGCCCTCCATGAGCAGATCGAGGCCGAGGGCCCGTTCCTTGCGCACACGACGCGCTTCCTGATCGAAGCCCGCAAGCCCGCGCGGGCCCGCCCGTGACGGCCGGGCGGGGCCCCGGCGACGCCCCTCCCGCGCCCGTCAGGCCGGTCTAGACTCGCCGGGTGTCTGCCGCGCTGATCGTCGTACTCGCCGCCTGCTTCGGCGCCGCCGTGGGGACGCTGCTGCCGCGCCCCGCCTACCGGCTCGCGGTGGCCCCCGGGACCCCGTGGCACGACACGGCCCCGTCCGGGCAGCCCATCGCGGGCTGGCTCGGCCCGGCGCGCGGGGACGGCTGCTGGTACGGGCCCAGCACACCGGTGACCGCGACGGTGACCGCGCTGTGCTGCGCCGCGCTCGCCGCGGCGGCCGGGCCCGTCCCCGAGCTTGCCGTCTGGGTGCTGCTCGCGCCCGCACTTGTCCTGCTGGCCCTGGTGGACCGCGCCGTGCAGCGGCTGCCCGATGTCCTGACCCTGCCCATCGCCGCGGTGACCGCGGTCCTGCTCGGAGCCGTGGCGCTGCTGCCCGGGGCGCGGGGGTCCTGGACGGCCGCGCTGCTCGGCGGACTCGCCCTCGGCGGTGGCTACTTCGTGCTCTTCCTCATCAACCCGAACGGCATGGGCTTCGGCGACGTCAAACTCGCGGCCGGTCTCGGTGTGGCCCTCGGCTGGTACGGCTGGGGGGTCCTGCTGCTCGGCGCGTTCGCCGGGTTCGTCTACGGCGCGGTGTACGGCGTCGGTCTGATCCTGCGGGGACGTGCGGGACGCAAGAACGCGATGCCCTTCGGGCCCTTCATGGTGGCGGGTGCGCTCACCGGTCTGCTGCTCGGCGGCTTCGGAGCGTAATGCCGGGGTGCCGTGGCGCACGGCGTGCAGCCAACACCACTTACGAAGGGTTATGGTGGAAACCCCCCCTCGGGCCGGTCCGTATCCCCCCCCACGGACCGGCCCGTTTTTTCTGTCCCGCGCCGCTTCCTGCGGTCAGCTCCGGCCGGCCCAGATGTTGGTGCCCGCGGTGTCGACGGCGAACGAGTCGATCTCCGTCAACTCCTCGGCGGAGAGCGGGGCGGCGGCCAGCGCGGCCACGTTCTCGTCCAGCTGCTTCACGCTGGAGGCGCCGATGAGCGCGGACGTCATACGCGGATCGCGCAGCACCCAGTTGAGTGCCAGCTGCGCCAGGGACTGCCCGCGCCGCTTCGCGATCTCGTTGAGCCCGTTGAGGCGGCGTACCACCTCGTCCGAGAGCAGCTGCGGGTCGAGCGACTTGCCCTGAGTGGCACGCGAGCCCTCCGGGATGCCCTTCAGGTACTTGCCCGTGAGCAGGCCCTGCGCGAGCGGCACGAAGGAGATGCAGCCCATCCCGGCCGTCTCCAGGGTGTCGAGCAGCCCGTCGTCCTCGGTCCAGCGGTTGATCATGGAGTACGAGGGCTGGTGGATGAGCGCGGGGACACCCATCTCCTTGAGGATGCGGGCCGCCTGCGCCGTCTGCTCGCTGTTGTACGAGGAGACACCGACGTACAGCGCCTTGCCCTGCTGCACGGCGGAGGCCAGCGCGCCCATCGTCTCCTCAAGAGGGGTCTGCGGGTCGAAGCGGTGGGAGTAGAAGATGTCGACGTGGTCGAGACCCATCCGCGTGAGGGAGGCGTCCAGCGACGACAGCAGATACTTGCGCGAGCCCCACTCGCCGTACGGTCCCGGGTGCATCAGGTAACCGGCCTTGGTGGAGATGACCAGCTCATCCCGGTAAGGGGCGAAATCCTGGGCGAAGAGCTTTCCGAAGTTGAGCTCGGCGGAGCCGGCCGGCGGGCCGTAGTTGTTCGCCAGGTCGAAGTGCGTGACGCCGGTGTCGAAGGCGCGGCGGAGGATCGCGCGCTGTGAGCCGAGCGTGCAGTCGTCGCCGAAGTTGTGCCACAGGCCGAGCGAGATGGCGGGGAGTTTCAGGCCACTGCGGCCGCTTCGCCGGTACTCCATGGAGTCGTATCGGTCATCAGCGGCGAAATAACGAAGAGAATCAGTCACACGCCCTTCCTTATCACGGACTTGTGACAGGCCGGGTTGGGCTGTCATGACCCCTGCGCAGTACTGTGGCGGCTCGGGCGATCGCCACCGCACGGAGGTCTGGACTCAGTGCTGTGCCGTCCCGGGGGACGCCTTCCGGGACCTCCAGCCGGAAAAGCACGTCGGGCAGGCCGTCCGGCACGACATCGCGAGGTGAATCGCAGTGAACTTGCGCGACCTGGTGTACGGGCTCTACGCACGTCGGGTGGAAGGCCGCCTCGACCACGACCAGGTGCCCAAGCACATCGGACTCATCCTGGACGGCAACCGGCGCTGGGCCAAGGCGTCCGGAGGCACCGCGGCGCAGGGCCACAAGGCCGGGGCCGACAAGATCACCGAATTCCTCGGCTGGTGCGCGGAGACCGAGGTCGAGGTCGCCACGCTCTGGCTGCTGTCCACGGACAACTTCGACCGTCCGCAGGAGGAGCTCACCGCTCTCTTCGGCATCATCGAGGACACGGTCAGGGGTCTCGCGGCGGACGGGCGCTGGCGGGTCCACCACGTCGGTGCCCTCGATCTGCTCCCCGGGCACACCCAGGCCGTCCTCAAGGAAGCCGAAGAGGCGACCACGGGCAACACCGGGATACTGGTCAATGTCGCGGTCGGCTACGGCGGGCGCCAGGAGATCGCCGACGCGGTCCGCTCGCTCCTGCTGGAGCACGCCGAGAAGGGCACGTCCTTCGAGGAGCTGGCCGAGACGGTCGACGTCGAGCGCATCTCGGAGCACCTCTACACGCGCGGCCAGCCCGACCCGGACCTGGTGATCCGCACGAGCGGGGAGCAGCGGCTCTCCGGGTTCATGCTCTGGCAGAGCGCCCACTCCGAGTATTACTTCTGCGAAGTCTTCTGGCCCGCCTTCCGCAAGGTCGACTTCCTGCGGGCGCTGCGCGACTACGCGGCCCGCCACCGGCGCTACGGCGCCTGAGCCCCTCCCGGCCCGCTCCCCGGCCCCGCTGTGCATGCCCGCTGTGCACCCTTTCGGGTGATGGCCTGAACTATCCGTTCTTCCGGAGTGGATTCCCGGTGGCGCACGGACGTCGCGCCGGTCAGCCACGGGTGACGGGCGGGTGAAAACCTCCCCGCCCGGACCGCCACTGGCAGGAACCGGTCGTACGCCATGGCATGGCGGCGGGCGTTCGCGGGAATACCCCTTGCAGGTCGACGTCCGGTCCACGGATGTCGTATCTCAGTGAGCGGCCCGGTCCGCTCGCCCGGGAGGCCCTTTGCACCAGGACGACCGTGCGGTGAGCGCGGGCGACGTGGAGGGCCGGGTCCGGCTTCCGCGCTGGTGGAGGCCCGCCCCGGTCCCAGCAGCCCGCGACGCCGTCGCACCCCGACCTCAGGCTTGTGTCCAAAGGGGGTACGTCCTTCCGTGGTGACCAGCACTAAGCGCCGCATGCCCGACAGGCGCACTTACGTTCTTGACACCAGCGTCCTGCTGGCCGATCCCAACGCCATGACCCGGTTCGACGAGCACGAAGTGGTGCTCCCGATCGTCGTGGTCACGGAACTGGAGGCCAAGAGGCACCATCCGGAACTCGGCTACTTCGCCCGGCAGGCACTGCGCCTGCTGGACGATTTCCGGGTGAGGTACGGACGTCTCGACGCCCCCCTTCCCATGGGGGACCTGGGCGGGACACTCCGCGTCGAACTCAACCACTCGGACCCCGGGGTGCTCCCGGCCGGCTACCGGCTCGGGGACAACGACTCACGCATCCTCGCGGTCGCGCGCAACCTCCAGGCAGAGGGCTTCGACGTCACCGTCGTGTCCAAGGACCTGCCGCTGCGCATCAAGGCCTCGTCCGTGGGGCTCCTCGCCGAGGAGTACCGCGCCGAACTGGCGATCACGGACTCCGGATACACGGGTATGAGCGAGCTGACCCTCACGCCCGACCAGGTGGACCTCCTCTTCACGGAGGACACCCTGTACGTACCGGAGGCGGCCGATCTGCCCGTCCACACGGGCCTGGTGCTCCAGTCCGAGCGCGGCAAGGCGCTGGGCCGGATCACCGCCGAGGGCAATGTGAGGCTCGTACGCGGCGACCGCGAGGCCTTCGGGCTGCACGGCCGCAGCGCCGAGCAGCGCATCGCGCTCGATCTGCTCCTCGATCCGGACATCGGCATCGTCTCGATGGGCGGCAGGGCCGGGACGGGGAAGTCCGCGCTGGCGCTCTGCGCGGGGCTTGAGGCGGTCCTGGAGCGCAGACAGCACCAGAAGGTGATGGTCTTCCGTCCGCTCTACGCGGTCGGCGGCCAGGAGCTCGGCTATCTGCCCGGCTCGGAGTCCGAGAAGATGGGGCCCTGGGCGCAGGCGGTCTTCGACACCCTCTCCTCGGTGACGAGCCGGGAAGTGATCGAGGAAGTGGTCGGACGGGGCATGCTCGAAGTCCTGCCGCTCACTCATATCCGGGGCCGCTCACTGCATGACGCGTTCGTCATCGTCGACGAGGCGCAGTCCCTGGAGCGGAACGTCCTGCTGACGGTGCTCTCCAGGATCGGCTCGAACTCGCGGGTCGTGCTGACCCACGATGTCGCCCAGCGGGACAACCTGCGGGTGGGCCGGTACGACGGAGTGGTCGCCGTCGTCGAGAAGCTGAAGGGGCATCCGCTCTTCGCGCACGTCAATCTCACCCGGTCCGAGCGGTCCCAGATCGCCGCACTGGTGACCGAAATGCTGGAGGACGGACAGCTCTAGGGGTATTGCCAGACACTCGCCCGTAAGATACCGGCGAGTTGGAGCCGCCCGGCAAGGCGCAGGAGCCTAGCCGGGCGGCTCTCCGTTGCGCAGCAATCTCCAGAAAACTCGTGCGCCAAACGGGGTGTGAGCTTTCCCACTCGGTCGACGTTTGCCTTGTAGCGTCGGCGTCGGGCAGAGTCTTGCTTCCGTCAGGCCCCGCATGCGGCACACGTGCACCCCTAGGGGTGCAGCACCACACAACTCAACACTTGCCGCCGCATGCCGCCCGAGTACCACGCGGCACTTCCGTAAGGGAGTTGCCCACCGGGTCAGCGCCTCCCGTGACCTGTACGCCAGGGAGGACCGAGCCAGGGGCACGATTGCGTCCGCGAGGTCACGAGCGGTCGCTGCTGGAAGGAAAACCGTGTGAGCCGGATTTCGGTCCGGGGATTCGCGGTGGCGTCAGCCACTGCGGTCACCACCGTAGGAGCAGTTGTCGGCGTCGCATCGGGCAGCACGTTGCCCGCAGGCGACAACATCGATGCAGCCTCCGCCGCGGACACGACTACCCTCGCGGACATTCCTGACGGCCAGCAGGCCCAGGTAGCGTCGCTGACGGAGCAGGCAGACACCCAGGCGGTGCAGGCCGACGCGGCAGCGAAGAAGTCCGCGGAGGAATCGGCCCGCATCCAGGCCGCCAAGGACGCCAAGACCAAGAAGGAAGCTGCCGACGAGGCGGTTGCCAAGGCGAAGGAAGCCGCGAAGAAGCGGGACGAGGAGAAGAAGCAGGCTGCCAGCCGTTCTTCCGTTCGTGACGCGAGCAGCTTCTCCTCGCAGGGCTCCTACTCGGCCGCGCAGGTCCAGGCCATGGCACGGCAGATGATGCCGTCCGACCAGTTCCAGTGCTTCAGCAACATCGTGAGCCACGAGTCCGGCTGGAACTACAAGGCGGTCAACGCCGGTTCCGGTGCGTACGGTCTCGTGCAGGCTCTCCCCGGCTCGAAGATGGCGTCCGCGGGTGCCGACTGGCAGACCAATCCGGCCACGCAGATAAAGTGGGGCCTGAATTACATGAACAGCCGCTACCAGAGCCCCTGTGGTGCGTGGTCGTTCTGGCAGGCCAACAGCTGGTATTAGAGCGCTCGCCGCTCAGCTCAGTGGAGCCCCCCGCCGTCCTTCGGCAGGGGGCTCCACGCATGTACGGCCGGCTCCGGATGAGGCGCGCGGTCGGGGGAAGAGGAACAGCATGTCGAAACTGCCGGACTGGCTGGAACGTGTGGGTTCCGAACTCACTCACCTGGGTGAAAAGTTGGAAGAACGCCGTTCGGCGGACGAAGCCGAAGGCGAGGCCTCCGGGCCCGGAACCGCCGCGTACGGCGCCGGAGGGGCCGACGGCCATCCGGTGACGGGGCAGGTCCCGCCGCCCCCGGACTACGCGCCGGCCGTCGCGGCCCGTCCCGATCCGGTGGCTGCCGTGCCGTGGGGGATGCGGGTCGCCGCCGAGGCGGGCTGGCGGCTCCTGGTCCTCGCGGGGACCCTCTGGGTGCTGATGCGGGTCATCAGCGCCATCCAGCTGGTCGTCCTGGCCTTCGTCGCCGCGCTCCTCGTCACCGCGCTCCTCCAGCCGACGGTCGCCAGGCTCCGGCGTGCCGGTCTGCCACGGGGGCTGGCGACAGCGCTGACCGCGATCCTCGGCTTCGTCATCATGGGGCTGGTCGGCTGGTTCGTGGTCTGGCAGGTGATGGAGAATCTGGACACCGTCTCCAGCCGGGTCCAGGAGGGCATCCAGGAGCTGAGGCGCTGGCTGCTGCACAGTCCGTTCCATGTGACGGACAAACAGATCAACGAGATCGCCAAGAACCTCAGCGACACCGTCGGCACCAACACGAACGAGATCACGTCGGCCGGCCTCCAGGGCGTCACGGTCATGGTGGAGTTCCTCACCGGGATGCTGCTGGCGATGTTCTCGACCCTCTTCCTGCTGTACGACGGGGCGCGCATCTGGCAGTGGACGCTCAAACTCGTCCCGGCGCAGGCCCGTCCGGGCGTCGCGGGCGCCGGACCGCGTGCCTGGGCGACGCTGACCGCCTATGTGCGCGGCACGGTGATCGTCGCGATGATCGACGCGATCTTCATCGGACTCGGGCTCTTCTTCCTCGATGTGCCGCTGGCCGTGCCGCTGGCCGTCTTCATCTTCCTGTTCGCGTTCATCCCGCTGGTGGGCGCGGTGATCTCGGGCGCGCTCGCGGTGGTCGTCGCGCTGGTGACCCAGGGCCCGTTCACCGCGCTGATGGTGCTGATCGTGGTTCTCGCCGTCCAGCAGATCGAGGGCCATGTGCTCCAGCCGTTCATCCTCGGCAGGGCGGTGCGGGTCCATCCGCTGGCGGTGGTCCTCTCGGTGGCCGCGGGCGGCATGATCGCCGGAATCGGGGGAGCCGTGGTGGCGGTGCCGCTGGTGGCCGTGACGAACAAGGTCGTCGGCTACCTCCGTGCGTACAGCGCGGAGAGCGCCATCAAGGCCGCACCCCGCAGGCAGGACGAGCCGCCGGCCGCAGCAGGCGGTCCGGGGCAGCAGGAGACGGACCCGGCCGCGCCGCGGGAGCCCACGGCGGCGCCGGAGACCGGAGGCCCGCTGCTCGGGACCGGAACCGCCGAGTGATGTCCCGGCCGGAGAGGCGAGCCGGCCGGGCCGGGCGGGCAGCGGGGTGCTGTCCACGCTGATGCCGGGCGTATCGGCACGGGCCGCCGCCGGACTGTCCGGTGCGCGTCCTGTCCGCCGGGGCGTGGTGAGCGCAGAGAACCCCGGTGATGCGCGTTTCCGCACGTCACCGGGGTTCGTTCCGCTGTTGCCGCTACTGGGCCAGTACGGCCTCGGCGTCGAGCGTCACGCCGACCGCCTGCAGGACGGACGCGATCTTGAACGCCTCCTGGATGGTCTCGCGGTCCACGCCCGCCTTGCGGAGCACCTGCTCGTGCGAGTCGAGGCACTGCCCGCAGCCGTTGATCGCGGAGACGGCGAGCGACCAGAGCTCGAAGTCGGCCTTCTCCACGCCGGGGTTGCCGATCACGTTCATCCGCAGACCCGCGCGCAGCGTCCCGTACTCGGGGTCCGACAGCAGGTGCCGGGTCCGGTAGAAGACGTTGTTCATCGCCATGACGGCAGCGGCCGACCGGGCCGCGGTGTACGCCTCGGCCGAGAGGTTGGCCTTGGCCTCCGGCTCCAGCTCGCGCAGCACCCGCGGCGAGCGCGACGCGATGGCACAGGCCAGGACGGTGCCCCACAGCTGCTGCTTCGGCAGGTCGCTGTTGCCGATCACCGAACCGAGGTTCAGCTTCAGGTCCTTGGCGTAGTCCGGTACGGCGGACTTCAGTTCGTCGAGTGACATCGTGGAATCAGCTCACTCGCCCGAGAGGAGCGCGACCGGGTCCAGGGTGTTCTCGCCCTTGGTCCAGTTGCAGGGGCACAGCTCGTCGGTCTGCAGGGCGTCGAGGACCCGCAGGACCTCCTTGGGGTTACGGCCCACGGAACCGGCGGTCACCATCGTGAACTGGATCTCGTTGTTCTGGTCGACGATGAAGACGGCGCGCTGTGCGAAGCCGTCCTCGCCCTCGATGCCGAGGTCACGCATGAGCTCGTGCTTCGAGTCGGCCATCATCGGGAAAGGCAGGTCGGTGAGGTCCGGGTGGTCCTTGCGCCAGGCGTGGTGCACGAACTCGGAGTCACCGGAGAAGCCGAGAACCTGGGCGTCACGGTCGGCGAACTCCTCGTTCAGCTTGCCGAAGGCGGCGATCTCGGTCGGGCACACGAAGGTGAAGTCCTTGGGCCACGCGAAGACGATCTTCCACTTGCCCTCGTAGGTCTTGTGGTCGATCTGCGCGAACTCGTTGCCGCTCTCCAGCGACACACATGCAGTCAGGTCGAACTGGGGGAACTGGTCACCGACAGTGAGCACGTACTCTCCTTGCAGCGGAGGAATTCCCTTTTGGGGCGTTCCTGGGGGTTGGACGGGTTACAGACTGACACAGGATCCATTGATCACAGAAATAGCTAGACTTGGTAGCCGTGATCGGAGGTGCCTATCAGTAGCCAGATATATACGGGGGGAACGGGCCATAAGGGGAAACAGCCCACGGTGGCTCAACTGCGGGCCTTCGCGGCCGTGGCGGAACATCTGCACTTCCGGGACGCGGCGGCCGCGATCGGGGTGAGCCAGCCCGCCCTGTCGGGCGCCGTCTCGGCGCTGGAGGAGACCCTCGGCGTACAGCTTCTGGAGCGGACCACCCGCAAGGTGCTCCTCTCGCCCGCAGGCGAGCGGCTCGCCGTGCGGGCCAGGGCGGTACTGGAGGCGGTCGGCGAGCTGATGGACGAGGCCGACGCCGTACGGGCGCCCTTCACGGGGGTGCTCAGACTCGGCGTGATACCCACCGTCGCCCCGTATCTGCTGCCCACGGTCCTGCGACTCGTCCACCGCGAGTACCCGGACCTCGATCTCCAGGTGCACGAGGAGCAGACGTCCTCACTGCTCGACGGGCTGACCGCCGGGAGGCTGGACCTGCTGCTGCTCGCGGTCCCGCTCGGTATGCCGGGGGTGGTCGAGCTGCCCCTGTTCGACGAGGAGTTCGTCCTGGTGACCCCGCGCGAGCACTGGCTCGCCGGGCGCACCGACATCCCCAGGGACGCCCTGCGGGAGCTCGACCTGCTGCTGCTCGACGAGGGGCACTGCCTGCGGGACCAGACGCTGGACATCTGCCGGGAGGCGGGGCGCGCCGACGGGGTACCGGTGACGACCACGGCCGCCGGGCTCTCCACGCTGGTCCAGCTGGTGGCGGGCGGGCTCGGGGTGACACTGCTGCCGCGTACGGCGGTCCGTGTGGAGACCGGGCGCAACGACCAGCTGGCCACGGCGTACTTCTCGGAGCCCGCGCCGATGCGGCGGATCGCGCTGGCGATGCGGGCCGGGGCGGCGCGCCAGGAGGAGTTCACCGCGTTCGCCGCGGCGCTGCGGGAAGGGGTGCGGCCGCTGCCGGTCTGGCTGGCCTGAGGGCGGTGCCGCACCCGTGCGGCCGAACCGTCCCCGCAGCCCCCGCGACCGCACCCCGAGGCCTCCGGCTACTCCGTACGCAGCCCCTCCGGCCGCATCAGCCGCCACAGCGGCGGCAGGCTCAGCAGTGTGACGAGGACGACCACGCCGCCGCCGATACCGGCCATCGCCGCGACCGCGGTCCAGTCGACCGAGACCGAGTGGCCGACCATGTCGAGCAGGACCGAGCCGAGCCCGAGGCCCACCACCGTGGCGAGCAGCAGACCCAGGACGACCGGGACTGCCGTCTGCCAGAGCACCGACCAGCTCATCGTCGAGCGCCGGGTGCCGAAGGCCGTCAGGGCGGCCAGCAGCTTCCGGCGGTCGCGCAGCTGCTCCAGGACCGAGACGAGCAGGCTCGCGCCGATCAGCAGGAGCACCGCGGCGGCGCCGATGTACAGGCCCTTGCGGACGCTCGCGAAGCGGTTGTCCTCGCGTGTCTCGTGCAGGGCGTCGACCGAGGTCAGCGGAGTGACCTTCGCCGCACTGTTACGGACCAGGTCGACGGCGTCCGGCTCCGAAGGGTCGAGCGAGATGTAGTCCGTGTTGACCAGGGCAAGGTGCCGCAGCGCGGGGAGGGCCCCCGGTGTGAGCAGGATGCCCCCCGATGCGGGGACGCCGGCCGGGTCGGCCAGGACCTGCACCGTGCGGGTCCCGGCCGGGACGGTCCAGGTGAGGGTGCGGTCGTTCCGGTCGCCGAAGGGCGGTTTGATGAACAGCCGTTTGCCGGGCCCGGCGATCTTCGTGAGGTTGTCGTCCCACCCGCCGGTGGCGATGAACACGTCGCCGTTCGCGCAGGACGGCAGCGTGGCCAGGACCCGCAGCGACGCGCAGTCGCCGGTGTACATGTCGCTGGTCTCCTCGGCGTTCTTCGTCCCCCCGGCGGTGGCCCGGCCGAACGTGAGCACCTTCCGCACCCCGTGCGTGGAGCGCAGCGCTTCGACCGTCCTGGTCTTCGTGAAGTCGCTCCGGACGACCATCTGGGCACGTGAGGTGTCGGCCCCGGTCTCCTTGCTGTAGTCGCCGTCGATCCCCGCGAACAGCATCTGGAGCGCGATGGCGCCGGCGACCGCGACGGCGATGCCGTTGACGAGCCGGGCTGCGGTGCCGCTGGTCATCTGGAGCCTGCGGACGGCCAGTTGCCAGGCGGTGCTGCCGCCGCCCAGACGGTTCACCACGGCTTCGATCAGCCAGGGCAGCAGCGCCGTGACACCGACCAGCAGCAGCACGCTGCCGCCGATCACCAGCGTGCTGTTGAAGTGGCCGGAGTCGCGGCCCTTGCCCAGCATCGGCACCAGCAGGGCGAGTCCGGCGACCGGCGGGAGCACCCGCCACCAGACCCGGCGGCGGCGCGGGACCGAGGTGCGGACGACACCGAGCGGCTCGATGACGACACCGCGCATGGCGAGCAGGGTGACCGCGATGGCCGCCGCGGGCACCGCGAGTGCGACCAGTACGGCCAGCGCCGCACTCGGGTCCAGGTCGGCGGGGAAGAGGTTGATCCCCGCCACGTCGATGTCGCCGGCGAACGCCCGGCCGAGCAGGAAGAAACCCGCGCCGAAGAGCACCCCGAGCAACGAGCCCGCCAGCGCCTCGCCGGCCGCGATACGGCGGGTCATCCGGGAATCCGTACCGACCAGCCGCAGCGCGGCCAGCCTGCGGTCCCTGCTGTCGCTGCCGAAGCGCACGGCCGCCGCGATGAAGACGCCCACCGGCATCAGCAGTACCACGAAGATGATGACGACGAGCAGTCTCAGGACCGGGTCCATGGCCTCGCGGGGCGGCAGATGCGCGAAGGACGTGATGCGCCGCACGTTGCCGGCCTCGTCCAGGGTGAGGTGGTTGTCGCCCGCGTAGTAGGCCAGTTCGTTCGGACCGGTCAGACCGGCGTCGGCGATGGTGCCGGTGATCCGGTACGGGAGGCGCTCACGCAGCAGTGCGCCCTTGTCCGACGCCAGCAGCCTGCGCAGCGCCGGCGACGCCAGCATCTCGCCGTCGCCGGGCAGCGCGGACGTGCCGGGCGGTATCGGCGCTTTCGGGCCCTCGCCGCGGACCAGCCGGCCGCGGACGTCGACGCTCTTGTACACGGTGTCCACGACACCCAGCAGCATCGTGTTGTCGCCCGGCTTGTCGATCATCGTCGCGCCGAAGTCGTTGCGGTTGTCCTCCCGCGCGTCCCGGGCGGCGAGCGCGCTCGGTATCGCGGTGGTGATCAGCAGCAGCGCCACACCGAGGCCGACGCCGACCGCGGTCAGCAGTGTCCGGGTCCAGCCCTCGCGGCCCCCGCCGACAGCGAACTTCATGCCCATCGTGAGGTCTTGGGTCCAGCTCATACCAGGTGCTCCAGATCGCGGGACTTGCCGTCGCGTACGACGACTTCGCGGTCGGAGTAGGCGGCGACGCGTGCTTCGTGGGTGACGAGGACGACGGCGGCGTTGGTGGAGCGGGCGGCCTGCGTCAAGAGTTCCATGACGCGCTCGCCGTTGAGTGAGTCGAGCGCGCCGGTCGGCTCGTCGGCGAAGAGCACGCGCGGGCCGGTCACCAGCGACCGTGCCACGGCGACGCGCTGGCCCTGTCCGCCGGAGACCTCGCCGGGGCGTTTGTGCCCGAGGCCGGCGACCTCCAGGCGCTCCATCCACTCCAGGGCCCTGCGCTCGGCCTCCTTGCGCTTGGTCCCGTTCAGCCGCAGCGGAAGCGCCACGTTCTCGGTGCAGGTCAGCTCGGGGACGAGCTGGCCGAACTGGAAGACGAAGCCGAACTCCGTACGGCGCAGAGCGCTCCGCGCGGCGTCCGGCAGCGCGGACAGCTCCTGCCCCTGGTACGTGATGGAGCCCGAGTCGGGGCGGACGATACCGGCGAGGCAGTGCAGCAGCGTCGACTTGCCGGAGCCCGAAGGCCCCATGATCGCGACCACTTCGCCCGCGTGGACGGAGAACGCGGCGCCGTCGAGCGCGGTGGTCGGACCGTACGCCTTGTGCAGGTCGTCGGCGTACAGCAGCGAACCGGCGGGTGTCATGGGCCGACCTCCTTGGCGAGCTGGTCGAGGCGGGCCGCGGTCAGTTCGAGCCAGCGCAGGTCGGCTTCGAGGTGGAACAGGGCGTGGTCGCAGATCAGCTGGTCGGCGAGGTCCCCGCGGCGCTTGCGGTCCGTGAGGATGCGCATCAGCCGCAGATGCTCCGCACGCTGGGTGTCCAGCAGATCGGCTGCGGGGCGGCCGGTGAGCAGCGCGAGGACGACCTTGGTGTAGAGCGTCGACTGGAGGTACGGCTCGGGCTTCTCGGGTGTGGCGAGCCACTGGTCGACGTCGCTGATGCCCGCGTCGGTGATCGCGTACCGCTTGCGCTCGGGACCGCCTCCTGCCTCCATCGCGTCGACCTCGACGAGGCCGTTCTTCAGGAGCCGGGACATGGTCGAGTAGACCTGCCCGTAGTGCAGCGGCCGGTCGTGGCCGAACTTCTCGTCGAAGGCGCGCTTGAGGTCGTAACCATGGCGCGGCCCCGACTCCAGGATGCCGAGCAGAGTGTGGCCGATGGACACAGGGAGGGCCTTTCTTATTCGGTACGGAGGCCGTCGGGGCGCATCATGCGCCACAGCGGAGGAAGGCTGAGAAGGGTCACGAGCAGGATCAGCGCACCTCCGGCGCCGGCCAGGGGCACGAAACCCCACCAGTCCGTGACGGACTTGCCGACCAGCCGGAGCAGCGCGGCGCCGAGCGCGAGGCCGCCCGCGACGGCGAGTGCCAGGCCGAGGACCACGGGGACCGCGGTCTGCCAGAGCACCGACCAGCCCAGGGTGGGACGGCGGGTGCCGAAGGCCACCAGGACCGACAGCAGTCTCCTGCGCTCGCGCAACTGCTCCACCTGTGACACAAGCATGGAGGCGGCGATCAGCGCCATGGTCGCGACGGCGCCCGCGAGCAGACCGTTCTTGACGCTCGCGTACTGCTGGTCGCGTTCGGCCACCGTGAGGTCCCACACCCGCATGACCGGGTCGATGCGGGCCGCGGTGTTCCGTACGTACTCGGAGGCGTCGGGCACCGAGCCGTCGACCTTCACCAGGGCGCGGGTCTCGGCCTCCGGCAGCCGGGCCGCGCTGATGGCGGACGGGGTGACGAGGATGCCGTTGCGCTTCTCGCCCATCGGGTCGGGGCGGGCCATGACCGTGGGTGAGTCCTCCGGGAGCGTCCACAGCACGGGCTTGTCGTCCCGGCCGACGTTGAGCTTGCCCCCGGGCCGGACGGTCTTGTCCACCCAGGCGTTCATCTCCTTCTGCCCCTCGACGTGGGCGACGAAGGTGTCGCCGTCCGCGCAGGACGGCAGGTGGGCCAGTTCGCGCAGGGTCGGGCAGTCGCCCATGGTGATCATGGTGGTGGGCCAGGGCCCCATCGCGTCCGGGTCGGGGTCGCCGCCGGGCTTGTCGGCGTAGGACTCGATGGTGCCGATGACGGCCCGGACACCCTTGGTGCCCTGGAAGGCGCGGATCATCTGCTGAGCCCGTTCCGTGCTGGGATAGCTCGCGTCGATGTGCATCTGGGCGCGCTTCGGGTCCTGGTTCGTGGTCCTCGTGAAGTCGTCGCCCAGCCCGGCGAAGTACATGTGGAGCGCGACCGCGCCGGCCACGGCGACCGTGAGGCCACTGACCGCGCGCGCCGCCGACCCGCTGCTCAGCTGGAGTCGGCGGGTGGCGAGCTGGAACGGGACGGGGCCGCCCTTCAGCCGGGCGACCACCGCCTCGACGACCCAGGGCAGCAGTGTGGTCAGCCCGGCCAGCACCAGGATCGCGCCGATCGCGATGGGGTACGGATCGACGTAACCGGTCCTGCCGGTGACCCGGCCCGTGTGCAGCAGGAGGGCGATTCCGGCGACCGGCGTCACCGGACGCCACCAGAAGCGGCGCCGGCGGGTGGGACCCTGCCGGGCGACGCCGAGCGGTTCGACCGTGACGGACCGCATCGCGAACAGGGTGACGAGGATGGCCGAGATGGGCACGGCGGCGGAGATCAGCGTGGCCAGGGCGGGCATCGGGGCGAGGTCGGAGGGGAAGG
This sequence comes from Streptomyces sp. NBC_00388, assembly GCF_036061255.1. Taxonomy (NCBI): domain Bacteria; kingdom Bacillati; phylum Actinomycetota; class Actinomycetes; order Kitasatosporales; family Streptomycetaceae; genus Streptomyces; species Streptomyces sp. NBC_00388. Next base: position 4,993,990 of record NZ_CP107948.1, read on the forward strand.
CGGACATCTTCCAGAGCCGGACGCCGCCGGCGAACTCCCGGCCCACCAGGAAGAACACCCAGCCCAGCAGCGTCCCCAGAGCCGATCCGGCGAACGCCTCACCGGCCGCGATCCGCCGGGTCATCCGGACGTCCGCACCGACAAGTCGCAGTGAGGCGAGCCGGCGGTCGCGGCGGTCGCCGCCGAAGCGGACCGCGGTGGCGATGAAGATCGCCACCGGAGCGAGCAGGACGACGCAGCCCAGGATGGTGAGCACGACGAGCGGTGAGGAGAGCGGCGGGCTCAGCGGCCCCCCGCCGAAGTGCGCGATCCGGTGGGCGCCGGTGTGCCGGGTGAGGGTGGAGCTGCCCGCGTAGTAGTACAGCTCGCCCGGATCGCTCAGCCCGGCCTGGCCGATGGTGCCGGTGATCCGGTACGGGAGGCGCTCGCGGAGCAGCTTGCCGCCGCCCGAGTCCAGCAGGTCCTTCAGCGCGGGCGAGACCACCATCGTGCCCGGGGCGGGGACTGCGGCGATACCGGGCGGCACGATCGGGTGCTTCCCGTCGGGGCGGAGCAGATAGCCGTCCAGGGCCTCGCCCCGGAACTCGCTCTCGGCGTGCCCGTACAGCAGCGTCGTATCGCTGCGCGGGGCCGGATGCCCCGCCTCGGAGAAGGCGCGGGCCTGCCCGCGCGCCGACTGGGTGCTCACCGCTCCGGGCAGCGAGGAGGCGGCGAGCAGCAGGGCCACCCCGAGCGCGACGCCGACGGCGGTGAGGGTGGTGCGCACCCAGGTCTCCCGGCCGCCGGTCACCGCGAACCGGACACCCAGGGCGAGGTCGTCGAGCCGGCTCATGCGGCGTACTGCGCGAAGCGGTCGCGGGACTTGCCGTCGCGTACGACGACTTCGCGGTCGGAGTAGGCGGCGACGCGTGCTTCGTGGGTGACGAGGACGACGGCGGCGTTGGTGGAGCGGGCGGCCTCGGTGAAGAGTTCCATGACGCGCTCGCCGTTGAGTGAGTCGAGTGCGCCGGTCGGCTCGTCGGCGAAGAGGACGCGGGGGCCGGTCACCAGCGACCGTGCGACGGCGACGCGCTGTCCCTGTCCGCCGGAGACCTCGCCGGGGCGTTTGTGCCCGAGGCCGGCGACCTCCAGGCGCTCCATCCACTCCAGGGCCCTGCGTTCGGCCTCCTTGCGCTTCGTGCCGTTCAGCCGCAGCGGCAGCGCCACGTTCTGTACGCAGGTCAGCTCGGGGACGAGCTGGCCGAACTGGAAGACGAAGCCGAACTCCGTACGGCGCAGCGCGCTGCGGCCCATGTCGTTCATGGCGGTGAGGTCGTGCTCCGCGTACCTGATGGTGCCCGCGTCGGGACTCACGATGCCGGCCAGGCAGTGCAGCAGCGTCGACTTGCCGGAGCCGGAGGGGCCCATCACCGCGACGATCTCGCCCGGATCGATGGTGAAGTCCGCGCCGTCGAGGGCGAGCGTCGGGCCGTAGGCCTTGTGCAGGTCTGTCGCGCTGAGCAGCGGAGGCTGAGAGGGCATGACCCGCACTATACACACCAGGTATACCCACGGTGTATACCGATGAGAGCGGTGCCCAGGAAGCATGACAATCCAGGGCATTCTCGTTGTTTCACAAGGGAGATCGTCCCGTCGTGGCAACCTTGTGGGCCTCCTGCTCGTCGGTTCCCTATGACACAGGTGCTGATTGTCACGTGCGGAAAGGGCCCTCCGGGGCACTCCCTGTCCAAAGGTGCTCAGGAAGCGGTGTTAGCTTTCGACAGCTGGTCTGGGTGAGAAGAAGGCGGAGTCACAGAGCGATGGGCCGTGCGGACGATCGACGGGCCCGGCAGCGCGGTGCGCGCCGGGGCAAATCCACGAAGAGCGGGATACGCAGGTTCTTCACCTGGAAGAAGCTGCTGGGCAGCTTCTTCGTGTTCTGCCTGCTGGTGATGGGCGCGTTCGTCGTGTTCTACATGTACGTGCCGGTGCCCACGGCAAACGCGGACGCGGAGCTCCAGAGCAACGTCTACAAGCTCAGCAACGGCAAGGTGATCGCCCGGACGGGCAAGGTGAACCGGGAGAAGGTCGAACTCTCCGACATACCCCTGGAAGTCCAGCACACCTTCGTCGCCGCCGAGAACAAGACCTTCTACCAGGACCACGGCGTCGACTTCAAGGGCACCGCCCGCGGGCTCTACAACACCGTCCAGGGCCGGAAGCAGGGTGGTTCGACGATCACCCAGCAGTACGTCAAGAACTACTACCTCAGCTCCGACCAGACGGTGACCCGCAAGCTCAAGGAGCTGGTGGTCTCCCTCAAGATCGACCGGAAGTTCTCCAAGGACGAGATCCTCGCCGGGTACATCAACACCAGCTACTACGGCCGGGGCGCCTTCGGTATCCAGGCCGCGTCCCAGGCGTACTACGGGATCGACGCCAAGAAGCTGAACGTGAGCCAGGGCGCGTACCTCGCCTCCCTGCTCCAGGCCCCGAGCCAGTACGACTGGTCCTCCGCGACCGACGAGGGCAAGCGGCTGGTGAAGGCCCGCTGGGCGTACACCCTGAACAACATGGTCGAGAAGAACTGGCTCGACACCTCCAAGCGTGCCGAGCAGAAGTTCCCGGTGCCGCACAAGCCCAGGCCCGACAGCGGACTGAAGGGCGAGACCGGATATCTGGTCAAGGCCGCCAACCAGGAGCTGGAGGCGCAGGGCATCTCCGAGGCGCTGATCGACGCCGGCGGCTGGACGGTCACGCTCAACATCGACCCGAAGAAGCAGGCCCAGCTGGAGAGCACGCTCAAGGACCAGCTGACCAGCAAGCTGCGTCCCAAGTCGCGGGTGGTCGACGCGGACATCCAGGCCGGCGCCGTCTCGGTCAACCCGCACACCGGCGCGGTCGAGGCGCTCTACGGCGGCCAGGACTACCTCAAGCACGAGTACAGCAACGCCAAGCGCGTCGACTACCAGCCCGCCTCCACCTTCAAGCCGCTGATCCTGGCGGCCGCCCTGGAGTCCGGCGCCAAGACGCAGCAGGGCCTGCCGATCCAGGCGAACACCATCTACGACGGTGACAGCAGGCGGCCGGTGGTGGACAGCAACGGCAACAAGGTCGGCTTCGCACCGCCCAACGAGGACAACCAGAGCTACGGCCAGGTCACCGTCCAGACCGCCATGAACAACTCGGTCAACTCGGTGTTCGCCCAGATGGGTGTGGACGTCGGACTCGACAAGGTCCGCAAGCTCGGCCTGGACCTCGGTATGAGCTCCATGAAGAACGCGCAGCCGGTGCCCGCGATGACGCTCGGTTCCTACGGTGCGAGCCCGATGGAGATGGCCGGGATCTACGCGACCTTCGACAACCACGGCAAGAAGGTCACCCCGACCATCGTGAAGGCGGCCACGCACCCGGCGCGTGAGCCGTTCAAGCCGCAGAAGGCGATCGGCGGCCAGGTGGTCAGCCCGCAGACGGCGGACGCGGTCACGTCGGTACTGACCGGTGTGGTCGACCAGGGAACCGGCACCGTGGTCAAGAACAAGGCGCAACAGGTGGCGGGCAAGACCGGTACCTCGGACAACAACAAGTCCGCCTGGTTCACCGGCTACACCCCGAACCTGGTGACATCGGTCGGCCTGTTCGGTGAGGCGGCCAAGCCGCGCGTCGAGGACGGCAAGAAGGTCCACCAGGGCGCCCAGGTCACCATCAGCGGCGCGGCCGGCAGCGGCACCCGGGTCAACGGTGGTGGCTTCCCGGCCGAGATATGGGCGGCGTACACCTTCGGACTCGACATGACGCCGAGCAAGTTCGAACTGGACACCGACCAGGGCGCCGGGGTCGCGACGACCCCGCCGCCGTCGTCGACCCCGCCTCCGCCGCCCTCGACCCCGCCGCCGTCCACCTCGTCGGCGCCCCCGCCGCCGTCCCCGCCGCCGTCCCAGCCGGGCAGCCCGGACCCGAGCCACAGCGGGCCGGGTGGCGCAGGCGCTACCAGCACAGGGGGCGGTACGAACGCCGGCACGTCGACCGGCGGGGGCGACGGAAACCCCACGAACGGCGGCGGCACGAACGCCGGCACCTCGACCGGCGGGGGCGACGGAAACCCCACGAACGGCGGCGGTACGAACGCCGGCACCTCGACCGGCGCGAACAACGGCACCTCCAACGGGCCGCTGAACGACCGGCAGGACTGACACAGCGAAGGAGCGGGACCGGCCCTGCCGGTCCCGCTCCTTCTCGCTACCGCGGTACTACGCGGGCGCCACCGGGACCTGGACCTCGAACCAGACCACCTTGCCGGTGGAGAGCCTGGTCGCCCCCCACCGCCGGGTCAGCCGGTTCACCAGGAACAGACCCCGGCCGCCCTCGTCGGTGTCGCGGGCCCGGCGCTGGCGCGGCAGCTGCGGGGAGTCGTCGCCGACCTCGCAGCGCAGTACGTCGGTGCGCAGCAGCCGCAGTGTCACCGGCCGCTCCGCGTACCGCACGGCATTGGTCACGACCTCACTGACCAGCAGCTCCACCGCGTCCGACATCTCCTCCAGGCCCCAGCGTTCCAGCGCTCTGCGCACCAGCCGCCGGGCGCGGCCCGGCGCCTGCTCCTCCGGGTCCAGGAACCAGTACGCGACGTCGCTCGGCGCGATCCCGTCGAAACGGGCGGCGAGGAGCGCGATGTCGTCGTCCCGGTCGCCGGGGCCCAGCATGTCGAGCACGTCGTCGCAGAGCGCCTCAAGGGGCGGCGAATGATCCGGGCCCGTCAGCTCGGCGGTGGTGGCGAGCCGCTCCCGCAGCTGCTCGATACCGGTCCAGACGTCCCGCAGCCGGGACTCGACCAGCCCGTCCGTGTAGAGCAGCAGAGTGGCGCCCGCGGGCGCGTCCAGCTCGACCGCCTCGAAGTCGACGCCGCCGACCCCGATCGGGGCGCCCGGCGGGACCCGCAGGACCTCCGCCCGGCCGCCCAGATGCAGCAGGACGGGCGGCGGATGGCCGGCGTTGGCGATGGTGATCCGGTGCGCGACCGGGTCGTACACGGCGTAGAGGCAGGTCGCCATCCGGTCCGATCCCAGCCGCTGGGCCTGCTCGTCCAGATGGTGCAGGACCTCGGCCGGCGGCAGATCCAGCTGCGCCAGCGTCTGGGCCGTCGTCCTGAGCTGGCCCATGATCGCGGCCGACGTCATGGAGTGCCCCATCACATCGCCCACTACCAGCGCGACCCGGCTGCCGGGCAGCGGGATCGCGTCGTACCAGTCGCCGCCCACGCGCGCGGTCTCGGCCGCGGGCAGATAGCGGGAGGCCAGCTTGACGCCGGTCGGCTGCGGCAGCGAGTCGGGCAGCATGGTGCGCTGGAGCTCGTCGGCGATGTACGCCTCGCGCCCGTACAGCACGGCCTTGTCGATACCGAGCGCGGTGTGGGTGGCCAGCTGCGCGGCGACCAGCAGATCGTTGGGCTCGAACGCGGGCCGGTCGGGGCGGCGGACGAACACGGCGGCGCCGATCACCCGGCGCCTGCCCCGCAGCGGGGCGAGGATCGTGCGGTGCCCGTTGGGCACGGTCCTGTCCGGGCCGAGCAGCTCGGGCAGGGCGGCGCGGGCCGCAGCCGAGTCCCCGAAGACGGGGCGCACGCCCCGGAGCACTTCGGCGAGTGCGCCGCCCGAGGCCACCTCGCAGAGCTGGGAGGCGAGCGGTTCGGGCGCTTCGTCCGAGTCCTCCTCGTCCACTAAACGCAGCCGGTCGGTCCGGCGCAGCCGCAGGACGAACGGGACCACCGGCCGCTCGTCGCCCACCGGCAGTGGATCGCGGAGGAAGACGAGTATCGCGTCGGAGAACGTCGGCACGGTCGCCCGGCAGAGGCCGAGCACGATCTCGTCGAGGTCTATGCCCCGGGCAATACGCCGGGTGGCAGCTCCCACGAACCGGAGTCTGTCGCCCTCGCTGCGTCCGGGCGAGACCGCCGGTGCGGGCGGGGGAGCGGGGATGGCCCCCGCGGCCGCCACGTCGGCGTTCTGCTGCCGGGGGCGAGTGGGTTCGTGCGGCCGGGCAGCGGTGGGCTGCCGGCCTTCGTGGGAGGTGGTGTGCTCCGTCACGCGAGGGATTCCGTCCGTCCGAGGCAGGTGTGCGATGCAACCGCTTCGAGGGGTCGTATACCCGCTGTCATGGCTGCACCCCCCTGTAGTGACATTCGGTCAGTTCAACTGCTGCTTGGGATCGTTGTAGGGCGCAGTCTTGCGGAGGACGATCCTACGTTTGATCCCCGGGGGCGCATCAAGGGTCTCACGACGGCACGTACGCGGGCGTGCGGTCCCAGTCGTCCGGCAGGACGGGCACGGTCCACTCCGGGTCGGGCCGCCACTCCTCCCACCCGTCGGTGAACGGCGGTCCCCAGGCCTCGATCAGGTCGACCGCCGCCCTGCCCGCCTGCCGCACGCGTTCCGCCTGCCCCGCGTCCATCAGGCCGACCTGCTGGGCCTGGGCGAACTCGTCCTCGTCCAGCCACTGCCAACTGCGGTCGGGCAGCACCGAGATGTCCAGGAAGTGATCCTCGGAGTCGATGCCGCCCGCCCACCGGAGGTGCGGTTCCTCCAGATTCACGTACCAGCTCTTGAAGCGCCATCCGCGGTCCCACCACAGCCACACGGACCAGGGCTCGCGGGGCCGTGCCAGTTTCAGCACCCCCATGCCCCACCAGCGGTCACGCACGACGGTGCGCGGCTTGGTGTACCGGGTGGCGAGCGGTTCCCGGTGCACGGGTGTCCCGTCGGCGAGTGCCGGTTTCATGCACTCGGTACCGGGCGCCAGCCAGACCGCGAGCAGGTCGTCCGTGTCCTGTACGACGGTCACCGGGCGGCAGATGTGCAGGCGGTCGGACGCGTTGCTGCGGTAGCGCCAGAGGATGTGGTCCCCGGGCCTCCAGTGGTGTGTTCCTCCTGCACCTGTCATGCGGAGATCTTAGGAGTACGGGCCGTGCGGCGCAGCGATGCGGGTCATCGTGTGCCGGGTCACCGGGTGAAGGGCGCCGTCACGGCCGCGTCATGCTCAGCACGTCCAGCGCGTCGTCCAGCTGCTCCGCCGTCAGATCGCCCCGCTCCACATACCCCTCGTCCAGCACGACCTCGCGGATCGTCCGGCGTTCGGCGACCGCCCGCTTGGCGACCTTCGCGGCCTCCTCGTACCCGATGTACTTGTTCAGCGGGGTGACGACCGACGGCGAGGACTCCGCGTACTCCCGGGCGCGTTCGGCGTGCGCGGTGATGCCGTCGACCGTGCGGTCCGCCAGCAGCCGCGAGACGTTGGCCAGCAGCCGGACCGACTCCAGGACGTTCTTCGCGATGACCGGCAGCATCACGTTCAGCTCGAAGTTGCCCGCGGCCCCGGCCGCGGCGACCGTCGCGTCGTTCCCCGTGACCTGCGCGGCGACCATGAGAACCGCCTCCGGGATCACCGGGTTGACCTTGCCCGGCATGATGGACGAGCCGGGCTGCAGGTCGGGCAGCGAGATCTCGGCGAGACCGGTGCGCGGGCCGGACGCCATCCAGCGCAGATCGTTGGAGATCTTCGTCAGACCGGCTCCGATCGTGCGCAGCTGGCCGGAGGTCTCGACGATCCCGTCGCGCGCGCTCTGGGCCTCGAAGTGGTTGCGTGCCTCGGTGAGCGGCAGCCCCGTCGCCGCGGCCACCTCGGCGATGACGGCGGCGGAGAAGCCGGGCGGGGTGTTGATGCCGGTGCCCACAGCCGTACCGCCCAGCGGCAGCTCGGCGAGGCGCGGCAGCGAGGAGTTGAGCCGCTCCACGCCGTACCGGATCTGCGCCGCGTATCCGCCGAACTCCTGGCCCAGCGTCACCGGCGTGGCGTCCATCAGGTGCGTACGCCCGGACTTGACCACATCCGAGAACTCGGCGGCCTTGCGCTCCAGCGCCCCGGCCAGGTGGTCGAGCGCCGGGATCAGGTCGCGGGTGACGGCCGCGGTCGCCGCGATGTGGATCGACGAGGGGAAGACGTCGTTGGACGACTGCGAGGCGTTCACATGGTCGTTGGGGTGCACCGGGCGCCCCAGCCGCTCACCGGCGAGGGTGGCCAGCACCTCGTTCATGTTCATGTTGGACGACGTGCCGGACCCGGTCTGGAAGACGTCCACCGGGAACTCGTCGTCCCACCGCCCGTCGGCGACCTCGGCCGCCGCGTCCTGGACCGCCTGCGCGAGATCCGCGTCGATGACCCCCAGTCCCGCGTTGACCTTCGCGGCCGCGGCCTTGATCCGGGCCAGCGCCTCGATGTGGGCCCGTTCCAGGGTCTGGCCCGAGACCGGGAAGTTCTCCACGGCCCGCTGTGTCTGGGCACGCCACTTCGCTTCGGCGGGGACCCGTACCTCGCCCATGGAGTCGTGCTCGATCCGGTACTGCTCAGTCATCGTCGTACCTCCACATCGGACAGCAACGTCTGACAGGAGGGTGTTCCCTGCCCCGGACAGAAGATCACCCCTGGGGCCGTCCCGTCCGGACGGCGCCAGGGGTGAGGGGCCCTACGCCTGGCCGGGGGCGCGGACCGGGATGCTGAGGATGGTGGGGGACTCGGCGGGCGCGCGGAAGAAGTCGTTGCCCTTGTCGTCGACCACGATGAACGCGGGGAAGTCCTCGACCTCGATCTTCCACACGGCTTCCATGCCGAGCTCCTCGTACTCCAGGACCTCGACCTTCTTGATGCAGTCCTGGGCGAGCCGGGCGGCCGGGCCGCCGATCGAGCCCAGGTAGAAGCCGCCGTGGCTGCCGCACGCGTCGGTGACCTGCTGCGAGCGGTTGCCCTTGGCGAGCATCACCTTCGAGCCGCCGGCTGCCTGGAACTGCGCCACGTACGAGTCCATCCGGCCTGCTGTCGTCGGGCCGAACGAGCCGGACGCGTACCCCTCGGGTGTCTTGGCGGGGCCCGCGTAGTAGACCGGGTGGTCCTTCAGGTACTGCGGCATCGCCTCGCCCGCGTCCAGCCGCTCCTTGATCTTGGCGTGCGCGATGTCGCGCGCCACGACCAGCGGGCCGGTCAGCGAGAGCCGGGTCTTGACCGGGAACTTGGTCAGCTCGGCGAGGATGTCGTCCATCGGCCGGTTCAGGTCGACGGATACGACGTCGCCGTCCTCCAGGTGCTCGTCCGTGGTGTCGGGCAGGAAGCGCGCCGGGTCGGTCTCCAGCTGCTCCAGGAAGACGCCCTCGGCGGTGATCTTCGCGACCGCCTGCCGGTCGGCCGAGCAGGAGACGGCGATGGCGACGGGAAGCGAGGCGCCGTGCCGGGGCAGCCGGACGACGCGGACGTCGTGGCAGAAGTACTTCCCGCCGAACTGCGCGCCGATGCCGATCTTCTGCGTCAGCTCGAAGACCTTCTGCTCCAGCTCCGTGTCGCGGAAGCCGTGCCCGGTCGGCGAGCCCTCGGTGGGCAGCTCGTCCAGGTAGTGCGCGGACGCGTACTTGGCGGTCTTCAGCGCGAACTCGGCCGACGTGCCGCCCACCGTGATCGCCAGGTGGTACGGCGGGCAGGCGGCCGTCCCCAGCGAACGGATCTTCTCCTCCAGGAACGTCATCATGGACGCCTCGTTGAGGACGGCCTTGGTCTCCTGGTAGAGGAACGACTTGTTGGCGGAGCCGCCGCCCTTGGCCATGAAGAGGAACTTGTACGCGTCGCCGTCGGTGGCGTACAGCTCGATCTGCGCGGGCAGGTTCGAGCCGGTGTTCTTCTCCTCCCACATGGTGAGCGGAGCCATCTGCGAGTACCGCAGGTTGAGTTCGGTGTACGCGTCGAAGATGCCGTGGGACAGGGCCTCCTCGTCGCCGCCCGCGGTCAGCACGTTCTGGCCGCGCTTGCCCATGACGATCGCGGTACCGGTGTCCTGACACATGGGGAGGACGCCGGCAGCCGCGATGTTGGCGTTCTTCAGCAGGTCGAGCGCGACGAACTTGTCGTTGGACGAGGCCTCGGGGTCGTCGATGATCTTGCGCAGCTGGGTGAGGTGGGCCGGCCGCAGATAGTGCGAGATGTCATGCATGGCGGTGGCGGCGAGCGTGCGCAGCGCCTCGGGCTCGACCTTGAGGAACGTACGCCCGTCGGCTTCGAAGGTGGAGACCCCCTCGGCGGTCACCAGCCGGTACGGCGTGGTGTCCGCTCCCACGGGAAGCAGATCGGAGTACGCAAACTCTGGCATGACGGCCATTCCTCACTCGGGCAGACGCGGGCTGGCCTCCATCGGCACAGCGTTCCCCAGCGTAGAACCACCGGCGGGGCCCGTGGCGGTGAGGTAGGACTCACCTCTCCTGCCGGGGGCCGTGCCCCGGCAGGAGGGGGCCGGCCGGGCCGGGCCCGCGGCGGCCGGCTCCGAGTCGGGGGCCCCGTGCACTAGTCGCGATCTATCGCGTTTGGGTACGCTGGGCCGGTGGACCTCGAAAAGCAGCCCCAGCAGACGCGGCCCGTCGGCATCCGCGCATCCGACGCCGACCGCGACCGGATCGCGGACATCCTCAGGGACGCCCTGGCCGAGGGTCGCCTGGACGCCGAAGAGCACTCCGAGCGGATCGAGTCGGTCTACCGCGCGAAGACCCTCGCCGAGCTGGAGCCGCTGGTGCAGGACCTGCCGACCGCCCACAACGGCGGCCGGCCGGACCCCGGCACCGCGGCCTACGCGTCCGCGGGCGAGCCGGAGACCGCGGTCACCGCGGAGAACCTGGTGGCTGTCTTCTCCAGCTCCACCCGGCGGGGCCGCTGGCGCATCGGCCGCAGGACCAATGCCTTCTCGCTCTTCGGCAACATCGAGATCGATCTCACCGAGGCACTGTTCGAGCAGCGGACGACCGTCATCAACGCCACCGCGATCTTCGGCAACGTCGAGGTCACCGTCCCGGAGAACGTCACGCTGCGCGGCAGCGGCACCGGGATCTTCGGCAACTTCGAGGTCGACACCCTCGAAGCGGAGAACCCGGAGGCCCCGGTCGTGGTGGTGAACGGCTACTCGGTCTTCGGCAATATCGAGGCCAAGCCCAAGCGGGGCAAGCTGGTGGCCGACCTGCGGGGCCTGGTCGACAAGCGGCTGCGCAAGCACCTCGGATAACCGGCCCGGGGTGACTTCGGCCACCTGGCGGAGGCCGGAACTCAGTGCATAGGCGTGCGCACAGCGGGTAGGGACTGCAGCATCGTCTCTCGCTCGCGAAGCCGTCGTCAGGAGTAGACCGTGCTGCATCCGCCGCATCAGTCCTTGCAGGTCGCTGCCGTGCCCCAGCAGCGTGTCCCGGCACGGGAGGATCAGGCAGGGCCCTGGCATTCGGAGGCGGTGTGCCGCCGCGACGAGGCGGGGCTCTTCTTCGCGCCGTCCAAGGAACCGACAGCCGCCCGGCTCGCCAGGGAAGAAGCGGCGAAGCGGGTCTGCGCCCGCTGCCCGGTGCTCGTGGAATGCCGCGAGCACGCACTCATACAACCCGAGCCGTACGGGGTCTGGGGCGGGCTGACGGCCGCCGAGCGCCGGGTCGTCCTCGCCCGGCGCAGGCGCAGGGACGTGGAGCTCAGGAGCACGGCCCAGGACCCCATGGCACAGGCCGGCTGACCGGCGCCTTCCGGGGCGCCGTTGCGCGGGCCCGTGAGCGGGCATCATGTGCACCGGCATACGGAAGGGGCGCCCCCGGCCGCACACGGGGGGCGCCCCTTCCTGCATGACGTCTCGTCCTGCGTGACGTCCGGCAGATCCTGCCCGGCCTACTTGGCCCGGTCGAAGTCCACCGTGCTGTACGCGCGCAGCTTCGACAGCCGGTGCGTCGAGTCGATCTGACGGATCGTGCCCGACTTGGAGCGCATGACCAGCGACTGGGTCGTCGCCGTCTCGGCCCGGTAGCGCACTCCGCGCAGCAGCTCGCCGTCGGTGATGCCGGTGGCCACGAAGAACACGTTGTCACCGCTGACCAGGTCGGTCGTGGAGAGCACCCGGTCCAGGTCGTGGCCGGCGTCGATGGCACGCTGCCGCTCGGCGTCGTCCTTGGGCCAGAGCTTGCCCTGGATCGTGCCGCCGAGGCACTTGATCGCGCAGGCGCTGATGATGCCCTCGGGCGTACCGCCGATGCCCATCAGCAGGTCGACACCGGTCCCCTCCCGTACGGCCATGATCGATCCGGCGACGTCGCCGTCCGAGATGAACTTGATCCGGGCGCCGGTCTCCCGGATCTCCTTGACGATGCCTTCGTGGCGCGGACGGTCGAGGATGACCACCGTCACGTCCTCGGGCGAGGAGTGCTTCGCCTTGGCGACCCGGCGGATGTTGACCGAAACGGGAGCGTTGATGTCGACGAAGTCGGCGGCCTCGGGGCCGGTGACCAGCTTGTCCATGTAGAAGACCGCGGACGGGTCGAACATCGAACCGCGGTCGGCCGCGGCCAGTACGGCGATGGCATTGGGCATGCCCTTGGCGTTGAGCGTGGTCCCGTCGATCGGGTCGACGGCGATGTCGACCTCGGCGCCGGTCCCGTCGCCGATGTGCTCCCCGTTGAAGAGCATCGGGGCTTCGTCCTTCTCGCCCTCGCCGATGACGACGACGCCGTTCATCGAGACGGTGGAGACGAGCGTACGCATCGCGTTGACCGCTGCGCCGTCCGCGCCGATCTTGTCACCGCGCCCGACCCAACGGCCGGCTGCCATCGCGGCGGCCTCGGTGACCCGCACGAGCTCCAGGGCGAGGTTGCGGTCGGGGGCCTCGGGCGAGACCTCCAGCTGAGAAGGGAGATGATGCTCGGTCATCGGCACGCACCTTTCTGATACGACGACGGCCGTATGTAGAGGGTTCGTTCGATTCTATCGTCCGGTCGATAAAATGAGCACCGGGGCCCACGCATGAGCAACGGGGCGACCTGAGACCATGGCTGCGTGGCAGGTACGCGAAGCAAGCAGACAGTGCGCGGAATGATGCAGTCGATGGTGGTCATCGGCGCCGCCGTCGCGGTCATCTACGTATTCGTTCCGCACGGTGGCACCTCGGAGCCGGTGAAGACGGTCGACTACCGGGTGGAGCAGCTCACGGCGCAGCGTGCGGCGCCGTATCCGGTCCAGGCGCCCGTCGGTCTCCCGAAGGGGTGGAAGGCGACCTCGGTCTCGTACACGCAGGACAGCGGCAACGCGTGGCACCTGGGGTTCCTGGACCCGGAGGGGCAGTACGTCGCGGTGGAGCAGGGGACCGGCCCGTCGGACAGGTTCGTCACGACCGTGAGCCAGGACGCGTCGAAGACGCCGCACACCCAGCAGGTGGGCGGCGAGACCTGGCAGCGCTGGAAGGGCTCCAAGTACAACGCGCTGGTGCGCCGGGAGAAGGGCTCGACGACGGCGGTGACCGGCACGGCGCCCTACGGGCAGCTGGCGCAGATGGCGGCGGCGCTCAAGGCAGGGAAGCCGCAGGACGCCGGGGAGAAGACACCGGGCGCCGGGAAGCCGGCCGGCTCGGGGAAGTCCTGACGTCTCCGGCCGGTCGCGGCTTCGTGCGCGACGAGCCGGCAACGGGAAGAGGCCGCCGCACCCTCGGGTGCGGCGGCCTCTTCCCGTTGCCGGGCGTACGGCTCAGACGGTGGTGATGACCTCGTCGAGCGACAGGCGCGGGGAGCGCGGGAACCAGGCGTCCTCGCCCGGCTTGCCGATGTTGACGATCATCAGCGGGGTGTGGTCGTCGTCCAGGAACTCCTTCTGGACACCGGCGAAGTCGAAGCCCGTCATCGGGCCCGCGGCCAGACCGGCGGCGCGCACGCCGACGATGAAGTAACCGGCCTGCAGGGTGCCGTTGAGGAGGGCGGCCTGCTCGCGGGCCGGGCGCTCCGAGAAGAACGCGTCCTTGGCCTGCGGGAAGTGCGGGAACAGCTGCGGGAGCTCCTCGTGGAACTCGTTGTCCGCGGAGAGGATCGCGACCAGCGGGGCGGCGGCGGTCTTCGGGCGGTTGCCCTCGGCCATGTGCTGCACCAGGCGCTCACGGGCCTCGGGGGAGCGGACCAGGGTGATGCGCAGCGGCGACTGGTTGAAGGCGGTCGGACCGTACTTGACCAGGTCGTAGATCGCCTGCACCTGCTCCTCGGTCACCGGCTCGTCGGTGAAGGTGTTCGCGGTGCGGGCCTCGCGGAAGAGGAGGTCCTGGGCGGCGGGGTCGAGAACGAGCGACATCTTTCGTACCTTCCGGACAAGCGGTGGATCAAGGGATGCTCCGACTGTACGGCCAAGATGTATTAAGTTTCAACTAAATCTGGATCGACGTGACCGGCCTCACAGCAGGGCGCGCTGCGCCCGGGCCGGGACCGCCCGGTTGCGGACCGGGGTGCGCCCGAGGGACCGGCGGGCCGGTGGCGGACCGCGGCGGGCCCCTCAGTCCTCGCTCGGCTCCGTGCCCTCGGCCAGCGCCGCGTCCAGCCGGGCCCGCGCGCCTTCCAGCCAGCCGCGGCACACCTTGGCCAGTTCCTCCCCGCGCTCCCACAGTGCCAGGGACTCCTCCAGGGTCGTCCCCCCGGTCTCCAGCCGCCGTACGACGTCGATCAGCTCGTCGCGGGCCTGCTCGTATCCGAGAGCAGCGCCATCCGTCTTCGCCTGTGCCATCTCATCCACCCTGGTCTCATCCACCATGATCTCGTCCTTGCTGATCCCGCTGATCCCGCTGATCCCGCTGATCCCGCTGATCCCGCTGATCCGGCCGATCCCGCTGTTCCTGCTGATCCCGTCCACGCCGGTCCGCGCCGGAACCGGTCCCCGGCGCTCACCCCTCGGGCTTGCCGGCCTCCGGCGTCACCGTCACGCCCAGCTCGCCCCCGGCGACCCGGGCCCGCAGCTGCTCCCCGTCCGCGACCTCGCCGGGAGCGCGCACCACCGTTCCGTTCTCCCGCTGGAGCACCGCGTACCCCCGGTCCAGCGTCGCCGCAGGGGAGAGCGCGACGACACGGGCGCGGGTATGGGAGAGCTCCGAGTCCGCGCGGTCCAGCAGGTGCCGCAGTGTCCGCCGGCTGCGCTCCACGAGTGCGTCGACGACCTCCTCGCGCTCCTCGACCATCCGCTGCGGACGCTCCATCGAAGGCCTCCCGAGCGCGGCGGCCAGCCCGCGCTGCTCCCGGTCGAGCAGCCCCTGCAAGGTCCGCAGGGAGCGGTCGCGCAGCAGCCGTACGCGCTCCAGCTCCTCCCCGACGTCCGGTACGGACTTCTTGGCCGCGTCGGTCGGTGTGGACGCCCGGACATCGGCCACCAGGTCGAGCAGGGGTGAGTCCGGCTCGTGCCCGATCGCCGACACCACCGGGGTCCCGCATCCTGCAACCGCCCGGATCAGCTGTTCGTCCGAGAAGGGCAGCAGGTCCTCCACGCTGCCCCCGCCCCGCGCCACGATGATCACGTCGACCTCCGGCAGCCGGTCCAGCTCCTGCACGGCCTCGACGACCTGCGGCACCGCGTGCACGCCCTGCACCGCCACGTTCCGCACCTCGAACCGGACGGCGGGCCAGCGCCGCCGCGCGTTCTCCAGGACGTCCCGCTCCGCCGCGCTCGCCCGGCCGGTCACCAGGCCGATCAGCCGCGGCAGGAAAGGAACGGGCTTCTTGCGGTCCGCCGCGAAGAGCCCTTCGGCCGCGAGAGTCCGCTTCAACTGCTCAAGACGGGCCAGAAGTTCACCGATCCCGACCGGCTTGATCTCCACAGCCCGCAGCGACAGCTGACCGCGCGGCGCGTACCACTCGGGCTTCGCGTGGACCACCACCCGCGCGCCTTCCGCCACCACATCGGCCACCGCGTCGAAGACCTGCCGGAAGCACGTCACGGCGACCGAGATGTCGTACGACGGATCGCGCAGCGTCAGGAAGACCACCCCCGCCCCCGGCCGGCGCGAGAGCTGGGTGATCTGCCCCTCGACCCACACGGCGCCGAGGCGGTCGATCCACCCCCCGATGAGCCGTGACACCTCGCCGACGGGCAGCGGCGCGTCCGCACTCGTATTCAGAGCCATGTACGCAGGTTAAGCGGTGCCACCGACAGTGCGGCCGCCCCGCGCATCCGCCCCGCAGCCGCCCCCGTCCGGCCTGCCCGCGGAACGGCGGTGCGTCCCGTCAGACCTCGCTCCCGGTGCGGCGGCGGCTCCGCTGCACCCCGTACACCACGAGCCCGGCCACCAGCCAGATCAGCCCGACCCACTGGGCGGCGCTCGTCGCCTCCACGATCACCGCGACCGTCACCGCCGCGCCCAGCAGCGGCATCAGCACATGGCGCCACCAGACCGGCGGCCCCTCCGCCTTCCGTACCGCGAACCAGCCGACCACCGACGCGTGCAGCAGCAGGAAGGCGGTCAGCGCGCCGATGTCGACCACCGAGACCAGCCGGTCGAGGCCGTCGTCGCGCCGGGCCGCCCACACCGCGGCGATCAGCGTCACGACGGCCGCCAGCAGCACCGCGGTCCGCGGCACCCCGGACCTGCCGTCCACCTTGGAGAGGACATGCGGCAGCCGCCGGTCGCGGCCCATCGCGAAGAGCAGCCGGCCCGCCGCCGCCTGGCCCGCGAGGGCGGCGAAGGCCGCCCCGATCGCCTTGCTCACCGCGACCAGGTCGTGCAGCCAGCTGCCGACCGAGGAGTCCACCGTGTCGTAGAAGGCAGAGCCCTGCGCGACGGGGTTCGCGGCCAGCTGGGCCGACGACATCGGCTCCAGGACCGCCGCCAGATACGACTGCACGATGAAGAGGACGCCCGCGAGCACCAGGCAGAACAGGACCGCCCTGGCGACCTTCGCGGACCCCCCTGTGACCTCTTCGGCGAACGAGGCGATCGCGTCGAAGCCCAGATAGGACAGCACCGCCACCGACACCGCCCCGAGCACCGCCGTGGCCGAGAAGCCGCCGTCACCGGTGAAGGGGGACAGCCAGCCGCGGTGCGCGCCGTCCCGGACCAGCACCACGATCGCGGCCACCACGAACACCGCCAGCGCCGCGATCTCCAGCGAGAGCACCGCGAAGCCGACCCGGGCCGCTGCCCGTACGCCCCACAGGTTCAGCCCGGTCGTCACCACCACCGCGATGGCGGTCCACACCCACCGGGAGACCGAAGGCACCAGCGAGTTCATCGCGATCCCCGAGAAGAGGTAGGCGACGGCCGGGATCAGCAGATAGTCGAGCATCGCCATCCACCCGGCGATGAACCCGGGCCCCGGGCCGAGCCCCTTGCGGGCATACGCGAAGACCGATCCCGCGAGCGGGACGACCCGCACCATCTGGGCGTAACTGAACGCGGTGAAGGCCATCGCGATCGTCGCCGCGATGTAGACGAGCGCGACGGCCCCGTGCGACTTGGCGTCGAGGGTGCCGAAGATCCCGACCGGTGCCATCGGCGCGATGAAGAGGAGCCCGTAGACGACCAGATCCCGGAACCCGAGGTTCCGTCGTAGTCCCGGCGTCTTCTTCCCGCCACTGTCCGCAGCCGTCTCGTCAGGTGTCATGGCCTCAGTCTTCCCACATGTGCAGACCCCGGCCCGGAGGACACGGCCTTACGATGGACCGCATGACTGCTACGCCCAGCCCGTCACCCGCAGCCGCCCCGACCGGGGACGCCGCGCGCGGCGGCGCCGCCCGCCGTGTCCTGCTGGCCGCCCCGCGCGGGTACTGCGCGGGTGTGGACCGCGCCGTGATCGCCGTCGAGAAAGCCCTTGAGCAGTACGGCGCGCCGGTCTACGTCCGCAAGGAGATCGTCCACAACAAGTACGTCGTGCAGACGCTGGAGAAGAAGGGCGCCGTCTTCGTCGACGAGACGCAGGAGGTCCCGGAGGGCTCCATCGTCGTGTTCTCCGCACACGGCGTCGCCCCCGTCGTCCACGACGAGGCCGCCCAGCGCAGCCTCGCCACCATCGACGCCACCTGCCCCCTGGTGACGAAGGTCCACAAGGAAGCCGTCCGCTTCGCGAACGACGACTACGACATCCTGCTGATCGGCCACGAGGGTCACGAGGAAGTCGTCGGCACGAGCGGTGAGGCCCCCGACAACATCACGCTCGTCGACGGCCCCGAGGACGTCGCCAACGTCACGGTGCGCGACGAGTCCAAGGTCGTCTGGCTCTCGCAGACCACGCTCTCCGTGGACGAGACGATGGAGACGGTCGACGCGCTCAAGGAGAAGTTCCCGCAGCTGATCTCGCCGCCCAGCGACGACATCTGCTACGCCACGCAGAACCGCCAGACCGCGGTGAAGCAGATGGGCGCGGACGCCGACCTGGTCATCGTGGTCGGCTCCAAGAACTCGTCCAACTCGGTACGACTTGTCGAGGTCGCCCTCGGCGCCGGCGCCCGCGCCTCCCACCTGGTGGACTTCGCCGACGAGCTGGACGAGAGCTGGCTGGAGGGCGTGACCACGGTCGGCGTGACCTCCGGCGCCTCCGTCCCGGAGATCCTGGTCGACGGCGTACTGGAGTGGCTCGCCGCCCGGGGCTTCGGCGACGTGGAGATCGTGAAGGCGGCCGAGGAGTCGATCACGTTCTCGCTCCCCAAGGAGCTCCGCCGCGACCTGCGCGCCGAGGCAGCCGACCTGTCGGGCAAGTAGCCGGCGCGGGGACCGGCCCGCGGGCCCCGCAGGCCCGGTCCTGGGGCCCGGACCGCTCCGGCGGTACGGGCCCGCGACCCGGAAGCCGTTCCGGCACGTGACGGAGGGCTCCACGCCGTAACGTGGGGTCATGCAGATCTTCGGTGTGGACATCGGCGGATCCGGGATCAAGGGCGCTCCCGTTGACCTGGACCGCGGAGACCTGGCGCAGGAGCGCCACAAAGTGCTGACCCCGCATCCGGCCACGCCCGACGGTGTGGCCGACGGGGTCGCCGACGTCGTCAAGAACTTCGACTGGACGGGCACGGTGGGGATCACCTTCCCCGGCGTGGTCACCGACGGCACGGTCCGTACCGCGGCCAACGTCGACAAGAGCTGGGTCGGTGTGGACGCGGCCCAGCTCATCGGCGGCAGAATCGGCCTCCCGGTGACCGTGCTGAACGACGCCGACGCCGCCGGCTTCGCGGAGATGACCTTCGGAGCGGGCCGCGACCGCAAGGGCACGGTCATCCTGCTGACCTTCGGCACGGGAATCGGCTCGGCGGTCTTCCGCAACGGGAATCTGGTCCCCAACACCGAGCTGGGCCATCTCGAACTGCACGGCCACGACGCGGAGACGCGCGCCTCGACCAAGGCGAAGGAGGACGAGGACCTGAGCTGGCACCACTGGGCACACCGGGTACAGAAGTACCTGGAGCACGTGGAGATGCTGTTCTCGCCCGAGCTGTTCATCATCGGGGGCGGCGTGAGCCGTAAGGCGGACAAGTTCCTGCCGCTGATCGAGGGGGTCCGGGCCGAGATCGTCCCCGCCCAGCTGCAGAACAACGCAGGCATCGTCGGCGCGGCGATGGCGGCCTCCAGCCGCTGAGAGCCACCGGGAGCCGGGGCCGGGCGCTCAACCGGGAGCCGCCAGGCCGCTGACGGGGAGCCGCCCGGCCGCTGACCGGGAGCCGCCCGGTCAGCGGTAGCGGCGCCGGATCACCCGGATCTTCCGTACGGTGGCGATCACCCCGGCCACGAGGGTCCCCCCGTACAGCCAGCCGGCGTTCAGCGCGAGCGTCGTGACCATGGCCACGATGCGGCCACCCGCCCCACCGCTGCCCCCGGCGATGGGCAGGGAGCCGAAGGCGAACGAGATCGGCACGCTGATGGGCGCGGTGACCAGGTCGGCAGGGCGCACCCAGAGCGCGGTGAGTGCGGCGACCGGCAGGAACAGCAGCCCGTATATGAGCGGCCCGCCGTCGAACAGCAGCTCGTCCACACAGCCCACCAGGAACATCACCGCGGCGCTGAAGATCCCCCCGCCGAGACCGGTCAGCCGGGGGTTGGGGAACCGGCGCAGAGCGATGGCCACCGGGGGCGCCGGGCGGGCGCCGCGGACCGGGGCCGCCCGGTAGACGGTCGCCGGCGCGGGCGCCGCGATGCTGCTCTCGGAAGGACCGTCGGCCTGAGTCGTACGAATCCTGGGTCGCTGCTCCACGTGACCAAAGTAGGTCGCAAGGCGGGAGGAATCCGTCGTTGGACACGCGCTTTGGGCGAGCTTGGCGATCAGTTCGACGCGACGGGGCGCCGGGGCCCGTACGACACGCCCGTAAACTGGGGGATCGGCCCACCCCCGGGCCGGTACATCAGCTCTCGCTACGGGAAGTCGCCAACGTGTCGCTCACGATCGGAATCGTCGGTCTGCCGAATGTCGGCAAGTCGACCCTGTTCAACGCCCTGACCAAGAACGACGTGCTGGCGGCCAACTACCCGTTCGCCACCATCGAGCCGAATGTCGGCGTCGTCGGTGTCCCGGACAGCCGTCTGGCCGTCCTCGCCGAGGTCTTCGCCTCGCAGAAGGTCATCCCGGCGACCGTCGACTTCGTCGACATCGCGGGCATCGTCCGGGGCGCGAGCGAGGGCGAGGGCCTGGGCAACAAGTTCCTGGCCAACATCCGGGAGTCCGACGCGATCTGCCAGGTCATCCGGGCCTTCAAGGACGAGAACGTCGTCCATGTCGACGGCAAGGTCTCGCCCAAGGACGACATCGAGACGATCAACACCGAGCTGATCCTCGCCGACCTCCAGTCGGTGGAGAAGGCGGTGCCGCGCCTCCAGAAGGAGTCCCGTCTCCAGAAGGAGAAGGTCGCGGTGCTGGCGGCGGTCGAGGAGGCCCAGAAGCTCCTCGAAGCGGGCACCACGCTCTTCGCTGCGGGCATCACGGCCGGCACCGAGAAGGGCCGCCTCCTCCACGAGCTGCACCTGCTCACGACCAAGCCCTTCCTCTACGTCTTCAACGTCGACGAGGACGAGCTGGTCGACGAGGACTTCAAGAACGAGCAGCGCGCCCTGGTCGCCCCCGCCGAGGCGATCTTCCTCAACGCCAAGATCGAGTCCGAGCTGATCGAGCTGGACGACGCGGAGGCGCTGGAACTGCTCCAGTCGATGGGCCAGGAGGAGCCGGGCCTGGCCACCCTGGGCCGCGTCGGCTTCGCGACCCTGGGCCTCCAGACCTACCTGACGGCAGGCCCGAAGGAGTCCCGCGCCTGGACGATCAAGAAGGGCGCCACGGCCCCCGAGGCGGCCGGTGTGATCCACACGGACTTCCAGAAGGGCTTCATCAAGGCCGAGGTCATCTCCTTCGCGGACCTGGTCGAGACGGGCTCGGTCGCCGAGGCCCGCGCCAAGGGCAAGGCCCGGATGGAAGGCAAGGAGTACGTGATGCAGGACGGGGATGTGGTGGAGTTCCGCTTCAACGTGTAGTGGCTGAATCACCACGTCGCTGATCTGGCAAACATGCAGGTCGGAGAGGGTCCGACTCTTCGGGGTCGGGCCCTTGGTTTTTCCCGTGCTGGGATGGTGCTGGGACGTGGATGGGCTGATGGTGCTGGGACACAACCCGGCGTTGAGCCCGACTCGGCTACCGTTCAACGTTCCGGCAGTTCCGGGGCCCCTGGATGGAAACCGCCCGGGGTGCGTTCTGGCCGTGCTGGTGCGTGACGATGTGGGGTGGGCACTCGCTCGACATGGAGCGTCCACCCGAAGTGGGCTTGCGGACTCATGGTCGGGTACCCGTAGAAGAGTCTGGGTCTCAAGCGCCACGCGTGCTGCCGCCGATGCGACCACCGGTACGACAGTCAATACCGCCAGGTACCCTCAGTAGTTCGTCAACGCGGCCCGACGGGCTTCCGCTCCACCCTGTGGAGTCTCGAAGGACATGCCCCCACCCGCACGATCTATTTCGTGCTGCCCGGGGGAAGTCCTTGTTGTTCCGCGCTTCCGCGAAAACGGTCGCCACTATGGCGCTCGATAGTTCGCTCTATTTCCACCTCACAGAGCAATTCGCCCACAGGCACGGCTACCAGCCCACCTCCTCGGAGGCACGGTCCTGGGAGCGGAGCATCCCCGCCCTGACCGCCGCGCTCAATGACGCGGGACTCGGTGACGTGGAGGTCATGCTCGAGTACGCGCTCCCCATGAACAGCAAGCGAGCCGACGCGGTTCTCGCCGGCGTCCACCCACGCACGGGCGACCCCTCTTACGTCGTGGTGGAGCTCAAGCAGTGGAGCGATGTAGTCCCGGACGAGGACGACCCGCTCCTCTGCCACGTCCCTTCCTACACTCAGCCGGTCCTCAACCCCATCGAGCAGGTGCGCCGCTACTGCGAGTACCTCGTCAACTTCAATGGCGCTATCGCCGGCCACCCGGAGAGGGTCGGGGGAGTGGCTCTCCTGCACAACGCTCACGAGTTCGATGTGGCTGCACTGCGCGAGATCGAGTCCGAACAGTGGGGACAGTTGTTCGCGGGCGACACCCGCGGTGGCTTCATCGACTACGTTCGTGCCCGGCTCAGCCCTGAGTATCCGGGCGCCGCAGCCGCCGACGCGTTGCTCGCGGCCAAGACGGTTCCCTCGAAGCAGCTGATGGCGGTCGCGGCACAGGAAGTCCGTGAGAGGGAGCAGTTCGTGCTCCTCGACGAACAGCAGGTCGCCTACCGCAAGGTCCTCAACGCGGTACGCAAGGCCCAGCGGTCCGACCACAAGGAGGTCGTGGTCATCACCGGTGGCCCTGGCACCGGTAAGAGCGTCATCGCGCTCTCCCTGCTCGGCGAGTTGTACCGGCGAGGCATCCCGGCTCTGCACGCGACCGGATCCCAGTCCTTCACCAAGACGATGCGCAAGGTCGCGGGTGCCAGGAAGCGCGAAGTTCAGGATCTCTTCAAATACTTCAACAGCTTCATGACGACGGAGAAGAACAGCCTCGACGTACTGGTCTGCGATGAGGCCCACCGCATCCGTGAGACATCCGCCAACCGGTACACGCCGGCCGCACGCCGAACCGGTAAGCAACAGATCGACGAACTGATAGACGTGGCGAAGGTGCCCGTCTTTCTGCTGGACGAGCACCAAGTCGTGCGTCCGGGCGAGACGGGCACGGTGGAAGACATTCGAGCCGCGGCAGCACGCAGGGGGCTGAACTGTCCGGTCGTAAAGCTGGAAAGCCAGTTTCGCTGCGGCGGGAGCGATGTATACCTGCGCTGGGTGGTGCGGCTTCTGGGGCTGGAATCCGGCGGCCCCGTGGCGTGGGACCCGGACGACCGTATGAAACTCCTGTTGGCCGACAGCCCGGAGGAGATGGAGAGCTTCCTGGACGGCTGCCGCGGCCAGCGCTACAGCGCTCGTATGTCAGCTGGCTACTGTTGGCAGTGGTCCCCGGAACCCAAGCCGGGACAGCCCCTTCCGACAGACGTGAGGATCGGCGCCTGGGCGCGTCCCTGGAACCTGCGCGGCGACCGCTCTGTCTCCGGTGCACCGCCGTCCGCCCTGTGGGCCACCGACCCGGCGGGCTTCGGGCAGATCGGTTGCGTTTACACCGCCCAGGGTTTCGAGTACGACTGGTCCGGCGTCATCATTGGCCCCGACCTGGTGTGGCGCGGCGACCGATGGGTGACGGACCGTACGGCGTCCAAGGACCCAGTGTTCAAGCGCTCGACACCTGACGCCGATGTGGACCGCCTGATCCGCAACACGTACAAGGTGCTGCTGACCCGCGGAATGGTCGGCACGGTCGTCTACTCCACGGACCGGGAGACGCAAGAGAGACTGAGAGAGCTGGTGGGCGCCAGGCCGCGCCCGGCTGTCACGGCGTAATCGACCGGCCTGAATCAACGACTCTTTCGCCAACTTGCCGTTGCCGCGCCACGAGTGGGCGGGCGGAGTTCGCGTGGGCCGCCGCGCTCCCTAAGATCACTCCTACCAATTGCGGCCCGACGGGCTTCCTCTACGCGAGGACACGCCCCCACCCGCACGAGTCACTCGTGCCCTGGGGGAACCACCTCGTGTCCATGCTCCTGTTGAGGCTGTCCGCGCAGGACCTGCTCACTCTCAACTCGCGACGGCGGATGGTGCCGCATCTCGTCGCCAGATACCAGCACTTCCGAGGGCGCGACGTGTCCGATACAGAACGGAAGGCATGGGCCGAGAGCCTGGTCGAGTTGGCGGAAGACCTCGTTGAGGCGGAGCGGGGCAACGTTGAGATGGTCGTCGAGTGCGCGGCGACGGTCGACGGACCGAAGAAGGGGGAGACGCCCCTCATCGACGTCGTGCTCGTGGGCCGACATCCGGAGACGCGTCTGCCGTCGTACCAACTCGTCGAGTTGAAGCGTTGGTCGATGGTGACGCAGGTGGAATCCGCCACCGCGAAGCTCGTGAATGTACCGGGATACAAAAGCCCCAAGAAGCACCCTGCGTTGCAACTCAGGAACACATACCAACTGTTCACCGGGCCCCAGGGACCACTGCGTGGCATCACCGTCGAATGCGGCGGGTTCGCGTATCTGCACAATGCCACCGACGATTCGGTTCGACCGTTGCTCGATACGCTGGCGCCGACCGGAGCGTATGAGCGTGTGTACACCCGCGACAGCCGCGACCTGCTCCTTGCGGACCTGCGACGGCATTTCGCGGAAGACGGCGCGGACTCCGAGGCCGAGCAGCTCCTGCGGTTCATGAACCTGCGCAACACGCCGCTTCTGGACGCGATGATCAGATCTCGCGGAGAGGACACGGTGTTCACTTTGCGCGGTCAGCAGAAGAAGGTGGCGGCGAGCGTTCTGGAACGAGCCGCCCTGGTTCTCGGCGATCCCGATCAGTCCGCTCCGCCGTCGGACGACGGACGAGCCGTGTTCATCGTGACGGGTGGTGCGGGTACCGGAAAGAGTGCAGTGGGTCTGCAGCTCAGGGCCGAATTCGAGACAGCCGGGCGCACGGTGAAATACGCCAGCGGCAGCCGTGCGTTCAACGGAGCGCTCCAAGAGCAGGTGGGCTACACCGACAAGGAGTTCAGGGAGAGGTTCGCCTACTTCAGTTCCTTCGTGACCCCTCCGGACCCTCCCTTGGACGTCCTCATCTGCGACGAGGCGCATCGTTTGAGAGAGCGAACCATCGACATGTACCAGCGGGAGGAGAAGTCGGGCAAGCAGCCCCAAGTGGACGACCTGCTCGATTCCTCCTACCTCACTGTGTTCTTTCTCGACGAGAGCCAGTCCGTGCGACCCAAGGAAGTCGGAACGGTGAGCCTGATCGAGGAAGCCGCAAGAGCGCGGGGAATCACTCCACTCCGCTATGGGCTCAGGGAGGAATGGCGTTGTGGTGGCAGTGACGCCTACATCCGCTGGGTGCGGGCTGTCCTCGACATCGAGGAAGGATCCACCGAGTGGACCCCCGACGGTTTGATGCATGTCGAGGTCGCGGACAGTCCGGAGCAACTCGAGTACATCATCAGGGCGGAGGCGGCGGCAGGAGCGACTGCTCGCATGGTGGCCGGCTTCTGCTGGCCGTGGACCGAGCCGGTGGGACAGGGGAAGTCCGCACGTCTGGAGGCGGACGTGCGGATCGGTGACTGGCACCGACCGTGGAACGCCAAGGGCGACTCCTTCCGCGAGAACGGAGCGGTGCCGCCGTCCACGAAATGGGCAGTGCACCCGTACGGCATCAACCAGGTCGGCTGCGTCTACACGGCTCAGGGCCTTGAGTGGGACTGGTGCGGGGTGATCCTTGGCGAAGACATGGTGAGACGCGACGACCGTTGGGTCTACCGCAAAGGGCAGTGGCGTGAGGATACGGAAAGTGGGGTCAAGCGTGTCAGAGTGCCTGGTTCGTTCGACATGAAGCTCCGTGAGGGGACGGGAAGCGAAGAAGAGAAAGCGGAGGAGTTCGCGCGGTGTGTTCGGCACGCATACCACGTGCTCATGACCAGGGCGAGCCGGGCGACGGTGCTGTACTCCACGGATGAGGAGACGCAGGCGTACCTCAAGAGCTGTGTGGGTGACGTGCAGATACACGGCCTGCGGCCCACGTGGGAAAATCTCCCCGCCGAGGCTCGGATACCACATCTCCCCAGTCCGAAGAGGAAGGGGAACGCCACCTCTCCCGGGCAGGAACTGCTCTTCTGAAGGATCCTCGCCGTAGGGCTGAAGCCGGGAAGGGTTGAAGAGTGGCGGGCTCGCCGGGCCCGCCACTTGCCTGCCTCAGATGAGGTGGCGCGCTGCCACCGCCAGTGTCTCCCACACGAGGTTGGAGATCACGCTCGCGGCAACGCCGGCCAGGATCTCGCGGATCCAGGGACGACGCGCAGGCTTGTACTCGACCGGCTCCATAAAGGCCCACTCCATGATGTGAGTTCGGAATGGTAGGACCGGATCGCCCTACCGGGCATCCGCCCCATTCGTCACTCACAGCCAGCGGACTGGACCGTGGACTCCGCCTCGTACCCTCCGGGAAGGTGCGCAGCGGCAAAATCCTATCTCACTGGGAACGCCTTTTCGCCGGGCCAACGACCCTGCAACCGAATGGAGTTACAGCTTGAGAGCAACCCAGGTGGGCTTTCCCGCAAGCAGGATGATCGACCCCCTCGGCTTCGACGGCCGCCGCCTGACCGTCGGCCTTGGGAGGGCCTCCCCATGGCCGCCGTGATCCTCCACGTTGCCTGGGACGGCCTCCGCACCACTGACGGGATGACGTCGGCGTGGCTCGTTGGCGGCACCCCGCTGCCGTCGATGCTCACCTACCTCCCGGCCGGACGCTCTCTGCCGTAGCCGCAGCACCGGCCGCGACGTCCTGAGGCCGGCGCTCACGGCGCTCTGAAGAGCCCCGGCTCTGCTGGGGACCCCAGGACCGTGCGGCCCACCGCGTGCGCATGCACCCGCTTGGGGTGGAGGTGATTCGAAGCCGTGACCATGAGTGACAACCGGCTACGGTTACCGGCCCCCGCACCCCCCCCGGCCCCGGCAACCTCAGGAACGCCCGCCGCCCCGCTTCCCACGCGCACGGCCCCGGCCTCGCCCCTCCCGTCACAGGAGGCGCTTGCGGCCCCAGAGGATGACGAAGGCGGCGATGGCGGCCGTGACGGTGAGCATGATGCCTGCTCCGAGCCACTGCATCGTGTGCATCTGGGAGATGGGGAGGTAGTCCATCGACCATCCGATGACGTGCTTGGACTCCAGGCAGGCCGTGTGCGCCTTGGAGTCGTCCGACGTGCCGAGGCAGGTGGTCCAGTCCAGGCGGCCCCCCGAGCTGGTGAGGAAGTAGGTGCCCTGTCCCTGCTGGATCGCTCCGGCGGGCAGCTTCGGGAGCCTGGCACCGGGGCCGACGCCCTTGTCGGTGCTGACCGACAGGATGTGCCCCAGGTCCAGCCGGAACCGGTCCCAGACGACCCCGATCGCCACCACGATGCCGAGGGTGACCACCATCGACACCAGCGTGCGGCGCAGGAGCATGCCGACCGCCGCGCCCACGGAGAACGTGAGCAGGGCGTAGGCCACCGGCATGATGCCTGTGACATCGAAGAAGGTGCCGCTGGTCCATTCCAGCTGACCGGTGAGGGTCTTGACCGGATGCCACCACCAGCTGAACACGGCGGCGAGCACCGCGGCTGACAGGACCAGCAGGGCGGCGGGAATGGCGAGCTTCGTGGTGAGCCACCGCAGCCGGCTGACGGATTGTGAGGTCACCAGCTTGGCGGTGCCGGTTTCCAGGTCGCCCGCGATCAGCGGGGCGCCGAGAAAGACCCCGGCCAGCACAGGGAGATAGCCCAGGTACCCCCCGAAGGAGGCCAGGCGGTCGGAGTACTTCTCGAAGTCCGCCGGCAGGCTGCCGGACTTCCGCTGGGATGAGCCCAGGGTGTCCAGGTAGTCCATCATCTGCCCGCGCAGAATGACCATGGCGATCACGCAGAGGATGGTCAGGGCGATGAGGGTCCAGAACGCCGCGCGGTGCTGGCGCCGGACGAGCCAGGCCGGACCGCCGAGCCGGGGGATCCGCCCGCTCCGCGCGCGTCCCCGGGGTGCCGGGCGGACCGGGTCACGAGTGAGCGTGGTCATGCGGTCACAGCCTTCGTCCGGTCGTGGGTGATGATGTCGTGGATGTCGCCGGCCCTGGCGCTGGGGGCGATCAGCGGTGGTGCATCGGGTGAGCGCAGATAGGCGAGCAGAAGTTCCTCCAGGGTGGGCGGCTCGGCCCGGCCGCCGTACTCGACCGGTCCGCCGAGGCGCACCAGGGCGCCCGGCCGGCCCTCGCCGCTGCGCGGGTCGATGACCCGGTGCGGTGTGAGGTCGGGGAGCGACCCGTCCCCCTGGGGTGCGAACAGGGCGTGTGCGGAGCGCAGTTCGTCCACCTCGCCCGCGAGACGCAGGCCGCCGTTCGCGATGACGAGGAGGTAGTCGCAGATGTACTCCAGCTCGGCGAGCATGTGCGACGAGACCAGCACCGTCGTGCCGTGTTCGGCGGCCTCCGTCGTCAGGGTGGCCATGAGCTCGCGGCGGACCAGCGGGTCCAGATCGGACATCGGCTCGTCGAGGATCAGCAGATCAGGGCGCTTCCCGAAGGCCAGGGCGAAGGCGACGCGGGTGCGCTGGCCGCCGGAGAGTGTGCCGATCTTCGCTTTCAGCGGCACTTGGCCCGCGTGGACGATGCCCTCGGCGACCTCCTGGTCCCAGCGGGGGTTCAGCTCGTGGCCGAGACGCAGGGTCTCCGCCACGGTGAAGCGCCGGAACAGCGGCTTCTCCTGGGTGAGGAACGCGGTCCGCAGGACCGCCTCCGTCGACCCCGGGGCCGCGCCGAACACCCGCAGGGCGCCGTTCGTGGGCCGGATCATGTGGGTGGCCAGACCCATCAGCGTGCTCTTGCCGGCGCCGTTGGGACCGACGAGGCCGCATACCCGGCCGGTCGGCAGCCGGAAGGAAACGTCCCGCAGGGCCCAGCCGCGCCGGTACCTCTTGCCGAGCCCATGGGCCTCGATCGCCGATGCTCCGGCGGGGGGTGCGAACCCCGACCCGCTGCTGTGCCGCATCTCCGAGTGGTCCCTGTGGTCCCTGTGGTCCCTGTGGTCCATGTGTGGCTCCTGTGCGTGTGGGGAGGGCGGCCGTGTGGTGGAACGGCCGGCTGTGGGGCGCCGGGCAGTGCCCGGGAAGCGGCTGTGCGGGCGGTCCGCGCGGGCGGTCCGTGCGGCGGTCACCAGGGACCCGGCTGACGTGGGGATCCGGCTCCTCCGGGGCTCCCCACTAAGGTGATACCGGCCGTGATCATGACGTGGTCCCTGAGTGATGAACGGCGAACGCCGCCCGGTGACCACGACTCTCCTCCGCGGGGACTCGCGGCGGATCGGGCGAAAGGCAGATCATGCGCGACCGGCTCCTACTTTCGGCCGGTCCGCCGGAAGGACGGTGCGAGAGATGGTGCAGGCGGCGAACGAAGCTCCCAGGGGCGCAAGGGACACGGGGCGTTCGCAGGTGCTGTCCGTCACGGCGTGGATGCTGCTCGCCGGGTGTCTGATCGGCCTCGTCGTGCTCGACTCGGCGGGCGGCCTCTACTGGATCCACTACCGCGGGCCGGCCAAGCTGATCGGCGCCCTGCTGATCGTCGCTGTCGCCGTCGTCTCACCCCGGCTCGACAGCCGGGCGCTGCCGGTGGCCGCCAGTGTGTGCGCGGTCGGGTCGCTCGGTCTCTCCGTCTGGATACACCTGGAGATGGTGGGCAGCTCGCAGTCGCTGGGATTCGCCGAGCCGGCGGCGCTCGTGTGGCTCCTGCTGCTCGTCGCCCGGCGGGGAAAGCCGTCGTGGGCGATGCTCGCCCTTCCGCTGCTCGGCATGGCGGTCGTGCTGCGGCCGGTGTCGGTCTCGGTGCGGCAGTCCACCACCATCATGGCGCTGCTCTTCGCCCTGGCGGCGGTCACTGCGCTGGGCATCGGCCTCGGGATGCGCCTGCTGCTGATGGACCGGCGGCGGCAGGCGGCAGCCCTCCGGCTGGAGCAGCGGACGGAGTTCGCCAGGGACCTGCACGATTTCGTCGCCCACCACGTGACCGGCATCGTCGTACAGGCACAGGGGGCCCAGGCGATCGCCGGCCGGCGCCCCGAACTGCTGCCGCCCGCTCTGCAGCGGATCGAACAGGCGGGATCGGAGGCACTGACCTCCATGCGGCACATGGTGGGGATGTTGCGCGACGCCGACGGGGAAGTGGCTCTGACGCCGCTGGCCGGCGTCGGTGAAGTGCGGTCGCTCGTCGAGGAGTTCTCGGCCGTCGGCGGTGCCCGGGCCCGGCTCGACGTGGCGGGTACCTTCGACGACCTGCCGGTTGAGGTGGCCACCACAGCCCACCGGGTGGTCATGGAGGCCCTCACCAACATACGCAAACACGCCCATGGCTGCACCGAAGTACTGGTGTGCGTGGACCGCTCGGGAGACCGGCTGACCGTACGGGTCAGCGACGACGGGCGCCCCCGCCCGGTCTCCGGCAGCGGTTTCGGGCTGAAGGGCCTGTCCGAACGGGTGGGCCTGATCGGCGGAAGCGTCCAGGCGGGGCCGGTGACGGGTGGCGGCTGGCGCGTCGAGGCGACGCTCCCGGTGTCCTCGGCAGGGGCGGTGGCCGCATGACGATCCGGGTACTGATCGCCGACGACCAGGCCATGGTCCGTGCCGGGTTCGCGATGATCCTCGCCGCCGAGGACGACATCGAGGTGGTCGCGGAGGCCACGGACGGGGTGCATGCCGTGGAGCTGGCCGGACGTCACCGGCCCGACGTGGTGCTGATGGACATCCGCATGCCCCGCATGGACGGGCTGGAGGCCCTGCGCAGGCTGACGCGCCCCGGCACGGTGGATCCGCCGAAGGTCGTCGTGGTGACCACCTTCGACGACGACGAGTACGTCCAGCGCGCCCTGAGCGAAGGCGCATCCGGGTTCCTGATCAAGGATTCCGGCCCTGCCCTGCTGGTCGAGGCCATCAGGGCAGCCGCCTCCGGCGAAGCGCTGGTGAGCCCGGCCATCACCGTCCGGTTGCTGCGGCGCCTGAACAGCGCCGTGCCCGCTCCCCGGGAGCCGCACAGCGCGCTCTCCGCAAGGGAGAAGGGCCTGGTGCGCCTGGTGGCCCGGGGGCTGACCAATGCCGAGATCGCCGCCGAACTGTCCATCTCCGTAGGCACCGTGAAGACGCATCTCGGCAACGTGCAGGCCAAACTGTCGGCCCGCAACCGTGTGGAGATCGCCGCCTGGGCCTGGGAGTCCGGGCTCGTCGACGGACGGGGCTGAGCGCCGTACGAGCGGTGGCGCCGGGGCGGGCCCGGGTACCGCGCCGGCCGGAGCACCCGGACCGTACCGCCGTCACCCCATGCTCTTGGCCCCGTCCAGGGTCTCGCGGATGATGTCGGCGTGGCCGGCGTGCTGGGCGGTCTCGGCGACGATGTGCATCAGTACCCGGCGGGCCGACCACTGCGCACCGGGCTCGAACCACGGTGCTTTCGGCAGCGGACGGGTGACGGCCAGGTCGGGCAGGGTGGCAACCAGCTCGTCGGTCCTGCGGGCCACTTCGGCGTAGC
Organism: Streptomyces sp. NBC_00388; assembly: GCF_036061255.1. Lineage (NCBI taxonomy): Bacteria > Bacillati > Actinomycetota > Actinomycetes > Kitasatosporales > Streptomycetaceae > Streptomyces > Streptomyces sp. NBC_00388. The sequence continues at coordinate 5,025,352 of NZ_CP107948.1, forward strand.
CGGCCAGCACGCCGGCCAGCGTCTCGCCGGGCAGCAGCCGGAACCCGTCGGCGCGGCGGGTCCAGTCGGCCTCGGTCATGGCCGTGAAGTCCGGCATCGCCGAAGGGCCGTTCACGATGAAGTCGGCCCAGCCGTGCTCGACGTCGGAGACATGCTTGATCAGACCGCCCAGGCAGAGTTCGCTCGCGGTGGTCCGTGACCCGGCCTGCTCGTCGGTGAGGTCGCGAGTGGTGAAGCGCAGGGACTGCCGGTGCTTGGCGAGCAACTCCAGCCACTCGGCCCGCTCACCGGTGACGGCCGCCGCTCCCGGCAGGCCGCTGCTGGTCGTCCCGCTGCCGGTCGTCTCGTTGGTGGTCATGGTTCTGCCTTCCCGTCTTCCTGCTCCGTCGGTCCGGGACCACCGTAGGAGTCATAGCGGCCGGGCGCTGTCCTATACCCCCGGAGACGGGGGCGGCGAGGGGCGGTTCACCGGGCCGGCGGCCCCGTCGCACCGAACGTCTCCGCCGTGCGTCCGGGCTTCCCGGCCACTCCCCGGCGCGCTGCCCGTTCCAGCGAGTGCAGCGCGAACAGCAGTACGCCGATGTCGTCCAGGTAGACCGGATCGGGGAGCAGGTCCACGGGGCTGATGGTGTAGATCAGCGCGCCCCAGAAGGCCAGCTTGTTCTGGAGGGGGATGCCCGCGTCGCGCAGGAAGCGGCGCGCGCGGAAGAGGCGTACGGCGAGGACGACCGTGACCACCAGCGTCGCCAGGATCGCGAGCGCGATGACGACCAGCAGCGTTTTCGAGTGGAGGTCCATGCCTGTACGGGTACCCGGTGGCCCGGACGCCACGCTGACGCCGGTCGCCCCGCCGTGCCCCCGGTGGGGGAGCGAAGTAGTTGGACAGGGAAACTTGCAAGGCTGCCTGTCTACCTCTTACGGTGGGCCCATGGCCACCTCCTCCCACGAACCCAGCCCCGAGCAGATCGCCGCCGAGCTCGCGGTCGTTCTCGGACATGTGGCGCGGCGGCTGCGCAGGACGTCGCCCGGTCTTGAGCTGACGCACTCGCAGCGGTCCGCGCTCTCCCTGCTGGACCGGGAGGGCCCGATGACCACCGCCGCGCTGGCCCGCGCCGAGCTGGTCAGACCGCAGTCGATGCGGCTGACCGTCTCCGCGCTCGAAGCCCGCGACCTGGTGGAGCGCGCCCCCGACCCGACGGACGGACGGCAGTCCGTCATGTCGCTCACTGCCCTCGGCCTGCGCACGCTCGAAGGCGTACGAGCCGACAAGGAAGGCTGGCTCGCGCTGGCCATCGGCGAGGAGCTGGACACGGCGGAGCGGCGCACGCTCACCGACGCTGTCGCACTGCTCGAACGGCTGGTGCAGCGGTGACGGGGCCCGGCCGGACGGGTCAGGGTACGGACAGGGATATTGCGACCGCTGCGAGCGCCGTGCCTGCTCCCCGCCGGTCCGCGGAGCCCGCACCCGATGCCGGGTTCGGGGGCCGTCTCACCGCGCCCCTGTTGCTGGGCTCGCTGCTCAATCCGCTCAACACCACCATGATCTCCACTGCCCTGGTGTCGATCGGCCATCACTTCGGGATCGGTGCCTCCAGCACGGTCTGGCTGGTCTCCGTGCTGTACCTGGCCAGCGCCGTTGCCCAGCCCGTCCTCGGCAGGCTCGCCGACTCCATCGGCCCGCGCCGGGTCTTCCTCGCCGGGCTCGCCGTCGTGGCAGCCTCCGGGCTCGTCGGTGCGGTGGCGCCCGGCTTCGGCTGGCTGATCGCCTCCCGGCTGCTCCTCGGGGTCGGCACGTCCGCCGCCTATCCCGCGGCCATGGCCGTACTGCGCTCCGAGTCACGCAGGCTCGGCCGGCCCACACCCCGCACGGTGCTGGGCCGCCTCTCCTTCGCCGCGCTCGGCAGCGCGGCCGTCGGTCCCACCCTCGGCGGGCTGCTCGTCGCGACCTGGGGCTGGCGGGCGATCTTCGCCGTCAACGTGCCGCTCGCGTTCGTCGCGTTCGTCTGCGCCCTGTGGTGGATCCCGGCCGACAGTGTCCGGCGCGCGGACGGGGCAGGAGGCACGGGCGAGGCGCGCGAACCGGCCGGACTCGACCCGCTCGGCATCCTGCTCTTCACCGGAACCCTGACCGCCCTGGTCTTCTTCCTTCTCGACCTGGCCCACCCGGCGTGGTGGCTGCTCGGCCCCGTCGCGGTGCTCGCCGCCGTCCTCACCTGGTGGCAGCTGCGGTGCCCGAGCCCCTTCATAGACCTGCGGATGCTCGGCCGCAACCACGCGCTCGCCCGCACCTATCTGCGGCACGGCCTGAGCTATCTCGTCATCTACTGCGTGATGTACGGCTTCACCCAGTGGCTGGAGGAGGGCCGCGGCTTCTCCTCCCTGCACACCGGTCTGCTCATGCTGCCCATGTCGGTGGCCGCACTGGTGTGTTCACTGCTCGGAGCCCGTACGAAGGGCATCCGCGCGCCACTGATCACGGCCGCCGTCCTGGTCACGGCGGGCAGCGCCCTGCTGCTCCTCGCCACCGGGGCCACCCCGGTCGCCCTGCTGCTCCTCACCGGGGCCTGCTTCGGAATCCCGCAGGGGCTGATCGGCACCAGCAACCAGGCCGCCGTCTACCAGCACGCGCCGGCCGACGCCATCGGATCCGCCGCCGGACTCCAGCGGACCGCCCAGTACCTCGGCGCCATCACGGCCTCCAGCCTCATCGCCCTCGCCTACGGGCAGCGGGCGAGCGACGGCGGAATCCATCTGATGGCCGCCGTCTCCGTTGTCCTCGGTCTGCTGCTCGTCGCACTGACCGTCTCCGACCGGGCGCTTCGTGCCCGTAACCGAAAGTGAGCCACACCATGACAGCCACCACCCTCGACACCAGGACCGCGCTGGTCCTCATCGACCTCCAGAAGGGCATCGTCGGCCTGCCGACCGTCCACCCCGCCGCCGAGATCGTCGGGCGCGCCGCGGAGCTGGCCGCCGCCTTCCGCGCGCACGAGCTGCCGGTCGTCCTCGTACGGGTCACGGGCGGTGCGCCCGGGCGGAACGAGTCCCCCGCGCAGGGGGGCACGCCTCCGGCGGACTGGGCCGACCTGGTGCCCGAGCTGAACCAGCAGAGCAGTGACATCGTCGTCACCAAGCAGACCTGGGGGGCGTTCCACGGCACCGACCTGGACATGCAGCTGCGCCGTCTCGGTGTCACCCAGGTCGTCCTGGCCGGGATCGCCACCGCCATCGGCGTCGAGTCGACGGCCCGTTCGGCGCAGGAGCACGGCTACCACGTCACCGTCGCCACCGACGCCGTCACCGACATGGACGGGGAGGCCCACCGCAACGCCGTCGAGCGGATCTTCCCGCGTCTCGGCGAGACGGACACGACCGAGGCGGTCATCAAGCTGCTGGGCTGATCCCGCCCGGCGGGTGTGGCGCACTGCCGTTCGCGTCCCGGTGCGGAAGCCCGGGCCGGGGAGCCGGCGCCCCGGCTCTGCCCGGGAGGCCGGTGCGCGGTGCGCCACTTTCATGTCCTTCCAAGTCAGGCCGCTGAAGGGGGAGTTCGATGGCCGTCGCCTGACCCTGGGCGCGGCGCGACCCTTCCTGGCGGCCTTCACGCAGGAGGGAAGGTGGTGCGGCTGTATTTCATCACTTCGGGTGAAACTCTGGCCCCTGCTTGCGGTCAACAACCCACGGTTGTCACGCTGTTGCGGTCTGTCAACCTGCATGGGGGAGTGGCCAGTGACTTTCGGTGAGCAGCCGGCCTATCTGCGCGTCGCGAGTGATCTTCGGCAGAAGATCACCGACGGCTCGCTGCCACCGCACACGCGACTGCCCTCCCAGGCCCGCATCCGTGAGGAGTACGGGGTCTCCGACACGGTCGCCCTCGAAGCGCGCAAAGTGCTGATGGCCGAGGGGCTCGTCGAGGGCCGCTCCGGGTCGGGGACGTATGTCAGGGAGCGCCTCGCACCGCGCCGGATCGCCCGCTCCGGCTACCGGATGCCCGACGGGGCGACGCCGTTCCGTCAGGAGCAGGCCGACGAGAGCGTGCAGGGCGCCTGGGAGTCGAGCAGCGAGCAGGAGGCCGCGGACGCCGACATCGCGCCGCGGCTCGGCATCGCCCCGGGCGAGCGGGTGATGCGCACGCGGTACGTCTACCGCGACGCGGGCGAGACGATGATGCTGTCGACCTCCTGGGAGCCGCTGGCGGTCACCGGCCGGACGCCGGTCATGCTCCCCGAGGAAGGCCCGCTCGGGGGCTGCGGAGTCGTCGAGCGGATGGCCGCGATCGACGTCGTCGTGGACAACGTCGTCGAGGAGGTCGGCGCCCGGCCCGGTCTGGCCGAGGAGCTGCTCGCGCTCGGCGGGGTGCCCGGTCATGTGGTGGTGACCATCTCCCGTACGTACTACGCGTCCGGGCGGGCCGTGGAGACGGCCGACATCGTCGTCCCGGCCGACCGCTACCGCATCGCGTACCACCTGCCGGTGAAGTGACCCGCCCGGCCGGACGCTGCCTCCGGCCGGCCGCCGGGGTGGAAGCCGCTCGCTGAGCGCGAGTCGGCACAGCCCTGCCCTTGTTCCTGCAGACCCCCGCCCGGTCGAGTGTTCTCCGGGCGGGGGTCTGACGCTCTGTCTGCTGCCGACCCCGCCCGATCGAGTGTTCTCCGGGTGGGGGCCTGGTGCTCCGTACAGTCCTCAATGAAAATTGCAGAGTGGCTTGATGCGTACCTCTTTGTGAAAACACGCATTCGCTCAGTAAGGGTCAGGCGTACGCTCGGGCATATGCGGACTGCGGTTTCCTGGGGATCAGAGTCGGCCTCCGCGCCGGCGTGCGACGGGGGCATGTGATGACGGACAGCGCGAGCGCCACGCTCTCGTGGCAGGTGATACGTGAGGACGACAACGGCAATCGCTATCGCGTCGGAAGGTACGCGACGAGGGACGAGGCGCAGAAGACCGCCGACACCCTCGGTGCCCGCGGGCACCGGCAGATGTACTGGATCGAACGCATCGGCCAGAGTGTGCAGTAGCGCCCCCGTGGCGGCCGTCTGCGGCGGCCTCGCGGTGCGTCGGTAGGCTCGCACCATGGCTGATCGTGTCGTCGTGGGTGGAGCGTTGTACGACCGGGGGCGGCTGCTGGCCGCGCGCCGCAGCGCGCCGCCCGAGCTCGCGGGACGCTGGGAGCTGCCCGGCGGGAAGCTGGAGCCGGGGGAGAGTGCCGAGCAGGCGCTGGTGCGCGAGCTGCGCGAGGAACTGGGCGTCGAGGCCGAGCCGCTGGAGCGGATCCCCGGCGAGTGGCCGCTCGGACGCGGGCTCGTCCTGCACGTGTGGACCGCGCGGCTGACCTCGGGCGAGGCGCGTCCGCTGGAGGACCACGACGAGCTGCGCTGGCTCGGTCCTGACGAGATCGACACCGTCGACTGGCTGGCCCAGGACCGCCCCGCGGTGGCCGAGGCGGCACGCCGCCTGAGAGCGGGAACGCACGGATGACGCAGGCGCCCCGCCGGCCGGCCGTCCCTTCCTGACGGCTCCGGCCCCTCCGGGCGTCACCTCGCCTCACGCCGCCGGGCGCGGCCCCGCGGTGTATTCGCGACTCGCGCCCCGGATCCGCCCCTTCACCCTGCGCCCCCGGTGCCCAGCCGTGCCCGCCCGTGCCCGCCCGGGGTCCGCCTGTGCCCGCTGGGGTGGGTGCACGCCGGTTCGCACCCGTCCGGGGTCGCCGGGTTGCGCCGTTCGTGCCCCTGTGGGTCATAGGGCACGGCGCAGTCGGTATCCGCACTGAATACAGGGTATGTGCTGGTTAGCACCTATTCGTCAGAACGCATGTCCATGGTCGGCCTGGGGAAGTGATCGGCTTGATCGACATCGAGGGCGGGTGCGCGGAATGGACGTTCCCCGCCGAGCCCGATGCCGTACGTGTCGCGCGCCGGGCGGTCCAGGACACCCTGCGCAGCTGGGAACTCGACGGCACGTTCGGTGACGTCGCCACCCTGCTCGTGAGTGAGCTGGTGACCAACTCCATGCGGCATGCGTCCGGGCCGATCGGAGTCAGGATCGCGCGACTGGATCAAGCCACGCTGCGGGTGGAAGTTTCCGATCCGCTTCCGGATCCGCCCCGCGAGAGGGAGGCCGGTCCTGACGACGAGGGGGGTCGGGGACTGCAGCTCGTGGCCTGCTCGGCGCAGCGTTGGGGGACGGCTCGCAGCAGATCGGGCAAGACGGTGTGGTTCGAGCTCGCCCAGCCTGGTTAGGAGAAGGGTGGTATGTCGATCGCAGTCGGAGTGTCCGAAAGTGACTGAGACCGTGCTGTGATCGTGAACGCCGTGCCGGTTGGGACCGTAGTGCTGAATACTGCGGGTGCCACCTTGGTCGGTTCGGTGCGTGGTGAGCTGGAGGGGACGGTCGCGTGAGCGATATATCCGGTGCGACGGGCGATGTCGTATGGCAGAGCAGTCCGCCCGGTTCGATCTATGACTACATCAGGGTTGCCTCGTTCTCGATCGGGACGGACGGCCTGGTGGAGCAGTGGAGCAAGCGGGCCGAAGAGCTGTTCGGTGTGGACGCGCGCGATGCCGTGGGCGTGGACCCGGTCGAGGTCTTCCTGCCCGTAGAGGTCCGGGGCAGAGGGCATGGCACGGTCGCCGAGATCCTCGACGGCAAGGAGTGGACCGGTCTGGTCCCCTTCCGGATGCCCGACCGGCCCGAGACGCAGGGTCTCGCCGAGCTGTATGTGATGCCCACCGTGACGGCGGACGGCAAACGGGCCGCTGTCTGCATCGTCGTCGACGTGCGGGTGCTGCGGCACATCGAAACCGACCTCGCCTCCTCGCAGGCCATATTCGGCCAATCTCCCTTCGGCTTTCTGCTGTTCGGCACGGACCTCACGGTGCGGCGGGTCAACAAGCGGTTCGCGGAGCTCTTCGGGGACGAAGTGGCGGAGCACCGGGGCCGTACGGTCCACGACTATCTGCCCCGTGCCGAGGCGGACCGGATGACCTCGGCGCTCAAGCGGGTCCTGGAGACCGGGCGCCCGGTCACCGACCTCCAGCTGATCGGCTCCGCACCGGGCGGCTCCGACCACCGGCACTGGTCCGTCAACCTCTACCGCGTGCACAGCGGGGCGGGTGCCCCCATCGGCGTCGCCGGACTCGGGACCGATGTCACGCGCCGTCATGTCGCGGCCCGTGAGGCGGCCAACGCCCGCCGCAACCTCGCCCTGCTCAACGAGGCAGGCGCCAGGATAGGGAACTCGCTCGATCTGGAGACCACCGCCCGCGAACTCCTCGATGTGGCCGTACCCGGCTTCTGCGACCTGGCATCGGTCGACCTGTACCAGGGGCTGCTCGCCGGTGACGAGTCCCCCAGGGGCAGCGCCGACGGCAGTGCGGAGCTGCGCCGGGTCGCCTATGCAAGCGCCGTCTCCGATGCCCTGCCGAAGGGCCCGGACGGCGGGCCGTCGCTCGGCGCCGTCCACCGGTACACCTTCCATTCGCCGTGCGCGAACGCCCTGCGCACCGGCAAGGTGCGCTCCGTGCCCGGTTCCCCGGGGAGCCACGTCCAGTCCACCCTCGCCGTACCGATGGTCGCCCACGACACGGTGGTCGGGCTCGTGCAGTTCTCCCGTACGAAGGGGAGCGAACCCTTCGGGGAGCGCGACCGCTCGCTCGCCGTGGAGCTGGCCGCACGCGCCGCGGTCTGTATGGACAACGCCCGGCTCTACCGGCGCGAACACGAACGGGCCCTGATACTGCAGCGTTCGCTGCTGCCGCCCGGCGACCCGGAGGCGGCCGGGCTCGACATCGCCTGCCGCTACCTGCCCGGCAACACGGCGAGCGAGGTCGGCGGCGACTGGTTCGACGTCATCGAGCTTCCCGGACACCGCACGGCGCTGGTCGTGGGCGACGTCATGGGTCACGGGCTGCGGGCCGCCGTCGCGATGGGTGAACTCCGCACCGCCGTGCGGACGCTGGCGCTGCTGGACCTGGAGCCCGCCGAAGTGCTCGAAGCGCTGGACGAGATCGCCCGCGGGCTCGGCAGCCCCAGCGGTACCCAGCAGGCCTCGCGCGCCGCGCACAAGACCCGGGACGCCGACCTCTCCGAGGTCTATCTGGCGACCTGCGTCTACGCGGTGTACGACCCGGTGACCCGGCGCTGCACCTTCGCCAACGCCGGGCATCTGCCGCCCGTGCTGGTCGAACCGGGCGAACAGGCGCTGCTGCTCGACGTACCGCCCGGCATGCCGCTGGGCGTCGGCGGCGAACCGTTCGAGGAGGTCGAGGTGGAGATCCCGGAGGGCGCGCTCCTCGCGCTCTACACCGACGGCCTGGTCGAGTCCCGCGAGCACCCGCTGGACGAGGGCCTGAGCGCGTTCCGTGATGCCCTCACCCACTCGGAGCGACCGCTTGAGGACGTCTGTGACCACGTGCTCAACACGCTGGACACGCAGCACGGCGAGGACGACATCGCGCTGTTGATGGCCCGTATCCAGGGCCTGCCGTCCGACGCGGTCGGTGACTGGCGACTGCCCCGCGAGCCGCGCTCGGTGGGCCGGGCCCGCGAGCTGGCCCGTGAACGGCTGGTCGGCTGGGGTCTCGACGACCTGGTGGACACGACCGAACTCCTGGTCAGTGAGCTGGTCACCAATGCCCTGCGGTACGGGGAGGGGGAGATCAGGCTCCGGCTGCTGCGCGACCGGACCCTGGTCTGCGAGGTCTGGGACGCGGGCCTCGTCCAGCCCCGCCGCCGCCGCGCCCGTGACACGGACGAGGGCGGTCGCGGGCTCCAGCTCGTCGGCATGCTGAGCGCGGCCTGGGGCTCCCGCAGGACCCCGCGCGGGAAGACGGTCTGGTTCGAACTCGCCCTGCCGGACGGAGCTCCGGCGCCGGAGCTGAGCGTGGAACAGCTGCTCAGCATGTACTGAGGCGCGACAGGTCATCGGCGTGGTGCCCGCCGGGGCGCGGGCTCAGCGGGCGCCGCCCATCCGCCCGCGGGTGGCGCCGCCGCCGAAACGGGCAGGCGCGCCTCCGGCGCCGATGAGGATCCCGCCGAGGACCGCGCCGCTCGCGGGCTCCCCTGCGCGCTGCTTCCCGTAGCCGCGTACGTCCTGTTCGGCGAGGTACTGGGCCTGCCCGGCCAGCGAGTCGGCCTGCTGGGCCGCGGCCAGGGCGCGCCGGGCCTCGCTGCCGGCCAGGGCGCCGGACCGCTCCAGGTGACGCTGGGCCTCCGCCAGCCGGGTGCGGGCCCGGCTGCCGACCGCGCCGCGGTGGGTCGTGATGTAGTCGGCGGCCGCCCCGGTCGTGGAGCGCGCCGTCAGGGTGGCCGCTTCGAGGAGTTCGGCGGCCCTGCGGGGGCCCGCCCCTGGCGCGCCGCCCGCCGGCGCCCTGTCCAGGGGCGCGTCCGCCTCGCCTACCCGGCGCAGCGCGTCGACCGGGTCGTACGGGCCCGTCCGCTGCTCCTGACGTACGCCGGCCGTCACCGTCTCCGCGTGCGCGATCCGGCCCTGGAGGCCGGCCCCGGCGGCGGTGGCGCCCGGCAGCCCGCGGGCCTCCGCCAGATCCGCCTCGGTCCCGGTGAGCGCACCGGTCAGTCGCACCTCGGCCTCGGCGACCTCGCGGGCCCGCCGGTCGACCGCGTCGAGCAGGACGGCCGCCTGCCCGACGGCGCTCTCCGCGGCCCGTACGTGCACCGCGGCCAGGGAGTTCTCCCCGGCGTCCGCCGCCTGCCTGGCCCGGTTCAGACCGTCGGTCGCGAAGAGCAGCCGGTCCTTGGCCTGCTCGACGTTGCCTGATACCGCGGCGGACGCCGAAGGCGCATACCGCTCCCGCAGGACCGCGAGCGTGGACTCGGCGGCTCCGGTGCGCCCCGCGGCCACCCGGAAGGCCGTCTCCGCAGCCGCCAGCTCCTGGGGGGCGGTCCGCTCCAGATCGCGCAGCCGGTCGAAGCCGTCCGACTCCTCGTCGAGGCGCCGCCCGGCCTCCGTGCACCGCGCGACGATCTCCTCCAGCATCTGCCGCCCTGCCCCCTCCTCCTCGGGGCGCGAACCGTCGAGGGGGGAGGCGTCGTCGAGCCGCTGGCGGAGCCGGAACGCCGTGGCCAGCTCACTCCTGGCATACGCCAGAGCCGCCGTGAACGGCTGCACCGCCTCCTCCCCGAACCGGGCCGTGGCGATACCGAGTTCCTCGGCACTCGTCAGGAGCGCGTCATCCGTCCGGGCGAGCAGCTTCCCGGCCTCCGCGGTGAGCCGCGCCGACGGGACCCCCTCGGTGACCGGGCCGCTCCAGCCCTGCTGCTGCGCGCCGGCCGCGGGGGTGGTCCTGGTCTCGGCGCGACGCCTTCTGCGGGTGTACGCGTAGATCGCCAGGCCGCCGACCACGACCACCAGCGCGAGCGGCACCAGCAGTGCGCCGTTGCCCATGTCGACTTTTCTGCCGTCCTGGCCCGGAGCTTCGAGCGCGCCCGCCTGCCCGGCCGCGCGCGCGGCCGGCACCGGGCTCACCAGCAGGCACACCGTGCAGAGCACGGCGGCGAGAGCGGCGAGGACGGCGGTGTGCGGCCGTGCGGATGGCTCGTGCGGCGTCACATGGGGGAGCGTATGACCGCCCCGGGCACCCCGCGACCGCAGCTACGCTGTGGGGCCTACCGGACGAGCTCGTGGGGGGCATACGTGCAGGTAAGACGCTGGAGTATCCGCATACGGCGCGCGGTGGCCGGCCGGCGGGCCCGGGTCGCACCGCACGGCGGGGACGTGCGAGGACCGCTGCGCACCTGGCTGAAGCGGGCCGCGCTCGGTGTGGCCGTGCTCCTCCTCGTGCCCGCGCTGACCGCGGGCATCGTCCTGCGTGCCGACTACGCCGGCGACTACCGGGACGGCACCCGCACCCGTGGCCGTGACGCCATCTGGCTCGGCCACGCCTGGGTCGACGGCCGGAAGAAGGACGCCGATGTGGCCGCACTCGCGGCCCGGCTGCGGGGGACCGGTCTGCGGGACCTCTATGTGCACGCGGGGCCGCTCGAACACGACGGCACACTGCCGCACGCCCGCTACGCCGGGGCGAAGTGGCTCATCGACTCCGTGCACCGCGCGCTGCCCGGCGTACGCGTCCAGGCCTGGCTCGGCGACCAGCTGGACACCGAGACCCCGGAGGGCCTCGACCTCACCCGCGCCGCGACCCGAGACGCGATCGTCACCTCCGCGCGCGGAGTCATCGACGCGGGGTTCGAAGGGACGCACTTCGACCTGGAGCCGCTGCACTCGGGCGACCGCGACTATCTGGCGCTCCTCGGCAGCCTGCGCGAACTCACCAGGGACCGTGGCGTCCTGCTGTCCGTGGCCTCCCACCAGATAGACCCGCTGCCCGCCGCGCACAGCGTCGCCGGCGCGCTGAGCGGGCACCCCAAGTACTGGTCGCAGAAGTTCTTCGGTGAGGTCGCCCGCGAGGTGGACCAGATCGCCGTGATGTCCTACGACACCGGGCTTCCGCTCCAGAGCCTGTACGGCGGCTATGTCGCCGAGCAGACCACGCTCGCCCTCGAAGTCACGCCGGAATCGACCGACTTGCTGATGGGGCTGCCCTTCTACCACGAGACGAAGCCCGGCCACATCGCGTCCGCAGAGACGGTCGCCGCGGCCGTGCGCGGGGTCCGGCTCGGGCTCGGCCGGCAGGACCGGGGCCGGGAGCACTTCGGCGTCGCCCTGTACGTCGATTTCGCCGCGACGGAGTCGGACTGGACGGCGTATCGCAAGGGCTGGAGCCCGGGCCGGACCTGAGCGGGCCGGGCCCCTGCCGCCACGGGGAAGGCGGGAGCCGCCGGCGTCAGGACCGCCGGCTCCCGGCCGGGGCGGCCCCGGCTACGCCCGGCGGCGGCCTATCCGGCTGCCCAGCCAGACCAGCGGGTCGTACTTCCGGTCCACGGCCCGCTCCTTCAGGGGGATCAGGGCGTTGTCGGTGATCTTGATGCCCTCCGGGCAGACGTCCGTGCAGCACTTGGTGATGTTGCAGTAGCCCAGGCCGTGCTCCTCCTGTGCGGTCCGCTTCCGGTCGAGTCCTGCCTCGGCGGCGGCGTCCAGCGGATGCATGTCCAGTTCCGCGACCCGCATCAGGAAGCGCGGACCCGCGAAGGCCGCCTTGTTCTCCTCGTGGTCGCGCACCACATGGCAGGTGTCCTGGCAGAGGAAGCACTCGATGCACTTGCGGAACTCCTGCGAGCGTTCCACGTCCACCTGCTGCATCCGGTACTCGCCCGGTTCCACCCCCTCCGGCGGTACGAAGGCGGGCACCTCGCGGGCCTTCGCGTAGTTGAAGGACACGTCGGTCACCAGGTCCCGGACGACGGGGAAGGCCCGCAGCGGAGTCACCGTGACCGTGTCCGTCCGCGCGAAGACGGACATCCGCGTCATGCACATGAGCCGGGGCCGGCCGTTGACCTCGGCGCTGCACGAACCGCACTTGCCCGCCTTGCAGTTCCAGCGCACCGCCAGATCGGATGCCTGGGTCGCCTGGATGCGGTGGATGATGTCGAGGACCACTTCGCCGTCGTTCACCCCGACGGTGAAGTCGCGCAGCTCGCCGCCGTCCGCGTCCCCGCGCCAGACCCTGAAGCGTGCTTCGTACGAACTCACTCGTCCAACTCCTCATCGGCGAGGTACTTGACCAGCTCTTCCCGCTCGAAGAGGGCGAGCAGGTCCTGACGGATCGGCACGGTCTGCTTGCGGACGAGCGAGATCCGGCCCGTGTCCGGCTCCGCGGCGGACGGATCGCCCGCGGTGGGGCCGGCCAGCCGGCACAGCAGATTGATCCCGCGCCAGGCGCGGTCCATGGCGGGCCAGTCCTCGCGGGTGTGCCCGCCCCGGCTCTCGGTACGCTCCAGCGCGGCGCGGGCGACACACTCGCTGACCAGCAGCATGTTCCGCAGGTCGAGCGCGAGGTGCCAGCCCGGGTTGAACTGCCGGTGCCCCTCGACCCCGGCCCGCCGGGCCCGTACCCGCAGCGCCGCGAGCTTCTCCAGGGCCTGCTCCATCTCCCCCTCGCGGCGGATGATGCCGACCAGGTCGTTCATGGTCTGCTGGAGCTCCTGGTGGAGGGTGTACGGGTTCTCCGCCGCCTGCTGCCCGTCCCCGTCCCCGTCCCCGGCTCCGGGGCTCTCGGCGCTGAAGGGCCGCAGCGCCTCGGCCGCCGCCGCGTCGATCCGGGCGTCGTCGATCTGCGGCCGTACGGGGAGCGACGCCGAGTGCCGCGCCGCGTGGAGCCCGGCGCGGCGGCCGAAGACCAGCAGGTCGGAGAGGGAGTTGCCGCCCAGCCTGTTGGATCCGTGCATCCCGCCCGCGACCTCGCCGGCCGCGTAGAGCCCGGGCACCCCGGTGGCCGCCGCGGTCTCCGAGTCGACCGCGATCCCGCCCATCACGTAGTGGCAGGTCGGGCCGACCTCCATCGCCTCCGCGGTGATGTCGACGTCCGCGAGCTCCCTGAACTGGTGGTACATGGAGGGCAGCCGGCGCTTGATGACCTCGGCGGGCATCCGCGTCGACACGTCGAGGTAGACCCCGCCGTGCGGCGATCCACGGCCCGCCTTGACCTCCGCGTTGATGGCCCGGGCCACCTCGTCGCGCGGCAGCAGCTCGGGCGGACGGCGGTTGCTGTCCGGGTCCTCGTACCAGCGGTCGCCCTCCTCCTCCGACTCCGCGTACTTCTCCTTGAAGACATCCGGGATGTAGTCGAACATGAACCGCCTGCCCTCGCTGTTGCGCAGCACCCCGCCGTCGCCGCGCACCGACTCGGTGACCAGGAGCCCCTTCACCGAGGGCGGCCAGATCATCCCGGTCGGGTGGAACTGCACGAACTCCATGTTCAGCAGGGGCGCGCCCGCGAGCAGCGCCAGGGCGTGGCCGTCGCCCGTGTACTCCCAGGAGTTCGAGGTGACCTTGAAGGACTTGCCGATGCCTCCGGTGGCGAGGACCACGCTGGGAGCCTCCAGGACGAAGAACCGGCCGGACTCGCGCTGGTAGCAGAAGGCGCCGGCGACCCGGTTTCCCGCGGCGGGGCCCCCGTCGGTCGCGGCCGTGGAGCCGCCGTCCGGCGCCGAGGTGAGGATCCGGGTGACCGTGCACTCCTGGAAGACCTTCAACCGCGCCTCGGGGTCGCCGCACTCGCGTTCGTCCTCCTGCTGGAGCGAGACGATCTTCTGCTGGAGGGTGCGGATCAGTTCCAGGCCCGTCCGGTCGCCGACATGGGCGAGGCGCGGGTACTCGTGGCCGCCGAAGTTGCGCTGGGAGATCTTCCCCTCGGGCGTGCGGTCGAAGAGGGCGCCCCAGGTCTCCAGCTCCCAGACCCGGTCGGGCGCCTCCTGGGCGTGCAGTTCGGCCATCCGCCACTGGTTGAGGAACTTGCCGCCGCGCAGGGTGTCGCGGAAGTGCACCTGCCAGTTGTCGCCCGTGTTCACATTGCCCATGGAGGCCGCGATCCCGCCCTCGGCCATGACCGTGTGCGCCTTGCCGAAGAGCGACTTGCAGATCACAGCGGTCCTGGCGCCCTGTTCCCGGGCGGCGATCGCGGCACGCAGCCCGGCGCCGCCCGCTCCCACGATCACGACGTCCCACTGCTGCCGGTCGAGCTGAGTCGTCATCCGGAAAACCTCATCTAGAAGAACCTCGGATCGTCGAAGACACCGGAAGCGACCAGCCAGACGTAGAAGTCGGCGACCGCGATGCTGACCAGCGAAGCCCAGGCGAGCTGCATGTGACGGGCGTTCAGCGCACTGACCCAGCCCCAGATCCGGTACCGCACAGGGTGCCGGGAGAAGTGCTTCAGCCGGCCGCCCACGATGTGCCGGCAGGAGTGACAGGAGGCGGTGTACGCCCAGATCAGCGCGGTGTTGACCAGGAAGACCACCGAGCCGAGGCCCATGTGGCCCCAGTGGTACCGCTCGTCGCGGAAGGTCAGCACCGTGTCGTACGTCAGGATCCCGGCGATGACCACGGCCGCGTAGAAGAAGTACCGGTGGATGTTCTGCATGATCAGCGGGAAGCGGGTCTCGCCGCTGTACGTCCGGTGCGGTTCCGCGACCGCGCAGGCCGGCGGGGACGCCCAGAAGCCCCGGTAGTACGCCTTGCGGTAGTAGTAGCAGGTCAGCCGGAAGCCCAGCGGGAAGACCAGGATCAGGACGGCGGGGGAGATGCCCCACCAGCTTCCGAAGAGCTCCCAGTTCGGCCCGTGCCGCATGGGTACGCACTTCTCGGCCAGGCAGGGGGAGTAGAAGGGCGAGACGTAGGGCGCCGTGTAGTAGTCGGTGTTCGCGAAGGCCCGCCAGGTCGAGTACGCGACGAAGGCGAGCAGTCCGGCTGCGGTCGCCGCCGGGGAGAGCCACCAGCGGTCGGTCCGCAGGTGGCGGGCGGCGATGGCGGCACGCGAGGGATGGTGCACGCCCGTGCCGGGACGGGGCCGGGGTTCCGTGCCTGTTGCCAACGGGGTCTCCATCCTGGATCAGGGGGCGTGCCGGTCGCGGGCGCCGATCCCTTCGTCGTCCACGTAGTCGTCGGCCGCGGAGGACGCGGCGGAGGACCAGAGCGCGGTGTCGTACGGGGCGTCGGAGATGCTGACCAGATCAGGGCCTGCCGCGGAGTACGCGGCCGGTACGGCCTCACGCAGCAGGGCGAGGCTCTCGCGCAGGTGGCCCGCGTCCGTGCGGACCCGGCGGATCTCCAGTCGGCTGCCGAGCCGCTGTTCCAGCAGGCCCAGCGAGCGGTCCAGCTCGTCGAGACAGCGCTGAGCGGCCATCACATCGTCTTGCAGGGGCATGACGTGCCTCACTTCCGCCGGTGCGGACGGCAAACGATCGCGCGTCGGAGAGTGTCGCGCGTCACATCGCACTTGTGAAGGGATACGGGCGAATCCGCCCGGGCCGGGGGCGCGGCCCGGCAGCGCACTCCCCTGGGTGCCCCCGTTGCGCCGCACGGGTGGGGTTCGGGAGGCGCTCCGCCGTGTCTCCCGCGGACGGGGCGGGGCCTCCCCTTCAGTGAAGGGGTCATAGGTGTGATCAACATGAAATGCCACCAAACCTGAAGATTCGGCTCATTCCCCGCTGGGGTGGGCAGGGTCGGCCCCGGAGGTATCAGCCATGTCCCACGTCGGCGTCCCACACGGGAGAGCGAAGCGTCGCAGCGTCGCGCTCCTCGCCACCGGTGTTCTCGCGCTGCCCGTGCTGGCCGGGTGCGGTTCGAGTGACGACCACAGCAGCAGCGCGAAGACGGCGGCCCCCGACATCGCGACGGCGTCGCGGTCCCGGATCGCCGACGGCGGCACCCTGCGCTGGGCGGTCGACGCGATGCCCGCCACCCTGAACACCTTCCAGGCCGACGCCGACGCGTCCACCTCACGGGTCGCGGGCGCCGTGCTGCCCGCGCTGTTCACGCTCGACCGCTCGGGGCGGCCGAAGCTCAACGCCGACTACCTGGAGTCGGCCAAGGTCATCAAGCAGGAGCCGAAGCAGGTGGTCCGCTACCGGATCAACCAGAAGGCGGTCTGGAGCAACGGCCGGGAGATCGGCGCGCCCGACTTCGTGGCCCAGTGGCGGGCGCTCAGCGGCAGGGACTCGGGGTTCTGGACCGCACGCAACGCCGGGTACGACCGGATCGAGAAGATCGAGAAGGGGAAGGACGACCTGGAGGTACAGGTCACCTTCAACAAGCCCTACGCGGACTGGCGTTCACTCTTCACCCCGCTGTACCCGAAGGAGGTCATGAGCACTCCGGACACCTTCAACGACGGGGCGCGCAAGACGCTCGCGGCGACGGCGGGGCCGTTCAGCATCAAGAGCGTGGACGCGGACGCCAAGCAGGTCAAGCTGGTCCGCAACCCGCACTGGTGGGGCCGGCAGGCCAAGCTCGACTCGCTCGTCCTGACCGCCGTACCGGCCGAGGAGCGCACCGCGGCGCTGACCGCCGGCTCCCTCGACCTGGCCGACATCGACGGACCGGCCGCCGGGCGGATCACGCTCGCCGGCAAGGACGGGAGCAACGGGCAGCCGCTGACCCATGGCCCCGGCAGCGAGGTCCAGCCCGCCGACGCCCTGCTGAACTGGGCGGCGGCGCACGGCGCGGACGGACCCGAGGCACAGGAGAACGCCAGCCGGGCCGCCGAGCAGACCCGCAAGGACCGCGCTGAGTACGCACGGCAGCAGGCGGGCCTGCACCGTTACGTGGTCCGCAAGTCCCTGGAGCCCGCCTTCACCCAGCTGGCCATGAACGGCAGCTCGGGCCCGCTCGCCGACGAGCGGGTGCGCCGGGCGGTCGCCAGGGCCCTGGACCGCAAGGAGATCGCGTCCGACGTCCTGAAGCCGCTCGGGCTGCCCGCCCTGCCGCCCGGGAGCCATCTCGCGCTGGCGGGCCAGGAGGACTACGCGGACGGCAGCGGCGCCATCGGCGGCCACGACCCGCACCAGGCCCAGGCGCTGCTCGCCGACGCGGGCTGGACGGCCCAGGGCGCCCGCGAGACCGGCCAGGGCACCAAGGCGGGGAGCAAGCCCGAGGCATCGGGCTCCCCGTCGGAGTCCGGCAGGCCGGGCGCGTCGGGCAGGCCCCAGGAATCCGCGCAGCCCGGCGGGTCGGCACGGCCCAGCGCCACGGGGTCGTCCGCGGCCTCCCAGGACGACTCGAAGTCCGGCGCCGCGTCCGGCGAGGAGAAGCACCAGGTCGCCGGGGCATACGCCCCCCGGGGCACCGCGGCTCCCGCTGCCGCCGCACCCGCCGCCGCGCTGGGCAAGAACGGCAAGGCGCTGACCCTGCGCTTCGTGCTGCCATCGGGCCCGGGCTCGGAAGTGATCAACAGCGTCGGCACCAAGATCACCCAGGAGCTGGACGCGGTGGGGATCCGCACGGTGATCAGCAAGGTCGACAGCGCCGGGTACTTCAAGGACCACATCGCCTCCGGCGACTACGACCTGGCCGTCTACTCCTGGCCTGCCACCGCCTACCCGGCCACCGACGCCCGGCCGATCTACGCCAAGCCGGGCGTCGCGTCCGACGGCTCGCTCATGGTCGACCAGAACTACACCCGGGTCGGCACCGAGCGCATCGACCAGCTCTTCGACCGCGCGTCCGGCGAGCTGAACGAGAAGACCGCACGGGACCTGGTGAAGCAGGCCGACGCCCATATCTGGGCCACCGCAGGATCGATTCCGCTGTATCAGCGCCCCGAACTCGTCGCTGCCAAGCGCGGCGTCGCGAACGCCGGGGCCTTCGGTTTCGCGGCCCCCGTCTACCAGGACATCGGCTTCCTGAAGTCCGCCAAGAGGTCCTGAGCAGCTTTCGGGACGATTCCTCAGCTCCGCGGTACCAGCGCAGAACCGCAGGTCGCAGCCGTGCCCCCGGGGCCTGACCCCGGGCGCGGCCCGATCCCTCACTTGCCCGCCGGCCCTGTCGGCGGGCAAGCTGGTTTCTCGCGCCGCCGGCCGCAGGCAGGCCCCGGGCCGCCCCCGCAGAACCCTTGGCAGGCAAGGGCCGGGCGCCGGTAACCGTCGCCCGGGAAGCCCCGGGTGCGCAGGCCCCGTACCATGGGACTGGCCGTGGCGCGTCCGCCCGGCGGGCGTACCAGGACAGACGCCGCATCCCACGAGCTGAGAGAAGCGCAAGCCACCCATGCCCACGCGCCACGACATCCGTAACGTAGCCATCGTCGCCCACGTCGACCACGGCAAGACCACCCTGGTCGACGCCATGCTCAAGCAGGCCGGCGCCTTCGCCGCGCACGCCGCCGAGCACCTCGACGACCGCATGATGGACTCGAACGACCTGGAGCGTGAGAAGGGCATCACGATCCTGGCCAAGAACACGGCCGTGAAGTACCACCCCAAGGATGGCGGCGACGTCATCACGATCAACATCATCGACACCCCCGGCCACGCCGACTTCGGCGGTGAGGTCGAGCGCGGTCTCTCGATGGTGGACGCGGTCGTTCTCCTCGTCGACGCCTCCGAGGGGCCGCTGCCCCAGACCCGCTTCGTGCTCCGCAAGGCCCTGGACGCCAAGCTGCCGGTCATCCTCTGCGTGAACAAGACGGACCGCCCGGACTCCCGGATCGACGAGATCGTCAACGAGACGTACGACCTCTTCCTCGACCTGGACGCCGACGAGGACCAGATCGAGTTCCCGATCGTCTACGCGTGCGCCCGTGACGGCGTCGCCTCGCTGACCAAGCCCGCGGACGGCACCGTCCCGCAGGACAGCGACAACCTGGAGCCGTTCTTCTCCACGATCCTCTCCAGCGTCCCGGCGCCGGAGTACGACGAGGACGCCCCGCTCCAGGCGCACGTCACCAACCTCGACGCGGACAACTTCCTCGGCCGTATCGCGCTCTGCCGTGTCGAGCAGGGCGAGCTGCGCAAGGGCCAGACCGTCGCGTGGATCAAGCGCGACGGCACGATGTCCAACGTCCGCATCACCGAGCTGCTGATGACCGAGGCGCTCACCCGCAAGCCCGCCGAGAAGGCAGGCCCCGGCGACATCTGCGCCATCGCCGGTATCCCGGACATCATGATCGGCGAGACCCTGGCCGACCCCGAGAACCCGATCGCGCTGCCGCTGATCACGGTCGACGAGCCGGCCATCTCGATGACTATCGGTGCGAACACCTCGCCGCTGGTCGGCAAGGGCGGCAAGGGCCACAAGGTCACCGCCCGGCAGATCAAGGACCGTCTGGACCGCGAGCTGGTCGGTAACGTCTCGCTCCGCGTCCTGGACACCGAGCGCCCCGACGCCTGGGAGGTCCAGGGCCGTGGTGAGCTGGCGCTCGCCATCCTCGTCGAGCAGATGCGCCGCGAGGGCTTCGAGCTGACCGTCGGCAAGCCCGAGGTCGTCACCAAGCAGATCGACGGCAAGACGCACGAGCCGATCGAGCGTATGACGATCGACTCGCCCGAGGAGCACCTCGGCGCCATCACCCAGCTGATGGCGACCCGCAAGGGCCGTATGGAGACGATGACGAACCACGGTTCGGGCTGGGTCCGCATGGAGTGGATCGTCCCGTCCCGCGGGCTGATCGGCTTCCGTACGGAGTTCCTCACGCAGACCCGTGGCACCGGCATCGCACACTCGATCTTCGAGGGCCACGAGCCGTGGTTCGGTGACCTGCGGACCCGCCACAACGGTTCGCTCGTCGCGGACCGCGCGGGCGTCGTGACGCCGTTCGCGATGGTCAACCTCCAGGAGCGCGGTGTCATCTTCACGGAGGCCACCACGGAGGTCTACGAGGGCATGATCATCGGTGAGAACTCGCGCGCCGACGACATGGACGTGAACATCACCAAGGAGAAGAAGCTCACCAACATGCGTGCGGCCTCCGCGGACACCACGGAGAACGTGGTGCCGGCCAGGAAGCTGTCGCTGGAGCAGTCGCTGGAGTTCTGCCGCGACGACGAGTGCATCGAGGTGACCCCGGAGACCGTGCGTATCCGCAAGGTCGTCCTGGACCAGAAGGAGCGCGGCCGCAGCGCCTCGCGCGCCAAGCGCTGACGCCCCGCCCCGGGACCGCTCCGGGCCCCGGACCCCGCCCGGCCCCCCACCACGACTGTGGTGGGGGGCCGGGCGTTCGTTCACCCCGGTCTCGCGCGACGCCGTGCAGCCCCTCAGCGCACCTGGTCACCGGGCTTCCCGTACCGGAGGAAACCGCCGGTCTCGACGGTCCAGGGGCCGAGCGCCACCGTGTCGCCGAAGATGTACGGGGCCTTCTGCCGGTAGCGGTCCTTGCACGGCTCGGAGTGGACCTCGATGGTTCCGGTGCGAGGGTCGACGATCATGTAGAGCCCGATCCCCATGGCCGGGTACTCGGCGAGCTTCTCGCCGTAGTCGTTCTCCGGGTTCGAGGGGGAGACGATCTCGACGACGGCCAGGACCTGGGTGGCGTCGACGGCGAGGCCAGGTTCGTCGAGCGCCTCCTCGGGGATGACGAGGGCGTCGGGGCGCCGCATGCGGCCGATCTCGGGGTGCTCGATCTCCGGGCCGTTGGCGCAGACGTAGCCGGGACGAGTGGCGGGGAGCTGCTGATTGAGCTGGTTCCGGATGCGGTGCACCGTCCCCTCGTGGCGCTTCGAGGGGCTCATCATGGCGAGAAACGGCCCGCTGGGACCGATCTCGACATTCCAGGATCCCTCAAGGTGCTCGGCGTAGGCAGTGAGGTCCTCGGCGATCGCGCGCATCTTCGCGTAGTCCATACGCGAAGGGTAGCGAGAGCGGTGTCCTGGCATCTGCGGCTCCGGGCGCCGCTCCGGCCGGGTCCCGCGTCAGGCAGGCCCCCGGTACTGGTGCATCATCACCGCCGGGTCCGGGGTCCAGTACGCGTGCAAGGTGGCCGTCCGTATCCAGCCCAGCCGCTCGTAGAGCGCGACCGCCGCCGCGTTGGTGGTGACCACGTCCAGGAGCGGGCGCAGCCCCGATTCCCTCGCCGCACCGGTGACACGGCCCAGCAGCAGTTCACCGATGCGGTGGCCGCGCACAGCCGGGGACACGTACAGCCGGTTCACCTCGCAGGTGCCCTCCCGCTCACCCGGGGACAGCACGGCGTGTCCGGCCACCGCGCCGTCGAGTTCGGCCACCCAGGCACCGAGCAGGCCGTCCGGCGTGAGCCAGGCGGCGGGGTCGGCGGGCCAGTGGAGGGGATAGGCGTCCCCGGCGTGCACATCGGCGAGGATCCGGACGCAGGCATCCAGGTCGGAGTCCCGGCGGAGGCGTACGTGAGCAGTCATCGCAGCATCGAAACACATCTGTCTTGCGGTGCCGGAGCCAGCCCTGCTGGCCGAGCGCATGGTTCCCGGCACCCGATCCACCGCGGGCCGCGGCCCCGCGTACCCCGGTCGGCCACCGGGCGGAACGGTCATCTTCCCGAACGGCAGGTCCAGTTCGGGCAAGTCGAGCATCGCGGCCGAGCCGCTGCGCATTCCGGACGACCGGTACTTCCACCTCCCGGCGGACGCCCTCCACGCGATGCGCTCGAAGCGGGAGATCCTGCCGCACCAGTTCCAGGACGTCATCGACAGCACCTGCCGGGGCTTCCACCGGGCCGCGGCGGGCATGGCGGCCCGAGGCGGCAACATCGGGGTGGACCACGTGTTCAGCCAGAGCCGGCTGACGCCCCCGGACGCGCCGCACACGTGGCGGCGGAGGCCGTCCGTCCCTGACCCGTCATGCCACTGCGCTCCTCAGGAGGCCTGCTCCGCGCCCGCCGCCCCCGCTGCCGACCGGGGGGCCGCGTCGTCGGCTTCGATCACGCCCTCGACCGGGGTGCGCAGCGGGGAGAGGTAGGCGACGCCGGCGATGACCAGCCGGAGCACCGCGCCGACGGCGATGATCAGATACATGTTGTGGAACGCGGACTCCAGGGCGCCCGCCAGGAGGGCGGAGACCGGGATGGAGGCGAAGGCCAGCATGCGGGTGGTGGCGACCACCCGGCCGAGCAGCTCCCGCGGAACGATCTTCTGGCGCAGGGTGAACCAGGCCACCGGGTTGATGGAGCCCAGCGCGTACAGCAGGCCCCAGACAACCCCGATGGCGAAGGGGCTGCGCAGCGGGATCAGCAGCAGCGTGGCCAGGCCGGCCAGGGCCGTGGTGGTGATCAGGATCCGGCCGGGCGGGAACTTCTGCACCAGGCGGCCCGCGACCGCGGCCCCGAGCACCGCGCCGACCCCCTGGGCCGCCAGCACCACCCCGATGACCTGCGGGCCGAGGTGGCGGTAAGTGGTCAGGTAGAAGAGGAAGTTCGCCTGGATCAGCCAGATCGCGAAGTTGGTTCCGGTGAACATCAGCGAACCGGCGGCGAGTACCTTGTTGCGCCGGAACACGTAACTCAGGGCCACCCGGATGTCCTGGCCGAAGGTGGCTTTCCGGTGAGGCCGCCGCTCGCCCTCGGCCGCGGTGTGCCGGATCAGCAGGATGGCGGCGGCCGAGATGATGAACGTCGCGGCGTTGACGTAGATGGTGGTCTCGTAGCCGAGGAACATCACCAGTCCGCCCGCGGCGGCGGGACCGATCATGCTCATGATGTTGTCGCCGGACTGCATCCAGCTGTTGGCCGGCCCGAGCCGGTCGGCCGGCACGATCTCCGGCAGGAAGCTCTGGAAGGCCGGGTGGTAGACCGGCTCCACGCAGGCAAGCAGGAACGCGGTGAGGTAGATGGGCCACAGCGCGTGGCTGCCTGCCGAGACGACCAGGGCGAGTCCGGTGGCGATGACGGCCGCGGTGAGGTCACCGAAGATGAGCATCCTGCGGCGGTCGAAGCGATCGGCGAACACCCCGCCGGGCAGGGACAGCAGCAGGAAGGGGATGTACTCGATCGCGTAGACCGCGCCCGTACTGAGCGCCGAGCCGGTGAGTTTGAGCACCAGGAGAGGCAGCGCCAGCCGGTACAGCCAGTTGCCCAGCGAGGACGTGATGTAGGCAGTCAGCAAGGTGTAGTAACGACGTCCCACAGGCGCTTCTCCAGAAGTCCGTGACGAATCGGCGCCGGTGCGCAGGGGATCGAGCCAGGTCTGGGCAGGGAGGCCGGGCCCCGCCTGCGGTCGCTGGGGGCGAGGGCCCGGCGACACTCTATATTTTTCCGGGCACCGGCAGGCGGTGTTCGGACGCCGGGCCCGGCCGGACCGCCAGGTTGGCCGGAACAGCGCGCCGCCCGGCCGGGGCGGCGCGTGTGGCGGGGCAGGGGAGGGCCGCCCGCGTCCTGATCAGCCGGACACGGCCAGGCCGGCCACCGGTGCGCCGGCCGCGGTCACGGTGCCGCACACCGGGCAGTCGCTCTGCCGCTCCCAGCGCTCGCTCTCGCCCATGGCGTAGTCCGCGAACCGCAGCTCCATCAGCCGCCCCGCCGCGACCGGCGGGGCAATGCCCGTGACCAGCCTGGTCAGTTCGCCGATCAGGAACCCGGTGGTCATCGTGACCAGGGGACAGAACGCCGCGTTGTCCCCTCCGATCTGCCGCTCCCGCTTCTCGTCGAGCAGCTGGGCGGCGATCTCGTCGGACGCGAAGGTCTGGCGCCGCCAGCACTCGATGCAGCCGGTCAGGCCGGGCAGCATGGTGTAGTACACGGCTCGCTGGGTTTCGAGGCCGCCGGTGATCAGCGGCACCCCGGCGCGCACACAGGCTTCGTTCACCCAGTTCGCGATCTCCATCTTGGGCCGGTCGGCGACGGAGATGACCACGTCCGCCCCGTCCAGTACGCGCAGGACGTCGTCGACGGAGCCGATCTTCAGGTCGACCGCCTCGATATCGATGTGCGGGTTGAACTGCTGCACCCGCTCGACCGCCAGGTGCAGCTTCTGCTGCCCGATGTCGTCCTCCCGGTACAGGATCTGCCGGTTGAGGTTGGACAGTTCCACCCGGTCGAACTCCACGGCCCGCACATGCCCGATCCCCATCGCGGCCATGTCCA
This sequence comes from Streptomyces sp. NBC_00388, assembly GCF_036061255.1. NCBI lineage: Bacteria > Bacillati > Actinomycetota > Actinomycetes > Kitasatosporales > Streptomycetaceae > Streptomyces > Streptomyces sp. NBC_00388. The sequence goes on from NZ_CP107948.1 coordinate 5,049,741, forward strand.
GCAGGATGTGGGAACCGAGGCCGCCCAGGCCGAGGAGGGTGACCCGGCAGTCGCGGAGCTTGCGCTGCTGCTCGTACTTGTTGTCGTCCATCCGGGCGAACGAACCGAAGAAGTTGATGTTGCGTTCCCAGCGCTTCAGTTCATGCGCTTCGAGGACGCCGTCCGATGTCTGCTGCGCGTCCAGCAGGAACTGCGCCTCGTCGAACTGGACCACGGCCTCTTCGACGTCCTGGCGGGTGACTTCGGGGAAGTCGGCGCTCAGTGCCTGATGCACCTCACCGGTGGTCCGGGTGCCGTCCAGCAGCTCCAGCAGGCGGCGGATGGCTCCGGTCGGGTCGGCGATCTCGGTCACCTCGCCGTAGCCGCCGATGAAGACCGTGTCACCCGAGCCGAAGGTGGGCGAGGTGTGCTTGAGCTGGGGCCTGCGTGTCTCGGCGGGGGGCATCGTCGTCTTCCTTCCGCGATACTGATGCGCGGGCGGGGGCCGGATGACCGGGCCGCCCCAAGGGACCTCCGCGGGTGGGCGATTGGCGCGCCCACCCGCGGAGTCGTAGACAGCGAGAGGTCAGGTGCCTCTCACGTGAGGGCTCAGCCCTCGTTCGCCTGGCCGGCGATGCTGGCCTTACGGGTCGTCATGGCAACGGACATAGGGATCACCTCCTTCGGCCCCCCAAGGGCGTGGATTTCCCGCTGCCCGCGAGGTGCGGGGAGCGGAAGTCTGTGAGCGCGCGCAGCTCGGCCAGCGAGAGCCTCAGCTGCTCGACCGCGTCGTGCCAGGTACGGCCAGGGTCACCGGTGGCCAGGGTCAGCAGCTCCGCCGGCTTCCGGGTGTCGCCCAGCCGCAGCATCGTCGTCAGCCGTGCGCCGGTGCCCCGCGGATCGGCTTCGAAGTGGCGCAGCAGGGTGAGCGCGGACAACTGGCCGTACACGTAGGCGTAGTTCGAACCGGGCGCGGTGAAGAGCGAGTCGAGATAGCTCCACCACAGGCGGTACCCGTCCGTCAGCCGTACAGCGGGACCGTAGAGCCGGTGCTGCCCCTCCGTCCACACCTCGCCGATGGACTCCGCGTCGAGGGTCTCCCCACCGCGCGCCCGGTCGTGCAGGGCCACCTCGAACCGGTGCAGCGCCGCCTGCCGGCCGATCGCGACCATCTGGTCCTCCAGCCACCGCCCCAGCCACTGCAGGCGCACCGCGGGGTCCGCGGCGCCGGCCAGCAGCTGCCGTACGGCGAGCCCTTCGCAGAACAGGGCGAAGGTTTCGGCCATGACGGGGGCCGGGGTGGCTGCCAGGTAGGGCTGGTCCGCGGCCAGTTGCAGATAGACGGCGTGCCCGGTCTCGTGGACGAGCGTCAGTACGTCCCTGGGCTTTCCGCGGAAATTCATGGAAATGCAGGGGAGCTGCCCCGGAATGGCCTGGGTGAATGCGCTCCTTGCTTTTCCGGGGCGGGGCTCCGCATCGATCCTGCCGCTGTCGAACAGAGTGCGGGAGAGCTCGGCCGCCACCGGTGATATGGATTCCATCACCGATATCGACCGGTGTACGGCTGTCGCCCATGTTATTTCTGGTGCGGCTGGGGCGAGAGGTGCGTACCTGTCGTAGTCGGCGAAGTCGTCCACTCCCAGGATTTCCTGCTTCAGCGTGTAATAGGAGTGGATAAGCGGAAGGCATTCGTCCGACGCTGCGAGCAGTCCGTCGAGCTCGGTGGCGGACACCTGGTCGAACAGGCGCCGCTCACGCAGCCAGTCGGTGCCCCGGACGGCGGCCCGGGCCTCGCTGTCCGCCACCGTCATCGACAGGGCGAAGGCGCGCAGCTCAGCCTGGCCGGTGAGAGCGGATCCGATGGCGGCGTGGGTCGCCCTCCGGGCGTCGCGGTCGTCCTCGTAGAGGCGGGGGACCGTCTCGGCGATGCTGAGCGAAGCACCGTCCAGTTCGACGGAGATGTCACCCAGCAGCTGCTGGGACAGCCGTTCCCAGCCTCCTCCGCCCGTCGGGAGCAGCCGCGCCAGTATCGATTCCTGCACGTCAGGGAGGTTCCCGGTGGCTCCTGCCCGTACCTTGCCGACGAAGTTCGCGTAGGGCCCCAGCTCACCCGGCCGCCCGGCTCCCCGGGTGCCCAGCTCTGTTTCGAAGAAGGCGAGGGCCGAAGCCAGCCCGGCCCATGCCCGGTCGCAACGGGACAGCAGCGCGACGGCCCCGGGGCGCAGTGTGGCGTCCGACCGCAGGAGCTCGCCGTAGCAGGAGGCTTCCTGGATCCGTGCGATGCACTGCTCGTACCGCTGGATGGCGGTCTGTAAGGACCGTGCGTCCAGGCCGGCCAGGGTGCCGGTGTGGTCGGCCGCGATCTTCTCCGCTTCGCCGAGCGCCTCGTCCAGTGACGCGTGCACTTCTGCGGACTGCGGATCGGGGAAGAGGGAGGCGACGTCCCAGCGCGGTGCGGGGGAATCAGCCGGTAAATTCCGGGTGAGATGCTTTCTGCCGTGCGTTGACATCGATCCTCCTTTCAAAGCCCATCCGTGCTGGCCGTCAACAGATTGCCGAGAACAGAAAACAAAGAGAGCGACTTGAAGGATCTCCGCACGACCGGTCTCACATTTAAACCGGCGGCAGGAGGACAATAGGCAGGGCATTGTTCGGGCGTCAAGTGCCTGCCTCGGAAAGGCTTGGACCCGTCATGGCGGCGCAGATTCCGCTCTCACCGAGTGTCACGACTCGGCCGGACAATATCCCTGATATCCGTAATCCGGCTGCGGAACGTAGCCCCGCACCGGAGCGCTCGGCACCGCCGCGCGGTCGCAGGGCGTGGGGCGGGGGAGCCGGCGGCGGGCCGGGCAGCGGCGGTGCCAGGGAACGGGACAGCGCCCCGCACGAGGGTGCGGGGCGCTGTCATGGGGATCGTGCGAGGGCGTCCGGGTGCTGCCCCGGGCCGAGCGGTTCAGGCCGCGGCCGGGGACTCCTCCGGGAAGTGGCATGCCGTGAGGTGGCCCGGCTTGCTGTCGGTCAGCTGGACGAGCGGCGGCTCGTCGGTGGCGCACTTCTCGGTGGCCTTCCAGCAGCGCGTACGGAACCGGCAGCCGCTCGGCGGGTTCAGCGGCGACGGGACGTCACCGACCAGCCGGATGCGGTTGTCCTCCCTCTCCGTGCCCTCGTCGGGGACTGTGGCCTCCGGGACGGCGGAGAGGAGTGCCCGGGTGTAGGGGTGGCGCGGAGCGCTGTACAGCGTCTCGCGGTCGGCTATCTCGACGATCTTGCCGAGGTACATGACGGCGACGCGGTGCGAGAAGTGCCGGACGATCGCCAGGTCGTGGGCGATGAAGAGGAACGAGATCCCCATGTCCTTCTGCAGCTTCTGCAGGAGGTTGACGACCTGGGCCTGGATGGAGACGTCGAGGGCGGAGACCGGCTCGTCGGCGACGATGAGCTTGGGTTCCAGGGCGAGGGCGCGGGCGACGCCGATGCGCTGGCGCTGGCCGCCGGAGAACTCGTGCGGGAAGCGGTTGTAGTGCTCCGGGTTGAGCCCCACGATCTCCAGGAGCTCGCGGATGCGGTGCTCCCGGCCACCCTTGGGATTGATGTTGTTGACCTCCATCGGGCCACCGACGATCTTGCCGACGGTCTGACGGGGGTTGAGCGACGAGTACGGGTCCTGGAAGATCATCTGGATCTCGGAGCGGACCGGCGCCAGTTCCTTGCGGGAGGCGTGCGTGATGTCCTGGCCCTGGTACGTGATCTTGCCGGCCGTGGGCTCCATCAGCCGGGTTATCAGACGTCCGGTGGTGGACTTGCCGCAGCCGGACTCGCCCACCAGGCCGAGCGACTCGCCCTGGTTGACGGCGAAGTCGAGGCCGTCGACGGCCTGGACATCCGCGACCTTGCGCTTGAACGGGAACCCGCCCATCACCGGGAAGTACTTCGTCAGGCCGGTGACTTCGAGCAGGGGGGTGTCGGTGGTCATGTGCGTTCTTTCCCTTTGGCTCTCGGTCAGCTCAGCCGGGGCTGGATCTGGTCGGCGAAGATGTCCTTCTTCTGGACTGGGGTGAGGTGGCAGGCGGAACCGCGCCCGGCGGCGAGTTCGAGAGGCGGCCGGTCTGTGGAGCAGGCATCGCCCGCGACCTGGTCCTTGAAGGTGCACCGGGGGTGGAAGCGGCAGCCCGTCGGGGGGTTGAGCAGGCTGGGCGGGGAGCCCGGGATCGGCATCAGCGGGACGTCGACCGGACCCTTCAGGCTCGGCATCGAGCCGAGCAGCCCCCAGGTGTACGGGTGCTGGGGCGCCCGGAGCACCTGGCGCTTGGTTCCCCGCTCCACGCAGCGGCCGCCGTACATCACGAGCACGTCGTCCGCGATGTCGGCGATCACGCCGAGGTCGTGGGTGATGAAGACGATGGCCGTGCCGAACTCCTGCTGGAGGTCCTTGAGGAGGTCCATGATCTGCGCCTGGACGGTGACGTCCAGCGCGGTCGTCGGCTCGTCAGCGATCAGCAGCTCGGGGTCGCAGACCAGCGCCATCGCGATCATCGCGCGCTGGCGCATACCGCCGGAGAACTGGTGCGGGTAGTCGTCGACCCGCAGGTCCGGCTGCGGGATGCCGACCCGGGTGAGCATCTCGATCGCGCGCTTGCGGGCCTCCTGCTTCGAGGCGCCCGTGTGCTTGCGGTAGGTCTCGCTGATCTGCCGGCCGACGGTGTGGAACGGCGACAGCGAGGCCAGGGCGTCCTGGAAGATCATCGCCATCTTGTTGCCGCGCAGTCGCTCCAGCTCCCGCTCACTGGCGCCGAGCAGCTCCTTGCCGTCGAGCACGATCTCGCCGTTGATCTGGGTGCGGTCCCGGTCGTGCAGGCCCAGGATCGTCAGGTTGGTGACGGACTTGCCGGAGCCGGACTCGCCGACGATGCCGAGCGTCTTGCCCTTCTCCACGTCGAAGGAGAGGCCGTCGACGGCCTTGACTGTGCCGTCCTCGGTCGAGAAGTGGACCTGTAGGTCCCTGACAGAGAGGAAGGGCTGCTGATCGGTGCTCGTCACGAGGACGCTCCAGGAAGTGTTGCGGGGATCGGGGGTGGGGCGGGAGAGGGAGGGAGCGGGTCAGGCGAGACGGATCCGCGGGTCGATGAGGCCGTAGATGGCGTCCACGAAGATGTTGAAGAAGACGATCGCCGCGGCTGCCACGATGGTGACGCCCAGGAGCATGGGCAGATCGCTCGTGTCGACGGACTGCAGCGCGAGCCGGCCGATCCCCTGAATGCTGAAGACCTGCTCGGTGATGATCGCGCCGCCGATCAGCGTGCCCAGGTCGATACCGAAGATGGTGACGATCGGCCCCATGGCCCCGCGCCAGGCGAAGCGGAAGAAGACCGAGGCCCGGGAGAGCCCCTTGGCGCGCGCCGTGCGGACGTAGTCCTCGGTGAGCTGTTCGACCAGCTGCGAGCGGGTCATACGGGTGTAGTTCGCCGTGAAGATGATGGAGAGCACCAGCCACGGCAGCAGCAGTCCGGACGCCCACTTGACCGGGTTCTCGGTCAGCGGTGTGTACGACGGCTGGTCGAGCAGCCCCATCTGCTGGACCAGGATGAACATCGCGATGTAGCCGACGAAGTAGATCTGCAGTGAGGAGCCCAGCAGCGATACGGAGCTGGCGATCTTGTCGAGCGCCTTGCCCTGCTTGACGGCGGCGATCATGCCCGCGCCGATGCCGATGACCAGGAAGAAGAAGGCCGAACCGAGCGCCAGCGAGATCGTCAGCGGCATCCGGTCAAGGATCGTGCCGAGGACGGGCTGGCGGTTGGTGAAGGAGTAACCGAGGCAGGGGGCCGGGCAGTGGCCGTAGTTGCCGTAGTCACGGCCAGCGAAGATGCCGACCAGCCAGTGCCAGAACTGCACCGGCATCGGGTCGGCTATGCCGAGGTTCAGCCGGATCTGCTTGAGCAGCTCGGGCGTGCAGGTCTTGCCGCAGGCCAGGCGTGCCGGGTCACGGGGGATCGCGTAGAAGAGGTAGAAGGTGATGGCGCTGATGATCAGCAGGATGACGATAGCGCCGGTCACGCGGCGGAGAAGAAATCGAAGCATGGGGTCGTGACTTTCCGGGTGGGGCGCCGTCGCCGAGGTGTAGGGAGCGGGGGAGGGCCGGGGTCGGGGGAGGGCGGCCGGTCGGGCCGCCCTCCCCCGGACGACGTGCTACGCCGTGGTGTAGAGCTTGCAGATCGCGATACCGGTCGCGCCGGCGTCGTAGACGAGCCCGCCGACCTTGGAGCCGTGCAGCCAGTTGCGGATCGGCCAGTAGTCCGGGACGACGGCGGCCAGTTCCATGATCTGACGGTCGATCGCACCCCAGGCGGCGTTGGCCTTGTCCGGGTCCGCGATCAGGGCCGCCGCGTCGATGGCCTTGTTGACGCTGGCGTTGTTCAGCTGCGGCCAGTTCGACGCGCCGTTGGCGATCACGCGGCCGTCGAAGGTCGGCTGGAGCGCGGTGTAGCCGCCCGGCCAGTCGGCGGACCAGCCGGCAGCGAACATGTCATAGGTGTTGTCGATCTGGGCGATCTGGGTGTAGAAGGTCGTCTTGTCGACCTGCTTGGTCACCGGGGTGAAGCCCGCCTTGGTGAGGGCGTTCTTGATCGCGACAGCCTGCTTCACGGCGTTGTCGGACTGCTGGAAGGCGATGACGACCTTCTGGCCGACCTTGCCGGCCTCCTTCAGGAGGGCCTTGGCCTTGACCGGGTCGCCGCTCGGCTTCTTCCGCTTGCCGTAGAGGTCGAAGTCCGTGTGACCCGGGGTGAGCGGGCTGATGATCGTGGTCGCGATCTCGGAGTTCGAGACGCCACCGCGGATCAGCTGGCACTGCTGCGACGGCCACGCGTAGTTGAGCGCCTGGCGGACCTTGACGTCCGTGATCCGCGTCGTGTTGATGGCGTAGTAGTACGTCGCCGTGTCGAGGTGCGTCAGGACGCGCTTCTTGAGCTGGGCGTCGCCGAGGACCTTCTGGATGCGCTCGGGGGCGATCTCGTTGAACATCGACACGGTGTGCTGGTCGTTGCCCTGGTCGGCTATGTAGCGGTCCGTCGACGCGAGCAGCTGGAAGCCGAACTGAAGCTGCCACTTGTCCGGGTACGCGTTGCGGATCGGGTCCGTCTTGGGGTCCCAGTGGGCGTTGCGCGAGATCGTCATCGACTTGCCGGGCTGGCGGCTGTCGATCTTGTACGGACCACAGGAGAACGGCTTCTTGTCGTAGTCCTCCTTGGTGTCGTGCTTCTTCGGCACCAGGGAGAAGGCGCGCATACCGAGCGTGAAGTTGAAGTCGGTGCGGGCTTCGCTGAGGTGGAAGGTGACGGTCTTGCCGCTGGTCTCGATGGAGTCCAGGTGCTTGCCACCGTAGGGGCCCTTGTAGCCCTTGCCGCCCACCAGCCACTGCTGGGGGTAGCGCGGGCCGTAGGTGATGAAGCTGGCGAAGAGGCGCTCGAAGGTGTGCTTGACGTCGTCGATCGTGACGTCGGAGCCGTCCTCCCACTTTCCGCCGTCCTTCAGCGTGAAGGACCAGGTCTTGCCGCCGTCCTTCATCGTGCCGGCGTCGGTGGCGAGGTCGCCCACGAGGGTGGTCTTGCCGTTGTCGGCGACCTTGTAGCCCACCAGGCCACGCATGAAGAGCGGGGTGATCCAGCCCTCGTAGCTCGACCAGATCTGTGCCGGGTCCAGGTGGTCGCAGTCGAGCTGGTCCATCGTCCAGATCGTGCCGCCCTTGGCCGCGCCGGGGACCTCGGGGGCGGGGCCGGTGGAGTCCGCCTTGGTGCCGACCTCGATCGTGTCGGCCTTGCCCTTGCTGACGTTCGGGGCGTCCTTGCCGCCACTGCCGGTGTCACCGCCACCGCCGCCGCTGCTGCACGCGCTGAGAACGGTGGAGCTCGCGGCCGCAACTCCGGTGGCGATCAGGAAGTTTCTACGGGAGAAAGACATGGCGTATCGGTCCTTGGGATCGGTGGACGAGGCAGGTGCGACAGGCCGGACCACAGCGGCCGGGCTGCTGGAGCGGTGGTGTCAGCGCTTCGACTTGGGGTCGAGCGCGTCGCGTACCGAGTCGCCGAGCAGATTGAAGGCGAGCACGAAGATGACCATGGAGATGCCGGGGAAGAGCATGAACGTGATGTCGTCCGTGTAGAACGACGAACCACGCGCGATCATGACGCCCCAGTCCGGCGTGGGGTCGATCATGCCGACACCGAGGAAGGCGAGACCGGCCTCGGCCGTCACCATGGCGGGCAGCGCAAGCGTGGACTGGATGAGGATCGGCGTCCAGAGGTTCGGAAGCAGTTCCTTGAAGATGATCCGGGCAGGGGATGCGCCGGTCACCTTGGCTGCTTCGACGAACTCCCGCTCACGCAGTGCCAGCACCTGTCCGCGGAGCAGGCGGGCCAGTGAGGCCCAGCCGAAGCCCGCGAGGACGAGGATCAGCGAGATCGCCCGCAGCGAGGTCGGGATGTCGTCGTCCGGGCCGACGAAGAGCCCGTAGACCACCGGCATGAAGGCGATGAAGAACAGCGTCGACGGGAACGACAGGAGGATGTCGATGAGCCGGCCGATGAAGTAGTCCGTCTTGCCGCCCAGGTAACCGGCTGTCACACCGATGACCACACCCACCACGGTCAGAAGGATCGTGATCGCGGACGCGATCAGCAGTGAGGTCCGGATGCCGTAGAGGAGGAACGTGAAGACGTCCCGGCCAAGCTGCGGCTCAAGGCCGAACCAGAAGTCGCTGCTGATGCCGCCGTTGGGCTTGATCGGATAGGCGAAGCTGTTGAGCAGCCCGGGGGTGTCCTGGCCGTACGTCTCGTACGGGTTCTTCCCGTACAGCTTCGCGATCAGCGGCGCGCCGATGGCTATCACGAAGAAGAACACGACGATGCAGGCGGACACGACGCCTGTCCTGTCGCGCTTGAATCGCCGCCAAGCCAGCTGGCTCGGGCTCCGGGCGTCGGCGCCCTTGTTCGGGCTGTCGGGCTGCCGGGACTCCTCCACGATGTCGATGGAAGTGGTGTCCACCGGAACGAGGGGGGCCGGGGATGGCGTGGTCATCGAACTCCTGTCCCCGTACGGAAAGCGGCATCCTCCGGGCAGGAGGAGCTAAGGGGTTGGAACGGACCCAATCAATCGAGTTGACAGCGGTCAATGCGCGTAGCAACTCCACACCTGGTCTTTAGGTTTTTGACCAAGTCTTGAAGAAGAAAAGATGTCTTCTAGGTAGACGCAGATTTTATGAAAACCGCAAATCGTACGGTCTCGGACAGCTGCGTCCGGTCAAAGGTGTGTCCATTTCGTTATGCGGGGCATCCGGGCGTTTCTGGTGACGGATGGACACAGACGGCCGCAGAGAAGGTGCATTGGTTGTGTTATCCAGTGATATTGGGCCCTAAGTATGATTTAGGACCTAGAGGAGGCACTCCATGCGCGGAGCCACACACGCCAAGTGGGCCGCATGCGCGGTCGCCGTCGCCCTCGCGGCGACGGCCTGCGGCGGCGGAGGAAGCAGCGGCGGAAGTGGCGGAGCGAACGGAGTACTCAGCTCGTCCTGGGGTGATCCGCAGAACCCGCTGGAGCCGGCGAACACCAACGAGGTCCAGGGCGGCAAGGTCCTCGACATGATCTTCCGGGGTCTCAAGAAGTACGACCCGAAGACCGGCAAGGCGAAGAACATGATGGCGTCCAAGATCGAGACCAGCGACTCGGTCAACTTCAAGATCACGATCAAGAAGGGCTGGACGTTCAGCAACGGCGAGAAGATCACCGCCAAGTCGTACGTCGACGCCTGGAACTACGGCGCGAGCCTGAAGCACAACCAGAAGGACGCCTACTTCTTCGGCTACATCGACGGCTACGACAAGGCGCACCCGGACTCCGGCAGCGCCAAGGCCACCACGCTCTCCGGGCTGAAGGTCGTCGACGACACCACCTTCACGGTGAAGCTGAACCAGAAGTTCTCCACGTTCCCGGACACCCTGGGGTACCCGGCCTTCGCCCCGCTGCCCACGGCGTTCTACAAGAACCACTCCGCGTGGCTCTCCAAGCCGATCGGTAACGGTCCGTACACCGTGCAGTCGTACACCAAGGGCTCGAAGATGAGCTTGCGCAAGTGGGCCAAGTACCCGGGCCCCGACAAGGCGCAGAACGGCGGCGTCGACCTCAAGGTCTACACGGACAACAACACCGCCTACACGGACCTGACCGCGGGCAACCTCGACCTGGTCGACGACGTCCCCGCCGCGCAGCTCAAGAACGTGAAGTCCGACCTGAGCGGGCGCTACATCAACACCCCCGCCGGCATCATCCAGACACTCGCGTTCCCCTTCTACCGGCCCGAGTGGAACACCGCGGGTGCCAAGAAGGTGCGGATCGGCCTTTCCATGGCGATCAACCGGCCGCAGATCACCAAGACGATCTTCCAGAACACCAGGACCCCGGCCACCGACTGGACCTCCCCGGTCCTCGGCGCCGCAGGCGGGTACAAGGCCGGGCTGTGCGGTGCCTCCTGCGAGTACAAGCCCGCCGAGGCGAAGAAGCTGATCCAGCAGGGCGGCGGCATTCCCGGTGGCCAGCTGAAGATCTCGTACAACGCGGACACCGGCTCGCACAAGGAGTGGATCGACGCCATCTGCAACAACATCAACAACACCCTCGGGAACGACAAGGCGTGTGTCGGCAACCCGATCGGTACGTTCGCCGACTTCAGGAACCAGATCACGGCGAAGAAGATGACGGGCCCGTTCCGGGCGGGGTGGCAGATGGACTACCCGCTCATCCAGAACTTCCTGCAGCCGCTGTACTACACCGACGCCTCGTCCAACGACGGCCACTGGACCAACAAGTCCTTCGACAAGCTCATCAACCAGGCCAACGCGGAGACCGACACGGCGACCGCCGTCAAGAAGTTCCAGGACGCCGAGGGGGTGCTCAGGGACAACATGGGCGCCATTCCGCTCTGGTACCAGAACGGCAGCGCCGGTTACTCGGACCGCGTCTCGAACGTCGCCCTGAACCCGTTCAGCGTGCCGGTCTACAACGAGATCAAGGTCCACTGACGCCTGAGGGAGCACGGCCCGGCGCGAGCGCGCCGGGCCGCACGGCTTCCCCGTACGACGACCCCCGGAGCCCCTCATGGGACGTTATGTGATCAGGCGTCTGCTGCAGATGATCCCGGTCTTCATCGGCGCGACGCTGTTGATCTTCCTGATGGTGAACGTGATGGGCGACCCGGTCGCCGGACTCTGCGGCGACCGCGCCTGCGACCCGGCGACGGCCGCCCAGCTGCGCACCGAGTTCGGCCTCGACAAGCCCGTGTGGCAGCAGTACCTGACGTACATGGGCAACGTCTTCACCGGAGACTTCGGTACGGCGTTCAACGGTGAGAAGGTCACCGACCTGATGGGCAGCGCGTTCCCCGTCACGATCAGGCTGACCATCGTCGCCATCATCTTCGAAGTGATCATCGGTATCGCCTTCGGAGTGATCACCGGCCTCAAGCGCGGACATCCGGTCGACTCGACGGTCCTGCTGCTCACCCTGCTCGTCATCTCGGTGCCGACCTTCGTCACGGGTCTGCTGGCCCAGCTGCTGTTCGGGGTGAAATGGGGGCTCATCGAACCGGCCGTCTCACCCGAGGCCCCGTTCGACGAGCTGATCCTGCCGGGCCTGGTGCTCGCATCCGTGTCGCTCGCGTACGTCACCCGGCTGACCCGGACCTCGATCGCGGAGAACCGGCGCGCCGACTACGTGCGGACCGCCACCGCCAAGGGACTCCCCAGGCACCGCATCATCGTCCGGCATCTGCTGCGCAACTCGCTGATCCCCGTCGTCACCTTCATCGGGACCGACATCGGGGCCCTGATGGGCGGTGCCATCGTCACCGAGCGGATCTTCAATATCCACGGCGTCGGCTACCAGCTCTACCAGGGCATCGTCCGCCAGAACAGCCAGACCGTCGTCGGCTTCGTCACCGTCCTCGTCATCGTCTTCCTGGTGGCGAACCTCATCGTCGACCTCCTCTACGCCGTTCTCGACCCGAGGATCCGGTATGCCTGAGCCGCAGAATTCCGACGAAGCCATCTCCGCCGCCGGCGCCGGCGGACCCACCGACCTGGCCATGGGCGAGGGCGTGTCGCTGGAGAACCAGCAGGACGCCGGCGGGCCCGGCCCCGATGAGCCGGCCCGCAGCCTCTGGTCCGACGCCTGGCGCGACCTGCGCCGCAACCCGATCTTCATCATCTCGGGCCTGATCATCATCTTCCTCGTGGTGATCTCGATCTGGCCCCAGCTCATCGCCACCCAGAACCCGCTGGCCTGCAACCTGGACAAGGCCCAGGAGGGCTCCCAGCCCGGACACCCCTTCGGCTTCACCGGACAGGGCTGCGACGTCTACACCCGTACGGTCTACGGCGCCCGGCAGTCCGTGACGGTCGGTGTGTGCGCGACCGTCGGAGTGGCCCTCATCGGGAGCATCCTGGGCGGCCTGGCCGGCTTCTTCGGCGGGGCGGGCGACGCGATCCTCTCCAGGATCACCGACATCTTCTTCGGGATCCCGGTCGTCCTCGGCGGTCTGGTCCTGCTCTCCGTGGTCACCAGCAGCACCGTCTGGCCGGTGATCGGCTTCATGGTGCTGCTCGGCTGGCCGCAGATCGCGCGGATCGCCCGCGGCTCCGTCATCACGGCCAAACAGAACGACTACGTCCAGGCCGCGCGGGCCCTCGGCGCCTCCAACTCCCGCATGCTGCTGCGCCACATCGCGCCGAACGCGGTCGCCCCGGTGATCGTCGTGGCGACCATCGCGCTCGGTACGTACATCTCGCTGGAGGCGACACTCTCGTTCCTGGGCGTCGGCCTGAAGCCCCCCACCGTCTCCTGGGGCATCGACATCTCCGCCGCATCCCCGTACATCCGCAACGCCCCGCACATGCTGCTCTGGCCGGCCGCTGCCCTGGCGATCACGGTGCTCGCCTTCATCATGCTCGGCGACGCGGTGCGCGACGCCCTCGACCCCAAGCTGCGCTGAGGAGTCCGGACCATGCTGCTCGAAGTACGCGATCTGCACGTGGAGTTCCACACCCGCGACGGGGTCGCGAAGGCGGTGAACGGTGTCGACTACACGGTGGACTCCGGCGAGACGCTCGCCGTCCTCGGTGAGTCGGGGTCCGGTAAATCGGTGACCGCCCAGGCCATCATGGGCATCCTCGATGTGCCGCCCGGCCGGATCGCGGGCGGCGAGATCCTCTTCCAGGGGCAGGACCTGCTGAAGCTCAAGGAGGAGGAGCGGCGGAAGATCAGGGGCGCCAAGATGGCGATGATCTTCCAGGACGCCCTCTCCTCGCTCAACCCGGTGCTCAGCGTGGGGGCGCAGCTCGGCGAGATGTTCACCGTCCACAAGGGCATGTCCCGCAAGGACGCCAAGGCCAAGGCCATCGAGCTGATGGACACGGTGCGGATCCCGGCGGCCAAGGAGCGGGTCGGCCAGTATCCGCACCAGTTCTCCGGCGGTATGCGCCAGCGCATCATGATCGCCATGGCGCTGGCCCTGGAGCCGGACCTGATCATCGCCGACGAGCCGACCACCGCCCTCGACGTGACCGTCCAGGCCCAGGTGATGGACCTGCTCGCCGAACTCCAGCGGGAGTTCAACATGGGGCTGATCCTGATCACCCACGACCTGGGGGTGGTGGCGGACGTCGCGGACAAGATCGCGGTGATGTACGCGGGCCGGATCGTCGAGACGTCGCCGGTCCACCCGATCTACAAGGCCCCGGCCCACCCCTACACCAAGGGCCTCCTGGAGTCGATCCCGCGCCTCGACCAGAAGGGGCAGGAGCTCTACGCGATCAAGGGCCTGCCCCCGAACCTGCTGCACATCCCGCCCGGCTGCGCCTTCAACCCCCGCTGCCCGCTGGCCCAGGAGGTGTGCCGCACCGACGTACCGCCCCTGTACGAAGTGACCCCGGAGCGCCGGAGCGCCTGCCACTTCTGGAAGGAGACGCTCAATGCACGCTGACCACTCGCGGCGCGACGCGGCACGTGACCAGGTACGGGAGAAGGCCGAGGCCGAACGCGACCTGATGGAGAAGTCGCACGCGGAGATGGCCTTCCACGACAAGGAGCCCATCCTCGAAGTCCGCGACCTGGTCAAGCACTACCCGCTCACCCAGGGGATCCTGTTCAAGAAGCAGGTGGGCGCGGTCAAGGCCGTCGACGGGGTGTCCTTCGCGCTCAGCCAGGGCGAGACCCTCGGCATCGTGGGCGAGTCCGGCTGCGGCAAGTCCACGGTGGCCAGGATGCTGGTCAACCTGGAGGCCCCCACGTCCGGTTCGATCCGGTACAAGGGAGAGGACATCACCAGGATGTCCGGGCGCGCGCTCAAGGCCGTACGCCGCAACATCCAGATGGTCTTCCAGGACCCCTACACCTCGCTCAACCCCCGGATGACGGTCGGCGACATCATCGGGGAGCCCTACGAGATCCACCCCGAAGTCGCGCCCAAGGGCAACCGGCGGCGGAAGGTCCAGGACCTGCTGGACGTCGTGGGGCTCAACCCCGAGTACATCAACCGCTATCCGCACCAGTTCTCCGGTGGCCAGCGCCAGCGCATCGGCATCGCGCGCGGCCTCGCACTCAACCCCGAGATCATCGTGGCGGACGAGCCGGTCTCCGCACTCGACGTGTCCGTGCAGGCGCAGGTCATCAACCTGCTGGGGCGGCTCCAGAAGGAGTTCGACCTGGCGTACGTCTTCATCGCCCATGACCTGTCGATCGTCCGGCACATCTCCAACCGCGTCGGCGTGATGTACCTGGGGCGCATCGTCGAGGTCGGCTCGGACGCCGAGATCTACGAGCACCCCACCCACCCGTACACCCAGGCGCTGCTGTCCGCCGTGCCGGTCCCCGACCCCGAGGCGCGGGACCGGCGCGAGCGGATCATCCTGGCCGGGGATGTGCCGTCGCCCGCCAACCCGCCCTCCGGCTGCCGTTTCCGCACCCGCTGCTGGAAGGCGCAGGAGCGGTGCGCGCAGGAGGTTCCCGCACTGGCGGTACCCGCGGTGTTCCGGACCTCGGACGGGGCGGCGCACCACGACTCGGCCTGCCACTTCGCCGAGGAGAAGCAGGTCGTGCCGGACAGCGCGGGCGGCCCCGACGGCCCTGCGGAGCCCCCGGCGGGACCTTCGGGGGGCCCCGCGGGTCCGTCCGGGACACCGGGCCCTTCCGGCGGTACGCCCGGTCCCTCCGGTGCGACGCCCGCAGGCCCGTCCACCGGAGCGACGCCCGCCGGGCCCACCGGTAAGGACACGGCCTGAGCGGGCCTAGGCGCCGCCGTCCTGCGCCCCGGGCCCGGCCTGCCCGTCCTGGCCCGACTCCAGTTCCCGCAGCGCCGGGTCGAGGATGATCTCGGCCTGGCGTTCGGTCGTCGGGTCCTCGGGGAAGTGGCAGGCCGTCAGGTGGCCCTCCCGGCTGCCGCCGGCCCGTACCAGCGGGGGCTCCTCGGCCGCGCACTTGTCCTGCGCCTTCCAGCAGCGGGTACGGAAGCGGCAGCCCGAGGGCGGTGAGATCGGGGACGGTACGTCGCCCGCGAGCCGGATGCGTTCGTGGGCCGCCCGCTCCTCGTCGCTGACCAGCGCCGCCTCCGGGACCGCCGAGAGCAGGGCGTGCGTGTAGGGGTGGCGCGGCAGCTGGTAGATGGAGTCCCGGTCGCCCACCTCGACGATCTTGCCGAGGTACATGACGGCGACGCGGTGCGAGAAGTGCCGGACGACTGCCAGGTCGTGGGCGATGAAGAGGAACGCGATGTCCAGTTCGCGCTGGAGTTCCTGGAGGAGGTTGACGACCTGGGCCTGGATGGAGACGTCGAGGGCGGAGACCGGCTCGTCGGCCACGATGAGTTTCGGTTCCAGGGCGAGGGCGCGGGCGACGCCGATGCGCTGGCGCTGGCCGCCGGAGAACTCGTGCGGGAAGCGGTTGTAGTGCTCCGGGTTGAGCCCCACGATCTCCAGGAGCTCGCGGACGCGGTGCTCCCGCCCGCCGTTGGGGCGGATCCCGTTGATCTCCATCGGGCCGCTGATGATCTTGCCGACGGTCTGGCGGGGGTTGAGTGACGAGTACGGGTCCTGGAAGATCATCTGGATCTCGGGGCGGATCGGCGCCAGCTGACGGCGGCCCGCGTGGGTGATGTCCTGGCCGCGGTAGACGAGCCGGCCGCCCGACGGTTCGAGCAGCCTGGTCAGCAGCCGTCCGGTGGTGGACTTGCCGCAGCCGGACTCGCCCACCAGGCCGAAGCTCTCGCCCACGTGCAGCGAGAGGTCCACGCCGTCGACGGCCTGGACGGCGCCGATCCTGCGCTTGAAGGGGAACCCGCCCATGATGGGGAAGTGCTTCGTCAGCCCCTCGGCGGAGAGCAGTACCTCACCCTGACGGGGTGCCTTGTCGCGGGGAGCGGGAATGGTGACCTCGTGCGCCATGTCGTATCGCTTCCTAGGTGTGGTGTCCTGGCCCCGACCGGTCGGCCCGCCGTGGATCCTTCCGTCAACTCCCCTTCCGGCGGCGTGAGATGGGTTCGTCATCACTCTGCCCGCCGTGTGCGGGCCCAGCGCGGCTGAGCGGAGCGTGGCCCGGTGCGCCGACGCGCGTCAAGTGCCTGGCGGCGGAAGGGACGCGGCGCCCGCGCTTCTTGGGCGAAGGTTGTGCAGACCGACGTGCGCACGTGCTTGACGTCCCGCGGGTCCGGGCGACAAAGCCCGAAAAAACCCCATCGAATTCCTTAACACGGTGGCAACCCCGCTGTCGTACCACCGATATGCGGAACCGTCAGTCTGGAGAGCGTGCGGACCGTGCGGGTGCCGTGGACCGGCCGGGGTGACATGTCACCCCGGCCGGTCGTGTCCGCACCGTCCGGTGCGGCCCCGGACCTCAGCCGGTCTGCCGCGGCGCGGCCAGGGACCGCTTGATGAAGTCCACCTGGAGCAGGAGCAGGTTCTCCGCCACCTGTTCCTGCGGCGTCATGTGGGTCACCCCGGAGAGCGGCAGTACCTCGTGCGGGCGCCCCGCTGCGAGCAGGGCCGACGAGAGCCGCAGGGTGTGGGCCGCGACCACGTTGTCGTCCGCCAGGCCGTGGATGACCATCAGCGGCCTTGCCGGGTCCTCCGGCGCCGAGAGACCGTCGTCGGTGACGAGCGCGCTCGCCGCGTACACCCCGGGACGCTCTGCCGGATCGCCGAGATAGCGCTCGGTGTAGTGCGTGTCGTACAGCCGCCAGTCGGCGACGGGGGCGCCGGCGACACCCGCGTGGAACACATCGGGGCGGCGCAGCACCGCGAGCGCGGCCAGATAACCGCCGTACGACCAGCCGCGGATGGCGACCCGGTCGAGGTCCAGCGGGAAGCCCTGGGCCGCCAGGCCGTGCAGGGCGTCGACCTGGTCGTCCAGTGTGAGGGTGAAGTCGTCCTTGATGGCCTTCTCCCACGCGGGCGAGCGGCCCGGGGTCCCGCGGCCGTCCGCGACGACCACAGCGAAGCCCTGGTCCGCGAACCACTGTGACGTGAGGTGCGCGTTGTGCGCGGCGACCACCCGCTGGCCGTGCGGGCCGCCGTACGGGTCGAGGAGTACGGGGAGCGCCCCGTCCGATTCGCGGTAGCCACCGGGGAGCAGGACGGCGCACGGAATTTTTCGTGCGCCCCCCTCAGCGAACTGCACGCGGGGGGTGAGGCCCGGCTTCTCCGCGCAGGAGGTGACGGTGGCCACCTCCTTGCCGCCCCGGAGCACCCGGACCTCCGTGCCCGGCTGCTCGGTACGGGCCGACAGCAGCACAGTGACGCCGCCCGAGCGCACCGCCGAGTGGACGCCGGGCCCCTCCGACAGGCGCTCGACCCCCAGCTCATTGACCCGGTAGACATGGATCTCGCCGGTCTCGGGGGCGGCTGCGGCCTCGCCCGCCGACGCGGAGACCAGCACGTCGTCAACCGAGATGTCCAGCACCGCCCGTACGTGCAACTCCGGTCCTGTGAGCAGCCGGTCGCCGACCGCGAGTACCCGTGCGCCCCCCTCGTCGGCGATCCTGACCAGCCCTCCCGCTGGGGCCCAGGCAGGCACCCCGGGGAAGAGATCGAGCCACACCGGATCCTCGTCGACGTGGACGGTCCTGGTCGTACCGGACTCCGTGTCGACCCCCAGATACCGCTGGCTGCGCTGGTCGCGGGCCTGGACGAGCAGCAGCGGTGCGCCGTCGGACGACCAGTGCACGGCCGCCAGATACGGGTGGCGGGCCCGGTCCCAGAGCACTTCGGTGCGCGTGCCGTCGAGGGCGTGGAGGAAGAGTCCGACGTCGGCGTTGGGCGTACCGGCCGCCGGGTACCCGACCTGTGCGGGCTCCTGCTCCGGGCGGGCGGGATCGGCGATCCACCAGCGCTGTACGGCGCTGTCGTCGGCCCGCGCCACCAGCAGGGTCCGGGAGTCGGGTGACCACCAGAAACCGCGCGAGCGCCCCATCTCCTCGGCAGCGACGAACTCGGCGAGTCCGTACGTGACGTGCGCGTCCTCCGGCTCGGCGAGCGCCCTGTCGCCCTCCCCGTCCGCCCCCACGACGCGCAGCGCGCCCCCGGTCACATAGGCGATGCGGCTGCCGTCGGGGGACGGCCTGGGGTCGATGACGGGCCCGGGGACCCGGATCTCCCGGGTCCCCGGGGTCCGCAGCCCGGCCGTGAACAGCCGTCCGGACAGGGCGAATACGGCCAGCTCGGCCGCGCCGTCCACCGCGTATCCGACGATGCCGGCCGAGCCCTCCCTGCTCCGCTCGCGGCGGGCGCGCTCGCCGGCCGAGAGCTGCTCATCGGCCCCGCCGAGCAGCACACCGGGATCCGCGGCGACGCGCTCCTGTGCGCCCTGGCCGAGGTCGAGCACCCAGAGCCGGTTCGCCCGGTCCGTGCCGGTGGGGGAGCGCAGGTAGGCGACCCGGTCGCCGTCGGGCGACACCGTGAAGGCGCGCGGGGCGCCGAGGGTGAAGCGCTGGGTTCTGGCGAACCGGCGCGGAAAGGAGTGTTCGTTCGATGTCATGCGACTGAACCTAGAGGAGGCCCGCCGGACCCTCCCCGACGGCGGGCATGTGCCGACCGGTTCTGCCGGGGGCGTACGTCCATGCGCCCCTCGTGCTGCCGTGCATCGATCATGCACGGCCCCGGATAGTTATGATCCGTAGCGCTAGGTGGGTGTGACGCTACCGGCAGTCGCGGCATGCCCCTGGACCGTACGCAAGTGGAGGTGAACCGTCATGGCGCTCTCGATCTCGGCGGTGGTGCTGCTGACGATCATCGTCGTGCTCATGGTCAGGAAGTCGGGGCTCAAAGCGGGGCACGCGATGGTCTGCGCGCTCCTGGGCTTCTACCTGGCCAGCTCGTCCGTGGCGCCCACCATCCACTCGCTCACGACCAATGTGGCCGGGATGATCGGCGGCATCAAGTTCTGAGCCGACGGACAGAAGGACGGGCGCCCCTGGAAGCGGGGGCGACTCGTAGGCTGTTCCCATGACGGACCTACCCGACCGGCGCCTGCTCCTGGTGCACGCGCACCCCGACGACGAGTCGATCAACAACGGCGCCACCATGGCCGCGTACGCGGCCGACGGCGCCCACGTCACCCTGGTGACCTGCACCCTCGGCGAGGAGGGCGAGATCATTCCGCCCGGCCTCGCTCATCTGGCAGCGGACCGCGAGGACGTCCTCGGCGCCCACCGCGCCGGTGAACTGGCCGACGCGATGCGGGAGCTGGGCGTCACGGACCACCGCTTCCTCGGCGGCCCCGGCCGATTCCGGGACTCCGGGATGATGGGCGCCCCGCAGAACCACCGCGAGGGCGCCTTCTGGAACACGCCCGTGGACGAGGCGGCGGCCCACCTCGTCGAGGTGATCCGCACCGTAAGGCCGCAGGTGCTGGTGACCTACGACACCCACGGCGGCTACGGCCACCCCGACCACATCCAGGCGCACCGCGTCGCGATGCGCGCCGCCGAGCTCGCGGACGAGCCCGCGTTCCGGCCGGAGTGCGGTGCGCCGCACCGGATCGCGAAGATCTACTGGAACCGGGTGCCGCGCTCGGCGGCCGATGAGGGCTTCGCCCGGCTGCGCGCGGCCGGCGCCGGTTTCCCCGGGATCGCGGACGTCGGGGACGTGCCGGGCGTCGTGGACGACACGCTCGTCACGGCGGAGATCGACGGCGCGGCCCACGCGGCGGCCAAGACGGCCGCGATGCGTGCGCACGCGAGTCAGATCGCCGTGGAAGGACCGTTCTTCGCCCTCTCCAACGACCTGGGCCAGCCGCTCTTCACGCGGGAGTACTACCAACTGGTGCGGGGCACACCGGGGGCGCCGGATGGCGAGCGGGAGACCGACCTCTTCGCGGGGATCGCCGGAGCGGCCCTGTGAGTGCGAACCAGGGGCCCACGGGCATCGCGGCGCCGCTGAACCCCCGCCGCGTCGCTGCCTACTTCGGGCTCGTCGTGCTCGGCGCGCTGGCCGGGCTCGCGGGCGCCCTCGTCCAGGCCGGCTGGTTCCCCGGCGGACTGGTCATCGCCCTGCTGGGCACCGCGGCCGTCTTCTACGGCGGCCGGGTGGCGACCGGTACCGCGGTCGGGGTCGGCGCCCCCGCCGTCGGATGGCTGGTCGCCGTCATGCTGCTGACCGCCACCCGCCCGGAGGGCGACTTCGTCTTCGGCGCAGGGACGGGCTCGTACGTCTTCCTGCTGGGCGGAATGGTGGCCGCTGTGATCTGTGCCACCGTGCGCAAAGTGCCGCAGCCGGGGCCGGATTCCGCCCGACCTGGCAAGTGATGTGCCGCTTCGCCCAGTGAACGGGACGCCGTTGCGAGGGCGGTCGGAACCACACATTCCAGTGGGTGGGGGGTGTCATCGCGCCGTGGCCAGTATGGTGGTGCGCGCCGCCGAACCTCCCGCACAAGTAAGAACGGGCGGCGGAGCCAACCGGGAGAACCTGCCTTGAGTCGTGAAACTGACAGTTCGTCCACCGGTCCCCAGGGTCGTGGCGGGGCCGCGTACCCCTCAGGCACGCCGCCGTACGGAACCCGCCAGTCTCCGGAGGAGGCCGCAGCGCCGGCCGCCGAGCCGCAGCCGGACGAGCCCAGGACCGAGACCACGCTGACGACGCGTATCCGGATCAACATCCCCGGCTCGCGGCCGATTCCGCCGGTCGTCATGCGGACGCCCATGGGCGAGAGTGAGCCCATCGACCGCGGCGCCGACCAGGAGCGCACCGCGGCCATGTCGCTGCCGCCCGAGCCCGATCCGGAGCCGGAGGCCGAGGCTCCGCCGGCCGAGCGTCCCACCAGTGACTGGTTCGCGCCGCGCAAGCCCGCAGGCCCCGCCCAGCCACCGGTGCAGTCCGCGCCCGACGCGCCGGGTTCCGCCACGCCGTCCGCTCCGGCCCCGCGCGGGCCCGGGGCGCAGGACGGCGGCGGGCCCCGCGCCGACCTGCCCTACTTCTCCGAACCGCGGGGCGGCGCCGGGCCCGGCGCCGCCGGTACGTCCGCCCCCTCCGGCCCTCCCGGGGCCCTCGGTTCGCTCGGGCCGCCCGGCCCGGCCGGGCTCGCAGGCCCCTCGGGACCGACCACGGGTCCCGTCACCGGCACCAGCCCGCTGACGCCTCCGCTCGGTGACGGCCCGTCCGCTTCCGGCGGCGCCGCGACGCCGATGTCGGACGACACCGCCGTACTGACACCGCAGCAGCAGGTACCCGGATTCGGCCCCGGCCCCGGCGGCCAGGGGGTCCCGCCGGCCGGCGGGAACGTCTCGGGTTCCACGCTCAGCAGCGGCGTCCCGGTGGCGCCGTCCGATCGCCGCGCCCCGTTCCCGCCGGGCCCCGGCGGCGCCGCGGGCCCCGGCACGGACGGCCCCGGCGGCCCGCCGCAGTTCTCCGACGGCTCATCGCCGTTCAGCCCGTCCCCGAACCCCGCCGTGGTCCCGGCCCCGGGCCCCGCCCCGGTCCGCCCGGCGGCACCGGTGAAGAAGGGCCGCTCGAAGCTGGGACTCATCGGTGTCGGCGTCGTCGTGCTCGCCGGTGTGGCGTACGGCGCCGGGCTGCTGATGAACCACTCCGATGTCCCCAAGGGCACCACCGTGCTCGGTGTCGACATCGGCGGCGGCACCCGGGACGAGGCCGTCAACAAGCTGGACAGTGCGCTCGGCAACCGGGTCAACGCCCCGATCCAGCTGAGTGTCGACGGCCGCAGGACCGAGCTCAGGCCCGCGACGGCCGGACTCAGCCTGGAGACCCAGGCCACCGTGCGGCAGGCGGCGGGCAGTGACTACAACCCCGTCTCGGTGATCGGTTCGCTCTTCGGCGGCCGGCGCCAGGTCGAGCCGATCCTGCCGACCGACGAGGAGAAGCTCGGCGTCGCGCTCACCGATCTGGCGGGCGTCTCCGGCTCCGCGTCCGACGGCACGGTCAAGTTCGAGCCCGGCAAGGCCGTTCCCGCACCGGGCAAGGCGGGCAAGGCCCTGGACGTCAACAAGTCGATGGTCGCTGTCCGGGACGCGTTCCGCGCGCAGGTCCAGACCGGGAAGCCGCACACCGTGCAACTCCCGGTCGTGGCCAGGCAGCCGACCATCACGCAGGCCGAGATCGACCGGGCCATGAAGGACTTCGCGCAGCCCGCGATGTCCGGGCTGATCACGATCAAGGCGGGCAACAAGCAGATCCAGTTCGGACCGGAGAGGTCGCTGCCCAAGATCCTCTCCATGAAGCCCGTCAGCGGACGGCTCGAACCGGTCTACAACCGGACGGCGATCACCCAGCTCCTGGAGGGCGTCTTCGACGGCGTCATGATCACCAAGGGCGACGGGCAGAAGCACCCGGTCTCGGCCACCGATGTCGCGCAGGCCATGCAGTCCGCGCTGCTCGGCAAGACCCCGGCGGAGCGCGTCGCCACGATCAGCCTCGACCCGAGCTGACCGCGGCCGCACCCGCGAGCGCAGTCGCCTCCTCACGGCCCCCGCCGGTCCTCCGGCGGGGGCCGTGTCACGGCCGGGGGTATGACATCTGTCATCGCCGACTCACGACAGGCGGCTCTGCCGCCGGGTATCCCCACTGAGCGAGGCTGTTCCCATGACGAAGACGACAGCACCGCCCACCACCGTGGCGAGCTTCGAGAACGTGAACAAGACGTACGGCGAGGTGCGCGCCGTGGCCGGCCTGACCCTCGACCTGCATCCCGGCGAGACCGTCGCGCTGCTCGGTCCCAACGGGGCGGGCAAGTCGTCGACGCTCGACCTCCTGCTCGGACTGCGCAAGCCCGACTCGGGCACCGTCCGGGTCTTCGGCACCACCCCCGAACAGGCCATCAGGGACGGCCGCGTCGGTGCGATGCTGCAGAGCGGCGGCCTGATGGAGGAGGTCAAGGTCCGCGAGCTGGTCCAGCTGGCCTGCGATCTGCACCGCCACCCGCGCCCGGTCGCCGACGTGCTCGACCGCGCGGGCATCACCCAGATCGCCGACCGCATGGTCAACAAGCTCTCCGGAGGCCAGGAGCAGCGCGTCCGCTTCGCACTGGCGACAGCCGGGGACAACGACCTGATCGTCCTCGACGAGCCCACCACCGGCATGGACGTGTCGGCCCGGCAGGCCTTCTGGGCCACCATGCGTGAGCAGGCCGACCAGGGCCGTACGGTCCTCTTCGCCACGCACTACCTGGAGGAGGCGGACGCCATCGCCGACCGCGTCCTGGTCCTCCACAAGGGCCGGCTGCTCGCCGACGGGACCGCGTCCGAGATCAAGGCCAAGGCCGGCGCCCGGCGTATCGCCTTCGACCTGGAGGGCGCCATCGACGAGGTCGCGCTGCGCGGGCTCCCGAGCCTGACGGCCTTCGACGTCTCCGGCCGCACGGTCCGTATCCAGTCGTCCGACGCGGACGCCACCGTCCACGCGCTGTACGGACTCGGTCTCTACCCCCGCAACCTCGAAGTCGCGGGCCTCGGCCTGGAACAGGCCTTCGTCGCCATCACCGAGGCCGAGGAGGCCAAAGCAGCATGAGGACCCTGGTCAAGCTCGAAATCACCCGGACGCTGCGGAACAAGAAGTTCATGTTCTTCTCGATCCTCTACCCCTCGATGCTCTACCTGATCATTTCGAGCGGGGCGTCCTCGTCGGACAAGGTGGGCGGCACCGACCTCACCCTCCAGAACTTCTACGTGGTCGCGATGGCCTCCTTCGGCGCGCTGACCGCCGTCCTCATGGGCAACAGCGAGCGCATCGCCAAGGAGCGGGAGAAGGGCTGGGTGCGCCAGCTGCGCCTCACCTCGCTGCCGGGCCGCGGCTATGTCCTCGCGAAGATCGCCAGCGCGGCCGTGGTCACCCTGCCGTGCATCGTGGTGGTCTTCGTCGTGGCGGCCCTCGCCAAGAACGTACGGTTCGACGCGTGGCAGTGGCTCGCGCTGACCGGCGTCATCTGGGCCGGGAGCCTGGTCTTCGCGGCGCTCGGTGTCGCCATCGGGTACATCACGAGCGGTGACGCGGTCCGGCCGATCACGATGATCATCTACTTCGGGCTCTCCATCCTCGGCGGCCTCTGGCTGCCCACGACGGTCTTCCCGCAGTGGCTGCAGAATGTCGCGGAGTGGCTGCCGACCCACGCGTACGCCGGCCTCGGCCAGGCCATCGAGGTGGGCAGCGCACCGCACATCAAGGACGTGGCCATCCTCTTCGTCTACTTCCTGATCTTCACGGGCGGCGCCGCCTGGCTCTACCGGAAGGACACACTGAAGGCGTGAACCAGGAACGCGTGGTCGGTATCGGGAAAGTACCGGAGAACACCCGGGAAGCGGCCAGGAAGATGCTCTGGATCGGCATCTGGCTGATCTTCTTGAGCACTCCGCTCAACGCACTGCTCGACGGGCGCTACTCGCCCGCCGGGCAGGCGCTCGGCTGGACCGGGCTGACCGTCTTCGTCGGTTTGTACCTCGTCATGGTTTTCCGGAACACCAGCCGCTCGCTCTCGCCACGCGTGATCCACACCACCCTGGTCGTCCTCGGCGTCCTCGCCGTCGGGCTCAACCTCACTCTTGGCTCCCCCTGGCTCGTCCTCTTCGTGTACGTGGCCGTGAACTGCGGCGCGGTCCTGCCGCTTCGCCGTGCGACCTGGGGGATCCTCGGGGCCACAGCGCTGATGTGCCTCCTCGCGCTCCGCGCCGACGATCCGGTCGGGCTCGCCGGGCCACTGCTCATCCCGGCCCTGCTCGGCGGATTCGCGATGACCGGTGTGCGGCAGCTGATCCGTACGACGGTCGAGCTGAGGGAGGCCCGCGCCACGGTCGCCCAGCTCGCCGCCAACGAGGAGCGGCTGCGGATGGCCCGCGACCTGCACGACCTCCTCGGCCACTCCCTGTCGCTGATCACCCTCAAATCGGAGCTGGCGGGCCGCATGCTCCCGGACCAGCCCGGCCCGGCGGCCGCGCAGGTCGCGGATATCGAGCGGGTCAGCAGACAGGCGCTGACGGACGTACGGGAAGCGGTCACCGGCTACCGGCGCCCGACCCTGCCCGGCGAGCTGGCGGGCGCCCGCACCGCCCTCGCGGCGGCGGGCATCGTGGCGGATGTGCCCGCCGAGGTACCGGAGGGGTGCGGGGCCGGCGGACTGGACGAGGACCAGGAGGCCGTACTGGCCTGGGCGCTGCGCGAGGGCATCACCAACGTCGTACGCCACAGCGGGGCCCGGCACTGCACGGTCGCGCTCGCCTCCCGTCAGACCCTGGACGGCCGCCGCCTCGAACTCGTGGTGCGCGACGACGGCAGGAACGCCGCCCCCGGCCCGCACGGCAACGGACTGACCGGACTGGCGGAGCGCCTCGCCAAGGCCGGCGGCACGCTCGATACGCAGGCCGGTCCCGGCTTCACCCTGACCGTCCGCGTCCCCATAGGATCCGGTGCATGATCAGGCTCCTGCTCGCCGAGGACCAGGCCATGGTCCGTGAGGCCCTTGCCGCGCTGCTCGGCCTTGAGCCGGATTTCGAGGTCGTGGCCCAGGTGGCCCGCGGCGACGAGGTCCTGGCCGCCGCCCGGGCCCACGCCGTGGACGTCGCGCTGCTCGACATCGAGATGCCGGGCATGACCGGCATCGAAGCGGCGGCCCAGCTCCACCGCGAACTGCCCGCGCTGAAGGTCGTCGTCCTGACCACCTTCGGCCGCCCCGGCTATCTGCGCGGTGCCATGGAGTCGGGCGCCCACGCCTTCCTGGTCAAGGACGCCCCCGCGTCCCAGCTGGCCACCGCGGTGCGCAGGGTCCTCGGGGGAGAACGGGTCATCGACCCCACCCTGGCCGCCGCCGCACTCTCCGACGGCGCGAATCCGCTGACGGACCGCGAGCGCGACGTGCTGCGCGCGGCGGCGGATGGCTCGACCAACGCGGAAGTGGCGGCGGCGCTGCACCTCTCGCAGGGCACCGTCCGCAATTACCTCTCCACGGCGATCCAGAAGCTGGCGGCCCGCAACCGCGCCGAGGCCGTGCGGATCGCCCGTGAGAAGGGCTGGCTCTAGCGGTCCGGATGTCCTTCCCTGCCCCGGGGCCAGGGAAGGACCGCTGCCCCTCAGGGATGCATCCGTGCGCCCTTGAGTACCTTGTCCACCGCGTTGCGCGGTCCGTAGACCGCCAGCCCCACCAGGTCGAGCCGGTCGCGCCCGACCGCCCGGACCGCGGCCCGGTTGTCGCGGTCGTTGCCCGTACCGAACAGCTCCCGGGTGAAGACGGCCCGGGGGAGCGCGCGGGACAGGACACGGGAGTGCGCGGCGGTCAGCGTCTCGCTGGTGCCCTCGAAGACCAGTACGGGCTGCCGGAACATCGGCAGATAGGCGGTGTCGTCGGCGTCGGCGTACGGCTCGCCGATCACCTCGGGCAGCGTCGGGCCCAGCCCGCTGACCAGGAAGGCGGTCACGTTCAGCCGCTGCCAGGTCTCCAGGTCCTCGTGGAGCAGCACGGCGATCTTGGTGTCGAAGCGGACCGGCGCGCCGGCGGTGGAGCTGTCGGCGACGGCGGCGGGGGCAGTCTCGGTTCTCATGCCCCGAGACTGCCGCGTGGGCCGCCGCGCGGTCTTGTACGTTCTTTGCATGGTGTCCCGGCCGGAGGTCTCCGCATGGCGCCCGCCCGTAGCGGGTGTCGTCGAGGTTTTCCATGCCCACTTCACCGAGCACTCCTACCCGATGCACGTCCATGACGCGTGGACCCTGCTGATCGTCGACGACGGGGCCGTGCGGTACGACCTCGACCGCCACGAACACGGCACCCCGCACGACACCGTCTCGCTGCTGCCCCCGCAGGTGCCCCACAACGGCTCACCCGCCACTCCGCACGGTTTCCGCAAACGGGTCCTCTACCTGGACATGACCCAGCTGGACGCCGGGTACATCGGCGCCGCCGTCGACCGCCCCGATCTGGTCGACCCGGTGCTGCGCAGCCGCGTCGGACAGCTGCACACGGCGCTGGGCTGCCGGGGTGACGAGCTGGAGGCGGAGAGCCGGCTGGCTCTCATCAGCGAGCGGCTGCGCGGGCATCTGCGGCCGGGCGCTGCCGGCGGCCGGCCGGAGGGGTCCGCCCGGCCCGTCGCGGAGCGCCTGCGGGAGCTGCTCGACGAGCGGCTGGTGCAGGGGGTGACACTGCGGGAGGCCGCCGCACAGGTGCACGCCCACCCCGCCCATCTGGTGCGGGCGTTCAGCGCAGCCTTCGGGATCACCCCGCACCAGTATCTGACGTCCCGCCGGGTGGACCGGGCCCGTGGCCTGCTGCTCGAAGGACAGCAGCCGGGCGAGGTGGCGGTGGCCACCGGTTTCTACGACCAGTCCCATCTGACCCGGCACTTCAAGCGTGTCGTGGGCGTAGCGCCGGGGAGGTACGCCCGCGCCGGACGGTGAGCGCCGTCCGCGCCCCGGGACCACGGCCCCGGCCGGTCAGTTGAGCATCGCGCGCGCCGACCTCGCCCGGCCGCGGATGGTCTCGGCAGTGCCCGGCTCGACCGCGGCCACCACCTCGGCGTACTCCTCCATCTCCACCGCTCCGCGCATGAAGTCGCCCCGCTCGACGAGGAGTTCGGCGTGCTCGTAGCGCAGCCGCGCCGGGTGCGAGGGCAGCAGCAGGGAGAGTTCGACCGCCCAGAGCTGGACGTCCGTACGCTCCGGGCGGGCCGCGGCCCAGGCCCGGATGTTGTTCAGGATCCGCAGGACGATCTCCAGCGGGCCGGCGGGGGCGAGCATCGCCGGGTCGAAGGGCGCACCCGTCGCGCCGGCGACCAGCGCGCCCGCGTCATCGCCGGTGAGCAGCCGTCCGCCCGCGAACGGATCGGCGAGCACCTGATCCTCCGGGCGGCCCGAGGGATCGCCGAAGCCGACCACGAAGTGGCCCGGCAGCGCCACCCCGTACACCGGGGCGCCGGCCCGCCGTGCCACCTCGATCCACACCACCGAGAGCAGGATCGGCAGCCCGCGCCCGCGCCGCAGCACCTCGTGCAGCAGGGAGGACTCCAGCCGCTGGTAGTCGGCCTCGCCCCCCTTGAATCCGCTGCGCGCGCCGAGGAGTTCGCCGAGTGCGCCGGCCCAGGCGTCCGCCCCGGTCACCCCGAAGGGCAGCGCCCCCGCCAGCCGGTCCAGTTCGATCTGGGCCGCGTCGATGCCGTCCTGGCCGAGTGCGGGATCGGCCTCCGTGCCCACCAGCAGGCACAGCAGCGCGAGATCGGGCCGCCCGGCGCGGGCCTCCTCGGCGAACTGCCTGCGCCAGTCGGTGGATTGCTCGTCCATATGGATCCCCTGCCCGCCTATGCCGTGGGAATGTGCTGCCGGTAGTGGTGGTACCGGTGGTGGGTCCGGAAGCCCAGGCCGTCGTAGAGGGCACGGGCCGCGGCGTTGTCCTCCTCGACCTGGAGCCAGGCCGCCGAGGCGCCCTCGTCGAGCGCCCGGCGGGCCAGCGCGGTCATGACCGCGCTCGCCAGCCCCTGACGGCGGGCCGCCGGGTCCACCTCCACCGCCATGAAACCCGCCCACCGGCCGTCGGTCACGCACCGGCCGATCGCGGAGGGCACCCCGCCCGGGCCGCCGACCGACGCGAACCAGGTCGAGGGGCCGCTGCCCAGTACACGCAGGACGGCCGGGTCCGGGGTGCTGAAGCGCTGGTAGCGGGCCAGCCAGGGGGCGTCGCAGGAGCGGGAGAGCGTCACCCGGGAGACCGTGTCCTCCAGCGGGCGGGCCGGGTCGCCGAGCGGGGCCAGCGCCCCGGTCAGTACCAGCGCGCTCACCTCGCGGGTCCAGCCGCGCTGCTCCAGACCGGCGGCCAGGACCTCCTGGGTGCCCTCGCTCCCGGTGGCGACCTGGACGTACGCCGGCAGGCCGCGCTCCGCGTACCAGGCGTGCACCCGCTCCAGGGCCGCGTCCAGCGGGCGGCCCGGATCGCCGAGCGGCAGCACGGAGTTGGCGCGCCGGGTGAAACCGGCGGCGGCCCTCAGCCGCCAGTCGCCGAGCTGCTCGCTCTCCACCGGCTGCCAGGCGCGCGCCATCGCCCGCGCCAGTTCGGGGAAGGTCGCCGAAGGACCCCGCCTGCGTGCGGGCGTCGCGGGGACGGTCTTGCCCGCGACGAGCGCCGATTCCGGGATCCGCACCGACACGCCCGACCGCTGTGTGATGGACAGCACACCCGCGTCCCATGATGTGAGAACACCCACCGTGTCGGTGAACTTCGCACCGGGCGCAGCCTCGTTGGTCAGCTGCCTGACTGATACCCGTTTGCCCACGTCAACAGGTGTAATTCGGACCTCAAGCCGTCCGCCGGTGGTGAATTCCACAGCTCTCTCCGCCCCTCCTGTTCGGATCGCGCCCAGGAACGGAGATACTAGGTGCGGGCATCGACGACGCCGCGCTCCCGCGCAGAGCAGCCCTACCGAGGAGGAACGACAGCGTGACTTACGTCATCGCGCAGCCTTGTGTCGACGTCAAGGACAAGGCGTGCATCGAGGAGTGCCCCGTCGACTGCATCTACGAGGGCTCCCGGTCCTTGTACATCCACCCGGACGAATGCGTCGACTGTGGTGCCTGTGAGCCGGTCTGTCCGGTGGAGGCGATCTTCTACGAGGACGACACCCCGGAGGAGTGGAAGGACTACTACAAGGCGAACGTCGAATACTTCGACGAGCTCGGCTCGCCCGGTGGCGCCTCCAAGCTCGGCCTGATCGAGCGCGACCATCCCTTCATCGCGGCGCTGCCTCCGCAGAACGGCTGATCCCGTAGCGACCCGGTCCCGTACGGCACTCTTCGCCGTACGGGGCTGCGGCATTTCCCGGTGTCCGGCCCGCGAGGGCCGGGCCCGTCGCAGCCCATGACCGCGCGGTCCGCGCCCGCGCCACCCCGTACGTACGAGAAAGTGAAGCCCGTGTCCGCACTCTCATCGCGTCTCCCCGCCTTCCCCTGGGACAAGCTGGAGCCGTACAAGGCGACCGCAGCCGCCCATCCGGACGGCATCGTCGACCTCTCCGTCGGCACACCGGTCGACTCGGTCCCCGCGCTCGTCCGTGAGGCGCTCGTCGCCGCGGCCGACTCACCCGGGTATCCGACGGTGTGGGGGACGACCGCGCTGCGTGACGCGATCAGCGGCTGGTGCGAGCGCAGGCTCGGGGCGCGCGAGGTCGCGCACACCAACGTGCTGCCGGTGGTCGGCTCCAAGGAACTGGTGGCCTGGCTGCCCACGCAGCTCGGCCTGGGGGCGGGTGACCGGGTGGCGTACCCCCGGCTCGCCTACCCGACGTACGAGGTGGGCGCGCGGCTCTGCGGCGCGGAGCCGGTCGTCTACGACGACCCGACGGAGCTTGATCCCGAGGGGCTAAGGCTGCTCTGGCTCAACTCGCCGTCCAACCCCACCGGCCGGGTCATCGGCGGCGGGGAACTGGCGCGGATCGTCGCCTGGGCCCGGGAGCACGACGTCCTGATCGCGAGCGACGAGTGCTACTTCGAGCTGGGCTGGGAGGCCGAGCCGGTCTCCGTGCTCCACCCGGATGTCTGCGGCGGCACGTACGAGGGTCTGATCGCCGTCCACTCGCTCTCCAAGCGCTCCAACCTGGCCGGGTACCGCGCCGCGTTCCTCGCGGGCGACGCCGCAGTGCTGGGCGAGCTGCTGCAGATCCGCAAGCACGGCGGGATGATGACGGCCGCGCCCGTTCAGGCCGCGATGGCCGCGGCGCTCGGCGACGACGCGCACGTGGCGGAGCAGCGGGAGCGGTACCTGGCCCGGCGGAGCGCACTGCGGGCCGCACTGGAGGCGCACGGCTTCCGGATCGAGCACAGCGAGGCCAGCCTCTACCTGTGGGCGACCCGCGACGAGCGGTGCTGGGAGACCGTGGGCCACCTCGCGGAGCTGGGCATCCTGGTGGCGCCCGGTGACTTCTACGGGACGGCGGGCGAGCGGTTCGTCCGGGTGGCGCTGACGGCGACCGACGAGCGGGTGGCCGCCGCGGTGAAGCGGCTCGGCGAGAAGTAGGACCCGGGCCGCCCCGTCGAGGGGCGGTCCGCACGGCACGCACGCGAAGGGCCCCGGGGAGCGCGAACTCCCTGGGGCCCTTCGCGGTACCCGGCGGCCGTGGCCGGCCGAACCGGGACCGGTCGGCCGGTGGCCGCCGGAGACCTAGCGGCCGAGCGGCAGGCCGCCCACCGGCAGCTTGCCCGCGGTCGGCAGGGCGCCGCCGGCGCCCGCCGCGGTGCCGCCGATGAGGGTGCCCGCGCTGCCGGCGGTCTCGCCGGCGGCCTTCTGGGCGGCCGGAGCGGCGGTCTTGCCGACGGCGCCGACCGCCTTGCCCGCGGCGGGGACGGTCTTCTTGACGGCCTTGCTGCCGGTGTCACCGGCCATGCCGGTGGTCGTCCGGGCCGCACTGTCGACGGAGTTGCCCAGGCCGGCGCCGTCGAGGGCGGTCACGCCGCCCAGGTTCGGTGCCTGCGGGAGTTCCGCGGCGCTTGCGACGCCGGCCGCACCGACCACGGGGGCCGCACCCGCCGCGATCAGCAGCGCGGTACGGGCGATCCGACGGGTCAGGGAGAGGGACATGGTGCTCCTTGAGCGGGAGGGGACGTTGACTGTCCGGCGACCGGACGGTGTGACAACCGCTTGGGGGGAGGGGGAAGTTGCGGTGCACCAAGGTAAAGAGTCTGCAATGTGTCGCATTATCGGGTTCGGATAAAAACGGACAAACGGTGGTCCGTGTGAGCGCCTGCTGAACCGTCACTCCCCTTGGGGCCCTTGAGGTCCGCGGAGCGAGGGTGCGGCTGGGCGGAAGGGGTGCGCGAGGCCCTCGGGAGCGGGCGACGGAGCCGCTTCCGAGTGAGGGGCCGAGTGTCTGTACGGGCCGCTTCCGGGGCTATTTCGTGACGCTGATGCGGACCTCGGCCGCGTCCTGGCTCGCGCTCCGCCCTGTCGGGCTGCTCCGTCCGGCGTCCGATGTGCGCCACGGTGCCTGGTTCGTCCCCGCGGTCCACTCCCGGCCCGCGTAGCTGACCCGCCGGATGTGGAGTGCCGCAGAGTTGGCCACCGCCCAGTGAGCCAGCTCCCAGCCGCGCTGCCGCACGGACCCCGTGCCGCGCGCGCCGGCCGCCCGCGCCGTTGTCGTGCGGACCGGCAGCCGGACCTCCGAAGGCTGCGCCGACTTCGTGCCGGACAGCACCCCGGACCCGA
This sequence comes from Streptomyces sp. NBC_00388, assembly GCF_036061255.1. Classification (NCBI taxonomy): domain Bacteria; kingdom Bacillati; phylum Actinomycetota; class Actinomycetes; order Kitasatosporales; family Streptomycetaceae; genus Streptomyces; species Streptomyces sp. NBC_00388. The sequence goes on from NZ_CP107948.1 coordinate 5,082,426, forward strand.
AGGCCCGTGTCAGCGCCGCGCGCACCGCGGCCGGCCTGCCCGCCACGCTGCTCCTGGTCGCCGCGCAGGAGAACGAGGCGGGTGCCCGTCCGGTCAGCGCGGCCGACAGCAGCGTGGCGTCCGTCTCGTGCTTCGCGTACGCCTGCGGGAAGGCGCTGCGCTGGACCCGCTGGGCGGCGACCGTCAGCGGCAGCCGGGTGTAGTCGGGGACCTTTTCGAGGTGCTCGTAGAACTTCCCGGCCGCGTAGACCGGATCCATGACCTGCCCGGCCGTGCCCCAGCCCTGCGAGGGCCGCTGCTGGAAGAGGCCGAGCGAGTCCCGGTCGCCGTGGTCGAGATTGCGCAGCTCCGACTCCTGGAGTGCGGTCGCCAGCGCGATGGTCACCGCGCGCTCCGGCATACCGCGAGACGTTCCCACGGCGGTGATCGTCGCCGCGTTGACGGCCTGCTCGGGGCTCAGCCGGAAGCCGGCCCCGGCGCTCGACCGCGCCGTGCACCGCGGACCGCTGCTGCCTCCGCTGAGGTACTGCACCAGGACATAGCCCGCGACCGCCAGGAGTACGGCGAGGGCGGCCACGGTCCGGACGAGACGGCCGCGGCGTGGCGCGGCAGTGGGCTGGGACACAGGGCACACCGTACTGGAGCCCGGGTTAGGGTCTGAGCCATGTCAGAGACCCCGCTTGACCTCACACTCGACGCCCCGGCCCTGACCGCGCAGCTGGTCGACTTCCCCTCCGTGAGCGGCACCGAGAAGCCCCTCGCCGACGCGGTCGAGGAGGCCCTGAGGGCCCTGCCGCACCTGACCGTCGACCGGTTCGGCAACAACGTCGTCGCCCGGACGCACCTCGGCCGTGCCGAGCGGGTCGTGCTGGCCGGGCACCTCGACACGGTGCCGATCGCGGACAACGTCCCGTCGCGGCTCGACGAGGACGGCGTGCTGTGGGGCTGCGGGAGCTGTGACATGAAGTCGGGCGTGGCCGTGCAGCTGCGGATCGCCGCCACCGTGCCGGAGCCCAACCGCGACCTCACGTTCGTCTTCTACGACAACGAAGAGGTCGCCGCCGACCTCAACGGCCTCAAGCTCGTGGCCGAGGCCCACCCCGACTGGCTGGCCGCGGACTTCGCCGTCCTGCTGGAGTCGTCGGACACCGAGGTCGAGGGCGGCTGCCAGGGCACGCTCCGGGTGATCCTGCGCACCAAGGGCGAGCGCTCCCATTCGGCGCGCAGCTGGATGGGGTCCAACGCGATCCACTCCGCCGCCCCGATCCTGGCGAAGCTGGCCGCGTACGAGCCGCGCAGGCCGGTGATCGACGGCCTGGAGTTCCACGAGGGCCTCAACGCCGTACGGATCGAGGGCGGCGTGGCCAACAACGTCATCCCCGACGCGTGCACCGTGGTGGTCAATTTCCGCTACGCGCCCGACCGCAGCGAGGAGCAGGCGCTGGCGTACGTCAAGGAGTTCTTCGCCGGGTGCGACATCGACGAGTTCATCGTCGACGACCACACCGGCGGCGCGCTGCCCGGCCTCTCGCACCCGGCGGCGGCGGCCTTCATGGCGGCGGTCGGCGGCGTGGCCAGGCCGAAGTTCGGCTGGACGGACGTGTCGCGCTTCAGTGCGCTCGGTGTGCCCGCGGTGAACTACGGCCCGGGCAACCCGCTGCTCGCGCACAAGCGCGACGAGCGCGTCGACATCGCGATGATCTCCCGGGCCGAGGAGCGACTCCGCTCCTGGCTGACGGCCTGAATTTCCCCATTCGTCACATGTGCCGACCTAGTCTGTCGGGACACGTACAGCGGAGGGAGCACAACATGGGCAACCCTGAGGGAGCACCGGCGCCGGAGGAGCAGCGCCTCGGCCCGGTGGTGCGCCGCCGGGACCAGGTCCAGTCCGGCACCACCGACCAGCGGCTGCTCGACACCACGGAGAAGGGCTCAGCGGACTGGCTGCACACCGACCCCTGGCGGGTCATGCGCATCCAGTCGGAGTTCGTGGAGGGCTTCGGCGCCCTGGCCGAACTGCCCAGCGCGATCAGCGTCTTCGGCTCGGCCCGCACGGCCCCGGGCGCGCCGGAGTACGAGGCGGGGGTACGGATCGGCCGCGCGTTGGTCGAGGCGGGCTTCGCGGTGATCACCGGCGGCGGACCCGGCGCGATGGAGGCGGCGAACAAGGGCGCGAGGGAGGCCGACGGCGTGTCGGTCGGGCTCGGGATCGAGCTGCCCTTCGAGCAGGGCCTCAACCCGCATGTCGACATCGGAGTGAACTTCCGCTACTTCTTCGTCCGCAAGACGATGTTCGTGAAGTACGCGCAGGGCTTCGTGGTCCTGCCGGGCGGGCTCGGCACCCTGGACGAGCTGTTCGAGGCGCTGACCCTGGTCCAGACCCGGAAGGTGACACGGTTCCCGATCGTGCTCTTCGGCACGGAGTACTGGGGCGGCCTGGTGGACTGGCTGCGCGGGACGGTGGTGGCGCAGGGGAAGGCGTCGGAGCACGATCTGCTGCTGTTCCACGTCACGGACGACGTGGACGAGGCAGTGGCCCTGGTGACCAAGGAGACCGGGATCTAGGGAGCTTCCCGGCCCGCGGGCCCGGCCGGCGCCGGAGGGGCTTCTCGATGAGCCCCTCCGGCGTGCTTCCGGGTCCTGTCCGGCAGAAGGGCCCTAGGCCAGTCCCCGCCGGGCGACCGCCGGCGCCCGGTGGCCCGCGATCGTAGCCACCATGTCCAGCACCTGCCGGGTCTCGGCCACTTCGTGCACCCGGTACACCTGTGCCCCCAGCCACGCCGAGACCGCGGTCGTGGCCAGGGTCCCGAGCAGCCGTTCCCTGACCGGCTTGTCGAGGGTCTCGCCCACGAAGTCCTTGTTGGACAGGGAGACCAGGACCGGCCATCCCGTCGCGGTCATCTCGCCCAGCCTGCGGGTGGCCTCCAGCGAGTGCCGGGTGTTCTTCCCGAAGTCGTGGCCGGGATCGATCATGATGCCGTCGGGCCGCACGCCCAGCGCGACCGCCCGTTCCGCGAGACCGACCGTCACCCGCAGGATGTCGTCCATGACGTCGTCGTACGTGACCCGGTGCGGCCGGGTCCGCGGTTCGGCGCCGCCCGCGTGCGTACAGACCAGGCCCGCGCCGAACCGGGCGGCGACCGCGGCCAGTTCGGGATCCACCCCGCCCCATGCGTCGTTCAGCAGATCCGCGCCCGCCTCGCACACCGCAGCACCGACGTCATGGCGCCAGGTGTCGACGCTGATCACCACATCGGGGTGGCGCCTTCGCACCTCGGCGACGAAGCCGACGGTGCGCCGTGCCTCCTCCGCAGCCGTGACCTCTTCGCCGGGGCCCGCCTTGACCCCGCCGATGTCGATGATGGCCGCCCCTTCGGACACCGCCTCCTCCACGCGGGAGAGCGCGGGTTCGTCACGGAAGGTCGCCCCCTGGTCGTAGAACGAGTCCGGGGTCCGGTTGACGATCGCCATGATCACCGGTTCGTGCGCGTCGAACTCGCGCCGTCCCAACCGCAGCATCCACTTGCTCCTCTCGCCCGCCGAGTCGCCTGCGACCCCGGGGTCTTCCCTCTGGATCATGCCGGGCGCGGGGCCCGGCACGCACATCCGCGGCGTCGTCGCCGGCCGGCGACGCTCCGCCCCGGTCCTCCGCCCCGCAGCCGCACGCCCCGCAGCCGCACGCACCGGAGCCCGCTCCCTTGATCCGGCCCGGTCCGGACGGAAGACCCTAGCGGCCCGGCGCGCATGGCACGATCGGACCCGCACGGTTCCGCTATCCGGGGAGAGGCCCACTCGTGTTCTGGTTCTTGCTGATCGCGATGGTCGTGGTGGTCGCCGCGGTCACTCTCGCGGTGATCGGTGGCAGCGACGGCACCGTACTGTCCGACGCGTCCCCCGAACTGCCCGTCGATCCGCTGCCCGCCGCCCGGCCGGTCGGCCGTGCTGACATCGAGGCGCTGCGGCTGCCCATGGTGGTGCGCGGCTACCGGATGGCCGACGTGGACGACGTGCTGGGCAGGCTCGGGGCGGAACTGGCCGAGCGCGACGCGCGGATCGCGGAGCTGGAAGCGGCGCTCGCGGGTGCGCGGGCCGCGGCTGTCGACGACGAGGACCCGCGACGATGAGTCCGGACGCCGTCCCCGGAGCCGACGGGAGGCTGCGCTGTCCGTGGGGGGTGTCCACCGAGGACTACGTCGGCTACCACGACACCGAGTGGGGCCGCCCGGTCCACGGCGACGACGCGCTCTACGAGCGGCTCTGTCTTGAGGCGTTCCAGTCGGGGCTCTCCTGGATCACGATCCTGCGCCGCCGCGAGGGGTTCCGCCGGGCCTTCGCGGGGTTCCGTATCGCCGAGGTGGCCGCCTTCACCGGGGGCGACCGGGACCGGCTGCTCGCCGACCCCGGCATCATCCGCAACCGCGCCAAGATCGACGCGACCCTCGCCAACGCCAGAACGCTCGCGGACTGGGAGCCGGGCGGACTCGACGCGCTGATCTGGTCGTACGCCCCCGACCCCGCCACCCGGCCGGCGCCCCGCGCCACCGCGGACATCCCCGCGGTGACACCGGAGTCCACCGCGCTGGCCGCGGCGCTCAAGAAGCGCGGGCTGCGCTTCGTCGGCCCGACCACGGCCTACGCCCTGATGCAGGCGTGCGGCCTGGTCGACGACCACCTGGCGGACTGTTTCGCCAGGCGGGCACCGGCCGGCGACTGACCCCGCCGGCGGCGCTCAGCGCCCCAGGTAGCGCGGCTTCGTCTTGCCCACGAAGGCCTCCACCGCGATCAGGTGGTCCTCCGAAGCACCCGCACGCGTCTGGAGTTCGTCCTCCTTCTCCAGCGCCTCACGGAGCGGGTGGCCCGCCCCGTAGGCGAGGGACTCCTTGATCGCCGCGTACGCGACGGTGGGCCCTTCGGCGAGCGCGCGGGCCACCGCCAGCGCCTCCGACGCCAGATCGGCCGCCGGCACCAGCTTGTTGGCGATGCCCAGGTCGTACGCCTCCTGAGCGCCGAAGGAGCGCGGGAACAGCAGCAGATCGGCGGCGCGGCTCCGGCCGATCAGCCGCGGCAGCGTCCAGGAGACACCCGAGTCCGCGGTGAGCGCGACACCCGCGAACGACGTGGTGAATTTCGCGGTGTCGGCCACGACCCGGTAGTCGGCGGCGAGCGCGAAGCCGAGACCCGCCCCCGCGGCGACGCCGTTGACCCCGGCCACGACCGGCTTCGGCATCTCCGTGAGCGCCCGCACGATGGGGTTGTAGTGCTCCTGCACGGTCGACATGGTGCGCCCGGTGCCCGCGTCCCGGTCGGCGGTCAGCGAGGAGATGTGCTCCTTGAGATCCTGCCCGACGCAGAAGGCGCGCCCGGTGGCGGTGAGCAGTACGGCCCGGACCGCAGGGTCCGCCGCAGCTGCCTGCACGGCGTCGCGCAGGGCGGCCTTCGCCTCGGTGTTCATCGCGTTCATGGAGTCGGGACGGTTGATCGTGACCGTCGCGAGTCCGTCGGTGACCTCGTAGAGCACGGTGTCCGCCATGGGTCCTCCACTGCTGGATGTCGGCTGCTGAAAGTGCTGGTTCGTCGTCCGCAGCTCAGCATGCCGGAGATCATCGGCGGCGAACATGTGACCTGCGTCAAACGATGCCGGCCGAGAATGGTGGACGAGGCGGCGCAGTATCGCAGGGGGAGCGCCGAATTGAGTGGTTTTGAGGAAGCGCGTTGCGCAAGCGATGCAGACCGATGTTGGTCATCGGGTCCTGGGATGCGGGATAATGGCTGGGAAGCAATATGTTCGATGCCGGTGACACCTGGGTTGTCGGCTGCGATGAGCTGGTTTCAGGAAGGGGAACGAGCATGGCGGCCATGAAGCCGCGGACGGGCGACGGCCCGCTCGAGGTGACCAAGGAGGGGCGGGGCATCGTCATGCGCGTTCCGCTCGAAGGCGGCGGACGACTTGTTGTCGAGCTGACTCCGGACGAGGCCGATGCACTCGGCGACGCGCTGAAGAAGGTCGTCGGCTGAGGCGGACGCCCCCAATGTTCTCTCCACTGCCCCGGCTCCGGCCGGGGCAGTGGTGTTTCCGCGTGCCTCAGCCCAGGCGTACGGCGCAGAGGAGCCCGTCGCCGACCGGCAGGAGCGAGGGCAGCAGTTCCTGACTCTCGCGGACCGTGCGCAACAGGTCGCGCAGGTGCAGCACCTCGGCGGGCTGGGCGGCGGAGTCGACGGTACGGCCGTCGGCGAAGACGCCCTCGAAGCAGACAAGGCCGCCGGGGCGCAGCAGACGCAACGATTCGGCGAGTACGTCCAGCGACTCCAGCCGGTCGCCGTCGCAGAAGACGAGGTCGTACCCGCCGTCCGCGAGACGCGGCAGTACGTCGAGGGCCCGGCCGGGAATGAAGCGCGACCGGTTCGCCGCGAACCCGGCCGAGCGGAACGCCTGACGGGCGAAGCCCTGGCGCTCTGGCTCCGGGTCGACGGTGGTCAGCACGCCGTCCGGCCGCATGCCCTGGAGCAGGTAGATGCCTGATACGCCGGTGCCCGTACCGATTTCGGCCACGGCCTTGGCGCCCGTCGTGGCGGCGAGCAGCCGCAGCGCCGCACCGGTGCCGGGCGAGACCGAGGGCAGGCCTGAGTCGCGGGCCCGGTCGCGGGCCCAGCGCAGGGCTTCGTCCTCGGCGACAAAAGCGTTGGCGAAGGCCCAGCTCGTCTGCCGGTTGGCGGTAATGGCCCTCTCCTGTCCCCGTAGTTGGCGCACTCGTGACTGTATCCGCTGCGTCCGGGAACCCGCAGATGGGACCGGGCGTTGTAGGAGTGCAGGGGGGATGCGGATGTACGAGGAATCCGGCAATCAGTCTTATCCGGAGCTAACGGGCGAGGTGGCTATGGTAGGGGCTCCACTGGACACCACCAGAGCCGACAGGGGAGGTGCGGCTGCGCCTGTGGATCGGGGAGGAGTGCTGCGGCGCTTTCTCAGGTCGGCGGGTGAGCCGAAATCCGTGACCGACATTGCTGACAGCTCCAGCGCTGCTGACTCCGTACAGACCGCGACCTTCGCCTCAGACGCGGACGCGCAGACTTGGACTCCGCCCTCGTGGGAGGAGATCGTCAGCACGCACAGCGGCCGGGTCTACCGCCTCGCCTACCGCCTGACAGGCAACCAGCACGACGCCGAGGACCTCACTCAGGAAGTCTTCGTCCGCGTCTTCCGCTCGTTGTCGACGTACACGCCGGGCACCTTCGAGGGCTGGCTGCACCGCATCACCACCAACCTCTTCCTCGACATGGTCCGCCGCAAGCAGCGGATCCGCTTCGACGCGCTCGGGGACGACGCGGCCGAGCGGCTGCCGAGCCGTGAGCCGTCGCCGCAACAGGTCTTCCACGACACGCACTTCGACGCGGACGTCCAGCAGGCGCTGGACACCCTCGCCCCGGAGTTCCGTGCGGCCGTGGTCCTCTGCGACATCGAGGGGCTCTCGTACGAGGAGATCGCCGCGACGCTCGGCGTCAAGCTCGGCACCGTGCGCAGCCGGATCCACCGTGGCCGCTCCCACCTGCGCAAGGCTCTCAAGCACCGTTCGCCCGAGGCCCGTCGCGCCGAGCAGCGCGCGCTGGCCGGGGTGGCAACCGGCATGGACGGAGAGGATGGCACCGCGTGAGTGGAACCAGTCCGACCCCGGCCGAGCAGCACCTCGGGGACCGACTCGCCGCACTGGTCGACGGTGAGCTGAAGGACGACGCCCGCGAGCGGGTGCTCGCGCACCTGGCCACCTGTGCGAAGTGCAAGACCGAGGCGGATGCGCAGCGCCGGCTGAAAAGTGTCTTCGCCGAGACCGCGCCCCCGCCCCCCTCCGAGGGGCTGCTCGCCCGTCTCCAGGGCCTGCCGGGCGGACCGGGCGGCGGCGACCCGGGGCGGCGCGGACCTCTCGGCGACCGCTTCGCCGACGAGTTCTTCCCGTCCGTCCGCCCGTCCGGCGGGCGTGCGGCCGACCCCCGCATGGACGCCTTCGGCTATGTGCCCGCAGGGCCCGGCGCCGCGGCGATCCCGGACGGCGGCCCGGCCGGCGGATTCCGGATCCACCCCGTGGGCCGGAGCGATCAGGAGCGTTCGGCCTGGCGCGGCCGGAGGTTCGCGTTCGCCGCGGCCAGCGCCGTCTCACTGGCTGCCATCGCGCTGGGGGGCACGCTGCCGCTCGACGGCGGGGGCGAATTCCCGTCCCACACCGACGGCCCGCCCCACAACGTGACACCGATGAGCGCCACCGACCCGCTCGGCGCCAGGGCGGACGGACACCGTCGCCGTACCGGAGACACCGCTCCGCTGAACGACCGCAAGCAGACCCCGGTCCTGCCCACCGCCTTCGCCGCGCGGCATGCGACGCCCGCGCCCGATCCCCGCCCGGCCCGGCAGTCGCTGTATTCGCTCACGACGCCGCTGGTCGCTGTCTCCTCGCTGTCCGCGGTCCGTCCCCCCATGGCCGCCACCCCGCCGTCGGGGCCCGCGCGGCCGAGCCCGGCGGCCTCCGATGCGCCGGTCCCGCTCGCCGCTCCCGGCCGCTCGGGCCTGCCGGCCCCCGCCCGGCACTGAGCGGGTCTCCGCGCCCGGTCCCGAGGGACGCCGCAGGAGCTCGGCTCCCCTGGAAACCTGGTTCAATCCCTGAAAGGCTGCCCGCCACGGGCACGCGGAGCGGGGCAGGTGCGGGGAGAGCATGGACGACGGGAAGCCCACCGGGCCGGACGCCAGAGGGTGGAGCAGTCCCGCGGCCGGGCAAGAGCATCCCGGGCCGGTACAGCAGCCGCAGCCGCAGCCGCAGCCGGAACCGGCGCCGGGCTCGGCGCTTCCGCAGCCGTCCGCCCCGGCCGTCGGGGCTCCCGCCGCGGCACTGTCCGGGCACACAGCCGGAGCCCCATCGCCCCTGCGTGAGCCGCTGCCGCAGCTCCGGACCGCGCCGGAGGCCGGGCCGCTGCCCGCGCCCGGGGCCCCGGCGTCCGCGGAGAGCCAGAGCCCGGCGGGCGGCGCCCCATCCGACCCCGTACGGAGCGAGGCCCCTGCCGGTCGCGCGCGGGCCCTGCACGACCCCGACCCCTACGGCACCCCGCCCTACGGCGGTCCGGGCCCCTGGGCCCCGGCCCCGCCCGTCCAGCGGCCCGTTCCCACTCCGCCCGGGGGCACTCACCTCCCGCCGGCCGTCACGGATACCGCGCACCCACCGCGGCACCACCCACCGCACATACCGCAGATGCACCACCAACCCCTCCCGCCGCAGCAGCCACAACCGCCGCAGGTGCCGCAGCAGAACTCCCCACTGCACCAGCCGCACCAGCACCAGCATTCGCCACACGGGCACCAGCACGCACCGCACCAGCACACCCCGCACCAGCAGCCCGCGTACCGGCCGCTCCAGCAGTCCTCGCAGTGGCTGCGCCACGACCCGTGGGGGCCGCCGCCCCCGCCCGCGACCACCGTCAGGGAGAAGGAGCGCCGCCGCGGCGGGGTCGTCGCCCTGGTGCTGCTCAGGCTGGTCACCGGTGTTCTCGGCGGTGGTGCGGGCGCGTATCTGGAGCTCAACGGCTCGTTCTCGGAGGTCAGGCTCCCGCAGGCCGGCCGGGAGAGCCCCGTCCGCGCGCCGGGCAGCGTGGCGGGGATCGCGGCGAGTGCGCTGCCCGGCGTGGTCACGCTGCATGTCAGGGGAGGCGACGAGGCGGACACCGGCACCGGGTTCGTCCTCGACGGTGAGGGACGCATCCTCACCAACAACCACGTGATCGAACCGGCCGGCGCCGCGGGCGACATCACCGTCACATTCAGCAGCGGACAGAGCGCCAAAGCGCGGGTCGTCGGCCAGGACAAGGGCTACGACCTGGCCGTGGTCAAGGTCGGCCGGGTCTCCGGCCTCACCCCGCTGCCCCTGGGCAACTCCGACAACGTCCAGGTGGGGGACCCGGTGGTGGCCATCGGTGCCCCCTTCGACCTCCCCGACACGGTGACCTCGGGCATCATCAGCGCCAAGGACCGCCCGATCACGTCGAGCGGCGGGAAGAACGACGGCGGCGACGTCAGCTATGTCGACGCACTGCAGACCGACGCCCCCATCAATCCGGGCAATTCGGGCGGACCGCTGGTCGACAGCAAGGCCCGGGTGATCGGCGTCAACAGCGCCATCCGCGCCGCCGACGGCAGTTCTGACGCCGAGGGCGGCCAGGGCGGTTCGATCGGGCTGGGGTTCGCGATCCCCATCAATCAGGCGAAGCGGGTCGCCGAGGAGCTCATCAACAACGGCAGGGCCGCCCATCCCGTGATCGGTGTCACACTCGACATGGGGTTCACCGGTGACGGGGCCCGGGTCGCGGCCGAGGCGAACGACGGCGGCCCGGCGGTCGAACCGGGGGGTGCGGGGGCCGGCGCGGGCATCGAACCGGGGGACATCGTCACAGGTGTGGACGGTGTACCGGTCCACAGCGCCCAGGAGCTGATCATCAGGATCCGCGCCCGCCGGCCGGGCGGGAGCCTCGCTCTCACCGTCCGCCGTGACGGCCGGGACCGGGCTGTGACCTTGACTCTTGGATCGGCCGACGGCAGATGAATGGTCGGTGGAAGGTACCGTCCGGGCATCTTCGCCGGGTACCGTGGTCGGGGCCCGGACCACACCCCGACCTGCGGGCCGCGGAGAACACCAGGAGCAAAAGTGTTCAATGACGTAGGCCCCCTCGAGATCGTGACGCTCGTGGTGCTCGCCGTGATTGTCTTCGGCCCGGACAAGCTGCCGAAGGTCATCCAGGACGTCACCCGCACGATCCGGAAGATCCGCGAGTTCTCCGAGAGCGCCAAGGAGGACATCCGCACCGAACTCGGCCCCGAGTTCAAGGACTTCGAGTTCGAGGACCTCAACCCGAAGACGTTCGTGCGCAAGCAGCTCATGGACGGCAGCGATGAGCTCGGGCTCAAGGAGATCCGCAGCAGCTTCGACCTGAAGAAGGAGATCGCCGACATCACCGATGTGGTGAACGGCAGGTCGAGCGCCGCCGACGACGACACCGAGGCCGCGGCGGAGATCGCCCCGGGTAGCGCCAATGGCTCATCGACAGGCCCGGACCTGCTGAAGAAGAGCGGCCCTGACCTGCAGAAGAAGAGTGTGACGGTCGACACCGAAGAGCGTCCGCCGTTCGACGCCGACGCCACCTGAGTATTCTCCATCTGTCCGGCAGTGAGGGCGCCCGTGGGGGTGGGCCGCTTCGGACGCTGAGGATCGAGGAGGCGGCCGGCACATGGAGACGACGAGTCGGACAGGGACCCACACGGTCGACGACTATCTGAGGGCGCCGTTTTCCTGGTACGGACTGGACGAGGCGTTCACCGGCCCGCGGCGGCTGATGCAGGTGGGCGTAGCAGCGGACGGCACGGTCCAGTACGGCTCCCTGGGCCATGGTGACGAGCCTGCTGTCAGACCGGACGCACGACCGGAGAGGGAACACTTCGCCGCCGTGGTGACCATCGCGTCCAGCCCGGTGCGGCGCAGCGGAGACGGTACCGGCGTGCTGGAGGCCACCTCGGTCTCCTCCGTGGCCTGGCTGGCCGCCTCCGGCCTGCTGGCCTGCACCTGGCCCGCGCAGCTGGACCACTCGCTCCGCGACGACTGGCTCGACCAGCAGACCGAGGCCGCGTTCGAGCTGGCCGACGACCTGTCCGGTGCGGAGTGGGCGGAGCTGACGCTGCCGGTGGACGGCACCCCGACCGCGTTCTCCTACCGTGAGACGGAGTTCGGCTGGGTGCTGGCCGGGGCCACCGAGGCCGGGGTGCACCTGGGGGCGTACGGCCGCGGGATGAGCGCCTACGGCCTGGGCTTCGCCGTGGCCAAGGACATCACCGCGTACGTGTGACGCGCGGCGGCGGGACCCCGCACGCCGGGGCCGCTGCCCGCCGGCACAGCAGCACACCACGACAGCGAAAGACCCGGGGGCGGCCGCCGCAGCGGACCGCCCCCGGGCCCGTCCTGACTAGAACTTGTTGCGCGGGGTGACCCCGAGCGACATGCCCGCAAGACCGCGCTGACGGCTGCTCAGCTTGTCGGCGATGGCGCGCAGGGCGGTGCCCGCAGGGGAGTCCGGGTCCGTCAGCACGACGGGCTTGCCCTCGTCGCCGCCCTCGCGCAGCCGGACGTCGATCGGGATGGAGCCCAGTACCGGGACGGTCGCACCGGTGGTCTTCGTCAGGCCCTCGGCCACCCGCTGCCCGCCGCCCGTGCCGAAGACGTCGACCATCTCGTCGCAGTGCGGGCAGGGCAGCCCCGACATGTTCTCGACGACGCCGACGATCTTCTGGTGGGTCTGCACCGCGATGGAGCCGGCCCGCTCGGCCACCTCGGCCGCGGCCTGCTGCGGAGTGGTCACCACCAGGATCTCGGCGTTCGGTACGAGCTGCGCCACCGAGATCGCGATGTCGCCGGTGCCCGGCGGCAGGTCGAGGAGGAGCACATCGAGATCGCCCCAGTAGACGTCCGCCAGGAACTGCTGGAGTGCGCGGTGCAGCATCGGGCCGCGCCACACCACAGGCGCGTTGCCCGGGGTGAACATGCCGATCGAGATGACCTTCACGCCGTTCGCCGACGGCGGCATGATCATGTTCTCGACCTGGGTGGGCTTGCCGTACGCGCCGAGCATCCGCGGCACACTGTGCCCGTAGATGTCCGCGTCGACCACGCCCACCTTCAGGCCGTCGGATGCGAGGGCGGCGGCCAGGTTGACCGTGACCGAGGACTTTCCGACGCCACCCTTGCCGGAGGCGACCGCGTACACGCGGGTCAGCGAGCCGGGCTTGGCGAAGGGGACCTCACGCTCCGCGGTGCCGCCCCGCAGTGAGTCCGCGAGCTCCTTGCGCTGCTCGTCGCTCATCACGTCCAGTTCGACGCTGACGGCGGTGACGCCTTCGACCCGGGCGACCGCGTCGGTCACGTTGGTGGTGATGGTCTCGCGCATCGGGCAGCCGGAGACGGTGAGGTAGACCGTGACAGCGACCGCCCCGTCCGCTCCGATGTCGACCGATTTGACCATGCCGAGTTCGGTGATCGGACGGTGGATCTCGGGGTCGTTCACTGTCGCCAGTGCTTCACGCACCGCGTCTTCCATAGCCATGCGTCGATGGTACGGCGCCCACAGTGGCCCCGGGAAAGAGCGGTCAGTGGTCGGCTTCGTCACTTTCCCGCGGGAATACCTGACGCTGCTCCGCCATGTCCTTCACGAGGTCCTGGAGTTCCGACCGGATCCAGTCACGGGTGGCGACCTCGCCCAGGCCCATCCGGAGCGCGGCGATCTCCCGGGTGAGGTACTCGGTATCGGCGATGGAGCGTTCGTTCTGGTGGCGGTCCTGCTCCAGATTGACCCGGTCCCTGTCGTCCTGGCGGTTCTGCGCGAGGAGGATCAGCGGGGCCGCGTACGACGCCTGGAGCGAGAGCACCAGGGTCAGGAAGATGAAGGGGAACGGGTCGAAGCGCAGCGCGTGCGGCGCCCAGGTGTTCCACACTACCCAGATGACGATGACGACCGTCATCCAGACGATGAACCGTCCGGTTCCCAGGAAGCGCGCGACCCGCTCCGACGTCCGGCCGAAGGATTCCGGGTCGTACTCGGGCAGCCAGCGGCGCTTCGGTGCGAGCGGCTGGTCGAGACGGCCCCGTGAGGTCTGTTCAGCGCTCATCGGCGGCCTCCGCCGGGCTGTCGTCCGGGCCGGGGCGGCCGTCGTCCTCGCCGGGCCTGTCGTCGTCGGGCTGCCCGTCGCCGGTCATGCTGGGGTCCTGGTGGAAGTCGGTCTCGCGCCAGTCGCTCGGCAGCAGGTGGTCGAGCACGTCGTCGACGGTGACCACGCCGAGCAGTGAGCCGCCCGCGTCCACGACGGGCGCCGCGAGCAGGTTGTAGGCGGCGAGGTAGCTGGTCAGCGCCGGCAGCGTGGCCTGCGGCGGCAGCGGCGGGAGGTCGCTGTCGACGATCGCGCCGACCAGGGTGAACGGCGGATCGCGCAGCAGCCGCTGGAAGTGCACCGCGCCCAGGTACTTCCCGGTCGGTGTCTCGTCCGGCGGCCGGCACACGTACACCTGCGCGGCCAGGGCGGGGGAGAGGTCCTCCTTCCGTACGCGGGCCAGCGCGTCGGCGATCGTCGCGTCCGGGCGCAGCACGATCGGCTCGGTCGTCATCAGACCGCCCGCGGTCCGCTCCTCGTAGGCGAGCAGCCGCCGTACGTCGGCCGCGTCGTCCGGCCGCATCAGCGCCAGCAGCCGCTCCTTGTCCTCCTCGGGCAGCTCGCTCAGCAGGTCGGCAGCGTCGTCCGGGTCCATCGCCTCCAGGACGTCCGCCGCGCGCTCCTCCTGGAGCTTGCCGAGGATCTCCACCTGGTCGTCCTCGGGCAGCTCCTCCAGCACGTCGGCGAGCCGGTCGTCGTCGAGGGCCGCGGCCACCTCCGCGCGGCGCTTGGGCGACAGATGGTGCATCACATTGGCGAGGTCGGCCGGGCGCAGCTCCTCGAAGGTGGCGACGAGGCTCTCCGCGCCCTGCCCCTCCTCCTCCAGGGAGAACCCGGTGACCCCCGACCACTCGACGGTCAGCGTCTCGCCCTTGCGCCGCAGCGCGCCGCCCTTCCCCTTCCGGACGAAGACCTTGTCGATCTCCCAGTCCCGGCGGGCCGGAAGCTGCTGCACGGACACGTCGAGGACGGTCACCTGCTCGTCCGTCCCGGTCAGCAGCACCCGCCGGTCGAGCAGCTCGCCCAGGACCAGCCGTTCGGTGGGGCGCTGTTCGAAGCGGCGCACATTGACCACGCCGGTGGTGATGACCTGGCCCGACTCGATGCCGGTGACCCGGGTCATGGGCAGGAAGATCCGGCGGCGGCCGACCACCTCGACGACCAGCCCGAGCAGCCTCGGCGGACGGGTGCCGACGCGCAGCATCGCGACGAGGTCGCGTACGCGGCCCACCTGGTCGCCGTTCGGGTCGAAGACCGAGACACCGGCGAGGTGCGAGACGAAGATCCGGGGGACGCCTGCCGCCATCCGCGCCTCCTCCTCGTACGCTCCGTGCGGCGCCGGTTCATGCCGTCGCGGAGTTCTGTGCGGGCTTCACGTTAGCCCGTACCGTTCGGCGCCGCCCCGGCAGTGGGTCCGGATGGCTCTCTGTCCGTTCCCGCGGGAGTCCCGGGTACGCTGCGGTCTCCTGTTTGAGGACACTCGCACGAGAGGCAGACCGTACGTGGCTGTATTCCCCCCGGCCGCCCGGGCCCGCAGGGCAGGACTCGCAGGCGTGCTGTGCGCCGCCCTGGCGGTGCCGCTCGCGGCCTGCTCGGGCGGCGACCCGGACGCGGGGACCAACGGCGTGGGCAAGCTCTCCGCCGGGCAGATCGAGACGAAGGCGCGCACCGCCGCCGGCGCAGCCAAGGCGGTATCGCTCTCCGGCACACTGATCGGCAAGGGCGGCTCCTACCAGCTGGACATGCGGCTCAACGCGGACGGCGGCACCGGATCCGTCACCTCGAAGCGCAGCACGTTCGCGCTGCTGCGCATCGGCGACGCGCTCTATGTGAAGGCCGGGGCGGGCTTCTGGAAGCAGACCGGCGGCAAGAACGGGGCCGGTGCCGCGCAGGCGCTCGACGACAAGTACGTCAAGGTGCCCAAGAGCGACCCGGCGTACGGCCAGTTCCGCGGGTTCACCGACATGCACGCGCTGCTCGGCGGGCTGCTGGGGCTGCACGGCTCGCTGGAGAAGGGCGACAGGACCAAGGTGGGCGGCCTCCCGGCGATCCAGGTCACCGGCGGGGGCGGGCAGGGCGGCACGCTCGACGTGTCGCTGAAGGGCACCCCTTATCCGCTGCGGTTCGAGCGGGCGGGCGGCGCGGGCACGCTCCAGCTGACGCAGTGGAACAGCGAGGTGACGCTGGTGGCGCCGGGCAAGGGCGACACCGTGGACTACGGGCACGAGCTGCCCGCGTCGTGAGGGCGGACCGGGCGCCCGTCAGCGGCGGCGTTTGCGCTTGAACAGCAGCTTCGGCAGGCCCGCCGGGATCTCCTGACGGGTCGTCGCCGGTGTCGGCAGGGGCGCGGCGGCCAGCGAACCGTCCGGCAGCCCCGTCTGCGTACCGCCGGGAACGAGCCGCACCACCCGGCACTCCCGTGCCCAGCGCTCCACCATGGCCTCGCCGTCCGGGGAGTTCAGCCGCTTGCCCCTGAGCTCCGCGACGGCCGCCTCCCACGCCTGCGAACGGGGCGCGAGCTCCGCCGTCACCGCGCTCCAGGCGACGAGCCGGCCGCCCTTGTCCTTGCTGCGCACGGTGACCTCCGCCGGTGCTCCGTCGGCCAGCCCCGGCAGCGGCTGCTCGCCGGGGCCGTCCCCGACGAGCAGTGCGGCGCCGTCGTGCCAGACGTGCCAGAGGGCCCGTGCCGGCCCGGAGCCCCGCACCCAGATGAGGCCGGACTTCTTGGTGGCCTCCTCGACGAGGGCGCGCTCAAGGAAGGTCTGTGTCATGGCCCCAGGGTAGGCGCAGGGCGCCTGCCGTCCCGCCCCCCCGGTGGCGGGCTCCCTCAGAGCCAGCCGTTCCGCTTCAGGGTGCGGTGGATGCCGACACACAGGGCCAGGATCCCCACCATCACCATGGGGTAGCCGTACCGCCAGTGGAGCTCGGGCATGTGCTCGAAGTTCATGCCGTAGACGCCGGTGATCATGGTCGGTACGGCGATGATGGCCGCCCACGCGGTGATCTTGCGCATGTCCTCGTTCTGCGCGACCGTCGCCTGGGCCAGGTTGGCCTGGAGGATCGAGTTCAGCAGGTCGTCGAAGCCGACGACCTGCTCCTGGACCCGGGCCAGGTGGTCGGCGACGTCGCGGAAGTACTTCTGGATGTCCGGGTCGACCAGCCGCATCGGCCGCTCACTGAGCTGCTGCATCGGGCGCAGCAGCGGCGAGACCGCCCGCTTGAACTCCAGCACCTCCCGCTTCAGCTGGTAGATGCGCCCGGCGTCGGTGCCCCGTGAAGTCCCCTTGGCCGGCGCGGAGAAGACGTCGATCTCCACCTCGTCGATGTCGTCCTGCACGGCGGACGCGACCGCCAGATAGCCGTCGACCACCTGGTCGGCGATGGCGTGCAGAACGGCCGACGGGCCCTTGGCGAGCAGCTCGGTGTCCTCCTGGAGCCGGTGGCGCAGCGCGCGCAGCGAGCCCTGGCCGCCGTGCCGGACGGTGATGACGAAGTCCCGTCCGGTGAAGCACATCACCTCGCCGGTCTCGACGACCTCGCTGGTGGAGGTGAGTTCGGCGTGTTCGACGTAGTGGATGGTCTTGAACACGGTGAAGAGGGTGTCGTCGTACCGCTCCAGCTTCGGCCGCTGGTGCGCGTGCACCGCGTCCTCGACCGCGAGCGGGTGCAGCCCGAACTCGGCCGCGATCCCGGAGAACTCCTCCTCCGTCGGTTCGTGGAGCCCGATCCAGGTGAAACCGCCGGTCTCGTGGGCGCGCTGGAGCGCCTCACGCGGCGTCAGGCATTGCTTGCCCGATTCACGAACGCCGTCCCGGTAGACCGCGCAGTCCACGACGGCGCTGCTGGCCGAGGGGTCGCGGGTCGGATCGTAATTGCTGTGCGTGGAGCTGCTCTTGCGCAGGGAGGGTCGGACCGCTGCGCGCAGGTCACGGATCATCGACATGGCGGGGCTCCTTCACGGAGGGGCCGTCGGCTGGCGTGGTACTGCCCGGAATGGGGGCGTATCGAGGCGTCACTCTCATACGTCCGCAAAGCGGGCGGAACCGCGGCGTTGCGGGGACGGCGTTCGCTACAGACACGGATCAGACAGAAGCGAGGTGCTCTTCCGGCGTGCGAAATGCCATGAGACTCAGAAGGTTTCCCGGCGTGACGGCCGGGTATGCAGGGTCTCGGGTCACAGAGAACGCGTAAAACGCGCGGAAGAGCGGCTTGTACTGCACGGTCGACTCGGATCTCGATCCATCGCAGTCCCACCTCCTCCGGCCGGTCCCCCGTAGGGGACAGTGATGCTGCCCTGACCAGCGGCCAAGACTATCAGCCGGCTGAAGCGTCAAGCCCCCACTTTGCCTGTTCGATACGCGCTCTATGCTCGGGCGCATGGCAGATGTTCTCGCTCTGGTCGAAGCCCGGCTGCGCTCAGCGCTGGGCGAACCGGACGCCCGCGCGGCTGTGACGTTCCTCGGCACGGACCGGATCGAGGTGCTGCGCTTCGTGGACGCCGGGGATCCGGCCGTGGTGCGCTACGCCACCCTGGGGATGTCCGCGCACCCCATGTCCGACCCCACGGCCGCGCTCGCCGACCCGGTGCAGGGGCCGCGTGCGGAGCTGGTCCTCTCGGTGCGGTCCGGACGCGCCGACACCGACAAGGTGCTGCGACCGCTCGCCGTCCTCGCCGCTTCGCCGCAGGTGGAGGGGGTCGTCGTGGCTCCCGGCGCCTCGCTCGACCTCGGTGAACCGCTCTGGAGCGGCGCGCCGTTCAGCTCGGTGCTGGTCGCCGAGCCCGGCGGGCTGGTCGAGGACGTGGAGCTCGACGCGCCGCTGGACCCGGTCCGCTTCCTGCCGCTGCTGCCGATGACGGACAACGAGGCCGCGTGGAAACGCGTGCACGGGGCCGGTGAGCTGCAGGAGCGCTGGCTGGCACGCGGGACGGACCTGCGCGATCCGCTGCGCAGGTCCGTCCCGCTGGACTGACCCGGCCGGGTGAGCCGGGACCCGCCCGGGGGCCGTTCAGTTCACGAAGGCGGACACGCCGTCCTCGGTAGCGTGCGCCGGTTCCAGCTCCTGCGCCTCGTGCGTCAGCGCCCTGCGCCGTACCCACACGACCACCGCACCGAGCACCGCGGCGACCGCGGCCACCACGAACGGGATGTGGATGTCGGTCCAGCCCTCGATGTGCGGTGCGAGGAAGGGCGCGGCGGCCGCCGCGAACCAGCGGACGAAGTTGTAGCCCGCGCTGGCCACGGGGCGCGGCGCGTCCGATACGCCGAGGGCAAGCTCCGTGTAGACGGTGTTGTTGAGGCCGATGAAGGCGCCGGACAGGATCGTGCAGACGATGGCGGTCGTGTGGCTGCCGTAGCCGAGGACCACCAGGTCGGCGGCGAGCAGCACCAGGGAGGCGCCCAGTACCTTGAGGGTGCCGAAGCGCTTCTGCAGCCGGGGTGCCACGAGTACGGAGAACACCGCGAGCAGCAGGCCCCAGCCGAAGAAGACCGCGCCCGACTTGTACGGCGTCATGTTCAGTACGAACGGCGTGAAGGCCAGGACCGTGAAGAACGCGTAGTTGTAGAAGAAGGCCGACCCCGCCACGGAGGCGAGCCCGCCGTGCCCGAGCGCCCTGACGGGGTCGAGCAGTGAGGTCTTCCTGGCCGGCTTGGGCTGTTCCCTGAGAAGGAACGCGATGCAGATGAAGCCGATGGCCATCAGGGCCGCGGTGCCGAAGAACGGGTAACGCCAGCTGGCGTTGCCGAGCAGGGCGCCGACCAGCGGCCCGCAGGCCATCCCCAGGCCGAGCGCCGATTCGTACAGCAGGATCGCGGCCGCGCTGCCGCCCGCCGCCGCGCCGACGATGACGGCGAGCGCGGTGGAGACGAAGAGCGCGTTGCCCAGCCCCCATCCGGCCCGGAAGCCGACGAGCTCGCCGACGGAGCCCGAGGTGCCCGAGAGGGCCGCGAAGACGACGACCAGGGCGAGACCGGCCAGCAGGGTCTTCTTGCCCCCGATCCGGCTGGACACCCAGCCGGTGACCAGCATCGCGACCGCGGTGATCAGGAAGTAGGAGGTGAAGAGCAGCGACACCTGGCTCGGCGACGCCTGCAGCCCCTTGGCGATGGACGGCAGGATCGGGTCCACGAGCCCGATCCCCATGAAGGCCACCACCGACGCTCCCGCCGTGGCCCAGACGGCCTTGGGCTGGCGCAGGATGCTCCCGGCCCCTTCGTCGAACGGATCCTCTCCTCGCATGGGACGCCCTCACTCTCGGTTGGACCGTGGCGGCGGCCGGAGCACCGCGCCAGATCGTTGTGTTATACACACAATAAATTAGCCCGGCTAATAAGTGCAACATGCATCTAGTTTTTCGCACGCATGCGCAGCGGACGGGTGACCGTCCTTGACGTGGTGCCGGGCGGGGAGGACCGTTGAGAACATGAGGGGCGAACCCAGTTGCCCGAAGTGCGGCGGCCGGGTCAGGGCACCCGGCCTCTTCGCCGACGCGTGGCAGTGCGACGCGCACGGCGTGGTCCATCCGCTGCAGCCTGCGACACCGCCGGGCGTCGAAGCGCTGGAGGTGGTCGCCCACCGTGCGCGGGTACCTGTCTGGATGCCGTGGCCACTGCCCATCGGCTGGCTCTTCACGGGCGTGGTGAGCGCGGGTGACGAGCGCAGCGGCGGGCGCGCCACCGCCGTCGCCTGCTCAGGCCCCGGCCCGCTCGAAGGCCCGGGGGAGCTGCTGCTGGTGGCCGAGGAGCTGGGCGTCGGACTCGGTGCGCGCTACGCCGGTGTCGAGGGTCCCGACCCGGCCTCGTACATCGACGTCGGGAAGCCCCCGCAGGCCAAGGTCCTCGCCGCGGGCCGCCCCACCCCACTCTGGCGCGTCGAGTCTCCCGACGACCGTGCGGTCTTCGCGGGGGAGGCGTGCGGGCTGTGGCTGTGGGCGATCCTCTGGCCGGAGCAGTCGGGGCTGCTGATGTACGACGAGCTGGTGCTGACGGACCTCCGCGAGGTGGGCGCCGAGGTGGAGCTGCTGCCCTGCGGGGCGCTCTCCCCGCGGCTCCTGGACTGACGGGCCCGTTCGCCGGGCGCGGCCCGGGCCGGGATCCGCCCGGGCCGGGAGAGCTCCGTACGCCGGTTACTCTTGAACGTCCCCTGGTGGACGGACCGCCTTACGTCCCCGAGCTCCGGAGTTTCGCGTCGTGCGCATCGATCTGCACACCCACTCCACGGCCTCGGACGGTACGGACACCCCGGCCGAGCTGATGCGCAACGCCGCCGCTGCCGGTCTCGATGCCGTCGCGCTCACCGACCACGACTCGACCCGTGGCCACGCGGAGGCCGCCGCCGCACTGCCGGCGGGACTGACCCTGGTCACCGGAGCCGAACTCTCCTGCCGGCTCGATGCCGGAAACCGGTCCGACGGCGTCGGGCTGCACATGCTCGCGTACCTCTTCGACGCCGCCGAGCCGGAATTCCTGCGCGAGCGCGAACTCGTGCGCGACGACCGGGTGCCGCGCGCCCGCGCCATGGTCAGCAGGCTCCAGGGGCTGGGTGTGCCGATCACCTGGGAGCAGGTGGCACGCATCGCCGGGGACGCTTCGCTGGGCCGCCCGCACATCGCCACCGCCCTGGTCGAGCTGGGGGTGGTCGAGACGGTGTCCGACGCCTTCACCTCCGAGTGGCTGGCCGACGGCGGGCGCGCTTACGCAGAGAAGCACGAACTCGACCCCGTCACCGCGATCCGGCTGGTCAAGCAGGCCGGCGGCGTCACCGTCCTCGCCCACCCGCGAGCCGTCAAGCGGGGCAGGGTGGTGCCCGAGTCCGCCATCGCGGACCTGGCCGCCTGCGGCCTCGACGGCATCGAGGTCGACCACATGGACCACGACGAGCCCACCCGCGCCGGACTGCGGGGACTCGCCGCCGACCTGGGGCTGCTGGTCACGGGCTCCAGCGACTACCACGGCAGCCGGAAATCCGTGGAACTCGGCGCGTGTACGACGCATCCCGAGGTCTACGGCGAGATCACCCGGCGTGCGACCGGGGCGTTCCCGGTGCCGGGCGCCGGCGGAGCCCCGGCCTAGTCCCGTCACGGCGCCGCCCCGGCGGAGCCCGACGGTCCGCGGGACCGGCCGCCTCCGCGCTGCCCCGCACCCCCCGTACCGACACTTCCGGTGTGCCGCTTTCCTGCGGCGGTCCGCGGTGTCATCTTCCGGTACCGGTCCGCGTCCACGCTCCGGTACCACCGTCCCCGCTCACCCTCCCCACGCAAGCAAGGCCCTCACTGTGTTCGACGTCGCCAATTTCGGATCCCTCTTTGTCACGCTTTTCGTGATCATGGACCCCCCTGGGATCACTCCGATCTTCCTCGCCCTCACCGCGGGCCGCCCCGCCAAGGTCCAGCGCCGGATGGCCGGCCAGGCGGTGGCGGTGGCCCTCGGGGTGATCACCGTCTTCGGGCTGCTGGGCCAGCAGATCCTCGACTATCTGCATGTCTCCGTACCGGCGCTGATGATCGCTGGCGGGCTGCTCCTGCTGCTCATCGCGCTGGACCTGCTCACCGGCAAGACCGACGAGCCGACGCAGACGAAGGACGTCAACGTGGCCCTCGTGCCGCTGGGCATGCCGCTGCTGGCGGGCCCCGGTGCGATCGTCTCGGTGATCCTGGCGGTGCAGCACGCGTCCACCGCAGCCCAGCAGGTGTCCGTGTGGGCCGCGATCGTCGCCATGCACGTGGTGCTCTGGGTGACCATGCGGTACTCGCTGCTGATCATCCGGGTGATCAAGGACGGTGGTGTGGTGCTGGTGACCCGGCTCGCCGGGATGATGCTGTCGGCCATCGCGGTGCAGCAGATCATCAACGGCGTCACCCAGGTCATCAGGGCCGGGTGAGGACGCCGTTCGCGGGGCGGCCGCACGCACAGCGCCCCCGTGCGTCTGCACGGGGGCGCTTCCTCTGGAAAATCTTCCGGTGTTACGAGGCCGAGGTGTCGGCCGGCCGGATGTAGATGCGCTGGCCGATTGCGGCGGCCTGCTGCACGATCCGGTTGACGGAGGCGGCGTCTACGACGGTGCTGTCCATGGCGGAGCCATCGACGTCATCGAGTCGCATGATTTCGAAGCGCAAGGCTTCTCCCTTCGTCTGATCCTCCTGCTAGGAGAACTACTGGTGCGGGCTCTCACAGTCTCGTCCCGCGCTGAGTCCGGACGGTTGCCCGTCCGTTAAGAGGTGATTGCGTGACGTAGCAGCAACACGTTCCGTAGGGGATAACGAGTTGCCCCCAGCAAACATTCCCTACGCTAAAGAAAATTTTCGCGAGCCTAACGACCGATGGGTCGGGCCGCAGGTTGTGCTCCCTCCGTGAAGCCACAGACAATGAGCCCCGTATGAACGATCCAGAAGTCAGCGCCCAGCTGGAGCGCACCAACGCGCTCCTCCAGCGTGTGCTCGCAGAGGTGTCGAAGACACCCTCCACGCACGCGATCTTTGTCGATGCCGGATATGTGTACGCCGCCGCGGGCCTGCTGGTCACCGGCAACGAGGACCGCAGATCGTTCGACCTGGACGCGGAGGGCCTGATCGACGCGTTCATCGACAAGGCGCGGACGATCTTCGCCGACAGCAGGCTGCTCCGCGTGTACTGGTACGACGGCGCGCGGCGCCGTATCCACACCCCCGAGCAGCAGTCCATCGCGGAGCTGCCGGACGTCAAGGTGCGTCTCGGCAACCTGAACGCCAACAACCAGCAGAAGGGCGTCGACTCCCTGATCCGCACGGATCTGGAATCGCTCGCCAGGCACCGCGCGATCAGCGACGCCGCGCTGGTCGGAGGGGACGAGGACCTGGTCTCCGCCGTGGAGGCCGCCCAGGGGTACGGGGCGCGGGTCCACCTCTGGGGCATCGAGGCGGGGGAGGGGCGCAACCAGGCCGAGCCCCTGCTCTGGGAGGTCGACAGCCAGCGGACCTTCGATCTGGAGTTCTGGAAGCCGTATGTCGGGCGCCGCCCGGTGACGGTGTACGAGGAGGGGACCCCGCTGCCGTCCCGCGAGGACGTCCGCTTCGTCGGTGCCCAGATCGCGGCGACCTGGCTCTCCGAACGCGGCCGCCAGACCCTTGCCGAGCTGCTGCCGGGGCGCCCCTATCTGCCGGGCCCGGTGGACCAGGACCTGCTGGTCGAGGCGGAACGGCTGCTCCAGCGGTCGCTGCGCGGCCACGGCGACCTGCGGCGGGCCCTGCGCGACGGGTTCTGGAACCACCTGCAGTCGCAGTACTGACCGGTCGGAGCGGCAGCCGGACGCCACGGTGCGGCCGGGGGCGGCTGTGCGACCCACCGCTCTGCGACGCGACCGGCCTGCGACCGGACGTCACGGCGCGATGACGGGGCGCCCCGGGGGGGGGCTCAGCCCTGTGACGCCTGCACGTCCCAGAAGCCGGTCAGTACCTCGGCGGTCCGCTCCGGCCGGTCGGTGTTGGGGGAGTGCTCGGCGCCCGCGACGACACTCCGCAGCGCGCCGAGCCGTACGGCCATCTCGTCCAGCAGCGGCACCGGCCAGGCATCGTCCCGCTCGCCGGACACCACGTGCAGGGCGAGCGGAAGGGCGGCGAGCTCGTCCACCCGGTCCCGCTCGGTCATCAACTGCCGCCCGGTGGCGATGAGCTGAGCGGCGCTGTGCATCAACCAGCGTCGGCGCAGGGCCGGTTCGTCATCCGCCCCGGCGTCCTGCGGCTGACCCATCGCGCGCATCGCCTCCCACACCTGCTCCATCCCGAGCCTGGTGAGCGCGTTGCTGAGCAGTTCGATCTTCTGTTGCTGGACGGAGTCGACTTCGGCGGGGCCGGACGAGACGAGCGTCAGCGATGCGAAGGGCGTGGGGTCGCGCAGCACGGCCGCACGGGCGATGTGGCCGCCCAGCGAGTGTCCGACCAGATGGACGGGGCCGCCGACCGCTGCGGCCTGGGCCAGCACATCGCAGGCCAACTCGCCTTGTGCGTAAGCCTCTTGACTGTCGGGGCCAGGGGTCTCGTACTGCCCGCGCCCGTCGACGGCCACCACGCGGTAGCCCGCCGCCGCGAGCGGCTGGAGCAGGGAGATGAAGTCCTCCTTGCTCCCGGTGAATCCCGGGAGCAGGAGGGCCGTGGGCCTGGGCCCCCGGGCTGCGGGCCCGGCGGCGGGGGCCACCAGGGAGGCGAACGTGCCGCGGGAGGTCCGCAGGGGGGCGGAGTGAGTGCCGGGGGGTGGCGCGAAGGTGAGAGGCCTGCTCATGCCATGAGGCTAGCGCGGCCGGTCACCGCGGCGGGCGGGGAGGGAGGCGGGAGAGAGGGGCGGGGGCCCGGACATGCCGGTGGCCCGGACCCTGTCACAGGGTCCGGGCCACCGGCGCGGGACTCAGCTCTCGGGCTGTGCCGCCTTCGGCGTCCTCGTGCGGCGGCGCCGCGGCTTCGCCTCGGCTGTCTCCGGTGCCACCGCCACTGCCACCTCGGTCTCGGCCGGCTTGGCGGCACGGGTCCGGGTCCGCTTCGGCTTGGCCTCGGCAGGGGCCTCCGAGATCACCGCTGCCGGAGCATCGGCCTCGGCCGGCTTCGCCGTGGCCTTGGCGGTGCGGGTCCGGGTGCGCTTCGGCCTGGCCTCGGCAGGGGCCTCGGCCTCGGCGACCGGTGCGGCCGGAGCCACCACCGCTGCCTCGGCCACCGCGGTCTGGGTGTCCGTGCCGGTAGACCTCGTACGACGGCGGCGACGCGGTGCGCGCGCCTCGTCGGCGATGTCGGCCTGGGCGGCGGGAGCGGACTGCGCGGCCACGGCCTCCGTGGCGGGTGCGGCGCCCGGCTCGTCGGACAGCGGTGCGCCGTTACGGGTGCGCCGGCGCTGGCGGGGCGTACGCGGGGGGCGCTCCTCCTTCACCGCGGGCGCGGGCACGGACGCCTTGCGGCCGCGGCCACCGGTCTCGCCCAGGTCCTCGACCGCTTCGGCACCGAGCCCGGCGCGCGTACGGTCCGCGCGCGGCAGGACGCCCTTCGTGCCGGTGGGGATGGACAGCAGCTCGTAGAGGTGAGCCGAGGTGGAGTAGGTCTCCTCCGGCTCGTCGAACGGCAGGTCCAGCGCCTTGTTGATCAGCTTCCAGCGGGGGATGTCGTCCCAGTCGACCAGAGTGATCGCGGTACCCGACTTGCCCGCGCGGCCGGTGCGGCCGATGCGGTGCAGATACGTCTTCTCGTCCTCGGGGGACTGGTAGTTGATGACGTGCGTCACATCGTCGACGTCGATACCGCGGGCCGCGACATCGGTGCAGACGAGAACGTCGATCTTGCCGTTGCGGAAGGCGCGCAGCGCCTGCTCCCGGGCGCCCTGGCCCAGGTCGCCGTGGACCGCGCCCGATGAGAAGCCGCGGGTCGCGAGCTGCTCGGCGATGTCGGCCGCCGTCCGCTTCGTACGGCAGAAGATCATCGCCAGGCCCCGGCCGTCCGCCTGGAGGATGCGCGAGACGAGCTCGGGCTTGTCCATGGAGTGGGCGCGGAAGATGTGCTGGGTGATGTTCGCGACCGTCTGGCCCTCGCCGTCCGGCGAGGTCGCGCGGATGTGGGTGGGCTGCGACATGTAGCGCCGGGCCAGCCCGATGACCGCGCCGGGCATGGTCGCCGAGAACAGCATCGTCTGGCGCTTCGCCGGCAGCATGCTCATGATGCGCTCGACGTCGGGGAGGAAGCCGAGGTCCAGCATCTCGTCGGCCTCGTCCAGGACGAGGGCGCGGACGTGGCCGAGGTTGAGCTTCTTCTGGCCCGCCAGGTCGAGCAGCCGGCCCGGGGTGCCGACGATGATGTCGACGCCCTTCTTCAGCGCCTCGACCTGGGGCTCGTACGCCCGGCCGCCGTAGATGGCGAGCACGCGGACGTTACGGACCTTGCCGGCGGTCTGCAGGTCGTTGGTGACCTGCTGGCACAGCTCGCGGGTGGGTACGACGACGAGCGCCTGGGGGGCGTCGGTCAGCTTGTCGGGCTTGGCCCGGCCCGCCTCGACGTCCGCGGGGACGGTGACGCGCTCCAGGAGCGGGAGTCCGAAACCGAGCGTCTTGCCGGTGCCGGTCTTGGCCTGGCCGATGACGTCGGAGCCGGAGAGCGCCACGGGGAGCGTCATCTCCTGGATGGGGAAGGGGGACGTGATGCCGACAGCCTCAAGGGCTTCGGCGGTCTCGGAAAGAATGCCGAGGTCTCGGAACGTAGTCAGGGTGCTGCCTCTTCTGTGAGACGCGGACCGAGGCGAACAAGGGGGTCGTACCGTGCCGACTGGCGCGGGACCACTGCCTTCGCTCAAGCGCTCGTGCCGCTGAGGGGGCCCCTCACGTCTGAACGGTGAGGGCGGTCAGGTGGAGCCGATCGGGCCACCGACCGGGCATCCTCATTCGGATGACCCGCCGAACATGCTGAACATTCGGCAGGCGCATTACCACTGTACCCCCAAATCGCGCAGGTGCGTTGGGTGAATTCATCAGGAGACCAAGGCCACAGTGGTCACAGGCGTCCCCACCCGCCTTTTCCGCACCCGGTTTCCGCCCCTGCCGCACGGCCCACGCCCGGTATCAATCCCGTTCTCACCAGGGGCGCACCGGCGTGCGCACCCGTCCCGCCGGGTCCCGCTCGGCAATTCGTCCCCGGCGGGCGGAGCGCTATTGTGCGGTCCATGCAGACGCCTGACACCGCCAAGGAACAGACCGGTATCGCCGCGCAGAACTGGGACACGGCGTCGGCCGACCCGAGGTACCACGCCGCGGTGGTGGACCTGCTCGGCGCACTCGCGTACGGCGAGCTGGCCGCCTTCGAGCGCCTCGCGGAGGACGCCAAGCTCGCGCCGACGCTCGGTGACAAGGCGGCGCTGGCGAAGATGGCGTCCGCCGAGTTCTCCCACTTCGAGCGGTTGTCCGACCGGCTGGCCGCGATCGACGTGGAGCCCACGGCCTCCATGGAGCCCTTCGCCCAGGCACTGGACGACTTCCACCGCCAGACCGCGCCGTCGGACTGGCTGGAGGGGCTGGTCAAGGCGTACGTCGGCGACTCGATCGCGAGCGACTTCTACCGCGAGGTGGCGGCCCGCCTGGATACCGACACCCGCGAGCTGGTGCTCGGCGTGCTCGACGACACGGGCCACGGCAACTTCGCCGTCGAGAAGGTCCGCGCGGCGATCGAGGCGGAGCCCCGGGTGGGCGGACGGCTGGCGCTGTGGGCGCGACGCCTGATGGGCGAGGCCCTGAGCCAGGCCCAGCGGGTGGTGGCGGACCGTGACGCGCTCTCGACCATGCTGGTGGGCGGCGTCGCCGACGGCTTCGACCTCGCGGAGGTCGGCCGGATGTTCAGCCGGATCACGGAGGCGCACACCAAGCGGATGGCGGCCCTGGGGCTCGCCGCGTAACGGAGCGCATCACGCGGACCCCGGGGCGGCCCTGCGCCCCGCCCTTCCGGGCGTCCCGCAGGGCGGGGCGGACACGGTGGGCGCGGCGGGCTACACCGCCGCCGACCGCCGGATCCGGTGGACAGGCCGCAGCAGCAGCGAGAGCACCACGGCACCGATCACCACCGCGCCCAGCAGGATCACCGGGGCGTGGACCGGGCCGAGCGCCGAGCGGGTGAGGAAGGCGCCGAAGAGGGCGCCGGTCGGGCCGGTGACCAGGACGACCTGCCGTGACGGCAGACGAGTGGGGAGCTTCCGTGCCGCGTACCAGGCCAGCGCCAGGCCGAGCAGTACAGATGCGAGGGCTTCCCAGAGCATGTTTTCCCTTCCGCGCGCCGCTGTGAATCACCTGTGGAAAAGCTGATCCTTTACTGATTCCGGTCTTACCCGGTGACCGCGGAACGCAATCCTTGGCGCCGCCCGGCCACACGCACGGGAACGGCCCGGCGGTCGTGTTGACCGCCGGGCCGTTCCCGTCGTTCGTCCTGCTGTACTGCCCCTGCGGAGCGCCGCCTACAGAGCGCCGAAGCCGACCCTGCGGGTCGCGGGCTCACCGAGCTCCACGTAGGCGATGCGGTCGGCAGGCACGAGAACCTTGCGGCCCTTGTCGTCCGTGAGGCTGAGCAGCTGCGCCTTGCCGGCCAGCGCGTCGGCAACCGAGCGCTCGACCTCCTCGGCGGACTGCCCGCTCTCCAGAACGATCTCCCGGGGTGCGTGCTGAACCCCGATCTTGACCTCCACGGTTATGTCCCTCCGACGGTCGTGCGGTGCGCGGTCAGCCGCGCCGTACGCAGCACACATTAGCCGGGCCGGGAGCCCCGCAGGACGTCAGCACCGCACGCCCGCAGCGAACAGGGCCCCGGTCCGGTCAGCTCTGGTCGCTGCCGTGCAGCGGGAAGCCCGCGATACCGCGCCAGGCCAGCGACGTGAGCAGCTGTACCGCGGTGTCGCGCGGGATGCCGGACTCGCTGGAGAGCCAGTAGCGGGCCACCACCTGGGAGACCCCGCCGAGACCCACGGCCAGCAGCATCGACTCGTCCTTGGAGAGTCCGGTGTCGCCCGCGATGACGTCCGAGATCGCCTCGGCGCACTGGAGCGAGACCCGGTCGACGCGCTCGCGCACGGCGGGCTCGTTCGTCAGGTCGGACTCGAAGACCAGGCGGAACGCGCCGCCCTCGTCCTGCACATAGGCGAAGTAGGCGTCCATCGTCGCCGCCACGCGCAGCTTGTTGTCCGTGGTCGAGGCCAGCGCCGTACGGACCGCCTGGAGCAGTGACTCGCAGTGCTGGTCCAGCAGGGCCAGGTAGAGGTCGAGCTTGCCCGGGAAGTGCTGGTAGAGCACGGGCTTGCTGACCCCGGCGCGCTCGGCGATGTCGTCCATCGCCGCCGCGTGGTAACCCTGTGCGACAAACACTTCCTGGGCGGCGCCCAGCAGCTGATTCCGTCGTGCGCGGCGCGGCAGCCGCGTACCCCGCGGACGCGCTGCCTCGGTCTGCTCGATGGCTGTCACGCCGCCTCCCAATGATTGAACAAGCTCAGTTGAACAAGCACACGCAGGTGCGTCGCTGCCTGCCATCGTACTTTTGGGTAACCCGGCTGTGTGTGGTGCGGACGCAGAATTTCACGGACCGGACGCCGGGGGAAGCGCTGTCAGCGGTAGTCGTCCTCGTCCGCGGGGACCACCCGTGCCTGCTCGCTGGCGTCCGCCTCGTCCGCCGTGGAGGGATCGATGCCGGTCAGCGGGTCGTCCTCCTGAGGCGTCAGGTCCCGGCGCTGCTCAGCGCGGTCGGCGGGATCGGCCTCCACGGACGGAGCGTCCGCATCCGGTCCGGCCTCCCCGGGGCCCTGGGAATCGCGGGCCGCGGCGCCGGGAGGCCGCGGAGCCGGGCTGTCGCTGGGTTCGGTCGGCATGGTCGCTCCCCTTCCCTCTCTACCGAGGGTAGGAGCACGCGGCCGTGAGCGCGATGTCTCTGTGACAGCGAACACACGGATGCCCGCGTGATCGTCTCGTAACATCGCCTTATGTCTTCGACCGAGCTGCCGGGAATCGTGGCCGCCGCCCCGGCCACAGGAGCGAGCGCCGTACGAGTCGCGGCCGGGGAGGAGCTGCGGACCGTCACGCTCCCGGGACTGACGCTGACCGTGCGCTCGCGGCCCCCGGCGCGTGCCGGGCTGCCGCCCGCGCTCTTCGTGCACGGGCTCGGCGGGTCCTCGCAGAACTGGTCGGCGCTGATGCCCCTCGTCGAGGACATCGTGGACTGCGAGGCGGTCGACCTCCCCGGTTTCGGCGACTCACCGCCGCCGGACGACGGGAACTACTCGGTCACCGGGCACGCCCGCGCGGTGATCCGGATGCTCGACGCGAGCGAGCGGGGCCCGGTCCACCTGCTCGGCAACTCGCTGGGAGGCGCGGTCACCACCCGCGTCGCCGCTCTCCGCCCCGACCTGGTGCGTACCCTCACCCTGATCTCGCCCGCCCTGCCCGACCTGCGCGTCCAGCGCACGGCCGCACCCACGGCGCTCCTCGCGGTCCCCGGTGTCGCCGGGCTCTTCCAGCGGCTCACCAAGGACTGGACGCCCGAGATGCGTACCCGGGGCATGCTCGGACTCTGCTACGGCGACCCGTCGCGCGTCAGCGAGGAGGGCGTGCGCAACGCGGTGGAGGAGATGCGGCGGCGCATGGAGCTGCCGTACTTCTGGGACGCGATGATCCGGTCGGCGCGCGGAATCGTCGATGCCTACACGCTCGGCGGGCAGCAGGGACTGTGGCGTCAGGCGCAGCGGGTGCTGGCGCCTACGCTGCTGGTGTACGGAGTCCGGGACCAGCTCGTCTCGTACCGTATGGCCCGCAAGGCGGCTGCCGCGTTCCGCGGTTCCCGGCTGCTGACGCTGCCCGACGCCGGGCACGTGGCGATGATGGAGTACCCGGAGCTGGTCGCGACCGCCTTCCGGGAGTTGCTGGACGACAACTCCGGCGACGACGTGAAGCAGCGCTGAACAAGCACAGCGACGACAAGCACAGCGATGGCGACAAGAGCAGTGGGAGCTGATCCGGGGAGTGGGACGTCACAGCCGCAGGGACGATGTGCCTGGGAGCGCGGAAGACACCTCCGGCGACACCGCGGGTGACGGGGCAGGTGTCCCCGCCCCGGCTCAGGCCGGGTCGGGGACCGGACGCCGCAGAAGAGCCCCGGCGGAGTCGGCGCCGCCCGGGGTCCGCGGCGGCCATCCCCAGCAGCCCGAGGAGGGCGGACCTGCGCCCGAGCGGTACGGGGCCTGGCAGGGCGCGCAGCGCGATCGCCACGCATCCGGCCCCCGCAAGGACTTCGTCGAGGCCTTCGCGGACCTTCCCGCGCCGCGCCCGGGGACCGGCCGCCCCGGCGCTGCCGCGCACGGCGCCGCCACCGTCACCGCGACCGCGGGCGGGACGGACACCGCGGCGTCCCGGACCGGTCCCGCGACGACGGGCGCGGCGGGTACCGCACGGGCCCCGCGCCCCACAGCCACCCCGGAACCCGCCGGAACCGGCGGCAGTGACAGGGCCGGAAGTGCCGCGGCCGGCGGCTCGGGAACCGGCCAGGACAGCCCGGTTGCCCGGGACGCCGCAGACGGACCGGAGGGCGCGGACGGACCCGGGGGTGAGGACAAGGAGAAGGGCAACGGCGGCAAGGGCCGTGCCTTCGCCGGGATCGCCGCCGCCGCGGTGACCACCGTGCTGGCCGTCGTGGTCGCGGGACAGGTCGCCGGAGGAGGCAGCAGCCACGGCGAATCCCGGACGGCGGAGGCACTCAAGCGCGAGACCGGCGAAGGACCCGCCTCGCGCGGCAACACCCGGGTGACCCCGAAGGCCGCCCCGGTCCCCCTGACGTACGCGAAGAAGATGTCCACGCTGTATCCGCTCGCCCCGAAACTCGCCGCGTCGGGTGATTTCTCGGTGGTCCCGGGATCGGCGAAGGCGCCGGGCCAGGGACGTAAATACCGCTACCGGGTGGATATCGAGAAGGGAATGGGGCTCGACGGCACGCTGTTCGCCGATGCCGTCCAGAAGACCCTGAACGACAAGCGGAGTTGGGCCCACAACGGGGCCAGGACATTCGAGCGCGTTTCGACCGGGCACCCTGATTTCGTGATTACGCTGGCAAGTCCTGTCACCACCGCGAAATGGTGCGCCAAATCCGGTCTTGAAACCCTCGAAGAGAATGTCTCCTGCGATTCGGCGGCGACCGACCGCGTGATGATCAATGCCTATCGCTGGGCCCAGGGCTCGAAGACCTACGGGGACAGCAAGATCTATCCGTACCGGCAGATGCTGATCAACCACGAAGTCGGCCACCGGCTCGGGCACAACCACGTGAGCTGCCGTACCCCCGGCGCGCTCGCGCCGGTCATGCAGCAGCAGACCAAGTCGCTGGACATCGACGGGATCAAGTGCAGGGCCAACCCCTGGGTGTATCCCACCAGCTGAGACCGCCGTCTCGTCCTCTCGTCCATCTGCGTTGACATCGCCCGGTGGGTCGTTCATATTTCTCGGCATGCCGCACTGCTCCGAGTCTCCCGAACGCACCGCTCTTGAGCTGGTGCTGTTCGGCGTGACCGAGCACTGCGTCGCCGACATTCTCTGTCGCTGACACCGCCTGCCCCGGCGTGTGTCGGCCTTTCCCCTGCCGCGCCCGGGCTTCTTCCTCCCGCGGGCGCGGCATTTCTCTTTCTCCGGTCTCCTCCGGTGCTGCTGCCTGTGCGGATCCGTTCACATTCCGCGTTCAGCACACCCGAGAGGTGCCTTTCCGATGCGTCATCTGTCCCCACGCACAGCGTCCGTGGCGGCCGCGAGTCTGGTCCTGGCCCTGGGCGCTGCCGCCTGCGCCGGGCCCAAGGACAGCGGCAGCGCCACGTCCGGAGCCCACGGCAAGCCCGCGAAGGGCGGCAGGCTCACCGTCCTCAACAGCCAGCCCCAGACGGACTTCGACCCCGCGCGGCTCTACACGTCGGGCGGCGGCAACGTCCCGTCGCTGGTCTTCCGTACGCTCACCACCCGCCACCGCGCGAACGGGGCCGCCGGAGCGAAGGTCGTCCCCGACCTCGCGACCGACCTCGGCAGACCCAGCAAGAACGCCACCGTCTGGACGTACACCCTGAAGAAGGGCCTGCGGTACGAGGACGGCACCCCCATCACGTCCGGTGACATCAAGTACGGCATCGAGCGGTCCTTCGCCGCCGAACTGTCCGGCGGGGCGCCCTATCTGCGCGACTGGCTCATAGGCGGGGCCCAGTACCAGGGCCCGTACAAGGCGGGAGCCGACGGCAAGAAGGGCAAGGGCCTCGACTCCATCGTGACGCCCGACGCCCGCACGATCGTCTTCCATCTGAACAAGCCCGAGGGTGAGTTCCCCTACCTGGCGACCCAGACGCAGACGACCCCCGTGCCGAAGGCCAAGGACACCGGCACCAAGTACGAGGAGCACCCGCTCTCGTCGGGCCCGTACAAGGTCGTCAAGAACGAGAACGACGGTGAGCGGATCACGCTCGCGCGCAACCCCCACTGGTCGGCGAAGACCGACAGCGAACGCAAGGCGTACCCCGACACCATCGATGTCCGCTCCGGACTCGACTCCTCGGTCATCAACCAGCGGCTGGCCAGTTCCCAGGGCCCGGACGCCGCCGCCGTCACCACCGACACCAACCTCGGCCCGGCCGAACTGGCGAAGGTCACCGGCGACAAGAAGCTCGCCGCGCGCGTCGGCACCGGCCACTTCGGCTACACGAACTACATCGCCTTCAACCCGAAGGTGAAGCCTTTCGACAACCCGAAGGTGCGTCAGGCCGTCTCCTACGCGGTGGACCGCTCCTCGGTGATCAACGCGGCCGGCGGTTCCGCGCTCGCCGAGCCCGCCACCACCTACCTGCCCAACCAGAAGTCCTTCGGCTACACGCCGTACGACGACTTCCCGGCGGGGGCCACCGGCAACCCGGCCAAGGCGAAGGCGCTGCTGAAGCAGGCCGGCTACGCCAAGGGTCTGACCGTCACCCTGACGCACTCCAACGCCAGGGACTTCGAGACCAGCCCGGAGATCGCCACCGCCCTCCAGGAGTCCCTGAAGAAGGCGGGCATCACCGTCAAGCTCCGGGGCCTGGAGGACAACGACTACAAGGACAAGACCAAGAACGCGAAGACCGAGCCCGGTCTCTTCCTCGCCCACTGGGGTGCCGACTGGCCCTCCGGCGGCCCCTTCCTCGCCCCGATCTTCGACGGCCGCCAGATCGTCAGGGACGGTGCCAACTTCAACACCGGCTTCCTGAACGACCCTTCGGTCAACAAGGAGATCGACGCGATCAACAAGCTGACCGACCTGAACGCCGCGGCCCGCCGCTGGGGCGCCCTCGACAAGAAGATCGGCGCGCAGGCGCTGACCGTGCCGCTCTTCCACCCGGTCTACAAGCGGCTGTACGGCCAGGACATCAAGAACGTCGTGATCAGCGACTGGACCGGTGTGCTCGACATCTCGCAGGTAGCGGTCAAGTAACCATGTCAGAAGCCTTGTCGGCCGATGGAGCGGGGACCGCAGCCGCGGTCCCCGCCTCCGGGGCCCGTCAGTTCTGGCGGCGGCTGCGCGGACAGCGCGCCACCACCGCCGCGGCGCTCGTCGTCGCCCTGCTCGTCCTGGTCGCCCTCGCCGCGCCCCTGCTCACCGCCCTGGAGGGCCAGGACCCCAACGTCTACCACCCCGGCCTCATCGACTCGGCGCGCGGCGGCGTCCCCACCGGCTCCCTCGGCGGCATCAGCGCCGATCACTGGCTGGGCATCGAACCGCAGACCGGGCGCGACCTCTTCGCCCGGCTGGTCTACGGAGCGCGGATCTCGCTCTCCGTGGCGTTCGCCGCGACCCTCGTACAGGTGCTGCTCGGGGTCGCTTTCGGAGTCGCAGCCGGGCTCGGCAACAAGCTCGTCGACAACGTTCTCAGCCGGATCACCGACGTCGTCGTGGCGATGCCGCTGATGGTGCTCTCGCTGGCCCTGCTGGCCATCGTTCCCGACACCTTCCCGCGCCCCGTGCTGGTCGCGCTCGTCATCGGCCTCATCGG
Organism: Streptomyces sp. NBC_00388; assembly: GCF_036061255.1. Lineage (NCBI taxonomy): Bacteria > Bacillati > Actinomycetota > Actinomycetes > Kitasatosporales > Streptomycetaceae > Streptomyces > Streptomyces sp. NBC_00388. The sequence continues at coordinate 5,117,652 of NZ_CP107948.1, forward strand.
CTGGGGCGGTACGGCGAAGATCGTCCGGGCCGCGACGCTGAGCCTCAAATCGCTCGACCATGTCGCGGCGGCCCGGCTCAGCGGCTGGAACCAGTGGCAGATCGCCCGCCGTGAGCTGCTGCCGTCGCTGGCCGCGCCGGTCATCACGTATGCCGCACTGCTCTTCCCGTCCAACATCTCGGCCGAGGCCGCGCTGTCCTTCCTCGGCGTCGGCGTCAAGCCGCCCACCCCGTCCTGGGGGCAGATGCTCACATCGGCCGATGTCTGGTACCAGGCCGCGCCGCAGTACCTGCTGCTCCCCGCCGGGATGCTCTTCCTCACCGTCTTCTCGCTGACGGTGTTCGGCGACGGCGTACGGACCGCGCTCGACCCGCGCGCCGCGTCCCGGCTGCGCATCGGTACCGGACGCAGGCGCGAGAAGGGGGCGGCGGCATGAATATGACCGGCTTCCTGTTGCGGCGCCTCGTCGGCGCAGCCGTCACCCTCCTCGCGATCTCCATGATCATCTACGCGGTGTTCTACGTCGCCCCGGGCAACGTCGCCCAGATCACCTGCGGTCCGCGCTGCTCCCCGGTCCAGGTGCACCAGGTCAGCGAGCAACTGCGGCTCGGCGACCCCCTGTACGTGCAGTACGGGCACTTCCTCCAGGGCATCTTCGCCGGGCGGGACTTCTCCACCGGCACCTCGGTGCTGCACTGCAAGGCCCCCTGCCTCGGCCTCTCGTACCGCACCGACCAGCAGGTCACCCAGCTGATCCTCACCAAGCTGCCGGTCACCGCCTCGCTCGCGCTCGGCGCGATGGTGATGTGGCTGATCCTCGGGGTCGGCACGGGTGTCCTCTCCGCCTGGCGGCGCGGACGCCCCACCGAGCGGGTGCTCACCGGTATCACCCTGGCCGGGAACGCGACACCCGTCTTCGTCATCGGCCTGGTGCTGATGATCGTGGTGTGCGGGACGCTGGGCTGGCTGCCGTACCCGGAGTACGTACCGTTCTCCGACGACCCGCAGCAGTGGGCGTGGAACCTGCTGCTGCCCTGGCTCTCGCTCGCGCTGATCGAGTCCGCCAAGTACGCCCGTCTGACCAGGGCCTCGATGCTGGAGACACTGGCCGACGACCATGTGCGGACCTTCCGCGCGTACGGCGTCAGCGAGCGCCGGATCATCGGACGGCACGCGCTGCGCGGGGCGGTGGCCCCCATCATCGCGCTCAACGCGAATGACTTCGGCTCGATGTTCGGCGGCGCCGTGCTGACCGAGTCGCTCTTCGGCCTCCCGGGCCTCGGACGCGAACTCGTCCATGCGGTCGACGTGGTCGACCTGCCGGTGGTGGTCGGCATGGTCCTCGTGACCGGTTTCTTCGTGGTGCTCGCCAATGCCGCAGCGGACGTGCTGTACGCGGTGGCCGACCGACGGGTGGTCCTGTCATGAGTCTCGTCGACGTCAGGGATCTCGCGGTCACCTTCGACGGATCCGTACAGGCCGTGGACGGCCTGTCGTTCACGCTGGAGGCGGGCGGCGCACTCGGTGTCGTCGGTGAGTCCGGCTCGGGCAAGAGCGCGTCCGCGTACGCCCTGCTGGGGCTGCACCGGGGGAGCGGCGCCCGGGTCACCGGCTCCGTGACGGTCGCCGGGGTGGACGTGCAGAACGCGTCCGATCCGGAACTGCGCGCGCTGCGCGGCGGGAAGGCCGCGATGGTCTTCCAGGACCCGCTCTCCTCGCTGGACCCGTACTACGCGATCGGCGACCAGATCGCCGAGGTGTACCGGGTCCATGCGAAGGCATCCCGCCGGGCCGCCCGGGCGCGGGCGGTCGACGTGCTCGACCGGGTGGGAATCCCGGACGCTGCCCGGCGGTCCAGGGCCCGGCCGCACGAGTTCAGCGGCGGGATGCGCCAGCGGGCGCTGATCGCGATGGCGCTCGCGTGCGAGCCCCGGCTGCTGATCGCGGACGAGCCGACGACGGCGCTGGACGTCACCGTCCAGGCGCAGATCCTCGACCTGCTGCACGGGCTGCGGCACGAGACCGGGATGGGACTGCTGCTTGTCACCCATGACGTGGGTGTGGCCGCCGAGTCGGTCGACGAGGTGCTGGTGATGAAGGACGGGCGCGCGGTGGAGCGCGGACCGGTGGCCGACGTGCTCGCGTCACCGCGCGAGCCGTACACCCGGGCACTTCTCGCCGCGGTGCCGAGGGTGGAGGCGGTACGGCCGGGTGCCGTACGCGACAGGGCGGACGGTGGCGGGCAGCGGGCGAACGGTGGCCGGGGCCCGGCCACCCGAGAGGCCGCCCCGCTGGTCGAAGCCGTCGACGTCCGGCGGGTGTTCGGCCGGGGGCGCTCGGCGCTCGCGGCGGTCGACGGGGTGTCCCTCGCCGTCCGCCCCGGAGAGACCCTGGGCATCGTCGGTGAGAGCGGCAGCGGCAAGACCACCCTGGGGCGGATGCTCGTCGGTCTGCTGGAGCCCACGTCGGGGCGGCTGCACCGCGTCGACCGGGTACAGATGGTCTTCCAGGACCCGGTGTCCTCGCTCAACCCCCGCCGCTCCGTGGGGGAGTCGGTCGCCGACCCGCTGCGGGCGCGCGGCGACCGGGACGAGTCCCTGATCCGGGACCGGGTCCGCGACCTGCTGGACAGGGTCGGCCTGGACGCGGCCCAGTACGACCGCTATCCGCACGAGTTCAGCGGCGGTCAGCGCCAGCGGGTCGGGATCGCGCGGGCCCTCGCCGCCGAGCCGGAGCTCATCGTCTGTGACGAGGCGGTCTCCGCGCTCGACGTGACGACCCAGGCCCAGGTCACCGCCCTGCTGGCCGAGTTGCAGCGGGAACTGGGCCTCGCCCTGGTCTTCGTCGCACACGACCTCGCGGTGGTACGGCAGGTCAGCGACCGGGTCGCTGTGATGCGGCACGGCCGGATCGTCGAGGAGGGCGACGCGGACACCGTCTACGGCGCCCCGCAGGATCCCTACACCAAGCAGCTGCTGGCCGCGGTCCCCACGCTCGACCCGGTGCTCGCCGCGGCGCGCAGGGCCGCCCGTACGGAGCTCGCGGTGGTCTGACAGCCCTGACCCCGAGTGACCGAGAGGCACCGTAGCGCCACGGAACGCGACCGGTGCGAGAAAGTTACGACGGTTCACCCCTTCTGGTGGCGCGATGGACAACCGTCCATCGCGCCACCTCTCTGTCCGCTTACGGTCGTCCCGCTGCGAGTCGCCGTCACCAACGGCGGCTGCCTGAAGGGAGACCGGGGGTGTGCTCATGCGGACAGGACTGCTTACGGACGGTGGTTATCCGTATGCGACAGGCGAGTCGCGGCTCTGGTGCGACCGGCTGGTGCGCGGACTCGCGCCGCACGAGTTCGATGTCTACGCCCTGAGCCGCAGCGCGCATCAGGAGGCCGCCGGGCGGGTGGATCTCCCGGCGCAGGTGCGGCGCGTGCGCACGGCGCCGCTCTGGACCCCGACGGCGGGCGGCCGGTCCTACGGGCGCCGCGACCGGCGCCGTTTCGCCGCCCACTTCAGCGAGCTGGCGGCCGCCGTCTGCGGCGCGGGCACCGGCTTCACGGCCGGCCTCCACGGCCTCGCCGAGCTGGCCCGCGAGCGCGGCGGCCTGCCCGGGGCGCTCCGCTCCGAGACCGCCGTACGCGTCCTGGAGTCCGCCTCCCGCGCACCCGGCGCCGGCCGCACCGTCCAGGCGGCCGGGGTCCCCGACCACCTGGCCTTCGCCGAGCTCCTCGAACGCGAGCTGCGCCCGCTCTCCCTCGACTGGTACACCGAGGACGCCCTGGGCGCCGTGGACCTCTGCCACGCCACGTCGGGCGGGACCGCGGCGCTCCCCGGGCTGCTGGCCAAACACTTTTTCGGGGTGCCGCTGCTGGTCACCGAGTACGGGGTCCAGCTCCGCTCGCACTTCCTCACGGGCGGCGACCGGAGTGCGCCGGTACGGGCGCTGCTCGCGGGCTTCCACCGCGCACTCGCCGCCGAGGTGTACGGACAGGCGGCGGTGATCACCCCCGGCAACACGCACGCCCGCCGCTGGCAGGAGAAGTGCGGCGCCGACCCCGCCCGGCTGCGGACGGTCTACCCCGGCATGGAGGCCGCGCGCTTCGCCGCAGTGGGGGACGGCGCGGACGCGGGCGACCCGGCCACCCTGGTCTGGGTCGGGCGCGTCGAACCGGCCAAGGACCTGATCTCGCTGCTGCACGCCTTCGCCGAGGTGCGCAAGGAGGAACCGGGCGCGGTCCTGCGGATCGTCGGAGCCCCGGCCGAAGGCCCCGACGGGGCCGCCTATCTCGCACACTGCCGGGCGCTGGCCGCCCAGCTCTTCCCCGACGAGGCGGCCGGCGCGCACGCCGTCGGCTCCAACCCCGTGGTCTTCGAGGAGATCGGCGGCCCGGAGACCCCCGGACTCGCCGACGCCTACGCGGGGGGCGCGGTCGTCGTGCTCTCCAGCGTGGTGGAAGGGTTCCCGGTGAGCCTGGTGGAAGCGATGTTCTGCGGCCGGGCGACCGTCTCCACGGACGTCGGGGCCGTCGTCGAGGTCATCGGCGGGACCGGACTCGTGGTGCCGCCGCGCAATCCCCGGGCCCTGGCCGACGCCTGCATCGTGCTGTTGCGTGACCCGGTGCGCCGGGAGCGGCTGGGCGCGGCGGCGCGTGCGCGGGCGCTCGAACTGTTCACGGTGGAACAGAACCTCACGGCATTTCACGGCATTTACCTCGACCTGATCTCGCACTGTCCGGTGCGGCGGGCGCCGGAGCACGACACTGGCGTGCCCCGTCCCTTCGCCCACCCGGCGGAGTCGCACGTCCCGGGGAACTGGGCCGCAGGGGGCGGCACCATCCGCACCCCGAGCTGGGCGGAGCCCGCGCCGGACACGGTCTCGCCCGTCCCCGTCCCGGTGGCACCGTCCGCCGGCCCGGTGGGCGCGATGGGGGAGGGCAGCCGATGAGCAGCCGCCTGACGGCGTCGATAACCGCGCCCCGGCGGAGCCCGGACGGTGCGGGGGGCGGCAGGGCCCGCGCAGGGGCGTACGCCGGAGCACTCCGGAGGGCAACGGCCCCGCTCCGCCCGCCGGCACACCCGGCCGGCCGCCCCGGGCGCCACCCCGGCGCACGCCCCGCTCCCGGCCCGTCCTGCGACGTACCGGCCGGCCCCGGCCCGGCTTCCGGAGCGCGCCCCGCCGGAGCGGCCTCCCCCGTACGCCCGGGCTCACGGCCGGCCCTGGACCCACCCCCTGATGCCGGTTCGGCCGCCGCTCCTGTTCCCGGCCGCGCTTCCGGCACATGTCCGGGACCAGGCGAGCCCCCCGGTCCTGCTCCCGCCGCCCGGCCCTGCCGCAGGCCGGTCCCGGGCCCCCGCGCCCGCCGGACCCCCGGTGCCGTTGCCCCGCTGCGCTTCCGGACCCGGCCGCGGTGCCCGGCCCCTGTCGCCGTATGCCGTCCGCGGCCCCCACTCACCCGCAAGCGCCGAGAGGTCGCCGTATGAGCACGCCTCGCACCACCGAGCCCCAGCCGCTCGACGGGCCGCACCCGCCCGCCGGGGCCGGTGCGTGGGACGACCGCTCCGAAGCCGTGCTCACGGAAGCCGCAGCCGGACCGGCCGGGACGCCCGTACGCAAGGGCGCGCGGGGCCCGGCCGACCCCGTACGCGCGCTGATGCACCGCCACCGCGAGCTGTGCGGGCGGGCCGTCGACCCGCTGGAGATCGCCGCAGGACTGGAGGCGCACGGGATCACCGACCGGACCGCCGCCCGGTTCAGGCACCGGGACGTCTTCTCGCTCGCCGACGAGCTGTACGCCCGGGTCCCGCGTGGCGCGGAGGCCGACGGCACGGAAGCGGCCGGTCCGCCGGCCGCCGTGCGGCGCGCGCCCTTCGACGGACTCCTGCCCGGCGCCTGCGCCGTCGCGACGGCCGCCGGGGCCGGGCTGACCCACGGCGGCGCCCGGTTCGCGGCCGTGGCGGCCGGGACCGCCCTCACCGGGCTGGCTCTCGCCCTCACTCTGCGACGCGGCCCGCTGCGCGCCAGGGGGCGCACCGTGCCCGCCGCGCGCCTGTACGTGTGCTGGCTGATCGGCTACGCGCTCTGCGGCGACGGGCTCCTCGACCAGGTACTGCGGGGCGGCCCCGACGGCCCGTGGCCCCTCTCCGGTACCGCGCTGACCGGGCTCGCCGCGGCCGTGGCCCCGGCGGCCTGGTGCGCCCGGCTCTTCGCCGGGCTGACCGGGCGGAAGCTGGCGACCAGCCGCGGGACCGCCGAGTTCGCGGCGCACACCAGGCCGCTCGTCGTCCTCGTCACCCTGCTGTACGCGGCCGCGCCCGCCGCTCTGCTGCTCGTCCCCGGCTTCACCCCCGGCGCCGCAGCCCTCGCCGTGCTGCTCCTGCTCTCCCGGCTGCTCACCACCCACGGGCTCCCGGACGGTGCGGCCACCGCGCTCGCCACGGCCTGCGCGGGAGAGGTCCTCGCGCTGGCGTCCGTCCTCGCGGGCCGGCTCCCCGGCTGCGGCTTCCTCGCCGCGCCCGTCGACGCCCTGGGCGCGACGGCCGTACCCGCGGTCCTCTGCGGGGCGGTGGCGCTCGCTCTGCTGGTGCACGCCACCGCCGCACTGTCCCGCGCGTCGGCGCACACCTGACGCGGCGCCCGGCCACCGGCCGGCCCGCCCCCCCCAAGACTCCCGCGGAGCCGACGCCGCGGGCCGACCACCCGGTAACACCGCAGAAGGAGAACGAAAAATGAGCCCCGAACCTCCAGCACCGACCCGTCGGTACCGAGAGGCGGCCGCGCGATGAGGGTGCTGCTGCTCGGAGCCAACGGATACCTCGGCCGCTATGTGGCCGACCGCCTGCTCGCCGACCCGGCCGTGCACCTCACGGCTCTCGGGCGCGGCGACGACGCCGACGTCCGCTTCGACCTCGCCAGCGGCAGCCCGGGAGCGCTCACCCGCTTCCTGGACGCCGTCCACCCCGGGGTCGTCATCAACTGCGCCGGTGCCACCCGCGGCGGCGCCCGTGATCTGACCCGCCACAACACCGTCGCCGTCGCCTCCGTCTGCGAGGCCCTGCGCCGCAGCACCTGCAACGCGCGCATGGTGCAGCTGGGCTGCGCCGCCGAGTACGGGCCGAGCCAGCCGGGCTCGTCCACCGCGGAGGACGCCGTCCCGCGCCCCGGTGGCCCGTACGGGGTCTCCAAACTGGCCGCCAGCGAACTGGTGCTCAACTCGGGCCTGGACGCGATCGTCCTGCGGGTCTTCTCCCCGGTCGGCCCCGGCACCCCGGCGGGCTCCCCGCTGGGCCGGCTCGCCGAGGCGATGCGCCGGGCGATGCAGGCGGGGGACAAGGAGCTGAAGCTCTCCGGGCTCGGCGTGCAGCGCGACTTCGTCGACGTACGGGACGTGGCGCGCGCCGTCCACGCGGCCTCGCTCTCGGCGGCCCAGGGCATCGTCAACATCGGCACGGGGCACGCGGTGAAGCTGCGCGACGCCGCTGCCGTGCTGGCGAGGGTCGCCGGGTTCGGCGGCACGCTCCACGAGCTGGACCTGCCCCAGCACCGCCACTCCGGACTGGTCGCGCCGCGCCCGTCCGAGCCGGTCATGGACCACCTGGCGGCCCCTTCGCCGTACCCCGACGGCTGCGGCGGCTGGCAGCAGGCGGACGTGCGCACCGCCCGCGACCGCCTCGGCTGGCGCCCGCGGATCAATCTGGAGGAGTCGCTCGCCGACATCTGGATGGAGGCGGCATGCCGCATCTGACCCCGGCCGCGACCCTCTCGGCCGAGCTGGGCTTCGGCGTGCCGGGGTACGCGCACCCGCTCGTCGCGCCGGTGGAGTGGGCGGAACTGGCCCGCCCGGGGACGCCGTTGCACTGGGTCGTCCTCAATGTGGCCAACGGCCCCGGTGCCCGGCCCGACCCGCACTGCCTGGCAGCGGCGGGCCGGCTCAGGAACGCCGGGACGCGCGTGCTCGGCCACCTCGACATGGCCCACGGCACCCGCCCGTTCGGGGAGCTGATCGCGGAGGCCCACCGTTTCACCGACTGGTACCGCACCGAGGGCTTCTTCCTCGACCGGGCCCCGGTGGGCCGCCCCGATCTGCCCGAGACCCGGCGGATCACCGGCGCCCTCCGGACCGTGGCGGGACCGGGCGGCCGTCTCGTGCTCGGACACGGCGTCCATCCGTACCCCGGATACGCCGAGACCGCCGACCAGTTGGTGACGTTCAGCGGTCCCTGGACGGACTACCGCTGGTCGCAGGTGGCGGAGTGGACCGCCGACCACGACCCGTCGCGGTTCGCCCACTTCGTGCACGGCGTGCCGCGCACGCATCTGGAGGAGGCCGTCCGGATCGCCCGCTGGCAGGGGGCGGGCACGATCTTCTTCACCGACCGGACCGAACGCACCGACGCCGGGAGCGCCGGAGGGCCCGACGAGAACGCGCCGTTCGAGGCGCTGCCCGGTTACTGGGACGAAATCGTCTCGCGGATCGGACCTGGTGTCTCGGAATGAGGAGGGGCGTGGCAGTGTTACGGAAGAACCATCGTACGTAGATACCGACCAACGGAGTCCCCGTGTCGCTGCCACCCCTGGTCGAGCCAGCTGCTGAACTCACCGTCGATGAGGTCCGCAGGTACTCCCGCCACCTGATCATCCCCGATGTCGGGATGGACGGGCAGAAGCGGCTGAAGAACGCCAAGGTGCTCGCCGTGGGTGCGGGCGGCCTCGGTTCGCCCGCCCTCATGTACCTGGCCGCGGCCGGGGTGGGCACGCTGGGCATTGTGGAGTTCGACGAGGTCGACGAGTCGAATCTGCAGCGCCAGATCATCCACAGCCAGGCCGACATCGGCCGTTCCAAGGCCCAGTCGGCCAAGGACACGGTCCTCGGGATCAACCCCCTGGTGAACGTGGTCCTTCACGAGGAGCGGCTCGAAGCCGAGAACGTGATGGACATCTTCGCCCAGTACGACCTGATCGTGGACGGCACGGACAACTTCGCCACCCGCTACCTGGTCAACGACGCGTGCGTCCTGCTCAACAAGCCGTACGTGTGGGGCTCCATCTACCGCTTCGACGGACAGGCTTCGGTCTTCTGGTCCGAGCACGGCCCCTGCTACCGCTGCCTCTACCCGGAGCCGCCGCCCCCCGGCATGGTCCCCTCCTGCGCCGAGGGCGGCGTGCTGGGTGTGCTCTGCGCGTCGATCGGCTCCATCCAGGTCAACGAGGCGATCAAGCTGCTCGCCGGCATCGGTGACCCGCTGGTCGGCCGTCTGATGATCTACGACGCCCTGGAGATGCAGTACCGCCAGGTCAAGGTCCGCAAGGACCCCGACTGCGCGGTCTGCGGCGAGAACCCGACCGTCACCGAGCTCATCGACTACGAGGCCTTCTGCGGCGTCGTGTCCGAGGAGGCCCAGGAGGCGGCGGCCGGCTCGACGATCACTCCCAAGCAGCTCAAGGAGTGGATCGACACCGACGAGAAGATCGAGATCATCGACGTCCGCGAGCCGAACGAGTACGAGATCGTCTCCATCCCGGGCGCGAAGCTGATCCCGAAGAACGAGTTCATCATGGGCACCGCCCTGGCGGACCTCCCGCAGGACAAGAAGATCGTCCTGCACTGCAAGACGGGCGTCCGCTCGGCCGAGGTACTGGCCGTGCTGAAGTCCGCGGGCTTCGCGGACGCCGTCCACGTCGGCGGCGGCGTGATCGGCTGGGTCAACCAGATCGAGCCCGAGAAGCCGGTCTACTAGACCGGTCCGGTACAGCGTCGGAGGGGCGGCCCGCACCGGAAGGTGCGGGCCGCCCCTCCGCTGTGCGCTCCTGCGGTGCGCACAGCGACCGCGGGGACGCCGCTGTGCTGTCGCCGGGACGGCGCTACTGTGGCAGAGGGAGACAAAAGCCGCATATACGCCAGATGGGATCTCTCCATGCCGCTCGCCCGCAGCCTCTCGCGTGTGCTCATGGAGCGGAACACCACGCGCAGGGAGCGCGCCGTGTTCCTCGCGTTCCTGCTGGCCGTGCTCGCCGTGATCGTCGGCGTGGAGTCCTTCACCCCCGGTGACCTGCGGGTGGTGCTCTTCGCGAGCCTGGTCCCGCTCGTGGGGGCCCTCGTGCTGAGCGTCCTGACCACTGCCGCCCTGGCCACCCTCGCCGGTATCTGCATCGCCGTCTCGTACCCGCTCTTCGCACCCCACGAGCGGGACCCGGGCCAGATGGCGGTCGTCCTGGCCGCGACCTGGACGGTCGGGATGCTGGCGCTGCTCATCGCGCGGCTCGGCTCCCAGCGGCAGTCCCTCCTGGAACAGACCCGCAGCGCCGCCGAAGCCGTCCAGCTCGCGCTGCTGCGGCCGTTCCCGCTGCGCACCAAGGACTTCGAGGCGTGCGGGGTCTACCTCGCCGCGGATGAGTACGCCCGGGTGGGCGGCGATCTCTACGAGCTGATCGAGTCGCCGTTCGGGACCCGGGTGCTCGTCGCCGATGTACGGGGTAAGGGGCTCGACGCCATCAACGCGGGCGCTGCTGTGCTCAGCGCCTTCCGGGTGGCGGGGTACGAGGAACCAGGCCTCGCGGACCTGGCCCGCCGCATGGAGAACATACTGGACCGCTACAACGAGTACGCCGAGACCATCGGCCAGGAACCGCGCCATGTCACCGCGCTGCTCGTGGAGTTCGACCCGGCCGGGGAGCGGATGCGGCTGGTGAACTGCGGCCACCTGGAGCCCTTCGCCGTCTCCGGGGCGGGGCCGCGGCAGATCGGGCTGGGCGAGGCCGGACTGCCGCTGGGGCTGGGCTTCCTGGTCCCCGATGAGGAGCGCGCGCGCCCCGTGGTGGAGACGGGACTGCCGTACGGGGTCCGGCTGTTGCTGTTCACGGACGGGGTCACGGAGGCCCGCGACCGGCGCGGGGAGTTCTACCCGCTGGCGCGGCGGCTGGAGAACTGGACCGCGCTGGAACCGGCCGCCCTGGTACGGGAGATCGAGCAGGACCTCCACCGTCATGTCGGCGGGCGGCTCCAGGACGATGCGGCGATCATGGTGATCACCACCCGCTGAGCAGGCCTTACCCGTTCGGGGACGGTCCGGCCCGGCCGGGTCTGGAGGGCTCGGGCGGGGGGCTGTCCGGCCCTGGAGCCCGGTATCGGCGGGACATTTGTCCTGCCGGAGTGCGGACGGTTCGCTCTGCCGCGGGGTGTGTCCGGCGCGAGAGGGTTCTGGTGTCGGAAACGAAGCCTCAGGGGGAACCGAAATGACCGCAGTGAGCACCGAGCAGATCGCGGCGCAGGCCACGGAGCAGATCGCGGAGCGGGACGCAGCACCCGGCGCGGTACGGGGCGCCGTACCGGCCGCGGCCGGCCGGCCGGTGGAGATCACCCCGCTGCCCGGCTGGTACTTCCCGATCGCCGGCACCTTCGCGGGGGTCTTCGACATCGCACGGGCCTACCCGGTCGCCTACTGGCTGATCCCGGTCGTCGCCCTGCTGAACCTGACGCTCTCGCTCACGGTCCTGCGGACCCGGATGCGCTTCATGCGGGCGCTCTGGAAGAACAAGCGCACCCGGCTGCTGGCGGTCGGCCTGGTCGCCCTGCGGTTCGCGGTCCGCGGGGCGCTGGGGTTCGCCGGGTTCGCGGTGGGGGCGGCCCTGGGCAGCGTCGTGATCGGTGTGGTGATGGCCGTACTGGGTACCGCGATGGCCTGGGGCGACCAGTGGCTGATCCTGCGGACGCTGGAGCGGAGCCGCGCCCGGGGCCTCTGAGGCTCCGGGCGCGGGGCGCCCCGCGGACAGCGCGGTACGCCTAGAGCGCCCCCCTGCGCGTCAGGTAGTTGAAGCAGAGCCAGCCGGGCAGCACCGGAAGCCAGAACGTCAGCAGCCGGAAGAGCAGGACGGCGGCAGCCGCGGTCCCCGGGTCGACGCGCGCGATGATCAGCGCACCGGTCAGGGCCGTCTCGACGGCCCCGACACCACCGGGCGTCGGCACGGCGGAGCCCACCGCGTTCGCGGTCAGGAAGACCACCGCGATACTCGCGTAGCTGATGGTCGAGCCGCCGCCGAAGGCCCGGATCGATGCATCGAGGCACATCACGAACGTGCCGGTCAGCAGCAGCATCCCGCCGATACCGGTGAGCAGCTTGCGGGGCTGCTGGAGTACGTCGAGCATGCGCGGCACCACCCCGGCGAACAGCGAACGCACCCGCGTGACGACGAACTTGCGCAGGAACGGGACCGCCGTCACCACCAGGGCGAGCACCGCGGCCGTCAGCAGTCCGGCGATCACCGTGCGGGACGGTGTGAGCGACGGGGTCTGCTCGGTGCCCGTCACATAGCCGAAGACCATCAGCAGCAGGATGTGGCTGGCGAGCCCGAAGAGCTGCGAGGCCCCGACGCTGGCCACCGCGAGCCCCGGGCGCACGCCCGCACGCTGCAGGAACCGGGTGTTGAGCGCCACTCCGCCGACCGCCGCCGGGGCCACCAGCTTCACGAAGGACCCGGCGACCTGTGCGGACACCGCCCGCAGGAACGGCACCTTCTCCGGCACGAAGCCGAGCAGGCTCATCGCCGCCGCCACGTAACTCACCGCCGAGAACAGCACGGCCAGGGCGACCCAGCCCCAGTGTGTGCTGGTGAGCAGCTGGTGGTACGGGATGTTCGCGAGCTGCGACAGCAGGAAGTACGCGGCGATGGAGCCGGCGATGACCGTGAACAGGGTGCGCAGCTTGACGCGTTCCAGCCGTACCGGTTCGGCGTGCGCCTGCGGCCGGATCAGCAGCACCTGGTGGCGGATCTGCGAGAGCAGGTCCTCCTCGCGCGCGCCGTCCAGTGCGTCGTCGATGGCCTCCTTCTCGGCCTTCTTCTCGGCGCGGGCCGCCTTGCGGCTGTCGCCCGGCGCCGCGTCGGCCCCGGACTTGGCCCGCTTCGCCGTCTCCGATGCCTCGATCACGGCTTCGCGCTCGCGCTGCGCCCGCTCGCGCGCCAGCTGGCGCAGGGTCGCGCGGGTCGACCGGCTCAGCGCCAGCGGCTGGAGCAGCGGCAGGCTGTCCGCCACCTTGTCGGGGCCGATGACCGCGACGGCGGACGCCACCGAGCGCTCCGCCCCGGCCCGCAGCCCCAGCGTGGTGAGCAGCTGGGCGATGTCCATGCGCAGCACGATGTCGCTCGCCGCGATCTCGCCGCCGCGCAGATCGGTCAGGATCACCCGGCCCGACCTGTCGATCAGGATCGCGTCCCCGACGAGCCTGCGATGCGCGATGCGCCGGGACTGCAGGGCCTGCATCTGCCGCCAGGCGCTCCGCATCAGTTCGTCGGTGATCTCCTCGTCGGGCAGCGAGTCGAGGGAGCGCCCGCCGGTGTGCTCGTACACGAGCATCACGGCGTCGGGGCCCAGCTCGGACGTGGCGATCAGCTTCGGCGCGTTGGCCCCCGCCGCGATGGCCGCGTACGCCAGGAGGGCCTCCTGCTCCAGGGCCTGGCGCAGCGACTGGATGGAGCGGCCGGTGGAGATGGAGCGCAGGGTCAGGCGGCGCCACACCCGGTAGAAGAAGCCCTGTGCCTGCTGTTCCCGGTCGACGACGGTGACATCGAGCGGCGCCCCGTCCTCCAGTGTGACGAAGTAGCGGCGGCCCCGGTCGCCCTGTTCGGCGGAGTCGGGGATGTCCTCGGCGCGCATCGCGCTGACCGGGTTGAAGCCGACGTGCCGCAGCCCGGCGAGCAGCTGCCGGCCGGTGGGGCGGACGTTGGGCGAGCCGACCGCGTACAGCGTGCCGTAGGCGACGGTCCAGCCCAGCAGGATCGTCACGATGATCGAGAAGGGGGTGGTCTGCCGCCCGACCAGCACGGCGAAGGAGTTGACCAGCAGTACCACCCAGAGCGCCACCCGCCAGCGGGGCCTGCGGGCCATGCCCACGGCCGTCATATAGGCGATGACGGGGGCGAGATAGCCGTGCACGGGGTCGGTGAGTGTGCCGTCGGTGAGGGACTGGGTGAGCGCCTCGGTGATCGACTTGGGTGCGGCCTTGGCGACCCAGAGGTCCGTGGCGAGCGCCGCGCCGTGGGCGAGGACCGCCGCGAGCACGCCGTCCGCGATGCGCAGTCCGTCCCGTTTGACCAGCCGTTCGATCGCGAAGGCGACCGGCAGGATCAGTATGGCGATGGACGAGAAGAGCCCGGCGAGCTTGAGGAGCAGGTCGGGTGTCTCGACGGTGCCGTTGTGGATGTCCTCGGCGAGTCCTGAGGTCGTGCCGTGGGCGAAGGCGGCGATGCCCAGGACCAGCGCGATGGCCAGGATGCCGGTCAGCAGGCGCAGCAGATCGGACGGGCGGTGCACCCGGGCGGCCAGGAGCGGCTCGTCCCCGGAGACCCGGTCGATGGGCGACGCCCCCGCGCACTCGGGGTGGGCCCCGGTGCCGGGTGCCGTACCGTCGCCAGGCTCCCCCGGGCCGGTGTCCGGCTCGCCGCTGTCCGCTCCGGCCTCCGTGGCGTGAGCGGGCCCCGGCGCACCGTCCCGTGGACCGGCTCCGTGGTCCTGGTCCGTTTCCGGCACGCCGGAAGGACCTTCGGAGTCGGGGGCGTCCGATGCCCCCGGTGGCTCCTGCACGCCTGGCCCCTCCGTCGGTTCCTTCTGGTCTCGTATCACTGCGCTCCACCTCGGGGTGCTGGGCCCGCGGGCGGAGCGTCCCGGCGCTGCCCCTCCGGGCCACCGCCCGGACGATGGTGGCATGTCCGGGCGGCGGGGGCGGGCATCAGGGCCCCTTTGCGGAAAATGGCCCGTTCTGCGGCGGGCCCGGCGCGCTGTCGGCGGTGTGGTGCAGGATGGACCGGGTGACTGCTGAGCTGCCGGAGTACGCGGAACGGGTGCTGGACGTCGCGGAGCTGATCCCGCCCGGCCGCGTCATGACGTACGGGGACATCGCCGAATGGCTGGGTGAGGGCGGCCCGCGCCAGGTGGGCCGGGTGATGGCCCTCTACGGCGGGAGCGCACCGTGGTGGCGTGTGGTGCGCTCGGACGGCGCGCTGCTCGCGGGTCACGAGTTGCGGGCGCTGGAGCACTACCGCGCGGAGGCCACCCCCCTGCGCGACGCCTCGCGGGCCGCCCGGGAGGAGGACGGCCATCTGCCGCGCCTGGACATGCGGCGGGCGCGGTGGGACGGCGGCGAGGTGTCTCATGTCTGACAGCTTCCGCCATTCGGCCCTCTGCCGGGTGGTCCGGGACCCGTACGGAGTACACACCGGGCCCCGGCCCCTGCCGTCCCGGGCACCCCGCGCGACGGCGTAGCGTCGTCGGGGCACCGCGGGTGCGGCGGCACCCACTCCGTACCGCCCCTCCCGACCGCACATCCACGCACCCTTCCAGGACCGGCGATCCACGTGAGCACCTCCACTTCCCACCGGGTACGGCCACGGGCCCCGGGCGCGTACCGGCTGGTGCGCACCCCGCCGGGCGCGGTCGGTCCACCCGTACTGGACGCACGGCAGCACGCCGTGGCCGACCACCGCGCCGGGCCGCTGCTGGTCCTGGCCGGACCGGGTACGGGCAAATCCACCACGCTGGTCGAGGCGGTGGCCCGGCGCATCGCCGACGGGACGGACCCCGAACGGATTCTCGTCCTCACCTTCAGCCGCCGGGCCGCCGTCGAACTGCGCGACAGGATGGCCGTACGGATCCAGGGCGCCGGGCCCGGCGCCCGTGTCACCCACTCCGGCGGGCGGGGCACCGGATCCATGACCGGCACCTACGGCCCGCAGGCGACCACCTTCCACTCCTTCTGCTACGCCCTGGTCCGCGCCCATCAGGACGCCGACCTCTTCGCCGAACCGCTGCGGCTGCTGTCCGGGCCGGAGCAGGACGTCGCGGTGCGGGAGCTGCTGGCGGGACAGCTCGATCTCGGCCGGATCGGCTGGCCCGACGAGCTGCGGGCCTGTCTGACGACGCGTGGCTTCGCCGACGAGGTGCGCGCGGTCCTCGCCCGCAGCCGGGAGCTGGGGCTCGGCCCTGAGACGCTGGCCGCCTTCGCGGACCGCACGGGCCGCCCCGACTGGCGGGCCGCCGCCGGATTCCTCGCCGAGTACCTGGACGTCCTCGACGCGCAGGGGGTCATCGACTACGCGGAACTCGTGCAGCGCGCGGTGCCACTCGCCGAGCGGGGCCGTCCCGGCTACGACGCGGTCTTCGTCGACGAGTACCAGGACACCGACCCGGCACAGGTCCGGCTGTTGCAGGCGCTGGCCGGCGGCGGGCGGACCCTGGTCGCGTTCGGCGACCCGGACCAGTCGATCTACGCGTTCCGCGGCGCCGACGTCAACGGCATCCTGGAGTTCCCCGACGCGTTCCCCCGTACCGGCGGACGTCCGGCCCCCGTCGAGGTGCTGACCACCTCACGCCGCTCCGCCGCGGGTCTGCTGACGGCGACCCGGCTGCTGACCCAGCGCATGCCGCTGCCCCGGCTCCCCGCCGCGAAGGTCCGTGCGCACCGGGAGCTCTCGGCGGTACGGGCCGGGGGCCGCGTCGAGGCGTACACCTATCCGACGGCCGGCACCGAGCTGGACAACATCGCGGACATTCTGCGCCGGGCCCATCTGGAGGAGGGCGTGCCGTGGAACGACATGGCGGTCCTGGTCCGTGCGGGCGGCCGCTCCATCCCGGCGGTGCGCCGCGCGCTGACCTCCGCCGGGGTGCCGCTCGACATCGCGGGCGACGACCTGCCGCTGCGCCACGAACCCGCGGTCACCCCGCTGCTGACGGCGTTGCGGGCGGTGGCGGAGGCGGCGCTGGCAGGACCGGGGGCGGAGCCCGGTGGGGCAGGCGAGCCCGGCGGCGACGGGGCGGCGGCAGCCGGGAGCCCCGCGGCGCTGCCCACCGAGACGGCCCTCGCGCTCCTCGCCTCACCGCTCGGCGGCATGGACGCCGCCGACCTGCGCAGGCTGGGCCGCGCCCTGCGCGAGGAGGAGCGGGCCGGCGGGAACCGGCTGCCCGCGCCCTCCGGCGAACTGCTCGCCCGCGCCCTGGCCGAGCCCGGCCGGCTGATCGCGCACGACCCCGCATACGCCAGGGGCGCCCAGCAGCTGGGCAAGCTCCTGAGCCGGACCCGCGCGCTCCTGGAGAACGGCGGCACCGCCGAGCAGGCGCTCTGGGAGCTCTGGAGCGGCACCGGCTGGCCCCGGCGGCTGGAGCGCGCCACCCTGCGCGGCGGGGCCGCCGGACGGAACGCCGACCGTGATCTCGACGCCGTCTGCGCGCTGTTCGACACCGCGGCCCGCGCCGAGGAGCGCACCGGCGGGCGCGGCGCGCTGAACTTCCTCGAAGAGGTCGACGCCCAGGACATCGCCGCCGACACCCTGTCGAGGCGGACCGTGCGCCCCGAGGCGGTCCAGCTCATGACCGCCCACCGTGCCAAGGGCCTGGAGTGGGGCCTGGTCGTCGTGGCCGGGGTCCAGGAAGGGCTGTGGCCCGACCTCAGACGGCGCGGCTCCCTGCTGGAGGCGGACCGGATCGGGCGCGACGGTCTCGCCGAACCGCTCACCCCCGGCGCGCTCCTCGCCGAGGAGCGCAGGCTCTTCTACGTCGCGGCCACCCGCGCCCGCGACCGTCTCGTCGTGACTGCGGTGAAGGCACCCGCGGACGACGGGGACCAGCCGTCGCGCTTCCTCACCGAGCTCGGTGTGGAGCCGAAGGACGTCACGGGCCGCCCGCGGCGCCCCCTCGCCGTCGCCCCGCTGGTCGCCGAACTGCGCGCCACGACCGTCGACCCGAAGGCCTCCCCTGAGCTCCGCGAGGCCGCCGCCCACCGGCTCGCCCGGCTGGCGGCGCTCGTGGACGAGGAGGACCAGCCCCTGGTGCCCGCCGCGCACCCGTACCGCTGGTGGGGGCTGTACGAGCCGACCCACGCGGCGGACCCGGTGCGCGACCCCGGCCGGCCGGTCGCGCTCTCCGGGAGCGCGCTGGACCAGCTCGCCCGTACCTGCTCGCTCCAGTGGTTCCTGGGCCGTGAGGTGAAGGCGGACGCACCCGCCACCGCGGCCCAGGGCTTCGGCAATGTCGTGCACGTCCTCGCGGACGAGGTCGCGTCCGGGCGGACCCCCGCAGATCTGGCCGTCCTGATGGAACGGCTCGACACCGTCTGGAGCTCACTGGCCTTCGACGCCCCCTGGAAGTCCGGCCAGGAGAAGGAGAACGCGCGCGCCGCACTGGAACGCTTCCTGCGCTGGCACGTCATGGACCGGGCAGGCCGGACCCCGGCCGCCACCGAGCACCCCTTCGACGTGACCCTGGAGGCCGGTGAGTACCAGGTCCGGATCAGGGGTTCCATGGACCGGGTCGAGCGGGACGCCGAAGGCCGGGCGTACGTCGTCGACTTCAAGACCGGGAAGCAGGCGCCCACGAGGGACGAGGTGGCCCGCCATCCGCAGCTCGCCGTGTACCAGCTCGCGGTCCGCGAGGGCGCGGTGGACGAGGTCTTCGGCGGCCTGCGCCCCGGGGCGGGCGGCGCCGAACTGGTCCAGCTGCGGCAGGCCGCCGCCGTGAAGGAGGGCGGCGACGCCCTGCCCAAGGTCCAGACACAGGAACCGCTCGCGGGGGAGTGGGTCGGCGACCTGCTGGCCACCGCCGCGGGAAAGGTGCTGGACGAGCGCTTCACCCCGACGACCGGCAGTCACTGCACCCACTGCGCGTTCCGCGCCTCCTGCAGCGCCCTGCCCGAGGGGCGCCACATCGTCGAGTGACGGCCGTGCGGGAGCCGGCGGGAGCCGGAGCACAGTCGCAGGACGGGCGGTACGACGGCCGTACGCGTGCGCTCCCGGCGGGAACGTCCGGCGGGGAACGTCCGGCGGGAACGTCCGGCCGGAACGTCCGGCGGGAATGTCCGGCGTGAATGTCACAGGGCCCCGTTAGCCTTTCTGAGGTGACCCCACGCATCACCGGCCCCGAGGAGCTCAAGGAGCTCCTCGGCATCCCCTTCACCCCGGAGCAGACGGCCTGCATCACGGCGCCGCCCGCCCCGCAGGTCATCGTGGCCGGAGCCGGTTCGGGGAAGACCACCGTGATGGCGGCGCGGGTGGTCTGGCTGGTCGGTACCGGGCAGGTCGCGCCGGAGCAGGTGCTCGGGCTGACCTTCACCAACAAGGCGGCGGGCGAGCTGGCCGAGCGGGTCCGCAAGGCGCTGGTGCGCGCCGGGGTGACCGACCCGGACGCCGTCGGCGCCCCGCACCGTCCGCAGGGCCCGGCCGGCCGCCACCCCTCGGTGCCGGCGGACAGCGCCGACCCCTACTACTCACCCGGCGAGCCCCGGATCTCGACGTACCACGCCTTCGCCGGGCAGCTGCTGACCGACCACGGACTGCGGATAGGCCTGGAGCCGACCTCCAGGCTCCTCGCCGACGCCACCCGCTACCAGCTGGCCGCACGCGTGCTCAAGGAGGCACCCGGCCCCTATCCGGCCCTGACGAAGTCCTTCTCCTCCCTGGTGAGCGACCTGCTCGCGCTGGACGGCGAGCTGGCCGAGCATCTGGTCACCCCGGAGGCGCTGCACGCCTACGACACCGGGCTGCTGGCCACGCTGGAGGGCGCCAGGCTCTCCAACGCCGAACTGCGCAAGGTCCCGGAGGCGGCCGGGGCCCGCCGTGAACTGCTCGACCTGGTGAGCCGCTACCGCGCGGCCAAGCGCAGCCGCGACCTGCTGGACTTCGGCGACCAGATCGCGCTCTCCGCCGAGCTCGCGCTGACCCGGCCCGAGGTGGGCACCATCCTGCGGGACGAGTTCCGGGTGGTCCTCCTCGACGAGTACCAGGACACATCCGTTGCCCAGCGGCTGCTGCTCTCCGGCCTCTTCGGGGGTGGCAGCGGCCACCCGGTGACCGCAGTGGGCGACCCCTGCCAGGCGATCTACGGCTGGCGAGGCGCGTCCGTCGCCAACCTGGACGACTTCCCCGAGCACTTCCCGTACGCCGACGGGCGCCCCGCCACGCGTTTCTCGCTGAGCGAGAACCGGCGCAGCGGCGGTCGCCTCCTCGATCTGGCCAACGGCCTGGCGGAGCCGCTGCGCGCGATGCACGCCGGTGTCGAGGCGCTGCGGCCCGCGCCGGGGGCCGAGCGGGACGGCATGGTGCGGTGCGCCCTGCTCCGTACGCACGAGGAGGAGATCGGCTGGCTGGCCGACTCGATCGCGCATCTGGTGCGCACCGGCAAGGACCCGGGCGAGATCGCGGTGCTCTGCCGCACCGCCGGTGACTTCGCGGAGATCCAGGGCGCGCTGGTGGCGCGGGACGTGCCGGTCGAGGTGGTCGGCCTCTCCGGGCTGCTGCACCTCCCCGAGGTCGCCGATCTGGTCGCCGTCTGCGAGGTGCTCCAGGACCCGGGGGCCAACGCCTCGCTGGTCCGGCTGCTGACCGGGCCGCGCTGGCGGATCGGCCCGCGTGACCTGGCGCTGCTGGGCCGCAGGGCGCGGCTGCTGGTGCGGTACGGCGGGGCGTCGGGCGAGGGGGCCACCGACCCGGACCAGCGGCTCGCCGAGGCCGTCGAGGGCGTCGACCCGGCCGAGGTGGTCTCGCTCGCCGACGCGCTGGACACGTTCCTGGCGGGCGGCGGGGGCACCGGAGCGGGCCCCGGGGACGGGCCGGACGACGGGCTCGCCTTCTCCGCCGATGCCCGGGTGAGGTTCGCCCGCCTCGCCGCCGAACTGCGCGATCTGCGGCGCTCGCTGGCCGACCCCCTCATGGACGTCCTGCACCGGGTGCTCGCCACGACGGGCCTGGAGGTCGAGCTGTCGGCCTCCCCGCACGCCCTGGCAGCCCGCCGGCGCGAGACCCTCTCGCAGTTCCTGGACGTCGCGGCGGGCTTCGCCTCGCTGGACGGCGAGGCGAGCCTGCTGGCCTTCCTCGCCTTCCTGCGGACGGCCGCCCAGTACGAGAAGGGCCTGGACAACGCCCTGCCCGGCGGTGAGAACACCGTGAAGGTCCTCACCGCGCACAAGTCCAAGGGGCTCGAATGGGATGTGGTCGCCGTCCCCGGCCTGGTGGCCAGGCACTTCCCGAGCGAGCAGTCCCGGGAGTCCTGGACGGCGCAGCCGAAGGTCCTGCCGCACGAGCTGCGCGGCGACGCGGCGACGCTCCCCGCGGTCGGGGCGTGGGACGCGAAGGGGCTCGCCGGATTCAAGGCGGCGATGAAGTCCCACCAGCACACGGAGGAGCTCCGCCTCGGCTACGTCACCTTCACCCGCCCGCGCTCCCTGCTGCTCGGCTCGGCCCACTGGTGGGGTCCGAGCCAGAAACGCCCGCGCGGCCCCTCCGGCTTCCTGCTCGCGCTGCAGGAGCACTGCGCTGCGGGGTACGGCGAGACGGAGGTCTGGGCCGACGCCCCGGAGGAGGACGAGGAGAACCCGGCCCTGCGGGACGGCGCGGCCGACCACGCCTGGCCCCTGCCGCTGGACGAGACCTCCCTGGCCCGCCGCAGGGCAGCGGCCGGCCTCGTCCTGGCCGAGCTGAACGGCCCCGGCGGCCAGGCCCGCCCCGCGACGGCGGACCCGGGGCCGGAGGAGCACCCCGCGGCCACGGCACCGTGCGACGCCCCCGCGCCGCCCGGCGCTCCCGCCCCCGTGCCCCACGCCCGGACCCCGCTCACCCCCGAGGACGCCCGCACCCTCACCTCATGGGACCGCGACCTGGACGCGCTCACGGCCGAGCTGCTCCGCGCCCGGCGCACCGTGCGCGACGTCCCCGTGCCGCTCACCCTCACCGCCACGCAGCTGCTGCGCCTCGCCGAGGACCCCGACGCGTTCGCGCGTGAGCTGGCCCGCCCGATGCCGCGCCCCCCGCAGCCGGCGGCCCGCCGCGGCACCCGCTTCCACGCCTGGGTCGAGTCACGCTTCGAGGAGCTGCCGCTGCCCATGCTCGGCCCCGACGAGCTGCCGGGCGGTGACGACGACGAACCTGAGATCGCCGACGAGCGCGATCTGGCCGAACTGAAGGCGGCCTTCGAGCGCACCCCGTACGCGGGGCGCACGCCCTACCGGGTCGAGGCCCCGTTCACGCTCACCCTCGCGGGCCGGGTGATCCGCGGACGGATGGACGCCGTCTACCGCACCTCCCGCGACACCTACGACATCGTCGACTGGAAGACCCACCGCGCCCACACCGCCGACCCGCTCCAACTGGCGGTCTACCGGCTGGCCTGGGCAGAGCAGCACCACATCCCGCTCACCTCGGTCACCGCGGCGTTCCTCTACGTACGGACGGGGGAAGTGATCCGTCCCACACCCCTGCCGGACCGGACCGGTCTTGAGCGGATCCTGCTGGGGGACGCACCGGACGAGCCACCGCGACCGGCCGGTTAGGCTCGATGGCATGAGCGACACCCCGGACAGCGCCGTCCGCACGTACATGGACCAGCACCGCGAGTCCTTCCTCGAAGACCTCGCCGACTGGCTGCGCATTCCTTCCGTCTCCGCGCAGCCGGAGCACGCAGCCGATGTACGCCGCAGCGCCGACTGGCTGGCCGCCACACTCAGGGGGACCGGCTTCCCGGTCACCGAGATCCTCGATACGCCCGGCGCCCCCGCGGTCTTCGCCGAGTGGCCGTCCGGCGACCCGCAAGCGCCGACCGTCCTCGTCTACGGGCACCACGACGTCCAGCCCGCGGCGGTCGAGGACGGCTGGCGGACCGACCCCTTCGAGCCGGTCGTCAGGGACGGCCGGATGTACGGCAGGGGCGCAGCCGACGACAAGGGCCAGGTGTTCTTCCACACACTCGGTGTCCGCGCGCACCTCGCCGCCACCGGCCGCACCGCCCCCGCCGTCAACCTCAAGCTCCTGATCGAGGGCGAGGAGGAGTCCGGCTCCCCGCACTTCAGGGACCTGGTCGAGCAGCACGCCGGGCGCTTCGCCGCCGATGTGGTGATCGTCTCCGACACCGGTATGTGGTCCGAGACCACCCCGACCGTCTGCACCGGGATGCGCGGCCTCGCCGAGTGCGAGATCACCTTCGCGGGCCCCGGTCAGGACATCCACTCGGGCTCGTTCGGCGGCGCGGTCCCGAACCCGGCCACCGCGGCGGCCCGGCTGGTCGCCGCTCTGCACGACGACCGGGGGCGTGTCGCCGTACCCGGTTTCTACGACGGGGTCGCGGAGCTCACCGACGCCGAGCGCGACCTCTTCGCCGAGCTGCCCTTCGACGAGGACGAGTGGCTGCGTACCGCCAAGTCCCGCGCGGCGGCCGGCGAGCAGGGCCACACGACGCTGGAGCGGATCTGGGCGCGCCCGACCGCCGAGGTCAACGGCATCGGCGGCGGCTACCAGGGCGCCGGCGGCAAGACGGTCGTGCCCTCGTCGGCGATGGTGAAGCTCTCGTTCCGGCTGGTCGCCGGGCAGGACCCGGTCCGCATCGAGAAGCTGGTCACCGAGTGGGCCGCCGAGCGGGCGGAGCCCGGGATCCGCCAGGTCGTCACCTTCGGCGCCGGGACCCGGCCGTGTCTGACCCCGCTGGACCACCCGGCGCTCCAGTCGGTCGTACGCGCCATGGGCCGGGCGTTCGGCGAGAAGATCCGCTTCACCCGGGAGGGCGGCTCGGGCCCGGCCGCCGATCTCCAGGACGTCCTCGGCGCCCCTGTGCTCTTCCTGGGCATCTCGGTACCGTCCGACGGCTGGCACGCGCCGAACGAGAAGGTCGAGCTGGACCTGCTGTTCAAGGGCGTGGAGACCACCGCCTACCTGTGGGGCGACCTGGCCGCCTCCCTGTGACGAGAACGCTGAACGGAACCACCCAGTCCATGAGGGGGAGTTGGAAGCACCTGTGAGCAATCTCAGCAATGCCACCGAAGGCCGCGCCACCGGCGGCGCGGCCACCGAGGACCAGACGTCCACCGATCCGCACCGGCCCATCGGCCTGACGGCCCCGAACGGCATCGACAGGGCCGCCCATCACCGCCTCGACGAGGCGTGGCTCGCGGCGGCCTGGAGTCACCCGACGACCCGGGTGTTCGTGGTCTCCGGAGGCCAGGCGCTGATCGACGAGACGCCCGACGGCCGTACGGAGCTCGTCAAGACCCCGTCGTTCGAGGCTCCCCTCACCGAGGAGCACCGCTACTTCCTCGGCACGGACACGGACGGGGTGCGCTACTTCGCGCTCCAGAAGGACACCCTCCCCGGCCGGATGGACCAGTCGGCCCGGCCGGCCGGCCTGCGTGAGGCGGGGCTGCTGCTCTCGCCGCTCGACGCCGGACTGCTGGTGCACGCGGTGGCGCTGGAGAACTGGCAGCGGCTGCACCGCTTCTGTTCCCGCTGCGGCGAGCGCACCGTCATCGCCGCCGCCGGTCACATCAGGCGCTGCCAGGCGTGCGGGGCCGAGCACTACCCGCGTACCGACCCCGCGGTGATCATGCTCGTCACCGACGAGCACGACCGGGCGCTGCTCGGCCGGCAGGTGCACTGGCCCGAGGGCCGGTTCTCCACGCTCGCCGGTTTCGTCGAGCCCGGCGAGTCCATCGAGGCCGCTGTGGCGCGCGAGGTCTTCGAGGAGGCGGGCGTCACGGTCGGCACGGTGCAGTACGTCGCGAGCCAGCCCTGGCCCTTCCCGTCCAGCCTGATGCTCGGCTTCATGGCGCAGGCCACGTCCTCGGAGATCACCGTGGACGGCGAGGAGATCAGCGAGGCCCGCTGGTTCTCGCGTGACGACCTGCGCTCGGCCATAGAGTCCGGGGAGGTGCTGCCCCCTGCGGGCATCTCCATCGCGGCCCGGCTGGTCGAACTCTGGTACGGCAAGCCGCTGCCGAAGCCGCTGGCCTGACCGGCGGCCCGGGCCGCCTGACCAGCGCCCGGGCCGCCGTCCGGGGGCTCACCGGCCCTCGTGCGATCCGGGGGCGGCGCTGCGGAATCCGCCGCGCCGCACGCCCGGCGCACGAAGACCCCCGGTGCGGTGCAGCTCTGGGGGCTGCACCGCACCGGAGGTCCGGTGTCCGCGTCGGCCGGGGCCCTCCGGCTGCCTGCGGCGCGACGAATGTGCGCCCGGCGCCCCGGCCCCGGCGGAACTAGGCGATCTTCTGCTTGACCTGCGCCAGCGAGGGGTTGGTCAGCGTCGAACCGTCGGGGAAGAGCACGGTGGGAACGGTCTGGTTGCCACCGTTCGCCTTCTCCACGAAGGCGGCGGACTCGGGGTCGTGCTCGATGTTCACCTCGGTGTACGCGATGCCCTCGCGGTCCATCTGGCCCTTCAGCCGACGGCAGTAGCCGCACCACGTGGTGCTGTACATCGTCACAGTGCCCGGCATGTCTCTCGCGCTCCTCTGCTGCTGCGTCGCCCGCAGCCTTCTGTGCTGCTTCATCCGATACATGGGGATCCCCGGGGCCCGGCCCCGGGAAGTCACATGCCGTAGAACGTACGTGACCTGGCGGCCATTCCCGTCCCGGGCCCCAGCCCGGGCCCCGGGCCCCGGGCTGGGGCCCGCGGCAGGAGTGCGGGTTGCCGTGCGAGGGGGTACGCGGTGGCCGCCGGGCCTGCCGGACTCGCAGGCCCGCGTCCGTAGATCCGCGCTCGGCGGATCCGCGCACGGCAGGTCGGTGCCGGTATGACCGCGGGGCGGTCCCTGTGGACAACGGGCGCACCCGTCTCGTGGGACCTGGCAGCATGGCGGGGTGACAGCAGCAACGCACGCCTCTCTCTTCCCGCAGGTTCCGGACTCCGCCGACGCGGTGCTCGACGGGCTCGACCCCGAGCAGCGCGAGGTCGCGACCGCCCTGCACGGGCCGGTGTGTGTGCTGGCCGGCGCCGGTACGGGCAAGACCCGCGCCCTCACCCACCGCATCGCCTACGGGGTGCGCGCCGGGATCCTGCAGCCCTCCACGGTGCTCGCCGTCACCTTCACCAACCGCGCGGCCGGCGAGATGCGCGGCAGGCTGCGGCAGCTCGGCGCCGGCGGGGTCCAGGCGCGTACGTTCCACTCGGCGGCGCTGCGCCAGCTCCAGTTCTTCTGGCCCAAGGCGGTCGGCGGTGAGGTGCCCCGGCTGGTCGAGCGGAAGGTCCAGCTGGTCGCCGAGGCCGCGGCGCGCTGCGGTGTCCGGCTCGACCGCAACGAGCTGCGGGACGTGACCGGCGAGATCGAGTGGTCCAAGGTCACCCAGACCGTGCCCGCCGACTACCCGGCAGCCATCGCCAAGTCCTCCCGCGAGGCCCCCAGGGGCCCGGCCGAGATCTCCCAGATCTACGCGATGTACGAGCAGCTCAAGCGCGATCGCGGGGTGATCGACTTCGAGGACGTGCTGCTGCTGACGGTCGGCATCCTCCAGGACCGGCACGACATCGCCGACCGGATCCGCAGCCAGTACCAGCACTTCGTGGTCGACGAGTACCAGGACGTCAGCCCGCTCCAGCAGCGGCTCCTCGAACTGTGGGTGGGGGACCGGGAGGATCTCTGCGTGGTGGGCGACGCCAGCCAGACGATCTACTCCTTCACCGGCGCCACCCCCGACCATCTGCTCAACTTCCGGGTCCGCCATCCGCAGGCCACGGTGGTGAAACTGGTCCGGGACTACCGCTCGACCCCGCAGGTCGTCCACCTGGCCAACGGGCTGCTGGCCCAGGCCCGGGGCCGGGCCGCCGAGCACCGTCTTGAGCTGATCTCGCAGCGTGACCCGGGGCCCGAGCCCGTCTACCGGGAGTACGGCGACGAGCCCACCGAGGCGGAGGGCACCGCCCGCCGGATCCGTGACCTGATCGCCGCGGGTGTCCCCGCGTCGGAGATCGCCGTGCTCTACCGGATCAACGCCCAGTCCGAGGTCTATGAACAGGCGCTCGCCGACGCGGGGGTGCCCTACCAGCTGCGCGGCGCGGAGCGGTTCTTCGAACGGCCCGAGGTGCGGGAGGCCGGAGTCGCCCTGCGCGGAGCAGCCCGGGCGGGGGGCAACGACTCGCTGCTCGACGACGCGGTGGATCTGCCCTCCCAGGTGCGGGCGGTGCTCGGCACCAAGGGGTGGAAGGCGGATGCCCCCGCAGGATCGGGCGCGGTCCGGGACCGGTGGGAGTCGCTGGCCGCGCTGGTGCGTCTCGCCGAGGACTTCGCCGGGGCCAGGGAGGGGGCGACCCTCTCGGACCTCGTCGCCGAGCTGGACGAGCGGGCAGCCGCTCAGCACGCCCCGACCATCCAGGGCGTCACCCTGGCTTCGCTGCACTCGGCGAAGGGGCTGGAGTGGGACGCGGTGTTCCTGGTCGGGCTGACCGAGGGCATGATGCCGATCACCTACGCCAAGACCGATGAGCAGGTGGAGGAGGAGCGCCGGCTGCTCTACGTGGGTGTCACCAGGGCCCGGTTGCACCTCACGTTCTCCTGGGCGCTGTCGCGGTCCCCCGGCGGCAGGGCGTCCAGGCGCCCCAGCCGCTTCCTCAGCGGGCTGCGCCCGGGAACTGCGGAGACCGGACCGCGTGGCGCCGCAGGGGGCGCGGGGGGAATCGAGCGGGGAGCTGCGGCCCGCCGCAAGCACCGGGGGCCGGTGCGCTGCCGGGTCTGCGGCAAGACGCTGACCGACGGTGGCGAGATGAAGCTGATGCGCTGCGAGGAGTGTCCGTCCGACATGGACGAGGCGCTCTACGAGCGGCTGCACGAGTGGCGCTCGGTCCAGGCGGCGGAGACCGGGCAGCCCGCTTTCTGTGTGTTCACCGACAAGACCCTGATGGCCATCGCGGAGGCCGTGCCGTCCAGCGAGACCGAGCTGACCCGGATCGCCGGTGTCCCCGCCCGGAAGATCACCCGGTTCGGTGCCGATGTCCTGAAGATCTGTGCAGGCCAGGAGCTTGCGGGCGATGCCGGGGAAGACTGACCGAAACTCGTCGAAAAAATAGTTTGCGCCCGCCCCTGGAACCCCCTTAGGTTCTTAACCACGGGAACAGCGACTTCTCTGAAGCCCTGGTTCCGTGCTGTACTTCACCCACATACGGATGGGACGAAGCCTCCGGGCTTCCGCTCCCCGAGACGCCGAGAGGAGGCGAGACCAGTGGCAACCATCGCGAAGACCAAAATGACCGACCGCTCGGTCGTCGTCACCTGCCTGCTCGGCTCTTCTCTCCGTGGAACCGGTCTGTCCGGCATCTCTGCCGTCAGCCCTGCCTCCCTGGCGAGCCTTCCCATTCGGGACCGTAATGAGCGACCGACCCAGGCACCGGAAGCAGCAGTAGCAATCGCGGGGATGCCGTCCTATGCGTTTGCGGCAGCCGGTGCCGAGTTCGGGACGCAGGCAACGCAGCATCACACGATGTGGGCCTTCCGTGGGCTCGAACCCTGGAGTGATCCAGTCTGATTCGACATCAGGCAGGCGCCTTCAGGGCCGCGGAACCCCACCCGGGATCCGCGGCCCTTTTGTTTGTACTGGGCCACCAGACGACCTTCGGTCAAACAGACCGGAACGACCAGACGAGGAACGAAATCACCGTGCAAATCGAAGCGCACGCCCCGTCCGTACCGCCCTCACAGACGCTTTCGCCCCCTGATGCCCCGGAGGACCCCACCGTGTTCCCGCTCACCGCACTGACCGTTCTCGACGACGCCATCGAGAACCTCGGCGTACCGGTTCCCTGCCGCGCCTACGACCCTGAGGTCTTCTTCGCCGAGACCCCGGCCGATGTCGAGTACGCCAAGTCGCTCTGCCGCACCTGCCCCCTGGTCGAGGCCTGCCTCGCCGGGGCCAAGGAGCGTCGCGAGCCGTGGGGCGTCTGGGGTGGCGAGCTCTTCGTGCAGGGCGTCGTCGTCGCCCGCAAGCGGCCGCGTGGCCGTCCGCGCAAGAACCCGGTCGCGGCATGAAACTCATCGGCCCCGGAACGATTGACCGCCCCCGCAAGCACGATCCCCAGAAGCAGGACCCGATGACCTCTTCCACCAGTGAGCCGTCCGGCTCCGCAACACCAGTCGTCACCACCACCGGCGCGACCGCCTCGCGCCAGAACAGGACCCGCGAGATGCAACTCATCCCAGAAGCCATGGCTCGTGCTCATATGCACGAGCGCCGCAGGGAGGCCGACGTGGAGCGTCAGGCTCTGCGCCTGATGACCGCCCGTCGCATGCAACGCCGCGCCGAGCGCGTGTCGTTGCGAGCCCGCCGCGCACTGGCCATGGCAGTCATGCAGTAACAACCCGCCCACAGCGGTGATGAAGTGACAGAGCAGTAGCTGTGAAGCAGTAACAGTGAGCAGTACCAAGGTGCGGTTCCGAAGTGCGGTACCGAAGTGCGGTACAGAAGTGCGGTACAGAAGTGCAGTACCGAAGAGGATGCGCTGAAGGCGCGGACGACAGCGGGGGCCGGTCGGCATGACCGGCCCCCGGGCATGTCCGGAGCAGATGATGCCGTCCCGTCAGGCGCGCGCCTCGGCGGTGGGGAACTCCGGCTCCACGGCGTCCTCCGCGAACTCGTCCCTGGCCTCTTCGGCCACGTCCTCCGCGTATTCCTGTGGAGCTTCGCCCTCCACGCTCGCCAGGGCTTCTGCGGATTCCACCGGGAGGAAGCCCGGCATCCACGCTTCGAGTTCGTCCCGGAGCCGCACGGTCGCGCCCAGCTGGCAGAGCACCCCGATGGTGCTCAGCGTCACCCGGTGGATCAGCAGATAGGACGGCGGCAGATTGAGCTGCTTGCCCAACTGGTGAGCGGGGGAGCGAGGATCGGCGATCCTGGCCGCTTGCGACCGCATCCACCGACGGCTGAACGTGAACTCATCTGCCTGCACCGGTTCGATGATGGGGAGCAGGTACTCCAGCACCGCCTCCGGATCGAGGTCGATGGAATCCTTGACGAATCCCTCGTCACAGAGCATCTCGTAGACGGCGCCGGCCTCGCCCTCGATGGTCATCCGCAGCGAGTGGCCGATGGTGTCGGGGAACCCGCCCGGCAGCCGGTCCACCGTCCCGAAGTCGAGCACCCCCAGCCGCCACTGCGCCGCTGGTGCTCCCGCGTCGCCCTCCCCGCATGTCTCTCCGGTGGTCGTGTCCTGCGCGGTCGCTCCGTCCAGCACCCCGGTCGCTCCGTCCACCGCAGCCTCTTCGCCGGCTGCCCCCTCCGGCGCGCCGAGCGCCTCGGCGGGCAGCAGCCGGAAATTACCCGGATGCGGATCGGCGTGCAGCAGCCCCGTGCGCGCCGGGCCCGAGAACAGGAACCGGGCGAGCAGCTGCCCGGCCCGGTCCCGCTGCTCCTCGGTGCCGTCCGCGATCACTTCGGCCAGCGGGATGCCGTCGATCCACTCGGTCACCAGGACCTGGTCGCTCTGGTGCACCACGTCGGGGATCACCACGTCGGGATCCCCGGCGAACTCCGCCGCGTGGTCCCGCTGCGCCTCCGCCTCCAGCTCGTAGTCCAGCTCCTCCGACACCCGGTCACGCAGCTCTGCGATGAGCGGCTTGATGTCCATGCCGGGGATCAGCGGTCCGAGCAGCCGCGCGAACCGGCTCAGCTGTGTCAGGTCCGACAGCAGCGCTTCACCGGCCCCCGGGTACTGGACCTTCACCGCCACCCGGCGCCCGTCGTGCCACACCGCGCGGTGCACCTGGCCGATGGACGCCGCGGCGGACGGCTTGTCGTCGAACTCGGTGAACAGCTCCCGCCACTCCGCCCCCAGCTGGGACTCCAGCACCGAGTGCACGGTCTGTACCGGCATGGGCGGAGCTGACTCCTGGAGCTTGGTCAGTGCTGCCCGGTAGGGCCCCGCGACCTCCTCGGGCAGCGCGGACTCGAAGACCGAGAGGGCCTGGCCCATCTTCATGGCCCCGCCCTTCAGCTCACCGAGGACCTTGAACAGCTGTTCGGCCGTCCGCTGCTGCACCTCGCGCGCCACGATCTCCGCTGATCTGCCGCCGATCCGCTTGCCCAGGCCCCAGGTGGCGCGGCCGGCGAAACCGATGGGGAGTGCCGCCAGCTTGGCGGTACGTGTGACCGCTTTCCGGGGAAGATCAGACATGCGCCCCTCCAAATCCCAGACTGCCGTGGAGCGTACGGCGGTTACCCGGCCATTGTGTCGTGCGGAGCCCCGGCCCCCGAGGCGCGCTCCCCTTCAGTGTGCCCACCCGCGCCACAGGGACAGTCGGGGTGGGGTGTGATCCGGGCCGAACGCCAGTCGAGCAGCGGCAGGGACGCCTCCCACCGCGAGCCCGTGGACGCCGGCAGCTCACCGTCGAGAAAAGTCAGGGCGTGTGCGGCTGCCAGCCCGGCCACCGCTGTGGCCAGGCCGAGATCGCAGGCCGGGGCGGAGCCGCGCCTGCCCGAGCGCCACTGGGCCACCATCCGGGGCCAGCCCGGATCCCGCTCGGCCCGCCGCAGCGCCAGGCAGCCCGAGCATGCCGTCCCGCCCGGCAGGACGAGCGGCCCGACCACCCCAGTCCCTTCGAGGACACCCGTATAGAGATGAGGCGTACCCGACGTGATCCACTCCGAGGAGAGGACCGGATCGGGCACATAGGCATCGAACCCGTCACGCGGTGCGACGACGATCAGGGAGAGCCCCGGCCCGACGCCGCCGTCCGGAGCGGCAGTGGAGGCACGCGGCGGCGGGCCGGGCGCCACGCGCCGGACCAGCTGACGCACGGCTGAGTCGCGGCGCTCCCCGATGGTCTCGGCCGGAAGGCCGCCCGGTGCCACATCCCAGGGAGTGACGGAGCCGCCGTCGAGCACTTCCACCAGGCCCACCCCGGAGGCCGAGAGGAGCGCGGCCACGGTGGCCCCGACCCGGCCCGCGCCGCGCACCTGGACCCTTATGGCCCGCCGGGCGGCGAGGCGGACCGTGCCGCCGCCCGGCTCCGGATGGAGCAGTGAGAGAGAGGCCAGGTCGGGACGGAGGCGGTCCAGCGTGCCGGGCCGGCTCCGTAACGCATCGACCGCCGCGCCCCCGGCTGTCGCATCGTCGATCAGGCCCGCTTTCGACAGCCGGGCGACCAGCTTCTCCACCTGTCCTTCCGGCAGGTGCATGGCCTGTGCCTCCTCCCGCAGCAGCTCCATCCCGCGGGTGCCGTCCAGCAGCCCGAGGAGGCAGCCGGTGGCCGGGTCCACCGGGCCGAGTACCACGGCCTGCGCGGGCGTCACCCCGAACTGCACGGACTGCCGGTCCCGCCATGCGCGCCGCAGCGCGGGCTTCACCATCGGATGCATCGCATGCCCCCGTCCACGGTCCGCCGGACTGTCCCGGCGGCTCTGTTGCCAGAATGCCCTGAGGTCACGGAGGGTGCGGAAAGTTATCCACAGGGCCGGTGTACTGATACTTCGAATGCTGCACTCTGTGGAAGTGATCAAGGTTCCACCGCCCTGGGCGCGGGACTTCCCGCACTGACAGCGGGTAACGTCGAGACGTGTCCGCCGACCCTCTGCACACCGCCGGAAATCCACCGCGCAGCGCGAAGAGCCAGCCGCCCCGCGCCCCGGTGACGAGCCCGGTCGAGGTCCGCAGGAGTGCCCGGCGGAACCGGACGGTCTCCGCGTACCGCGAGGGCGACCGGACCATCGTGCTCATCCCCGCCCGGATGTCGGAGGCGGAGGAGCGGCGCTGGGTGACCGTGATGCTCGACAAGCTCGCGGCGCAGGAGAGCAAGCGGGTCCTCGGTGACGCCGGGCTTTCCGACCGGGCGGCGCGCCTGTCCGAGCAGTACTTCTCCGGCCGGGCCCGCCCCGACTCGGTGCGCTGGGTGACCAACCAGAACACCCGGTGGGGCTCCTGCACCCCCGCGGAAGGCTCCATCCGCCTCTCGCACCGCCTCCAGGGCATGCCGGAGTACGTCGTCGACTACGTGCTGCTCCACGAGCTCGCCCACCTCCTGGTGCCCGGGCACGGGCCGCGCTTCTGGCGGCTCCTGGACGCGTATCCGCGCACCGAACGGGCCCGTGGGTATCTCGAAGGAGTAGTGGCCGCCGAGCGGCTGCCGCATCTCCCCGCAGCCCGCGGTGAGTGAGAGCGCCGGTGCTCCCGGCACCCGCCACGCGGGGCCCCCCGCCCCGTTCCGCCGCGCCCCCGCTCAGCCCCGTCCGCCGGCGGGGGACCTGCCTGCTCTGTACCGGCTGCGTACCGGGTCCGTCCCGGCTTGGCCGGATGTCGGTCCCAGCCGCTAGCCTGGCGCGACGGAATCACATTCGGGATGGGGGACGGTCGTTACGTATGGCCAGGCAATTCCAACGCGGCCACAAGGCCAGGATCAGTGACCTGACAGCAGGCACGGATCTGTACGTGGGTGTGCAGATCGCGGGCGCCGGGCTGACCTTCGACATCAGCTGCTTCGGACTCGACGCCGGCGAACAGCTCTCGGACGACCGCTATTTCATCTTCTTCAACCAGCCGAAGTCGCCCGAGGAGTCGATCCAGCTCCTCGGCGCGCAGGCCGGTGACACCGAATCCTTCCGGGTCACGCTCGACCGGATCCCCGCGGCCGTCCAGAAGCTCTCGTTCACCGCGACACTCGACGGCGCCGGCCAGATGTCGCAGATCGGGCCGGGCTACATCCGGATCGTCGCCGGTGGCGAGGAGGTCGTCAGATATGCCTTCACCGGCTCCGAGTTCACCACGGAGCGCGCCGTCATGCTGGGCGACTTCTATCTGAAGGACGTCTGGCGGTTCGCCGCCGTCGGCCAGGGCTTCGACGGAGGCCTGGACGCACTGCTGAGGAACTTCGGCGGTGAAGTCGCGGAGGAGGAGCCCGCAGCGGCGCAGCAGTCCGCGCCGCCCGCCTTCGGTGCCCCCGCTTTCGCGCCGCCCGCCCCCGCTCCCGGCCCCGCCCCGTCCTTCGGCGCGCCTGCCGCCGCGTCTCCGTCACCCCAGGCCCCGCCTCCCGCACCCTCGGCAGGGGCGACCCCGCCCCCGCTGCCGTCGCCCGCTCCGCCGCCCCTGCACTCCGCGCCCACCATGGCGGCGCCGATCCATCCGCAGGCAGGCGCCACCCCGCCGCCCGCCCCCGCTCCGTACGCCCAGCCGCCCCAGCTTCCGCAGCAGCAGCAACCGCCGTACTCGGGCCAGTTCCCGGGCCAGGCCCAGCCGCCGGGGGCTCCGGCCCCCTACGGCGCCGCGCCGGGACAGCCGGGGCCCTACGGACAGCAGCCGCCCCCGGGGCAGCCTGCCCCGTTCGGACAGCCGGCGCCCCACGGCGGGCCGCAGCCGACGCTCGCGGGCCCCGGGTTGCAGGCCGCCTTCCAGAAGTACCGCGAAACGGACACCGGCCTGCGCTGGACCTCGCAGAACAAGTATCTGGTGCGGGCCGATCTGACTGTCAGTGACACCCCGGTCCTCGCCCGGCAGGGCAGCATGGTGATGTACCAGGGCAAGGTCGACTTCAGCTACAAGGGAGCCGGTTTCGCGGGACGGATCGTGGGCCACGCGACCGGCCAGGAGATGCAGCTGATGCGCTGCACCGGCCGCGGTCAGATCTTCTTCGCGGAGAACAGCGCCCATCTGCACCCCATCGAGCTCCAGGGCGACGGCATCTGTGTCTCCGCGGAGAACGTGCTCGCCTTCGACGAGACCCTGCAGTACGAGGTCCGCAGGATCGAGGGGCACGGCATCCCCGGCGGAGCCCTGTTCACCATGCAGTTCCAGGGCACGGGCACCGTCGTCGTCAAGACGCACGGAGTGCCGGTGGTCCTGCCGGTCACCCCGACCACCTTCGCGGACTGCAACGCGGTCGTGGCCTGGTCGTCCGCCTCGCAGGTGATCGTCTCCAGCCAGGTACGGCTGCGGCAGAACGCCTACGCGGGCGACAGCGGCGAGAGCGTCAACCTCCAGTTCCGGGGCGCCCCCGGGAACTTCATCATCGTCCAGCCGTACGAGGTCTGAGGGAGCCCGTCATGAACCAGCAGCTCGCGGGCTACGCCCCGACCCCCGTCACCGCCCGCATGGAGAACCACGGCAGCAAGATGCTGAAGGTCGCCATGCAGACGGGCCAGGACCTGCTCGCACGGACCGGATCGATGGTCGCGTACGAGGGATTCGTCCAGTACGAGCCCAATCCGCCCGCCGTCCGCCAGATCGCCCGCGACTGGATCACCGGCGAGGGTGCTCCGCTCATGAAGTGCTCGGGCGACGGCCTGCTCTACCTCGCCGACTACGGGGCGGACGTCGTGGTCATCAACCTCGACAACGACGCGCTGTCGGTGAACGGAACCAATCTGCTCGCTCTCGACGCAAGCCTCACCTGGGGGGTCGAGCGGGTGAAGGGCATGGCGAAGTTCGCCGGCCAGGGGCTGTGGAACATCCAGGTGTCCGGCACCGGCTGGGTCGCCATCACCTCGCGCGGCACTCCGCTCGTCGTCGACTGCGGGAGGGGCGAGGACGAGACGTACGTCGACCCGGACGCCCTCGTCGCCTGGTCCCCGAACCTCAAGGTGAAGGGCAAGCGCAGCTTCAAGGCGGGCTCGCTGATCGGGCGGGGCAGCGGGGAGGCGTACCAGATGGCCTTCTCCGGACAGGGCATCGTCGTCGTACAGCCGAGTGAGGACAGTACCGACCGCCTGCGGATCCGGAACTGAGGGGAGCCAGAACACCATGCAGAGCCCGCTTTTCAGCTATACGGAACAGCAGACCCAGGACCGGTACACGGTACAGAACCCGCAGTTGCTGCGGGTCGCGCTGACCGGGCACGACGACGTGCTCGCCCGCAAGGGGGCCATGGTCGCGTACCAGGGCCTGATCGAGTTCGACGGCGAGTACCGGTCCGGCCAGCAGCAGCGCGCCCGTGCGTACACGGGGGAGGGGCTGGACCTGATGCGCTGCCACGGGCAGGGCACGGTCTACTTCGCCAACCTGGCACAGCATGTGCATCTGGTGGACGTCGACCAGGACGGGCTTTCGGTGGACAGCGCCTACGTCCTGGCGATGGACTCCAGCCTGAACCACACGGTCGTCGCGGTCGACAGCCAGTACGGCATCTCGGGATCGGGCAAGTACCAGCTCAACATCACCGGCCGGGGCAGGGTCGCGCTGATGACCTCCGGGCAGCCACTGATGATGCAGGTCACGCCGGACAAGTACATCAACGCCGACGCGGACGCGGTGGTCGCCTGGTCCTCGGGTCTGCGGGTGCAGATGCAGGCGCAGACCCACTCGTCGGGGGTCAGGCGACGGCGCGGCAGCACCGGTGAGGGCTGGGAGCTCAGCTTCCTCGGACAGGGCTTCGCGCTCGTCCAGCCCAGTGAGGTCATGCCCCCGCAGCACGCGAACATCGGGGAGGGGGCGCTGGCGCAGTTCGGCATGGGCCAGCAGGGCGCCCACGGCCAGAACCAGGGCAACGTCTGGAGCTGAGGCGCCGGGTCCCGGGGCGCGTGCGTCTCAGCGAAGACGCACACACCCCGGGCTCACCGGGCTCGTGCCGCAGCCGCGCCTCAGAGCGCAGCGCGGGCGGCGTCGACCAGTCGCTGGACCGATACATCGGCGACGCCCGCCACGTCGTCGTAGGCGAACCATCGCAGATCCAGTGACTCGTCACTGATCAGTTCCACTGCTCCCGGCGGGACGAGGGCTGCGTACTGCACATCGAAGTGCTGCGTACAGGGCCCCGGAATCGAGTGCCGGTCCAGCCGCAGCGGGCCGCCGGGCAGCAGCTCAAGACCTTCGATACCGGACTCCTCGGCCGCCTCGCGCAGCGCGGCTCCTGCCACTGTCGCGTCGCCCGGCTCGCAGTGCCCGCCCATCTGGAGCCACATCCGCAGCTTCCTGTGCAGCGTGAGCAGCACCTGCCCGCGCTCCGGGGCCAGCACCAGAGCGCTCGCCGTGAGATGCCCGGAGCCGCAGGACTTCCACATGCCGTCCGGGTGGGCCGACAGATGGTCCAGATAGCTCCGGCGCAACGCGTCCTGGCCCCGGTGGGTCTCCAGTACGCGGACCGCGTCGTCCTGCAGGGTGCCCGGGAGCGTCACTGGCCGGAGTCGTCCTTCTTCTCGCCGGTGGGGTCCTCGCCCGCGCCGTTCCCGTCCGCGCCGTTCCCGTCCGCGTCGCTCTCGTCCGTGCGACCGGCCCTGCCGGAGCCGTCCGTGGTGTCGTCCCCGGCTCGCTCCTGCGACTCGGTGCCCGTCCCGGCGCCCTTGGCCGGATCGGCCTTGCCCGAGCCCGGCCTGCCACCTCCGGCAGCCTCACCGAGCATCTTGTCCAGCTCGGAGAAGTCCGCGTGCTCGTGGTGGACGAAACCGTCCGGGTCGTCCAGGTCGGACGCGGTCGGCAGCATGTCCGGGTGCTCCCACAGACCGTCACGGCCGTCGACGCCCCGGGCGTCCGTGAGCGAGGCCCACAGCCGGGAGGCATCCCGCAGCCGCCGCGGACGGAGCTCCAGGCCGATCAGCGTGGCGAAGGTCTGCTCGGCGGGGCCACCGGACGCCCGGCGCCTGCGCAGCGTCTCGCGGAGGGCGTCGGCCGAGGTCAGACGGGTCTTCGCGGCCTCGTGCACCACAGCGTCCACCCAGCCCTCGACCAGCGCGAGCGCCGTCTCCAGACGGGCCAGCGCGGCCTTCTGCTCCGGGGTGTCCTCCGGCTGGAACATGCCCTGCTGGAGGGCTTCCTGCAGCTGTTCGGGGTGCGAGGGGTCGAGCTGCCCGGCCAGGTCCTCCAGCTTCGAGGTGTCGACCTTGATGCCGCGGGCGTATCCCTCGACCGCGCCGAAGAGGTGCGAGCGCAGCCACGGCACATGGGCGAAGAGCCGCTGGTGGGCGGCCTCCCGCAGGGCCAGGTAGAGCCGGACCTCGTTCTTGTCGATGCCCAGGTCCTTGCCGAAGGCCTCGATGTTCAGCGGGAGCAGCGCCGCCTTGCCGGCCGGACCGAGCGGCAGGCCGATGTCGGTGGAGCCGACCACCTCGCCAGCCAGGACGCCGACGGCCTGCCCGATCTGCTGTCCGAACATGGCGCCGCCCATGGACCGCATCATGCCGAGCAGCGGGCCCGCCATGGCCTGCATCTCCTCGGGCAGCACACCGCCCATGGCAGCCCCGACACGCTCCGCGACCGGGTCGACGAGCTCCTTCCACACCGGGAGGGTCGCCTCGACCCATTCGGCGCGGCTCCAGGCGACAGCCGTACCGGCCCCGGAGGGCAGCGAGGTCGCCCCGTCCAGCCACAGGTCCGCCAGGCGTACGGCTTCCTCGACGGCCGACCGCTCGGCCGGGCCGACACTGGTGTCCTTGGTGCCGTCACTGGTGCCCTGGGCGACCGTCTGCCGTGCGATGTCCTTGGCCATGTCCCAGTTGACCGGGCCGCCCTCGTAGCTCAGCATCTGGCCGAGCTGCTGGAAGGCCGCGCCGAGGTCGTTCGGGTTCATCGAACCGAACATCGCCGCGAACGGATTGTCACCGCCGCTGCCGGGACCGAACCCGAGGGGATTCTGCGGGGAGCCTCCACTGCCCGGGCTGCCCTTGCTCTTGCCCTCGTCGCCGTCCTCCGGCTCCTCCGGCGGAAGGCCGAATCCGAATGGAGTGTCACTCACGGGTTTCCTCGGCTCGTAGGGCCGCCGGCCGACTGGCCGACAGCGATTGCCCGACAACACCACCCAGGGTAGGGGGTGACCGCCCGGTCAGGCCGGGTCCGACCGGGCGGCTCTCCCCAGACACCGGTGCCCGATGAGGGCTCAGTGCTTGGCTGACGCATGGGCTGCGGCAGGATGGACGCCACCTGGTCCGTACGTGTCAGTTCGCGTACGTACTGAAGACAACCGCTGGAGACGCCCGGTGAGTTCCCCAGATCCGCAGGTTCGCGCAGCGCGAAACCTCTCAGCCAAGCCCTCCCGAGGACCCATCGTCGCGGTCACCGGAGCCGCCTCCGGTATCGGTGCCCTGCTGACCCGGCGCCTCGCCGCATCCGACGAGGTCAAGCAGGTCGTGGCCATGGACGAGCGGCGCGGCGACGTGGCCGATGCCGAGTGGCACATCCTGGACGTGCGCGACCCGGCCATCGCCGAGAAGCTGCGCGGCGCAGACGTCGTGGTGCACCTCGCCCTCGATCTCGATCTGGAGACCGACGCCGCCGCCCGTTCGGCCTACAACGTGCGCGGCACCCAGACGGTCCTGACGGCAGCGGCGGCCGCAGGTGTCCACCGCGTCGTGCTCTGCACGTCGGCGATGGTCTACGGCGCGCTGCAGGACAACGCCATCCCGCTCTCCGAGGACGCCGAGCTGCGGGCCACCGCCGAGGCGACCGGCGTGGGCGACCTGCTGGAGATCGAACGCCTGGCCCGCCGTGCGCCGCGTGCGCACCCCGGGCTGAACGTCACGGTGGTCAGGCCCGCGGTCCTGGTGGGCGGTACGGACACCGCACTGACCCGCTACTTCGAGTCCCCCCGCCTGCTGGTGGTCGCGGGGACCCGCCCCACCTGGCAGTTCTGCCACGTGGACGACCTGGTCAGCGCCCTGGAGTACGCGGCGCTCGAAAAGGTCGACGGCGAGTTCGCGGTCGGCTGCGACGGCTGGCTGGAGCAGGGCGAGGTCGAGGAACTCAGCGGCATCCGCCGGATGGAACTGCCGTCCGCCGTCGCCCTCGGCGCCGCGGCACGGCTGCACCGGATCGGCCTCACCCCGTCGCCCGCCGGCGACCTGGCGTACACGATGCACCCCTGGGTCGTGAGTGTCGGCCGGCTGCACGACGCCGGCTGGCGACCCCAATGGACCAACGAGGAGGTCCTGGCGGAACTCCTGGAGGAGGTCGCGGGGCGGCACACCGTGGCCGGTCGCAGGCTCGGCCGCAAGGACGCCACGGCCGCGGGCGCCGCGGGGGCGACGGTCGCGCTGCTCGGTACGGCGGCGCTGGTCCGCAGGGCGCGGCGGGCCCGGCGGGGCCGCATCTGACGCCGCCGCGCACCTGCGCGCGGCGGGGAGGCCGGCCGTTCCCGGGAGCCAGGGGCGCGTGCGCGGGCCGGCCGGGCCGTCCTGTAGGACGCTCCAAGGCCGACGCTCCGGTGCCGGTCGAAAGGGCCATTCCGTACGGTCGGCCCGGTGCGGCACCATGGACGGCATGGCACTCACCGACGACCACCCCGGCGAACACGCGGCTCAGGACCCCATCCGGCTGCTGGAGATCCGCGACACCCCGCTCAGCATCGACGAGGTGTTCAAGGTCGTGGGCGACGAGGCGGCGGGCGGGACGGCGCTCTTCGTCGGCACGGTGCGCAACCACGACGGGGGCACGGACGTCGACGCCCTCGGCTACTCCTGCCACCCGTCGGCCGAGGACGAGATGCGCCGCATCGCCGAGCGGGTCACCGAGAAGTTCCCGGTGCGGGCACTGGCCGCCGTCCACCGGGTGGGCGATCTGGCGGTGGGGGATCTGGCCGTGGTGGCCGCCGTCTCGTGCGCGCACCGCAGCGAGGCGTTCGAGGCCTGCCGGATGCTCATCGACGCTCTGAAGCACGAAGTACCGATCTGGAAGCACCAGACGTTCTCGAACGGTACGGAGGAGTGGGTCGGCATCTGACCCCCGGTACCGGACCGCCCCGCCCCGGGCCGCGCCCGGACAGGTGGTTCCCTGTCCGCCATGTGATCGATTTGCGTAACCGGACCCCTGCCGTGAGCGTTGGAGCAGCAGATGACTAATCTGCTGATCAGTCGGTTCGCGGCTGTTCACGGGGGTCCGGAGGTCGGTTATGGGTGCACTCGCCTGGTTGCTGATTCCGCTCTTCGCTGCGGTCGGAGCCGCCCTGTGGGGCAGGTGGGCCGCGCGACAGCGCACCGCGGGTGACGGCGAGGAACTCGCCGGCTACGCCCGGTTCCGGGAGGCGATGGAGAAGGCGAACGCCGGCTCCGACGCGCTCTGACTCCACGCCCGGTGCGAGCGGGTCGCAGGCCCGGCCCCGAGCGGTGCGGCACAGACCCGTCCCGTACTGTCGTTCCATGCCACGCCGCACCCTGACGCTGCTCACGTCCACTCTCGTGCTGATCGCGCTGCTGTGCGGCGGAGTGTTCCTCACTGTCCCGTACGCCGAGATGAGCCCGGGGCCGACGGTGAACACGCTGGGCAAGGCGGGCGGCCAGCCGGTGCTGCAGGTGTCCGGCCACAAGACGTACCCGACGAGCGGTCACCTCAACATGGTGACGGTCCGGGTCACGCGCTCCGACTACAGCATGAACCTGGTCGAGGCGGTCTACGGCTGGCTCGCGCACGACACCGTCGTCGTCCCGCACGACACCCTGTACCCGGACGGCACGACGGAGCAGCAGTCGAGCCAGCAGAACGCCGAGGAGTTCAGCCAGTCCCAGGAGAGCGCCAAGGTCGCGGCCCTGGACGAGCTGGGTATCCCGGTGAAGTCGCGGACCGTGGTCTCCACCGTGGTCAAGGACAGCCCCGCGCAGGGCAGGCTGCACGCCGGCGACGTGATCAGGGCCGTGGACGGCGCTGCCGTCACCGAACCCGGTGACGTGGCGAAGCTGGTGACCAAGCACAAGCCGGGCCAGCGGGTCGTCTTCACGGTCGTACCGGCCGGGACCGCAGCGGCCGCGGAGAAGGCCGGCACCGAGCCGAAGGGCACGAAGCGCGTGTCCATCGTCACGGCCAAGGCCCCTGCTCCGGACCCGGGCCGGGCCATCGTCGGTATCCAGGCCGGCACCGACCACACGTTCCCGTTCCACATCGACATCAAGCTCGCCGACGTGGGCGGTCCCAGCGCGGGGCTGATGTTCTCACTCGGCCTCGTCGACAAGCTGACGCCCGGCGATCTGACCGGTGGCAAGTTCGTCGCAGGCACCGGCACGATCGACGACAAGGGCGTGGTCGGGCCGATCGGCGGCATCGAGATGAAGCTCGTCGCCGCACGCGACGCGGGCGCCCGGTACTTCCTGACGCCCAGCGACAACTGTGCGGCGGCGGCGGCCGACACCCCCTCGGGCCTCACCCTGGTGAAGGTGAAGGCGATGAAGGACGCGAAGCAGGCGCTGGACAAGATCCGCACCGGTGACACCGCCGGACTGCCCAGCTGCTCCGCGAAGTAACCGCACCACCGGGCGCCCCGTGACCGGGCTCCCGATGACCGGGCAGCCCGGCCGGGAGGTTCAGGCGCCGCGCGCCACCCGGCCACCGGGCAGCCCGGCCGCGCCGGGCCGCCCCCTGCGGCAGGGTCAGGCCTCGAACGTCACCGAGAGCGCCTCGGCGAGACCCGGGACCAGCTCCGAGCCGGTGAGCACCTCGTTCGGCGAGTCCTTCGCGCGCAGCCGCAGCGCCGACTCGCGAGTGCCGTCCCGCAGCACCGCCACGGTCATCCGTACCTCCTGCCGGTCCGGGTGCTCGGCCACCCAGGCCGTCAGCTGCGCCTCGTCCATACCCTCCGGCACGGTCGCCTCCGCCGACGGCGGCAGCATCAGCCGCTCCACGGTCATCGCGCAGCCGGCGACCGCGTCGGGCCAGGCGATGGTCGCGAGGAACTCGTCGAGCGGCGTGGTGTCCGGGATCTCGTCCTGCTCGACGGGGGTCAGCGACGCGGCGGGCTCGCCGTCGTCGAGACCGAGCTGGGCGGCGAGGCCCGGTTCCTGGGTGCGGAGCTTCGCGGTGTCCACGAGTGCGAAGAGCCGGGCGGGCTGGTCCCAGCCGAGACCGGACGCGTACTCGTCGATTTCGAGCACCGCCACAGTGAGCGGACTGGCGGCCATCGGAGGGCCTGAGGGCGAAGAAAGGTTGGGCATGGGCAATATCCTGCCCTCTTCCACCCCGGGAACGGGAACTGGGTAAAGCCTCAGTAAGTTGCATGAGTGGGCTCTACGATCGCGGGGCCTGCTCCACACGACCGCAAACTTCGAGGTGCGCACGTTGGCTTTCCAGATGCCGGACCGCGGCGGAGGCCCGACCGGGCCACGGATCAGAGTGGGACGGCCGTCCCGCCGCGCCCGGACCCTGCTGATGACACTGGGGGCCCTGGTCGTTCTGGCCATGGCGTTCGTCATGTTCGCCGGGTTCTGGACCGACTGGCTCTGGTACCGCTCCGTCCACTACTCATCCGTCTTCACCACCACCCTGTGGACGAAGATCGGGCTCTTCCTCGTCTTCGGCGTGCTGATGGCGGCCGCCGTCGGGCTGAACATCTGGCTGGCGCACCGGCTCCGGCCGCCGCTGAGCGCGATGTCGCTGGAGCAGCAGAATCTCGACCGCTACCGGATGGGCATCGCCCCGTACAAGAAGTGGCTGCTGCTCGGGGTGACGGCGGTCATCGGCCTGATCGCGGGTGCCTCCGCCTCCGGGCAGTGGCGTACCTGGCTGATGTTCGTGAACGGCGTGCCCTTCGGCCAGAAGGACCCGCAGTTCAAGCTGGACGTGTCGTTCTACGCCTTCGATCTGCCCTGGTACCGCTTCCTGCTGGGCTTCGGCTTCGCCGCCGCGGTGCTCTCGCTGATCGCAGCCGCGCTGGTGCACTACCTGTACGGCGGGTTGCGCGTCACGAGTCCCGGCGCGCGTGCCACCTCGGCGGCCACCGGTCATCTGTCGGTGCTGCTCGGCATCTTCGTCGCGTTCAAGGCCGTGGCGTACTGGCTCGACCGGTACGGACTCGCGGTGAAGTCCAGCGACTTCAAGGCCACGGGCAACTGGACGGGCCTGCGGTATGTGGACGCCAACGCCTACCTCCCGGCGAAGACGATCCTCTTCTGCATCGCGGTCATCTGCGCCCTGCTGTTCTTCGCGACGCTCTGGCGCCGCACCTGGCAGCTTCCGGTGATCGGCTTCGGGCTGATGGTGCTCTCGGCGATCCTGATCGGCGGGCTCTACCCGGCGATCGTGCAGAAGTTCACGGTCGAGCCGAACGAGCAGGCCAAGGAAGCGCCGTACATCCAGAAGAACATCGACGCCACGCGCAAGGCGTACAACATCGCCGGCACCGACGTCGACGACTACTCGGGCAAGAGCAACACCAAGGACACCACCAAGCAGCGTGACGACGCGGACTCGGCGGCCAGCTACCGGCTGAACGACCCGAACATCGTCTCGCCGACCTTCCAGCAGATAGAGCAGAAGCGGAAGTACTACGGCTTCCCCGCGACGCTGGACGTGGACCGCTACAACGGCCAGGACACAGTGATCGGCCTGCGCGAGCTGAACATCGCGGGCATCCAGAAGCACAACTGGATCAACGACCACTTCACCTACACCCACGGCTTCGGAGCCATCGCGGCCAAGGGCACGGCCACGGACAGCAACGGAGCCCCGGTCTTCACCGAGTCGGGCCTGCCGACCAAGGGCGATCTCCCTGCCACGTACCAGCAGCGGATCTACTACGGCGAGAAGACGACCCAGTACTCGATCGTCGGGGGCCCGCAGAAGGAACTCGACTACGAGAACAACGGTGAGAAGACCACCAGTTACACGGGCAAGAGCGGGGTGGACATCTCCAACCCGCTGAACCGCGCCGCGTACGCGGTGGCCTTCAACGAGCCGCAGATGCTCTACTCGGGCGCGATCGGCAAGGGCTCGAAGATCCTTTACAACCGCACGCCGAAGCAGCGCGTCGAGGCGGTCGCCCCCTGGCTGACCATCGACGGCGACTCCTACCCGGCGGTGGTGGACGGGAAGATCCAGTGGGTCGTCGACGCGTACACCACGACCAACGGATATCCGTACGCCTCGCGTACGACGCTCGGTGACAGCACGGCCGACTCGCTGACCGACAACCAGCGGGCGGTGGTCGCCCAGCAGAACCGGGTCAACTACATCCGCAACTCGGTGAAGGCCACGGTCGACGCCTACACCGGTGCGGTGAAGCTGTACCAGTGGGACACCAAGGACCCGGTCCTCAAGACCTGGATGAAGGCCTTCCCCCACACGGTCAAGCCCAAGGCGGACATCCCGGCCGACCTGAAGGCCCATCTGCGCTATCCGCAGGACATGTTCAAGGTGCAGCGCGAGCTGCTGGCGCTCTACCACGTCAAGGACCCCA
Organism: Streptomyces sp. NBC_00388; assembly: GCF_036061255.1. Lineage (NCBI taxonomy): Bacteria > Bacillati > Actinomycetota > Actinomycetes > Kitasatosporales > Streptomycetaceae > Streptomyces > Streptomyces sp. NBC_00388. Next base: position 5,162,432 of record NZ_CP107948.1, read on the forward strand.
AGCAGTTCTACAGCGGCAGTGACGCCTGGCAGGTGCCCAACGACCCGACCACCAGGGACAACAGGGCCGTGCCGCCCTACTATCTGTCGCTGAAGATGCCGGGCCAGAAGAGCGCCAAACAGCAGTTCTCGCTCACCACGACGTTCACCCCCAGCGGGCGCCCCAACCTGGGCGGCTTCATGGCGGTGGACGCCGACGCCGCGAGTCCGGACTACGGAACGATCAGACTCCTCAGAGTCACCTCGGAAGTGCCGGGCCCCGAACAGGTGCAGAACAAGCTCAACGGTTCCGCGGACGTGGGCAAGTTCGTCCGGGACATGAAGGGCGCCGACTCGGACATCGAGTACGGGAACCTCCTCACGGTGCCGCTGGACGGCGGGTTCCTCTACGTCGAGCCGGTGTACGCCCAGGGTCGCAACGCGCACTACCCGCTGTTGAAGAAGGTGGCCGTCTCGTATGCGGACGCCGACTCGCCCGACGGGGACACCACGGCGTTCGAGAACAACCTGGGCGCGGCGCTGAACACGGTCTTCGGGGTGAACGGCCAGGAGAATCCGCCGTCGACCGGGGACACCACGAGACCCCCGGCGAACGACACGGTCAAGAAGGCCATCGCCGACGCCCAGAAGGCGTACGACGCGAGCGAGGCGGCGCTGGCCGGGAAGACCCCGGACTGGACCGCCTACGGCAAGGCGCAGAAGGACCTGCAGGACGCCCTCCAGCGGGCGTCCGACGCGGGGGCCAAGGTCAAGCCGAGCGGCAAGACCGGCTGACCGATGACCGGGCGCGGGCCTGATCAGGGGGTAAAAGCCCTGATCAGGCCCGATCGCGGGGCGGTAAAGACCCCCTCCGTGCCGTGGTACGGTTGCAACACAACGGCGCGGGGTGGAGCAGCTCGGTAGCTCGCTGGGCTCATAACCCAGAGGTCGCAGGTTCAAATCCTGTCCCCGCTACTGAAGTCGAAGGCCCGGATCTCGAAAGAGATCCGGGCCTTCTTCATGTGCCTGCTGACGTGTCCGGCTGTTTTCCCGTCCGTGCGACTCCTGTGAAGAAGGCGCCGCCTACGGGAAGTTGGGACTGGTTCATGTTTCACTTACCGCGCTGCGGGAAGTCGACAAAACGCTGTAGTGACCTAGTCGACTGCGATATACCGGGTGTGCGCGAGTTGCACGTAGTGGGACGATGGTGTTTATGGGGGACAGGGCAACTCTGTTGGAGACAGGGCGGTTTGTGCAGAAGCACGCCGATGACGGCCACGACGCCGTCGTAGCGGAGGAAACGGCTGACGCCGAGACCGAGGCACGCCACAGGAGTGGCGCCGAGAGCGGCGAAGCCGCGTCGATGAGCGTGCTGGGCGCGCTGCTGCTGCGCCGCGGTGACCTCGACGGCGCGGAGCGCTGGCTGCGCGCCGCCACCGGCGAGGGGGACCGGGCAGCGGCGAACAACCTGGGTGTCCTGCTGCACCAGCGGGGCTATGCCGATGAGGCGGCGGGCTGGTGGCGCATCGCCGCCGTCGCCGGCTCCGCCGCCGCGGCGCACGCGCTGGGCAGGCACTACCGCGAGCGCGGGGACGAGCCCGCCGCCGAGTACTGGCTGCGCCAGTCCGCCGAGTCGGGTCACGCGCTGGGGGCGTACGCCCTCGCGGACCTGCTGGAGCACCGTGGCGACATCGGAGCGGAGCGCTGGCTGCGCGCCGCAGCGGAGCAGGGGCACCGGGAGGCCGCGTACCGGCTGGCGCGCGCGCTGGACCGGGCCGCGTCGGGGGAGGACCCCGCAGCCGAGGCCGAGCAGTGGTACCGGCAGGCCGCCGCGCGCGGCCACCGGCGCGCCGCGCTGCACCTCGGCGTGATCCTGGAGAAGCGCGGCGACCTGAAGGAGGCCGGCCGCTGGTACCTGACGTCCGCCAAGGACGGGGAGGCCCGCGCGGCCTGCGCGCTCGGCTTCCTGCTGCGCGACGCGGGCGACGAGGAGAGCGCCGCCGTCTGGTGGCTGCGCGCTGCCCAGGACGGCGACGGCAACGCGGCCAACGCCCTGGGCGCTCTGCACGCGGCCCGCGGCGAGCAGCAGACCGCCGAGCGCTGGTACCGGGCCGCCATGGACGCGGGTGACGTCAACGGCGCGTACAACCTGGCCCTGCTCTGCGCCGCCCAGGAGCGGACGGCGCAGGCCGAGCAGTGGTACCGCCGGGCTGCCTACGCCGGGCACCGCGAGGCGGCCAACGCCCTCGCCGTCCTGCTGCTGCAGAACGGCGACCCGGCCGGCGCCGAGCCGTGGTTCTCCAAGGCGGCAGAGGCGGGCAGCGTGGACGCGGCCTTCAACCTGGGCATCCTGCACGCGGGCCGTGACGACGACCGGGGGGCCTTCGTCTGGTACGAGCGGGCGGCTGCGGCCGGACACACCGAGGCCGCGCTCCAGGTCGGCATCGCGCTGCTCAGGGACGGCGAGGAGCACACGGCGGAGCGGCACCTGCGCTGCGCGGCGGGCGGCGGCAGCACCGAGGCGGCCTTCCGGCTCGGCGCCCTGCTGGACGCCCGGATGCCGCCGCCGGGGCCGCCGGTGCTCGGTGAGCCCGTCACCGAGAAGAGCGAGTGCGAGGAGTGGTACGAGCGCGCCGCCGAGCAGGGTCACCGCCGTGCCCAGGTACGGGTCGGCATGCTCGCCGCCTCCCGCAACGACGTCGAGGCGGCGGCCGGTTGGTACCGCGAGGCCGCCGAGGCGGGCAGCCGCAACGGGGCCTTCAACCTCGGGCTGCTGCTGGCCCGCGAGGGCAACGAGCGTGAGGCCGGGCTGTGGTGGGCCAGGGCCGCCAACGCCGGGCACGGCCGGGCCGCCCTGCGCCTCGCGCTGCTCGCCATCCGCCGCGGCGAGCTGGGTGAGGGCCAGAAGTGGTGCAACCGTGCGGTGGAGCTCGGGCCCGCCGAGGTCGCCGAGCGCGCGGCGCGGCTCAGCGAGGCGCTGCGTCAGGAGCTCACCGCGTGAGGCGGAGGCCGGCCGGGTCCGGGGCCAGGGCCGGGCAGCCCTGCCCGGGGCCGCGGCTCCGCCCCCGTACAGGGGTGGAGCCGCGGCCCCGGGCGACCGCGGGAACGGATTTGCACTGGTGGGCGCCCCCACGTAGAGTTGCAATCACAACGGCGCGGGGTGGAGCAGCTCGGTAGCTCGCTGGGCTCATAACCCAGAGGTCGCAGGTTCAAATCCTGTCCCCGCTACTGAAAACCGAAGGCCCGGACTCTTGAGAGTCCGGGCCTTCGGCATGTCCGGACGGCTCTCGTTGTGCCCGCCCGCACAGCGTCGGTCCGCTGTGTACCCGGCCGCCGCCGCGCGGAGTGCGCCTCCGGCCCCCGGGACTCAGGGCCTGTGGCCCACGGCTTCCTCGTACAGCGAGCGGTCCACCACCTTGTCCTCCGGCACCGGATCGCCCTGGCCGACCCCGGCCTCCCGGTACGCCTTCTGCAGCCGGTCCGTCGTCCCCTTCCGGATCTCCCAGTCCATCCGGAGCGACGGTGTCGCGGTCAGGACCGACTCGTCGGTCTTCAACAGCCGTGCCAGCGAGGCGGTGAAGCCCTTGCCCGCCTTGTAGTCACCGGCGAAGTAGGTGTTCACGGTCCGGATGTACGCGCGCAGGAGGGCGACGCCCGCGTCCGGGTCCCCGGTCAGCAGGTTCGGGCCGAAGAGCAGCCCGCCGAGCGGTTCGCCCAGCGGCTGGCCGCCCAGGAACGTGTACTTCGGGTCTCCGTCGACCTTGCGCCAGACCGGGTCGAGCAGCCAGGCGGAGTCGACGCCGCCGTTCTGGAGCGCCGTCAGGACGTCCGCCGAGCCGAGCTGCTGGAAGCTGATCGAGTCCAGCCCGCCGCCGTGCTTCCGGAGGGCCTTCTCCATCGCGTACGTGACGACCGACCCCTTGCCGATCATCGTGCCCATCTTCCGGTCCTTCATGGTCACCGTCGCTGGGGTCTCGCCGTCCCTGAGCCGTGCCCACAGCCCGCTCCTGGACGCCGGGCCGGGGGAGAAGTTACCCGCGACCCACTTGATGTCGAAGCCACCTCTGATGCCGTTCATCACGGCTGCCTCGGGCGCCGCCCACTGGGCGTCGATATCGCCCTTGGCGAGCAGTGGGAGCGCGTCCGGCGTCGGCAGCACCTTCAACTGGACGTCCAGCCCCTCCTTCCTGAACTCGCCCTTCGCCACCGCCACTTCGAGGGGCGCGACGTACTCCGCTGCCAGCGTGCCGGTCGCCAGGACCAGCTTGCGCTTCTTCGCCAGTGGCCGTGGGGCGGGCGCGCCCTTCGCGCAGCGGGCCGGCGCGCGGCGCGGGGAGAGGCCGGCGGGGTCGGTCCAGCCCTTGGCGCAGCCGGCGACGGCTCGCACCGGGCGGGGCTTCGCACCGGGCGCGGGGGCGGTGTCGTGTGCCGCGCATCCGGCGGAGACGAGCAGGGAACCGGCGGCGAACAGGGCCGTGCAGAGCGTGCTGATACGCATGGAGCCTCCGTACGTACGGACATCGGGGCTGCGGGACGGGGTGCCCGCGGGCGGGCCGGTTCAGGACTGGCTGCGGCCGCGGTCGCGCGGGGCCCACGGGGTGAGCAGCCGTCCGGCGATGCGCACCAGTTCGGAGAAGAGCACCCCGAGCACGGCGACGCAGACGATCCCGACGAACATCACGTCGTTCTGGAAGAGTGCGCGGGAGTCGAAGATCAGATGCCCGAGGCCGTCGTCCGCCGCGATCTGCTCCGACGCCACGATGACGAGGACGGCCACACCCGCCGCGATGCGCGCCCCGACGAGCACCGCAGGCAGGGAGGCGGGCAGCAGTACGTGCCGGAACATCTGCCAGGGCGAGGCTCCGAAGACCTGTCCTGCGTCCCGGTGCCCGGAAGGGACGGCAAGCACCGCGGCCATCGTGGAGATCCAGACGAAGAAGAAGACCGTGGCGGCGACCAGCGCGATCTGCGGGCCCTCACCCAGCCCGAACATGTTGAGGAAGACCGGCAGCAGGGCGAGCTTCGGCACCACGTACAGCGCGTCGAGCAGTGGTTCGAGCGCGGCCCGTACCAGGGCGAGCGAGCCCATCAGCAGGCCGAGCACGTACCCCGAGACCGTGCCGATCGCGTAGCCGCCGATCACCCGCCTGAGCGTGGCCTGCACGTCGGGCCAGAGCGCGCCACTGGCGGCGCGGTCCCAGCCGTCGGAGAGGATGGTGGAGGGCGCGGGGTACACCCGGTCGTCGATCCAGGAGCGGGACGCCGCCAGCTGCCAGAGCAGCACCAGGGCGACCGGGACGGCGACGGCGAGGGCCAGCTCCAGGGCGCGGCGCCTGCGGTGGGTGCGGACCGGGTGCAGTTCCTGCGGGCCGGGCCGTCTGACCAGCACTCCGTCCCGCGGGCCCCTGATCGCGGTGCTCATGCCGGGACCGCCTCTCCGCGTACCTCGCCGCGCAGCAGCTCCCACAGTTCGGACTTCAGCCGGGTGAACTCGGGAGCGGACCGCATGTCGCCCGTGCGGGGCCGGGGGAACGGCGGCCGGCGTTCCGCGATGATCCGGCCGGGGCGCGCCGACATCACCAGGACGCGGTCGCCCAGGACGATCGCCTCTTCGAGGCTGTGGGTGATGAAGAGGGCCGTGGTGCGGGTGGTCTGGGTGAGTTCGAGCAGTTCGTCCTGGAGGATGGTGCGCAGCTGCGCGTCGAGGGCGGCGAACGGTTCGTCCATCAGCAGGATCTCGGGCTCCACGGCGAGGGCACGGGCGATGGCGACGCGCTGGCGCATGCCGCCGGAGAGGGCTGCGGGGTAGGCGTCCGCGAAGTCGGCAAGCCCGATGCGTGCCAGCCAGTCGGCGGCCCGGCGGTTCGCCTCCTTGCGCGGGACGCGCTGGATGTCGAGGCCGAAGCGGACATTGGCCAGGACGTTCTTCCAGTCGTGGATGCCGTACTCCTGGAAGATCATCGCGGCGGGGCGGGCGGACGCGGTACGGATGGACAACTCGCCGGCGCTGGGGCGCAGCAGCCCCGCCGCGATCCGCAGAAGGGTGGACTTGCCGCAGCCCGAGGGGCCGACGATGCAGGTGAACTCCCCGGGCGCGATCTCCAGGTCCACCGGCCCGAGGGCTTCGAGGGCGCTGCGGCCCCGGCCGAAGGTACGGGTGAGGGACCGGGCGTGGAGTTTGGGGGGCCGGTCGGGTGCCGGTCCCGGGGCGGGTGGGGGCGGGTGCGGGTCTCCCACGGTGTCTCCTGGCGGAGGTGGTGGACGGGCGATCGCCGCAGAGGATATGACGGGGCGTCAGATACCGGAAGGGGTGCGCGCACGCCGGAGCCCCGGGGTGAACGCCCCGGGGCTCCGGCGTGCGGTGCGGGTGGTGGTCAGGCCGAGGCGCAGGACGGGCAGATGCCCCGGTACGTCACCTCGACGTTGGAGACCGTGAAGCCGAAGCGCTCCGTGTCCGGGAGGTCCCTCAGGGGGTTGCCCGCGGGGTGCACGTCGCGGATGGACCCGCACTGGGCGCAGACCAGGTGCTGGTGCGGCCGGTGGGCGTTCGGGTCGTACCGCTTGGCGCGGCGGTCCGTGGAGACCTCGATCACCTCACCGAGGACGACCATCTCGCCCAGGGTGTTGTAGACCGTCGCCCGGGAGATCTCCGGAAGCTTCGATACGGCGCGGGCGTGCACCTCGTCGGCGGTCAGATGAACGTGGTCCCCGTCGAGGACCTCGGCCACGACGCGACGCTGGGCGGTCATCCGCCAGCCGCGGTCGCGCAGGCGTTCCAACAGGTCACTCATAAGGTCCAGCCTAACAGGAGAAGGGGCGAGTCCCGAATGGATGTGACTTTGGACTATCACTTGACTTAGACATTGTCCATTGTAGGATCGGCTACGGCACAGACAAGGGACAGGACACGGCAGGAATGACGCAGGAGGCGCTCGTGACACAGGGACCACTCACCACGGAGACCGGGGCGCCGGTGGCCGACAACCAGAACAGCGAGACCGCGGGCGCCGGCGGTCCGGTTCTGGTGCAGGACCAGCTGCTCCTGGAGAAGCTCGCGCACTTCAACCGTGAGCGCATTCCGGAGCGCATCGTGCACGCCCGCGGCGCCGGCGCGTACGGCACCTTCACGCTGACCCGCGACGTCTCGCAGTGGACACGGGCGAAGTTCCTCTCCGAGGTCGGCAAGGAGACGGAGACCTTCCTGCGTTTCTCCACCGTCGCCGGGAACCTCGGCTCGGCGGACGCGGTGCGCGACCCCCGCGGCTTCGCGCTGAAGTTCTACACGGAGGAGGGGAACTACGACCTGGTCGGGAACAACACGCCCGTCTTCTTCATCAAGGACGCCATCAAGTTCCCCGACTTCATCCACACCCAGAAGCGCGACCCGTACACCGGTTCGCAGGAGGCCGACAACGTCTGGGACTTCTGGGGGCTCAGCCCCGAGTCGACCCACCAGGTGACGTGGCTCTTCGGCGACCGCGGCATCCCGGCGACGTTCCGCCACATGAACGGGTACGGCTCGCACACGTACCAGTGGAACAACGCGGAGGGCGAAGCCTTCTGGGTCAAGTACCACTTCAAGACCGACCAGGGCATCAAGAATCTCACCACCGACGAGGCCAACCGCCTCTCGGGCGTGGACCCGGACAGCCACCAGCGTGATCTGCGTGAGTCCATCGAGCGCGGTGACTTCCCGTCCTGGACGGTGCAGATCCAGGTCATGCCGGTGGCCGAGGCGGACAACTACCGCTTCAACCCGTTCGACCTGACCAAGGTCTGGCCGCACGCGGACTACCCGCCGATCGAGATCGGCAAGCTGGAGCTCAACCGCAACCCGGAGAACATCTTCGCCGAGGTCGAGCAGTCCACCTTCTCGCCGGCCAACTTCGTGCCGGGCATCGGCCCTTCGCCGGACAAGATGCTCCAGGGCCGTCTCTTCGCGTACGGCGACGCCCACCGCTACCGCGTCGGCATCAACGCCGACCACCTGCCGGTGAACCGCCCGCACGCCGCCGAGGCGCGCACCAACTACCGGGACGGTGTGCTGTACGACGGCCGTCACCGGGGCAGCAAGAACTACGAGCCGAACAGCTTCGGCGGCCCCTTCCAGACGGAGCAGCCGCTCTGGAGGTCCACCCGGGTCGGCGGTGTCACGGGCAACCATCCGGCGCCGCGCCATGCCGAGGACGACGACTTCGTGCAGCCCGGCAACCTGTACCGCCGGATGACCGAGGACGAGAAGGGCAGGCTCGTCGACAACCTGGCCGGCTTCATCTCGCAGGTCTCGCGTGACGACATCGCCGAGCGTGCGGTGGACAACTTCCGCCGGGCCGACGGTGACCTCGGCAAGCGGCTGGAAGCAGCGGTCCTGGCGCTGCGCGCCTGAACCGCGCCGCGCCTGAGGAGGGCCGGTTCCCCGTGGGGGGCCGGCCCTCCTGCTGTGCTTGTCCTTCCGCTCGTATCAGGAGGGAACCAGCGCCGCGTCCTCGCTCCGCTCCGGCGCCCAGCAGCGGATGATGTCGCGCACCGACACGACCCCGACCGGGCCGGTGTCGTCCAGCACGATCAGATGGCGGAAGCCGCCGTTCGCCATGGCGTCGGCTGCCTCCTCCAGGGTCCAGGAGGGCGCCGCGAAGACGACGTCGGTGGTGGTGTGGGAGCCCGCCGTCTCGCGGTCGGGGTCGAGGCCGCCGCCGAGGGCATTGAGGATGTCGCGCTCGGTGATGATGCCGACCCCGCAGGTATCGGGGTCGAGGACGACAGCCGCGCCGACACGGCGGGCGGACATCAGGGTGGCGGACTGTCGGAGGGTGTGGGCCGGGCCGATGGTGAGGACCACCGTGCTCATGGCGTCGCGGACGAACATGGCGGGTGCCACCTCCTGGGGAATCCAGCATGCGCGTGAATTCACAAGTTCACAAGTGGGGGGACTCTCAGAGTCCCATCAGCCGGTGAACCCGGCAAGGGTCCGGGAGGGTGAAGTCCTGGGCGGCTGTTCGGCGTTCAGTAACGCTGGTTGAGATAGCCCAGCAGATCCTGGTGGAGCAGCCCGTTGGAGGCCGCCGCGTTACCGCCCTCGACACCGCGCACCCCGTCCAGGCTGGTGAACTCCCCGCCGGCCTCCTGCACGACGATGGCGGTGGCCGCCATGTCCCAGAGGGAGAGCTCGGGTTCGGCGCAGATGTCCACCGACCCCTCGGCGACCATCATGTACGGCCAGAAGTCCCCGTATCCCCGGGTGCGCCAGCAGTCCCTGGTCAGATCCAGGAAGCCGTCGAGCCGCCCCTGCGCCTCCCAGCCGCCCAGCGAGGCGTAGGCGAACGAGGCGTCCGGGATCTTGGCGACCTGGGAGACATGCAGCCGGGTGGCCGAGGTCAGGCTGCGCCCGGTGTAGGCGCCGCCGCCCTTCGCCGCCCACCAGCGGCGGCCCAGCGCGGGCGCCGAGACGACGCCGACCACCGGCTCGTGGCCCTCGTCGCCCGCCACGGTCAGGGCGATCAGCGTGGCCCAGACCGGCACCCCGCGTACGTAGTTCTTGGTGCCGTCGATCGGGTCGATGATCCAGCGGCGGGGGCCCGTGCCCGACAGGCCGTACTCCTCACCGAGGATGGCGTCGCGGGGCCTGGCGCGCTGGAGCTGTCCGCGGATCAGCTCCTCGGCCCCCTTGTCGGCCTCCGTCACGGGGGTCATGTCCGGCTTCGTCTCGACTTTCAGGTCGAGGGCCTTGAACCGGTCCATGGTGGCCGCGTCGGCGGCGTCCGCGAGGACATGGGCGAGGCGCAGATCATCGTGGTAGTCGGGCATGGTCGTCACAGTATCCACCGGGCGCCCGATCGAGCCACAGGGCCCTGCCGGGCGCGCTGCCGGGCGCGCTGGGGGGGGGGCGTGCGGACGGGCGGTGTGCGGGTACGGGTATTGACACCCCCGCGCCCTGCGTCAACTCTGAGGGCAGAGCCGTACCGCCCCCGGAGGCGACGATGCCCGCAGCGCGCGAATCCCTGCTCGACTCCGCCCTCGCAGCTCTCACCGACCACGACTGGCCGGGTATGCGCATGGTGGATGTCGCGTCCGCGGCCGGGGTCTCCCGCCAGACCCTCTACAACGAGTTCGGTTCCAGGGACGGCCTGGCCCGCGCCCTGGTACGGCGCGAGGCCGACCGGTACCTCCAGGGGGTGGACCGCGCGCTTGCCGGGCCGGCCCCGGAGTGCGAGCTGATGGTGGCCTTAGCCGAGTGGACGGTCACCGCTGCCGCCTCGCATCCGCTGGTCCGGGCGCTGCTGACCGGCTGCTGGGCCGGGCGGCTGCCGGCCCCCGGCCCCGCGCCCAGGCCCGGCCGTTCGTACGTACCCGCACAGCGCCGCGCCGACGCGGGACCGCCCGCGCCCGCCGAGCTGATCGCGGCGGTGCGGCACAGGGCGGCGCTGGTGCTGACGGCCGGCCGGCCGGAGGAGGACACGGCCGCTCTCGTGTACCGCTGTGAGGTGGCCGTACGGCTCGCGCTCTCGCACATCGTCGCACCGGGTGACCTGACACTCGGTCACCTGGTGCGCGACGCGGTGGTGCGGGCGGCGTGAGCGGCGCCGGCCGCCTTTCGCCTGCTACTTCTTGAGCCAGCCGACCTTGCTGTAGTCGATGTCGGCGAGGCCGGGCGCGCCGTAATTGGCCAGGCCCTTGCGGACCGCGATGATCTGCGGGCGCTGGTACAGCTCGATCGAGTGGCCGAGCTTCCAGATCTCCACGTCGGCCTCGTTGTAGAGCTTGACGGCCGCGGCGTGGTCGGTGGCTTCTCCTGCCTTCTTCATCAGCGCGTCGATCTTCGGGGAGCCGATCGAGCCGAAGTTCTGGAAGAGGTTCTTGCCCTGCGGCTGCTGGAAGACCGGGTAGAGCTTGCTGGTGTAGCTCTCGTCGACGTTACGGAAGCTGGCGAGGTCGAAGTTGCCGGTGTTCACGAACTTGGTGAAGTAGTCGTTGGCCGGGACCTTCTTGATCTCGACCCGGACGCCCACCGCGCCGTACATCTGCTGCACCAGCTCGGCCTGGTCGGTGGAGGACGAGTTGCCGCCCGCGCTCAGGACATAGTCGAGGGTGAGCTTCTTGCCGTCCTTGGTGCGCGGCTTGCCCTCACCCGCGCTCTTCCAGCCCGCCTCGTCCAGGAGCTTCATGGCCTTCTCGGGGTCGAACTTGTCGAACTCGCTGCTGTTGTCCTGGTATCCCTGCTGGTTGGGCATGAAGAAGTGGTTGTCCAGCGGCTTCAGGTCGAAGGCGAGGTCCTTGGCGAAGCTGGCGTTGATGCCCTTGCGGTCGGTCGCCGCCTGCAGCGCGTTGCGCACCCTGACGTCCTGCAGCGGTCCGCGGCCGCCGTTGAGCGTGATGTGCACCTCGTCCCAGCGCGCGCCGCGGCGGATGTCGGTGTCCGGGGCCTTGGCCAGCCGCTGGTAGTCCTCGGGCTGGATGGCCGGGGCGTCGTCGACCTCCTTGTTGAGGTACGCCTCGGTGTTGGCGCTGAGGTCGAGGACGCGGTAGACGATCGAGGCCAGCCGGGGCTTGTTCCCCCACCACTTGGGGTCGGGTACCAGGGTGACGGTCTGGCCGGTCTTGTCGTACGTGCCGACCTTGAACGCGGCGGCGGTGACCGGGGCCTTCTGGGTCCATCCCGTGTTGAACTTCGCCGGGGTGTCGAGGTACGCGGCCGGGTACAGCGGGTCGAAGAGGCGCTGCCAGTCGGCGTACGGCGTACCGAAGGTGATCTTCACCCCGTGCGCGCCGGCGCCCTGCTCGACCTTGGATATCTGGTCGTAGCCCGTGGTGTCGGCCGCCTCGTACGCCTTGTCCTTCCCGTTCAGCGCCTTCCACTGGGCGTGGAAGTCCTTCCAGCTCAGCGGCTTCCCGTCGGACCACTTGGCCTTCGGGTTCAGCGTGTACGTCACCACCTGCGGGCTGGTCGACGTGACCTTGGCCGACACCAGGAAGTTCGGGTTGGGGTGGCCGATCCCCTTGGCGTCGGCGTCGAAGAGATCGGGCAGGATCGCACCGGCGAGGTCCGCGCCGTCACCCTGCTGGCCGTCCACCTGGTTGATGTTGTACTGGGTGATCCACTGGTCGATCCCGAACCGCAGCGACCCGCCCTGCCTGAGGTCGCTCACCGGATGCGTGTTGACGCTCTGCCCGTCCGCCTGCGGGGCCGCCTGCTTCTTGGCCGGCTTGCTGTCGGAGTCGGAAGAACTGCAGCCCGCCACCGCCAGGGTGGCCGACAGTGCTGCGGCGATGGCGACAACGGTGGTTCTGCGCATCGGTGTTGTTCCTCCGGTTCAAGGTGACCTGATCGAGGCCACAGGCTCTCGAAACGGTAAGGCGATCTCCTTGCGCAACGGGAGAGCTCCGGTGATGCTGTTATCCATTCTTTGCATGCGCGCAACAAACAATGGTCAAACTGGATCAACAAGCCGACGAAAAGCACCCGATGAACAGCGCCGGACCGATCAATACCTGACGATCAACACCGGGCACAGACACCGATGGGGCCTGCCGCGGCCGTGATCCCACCACGATCCCCAGCGACCGAACCCCAGCGGAGGACCAACACCCGTGGCCGCCTTCCTGGCCAAGCGACTCGGCTACTACGCCGTCCTGTTGCTTGTCGCCATCTGTCTCTCGTACCTGCTGGCCTCGCTCGCGCTGGACCCGCGCGCGTACTACGAGGGGCGCCAGCCGCCGCTCTCGCCCAGCTCCGTCGACCACCACCTCACCGCGCTCGGCGTCAACGACCACCAGCCGCTGCTCACCCGCTTCACCCACTGGGCCGGACACGCCCTGCGCGGTGATCTGGGGCAGACCATCGACGGGACCCCGGTGGGCGCGGAGTTCGGCCGCCGGATCGGGGTCAGCCTGCGGCTGCTGCTGCTCGGCAGCATCCTCGGCACGGTCATCGGCGTCCTCGCAGGCGCCTGGACCGCAGTCCGCCAGTACCGGCTCTCCGACCGCACGGTGACCCTGATCTCCTTCGTGCTCCTCTCCACACCGGTGTTCCTGCTCGCGGTGCTGCTGAAGATCGGCGCGATCTGGTTCAACCAGAAGACCGGCACCGACTTCATCGAGTTCACCGGTGAGAAGACCCCCGGTGTGGACTCCGGCTTTCTGGCCGTACTCAAGGACCGGTCGGTGCACCTGCTGCTGCCGACCGTCTCCATCGCGCTCGGCACCATCGCCAGTTACAGCCGGTACCAGCGCTCCACCATGCTCGACGTCCTCGGTTCGGACTATCTGCGCACCGCCCAGGCCAAGGGCCTCACCCGGCGCACCGCTCTCGTCAAACACGGGCTGCGGACCGCGCTGATCCCCATGTCGACGTACTTCAGCTACGGGTTCCTCGCGCTGTTCACCGGCGCCACCTTCACCGAGACGATCTTCGGCTGGCACGGCATGGGCGAGTGGTTCGTCTCCTCCATCGGCAAGAACGACGTCAACTCGGTCGTCGCCGTCAATGTGTTCGCCGCCGTGCTGGTGCTGCTCTCCGGCTTCCTCGCGGACGTCCTGCACGCCGCGCTCGACCCGCGCATCCGGAACGCCTGAGGAGTACGGACACCATGACCGCTGTCATAGAGACCGCCGCCGCCGACGCGGCAGGCCAGGGTGCGGAGCCGATACGCCCCGCCGGCCGCGCATCCGTGGTACTGCGCCGTTTCGTACGCAATCCGGGAGCGCTCACCGGAGCCGTCCTCCTGCTGCTGCTCTTCCTGCTGGCCTTCGCGGGCCCGCTGATCAGCCGCTGGGACTACAGCCACATCGACTACACCGCGCTGCGGGAGGCCCCGAGTGCCCGGCACTGGTGGGGCACCAACCGCATCGGCCAGGACGTCTTCGCCCAGACCATCCGCGGACTGCAGAAGTCCCTGCTGATCGGTCTCCTGGTGGCGCTGTTCTCCACCGTCCTCGCCTCGCTGGCCGGCGCCTGCGCCGGGTACTTCGGCGGCTGGACCGACCGGATCCTGATGTTCTTCGTCGATCTGCTGCTGGTCTTCCCGTCCTTCCTGATCATCGCGATCATCTCGCCGCGGCTGCGGGACGGCGGCTGGTTCGCCTTCGTCGGGCTGCTCGCCGTCTTCGGCTGGATGATCACCGCACGAGTGGTCAGGTCGATGACGCTCTCGCTCAAGGAGCGTGAATTCGTCCGCGCGGCCCAGTACATGGGGGTCGGGCCGTTCCGGATCATCTGGCGCCATGTGGTGCCGAACATCGCCTCGTTCCTCATCATCGACGCGACCGTCGCGGTGGGCGGTGCGGTGATGAGCGAGACCGCGCTGTCGTACTTCGGGTTCGGTGTCCAGTCGCCCGACGTCTCGCTGGGCACGCTCATCGCCTCGACGACGGGGGCGGCCGTCACCTATCCCTGGATGTTCTTCTTCGCAGCCGGGCTTCTGATCATTTTCGTACTCGCGGTGAACCTGGTGGGCGACGGGCTGCGCGACGCGCTGGACCCGACCTCGCGCCGGCGCCGCAGCCGCAAGGGGGCAAAGCGATGACCTCGGTACTCGAAGTGAGCGGCCTGGAGGTCGATTTCGACGGCGCCCCCGCGGTCCGCGGGGTGAGCTTCTCGCTCCGGCGGGGCGAAGTGCTCGGCCTGGTGGGCGAGTCGGGGTCCGGGAAGTCCGCGACCGCGCTCGCCGTCCTCGGGCTGCTGCCCGGGAACGCCGCCGTACGCGGATCGGTGAGACTCGACGGTACGGAACTCGTCGGCGCGTCCGACCGTGCGCTGTCCGCCGTACGCGGCAGCCGGATCGGCATGGTCTTCCAGGACCCGCTCTCCGCCTTCACCCCCGTCTACCGGATCGGTGACCAGATCGCCGAGGCGGTCCGGGCCCATCAGGACGTCTCGCGCGAGACGGCCAGGGCCCGCGCCGTGGAACTGCTCGACCTCGTCGGGATCCCGGAGCCCGCGCTCAGGGCGCAGTCGTACCCGCACGAGTTCTCCGGCGGCATGCGCCAGCGCGCCATGATCGCGATGGCGATGGCGAACGACCCGGACGTGATCCTCGCCGACGAGCCCACCACGGCTCTCGACGTCACCATCCAGGCGCAGGTGCTGGACGTGCTGCGCACCGCGCAGCGCGAGACCGGCGCGGCGCTGGTCCTCGTCAGCCACGACCTGGGGGTGATCGCGGGCGCAGCGGACCGGGTGGCGGTGATGTACGCGGGGCGGATCGTGGAGAGCGCCCCCGCCGAAGAGCTCTTCGAGCGCCCCCGGATGCCGTACACGCTGGGGCTGATCGGCGCGGTGCCCCGGCTCGACACCGAGGGCGAGGTGCTGGTGCCGATCCCCGGCTCGCCGCCCGCGGCCGGGAGCACGGGCCCCGGCTGCCCCTTCGCACCGCGCTGCCCGCTGGCCGGGGAGCCCTGTCTGACGGAGGAGCCGCCGCTGCGGGCCGTGGACGGGCACGCGGTCGCCTGCGTACGCGCCGACGAGATCGCGGAGAAGCGGCTCGGACCGCTCGACGTGTTCCCCGTACCGGAGATCCCGCCGGCGGATCCCGCGGACGCCCCGGAGGCCGAACGGACCGGCGGCGACACCGTGCTGAACGTGCGCGGCCTCGTCAAGACCTTCCCCGTGCTGAAGGGGAGTGCCTTCAAACGGCGGGTCGGGACCGTGCACGCCGTCGACGGGGTGGATCTGCGGATCCGCCGGGGCGAGACCCTCGCACTCGTCGGGGAGTCCGGTTCGGGCAAGTCCACCACGCTCTTCGAACTGCTCAACCTCGCCCGCCCCGAGGGCGGCGAGATCGAGCTCTTCGGGCAGTCCCTGGACGGGCTCGGCGCCGCCGCCCGACGGGCGCTGCGCGGGCAGGTGCAGATCGTCTTCCAGGACCCGATGGCCAGCCTCGACCCGCGGATGACGGTCGGTGACATCGTCACCGAGCCGCTGCGCGCCCAGGGCATGGACCGCAGGACCGCGGCCGGACGCGTCTGCGGGCTGCTCGAACAGGTCGGCCTCGAAGCGGCGCACGCCGGCCGCTTCCCGCACGAGTTCTCCGGCGGCCAGCGCCAGCGCATCGGGATCGCCCGCGCCCTGTCGGTCGGGCCGAAGCTGCTGGTGCTCGACGAGCCGGTATCCGCGCTGGACGTGTCCGTCCAGGCGGGTGTCCTCAACCTGTTGCGGCGGCTCAAGTCGGAGCTGGGTCTCGCCTACCTCTTCGTCTCGCACGACCTGTCGGTCGTACGCCACATCGCGGACCGGGTGAGCGTCGTCTACCTCGGGCGCACCGTCGAGTCCGGGGCGGTCGGGGAGGTCTTCGAACGGCCCAGGCACCCGTACACGCAGGCGTTGCTCTCCGCCGTGCCGCTGCCCGACCCGGTGCGTGAGCGCGAGCGGCAGCGCACCCGGATCCTGCTGGCGGGCGACCCGCCCAGCCCCACCCACCGTTACGAGGGCTGCCGCTTCCGGGCCCGCTGCCCCGTCTACGCGCGGCTCGGCGCGGACGAGCGGACCCGCTGCGAGAGTGAGGTGCCACGGGATCAGGAGCACGCCACCGGCCATGTGGCGGCCTGTCACTTCCCCGCGGTACGCGAGGTGGTGTGAGCCGCTGCGGTCCGCGGTCCGCGGTCCGCGGTCTGCGCCGGCCCGGGGCGCTCAGGGCGGGTGAACGGCCGGGCCGGTGTGCTCCCGGGGGCGGGGCGCTCCGGGCCAGTGCGCTGCGGGTCAGTGCGCCGACCCGGAGATCTGCAGGCCGATCACGCCCACGATCACCAGCCCGATCGAGACGAGCTTGAGGGTGGAGACGATGTCGCCGAGGAAAACCATCCCGTAGATGGCGGTGCCTGCCGCGCCGATACCGGTCCACACGGCGTAGGCAGGCCCCACGTCCAGCTTCCGCAGCGAGAGCGTCAGCAGCCCGAAGCTGCCCAGCGCGAACGAGGCGAAGGCGATCGTCGGCCAGAGC
This sequence comes from Streptomyces sp. NBC_00388, assembly GCF_036061255.1. NCBI lineage: Bacteria > Bacillati > Actinomycetota > Actinomycetes > Kitasatosporales > Streptomycetaceae > Streptomyces > Streptomyces sp. NBC_00388. The sequence goes on from NZ_CP107948.1 coordinate 5,179,341, forward strand.
CGGGTGAATCCGTGCGAGAGCTTGAGACACACGGCGAAGCCGGTCTCCAGGAGTCCCGCGACCACGACCAGCAGCCAGGCCATTCAGTGCCTCCCCATAGGTGACCGCTCCGACAGTCCGGTGCTGCCCGATCGGCCTCACTGGGAGCGATTATGCATTCCGGCAGGTCGGCGCGGCGGCAGACCTGCGGATCAGTCGCCCTCGCGCCGCTCCCGGGTCGACAGCAGCCGGCGCAGCGAGTCCAGCCGCGCAGGATCGGCGTGCCCCCCGGCCACCCAGGCGTCCAGCGCGCACTCCGGCTCGTCGTGACTGCAGCCGCGAGGGCACTCCTCCGTGCCCGGTACAAGATCGGGGAAGGCGAGGATCACCCGCGAGGGGTCCACATGGTGCAGTCCGAAGGAGCGCACCCCCGGGGTGTCGACGACCCAGCCGCGATCGCCGGGCAGCGGAAGGGCCAGCGCCGAGGTCGTGGTGTGCCTGCCCCGGCCGGTGACCGCGTTGACATGACCGGTACTGCGCCGCCGGTCCTGTGGCACCAGCGCGTTGACCAGAGTCGTCTTCCCGACGCCCGAGTGGCCGACGAACGCGGTGACCTTGTCGTTCAGGAAGTCCCTGACCCGGTCGGCCGCCTCACCCTTGGCCAGTTCGTCGCGGCTGGTCACGACGTACGGGATGTCGAGCGGCACATAGGAGGCGAGCAGCTCGTCCGGCGAGGCGAGGTCGGACTTGGTGAGGACCAGCAGGGGGGAGAGCCCGCCGTCGTACGCGGCCACCAGACAGCGGTCGATCATGCGGGGGCGCGGCTCGGGGTCGGCCAGGGCGGTGACGATCGCCAGCTGGTCGGCGTTGGCGACGACCACCCGCTCGAACGGGTCGTCGTCGTCGGCCGTGCGGCGCAGCACCGACTTCCGCGGCTGGATGCGCACGATGCGCGCCAGGGTGTCCTTGGCGCCGGAGAGATCGCCGACGATCATGACGCGGTCGCCCACCACGGCGGCTTTGCGGCCCAGCTCGCGGGCCTTCATCGCGGTCACGGCGCGGCCGTCGACCAGGCACGTGAGCCGGCCGCGGTCGACCGTGAGGACCATGCCCTCGGCGGCTTCCTCGTGCTTGGGGCGGATGTTCGTACGGGGGCGGTTGCCCTTGGGGTTGGGGCGGACGCGGATGTCGTCCTCGTCGGGGTTCTTGCCGTATCGGCGCATCGCGTCAGGCCTTGAGCATTTCGGTCCACATCTCAGTGAAATCGGGGAGTGTTTTGGCGGTTGTCGCCACATTCTCGATCTGTACGCCGTCGACGGCGAGCCCGATGACCGAACCGGCCGTGGCCATGCGGTGGTCGTCGTAGGTGTGGAAGACGCCGCCGTGCAGCGGGCGCGGGCGGATCCGCAGTCCGTCCTCGGTCTCGCTGACGTCACCGCCGAGACCGTTGATCTCGGCGGTCAGCGCGGCCAGCCGGTCCGTCTCGTGCAGCCGCAGGTGGGCCACGCCGCGCAGCGTGGACGGTGAGTCGGCGAGCGCCGCGACGGCCGCGATGCCCGGGGTGAGCTCGCCGACCTCGCTCAGATCCACGTCGATGCCGTGGATCCGTCCGGTCCCGGTGAACTCCAGGCCGTGCTCGGTGAGGGCGCAGCCGCCACCCATCGCGGTGAAGATCTCCCGCAGCGCGTCCCCCGGCTGGGTGGTCCGCGCGGGCCAGTCGGGGATGGTGACCCGGCCGCCGGTGACGAGGGCGGCCGCCAGGAACGGCTGGGCGTTGGAGAGGTCGGGCTCGACGGTCAGGTCCCGCCCCAGCAGGGCGCTGGGGGAGACCCGCCAGACATTCGGCTCGCCGCCCGTCTCCGGCTCGTCCACCTGGGCGCCGACCGCGCGCAGCATGTCCACGGTCATCCGGATGTGCGGCAGCGAGGGCAGCGTGGCGCCGGTGTGCCGGACCTCGACGCCCTGGTTGAAGCGCGGCGCCGACAGCAGCAGCGCCGAGATGAACTGCGACGAGGACGAAGCGTCGATCTCGACCCGGCCGCCGTCGAGCGCCCCGCTGCCGTGCACCGTCAGCGGGAGCGCCCCGCGCCCCTCGTCGTCGATCCGGGTACCGAGCGCGCGCAGCGCGTCCACGACGCCGTGCAGCGGACGCTCGTACGACCTGGGGTCGCCGTCGAAGCGGACGGGGCCGTCGGCGAGCGCGGCGACCGGCGGCAGGAAGCGCATGACCGTCCCGGCGTTGCCCACGTCGACGGTGGCCGGGCCGTGCAGCCCCGCGGGGATGACCCGCCAGGCCTCACCGGTGCCGCCCGTCGCGCTCACCGCTGCGGAGCTGGACGAGACGGTCTCCTCGATACGGACGCCCAGCGCCCGCAGGGCATCGGCCATCAGGAGCGTGTCGCGGGAGCGCAGCGGGCGGCGCAGCCAGCCCGGTTCTGCGGCCAGGGCGGCGAGCACGAGACCGCGGTTGGTGACGGACTTCGATCCGGGCACGGTCACCGTCGCGTCGACGGCTCCTGACGCGTACGGGGCGGGCCAGTGAGCGGTGTGCACGGAACTTTCGGTCATGGCCCTCACTTTACTGATGGCCGGGGGGCCGGGGCGCGGCCCGGCTCACAGACCCAGCAGCCAGCGCCCGCCGCCGATGAGTGAGCAGAGCGAGACGACGTGGAAGAGCAGCAGCCACACCACCGGCGGGACATGGGTGAGCCGGCCGAGCTGGTCGGCGTCCGAGTCGCCCGCGTGGCCGTGCGTCCGCTTGCGCTGGAGCTCGAAGGCCGGGCGCACCCCGCCGATCAGCAGGAACCAGACCGCCGTGTACGCGAAGGCCGCCTGGACCTCGGCGCTGGTCAGCCAGGAGATCAGGACGAAGGCGGCACCCGTGAGGATCACCGTGAGGGCCCCGTACGCGTTGCGGATCATCACGAGCATCGCCAGGAGGAGGACGCAGGCGGCCCAGAGGAAGAGCGTGATGTGGTCGGCGGCGAGCAGCCAGGCTCCGCCGAGCCCCAGCAGCGGCGGTGCGGTGTACCCGGCGCCCGCGGTGAGGACCATGCCGGGCCCGGACGGCTTCCCGCGGCTGACGGTCAGGCCGCTGGTGTCGGAGTGCAGCCGGATGCCGTCGAGGCGGCGCCCGGAGAGCAGGGCGATCAGTCCGTGGCCGCCCTCGTGGGCGATGGTGACGGCGTTGCGGGTGAGCCGCCATATGCGGTGCGGGAGGACCGCGAGCAGTGCGACGGCGCCGGTGACGATCACCAGCCACTGGTCGGGGTCGGACTGGGTGGCGAAGACGCGGTCCATGGGGGGAAGGGGCTCCTCGGCAGTTGACGGTCGTGGCAGTCTGGCAAATATGTGCGGACGGTTTGCAGCGAGTCGTGGACCCGAGGATCTCGCAGAGGTCTTCGGGACGGAGAAGGGGGACCCCGCGGAGACGGTGGTCCCCGACTGGAACGTGGCGCCGACGAAGACGGTCCAGGCCGTACTGGAGCGTCCACTGAAAGACGCCGCTTCGCGCCGTCCGGTTCGGCAGCTGCGGAATCTGCGGTGGGGACTCGTGCCGTCCTGGGCGAAGACCCCCGAGAGCGCCGCCCGGATGATCAACGCACGGGCGGAGACGGTCCAGGAGAAGCCGGCCTTCCGCCGGGCCTTCGCCGCGCGCCGCTGCCTCGTCCCTGCCGACGGCTACTACGAGTGGATGACCGCGCCGGACGAGCGCCTCCTGGAGGTCGAGGGCAAGAAGAAGCGGGCCAGGAAGCAGCCCTACTTCGTCACACCCGCCGACGGTTCGGTGATGGCCTTCGCCGGTCTGTACGAGTTCTGGCGGGACCCGGCGCTCCCCGGGGACCACCCGCAGGCGTGGTGGGCGACCTGCACGATCCTGACGACCGAGGCGGAGACCACGCCGCTCGCCGGCCAGGACGCCCCGGCGGGGCAGGGCGCCGGAAGGACCGAGGGCGACGAAGGCGGCCCGCGGTCGCTGGCCGCGATCCATCCCCGGATGCCGCTGGTCCTGACCCCCGGCCACTGGGACGACTGGCTGGACCCCGCGCACACCGACCCGGCGCAGCTGGCCCCCCTGCTGGAGCCGCCGCCCGCCGGACTCGTACGGGCGTACCCCGTGCCGACGGCGGTCAGTAATGTCCGCAACAACGGCCCGGAGCTGCTGACCGCCCTGGAGGGCCCCGAGGAGGGCACACTCTTCTGATGTGACTCAGAGCATGATCGTGGAGAGTGTCGACACCCCCGCCGGTGAAGCCCGCATCACCTGGCACCCCGCAGCCCGGCCCCACCTGGTGATCGCCCTGGGCCATGGCGCCGGCGGCGGTATCGAGGCGCGCGACCTCCGGGCGCTGGCCGCCGCGCTGCCGCCGCTCGGGGTGGGCGTCGCGCTCGTGGAGCAGCCCTGGCGGGTCGCGGGCCGGAAGGTCGCGCCCGCGCCGAAGACCCTGGACACCGGGTGGCGCGCGGTCTGGCCCGCGCTGCGCAGGCCCGGGCTCCCCGTGGTGGCCGGCGGGCGCAGCGCCGGGGCCAGGGTGGCCTGCCGGACCGCGGGGGAGCTGGGCGCCCGCGGGGTCCTGGCGCTCAGCTTCCCGCTGCACCCTCCGGGGAAGCCGGAGAAGTCCCGGCAGAAGGAGCTGACCGGGGCCGGGGTCAGCACTCTGGTCGTACAGGGCGGCAAGGACCCGTTCGGCAAACCTGCCGAGTTCCCGGGCGCCGCCGATTTCCCCGCCGGGGACTTCGAGCTGGTGGAGGTCGCGGACGCCGACCACGGCTTCGCCGTGCCGAAGCGGGCGGCGACCGGCCAGGAACAGGCGTTGCGGACCCTCACCGACGCCGTGGCCGGGTGGGCCGTACGCCTGCGGGAATGCTGAGTCACGGAACGCTGTTGTGGGGAACATCGGTGCTGGGCACCGGTACACAGAAGCTTGTTCGTGGAGAGGGAGTCCGTCGCATGGGTTCGACCATCTGCCCGCGCCGCCCGCACGCCGCTGAGCTGGAGTGGACTGTGCTTCCGGCAGACCGGAGCGCTTCTTCCCGGGCGGCGGGCGGACCGGATCGTCGTCTATCCTCCGATTCGAGTGGGTCCGCATTCGGATCCGCCACGGCGTTGAGGGAGGTGGGTCCGGTCACTGGGACCGACACAGGGACCGAAGACGGCCATCCGGAAGAGACGGCCGCGGAGCGCAATGCGCGCTTCGAGCGGGATGCCCTCGGCTACCTCGACCAGATGTACTCGGCCGCGCTGCGCATGACGCGCAATCCGGCCGATGCCGAGGACCTGGTGCAGGAGACGTATGCCAAGGCGTACGGCTCGTTCCACCAGTTCCGCGAGGGGACCAACCTCAAGGCGTGGATGTACCGCATCCTCACGAACACGTTCATCAACTCGTACCGCAAGAAGCAGCGCGAGCCCCAGCGCAGTGCCGCCGAGGAGATCGAGGACTGGCAGCTCGCACGAGCCGAGTCGCACATGTCCACCGGTCTGCGCTCCGCCGAGTCGCAGGCGCTCGACCACCTGCCCGACTCGGATGTGAAGTCCGCTCTCCAGGCGATCCCCGAGGAGTTCCGCATCGCGGTGTATCTCGCCGATGTCGAGGGCTTTGCGTACAAGGAGATCGCAGACATCATGGGGACACCCATCGGGACGGTCATGTCCCGCCTGCACCGGGGCCGCCGTCAGCTGCGCGGCATGCTGGAGGACTACGCCCGCGACCGCGGTCTGGTCCCCGCCGGCGCCGGAGAGTCGAACGAAGCGAAAGGTTCGGGCTCATGAGCTGCGGAGAGCCGCACGAAACGGACTGCTCCGAGGTCCTGGACCATCTCTACGAGTTCCTCGACCACGAGATGCCGGACAACGACTGCACCAAGTTCGAGGTGCACTTCGAGGAGTGCTCCCCGTGCCTGGAGAAGTACGGGCTCGAACAGGCCGTCAAGAAACTGGTGAAGCGCTGCTGCGGCAGTGACGACGTACCCGCGGACCTCCGGTCCAAGGTCATGGGCCGTATCGACCTGATCCGGGCCGGTCAGAAGGTCCCCGACCAGGACATCACGGTCACCGACCGCCCGGCGGCGGCCAAGGAGTGACCGTCCGCCGTCCCTCCCGGTGACGGCACCCGGGCCGCCGTCCGCACGGCCGTCCGGCACACATCCACCCCAGACCGCGGCGCGCAGCGCGCCGCGGTCCCGGCGTGTGCGGCCCCCCCCGGTTCGCGGCCCCGCGTGTCACCCGATGGGCTGTCGATCCGCCGAACCGGCCCCCCGGCGGCCCGGCCGGGCCTATTCTCCCCCACCTGTACGGACGCCCGAGCCGTACGGGCCCTGGGGGAGGAGGCCGCCATGCGGGCACTGCCGCGGCGGGCACGCGTCTGCATCCTGTGCGCGCTGCTGGGCGCCGCCGGGTGCGTGCTGCCCGCCGTCACCGGCCCCGGCACACCGTGGGCGGCTGTCGCCCTGCTCGCCGCGGTGTACGCGGGGTGCGAGCTGCCTGCCCGCAGGGCACAGGAGAGCGGGTCGTTCTTCGCCGTGCTCCTCGCCGCCGCCCTGCTCCTGCCGCCCGCCGCCGCGGCGCTCACCGCCGTGCCCGGTGCGCTGCTCGGCAGCGCCGGGCACCCCCCGTACGGTGTCCGGCGGCTCTGGCACGCCGCGCAGCTGGCGCTCGCCGTGTGGGCCGCGGCCGAGGCGGCCGCGCTCTTCGGCGGCGCACGACGGCCGCCCGGCCTGCCCTGCGCGCTGCTGCCCGCCCTCGCCGCCACCCTGGCCTTCTGTCTGGCCGTGACCGCACTGGACGGCTGCGTCCGGGTCACCGCCGAGCGGCTGCCCGTGCGCACGGCAGGGGACGCGCTGCTGCGCTCACTCGCCCCGTACGCCGTGCACGGGTCGGCCGGACTCATGATGGCCGTCCTGTGGCGCAGCCCCTACGGGCCGACCGCCGCTCTCTTCGTCCTGCTGCCCATGTCCATCTCCGGCTGGGTCTTCGCGCAGTACCACCGTGAACGCGCCGCCCACCGGGCCACCATCAGGGCGCTGGTCCAGGCCGTCGACATCAAGGACCGGTACACCCGCGGCCACAGCGAACGCGTCGGCCAGGCATCGGCGATGATCGCGGGGGAGCTGGGGATGGCCGGTGACCGCCTGGAGGCCCTGCGCTTCGCCGGGATCCTGCACGACGTCGGCAAGCTCGGCGTGCCCACCAGACTGCTGCGCAAGGACGGGCCGCTGACGCCAGACGAGCGCCGCGTCATCGAGCTGCACCCCGAGTACGGGCACGAGATGGTCCGCGGCATCGGCTTCCTCGGCGAGGCGAGGGCCGCCATCCTCCACCACCACGAACGGCTCGACGGCTCCGGCTACCCGTACGGGCTCTCCGGGGAGCAGATCCCCGAGTTCGCCCGGGTCGTCGCCATCGCGGACGCCTTCGACGCCATGACGTCCACCCGCTCCTACCGCCGGGCCCGGCCCGTCGAAGCCGCCCTGCAGGAGCTGTCGCGGTGCGCCGGGACGCAGTTCGACCCCCTGATGGTCCAGGCGTTCGTCCGCGCGCTCGACCGGTACGGCTGGCACCCGGCCGTCACCGCCGACGAACCCGGCAGCCGTCCGCCAGGCCCCCTCCCGTCCGCCAGGACCGCGCCCGCCGACCTGGAGCACCCCGCGTGAGCGCCCGCACACCCCGCGCCGTGCGCCTCGTCCACGGCGCGGCCGCCCTGGCCGCCCTGGCCGGACTCGGCGGGACCCTCTGGCACGGCGTCGGCGACGCGGACACCGCGCTCGCCTTCGGGATGCTCGTCGCGGCCGGCGAGCTCACCCGCCGCACCGGCCCGGGCAACGAGCGCGAACCCGCCCCGCTGGGCGCTGCCGGAGCGCTCGCCTACGCCCTGCTCGGCCAGAACGGCGGCCATCCGACGGTCCACGGCGTCCCCCAGGTCATCGCCGTCGTCCTCGCCGGCACGCTCGCCGGCACCGCGCCGCACGTCGCGCGCGGCCGTGGTCCCACCGCCGACCAGCTGGCCCGCCGGGTGCTCACCGTCACCTTCGCCGCCGTCTGCTTCCAGCCGCTGTGCGGGGCCGGCCGGACAGCGGCCTGGGCGGTGCGCGGCCCCTCGTACGCGGTCGTGCTGCTGCTCCTGCTCGGCCTCAGCGCCCTGTGCGACGCGGTCCTGGCCGCCGCGCTGGCGCACGCCCGCGCCCGCCACCCCTCCCCGGGCTCCCCCGGGTCCCGCGGGAGCAGGGGAGCCCCCATGGGGCCGCTGCTCCGCGAAGAGCTGCGCGCACTCGCGGGGATCGGCCCGGCCGTGTGTGCCACCGGTGTCGTGATGGCGCTCGGCGTCGCGGTCGCCGGGCTGTGGGCGCTCCCGTTCTTCTCCGTTCCGCTGCTGCTCACCCAACTCTCCCTGCGCCGCCACGCGCTGGTCCGTACGACCTGCCGGCAGACCATCACCTCGCTCGCCCGCGCCACCGAGATCGCCGGATACACCCCGCACGGCCACGCGCGCAGGGTCGCCGCGCTCAGCCGCGCCGTCGGCCGGGAGCTGGGGCTGTCCGAACCTGCGCTGACCGTCCTGGAGTACGCGGCCCTGATGCACGACATCGGCCAGCTCTCCCTGGTCGACCCGGTGCCGGGCGGCGCCACCGCGCCGCTGGCACCCGGCGAACAGCGCCGGATCGCGCTCCTGGGCGGCGCCGTGGTCCGGCAGACCGGGGTCGGCGTGAAGGTCGCCGTCATCGTGGAGCGCCAGGCGGACCCGTACCGCGAGCAACCGCTCACCGCCCGGATTGTCCGGGCCGTCAATGCGTACGCGGACCTGGCGGGGGAAAATGAAGAGGAGCGGGGCGCGGGCCGGCCGCTGGGCGCACTGGAGCGGCTGCGCCTGGGCACTGGCCACGACTACCAGCCGGAAGTCGTGGAAGCCCTCGCCCGGGTGCTCTCCCGGGGCGGTGGCGCCTGACGGTACCCCGGGGCGTGAACCGGGCCCCCGAGCGGGTAACCAGTGGGTAATGAGCGCCGCTCCGACTGAGCATGGTTGGATGCGAAGAGAGGGTGTCCGGGGGATTCGGAGCCCGGGAAGCAGAGTCTTTTCAGCGACCGGCAGGCGGGAATCGTGAGGATCTTCGGGAAGGTACGGCATCGGCCCTCCGCATCCTGGCGGCAGGCCACGGACCGCGCGTTCACGCTGATCGGCGACGGTCGGTACGACGATGCCGGGGCGCTGCTCACCCGCGCGGCCGATCTCGAACCGTGGCTCTCCGAGTCCTGGTTCAATCTGGCCCTGCTGCACAAGTTCCGGCACGACTGGGACCGGGCCAGGACGGCCGGGCTGCGCGCCGTGGCGCTCCTGGACCGTGAGGCGGGCGCCCCGGACTGGTGGAACGTCGGGATCGCCGCCACCGCCCTGCAGGACTGGCCACTGGCCCGCAGGGCCTGGCAGGCGTACGGGCTGCGGGTCCCGGGCGAGCCCGCGGCCAGCAGCGAACCGGTCGGTATGGAGCTGGGCTCCGCCGCCGTGCGGCTCTCCCCCGAGGGCGAGGCCGAGGTGGTCTGGGGCCGCAGGCTCGACCCCGCCCGGATCGAGGTGCTCTCCATCCCGCTGCCGTCGTCCGGCAGGCGCTGGGGCGAGGTCGTCCTGCACGACGGCGTCCCGAACGGCGAGCGCGTCACGGCCGCCGGACCCTCCTACCCGGTGTTCGACGAGATCGAGCTGTGGGCGCCGTCACCCGTGCCGACCTGGGTGGTGCTGCTGGAGGCGGCGACCGAGTCGGACCGGGACGCGCTGGAGCAGCTGGCGGCCGACGCCGGATTCGCCGCCGAGGACTGGTCGTCCTCGGTGCGGCTGCTCTGCCGTGCCTGCTCCGAGTCGCCGATGGAGAGCGACGAGGGCGGCGGCGAGCAACCCCCGGACCCGCACGACCACAGTGAGCCCGGCCACCCCGGTCCGCTCGGCCACCGCACGGCGGGCGGGCTCTGGGTCGCCGAGCGCGAGTGCGGGATAGCCGCCCCGGCGGGCCTGGTGCGCGGCCTGCTCGACGGATGGGTCGCCGACAGCCCGGACAGCAGGGAGTGGCGGGACCTCGAAGAGGTCTGCTGAGCCCGCTCCCGGGATTCCCGTTCGGTCTAAGCTGTACGGGATCGATCCGGGTTTTTGAGGAAGGCGTACGGCGGACATGGCGCAGCAGCAGACGGACCAGCAGGTCAATGACGGTTTCGTCGTGGACACCGAGGACTGCGAGGAGCGCGAGGAAGCGCACCGCGCCCGCGGCACCGCCCGTCCCATCACCGTCGTGGGCAACCCGGTGCTCCACCGGGAGTGCAAGAACGTCACGTCGTTCGACGCCGAGCTCGGCCGGCTGATCGACGACATGTTCGCCAGCCAGAAGGCCGCCGAGGGCGTGGGCCTGGCCGCGAACCAGATCGGTGTCGACCTGAAGGTCTTCGTCTACGACTGCCTCGACGACGACGGCAGGCGCCACGTCGGTGCCGTCTGCAACCCGGTGCTCACCGAGACCCCGGCGGACCGCCGCCACCTCGACGAGTCCAACGAGGGCTGCCTCTCCGTCCCGACCGCCTACGCCGAGCTGGCCCGCCCGGACTACGCGGAGGTCACCGGCCAGGACGCGGAGGGCAACCAGGTGAAGGTGCGTGGCACCGGCTACTTCGCCCGCTGCCTCCAGCACGAGACCGACCACCTGTACGGCTACCTGTACATCGACCGTCTGTCGAAGCGCGACCGCAAGGACGCGCTCCGCCAGATGGAAGAGGGCACGCCGCGCTACGAGACCGTGCCGAACGTCTGACCGCGCAGCGCCTGGACCGCCGCACCGTCCGACGCCCGTTCGCCGATGGCGAGCTGGGAGATGGCGTTGCGGATCAGCAGACGGCCGCCGGTGCGCTCCAGCTGCCAGCGCTGGGTGCGCGAGCCGCCCGAGCAGGTGTTCACCGAGAGCTCCGAGCCCACTTCGAGCGGAGCCCCGGTGTGCAGCTCGCCCCGGTCGTCCTCCAGGCACTGGCCGGTGGTGGCCGATGTCAGGGTGTAGTACCCGTCGTCCGTGGCCTTCAGCGTCCAGGCCGCTGCGGGGTCCGTGCCGAACACCACGTCCGAACCGGCCGCCGGGGCCAGCGTCCTGTGGTCCCCGGCCGTCAGCTCGTAGGTGCCGTCGGCGACCGGCGTGCGGTCGGTGTCCGACCAGCCCGGCGCATGCCCGATCTTCTTCGCCAGTGCCTCGAAACCGGCGTACGTCGGGCTCGGCTTCGGGCCGCCCCAGGTCGCCTGAGCGATGAACCGCAGCGGCATGAAGGTCTTCGCCTCGACCTCGTTCTCGGTCTCGGCCGCCGCACTGTCCGGCCAGAGGGAGATCTTCGCACCCGTCAGGTTCGCGGGCTTCGACGCCAGGGTCTGGCCCTCGAACTCCAGGGGGGTCCAGTTGCTGTCGTACAGCCGCTGCGTCTCGGTCGTGTAGCCGCCGCGCACGAGATAGAGCGAGTACGCGGAGTTCATCACGGGACGGCCCTCGGCGAGCAGCTGGGACGGCGTCTCCATGGTGCCGCCGCTGGTCCAGTGCTCGACGGTGACGTCACGGTCGAGCGGGACGACCGAGTTCTTGCCGGTCAGCCCGTCGTTCCAGATGCGCAGCGGGTGCCCGCCCGCCTTCACATGGGCATTGACCTGGTTGATGAAGTCGGTGAAGAGGTCGTCCGGGGTCGCTCCCGCGCCGAACCGCTTCACCGCCTCGGTCTGCAGCTGCGGGTAGTCGGGGTACGCGGAGCCGATCATGTACTCGTCCGCGCCCATGTGCCACTGCCTGGCGCCCCAGGCCTTCAGCGCCTCGTCGACCAGTGAGGTGTAGTACGTCAGCGCCGCCGGCTGGGAGATGTCCAGCCGGGTCGGGGACGGCACCCCGTTCTTGTCCTTGAGCTGGAGCTCGGGATGGTTCTTCAGATAGGGGTCGATGTGACCGGGGGAGTTGATCTCGGGGACCAGCTCGATGTGGTACTTCGCGGCCAGCGCGGCCAGTTGGCGGACCTCGGTCTTGGTGTAGTAGCCCCAGAAGGCGGTCCTCGGGTCGACATCGCTCTTGACCTTGGCCTCGATCCAGAGCTGGTTGAGCTTCTGCGACGCCATGTCCTTCATCAGCCGCTCGAACCACGGGACGGAGACGTGGATGTAGCAGGCGCAGACGCCGACACCGCGTTCGCGGTAGGCGGGGATGTCGGTGGCGGAGCCGCGGGCCGCCCGGCTGTCGTCGTTCAGGAGCTGGAGGACCGTCCGGGTGCCGTAGAAGACGCCGGTGGAGGTGGCCGCGGTGACGGTCACCCGCTCACCCACGGATATGCGGTAGCCCTCACTGCCCAACCGGTCCCTGAGGGACGGCTTCTCCGCGAGGACGACGTCGCCGTTCCTGGCTCCGCCATGGGTGACCCGGTGGTGGCCAGTCAGCTCGCCGGCGAAACGCCGGGTATCGCTCTCGGTACGGTGGTCCGCCCCCTGCGGCACGATGCGTGCGCGGTCGGTCAGCGTGAAGCTGCCTGCCTCACCGTGCCACGCGCTCAGTGCGGGCAGCACCGCGGGCGGTGCGCCGCCGCCGGTCGTCTCCCCGGCCGCCGCGCTCTGCACGGGCAGCACCGCGGCGCACAGTGCCGCGACCACCGCCGCGGCCACCCTCTGTCGGCTCGCCATCCGCATGATCGTTTTTGTCCTTCCGTAGACTGGTGCCCCGATCTTTATGGCAACCGGATGGCATGTCCATGGGTAGGACGCCCCTGTTGTTGGACAAAACTGACGTGTGACATCGGATGGCTGGCCATGCGTACGGCCAGGCCTCAGGACGCGCCCGGGAGAGCGGCGGCCGGTCCGCGGAACGCGCGCCGGTAGGCGTTCGGGGTGGTACCGAGTGTGCGGAGGAAGTGGTGGCGCAGCCCGGCGCCGGTACCGAAGCCGACCCGCCCCGCGATCGCGTCCACCGTCTCGTCCGACGCCTCCAGCAACTCCTGTGCCAGCAGTACCCGTTGCCGCAGCAGCCAGCGGTACGGCGTCGTCCCCGTCTCCTGCTGGAAGCGGCGGGCGAAGGTGCGCGGTGACATCAGGGCCCGGGCCGCCAGCTGCTCCACCGTCTGCTCCTCGTCCAGATGCTGCTCCATCCAGCCGAGGACACCGGCGACGCTGTCCGCCCGCTCGGGGCTCACCGCGCGTTCGACGAACTGGGCCTGGCCGCCGTCGCGGTGGGGCGGAACCACCATGCGCCGGGCGATCCTGTTCGCGATGTGCGGGCCGTGTTCCTTGCGGATGATGTGCAGACAGGCGTCGATGCCGGCGGCGGTGCCCGCCGATGTGATCACCGGCCCCTCGTCCACGTACAGCACGTCGGGCTCCACCAGGGCCAGCGGGAAGGCCCGGGCCAGCTCCTCCGCGTGGCGCCAGTGCGCGGCGCAGCGGCGGCCGTCGAGCAGCCCCGCGGCGCCGAGCACGAAGACACCGGAGCAGACGCTGAGGACCCGGGCGCCACGGTCCACCGCCCGCCGCAGCGCTGCGAGGAGCGCGGGCGGATAGCCCCGGTCCCCCCGCGACTCGGCGGCAGGAACCGCGATCAGGTCGGCCTCCTCCAGCCGCTCCAGGCCGTGCTCGGTGCGCAGGGTGAATCCGGCGTGCGTCCGCAGTACCGGCCCCTCGGCCGACGCCACCGCGAAGTCGTAGACCGGCAGCCCCTCATCGCTCCGGTCGAGCCCGAACACCTCGCAGACCACGCCGAGTTCGAAGGGGTGGACTCCGTCCATCAGGACCGCGACGACGTTTTTCAGCATGGACCAAGTGTGGCAGTAATTCGACGTCGCATGTCAGTCCTGCCACTGACTTTCCGCAGCCACCGGCGCCACAGTGGACGGCATGAACACCTTCCTGGACTACCTGACCGTCCTCGCCGTCTCCGTCATCCTGGCCCTGCCCTCGCTGATCTGGTACGCCCACGAGCGCCGTATCGACCGCGCGCTCGCCCGGCGTGCACCGGACACCGGCCCCAGTACGGCGGAAGGCCCCGCACCGCTGCCGCCCCGCCCGCGCCCGGCACTCCGGCAGGACGGGAGCCGCCGCCCCGCCCTGACCCGCCCCGCCCGCTGAGCCCCCGGCCCGGCGACGCCACCGCGCGAACTCGCTTACGCTCGCCTCCGTCAGAAGATCACCAAGGAGGGGACATGCGCAGAACTGCGCTGTGGAGCACGGCATCCGGTGCCGTGGCTCTGGCGGTACTGGGGGCTCCGGCGGCTCACGCCGAGGGCAAGGGGGACATCCGGGTCACGAAGACGGTGGTGAACAACGGGGGCAACGTCATCGTGGGGGTGCACGACGTCAAGACCTTCCCGGTCACCTTCACGGTCCGGGACAACTCCGGCGTGAAGGGCCTCAGCCACGTCAGCGTCTTCAACGCCAAGAACGGGTACGGACCCGGGGACTGGACGGGCAACAGCTGCCACAAGTCGACCAGCACCACGTCGGTCTGCACCGCGGTCTTCGAGGAGCACCCGGCCGGGTTCAAGTCGTCGGTGGACATCGACCCCAACGCACTCGCGGGGACCTGGCAGGTCAACGCCACCGTCCAGGCCAGGGACGGCGACTACTGGATCCACGACGACCTCGCGCACTTCGACTTCAAGCGCGCCTCGACCCTCACGACCGACGCCACCCCCGAGCCCGTCGCCAAGGGCGGCAGGCTCACGGTCAGGGGCAAGCTCGCGCGGGCCGACTGGAGCGACCTGAAGTATCACGGCTACACGAAGCAGAACGTGCGGCTGGAGTTCAAGAAGGCCGGGGCGTCCGCGTACACCACGGTCAAGACGGTGAGGACCAGCTCCACGGGCACCCTGAGCACCACGGTCACGGCGACCGCGCCGGGCACCTGGCGCTGGAACTTCCCCGGCACGCACACGACCATGGCGATCACCTCCGCCGGTGACACCGTGGCACTGCGTTAGCGGCCGGAAGGCAGCCGGACAGCCGGGTGGCGCGCCCGCGTACGCCGCGGACGCGCCACCCGACGGCCCTGAACACTCCTGGAACGGCCCCGGCTCTCCTAGAAGTCGTCGTCGAAGGAGACCGAGCCCTCGACCGCGACCTGGTAGGCGGAGGGGCGCCGCTCGAAGAAGTTCGTCAGCTCCTGCACGCCCTGCAGCTCCATGAAGGAGAACGGGTTCTCCGAGCCGTACACCGGCGCGAAGCCCAGCCGGGTCAGCCGCTGGTCGGCGACGCACTGGAGGTACTCGCGCATCGACTCGGTGTTCATCCCCGGCAGCCCTTCGCCGCACAGGTCCCGGCCGAACTGCAGCTCCGCCTCCACCGCTTCGCGCATCATGTCGGTGACCTGCTGCCGCAGCGCGTCGTCGAAGAGCTCGGGCTCCTCCTTGCGAACCGTGTCGACCACCTCGAACGCGAAGTTCATGTGCATCGTCTCGTCACGGAACACCCAGTTGGTGCCGGTCGCCAGGCCGTGCAGCAGCCCCCGCGAGCGGAACCAGTACACGTACGCGAAGGCCCCGTAGAAGAACAGCCCCTCGATGCACGCGGCGAAGCAGATCAGGTTCAGCAGGAAGCGGCGGCGGTCCGCCTGCGTCTCCAGCTGGTCGATCTTCTCGACCGAGTCCATCCACCGGAAGCAGAACTGCGCCTTCTCCCGGATGGAGGGGATCTCCTCGACCGCGTCGAAGGCCGCCGCGCGGTCCTCCGGATCGGGCAGATAGGTGTCGAGCAGCGTCAGGTAGAACTGGACGTGCACGGCCTCCTCGAAGAGCTGGCGGGAGAGGTACAGCCGCGCCTCGGGGGAGTTGATGTGCTTGTAGAGCGTCAGCACCAGGTTGTTGGAGACGATCGAGTCGCCCGTCGCGAAGAACGCGACCAGCCGGCCGATCATGTGCTGCTCACCCGGCGAGAGCTTGCCCAGGTCGGTGACGTCCGAGTGGAGGTCGACCTCCTCGACCGTCCAGGTGTTCTTGATCGCGTCGCGGTAGCGCTCGTAGAAGTCCGGGTAGCGCATCGGACGCAGGGTCAGCTCGAAGCCCGGGTCGAGCAGGTTCTTCTCGGACTTCTGGGAATCGGTGCTCATCACTGGCAGGCCTCGCAGGACTCGGGGTTCTCAAGGGAGCAGGCGATGGCGTCCGCGTCCGCGGCGGCCGGGGCCTGCTGGGCGGGGACGGTGGCGGAGCGCGCCGCCCGCGCGATGCGCGTCGCCGGGCGGGAGCGCAGGTAGTACGTGGTCTTGATGCCCTGCTTCCAGGCGTACGCGTACATCGAGGAGAGCTTGCCGATGGTCGGCGTCTCCAGGAAGAGGTTCAGCGACTGGCTCTGGTCGATGTACGGGGTGCGGGCCGCGGCCATGTCGATCAGGCCGCGCTGCGGGATCTCCCACGCCGTGCGGTACAGCGCCCGGACCTCCTCGGGGATCCAGCTGAAGCCCTGCACCGAACCGCTGGCCTCGCGCAGCGCCTCGCGGGACTGCGCGTCCCAGACGCCGAGCTGCTTGAGCTCGTTCACCAAGTACGCGTTGACCTGGAGGAACTCACCCGACAGAGTCTCGCGCTTGAAGAGGTTGGAGACCTGCGGCTCGATGCACTCGTACACCCCGGCGATCGAGGCGATGGTGGCGGTCGGCGCGATGGCGAGCAGCAGCGAGTTGCGCATACCGGTCTTCGCGATCCTGGCGCGCAGCGCCGCCCAGCGCTCCGGCCAGGCCGGCTCGGTCGCGTAGTGGTCGGGGTGCAGCACACCGCGCGCCGCGCGGGTCCGCTCCCAGGCCGGCAGCGGGCCGTTGCTCTCGGCGAGGTCGCAGGACGCCTCGTAGGCGGCCAGCATGATGCGCTCGGAGATCCGGGTGGAGAGCGCCCTGGCCTCGGGGGAGTCGAAGGGCAGCCGCAGCTGGAAGAAGACGTCCTGGAGCCCCATGAGGCCCAGGCCCACCGGACGCCACTTGGCGTTGGAGCGGCCTGCCTGCTCGGTCGGGTAGAAGTTGATGTCCACGACCCGGTCGAGGAAGGTGACAGCGGTGCGGACGGTCGCGTCCAGGCGCTCCCAGTCGAGGGAGTCGCCCGAGACGAACGCGCCGACGTTGACCGAGCCCAGGTTGCAGACCGCGGTCTCGCCGTCGTCCGTCACTTCGAGGATCTCGGTGCAGAGATTCGACGAGTGCACGACCGAGCCGGGCTCCGCCGTCTGGTTGGCCGTACGGTTCGACGCGTCCTTGAAGGTCATCCACCCCTGGCCGGTCTGGGCGAGGGTACGCATCATCCGCCCGTACAGCTCCCGCGCGGGGATGGTCTTCCTGGCCAGCCCTCCGGCCTCGGCCTCGCGGTACGCGGCGTCGAAGTCGTCGCCCCACAGGTCGGTCAGCTCGGGCACGTCGGACGGGGAGAACAGCGACCACGTGCCGTCCGCGTCGACCCGGCGCATGAACTCGTCGGGCACCCAGTGGGCCAGGTTGAGGTTGTGGGTGCGCCGGGCGTCCTCGCCGGTGTTGTCGCGCAGCTCCAGGAACTCCTCGATGTCCGAGTGCCAGGTCTCCAGGTAGACGGCGGCGGCGCCCTTGCGCCTGCCGCCCTGGTTCACCGCGGCGACCGAGGCGTCGAGGGTCTTGAGGAAGGGCACGATGCCGTTGGAGTGCCCGTTGGTGCCCCGGATCAGTGAACCGCGGGAGCGGATACGGGAGTACGAGAGGCCGATGCCGCCCGCGTGCTTCGAGAGGCGGGCCACCTCGTGGTAGCGCCCGTAGATCGAGTCCAGCTGGTCGAGCGGGGAATCCAGCAGATAGCAGGAGGACATCTGCGGGTGCCTGGTGCCCGAGTTGAAGAGGGTGGGGGAGGAGGGCAGGTAGTCGAGGCGGCTCATCAGCGCGTAGAGCGCGGTCACCTCGTCCAGGGCGCCGGCCGATTCGTCGGTGGCCAGACCGCAGGCGACCCGGAGCATGAAGTGCTGGGGGGTCTCGACGACCTGGCGGGTGATCGGGTGGCGCAGCAGGTAGCGGCTGTAGAGGGTGCGCAGCCCGAAGTACCCGAAGCGGTCGTCGGCCCCGGTGTCGATGGCCGCGTCGAGCCGCTCCGCGTGGAGCCGCACGAAGGCGGCCGTACGGTCGGCGATCAGGCCCTCACGGTGTCCGGCGGCGACCGATGAGGAGAACGACACCGCGCCCTGCCCCGCCGCCTCGTCCGCGATGGTGCGGGTCAGCAGCCGCGCGGCCAGCCGCGAGTACGCGGGGTCCTCGGAGATGAGACCCGCGGCCGCCTCGGTGGCGAGCTCCCGCAACTCGGCCTCGTCCGACGCGGCGTTGCGCCCGCGCAGGGCGGCGGCGGCGACCCGGCCGGGGTCGGTGTCGGTGAGATCGGCGGTGAGGTCGGTCAGGGTCCGCAGCAGTACGGTTCCCGGGGCATCCGCCACCTGCTCGGAGACAGGTGCGGTGGGCGCGATGGTCACGGTGCGCTCTCCCTCGCTCGGCTGGGGCCGGCGGGGGCGCGGGCATGTACGGGCACAGCAGAGCAGCACACCGCACAGCATCCGCAGGCCCTACCGCGAGGCCCGGACGTTTCTCATCCGGATCGGTCGAGCCGGATGCGCTGTCGGCAGGTCCTCGGACTCCGCGGTGCGCGAAAGCGCACTGATCACACCGTTGCGGGACAGTTCCGGATTCGCACCGGATTCCCCTGCGACGACAGCGAGCACGAGCATACATGTGGGGTGCCCGTCGGAAAGCACCCCCCATATGTTGTGTCGTACGGTCCGGGGCTGCGGGCCGGAGGCGCCTGCCGTCGGCCGGCGGGAGCCGCCCGGGCACGGCTCCGTACGGCGTCCGTAACGCCTCCGTACAGCGAAGGGCCGCCGCATCTCCCAGAGGTGAGATGCGGCGGCCCCTGCCGTACGGGGTGGCTCAGTGGCCGGCCGGGGCGCCCGCCGTGGCCGGCGGGAGCTCCACCTGGACGCCCTTGTCACCGGCATCCGCCGTGTAGTCCTCCGGGGAGGTCTCGTCGATCCCGGCGGGCGCCTTCACCGCGTTGAGCACGACGGTGAGGACCAGCGTCACCACGACGTTCAGCACGAACGCCGTCAGACCGATGTAGCCGATCTGGCCGATGCCCGGGATCTCCTTGGAGGAGCCGCCGAAGTGCGCCTGGGTCGGGCTGGCGACGCCGAACGCGGCGAGCGTGCCGTAGATCATGCCGGCCGCCCAGCCCGCGAGCAGCGCCCAGCGGTGGAACCACCGGGTGAAGAGTCCGCCGACCAGGGCCGGCATCGTCTGGAGGATCCAGATGCCGCCGAGGAGCTGGAAGTTGATCGCCACGGTCGGGTCCATGGCGAGCACGAAGAGAAGCGCGCCGACCTTCACCACGAGCGAGACCAGCTTGGAGACCTTGGCCTCCTGCGCGGGTGTGGCGCCCGGTTTGATGAAGTCCTTGTAGATGTTGCGGGTGAAGAGGTTCGCCGCCGCGATGGACATGATCGCGGCCGGTACCAGTGCGCCGATGCCGATGGCCGCGAAGGCCACGCCGGCGAACCAGTCGGGGAACATGTTCTCGAAGAGCTGCGGGATCGCCAGCTGGCCGTTCTTCACCTTGATCCCCGCGGCGATCGCCATGAAGCCGAGGAGCGCGAGCAGCCCCAGCATCAGCGAGTACAGCGGCAGGATCGCGGTGTTGCGGCGGATCACGTTGCGGCTGCGCGAGGAGAGCGTTGCCGTGATCGAGTGCGGGTACATGAACAGCGCGAGCGCCGATCCGAGCGCCAGCGTCGCGTAACCCCACTGGCCGGCGGCGCCCGGTGCGAGCGCTCCGCGCGGCTTGCCCGTTGCCGGGTTCGTCTGCGAGAAGGCGTGGCCTGCCTTGGCGAAGATGTCGTCGAAGCCGCCGAGCTTGATCGGGATGTAGATGATCGCCACCAGGATGACGATGTAGATCAAGCCGTCCTTGACGAAGGCGATCAGTGCGGGCGCCCGCAGCCCCGAGGAGTACGTGTACGCGGCGAGCACCGCGAACGCGATCAGCAGGGGGAGGTCCTTGACGAACCAGTTGCTGCCCGCACCGCCGACGCCCATGACGTCGAGCACCGCCTGGATACCGACCAGCTGGAGCGCGATGTACGGCATCGTCGCGATGATGCCGGTGACCGCGACGGCCAGCGAGAGGCTCTTCGAGCCGAACCGCCCGCGGACGAAGTCCGAGGTGGTCACGTACCCGTGCTTGTGCGAGACCGACCAGAGCCGCGGCAGGAAGGTGAAGATCAGCGGGTAGACCAGGATCGTGTACGGCACGGCGAAGAATCCGGCCGCGCCCGCCGCGTAGATGGCCGCGGGTACGGCGACGAAGGTGTACGCCGTGTAGAGGTCGCCGCCGAGCAGGAACCAGGTGACCCAGGTACCGAACGACCTCCCGCCCAGGCCCCATTCGTCGAGGGTGGCGGCGTTGTCGGCGCGGCGCCAGCGGGCGGCCAGGAAGCCGACGACCGTGACGGCCACGAAGAAGAAGATGAAGACGCCGAGCGCGACGCCGTTCACACCGTCCTTCATGCGGACGCACCCCCCTTGCGGGCGCGCTGGTCACGCTGCCACAGCTTGTACGCGGTCATGGTGAGCGCCGTCGAGATGAGCACCCAGAGCATCTGGTACCAGTAGAAGAACGGGATGCCGATGAAGGCCGGGTCCACCTTCGCGTACGAACTCACCCAGAGCATGGCGACAAAGGGTGCGATCAGGCATACCGCGATGATCACGCGCACCGGCGTGATCACCGGTCTTTTCTCGGTCATGGTGCGGTCCGTCCCCTCGCTGAGCACCTGGTACAACGCGCAGGAAATCTAGGCGAGGATGCTCATGCGGCGGAACCCCTATCCGCATACCGGAACGGCAACGCCGTTCAATCGGTCGATTTCGACGGCGACCGTCCCCCTCCCGCCAATTGGCCTAGACCTTTTTGCGGATACAGCCACCTGACGGCCCGCCGGCTCCTACAGTCGAGCCCGGAGCCGGGCAGCCCGGCGCCTTCAAGTGGCTGGGAGAACATATGAAGTACGTCAGGACGGGCGGGACCGCAGGCCTCGATGTGAGCGCGCTCTGCCTGGGCGCGCTGCGCTTCGGCTCGATGACCGACGAGGCCACCGCGTTCGCGATCCTCGACCGGTTCCTCGACGCGGGCGGCACGTTCATCGACACCGCCAACACCTATGCGTTCTGGGTCGACGGCTGTACCGGCGAGGAGAGCGAGAACCTCATCGGCCGCTGGATGGCCGGCCGGGGCGTCCGGGACAAGGTCGTGCTCGCCACCAAGGCCGGCGCCCTGCCCGACCCGCTGGACGCGCCCTGGCCCGAAGAGGCCGAGGGGCTGGCCCCGGAGGTCATGCGGCGTCAGGCGGAAGCCAGTCTGCGCCGTCTCGGCACCGACCGTATCGATGTCTTCTACTCGCACATCGAAGACCGGAAGACGCCGGTCCACGAGCAGGTCGCGGGGCTCGGCTCACTGGTCTCGGACGGCAAGGTACGGGTGCTCGGGGCCAGCAACCACACCGCGTGGCGCATAGAGCAGGCCCGCGCCGCGGCCCGGGAGCTCTCGGTGGCCGGGTACAGCTGCGTGCAGCAGCGCTATACCTATCTCCAGCCACGCCCCGGCGTCGATTTCGGTGTCAATCCGCACGCGAGCGAGGAGCTTCTCGACTATGTGCGTTCCGAGTCCGACGAGTTGACGCTGCTGGGGTACTCCACGCTGCTGAGCGGTGTGTACAGCCGGGACGACCGGCCCGTGCCCGCCGAGTACGACCACCCGGGCACAGCCGCCCGTATCGCCGCGGTGCGCGCGGTGGCGGCCGAGACGGGAGCCACGCCGAACCAGGTGGTCCTGGCGTGGCTCCTCGGCGGCTCGCCCGCCGTGCTGCCCGTCATCGGGGTCAGCTCCGTCGCCCAGCTGGACGAGTGCCTCGCCGCCGTCGACCTCGAACTCGACGCCGAGCAGCGCACCCGGCTCGACGCGGTCTGACCGGGCGGGGGCCGCCCCCGTCCGGGCGGCCCCCCGTCAGTGCCCCGGCTCGATGGTCAACGACTGGGCACTGTGGTCCGAGTGGCCCCGCGGACCGGCGAAGTCGTACCGGTCCGCCTTCGCCCCGCCGGCGGTGAAGGCCAGGTCGAGCCGCCACAGATCCATCACCGGGGTGCTGGCACGCCAGCTGCGGGGGAAGAGATCGTGGTTGACGCGCACCGCGTCGGTGGCCACCTTGCCCAGCCGGCCGGTGTCGTCCTGCGTGCGGCTGTGATTGAAGTCCCCGGCGATGAAGGCCGGCTGGTGCTTCCGGGCCCGCACGTCGGCGATGAGGTCGTCCAGCTCGCCGTTGCGCACACCGGTCTGCCGGCGCACGCCGCTCAGCACACTGGGCTTGAAAGGATTGTCCAGGTAGACGTGTACGGGAAGATGCACGTTGTACGTGGAGAGCACCGGGGCGTCCGCCGACCTGCCGGTCCGGACGTCCACCCGCATGACCTGGGGTGCCACCTCGTGGGGCGTACCCACGACATCGAAGCGGGACAGGGTGACCAACTCGCCCTGTACCAGCACCCGGTAACCGGGGAACTCCTTCTTGAGGCGGTCCTCCAGATGCAGTGGGATCAGCTCGGTTCCCTTGCCCTGGTGGATGTACTCCTGAAGCAGATAGACATCCGCGTCCAGGCTCCTGATGTAGGCGTAGAACGCGGCCGGATCGTCGCCCTGTTCCCAGTACTCGGTGTTCCAGGAGACGATCTTCACCGCTCCGGCCGACGGCGTGGTGTCCGAGCCGTTCCACAGCGCGTACGGGTTGATGCCGCTGCGCCCGAAGCCGAGCAGCAGGGCCACCACAGCGGCAGCGGCGATCCACCGCCGCACCCCGGGCCTGGCCCACCAGGTCGCGGCGAGGACCGTCAGGGGCACCGCGAGCAGCAGCTCGGGCGGCATCATGTCGGTGAGCGCCCACAGTGTCAGCGAGTGCGTCAGCAGCCGGTCCAGCAGGGTGAAGAGCAGCCACCCCCCGGCCACGGCCAGCAGGACCCGGGTCCTGCGGATCCGGTGCCCCCGCGGCACTTCGGTGGCCCCGCTGCCGGATTCCGTGCCGGTGCCGGCGGAAGAGGTCTCCGCTGTCGTCGTCATCAGGCATCCACCCGCCGGGCCGGGGCGAGCGCGCTGGTGTACAGCTCACGGAACCGGCTGGAGACGAGGCAGCGCGCGCCACCGGTGATGATGCCGGCGGCCACCGTCAGATTCACCACGAAGTTGACCGCCGCGAAGTACGGGACGAACGACCACCCCTTGTGGCGCGCCGCGCATCGGTACAGCCCCGCGTCGCAGGCGAGTGCGGCTGCCAGCAGCAGGACCGGCGCCACCGTCCAGAGGGCACCGAGGAGTACCGGCAGCAGTACCGCGGCCACGGTCGCCAGCGAGAGCACGGTGGCGAAGGTGCGCGGGCCGGTCACGAATCCGCCCGGCATGCTGCGCCGCTTCAGGTACAGCGGGATCGCCAGCCGGGTACGGGCGTAGGCCTTGCGCACCACGACGGCCATCGTGTCGTCGTGGTCGTGAGTGCCGCGGACCGTGCTGACGCTGACCGAACCGTAGCGCTGGACGAGCCGCAGTCCGAAGTCCTGGTCCTCGGTGTGGCGCAACTGCGGGTTGAAGCCGCCCAGGTCGCGGAAGACGGCGGCCGGAGTGGTGAAGTGACTGGTGTGGACCGTGGACAGCGGGCCCTCGGACTCGATGAGCAGGTAGTACTGCTGAAGCGAGCGGTACTCCTCCACCAGGCTGTCCCGGATCAGCGGGTGCGGCTCGTACACTCCGCACACCGCGCCCAGTGAGGGGTCGTTGCGCAGTACCGCGACGGCGTTGGACACGGCGTCGGGAGCCAGTGCGACATCGGAGTCGACGAAGACGAGCAGTTCGCCCGCTGCGTGCTCGGCGCCGAGGTTGCGGGCCACGGCCACGCCGCTGTTGACGCCGGTACTCACGGCGCGGATGCCCAGACCGGCCGCGACGGCCACGGAGTCGTCGGTCGAGCAGTCGTCGACGAGAACGATCTCCAGTGGCTGATAGGTCTGTTCCTGGATGGCCCGCAGGCACAGCGCGAGTGAGGCTCCGTAGTTGTAGTTCGGCACGATGACCGAGACGAGAGGTCCGTCGTTGGGCATGGTCACACCAATTCGGATAGGCAGAGGAGAAGGGGGCGGGGGAGGAGCTGTGTGCGGCCGTGCGGGGCCCGTCAGAAGAGGAACTTGGCGAGCGACAGGGCTCCCTGGCTCCAGGCGTCCACGCTGGTGACCCCCGCGCCGCCGCGCTTTCCCGCGCCGCGCCTTCCGGCACCGGACGCGGCTTTCGCGGCACGCTGCTCGCGCCACCAGGCGTAGGTGCGCAGGATCGCGTCCTGGTTGGAGTACTTGGGCGCGAACCCGAGCTGTTCCCGGGCCAGGTCGGTGCTCACGTACGAATCGTCGAGCAGCTTGTGCATCAGCCGCCCGTACACCGGGGAGAGCTTCGTGGCCTCCAGCAGACGGAGGGTGTGGAGGGCGGGCCTCGCCGGCAGCGACTTCACCCGCTTGCCGTGTCCCGCTGCGTCCAGCACGGCCTGGAAGTCCTCGCGCAGGGTGCCGAATTCGGCGGCGCCGAGGTTGAAGGTGCCGTCCGCCCGTTCGGGGGGTGCGCTCAGCGCCACCAGGACCGCGTCCACCAGATCATCCACGTCGAACATCTGGATCCGTACGTCGCCCCTGCCGAGCACCGGGAAGTGCCTTCCCTCCTCGGCCCACTCGAAGAGCATGGCGAACAGGCCCATCCGGCCGGGGCCCAGGAACGTCTTGGGACGGAGGATCGGCAGGCACATCTCACCGCCGCGGTGGCGCTCCACGACCTCCTCGGCCTCCGCCTTCGCCGCGCTGTACGTGTCGACGGGCTCGCGCGGGTACTCCTCCGTGGTGGGCACGGTGCGGGGCAGCCCGTAGACGGCGGTCGAGGATATGTGCACCACGCGCGGCAGGGCGCTGGAGGCCGCCGCGCTCATGACCGACTCCGTACCGCCGACGATGATGGAGCGGATCTGTTCCTCGGGGTAGCTCGGCAGCGCGGCGGCACAGTGCACCAGCGCGTCCGCGTCGGCCAGGGCCCGCTTCATCGCCACCGGGTCGCGTACGTCGGCGATGCTGTTCTCCAGTCGCTCGTGACGTACGCCCGGTTCACGCAGGTCCACACAGTGCACCTGGTGTCCGTCAGCGAGCAGCCGGCGTATCAGGGTCGAACCGAGCATGCCGGCGCCGCCGGTCACCACCACATGCTGTGCCGGGGGAGTGGGAGTCACCACAGCGAGGCCACCTTTTCCTGTACGAAGCGTGTCAGCAGTCGGGGGAGGCCCTTGGCGAGAGTGCTGTCGAGGCACTCCAGGAAGTGTTCGACCTCGTGGTTCTCCACGATCAGCGGCGGGGCGACCATCAACGGGTTGGAGCCGTTGAGGGTGTAGTAGCTGTAGATGCCGTGATCGCGGTACATGGCGCTGACGACGGACGAGGTGATCAGCTTGGTGCGGAAGCGCGGATCACGGGCCAGCCCGCCGGGGGCCAGCTTGGCCGCCAGTTCGAGCAGCTTCGGGCCTTCGCGCAGAAAGACCCCGTGCAGTGCGCCCGTGCCGCGTACCTCGGCGACGCTGTCGGAATGCTCCTTCGCGATGCGTTCGAGGCCGGGGGCGAGTATCCGGTCGATGGCCCGGGCGCGGGCCGGATAGTCGTCCTCCACAGCGATGTTGACCGCCTCGATCGCCGTGGCGGCCTCCTCGCCGAAGCCGTAGTAGGTGGTGGAGGTGGACTGCAGGAGGGCGTCGGTCATGTTGTCGTACGCCTTGCGGAAGATCCGCTCACTGGCGACGTAGGCCGAGATGGACGACTTCCCCCCACCGAAGGACTTCGACGTGGTCACGACGTCGGGCACCAGACCCTCGTGACGCATGAAGTAGAAGAGCGTTCCGGTCTTTCCCCATCCGGTGTAGATCTCGTCGAAGATGAGGACGATGCTCTCGCGGGTGCACAAGTCCCGCAGTCCGCGCAGGAATTCCTCGCTGCAGTGGTTCATGGTGGAGGCGGAGAGCGGCTCGATGAGCAGCGCGTACACATCGGACTCGCCGCCGGCGGTCCTGGCCTCGGCGACGTGCCGGCGCACGGCTTCCAGATCCCCGTACGGAAAGGTCAGCACACCGTCGATTCCGGGGAAGCGGAAGGTTTCCTGGGACTGTCCGGTGAGCGAGCCCGATCCGAGCAGCTTGCCGTGGAAGCTGATGTCGGCCCGCATGACCTTCGTACGGCGCCCGCCGTGGTACTTGTACGCGAGTTTCACCGCTCCCTCCACCGCCTCGGCACCCGAGTTGGGGAAGAACGAGAGGTTCAGGTCGCCGGGGAGCAGCTGGGCGAGGTTGTGGCCGAGTGCCGCGACGTAGGGGGAGAAGTAGGTCTTGTGCACCTCCATCCGCTGCTGTTCCTGGAAGCGTCGGCGAGCGGCGAGGATCCGGGGATGGTTGTGGCCGTGGCTCAAGACGCCGACGCCACCGGTGAAGTCCAGAATCCGTTTGCCGCCGTGCTCGTATATGTAGGCGCCCTCGGCGCGTTCCACGCGCTCGCGGCCGAAGCCGAAGGACGTCATCAGGGAGACCTGGCTGCGGTTGACATGCCCGCGGTAGAGGCCGTGGATCTGTTTGGTGGTGAGGTTCTCGGCGTCCTCGACGCTGAACAGCTCAGGCTGTGCGGTGGTCACGATTCGACTCGATTCAGGATCGTTTCGGGTTCGGTCAGTGCGGCGGACGGCAGGGGCTTGCCTGCCCTGCGGGTGCGGACCAGCACGGTCCCGGCTACGAGGACCTCGCTCGTGGTGCAGACCAGCCTGCTGGCGATGGCGGCAGCGGCCGCGGCCTGCCAGGGCAGCACGGTGGACAGGCCCGCGGTCAGCAGCGCCTCCCGCGCCCCCCACCCGTCCGGCAGGAAGAGCGCCAGGCTGGAGAGTGAGGTGGCCAGCGCGAAGCCGCCGACGCAGAGCGGCAGGGCGGCCCAGGGGTTGGCACCCAGCAGGACCGCGATCGCCCACAGGTGCAGACCTGAGACGAGCCAGGAGGCGGCCGCCAGCCCCATCGCCCTGCGCATACCGGGATCGGTGGCGAACGCGGCCGGCGGCTTGCGCCGGGTCAGCCGGGCCGCGGTGACCGCCATGCGGCCCAGGATTCCGGGCCGGGCGACCCAGCTCCCCAGTACGAGGGCCGGTGCGATCAGCCACCACGCCTGGCCGCCGAGCACGGCAGGCGCGGCGATCATCCCCAGAGCGAGGCCCGTCAGCACGCTGACCACGAGATTGAGGAGGAAGACGGTGACCATCACCGGGCCGGTGACGCCGGCGTCCCGGCCCATCTGGATATGGGTCATCAGCCCCCACACCCGGCCGGGCACGAACTTGCTGAGGAAGGAGGTGAAGTAGATGCGCGCCCCGGTGGCGCGGCCGACCCCGGGACCGAGATCGGCGAGCAGGGCCTGCCAGGAGGCCGTGCCGAGCAGAACGCCGGCACCGTTGGCGGCGAGCGCAGTGAGGAGGAAGGGAAGCGAACGGGGGCGGGCGAGCAGGTCGACGGCGTCGGTGACCTGGCCGCGCAGGGTGAGTGCGATCCCGGCGCCCACGGCGATGACGAACACAGCCATCAAGGCCGTGCGGGCACGCCCGGACAGAAACCGTCCACGGACGGCCGGCGTTGTCATGAGCCCGTGTGGGCGAGGACCAGCGCGGTGCCGATCAGCGCGCCCCACAGCGCGGAATTGATCACCATGATCCGGTCGTGGAAGAGGGTGCGCACCGGTTCGCCACCGCCGTCCTCGACCAGCAGCACCTGCAGGTTCCGCGCCAGGCCGAACAGGGCGAACGGAGCGGAGAGGAGCGTGAGGAGTGGCCCCGAGTCTCCGACCGGAGCGTCGAGGTAGATGTAGAGGACGTAGGACACGGCGGCGAAGACGGTCGTCAGGCCCAGGAGCTGGTCGAGGAAGGTCAGTGAGTAGCCGCGGAGTGCGGGGCGGTGGACCTCCCCGCCCACCGCCATCTCGTGGCGTCGCTTGCCGAGGGTCAGCAGGAGGCAGAGGGAGAGCACGCTCAGCGCCAGCCAGCTGGACACATCGTGGTCCATCACCAGATAGCCCTGGACGAGGCGGAGCAGGAAACCGAGAGCGACGACGAAGACATCCACCAGCGGGACGTTCTTGAGGCCCTTGCTGTACGCGATGTTGATCACGAGGTAGGCCGCCAGCGGCCACCAGTGTGCCAGTGGGTCGGTCTGGAGCACGGCGGCGAGGAGCACGGCCAGCACAGCGCCGAAGCCCGTCGCCGCGCGTATCGACACCCGGCCGTCGGCTATCGGCCGCAGGCGTTTCGTGGGATGCAGCCGGTCGCGGTCCCGGTCGAAGATGTCGTTGAGCAGATAGACGAGTGAGGAGGCGAGCGTGAACGCGACGACCGCGAGAGCCGCCTGGCCCAGCAGCCGCACATTCCATGCGGGCGAGTCGGCCAGGGCGAGCGGGACCACGGCGAGATTCTTGGACCACTGCCCGGGGCGGATCAGGACGAAGAGGTCACGGGTGCGGCCGGGCGGCGATGGGGCGGATCTGCTGAGGGCGGGTTCGATGTCGAGCAGCGGACCGGGCAGGGCCATGATCGGACTCCAGGAAGGGGGCGGTGTACGGGTCACTGCGTGGTCGGCGCGGCGACCGGCCTCCGCGTCCGGCCGGGACCGAAGTTCGGGTCCAGACGCCAGCGGACCGCTCCGTGCACGGCGCCGAGCACGAGCGCGATGTGGACCGTGAAGTGGACTGCGGTGAACCAGAGGAGGTATCTCCAGCCCCGGCTCTGCCGCACGAAGCGGCTCAGCCCCGGGTCGGAGGCCGTGAACACGGCGACGCACAGCGCGGGCAGGAGCAGCAGCCAGAGGGAGAGGAAGCCCAGCGGCGCGGTGGCGATGGCCAGACCGGTGGCGACGACTCCGAGCGGCCGGTTGGCGGTCAGTCCGCCCGCCCGTGCCTGCTGAACGGCTGCCGTGGGAATGAGCAGTTGGGACCGCCGGTACTGCTCACGGAGCATGTCCCCGTACTTGTCCACGTCGTCGTGCCGGCCGATCACGGTCTCGGTCATCCTGATCCGGTGCCGGGCCGCCAGCCGCCCGCTGTACTCGACGTCTTCGGAGTCACGCAGGTTCTCGTCGAACGGACCGGTCTCCTCGAATACGGCCCGCGGGATCGCGGCCAGCGCGAAGAACGCCGTACGGACGATGCCCACGCCCCGCCGTCGCCAGAAGTGCGCGTGCAGCGCGTGGTAGCGCTCGACAGGTCCGTCGTCGAAGAGGGGCTCGGGTGCCAGGATCCCGTGGACGCAACCGGTCTCCGGATCACTGAGCAGCAGATCCACCGCGTTGGCCAGGGCGTCGGGTGCCAGGGCCGTGTCGGAGTCGAGGAAGAAGAGGATCTCTCCGCGGCTGGCAGCCACGCCCAGGTTGCGCGCAGCCGACACCCCGCGGTTGACCGGAGAGGCAACCAGCACACACGGGAACTGTCGTGCGATGTCGCGCGAGGTGTCCGTACTCGCGTCGTCGACGACGACCACGTCGAGCGGCGGGTGGCTCTGGGCGAACACCGACTCCAGGCACGCCCTGAGGGTCTTTTCGTAGTTGTAGTTGGGAATGATGACGGACACGCTGGGACGAGCCCTGGGCATAGTGCCTCCTCGGGGATTCTCCTGAGTGGGTGGACAGGGGGCGTCACCAGCACCGCACGGGTCGGCCGGCGTGCGGAGTTCGTGGAGTTGGTCCAGGTCGGGGCAGCGGAGACCTGAGACCACCCAGCCTTCGAAGGCGGGCGTGCCGCGCAGCATCCTGGTGATGACGGCCAGGGCCGCGCGCTCGGCGAGCCAGGGGCTCTGCGCGGAGACGAACAAGGCGACGTCAACGCGTTCGGGCCCCACCTGAACACGCAGGTGGGCGATCTGGCTGCGGTCGGGCGTGCAGGACCGCAGCAGCGTTGTCAGGGCGGCGGCGTTCTGGGTGTTCCTCGGGGCATCCGGCTGCCGGAGCAGCAGGGCCGTGACGACATACATGCCGGCTCGGGAGCAGTCGGCTGTCAGCCCCAGCTGAATCCGTTGTCGGAATCCAGAGGTCCGCCTGCCGGGGACGAGGTGGAGGAGTGCGGCTGTGCTACCGCCGCCCCGACGCCGCCGTCCCGCCCTGCCGACACGAGAGAGACCGGGGCGACGGCGAGCGATACGGCGATCGCCGCCGAAGCGGCGAGGACCAGACGGCTGTTGACGGGGGACGCGGCGATACGCATGGTGAGGATCTCCAAGCTGGGTTCGTGGAATCGTGCCTGGTCAGGCACTTCGCCGAGGGGAGTGGCCGACGGGTTTCCGTGGCCTCTCGGGACGAGCATCAGCTTGGGGTGCCGGGGGTGGGATGTCATCGGTTCCGGGGTGGCAGCGAGTGCTCGGCAGGTTGCTGCCAGTTGCCGGGCAGCTCCACGGGGCGGGGAGCTGGCGCTTCTTCCGGGTGGCAGCCGGTGCCAGGCACCTTGTGGCCACCTGGCCGAAAATCGAACAGGGGGATTGATTTCGGCCATTCCTCGGATCGTCGGTCTAGACCAAGTCTCCGCTCTGTATCGTTCCGGTCTTGTGCGTGGCCATGAGAGACGGTCATTGCCGGCACAGAACGTCTAGGGGGACGTGTGTTTGCGGCGTTGGGGTTGGACGTAAGAACAGAAGAGGTCTACCGGCTCTTTCTGGAACAGCCCGCACTCGGCATGGACGAAATCATCGAGCGGCTCGGCCGTCCGGAGAGCGAAGTGAAGGCAGCACTGGACGATTTGGCGGACCTCTGTCTTCTCCTCTACGACCGGGCGTCGGGTGTCTTCCATCCGACCGACCCGGGCGTGAGCCTTCCTTCCCTGGTCTCCCGGCGTGAGGCCGAACTGGAGCGCCAGCAGCAGCAGATCGAAACCGTGCGGGCCGCGGTCGCCGATCTCGCCGAGCAGTACGGCACCAGGGGTGCGTACCGGTACGAGGCCGTGGAACGCATCGTCGGCCTGGACGCCGTGCGGACGCGGCTGGAGGAACTGGCGCTGTCGGCGAAGCGCGAGTGCCTCTCCCTGCTGCCTGGTGGCGCGCAGGCCCCGGACACCATGAGTGCGAGCAAACCGCTCGACCAGCGGGCCCTGGAGCGCGGTGTTCGAATTCGAAGCATCTACCAGGACAGCTACCGCAATGATCCGGCCACGCTGCAGTACGTCAACTGGCTCGGTTCGCTGGGAGGTGATACGAGGACGGTGCCTTCGCTGCCGATGCTGCTCGTCGTCGTCGACCGGGAGACCGCGTTGCTCCCCATCGACCCGGAGGACGGTCGCGCCGGTGCGCTGGAAGTGCGCGCGGCCGGAGTGATCAGCGCTCTCTGCCTGCTCTTCGACATGCTCTGGGCGTCGGGAACACAGCTGGGCATGCCGCCGAGCAAGGACAGGCACCAGCTGACCCCTCAGGAGCGGGAGTTGCTGCACATGCTGGCGAGCGGGCAGACGGATGCCCATGCGAGCCGCCGCCTGGGCGTCTCGCTGCGCACTGTACGGCGGATCAACGCGGAGCTCATGCTGCGTCTTGAGGCGCGCAGCCGCTTCGAGGCGGGTGTCGAGGCCTCGCGCCGCGGCTGGGTCTGAGACCGGTCCCGGGTCAGGGTGCGGACCGGAGGGTCCGTACCCTGACCGCCCGGTCCCCGATGGCGGGGCCCTGGGCCCCGGGTGCTGTGCCGGCCAGTACCGCGCCGGGTGCCCGGGAGGTCCTCAGTCGACCGGTCGCTTGAGGTTGGCCACGAACTTGTAGCGGTCGCCGCGGTAGACCGAGCGCACCCACTCCACCGGTTCGCCGGCGCCGTCGATCGAGTGCCGGGAGAGCATCAGCATCGGCAGGCCGACGTCCGTGCCGAGCAGTCCGGCCTCGCGCGGGCTGGCCAGCGAGGTTTCGATCGTCTCTTCGGCCTCGGCGAGGCGCACGTCGTAGACCTCCGCGAGCGCGGTGTACAGAGAGGTGTACTTGGCCAGCGAACGGCGAAGAGCCGGGAAGCGCTTCGCCGACAGGTGTGTGGTCTCGATGGCCATCGGCTCGCCGCTCGCCAGCCGCAGCCGCTCGATGCGCAGCACCCGGCCGCCCGTGGTGATGTCGAGCAGCCCGGCCAGGGTGTCGTCGGCGGTCACGTAGCCGATATCGAGGAGCTGGGAGGTGGGTTCCAGCCCCTGGGCCCGCATGTCCTCGGTGTAGGAGGTCAGTTGCAGGGCCTGGAAGACCTTGGGCTTGGCGACGAACGTGCCCTTGCCCTGGATGCGTTCGAGACGGCCCTCGACCACCAGTTCCTGGAGCGCCTGGCGCACGGTCGTCCGCGAGGTGTCGAACTCGGCAGCCAGAGTCCGTTCGGGCGGGACCGGGGTGCCCGGCGGGAGGGTCTCGGTCATGTCGAGCAGGTGTCTCTTCAGCCGGTAGTACTTGGGAACGCGTGCGGTTCGTCCGACCGTGGCCCCCTCCGTCTCGGCGCTGCCCCCGACGTCCATGGCCTGCCCTCCCGAGCGCTGCGCTGCTGCCGTCACCGGCTCCTCCGTCTGTTGCGGCCCACATGGTGTCACGGCCGGTCACGCGAGGCCGTGGCCCCGGGTGTCGTCATGCACCGAGCATGACAGCCCCTTGATCGCACCGTCCCGCACGGAGCCTCATGAGTGAGTGGCGCTCCGTACATCGGCACAATAGCGCCGGAAGGTTTGGTCTAAACCACTAAAGCGGGGTGAGCGCCCCCAGCGGTAGTCGCCCGCGGATTCTTTCTTTCCCGCGCGCCGGCACTGCCGTGTTGTGCGGTCCGTTTCAGGTGGCCCGGGTCCGCCACCGGGGCCTTGATGACGGTCCGATAACGGACGAGACGGGTCTTCTCGCCGACCTTGACACGTGAATAGGTCTAGGCCAAGCTCCGGGTACTGGTCTAAACCATTAGAGACCAGAACCCAGCCCCACAGGCGGTGCTAGTCAATAGCCGGTACCTGCGCGGTGGATGGGGGGTGGCAGGCATCCCTGAGGAGGATGGCGTGAAGCGCAAACTCATCGCGGCAATCGGCGTCGCAGGCATCATGGTGGGCATTTCGGCGTGCGGCTCCGGAGGGGACGGCGACAGCAAGGCGGCGGAGGCGAAGTCGCTGACCGTGTGGCTGACGGTCGACGCCCAGAAGAACTGGCCGGGCCTGGTCAAGGCGGCCGACGACGCGGTCGTCGCGAAGCACCCCGGCATCAAGATCAACCACGAGTACTACGGCTGGCCGGACAAGAACGCCAAGCTCGACGCGGTGCTGGCCACGGACAAGGCCCCCGACGTGGTCGAGATGGGCAACACGGAGATGCTCCCCTACACACTCAAGGGTGCGTTCGCCGAGGTCGACCCCTCGAAGTTCGACAACTCGGGCCAGTGGCTCGACGGCCTGAAGGCTTCGGTCACCTACGACGGCAAGACCTACGGCGTGCCGTACTACGCCGGGGGGCGGGTCGCTACCTGGCGCAAGGACGTGGCGGCGTCCGCCGGTATCAAGTCCACGCCCAAGACGTACTCCGAGCTGACCTCCGACCTGGACAAGATCCAGCAGAAGAAGGGCAGCACGTTCAGCGCGTGGTATCAGCCCAGCCGTGACTGGTACGCCGGTATGTCCTTCGTGTACGACGCCGGCGGCTCCATCGCGAAGGAGGAAGGCGGCAAGTTCAAGGCCAACCTCTCCTCGCCCGAGTCGCTCAAGGGCCTCGGCGAGTACAAGAACGTCCTCGACAAGTACATGAAGGGCGACAAGACCAAGGACGAGGCCGACCGCCCGATCGTCTTCGGCCAGGGCAAGTCCGCGATGATGTTCGCCGCGGGCTGGGAGGGCAGCACGGCCGCCCTCCCCGAGAACGACAAGGTCGGCAAACTCGCCGACAAGCTCCAGGACTTCGTGATGCCCGGCCCGTCCGGCAAGCCCCTGCCGGTCTTCCTCGGCGGCTCCGACCTGGCCATTCCGGTGAAGTCGAAGGCGCAGGACACGGCGGCGGAGTGGATCAACGCCTTCACCGGTGAGAAGGGCCAGCAGGGCCTGATCGCCAAGCAGAACCTGCCCAACAACAAGGCCGACCTCGCGCCGCTGAAGAAGGACCCGAAGACGGCGGTCCCGGCCACGGCGGCCGAGTCGAGCTGGTTCGTCCCGATGGCGCCGGGCTGGGGCCAGATCGAGAAGGCCCAGGTTCTGCAGAAGATGCTGCAGTCCATCGGCACCGGCAAGCAGTCGGTCCAGGCTGCCGCCCGGGACGCGGACGCCGCCATCGACAAGGTCATCAACACCAAGTGATCTGAGGAGCGGGGCCTTTCCATCCCCCCAGAAGAAAGGCCCCGCTCCGGCCCCGTACCAGGAGAGGGAATGCTGAGGAGCACTTGATGAGTGCCGCAGAGACAACCACCGCCAAGGTGCCGCCGCAGCGGCGCTCACCATCACCGGATGCCGAAGCAGGCCCCCGCCCACCGGGGAAGAAGTCCTCAGCCGGGAGCTCCGCAGTGCCGTGGGCGCTCCTCGCGCCCTGCCTGCTCATCCTCGCCCTCGTTCTCGGGTATCCGCTCTACCGCCTCGTCACCCTCTCCTTCCAGAAGTTCGGGCAGCCCCAGCTCTGGGGGTTCAAGCCCGCGGAGTGGGCCGGCTTCGACAACTTCAGCAACATCCTCGGTGACAGCGAGTTCTGGGCTGTCGTCGTCAGGACCATCGTCTTCGCCGTCGGCGCGGTCGTTCTGACGATGGTCATCGGGATGTTCATCGCGCTGCTGCTCCAGCGGGTGTCCGGCTGGGTCAAGACCCTCGTCAACGTCGCGCTCGTGGCGAGCTGGGGTATGCCGATCATCGTGGCTGTCACGATCTTCAAGTGGATGTTCGACTCCGACTACGGCGTCCTGAACTGGCTCATCAGCAAGATCCCCGGTGTCGACTTCATCGGCCACAACTGGTTCGCCAGCGGTCCGCAGGGGCTCTCCGTCATCATGCTGCTCGTGGTGTGGGGCGCGGTGCCGTTCGTCGTCATCACGCTCAGCGCGGGGCTCACCCAGGTGCCCCAGGAGCTCGAAGAGGCCGCCAGGCTCGACGGCGCCGGGTCCTGGGGTGTCTTCCGGCACGTCACCCTGCCGATCCTGAAGCCGATCATCGTGATGCTGACGACTCTCTCGGTCATCTGGGACATGGGCGTCTTCCCTCAGGTCTTCGTGATGCGGGGCGGCCACCCCGAGCCCGAGTTCCAGCTCCTCACCACGTACTCGTACGACAAGGCCTTCGTGGTCAACGACTACTCCGGCGGCTCGGCGATCGCTCTCGTCACCGTGCTGCTGCTGCTGGGCGTGGTTGCCGTCTATATGCGCCAGATGCTCAAGATCGGAGAGGTGGAGTGACCACGACTGCGACGGCTCCTGCCGCCACCCGCCCCCGCTCACGCCCGCGTCGCAAGAAGTCCAAGCTGGGCTGGAACCTGGCCGGTCTGCTGGTCTTCGTGACCATGGGCTTCCCGGTCTACTGGATGCTGAACACGGCGTTCAAGCCGTCGAAGGACGCGATCGACCCCAACCCGCACCTCTTTCCCCACGTGTTCACCCTGGACAACTTCCGGCGAGCCCTTCAGGTCGCCGACTTCTGGGGTGCCATCTCGCGCAGCGCCATCGTCTCGCTCTCGGTGGTCGCCATCGGGATCGTGGTGGGCATGCTGGCGGCTCTCGCGATCTCCCGGTTCGCCTTCCGCGGCCGCAAGATCGTGATCGTCGGGATCCTCGCGGTGCAGATGGTGCCGCTGGTCGCCATGATCATCCCGGTCTTCCTGCTGCTGAACGACCTCGGCCAGTACGACCAGCTCACGGGCCTGATCATCACGTACCTGACCTTCATCCTCCCGTTCACGGTCTGGACACTGCGCGGCTTCATCGTCAATATTCCGAAGGAGCTGGAGGAGGCGGCGATGGTCGACGGGTGCACCCGCACCGGTGCCTTCATCCGGGTGGTCTTCCCGCTGCTCGCTCCCGGCCTGGTCGCGACCTCGGTCTACGGATTCATCCAGGCGTGGAACGAGTACCTCTACGC
The DNA here is from genome assembly GCF_036061255.1 of Streptomyces sp. NBC_00388. Taxonomy (NCBI): domain Bacteria; kingdom Bacillati; phylum Actinomycetota; class Actinomycetes; order Kitasatosporales; family Streptomycetaceae; genus Streptomyces; species Streptomyces sp. NBC_00388. The sequence continues at coordinate 5,215,464 of NZ_CP107948.1, forward strand.
TCTGATGCTGATGAGCCAGGAGAAGCAGACGGCCACCGTCTGGCTGAGCAACTTCACGACGCAGCACGGTACGGAGTACGCGCCCATGATGGCCGGATCAAGCATGATGGCCGTCCCCGTCGTGGTGCTCTTCCTCCTGGTCCAGCGCAAGATGGCCGCAGGTCTGACGGCCGGCGCGGTGAAGGGATAACGGCGCCCCATGACCACCATCACCACGGGCACGGACAAGCTCACGCGCGACGCGCTGGCCGTCCTCCAGCCCGGCTTCACCGGCACCACGGCCCCGGACTGGCTGCTGCGCAGGATCGGCGAAGGGCTCGCGTCCGTCGCCCTGTTCGGCCGCAACGTCACCAGCGCCTCCCAGGTCGCCGCGCTCACCGCTCAGCTGCGGGCCGAGCGGGACGACGTCCTCGTCGCCATCGACGAGGAGGGCGGCGACGTCACCCGCCTGGAAGTGCGCACCGGTTCGTCCTTCCCCGGGAACCTCGCGCTCGGCTCGGTCGACGACCCTGAGCTCACCCGGGCCGTCGCCCGCGAGCTGGGCCGGCGTCTCGCCGAGTGCGGGGTCAACCACAACTGGGCCCCGTCCGCCGACGTCAACTCCAATCCGGACAACCCGGTCATCGGTGTACGGTCCTTCGGCTCCGACACCGCACTGGTGGCCCGGCACACCGCCGCGTACGTCGAGGGTCTCCAGTCCGCCGGGGTCGCGGCCTGCACCAAGCACTTCCCCGGCCACGGCGACACCGCCGTCGACTCGCACCACGCGATGCCCCGGATCGACGCCGGCCTGGAGACGCTGAACGCCCGTGAGCTGGTGCCCTTCAGGGCCGCCATCGCGGCGGGGTCCAAATCGGTCATGAGCGCGCATATCCTGCTCCCGGCGCTCGACCGCGAGCGGCCGGCGACGCTGAGCCCGCAGATCCTCACCGGGCTGCTGCGGCACGAACTCGGTTACGAGGGGCTGATCGTCACCGACGGCATCGAGATGCGCGCCATCGCGTCGGCGTACGGCATCGAACGCGGCACCGTCCTCGCCATCGCGGCGGGCGCCGACGCCATCTGCGTGGGTGGCGGCCTCTCGGACGAGGGCACCGTACTGCGGCTGCGTGACGCGCTGGTGGCGGCGGTACGGGCGGGCGAACTGCCCGAGGAACGGCTGGCGGACGCCGCCGCGCGGGTACGTGAGCTCGCGGGGTGGACGCACCGGGCCAGGAGGGCTTCGGAGCCGGGCGCGGCGTCGCAGGAGGGGACCGCGCCCGGCACCGATATCGGGCTCGTGGCGGCGCGCAGGGCGGTCCGGGCCACCCCGGCCGGTCACCAGCCGCTGACCGCGGCGCCGTATGTCGCCGCCTTCGCCCCGGGGGCGAACATCGCCGTCGGCGACGAGACGCCGTGGGGCATCGCGGCCGAGCTGGCCGCGCTGCTGCCTTCCACCCTGACCGGCGCGTACGGAGCGGCCGGCACACCGGCCGACGTGCTCACCGCCGCGGGGGAGCGCACCATCGTCGCGGTCGTCCGCGACGAGCACCGGCACCCGTGGATGGCGCGCATGCTGGACGCGCTGCTGGCGGCCCGCCCCGACACCGTCGTGGTCGAGATGGGCGTACCGCGGGCGGAGCCGCGCGGAGCGCTGTACGTGGCGACGCACGGCGCAGCCCGGGTCTGCGGCCGCGCCGCAGCCGAGGTCATCGCGGGCGTCAGCGGAGCGTAGGGCTCCGGAGCGGTCTGCCCGGGGCGGGACGTCCGGAGGGGAAGGCCGCAAGCGGAACATGAAGGAAGGCCGGGCACCCGCGGGGTGCCCGGCCTTCTCCGTACTGCTCGGTTACAGCCCCTGCCACGCCGGCTTCGAGGCGAAGGTGTGACGGAAGTAGTCGGCCAGCTTCAGCCTGGACGCGGCCGCCTCGTCCACGACGACGGTCGCGTGCGGGTGCAGCTGGAGTGCGGAGGCGGGCACCACGGCCGCGACCGGGCCTTCGACGGTCTGCGCGACGGCCTCGGCCTTGCCCTCGCCGGTGGCCAGCAGCACCACGTGGCGGGCCTCCAGGATGGTCCCGATGCCCTGGGTGATGACGTGGTGCGGCACCTGGTCGATGTCGCCGTCGAAGAACCGGGCGTTGTCGACCCGGGTCTGTTCGGTGAGCGTCTTGATCCGGGTGCGGGAGGCGAGCGAGGAGCAGGGCTCGTTGAAGCCTATGTGCCCGTCGGTTCCGATGCCCAGGAGCTGGAGGTCGACCCCGCCGGCCGCGGCGAGCGCCCGGTCGTACTCCTGACAGGCGGCCGGGACGTCGTCGGCGGAGCCGTCGGGGCCCATGAAGGAGGCCTCGGTCAGTCCGAGTGGTTCCACGACCTCGCGCAGCACCACCGAGCGGTACGACTCGGGGTGGCCGGCCGGCAGGCCCACGTACTCGTCGAGCTGGCAGATCCGCGCCCGCCCCGCGTCGACGGCCCCGGCACGCACCGTGGCGACCAGCGCCTGGTAGACGGGGAGCGGCGTCGATCCGGTGGCCACGCCGAGCAGAGCATCGGGCTTGCGCCGCAGCAGGCCGGCCATGGCCTCCGCGATGACCGCGCCGCCTGCCTTGGCGTCCGGGACGATGACAACTTCCACGCTGGGCCTGCCGATCTGGAGAGTGCAAACATGTGGTATAGACCAATCTAGCAGAGCGAGCCGTCCCTGCCTGCGATTCCCTCCGTCTTCCCATGGTCGGCCGAAGGCGCGGCGAACGCATGTGGATCGAGGCCGGAACGGGACGAGGAAACGCCGGGTCGGCGGCCAGGGCCGTGGCGGGCCTGACCCGGGCCGGCGGGGAGTGCGGTGGCGGGGTGAACCCCCGGAAACGACTGCGGGCCGCGGCGCCGGTGCGGTCGGGACCCTCGGCCCGGCCGTACGGCACCGCAGCCCTCAGCTGCATCGGCCGTCAGGTGTGCGGTGCCCGGCGGCCGTGGGGAGGACTTGGCGCAGTCAGGGCAGAGAGCGCCGCGTACCTCGTCTCCACTCTCCTGTGCGGGGAGAGCGGAAGTCTTTGCACGCACATTGTGGACTAGACCATTCGCCGATGTCCATGCGTACGACAGAAAGAATCCGGCGGGTACGCTCACACACGTGCCCTCCATGAACGATCTCGTACGTCAGCACACCTCTCTGGGCGACACCGACCTGGAGTGGCTGCACCTGTTGGTCTCGGAGTGGCAGCTGCTCTCCGACCTGTCCTTCGCCGACCTCGTGCTGTGGGTGCCCACCCGCGACGGCACCCGCTATGTCTCCGTGGCGCAGATGCGGCCGAACACCGGCCCCACCTCCTACCAGGACGACATGGTCGGCCATCTCGTTCCACGCGGCAGGCGCCCCTTGCTCGACGCCGCTCTCGACGAGGGCCGGATCGTGCGCGAAGGCGACCCCGAGTGGCGCGAGGAGGTGCCGGTACGGGTCGAGTCCATCCCGGTGCGCCGCGAGGGACGGGTGCTCGGGGTGATCGCCCGCAATACCAATCTGCTCACCGTCCGTACGCCCTCACGCCTCGAACTGACCTATCTCCAGTCGGCCTCCGACCTGGCCCAGATGATCGCGGCGGGTTCGTTCCCCTTCCCCGGCCAGCAGGTCGACATGGACGCGTCCCCCCGCGTCGGGGACGGGATGATACGGCTCGACGCGGACGGAGTGGTCCTGTACGCGAGCCCCAACGGGCTCTCCGCCTACCACCGCCTCGGACTCGCGTCCGACCTGGTGGGCCAGCACCTCGGCCAGCTGACCACCGATCTCGCGCCGGCCCGCGGCCCGGTCGACGAGGCCATGGTCAAACTGGCCAGCGGCTACGCGCCGCGCGAGACGGAGGTCGAGGGGAACGACGGGGTGATCCAGCTCCGCGCCATCCCGCTCTCCCCCAAGGGCGTACGGATCGGTTCTCTGGTGCTGCTGCGCGACGTCACGGAACTGCGCCGCCGCGAGCGCGAGTTGATCACCAAGGACGCGACCATCCGGGAGATCCACCACCGGGTGAAGAACAACCTCCAGACGGTGGCGGCGCTTCTGCGCCTCCAGGCCAGGCGGATGGACTCGGACCGCGGCAAGGAGGCGCTCAACGAAGCGGTGCGGCGCGTCGGTTCCATCGCGATCGTCCATGAGACGCTCTCGCAGAACCTGGACGAGCGCGTCGAGTTCGACGAGATCGCCGACCGCGTCATCGCGATGGTGGCCGAGATCTCGCCCGGCAAGGTCGACTGCCGCCGTACGGGCCGCTTCGGCATCCTGGACGCCGAGGTCGCCACCCCGCTCTCCATGGTGCTGACCGAGGTCCTGCAGAACGCGCTTGAGCACGCCTTCGGGCCGGGCGAGCTGGGCACCGTCGAGGTCTCGGCCGTCCGGGGCGGGACGCGCGAGGACGCCAGGCTGCTCATCACGGTGCAGGACGACGGGCGCGGGCTGCCCGAGGGGTTCGACGCCAAGACGGCGGGGAATCTGGGCCTGCAGATCGTACGGACGCTGGTGGAGGGGGAGTTGGGCGGATCGTTCGATATGGTGCCCGCTCCTGGACGCGGCACCCAGGTGGTGCTCGACATACCGGTCCCGGGCGACGCGTAGCCGGGCCGCGACCCACGGGCACAGCAGTGAGCCCCGGACCGATGATCTGACACGGTCCGGGGCTCACTCTGTGCCTGAGGGAGAAGAACTCTCCCTGGCGTTCTAGTACTGCGTGCGCATCGGGGGTACTGCGCGCTGCGTTTCGGGGGCGACGGTGGTGCGTACTCGCTGTACGCGCGCCGCCGGGCTCAAGCTCGTGAACAGGGTGGTCAGGCGGTCGCGTTACGCGCCCGGTTGCGAGCGGCACGGCGCTTCATCGCGCGGCGCTCGTCCTCGCTGAGTCCACCCCAGACGCCGGAGTCCTGGCCGGACTCAAGCGCCCACTGCAGGCACTGCTCCATGACGGGGCAGCGGCGGCAGACGGCCTTGGCTTCCTCGATCTGCAGCAGCGCGGGACCGGTGTTGCCGATGGGGAAGAACAGCTCCGGGTCTTCCTCACGACAAACGGCGTTGTGACGCCAGTCCATGGCTGCTACCTCTCTTAGGGTGTTACGTGCAGGTGCTTGTGAATGTGAACGCTTTCACGAATCCCCCCGCAAGTGAAGGGCCGACTTCCAGATGACCTGGTTGCGGTCCAGTGTGTTGAGGAGGGGTTCTGGCTTTCAGGGAGGCCGGTGTTGCGGGCCGTCCCGAGCGCCATGTAGAGATTCGCAAACCTCGGCGGCGGATACAACCCCTTCTGGAAAGTTTTTTTTGATTCCTCGGTGTCGGCTAGGTCACAGCCGTACTTCCATGGGGTGGATCCCAGCCCAAACGTTCGAGTTAAAGGACTTTGGCCACTTCCACTCACACAATCACACGCAGTGCACGGCGTACGCCTGTGAACGTCACGCTCGTACGCAGTCCCAGGTGGTCGCCGTCCATCTGGAAGGGGAGTCGGACCTTGGAATGCAAGGAGAAGTCCGTCAGGTCGTGCAGCGAAACTGCGTGCTTTCCGTGGGGACCTCGTTCGGGCGTCGAGGTGAGCAATTGAGTAGCGAAACGTGCCACATGAGCGGGTGACATTTTCGACAGACCCAGCACGTCGAGCGCGGTGTCGAAGGAGGCCTCGGGGGAGGCGTACATGGGGCGATTGCCCAGGTAGGTATAGGGAGACGTGTTGCAGATTATGGACATCACGAGGTCCGTGACCGGCTCCTCGCCCGGGCGCTCCAGGGTGATCGCGCCGTGCCTGCGGCTCGGCTCGTCGAGGAACTGGCGGACCACCTGACGCATATAGAGAGCGTGCGTGGAGCGCTTTCCGCGTTCCCGGTGCTGTTCGACCCGGCCGACGACGCCCGCGTCGAATCCGAGTCCGGCGCAGAAAGTGAACCAGCGCGAGGGAACCCCCTCGTCCGGTGTCCCCGGGGTGCCGGCCGCCAGCCCCAGGCCGACCGTCCGCTCCCGGCGCTCACGCAGCGCGTCCAGGAGCGCGCCGGTCGCCTCCACCGCGTCATTGGGCAGGCCGAGTGCGCGGGCGAAGACATTGGTGGAGCCACCGGGGACGACCGCCAGGCCGGGCAGCCCTTCGAGATCGGGCCCGTGGTGGAGCAGACCGTTGACCACCTCATTGACCGTGCCGTCACCGCCCAGGGCGACGACGAGATCGATGTCGTCACTCTCCGCAGCCCGTCTGCCCAGATCGCGGGCGTGCCCCCGGTACTCGGTCGTCACGGCTTCCAGCTTCATCTCGCTGGCCAGCGCGTGGAGCAGTACGTCGCGTGTGCGGGCACTGGTGGTGGTTGCTGCCGGATTGACCACGAGGAGTGCGCGCATGACCTGAAGATTACCTACCGCGCGGAACCGGGCCCAGCCCCGGCCTCGATCCGGCCCGGACGGCGCCCGCTACGCTGCAGGGGTGAGTACCGACCAGACCGCAGAGCAGCCCAGCGGACCGCGCCCCGCCCGTCTGACCGCCGCGGCGGCGCTGGCCGCGCTGGAAGGGGCGGCGATGGCCGCCGGGGGACTGTACGTGATCGGCAAGGGGGTCCTCGCCGGCGGCGACAGCCCCGAGCAGTCGGTCCTGGCGGGTCTCACCCTGATCGTGCTCGCCCTCATCCCGCTGCTCGCGGCCCGCGGGCTGCTGCTCCGCCGCGGCTGGAGCCGCGGCCCCGCGATCGTCACCCAGATCATCGCCCTGCCGGTGGCGTGGACGCTGCTCTCCGCCCAGGCGATGCTGATTCCCGCGGGTGTCGTGCTCGCGGTGGTGGCCGTGGCGGCGCTCGTGCTGCTGGTGAACCCGACGACGGCCAAGGCACTCGGCATCAGGGGGCCGCGGGGGGCCTGAGGGCCGCCCCCGCGTGCGCCGGTCCTGCCCCGCTGCGGACGGGCAGCCCACGGGACACGGAGAAAACGGAGAAGGGGCCCCGCACCGCGCAGTCGCGCCTCGTGCGGAGCCCCCAGCGGCCTGCCTACTCCTCGACCAGCAGACGCTCGCGCAGCTGCGCCAGCGTCCTGGCCAGCAGCCGCGAGACGTGCATCTGCGAGATCCCTACTTCCTGGGCGATCTGCGACTGCGTCATGTTCCCGAAGAACCGGAGCAACAGGATCCGCTTCTCTCGCGGGGGCAGATCCTCCAGCAGGGGCTTGAGCGACTCCCGGTACTCGACGCCTTCGAGCGCCTCGTCCTCCGAGCCCAGGGTGTCCGCCACCGCAGGCGACTCGTCGTCCGTGTCCGGGACGTCCAGCGAGAGGGTCGAGTAGGCGTTCGCGGATTCCAGGCCCTCCAGGACCTCTTCCTCCGAGATGCCCAGCCGCTCCGCCAGCTCGTGCACCGTGGGCGCCCGGCCGTGCTGCTGGGAGAGCTCCGCGGTCGCCGTGGTCAGCGACAGCCGCAGCTCCTGGAGGCGGCGCGGCACCCGGACCGCCCAGCCCTTGTCGCGGAAGTGCCGCTTGATCTCGCCGACCACCGTCGGAGTCGCGTACGTGGAGAACTCCACCCCCCGGTCGGGGTCGAACCGGTCAACCGACTTGATCAGACCGATCGTGGCGACCTGTGTCAGGTCGTCCAGCGGTTCTCCGCGATTGCGGAACCGGCGGGCCAGGTGCTCGACCAGCGGCAGATGCATCCGCACCAGCCTGTTGCGCAGCTCGGCCTTCTCGGGTGAACCGTCCGAGAGCTCGCGCAGCTCGATGAAGAGCGCCCGCGCCCCGCTGCGGTCCCGCGGATTGTGGTGCTCGTGGTGCTCGTGATGCTCGCTCATGAGGCCCGCCTGATCCGCCGACTCCAAAAGGCCTTCCACCGGATGCGGGCGGGCCTGTTGCTCCGGGATGTCCCCCGCGCCCAGCGCCCGCGCGCCGCGCTCGTCGTCCCGCACCGGACCGTCCCCGTTCACGCCGGTCCAGGTCCAGCGCCGCGCTGTTTGTACAGACTGATGCTGACCGTACGGTCGTCGGCCACCGTCGACTCGACCTTGCCCGCCAGTGCCGAGAGCACCGTCCAGGCGAAGGTGTCGCGCTCCGGCGCGCGGCCGTCCGTGGTGGGCGCGGACACCGTCACTTCGAGCGAGTCCTCGATGAGCCGGAACACGCAGCTCAGCACGGAGCCGGGCACGGCCTGCTGAAGCAGGATCGCGCAGGCCTCGTCGACCGCGATGCGCAGATCCTCGATCTCGTCGAGGGTGAAGTCCAAACGTGCTGCGAGGCCGGCCGTGGCCGTACGCAGCACGGACAGGTAGGCACCCTCAGCGGGCAGCCGGACTTCCACGAAGTCCTGGGTCCCGGGCTCGCCTGCGATCTGGGACACCCTCACCTCCAAGGTGGCACAAGCTCGTTCATGGTCGGGGAAACAGTGCTCCCGCAACCGTGCGTGACATGGTCGCTTCCTGACGCCGTGACGCTATCGCGATCCAAGGTTCCCTGTCGCCAGGACCCCCACCCCACGACTGTCACTCATGGTAAGCCCATGCGTACGTAACGTCGTCAGGGGTGTGCACATCCGATTGCGGCGCTGTGATTCTCCGGAATGTCCGGGCGGCTCCGCGGGTTTCCCGGGGTGCTTCGGCCAACTGGAAAGACGCAGCGAACGGTTGACGTACCCAGTGCTCAGACGATCGAACCGTCGACAAAGCACCACCGCCAGCTCTCGCCCGGCTCGAAGCTCCGCATCACCGGGTGCCCGGTCTCCTCGAAGTGGCCGGTGGCGTGCTGGTACGGGGAGGAGTCGCAGCAGCCGACGTGCCCGCACACCAGGCACAGACGCAGCTGTACGGGATGGCTCCCGATGGCCAGGCACTCGGGACAGGTGTCCTTCAACGGAGCCGGCTCGGGGCGCGGCAGTTCTGCAACATGCTGGCACTCGCTCATGATTGCCAGGTTACGACGGACCGGGAGTGAGGGCGGGGAGACCCATGGACGCATTGCCGCTGGTGGCACTGGTGGCGGGCAGCGCGGCGGTGGCGGGCGTCGCCCGCAGGACACCGGTGGCCGCACCGCTGCTCCTGGTCGCGGTCGGGCTGGGCGCCGCCTATCTGCCGGGAGTGCCCGAGTACACGCTGGACCCGGGGATCGTGCTGCCGGTGGTGCTGCCGCCGCTGCTCTACACCGCGGCCGTCGACTCCTCGTACCTGGATCTCCGGGCCAATCTGCGGCCGGTCGCGCTGCTCTCGGTCGGCTATGTGCTCTTCGCGACCCTCGCGGTGGGCTGGCTCGCTTATCTGATCGTGCCCGACCTCTCGCTGACCGCGGCCCTGGTGCTCGGTGCGGTGGTCGCGCCGCCCGACGCGGTGGCGGCCACCGCCATCGCCCGGCGCCTCGGGCTGCCGTCCCGGCTCACGACGGTGCTGCAGGGCGAGTCACTCGTCAACGACGCGACCGCGATCACCGCCTACAAGGTGGCGCTCGCGGCCGCGGTCGGCGCCGGGGTCTCCTGGGCGGAGGGGCTCAGGGAATTCGCGCTGGCGTCGGTCGGCGGAATCGGCGTGGGCCTGGTCCTGATGGTGCCGCTGCACTGGCTGCGCACCCACCTCAGGGAAGCGCTGCTGCAGAACACGCTCTCGCTGCTCATTCCCTTCGTCGCCTATGCGGCCGCGGAGCGGGTGCACGCCTCGGGGGTGCTCGCCGTGGTGGTCGTGGCGCTCTATCTGGGACACCGTTCCTGGCAGGTCGACTTCGCCACCCGGCTCCAGGAGGAGGCGGTGTGGAAAATGGTCTCCTTCATTCTCGAATCGACGGTCTTCGCTCTGATCGGGCTGCAATTGCCCTTTGTGCTCAGGGGACTCGGCACCTACGGGGGAGGGGAGGCCCTCTGGTATGCGCTGGCCGTTTTCCTGGTGGTCGTGGTGGTGCGGTTCGTCTGGGTGTTTCCCGCCACTTTCCTGCCGCGCGTGTTCTCCCGCAGGATCCGGGAACGCGAACCGGATACGGACTGGACCGCACCGGTCGTCGTCGGCTGGGCCGGAATGCGCGGTGTGGTCTCGCTCGCCATCGCTTTCTCGATCCCGCTGACCGCGCACGGCGCACCGTTCCCGGCCCGGAACCTGGTGCTGTTCCTGACCTTCACGACGGTGATCGCGACCCTCGTCGTCCAGGGGCTCTCCCTGCCGCCGCTGATCCGGCTGCTGAAGATCCCGGGCCGCGACGTGCACGCCGAGACGCTCGCCGAGGCCCAGGCGCAGAACGCGGCGTCCCAGGCGGCGGACGAGCTGCTGGACGCGATGCTCGCCGACGAGGACAACAGCCTCCCGGAGCCGCTCGCCGACCGGCTGCGCGCGGTGATGGCCCGGCGCAGGAACGCCGTCTGGGAGCGGCTCGGCACGGTGAACGAGCACACCGGGGAGAGCGCGGACGACACCTACCGGCGGCTCGCACGCGCCATGATCGGCGCCGAGCGCGCCGTCTTCGTCGAGCTGCGCGACCGGCGGCGCATCGACGACGAACTGCTCAGGACGCTGCTGCGCAGGCTCGACCTGGAGGAGGCCGCGGCCTACCGCGAGGAGGAGGCGGGCTGACCGGTGACGACGGCGGCGATCCGGGTGCCCGGCGCGAAGGCCCCTTCGGCGGCGAGCACCGTGAGTCCGTACAGCATCTTGGCGACATAGACCCGCTCGACCGGGACACCGTGGAGCTCCTCGAACCCATCGGCGAAGCGGTCGAGTTCCGGGGCCGTGCGGGCGTAACCGCCGAAGTGGAACCGCTCGTCCAGCAGCCAGTCCCCGGTCCTGGCACCGAAGGCGGCCTGCTGGAGCCGTGCGACCTCGGTGCCGAGGAAGCCGCCCTTCAGGACGGGGAAGCCGAGGGCGCGCTGGTCCGCCGTGAGGCCGCCCGCGAGCCCCGCGAGCGTGCCGCCGGTGCCGACGGCCACCGCGACCGTGTCGGCGAGCCCGTGCAGCTCCCGGCCGATGGTGAGGCAGCCGTGCACCGCCGCCGCATTGCTGCCGCCCTCCGGGACGATGTACATCGCGGAGGTGTCGAGACCGGCCGGCACCGCTTTGGCGCGGTAGGCGGCCCGGTCCACGAAGTGCAGCCGCATACCGTCGGCCGCGCACCGGGCGAGGGACGGGTTCAGCGGGCGGTGGGCCAGCTCGTCCCCCCGTACGACACCGACGGTCGGGAATCCGAGCAGCCGGCCCGCCGCCGCGGTGGCCCGCAGGTGATTGGAGTAGGCGCCGCCGAACGTCAGGACGGTCCGCCCGGCGGCGGCCGTCAGATTGGGGACGAGCTTGCGCCACTTGTTGCCCGGCAGGTCCGGATGGATCAGGTCGTCCCGTTTGAGCAGCAGCTGTACGCCGTGGCGCGCGAACCGGTCGTCGTCGAGCGGCTCCAGCGGTGACGGCAGCAGGGGCGGCGGCAGGGCGGCTGCCGGCAGGGCGGACGGCTGAGGCGGCCGGTCCCGGCCGGGACCGCGGGCTCCAGGGAACATGGGTCCATTGTCCGCCCCCGGCCGCCCCGGGGCAGCGGTCCGGTGCGGAGGCGACAGGTGCGGGCTGGAGCGGGTGGCTCCGGCGCGGCGGCCCGGTACTCCGTCCGTAACGCGCAAAACGATGCAACTTCTGACCGTGATCGACAACGAGCGACAGCGTGCCCAGTCCAAAGGCCTATTAGTCACACTCTTTTGTGTAATGGCGCTCCTTCACCCTGCCCTGAAAGGCTCTTCAGGCAGGTCAGTCGATGAGCGAGAGGACGTCAGATGTCCGTTGGTGAAGAGGTTCGTGACACGCAGGCACCGCCGCAGCAGAGTCTGGGGACGGCAGCTGCGCGGAACCTCGCAACGACCACCAAGTCCGCGCCCCAGATGCAGGAGATCACCTCACGGTGGCTGCTGAAGATGCTCCCGTGGGTCCAGGTACAGGGTGGTACGTACCGGGTCAACCGGCGGCTGAGCTACTCGGTCGGCGACGGTCGGGTGACGTTCGTGCAGACCGGGGACCGGGTCCAGGTCATCCCGGCCGAGCTCGGCGAGCTGCCCGCACTGCGGGGTTACGAGGACGAGGCTGCCCTGGCAGAGCTGGCGCAGCGCTGCACCCAGCGCCAGTTCGCGGAGGGCGAGGTGCTGGCCACCGCCGGTGACACGGCGGACCGGGTGTTCCTGCTGGCCCACGGCAGGGTCCAGAAGGTCGGCACCGGGCCCTACGGCGACGAGACCGCACTCGGCTCGCTGGCAGACGGGGCCTACTTCGGTGACCAGGCACTGCTGGAGGAGGGTGCCACCTGGGACTACACGGCACGTGCCACGACCTCGTGCGTCGTGCTCGAACTGACCAGGTCGGACGTGCTGAACCTGGCGGAGCGCGCGGATTCGCTGCGTGAGCATCTCGCGTCACTGGCGGCGCTGCCGGCGCAGCGCACCAACAAATACGGTGAAGCGGAGATCGACCTCTCCGCCGGTCATGTCGGTGAGGCGGTCGTCCCGCACACCTTCGTCGATTACGACGGTGCTCCCCGTGAGTACGAGCTGAGCGTCGCGCAGACCGTCCTGAAGGTCCACAGCAGGGTCGCCGACCTGTACAACCAGCCGATGAACCAGACCGAGCACCAGTTGCGGCTCACGGTCGAGGCGCTGCGGGAGCGCCAGGAGCACGAGCTGATCAACAACCGCGAGTTCGGTCTGCTCAACAACTGCGACTACGGACAGCGGCTGCAGCCGCACGACGGAGTGCCCAGCCCGGACGACATGGACGAGCTGCTGTCGCGACGGCGCGGATCCAAGCTCTTCCTCGCCCACCCGAAGGCCATCGCCGCCTTCGGACGTGAGTGCAACAGGCGCGGACTCGTGCCCGAGAGTGTCGATGTCGGGGGCCACCACGTGCCGGCCTGGTGGGGAGTGCCGATCTTCCCGTCCAACAAGATCCCGGTCAGCGACGCCCGCACCACGTCGATCATCTGCATGAGGACCGGCGAGGCCGAGCAGGGCGTCATCGGGCTCCAGCAGAGCGGCATCCCCGACGAGATCGAGCCGAGCCTCTCGGTCCGTTTCATGGGGATCGACGAGCAGGCGATCATCTCCTACCTGGTCACGGCCTACTACTCCGCGGCGGTGCTGGTGCCGGACGCCCTCGGAGTGCTGGAGAACGTCGAAGTCAGCCGCTGGCGGTGAGGTGACGCCCGGACGCACCGGCCCGGACGGCGGCGGTCACTCCGCCGCCGGGACCGGTGCGTCCCCGGCGCCCCGTGGCGACCGCGCCGTACGCACGCTGCAGAGGAAGCGAACATGACCATGACGAGAACGAGCGCCGCGACCGAGGGGCACGAGGCCGCGGCGCTCCTGGAACAGACCCGCACCGTCGTCGACCCGGAACTCCGCTCCGCGCTGGAGTCCCTGCCCGGGCCCATGCGGAACATCGGGAAGTACCACTTCGGCTGGGAGCACGCGGACGGCTCGCCGGCCGCCGGGCAGGCGGGCAAAGCGATCAGACCCGCGCTTGTCCTCGCCGCTGTCCAGGCTCTGGGCGGCGAGATGGGGCAGGCCGTACGGGCAGCCACCGCCGTGGAGTTGGTGCACAATTTCACCCTGCTCCACGACGACGTCATCGACCGGGACGCCACGCGCAGACACCGGGCGACCGCGTGGACCGTCTTCGGCATACCCGATGCGATCATCGCCGGGGACGCGATGCAGGCGCTGGCTCTGCGACTGCTCGCCGAGGATCCGCACCCCGCGGCGAAGGGGGCGGCAGGGCGGCTTGCGGCCTGCGTCATCGAGCTCTGCGCGGGCCAGCAGGCGGACTGCGCCTTCGAGACCCGCGCGGAGGTCTCGCTCGACGAATGCCTCACCATGGCCGAGGCCAAGACCGGGGCGCTGCTCGGCTGCGCCTGTGCGATGGGCGCGCTCTACTCGGGCGCCGGTCCTGAGGCCGCGGCAGCCATGGACGCGTTCGGCCGGGAGGCCGGGCTCGCCTTCCAGCTGATCGACGACCTGATCGGCATCTGGGGCGAGCCGTCCCACACCGGTAAACCGGCCGGTGCGGACCTCGCCGCCCACAAGAAGTCCCTGCCGGTGGTGGCCGCGCTGGGCTCGGGCACACCGGCGGCGGCGGAGCTGGCCGAGCTGTACGCGGGGCCGCTCGACGCGGACGGCATCAGGCGGGCCGCCGACGCGGTCGACCGGGCGGGCGGCCGTGACTGGGCGCAGACCGAGGCGGCCGACCGGATGGCCAGAGCCGTGGGCCATCTCTCGCGGGCGGTCCCCGACCTCGCGGCGGCAGGCGGTCTGCTCTCCCTCGCGGAGTACGTGACGCGGCGCAGTCGCTGACGGTACTGCCCATGGCCCGGTCCTGCAGGGTCAACTCTAGGATCACGTCTGCGAGTTATCGGTGGATCATCCACCGGACCGAGCGATGTGAACGTGAGAGAGGGACCGGACCATGGGCGTGGCGATACGACAGGCGGGCGAAGCCGACCGAGAGGTGCTCGTGCGGCTGCTCGACGAGGCCTTCATGCAGGATCCGGTGAGCACCTGGGTGTTTCCCGACGAGGCCCACCGCAAGGACGTGCACGGCAAGTTCCTCGGGGTGTTCATCGATGTGGCCCTCGCCGAGGGCCGGGTGGACCTGGCCGAGGACCACACGGCGATGGCGCTCTGGCTCGACATCCCCGCCGGGGTGCCGGAGGGGAAGGACGACACCCCGGCCCGGATGCGGGAGGCCGCCGATCCGGAGAACGAACGGGCAGAACTGGTAGGGCGGTTGATGGGCCGGATCCATCCGCATGACCGGGCGCACGCCTACCTGCTGATGATCGGGGTGGCCCCGGAACGCCAGGGTGAGGGCCTGGGAAGCGCGCTGATGGCCCCGGTACTGGAGCGCTGCGACCGCGACGGGGTCCCGGCGTATCTGGAGGCGAGCAGTGCGCGCAGCCGCGGGTTGTACGAGCGGCTCGGGTTCGCGTTCATGGGCACCGCGGTCCAGCTGCCCGACGGCCCGCAGATGTGGCCCATGTGGCGTGAGCCGCGCCGCTGAGCAGGGTGTCGAACAGGGGCTGGGAGCAGTGGGGTTGAGCAGTGGGGTTGCGTCCGGCCGTCTGCGAGTCCGGGGGCGGGCCGTGTGCGGCTCACCCGTTCGGGGCCCGGCCGGTCACTCGTACGTGCGCACGTCGGTGGCCTCGGCACGTTCGGCCGGGGTCCCGACGGCCGGACGGGTACCTTTCGGGACGTCAGGAATGGGGCGCCCGGCGCGAAGCGCACCAGGAACCAGTAATTCCGGACTTGATCACTCTTGGTGACGCAGGGCTGGTGGCAGCGCTACAGTCGCGCTCATGACACCACAGTCATGGGCCGGCTGGTACCGGGACAGCCATGGATCAGATGCCCTAGTGATCAGCGCAGTAGAGCGTCAACTCCGCACCCGGATCAGGGGAGTCGACTACGCCGGAGCTTCGTTCGACACGTTCGCGCCGGTGGGCGACGACGCGCCGGAGGGGGCCGGGCCGTTGAGCGACTGTGTCCTGGAGTGGGACATGCCGCTCCCGGTCGTCGCCGGGGACAGTACGGCGCAGCAGGCCACGCTGAGCTGTCTGCTGGCCCTGCGCCGGCCGGCCACCGATCTCGGCGTCACGCTGCACTACGGCGGCACGAGCTACGTATCGGGCAACGACCAGGGCGACTTCGGTGCGGCGGTCGCCCTGATCCAGGAGCAGCTCCCGCCCGGGTCCACCCTGCAGGCGCCCTTCCCGGCCGCCGTGTAGCCCGCCGCCCGCGGCGGCGGTGGGCACCCCGGTTCACCGGACGGCCTCCCCGGTACTCGGTGTCGAGTGCCGGGGAGGAGGAGTCTGTCCGCATCCCGCATCCCGCATCCCGCATCTCGCATCCCGCTCCGGGTCCGAGTCGCCGCAGCCTCCGCTTCCCGCTCCTCCGGCGGGCCCGGACGGGCACCGTCCTGCCGCGCACGCGGACACCGGGTCCCCGGGTGGGCACGTCAGCCGTGGGTGCCTTCCTCGGGAGCCTTGCGGGGCAGCAGGCGCAGGGCGGGCAGACAGGCTGCGGTGATGGCGAGGACGACGACGAGGCTGACGGTCATGGCGTGGGCGGGCGCTCCTGCGTGGAAGTAGACGGTGGTGACGGTGGCGGACCCGATGCCGTTGGCGAGTTGCTGGACGGCGGTCAGGGAGCCGCTTGCGCTGCCGGCCTCCTCGGGGGAGATGTCGCCGAGGGCGATATCGAAGATGGTGCCGAAGCACGCGCCCATGCCCAGGCCGGTGACGAAGACGGCTGGTGACAGGGACCAGAGGCTCACGCCGGTGCCCTCGGCCAGGACCAGGGCCAGCAGCCAGCCGCCGCCCGCGAGGGTGAGGAGCATGCCGAGCGCGACGAGGTTGCGGCCCAGCTTCCGGGTCAGGCCGCCCATTCCGGCGAAGGCCGCCACGATGATGCCCAGGGTCAGCGGAAGCAGCGCCAGGGCGGTGTCACCGGGGGTGGCGTGCAGCGCCTGCTGCAGGAACAGCGAGATGACGTAGAGGAGCCCGCTGGTGACCGCGAAGTAGAGCAGGCCGACGACGGTGCCGGAGGTGAATCCGCGGTTCTTGAACAGGCTGGGCCTGATCAGCGGGTCGGCGGCGGTCCGCTGGCGGCGTGCGAACAGGGCCAGGGCGGCCATCCCGAGCAGGAGGGATGCACCGGGCAGGATGCCCCATCCGCCGGTGGAGCCCTCGATGAGGCCGAACAGCAGGCCGAACATGGTCACCGCCAGCAGTCCTGAACCGACGCCGTCCACGGTGAGGGAGCGGTCGCCGGTGTCGCGGGGCAGGAGCCGGGCGGCGGCGAGGACGCCGAGGGTGCCGAGGACCAGGTTGATCAGGAAGACCGGGCGCCAGGACAGGCCGGCCACGTCCGCGTCGATGAGGAAGCCGGCCAGGACCGGGCCGCCGATCGTGGCCACACCGAGGAGGGGGCCGAAGAGGTTGAACGCCTTGGCCATCTGCTCGCGGCTGAAGGTGCGGGTCATGATGGCCATACCCTGCGGTATCAGGAGGGCGCCGAAGGCCCCCTGGAGTACCCGGGCGACGATCAGCAGGGCCGGGTCGGGGGCGAGGCCGGCGACGGCGGAGGCGGCGGTGAAGCCGGTCATGCCGATCAGGAAGAGACGGCGCCGGCCGAGTCTGTCGCCCAGGCGCCCCCCTATGACCAGCAGGACGCCCATGGCCAGTGCGTAGGCCGAGCCGAGCCATTTGATCAGGGCCTCGCCGCCGCCGATCTCGTGCACGATCGTGGGCGCGGCGATGTTGGTGACGGTGGAATCGATCATGTCGAGCGCGTCGGCCAGCAGGACCAGCGCCAGGGTCAGCCAGAAGGCCGCCCTGGAGAGGGCCGCGATGCCCGGGGCGCGCGGGGTGGGCGGTGCGGTTTCGGTAGTCATGGTGATCATCTCCGTATCTCGGTCCGTATTCCGGCCCGCGCCGTCCCGCGCCGTCCGGACGGACGGTGCGGTGGGGGCCGGGATCTCACCGTAGCGAACATGTTCGTTACGTGCACGTTCGGTACGTGCGCGTTCGTGACGATGCTGTTCTTCACGAACGCGCTCGCCACGATGTCGTTCGTCACGTACTTGTTCCTGACGGACGGGTTCGTTACGGTGGGGGCATGCCTCCTCGTTCCGCACCTCGCAGCCGCCGTGAGCGGCCCGCCAAACCGGCTCTGACCAGGGACGGGATCGTGGCTGCCGCCATGGGGATCATGCGGGCCGACGGTCTGGGGAAGGTCACCATGCGCCGCCTGGCGCAGGATCTCGACACCGGCCCGGCCTCGCTCTACGTCTACGTCAGCAACACCGCTGAGCTGCACGCGGCGATCCTCGACGAACTCCTGGGCTCAGTGCCGCAGCCTCCCGACGGCCCCTGGCGCACGCGGCTGGAACAGCTGCTGACCGCCTACACGGTGATCCTCTTCGCCCACCCCGGACTGGCGCGCTCCGCGCTGGTGTCCCGGCCCAGCGGCCCCCACTACCTGAACCTGATCGAGTCCCTGCTGGGATTTCTGGAAGAGGGCGGCGTGCCCGACGGCCAGGCGGCCTGGGGGGTGGATGTGCTGATGCAGCACGCCACCGCGACCGCCGCCGAGCAGTCGACCCGCGACCAGGCCATCGACTCCCAGGACGAGTGGGACGCGCTGGCCCACGCCGTGCACACCGCCGACGGACAGACCCATCCGCGGATCGCGGCCCTGGCCGGGCAGCTGATCTCCGGAGCACCGGGCGAACGCCTCTCCTGGGGCTTCCAGGTCCTGATCAACGGTGTCGCCCACACTCCGGCGCCGGCGACCGCGTCCCGTCCCGGCGTGAGCCCGCCCCCGCAGCGCTGACCGCACCGGCCGGCCCGCCGCCCCCTCGTAAGGAGAAGCGCCATGAGCACCCCCCACCACGCCGTCGCGATCGTCGGAGCCGGCCTCGGCGGCCTGACCCTGGCCCGCGTCCTCCACGTCAACGGCGTGTCCGCCGCCGTCTACGACCTGGAGGCCTCCCGCGACGTCCGCGGCCAGGGCGGCATGCTCGACATCCACGAGGACTCCGGCCAGGTGGCCCTGCGCGCCGCCGGACTGCTGGAGGGCTTCCGCGCCCTCGTCCTGCCCGGCGGAGAGGCCATGCGGGTCCTCGACAAGCACGCCGTGGTCCACCTGGACGAGGAGGACGAACACTCGGGCAACACCCGCCCCGAGGTCGACCGCGGCCACCTGCGCGACCTGCTGCTCGACTCGCTGCCCGAGGGGGCCGTGCGCTGGGGGGCCAGGGCAGCCGGGGCCCGCACCCTGGCCGACGGCCGCCATGAGGTGACCCTGACCGACGGCACCACCTTCACTGCCGACCTCCTGGTCGGAGCGGACGGCGCCTGGTCGAAGGTCCGTCCGCTGCTGTCACCGGCTGTGCCCGCGTACACCGGGATCAGCATGGTGGAGGCGGATCTGCCGGACGCCGCGACCCGCCACCCGGCTTCCGCCGTGGTGGTCGGCGGCGGCATGCTCTTCGCCCTCGGTGACCGCAAGGGGTTCCTGGGCCACCGCGAGTCCGACGGCAGCCTGCACGTCTACGCCACCCTGACCGTTCCCCAGGAGTGGGCCTCCACCATCGACTTCACCGATGTCCAGGGCGCCAAGGCCGCCGTGCTGCGGCAGTTCGAGGACTGGGACGACAGCCTGCGCGCGCTGGTGGCCGACGCCGAGGGCCCTCTGGTGCCGCGCCTCGTCCACGCGCTGCCGGTGGGCCATCGCTGGGACCGGGTGCCCGGCGTGACCCTGCTGGGCGATGCCGCGCATGTGATGTCCCCTCTGGCCGGAGAGGGTGCCAACCTGGCCATGATCGACGGCGCCGACCTGGGCGTGGCGCTGGCCGCCCACCGCGGTGACACCGAGACCGCGCTGGCCGGGTACGAACAGGCCATGTTCCGCCGCGCGGAATCGTCCGCCGCGGAGTCCGCGGCCAATCTCCTGGTCTGCTTCAGCGACGACGCCCCCAAGGGGCTGGTGGACATGTTCTCCGCCCACCACAGCGCGGACTGACGGCCGCGCTCCCTCTCCGCCCTGTGGCCGGTGGACGGGGCGGCCGGTGCGGTGGCGCCGTCCGTTCCCTTCACCTGGCCCTGCGGACGGCCGCCGCCCAGCAGAACCCCGCCCCGACGGCGTACCAGAGCAGGTCCGGTGCGTTGAACGTGGAGCCGAGCACCGGTCGCAGCGGAGCGGGCACCCCGGCGATCTGGAGGAACTCCACGGCCCAGCTGAAGCCGAGGGCGATCCCGGCAGCCGGTGCGGCCCGCAGACGTGGTGCGACGATCAGCACCACCAGGAACACCAGGACCGTATAGAGGGCGTCCCCCGCGTACTTGGCGAACGCCCCGTCGGCCAGGGCGCGTACGCCCAGCCCCGCCGCGACCGTCACCACCGCCGCGCCGCACGCCCACCACCGTCCGCCCATCCCCGCACCCTAGCCGCGGCGCGGGGCCGCGGGCCCCGGCGCCGGTGGGCACGCGAAGTACGCCGATCGCTGCCGGCCGCCGTGAGCCGGGCCTGCCCTGCCGCTCAGGAACCCGCCGCGAGATTGCCGTACGGTCCGCCGGGTCCCGGCGGGTTCCCTTACCGGGCCCAGCACTTACCGTCTTCCCAGAGAACGGCGAACGTTCAACCACCTTGTACGGGCAGCCCGTACGGTCACTTCGTACGGCCACCTCGTACGGTCACTTTGTACGGCCGCTCCACACCCGAGGGGCGGCCCGGAACGGAGCAGCTATGAGAACCACAAGCGATCCGGCCACCCCGGAGGGCGTCACGGATCTCTCGTCCGACACCGTCGCCGAGACCCGGCAGGACCGTTTGCAGCGGGGGATGGGGATGCTCGACCGCGTCGTCGGCGAGGGCGGCCGGCAGGTCATCGACTCACTCGCCGACATCTCGCCCGACCTGGGGCACCACATCGTCGCCTGGGCGTTCGGCGACATCTACTCCAGGCCCCAGCTGGCCCTGCGCGACCGGCAGTTGGTGACCCTCGGCATGCTCACCGCGCTCGGCGGCTGCGAACCGCAGCTCGACGTCCACATCAATGCCGCACTCAGGGTCGGCCTCAGCGCGGAGGAGATCGTGGAGGCGCTGCTGCACTCCGCGGTCTACTGCGGGATGCCCAAGGCGCTCAACGCCACCGCTGTGGCCAGGAAGGTCTTCGCCGAACACGGCCTGCTCACCGAGACCGCGAAGCCCGCCGGCCCGGCACACGGCGTGCCGGGACAGGGCGACCGGGGGCAGGGCGACCGCGGGCAGGGATTTCCGGGCCGGGCCTGAGCCGTGTGACGCATAGCGTTGGCTCATGACCGAACTGCTGCACATCACTGAGCGTTCCCTGTGGGAGGCGGCCCGCGCGGCCGGCACGTACGAGATGTCGACCCGCGGCCGCACCCTCCAGGAGGAGGGGTTCATCCACTGCTCCCTGCGCGGACAGCTGGTCGCGGTCGCCACCTTCCTCTACGGAGGCGGGAAGGGCGGCGGAGCAGGGGAGGGCCATGGTGACCTGGTCGTCCTCGTCATCGACAGCGACCGGCTCTCCGTACCGCTGCGCTACGAGGTCCCCGCGCCCGGCGCCGACGCGTTCCCCCACCTCTACGGACCGCTCCCGGTGGAAGCCGTCACCCAGGTGATTCCCTGGCAGAACGGATACGCACTCGGCTGGTCGGACGCCGACTGGCTCAACCCGCCCGCGCACGCCGCGACCGACGGCGCGGAACTGGTCGTGACCACCCGCGAGAACACCGACTTCTGGCGGACGACCGGTTACGGCTTCGTCCGTGACGACGGGCATGCCCTGCTGACCGAGCTGAGCGCGGGGTCCGCGGTGGAGGTGACCTTCCTGGCCGACTTCGACACGCTCTACGACCAGGCGGGCGTCCTGGTCCGCACCGACGAGGAGAACTGGATCAAGGCAGGCGTCGAGATGACGGACGGCGCACCGCATGTGGGCGCGGTGGCCACCCGCGGGGTGTCGGACTGGTCCATGGCCCCGGTCCCGGAGTGGGCGGGCCGCCCCGTCACGGTCCGGGTCAGCCGCGCGGGGGACGCCGTGACGGTGCGGGCCCGCGCCGGTGGTGAGCCGTGGCGGATGATCCGGCTGGCACCGCTCGACCCGGGAGCGAAGGCCCTTGCGGGACCGTTCTGCTGCTCACCGCAGCGGGCGGGGCTGCGGGTCCGCTTCACCCGGTTCGCGGTCGGCCCCGCCGACCGGCAACTCCACGGGTGAGACGGGGCGGGGGGCCCGCTCGGGGCACAGGCCCCGGGCGTCCCGGAGCAGCGCGTCGCTCGCGACCGGGGCCGCACCACTCGCCGTTCCGGGCAGCGACGGCCGCGGCCGGGCCGTCCGCCGGTCCGGGGTCCGTCTCACTAGGCTGCCGCGCTATGGACAGACACCTGCCTTTCGACCGGCTGCACAACTTCCGTGACCTGGGCGGCTATTCGGCAGAGGACGGCCGAACGGTTCTCCCCGGGCGGCTGTTTCGTGCCGACTCGCTGGGCAAGCTCGGGGGCTCGGACTGGGAGCGGTTCCTCGCGCTGGACGTCGGCACCGTCATCGATCTGCGGTACTCCTGGGAGATCGACACGAAGGGCCGTGTCCCGGAGCACCCGTCGTTCGCCTATCACCACCTCAGCGTCGAGCACCGGCCCTACGACCAGCCGGGTCTCGGCCCGGAGGTCGAGGCCGGGCCCTACCTCGCCGAGCGGTACCTTGAGGTAGCCCACGACGGCGCAGGGGAGCTGCGGCAGGCCGTCGAGGTGATCGCCGCAGCCGGGGGCCGCCCCGCTGTCTTCCACTGCACCTCGGGGAAGGACCGCACCGGCCTGCTCGCAGCGCTGATGCTGGCGCTCCTGGGGGTGCCGGAGCCCGACATCATCGACGACTTCGCCCTCACCGGGCTCGCCACCGAACGTCTCCTGTCCGACTGGCGGGCGGAACACCCCGACCGTGGGGCGATCTGGCCCGGCTACGGCCGCGCCCCCGGAGAGGTGATGCGCCTCTTCATCGCCGCCCTCAAGGAGCGGTACGGCTCCGTGCACGGCTACGCCACCGACCGGCTGGGCATCGGCGACCGTACGGTCGCCGCTCTGCGCCGGGACCTGCTCGGGCCCGCACGGTCATGACGCAGCGGCAGCGGCAGCGACGACGGGCCGGCCGGTCGGGCAGGCGGTAAAAAACCCTCTTCAACGGCGTGCGGCGCCGTATCCACAGGGACCCTGACGGCACCTCTGCGGCCCTGATCGGCTCGTGACGCAGGGGGGATGGGGTGACGGGGCGCCGGGGCGTCACGGGGGCACGCAGGGGTCTTGTGGGCCCGGCTGGGAGGTGGTGGCTCGGTAGGATGGGCGCTGTCTTCGGGTCGTGGTGAGATCCGGAACATCCGGGCCGCCGGTCCCTTCGCCATGCCCGCGGTCCGTCATCCGCCGAGTGATCAGTCCGCTTCCGCCGCCCTGCGCGGGAGCGCGGCTTGTCGTGCCAGAAAAGAGAGCAACCGTGACCGATTCCGGTCTTCCCGCCCCTGCCGCATCCGCTTCCCAGGCCTCCGACCCCGCCCCTTCCGGCTCACCGGGGACCCCTGGCTCCGGCCTCGCAGGCGTTGCCGCGTACGACGCGAGCGCGATCACCGTGCTGGACGGACTCGACGCGGTGCGCAAGCGGCCCGGCATGTACATCGGTACGACAGGGGAGCGGGGCCTGCACCACCTGGTGCAGGAGATCGTGGACAACTCGGTCGACGAGGCGCTGGCCGGCGTCGCCGACCGGATCGAGGTGACGATCCTGGCCGACGGCGGCGTACGTGTGGTGGACAACGGGCGGGGCATCCCGGTGGGGATGCACCCGGTGGAGCGGAAACCGGCCGTGGAGCTCGTGCTGACCACGCTGCACGCCGGCGGGAAGTTCGGGGGCAGCGGGTACGCGGTCTCCGGCGGGCTGCACGGGGTGGGCCTGTCGGTGGTCAACGCGCTGTCGACCCGGCTGTCGGCGGAGATCCGGACCGACGGTCACCGGTGGACCCAGGAGTACCGGAACGGGGTGCCCACCGCGCCGCTCGTCCGCCACGAGGCCACCGCGTCCACGGGCACGTCGCTGACGTTCTGGGCGGACGGCGGCATCTTCGAGACCACCGTGTACTCCTTCGAGACGCTGTCCCGGCGCTTCCAGGAGATGGCGTTCCTCAACAGGGGGCTCACCCTCACCCTCGCCGACGAACGCCCGTCCGCCCGCGCTACGGCCGCGGCCGACGAGGCCGGACCGGGCACCGGGGAGGGCCGGCAGGCAAGGACGGTCGTCTACCGCTACGACGGGGGGATCACCGACTACGTCTCCCACCTCAACGCCCGTAAGGGCGAGCCGGTCCACCCGACCGTCGTGTCCCTCGCCGCCGAGGACGGCGGGCGGCGGCTGTCGGTGGAGGTCGCGCTGCAGTGGAACAGCCAGTTCTCCGACAGCGTCTACTCGTACGCCAACTCCGTGCACACCCACGAGGGCGGTACCCATGAGGAGGGCTTCCGTGCGGCGCTGACCACCGTCGTCAACCGCTATGCGCGGGAGCGGAAGCTGCTGAGGGATAAGGACGACAACCTCTCGGGCGAGGACATCCGCGAGGGTCTGACGGCGATCATCTCGGTGAAGCTGGGCGAGCCGCAGTTCGAGGGCCAGACGAAGACCAAGCTGGGCAACACGGAGGCGAAGGCCTTCGTGCAGAAGGTGGTGCACGAACACCTCACGGACTGGTGCGACCGCCATCCCCAGGAGGCGGCCGGCATCGTCCGCAAGGCGATCCAGGCGGCCACCGCCCGCATCGCGGCCCGCAAGGCGCGCGATCTGACCCGCCGCAAGGGTCTGCTGGAGTCCGCCGCACTGCCGGGAAAGCTGTCGGACTGCCGGTCCAGCGATCCGGCGACGAGTGAGATCTTCATCGTCGAGGGCGACTCCGCCGGCGGCTCGGCGAAATCCGGCCGCAATCCGGAGTTCCAGGCGATCCTGCCGATCCGGGGCAAGATCCTCAACGTCGAGAAGGCGCGGATCGACAAGATCCTGCACAACCAGGAGATCCAGGCGCTGATCTCGGCCTTCGGTACCGGGGTCCATGAGGACTTCGACATCGGGAAGCTGCGCTATCACAAGATCATCCTGATGGCGGACGCCGATGTCGACGGTCAGCACATCAACACCCTGCTGCTGACGTTCCTGTTCCGCTTCCTTCGCCCCCTGATCGAGCACGGACACGTGTACCTGTCCCGGCCCCCGCTCTACAAGCTCAAGTGGGGCCGGGACCACGTGGAGTACTCCTACTCCGACCGGGAGCGCGACCTGCTCGTCGAGCGCGGCCTGCGGGAGGGCCGCCGCGTCAGGGACGACTCCATCCAGCGCTTCAAGGGCCTGGGCGAGATGAACGCGGAGGAACTGCGCGTCACCACCATGGACATCGATCACCGTGTCCTGGGGCAGGTCACCCTCGACGACGCGGCGGTGGCGGACGACCTGTTCGCCGTCCTGATGGGCGAGGACGTCGAAGCGCGCCGCTCCTTCATCCAGCGCAACGCCGGAGACGTCCGCTTCCTCGACATCTGAGGTGCTGCCCCCACCCTGCCGCGGGCCGCGGCTGCGCGTGCCCGGGCGGGGCGGCCGGGTCGAAGGGGGCATCCGTGCCCGGGACATGACTGCCGGTCACGGAAGGGCGTCCTTCACCGTCGGCCACGACAGCGGAGGGGGGTGGGCGGCGCCCGGCGCCGTACCTCCGCCGAATGCCGGTGCACCGTACAATCCAGCCACTGTCGTGGGGTGCCGGACGAGACACGGGGGAACGGTGGGGAACCAGAAAGCGCAGGCCGAGACGGTTCAGCAGATGAAGGAACGGGCCAGGAAACTCAGGGACTGCGCCCGCCGTGCGCGCGGGCTGGCAGGGACTCTCGGACCGTACCTGGACAAGACGGTGAAACAGGCAACCGCTGCGCCGCCCATCTGGACCGGCCCCTATGCGGAGGACACCACGCTGACGCTGGGGCAGCGGCAGAGTCATCTGCGCGACATGGCCGGTGATCTGCTGCGGGACGTGGCGCGCTGGGAGTCCGAGGCCGGAAGGATCGAGGACGAGGCGACGAAACAGGCGGCCAAGAAGCCCGGAGGGCACCACTGATGGCCTTCCGCGGTTTCGACAGCGCACAGATACGCGCCATGGCCGGCGATATGAAGAAGATCGGACCGGGGGCCCGCAGACTCCACGGTGATGTGGCGAGCGTCCTCAGGGAGGCGCAGGGCCTCCTCGACGGCAAGCCCGCCACCACCAGCCCCCTGCTCGAACCACTCGTCGGCCAGGTCATACCGATGTTCTACTCGGGCCTGCCGGCCTCACTGCACCCCGAACTCGACGACACATCGGACTCGTTGACCCGGCGCTGCGCCCAGATCGACGGCATACAGCAGCTGGAGCTCAAGGGCTACCACGTCGACCCAGGCCTGTACTTCGACGACGAGCCGGTGCCGGACCAGAAGAAGATCGATGACGCGTTGTCGTACTTCGACGACCACATCGACGACTCCGGCGGCTTCCTGTGGTCCAACTCCGCACAGGGCGCTGAGGAGGTGCTGGACAAGTTCAGGTCTCTGTCACCGGCCGAGCTCGATGCGGTGATGAGCCGTATGACCCCGAAGCAGGTGCAGGAGCTCAACGGCCAGTTGGGTGAGGGCTCTTCGTGGTGGGGTGCGGGCGGGGCCGACGGCAGCGTCAAGGCCCAGTGGGTCAACATGCTGACGAAGGGCCTCGGCCCCGCCACGCTGGCGAAGATCACTCCGGTGCTGTCGAATCTGCAGTTCCAGCCCGACCCCGACACCCAGTACACCGACGGGCTCACCTACCAGCCCGTGGACGGCGCCCTCTTCGGCCCGAACGGCGTGGACATCAAGCACGACCTGCACCAGGGACAGGACGGTGACTGCTGGTTCCTCTCGTCGCTCGCGGCTATATCGGAGCGGGACCCGTCCTTCTTCCAGCAGCACATCACGCAGAACCCGAACGGGACCTACACGGTCACCTTCTACCAGCAGGGTCCGCTCCCCGGCATGCCGGCGCAGCCCGTCGAGATCACCGTCGACAACAAGCTTCCCGTGGGTTCCGACGGCGGCCCGGCCTACGCGAAAGCCCCCGATCAGGTCATGTGGGTGGCCGTCTACGAGAAGGCGTACGCGCAGTTCCGCGGCGGCTACGGGAAGATCGACGGAGGCTGGGGCGATGTCGGCCTGCGTGACCTCACCGGGCAGCCCACGCAGCGAACGGACACCGGTGACCTTTCGTTGGCCGACATCGACGAGAAGATCAACGACGGTCAGGCCGTGACCTCCGGCACCAGGGGCGACGGTGACGTCCATGACGACCGTATCGTCAGCGGACACGAGTACTCCGTCGAGCGGGTCGACATGAACGCCGATCCGCCCACCATCACGCTGCTCAATCCGTGGGGCAGCGGTGGTGTGGAGAATGGCAGGGTCATGCCGCAGGAGATCACCCTGACCCAGGACGAGTACCGCAAGAACTTCGACGAAATCGGCCTCACCAAGACGGGAGTCTGACCGCATGCCCGAGCTCTTCCGCCTCGGCCGGCGCAGCCAGTTCAGCCACGGCGACCTCACCCTGGGCATCGTGCGGACCAGCACCGACCCGGAGGACCCGTTCGCCCGCGTGAACATCGTCGACCGCGGCTCCGGCTACGGTGAGATCCGGGATGTCAGGCCCGGCGACGAAGTCAGGACCGGCGCACATGTCCTCGTCTTCACCGAGGTGGTCCCCGGTACCCGAGACGGCCACATCGCCTTCACCGTCGACCGGGGGCTCCCGCAGTGACCGCCATCCGCCCCCGCCGTGCCCTGTGGCTCGGGTCGGCGGCAGTCCTGCTCGCCGCCGTCGCCGTCGTGGCTGTCGTTGTACTCAGGGCCCCCGGCGGGCACGACGACGGCACGGACCGGCCACCGCCGCTGGGTTCCCACGCTGCGGGCGTCCAGCGTCTCACCGTGATACGGGTCGGTAATCCTTCCGACCCCACCGGCGGGGTCACGCTCACCGACGGCACCAGGGCGGGGCTGGGGCTGCTCAAGCGTGACGACGGTACGGCGCCGCGCACCGCCCGGATCGATGTGCTTCTCGACGGTGACACCGCCAAGGCGCACTTCCACACGGTGAAGCAGGGCGACACGCTCACCGACTACGGCGTCCGGATCAAGGTCCTGAAGATCTGGCGCGTCAAGGACCCGGTCGACGACGCCGTCGACATCCAGGTCGAACCGGCCGCCTCCTGACCCGCCGGCTCGGTCCTGCCGGAGGGCCGACCCGTCGTAACGCCGCACACGTCACCCGGCGGACCCGTGCGCGACCGCGGACGGAAAAAGAAGACCGCACCCGGTCCGTCAGGGACGCCGTTCTCGGCGGCCTGCGGGCCGGGTGCGGAGAGGTAGGCGACGTGACCGGCGAAAACGCAGGTCAGGCGGCCCAACCGGAGATCAAGCCTTCTTGGTCTCCCAGAAGATCTTGTCGATCTGGGCGATGTAGTCCAGCGCCTTCTGGCCCGTGGCCGGGTCCGTCGAGCCCTTGGCCGCCGACAGCGCCTTGAGGGCGTCGTTGACGAGCTGGTGGAGCTCGGGGTACTTCTCGAAGTGCGGGGGCTTGAAGTAGTCGCTCCAGAGCACCGAGACGTGGTGCTTCGCGAGCTCCGCGCGCTCTTCCTTGATGACCGTGACGCGGGCCCGGAAGTGCGGGTCCTCGTTGGCCTGGTACTTCTCCTGAACGGCCTTGACCGACTCGGCCTCGATACGGGCCTGGGCCGGGTCGTACACGCCGCAGGGGAGGTCGCAGTGGGCGCTGACCTTCACCTTGGGGGCAAACAGGCGGGAAAGCATGGAGCTGTCCTTCCTCGTGATCGTCTTCTCGGGTGGGACATTACTCCGTGAGTAGCCCCTTTTCGCGAGTGCCCCCTGGGGCTTAGGACAAAAGTCCAGGGTCAATATGGGACGGGTGGACGATCGGACCGGGAGGGCCGGATGACGGATCAGGCGCGCGAGACGCGGGCTCCGTTGGGTGTGGCAGAGGTGACGGGGCCGTCTATGCTGCCCACTCTGCTCCACGGGGACCAGCTACTGGTGCACTACGGCGCCGAGTTCAGGCCGGGGGATGTGGCTGTGCTCCGTCATCCGCTGCAGCAGGACCTGCTGATCGTGAAACGGCTGGTCGAGCGGCGTGAGGCCGGCTGGTGGGTGCTGGGGGACAACGCCCACTCCGAAGGGGTGGACAGCCGCGCGTTCGGCACCGTTCCCGATGAGCTGCTCCTCGGCCGGGTGCGGGCCCGGTACCGGCCCATCACCCGGGGGCGTCAGCGCTCGGCCGGGGTGGTGCTCTCCTGGCTGGCCTCGGCGGTGCGACCCGTGTTCGCGGACCGCGACGTCTCCAGGCGCTTGCGCGCACGGTAGGCGGCCACGTTGGCGCGGGTCGCGCAGCGGTCCGAGCAGTAGCGCCGCGAGCGGTTTGTCGATGTGTCGAGATAGGCGTTGCGGCACGGCGCCGCCTCGCACAGACCGAGCCGGTCCACCCCGTACTCCGTGAGATGGAAGGCGAGCCCCATGGAGGCGATGGCCGCGTAGCCGGACGTCGCATTGGACGGGTGGTCGGCCAGGTGCATGTGCCACAGCGGCCGGTCGTCGTCGTCCCGGTGGTCGTGGCCGGAGATCTGCGGCGAGACGGGGAACTCCAGCAGCAGTGAGTTCAGCAGGTCGACCGCCAGGGTCTCGTCCCCTTCGTCCGCCGCCGTGAAGACGGCGCGCAGTCTGCTCCGTACCGAGCGGAAGCGGGTGACGTCGGCGTCCGTGGCACGCCGCGCCGCGGACGCGTTCGCGCCGAAGAGCTCGCGCACCGCGTCGACCGAGGTGAGTGAGTCCTTGTTGCGGGCCGGCTCCTCGGTGTTCACCAGGCGCACGGCGTAGTCCGAGTAATAGGCCAGTTCCACTTGTAGTCCTTACGGAGGCGGTCTAGTGTCGACGGGCGTGCGGCCGTAATGGCTGCTCATCCTTCGAGGGTATTACTTACGCGGATATTGCGGACGGTACGGACGGTTCGCGGCGGCGGAATCGGCATCGGTGGAGGCGGCAGTGACGGAGTCGGAGTCGGCGGCAGGTACGGACTGGTGGGCCTGGCAGGAGAGCTGGGACCGCCAGCAGGAGTGGTACATGCCCGACCGCGAGGAACGTTTCCGGGTCATGCTGGACATGGTCGAGGCGCTGGTGGGGTCCGCGCCCCGGGTACTTGATCTCGCATGCGGTACGGGAAGTATCACGGATCGGCTGCTCAAGCGGTTCCCCGGAGCCACCAGCACGGGTGTCGACCTGGACCCGGCGCTGCTCGCCATCGCCGAGGGCTGCTTCGCCGGCGACGAACGGGCCCGTTTCGTGACCGCCGATCTGAAGGATCCCGGCTGGACCGGCCTCCTGCCGCACCGGGAGTACGACGCGGTGCTCACCGCGACCGCGCTGCACTGGCTGCACACCGAGCCGCTCGCCGCGCTCTACGGACAGCTCGGCTCCCTCGTCGTGAACGGCGGCGTCTTCATGAACGCCGACCACATGATCGACGAAGGGACCCCGCGGATCAACGCGGCCGAGCGCGCCCACCGGCACGCAGCCATGGACCGGGCCAGGGCCGCGGGCGCCCTGGACTGGGCGGACTGGTGGGCCCTCGCGGCCGATGACCCGGTCCTCGCAGGGCCGACCGCCGAGCGGTACCGGATCTACGGGGAGCACGCCGACGGGGACATGCCGTCCGCGCGGTGGCACGCGGACACCCTCCGCGCGGCGGGCTTCGCCGAGGCCAGGACCGTCTGGGCCTCGCCCTCGGACACTCTGGTGCTCGCGGTGAAGTAGTGCGCCGGGAGTCCGCAGCGCGAAGGGGGTACGGGCCTCGCCGGCCCGTACCCCCTCTCACGGCTGCCTCGTGCGCCCGCTCACAGCACCTTCGACAGGAACGACTTGGTCCGCTCGTGCTGCGGGGCCGTCAGGACGTCCCGCGGATGGCCCGACTCGACCACCACGCCGTCGTCCATGAACACCAGCGCGTCGCCCACCTCACGGGCGAAGCCCATCTCGTGGGTGACGACGATCATCGTCATGCCGTCCTCGGCGAGGCCGCGCATCACGTCCAGGACGTCGCCCACCAGTTCCGGGTCGAGCGCCGACGTCGGCTCGTCGAAGAGCATCAGCTTCGGCTCCATCGCCAGCGCACGGGCGATCGCCACCCGCTGCTGCTGGCCGCCCGAGAGCTGGGTCGGATAGTTGCCCGCCTTGTCGGAGAGCCCCACCCGGTCGAGCAGCCGCTCGGCGCGGGCGCGGGCGACGGCCCTGGCCTCACCGCGCACCTGGACCGGCGCCTCCATGACGTTCTCGATGGCCGTCATGTGGGGGAAGAGGTTGAAGCGCTGGAAGACCATGCCGATGTCCCGGCGCTTCAGGGCGACTTCGCTGTCCTTCAGCTCATAGAGCTTCTCGCCCTTCTGGCGGTAGCCGACCAGGTCCCCGTCGACGTACAGCCGTCCGGCGTTGACCTTCTCCAGGTGGTTGATGCACCGCAGGAACGTCGACTTTCCGGAGCCCGAGGGGCCGATGAGGCAGAACACCTCACGCGGGGCGACCTCAAGATCGATCCCCTTGAGTACCTGAGTCGCTCCGAAGGACTTGTGGACGCCCTCGGCCTTCACCATCGCGGTCATGCGGACACCCCCGAGCGGTTGCTGAAGGAAGCCAGATTCGCCCTGACCCGCTGGAGCGGGGTCAGCGGCAGGCTGCGGCTGGAGCCGCGCGCGTAGTAGCGCTCCAGATAGAACTGACCGATCGAGAAGATGGTCGTGAGCACCAGATACCAGGCGGCGGCCAGGAACAGCATCTCGACCGCGGCCCCGGATGTCTGTCCGATGTCCTGGGCCGTCCTGAGCAGTTCGTAGAACTGCACGGCGGCCACCAGCGAGGTGGTCTTGAGCATGTTGATGACCTCGTTGCCCGTGGGGGGCACGATGACCCGCATCGCCTGCGGGACCACGATCCGCCGCAGCGTCTTCGCGTGGCTCATACCGAGCGCCTGCGCCGCCTCGGTCTGGCCCTCGTCGACCGCGAGCAGCCCGGCCCGGCAGATCTCCGCCATGTACGCGGCCTCGTTGAGACCGAGCCCGAGCAGCGCCGTCAGCAGCGGCGTCATGAAGCTCGACCAGTAGTCCTTGTAGATCGGACCGAGGTTGATGTACTGGAAGACCAGGCCCAGGTTGAACCAGACCATCAGCTGGACGAGGACCGGAGTGCCCCGGAAGAACCAGATGTAGAACCACGAGATCGACGCGGTCACCGGATTCTTGGACAGCCGCATCACCGCGAGGACGATGCCCCCGACCACGCCGATCACCATGGAGAGCACGGTGAGCAGCAGGGTCTGGCCCACCCCGTGGATGATCCGGTGGTCGAAGAAGAAGTCCGGGATGGCCCCCCAGTTGATCTTGCCCTGGGAGAAGGCGTAGACGATCGAGGCGAGCAGGGCCACGGCGACGACCGCGGCGACGTAGCGCCCGAAGTGCCGTACCGGTATGGCCTTGATGGCCTGCGGCCCGGCGGTGGGCGGCGCGTCGACCGCGCCCGCCTTTTCCATGTCAGCAGTCATAGGTGATACCTCTCAGCGCCGGCGTCCGGTCAGGATCCGCCGTTGAGCTTGGCCGAGGTGACCGCACCCTGCTCGGCGCCCCACTTGGCGAGGACCTTGTCGTACGTGCCGTTCTTGATGATCGCGTCCATGGCCTGCTGGATGGCCTTGGTGAGCTGGTCGTTGTGCTTGGCGACCGCGATGCCGTACGGGGCGGCCTCGACCGTCGGGCCGACGATCTGGAAGTCCTTGCCGCCGCCCGAGGTCTTCACCGCGTACGCGGCGATGGGGGAGTCGGCCGAACCGGCGTCGGCGCCACCGGACCGCAGCCGGGTCTGGGCCTGCTGGTCGTCGTCGAAGGGCTGGATGGTCAGCTTCTTGCCGGCCGGGCACTTCTTCGCCTGCGCCTTGGCGAGGTCGTGGGAGACCGTGCCGCGCTCCATGACGATCGTCTTGCCGCACAGGTCGGACCAGGTCTTGATGCCCTCGTCCTTGCCCTTCTGCGTGTAGATCGACACACCGGCGGAGTAGTAGTCGACGAAGTCGACGCCCTCGCCGACCTTCTTGCCGTCCGCGATGCCGTTCTGCCGGTCCTTGGTGTCGGTCATCGCCGACATCGCGATGTCGTAGCGCTTGGCGCGCAGACCGGTGACCAGGGTGTCGAAGGTGCCGTTCTCGAACTGGAACTTCACGCCCAGCTGCTTGCCCAGCGCCGCGCCGAGGTCGGGGTCGATTCCGGCGACCTTGCCGGTCTTGTCCTTGAACTCGACGGGGGCGTACGCGATGTCGGAACCCACCTTGATGGTGCCCTTGGCCCGGACGGCCTGCGGCAGCAGGTGTGCGAGCGGCGCGGCGGACGTGCCGGCGCTGTCGTTCTTGGTCTGGTCGCCGCAGGCGGACAGCAGCAGCGCGCCGGCGACCGCGATCGCGCCGACCGCGGCTGTCCGGGACTTCACTGCGGTCGTGCGGCGAGTGGGGCGTGCGGTCATGGTGGTGGTCCTCCGGCGGATCAGAGACAGCTGAATGCTGGAGCCGCGGCACCCGGTGTTCCGGTGCCACGGCGCTGTGTGGATGACGGCATCTTGCCAGCCGCACTGGTCCAAACAGGTCGCTGCTCATGTCAAAATCGGGTAACGGGTCACCCCCGTTCTCCACTTGGCCGGTACGGCACGACCGGACCATCTGCTGGCAAAGGCACCTTCCGCCGGAGGATCTCCGGTCAGCCCCGTGCCGTTCCGGGGCGCGTCTCGAAGGATGGACCTGTTCCGGGGACCGGGCCGACCTGCCCCGATATCCCGCTATGAGTCATCTCACCGCGTCGGTGCGGACTCGATATGGACTCGTCCGATGTGCGGTCCATCCGGTAGAACAGACGGTTACACCCCTCATCCGGGGCTCAGGGCGCGTGTGCGGCGCGCCCGCGCGTATGCACCTCCCCCCGCCCGGCGGGCCATCCGGCCGGCGCGGGGCGCATACGCGGTGCCCGCCCACCCCTCCTCAACCAGGAGTGGCCACCCTCAACTGATGAAGACTTAAGGGGTAACAACCAATGGCAGCGGAGATCGTCAATCCTCGCAGCGAAAGTTTCAGCACTTCCTCGCAGGACGAGGAGACCTTCGACCCGGTTTTCGCCCTGCACCGCGGCGGCAAGATGGCGGTCCAGGCCACGGTGCCCGTGCGGGACCGGGACGACCTGTCCCTCGCGTACACCCCCGGCGTCGCCAAGGTCTGCAGCGCTATCGCCGAGAAGCCGGAGCTCGTCCACGACTACACCTGGAAGTCGCAGGTCGTCGCCGTCGTGACGGACGGTACGGCGGTGCTGGGGCTGGGTGACATCGGCCCGGAGGCGTCCCTCCCCGTGATGGAGGGCAAGGCCATCCTCTTCAAGCAGTTCGGCGGCGTCGACGCCGTTCCGATCGCGCTGGCGACCACCGACACGGACGAGATCATCGAGACCGTGGTCCGGCTCGCGCCCTCCTTCGGCGGTGTCAACCTGGAGGACATCTCCGCGCCGCGCTGCTTCGAGATCGAGCGCAGGCTCCAGGAGCAGCTGGACATCCCGGTCTTCCACGACGACCAGCACGGCACCGCCGTGGTCACCCTGGCGGCCCTGCGCAACGCGGCCACCCTCACCGGGCGCTCGCTGGGGCAGCTGCGTGCGGTCATCTCGGGTGCGGGTGCGGCGGGTGTGGCCATCGCGAAGATCCTCGTGGAGGCCGGAATCGGCGATGTCGCGGTGTGCGACCGCAAGGGCATCGTCTCCTCCGACCGTGAGGACCTCACCGAGATCAAGCGTGAGGTCGCGAGCTACACCAACAAGGCGGGCCTGACCGGCTCGCTGGAGCAGGCGATGTCCGGTGCGGACGTCTTCATCGGGGTTTCGGGCGGTACGGTCCCCGAGCCCGCGGTCGCCTCGATGGCCGAGGGTTCCTTCATCTTCGCGATGGCCAACCCGAACCCGGAGATCCATCCCACGATCGCCGCCAAGTACGCGGCGGTCGTCGCCACCGGGCGCAGCGACTTCCCGAACCAGATCAACAACGTGCTGGCGTTCCCGGGGATCTTCGCCGGGGCGCTCCAGGTGCGGGCGTCGCGGATCACGGAGGGCATGAAGCTCGCCGCCGCGGAGGCGCTGGCGGCCGTGGTGGCCGGTGAACTGAGCGCGGACTGCGTGATTCCGTCGCCGTTCGACGAGCGGGTCGCTCCTGCGGTCACCGCCGCCGTGGCTGCCGCGGCCCGCGCGGAGGGCGTGGCCCGGCGCTGAGGCATCCGGAGGGCGGGGGCCGGGAGCGCGGGTACGGCTCCCGGCCCCCGCCCGTTTCGCGGCCGTGACTGCCACGCCCCGGCGGTCCGGTGCGGGCGGGGGACGGCGCCGCTCCGGCGGTGCGGGCCGCCGGATGCTAGCAGCGTCACACGCGTGGCCGGTTCCCTGCGGAACCGGCCACGCCTATCGTCGGGGCATGTTCGCCGCCTACGCAGCCCGCATCGACCGCGATCACCCGCTCAACGGCCTTGAGCTGGGGGAGCGTCCGGCCCCCACCGCCCGGCCCGGCTGGACGACGGTCGACGTCAGAGCCGCCTCCCTCAACCATCACGACCTCTGGTCGCTCCGCGGCGTCGGGCTCGCCGCCGACAAGCTGCCGATGATCCTGGGCTGCGACGCGGCCGGGGTCGACCAGGACGGCAACGAGGTCGTCCTGCACTCGGTGATCGGGCAGACCGGGTACGGGGTCGGCCCGAAGGAGGGGCGGTCCATCCTGACGGAGAAGTACCAGGGGACCTTCGCGGAGCAGGTCACGGTCCCGGAGTGGAACGTGCTCCGCAAGCCGAAGGAGCTGAGCTTCGAGGAGGCCGCCTGCCTGCCCACCGCCTGGCTCACGGCTTACCGCATGCTCTTCACCAATGCCGGTGTGCGGCCCGGTGACTCCGTGCTCGTCCAGGGCGCGGGCGGCGGGGTGGCGACGGCCGCCATCGTGCTCGGCAAGGCCGGGGGCCTGCGGGTGTACGCCACCAGCCGGGACGAGGCCAAGCGGAAGCGGGCCGTGGAGCTGGGCGCGGTGGAGGCCTTCGAACCGGGTGCGCGGCTGCCCCAGCGGGTGGACGCCGTCATCGAGACGGTGGGGGCCGCCACGTGGTCGCACTCCGTCAAGTCGCTCAAGCCCGGGGGCACCCTGGTGATCTCGGGTGCCACCAGCGGCTCGGACCCGGTGTCGGCGGAGCTGACCCGGATCTTCTTCCTGGAACTGAGGGTCGTCGGCTCGACCATGGGGTCCAAGGACGAGCTGGAGGACCTGCTGTCGTTCTGCGCGGCCACCGGGGTGCGGCCCGTCATCGACGAGGTGCTGCCGCTCGACCGGGCCCGTGAGGGCTTCGGGAAGATGGCGTCGGGTGAGCTCTTCGGCAAGATCGTGCTGACCGGGGCCTGAACCGCGGGCACCCGGTGACCACCAGGAACTCGCCCTGCGGGTCGTCCGTTCCGTCCGCCAGCGCCTGCCGCAACCGCTGCAGGTGCCCGGCCGTGAGCTGGAGCGGCGGCTCGTCCGGCTGGTACGCGGTGCCGCGCGGGTAGTCCACGTGCGGGGTGGTGGTCATCTCGATGTGGCAGCCGAGCACATGCGTCACCGGGCGGTCCGCACAGAAGGCCAGCAGCCGCTCGACCGTGGCGGTGAAGGCGGCCTCGTCGGATACGTGGATCCGGCCCGGGTAGAGCGAGTCACCGGTCAGGAGCAGTCCGGTGTGCCGGTCGTGGAAGACGACCGCCGCGCTCTGGTGGCCGGGGCCGGGGATCAGATCGACGACCCGCCCGCCGAGGTCCAGTTCGCCCTGCCGGTGCGGCCAGTCGGTCAGCCCGAAGTACCCGGCGACCGCCTCCTGGTCCCGGCCCACGACGGTGGTCAGCGGCCGTCCGGCGAACTGCGCGTCGCCCGCCACGTGGTCGCCGTGGCCGTGGGTGTGGGCGACCAGCAGCCCGTACCGCTCGCGTGGGTGGCGCAGCAGCCACTGGTCGGTCAGCGCGTCGACGGTGGCCCGCAGCGGGAAGTGCGCCGCATCCTCCGAGGCGCCGGTGTCGAGCAGCAGCGCCCTGTCGTTCCCGAAGAGCAGGAAGAGGAAGGGCGCTTCGAAGTGCACGGACTTGTTCTGCCGCAGGATGAGCGTGTGCTCGGTGCAGGCGTGGACCTGGATCCGCGGACCTGGATCGCCTTCCGGGGAGGGGCTTCCGTGGTGCCAGTCCACATCGAGGCTGCAGGGGACGGGGGCGCCGTGCAAGTAGTCGATCACGGCGGCACGGTACGCCCGTCCTCCGCCCGCGGTCTTCCCGTTTCCGGATGCCGGCCCCGCACCGCTCGCACTGTCAATGAAGGTTGACACTTGTCGGGTGTCAACGTAAATTGACACCATGACCGAGGCAACGGAGCTCGCCGCCCGGGCGGGCGACAGTGACCCGCGAGTCGGGTTGCGGGCGGTGGCCGCGCTGCGGCGGCTGCTCGAACGGCTCGAATCCGTACAGGTGCGCAGCGCCCGCAACCAGGGCTGGTCGTGGCAGGACATCGCCGCGGAGCTCGGCGTCAGCAGGCAGGCGGTCCACAAGAAGCACGGGAGGCAGTGATGTTCGAACGCTTCACCCAGGGGGCCAGGGACGTGGTCAGCGGGGCGGTCGGGTACGCCGACCGCGGGGGTGAGCCCCGCATCACCGAGGAGCATCTGCTGATGGCGCTGCTCGACGCACGCGGGACGAAGGCGTCCACCGCCCTGGCCTCGCTCGGTGTCACGCGGTGGCGCGAGCGGCTGACCGGAGCGCTGGACGACGCCAGGCGCCGGGGCGGGCTGTCGCAGGCCGACACGGAAGCGCTGGCCGGGCTCGGCATCGATCTCGACGAGGTCGTCGGGCGGATCGAGGAGGAGCACGGGCCGGGCGCGCTGGCGGAGAGGCGGGCGCAGGTCAGGGCGGTGCGCAGGCCGCTCACGCCCGGGGCGAAGGAGACGCTGCGGATCGCCCTGCGGACCGCGGCGGCGCACCGGGACCGCCATCTCGGCGACGAGCACCTGCTGTTGGCCCTCGTCGAGCGCGGCGGGGTGGCCGCGGACGCGCTGGCGGCGTGCGGGGTGTCGTACGAGGCGGTGGAGCGGGTGCTCCACGGGGGCGAGCCGGGTGACGGGTTGCTCAGCGCGGTGTGAGCGCCGCGTGACGCGACCGCGCCCGCCCGCCCCACCGCGAGGGGGGGGTGGACGGGCGCGGCCCGGCCCCGTCTCAGGTCTCGGTGCCACGCAGCGCGGCGCCGATGTGTACGGCGGCTTCCGACAGATGCCGCCTCGCGTCCCGGAGCTGTCCTTCGGTGACCCCGTGGTCGCGTGCCGCGTCCCGGATGTCGTCGCGGAAGCGGTCGAGCAGCCGCTCCAGATCGCGTGCCGGGCTGCCGGACGACTCCTCCCGCGCCCACGCGGGCCCGGGTGCGGGCCGGGCATCGTCCTTGCCGAAGCGGACGGGCCCGGCCGCGCCGGTGGCCGTGGTGGTGTCCGTGCCCGCGGTGGTGTCCGTACCCGCGGCGGGACCCGTCGCGGCGTCCGGACCGGTGTCCGTGTCCGTACCGCCGCGCGGGTCCGGGCCGGCTCCGGTGTCCGTGCGGCTGTCCTTCCCCGCTCCTGCCCCTGGCTCCGCCGGCCGGCCGAAACGGCCCAGCTCCCGGGTGAATTCGGCGAGTCCTTCACGCACCCCGGCGGGCCAGTCCCCGCGCGCGAAATGGTCCTGGACCTGCGCGGCGACCCGCTGCACCTGCTCCTGGGCGTACTCCTGGGCCTCCCTGGCCTGGCGGCGTGCCTGCTGCGCGTCCTCGCGGGCCCGGCGCGACTCGTCCTTCGCCCTCCTGGCCTGTTCCTTCCACTCCTGCTTGGCGCGCTTGAACTCCTCCTTGGCCTGGCGCCAGCCCTCCTTGTCGGCCCAGTTCCCGTCGAAGAAGTCGGATGCTTCCGGGAATCCGGGGAACGGCTTCCCGGTGCCGGGAGCGCTGCCCCCGCCCGCCGTCCCGCGCGCCTCCTTCGCGGCCTGGCGGATCTCGCGCCGCAGGTCGTTCGCCGAGCCGCTGACATCGGCCCGGATCTCCGCGGCCAGTTCGGAGACCGACTCCCGGATCTCCATCTCCAGGTCGGCCAGTTCACCGCTGCGACCCGCCAGTTCGGTGCGGCCGGCCTCGGTGATCGAGTACACCTTCCTGCCGCCCTCCGACGCGTGGGTGACGAGCCCTTCCGCCTCCA
The DNA here is from genome assembly GCF_036061255.1 of Streptomyces sp. NBC_00388. NCBI lineage: Bacteria > Bacillati > Actinomycetota > Actinomycetes > Kitasatosporales > Streptomycetaceae > Streptomyces > Streptomyces sp. NBC_00388. The sequence continues at coordinate 5,254,339 of NZ_CP107948.1, forward strand.
GCTTGGCGAGGCGGGGATAGACGGTGCCCGCGCTCGGCGCATAGAGCCCCTGGAAGCGCTCCTCGAGCAGCCTGATCACTTCGTAGCCGTGGCGCGGGGCCTCGTCCAGGAGCTTGAGGAGGTAGAGCCGCAGTCGGCCGTGGGCAAATACGGGGGCCATGTCAGAGCACCTTCTCGGCGATGTCGTCCTGTGCGGGGCGGCGCAGCAGGGCGATGGCCCCGCTCACGGTGGTGGCCCGGAGGCGGCCGGTGCCCGCGCCGAGGGTACCGGTGATCTTCTTGGCACCCCACTGGCCGCTGACCCGCAGATCCTCGAAGGCGTTCGACACGGCGCCGCTCGTCGTGTTCGCGCTGACCTGCGCGTCCGTCGGCTGGGCCAGCCGGATGGCGACCTCGCCGGAGACGGTGGTGAGGGCGATGTCGGTGGGCCTGCCCGTCGCGTCGAGGTCGACGACCATGTCGCCGCTGACCGATTCCGCCCGTACGGACGAGCCGGCCCCCTCGATCACGGTGAGGTCCCCGGAGACCGAGTGGAAGCGAAGGTCGCCGCTGACGGCCTGCGCCTCGACGTTCCCGGACACGGTCTCGGCGAGGACGGTGCCGGAGAGGCCGACCAGGGCGGTGTCGCCGGTGACCCCGCGCACCTCCGTGCGCCCGCGGATGCCGGACACGACCGCGCCGGCCCCCACCACGCCGACCTCGACCCTCGCCGACGCCGGCACCGCGAGCGAGACCACGGCCTTCCGGTGCCAGCCCCTCCGGTCGAGCCACTTCAGGAAGCCCTTCCAGGGCAGATCCTCGTAGGCGACGGTCAGTATGCCGTTCTGCACCGTGACGACCAGCGGAGGCCCTTCCAGCTCGGAGACCTCCAGCCGGGCGCCGCCCTGCTCGTCGAGCACGGTCTCGTCGGTACCCACGACGTTGACCGTTCCGTTGACGATGCGCACCTGCAGCGCTGTCACGGGTTCGTCGAAGGAAAGCTTCTGCGGCTCCGCCACTGACCTCACGGACATGGAACTGACCTCCCCGGTCGACCATGACGCAACATATCGCGTCTTCTGCAGAACACGATATATCGCGGTTCCATGAAGTCAAGCGCAGGGGTGGAACGCGAGGTTTTGTCCTAGCGTGGTGCCATGTCAGAGAACGCCACAGGTGCCCTGCTGCTCTGCCGGGCGGCCCCGGCCGCCGTACGTGTCCCGGCCCGGATGCTGGGAGAGCGGCTGCTCCTCTCCCCGGCGGGCGAGGACTGGAGTGTGCTCGTCCCCGAGGGGAAGCCCTGGCTGCACGGCGACGAGCCGGTCGACCGGGTGGCCGGCGGCTGGGTCACCACCCTGGCGGTCGCCTCGCCCTGGCCGGTGCTCGCGCTCTGGTGGGACGGCGACCGGGCAGGCCTCACCCTGGCCTCCGGATTCCGGCGGCCGGTCGGCTATATGTGGCGTGCGGACGGCACACCGGTGGGGGAGGACGGCGCGATGCGCACGTTCGGAGCACGGCTCGGCCTCGACCCCGTGCTCGACCTCGCGACCCTGACCGAGCTCACCCTCCCCGATCCGCTCGCCGACTCGGGTTCCCGGCTGACAGGTCTCATCGCCGTCCTCGCGCGGGCCGGTCTTGCCCTGCCCACCGGCCTCACCCCCGGCGACCCCGCCGACCGCCTGCGCGAGGTGGCCAGGGTCCAGCCGGCCACCGGGCGGATCGAGCCGAAGAGCCGTCTGGGGGAGGCCGTACGTGCGGAGCTCGCGGCCTTCGAGGACGGCGCCCTCGGCCCCTGGCTGCGCGGCCCGCGGGCCCGTGCGCTCGGCGCCGCCCAGCTGGCGGCCGGTGTCCCGCTCGTGCTCTGGGGCTTCAGCCGCCGCAGCGGCGGCTGGACGACGGCGGCCGCGCTGCTCGTCGCGCACGGGGTCCTGGGTCTCGCCTACGACCGGATGCGGGCGGGCGTCTGACGGCGGCGCCGGCCGACGGCACCCGGCCGGGTGCCGTCACTCGTCCTCGTCGTCCTCGTCGTCCAGCCGGGCCAGCCAGGTCGCCAGCCGCTCGACAGGGACCTCGAAGTCCGGGTTCAGGTCGACGAACGTACGCAGCTGCTCGGCGAGCCACTCGAAGGTGACCTCCTCCTCGCCCCGCCGCTTCTCCAGTTCCTCGATGCCGCGGTCGGTGAAGTACACGTGTCGCTCCTGATGTGTTCCGGATGGTCCTTTTCCGATTATGCGCGGCGCGGGTCCGCCCGGTCCGCAGCGGGTCGTGCCCGCTCACGGTCCGCGGCTCCGGGCCGCACCTGGTCCGGGCGGGGCGCGCGGCCCGTACGGCACGCGGCACGCCGCGGGGCCCGGACGCATCACACGATGCGTCCGGGCCCCGCGGGTGAACCGCTCGTTCCGCCTAGGCCTCGAAGACCTCGGCGACCAGCTGGGCCTGCTCCGCCTGGTGGCGCTTGGCGGAGCCGACCGCGGGCGACGAGCCGTGCGGCCGCGAGATGCGGCGCAGGCGCTCACCGTGCGGGACGTCGGCGCCGACCGCCAGGTCCAGGTGGTCGATCAGGTTGAGCGCGATGAACGGCCACGCGCCCTGGTTCGCCGGCTCCTCCTGCGCCCAGAGGTACTTCTCGGCGTTCGGGAACTTGGCGATCTCCGCCTGCAGTTCGGCACCCGGCAGCGGGTACAGACGCTCAAGCCGGATGATCGCGGTGTCCGTGACGCCGCGCTTGGTGCGCTCCGCGTCCAGGTCGTAGTACACCTTGCCGGCCGTGAAGACGACCTTGCGCACGGCGCTCGGGTCGACACTGTCGTCCCCGATCACCGGACGGAAGCCACCCGTGGTGAACTCCTCCGCCTTCGACGCGGCCGCCTTGAGACGGAGCATCGACTTCGGGGTGAAGACCACCAGCGGCTTGTGGTGCGGGTTGTGCACCTGCCACCGCAGGAGGTGGAAGTAGTTCGACGGGAGCGTCGGCATGGCGACCGTCATGTTGTTCTGCGCGCACAGCTGGAGGAAGCGCTCCGGGCGGGCGGACGAGTGGTCCGGGCCCTGGCCCTCGTAGCCGTGCGGGAGGAGCAGGGTGACGCCGGACGTCTGGCCCCACTTCTGCTCGGCGGCCGAGATGTACTCGTCCACCACGGTCTGCGCGCCGTTGACGAAGTCGCCGAACTGCGCCTCCCACATGACCAGCGACTCCGGGCGGGCGAGCGAGTAGCCGTACTCGAAGCCCATCACCGCGTACTCGCTGAGGAGCGAGTCGTAGACGTTGTAACGCGCCTGGTCGTCGGCGAGGTAGAGCAGCGGGGTGAAGTCCTCGCCGGTCTTGCGGTCGATGAGCACCGCGTGGCGCTGGCCGAAGGTCCCGCGGCGCGAGTCCTGGCCGGAGAGGCGGACCGGGGTGCCCTCAAGGAGCAGCGAGCCGATGGCGAGGGTCTCGCCCATCGCCCAGTCGATCGTGCCCTCGTCGATCATCGCGGCCCGGCGCTGCACCTGCGGCAGCAGCCGCGGGTGCACGGTGATCCGGTCCGGGATGTTGACCTGCGACTCGGCGATCCGCTTGACGACCTCCTGCGAGATCGAGGTGTCCACGGCGACCGGGAACTCCGCCTGCGGGACCGGGACCGAGGCCTCGGCGGGCTCGGCGGTGGCCTGGCGGACCTCCGCGAAGACCTTCTCCAGCTGGCCCTGGAAGTCCTGGAGCGCCTGCTCCGCCTCTTCCAGCGTGATGTCGCCGCGACCGATGAGGGACTCGGTGTAGAGCTTGCGCACCGAGCGCTTCTTGTCGATCAGGTCGTACATCAGCGGCTGCGTGAACGAGGGGTTGTCGGCCTCGTTGTGACCGCGGCGGCGGTAGCAGATCAGGTCGATGACGACGTCCTTGTTGAACGCCTGACGGAACTCGAACGCGAGGCGCGCGACGCGCACCACGGCCTCCGGGTCGTCACCGTTCACATGGAAGATCGGCGCCTCGATCATGCGGGCCACGTCGGTGGCGTACATCGACGAACGCGACGACTCCGGGGCGGCGGTGAAGCCGACCTGGTTGTTGATCACGATGTGCACGGTGCCGCCGGTGCGGTAGCCGCGCAGCTGCGACATGTTGAGCGTCTCGGCGACGACGCCCTGGCCCGCGAAGGCCGCGTCGCCGTGCAGCGCCACCGGCAGCACGGTGAAGTCCGTGCCGCCCTTGTTGATGATGTCCTGCTTGGCGCGGGCGATGCCCTCGACGACCGGGTCGACGGTCTCCAGGTGCGAGGGGTTGGCGGCCAGCGAGACCTTGATCTGCTCGCCGTCCAGGCCGGTGAAGGTCCCCTCGGAGCCGAGGTGGTACTTCACGTCGCCCGAGCCGTGCATCGACTTCGGGTCGAGGTTGCCCTCGAACTCGCGGAAGATCTGCGCGTACGACTTGCCGACGATGTTGGCCAGCACGTTGAGACGGCCGCGGTGGGCCATCCCGATGACGACCTCGTCGAGGCGCGACTCGGCGGCCGAGTCGATGACGGCGTCGAGCAGCGGGATGACGGACTCGCCGCCTTCGAGCGAGAAGCGCTTCTGGCCGACGTACTTGGTCTGCAGGAAGGTCTCGAACGCCTCCGCCGAGTTCAGCCGGCGCAGGATGCGCAGCTGCTCCTCGCGCTCGGGCTTGGCGTGTGCGCCGCGCTCGATGCGGTCCTGGATCCACTTGCGCTGCTTGGGGTCCTGGATGTGCATGAACTCGACGCCGGTGGTGCGGCAGTACGAGTCGCGCAGCACGCCGAGGATGTCGCGCAGCTTCATCATCGACTTGCCGGCGAAGCCGCCGACGGCGAACTCGCGCTCCAGGTCCCACAGGGTGAGCCCGTGCTCGATGATGTCCAGGTCGGGGTGCTTGCGCTGCTTGTACTCCAGCGGGTCGGTGTCGGCCATGACGTGACCGCGGACCCGGTAGGAGTGGATCAGCTCGAAGACGCGCGCGGCCTTGGTGACGTCGTTGTCGTGCGAGACGTCGATGTCCTTGAGCCAGCGGACCGGCTCGTACGGGATGCGCAGCGCCTCGAACAGGTCGTCGTAGAAGCCGTTCTCGCCGAGCAGCAGGTTGGCGAGGATCCGCAGGAACTCGCCGGAGGCCGCGCCCTGGATGACCCGGTGGTCGTAGGTCGAGGTCAGGGTCATGACCTTCGAGATGCCCAGCTTGTTCAGGGTGTCCTGCGACGTGCCCTGGAACTCGGCCGGGTAGTCCATCGCGCCGACGCCCATGATGAGGCCCTGACCGGGCATCAGGCGGGGCACGGAGTGGACGGTGCCGATGCCGCCGGGGTTGGTGAGCGACGCGGTGACCCCGGTGAAGTCGTCCATCGTCAGCTTGTTCGCGCGGGCCCGGCGGACGATGTCCTCGTACGCCTGCCAGAACTCGAAGAAGTTGAGCGTCTCGGCCTTCTTGATGGCCGCGACGACGAGCTGGCGGTCGCCGTTCGGCTTCACCAGGTCGATGGCGAGGCCGAGGTTGACGTGGGCCGGCTTGACCAGCGTCGGCTTGCCGTCCTTCACCGCGAAGGAGTGGTTCATCGACGGCATGGCCTTGAGGGCCTGCACCATCGCGAAGCCGATGAGGTGGGTGAAGGAGACCTTCCCGCCCCTGGCGCGCTTCAGGTGGTTGTTGATGACGATGCGGTTGTCGAAGAGCAGCTTCACCGGGACCGCGCGGACGGACGTGGCCGTCGGCAGCTCCAGCGATGCGTTCATGTTCTTCGCGACCGCGGCGGACGGACCGCGCAGCGTCACCAGCTCGGGGCCTGCCGGAGCCTCGGGCTCGGCGGCCTCGGGCTTCGCCTCGGCCTTGGCCGCGGGCTTGGCCGCCGGAGCGGCGGCCGCGGGCTTCGCGGCAGCAGGCGCGGCCGGAGCCGGGGCCTGCGGCGCTGCGGGCGCGGCAGCCTGGGGAGTACGGGGTGCGGCGGCCGGAGCCGCTGCTGTGGTGGGAGCAGCCCCCGCGGCTGCACCACCCTGCGCGGCGGCGGCACGGCCGCTCTCGCCCGACTGGTGCGGAGGGCTCGCGCTCACGGGATCCGCACCCGCGGTGGGAGCACCGGCAGAACCTGGCTTGTAGTCGGCGAAGAAGTCCCACCAGGCACGGTCAACCGAATTCGGGTCCTGGAGGTACTGCTGGTAGATCTCGTCGACGAGCCACTCATTGGGACCAAAAGCGTCGGCAGGACTCTTTTCCTGCCCCTCCTGGTCGGTCGAGATGCTCGAATTACTGGGGGACTGAGACGACACGGCGTGAACCGCCCTCTTCCGCTTCACAAGGTGATGGACAGCGGAAATAAAGGCTACGCCTCCCCGGCCTGGAGGTGCAGGCCGGGCGGGGCAACGTCGCGTAAGTCACACTCGAAAGCTGGTTTCGGGGCTTGAAATGGCGGGAAACAAGCGTGGTTCCCCATCATGCGGGTATGACGCGTCACAGCTACCGCCCCTTGGCCGGCACCCTCTGACGCGCTTACCCGCGGGTTCTGCACGGAACGCGGGCTTCCGCTGAAGACTTTACGTCAACTTGGTGTTCGGGATACGCCCGGAAGAGTGACGCGTATGCGGCAGCCACGGGATGATTCGGCCACCCCGATCCGTCCGCCGTGCAGATCGACCGCCCAGCGGGCGATGGCAAGACCGAGCCCGGTACCGCCGTCCCCGCCGGGGCCGTGCGGGGACGGGGCGCGGCCCCGGTTGAAGCGCTCGAAGACCCGGTGCCGCTCCGACTCCGGGATGCCCGGCCCCTCGTCCACGACCTCCAGGTCGAGGGATTCCGGCTGCGGCCCGCGGCGGGCGAGGACCGTGACCCGGCCGTGCGGCGGGGAGTGCTTGACCGCGTTGTCGATCAGGTTGGCGACCACCTGGTGGAGACGCTCGGCGTCGGCGTGCGCCGTCAGCTCGGGCGGCGAGACATCCAGATGGAGATGGACGTCCGTCCGGGTGTGCTGACCCCCGGAGCCCGAAGCGCCCGCGCGCTGCGCGGCTGCGAGATTCGCCTCCTTCAGGACGCCCGAGAGATACGGCCACACCTCGAAACGGGCCGCCTTGAGCGGAACCACTCCGTTGTCGAGACGGGAGAGGTCGAGCAGCGTCTCGACGAGCCTGCCCAGCCGTTCGGTCTGTTTGAGCGCGGTGCGCATCGTCTCGGGATCGGCCGCCGACACCCCGTCCACGACGTTCTCCAGCACCGCCCGCAGGGCCGCGATCGGGGTCCGCAGCTCGTGGGAGACGTTCGCGACCAGCTCCTTGCGGTGCCGGTCCACCGCCTCCAGGTCCTCGGCCATCCGGTTGATGGTCGTCGCCAGGTCGCCCAGCTCGTCCCTGCGGTCGGCGCCGCTGACCCGCCGGGTGTAGTCGCCGTGCGAGATCGACCGGGCCACGGTGTTCATCTCGTCCAGCGGCGAGGTCAGGCTGTGCGCCACGAACTGGGTGATCAGCATCGAGGCGATCACCGAGAACACCGTGATGAAGCGCAGCTCCGTCTTGGTGCGCAGCGCCACCAGGAGCAGCCCTGTGGTGATGAACACGGACACCACCACGAGCGTGCCCAGCTTGGCCTTGATCGAGACCGGGAGGGGCCGCTGCCGGTCCCTCGGCTGCGGCCAGGGCAGGGCCCGCAGCAGGAACCGGCTCACGCTCCGGCCCGGATTCCGCGCCGGATCGCGGGGCCGGGCACCGCTCCGGCCCCGGTGGAACCGCAGCCGGCTCATGGCGCCGGGGTCTCCAGCGCGTATCCGACGCCGTGCACCGTACGGATGCGCTCCGCGCCGATCTTCCGGCGGAGCGCCTTGATGTGGCTGTCCACGGTCCTGGTGCCGGAGGCGTCGGCCCAGTCCCAGACCTCCGCGAGCAGCTGCTCGCGGGAGAGGACGGCGCGCGGCGTGTTCGCCAGGCAGACCAGCAGATCGAACTCGGTGGGCGTCAGGTGGACGTCCTCGTTGCGCACCCGGACCCGGCGCTGCGCGTGGTCGATCTCCAGCTCGCCGAGGCGCAGGATGCCGCTGCGCGGTGTCGACGCGGCGATCGTGGCGCGCTCCACCCGCCGCAGCAGGACATGCACGCGCGCCGCCAGCTCACGCATCGAGAACGGCTTGGTCATGTAGTCGTCGGCGCCGACGCCGAGGCCGACCAGCATGTCGGTCTCGTCGTCCCGCGCGGTGAGCATCAGGACCGGCACCGGCCGCTGTGCCTGGACCCGGCGGCAGACCTCCAGGCCGTCGAAGCCGGGCAGCATCACGTCGAGGACCATCAGGTCCGGCTGCCAGCCCTGGGCCGCGTCCACGGCGGCCGGGCCGTCCGTGGCCGTCTGCACCTGGAAGCCCTCGGCCCGCAGCCGTGCGGCGATGGCGTCGACGATTGTCGGGTCGTCCTCGACGACCAGGACCCGGCGCTGAGCGCCCGGGGTGGCCGCGACGCCGTTTTGGGTGGTGTGTGTCTGCTCCATCGCCCGCCCCTGGAAGTGCGCTCTTGGTGTGCGTTCTGCTGCGTACGCGGCTGTGTTCCCAGCTGCGCTCTTGGACACGGCGTCCAGATCTCATCTGCCGGTCAGCAGACTAGATGCACGGAAGCCGTCCCGGCTACGCAGGGCGAACACCGAGATGGACCACGTCAGGGACGCCCCGGGCAACGGGGACCTCTTCGGTCCTTACCCCGGTGAACCCGGCATTCCGCAAGGCTTCCTCAAAAGTCGCCGAGGGCTGGGCCGACCAGACGGCAAGGATTCCTCCCGGTTTGAGCCGTTCCATACAGGCTGCGAGCCCGCTCGCGGTGTACAGGCCACCGTTGTCCTCGGTGACCGTCCACCCTGGCCCGTTGTCGATGTCCAGGCACAAAGCGTCATATGCCGATGCGGATCCGCGGACGTGGGCGACCAGGTCGGTGGGCAGGATCACAGTCCGGGGATCGTCCAGTGCCGCGCCCGAGATCCGGGCGAGCGGGCCCTCCCGGTGCCAGTCGATGACGGCCTGCTCGCGCTCGACGACCGTGATCCGGCCCCAGCGGGGGTCCGCCGCGGCATGAGCGAGTGAGAAGCCGACACCGAGTCCGCCGATGAGCACGGAGGGGCGGTCGGGACCGGCCGGCAGCGCTGCCAGTGCCGCGTCGATCAGCAACCGCTCCGAACGTCCGTCCGAGGTGTCCATCAGGAAGCACCCGTTGGCGATGATCTCGAAGTGCTCCCCGCGCTCGCGCAGCACGACCTCGCCGAACGGGCCATCGCGCCGGTCAAGAGTGCGTACGTCCTCGGTCTCGATGGTGGTTCCTCCAGGGCCGGACCCCGGACGCCTCGGGGGGTGCGGGGGTTGCTTCGTGTGGCGCGCGTCATAGGCGCGGTCGGAGGCTATCGCGGAGAGTGAACGTTGGGGGGAGTGGAGTCGAACGGACAGACCGACGGCCGACGGGACAGGCAGAGTGCACCACATACAACGGATGCGACGACCCACCGGTTCCGCCGGTCGCGCCCTGTTGCCCTTGCTGCGCCTGCTGCCCACCCCCGCCGGGACACCCTTCACCTTCGTCTACGCCCTGGTGCTCGTCGCCACCTCGCTCTTCGCCGAGCACGCCGACCCGCACACCGTCACCACCGTGCTGCGCGACTCCAGTACCGACATGGCGCACCTGGCCCGCACCCCGCTGCTGGTCCTGGTGGGCAGCGCCCTGTGGATAGCGGGCGGGATGCTCTCGCTCTCGGCGATCGGCTTCCTGCTCGTCCTCACCGCCCTGGAGCGCCGCATAGGGGCCCTGCGCACCGGCGCCGTGTTCCTGACCGGGCATGTCCTGGCGACGCTGGCCACCGAGATCCCGGTCGGTGTGGCGGTCGCCGCGGGGCACCTTCCCGACTCCTCGCTCCACCGTTTGGACTACGGCATCAGCTTCGGTCTGATGGCCGGGGTCGGAGCCCTCGCCGGGCTGCTCCCGCCGCTGCTGCGCTGGCCGCTCCTGGCGGCCGTGGCCACCGTGCTCGTCCAGGCACTGCTGGTGCTCGGCGACCCGCTCACCGACTGGGGCCATCCGCTCTCGCTCGCCATAGGGGTGGCCTGCTGGCCGCTGGTGCGCCGCTGGGCTGCCGCCAGGAGCGGGCCGGCCCTCCCCGGGGCCGCGCCGGACGACCCGGGCGCCCCTGTCCTTCCCGGCCTCCCCGCGATCTCGTCCGTGACCTCCTCCGGGGCCGTCCAGGGCGCCCCCGGCACGGCCCCTGCGGCCTCCGCAGGGCCCGATCGCTGAGAGCGAACGCCCGTCCGGGAACACCAGCCCCCTTCTCGGCATTGAGTCTGCATAGCTCAACTTCACTGCCTAAGGGGAGATCATGGCTGACACGTCCACACCGCTCACCCTGCCCGTGCTGCCGCTCGACGACGAGGTCGTGCTGCCCGGAATGGTGGTGCCGCTGGACCTTTCCGAAGCGGACGTACGTGCCGCGGTGGAGGCCGCCCAGGCGTCCTCCGCACGCTCCAGCGGTAACAAACCGCTGGTGCTCCTCGTTCCGCGGCTCGACGGCAGCTACGCGAGTACCGGCGTCATCGGCACCGTCGAGCAGGTCGGCAGGCTCTCCGACGGAGACCCCGGCGCCCTGGTCCGCGGCCGCGGCCGGGTGCGCATCGGCGCGGGCACCACAGGCCCGGGCAGCGCGCTCTGGGTCGAGGGGATCCGGGTCGACGAGACCGACCCCGAGCCGCTGTCCGGCGCCGTCACCGCTCTCGTCAAGGAGTACAAGGCGCTGGCCACCGACTGGCTGAAGAAGCGTGGAGCCTGGCAGGTCGTCGACAGAGTCCAGCAGATCGAGGGCGTATCGGCCCTCGCTGACAACTCCGGCTACTCGCCGTTCCTCACGCTCGCCCAGAAGACCGAGCTCCTGGAGACCGCCGACCCGGTGGCCCGGCTGAAGCTCGCCGTCCAGTGGCTGGGCGAGCACCTCGCCGAACAGGACGTCGCCGAGTCGATCGCCAAGGACGTCCAGGAGGGCGTGGACAAGCAGCAGCGCGAGTTCCTGCTCCGGCGCCAGCTGGAGGCCGTACGCAAGGAGCTCTCCGAGCTCAACGGCGAGGCGGACGACGAGTCCGACGACTACCGGGCCCGGGTCGAGGCCGCCGTCCTCCCCGGATACGTGAGGGAGGCCGCGCTCAAGGAGGTCGAGAAGCTGGAGCGCTCGTCCGACCAGAGCCCCGAGGGCTCCTGGATCCGGACCTGGCTCGACACCGTCCTCGAACTGCCGTGGAACGAGCGCACCGAGGACGAGTACGACATCAGGGGCGCCAAGGCCGTCCTGGACGCGGAGCACTCCGGTCTCGACGACGTCAAGGAGCGCATCACCGAGTACCTGGCGGTGCGCAAGCGCCGTGCCGACCGCGGCATGGGCATCGTCGGCGGCCGGCGCGGCGGCGCCGTACTGGCGCTCGTCGGGCCGCCCGGCGTCGGGAAGACCTCCCTCGGCGAAGGAGTGGCACACGCGATGGGCCGCAAGTTCGTCCGCGTCGCGCTCGGCGGCGTACGGGACGAGGCGGAGATCCGCGGACACCGCCGCACCTACGTCGGTGCGCTGCCCGGCCGGATCGTGCGCGCGATCAAGGAGGCCGGATCGATGAACCCGGTCGTCCTGCTGGACGAGATCGACAAGGTCGGCTCCGACTTCCGGGGCGACCCGGCCGCCGCTCTGCTGGAAGTGCTCGACCCGGCGCAGAACCACACCTTCAGGGACCACTACCTGGAGGTCGAGCTCGACCTGTCCGACGTGGTGTTCCTGGCCACCGCGAACGTGCTGGAAGCCATCCCCGAGGCACTGCTCGACCGGATGGAGCTGGTCAGGCTCGACGGCTACACCGAGGACGAGAAGGTCGTCATCGCCCGCGACCACCTGCTGCCCAGGCAGCTGGAGCGCGCCGGTCTCGAACCGGGCGAGGTGACGCTCGACGACTCCGCGCTCCGCAGGCTGGCGGGCGAGTACACCCGCGAGGCGGGCGTGCGGAATCTGGAGCGGTCCGTCGCCAGGCTGCTGCGGAAGGTCGCGGCCCAGCACGAACTGGGCGAGCAGGAGCTGCCGCTCACCGTCACCGATGCGGAGCTCCGGCCGCTGATCGGACGCCCGCACCACGTGCCGGAGTCCGCTCAGGACCCGGCCGAGCGCCGTACGGCGGTGCCCGGCGTGGCCACCGGGCTCGCGGTCACCGGCGCGGGCGGCGACGTCCTCTTCGTCGAGGCGTCGCTGGCCGATCCCGAGACCGGCGGTGCGGGGCTGAGCCTGACCGGCCAGCTCGGCGACGTCATGAAGGAGTCGGCGCAGATCGCGCTCTCCTTCCTGCGCTCGCGCGGCGCCGAACTGGAGCTGCCCGTGGCGGACCTCAAGGACCGCGGCGTGCACATCCACTTCCCGGCGGGCGCGGTGCCCAAGGACGGTCCGAGCGCCGGCATCACGATGACGACGGCGCTGGCCTCGCTGCTCTCCGGCAGGCAGGTTCGCACCGACGTGGCCATGACCGGTGAGGTGTCGCTGACCGGGCGGGTGCTGCCGATCGGGGGCCTGAAGCAGAAGCTGCTGGCCGCGCACCGGGCGGGCATCACGACCGTCGTGATCCCCAAGCGGAACGAGGCCGATCTGGACGATGTCCCCGCCGAGGTGCTCGACACCCTGGAGGTGCACCCGGTGACCGACGTCCGCCAGGTCCTGGAGATCGCGCTCTCCCCGGCGGAGGTACGGCTCCCGGCAGCCGCCTGACGGCCGGAACGCAGGGCCCCCGGCGCCGCGGGCGCCGGGGGCCCTGTGCCGCGTCGTGGCGTCAGCCGTTGGCGAGTGCCTGCACCCGGTCCAGCGCGCCGTTGAACTTGTCGTGGTCACCGACCGTCGGCCCGGTCGAGGTGTACTGCCACATGGTCTGGACGCCCCACCCGGCGGGAAGTGCGCCCGGCGCCGAGTCGTAGCGTGCGATCCAGAGCGGGTTGGTGGCCCCGAAGCCGCTGTTGTTCCCCGTGCACTGCGTCCACCAGCTGGTCGCGGTGTAGATGACCGCGTCGCGCCCGGTGAGCGACTTGTAGGTGTTGGCGAAGTCGTGGATCCAGGCGACCATCGATGCCGCGCTCAGGCCGTAGCAGGCGTCACCGTAAGGATTCCACTCGATGTCCAGCACGCCGGGCAGGGTCTTGCCGTCGCGGGACCAGCCGCCGCCGTGGCTGACGAAGTAGTTCGCCTGGTTCGCACCGCTGGAGTCGTTCGGGGTCGCGAAGTGGTAGGCGCCGCGGATCATCCCGACGTTGTACGAGCCGTTGTACTGCTGCGTGAAGGAGGGGTTCGTGTAGTAGTTGCCCTCGCTGGCCTTGGTGTAGGCCCACCGCACGCCGCTGCCCCACAGCGTCGCCCAGTTGACGTTGCCCTGGTAGCCGGAGACGTCGACGCCTTCGGTCTGGACCGCCGACGGGGTGTTGCGGGGGGTGCCCCCCTGGCCGTCGTGCGCGATGACGCCCATCCCCATGGTGGCCGTGCCGCGTGCGGGGGTGTCCGCGGCGGACGCCGCGCCGGGCAGGGCCAGCAGGGAGGTGAGGAAGGCGAGAAGGATCCCGACTGCGGCGATACGTCCGCGTCGGGCCGTTCCGGATCTGAGCACGGGCATGTGCGTGCCTCCGAAAGGCTCGGTGGGGGGAGCTGGGAAGAACTCCGTCATGTCATGGTGTGGACATGTCAGCGAGGGTGACGCTACGCACGTAGACCCGTACGGCGGAAGAGGGGCTGGGTGCTGCCGTTGGTCTACTCCTGCGAAATACTGGCCCAGCTGCGGCGATGGCAGGCGATGAAAGAAACTTTCAGGAGCGGGAAAGCTCATAAGGAGTGCTGACGTGCACGACAGCGGTACCGGAAGTGAACTCCCCGCACCGCCCGAAGGTGGTGTGGACCATGAATTCCTTGCAGTGGAACGGGAGTTGACGGTCTTCCTGCGCCGTGCCCGGGCCTCGTCCGGAGAGATGTCGCGCGCGGTCCACCCTGATCTGGAGGCCGCGGCCTACGGGCTGCTGGTCTGCCTCGACGAGTGGGGCGGGCAGCGTGCCACCGACCTGGCCGCCTATATCGGGGTCGGCCGGGCGACCATGAGCCGTCAACTGCGCTCCCTGGAGGACCTCGGCCTGGTCACCCGTGAGCAGGACCCCGGGGACGGGCGTGCCTTCCTGGTGCAGCTCACCGCCGAGGGGCGGGAGCGGATGCGGCGGGTACGGGACGCGCGCCGGGCCGAGTACGTACGCAAGCTGGACGGCTGGGACCGGGCCGAGGTGGCCGAATTGGCACGCCTGCTGCACCACTTGAACGCGCGCGCCGAGAGCTGAGCCCGGGGGCGCACGGGGCCGGGCCCCGTGCGCCTCGCCGGCCGTGCGCCCTGCCGGGCTAGAGCTCCAGCAGTACGGCCGACGCGTCGTCGTGCGTCTTGCCGTTCCGCAGGAACGCGCGGTCCGTGTCCGCGTCCTCCAGTGCCCGCACGCGGCCGATCAGCGCCTGCGCGCCCTCCTTGCGCAGCACCGCGAGGCATTCCGCCCAGTCGCCCTCCCGGAAGACCTCCACCCAGCGGCCCGCTCCGTCGCTGAGCGCGGCCAGGGCCCGTACTTCCGTCAGGGGAGTGCGCCCGGTCACCGCGCGCGCCGCCACCCCGGGATCGGCGGCCGCGGTGAAGAAGCCGCCCTCCTGGTTCCGTACCGCGTCGGCTGTCGCCTCGGTCGCCAGGGCCTCGCGCGGCAGCCGGTGGAGGCGGTCGTCGACGATCGTCCGTACGCCCCCCGAAGCGTCCTCGATGAGCAGTGCCGAGTCACAGAGCACCAGGTGTTCGACGGTCTCCGCCGACCAGCGGGCCATGACGACCGTTGCCTGAGGGGTTCGTACGTGAGAAAGGTCACAGATTGAGCGGTGCGCTTCGGCGGTAAGGCGGATCGACTCCGCGAGCACCTCACGCAGGCTCATATCCCGTCGCGAACCGGACAGTTCGACCAGTGAGCCGCCGAGCCGGGCGGTGAACCACGGCACGCCGTGCACACATCCGTCCGGCCCCGCCGGAGGTGTCACACCGTCGAGCAGTACGAGCAGGCCGCCCTGTCCCGAGGCAGGCAGGACCGCACCGGTCCAGTCCTCGTTGGGGCGTTCGGGGGAGCCGGGGATGGAGGCGAGTTCGATCCGCATGGCGGCCAGTCTGCCCGAGGCCTTCACGGGGAGCGCACAGCGACAGGCGAATGGTACGGACCGCCGCACAGGCCGGGGAACTTGGGACGGAATGTACGACTCCGTGATCGACCCGGCGCGCTGCGGGCGCGCATCCTGCCAAAGCCGGTCCGGAAGTTCCAACCGGCGCCCCGTGCGCGCCCCGCGTGCGCGGGTCGCAGAGTTGTTCGCCAACTTGCTGTTGATGTTCACTCGTTCAGGTGGCTGACCTGGTGATGCGCACTCCCCTCCCAAAACCACTGGAATGGTCAGAAGCCGTACCAGAGGTGGGAGCGCATCCTTGTGATCAGTCATCACCTCGGCGTCATGCGTGGACGAGTCAAGATTGTGAGCACCGGTGCAGAACAAGCGGCTTCGGGGCAACAGAGGCGCGCCGCCCGAGCGCACCCTCCGGGTACGCAGGCGCCTGGTCACCGGTGTGGCCGTCGTCGGTCTCGCCGTACTCGCGGCGAGTGCCCCCGCGGTCTACGGTGCTTCGGCCGAGCTGACCGACGCCCAGCGGCTGGTCACGCTCTCGGGCCTGGACCAGCAGACAGTGTCCCTCGCCCATGACCTCGCGGACGAGCGGGACGACGTCACGGTCTACATCGCGGGCGGGCGTGCCAAGAAGGACAAGCTCGCCGCCGACCGGGCCACCCGGGTCGACAGCGACATCGAGGAGATCGGCACGGCCGCCCCGGCCGCGCTCCGGCACGACCTCGCCACTCTCCCCTCCGTCCGCAGGACGGCTCTGACCGGCAAGAGCACCGCGCTCGACGCCAACAAGGCCTACTCCGACCTCATCGAGAAGGTCCAGGACACCGCCGCCCAGCTGGCCGACCGGACACCCCCCGAGGCAGCTGCGGCCACCCGCGCCGCGGCCGGCCTCGGCCGGGCCGTCGGCCAGGCTGCGCAGACCCGCGGGCTGCTGCTCGGCGCGCTTGCCGTCCCGCGCCCCGCATCGACCCCCGTGTACGACCCGGTGACCGGGACCTACGTACAGCAGCAGGGCGTGGCAGGCGGCGCCGACGGCCGCACCAGGGACGCCCTGAGCGCGGCGGCCCAGCAGGCCAGGGTCCGCGAGCTCGCCGCCCTCGCCGACTTCGACCAGGCGGCAGGTCCGGACGAGCGGGAGTCGCTCGCATCCACGGTCTCGGGCCCCGAGGTCAGCAGCGCCGACGCGTACCTCGCGCGCCTCGCCGACCAGCCCACTCTCTCCGCAGCCGAGCTCAGGACCGACCCGGCCAAGGCAGGCGCCGCGCTCAGCGCGCGCGTCGACCAGATGCGTGGTGTCGAGGCGTCGCTCGCCGGCCGGCAGGCCAAACGGATCGCCGTACTCCGTGACGACGCGGTGACCGCGCTGGAGCTGCGGATCGCCCTCGCCGGATTCCTGCTGCTCCTCACCATCGGGGTCGGCGCAGCCGTGGCCCGTACGCTCACCCGCCCGCTCGCCGTGCTCCGGATCGGCGCCGCGCGCCTGGCCGGCGCTCCCGACGCGGAGGAGCCGATCGCCTTCACCGGCCGCAACGACGAGTTCGCGCAGGTCGTCCGGTCCATCAACGCCCTGCACAGCAAGGTGCTGGTCGCGGGCGCGCGCGCCGAATCCCTCGCGGGCGACCAGCGCGAGCTGCGCGGTGGCCGCGACCGGTTCGACGCCGAACGCGCCATGCTGGAGGCGGACGTCGCCGACGTCACCGCCCGGCTCGACCGGCTGCGCCACACCATCCAGGCGACCTTCGTCAACCTCTCGCTCCGCTCCCTCGGCCTGGTCGAGCGTCAGCTCACCGTCATCGAGGGGCTGGAGGAGCGCGAACAGGACCCCGAGGCGCTCGCCACCCTCTTCAAGCTCGACCACATGGCCACCGTGCTGCGCCGCCACAGCGAGAACCTGCTGGTCCTCGCGGGCACCGAGCACAGCCACGGGCACGGCAGCGGACCGGTTCCGCTGGTGGACGTCCTGCGCGCCTCGGTCAGTGAGATCGAGCGGTACGAGCGGGTGGCCATCCAGTCGCTGCCGCCGCACTCCCAGGTCGCCGGCTTCGCAGCCGACGACATCAGCCACCTCGTCGCCGAGCTGCTGGAGAACGCCACCGCGTTCTCCCCGCCGGACGCTCATGTCCAGCTCTCCGGCTGGCTCCTGGAGAACGGCGAGGTGATGCTCTCCGTGCAGGACGAGGGCATCGGCATGTCACCCGGCCGCCGCGCCGAACTCAACGCCCTCCTCGCCGACCCCGACGCCTCCCGTCCCGGCGCGCCCGGCGACGAGCAGTCCGGACTCGGCCTCCACGTGGCCTCGCTGCTCGCCAAGCGGCACGGCGTCCGGATCGAGCTGCGCGAGCAGAAGCAGGGCGGTGTGGCCGCGGTGGTCGTGCTGCCCGGCGCCCTGCTGCCGGACGTACCGCCGGCCGTACCCCCGCAGTTCGTCCCGAACGCCGGTTCCGCTCCGGTGCTGAACCTCCCCGGTTCGGTGGCGGAGGCCAACTCCAACACCATCCCGGCCAGGTCGCGTTACGAGATAGGCGCCGACGCGCACGAGCGCACCGCCGACGAGGTGGACGAGCCGACCTTCACGATGCGGCGCCCGGCCCCCGTGGCGGAGCCGGAGCCCGTGTCCGGACCTGCGGGCCCGGCCGCTCCGGCCCCGGACTCCGCCGCCACCGGCGGACCCCCGGAGGGGGCCGGCCGCATCACCGACAAGGGGCTGCCCAAGCGGGTGCCCCAGGTGACCAGGCCCACCGGTACGGCCCCGAAGCAGCGCACAGGCAGCGTGGACGCCGATGCCCTGCGCCGGCGCCTCGGCGGCTTCCACCAAGGAGCGAAGGACGGCCGCAAGGACGTCGAAACGGAGATCTCGGACCAGAGATCGGATGATGTACGTACCGATGACGCGGGGGACAGTGTCGAGGAGGCACGCAGTTGACTGCGCCCAGCACATTCGGACTCAGCAGTGAAGCCCGGAACCTGCACTGGCTGTTGAAGAACCTCGTCGAGGAGGTCCCAGGGCTCCGTTCCGTCGCCGTCGTCTCGTCCGACGGGCTGATGCTGCTCTCGTCGGACCCCGAGGTCTCGGCGGCCGGCGCGGAGGCACGGACCGCCCGGCGCGCCGGCCCCAAGGGATCGGCCGCCGACCTGGCCACCATCGTCTCCGGCATCGGCAGCCTCACCATCGGTGCCGCGAAGCTGATGGACGGCGGAGGCGTCAAGCAGACGATGGTGGCGATGGAGGAAGGCAGTGTCTTCGTGATGTCGATCAGCGACGGGTCGCTGCTGGGTGTCCACGCCACACCGGACTGCGACATGAGCGTCGTCGCCTACCACATGGCGCTCTTCGTCGGCCGCGCCGGTCATGTCCTCACCCCCGAACTCCGCAGCGAGCTGCGCAAATCGATGGAGAGCGCCCAGTGACCCCGGCCCTTCCGGTCCGCAACCCGGATCGCCGCCCCGCACGAGTGCGCCCGTACTCGCTCACCGGCGGCCGCACCAAATTCGGCCACATCCTCTTCGTGGAGACCTTCGTCGCCGCGATCGAAGCGTCCCCGGAGCGCCCGGAGCTGGCCAACGGCCCCGCGCGGCTCATGCCGGAGATGCGCGCCATCGTCGAGATCTGCCGCCGGATGCGTACCGTCGCGGAGATCTCGGCGCTGCTCAAGATGCCGCTGGGGGTCGTCAGGGTCCTGCTCAGCGACCTCGCAGACCAGGGAAAAATCCGTGTGTACGGTACCGGGCACGGTGAAGGCCAGCCCGACCGCGCGTTGCTCGAAAGGGTGCTGAGTGGACTCCGCCGTCTCTGAGACGCTGATCCCCGCCGAGGCCGACGAGTCCGTCCAGGCCTGGCAGAACGACCGCACCCGGGCCCCCATATCCACCAAGATCGTGGTGGCGGGCGGCTTCGGCGTCGGCAAGACGACCTTCGTCAGTTCGGTATCGGAGATCACCCCGCTCCAGACCGAGGCCCTGATGACCCGGGCGAGCGAGGAGACCGACGACCTCAGCGCGACGCCGGACAAGCTGACCACCACGGTCGCGATGGACTTCGGCAGGCTGACCCTCGACGACGACCTTGTGCTGTACGTGTTCGGCACCCCGGGGCAGCAGCGCTTCTGGTTCATGTGGGACGACCTCGTGCGTGGTGCGATCGGCGCGATAGTCCTCGCCGACACCCGCAGGCTCGCCGACTGCTTTCCCGCCCTCGACTACTTCGAGAGCTGCGGTCTGCCGTACATCGTCTCGGTCAACCACTTCGAGGGCACGCCGGACTTCGAGCCGCAGGACGTGCGGGAAGCCCTGACGATTCCGCCGCACGTGCCTGTACTGATCATGGACGCGCGTAACAGAATTACGGTGGTCGAGTCCCTGCTGGCCCTGGTGGGCCACGCACTCGACACCACCCCCGAATAGGAGAGCAACGCGCCATGCGGAAGATACTCATCGTCGGAGCCGGCCAGTCCGGGCTCCAGCTGGCCCTCGGCCTCCAGTCCCAGGGCTACGAGGTCACCCTCATGTCCAACCGCACGGCCGATGAGATCCGCTCCGGCAGGGTCATGTCCACGCAGTGCATGTTCCACACGGCGCTGCAGCACGAGCGCGACCTCCAGCTCAACTTCTGGGAGTCCCAGGCGCCGAGGATCGAGGGTCTGGGCGTCTCGGTGGCGGCCCCCGACTCCTCGCGCGCCATCGACTGGGTCGGCAAGCTCGACGGCTATGCGCAGTCCGTCGACCAGCGCGTCAAGATGGCCGGCTGGATGGAGACCTTCGCGCAGCGCGGCGGTCAGCTGGTCATCCATGGCGCGGCAGTGTCCGACCTGGACTTCTTCGCCCGGAACTACGACCTGGTGATGGTCTCCGCCGGCAAGGGCGAGCTGGTCTCGATGTTCGGCCGGGACGCGTCCCGGTCGCCGTTCACCGTGCCACAGCGTGCGCTGGCGGTGTCGTACGTGCACGGCATGGGCCCCCGCCCCGAGCACCCCGACTTCGACGCGGTGCGCTGCAATCTGGTGCCCGGCGTCGGCGAGCTCTTCGTGATGCCGACCCTCACCCACAGCGGCCGCGCCGACATCCTCTTCTGGGAGGGCATACCCGGCGGACCACTGGATGCCTTCCAGGGCATCAAGGACCCCTCCGAGCACCTGTCCCTGACGCTGGAACTCATGGAGAAGTTCACGCCCTGGGAGTACGCGCGCGCCACCGACGTCGAACTCACCGACGCGGGCGGCACGCTCGCCGGCCGGTACGCACCCACGGTCCGCAACCCGATCGAGCGGCTGCCCGGTGGCGGCCTGGTCCTCGGGGTCGCCGATGTGGTCGTGGCGAACGACCCGATCACCGGCCAGGGCTCCAACTCGGCGTCCAAGTGCGCCGCCGCCTATCTCGGCTCCATCGTCGAACGGGGCGACCAGCCCTTCGACGAGGCGTGGATGCAGCAGACGTTCGACCGCTACTGGGACACTGCGCAGCACGTCACCAAGTGGACCAACGCGATGCTGGGCGTCCCCCCGGAGCATGTGCTGAACCTCATCGGAGCCGCCGGGCAGCTCCAGCCGGTGGCCGACCGCTTCGCCAACGGCTTCGACAACCCGGCCGACTTCGACAACTTCTTCTTCGACCCGGAGAAGACGGACGCGTACCTCGCCGAGGTCTCCGGCGCTGCATAGGTGTCTGACTTGCGAAGCGGCGGTCAACATTGGTGAACGTTGCGTCTGTGGGCCATCCTCGGAGGCCCACAGACGGCAGTCGGGCCGGCCGGGTAATCGGTCAGCGGGCCGGTCGGGGTCAGCCGGCCGGCGGGCGCCGGGCACACCGACCGCCCCCGCCGCTCCCGCTCACCGTTCAGGTCAGGAGTCTGGGCGTACCGCGCCGAGGATCGGGTTCGACGCCATCGGCGAGATCCGCACGGTGGCGCCGGGGCGGGGCGCCTGGACGACCTTGCCGCCCCCGACGTACAGCGCGACATGGGTGGCCCCGGGGAAGTAGAGGATCAGGTCGCCGGGGCGCAGCGACCGCAGCGAGACCCTGTGCAGGCGGCGCCACTGCTGCTGGCTGGTCCGGGGGATCGTGCGCCCCGCGTGCTCCCAGGCGCGCCGGGTCAGCCCCGAGCAGTCGAAGGAGTGCGGGCCCTCGGCGCCCCAGAGGTACGGCTTGCCGACCTGGGCGCGTGCGAACGCCACGGCGCGGGCGCCCTGTACCGTCGCCGATGCCTGGGGCCCGCTCAGCGCCCCTGAGGAGTCCAGGGCGCCCTGGGCCGCGCTGGTGTCGGCGTCGTCCTGAGCCCGTACGTCGGACGCCTCGGTGGGGGAGAGCCCGGCCAGCAGGGCCTCCGCCTCGCGCAGCCGGGCCTGGGCGGTCCGGTGCTGCTTCTTCTGCTGGGCGACGAGCGCCTGCTTCTTACGGAGCGCGGTGCGTGACGCGGAGTCGAGTGTCCCGGCGTGCCGCTCGGCCTTTTCGAGCCGCCCGGCTCTGGCCAGCACGTCGGCCGATGCCCGCTCGATCTGGTGCTCCGCGTCGAGGGCCTGCTGGGGGTCGCCGCCGAGCATCAGGCTCAGATACGGGGAGAGCCCGGACCGCCCCTGGTACTGCTCGCGAGCCAGCCGCCCGGCGGCGTTCCTGCTCTGCGCGAGCTCCATCCGGGCCTTCACCAGACCGGCGCCGACGCTCTTCGCCGCGGTCTCCTGGCGCTTGAGCGCCTCCGTGGTGGCGCGGTACTTCTGTCCTGCCTGCTCGGACTGCCGGTAGAGGGTCCTGAGCCGGTTCAGGGTGACCTCGGCCGGTGTGTCGGGGGCGGCGGGTGCGACTCCGGGCCGGCCCGGGCCGGGGGCAGGGGCGGGGCTGCCGGGTTTCGCCGGACGGGCGGGGGCGGCGGG
This sequence comes from Streptomyces sp. NBC_00388, assembly GCF_036061255.1. Classification (NCBI taxonomy): domain Bacteria; kingdom Bacillati; phylum Actinomycetota; class Actinomycetes; order Kitasatosporales; family Streptomycetaceae; genus Streptomyces; species Streptomyces sp. NBC_00388. The sequence continues at coordinate 5,276,338 of NZ_CP107948.1, forward strand.
CCCGGCGCTCTTGCCCGGGGTGCCCGGGGCGGCCGGGGCGGAGGCCCCTGACGGGTGCGGAGACGCTGCCGGGCCCGGCTCCGGCACGGGACTGCCGAGGGCGGCCGGCACAGCGAGTGCGGGGGACGCGCCGACGATCACCGTGGCCAGCGCTGTCGTACAGATCAACCGCAGCAGTCTTCCTGACACCACATCACCTCAGCTTCCGGGGCGGGCCGTCCACCCCGGGGCCGAGCATGCGGCGAAGCGGCTGATACCGCCTCACGGGTGGGCGGATCGGACCAATACGGTCACCCGGACAGGGTGCGCCGGGTGCGCGACCCACGTCCGCCCGGCCGGAAGCGGCTCACGCACGGTACGGCGTCCTGCCCTCCGGGCTCGGCCGGGCACGGCTCAGGCGGGCCCGCCGCCCGCTCCGCCTCCCGTGTCCGTGTCCGTTCCCGCGCCCGGGACAGTGTCCGGTTTCGACCAGGGCCACTTCAGGGTGCGGGGGCGCCCGTCCGGCGTGTACACGTATTTCCAGCCGCGCTGGATGCCGAGCCGTCTGGTGTGGCCGGCCGGGGTGCGGACATAGACCAGTACGGTCGGCGGCCCGCCCCCGGCGTCCGGGACGGGCACCTCGTACACCTTGGGCGGCTGGCCGGTCGGGCCGAGCAGGATGGGCAGGATCCGCCCGTCCAGCGGGCCGCCCTCGAACAGGGTCTCTTCGCTCTTCACCGGGCCAGTCTGACGCGTGCCCGGGTCAGACACCGCCCAGCAGCCGTGCGGCCTCGTCCACCACGGGCAGCAGCCGGCGGGCCAGGACGCCGACCGCCCCGTCGGGACCCTCGCAGGCCAGCGCGGTCCTGACGGCCGCCGCCGTCTGACGGTCCGTCGCCGCGGTCGCCGCGAGCAGCGCGACGAGGTGGTCGATCAGCCAGTCGCGCAGTTCGTCGAGCGGTGGCTGCTTCCCCTCGTCCAGCCAGATCAGCGAGGCGGCCTCGACGGCCGCGATCCAGGTGCGCACCATCATGCGCAGCCGCGGCCCCGGCGCCCCGACCCCGAGGTGGACGAGGATCTGCTCGGCCGCGGCCCGGCGCACCTCGTCCACGATCGCGCCGGTGCGGGACGTCTCGGCGACACTGCCGCCCTGGAGCAGCGCGGAGAATCCGGCGTCGTGTTCGTCCACGAAAGCCAGGTAGCGGTCGAGCACCCCGGCCAGTCGCACGGTGAGCGGGCCGGTGTGCGTCGCGGCGAAGCAGAGTTCCAGCTGGTCGGCGGCGGAGCGCAGCGCCGTCTCGTACAACTGCTGCTTGCCGCCGGGGAAGTACCGGTAGACCAGCGGCCGGGAGACCCCGGCGGCCTCGGCGACGTCGTCGAGCGACACCTCGTCGGGCGCCCGGTGCGCGAAGAGCGTCAGGGCCGCGTCGAGGAGCTGGACACGGCGCTCCTGGACGCTGAGGCGTCGGTACGCGGGGATCGCTGCGGGGGTCATGACCGCAGCGTAATCCCGGTGTTCACGGCGGGGCACCCTCGGAGGAGCGCCCCGGAGCAGGGGGCACTGGCGCCACCGCCATACTGCGATTGATCATTGGTCAGTTCCGGCCCGTGTCCTCCAGGGCCTTCACCCCCACGAACTCGAATGGATCCCCCCGACGTGTCTCCGGCTTCACCCGTTCTCGCGCACACATCCGTCGTCGTCATCGGAGCCGGACCCGCCGGCCTCGTCGTGGCGAATCGCCTGCACGACAGCGGAGTCGACTGCGTGCTGCTGGAAGCGGACAGCAGAGAGTCCATCGAGCGCCGGCCACGTGCCGGGTTCATGGAGGAGTGGGCGGTACGCGCCCTCGCCGAGCACGGGCTCGCCGAGCGGATACTCCTGCACGCCGACACCCAGGGCGAGTTCGAGTTCCGCTTCGACGGGGAGCGGCACACCGTCCCGACGGCCGAGCTCTCCGGCCGGCGGCACTTCGTCTACCCGCAGCCCCAGCTGGTCACCGACCTGCTCGCGTCGTACGCGGACAAGGGCGCCGGGGATGCCCGCTTCGGTGTCCGCGACGTACGGCTTGAGGGCATCGACGGCGACCGGCCCGTGGTTTCCTACACCGATCCGGTGACCGGCGCCCGGCACCATCTCGCGTGCGACCACATCGCGGGCTGCGACGGTGCGCGGGGCGTCGCGCGGGCTTCGATACCCGACGGCGCTGTCGCTGTCAGCCGGCGTGACGACGGGGTGGCCTGGCTGGCGGTGCTCGCCCAGGCGCCGCCGTCCGCCGACGGAGTGGTGTTCGGCCTCCACGAGCGCGGGTTCGGCGCGCACATGGCCCGCAGCCCCGAGGTCACCCGCTACTACCTCCAGGTCCCGCCCGGCGACACCACGGGGAACTGGCCGCACGAGCGTGTGTGGCAGGAGCTGCGCGTCCGGCTCGCCGCGGGCGGCGCCCCGCCGCTGACGGAAGGCCCGCTCGTCGAGAAGGTGGTCCTGGACATGCACAACTACGTGGTGGAGCCGATGTCCTACGGCCGCCTCCATCTCGCAGGGGACTCCGCTCACCTGGTGGCACCCATCGCTGCGAAGGGGATGAATCTCGCGATCCATGACGCGCTGCTGCTCGCGGACGCGCTGATCGCGGCCGACAAGGGCGAGGACGGCGGCGCGGGCGAGGACGGCAACCGGGCCGGTGCCGGTGGGCTCGCGGCCTACTCGCAGGCGTGCCTGCGCCGCGTCTGGCAGTACCAGGAGTTCTCGCAGTGGTTCTCGGACGTGCTGCACGGGGCCTCGTCCGGCGACCGCTTCCGGGCGGGTACCGCGCGGGCCCGGCTGCGGCGGCTCCTGGAGCCCGGCCATGACGCACGGGCATTCGCGGGTCTGTACATGGGAGAGGAGGGCGGAGCGCTGACGGGCTGAGGAGTGCCCGGACGCCCGCACACGCCCGGACGCCCGCGCACGCCCGCACAGGCCCGGGCGCCCGAACAGGTCCGGGCGCCCGCACAGCTCCGGAGGTCTCCCCACGTCCGGACCGATCCGTGCGGCCTGCCGGGCCGGGCGACGCAGGCCGGACGGCAGACCGGTGCGTCCCGGCCCGGCAGCCGTGGCGCGGGCCAGGTCCGTCGAACGCGGTACGGGGCGCGCGGGCGCGCCAGGGGCTGTCCGGTGCATCAGATCGCAGACGGGGGCCGCGCACGGGTGACCCTTCTGCGCGGCCAGGTCCCGGTGAGTCCGCGGCCTGTTCGAGGCGCCGGGAACGCGGCGGGCACCCCACCGCCACCCGTCACGGGACCCGAGCCTGCGGAGCCCGGACCGCCCCGCACGTGCCTACGAACCTTGGTTCTTGCTGGGGGCGACCGGGAAGGACGCCTCGTCGCGGTCCGTGCCGTCGGTGATCCACCATCTGTCCCCGCCGAGAAGGGCCATTTCCGCCTTGCCGTCGCCGTCCCAGTCGTGAGCGGCGATGAGCGTGCCGTCGATGGGGCCGTCGTCACCCGGCACGGAGCGCTTGGTGGCGCGCCAGGGCTTCGACCCGAGCCCGTGCTCGGAGCCGCCCCGCAGCACTTCGATCCGCGCGTCCCCCGTCTCCTTCTTCTTGGTGAGCTGTACGGCCAGGTCGTCGCAGCCATCGCCGTTGAAGTCCGCGGCGGCGAGCCCGGTGCCGAAGCCCTCCTTGAAGCCGCCGCCCTCCAGGGTGACCCACTTCCCCGGCTCCTTCCCGTAGCGGACGCGGACCTGGCCGCGCCGGTGGGGTGTGTCGACCTCGTCGTAGCTGTCGACGAAGCTCCGTCCGACGGCGACATCGTGCCGCCCGTCGCCGTCGAAGTCGCCGAAGACGACGTTCTCGCCCTCCGGCAGCCGCTCGGGGTCCTTGCTCAGGCCAGCGGCGGTACGGGCACCGCCGGTGAACAGCAGGGGCGGGTCCCACGGAGAGCCATAGAGCGCGAGGTCGGTCGCGCGGTCGTCGTTCGCGTCCCCCGCGACCAGATCGGGTGTCGCGCCGTCGTGGACCGGGCTGGGGATCTCCACGGTCCGGGCGGGGGCGCCGGAGCGCTTGAACGGTCCCTTGAGGACGACCAGTTCCGGATCCTCGTTCGAGGCCCTGTCCCTGAAGACCGCGAGATCGGTGTGGCCGTCCCCGTCGAAGTCGCCGGCGACCGGCGCGGTGTGGTATCCGCTGCCCGGCAGGGGGACGCGCCCGTGCGGTCCGCCGGCCTGCGGGCCCTTGGGGCCTCCCCACAGGACGCCGGCGGCGGAGCCGGTGACGAAATCGGCGTGGCCGTCCTCATCCAGGTCGGCGACCGTGGGCTGCCACGGGTCGTCGCTCGTCTGGATGCGGTCCGGCACACCGAGGTCGTGGCGGGTGAGGACGGTCGTGCGGGCGTGGTCAGGACCGTGCTCGGAGCCGGGCACGACGACCACGTCGAAGTTCTCCGTGTCGGCGTTCTCGTACACCAGATCGGCGAAGCCGTCCCCGTCGGTGTCGGGGGTCGCGGGCGCGTCATCGTGCGCCGCACCGGATGCCCGGCAGGGGCTGTTGGGCACGGCGGGCACGCCGTCGGACGGGAGGAGGACGAGGAACGCCACTACCGCCACCACTACGAGGGAAGCCGACACGGCGTGCCACATGCGCAGGTGGCGGAAGAGCGGACTGCCTGCTGTCGGAAAGTGCATCAACCCACCTCACGGGAGTGGACCAGGCCGGCACAAGGAAGCAGATCGTTTCGTTACGGGGGTGATGCACGACGGTCCTCCCCCCTCCTCCCCCCTCCTCCCTCTCCTCCTCCCTCTCCTCCTCCCTCCCCGTTCCGGCCGCTGAGACGGAGGGAGCGAAGCGAACGCAGCGACCCGCCTGACAGCCGTGATCTGCTCGGTACCCATCGGGGAGCTCCCGCTTCCTCGGGGGTCAGGCCCTCGGTCCGGGGTTGCCGTCCTGCCGGGGCCGTCGCATGTCCGTGGGTGCGGTGGCAGTCACCGTACGAGGTCGATCTCCGCCCAGACGACCTTGCCGGGGACGGGGCCAGGGATCACGCCCCACCGGTCGGCGAGCGCCTCGACGATCAGCAGACCGCGCCCGGACTCGGCGTCGTCGGCGGGGCGGGCGATGGCGCCGTGCGGGGCGATCGGAAGGCGGTCGCCGCGTGTGTCGGTCACCTCGATCCGCAGGAGCGTCCCGCCGCCGTGCACGGCGAGGCTCAACCGGAAGTCCCTGCCGGGCACCCGGCCGTGGACGAACGCGTTGGTGGCCAGCTCGGCAACGATGTGCGCGGCCGTCACCGACGGGAGTCCCCAGGCGCCCAGATGCGCGGTGGCGAGCAGCCGGGCGAGCCGCGCGCCCCGGCGGGTGGGGGAGAGCAGCACGGTGAACTGCCGGGTAGGGGTGGAGGGTTCGGTTCGGGTGAGTTCGTGAGTCACATCACTGAGCGTGGCCGCACCGGCCTGCCGTGCACAGCGACATGACGGCTACGTATGGTGACTGTCCCGTACTTGTCCGGTGCTGTCCCGGCTGTCCCGGGTGACGTGGTGGAAACGAACAGGGTTGAGCAGGAACGGCAGGCACGTCGGAAGCGGGGCACGGATGAGCGTGGATGAGGCCGGTACGGAGCGCGGCGTCGGCGGGGCGGACGAGCCCGGCTGGGACGTCGACCCCGACGACGAGTCGGGCGCCGCGGTGGTCGCTGCGGTGGGCCGTCAGCTCAAGGCGTGGCGGGAGTCGGCGGGGCTGCGGGCGGGCGAGTTCGGCGCGGCGATCGGGTACGGGGAGGACCTGGTCTACAAGGTGGAGGGCGGGCGTCGCATTCCCCGCCCGGAGTTCCTGGACCGGGCGGACGAGGTATTGGGCGCCCGGGGGAAGATCGCCTTGATGAAGAAGGACGTCGCCGAGGTCCGGTACCCGAAGAAGATCCGGGATCTGGCGCGGATGGAGGCACGGGCGGTAGAGGTCGGCGTGTACGCAGACCACGGAATCCACGGCCTGTTGCAGACGGAGGGGCACGCACGGGTGCTGCTGGAGACGCGACAGCCTTCCTACTCCCAAGATGAAGTGGAGCGCGGTGTGGCGGGCCGGATGGCCCGGCGCTCGATCTTTGAGCGCTCGCCGGCGCCCGCGCTCAGCTTCGTCCAGGAAGAGGCTGCGCTGAGGCGGCCCATCGGAGGCAGAATGGAACAGCGTCGTCAGCTCGAACGACTTCTGGAGGTGGGCCGGTTGCGGACCGTTTCCCTTCAGGTCATGCCTCTCAAATGCGAGACTCACCCGGGACTGGGCGGTGGGATCGAGGTACTGAAGTTCGGAGACGGCACGGCCGTGGGACGATCGCCTGGCGCGTTCAACGGCCGCCTGGTCTCGGACCCAAAGCACCTTCAAATCCTTGATCTTCGCTATGGCATGATCCGGGCCCAGGCTCTTTCGCCGGAGGAGTCACTGGCCTTCATCGAGCAAGTGCTGGGAGAGACATGATCTGCAAGCCCTCTGCCAGGGATGCTTCCGAGCTGGAGTGGTTCAAGAGCAGCTACAGCGACAGCAGCAGCGGCAACGACTGCATCGAAGTCGCACCCACACCCGGTGCGGTCCACGTCCGCGACTCCAAGAACGTACCGGGCCCGGAGCTCGGCTTCGCCCCGGCCGTGTGGGCGGATTTCGTGGCACACGCGTCCACGGGCTGATCCTGCTGCGTGGGCGCCCACCGAGGTCCCGAGGACGGTGGCGAGCCCATGCGTGATCCACAATGTTCGGATGGTCACGCTTGAGACTCCCCGTTTGATTCTGCGGCGCTGGCACGAGGGAGACATTGCGCCCCTGGCCGCCGTCCATGCCGACCCCGAGGTCATGCGGTGGATCCGTGACGGCAGCGTCCGTGACGAGGAGGAGACCCGCGGCGGGGTCCAGGCGTGGGAGAGCGAATGGGAGTCACAGGGCTTCGGTCTGTTCGCCGTGGAGATCCGGTCCACCGGCGAGCTGGCCGGGTTCACCGGCCTTTCGGTGCCCCACTTCCTGCCGGAGGTACTTCCGGCGGTTGAGGTCGGCTGGCGGCTGGGGCGCTCCCACTGGGGGCAGGGCTTGGCCACCGAGGCGGCTGCGGCCGCTGTGCGGTTCGGGTTCGAAGAGCGAGGGCTGGAGCGGATCGTCAGCATCGCTCAGGTGGGCAACGACGCCTCCGAACGGATCATGGCCAAACTGGGGATGCGTCCGGTCCGCGAGACCGTCAACCCCACCTGTGGCCGACGCGTGCGCGTCTTCGAGCTGTTGTCGGACGAGTACGTCGCACCGGTTCGTTGATGGCGGCTACCGGGGCGTCAGCCTCGTAGCGGACCTCGCGTCCGCCGCACCTGGTGGCCACGGGGCATTGTCCCGTGAGGCGATGGGCGCACCGGCCCGACCCGACCGCGGAGAGGGCCTGTCAGGTCCTTCCGCACTCGGCCAGGGCTTCCGCGTCGCCCGGTGAGGGCGCTCGCCGGAGGTTCACCGGGCCGGCCGGCGCTGCCCTACTTCGCCAGCAGCCCCGAGCTCACCCACAACTTCCGCCCCGCGCCCCGGAGTACGCCGATGTCGTCCAGGAAATCCGTCAGCCGCCTGGCGCCGTTCTGCATGACCTCCGCGCGGTGGCCGCTCGCCTTGACCTGGGCGACGGCCTCCCGGCGGTCCAGGCCGGTGTTCGTGTACACCTGCGGGTTGATGAAGCAGGTGGAGAAGACCCGCGCCGCCTCACCGCAGCCGATCCGGGTGAGGTGCTGCTCCCAGCGCGGAGCGGTGACCATCTGGCGGCGCAACTCCTCGCGGGCGTAACGGACATGGCGCGCCTCCTCGATCACATGGATGCGCGTCACGCCGCGGACCAGTGTCTGTACGCGCTCGTCGGGGAAGGTCAGCCGCTGCATGTAGTCGAGGATCTCCTCGCCCAGCAGGGTCGCGGCGAAGGAGCCGGGCGTCGTGGAGATCGTCTTCAGCACGCGGGCGAGATTGTGGTACATCCGCGGCACCGGGTACGACGGCGCCCCGCCCTTCTCGATCATCTTCGCGAACATCATCGAGTGCCGGCACTCGTCGGCTATCTCGGTCAGCGCGTACCGCACATGACTGCTGGTCACCGACTTGTCGTAGATGTGCCGCACGAGCAGCTGCATCAGGATGATCTCGAACCAGATGCCGAGCGAGGCCAGCGACGCCGCCTCGTGCCGGGCGAGCTCCATCCGCTGGTCCCCGGACATCCTCCGCCAGAGCGGGGTGTCGTAGAGCGATACGAGCTCGGGCGGCCAGAACCACTTGCCGTCCTCGACGGGGGCGGCCCAGTCGAGCTCCTTCTCCGGGTCGAAGGAGTGCTTGGCGGACGATTCGAGCAGGCGCTCGGCCACCTGTTCACGGTCCCTGAGCAGGCCGAGGGCGTCACGGAGTACTTCGCGTTCGGTCGCTGTCGTCATCTCTGAGGTACCTCGCGCTTCGGGTTACCGGTGGTCACTCCTTATGAGACGGCTTGTCAGTAAGCTGCGTCAATCCCTTGTGCGCGACTTGTTGACTCAGCGTCTACCAACATGTGAGCCTGCCAGGTATGTCGACGCATGAGCTCTACACCACGGGACCGGTCGAGCCCAACTGGCAGATACCGGCGTCGGGTTCGGCCCGGTTCAGCTGGGAGTACGACGAAGGGCGCGACCGTCTGCTCGCCCTGTACCAGAAGGGCAAGGACAAGCAGTGGGACGGCGCGAAGCGCATCGACTGGTCGCTCGAAGTCGACCCCTGCGATCCGCTCGGTACCCCGGACGAGGCGATGACCCTCTACGGAACCCCGCACTGGGCGAAGATGACCGAGCGCGACCGGGGCGAACTGCGCAAGCACTACACGTCCTGGCAGTTCAGCCAGTTCCTCCACGGTGAGCAGGGCGCGATGGTCTGCGCCGCCCGGATCGTGGAGTCGGCCCCGGACATGGATGCCAAGTTCTACTCGGCCACCCAGACCATGGACGAGGCCAGGCACGCCGAGATATACGGCCGGTTCCTGCACGAGAAGATCGGGATGCTCTACCCGATCAACGACAACCTCCAGGCCCTGCTCGGCGACACCCTGCGCGACTCCCGCTGGGACATGCCGTATCTGGGCATGCAGGTCCTCATCGAGGGCCTGGCGCTCGCCGCCTTCGGCATGATCCGCGACACCACCGACAAGCCGCTCCCCAAGCAGATCCTGGCGTACGTCATGCAGGACGAGGCCCGCCATGTGGCCTTCGGGCGGATGGCCCTGCGCGACTACTACAAGCAGCTGACCGACGCCGAGCTCCGGGAGCGCGAGGAGTTCGTGATCGAGGGCTGCTACCTGATGCGCGACCGGCTGCGCGGGGTGGAGGTCCTGGAGAATTTCGGCATCGCGAAGAAGGAGGCCGAGCAGCTCTCGGAGCAGTCCGAATTCCTCACGCTCTTCCGGCAGTTGCTCTTCAGCCGGATCGTCCCGTGCGTCAAGGACATCGGCCTCTGGGGCAAACGGCTGCAGAAGGCCTATGTCGACATGGGTGTCTTCGAGATGGGCAACTCCAACCTCGATCTCCTGATGTCGCAGGACGAGGAGATCGCCGAGCAGCTCGACAGGGAGCGGTTCGCTCAGGAGGAGTGCGAGCGGGTGGCCGAGGTGGAGTCGGCGATCGCGGACGGCGCCTGACCGGGGTCCGGCGGGCCGCCGCGCTCCGGGGCCCGCACCGCCCTCCCGCCGTCCCGTCCCGGCGGCCCGTCAGAGGTCCGGGCCGCCGAGCCCTTCCAGGTCGTCCAGGTCGTCCAGATCCACGGACCAGGGCTCGGGCTGCGGCTGCGGTCCGGTGAGGAGCTGCTCGGCCCAGATGATCTTCCCTCGGGGCGGGTACCTGGTGCCCCAGCGTTCCGCGAACTGCGCGACGAGGTAGAGCCCCCGGCCGCCCTCGTCCATGTCCGCCGCCCGTTTGAGGTGTGGCGAGGTGCTGCTGCTGTCCGCGACCTCGCAGGTCAGCGTGGCACTGTGGAGCAGCCGCACCCGGATCGGCGCGGTGCCGTAGCGGACCGCGTTGGTGAGCAGTTCGCTCAGGATGAGCTCGGTGTTGAACGCGATCTCGTCCAGGCCCCATTCGCCGAGCCTGCGGGCGGCCTGGGACCGTACCGCGGCGACCGCCGCCGGATCGGCGTCCATCTCCCAGTCCGCGACGGACGACGGGTCGAGGAGCCGGGTCCTGGCCACGAGGAGTGCGGCGTCGTCCTCCCGGTGCGACGGTGCCAGCGCCTCGAACACGCTCCGGCACATCTCCTGCGGATCCGTGTCGCGCGCGGCCTGCCCCTCCAGGGTGGAGCGGAGCAGCTCCAGGCCCGCGTCGATGTCCCGGCCGCCACGCTCTTCCAGCAGGCCGTCGGTGTACAGCACCAGGCTGGTGCCCGCCGCCAGGTCGAACTGGGCAGTCTCGAAAGGGAGGTTGGCGGTCCCGAGGGGCGGCCCCGCGGGGATGTCGGGGAAGCGCGCTGTTCCGTCGGGGCCGACGAGGGCCGGCGCGAGGTGGCCGGCGCTGGCCAGTGTGCACCGGCCCGAGGCGGACTCGTAGACCGCGTACAGGCAGGTGGCGCCGGTGACGCTCGTGCCGTTGCCCAGCGAGCTGTTCCCCTCGTCCATGGTGAGGACCAGATCGTTGAGGTGGCCGAGGATCTCGTCCGGGGACAGATCGAGCGAGGAGAAGTTGTGGACGGCCGTGCGGAGCCGCCCCATGGTCACCGCTGCGTGCAGGCCGTGGCCGACGACGTCGCCGATGACGAGGGCGACCCGCGCACCGGGCAGCGGGATGACGTCGAACCAGTCCCCGCCCACCCCCGCGCGGGCGGGGACGTAGCGGTGCGCCACGTCCAGCGCCCGGTTCTCCGGCAGGTCGTGGGGGAGCAGACTCTGCTGGAGGGTGACCGCCGTGGTGTGCTCACGGGTGAACCGGCGGGCGTTGTCCACACTCAGCGCGGCCCGCAGGGCCAGCTCCTCGGCGAAGGAGATGTCCTCCTCCTCGTACGGGGCACGCTCCTGGGTGCGCCAGAAGCTCACCAGCCCCAGCACGACCCCGCGCGCCGTGAGCGGCATGCGGATCAGGGAGCCCAGGCCTTCCTCCACGGCGCGCAGGCCGCCGGCCGGGTCCTGCGCACGCCAGTCGTGCGTACCGGGGAGGTCGGCCTCCAGCGTGGCCTCCCCGGCGGCCAGGTACTGCGCCAGCGGCGTCCCCGGCTCCACGTCGATGCGAGTGCCCGCCGGGTCCAGCGCCGAGCTGTCCCGGACACCCCGCAGGGCGGCCCGCCGCATCGAGGCGAAGGCGCCGCCCGGCTCCCCGCCGGACAGCACCGGCTCCGTCAGGTCCACCGTGACGAAGTCGGCGAACCGCGGCACCGCCACCTCCGCCAGCTCCTCGGCGGTCCGCACGGCGTCCAGCGATGTGCCCACCCGCCCGCTCGCGTCGTACAGCAGCTGCAGCCGCTCCCGGGCCGCCTCCGCGCGGCCGGTCAGGGCCCGCAGCTCGGTGGTGTCGCGCAGGGTCACCACCCTGCTGCCGAGGCCGGCCCGGGTCGGCGCGAGCCGCAGGTTGACCGCCAGCAGCCGGTCCCCGGTGAGGTGCACGGCGTCGGTCACCACCTCCCCCCGGGTCAGCAGCTGCTCCGTCGCCGGGGCCAGCCCGAGGTCCGTGATATCGCCCAGCTCGGCATCGGGCGGCAGGGAGAGCAGCCGGCGCGCCTCGTCGTTCGCCAGCCGCACGTGCCCGTCGCTCCCGACGATCAGCACGCCCTCGCGCACCGCGTGCAGGACGGCGTCGTTGTGCTCGTACATCCGGGTCATCTCGGCAGGCCCCAGACCGTGCGTCTGACGGCTGAGCCGCCGGCTCACCAGGGCCGCGCCGACGGTGGCCAGGATGAGCGCGGCCGCGGCCGCGGCGAGGAGGAGCGGCAGCCTCCGGCCGACGAGGTTCGACACATTGCTGATCTCGATACCGGCCGAGACCAGGCCGACGACCCGGCCGTGGGAGTCCTTCACCGGCACGACGGCCCGTACGGCGTCCGACGGGGAGCCGTTGAAGATCTCGGTGAACGCGTGTCCCGCCACCGCCCGGCTCAGATCACCGGTGGCACGCTTGCCGATCAGCGAGGGGAGGGAGTCCGTGTAGCGGATGCCCCGGGTGTTCATCACGGCGACGAAGTCGACCTTCGCGCCCTTGCGCGCGCCCTCCGCCAGCGGCTCCAGCACGGCCGTCGGATCACGTGAGCGCAGCGCCTGCGGCAGTCCGGGGGCGTGGGCGAACGTCTCGGCGACGGCCAGCGAGCGGCTCTTGGCCGCGCGCACACTGTTGCTCCTCGACTGCAGCACCAGCGCCACCGCGGCAGCGGCTACCAGCAGGACGATCAGGACCACCTGCATGGTGAACACCTGCGCGGCCAGACTCCGGCGCAGCCTCCAGCGGGAGAGGTGCACGGGGTTCCGGCGGTGTGCGGTCACTCTCGTTTCTTAGCATTGATCCCTCATCGGGGCGAAGCGGGCCAAACGGTGCTCTCCATGATCGTCTCGGCTGCCCGTGCCATCTCCAGCAGCGAGGCGTCCTGCCGGTGCGCCGCCACGATCTGCAGTCCCACCGGGCACCCGTCCGGGTCGAACCCCGCGGGGATGCTCACCGCTGGATGGCCGCTGAGGTTGAAGGCCCAGGTCAGCGAGGTGGAGTACCGCTCGCCCGGCCCCTCGTGGCCATGCGGGCGGTTCGGTGTCACCGGGGTGAGCAGCAAGGGCGTGCGAGCGAAGAGGGACGCCAGGCGGTGGCCGTTCTCCGCCCGGACCGCGGTGGCATCGCCCGGCCGCCCGCCCCGCACGGCCAGCCAGGCGTCGCACGGGTCGAGCAGGGCGTACGAGGTGGCTTCGAGCCGTATGAGACCGGCCGCGGCCAGACGCTCCACCGCCCGTCTCGCGACCCGCTCCACTTCGTCGTCGACCGCGGCGAAGCCCAGGTCGGACGACCAGACGGCGGGCACCGGGAACTCCGGCAGGGCCGGCACGCAGGCCCCCGTCACCGCACGCAGGTAGGCCTGCGCCCCGGCCGCGTCCGCCGCCAGTACACCGGCCGACGCCAGTCCGGTCCGGTCGGGTGACGGCAGCAGGCCCGCTGTCGTCCTCAGACCCAGTACGCCGCACCACGCGGCCGGGATGCGCACCGACCCCGCGCCGTCGCTCCCGGTCGCCAGCGGGACCATGCCGGTGGCGACCGCCACCGCCGCCCCGGCCGACGAACCGCCCGGCGTGCGGTCCGGGCGCCACGGATTGCGGGTCGGGCCGTGTGCGCCGAGCCCCCAGGTCTGCCAGTGCGTCCCGGGCCCCGGCACCGCCGTCGAGCCGACCGGGACGGCGCCGGCGGCCCGCAGCCGCCGGGCGGCACAGCCGCGGATACCGGCCGGGCCCTTCACCGCGAACGGCGTCCCGGCGAGCGGCAGGCCGCCGACCCCGGCGCCGGGCGGCAGGCCCGCCCCGCTGTCGGCCGGGCCGCAGGCTCCGCCGTCCGGTGGCTGCTGCGGCCAGACCTCGGTGAAGGCGCTCAGGGCCGGGTCCAGCCGTGCGATCCGTCCGAGCGCTTCCGCGACTGCCACCGTCATCGCCGTCATCCCCCATCGGTACGGCCGTGTCCCGGCCCCCGCCTCAGTGTCCCGGTTCCCCGTGCCGCGCCCCCGTGCACCGGCTGCCCCCGCCGCCGGCGCAGCCCTCAGTCCCCCAGCGCCGCCCGCATGACCGCCCGTGCGATCGGCGCCGCGAAGCCGCCGCCGGTGATGTCGGCGCGGTGGGCGGAGGCATCCTCGACGACCACCGCCACCGCGACCGCCGGCCGGCTTGCGCCGTCGGCCTTCGCCCAGGAGATGAACCAGGCGTACGGCGTACCGGCGTTGCCGACGCCGTTCTGGGCGGTGCCGGTCTTGCCGCCGACCGTCGCGCCGGGGATGGCCGCGCTGGAGCCGGTGCCCCGCGTCACGACGTCGACCATCATCTGCTGGAGCTGGACCGCCGTGGAGGCCTCCATCGCCCGGCGGTACGACTTCGGGTCGGTACGGCTGACGACCCTGCCGCCCCTGGCCGTGGTCCGGTCGACCAGATGGGGGTACATCAGCTCACCCCCGTTCGCGACGGCCGACGCGACCATCGCCATCTGCAGCGGAGTCGCCGAGGTGTTGAACTGCCCGATCGAGGAGAGCGCCAGCTGGTCCCTGCTCATGTCGGTGTCGAAGTTGCTCCTGGCAACCCCGGAGGGGATCCGCAGGCCGGCGTCGTTGAAGCCGAACCTGCCGGCCGCCTCGTCCATCCCGTCGAGTCCGGTCCGCACCCCGAGGCTGGCCATCACCGTGTTGCAGGAGACCTCGATGGCGTACGCGAGCGAAGCGTCGCCGCAGCCGCTCGCCTCGTTCGGCAGGACCGTCGTGGTGCCGGGCAGGGTGTACGGGTCGGGGGTGTCGGTGTCCGCGTTCATGTCGGTGACCACTCCGGCGTCGAGGGCGGCCGCCGCTGTCACGATCTTGAAGGTGGAACCGGGCGGATAGGTCTGCCGGATGGCCCGGTTGAGCATCGGCTGGCTCCGCGAGCCGGTCAGCCGGGACCACGCACCGGTGACGGACGGGCCGGTGCCCGACAGTTCCCCCGGATCGTACGAAGGGGTGCTGACCAGGGCCAGGATCTTCCCGGTCGACGGCTCGACAGCGGCGACCGCGCCGCGTCTGCGGCCCAGCCCGTTGAAGGCGGCCTCCTGCACGGGCGCCCTGATGGTGGTGGCGACATCGCCGCCCGGCTGCTGGGCGCGGGTCAGTTCGTTCCAGAGCGGGACGGGGGCGAGCATCGAGTCGGTGCCGGTGAGGATGGCGTCCTCGGCGTTCTCGATCAGGGTGGTGCCGTAGGTCTGCGACGCGTACCCGGTGACCGGCGCGTAGAGCGGCCCCTCGCGGTACGTGCGTTCGTACCGCAGCTGCTGGCCGGTGTCCTTCGTCCCGGTGACGCGGGCTCCGCCGACCAGGATGTTGCCGCGCGGTTCGTGGTAACGAGTGATCGTCTGGCGGCGGTTGGCCGGATTCTTGTCCAGGGAGTCCGCCTGGAAGACCTGGATCCGGGCGGCGTTGGCCAGCAGCGCGACCAGGAGCAGCAGACAGCAGGCGGCGGCCCGCCGGATGTAGCGGATCACGACTCGTCCTCCACGATCGGTGCGATGATCCCGGACTCCACGAAAGCGGGGTCCGGTCTGCGTGCGGAGTCGCTGATCCGGATGAGCAGCGCCACGATCACCCAGTTGGTGACCAGGGAGGAGCCGCCTTTGGCGAGGAAGGGCATGGCCATGCCGGTCAGCGGGATCAGCCCCATCACCCCGCCCGCGATCACGAAGACCTGGATCGCCAGGATCGAGGAGAGGCCGATCGCGAGCAGCCGCCCGAAGGAGTCGCGGAGCGCGAGCCCGGCCCGGTACCCCCGGGCCACCACCAGGGCGTACAGCAGGAAGAGGGCGGAGAGCCCCGCCAGGCCCAGCTCCTCGCCCGCTGTCGCCAGGATGAAGTCGGACTTCACCGCGAAGCCGATGAGGATCGAGTGGCCGAGTCCCAGGCCGGTTCCGAGGACACCGCCCGCCGCGAAGGAGAACAGCGACTGGGCGAGCTGGTTGGCGCCCCGGCCGGCGTCGATGGAGGCGAAGGGGTGCAGCCAGTCCTCGACTCTGCTGTGGATATGGGGTTCGAGACTGCCCACGACGAACGCGCCCAAGGCCGCCATCACCATGCCGATGGCGATCCAGCTGAGCCGGCCGGTCGCCACGTACAGCATGATCACGAACAGGCCGAAGAAGAGCAGTGAGGTCCCGAGGTCGCGCTCCAGGACGAGGACCCCCACGCTGATCAGCCAGATCGCCAGCACCGGTGCCAGCACGCGCATGGTGGGAAGTTGGAGACGCCAGATCCTGCGGCCCGTGTAGGAGAGGGCGTTGCGGTTGGCCGAGAGGTACGCGGCGAAGAAGACCGCGAGCAGGATCTTGGCGAACTCGCCGGGCTGGATGGAGAAACCGCCGACCCGGATCCAGATCTTCGCGCCGTTCACCGCGGGGAACAGGATCGGGATGATCATCAGGACCAGGGCGGCGGCGACCGAGAGGTAGGTGTACCGCTGGAGGATCCGGTGGTCGCGCAGGAAGAGTACGCAGCAGATGAAGAGCGCCACCGCGAGCGTGGACCAGATCAGCTGGGTGGGCGCCGCGCTGTCGCCCGGGGTCTCCAGGTCGAGACGGTAGATCAGGACGAGTCCGATGCCGTTGAGGAGCACGGCGATCGGCAGCAGCAGCGGATCCGCGTACGGGGCGCGGAACCGGACGGCGAGATGGGCGAGCAGAGCCAGCAGGCCAAGACCCGCACCGTAGTTCAGCGTGTCCGCCGGTACGGCGTCGTTCCTGGCGAGCCCGACGTCGATGTAGCCGTAGACGGAGATCAGTACGGCACCGGTCAGCATCACCAGCTCGACGCCCCGACGCTTCGGCAGGCGTAGGTCCGGCGGGGGAGCGTCCGCGGTCGTTGCGGTCATGCCAGGCAACGTAGCAAGACGCTGACGCTATGTCCGCTAATGTCACAGTGAGCCGATGGGGTGCCGGGGCCGTGCGGGCGATGGCCGTCGCGGGACGGCCGTGGGACGGCCCTGGTGTGACGCTCTGTCAGGGCCGCCCGGACCGGCATCGCCGGCCGCGTGGCCGGCGGTGGCTCACTGCTGGTACGGGTTCTGTCCCTGCTGCTGCGGGGTGGGCTGCGCGTAACCCTGCTGCGGCCCCTGCGGCATGGCGGCGCTCTGCGCGAGGAGCTGCTCGGCCTGCTCCTTGGTGGTCCGGTTCTCGACACCGCAGAAGGTGCACTGTGTCGCGTACTTGACGGAGAGCGGGAAGAGCGGCACGAAGAAGAGCGTGAACTTGGTGACGCGCTTGCGGAGCGTGTGCGCGGACGGATTTCCGCAGCGCCCGCACACCAGCGTCAGTATGGCCAGCTGGTAGAGATAGCCTCTACTGCCAAAAATGATCATGATGGGTCCCCTCGTGGTCAGTAATCGCGGTACACCGTAACCGGCTTCTTGCCCTTGCGGCGCCCGGCCTGTTCCCATGGTCGGGGTGGGGTGATGCGGTATGCCGGAACTCAGGGTCACGCCGGGGCGGTACCGGGGCAGGACGTGTCTGTACGTCACGCTGCCGGGAGGCCGGGCCGCCGCCTGGTACGACCGGGAGTCCGGCCAGGTCAGCCTGGTCCTGGACGAGTACAGGGCCGAGGTGCTCGCCGCCCTCGCGCCCTACCTGACGGGGGAGCCCGCGGTCGGCCCGCCGCCCGTACCCACCCCGGCCGAGCTCGCGCTGCTCACGCTCCATCCGGACGACGACCTCGCGCCCAACCGGCCGGGCGAGGCGCTGCACGCGACACTGGCCGCGATCCCCGCCTCCCGCTTCCGGAGGGCTCCCCGGCGTGCCGCGCTCACCGCGCTCACCGCTCAGGAGGTGCTGGGGGCCGAGCTGGACACCCTGGAGGGGGCCGGATGGCGGGTGCTGCACGCGGTGCCGCTGCCCGGCGGCGGGTATATCGGCCATCTCCTGATCGGCCCGGCCGGGGTGCTGTCCGTGCGGACCCTGTACGCCGGGAAGCGGCGGGTCCGGATTGCGGATCCGCTGGTCACGACGGGACGCGGGCAGCCGGAGCCGCAGCTGCGGTGGGCCCGCCACGAAGCGGAGCGCGCCTCGCTCGCCCTGGCCACCGCGGTACGTCCGGTGCTCGGGATCGTCGGGGCGGCCGGGGTGGACCCGGTGCGGCGGGGCGCGGCCGGACGCGGGGGGACCGGCCCGCGGACCGCGCCGGGGAGTGCCGTGCTGGTCAGGGACGGCGGGCAGACGGGCGTACGGCTGCTGCGGGACGGCGAGGTGGGCGGTCTTGCCGGGCTGGGAGGAGTCCTGAAACCGGCGGACGTCGATTCGCTGTACGCCACGGCCCGTGACCGGCGGACGTGGCTGAGGGTGTGACGGGTCGGGTGGGGGCAGGCCGGGCCCGGCCGGTGTTGACCGGCGGGGCAGCGGCCGGGCCCGGTGGGTACTGGTTCAGCGGGGCAGCGGCCGGGCCCGGTTGGGATTGATCAGCGGGCCCAGCAGATCACCGTAGCGCTGGAGCCGCGGGCCGATGTCGTCGATCATGAAGACCAGGTCCGCGGGGGCCGTGCACGCCTCGATCTCGTCCCAGGTCACCGGTGTGGAGACGGTCGGCTCGGCCCGTGCGCGCACCGTGTACGGCGCCGCCGTGGTCTTCGCCGCCGCGTTCTGGCTGTGGTCCACGAAGACCTTGCCCGGCCGCAGCGCCCGCTTCATCCGGTGCAGGGCCAGCTCGGGCAGGGCGGCCTCGGCCTCGACCGCGAGCCGCTTGGCGTACGCGGACACCTCGTCCGACGGCGTCGGCTCCAGCGGTGCCAGCAGGTGCAGCCCCTTGGAGCCCGAGGTCTTCGCGTACGCGGTCAGTCCGTCGGCCGACAGCCGCTCCCGCAGCCACAGCGCCACCGTGCAGCACTCGACCGCGGTGGCGGGCTCCCCGGGATCCAGATCCAGGACGAGACGGTCGGCGCGGGCCGGCGCCCCGGCCTGCCACTGGGGCGTGTGGAACTCCACCACCAGATTGGCCGCCCACATCAGACTCGCCAGGTCCTGCAGCAGAACCTGCCGGGCGTCCCTGGTCCTGGAGCGCGGCACCTCCGCCGTGTGTACCCAGGAGGGGGTGCCGGGCGGCACGTTCTTGGTGAAGAAGTGCTGGCCGCCGGGGCCGTCCGGATACCGCAGGAAGGAGACGGGGCGGTCGTGCAGATGCGCCAGCAGGGCCCCCGCCGTGCTGGCGCAGTAGTGCAGGACCTCACCCTTCGTGGTGCCCGTGGCCGGATACAGGACCTTGTCGAGGTGGGTGAGCGAAAGGCGCCGCCCCTCCACCTCGGTGATCGGCGACATACGATGAGAATCCCACGAAATGCGAAGAATGCGATAGATAGCAGGATGGAGCTGGCGGGCGCAGAGCGCTCGCGGGGGCCACGGGCCCTGCGGAGCGGTACGGACGGACGGGAGCCACTGTGCGATCCATCTGGAACGGGGCGATCTCCTTCGGGCTGGTGAGCATTCCGGTCAAGCTGGTGAACGCCACCGAGAACCACTCCGTCTCCTTCCGCCAGATCCACATCGCCGACGGCGGCCGTATCCGCTACCGGAAGGTCTGCGAGCTGGACGGGGAGGAGCTCACCGCCGACGAGATCGGCAAGGCGTACGAGGCCGACGACGGCTCCGTCGTCCCGATCACCGACGAGGACCTGGCCGCACTGCCCCTGCCGACCGCGAAGACGATCGACATCGTGGCGTTCGTGCCGTTCGACTCCATCGACCCGTTGCAGATGGGCTCGGCCTACTACCTGGTCGCCGGCGGACTCCAGGCCGCGAAGCCCTACGTCCTGCTGCGTGAGGCGCTGAAGCGCAGCCGCCGGGCCGCCATCGGCAAGTTCGCATTGCGCGGCAGGGAGCGGCTCGGCATGCTGCGGGTCGTCGGCGACACCATCGCCATGCACGGGCTGCTCTGGCCGGACGAGATCAGGTCGTACGAAGGCGCTGCCCCGGAGACCGGCATCAAGGTGCGTGACGCGGAACTCGACCTGGCCGACACTCTGATGGACACCCTGGGCGAGGTCGAGATGGACTCGCTGCACGACGACTACCGGGAAGCGGTGGAGGAGTTGGTCGCCGCGAAGGCCTCCGGCGAACAGACACCCGCCCAGCCCGCCGGGGACACCGGTGAGGGCAAGGTCATCGACCTGATGTCGGCCCTGGAGAAGAGCGTGCGGGCGGCGAGGTCCACGGGTGAGGAGAACGGCGGGGATGCGGGTGCGGGCGCCGACGTCCGGGAGTTGCGGCCGGCCGGGAAGCGGAGGGCGGAAGCGAGGGGCGAGGGCGCTCAGGCCGGGGGCCGGGCTGCCAAGCCGGCCCCGAAGAAGGCGGCTTCGGGCCGTGCGGCCCCGAAGAAGGCGGCGGCGAAGAAGACCACCGCGCGCAGCACGGCCTCGGGCGGACACAGCGGTGGCTCCTCGTCGGCGAAGAAGACCACGGCGAAGAAGGCTCCGGCCGAGAAGGCCCCGGCGAAGAAGGCCACGGCGAAGAAGGCCACGGCGAAGAAGGCCACGGCGAAGAAGGCCACGGCGAAGAAGGCCCCGGCGAAGAAGACTTCGCCTGGGGCGTCGGCCGGGGGCGGCGCAGCCAGGAAGGCGGCCGCCGCCGGGTCGTCCGGGAGCGGGCGGAAGAAGCGTGCGTCGGCCTGAGGCCCGGCACCACCCGCGCCCACCGCTGTGCGGATGCCCGTGCCGGAGGCACCGTCAACCGCGCCTGAACCGGGCGCGTTAGGGGTGCGGCCGCGCCTCGCCCTGCTCCCCGGGTGGCCGGGTCCAGCCTTCCATGTGTGGTGAGCTGAGTCACAAATAAGATACACGTTCGGTAAAGATCCGATCCGTGAGCCCTGCGCCCGCGCCCCTGCCGGCCGTACCGAGCGCCGGGTCGGGCACGCGCTGACGTGCTGCTTTGGTGTCCGCTCCGTACTCCGCGCCCGCGCGCTCCTGCCGGTGGCCGGGGTGACGCGAGGGGCCGGAGGGGCGTACCGGCTGGTCCGGAGGGTGCGTTCCCTCTCGCCACAAAATGTGGATGCCACGTACAAGAGTTAGATTGCTTGCGTCAACTAACGACCCGTGTCCCCCGGTGTCGGCGGGGCAGGGGCGCGTGCAGAGGGGAACGTGCATCGTGGGCATGACCGGTCGAATACCCGCAGAGTCGCCTCCCCCGGCCGGGCCGGGGGAGCACTACAAGTGGATTGCGCTGTCGAACACCACGCTCGGTGTGCTGATGGTGATGATCAATCAGTCGATCGTGCTGATCGCGCTTCCGGACATCTTCCGCGGTATTCATCTGGATCCGCTGGACTCCGCGAACACCAGCTATCTGCTCTGGATGCTGATGGGCTTCATGGTGGTCACCGCGGTCCTCGTGGTCACCTTCGGGAGACTCGGCGACATGTTCGGCCGGGTCCGTATGTACAACCTCGGGTTCGCCGCCTTCACGCTCTGCTCGGTCATGCTCTCGGTCACCTGGATGGACGGCAGCGCGGGCGCGCTCTGGCTGATCGGCTGGCGCATCGCGCAGGGTGTCGGCGGCGCACTGCTCTTCGCCAACTCCACGGCGATCCTGACCGACGCGTTCCCGGCCAACCAGCGCGGTACGGCACTGGGTATCAACTCCATCGCCGCCATCGCCGGTTCGTTCCTCGGGTTGATTCTGGGCGGTGTACTGGCGCCGGTGAACTGGAAGATGATCTTCCTGGTATCGGTACCGTTCGGCGTCTTCGGCACGATCTGGGCCTATGTGAAGCTGCATGACACCGGCGTGCGGGCCAGGGCGCGCATGGACTGGTGGGGGAACGTCACGTTCGCGGTCGGCCTCATCTCGGTGCTGGTCGGCATCACCTACGGGATCCAGCCCTACGGCGGCAGCACCATGGGATGGCTCAACCCGTGGGTGCTGACCGCGCTGATCGGCGGGGTGGCCGTGCTGGGTGCGTTCGTCTGGATCGAGCTGAAGGTGGCCGAACCGCTCTTCCGGCTCTCCCTCTTCCGGCTGCGGGCCTTCACGGCGGGCAATATCGCCAGCCTGCTCACCGCGCTGGGACGCGGTGGCCTCCAGTTCATGCTGATCATCTGGCTGCAGGGGATATGGCTGCCCCTGCACGGCTACAGCTTCGAGAAGACCCCGCTCTGGGCGGGCATCTACATGATCCCGCTGACGGTCGGCTTCCTGCTGTCGGCGCCGCTCTCCGGCTGGCTGTCGGACCGGCTCGGGTCACGGCCGTTCACGGTCGGCGGTGCGCTGCTGACCGCGGTGAGCTTCCTGGTGCTGATGACGCTGCCCACCGACTTCCACTACTGGGTCTTCGCGCTGCTGCTGCTGGTCAACGGGGTCGGTTCCGGACTCTTCGCCTCGCCCAACCGGGCCGAGATCATGAACGCCGTCCCGGCGGAGTCGCGGGGCGCCGGGTCCGGGATGACGGCGACGTTCCAGAACTCGGCGATGGTTCTGTCGATCGGTATCTTCTTCAGTCTCATGATCGCGGGCCTCTCGCACACCCTGCCGAGCGTGATGCACGACGGTCTGGTGGCTCAGGGTGTACCGGGTGCCGAGGCCTCGCAGGTGTCCCAGCTCCCCCCGATCGCGGTCCTGTTCGCCGCGTTCCTGGGCTACAACCCCCTCCAGCAGCTTCTCGGGGACCATCTGACCAAGCTGCCGGACGGGGGCAAGCACCTCACCAGCAAGGAGTTCTTCCCGCACCTGATCTCCGGCCCCTTCCACCAGGGGCTGGTCATCGCCTTCTGGTTCGCGGTGGCGGCCTGTCTGGTGGCCGCGGTCTCGTCCCTGCTGACCGGCCGGGTGAGCCGCAAGCAGGTACCGGTCGAGTCGCTGGGATCCGAGCTCGCCGGGGTCTCCGGAGGCGCGGGCCTTGGCCTGAGCGAGCCGGTGGTGCCGGACGGTGAGGGCGTTCACCCGGCGGGCCCGGGGCGCGGATCGTCCCCCGCGGGGCACGGCGGGGCGCCGCGCGGTTAGGTCCGGGAGCGGTGTCGGCGCCCCAGGCCGGGGGCGCCGACACCGCTCGCACGGCCGGCCGGAACCGGGTTGCCGGGCGGGGCGGTCGCGATCTCCGGCCGTCGCATCCTTCCGTACGCGGGGTTGACGGGGCGGTTCACGGTGGGCACCTTTGTCATGTCCCGGTAAGGAAACTTTCCTAACAGCTTTCCTGGCAGAGGAGCCCCCATGCGCCGCCGCCCTTCTCATCACCGCCGCCGCCCCTTTCGCCGCAGCGCTGCCCGCTTCGGCCACTCCGCACACCACCGCAGCGACACCCCAGGCCCAGCAGGCCCAGCAGGCCCAGCAGGCCCGGAAGATCCAGGAGGGATCGGTGAGCGCGGCGGACCTGCTGGCGAAGGTCGGGAGCTGTTCGCAGATCTCCAGTGGCAAGTACCGCACCGATGAGGAGACTTCGGCGACCGTGCCGGTCTGCGGCAAGAGCGGAGCGGTCTTCTGGAAGGCCGACATGGACGTCGACTGCGACGGTCAGGTCACCACGCAGTGCAACGCCGACACGGACCCCTGGTTCCAGGACGACACCGCGTTCCACCAGTCCGACGGGAAACCGCTGAGCGCCGCGGCGCTCCCGTACGTCGTCGTGCCGAGCTCCAGCGGTATCTGGGACTACTCGTCGGCCGGGATCAAGGGTGGTGGAGTGGTGGCCGTCATCTACAACAACAAGGTCGAGTACGCGGTGGTCGGCGACACCGGCCCCGACGAGATCATCGGCGAGGCCTCCTACAGCACCGCAAAGAGCCTGGGCATCGACCCCGACCCGGAGACCGGCGGGACCGATTCCGGCGTCACGTACATCCTCTTCAAGAACTCGAAGGCCGCCCCGATCGAGAGCCACTCGGCGGCGGTGACCAGCGGTGAAGCCCTGGCGAAGGAGTTCATCGCGAACAACTGACGCCGGTTCGCCCGACCACCCCGCGCGACCGGTCGTCCGGGACCCCGCCCCCGTCCCCGCCCCCGTCCGTGCCCCGTCCCCGCCCGGGCCGGTCCGGGGGCGCGGGTGCGGGGCCGGGCGCCCGCCCCGGCGCGGAACCGAAGAACGCCCGCCGGCCGTGCACCAGCAGCTCACGCACGGCCGGCCCCGGCGAGGGCTTCCAGACCAGGGCGAGCAGGGCGGGCGCCGGTACGTCGGCCAGCGGGAGCGGAACGAGCCGGTCGCGGTACCGCTCGGCCATCGACTCGCTGAGGACGGCCACCCCGAGACCACGGGCGGCCAGGTCGGCGATGGCGTCCGCGGCGCTGGCCTGCAGTGCGATGACCGGCTGGACCCGCTGCTCCCCGCAGGCCCGGTCGAAGACGGTACGCAGGCCGGTACCGACGGGCATGCACACCACAGGGTGCCGGGCGACATCGCTCAGGGCGATCCGGCGCCGCTTCGCCAGGGCATGGTCCGGGGGGACGGCCACGACCAGCCGCTCACTGATGAGGGTCAGCGACTCCAGCCCCCCGGGGGCCGGGGAGGCCGTACCGATGAGGGCCAGGTCGAGGGCGCCTGCGCGTACGCCGTCGACCAGCCGGGCGGAGTTGTCCTCCTGCAGTGAGATCTCCACTCCGGGGTGTGCCCCGTGGAACGCGGCGAGCGCGTCGAAGAGCGGCGAGACGGTGCACCCGATGACCATGCCCACGGAGAGCCGTCCCCGCACCACGCCGGACACGTCGCTCACCGCCCGGCCCACTGCGTCGGCTGCGGAAAGCGCCGCACGAGCGTGGTCGAGTGCGGCCCGCCCCTCGGCGGTCAGGGTGGCGGTGCGCGCCGACCGGTCGAACAGCTCCGTACCGAGTTCGCGCTCCAGCTGCCGGATCTGAGCGCTGACTCCGGACTGGCTGATGTGCACACGCTCCGCGGCGCGGGTGAAGTTCCGCTCCTCGGCGACGGCGACGAAGTACTCCAGCTGCCTGAGGTCCATGAGTACTGATTCTAGTTCCCAGCAGATCCATCTGTTGGACTTCTCATTCCGGGCCGACCAGGCTGGGGGTACGGCGCCCGGCCCGACCAGGCCGGAGGGGACGGCGCCCGGCCCCGACCCGGCCGGGGGTACGGCGTCGGGACCGACCGTGCGGAACGAGGAGGAGACCATGCCGGAGTACGAGAAGGCGATGCGGCCCGAGGACATCACCCGTCTGTTCGTCGAACGCTCCAACGCGGGCGACGCGGCCGGGGTCGCCGAGCTCTACGAGGAGGGTGCGGTGATGGCCTATCCGCCGGGC
The DNA here is from genome assembly GCF_036061255.1 of Streptomyces sp. NBC_00388. NCBI lineage: Bacteria > Bacillati > Actinomycetota > Actinomycetes > Kitasatosporales > Streptomycetaceae > Streptomyces > Streptomyces sp. NBC_00388. The sequence continues at coordinate 5,301,191 of NZ_CP107948.1, forward strand.
GAACGGACGGTGGGCCGTGAGGCGATCCGCGCCCTGTGGGAGAAGGTGCTCTCGCACCGGCCCCACTTCGAACCGGAACAGCCGCTGCCGACGCTGGTCAACGGCGACATCGCGCTCACCTCGACCCCACCCAAGGACGGAACGGGCGCCCGCGCCCAGGTGGTCCGCCGTCAGCCCGACGGGAGCTGGCAACGCCTGCTCGACCAGCCGGAGTTCGCACCGCCCGGCCGCTGAGGAGAGGGGGCGGGGTGTGTGTGCCCCGGGTGCCCCGGTGCTTCGTACGGGCCCGTCGGCCACTGCGGCCCGAGCACCGCAGACCGCATGAAAAAGACCCTCCGAGCAGCGTTTCCGCTGATCGGAGGGTCCATCCGGAAGTGCCCCCGGCAGGATTCGAACCTGCGCACCCGGCTCCGGAGGCCGATGCTCTATCCCCTGAGCTACGGGGGCGTATCGCTGCGGTAAGCGGCGACGGGTAGAACCCTACCAGCTCAGCAGGGGTGATCATGAACAGGTTTCCGCGGGGGACCGGGTCCCTTCCCCGCACGGGGTGGAAGTGGGCAAAACCCGGACGCGACGGTGGCCGCGGTCCTACGCTCGCAGGTGTGTCAGGCACGTACGGCAGGGTGCTCGTTGTCGACGACAACAAGGTCATCCGGCAGTTGATCAGGGTCAATCTCGAACTGGAGGGCTTCGAGGTCGTGACCGCGGCCGATGGTGCCGAGTGCCTGGACGTCGTCCACCGGGTCGCCCCCGATGTGATCACCCTCGACGTCGTGATGCCCCGCCTCGACGGTCTGCGGACCGCTGCACGGCTGCGCGCCGACCCGCGGACCTGCCGGCTGCCGCTCGCGATCATCAGCGCGTGTTCCCAGCAGGAGGTGGAGAGCGGACTCGCCTCCGGGGTCGACGCCTTTCTGGCCAAGCCCTTCGAGCCTGCCGAGCTGATCCGGCTCGTGGGCCGGCTGATGCGGCTGGAGCGCTCGCCCGCGGGTGCCCCTGACCGGAGCACACCGGGCGGCGGGAGCACGCCCGCGGGATGGGCGGGGAGCACCCTCGGCTGACCGGATGGCGAAACCGGTTCGCGGAGTGGCCCCCCTTCTCCCATACGCTGGTCCTGTGACTCCCGCAGAGCTCTCCCTCACTGTCGCGCGCGCCGTGCGCCGCGCGGTGGACGAGGGTGCCCTGTGCGTGCCGGTGCCGGAGCGGGTCAGGGTCGAGCGGCCCAGGCCGGGCGGGCGCGGCGACTACGCGACCAGCGCGGCCCTCCAGCTGGCCGGCCCGGCAGGGATGGCGCCCCGCGCGGTCGCCGAGGCCCTGCGGCAGCGGCTCGCCGGGACGCGGGGGATCGAGCGTGTCGAGGTCACCGGGCCCGGCTTCCTGAACTTCACGCTGGTGCCGGACGCCTCCGGAAGCGTCGTCCGTACCGTGCTCGCGGAGGGCGCCCGGTACGGCCTGCGCCCTGACGCCCCGCCGTGCGAAGGACCGGGGCCCGATGGCGCGGCAAGCAGTGGTACGCCGCGGGGCGGCTCAGGCCGCTTTCCCGCCGGCGACCGTCCCGGCCTCGACGCCGCGCGCTGGGGAGCACTCTTCGGCGGCGGTGGTGACGAGCTGCTGGTGCGGCGCGAGAGCAACCCGCTGTTCCGTGTGCAGTACGCCCATGCCCGCAGCCGCGCTCTCCTCCGCAACGCCCGTGATCTGGGCTTCCGTGCCGCGTACGGGAGCGACTACGAGGCCGCCTGCGAGCGGGACCACGGGGCGGCCGCCCTGGTCGCCGCCCTCGCCGACTACCCCGCGGCCGTCGAATCCGCGACCGCCCCCCAGGGCCGTCCGGCTCCCCGGGAGGGAGCCCCCACGGCAGTCCCCGGTTCCGCCCCCGCACTCACCCCCACCGCCCCCGCGCCCTTCGGCGCAGGTCACCGGATCGCACGGCAGCTCGTCGTGGTCGCCGATGCCTTTCTGGCGTTCCACATCTCGGTGCTTCCCGTCGGGGACGAGAAACCCACGGCCGCCCACCGCTCCCGGCTCGCCCTCACCGAGGCCGCCGGGACGGTGCTGGCAGGCGGCCTGTCCCTGCTCGGTATCAGCGCACCCGAACACATCTGAAAGAGCGAAGAGATGAGCCGTTCCGCACACCCCGCCGGGCCCCGGCACGCCGATGTCTACACCGAGGGCCACTACTCCGCCCCCGCGGAGGACCTCAACACCCTGGACGAGAAGGTCTGGGCGCGTACGGTCGGCCGCAACGCGGACGGGGTCGTCACCGTCGGCGGCATCGAAGTGACCCGGCTGGCCGAGGAGTTCGGCACCCCCGCCTACTTCCTCGACGAGGACGACTTCCGGGCCAGGTGCCGGGCCTGGGCCGACGCCTTCGGGCGGGACGCGGACGTGTTCTACGCGGGCAAGGCCTTCCTCTCGCGCGCCGTCGTGAAGTGGCTCAGGGAAGAGGGGCTCAACCTCGACGTCTGCTCGGGCGGCGAGCTGGCCACCGCGCTGGCCGCGGGGATGCCCGCCGAGCGCATCGCCTTCCACGGCAACAACAAGACGGCCGAGGAGATCGAGCGGGCCGTCGAGGCCGGAGTCGGCCGCATCGTCCTCGACTCCTTCCAGGAGATCGTCCGGGTCGCCCACATCGCGCAGAGCCACGGGGTGCGCCAGCCGGTCCAGATCCGGGTCACCGTCGGCGTCGAGGCGCACACGCACGAGTTCATCGCCACCGCGCACGAGGACCAGAAGTTCGGGATCGCCCTCGCCGACGGCCAGGCGGCCGAAGCCGTCCGCAGGGCGCTCAAGCTCGACGGCCTCGAACTCATCGGTATCCACTCCCACATCGGCTCCCAGATCTTCGACATGGCGGGCTTCGAGGTCTCCGCCCGCCGGGTCGTGCAGCTCCTCGCCGAGGTCCGCGACGAACACGGCGTCGAGCTCCCCGAGATCGACCTCGGTGGCGGCCTCGGCATCGCGTACACCTCCGAGGACGACCCCCGCGAGCCGCAGGAGATCGCCAAGGCGCTCGGCGAGATCGTCAGCCGGGAGTGCGAGGCGGCCGGCCTCGCCACCCCGCGCATCTCCGTCGAGCCGGGGCGCGCCATCGTCGGGCCCACGGCCTTCACGCTGTACGAGGTCGGCACCATCAAGCCGCTCGAAGGGCTGCGCACCTACGTCAGCGTCGACGGCGGCATGTCCGACAACATCCGTACGGCGCTCTACGACGCCGAGTACAGCGTGGCCCTGGTCTCGCGCACCTCGACCGCCGAGCCGATGCTCGCCCGGGTGGTCGGCAAGCACTGTGAGAGCGGCGACATCGTGGTCAAGGACGCGTTCCTGCCCGCGGACCTGGCGCCCGGAGACCTCGTCGCGGTACCGGCCACCGGTGCCTACTGCCGCGCGATGGCGAGCAACTACAACCACGCGCTCCGGCCGCCCGTCGTCGCCGTCAGGGACGGCGAGGCCCGGGTGATCGTCCGGCGCGAGACGGAGGAAGATCTCCTGCGCCTCGATGTCGGCTAGTGAAATAGTCATCTCAGAATCCGGACGGGGGACAGAAACCCCCGTCCGGTGAGTGAGACTGGTCCAACCGTAGAAGTATGAGAAGTGAGGTCGGATGATGCGTACGCGTCCGCTGAAGGTGGCGCTGCTGGGCTGTGGAGTCGTCGGCTCAGAGGTGGCGCGCATCATGACGACGCACGCCGACGACCTCGCGGCACGGATCGGTGCCCCCGTCGAGCTCGCCGGTGTGGCCGTCCGCCGTCCTTCCAAGGTCCGTGAGGGCATCGACCCCTCGCTCATCACCACGGACGCGATGGCCCTGGTCAAACGCGGGGACATCGACGTCGTGATCGAGGTCATCGGCGGCATCGAGCCCGCCCGTACGCTCATCACCACCGCCTTCGAGCACGGTGCGAGCGTCGTCTCTGCCAACAAGGCGCTGCTCGCCAAGGACGGTGCCGCCTTGCACGCGGCGGCACAGGGGCAGGGCAGGGACCTCTACTACGAGGCGGCCGTCGCCGGAGCGATCCCGCTCGTCCGCCCGCTGCGCGAGTCGCTCGCCGGGGACAAGGTGAACCGCGTCCTGGGCATCGTCAACGGCACCACCAACTTCATCCTCGACAAGATGGACAGCACCGGCGCGGGCTACTCCGAGGCGCTGGACGAGGCCACCGCGCTGGGGTACGCCGAGGCCGACCCCACGGCCGACGTCGAGGGGTTCGACGCGGCCGCCAAGGCCGCGATCCTCGCGGGCATCGCCTTCCACACCCGGGTACGGCTCGACGACGTCCACCGCGAGGGCCTCACCGAGGTCACCGCGGCCGACATCGCGTCCGCCAAGCGCATGGGCTGCACCGTCAAGCTGCTCGCCATCTGCGAGCGGGCCGCCGACGGCAAGTCCGTCACCGCGCGTGTCCACCCCGCGATGATCCCGCTCAGCCACCCGCTGGCCTCGGTGCGCGAGGCGTACAACGCGGTGTTCATCGAGGCCGAGGCGGCCGGGCAGCTGATGTTCTACGGCCCCGGCGCCGGCGGCTCACCCACCGCGTCCGCGGTCCTCGGCGACCTGGTCGCGGTCTGCCGCAACAGGCTCAACGAGGCCACAGGCCCCGGCGAGTCCGCGTACACGATGCTGCCCGTGAGCCCCATGGGCGATGTCGTGACGCGCTACCACATCAGTCTCGACGTGGCCGACAAGCCGGGTGTTCTCGCCCAGGTGGCCACGGTCTTCGCCGAGCAGGGCGTATCGATCGACACGGTACGCCAGCAGGGCCGGCAGGACGGAGGCGGCGAGGCATCCCTCGTCGTCGTCACCCACCGCGCGCCCGACGCAGCCCTTTCCGGGACCGTCGAGGCGCTGCGCAAGCTCGACACCGTGCTCGGTGTCGCCAGCATCATGCGTGTTGAAGGGGAGTAAGGACCCATGACCACCAAGGGCACCCACCAGTGGCGCGGCATCATCGAGGAGTACCGGGACCGCCTGCCGGTCACGAGCGCGACACCTGTCGTGACGCTCCGTGAGGGCGGTACGCCACTCGTACCCGCGCAGGTCCTTTCCGAGCGCACCGGCTGCGAGGTGCACCTCAAGGTCGAGGGCGCCAACCCCACGGGGTCCTTCAAGGACCGGGGCATGACCATGGCGATCACCCACGCCAAGGAGCAGGGCGCGCAGGCCGTCATCTGTGCCTCCACGGGCAACACCTCGGCCTCGGCAGCCGCCTACGCCGTGCGCGCCGGGATGGTCTGCGCCGTCCTGGTGCCGCAGGGCAAGATCGCCCTGGGCAAGATGGGGCAGGCGCTGGTGCACGGCGCGAAGATCCTCCAGGTGGACGGGAACTTCGACGACTGCCTGACGCTGGCCCGCTCGCTCTCCGACAACTACCCCGTGGCGCTGGTCAATTCGGTCAATCCATCCCGTATCGAGGGTCAGAAGACGGGGGCGTTCGAGATCGTCGACGCCCTCGGCGACGCCCCCGACATCCATGTGCTGCCCGTCGGCAACGCCGGCAACATCACGGCGTACTGGAAGGGTTACAAGGAGTACGCGGCGGACGGCCCGGCCGGCCGTACGCCCCGGATGTGGGGCTTCCAGGCCTCCGGCTCCGCGCCCATCGTGCGCGGCGAGATCGTCAAGGACCCCTCCACGATCGCCACGGCGATCCGGATCGGGAACCCGGCCTCCTGGCAGTTCGCGCTTGACGCGCGCGAGGAGTCCGGCGGTTTCATCGACGAGGTCACCGACCGTCAGATCCTCTCCGCCTACCGGCTGTTGGCCTCGCAGGAGGGCGTCTTCGTGGAGCCCGCTTCGGCCGCGTCGGTGGCCGGCCTGCTGAAGGCGGCGGACGAGGGCAAGGTCGACCCGGGCCAGACGATCGTCTGCACGGTCACCGGCAACGGCCTCAAGGACCCGGACTGGGCGGTCGCGGGAGCCCCGCAGCCGGTCACCGTGCCGGTCGACGCCGTGGTGGCGGCCGAGCGGCTGGGCCTGGCGTAGCCTCCGGCGGGCCGGGGCCCGCCCCGCCCGGGCCCGCTTCGGCGATCCGGGCGGCCGTGCCCCGGCCATGCTCCGGCTGTACCCCGGCTGCGCCTCTGAGCTGCCGCGTCACCGCCGGACGGGGTGTGCGGAGGGACTCTCCGGTCCGGAGCGCATGGTGAGTGTGCGACACGCATCGTGCGCCTCCTGTGCGCCCTATGTCGCGACAGAACCTTCCTTCGATAAGCTGTAGGCAACCCACCCCGCCGCATATGCCGCGGTGTTGCTGCTGTGGTGTCCTACAGGTGCGCTTCCGGCCTGTCCGGGGCGCCCGGCCCAGGGGCACCGGGGGAGTGCTCTCCCGGTACGCACAGCCCAATTCCCGTAAGAATCCAGCGGTCGAACCAGACTCGCAGTCTCACAAGGAGAGTCGTCAGAGCGATGGCCGGTCCCGCGTTCCGTGCCGCCGCCGTCCGGGTGCGCACCCCCGCCACCAGCGCCAATCTCGGACCGGGCTTCGATGCCTTCGGTCTGTCGCTGGGGCTGTACGACGACGTGGTCGTCCGGGTCGCCGACGCCGGGCTGCACGTCGACATCGCCGGCGAGGGCGCCGACACGCTCCCCCGCGACGAGAGCCACCTGCTCGTACGGTCCCTGCGCACCGCCTTCGACCTGCTCGGTGGGCAGCCGCGCGGCCTCGAAGTCGTCTGCGCCAACCGCATCCCGCACGGCCGCGGCCTCGGCTCCTCATCCGCCGCGATCTGCGCCGGCATCGTCGCCGCCCGGGCCGTGACCATAGGCGGCGCGGAGAAGCTGGACGACGAGGCCCTGCTCGAACTCGCCACCGAGATCGAGGGCCACCCCGACAACGTCGCCGCCTGCCTGCTCGGCGGCTTCACACTGGCCTGGACCGACGGCGGAAGCGCGCGGGCGATCCGGATGGATCCCGCGGACTCCATCGTTCCGGTGGTTTTCGTGCCCGGCAGGCCGGTGCTCACCGAGACCGCGCGTGGCCTTCTCCCGCGGAACGTCCCCCATGTGGACGCGGCCGCCAACGCCGGCCGCGCGGCCCTGCTCGTGGAGGCGCTGACCAGGCGCCCCGAGCTGCTGTTCGCGGCCACCGAGGACCGACTGCACCAGGAGTACCGCGCTCCGGCGATGCCCGAGAGCGTGGCCCTGGTCAACCGGCTGCGGGCGGACGGCGTCCCCGCAGTCATCTCCGGTGCGGGCCCCACGGTGCTCGCGCTGGTCGAGATCGGTGCGGCCGACAAGGTCGCACGCCTGGCCGGCGAAGGGTGGGCGGCCAACCGGCTGCCGCTCGACGCCTCCGGTACGAGCGTCCTGCCACTGGGTACGTAGGAGCGCGTCCGGTTGCCGGTGAACGAGAGGGGGAATATTTGTTGGATCCGGTAGTGTTAACCTCAAGTCAGCACTCGACGTCTTTGTGGCTCGGTGCTCAGTGTCCCTATCAGGGACCGCCATTTCTTCCGGGAGCCTCCCAAACTGCCTGACAGCCTGCCTGAGCAGTTTCGAGCACGCTCCGGAACCGGCCTTTGCCGGACCCCAAGCACGTCTTGCCCTCCGCCGTACTCCGGCGGACCACCGCCCCGGCGTCGGTTCGCGATCAGTCAAGATCAGAACCGCAGTCGGACAGCACAACCGGTCGCCGAGCCAGACAGGCCGACGCCCGCTCCAGGGAAGGACCCTTCGTGAGCGACACCACCGATCTGATGGGCGTGACTGCCGACAACTCTGTCGAGGCCGCGTCCGCCGCCGGTGCTGCCACCGGCAGTACCGCACGGCGCCGCCGCTCCGGCACCGGCCTCGACGGCATGGTCCTGGCCGAGCTGCAGCAGGTCGCGTCCGGCCTCGGCATCAAGGGCACTGCGCGGATGCGCAAGAGCCAGCTGATCGAGGTCATCAAGGAGGCGCAGGCCGGTTCTTCCGCGCCGAAGAGCGCCAAGGCCGACGCCGGCGGCGACGCGACCGAGACCAAGCCCAAGCGCCGCGCCACTTCCAAGTCCCGCACGGGTGACGAGCCCGCCGCTGCCGGGAAGTCCGCGGCCCAGCAGCAGATCGACATTCCCGGTCAGCCCGCCAGCGACGACCAGCCCGCCGGTGAGCGGCGCCGTCGCCGCGCCACTGCGCAGGCCGGCAGCCCCGAGCCCGCGGCCGCCGAGGCCAAGGCCGCCAAGGCAGAGGCCAAGGCGGAGTCGCAGTCCGTGGCCGCCGCCACGGCGGCGCCCGCCACGGCGTCGGCTCCGGCCGAGTCCAAGGAGACCAGGGCGGAGGCGGGTACCGACACCGCCGAGGGCCGTCGCGGTGACCGTCAGGACCGCGGCCAGCGCGGGGACCGCCGTGAGCGTGGCGACCGCCAGGACCGCGGTGACCGTCAGGAGCGCGGCGGCGGTGACCGTCAGGAGCGCGGCAGCGGTGACCGTCAGGACCGCGGCGAGCGCGGCGGCCGTGACCGCCGTGACCGTGGCGGCAAGGGCGACGACCAGCAGGGTGGCGGCCAGCGCGGCCAGCGCCAGGGCAACCAGGGCAACCAGGGCAACGGCCCCCGCGCCGACGAGAACGACGACGACTTCGAGGGAGGCCGCCGCGGCCGCCGTGGCCGCTACCGCGACCGCCGTGGCCGTCGCGGTGAGCGCCAGGAGTTCGGTGACGCTCCGCAGGTCGCCGACGACGACGTCCTGATCCCCGTCGCGGGCATCCTGGACATCCTCGACAACTACGCGTTCATCCGGACCTCCGGCTACCTGCCGGGCCCCAACGACGTGTACGTCTCGCTCGCCCAGGTCCGCAAGAACGGCCTGCGCAAGGGTGACCACGTCACCGGAGCCGTCCGCCAGCCCAAGGACGGCGAGCGCCGCGAGAAGTTCAACGCGCTCGTCCGGCTGGACTCGGCGAACGGCATGGCGGCCGAATCCGGCCGCGGGCGCCCGGAGTTCCAGAAGCTGACCCCGCTGTACCCGCAGGACCGGCTCCGCCTGGAGACCGACCCGGGTGTGTTGACGACCCGGATCATCGACCTGGTCGCGCCGATCGGCAAGGGCCAGCGCGGTCTGATCGTGGCTCCGCCGAAGACCGGTAAGACCATGATCATGCAGGCCATCGCCAACGCGATCACGGTCAACAACCCCGAGTGCCACCTGATGGTCGTCCTCGTCGACGAGCGTCCCGAAGAGGTCACCGACATGCAGCGGTCGGTGAAGGGCGAGGTCATCTCCTCGACCTTCGACCGGCCCGCCGAGGACCACACCACCGTTGCCGAGCTGGCCATCGAGCGCGCCAAGCGCCTCGTCGAGCTGGGCCACGACGTGGTCGTGCTGCTCGACTCGATCACCCGGCTCGGCCGTGCGTACAACCTGGCGGCCCCGGCCTCCGGTCGTATCCTCTCCGGCGGTGTCGACTCGACCGCCCTCTACCCGCCGAAGCGCTTCTTCGGTGCCGCGCGGAACATCGAGGACGGCGGCTCGCTGACCATCCTCGCCACCGCGCTGGTGGAGACCGGCTCGCGCATGGACGAGGTGATCTTCGAGGAGTTCAAGGGCACCGGCAACATGGAGCTCAAGCTCGACCGGAAGCTCGCCGACAAGCGCATCTTCCCCGCGGTGGACGTCGACCCGTCCGGTACCCGTAAGGAAGAGATCCTCCTGAACGCGGAGGAGCTCGCCATCGTCTGGAAGCTGCGCCGGGTGCTCCACGCGCTCGACTCGCAGCAGGCGATCGAGCTGCTGCTGGACAAGATGAAGAAGACGAAGTCGAACGCCGAGTTCCTGATGCAGATCGCCAAGACGACACCTTCGTCCGGCAACGGCAACGACTGACCTCCCGTCAGCCGGCGTCAACCGGCCCGCCCCGTCACGGAAGTGACGGGGCGGGCCGCTTGCGCGAGGCCTGCGGGCCGGCCGCACGGGCCGGGTGCGGTGGCAGTCCCTCACCGCTCGCAGGCATCGCCGCCGGTGCCCGGCGCGGCCCGGGCGCCGCCGAGACCTTCGCCACAGCGCGCCCCTCGTCACGGGGGTCGGGCAGTCCGCGGCGGGGATGAGAAAACCGCAGGTGGGGGCCGCTTTTACCGCTTCCGCCCAGCTACCGTCCGTGACCGTCACGCCGTTCCGGGGTCACAGCGCGTTGTGCAACGCTTTTCCGGGATACGTCGTCTCACAAGTGATGACGGACCGCGCCTGATCTTTCGGGGCAGGAGGTAGCGGGACCACCGAGAAGCTGGAGGGGACATGGGCGAGCCGCAGAAGGGCAGCCGAATACGGGGCAGCGGCAAACGCCGCAAGGAGGCCACGTCGCGCCGGAAGGCGCTGGTGATCACAGCATGGGTGGCGGCCGGAGTGGTCGTACTCGGCGGTGGTGGTCTCGGATTCCTGTACTTCAAGCTCGACGGCAACCTCAAGAGCGTCGACATCAACGCCCAGCTCGGCACCGACCGCCCGCACAACGTCGACAACGGCTCGATGGACATCCTCGTGCTCGGCTCCGACTCCCGGGCCGGCGCCAACTCCGCGTACGGCAAGGACGAGGGCGGTGCCCGCTCGGACACCGCGATGGTCGTCCACGTGTACAAGGGCCACAAGAAGGCCAGCGTGGTCTCCATACCGCGCGACACCCTCATCGACCGCCCCGACTGCACCACCTCCAAGGGCGCGACCGCCCCCGGGGCCCGGCAGGCGATGTTCAACACGGCGTACGAGACCGGCGGCCCGGCCTGCGCGGTCAAGACCGTCGAGAAGATGTCCGGGATCCGGATGGACCACTATCTGGAAGTCGACTTCTCCGGCTTCCAGACGCTCATCGACGATCTGGGTGGCGTGCCCGTCACCACCAGCAAGGCGATCAATGACGACAAGAGCCATCTGCACCTGCAGGCGGGCGCCCACACCCTCAACGGGAAGGACGCGCTCGGTCTCGTCCGGACCAGGCACGGTGTCGGTGATGGCAGTGACCTCGGGCGAATACAGCTGCAGCAGGCCTTCATCAAGGCGCTGATCAACCAGGTCAAGCACGTGGGGGTGTTCAGCAACCCCAAGAAGCTCTACGACCTCGCCGACACCGCGACGAAGTCCGTCACCACCGACTCCGACATCGACTCGGTGAAGAGCCTGACGTCCTTCGCCGACGGCCTCAAGGGCATCGGCGCGGGCTCCATGAAGATGGTGACGATGCCGGTCGAGTACGACCCGTCCGACCCCAACCGCGTCATCCCGCTGGAAGCGAAGTCCCAGCAGGTGTGGGCGGCGCTGAAGCACGACAAGGCGATTCCGGCCTCCGCCACCAAGGGCTCGGCGGGCGACCAGGGTTCCGCGGGCAAGGTCGTCACCGGCTCGTGACCGGCGGGCGGAGCCCGGTCCCGCGCTGGTGGGCGGAATAGATCCGGTCCACCTCCGGTTCACCGAGCGTCCGGAATTTTGACGGGCGGGCCACTCCTGGCAGACTGGTCCGCTGGCCCCGGTTCACGTGTGGACAATTCCGCCCGCACGACCCGGCGCCCTCCCGAAACTAGGAGTCACCTTGAAGCGCGACATCCACCCCTCGTACCACGAGACCCAGGTCAGCTGCACCTGCGGTGCTTCGTTCACCACTCACAGCACCCTCGCCGAAGGCACCATCCGTGCCGAGGTCTGCTCCGAGTGCCACCCGTTCTACACGGGCAAGCAGAAGATCCTCGACACCGGTGGCCGCGTGGCCCGCTTCGAGGCCCGCTTCGGCAAGAAGGCCGCGGACTCCGCCGCCAAGTAGCGAGCTACTGCGCCGGTCCTCGGACGCTCCCTCCCGGAGCGTCCCGGACCGGCGCTTTTGCCGTCCGGAGCAGCAGCCCTTCTTGATGTACGAAAGCAGGAAATCCCCGATGTTCGAGGCGGTCGAGGAACTGATCGGCGAGCACGCCGGTCTTGAGGAACAGCTCGCGGACCCGTCCGTCCACGCCGACCAGGCCAACGCGCGCAGGCTCAACAAGCGCTACGCCGAGCTGACCCCGATCGTCTCCACGTACCGCTCCTGGAAGCAGACCGGGGAGGACATCGAGACCGCACGCGAACTCTCCTACGACGAACCGGAGTTCGCGGCCGAGGTCAAGATCCTCGACAAGCAGCTCGACGGGCTGACCGAGAAGCTCAGGCTGCTCCTGGTGCCGCGCGACCCCAGCGACGACAAGGACGTGCTCCTTGAGGTCAAGGCGGGCGCGGGCGGCGACGAGTCGGCGCTGTTCGCGGGCGACCTGCTCCGCATGTACCTGCGGTACGCCGAGCGCGTCGGCTGGAAGACCGAGATCATCGACGCCACCGAATCCGAGCTGGGCGGCTACAAGGACGTCCAGGTCGCGGTGAAGACCAAGGGCGGCAACGGGGCGACCGAGCCCGGCCAGGGTGTCTGGGCACGGCTGAAGTACGAGGGCGGAGTGCACCGGGTGCAGCGTGTGCCCTCCACCGAGTCCCAGGGCCGCATCCACACCTCGGCCGCCGGTGTGCTCGTCACGCCCGAGGCGGAGGAGGTCGATGTCGAGATCCACTCCAACGACCTGCGGATCGACGTCTACCGCTCGTCCGGCCCCGGCGGGCAGTCGGTCAACACCACCGACTCCGCGGTGCGCATCACGCACCTGCCGACCGGTGTGGTCGCCTCCTGCCAGAACGAGAAGAGCCAGCTCCAGAACAAGGAGCAGGCCATGCGCATTCTGCGCTCCCGGCTGCTGGCCGCCGCCCAGGAGGCCGCCGAACAGGAGGCGTCCGACGTCCGCCGCAGCCAGGTCCGCACCGTCGACAGGTCCGAGAAGATCCGCACGTACAACTTCCCGGAAAACCGGATCTCCGACCACCGCGTCGGCTTCAAGGCGTACAACTTGGACCAGGTGCTCGACGGCGACCTGGACGCAGTGATCCAGGCGTGCGTGGACGCGGACTCCGCGGCCAAGCTCGCCGCCGCCCAGTAGTAGCCGCCCGTACTGGAGAACCGCATGAACCTGCTGCTTGCCGAGGTGGCCCAGGCCACCCAGCGGCTGGCCGACGCCGGCGTGCCCTCCCCGCGCTTCGACGCGGAGGAGCTCGCCGCCTTTGTGCACGGCGTCAAGCGGGGCGAGCTCCACAACGTCAAGGACGCGGACTTCGACGCCCGCTACTGGGAGACCATCGCCCGCCGTGAGGCCCGCGAGCCGCTCCAGCACATCACTGGCCGCGCCTTCTTCCGCTATCTGGAGCTGCAGGTCGGCCCCGGGGTGTTCGTACCCCGTCCGGAGACCGAGTCGGTCGTCGGGTGGGCCATAGACGCCGTACGCGCGATGGACGTCGTCGAGCCGCTGATCGTCGATCTCTGCACGGGCTCCGGCGCCATCGCGCTGGCCATGGCCCAGGAGGTGCCGCGCTCGCGCGTGCACGCCGTGGAGCTCTCCGACGACGCGCTGCACTGGACCCGGAAGAACGCCGAGGGGTCCAGGGTGACCGTCCACCAGGGCGACGCGCTGACCGCCCTCCCCGAACTGGACGGCCAGGTCGACCTGGTCATCTCCAACCCGCCGTACATCCCGCTCACCGAGTGGGAGTACGTCGCACCCGAGGCCCGTGACCACGACCCGGAGATGGCCCTCTTCTCCGGCGAGGACGGCCTCGACACGATCCGCGGCATCGAGCGCACCGCCCACCGTCTCCTCGTGCCCGGCGGCGTGGTCGTCATCGAGCACGCGGACACCCAGGGCGGCCAGGTCCCCTGGATCTTCACCGAGGAACGGGGCTGGGCCGACGCGGCCGACCACCCCGACCTGAACAACCGCCCCCGCTTCGCCACGGCCCGCAAGGCCCTGCCGTGACGATCGCAGGACCGGTTCCGCACCAGATTTCTCAAGCTCTGCAGGCTTTGCTCAGGGAGGCGCGCTAAATGGCACGGCGATACGACACCAACGATGCGACCGACCGCACCACCGGTCTGCGTGAAGCCGCGTCCGCCGTCCGCCGGGGCGAGCTCGTCGTCCTTCCGACGGACACCGTGTACGGCATCGGCGCCGACGCCTTCAGCTCCGAGGGCGTCGCCGATCTGCTGGACGCCAAGGGGCGCGGCCGCAACATGCCGAGCCCCGTCCTCATCGGTTCCCCGAACACCCTGCACGGCCTGGTCACGGACTTCTCGGAGCAGGCCTGGGAGCTGGTCGACGCGTTCTGGCCGGGCGCGCTGACGCTCGTCGCCAAGCACCAGCCCTCGCTCCAGTGGGACCTCGGCGACACCCGCGGGACCGTGGCCGTGCGGATGCCGTTGCACCCCGTCGCCATCGAGCTGCTCACGGAGGTCGGCCCGATGGCCGTCTCCAGCGCCAACCTGACCGGCCACCCGGCGCCGGAGGACTGCGACGCGGCGCAGGAGATGCTCGGCGACTCCATCTCCGTCTACCTCGACGGCGGCCCCACCCCCGGCATCGTGCCGTCGTCGATCGTCGACGTCACCGGCAAGGTCCCCGTCCTGCTCCGCGCGGGCGCGCTCTCCGCCGAGGAACTGCGCAAGGTGGTACCTGACCTTGAGGTGGCCAATTGACAGCCCCTGAGGGGCGTGGCATAGGTGCGTCCGCCTCCGGCGGCACGTTCAGGATCCTCCACGTCAGCACAGGCAACGTCTGCCGCTCGCCGATCACCGAGCGGCTGACCCGCCATGCCCTCTCGGACCGCCTGGGCACCGGGCTCGCCGACGGTCTGATCGTGGAGTCCGCCGGCACCTGGGGCCACGAGGGCGCCCCGATGGAGGCCAACGCGGCGACCGTGCTCGCGGACTACGGCGCGGACGCCGGGGGCTTCCTCGGCCGCGAACTGCTCGACGACCACGTCATCCGCGCCGACCTGGTACTCACCGCCACCCGCGACCACCGGGCGCAGGTCATCTCGATGGGCCACTCGGCCGGGCTGCGGACCTTCACCCTGAAGGAGTTCACGCGGCTGGTGCGGGCCATAGACCCGGCGACGCTGCCCGACCCGCTCGACGAGGGCGTGGTGGAGCGGGCACGGGCGCTGGTCCGGGCCGCCGCGGCGCTCCGGGGCTGGCTGCTGGCGCCGACCGTCGAGGCGGACGAGGTGAACGACCCGTACGGGGCACCGATCACCTTCTTCCGGTCGATCGGTGACGAGATCAACCAGGCGCTGGACCCGGTGGTCACGGCGCTCACGGGGGTCGCGGCGCCGCACTGAGCCGCGCCGCGGAACCGGGACCCGGCACCGGGGCGGCGGAGCCCGTCCGCCGTACGGCAGAACACCGGCAGGCGCACCCGAGCGGGCCGTCCTACATTGGACGGGACGCCGAGGAGCCCACGATGCCGGTCACCACCACAGCCCCCCATCCCGCCGGTTTCGAGGCCCTGCGCAGGCAGGACCCCGAGATGGCCGATGTGCTCCTGGGCGAGGACGAGCGACAGGCCACCTCGCTCCAGCTGATCGCAGCGGAGAACTTCACCTCACCCGCCGTGCTGGCGGCGCTGGGCTCCTCGCTCGCCAACAAGTACGCCGAGGGATACCCCGGCGCCCGGTACCACGGCGGCTGCGAGCTGGCCGATCTCGCCGAGGGCATCGCCTGTGAGCGGGCCACAGCGCTCTTCGGAGCCGAGCACGCGAACGTCCAGCCGCACTCGGGCTCCTCGGCCGTCCTGGCGGCGTACGCGGCCCTTCTGACACCCGGTGACACCGTGCTGGCCATGGGGCTTCCGCACGGCGGCCATCTCACGCACGGATCGCCCGCGAACTTCTCCGGCCGCTGGTTCGACTTCGTCGGCTACGGCGTGGACGCGGAGAGCGGACTCATCGACTACGGCCAGGTGCGGGCCCTCGCGCGGCAGCACCGGCCCCGGGCGATCGTCTGCGGCTCGATCTCGTACCCCCGCCACCCCGACTACGCGGCCTTCCGGGAGATCGCCGACGAGGCGGGTGCCTACCTCATCGCGGACGCCGCCCACCCGATGGGCCTGATCGCCGGGGGAGCGGCGCCCAGCCCGGTGCCGTACGCCGACGTGGTCTGCGCCACCACCCACAAGGTGCTGCGCGGCCCGCGCGGCGGCCTGATCCTCTGCGGGGAAGAGCTCGCCGACCGGATCGACCGCGCCGTCTTCCCCTTCACCCAGGGCGGCGCCCAGATGCACACGATCGCCGCGAAGGCGGTCGCCTTCGGCGAGGCGGCGGGGCCGGCCTTCTCGGCGTACGCCCACCAGGTGGTGGAGAACGCGCGTGTGCTCGCCGCCGGGCTGGCCGCCGAGGGCTTCGCGGTCACCACCGGCGGGACCGACACCCACCTGATCACCGCCGATCCGGCGCCGCTGGGCGTCGGCGGCGGGGCTGCCCGTGCCCGGCTGGCCTCGGCGGGGATGGTCCTGGACACCTGCGCGCTGCCCTACGGTGAGGAGCGCGGCATCCGTCTGGGCACCGCCGCCGTCACCACGCAGGGCATGGCGGCCCCGGAGATGGCCGAGATCGCCGCTCTCTTCCCGGCCGGGCTGCGGGAAGAGCGGGGGACCCGTGAAGAAGTCCGTGCACTCGCCAGGAGATTTCCGTCGAATTCGGGCTAGAGCAGTACTCGTGCAACCATCGGAGCTACCCGTGTGTCCTCAACCTTATGCAGGCCGAAGCTAAGGTGTGGGGCTGAGATGGCCAGCGATATCTGTGGGGCAGCCCGTGCGTGAATACCTGCTGACGCTCTGCGTCACGGCCGCGGTGACGTATCTCCTGACCGGGCCGGTCAGGAAGTTCGCCATCATGGCCGGGGCTATGCCGGAGATCCGTGCCCGTGATGTGCACCGAGAACCGACGCCGCGGCTCGGCGGCATCGCCATGTTCGGCGGTCTCTGTGCGGGGCTGCTCGTCGCGGCCCATCTGCAGAACCTCGGCAGCGTCTTCACGCTGTCGAACGAGCCGCGTGCGCTGCTCTCCGGCGCCGGACTGATCTGGATCATCGGTGTCCTGGACGACAAGTTCGAGATCGACGCCCTGATCAAGCTCGGCGGCCAGATGATCGCGGCGGGCGTGATGGTCATGCAGGGTCTGACGATCCTGTGGCTGCCCATCCCCGGCGTCGGCACCGTCTCGCTCACCTCCTGGCAGGGCACCCTGCTGACCGTCGCGCTCGTGGTCATCACCATCAACGCGGTGAACTTCGTGGACGGCCTGGACGGTCTGGCGGCCGGCATGGTCTGCATCGCGGCCGCGGCGTTCTTCATGTACACGTACCGGATCTGGTACGGGTACGGAATCGAGGCCGCCGCCCCGGCGACCCTCTTCGCCGCCGTCCTGATGGGGATGTGCCTGGGCTTCCTGCCGCACAACATGCATCCGGCCCGGATCTTCATGGGCGACTCGGGATCCATGATGATCGGCCTGGTGCTCGCCGCCGGAGCCATCTCGGTCACCGGTCAGGTCGACCCGGACGCGATGAGCCTCAACCTCGGTGGCGGACGTGAGGCCACCCACGCGATGCTTCCGGTCTTCATCCCGCTCCTGATGCCGCTGACGATCATCGCGGTCCCCTTCGCGGACCTGGTGCTGGCGATCGTCCGCCGCACCTGGAACGGCCAGTCGCCGTTCGCCGCCGACCGCGGCCATCTCCACCACCGGCTGCTGCAGATCGGCCACTCGCACAGCAGGGCGGTGCTGATCATGTACTTCTGGTCGGCCCTGTTCGCCTTCGGCGCTCTCGCCTACTCGGTGCGCTCCACGTCCACCTGGATCCTGCTGGCGGTCGTGGTCCTGAGCGGGGTCGGTCTCGGGCTGCTGCTCATGCCGCGTTTCACCCCGCGTGCCCCGAAGTGGGCGCAGCACATCGTCCCGCCCCGCTACCGCAGGAGCCGCCGTCCGGCCGCCGGAACGGAAGCGGAGACGACCGGCGCAGAGGAATCCGACGAGTCGGGCAATTCCCTTGAAATGGAAGATCCCGCCCCACTCGTCGACGTGAACGGAAACGAACCGATTCCGGCAGGCGTCAACGGAGCGACAGCAATTGGTCCCCGATCCGGGCTCCCTGATCGGCGCGAGGCCCGCACGTGGCGTTGAGCATTCCTCTCAACAGGCGCCAATATCAGGCAAACCGACGGCCCGCATGCACAGACGCGCGAGTTAACTCTCATGTGTGACGGGCAGCACACTCCCATGGTAAAGACCTCATCAAATAGTTTGTGATACCGTTCACGAAACCCGGCGATGAAGCCGAAGGGCCGTAGTGCGACGGCTCTTTGGACCCGAGAGTTCCTCTCGAACCGGGCCTACGCTCGTCCATGACGACACCCTGCCCCCACCCGAAGCGGAGCTGCCGCCATGCCGTCCAATGACGCCCGATCACTCCTCCAGACCGCCGTACCCACCGCTGCAGCCGGCGTTGTCGCCGCTGTGATCAGCGGCGTGGTCGCGGGCGGCAAGGGGGCGATCGGGGCACTCGTTGCCACGGTGGTAGTGATGGTCTTCATGGGGATCGGGCTCGTCGTCCTGAATCGCACTGCGAAGTCCCTGCCGCACCTGTTCCAGGCCATGGGGCTCATGCTCTATACGGCGCAGTTGTTGCTGCTCTTCATTTTTGTCGCGGTGTTCAAGAACACCACGTTGTTCAACCCAAAGTCTTTTGCCATCACGCTGGTTGTGGCGACGGTTGTCTGGATCGCGGCTCAGGCGCGGGCACATATGAAGGCCAAGATCCTCTACGTCGAACCGGACTCCGCCGACGGGCACCAGCCCGAGAAGACGGGTTCGTCGAAGTGAAGGGTAGGGGCGGGATAAGCGGGCGTTCTGGATCCTGCTATCGTCCGGTTCCAACTGCGGCACTGCGGGCGCGGGCATCTGAGCTGACGCCTGCACCATCGCGAGGCTCACTGCCTGCCAGCCGCCCCCACATCCGTAACACCAGTCCAGTGCCGAACCGCGGCTGTGCGCCGCGCCGACACAACGAGGTTGCCGTACCCATGCGCCATGTTGAAGGAGCCCGCGGTGAGTGCTGACCCGACGCAGGTGCTCGCCTTCGAGACCGACTGCCACATCTTTGACGGCTGTGGATTCCCGGCTCCCGGCCTGCACTCGTTCCTGTTCAAGCCCCTGTGGGGCGACGGGGACAGCAACTTGTACTTCAACAAGACGATGCTGCTGGCTCTGCTCGGCACGGTCGTCATCGTCGGCTTCTTCTGGGCGGCCTTCCGTAAGCCGAAGGTAGTCCCGGGCAAGCTGCAGATGGTCGCCGAGGCGGGCTACGACTTCGTGCGCCGCGGGATCGTGTACGAGACGATCGGCAAGCGCGAGGGCGAGAAGTACGTCCCGCTGATCGTCTCGCTGTTCTTCTTCGTCTGGGTGATGAACCTCTGGTCGATCATCCCGGTCGCGCAGTTCCCGGTCACGGCGATCATCGCCTACCCGGCGGCGCTCGCAGCGATCGTGTACATCCTGTGGGTGTCACTCACTTTCAAGCGGCACGGATTTGTCGGCGCCCTCAAGAACTTCACGGGCTACGACAAGTCGCTGGGCGCAGTTCTGCCGCTTGCCATGGTCATCGAATTCTTCTCGAACCTGCTTGTCCGGCCCTTCACACATGCCGTACGACTGTTCGCGAACATGTTTGCGGGCCACACGCTGCTGCTGCTCTTCACGATCGCCAGCTGGTACCTGCTGAACGGTATCGGCTTCGCCTACGCAGGCGTCTCCTTCGTGATGACCATTGTGATGACGGCCTTCGAGCTCTTCATCCAAGCCCTTCAGGCTTACGTGTTCGTGCTGCTGACGTGCACGTATATCCAGGGTGCGCTCGCCGAGAACCACTGAGTGCTCCACCCCTGACCTCCATTCGTCCGGTGGCCAACCCCCATCGGTCCGTGAAAGAGAAGGAAGAACTGGCATGTCCCAGACTCTTGCCGCCGCCGTGTCCGGCTCCCTCGGTTCCATCGGCTACGGCCTCGCTGCGATCGGCCCCGGCGTCGGCGTCGGCATCATCTTCGGTAACGGCACCCAGGCACTTGCTCGTCAGCCCGAGGCCGCCGGTCTGATCCGGTCCAACCAGATTCTCGGTTTCGCCTTCTGTGAGGCGCTCGCCCTCATTGGTCTGGTCATGCCGTTCGTCTACGGCAAGTGATCTTCGGATCAGCGAAACCACTAGACGAAGGGCACTGATATGAGCCAGCTGCTCAACCTGGCGGCCGAGACGGAAAACCCGCTCGTTCCGCCGATCCCTGAGCTCGTCATCGGCTTCCTCGCCTTTGTCATCGTCTTCGGTTTCCTCGCGAAGAAGCTGCTCCCGAACATCAACAAGGTTCTGGACCAGCGTCGCGAGGCCATCGAAGGCGGTATGGAGAAGGCGGACGCCGCCAAGCTCGAAGCCGAGAGCGTGCTTGAGCAGTACAAGGCTCAGCTCGCCGAAGCCCGGCACGAGGCCGCGCGGCTGCGCCAGGAGGCGCAGGAGCAGGGTGCCGCACTCATCACTGAGATGCGTGCGGAGGGCCAGCGTCAGCGTGAGGAGATCATCGCTGCCGGTCACACCCAGCTCGAGGCCGACCGCAAGCAGGCCGCGCAGTCGCTGCGCCAGGACGTGGGCAAGCTCGCCACGGATCTGGCCGGCAAGCTCGTCGGCGAGTCCCTTGAGGACCACGCCCGGCAGAGCCGCACGGTCGACCGTTTCCTCGATGAGCTTGAGGAGAAGGCCGAGGCCGCTCGATGAACGGCGCGAGCCGCGAGGCACTGGCCTCCGCACGTGAGCGTCTCGACGCGCTGACCGACAGTCCGTCGGCCGACGCGGCGAAGGTCGCCGACGAGCTGGCCGCTGTCACCGCGCTGCTCGACCGCGAGGTCTCGCTGCGCCGGGTCCTCACCGACCCGTCGCAGGCCGGTGAGGCCAAGGCCCAGCTGGCCGGACGGCTGCTCAGCGGCCAGGTCAGCGGGGACACCGCCGACCTGGTGGCCGGGCTTGTCCGGTCCCGCTGGTCGCAGTCGCGCGACCTGGTCGACACGGTCGAGGAGCTCTCGGCCACCGCCGACCTCACCGCTGCACAGCAGGCCGGCACGCTGGACGACGTGGAGGACGAACTGTTCCGGTTCGGCCGGATCGTCGCCTCCAGCACCGGACTGCGGGCCGCGCTCACCGACCGCACCGCATCGGTCTCGGCCAAGAGCGAGCTGCTCCGCAGCCTGCTCGGCGGCAAGGCCGACGTGGTCACCGAGCGTCTGATCGTGCGTCTTGTGACCCAGCCGCGCGGACGTAGCCTGGAAGCGGGACTCGAGTCCCTGTCCAGGCTCGCCGCGGAGCGCCGGGACCGCACGGTCGCCGTCGTCACCTCGGCGGCGCCGCTCAGCGACGGCCAGAAGGAGCGCCTCGGCGCCGTACTGGCCAAGCTGTACGGCCGCCGGATGCACCTGAACCTGGACGTGGACCCCAGGGTCCTCGGCGGGATCCAGGTGCGGGTCGGCGACGAGGTAGTCAATGGCTCCATCGCCGACCGTCTCGACGAGGCCACTCGTCGGATGGCCGGCTGACCGGCTGACTCAGCCACCAACTCAACAGTACTGATAACGGCCCGAGTTGGGCCGACAAGTAATTGATTCGGGCCCAACAAGGAGAGCAGGGAACCCAGATGGCGGAGCTCACGATCCGGCCGGAGGAGATCCGGGACGCACTGGAGACGTTTGTCCAGTCGTACCAGCCGGACGCGGCCTCGCGCGAGGAGGTCGGTACGGTCAGCGTGGCCGGCGACGGTATCGCGAAGGTCGAGGGTCTTCCCTCGGCCATGGCGAACGAGCTGCTGAAGTTCGAAGACGGCACGCTCGGTCTTGCGCTGAACCTCGAAGAGCGCGAGATCGGCGCGATCGTTCTCGGCGAGTTCAACGGGATCGAGGAGGGCCAGCCGGTGCAGCGCACCGGCGAGGTGCTCGCGGTCGGTGTCGGCGAGGGCTACCTCGGCCGCGTCGTCGACCCGCTCGGCAACCCGATCGACGGCCTCGGCGACATCGAGACCGAGAGCCGCCGTGCGCTGGAGCTCCAGGCTCCCGGCGTCATGGTGCGCAAGTCGGTGCACGAGCCGATGCAGACCGGCTACAAGGCCGTCGACGCGATGGTGCCGATCGGCCGCGGTCAGCGTCAGCTGATCATCGGTGACCGGCAGACCGGCAAGACCGCGCTGGCCGTCGACACGATCATCAACCAGCGTGACAACTGGCGCACCGGCGACCCGTCGAAGCAGGTCCGCTGCATCTACGTCGCCATCGGCCAGAAGGGCTCCACCATCGCGTCCGTACGCGGTGCGCTGGAGGAGGCGGGCGCCCTGGAGTACACGACGATCGTCGCTGCTCCGGCTTCCGACCCGGCCGGCTTCAAGTACCTGGCGCCGTACACCGGCTCGGCCATCGGCCAGCACTGGATGTACGCGGGCAAGCACGTCCTGATCATCTTCGATGACCTCTCGAAGCAGGCCGACGCCTACCGTGCCGTGTCGCTGCTGCTGCGCCGCCCGCCGGGCCGTGAGGCCTACCCGGGCGACGTCTTCTACCTGCACTCCCGTCTGCTGGAGCGCTGCGCGAAGCTCTCCGACGACATGGGCGCCGGTTCGATGACGGGCCTCCCGATCGTCGAGACCAAGGCGAACGACGTGTCGGCGTTCATCCCGACCAACGTCATCTCCATCACCGACGGTCAGTGCTTCCTTGAGTCCGACCTGTTCAACGCCGGCCAGCGGCCCGCGCTCAACGTCGGTATCTCGGTCTCCCGTGTCGGTGGCTCCGCCCAGCACAAGGCCATGAAGCAGGTCTCCGGCCGGCTCCGTGTCGACCTCGCCCAGTACCGCGAGCTGGAGGCGTTCGCCGCCTTCGGTTCCGACCTGGACGCGGCGTCGAAGGCGTCGCTGGAGCGCGGTAAGCGCATGGTCGAGCTGCTGAAGCAGGGCCAGTACGAGCCGATGCCCGTCGAGGAGCAGGTCGTCTCCGTCTGGGCCGGTACCACCGGCAAGATGGACGACGTCCCGGTCGGCGACATCCGCCGCTTCGAGACCGAGCTGCTGGAGTACCTGCGCCGCGAGCGCAAGGAGCTCCTCACCTCGATCGCCGAGGGCGGCAAGATGTCGGACGACACGCTGACCTCGATCGCCGACGCGATCACCGCCTTCAAGCGGCAGTTCGAGACCTCGGACGGCCAGCTCCTGGGCGAGGACGCGCCGGCCGTCAACGTCTCCAAGTGACGACGGAAGGGACCTGACTCATGGGAGCCCAGCTCCGGGTCTACAAGCGTCGCATCCGATCCGTCACCGCGACCAAGAAGATCACCAAGGCGATGGAGATGATCGCCGCCTCGCGCATCGTCAAGGCGCAGCGCAAGGTGGCGGCGTCGATGCCGTACGCGACCGAGCTCACCCGCGCGGTGACCGCGGTGGCGACCGGCTCCACGACCAACCACCCGCTCACCACCGAGGCCGAGTCCCCGGTCCGTGCCGCGATCGTGCTCATCACGAGCGACCGCGGTCTGGCCGGCGGCTACTCCTCCAACGCCATCAAGGCGGCGGAGCGGCTCACCGAGCGACTGCGTGGTGAGGGCAAGGAGGTCGACGCGTACATCGTCGGCCGCAAGGGTGTCTCGTACTACGGCTTCCGCGAGCGCAAGGTCGTGGAGTCGTGGACCGGGTTCACCGACAGCCCGACCTACGCGGACGCCAAGCGGGTCGCCGCACCCCTGATCGAGTCCATCGAGCAGGAGACGGCCGAGGGTGGCGTCGACGAACTGCACATCGTCTTCACGGAGTTCGTGTCGATGATCACGCAGAGCGCGGTCGACAGCCGGATGCTGCCTCTCTCGCTCGACGAGGCCGCTGAGGGCGGAACACCCGCGGACAGCGCGAAGGGCGAGATCCTTCCGCTGTTCGACTTCGAGCCATCGGCGGAGGACGTCCTCGACGCCCTGCTGCCGCGCTACGTCGAGAGCCGTATCTACAACGCACTGCTTCAGTCGGCCGCTTCCGAGCACGCCGCCCGTCGCCGCGCGATGAAGTCGGCGACCGACAACGCCGGGGATCTCATCAAGAGCCTCACCCGGCTTGCCAACGCGGCCCGCCAGGCCGAAATCACCCAGGAAATCAGCGAGATCGTCGGTGGCGCGAGCGCCCTGGCCGACGCGACCGCGGGGAGTGACAGGTAAATGACGACGACTACCGAAAGCGCCGTGACGGCCGCCGCCACGGGCCGCGTTGCCCGGGTCATCGGCCCGGTCGTCGACGTGGAATTCCCCGTCGACGCGATGCCGGAGATCTACAACGCCCTCACCGTCCGGGTCGCCGACCCGGCCGAGGACGGCAAGCTCAAGACGCTGACCCTCGAAGTCGCCCAGCACCTGGGTGACGGCGTGATCCGCGCGATCTCGATGCAGCCCACCGACGGTCTGGTCCGCCAGGCCCCGGTCACGGACACCGGCACCGGCATCACCGTGCCCGTCGGTGACATCACCAAGGGCAAGGTGTTCAACACCCTCGGTGAGATCCTGAACAAGCCCGAGGCCGAGTCGGAGATCACCGAGCGCTGGCCCATCCACCGCAAGGCCCCGGCCTTCGACCAGCTTGAGTCGAAGACCAAGATGTTCGAGACCGGGATCAAGGTCATCGACCTTCTCACCCCGTACGTCACGGGTGGAAAGATCGGCCTGATGGGCGGTGCCGGTGTCGGCAAGACCGTCCTGATCCAGGAAATGATCTACCGCGTCGCCAACAACCACGACGGTGTGTCGGTGTTCGCGGGCGTCGGTGAGCGTACCCGTGAGGGCAACGACCTCATCGAGGAGATGGCCGAGTCCGGCGTCATCGACAAGACGGCGCTTGTCTTCGGTCAGATGGACGAGCCCCCGGGCACCCGTCTCCGTGTCGCGCTCGCCGGTCTGACCATGGCGGAGTACTTCCGCGATGTGCAGAAGCAGGACGTGCTCTTCTTCATCGACAACATCTTCCGTTACACCCAGGCCGGTTCCGAGGTCTCCACGCTGCTCGGCCGTATGCCGTCCGCGGTGGGTTACCAGCCGAACCTGGCCGACGAGATGGGTCTGCTGCAGGAGCGCATCACCTCGACCCGCGGTCACTCGATCACGTCGATGCAGGCGATCTACATCCCTGCGGACGACCTGACCGACCCGGCCCCCGCGGCCACCTTCGCCCACCTGGACGCGGTGACCGTGCTGTCGCGTCCGATCTCGGAGAAGGGCATCTACCCGGCGGTCGACCCGCTGGACTCGTCGTCCCGGATCCTGGACCCGCGGTACATCGCGAGGGACCACTACGACGCCGGTATGCGCGTCAAGGGAATCCTTCAGAAGTACAAGGACCTCCAGGACATCATCGCGATCCTCGGTATCGACGAGCTGGGCGAGGAGGACAAGCTCGTTGTCCACCGTGCCCGTCGCGTCGAGCGCTTCCTGTCGCAGAACACCCACGTCGCCAAGCAGTTCACCGGCGTGGACGGTTCGGACGTGCCGCTCGACGAGTCGATCACCGCGTTCAACGCGATCTGCGACGGGGACTACGACCACTTCCCCGAGCAGGCGTTCTTCATGTGCGGTGGCATCGAGGACCTCAAGGCCAACGCCAAGAAGCTCGGCGTCTCCTGAGTCATACCGACTCGTGTGAGTCATCCGACTCGTGTGAGAGGGGCGGGCGCGTCCCGTCCCTCTCCTCACGCCCATTAGACTTTGACCCAACACCCGGCAGCAGTGCCGGGTGGTGACCCGAGGAGCCACCCTTGGCTGCTGAGCTGCACGTCGAGCTGGTCGCGGCGGACCGTAGTGTCTGGTCCGGCGAGGCGACACTGGTTGTCGCGCGCACCACGTCCGGCGACATCGGCGTCATGCCCGGTCACCAGCCGCTGCTCGGTGTGCTGGAATCGGGCCCGGTGACCATTCGTACGAGCGAGGGCGGGACAGTCGTTGCCGCTGTGCACGGCGGTTTCCTCTCGTTCGCCGACAACAAGCTTTCGCTGCTCGCCGAGATCGCGGAGCTGGCAGACGAGATCGACGTCCAGCGCGCCGAGCGTGCGCTGGAGAGTGCGAAGTCGGATGACGACTCGGCCGCCGAGCGGCGCGCCGATGTCCGACTGCGTGCGGTGACGGGGAACTGACGCCTCCCACCGAGATTTGACCTCAGCCGCGGCCCGTCCGGAACCATCCGGACCGGGTCGCGGCTGAGGCGATGCAGAACCAGTTCCCTTACGGCATGAGGCGAGGAGGTCGGTGTAGATGATCCTCGCTCTGCTTGTGTGCGGCCTGGTCGTCGTACTGGTAGCGGTGGGACTCTTCGTCTTCGGCCTGCGCCGGCGGCTGATCCAGCGCTCCGGGGGCACCTTCGACTGCAGTGTGCGCTGGGACCTGCCGGAGAAACCGGACGGATCGGGCAAGGGCTGGGTGTACGGGGTGGCCCGCTACAGCGGCGACCGCATCATGTGGTTCCGCGTCTTCTCCTACGCCCCGCGCCCGCGCCGGACTCTGGAGCGCCAGTCCATCGAGGTCGTCTCCCGGCGTACGCCGGAGGGCGAGGAGGAGCTGGCGCTGCTCTCGGACGCGATCGTGCTCCGGTGCGCGCACCAGGGTGTCCGTCTGGAACTCGCGATGAGCGAGGACGCACTGACCGGTTTCCTCGCCTGGCTGGAAGCGGCGCCGCCCGGCCAGCGGGTGAACGTGGCCTGAGCGGGCCCGCTCTCCCGGAAGTCACGGGCCGGTACGGCGACGCGGTGTCCTCTACCGTTCGCCGCCCGGGACCCACAGCACGTCACCGATCTCCTTGTTCGCGGCGCGGGCCAGGATGAACAGCAGGTCGGACAGCCGGTTGAGGTAGGTCGCGGTGAGGGCGTTCATCACCTCGCCGTGCACCTCCAGCGCCGCCCAGGTCGACCGCTCGGCCCTGCGTACCACCGTGCATGCCTGGTGCAGCAGCGCGGCGCCCGGTGTGCCGCCCGGCAGGATGAAGCTCCGCAGCTTCTCCAGGTCTTCGAGGAAGCGGTCGCAGTCGGCCTCCAGCTTGTCGACGTAGGACTGTTCCACCCGCAGCGGCGGGAACTCGGGGTCCTCCACCACGGGCGTGCACAGATCGGCCCCCACGTCGAACAGGTCGTTCTGGACGCGGACGAGCACCTTCACCACCTCGTCCGGCAGACCGCCGAGTGCGACGGCGGTGCCGATGGCCGCGTTGGCCTCGTTGGCGTCGGCGTAGGCGGAGATCCGCAGATCGGTCTTGGCGGTCCGGCTCATGTCACCGAGTGCGGTGGTGCCCTTGTCGCCGGTACGGGTGTAGATACGCGTCAGATTGACCATGCGGCCGAGCCTAACGGGGCACGGTCAGCCGCCGGCGCTGCGGAACACACGTGTGCCCACCGTCACTGCGGCGGCCGCCAGGGCCCCGGCCGTGAGCACGCCGTAGAGCATCGCCGTACCGGTGTAGTCGCCCACATAGCCCGCGCGTACCGCGTCCACCAGATAGCGGAACGGCATGAAGTGCGACAGCACGTTCAGCCAGCCGGGGGCCAGCGCCATGGGGAGCATCAGCCCCGAGAGCAGCATGGACGGCATGGTCACCGCGTTGATGACCGGGCCGAACTCGTGCGGCTTGGAGACCTTCAGCGCCAGCGCGTAGGAGAGGGAGGCGAGCGTCACCGTCAGGACGCCCACGAAGGCGAAGCCGATCAGCACACCGCCGACCGGCGCCCGCAATCCCATCAGCAGCGCCGTCAGGACCAGCAGGACGGACTGGAGGACGAAGAGCGCGGCGTCCCGCAGCACGCGTCCCAGCAGCAGCGCCAGCCGGCTCACCGGGGTGGCCCGCATCCGCTCGAACACCCCGGTCTGGTTCTCGATGATGATGGCGAATCCACTGAACGACGCGCCGAACAGCGCGAGTTGGAGCAGTAGTCCGGGGACGAGCACCTGCCACGAGTCGCCCCGGGACCCGAGTGGCAGGCCGGTCAGCAGGGGGCCGAAGAAGAGCAGGTAGAGCAGCGGCATCAGCACGCCGAAGAGGATCTGGAACGGGGAGCGCGCCGTCTGCCGGGCGTAGCGGCCGAAGATCAGCGTGGTGTCGTGCACGAACATGTGAAGGGGCTCCTAGACGGCTACGGGGGCGGTCTCGCCGGGTGTGGCGGTACGGCCGGTGATGGCGAGGAAGGCGTCCTGGAGGGTGGCGTCGATGGATCCGGCGTACTGGAGCTTGAGCGCGCCGGGCGTGCCGTCGGCCACCACCGCGCCCCGGTCCACGACGACCACCCGGTCGGCCAGGGCGTCCGCCTCGTCGAGGTAGTGCGTGGTGAGGAAGACGGTGGTGCCGTGCTCCTCGCGCAGTCCGCGCACCAGCTCCCAGAGGTCGGCACGGCTGCCCGGGTCGAGCCCGGTGGTGGGCTCGTCGAGGAAGAGCACATCCGGCCGGTGGGTGAGGCCCATCGCGATGTCGAGGCGCCGCCGCTGGCCGCCCGAGAGCGAGGCGCACTTGCGGTCGAGCAGCGCGGTCAGGTCCAGCTCGGCGGCGAGTTCGGCGGCGCGCGCCGTGGCGCGTGCCCGGCTCAGCCGGTAGAGCCGCCCCTGGGTGACGAGCTCCTCGCGTACGGACATCTGGTGGTCGACCCCGCCCCCCTGGGCGACGTATCCGATCCTCCGGCGGACCCCCGCCGGGTCTCGCACGAGGTCGCAGCCGGCGACGGTAGCGGTGCCCGCGCTGGGCGCCAGCAGGGTGGTGAGCATGCGCAGGGTGGTGGTCTTGCCCGCGCCGTTGGGTCCCAGGAAGCCCAGGATCTCGCCGGCCCGGACGGCCAGGTCGATGCCGCGTACGGCGTCCACCGGGCCGGCCCTGGTGGTGAAGGTCCGGGCCAGCCCGGACGTGCTGATGACGGGTGTGGCGCTCTGTGGGGTGGGGCTGAGTGGCATGGGATCCAGAAAAACAGAGGCGCTTCAAATTTGCAATGCATATGAAATTTGGGGCTGCCCCAAGTTTTCACCGAGCCCAGTGGTCCGCATACGATGCAGGCATGGCTGAGGGGCTCAGGGAGCGCAAGAAGCGCCGGACCAGGCAGTACATCTCCGATGTGGCGACCGGGCTGTTCCTGGAACGCGGCTTCGACGCGGTGACCGTCGCGGAGGTGGCCGAGGCCGCCGAGGTCTCCGTCAACACGGTGTACAACTACTTCCCGGCCAAGGAGGACCTGTTCCTCGACCGCAGCAAGGGTGTGGTGGAACGCCTGGCCCGCTATGTGCGCGCCCGGGACCGCGGGGAGTCGGCTGCGGGCGCGGTGCTCCGGGAGCTGCGCGGGCAGGTGGAGGCGGTCTCACCCACGGTGGGGCTCCTCGACGGCTATGACCGCTTCCTGGGGGTGGTCCAGCACGCGCACACGCTCCGCTCCCGGATGTGGCACATCCAGCAGGAGTCGCTCGCGAACGTGGAGGCGGCGCTGCGCGAGGAGACAGGTGCGGACGCCTCCGACACGCTCCCGACCCTGGTGGCCGGCCAGCTCTCCTGGATCCAGTCGACCCTGATGGCGTGGATCGGGGACGAGATGATCGCGGGGCGTGCGCCGGACGAAGTCTCGCGGCGTGCGCTGGATCTCCTCGACGACATGGAAGAGGTCCTGGGGGAGAAAGTGCTCAACTACGCAGTGCGGGCCTGAGGGTGACGCCCCGGAGTGTGATGTCCGCCATGTGGGACGTGACGCGCATCTCTTAGCCACCACAAGGTGCTCCGCTCCCTATAGCCTCCGCCCCAGAGTCGTTTGCAGGAAGCCGTTGAAGGGGTGCCAAGTGGCCAGGAAGCTCGCTGTCATCGGAGCCGGACTCATGGGTTCCGGTATTGCGCAGGTGTCGGCACAGGCCGGCTGGGACGTGGTCCTGCGTGATGTCACCGATGCGGCCGTGACCCGCGGGACCGACGCCATCGAGGCGTCCTACGCGCGGTTCGTCGCGAAGGGCAAGCTGGAGGGTGCCGACGCCGACGCCGCTCTCGCGCGGATCACCGCCACCACGGATCTGGACGCGGTCGCCGACGCCGATGTCGTCGTCGAGGCGGTCTTCGAGAAGCTGGAGGTCAAGCACGAGATCTTCCGTGCGCTGGACAAGCTGGTACGCGAGGACGCGGTCCTCGCCTCCAACACCTCGGCCATCCCGATCACCAAGATCGCGGCAGTGACGGAGCGCCCGGAGCGGGTCGTCGGCGCGCACTTCTTCTCGCCCGTCCCGATGATGCAGCTGTGCGAGCTGGTCCGCGGCTACAAGACGAGCGACGAAACCCTCGCCAGGGCCCGGGAGTTCGCCGAGTCCGTGGGGAAGACCTGCATCGTGGTCAACCGCGACGTGGCCGGCTTCGTCACCACCCGGCTCATCTCCGCGCTCGTCGTCGAGGCGGCGAAGCTGTACGAGTCGGGCGTGGCCACCGCCGAGGACATCGACACCGCCTGCAAGCTCGGCTTCGGCCACGCCATGGGCCCGCTGTCCACCGCGGACCTGACCGGCGTCGACATCCTGCTGCACGCCACGGAGAACATCTACACGGAGTCCCAGGACGAGAAGTTCGCTCCGCCGGAGCTGATGCGCCGAATGGTCGACGCGGGTGACATCGGCAGGAAGAGCGGGCAGGGGTTCTACAAGCACTGAATCGCACAGCCCGCCCTGCGATCACCCGGTTGGGTGAATTGGGTATCGGTTCGCTTACGGACGGCAACTTCTTTCCCGGCGGGGCAGTCAGTTCAGTGACAGACGTGAAAGACGTGACGGAGTCCGAGAACTCTCGGGGAGCGCATATGCATATCAGGGGCGACCACGTCGAGCTGGTTGTCGGGGGCCGCCTCGACGTCCGCAGCGCGGCGGACGCCCGTACGGTCCTGCACTCGGCTGTCGACGACGGTGTCGGCGATCTCGTGCTCGACCTGACCGAACTCGATTCCTGGGACGCCACAGGGCTCGGGGTGATCATGGGCGTCCACCGGCGGGCCGGAAGATGCGGCCGCCGGCTCGTGCTCCGCGGAGTGCCGCCGCAGATGCAGCGCCTCCTGGTGGCGACCCGGCTGCACCGCATTCTGGCCATCGAGGGCGGAATCGCCGCCGAATGCCTGCCCCGGGTCTGACGGATCCCGGGAACAGCGCTCCCGGCCGTGGCACCGGGGACCCCGAGTGGTGACGGATACTGGCCGAAGGTCTAAGGTTCGGTCGCCTGCTGATTGACGAACCCATGTGCGGTAGGCGCCGGACCAGAAGCGACAGCGTGGTGTGCGAGGCCGGGAAGGCAGACCGCGCACAACGCCAGCTGGGGGCTTTCACCTATGGACCCGATGAACGACGGACCGGACGAGTACGGCCAGGACCACCGCCCGGGGCGCGCCGGTGGCCCGGCGTCGCCCAGACCCGCGCGGGACCCGCTCGCGCCGGACCTCGGACAGAAGGCGCCCGCCCGCGCCCGCACCGTCCGGCTCGTCACCGGTGAGTTCCTGGTCACCGTGAACCCGGTCGACGGCAGTGAGATCGAACACTGCCCGCCGGGGGAGCACCCCGGCGCACCGGAGCGGTACGGCCCCGGGGAGCGCGCGGACCTGCTGCGCGCCGCAGGGCCCCCCGTACTGCCCGGACCCGCGGGGCCGGAACTCCCGCTGCTGGAGCGGCAGGAGGAGCACGAACGGCTGGTCCGGCTGCTGGCGCGCGGGCGGTCCGTCCGGCTGACCGGCCCCGCCGGATCCGGGCGCACCTCGCTCCTCGACGCCGTGGCCCGGGACTGCGGGGGCTTCGCGCCCGACGGTGTCGTCCGGCTCTCCGGCTACCACCGCACCCCCGCCGACCTGCTGTACGGACTCTTCGCCGCCGTCCACCGGGCCCCCCTGCACCGGCCCGACAGGGCCGAGCTCCTCACCCTGGTGCACGGCATCGGCGCGATCGTCGTCCTCGACGACCTGGAGTTCGGCGGGGCCGCGCTGGAGGAGCTGCTCGGCGCCACCCCCGAGTGCGCGTTCCTGTTCGCCGCGACCCCCGAGGTCACTGCCCCGCTCCCCGAATCCCACCTGGAGGAGGTCTTCCTCGGCGGTCTCGGGCGCAGCGCGTCGCTCGTCCTCCTGGAGCGGGCCGTGGAGCGCCCGCTCACCGACGAGGAGGCCAACTGGGCGGGTGACCTGTGGTTCGAGTCGGAGGGGCTGCCGCTGCGCTTCGTCCAGGCCGGTGCGCTGCTGCGCCAGCGCGACCTGCTGCGTACGGCTCCCGGCGCCTCCGGCACGTACCCGGGCCCTCGTACCGACGATGTCCTCACCGACGTGTCCGACGCCCCCGGGACGCAGGACGACGCCCCCGAGGTGCCGCTGCCGACCCTCGGGCAGGGCGCGGCCCCCGCCCACCTGCTCGCCGAGCGGCTGAGCGACGCGGCCCGTGCCACGCTGGCCTTCGCCGTGGCGCTCGGCGGCGAGGTGCCGCACCAGGCCCATCTGCCGGCGCTGGTCGGCGACACCCATGCCGACGCGGCGATGGGGGAGCTGGCCGGGTCGGGGCTGCTCTCCCCGGCCGGTTCGCACTACCGGCTGGCCGCCGGTGTCGTCCAGCAGCTGGAGGCCGGGGGATACGCCGACGAGTCCACCGGCCACGCCCTGACCGCCGCACAGCACTACGCCTGGTGGGCCGGGCACCCCTCGGTGGCCCCCGAGCGGGCGGCCGCCGAGGCCGACGCCGTGCTCGCCGCGATGAGCGCGCTGGTGCCCGGCACGGAGGCCGGACATCCCAGCGCCGCCGTGCTGCTGGCCCGGAGCGCTGCCCCCGCCTTCGCCGCCGGGCTGCACTGGAGCGCCTGGGAGCGCGCGCTGCGCACCGGACAGGAGGCGGCCAGGCTCTCCGGCGAGGTAGCCGAAGAGGCCTATTTCCACCACGAGTTGGGCGTGCTGGCGCTCTGCACGGGCAACCCGGACCGGGCGCTGGCCGAGCTGGAGGCCTCCATAGCGCTGCGCGGTGCGCTGGCCGACAAGGCGGGCACGGTCGCGGGCCGCAGGGCGCTCGCCCTCATCGCCGACCGTTCGGGAGCCGCCTCACTGGGCGGCTACGTGCCGGGCGGTGCGGGGGACACCCCGCCTCAGGGCGCCGAGATGCTGCGGTCCGCGCACGAGGAGGCGGCCACGACGCCCGCAGGCCCGGGTGCGGCGGGCGCGGTCGTCTCGCTCTCCCCGGCACCCGACGAGCGGGTCACACTCGTCACCCGGCAGGTGCCTCCGCCTGCCGCGCGCGGCAGGCGCCGTACGGTCCTGGGCGGCGCCCGGCGCAATCTGGTCGCGGCCGGCGCCGGTGTGCTGCTCGCGGGTGTGCTCGGCACCGTGGTCACCCTCGGCGCGACGAGCAACGACGACTCCCGGACCGGTGACGGCAGCCCGGGCCGGTCGGCCGACGACGGCAGCGGCAAGGACGGGATGACCGCGGACGAGCCCACCCGGAGCACACCCGGCAGCTCGGACGGGTCCGCCGGCGGCGGCACCGCCCGCCCTTCGTCCTCAGGCACCCCGGACGCCTCGGACAGCAAGCGGCCCTCCCCGGGCAGTTCACCGTCGGACGGCGCCTCGTCCCCGGGCGACGACCCCACGTCACCGTCGGGCAAGCCCTCCGGGTCCAGTGGGAAGCCGCCCACGAAGCCGTCGCACTCACCGTCGGGCAGGCCCTCGCACTCGCCTTCCGGCTCACCGTCCACGTCGCCGAGCGATCCGCCCTCCAGTCCGACGCCCACCCCATCGGACTCCACGTCCGAGGACCCGCCGCCCGCCGGCTCGCCCTCGTCCACCCAGAGCGTCATGCGGCCCTCCACGGCCTCCGGCGGGCCGGTGGACAGCGAGAGTGCGTCCACGCCCCCGGAGGACGCCTCAGCGTCCCCCTCGGCGGGCTGACCCGGCACACGGCGGAAGGCCCCGGCGGACATCACGTCCGCCGGGGCCTTCCGCCGTACTGCCGTCAGCCCTCAGGGCACCTCAGAAGAGGCGCAGCTTGTCGTCCTCGATGCCCCGCATCGCGTCGTAGTCGAGCACCACACACTCGATGCCGCGGTCCGTGGCCAGTACCCGGGCCTGCGGCTTGATCTCCTGCGCCGCGAAGACGCCCTTCACCGGGGCCAGATGGGGGTCGCGGTTCAGCAGCTCCAGATAGCGGGTCAGCTGCTCCACACCGTCGATGTCTCCGCGCCGCTTGAGCTCGACGGCCACGGTACCGCCGTCCGCGTCACGGCAGAGGATGTCCACCGGGCCGATCGCCGTCATGTATTCACGCCGAATCAGCGTGTGACCCTCGCCGAGGGTTTCGATGCGGTCGGCGAGGAGTTCCTGGAGGTGGGCCTCGACACCGTCCTTGATGAGTCCGGGGTCGACCCCGAGCTCGTGCGACGAGTCGTGGAGGACCTCCTCCATCGTGATGATGAGCTTCTCGCCCGCCTTGTTCACGACCGTCCACTGACCGGTGTCGTCCCCTGTCCCCTCCTTCAGAGTGCAGGGCGGAGACATCCAGTTGAGAGGTTTGTACGCCCTGTCGTCCGCATGAATCGAGACGCTTCCGTCGGCCTTGACCAGGATCAGGCGCGGAGCGGACGGCAGATGGGCGGTGAGGCGGCCCGCATAGTCGACGGAGCAGCGGGCGATGACGAGACGCATGGTCGGCAACGCTACTCGACGCCGCGGCTTGTACGCGATTCGCCCTGAACAACCCCGTTCGTTATTGGCCGGTTGTGTGCCCATTCTCCTGGTGCGGGCGCCTGCGCACGCATACCGTGGAAGCAGGAGGTCGTCACGCGTGTACTCTGCGTCGCGATCCTCCAGGCCCTGCCCGTAAGGCCCCGGAATCTCCGGGGCCGCGAGAGGAGAACCCATGTCGCTCGACGTCTCACCGGCCCTACTCGAACAGGCCGAGCGAGGCGAGGTCGATGAAGCCGACTTCATCGACTGCGTCCGGACCTCCCTGCCCTACGCATGGGAGATGATCAGCTCTCTGGCGGTCCAGCTGAAGGTCGACGGTGGCGAGTTCGCCGACAACCAGACGCCTCCCCCCAATGAGCAGGCGCGCGGCCAGCTGCTGCGCGCTCTCGCGAGTGACGCCATACGTGGAGCGCTGCAGCGGCATTTCGGGGTGCGCCTGGCATTCCAGAACTGCCACCGTGTGGCGGTCTTCCCGCTGGATCCCTCGGTCGATGAGCGGCTCGGCCGCTTCACCTCGATCAGGGGCCAGCTCCTGAACCAGTCCCCGGAACTCAGGGACTGCTGACGCGCCGGGCTGCCGCTCCGCACCACTGGAGGTGTCTTGGCTGCCGGAGCGGCAGCGCCCGGTTCCACCGGATCAGTGCAACTGCGGGAGGACTTCGGCTCCGATCAGCCGGAGGTTCTCCTCGGTGGCCGCTACATCACCCGAACCCTCCACGAGCATCGCGAACCGTGTGATGCCGGTCCTCTCCGCCGTGGCCGCCAGCCGGTCGGCAGCCAGACGGGGAGGGCCCACCGGGTGGATCCCGCAGAGCATCTCCGTGTACGCGACCGGGTCCCGCATCGCGCGGTGCCTGCCGTCGACGGTCACATGGGCGTCAAGTCCCTGTTTGAGCCAGCCCGGCATCGCCTTCACCAGGGTCTCCGCCGCCTCCGCCCGCCGGTCCGCGATCTGTGCCACACCGGCCGCCACGTGCCCGGCCCCCGCGATCAGCTCCGGCGCAACTCCCGCCGCGCGGGCGTGCGTCCGCCACAGCGTGACCATGTCGGCCTTCTCCTCGTCGTCCGAGTGCATCCCGAGCAGCATCGGCAGCCCGCGCTCGGCGGCGAGCCGCACTCCGCCCGGCGAGGTGCACGCCACGACGACCTCGGGGCCCGGGACTTCACCGCACCGCAACTCCTGCGGCCGGGGCACGACCGGGACTTCACGGAAGCGGAAGCGCTCCCCGCCGGCCGAGACCCGGGAATCGCGCAGCCACCGCAGCAGCAGGTCCAGCGACTCGGGGAAGCCGCTCTCGTACGCGTCGAGTCCCGCGCCGAAGACCTCAAGGTCCACCCAGGGCCCGCCGCGTCCCACCCCGAGGCTGAACCGCCCGCCGGATGTGAGGTGCAGGAGGGCGGCCTGTTCGCCCAGCGCGACGGGGTGCACCGTCGGCAGCACGCTCACCGCCGTACCGACCCGGATCCGCCGGGTGCGGCCCAGCACCAGCGCGGCCAGTGTCACCGCCGACGGGCACACCCCGTACGGGACGAAGTGGTGCTCGGCCAGCCAGACCGTGTCGAGTCCGGACTCCTCGGCGACCTCGGCGGACCGCACCGCACGGTGCAGCGCCTCTTCCTGCCCCTGCCCCGGGAACTGGGCTGCCAGTACAAATGCCCCAACACGCATCGCCTTCTGCCTCCTTGCGGCCGACGCGACTCTCCCCTTACTGGCAACAACGCCTGACACGTGCCAAGGGCACGGCCCCTCGCAAAGTTGTTGTGATTTTCCGGTAAGCAGGGGCTCCGGGCTTTCACGTTCTCACGGTGAGCGGTACGGATGTGGCGTTCTGCTGCCCGTAGGCTGGAGTGAGCGAGAAACTGTCCGGTCTGCCCCGTGAGGTGTTACGTGTCCCCGCGCCGCAACCGTCCCCGTGGGGGCGAGAAGCCGAGCGAGCCCGTCGGCGGAGGTGGGGGACCCGACCGCTTCGGCCTCCAGGCCACCGAGTCCTGGCAGGGCGAGGAGTGGTCGGTCCGCATGGTCAGCGGGGCGAGCGCGCAGGGCAAGCGCTACCGCTGCCCCGGCTGCGACCAGGAGATCCCCTCCGGGGTGCCGCATGTGGTGGCCTGGCCCGAGTACGGCGGCGTCGACGACCGCAGGCACTGGCACAAGGCCTGCTGGAACGCGCGGGACCGCCGCACCTCCCGCGTGCAGCGGTCCCGTAACGCGCCGAAATACTGACGGTCCGCGCCCGGCCCGGCCGGGCCGGGCGGCTCAGACGTCGCGGCTGCTGAGCGCGGCGAGCGCACCCGCGTACACCACGGCCGTCACCCCCAGAAGGATCCACAGCGGCTGCCAGCCCGAGGGGCCCGTGCTGGAGACCGAGGTGCTGTAGAAGGCGCTGAGCTGGTTGGGGATCGAGTACTCGAAGAGCTTGTCGCGCAGCGTGGACAGCGAATCGGCGAACATGAACAGCGCCAGTACCAGCGGCAGCAGCACCACCCCGAGCATGACCGTGATGGCACCCGCCGAGTGCCGGATCAGTGAGCCGATCGCCAGCGACAGCAGCCCCAGCAGGGCGACGTAGAGACTGACGCCCGCCGTCGCCCGGATCCACTGCGCGCCGCTCGGCGGCCGGGCGCCCGTCCCCTTGAGCATGGCGTACTGGACCACCGCGACCAGCGCGGTCGTCACCAGCAGGATCACGAAGGCGAGCAGGAAGAAGACGATCGCCTTCGCCGTGAGCACCCGTGCCCGGCTGGGGCAGGCGGTGAGCGTCGTACGGATCATGCCGGTCCCGTACTCGGAAGCCACCGTCAGCACACCGAGCGTGATCACGCAGATGGAGCCGAGCAGCACGCCGAAGAACCCCATGCTCAGCACCGGAGTGCCGTTCATGGTGGAGCCGGACGACCTGACCGCGACGGCCGCCAGCAGACCGATGCCGAAGACGAGCACGATCAGCACGCCGAGCGTCCACATCGTGGAGCGGACCGACTTGATCTTCGTCCACTCCGAAGCGAGGGCGTGCCCGAGGTGGGCGTCGGTCACCGGGATCGGCGACACGTAGGACGGCGTCCGGCCCGGCTGTGGCTGCGGCTGCGGGGGCTGGAACGGCGCGGGGGCGGGGGTCGTCATCGGAGGTCCTTCGGGGCGGGAGCGGTCGCGGGGGTGGCGGCCTGCGGCGCGGTGGGGCCGGTCGCGGGCGGCACGGGCGGTCCGGCCGGGGGAGCGGCGTACGGGTTCCCGCCGGGCGGCGGCGGGGCGTACCAGCCCTGCTGCGGGACCTCGGGCGGCGCGGGCAGCGGGTGGCCCGGCTGCCCGAAACCGGACAGCTGGTCCGCGGTGGAGCGGTAGTCGACGGCTCCCTGTGTCATCCGCATGTACGCCTCCTCCAGCGAGGCCTGGTGCGGGGAGAGCTCCCACAGCCGTACGTCCGCGCCGTGCGCCAGGTCGCTGATCCGCGCCAGCGGGAGCCCGGTCACCCGCAGAGCGCCGTCCAGCTCCGGCATGACCTGCCCGCCGGCCTCGGTGAGCGCGGCTGTCAGCTTCTCGCGCTGCGGCACGTCGGGGGTCCGGACCCGCGCGAAGTCGGCCGAGTTGTGCGAGATGAAGTCCGTGACGCTCATGTCCGAGAGGAGCTGGCCGCGGCCGATCACGATCAGATGGTCGGCGGTGAGGGCCATCTCGCTCATCAGGTGCGACGAGACGAAGACGGTCCGGCCCTCGGCGGCGAGGGACTTCATCAGGTTGCGGACCCAGAGGATGCCCTCCGGGTCGAGGCCGTTGACCGGCTCGTCGAACAGCAGCACCTGCGGATCGCCGAGAAGCGCCGCGGCGATACCGAGGCGCTGGCCCATGCCGAGCGAGAAGCCCTTCGAGCGCCTGCGGGCGACGTCCTGCAGACCCACGACACCGAGCACCTCGTCGACCCGGCGCGCCGGGATCCCGGAGAGCTGCGCCAGCGAGAGCAGATGGCTGCGCGCGCTGCGGCCGCCGTGCACCGCCTTCGCGTCGAGCAGCGCGCCGACCTGCCGGGGGGCGTTCGGGAGTTTGCGGAAGGGGTGGCCACCGATCGTGACATGGCCGGAAGTCGGCTGGTCGAGGCCGAGGATCATGCGCATGGTGGTCGATTTCCCGGAGCCGTTGGGCCCCAGGAAACCGGTCACCGTGCCGGGCCGCACCTGGAAGGAAAGGTTGTACACGGCCGTCTTGGCGCCGTAGCGCTTCGTCAGGCCGACTGCCTCGATCATTCTCCAGCCCCATCGACGTTCAGCGTGTCGTCGGGGCCTGGCCGCGTTCGGCCGAATACCCCCGTATGAGTGAGGAGGGTATCCAGGCCTTGACGGTTCCAGCCACGTCGTGAAAACCGGCGGTTTCCGGCCGCCGCCCCTGCAGCCCGGCCGGCCCGCAGATCAGCCGTCAGGCGTCGCGCTTCTTCAGCAGCACATAGCCGGCGAGTACCGCGGCCACCACCCACAGAGCCATGATGCCCAGCCCGGCCCAGGGTCCGTACGGGGCGTCGCTGCTGCTCGACACCACCTGCGTGATCTGCCTCCCGGCCTGGTCGGGGAGGTACTCGCCGACCTTCTTGGTGGCCGAGACGCTCCCCAGGATGTTGGAGATCAGGAAGAAGAACGGCATCAGGATTCCCAGCGAGAGCATGGGGCTGCGCAGCAGCGAGGCGATGCCCATCGAGAACATCGTGATCAGCGTCATGTACAGCGCAGCGCCGATCACCGCCCGCAGCACACCCGGGTCACCGATGTGGGAACGGTGGCCTCCGAGCAGAGCTTGCCCGAGGAAGTACGTCACGAAGCTCGTCACCACACTGATGACGAACGCGAGGACCGTGGCGACGACGATCTTGCTGAAGTAGAAGGTGGCGCGCTGTGGCACCGCGGCCAGCGACATCCGGATCATTCCGGTGCTGTACTCGTTGGAGACGACCAGGACACCGAAGACGATCAGCGCGAGCTGACCGAGCACGATCCCCGCGAAGCTCACCGACGTCGGGTCGAAGGTGAGCTGGTCCGAGCGGTTCAAGTTGCTGAACTGCGCGTTGGAGAGGGCGCTGAACAGCGCACCGAACGCCACTGTCACCACGAGCGCGCTCGCCAGTGTCCAGAGGGTGGACTGCACCGAGCGGATCTTGGTCCACTCCGACTTCATCACCTGGGCGGCCGCCATGGTCAGGCCCCCTTCCGCGGGTTCTGGCCCCACCGGGGCTGCTGCCCCTGCTGCGGTGGGGCCCCCGGGGGTGGGTTCTTGCTGCCGTCGTGTGCGTGGTACTCCACCGACTCCGCGGTGAGCTGCATGAACGCCTCTTCGAGTGAAGCCTGCTGGGGACTGAGCTCATGCAGGACGAGCTGGTTCCTTGCGGCGAGCTCGCCGATGTCGGCCGCGGCGGTGCCGTCCACTTCGAGACTGCCGTCGCCGGCCGGGACCGGGTTGTACCCGGCCTGGTGCAGCACGTCGGAGAGCTGTTCCTGCTGCGGGGAGCGCAGCCGTACGTACGATCGTGAGTTCTGCGCGATGAAGTCCGCCATGCTGGTGTCGGCCATCAGCCGGCCCTGGCCGATGACGACCAGGTGGTCGGCGGTGAGGGCCATCTCGCTCATCAGGTGGGACGAGACGAAGATCGTGCGGCCCTGCCCGGCGAGGGACTTCATGAGGTTGCGGATCCAGTGGATGCCCTCGGGGTCCAGGCCGTTCACCGGCTCGTCGAACATCAGGATCTCGGGGTCGCCGAGCAGCACCCCCGCGATGCCGAGCCGCTGCCCCATACCGAGTGAGAAACCCTTGGCGCGCTTCTTCGCCACCGCCGAGAGGCCGACTGTCTCCAGTACCTCGCCGACCCGGGACGCCGGGATGCCGTTGCTCTGTGCGAGGCAGAGCAGATGGTTGTAGGCCGTACGCCCGCCGTGCATCGTCTTGGCGTCGAGCAGGGCGCCGATGTGCCGCAGTGGGTTCTTCAGGTCCGCGTAGTGCCTGCCGTCGATCCGGACGTCACCCCCCGTGGGGTTGTCCAGCCCGAGGACCATGCGCATCGTGGTCGACTTCCCGGCGCCGTTCGGCCCCAGGAAGCCGGTGACGATGCCCGGCCGCACATTGAAGGTGAGCTGGTCGACCGCCGTCTTCTCGCCATAACGTTTGGTCAGCCCCGAGAGTTCGATCACTGCGTTCCGCCTCGTGGTATCGGGTGAGTCGCCTGGCCTTCCCCCTGCCCCCGGCCGGGCTGCAGAATCCTGAGGGCAGCACGGAGGCCAGGCTAGGCGCACGGAAAGCCCCCCGCCACCGGAATGACGAGGGGCTTTCCATGCGCTGC
Organism: Streptomyces sp. NBC_00388; assembly: GCF_036061255.1. Lineage (NCBI taxonomy): Bacteria > Bacillati > Actinomycetota > Actinomycetes > Kitasatosporales > Streptomycetaceae > Streptomyces > Streptomyces sp. NBC_00388. The sequence continues at coordinate 5,342,062 of NZ_CP107948.1, forward strand.
GGAGCAGCGCGGACGGGCGCGGACGCGGCCCCGGGAGAGGCGGCGGGTCAGCGGGTCTGCTGGGCCGGGACCCCGCGGGAGGCCGGCTCCTCGTCGGCCGGCGTACCGGCGGCGGCCACCGCGGCACCGGTCAGCGTGGCCAGCATCTCGCGGACGTTGGTCAGCTGCGCGTTGATCGAGTCGCGGCGGTTGGTGAGCGCAGCCAGCTCGCGCTCCGATTCGCTGCGGATCCGGTCGGCCTTGGCGTTCGCGTCGGCCACGATGTCCTCGGCCTGGCGCTGAGCGGTCTCCACCGTCTGACGGGCGCGGCGCTCGGCGTCCGTACGCAGCTTCTCCGCCTCGAGACGGAGCTGCTCGGCGCGGTGCTCGATCTCCGCCAGGCGCTTCTCGGCCTTGGCCTGACGCGAGGCCAGGTCGCGCTCCGACTGCTCGCGGCGCTTGGCCAGGTTCGTCTCGAAGTCCGCGGCGGCCTGGGCGGCCTTGGCGCGGGTCTCCTCGAAGAGCGCGTCGGCCTCCTCACGCTTGGACTGCGCGTCCTTCTGGGCCTCGGAGCGCAGCGTGGACGCCTCGCCCTTGGCCTTCTCGACGATCCGGACGCCCTCGTCCTCGGCCTTGGCCTTGCGCTCGGCGGCGAAGGACTCGGCATCGTTGCGGACCTGCTGGGCTGCCGACTCGGCGAGCTCACGGTGCTGCTCGGACGCGCGGCGGGCCTCCTCACGGAGGTCCTTCGCCTCCTCCTCGGCGAGCCGGAGGATCTTCTCGACGCGCGCGCCGAGCCCCGCGTACGACGGCTCCGCGTCGTTGACCTGGGCCTGGGCGTTCTGCGTTTCGAGGTGGAGTTCCTCGATGCGCTTTTCCAGAGAGGTGATCCGTGCCAGAGCGCTGTCACGGTCGGCGACGAGCTTGGTAATGCGGTCATCCACCTGACCGCGGTCGTAACCACGCCGCACGAGCTCGAAGCCGAATGGGGAGGAAGTGTCGCTCATGGGTTTCCTGTCGAATGAGACCGGTGAGGTGATAGGGGGAATCCTAGGGGCCGAAGCGGCGTGTCATCGAGCGGATGCCCGTTTGATCTGGAGAATGTCCAGCCTTTTGAGTGGCTAGCCATCAGAAGGCTTGCCACTCGAACGAGTTCCCCCTGCTGCCGCACCTGCCTTGACGCCGTCCGCGCTCTTGCCGCTCCCGGTCGGTGCCTCAAATGATTCCAACGCCTCAAGTACGTCCTGGACACGGGAGATTTCGGCCTGGATGTCCGCCCGGCGGCGCATCAGCACATCGTGCTCGTGGGTGGCTTCCTCGATGAGATGGTCCGACTCGGCGGCGGCGTCCGACTTGAGTTTCTCCGCCTCCTGTATCAGGCCGGCCTTCTTCTGCTCGGCCTCCTTCAGGAGGGCCTCGGCCCGCTTGACGGCGGCGATCCGGACACTGGCCGCCTCCGACTCGGCGTCCGCGACCAGCTCCTTGGCCTTCGCCTCGGCCTCGGCCTGCTGGTCGGCGGCGGCCTTCAGCAGCTTGTCGACGCGTTCCCCCGCCGACTTCAGCTGCTCGGCGGTCTCGCGGCGGGCCCGTTCGTGCAGCTCCTCGATCTCGGCCGTCACCCGGTCCCGCAGCTCCTCCGACCGCTCCCTTATGGCGGTGGCGTCCCGGCGCGCGCCGACGAGCAGCTCGTCGGCGTCCGTACGGGACCGCTCGACCAGGCTGTTGCCCTCGACCGTCGCATCGGATGTGATCCGGTCGGCCTCCTGACGGGCCGCTCCGACCATCGTGTCCGCCTGCGCCTCGGCCTCGGTGGCGGTGCGCAGCGCCTCCTCCTGGGCCTTCGACATCAGCTGGTCGGCCTGTTCCGCGGCGTCCGCGCGGCGCTTGGACGCGACCTCGCGGGCCTCGTCGAGCACCCGGTCGGACTCGGACTGGGCCTCGGCGCGGAGCTGTTCGGCAGTGGCGGCGGCGTCCGTCCTGACCCGCTCGGCCTCCTGCCGGATGCGCTCGGCGGCCTGCTGGGCCGAGCCGACGGTCTCCGCCGCCTCGGCCCGCATCCGCTCCGACTCGCCGGAGGCCTCCGCGATCAGGGCGTCGGCCTGGCCGGCCGCGTCCGAACGGATGCGGTTGGCGTCGTCGCGGGCGTCGGCCCTGGCCCGGGCCGCGTCCTGCTCGGCCGATGCCACCGCGTCGGACGCCTCCGTCCGCATGCGCTGGGCGTACTCGGCGGTGTCCGAGCGCAGCTTGTCCGACTCGGCGATCGCCTCGGAAACGGTCCGTTCCGCCAGGGACTTGGCGGCCTCGGACTCCTCCTGGGCGACGCTCCGGATGCGGCTCGCGTCCTCGGACGCGCGCTCCCGCTCGGCGTGCGCGTCGGAGCGGAGCCGGTCCGCCTCCTCCTGCGCCTCCGTCCTCGTCCGTTCGGCGGCGTGCTCCGCCGCCGAACGCAGTCCGGTGATCTCCTGCTCGGCCTGGTCCTGGAGGCCCGCGACGGAGTCCCGTACCTGCTGGGCGGTCTGCTCGGCGGCCGACACCAGCTCGCCTGCCCTGCGGTCCGCCTCCTCGACCAGCCGCGCGGCCTCAGCCTGCGCCTCCTCGACGCGCTTGCGCGCCGACGCCAGCAGCTCCTCGCTCTGGCTCCGGGCCTGGTTCCGCTCCTGCTCGGCCTCGCCGCGGGCGGACGCGAGGGTCTCCTCCGCCTCCCGGCGGCGCCGGTTGGCCTCGTCCTGGGCTGCGGAGAGCGCCTCCTGCGCCTCCGTGGCGACGCGTTCCGCCGCTGCCGCCGCCTCCGCGCGCATCCGGTCGGCGCTGTCCTGCGCCTCGGACTTGAGCCGCTCGGCCTCCGCGGTGGCCTCGGAGCGCAGCCGTACGGCGATGTTCTCGCCCTCGGCGCGGGCCTGCGAGGCGTCGGCCGCCGCCTCGTCGCGCAGCCGCTCCGCCTCCTGCTCGGCCTGGGTGCGGAGCGCCCTGACCCGCTCGGCCGCCTCGGTGCGCAGCCGCTCGGTCTCGTCCGCGGTCTCCTTGCGGAGCCGCTGCGCCTCGGTGCGGGCGTCGGCCAGCGCCGTCTCGGCGGCGCCCAGCCGCTCCTCGGCCTCGCTGTGCAGCCGTGCCAGCTCGTCGGCCGCCTCGGCCCTGCGGCCCTCTATGCCGCGTTCGTTCTCCTCGCGCAGCGTGCGGGCGGCCTCCTCGGCCTGGGTACGCGTCTCCTCTGCGTGCTCCTCGGCCTCGGCGCCGAGCCGCTCGGCCTCGGCGCGGGTGCGCTCCAGCGTCTCCTCGGCCTGGGTGCGCAGCGTGGTGGCGCGCTCGGCGGCCTCGGCGCGTACCCGCTCCGAATCGGCGGTGGCACCCGAGCGAACCTCGTCCGCGTCGGCCTTCGCCTTGGCCAGCAGTTCCTCGGCGGTCCGTGCCGCCTCCTCGATCTGCTGCACGGCCTCCCGGCGGGCCTCACCGCGGATCCGCTCGCCCTCGGCGACAGCGTCGGCCCGCAGCTGCTCGGCCTCGCCGCGGAGCCTGCGCGCCTCGTCCTGGAGCTCGACCGTCTTGGCCCGGTACTCCTTGGTGTCGTCCTTGGCCGCGCCCTTGAGCTGTTCGGCGGACTCGGCTGCCTGGTCGCTGAGGCGCGCGGCCTCCGCCTCCGCCTCGTGGCGGATCCGCTCGGCCTCATCGGCCGCGGCCCTGGTCGTCGACCTGGCGTCGTCGGAGGCCTTCGTCAGGACCTCCTCGGCGGTCCTGGCGGCCTTGGCCAGCTGGGCGGCGGCCTCCTCGGCCGCTGCCGTACGGGCCTTGTCACCAGCTTCGGCGACCATCCGTTCCGCGGTGCCGCGGGCGTCCTCCAGGGCCTGCTGGGCCTCCGCCTTCAGGGCCTCCGCGTCCTTGGTCGCCTCGCCGACGAGCCGGGCGATCTCGGCCTTCGCGGTGCGGGTGCGCTGCTCGTTGACGGACTCGGCCGTGGTGAGCTGCCTGGCCGCCGTCTCCTTCGCCTCGGTGAGGACCTTCTCGGCCTCGGTGCGCGCCTCGCGCAGCGCGCGGGCGGCCTCCTGGACCCGCTGCTCCGCGCCCCGGCTGAGCTCGGCGGCCTCCTGGCGGGCCTGGTCGGACTCGGCGGTCGTGGACGTACGCAACTGCTCGGCGTGGGTGGTGGCCTCCTGTGCCTGGGCGGACGCGGCGGTGAGCAGCCGCTCCGCCTCGGCGCGGGCCCGGCGCAGGACGCTCTCGGCCTCGCTGCGGGCCGACTCGGCCTCGGAGCCGAGGCGCTGGCGGGCCTCGGTGACCAGCCGCTCGGCCTCGGCGCGGGCAGCGCTCAGGGACTGCTCGGCCTCGGTGCGCGACTCGTCCATGAGCCGGCGCGCCTGGGCCTCGGTCCGCGCACGCAGTTGCTCGGCCCAGGCCACGTTCTCGTTGACGTGCGACTCGACGGTCTGCCGGCGCTCGGCGAGTTCCTGGTCGAGACGCTGGCGCCGCGTCACCGCCTCGCTGTGCAGCTCGGCCTGGAGCCTCGACTGGTGCTCGGCGTGCTCCTGGAGGATGCGCTGCGTCTGGGCGCGGGCCTCACGCAGCTCGCGCTCGGCGTCGGTGCGCAACTGGTCGGCCTGCACCTGCGCGTTCCGCAGCAACTGCTCGGCCTGGTAGCCGATATCCGCCTGGTCGTAGGCAGGACGGGACGCCAGATTGCGGCGCGCCTCGTGGAGCTTGGCGCGCAAGACCTCGACCTGGTAACCGAGGTCCTCGGCGTGCTGGACGGCCTTCTCCCGCTCGGTCTTCAGCCGGTCCATCTCGGCCTCGAACCGCGAAAGATGGTCGTCTTCAGCCCGGTGGCTCTCCTGGCGTTCGTAGCCCCGCACTGCGCGGTCCCATCCGTCCCCTGGTCGCAACACACTCTTCCCGTACGAGCGCCGCCGTCTCAGTGATGACGGGCCCCCGGGGGAATGGTGTCAGATCAACGACGAGGCATGGGTCACAGGCCCCGATCCGGCCCCGGACCGGAGCCGCCCACTCTACCGGCCCGGGTATCCGGAGGTCAGTGCTCCTTACCGGCCAGAGGGTCCGCTCCCTGCGGTGTGCCGTGCGGCGCGGCCGCCGTGACCAGTTCCGTCAGCACCCCGTGGCAGTCCTTGGGGTGCAGGAAGGTGATCCGCGAACCCATGGACCCGGTGCGCGGCTCGTCGTACAGCACACGGACTCCCTTGTCCCGAATGTCCTGGGAGTCGGTGTCCACGTCCGCGGTGCCGAAAGCGATGTGGTGCACGCCCTCGCCGTTCTTGGCCAGCCATTTGCCCACCGCGGAGTCCTCGCGGACGGGCTCCAGGAGCTGGAGACAGGAGGCGCCGCCGTCGGACGTCTCATTGATCTTGAGCATGGCCTCCCGGACGCCCTGCTCCTCGTTGACCTCGGTGTGGAACACCTCGAAGCCGTATGTCGCCCGGTAGAACTCGACAGTCTTGTCGAGGTCGAAGCAGGCGATCCCGATGTGGTCGATTCGCGTCAGCATTCCCCCAGTGCAGCGCGCCGACACATGGTTACGCAACGTGCGCGCGATCACATGGGCAGAGCGATGACGAGCGGGGTACCGCTCAGTACATTCGAGTAAACCCTCGTTCACTCTCTTCCAAGGGGCCGCGCCTCATGTCTGGAACGAACAGCAGTACTTCCGTGATCGTCGCGGGAGCCAGGACCCCGATGGGCCGGCTCCTCGGTTCGCTCAAGTCCTTCTCCGGCGCCGATCTCGGCGCCTTCGCGATCAGGGCCGCGATGGAACGCGCCGGCATCGGCGGCGACCAGGTGCAGTACGTGATCATGGGGCAGGTGCTCCAGGCCGGGGCAGGGCAGATCCCGGCCCGCCAGGCCGCCGTCAAGGCGGGCATCCCCATGAACGTCCCCGCGCTGACCATCAACAAGGTCTGCCTCTCCGGGCTCGACGCCATCGCCCTGGCCGACCAGCTCATCCGCGCAGGTGAGTTCGATGTGGTGGTGGCCGGCGGCCAGGAGTCCATGACCAACGCCCCGCACCTGCTGCCGAAGTCCCGCGAGGGCTACAAGTACGGCGCGGTCGAGATGCTCGACTCGATGGCGTACGACGGCCTCACCGACTCCTTCGACGCCATCCCCATGGGTGAGTCGACCGAGCGGCACAACACCCGTCTCGGCATCGACCGCGCCCCGCAGGACGCCTTCGCCGCCACCTCCCACCAGCGGGCCGCCGCCGCGCAGAAGAACGGCCTGTTCGAGGCCGAGATCACGCCGGTCGAGATCCCGCAGCGCAAGGGCGACCCGGTCCTCTTCTCGCAGGACGAGGGCATCAGGCCCGAGACCACGGCCGAGTCGCTCGGCAAGCTCCGCCCGGCCTTCGCCAAGGACGGCACGATCACGGCGGGCACCTCCTCGCAGATCTCCGACGGTGCGGCGGCGGTCGTGGTGATGAGCAAGGCCAAGGCCGAGGAGCTGGGCCTCGACTGGATCGCGGAGATCGGTGCGCACGGCAATGTCGCGGGCCCCGACAACTCCCTCCAGTCCCAGCCCTCACACGCCATCCAGCACGCGCTGGGCAAGGAGGGCATCGGCGTCGACGACCTCGACCTCGTCGAGATCAACGAGGCGTTCGCGGCCGTCGCCGTCCAGTCGATGAAGGACCTCGGTGTCCCGGCGGAGAAGGTGAACGTCAACGGCGGCGCGATCGCCCTCGGTCACCCCATCGGGATGTCCGGGGCCCGGGTGGTCCTGCACCTCGCCCTTGAGCTGAAGCGGCGCGGCGGCGGTACCGGCGCCGCCGCCCTGTGCGGTGGCGGCGGGCAGGGCGACGCCCTGATCGTGCGCGTGCCCAAGTAGGAGCGGTGCCGGGGCCGCGGACACCCGGCCGCGGCGGACACCCGGATACGGAATCGGACTGAGCGGAGCTGTGAACGTGGACATGGACGTCCCCACCCTGGTCGAACAGGCCCGTGAGGGCAGGCCCCGGGCCGTCGCCCGGCTGATCTCCCTGGTGGAGGGGGCGTCCCCGCAGCTGCGCGAGGTGATGGCGCGGCTGGCACCGCTGACGGGCGGTGCGTACGTCGTCGGGCTGACCGGTTCGCCGGGTGTCGGCAAGTCGACATCCACGTCCGCGCTGGTCTCGGCGTACCGGCGGGCCGGGAAACGGGTCGGTGTCCTCGCCGTCGACCCCTCCTCGCCCTTCTCCGGGGGCGCGCTGCTCGGCGACCGCGTCCGGATGTCCGAGCACGCGTCCGACCCGGGTGTCTACATCCGCTCGATGGCCACCCGGGGGCATCTGGGCGGCCTCGCCTGGGCCGCTCCGCAGGCGATCCGGGTGCTGGACGCCGCGGGGTGCGACGTGGTGCTGGTGGAGACGGTCGGCGTCGGCCAGTCCGAGGTGGAGATCGCCTCCCAGGCCGACACGTCGGTGGTGCTCCTCGCGCCGGGCATGGGCGACGGCATCCAGGCCGCCAAGGCCGGGATCCTGGAGATCGGCGATGTGTACGTGGTCAACAAGGCCGACCGGGACGGCGCGGACGCCACCGCGCGGGAGCTCAACCACATGCTGGGTCTGGGCGAGGCGCGCGGCGCCGGGGACTGGCGTCCGCCCATCGTGAAGACGGTGGCGGCGCGAGGCGAGGGCATCGACGAGGTCGTCGAGGCGCTGGAGAAGCACCGGGCCTGGATGGAGGAGCACGGTGTCCTCGGCGAGCGCCGCCGGGCCCGCGCGGCGCACGAGGTCGAGACGATCGCGGTGACGGCCCTGCGCGAACGGATCGGCGACCTGCGCGGGGACCGTCGCCTCGACGCCCTGGCCGAGCGGATCGTGACGGGCACCCTGGACCCGTACGCGGCGGCGGACGCCCTGGTGGAGGCCGTGACGGACGGGCCTCCGGGGGCGGCAGGGACACAGGCCTCCCCGGACCGGGACTGAGACCGGGGGCAGGGCGGGCACGGCTGCTCCGTGCCGGGCCCGCCCTGCCTGATGTGTCCGGGTTCAGTCGTCGTCCCCGCCGTCCCCGTCGTCTTCGTGCTGATGCCGGTGCAGGTGGTCGGACGTGACCCTGCCGGTGTTCAGGTCGATGCGGACTTCGTGCCGTGAGCCGTCGCGGGCCGTCACGTCGGACTCCCAGCGGCCGTTGTCCAGTTCGACCGATGTGACGGTGCCGGGGATGGTCGCGCGGGCCGCCGACGCGGCACGGACGGCGGTGACCGGGGCTCCCTTGCGGTCGTCCTGGTCGCCCCGGTCCTGGCGTGACGAGACGACCCTGCCGGACTGCCGGTCCAGTCGCAGCTCGTGCCAGGCACCGTCCTTGCCGTAGAGGTCCACCTCCCAGCTTCCGTGGTCCAGTTCGGCGGAGGTGACCGTACCGGGCACGGACGCCCGGGCCGACCGGACCACCCGGTCGACGGTGACCTCGCCACCGGAGGCGGCGTCGGTGCGGGCGGGCCGGGCCGGTGCGGGCGCCGCCTTCGTGGTGGCGGTGGACCCGGCCCGGGCGGCGCCGGGGCCGGAACCGCCGCCGTCGGCGATGGCGACCCCGGTGGCCGTGCCGGCTGCCGCCAGGGCGGCAGCCGCGACGCATGCGATGACGTGGTTGCGCTTCATGGGGGATTCCTCCGTCTCTCCGGCTGCTTCGGACGGTTCCCAATCTGCCGGGGGCTCGCTGAACGCAGCCTGAACCCTGCTGAAGAATCCTTCAGCCCGGATTTGGGAGGCTGTCCCCATGCGCCTGTTGATCGTGGAGGACGAGAAGCGGCTCGCGGTGTCCCTCGCCCGCGGCCTCACCGCCGAGGGTTACGCCGTCGATGTCGTGCACGACGGGCTCGAAGGGCTGCACCGGGCCGCCGAGGGCCCGTACGACCTGGTCATGCTCGACATCATGCTGCCCGGGATGAACGGCTACCGGGTCTGCGCGGCTCTCAGGGCCGCGGGCAACGACGTGCCCATCCTGATGCTGACCGCCAAGGACGGGGAGTACGACGAGGCCGAGGGGCTGGACACCGGGGCGGACGACTACCTCGCCAAGCCGTTCTCCTATGTCGTCCTCGTCGCCCGGATCAAGGCGCTGCTGCGCAGGCACGCCGCGGGACGGCCCTCGCCGGTACTGACCGCGGGCAGCCTCACCGTCGACACCGCCACCCGCCGCGTGCACCGTGAGGGCGACGAAGTCACCCTCACGGCAAAGGAGTTCGCCGTCCTGGAGCAACTCGCCGTACGCCAGGGCGAAGTGGTCGGCAAGCCGGAGATCCTGGAGCACGTCTGGGACTTCGCCTACGAGGGCGACCCGAACATCGTCGAGGTGTACGTGAGCGCCCTGCGGCGCAAACTGGGCGCCGACCGTATCCAGACCGTGCGCGGCGCGGGCTACCGGCTGGTCGCCAGATGAGCCGGCTCTTCGGCTCCGTTCGGGCCAGGGCGGCGCTGGGTGCGACCGGCGTCGTCGCCGTCGCACTGGTCGTCACGGGCCTCGCCGTCCTGCTCGTCCTGCGGTCGAATCTCACCGGGCAGACCGATCTGCGTGCTCAGGTCGCCGCCCAGGACGTCGCCTCGCAGGTCGCCCTGGACGTCCCGTACGACAAGCTCGACCTGCCGGACTCCGACGAGAACCCCGTGCAGGTGGTCGCCGAGCACGGCAGGCTGCGAGCCGCCAGCGACGACCTGGACGCGGTGACGGGGACGGAGACCACCGCGGTGCGGCCGGAGGGCTCCGCCGACAGCGACAGCGGCCATGACGACGGCGATCACGGCGATGGCGGCGATGACGGCGATCCGTCGCGCGGCAAGGTCTCGCACGACGACGCCCGCTTCAGCTCCGGCACCGCGACCGTCGACGGCGACACCGCCGACTACCGGTTCGCCGCCGTCGAGGTGACCAACGGCAGCGACGGCACCCTGGTCGTCTACGCGGGCGCGCCCCTCACCACCGAGCAGAGCGCCGTCAGCCAGGTCCGCAGCGTGATGCTGATCGTGCTGCCCGCCCTGCTGCTGGTCGTGGGGGGTGTCACCTGGCTGGTCACCCGGCGCGCTCTGCGCCCGGTCGAGGGGATCCGGCAGGAGATGGCGGCGATCACCGCGTCCGAGGACCTGGCCCGGCGGGTCCCGGAGCCCGGTTCGCACGACGAGGTGGCCCGGCTGGCCCGTACCACCAACGAGACCCTGACCGCCCTGGAGAAGTCCGTCGACCGCCAGCGCCGCTTCGTCGCGGACGCCTCGCACGAACTGCGCAGCCCCATCGCGAGTCTCCGTACCCAGCTGGAGGTCGGCGCCGCGCATCCGGAGCTGCTGGACGTGGACGGCGCGGTCGCGGACACCGTGCGGCTCCAGCAACTGGCAGCCGATCTCCTGCTGCTCGCCCGGCTGGACGCGGGGGAGCGGCCCGCAGCGGCGCGCATAGATCTGGGGGAGCTGGTGCGCGAGGAGGTGTCACGGCGGGGCCCGGGCCGGGTGCCGGTGACGGTCCGCGCCCCCGGCGGGCTCGAAGTGGCAGGCTCACGCGGGCAGTTGGCGCGGGTCATCGGCAATCTCCTGGACAACGCCCAGCGGCACGCCCGCGCGGAGGTCGAGGTGTCCGCGCAGGCGCGGGCCGGGCGGCTCGTGGTGGAGGTCGCCAACGACGGCCCCGGAGTACCGCCCGCCCAGCGAGAGCGGATCTTCGAGCGGTTCGTACGGCTGGACGACGCCCGCACCCGTGACGAGGGCGGCGCCGGTCTCGGCCTGGCCATCGCGCGCGACGTGGCGCAGCGGCACGGCGGGACGCTCACCGTGCGCGACGGCGCCGTCTTCGCGCTGGACCTGCCCGCCGCGCGGGCCCGGGAGTGGTCGGGTACCGACACCCCCTGAGACGCGGGTGACCGGGTGAGGGGCCGGCCCCTCACCGAGCCGGGTCCGGCCGGCCGTGGGCCCGCCGGGCGGAGCGGCCTGCGGATCCGCGAGGCGGGCTCAGCCCTTGCGCAGTCCCCGCAGCTGGTCGGCGACCGGTGTCAGCGACTCGCGCAGCCCGGCCAGCGCCTCGGGGGTCAGCATGTCGATGAAGTGCCTGCGCACCGACGCCACATGGTGGGGCGCGACCTTGTGCATGGTCTCGCCGCCGAGGTCGGTCAGGACGGCGAACAGCCCGCGCCGGTCCGACTCGCAGTTCTCCCTGCGGACCAGCCCGGCCTTCTCCATCCGGGTGATCTGGTGCGAGAGGCGGCTCTTGGACTGGAGGGTGGCGGCGGCGAGATCGCTCATCCGCATCCGCCTGTCGTCGGCCTCGGAGAGATTGACCAGGATCTCGTAGTCGTTCATCGTCAGTCCGAACGGCTGGAGGTCCTTCTCCATCTGGTACGTCAGCAGCCTGTTCACGTCCAGATAGGTGCGCCAGGCGCACTGCTCCGCGTCGCTCAGCCACCGGGTGGCCGTCTCGGTCTCCATATGAGAATTCTACCTAAGAAGTTGAATATTGGACAATTCTGGTGAGTGATATCACCCGGCGCGCACCGCGCCGCGCCACCGTGACCCGGTGGCGATCGGGCGCATATGCCGGGTGTTCAGATGTTCGACGTTACACTCCGCAGGCTATCGCTCACAGCCCGAAGCGGCGCTGAAGATCCCCTACCTGGCCGGGAAAGCGCGATCCTGGGCCGTTTTGGCCGGAACGGGGCCCCTGTCCACCGGGAACGCCCGGTTCGCCCGGGACCGAACCGGTCGGTTTCCCGGGCAGCAGCGCCTCGGTCGACTGGAGCAGGACCGTCCCGGCGCCCACGAACTCGAACTGGTGCTCCTCGCCCGAGACGCCCCCGAGGCCGGTGAGCGACCTGATGCCGCCCAGCACCCCCGTCATATAGGCGTGGTCGTAGTGGTGGCACGGTGAAGGGCAGTCCGCCCAGCCGACCAGCGCCTGTGGGTCGACGCGGATCGGCGGCTCCATGAAGACGACCGGGCCGTTCGAGGCGGCCACGAACTTCCCCGTCCCGATCAGGGTCAGGAAGCCGGGCACGATCGACTGCTTCAGGGAGAGGGACGGTTCGAACGCCAGCAGATTCCCCGAACGGATCGTGAGATTGCCGTCGTCCAGATCGAAGGAGTTCACGTCGAAGGCGCGGTCGGCGAGCAGCATCTTCCCCGTGCCCTCGGCCACCACCCAGTCCGCTGCGTGCATCGGCGAGTGGAAGCTGCTGCGCAGCAGATGGTCGAAGCGGCCGTTGCCGAAGCCGCTGTAGTCGATCCGCCCGTAGTAGGCGATCATCTTGCCCTTCTGCAGGAACCACTGGCTGCCGCTGAGTTCCACGCAGAAGGTGTACTGGTTGACGTTGTCGTTGGCCGGCAGCGTCATCGGGTCATGGACCACCGGTCCCGTCACAGCTTCTCCTCCGATGCCTGCACATAGACCGCGCCGCTGCCGGACAGTTCGAGCTGGAACGCCTCGCCCGAGCCGCGCCCCACCATCTCCCGCCACCCCAGCGCCGCCGAGAGCTTGTTCCGTACGTCCCCGTGGTGGGCGACGTACGCCTGCGGGTCCACGTGCACCGGCCCCTGTGGAGTGATCGGCAGTTCGACCACCCCGCCGTGCGCCATCACCGCCACCGCGCCGTGTCCCTTGAGCGTCGTGGTGAACAGGCCCTGACCGGTGACCTGACCGCGCACCATCCCCATGACACCGCCCTGCGAGCCCATGAACATCGTGCCCTGCTGGAGCGAACCGTCGAAGGCCAGCAGCCGGTCCGCCTCCACGTAGAGGGTGTCGCCGGCCAGCGAGATCACCTGGATGTGGTGGCCGCCGTGCCCGAACATCACCGTGCCCCGGCCCTCCACCGTCATCAGCGGCGTCGCCTCATTGGCCACCCGCCGCCCGATCATGGACATCACGCCGCCCTGACCGCCCTGGATGTTCGGGGTGAAGGTCACCTCGCCCCGGTACGCGAGCATCGCCCCGCGCTGGCTGTAGAGCTTCTGGCCGGGCACCACCGTGGCCTCGATCATCTTCGAGTTGATCTCGGTGAACGGCATCAGATGTCACCGCCGATCGTGTCGCGCTCGCTCGGCTGCACATAGACCAGCCCCTCGCCCTCGAACCGGATCTGGAAGGACTCACCGGATCCCTCGCCCATGAGGGTCCGCAGGCCGACCCCGGTCTGGAAGTGCTGCTGGAGGCTGCCGGTGTGCGCGATGTAGGCGCCCGGGTCCACCATCAGCGGGTACTGCGGGCTGACCCGCAGGACGACCGCGGGCCCCTCCGACATCACCGCGGCCTGCCCCGTCCCCTCCACAGTGGTGGTGAACAGGCCGTTGCCCTGGGAGGCCCCGCGCAGCCCGGTGAAGGTCGTGCCGGTGCGCAGCCCGGCGTCCGTGCAGAGGAGGTTGCTCGCCTCCACATGGAGCTTCTCGCCGTGCAGGGTGACGAGATTGATCTCGGTGGCGCGGTCGGCGAAGTAGCAGGTGCCCTTGCCGCGCACCTCCATCACGGTCATGTGTTCGCCGGCCAGGCGCCGGGTCACCATCCCGCGGAGCCCCTCACCGCCGCCCGACATCTTCTTGAAGGTCATCTGGCCGTCGTAGGCGACCATCGAGCCGTTCTTCGCTTTGACGGCGTCGCCTGTCATGTCGACGGCGAGCATCTTGCTGCCTTGGAGTCGGAACTGAGCCACGGTCCGAAGGTAACGGGCCGGAGGCGGTACGCACAGGGTCCCCGGGGCGTAGACGCACCCTGAAAGAGCCCTGATATGCGGGGCTGCCACAATGGTTCCGAGTTTGTGCGCACTTTCACAAGATCACGCTTCCGTGTGACCGATGGCGCGCACCACCCCGAACCCGCCGCCCGCTGCCGAAGGTTTCCTCCGTGGACATCAAGACCGCATCCGCAATCCGCCGCCTCCGCCTGGTCTCCGCCCCCGAGGCGGTCTCCTTCCTGCTGCTGCTCATCTGCTCGGTCCTCAAGCGGACCACGGACTTCAACGCGGTGCCGGTCATGGGCATGGTGCACGGCGTCCTCTTCGTGCTCTACGTGATCTTCTGGGCCGACGCCTGGAACCGAGCCAAGTGGTCCGCCGGGACCGGCATCCTCTACTTCGTGCTCTCGGTGCTGCCCACCGGCGGCTTCTTCGCCGAGCGCAAGCTGCGCCGCGAGGCGGAGAACGCGGTCATCGCCTCCCGCGCGCGCCGCGAGGGCGTGGTGGAGACGTCATGATCGTCGCGTTCTCGGTCTCCCCGCTGGGTGTCGGTGAGGACGTCGGCGAGTACGTCGCCGACGCGGTCCGTGTCGTGCGCGAGTCGGGCCTGCCGAACCGCACCGATGCCATGTTCACCTCCATCGAGGGGGAATGGGACGAGGTGATGGACGTCGTCAGGCGCGCCGTCCAGGCCGTCGAGGCGCGTGCGCCGCGGGTCTCGCTCGTCCTCAAGGCGGACATCAGGCCGGGGGTCACCGACGGCCTGACCTCCAAGGTCGAAACGGTCGAGCGGCACCTGGCGCCCTGAACCGGCGGCCCGCTCTCCGCGCGGTTCCGGCCGCCGTGAGGAGGTCGCCCTCCGGTCCGCGGACCGAAGGGCGAGACGGGGCTGACCGTCATATGACCGGCCGGTAGGGTCGATGCCGTGCCGAAGCCGCTCAGTCTTGCCTTCGATCCCATCGCGCGCGCCGACGAACTCTGGCAGCAGCGCTGGGGCCCCGTGCCCTCGATGGCCGCCATCACCTCGATCATGCGGGCGCACCAGATCCTGCTCGCCGAGGTCGACGCGGTCGTCAAGCCGTACGGGCTGACCTTCGCCCGCTACGAGGCGCTGGTGCTGCTCACCTTCTCCAAGGCGGGCGAGCTGCCGATGTCCAAGATCGGCGAGCGGCTGATGGTGCACCCCACATCGGTGACGAACACCGTCGACCGGCTGGTGAAGTCGGGCCTGGTCGACAAGCGCCCCAACCCGAACGACGGGCGCGGCACGCTGGCCTCCATCACCGGCAAGGGCCGCGAGGTCGTCGAGGCGGCCAGCGCGGATCTGATGGCGATGGAGTTCGGCCTGTCCGCGTACGACGCGGAGGAGTGCGGCGAGATCTTCGCGATGCTCAGGCCGCTGCGGGTGGCGGCGGACGACTTCGAGGAGTAGGCGCAGGGGTGCGCGCCGGGTGTGCTCCGTGCGATGCCCCGCCCGGAGTGGCAACCCCGCCGAAGATCGCCCAAAGCACCCGGATACGCTCGACGGCATGAAACGAAGCGTGCTGACCCGCTACCGCGTGATGGCCTACGTCACCGGTGTGCTGCTGGTCCTGCTGACCCTGGGCGTGATCGCCAAGTACCTGCTGGACATCAACGGGGCGACCGGTTTCGTCAGCATCGTCGGCATCGCGCACGGCTGGCTGTACGTGGTCTACCTGATCTTCGCGTTCGACCTCGGCTCGAAGGCGAAATGGCCGGTGGCCAAGCAGATCTGGGTGCTGCTGGCCGGTACGGTCCCGACCGCCGCCTTCTTCGTCGAGCGCAAGATCTCGCGCGAGCTGGAGCCCCGGATCAGCCCGGCGGTACCGGTCACCGCCAAGGCGTAATCCTGCCGCCCGCACGATGTGCGGGCGGTCTGCCATCGACAGATACTAGGACGTCCTAGTAAATTCATGGGTATGGACGCTCACGCCATTGAAGAGGGCCGCAGCCGCTGGCAGGCCAGGTACGACAAGGCCCGCAAGCGGGACGCCGATTTCTCCACCCTGTCCGGCGACCCGGTGGACCCGGTCTACGGGCCCAGGCCCGGCGACACCTACGAAGGGTTCGAGCGGATCGGCTGGCCCGGCGAGTATCCGTACACCCGCGGGCTGCACGCCACCGGCTACCGCGGTCGTACCTGGACGATCAGGCAGTTCGCCGGCTTCGGCAACGCCCGGCAGACGAACGAGCGCTACAAGACCATTCTGGCCAACGGCGGCGGCGGCCTCTCGGTCGCCTTCGACATGCCGACCCTGATGGGCCGCGACTCCGACGAGCCGAAGGCGCTCGGCGAGGTCGGCCACTGCGGGGTGGCCATCGACTCGGCCGCCGACATGGAGGTCCTCTTCCAGGACATCCCGCTCGGCGACGTCACCACGTCCATGACGATCAGCGGCCCGGCCGTCCCGGTCTTCTGCATGTACCTGGTCGCCGCCGAGCGGCAGGGCATCGACCCGGCCGTGCTCAACGGCACGCTGCAGACCGACATCTTCAAGGAGTACATCGCGCAGAAGGAGTGGCTCTTCCAGCCCGAGCCGCATCTGCGCCTGATCGGCGACCTGATGGAGCACTGCGCCGCGTCCATCCCGGCGTACAAGCCGCTCTCGGTCTCCGGCTATCACATCCGTGAGGCGGGTGCGACGGCCGCGCAGGAGCTGGCGTACACCCTCGCCGACGGCTTCGGCTACGTGGAACTGGGCCTCTCGCGCGGAATGGACGTGGACGTCTTCGCTCCGGGCCTGAGCTTCTTCTTCGACGCCCATGTCGACTTCTTCGAGGAGATCGCCAAGTTCCGCGCGGCGCGCAGGATCTGGGCGCGCTGGATGAAGGACGTCTACGGCGCGCGGACCGACAAGGCGCAGTGGCTCCGCTTCCACACCCAGACGGCCGGGGTCTCGCTGACCGCGCAGCAGCCGTACAACAACGTCGTACGGACCGCCGTCGAGGCGCTGGCCGCTGTCCTCGGCGGTACCAACTCCCTGCACACCAACGCCCTGGACGAGACGCTCGCGCTGCCGAGCGAGCAGGCGGCGGAGATCGCGCTGCGGACGCAGCAGGTGCTGATGGAGGAGACCGGCGTCGCCAACGTGGCGGACCCGCTGGGCGGCTCCTGGTACATCGAGCAGCTCACCGACCGTATCGAGGCGGACGCGGAGAAGATCTTCGACCAGATCAAGGAGCGCGGTCTGCGGGCCCACCCCGACGGGCAGCACCCGATCGGCCCGGTCACCTCGGGCATCCTGCGCGGCATCGAGGACGGCTGGTTCACCGGCGAGATCGCCGAATCCGCCTTCCAGTACCAGCGCTCGGTCGAGAAGGGCGACAAGCGGGTCGTCGGCGTCAACTGCCTGCACGGCTCCGTCACCGGCGACCTGGAGATCCTGCGCGTCAGCCACGAGGTGGAGCGCGACCAGGTCCAGGAGCTGGTGGGCCGCAAGGCCGCCAGGGACGACGCCCGCGTGCGGGCGGCGCTGGACGCGATGCTCGCCGCCGCCCGGGACGGCTCGAACATGATCGAGCCGATGCTGGCCGCCGTCCGGGTGGAGGCGACGCTCGGCGAGATCTGCGGCGTGCTGCGGGACGAGTGGGGCATCTACACGGAGCCGCCGGGCTTCTGACCGCACCGGACGACGGCGCCCGGGGCACGGCCCCGGGCCCCGGGCTCACCACCCGGTGGCATCCCGCACCGCACGGGCGGCCTCCGCCACCGTCCGCCCCTCGGTGGCCACCCGCACCCCGCGAGTCACGGCAGGCTCAGCCGGAAGAGGGCCCCGCCGCCCGGCGCCTGCTCCGCGGTGAGCTCCGCCCCGTGCGCCCGGGCGATCTGGCGGGCCATCGCGAGGCCCAGGCCGGAGCCGGGCAGCGCTCGGGCGGCGCGGGCCCGGTAGAAGCGGTCGAAGACATACGGCAGGTCGGCGGGGGAGATCCCGGGCCCGTGGTCGCGCACGGTCAGCTCCGCGGCGCCGACGTCGATCTCGATCTCGCCGCCCGCACCGGAGAACTTCGCCGCGTTGGAGAGCAGATTGGCGATCAGCCGGGAGAGCCGCGCCGGCACACCGTTCAGGACCGGGTCGCCGGCCGTCCGTACGGTGAAGACGAGCGCCGGCCAGTGGCCGCGGGCCGCGGCCACCGCGTGCTCGGCCAGCGGAACCAGCCGCACGCTCTCCACCAGCGGTACGGGCTCCTCGTCGCGGGCCAGTTCGATCAGGTCGTTCACCAGCGTCGTCACCTCATGGATCTGCCGGGTGAGCGCGCCGGCCGCCCTGTCGCGCTGCGCCTCGGTCAACCGGTCGGCCCGGGAGAGGAGCTCGGCGTTGGTGCGCAGGGCAGTGAGCGGGGTGCGCAGTTCGTGGGAGGCGTCCGCCACCAGTCTGCGCTGGGCCGTGACGGACTGCTCCAGCTCACCCAGCATGGTGTTGAACGTCGTGGCCAGCCGGGTGACCTCGTCCTCCCGGGTCACGGGGCCCGGGGGCAGTTCGATGCGGTGGCGGGGGTCCCTGGTCGCCGCGATCCGCTCGGCGGCCCGGGTGAGACGGGCGACGGGCGCCAGACCGGTGCGCGAGACCCAGTAGCCCAGTGCCGCGGCGATCAGCACCCCGCCGCCGCCGACGGCCGCGAGCAGCTGGGCGGTCCGCCGCACACTGGTCTCCACCGGATCGGCGCGGAGGGCGACCTGCACCGCCTCGCGGTGGCCGAAGGTGGTGGTGAGCATCCGGGTGGGGCGCCCCTCCAGGGTGATGTTGCTGACGTACGGGGCGCGCCTGCCCGCGGCGACCTCCCGTACGGGGCGCGAGACCGGCAGCAGGTACGGCTCCCGGGGATCCGCCGCCGGATCCGCGGGGACGATCTGCGAGCAGGCGGGGGACGCCAGATACCGGCACTGGCCCTCGACGACCCCGGGCTGCTCACGCCCTCCGCCCGCCAGGGCCGCCGACTGGATGAGGTTGAGGTCCAGCTGGTGGTAGATCTCGTACCGCTGGACGAAGAAGGCCGCCGCGCAGACACCGAGTGCCACCAGCGCGACGGCCGCCGACGCGGTCAGGGCGAGCCGGGTGCGCAGCGGTCGGCGGCGGCGCCAGCGTGCGCCGAGCCGGTGGGAGGGCGCCCGCCGTGAACCGGTGCGGTCGCCGTGGCCGGTCACGGCGTGTCCAGCCGGTAGCCGACCCCGTGCACCGTGTGGACCAGGCGCGGTTCACCGGCCGCCTCCAGCTTGCGGCGCAGATAACCGATGTAGACCGCGAGGGAGTTGGAAGCGGGGCCGAAGTCCTGGCCCCAGACCCGCTCCAGGATCAGCTCCCGGGTGAGCACCTGGCCCGGGTGGCGCAGCAGCAGATCGAGCAGGGCGAACTCGGTCCGGCTGAACTCGATGGGGCGCCCGGCGCGATGCCCGGTGCGTGTCGCGGGATCCACGCTCAGATCCGCGTACGCCAGCGTGCCCGGCTCCTCATCGGCCGGTGCGGCCCGCCGCAGCAGCGCCCGTACCCGGGCGACCAGTTCGTCCAGTGCGAAGGGCTTCACCAGATAGTCGTCGGCGCCCGCCTCCAGGCCGTCCACCCGCTCGCTCACCGAGTCCAGAGCGGTCAGCACCAGCACGGGCGTGCGGTCGCCGACGGCCCGCAGCCTGCGGCAGACCGCGAGGCCGTCGAGGACCGGCATCATCACATCGAGCACGACCGCGTCCGGCTGCCAGGAGGAGACCGCCGAGAGCGCCGCGAGACCGTCGGCCTCGCCCCGCACCTCGAATCCCTCGACCGCGAGACCGTCCTCGACCGCCACGCGCACCTCCGGCTGGTCGTCCACGACCAGGATCTTTCGCTGCCGTGGGGCTGGTGCGGGAGGGTACGGGTGCGGGTTCATGGAGCAAAGCCTGCCAAACCCGCCTCTTAGAACCCTCTTACCCCGCGGCGCGAGTGTGCTCCCCATGCGCACACCACTCTCCGTCGTGATCGGTGCGGGCGGCACCGGCGGGCACATCTACCCCGGCCTGGCCCTCGCCGACGCACTGCGCCGGGCCGTACCCGGCGCGGTGATCTCCTTCGTCGGTACCGAACGCGGCCTCGAAACCACGCTCATACCCGGCGCCGGATACCGGCTGCACACCGTCGACATGATCCCTTTCGACCCGGCGCTCGGCGCCAGACGCTATCTGCTGCCCGCGGCCCTGCTGAAGTCGGGAGTGCAGTGCCGGACGATCCTGCGTGAGCAGCGGGCACAGATCGCGGTCGGTATGGGCGGCTACCCCAGCGCGCCGGTCGTTCTCGGCGCGCGGATGGCCGGGCTGCCGAGCGTCATCCACGAGTCCAACGCGGTGCCCGGCCGCGCCAACCAGTTCGCGGCCCGGCTCACCCCGCATCTGACCGTGGCCTTCGACCGGAGCCGTGCCCACCTCTCCGGCGGTGAGAACGCGGAGACCGTCGGTATGCCGATCGCCGCTCCCATCGCCGCCCTCGACCGCCCCGCACTGCGGGCGGAGGCCCGCCGCGCGCTCGGTGTCCCCGCCGGGGCACGGCTGCTGCTGGTCAACGGCGGCAGCCTCGGCGCCGCCCGGCTCACCGCCGCCGCGGTCGGGCTCGCGGCCCGCTGGCAGGCGCGTACGGACGTCCATCTGCTCATCAAGACCGGCCCGGCCGCCCTGGAGGCGGCACGGGCCCGGCTCACCGACGAGGGCGGCAGCCGGATCGCCCGGGCCGTCCCCTACCTGGACCGGATGGACCTCGCGTACGCGGCGGCCGACCTCGTCGTCTGCCGCGCCGGATCGGCCACGGTCGCCGAGCTCGCCACCACCGGGGTCCCCGCGGTCCTCGTCCCGTACCCGCACGCGCCGGGCGACCACCAGACCCACAACGCCCGCGTCCTCGGCGACGCCGGGGCGGGGGTGCTGCTCACCGACGCCGAGACCACGGACGAGCGGCTCGCCGGCGTGGTGGGCCCGCTCCTCGCCGACCCCGCCCGGCTCGCCGCGATGAGCGGCGCGGCCGACCCCTCCAGCCATGCCCGTGCAGCGGATCTGCTCGCCGCCCGGGTCCTGTCCCACGCAAAGGAGTTCACCCATGACCACCTCGCCGACCACCACTGACTGGCAGAACCGCACCGTCCTCGTCACCGGAGCCGAGGGCTTCATCGGGTCGGCCCTGGTCGACCTGCTGGTGGAGAGGGGCGCGCGGGTCCGGGCGTTCGTCCACTACAAGCCGTACGGCGAGAAGGGCCACCTCGCCCGCCATCTGGGCAGCTCCCGGGTCGAGATGGTGGCGGGCGACGTCCGGGACGCGGGCCGGGTGGACGACGCCGTCGCGGGCTGCGACACGGTCTTCCACCTCGCCGCGCTGATCGGCATCCCGTACAGCTACGACGCCCCCGGCGCGTACGTGGCCACGAATGTCGTCGGCACCGAGAACATCGCCGAGGCCTGCCGCCGGCACTCGGTACGCCGTCTCCTGCACACCTCGACCAGCGAGGTGTACGGGACGGCGCTCACCGCCCCGATCAGCGAACGGCACCCGCTCCAGCCGCAGTCCCCGTACTCCGCGTCGAAGATCGGCGCCGACATGATGGCCCTCTCGCACTGGCACGCCTTCGAGCTGCCGGTGACGGTGGTGCGGCCCTTCAACACCTACGGTCCCCGGCAGTCCGCGCGGGCCGTCATCCCCACGATCCTCGCCCAACTCCACTCAGGGGCACGGCAGATCAAGCTCGGCTCGCTCACTCCGACCCGCGACTTCACGTATGTGACGGACACCGCGCGCGGCTTCCTCGCGCTGGCCGACTGCGACCGCGCGCTGGGTGAGAGCGTCAATCTCGGTACCGGTCAGGAGATTTCGATCGGGGACCTGGCGCAGGCGCTGATCGAGGCTTCCGGCCGTGACGCGGAGGTCGTCGTCGACCCGGCCAGGCTCCGCCCGTCGGGCAGCGAGGTCCAGCGGCTGCTCTCGGACAACTCGCGGGCCCGCGAGTGGGCGGGCTGGCAGCCCGAGGTCCCGCTCACCGAGGGGCTGAAGCACACCTCGGAGTGGATCGCCGAGCACCTGCACCTGTTCGCGGCGGACCGCTACCAGGTCTGAACCGCCACCAGGTCCGGGCTGCCGGATCTGCCCACTGCCGGGCCCGGCAGGCGCCCGGTCCGGCAGCCGCCCGGCTGTTCCCGGGCCCGGCGGGTGGTCACGCCGCGGGCCCGGCGGGTGGTCACGCCGGGGGGAGCGGAGCGCTCAGTCCGGCACAGAGCAGCACGGTGAATTCGCGGGCCCACTCCTCGTCCACCGGCTCCGCGCTCACCAGCGCCCGGTGCACCACCGCACCGGCGACCACGTCGAAGATCAGGTCGGTGTGCCGGGCCGAGGTCTCGGGGTCCTCCCCGGAGGGGAGCTCGCCCCGGGCCTGGGCCCGCTCACGCCCGATGGTCACCAGCCGCTTCTGCCGGTCGACGATGGCCGAGCGGATCCGGGCGCGCAGCGCCTCGTCGCTGATCGACTCGGCCACCACCGCCATCAGCGCGGTCTTGGTCTCGGGCCGGGCGAGGAGTGCGGCGAACTGGAGCACCACACCCTCGATGTCCGCGGCCAGACTGCCCCGGTCGGGCAGTTCGAGTTCGTCGAAGAGGACCGCCACGGCGTCCACGACCAGCTCGTTCTTGTGCGACCAGCGGCGGTAGAGGGTCGTCTTCGCCACCCCGGCGCGGGTCGCGACGTCACCCATGGTCAGCTTCGACCAGCCCAGTTCGACCAGAGCGGCTCTCGTCGCCACGAGGATCGCGGTATCGGCCTCTGCGGAGCGTGGGCGACCCGTTCGGGTGGGCTTGCTGAGGGGCATGACCGCGACCATACCGGTCAGTAGCTCCGCCGCCGTGAGTCAGATCACGGGAAACCGCCGGGGATTTTTCTCCCGCAGCTCCCGGCCTACCAGTTACGCTACGAGTCGTAGCGTAAGGAGGCGCGAGCGCGCCCCGACCGCACGAGCACCACGCGACGACCACGCGAGAACCGGGTACCGCACACCGCACAACAGCACGACAGAGCCACTGGCGCCAGGGTGGGGACCCTGCGCCCGTCCCAGGCCCCTCACCGGGCCGACGGCCTGTGTCCGTCCGTACGCCCCGCATCCGGCGGGGGGTGTACGGACGGGCCGGGCCTGTACCACCGGCGGATTACGCCAACAGCTTTCCTGAACGAGCGGCGGAGGGGGGAGGATGTACGTATGCAGCCTAGGAACATGTCCATGAGCGGCGTCGTCGACCTCGCCGCAGTCAAGGCCGCCGGCGAGGCCCGGCAGAAAGCGGAGCAGGCGCGCGCCGAGACCGCCAGGCAGGGCGGCGCCGCCGCGGTGTCGCCCGTCTCGCTGGTGATCGACGTCGACGAAGCCGGTTTTGAGCACGACGTCATCCAGCGCTCCGCCGAGGTCCCGGTCGTCATCGACTTCTGGGCCGAGTGGTGCGAGCCGTGCAAGCAGCTCGGTCCGCTCCTGGAGCGCCTCGCCGTCGAGTACAACGGCCGTTTCCTGCTCGCCAAGGTCGACGTCGACGCCAACCAGATGCTGATGCAGCAGTTCGGGATCCAGGGGATTCCGGCCGTTTTCGCCGTGGTCGCCGGACAGGCGCTGCCGCTCTTCCAGGGCGCGGCACCCGAGACGCAGATCCGGCAGACCCTCGACCAGCTGATCCAGGTCGGCGAGGAGCGCTTCGGGATCACCGGCATCGCGGTCGACCCGGAGGCCGTACCCGCGCAGGACGAGGAGCCGGCCGAGGTCCCCGCCGGTCCGTACGACGCACAGCTCGAAGCGGCGGTGCAGGCGCTGGACGCCAATGACTTCGACGGCGCCGTCGCGGCGTACCGCGGTGTCCTCGCGCAGGATCCGGCGAACGAGGAGGCCAAGCTCGGCCTCGCCCAGGCCGAACTGCTGGGCCGGGTCCAGGGGCTGGACCCGCAGCAGGTCCGGAAGGACGCGGCCGACGAGCCGGCCGACGTCCCGGCCCAGATCGCCGCGGCCGACCTCGATCTGGTCGGCGGTCATGTGGAGGACGCCTTCGGTCGTCTGGTCCAGACCGTGCAGCGCACGGTGGGTGACGACCGCGAGAGCGCGCGGATCCATCTGCTCCAGCTCTTCGAAGTGATCGGTGCCGACGATCCGAGGGTGACCGCCGCCCGTACCGCCCTGGCGCGGGTGCTCTTCTGACGCTGCTTCTGAACAGTCACTAAACGCGCGGTGTCCGTGGGTTGCCGCTGACGATTTGGCGACACGGAGATAACAGACGGCTGCACTTTGCCAAAACTTGGCTATTGCGGCCGTCTGTTACTGCGAGTAAATCCGGTACCTCCTTCTGCCCGGTTATGGGCGCCTACCGACCGATGTAGCGCTGGTGTCGGCTCCACCCTGTGTGCCCGAGCGATATCGGCCGGTCGCGGTTCGGTTATCCGGCCGTTACTAGCCGGTAACGAACCCCTTGTGTCACAGCCGCGAATGCACCACGATCGGCCACGCTCGGTCCAATAACGCACCGGCGCGACATCCGGTCGCGACGTGGCCGTTTGGGTCCCCACCGAGCCGGTCGGCGGCAATGACGCCGGCTGCGGGACAGGGGGGTTCCTGCCACCCGGCGGGGCCTGTCCAGCGGTTGCGCGAAGGCGTGGCCAGTGGTTGTCGCTCGGGGGTGATCGCCGGTGCTTCGGACGCGGTTCGCGCTTCTGAACCGGGCGCTCTCCTTCCCGAGGACGTAGCACTTCTCCCATCCCAGGACGGGCTTCGAACCCGATCCGGAGATGTACGTCCGAGAAGGAGGAAACTAAGTGAGTTCCCAGGTACGTGGCGGAACCAGATGGAAGCGGTTCGCGCTTGTCATGGTGCCGAGCGTGGTCGCCACCGCTGCGGTGGGCGTAGGCCTCGCGCAGGGTGCGCTCGCCGCTTCGTTCAGCGTGTCCGGACAGAGCTTCAAGGTCAGTGCCGACCAGCTGGTCGGCCAGGACTTCGTCCAGTACGGCAGTGTCGCGACGGGCAAGGACCTGAACGGCAAGGACGCCGCGCACGCGGTGGCCGTGTCGGGCTTCAGCAGCGCCACGATCAACAACATGTGTCAGTCGGTTGTCACGCCGAACCTGCCGTTCGGCCTGGGCAGCGTGACCCTGCAGCTGCACGCGGGCACCAAGGCCAAGAGGCCGGTCGAGGCGACGAATCTGTACCTCGACGTCGCGAGCCTCGACGCGGATGCGACGTTCAAGAACATCGACATCGGTGTTGCGGCCGGTGACCCGTCGAACAAGACGGGCATCGAGCACGGCACGGAGAAGGCCGTCAACCCGAACGGCTTCGCGCAGCGCGCCGATGAGGCGACGCTGCAGCACGTGAAGCAGACGGCATGGGCGACCACGGCCGGCACCTTCAAGCTCAGCAACTTGAGCCTGAGGCTCAAGTCGGGCGTCAAGGAGTGCTACTAAGCACGCCCGGGCGGCCGGAGTACCCGCGCGGTACTGCGGCCGCCCGAACCCCCCTACTTCTCAGAGCAACACCGGTACCAGGGAGCTGTTTTCCATGAGCGCCGAGTCCACAGGTTCCCGCGATTTCACCCACTGGCGGCTTCGCTTCCGCGCATGGCGGGGAAACCGTCCCTTCTGGGCGGGCCTGTTCACCATGGTGGGAGGCGTGCCGATCGCCTACTTCCCGTACGCCAACATGCACCTCGGCAATGTGACGCTGGCGATGTCCACCACCGCGGGTGCCGGATCGCTGATCATCGGCGTGCTGCTCGTCACGCTCGGTCTGACGATGTGGTTCCACGGCGTCGTGCGGGTGTTCGCGGGGATAGCGGCGATCCTGCTGGCGCTGATCTCCCTCCCGGTGGCGAACATCGGTGGCTTCGTCGTCGGCTTCCTGCTGTCGATGATCGGCGGGGCGCTCTCGCTCTCCTGGGCACCCGCCAAGCCGAACGCTGATCCGGCGGTGCCCGCCCAGGGCGGTTCCGTCGATGGGACCCCGCACGGAAGTACGCCCGAAGGCACCGCTCCCGCGGACGATTTCTCCGCCTTCGGCCAGGCACCGGCCGTCCCCGAGCAGCAGTCGGCCGCGTACGACAAGGACACGACAGTGGATGCCAACGGTGGGAGGCACCGTGCGGGGTGACGAAGCGCAGCTGAGTTCCACCGAAGGCGACGACATCCGGGAGAGAAGAGGGGGCCGTCACGCGGCCCCCAGGAAGTCACTGCTGACGAAGCTGCACATACCCGCGAGCAAGGCGATAGCCCTGGCGGCCATGCCGACCGCGGTGTTCGTCGGGATGGGTCTCACCCCCAAGCTGGCGATGGCCGACGACCACGGCGACATCCCGTTCGCGGCCGGACCGTGTGTGTCCCGCTCCGACGACCCGAGCCCCTCGGCGAAGCCGTCGGACTCACCGAGCCCCTCCAGCAGCGCGTCGGACGACGCGGCCAAGAAGGACGACAAGGCCGGTAAGGACGACAAGGCCGCCGGCACCCCGGCCACTCCGTCCCCGTCGGCCACGCCCTCGGCGGGCGCGTCCGGCGAGAAGTCCCAGGAATCCGCGGCTGGTTCGTCAGGTTCGTCCGCATCGGACGATGCGGCGTCCTCGGCCGGCTCGTCACCGGCCGCGACGCAGTCGAAGAACCCGCTGGATCCGCTGGGCGTGGGCGACGCCCTCAAGCACCTCTTCAACCCGGACAAGGACACGGCGAGCCCGTCCCCGGACCCGTCCTCCTCCGCTTCGCCCACCGCGGCGGAGAAGAAGGCGGCCGAGAAGAAGGCAGCCGAGAAGAAGGCGGCCGAGAAGAAAGCCGCCGAGAAGAAGGCGGCGGACGAGAAGGCCGGGGACTCCGCGGCGAAGAAGGCCGGCGAGCTCACCGGGGCGGCGAAGAGCACGGCGGACAAGACCGCCGAGAAGATCCGCGAGGCCGCAGCCGAAGCCGGCAAGTCGGTCAAGGACCTCCCCTCGGGCGTCAAGGGTCTCGACCCCAAGAAGGACACCGCCATTCCGGACGGCGCCAAGCCGTCCTACCCGTGCCCGACCGCCGACCCGAAGGCGCTCGCCGCGGCCGATCTGGAACCGGGCATCCCTGCCCTGCCCGACGACCCGTGGACGCTGAAGAGCTCGATGCTGACCCTCAACGGCCTGGACTACAAGGGCATCGTCGAGGTCAGGACGGGCAGCGGCAAGATCAAGAAGGTCCTCAAGTTCACCTCGTCCTCACTGGACATCAAGGACCTGCACCAGACGACCGTCGGCCCGAACGGGGCCACCGGCCATGTGAAGGCCGCATCGGGCTCGACGTCGACCATCCGCGACGGGCAGGTCACGATGTACACGGAGTCGCTGAAGGGCAACCTCTTCGGCCTCATCCCGATCACCTTCAGCCCCGACTCCCCGCCGCCGATCAACGTGCCGTTCGCGTTCTTCACGAACGTCACGGTGAAGCAGGCAGGCCAGTTCGGCGGCACGCTCCATGTGCCCGGTCTCCAGAACTACTTCACCGGCGCCTGACCCGCCGGCGCGAGAACGTCCGGGAGCCGCGGAACGGCTGTGGCCCGCACCCCCCGACCGGGGGTGCGGGCCACAGCCGTATGCCGGAGGGGCCGGGTGCGGTCCGCCGGCGGCCGGTGTCCGGCACGCGGAGACGGCCCGTGGGGCAGAATCGCCCTTGCCGGACCTGTGTACGAGGACCGGACAGGGATCCGTGCGTCCGGGTGACGGGCGGGGAGCGTGGGGGAGTGAGCGGTGGGGGCTGTCGACGGCTGCCGTACGACCGGCGACGACGGGAGCGGGCCCGCCGAGCGGGTCCTGCTGCCCCCCGGCCCAGGCCGGTCCGCCGCCCGCGGGTGGGGCCTTGCGGCGTACGTGAAGCGCCTGCCGGCGTCCGGGAAGGACCTGCTGCGCGGCGAGTGGCTGCGGATCGCGGTCCAGCCGTGGCGGACGCTCCGTCGGCGCGGGGCGCCCGGGGTCGCGCTGGGCGTGCTGGCCGTCCTGTCGGTGATCGTCGTCCATGAGCTGCTGCGGACCCACGCGGGCGCCCTCGCGATACGGCTGACCGGCGAGGTCCGGGGCGATCTGCCGCTCCCGCTGGTCCTGCTGCGGACCCCGGTCTCGCTGGTCCTCGCCGACCCCGGGCTGCCCGTGTGGGCGGGGCTGCCCCGACTGTTTCTCGCTGTCGCGCTCGCCGAACTCCTCATCGGCCGCGGCCGGACCCTGCTGATCGCCTGCGGCACCTCCCTCGCGGGCACCCTGGGTGCACGGGCGATGATCGCGCTGGGACACGGCCCGCTGGGGTTGCCGCCAGGGACCGCGCACGTCCTCGACACCGGCCCCTCCGCCGCGGTGGCCGGGCTCTTCGCGTATCTGGCCGTGGTCCGGCGCGCGCCGGTGTTCGGCGTGCTGACGAGCGGGGTGATCGTCGTGCAGTCGGTGCTCAGGCCCAATCTCGCGGGGCGGGAGCATCTGCTGGCCGTGGGGCTCGCGGTGGTCGCCGGCGCGCTCGTCTCGGTCCGGTCCCGGCGGACGGGCGGCGAGCCCACCGGTCCGGTCCCGGCGGACGGACGGCGGCGGCGGGCCCCCCGGGGCCGTGGCGGGGTGACCGGGTTTCCGGGGCGCGCGGGCGTATTGTCCGGCCCGCCTGCGTCATTCCGGCCCGACCCCTGTGAGGACCGCCGTGCGAAAGATCATCCTGATGATGTCGACCTCCCTGGACGGATACATCGAGGGCCCTGACCGGGACATCGGCTGGCACCGGGTCGACGACGAACTCCACCGCCACATGAACGCCTACCTGGCGACGATGGGCGGTTTCCTGGACGGGCGGGTCGTCCATGAACTGATGGCGGACTACTGGCCGACCGCCGACGCCGACCCGGGCTGCAGCGCCGTGGTGAAGGAGTTCGCGGCCCTCTGGCGCGAGATGCCCAAGACCGTGTACTCCAGGACCCTGGAGTACACCGACTGGAACACCACCGTCGTACGGGAGGTGGTCCCCGACGAGGTGCGGGCGCTCAAGGCCCTGCCCGGCGGGGACCTCGCGCTCGGCGGTGCCGGTCTCGCCGCGTCCTTCCTGGCGCACGGGCTGATCGACGAGTTCCGTATCTACGTCCACCCGGTGCTCATCGGCGGCGGCACCCCGCTCTTCCCGGCCGCGGGTACCACCGTCGGTCTCGACCTCGTGGAGACCCGGACCTTCGGCAACGGGGTCGTCGTCCTGCACTACCGGAAGCCCAGTGAGGCCGCACCCGGGTGACGGCCGGGTCGGCCCCCGGACCGGCCTCGGGCCGCCTGCCCGGTGGCCCCTGCGGACGTGCGCGGAGACGGCTGTGGCCCGCGGCCCTCTCAGGAGGGCGCGGGCCACAGCCGTACGGCGCGGAGCCGGGTCAGCTCTGGGTGTCCTCGCCGCCCAGGTGGTGCACCCGGACCATGTTGGTGGTGCCGGGGACACCGGGGGGCGAGCCCGCGGTGATGATCATGCGGTCGCCGTCGTTGTAGCGCTTCAGCTTCAGCAGCTCGGCGTCGACCAGGTCGACCATCGCGTCCGTGTTGTCCACGTGCGGGACCACGTAGGACTCGACGCCCCAGCTCAGCGCGAGCTGACTGCGGGTCGCCTCGTCCGTCGTGAAGGCCAGGATGGGCTGGCAGGTGCGGTACCGGGAGAGACGGCGGGCCGTGTCGCCGGACTGAGTGAAGGCGACCAGCGCCTTCGCGTCCAGGAAGTCCGCGATCTCGCAGGCCGCACGGGCCACCGAACCGCCCTGCGTGCGCGGCTTCTTGCCGGGCACCAGCGGCTGCAGGCCCTTGGAGAGCAGCTCCTCCTCGGCGGCGACCACGATCTTCGACATGGTCTTGACCGTCTCGACCGGGTACGCGCCCACGCTCGACTCGGCGGAGAGCATGACCGCGTCCGCGCCGTCGAGGATGGCGTTGGCGACGTCGGACGCCTCGGCGCGCGTCGGGCGCGAGTTGGTGATCATCGACTCCATCATCTGGGTCGCGACGATCACCGGCTTGGCGTTGCGGCGGCAGAGCTCGATGAGGCGCTTCTGCACCATCGGGACCTTTTCGAGCGGGTACTCGACGGCCAGGTCGCCACGGGCGACCATGACTCCGTCGAAGGCCGCGACGACGCCCTCCATGTGGGCGACCGCCTGCGGCTTCTCGACCTTGGCGATGACGGGGACCCGGCGGCCCTCCTCGTCCATGATCTTGTGCACGTCGATGACGTCGCTCGCGTCGCGCACGAAGGAGAGGGCGACCAGGTCGCAGCCCATCCGCAGCGCGAACCGCAGGTCGTCGATGTCCTTCTCGGACAGGGCCGGGACGTTCACCGCGGCACCGGGCAGGTTGATGCCCTTGTGGTCGGAGATGACACCGCCCTCGATGACGATGGTCCTGACCTCGGAACCCTCGACCTCGACGACCTTGAGCTCGACGTTCCCGTCGTTGATCAGGATCGGGTCGCCCTTGGTGACATCGCCCGGCAGCCCCTTGTAGGTGGTGCCGCAGATGGTCTTGTCACCGGGGACGTCATCGGCGGTGATGGTGAACTCGTCACCGCGCACCAGCTCGACCGGGCCCTCGGCGAAGGTCTCCAGGCGGATCTTCGGGCCCTGGAGGTCGGCCAGCACCCCCACGGCGCGGCCCGTGGCCTCCGAAGCCTTCCGGACGCGGTGGTACCGCTCCTCGTGCTCCGCGTGGGACCCGTGGCTCATATTCAGACGGGCCACATTCATGCCGGCCTCGATGAGCGTTTTCAGCTGCTCATAGGAGTCGACGGCTGGGCCCAGTGTGCAGACGATTTTGGAACGGCGCATGAGGCGGATCCTATCGGTTTGTTTCCCTGCGGAATATTCCGTCTGGTGGAAAGTACAAATGGGCGGTGTGGTGCTCAGGTGTCAACTCTTCACCAAGGCGTAGACCTGCTGCGCGATTTCGCGTTCCTCGTCTGTCGGAACCACGGTGACGGCCACCCGGGCCCCCTCCGGAGAAATAAAACGGGGCTTGTCGGAACGTACGGCATTGAGCCCGGCGTCGACCGTGAGGCCCAGCCCCTCCAGGCCCGCGACGGCGGCGGCACGCACCGGGGCCGAGTTCTCGCCGACCCCCGCGGTGAATGCCACGGCGTCCACCCGCCCGAGTACCGCGGTATAGGCCCCGATGTACTTCTTCAGCCGCTGTACGTAAATGGCGAAGGCCAGCTGGGCCGACCGGTCCCCCTCGTCGGTCCTGCGGACGATTTCCCGCATGTCGTTGTCCCCGCAGAGCCCGACCAGGCCGCTCTTCTTGTTGAGCAGCGCGTCGATCTCGTCGACGGACATTCCGGCCACCCGGGTCAGATGGAAGATCACGGCCGGGTCGATGTCGCCGGACCGGGTGCCCATCACCAGGCCCTCCAGCGGCGTCAGCCCCATGGAGGTGTCGACGCAGACGCCGCCGGCCACCGCGGACGCCGACGCGCCGTTCCCGAGGTGCAGCACGATGACGTTGGTCTCCCCGGGGGTCCGGCCGAGCAGGGCGGCGGCCTCGCGCGAGACGTACGCGTGCGAGGTGCCGTGGAAGCCGTACCGGCGGATGCGGTGGGCGTCCGCGGTCTCCACGTCGATCGCGTACCGGGCCGCGTACTCCGGCATCGTCGTGTGGAACGCGGTGTCGAAGACGGCCACTTGGGGGAGGTCGGGGCGCAGGGCGCGGGCGGTACGGATGCCGGTGATGTTGGCGGGGTTGTGCAGCGGGGCGACGGGCACCAGCCGTTCGATCTCCTGGAGCACCGCGTCGTCCACGACGGTCGGCTCGGTGAACTTCAGCCCGCCGTGCACCACCCGGTGCCCGATCGCCGCCAGCTCCGGGGAGTCCAGGCCGAGTCCGTCGGTGTCCAGCTCGGCCGCGACGGCTTCCAGCGCGGCAGTGTGGTCGGCGATGCGTCCGGTCCGCTCACGGGCCGTGCCGCCGTCCGCGAGCAGCGTGTGCTTGATCCGTGAGGTCTCCTCACCGATCCGCTCGACCAGGCCCATCGCCAGACGGCTGCCGTCCGCCATGTCGAGGAGCTGGTACTTCACCGACGAGGAGCCGGAGTTGAGAACGAGAACACGGGTGGCGGTCATACGGATTCCTCCTGGGCGCGGCTCCGGTCCTCGCCCTGAGCCTGGATCGCGGTGATCGCGACGGTGTTGACGATGTCCTCGACGAGCGCGCCCCGCGACAGGTCGTTGACGGGCTTGCGCAGCCCCTGGAGCACCGGACCGACCGCCACGGCGCCGGCCGAACGCTGCACGGCCTTGTAGGTGTTGTTGCCGGTGTTGAGGTCGGGGAAGATCAGTACGCTGGCCCGTCCCGCGACCGCCGACCCCGGCAGCTTGGTCGCCGCCACGGACGGCTCGACAGCGGCGTCGTACTGGATGGGCCCCTCGATCAGTAGATCCGGTCTGGCGGCCCGGACCAGCTCGGTGGCCCGGCGTACCTTGTCGACGTCCGCACCGGAACCCGAGGTGCCGGTCGAGTACGAGAGCATCGCGATGCGCGGCTCCACACCGAACTGGGCCGCGGTCGCCGCCGCCTGGACCGCGATGTCCGCGAGCTGCCTGTCGTCCGGGTCGGGGTTGACCGCGCAGTCGCCGTACACCAGCACCTTGTCCGCGAGGCACATGAAGAACACCGACGAGACGATCGATGCGTCCGGCTTCGTCTTGATGATCTCGAACGCGGGCCGGATGGTCGCGGCCGTCGAGTGCACCGCGCCCGAGACCATGCCGTCGGCCAGGCCCTCCTGGACCATCAGCGTGCCGAAGTACGAGGCGTCGGCGACCACGTCGTGGGCCAGCTCGACGGTCATGCCCTTGTGCGCGCGCAGCTCCGCGTACACCTCGGCGAACCGCTGGCGCAGTTCCGATGTCTCCGGGTCGGTGACATCGGCCTGCGACAGGTCGATGCCCAGGTCGGCGGCGCGCTTGCGGACCGTCTCCGGATCGCCGAGCAGCGTCAGGTCGCAGACCCCGCGGCGCAGCAGGATGTCCGCGGCGCGCAGCACCCGCTCCTCGGTGCCCTCGGGCAGCACCACCCGGCGGCGGTCGGCCCGCGCGGTCTCCAGCAGATCGTGCTCGAACATCATCGGGGTGACCCGGCCGCTGCGGGCCACCGACAGCCGGTCCAGCAGCTCCGCGGTGTCCACATGGCGCTCGAAGAGGCCCAGCGCGGTCTCCGCCTTGCGCGGGGTCGCCGCGTCCATCCGGCCCTCCAGGGCGAACAGCTCACCCGCGGTCGGGAACGACCCGCCCGACACGGCGACCACGGGGGTGCCGGGCGCCAGCCGGCCCGCGAGTTCGAGGATCGCATCGACGGGTCGCTCGTCCAGGGTCAGCAGCACCCCGGCGATCGGCGGGGTGCCCGCGCTGTGTGCGGCGAGCGAGCCGACCACCAGGTCCGACCGGTCGCCGGGGGTGACGACCAGGCAGCCGGGTGTGAGCGCGTTCAGGAAGTTCGGCAGCATCGCCCCGCCGAACACGAAGTCCAGCGCGTCCCTGGCCAGCCCCGCCTCGTCACCGAGCAAGACCGTGCCGCCCAGCGCCTGGCTGATCTGCGCGACCGTCGGCGCGGCCAGCGCCGGTTCGTCGGGCAGTACCGAGCACGGCACCGGAAGCTGTCCGGCGAGCTGCCCGGCCACATCGTCGCGGTCGCCGGGGGCGACCCGGTTCACCGCCATGGTGATGACGTCACAGCCCAGCCCCTGGTAGGCGCGGTAGGCGTTGCGGGTCTCGGCGCGTACGGACTCGGGCGTCTGCCCCTTGCCGCCGACGACCGTGATCACCGAGGCGCCGAACTCGTTCGCCAGCCGGGCGTTCAGGGCCAGCTCGTCGGGGAGCTGGGTGGCCGAGAAATCGGTACCGAGGACGAGTACCACCTCGTAGTCGCGGGCCACCTCGTGGAAGCGGCCGACCAGGCGCGAGACCAGCTCGTCCGTGCCCAGCTCGGCCTGGAGGGCGGATGCCTCGTGGTAGTCCATGCCGTACACCGAGGCCGGGTCCTGGCTCAGCCGGTAGCGGGACCGCAGCAGCTCGAACATCCGGTCCGGCGCGTCGTGCACCAGCGGCCGGAAGATCCCGACCCGGTCCACCTGGCGGGTGAGGAGCTCCATGACCCCCAGCTCGACGACCTGGCGGCCGTCGCCGCGATCGATCCCGGTCACGTACACGCTGCGCGTCACGCGTGATCTCCGTCCTTGGTCCAGCGGTCTTCGAGGCCTTCGGGGTCTCGCGGTCTTCGATGGGGTCCGTGGTTCCCGCGGGCCCCGCGGTCTCGTGGACCCCGCGGTCCTCACCGGCCCCGGCCCGCGGTCTCCGGGCCGTACCGGGCGGTGGCGCCGGGCTGCGGGGGGCCGCCCGCAGCGGCCCGGCACGCCCTTCTGACAGTACCCTCGGGGCTGGCCGGGCCGCCTGTCCACGTCGCTCCGCCCCGCCCGGCCGGTCCACGGGACCGCCGGGCACGCCCCACGGGCGGCCGGGCGTGGAAGAATCGGCACGGCTCGCAGGTACCACTAGGAGCAGGAGAATCAGCACGATGCGCATCGGAGTCCTCACCGCGGGCGGCGACTGCCCCGGTCTCAATGCCGTCATCCGGTCGGTCGTGCACCGTGCCGTGGCCGGGCACAACGACGAAGTCATCGGCTTCGAGGACGGCTTCAAGGGCCTGCTCGACGGCCACTACCGGCCCCTCGACCTCAACGCGGTCAGCGGCATCCTCGCCCGGGGCGGCACCATCCTCGGCTCCGCCCGGCTGGAGCGCGACCGGCTGCGCGAGGCCGCGGAGAACTGCGCCGAGCTGACCCAGCGGTACGGCATCGACGCGCTCATCCCGATCGGCGGGGAGGGCACCCTCACCGCGGCCCGGATGCTCTCCGACGCCGGGATGCCCGTGGTGGGCGTCCCCAAGACCATCGACAACGACATCTCGGGCACGGACCGCACCTTCGGCTTCGACACGGCCGTCGGCGTCGCGACCGAGGCGATCGACCGGCTGAAGACCACCGCCGAGTCGCATCAGCGCGTGATGGTCGTCGAGGTCATGGGCCGGCACGCGGGGTGGATCGCCCTGGAGTCCGGCATGGCGGGCGGCGCCCACGGCATCTGCCTGCCCGAGCGCCGCTTCGAGGTCGACGACCTGGTGAAGATGGTCGAGGAGCGCTTCGCCCGCAGGAAGCGCTTCGCCGTCATCTGCGTCGCCGAGGGCGCGCACCCGGCCGAGGGCTCCATGCCGTACGAGAAGGGCGTCATCGACCAGTTCGGCCACGAGCGGTTCGCCGGTATCGGCACCCGCCTCGCCGTCGAACTGGAGACCCGGCTCGGCAAGGAGGCCAGGCCCGTCATCCTCGGCCACGTGCAGCGCGGCGGCACCCCGACCGCGTACGACCGCGTCCTGGCCACACGCTTCGGCTGGCACGCGGTGGAGGCGGTGCACCGCGGCGACTTCGGCAACATGACGGCGCTGCGCGGCACCGATATCGCGATGGTGCCGCTGGCGGACGCGGTGACGCACCTGAAGACGGTCGACGAGAGCCGGATGTACGAGGCGGAATCGGTCTTCTAGACCCGGTCCGCTGCTCCGGGGGCTGCCGGCCCGGGGCCCGGCGGGGGCCGGCTCAGCCCCCGGCGAGTTCCCAGAACCGCACCACGATCGAATCCAGGAACGCCCGGCCCGCGTCCCCCGTCCCCGCGGCCTCCGTCGACCCCCAGTTGAGGGTCGTCACCATCAGGGACTGGTAGTCGGAGTGCAGCCGCTCCAGCAGCTTCTCCAGCTCGGGGCGGGGGAGCGGGACGAGCTTGGCCGTGGCCCGTACATGAGCCTGCCAGCGGGTCGTCACCGCGCCGGTCAGGATGCCGGCCAGCTCGCCGTCGCGGCCGGTGGCCGTGAGGAAGGCCGCCGGGGTCAGCGCGAGGGCCTGGGCGAGCGCAGCCGACTGGCGCTCGTTGCCGCGCCAGCGGCCCGACTCCTCCGCCTTGAGATACGCGCCGGTGTCCATCCCGACCTGCCGGGCCACGTCCTCCGGCGCCATCCCCCGGGCCAGCCGGTGCTCCCGCAGGGTGACCGCCTCGACCAGCAGGTCGCCGGGGGAGCACCAGAGGACCCCGGCGAGCGCCGTCAGCTCGCGCGCGCTCGGTGCCTGCAGACCCCGCTCCCAGGCGGCCACCACGTCGGGGGTGACGAGAAGGCCGTACTGGGCGCGCAGCCCGTAAGCGACATGGCCGGGCGCCATGCCCAGCGCCTCACGCAGACGGCGCGCGGCGGGGGCATCGAAGGGCGGGGTCTGGTGCACGGGCACACGGTAAGGGCAAGCGTGCCCCCGCGAATACGGTTTGTTCGCACAGTCTCGGTATGTGGAGAAACGTACGGGACGGGGCGGTGCCCCGCGGCCGGGGCGATCAGGACGTAACGCACCGGCACGTGCGCGGGGCGGAGAGCCGCCCGGGCCCCGGCGACGGCAGCCGGTGCGGGCCGCTACGCATGGCTCAGCCACCGGTACTGCAGCTCCGGCCGGCCGATCTGTCCGTACTGGGGCCGGCGCACGGCCCGGCCCGTGGTCACCAGGTGTTCCAGATAGCGGCGCGCGGTGATCCGGGAGATGCCGACCGCCTCGGCGGTCGCGGTGGCCGTGGTCCCGTCGGGGGCCCCGCGCAGGGTGCGGGTCACCGCCTCCAGCGTGGGGGCGCTCAGGCCCTTGGGGAGCGAGGCCGGTTCAGGGGTGCGCAGGGTGGCCAGGGCCCGGTCCACCTCCTCCTGGCCGCTCGCCTCGCCCGCCGCAGCCCCGCGGAAGTCCGCGTACCGCACCAGGCGGTCGCGCAGGGTGGCGAAGGTGAACGGTTTCAGCACGTACTGCACCACCCCGAGCGAGACCCCCTCCCGTACGACGGCCAGATCGCGCGCCGAGGTCACCGCGATGACGTCCGCGGTGTGTCCCGCGGCGCGCAGCGAGCGGACCAGTTGCAGGCCGTGGCCGTCGGGCAGATGCAGATCGAGCAGCAGCAGGTCGACAGGGGTGCGGTCCAGGATCCGTACCGCCTCCGCCCGGGAGTGCGCCGTGCCCGTGACGGTGAAGCCGGGGACCCGGCCCACGTACAGCTCGTGGGCGTCCGCCGCCACCGGGTCGTCCTCGACCACCAGCACCCTGATCACGCCGGGGTCACCTCCTGTCGGACCGGCAGCCGTACGACGAACTCCGCGCCCGCCGCGGTGACCGTACCCCCGCCGCGCTGCACGGTCTGCCTGACCAGGGCCAGGCCGAGACCGCGGCCGGTGCTCTTCGTCGACCAGCCGAGCCGGAAGACGTCGTCGCCCGGGGAGACCCCTGGGCCGGTGTCGCGGACCCGGATCAGCAGCTCACCGCCGGCCGCGCGGACCGCCACCGTGACCCGGGCGCCGTCGCTGCCCTGGGCGGCGTCGACCGCGTTGTCGATCAGGTTGCCCAGGATCGTCACCAGATCGCGGGCGGGCAGCAGCCCCTCGTCGAGGACGCTGTCCTCGGCCAGTACGAGTTCGACCCCGCGCTCGTTGGCCTGCGCCGCCTTGCCGAGCAGCAGCGCGGCGAGCACCGGCTCGTCCACCGCGCCCACCACCCGGTCGGTGAGGGCCTGCGCCAGCTCCAGTTCCCCGGTGGCGAAATCCACCGCCTCAGCGGCCCGTCCCAGCTCGATCAGCGAGACGACGGTGTGCAGCCGGTTGGCCGCCTCATGGGCCTGTGCGCGCAGCGCCCGGGTGAAGCCGCGCTCGGAGTCCAGCTCACCGGCGAGCGCCTGGAGTTCGGTGCGGTCGCGCAGGGTGACGACCGTGCCGCGGTGCTCGCCCGAGGAGACCGGGCGGCTGTTGACGACCACGACCCGGTCGGCCGTCAGGTGCACCTCGTCCACCCGCGGCCCGTCCGCGAGCAGCAGTCCGGTGAGCGGGGCCGGCAGGCCCAGATCGGCGGCGCCGCGCCCCACCATGTCCTCGCCGAGACCCAGCAGTTCCCGGCCGCCGTCGTTGATGAGCGCGATACGGCGGTGGCTGTCCAGCATCAGCAGCCCCTCCCGTACGGCGTGCAGGGTGGCCTGGTGGTAGTCGTGCATCCGGCTCAGTTCGGCGGAGTTCATCCCGTGCGTGTGGCGGCGCAGCCGCGCGTTGATGACATACGTGCCGATGCCGCCGAGGGCGAGTGCGACCCCGGCGAACCAGAGCAGCACGCTCACCTGCGCCTGGAGCTGCGCGTCGATCCGCTCCACGGTGATGCCCGCGCTGACAAGGCCGGTGACCCTGCCGTGCGGACCGCCGTCCGCCCTGACCGGGGTGACGACCCGGGCGGACGGGCCGAGCGTGCCGGTGTAGGTCTCGGCGTACGTCCTGCCGCGCAGCGCCTCCGCGGTATGGCCCAGATAGTGCTCACCGATCCGGTCCGGGTCGGGGTGCGTCCAGCGGATCCCGTGGATGTCCATGATCGTCACGAAGGCCACCCCGGTGGAGCGGCGCACCTGCTCGGCGTACGGCTGGAGCACCGCGGACGGGTCGGCGGAGACGGTCGCCCGGCGCACGGAGGGGGAGAGGGCCACCGCGGTCGCGGCGGCCGTTGCCTGGCGCCGCGCTGCCGCCTGGGCCTGGCGCTGGTCCGACGCGTAACTGAACACGGCGCACCCGGCCACGATCACCGCGACGAGCACGACCTGCATCGCGAAGAGCTGGCCGGCCAGGCTGCGGGGCCGGGGAGTGCGTATGAGCATGGCCGACAGTCTGCACGCTGCGAAATCCGTGAACGAAATGCACGCAAGGGTGACCGCGGTCACACGCTGCTGGAGAGTCGCGGGGATCCACCGGGATGGTCAGGGACGTGGATCGGACGTGTACGAGGAGGCAAGCGTGTCCGCAGAGAAGCGGGACCGTACGCATTATCTGTATCTCGCGGTGATCGCCGCGGTGGTGCTCGGCATCGTGGTCGGCTTCGCCGCACCCGGCGTGGCCGTCGAACTCAAGCCGCTGGGCACGGGGTTCGTGAATCTCATCAAGATGATGATCTCGCCGATCATCTTCTGCACGATCGTGCTGGGCGTCGGCTCGGTCCGCAAGGCGGCCAAGGTCGGCGCGGTCGGCGGCCTGGCGCTCGGCTATTTCCTGGTGATGTCGACGGTGGCGCTGGCCATCGGCCTCGTCGTCGGGAACGTGCTGGAGCCGGGCTCGGGACTGCATCTGACGGAGGCGGTGCGGCACGCGGGCGCCGCGCAGGCCACCGGCGGCGGCGACTCCACAGCGGACTTCCTGCTCGGGATCATCCCGACGACCATGGTCTCCGCCTTCACGGAGGGCCAGGTCCTGCAGACGCTGCTCATCGCGCTCCTCTCCGGCTTCGCGCTGCAGGCGATCGGCCCGGCGGGGCGGCCGGTGCTGCGCGGTATCGAGCACATCCAGCGGCTGGTGTTCCGGATTCTCGCCATGATCATGTGGGCGGCCCCGGTGGGCGCGTTCGGGGCGATGGCGGCGGTGGTCGGCGAGACCGGTGTGGACGCGCTGAAATCCCTGGCTGTCATCATGATCGGCTTCTATCTGACCTGCGCGCTCTTCGTCTTCGTCGTGCTCGGCACGCTGCTGCGGCTGATCGCGGGCATGAACATCTTCCGGCTGCTGAAGTATCTGGGCCGTGAGTTCCTGCTGATCCTCTCCACCTCGTCGTCGGAGTCGGCGCTGGCCCGGCTGATCGCGAAGATGGAGCACCTGGGCGTGAGCAGGCCGGTCGCCGGGATCACGGTCCCGACGGGTTACTCCTTCAACCTGGACGGCACCGCCATCTATCTGACGATGTCGGCGCTCTTCGTCGCCAACGCGATGGACAAGCCGCTGAGCGGTGGTGAGCAGATCTCACTGCTGCTCTTCATGATCGTCGCGTCCAAGGGCGCGGCGGGGGTCACCGGGGCGGGTCTCGCCACGCTCGCCGGAGGTCTCCAGTCGCACCGCCCCGATCTGGTGGACGGGGTCGGGCTGATCGTCGGGATCGACCGTTTCATGAGTGAGGCGCGGGCGATGACCAACTTCGCAGGGAACGCCGTCGCGACGGTCCTGGTGGGCACCTGGACGAAGGAGATCGACAAGGCCCGGGCGGTGGAGGTGCTGTCCGGCCGGCTGCCGTTCGACGAGGCGACGCTGATGGACGACCGGCCTGGGCGTGCGGCGGCCGATGGCGACGCGGACCCCGGCGATGGCGCCGCCGGTGGCGCCGGCGGGCATGGTCCGCAGGACATGCCGGAGCCGCGGGACGGTGGCAAACAGCCGGTGGCGCGCTCCTGACCCGGCGCCGGACCGCCGGACGGGGCTGCTGCGGTGCGCACCCGCAAGGCCGCGGGCGCGCACCGCAGGTGGGTCCCGCGGCTCAGTCCGCCAGCGCCACCGCTGCCGGGCACCCCGCCCAGTGCTCGTCGACGACGCCGACGGCCTGGAGGTAGGCGTAGACGATGGTCGTTCCGACGAAGTTCATGCCGCGCCGTTTGAGGTCCTTGCTGATCCGGTCGGAGAGCTCCGTGCTGGCCGGAAGCGACTCGCCGGGGCCGGGACGCCTGACGACCGGCTTCCCGCCGGTCCACTGCCAGAGGTACGCGTCGAACGAGCCGAACTCCTCCTGTACGGCGAGGAAGGCCCGGGCGTTCTTCACCAGCGAGGCGACCTTCAGCCGGTTGCGCACGATGCCCGGATCGGTCAGCAGCTCCGCCAGCCTGGCCTCGTCGTACGCGGCGATCTTCGCCGGATCGAATCCGTCCAGCAGCCGCCGGTAGTTCTCCCGCTTGTTGAGCACGGTCGACCAGGAGAGCCCGGCCTGGGCGCCCTCCAGGATCAGGAACTCGAAGAGGTAGCGGTCGTCGTGCGAAGGGCGTCCCCACTCCTCGTCGTGGTAGGCGGCCATCAGGCCGGATCCGTCCGCCCAGGCGCAACGGTGTTCGGTGTGCTTCATACGGATTCCCTGGTGGTGCGGTCGGGCCGGGCTGAGGAGCGGGGCCGGGGAGGCGGCTGCGTGTGGGGCGGCAGGGGGATGCGGCGGGCGGTGACGGGTACTGCGGACGTACGGGTGGCGGACGGATGCCATGCTGCCACCGGCCACTGACATCGGGCCCCGGCCCTGTCCCGCGCCGGACAGGACGCCGTTCCCGTACCCCCGTCGACCCGGTTCGCCGTACGGTCCGGCGCCGTGCCGGGCGCCACGCGCGGTCCGCGCGTGGCCGATGGGGCGCCCAGTGCCCACACTGGGAGAGGCGGGCGGACCACGGACGCCCCGCGCACTTCTCGTACCCTCCCCCGAAGGCAAGGAAGGCCCCATGACATCCACCCCCTCGTCCCCCCGCGCGATGCAGGTAGCCGAGCCCGGCGGTCCCTTCGCCCTCGTCAGGACCGAGCTCCCGGAACCGGGTCCTGGCCAGGTCAGGATCGCCGTGGAGGCCTGCGGGATCTGTCACTCCGACGCGATGATCACCGGCGGGATGCTGCCCGGAGTGACGTTCCCTGTGACCACCGGCCACGAGATCGCGGGCCGGATCGACACGCTCGGTGCGGGCGTGGACGGCTGGGAGGCCGGTGACCGGGTGGCTGTCGGCTGGTACGGCGGCAGCTGCGGTTACTGCGAGGCCTGCCGGTCGGGCGACGGCGTCAACTGCGCGCGGCTCGAAATCCCGGGCGCCGCCTACCCCGGCGGCTACGCCGACACGGTCGTCGTACCGTCGGTCGCGCTGGCCCGGATCCCCGGCGAGCTGACCGCCGTCGAGGCGGCCCCGCTCGCCTGCGCGGGCGTCACCGTCTTCAACGCGCTGCGCCGCAGCGCGGCCCGCCCCGGCGACCTGGTCGCGATTCTGGGGGTCGGCGGACTGGGCCACCTCGGCGTGCAGTTCGCCGCGAAAATGGGGTTCCGTACGGTGGCGATCGCCCGCGGCGCGGAGAAGGCGAAGCTCGCGCACGGCCTCGGGGCCAGGCATTACATCGACAGCACCACCGAGAACGTCGCCGACGAACTCCAGCGGCTGGGCGGCGCGAAGGTCGTGCTCGCCACGGTCACCAACGGCGCGGCGATGACGGCGACCTTCGACGGTCTGGGCCGGCGCGGCGAACTCATCGTGGTCGGCGCCACCCCCGACGAGATGACGTTCAGCGGGCTGCAGTTCATCGGCGGCACGAAGAAGGTCTACGGCCACGCGTCGGGCACGGCCGTCGACACCGAGGACACCCTCCGCTTCGCCGCGCAGAGCGGGGTCCGCTCGTGGACCGAGGAGGCACCTCTGGAGGACGCGGGCAAGGCGTTCGACAGGATGCTGGCGGGATCGGCGCGCTTCCGCATGGTCCTCACCACCGGCCGCTGAACCCGGTCTGCCGCCCGGACCGGCCCGGTGAGCGGGCCACGGCTCCTCCCGCTCACCGCCGGCCGGGCCCGCGGTGAGCGGCGGCCGGACCTGCAGAGCGCCGTCCGGCCCTCACCCCCCCGTCCCGGTCCCCGAGCGCCGCGCTCACCACCGCGGCCGCCTGCGGGGCCGGGACCCCCGCTGTCATCAGCAGAGTGCCGGCCGCCGCCGCTCCGCCCTCCGCTGCCGGCAGAGCCCCCTCGTTCACGGCCTCCATCAGGCCGAAGAGCGCCTGCTCATGGACGTACGCCAGGGCCGCCGCAGGCAGGGGTGAGGTGAACACGCCCTCATCCAGGCCGTATTGGAGCAGTGCCGTGCAGGTCTCGCGCACCGGGGTGAGGCGCTGCTTGATTCCGGCCATCGTGACGCTGCGCTGCGCCAGTGCGACCAGCAGGCGGTAGCGGTCGGCGATCTCCCAGACCGCGAGGGTGGCGCGGGCCAGCGCCTCGGCCGGGTCGCTGATGCCTTCCCGCCCGGTGGCATGGGCCTCGACCACTGCGGCCGTCGCGTTGTCGACGAGCGCGCCGATCAGCGCCTCGCGGCTCGGGAAGTGACCGTAGACCGTGCGGCGTACGACTCCGGCCGCCCGGGCGATCTGGTCCATCGAGGCGTCCGGATCGTGCAGCAGCTCGGTGAGCGCCACATCCAGGATGCGGCGGCGGTTGGCGTCTGCTCGTCCGGAAGTCACGGGCCCCATTTTGCACCGCGCCGGGAAGCGCGTTAAATTGCACAGCAGTGTGTAATTGCACAAGCATGTGCAAGTAGTAGGGATGGTGGAGCGTCATGAATCTCGTGGTGAAGCAACCGGTCGCAGAGATGGAAGGCCCGTACCGGCGCCGCTGGTGGGCGCTGCTGGTCCTCTGTCTGAGCCTGCTGATCATCGTGATGGCGAACACCGCCCTGACGGTCGCGGCGCCCGACATGACCCAGGACCTGGGGCTCAGCAGCGCCGACCTCCAGTGGGTCATCGACGGCTACACCGTCCCGTACGCGGCCCTGATGCTGCTGCTCGGTGCCATCGGCGACAAATACAGCAGGCGCGGCGCGCTCGTGCTCGGGCTCGTCGTCTTCGGAGGGGGAGCGGTCGCGGGGTCGCTGGTCGGCAGCGCCACGGGCGTCATCGCGGCCCGCGCCGTCATGGGCG
Source organism: Streptomyces sp. NBC_00388 (assembly GCF_036061255.1). Classification (NCBI taxonomy): domain Bacteria; kingdom Bacillati; phylum Actinomycetota; class Actinomycetes; order Kitasatosporales; family Streptomycetaceae; genus Streptomyces; species Streptomyces sp. NBC_00388. Next base: position 5,385,167 of record NZ_CP107948.1, read on the forward strand.
TCGGCGCGGCGATGATCATGCCTGCCACGCTGTCGCTGCTCGCCGCGAGTTTCCCGCGTGCCGAGCGCGCCAAGGCGATCGTGCTGTGGACGGCCACCGCGGGCCTGGCCATCGCCGCCGGCCCGCTGGTCGCGGGGGCGCTGCTCCAGCACCACGGCTGGGCGTCCACCTTCCTGATCAACGTGCCCATCGCGGTCCTCGCCATCATCGGCGCCTTCGTCCTGGTGCCGCCGTCGAAGGCCGGGCACCACGACCGGATCGACTACGTGGGCGGGCTGCTCTCGGTGGTCTCCGTCGGCGCTCTCGTCTACATGATCATCGAAGGGCCGCACTTCGGCTGGGGCGCCAAGGCCATCACGGCCGCCGTCGTGGCGGGCGCCGGATTCGTCGCGTTCGTGCTGTGGGAGCTGCGGCACCCGCGTCCTGTGCTCGACGTACGGCGCTACCTCGACCGGGGCTTCGCCGGATCCAACCTCGCCGTCGCCCTCTTCTTCCTGGCCGTGTTCGGCGCCTTCTACTACCTGACCCAGCACCTCCAGTTCGTCCTCGGCTTCGACGCCTTCGAGACGGGGGTGCGGATGCTGCCGCTGGCCGGTGCGGTCTTCGTCGGCTCGGCGCTGACCGGGATCCTGACGCCCCGGCTCGGGATGCGGGTCACCGTCACGGCGGGCATGGTCGGCGGAACCGCCTCGCTGGCGCTGCTCACCCGGATCGACGCGGCCTCCGGGTACGGGGAGTTCGTCCTGCCGCTGGTCCTGCTCGGCCTGGCCATCGGACTCGCCCTGTCGCCGTGCACCGACGCGATCATGGGCGCCTTCCCGGAGTCCGAACTGGGCGTCGGAGGCGCGGTCAACGACACCTCGATCGAGTTGGGCGGCTCACTGGGCATCGCGATTCTCGGGTCGGTGCTCTCCGGCGCGTACTCCTCGCACCTCGCGGACGCGGTCGGCGGCAAGCTGCCGGCCGGTGTCCTGAGCACCGCCCAGGACTCGGTGGGCGCGGGCCTGGCCGTGGCGCGGAAGGCCGGCGCCACGGCGGGGCCCGAACAGGCGCGGGCCCTGGCGGACGCGGTGAACGGCGCCTTCTCGGAGGCGGTCGCCCACACCAGCCTGGTCGGCGCGGTGATCCTCGGGGTGGGCACGGTGCTGGTGGCCGTCCTGATCCCGGGCCGCGGCCGGCGTACGGAGCCGGAAGCGGCGCCCGCGGACGAGCCGGTGGCCACCTCGGTCTGAGCCGGAGTGACGGCCAGTGAGGGCCACCCCCGCGGTCGCCGCAGGGGTGGCCCTTGCCTTGACGCCGACGTCAAGGATTACCTTCGGGGCATGCGAATCGGCGAGCTGGCGGAGCGGGCCGGGACCACCACCCGCGCTCTGCGCTACTACGAGTCCCGGGAGCTGCTGCCCGCACGGCGGGCGGTGAACGGCTACCGGACGTACGACGAGGACGATCTGCGGCTCCTCCAGCAGATCAGGACGCTCCAGGACTTCGGCTTCGACCTGGAGGAGACCAGGCCGTTCGTCGAATGCCTGCGTGCCGGGCACCCGGCGGGCGACGCCTGCCCCGCCTCGCTCGCCGTCTACCGCCGCAAACTGTCCGAGCTGGACGCGCTGATCGGGCAGCTCCAGGGAGTCCGCCGCCAGGTGGGAGCGGAACTGGCGCGTGCCGAGGCCGAGTTGCCTGACGGCCCGGAGCCGCGTTGCGAACTGTCCGGAAGAGCCGAGTGGGAGGAAGACCGGAAATGATCCACGCAGAGGGCGTCGGCACCGTGACCGATGCCGATTTCGACACCGAGGTGCTCGCGGCAGGACTGCCGGTCCTGGTCGAGTTCACCGCCGACTGGTGCGGACCGTGCCGTCAGCTCGCGCCGGTCCTGAGCGCCGTCGCGGGCGAGGAGGCGGGACGCCTCAAGGTCGTACAGCTGGACGCCGACAGCAACCCGGATGTGATGGTCCGGTACGGGGTGATGTCGATGCCCACCCTCATGGTCTTCCGTGACGGGGAGCCGGTGAAGTCCATGGTCGGCGCCCGCCCGAAACGGCGGCTGCTCCAGGAGCTGGCCGAGGTGCTCTGACCCGGAGGCAGCCCCGCGCGGAGGGGCATTCGACACGGAATCCGGCACAAAAATACCCCGGGCGAATTGACGTCCGGGGTATTGCGACGCGTACAGTGAATACTTCCTGTCTCTGTGCTGCTCTGAGCAGCCCAAAGCTGGGTGAGTAAGCCTTATAACGTCACCGTATCGCGTCAGGAGCTGCATTGTCAACCGAGGAATTGCAGAGCGAGCAGCAATTCGTCTCACGGCTCTACGAGCGGCTCGACGCGCTCCGGGAGCGCGCCGAGGCCGCCGTCCAGCGTTCGTTCGCCCAGGTGGGGAAGGGGCTCCAGGCGCGGGTCGAGCGCGATGTGCTGGTCGCTGAACGGTCCGGGCTGCTCGGCGCGCTGAATTCCGTGGAATCCGGGCTCTGCTTCGGCCGCATTGATTTCACCGACGGATCCCGTTACCACATCGGCCGTATCGGAATCCGCGAAGAGGCCGACGAGAACAACGAACGCGCCCCTCTGGTGATCGACTGGCGGGCGCGGATCGCGCGGCCTTTCTACCTCGCGACCGGGCATTCCCCGATGGGCCTGCGCCGTCGCCGGCACCTCACCACCGAGGGCCGGACCGTCACCGCGCTCCACGACGAGATCCTCGATCTCACCGACACCGAGCGGACCGGCCACGAGGGGTCCGACGCCGACGCGGTGCTCCTCGCGGCCCTGGACTCCGCCCGCACCGGCCGGATGCACGACATCGTGCAGACCATCCAGGCCGAGCAGGACGAGATCATCCGCGCCCCGCACCACGGCGTCCTCGTCGTCGAGGGCGGTCCCGGCACCGGTAAGACCGCGGTCGCGCTGCACCGGGCCGCCTACCTCCTCTACGCCCACCGCGACCAGCTCGCCCGCCGGGCCGTCCTCGTCGTCGGCCCCAACCCGGCCTTCCTCGGCTACATCGGTGAGGTGCTGCCCTCGCTCGGTGAGACAGGCGTGCTGCTCGCCACTCCCGGCGAGCTCTTCCCGGGAGTGACCGCCACCGCCACCGACACCCCGGCGGCCGCCGCCGTCAAGGGGCGCACCGCAATGGCGGAGGCGCTGGCCGGGTTCGTACGGGATCTCCAGCGGACCCCGGAGCCCGGTGAGCCCCTGGTCATCCCGCACGACGACGGTGATCTGCTGCTCGACTGGACCATCGCCGACACCGCCCGTGAGCGGGCCCGTGCGATGCGGCTGCCGCACAACCTCGCCCGCCCGCACTTCGCGTTCCGCGTCATCGACGACCTGACCGCGCAGCTGGCCGACCGGCTCGGTGCCGACCCCTACGGCGGCCCCAATTTCCTGGGCCCCGACGACCTCGCCCAGCTCGGCAAAGCCGTCGCGTCCAGCCCCGAAGTGCACGCGGCCATCGAGGAGTTGTGGCCCACCCTCACTCCGCAGCGGGTGGTCGCCGACTACCTCACCGAGCCGGTGCACCTGCCGGACGCCGACGCCGCGCTGATCCGCCGCGCGAGCGGCGAGTGGACGGTGGCGGACATCCCGCTGCTCGACGAGGCCGCCGAGCTGATCGGCGAGGACGACTCCGCGGTGCGCGCCGCGGCCGAGGCCGCCCGCCAGGAGCAGGTCGCCTTCGCCCAGGGCGTCCTCGATCTGTCGCTGGGCTCCGAGTCCTTCGAGTTCGAGGACGAGGAGTCCGAGCTGCTGGCCGCGCACGACATCATCGACGCCGAGCGGATGGCCGAGCGCCACGAGGAGGCCGACCACCGCAGCGCCGCCGAACGCGCGGCGGGCGACCGTACCTGGGCCTTCGGCCACATCATCGTGGACGAGGCGCAGGAGCTGTCGCCGATGGTGTGGCGGCTGCTGATGCGGCGCTCGCCGACCCGCTCGATGACCCTGGTCGGCGACCCGGCCCAGACCGCGGAGCCGGGCGGGGTGGGCGACTGGGCGACGATGCTCGCCCCCTATGTGGGTGACCGGTACGAGCAGGTGCGGCTCGGCATCAACTACCGCACCCCCGCCGAGATCATGGAGGTCGCCGCCGCGGTCCCGGCCGCCGCCGATCCGTCGTTCCGGCCGCCGCGCTCCATCCGTTCCACCGGGGTGGCGCCCTGGGTGCGGGCCGCCGGCGACCTGCCCCGCGCCGTGGCCGAGGCCGTCGCGTCCGAGCGCGCGCACGAGGGCAGGCTCGCCGTGATCGCCCCCGCCGCGCTCCACCGCGAACTGGCCGCCGTACTCCCGGACGTGGCCGGCGGCGAGCCCGATCTGCACCGGCCGGTCGTCCTGCTCGATCCCAGGCAGGCGAAGGGCCTGGAATTCGACACGGTGATCGTGGTGGAGCCGGGTCTGATCCTCTCCGGCTCGCCGCGCGGTACGAGCGATCTGTACGTGGCGCTGACCCGGGCCACCCAGCGGGCCGGGATCGTGCACACCGGCGACGCGCTCCCGGACTGCCTCAGGGGCGCGGCGGGGAGCCGCCCATGACACCGCGGAGGCGCGGCGCGTGAGATCCACGCCGCCGCACCTCCGCGGGGTCCGCCGGGCCCGGGCGGCTCAGGCCGGCCTGAACCACACCGTCGCCAGCGGCGGAAGCGTCAGCGCGATGCTCGACGGGCGTCCGTGGTACGGCACCGGCTCGGGCTTCAGCGGCTCCGTGTTGCGGAGGTCGCCGCCCCCGTAGAGGCCGGTGTCGGTGTTGAGCACCTCGTGCCATTCCGGAACCGGGTCCGGCACCCCGAGCCGGTAGTCGTGGCGCACCACGGGGGAGAAGTTGGAGACCGACAGGAGCGGCTCGCCGTGCGCGTCGTAGCGCAGGAAGGCGAAGACGTTGTCCTCCGCCGCGTCACCCACCACCCAGGCGAAACCGCCCGGGTCGGTGTCGCGCTGCCACAGGGCGGGAGCCGCCGTGTACACGGCGTTCAGGTCGCGCACCAGGTCCCGCACCCCGCGGTGGTCGTGCGCCGCACCGTACGACGGGTCCAGCAGCCACCAGTCCGGGCCGTGTGCCTCCGACCACTCGGCACCCTGGGCGAACTCCTGCCCCATGAAGAGGAGTTGCTTGCCGGGATGTGCCCACATGAAGCCGAGATAGGCGCGGTGCGTGGCGCGCTGCTGCCACCAGTCACCGGGCATCTTCGAGACCAGGGCCTGCTTCCCGTGCACCACCTCGTCGTGCGAGATGGGCAGGACGTAGTTCTCGCTGAACGCGTACACCATCGAGAACGTCATGTCGTGGTGGTGGTACTTGCGGTGCACCGGCTCCTTCGCCACGTACTCCAGCGAGTCGTGCATCCACCCCATGTTCCACTTCAGCCCGAAGCCGAGGCCGCCGAAGCCGCCCGCGCCGGCCTGGTCGGTCGCCCGGGTGACACCGTCCCAGGCCGTCGACTCCTCGGCGATCGTCACCACACCGGGGTTGCGCCGGTAGACCGTCGCGTTCATCTCCTGCAGGAAGGCGACCGCGTCCGGGTTGTCCCGCCCGCCGTGCTCGTTCGGCGACCACTGGCCCTCCTCGCGGGAGTAGTCGAGGTAGAGCATCGAGGCGACGGCGTCCACCCGGAGCCCGTCGATGTGGAACTCCTCGCACCAGTAAGTGGCATTGGCCACAAGGAAGTTGCGGACCTCGGTGCGTCCGTAGTCGAACTCCAGGGTGCCCCAGTCGGGGTGTTCGGCGCGGGCCGGGTCGGCGTGCTCGTACAGCGGACGCCCGTCGAACTGCGCCAGTGCCCAGTCGTCCTTCGGGAAGTGCGCGGGCACCCAGTCCATCAGGACACCGATGCCCGCCCGGTGCAGCGAGTCCACCAGGTACCGGAAGTCGTCGGGAGTGCCCATGCGCGACGTCGGCGCGTAGAAACCGGTGACCTGGTACCCCCACGAGCCGCCGAAGGGGTGCTCGGACACCGGCATCAGCTCGACATGGGTGAAGCCCAGGTCCTGGACGTACGCGGTCAGCTGGGTGGCCAGCTGCCGGTAGGTGAGGCCGGGGCGCCAGGAGGGCAGGTGCACCTCGTAGACGGAGAACGGCGCCTCGTGCACCGGGCGGTCGGCGCGGTGCGCCATCCACTGCTCGTCCTGCCAGTGGTGGTGCGCCTGGGTCACGACCGAAGCGGTGGCCGGTGGCACCTCGGTGCGCCGCGCCATCGGGTCGGCGCGCAGGGTGTGGCTGCCGTCCGGGCGCATCAGGTCGAACTTGTACAGCGCCCCCTCTCCGACGCCCGGCAGGAAGAGCTCCCACACACCGGACGACCCGAGTGAACGCATCGGGCAGGCCGTGCCGTCCCAGTAGTTGAAGTCCCCGCTGACCCGCACCCCGCGCGCGTTGGGAGCCCACACGGTGAAGCGGGTTCCGGCGACGCCCTGGACCGTCATCGGCCGGGCGCCGAGTGCCGTCCACAGCTCCTCGTGGCGCCCCTCGCCGATCAGGTGCACGTCGAGCTCGCCGAGAGCCGGCAGGAAGCGGTACGGGTCCTGCACTTCGATCTCGGTGTCGTCGTAGGTCACGAGGAGCGTGTACTCGGGAACCGTGCTCAGCGGCAGCAGCCCCGAGAAGAACCCCTCGCCGTCGTCGTGCAGTTCGGCGCGGAGCCCCTTCGCGATCACGGTCACGGCGCGTGCGTACGGCCGCAGCGCCCGGACGGCGATGCCGCCGCCGACCGGATGGGCGCCGAGCAGCGCGTGCGGGTCGTGGTGGCCGCCGCTCAGCAGCCGCCCCCGGTCATCGGCGCCGGGCGTCTCCGCGGGGCGCACCCCACCGGTCGGCTGGGACGGCAGCACGGGGACGTTCTCCCCCGGGGCTGCCGGGACTGCGGGCGCTGTGGGCCCGGCGATCCCTGCGGGCTCGGGTTCGGCGGGCGACGGAGTGCGGGACGGGGGACGGGCGGTCACTGGGGCGGCCTCCTCGGCAGCTTCGGCGCGCGGTACGTAACGGGGGATTCGGGAAGGGACAGCCGCTCGATCGCGGCCATCGGGACGGGCAGCCAGTCGGGGCGGTTCCTGGCCTCGTAGAGGACCTCGTACACCGCCTTGTCGGTCTCGTACGCCCGCAGCAGCTCGGGCTCGGCGCGCGGGTCCGCGCCGGACACCGACGCGTACCCCTCGCAGTACGCGTCGCGGCAGCCGATGGCCCACTCAGGGGCCCAGGGCCGGTGGGTGCGGGCCGCGTAGTCGAAGGAGCGCAGCATCCCCGCGACGTCCCGGACCACCGGCTGCGGGCGGGTGCGCTCGGCGAGCGGACGGGCCGGTTCGCCCTCGAAATCGATGACCGACCACTCGCCGTTCCCGGTCCGCAGGCTCTGGCCCAGATGCAGGTCGCCATGGATACGCTGAGCGGCCCAGGTCCGGCCCGCGTGGCCCAGGTCTGCGACCGCGTCGAAGGCGGTGCGCAGCCCGGCCACGTACGGCGCGAGTGCGGGCACCGCCTGGGCCGTGGCCTCCAGCCGCTCCGTCATCTCCGCGGCCAGATGCTGTATCTGCTGCTTGCGCAGGACCGCGGTGGGCAGCGCGGACGCCAGCGTCCCGTGCACCTCGGCGGTCGCCCGGCCCAGCGCCCGCGCGCCGGCCGTGAAGTCGTGGCCGTCGGTGAGTGCGTGCAGGGCCAGCTGCCAGCCGTCGTCGGACCCCGAGAGATACGGCTGGAGCACGCCCAGTGTGGCGGGTTCGGGTTCTGTCGTCTCGTACCAGGCGACCGGCGCGGGCACCCGCGCGCAGCCCGCCTGGGCCAGCGCGAGCGGCAGCTCCAGATCCGGGTTGGACCCCGGGTGGACCCGGCGGAAGACCTTCAGGATGAACGTATCGCCATAGACCAGCGACGTGTTGGACTGCTCGGCGCCGAGCGGACGTGCGGGCAGTCCGGCCGGGATCTCCGCCCGGGGGTCGCGGTCGAAACGCAGCGCGCCGATCCGGCCGGGCTCGCGCAGCCGCTCCAGGAGCAGTCCGGTCAGCCGCGGGTCGAGCAGCGCGTCGTACAGCACGGACCCGGCCAGCGGCCCGGTGCGGGCCCGGCCGATCAGCGCGCCGGAGAGGCGTGGCGGCAGCGAGGTCCGTACGCCGACCAGCAGCTGGTAGCAGTCGCCGGCCGAGCGGGCCGGGGCGGGGGAGTCCTGCTCGGCGCGGACCAGCAGATGGAGCAGCCCGGGGGCCGCGCCGAGCGGCAGCAGTTCGGTGGCCGAGACCAGGGCGAAGGCGGTGACGGGGCGGCCCTTGCCCGCGAACCAGCGCTGTCTTGGCAGCCACTCGTGCAGCAGGGGGGCGAGGGAGTCCAGGAGGTCGAGGGGGCCGGACGACCCGGCGGAGCGCGCGCTGTTCCGGGTGGATGCAGCCTTGGACATGGCATCGCGTCCTTTCCCGGGCACACCACACGATGCGCAGAGTGTCCCGGATTGCGTGGGGTCGCCTCCCATGCTGAACGCAATGGGGGCGGGAATCCGGCTGTGCGGGACGGTGCGGGTGAGGATGGACCAGATGGACTACGGCTCTGTGGGCCGGGTGCTGGTGAGAAGGGTGCCCGGGGTGAGGCGGCGGAAACCGCCCCGCCCCGGGCCGCCGTCACACGGTGGCGGCGTCCTTGCGCAAGCGGAACCAGTAGAAGCCGTGCCCCGCGAGGGTCAGCAGGTACGGGAGTTCACCGATCGGAGGGAAGCGCACTCCGCCGATCAGCTCCACCGGATGGCGTCCGGTGAAGGCGTTCAGATCGAGCTCGGTCGGCTGCGCGAACCGCGAGAAGTTGTGGACGCACAGGACCAGGTCGTCCTTGTACTCCCGGAGGAAGGCGAGGACGGCCGGGTTGGACGACGGGAGCTCGGTGTACGAACCGAGACCGAAGGCCTGGTTCTGCTTGCGGATCTCGATCATCCTGCGGGTCCAGTGCAGCAGTGAGGCGGGTGAGGCCATCGAGGCCTCGACGTTCGTCACCTGGTAGCCGTAGACCGGGTCCATGATGGTCGGCAGGTAGAGCCGGCCCGGGTCACTGGACGAGAAACCCGCGTTCCGGTCCGGGGTCCACTGCATCGGCGTGCGGACCGCGTCCCGGTCGCCGAGCCAGATGTTGTCGCCCATCCCGATCTCGTCGCCGTAGTAGAGGATCGGCGACCCGGGCAGCGAGAGCAGCAGCGCGGTGAACAGTTCGATCTGGTTGCGGTCGTTGTCCAGCAGGGGCGCTAGCCGCCTGCGGATGCCGATGTTGGCCCGCATCCTCGGATCCTTGGCGTACTCCGAGTACATGTAGTCGCGCTCCTCGTCCGTCACCATTTCGAGCGTCAGCTCGTCGTGGTTGCGGAGGAAGATGCCCCACTGGGCGTTCTTCGGGATGGCCGGGGTCTTGGCCAGGATCTCCGACACGGGGTAGCGGGACTCCCGCCGCACGGCCATGAAGATGCGCGGCATCACCGGGAAGTGGAATGCCATGTGGCACTCGTCGCCGCCCTTTTTGAAGTCGCCGAAATAGTCGACAACGTCTTCGGGCCACTGGTTTGCCTCGGCGAGGAGCACCGTGTCCGGGTAGCTCGCGTCGATCTCGGCGCGCACCCGTTTCATGAACGCATGGGTCTGCGGGAGGTTCTCGCAGTTGGTGCCCTCTACCTGGTAGAGGTACGGGACCGCGTCGAGGCGGAAGCCGTCGATGCCCAGGTCGAGCCAGAAGCGCAGTGCCGAGATGATCTCCTCCTGCACCACCGGGTTCTCGTAGTTGAGATCCGGCTGGTGGGAGAAGAACCGGTGCCAGTAGTACTGCTTGCGCACCGGGTCGAAGGTCCAGTTGGAGGTCTCCGTGTCGACGAAGATGATCCGGGCGTCCGCGAACTGCTTGTCGTCGTCGGCCCAGATGTAGTAGTCGCCGTACGGACCGTCCGGGTCCTTCCGTGACTCCTGGAACCACTCGTGCTGGTCGCTCGTGTGGTTCATCACGAAGTCGATGATCACGCGCATGCCGCGCTGGTGGGTGGCGTCGACGAACTCGACGAAGTCGGCGAGGTCACCGAACTCCGGCAGTACGGACGTGTAGTCCGCGACGTCGTAACCCCCGTCCCTCAAGGGCGACTTGAAGAACGGCGGCAGCCAGAGGCAGTCGACGCCGAGCCACTGGAGGTAGTCCAGTTTGGCGGTGATGCCCTTGAGGTCACCGACGCCGTCTCCGTTGCTGTCCTGGAACGACCTGACCAGGACCTCGTAGAAGACGGCGCGTTTGAACCAGTCGGGGTCACGGTCCTTGGTGGGAGTGTCCTCGAATTTGTCGTGGACGGGCTCATTGACAATCATGATGTGGGTGACCCTCCGATCGGCGGGGACGGTCGCAGCACCAGGATGTGCGCGGGCGTGCTGCCCGGCTCCAGACGCACATAGTTGGCCCTGCCCCAGTGGTAGGTCTCGCCGGTGAGCTCGTCGCGCACCGGGACGGACTCGTGCCATTCCAGGCCGAGATCCGGCATGTCCAACGAGACCGTGGCCTCCTGGGTGTGGTGCGGGTCAAGGTTGACGACAATCAGAACCGTGTTCGATCCGGCGGGGGCTCCGTCCGGCGCGGGGGCCGCGCGGGAGACCGACTTCGAGTACGCGATCACCGCGTCGTTGTCGGTGTGGTGGAAGTGCACCGAACGCAGCTGCCGCAGGGCCGGATGCCGGCGCCGCAACTCGTTCAGCGTGGTGATGAGCGGGGCGATGGTCCGCCCCTCCCGCTCGGCGGCCTCCCAGTCGCGCGGCCGCAACTGGTACTTCTCCGAGTCCAGGTAGTCCTCGCTGCCCGCCCGCGCCGTGGTGTTCTCGCACAGCTCGTACCCGGCGTACACCCCCCAGGACGGCGCCATCGTCGCCGCGAGCACCGCACGCACCTCGAAGGCCGGCCGGCCGCCGTGCTGCAGGTACCCGTGCAGGATGTCCGGGGTGTTCACGAAGAAGTTGGGCCGCATCACCGCCGCGGAATCCCCGGCCAGCTCGGTGACGTAGTCGGTCAGCTCCTGCTTCCCGGTCCGCCAGGTGAAGTACGTGTACGACTGCTGGAACCCGACAGCGCCGAGGGTGTGCATCATCGCGGGCCGGGTGAACGCCTCGGCCAGGAAGACCACGTCCGGGTCGCGTCCGTTGACCTTCGCGATGACCCGTTCCCAGAAGACCACCGGCTTGGTGTGCGGGTTGTCCACGCGGAAGATCCGTACGCCGTGCTCCATCCAGAAGCGCAGGATGCGGACCGTCTCGGTGACCAGGCCTGCCATGTCCCGGTCGAAGGCGATCGGGTAGATGTCCTGGTACTTCTTCGGGGGGTTCTCCGCGTACGCGATCGACCCGTCGGCCCTGTGGTGGAACCACTCGGGGTGCTGGGTCACCCACGGGTGGTCGGGCGAGCACTGGAGCGCGAAGTCCAGCGCGACCTCCAGGCCCAGCTCACGGGCGCGCCCGGTGAAGTCGTCGAAGTCCTCCAGGGTGCCGAGATCCGGGTGGACGGCGTCGTGGCCGCCGGCCGGTGAGCCGATGGCCCACGGGACCCCCACGTCGTCGGGCCCGGCGGTCAGCGCGTTGTTGGGGCCCTTGCGGTGAGTGGTGCCGATGGGGTGGATCGGCGGCAGATAGACCACGTCGAACCCCATGGCCGCCACTGCCGAAAGACGCTTCGCCGCTGTCCTGAAGGTGCCGCTGACGTGCGGCTTTCCCTCCTCGACGACGGCACCCTCGGAGCGCGGGAACAGCTCGTACCAGGATCCGTAGAGCGCCCGCTCGCGCTCGACGAGCAGCGGCAGCGGCTCCGAGGCGCTGACCAGTTCACGCAAGGGGTAGCGGGCCAGGGCCGCCGCCGCTTCCGGGGCGAGCGCGGCAGCGAGGCGGTCGCCGGCGGGGGCGCCCGTGTCGCCCAGCGCCCGCGCCACCGCGAGGACCGCCCGGCGCCCCTTGCTCTTCGGCACCCCGGCGGCGGCGCGCGTATACAGTCCGGCGCCCTCGGCGAGCACCAGCTCCGTGTCGATGCCCGCCGGGACCTTGATCCGGGCGGTGTGCAGCCAGGTCGTGACGGGATCGCTCCACGCCTCCACCGTGTACGTCCACCGGCCCTCGCGGTCCGGGGTGACATCGGCGCCCCAGCGGTCGGTGCCCGGGGCCAGCTCCCGCATCGGCGCCCAGGCCGCCTTCCTGCCGCGCGGGCCGCGCAGGACGACATTCGCGGCGACGGCGTCATGGCCCTCGCGGAAGACGGTCGCGGTGACCTGGAAGGTCTCCCCGCTCACCGCTTTGGCGGGCCGGTGCCCGCCGCCGACGCGCGGTCGCACATCGAGCACCGGGATACGGCCGATCAGCCGTCCGGTGGGTTGCCGTTTCGGTCGTTTCGGGGACTTCGGCCGCTGCGGGGACGTCGGAAGAGTCCTCCCGGCCGGCTTGTCCGGTGATGGCTTGCGGGCTGCGGGCATGACCGCTCCTGTCCGCGTTCACTCAGTCGTGGTGAGGGGTGGGGGTGCGCTCAAGTGGGTACCGGAGGAGCCTTCCCCCACTCCTCCGGTGGGCAATCCGGCTCCTGAGTTAAGTACTCGTGCGTAATGTGCAAGGCAAGGACCAGGTGGGCCGCGCGTCGCGGAGGGGCCGTGGCCGGCCGCGCGGGGGGTCGCGGATTCACACCATTGGCAGAGTCCGCCGTACCCGCACGTGTCCGGCACGGCCGGCCCGAGTGCGCCGCGCACGGCGCGCACGGCGCACGGCACGGAAGGGCCGCGCACCGGGTACGGCGGTGGCGGGCGGTGACTCACCGGGTGCACCGCTCCCGGCAGCTGACGGTCCGTTCCATCGGGGCACCCTCCCTTCCGCTCCAGGTGTCACAGAGCAGCCTCACCCGTGGTGCGAAGTGCCACAAGCCCACGCGAGGGGGGAGAACCGGCCATACCACCCGCCGGAATCCGCGGGGGCGCGTCCGGTGCCGGGGGCGCACCGGCGCGCGCCGCCGCAGCCCTGCGCCGTGGTTGCGGAGCACGCGGACGGTTACCTTCGGGGTGAAGTGCGGACGTACACCGCTGTGCGTCCCCTGGATGCGCATCTCCCCTGCGAAGGTGGAACACGTGAAGGCCATTCGTCGATTCACCGTCCGCCCCGTCCTCCCCGAGCCGCTGCGTCCCCTGGGTGAGCTCGCCCGCAACCTCCGCTGGTCCTGGCACGCCGGGACCAAGGACCTGTTCAGAGCCGTCGACCCCGGCGGTCTCCCGGCAGCAGGCGGCGACCCCGTCCGGCTGCTCGGGTCGGTGTCCGCCGCGCGCCTCGCCGAGCTGGCCGCCGACCCCGGGTTCCTGCGCGACCTGGCCGCTGCCGCCGAGGACCTCGGCACCTATCTGCGAGGACCGCGCTGGTACCAGGAGCAGCCCGCCGGGCTGCCCGCCGCCATCGGTTACTTCTCACCCGAGTTCGGTGTGACCGCCGCGCTCCCGCAGTACTCCGGCGGCCTCGGCATCCTCGCCGGGGACCATCTCAAGGCGGCCAGCGACCTCGGCGTACCGCTCATCGGGGTCGGTCTGCTCTACCGGCACGGATACTTCCGGCAGTCGCTGTCCCGCGAGGGCTGGCAGCAGGAGCACTACCCGGTGCTCGACCCCGACGAGCTGCCGGTGGCGCTGGTACGCGAGGCGGACGGCTCGCCCAGCCGGGTCACCCTCGCGCTGCCCGGTGGCCGCTCGCTGCACGCGCACATCTGGCAGGCGCAGGTCGGGCGGGTCCCGCTGCTCATGCTCGACTCCGACGTCGAGGAGAACGAGCCGGGCGAGCGCGGTGTCACCGACCGGCTCTACGGCGGCGGCAGCGAACACCGGCTCCTCCAGGAGATGCTCCTCGGGATCGGCGGGGTGCGGGCGCTGCGCTCGTACTGCCGGATCACCGGCCACCCGGACCCCGAGGTGTTCCACACGAACGAGGGCCACGCGGGCTTCCTCGGCCTGGAGCGCATCCGTGAACTCGGAGGCGCGGGGCTCGACTTCGACGCGGCCCTGGAATCCGTGCGCGCCGGGACCGTGTTCACCACTCACACCCCCGTCCCTGCGGGGATCGACCGTTTCGACCGTGACCTGGTCGCGCGTCACTTCGGCGACGACGGGGAGCTGCCGGGCGTCGACGCCGGACGCGTGCTGCAGCTGGGTACGGAGAGCTACCCCGGCGGTGAGCCCCGGCTCTTCAACATGGCCGTGATGGGCCTGCGGCTCGCCCAGCGCGCCAACGGGGTCTCCACCCTCCACGGGGCCGTCAGCCGGGAGATGTTCGCCGGACTGTGGCCGGGATTCGACCCCGACGAGGTGCCGATCACCTCGATCACCAACGGGGTACACGCCCCGACGTGGGTGGCGCCCGAGATCACCCGCACCGCCGTCGGCCGGATCGGCGCCGGGCGCGCCGACCACGCGCTGTCGGTGGGCGGCTCCGACCGCTGGGACGCGGTCGCGGACATCCCCGACGCCGAGATCTGGGAGCTGCGCCGGACCCTGCGCGAACAGCTCGTCGGTGAGGTGCGGACCCGGCTGCGCGCGTCCTGGCGCGGGCGCGGTGCGTCCGGTGCCGAACTGGGCTGGATCGACGGGGTGCTCGACCCCGGGGTACTCACCATCGGCTTCGCCCGGCGCGTCCCCTCGTACAAGCGGCTCACGCTGATGCTCCGAGACCGTGACCGGCTGACGGAGCTGCTGCTCCACCCGACCAGGCCCATCCAGATCGTCGTCGCGGGCAAGGCGCATCCGGCGGACGACGGGGGGAAGCGGCTGGTGCAGGAGCTGGTGCGGTTCGCCGACGACCCGCGGGTGCGCCACCGCATCGTCTTCCTGCCCGACTACGGCATGGCGATGGCCGAGCGGCTCTACCCGGGCTGCGATGTCTGGCTGAACAACCCGCTGCGCCCGCTGGAGGCGTGCGGTACGTCCGGGATGAAGGCCGCGCTCAACGGGTGTCTCAACCTGTCCGTGCTGGACGGCTGGTGGGACGAGTGGTTCGAGCCGGACTTCGGCTGGGCCATTCCCACGGCTGACGGCTCCGGGATGGACGAGGACCGGCGCGACGAGCTGGAGTCGGCGGCGCTCTACTCGCTGATCGAGGACCGGGTCGCGCCGCGCTTCTACGACCGTACGGCCGATGGACTGCCCGAACGCTGGGTCGGGATGGTCCGCTCCACGCTGGCCAACCTGGGGCCGAAGGTGCTGGCGGGGCGGATGGTGCGCGAGTACGTCGAGCGGCTGTACGCGCCCGCCGCCCTCGCCCACCGCTCCCTCGGGCCGGAGGCCGCCGGGGAGCTGGCCGGCTGGAAGGCACGGGTGCGGGCCGCCTGGCCGGAGGTCCATGTCGACCACGTCGAGTCCGTCGCGGTGACAGCGGCCGACGGCACCGCCGCGCTGGGGTCCACTCTCTCCCTGCGGGTCCAGGTCGCGCTCGGCGCGCTGCGGCCGGACGACGTAGAGGTGCAGGCGGTGTCGGGCCGGGTCGACGCCCAGGACCGGATCGCGGACGCGCGGACCGTCGCCCTGAAACCGGCGGGCGGCCCCGACCTGGAGGGACGGCTGCTGTACGAGGGCCCGCTCGCCCTGGACCGCACGGGCCCGTACGGCTACACGGTCCGGATCCTGCCCGCCCACCACCTGCTGGCGTCCGGTGCCGAGCTGGGACTCGTGGCGGCGCCGACCGGGGCGACGGGGGAGGGCGCGGGCGTTCTCCTGAGGTGACGGGAGGCCAGGAACGGCCCGGCGTCTCCCCGGCGCCGGGCCCTTTCGTGTTCTGAACCCAACTCTTGACGTGCTCATGGAATGCCTTTAGGTTCCACACGCACCACGGAGTTCATCAGCGCGAGCGCGATTCATGTCCATGAACTCCGGGAGGATTTCCTACCGGAAGGCACCCCCCATATGCGCACCGGAACCACCTCACCCCACTCCGGCCGCCCCGCACGCCGCGGCAGAGTCCGGTCAGCCGGCATCGTCGCCGCGCTGGCCGGAATCCTCGGCCTGGCCCTGATGCCCCAGGCCGTGGCCGCCAGGCCCGCCGCACCGGCCGCCGCACCAGAGGCGGCCCCCGCGGCCTTCACCCACCCCGGTGTCCTCGTCAGCCGCCCGCAGCTCGACTTCGTACGCGGCAAGGTCCAGGCGGGCACCGAACCCTGGAAGAGCGCGAACGCGCAGATGATGGCGAGCAAGTACGCCTCGCTCTCGCGCACCCCCGCACCACGCGCCAACGTCGAGTGCGGCTCCTACTCCAACCCCGACAACGGTTGTACGGACGAGCGCGAGGACGCGATCGCCGCGTACACCGACGCGCTCGCCTGGTACATCACCCGGGACGA
This sequence comes from Streptomyces sp. NBC_00388, assembly GCF_036061255.1. Taxonomy (NCBI): domain Bacteria; kingdom Bacillati; phylum Actinomycetota; class Actinomycetes; order Kitasatosporales; family Streptomycetaceae; genus Streptomyces; species Streptomyces sp. NBC_00388. Next base: position 5,401,467 of record NZ_CP107948.1, read on the forward strand.
CCGGTACGCCAAGAAGTCCATCGAGCTGATGGACGCCTGGTCCGCCGTGATCAAGGAACACACCAACAGCAACGCCCCCCTCCAGACCGGCTGGGCGGGATCGGTCTGGCCGCGCGCCGCCGAGATCATCAAGTACACCTACACCGGCTGGCCCAACTCCGGCCGGTTCGCGACGATGCTGCGCACCGTCTATCTCCCGGAGGTCATCAACGGCTCCCAGTCCAACGGCAACTGGGAGCTGTCGATGACGGAGGCGGCGATCGGCATCTCCGTCTTCCTGGAGGACCGCACCTCCTACGACAAGGCGGTCGCGACGTTCCGCGGCCGGGTCCCCGCGTACATCTACCTCAGCTCCGACGGCGCTCTGCCGAAGGTCGCACCGGGGAGCGGACTCAGCGGACGCGACGCGATCGTCAAGTACTGGCAGGGTCAGTCCACTTTCATGGACGGGCTCACCCAGGAGACCTGCCGCGACCTGACCCACACCGGTTACGGCATCTCGGCGATCTCGCACATCGCCGAGACCAGCCGCATCCAGGGCCAGGACCTCTACCCGGAGATCCAGGAGCGGCTGCGCCAGGCGCTGGGGCTGCAGTCGAAGTACATGATGGGGGCCGCGGTGCCCTCCAGCCTGTGCGGCGGCTCACTCAAGGACAGCCTCGGCCCGGTCACCGAGGTCGGCTACAACGCCCTGCACAACAGGCTCGGGATCGCCATGACCAACACCCAGGCCCTGACCGAGAAGCAGCGCCCCGCAGGCACGGACAACCTGTTCGTCGCCTGGGAGACGCTGACCCACGGGGACAACCCGGCCTGACCGGGAGCCGCCCACCGGTCAGCGGAGCACCGCCTTGGAGGTCAGGGCGCCCCCGCTGAAGCAGAGCCGGTACGCGGGCCGTTCGGTGAAGGGCCCCGCGCGGAAGTACCGGCACTCCTGACCGGCAGGCGCGGGCGGCGCACCCCCGGGTGCGCCGCCCAGCGCGTGGCGGGGGAGGCGCGCGCCGACCGCGCCCTCGGTGTCGCCGACCCGGATCAGTCCGTACCTGCCGCGGTCGAGGACCGTCTCGTACCGGGTCGCGAGAGCCACCGCGCCGATCAGCACCCCGATCGCGGCGGTGGCGGCCAGCGGGACCCAGATCGCCTGCTTCAGACGACGCCGCACCTGTTGTCTGGCATGTGCCAGCTCCCTCGCGGACGAGGGCTCTGCGGCGGCGACGGCGGCAGGGGCGCCGGGGCTGCGGGGCAGGGTGGCGGACACTTCGAAGCCGCCGCCGGGCAGCGGACCGTGGCGGAGCTTCCCGCCTGCGAGACGGATGCGTTCGTCGAGGCCGACCAGGCCCGTACCGCCGCCAAGACGCGGGCCCGTCCCGGAGCCCGGCCCGCCACCGGACTCTGCGCCCGGCCCGCCGTCAGGGCCGGCCCCGGTGTACGGGCCGAGGCCGTCCGGACCGCCGGGCTGCTCCGCCGCCGCGCCCGCCGTACCGACCGCCTCCAGGAGGACCGGAAGGGTGCCGGTCGGGTCCGCCGCACTGGTGACGGTGACGGTGAGGGCCGACTCCGACCTGACGAGCCGTACCGCCACCGGCGCCCCGGGAGCGTGCCGGGCCGCGTTGGTGAGCGACTCCTGGACGGTCCGGTGCACCGCGCGGCCGGTCATCGGGGCCAGCCCGGCCGCCGCCCCCTCACCGCTCAGCTCCACCACCATCCCCGAACTGCGGGCCCGCTCCACCTGTTCCCCGACGGTCTCGCCCGGTGGCGAGGCGACCGCGGTGTCGTTCTCCCGCAGGACACCGATGATGTCGCGCAGCCGGGCAGTGGCTTCCCCCGCCGCTGTACGCAGCTCGCCGGCCGCGCACTGCTGCTGTGTGCTCAGCGAAGGATCGACCTCAAGTGCCGCTGCCCGTACGGCGATCAGCGACAGGTCGTGACCGAGCGAGTCGTGCATGTCGCCCGCGATCCTGGAACGCTCCAGCAGCCGCGCCCGGTCCGCGGCGACGCGCTGTTCCTGCTCCAGCCGTCCGGCCAGCAGCCAGCCGGTGTCGACGAGTTGGGCGTACTGGCGCACATACCGGCCGAGCAGCCACGGCACCATCACCGCGAAGGCCAGGGTGGAGAGCTGTACGAGCCAGTTCCAGAGCTCCAGATGCGCGGCCAGGGTCAGCAGCAGCCCGGCCGCGGCCGTCCCGGCGAACACGTGCAGGGCGGGCCGGGCGAGCGCGGTCCGACGGCCGGCCAGATAGCCGAACACCACCAGGGACACGGCGTACTCGGGGGCCCAGAGCCGGGGAGTGACGGTGAGCGCGAGCACCACCGCGAGCAGCAGAGCGGTGAGCGGGCGCGCGCGGGACAGCACGACCCCCGTCCCGAGAACCGCGACCCCGGCCACCGGCCGCCACCCCGCACCACCACCACCGTCCACCGCGGCTCTCAGCACCACGGGCGCGCAGACCAGCGTCCCGAGTGCCAGGTCCGTGATCCGTTCGCTGCGCATGCACCCAGCTTGCCGGATCCGGCGGGCCCCCGGCCCCCGGCGAAAGTCGGGGGCCGGGGCTGCCTTTCGCCCCATGCGCCGCTCAGGCCGCGCTGCCTACCGTCGGCGCAGCGCAACACGGGCGGTACGGACAGCACGGCACGGAGCGGGGCGGGGGCAGGGGCGCAGTGGAGCGGACGGAGACCGGGGCGGAGCGGACCGGGGGTGCGGCGGGGGTGCGGGCGCACCGGATGCCCCGCCGGGGGCGGCACGCCGTAGTCAGAAAGCCGGGGCCGGTCCGGCGCGCGCTGCTGCGCCCCCAGGCACTGATGGCCGCAGGGACCGTGGTGTCCCGGGCCACCGGCCTGATCAGACAGGTGCTCCAGGCCGGAGCGCTCGGCACCGGGCTGCTCGCCACCACGTACAACCAGGCCAACACCGTCCCCGCGAGCCTGTACTTCCTTGTCGTCGGCGGTGCGCTCAACTCCGTCCTGGTGCCCCAGCTGGTGCGCGCCCGGCTCGAACAACCCGATGGCGGACGCGCCTTCGAGCAGCGGCTGGTCACCCTCACCCTGTCGGTGCTCGGCGCGGCCACCCTGATCGCGGTATGGGCAGCGCCGCAGATCATCGGCGTGTACCAGCGGGACACCCCGGCCGGCCACGCCGCTTTCCAGCTCACCGTCGCGTTCGCCCGGTTCCTGCTGCCGCAGATCTTCTTCTACGGGCTGTACGGCATCCTCGGGCAGGTCCTCAACGCCCGGAACCGATTCGGCGCCATGATGTGGACGCCCGTGCTCAACAACGTCCTGCTGATCGCGGTGTTCGGCTGGTACGCGGGACTCATGACGGCGGCCGGCGGGGTGCACGACATCACCCGCGCGCAGGTGACGCTGCTGGGCACCGGTACCACCCTGGCCCTCGCGGTCCAGGCCCTCGCCCTCGTCCCGTATGTCCGGGCGGCCGGATTCCGCTTCCGGCCGCGCTTCGACTGGCGGGGAACAGGGATGCGGGCGAGTGTCGCGTCGGCCCGCTGGACCCTGCTGTTCGTGCTCGCCAACCTGGTGGCGGCCACGCTGGTCACCCGCTACGCCACCGCCGCCGACCGGGCGCTGCCCCGGGCCGGAGTGGGCTTCACCGCGTACAGCTATGCGCAGACCATCTGGTCGCTGCCGCAGTCCGTCGTCACGGTCAGCCTGGTCACCGCCCTGCTGCCGCGGATGAGCCGGGCTGTCGCCGAGCACCGTGAGGACGACATGCGACGCGACCTCTCCCGGACCCTGCGGACCAGCGGCGCCGTCATCGTGCCCGCCGCCTTCTTCTTCCTCGCGCTCGGTCCCCAGCTGGCGCAGCTGCTCTTCGCCCACGGCGCCGCCGCACCCGCCGCCACCCGCCCGCTGGGCCGGATGCTGCAGGCGTTCGGGCCAGGTCTCGTACCGTTCTCCGCGCAGTACGTGCTGACGCGCGGCTTCTACGCCTTCGGGGACACCCGCACGCCTTTCCTGACGGCTCTCTGGACCGGAGCGGTCCAGATCGCGCTCGCCACCGGATGCCATCTGCTGCTGTCGCCGCGCTGGGCGGTGACCGGGATGGCCGCCTGCTACGGGGTGGCGTCCGCGGCCGGACTGGTGCTCACCGCGTGGCTGCTGCGCCGGAGGCTCGGCGGGCGGCTGGACGGCCGAAGGGTGTGCCGTACTTACGGAAGGCTGGGCGGGGCGGCGCTCACGGCGGCTGCCGCGGGGTGGACGGCGGCAGGGCTCTGCCCCGTGCCGTCCTCCTCGCCCGCCGTTGCCGCCGGGCTGGCCCTGGCCGCGGGCGGCGGAGTCATGCTCCTGCTCCATCTGCTGCTCGCACGGGCCTGGGGGGCCGCCGGGCCGCGCGGACTGCCGCGGCTGCGCCGGGAGCGGCCGGTCAGCCGGTGACCAGACCTGCCTCGTGGGCGAGGACGGCCAGCTGGACGCGATTCCGGAGTGCGAGGCGGGCGAGTACGGAGCTGACGTGGGCCTTGACGGTGCCTTCGACGACGTGCAGTTGCGCCGCGATCTCCGCGTTCGAGTGGCCTGCTCCGACGCGTGCCACCACCTCGCGTTCGCGGTCGGTGAGCGGCGCCAGCCGGGCACGCGCCTCCGTCGCGCGGGAGAGCCGCCCGGTGCCGAGGTGGGTGAGGACGCGCCGGGCCACGTCGGGAGAGAGGAACGCGGCGCCCCCGGCCACTGCCCGGACCCCGGCGATCAGCTCGCGCGGGTCGCCCGACTTGAGCAGGAAGCCGCTCACGCCGCTGTCGAGGGCCCGCACGATGTACGCGTCCTCGGAGAACGTGGTGAGCATGACGAGGGCGGTGTCCGGCGCCGCCGTCCGCAGTTGCTCCGCGGCCTGCAGGCCGTCGAGGCGCGGCATCCGGATGTCGAGCAGGGCGACGTCCGGCCGGTGCCGCAGGGCCAGTTCGACCGCCTCGTGCCCGTCGGCGGCCTCCGCCACGACCTCGATGGAGGGGTCGGCGGAGAGGACGGCCCTGATACCCGCGCGGATCAGGGCCTCGTCGTCGGCGAGCAGCACACGCACCCGTGGTTCGGTCATCCGCCCAGCCTAGGCCGGGTCCTCCCCGGACCCGGCCGGACAGCGGAAGGCCCCGCCACCCGCCGGTGTACGGCGCGGGGCGGGGCCTTCGCGGTGGAACGGGCCCAGCAGGCCCGCTACTTCACGTTGATGCCGGTCCAGGCGGCACCGACCGCCTTGTACTCGGCGCTGTCCGCGCCGTACAGGTCACTCGCCGCCTTGAGCGTCGCCGTGCGGGCCGCCGCGTAGTCGGTGGTCGAGGTCATGTACGTCGACAGGGCCTTGTACCAGATCTGGACGGCCTTGTCCCGGCCGATGCCGGTGACCGTGGAGCCGTCCGAGGTCGGCGAGTCGTAGTCGACGCCGTTCACGGTCTTCTTGCCGCTGCCCTCGCTGAGCAGGTAGAAGAAGTGGTTGGCCGGGCCCGACGAGTAGTGCACGTCGAGGTCGCCGAGGCTGGAGGACCAGTAGTCGGCCGAGCCGCCGTCCTTGCTGGGCTTGTCCATGTAGCGCAGCGGGGAGCCGTCGCCGTTGATGTTGATCTTCTCGCCGATGAGGTAGTCGCCCGGGTCGGCGGTGTTGTTGGCGTAGAACTCGACGGCGGTGCCGAAGATGTCCGACGTCGCCTCGTTGAGCCCACCGGACTCACCGGTGTAGTCCAGGGCGGCGGTGGCGGCCGTCAGGCCGTGCGACATCTCGTGGCCCGCGACGTCGATGGCGGTCAGCGGGTCGGCGTTGCCCTCGCCGTCGCCGTACGTCATGCAGAAGCAGCTGTCGTCCCAGAAGGCGTTGACGTACGAGTCGCCGTAGTGGACCCGGCTGTAGGACGCCTTGCCGTCACCGGCGATGCCGTTGCGCTTGAGGACGTTCTTGTAGAAGTCCCAGGTCTCGGCCGCGCCGTAGTGCGCGTCCGCCGCCGCGGTCTCCGCGTTCTTGGCGGTGCCGTCGCCCCACGTGTCGGTGGAGTTGCTGAACAGCGTGCCCTTGCCGGACGTCCCGTGGTTCAGGTTGAACGTCTGGTGGCCGCCGCGGGCACCGTCGTTGAGCGTGTACGACGAGCCGGACTTGGTCGTCCCCAGGGTGACCTTGCCGCTGTACTCGCTGTTGCCGGTGCCGGTCTTGACGGCCTGCCACTGGGAGAGCTTCTTGCCGGTGGCGGCGTCGGTGACCACGTGCAGCTGGCTCGGGGTGCCGTCGTCCTGGAAGCCGCCGACCACGGTCTCGTAGGCGAGGGTGGGCTTGCCGGTGGCCGCCCAGATCACCTTGCGCGGGGCCTTGTCGGCCGAAGCCTTGTCGGCGCCGGCGGACTTGGCGGCGCTGAGCGCCTTCTGCTGGGCGGTGGCCGGCTTCACGGCCGCGGTGGTGCCGGCGACCTTGATGGTCGCCTTGGTCGCCTTGGTGACCGTGGTCGCACCCGAGGCGGGGGTGTGCACGACGAGGTCGCCGCCGAGCACGGGGAGACCGGCGTAGGTCCGCTCGTACCGCGTGTGCGTCGTGCCGTTGGCGTCCTTGATGACGTCCCGGACGACGAGCTTCTCCTGGCTGCCGAGGCCCAGCTTGCCCGCGGTGCTCGCGGTGCCCGCGGCCGCCGTGCGCAGCAGGGCCGCGTGCTGAGTGGTGGAGAGGGCGAGCGCCCGCGCGGCCGGAGCGGCCTGCGCCGGGGCGGCGCCCGCGGCACCCGAGGAGAGGGTGGTGAGGCCGGTGGCCAGCAGCGCCGAGACGGCGATCGAACCGGCGATGCGCTGGGAACGCGATATGTGAGAGGTCACTCGATTTTCCCTTTCGAAGGTGGGGGGTTTGGGAGATGCGGGTGACGTGCGGGTGGTGGCGCCGCCCGGGGGAGATTGGGGTCCCCCGGGCAGCACTGTCCTGTGGAACGCGAACGGTCAAGCGGTCGAACAACGTTTCTGTGAAGCGCTGTTCGGTGGAACATTAGTGCGGCCGGGCGGCTTTGTGGCAGGAAATCAGAAGGTCAATTTCCAGCTGTTGAGCGTTCCGGTGTCCTGCCGTGCGACATCCTGGACCTTGAGCTTCCAGGTGCCGTTGGCCGTCTCGGTGGACGCGTTGACCGTGTACGAGGCCACCACGTTGTCCGCCGAGTCGGACGAACTGGAGTTCTTCAGCCGGTACGCCTTGCCGCTCGGGCCGACCAGGTCGACGACGAGGTCACCGCGGTAGGTGTGGCTGATGTCGACGTCCACCTTGAGCGTGGCCGGAGCCTTGCCCGTCACACCGGTGACCGCGATCGGCGAGTTGATCGCCGCACCGGCGTCCGGGATGGCGACCTTCGTGGTGGACTGGAAGACGGTGCCCGTGCCGGGGTCGCCGCCGCCGGGCCTGGCGCCGACGTTGATGCCTGCCCAGGCGTCCGCGACCGACTTGTACTCGGCGCTCGTCGCGCCGTACAGCTCACTCGCGACCGCCAGCGTCCCGGTGCGGGCCGCGGCGTAGTTGGTCGTCGAGGTGAACTTCTCGGTGAGCGCCTTGTACCAGATCAGCTGGGCCTTGTCGCGGCCTATGCCGGTGACGGGCAGGCCGTCGGAGGTCGGCGAGTCGTAGTTGACCCCGTTGATGGTCTTCTTGCCGCTGCCCTCGCTGAGCAGGTAGAAGAAGTGGTTGGCCGGGCCCGACGAGTAGTGCACGTCGAGTCCGCCGAGGCTGGAGGACCAGGCGTCCTTGGAGGCGCCGTCCTTGCTCGGCTTGTCCATGTAGCGCAGCGGCGTGCCGTCGCCGTTGATGTTGATCTTCTCGCCGATGAGGTAGTCGCCCGGGTCGGCGGTGTTGTTGGCGTAGAACTCGACCGACGTGCCGAAGATGTCGGACGTGGCCTCGTTGAGCCCGCCGGACTCTCCGCTGTAGTTGAGCCCCGCGGTCGCCGCCGTGACACCGTGCGACATCTCGTGTCCTGCGACGTCGATGGCGGTCAGCGGGTCGGCGTTGCCCTCGCCGTCGCCGTACGTCATGCAGAAGCAGCTGTCGTCCCAGAAGGCGTTCACGTACGCGTTGCCGTAGTGGACGCGCGAGTAGGCGGCGACGCCGTTGCCCGCGATCCCGGTCCGGCCGAAGACGTTCTTGTAGAAGTCCCAGGTCTCCGCCGCCCCGTAGTGGGCGTCGGCCGCCGCGGTCTCCGAGTTGGAGGCCTGGCCGTTGCCCCAGGTGTCCGTGGAGTTGGTGTACAGGGTGCCCTTGCCGGACGTCCCGTGGTTCAGGTTGTACGTGTTGTGGCCGCCGCGCGCCCCGTCGGTCAGCGAGTAGGTCGACCCCGACTTGGTCGTGCCGAGGGTGACCTGGCCGCTGTACTCGGTGTTGCCGACGCCGGTCTCGATGGCCTGACGCTCGAAGAGCTTCTTGCCCGTGGTGGCGTCGGTGATGACGTGCAGCTCGCTCGGCGTGCCGTCGTCCTGGAAACCGCCGACGACCGTCTCGTAGGCGAGCGTCGGCTTGCCCTGCGCCAGCCAGACCACCTTGCGGGGGGCCCGGTCGGCGGACTTCTTCGCCGAACCCTGCGCTGCCGCGGCCTTCAGCGCCGACTTCTCGGCGGCGGCCGGCGCGACGGAGGCGCTGGTGTCCACGTTCTTGAGTTCCGCGCGGGACGCCTTGGTGACGCCCTCGGTCGCTCCCGCCTTGGAGGCGTCGACGACGAGGTCGCCGCCGAGGACGGGGAACCCGTCGTACGTGCGCTCGTACCGGGTGTGCGTGGTGCCGTCCCGGTCCTTGGTGACGTCGTGGACCTGGAGCTGTTCATGTGCTCCGAGCCCGAGACTCCTGGCGGTGTCCGCCTTGGTGGCGTTGGCCTTCCGGAGGAGCTCGGCCCGCTGCGAGGGCGAGAGCGCCGCGGGGGCCGCGCCGGGTGCGGACTTGCCGGTGACCGCTGCGGAGGCGGCGGTGGTCCCGGGTGAAGCGGAGGCGGTGCCGGCCTGAACTCCTACGGCGAGCAGTGCCGCAGCGGCGACGAGGGCGCCGGTGGCGGTGGCACGACGGTGCGTGGGTCTCACGCGGACTCCTTCTGCAAGGGTGGACAGAGCGACCTGGTGGGCCGCCTGACGAGCAAGCAGTGCGCAGAACGGGGAGAGAGTGACATCTGTGAGGACCCTGTGTCAGGACCGCGTCAAAAGGTTGGCCGGAAATCGTCCGTTGTCCACAAGGTCGTGTTCGCTATACGGAATGTTTGCTGACAAGTACCGCTGTGCCGTCCAGAATCCGGGACAGACCGAACTCGAAGACCCTTCCGAGGTCCAGCTCGAAGCCCCCGTGTTCGCCGAGCGAATTGAGATGCGGATAGGCCCCGGTCACCGCGAGAGCCGCGAACTGTGTCTCGTTCCGGGCCATCCACGCGTCGTTGGAGACACCGGTGTCCTGAACGGCCTGCCCTTCCAGGTCGGTGGCGGTCGCCAGCCCCTGGACATGACCGAAGAGGGTGAGATGCAGGTGCATCACCTGCTCCTTCGACAGGCCGGTGTCCGCCCCCGCCCGCAGCATCCACTCCGTGTACGCCATCGCGTTCGGGGCCGGCACGGGACGGGTGAAGGAGGCCACCGCCCGCGCCATCCACGAGTGCCGCCGGTGGGACTCCCACAGCCAGCGCGCGCCGAGTTCGAACCTGTCCCGCCAGTCCGCCGGCTGCACCGCGGGCAGCGGCCGCTCACCGTAGACGGCGTCCGCCATCAGCCGGACCAGCTCGCCCTTTCCCTGCACGTACCGGTACAGGGCCATCGTGGACAGGCCCAGCTCGGTGGCCACCCGCCGCATCGAGAGCGTGGCCAGCCCCTCGGCGTCGGCGAACGCGACAGCGGTACGGACGATGCGGTCGCGGGTCGGTCCTGGCGCGGCGGACGGCGCTGAGACCGGGCCCGCCGCGGAGGGCGCCGTCACGACGGTGCCGATGCCGGGCACCGCCCGGACCAGCCCCTCCGTGCGCAGCGCGGCCAGCGCCTTCGTGGCGGTAGCCATCGCCACCCCGCACTCCCGGACGATCGCCCGGGTCGAGGGGACCCGGTCTCCCGGGGCGAGCTCGCCCGACTCGATCCTGCGGCGGATGCCGGCGGCGACGCGGAGGTAGGGCGGCAGAGTGTCCATCCCCCCACCGTACTAGTGCACTTGAAAGCGGAAAGCCTGCTGGGCCAAGGGGTGTACCAGGGTGCACCAGGGAGACGTTTGCGGTGTACGTGGCGCGCTGTTTCGCTCCCGGAGTGACCTCTCCCACCGCACTCACCGCACCCACCGCGGGCCGCAGGGAATGGACCGCGCTCGCGGTACTGATGCTCCCGCTGCTCCTCGTCTCGATGGACGTCTCCATCCTCTACTTCGCCATCCCGTACATCAGCCGGGACCTGGAGCCGAGCGCCACCCAGCAGTTGTGGATGCTCGACATGTACGGCTTCGTGCTCGCCGGACTGCTGATCACCATGGGCTCGCTCGGCGACCGCATCGGACGGCGCCGCCTGGTGCTGGCGGGGGCGGTCCTCTTCGGCGCCGCGTCGGCCGCGGCGGCCTATGCCCACAGCGCCGAACAGCTCATCGCGGTAAGGGCGTTGCTCGGTGTCGGAGGTGCGGCGCTGATGCCGTCGACGCTCGCGCTCATCCGCCACCTCTTCCGCGACGCGGGGCAGCGCGCGAAGGCGGTCGCTCTGTGGACCGCCGTGATGACCACCGGCATCTCACTCGGCCCGGTGGTCAGCGGAGTGCTGCTCGCCCACTTCTGGTGGGGTTCGGTCTTCCTCGTCAACCTGCCGGCGATGGCCCTGCTCCTGGTACTCGGCCCGCTGCTGCTGCCGGAGTCCCGGTCCCCGGCCGCCGGCCGCTTCGACCTGCTGAGCTCAGTACTCTCACTCGCCGCGCTGCTCCCCGCCATCCGCGGCATCAAGGAACTCGCCGCGCACGGATACACGACGCTGAACGCGCTCTCCGTCCTGGCGGGCCTGGCCGTCGGTGTCCTCTTCGTACGACGGCAACGGCGCCTCGCCCACCCGATGGTCGACCTCGCACTCCTGCGGCGCCCCGCCTTCTGCGGCTCGCTGCTCGTCAGTCTGCTCGCCGTATTCGCGACGGTCGGGTTCGCGGTCTTCCTCACCCAGTACCTCCAGAGCGTGCTGGGGATGAGCCCGCTCACCGCTGCCCTCTGGTCGCTGGTCCCGATGGCGGGAGTGGCCGTACTCGCACCGGCAGGCGCCCTGCTCGCCAGGCGCTTCGACCGGGCGTACGTGATGAGCGCGGGCTTCTCCGTCTCGGCGTGCGGCTTTCTCTGGCTGAGCCGGGTGCACGGCGGTTCGCCGCTCTGGTCCACGCTTGCGGGCTCCGCGGTCTACGCGGGCGGACTGGTCGCGGCCATGACGCTCGCCAACGAACTCGCTCTCGGCGCCGCTCCGCCGAAGCGTGCGGGCTCTGCCGCCGCAGTCCTGGAATCCGGGCAGGAACTGGGCGGAGCCCTGGGCATGGCTGTCCTCGGTTCCATCGGGGCCGCCGTCTACCGGAGCGACATGGCGGGGGCGCCGGGAGCGGTGCGCGAGACGCTCGGCGGCGCGACAGCGGTGGCACACGGCGCGCTCCTCACGTCGGCGCACCACGCGTTCGTCCACGGCTTCGACCTCGCCGCGATCGGTGCTGCCGTGGCGATGGCGGGCGCGGCGGTTCTCTCCGTCGTACTGCTGAGGGGTGCGCCTCCGGCAGGGGAGCCGGACAGCGGCCCAGCGGCAGAACGGCCCACCACGGCCGCACCGGCGTGCTGACGTGTTCCGGCGTGGAGCGCGGGTCGCGCGTCCTGGTGCCTGCCGCAGGAACGTGAGGGTTCCGCTGCCGGCCGGGCGGTGTGCCGGCCGTATTCAAGTGGGCAGGCCGGACGGGGAGATGGCAGCCTGTCCCTTCGGGCCGGGCGATTGCCCCGCCGGAACTGCCCGAACCCGGGGGAGACAACGGATGAGCACGCGTAACACGCCGGGACAGGGGGCCGTCCCGCCGGTCGGCGCGCTGCCCGGGCCGCTGGTGGGCCCCGACTGGCTCGCTCCCCGGCTCGGCGGTCCCGGGCTGGTGGTGCTCGACGCGTCGGTAGGGGCGCACAGGCCGGTCGAACCGGACTCCGGCCGCTTGCGGGAGGACTGGCAGGGAGTGCCGGGCGCCCGGGTCTTCGACATCGACGGCGCGCTGTCCGACGGAGCGAGCCCACTGCCGCACACGATGCCAGGAGCGGAACGCTTCACCGGAGAACTGCGTGCGCTCGGTGTGGACGACGACGACACGGTCGTGGTCTACGACGCCGTGGGCATCTACTCCAGCGCCCGTGCCTGGTGGATGCTCCGGGCGATGGGACTCGACCGCGTCGCGGTGCTCGACGGCGGACTGCCCGCCTGGACGGCGGCGGGGCTCCCGGTGGCGACAGCCGGGCCCGGGCCGGTGGACCGCCGGGGGGACTTCACCGCCCGGCCGCGCACGGGACTGATCGTCGGCAGCGCCGAGGTCACCGCGGCGCTCAACGATCCGGACGCGGCAGTCCTGGACGCACGCACCCGCGAACGGTTCTCCGGCGCGGCGGCCGAGCCCCGCCCCGGTCTGCGCGGCGGCCATATGCCCGGAGCGCTGAACCTGCCCTTCGGGGAGCTCCAGCACGACGGCCTGATGGCGCCGCCCGCCGAACTGCGGGCCGCCTTCTCCGCGATCGCGGGGGAGCGGCGGAGGCTGGTGGCCGGCTGCGGATCGGGCGTCACCGCCTGCGTCCTGGCGCTGGGCGCGACTCTCGCCGGATACCGCGACCTGTCCGTGTACGACGGGTCCTGGGCCGAGTGGGGCCTACCGTCGGACCGGCCCGTGGAGACCGGCGGTGGCCGGCCCGCCCGCAGGGTTTGAGGGGGCGGCGCGGGCCCCGCGGGGCAGCCCCTCGGAGCAGCTGGGGAGACAGGTGCGCGCAGCACCGGGCAGCCGCGGGACCGGACACGAGCCCGGACCGTGTACGCGCACGGATATGCAGGCAGCAAGGGATGAGGAGCAAGCCAGTGGCCGATGACCACCGCACAGGACCGCCCACTTCAGGAAGCGAACGTGACACGTTGCGGGCGTTCCTCGAATACCACCGCGCGACCCTCGCCATGAAGTGTGCGGGACTCTCCGACGAGGAGCTGCGGCAGCAGTCGATGGCGCCGTCGACGCTGTCGCTGCTCGGCCTGGTACGGCACATGGCGGAAGTCGAACGCGCCTGGTTCCGGCGGACGTTCGAGGACAGCGAAGTGCCTCTGGTCTGGTCGGACAGGACCGACTTCCAGGCGGCGTACGACGCGAGCACATCGACCGGGGCCGAGGCGTTCACCGCCTGGGAGGCCGAGGTGGAGAACGCGCGCCGTATCGAGCGGGAGGCCGCGTCCCTGGACCTGACCGGGCATCAACCGCGGTGGGGCAAGGACGTGTCGCTGCGCATGGTGATGGTGCATGTGCTCCTGGAGTACGGACGCCACAACGGGCACGCCGACCTCCTGCGCGAGGGGATCGACGGAACGGTCGGCGCCTGAGCCCGCTGCGGGCCCCTCTGCGAGGACTGAATCGCGTACACCCCGCTCCTGCTCCTCACCGGTTCTGATTTCTAGAGATTTTTTCTAGAAGAACACTCCAATTATGGGCTCCGGTGTCCCAGACTGGGGGCTCCACGTCACGGTGCGAGGGCACGAGGGCGCGCCGTTCGGAGCGCCCGCGGCCTGTGTGCGGCACGTGCGGGGTGCGTGCCCGGCAGGGCGCGACCTCGCGCACGGAGCGGATGAGGGGGATGGCATGGCCGAAGAGGAGCACGTCCCAGGGCGGCCGCCGGGCGAGCGGCAGGGCCCGCCTCCGCGTCCCGGCCGGCCTCCGGGGCCGTTACCCGGGTCACGGTTGCGCCGGTGGGCGCAACTGCCCTTACGGCAGCGTCTGTTGTGGTCCGGCGCTGCCGGGGTCGTCATCCTCGCGCTGGTGGCCGGCGTCCTGATGGTGACGGGCACAGGGGACTCCGGCAGCACCCACGCGGCGGTCAGGCGCAACCTGCAGCCTTTCCGGCAGGCGGTCGAGGGCCTCGCCGGTGCGCGAGGCCTGCGCTACCGGGACACCTCCGCCTTCGGGATCACCGAGAACGGGATCACCGTGACCGCCGGAGGGAGCAAGTACGGCGCCACGAGCTCCGGCGGGGGCGTGGACCACCGGACCGACGAGGACGTGCTGGACGTCGGCGGCAAGACCTTCCTGCGGTGGCAGAAGGACCCGTCGCCCGCCCCGGGCGCCAAGCCCGGCAACGGGCCCAGTGAGTGGATGGTCGGCCTGGACGACGGGGATTCCCTCATTCACGAGGCTCTCAGCCGTACTGTCCCGCCGCATCAGTTGGCCGGTGTGCTCTCGAAGGCCCTGGACGCACTGGAGAAGACCCCGGCTCCGGCGCACCAGCCGGCCGAGCGGCCCCGGAGCGTCCAGGGCGAGCCGGCGCTCGCGGCCGACACCTCGGCAGGCCGTCTCCTGGTGACGAGGCAGGCGCCTCACCGGGTCCTGCGGCTGGAACCGTACGACCTGCACGACGAGCTCACCCAGCGCCTCAAGGACGGGGAGGCGCCGACATCCATCCCGGAGGTGACCACCGGGCCGCTGGCCGCGGGCGGCGCCGAGGGTATGGACCTCACGCCGGTCGTCGGGGCCGCCGTCCAGGCGATGTTCGACACCCTGCTGAGCTACACCAAGGAACTCAAGAACGCCGGCGACGACGGCATCGACTTCACGCTCGACGGCCTGGGGGACCTGAAGTGCGGCGCCGGGGGCTGCTCGGTGGTCCAGAAGTTCACGGGCGACGTCTCCGCCAAGGCCAGGACGGAACGTGTCACCGCGGGCGAGGTGAGCGCGGTCCTGAACGCCACCTTCTCTATCGGCGGCCGGTCCGCGGGCAAGTGCACCAGCCAACGGGGCACCTTCCCGCTGTCCGGCAGTGCGGTGTCGGGCACTCTGACGTGCTCGGACCCGGGCGCCGGGTCCGTCTACTCGTCGGTCGCGGCGCAGTACAAGGCGCAGGCGGACGCCAGGTCGCGGGCCAGTGGCGGCGCGACGGTCCGCTACACCATCCCCTTCCGTGCCGACACCCTGGTCGACGCCCGCGCCCTGGCCACGGTCGAGGTCGACCGGCTGGTCGACCGCGTACAGAAGGAACGGGACGCGGCGGACTGCGCCACCCCCCACAGCTTCCCGCCGGACACCCAGGTCCTCCTCGCGGACGGAACCCACCGGGCCATCAGCGGTATCCGCGCCGGGGACCGGGTCACAGCGACCGACCCGGGGCGCGGACTCACGGTCGCGAGGCCGGTCACCCGCACCATCACCACGGACGACGACGAGAACTTCACGCGCCTCACGGTCTCCACCTCCCGGGGCCCCGCGGCCGTCACCGCGACCGATAACCACCCGTTCTGGCTGACGAACACCGGCCACTGGACGGACGCGGCCGCGATCCGCCCGGGCGACGCACTGCGCAGCCCCGGGGGAGCGCCCTTCCGGGTGACGGCGGTGTCCGACCAGCGGGGCCGGGAGCGCACGTATGACCTCACGGTCGGGGGGCTCCATACGTACTATGTGCTGGCCGGTGGGGCGCCCGTCCTGGTGCATAACAGCAACGATTGCGTCAACTGGGCTGTCAGCAGTGTCAAGACGTGGGGTCATACCTTCAAGACTCATGGTGCCGGAGCGAAGAACACGAAGAGTCTGACCGATCGAGCGCGTAGTACGGGAAAGCAGCAGGGGCAATGGCTGGACAACGGCGCCGCTGCAGATTTCTTGAAAGGGATCCATGTTCAAGGGTTCGGACCCAGGGCGGTGCGCATTCCGGATGGCTTGGGGCAGGTGATCATGCCGGACGGGAGCATCGCTCAAGCGGGGGCGGCTACCATTGTCCCGAGCTCGAATGGGCTTTACAAAACCGCCTATCCGATCACCGGGACGAGCTAGAGGTTGAAGAGATGAGCTTCTCGGTGTGGTTCCTTCCTGCCGCGACATCCGACGCTCCCAGGTTTCCCTCAGCGGGGCAGGAGTCGAGTGACGATTACGAGACCCTTGTCATAGAGGCGTGCGGGGTTCTCTCTGAAACTCGGGGCGCGATCTTTCGGATCAGTGGATTCGGGTGTGATGAGTGGCCGCTCGATGTTGCGTATGACTTGTCCACCTTCATGGAACAGTTTCCTGGACTGTTGGCGGCCATACGTGAACGCCGCGAAATCGAAGTGGATCTGTACGGGCAGGGAGTCGAGAGGGCTTTGGCTTTCCGTCCAGTCGATGCCGGCGTCGTGATCACGTGCGATTCGCGTACCGATTGGGTGCCGGATCCGGATTTCGAGAGGGTCGGCCACGACGAACTGGTGGCGATGCTGGTGAAATTGGCCGCTGATTTCGCTGGAGGGCTGAGTGCCACCAACTGTGCACTGGCCGAGGTTGCGCCGTTCGCGTCCTGGTTGGAGGGGCGCGCGTAAGGGCTGTCCCGTGGCCACGCTGCGCAAAACCCACGTGTGGCTCCGGGTTACGCAGCAGAAACACGAGTGGCCTCGTCAGGAGCGCTGACGAGGCCACTCGTGGGGCCGCAGTAGTGAGTGACCTCAGGGCATCACGCGCCGCCCCCCCCCTCACCCCACCACGCTCTCCCGCCAAGCCCGGTGCAGTCCCGCGAATTGCCCGCTGCCCCCGATGAGGGACTCCGGGGGGCCGTCCTCGACGATGCGGCCGTCCTCCATCACCAGGACCCGGTCGGCGATCTCCACCGTGGAGAGGCGGTGGGCGATGACGACCGCGGTGCGGCCGTGCAGCACCGTGTCCATGGCGTGCTGCACCGCCCGCTCGCCCGGGATGTCCAGCGAGCTGGTCGCCTCGTCGAGGATCAGTACGGCCGGGTCGGCGAGCAGCGCGCGGGCGAAGGCCACCAACTGGCGCTGCCCCGCTGAGATCCGGCCGCCCCGTTTCCGTACGTCCGTCTCGTATCCCTCCGGCAGCGCACTGATGAATTCGTGCGCGCCGATCGCCTCCGCCGCCTGCCGGATGTCGGCAGGAGTGGCCTCCGGGCGGCCGATGGCGATGTTCTCGGCGATCGTCCCGGAGAACAGGAACGCCTCCTGCGTCACCATCACGACCCCGCGCCGCAGTTCGGGTACGTCCAGGTCGCCCAGGGCGACGCCGTCGAGCCGGATATGTCCTTCCGTCGGGTCGTAGAAGCGGGCGAGGAGCTTGGCGAGAGTCGACTTGCCCGCACCGGTCGAGCCGACGACCGCGACGGTCTGTCCCGCCGGGATGGTGAGGTCGAAACGGGGCAGTACCTCGCCGCCGGTGCGGTAGGCGAACCGGACACCGTCGAAGACCACCTCACGGCCGGGGTGCTCCGAGGCGAGAGGTGGCAGGGTACGCGGGGACACCGGGGCCGGGACCGTCGGCTCCTGGGCCAGCAGACCGGCGATCTTCTCCAGCGAGGCGGCAGCCGACTGGTAGGAGTTGAGGAACATGCCCAGCCGGTCGATCGGGTCGTACAGCCTGCGCAGATACAGCACCGACGCGGCCAGCACGCCGAGAGCGAGCCCGCCCTGGGTGACCCGGTAGGCGCCCCACAGCACGATGCCCGCGACAGCGGTGTTGGCGACCAGCCGGGAGCCGGTCACATAGCGCGCCATCTCCAGCAGGGAGTCCCCGTTGGCCCGCTCGTGGCGGTGGTTCAGCCGGTCGAACTCGGCGTCGTTGGCACGCTCCCGGCGGAAGGCACGCACCGGCCGGATCCCGTTCATGGTCTCGGCGAATTTCACGATCACGGCGGCGACGGCGGTGGAGCGGCGGCTGAACACGGCGGTGACGCGCTGCCGGTAGCGCCGGATCAGCAGGTACAGCGGTACGAACGACAGCACCGCGACCGCGCCGAGCCCGAAGTCCAGGTAGAGCAGCATCGCGCAGATGTAGACGGCGGAGAGCACCACGCCGATGAGCTCCTGGAGCCCCTCGCTGAGCAGTTCGCGCAGGGACTCCACATCGCTGGTGGACCGCGAGATCAGCCGGCCGGACGTGTAGCGCTCGTGGAAGTCCACGCTCAGCGCCTGCGCGTGGCGGAAGATCCGGCCCCGCAGATCCAGCAGAGCGCCCTGGTTGGCCCGGGCGGAGACGGCGACGAACGCGTACTGCAGCCCGCCGGAGAGCAGCGCGCAGACGAGGTAGCCGACGCCCACCGCGATCAGCGGGCCGTGGTCGTCGGCGCGGAAGGAGGGGACGCCGGTGTCGATGGCGTACGCGACGAGCAGTGGTCCGGCCTGCACGGCCGCCTGCTGGACCAGCATCAGCACGGCGGCGACGATGGCGGTCTTCCGCTGCGGTGCGATGAGCGAGCGCAGCAGAGCGCCGGTCGCGCCGGGCGGAGCGGGCAGGTCGTCCTTGTCGAACGGGTCGTCGCCCGGCTTCTGCCGTACCGGGGCCGGGCCCGCGGCGGGGTCGCCGCCCGGCCCGCTGCCAGGCCCCGGCTCCGGTTCGGCGACCTCCAGGCCGTCCACGGTGGTGGTCATCGGTTCCCGTCCCCTTCGGCGCCGGACATCAGCCAGGCGTACTCGGCGTTGCTGTGCAGGAGTTCGTGGTGGGTGCCGACCGCTTCGATGCGTCCCCCGGAGAGCAGCGCGACCCGGTCGGCGAGGAGCACGGTCGAGGGACGGTGCGCGATGACGAGCGCCGTCGTCTCCGCAAGCACCCGGCGCAGGGCGGCCTCAACCAGTGCCTCGGTGTGCACATCGAGGGCCGACAGCGGATCGTCGAGCACCAGGAAGCGAGGCTGCCCGACCACGGCCCTGGCCAGCGCCAGCCGCTGGCGCTGCCCGCCGGACAGGCTCAGCCCCTGCTCGCCGACCTGGGTGTCCGGGCCGTGCGGCAGTGTGTGCACGAAGTCGGCCTGGGCGGTGGAGAGGGCGCGCAGCAGCGCGTCGTGGTCCGCGTCCGAGTCGCCCATCCGGACGTTCTCGCCGACGCTCGCGGAGAAGAGGGTGGGCTCCTCGAAGGCGACCGACACCAGCTCTCGCAAGTGTGCGCGGGGCATGCCCGTGATGTCCCGGCCGTCGAGGGTGATGCGGCCCCCGGTGATCTCGTGCAGCCGCGGTACGAGCGTGGTGAGGGTGGTCTTGCCCGAACCGGTGGCACCCACCAGGGCCAGCGTCTCGCCGGGCCTGATGTGCAGGTCGATGCCGGCGAGGACGGAAGGGGTGCCGGGCGCGGCGTCCGGGTACCGGAACTCGACCCCCTCGAACCGCAGGCCGCCCTCGTCGGGGCCGGGCCCCGTGCCGGTACCGGTCACGGCCGGAAGGGCCTCGTCCGCCTCCTGGGCCACGTCGATCACCTCGAAGTACCGCTGGGTGGCGGTGGCCGCGTCCTGGCTGATCGCCAGCAGGAAGCCGATCGACTCCACCGGCCAGCGCAGGGCGAGCGCGGTGGAGAGGAAGGCGACCAGGGTGCCCGCGGAGAGCCGGTCGTCGGCGACCTGGACCGTACCGAGGACCAGGGCGGCGGCGATCGCCAGCTCCGGAATGGTCGTGATGACCGCCCAGATACCGGCGAGCAGCCGCGCCTTGGCCAGCTCGGTGGAGCGCAGCCGCCCGGACAGCTCACGGAAGGCGCGGGCCTGGCTGCGGTGGCGCCCGAAGCCCTTGATGATGCGGATGCCCAGCACGCTCTCCTCGACGACCGTGGTGAGGTCGCCGACCTGGTCCTGGGAGACCCTCGCGACCTTGGAGTACTTCGTCTCGAAGGTCTTGCAGAGGATCACCAGCGGAATCGCGGGAGCCAGCAGTACCAGCCCCAGTGTCCACTGCTGCACCAGCAGAATGACGAAGCCGACGACGATCGTCACCCCGTTGACCAGGAGGAACGTCAGCGGGAAGGCGAGGAACATCCGCACCATCATCAGATCGGTCGTGCCGCGCGAGAGCAGCTGTCCCGAGGGCCACCGGTCGTGGAAGGCCACCGGGAGGCGTTGCAGATGCCGGTAGAGATCGGCCCGCATCGAGGCCTCGACCGAGGCGAGCGGCCGGCCCACCAGCCACCGGCGGAGGCCGAACAGCAGTGCCTCGGCGACCCCGAGCCCGAACAGCGCCAGCGCGCCGAGCCAGATCCCGCCGGTGTCCCCGTCCCGCACCGGGCCGTCGACGATCCACTTCAGGACGAGCGGGATGACCAGGCTCAGACAGGAGGCGACGATCGCGACGAATGCGGCGGTGCCCAGCCGTCTTCGCACCGGCCGCACATACGGCCAGAGCCGCAGCAGCGAGCGTACGCCGGACAGTTGTCTGTCTGTTGCATGTGTTTCGGGCATAGAGGGCGAGCCTACGGACTGCCACTGACAGTGCCCACTGGGTTTTGCGTCGGCCCGCGCTCCGCACGGCGGGTTCCGGCCGTCCCGCCGGGGGAGCACCGGGAGGTCGTACCCCGGCATCGGCCGATCGGCTGATGCCGGTTCGAGCGTCCTGGTGGATACCGCGGACGGCCGTGCCCCGGGAGCCTGTGGGTATGGCAATCATCGAAGTGGACGGGCTGCGGAAGGCGTACGGCGGCAAGCGCGCCGTGGACGGGGTGTCCTTCGCCGTGGAGGAAGGGGAGATCTTCGGGATCCTCGGTCCGAACGGCGCGGGGAAGACCACGACGGTGGAGTGCGTCGGGGGGCTCCGGATCCCCGACGGGGGCGTGGTGCGGGTGGCCGGTTTCGATCCCATCGCCGACCACGACCGGGTGACGCGGATCCTCGGCGCGCAGCTCCAGCAGAGCGAACTCCAGCCGAAGATCACTGTGCGTGAGGCGCTCGAACTCTATTCGTCCTTCTACCCCCACCCGGCGGACTGGCGCCCGCTGGCCGAGCGGCTGGGACTCGCCGAGAAGGCGGACTCCCGGTTCGCCAAGCTCTCCGGCGGCCAGAAGCAGCGGCTCTCCATCGCGCTGGCGCTGATCGGCAACCCCGGGGTGGTCGTGCTCGACGAGCTGACGACCGGGCTCGACCCGCGGGCCCGCCGTGACACCTGGCAGCTGATCGAGGAGATCAGGGACGGGGGAGTGACGGTCCTGCTCGTCACCCACTTCATGGAGGAGGCCCAGCGCCTCTGCGACCGCGTCGCCGTGATCGACAAGGGCCGGGTCGCCGCGCTCGACACCCCGGCCGGCCTCATCCGCCGCTCGTCCGGCTCGACCGTCATCTCCTTCACCCCCTCCCGGCCGCTCGACGCCCGTGAGCTGGACGCGCTGCCCGCCGCGGCATCCGTCCAGCACCGGGACGGGGCGCTCGTCATCGAAGGGACGGACGAGACGGTCAACGCCGTCATCACCCTGCTCGCCAGGCACCACATCACCGCACACCAACTCCGGGTCACCGACGCCACGCTGGACGACGCGTTCCTCGACCTGACAGGAGCCGCAGCATGAGCACAGCGACCGCCACCACCGGTACGGGGGCCACCGCGCGGACCGGTGCGTCCGCCGCCGTCCTGCGGACCGAGTACACACTCTTCCGCCGTGAGCCGGCCACCATCTTCTGGGTCATGGTGTTCCCCACCGTCCTGCTGGTGATCCTCGGCTCCATCCCCTCCTTCCGGCAGCACGACTCATCCGTCGGCGGCCAGACACTGGTCAGCGCGTACGTCCCGGTCACCGTGCTGCTCGCGATGATCATGGCCGGGCTGCAGGCGATGCCCCAGGTGATCACCGGGTACCGCGAGCGCGGCATCCTCCGCCGGATGTCCACCACGCCGGTCAGGCCGCACGCGCTGCTCACCGCGCAGATGGGGCTGCACGGCGCCGCGGCCCTCGTCTCGGCCGCGCTCTCGCTCACCGTCGCGCGGACCGTCTTCGACGTCGCGCTGCCCCGGCAGCTCTTCGGCTACCTGCTCTCGCTGGCCCTGTCGATCTGCGCGGCGCTCGCCCTCGGCTCGCTGGTCGCCGCCCTCTCGCGCAACCAGAAGGTCGCGAACGCCATCGGCTCCGCCGTGCTCTTCCCGATGATGTTCTGCGCCGGGGTCTGGCTGCCCGTCCAGGCCATGCCGGACGCGCTGGCCAACGTCGTCGAGCTGACCCCCTTCGGCGCCGCGGCACAGGCGCTCAACGAGGCCGCGACCGGCGACTGGCCCGGCTGGACCCACCTGGGCGTGCTCGCCCTGTGGACCCTGCTGCTGTCCGCCGGGGCCAACCGCTGGTTCCGTTGGGAGTGACGGCAGCCACGGGCCGGTACGGGCAGACTGGGCGGATGACTACGGACCCGGCCGGCCCCGCGGACCGGCCCGCACCCCGGGCCCCCGCGCCCGTGGACGCCACCAGGCTGGGCGTCGGATGGGCCGCCTTCCACCGCTGGGGCCCCTACGCCCTGCTCGCCATCTCCACCCTCGCCGCGGGCGCCACCGCCCGCGTGCTGCACATGACCCGGCACGAACTGGTCGCGGCGGCGGCCCTCACCGCGGCCGGGACCGTACTCCAGCTCTGGCAGGGCCACGCGGCCCGCACCCGGCCGGGCCCCTCGACGGCCGGCACCTGCTACTACGTGCTGCGCTGGGCGATCGCCTTCGCCCTGACCTGGCTCAACCCGTTCTACGCGTTCTACGCGGTCACCGGTTACTTCGGCGCCGAACGGCTGCTGCCCCGCAGGCTGGTACGGGTCGGCCTGCTGGCCAGCGCGGTCACCATGTCGGGTTCGCAGTCCGGCGGGCTGCCACCGCACGGCTCCATGGGCTGGGTGGTCTTCGGCGCGCTGTTCGCGGTCAACGTCACCCTGCTCATCGTCTTCACCCACCTCGCGACCCTGGAGGAGGAGCGGGCCACGGAGCAGACCGAGACCATCGGCGAGCTGGAACGCACCAACGTCCGGCTCCAGCAGGCGCTCGACGAGAACGCGGCCCTGCACGCCCAGCTCCTCGTCCAGGCACGGGAGGCCGGCGTCGCCGACGAGCGCCGCAGGCTGGCCGCCGAGATCCACGACACCATCGCCCAGGGGCTCGCGGGCATCATCACCCAGCTCCAGGTCGTCTCCGTCTCCAAGGCCCCGGACACCGCCCGCGAACACCTCGCCCGCGCGCAGGAACTGGCCCG
This sequence comes from Streptomyces sp. NBC_00388, assembly GCF_036061255.1. Lineage (NCBI taxonomy): Bacteria > Bacillati > Actinomycetota > Actinomycetes > Kitasatosporales > Streptomycetaceae > Streptomyces > Streptomyces sp. NBC_00388. The sequence goes on from NZ_CP107948.1 coordinate 5,424,532, forward strand.
TCACAGCCTCGGCGAGGCCCGCCGCTCGGTGCAGAACCTCAGCCCGGTCGCGCTGGCCGAGGCATCGCTCCCCGAAGCGCTCAAGGGACTGGTCGCCCAGTGGTCGGAGGGGGCGGGCGTACGCGCCGCGTTCACCGTCACCGGGACCGCGGAGCCGCTCCACGACGAGGTGGAGGCGACGCTGCTCCGGATCGCCCAGGAGGCGCTGGCCAACACCGGGCGCCATGCCGGGGCGGCCCGGGTGGGCGTCACCCTCTCGTACATGGACGACGAGATGGCCCTCGACGTCCGGGACGACGGCCGTGGCTTCGACCCGCTCGCGGTGGCGCCGCGCAGCACCGACGGAGGCTTCGGGCTGGGCGGGATGCGCGCACGCGCCGAGCGGATCGCGGGCACCGTGGAGGTCGAGTCCGAGCCGGGGCACGGCACGGCGGTGTCGGCTCGCGTACCTTTGGTCCGCCATGAACTCTGAAGTCATCTCGCTGCTGATCGTCGACGACCACCCCGTGGTACGGGACGGTCTGCGCGGCATGTTCGCCGGCGCCCCCGGTTTCCAGGTGCTCGGCGAGGCCGCCGACGGGGTCGAGGGTGTCGAACTCACCGTCCGGCTGGACCCCGACGTGGTCCTCATGGACCTGCGGATGCCGGGCGGCAACGGGGTCGATGCCATCGCCGAGCTGGCCCGCCGGGGCAGCCGCGCCAAGGTGCTCGTCCTGACGACGTACGACACGGACTCCGACACCCTGCCGGCCATCGAGGCGGGCGCCACCGGCTACCTCCTCAAGGACGCCCCGCGTGACGACCTCTTCACCGCGGTACGGGCGGCGGCGGACGGCCGCACGGTGCTCTCGCCGGCGGTCGCGTCCCGGCTCGTCTCGCGGGTGCGCGCCCCGGCGGCGCGGGGCCACGACGCGCTGAGCACCCGCGAACGCGAGGTGCTCGTGCTGGTCGCCAGGGGCACCTCCAACCGGGACATCGCGCGTGAGCTGTTCATCAGCGAGGCGACCGTCAAGACCCATCTGACCCACATCTACGGGAAGCTGGACGTCAAGGACCGGGCGGCGGCCGTCGCGGTGGCGTACGACCGCAAGATCCTCGGCTGACGCCTCCTGTCTCCCGGCGCGCCCTCACAGGACAGGCCTCAGGCCCTTACCTTCAGCAGCAGCACCGTCCTGGCCGGCACCGTGAGCGCGGCGCCGCCCGGGTGGAGCGTCCCCGGAGCACCGCTCTGGTCCTCCCGGGAGGTGTCGACGAGCAGTTCGTAGGTGTCCGCCCACGGCGGCCCGGGGAGCAGGAAGTCCACCGGCCCGTCCGCCGCGTGCAGGACCGTGAGGAAGCTGTCGTCGGTCACCCGCTCGCCCCTCGCGTCCCGGCCGGGGATGTCGCCCCCCGAGAGATAGACCCCGAGGGTGGAGGCCGGTGCGTACCAGTCCTCCTCGGTCATCTCCCGGCCGTGCGCGGCGAACCACGCCAGGTCCCGCAGTCCGTCGCCCGCGCGCGTCCCGGAGAAGAACGCCCGGCGGCGCAGCACCGGATGGGCGTGGCGCAGCGCCAGCAGCCGCGACGTGAGGCGGAGCAGCATCCGCGGCCCCGGCTCGTCGAGCAGTGTCCAGTCGACCCAGCTGACCTCGTTGTCCTGGCAGTACGCGTTGTTGTTGCCGCCCTGTGTGCGCCCCATCTCGTCACCCGCGACGAGCATCGGCACCCCCGTCGACACCAGCAGCGTCGTGAGCAGCGACCGCAACTGCCTCCGGCGCAGCGCGCCGACGCCGGGGTCGTCGGTCGCGCCCTCGGCGCCGCAGTTCCACGACCGGTTGTCGTCGGTGCCGTCCCTGTTGTCCTCGCCGTTGTCCTCGTTGTGCTTGTGCTGGTAGGAGACCAGGTCCCGCAGGGTGAAGCCGTCGTGCGCGGTGATGAAGTTGACGGAGGCCTGGGGCCGCCGCCCGCCCCACGCGTACAGATCGCTGGAGCCGGAGAGCCGGTACCCCAGATCGCGCACGTCGGGCAGCGCGCCCCGCCAGAAGTCCCGCACGGCGTCCCGGTAGCGGTCGTTCCACTCCGTCCACAGCGGGGGGAAGGCGCCCACCTGGTATCCGCCGCTGCCCACGTCCCACGGCTCCGCGATCAGCTTGACGCGCCGCAGCACCGGGTCCTGGGCGATCACCGCCAGGAACGGCGAGAGCATGTCGACGTCGTGGAACGACCGGGCGAGCGCGGCGGCCAGATCGAAGCGGAAACCGTCCACCCCCATCTCGGTGACCCAGTAGCGCAGCGAGTCGGTGATCAGCCGCAGCACATGGGGCTGCACCACGTGCAGGGTGTTGCCGCAGCCGGTGTAGTCCGCGTACCGCCGCGGATCGTCCTGGAGCCGGTAGTAGCCGCGGTTGTCGATCCCGCGCAGCGACAGCGTCGGCCCCAGCTCGCCCGCCTCGGCCGTGTGGTTGTAGACCACGTCGAGAATGACCTCGATGCCCGCGGCGTGCAGGGCCTGCACCATCCGCTTGAACTCGCCGACCTGCTCGCCGCCGGTCCCGGACGCCGCGTATCCGGCGTGCGGGGCGAAGTAGCCGACCGAGTTGTAGCCCCAGTAGTTCCTCAGTCCGCGCCGCAGCAGATGGTCCTCGTGCGCGAACTGGTGCACCGGGAGCAGCTCGACGGCCGTCACCCCGAGCCGTACCAGGTGGCCGATCGCCGCCGGATGGGCCAGGCCCGCGTACGTCCCGCGCAGCTCCTCGGGGATCGAGGGGTGCCGTTTGGTGAAGCCGCGCACATGCAGCTCGTAGATGACGGTGTCGGACCACGGGGTCTTGGGCCGCACGTCGTCGGCCCACTCGTCGCCCGGGGTGTCGTCGTGGACGACGACACCCTTGGGCACGTGCGGCGCCGAGTCGCGCTCGTCGCGCACGGTGTCGGCGACCTCCTGCTCCGGCCAGTCCCTGACGTGCCCGTACACCTCGGGGGGCAGCCGGAACTCCCCGTCCACGGCGCGCGCGTACGGATCGAGGAGCAGCTTCGCGGTGTTCCAGCGGGCACCCGTCCACGGGTCCCACCGGCCCCGGACGCGGTAGCCGTACCGCTGGCCCGGCCGTACACCGGGCAGGAAGCCGTGCCAGATCTCATGGGTCAGCTCGGTCAGTTCGCGGCGCGTCTCGCGGCCCGCCGCGTCGAAGAGGCAGAGCTCGACGGCCTCGGCGCCGCCCGCCCACAGTGCGAAGTTGGTGCCGGCGACCCCGTCCGGCCCGACCCGGTAGCGCGCTCCCAGCGGCGTAGGGGTGCCCGGCCACACGGTCACGGCGTCCGGCGCCACACCCGGTGCGGCGTCCGGCGCCGCACGGGGCGCTGCTTCCGGCACCGCGTGCGGCACCGCTTCCGGTGCGGTCTCCTGCTCGGCTGCGCTCGACACCTGGCGGCCTCCCGCGGCTCATCGGGACCGGCGGCGCGTCGGGCCCCGGCGTCCCGGCCGCGGCTCCCTCGCATGGTCCTCGCTCTTGTTCTGCCCGCAACAACCGGCAATCTCACGTTTCCCCCGCAGGGGGGTGGTCGTTGAGCGGTCCGTGAGACAACTGACAAAGCGGACACAGGCGGGCGTCGCGGCCGTACTCGTATGGGCGGGACTGATGGCGGGGCTGACCGGGTGCGGAGCCGGTTCCGACGGCAAAGCGCGGGCTCCGGAGGAAGCCATCCGGGTGGTGCCGGACGACGGCGCGAAGGGCATCGGTGCACACGAGAAGGTCGAGGTGCGGGTGCCGGAAGGACGGCGGCTCGAACAGGTCACGGTCTACGGCGTCACGGACGGGCGCCGCGAAGTGCTCCCCGGCAGCGTCTCGGGCGACGGCCGTACATGGAAGCCGGACGGCGGCCGGCTGGGGCTCGGCGCCGAGTACTCGGTGGACGCGGTGGCCTCCGACGGGGGCGGCCACACCCTGGCCCGCCACACCACGTTCACCACATTCGTGCCCCCGCACCGCTTCATCGGCTACTTCACTCCGGAGAACGCCTCCACCGTCGGGACGGGCATGATCGTCTCCTTCGGCTTCAACCGCCCCGTCGAGAACCGCGCCGCCGTGGAGCGGGCGATCCGTGTCACGTCCAGCCCCGCGGTAGCGGTCGCGGGCCACTGGTTCGGCAGAAGCCGGCTGGACTTCCGCCCGAGGTCCTACTGGCGGCCAGGGACCCGGGTCTCGGTCGGGATGCGGCTGCGGGACGTGCAGGCGTCGCCGGGGGTGTACGGCGTCCAGCAGAAGACCGTCGCCTTCACGGTGGGCCGCTCCCAGGTGTCCCTGGTCGACGCGGCGGCGCACACCATGGCGGTACGCCGTGACGGCGCCCTGCTGACGACCCTGCCGGTCACCGCGGGAGCGAGGAAGCACACCACGTACAACGGGAAGATGGTCGTCATGGAGAAGCACGCCGTGACCCGGATGAACGGCCGGACGGTCGGTTTCGGCGGTGAGTACGACATTCCGGATGTCCCGCACGCGATGCGGCTGACCAGGTCGGGGACCTTCCTGCACGGCAACTACTGGGCGCCCGCCGGTGTCTTCGGCAAGGTCAACACCAGCCACGGCTGCGTCGGGCTGCGCGATGTGCGCGGCGGCAGCGCCCAGTCCCCGGCGGGCTGGCTCTTCGACAGCACGCTCGTCGGCGATGTGGTCGAGGTCGTCAACTCCCCGGACACCACGGTCGCCCCGGACAACGGGCTCGGCGGCTGGAACCTGGACTGGGCCCGCTGGAGGTCCGGCTCGGCGCTCGGCTGACCGCCGCCGCCTGCTCCCGCGCCCCCATGACCTGCGCGCCCGGGCCCGGTTGGAACGGAACGGTGACATTGCCGGGGAACCCGGCGGGCCCGCGCTGCGATTATTCTGTGAACAGTGCGCGCGGACACGGCGCGCGGGGGCACCTGCTCCGGCGGAGCCGGGCGGTGCACGAGGGGAGACCACCATCGTGAACGGGCGACCGATATCGGGGACATCGGCCGGGGGACGGCCGGCGCGCGGGCGGGCCGGCCTGCCGGCTCTGCTGGCGGGCGCGCTTCTTCTGCTCGTCACGGCGTGCGGCGGTGCGGGGAGCGACGGCAACGGCGCGAAGGCGGAGCAGAGTTCGGGCAGCACGGCGGACTCCGCGGCCTCGCAGGCCGTCGTGACCGTGGCCCCGAAGGACGGCGCTGTGTCCGTGGCCACCAGTGACGCCCTGAAGGTCACGGCGGGCAAGGGCCGGTTGACCTCCGTCACGGTCAAGGACGCCAAGGGCAACGAGGTCGCGGGCCGCATCGCGGCGGGCGGCGCCAGCTGGCAGCCGCTCCAGCACCTGGCCGCGGCGACCAGGTTCAAGGTCCACGCGGTCGCCAAGGACGCCAGGGGCCGGGAGTCCGCGAAGGACACGGCCTTCACCACGCTGGTGCCGAAGAACACCTTCCTCGGCCAGTACACGCCGGAGGACGGCGCGACCGTCGGCGTCGGCATGCCCGTCTCGATCCGTTTCACCCGCGGGATCACGCATCCCGGGGACGTCGAGGACGCGATCAAGGTGACGGCCGATCCCACCGTACCGGTCGAGGGCCACTGGTTCGGCAACGACCGCCTCGACATCCGCCCCGAGAAGTACTGGGCGGCCGGCACCAAGGTGACCGTGAAGCTGGATCTCGACGGGGTCGAGGGCCGGCCCGGGGTGTACGGCAAGCAGACCAGGACCGTGAAGTTCACCGTGGGCCGCTCCATGGTCTCCACGGTGGACGCGGACCGGCACACCATGAAGGTCGTCCAGGACGGCAAGCTGATCAGGACAGTCCCGATCAGCGCGGGCGCCCCGGCGACCACGACGTACAACGGCCGGATGGTCATCAGCGAGAAGTACGCGGTGACCCGGATGAACGGCGCCACCGTCGGGTTCGGCGGCGAGTACGACATCAAGGACGTGCCGCACGCGATGCGCCTGTCCGACTCCGGCACCTTCGTGCACGGCAACTACTGGGCGTCCACGAGCACGTTCGGCGCCGCCAACACCAGCCATGGCTGCGTCGGCCTCCACGACGTACGCGGCGGCTGGAGCAAGCAGACACCCGCCGCCTGGTTCTACAACAAGTCGATCGTCGGTGACGTGGTGGTCGTGAAGAACTCGCACGACAAGACGATCCAGCCGGACAACGGGCTCAACGGCTGGAACATGTCCTGGGCGGACTGGAAGAAGTAGCGTTCCCGGCCCTCCGGGCCTCCGCCGCCGCGGCCCGGCGCACTGTGACCAAGTGCACCGGGCCGCAGCGCGTTAGCCGCCGTTAACCTGCTGTCATGACAGTCACCCTCGAAGTCTCCGAAGGCGTCGGCACGATCCGTCTGGACCGCCCGCCGATGAACGCGCTCAACATCGCGATCCAGGACCGGCTGCGCGAGCTCGCCGAAGAGGTCTCCCACCGCGACGACGTACGCGCCGTGGTGCTCTACGGCGGCGAGAAGGTGTTCGCGGCCGGGGCGGACATCAAGGAGATGCAGGTCATGGACCACGCGGCCATGGTCCAGCGCTCCCGCGCCCTGCAGGAGTCCTTCACCGCTGTGGCCCGGATCCCCAAGCCCGTCGTCGCCGCGGTCACCGGTTACGCCCTGGGCGGCGGCTGCGAGCTGGCGCTCTGTGCCGACTTCCGCATCGCGGCCGACAACGCCAAGCTCGGCCAGCCCGAGATCCTGCTGGGCCTGATCCCGGGCGCCGGCGGTACACAGCGGCTCTCCCGGCTGATCGGCCCGTCCAGGGCCAAGGACCTGATCTTCACCGGCCGTCAGGTCAGGGCGCCGGAGGCGCTGGACCTCGGCCTGGTGGACCGGGTCGTCCCGGCGGCCGAGGTCTACGAGCAGGCGCACGCGTGGGCGGCCCGGCTCGCCCAGGGCCCGGCCATCGCGCTGCGTGCCGCCAAGGAGTCGGTGGACGCGGGCCTGGAGACCGACCTCGACACCGGACTCGCCATCGAGCGCACCTGGTTCGCCGGGCTCTTCGCGACGGAGGACCGTGAACGGGGCATGCGCAGCTTCGTCGAGGAGGGCCCCGGCAAGGCCAAGTTCCGCTGAGGGATACCCGGTTGGGTGGATTAGCCGAGCCTTAAGGCAACCTTAAGGCCTGAGTGATCACTGCTCTTGAATTTCGTTCATGAGGAGAGAATCACCGCAGCTCAGGACGGGTTTGGCGACCTCTGAATTGCCTTGCGCATATGCCAAGAGGCAGGGAGTCCGGACGCGTTTTCCGGCTGCGGATCCACCGGAACGGCCCCGGGGGCCGTTTCCGCCCGCCATGATGGAGGGCATGGCGGGCCTGGAGGGTGTCGAGGAACCGCGGCAGCGTACCCATGTGGATGCTGCGCGATGGGTGTCGGCCGTGGAGGACGAACAGGCCCGTGAAGCACTGGAGTTGCACGGAAGTCCCACGGACGCGGAGGTGCGCCTCGCGTCGCGTCCGGAGTCCGCGGCGACGGCGCGGCGGCTGACCCAGGCCGTGGTGCTGCGCCAGTGGGGGCTCTCCCCGCAGACCGCCGAGCACGCGGTGTTACTCGTCTCGGAGCTCGTCGGCAACGCGGTCCGCCACACCGGCGCCCGGGTCTTCGGGCTCCGCATGCTGCGCCGCCGGGGCTGGATCCGGGTGGAGGTGCGCGATCCGTCCCGCGGGCTGCCCTGTCTGATGCCGGTACAGCCGATGGACGTCAGCGGGCGCGGTCTCTTCCTGGTCGACAAGCTCTCGGACCGCTGGGGGGTGGATCTGCTGCCGCGCGGCAAGACCACCTGGTTCGAGATGCGGGTCGCAGACCGCCAGCCGTCCTGAGGCCCGCTCCGTGCCCGGTGGAGTACCCGGGCTGTGCCTGGAGGGCCCGTGCCGCGCGGGAAGTGCCCGGGCGGTACTTGCGCCACCCGGTTGTACCCATCCGGATCGCGACATGATGTCTGTTAATCGAAGGTCACGTGAACATCTGACCTGGATATCCGTGCCCAGGTGTCAGGTGTAGCCGCTGATCGTCGGATCCGGCCCCGGATAACCGCTCCTGGTGGGTCCCTGCCGACATCGGTGCGCACGGAGGCAAAAAGGGCCGGTTCGGCTGATTCCTCATTAAATGGTCGCGTGACTGAGATAAGCCGCCGCAGCGCACTGCGGGCAGGAGCCGGCGCGGCCGTCGCCGGAGTGTTCGCCGCGGGCTGTTCCGGCGGTGCACCCGCCACGGCCCCGGCCCCCGACGAGGCCCGCCCTGCGCGCTCCCCCTCGGCCCGGGCCCGGCCCCCGGCGCCGCTCCACGCCCCGGCCCCCCTCGCCTTCGCCGGGCAGCCGGTCCAGATCGGGAACGGCCCCCGCGACCGCCCCCGGGTGGCGCTCACCTTCCACGGGCAGGGCGATCCCGCCATCGCCAAGTCCGTGCTCTCCGAGGCCGAACGGGCCGGTGCGCGGATCACCGTCCTCGCCGTCGGCACCTGGCTCGACGAGCATCCGGAGATGGCCCGCAAAATCCTCGACGGCGGCCACGACCTTGGCAACCACACCCTCCACCACACCTCCATCTCGGCGATGGGCGAGCAGGAGGCGTACGCCGAGATCACCGGCTGCGCCGACCGGCTGCGGCGGCTCACGGGCTCCATCGGCACCTGGTTCCGCCCCTCGCGCACCCAGAACGCGACCCCGCTGGTCCAGCGGCTCGCGGCGCGCGCCGGATACCCGCACGTGCTCTCGTACGACACCGACTCCCTCGACTACACCTCGCCCGGCACCGCGGCCGTCGTCCGCAACGTCACCGGGGCGGTGCGCTCCGGTTCGGTGGTCTCGATGCACTTCGGCTACCGCGACACGGTCGCCGCGCTGCCCGCCATCCTCGACGCCCTCGACCGCCGCGGGCTGCACGCGGTGACGACTACGGAGCTGCTGACGTCATGATCACCATGCGTACCACCAGGCTCTTCGCCGCCGCTGCCACCACCGGCCTCGCTCTCGTGCTCGGCGGCTGCGGTTCGTCCGGCGGGACCGGACAGGCCCACCCGGACGCCAGGGCCACCACTGCCGCCGCCGCGCCACGCGGCACCGCGGCGAGGACCGCCGAGCCGGCGCCGCTGGCGGGCATGCCCCCGGTCCTCGATCCGAGGGACCTGTACGCGGCGGACCGGCCCGGCAGACTCTCGCCGGTCGTCAGGAAGTTCCCGTCCCTGGTCTACGTACCGAACACCAACTCCAACACGGTCGACGTGATCGACCCCAAGACGTACAAGGTCGTCCGCACCATCCCGGTCGGAGTGCAGCCGCAGCACGTCGTGCCCTCCTGGGACCTGAAGACGCTCTGGGTCAACAACGACCGGGGCAACACGCTCACGCCGATCGATCCGGCGACGGGCAAGGCGGGGAAGGCCCTCGACGTCCACGACCCGTACAACCTCTACTTCACACCCAACGGGAAGTACGCCATCGTCATGGCCTCGCTCGACCACCAGCTGGTCTTCCGCGACCCGCACACCATGAAGGTCAGGAAGACCCTCCCGGTGACATGCGCGGGCGTCAACCACGCGGACTTCTCGGCCGACGGACGGTACTTCATCGTCTCCTGTGAGTTCTCCGGTGAGCTGCTCAAGGTCGACACCGAGAAGATGAAGGTGGTCGGCCAGCAGAAGCTGCCCTTCAAGGGGGCCATGCCGCAGGACGTGAAGATCTCCCCGGACGGCCGGACCTTCTACATCGCCGACATGATGGCCGACGGTGTCTGGGTGCTCGGCGCCGACAAGTTCACCACCCCGAAGCTGCTGCACACCGGCAAGGGCTGCCACGGGCTCTACATCAGCCGGGACTCCAAGGAGATGTACATCTCCAACCGGGGCGAGGGCACGATCTCGGTCTTCGGATTCCCGCAGAACAAGCTCGTCAAGAAGTGGGTCCTGCCCGGCGGCGGGAGCCCCGACATGGGCGGCGTCTCCGCCGACGGCAAGGTGCTCTGGCTGACCGGCCGTTACAACGCCGAGGTGTACGCGATCGACACCACCAGCGGCAAGCAGCTCGCCCGCATCCCGGTCGGCAGCGGCCCGCACGGACTCGCCGTGTATCCGCAGCCCGGCCGGTACTCACTGGGACACACCGGGATCTTCCGCTAGGCCCCGGCCCTGCCAGGGGCCCCGGCGAGAACCGGCAGGACCGGCCCGGGCGATGGCCCCCCGGCGCGCACGGGTGTCTGCTGGACTCTTGAGTCTCCACCCGCTGGAGGGAACACACTCGCAGACATGAACGACGAAGGACCCGGAGTCCTCACCATCGGGCAGCTCTCCCGCCGTACCGGGCTCCCGGTCAGGACCATCCGCTACTGGTCGGACATCGGCGCCCTGCCGCCCGCCGGGCGGTCGGCAGGCGGCTACCGGCTCTACGACGCCGCAGGCGTGGCCCGGCTCGAACTGGTCCGCACCCTGCGGGAGCTCGGCCCCGGACTCGACGCGGTGCGCCGTGTGCTGTCGGGGGAGAGCGGTATCGCGGACGTGGCCGCCACTCATGTGGCCGCCCTGGACGCGCAGATCCGCTCACTGAGACTGAACCGGGACGTGCTGTCGGCCGTCGCGAAACGCGCGGCGGGCGCGGAGGAGACGGCGCTCATGAACAGGCTGGCCAGGCTGTCCACCGCGGAACGCAACCGCATCATCGAGGGTTTCACCGATGAGGTGTTCGGTGGCCTCGACACCGCCCCCGGCGTCCAGGAGCGTGTCCGGCGCACCGTCGTCGAGCTGCCCGACAGGCCTCCGGCATCCTGGACGAGCTGCTCGGCGCCGACACGGACCGGGACGCGCTGCTCCAGCGGCTGGCGGGCGCCGGCTTCGCCGAGGCGGACCGCTACCGGCGGCTGATGGCGGTCGTCAACGGCCGGGAATCCCAGCCTCGGCACCACGAGGACTTCGCCTGGCTGGCCGCGGCACTGCGGGCCCACCCTGCCGGTTAATCTGACATACGTCAGACACGTACCAAGAAGGGGTGGACCCAGTGGCGGACAAAGAAGAGGCCCGCAAGGCGTTCGAGCGTCTCGACGTCGACGGCGATGGCCGGATCACGGCGAGCGAGTACAAGAGCGTCATGGCGCAGCTCGGTGACTTCCACGTGACCGAGACAGTGGCTCAGTCCATCATCAGGTCCAAGGACGCCAACGGCGACGGCAAGCTCTCCTTCGAGGAGTTCTGGGCGTCGCTGAACAAGTAACGGCACGTGGCGCGCACGCCCCCCGGCCCGTCCGGGGGGCTGTCGTGCGGTACGGCTCCGGGCTCTGCCACGCCTGGGTAATCTGGCCCGACATGGACCCGGAACAGCAGTGGATGCGCAGCGCCCTCGGGCTCGCGGTCGCCGCGGCCGACGAGGCACGGTCACCCTCGCTCGTACGGCAGTTGTGCCAGGACTGCACGGCGCTGCTCCGGCTCTCCGGGGCTTGCGTGACACCGGCCGACGACGCCGGAACACTTCAGGGAGAACCGGGCCCCGAGTGCCTGCGCGAGGACCGCGCGCTGCTCAACATCGACCTGCGGCAACAGGCCGCGCGCTGGCCCCGGTTCACCGGCCGCGCCCTGGCGGACGGCCACACCGTCGTGACGCTGCTGCCGCTGCACGACAGCACCGGCCGCCCCCGCGCCGTACTCCAGCTGTTCGGCCGCGACCGGGAGCTGTCCCCTGCCGAGACCGACTCCGCCCAGTGGCTGGGCGACCTGACCATGGTGCTCCGGGACCAGAGTGACGAGCTGCGCGGCCACCGCGAGACCGCCGGGCAGCTCAGCCGGGCGCTGAACAGCAGAGTCGTCATCGAGCAGGCCAAGGGCATGCTCGCCGAGCGGCTGGGGACCGGTACGGGCGAGGCCTTCGGTGTGCTGCGCGGCCACGCCCGGTCGAACCGGCTGAAGCTGGCCGATGTGGCCGGCGCCGTCGTGGCCCGCGAACTCCGCATCGGCGCGCCGCGATCCGCGCCGCAGTCAGCGCCGCCCTCCGGCTGAGCGGCTCCCGGTCGGGCGGCGCCGCGCCGGCGCGGGCCCCGGCGCGCTGCCAGGACCCGCCCCCGCCCCCGTCGTCCGCCTGGTCGCTCAGGACCCGACGGACACCGTGAAACGCACCGGGTTGCCGTCGTTCGCGGCGCCCGAGACATCGGGCTGGCCGTCGGGGACCACGTCGTCGTACGGGAAGGCGTACCCGATCGGCGAGTTGGCGTGGAGCACCCGCGCCCAGTGGTTGGTGACGTCCCCCTGGTAGTAGTCGGCCGCCGTGGTGCCGTTCGGCTGGCTGGGGTGGGTGAGCATGATCGACCGGTTGAACCCGGCCGCGATCCTGGCGAGCAGCGCCTTCTTGTCGTCCGGGTCGCCCGGGTTGTTGGCGAAGGGGCCGTCGTTGCAGGTGAAGATGGACTTCGAGTCGGGCTTGGCGAAGGTGTGGCCCCCGTCGAAGGTGAGGACGTCGCCACTCACCCGGCCCTTCAGACTGCCCTTGCCGCCCTGCAGGTCGATGGTGAGGTCGGTGGAGCTGTACTTCTCCCAGACCTGGTCCGTGTAACCGGTCCACAGGTCGCCGAACGGTGTCGCGCCGGGGGAGGCGGACGCCATCAGGTGCTGCGGCGAGACCACCCGGAGCACCTTGCCGTCGGAGCCGTGGATGACCAGCTTGTCCCAGGGCTGCCCGTCCTTGGCCGCCTGGGTGGTGAGGTCGGCGGCGATCTTGTCGACCGCGCCGTCGGGGAGCGGGGCGACGGTGTGGTTGGTGGTGCCCGTGAGCGAGAGCCCGATGGGCAGGGCGGTCACCAGGTCGACGTAGGAGATGTTGGCGTAGAGCTGGTCCGGGTTGAAGGTGAACTCGCAGAACGACCAGGTGCGGCCGTAGTTCGGGTCCGCTGCCGTGGCGAAGGCAGGTTCGACCAGGGCCGGGCCCGGGTTAAGGAAGAAGTCGAGCGTGTCGTCCCGTACGAAGTAGACCCGGGCGCCGTACATCTGAGGAAGCGTCAGCACAACCGGGCCGGCGCCCGCGCCCTTCAGCGGGATGGCGCAGTCGACGGGCAGGGGGGTCTGCGGGGCGGATGGCGAGTCCGGGTGGTAGACGCTGCCGTCGGCGCGCAGCAGTACCCACCGGTCGGTGCCCTGCTCGTGGCCGGTGACGTACGCGTTGACGTTGCCGGGCAACGACTTGTTCTCCAGAGCCAGTTCGCAGGTGGCGGCGGCGGCCGACGCGCGTGGGCTCAGCGCGCTTCCCCAGGCGGGGTAGGTGAGTGCGGTCGCGGTCGCCGCGGCGCCGGTCAGGAACAGTCTGCGGGATATCACGCAAGTCTCCTGTGGTCTGTGGGGGGCGGAGCGCGGGAGGGTGGTGGAGCAGTGGGGGGTGCCCTCCCGCATGGCCCTTACTGTTGCGAGGCTCGGGAGGCAGGTCAATACCTAGAGCTGAGAGCGCTCTCATAAACTTCTCCGCCTTCACGACTTGAAGGCGGAGAAGGGCGGCATCCGGTCCCGAATCAGGCACGAAGCGGGCACGAAGCGGGCGCCGTACCGGGGCTGTGGCGGCGGAATATGTCAGTCGGGTGAACGGAAGTCCGCGACGGAATAGCCCGGCCGCCGGGCAGGTTGGCCACCGATGCGACGGGGCGGCACGTGCCGGGGTCCGGTGCCCGGCGACACGGCATCACGCGAACGAGCACTGCTCCGCCACCGCACCACCTGACCCGGCACCGCACCCCACAGCATCCGGAACATACGCAGCGGAGGGCACACCATGAAGATCGGCATCATCGGCGCCGGCCACATCGGCGGCAATCTGACCCGGCGGCTCACGGCGCTGGGGCACGACGTGTCCGTCGCCAACTCCCGCGGCCCGCACACCCTGGGAGAGCTGGCCGAGGAGACGGGCGCGACCCCCGTACCGGTGGCCGAGGCGGCGCGCGGCGCCCAGGTCGTCGTCATCACCATCCCGGTGAAGGCCGTGCCGGACCTGCCGTCCGGACTGCTCGACGCCGCTGCTCCGGGGGTCGCCGTGATCGACACCGGCAACTACTACCCGCGCCAGCGGGACGGGCGGATCGACGCCATCGAGGACGGGCTCCCGGAGAGCCGCTGGACCGAGCAGCAGATCGGCCACCCGGTCATCAAGGCGTTCAACGGGATCTACGCCCACCACATCATTGACGAGGCGCGCCCCCAGGGGGCGGCGGGCCGGCTCGCGCTGCCGGTCGCGGGTGACGACACGGCCGCCAAGCGGACCGTGCGTGAACTGATCGACGAGATCGGCTTCGACACCGTCGACGCGGGCGGTATCGACGAATCCTGGCGCCAGCAGCCTGACACCCCCGTCTACGGTCTCTCGGCCGGTACGGAAGGCGTCACCAAGGCGCTGGCCGCCGCCCCGCGCGAGCGCCCCGCCGCGTTCCGGGCCTGACGCCTGACGCCTGACGCCTGACGCCTCACGGGTCGCCGGTCCGGACACCGGACGGCCGGATGCCCGGCCGGCTGTCTCTCCCGCGCCTCGTCCCTACGGTGTGGCCCACTCCTTCAGCGCGCTCTTGCTCGCGAAGCGTGAGTGGGCCACATTCTTGTCGAGCGGGCTGTCGGTGTACTGGTGGAAGGTCCACGCCGCCTTGATCCTGGGCTTGCCCGCCGTGGTGTAGTCCGCGATCCAGAGCCCGTCCCCGGCGTACGACGTGGTGTCGTGGTTCAGCCAGAAGTCGCGGTTCGTGTACAGCAGTACGCGGTTGTGGGGCCGCAGCTTCTTCACCGCTCTGATGAAGCTGTCCTTTTCGGCGTTGCTCGCCCGGGTGTGGTCACCCGTGGTCTCCCAGTCCACCGCGAGCAGATCGCCCGCCTTCTCGGGTGCCTTGCTCACGAAGTACTCGGCCTGCGTCTGGATGTTCCCCGGCCACAGGAAGTGGTAGAAGCCGGTGACGCAACCACCGTCACGGGCCAGCTTGGTCTGGGTGGTCAGCCGTGGATTGACGTAGGTGTGGCCTTCGGAGGCCTTGATGAAGACGAAACTCAGGCCGTCGGTGTCGAACGACGACTGGTAGGTGCTGACATCGATGCCGTGCAGCATGGTGCACCGCCTCCCGGCGAGTCGTGGAACTTCGGTATTCACCGTTCCACTTACCCAGTCCTGAGGCTTCGACCTCATTCGCTCACCCGGGCGATGTGAGCACCAGGGAGACGTTGTGGCCCCCGAAGCCGAACGAGTTGGCCAGGGCGGCTTCCCAACGCCCCGTGCGGGCCGCCCCGGTGACGACGTCGAGGGGGACCCGCTCGTCGATCCGGGTCAGATTCCGGGTCGGCGGGACGGACCCGTCCCGCAGGGCGAGTACTGCCGCGATCGCGCCCAACGCGCCGGACGCGCCCAGCAGATGCCCCGTCATGGACTTGGTGGCCGTGACCACCGGGTGGGTGCCGATGGCTGCGGCGACAGCTGCCGCCTCGGCGAGATCGCCCTGTGGGGTCGACGTGGCGTGAGCATGGACGTGCCCGATGTCCCCGGGGCCCAGCTCCGCGTCCCGCAGCGCCTTGCGGATCGCCCGGGTCTGGCCCTCGGGGTCGGACGCGGTGATGTGCCCGGCGCTGGACGTCGTACCCGCGCCGGCCACTGCTCCGTACACTCGTGCGCCGCGTGCGCGGGCGTGCGCGGCCCTCTCCAGTACCAGGACGGCGGCGCCCTCGCCCAGGACGAAGCCGTTGCGTGCCGAGTCGAACGGGCGTGAGGCGCCGTCTGGATCGTCGTTCGACACGGACAGCGCCCTCATCTGCGCGAAGGCGGTCATCGGCAGCGGATGCAGGCTCGCCTCGGAGCCGCCGGCCACCACGATGTCGGCCCGTCCCGCCCGGATGAGGTCCAGGCCCTGTGCGATGGCCTCCGCCCCGGACGCGCAGGCGCTCACCGGGGTGTGTGCTCCGCCCCGCGCACCCAGGTCGATGGAGACCCACGCGGCGGGCCCGTTGGCCATGAGCATGGGGACGGTATGCGGCGAGACCTTCCTGGGGCCCGCCTCCTCCAGGACGCGGTTCTGCCCGAGCAGCGAGAGCACCCCGCCGGTCCCCGTGCCGATCACGACCGCGAACCGTTCCGGATCGACTCCGGGGGCGCCCGCGTCCGTCCAGGCCTCCCGGGCGCTGACGAGTGCGGCCTGCTCGCACCGGTCGAGCCGGCGGGCCTCGGTGCGCTTCAGTGAATCCGCCGGGTCCTGGCGCATTCGCGCCGCGATCCGCACCGGCAGCCTCTCCGCCCAGCCCGCACCGTCCAGGCTGCTGATTCCGCTCGCGCCTGCCGTCATCGCGGCCCAGGTACTGGGGACATCGCCGCCCAGGGGTGTGGTGGCCCCCAGCCCGGTGATCCAGACATCCGTTCTTGTCGCCATGGCGGGGACGGTAGCCAACCATCCAGTTGGTTGGCAACCCGGGTACGATCCCCCCATGACGACCAGCGCCCGTACCGAAGGAACTCGCGCCCGCTTGCTCGCGGCGGCCCGCACGGAATTCGCCGAACACGGGATGGGCGGCGCACGCGTCGACCGCATCGCGCTCCGGGCGGAGGCCAACAAGGAGCGCATCTACGGGTACTTCGGCAGCAAGGAGAAGCTGTTCGCCGCAGTCGTAGCGGAAGCGCTGGACACGCACGCGGTGCGGGTGGGGCTGCCGGACGGCGACCCGGGCGAGTACGCGGGACGGGTGTTCGACTTCCACCGGGACAACCCCGAGCTGACCCGGCTGATGATGTGGGAGGCCCTGTACTACGGGGACGCGGCGCCGCCCGACAGCGGGGCGCGCGCCGCGCACTACGCGCGGAAGGCCGCCGCACTGGCCGCATCGACCGGCGGGCGGCTCGCGGGGGACGCCGCCGCCACGTTTCTCGCGCTCATCGGTGTGGCGGTCTGGCCGCTGGCGTTCCCGCAGATGGCCCGGCTGGTCCTGGGTGCGGGCGAGGGGCCGCAGGACGTCGCCAGGCTGCGGGCGTACGTGGTGGAGACGGCCGGCGCGCTGGCGGCCTCCTGCCCAGACCCGGGGGCGTGAGCCCGCGCGGGAAGGCGCGGCGTGCGCGCCGCGGCGCACTGGCCGCCGTACCGGAACCACGCCTCGTCCCGGGCCGGACCTCGCCGCGGCAGCCGGGTCGCCGGTCCCGGGTCGCCGGTCCCGGGTCGGCTGGGCCCGGCCTCAGGGCTTCCGGGCCACCGCCGCATAGCAGGCGGCGTCCGCATCGCTGACCTGACCGGGCTCCCTCGGGTCGTCCGGCCGCCACCGGTAGGACACCGTGACACCGGGGTCGACGAGCTCCCATCCGTCGAAGAAGCGGCTGAACTCCGCCCGGGTGCGGAACTGGAGCGGCGTACCGGCCGCGGTGTAGATCTCGATCATGCGGTTCATGGTCTCGGCGTCGAAGTCCGGAGTGGCATGCGACAGGGCGAGCGTGCTCCCCGGGGCGAGCGCGTCCTTGTACTGCTCGATGATCGAATACGCGCCGTCGGCGTCGGTGACGAAGTGCAGCAGCGCGTTGAGACTCAGGGCGACGGGGCGGCTCAGATCGAGGGTGTCGCGCAGCGCGGCCGATTTCAGCAGGGTCCCGGGATCCGTGGCGTCGGCCTCGACGTAGGCGGTCCGCCCCTGAGGTGTGCTGCGGAGCAGCGCCTGGGCGTGGGCGAGCACGATGGGGTCGTTGTCGGCGTACACCACGCGGGCCGCGGGCACGGACAGCTGGACCACTTCGTGGAGGTTGGGAGAGGTGGGGATGCCGGTGCCTATGTCGAGGAACTGGCACAGCCCGCTCTCCGCGGCCCACCGGGTGGCGCGGTGCATGAACTCCCGGTTCGTCCGGGCCGCGACCCGCACACCGGGAAATGCTGCGAGCACCCTGCCGACCGCCTCCCGGTCGGCGGTGAAGTTGGTGGTGCCGCCCAGGTAGTAGTCGTACATCCGGGCGGAGTGCGCCCGGTCCAGCTCCAGATCGACCGAACTCGCGCCGGGGTCCTGCCCCTTGTGGTCCGCCATGCCTGCCTCCCCTTGTCGGTGTGCCGCTCGTCAGCACCCTGCCCGCCGGACCGCGCGAGAACGCGGACCGGCTCCGGCCAACTCCGGTCAACTCCGGAAAACGGAACCGTCCGACTGTATTTTCGGGTACACACTTACGAGCCCAACGTAACGAGACGAACACCGATGGCAGCTTTCGTATGCGTCGCGGCGCGGATGTGCGGACCATGGTGTGCGCCGGCGTACGAGGGCGTATCCCTAGCACCGGACGCCGGTTCCAGCGGGGAACCGGCGCGGCAGCACAGCAGAGCAGGTACGTGAATGCGTCGAACCACCGCGGCAGAGCCCACCGCCTTACGGGCGTCGACCTCAGGCCTGTCGGCGCGCCGGCTGCACATGGTCTGCGAGGCGTTCTGCGCCGAGCACCACGAGGAGTGGCAGGCCTACGCCTCCCTGCAGGTGGGTGACGCCGCGACGGCACACGGTCTGGTCGGCGAACTCAGGAGCAGGCTCACACTCCACTGGGAACACGCGCTGCGTCAGGAATCGGTCGAGGGACACGCCTGGAAGATCTTCAAGGAGATCGTCTTCGAGTGGCTGGACCAGCGCGGTCTGGAACCGGCACTGGCCCGGAGCGCCGCGCCCCTCCGGGTGTTCGAGGACATCCTGGGCGCGTGCCGTCCGGCCGCCCCCGGCTCCGTCCGTGCCGGTGCGCACCGGACGGAGCCACGGCTGCGGCTCTATGCAGCGGTCGCCGGACTCCCGGAACGCCAGTACGACGTGCTGCTGCTCCGGTACGTGCTGCAATACGATCAGGCCCGCACCGCATTCATCATGGGCGTCCCCCAGGAGACGGTCCGCTCGCACATCCGGCACGCGAAGCGGAAACTGGCTCTGGACCTCGGCCTCACATGGGTGCCCAGCCCTGGGGAGTAGCGCATGGACGGGAAGCACGGGCGAGACCCCGAACCGGGCGCCGCCCACCCGGCGTTCGCACCCCGCACCCCGCACCCCGCACGGCACGACGCCCCGGCGACGGACGGCCAGGACTGCTGCTCCGGCCGGCCGGACCCCGACGGCCCGCGCGTCCCGCCGCGCCCCGATGCCCCGGCCCCCTCGCCCTACCCGACCGCGTACGAGCAGGCCGCCCACGAGCTGGGTCTGACCTGCGCGCTGGTCCTGAACGCGCCCCAGGCGGCGGCCGGACTCTCCCTGCTGGTGGACGAGCAGCGCCCCGACCCGGGGGGCGCCCTGGTGCTCGCCGCGCTGCTGCACATCACCGGCCGGTACGACGCGGCGCGTTCCTGGTGGCAGTTCGCCGCGGGCGCCGGCTGCAGGACCGCCGCGTACGCGCTCTTCCTCGACCACCGGCGCCGCGGCGAGTACCGGGACGCCAAGTACTGGCGCACGCGGGCCGCCGCTCTGGCCACGCCCCGCCCGGCCCCCCGGGCGGAGCGCCCCCTGCCTCCCGCGCCCCGGCCCGACCTGCTCCCCGAGGAAGCCCGCCACAGCCTGCTGGCCCAGCTTCACCAGGGCCTCCCCGCGCACCTGCCCCTGGCGCTGGCGCAGGTGGTCGACCGGCTGTACGCGACGGGGGAGTAGGAGCCGGTCTACCGGACAGCCGGTCCACCGGACGATGAGTTCTCGCCGGCCGGGGAGTCATTCCTGTGAAGCAGAAACCGCACCCCGGAGGGCAGCACCATGGGCAAGCTGATCGTCACCGCGTTCACCACTCTGGACGGCGTCATGCAGGCCCCGGGCGGGCCGGGCGAGGACGTCGACGAGGGCTTCGAGCACGGCGGCTGGCAGGTCCCGTACACCGATCAGGACTTCATGCGTCTCATGAAGGATCTCTTCGAGCACAGCGCGGACCATCTCCTGCTCGGCCGCCGGACCTACGACATCTTCGCCTCGTACTGGCCGCGCATCACCGACGAGAACAACCCGATCGCAGTGAAGCTCAACACCATGCCCAAGTACGTCGCCTCCCGCACCCGCGACAGCCTGGACTGGCACAACTCCCACCTCCTCAAGGGTGAGGCAGCGGAGTCCGTCGCCGTGCTCAAGGAACGGCTCGACGGCGTGATCATGACGCAGGGCAGCAGTGACCTCATCCGCACGCTGCAGCGGCACGATCTCGTCGACGGCTACCGGCTGATCGTCAACCCCGTGATCATCGGCACCGGGAAGCGCCTCTTCGCCGAGGGCGCCGCGCCCACCGCCTGGACTCTGACCGAGTCCCGCGCCACCAGCACGGGCGTCCAGTACTGCGCCTACGAGCGAGCGGGCAAACCGGAGTACGGATCCTTCCTGCTGGACGAGGAGGCGTGAGAGCGCGCGCCACGCGTCTCCCCGGCTCCCACGCGCCACCCGTGCCCGGTTCTTGATCGCCTTGACAGGCCGACGGCCCGTGGGAGGCTGGAAGGGACGGTGCGGGGCGGTAGGCCCGAGCGCTGAGAAGTGAGCGGCACCTCCCCCGAGGGGCGCGCCACTGCACGGCGACCCTGTCACCACAGGGCGCCCCGCCGCTCGCCGCGCGGCCCGCCCGCGCCCCGGCCGGCCACCCGCCTCCGGAGGATCAGCGCCGATGCCTGTACGAACCGAGCAGCCCTCCCACGCGAATCCGTCGTCTCCCCGCGCACGGGAGGTCGTGAAATTCGCGGTAGTCGGCGGGCTCGGCGTCGCGGTCAACCTCCTGGTGTTCAACCTCCTGCGCCACGGCACCTCGATTCCGGTGGTGAGCGCGAGCGTCGTCGCCACGGTCGTCTCGATCGTCTTCAACTACATAGGGTTCCGCTACTTCGCCTACCGGGACCGGGACAAGAGCGGCTGCACCCGCGAGATGGGGCTCTTTCTGCTGTTCAGCGTCGCCGGGCTGGTGATCGAGAACGGCATTCTCTACCTGGCGACCTACGGATTCGGCTGGGACAGCCCGCTGCAGAGCAACGTATTCAAATTCATCGGCATCGGAGTCGCCACACTCTTCAGATTCTGGTCCTACCGCACCTGGGTCTTCCGGGTGCTTCCGGCCACCGGTGCCGGCGCCCGGCGCTCATGAGGAGCGGGGCGCGTTCCGGCGCCCCGCCACCGTACGCACGCGACGTCCGCGCACCGGGACGCCCCGGCACCGCACGGAGCCCGCTCGGCATACTGACCCCTTCTGATCATCGCGACACAGGAGGAGTCATGGCCGGTAATTTCCGAACCGTCATCGATGTGGGCCCGGACCATCTGGAACAGGCACGGGCGATCGACCGGGTGTTCCAGGACGCGATCGCCCCCGCGACCGTCAATTTCGACTTCGACAACATCCGGGAGGCCGCCGCCGCCATACCGGACGGCGCCATCGTCAAGATGGTGCGCGGCTGGGGGCTCCAGGAGTACGGGCCGATCATGCTGATGGTGCTCTCCCTGAAGGAGGCTGTGCGCCAGGCGCTGCCGTCCGAGTTCGCCGGCGCCTCCTTCTGGGCCACCATCGAGGAGGAGCTCGTCCACGCCTTCACCGGTCTCGCCGCGCAGGAGGGCGAGCCGGGGCTCTCGTACTACGACGAGGACGCGGACCGCACCAGCTTCTACCGGGACCTGTTCTTCGCCCTCCAGGACGAGGAGACCGGGACCGGGATGTACGCCATCGCCTTCTGCGTGGACGCGACCATCGGCCTCGGCAGGGCACAGGCCGGCGCCCTGGAACCCACGGACGTCGCCCGCTTCGCGGTCCGGCTCAACGCGATCGTGGTGCGTCAGGAGCTGCGGCCGGTCCCGGCCGCCGTCTGACGGACGACACCCCGCACGGCCCGCCGTCCCGGGCCGCGGGAAGGCGCGTCAGGACCAGGAAGTCCCGCGCCCGGACCGGAGAGCCCCGGACCGGAGAGCCCCGGACCGGAGAGCCCCGCGCCAGGACCGGAGGACGGAGAAGCCCCGGCTGTCGCCGCGCTCCCGTGCCCGGACCCTCAGCACTCGATGATGTTCACCGCGAGCCCGCCCCGGGCCGTCTCCTTGTACTTGACCGAAACTCGTAATGCGCAGGTCTCGGGTTCCCCCCGAATGCCTGGTCGGTCGGCCAGGTCTGGTTCATGACCACGTGAGGGTCGCCGCACTCCAAGTGAGGGTAACGGCGTCGCCGTTGAGGAGTGTGTCTGCGAAGGCAGTGACCTGCCGGACGACGTCCGTGAAGCGTTCGGGGTAGCTCGTTGCGGCGGGGCCTTGCCGGCGGCGCCAGGCAGTGTAGGAGGTCTGGCGGCGCTCGCCGAGGTCGGTGATGGTAGAGCTGAGGGGTTTCAGGGTGATGCCGCGGTGTGTGGCGGTGGCGGTCAGCGCTGTTGTGAGTTCTTGGCCGTCCAGGTCGTTGAGGGTGAGCAAGCGGTAGAGGTCACCGTAGTCGCGGTCGCGGGTGTTGAGCTCGCCGAGTGAGACTGCGGTGGAGAGTTTCTCGGCGATGACGGTGGACAGTGGGTAGCCGAGGATCTGGAAGCTTTCCGTCGTGAGCTGCTGCGGATAGTCGATGATCCGGGGGCCGGGGGTGACGGGGTCGCCGAAGCTGATATCCAGTTGGAGGCTTGAGTCGTGCTCGGGCGATGGAGGCAGCCATCGACAGGCGTAGACCGTGGTACTCGTCCTCCTCGCGAATGGGGACGGTCTTGAGTGTCGTGGGATCGAATACGACTCCGTCGTTGATCTCGGTGGCGGCGATGCCCGCGATCCTGTGGATGATCTCTGTTTCGGTGCCTGGGAAAGATCGACCGAGGATGTCGATGTCCCGGGTCGTTCGACGTGCGCCGAACTGGGCGAGCAGCAGGCCACCTTTGAGGACGAAGTGCTCCCGGCCCAGGGGCGATGAGGCCAGGCGGTAGAGGAACCGTTCGAGGACGTACTCGACCATGACCTCGTCCGTGGACCGGCTGTTGCGGCGCGCCAGGTTACGCAGGTCGTTGTAGACGCGGCCGGCGGTGGTGTCGCGGGTGGGGTTGGCCATCAGGCGAGCACCGCCTCTACGGCGGGGCGGACGACAGAGAGGGCGTCCAACTCGCGTGCGATGTGCTGGAGTTCGCCGACCCCGCCGCGTCCGCTTCGGCGCAGGTAGCGGCCGAGCGCGGACAGGGCGAGGGTTTCGCCGAGGCGGCTGCGGTGGCGCATTGCGTCGACGACGCTGCGGGCCGCGTTGTATATGGGGACGGTCTCTCCCGGGGCTGCTTCGAACCGTTCGATAGCGAGGTCGAAGGTCTTTGCGGCGTACTGCGCCACCACGGTCGGCGGGTAGGAAATCGTCGGGCGGCGTGTCCCGCGCGGCACGGCGATGTGTACTGCTGCGGGGATGTCGTCGATCAGTTCATGCAGGGCCAGGGCGGATTCACCGCACACCACGGCGCGAGGAGCCCGTGCGCACACGGCCAGCAGATCCGCGTGCGCCGTTTCCGGGGCGTCTGCCCGTCGGTACACCCCACGGGACAGTTCGTCTATCTCCCCCTCCGTGACCAAGTGCGCCAGATCGCGAGGGGAGAGCAGGGCCTGCCGCGCCTGCGACGTCGTGAACGTGGGGGAGAGGCCGGCCAGCCGCTGCTCCAAGCGTGGGTTTTCCGCAGCGTTCATGTATCGAATCATACCCCTTGGGTGAGAGTGGGGGATCGATTTGATGCATCGGCTGGTGGGTGAGCGGCACATCCGGCGTTGATCACGTGCCGCGAACCCGCAGGTCAAAAGCCCCTTCCAGGGGGATATCCCAGGGACTTTTCAGGGACTTTCACGTCCGTCCCAGGGAGTCCCCAGGGACTTTCCGCCGCGTGAGCAGGGAAGGCCCTGACAGCGCTGAAAGACACGAACGCGCTGGTCAGGGCCCTTCCCTCTAGCACTCGATGATGTTCACCGCGAGCCCGCCCCGGGCCGTCTCCTTGTACTTGACCGACATGTCGGCCCCGGTCTCCTTCATCGTCTTGATGACCTTGTCCAGGGACACCTTGTGAATGCCGTCGCCGCGCATCGCCATCTTGGCCGCCGTGACCGCCTTGACCGCCGCCATGCCGTTCCGCTCGATGCACGGGATCTGGACGAGACCGCCGACCGGGTCGCAGGTCAGGCCGAGGTTGTGCTCCATACCGATCTCCGCCGCGTTCTCCACCTGCTCGGGGGAGCCGCCCAGGACCTCGGCGAGCGCGCCCGCCGCCATGGAGCAGGCGGACCCGACCTCGCCCTGGCAGCCGACCTCGGCGCCGGAGATCGAGGCGTTCTCCTTGAAGAGCATCCCGATGGCGCCCGCGGCCAGCAGGAAGCGGACGACGCCCTCCTCGTCGGCTCCGGGGATGAAGTTGATGTAGTAGTGCAGCACGGCGGGGATGATGCCGGCCGCGCCGTTCGTCGGGGCGGTGACCACCCGGCCGCCCGCCGCGTTCTCCTCGTTCACGGCCATCGCGTAGAGCGTGATCCACTCCATGGCGCGGGCGAGCGGGTCGCCCTCGGCGCGCAGCTGGCGGGCCGAGTTGGCCGCGCGGCGGCGGACCTTGAGGCCGCCGGGGAGGATGCCCTCGCGGGACATCCCGCGGGCGACGCAGGACTGCATGACGCCCCAGATGTCCAGCAGCCCGGTGCGGATCTCCGCCTCGGTGCGCCAGGCCTTCTCGTTCTCCAGCATCAGCGCGGAGATGGAGAGACCTGTGTCCCGGGTCAGCCGCAGCAGCTCGTCCCCGGTGCGGAAGGGGTGGTTCAGGACGGTGTCGTCGAGGACGATGCGGTCCTCGCCGACGGCGTCCTCGTCCACGACGAAGCCGCCGCCCACCGAGTAGTACGTCTTCTCCAGGAGCGGCGCGCCCTCGGTGTCGTACGCGAGGACGGTCATCCCGTTCGCGTGGTACGGCAGGGCCTTGCGCCGGTGCAGGACCAGGTCCTTGTCGTAGTCGAAGGCGATCTCGTGCGCGCCGAGGATGCTGATGCGGCCGCCGGCGCGGATCTCCTCGATACGCGCGTCGGCGTGCTCGACGTCGACCGTGCGGGGGGACTCGCCCTCCAGGCCGAGGAGCACCGCCTTCGGAGTGCCGTGTCCGTGGCCGGTGGCGCCCAGCGAGCCGAAGAGCTCGGCGCGGACCGATCCGGTGTGGGCCAGCAGGCCCTCGTTCTTCAGGCGGGCGGCGAACATCCGGGCGGCCCGCATGGGGCCGACCGTGTGCGAGCTGGACGGGCCGATGCCGATCGAGAAGAGGTCGAAGACCGATATGGCCACGGGAGAACTCCTTGGAATGGGTAGACGCCGTTGTCTGCCGGGGTGGTGCAGAGGTAGCGCGGTACAGCGGTGAGCGCGGTGCCTACGTGGTGCGGGGCACCCCGCTCACTGTCCAGTGTGCGGGGTGCCCCGTGGTTCGTACAAAACGGTACTGATCAGGACCGAATCGGTCCTACTTCAGCCCGGGGTAGAGCGGGAACTTCGCGGCCAGCACGGAGACCCGGGCGGCCAGGGCCTCCCGGTCGTAGGCCGGCTTCAGCGCGGCCGCGATGATGTCGGCGACCTCGGTGAAGTCCTCGGCCTGGAAACCGCGGGTGGCCAGCGCCGGCGTGCCGATCCGCAGCCCCGATGTGACCATCGGCGGGCGCGGGTCGTTCGGGACGGCGTTGCGGTTGACCGTGATGCCGATCTCGTGGAGACGGTCCTCCGCCTGCTGGCCGTCCAGCTCCGAGTTGCGCAGGTCCACCAGGACCAGGTGCACATCGGTGCCGCCGGAGAGGACCGAGACACCGTGCTCGGTGACGTCGGCCTGCACCAGACGCTCGGCGAGGATGCGGGAGCCGTCCAGGGTGCGCTGCTGGCGCTCCTTGAACTCGTCGGTCGCGGCGACCTTGAAGGACACCGCCTTCGCCGCGATCACGTGCTCCAGCGGGCCGCCCTGCTGACCCGGGAAGACCGCGGAGTTGATCTTCTTGGCGAGCTCGGCGGTGGAGAGGATCACACCACCGCGCGGGCCGCCCAGCGTCTTGTGCGTGGTCGTGGTGACCACGTGCGCGTGGGGGACCGGCGACGGGTGCAGACCGGCTGCCACCAGGCCCGCGAAGTGTGCCATGTCGACCATCAGGTACGCGCCGACCTCGTCGGCGATCCGGCGGAAGGCGGCGAAGTCCAGCTGGCGCGGGTAGGCGGACCAGCCGGCCACGATCAGCTTCGGCTGGGACTCCTTGGCGAGGCGGGCGACCTCGTCCATGTCGACCTGACCGGTCTCCTCGTCGACGTGGTACGCGACCACGTTGTAGAGCTTGCCGGAGAAGTTGATCTTCATGCCATGGGTCAGGTGCCCGCCGTGGGCGAGGTTCAGGCCCATGATCGTGTCGCCCGGCTTCAGCAGCGCGAACATCGCGGCCGCGTTCGCCTGGGCGCCCGAGTGCGGCTGGACGTTCGCGTGCTCGGCACCGAAGAGCGCCTTGACGCGGTCGATCGCGATCGTCTCGATGACGTCGACGTGCTCACAGCCGCCGTAGTAGCGGCGGCCCGGGTAGCCCTCGGCGTACTTGTTGGTGAGGACCGAGCCCTGGGCCTCCATGACGGCGACCGGAGCGAAGTTCTCCGAGGCGATCATTTCGAGGGTGGACTGCTGGCGGACCAGCTCGGCGTCGACAGCGGCGGCGACGTCCGGGTCGAGCTCGTGGAGGGAGGAATCAAGAAGTGACATCAATAGTCCCTAGTCCCTAGTTGCCGGCGGAGAAAGCGGCGTACTCGTCGGCGGAGAGCAGTTCGTCCGGCTCGCCGGTGACGCGCACCTTGAACAGCCAACCGCCCTCGTACGGGGCGGTGTTCACCAGCGACGGGTCATCGACGACGTCCTGGTTGATCTCGGTGATCCCACCGGAGACCGGGGCGTACAGATCGCTGACCGACTTGGTCGACTCCAGCTCGCCGCAGGTCTCGCCCGCGGTGACCGTGTCACCGACCTCAGGGAGCTGGGCGAAGACGACGTCACCGAGCGCGTTGGCCGCGAACTCCGTGATGCCGACCGTCGAGACGCCGTCCTCGGCGACCGACAGCCACTCGTGCTCCTTGCTGTAACGCAGCTGCTGGGGGTTGCTCATGACCTGATTCTCCTGGATGCGGGGGAGTGCTGGTGAACAGTGGTCTTACGGGCTGAGATGGTGTGGGTCACTTCTGGCGCTTGTAGAACGGCAGTGCCACGACCTCGTACGGCTCATGGGTACCGCGGATGTCCACGCCCACACCGGAGGTCCCGGGCTCCGCGTGGGCCGCGTCGACGTACGCCATGGCGATCGGCTTGCCCAGCGTCGGCGAAGGGGCGCCCGAGGTGACCTCACCGACGACCTTGCCGTCCGCGACGACCGGGTAGCCCGCGCGGGGGACCCGGCGGCCCTCGGCGACCAGGCCGACCAGCTTCCGCGGCGGGGCCGCGGCGGCGCGCTCGGCGGCGGCCTCCAGGGACGCGCGCCCGACGAAGTCACCCGCCTTCTCGAACTTGACGACCCGGCCGAGACCGGCGTCGAAGGGTGTCAGCCCGGTGGTCAGCTCGTGACCGTAGAGCGGCATGCCCGCCTCAAGGCGCAGCGTGTCGCGGCAGGAGAGGCCGCAGGGCACCAGACCGGCCGGCGCGCCCGCCTCGGTCAGCGCCTGCCAGAGCTTCTCGGCGTCGGACGGGGCGACGAACAGCTCGAAACCGTCCTCGCCCGTGTACCCGGTCCTCGCGATGAGCGCCGGGACACCGGCGACGGTGCCGGGCAGACCCGCGTAGTACTTCAGCCCGTCCAGGTCGGCGTCCGTGAGCGACTTCAGGATGCCGGAGGATTCCGGCCCCTGTACGGCCAGCAGGGCGTACGCGTCGCGGTCGTCCCGTACGACGGCGTCGAAGCCGCCCGAGCGGGCGGCCAGCGCGTCCAGGACCACCTGGGCGTTGCCCGCGTTGGCGACGACCATGTACTCCTGCTCGCCGAGCCGGTACACGATCAGGTCGTCCAGGATCCCGCCGTCCTCCTGGCAGATCATGGTGTAGCGGGCGCGGCCGTTGCCGACAGTGCTGATGTTGCCGACCAGCGCGTGGTCGAGCAGGTCCACGGCCTGCGGCCCGCTGACGGTGATCTCACCCATGTGGGAGAGGTCGAAGAGCCCGGCGTGCGTCCGTACGGCGATGTGCTCGTCGCGCTCGCTGCCGTAGCGCAGCGGCATGTCCCAGCCCGCGAAGTCGGTCATGGTCGCACCGAGCGACCGGTGCAGGGCGTCGAGTGCTGTGAGGCGGGGGGTGGGGCTCATATGCGGTACTCCCGGGGCATGACAGACGGAGGACGATTCCTCCCCATCTGTCATCGGAACCTGAGAGGTTCGCCGGCGCCTGTCGAGAGCGCGCGGCTTGCACCTTGGGTGGGACCGCACGGCGGCCCGCTTTTCAGATCTGCCTCGTCCGCGCGGTACGGGGCCTGAGAGATTACAAGGGAGGGACTTGCTCCTTCGGCGCCCCGGCCGGTGGCCGGGGACTCTCCCGCGCGGATTCGAACGGCCTGTATGGAGTTGGCGCGCACATCATCGCATGCCGGGGAACGGGCGCCTCACTTGTGTCGCATTACTCTTTCTTTACACTTCATCCGCAGGGGTCTGCAGGGATGCGCAGGCATGCGAGCGGGGTGGCCCGACAGGGGGAGTGGCCATGGTGGGGCAGGAACAGCGCGCGGATACGACACCCGGGGGACGGGCGGTGGCGCCCGTCCCGTCCGGGCGGACCGGACCACCGGGACGGGACGGCCCGGAGCAGGCAGGACGGGTGGCGCCCGCGGTGCGGGATCTGCGGCGGCGCACGGGCGGCGGCCCGCGCGGCCTGGTGTTCGCCGCGGGCGACGTCGTGGTCGTGTCCGGCCTGCCCGGCAGCGGGAAGTCCACGCTCTTACGCCGGGCCGCCGGGGCGTACGGAATCGACTCGCAGGACACCCGGGAGCGCTGGGAGCGCCGGATGCCCCGCTGCCTGCCGTACTGGAGCTACCGCCCGCTGGTGCGGGCCGCCCACTACCGGGGGCTGTGGCGCACCCTGCGCACGGGCGCCGGCGTCGTGGTGCACGACTGCGGGACACAGTCCTGGGTACGCGCCCTGCTGGCCCGCGCGGCGCGGCGCCGCGGCCGCACCCTGCATCTGCTGCTGCTCGACGTGGCGCCGGTCGTGGCGCGGGCCGGTCAGGAGGAGCGCGGCCGGGCGGTGTCCGGGTACGCCTTCGCCCGGCACCGCAGGGCGGTCGCCCGGCTGGTCCGGGACGCCGAGCGGGCACGGCTGCCCGCCGGGTGCGGATCGGTGGTGCTGCTCGACCGCGAAGCGGCGGCGGCGCTGCACCGGATCGGCTTCGACGCGGCGCTCTGACCCCGCTGCTCCCCGCCGGGGGGAGGCCGTTCGGACGAGCCCGGCACGATGCGGGCGACAGGGCCTAGGGTTTGCCGACAGACGAACAGGTGAGAAGGGGATACCTCGGTGGACATGGCATGGCCGGGAAACGAGCTCGAAGAGGTGCTGGCCGCATCGGTCGGGAGCCCCGCTGCGGGCGGCCGGCTGATCGAGGTGCTGGGGCGCAGCAACCTCTGGGTTCCGCTGCCCAACGGCGGCGGGCAGGAGAGCAGTTCGCTCGACCTGCCCACAGTGGACATCGAGGGTGGGGCGTATGTGCCCGTCTTCAGCTCCGAGGCGCAGTTCCTCCAGTGCGTCGGCTCGCACTACTCGTTCGCGGTGGCCCCGGCGGTCGAATTCGCCCGGGGGCTGCCGCCGCAGCTCGGTGTCGCGGTGAACCCGGGCGGGGCGGTCGGTATGCCGCTGCCGCCCCCCGCCGTGGCCGAACTGTGCCGGACCGGCCGGACCCCGCTCGACGGGCCCGCGACCGGTGGCCGGGTGCGGCTCTTCGAGCCGGACTGGCAGGAGGAGCCGGTCGACTTCCTCTCCGCGGCCGCCGGTGAGTTCGAGGAGTCGGGCGTCGTCCGGTCCGCGCGCAGGGCCCTCGCGTCCATCGAGGGAGGGGACCCGGTCCTCTTCGTCGGGGTCGAGTTCGCGACGTGGGAGGGCGCGGGCCGCAACGCGCCGATGGACGCGCTCGGCCGGGCGCTCCACCGGGTCGAGGTCCCCTGGCCGGTCAATCTCGTCCTGCTGGACGTGGCGCAGGACCCGGTCGCCGACTGGATGCTGGAGAGGGTCAGGCCGTTCTACGTCAGGGCGGACGCGGCGGGGCCCGTGCTGTAGGGCCGGTCCGGTGCGTCCTGCGGGGCAGGGCCGGTGCCGTACCGGCCCCGGGAACCGGCGTCCGCCTAAGCTGGTCGGATGCGTGGGGCGACCGGCGCGCACCTGGCCGGAAATCGCACAGGGCGGCGGGCGGGCCGGCGGGTGGAACGTCAACGGGTGGATCGAAGAGGGGCGGGACCCAGGGTGAGTGCGTCGGGCACGGCGGCCGGGCAGGTCGAGGAGATGCTGCTTCAGGTGACCCCCGGGCGGTACGACGCCTATGAGGCGCTGCTGCAGGCACTCGCCGACAGCCAGGTCTGGATGCTGCTCTGGCACGGCCAGGCCGGGTCGCAGGACGCCCAGTACGGGAACATGGAGATCGAGGGGCTCGGTTACGCCCCGTGCGTGACCTCGGCCCAGGAGCTGGCGGTCTCCGGCTGGAACCGTTCGCACGAGGTGGTCACAGGGCGTGACATCGCCCGCTCCCTCTACCCGGACCGCTGGGGAATCTGGCTCAATCCGCACGCCCCCGGCGGCGGTGTCGGCATTCCCTGGACCGATCTGCGGCGGATCGCCACCGGCCTCGACCGGATGCCGGCCGGACCGCTGCGGCTCTCGGAGCCGGCCATCGAGATCCCGCAGTTCTACGCGCTGCTCACGCAGAGCGCGCACCACACCCCCGCGATCCGTTCGCTGAGCAGGGTCTGGGTGCAGCCAGCGCTCGGCACCCCGTACCTGGCCATCGGTCTCGACCTGTACGACACGGGCCAGCAGTCGGTGGATTCGGTGCGGGCGATGATGCAGCAGTCGATCGCCGCGGTGCCCGAGGGGCTGCCCGTGTCGACCGTGGCGCTCTCGGATGCGTACGACCCGGTCGGTATGTGGCTGCGGGCCAACTCCCGCCCGTTCTACGACCGTGAGGCCCATATGATCCCCTCCCCTGCGGCGGGATACGGCTACCCGCCGGTAGGCTGAGTGCACCAATTGGGCCGCCAATGGCGGCCGTTGGGTGTGATGTCCGAACTGGCGCATTAGCGAGGAAAGTTTCCGCTCAGTCGAGCTCGGCGTCCGGATAACGGAAGTCCATTGACCGCATCACGGTTACGCATACATTCACCGTCAGGTCTGGCGGGTGATCGCAACCGCAATGAAGACTCCCTGCAGCGAGCGTTGTCGTGCCCTTGTGCGGCGAGCCGCGAACACATTCCGTCACTTCAGCACAGTGGCATCACCCGATGCGCTTGATGCACAGCAGCCGCCACCGCGGCAGGTACGGGCCGGCCACCGCCGGCCGGGAGGGGTCAAAGGCACTGTGACCGCACCGATCGAGACCACCGGATCGACTGCCGAAGCGCAGCCGGAGGCAGTACTCACGGGGGCCACGCAGAGCCAGATCGAGGGCCGTTCACTCGGCCGGATCGCCTGGACGCGTTTCAAGCGGGACAAGGTCGCCATGGCCGGCGGGGTCGTCGTGATCCTGCTGGTGCTGGTCGCCATCCTGTCCAAGCCGATCCAGGCGATGTTCGGGCTCGACCCCAACGACTTCCACCAGAACCTGGTCGATCCGACTCTGCTGGCGCCCAAGGGCAGCCTCGGCGGCATCAGTTGGAGCCACCCGCTGGGTGTGGAACCGCAGACCGGCCGGGACATCCTGGCCCGGATCGTCGAAGGTTCCTGGGTGTCCCTGGTGGTCGCCGCGGGCTCGACGCTCCTCTCGGTCGTCATCGGCGTCGTCATGGGCGTGGTGGCCGGCTTCTACGGCGGCTGGGTGGACAGCGGCATCAGCCGCCTGATGGACACCTTCCTGGCGTTCCCGCTGTTGCTCTTTGCGATCTCGATCTCCGCCTCGCTCCAGGGCAACGCGTTCGGCCTCAGCGGTCTGACGCTCCGTATCTGCGTGCTGATCTTCGTGATCGGCTTCTTCAACTGGCCCTACATGGGCCGCATCGTCCGTGCGCAGACACTGAGTCTGCGTGAACGGGAGTTCGTCGAGGCCGCCCGCTCACTGGGGGCCCGCGGGCCCTTCATTCTCTTCCGCGAGCTGCTCCCGAACCTGGTCGCGCCGATCCTCGTCTACGCGACCCTGCTGATCCCCACCAACATCCTCTTCGAGGCGTCCCTGAGCTTCCTCGGCGTGGGCATCCAGCCGCCGCAGGCCTCCTGGGGCGGCATGTTGTCCACCGCGGTCGACCTCTACCAGGTCGACCCGATGTTCATGGTCATTCCCGGCCTGGCGATCTTCATCACCGTGCTGGCCTTCAATCTGCTGGGGGACGGGCTGCGCGACGCACTCGACCCCCGTGGCAAGTAATCGCGGCCATGCCGCACACCGGACAACCGAGGGGGCTTTCCTCAGCATGAGAAGCAGGAAGACGGCAGCGGCAATAGCCGCGACGGTAGCGCTGGGGCTCGCTGCCACCGCTTGCGGGAGCAGTGACAGTGGCAGCGGGGGCAGCCACGGCAAGGCCGACGCAGCTCTGACCAGCATCGTCAACAAGACCGACAAGAAGGGGGGGACGGTCACCTACGAGCACTCCAGTGGCCCGGACTCCCTGGACCCCGGCAACACGTACTACGGCTGGGTGCAGAACTTCTCCCGGCTCTACGCGCGTGCGCTGGTGACCTTCAAGCCGGCCGCCGGCAAGGAAGGGCTCAAGATCGTGCCCGACCTGGCGACGAGCCTGGGCAAGGCCACCCCGGACGCCAAGACCTGGACCTACCACCTCCGCAAGGGCGTGAAGTTCCAGGACGGCACCGTGATCACCTCGAAGGACGTCAAGTACGCCGTCGAGCGGACCTTCGCCCGTGAGGCGCTGTCCAACGGGCCCACGTACTTCAGCACGTACCTCAAGGACGGCGA
This sequence comes from Streptomyces sp. NBC_00388, assembly GCF_036061255.1. NCBI lineage: Bacteria > Bacillati > Actinomycetota > Actinomycetes > Kitasatosporales > Streptomycetaceae > Streptomyces > Streptomyces sp. NBC_00388. Next base: position 5,457,474 of record NZ_CP107948.1, read on the forward strand.
CAAGTACAAGGGTCCCTACAAGGACAAGTCGCCCGACGGTCTCAAGTCCATCGAGACGCCGGACGACTCCACGATCGTCTTCCACCTGAGCAAGCCGTTCGCGGACATGGACTACCTCGCGTCCTTCTCGCAGACGGCCCCGGTGCCGCAGAAGGCCGACAAGGGCGCCTCGTACGTCCAGAACATCGTGTCCTCGGGCCCGTACAAGTTCGCTTCGTACAGCGAGAGCCGCGGCGCGACGCTGGTCCGCAACCCGCAGTGGGACCCGAAGACGGACCCGATCCGCAAGGCGCTGCCGGACAAGATCAACCTGAAGCTGAACATCACGCCGACGACCGTCGACGAGCACCTGCTCAGTGACACGAGCACCGCGGACATCGCCGGTACCGGTCTGCAGTCCAAGACGCAGCCGAAGGTCCTCACGAAGGTCGCCGAGAAGGCGAAGACGGACGACCCGTACGCCGGCGCGCTGCAGTACCTCGCGCTGAACGTGCACGTGAAGCCGTTCGACAACGCCGACTGCCGCAAGGCCGTCCAGTACGTCACGGACAAGGCCGACATGGTCGACGCCATCGGCGGCGCGGTCCGGGGCGACCCGGCCACGACCGTCATCCCGCCGGGTGTCTCGGGCTACAAGAAGTTCGACCTGTACCCGACGGCCGGCAACAAGGGCAACATCGCCAAGGCCAAGCAGTACCTGGCCAAGTGCGGTAAGCCCAAGGGCTTCAAGACGACGCTGACCGCCCGCTCCGACCGTCCCGACGAGGTCACCAGCGCGACGCAGCTCCAGCAGAGCCTGAAGAAGATCGGCATCGTCGCCGACATCAAGACGTTCCCGTCGGACAAGTACTTCACCGACTTCGCGGGCGTCCCGGACTGGGTCCACAAGAACAACGCCGGAATGATGATGATGGCGTGGGGCGCCGACTGGCCGGCCGGCTTCGGCTACATCGACCAGATCGTCGACGGCAAGGCCATCAAGCCGTCCGGTGGCACCAACCTGATGGAGCTCGACGACCCGAAGATCAACGCGGAGATCGTCAAGGGCATCGGGACGCTGGACAACGCGAAGCGCAACGCCACCTGGGGCAAGGTCGACCAGATGGTGATGGAGAACGCCTCCGTCGTACCGCTCTTCTACCGCAAGAACCTGCTCTACCGCCCGGACTCGGCGGCGAACGTAACGGTCAGTCAGGCGTACCTCGGCATGTACGACTACGTGCTGATGACCTCGACCAAGAAGTAACACCTGTTCATCGACAGCACCCCCTGAAAGGCAGGTGAAGGCGCCGGGACGGACGGGCCTACCCCGTCCGTCCGACCCGGCGCCGCACGGCTGTGGCTGCGTACATCATCCGACGCGTATTCGCCGCGGTGTTGCTGCTGCTGGTGGTCAGCGCAGTCACCTTCGCGATCTTTTTCCTCGTCCCCCGCCTCGGCGGGCAGACGACCGACTCCATGGCTGCCCAGTACGTGGGCAAGAGCCCCGACCCGGCGACGATCGCCGCGGTCAAGAAGAACCTGGGGCTGGACCTGCCCCTCTACGAGCAGTACTGGCACTTCATCAAGGGCATCGTCGTCGGCGCGAACTACCACTTCGGGCCCGATCCCGCCGTGTGCCACGCGCCGTGCTTCGGCTACTCCTTCAAGACCCACTCGGCGGTCTGGCCGGAGATCCAGCAGCGCGTCCCGGTGACGCTGTCGCTCGCGGTCGGTGCGGCGGTCATCTGGGTCGTCACCGGTGTGGCGACCGGAGTGGTCTCCGCGCTCAAGCGGGGCACGCTCATCGACCGGCTCGCGATGGGCGTGGCACTGGCCGGCGTCTCGCTGCCGATGTTCTTCACCGGTCTGGTCTCGCTCGCCCTGTTCAGCTTCCACTGGACGGTCTGGGGCGATCTGCAGTTCGTGCCCTTCACGGACAACCCGGCGGAGTGGGCCTGGAACCTGATCCTTCCCTGGTGCACCCTCGCCTTCCTGTACTCGGCGCTCTACGCCCGGCTCACCCGGGCCGGAATGCTGGAGACCATGGGCGAGGACTACATCAGAACCGCGCGGGCCAAGGGTCTGCGCGAGCGGAACGTGGTCGTCAAGCACGGTCTGCGCGCCGCGCTGACCCCGCTCGTCACCATCTTCGGCATGGACTTCGCGCTGCTCATCGGCGGCGCCGTCATCACCGAGACCGTCTTCTCCTTCCAGGGGATGGGGGCCTACGCGATCCAGGGTGTGACCCGCAGCGACCTTCCGGTCGTCATGGGCGTGACGCTGGTGGCCGCCTTCTTCATCGTTGTCTGCAACCTGCTGGTGGACCTTGTGTACGCCGCGATCGACCCCCGGGTGAGGCTCTCATGAGCGACGTGCGCAAGAAGGGTTCCGGCGAGCCCGCGAAGAGCGGCCAGGCCGGTGCGCCGTCCGCGGCCGGCAAGAGCTTCCTCTCCGTCCGGGACCTGCGGATCCACTTCGACACCGACGACGGCCTGGTCAAGTCCGTGGACGGCGTCAGCTTCGACCTGAAGGCCGGTCAGACGCTCGGCATCGTGGGCGAGTCCGGCTCCGGCAAGTCCGTGACCTCACTGGGGATCATGGGCCTGCACAACTCCGACCGGGCCCGGATCTCCGGTGAGATCTGGCTCGACGGCGAGGAACTGATCGGAGCGGGACCCGAGCGGGTCCGTAACCTCCGCGGCCAGAAGATGGCCATGATCTTCCAGGACCCGCTGTCGGCGCTCCACCCGTACTACAGCATCGGCGCCCAGATCGTGGAGGCGTACCGCGTCCACAACAAGGTCGACAAGAAGACCGCGCGCACGCGTGCGGTCGAGATGCTCGACCGGGTCGGCATCCCCGAGCCGCACCGCCGCTTCGAGGACTACCCGCACCAGTTCTCCGGCGGTATGCGCCAGCGCGCGATGATCGCGATGTCCCTGGTCAACAACCCCGAGCTGCTCATCGCCGACGAGCCGACGACCGCCCTGGACGTGACCGTCCAGGCGCAGATCCTCGACCTCATCCGCGATCTGCAGACGGAGTTCGGCTCGGCCGTCGTCATCATCACCCACGACCTCGGCGTCGTCGCCGAGATCGCGGACGAGCTCCTGGTGATGTACGCGGGCCGCTGCATCGAGCGCGGCTCGGCCGAGAAGGTCTTCTACGAGCCCCAGCACCCCTACACCTGGGGGCTGCTGGGCTCCATGCCGCGCATCGACCGTGAGCAGACCGAGCGTCTGGTGCCCGTCAAGGGCTCCCCGCCCAGCCTGATCAACGTGCCGTCCGGCTGCGCCTTCCACCCCCGCTGCCCGTATGCCGACGTGCCCAAGGACAACATCACCCGCACCGAGCGTCCGGATCTGCGGGAGAGCACGGAGGGGCACTTCTCCGCCTGTCACATGACGAAGGCCCAGCGGGAAAAGATCTGGACCGAAGAGATTGCGCCGAAGCTGTGACTGATCAGAAGAAGAAGGATCCGCAGGCTCCCGAGGCTCCGAAGGTCCCGCAGCAGACGTCCAAGGACTCCGCCGCGGCGAAGGCTCCCGCCAAGGACTCCGGGGCGGAGCCGCTCCTGAGGGTCACCGACCTGGTCAAGCACTTCCCGATCACCAAGGGTGTGCTGAAGCGCAAGGTGGGCGCGGTCCAGGCGGTGGACGGGCTGTCGTTCGACGTGTACCCGGGGGAGACCCTGGGTGTCGTGGGGGAGTCGGGCTGCGGCAAGTCGACCATGGGCCGGCTGATCACGCGGCTGCTCGAACCGAGCGGTGGCAAGGTCGAGTTCGAGGGCAAGGACATCACGCACCTGTCCGCCGGGCGGATGCGGCCGATGCGCCGCGACGTACAGATGATCTTCCAGGACCCGTACGGCTCGCTGAACCCCCGGCACACCGTCGGCGGGATCATCGGCACCCCCTTCCGGCTCCAGGGCGTCGAGCCCGAGGGCGGTGTGAAGAAGGAGGTGCAGGGCCTGCTGGAGCTGGTCGGTCTGAGCCCCGAGCACTACAACCGCTATCCGCACGAGTTCTCCGGCGGTCAGCGCCAGCGCATCGGTATCGCCCGCGCGCTCGCACTGCGGCCCAAGCTCGTCGTCGCGGACGAACCCGTCTCGGCGCTGGATGTGTCGATCCAGGCGCAGGTGGTGAACCTGCTGGACGACCTCCAGAGCGAGCTCGGCCTGACGTACGTGATCATCGCCCACGACCTCTCGGTCATCCGGCACGTCTCGGACCGGATCGCGGTGATGTACCTCGGGAAGATCGTCGAGCTGGCCGACCGCAAGTCGCTGTACGAGTCGCCGATGCACCCGTACACCAAGGCGCTGCTCTCTGCGGTGCCGGTGCCGGACCCGCGGCGCAAGGGAGCCAAGAGCGACCGTATCCGGCTGGAGGGCGACGTCCCTTCGCCGATCTCCCCGCCGGCCGGCTGCCGGTTCCACACCCGGTGCTGGAAGGCGACGGAGATCTGCGGGGTGCAGGAGCCGCCGCTGCTGCAGCTGCGGACCGGACACCAGGTGGCCTGCCACCACCCGGAGAACGCACCCGACCAGGTGCCGGGCGAGGAGCGGCTGCCGCAGGCGCGGGAGGCGGCGGCGCTGGTCTCGGTCGCGAAGACCGAGCCGGCCGGGCCGCCGGCCGCGGACTCCGGGGCGGAGCCCGCGCCGGGACCGGACGCCGCTGCCGCCTCCGCCGCACAGGACGACCCCGCGGAGGCCACCGCCGCGCAGGACGCCCCCGCGGAGGTCACCGCCGCCCAGGAGGACGCCTCAGCCGGGCCGGACGCCGCAGTAGCGGACGCCGCAGCACCGGACGCTCCCTCGGTTGACACCTCACCGGAGCCTGGCCCCGCGGGGGATCCGGAGAAGAAGTAATCGCTGCGAGGCGTGACTTCGGGCTGCTCATGACAACTTAGTAAAGTCATGAGCATGCCTAAACGGGAGAGTGCAGAGTCAGCGTGTCCGTAACAACGGCGCACGTACGAAGGGCAGACTCTTGGCGCTCTCCCGTTCGGCACGTCTGGCCGCCCTCGCCACCGCGACGGCTGCCCTCTGTGTCACAGCAGCCGCTCCGGCGCCCTCACCCGGTGCGGCCGGCATCGGCGACCCCTACTTCCCGCAGCTGGGCAACGGTGGCTTCGACGCCCTGCACTACGGCCTCGACGTCGCGTACCAACCGGACACCGGCCGGCTCGACGGCCGGACGACGGTGACGGCCCGCGCCACCCAGAACCTCTCCTCCTTCGACCTGGACCTCCAGAAGCTGGCGGTCGCATCGGTCGAGGTGAACGGCGCCCGCGCCCGCTTCACCCGCTCCGGCGACGAGATACGGATCACCCCGGCCGCCTCGCTGCACAAGGGCCGGACCTTCACCGTGCGGGTCGTCTACGGCGGTGTGCCGCAAGCGCTCAGCGGCCCGATCGTCTTCGGCTCCGACTACGGCTGGATGAAGACGAAGGACGGCGTCTTCGTCGCCTGCGAGCCCAACGCTGCCTCCACCTGGTTCCCTTCGAGCGACCACCCCTCGGACAAGGCCGCCTTCGACGTCACCATCAAGGCGCCCAGGGGGCTGACCGGCGTCTCCAACGGACGGCTGGTCTCCAGCCGTACGCAGGGCGCTTCGACCGTCTCGCACTGGCGCGAGTCCCGGCAGATGGCCACGTACCTCGCCACCGCCTCGATCGGGAAGTTCGACGTCAGGACCGGCCGGACGCCCGCGGGCACCCCCATCTACGTGGCCATCGACCCGGTGCTCGCCCACAGCAACGCCGTCGACGTCTACGCGGTGACCGCTGCGGCCACCGACTACTGGTCGAAGCTCTTCGGGCCCTATCCGTTCGAGGAGACGGGTGCGGTGGTCGACGACATGCCGCAGGCGGGCTTCTCGCTGGAGACCCAGTCCAAGCCGAGTTACTCGGCCGTGCGCAACGAGTCGACGATCGTGCACGAGCTGGCGCACCAGTGGTTCGGCGACTCCGTCTCCGTGAAGCAGTGGAAGGACATCTGGCTGAACGAGGGCTTCGCCACGTACGCCCAGTGGCTGTGGGACGAGCACGAGGGCAAGCGCCCGGCCCACGACGCCTTCCTCGCCGAGTACAACGCGACCCCGGCGAACTCGTCCTTCTGGGAGACGAAGGTCGCCGACCCGCAGCGCGACACGATGTTCTCCTCGGCCGTCTACGACCGTGGTGCGATGACGCTCCAGGCGCTGCGGGACCGGATCGGGGACAAGGCGTTCTTCCGGCTGCTGCCCGCCTGGACGAAAGCGCACCGTTACGGCAACGCCGACACGGGGCAGTTCACCGCGCTCGCCGAGAAGATCTCCGGGCAGCGGCTCGGCGGATTCTTCGACGCATGGCTGCGCACCCCGGGCAAACCGGCGCTCTAAGGGCTGTCCCGTAATCCCTGGTGGATCAGCGCGGGGCGTCAGATGCGGTGCATCGCAAGGCGGAGGGGCGCTCGCATACTGGATGTATTCGGGCGTTCCGACAACGCGGCGAGGTGCCGTAGCTGTCGTCGTGCGCCCGCCGGGGATTACGGGACAGCCCTTAGCCGGCTCCCGGGGCGGAGCGCTGCGACGTGGCGGGCGCCGCGGGGGTAGAACTGTCGGGTGCTCCATGATCTGTTCAACACCTCCGTCCAGCACGCGCTCGACCTCGTCGGAATCTTCGTGTTCGCGATCTCCGGTGCGCTGCTCGCCGTACGGAAGAACTTCGACGTCTTCGGGATCGCGGTGTTCGCCGAGGTCACGGCGCTGGGCGGCGGGCTGTTCCGCGACATCGTGATCGGCGCGGTGCCGCCCGCCGCCTTCACCGACCTCGGGTACTTCGTCACGCCGCTGATCGCGGCCGCCCTGGTCTTCTTCCTCCATCCCGAGGTCGAGCGGATCCAGGTCGGGGTGAACGTCTTCGACGCGGCCGGACTCGGCCTCTTCTGTGTGACGGGCACCACCAAGGCGTACGACTACGGGCTCGGCTTCACCGCCTCCGCGGTGATGGGGCTCGCCACGGCGGTCGGCGGCGGCGTGCTCCGTGACGTCCTGGCCAACGAGACGCCGTCGCTGGTGCGCTGGGACCGCGACCTGTACGCCGTGCCCGCGGTGGTGGGGGCCGCCATGGTGGCGCTCTTCATCCGGTTCGACGTGCTCACCACCACCACGGGCTGCATCGCGGCGCTCACCTGTTTCGTGCTGCGGCTGCTCGCCCTGCGCTTCCACTGGCGGGCCTGGCGGGCCTGGCACCGGCGTTCCTCAGCTGTCTCTACCGACGAGTAACTTTGCGGTGTACGGTGCCTTCATGGCACAGGTATCCATCGGGGACAGCGAGTTCGACCGCGACACCGCAGTCACCCGTCGTGAAGAAGGCGTCTACGACGCGGAGCTGTCCGCGGGCTGGACCATCATCCAGGCGGTCAACGGCGGTTATCTGCTGGCTCTGATCGGCCGCGCACTCGGTGACGCGCTCCCGCACCCCGACCCGTTCTCGGTCTCCGCGCACTATGTGACCGCGTCCCGTCCCGGCCCGGCGGTGATCCGAACCCAGACGGTCCGCAGCGGCCGCACGCTCTCCACCGGCCAGGCGTCGCTCTTCCAGTACGCGGAGGACGGCACCGAGGTCGAGCGGATCCGGGTGCTCGCCTCGTACGGAGACCTGGATGCCCTCTCCGACGACGTGCGCACCACCGCCAAGCCGCCGTCGATCCCGCCCATCGAGCACTGTCTGGGCTCCGGTGACGGCCCGGCGCCCATACCCGGCTCCTCCGCGATCACGGAGCGCCTGATGCTCAAGCTGGACCCGGCCACCTGCGGGTGGGCGGTGGGCGCGCCGTCCGGCAAGGGGGAGATGCGCGCGTGGTTCGGACTGGCCGACGGCCGCGACGCCGATCCGCTCTCCCTGCTGCTGACGGTGGACGCGCTGCCGCCGACCGCCTTCGAGCTCGGCATCAAGGGCTGGGTGCCCACCGTCGAGCTGACCACGCACGTCCGGTGCCGCCCGGCGCCGGGCCCGCTCCGGGTCTCGATCGTCACCCGCAACCTCGCGGGCGGCTTCCTGGAGGAGGACGCGGAGGTCTGGGACAGCGCGGACCGGCTGGTGGCGCAGTCCCGGCAGCTCGCGCTGGCCCCTCGGGGGTAGCGCCGCGGGGGAGCGGCCGCGGTTTGCGCCGCGGCGCCCGCCCCGGCCGGATCCACGCCGGGGCGGGCGGCTCAGTCGAGCCAGTGGAGCCGGCCCAGGCTGACCAGGCGCATCTGGCGCCGGGCCATGTCCCGCGCCCGCTCCGACGCCTCGGGTCCGTCCTCCGCGGCCTCCAGCAGGACCGATGCGGTCATCACCATGTGATCCACGTAGACGCCTGCCAGCATCAGCAGATCGTCCTCGCTCCACCCTCCGGACCGCGGGTCGCCCGCGAAGGCGGCGGCCACCTCCTGCGTGAAGAGCCGCAGCTGGGCCGCTATCGCCGCACGCACCGGCTGGACGCCTCCGTGCCGTTCGCGGGCGATGAACCGGACGTGGGCCGGGTGTGTGAGGACCAGGGCGGCGATCAGGTCCACGGTGGCGCGGATGCGCACCTCGCTGTCGCCGGTGTCCTTGAGTGTCGCGGCGATCAGCCCGTGCAGGGAACCGAGGGTCTCCTCGACGAGCGCGACCCCGAGGTCGGCGGTGTCCCGGAAATGCCGGTAGAAGGCCGTCGGGGCGACTCCCACGGCGCGGGTCACCTCGCGCAGGCCGAGGCTGGACAGGCTCTGCTCCTCCAGCAGGCCGAGCGCCGCGTCCAGGAGCGCCTGGCGGGTCTTCTGCTTCTGGGCCTGACGGATGCCCACGGTGTGACTCATGCCATTCAGTAAACAACCGTTCTCCGCGTAAGGGAAGCGTAGACTCAGCAGTCAGTGAACAGTCGTACTCACAATTGTTCACTCAGTCGATCCGTACGTACGCCGGACCGGGCGTACCGAAAGGACTCAGTGATGATTGCCCTCGTCGCGCTTCTCCTCGTCTTCGGAGTCGTGCTGGGCGCCGTCGCCCACTTCCCGCTCTCCGTTTCCCTGATCGCCGCGGCGGTCATCGGTGGCTGGCTCGCCGTGTTCGCCCTCCGCGAGCGTCTCGGCCGCGGGCGCTACGCCGGGCGTCTCGGCAAGTGAACGAGCACCTGACCCGTGGCCGCGTCTCCGGCCGCATGACCGAGCACCCCGACAAGCACATGGCCGAGCACCCCGACAAGCAAGGGAGCAGCACCGTGGAACTCACCGCATCCGCCCGCAACCGGACCGGCATCCGTGACGCCGACGGCATGGCCGTCGCCTCGTTCGTGCTCGGTCTGCTGGGTCTGCTCGTACTGAACATCGTCCTGGGCCCCACGGCCATCGTGCTGTCCGGTCTCGCGCTGTGGCGCGGTACGGCCCGCCGGGGCCGCGCTCTGCTCGGCCTCGCACTCGGCGTGGCCGACCTGGTGGTCCTGGCGACCGTCTTCACGTCGAGCGGCGCAGTGATCTGGAACTTCGGCGGCTGACCGGTTCCGGACGGTCATCCGGGACGCGCGGCGGGTCGGCCGCCCCGGAACTCGTAGAATCGTCGGCACCATGGCTTACCTCGACCACGCTGCGACCACTCCCATGCTTCCGGAGGCGGTCGAGGCGATGACCGCCCAGCTCACCGTCACCGGCAACGCCTCATCGCTGCACGCCGCCGGGCGACGGGCCCGGCGTACCGTCGAGGAGTCCCGCGAGGCTCTCGCCGAGTCGCTCGGCGCACGCCCCAGCGAGGTGGTCTTCACCGCGGGCGGCACCGAGGCCGACAACCTCGCGGTGAAGGGCCTCTTCTGGTCCCGCCGCGATGCCGAACCGCGCAGGAACCGCGTACTGGTCAGCCCGGTCGAGCACCACGCGGTGCTGGACGCCGTCGACTGGCTCGGCGAGCACGAGGGTGCGACGGTCGAGTACCTTCCGGTCGACGCATACGGCCGGGTGAGCCCCGACGCGTTCCGCGCGGCGATCGAACGCGACCCGTCGGATGTCGCGCTGGCCACCGTGATGTGGGCCAACAACGAGATCGGCACAGTCATGCCGGTCCGTGAACTGGCCGACGTGGCAGCCGGGTTCGGGATTCCGCTGCACGCCGACGCGGTACAGGCGTACGGCCAGCTCCCACTGGACTTCGCCGCTTCGGGCCTGGCCGCGATGACGGTGTCCGGCCACAAGATCGGCGGCCCCTACGGCATCGGCGCCCTCCTGCTCGGCCGTGAGTACACACCGGTCCCCGTGCTGCACGGCGGGGGGCAGGAGCGCCACGTCCGCTCCGGGACGCTGGACGCCCCGGCCATAGCCTCCTTCGCCGTGGCGGGAACGCTGGCCGCCGCACGGCGCGAGAACTTCGCCCGGGAGATCGGCGCGCTCCGCGACCGGCTGATCGCAGCGGTACGGTCCGCGGTCCCCACGGCCATCCTGGGCGGCGACCCGGTGGACCGCCTCCCGGCCAACGCCCACTTCACCTTCCCCGGCTGCGAGGGCGACTCGTTGCTGCTGCTCCTGGACGCCCAGGGCATCGCCTGCTCCACGGGGTCCGCCTGCACGGCGGGCGTGGCGCAGCCCAGCCACGTACTTCTGGCCACCGGCACGGACCCCGACCTGGCCCGCGGCACGTTGCGGTTCTCGCTCGGGCACACCTCCACCGAGTCGGACGTGGCGGCGGTTGCGGAGGCGATCGGCCCGGCGGTGGAACGGGCTCGCTCGGCCGGTCTGAGCTGAGCCGGCCGGGACCGGCCCGGCGCCGTCCCGGGGCGGCACGGTCAGGTCCGCTGCTCCCGCGCCTTGCGCACCAGCCGCACGTACCACGCCCAGTCCCAGTAGGGCCCCGGGTCCGTGTGGTCGGCCCCCGGGACCTCCACATGGCCGATGATGTGCCGCCTGTCCACCGGGATCCCGTACCGGGCGCAGATCTCCGCGGTGAGCCGCGCGGACGACCGGTACAGGGCGTCCGTGTAGGACGATGCCCGGTCCACGAACCCCTCGTGCTCTATCCCGATGCTGCGCTCGTTGTAGACACGGTTGCCGGCATGGAAGGCCACATCGAGTTCCCGGACCGTCTGCGCCACCGCTCCGCCCCGGCCGACGACGTAGTGCGCCGCGGCTGCGTGGGCCGGATCCGCGAAGACTCTGAGTGCCATCGCCGAACTGCCCTGGACGGTATGGATGACGATCCGGTCTATCGCATAGTCATGGGGCCGGTTGGCCTGCCGGTAGTTGGCCGGGGACGCGGCGGACCACTGGGCCCCGGCATAGTCCACCGGGCCTGTGCCCCGGTGCGGCCCCCCGTCGCCGGACAGCCTGTCCCACACGTGCGACAGCTCGTTTCTGCCCAGCGCCGCGGCGCCCGCAGCGGCCCCGAGCCCGCCGACCAGCAGGGCTCGCCGGTCCACGTGCCGGTCCCTGTCGCCGCCCGTACGTTTCATGTGTCCGTCAACGCATCCGCGCGAGCGCGGGATTCCCGCGTGCCCGTACCCTGGTACGGCTATGACTCAGACACCCCAGAGCCCCCGCCCCCGACCCCTCCGGGTACTGGCCGCGATGTCCGGCGGTGTGGACTCCGCCGTGGCCGCCGCCCGCGCCGCCGAGGCCGGGCACGACGTGACCGGTGTGCACCTGGCCCTCTCCGCCAATCCACAGTCGTTCCGTACCGGCGCGCGTGGCTGCTGCACCATCGAGGACTCCCGCGACGCCCGTCGCGCGGCGGACGTCATCGGCATCCCCTTCTACATCTGGGATCTGGCCGAACGCTTCCGCGAGGACGTCGTCGACGACTTCGTCGCGGAGTACGAGGCCGGCCGCACCCCCAACCCCTGCCTGCGCTGCAACGAGAAGATCAAGTTCGCGGCGCTGCTGGACAAGGCGCTCGCCCTGGGCTTCGACGCGGTGTGCACCGGCCACTACGCGACGGTCGTCCTGAACGCGGACGGCTCACGCGAGATGCACCGGGCCTCCGACATGGCCAAGGACCAGTCGTACGTCCTCGGAGTGCTGGACGAGCGACAGCTCGCGCACGCCATGTTCCCGCTCGGTGACACCCTGACCACCAAGGACGAGATCCGCGCCGAGGCGGAGCGCCGTGGACTGGCCGTCGCCAAGAAGCCCGACAGCCACGACATCTGCTTCATCGCGGACGGTGACACGCAGGGCTTCCTCGCGGCGCGCCTCGGCACCGCAGACGGCGACATCGTCGACGAGGCGGGTACGAAGATCGGCACCCACGAGGGTGCCTTCGGCTTCACCATCGGCCAGCGCAAGGGCCTGCGGATCGGCCACCCCGCACCGGACGGCAAGCCGCGCTATGTCCTCGACATCTCCCCGGTGAACAACACCGTGACGGTGGGCCCGGCCGAGGCCCTTGACGTCAGTCACCTCACCGCCATCAAGCCCCGCTGGTGCGGCGACGCCCCGGCCGGGCCCGGGACCTACACCGCCCAGCTCCGCGCGCACGGCGGCGAGACGCCCGTCACCGCGGAACTGGTCACCGACACCTTGCACGTCGCTTTCGACGAGCCGGTACGGGGTGTGGCGCCCGGCCAGGCGATCGTGCTCTACGACGGCACTCGCGTCGTCGGTTCGGCGACGATCGCCACGACCGACCGGGCGGCGACCCGCAGCGGGCCGCCCCGGGAGGCCGCGGCATCCGGCGCCGGACGGCCCGCCGGACCCACCCTGCCGTCGTAGGCCCCCCCTGAGGGGGGGGGCTACGGCCTCCCTCTGTCTCGCTTGTCTCGCTCCTTGGGCTCAGACCACTTCGGTGTCGTAGAAGCAGAAGTGGTCCTTGATCTGGGCGACTTGGGCCAGCGGCTCGGGGTAAGCCCAGACGAGGTCGGCCGCTTCAGGCAGGGACCAGTAGGAGGCGTCCCCCTTGAACGGGCAGTGGGTGTGCGTCTGCGAAGGTGTCAGCAACTCGGCGCGCACGTCCTCCGGCGGGAGGTAGTAGCGCACCGGGAGCCCCGTCTCGTGCAGCAGCAGGGGCCGTCGGCTCTCCGCCAGGAGCCGGCCCTCGCGGACCACCCGTACATGCTCGGTACCCTGCTCGATGGTGATGCGATGTCCTGTCGTCATATGTGATTCAGCGCATACGGGCCGGAACTTCTTCCCCGTCGGCTGCCTCTACCGTGGACGCATGAATATCTGTGTCTTCCTCTCCGCCGCGGACCTCGATGAGCGCTATACCCGCCCCGCCCGTGAATTCGCCGAACTGCTCGGCAAGGGCGGACACACCCTCGTCTGGGGCGGTTCCGAGAGCGGGCTGATGAAGGTAGTGGCCGACGGCGTGCAGGAGACCGGCGGACGGCTCGTCGGGGTCTCGGTGGACTTCCTCGCGGCCAGCGCCCGGACCAACGCCGACGAAATGGTGATCGCCTCCGACCTCGCCGAGCGCAAGGCGCTGCTGCTGGCCAAGGCCGACGCTGTGGTGATCATGGTGGGTGGCACCGGCACGCTCGACGAGGCCACCGAGATCCTGGAGCTGAAGAAGCACGGCAAGACCGTGATGCCCGTGGTGCTGCTCAACACCGCCGGCTTCTACGACGGTCTCAAGCAGCAGTTCCAGCGGATGGACGACGAGGGCTTCCTGCCCGTCCCCCTCACTGACCTGGTCTTCTTCGCCGAGGACGGGGTGGCCGCGCTGGCGTACCTGGAGGAGTCGCAGGGCGTCCAGTAGTGCGACGATGGGCCCCATGGCTACACATGTGATCACTGGCGCCGGCTCCGGCATTGGCGCGGCCGTCGCGCGCCGCCTCCACGAGCGCGGCGACCACCTCGTCATCGTGGCGCGCGACGCGGGGCGCGCCAAGGAGCTCGCGGGACGCTTCGCCGGTGCGGAAACTCTCGTCGCCGACCTGGCGAACCCCGACCGCATCTCCTGGGCTCTCGACAAGCAGACGATGCCGGAACAGGTCGACTCGCTGCTGCACATCGCGGGCATCGTCGATCTCTCTCCCATCGCGGAACTGCGCCCCCCGACCTGGCACCAGCAGCTCAACACCAATCTCATCGCCCCGGCCGAGCTGACCCGGCTGATGCTGCCGCAGCTGCGAACCGTCCGCGGCCAGGTCCTCTTCGTCAACTCCGGCGCCGGCCTCAACGCCCATGCGGAATGGGGTGCTTACGCCGCTGCCAAGCACGGCCTCAAGGCTGTGGCCGACGCCCTGCGCGAGGAGGAGCACGCGAACGGTGTCCGGGTCACCTCGGTCTACCCGGGCCGCACGGCCAGCCCCATGCAGGCCAAGGTCCACTCGCAGGAGGGCAAGGAGTACCGCCCGGAAGGTCTCATCGACCCCGAGTCGGTGGCCACGACCATCCTCGCGGCCCTGGATCTGCCGCGCGACGCCGAGATCAACGACGTGACGGTGCGCGCGGGACGCTGACAGCACACCTGCACACCTGCACACCTGCACACCTGCACACCTGCACACCTGGCCAGCGGCCGCTCTCACCCTGTCTTCCGGTGCCGGCCAGGTCGCTCTGACCTCACTATTCGGCCAGGGCGACCTGGTCCTCGGAGGAGACCAGGAAGCCGATCCAGCCGACCCTGACCACACCGGAGTTCGCGCCGAGGACTGCCATGGTGCCCGTGGCGACAGCGTTCGGATTGCGGTACAGCGAGGCAGGAAGCGCGGTGCGGTGCAGCTCGTGACCGGTCCGGGAATCCAGCACGAGCAGGTGGGGCGGGCCGGGCGCCTTGTGCTGTTCTGCCCTGGCCGGTGACTGGTACTGGGGTATGTACACCCGGCCGTCGGCGACCCGGGGAATCCCGAGCACACGCCCCTTCTCCGCCTTCACGGTCCAGAGGACCTTGCTGCTGCTGTCGCTGCTCACCTGCCGTGCGGTGAGTGAGGTGTCTTTCCCCGTGCTGAGAAGAATCATGCCGCTGCTGATGCCGCGCAGGTACGTCTCGGGGGACAGGGAGGACGAGCGCATCCGCGGCCGGGGCCCCGAGACATCCACGGTGACCAGGGAGCCGGTGACCCCCACGGAGACCAGCGTGTGGTCCCCGAGACTTCCGTAGCCGACGACCTCGTTCCGGATGTGCCAGCGGGTCCGGCCGTCGGCCGTGTCCACTCCGTACAAGCTCACCCCCTCCGTCTCGGAGCAGTGGGTGGCGTCGAACGCCGCCGTGCCCGACAGGCCGACAGGTGCCTTACGGTCCCAGGCCTTGCACCCCTTGGGCGGGGCCAGGGACCAGAGCAGCTTTCCGTTGCCCGCCGACAGACTGGTCAACCGGTCCTGCTGGTTGATGATCACGGTTTTCCCTGCCCGCCAGACCCGGTCGCCGGTGTCCTCCCGGGCCTGTCCCGCCAGCTTCGTGTGCCAACGCGGCTTCCCGCTGCGCAGATCCACCGAGACCGCGAGTCCGTCCCCGTACCAGAGGACGACGGCGTCGCCGACGACGGACTCCGCTATGAGCGTTGTCTTCTCGCGCCCGTAATGCCAGTAGGTCCGGCCGGTACGGACGCTGCTTGCCATGACGCCGTAGTCCCGCTCGTGCAGGACAAGCCCGCCGGCGATCTCCGCAGGAGCGCCGTTCCCACTCGCCAGCACCCGGTCAGGCCGCTCGGGCGCGGCGGTGCCGAGTGCGGTGGGGAAGGCGCCGTGCGGGCCTGTCATCTGCTCGTGGAAGCGAGTGAGGTACGTGTACGTCTGCCAGCCGCCGAGGGCGAGAACCAGCACGGTCGTGACCGTGACCAGCCTGATCCATCTGGTGCGGATCCAGGCCACCGCGGCGCGCGCCGACTGGGCCGGAGTCCGGTGCATCCGCGGAACGGCGTAGCGATCGCCGCGAGGAGGCCCCGGATCGGCCTCGGTGTCACCGCCGCCGGAATTCCATGTCCAGCCGTCCAGCCGGTCCTTCATCCGTATCCCCCTCGAAAGCCCGTCCGTGTTGGCGCTCACTGATACATACACCGCCCGGGCCGGGCCGGTTCCGCCCGGGCACTCTCGTACGCTTCGGGGGTGAGCGAGAAGAGCAAGTTCAGTTGGGGTCCTGCCACCGGGATCGGGTCCATGCCGGGCGTCGACGCGAGGGAGAGCGCGAAGACAGTCGTCGGCTCCTTCGAGGACTTCCCCTGTCTGCCGGAGCTGCCTGCCCGTGGCCCCGGCGCCGACATGCTGGGGCGCACCATCGGGATGCTCGTGGAGATGTACGCGCATGTCGAGCCGAGCGGCTGGCGGGTGAGCGACCGGCCGGGACGTGACACCAGGCGGGCTCGTTCCTGGCTGGGCGAGGACCTCGACGCGCTGGAGGAGTTCACTCAGGGGTACGAGGGGCCGCTCAAGATCCAGGCGGTCGGACCCTGGACGCTGGCCGCGGGGCTCGAACTCCGGGGCGGCGAGGCCGTGCTCGGGGACCCCGGAGCATGCCGGGACATCGCCGCTTCGCTCGCCGAGGGACTGCGCGCCCACCTCGCGGAGGTGCGGCGGCGGGTGCCCGGCGCGCAGGTCGTGCTCCAGCTCGACGAACCGTCACTCATCCCCGTGCTGCGCGGCGGGGTCAGGACCGCCAGCGGCTACCGGACGCACCGGGCTGTGGACAGGCAGGTGACCGAGGGGGTGCTCCGGGACGTCATGGCGGTGAGCGACGGACCGGTGATCGTGCACTCCTGCGCGCCGGATGTGCCGTTCGCCCTGCTGCGCCGGGCCGGCGCGGCAGGTATCTCGTTCGATTTCAGCCTCCTCACCGAGCGTGATGAAGAGGCGGTAGGAGAGGCCGTGGAGGCCGGCACCCAGCTCTTCGCCGGTGTGGTGCCCGGCACTGACACCGCATTGTCGGACCCTGCCGGTAGCGTCATGGGTGTCAGGACGCTGTGGCGCAGGCTGGGGCTGAATCCGGGGACTCTCGCGGAGTCGCTGGTGCTCACTCCGGCGTGCGGGCTCGCGGGGGCGTCACCCGATTACGCCCGCACGGCGCTCGCCCACTGCGCCCGGGCGGCGAGGTCACTCGCCGACAACCCTGAGTAGTGGGATCGGTTTCATCAACGGGAGGACGAGACGGTGGCTGTCGAACAGGAAGGCGCGGTGCCCGCGGAGGCACGGGAGGACCACGCCCAGCTGGCCGAGCAGATCGAGGAGCACCGCTTCCGGTACTACGTGCGGGACCAGCCCGTCGTCAGCGACGCTGAGTTCGATACGCAGCTCCGCTCGCTGGCGGCCCTGGAGGAGCAGTATCCCGAGCTCCGGACTCCGGACTCGCCGACCCAGAAGGTGGCCGGCGCGTACGAGACGGAGTTCACCTCCGTGCAGCACCGCGACCGGATGCAGTCGCTGGACAACGCGTTCGACGACGAGGAGCTCGCCGCCTGGTCCGAGCGTGTCGCGCGCGAGGTCGGCTCGCCCGGATACCACTTCCTGTGCGAGCTCAAGGTGGACGGCCTCGCCGTCAACCTCACCTATGAGCACGGCAGGCTGGTTCGCGCCGCGACCCGCGGCGACGGCCGGACCGGCGAGGACATCACTCCGAACGTCCTGACGATCGCGGACATCCCGCACCGGCTGCACGGGGAGCGCATTCCGGAGCTCGTGGAGATCCGGGGCGAGGTGTACTTCCCCATGGAAGCCTTCGAGGGGCTCAACGCCCGGCTGGTGGAAGCCGGTGACAAGCCCTTCGCCAACCCGCGCAACGCGGCTGCCGGTTCACTGCGCCAGAAAGACCCGAAGGTCACCGCCACCCGGCCGCTGCACATGGTTGTCCACGGCATCGGCGCCCGCGAGGGCTTCGACATCGACCGCCTCTCGCACGCGTACGACCTGCTGCACGAGTGGGGCCTGCCCACCGCCAAGCACAACAAGGTGGTCGACGACCTCGCGGGTGCCAGGGAGTTCATCGCCTACTTCGGCGAGAACCGGCACTCCGTGGAGCACGAGATCGACGGGGTCGTCATCAAGCTCGACGAGATCCCCCTGCAGGGGCGGCTCGGCTCCACCTCGCGGGCGCCGCGCTGGGCCATCGCCTGGAAGTACGCGCCCGAAGAGGTCAACACCAAACTGGTCAACATCCGGGTGGGCGTCGGGCGTACCGGCAGGGTCACGCCGTACGCGCAGGTGGAGCCGGTCACTGTGGCGGGCTCCGAGGTCGAGTTCGCGACACTGCACAACCAGGACGTGGTGAAGGCCAAGGGGGTCTTCATCGGCGACACCGTGGTGCTGCGCAAGGCCGGTGATGTCATCCCCGAGATCCTCGGCCCCGTCGTGGACCTGAGGGACGGCAGTGAGCGGGAGTTCGTGATGCCTGCCGAGTGCCCGGAGTGCGGCACACCCCTGCGGGCCATGAAGGAGGCGGACATCGACCTCCGCTGCCCCAACGCCCGTTCCTGCCCAGCCCAGTTGCGTGAGCGCCTCTTCTACCTCGGCGGCCGCAAGTCCCTGGACATCGAGAACTTCGGCTATGTCGCGGCCGCAGCGCTGACCCAGCCGCTGGAGCCGGCCGAGCCGCCGCTGAAGGACGAGAGCGACCTCTTCGACCTGACCATCGAGCAGTTGCTGCCGATCAAGGCGTACGTCCTCGACCAGGACAGCGGCCTTCCCAAGAGGGATCCGAAGACGGGCGAGGAGAAGATCGCCACGGTCTTCGCCAACCAGCAGGGCGAGCCCAGGAAGAATGCCCTGGCCATGCTGGAGAACATCGCGGCGGCGAAGGAGCGCCCGCTGGCCCGGGTGATCACCGGGCTGTCCATCCGCCATGTGGGCCCCGTGGCAGCGGAGGCGCTGGCCCGTGAGTTCCGTTCGATCGAGCGGATCGAGCAGGCCACGGAGGAGGAGCTGGCCGCTGTGGAGGGCGTCGGCCCGACCATCGCGGCCTCGCTCAAGCGGTGGTTCGAGGAGGACTGGCACCGCGAGATCCTCCGCAAGTGGCGGGCGGCCGGGGTCCGTATGGAGGACGAGGCCGGTGAGGACGAGGGTCCACGACCGCTGGACGGGCTGACGGTTGTCGTGACCGGGACGCTTGAGCACCACACGCGGGATGGCGCGAAAGAGGCGCTCCAGAGCCTCGGTGCGAAGGTGACAGGCTCCGTTTCCAAGAAGACGGCCTTCGTCGTCGTGGGGGACAGCCCCGGTTCGAAGTACGACAAAGCCATGCAGCTCAAGGTTCCCGTGCTCGACGAGGGAGGCTTCGCCGTCCTGCTCGAACAGGGTCCTGACGCCGCACGGGAGGCCGCGGTGCCGGCGGAGGAGTAACGGGGGAGCTCGGCGGCCGCCCGGGCCAAGCTCACCCGTTCGGCCCATAGCAGATGGTTCAGGACGGTCGGGTCGCATTCGGGCAAGACCTGCAGAGCGCTGCCCGACAGCGCCTTCAGCGGCCTACTGTTGAAGGGTGCGCCCGTCCCGCACGGCTGCAATGAGTCTGCCCTGCCCTTATGGAGATTCCTCCTCTGGAGTTTCTTCCCGAGTCCGGGACAAGATATGAGCCGTGACGGCATGACAGCGGGCCATCACGTGCATGGGCACTGCCGGCTGTGAGAGGGACGGGCATGAAACCGACCGAGAGCGCCGATCCGGGGTCACGGGTGCGCGGTTTCGCGCAGCTCGCTCACTCCGTGGCGAGGCTGCCCGCCTTCCCGTTCGTCCTGGGGCTGGCCGCAGTCGTCCTGGTGACCGGGGCGTTAGGCGCCGTGAGCGAAGGCCGGGCCCTGTTCCCCGCCGGCACGGCGGGGTGGGCGCTGGCCGTCCTCACCGGCATCATCGTGGGTCATCTGGTCGCGCTCGGACGGGACCGCTGGTGGGGCGGTACCGGATCCGGTGCCGCCCTCACCCTCGCCGTCCTGCTGCTGTACGGCTGGCTGCCCGCCGCACTGGTCAGCCTGGCCGTCGTGGTCCTCGTAGGGGCTGCCCGCAGCCACCGCTGGCGCCAGGGGCTGCTGCACGGTGCATCCGACATCCTGGGCATCGGCGCCGCGGCGCTCGTCCTGGCGGTATTCGGCGAGACCCCCACGGTCGAGCACCCCTGGCATCCACTCGACTGGGGGATCGGCTCGGCAGCGGAGATCGTTCTGGCGGCCGTTGTCTATCTGGTCGTGGCGCGGGTGCTGCTCTGGTCCGCTGTGGCGCCGCACAAGCAGGGGCTGCCGACCGTCGCCCGTACGGCGCTGGTGCGGCAGGGACTCGTCGGCGTCGCGCTGCTCGGGATCGCTCCGCTCATCTGCGTGGTGGCGATGTCCATGCCGCTGCTGCTGCCGCTCTTCGCGGTGCCGCTGATCGCCCTGGACTCCACGCTGTGGATCGCCACGGCCCGTGCGGAGGAGCAGCTGCGCGACCCGCTGACCGGCCTGCCCAACCGGCAGTGGCTGCTGGAGCGGACCTGGGCCGCGCTGGCGGAGGCGGAGAGCGGCGGATTCAGGTCGTCGCTGGTGCTGATCGACCTCGACCGGTTCCGCTCGGTCAACGACACTCTCGGGCATCTCGCGGGTGACCGGCTGCTGTTGCAGATAGCTGAACGACTCCGGTTCGCGCTGCCGCGTGGTGCGGAGGTCGCCCGCCTCGGCGGTGACGAGTTCGCCGTACTCCTCCCGGCGGCCGACTCCGCGACGAGCGTGATGCGCATAGCCCGCCATCTCGTGGCCGAACTGGGCTCCCCGCTCGACCTCGACGGGCTCACCCTGGTGCTGGAGGCGAGTGCGGGCGTCGCTGTCTTTCCCGACCACGCGCTGGACGCCGAGGGGCTCCTCCAGCGCGCCGACGTCGCGATGTACCAGGCCAAGCGGGACCGCACGGGTGTCGAGGTCTACGAGTCCAAGCGGGACTCCAACACCCCTGACCGGCTGGGTCTGCTGGGCGATCTGCGGCGCGCTCTCGACGCGGGCGATGTGGAGCTGCACTATCAGCCGAAGGTCCGGTTCGACGGACAGGTGGCGGGGCTCGAAGCGCTGGTCCGCTGGGTGCATCCGGAGCGTGGCAGGGTCCCCCCGGACGAGTTCATCGCCATCGCGGAGTCTTCGGGGCTGATGCCGCATCTCACCGAGTACGTCCTGGAGACGGCCCTGGCCCAGGTGGCCAAGTGGCGCTCCCAGGGGCTGAAGGTGCCGGTGGCCGTCAACGTCTCGCCGCGCGACGTGCACACCCCCGGTTTCGCCGGCGCGGTGGCTGCGCGGCTGGCCAGGCACGGGGTTCCCCCTGGCGCCCTCCAGCTGGAGATAACCGAGCACGTCCTGCTGGAGGACCCCCAGCGGGCCGCCGACACACTGGCCGGGCTGACCGCACACGGCGTGAAGATGTCCCTGGACGACTTCGGAACCGGGTACTCGTCACTGGTCCATCTGCGGCGGCTCCCGGTGAGCGAGCTGAAGATCGACCGGTCGTTCGTGGCCCGGCTCGCGGTCGACAACGAGGACGCCGAGATCGTCCGCTGCACGGTCGACCTGGCGCACTCGCTCGGCCTGATCGTTGTGGCCGAGGGCGTCGAGGACGACGAGACCTGGGAGCGGCTTCGCGATCTGGGCTGCGACGCGGTGCAGGGCTGGCTGGTGGCGGCCGCGATGCCGCCGCACGAAGCGACGGCCTGGCTGCTGGCCCGGGGATCCCGTGGATGGCAGCGGCCGGCGGAGCTCGCCGCTGCTGCCGCGGCGGAGAAGGCGAAGCGGCCGGCCGGGCAGGTGGTGGTCCATGGCCGGCCGGGTCCCGCGCAGGACCCGCGGCCGTAGAGCCGGCTCCGGCTCCCGGCCCCGGGCAGGCGTCCGTCCGGCGGCGCCCAGGACCCGCCCCCGCAAGGCCGGACCCGCCCCCGCAAGGCGGTGCCCGGCCCGGCCCTGAAGCCGGACCCGCCCCTGAAGCCGGACCCGTCCCATGAATGCCTGGATCCGCTGGATCCGCAGGCGTGAATCCGGGCCCGGCCCCGGTCCCCGCCCGGGCGGGGGAGGGCCCCCGTCCCCGGGGTATGGGCCTGTGAAAGCCGGGCTCACCCCCGGATCCATGCCCCCGCTCCGGAGGGCCGTGAGGTGTTTCCCCGAGGCCCGGACCGCTTTCCGTGCACTGCCCCGGTGGAACCGTTTAGTGGCGGCGGCCCCCGGCCCCATAGGATTGGGCCAAAATCCACACACTCACCCCTGAGGATCGCTGCATGCCTGGCATCACGCGCGAGGAGGTCGCCCACCTCGCACGGCTGGCACGTCTGGAGCTGAAGGACGAAGAGCTCGACCACTTCGCCGGACAGCTCGACGACATTCTCGGCGCGGTCGCCCGCGTATCCGAGGTTGCCGACCAAGACGTTCCGCCGACCTCCCACCCGCTGCCGCTGACGAATGTCATGCGCGCGGACGAGGTCCGTCCGTCGCTCACCCCGGAGCAGGCCCTCTCCGGCGCCCCCGCCCAGGAGCAGCGGCGTTTCAAGGTGCCGCAGATCCTGGGGGAGGACTAACCCATGACGGACATCAACATCATCAAGCTCACCGCTGCCGAGACCGCCGAGAAGATCGCTTCCGGCGAACTCACGGCCGTCGAGGTCACCGAGGCGCATCTGGCCCGGATCGCGGCCGTCGACGAGAAGGTCAACGCCTTCCTGCACGTCGACCGTGAGGGCGCGCTGGCACAGGCCCGCGCGGTCGACGCCAAGCGGGCGAACGGCGAGAAGCTCGGACCGCTGGCCGGCGTGCCACTGGCACTGAAGGACATCTTCACCACCGAAGGCGTCCCGACCACGGTCGGCTCCAAGATCCTCGAAGGCTGGATCCCGCCGTACGACGCGACCGTCACCAAGCGCCTCAAGGCCGCGGACGTCGTCATCCTCGGCAAGACCAACATGGACGAGTTCGCCATGGGGTCCTCCACCGAGAACAGCGCCTACGGACCCACCGGCAACCCCTGGGACCTCTCCAGGATCCCCGGTGGCTCCGGTGGCGGCTCCGCCGCCGCGCTGGCGGCGTTCGAGGCCCCGCTGGCCATCGGCACGGACACCGGCGGCTCCATCCGCCAGCCCGCGGCCGTGACCGGCACCGTCGGTGTCAAGCCGACCTACGGGGGGGTGTCCCGCTACGGGATGGTGGCGTTCTCGTCCTCCCTCGACCAGGGCGGGCCCTGCGCCCGTACGGTCCTGGACGCAGCCCTGCTGCACGAGGCCATCGCCGGGCACGACCCGCTCGACTCGACGTCCATCGACGCCCCGGTCCCGCCGGTCGTCGAGGCCGCGCGCAACGGCTCGGTGGCCGGGCTGCGCGTCGGCGTCGTCAAGCAGTTCCGCGGCGAGGGCTACCAGGCCGGTGTCATCCAGCGGTTCGACGAGTCCGTCGAGCTCCTCAAGGCGCTCGGTGCCGACATCGTGGAGCTGGACTGCCCCTCCTTCGACCTGGCGCTCTCCGCGTACTACCTGATCGCTCCCTCGGAGTGCAGCTCCAACCTGGCCCGCTTCGACGCCATGCGGTACGGCCTGCGCGTCGGGGACGACGGCACGAAGTCGGCCGAGGACGTCACGGCGCTCTCCCGCGAAGCCGGATTCGGCGACGAGGTCAAGCGGCGCATCATCCTCGGCACGTACGCGCTCAGCTCCGGCTACTACGACGCGTACTACGGCAGCGCCCAGAAGGTCCGCACCCTCATCACGCGGGACTTCGAGACGGCGTTCGAGCAGGTCGACGTCATCGTCTCGCCGACGACGCCCACCACCGCCTTCCCCATCGGCGAGCGTGCCGACGACCCGATGGCGATGTACCTCGCCGACCTGTGCACCATTCCGACCAACCTGGCCGGAAATTCCGCCATGTCGCTGCCGTGCGGCCTGGCACCCGAGGACGGCCTGCCGGTCGGCCTGCAGATCATCGCCCCCGCTATGAAGGACGACCGGCTGTACAAGGTCGGAGCCGCCGTTGAGGCCGCCTTCGTGGAAAAGTGGGGTCACCCGCTGCTTGAGGAGGCTCCGTCGTTGTGAGTGCCATGACCAAGAAGGCCAAGAATTTCAAGAAGTCCAAGACCGGCGTCTACGTGTCCCTGGGGTCCACCGCCTTCGGAGCACTCAGCGTCTTCAAGCAGGCCAAGCTGGCCCGCCAGGAGAACGACACGCTCCGGCTGGTCGACGCCGCCATCTCGGCTGCGGCGATCGCCACCGGACTGGCGATCCTCTACCGCGAACTGAAGCGCCTGGGCGACGACGACGTCCTGCTGGGCTGAGAGGGAAAGTCTCATCGTGACCGTCACTGAACTCGCGTCGTACGAGGAAGCCCTCGCGACGTACGACCCCGTCATGGGCCTGGAGGTCCATGTCGAGCTCGGCACCAGGACCAAGATGTTCTGCGGCTGCTCCACCGAGCTGGGTGCCGAGCCCAACTCGCAGACCTGCCCCACCTGTCTCGGTCTGCCCGGCTCGCTGCCGGTCGTCAACGCGATCGGCGTCGAGTCGGCCATCAAGATCGGTCTCGCGCTGAACTGCGAGATCGCCGAGTGGTGCCGGTTCGCCCGGAAGAACTACTTCTATCCGGACATGCCGAAGAACTTCCAGACCTCGCAGTACGACGAGCCGATCGCCTTCGACGGCTATCTGGACGTCCAGCTGGAGGACGGCGAGACCTTCCGGGTGCAGATCGAGCGCGCCCACATGGAGGAGGACACCGGCAAGTCGCTGCACGTCGGCGGTGCCACCGGCCGTATCCACGGTGCGTCCCACTCGCTGCTGGACTACAACCGCGCGGGCATCCCGCTCATCGAGATCGTCACCAGGCCGATCGAGGGAGCGGGCGAGCGTGCCCCCGAGGTCGCCAAGGCGTACGTCGCCGAGCTGCGCGAGCTGATCAAGGCGCTGGGCGTCTCCGAGGCCCGTATGGAGATGGGCCAGATGCGCTGCGACGTCAACCTGTCGCTGCGGCTGCACGGCGTCGAGAAGCTCGGGACGCGCTCCGAGACGAAGAACGTCAACTCGCTGCGCTCGGTCGAGCGTGCCGCGCGCTACGAGATCCAGCGGCACGCAGCCGTCCTTACCTCCGGCGGATCGATCGTCCAGGAGACCCGGCACTTCCACGAGGAGGACGGCTCCACCACGGCCGGCCGCATCAAGGACAACGCCGAGGACTACCGGTACTTCCCGGAGCCCGACCTGGTCCCCGTCGCGCCCCCGCGCGACTGGGTCGAGGAGCTGCGGGGCGCACTGCCCGAGCTGCCGCGCGTGCGCCGTAACCGGCTGCGCGAGGAATGGGGCGTGACCGAGTTCGACATGCAGTCGATCCTCAACGCCGGAGCGCTCGGCCCGATCCTGGCCACGATCGACGCGGGTGCCCCGTCCGACCAGGCCCGGAAGTGGTGGATGGGCGAGCTGGCCCGCAAC
Organism: Streptomyces sp. NBC_00388; assembly: GCF_036061255.1. Classification (NCBI taxonomy): domain Bacteria; kingdom Bacillati; phylum Actinomycetota; class Actinomycetes; order Kitasatosporales; family Streptomycetaceae; genus Streptomyces; species Streptomyces sp. NBC_00388. The sequence goes on from NZ_CP107948.1 coordinate 5,482,707, forward strand.
GCCAACGAGACCGGCCGCGACCTCGCCGCGCTGCCCATCACGCCCGAGCAGGTCGCCCGGGTGGCGGCGCTCGTCGCGGCGGGTGACCTCAACGACAAGCTGGCCCGCCAGGTCATCGACGGGGTGCTCGCCGGTGAGGGCGGACCGGACGAGGTCGTCGAGAAGCGTGGTCTGAAGGTCGTGTCCGACGACGGTGCCCTCGGCGCCGCCGTGGACGAGGCCATCGCCGGGAACGCGGCCATCGCGGACAAGATCCGCAGTGGCAAGGTCGCCGCCGCCGGCGCACTCGTCGGCGCGGTCATGAAGGCCACCCGGGGACAGGCGGACGCCGCACGGGTCCGCGAACTGATCCTGGAGAAGCTCGGCGTCGAAGGCTGAGACGCCGGCGCACGATCGCACGGGGCCGCGCCCCGGGCCCGGGCCCACGGATACCGGGGGTGTGACATGCAGGCCTCGCCTGCGTGTCACACCCCCGGCATCCGCTGGACAAGGAGTCCGGGGCGCGGCCCCGGCCCGCTTCCCTCACGGAGCACGCTCTGAACACCGTCCCCGCCGAGATCCTCTCCGTAGCGCTGCTCCTGGGCGTGCTCGCCTTCGCCGTGGCCCGCCCCCAGGGCCGCCCGGAGGCCGTCGCCGCCGTGCCGGCTGCTGCCCTCCTGGTACTCCTGGGGGCGGTCTCGCCGACCGCGGCATGGGACCAGACGCGCACCCTGCTGCCCGTGGTGGCCTTCCTCGCCGCCGTGCTGGTGCTCTCTCAGCTCTGCGCCGACGACGGGCTGTTCGACGCCCTGGGCGATCTGGTGGCCCGGATCTGCGGTGGGCAGCCGGTGCGGCTGCTCGGCGGCGTCTTCGTCGTCGCCGCCGTGGTCACCGCCGTACTCAGCCTGGACGCGACCGTCGTCCTGCTCACCCCGGTGGTCTTCGCGACTGCCGCCCGTGTCGGTGCCAGGCCCCGGCCGCACGTCTACGCGTGCGCGCACCTGGCCAACTCCGGCTCCCTGCTGCTGCCGGTCTCCAATCTGACCAATCTGCTCGCGTTCTCGGCCAGCGGTCTGACCTTCACCCGGTTCGCCGGGCTGATGGCTGTGCCGTGGCTCGCAGCCGTGGGTGTCGAGTACGTCGTCTTCCGCCGGTTCTTCGCGGCTGATCTGGCCGGGCGCGCGCATGAGCCCGATGCGGCGGAGCAGGCCGAGATGCCGGTGTTCACCCTGGTCGTCGTCGGTCTGACACTGGCCGGCTTCGTGGTCACCTCGTTCGCGGGCGCCGAACCGGTCTGGGCCGCGCTCGCCGGGGTGCTGGTGCTGGGGATCCGCGCACTGCGCCGCAGGCGGACCACCGTCCCACGCCTGGTGCGCGACGCCAACCCGTTCTTCTGCCTGTTCGTCCTCGCGCTGGGTGTCGTGGTGAAGGCGGTCGTCGACAACGGACTCGGCGAGGGGATCGGGCGGTTGCTGCCGGGCGGCGCCCAACTCCCCGCGCTCCTCGCGGTCGCCGGGATCGCCGCCGTCCTGTCCAACGCGATCAACAACCTGCCGGCGATCCTCGCCCTGCTGCCGGTCGTCGGCCCTGCCGGCCCCGGACCCGTGCTCGCCGCGCTGATCGGCGTGAACCTCGGCCCGAACCTGACATACGTCGGCTCACTGGCCACCCTGCTGTGGCGCCGCATCATGAACGACTACGGGCAGGAGCCCGAGCTGGGTACCTTCTCCCGGCTCGGCCTGCTGACCGTACCGGCGACACTCGCCGTGTCGACCGTCGCACTGTGGGGGGCCCTGCAGGTCATCGGGGTGTGACCGGGCGACCCCCCGTCCGGACCGGCCGGGCGCCGCGAGTGCCGGGCCGGTCAGCGCAGACCGATGTCCCCGCGCAGCTGCTCCAGCTCGCGCCGGTCCCGCTTCGTCGGCCGTCCTGTGCCCCGGTCGCGTACCGGAATGTCGAGCACGGCCTCACGGGGCGGGGGCGGCGGGCTGTTGTCCACGTAGCACTCGGCCGCGACCGGCGGGCCCACCCGCTTGCGAACCAGGCGTGCCACCTCGACGATTCGCTCGCGTCCCGCGTGGAACAGCCGTACCTCGTCGCCGGCCTGCACCGCGTGGGCCGGCTTGACGCGCTCGCCATTGAGGCGGGCATGACCGGCACGGCAGGCGGCAGCCGCCTGCGAGCGGGTCTTGGTGAGCCGCACCGACCAGATCCAGGTGTCGAGGCGTACGGTCCCCTCATCTGCTGCCATACCCCGACCCTACGGCTACGGGAGCCCTTGTGACTAACCCCACGAAACGGTCAAAGGATCACGTTCCGATGACAGAGTGATGCGCCAAAGGTCTGCGCTCTTTACGGTTTATTCCCGATAAAGGCCGACGAACCGCGCAGGTCGATCCCGAGGGAGCAGTCCGTTGGCAGCCATCGCGCGATGGTGTATCAGGCACCGCCTCCTGGCCGTGCTCCTCTGGCTCCTCGCTCTCGGCGGTACGGCGGCGGCCGCGGGGGTCGCCGGTTCCGCGTACTCCAACGACTACGAAGTACCGGGAACCGAATCCGGGCGGGCCACCGCCCTGCTCGACCAGGGCTTCCACGGTCTGGGCGGCGACAGCGACACCCTCGTGTGGCACACCGGACAGGGCAGTGTCCGCGCGTCGGGTGTGGTCCAGCGGATGACACAGACCCTGAACAAGATCGACGACCTGCCCGGGATCTCCTCCGTCGGAGCGCCTGTGACCAGCGCCGACGGTCATACCGCCTACGCCGGTTTCACCTTCGACGCACAGTCCGACGAGATCCCCGGAGCACAGGTCCGGGCCGTGGTCGACACGGCGAAGGCAGCCGAGGCGGACGGGCTCCAGGTCGAGCTGGGCGGCAGCGCCGTCGCGCTCACCCAGACCACCGGCGTGCATCTCAGCGAAGCCATCGGGGTCGCCGTCGCCGCGCTCGTCCTCTTCCTCGCCTTCGGCGCCCTCGCCGCGAGCCTGCTGCCGATCGCCACCGCCCTGGTCAGCGTCGGCACCGCGTACGCGGGAATCGGACTGCTCGGGCACGTGATGACCGTGGCCGATTTCGCGCCGATGCTCGGCATGCTGATAGGGCTCGGCGTCGGTATCGACTACGCGCTGTTCATCGTGACCAGACACCGCAAGGCGCTGCGGCGCGGCCTGACCGTCGCCGACGCGGCGACGCATGCCGTGAGCACGACCGGCCGCGCCGTTGTCTTCGCCGGGGCCACGGTCTGTATCGCGCTGCTCGGCATGCTCATCCTGCGGCTCGACTTCCTCAACGGCGTCGCCATCGCCGCTTCCCTCACCGTCGGCCTGACCGTGGCCGCGTCGGTGACTCTGCTGCCCGCGCTCCTGTCGTTCACCGGGATGCGGGCGCTGAGCCGGCGGGAGCGCTGCCGGCTGGCCGAGCACGGACCGCAGCCGGAGCCGCCCACCGGCTTCGCCGCCCGCTGGTCGGCCTTCGTGGAGCGGCGCCCCCGGCTGCTCGGCGCGCTGGCTGCCGCGGTGATGCTGGTCCTCGCGCTGCCCACCATGGGGCTGCACCTGGGCACATCCGACCAGGGCAACAACGCGGCGGGCTCGACGACCCGGAAGGCGTACGACCTGATCGGCCAGGGATTCGGGCCCGGGGCCAACGGCCCGCTCACCCTGGTCGCGAAGCTGGACGGCGCGGGGGACCGGGTGGCGCTGGACGCCCTCCCGGCCCGCCTGCGTACCACCGCCGGTGTCGCGTCCGTGAGCCCGGTCACCTACAACGGCAGCGGAGATACGGCCTTCATCACGGTCGTGCCGGACTCGGCGCCGCAGTCGCAGAGGACCAGTGGCCTCGTCGACCGGCTGCGTACGGACGTCCTGCCCCGGGCCGAGAGCCGGACCTCGCTCGCTGTGGAGGTCGGCGGTGTCACCGCGAGCTACGACGACTTCGCGGACGTGATCATCGGTAAACTCCCGCTCTTCGTCGGTGTGGTCATCGCGCTCGGCTGCCTGCTCCTGCTGCTGGCGTTCCGCTCGATCGGTATTCCGCTCAAGGCCGCAGTGATGAATGTGGCAGCCGTGGCCTCCGCCTTCGGGGTCGTCGTCGCGGTCTTCCAGTGGGGATGGGGGAGCGAGCTGCTGGGGCTCGGCAGAGCCGGGCCGATCGAGCCGTTCCTGCCGGTGATCATGGTCTCGGTGCTCTTCGGGCTCTCCATGGACTACCAGGTGTTCCTGGTCAGCCGGATGTACGAGGAGTGGCGGGAGACCGGCGACAACCGCAGGGCGGTACGGGTCGGTCTCGCCGAGACCAGCCGTGTGATCAACTCCGCGGCCGTCATCATGATCTCCGTCTTCCTCGCCTTCGTCCTCAGCGGTGACCGGGTCATCGCCATGTTCGGGATCGCCCTCGCCGCCGCTGTCGCCCTCGACGCCTTCGTGCTGCGGACCCTCCTGGTCCCCGCCCTGATGCATCTGCTCGGACGGGCCAACTGGTGGCTGCCCGGCTGGCTGGACCGGCGGCTGCCCCATATCGGGATCGAGGCACCCGCCCCCGGTGTCCGTGCGACGATTTCCGCACGGCACACGGACACACGGCACACAGAGACACCCCTGGTGGAGGAGAAGTATGTTCGCGATATCGCTCGGTGACGGTGCGGAGCTGGGGCTCCTGGAGCCGTGGCAGGCGGAGGAGTACTTCGCCCACATCGAGCGCGGGCGCGCGTTCATCGGTCAGTACATCGGGCTGGCCGATGCCGCCAGGGACCTCGGCTCCGCGCGTGCGTTCCTCCAGTCGTACGCGGACAAGCAGGCCGCGGACGGCGGCCGGATCTTCGGCATCCGGATCGACGGCACCCTGGTCGGAGGGGTGCTCTTCCCCCGCTTCGACGCCGCAACGGGCTGCTGCGAGGTCGGCTGCTGGCTGGAGCCCGCAGGGGTCGGCCGGGGGCTGATCACCCGGGCGGCCGGGATACTGATCGACTGGGCCGTCGACGTACGCGGCATGCACCGTGTCGAGTGGCACGCCGCGACCGGGAACACCCCGAGCACCAATGTCGCGAAGCGGCTGGGAATGGTGCGCGAGGGGGTCCTGCGGCAGAACCACCGCCATCACGGGACCCGGCACGACACCGAGGTCTGGTCGGTCCTGGCGCCGGAGTGGAAGGCGCACAGAGAGCATTAAGCCCGCTCTCAGAAAGGCCGCCTAGCGTGCGCCGTATGAACGCCACCACCAAGACCGACACGACCGACGACTCCGCCTCCAAGGTGCAGGACGCCGAGACCGATGAGGCCGCGGCGGGGGCGACCGCTGAGGACACCGACGTCGACACGGACGACGTCGCGGCGGAAGCAGCAGCCGAGGAAGAAGCCCAGGAGGCCGAACGGGCTGCGGACCGGGCCGCCGGAGCCCGCTCCGGGATCGGCGCGGGCGCGGCCGCCGTCGTCGCCGCCGCACTGGGCTTCGTCGGGCTCTCCGGCAGCTGGATGGGCAAGGTGCTCTCCGAGCGCGAGACCCTGACCGGCCAGCTGAAGCTCTCCCAGGGCGCCAGCGCGTCGCAGCAGATCCATGAGGTCTACGCCGACTCCTGGCACACCACCGCGCTCGTCAACGGCGTCTTCGCGCTGCTGGCACTCGTGGTGGGCGCCCTCGTGCTGGCCCGCCCGTTCTTCAGTTCGCCCGTCAGGCCGCAGGCCGTGTGGGTGCGCGCCGTCGCCTGGGGCGCTGTCGGCGTCGCCGTCATCGGCCTGATCGTCGCCATCGGCATGTACTTCGACCTGTTCGCCGCCCTGCCGAGCGCTCCGGCCCCCGCCACCACCCCCGCTCCGGCCCAGTAGGACCGGCAGACAGACACCCATAGGGCATCCCCGAGGGGGGCCTTGGGCCGTACGTAAGCACTCACGTACAGCGCCTAAGGCCCCCTCAGCCATGAGGATGCGGCACTCGCCCGATGTGGCGGACCCCCCTGGGCGACGAGAGTCGGGGCATCGAAGGAAGCCGCGACCGGCTTCCGCCACAGGGGAGAAGACCATGATCCAGCAGGAGCTCCAGAAGGCCCACGCCGCCGAACTCGTCCGCCGTGCCGAGGCGGACCGTCTTGCCGGACAGGCGCTGAAGGCCCGCAGGGCTGCCCGCCGTTCCGGCCGGCACGATACGCAGGGGACGGTGAGAGCGCTGCGCGACCGGTTCGTCCACGCGGCCTGATGACCGGCGCACGGCTGTGCATGGACCCCGCTGCGGGCGGGCCGCCGGCCGGAGGGGCTGCGCCGGCCGGCGGGCCCCCGGCGAGCGGGACGGCGGGAAGCGGGCCCGCGCCGGGAAGCGGGACGGCAGGTGGCGGCATCCGTCCGTCGGGTGCCGCACTGTCGGACCGCTGTGCGATGCTCGGCGCTGTGGAGTTCACCTCAGTCAGCCCGGTATTCGTCGGTCGTGCCGATGAGTTGGCCGCCCTCGGCGAAGCGCTCACCCGCGCCACAGGGGGCGAACCGCAGGCGCTCCTCATCGGCGGGGAGGCCGGTGTCGGCAAGACCCGCCTCGTCGAGGAGTTCATCCAAGAAGCGTGCGGCGCCGGGGCCGTCGTCTCGGTCGGCGGCTGTGTCGAGATCGGCGCGGACGGTCTTCCGTACGCCCCGTTCTCCACCGCGCTGCGCGAGCTGCGCCGTCACCTTCCCGGCGAGATGGCTGCGGCGGTCGAGGGCCAGGAGGGCGAACTGGCCCGGCTGCTGCCCGAACTGGGCGACACCAGCCTTCACGCGCACCACGAGGACGGCACCGCCCGGCTCTTCGAGCTGACCTCCCGCCTTCTTGAGCGGATCGCCGCGGACCGTACGGTGGTGCTGGTCCTGGAGGACCTGCACTGGGCCGACGCGTCGACGCGCCATCTGCTCGCCTACCTCTTCCGGACCCTGGGCAGGGGACGCCTCGTGGTCGTCGCCACCTACCGGGCCGACGACATCCACCGCCGCCACCCGCTCCGCCCGCTCCTGGCCGAACTGGACCGGCTGCGCACGGTCCGCCGGATCGAGCTGGCCCGCTTCACCCGGTCCGAGGTACGCCTCCAGCTGGCCGGCATCCTCGCCGCCGAACCGGAACCCTCGCTGGCCGACGAGATATTCGCCCGCTCCGACGGGAACGCCTTCTTCGTCGAGGAACTGGCCGTCTGCAGAGGCACCCGTTCGGCCTCCGGGATCAGCGACTCACTGCGCGACCTCCTGCTGGTCCGGGTAGAAGCGCTGCCGGAGCACGCCCAGCGGGTGGTCCGGTTCGCCGCCGAGGGCGGCTCGACCGTCGAGTACCCGCTGCTGGCCGCCGTGGCCCGGTTGTCCGAGGACGACCTGATCGAGGCGTTGCGGGCCGCGGTCGGGGCCAACATCCTGATCGCCGCGCCGGACGGCGGCGGCTACCGCTTCCGGCACTCCCTGGTGCGCGAGGCCGTCAGCGACGATCTGCTGCCCGGGGAGCGCTCACGTATCAACCGCCGCTGTGCGGAGGCCCTGGAGGCCGACCCCTCGCTCGTACGGGCCGACGCGCGCGCCACCCGGCTCGCCGGCTACTGGTACTACGCCCACGATGCGGCGAAGGCATTGCCGGCGGTGCTGCTGGCCTCCGCGGAGGCCCGCCGGCGCCACGCCTACTCCGAGCAACTGCGCCTCCTGGAGCGTGCGCTGGAGGTCTGGGACAGCGCGCCCGCCGATGTACGGGACGGGCTGCGTCCCATGGATTCCGCCGACGCCTACCCGGCCTGCGGACTCGAAACGGGGGCCACCGCACCGTCCGCGGTGCGCTACCTCGACCTCCTCGCGGAAGCAGTCGTCGCCGCGCGCTGCTGCGGTGAGCGCGACCGGGCCCTGAAGATCGCCAAGAAGGCCCTGCGCATCATCGACGGCGACGGGGACGACGCCCTGCGCGCCGCCTGGTTCTGGACCGAGCGGGCCAAGCTGGAGCAGAGCCTGGCCCGGGGCAACGGCTGGCAGGAGATCGCCAACGCCCAGGCGCTGGTACGCGGGCTGCCGCCGTCGGCCGTCCACGCCCAGGTCCTGGCCACCGCGGCGGGCTGGGCCATGCTCCACGAACCGGGCCCCGACAGCCTGTCCGCCGCCGAATGCGCCGTCGACTACGCCCGGCTGGTCGGCGCGGAGGAGATCGAGCTGGGCGCCCGCCTCACCCTCGGAGGCCTCCTGATCGACTCGGGCGACATCGGCACCGGGCTGGCCACCATGGAAGCCGCCCTCAAGCGGACGAAGGAGCTCGGCCTGGTCGCCGAGGCCTGCCGTGCGCACACCAACCTGACGTCCCAGCTGGAGGCCATCGGCCGCTCCGCCGAAGCCGTCGACGTGGCGACCGCCGGTTCCGCCCTGGCGGGCACATACGGCCTGCAGGACCAGGAGGCCTGGGTCCGGGCCAACATGACCGACTCGCTGTTCGCCCTGGGCCGGTGGGACGAAGCGGCGGTCTGCGCACAGTGGGTGCTCCGGTCCGCCCAGAGTGCCAAACCCCGGGGCAACGTCTGCCTGCGCCTGGCGGACGTGGCGCTGCTCCGCGGGGAGCACGACGAGGCGGCGGAGCAGCTTGCCTCCGCCCACGCCCACTTCGGCACCCATGACCCGATGCCACAGCACTCCATACCCCTGGCCCGCCTCGGCCTGGTGATCCTCGCCGCCCAGGGACGGCTCAACGAGGCCCGTGAGCTGCTGGCCGGGGCGGTGGCGGCCGGCTTTCCTCCCGGGACCCAGCGCTACGGCTGGCCCCTGCTCCTCGCCGCCGCCACGGCCGAGGCCGACACCCGCGGGCTGCCGGCGGCCGGGCCGGGGCGCCTGGAGGCCCTGGCCCTCATCCGCTCGACGGCGAAGACACTCGCCACCCCCGTACCGCTCTGGAGCGCCTACGCCCTGCTCGTCAGCGCCGAACTGGCCCGCGCCGACGGCCTCGACCGGCCCGAGGACTGGAGCGCGGCCACCGCAGCCCTGGAACCCCTGGAACGCCCCTACGAGCTGGCGCAGGCGCGGCAGCACTGGGCCGGTGCCCTGCTGGCGCACGGCTCCGGCCGGGAACGCGCGGAGACGCTCCTTCGCGGCAGCCACGCCACTGCCGAGCGGCTGGGGGCCCGCCCGCTGGCCGGGGAGATCAGACTGCTCGCCCAGCGCGCCCGGCTCTCTCTCACGGAGGCCTCGGACTCCACTGCATCCTCACCAGGAGAGACCCCTAGCGCCTTCGACGACTTCGGCCTCACCAGCCGTGAGCAGGACGTCCTGCGACTGGTCGCTGCGGGGCGCACCAACCGCCAGATCGCCGAGACGCTGTTCATCGCACCCAAGACGGCGAGTGTGCACGTCTCCAACATCCTGGCCAAGCTGGGTGTCACCGGGAGGGGTGAGGCGGCCGCACTGGCGCACCGGCTGCACCTCTTCCCTGACGCTGCGGAAGACCGCCCCGAGACCGCCGCTCATGGAGCGGTCTGATCCATCCGGCGCCCGGACAGCCCGGCCCGGCCCGGCCGGTCGTCCGCGGGCGGGCAGGCAGCGTCGGCCGGCCACGGGAACCATCCGGCCTTCGGCCCCGGAACTCGGTTCTTCCCTGGGCGCCGCCCTGATCGGCTCCATCCCCGGCAGCTTCCGGCATCACTCGGGCCGCAGCCTTCCGCAGCTCTGCGCCCATATACGTGCGCCGGCGAAGCGTCTCAGGGGAACCGTTGATCCGCGGCCGGCCGGTCCGAGGCCGAATGTCCTCTCCGCCTCGTGGGAGACCCTGTGATCGGCGCGTATGCGCCTGGGAGGCAAGCTGCGTCCGCAGGGGTGACTCTCGAAGCCTGTTGCCTGTTGGCCTTACGCCTCTGCCTGCACGCCTGCACGCCTGCACGCCTGCACGCCGTGCTGGGCGCGAGACGGTCGCGCGGACAGGGGCGTGGGAGGTGACGTCCTGATCTGGCGGAAGGCGCCGTTCCGGGGCAGGCTGTGATGACTGAGCAACCGGCAGGCGCGGATCGCGTGGCCGCGGATCGCGTCGCGGAGCAGGGTGCCCGGCAGTCGTGTGAGCATGCGGCTTTCGACGGTCCCGATGGTGAGCGAGGGTGGCTTCCGGGGCCAGGTGGCCGCGGCGCAGGACAAGTGCGAACGCGTCGTGTGGCGCGTGGTGAGGCCTTCTTCGTCCCCCGATGCGAGGCGGTGACCGCCGATGGCAGCCAATGGCTCCGACAACTGCGAAGGGGAGCCGGACCGTTCCTCGGGTCAGCCAGGCCGACGAGACCGGTGGCCAGGGGACGGACCCGTCTGATGGCGGTGGCCGGCCGTCGCGGCCCCCTGCGCCGCAGACGACGTCTGCGGGTCGGGCTGGTCCAGTTGCTGTTCACGCTGGCGGGGCTGGGGCTGGGGCTGCTCGTGCCGAGGATCTCAGGCGGTCTCGATATTCCAGCCCGCCCGGTGGTCGACATGCTGCTGGCTCTCGGCGTGGGCGTGCTCGGCACGGTGGCGGTCATCTTCTCGCTGCTGCTCCTAGTGGTGCAGTGGGCGCACACCAGCTTCACGCCGCGCCTGACGCTGTTCCGCGAGGCGCCGATCGTGTGGCGGACCTTCGCCTTCGCCATCGGGCTCACGGTCTACTGCGTCACGGCGGCCCTGGCCATCGGCAGCCGGTCACGTGTATCGGTCGCCCTGCCGATTCTCACCGCGGTCCTGCTTCTGTCGATGCTGGCGCTGCTGCGCGTCCTGCAGTTGCGGGCTCTCGTCTCCATCGAGCTCGCGCCCGTCCTGCGCGTGATCACTGAACGCGGCGGCGCGGCCCTCGACGCGCTCTACCCGCCGGACGGCGCCGCGGCGGGACCTGCGCCCGCCGCGGGGCCGGTCAACGCCCCAGTGGTCCACACGGTCACCTGGCCGAACGCCCCGGCCGTGCTGCAGCAGATCGACGTGGAACGGCTGGTGAAGGCCGCCCATGCCGCTGATGCAGTCGTCGTGCTGAGCAGCCCGCCCGGGTCCGTCCTGCGCCACGGGGCGGCGCTCGCCGAACTGCACGGCGCCGTGTTGCCGGACGCTGTGGTGCTGGGCGCGCTCGTGACGGGCGTCGCGCCGACATTCGACCAGGACGCGGCGCTCGCGATCCGGCTGCTGGCTGACATCGCACTCCGGGCCCTCTCCCCGGCTGTCAACGATCCGGCCACCGCCGTGCAGGCCCTGGGCTGCCTGGAGGACCTGCTCGGCGGTCCCGCAGCGCAGCGCGCTCACCGGGCGGGCCCCTTGCGGGTCGCGGATCCGGACGGTCAGGTGCGGGTGGTGGTCCGGCGCCCGGCGTGGGAAGACCTCGTTCGCACCGGTCTGGACGACGTCATCGCGGCCGGGGTGAACTCGCCGATGGTCCTGGCCCGGATCCGAGTCCTGCTGCAGCGGCTGGCCTCGGCGGTCCCGCCAGCGGGCCAGGCTCTGCTGGAACGACGGCTGGTGTGGGTGGAGGCCGAATTCTCCGGGCGGTTTCCGGCGCTGTGGCAGGAAGCCGTGGCAGATCCTGGCAGCGGTGTCTGATCTGACCAGTACCTCTCAGGGCTTCCGCGCCTGCCGCTAAGACGTGGAAGATGGCCCTGGCTGTGGCCTGTCCTGCGGCCGGATGGTCACCGTGCCCGATTCCAGGTCTATCGGGCCGTGCCCGGGGTCGCCGTCGTTGAGATCGACGCGGGACAGCTCCAGCCGCTTGTTCTCGTCCTCGGTGTGCTTGCGCCCGGGTGCGAAGAGCTGCTCTATCAGGTTGAACATTCAGACCCCCTGTGATGAGCCCCGGCCGGACCCACGTGCGGTGAGCCCCTCTCAGCGTAACCCCCGGCTACTTCACCTCCAGCTGAAGGATCCGGTCGTCCCCGGCCTTGGGCTTACCCCGCGAATCGGTGTTGCTGGTGACGAGCCACAATCTGTCGCCGCCCGCGGAGACCACTGTGCGCAGCCGCCCGTACTTGCCCTGGAGGAAGGCCTGGGGCCGCGCCGACGGCTTGCCGCCGTCGAGCGGGATCCGCCACAGCCGCTCACCTCGCAGCGAAGCCATCCAGACGGACCCCTCGGCGTAGGCGATACCGCTCGGTGAGGAATCGGCGGTCTTCCACTGCTCCACCGGGTCGGTGAAGCCTGCTCTTCCGGCCTTGCCCTCTGCTTCGGGCCAGCCGTAGTTCTTCCCGGGGCGGATCAGATTCAGCTCGTCCCACGTGTCCTGGCCGAATTCGTCGGCCCACAGCCGCCCCGCCGCGTCCCACGCGAGCCCCTGCACATTGCGGTGACCGTACGAGTAGACGACGGAATCGGCCCAGGGATCGCCGTGCGCCGGCTGTCCGTCCGGGGTCATCCGGAGGATCTTGCCTCCCAGCGACTTCTTGTCCTGGGCCAGGCCCTGGTCGCCGGTCTCCCCGGTCCCGGCGTAGAGCATCTTGTCGGGGCCGAACGCGATCCGGCCGCCGTTGTGCAGAGTCCCTTTCGGAATGCCTTTGAAGACCGTGTCGGGCGCTCCCAGCTGCTGCCCGCCGGGCTGCTTCTCGTCGTAGAACATGCGCGCGATGCGGTTGTCCGATGTGGTGCTGAAGTACGCGTAGACCAGATGGTCCGAGGCGTAGGACGGGGAGAGAGCTATCCCCAGCAGCCCGCCCTCACCCGCAGGCGTGACCCCTGCGACCTTTCCGAGCACGCTCTTCCTGCCGGTCTCGGCGTCGACCCTGGTGATCGTTCCCTTGTCGCGCGACGAGACCAGCAGGTCTCCTTCCGGGAGCACCGCCACCCCCCACGGCGAATCGAGCCCCGTAGTGAGGGTCGATACCACCTTCAGGGTCCCTTTCGCCGGTGGAACGGCCCGGGACGCGGAGGGCGACGCGGAGGTGGCGGCACGCGCTCCGGGGACACGGCCCGGACCCGCGACCCCCTCGCCGCCGGACGAGCACCCGACGGCCGAGAACAGCAAGGCCGATACCAACATGGTTGTCACAGCTGGACGTTGCACGGTTCTGATCCCTTCGACGACGGCACAGCTACTGTTCATACACCGCTGATCCGCCGGGGGTTCCCCTTCCCGCCCCGTACGCCACGGAGGCGCCCGCCCGTGAGGGTGCCGGAGTGCGCTGGGCCCGGGGGGTCAGTCCCAGGAGCCCCGCGCGGGCGGCAGTTCCCCGATCTCCTGAAGATCCTCCGCCGTCGGCACCAGTTCCGCGGCACGGGCGTTCTCCACGGCCCATCGCTCCTGTTTGGCCCCTGGCACCGGCACCACATGGGCCCCCTGGCTCAGCACCCAGGCCAGGGCCACCTGGGCAGGCGTCGCCCCGTGCCGCTCCGCGACCCGCCGCAGCCCCGCCACCACCGGCTGGTTCGCCGCCATCATCTCGGCGGTGAACCGCGGATGCCTGGCCCGCACGTCGTCAGGCTCGAATCCCTGGCCCGGCGTGAGCGTCCCCGTGAGGAAGCCGTTTCCCAGCGGCATCGCGGCGAGGAATCCGACCCCGCGGGCCTTGCACCACGGTAGCAGGGTGTCCAGGGCGTCCCGGGACCAGACCGAGAGCTCGGCCTGGACGGCGCTCACGGGGAAGACCTGCTGCACCCGGTCCAGCTGCCCGACCGTCGCGTCATGCAAGCGTGCGCCGGAGCGCCGGGAGGCGCGTGCTCCCACGGCGCAGAATCCCAGCGCCCGCACCTTTCCCGCGGCGACCAGCTCGGCCATCGCTCCCCAGGTCTCCTCGACCGGCACCTCGGGGTCGGCCCTGTGCAGCTGGTAGAGATCGATCACGTCGGTCTGCAGCCGCCGCAGCGAGGCATCGCAGGCCCGGCGTATGTAACCGGGTCTGCCGTTGGCGACGATGTGCTGTTCGCCCGCCAGGAGACCGCACTTGGTCGAGAGGAAGACATCGGCCCGGCGGTCTCTGAGGGCCCGTCCCAGGAGCAGCTCATTGGTGAAGGGCCCGTACATGTCGGCCGTGTCGAGCAGGGTCGAGCCGGCATCGAGCGCGGCGTGCACCGTGCGCAGCGATCGGTCGCCGCGCTGCTGAGAGCCGGTGTAAGCCCAGCTCATCGGCATGCAGCCCAGCCCGATCGCGCCCACTTCGAGCGCTGCCGCCCCGATTGTCCTGCGCTCCACCTGGCCGCATCCTCCCTCTTCGCGTGCCCCAAACTAACCTCCGGGTCATGACTGCTGATGTGTGGCTCCCCTTCCCGCCCGACGAGATCGAAGGGCTTCCGGACGGCCTCTGCTACCGCTTCTGGGACGGCGGTGCGGAGTATCCCGCGGACCCCGCCGACTGCGCCTTCTACGTGGTCCCCTACATGCTCGGCACGGAGACCGCCCTGCGCCCTCTCGGCGCGATGACGAATGTCCGCTTCGTGCAGACCCTCTCGGCCGGGGTCGACAACGTACGCACGGGACTCGACCGGCTCCCCGCCGGCGTCCGGCTCTGCAACGCCCGCGGGGTGCATGAGGCATCGACCGCCGAACTCGCCCTCACGCTGATCCTTTCCTCGCTGCGGGGCATCCCTGACTTCGTGCGCGGCCAGCAACAGGAGGAGTGGCGGTCCGGCTTCCGTCCGGCTCTTGCGGACAAATCTGTACTGATCGTCGGATACGGGTCGATCGGCTCCGCCATCGAGGACCGGCTCGCTCCCTTCGAGTGCGCGCGGGTGGCGCGCGTCGCGCGCTCCTCACGCACTACGGAGCGCGGGCGAGTGCACGCATTCATCGATCTGCCCGAACTGCTCCCGGAAGCGGACGTCGTCGTCCTGTCCACGCCGCTCACCGAGGAGACCAGAGGGCTGGTGGACGCGGAGTTCCTGGCGCGGATGAAGGACGCTGCGCTGCTGGTGAACGTCGCACGGGGGGCCGTTGTCGACACTGATGCCCTCGTCGCCGAGCTGCAGAAGGAGCGGCTGCGCGCGGCGCTCGATGTCACAGATCCCGAACCGCTTCCCGCGGGGCACCCCTTGTGGCATGCGCCGGGCTGTCTCATCAGCCCACACGCGGGCGGCCCCACGTCGGCGTTCCTGCCGCGCGCCAAGCGGCTGCTGGCTTCCCAGCTGACCCGGTTCGCCGCGGGTGAGGAACCAGGCAACGTGGTACTGACGACTGAATAGGTGTGCGCCGCAGGCGTGCGGACGCGGCGGGTGTCCCAACTCCCCTCCCCGTAACGGAGAGTAGAGAAGGTATGTCCCTGAGTGACGGTACTGGTGTATCGTCCGGTTGGGGGCTCCGCCGTGCGAGGTCACGGCTGCGGGGGAGCGTACAGATTCCAAGGGGGCGACGGGCGATGCACGGCCAATGGACGAACCAGCTGACCCGGCGGGGCCATCGACGGCGTTCCCGGCGGACCTCGATGTGCAGATCCGGTGTGCGCCGGGTCGTGCCGCGGCCGGCGGCCCCGGGGGAGGAGCGGTGAGCGTGCCGGGAGCGCTGCTCGCCCGGCAGCCGGTCTCCGGCAGCCCCGTGGGTCTGCTCTCCCAGCTCCTCCTCGCCGTGGTGTGCGGAGGATATGCGGTCGGCTCCGCGTTCGACTGGGGCTCGAAGCAAGTGGCGCTCGTAATGGGCGACTTCGGCCTCAGTTTCGCCGCAGCGCTGGCCGCGGTCTCCTGCTTCTTCTACGCGCGTACGCGGGAGATCAGGTTTCGGCCCGCCTGGCTGCTCTTCTCGGCGTCCTCCGCGATGGCCTCCTGCGGAAACGCGGTATGGGGCTGGTACGAGGTCGTCCTGCGGGTCCCGGTGCCCAGCCCTTCGCTCGCCGACCTCTTCTTCCTCTGCTTCGCGCCCCCGGCCATCGTGGGCCTGCTGGTCCTCGCCAAGCGTCCGGTCACCCGGGCCGGCTGGGTCTGCCTGGGGCTGGACGCCTGGCTCATCGGCGGCTCGCTGCTGACGCTCTCCTGGAGCCTCGCGCTCGCGCACACCACGCAGCTGGAAGGCACCCACGAGAGCGTTGCCCACGCGGCGCTCTCGCTCGCCTATCCGCTGCTCGACATCGTCCTGGTGTCCATGGTGCTCGCCCTGCACTTCCGCAGGTCCAACGCCAACCGCTCCGCGATCAACACGGCCATCGCCGGGCTCGCCCTGACCGTCCTGTCGGATGCCCTCTTCACCTCGCCGCTGCTCCGCGCGAGCTACCACTCGGGACAGCTGCTGGACGCCGGCTGGTTCGCGGGGTCGCTGCTCCTCGCGTACGCCCCCTGGGCCGCGCGGCTGGGGGCCACCGGATTCACCGGCGTCGACCCGGTGCCCGAACCGCGGGGAGTCCGCCATCCCGGCCGCCCCAGCCGTCCCATCGCGGGCTCGCTGGCCGCGCTCACGCCGTACCTCGCCGCTGCCGTCTGCACGCTCGGCATCCTCGACAACGTCATCGACGGCCGCCGGGTGGACCGGGTGGTCGTCTTCACCGGCTGCACGGTGGTGCTCGCCCTTGTCGTGCGGCAGGGCATCATGCTCGTGGACAACATCGCCCTCACCCATGAACTGGCCCAGAAGGAGAACCACTTCCGCTCCCTGGTGCAGGGATCCAGCGATGTCATCATGATCGCCGCACCCACCGGAATCCTCCGGTACGTCAGTCCCGCCGCCACCGGTGTCTACGGGCGGGACGCCGATGACCTGATCGGCTCGGAGCTGGCCTCCCTCATCCACTCCGAGGACCTGGGGCGTGTGGTCCACGAGGTACGGCGGTTTCTGGCCGCCTCACCCGTCTCCGAGCCCACCACCCGGATCGAATGCCGCTTCCGGTCGGGCACGGGCGACTGGCTCAACGTCGAGTCCACGGTCAACCGCCACCAGGGCGGCCTGATCCTGAACAGCCGGGACGTGACCGAGCGGGTCCGGCTCCAGGCACAGCTGCAGCACAACGCCGAGCACGATCCGCTCACCGACCTGCCCAACCGTGCCCTCTTCACGGACCGGGTCCGCAAGGCGCTGGTCGGGCGCAGAGCCACGGACCAGGGCACGGCGGTGCTCTTCATCGACCTGGACGGATTCAAGGCCGTCAACGACACCATCGGCCACCAGGCAGGTGACGAGCTGCTGATCCAGGCGGCCCGCCGCCTCCAGGAGTCGGTCCGGGCCGCCGACACCGCGGCCCGGCTCGGGGGCGACGAGTTCGCGGCCCTGATCATCGGTAACGGCAGCCATGATCAGCCTGCTCGCGAGTGCCAGGTCCACGAGATCGCCGACCGGCTGCGGCTGCGGCTCTCCGAGCCGTACCGGATCGAAGGGAGCGAGGTGCGCGTCGCGGCCTCCATCGGTGTCGCGTTCGCCGAGGCGGGCGTCACCCCGACGGATCTGATGCGCAACGCCGACCTCGCCATGTACCGGGCGAAGGCCGGCGGGAAGAACCGTGTGGAGCTGTACGCACCGCAGATGCAGGCCGAGGTGGTCCGCCGGTCCGAGCTGACCGCCCGGCTCCGCACCGCGCTGGACGACGGCGAGTTCGCCCTGCTGCACCAGCCGGTCGTGAACCTCGCGACCGGCCGGATCGCCGCCGTTGCCGCCCAGGCCCGCTGGCGGTCCACCCAGGGCATTCTCTTCACCCCCGCGGAGTTCCTCCAGGTCCAGGAGACCGGGGACATGGCCGAGGGCGCCCGCACCGGTGAGCTCGGCCGCTGGCTGCTCGAAGAGGCCGTCGAACAAGCCGCCGACCGGGGCGGGGCCGGACATCAGGTGCCGGTGGCCGTGCGCCTCTCCGCCCGCAGGCTGCTCGACAGGTCCATGCCTCTCGGGTCCATCGAGGCGCTCCTCACCCGGCACGGCCTGCCCTCAGGGGCCCTGGTCATCGAGATCGCCGACAGCGACCCGCGCATCGCCTTCGAGGAGCTGGAGCGCCGCCTCACGGCCTTGCGCAGGCTCGGTGTACGGATCGCCCTCGACGGCTTCGGCCGTGGCTACGCGGCGATAAACGCACTGCGCCGGCTCCCCGTCGACGTACTCAAACTCGACCGCGGGCTGGTGGAGGGCGTGGTCGAGTCGGCGCGGCTGCACAAGATCACCAGTGGGCTGCTGCGCATCGCGTGCGATCTGGGGATGCAGTCGGTCGCGGACGGTGTCGACTTACCCGAACAGGTGACAGCGCTGCGCGCGATGGGGTGTACCCACGGGCAGGGAATGGCCTTCTCGGGACCGCTGGACGAGTACCGCCTCCGCCGCTCCCTGAGCCGATCGCGCTTCCCCCTGCCGGGCGCGGCGGCCAGGCCGGTACTGCTCGGGACGCGCTCCTTCGCCGGCTCAAATAATGAGACGCCCGTCCCACCCACTTGACAGTCACAGGGGGCCGGGAGGAGGGTCAATGCCATGACCACCCGAATTCTCGTACTTGGAAAGCGCGTCGGCTGAAGCAGAGCTCCTCACCAGCTCCGCTCAACGCCCCGACGCGCTCCCCTCGCCTGCCTCACGGCACGGGGGGTTTTTTGTTGCACCAGCACCACCGGAACACCGCGAAAATCCACGCAAAAACCCTCAGCTTCGAGAAGAGAATGCCGATGACCGAGCAGGCCACCGGGGCCCACCACCCGCAGCCGCGGGCCCGTAACGGCGGATCGTCGTCCGTCAACGTCGAGCACGTCACGGGCGCGCAGTCCCTCATCCGTTCTCTTGAGGAAGTCGGGGCCGACACGGTATTCGGCATCCCCGGCGGTGCGATCCTCCCGGCGTACGACCCGATGATGGACTCCACCCGGGTGCGCCACATCCTGGTCCGGCACGAGCAGGGCGCGGGTCACGCGGCCACCGGTTACGCGCAGGCCACCGGCAAGGTCGGTGTCTGCATGGCCACGTCGGGGCCGGGCGCCACCAACCTGGTCACGCCGATCGCCGACGCGCACATGGACTCGGTCCCGCTCGTCGCGATCACCGGTCAGGTGGCTTCCGCCTCCATCGGTACGGACGCCTTCCAGGAGGCGGACATCTGCGGCATCACGATGCCGATCACCAAGCACAACTGGCTGGTCACCGACGCGGCCGACATCCCCAGGGTGATCGCGGAGGCGTTCCACGTCGCCTCGACGGGCCGGCCGGGCCCGGTGCTGGTGGACATCGCCAAGGACGCGCTGCAGGCGCAGACCACGTTCTCCTGGCCGCCGCAGCAGGAGCTGCCCGGCTACCGGCCGGTCACGAAGCCGCACGCGAAGCAGATCCGTGAGGCCGCCCGGCTCATCGCGCAGTCCAAGCGCCCGGTGCTGTACGTCGGCGGCGGTGTCATCAAGGCCCATGCCACCGCGGAGCTCAAGGTGCTGGCCGAGCTGACCGGTGCGCCGGTCACCACCACGCTGATGGCGCTCGGCGCGTTCCCCGACAGCCACCCGCAGCACGTGGGCATGCCCGGGATGCACGGCGCGGTGACCGCGGTGACCGCGCTGCAGAAGTCCGACCTGCTGATCGCGCTCGGCACCCGCTTCGACGACCGGGTCACCGGCAAGCTGGACAGCTTCGCGCCGGACGCCAAGGTCATCCACGCGGACGTCGACCCCGCCGAGATCGGCAAGAACCGCCTGGTGGACGTCCCGATCGTCGGGGACGCCAGGGAGGTCATCGCCGATCTGGTCCAGGCCGTCCAGGCCGAGCACACCGAGGGCACCATGGGTGCCGCGGCCCAGAAGCGGTACGCGGACTGGTGGACGGACCTCAACCGCTGGCGCGACACCTACCCGCTGGGCTACGACCTGCCGGCGGACGGCAGCCTCTCGCCGCAGCAGGTCATCGAGCGCATCGGCCGCGCCGCCGACGCGGACACGATCTTCGCGGCGGGCGTCGGGCAGCACCAGATGTGGGCCTCGCACTTCATCCAGTACGAGCAGCCCGCGACCTGGCTGAACTCAGGCGGCGCAGGCACGATGGGCTACGCGGTCCCGGCCGCGATGGGCGCCAAGGCCGGCATGCCCGAGCGCATGGTCTGGGCGATCGACGGTGACGGCTGCTTCCAGATGACCAATCAGGAACTGACCACCTGCGCGCTCAACAACATCCCGATCAAGGTCGCGATCATCAACAACGGTGCGCTCGGGATGGTCCGCCAGTGGCAGACCCTCTTCTACAACCAGCGCTACTCCAACACGGTGCTGCACTCCGGCCCCGGCGCGGACGGCATCGCCGCGGACGGCAAGGCCAGCGGCGGAACCCGGATCCCGGACTTCGTGAAGCTGTCCGAGGCCATGGGCTGTGTCGCACTGCGCTGTGAGCGTCCGGAGGACCTGGACAAGGTCATCGCCGAGGCGAACGCGATCAACGACCGCCCCGTCGTGGTCGACTTCATCGTCCACGAGGACGCGATGGTCTGGCCCATGGTGGCCGCCGGTACCTCCAACGACGAGGTCATGGCCGCCCGCGGCGTCCGCCCCGACTTCGGCGACAGCGAAGAGAACTGAGACAGAGAGAGACCGACGACATGTCCACCAAGCACACGCTCTCCGTCCTGGTCGAGAACACGCCGGGCATCCTCGCCCGGATCGCTGCCCTGTTCTCCCGCCGCGGCTTCAACATCGACTCGCTCGCCGTGGGCGTCACCGAACACCCCGACATCTCCCGCATCACCATTGTGGTGAGTGTCGACGACCTGCCGCTGGAGCAGGTGACGAAGCAGCTCAACAAGCTGGTCAACGTCCTGAAGATCGTCGAACTCGAGCCCGGCGCTGCGATCCAGCGCGAGCTCGTCCTGGTGAAGGTCCGCGCCGACAACGAGACCCGGTCCCAGATCGTCGAGATCGTCCAGTTGTTCCGCGCCAAGACCGTGGACGTTTCGCCGGAGGCCGTGACCATCGAGGCCACCGGCGGCACCGACAAACTGGACGCGATGCTCAAGATGCTGGAGCAGTACGGCATCAAGGAGCTCGTCCAGTCCGGGTCGATCGCCATAGGCCGCGGCGCGCGCTCCATCACGGATCGCAGCCTGCGGGCGCTCGACCGCAGCGCCTGAGCCGGCCGGCTCCACGCGGTCCGCCGGACCGCGCGGAGCCCTCCCGCTCGTATGGCGAGACCCGGAAACCTTCCCCCTCCCGCCCCCCGTACGGTGGGCCGTAACACCTGCACACCAAGGAGATATCCCAGTGGCCGAGCTTTTCTACGACGACGATGCCGACCTGTCGATCATCCAGGGCCGCAAGGTCGCAGTCATCGGATACGGCAGCCAGGGCCACGCCCACGCGCTGTCGCTGCGTGACTCGGGTGTCGACGTCCGTGTCGGTCTGCACGAGGGCTCCAAGTCCAAGGCCAAGGCCGAGGAGCAGGGCCTGCGCGTGGTGACCCCCGCCGAGGCGTCCGCCGAGGCCGACGTCATCATGATCCTCGTCCCGGACCCGATCCAGGCCCAGGTCTACGAGGAGTCCATCAAGGGCAACCTGAAGGACGGCGACGCGCTGTTCTTCGGCCACGGTCTGAACATCCGCTTCGACTTCATCAAGCCGCCGGCCAATGTCGACGTCTGCATGGTCGCCCCCAAGGGCCCGGGTCACCTGGTCCGCCGTCAGTACGAGGAGGGCCGCGGCGTTCCGTGCATCGTGGCCGTCGAGCAGGACGCCTCGGGCAAGGGCCTGGCGCTGGCGCTCTCGTACGCGAAGGGCATCGGCGGCACCCGCGCCGGCGTCATCAAGACGACCTTCACCGAGGAGACCGAGACCGACCTCTTCGGCGAGCAGGCCGTGCTCTGCGGTGGCACCGCCGCGCTGGTCAAGGCCGGCTTCGAGACGCTGACCGAGGCCGGTTACCAGCCGGAGATCGCGTACTTCGAGTGCCTCCACGAGCTGAAGCTCATCGTCGACCTCATGTACGAGGGCGGCCTGGAGAAGATGCGCTGGTCGATCTCCGAGACCGCCGAGTGGGGCGACTACGTCAGTGGCCCGCGCATCATCACGGACCAGACCAAGGCCGAGATGAAGAAGATCCTCGGTGAGATCCAGGACGGTACGTTCGCCAAGAACTGGATGGACGAGTACCACGGCGGCCTGAAGAAGTACAACGAGTACAAGACGGCCGACGAGAACCACCTGCTGGAGACCACGGGCAAGGAGCTCCGCAAGCTCATGAGCTGGGTCGACAACGACGAGGCGTAAGACGCCAGGACAGGGGGCCTCCCGGGCGGGACGGCCCCCTGTCCACCGCGGCCAACCACGTACGGGTGATCCTTCCGTACTGTCGGAATAAGTAAGCCGCAACGCCACTACACTGCTCAGAACATACGCGTCAGGCCCACAGCGTCGTGCGTCTTCCACGCGCCCAGCCCCTCCGCCTGCGGCCGTCGGGACGGCCGTCCGCAACGGACTTGTGAGGACTACGTGAGCTCGAAACCTGTCGTACTCATCGCTGAAGAGCTGTCGCCCGCCACGGTGGACGCGCTGGGCCCGGACTTCGAGGTCCGGCACTGCAACGGTGCCGACCGTGCGGAGCTGCTGCCCGCCATCGCCGACGTGGACGCGATCCTGGTGCGCTCCGCGACCAAGGTCGACGCCGAGGCCGTCGCCGCAGCCAAGAAGCTGAAGATCGTCGCCCGGGCCGGTGTCGGTCTGGACAATGTCGACGTCGCCGCAGCCACCAAGGCCGGCGTCATGGTCGTGAACGCACCGACCTCCAACATCGTCACCGCCGCAGAACTCGCCTGCGGTCTGCTGGTCGCCACCGCGCGCAACATCCCGCAGGCCAACAGCGCGCTCAAGAACGGCGAGTGGAAGCGCTCGAAGTACACCGGTGTCGAGCTGAGCGAGAAGACCCTCGGTGTCGTCGGCCTCGGCCGGATCGGTGTCCTGGTCGCGCAGCGCATGTCGGCCTTCGGCATGAAGATCGTCGCTTACGACCCCTACGTGCAGCCCGCGCGCGCCGCCCAGATGGGCGTCAAGCTGCTCTCTCTCGACGAGCTGCTGGAGGTCGCGGACTTCATCACCGTCCACCTCCCCAAGACCCCCGAGACGATCGGCCTGATCGGCGACGACGCCCTGCACAAGGTGCAGCCGCACGTGCGGATCGTCAACGCCGCGCGTGGCGGGATCGTGGACGAGGAGGCGCTCGCCTCCGCCCTCAAGGAGGGCCGCGTCGCCGGTGCCGGTCTCGATGTGTACGCGAAGGAGCCCTGCACGGACTCCCCGCTCTTCCAGTTCGACCAGGTGGTCTGCACCCCGCACCTCGGTGCCTCCACGGACGAGGCGCAGGAGAAGGCCGGTGTCGCCGTCGCCAAGTCCGTCCGCCTCGCGCTCGCGGGTGAGCTCGTCCCCGACGCGGTCAACGTCCAGGGCGGTGTGATCGCCGAGGACGTACGCCCGGGGCTGCCGCTCGCGGAGAAGCTCGGCCGGATCTTCACCGCGCTGGCGGGCGAGGTCGCGGCCAGGCTCGACGTCGAGGTGTACGGCGAGATCACCCAGCACGACGTCAAGGTGCTCGAACTCTCCGCGCTCAAGGGCGTGTTCGAGGACGTGGTGGACGAGACCGTGAGCTACGTCAACGCCCCGCTCTTCGCGCAGGAGCGCGGTGTCGAGGTCCGTCTGACGACCAGCTCCGAGTCGCCCGACCACCGCAACGTCGTCACCGTCCGGGGAACCCTCGCGGACGGCGAGGAGGTCTCGGTCTCCGGCACGCTGGCCGGTCCTAAGAACCTCCAGAAGATCGTCTCGGTCGGCGAGTACGACGTGGACGTGGCGCTCTCCGACCACATGGTCGTACTGCGCTACGCGGACCGTCCGGGTGTGGTCGGCGCCGTCGGCAAGATCCTCGGCGAGGCCGGGCTGAACATCGCGGGCATGCAGGTCTCGCGGGCGGCCGTGGGCGGCGAGGCGCTGGTCGTCCTGACCGTCGACGACACCGTGCCGCCGGCCGTGCTGGCCGAGATCTCCGACGAGATCGGTGCCGCTTCGGCCCGTTCGGTCGACCTGACCGACTGATCTCCGCACGTCCGGGCGTACCCGGCACATAGACGACCGTCTTACACGGGCGTATGTGTGCCGGGTACGCTGCTGTCATGGGACATCGTGAGGATCTGCTCGAAGGCGCCAAGCGCTGCCTGCTGGAGAAGGGGTACGCGCGGACGACTGCCCGCGACATCGTCGCCGCCTCCGGTACGAACCTGGCCTCCATCGGCTACCACTACGGTTCCAAGGAGGCCCTGCTCAACCTGGCCTTCCTCAAGGTGACCGAGGAGTGGGGCGACACGGTCGGTGAGGATTCCGGGGTGGACCCCGCCGCCATCGCCGATCCGTACGAGCGCTTCGAGACGGTGTGGGAACAGGTCATCGGTTCCTATGAGGCCAGCAGGGCCCTGTGGAAGCTCCAGCTCGAAGTGGTCTCACGCCTCGATGACGAGCCCGAGCTGCGCAAGGCGATCGCCGGTCCGCAGCAGGAGGGCCGCGCCGGACTCGCCGAGAACTTCCAGGGCATCGATGAGAAGACCGACCCGGAGAAGTCCCGGACGGCCGGGCTCGTCTACCAGGCGCTGCTTGCCGGGGTGATGATCCAGTGGCTGGTGGATCCGGAGACAGCGCCCTCCGCCCGGGATCTGACGGAGGGGCTCCGGGCCATGCTCGGGGACGACCGCTCCGCCTGACGACCACTCCGCCTGACGGCGGGCAGGCCGGCCGCCACCGGGGCACCTCGCGTCAGCCGGCGGTGGGTGCCCCGGCCACGCGGCGCTCGCCCCCGTTCAGCTCCTGCCAGAAGCGGTAGACGTCGACGGCGCCGTCATGCGTCTCGTGGCGCATGGGCAGCCTGCGCTCGGTGTAGTCCTTGGCGAACTCCCCGTAGAAGGTGTCGAGTTCGAAGTACTTGCGGTCATCCACATAGTGCGGCTCGTACGCGTCGCGGGTCGTGAGGAAGACGACCTCGTCGGGGGAGCAGTAGTACAGCGCCCCGAGACACATCGGGCAGGGGTGGGCCAGGACGTAGATGGTGCTGCCCGCGAGGTGCTCGGTGCCGAGCCTGACGCACGCCTCACGGATGGCGAGTACCTCCGCGTGCGCCGTCGGGTCGTTGGTCTGGGCGACCTTGTTCGCGCTCTCGGCCAGGATCTCGCCGTCCCTGACGATGACGGTCGCGAAGGGGCGGCCGCCTTCTGCGACGTTCTGCCGGGCGAGGTCGATGGTGCGCTGGGCGAAGTCCATGGTGGGTCCTCCAGTGGTGGGTGAGGGCGGTGGTGGGTGAGTGCGGTGGTGGGCGTCGGAGGGTCAGAAGGGCTTGGTGGGGAGGTACTTGCCGTCCAGAGTGATGACGGCGCGCTCGCCGCCCTCCGGATCGGCGACCTTCCGCACGTCGAGCCTGAAGTTGATCGCGCTGATGATGCCGTCCCCGAATTGCTCATGGACCAGTGCTTTGAGCGTGGTGCCGTAGACCTGGAGCATCTCGTGGAAGCGGTAGATCGTCGGGTCGGTCGGGATGCCGCCGGGGATCGAGCCGCGGGTGGGGATGGTCTGGAGCAGCATCGCCGCGTCGTCGTCCAGGCCGAGCAGTTCCGCGACCGCCTTCGCGGCCTCCTCCGGGAGGGCGTGCTGGCCGAGGACGGCGGCGGTGGTGAACGCGGGCGACAGCCCGGCGGCGTCGGCGATCTGCTGCCAGGTCAGGTCCTTACGGGTCTTGGCCTCCACCGCGGCGGTGGCCAGGGTCTGGCGGGCGGTGGGATCCAGCTGTGCGTGCACCATGGAAAAGGGTTCCTCTCTGTCTGCCGCGCCCCGCGAGGGCGGGGGCGGCTGGTTTCGGGTGGTACGGGTACCGGGCGGGTAGCCCGGGCGGGTCAGGCTGCCAGGGCGGTGCCGCGGCCGGTCACGGGATCGAGCTCTTCGACCGTGCCCGTGGCGATGTCGTAGAGCCAGCCGTGCAGGGCAACCGTGTTCGCCGCGAGTGCGCGGGCCACCGCGGGGTGGGTGGCCAGGCAGGCCAACTGCGCGAGCACGTTCGAACGGATCAGCGCGTCCACCGGGTCCGCTCCCGCGGGCGCCGAGGCGGCGGCGCGGACCCGGGAGGTGTCCGCCTGCCGCAGCCACCCCGCGACCGCGGGGGTGGCGGTCAGGTCGTGGCCCTCGGCCAGGGCGGTCATCGCGCCGCAGGCGGAGTGCCCGCAGACCACGATCCCCGACACGCCGAGCACCGAGACGGCGTACTCGATGCTCGCCGCGATCCCGTCGTCGGCCGTGGGGGCGGGGACGAGGTTGCCGGCGGTGCGGATGACGAACAGCTCACCCGGTTCGCTGGCACAGATCAGCTCCGGCACGACACGGGCGTCCGAGCAGCCGATGAAGAGCGTCGCCGGCCGGTGGTGGCCGGCGAGCCGGGCGAAGAGCTCCGCCCTGGGGGGAAAGATGTCCCGCTTGAAGCGCCGGACCCCTTCGGCGAGGTCGTGCATGATCGCTCCCTTCGGTGGATACCGCCCAGTGGGCTGACTCGATCCACCCTGCACGAGCTGCACCTATAGCGTCCAAGA
The DNA here is from genome assembly GCF_036061255.1 of Streptomyces sp. NBC_00388. NCBI lineage: Bacteria > Bacillati > Actinomycetota > Actinomycetes > Kitasatosporales > Streptomycetaceae > Streptomyces > Streptomyces sp. NBC_00388. The sequence goes on from NZ_CP107948.1 coordinate 5,509,012, forward strand.
CGCAGTGGGCATAAAATCTATTGGTGGCATCTATAGTCGGGGTCATGGCTCTGGAACTGCGACATCTGCGCTATCTGCTCGCCGTGGCCGAGCACGGCAGCTTCACCCGCGCCGCGGAGGGCCTGCGGGTCTCCCAACCCACCCTGTCCCAGCAGATCAGGCAGCTGGAGCGCACCGTGGGGGTGCAGCTGCTGGACCGTACCGGCCGCTCCGTACGTCTCACCGACGCGGGCGAGGCCTACGGGCACTACGCCCGCCGCGCGCTGCGTGACCTGGCCGCGGCCGAACGTGCCGTCGCCGATGTCCAGGACCTCTCGCGGGGCAGTCTCCGGCTGGCGGTGACCCCGACCTTCACCGCCTACCTGATCGGGCCCCTGGTGGCCGGACTGCACACCCGCCATCCCGGCATCACCCTGGACGTACGGGAGATGACCCAGGATCACATCGAATCGGCGCTGCTCGCCGACGACCTCGATCTCGGGATCGCCTTCCACGGCACCCATCTGCCGGGCATCGCCACCACGGCGCTGTTCACCGAGACCCTCAGCCTCGTCACCGGGGCTCAGGAGTCCGACACCGGTGACGGCCGGGCGCTGCCCGTCAGCGCCCTCGCCCGGCGCCATCTCGCCCTGCTCAGCGACGACTTCGCCACCCGGGGCCATATCGACGCCTACTTCGCGAAGGAGCGGGTCAGCCCGCGCATCATGGTGGAGGCCAATTCCATCCAGGCGCTCACCGAGATCGTCCGGCGCACCTCGCTGGCCACGGTCCTGCCCGATGCCATCACCCATGACCACCCGCACCTCCGGCCCGTCCCCCTCGACCCGCCGCTGCCGCAGCGCACCGTCACCCTCCTCCAGCGCGAGAGCGCCTTCCGGAGCGCCGCGTCCCGCGCCTTCACCGAGGTCGTCGGACAGCTCCTCCAGGACCGCGGCTACACACCTGCCTGACCGGCCCGGTGGCTGCCGCTCACCCGCGGCGGAGCCGACCGACTCGCGGAGCCGCGTCGGCCGGGCCCCCTACAGCCGGGCCCCCTACAGCCGGGCCCCTTTCAGCGCCATGTGCAGCAGGAGCCGGTCCTCGCCCTCGTCCAGATCGAGGCCCGTCAGCTGTTCGATGCGGGAGAGGCGGTAGTAGAGCGTCTGCCGGTGGATGCCGAGCACCGACGCGGTACGCCCCGCCTGGCCCGCGCAGTCGAGAAACACCTCGGCGGTGTGGGCCAGCTCGGTGTGGGCGGGGGTCATGAGATCCCGTACGACCGTGTCGTGCGCGAGCCCCCGGGGGAGCGCGGTCAGCAGTCGGTACGGGCCGATCGAGGCCCACTCGGCGACCGGGCCGAACCGGGGCTCCGCGGCCGCCGCGCGGGCCGCGGCCGCGGACTCCTGCCAGGACGCGGACAACTCGTTCAGGCCGTGCCTGGCCGGTGCCACGCCCGCTGTGGCACCCGTTCCCGCCAGCTCCGTGAGGAGGGTGCCGGCGCTCAGCGCCGGGTCGAGGGTGCCCGCACTGCGCACCCTGATCAGCGCGGCCAGGGCGTACGGAGTGTTCCCGGTGGCCTCGGTGGCCCCGTCCCCGCCCGGGCGGCCGGGATGCGCCTGCGGTCCGGCCACCGGCAGGGTGCACAGCGCCGCGGCGGCCGGGACGGGCCTGGCCGGAGAATCCTCGTCCGGCCAGGGCGCCACACAGACCATGGCGTGCAGCCCGTCCGCGCCCGGGCCGAGCGCGCTGCGCAGCGCGGCGACCGCCATGTCGCGCGGCCAGCCCCGTTCGGAGGTGAGCACCGCGCGGAATTCACGGGAGAGCCCGGCCCCCGCCTGCGCCTCGTCGAACAGCAGATCGCCGATGCGCGCGGTCACCTCCATCGCCGCGGCCAGGCTGCCGTCAGTGGGGCCGGGGTCGGTGTCCAGGAGCCAGACGTATCCGTAGACGGTGCCCCGGTGGCGTACCGGCAGACAGATCCGGCCCCGCAGGACGCCGGCCTCGGGCGCGGCAGGGATGCGGACCGGGCCGGTGGCTCGGGTGATGCCGAAGTCCTCGAACCAGGACCTGACGGCCGGGGTGGACCGCCGGGTGAGGATCGAGCGGGTACGGACCGGGTCCATCTCGCTGTCGTCCTCGCTGTTGTGCGCCCCGAAAGCGATCAGCCCGAAATCCCGGTTCTCCAGGGTCGCGGGGGCACCGAGCAGCGCGGAGATCTCGTCGGCCAGTTCCTGGTAGTCACCCTTCACCCTGGCATTCTCCCACCCTTCAGACATATGTCTGAGATCCAGTCCACGGATGCGTGACAGCTGTCGATGGCAGAACACCGGGACGGTCCTTAGATTTCGAAGTGGTTCTCCGTGCTGTACCGGCCGATCCGGTCGTGCCGCGACGGTCCTCGTTTCGTTCTTTCGGTTGGAGGTGCCCCGTGCTGGCTCCCGTGATCCTCGCTGCGGCGCGCAGTGACAAGATGCGCCGGTTTATTTCGGCCGCCCCGGGCACCAAGCAGGTCGTCGACCGCTTCATCGCCGGTGAGACGGTCGAGCAGGTCGTCCCGATCATCGAGGACGCCGCCGACAAGGGCCTTGAGGTCACCCTCGACGTGGTCGGTGAGGACATCACCACGCCCGCGCAGGCCGTCGCCGCCCGCGACGCGTACCTGGAGCTGGTCGGCCGCCTCAAGGACCTCGGTCTGGGCGAGCGGGCCGAGATGTCGGTCAAGCTCTCGATGTTCGGCCAGAGTCTGGAGGGCGGCCACGATCTGGCGCTCGCCAATGTCCGCCGGGTCGTCGAGGCCGCCGCCGCCATCGGCACCACGGTGACGCTGGACGCCGAGGACCACACCACGCTCGACTCGATGTTCGCGATCCACGAGGAGCTGCGGAAGGACTTCCCGCAGACCGGCTGTGTCATCCAGGCCTACCTCTTCCGCACCGAGGACGACGCCCGGCGCCTCGCGGCGGCCGGCAGCCGGGTCCGCATCGTGAAGGGCGCCTACAAGGAGCCCGCCTCCGTCGCTTACCAGGTCAAGGCCGAGATCGACAAGGCGTACGTCCGCATCCTGAAGATCCTGATGGACGGCACCGGCTACCCGATGATCGGGTCCCACGACCCGCGTCTGATCGCCATCGGCCAGGAGCTGGCACGCAAGGCCGGGCGCAAACTGGATGAGTACGAGTTTCAGATGCTGTACGGCATCCGCAGCGACGAGCACATCCGGCTCGCGGCCGAGGGCCACCGGATGCGCGTCTACACGGCGTACGGCACCGACTGGTACGGATACTTCATGCGCCGCCTCGCGGAGAAGCCGGCCAACCTGCTGTTCTTCGGCCGCTCCGTGCTCACCAAGGGCTGACCTGCCCGGCTGACCACCCCACCTCAGACACAAGGAGACAAGGCACTCATGGACGCTGTGACCCAGGTCCCCGCGCCGGTCAACGAGCCGGTGCACTCCTACGCCCCGGGCACGCCGGAGCGCGCGCGTCTCGAAGCCAAGCTCAAGGAGCTGGCCGAGAACCCGATCGACCTCGCCATGACCATCGGCGGCGAGAAGCGGATCGGCGGCGGCGAGCCGTTCAGCGTCGTCCAGCCGCACAATCACCAGTCCGTCATCGGCACCGGCGCGCACGCCACGCAGGCCGACGCCCAGGACGCGATCGACGCCGCACTGGCCGCCGCCCCCGCCTGGCGCGCGATGTCCTTCGACGACCGTGCCGCGATCATCCTGCGCGCCGCCGAGCTGCTCTCCGGCCCGTGGCGCGAGACGCTGGCCGCATCGACCATGCTCGGCCAGGGCAAGACCGCCCAGCAGGCCGAGATCGACACCCCGTGCGAGCTGGTCGACTTCTGGCGCTTCAACGTCAAGTACGCCCGTGACCTGCTGGCCGAGCAGCCCCCGGCCAACTCCCCGGGTGTCTGGAACCGGCTCGACCACCGGCCGCTCGAAGGTTTCGTCTACGCGGTCACGCCGTTCAACTTCACGGCCATCGCGGGCAACCTGCCGACCGCCCCGGCCCTGATGGGCAACGTCGTCGTCTGGAAGCCCTCCCCGACGCAGACCCACGCCGCCGTCCTGCTGATGCAGCTCCTGGAGGAGGCCGGTCTTCCCAAGGGCGTCATCAACCTGGTGACCGGCGACGGCATCGCGGTCTCCGAGATCGCGCTGAACCACCGTGACCTCGCCGGCATCCACTTCACCGGTTCCACGCCCACCTTCCAGTACCTGTGGAAGACGGTCGGCGAGAACATCACCAAGTACCGCACGTACCCGCGTCTGGTCGGCGAGACCGGCGGCAAGGACTTCGTCGTCGCGCACCCCAGCGCCGACCGCGCCGTGCTGAAGACCGCGCTGACCCGCGGCTCGTTCGAGTACCAGGGCCAGAAGTGCTCGGCCTCCTCGCGTGCGTACGTCCCCGCCTCGATCTGGAACAGCGGCTTCCGCGAGGAGTTCGCCGCCGAGGTCGACTGGATCACCATGGGTGACGTCACCGACCTGTCGAACTTCATGGGCGCCGTCATCGACGACCGCGCGTTCGCGAAGAACAAGGCCGCGATCGACCGCGCCAAGTCCGACCCGACCTGCACGGTCGTCGCGGGCGGTACCTACGACGACTCCGTCGGGTACTTCGTGCGGCCCACCGTCATCGAGTGCACGGACCCGGCGAACGAGGTCTTCACGACCGAGTACTTCGGCCCGATCCTCGCCGTCCACGTCTACGACGACAGCAAGGACGGCTCGTACGACGCGATGCTGGAGCAGATGGAGTCGGCTTCCGACTACGCCCTGACCGGCTCGGTCATCGCGTCGGACCGCGCGGCGGCCGCGCACACGATGGAGAAGCTGCGCTACGCGGCGGGCAACTTCTACATCAACGACAAGTCGACCGGCGCCGTCGTCGGCCAGCAGCCCTTCGGCGGCGGCCGCGCGTCGGGCACCTGCGACAAGGCCGGCGCCCCGCAGAACCTCCAGCGCTGGACCCTGACCCGGGCCATCAAGGAGACCCTGGTCCCGCCGACCGAGTACACCTACCCCCACCAGGGCTGATACCGGCCCGCCCCTGAGACACCGCCCCCTCCCGGTCCCCCGCCGGCAGGGGGCGGTTCCATGTCCGCCCGTGCGGGCCACCGTAATTCCGGTGGCCCGCACGGGCGTTGAGGCCGCACCCTTGCCGTATGGCAGAACAGACGAACGGGCACCGCACCGACGGACGGCCCAGCACGGTGCCGAAGCACCTCATCCGCGCCCTGTACACGGAGTCGACGGTGACCGTGTACCAGGCGTACGCCCCGTCCATCGGGCTCCCGGCAGCCCGCGACGGCCGGTTTCCCGCCACCTGGAAGCGGGACCGGATGACCTGGATCAAGCCCTCGTTCCTGTGGATGATGTACCGCTGCGGCTGGGCGGCGAAGGAGGGCCAGGAGACCGTGCTGGCCGTCGAGATCAGCAGAGCGGGCTTCGACTGGGCGCTGCGTCATGCCTGCCTCTCCTCCTACGAGCGCACCGTCCACGCCGACCAGGCCTCCTGGAAGCGGCAGTTGAGGCGTTCGCCGGCCCGTGTGCAGTGGGACCCGGAGCGGGACCTGCGGCTCCGGCCCCAGCCGTACCGCTCGCTGCAGCTCGGTCTCTCCGGTCCCGCCGCCGGCCGGTACGCCGACGAGTGGACCGTGTCGATCACGGATGTCACCCCGCTGGCCCACCGGGTCCATGCCCTGGCCGCGGCCGGCGACGAGACGGGTGCGGCTGCGCTGCTGCCCCGGGAACGCCCCTACCCGGCGGGGGAGGGGCTGCTGTCGGCGGTGCTTCCCGGAACGCTGCGCCCGGCATGAGGCATGAGGCATGAGGCGTGCGGCGTGAGGCTGGGGGGAGTGGCCCCGCTCAGCTGAGGGTGTCGAATCGGTGTCGTGTTGGTGACGGTCCCGTGTGCGTGCGCAACTTCTTTCGTCATTCGCGCATCAAAGTGCTGATACGCGTTCGTGAACCGATACAGGAGAATCACATTGCGCCACCGCATCAGCTCCGTGTCCGCCGTGGCAGCCTCCCTGCTCGCCGTGGCCCTCGCCCCTGCCGTCCAGGCGCATGCCGATGACGCGGCCGCTCCGGCTCTCGTGGTGTCCGAGCTGTCGAGCGACCCCTGGAAGCCGGGCGAGGTCCGGAACGACTCCCTGACCTTCACCAACCAGGGGGACGCGCCCGCCGACGGCGTCACGGTGCGCCTGCGGATCACCCGCGGTCTGTCCTTCCCCGACCACGCCGCGGGCTGCACGTACTCCACCGACAGCGACCAGGTCTCGGTGGCCCTCTGCCACTTCGACAAGGTCCTCGCCCCCGGCGAGCACTTCAGCGCGCCCGTCGACTTCAAGGTGCTTCCCAAGGCGCTGATGGAGAACGTGGAGTACGGCACGGGAACCGGTGGCGGAGACCCGGAGTCCGGTTCCACGGAACTGAGTTACCGCTCGCTGGCCGTCACCGCGGACAACACGGCCGACCTCGCGGCGGTCGGCGACACCGCGAAGGGCAAGCCCGGCGACAAGGTCACGGTCACCGCGGGGCTGCGCAACGAGGGCCCCGGCTGGATCGACAACAACACCAGCGACGACCAGCCCGCGGTGATGGTCGACATCCCCAAGGGCACGACGGCCGTCGAGGTCCCGAAGGACTGCCAGCCCTTCGGGATCGACGGCCCGAGCGGCCCTTCCGCGCCGGGCAAGCGCAAGTACGTGTGCATGGCCCCGGACCACATCTACGAGGTCGGCTCGCTGCACTCCTACCCGTTCGTGCTCCGGATAGAGAGCGGCGCGAAGACCACGTCGAGCGAGGTCAAGGCCACGTCCGGGTACGACATCCACCCGGTCTTCGACAAGAACCCCGCCAACGACAAGGCGAAGCTCGCCATCGAGGTGACGGGTTCCGGGTCCGGAACGGCCGGTGGCTCCAACGGCGGCCCCGCCACGGGTGGTTCGTCTTCGGGCACGACAGGCGGCGCGAGCACCGGTGGCGCGAGCTCCTCGGGCGGCACGCACGCGCAGTCCACCGGTGGTACGGGGAGCACGGGCTCCGCGTCGTCGGGTGGCGCCACGACGGCCGGCACCACGACGGGCGGGAACGCGACCGGCACGATGGCATCGACCGGCTCGAGCAACACCCCGCTGATCACCGGGGCCGGCGTGGCCGCGGTGGTGGTGGGCGGCGGCCTGGTGTTCGCACTGCGCCGCAGGAACGGTGTCAAGGTGCGATAGCCCGCACCCGGCCGGTCCCTGCAGAGTGGTGGAGGGCGCCCCGGATTGCTCCGACAGCTATGCAAAGTCGGGGCGAGCCGGGGCGTTCTGGTGCAAGGACCTCCGCACGGTAACAGCGTTGGCACTGGCGAAAACATGGACACGACAGATAGCGTCATCAGGTCCGAGGGGGATGCTCCGTCATGCTCGCAGCCGCCGCGCCTCCGCCTTGCCACGACTTCACTTGCTTGATGATCAGCGATACAGGGGGACGGCGCAGATGGATCCGGATGCCGGTAAGGATTTCCAGGGCATCAACCCTGACAGACTCGGTGACCTCATCAAGTCGATCAACACCAACTCGGGCGACGGTGCCGGGGCGGGCCCGACGCGCATCAGCAGCTGGATGAGCCACGCGCGACGCCTCCAGATGGACACCTCCCGGCTGACGAAGATGACCGGTCACCTCACCTGGGCCCAAGGCCAAGTCCCCATGCTCCGGCGCCGCCACAGCCTGGCGATGGACGAGGAGAAGGTGGACAAGAAGGCGGGGCTGGGCGCCGGGATGGTCACGGCGGGGGCCGGCGACCTCGGTAAGTACAAGACGCAGGCTGCTGCCAGGGCCGCCGCGAAGAAGACCGCGAAGTCCTATAAAGACGGCGACATGGACCTCGACGAGTACATGAAGGTGCTCGCGGCCAACGAGACGGACCCTGATTACTGCAAGGCCGCTATGGACGAGCTGGGTGACACGGCGCTCTATCAGCTCCAGGACGGCCCGATGATGTACGACCCCGGTAACCCGGACGCCGGGATATCCGTCCTTGCCACGACGGTGGCCACGGCCATGCGGAACGGGACCACGTTCAAGGACGAGAACGGTAACGAGGACCTCCAGCATCTGTCGGGTCTCGTCGGGCATGCCGACTTCCCGACGGACGTGGTCGCGAACCTCGGCAAGCAGTGCCTCGCACCGGGCAACTACATGTACGGCGAGAAGGTCTGGGACGCGATGGGTAACGACCCCGCGGCGTCCACCAAGTTCCTGCACGACAACATGGCCGTGATTCCGGGGTGGATGAAGGACGACTCGGACCACCACGGGGGGCTGCCGGACTTTCAGGCGAAGGCCTTCGCGGGGGTCATCGCGGCGGGAACGCTGGATGGGCCGGGTGCCGACGAGAACACGGCCGCTGACAACACCAAGAGCCTGATCAAATACTATGCCAAGCATTCGGATGAGCATACGCATTCGGAAATTCAAGCGGTCTTCGCCAAGGATATCGCCCACTATTTCCCCGATGTGCAATCTTCCCTGACCGATCCCGCCTTCGATCGTATAGATCTCGGGAAAGGTCACGTTACTGCCGCATCTGATGAATGGCAAGCCTTCACCGCCGAGGCAATGCAGAATTCAAAGGCGGGAGCCAACCTCCTGACATTCGCTTCGCAGACGGCCGAGGACTATTCCCGTTCCCATCAAGGTAACCCCATGGGTGAGCGGGTGTGTGGAGTCCTGGAAGGATTCTTCAGTCAGCAAGCCAGTAACGTGTATCAGAAAATGCTGAGCGACAAAAAAGAGGGTGCGGGGGAGTGGAAGGATTCCTTCACGGAGCAGGCGAACACTGTGGCGGATACGGTGATCGATGTGAGCCTCGACCCGCAGGCTGCCGTGAAGACGGTTGCTGTCTCCGCAGCGAAGGATGTCGTCCACGCTGCCATCAAGGCCTTTTATAAGGGCGATGATCCGAAGGCTCCGAACCCACCCAAGGTGATCGGCTGGGGTGACAACTGGCAGAAGACAGCTGGAAACCATTACATCTCATATGGGGGTTTCAAGCCTCACACAACACGTGATGGAGTCGTGTGGCACGGTGATCCAAAGGATTATGCAAAGCAATACGATTGCCCCTATTTCTTGGACTCCTACGGTGACTTGAAGAGCCCAGCGACTGCCCAGCAAAGGATGGCCTACAACGAGTGGCTGAAGGACCCGGCCGTTGCGCAAGCAATCGCTGGGGGTAAGGAATTCAGTGTGCGCGACCTGGCCAGGCATGATGGTGAAGAGATGGCAGGTGGACCGACATCGTGAAGTGCAGATGGGCGTGGGCGGCGAGTTCTGTAATTCTTGTGGCGCTGGCCAGTGGGTGCTCCAGTCATGGCGAGACGCAAAGCGTCGGGGATGGAAAGGGAGTTGCTAGCAATGTGCGACGTCAAGCCGCACGGACGTACTGGCAGCTTTATAATTCCATTGGCGACAGTGTATTTCACGGAGGAGGTGACGGTAGATTCGTTACCTGTGGCCCGAGTGATGCTGATTCGATGCGCTACGTTGTGAGCACGGTCATGATGTCGGATGTTCGCAAAGGGAAGAAACAAGCTGCGCCGCAGCTTATTGCGGAGTTGTCGAAGGTTTTCGAAGGTTCCGGATGGCACCTTGATTCGACTTCCGGGGCAAGCCGTTCCGACACCAAGGATGGTATCGAGGTTGACCTCCTGCCGTCGGAAATAAACGACGACTCGGTTAATTTTCGAGTGCAGAGCAAATGTGCCAAAATGGGCGAATTCGCTGCTGAACTCCGTGAGTCCTACAGGTCCGGCAGGGATGCGTATCGCGGTTCGGGAGCTTCGTCCTCGCGAGTTCCGACGGGCTTCCCTGACATGGATTCCCACGGTTGATCAGGTCGTCATTGCGGTAGCTGTGACGTTTATTGGAGGTGCGAGTGACAGGCAAATCTGAAAAGAAAGTACCCAGCCCCGTCTGGCAGGAACTGGACGCCCTCTACAAGGAGGTGTCCAAGGACATCGCCACCGTGGCGGACGCGCTCAAGACTGCCGACAAGCAGATGGCGGGCGGTAAGGGCGAAGTCTGGGTCGGGAAGAACGCCCGGGCATGGGGGAGCGACCTGCACGGCGCCAACACCGATCTGTCCAAGCAGGCGCATGACTTCCTCGCCGATGTGCAGCGGCAGCGCGCTGCGCATCCCAAGGAGGTAACGGAGGAAGCGGCCGACAGCGAGCGGCGATTTCTCGCCGGGCGGATGGGTTGACCGCCCGTGCGTGGCCGGTGCCAGTAGAATCCTCTGACTCGAAGAACCCTCGCCCCAAAGGGAGTTACCAGTGAACCGCAGTCGTGTCCTGCCCGCCGCCGCATCGTTCGCGGCGGCTGCTGCCCTGTTGCTGACCGGATGCGGGGGTGGGGACAAGGGGTCGGGTAACGACAAGATCGCCGGTGCCGATGGCGGAGGGGCGGAGAAGACGGCCGCGCCGAGCAAGCCTGCGACGATCAAGACGCCCGACATCAACCGGCCGGACCTGAAGCTTCCGGGTGATGTCAATTATGCGTTCGCCTCGTCTCACGTAACGGATCCGGACCAAGCGGCAGCCCTGGCGGATGCCAAGAACTTCATTCTTGCCATCGAGCACGGAATCATCAAGCAGAATAAGGACGACGGCGCCTTTAAGTTCTATTCCGAATTCCAGAGTCCTGCGCAGGAGTACGCGCGTGACCAGATCGCGCAGAGTGTCAATGAGGGTATGACCGACATTGGGGAGCGGAAATATTACGACCCCAAGGTGCAGCCCGTAAAAAACAGTAAGAGTGTCGTTGTTACTTTCTGTAGTGACGGCTCAAAGTTCTACAGCAAGATCGTCAAGAGTGGAAAAGTCCTCCGCACCACGAAGAGTGTTAAAGACTATTACTTCTGGCAGATCGGAATGACGGCAGCGGACGGTGTTCATGGGCTGTGGCGTGCCAAAGAGATCAACGTGAAGGGAGAGGCGACGCAGTGCATGTGACAGCAGTGCGCAAATCTGCTCTGGTGTGCGTAATCGGCTGCGCATGTGTGTTATTGGCTTCCGCGTCGGCCTCGGCGGAACGTGCCGGCAGTTCCAGCTCTACCGGTAGTTCGAGCTCCAAGGGCATCGAACGCCCCCACCAGGCCATCGCCGCCCAGGTGAAAATCAATTACAGCTCGACCGGCAAGGGCGGAGGCGGCTCGGGCCCGCTGGCGTCCACCGACTCCAGCTGGACGCCGCCCCCGTGCTGGTACGCCCCCGAGTGGTCGGCCACTGAGTTCCAGCAGTTCCGGCAAGGCGTCTACGTGTCTGCCGTGCACGACCCGGACCTCCCGAACGATGTACGGGGGGAGATCTCTGACGAGAACCAGAAGTACGCGGGCGACAACTACAACATCGACAAGGAGAAAGAGGGGATGTGGTGGGGGCCCCAGTACAACGACGACGCCCCACTCGCCGACCAGATGAAGTGCGACAAGGATCCGTTCTGGGTCAAGAAGGGGGAGACCCCTGACGTCCCGGAGGCCATTAAGCCCGAGACGCTGGCCGGGCTCGCCTACCAGCAGATGCAGGTTCCCGGAACCAGGGTCAGTCTTGCCCCGGCGGGGGCGAGCAAGGTGAACCTGCCGACCTGGGCATGGCTGGACAAGGCCGATTTCAAGCCCGTCTCCGTCACCGCCTCCCTCGACGTCGGCGGCTTCCACGCCGAGGCGACGACGACGGCCACGGCGGACTCGCTCAGCCTCGACCCCGGAACCGACGACGCGCAGGTGCTCCCGGCGTCCGGTCGATGCGCCATCAACGGCGACGGTTCCATCGGCGAACCGTATGCGAAGGGCAAGGGAAACGAGACCCCGCCCTGCGGTGTCGTCTACCGGCGTTCCTCGGGCGACGGCACTTTCAGTCTGCGGTCCACCGCCACCTGGAAGATCAGCTGGACGGGCACCGGGGGTGCGGGAGGCGACCTTCCCGATGGTGCGTACGGCGATGACCAGCCCGTCACCGTTCAGGAGATCCAGGCCGTCAACCGCTGATCGCTGAGGTCCGTCACGCGTCAGCGGCCTCATCGGCCGCGGGTGTTGTGGCGCGGTGCGGGTCCCGGCGCCTCGGCCCTCCACCCCCCTGGTCACATCCCGTTTCACGCGCTGCCCGCTGAGGCAGCCACCGATCGGGGCCGCGACCGGGGCCGCGATCGCGGCCCCGGTCAGGATGGGGGTCGCCGAGACCTGGCCGCCGAGCCGGATGACCGCGAACGTCACCGTGCCCGGGATGACCGCTGCCAGGCCGGGCTGTTTCGGTCTGCCGCGGTAGCGGTGGCCGGGCGCGAGCAGCCGGTTCGGGGTTCGCGGGGTGCTGGTGAGGGCGGCGGCCGGGCCCGCTCCGGTGGCCCTGGGGCGTTGGACGTACAGGTAGGAGACCCGGTGCCGGCATCGTCCCCAGCCGTCCGGGGCCAGGTCTGCCGCCACCGTGTAGCGCTCGGCGCCGTTGTTCGCGGCCTCGCTCCGGTACTCCCGGCGCATCGCAGCCTCCCGGTCCCGGCGGCGGACGATGCGGCCCGAGCCGGTCCAGGCCCTCGGCCTCCCAGCCCTGGCCCCCGGTCTGCGGCCACGACGGCAGTGGACCACTGCTCAGGGAGGCGTACAGCCCAGATGGCGATGCCGATCCCTGGGCCCGTCTCAGATAGTAGGAAGTCCGAGTAATTGTGCAGACAGACAGGCCCGGTTCCCCTAGCTTGAAAGAAGCCGAACGTCTCGCTCGACCCAGCGACTGGCGGTTCTGAGCAGCGCCCGAAGCAGGTAATCCCTGCGGCGCCCGCTCCCCGCCCCTCCGGCGCATCGATATCCCTCTTGCTTCAAGGAGTCGATCCCCATGGCCGAGATGACAGTCCGCCGCGTCCGACGCACCGCCCGCGCAGCACGTTCGGGCGATTCCGACCGCCAGAACGCGGCAGCAGCCCTCCAGCGCGCACTCGACCGCCGTGACAACGGCGGCTCCACCGGGCACTGAACCCCGGGCGCTCACCGGCGCCCATGAGCTGCACCCGCGATCCGCACCCACGAGCGACCTGCATGCGCCCGCGCACCTTCGCGGTCGAACGCAACCGTGCCCCCACGCACCACCGCCCTGCGCCGTACGGCACGAGGCGGTACGGCGCAGGGCGGTCGTGAACGGGTGGCCCCTCGCGGGGCCGGCGGCTCAGTGGCCGCGGCGGATCTCGAAGTGGTCGATCCGCTCGCCCGACTCGGCGAGCGCACTGACCTTCAGCGCCGCCTGCCGCCCGGTGGTCACCTCCACCGCGAGGAACGAGTACCCGGTGTACCGGACCCGCGACCACTCCACGGTCTCGGTGGCCTTGGCGCCACCCTTGACCCAGTGGTAGGTGGGCACGCTCTCCTGCTCGTTGAGGTGGCCCTCATAACTGTCGGGCGCCGGGAAGTCGTACAGCGACTTGCCCGCGCCGCCCGCCGTCACATACACGATGCCGTCCCGCGTCGGGTCCGTCCGCTCGCCGACCGGCACCTTGCGTGCGACCTTGTTGCGCAGGATCGCGTCGGTGCGCTCGTAGACGTGGTTGTGGCCGTTGATGACCAGGTCCACCTGGTGCTTCTCGAAGAGCGGCACCCACTCCTCGCGCACCCCGCCCTCCGAGGCGTGCGAGTTCGTCGTCGAGAACGCGCAGTGGTGGAAGAAGACCACGACGAAGTCGACGTCGCGGTCGGCGCGCAGTTCGCCCAGGCGCCGGTCGAGCCAGCGGGTCTGCTTGCCGCCGCTGATGCCGTGGTTGGCGGGGATCTCGTACGAGACGTCGTTGGCGTCCAGCGCCACGACCCCCACATTGCCGTGCACGAACGAGTACACGCCGGGCTGGTTGACCGGGTCGGGGCCGTTGTCCGGCAGCGACCAGCGGGCGTTCTGGCCGCCGTAGCCGTCGGGGGAGTACCAGGCCTCCATGTCGTGGTTGCCGGTGGTCACCATCCACGGCACCGTCTTCGCGACCGTCTCCGTCTGGGCCAGGAACTGGTCCCAGGTGCGGGCGTCGTAGGCATCGGTGTCCTGGCCGGAGCCGGACGGGTCCGCGTAGCAGATGTCGCCCGCGTGCAGGTGGAACGACGGGTTCTGGCCCAGGATCAGCTGGTCGTTGCCGAGGGCGTGGTAGCTCACGCCCTGGTCGCCGAAGGCCGTGAAGGTGAAGGACTCGGCGCGGGACGGCGCGGTGCGGAAGGTGCCGAGTGTGCCGATGTTGCGGTGGTCGGCGGGGTCGAACCCGTCGTGCCCGACACCGTAGTAGTACGTCGTTCCCGCGCGCAGCCGGTCGAGTCCGGCATGGACGTAGAACTGCTCGGCCGCAGCGATCTTCCCGCCGTTGAGGCTGGGCGTCGTCAGGTGCCGCACCTCGGCGGTGATCTTCCGGCTCAGGTCCCCGGGCGAGGTGCCGATCCTGATGTACGGCCGCTTCACCGCGAACGGGACCTGCCAGGAGACCCGCATCTGGGTCCTGGGGTCCGCGCCGTAGGCCAGGTGCCTGCCGAACGGTGCGACCAGCGAGCCGTCCACGGCCGGAGTGGCGTGCGTGGGGCGGTTCGCGGGCGCCGCGTACGCGGACGGCGTGCCCAGTGCGGTGCCCGCGAGGGTGACCGCGGCACCCGCGGCGGTCGTGCGGAGTACGCCGCGCCGGCTGAGCCGGGTGCGGAGGTACTCGTGCTGTTCGGCCATGCTCATCCGGTCGGCGAGCTTCTCGGGGATACCGAAGCGAGGTGTGTCCATGGCCGACAAGGTGCCCGGTCCGGCTGACACGCTCCTGCCGAACGGGTGAACGGCGCCCGTACAGCAGATCACATGTCCGGATACTGGACACCGAATGTCATCCCCTGGGACGCGCAGTAGGGTGCCGTCATGTCTCGCAGCCTCAATCTCGCAGTGATCCCCGGTGACGGCATCGGCCAGGAAGTCGTGGCCCAGGGCCTCAAGGTCCTGAACGCGGTCCTTCCTCAGGATGTGAAGCTGGAGACCGAGGAGTACGACCTCGGCGCCCAGCGCTGGCACCGCACCGGTGAGACCCTCCCGGAAGCCGAGCTCGAAGCACTCAAGCGGCACGACGCGATTCTGCTCGGCGCGATCGGTGACCCCTCGGTGCCGTCCGGCGTCCTGGAGCGCGGTCTGCTGCTCAAGCTCCGCTTCGTCTTCGACCACTTCGTCAACCTCCGCCCCTCGAAGCTCTTCCCGAACACGGCCACCCCGCTCGCGGGCCGCCCGGACATCGACTTCATCGTCGTCCGTGAGGGCACCGAGGGCCCGTACACCGGCAACGGCGGCAGCCTCCGCACCGGGACCCCCGCCGAGATCGCGACCGAGGTCAGCGTCAACACGGCGTACGGCGTCGAGCGGGTCGTCCGCGACGCGTTCGCCCGCGCCCAGGCCCGTCCGCGCAAGAAGCTGACGCTGGTGCACAAGAACAACGTCCTCGTCTACGCCGGCCACATGTGGAAGAACATCTTCGACACGGTGGGCCAGGAGTTCCCGGACGTCACCACCGACTACCTGCACGTCGACGCCGCGACGATCTCCTTCGTCACGCAGCCCGAGCGCTTCGACGTCATCGTCACCGACAACCTCTTCGGCGACATCCTGACCGACCTCGCCGCTGCCGTGACCGGCGGTATCGGCCTGGCCGCCTCCGGCAACATCAACCCGACGGGCGCCTTCCCGTCGATGTTCGAGCCGGTGCACGGTTCGGCGCCAGACATCGCGGGCACCGGCAAGGCCGACCCGACGGCCACGATCCTCTCCGTCGCCCTCCTGCTGCGCCACCTCGGCTACGAGCCCGAGGCCGCCCGCATCGAGGCCGCGGTCTCCGCCGACCTGGCGGAGCGCGGTACGGGGTCGCGTACGACCGACGAGATCGGTGACGCGCTCGCGGTACGAGTAGCGGGCTGACCCGTCGACTGACACACCACAGCCGCCGGGTCTCCCAGACACCCGGCGGCTGTGTTTTGCGGTCCCCGGGTGCGACCATCGAATCCTGGACCGCATTCACGCCTTTCATCCGCGGACACTCACGAGCGATAATCGAACGTGGGGCCGCGGTATGAGGGGAAGCTCGGACGTCCTAGTAGTGGCGTGAGCGCGGTCCGTCACAAACAACCGGTGAAGGACATACCACTCATGACGACGCTCCCGATCGAGCTCAAGCCCTCTTCCAACCCGTTGTCCGACGCGGAGCGGGAGGCGCTGATGGCCCATCCCGGATTCGGCCGCCATTTCACCGACCACATGGTGACCATCAAGTGGACCGAGGGGCGGGGCTGGCACGACGCCCAGCTCGTCCCGTACGCGCCGCTCTCCCTCGACCCCGCGAACATGACCCTGCACTACGGGCAGGAGATCTTCGAGGGCCTCAAGGCGTACCGCCAGCCGGACGGAACGGTGGCGACCTTCCGCCCCGAGGCCAACGCCAGGCGCTTCCAGCTCTCCGCGCGCCGTCTCGCGATGGCCGAGCTGCCGGTCGAGACCTTCCTCGACGCGTGCGACGCGCTGGTCCAGCAGGACAAGGCGTGGGTTCCGCCGCACGGCGGCGAGGAGTCCCTCTACCTGCGCCCGTTCATGATCGCCACCGAGGTCGGTCTGGGTGTGAAGCCCGCCAACGAGTACCTCTTCATCGTGATCGCCTCGCCGGCCGGCGCCTACTTCGAGGGCGGCGTCAGGCCCGTCTCCATCTGGCTCTCCGAGGACCGGGTGCGTGCCGTTCCCGGCGGCATGGGCGAGGCCAAGACCGGCGGGAACTACGCCGCGTCCCTGCTGGCCCAGGCCGAGGCCGCCCGCCAGGGCTGCGACCAGGTCGCCTACCTCGACGCCGTCGAGCACAAGTGGGTCGAGGAGCTGGGCGGTATGAACCTGTGCTTCGTCTACGGGGGCGGCGAGGGCCGCAAGCCGAGGATCGTCACGCCGAAGCTCACCGGGTCCCTGCTGGCCGGTGTCACCCGGGACTCGCTGCTCTCCGTCGCCCGTGACCTCGGTTACGAGGCCGAGGAGGGCCGGGTCTCCATCGACCAGTGGCGCAGCGACACGGAGAACGGCACGCTCACCGAGGTCTTCGCCTGCGGCACGGCGGCGGTCATCACGCCCGTCGGCACGGTCAAGTCGGCCGGCGGCGAGTGGGTCCAGGGGGACGGGACGCCCGGCGAGGTCACCCTTGCCCTGCGAGCGGCGCTGCTCGACATCCAGCGCGGTATCGGCGAGGACAAGCACGGGTGGATGCACCCGCTGGGCTGAGACACGGCCCATCCCCGGGGCCTGCCCCGGCGGGCGGACGTGCCGGAGGGGCTGATCCCCAGCCCCTCCGGCCTCCCTACTTCTCCGCGAGCGCCCGCTCGATCGACGCGCCCCACAGCAGTACCCGTTCGTCGTCCCCCGCGGCTCCCACGCACTGGAGCCCCAGCGGGAGCCCGTTCCCCGCGTGTCCCGCCGGGAGCGTCAGGGACGGCAGCCCCGCGTGGCTCCAGGGCAGGCACATCACGGAGCTGCCCGTCGTGGTCAGCCCCACGGGGGCCGGGCCGGTCGCCGCAGGGGTGATCCACAGGTCGGTGCCGGTCATCGCCGCCGCCATCCGGTCGCGGAAGGCGACCCGCTCGCGCTGCGCCCGGGCGTACTCCACCTCCGTGATGGCCTGGCCCTCACGGATCGCCCGGACCGTCTCGGGCCGGTAGAGGGCGCCGTACTCGGCGAACCAGTCCGCATGGGTACGGGCCACCTCATAGCGGTTCATCGTGTAGAGCTGGGACCTGATCTGCTCGAAGTCGGGCATCACGGGGATCCGACGCACGCGGAACCCGGCCGCGCGGAGCCGCTCCACCCGGGTCGCGAAGACATCGAGCGCCTCCGGCTCGGCGTACTCCAGATACGGGCCTTCGGGGATCGCCAGCACCGGCAGGGCGGGCTCCCCGGCGGAGTCCGTGCCCGCGTCCGGCTCGTGGGGCCGCCAGGTGTCGCAGACCGCCGCGACCGCGGGCAGCAGCCCCGCCACGTCCGCGGCGAAGAGGCCGACCGTGTCGAAGCTCGGGGCGTTCGCGATGACGCCGTCCACCGGGATGCGCCCGTACGTCGGTTTGAAGGCCGTCACCCCGCAGTACGCCGCGGGGCGTATGACCGAGCCGACCGTCTGGGTCCCCACGGCCAGCGGGACCATTCCCGCCGCGACAGCCGCAGCCGAGCCGCTGCTCGATCCGCCCGGGGTGTGCGCGAGGTTGCGCGGGTTACGGGTCGGCCCCGGCGCCAGTACGGCGAACTCGGCCGTCACCGTCTTGCCCGCGATCACCGCTCCCGCCGCGCGCAGCCGGTCGACGACCGTGGCCTGGCGTCCGGCCAGGGCCTCCGGCGGGAGGGCCGAGCCCGCCCCGGTGGGCAGGGTGTCGACGTGGATGATGTCCTTGATGCCGACCGGGACGCCGAAGAGCGGCGGCCGGCCTGTGGCCACGGGCCAGCGGGCTGTGACTGCTGCCGTCTCGGCCGCGATCCGTTCGGTGCGGGCCGGTTCGGGGACGAACGCCTGTATCTCACGGTCCATGGGCCACGACGCTACAACTCCGCGAGCGCTCCGGCAGCGGTCTCGGAAGGGTCCGCCGGCTTCGGCGCGAGGATGGCAGCCGGGGCCGTGCGGCCGGTCAGGGCGGCGTAGACGAGTCCGCCGACCGCGCCGGAGAAGAGGAAGCTGCAGTCCACCCCGCCGGTGAGGTGCAGCAGCGGGCCCTCGTAGAAGGGGGTGGAGACCGCGGCGAGCCCGACGGCCGCGCCTGCCGCCCACGCCACGGCGGCCCGGATGTTCCACCCGGATCGGTACCAGTAGATCCCTCCCCGGGACCTGCGGTTGAAGACCTGGAGGGCGTCCGGGTCGTACTGGCCGCGGCACCGGACGTAGCCGATGACGGTGATCACGGCCCAGGGTGTGCCGATGGCGGTGAGCAGCAGGACGAACGAGGTCATCGCCGACTGCGCGTCCCAGGCGAAGTGGCCCACGAAGACGAAGAGGGTCGCCACGCCGGCCACCACCAGGGTCGCCCGCGCGCGAGTGGCACGCGGCAGGATCGCGTCCAGGTCCAGGCCCATCGAGTAGAGCATCAGCCCCGCGTTGCCGACGGAGCCCGCGGAGGCGGCGAGCAGCAGCGGGATCAGGTACCAGACGGGCGACGCGCTGACGAGCGGCCCCGCGAAGTCGACGGCCGAGCGGGCGGCGAGCGCGGTGTACGTACCGAAGAGCTGGGGGACCAGCAGCCCGAGGACCAGGCCGGAACAGGTGGCGGTGAGGACGGCGCGGGAGGTGTGGCGGCGCGGTGAGACGTAGCGGGTGTAGTCGCCGAGCAGCGTGATGAAGGCGATGGGGCCGCTCAGCCCGGCGGCCACGGCGGAGAGGAACCAGGTGGGCCAGAAGGAACCGAGCAGATAGCCGGTGTGCGGCGCGGCGGCGGTGGTGAAGTGGGGCGCGTACGCGAAGAGGCCGATCACCAGCAGGACCGTCATACCGATGGCGAGCGCCTTGCTGAGGCGCAGCAGGATCCGGTACCCGTACACCGCGCCGGTGACGGTGAGGGCGGCCAGCAGCGCGTAGACGAGCGCGTGCATCAGGCCGTTGTCCGGCATGCCGGTGAGCCGGGACAGCGCCCCGATCATCACGTCGCCGCCCGTCCACAGGGTCAGCGCCGTGTACCCGAGTGAGAGGAGCAGGCCGACGACCGAGCCGATGAGCCGGCCGCGTACGCCGAACTGGGCGCCGCTCGATGTGGAGAGGTTGGTGCCGGTCCGCAGGGAGACCAGGGCGAGCGGTGCGGTCAGCAGGGTGCCGACGACCGTACCGGCGACGACGGAGGTGACGGCAGGCCAGAGGCCCAGGCCGAAGGAGACCGGCAGCCAGCCAAAGATGATCACTCCCAGGCAGAGGTTTGACCCCAGCAGGATGCTGATCACATCGCGTGGACCGCTGGTGCGCTCCGCGTCCGGGATGGTGTCGACTCCGCGCTGTTCGATCGGCACGAGGTACCTCTCCGCTCGTCTGTTTGAGTGCCGCTCAATCACATGCGCTCCGGTTTCGCATGTCAATGGTTTCTGTTCTTTCTATAGCCGTTATTTACGGTTAGAGTGGCGTTCAAATCCATGATCGATGGAAGTGAGTGGACGTGAGACTGACCCCGACGGAGCGTGACCGGTTGCTGTTGTTCGGCGCCGCTGAGCTGGCCCGGGCGCGCCGAGCGCGCGGGCTGCTGCTCAATGTCCCCGAGGCCACCGCACTGATCGCCGACACCGTCTGCGAGGCGGCCCGCGACGGGCGGCGGCTCGCCGAGGCGATCGAGGCGGCACGCGCGGTGCTCGGCCCCGGCGACGTGCTGCCCGGAGTGGCCGATGTCGTGACCGAGGTGCATGTCGAGGCCGTCTTCGACGACGGATCCCGGCTCGCTGTGGTCGCCGACCCCATCGGCGGCGGTTCGCTGGGCGACGAAGCGCCCGGCGCCGTGCTGTCAGGGCCCGGCTACCCGGACCTCGTCCCCGAGGTCACGGTGACGGTCCACAACACGGCGTCCGTGCCCGTCAGCGTGACCTCGCACTTCCACTTCTTCGAGGCCAACCCCCGGCTGGACTTCGACCGCGCCGCCGGTTACGGCATGCGGCTGTGCGTACCCGCCGGCTCGTCCGTGCGGTTCGGCCCCGGGGAGAGCGCGGAGGTGGGACTGATCGCGATCGGCGGCGCCCGGATCGCGATCGGGTTCGCCGGTCTGGTCGACGGTGAGCTGGACGCGCCCGGCGCCCGGGAAGAGGCCCTGCGGCGCGCGGTGGCCTGCGGATATCTGGGAGCGGAACGATGAGTGAGTACGCAGCCGTCCACGGCCCCCGGGCCGGCGACCGGGTCCGCCTCGGCGACTCCGGGCTGACCGTCCGGGTCGAGTCCGACGCGCAGCGCCCCGGCGACGAGTTCCTGGCCGGATTCGGCAAGACCGCCCGGGACGGCCTGCACCTCAAGGCCGCCGCCGTGCGCGAGACCTGCGACGTCGTGATCAGCAACGTGCTGGTGATCGACGCGGTGCAGGGCATCCGCAAGGTGTCCATCGGTATCCGGGAGGGCCGCATCGCCGCGATCGGCAGGGCCGGGAACCCCGACACCCTCGACGGCGTGGACGTCGTCGTCGGCACCGGCACCTCGATCGTCTCGGGCGAGGGCCTGATCGCCACCGCGGGAGCGGTCGACGCCCATGTCCATCTGCTCTCACCACGGATCATGGAGGCCTCCCTCGCCTCCGGCGTCACGACCATCATCGGCCAGGAGTTCGGCCCGGTCTGGGGTGTCGGGGTGAACTCGCCCTGGGCGCTGCGGCACGCCTTCAACGCCTTCGACGCCTGGCCGGTCAACATCGGCTTCCTGGCGCGCGGCTCGTCGTCCGACCCGGCCCCGCTGGTGGAGGCGCTCGCCGAGGGCGGTGCCTCCGGCTTCAAGGTGCACGAGGACATGGGAGCGCACACCAGGGCCCTGGACACCGCGCTGCGCGTCGCCGAGGAGTACGACGTCCAGGTCGCCCTGCACAGCGACGGGCTGAACGAGTGCCTCTCCGTCGAGGACACCCTGAGCGTCCTCGAAGGCCGCACGATCCACGCCTTCCACATCGAGGGGTGCGGCGGCGGGCACGTGCCGAACGTGCTGAAGATGGCCGGGGTCCCCAACGTCATCGGCTCGTCCACCAACCCGACCCTGCCGTTCGGCCGGGACGCGGTGGCCGAGCACTACGGGATGATCGTCTCCGTACACGACCTGAAGACCGACCTGCCCGGTGACGCCGCCATGGCCAGGGACCGGATCCGCGCCGGGACGATGGGGGCCGAGGACGTCCTGCACGACCTGGGCGCCATCGGGATCACCTCGTCGGACGCCCAGGGCATGGGGCGCGCCGGCGAGACCGTGCGCCGGACGTTCGCGATGGCCGGGAAGATGAAGGCCGAGCGCGGCGCGGAGGGCGACGACGACAACGCGCGGGTGCTCCGCTACATGGCGAAGCTGACCATCAACCCGGCCATCGCGCACGGCCTCTCCCACGAGATCGGCTCCATCGAGACCGGCAAGCTCGCGGACATCGTGCTCTGGCGGCCCGACTCCTTCGGTGCCAAGCCGCAGCTCGTCCTCAAGTCCGGCTTCCCCGCGTACGGCGTGACCGGTGACCCGAACGCGGCCACCGACACCTGCCAGCCGCTGATCCTGGGCCCGCAGTTCGGCTCCTACGGGGCGACGGCGGCGGACCTCGGCGTCGCCTTCGTGGCGCAGGCCGCCATAGACCTGGGCAGCGACCACATGCCGACCCGCCGCCGCCGGGTCGCCGTACGCGGCACCCGGGGAATCGGCCCCGCCGACCTGCTTCTCAACTCCCGTACGGGACAGGTGGACGTGAACCAGCGCACCGGCCTGGTCACCCTCGACGGGGACCCGCTGGAATCGGAGGCGGCCGAATCCGTCTCGCTCAACCGTCTGTATTTCCTGTGATCCGCACTCTCCCGACCCGATCTCCCGGAGGTCCCGCCATGTTCCGTATGCCGCCCGAGTGGGCCCCGCACGAGCGCACCTGGATGGCCTGGCCGGGCCCCAACCCCACCTTCGACGACCCGGCCGTCCTGCAGGAGGCGCGGGAGGCCTGGGCGGCCGTGGCACGGGCGGTCCGCCGCTTCGAGCCGGTGACGATGGTGACCGGACCCGGTCAGTCCGCGGCAGCCCGTGAGCTGCTCGGCCCGGACATCGAGCTGGTGGAGCGGGAGCTGGACGACGCCTGGATGCGCGACATCGGCCCGACGTTCGTCACCGACGGCGAGCACCTGGCGGCGGTGGACTGGACGTTCAACGGCTGGGGCGCGCAGTCCTGGGCGCGCTGGGGGCACGACGCCAAGATCGGTGCGTACGTCTCCGACCTGGCAGGGGCGCAGACCCTCACCTCGGAGCTGGTCAACGAGGGCGGTGCGATCCATGTGGACGGCGAGGGCACGGTCCTGCTGACCGAGACGGTCCAGCTCGGACCCGAGCGGAACCCGGACTGGACCCGCGCCCGGGTCGAGGCCGAGATCCACGCCCGGCTCGGCACCACGAAGGCGATCTGGCTGCCGCGCGGACTCAGCGGCGACTACGGCGAGTTCGGGACCCGCGGGCACGTCGACATCGTGGCCGCGTTCGCCCGGCCTGGAGTGGTCGTGGCCCACACCCAGCCCGACCCGGCCCACCCCGACCACGAGCTGTGCAAGGGGATCGTGGCCCAGCTCCGGTCCGAGACCGACGCGCAGGGCCGCCCGCTGGAGGTGGTGGAGGTCCCGGCCCCGACCGTCCTGGAGGCCGACGGGGGCTGGGCCGACTACTCGTACATCAACCACTACCTCTGCAACGGCGCAGTGGTGCTCTGCTCGTTCGGCGACCCCCGGGACGAGGGCGCCGCCGCGATCTTCCAGAAGCTCTTCCCGGACCGGACCGTGGTGCAGGTCGACGCCCGGACGATCTTCGCGGGCGGCGGCGGCATCCACTGCATCACCCAGCAGCAGCCGCAGGTGGGCAGGGGATAGCCCGCGGTGGCCGCCGGTGCATCCCATATTCTGGGCGACATGAACGAACCGGCGGCCCGCGCGCGCAAGAACGCCCCGCCTCGCGAGAGCCTGCTGGCCGCCGCGATGGCCAGTATCGCCGCCGGCGGTCTGGAGAAGCTCACCATGGCGGGGCTCGGGCGCGAGGTCGGGATGAGCAGCGGGCACCTCCTCTACTACTTCCGCACCAAGGACGAGCTCCTCCTCCAGACCCTCGAATGGAGCGAGGAGCTGCTCGGCATGGACCGCCGGACCACCCTCGCCCGGCAGGTGCCGGTCCGCGAACGGCTCGACGCCTACGTCGACCTGTACATCCCGGCCGGCCCCCGCGACCCGCACTGGTCGCTCTGGCTGGAGCTGTGGAACCGGGCGCACGGCGTGGACGACGACACCCGCGCCCGGCTGCTCGACATCGAGCTGTCCTGGCACCGTGACCTCGTCGCCCTGCTGGTCGAGGGGGCGTCACGCGGTGAGCTGCGCGCGGTCGAGAGCGAGCGGTTCGCGACCCGGATACGCGCGCTGCTCGACGGTTTCAGCACCCATGTGGCGATGGCTCTCCCCGGCTCGGACCGTGACCAGGTCCTTGCCCACGTCAGCGAGTTCATCGACGACGCGCTCGCCCCGCACGGGTGAGACGGGCGCGCGGGAACGCAACGCACACAAGTACGCGTGATCGTTGCGTGCGGCCCCCTTGTGGGGCGTCCGGCGGCTGAGCCACCGTGATTCCCCATGGGACGAGAGCAGTGGAAGAAGATCTGGGTCGGTTCGGCCGGCAACATGGTCGAGTGGTTCGACTGGTTCGTGTACGCCACGTTCGCGGTGTACTTCGCCGACGCGTTCTTCCCGGAGGGGAACGAGACCGCGAACCTCATGAACACCATGGGTATCTTCGCCGTCGGATTCTTCATGCGGCCCGTTGGCGGCTGGCTGCTCGGCCGGATCGGTGACCGCAAGGGCCGCAAGGCCGCCCTGACGCTCACCGTGACCCTGATGTCGGCATCGGCGATCCTGATCGCGGTGGCTCCCACCTACGCGGTCGCCGGATACGGCGGCGTCGCCGTACTGCTGGTCGCCCGGCTGCTCCAGGGACTCTCCGTCGGCGGTGAGTACGCGGCCAGCGCCACCTACCTCACCGAGGCGTCGGCCCCCGGCCGGCGCGGATTCGCCTCCAGCTTCCAGTACGTGTCGATGACCGCGGGCCAACTCGTCGGCCTGGGACTGCAGATCGTCCTCCAGCGCACCCTGTCCGAGGACGCGCTGCACAGCTGGGGCTGGCGTGTTCCGTTCATCGTCGGCGCGGCCGGCGCGGCGATCGTCTTCTATCTGCGGCGCTCCCTGCTGGAGACCGAGGTGTACGCGGAGTCCGGCGCGGCGGCGGACGAGAGCCGGGGCACGCTCACGGCGCTCTGGGCGCACCGGCGTGAGGCGGTGCTGGTGATGGCGCTCACGATGGGCGGCACCGTCGCCTACTACACGTACACGACCTACCTCACCAAGTTCCTCTCCTCCAGCGCGGGCATGACCAAACCGACCGCGTCCCTGGTCAGTTTCTGCGCTCTGTTCGTCTTCATGTGTATCCAGCCACTGGCGGGCATGCTCTCGGACCGGATCGGCCGCCGCCCGCTGCTGGTCACCTTCGCCGTCGGCTCGACGTTCCTGACGGTGCCGATCATGACGCTGCTCAAGCACGCGGGCACGTTCTGGCCGGCCTTCGGCCTGGCGCTGCTCGCGCTGCTCATCGTCACCGGGTACACCTCCATCAACGCGTGCGTGAAGGCGGAACTCTTCCCGACCGGGATCCGCGCGCTGGGGGTCGCCCTGCCGTACGCACTGGCCAACGCGCTCTTCGGCGGGACTGCCGAGTACGTGGCGCTCTGGTTCAAGAAGGCCGGGGCCGAGTCGGGGTTCTACTGGTACGTGGCAGGGTGCGCGGCCGTCTCGCTGGTGGTCTATCTCACGATGCGTGAGACGCGCGACATCGACCTGAACCGGGGCGCTGTCCAGGACCCCGCCGGCCGGGTGCCCGAGGGCCTGGGAAAGGCGAGCCCCTCCACCCTGTGAGCACCGGGTGAGCGGGTGACCCGCGGGCGTGGTGCGCTGCCACGCCCGCGCGGCGGCTTGACCGCATCGTGAGATTCCCTCTGCGGGGAGTGGACGGTATGGCAGACTGCGACCGTGTCCTCGTTCGCCATGATTATCGGCAGCAGGCGCGCCGGTCCGCAGTGACCGCTTCCGTACCACCCCGTACGGCGCGGCCACCGTGCCCCAGACCCGCGCGCTAACCCTTCGCACCCGCGAGGGGTTTTTTCGTTTCCAGGCCCCACCTAGGCCCGGGAGCGAGGCGCAAGCGAAGACGGGGGCAAGTGGAGCCAGACAATCCGGATCCACCCATCCGACAGGAGTCAGATCAGCATGACCACAGAGGCCAAGGCCACGGACGACGGTTTCCATGTCTTCGACACCACGCTGCGCGACGGGGCCCAGCGCGAGGGCATCAACCTCACCGTCTCGGACAAGCTGACGATCGCCCGGCACCTCGACGACTTCGGCGTGGGATTCATCGAGGGCGGCTGGCCCGGCGCCAACCCCCGCGACACGGAGTTCTTCGCCCGGGCCCGCCAGGAGATCGACTTCGCCCACGCGGAGCTGGTGGCCTTCGGCGCCACCCGCCGCCCCCACACCCGTGCCGAGGACGACCCGCAGCTCAAGGCGCTGCTGGACTCCGGCGCCCCGGTGATCACCCTGGTGGCCAAGTCGCACGACCGGCATGTGGAACTGGCTCTGCGCACCACGCTCGAAGAGAACCTGGCGATGGTGCGTGACTCCGTCTCCTACCTCCGCGCGCAGGGCCGCCGGGTCTTCCTCGACTGCGAGCACTTCTTCGACGGGTACAAGGTCAACCCGGAGTACGCCAAGTCCGTCGTCCGCGCGGCAGCCGAGTCCGGCGCCGACGTCGTCGTCCTCTGCGACACCAACGGCGGGATGCTGCCCGCCCAGATCCAGGCAGTCGTCTCCACCGTCGCCGCCGACACCGGCGCGCGCCTGGGCATCCACGCCCAGGACGACACGGGCTGCGCCGTCGCGAACACCCTCGCCGCCGTCGACGCGGGCGCGACCCACGTGCAGTGCACCGCGAACGGCTACGGGGAGCGCGTCGGCAACGCCAACCTCTTCCCGGTGGTCGCCGCCCTGGAGCTCAAGTACGGCAAGACCGTCGTCCCCGAGGGGGCGCTGCCCGAGATGACCCGTATCTCGCACGCGATCGCGGAGGTCGTCAACCTCACGCCCTCCACCCACCAGCCCTACGTGGGCGTCTCGGCCTTCGCGCACAAGGCGGGACTCCACGCCTCCGCGATCAAGGTCGACCCCGACCTCTACCAGCACATCGCCCCCGAACTGGTCGGCAACACCATGCGGATGCTCGTCTCCGACATGGCGGGCCGCGCCTCGATCGAGCTCAAGGGCAAGGAGCTCGGCGTCGACCTGGGCGGCGACCGCGAGCTGGTGGCCCGCGTGGTCGAGCGAGTCAAGGAGCGTGAACTCCAGGGCTACACCTACGAGGCCGCAGACGCCTCCTTCGAGCTGCTCCTCCGCGCAGAGGCGGAGGGCCGGGCCCGCCGTTACTTCCGCACCGAGTCCTGGCGCGCCATCGTGGAGAACCGCCCCGACGGCACGCACGCCAACGAGGCGACGGTGAAGCTCTGGGCCAAGAGCGAGCGGATCGTGGCGACGGCGGAGGGCAACGGCCCCGTCAACGCGCTCGACCGGGCCCTGCGGGTGGGTCTTGAGCGGATCTACCCCCAGCTCGCCAAGCTGGAGCTGACGGACTACAAGGTGCGCATCCTGGAGGGCAGGCACGGCACGGACTCGACCACCCGCGTGCTGATCACCACAGGCGACGGCACGGCGGAGTGGTCGACGGTGGGAGTCGCGGAGAACGTGATCGCCGCGTCCTGGCAGGCGCTGGAGGACGCGTACACGTACGGACTGCTGCGGGCCGGGGTCGAACCGGCCGAGTAGGGAGCAGCCCTCCGTCCGCATCGGGCCGGGATCCCGCCGGGCCCCGGCGCGGTCCCGGACGGGGACGCGGGGCACCGGCCCCGGTCAGGCCGACATGCCGTGGGCCCGGCCGTGGGCGCCGTTCCGGTCCTGTGCCGCGAGGGGGGACGCGGTCTCCAGCGCGTGGCGGAAGCCGGTCAGGCCGTCGGACAGCGCCTGCCGCGTCGTGGCGGGCATGGCCGCGATGGCCGACTGCAGGATGTCCTCTCGCCGGGCCCGCAGATCCTGCAGATACGCCCGGCCCTGCGGGGTGAGCCTCAGCTCCAGCTCCCGGCGGCTCACCGGGCTCGGGGAGCGCTCCACGAACCCCAGGGCCTGGAGCCGGTCGCACAGCCTGCTGACGGACGAGGGGGCCGCGCCCAGTACCTCACCGAGCGACCGCTGGTTGATGCCTTCCTCGCGGTCCAGCGTGTACAGCACGCGCAGCTGGGAGGTGGAGACCGGCGCGGGCGAGACGGCGTCCCTGCCGTGCTCCCAGAGGACTTCCAGCAGCTCGATGATCCCGGACGCCACATCGGCGGCCTGCGGGGATCGCGGATTCGGGGCGTTACGGGACAGAGCCAAGGCTGGGGTACTCCGAATCATCTGTGTCAGCGCGCGCGACGCCGACTGGTACGTGATCCGTTGCGCTGCCCCGGTCTCCTGGGGGCGGCGGTGAATTCGAGCTGACTGCGCAGGCCGCCTGGACAGTCTTTCATGCGCGCGGGCGGTCAGCGCAGAAGCTTCAGGAGACGCTCACGCCGCGTCCGCGCGGGCGCCGCATGGGGGTTCCTGCCCTCCGCCGCCGCGGGACGCCCGGGAGCCGCCGCACTCCCGGCGCCGGCGGCCGGCGCGGGGGAGGAGGGGCGGGCCGGATACGGCGCCGGCCGCTGTCCGCCGGTGAAGTAGTCGGAGTCCTTGGGCCGCTCATCGGGCGAGACGCGGGGCCGCTGTGCGGGCTCCAGATGAGGGATGTGCTTCGAGCAGTGGATGTAGGCCTCTTCGACCGACAGATGTATCCACATCTGGGGCTGCCTGCCGGGCGCCGTGTCCACCGGCAGATGCGGATAGAGGGCGAAGTGGTCGTGTGCCGAGTACACCTCGGCCCGGCCGTTCACGTGCAGCCCTATGTGGTGGTCGGTGAAGTCGATGAAGAGCATGCCGAGATGCGGGTTCTCGGTGATGTTGCCCGCGCTGGCCACCACTCCGTTCCCGCGGTACTCGGGATAGGTGAGGGTGTGGTCGTCCAGGGCGATGACGAAGCCGGGCGGCCCCGACCGGAAACTGGCGTCGCATTCCCCGCGCGCATCGGCGGTGGAGAGGAACACCATGTACTGCCGTCCGATGAAGTCACGCATGGCAGGGGTGAGGCAGGGCCGCATCTGCCGCTGGTAGAAGCCGGACGCACGGTCGGCCGTGCCCAGTGCTTCCTGGAGCAGCCGCTCGCCGGGGGAGCCGAACGGCTCGTCGAAGGTGGTCACGGCTGATCCTTGTCCTCCTGGGCGCGGGCACGGCGCAGTGATGAGGCGAGGGCGGGTGCGCCCCACGGGTCGTAGTGCAGCTTCTCCGGTGCGAGACCGCGTCGGAGCAGGGTGTCGGCGGATGCGGCGATCATCTGCTGGGGACCGCTGAGGTAGGCCTCGTGCCGGTCCCAGGGACCGAACTCGGCCAGCACCTGGGGGAGGGATCCGGTACGGCCCACGATGTTCTGCTCGGAGACGGCCGCACGGACCGTGAGCCAGGGGTGGCGCTGGGACATGCGGAGCATGTCGTCGAGGCCGTACAGCTCGTCGGCGGTCCTGGCACCGACGAACAGGTCCACCTGGCGCCGGTGGGACATACCGTGCCTCGCCACCTCCTCGATCAGGGCCCGGATGGGGGCGAGACCGGTGCCGCCGGCGACACAGAGCAGGTTGTCCCGGGACGCGGGGTCGATGGACATGTCCCCCTGGGGCGGCCCGAGCCGCAGACGGTCACCCACGGAGGTGTGCTCGACGAGGGCCTGGCTGATCCTGCCGCCCGGAACCGCGCGGATATGGAAGGTCAGGAGCGAGTCCGCGCGGGGTGCGTGGGCCGGGGAGTAGTGCCGCCACTCCCGGGGCCACCACGGCGATTCGAGGCTCAGATACTGGCCCGCGGTGTATTGGTACGGCTGGTCGGGCTGCACGGTGATCTCCGCGATGCCGTGGCGGTGGCGTACGTGGCTGACCACCCGGGCCTCCCAGACCGCGGGGGAGTGCAGGGCGTCCTCGTCGGCGGCCCGCACCATGATGTCCGCCACCGCCGTGTACGCGCGCGTCCAGGCCCCGGCGATGTCCTGGTTCCAGGCCGGCCCCGCGAAGCGCGCCAGCGCGTCGAGAAGGCACTCGCCGACCGCCGGGTAGTGGGCGCTCTGCGTACCGAACTTCCGGTGGTCCCGGCCCAGGTGGGAGCAGAAGCGCGTCAGGCTCTCCGGGTCGTCGACCAGCTCGACGATGCGCAGGAGCGCCCGGAGCAGCCGGTCCCGCTGCACGTCCATGTTGGCGGGGAAGAGTTCACGGACCGCCGGATAGCGTGCGAAGAGGATGGCGTAGAAGTACACCGCCACCTCCTCGACCTGGGGTTCGACCACTTCGAGACTGGCCCGGATGAGCGCAGCGTCGCGCTCGCCTCCGGACGGTGCCGCCGGTGCCACCGGCGGGGCCACGGGCCGGGAACCGATCCAGGGAGGAGGCTCGGGGGCGGGCACGCTGGGCGCCTCGGGCTCCGGCCCGGGAGCGGCGGGACCCCGGCGGAACCATCTGCCGCCGCTGTGCGGCGCGTCCCTCACCGTGCGCCGGTGGGACGGCGCGACACGGCAGGGCAGGAGGCCGTGTCGGGTATACGGGTGGGGCCGGATCTTTCCGTCATACGTTCCGAACTCCTCGGTTCCATGGTCCTGCGGGGCTTGCCGACCGCGGGGCGGATCCAAGCAGCAACAGTTCCAGTTCCTTTGCGGCAGCCATTACAGCGAGGGCTTGATCGCTGCGCAAGCCACCGACGGCATCATTCCGTCCGCATGCTGGACGCCAACCGTCCACAGGCCGTCTGTCGCAAGGGCTATCGGCGATCCACATGTGCGATCATCGCCCGTGTGGACAGTTTCACAGCAGTGGAGCGCGCGCTCCGCACAGCGGCCCCGCATTTGCTGGTCGAAGTGGTCACCGAGGCTCTGCGTGAGCACTGCGATGCGGTGGGTGTCGAGCTGCGCATGGCCGACTACGCCGTGACCACGCTGCAGCTCGTCGAGGCCGTCCCGCTCACCACGGAGCCCGTCTCGGTCAACGACAGTCCGCAGGGCCGCGCGTTCGGCGCGCAGGAGCCCTGCGTGGTGCGTGCGCCGGGCGACGGCCCTGTGGTGGTCCACCTGCCGGTGACCGTCCGCGGGGACCGCATGGGCACCCTGTCGGTGACCATCCCCGCCGACCGGTACGGAGACGCTGTGCTCCCCGGTCTCGTGCACGTCTGTGAAGCCCTCGGACACGAGATCCTCGTCGCGGAGCGCGACACGGACGTGTATCTCATCGCGCGCCGGGCCGCCCGGCTGACGCTGGCCGCCGAGATCCAGTGGCAGCTGCTCCCGGGCCGTTCGCTCGACCGCCCCGAATTCTCGCTCGGTGCCCATCTGGAGCCCGCGTACGCGATCTTCGGGGACAGCTACGACTGGACCGTCTCCGCCGGCACCCTGACGCTGGCCGTGATGAACGGCATGGGCAGCGGGATCGACGCCGCACTGCTCACCAGCCTCGCGACCAACGCCCTGCGCAACGCACGGCGCGCCGGGGTGGGCCTCGCGGACCAGGCGTACCTGGCCGACCAGGCGGTCTACGCGCAGTACCGCGGTGAGGCCCATGTCGCCCTGCTCCTGATGAGTTTCGATCTGGCGACGGGTGCCGTCGCCGTGGTGGACGCCGGTTCGCCCCGGCTGTGGCGGATGCGCGGCCGCACCGTCGAACGGGTCGGCTTCGACGCCCAGTTGCCGCTCGGGATGTTCGAGGACACCAACTACACCACCGAGGACTTCCATGTCCTCCCCGGCGACCGGCTCCTCTTCGGGAGCGACGGGGTGTACGACACCCGGGCGGTCGGCGGCGGGGGCGAGGTGTACGGGGACAGGGGCCTGGCCCGCTCGGTCGGCTCCACCCGTTTCCTTCCCCCGTCCCAGGTGCCGCGGGCGCTGCTGCGGGAACTGGCCACCTACCGCGGCGATGTACCGCTCGCCGATGACGCGCTGGTGGTCTGCGTCGACTGGGCGGGACGCGGCTGACCGGGGCCGCCCTACGCTTCCGTGGATCCCGCGCCTCCGCCCCCGGAGGACGCCTGCTCCGCGATGAGCACGGCTTCGGCGCGGCTGGGGGCGGTGATGAAGATTTCATTCACTCCGGTCACGTCGAACAGGCGCTGCACCTGTTCCTGCACGGGACCTGCCAGTCGCAGGACGCCGCTGCTGTGGGCCCAGAGGAGCACATTGAGCGCACTGGAGTCGGCGAAGGTGACCTGGGAAAGGTCCAGAACCACCGGTCTGCCCGCGTGGAAGGCGGCGGAAATGGCTTCCCGGACCGGCGGGGCCGCATCGATATCGATTTCCCCGACGGGTGCGACCACCGTGGCGGCGCCCGCTTCGAAACAGGCGGTGCCCTCCGGCTTGCCGTTCTGATCCGAAGGCACGCTAACAGTTGTCATTCGGCAATGATTGCATGATCGTCCCGTATTGGCGAGGGCCTGCGGACTTCCCTGCCCGGCCGCGCCTCACAGGAACCGTCTGATCGGCAGGACGGCCGACTCCCGGAGCCGCTCCGAGAGTGCCCGCCGGCTCCACCGGCCTGCGTCGATCGCTTCGCTGCGCTTCAGGTCGGCGTCGAAGTCGGCGTCGAGCGCGGCGGTGAACGTCTCGTCCAGGACCGCGAGCATGACCTCCTCGTCGTGTTCGAGTGAGCGCCGGTTGAAGTTGGACGAGCCGATCAGGGAGGCGACGCGGTCCACCGTCATGATCTTGGTGTGGAGCATGGTGGGCTGGTATTCGCGGATCTCGACACCGGCGGCCAGCAGTGCGGCGTAATGGTGCCGCCCGGCGAGCTGGCACGCGCGCTGGTCCGTGTGCGGCCCCGGCAGCAGGATCTCCACCCGTACCCCGCGGCGGGCCGTGGCGCACAGCAGCTCGATGAAGTAGGTGTCCGGAGCGAAGTAGGCGGTGGCCAGCCGGAAGCGCTCCTCGGCCGATGTGAGCATCACGCGGACGAGGGTCTGGAGGTCCTGCCAGCCGAAGCTGGCGGAGCCGCGGACGACCTGGACGGTGGCGTCTCCCGGCTGGGCGTGTTCCGTGAAGCGGTCGCGGCTGTCGTACAACTCGGCGTGGCACTCGGCCCAGTTCTGCGCGAAGGCGGCAGCGACCCCGTCGACGGCCGGCCCGCGCAGCCGGACGTGGGTGTCGCGCCACTCGGTCGAGTCCCGCGCGTCGCCGCACCACTCCTCGGCGATGCCGACACCACCGGTGAAGGCCGTGTGCTCGTCCACGACGAGCACCTTGCGGTGGCAGCGGTGATTCTGTTTGAAGGGTGAGAGCCGGGTGGGTTTGCGGAACCACGCGACCTGCACCCCGGCGGCGTCCATGGCGTCGAGCAGGTCCTGCTCGATCTCCTTGGCGCCGAAGCCGTCCAGCAGCAGCCGTACCCGGACGCCTGCCCGCGCCCGGTCCGCCAGGGCCGTCGCGAAGTCGCGGGCTATCTGCCCGCGCCAGTACACGAAGGTCATCAGGTCGATGGTGTGCCCGGCGCCGCGGACGGCGTCCAGCATGGCGGGGAAGATCTCGTCCCCGTTGCGCAGCGGGACGAGCTCGTTGCCCTCGGTGGCGGCGATCCCGATGAGCCGCTCCAGGCGTCTTCGCAGTCGCTGCTTGCGCCCCTGGACGTCCTCCGGCCGCTCCGTGGCTGTCTCCTGCTGCATGGATACCTCCTCCTCGTCGCCGTGCCGTGGTGCGCGGCGCCGAGGAGGAGCGTATGCGTCCTTCCCGCGTCGGCGAACGCCGTCGTCGCGGAGGGGGCGGTCCGGCCCGCCTGTACCGCTGACGCCGGTGCGCCGCCCGGGAAAGGGCCGCGGTGAACCGGCGTGAGCGAAGGGCGGCAACGGGCCCGTGATCAGGCCGACTTGATGGCCGAGATGTCGAAGGACAGCTTGACCTTGTCGCTGACCATGACGCCACCGGTCTCCAGCGCGGCGTTCCAGGTCAGGCCCCAGTCGGAGCGCAGGATCTCGGCGCCGCCCTCGAAGCCGACCCGCTGGTTGCCGTAGACGTCGGTCGCCGAGCCGTTGAACTCCAGGTCGATGGAGAGCGGCTTCGTGACGTCCTTGATGGTCAGATCGCCGACGATGCGGTACGCGTCGCCGCCGAGCTGTTCGGCGCGCGTGGAACGGAACGTCATGTGCGGGAACTGCTCGGCGTCGAAGAAGTCGCCGCCGCGCAGGTGGCCGTCGCGGTCCGCCATACCGGTGTCGATGCTCTCGATCCGGATGTCGATGGCCGCGGTGGACTTCGCCGGGTCCAGGCCGTCCAGGTGCAGCGTGCCCTCGTGCCCCGTGAAGGACCCGCGCACGTTGGTCACCATCGCGTGCCGCACGGTGAAGCCGATCGCACTGTGCGTGGGGTCGATGGTGTAGTCGCCGGAGAGCGCGGCCAGTGCCGGGTCCACCGGGAGGGTGGCGGTGGTGGCCGGGGCGGTCGGGGACTTGCGGTTGAACAGAGCCATGGCTCCTCCTCGGACGGTGGCTGATGCGGATTGCGATCAAGGTTGTTTAACCTTCAACCAGATGCACTGTAGACGCATCTGGTTCAAAGTTCAACATCTCTGTCGGGTCTGAGTCCTCGGCGGGCGGGGGCGAAGGCGGAAGCCCTCTGATGACGCCCTCTGGCGGACGCGCGTGGAGCTGCGGCACTATCTGTCCCGCTCCACCTGCACAGCCGACCCACGGACATCGCAGCCATCACGGTCATCACGGTCATCAGCAGGAGGGAATCCCCCATGAAAACCCGCCCGGTCCGCCCGGTGCTCGCCGCGCTCGCGCTCGTCCTCGGTGTCCTCTTCGCCCCGGGAGTCGGCGTCCTCGGCGGCGCCACGGACGCCTTCGCCGCGACGAAGATCAGTCATGCCACGGCCACCTCCATGTTCAGCTCGTCCGGCATCACCTGGTCCTCGTCCGGGGGCTGCTCCGACCGGAACGTCGCCACCTGCACCTCCTTCGACCAGCTCAACCTGGCCACCGCGCAGGGCGCCCAGACACTGAAGGGCGCGCTCGGCTGCGCGATGAACATCACGGGAGGCACCGAGACGGGCCACGCGTCCGGTACGTACTCGCACTGGAACGGCTACAAGCTCGACATCGCCAAGACGACCTGTCTCACGAACTACGTCAAGAACACCTTCACGTACATCGGCCTGCGCGGTGACGGCTACCCGCAGTGGAAGTCCGGCGCCGGCAATGTCTACGCGGACGAGGGCAGCCACTGGGACATCACGTTCTACAACTGTGGCGGCTGCTGACCGCAGAACGGTCGAGCGGTCGTGAGAAAGCGCTTGCTCCCGGTTCACGGTGATCCGGGAGCAAGCGCTTTCTGTTCATGTTGTCCAGACCATTGCCCGGTCGTTGGCGCCCTGCTACACCAGCGGTTAGCAGATTCACGCCCCTGTCTCCGGGAGTCCCCCTGTGTCCACGCTGCCCCCCTGGTCCCGACGTGTCTTCCTCGCCACAGCGGGTGCCGGCGCGCTCACGCTGACGGCCATGCCGCACGCCGTCGCCGCCCCGGCGGCGCCCACCGCGGGCACGGGTCCGGCCGCGGGCTCCGACGACGAGTTCGCGACACTGCGCGGGCGCTGGCTGGAGCTGGCGCTCGGCGCCGGCTACGACGCCACCGCGGAGCCGTACGCGACCCGGCTCAAGGCAACCGGCCAACTCGCCGCCAAGGTACGGGCGTCGATGGCCCCGGCGGACACATCCCTGTGGGCGGACGCGCCGTTCGACCCGCCCGCCGGCATCACCCAGAGCTACACCCGGCTGTGGACGATGGCCCAGGGCTACCTCCAGGACGGCACCGGACTCACCGGTGACGCGGGCCTGCTCGCCGATGTGCTCACCGGTATCGACCACCTCTCGGCGAAGATCTACAACAGCACGACCAAGGTCTACGGCAACTGGTGGGAGTGGCAGATCGGCAGCCCCCGGCTGCTGATGGATTTGGTGGCCGCGCTCTACGACCACCTCACCGACGCGCAGATCCAGGCCGCGTGCGCGGCCGTCGACCACTTCGTCCCCGACTCGGTGCTTGCCGACTACTCCGGCACATCGACCGGAGCCAACCGGGTCGACCTCTGCCGCTCGGTCGCCATGCGCGGCGTGAACGGCCGCTCCGCGGCGAAGATCGCACTGGCCCGCGACGCGCTCTCGCCGGTCTTCCCGTACGTCACGGCGAGCGACGGCCTCTACCCCGACGGCTCGTTCATCCAGCACACGACGATCGCCTACTCGGGTACCTACGGGCAGGTCATGCTCGACGGTCTCGGCCGGCTCTTCACCCTGCTCGCGGGGTCCACCTGGGACGTCACGGATCCCAACCGGCAGGTCATCCTGGACAGCGTCGAG
The DNA here is from genome assembly GCF_036061255.1 of Streptomyces sp. NBC_00388. NCBI lineage: Bacteria > Bacillati > Actinomycetota > Actinomycetes > Kitasatosporales > Streptomycetaceae > Streptomyces > Streptomyces sp. NBC_00388. The sequence goes on from NZ_CP107948.1 coordinate 5,545,276, forward strand.
CGCGCCTACGCGCCCATCATCTACAACGGCCTGGCCATGGACAGCGTCAACGGCCGCGCGGTGAGCCGTGGTTACCTGGCCGGCGACGACCAGCACGTGATGCGCAGCGACCACTTCCACGGGAAGGGGCTGATCGCCGCCATGGCGGTCATCGCGGGCGGCGCGCCCGACGCCGAGCGGCTGCGCTGGCAGGGAATGATCAAGGGCTGGATCGAGCGGGACACCACGACCCCGATCCTCACCTCGCCCCAGTTCGGCGTCGCCGACCTCTCCCGGCTCCAGGCGGTCGCCGAAGCGCCGGTCGTGGCGACCCCCGAGCCCGTCGCCCACCGCCTCTTCGCCTCCATGGACCGCGCGGTGCACCGGCGCCCCGGCTGGGCGGCGAACATCGCGATGTCCTCCGAGCGGATCTCCTACTACGAGTGCGGCAACGGCGAGAACCTGCACGGCTGGCACACCGGTGCCGGGATGCTCTACTGGTGGCCGGGCAAGCAGGCGAACGACCAGTACACGGACTGGTTCTGGCCGACCGCCGACCCGTACCGGATGCCCGGAACGACCGTGTCCACCAAGCGGCTCGCGGACAACGCGGGCGGCGAGTGGGGTGCGGCCAAGCCGGCCGTCCAGTGGGTGGGCGGCGCGAGCGACGGCGAGTTCGCAGCCGTGGGCCAGCACGTGAAGGGGCTGCTCTCCACGCTCCAGGCCCGCAAGTCCTGGTTCTGCGTGGCGGACACGGTGATCTGCCTGGGTGCCGGGATCACCGCCACCGACGGTGTCCCGGTCGAGACGGTGGTCGACAACCGCAACCTGGGCGCCGGTGGCACGAACGCGTTCGCGCTTGAGGACCGGCGCCGTCCGCGCTGGGCCCACCTCGCGGGCCACGGCGGCTGGGTCTTCCCCGGCGGCACGGACGCGCTGCACACACTGCGCGAGGACCGCACCGGGGCCTGGCACGACATCAACACCACCAGCTCGGCCGAGCGGCAGACCAGGACCTACCAGACCCTCTGGCTGGACCATGGCACCGACCCGGTGGACGCCTCGTACGCGTACCTGCTGATGCCAGGCGCCGCCCGCCGCATCCTGGAGGCCAGGGCCGCCGACCGCGGCTGGCTGGAGGTACTGGCCAACACGGCGGCGCTCCAGGCGGTCGCGGTCCGGTCGCTCGGGCTGACCGCGGCGAACTTCTGGCAGGCGGGTACGGTGGGGCCGCTCACCGCGTCCGCCCCGGCGAGCGTCCTCGTACGGCGCAAGCAGCGCACCGCCACCCTGCACATCAGCGAGCCGCCGCGGACCGGGAAGCCGGTGGAGATCGTCTGGAAGCAGCCGGTACGGCGGGTGACCAGTGCGGATCCCTCGGTGCAGGTCGTCTCGACCGGGCGGTCGCTGCGGCTGCGGGTCAACCCGGGCACCGCGGGCGCCACGCACGCCTGCGAGGTCGTCATCGGCTGACCGCGCCGGGCGGGCCGGCCCGCCCGGCTGTCCCGCCTGACACCGCTTCCGGTGGTGTTGTGGGAACCCCACAATCCTGGGTGGCCCTGGACTGGCACTTCGGCTGAGCCGCAGGTCACTTCTGTCCAGGGCAACCAGGAAACTGCCCCGGAGACTGTTCGAAGTGCACTGCGTGTTTTCTTGGTGGACTTCGTAGGGTCGGAACATGACCGTTTTGGACGAAACCGCGAGCGAGCCCACCGACGCACGCGGGCGGGTGGCCGAGCTGCTGGCCCTGCGCGAGCAGGCCAGGCGCGGACCCAGTGAGCGTGCGACCGAGGCCCAGCATGCGAAGGGCAAGCTGACGGCGCGTGAGCGTATCGAGCTGCTGGTGGATGCGGGTTCGTTCAAGGAGGTCGAGCAGCTGCGCCGGCACCGGGCCAGCGGGTTCGGGCTGGAGGCGAAGAAGCCCTACACCGACGGTGTCATCACCGGGTGGGGCACGGTCGAGGGCCGTACGGTCTTCGTCTACGCGCACGATTTCCGGATCTTCGGCGGAGCGCTGGGTGAGGCTCACGCGACGAAGATCCACAAGATCATGGATATGGCGATCTCGGCGGGTGCGCCGCTGGTGTCGCTGAACGACGGCGCGGGTGCCCGTATCCAGGAGGGCGTCTCGGCGCTCGCCGGATACGGCGGGATCTTCCAGCGCAATACGCGGGCTTCGGGTGTGATCCCGCAGATCAGCGTGATGCTCGGCCCGTGCGCGGGCGGCGCGGCCTACAGCCCCGCTCTCACCGACTTCGTGTTCATGGTCCGTGAGACGTCGCAGATGTTCATCACGGGCCCGGACGTGGTGCGCGCGGTGACGGGTGAGGAGATCACCCAGAACGGTCTCGGCGGCGCGGATGTGCACGCGGAGACGTCGGGCGTCGCGCACTTCGCCTACGACGACGAGGAGACGTGCATCGCCGAGGTCCGCTACCTCATCTCGATGCTGCCCTCGAACAACCGGGAGAACCCGCCCTCGCACCCCAGCGAGGACCCCGCCGAACGCCGCTCCGATGTCCTCCTGGACCTGGTGCCGGCCGACGGAAACCGGCCGTACGACATGCACAAGGTGATCGAGGAGCTCGTCGACGACGGCGATTTCCTGGAGATCCACGAGCGGTGGGCGCGCAACATCATCTGTGCGCTGGCCCGGATGGACGGCCAGGTCGTGGGGATCGTCGCGAACCAGCCGCAGGCCCTGGCGGGGGTGCTGGACATCGAGGCGTCCGAGAAAGCGGCCCGCTTCGTCCAGATGTGCGACGCTTTCAACATTCCGATCATCACGCTGCTCGACGTTCCCGGGTTCCTGCCGGGCGTGGACCAGGAGCACGGCGGGATCATCCGCCACGGAGCGAAGCTGCTGTACGCGTACTGCAACGCGACCGTGCCGAGGATCTCGCTGATCCTGCGCAAGGCCTACGGAGGTGCGTACATCGTCATGGACTCCCAGTCCATCGGCGCCGACCTCACCTACGCCTGGCCGACCAACGAGATCGCCGTGATGGGCGCCGAGGGCGCGGCCAACGTCATCTTCCGCAAGCAGATCGCCGAGGCCCCCGACCCCGACGCCATGCGCGCCCGCATGGTCAAGGAGTACAAGGCCGAGCTGATGCACCCCTACTACGCGGCCGAGCGGGGACTCGTCGACGACGTCATCGACCCCGCCGAGACCCGCGAAGTCCTCATCGCCTCACTCGCGATGCTGCGCACCAAGCACGCCGACCTGCCCTCCCGCAAGCACGGCAACCCGCCCCAGTAGGCGCGGAACACGCCGTACGCCCGTACTTCTCCCAGCACGACTCAGTAAGGGGAAAGACCTTGAGTACTCCCACCGCCGCCGCTTCGCTGCTCCGCGTCGAGAAGGGCCACGCGGAGCCGGAGGAGCTGGCCGCGATCACCGCGATCCTGCTGGCCCGCGCCGGCAACCAGCCCGAGACCCCGGTGCACACGCCCCGCTCCGCGGCCGGCTGGCGCCGCCTGGAGCGCACCCCGGGCTTCCGGGCCCCGCACTCCTGGCAGCGCTGAACCGGCTGCGCTCGGGGCCCCGGCCCGGCCCGCACAGCACACGGCGAAAGGCCCGCACCCTCTCCGGAGGGTGCGGGCCTTTCGCCGTTCGCCAGGGCGGCGGTGACCGCTACCGCAGGCGTGCCATCAGTGCGTGCTCGACGAGTGTGATCAGCGCGCTCTTTGCATCTGCGCGGTGTCGTGCGTCGGTGGTGAGGATGGGGGTGTCGGGGCCGATCTGGAGGGCTTCGCGTACTTCGTCGGGGGTGTAGGGCTGGTGTCCGTCGAAGCCGTTGAGGGCGATGACGAAGGGGAGCCCGGAGTTCTCGAAGTAGTCCACCGCGGGGAAGCAGTCGGCGAGACGGCGGGTGTCGACGAGGACGACGGCGCCGATGGCGCCGCGTACGAGGTCGTCCCACATGAACCAGAAGCGGTCCTGTCCCGGGGTGCCGAACAGGTAGAGGATCAGGTCCTGGTCGAGGGTGATGCGTCCGAAGTCCATGGCCACCGTGGTGGTGGTCTTGTCCCCGGTGTGTGTGAGGTCGTCGATGCCCGCCGAAGCGGACGTCATGACGGCCTCGGTACGCAGCGGGTTGATCTCCGAGACGGCGCCGACGAACGTGGTCTTGCCCACGCCGAAGCCCCCTGCCACCACGATCTTCGCGGAGGTAGTGGAGCGGGCTGCACCGCCGCTAGAGCTTGCGAAGTCCACTGAGCACCCTTTCGAGCAGTGTCACATCTGGCTGGCCGCCGACGGCATCGTCGCCGCCGGGCTGATGAATGGCGACAAGCCCGGCCTCTGCCAGATCGGCGACGAGAATCCGGGCGACGCCGAGAGGAATCGTAAGGAGAGCCGAGATCTCCGCAACAGACTTGATCTCGACACAGAGCCGGCAGATCCGCTGGTGCTCGGGCAACTGCCCTTGCAGCTGTGACGGTTCTGCCGTGGTGCTGACCAGCGCCTCGATGGCGAGCTGGTAACGGGGCCGGGTCCGGCCGCCGGTCATGGCGTACGGGCGTACGAGGGGATTGCGGTCCTGGGCCGGAGCCGGGTCGGGCTCCGGCTTCCAGCTCGGCTGCACCGGCTGGATACGCGGCGGGTGGTCGTACGGCGAGGGCGGCTCGGGCTGCTGATGCGGCTGCCTGCCGTGTCTGCCCGGCGTGGAGGGAACGTCGAAACGGTTCCGCTCGTACTCACCCGGAACCTGCTGCCCACCGTAGTAAGGGTGACCGCCTGGGGGTGTTGCCACGTTTCCTCCTCCGACTGCCCGTCGCTGTTCCTGTGAGCCGCGCCACCGCACCTTATGGCGCGGTGGCGAGAAACGCACTGTCTGTTTGCTAGTTGAGAAGACTGCCCTGCAGTTCCGCGCGGAGATCGGGGGTCAGCACGCTGCCCGCACGGTCCACCAGAAGGGCCATCTCGTAACCCACCAGACCGATGTCGGCCTCGGGGTGAGCGAGGACGGCCAGCGAGGATCCGTCGGAGACGGACATGATGAAGAGGAAGCCGCGCTCCATCTCCACGACGGTCTGGTTGACATGACCGCCCTCGAAGATCCGGGACGCCCCCGCGGTGAGCGAGGTCAGCCCGGAGGCAACGGCTGCCAGCTGGTCGGCACGGTCACGCGGAAAGCCTTCGGACATCGCCAGAAGGAGTCCGTCGGCGGAGACCACCACTGTGTGGGACACCCCGGGGGTGTTGTCCACGAAGTTGGTGATCAACCAGTTCAGGTTCTGCGCCGCCTGGCTCATCGGGCTCACACTAACGCTCCTGGTTGTAGGTGCTGTCAGGACCGCCGTGGGGATTCCCGGTGGCCTGACCGTTCGTGTCACTACCTTCGTTGCGCCCCCGCAGGACCCCGCGGCGCAGGTTGCTCAACCTGCCCCGGACGTCCTCGGGCGCGCGGGAGACCTGGGGGCCGCCCTGCTGGGTCTCCTCGGCCTTGCCCTCGACCAGGTTGGCCTTGGGCACCCGCCGGGGGAGGCCGGAGGGAGTGATCCCGCCCGCCTTCGGCTCGCGCAGCTTGTCGGCCCGCTGCCAGCGGTCGTCGTTCGACGAACGCCAGTCGTCGGGCCCGCTGTTCTCCCCGCTCCCTGCCCCGTCGTTCTGCTCCTCAGGACTCTGCTGTCCGGCCTGGTGCTGACCGGGGCTCTGCTGGCCGGACTGAGCTCCGGGGGCCGGCTTCGGAGCCTGCTGCTGACCGCCACGGCGGGGAAGGCCTGCGTCGGTCAGTTCGTGCGAGGTGCTCGGAGACGGTCCCGGACGGTCGAAGCCTACGCGTTCGGAAGCACCTGCGGGAGCGCCCTGCACAGATTCCGCCACCGGCTGGTGTGCCGGCCGGAACCCCTCCTGGTACGTGGCCTGACCAGCCCACTCACCCTGCTGGGCCTGCGAGTCGAACGCGCTGTCGTACGGCTGCTGACGGCCGTCGGGCACCGGGTGGCCGGGGGCCGTGAAGGCCGGGTCCCGGTAGGTGTCAGGGGCCGGGTAACCGCCGTACCCGTTCGGGTCGTACGGCGCCTGCTGCTCCTGGCCGTACTGCGGGTAGCCGTCGTCGTGCTGCTGCGGGAACTGCTGCTGCTGCGCGTACTGCTGCTCCTGGCCGTACTGCTCCGGCGCCGGTACCTCGTCGCGGAACAGCGGCCGGCCGCCGCCGTTCTGCGGGCCCTCCAGCGCCGCGCGGCGCTCCTCGCGCATCAGCGAGCGGTTGACCGGGTCGAGGCGGCGCGGTTCGCTGTCGCCGTAACGGGTGTCGTCGAAGCCCAGTTCGGCGGCCGTCCGCTGCGCCTGCGGGAAGGAGTGCTGCTCCCTCTGCTGCTCCGGAATGATCGAGGAGACACTGAAGTCGTCCGGGGCCGGCGTCTCACCGCCGCCACCGTGGGTGATCGCGTCGGGGAGCATGACCAGCGAGGTGGTGCCCGCCTGCTCGCCCGAGGGGCGCAGCTGCACGCGTACGCCGTGCCGGTCGGCGAGGCGGCCGACCACGAACAGCCCCATACGCTGTGAGATCGCCGCGTCCACCGTCGGCGGATTGGCCAGCTTGTGGTTGATGTCCGCGAAGTCCTCGGCGGTGAGGCCGATGCCCTTGTCGTGGATCTCGATCATCACCCGGCCGTCCGGCAGCCGGGTGGCCGTGACCCGCACCTTGGTCTGCGGCGAGGAGAACGTGGTGGCGTTCTCCAGCAGCTCGGCGAGGAGGTGCACGAGGTCGGTGACGGACTGCCCGTGGATCTCCGTCTCGGGGACCCCGGTCAGCTCGATGCGCTCGTACGACTCCACCTCGGAGGAGGCGGCCCTGAGCACGTCGACCAGCGGGACCGGCTGATTCCAGCGCCGTCCCGGCTCCTCGCCCGCCAGCACGAGGAGGTTCTCGCCGTTGCGGCGCATCCGGGTCGCGAGGTGGTCGAGCTTGAAGAGGCTCTCCAGCTGCTCGGGCTCGGCCTCGTTGTTCTCCAGGTCGGTGATCAGCGTCAGCTGGCCCTCGATGAGCGACTGGTTGCGCCGGGAGAGGTTGGTGAAGATCGCGTTGACGTTGCCCCGGAGCATGGCCTGCTCGGACGCGAGCCTGACCGCCTCGCGGTGCACCTGGTCGAAGGCGCGTGCCACCTCGCCGATCTCGTCCTGGGTGTGGATCGGGATCGGCTCGACGCGGGTGTCCACCCGGCCCGGTTCCGTACGCGAGAGCTGGTCGACGAGCATCGGCAGCCGCTGCTCGGCCACGCCGAAGGCGGCGGTGCGCAGCCGGCGCATCGCCCGGCTCATCTGGCGGGCCATCATTCCGGCCAGGACGAAGGCGATCAGGAGGGCGACCAGGACGCCGGCGCCGTTGGTGATCGCGTCGTTCTTCGCGTCGTGCGAGATGGCCGCCGCGTCTCCGACCGCCTTGTCGACCAGGTTCTTCTCGACCGTGCTGTAACCGTTGAACTTGGTACCGGCTGCGACGGCCCAGGACTCGGAGTCGATGCCCTTGGCCTTCAGCGCCGCGGGGGTCTGGCCCTTGCCGATCTCGGCCGCGATGCCGTCGAACATCGACCCGCCCCTGGACGGCGGGGTGACGTAGCGCTTCTTCGACTGCTTGGCCGCCTGCTTGTCGCGGGTGACGTAGTCCCTGGCGCTCGCGGCCTGATCGGCCATGGCCGTCTTCAGCGCGGTGGCGTCCTCCTCGGTGCCGCCCGAGACGTACTCCTGGAGAGCGATCTGCTCCAGGTAGTTGTACGAGTTGAACGCGACGACCTGGGCCTGGAAGGTCGCCTGGTCCTGGCTCGGGCGTACCAGCAGATGCGTACCGATGGAGCGCTGAAGCGATTCTGCTGCCTGGGCCAGCTGGATCGCGTAGACCGTACGGCCGTAGCTGGTGATGTTCCCGGTGCCGAGGCCGAGCTCGTTGGCGAACTCCATCAGCGAGTGCTGGACCTTGACGTAGCCCTCTTCGGTCTTCACCGGGTCCATGGCCTCGGCGTACGCGGTCTTGCGCAGTGTCGCGAGGGTGGGCTCCTCGGCACGGAAGAGCTTGAGGCGACGCTGGAGGCCCTTGGTCTTCGGCAGCTTCTTCACCGCGGTGTCGAAGGACGCGGCGGCGGCGTCGGTGCGGCTGTAGGCCTGCTTGACGCTGACGTTGTCGCGGTGGTTCGAGAGCAGCGGCTCGGCGCTGTCGTCACGTTCCTGGAGGAGCGCCTCGCTGTACGCGGAAGCCGCCCGTACGACGAGTGCAACCTGTTCGGCGTCCTGCGCGTCATTCCAGGTAGTGATCGAGCTCCTGACCTGGAATCCGCCCATGACCAGGCCGACGACCACGGGGATCAGGAGAATGGCGTTGAGCTTGGTGGGCACGCGCCAGTTCGGCGGGGACAGCCGGCTGCCACTGGTCTCGCTGCCCCTGGCAGCGTCTCCGGACCGGCCGGCAGGAGACGTCGCCGACTGCGACGGCGGCGTGAAATTCCCCCGCGCCTGCTCCGCCGCGGAGCTCTTCCTGCTTCGCCTCACTCGACCAACAACCTCTCGGCGTCGGCACCTTACGGTGTGCCGTCTATCGTTCAGAGCCGTACTCGGACCGGCCCCCGAACGGGAGCGGTCCTACTCGGGAGTTCGCCGAATTCCAGCACGTCGGGCGGCGTGGCTCCAAACAGCTGGAACCCGCCGCTCCGAGTGGCGTACGCCTCAGATAAAACGGTCAAAAAGAGCGAGCCGCGCCAAAAGCAGGGATCGATGTGAGCGGAGCGGCACCAGACGGATGCAAGGGGTGTCCGAAGCCGGTCAATTCTCTGTCGAAACGTTATGAACATGGGGGCGGATCGTGTCAAAGCCCACAGTCCGCCCCAGAACGGCTACGGCAACTGCCGTAGAGGGATGACTACTTGAGACGTGCCATCAGTGCGTGCTCGACGAGTGTGATGAGTCCGCTCTTTGCATCTGCGCGGTGTCGTGCGTCGGTGGTGAGGATGGGGGTGTCGGGGCCGATCTGGAGGGCTTCGCGTACTTCGTCGGGGGTGTAGGGCTGGTGTCCGTCGAAGCCGTTGAGGGCGATGACGAAGGGGAGCCCGGAGTTCTCGAAGTAGTCCACCGCGGGGAAACAGTCCGACAGCCTGCGGGTGTCCACCAGCACGACGGCGCCGATGGCGCCGCGTACGAGGTCGTCCCACATGAACCAGAAGCGGTCCTGTCCCGGGGTGCCGAACAGGTAGAGGATCAGGTCCTGGTCGAGGGTGATGCGTCCGAAGTCCATGGCCACCGTGGTGGTGGTCTTGTCCCCGGTGTGTGTGAGGTCGTCGATGCCCGCCGAAGCGGACGTCATGACGGCCTCGGTACGCAGCGGGTTGATCTCCGAGACGGCGCCGACGAACGTGGTCTTGCCCACGCCGAAGCCCCCTGCCACCACGATCTTCGCGGAGGTGGTGGAGCGGGCCGCCCCGCCGCCGCTAGAGCTTGCGAAGTCCACTGAGCACCCTTTCGAGCAGTGTCACGTCCGGCGTGCCGCCGGCCTCGCCGTTGCCCGGCTGGTGGATGGCCACCATGCCGGCCTCCGCCAGGTCGGCCACGAGGATCCGGGCCACACCCAGCGGCATCGAGAGCAGCGCCGAGACCTCGGCCACCGACTTGACCTCACGGCACAGGTGGCAGATCCGCTGGTGCTCGGGGAGCAGACCCGCGAGGTGTGCCGGGTCGGCCGTGGTGCTGACCAGCGCCTCTATGGCGAGCTGGTAGCGGGGCCGGGTCCGGCCGCCGGTCATGGCGTACGGACGTACCAGCGGCTGGTCGCCCTCACTGTCGTACGACGCGTCGTGCAGCACGCCGTACGGATCGTGCGAGGCGGGGGGCGGGGTCATGGATCCTCCGGGCGTGACAGCGGTGAGTCGGAGTGCCGTCTGACTTGGCCGGTGGGGGGCGGGATGCGGCCGGACGGTTGGTGATGAACGTACGGGCTGAACCTGTGGGGGAGGTGTCTAGTGGAGCAGGCTCCCCTGGAGCTCGGCGCGCAGGTCCGGGGTCAGGACGCTGCCCGCCCGGTCGACCAGCAGCGCCATCTCGTACCCGACCAGGCCGATGTCGCAGTCCGGGTGGGAGAGCACGGCGAGCGACGAGCCGTCCGATACCGACATGAGGAAGAGGAAGCCCCGCTCCATCTCCACCACGGTCTGGGCGACTTCGCCGCCCTCGAAGATCCGGGAGGCGCCCGCGGTGAGCGAGGTCAGCCCGGAGGCAACGGCCGCCAGCTGGTCGGCACGGTCACGCGGAAAGCCTTCGGACATCGCCAGAAGGAGTCCGTCGGCGGAGACCACGACCGTGTGGGACACCCCGGGGGTGTTGTCCACGAAGTTCGTGATCAACCAGTTCAGATTCTGCGCCGCCTGGCTCATCGGACTCAACTAGTGCTCCTGCTGGTGAGAGGGGCCGGTTCCGGCCTGGCGACCCTGTTGGATGCCGCGCCGGAGATTGGTCAGCCGGCCGCGTACGTCATCAGGCGCACGCGAAACCTGCGGACCGGCCTGGTGGGCCTGCTGCTGTGCGGTGCCGGGCACCAGATTGGCGCGCGGTACGCGTCGGGGCAGACCGGATGTGGTGACACCCCCGGCAGCGGGCTTCTTCGCCCGCTCGGCCTGCCGTACGAGTTCGTCGTTGGGCGATGCCCGCCAGTTGCTGCTGGGGGGAGTCTGTGCGACGGGGCCGCGGGGTACCCCTGCGGGGGCGGCCTGCTCGGGCTGGAGGGGAGCGGCCGGTTCCTGCGGCTCGGCGGTCCTCGCGGACTGCGCGCCGTGGAACCAGTTGGTCTCCAGCGTGTCGTAGAGCGGGGTACGTCCGTCGCCCGGATCGGCGGCCGGCGGCAGCGCGTCGTACTGCGGCTGCGCGGGCAGACTGTGGGGCGCGGGCGGGCGCGGCGCACCGAAGTCGGCTTCGGCGCGGTCACGCTGGAACGGGGCGCCGCCGGGTGCCTCCGAAGGGGCGGGCGGGCGCGGGGCGTTGAAGCCGCCGGTGTCCGGGAGCCCGGCACGCGGGAACTGCCCCGTGGATGCCGGGTCCTGCGGCTGCTGCGGATCCTGGTAGGGGAAGCCCTGCTGGGGCTCGGGGTACCTGTCGTCCTGGTAACGGCCGCCCTGGAACGGGTCGTCCTGGTACCGGTCGTCCTGGTACCCGCTGTCCTGCTGCGGGGCCTGGGGTATCTGCGGCACCTGGGGTATCTGCGGGCGCCGCTGCGGGCCGCGGACGTCCGGTCGCTCGAAGACGTCGGAACGCTCGAACCGGCCGGTGCTCCCGGGCGGCGGCCCGTTGAAGTCCGGACGCTGGAACTCGGCTGTGGAGCCGGGCCCCTGAGGATCGGCGGAGAGCCGGTCGCCGGACTGGCGGCCGTTGTCCTGGCGGCCGTCGGCGAACGGGTCGTTCGCGAACCGGCCGTCGGCCGGGGAACGGTCGCCGGACTGGCGCATCGGCCGCATCGGCTGCCGGTACTGGGCGCCGGATCCGCTGATCCCGGAGCCGTGCGTGCCCGGTCCGTTCGTGCCGGTGTCCGGGTCCTCGTGGCCGCGCGGCATGTCCTGGGCCGCCCGCTGCGGCAGTTCATTGCCCCAGCTGGTGGTCTGCGGGCGCTGCGGCGACTGCGGACCCTGGGGGTTCTGCGGGGCCCGGGGCTGCGACCCCGGGGTGCCGCCGGGCAGCTCGGCGCGCGGGCCGCCGTTGGGCGGCAGCTGCTGCTGACGGCCGGCCGGGGGCTGGAACATGCCGTCCCCGGGCTGCTGCGGGCGCTGCTGTCCGTTGCCGCCGCGGCCGGGCGCGTCGCCCTGACCGCCCCGGCCACCCTGGGCGGCCCGGCGCGGCATGGGCGCACCCGCGCCGAAGGCGTTCATCGCGGGAGCGGGTGCGGAGCCGCCCTGCGGCTGACCCTGAGCCTGCGGACCGCCGGGCTGGATCGAACGGTCGCCGTCGCGGGCGGGCAGCGCGGCGCGCGGACCCGTCCCCGGGACCTGGCCGCGCGGGGTGCCCGCACCGGCGCCCGCACCGGCCGAAGGACCTGCTCCGGCACCGGCTCCTGCGCGGCCCGGGGCGCCGGAGCCCTGCTTCTGCTGCCCCAGCTGCGGCGGCTGCTGGCCGCCGGGCATACCCGGCTTGGACGGAGCCTTCTTGCCGCCCTGGGCCACATCGACGGGCAGCATGACCAGTGCGGTCGTGCCACCGGAGTCGGAGGGACGGAGCTGGATCCGGATGCCGTGACGCAGCGAAAGCCGGCCGACCACGAACAGACCCATGCGGCGGGAGACGGAGACATCCACGGTGGGCGGCGACGCGAGCCGCTCGTTGATCGCGGCGAGGTCCTCGGGGGAGAGGCCGATACCGGTGTCGTGGATCTCGACGAGTACCCGCCCGTCGGGCAGCGCGTGACCGGTCACCCGGACCTTGGTCTGCGGAGAGGAGAACGACGTGGCGTTCTCCAGCAGCTCGGCGAGCAGGTGGACGAGGTCGTTGACGACGCGCCCCGCGACCTCGGTCGCGGGCACGGCCGCCAGCTCGATGCGCTCGTACTGCTCCACCTCGGACGCGGCGGCGCGGAGCACGTCGACCAGCGGTACGGGGCGGGTCCACCGGCGACCGGGCTCCTCGCCCGCGAGGACCAGGAGGTTCTCACCGTTCCGGCGCATACGGGTCGCGAGGTGGTCGAGCTTGAAGAGCGAGGACAGCTGGTCCGGGTCGGCCTCGCGGGACTCCAGTTCGGAGATGAGCGAGAGCTGACGCTGGATGAGGCCCTGGCTGCGGCGCGAGAGGTTGGTGAACATCGCGTTGACGTTGCCCCGGAGCATGGCCTGCTCGGAGGCGAGCCGGACGGCCTCGCGGTGCACGTCGTCGAAGGCCGACGCGACCTTTCCGATCTCGTCCCGGCTGTGCACACCGACGGACTCGACGGAAGTGTCGACGTCCTGCGGGTCGGTCTCGGAGAGCTGCTTGACCAGCTCGGGCAGGCGCTCACTGGCGACCTTGGTCGCGGTGTCCTGGAGCCGGCGCAGCGAGCGGATCATGGAGCGGGCCACCACGTAGGCGCCGACCAGCGAGACGCCCAGGACGAGCACGATGAGCGCGGCGTTGATGATCGCCTCGCGCTCGGCGTCGTTGCGCAGCTCGCGGGCCTTCTGCTCCATCTCGCCGAGGAGCGTGGCCTCGATGGTCTTCATGGCCGTGATGCGGTTGCTGTCCGCGTCGTACCAGTCCTTGTACGAACGCGGGGCCTGGCTGTCCAGACCGCCCTTGTTCTCCAGGACGTGCTTCGCGTACAGGTTGGCGGCGGTGATCTCCGGGTTACCGGTGTCCAGCGGGGCGGTCAGTGTCGCCGAGTTGCCCGCGTAGACCAGCTTGAAGGACTTGAGCGCGTCCTCCTCGCTCTGCATGGCGGACTTGGCGAAGAGCCGGTCGCTCTCCTCCAGGCTGCCGTGGTCCTTCTTGTTCGGCGGCAGCGCGGCGGCGATGACGGCCCGCTGGATCGACGCGTACTCCTTGGCGGACGAGAAGGCCGCCAGGGCGCGGGTCCGCTTGATCATCTCGGGGTTGGCGGTCGCCTGTGCCATGTCCTGGGAGAGCCCCAGCAGCGAGTCGATCAGCTCGCTGTACTCGTTGACCGTCTGCGAGGTGGTGGCGCTGCCCTGGTACGCGTCGGCGCGGATGGCCTTGAGACGGGTCAGCTTGGTGGCGATGCCCCGGAGGCTGCCGCGGATCGACTCGATCGAGTCGTCACGCTTCGCGTTGTCGAAGTCCGTGGTGCCCGCGAGGAAGGCCTGGTCGGCGAGGTCGGTGCGCTTGCGGGGCTCTTCGACGTTGAAGTCGTTGGCCTTCGCTCCGTGCGACAGCGGGCCCGCCGACTTGTCGCGCTCCTCCTGGAGCGCGGCAGCCAGTTCGGTCGCCTGCTTGGTCATCTGGGTGAGCAGCTGCATGTGGTCCAGCTGCTGCATCTTGTCCAGCGAGTCGCTGATGCGCAGTCCGCCCAGGGTGGTCGCGGCGACCACGGGCAGTGCCAGCAGGGAGACGAGTCTGGTGCTGATGCGCCAGTTGCGCAGCGCCATGCGTGAGCCCGTGCCGGACGGCCCCTTCGGCTTCGGCGCAGCCGGGGGCGTGGCGGCGGGGCCACTGCTGCCGGCCGCGGCCGGTCCGCCGTTATGGGGGGTCGGGGGGGTCTGGGCGTGCGGGGCCGAGGAGCCGCGGTCGGTTCCGCCGCGAGGCTCCTGTTCAGCCGCGGCTTCCCCTCGACCCTGGCGGGCCTGGGGAGACCCCATGCCATCCCTCTTAGAACGTCCCTGCACTAGCGTCGCAACCTCTGGACCAGGCGTTCCCCCGCACAGGCGGCGGAACGGTGTCGAGTTGTGGGGCGCGGCGCGCCCCATGGTGGTCGTCAGTGACCGGCGTGATCTCCCCCTTTACCGCCGCCACTCGGCGCTGTGTCGCGCCCTCTGTGCGCCGGCCTGCCTGTGTTTTCACAAAGACTGCGCGGCAGTGCGTGGAATTCCAGCACAGCGACGGATCTCCAACAAGGCCCGAGTGCGGGGATGTGACCTTATTGACACGGCGTGAGCGGGGGGTCACCACCCGTAGAAATTGTTCCCGGATGAATCGGACTTTTGTTTACGTAATGCTTACGGTCCGGGGGTGTCCCAGTCGCGATGATCAGGGGCGGAATGAGAGGTTCCCGCCGGTAATGTCCGCTTGTTGCGGCGCCATGCAGTGCCGGTAATGCCTCGAATGTCGGCCAACTCGTGAGCAAACTCACACCTAGATCGTTGTCCGGTCCACGCTTCTGCCGGGAATCAGATGTTTAGCCTGACGCTTTACAGGGATGGCGAATCCGACAACCGGCGCCCCGGCGCCGCCCGACCGACAGGGCCTCACCACAGATGAAGACGACGACGTTGTTCCGCAACACTGCCAACCCCCGCCGCACCACGCTCGCCCACCTCGCGGACGCCGGGCAGCTGCAGCGGCCCGAGCAGCCGGAGCACGCCGCGACCCTGCCGACCGTCACGGCCAACCCGCGCCGCACCATCCTGATGGATGCACCGGCCCCGGCGCAGGTCACCGCCGCGCAGTGACGCGGGGTAATCCTGCGGCAGCCCCCCGTGGCCCGCGTTAGCCTGGAGCGTCAGACTCCAGCCAGCCAGTAAGTGAGGGGCGACAGCACTCGTGCGCATCGCCAGATTCTCCATCGACGGCAATGTCGCCTTCGGCGTGGTCGAGGGCGAGGGATCCGGTCTCCCGGGCGACCTCGTCCTCGACATCATCAAGGGCATTCCGTACGCCGACTTCGAGCTCTCCGGTGTCAAGGTCCCGCTGAGCAAGGTCCGGCTGCTGCCCCCCGTGCTCCCCAACAAGGTCGTGGCCTTCGGCCGCAACTACGCGGAACACGCGGCAGAGCTCGGCAACGCGGTCCCGGACGCGCCGTTCGCCTTCTTCAAGCCCACCACCTCGGTGATCGGCTCCGGCGACTCCATCGAGTACCCCTCCTTCTCCAGCGAACTCCACCACGAGGCCGAACTGGCCGTGGTGATCGGGCGCATGTGCCGTGAGGTCCCGCGCGAGCGCGTCAAGGACGTCATCTTCGGCTACACCTGCGCCAACGACGTCACCGCACGGGACGTCCAGAAGCGCGAGAAGCAGTGGGCCAGGGCCAAGGGCTTCGACACCTCCTGCCCGCTCGGCCCCTGGGTGGAGACCGACCTCGATCCGTCCGACCTCACCATCCAGGCCACGGTCAACGGCGACCAGCGCCAGCTGGGCCGCACCAGCGAGATGATCCACTCCGTCGAGGACCTGATCGTCAACATCTCCGACGCCATGACGCTGCTCCCCGGCGACGTCATCCTGACCGGCACCCCGGCCGGCGTCGGACCGCTCAACGTCGGCGACGAGGTCGCCGTCTCCATCGAAGGCATCGGCACTCTCACCAACAAGGTGATCAAGCGTGGCTAACGCGACGAATTCCCCCTCGGCCCCGTCCGGGCAGGGGGCACCCCCCCGCGTACGTTTCTGTCCCTCCCCGACCGGCAACCCCCACGTGGGGCTGGTCCGCACCGCCCTGTTCAACTGGGCCTTCGCCCGGCACACCGGCGGCACCATGGTCTTCCGCATCGAGGACACCGACGCGGCCCGCGACTCCGAGGAGTCGTACGACCAGCTGCTCGACTCGCTGCGCTGGCTCGGTCTCGACTGGGACGAGGGGCCCGACGAGAAGGGCGGCCCGCACGCGCCGTACCGCCAGTCGCTGCGCATGGACATCTACGCGGACATCGCGAAGCGGCTCCAGGAGGCCGGCCACGCGTACGACTGCTACTGCACCACCGCCGAGCTCGACGAGCGCCGCGACGCCGCCCGCAAGGCGGGCCGCCCCTCGGGGTACGACGGCCACTGCCGCGACCTCAGCGCCGCACAGGTCGAGGCCTACAAGGCGGAGGGCCGTACCTCCATCGTCCGCTTCCGGATGCCCGACGAGACGATCACCTTCACGGACCTGGTCCGCGGCGAGCTGACCTTCACCCCGGAGAACGTCCCGGACTTCGGGATCGTCCGGGCCAGCGGCGCGCCGCTCTACACGCTCGTCAACCCGGTCGACGACGCGCTGATGGAGATCACGCACGTGCTGCGCGGCGAGGACCTGCTGTCCTCCACGCCGCGCCAGATCGCCCTCTACAAGGCGCTGATCGACATCGGCGCCGCCAAGGCGATCCCGCTCTTCGGCCACCTTCCCTACGTGATGGGCGAGGGCAACAAGAAGCTCTCCAAGCGGGACCCGGAGGCTTCGCTCAACCTCTACCGGGAGCGGGGCTTCCTCCCCGAGGGCCTGCTCAACTACCTGTCCCTGCTGGGCTGGTCGTTCTCGGCCGACCAGGACATCTTCTCGGTCGCCCAGCTGGTCGAGAAGTTCGACATCGCGGACGTCAACGCCAACCCGGCCCGCTTCGACCTGAAGAAGGCCGAGGCGATCAACGCCGACCACATCCGCCTGCTGGACGTCGGGACGTTCACCGCCGCCTGCACACCGTGGCTGCGCGCCCCGCACGCCAACTGGCCGCAGGAGAACTTCGACCAGGCGGCGTGGGAGGCCATCGCGCCGTACGCGCAGACCCGTCTCACGGTGCTGTCGGACATCACCGCCAACGTCGACTTCCTCTTCCTGGACCGCCCGGTCGAGGACGAGGCGTCCTGGGCGAAGGCGATGAAGGGTGATCCGGTGGCGCTGCTCACCACGGCGCGGGCCAGGCTCGCCGACGCCGACTGGACCAGCCCCGAGGCGCTCAAGGCGGCCGTGCTGGCGGCCGGCGAGGAGCACGGGCTGAAGCTCGGCAAGGCCCAGGCCCCGGTCCGCGTGGCGGTCACCGGCCGCACGGTCGGCCTGCCGCTCTTCGAGTCCCTGGAGATCCTGGGCCGTGAGCGCTCCCTGGAGCGGATCGACGCCGCGCTGGCGAAGCTGGCGGCCTGAGGCCCGGCCCCGGGCACCGGGACCGGCCTAAACTGACCGCATGACGATCCGTGCGGTCCTCTGGGACATCGACGACACGATCTTCGACTACACCCGGGCGGACCGCACGGGGATGCGGGAGCATCTGCGGGCCGAGGGCCTGCCCGACGGATACACCTCCGTCGGGCAGGCCCTCGCGCGCTGGCGGCAGATCACCGATCTGCACTGGGCGAGATTCGCGGCGGGGGAGACCGACTGGCAGGGCCAGAGCCGCGAACGGGTCCGCTCCTTCACCGGCACGGCGCTGACCGACCAGGAGGCCGACGCCTGGTTCGCCCGGCACCTGGCGCACTACGAGGCCGCCTGGGCGCTCTTCCCGGACGCCGTCCCGGCGCTCGACGCACTGGCGGGCGGCTACCGCCACGGCGTCCTCTCGAACTCGGCCGTCCGCAACCAGGACCGCAAGCTGCGCGCCCTCGGCGTACGGGACCGGTTCGAGGTGCTTGTCTGCGCGGCCGACCTGGGAGTGGCCAAGCCCGCGGCCGGCGCCTTCCACGCCGCCTGCGAGGCCCTTCGGCTCGATCCGTCCGATGTGCTGTACGTGGGAGATCATCCGGACACCGACGCCGCGGGGGCGCTCGCGGCCGGGCTCAGCGCGGTCTGGCTGGACCGGGCCGGCCTGGGCGGGCGGCCCGAGCTCGACCGGATCACCGCGCTGGACCAGCTTCCCGGGCTGCTGCGGGGCGATACCCGTTTTGGAGCGCCGTCCACCTTCGGGTAATGTTCTTCTTGCGCCGCCCGAGACGGGCCGGAAGGCCGGAGCGGACAGCGCGAGAAGAACAAGACCCTCAGGGGTTGCGTTTCTTTGGGCTATGGTGTAATTGGCAACACAACGGTTTCTGGTACCGTCATTCTAGGTTCGAGTCCTGGTAGCCCAGCGCAAGATCAGCAGTAACTCACCTTGCAGTACAAGCCCCCGTTGTGTAGCGGCCTAGCACGCTGCCCTCTCACGGCAGTAGCGCCGGTTCGAATCCGGTCGGGGGTACAGATCCTTCCCGTGAGTCCATCAGGGTCGCACCCGATGAACTTGATGCAGGATCGCTAGGGCCCCCGTTGTGTAGCGGCCTAGCACGCTGCCCTCTCACGGCAGTAGCGCCGGTTCGAATCCGGTCGGGGGTACTCCACCATGGGCTATGGTGTAATTGGCAACACAACGGTTTCTGGTACCGTCATTCTAGGTTCGAGTCCTGGTAGCCCAGCGCAACACCTGTTGTACAGGCCCCCGTTGTGTAGCGGCCTAGCACGCTGCCCTCTCACGGCAGTAGCGCCGGTTCGAATCCGGTCGGGGGTACAAGACAGGGAAGGTCCTTCACTCAGGTGAGGGGCCTTTTTGCGCGACCGGCCGGGGGCCTTTTTGCGCGACCGGCCGGGGGCCGCTTTGCGCGACCGGCCGGGGCCGCGCCAACTCCCGTTCTCTCAGAGCCCGTAGCGCCGGGCCGACTCCTCCTCCTGGGCCAGCCTGTGCAGCGAGGACAGCAGCGGCTCGTAGAGCACAGTGGCCACGACCGCGGACTCCACCTGCTCCGTCTCCGACGGGTACGTCTCCATCATGTCCAGGTCCTGCACGGCCACTTGGTACATCAGCCGGCCCTGCTGCAACAGATAGCCGTCCTCGTACGGGTACCCGAGCCGCAGCAGGGTGGCCACCGCCGCGACGAGGGAGCGGTGGACGGGGGAGAGCTCCCCGGTCTCCCGCACGCTGGTCCAGCCCAGCCGGTCGAGGAGCCGGTCGACCTCCCGGCGCGCGGCGGCCGTCTCCGGAGCCCCGTCGTCCGGATCGGGGCCGTGCGGCAGCGACCAGAGGGCGGCACCCAGCCGGATCGTGCGGCCCAGGGAGTCGTCGTCGACGTGGTCCAGCACCTCCCGTGCCGTCGCCACCGGGAGCCGCCCGACCTGGATCAGGGCTCGCACCAGCCGCAGCCGGCGCAGATGGGTCCCGTCGTAGTCGGCCCGGGTCGCGCTGACCCGGTGGCCGGGCGGCAGGAGCCGCTCGCGCAGGTAGTACTTGATCGTCGCGACCGGGACGCCGCTCTGCTCGCTCAGTTCCGACAGCCGCATTCCTGGTGCCCTCTCTTGCGCCGCCCCACGGGCGGTGCCACTATCCCATTGGATAGTGACGCTATCCAACAAGCCGTCCCGTACGGCGAAGGGGGGTACGGCATGTTCGCGAAACCGGTCCGGGGCCGGACGACCGCAGCTGCCGAAGGAGATGTGGTCGTCCTGCTGATCGGGATGCGCATCAACCACTTCCGGGGGGTGCACCACTGGCTGCCGGTCTTCATGGCGATGCTGCGCATGCTCAGGGAGCTGGGCCGGGACCGGAGCCGGGGGCTGCTCGCCCACACCCTCCTGACCGGCTCACCGCGTACGTACTACGTCGTCCAGTACTGGGAGTCGAAGGAGAAGCTCTACGCCTACGCGGCGGCTCCCGACATGTTCCACCGCACAGCGTGGGCCACGCTCAACCGCAAGGAGCGGAAATCCCGGGGGCATGTGGGGCTCTGGCACGAGACGTACATCGTGCCGGAGGGCTCGTACGAGGCCATCTACGCCGATATGCCCGTCCGCGGTCTGGCGGCGGCGACCGGAGTGCTCCCGGTCGAGGGGCGCGGGCGCTCGGCGGCCGACCGGCTCGCGCACCGCTCCGGTGCCCGGACGCGGCCAGGAACGGACTGACCGGGATTCGGGCCGGGCCGCCACGACGCTGGGGCAGCCCGCTGGGGTCACGGGGGCAGGTCTCAGCCGGTGCGGCGCAGGGCCTCGGAGAGCCGTCCGGCCGCATCGATGACGGCCTGGGCGTGCATCCGGCCCGGGTGACGGGTGAGCCGTTCGATCGGGCCCGAGACGGAGACGGCGGCGACCACCCTGTTGGAGGGGCCGCGCACCGGGGCGGAGACCGAGGCCACGCCGGGCTCGCGCTCGCCGATCGACTGGGCCCAGCCCCTGCGCCGTACGCCGGAGAGCGCCGTCGCGGTGAACCGGGCACCCTGGAGGCCGCGGTGCAGCCGCTCGGGCTCCTCCCAGCCCATCAGGATCTGCGCCGACGAGCCGGCCTTCATGGTGAGGGTGGAGCCGACCGGGACGGTGTCCCGCAGTCCGGAGAGGCGCTCGGCGGCCGCCACGCAGATGCGCATGTCTCCCTGGCGGCGGTAGAGCTGGGCGCTCTCGCCCGTGACATCGCGCAGATGTGTCAGCACGGGGCCGGCCGTGGCGAGCAGGCGGTCCTCGCCCGCTGCCGCCGCCAGCTCCGACAGCCGGGGGCCGAGTATGAACCGGCCCTGCATGTCCCGCGCCACCAGCCGGTGGTGTTCCAGTGCCACGGCAAGCCGGTGTGCCGTGGGCCGTGCGAGCCCGGTCGCCGCGACCAGCCCGGCGAGGGTGGCCGGGCCGGACTCCAGAGCACTCAATACCAGAGCTGCCTTGTCGAGTACGCCGACGCCGCTAGAGTTGTCCATGCAACGATACTCGCGTCTCACTCTGTGAAACGCAAGTTCAATTTTCCAGGGAACTTGCCAACCTGTAGGGGCGGCCGTACAACGGCTCGCAGTTGCCCGCCCGGTACGGGGGTCCGGACGGAGACGCCCGATTTCTAGTTGGGCCGGTGAAGACGCCGGCCGGAGGGAAAGCGATGGGTAGGACACTCGCGGAGAAGGTCTGGGACGACCATGTCGTCAGGCGCGCCGAAGGCGAGCCCGACCTTCTCTTCATCGATCTGCACCTGCTGCACGAGGTGACGAGCCCGCAGGCGTTCGACGGCCTGCGCCAGAACGGCCGGCCGGTGCGGCGCCTCGACCTCACCATCGCCACCGAGGACCACAACACCCCGACCCTCGACATCGACAAGCCGATCGCGGACCCGGTTTCCCGCGTCCAGCTGGAGACCCTGCGCAAGAACTGCGCGGACTTCGGCGTGCGGCTGCACCCGCTGGGCGACGTCGAGCAGGGTGTCGTCCATGTCGTCGGCCCCCAGCTGGGGCTGACCCAGCCGGGCACCACAGTGGTCTGCGGCGACAGCCACACATCCACGCACGGCGCCTTCGGCGCGCTGGCCTTCGGCATCGGCACATCCCAGGTCGAGCACGTGCTGGCGACCCAGACCCTGCCGCTGGCCCGTCCCATGACCATGGCCATCACGGTGGAGGGCGAACTGCCCGACGCGGTCACGGCCAAGGACCTGATCCTGGCGATCATCGCCCGTATCGGCACCGGCGGCGGCCAGGGCTACATCCTGGAGTACCGCGGCTCCGCCATCGAGAAGCTCTCGATGGAAGCCCGCATGACCATCTGCAACATGTCGATCGAGGCCGGCGCGCGGGCGGGCATGATCGCCCCCGACCAGACCACCTTCGACTACCTGAAGGGCCGCGACCACGCCCCGCAGGGCGCGGAGTGGGACGCCGCGGTCGAGTACTGGAAGACCCTGCGCACCGACGACGACGCGGTATTCGACGCCGAGGTGCTCATCGACGCCGCCGAGCTGGCCCCGTTCGTCACCTGGGGCACCAACCCGGGCCAGGGTGCACCGCTTTCCGCCAGCGTCCCCGACCCGGCTTCGTACGACGACGCCTCGGAGCGTCTGGCCGCCGAAAAGGCCCTGGAATACATGGGGTTGACCGCGGGCCAGCCGCTGCGCGACATCACGGTCGACACGGTGTTCGTGGGCTCCTGCACCAACGGCCGCATCGAGGACCTCCGCAGCGCGGCCGCCCTGCTGAAGGGCCGCAGCATCGCCGACGGCCTGCGGATGCTCGTCGTTCCCGGCTCCGTACGGGTCGCCCTGCAGGCCGTCGAGGAGGGTCTGGACAAGGTCTTCACCGAGGCGGGCGCCGAATGGCGGCACGCGGGTTGCTCGATGTGCCTGGGTATGAACCCCGACCAGCTCGCCCCCGGCGAGCGCTGTGCCTCCACCTCCAACCGCAACTTCGAGGGCAGGCAGGGCAAGGGCGGTCGCACCCACCTGGTCTCCCCGCAGGTGGCCGCGGCCACCGCGGTGCTGGGTCATCTGGCCTCCCCCGCCGACCTGTCCGACGCCCCGACCCTCGTGGAGGCCTGATTTCCATGGAAGCTTTCACCAAGCACACCGGCCGGGTCGTCCCGCTGCGCCGCGGCAACGTCGACACCGACCAGATCATCCCGGCCCACTGGCTGAAGAAGGTCACCCGCGACGGGTTCGAGGACGGGCTCTTCGAGGCCTGGCGCAAGGACCCCGGGTTCGTACTCAACCGCCCCGAGCACGCGGGCGCATCGGTGCTGGTGGCGGGCCCCGACTTCGGTACGGGCTCCTCCCGCGAGCACGCGGTGTGGGCCCTGCAGAACTTCGGCTTCAAGGCCGTCATCTCGTCCCGGTTCGCCGATATCTTCCGCGGGAACTCGCTGAAGAACGGCCTCCTGACCGTGGTTCTCGACCAGACGGTCGTCGATGCCATCTGGAAGCTGACGGAGGCCGACCCGTCGGCCGAAGTCACCGTGGACCTGGAGGGCCGGCAGGTCCTCGCCGAGGGCATCACCGCCGACTTCGAGCTCGACGAGAACGCCCGCTGGCGGCTGCTGAACGGTCTGGACGACATCAGCCTCACCCTTCAGAACGAAGCGGACATCACGGCTTACGAGGCGGCCCGTCCTGCCTTCAAGCCGCGCACAATTAAGGTCTGAGCAGCACGTTTTCAGCACTGCGCCCTCTGCCGTCCGGCAGGGGGCGCAGTCGCTTGTTGAGCCCCCGCCGGGCGACAACTCGCCCCAGATGGCACAATCGGCGCATGGAACGCGACAACCAACTCAAGCTTTACGCGGAAGTCGCCGAACAAATGAAAGAAGCGCACGCAAGGGTGCGTGAACTGCAAGTCCCGGAGGGCGTAAGGATGGCGCTGTCCCGGAAGCTGTTGGTCATCACGGCCGCAGCGAAGCACGATCTCACCGATGCAGCAACGCGGCTGGACCGGCTGATGAAGGACCTCGACGAGGGTCGATTCCCCGATGGCAACTCCCTTGGTGGATCTCCGTGACGGTTGAGTTCGTTGCGGCACAAGGGTGATTAGACCGTTTCGTGTTTGATTTGCGGTATATATCTGCCTAACGTGCGAAAAAGCCTGAACAGTTTCGTTCGGGCAATGTCTCCGAAGGGGAAGACGTGAACAAGGCGCAGCTCGTAGAGGCCATTGCCGACAAGGTCGGTGGCCGCCAGCAGGCCGCAGACGCTGTCGACGCCGTACTGGACGCGATCGTCCGCGCAGTTGTCGGCGGGGACCGCGTGTCGGTCACCGGCTTCGGCTCGTTCGAGAAGGTCGACAGGCCGGCCCGTTACGCCCGCAACCCGCAGACGGGTGAGCGCGTACGGGTCAAGAAGACCTCGGTGCCGCGCTTCCGCGCGGGACAGGGCTTCAAGGACCTCGTCAGCGGCTCGAAGAAGCTCCCGAAGAACGACGTGGCCGTGAAGAAGGCGCCCAAGGGCAGCCTCTCGGGCGGTTCTTCCACCCGTACGACCGTCAAGAAGGCCGCGGCCAAGAAGGCCACCGCCGCCAAGAAGACGGCCGCGAAGAAGGCCACGACGGCGAAGACCGCTGCGAAGAAGACGGTGGCGGCCAAGAAGGCCACCCCCGCGAAGAAGGCCACCACCGCCAAGAAGACGGCCGCGAAGTCGGCGGCCCCGGCGAAGAAGGCCACCACGGCCAAGAAGGCGACCGCGAAGAAGACGGCGCCCGCGAAGAAGGCCGTGGCGAAGAAGGCTCCCGCCAAGAAGACCACGGCGCGCAAGACCACCGCCAAGAAGGCCACTGCCCGGAAGAAGTAAGCGGCAGGGCCACCCACGCGTCGGGCCGGACTCCCCCTGGGGAGTCCGGCCCGCGGTGCGTTCCGGGCCCCCGGGCCCGGCCCCTGGCGGCGCGGACCCGGCGGGGGCAGGGGGGCAGGTGGCCGACCGGGCATGCGGTGGCCCGGCGTCAGAAGGTCTGGAGCGTCACCAGTGTGATGCGCGGGGCGCCGCTCCCGCCGTCGTCCGCCGTCTCGATCCGTACGCGCTGCCCGGCGCGCAGCAGCCGCAGTCCCCCCGCGTCGAACGCCCCGGCGCCGAAATCCACCGGGGTGCCGTCGTCGAGCAGCACACTGCCGCTGCGGGTCTCGGGGTCGTACGTGTACGCGGTCGCCTGCATGTGCGCAGCTTACGGGCTTCCCGGGAGGGCTTCCCCGGACCGGGTCAGGCCGCCGGCCCGGCCGGTGAGCGGGGTCCGGCCCCGGAATCCGTCCGGCCGGCGGAAGGGGCGCCAGGCCCCTTCTCCGCGGTGAGTGCGGCGTACCGGCGGGCCGTGTACGGACCGAGGCCCAGTGCGGCCGCCGCCAGCAGATCGTCGCCCGTGTCCACGTCCTGGCGGACCGATCCGACGCCCCCGAGCAGTATTTCCACCGCACCCGACGCGGTATGTCTCGCACGCGACAGCCCGCCGAATGCCGGCCGCAATTCCGTATCCGCCCGGGCGGTGAGCAAAGTCGTGCCGATTCCGGCGGCATCCGTCAGAAATGCACGGGGAAATTCCGCCGCCCGTTCGAGCACCCGCCGCAATTCCGCAGGGCGCAGCGCGGGGAGGTCGGCGTTCAGGGCCGCCACGGCGGCCCCCGGGCGGAGCGCGCGGACGGCGCGCGCGCCGTGTGCCAGCGCGGGGTTCAGCCCGCCCGCCGCCGTATCCGGCACAATCCGGGCACCCAGGGCGGCGAGTTCGGCGGCGGCCAGCGCGTCGCTGGTGACGACGGCCACATCCCGCACCGCGGAACAGGCCAGCGCCGCCGCCACGGTGTCCTGTGCGAACGCCAGGGCGAGCCCGGGGCGCACCGCGTCGGACGCCGCCGGCGCGAGTCTGCTCTTCGCCAGCGCCAAGGGCTTCAGAGGTACGACCAGGGACCAGTTGGCGGTCCGATCCATGTTCGGCATCGGCCCCATTGTGGCCCGAGCCCGCGATACCGGGCGGGCCGGGCCGGGCGTACGGTGTTCTCGACAGAGCAGGGGCCTGGGGCGAGACGTGACGGTCGGTGGCCAGGCAGCGTTGAGGTTCAAGAGGAAGGTGTCCGAGTGTCCCGCCGCAGAATCGGCTTCTGGTACCGCCTGGCGGCGGTCATTGCTAAACCGCCGCTGCTGGTTCTGTTCAAGCGGGACTGGAGCGGAATGGAGCACATTCCGGATGATGGCGGATTTATCACCGCCGTCAATCACAACTCATATCTGGACATGTTCTCGTACGGCCACTTCCAGTACAACACGGGCAAGGTGCCCCGGTTCCTCGCCAAGGCCGCGCTCTTCAAGGTGCCCGTCGTCGGAATACTGCTGCGCGGCACCGGTCAGATCCCCGTCTACCGCGAGTCCTCCAACGCCTTCGGTGCCTTCCGGGCCGCCGTGGCGGCCGTGGAGAAGGGCCAGTGCGTCGCCTTCTACCCAGAAGGCACCCTCACCCGGGATCCGGGGCAGTGGCCGATGACCGCCAAGAGCGGGGTCGCGCGTGCGGCTCTGCTCACCAAGGCGCCGGTCGTCCCGGTGGCCCAGTGGGGCGCCAACCTGGCGATGCCTCCGTACGCCAGCGGGAAGAAAATTCACTTCTTCCCGCGGAAGACCCTTCAGGTCAAGGCGGGACCGCCGGTGGACCTCGCGCGGTTCTACGGCCTGGACCCGACGCCGGAAGTCCTGAGGGAGGCGACAGAGGTCATCATGGCCGCCGTCACCGCCCTGTTGGAGGAGCTGCGCGGCGAGCAGGCCCCCGCTGAACCGTACGACCACCGCAAGGCCCGCGCCGCAGAGCGCCGCAAGGCCGCAGGAGAGGGCACCAAGTGACGCGAGCAGCCGTCTTCGGCAACGGATCCTGGGGCACGGCTTTCGCCATGGTCCTCGCCGACGCGGGGTGCGAGGTGGCCCTCTGGGGCCGCCGTGCCGCTCTCGCCGACGCCATCAACACCACCCGCACCAACCCGGACTATCTGCCGGGGATCGAACTCCCGGCGTCGGTGCGGGCCACCGCCGACCCCGCCGAGGCCGCCCGGGACGCGGAGTTCACGGTGCTCGCCGTGCCCTCGCAGACGCTGCGCGCCAACCTGGCCGACTGGACCGGGCTGCTGCACCCGGGCACCGTCCTCGTCTCGCTGATGAAGGGAGTCGAACTCGGCACGGCCAAGCGGATGAGCGAGGTCATCGAAGAGGTCGGCAAGGTCCCCGCGGAGCGCGTCGCCGTACTCACCGGACCCAACCTGGCCCGGGAGATCGCCGGCCGGATGCCCGCTGCCGCCGTCGTCGCCTGCCGGGACGAAACGGTGGCCCAGCGGCTCCAGGCCGCCTGCCACACCGCGTACTTCCGCCCCTACACCAACACCGACGTCGTCGGCTGCGAGCTGGGCGGCGCCGTCAAGAACGTGATCGGCCTCGCGGTCGGGATCGCCGACGGCATGGGGCTCGGGGACAACGCCAAGGGTTCGCTGATCACCCGCGGACTCGCCGAGACCACCCGTCTGGGCCTGGCGATGGGCGCGGACCCGCTGACGTTCTCGGGACTCGCGGGCCTCGGCGACCTGGTGGCCACCTGCTCGTCACCGCTCTCCCGCAACCACACCTTCGGCACCAACCTCGGCCGGGGCATGACGCTCCAGGAGACCATCGAGGCCACCAGCCAGACGGCCGAGGGCGTCAAGTCCTGTGAGTCGGTGGCCGATCTGGCCCGGCGTCACGGCGTCGAAATGCCCATCACGGAAACCGTTGTGGACATCGTCCACCACGGGAAGGCCCCGGTCGTTGCGCTGAAGGAACTGATGTCCCGCAGCGCCAAGGCCGAGCGACGCTGACTCGATACGTACCAGCAGGTACTCTCAACGCGATATGAGCAGCGAGAACTCATCCCAGAGCCCTGAGCAGCAGCGTCGTAAGCCGCGTGTGGCGGTTGTCTTCGGCGGGCGCAGCTCCGAACACGCCATCTCGGTGGTCACAGCGGGCGCCGTCCTGCGCGCCATCGACCGGACGAAGTACGACGTACTGCCCATCGGTATCACCACGGACGGCCGCTGGGCGCTGACCGCGGACGATCCCGAGCGGATGGCCATCACCGACCGCACCCTCCCGTCGGTGGCCGCGATCGCCGAAGGTGCCGAGGGCGCCGTGGTGCTCTCCGTCGACCCGGGAAACCGCGAAGTCGTCTACAGCGAGCCGGGCGCGGTGCCCAAGGCGCTGGGCGACGTCGACGTGGTCTTCCCGATGCTGCACGGTCCCTACGGCGAGGACGGCACCCTGCAGGGGCTGCTCGAACTCTCCGGAGTGCCCTACGTCGGCGCGGGCGTCCTCGCGTCCGCCGTCGGCCAGGACAAGGAGTACATGAAGCGGGTGTTCCTCTCCTGCGGGCTGCCGGTCGGCCCGTACGAGGTGATCCGTCCCCGCGAGTGGAGCCGGGACCCGGCCGCAGCCCGCAAGAAGATCGTGGACTTCGCCGGGGAGCACGGCTGGCCGCTGTTCATCAAGCCCGCGCGCGGCGGTTCGTCGATGGGCATCACCAAGGTCGACTCCCTGGCCGGTCTTGACGACGCCGTCGAGGAGGCCAGGCGCCACGACCCCAAGGTGCTGGTCGAGGCGCTGCTGCGCGGCCGTGAGATCGAGTGCGGTGTGCTGGAGTTCGCGGACGGGCCGCGGGCCAGCGTGCCCGCCGAGATCCCGCCGGTCACCTCCCACGACTTCTACGACTTCGAAGCCAAGTACATCCCCGGTGAGTCGGCGGAGGGCATGGTGCCCGCACCGCTCACGGCCGAGGAGACCGCCGAGGTGCAGCGGCTCGCGGTCGAGGCGTTCGACGCGGTGTCCTGCGAGGGGCTGGTACGCGCCGACTTCTTCCTCACCGAGGACGGCGGGTTCGTCATCAACGAGATCAACACCATGCCGGGGTTCACACCGATCTCGATGTACCCGCGGATGTGGCAGGAGAGCGGCGTCGGCTACCCGGAGCTGGTGGACCGGCTGATCCAGGCCGCGCTCAACCGGTCGACGGGGCTGCGCTGAGACGGTGCCCCGGCCGGTCCTCAGAGGCTGGAGGGGTCCGTCTTCCTGATGGCTCCCGCGAAGTCCGAGAGCGGGGTGACGTCGTGGGCGTACTTCGGCCCCAGAGCCACCTCGACGTAGGCCTTGCGGTACGTGGTCGTGAACCGGGGACCGCTGTCCCGCTGTTCGAGCAGCCAGTTGACCCCGTTCGCGTCCACGGCCTTGGCCTGGGAGTCGTCCATCTCCGCAGGCCTCGGGACACCGCAGCGCAGTACGATCGCCGCATCACCCCACGCGGCGGTCAGTTCGGACTTCGGTGCCGGATCGCCGCGGGTCAGCCCCGCGACGGTCTTCGGCAGCTCCTTGTCGAGTGCCCTGCACAGCGTGACCTGGGCCGCGGGCGGCTCGGGAACCGCGACGGACGTGCTGTCGTCCGTCGCGGAACAGCCCGCGGCTGTCAGCAGCAGGGCGGCGGCGGAAAGGGACAGGAGCCGGTGGCGATCGGTCTTCACCGGCTCAGCGTAGAGGGGGCTACAGGTTGACGACCGGGCAGGTCAGGGTGCGGGTGATGCCGTCCACTTGCTGGACTTTGGCGACCACCATGCGGCCGAGTTCATCGACGGTGTCGGCCTGTGCGCGCACGACCACGTCGTACGGACCGGTCACGTCCTCGGCCTGGATCACTCCGGGAAGTCTCCCGACGAGCTCGGCCACGGCTGTCGCCTTGCCCACTTCGGTCTGGATGAGGATGTACGCCTGTACCACGGAACCTCCAAGGCGGCCACGAGGATCATGTGGGGGAGAGAAAGGGACGCCACGGTATCGCGTCGCTCCGGGCGGCGGGGAGACCCGCGCACCCGGCAGTCGCACGCGTCCGGGGCGTATGGGATACAGAGTTGACGTACCTGATTGACGGTACCGATGGCAGGGGCGGCCCGCGACCGCAAGCGGACCGGGGCATACGGGGCATCCTGCCTGACGGGCGCGGCGGCGGACAGCCCGGACACGAGGTCCGGATCACGAGGAGAGGCGACGGGCGATGAAGGGCACTGTGGGGGAGCTCGGGGAGTTCGGGCTGATCAGAGAGCTCACCTCCCGGCTCACGACGACACCGGCGGTACGGCTGGGGCCGGGCGATGACGCCGCGGTCGTGGCCGCTCCCGACCGGCGGGTCGTGGCGAGTACGGACATCCTGCTGGAGGGGCGGCACTTCCGGCGCGACTGGTCCACCGCTTACGACGTGGGCCGCAAGGCGGCGGCGCAGAACCTCGCGGACATCGCGGCCATGGGCGCGGTCCCGACCGCGATACTCCTGGGGCTCGTCGTACCCGCCGAGCTCCCGGTCACCTGGCCCACCGAACTCATGGACGGCATCCGTGACGAGTGCCAGGTCGCCGGGGCCGCCGTCGTCGGCGGCGACGTCGTAAGGGGAGAGACGATCACCGTCGCGATCACCGCGCTCGGCGATCTGCGCAACCACGAACCGGTCACCAGGTCCGGCGCCAGGCCCGGTGACGTCGTGGCCGTCACCGGATGGCTCGGCTGGTCCGCCGCGGGGTTCGCCGTGCTCTCGCGCGGCTTCCGCTCGCCCCGTGCCTTCGTGGAGGCGCACCGGCGCCCCGAACCCCCGTACCACGCGGGCCCCGCGGCCGCCGGTCTCGGCGCCACCGCGATGACCGACGTGAGCGACGGCCTGGTGGCCGACCTCGGGCACATCGCCGAGGCCAGCAAGGTCCGTATCGATCTGCGGGCCGGACTCATCGACATCCCGACACAGATGAGCGACATCGGCCAGGCCGTCGGTGTGGACCCGCTCCAGTGGGTGCTCACCGGGGGAGAGGACCACGCGATCGTGGCGACCTTCCCGCCCGACGTGAAACTCCCCGCGCGCTGGAAGGTGATCGGCGAGGTGGTCAACCCCTCCGCGCTGCCCCATGTGACGGTCGACGGGGCGCCGTGGACCAGCAAGGGCGGCTGGGACCACTTCGGGGAGGACCCCTCATGACGGCGCCACCGCTGGTCCTGACCGTCGCCGGCTCGGACTCCGGCGGCGGCGCGGGCATCCAGGCCGACCTGAAGACGATGCTGGCACTCGGAGTGCACGGCATGAGCGTGCTCACCGCGGTCACCGCCCAGAACTCACAGGGCGTGCACGGCGCGTGGGAGCTGCCCGCCGAAGCGGTACGCGCCCAGTACCGCGCCGTCGTGGACGACATCGGCGCCGACGCGGTGAAGACCGGGATGCTGTCGTCGGCTGAGCTGGTGGAGACGGTGGCCGGGCTGCTGGCCGGCACCGGCGCCCCCGTGGTCGTCGACCCGGTGGGGGTCTCCAAGCACGGCGATCCGCTGCTCGCCGCATCCGCGCTCGACTCCGTACGCAGGCTGCTGCTGCCGACAGCCACCGTCGCCACCCCCAATCTGGACGAGGTGGCCCAGCTCACCGGGGTACGGGTGGAGAAGGAGGCCGATCTGCCGCGTGCCGCGGCCGCCGTCCTCGCGCACGGGCCGGAGTGGGTGCTGGTCAAGGGCGGCCATCTCGCGGGTGACGCGGTGGATCTGCTCACCGACGGCAGCGAGGAGCACTGGCTGCGGGCGCCCCGCCTCGACAACCGCCATACCCACGGCACCGGCTGCACGCTGGCCTCGGCGATCGCCGCGCAGCTGGCCCACGGCCTGGCCGTGCCCGACGCGGTGGCCGCCGCCAAGGAGTACGTCACGGGTGCCATCGCGGCCGGATTCTCGCTGGGCTCGGGGATCGGTCCCGTGGACCACGGCTGGCGGCTGCGCCGGTGAGCGGCTGAGCCCACCGGGCCGGCGCCACCGCTGTACGGGAACGCGAAAAAGCCGGTCCACCGAGGTGGACCGGCTTTTCAAGGCAACCGCAAGGGGCTGCGCTACGACGAAACGTCGGCGGGGTCATCCCCGCACAGGCGGGGAGCAACCTCGAATTAGCGCGAGACCTTGCCGGCCTTGATGCACGAGGTGCAGACGTTGAGCCGCTTCGGCGTCCGACCGACCACTGCACGCACGCGCTGGATGTTGGGATTCCAGCGACGCGGAGTACGGCGGTGCGAGTGCGAAATGTTGTTGCCGAAGCCCGGCCCCTTGCCGCAGACGTCGCAGTTGGCAGCCACGGGTCACTCCAAAGACTTCAGGTGCACTTACAGTGAAATCCGGCGCGCCGGAATCATTGACTGAAGTGGCGGTACCGGAGGAATGGCCCGATTCTCATCGGGCAACCGAAGCAGCATACAACGACTGCGCCGGTGGAACGAAACTACCATGGTTGGCACCGCCCCCTTCCCGGTCCGTGCTCTCCTCCCCCTTCCCGGCCGAGGGCTACCCTGCGGTTCAACCCCGCTGCTCAAGGAGGCTTCAGGTGCCGCAGCCGCCCGACGAGATGGATGCCGTCGTGGTCCGCACCTGGTGCTCACTGGCGCTTGAGGCCCTGGGCAGGGACCGCGAGGAGATCGACGCGATCAACGTCTATCCGGTCGCCGACGGGGACACCGGGACCAACCTCTATCTGACGGTGGAATCCGCGGCCCAGGCGGTCGAAGCGGTCTTCGTCGCACACGGGACCGTGGCCGCCACCGGGGGAACAGCCGGGGGCTCGGTCCCCGCGCTGGCGGACGCGGTACGGGCGATGGCGCACGGCGCGCTCATCGGGGCCCGCGGCAACTCGGGAACGATCCTGGCCCAGCTGCTGCGCGGCATGGCCGAGGTGCTCGCGGCCCCGCCGGGTGACGATGATCACGCGGAACTGCTGAGCGGGGCCCTTCGCCGGGCGGCCGAATCGGCGTACCAGGCGGTCGCACACCCCGTGGAGGGCACGGTCCTGACCGTCGCGACCGCCGCGGCCGAGGCCGCCGAGGCCGCCGTCCGGGCCGGCGGCCACGGTTGTACGGCGGTGGCGCGCGCCGCGCACGAGGGCGCCAGGACCGCGCTGGACGCGACCCCGGGACAGCTGGCCGTACTCGGCCGCGCGGGCGTCGTGGACGCGGGCGGCCGGGGCCTGGTGGACGTACTCGCCGCGCTGGCCGGGGCGTTCTCCGGTGAGACCCCGGCCGTCGGGCGGCGGCGGGCCCCCACCGTGCTGCCCCCGCACTTCACCGATGACTGCCCGGCCGGCGGCGGCCCCGCCTTCGAGGTGATCTACCTCCTGGAAGCCGCCGACGACGCCGTGACCCGGCTCCGCACCCGGCTGGACGCGCTCGGCGAATCCCTGGTCGTCGTCGGCGGCGACGGCCTCTGGAACGTCCATGTCCATGTGGACGACGCGGGGGCAGCCGTGGAGGCCGGAGTCGACGCCGGGCGCCCGTACCGGATCCGCATCACCCACTTCGGCGCGGCCGGTACCCCGGCACCCGAGCAGGTACAGCGTGCGGTGGTCGCGGTCGTCCCCGGCGAAGGGCTCGCGGCCCTGTGCCGGGAGGCCGGCGCCACCACCGTCATCGCCCGGCCCGGTGAGCCGCCGGCGAGCGGCGAACTCGTCGACGCGATCCGGCGTGCACACGCCCGCGAGGTGGTGCTGCTGCCCAACGGCGCCGAACTGCGCCACACGGCGGCGGCGGCCGCGGAACAGGCCAGGGCGGAGGGCGTACGGGTGGCTCTCGTCCCCACCAGGGCGGCCGTCCAGGGCGTCGCGGCACTGGCCGTGCACGAGCCGGAGCGCCGGTTCGACGAGGACGTCGTCGCGATGACCGCGGCGGCGGGCGCCACCCGCTACGCCGAACTGGCCGTCGCCGAACGGCAGTCCTGGACATCGGCCGGTATCTGCCAGGCCGGCGACGTGCTGGGCCTGATCGACGGCGACGTGGCGGTGATCGGCACCGACCTGGCAGGCACGGCTGAGACGGTGCTGCACCGGATGCTCTCGGCCGGCGGTGAACTGGTGACGCTGGTCCTTGGGGACGGGGTGCCGGTGTCCGTCGCCGACCGGCTGGAGGGATTCGTACGCGGGTCGCACCTGGCCGTCGACACCGTGGTCTACGACGGCGGCCGGCAGTCGGCACCGCTGCTCATCGGCGTCGAGTAGCGGTCCCGCCCGGGCCGGGGCACGCGACCGGGCCGCGGGAGGGCCCCAGGACAGGGCGCGGGGCGTCTCACGGGACCAGGAGGGGGAAATACCCCCGGTGTCGGACCCATGGTGTGCAATGGACCGCGTGCCCGCGCTCGATGAACCTCTCAAGAACACGCTCGGCGCCCCCACCGCCAAGGTGATGGCCGACCACCTCGACCTGCACACGGTCGGCGACCTCCTGCACCACTACCCGCGCAGATACGCGGAGCGCGGTGAGCTCACCCGGCTCACCGAGCTGCCCCTGGACGAGCACGTCACCGTCTTCGCGCAGGTCGCCGACGCCCGTGTGCTCACCTTCAACCAGGGCAGGGGCAGACGCCTGGAGGTGAACATCACCGACGGCAGCGGACGTCTGCAGCTCGTCTTCTTCGGCAAGGGCATCCACAAGCCGCACAAGGAGCTGCTCCCCGGCCGCCGCGCGATGTTCGCGGGCAAGGTCTCCGCGTTCAACCAGCGGCTGCAGCTCGCCCACCCCACGTACGAACTGCTGGACGCCGACACCGACGCGGGCGCCGTCGAGGCCTGGGCGAACCAGCTGATCCCCATCTATCCGGCCTGCAAGGGGCTGGAGTCCTGGAAGATCGCCAAGGCGGTCGACGCCGTACTGCCCACAGCGCGGGAGGCCGCTGACCCGCTCCCGCCCGCGCTGCGCGACGGACGCGGGCTGACCACGCTCCCCGACGCCCTGCAGAAGGTCCACCGCCCGCAGACGAAGGACGACGTCGCGGTCGCGCGGTCCCGGCTCAAGTGGGACGAGGCCTTCGTCCTCCAGGTCGCGCTGGCCAGACGCCGGTACGCCGAGACCCAGCTGCCCGCGGTGGCGAGGAAGCCCGTGGCGGGAGGGCTGCTCGACACCTTCGACGCCGGGCTGCCCTTCACCCTCACCGAAGGACAGCAGAAGGTCACCGGCGAGATCTTCGCCGGGCTGGCCACCGAGCACCCGATGCACCGGCTGCTCCAGGGAGAGGTCGGCTCGGGCAAGACCATGGTGGCGCTGCGCGCGATGCTCGCCGTCGTCGACGCGGGCGGTCAGGCCGCGATGCTGGCTCCCACCGAAGTGCTCGCCCAGCAGCACCACCGCTCCATCACCGAGATGATGGGCGAGCTGGCCGACGGTGGCACGCTCGGCGGCGGCGAGCAGGCCACCAAGGTCGTGCTGCTGACCGGTTCCATGGGGGTGGCAGCCCGTCGCAGGGCCCTGCTCGACCTGGTCACCGGTGAGGCCGGGCTCGTCATCGGCACGCATGCGCTGATCGAGGACAAGGTTCAGTTCCACGACCTCGGCCTGGTCGTCGTCGACGAACAGCACCGCTTCGGTGTGGAGCAGCGCGACGCCCTGCGCAGCAAGGGGAAACAGCCGCCCCACCTGCTGGTCATGACGGCCACGCCCATCCCCCGGACGGTCGCCATGACCGTCTTCGGGGACCTGGAGACCTCCGTCCTCGACCAGCTCCCCGCGGGCCGTTCGCCCATCGCCACCCATGTCGTACCTGCCAAGGACAAGCCGCACTTCCTGGCCCGGGCCTGGGAGCGGGTCCGTGAGGAGGCGGAGAACGGCCACCAGGCCTACGTGGTGTGCCCCCGCATCGGGGACGGCGACGACGAACCGAAGAAGCGCAAGCCCGCATCCGATGAAGCGGCGGCGGCGGAGGCCGAGGGGGACAAGCGGCCGCCGGTCGCCGTGGTCGAGATCGCCGAACAGCTCAGGAAGGGCCCTCTCCGTGGGCTGCGCATCGAGCTGCTGCACGGGCGGATGGCGCCGGACGACAAGGACGACGTCATGCGCCGTTTCGCGGCGGGCGAGGTGGACGTGCTGGTCGCGACGACCGTCATCGAGGTCGGGGTCAACGTGCCCAATGCCACCGTCATGGTGATCATGGACGCCGACCGGTTCGGCGTATCGCAGCTGCACCAGCTCCGCGGGCGGGTGGGCCGCGGCTCGGCAGCAGGCCTCTGCCTCCTGGTGAGCGAGGCCCACGAGGCAGGTCCCGCGCGCGCCAGGCTCGGTGCGGTGGCCGCCACCCTGGACGGTTTCGAGCTGTCCCGCATCGACCTCGAACAGCGCCGCGAGGGCGACGTCCTGGGTCAGGCCCAGTCCGGTGTGCGGTCCTCGCTGCGGATGCTCGCCGTCATCGAGGACGAGGAGGTCATCGCCGCGGCCCGCGAGGAGGCAGCCCAGGTCGTCGCCGCCGACCCGGAGCTCACCCGGCTGCCCGCGCTGCGCACCGCCCTGGACGCCCTCCTCGACCAGGAGCGCGAGCGCTATCTCGACAAGGGCTGAGACACTGGCCGGGAGCAGGGGGCCGGCCAGGACGGACCCCGCCCACCGAGACTCCGCCCACCGAGAAGGACTGAGATGACCCGCGTGATCGCCGGTACGGCCGGCGGGCGCCGCCTCGCCGTACCGCCGGGCAACGGCACCCGCCCCACATCCGACCGTGCGCGTGAAGGGCTCTTCTCCACCTGGGAGTCGCTCCTCGGCACCCTCGGAGGGATCCGGATCGCCGATCTGTACACCGGCTCGGGAGCGGTCGGCCTTGAGGCGCTCTCCCGCGGCGCGGCCCACGCGCTGCTCGTCGAGGCGGACCCGCGGGCGGTGGCCACGGTCCGCGACAACGTCCGTACGCTCGGTCTCCCCGGTGCGGAGGTACGGGCCGGCAAAGCGGAGCAGATCGTCACGGGCCCGGCGCCCGGCGACCCGTACGACGTGGTGTTCCTCGATCCGCCGTACGCGGTCACCGATGACGATCTTCGCGAGATCCTCCTCACACTCCGCGCCCAGGGGTGGCTCACGGGCGATGCCCTCGTCACGGTGGAACGGAGCACAAGAGGCGGAGAGTTCAAGTGGCCCGAGGGATTCGGGCCGCTGCGGGCCCGCCGGTACGGCGAGGCCACGCTTTGGTACGGTCGCGCCGCCTCTACGTGCGAAGACGCACGATGACCGGACCCGGGAGCGAGGGAGTTCAGTTGCGCCGCGCCGTCTGTCCGGGGTCATTCGACCCCATCACCAATGGACACCTCGACATCATCGCCCGTGCCTCCAGGCTGTACGACGTGGTGCATGTGGCGGTGATGATCAACCAGTCGAAGCACGGACTCTTCTCCGTCGAGGAGCGGATGGAGCTGATCCGCCAGGTCACGGCCGACTTCGGGAACGTCGAGGTCGAGTCGTTCCACGGCCTCCTCGTCGACTTCTGCAAGCAGCGCGACATCCCGGCCATCGTGAAGGGCCTCCGGGCGGTCAGTGACTTCGACTACGAGCTGCAGATGGCCCAGATGAACAACGGGCTCTCGGGTGTCGAGACGCTGTTCGTCCCCACCAACCCGACCTACAGCTTCCTCTCGTCCAGCCTGGTCAAGGAGGTCGCGACCTGGGGCGGGGACGTCTCGCACCTGCTGCCTCCGCTGGTGCGCGACGCCCTGACGCAGCGGCTCGGCGAGAAGCGGGACGCCGGCTGACGGCCGGGCGGCGGCCGGAAGGCGAACTGACGACCCGTCACCAGGTGTCGTACGGGAGCCGACTGGCCGTACAGTCGTCCCCGTCCGTCTCCAGGCCGGAAGAACAGGTGGCGCACACGGTGGACGTGCAGAAGAAGCTCGACGAGATCGTCGGAACGGTCGGCAGTGCCAGGTCCATGCCCATGTCGGCCTCCTGCGTGGTCAACCGCGCCGAACTGCTGGCGATGCTCCAGGAGGTGCGCGAGGCCCTGCCGGGCTCCCTGGCGCAGGCCGAGGAGCTGATCGGTGGCCGTGAGCAGCTGGTCGAGCAGGCCCGCGACGAGGCCGAGCGGATCATCGAGGCGGCGCACGCCCAGCGCGGTTCGCTCATCTCCGACACCGAGGTCGCCCGGCAGTCCCAGGACGAGGCCGACCGTGTGCTCGCGGAGGCCCGGCGGGAGGCCGAGGAGATCCGCGCCGAGGCCGACGACTACGTCGACTCGAAACTGGCGAACTTCGAGGTCGTCCTCACCAAGACCATCGGCTCCGTCGACCGGGGCCGCGAGAAGCTGCTGGGCCGCGGCCCGGGCCTGGACGACCAGGGCTACGAGGACCCGGAGGCCCCGGAGCGCAGCCAGGACCCCGAGACCCTGCGGATGCGCGCCGACGAGTACGTCGACACCAAGCTCGGTGCCTTCGAGGCCGTCATGGCCAAGACCCTCGAAGCGGTGGGGCGCGGCCGGCAGAAGCTGCACGGCCGGGTCGCGTCCGACGAGCTCGGTGTGCACATGGCCGAGCAGGACGAGATGGGCCGCAGGCACAGCAGCGACGCCGACTTCCTCTCGGACCTGGCCGAGCCCCAGGCCCCGGTGGCCGTCCAGCCGCCCGCGCAGGCCCCCGCCCCGATGGCGGCGCAGCTGCCGCCCGAGGAGGCGCCGCTGTTCCCCGCGGACGTCCCGGAGGTTCCGGTCCAGCAGGTGTACGACCCGTACGGCTACCAGCACCAGCCCCAGGACCCGTACGCCTATCAGCAGCAGCAGTACGCGTACCAGCACGACCCGTACGCGTACCAGCAGCAGCCCCAGGCGCAGGACGGCTACGGCTACCCGGGACCCGACCAGGTCCAGCAGCCGCACCAGCCGCCCCACCCCCAGCAGCAGGGCGCCCTCGACGAGACCAGCCTCTTCGACACCAGCATGATCAATCTGGATCAGCTGCGCGAGTACGAGCAGGGGCGCTAGGGCCGGGGCCCCGGAGCTCCGCGGGGGCCGATTGGGTCTACGGCGGCCGGTCCAGTATCCTGGCTCTTCGGTCGCCCGTACCTCCGCGATCCGTGCTGCCCGTTCCGATGGTCTCCGGACGTTCCCGACGTGGCGGCGCCTCACTCTCCATTCTTCAGCGATCCGAAAGCAGGAAGAGCCCTGAACGCCCGCCTCGACCACCGCAACCCCCTCGTGTTCGACACACACGAGCTGGGTCGGCGTCCCGGTGCGCTCCAGCGGCTTACCCGCTCGATCGCAGCCCCCGGTGACCTCGGCATCGAAGGGGTCATCGGAGTGCCGGAAGGCACTCCCGTAGAACTGCAGCTCCGCCTTGAGTCGGTCATGGACGGGGTGCTTGTCACAGGCACCGCCCGTTCGTCCGCCAAGGGGGAGTGCGTAAGGTGTCTGGAGCCGCTGCAGCGAGAGCTCGAAGCGGATTTCCAGGAGATGTTCTCGTACCCCGAAGCCGACGACAGGGGCCGCAGCAAGAAGGCGGACCCGGCTGACGCCGACGAAGAGGACGAGGAAATCACCCCCCTTGAGGACGGCTTGTTCGACCTCGAACCCGTGCTGCGTGATGCGGTGGTGCTCGCACTGCCGATGCAGCCGGTGTGCCGGGAGGATTGCGCCGGCCTGTGTTCCGAATGCGGAATCAGGCTCGACGACGAACCCGGCCACCACCATGACGCCGTCGACGCACGTTGGGCGGCGCTGCAGGGACTCGTCGGGACCGGCCAGGTCGACGAGAAGGACAACGTTGACGGCGCCGAACCTGGCGTCGACGAGAAGCAGGAGAAGTAGCCGTGGCTGTTCCGAAGCGGAAGATGTCGCGCAGCAACACGCGCCACCGCCGGTCGCAGTGGAAGGCTGCGGTCCCCACCCTGGTTGCGTGCGAGCGCTGCCAGGAGCCGAAGCTCCAGCACATCGCGTGCCCGAGCTGCGGCACCTACAACAAGCGCCAGGTCCTCGAGGTCTGAGCGGCTGGTGAGAGGCGCAATGTCTGACGTCAACAAGACGGACA
The DNA here is from genome assembly GCF_036061255.1 of Streptomyces sp. NBC_00388. Classification (NCBI taxonomy): domain Bacteria; kingdom Bacillati; phylum Actinomycetota; class Actinomycetes; order Kitasatosporales; family Streptomycetaceae; genus Streptomyces; species Streptomyces sp. NBC_00388. The sequence continues at coordinate 5,584,529 of NZ_CP107948.1, forward strand.
ATGCCTCGTCCCACACGCTTCTGGAAGGGCGGCTCGGGTACACACTCGAGTCCGCCCTTCTGGTGCGTGCGCTGACCCATCGTTCGTACGCGTACGAGAACGGCGGTCTGCCCACCAACGAGCGGCTGGAGTTCCTCGGGGACTCCGTGCTCGGCCTGGTGGTCACGGACACGCTCTATCGCACCCACCCCGATCTCCCGGAGGGCCAGCTGGCCAAGCTCCGGGCGGCGGTGGTCAACTCGCGTGCGCTCGCAGGGGTGAGCCGTGGGCTCGAACTCGGTCTCTTCATCCGGCTCGGCCGGGGCGAAGAAGGCACGGGCGGGCGGGACAAGGCGTCCATTCTCGCCGACACCCTGGAAGCGGTGATCGGCGCCGTCTATCTCGATCAGGGCCTCGAAGCGGCGTCCGAGCTGGTACACCGGCTCTTCGACCCCCTTATCGAGCTGTCCTCCAACCTCGGTGCGGGCCTGGACTGGAAGACCAGCCTCCAGGAACTCACCGCGAGCGAAGGCCTCGGGGTCCCGGAGTATCTGGTCAGTGAGACCGGTCCGGACCACGAGAAGACCTTCACCGCTGCCGCTCGCGTCGGTGGTGTCTCGTACGGCACCGGCACCGGCCGCAGCAAGAAGGAAGCGGAACAGCAGGCGGCGGAGTCCGCGTGGCGCGCGATCAGCGCCGCAGCGGAGGAGCGCGCGGTGGCGGCCGAGACCGCCCCCGCCGCCCACGAAGAGGACGCCGACACCTCTTCGGCTCCGGCCGCCGGCACGGCCTCGGCCTGACGCCGGTTCTTTCCCCGCCCGTCCCCTCCGGGGGGCGGGCGGTTCTTTTCATGGCGACCACACCGGTACTCCCGCTGGTGGCCGCCCCCCGAACAGCCCTTTCACCGGCCCTCACCGTTCACAGGTGAGCCACTCCTGAGGAGCAGCGTGCCCGAGTTGCCCGAGGTCGAAGTCGTCCGGCGAGGACTGGAACGCTGGGTCGCCGGCCGTACCGTCGCCGATGTGCAGGTGCTGCACCCCCGCGCGGTACGCCGTCACACGGCGGGCGGCGAGGACTTCGCCGCGTCCCTGCGCGGTCGCAGATTCGGTGTGGCCCGCCGCCGGGGGAAGTACCTCTGGCTGCCGCTGGCGGACACCCCCGGCGGGCCGGCCGGCCCCGGAGACGCGGCTGAGCCTGGGGGCGGGGCCGCGTACTCGGTCCTCGGCCATCTCGGCATGAGCGGGCAGCTCCTGGTCCAGCCCGAGAGCGCGGCCGACGAGAAGCATCTGCGGATCCGTATCCGGTTCGACGACATCGGGGGCACCGAGCTGCGCTTCGTGGACCAGCGGACCTTCGGCGGGCTCTCGCTGCACGCCAACACCCCGGACGGGCTGCCCGACGTCATCGCGCACATCGCCCGCGACCCGCTGGACGAGAAGTTCGACGACGGCGCCTTCCACGCGGCGCTGCGGCTGCGCCGTACCACCGTCAAGCGCGCCCTGCTCGACCAGTCGCTGATCAGCGGGGTCGGCAACATCTACGCGGACGAGGCGCTCTGGCGCACGCGGCTCCACTACGAGCGGCCCACCGCCACGCTCACCCGTCCCCGCACCGCGGAGCTGCTGGGCCACGTCAGGGACGTCATGAACCAGGCGCTCGCGGCCGGTGGCACCAGCTTCGACAGCCTGTACGTCAACGTGAACGGCGAATCCGGCTACTTCGACCGGTCGCTCGACGCCTACGGGCGCGAGGACGAGCCGTGCCACCGCTGCGGGACCCCCATGCGCCGCCGCCCCTGGATGAACCGGTCCAGCTACTTCTGCCCGCGCTGCCAGCGTCCGCCCGCGGGCTCGCGCGCCTGACCGGCGGGCACCCGGAGGGGGACGCTCAGCGGGGTGCCCGGCCGCGTGACCGTCCGGGTGGCCGGGCGCTCAGTACCCGAAGTCCTGCGTCCACCAGGGGCCGCCCGCACCGAAGTGCACACCGACGCCGAGCGTGGTGAAGTCGCAGTTCAGTATGTTCGCGCGGTGACCCGGGCTGTTCATCCAGGAGTTCATCACGGCAGCGGCGTCGGCCTGGCCCCGCGCGATGTTCTCGCCGCCGAGACCCTTCACGCCCGCCTTGTCCGCCCGGTCCCACGGGGTCGCTCCGTCGGGGTCGGTGTGGTCGAAGAACCCCCGCGACGCCATCTCGTCGCTGAAGGCCCCGGCCAGCGAGGCGAGGGACGCGTCGGCCTGCACCGGCCGGCAACCGGCCTGGGCCCGCTCCTGATTGACCAGGCTGAGCACCTTCGCGGCGGCCGCGCTCTCGGTGCTGGTGGCCGCTTTGGTGCGGGCCGACTCCAGGTGCCGGGGCGCCGCGGGGGCCGCAGCCGTGCGGGAGGCGGGCGGGCTGGGCGGCCCGCTGTGCGCGGCGGGGCTGCTCTTCTTCCGCTGCGACGGCACGGCGGAGGCCTTCGGCGTGTGCGGGGAGGGCGAGGCCGATGGGGCGTGTGCGCGGGTGGCGGCCGGGGCGGAGGGTGTGGACGGGGTGCCGGATGCGGGGGTGGCCGATGAGCCGCCCTGGGTCTGGAGGTCAGGTATGCCGTCGGCGCGGACCTGGTCGCTGCCGCCCGGCCCGCCCACGGTGTAGGTGCTTCCGCCGGGCAGTAGTCCCGAGGTCATCGCCACGGCGCCGACCGCGACGGCGGCCGACACCCCCAGCAGCCCGGTGCGCACAGGGGTGATGCCCCGGCCCTTGCCATGGGCCCCGTTCCGTCTCCGGCTCCCGGGGGCGGCCGGGTCGTCAACGGCGGCGGGTCCGGCGGCGGAGCGACTGTGGCGTCCCATGCGCGGTGCCTTTCCTCGTACTCGGCGTCGGCGTGCCTTCACCCGTCCAGGTGAAGCTCATTGGCCCCGGACTGTAGCCGATGGGGCATGGGGGCGAAGTGCTGCCTGTGCAATTGGCCGGTTAGCGTGCAGACATGAACGAAGATGTACGGCTCACCGCCTGGGTGCGCGGCAAGGTCCAGGGCGTCGGGTTCCGCTGGTTCACCAGGGCGAACGCGCTGCGGATCGGCGGGCTCACCGGATTCGCCCTCAATCTGGAGGACGGCAGGGTGCAGGTCGTCGCCGAGGGGCCGCGCGAGGGATGCGGACGTCTCCTGGAGTGGCTGAGGTCGTCCGACACACCCGGCCGTGTCGATGGTGTCACTGAGATCTGGGACACTCCGCGCCGGATCTACCAGAGCTTCGAGATCCGCTGAGGCGACCGTCCCGGCGGCGGCCGCAGCCCCGGATCGATCTGCCACCGGCCTGGGTGACGGGCAGAAAATGCCTGGTGGTTGCCAAGAAGCGCTCTCCGTGCCAGGCTGCCGCAGGAGGAATGATCTCCACGCCCCCTGGGCCCCGCAGGAGAGCCGCACCGGACATCGTCCGGCGTGCGCCCCCGGGTATGCCCATCGATACGGGGTGTGATCGTGTTGACCGTCAAACTTTTTGGTGAGACTCTGGAAGCCCCGCGCACCTCAGCTGCTCGGCAGCGCGAAACACAGAGAAACAGCACGAAGACAGAGGCTGCCGAGTTCCGCGGGTGCGATTCCCCCTACGACCCACCACTCTTCGGTCGGTCACTCAGTGTGGAGGACCATCCATCATGGCAAAGGCGCTTCTCGGTTACGTCGGCGGTTCCGACCCGCGACTTCTCTCCGAGATGCGACGGCTCCAGCAGCGCGTCCAGGATCTTGAGTCCGAGCTCGTACGGATTCAGTCCGAGAACGACGCGCTGGCCGCCGCAGTCCAGCACCACGGAGACTCGTTGCTCGACGGTATCGACATGGACGTACCCCAGGCGGAGCCTGCGCTCACCTGACCCGTACCCACCAGGGTACCGGGCGGGCTGATCCGTACAGCCGCTTGAGATCCACTGCGCAAGGATATGCAAGGGACGCTTCGGCGTCCCTTCTTTCTGTCCGCTTTCCCCCGGTCACGCACCGCCGTGAGTGCTTCACTACCGTCTGATGTGCCCTGCACCTTCGTGGGTGAAACCGGCCATGAAAGGTAGAGTCCGGCGGCGTGCACCTCAAGGCCATGACCCTGCGCGGGTTCAAATCCTTTGCCTCCGCGACCACCCTCCGGTTCGAGCCGGGCATCACCTGTGTCGTGGGCCCCAACGGATCCGGCAAGTCCAACGTGGTCGACGCGCTCTCCTGGGTGATGGGGGAGCAGGGGGCCAAGTCGCTGCGCGGCGGCAAGATGGAGGACGTCATCTTCGCCGGGACGACCGGCCGGCCGCCGCTCGGCCGCGCCGAGGTCTCCCTCACCATCGACAACTCCGACGGCGCGCTGCCCATCGAGTACGCGGAGGTCACCCTCACCCGGATCATGTTCCGCAACGGCGGCAGCGAGTACCAGATCAACGGCGACACCTGCCGTCTCCTCGACATCCAGGAACTGCTCTCGGACTCCGGGATCGGCCGGGAGATGCACGTCATCGTCGGCCAGGGACAGCTCGACTCCGTCCTGCACGCGGACCCGATGGGGCGCCGGGCCTTCATCGAGGAGGCCGCGGGGGTGCTCAAGCACCGCAAGCGCAAGGAGAAGGCGCTGCGGAAGCTGGACGCGATGCAGGCCAACCTCGCCCGTGTGCAGGACCTCACCGGCGAACTGCGGCGCCAGCTGAAGCCTCTGGGACGGCAGGCCGCGGTCGCCCGCCGTGCCGCCGTCATCCAGGCGGACCTCCGGGACGCCCGGCTGCGGCTGCTCGCCGACGACCTGGTGACGATGCGCCGGGCGCTGCGGACCGAGATCGCCGACGAGGCCGCGCTGAAGGAGCGCCGGGAGACGGCGGAGGCGGCGCTCAGGGCCGCGACATCGCGCGAGTCGGCGCTTGAGGACGAGGTGCGGCAGCTGGCACCGCGTCTCCAGCGCGCCCAGCAGACCTGGTACGAGCTGTCGCAGCTGGCCGAGCGGGTCCGCGGTACGGCCTCGCTCGCCGACGCGCGGGTGAAGAGCGCGTCCGCCGCCCCCGACGAGGAGCGCAGGGGACGTGATCCCGAGGACATGGAGCGCGAGGCCGCCAGGATCCGCGAGCAGGAGGCGGAGCTGGAGGCCGCACTGGAGTCCGCCGAGCGCGCGCTGGAGGACACGTCGGCGCACCGGGCCGAGCTGGAACGGGAGCTGGCCGCCGAGGAGCGCGGGCTCAGGGACGCAGCCCGCGCCATCGCCGACCGGCGCGAAGGCCTCGCCCGGCTGAGCGGGCAGGTCAACGCGGCCCGCAGCAGGGCGGGTTCGGCGCAGGCGGAAATCGACCGGCTCGCCGAGGCGCGGGACGGAGCGCAGGAGCGCGCCGCCGCCGCCCAGCAGGAGTACGAGCAGCTCAAGGCCGAGGTCGACGGTCTCGACGCCGGGGACGAGGAGCTCGCAGGCCGGCACAGCGCAGCGAAGGCCACGCTGGCCGGGGCGGAGGCCGGACTCACCGCTGCCCGGGAGGCCGCCACGGAGGCCGAGCGCGAGCGCGCCGCACTGACCGCCCGGCACGAGGCGCTGGCGCTCGGCCTGCGCCGCAAGGACGGCACCGGCGCCCTGCTCGGAGCCGACGACCGTCCGGCCGGTCTGCTGGGGCCGGTGGCCGAGCTCCTGACGGTGGCCGCCGGGTACGAGGTCCCGGTGGCCGCGGCGCTGGGGGTGGCGGCCGACGCTCTCGCGGTGCGCGATACGGCGACGGCGGCCGACGCGATCCGGCTGCTGCGCAAGCAGGACGCGGGCCGTGCGACGCTGCTGCCCGGGACAGCGCCCGTACCGCTGCGGGAGCCCGGCACCGGCGGCCTGCCCGGCCAGGTCCGCTCGCCCGCCCAGGGCCCGGGAGGGGCGGCCGGCGCCCCGGCGGTGGAGCCGGAGCCGTGGGAGTCCCGGCAGGCCGAAGGCGCCGGGACCATCCCGGGGGGCCGGGCCGGCGGCGGCTCGTCTCCGTACGCCGGGTCCGCGCAGGGCCCCGGCCACGCGGCGGTCGCTGTCGCCGCACCCCTCGCGGTCGATCTCGTCGGCGGCCCGGCCGGACTGCTGCCCGCGGTACGCCTGCTGTTGCGCGACATCGTGGTCGTCGGGACGCTCGAAGACGCCGAGGAGCTGATCGCCCGCCGGCCCGGTCTCACCGCGGTGACCGCCGAAGGCGACGTCCTGGGCGCACATTTCGCACACGGCGGGTCCGCCGGTGCGCCCAGCCTCCTTGAGGTCCAGGCCTCCGTGGACGAGGCCGCCGCCGGGCTGGACGAGCTGGCCGTACGGTGCGAGGAGCTGGCCGGTGCGCAGCACGCCGCGGCCGTCCGGCGCGGGGAGTGCGCTGCGCTCGTCGACGAGCTGGCGGAGCTGCGCCGCGTCGCCGACCGGCAGAAGTCCGGTGTCGCCCAGCAGCTCGGGCGACTCGCGGGCCAGGCGCGGGGCGCCGCGGGCGAGGCCGAGCGCTCGGCGTCCGCCGCCGCCAAGGCGCAGGAGGCCCTGGAGCGTGCGACCGCCGAGGCCGGCGAGCTGGCCGAGCGGCTGCTGGTGGCCGAGGAGGCCCCCATGGAGGAGGAGCCGGACACGTCGGTACGGGACCGGCTCGCCGCCGACGGGGCCAACGCCCGGCAGACCGAGATGGAGGCCAGGCTCCAGGCCCGTACCCATGAGGAGAGGGTCAAGGGGCTCGCTGGGCGGGCCGAAGCACTCGACCGGGGAGCGCGCGCCGAGCGCGAGGCCCGGGCGCGCGCCGAGCAGCGCCGCGCCCGGCTGCGCCACGAGGCCGCTGTCGCTTCGGCGGTCGCGGACGGGGCACGTCAGCTGCTCGCCCGTGTGGAGGTGTCCCTGGTCCGTGCCGAGCAGGAGCGGGCCGCCGCCGATGCGGCGAAAGCCGGGCGCGAGCAGGAGCTGGCCGCCGAGCGGAACCGGGGCCGCGAGCTCAAGGCCGAACTCGACCGGCTCACCGACTCGGTGCACCGGGGCGAGGTGCTCGGGGCCGAGAAGCGGATGCGGATCGAGCAGCTGGAGACCAGGGCGCTGGAGGAGCTGGGTGTGGAGCCCGCAGGGCTGGTGGCCGACTACGGCCCGGACCAGCCGGTGCCGCCGTCCCCGGCGGCCGATGGGGAGGAGCTGCCCGGTGATCCGGACCATCCGCGGAATCAGCCGGTCCCGTTCGACAGGGCCGGGCAGGAGAAGCGGCTCAGGTCGGCCGAACGGGCGTACCAGCAACTCGGGAAGGTGAATCCGCTCGCCCTTGAGGAGTTCTCCGCGCTGGAGGAGCGGCACAAGTTCCTCTCCGAGCAGCTGGAGGACCTCAAGAAGACGCGGGCCGACCTCCTGCTGGTGGTCAAGGAGGTCGACGAACGCGTCGAGCAGGTCTTCACCGAGGCGTACCGGGACACGGCACGGGAGTTCGAGGGGGTCTTCGCGCGGCTCTTTCCCGGCGGCGACGGACGGCTGGTCCTCACCGACCCCGGCAACATGCTGACCACCGGAGTGGATGTGGAGGCCCGGCCGCCGGGCAAGAAGGTCAAGCGTCTCTCCCTGCTCTCCGGCGGGGAGCGGTCGCTGACCGCGGTGGCCCTGCTGGTGTCGATCTTCAAGGCCAGGCCCAGTCCCTTCTATGTGATGGACGAGGTGGAGGCCGCGCTGGACGACACCAACCTGCAGCGGCTGATCCGGATCATGGAGGAGCTCCAGGAGAGCTCCCAGCTCATCGTGATCACCCACCAGAAGCGGACGATGGAGGTCGCCGACGCCCTCTACGGCGTCTCCATGCAGGGCGACGGGGTCTCCAAGGTGATCAGCCAGCGCCTGCGCTGAACCGCGCAGGGCGGGTCTGAGTACCCCTCAGGCGGAGTACTCCCCAAGTGGTGCCCGCACGGAAGCTGTGCGCAACTGGAGGGGCTCGTACCCCCATGGCCCTCATCGCGGACGGGCCCGAGGAGCTCATGTGACCAGCACGGCGAACACACCGCAGGCCGGAGGCAGCCCCGCTGCCCCGGAGCATCTCGCCCACGTCGTCTTCATCACGGCGGCGGCCGCGATGGGCGGATTCCTGTTCGGCTACGACAGCTCGGTGATCAACGGGGCCGTCGAGGGGATCCGCGGTAAGTACGACGTCGGTTCGGCGACGCTCGCCCAGGTCATCGCCGTCGCCCTGATCGGCTGTGCGATCGGCGCGGCGACAGCGGGCCGTATCGCCGACCGCATCGGGCGTATCCGCTGCATGCAGATCGCGGCCGTGCTGTTCACCATCAGCGCCGTGGGTTCCGCACTTCCCTTCGCCCTGTGGGACCTGGCCCTCTGGCGCATCATCGGCGGTTTCGGCATCGGGATGGCCTCGGTCATCGGGCCTGCCTACATCGCCGAGGTCTCCCCGCCCGCGTACCGCGGCCGGCTCGGGTCCTTCCAGCAGGCGGCGATCGTCATCGGTATCGCCATCTCGCAGCTCGTCAACTACGGCATTCTCCAGACCGCGAACGGCAATCAGCGCGGGAAGCTCCTGGGCGTCGAGGCCTGGCAGCTCATGCTCGGTGTCATGGTGATCCCGGCGGTCATCTACGGTCTCCTCTCCTTCGCGATCCCCGAGTCGCCGCGCTATCTGATCTCGGCGGGCAAGGTGGAACGGGCCAGGAAGGTGCTGGCCGAGGTGGAGGGCGAGCACATCGATCTCGACGCCCGGGTGGGGGAGATCCAGCTCGCCATGAAGCGCGAGCACAAGTCGACGTTCAAGGACCTGCTGGGCGGCGGCTTCTACTTCAAACGCATCGTCTGGATCGGTATCGGCCTCTCGGCCTTCCAGCAACTGGTCGGCATCAACGTCGCCTTCTACTACTCCGCGACCCTGTGGCAGTCGGTGGGCATCGACCCGTCGACCTCGTTCCTCTACTCGTTCACCACGTCCATCATCAACATCATCGGCACCGTCGTCGCCATGGTCCTCGTCGACCGGATCGGCCGCCGGCCGCTGGTGCTGATCGGTTCCGTGGGCATGGTCATCGGGCTCGCGCTGGAAGCCTGGGCGTTCTCGTACCACCTCGTCGGCGGCAAGCTGCCGACCCTCCAGGGCTGGGTGGCGCTCGTCGCCGCCCACTGGTTCGTGTTCTTCTTCGCGATGTCGTGGGGTGTCGTCGTCTGGGTCTTCCTCGGTGAGATGTTCCCGAACAAGATCCGTGCCGCCGCGCTCGGGGTGGCCGCGTCGGCCCAGTGGATCGCCAACTGGGCGATCACGGCCAGCTTCCCGAGCCTCTCGGACTGGAACCTCTCGGCGACGTACGTCATTTACACCTGCTTCGCCGTGCTCTCCATCCCCTTCGTGCTGCTCTTCGTGAAGGAGACCAAGGGCAAGACGCTGGAGGAGATGGGCTGAGGGCCGCCCCGGTACGGCCCGCGCTCAGCTCTTGAGGCGGGGCAGCACCCGTTCGGCGAAGAGCTGCAGGCTGCGCCAGCCCTCGTCCACCGGTATCCCGCCGCACAGCGGATGCAGGACGAGGCTCCCGGCGCCGCCCCCGGCCAGGGCCACGCACGCGTCCGGTGTGACGATCCGGTAGACACCCTCCGCGCGCAGCTCCCCGACCGTCTCCGCCGCCGACCGGACGGCGGAGCGGATGTCCGGGGACTGCCAGGAGGAGTAGGTGCGGGCCTCGTGCAGGAAGTGCGTGCCGTACTCGGCCCACGCCCGGTCGGGGTCCTCGGCGATGTGCAGCAGGGGGGTCTCGGCCTCCGGCATCATGCAGAAACCCTCGGTCCCGTGTTCCGCGCGCTGCTGGTGGTAGTACGCCTCCAGCTCCGGCAGATGCGCGCTCGGGAACAGCGGCAGCCCCAGCCGCGCCGCCCGGCGGGCCGCCGCCCGCGAGGAGCCGCCGACGATCAGCAACGGGTGGGGCCGCGTGTACGGGGCCGGGGTGACCCGGACCGTACGCCCGCGGTACGCGAACGGCTCACCGGTCCACGCGGACAACAGGGTTTCGAGCAGCTCGTCCTGGAGCCTGCCGCGCCGGCCCCATTCGACGCCCTGCCGCGCGTACTCCTCGGGCCGGTAGCCGATGCCCGCCACCGTGGCCAGCCGCCCCGCGCCGATCAGGTCGAGGACGGCGATGTCCTCCGCCAGGCGCAGCGGGTCGTAGAGCGGGCCGATGATCGCGGAGACGGTGACCGCGATCCTGCGGGTCGCCCCGAGCAAGGAGCCCGCGAAGACGAAGGGGGAGGGCAGCCAGTTGTTGCCGGTGCCGTGGTGCTCCTCGGTCTGCACGGTGTCGACACCGCGGTCGTCGGCGTACGCGGCCATCTCCAGGGCGGTGCGGTAGCGCGCGGAGAGCGAATCGGGGGTCGCCCGCGGATCGACGAGGTTGAGCCTGACGACGCTGAAGGCCGTGACGCGAAAATCCCCCTCCGCCGGGTCGGGGCCGGCGAAGGGGGACAGTAGCTGACGTAGCGTCAGATAGGTAGGGTCGCGGGCTCCCGGTCCGAGTCCGGGCCCTGCGTGCCGGTCCGCGCCTCCGGCTTCGGCAGTACGGCGTAGAGCAGGCCGGAGACCAGGATGGTGACCACCCAGCCGAGGCCGTTGCGGCCGAGCCAGCTGTCCGCGAACGGACCGCTGAACCAGGCGGAGCCGGCCGTGCCCGCCGTGGTGAACAGCATTCCGGTGATCAGCGCGGCGAGCCACGCGACGACGGCGGCGGGGCTGAAACCGCCGCGGTACCAGTAGGCGCTGGTCCTGGTGGTGTTCATCAGGGCTGCCGGGTCGTAGCTGCGGCCGAGCAGCATGTCGGCGCCGAAGACCCCGATCCAGGCGGAGAAGGCCACGGCCAGCAGGGACAGGAACGCGACGAAGGAGCCGAGGAAGCTCGTCGCGGCCAGCATCAGGACCAGTCCGAGCACCACGCTGATCACGGCGTTCACCGAGACCGCCCAGGCGCGCTGCACCTTGATGCCCAGCGTCAGCGCCGTGAAGCCAGCCGAGTACATCGACATCGCGTTGATCAGCACCATACCGACCACCGCGATCAGCAGATACGGCACCGCGATCCACATCGGCAGGACCTTGCCCAGGAAGGAGACCGGGTCGGATGCGTTCGCGAGGTCAGGGGTGGAGACCGCCATCACGGCGCCCATCAGCACCATCGGCAGGACGACGATGCCCGCGCCGCCGATCGAGGCGCCGATCATGCCGCCGCCGGAGGAGCGCCGCGGCAGGTACCGCGCGAAGTCGGGCCCGGACGGGACCCAGCTCAGGCCGCCCGCCGCGATCAGGCCTATGCCCGCGATCAGGGACGCGGTGGTACCGGCCGGCTTGGCGAAGACGGCCGACCAGTCGGTGTCGGCGATCAGATAGACCAGCACCAGCACGGAGAAGATCCCGAAGAGGTACGTGGACCACTTGTTGCACAGGTGCAGGGCGTTGATGCCGAGACCCGAGATCAGGAAGGTCGCGGCGACGAACAGCAGCAGGGTCACGACGATCAGCGGGGTGCTGCTGTGGATGCCGAAGCAGATGTCCAGCACGGTGAGCAGCGCGTACGCACCGGTCACCGCGTTGATCGTCTCCCAGCCCCAGCGGGCGATCCAGATGAGCGATCCGGGCAGCAGGTTGCCGCGCTGGCCGAAGACCGCGCGGGACAGGGCCATGCCGGGAGCGCCGCCGCGCTTGCCCGCGATGCTGATGAACCCGACCAGCCCGTAACTGATGACCGGGGCCACGAAGGCGGCGATCAGCGCCTGCCAGAAGTTGAGCTTGTCGGCGACGACCAGACTCGCGCCCATCGCGAGCAGCAGCACACTGATGTTGGCGGCGACCCAGGTCGGGATCAGGTCGCGGACACGGCCTTTGCGTTCATTGTCCGGGACGGGTTCGAGACCGCGGGTCTCCACCGCGCCTTCGACGTCGGAGGCGTGTGGCATGGGGTACTCCGTGCACGTGTGAGGGGAGTTGGGGACGAGGGGGGAGAAGAATGTGACGCGCGTAGATAGCGACATCATGGTAGGGCCGCCGGGAAAATTTCAAATAGAGGATTTAGTCCCTTGTGCGATCCCACGAAGGTGCGTCCGGCCGGGCTGTGACCGATCGCCGAGCCGTGACTGATACTGGGTGGGTTATGGAAATCGTCATCCTTGCCGTAGTCATCGCCCTGGTCGCTGTCGGCGCGATCAGCGGGCTCGTGGTCAGCAGCCGCAAGAAGAAGCAGCTGCCCACGGCACCGCCGAGTGCGCCGACCATCACAGCGCCGCCCGCCGAACCCCAGGTCGGCGAGGACGCTGCCCCACCGCGCGACGAGTCGCGCCGCACCATCGAGGAGGTTGACCTCCCGCCGGCCGACGAGGCGGCGGGAGCCCCTGTCGCCGTCGAGGACCCGGTCGTCGCGGAGCCCGTCGCCCCGCAGATCGAGATCCCGGAACCGACCGAGGGGCGCCTGGTACGGCTGCGCACCCGGCTCGCCCGCTCGCAGAACTCGCTCGGCAAGGGACTGCTCACCCTGCTGTCCCGGGACAACCTCGACGAGGAGACCTGGGAGGAGATCGAGGACACCCTGCTCACGGCCGATGTCGGGGTCGCGCCCACCCAGGAGCTGGTCGAGCGCCTGCGTGAGCGGGTCAGGGTGCTCGGCACCCGTACACCGCAGGATCTGCGCGCGCTGCTGCGCGAGGAGCTGCTGCACCTGGTCGGTACGGAGTTCGACCGTGAGGTCAGGACCGAGGGCGGCCTGGAGACCCCGGGTGTCGTCATGGTCGTCGGAGTCAACGGCACCGGCAAGACCACCACCACGGGAAAGCTCGCCCGCGTCCTGGTGGCCGACGGCCGCAGCGTGGTGCTCGGCGCGGCCGACACCTTCCGTGCCGCCGCCGCCGACCAGCTCCAGACCTGGGGCGAACGGGTCGGCGCCCGCACGGTGCGCGGTCCCGAGGGCGGCGACCCCGCGTCGATCGCCTTCGACGCGGTGAAGGAAGGCATCAAGGAGGGCGCCGACGTCGTCCTCATCGACACGGCCGGACGGCTGCACACCAAGACCGGCCTGATGGACGAGCTCGGCAAGGTCAAGCGGGTCGTGGAGAAGCACGGGCCGATGGACGAGGTGCTGCTCGTCCTGGACGCCACGACCGGGCAGAACGGCCTGGTGCAGGCGCGGGTCTTCGCCGAGGTGGTGTCCATCACCGGCATCGTGCTGACCAAGCTGGACGGCACCGCCAAGGGCGGCATCGTCATCGCTGTCCAGCGCGAGCTGGGCGTGCCGGTCAAGCTGGTGGGCCTCGGCGAGGGCCCGGACGACCTGGCGCCGTTCGAGCCCGAGGCGTTCGTGGACGCCCTGGTCGGGGAGTGAACCGTACCGCCCGCTGATCCGGCGGGCGGTACCAGGAGCCGGGACACACCGGACCCGGAGAAGCGCGAAGGGCCCCGCCGCACGGTGCAGGTGCGGCGGGGCCCTTCGCGCTGTCCCGTACCGACGCCGGTCGGCACGGGAGTGCGGGCGCACCCCGGGCGGGTCAGGCCGGAAGGTGGCGGTGGCAGATGTACGCGAGGGTGCCCAGCAGCAGCCGGGCCTGGGGCGGGCTGGCTGTCTCCAGCGACGGAGGGCGCAGCCAGCGGGCCGGTCCCAGGCCCGCGTGGTTCGACGGCGGGGCGGTGATGTGCTCACCCGGGCCCATCCCGTGCAGGTCGAGGTCCGCGTCGTCCCAGCCCATCCGGTAGAGCAGCTCGGGGAGTTCGCGGGCGGCCCCGGGGGCGACGAAGAACTGGGCCCGGCCGTCCGGTGTGGCGCTCACCGGGCCGAGCGGCAGTCCCATCCGCTCCATCCGGATCAGGGCGGTGCGCCCCGCGGGCTCGGCGACATCGATGATGTCGAAGCAGCGGCCCACCGGCAGCAGCACCGCGGCCCCCGGCGTCAGGGACCAGGCTCTGGACGCCTCTCCGAGAGTGGCGCCTGCGGGCACCTCGGGTGCGAACCCGAGTGGATGTGCGCCCGGTGAGGCGCACCCGGCCTCGCCGCAGGAGCAGTTGCCCGCCGCCGCGCGTGCGCCCGGGACCACGTCCCAGCCCCAGAGCCCGGTGAACTCGGCCACCGTCGTGCACTCCGATGTGCGGCCGCGACGCCGGGTGCCGGAGCGGATGTCCCGGATGCCGCCGATAGTGAAGCCCATGCCCCCTCCAACGGGTCGTGCGCGCCGGTGGTTACGACCTGGAGTCTCTCCGTCACCCTGTGTCGCAAACACCCTGGTCGGGGAGGCGTGGGGGGACGTTGGGGGTGGCGCGGCGCGGCTCGCGCGCCCCGGCGTGCATCGCTCCACCCGAACCTGATCGTCGGGTGTCAAGTGAATCGCGCCTGGCGGCAGGCGCGTTCATCCGTAGGGGTGGCGAATGGTGGCGTTTCCGGGATCGCCCTCGCCGGGCGCGTGATCGTAGGATTACTTTCGGTGCATGAACCCTCGGGTCGGATGCACTCACGGGTATGCCGGAGGCAAGCCGGTTTTCTGTTCGACGGGCCGCAAGCGCCGGACAGCGAACCTCAACTCACGGCATTCTGATATGGGTTGGCGTAATCAGGCTTCGGCGGGATGGGGGCGTTCCAGTGGGCGGCAGTGGCGACGGCGAGACGAGTGCCGGCAAGCGCCCGAACGAGCGGCTCGGCTCGTGGTTCGTACGCAGCGGCTGGTCCAAGGGCGAGCTGGCACGCCAGGTCAACCGCAGGGCCCGGCAGATGGGCGCCCACCACATCAGCACCGACACCTCACGCGTGCGGCGCTGGCTCGACGGAGAGCAGCCGCGCGAGCCGATCCCGCGCATCCTCTCCGAGCTCTTCTCCGAGCGTTTCGGCAGCGTCGTCGCCATCGAGGACCTGGGGTTGCGCGCGGCGCACCAGTCGCCCTCGGTCTCCGGCGTCGACATGCCCTGGGCGGGCCCGCAGACGGTCTCGCTGCTCAGTGAGTTCTCGCGCAGCGACCTCATGCTCGCCCGGCGCGGCTTCCTCGGCTCCTCGCTCGCCCTGGCCGCAGGCCCGACGCTCATCGAGCCGATGCAGCGCTGGCTGGTGCCCACCCCCGCGGGCGAGCCCGCGGCCGAGCTGCCCGCCGACCACGCGCGGCGCCCCTCCAGGCTCTCGGCACCCGAACTCGAACTGCTGGAGTCCACCACGGCGATGTTCCGCCAGTGGGACGCCCAGTGCGGCGGCGGGCTGCGTCGCAAGGCGGTCGTCGGCCAGCTGCACGAGGTGACGGACCTGCTCCAGGAGCCGCAGCCGGGGACCACGTCGAAGCGGCTCTTCCGGTGCGCCGCCGAACTGGCCGAGCTGGCCGGGTGGATGAGTTACGACGTCGGCCTCCAGCCCACGGCCCAGAAGTACTTCGTGCTCGCCCTGCACGCGGCCAAGGAGGCCGGCGACAAGCCCCTCGGCTCGTACATCCTGTCCTCGATGAGCCGTCAGATGATCCATCTGGGCCGTCCCGACGACGCCCTGGAACTGGTCCATCTCGCCCAGTACGGAAGCCGCGAGTGCGCCACCCCCCGCACCCAGGCGATGCTGTATGCGATGGAGGCGCGCGCCTACGCCAACATGGGCCAGCCGAGCAAGTGCAAACGAGCCGTGCGGATGGCCGAGGACACCTTCTCCGACGCGGGCGTCGACGGCGAGCCCGAGCCGGACTGGATCCGCTTCTTCTCCGAGGCCGAGCTGAACGGCGAGAACGGCCACTCGTTCCGCGACCTCGCCTACGTGGCGGGCCGCAGCCCCACCTACGCCTCGCTCGCCGAGCCGGTCATCGACACCGCGGTCTCGCTCTTCGAGAAGGACGAGGAACACCAGCGTTCGTACGCCCTGAACCTGGTCGGCATGGCCACCGTGCACCTGCTGAAGCGGGAACCGGAGCAGTCCACCTCCTTCGCCGCCCAGGCCCTGCACATCGCCACGCGGGTCCGCTCCGAGCGCGTCAACACCAGGCTCCGCAAGACCGTCGACACGGCGGTCAGGAACTTCGGCGACGTCCCGGAGGTCATCGACCTCACCGAACGTCTCGCCGTACAGCTGCCCGAGACCGCCGAAGCGGTCTGACGCGGTACGCGGCGCCGCACCACAGCAGGACCCCAGGCCCCGGCCACGACGGCTCACCCCGTGATGCCCGACTCGGCTCCCCCATGCCAGGTCAACAGGGGGCAGCCGTCGTGGCCGGTTCTCGACCGCACGGTGACGCGGGGCAGCCGGCCCCCGGGCCGCAGCGCGTCATCCGCGTGTAACACGTACCGCCTCTTCGTCACTGCGGCGAAACATCGCACGGCATCGGCGGAAACGGCGTGGCGCCAGTCTCTGAGCCATGACCGGCCGCTGTACCGCCGTACCCCACAGACCCCGCCCGCAGGTGGCCGCACCGACGACGAGGAGACGCCGATGCCCTCAGGCATCATGACCCTTGCTGCAGAAGCCCCGAAGCTGTCTTCCGCCAACACCGGGTTCATGCTCATCTGCTCCGCCCTGGTGATGGTCATGACACCCGGCCTGGCCTTCTTCTACGGAGGCATGGTCCGGGTCAAATCCACCCTGAACATGCTGATGATGAGTTTCATCAGCCTCGGGATCGTCACGATCCTCTGGGTGCTCTACGGATTCAGCATCGCCTTCGGATCGAGCAACGGTTTCTTCGGCTGGTCCAAGGACTACTTCGGACTCAGCGGCATCGGACTGACCGAGCTGTGGCCGGGCTACACCATCCCGGTCTACGTCTTCGCCGTCTTCCAGCTGATGTTCGCGATCATCACCCCGGCACTGATCAGCGGTGCGCTGGCCGACCGGGTGAAGTTCACCGCGTGGTCGCTGTTCATCGTGCTCTGGGTGACGGTCGTCTACTTCCCGGTCGCGCACTGGGTCTGGGCGTCCGACGGCTGGCTCTTCAAGAAGGGCGTCATCGACTTCGCAGGCGGCACGGCGGTCCACATCAACGCCGGCGCCGCGGCCCTCGGCGTCATCCTGGTCATCGGCAAGCGCGTCGGCTTCAAGAAGGACCCGATGCGCCCGCACAGCCTCCCGCTGGTGATGCTCGGCGCCGCCCTCCTGTGGTTCGGCTGGTTCGGCTTCAACGCCGGATCGTGGCTGGGCAACGACGACGGCGTCGGCGCGGTGATGTTCGTCAACACCCAGGTCGCCACCGCTGCCGCGATGCTGGCCTGGCTCGCCTACGAGAAGTTCCGCCACGGCTCCTTCACCACACTCGGCGCGGCGTCCGGCGCGGTCGCCGGGCTGGTCGCCATCACCCCGTCCGGCGGCGCGGTCAGCCCGCTCGGGGCCATCGCGATCGGTGCCATCGCCGGTGTGCTGTGCGCCATGGCCGTCGGCCTCAAGTACCGCTTCGGCTTCGACGACTCGCTCGATGTCGTCGGCGTCCACATGGTCGGCGGGGTCGCCGGCTCCCTGCTCATCGGCTTCTTCGCCACCGGCGGGGTGCAGTCCGACGTGGCGGGCGTCTTCTACGGCGGCGGCTTCCACCAGCTCGGCATCCAGGCCATCGGGGTCTTCTCCGTCCTCGGCTACTCACTCGTCGCCTCGGCCGTCCTCGCCTTCCTGATCGACAAGGCCATGGGGATGCGGGTCACCGAGGACACCGAGGTCGCCGGTATCGACCAGGACGAACACGCCGAGACGGCATACGACTACAGCGGAGCGGGCGGCGGCTCGCGTACCGCACCGCCCGCCTCCGCCGCGGTGGCGGGCCCCGTGAACAAGAAGGTGGACGTATGAAGCTCATCACCGCGGTCGTGAAGCCCCACCGGCTCGACGAGATCAAGGAGGCCCTGCAGGCCTTCGGCGTCCAGGGACTCACGGTCACCGAGGCCAGCGGCTACGGCCGCCAGCGCGGTCACACCGAGGTCTACCGCGGCGCCGAGTACACCGTGGACCTGGTGCCCAAGATCCGCATCGAGGTCCTGGCCGAGGACGCGGACGCCGAACAGCTCATCGACGTGGTGGTGAAAGCCGCCAGGACCGGCAAGATCGGTGACGGCAAGGTCTGGAGCGTCCCGGTCGAGACAGCGATCCGGGTCAGGACCGGCGAACGCGGCCCTGACGCGCTCTGAACGACGAGAGACAGGAACTGCCGGGTGACGAGTGCCGACGAGATGACCGGTCAGACGGACGAGCCCGGACCCAGCGGTTACGCGGCGGCCCGGCTGCGCCTCCTCCAGGAGAAGGCGCAGCCCGGGCCGCCGCGCCGCAAGGCCCTCGCCCGGCTGACGGACGAGTGGACGAGCGCGCTTTTCACCCCGGCGGCAGAGGCCGCCGGGGTGCGCGGCGCCGCGCTGGTGGCCGTCGGCGGATACGGCCGCGGCGAGCTGTCACCCCGCAGCGACCTGGACCTGCTCCTGCTGCACGACGGGAAGGCGGCCCCGGGGGCGATCGCCGCACTCGCCGACCGGATCTGGTACCCGGTGTGGGACCTGGGGCTCGCCCTCGACCACTCGGTGCGGACGCCCGCCGAGGCGCTCGGCACCGCGGGCGAGGACCTCAAGGTCCAGCTGGGGCTGCTGGACGCCCGCCATGTCGCGGGCGACCTCGGGATGACCACCGGGCTGCGCACGGCCGTGCTGGCCGGCTGGCGCAACCAGGCGCCGAAGCGGCTCCCCGAGCTGTACGAGCTGTGCCAGGAGCGCGCCGAGCGCCAGGGCGAGCTGCAGTTCCTCCTCGAACCCGACCTCAAGGAGGCCAGGGGCGGGCTGCGGGACGCCACGGCGCTGCGGGCCGTCGCCGCGTCCTGGCTGGCCGACGCCCCCCGGGAAGGGCTCGACGGAGCCCGCCGCCGGCTCCTCGACGCACGCGACGCGCTGCACCTGGTCACCGGGCGCGCCACCGACCGGCTCGCCCTGCAGGAACAGGACCAGGTCGCCGCCGAACTCGGCCTCCTGGACGCCGATGTGCTGCTGCGCGACGTGTACGAGGCCGCCCGCACCATCTCGTACGCGGGGGACGTCACCTGGCGCGAGGTCAACCGGGTGCTGCGCGCGCGTTCCGTTCGCCCCCGGCTGCGCGCCCTGCTCGGTGGCGGCAGGACCGCAGCCGCCGAGCGCACCCCGCTCGCGGAGGGCGTGGTCGAGCTGGAGGGCGAGGTGGTGCTGGCCAGGACCGCCCGCCCCGAGCGCGACCCCGTGCTGGCGTTGCGGGCGGCCGCCGCTGCGGCGCAGGCCGGGCTGCCCATCTCCCTGCACGCCGTGCGCCGGCTCGCGGGCGGCGCACGCCCGCTTCCGGTGCCCTGGCCCGCCGAGGCGCGCGAACAGCTGGTCACCTTGCTCGGCGCGGGTGAGTCCACGGTGCCGGTCTGGGAGGCACTGGAGGCGGAGGGGCTGATCACCGCGCTGCTGCCGGACTGGGAGCGGGTGCGGTGCAGGCCCCAGCGCAACCCCGTGCACACCTGGACCGTCGACCGGCACCTCGTCGAGACCGCCGTACGGGCCGCGTCCCTGACCCGCCGGGTGGACCGCCCCGACCTGCTGCTCGTCGCGGCCCTGCTGCACGACATCGGCAAGGGCTGGCCAGGTGACCACTCGGTGGCGGGCGAGGTCATCGCACGGGACGTCGCCACCCGGATCGGCTTCGGCCACGCGGACGCCGAGGTGCTCGCCGTACTCGTACGCCACCATCTGCTGCTCGTCGAGACGGCGACCCGGCGCGACCTGGACGACCCGGCGACGGTGAGTGCGGTCGCCGGAGCGGTCGGGACCACCGCCACCCTGGAGCTGCTGCACGCGCTGACCGAGGCCGACGCACTGGCGACCGGCCCCGCGGCCTGGTCGTCCTGGCGCGCGTCGCTCGTGGACGACCTGGTGGCGCGGGTCGCCGCCGTCCTGGCGGGCGAGGTGCCCGACGAGCCGGAGCCCGGCGCACCGGGCGCCGAACACGAGCGGCTGGCCGTCGAGGCGCTGCGCACCGGCGGGCCGGTCCTGTCACTGCACGCCAGGACGGAGGAGCCGCCGGACGACGGCGCCCCGGAACCGGTGGGCGTGGAGCTCCTCATCGCCCTCCGCGACCGGCCCGGCGTCCTGCCCGCGGTCGCCGGCGTCCTCGCGCTGCACCGGCTGACCGTACGCGCGGCCGACCTGCGCGCCGTCGCGCTGCCCACCGAGCTGGGCCGTCAGCAGACCGTGCTGCTGCTGACCTGGCGGGTCGCAGCCGAGTACGGATCACTCCCGCAGGCGGCGAGGCTGCGTACGGACCTCGTACGGGCACTGGACGGCTCACTGGACATCGGGGCCAGACTGGCGGAACGGGAGGCGGCCTACCCGCGCCGCCGCGGTATCCAGGCGCCGCCGCCACGGGTGAAGGCGGTCGCCACGGGCTCCCGGCTGGCCACGGTGATCGAGGTCAGGGCCCAGGACGCACCGGGCCTGCTGTACCGGATCGGCCGCGCCCTGGAGACGGCCGGGGTCACGGTGCGCAGCGCGCACGTCTCCACCCGGGGTGCCAACGCGGTGGACGCCTTTTACGTGACGGGACAGGACGGGGAGCCGCTCCCCGCGGAGGCGGCGGCCGGCCTCGCCGGCCGGCTGGAGGCCGGGCTGCGGGGGTGAGGGGCCGGGGCGGGAGGGCGGGCCGGGCCGGCCCTCACCCCTGGTTTCCCCGCCCCCGGCGGCGGGCCCCGGCCGCTGCTCCCGGCCTCTGCCGGGGGCAGGGGCAGACCCGACCCGCCACGTCCGGATACCCTGGGGTCCAGCCGTCCCCCCGCCCCCGACCCGAGGATCCGCGACCGCCGTGTTCGATACCCTCTCCGACCGCCTTGCCGCGACTTTCAAGAACCTCCGGGGCAAAGGGCGCCTCAGCGAGGCGGACATCGATGCCACCGCGCGCGAAATCCGTATCGCCCTGCTCGAAGCAGACGTCGCCCTGCCCGTCGTCCGTGCCTTCATCAAGCAGATCAAGGAGCGCGCGGCCGGCTCCGAGGTCTCCCAGGCGCTGAACCCCGCCCAGCAGGTCATCAAGATCGTCAACGAGGAGCTCGTCGGCATCCTCGGCGGCGAGACCCGCCGCCTGCGCTTCGCCAAGCAGCCGCCGACCGTCATCATGCTCGCGGGGCTCCAGGGCGCGGGCAAGACGACCCTCGCCGGAAAGCTCGGCCTCTGGCTGAAGGGCCAGGGCCACACCCCGCTGCTGGTCGCCTGTGACCTCCAGCGCCCCAACGCCGTCAACCAGCTGAGCGTGGTCGCCGACCGCGCGGGCGTCGCCGTGTTCGCCCCCGAGCCGGGCAACGGCGTCGGTGACCCGGTCAAGGTGGCGCAGGACTCGATCGAGTTCGCGAAGTCCAAGCAGTACGACGTGGTCGTGGTCGACACCGCCGGCCGGCTGGGCATCGACCAGGAGCTGATGCAGCAGGCCGCGGACATCCGCGACGCCGTCAGCCCCGACGAGGTCCTCTTCGTCGTCGACGCGATGATCGGCCAGGACGCGGTCAACACCGCCGAGGCCTTCCGCGACGGCGTCGGCTTCGACGGAGTGGTGCTCTCCAAGCTCGACGGCGATGCCC
Organism: Streptomyces sp. NBC_00388; assembly: GCF_036061255.1. Lineage (NCBI taxonomy): Bacteria > Bacillati > Actinomycetota > Actinomycetes > Kitasatosporales > Streptomycetaceae > Streptomyces > Streptomyces sp. NBC_00388. The sequence continues at coordinate 5,605,966 of NZ_CP107948.1, forward strand.
GCGGTGGCGCGGCCCTCTCGATCGCGCATGTCACCGGCCGCCAGATCATGTTCGCCTCCAACGGCGAGAAGCTGGACGAGTTCGACACCTTCCACCCGGACCGCATGGCGTCCCGGATCCTCGGCATGGGCGACGTGCTCAGCCTGATCGAGAAGGCCGAGCAGACCTTCAGCCAGGCCGAGGCCGAGCAGATGGCCTCCAAGCTGGCCAGCAGCAAGGGCAAGGACTTCACGCTCGACGACTTCCTGGCCCAGATGGAGCAGGTCAGGAAGATGGGCAGCATCTCCAAGCTGCTCGGCATGCTGCCCGGAATGGGGCAGATGAAGGAACAGATCAACAACATCGACGAGCGCGACGTGGACCGCACCGCCGCGATCATCAAGTCGATGACCCCCGCCGAGCGCCAGGACCCGACCATCATCAACGGTTCGCGCCGGGCCCGGGTGGCCAAGGGCTCGGGCGTCGAGGTCAGCGCCGTGAAGAGCCTGGTGGAGCGGTTCTTCGAGGCCCGCAAGATGATGTCGAGGATGGCGCAGGGCGGCGGCATGCCGGGGATGCCGGGCATGCCCGGCATGGGGGGCGGCCCCGGCCGGCAGAAGAAGCAGCAGAAGCAGGCCAAGGGCAAGCGCAAGAGCGGTAACCCGATGAAGCGCAAGGCCGACGAGGAGGCCGCAGCCGCCCGCCGTGAGCAGGGCGGCGCCCAGGGCCTGCCGTCCGGTGAGGAAGCGCAGAACTTCGAGCTCCCGGACGAGTTCAAGAAGTTCATGGGCTGAGCGCACCACTCCCGCGGAGCGCGCCCGGTACACCCGGCGGAGCGGCCCGTAACCCTGGATCTCCGGGGGTACGGGCCGCTCCCGCGTGTCTGCCGCAGCGGTCCTGCGGCGCTCTGCGCCGTTCAGGCGGTCCTGGCGACCACGTAGCGGAAGACGTTCGGCATCCACACCGTGCCGTCGCGCCGCAGATGGGGGTGGAGCGCCTCGGCGACCTCCTTCTTCACCTGGTCCCGGTCGGTCGCCCGTATCGCCGCGTCGAACAGCCCGGTCGACAGCAGCCCCCGCACCGCACTCTTGACATCCGCGTACCCGAACGGGCAGGCGACCCGGCCCGACCCGTCGAGCTTCAGCCCGGCCCGCGCCGCAACTTCCTCCAGATCGTCCCGGCGCGGCTGGCGCACCGCATCGGCCAGCCGGGTGGCGACCCGCAGCACGGCCGATGCCGCGCAGCGCTCGGGCGGCCCCCAGCCGGTCAGGACCACCGCGCTGCCGCGCTCCATCAGCGGCACCGCGTCCTCGACCGCGGGGCTTGGGCCGTCCGGGTCACCCGGCACGCCGCCCATGGGCTCGAAGGCCGTCAGCAGGTTGTACGGCGCTGCCGGGTCGCCCGAGGCGTCCGCGGGCCCGCCATGCACCAGGCGGGCCCTCCCGCGGCGTGCGTCCGACGGGGCTTCCGCACCGTCGGGGAGGAGCCGCTCCCGCGCCAGCGCGATGCGCTCGGCGTGCGTGTCCACACCGGTGACGCGCGCTCCGCGGGCGGCCGCCATGAGCAGCGCGAGCCCCGAGCCGCAGCCGACGCCGAGCAGCCGGGTAGCGCTGCCGGCGTCCAGTCGCTTGTAGACCGCCTCGTAGAGCGGCACCAGCATCCGTTCCTGGATCTCGGCCCAGTCGCGGGCTCGCGCGACTGCTTCCTCAGTGGGAGTCGCAGTCACGGACCGGTGGTTCCGGACGAGCGTTGATGACATCGAAGCGCCCCAATTCGCCGAGAGATCAGTTGTGCCCTGTGTGCAAAACCCCCGTGCAGATGTGCGCGCACTGTCCCGCTGCCCAGAGAACTCCGCATCGGCGCTCAAGTCCAGAGGGGGTGAGGCAATGCTTGCGTTGCCGGAATATGCATCCTGACTGTGCGTCTCCGGGCGCGAAAAGCAGTCACGTTCCCGGAGGTACTCGCCGTACGATTCGCGCCATGAAAAAGGCTCCCGTTCTCACGCCCCGGGCGGACGACTTTCCCCGCTGGTACCAGGACCTGATCAACAAGGCCGAACTCGCGGACAACGGTCCGGTGCGAGGCACCATGGTCATCCGCCCGTACGGCTACGGGCTGTGGGAGCGGATGCAGCAGGAGCTGGACGCCCGCATCAAGGCCGCGGGCGCTCAGAACGCCTACTTCCCGCTTTTCATCCCCCAGTCTTACCTGACTCGCGAAGCTGAGCATGTCGAGGGATTCGCCCCCGAACTCGCCCTGGTCACCCACGCGGGTGGCAAGGAGCTCGAAGAGCCGGTGGTCGTCAGGCCCACATCCGAGACGATCGTCAACGAATACTTCTCGAAATGGGTGCAGAGCTACCGCGATCTGCCGCTGCTCATCAACCAATGGGCGAATGTGGTCCGCTGGGAGATGCGGCCGCGGGTGTTCCTGCGGACCACGGAATTCCTCTGGCAGGAGGGCCACACCGCCCATGCGAGCAGGTCGGAGGCGCATGACTACGCCGCGCACATCCACCGGGAGGTCTACGCGGACTTCATGGTCAACGTGCTCGGCATCGATGTGGTGCTCGGCCGCAAGACCGCGGCGGAGCGGTTCGCCGGCGCCATCAACACCCTGACGCTCGAAGCCATGATGGGGGACGGCAAGGCCCTCCAGATGGGCACGAGCCACGAACTCGGCACCAACTTCGCCAAGGCGTTCCACACCGGGTACCTGTCGAAGGACGGCACCCAGGAGCTGGTCTGGCAGACGTCCTGGGGCGCCACGACCCGGCTCATCGGCGGGCTGATCATGTCGCACGGCGACGACAGCGGGCTGCGGGTGCCGCCGAGGCTCGCGGCCGTCCAGGCGGTGATCGTCGCCATCAAGGGGGACGAGGCCGTGGCGAAGGCCCGCGAGATCGGTGCGCAGCTGGGGGCGGCCGGGATCAGGGTCCGCGTCGACGACCGCACCGACATCCCCTTCGGCCGCAGGGCCGTCGACTGGGAGCTGAAGGGCGTACCCGTACGGATCGAGATCGGCCCCAGGGACCTGGCCGGCGGGACAGCGGTGCTGGTCCGCCGGGTGCTGGACGAGCAGGACCCGGGCGGCCCCGCCGGCAAGGAGTCCGTACGGGCCGGCGATCTGGCCCGGCTGCTGCCCGGGGTGCTCGAAGAGGCGCAGTCGCTGCTGCTGCGCGAGTCGCGGGAGCGCCGGGAGGCCCGTACCAGTGACGTACGGACGGTCGCCGAGGCCGCGGAAGCGGCGGCTGCGGGCGGCTGGGCCCGGATTCCGTGGGCGCTCCTCGGGCCGGAGGGCGAGGCCGCGCTCGCCGCGCACTCGGCCTCGGTGCGGTGTCTGGTCGCCGAGGACGGGTCGGTGCCGGAGTCGGACGACGCCCCAGGTACCGTCGCTCTGGTCGCGCGGGCGTACTAGCGGCGGCGCCGGTCCGGCCCCCGGGCGCGGCCGGTGATCGTCGGTGGATTCGGCCGAAACGGCCCTTGCGCGCCGGCCGGTAGGGCTCCGACCGGAGCGCGACCCATGGCTGCGCGCCGGGGCGTACGCGACCCTACGTACCACCTTGGTGTGAGCTGTGCGGCTTCTCCGCAGATCAGCGCACCCGCCCGCGTCCGGACGCATCAAGGGCAACTGACGGGTACGTGCAAATTATTTGGGATGGCCCGGAATAGGAACACAGCGGTACCCCGGCTCGTTGTCACGACGTGAGCACGACACCAACTGTCCTCGCCGCAGAGCTGGCGCAGGCGTGGGCCGATATTCAGCGGTACCACCCCGAGCTGCCGGATCTAGCCGCGCCCGAGTCCCTGATCGGCGAGTCCTCGTCCGCCTGCGGCGCTGAACTCTCCTTCGAGCGACTGCTCCATGAGGCAGTCCACGGCATCGCCGCCGCGCGAGGTGTCCGCGACACCTCGCGCGCCGGCCGCTACCACAACCGACGATTCCTGGCGATCGCAGAGGAGATGGGGCTCGACCATCCCGAGGAGCCGCATCCCAGCAGCGGCTTCTCGCTGGTCTCGCTCAACCCCGAGGCGAAGCGCAGATACCGCCAGACCATCGAGCGGCTCCAGCGTGCGCTCAAGGCGCACACCGTCGCGACGGCCTCCGACACCAAGCGCTCCTTCCGCGGACCTGCCGCCCGGCACGGTTCCTCCGGGGGCGGAGTGCGGGTGAAGGCGGTCTGCGACTGCGGCCGTAATGTCCGGGTCGTTCCGTCCGTGCTGGCGCAGGCGCCCATCGTCTGCGGTGGCTGCGGAAAGGCTTTCCGTATCCCGGAAGTGGTCGCTGCGGCCGGCTGACCCGGGGTACCGCAACGTATGGCACAATGGCTAGCTGTACTCGACAGCCGCACAGGAACCCTCTCGTCCTCCGGCTGACGCGTCCATCGGGCACCCGAGTACCGCAACCCCACGTGGCATCTCGTTGTGCCCAACCACGTCAAGACCAGGAGACACCACTTCCGTGGCAGTCAAGATCAAGCTGAAGCGTCTGGGCAAGATCCGTTCGCCTCACTACCGCATCGTCGTCGCCGACTCCCGTACCCGCCGTGATGGCCGGGCCATCGAGGAGATCGGCCTGTACCACCCGGTGCAGAACCCGTCGCGCATCGAGGTCAACTCGGAGCGTGCCCAGTACTGGCTGTCCGTCGGTGCCCAGCCGACCGAGCCGGTCATGGCCATCCTGAAGCTCACCGGTGACTGGCAGGCGCACAAGGGCCTCCCGGCCCCCGCGCCGCTGCTGCAGCCGGAGCCGAAGGTCGACAAGCGCGCCGCGTTCGAGGCGTTCGCCAAGTCCATCGAGGGCGACGAGCCGAAGGGTGAGGCCATCACCCCGAAGGCGAAGAAGGCCGACAAGAAGGCGGACGAGGCGGCTCCGGCCACGGAGCCCTCGGCGTCCGCCGCTGAGCCGACCGAGGCCTGAGCATGCTCGAGGAGGCTCTCGAGCACCTCGTGAAGGGCATCGTCGACAACCCCGACGACGTACAGGTCGCCTCGCGCAACCTCCGTCGCGGGCAGGTGCTGGAGGTCCGGGTGCATCCCGATGACCTCGGTAAGGTGATCGGCCGCAATGGCCGCACCGCGCGCGCCCTGCGCACCATTGTGGGCGCCATCGGTGGCCGTGGTATCCGTGTCGACCTCGTCGACGTGGACCAGGTCCACTGAGAAGTAGCTGAACACCGGCTCGGGCCGGGGAGGGCTGAGAAGCCGTCCCCGGCCTTTGTCGTCCGCGGCAGGCGGGGCGGCCGTGGAGCAGCAGGACCGGAACGACCAGAGAACCAGCGGAAAGAGGAGCGAAGCGTGCAACTGGTAGTCGCACGGATCGGGCGCGCCCACGGGATCAAGGGCGAAGTCACCGTGGAGGTGCGCACGGACGAGCCCGAGCTGCGGCTCGGACCCGGTGCGGTGCTCGCCACCGAGCCCGCGGCCACCGGGCCGCTGACGATCGAGACCGGCCGGGTGCACAGCGGCAGGCTGCTGCTGCGCTTCGCGGGGGTCACGGACCGGACGGGCGCCGAGGCGCTCCGGAACACCCTGCTGATCGCCGATGTCGATCCGCAGCAGACGCCGGAGGACCCCGAGGAGTTCTACGACCACCAGCTGATGGATCTCGACGTGGTCCTGGCCGACGGCACCGAGGTGGGCCGGATCACCGAGATCACCCACCTGCCCTCGCAGGACCTCTTCATCGTGGAGCGGCCCGACGGCAGCGAGGTCATGATCCCCTTCGTCGAGGAGATCGTCACCGAGATCGACCTGGAGGAGCAGCGGGCCGTCATCGACCCGCCGCCCGGTCTGATCGACGACGCCCAGGCCGAGGTCGCCGGCGCCCGGGACGACGACTGATGCGGATCGACGTCGTCACGATCTTCCCCGAGTACCTGGAACCGCTGAACGTCTCACTGGTCGGCAAGGCGCGGGCCCGCGGCCGCCTCGACGTACAGGTGCACGACCTGCGCGACTGGACGTACGACCGGCACAACACGGTCGACGACACCCCGTACGGCGGTGGCCCCGGCATGGTCATGAAGACCGAGCCCTGGGGCGAAGCGCTGGACGAGGTCCTGGCCACCGGTTACGAGGCCGGCGCCTCCGGCCCCGTCCTGGTCGTGCCCACGCCCAGCGGACGGCCCTTCACCCAGCAGGTCGCCGTCGAGCTCTCGGAGCGTCCCTGGCTGGTCTTCACGCCCGCCAGGTACGAGGGCATCGACCGCCGGGTCATCGACGAGTACGCGACCCGGATGCCGGTGTACGAGGTCTCCATCGGGGACTACGTCCTGGCCGGCGGCGAGGCCGCCGTCCTGGTGATCACGGAAGCCGTCGCCCGGCTGCTGCCCGGTGTGCTCGGCAACGCCGAATCGCACCGTGACGACTCCTTCGCCGCCGGCGCGATGGCCGATCTCCTCGAAGGCCCCGTCTACACGAAGCCGCCCGAGTGGCGCGGCCGGTCCATTCCGGACGTCCTGCTGAGCGGTCACCACGGGAAGATCGCCCGCTGGCGCAGGGACGAGGCGTTCCGGCGTACGGACCTCAACAGGCCGGACCTGCTGGAGCGCGGCGACCCCGCTTCCTTCGGCAAGAAGGACCGCGAGATGCTCTCGATCCTGGGCTGGAAGCAGGGTCCCACAGGACGATTTGGGCGAGAGCCCGGAGCCGTGGAAGAATAGGCCCCTGCTGTACGTCCGGCGTGCGCCCCTGCCACAGGGGGAACGACGACCGTCCGACGCGATCAGCTCCCGAACTCATCACGATGATTCCGCTCGATGACCTGTGGCATCGGCGAAGAAAGCAGAAGATCATGACCAGCCTGCTCAACGACGTCAACGCCGCCTCGCTGCGGTCCGACCTCCCGGCGTTCCGCGCCGGTGACACGGTCAACGTGCACGTCCGTGTCATCGAGGGCAACCGCTCGCGTATCCAGCAGTTCAAGGGTGTCGTCATCCGCCGCCAGGGTGCCGGCGTCAGCGAGAGCTTCACGGTCCGCAAGGTCTCCTTCTCGGTCGGCGTCGAGCGTACCTTCCCGGTGCACAGCCCGATCTTCGAGAAGATCGAGCTCGTCACCCGCGGTGACGTCCGCCGCGCGAAGCTGTACTACCTCCGTGAGCTGCGCGGCAAGGCCGCGAAGATCAAGGAGAAGCGCGACCACTGAGTCCACAGGGCGGCCGGTTAAGCTCTGGCCCCGATGGACACCGAAGCACAGCACAAGGAGCGCGACCGCTCACCCGGCCCGGATACGTCCGAGGGGGAGCGGTCGCGCTCTGTGCGTTTCGCGGTGCCGGCCGGGGGGCCCTGGCGCAAGGCCGGGCTGCTGGCCCTCGCCTGCCTGGTGTTCGTGCTGCTGCTGAGTACCTGGGTGATGCAGCCGTTCCTCATCCCGAGCGGGTCCATGGAGCCCACGCTCCAGGTGGGTGACCGGGTGCTGGTGGACAAACTGGCGTACCGCTTCGGCGATCTGCCGCGCCGCGGCGACGTGGTCGTCTTCGACGGCACCGGCTCCTTCGTGCAGGAGGCGCCCGCACAGAACCCCGTGACCCGGGTGGTGCGCGGCGCCGCTGCTGCGCTGGGGCTCGTCGCGCCCGCCGGCGCCGACTACGTCAAGCGTGTGGTGGGGGTGGGGGGCGACCATGTGGTCTGCTGCGACAGGCGCGGACGGATCCAGGTGAACGGGCGGCCGGTGGACGAGGGCTATCTGTACCCGGGCAACCCGCCCTCCCAGGTGCCCTTCGACATCGTGGTACCCGCCGGAACCCTCTGGGTGATGGGCGACCACCGCTCCCGTTCCAGCGACTCCCGCGACCACCTCGGTGATCCGGGGGGCGGGATGGTGCCGGTGGAGCAGGTGATCGGGCGGGCCGGCTGGATCGGCTGGCCGTTCGGCCGCTGGTCCTCGCTGGGAAGGACCGGAGCCTTCGACGGAGTGCCGGCGGCCGGCGGCAGCCATGGGTAACCGGGGCAGGGACCGCAGCGGCGCGCAGAGCGGTGGCGCCCCGGCGGCAGGCGGCCCCGGAGGCGGGCGCGCGCTGCCCACCAGGGCCGAGCGGCGCAGGCTCGCGCGCAGGGTCCAGCGGCGGCGCCGCAGGTCCACGGCGCGGGAGATCCCCGTCCTCATCATCGTGGCGGTCGTCATCGCGCTGGTGCTCAAGACGTTCCTGGTGCAGGCGTTCGTCATCCCCTCGGGTTCGATGGAGGAGACGATCCGGATCGGTGACCGGGTGCTGGTGGACAAACTCACGCCCTGGTTCGGCTCGAAGCCGCAGCGCGGCGACGTCGTCGTCTTCAAGGACCCCGGCCACTGGCTGCCTCCCGAGGAGACGAAGGCACAGAACAGCCCGTTCCTCGTCAAGGAGCTCAAGGCCGGTCTGACCTTCATCGGACTGCTGCCGTCGGACAACGAACAGGACCTGATCAAGCGGGTCATCGGGGTCGGCGGCGACACCGTGAAGTGCTGCGACGGCAACGGCAGAGTCACCGTCAACGGCCTCCCGCTGAACGAACCGTATCTCCATCCCGGGAACCCGCCCTCACAGCTGAAGTTCGACGTGAAGGTCCCGCGCGGACGGCTCTTCGTGATGGGGGACCACCGGTCCAACTCGGCGGATTCCCGGTTCCACCTGGACGAGCCCTATCAGGGGACGGTGCCGGAGAGCGGTGTGGTGGGGCGTGCGGTCGTCATCGCCTGGCCGCTGGGCCACTGGAGCCGCCTCAAGGAGCCCGCCACCTTCGCGTCGGTGGCGTCCGGGGCCGCGGGCCCGGACGGGGCCGGGGGTACGGCGGATCCGCACGGTACGGCGCCGTACGGTCTCGCTTCCCAGGAACGGCACGTAAACTTCCCGCTCCCGACTCCTGCGGAACTTCCGCTCGTTATGGGAGTGGTGGGCCTGCGTCTCCTCGGAGGCAGGCGACGGCACGGAGTGAGGAGTGGATGTGGGGGACGTGGCGGTCGGCGCGCGATCCGGACACGAAGAGCCAGAGGAACGGCCCGGGCCGCCCGTTGGCGGCGCGGGGACCGAAGCCTCTGAGGGCGGGTGGTCCGACGGCTCCGACAGGGCGGGCGGCCTGCACAGGGCCGGCGGCCGGCAGAACGGCCCCGGCGGGCCGGACGGCCCCGCCGGGGACGCCGAGGACGGCGGGGACAGGGGACCGAAGAAACAGCGCTCCTTCTGGAAGGAGTTGCCGCTCCTCATCGGCATCGCGCTGATCCTGGCGCTGCTGATCAAGACGTTCCTGGTCCAGGCGTTCTCGATCCCCTCCGACTCGATGCAGGACACGCTGCAGCGCGGCGACCGGGTACTGGTCGACAAACTGACTCCGTGGTTCGGCTCGAAGCCGGAGCGGGGCGACGTCGTGGTCTTCCACGACCCGGGCGGCTGGCTGGAGGGCGAGCCGACCCCGACTCCGAACGTGGCGCAGAAGTTCCTGAGTTTCATCGGTCTGATGCCGTCCGCGGAGGAGAAGGACCTGATCAAGCGGGTCATCGCGGTCGGCGGCGACACGGTTTCCTGCAAGAAGGGCGGCCCGGTCGTCGTCAACGGCAAGGAGCTCTCCGAGAAGTCGTTCATCTACCCGGGCAACACCCCGTGCGACGACCAGCCGTTCGGGCCCATCCACGTGCCCAAGGGCCGGATCTGGGTGATGGGCGACCACCGCCAGGATTCGCTCGACTCCCGCTACCACCAGCAACTGCCCGGTGGCGGCACGGTCTCCGACAAGGAGGTCGTCGGGCGGGCCTTCGTCGTGGCCTGGCCGGTCAACCGCTGGTCGTGGCTGGGCGTTCCGGGCACGTTCGACCAGAAGGGCATCAACGCCGCCGGATCGCTTGCTCCCGGGGCGCTGGGGCTCGCCGGGGCGGTTCCGCTGGTGATCCGCCGCAGGCGCAGGCTGACCCGCGAGGGTACCGCCGGGTAAGGTGCCCTCCCAGATCGTCGATCTCCGATGTGGGGGAGCGCTGGGATGAGCGGAACAGTACGTACGAGTGGCGGTGGCGGCCGGCTCGGCAGTGCGCTGTCGGGTCTGGCCGTGGCCGTCGGCTGCGTGCTCTTTCTCGGAGGGTTCGCCTGGGGTGCGGTGGAGTACAAGCCGTATACCGTGCCGACCGATTCGATGACCCCGACCGTTCAGGTCGGGGACCGGGTGCTGGCACAGCGAATAGACAGCAGTGCGGTACGCCGCGGGGACGTGGTGATCTTCAAGGATCCCGACTGGGGCGACATGCCGATGCTGAAGCGGGTCGTCGGAGTCGGCGGCGACGAGGTCGCGTGCTGCGACACCCGGGGCCGGCTCACTGTGAACGGCAAGGGGATCGACGAGCCCTACCTCAAGGTCGATTCGCTCTCCAGGGGGCGTGCCTCCGCGATGGCTTTCACCGTGAAGGTCCCCGAGGGGCGGCTCTTCCTGCTCGGTGACGAGCGCACCAACTCGATGGACTCCCGTGTCCACCTCCAGGACGCCGATCACGGCTCGGTGCCGCGCTCGACGGTGTCGGCGCGGGTGGACGCCATCGCCTGGCCGCTGAGCGGCGGGGCGATCGAACGGCCGAAGGGCTTCGCCGCGCTCCCCGGCGGGGTCTCCCGCCCCGGGCCGCTGAAGCTGGTGGTCGCGGCCGTACTGGCCGGTGTCGTGCTGATCCTCGGCGGTTCGGTCTACGGCCCGCTCGCCCGGCGGCTGGGCCGCAGGAAGAAGGTCGCGGCCGGTGTCGGCTGAGCTGCGCCAGGCCGCACGCGTGATCCTGCTCGACCCGGCCGACCGGATCCTGCTGATGCACGGCTTCGAACCGGACGAACCTGCCCGTACCTGGTGGTTCACCCCCGGCGGAGGTGTCGAGGCGGGGGAGACCCACGAGCAGGCGGCGCTCCGGGAGGTACGCGAGGAGACCGGCATCGACGCGGTGGAGCTCGGGCCTGTGCTGTGGACCCGGACGTGCTCGTTCCCGTTCGACGGCCGCCGGTGGAACCAGGACGAGCGGTATTTTCTCGGGCGAACCACTCGGACGGCGACCGCCATGGACGGGCTGACCCCGCTGGAGCAGCGCAGTGTCGCGGGGCTGAGGTGGTGGACTTCCGCCGAACTGTCTGCGACGCGTGAGACGGTGTACCCGACCAGGCTCGCCGGGCTGCTGCGCACGCTGCTCGACGAGGGTCCCCCGGCTGCACCGGTGGTCCTGGCCCCGGAAATCGTCTAGGGGCGCAGGGGAGCGGCGCACAATAGGGGGACGCACGGCTGAAGGGGAACATGCCATGAGCGCCGAGGACCTCGAAAAGTACGAGACCGAGATGGAGCTGAAGCTCTACCGGGAGTACCGCGACGTTGTCGGCCTGTTCAAATATGTGATCGAGACCGAGCGGCGTTTCTACCTCACCAATGACTACGAGATGCAGGTGCACTCCGTACAGGGTGAGGTCTTCTTCGAGGTGTCGATGGCTGACGCCTGGGTCTGGGACATGTACAGGCCGGCCAGGTTCGTCAAGCAGGTACGCGTGCTGACTTTCAAGGACGTGAACATCGAGGAGCTCAACAAGAGCGACCTCGAACTCCCCGGTGGCTGACTGCCGGGTGGCTGACTCCCGGGTGCCCGGCTGCCGGGTGGCCGGGTTGTCCACAACCGGCGAGTAATCCACCAAGATCCACATGCCGGCTCCCCGGGCGGCAGGGTCGGTGCCGGAGGTGGTGCCGGTATGGACGCACGGGGGGCACTCGGGCGGTACGGCGAGGAGCTGGCGGCAAGGACGCTGGCCGGAGCCGGAATGACCGTCGTCGAGCGGAACTGGCGGTGCAGGTCGGGCGAGATCGACATCGTGGCGCGCGACGGTGACGCGCTGGTCGTCTGCGAGGTGAAGACCCGCAGGGAAGGCTCCTTCGAACATCCGATGGCCGCGGTCACCCCGGTCAAGGCCGAGCGGCTCAGACGCCTCGCCGAGCGCTGGATCGCCGCGCACGGCGGGGCGCCGCCCGGCGGGGTGCGGATCGATCTGGTCGGCGTGCTGCTGCCCCGCCGCGGGGCCCCGCTCGTCGAGCATGCGCGGGGGGTGGCCTGATGGGCTTCGCGCGGGCGTGTTCGGTCGCGCTGGTCGGCGTCGACGGCGTGGTGGTGGAGGTCCAGGCGGATCTCGAACCGGGCATCGCCGCCTTCACGCTGGTGGGGCTGCCGGACAAGAGCCTGATCGAGAGCCGGGACCGGGTCAGGGCGGCCGTGGTGAACTCCGGCGCCGAGTGGCCACAGAAGAAGCTCACCGTCGGGCTGAGCCCCGCGTCGGTCCCGAAGAGCGGCAGCGGCTTCGATCTGGCCGTCGCCTGCGCCGTCCTGGGTGCCGCCGAGCGCATCGACCCCAAGGAGATCGCCGATCTGGTGCTCATCGGGGAGCTGGGACTCGACGGCCGGGTCAGGCCGGTGCGCGGCATCCTGCCCGCCGTGCTGGCGGCGGCGGAGGCGGGGTACCGCCAGGTCGTGGTCCCCGAGCAGACAGCGGGGGAGGCCTCGCTCGTGCCGGGTGTCTCGGTGCTCGGGGTGCGGAGTCTGCGGCAGCTCATCGCCGTGCTGAGCGGTGAGCCGGTGCCCGAAGAGGCGGCTCCGGTGGAGGGGCGTCCGGATTCGATGCTGGCCGGGCTGATGGTGCCGGGCACCGGGGCCGGTACCGGGCTGGCCCCGGGGGCGGGGCGGGGATCAGGTGCTGATCTCGCGGACGTGGCAGGACAGCCGGCGGCCAGAAAGGCGCTGGAGGTCGCCGCCACCGGCGCCCATCACCTGCTGCTGCACGGGCCCCCGGGCGCGGGCAAGACCATGCTGGCCGAACGGCTTCCGGCAATCCTGCCTCCCCTGACCAGGCAGGAATCCCTGGAGGTGACCGCGGTCCACTCGGTGGCCGGCATCCTCCCGCCGGGAGAGCCCCTGATCCGGACCGCGCCGTACTGCGCGCCGCACCATTCGGCGACCATGCAGTCGCTGGTCGGCGGCGGCAACGGACTGCCGCGGCCGGGAGCCGTGACCCTGGCCCATCGGGGTGTCCTCTTTCTGGATGAAACGCCTGAATTCTCTGTTCGGGCGCTCGACGCGCTCCGGCAGCCCCTGGAGTCCGGCCAGGTGGTGATCGCACGCAGCGCCGGAGTGGTGCGCCTGCCCGCCCGGTTCCTGATGGTGCTGGCCGCCAACCCCTGCCCCTGCGGCCGGCACACCCTGAACGGCTCGGGGTGCGACTGCCCGCCGTCGGTGGTCCGGCGCTACCAGGCCAGGCTCTCCGGCCCCCTCCTCGACCGGGTGGACCTCCGGGTCCAGGTGGAGCCGGTCCGCCGCTCGGACCTCATGGGGCACGGGGAGGCGGGCGAGTCGTCGGCGGTGGTGGCCGCGCGCGTACGGGAAGGCCGGGAGCGGGCCGCCGCGCGGCTGGCCGGCACGCCGTGGAACGCCAACAGCGAGGTGCCGGGCCACGAGCTGCGGACGAGGTGGACGGCCGCGCCAGGAGCGCTCGCCGCGGCCGAGCGCGACATGGAACGAGGACTGCTGACGGCGCGCGGCCTCGACCGGGTGCTGAGAGTGGCCTGGACGGTCGCCGACCTGGCCGGCCGTGACCGGCCGGGCTCCCGGGACGTGGCGCTCGCTCTCCAGCTGCGTACCGGGGTGGACCGTGGGGCGCTGCAGGCCGCAGGGAAGGACGCCGGATGAGCCAGGACGTCTGCGGGGAGGAGCGGCTGGCCCGGGCCGCGCTGACCCGGGTCATGGAGCCGGGCGACGAACAGGGCGGCCGGTGGCTGCGGGAGCTGGGCGCGGCCGAGCTGTGGCGGCGGCTGCGCACTGCCGGGGGCGGGGAGGCGCGGCCGCTCCCCGGCGTGAGTGCCAGGCGGCTGGGGGGCTACCGGCTGCGCGCGGCGGCGGCGCGGCCCGAGCGGGACCTGCGGGCGGCGGACGCGGGCGGCGGGCGGTTCATCTGCCCGGGCGACCAGGAGTGGCCGGCGCAGCTCGACGATCTGGCGGACGCCCGGCCGATCGGACTCTGGGTGCGGGGCCGCCCCCATCTGCGGATATGGGCACTGCGCTCCGTCGCGGTGGTCGGCGCCCGTGCCTGTACGGCCTACGGTGCGCATATGGCGGCCACGCTGGGCTCCGGCCTCGCCGAGCTGGGCTGGGTCGTCGTATCGGGGGCCGCCTTCGGTGTCGACGGCGCCGCGCACCGCGGGGCGCTCGCCGCAGGCGGAGCCACCGTCGCGGTGCTGGCCTGCGGCGTCGACACGGTCTATCCGCGCGGCCATGCCGAGATGATCGGGAGGATCGCCGAACAGGGCCTGCTCATCAGCGAGTTGGCGCCGGGTGATCACCCCACCCCCAGCCGCTTCATCCTCCGCAACCGCGTGATCGCCGCGCTCACCCGCGGGACGGTGGTCGTCGAGGCGGAGTACCGCAGCGGCTCGCTGGCGACCGCGCGCAGCGCGCAACGGCTGGGCCGGTACACGATGGGGGTCCCGGGACCGGTCACCAGCGGGCTCTCCGCCGGTGTGCACGAACTGCTGCGCGGCGGCGGTGTCCTGGTCACCGATGCGGCCGAAGTCGCCGAGCTGGTCGGGGACATCGGCGACCTAGCGCCCGAGAGGCGCGGTCCGGTCCTGCCGCGGGATCTCCTCGGGCCGGTGGCGGCCCGGGTGCTGGAGGCTCTCCCGGGCCGTGGGGCGATGGAGGGGCGCGATGTCGCCCGTGAGGCCGGCACGACGGCGGACGAAGCGCTCGCCAGGCTGTACGAACTCCACTCGTTGGGGTTCGTTGAACGGCGTACCGAAGGATGGCAGTTGGCGCCGGGGGCGCCACAGATCGCCGACGCGCGGCGAGGCGATGCTTGACCTGGGGCAATCGGGTGAAAAGGTGATGTCGCAGCCTCGGCAGGGGCCTCCCGGCATCACCTCCCGGAGGCGGTCCGTGCGGCGATGTCACACGGCCGCTCAGGCGCACTCATTGCGCCCTGCGATGCCCCAGTCACGCTACGCTCACAAGGAATTCGGCTCAAAACAAGTCCCACGCAGGTCCCAGCAGAACGGCTCAAGGCAACGAATGCCCCAGCACACGTCCGGGTCCGACCGCGCGGCAGCGCCACCGGCTGCACGTGGCCATATTCGGCCCCCCGCGCCGTCGTCGCTCGATGAGCTGTGGCGGTCGTACAAGTCGACGGGCGACAAACGGCTGCGCGAACAGCTGATCCTGCACTATTCGCCCCTGGTGAAGTACGTGGCGGGACGGGTCAGCGTGGGGCTGCCGCCCAATGTCGAGCAGGCCGACTTCGTGTCGTCCGGTGTCTTCGGGCTGATCGACGCCATCGAGAAGTTCGACATCGAGCGGTCCATCAAGTTCGAGACCTACGCGATCACCCGGATCCGCGGCGCGATGATCGACGAACTCCGCGCGCTCGACTGGATCCCCCGCTCGGTCCGGCAGAAGGCGCGCGCCGTCGAGCGTGCCTACGCCACCCTGGAGGCCCAGCTGCGCCGCACCCCTTCCGAGGCCGAGGTCGCGGCGGAGATGGGGATCGCGGTCGAGGAACTGCACGCCGTCTTCAGCCAGTTGTCGCTGGCGAACGTGGTCGCCCTGGACGAGCTGCTGCACGTCGGCGGTGAGGGCGGCGACCGGCTGAGCCTGATGGACACCCTGGAGGACACCGCAGCGGACAACCCGGTCGAGCTGGCCGAGGGCCGCGAGCTGCGCAGGCTGCTGGCCCGTGCCATCAACACCCTCCCCGACCGGGAGAAGACCGTGGTGACCCTCTACTACTACGAGGGACTCACGCTGGCCGAGATCGGGAATGTCCTCGGGGTCACGGAGAGCCGGGTCAGCCAGATCCACACCAAGTCGGTCCTGCAGCTCCGCGCCAAGCTCTCGGACGTAGGGCGCTGATTCCGCAGGCGAATCGTCCCTGCCGGAGGAGCTTCCGTAAAGTGGGCCCGTGCCCAGGATTCGAGCGGCCTCCGTGGCCGAACACCGAACCATGCAGCGCGGCGCCCTGCTGGACGCCGCCCGCACCCTCCTCTCCGAAGGCGGCACGGAGGCGCTGACCTTCCCCGCTCTCGCCGAGCGCACCGGTCTCGCGCGCTCCTCCGTGTACGAGTACTTCCGCTCGCGCGCCGCTGTGGTGGAGGAGCTCTGCGCTGCCGACTTCCCGGTCTGGGCCGCGGAGATCGAGTCCGCGATGGAGAGCGCCCCCGATCCGGCGGGCAAGGTCGAGGCCTACGTGCGCCAGCAGCTGGCCCTGGTCGGCGACCAGCGCCACCGGGCCGTGGTGGCCATCTCCGCCGGGGAGCTGGACGCGGGCGCCCGGGAGAAGATCCGCGCTGCGCACGGCGGCCTCATCGCGATGATCGTCGAGGCACTCGAAGCCCTGCACCACGACCAGCCGCGGCTGGCGGCGATGCTGCTCCAGGGGGTGGTGGACGCGGCGGTGCGGCGTATCGAATCCGGGTCGGCCGAGGACCCCGCCATGGTGGCCGACGCGGCCGTCGCGATGGCCCTGGGCGGCGTCCGCGGCTGACACCGGTCCGCGGGGCCCGTGCCCCCAGGCCGCCGTCCGTCGTCCGTCTCCGTCTCCCGTCCGTTCGCGATCCGCGGCTCGGCGCCTCCGTGCTCCGCCCGTGCGTGCGCCGTCGCCCGTGCGTGCGCCGTCCGTGCGTGCGCCGTCGCCCGTGCGTGCGCCGTCCGTGCGTGCGCTGTCGCCCGTACCGGGCCTGGGATCTCTGGGATCCCGAATACCGGCAGAAGCCTGGACGGTCCCAGGTGCAGCAGTCCGGGAGGGAGCAGCGACAGCGGGTCCAGATAGACGTCACCGCGCAGCAGCCCCCAGTGCAGACAGCCCGACGGGCAGTGGGACGGTCCGCTCTCCCGTACGGCGACAGGGTGTCCGGCGGTGACCTCGTCCCCTGCCGTGACGGTCGCCAGGACCGGTTCGTACGTGGTGCGCAGCGGGGTGCCCGACACCGCGATGGTGAGCACCCCGTGCCCGGCCACCCGGCCCGCGAACGTGACCCGGCCGGAGGCGGGCGCCAGCACGGGTGTACCGGGTGCGGCGGCGAGGTCCACCCCGCGGTGCCCCGGCCCGTACGGAGTGGCGGGAGGGTCCCAGCCGTTGACGATCCGGGGCCGCCCGGTCACCGGCCAGCTGCGGCCGGCGGCCGGCACGGATCCGGTCGGCTTCGCCGCTCTCCCGGACAGCGCGCGAGCCCCGCTGGGGGTGGGCCCGGCGGCGAGCCCGGCCGTCATCACGGTCGCGGTGCCGGCGGCCGGTACCGCAGCCACGGCAGCCACCAGGGCGAATGCGGCGCACACCGCGGCCAGGAGCAGCCGCGCGGACCGTGCGGCCCGCGCCGCTGTGCCGGCCCCGCGGGCGTGGTGATCCGGGGCAGTCTCGTTCAGGAGCATGGGGAAACCGTCCCCCGGAACACGGGCCGGCGGGGATCTTGGCCGGTATCTGTGGACAGCGGGGCGGTTGTGGACATCGCCGTCACCCGGCACCCACCGGGTCCCGTACACTTCGGGTGGCGATCCGGGTCACCGGGTCGACTTCGCACGCCCCCCATCACCCCATCAGCGGTCGATGGACGCGCCTCTCGGTCCCTTGTGGCACGGCGCGTGTGGGCGTCAGGCGCGACAGCAAACCTGCCGTCGCGACAACCGAGTACATCAAGGAGTACGGCCATGGCCGTCGTCACGATGCGGGAGCTGCTGGAAAGCGGCGTCCACTTCGGTCACCAGACCCGCCGCTGGAACCCGAAGATGAAGCGTTTCATCTTCACGGAGCGCAACGGCATCTACATCATCGACCTGCTCCAGTCGCTGTCGTACATCGACCGCGCCTACGAGTTCGTCAAGGAGACCGTCGCCCACGGCGGCTCCATCATGTTCGTGGGTACCAAGAAGCAGGCTCAGGAAGCCATCGCCGAGCAGGCGACGCGCGTGGGCATGCCGTACGTCAACCAGCGTTGGCTCGGCGGCATGCTGACCAACTTCTCCACCGTCTACAAGCGCCTTCAGCGTCTGAAGGAGCTTGAGCAGATCGACTTCGAGGACGTGGCCGCCTCCGGCCTCACCAAGAAGGAGCTCCTGGTCCTCTCGCGCGAGAAGGCCAAGCTGGAGAAGACCCTTGGTGGTATCCGCGAGATGCAGAAGGTGCCCAGCGCCGTCTGGATCGTCGACACCAAGAAGGAGCACATCGCCGTCGGTGAGGCGCGCAAGCTCCACATCCCGGTCGTCGCGATCCTCGACACCAACTGCGACCCCGACGAGGTCGACTACAAGATCCCGGGCAACGACGACGCGATCCGCTCCGTCACCCTGCTCACCCGCGTGATCGCCGACGCCGTCGCCGAGGGCCTCATCGCCCGCTCCGGCGCTGCGACCGGCGACCAGAAGCCGGGCGAGAAGGCTGCCTCCGAGCCGCTCGCCGAGTGGGAGCGTGACCTCCTCGACGGTGAGAAGAAGGACGGCGCCGAGGTCGTCCAGACCTCCGCCGAGACCGAGAAGGTCGCGGACGCCGAGGCTGCTGCCGAGACCCCGGTCGCCGAGGCCCCGGCTGCTGACGAGGCCCCCGCCGCCGAGGCGCCCGCCGCCGCGGACGCCGAGCAGGCCTGACCCTCACCGGTTCGGTTGTTGACGGCGGAGGCCTCCGGGCCTCCGCCGTTCACCCGTAAGATCTTTCAGACTTCGAGAGAGAATTTCACGATCATGGCGAACTACACCGCCGCTGACGTCAAGAAGCTCCGCGAGCTCACCGGCGCCGGCATGATGGACTGCAAGAAGGCCCTCGACGAGTCCGACGGCAGCGTCGACAAGGCCGTCGAGGCGCTCCGCATCAAGGGCCAGAAGGGTGTCGCCAAGCGCGAGGGCCGCTCCGCCGAGAACGGCGCCGTCGTCTCCCTCATCGCCGACGACAACACCTCCGGTGTCCTGGTCGAGCTGAAGTGCGAGACGGACTTCGTCGCCAAGGGTGACAAGTTCCAGGCTGTCGCCGGCGCGCTCGCCGCCCACGTCGCCGCGACCTCCCCGGCCGACATCGCGTCGCTCCTGGCGTCCGAGATCGAGTCCGGCAAGACCGTCCAGGCGTTCGTGGACGAGGCCAACGCCAACCTCGGCGAGAAGATCGTCCTGGACCGCTTCGCGCAGTTCTCGGGCGTCTACGTGACCTCGTACATGCACCGCACCATGCCCGACCTGCCCCCGCAGATCGGTGTTCTGGTCGAGCTGGACAAGGCCGACGCCGAGCTGGCCCGCGGCATCGCCCAGCACATCGCCGCCTTCGCGCCGAAGTACCTGGACCGCGACGACGTCCCGGCCGAGGTCGTGGAGGCCGAGCGCCGCGTCGCCGAGGAGACCACGCGCGCCGAGGGCAAGCCCGAGGCCGCCCTCCCGAAGATCGTCGAGGGCCGGGTCAACGGCTTCTTCAAGGACGCCACGCTCCTTGGCCAGCCGTACGCCCTGGACAACAAGAAGTCCGTCCAGAAGGTTCTGGACGAGGCCGGCGCCACCCTGAAGCGCTTCTCGCGCATCAAGGTCGGCATCTGAGTCTGTACGCGATCCACCGAAGACCCCGATAGGGTCTGACGCAGCCGCCCGGGTCCGCGCCGGACGGCCGCAGATCTGACGAGGAGGCCATTGCCGCACAGGGAACCGCAAGGACCCCCGGCAATGGCCTTCTTCGTATGCGCACGAGGAGATCTCCATGGAACAGCCCGACAAAAGCGCCGACAGGACCGACGACGTCAGTACCGGCGACGTCAAGAGGCACGGCCGCTTCATGCTGAAGCTGTCGGGTGAGGCGTTCGCCGGCGGCGGCGGCCTCGGTGTCGACCCCGACGTGGTGCACGCCATCGCCCGCGAGATCGCCGCAGTCGTCCGGGACGGCGCCGAGATCGCGGTCGTCATCGGCGGCGGCAACTTCTTCCGCGGCGCCGAGCTGCAGCAGCGCGGCATGGACCGCGCACGCTCCGACTACATGGGCATGCTCGGAACGGTCATGAACTGCCTCGCCCTCCAGGACTTCCTGGAGAAGGAGGGCATCGACTCCCGCGTCCAGACCGCCATCACCATGGGGCAGGTCGCGGAGCCGTACATCCCGCTGCGTGCCGTCCGCCACCTGGAGAAGGGGCGCGTCGTCATCTTCGGCGCGGGCATGGGCATGCCGTACTTCTCCACCGACACCACCGCCGCGCAGCGCGCCCTGGAGATCGACGCCGAGGCGCTGCTCATGGGCAAGAACGGGGTGGACGGCGTCTACGACTCCGACCCGAAGAAGAACCCCGACGCGGTGAAGTACGACGCGCTGGAGTACAGCGAGGTACTGAACCGCAACCTGAAGGTCGCCGACGCGACGGCCATCACCCTCTGCCGTGACAACAGCCTGCCGATCCTGGTCTTCGAGCTGCTGGCTTCGGGCAATATCGCCCGGGCGGTCAAGGGTGAGAAGATCGGGACTCTTGTGAACGACCAGGGCACCCGGGCCTGAAACCGGGGGACGGCCGCTCGGGAGAGCCACGGGGCCGCGAGGCCACGGGGCCGAGTGGCCGACAGGGTGGACAAGAACCTGCCGGTCGGACACCGTGCAGGGCAAGACGCGGGTTTACTCCAGGGCCCGAGAACGCGGGCCCACTCAAGACATGCAGGAGCAAGTGGTGATCGAAGAGACCCTCCTCGAGGCCGAGGAGAAGATGGAGAAGGCCGTCGTGGTCGCCAAGGAGGACTTCGCCGCGATCCGCACCGGCCGTGCGCACCCGGCGATGTTCAACAAGATCGTGGCGGAGTACTACGGCTCGCTGACCCCGATCAACCAGCTCGCCTCGTTCTCCGTGCCGGAGGCCCGGATGGCCGTGGTGACCCCGTTCGACAAGACTTCGCTGCGCAACATCGAGCAGGCGATCCGGGACTCCGACCTCGGCGTCAACCCGAGCAACGACGGCAACATCATCCGGGTGACCTTCCCCGAGCTGACCGGTGAGCGCCGCAAGGAGTACACCAAGGTCGCCAGGACCAAGGCCGAGGACTCCAAGATCTCGATCCGTTCCATCCGCCGCAAGGCCAAGGAAGCGATCGACAAGATGATCAAGGACGGCGAGGTCGGCGAGGACGAGGGCCGCCGCGCCGAGAAGGAGCTCGACGACACCACCGCGAAGTACGTCGCGCAGGTGGACGAGCTGCTCAAGCACAAGGAAGCCGAGCTGCTCGAGGTCTGATGAACGACTCTTCCTGGGGTGCCCCGCAGAGTGGCCATCCCGTCGGGGAATGGCGACCTGCCCCCGACCAGGGCGCTGTCCCGGCGGGTCCCGCATACGGCGAGCATGAAGTTGAGCAGACTCGGCCCATGCCCATCGTGCCCGACGCAGGCAGAGACGCCGAAGACGGCGGCCGTGGCCACCACGGCCGCGCCGACCACGACCGGGGGGCCGCTCACCCGAGCGGCCCCCCGGTCCGTGACGAGATGCCGCAGGAGCCCATGCCAGCCCCGCCGCCTCCCGAGAAGAAGAAGGCCGGCCGGGATCTCCGGTCGGCGATAGGGGTCGGCCTCGGTCTCGGCGTGGTGGTGGCCGCCTCCCTCTTCATCTGGAAGGCCGCCTTCGTCATCGTCATCGCGGCCGCGGTGGTCGTCGGTCTCTGGGAGCTCACCTCCCGGCTCGGCGAACGCAAGGGCATCAAGGCGCCGCTGGTGCCGCTCGCGGTGGGTGGCGCCGCCATGGTCGTCGCCGGGTACGCGCGCGGGACCGAGGGCGCCTGGATCGCCATGGCCCTCACGGCGCTGGCGGTCCTGGTCTGGCGGATGACCGAGCCGCCCGACGGGTACCTCAGGGACGTCACGGCGGGTGTGTTCGCCGCGTTCTACGTGCCCTTCCTCGCGACGTTCGTGGCGCTGCTGCTGACCGCCGAGGACGGTTCCTGGCGGGTGCTCACGTTCCTGGTGCTGACCGTGGTCAGCGACACGGGTGCGTACGCGATCGGCTGGCGCTTCGGCAAGCGCAAGCTCGCCCCGCGCATCAGCCCCGGAAAGACCAGGGAGGGTCTGCTGGGGGCGGTCGGTTTCGCGATGGTGGCGGGCGCCCTGTGCATGCAGTTCCTGATCGACGACGGGCAGTGGTGGCAGGGTCTGCTGCTCGGCCTCGCCGTCGCGGCCAGCGCCACGCTGGGCGACCTGGGCGAGTCCATGATCAAGAGGGACCTCGGGATCAAGGACATGGGAACGCTGCTGCCGGGCCACGGCGGGATCATGGACCGGCTGGACTCGCTGCTGCCCACAGCTCCTGTTGTCTGGCTGCTGATGGTTCTCTTCGTCGGTTCCTGAAACCCGGCAAAACCGGCCATCCTGCCCCCTGGGGCCGGATGGCCGGGCCTTCGACCCGCGTCCGCACGGAAGGGAGGGTCGTCGCCCCACAGGGCGGCGGCCCTCCCTCCGCGTGTGCGGCCCGGGGCCGGCCATGCCCGGGTGCGCCGTCGACGTGCCCGCCGCCCGCACGGCAACCGTGCGCGCCGTGCCTCCGCGCGGAGCCGGGCCGCCGGTGGAGCCGGACCGGGGGCTGTCGCCGGCGGGGTGGTCTCCCGCATGATCTGCGGGTGCGAAGACAACTGGATCTGGATCTGGCAGCCCTGGCCGTGGACCGACACGCGGACGGGTGGCTCGCCCGCGGCCTCCGGGTGGCCCCGCTCGGATGGCGGCACGACGCGAACGGCCATCTGCTCCCCGGCCGTGACCCACTGAGCGACCCTCTCGGTCTTGTGGTGCAGATCGCCGGTGACACCTGGGACGCCGTGCTTGTCGTCGAGCTGAGCCGCGAAGGGTGGGCGTATCCGGGCTACTACGGGAAGGCGGGGGCGGTACGGGAGCGCCGCCGGGTCCGTTCGCCCGGGGAGTGGGACGCGGTGCTGAACCAGGCGGTGGAGCGGGCTTCCCGTATCCGGCTGCAACAGGCCCAGCTGATGGCCCGTACCTGCACCACGGGCTGGCTGGACTGGATCCACGGTGAGCTGTGGCTGACGCCGACCTGTCTGCTCCGGGTACGCAGTGGCCTCATGGACTCGGTGGTGAACTCCTTCGGATCCGGCCTGCCCGCCCGGGATCAGGGCCGTACGGTCGGCTACGACCCCGACCGCGTCCTGACCGGGCACCGCACCAACAAGCTCATCCCGTTCCCGGACATCGCCCGGGCCAGGCTGCGGGGCGGGATCACCACCTCAAGCCTCACGGTGGACATGCGGGACGGCACACGGCACAAGCTCCTGTGGAAGTCGTCCGATCCCGCCCGCCGCCTGTTGACGGACCGGCTCCTGCCGATACTGGGGGCACGCCTCATCCGGTGAACTGGATCCACTGCCGTCCGCGGGCTGCCGGTGGAAGAGCAGGAACGGAGCCGTCACATGGCCGGTACGCACCCGGTCGAGCCGGGCCCCGCGGGGGGACCTGCGCCTGAGTGGGTCTGGTACACCTCGTACGGCTCCAACATGTACCTCGGCCGGCTCGCGTACTACGTCAAGGGCGGTCAGCCGGCCGGCGCCGCCACGGTCTGCCCCGGGTGCCGGGACCAGCGCATGCCCGTCCGGTCCGTGCCCGTGGAACTGAGCGGCGCCCTCTACTTCGCCACCGAGTCGCCGGTCTGGGGCGGTGGGCGGGCGTTCTACGACCCGGATGCGGAAGGGCGGGTCTACGCCCGGGCCCACCTCGTGACGGCCGCCCAGTTCGCGGACATCGCGGCGCAGGAGATGTACAGGACCCCCGGCGAAGACCTCGATCTCAGTGCGGTTCTCACGACAGGCGTCGCCGTACTGGGGAGCGGACGGTACGAGACCCTGGTGTGCGGCGGGCGGATGGACGGGCTGCCCGTCCTCACCTTCACCGCCCCCTGGGGCGCCGGTGAGGTGACTCCGGTGCCTCCCTCCCGTGCGTACGTGCGTTTCCTCGCCGCCGGCCTGCTTGAGGCCGGGGCGTGGGACGCGGACACCGTGGCGGCCTACGTGGCTTCCGCCCGGGGCGCCGCCGGCCACTGGTCGCACGAGGCGATCCTGGACCTGATCACGGAGTGAGCCGCAGCTCAGCGCCTTGACCGGGGCGCCGGCCGGGCCGTCTGCGGGCCTCCGGGGGGCGGCCAGGAGCGACTGAGGCGACCCCCGGTGACCGGTACCGGGCCGGCTCTCCCGCTGCGCTCCGGCGGCGACCGTGAGTACCCCGGCGGGTCTGCGACACTGGAGGAACCATGCCTAAGCCCGGAGAACTCACTTTCGTCGCGCCCCGCGGAGCCAAGAAGCCCCCGCTCCACCTGGCCGACCTCACGCCCGCCGAGCGCAAGGACGCCGTGGCCGGGACCGGCGAGAAGCCGTTCCGCGCCAAGCAGCTGTCGCAGCACTACTTCGCGCGGTACACACACGACCCCGCCGAGTGGACCGACATCCCTGCCGCCTCGCGCGAGAAGCTGCGGGAGGCGCTGCTTCCCGACCTGATGAGCGTGGTACGCCACATCAGCTGCGACGACGACACCACCCGTAAGACACTCTGGAAGCTGCACGACGGCACGCTCGTCGAGTCCGTGCTGATGCGCTACCCGGACCGGGTGACGATGTGCATCTCCTCGCAGGCCGGCTGCGGCATGAACTGCCCCTTCTGCGCCACCGGCCAGGCGGGTCTCGACCGCAATCTCTCGACGGCCGAGATCGTCCACCAGATCGTCGACGGCATGCGAGCGCTGCGTGACGGCGAAGTGCCCGGCGGGCCGGCCCGGCTCTCCAACATCGTCTTCATGGGCATGGGCGAGCCCCTTGCCAACTACAAGCGCGTGGTCGGCGCCATCCGCAGGCTGACCGACCCCGAACCCGACGGCCTCGGGCTCTCGCAGCGCGGGATCACCGTCTCCACGGTCGGCCTGGTGCCCGCGATGCTGCGCTTCGCCGACGAGGGCTTCAAGTGCCGGCTCGCGGTGTCGCTGCACGCGCCCGACGACGAACTGCGTGACACGCTCGTCCCGGCCAACACCCGGTGGAAGGTCCGCGAGGTGCTGGACGCGGCGTGGGAGTACGCCGAGAAGTCCGGCCGCCGGGTCTCCATCGAGTACGCGCTGATCCGCGACATCAACGACCAGGCGTGGCGGGGGGACCGGCTCGGACGGCTGCTCAAGGGCAAGCCCGTCCACGTCAATCTGATCCCGCTCAACCCGACACCCGGCTCCAAGTGGACCGCGTCACGGCCGGAGGACGAGAAGGCGTTCGTCGCCGCCATCGCCGCCCATGGTGTGCCCGTGACCGTACGGGACACCCGTGGCCAGGAGATCGACGGAGCGTGCGGGCAGCTGGCCGCCGCGGAGCGGTAGGGCCCGTGTAACGTGGGCCGCACATTTTCATATTCCGACAGGGGAGCGCCACAGCGCTGAGAGTGCGGCCATGCCGCAGACCCTCTGAACCTTGCCCGGGTCATTCCGGGTAGGAAGTTCGGTCACCACTCAAGCTGTTCAGCCCTGCCCGTCTCCCGCGGGCAGGGCCGCGTCTCTTCCTGGATGTCTCATCCCAGGAGGAATCAGTGAGCACCACAAAGCGAGCGCGTACGCCCGGCAGAACGCTCAGCACCACGAAGCTGACCGCCACCGCGCTGGCCGCGGCGCTGGGCGTCTCGGCGCTCGCCGGCTGCGGCAGTTCCGGCGGCTCCGGTTCGGGCGCCAAGGACTCCAAGGTCGTGACGCTCGTCAGCCATGACTCGTTCGCCGCCTCTCCCGCCGTGCTGAAGGAGTTCACGAAGGAGACCGGCTACACCGTCCACGTACTCAAGAGCGGGGACGCGGGCGCGGCGCTCAACCAGGAGATCCTCACCAAGGGCTCCCCGCGCGGCGATGTCTTCTTCGGTGTCGACAACACCCTGCTGTCGCGGGCGCTCGACAACGGCCTCTTCACGCCGTACCGGGCGAAGGGCCTGGACCAGGTCTCCACCGCGGTGCAGCTCGACGCGGCGAAGCACCGGGTCACGCCGGTCGACAGCGGCGACCTCTGCGTCAACTACGACAAGAAGTACTTCGCGGACCACAAGATCGCCCCGCCCCGCAGCTTCGACGATCTGATCAAGCCGGAGTACAAGAACCTGCTGGTCACCGAGAACGTCGCCACCTCCTCGCCCGGTCTCGGCTTCCTGCTCGGCACGGTCGCCCGGTACGGGCACGACGGGTGGCAGGCGTACTGGAAGAAGCTCAAGGCCAACGGAGTCAAGGTCGACGACGGCTGGGAGCAGGCGTACAACAACGACTTCTCCGGCTCGGCCGGCGGCAAGAAGGCCAAGGGGGACCGGCCGCTCGTCGTCTCGTACGCGTCGAGCCCGCCCGCCGAGGTGCTGTACGCCAAGCCGCAGCCGAAGACCGCGCCGACCGGCGTCGCCACCGCCACCTGCTTCCGGCAGATCGAGTTCGCCGGGCTGCTGGACGGCGCGGGGAACAAGGAGGGCGGCAAGGCCCTGATCGACTTCCTGATCAGCAAGAAGTTCCAGGAGGACATGCCGCTCAGCATGTTCGTGGACCCGGTGGTGAAGGGCGCGAAGGAGCCCGCGGTGTTCACCGAGTTCGGTGCGAAGATCACCCACCCCGAGACCGTCGCGCCCGGCACGATCGCCAAGAACCGTGATCAGTGGGTCAAGTCGTGGTCCTCACTCGTCCTGAGGTAGCGCCGCCCGGGGAGAGCGGGCCGGCGCGGGCGGACGGGCCGGCCCGGCGCCGGACCGCCGTACGCCTGACTCTCATGGCGGCGCCGGCCGTTTTCTTCGCGGTCTTCTTCGCCTACCCGGTGGCGGCCATCGTCGGCCGCGGTCTCCGGGCGGGCGGCGCGTGGCAGTTCGGGCGGATCGGTGACGTACTGAGCCGGCCGGACATCCTGCACGTCCTGTGGTTCACCACCTGGCAGGCGTGCGCGTCGACGGGGCTGACCCTGCTGATCGCGCTCCCCGGCGCGTATGTGTTCGCCCGCTTCGACTTCCCCGGCAAACAGCTGCTGCGGGCGGTCGCGACGGTGCCCTTCGTGCTGCCCACCGTCGTCGTCGGGACGGCCTTCCTGGCCCTCCTCGGCCGCGGCGGGCTGCTCGACCAGCTGTGGGGCGTACGCCTGGACACCACCGTCTGGGCGATCCTGCTCGCGCATGTCTTCTTCAACTACGCGGTGGTCGTACGGACCGTGGGCGGCCTCTGGGCGCAGCTCGACCCGCGTCAGGAGGAGGCCGCCCGGGTGCTGGGGGCGTCCCGGTTCGCGGCCTGGCGGCGGGTGACGCTGCCCGCGCTGACCCCGGCGGTGGCCGCCGCCGCGCTGATGGTCTTCCTCTTCACCTTCACGTCCTTCGGTGTGGTGCAGATCCTCGGCGGGCCGACTTTCTCCACGCTCGAGGTGGAGATCTACCGGGAGACCGCCGAACTGCTCGACCTGCCGACGGCCGCTGTGCTCACGCTGGTGCAGTTCGCCGCCGTCGGTGCGATCCTCGCGCTGCACGCGTGGACGGTGCGGCGCCGGGAGAGCGCACTGAGCCTGGTCGACCCGGCCCGGACCTCGCGCCGCCCGCGGGGGGCCGGCCAGTGGTGGCTCCTCGGCGGGGTGCTGGCGGTGATCGTCGTTCTGATCCTGCTGCCCCTGGGGGTGCTGGTCGCGCGCTCGCTCGACGGCCCCGGAGGGTACGGCTTCGCGTTCTACCGGGCGCTCCGTTCACCGGACGCGAGCGGCGGTACGTTCCTGGTCCCGCCGGTCGAGGCGGTCTGGAACTCCGTGCGGTACGCCCTGGTCGCGACGGGGATCGCTCTGGCTGTCGGCGGGCTCGCGGCGGCCGCGCTCACCCGTCGGGCCGGGCGGCTGGTCCGCGGATTCGACGCGCTGCTGATGCTCCCGCTCGGGGTCTCCGCGGTCACCGTCGGCTTCGGTTTCCTCATCACCCTCGACAAGCCGCCGCTCGATCTGCGGTCGTCCTGGATCCTGGTGCCGCTCGCGCAGGCGCTGGTGGGCGTGCCGTTCGTCGTACGGACGATGCTGCCGGTGCTGCGGGCGGTGGACGGCCGGCTGCGGGAGGCCGCGGCGGTCCTCGGCGCCTCGCCCCTCCGGGCCTGGCGCGAGGTGGATCTGCCGATGGTGCGCCGGGCGCTGCTGGTCGCCGCCGGGTTCGCGTTCGCCGTGTCGCTGGGGGAGTTCGGGGCGACGGTCTTCATCGCGAGGCCCGACAACCCGACACTGCCGGTGGCGGTGGCGCGGCTGCTGGGGCGGGCCGGTGAGCTCAACTACGGGCAGGCGATGGCGCTGTCCACCATTCTGATGCTGGTGTGCGCCGTGTCGCTGCTGGTGCTCGAACGCATTCGTACCGACCGCTCGGGAGAGTTCTGATGCTGCAACTGGACGGTGTGACGGTCCGCTTCGGGCAGCGGGTGGCGCTGGACGCGGTGGATCTGACGGTCGCGGAGCACGAGACGGTCTGTGTCCTTGGGCCCAGCGGGAGCGGCAAGTCGACGCTGCTGCGGGTGGTGGCGGGGCTGCAGCAGGCGTCCGCGGGGCGGGTGCTGCTGGACGGTGCCGAGCAGAGCGGGGTGCCCGTGCACCGGCGCGGTGTGGGCCTGATGTTCCAGGATCACCAGCTCTTTCCGCAGCGTGACGTCGCGGGCAACGTGGGCTTCGGGCTGCGGATGCGCTCCGTGCCCCGGGATGAACAGGCCTCCCGGGTAGCGGAGTTGCTGGATCTGGTCGGTCTGCCCGGGGCCGGGCGGCGTGCGGTGGCCGCGCTCTCCGGGGGCGAGCAGCAGCGTGTGGCACTCGCCCGCGCGCTGGCTCCGCGCCCCAAGCTGCTGATGCTCGACGAGCCGCTCGGCCAGCTGGACCGCAGCCTGCGTGAGCGCCTCGTCGTGGAACTGCGCGATCTCTTCGGCCGGTTGGGGACGACCGTGCTGGCCGTCACCCACGACCAGGGTGAGGCCTTCGCGCTGGCCGACCGGGTGGTGGTGATGGAGAACGGCCGGATCGCCCAGGCGGGCACCCCGCTTGAGGTCTGGCAGCGCCCTGCTTCGGAGTTCGTCGCGCGGTTCCTCGGCTTCGACAACGTGGTGGCCGCGACGGTGACCGGCCGGGCGGCCGAGACCCCCTGGGGCAAAATTCCGGTGCCGGCCGGCTCCCCGCAGGGCGAGGGCCGGCTCCTGGTGCGGCCCGCAGGTGTGCGGCTGTCGGCGCCGCGGGACGGGCTGCGCTGCACAGTGCAGGCGCGCACGTTCCGGGGCAGCCATGTGGCGGTGCTCCTGAGCCCCGAGCACGGACCGCAGCTGGAGGCCGAGTGCCCGCTGCCCGCCGCGCCCGGGGTGGGGGAGACGGTGGGGGCGGTCTTCGAGGCGGGCGATGTGGTCCTGCTGGCCGCGGGGGAGTGAGCCGCGTATCCCGCCGGGGCCTCGCGCGGCGCACCGCCGGGGCGCTCACCCAGTGGGCGGGTGCCCCGCGGTGATACCGGTGAGGATGAGACCGATCCCTGCGAGGAACTCCGCCTGGTCGTCATGGTCGCGCATCTGGTCCGCGACGAGCCGCGTGAACGGGTAGTCGCCGGGGTCGAGCTCCTCCCAGGCGCTCGACACGGCGTCGAGGTACTCGCTGCGGTTCGCGCCGGGCCCGAGTGCGCGGGCACCCGCGGTGTTCGCGGCGTTCTGGCCCGCGGCTCCGAGGATGTAGTGCACCAGCACCGAAGTCGTCGTGAACCAGCTGTCCTGCGGCACACCCAGCGCGCGGACCTGCCGCCCGATGCTTTCGAAGATCCGCGGCGTCACCGACTGCCAGGGGCCGCGGGCGAACTGCGTGGCGAGCTGAGTGCCGAGCCACGGGTGCTCCTCGATCGCGACGAACAGCCCGAGCGCGACCGCGCGGATCTCCTCCTGCGGTGAACCTGCGGGCCCTGCGGGCTCCCCGGCCAGGGCAGCGGTGACGACGGCGTCGGTCGCGGCGTCGAGCAGCTCACCCTTGTTCGCCACATGCCAGTAGATCGCCCCGGGCCCGGTGGAAAGACGCTCGGTCAGTGCCCGGAAGGTCAGCCCGCCCTCACCTGCCGTGTCGAGCAGCTCGACGGCGGCGCCGGTGATGCGCTCGCGGGTGAGCGCGTCGGTACGCCGTTCCGTCCTGCGTGTCCGTGGTGCCATGCCGACATTTTGACATGTCTGGAGCGTTGTTCCAACATGGTGGATGGAACGGCATTCCACAGAAGGCCGGCCGGGCCTGCGCCCACGGCCTCGACCCCGGAGGAGTCACCATGAACACCCACGTCACGATCATCGGCGCCGGCCTCGGCGGCCTCACGCTCGCCCGCGTCCTGCACGTACACGGCATCCCGTCCACGGTCTACGAGGCGGAGGCGTCCCCGGAGGCCCGCGCCCAGGGCGGGATGCTCGACATCCACGAGGAGAACGGCCAGGCGGCTCTCCGGGCCGCCGGCCTCATGGAGGAGTTCCGGGGCCTCGTCCTGGAAGGCCGCGAGGCCACCCGCGTCCTGGCTCCGGACGGGACCGTGCTCTTCGACGACGACAGCGAACGCGGCCGTCCCGAGGTGCTGCGCGGCGAGCTGCGGACGCTCCTGCTGGACTCGCTCCCGGCCGGCACCGTCCGGTGGGGCCACAAGGTCAGCGGCGTCCGTGCGCTCGGCGACGGGCGCCACGAGGTGGCCTTCGCCGACGGCGCCACCGTCGTCACGAGCCTGCTCGTCGGTGCGGACGGCGCATGGTCGCGGGTCCGTCCCCTGCTCTCCGACGCGGTGCCCGAGTACATCGGCAGGTCGTTCGTCGAGACCTACCTGTTCGAGGGGGACACCCGCCACCCGGCCAGCGCGAAGGCGGTCGGCGGCGGCTCGCTCCTCGCCCTCGCGCCGGGGAAGGGGATCCAGGCCCACCGGGAGAACGGCGCCACCCTGCACACCTACGTGGCGCTCTCCAAGCCGCAGGAGTGGTTCGCCGGCATCGACTTCACCGACGCGGCCGCGGTCACCGCGCGCGTCGCCGGGGAGTTCGACGGCTGGGCGCCGGAGCTCACCGCGCTGATCACCGACGGTGATACCGCCCCGGTCCTGCGCACCCTCAGCGCCCTGCCGCCCGGGCACCGGTGGGAGCGGGTGCCGGGAGTGACCCTGCTCGGCGACGCCGCCCACCTCGCGGCCCCGAACGGCGAAGGCGCCAACCTGGCCATGTACGACGGCGCCGAACTCGGCAAGGCCATCGCCGCCGGCCCCGGCGGCATCGAGGCCGCGCTCGCCCGGTACGAGCAGGACATGTTCCCCCGCAGTGCCGCGGCGGCGGCGGACGGCGACGAGCTCCACGGCCTTCTCTTCGGCGACGACGCGCCACACGGCCTGATCGCCATGTTCACCGGGGGCGAGTAGCCCGGCGTCAGAAGACCATCCGGGCCAGCGCGTCGGGCGCCTCGTCCACCGTGTCGACCAGGGCGATACGGGACTCCATCGGCCGGCCCTTCGCCAGCGCCCTGAGCAGCGGCCAGGCGGGCAGCTCCTTGGTCCAGTGGGCCCGGTCCACCAGGACCATCGGGGACGGTTCGCCGCGCGAGCCGTAGTAGTTCGGGGTGGCGTTGTCGAAGATCTCCTGGACGGTCCCGGCCGCACCGGGCAGGAAGACGACACCCGCGGTCGAGCGGGCGAGCAGACCGTCCTCACGGGTGGCGTTGGCGAAGTACTTGGCGATGTGCCCGGCGAAGGCGTTCGGCGGCTCGTGGCCGTAGAACCAGGTGGGGATGCCCACCGAGTCCCCGCCCCGCGGCCAGCGGTCCCGCACATCGAAGGCGGCGCTCGCCCAGTCGGAGACCGAAGGGCTGAACGACGGTGCCTTGCCCAGGAGTTCGAGCGCCTCGTCCAGCATCCCGTCGCGGAACGGCGCCGCGTACGCCCCCAGGTTGGCGGCCTCCATGGCGCCGGGGCCGCCGCCGGTCGCGACGGTCAGACCGGTCCGGGCGAGCGTACGGCCGAGCCGCGCCGCTCCCGCGTACTCCGTCGTACCGCGGGCCATGGCGTGGCCGCCCATGATGCCCACCACCCGCGCGCTGTCGAGGTGTTCGTCGAGTGCGTCCGACATCGCGTCGTCGTGGACGGAGCGCAGCATCGACGCGAATATGTCGCCGTCGTTCCCGGTCTTCTGGAACCAGGCGTACGCGCGCGCGTCGGGGGTCGCGGCGTATCCGCCGTCCCTCAGCCCCGCGAACAGCTCGTCCGCGGAGTACAGCAGACCGCGGTAGGGAGCGAAGGGCAGGCCCGGGACCGGCGGGAAGACGAGCGCACCCGCAGCTCCCACGGCGGACTCGGCCTCCGGCGTCATCGGGCAGCCCAGGAAGACCGCACCCGAGGTGTCCGCCGTGAGCAGCGTCTCCGTACGGCCCGTCAGATCGACGGCCTGGACGCGGTACCCGCCGAGCGGACCCCGTGCGGTGGCCCGGTCGAAGGCGTCCAGGGTCTCGATCTCGCGGTCACGCTCAGGTGTGGTGGGCATCCGGACATCGTAGGGGGGTGGCCCGTTCACCCGGACAGGGGTGCCGCCGCGAGCGCCGCGACCGCCCAGGTCACCGGAGTGGCCAGCGCCAGCAGGGCGGCGGCACGCAGCGTCGCGGCCCTGCGCACCAGGGCGGCCGGGGCGCAGCCGCGCAGCAGGGCGGCCGTCGTGGCCGCCCGGTCCTGACGGGCCTCGACGGCCGCGGCGAGCAGAGTGGCCGCCGGACAGGCCACCACGAGCGCGGCGCCCAGCACGGTCAGTGGGCCGGCGAGCCGCGGCTCCGCTCCGTGCAGAGTGAGAGCGGCGACGGTCCCCGAGGCCACCGCGCAGCACACGCCGAGCGGGCGGCCGATCCGCCGGGCCTCGGACTGCAGCACCCGGCCCGCGACGAGACGTACCGCCCCCGGCCCGACCGACTGCAGGAGCCGTCCGCACAGATGGGTCAGGGCGGGGCCCGCCACCGCGAGCCCCCATGCCGTCAGGGACCAGCCGGCCAGTACGCCCGCCGGGCCGCTGCCGAAACGGCCGGGCAGCGGCAGCGCGGCACTCTCCGGCCGGCCGCTCGCGTACACCTCGGCCGCGAACCCGGCCGCCACCAGGGCCGCTCCCCAGAGGAACCCCTTCGGGGCGGCGCCCTCGTGCACCGGACGGCGCGGCCGCACCGCCCAGGCGCTGCCCGCGGCGGCTGCGGCGGGCGCCGCGACCAGCAGGAGCAGTGTGGCGGGCAGCGGCAGCGGGTTGCCCGCCCCCGCTCCCCGGGCCGTGGCCCCGGCGAACGGCACCACGCCGTGCCGCAACTGGACGAAGAGGAGCAGGGCCACCGTGCTGCCCAGCACACAGGTGAGGGCCGCCGACACCGCCGACAGCGCGGCGCGCCCGGCGGGGCCCAGTCCGGCGGCCGTCGCCCCGCGGCTCGGGCGGACGGCCGGGTCGGTACGGGCCACCGCCGCGGCGAGGCGCACCGTGGCCGCCAGCGGGACCAGGCACCAGAGCAGACGCGGTCCGGTGGCGGACGGCCGTGCCGGGTGCCCCACCGCGTAGTCGAGCGCGCAGAGCAGCAGCAGCCCGACACCGGCCGAGGCCGCCGCTACCAGCAGCCTCCGCAGCAGGATGAGAGGCCCGGAGCCGCGGGCTAGACGGAGAGCGAGCACGCGGTGCGCTCCTTGTCGCCGGGCGCGGGGACCTCGCCGAGTGACGCGGCCCTGCGCCCGTCCCGGAGCAGGACCGTCCGGTCGGCGCAGGCGGCGACCCCCGGGTCGTGGGTGGCGAGCACCATCGTGATCCCGTGCGAACGGGTCGCCGCGAGGAGCGTGCGCAGCAGCTGGGTCCCCTCCGCGCCGTGCAGGACGGCCGTGGGCTCGTCGGCGAAGATCACCGCGGGCCCCGCCGCCAGGGCGCGGGCGAAGGCCACCCGCTGGCGCTGGGCCTGGAGCAGCTTGTGAGGACGGGTGCCGGACTCCTCTCCCAGGTCGAGGCGGTCCAGCCACTGCAGGGCCGTGTGCTTCGCGGCGCGGTGCGAGGCGCCGTTCAGCAGCAGCGGCAGGGCCGTGTTCTCCCAGGCCGTCAGCTCCGGTACGAGCTCCGGCTCGGGGTCGATCCAGCCGAAGCGGGTGACCCGCAGCCGTTCACGCGCCACCCGGCCCAGGGTGTGGACGGGGCTGCTGTTGAACCACACCTCGCCCTGCTGCGGGACGAGCTGGCCCGAGAGACAGCGAAGGAGTGTGGTCTTGCCGCCGCCGCGCGGGCCGAGTACGGCGAGGGTCTCCGCCACGCGCACGCCAAGCGAGACCCCGGTGAGCGCGGGCGAGCCGTTGTGGGAGTAGTGGACGGAGCGAGCCCAGAGCACGTCGTTGTCCGGTGGGGCCACCATGGCGAGCACACCTCGGTTCAGTTCTGGTGTCCGGCCGCCCCCGCACGGGAGGGCGGGAAGGAGCCGGCCGGTCACTGCGCACCGTAGGGACTCCGGGCCGCGGTGTGCGGACAGCACGCGGCCCGGCCGCACCCGTATCCACTCGTACGGGTGCGGCCGGGCCGGGGTGTCACATCGGCGGTGGCCGGGTCAGATCTTGGCCCAGGCCTCGGTGAGGACGCCGCGCAGGATCGACTCGATCTCGTCGAAGGTCGACTGGTCGGAGATCAGCGGCGGGGCGAGCTGGACGACCGGGTCGCCGCGGTCGTCGGCCCGGCAGTACAGACCGTTCTCGAAGAGACCCTTCGAGACGGCGTTGTACAGGATGCGCTCGGTCTCGTCCTCGTTGAAGGTCTCCTTGGTCGCCTTGTCCTTGACCAGTTCGATCCCGTAGAAGAAGCCGTTGCCGCGGACGTCGCCGACGATCGGCAGGTCGTGCAGCTTCTGCAGCGTCGAGTAGAAGGCACCCTCGTTGTCGAGGACGTGCTGGTTGAGGCCCTCGCGCTCGAAGATGTCGAGGTTGGCGATGCCGACGGCCGCGGAGACCGGGTGGCCGCCGAAGGTGTAGCCGTGCAGGAAGGTGTTGCCGTCACGGTAGAACGGCTCGGCCAGCCGGTCGGAGATGATGCAGGCTCCTATCGGCGAGTAGCCCGACGTCATGCCCTTGGCGCAGGTGATCATGTCCGGCACGTAGTCGAACTTGTCGCACGCGAACATGGTGCCGAGGCGGCCGAAGGCGCAGATGACCTCGTCGGAGACGAGCAGCACGTTGTACTTGTCGCAGATCTCGCGCACGCGCTGGAAGTAGCCGGGCGGCGGCGGGAAGCAGCCTCCGGCGTTCTGCACCGGCTCCAGGAAGACGGCGGCGACCGTCTCGGGGCCCTCGAAGAGGATCTCCTGCTCGATCTGGTCGGCGGCCCAGCGGCCGTACGCCACCGGGTCGTCGCCGTGGATCGGGGCGCGGTAGATGTTGGTGTTGGGGACCTTGTGCGCGCCGGGGACCAGCGGCTCGAAGGGGGCCTTCAGCGCGGGCAGGCCCGTGATGGACAGGGCGCCGGCCGGGGTGCCGTGGTAGGCGACCGCGCGGGAGATGACCTTGTACTTCTGGTGGTTGCCGGTGAGCTTGTGGTACTGCTTCGCCAGCTTCCATGCGGTCTCGACCGCCTCGCCGCCGCCCGTGGTGAAGAAGACCTTGTTGAGGTCGCCGGGCGCGTAGTTCGCGAGGCGCTCCGCCAGCTCGACGGCCTTCGGGTGGGCGTACGACCAGATCGGGAAGAAGGCCAGCTCCTGGGCCTGCTTGTACGCGGTCTCGGCCAGCTCGTGGCGGCCGTGGCCGGCGTTGACCACGAACAGGCCCGAGAGGCCGTCGAGGTAGCGCTTGCCCTTGTCGTCGTAGATGTAGGTGCCCTCGCCACGCACGATGGTGGGAACGGGCGCGTTCTCGTACGACGACATGTCCGTGAAGTGCATCCACAGGTGGTCGTACGCGGTCTGGCTCAGGTCCTTGCTCATGACTATCGGGTGCCCCACTGGTAGGTCTGTTTTTTCAGCTTGAGGTAGACGAAGCTCTCGGTCGCCCGCACGCCAGGGAGCGCGCGGATCCGCTTGTTGATCAGTTCGAGCAGGTGGTTGTCGTCCTCGCAGACGACCTCCACCATGAGGTCGAACGAGCCCGCGGTCATGACCACGTAGTCGACCTCGTTCATGGTGGCCAGCGCGTCCGCCACCGGGTCGAGGTCGCCCTCGACGGTGATGCCGACCATCGCCTGCCGCCGGAAACCCACCGTGAGCGGGTCGGTGACGGCGACGATCTGCATGACGCCCTGGTCCTGGAGTTTCTGCACCCGCTGGCGGACGGCCGCCTCGGAGAGGCCGACGGCCTTCCCGATCGCGGCGTAGGGCCGCCGGCCGTCCTGCTGGAGCTGTTCGATGATCGCCAGGGAGACGGCGTCGATCGGGGGGGTGCCGTTCCCGTTTCTGGAATCTGCGCTGCGACTGGCCACGCCCACACTGTGCATGAGGTCTCGCCCGTCATGCAAGCCCAGAGCGATGTAATTCGTTGCCGAAAGCCATTTTGGGAACTGAATCCGAAGTTCTGGGTGGCTGG
This sequence comes from Streptomyces sp. NBC_00388, assembly GCF_036061255.1. NCBI lineage: Bacteria > Bacillati > Actinomycetota > Actinomycetes > Kitasatosporales > Streptomycetaceae > Streptomyces > Streptomyces sp. NBC_00388. The sequence goes on from NZ_CP107948.1 coordinate 5,642,393, forward strand.
GTATGTCGAAAGCGTCACCTTTGCGCTTAGGGTGGTGTCTCACCCATCGGGACATCCACCGGGCACCGTCCATCGGGTACCGGAGAGGGAGAGCGACTGTGACCACCGAGCTGCGCCGGCTGCGTAACTACATCAACGGGGAGTTCAAGGACGCCGCTGACGGCCGGACCATCGATGTGGTCAACCCGGCGACGGGCGAGGCCTACGCGACCTCCCCGCTCTCCGGGCAGGCCGATGTCGACGCCGCCATGGAGGCCGCCGCTGCGGCATTCCCCGCCTGGCGCGACGCCACTCCGTCCGAGCGCCAGCGCGTCCTGCTGAAGATCGCCGACGCCTTCGAGGAGCGGGCCGAGGATCTGATCGCCGCCGAGAGCGAGAACACCGGAAAGCCGCTCGGGCTGACCCGCACCGAGGAAATCCCGCCGATGGTGGACCAGATCCGCTTCTTCGCGGGGGCGGCACGGCTCCTGGAGGGCCGCTCGGCCGGTGAGTACATGGAGGGCCTGACCTCCATCGTCCGGCGGGAGCCGGTCGGCGTCTGCGCCCAGGTCGCGCCGTGGAACTACCCGATGATGATGGCCGTGTGGAAGTTCGCCCCGGCGCTGGCGGCAGGCAACACCGTCGTCATCAAGCCCTCCGACACGACACCGGCCTCCACCGTCCTGATGGCCGAGATCATCGGCGCCATCGCCCCCAAGGGCGTCTTCAACGTCGTCTGCGGCGACCGTGACACCGGCCGCACGATGGTCGAGCACAAGGTGCCCGCGATGGCGTCCATCACGGGATCGGTACGGGCCGGGATGCAGGTCGCCGAGTCCGCGGCCAAGGACGTCAAGCGGGTCCACCTGGAGCTGGGCGGCAAGGCACCCGTCGTCGTCTTCGAGGACGCGGACCTCGCCAAGGCAGTCGAGGACATCTCGGTCGCCGGATTCTTCAACGCCGGGCAGGACTGCACGGCGGCCACCCGCGTACTGGTCCACGCGTCGGTGCACGACGAGTTCGTCACGGCGCTCGCCAAGGCGGCCGCCGACACGAAGACCGGCCTGCCGGACGACGAGGACGTGCTGTTCGGGCCGCTCAACAACGCCAACCAGCTCGCCCAGGTCAGCGGTTTCATCGAGCGGCTGCCCGCGCACGCCAAGGTCGAGGCGGGCGGCCACCGGGTCGGCGACCGGGGTTACTTCTACGCACCGACCGTCGTATCCGGTCTGCAGCAGGACGACGAGATCATCCAGCACGAGGTCTTCGGCCCGGTCATCACCGTCCAGTCGTTCGAGGACGAGGCGCAGGCCCTCGCGCACGCCAACGGCGTGGAGTACGCGCTGGCCTCGTCGGTGTGGACCAAGGACCACGGCCGTGCCATGCGCATGTCCAAGAACCTCGACTTCGGCTGTGTGTGGATCAACACCCACATCCCGCTCGTCGCGGAGATGCCGCACGGCGGATTCAAGAAGTCCGGTTACGGCAAGGACCTCTCCGCCTACGGCTTCGAGGACTACACGCGCATCAAGCACGTGATGACGTCGCTGGACGGCTGAGCACCCGCCGGCCTGTCACGCCGCCCCCGTACGGTCCGCCGTACGGGGGCGGCGTGCGTCGGCGCGTCCCCCCGTGTGCCGTGCCCCGACAAGGTGTCGCGGCCGGGGCGGGTGCTCCGTACGCAGCGTCCATTGCCCGCCGCGGCTGTCCGGGGCAAGGGTGGGCCCATGGCAGATCTTGGTGTTTCCCGGCGTTCCCTCCTCCGTGGTTCCGGCGCGGTGGGTGCGCTGGCCGCGCTCACCGGGTGCGGGGTCCCCGCCGCGTACGTGAAGCCCGGGGAGCGGGCGGGGCGCGACAGATCGGCACAGGACAAGAGCCTGGCCTTCGCCAACTGGCCGCTCTACATCGACACCGACGACCACGACTCCTCCAGGCGGCCCACGCTGGACGCCTTCCAGAAGCAGTCCGGGATCCGGGTCAGGTACACGGAGGAGATCAACGACAACGACGAGTTCTTCGGGAAGATCAGCCCGGCGCTGATGAACCACCAGGAGACCGGGCGCGACCTGATCGTCATCAGCGACTGGATGGCCGCCCGGTTCGTGCGGCTCGGCTGGGTCGAGGAGATGGACCGGGCCAGGCAGCCGAACGTCGCCAGGTACCTCGACCCGCAGCTCCTGTCGCCCGCCTTCGACAAGGGGCGCAAGCAGAGCGTGCCCTGGCAGTCCGGGATCACCGGTATCGCCTACAACCGGCGCAAGCTCGGGCGCGAGATCAAGCACATGAGTGATCTCTGGGCCCCTGACCTGCGTGGCAAGGTCACCCTGTTCTCCGGGCTCGACGAGGCGTTCGCGCTGCTCATGCTGGGCAACGGCGCCGATATCACCCGCTGGACCGCCAAGGACTTCGACACCATGTGCGACCAGGTCGAGAAGCTCGTACACACGAACCAGATCCGGCGCTTCACCGGCAACGACTACATCAAGGACCTGTCCACCGGGGACGTGCTCGCCTGCCAGGCGTACTCCGGCGACGTGATCCAGCTCCAGGCTGACAGCCCCGACATCGAGTTCGTGGTCCCCGAGGAGGGCGGTGAGCTGTGGGCGGAGTCCCTGATGATCCCCAACCTCGCCCGCCACAAGGCCAACGCCGAGAAGCTGATCGACTACTACTACGAGCCCGAGGTCGCGGCGAAGCTGGCGGCCTGGGTCAACTACGTGTGTCCGGTCCCTGCCGCGCGCGAGGTGCTGGCCTCGTCGAAGGACAAGGAGCTGGCGCACCTCGCCGAGGACCCGCTGGTCTTCCCCGGCGACTCGATGCGCAAGCGCCTCTCCATCGCACGGGACATCACGTCGGCGGAGCGGGTCGGATACGCGAAGCGCTGGAACCGGCTCGTGGGGCTCTAGGCCGGTCGCCGAGTCGCGCCTGGGTCCCGGCGCCCGGCCCGTACGGATCAGACGCCGGTGCGCGTCCTGCGGCGGACCGCGCGGAGGGCGTCGACGCGGTTGGTCGTGATCGAGTCGACGCCGATGCCGATCAGTCCGCGCATCGACCGCTTGGTGTCGGGGGTCCACGCGGAGACCAGCAGCCCGTCCCTGTGCACGCGGTCGCAGAGCTCCGGACTCAGCAGTCCGAAGCGGTAGTTGAGCCAGCGGGGCCGCACCGCGTCGAGCAGGGCGGGGCGCGGCGGTGCGAGTGTCGTCCAGGTCATGGCGATCTCGGCGGCGGGATCGGCCTCCCGCACGGCGAGCATGGTGGAGGGTCCCGCGCAATAGTACGTACGGTCGGACGCCCCGCACTCGTGGACGACGCCGACGACCGCGCGGACCGCTTCCGCCGTGGCGCCCGGCAGATCGAGCATGAGGCGGTGCCCGCCGGCCGTCATCAGCGCCTCCTGGAGGGTGGGCACCCCGCCGCCCGTCAGCCCGCGCAGCTCGTCCGCCGTGACCCGGTCCAGCGGGCGCTCGTGCTCCCACAGCCGCTCCAGGGTCGCGTCGTGCAGCAGCACCGGCACACCGTCCCGGGTCAGCCTGACGTCGACCTCCACCGCGTCGGCGCCCCGTTCCAGCGCCGAGCGGACGGAGGGCAGGGTGTTCTCACGGAAGAGGTAGGGATCGCCGCGATGACCCACGGCAGTGACGGTACGCATGGGGACATCCTCGCCGAACGCCGCCGCGGGCGGCTACCCGGCGAGCCACTGGGTGGTGTACGTGTCGATCTCTGCTGCCAGCTCCGCCTTGCCCGGAGCGTCGAGGAACGACGCCCCGACGGCGTTCTTCGCCAGGTCGGCGACGCCCCGCTCGTCCAGCCCCAGCAGGCGGGCGGCCACCAGGTACTCGTTGTTGAGATCGGTGCCGAACATCGGCGGGTCGTCGCTGTTGACGGTCACCAGCACTCCGGCGTCGACCATGTCCCTCAGCGGGTGCTCCTCCAGGGTGCGCACGGCCCGGGTCGCGATGTTCGAGGTCGGGCAGACCTCCAGCGCGATGCCCTGTTCCGCGAGATGGGCGAGGAGCTTCGGGTCCTGGGCCGAGCTGGTGCCGTGGCCGATGCGCTCGGCGCCCAGGTGGTGGAGCGCGTCCCAGACCGTCTCAGGTCCCGTCGTCTCGCCCGCGTGCGGCACGGAGTGCAGTCCGGCCGCGCGGGCCCGGTCGAAGTAGGGCTTGAACTGCGGACGGGCCACGCCCACTTCGGGACCGCCGAGACCGAACGAGACCAGGCCGTCGGGGCGCAGGTCCAGAGCGAGCCGGGTCGTCTCGGCGGCCGCTTCGAGTCCGGCCTCGCCGGGGATGTCGAAGCACCAGCGCAGCACGGTGCCCAGCTCGGCCTCGGCGGCCTTCCGGGCGTCCTCGATCGCCTCCATGAAGGCCTGCTCGGGAATGCCCCGGCGGGTGGAGGAGTACGGGGTGATGGTGAGCTCCGCGTAGCGGATGTTCTGGCGGGCCATGTCGCGTGCGACCTCGAAGGTCAGCAGCCGTACGTCCTCGGGGGTGCGGATCAGGTCCACCACGGAGAGGTACACCTGGATGAAGTGCCCGAAGTCGGTGAAGGTGAAGTAGTCGGCGAGCGCTTCGGGGTCCGTCGGGACCATGGAGTCGGGGTGGTGCGCGGCGAGTTCGGCGACGATACGCGGCGACGCGGACCCGACATGGTGCACATGCAGTTCCGCCTTGGGCAGTCCCGCAATGAACGGGTGCAGGTCGGTCATCGGGGTCCTCCGGGGTACGGCGAGTTCTGCTGGTCGGAGAACATCGTAGGCGGGGACCTGGGCCTCGCCCACAGGCTTTAGCATGACGAGCCGAGGATGGGGGAGGCCCATGTCAGACGACGCATCACGCCCTTCGGGGGACCCCGAGCCGCCGAGAGACCCGTGGGCTCCGCCCGCGCGGAAGGTGCCGCTCGACAAGCAGGGGGACAGCCGGGCGGACGAGCCGCGGACGCCGCACGCCCCGGTGCACGACCAGCAGACGGTCACGGCCATGCCGGCCGACGCCGTCGCGGGTGCCGGGCAGCCCGCCGCGGGACAGCAGCCGCAGGGCCCGCAGATCCCGGGGCAGCAGCAGGGCCCCGGGCAGCCGCTTGCCGGGCAGCCCGGCCCCGGGCAGCACGGATCCGTGCCCCCGGGCTTCGCGCCGCCGGGATACCAGGCCCCCGGATTCGTGCCGCCCCCGCCGGTCGGGCCGAACGGCCCCGGGCAGGCCGCCCCCAACACGTACGGGTACCCCGGGTATCCGGGCGCAGCTCCCGGGCCGCAGGGCCCCGCCGCCTACGGGTATCCCGGATACCCGGGGTACGGCGGCTGGGCCGCCCCGCAGCAGGGCCCCGCGAACGGCTTCGGAGTGGCCGCTCTGGTGCTCGGCATCCTGAGCGTGGTCATCTTCTGCGCCTGGGGCCTCGGCGTCGTCCTGGGAACGCTCGCCCTGATCTTCGGCATCCTCGGCCGCAAGCGCGCCAACCGCGGTGAGGCGAACAACGGGGGGATGGCCCTCGCAGGGATCATCCTGGGCCCCATCGGCATCGTGGTCAGCCTCGCGTTTCTCGGTGTGATGGTCTGGGGTATCTCGCACGCCCATGACTCCACCCCCGACTACGGCAGCGGCGGCGACACCTACCCGAGCTCGCTGACCGCCGGCGCCGGCCACTGATCCACGGCCACTGATCCACGGTTGCTGACGCACGGCCACTGAGCACTGTCCCGGGCGGCCCCGCTCGCCCGGGCAGCGCCGTCGGGCGGCGCCCCGGCCGGAGCACCTCACCAAGCAGCGGCCCCGTGATCCGGTCCCGGCGCAGCCCCGTGGCAACGGCCCGGCCGCGGCCCCTCAGCCCGGGGCGACGGGCGTCCGCAGCCGCTCCCTGGCGTCCATCAGAGCGAAGCCCAGCAGGTTGAGTCCGCGCCAGGCCTCCGGACGCCCGGCCCGCTCGTCGTCCGCCGCGAGGCCGATCCCCCACACCCGGTCCAGCGGGCTGGCCTCGACCAGCACCCGCTCCCCGGTGGTCAGCAGGTACTTCCGCAGCGCCGGGTCGGAGCCGAACTTGTGCAGGCTGCCCGCGACCACGATCCCGTACCGCTCGCGCTGCCATATCGCCTCGTCGAAGCCGCGCACCAGGCGCCCGGCCTTCTTGGCGAGCGCGGGATTCGCGGCCTCCAGCGCGGCCCGCTCCGCTTCGGCGTCACCGAAGAGCCGCGCCTTGGCGGCCATCATCCAGTGTTCCGCCGTGGCGTACCGCTCGCCGTCCACCACGAAGGGTGACGGCCACCACTGACTCAGACAGCTCGTCCCGATGCTGCCGTCCGGCCTGGCGGTGTGGCCCCAGAAGTGCAGGAACTTGATCCGCTCCCCGGTGCCGGCCCGCCTGGTCAGCGCATTGATTCGCTCCATGCACGGGAGTCTGGCAGCCGCCACGGACACTCCGTCGTGGATTTCCCGGCCCACGCGACACATGGTCGACCGATTCCGTTGCGTAACCAAAAGGAAACAACGGAATCACTTGTTGATGAACTATCGCTCTGCCAGGATCGGCACTCAATTCGAGCTTGAGCTACGGAGAGAGCACGATGGCCAACAGCTTCCAGGTGCGGGACCGCTTCGCGGCCGGCGCACAGTACATCGGCGGGCAGCTGCGCCCCGGTACATCAGGGCGGACCCAGGACGTCGTGAACCCGGCCACCGGCGAGGTGGTCCTCAGCTACGCGCTGGCAGGCACCGCGGACGTCGACGCCGCGGTCGCGGCGGCCCGCGCGGCCTTCCCCGGCTGGGCCGGGGCCACCCCGGGGGAGCGCTCGGACGCGCTGCTCCGGTTCGCGGCCGTGCTGGCCGAGCGCGCCGGGGAGTTCGCGTACGCGGAGTCCCTCCAGTGCGGCAAGCCGATCAAGCTGAGCCGCGAGTTCGACGTGCCGGGCACCGTCGACAACGCCTCCTTCTTCGCGGGCGCCGCCCGCCACCTCCAGGGCCAGTCCGCAGGTGAGTACAGCGGGGACCACACCTCGTACGTCCGCCGCGAGGCGATCGGCGTGGTCGGCTCCATCGCTCCCTGGAACTACCCGCTGCAGATGGCCGCGTGGAAGGTCCTCCCTGCCATCGCCGCGGGCAACACCATCGTGCTGAAGCCCGCCGAGATCACCCCGCTCACCTCGCTGATGTTCGCGCAGGCCGCGACCGAAGCGGGCATCCCCGACGGGGTCGTCAACATCGTCAGCGGACTCGGGGCGGTGGCCGGCGAACACCTGGTCGGCCACCCGGACGTGGTCATGACCTCGTTCACCGGGTCGACTCCGGTCGGCAAACGCGTCGCCGAGGTCGCCACCGCGACCGTCAAGCGGATCCACCTCGAACTCGGCGGCAAGGCCCCCTTCCTCGTCTTCGACGACGCCGACCTCGAAGCCGCCGTGCACGGCGCGGTCGCGGGCTCGCTCATCAACACCGGCCAGGACTGCACGGCCGCCACGCGCGCCTATGTGCAGCGCCCGCTGTACGACGCCTTCGTCCAGGGTGTCGCCGACCTGATGGGCACCCTCCGCATCGGTGACCCCTTCGACGAGTCGACCGACATCGGTCCGCTGATCAGCCACGCCCAGCGCGACCGGGTCGCGGCCTTCGTGGACCGGGCCAGGGAGACCGCCCGTGTGGTCACCGGAGGTGAGGCGCCCGAGAACGACGGCGCCTACTACCTCCCCACCCTGATCGCCGACGCCGCCCAGGACAGCGAGATCGTGCAGGCCGAGATCTTCGGTCCGGTCCTGGTCGTGCTGCCCTTCGACTCCGACGACGAGGGCATCGCCCTCGCCAACGACACCCCCTACGGGCTGGCCTCGTCGGCCTGGACCCGGGACGTCTTCCGGGCGAACCGGGCGACCCGCGAGATCCAGGCCGGGTGCGTGTGGGTCAACGACCACATTCCGATCATCAGCGAGATGCCGCACGGCGGTTACAAGGCGAGCGGCTTCGGCAAGGACATGTCCGCGTACTCGTTCGAGGAGTACACACAGGTCAAGCACGTCATGTTCGACAACACCGCGGTGGCCCGCAAGGACTGGCACCGCACGATCTTCGGGGACCGATAAAGAAAGGGCACCGAGCCCATGGAGCAGTTCGAGCCAGACCCTCTCTCCCCGGCCCAGCTGGCCGCCGCGCACCGCACTCTGACCCGTGGCAGGGGGGCCGTCACCCGGCGGTCGCTGCTGCGCGCCTCCGGCGCGGGCGCTCTCACGCTCGGCGGCCTCGCCGCCCTCACCGGCTGCGGTATCCCCGCGGCCAAGCGTGAGGGCGGGGCCCCGGCCTCCAGCGACCACTCGGCCGCGGAGAAGGTGGTCAACTTCTCCAACTGGACCGAGTACATGGACGTCAGCGACGACGGCAAGCACCGGCCCACCCTGGAGGCGTTCACCAGGCGCACCGGGATCAAGGTCAAGTACACCGAGGACATCAACGACAACGTCGAGTTCTTCGGCAAGATCAAGCCGCAGCTCGCGGCCGGCCAGGACACCGGACGCGACATCATCATCCTGACCGACTGGCTGGCCGCCCGGCTGATCCGGTTCGGCTGGGTGGAGCGGCTCGATTCCGCGCTGCTCCCGCACGCGTACGCCAACCTCTCGGAGCAGTTCCGCACCCCCGACTGGGACCCCGGCCGCGCCTACTCGTACCCGTGGGCCGGTATCCCCACCGTGATCGCCTACAACACCAAGGCGACCGGGGGCCGCAAGGTCGACTCCGTCACCCAGCTCCTCGACGACCCCCGGCTCAAGGGGCGGGTGGGGTTCCTCTCCGAGATGCGGGACTCCATCGGGATGACCCTGCTCGACATGGGCAAGGACCCCGCGAAGGTCACCGCGGCCGACTACGACGCCGCGATCGGCCGCCTTCAGAAGGGGGTCGACAACAAGCAGATACGGCGCTTCACCGGCAACGACTACATCAGCGACCTCGACAAGGGCGACATCGCCGCCTGTATCGCCTGGGGCGGCGACATCACCCAGCTCCAGAGCGACAACCCGCACGTCGAGTACGCGATCCCCGCGGCCGGTTACATGACGTCCAGCGACAACATGATGATCCCGGCCGGGGCCCGCCACACCTCCAACGCCGAGCGGCTGATGGACTACTACTACGAGCCGGCCGTCGCCGCACAGCTCACCGCGTACACCAACTACCTCTCCCCGGTGGACGGTGTGCGCACGGAACTCGCGAAGATCGACCCCAAGCTCGCGGCCAGCAGGCTGATCCTTCCCGACAAGGCGATGGCCGCCCGCTCGCACTCCTTCCGCTCGCTCTCCAGCAAGGAAGAGACGGCGTACGAGGAGAAGTTCTCCCGGCTCATCGGGGCCTGACTCCGGAGCACCGGGCCCCATCCCCCTGTTCCCCGCTCCTCCCTGCCCGTCCCTCGCTCCCCCCTCTGCTCCCATCCGTTCCCACGAACCCCCCGGGACCGTACCCATGACACAGACGAATGAAGGCGGCGACGTCCGTCTCGCCGGGATCAGCAAGACCTACGGGTCCTTCACCGCGGTGCACCCGCTGGACCTGACCGTCCCGCAGGGCTCCTTCTTCGCGCTCCTCGGCGCCTCCGGCTGCGGGAAGACCACCACCCTGCGGATGATCGCCGGCCTGGAGGACCCCACCACCGGGACGGTCCGGCTCGGCGACCGGGACGTCACCGACCTGCCCCCGTACAAGCGCCCGGTCAACACGGTCTTCCAGTCCTACGCGCTCTTCCCTCACCTCGACGTGACGGAGAACATCGCCTTCGGGCTGCGCAGGCGCGGCATCAAGTCCGTCAAGAAGCAGGTCGGCGACATGCTCGACCTCGTCCAGCTCGGGGACTTCGCGCACCGCAAGCCGCACCAGCTCTCCGGTGGCCAGCAGCAGCGGGTCGCCGTCGCCCGCGCGCTCATCAACCACCCGCAGGTGCTGCTGCTCGACGAGCCGCTCGGCGCCCTCGACCTCAAACTCCGCCGTCAGATGCAGCTGGAGCTCAAGCGCATCCAGACCGAGGTCGGCATCACCTTCGTCCATGTCACCCACGACCAGGAGGAGGCCATGACCATGGCCGACACCGTCGCGGTGATGAACGGCGGCCGGGTCGAGCAGCTGGGCGCGCCCGCCGACCTCTACGAGAATCCGCAGACCACGTTCGTCGCCAACTTCCTCGGCACCTCGAACCTCATCGAGGCCGAAGTCGTCGACGCTGCCTCCGACATCACCGTCCTGGCCTCGGGGGCCAGGCTCCGGCTGCCCGCCGACCGGTGCGCGGCCCCCACCACCAGCGGCGGCAGGCTGCTCATCGGGGTGCGGCCCGAGAAGATAGCCCTGGCACACGCGGACGACGCCGCGCGGATCGACGGGGGACGCAACCGCATCACCGGCCGCATAGCCGACTCCAGCTTCATCGGGGTCTCCACGCAGTACGTCATCGACAGCCCGGTCTGCCCCGGTCTTGAGGTCTACGTGCAGAACGTCGAGCGCGACGCGCGGCTCTCGCCGGGCGCGGATGTCGTCCTGCACTGGAACCCGTCCCACTCGTTCGGCCTCGACGCCGGCCAGGCCGTCGACGCGGGCAAGTCGGGCGCCGGGACCGAGGAGGCCGCGTGAGCGTCACCGAGGCCCCGCGCGCCGGGGCCCCCGCGGCGGAGGCCGGCGCCCTGCGCAAACCCCCGGTCCGCAAGCGGCTCGTACCGTACTGGCTGCTGCTGCCCGGCATCATCTGGCTGCTGGTCTTCTTCGCCCTGCCGATGATCTACCAGGCCTCGACCTCCGTGCAGACGGGTTCGCTGGAGGACGGCTTCCGGGTCACCTGGCACTTCCAGACGTACTGGGACGCCCTGCACGAGTACTACCCGCAGTTCATCCGCTCCCTCCTCTACGCGGGCACGGCGACGGTGCTCTGTCTGCTGCTGGGCTACCCGCTCTCGTACCTCATCGCCTTCAAGGCGGGCCGCTGGCGCAATCTGGTGCTGATCCTGGTGATCGCACCGTTCTTCACCAGCTTCCTGATCCGCACGCTCGCCTGGAAGACGATCCTCGCCGACGGCGGCCCGGTCGTGGGCGCCCTGAACACCCTGCACATCCTCGACGTGACCAGCTGGCTCGGCTGGACCGACGGGAGCCGGGTACTGGCCACACCCATGGCGGTGGTCTGCGGACTCACCTACAACTTCCTGCCGTTCATGATCCTGCCGCTCTACACCTCCCTTGAGCGGATCGACGGACGGCTGCACGAAGCCGCGGGCGACCTCTACGCGACCCCGGCCACCACCTTCCGCAAGGTGACCTTCCCGCTCTCCATGCCGGGCGTCGTCTCCGGCACCCTGCTCACCTTCATCCCGGCCGCCGGTGACTACGTCAACTCCGAGCTGCTCGGCTCGACCGACACCAAGATGGTCGGCAGCGTCATCCAGTCGCAGTTCCTGCGGGTGCTCGACTATCCGACGGCGGCCGCGCTCTCCTTCATCCTCATGGCGATCGTGCTGATCATGGTCACCGTCTACATCCGCCGAGCCGGCACGGAGGACCTGGTCTGATGCTGAGGAACTCCACGCGCTGGCTGCGCCGCAATCTCGTCACCATCGCCGGGCTGATCACACTCGCCTATCTGATCCTGCCCAACGTCGTCGTGATGGTCTTCTCCTTCAACAAGCCCAACGGACGCTTCAACATCACCTGGCAGCGGTTCTCGCTGGACGCCTGGAAGGACCCCTGCGGGGTCGCCGACATGTGCGGCTCGCTGAACCTCTCGCTGGAGATCGCGGTCTGGGCGACGATCGGCTCCACCGTGCTCGGCACGATGATCGCCTTCGCCCTGGTCCGGTACCGGTTCCGGGCGCGCGGCGCGATCAACTCGCTGATCTTCCTGCCGATGGCGATGCCCGAGGTCGTGATGGCCGCCTCGCTGCTCACCCTGTTCCTCAACATGGGCGCGCAGCTGGGCTTCTGGACCATCCTCATCGCGCACATCATGTTCTGTCTGAGCTTCGTCGTCACGGCGGTCAAGGCCCGGGTGATGTCCATGGACCCGCGGCTCGAAGAAGCGGCGCGCGACCTCTACGCGAGCCCGGTGCAGACCTTCCTGCGGGTCACGCTGCCCATCGCCTCACCCGGGATCGCGGCCGGCGCGCTGCTCGCCTTCGCGCTCTCCTTCGACGACTTCATCATCACCAACTTCAATGCGGGGTCGACCGTGACCTTCCCCATGTACGTCTGGGGATCGGCGCAGCGCGGTACCCCTGTACAGATCAACGTCATCGGCACGGCGATGTTCGTCATCGCGGTGCTGGTGGTACTCGGCGGCCAGCTCATCAGCAACCGCCGGAAGAACAGCACACCGCACTGAGCAGGACCCGAAGGAGTGGAACCCATGGCCCCAGCTGCCATGACCCGTGCCCTTGCCGCATCGCTCGCCGACGCCGAACCGGTGTCCTTCTGGCTGGAGGATCCCGGCAAGCCCGCGGTCCTGCCCGCCCTCACCGGGGACACCAGCTGTGATCTCCTCGTCGTCGGCGGGGGCTACAGCGGACTGTGGACCGCGCTGCTCGCCAAGGAGCGCGACCCGGGCCTGGATGTCGTCCTCATCGAGGGCCACGAGGTGGGCTGGGCGGCCTCCGGCCGCAACGGCGGCTTCTGCGCCGCGTCCCTGACCCACGGGCTCGCCAACGGACTCGAACGCTGGCCCGGGGAGATCAGGCAGCTGGAGGAGCTGGGCGCGCGCAACCTCGACGCCATCGAGGAGGCCGTCGCGCGGTACGGGATCGACTGCGACTTCGAGCGCACCGGCGAGATCGACGTCGCCACCCGGCCGCACCAGGCCGAGGAGCTGCGCGACTGGCACCGGGAGACCGCGGACCTCGGCTTCGACGGTCTGGAGTTCCTCGACCAGGACGCCCTGCGGGCGGAGGTGGACTCCCCGACCTTCCTCGCCGGGCTCTGGGACCGGCGGGGCGTCGCGATGCTGCACCCGGCCAGGCTGGCCTGGGGGCTCAAGCAGGCCTGTCTCGGCCTCGGCGTACGGATCCACGAGCGCACCCGCGGGCTGGGCCTCGCGCGCTCCGGCGCCGGGATGGCCGTCCGCACCCCGTACGGCAGGGTCTTCGCCCGGCAGGTGGCACTGGGGACCAACATCTTCCCCTCGCTGGTCAAGCGGGTACGCCCGTACACCGTTCCGGTCTACGACTACGCGCTGATGACGGAGCCGCTCACCGGTGAGCAGCTCGCGTCGATCGGCTGGCGGGGCCGGCAGGGGCTCGGTGACAGCGCCAACCAGTTCCACTACTTCCGGCTGACCGCCGACCACCGCATCCTGTGGGGCGGCTACGACGCGATCTATCCGTACGGCGGCAGGCTGAGTGCCGAACTCGACCAGCGGCCGGACACCTATCTGACTCTCGCCGAGCACTTCTTCACCTGCTTCCCGCAGCTCGAAGGGGTCCGCTTCAGCCACGCGTGGGGCGGGGCGATCGACACCTGCTCCCGCTTCTCGGCCTTCTTCGGTACGGCGCACGGCGGCCGGGTCGCCTACGCGGCGGGCTTCACCGGCCTCGGCGTCGGCGCCACCCGCTTCGGCGGCGATGTGATGCTCGACCTCCTCTCGGGCGCCGAGACGGAGCGCACCCGGCTGGAGATGGTGCGGAGCAAGCCGTTGCCGTTCCCGCCGGAGCCGTTCGCCTGGGCCGGTATCGGCCTGACCAAGTGGTCGCTGGCGCGGGCGGACGAGAATGGCGGCCGGCGGAACCTCTGGCTGAAGTCGATGGACCGGCTGGGACTCGGCTTCGACTCCTGACCCGGCCGTCCCATGGTGCCGCCGCCCTGTGACCCAGATCACTGCCATCGGGTGCCCGAACCCGCGTCATGAATCCCCGTCACCCCGCTCTCTCCCCGTGCACGCAGGAATGTCGCGTACACGAATGGAGGCCGGGCGATGGCTGGCTCGGGGGCAATGACCGCAGTGGAGTGGCTCGCTTCGGTGGCGCCGGACCCCGGCGCGTGCCGGCGGGCGTGGGAGCGTGACCCCCTCGGGGTGACGCTCCTGCCCGCCGGTGTGCGCTGGGACGTGCTCATCGTTCCGGGGGAGCTGGGCTATCCGTCCCTCGATGTGCTGTCCCGGCTCATCGACAGGCCGGGGCCGGTGCTGGCGGACTTCGGCGAGTCCAGGATGGGCTTCTTCGTGCCGCCGGGCACGGCCGCGCGCTGGATCGGCACAGGGGTCCGGGGTGCGGGGCGCGGCACGTGGATCGTGGTGCCGCGGCCCGGCCGCACGGGCGGCAGGGTGCGCTGGCTCGTACCGCCGGACGGCGCGGGGACGCTCACCGACCCGGCGCTGCTGGAGCTGGCGATGCACGAGGCCGCCGCGCTCAGGGCGGGCGACATTGGTGACGGACCGGCCTGAACCACCGCCGGGGAATGTGTGAGGTCTTGACAGTCCAATTGGTCTGGACCATGTTGGGCGCCACCTCGATCCCCCCATGTCCGGAGGCAGTTGTGAAACGCCCAAGACTCCTGGCCATGCTCGCCACGGCCGCACTCGCGGCGAGTGCGCTCCTCGCCACCGCGCAGACCTCCCAGGCCGCCGCCCCCGCGGCGGGCGCGGCCCTGCCCGCCCACGCCCTGGTCGGCTATCTGCACTCCAGCTTCGCCAACGGCTCCGGCTACACGAAGCTGGCGGACGTCCCCGACTCCTGGGACGTGATCGACCTGGCCTTCGGTGAACCGACCTCCCCCACCTCGGGCGACATCCGCTTCAACCTCTGCCCGGCCACCGAGTGCCCCGGTGTCGAGTCGGCCGACGCGTTCAAGGCGGAGATCAAGGCCAAACAGGCGGCGGGCAAGAAGGTTCTGATCTCGATCGGCGGCCAGAACGGCCAGGTGCAGCTCACCACCACCGCCGCCCGCGACACCTTCGTCTCCTCGGTCTCGAAGATCATCGACGAGTACGGGCTCGACGGCCTGGACATCGATTTCGAGGGACACTCGCTCTCCCTCGACACCGGTGACACGGACTTCCGTCACCCGACCACGCCGGTCGTCGTCAATCTGATCTCCGCGCTGAAGACGCTCAAGGCGAAGTACGGCGACCCGTTCGTGCTGACGATGGCGCCGGAGACCTTCTTCGTGCAGCTGGGGCACCAGTTCTACGGCTCAGGACCGTTCGGCGGCCAGGACCCGCGCGCTGGTGCCTACCTCCCGGTGATCGACGCCCTGCGCGACGATCTGACGCTGCTGCACGTCCAGGACTACAACTCGGGCCCGATCATGGGTCTCGACAACCAGTACCACTCCATGGGCGGCGCCGACTTCCATATCGCCATGACCGACATGCTGCTCACCGGCTTCCCGGTCGCGGGCGACACGACGAAGATGTTCGCCCCGCTCCGCCCCGACCAGGTGGCCATCGGCCTGCCGGCCTCGGTCAACGCGGGCAACGGCTTCACCTCGACCGCCGATGTGGACCAGGCGCTGGACTGCCTGACCAGGAAGACCGGCTGCGGCTCCTACGCGACCCACGGGAGCTGGCCCGCCCTGCGCGGGCTGATGGCCTGGTCGGTCAACTGGGATCTGTTCGGGAACCAGGAGTTCGCGAAGAACTTCGACGCATACAGCTGGCAGTGACCAGCATCAGGGCCCCGCACAGCAGCCAGGCCGCCAGCACGTCGAGGGGCCAGTGGTAGCCGTGCAGGAGAAGACCGGCGCCCGTCGCCACCGTCAGGATTACGGCGACGGGCACCGGCCAGTTCCGCCGGGCGTACGGCATCAGGAGCAGCGCGGCCCCGCCGTACGCCACCATCGCGGTGGATGAGTGGCCCGAAGGGAAGTACCCGGTGGACGGGTCGAGCGGTCCGGGCCGCGCCGTCCAGAGCTTCAGCGGCACCACCAGAGCGGGAACCACGGCCATCGCCAGCGCGGCGGCCAGGACGTCCCTGCGGCTGCCGCGCCGGAGCGCGTACGCCATCGCCACCACCAGGACCGGCAGGGCGACCTCCGTATTGCCCAGGTCGGAGAGGCCTGCGCTCAGCCACCCGGGACCGGAGCCGACGACGAGACCGTCGGCGCGCACGTCCAGCCGCAGCAGCGGTCCGTGGACCATGACCTGCCAGGTGATCAGTGCGAAGAGGAGAAGGCAGCCGAGCACGGGAAGCAGCACGCGCCTCAGCTGGGGGAGAGAAGCCGGCCGCCCGGGAACAGGGGGGGTAGTTCCGGGGCGGCCGCCTGGACCGGTGTGCCGCGCGCCCCGGGGGGTATGGGGCGAGCGGCCATCCGATCGGTGAGGAGATCCGGAGCCCGAAGCTCCGGTGGTGTGCGCGAAGGCACGACCAGGCGCGAGCTGGGGAGGCCCTTGCCTGGAATCGCCCGCGGTCTCCCGCGAGCGAGGTGTTTCTCTCATCTGTCAGAACCGTACGGCAGAGCGGAGGGGGCCGACAGCTGGAATCGCATCCCGCCATCGCCCCCCCACACGTTCTTCACACGCCCCGACCGTTACTTGCGGTCACAGACCCGCGAAGGCCTGCTCCAGCAGATCCAGACCCTCGTTCAGCAGGTCCTCGCCGATGACCAGCGGGGGCAGGAAGCGCAGCACGTTGCCGTACGTGCCACAGGTCAGGACCAGCAGACCCACCGCGTGACAGGCCTTGGCCAGAGCTGCGGTCGCCTCCGGATTGGGGTCCTTGCTGCCCGACTTGACCAGCTCGACCGCGATCATCGCGCCGCGCCCCCGGACGTCGCCGACGATGTCGTACTTCTCCTGGATGGCCGTCAGGCGTGCCTTCATGACCTCCTCGATACGCCGGGCCTTCGCGTTGAGGTCCAGCTCCTTCATCGTCTCGATGGAGCCGAGGGCGCCGGCGCAGGCCACCGGGTTGCCGCCGTACGTACCGCCGAGGCCGCCGGAGTGCGCCGCGTCCATGATCTCGGCGCGGCCCGTCACCGCGGAGAGCGGCAGGCCGCCCGCGATGCCCTTGGCGGTGGTGATCAGGTCGGGGACGATGCCCTCGTCCTCGCACGCGAACCACTGGCCGGTGCGGCAGAAGCCCGACTGGATCTCGTCCGCGACGAAGACGATGCCGTTGTCCTCCGCGAACTGCGCGACGGCGGGCAGGAAGCCCTTGGCGGGCTCGATGAAGCCGCCCTCGCCGAGGACCGGCTCGATGATGATCGCGGCGACGTTCTCCGCGCCGATCTGCTTGTTGATCATGTCGATGGCCTGGGCGGACGCCTCGGCACCCGCGTTCTCCGGGCCGCTCGGCCAGCGGTAGCCGTACGCCACGGGCACCCGGTAGACCTCGGGCGCGAACGGGCCGAAGCCGTTCTTGTACGGCATGTTCTTCGCCGTCAGCGCCATCGTGAGGTTGGTGCGTCCGTGGTAACCGTGGTCGAAGACGACGACGGCCTGGCGCTTGGTGTAGGCACGGGCGATCTTCACGGCGTTCTCGACGGCCTCGGCGCCGGAGTTGAAGAGCGCCGACTTCTTGGCGTGGTCGCCCGGGGTCAGCTCGGCGAGCTGCTCGCACACCTCGACGTACCCCTCGTACGGGGTCACCATGAAACAGCTGTGGGTGAACTCGGCGAGCTGCGCGGACGCGCGGCGTACGACGGCCTCGGCCGACGCGCCCACGGAGGTCACGGCGATGCCCGAGCCGAAGTCGATGAGGCGGTTGCCGTCGACGTCCTCGATGATGCCGCCGCCCGCGCGGGTCGTGAAGACCGGCAGCACGGAGCCGACGCCCGAGGCGACCGTGGCGTTGCGACGGGCCTGGAGCTCCTGCGACTTCGGGCCGGGGATGGCGGTGACGACGCGGCGCTCCTGCGGAACAGCGGTCATGGGGGACTCCTGTGGGACGAAATCGGACGCTTCCTCTCACAGCAGGCTAGGGGTGCGCCCAGAAGCGCGGCATGCTCCGTTCGGTAGTGATCCGGGTGTGTCGTTGTCCGCCACGGACATAGCAGCGTGATGACCCCCGGCAGCGGGCACGGGGCACTAGATTGATGCGCGAGATCGATGCGCACCGCACAGGACGGACCTGGCTGGTCAGGGGGCAGGGGTCATGGACACCGAAGGCACGTACGACGCACGCGGCACCCGGGGGGCCGGACCCGTGCCGCGCCCCGCCGGGCCGCCGGCCGTCCCGCCCCCGCCCGGCTACGCACCCGCGACAGGGCCGGCGCTCACCGACTGGCTGGCGACCCCACGCCACCGGGCCGGGCCCGGCGTATGGGCGTACGGCCACGAGGAGCGCCCACCGGAGTCCGAGGACGTGCCGGGCCGCACCCTGTTCAGCGGGGCCGTCATCTCCCTGCTGGCCTGTGTCCTGGTCTGGTCGCTCTGGCGCAACGGCTACATCCCGTACTGGCGCGTCCCGCTCGAACTCTTCACCCCGGGGGACTGGTGGAGCCGTCAGCGGATGGGTGAACCGGCGCCCCGCGGCGCGGAGAACGCGCTGGAGATCTACCGGTTCCTGATCGCCTGCGCGCTGCTCTACGGCTTCGGCAGGCTCGGGAACTGGCGCGGCGCCTTCGAGCACGCCGTCGAGGGGCGCGGCCCCCGCGCCCGGGCGACGGCTGCCGCCGCCCTCGCCCTCGTCGTCTGGCTCTTCGTCTGGACGGACACCCTGCCCGGGCTCGACATGGCCTTCATGCTGATCCCGCGCTCCTGGCTGACCGGTGGCGGCGACCGGGTGATGGCGGCGACCGTGGCGTACACGCTGTACGGGCTGATCACGCTCGCCGTGGTCTGGCCGTTCGCCCGGCTCGGCCGCTGGCGCACGCTGCTGCGCCCGGGACAGCTGCCCGAGCAGCGGGCGCCGCAGGAGCGGACGGGCCCGGCGGGCCCGGCCCCCGGTCCCGCCGCCCACGGCCCGGCCGACTGGCCCGAACTGCGCGCGCAGGGGCTGACCGAGCTGGCCGACCGGCTCCACGACGAAGTGCGCTCCGGGCGGATGAACGACGTGGACTACACCCGGGTGCGGCGCGCCTGGCGCTCCGTCCAGGCCGACCCCGCCCGGCTGAGCTCCTTCACCGAAGCGGTGCGCAGGTCCGGCGCCGCCGCGTGCGTGCACCCGTCGGGCGCCCGCGACCTGCCGGTGCGCGCGGCCCGGCACGACCTGCTCGTGAGCCAGGTCAGGCTCGGCACGGTCGACCCCGGCGAGCGCAATCCGTACGGCAGGCGCGGCAGCGGTCTCGCCCTCGATCCCGGACTGCTCGGCACCTCTCTGCTGGCCGTCGGCCCGCCCGGCGCGGGCAAGACCCGGGCCCTGGTGCGGCCCGTGGTGGAGTCCCTCGCCCTTCAGGCACTGGCGGGCCAGGCCGCCGTCATCGTGGTGGCGGCGGCCGGCACCCAGCTCGGACCCGACGACGCGTACGACGTGGTGGTCAGGCCGGGCGACCCCTCGTCCGTCCACGACTTCGACCTCTACGGCGGCACGACCGACCCCGACGAGGCCGCCGCCGTCCTCGCCGAGGCGTTCACCGGCGACCTCCCCGATGTGGACAGCCGGCGCGCCGCCACTGCGCTGGCGCAGCTGCTGGGTCCGTACCGCGCGGCATACGGCCGCTTCCCCTCGGTGCCCGACCTGCGGGAGCTCCTCGACGGTGTCCCGGCCGCACTCGCCACCCTGCGCGAGGCGCTGGACGCGGGCGGCCACTTCGGTCTGCAGCGCGAACTCGACGCCCGCGCCCGGCAGTCCGGGGCGCCGGGCGACCCCGGACCGGCGCTCGCCGACCGCATCGCCTCCCTCGACCGGCCCGCGTTCGCCGGGTTCTTCGACACATCGGGCACCTCCAGGCCCTTCTCGCTGCGCTCGCTCGAACACCCCGTACGGGTCAGGATCGACCTCCCGGAACGGGGTCACGCGGAGGCGTCGCGCGTCCTCACGCGGCTCGTCCTCGCCCAGTTCACCGCGAGCGCGTCGGCCCGCGCCGACCGTTCGCTCTTCGCCTGCCTCGTCCTCGACGACGCCACCCGCGCCATCACGGCGGACTCGGTCCGCTCCGTCCAGCGGCTGCGCTCGGCGCACGCCGGAGCCGTCCTCACCCTGCGCAGCCTCAGCGACGTACCGGATGAGCTGCACACCGCACTGCTGGGGGCGGTCGGCTGCCGGATGGCCTTCTCCGGGGTGACCACCTGGGAGAGCAGGCCCTTCACCGAGGCGTGGGGCACCGAGTGGGTGGAGACCAGGGACGTCACGCAGCGCACGGTCTTCGCCGACCAGCCGCTCACCCGGGCGATCCACTCCTTCCGCAAACTCGTCACGGGCAAGGCGGTGACGACGGACGCGGTCACCGTGCGCAGGGTCGAACGTGCGCGCTGGTCGGCCTCCGACCTGGCCCATTCGGTGCCCGCGGGCCATGCGGTGCTCTCGCTGACGACGGTGCGCGGGGAGCACGCACCGCCCCTTCTGGTGGATCTGCGCGGCTGATCCGGAGCGGGGACTCGTACGCCCTGGCAGAATTGGTGGAGCCGTTCATACGGGGCGGCGTACTTCTCACTCATTCTTCAGCCGAAGGTTTTACGGTCCCCCCATGCCGCCCACCCTTGCCTCGCTCGTCCACCACTCCACGCTCAAGCTGACCGTGCGTGCGGGGGAGGGACGTCTTGACACGCCGGTGCGCTGGGCCCATGTCAGTGAGCTGGCCGACCCGGTCCCGTACATGGAGGGCGGCGAGCTCCTCCTCATCACCGCGATGACGCTGGACACCGACGACCAGGAGTCGATGCGCAGGTACGTACGGCGGCTCGCCAAGGCCGGAGTCGTCGGGCTCGGGTTCGCCGTCGGCGTGCACTACGACGACATCCCGCCCGCGCTCGTCGCCGCGGCGGAGGAAGAGGGGCTGCCGCTCCTGGAGGTGCCCCGGCGTACGCCCTTCCTGGCCATCAGCAAGGCCGTCTCGGCGGCGATCGCCGCCGACCAGTACCGCTCGGTCACCGCAGGGTTCGAGGCCCAGCGCGAGCTGACCCGGGCCGCGCTCGGCGGAGACGGACCCGGCGACCTGCTGGCGCGGCTCGCTGTCCATGTCAACGGCTGGGCCGCGCTGTACGACGCGGCAGGCACCGTCGTCGCCGCCGCCCCCGAGTGGGCCGCGCGCAGGGCCGCACGGCTCACCCCCGACGTGGCCCGGCTCGGCGAGCGCCCAGCGCCCGCCAGCGCCGTGGTCGGCGGCTCCGACGACCGCGTCGAGCTCCAGTCCCTCGGCACCGGCCGCCGGCCGCACGGCGCGCTGGCCGTCGGCACGGGCGCCCCGCTGGGCACCGCCGAGCGGTACGCGGTGCACTCGGCCATCGCCCTGCTCACCCTGACCACCGAACGCTCCCGCGCCCTGCGGGCCGCCGAGGACCGGCTGGGGGCCGCTGTGCTGCGGATGCTGCTGGCCGGCGAGCCGGACCACGCGCGCGCGGTCGCCGGGGACCTGTACAACGGCCTGCTGGACGCCCCGTACCGGCTGCTCATCGCCGAGGGCACGTCCGCCGCACTCCAGGAGCTGGCCGAGTCGCTGGAGGCCGGGGCCTCCCGGGCCGGTGAGATGGTGCTCGTCGTCCCTGAGGGCGAGCGGCTCGTCGTGCTCGCCACCGACGGAGGCGCGGCGGTGACGGCCTGCACCGCGTACGCGGGGGAGATCGAGGCCCGCCGCGACTCACCCGCGGACACCCGGGCCCCCGCAGCGGCGGGGGAGGAGGAACAGGTCGTCATCGGCCAGTCCGCGCCGGCCGGCACGATCGCCGCCGCCTCCGCGTACCGCCAGGCCGAACAGGCGCTTTCGGTGGCCCGCCGGCGCGGCCGGATCCTGGTCGAACACGAGGAACTCGCAGCCGGTTCCGTGGTACCGCTGCTCGCCGACGACGCCGTACGGGCCTTCGCCGACGGCATGCTGCGGCCCCTGCACGAGCACGACGCGACGGGCCGCGGCGACCTGGTGGCCTCCCTGCGGGCCTGGCTCGCGCACCACGGGCAGTGGGACGCGGCCGCCGCCGACCTGGGCGTGCACCGGCACACCCTGCGGTACCGGATGCGGCGGGTCGAGGAGATCCTGGGCCGGTCCCTGGACGACCCGGACGTACGGATGGAGCTCTGGCTGGCGCTGAAGGCCACGAGCATGCCGTGAGGTCGAGCATGCCGTGACGTCCGCACCGGACAGCGTCCGGCGCCCACGAGCGTGCCGTGAGGCGCGGACCGCTCCGCGCCCGGGGACGCGACAGGCCCGGCCCACGACATTCCGGCGCCCCGGCGGCCCGCACCACTCCATGCCGGACAAACACAGCTCCGCCCCCGCCCCCCTACCGTGGGAACACCAACCACCACCACGGAAGGGCCGGAACACATGACCTCCACCCACGCCTTCTGGCTCGCCGGCCGCCAGGCCACCGGCGATGACACCTTCGATGTCACCTCCCCCTGGGACGGCCGGCTCGTCGGTACGGTCGCCGTCCCGACCGACGCACAGGTCGAGGAGGCAGTCGCCGCCGCGCACGCAGTCCGGGACGAGTTCGCCGCGACGCCCGCGCACGTCCGCGCCGCAGCCCTGGACCACGTCTCGCGGCGTCTGACCGAGCGCACGGAGGAGATCGCCCAGCTGATCACCGCCGAGAACGGCAAGCCCATCAAGTGGGCCCGCGGCGAGGTCGGCCGCGCCGTGTCGGTGTTCCGGTTCGCCGCCGAGGAGGCCCGCCGCTACAACGGCGGCGACGCGCAGCGCCTCGACACCGACGCGGGCGGCGCCGGCCGCCTCGCGCTGACGCGCCGGTTCCCGCGGGGCACCGTCCTGGGCGTCGCCCCGTTCAACTTCCCGCTCAACCTCTGCGCCCACAAGATCGCCCCGGCCATCGCCGTCGGCGCGCCGATCATCCTCAAGCCCGCGCCTGCGACCCCGCTCTCGGGTCTTGTCCTGGGCGAGCTGCTCGCCGAGACCGAGCTGCCCGAGGGCTCCTGGTCGGTCCTGCCGGTCGGCAACGACCGGATGCCCGCCCTCGTCCAGGACGAACGCCTCCCGGTCATCTCCTTCACCGGCTCCGACAAGGTCGGCTTCGCGATCATGGACTCGGTTCCGCGCAAGCACATCACCCTGGAGCTCGGCGGGAACGGCGCCGCCGTCGTCCTCGCCGACTACGCGTCCGAGAAGGACCTCGACTGGGCCGCGGGCCGCATCGCGACCTTCTCGAACTACCAGGCGGGCCAGTCCTGCATCTCGGTGCAGCGCGTGATCGCGGACGCCTCGGTCTACGACCGGCTCGTGCCGAAGATCGTCGACGCGGTGGCGCAGCAGACCACCGGCGACCCCGCCGACGCGGCCACCGACGTCGGCCCGCTGGTCAGCGAGGACGCGGCCAAGCGCGTCGAGTCCTGGGTCGACGAGGCGGTCAAGGCGGGTGCCAAGGTACTCGCGGGCGGTTCGCGCGACGGTGCCAGCTACGCGCCGACGGTGCTCGCCGACGTCCCCGCGGACACCACGGTCGCCTGTGAGGAGATCTTCGGCCCGGTCCTGACGCTCACCAGGGTCGAGGGCGAGGCGGCGGCGTTCGCCGCCGTCAACGACTCCAAGTACGGCCTGCAGGCGGGCGTGTTCACGCACGACGTGCAGACGGCGTTCCGGGCCCACAGCGCCCTGGAGGTCGGCGGCGTGATCGTCGGCGACGTCCCCTCGTACCGCGCGGACCAGATGCCGTACGGCGGTGCCAAGCAGTCCGGCGTCGGCCGTGAGGGCGTGCGCTTCGCGATGGAGGACTACACCTACGAGCGGGTCATGGTCCTCACGGGCCTCGCCCTCTGAACCGAACGGACTGATCCGCACCCGCGGGGCCGGTTGCGCACCCGATCGGACGCACCGCCCCCGCCCGGCCACCCCTCCTGCACGCGAGGGGTGGCCGCTGTGCTGGGTATGGGGTAGATACGGACGAGTAGCGACGCGTAGCACCACCTGGCCGCGGGCAGGTGTGTCCACCCGACATCCGCGGTGAGGAGTGCCCCTCATGACCGCACCACTCGACAAGCCCAGGGTCACCGAGCGCGAGGCGCGCGAGGTGGCGGAGGCCGCCCGTGAACAGGACTGGCGGAAACCGAGCTTCGCCAAGGAGCTGTTCCTCGGCCGCTTCCGGCTCGACCTGATCCATCCCCATCCCCTGCCCGACGCCGAGGCCGTGCGCCGCGGCGAGGCCTTCCTGGCGAAGCTGCGTGCCTTCTGCGAGAGCAGGATCGACGGCGCGCTGATCGAGCGCGAGGCCCGGATCCCCGACGAGACGGTCAACGGGCTCAAGGAGCTCGGCGCGCTCGGCATGAAGATCGACACCAAGTACGGCGGCCTCGGCCTCACGCAGGTCTACTACAACAGGGCTCTCTCGCTGGCCGGTTCGGCCAGCCCGGCGGTCGGTGCGCTGCTCTCCGCGCACCAGTCGATCGGGGTGCCGCAGCCGCTGAAGCAGTTCGGCACCCAGGAGCAGAAGGACACCTTCCTGCCCCGGCTGGCCACCACCGACATCTCGGCCTTCCTGCTCACCGAGCCGGACGTCGGCTCCGACCCGGCCCGGCTGGCCACCTCGGCGGTGCGGGACGGCGACGACTACGTCCTCGACGGGGTGAAGCTCTGGACGACCAACGGCGTCGTCGCCGACCTGCTCGTCGTCATGGCCCGCGTGCCGCGGACCGAGGACAGCAAGGGCGGTATCACCGCCTTCATCGTCGAGGCCGGCTCGCCCGGTATCACCGTGGAGAACCGCAACGCCTTCATGGGGCTGCGCGGACTGGAGAACGGCGTCACCCGCTTCCACCAGGTCCGGGTCCCGGCGGCGAACCGCATCGGACCCGAGGGCGCCGGACTCAAGATCGCGCTCACCACGCTCAACACGGGCCGGCTCTCGCTGCCCGCGATGTGCGTAGGCGCGGGCAAATGGTGTCTGAAAATCGCCCGTGAGTGGTCGGTCGAGCGGGAGCAGTGGGGCAGGCCCGTCGGGCGCCACGAAGCCGTCGGGGCCAAGATCTCCTTCATCGCGGCCACCACCTTCGCCCTCGAAGCGGTCGTGGACCTCTCCTCCCAGATGGCCGACGAGGACCGCAACGACATCCGGATCGAGGCGGCGCTCGCCAAGCTCTACGGGTCCGAGATGGGCTGGCTGATCGCCGACGAACTGGTCCAGATCCGCGGCGGCCGCGGCTTCGAGACAGCCGATTCGCTCGCGGCGCGCGGTGAACGGCCGGTGCCCGCCGAGCAGATGCTCAGGGACATGCGCATCAACCGCATCTTCGAGGGCTCGACCGAGATCATGCACCTGCTGATCGCCCGGGAGGCCGTCGACGCCCATCTCTCCGTCGCGGGCGGCCTGATCGACCCCGATGCCTCCCTGCAGGACAAGGCCAAGGCAGGGGCGCAGGCCACCGCGTTCTACGCCCGCTGGCTGCCGAAGCTCGTCGCGGGGCCCGGCCAGCTGCCCGGCAGCTACGCGTCCTTCCACCCCGAAGGGCACCCGGACCTCTCGGTCCATCTGCGCCACATCGAGCGCTCCGCGCGCAAGCTGGCCCGCTCGACCTTCTACGCCATGTCGCGCTGGCAGGGAAAGATGGAGACGAAGCAGGGCTTCCTGGGCCGCATCGTCGACATCGGCGCCGAGCTCTTCGCGATGAGCGCGGCGTGCGTACGGGCCGAACTGCTGCGCGCGTCGGGAGATCACGGCCGGGAGGCGTACCAGCTGGCCGACGCCTTCTGCCGGCAGTCCAGGCTCCGCGTCGACGAGCTCTTCGGCCGGCTCTGGGCGAACACCGACGAACTGGACGGCAAGGTCGTGTCCGGCGTTCTCTCCGGCACGTACAGCTGGCTGGAAGAGGGCATCGTCGATGCCTCGGGCGAAGGCCCCTGGATCGCCGACGCCACCCCGGGGCCCTCCACTGCGGACAACGTCCACCGGCGCATCCGCTGATCCCGGCGCCGGGGCGGGTCCACGGCCCTCACCGTGCACCCGCCCCGGCCCCGGTCACGCGCACCCGGCAGAATGTCGGCCCGTGACCGTGACCGAAATCCCCGGCTCCAAGTCCGTGACCGCCCGCGCCCTCTTCCTGGCCGCGGCGGCCGACGGCACCACCACGCTCCAGCGCCCCCTCGTCTCCGACGACACCGAGGGGTTCGCCGAGGGCCTGACCCGGCTCGGCTACGCGGTGGAGCGCGGCCCGGACGCCTGGCGCGTCGAGGGACGGCCGGCCGGGCCCGGCGTGGCCGAGGCCGACGTCTACTGCCGGGACGGCGCCACCACGGCCCGCTTCCTGCCCGCACTCGCCG
This sequence comes from Streptomyces sp. NBC_00388, assembly GCF_036061255.1. Taxonomy (NCBI): domain Bacteria; kingdom Bacillati; phylum Actinomycetota; class Actinomycetes; order Kitasatosporales; family Streptomycetaceae; genus Streptomyces; species Streptomyces sp. NBC_00388. The sequence goes on from NZ_CP107948.1 coordinate 5,668,603, forward strand.
CCGCGGGCGGTGGCCACCTCGCAGGCCCCGCGGGCACCGGGGGAGGCACCTACCGGTTCGACGCCTCGGCCCAGATGCGCCGCCGCCCGCTGGCCCCGCTCACCCGCGCGCTCCAGGAGCTCGGCGTCGACCTCCGCCACGAGGGAACCGAGGGCCACCACCCGCTGCGGATCGTGGCGCGCGGCATCGAGGGCGGTGAACTGACCCTCGACGCGGGCCAGTCGTCGCAGTACCTCACCGCGCTGCTGATGCTCGGCCCGCTCACCCGCACCGGGCTGCGCATCACCGTCACGGACCTGGTCTCCGCCCCGTACATCGAGATCACCCTCGCGATGATGCGCAGTTTCGGCGTCGGGGCGACCCGCGAGGGCAACGTGTTCACGGTGCCGCCCGGCGGCTACCGCGCCACCGATTACGCCATCGAGCCCGACGCGTCCACGGCGAGCTACTTCTTCGCCGCGGCCGCCCTCACCGGACGCACCGTCACCGTGCCCGGCCTCGGAGCGGGCGCGCTCCAGGGCGATCTGCGTTTCGTCGAGGTGCTCGCCAGGATGGGCGCCGAGGTGCGGACGACCGCGGACGGCACCACCGTCACCGGCCCGCGGTCACTCGGCGGGCTCACGGTCAACATGCGGGACATCTCCGACACCATGCCGACCCTGGCCGCCATCGCCCCCTACGCGTCGGGGGCGGTCCGGATCGAGGACGTCGGCAACACCCGGGTGAAGGAATGCGACCGGCTGGAGGCCTGTGCGCAGAACCTCCGCGCGCTCGGCATCGCCGTCAGCACAGGCCCCGACTGGATCGAGATCACGCCGGGCACCCCCGGCCCCGCCCTGATCCGCACGCACGGCGACCACCGCATCGTGATGTCCTTCGCGGTCACCGGCCTGCGTACACCGGGCATCACCTTCGACGACCCGGGCTGTGTGCGGAAGACCTTCCCCGGCTTCCACCAGGCCTTCGCGGAGCTACAGCGCGCGTGGTGAGGCGACCGGGCTGCGGCGAACGGGTGGCGATTCCGCGATCGGCCGGACCGGGAGCCTCGGGATGGCGGACAATCGGCCGTTGACCGACAGCCTTGATCAACACCGAGGGGCGGCGGGCCGGGAGTGGCGATGTACCAGACGGAGACACGGCAGTGGTGCCGTGCGGCGGGGGCGGCACTGATCACCGTCGTCTGCGCGGCGGCGGTCGCCTGCGGCGGCCAGGGCCGGGACGACAAGCCCGCCCGGCCCGCCGCCGGGGCGCGTGAGCCGCGACCGCTCAGCGCGGCCCGGCTCACCGCGGCGTCCTTCACCCAGGGTGAGGCGGTGGGGGAGTTCACCGCGAGCGAGTACGGCCTGGGTGCCCCCTTCTCCGACGAGTACACCGCCGACCCCGCCGCCTGCCTGCCCCTCGTGAGCCTCAGGACGGGCGGGACCCGGTACGGCGCACCGCGCGCCGAGGTCAACCGCGAGGTCTACCGCCCCGACAGTCTGCTGGGCGAGAACACCGCGGTCCAGCTGCGCTCGTACGCGGACGGCGGCGCCGCCCGGGTCATGACGGCGCTCACCCGCGCGGGCGCCCTGTGCGGAGACGGTTTCACCGAGGACCGGTCCGTCGTCAGGGCCCGGTACCTGAAGACCGAGACCCTCCGGCCGCCGCGGATCGGTGACGAGGCGAAGGCCTTCAGGCTCACCGTCCGCGACCTCAGGGGGAAGGCGTGCCACCGCGAGTACCTGACCGTCGTACGGTCGGGATCCACCACCCTCTCCTTCCGGTCCGGGATCAGCTCGCCGCAGGACGTCGGCGCGGTGCCGCCCGGGGTGATCGACGGGCAGTGGAAGAAGTTCCTGGCCGCGACCCGTACGGCCTGACCGGTGCACCCCGCCGTGACCCGCCGCGCACACCGGAACCGGGCCTCACTGTCCTGGCGGCCGGCCGATGCGGCAACAATGGGGGGCATGAGCGACAGCCCTGCCATCCTCGCCGACCCGCACATCGTCTTCGACCCTGTCGAAGGACGCCGGGACATCGTCGTCCTCGGCTCGACCGGGTCCATCGGCACCCAGGCCATCGACCTGGTGCTGCGCAACCCCGACCGCTTCCGGGTGACGGCGCTCTCCGCCGCCGGCGGGCGGGTCTCCCTGCTCGCCGAGCAGGCGCGCCGGCTCGGTGTCCGTACCGTCGCCGTCGCCCGCGAGGACACCGTGCCCGCGCTGCGCGAGGCGCTGGCAGCGCAGTACGGATCCGAGCCGCTCCCGGAGATCCTGGCGGGGCCGGAGGCCGCGACCGAACTCGCCGCCTCCGACTGCCACACCGTGCTCAACGGCATCACCGGCTCGATCGGCCTCGCCCCCACCCTGGCGGCGCTCTCCGCCGGCCGTACGCTCGCCCTCGCCAACAAGGAGTCGCTGATCGTCGGCGGCCCGCTGGTGAAGGCGCTGGCGAGGCCCGGCCAGATCATCCCGGTCGACTCCGAGCACGCCGCCCTCTTCCAGGCACTGGCGTCCGGCACCCGCGCCGATGTGCGCAAGCTCATCGTCACCGCGTCCGGAGGGCCGTTCCGCGGGCGGACCAGGGCCGAGCTGGCGGACGTCACCCCCGACGCCGCGCTGGCGCACCCGACGTGGGCGATGGGCCCGGTCATCACGGTCAACTCGGCGACCCTGGTCAACAAGGGGCTGGAGGTCATCGAGGCGCATCTGCTCTACGACGTCCCGTTCGACCGCATCGAGGTCGTCGTGCACCCCCAGTCGTACGTCCACTCCATGGTCGAGTTCACCGACGGCTCGACGATCGCGCAGGCCACGCCGCCCGACATGAGCGGGCCGATCGCCGTGGGGCTCGGCTGGCCGCAGCGGATCCCGGACGCCGCCCCCGCCTTCGACTGGACGAAGGCGTCCAGCTGGGAATTCTTCCCGCTGGACACCGACGCCTTCCCGTCCGTCGGCCTGGCCCGGCACGTCGGAGCCCTGGGCGGCACGGCCCCCGCCGTCTTCAACGCGGCGAACGAGGAGTGTGTCGACGCCTTTCTGGCCGGAAAGCTGCCCTTCAACGGAATCATGGATACGGTCACCGCAGTCGTGGCCGAACACGGTGAGCCCCGTACGGGAACTTCCCTGACGGTCGCGGACGTCCTGCAAGCGGAGACCTGGGCACGTGCCCGGGCCCGTGAACTCGCCCAGAAGGCCACAGCGGAGGCTCGCGCATGACCACGATCGTGTTGACGGTCATCGGCATCGTCATCTTTGTCTTCGGGCTGCTCTTCTCGATCGCCTGGCACGAGCTGGGCCACCTCTCGACGGCGAAGCTCTTCGGCATCCGCGTCCCGCAGTACATGGTCGGGTTCGGCCCGACCCTGTGGTCGCGGAAGAAGGGCGACACGGAGTACGGATTCAAGGCGATCCCGGCCGGCGGGTACATCCGCATGATCGGCATGTTCCCGCCCGGCGCGGACGGCAGGATCGAGTCCCGGTCCACCTCGCCCTGGCGCTCCATGGTCGAGGACGCGCGGTCCGCGGCCTTCGAGGAGCTGGAGGAGGGGGACGAGGAGCGGCTCTTCTACACCCGCAAGCCGTGGAAACGCATGATCGTGATGTTCGCGGGCCCCTTCATGAACCTGGTCCTCGCCGTGGTGATCTTCGTCGGGGTCGCGATGTCCTTCGGTTTCGAGACGCAGACGACCCAGGTCGCGGGTGTGCAGAAGTGCGTGATCTCGCAGAGCGAGAAGCGCCAGAGCTGTGAGAAGGGCGACCCGGTCTCGCCTGCCAGGGCCGCGGGCCTGAAGGAGGGCGACAAGATCGTCGCCTTCAACGGCGCGAAGGTCTCCACCTGGTCCGACCTGTCCAACCACATCCGCGACACCATCGGCCCGGCCACCCTCACCGTCGTGCGCGACGGCAAGCAGCAGACCCTGCATGCCAAGCTCGCCAGGAACATGGTGGCCCGCAAGGACTCCAATGGGGACGTCGTCCCCGACAAGTACGTCCCGGCCGGCTACCTCGGGTTCGCCGCGCAGACGGAGATCAAACCGCTCTCCTTCGGTGCCTCGGTGGGCCGGATGGGCGACATGGTGGGGAACGGCGTCGACTCGATCATCGCGATGCCGTCCAAGATCCCGGACCTCTGGAACGCCGCCTTCGACGGCGGACAGCGCAAGGCCGACTCGCCGGTCGGTGTGGTCGGCGCCGCCCGGATCGGCGGCGAGGTGATGACACTGCACGTGCCGGCGCAGAACCAGCTGGCGATGATGCTGTTCCTGCTGGCCGGGTTCAACCTCTCGCTCTTCCTCTTCAACATGCTGCCGCTGCTGCCCCTGGACGGCGGGCATATCGCGGGAGCCCTGTGGGAGGCGCTGCGGCGCAATCTGGCCAAGGTCTTCAAGCGGCCCGACCCGGGCCCGTTCGACGTCGCGAAGCTGATGCCCGTCGCCTACGTCGTCGCCGGGGTCTTCGTCTGCTTCACCCTGCTCGTCCTGGTCGCCGACATCGTCAACCCCGTCAAAATCACCTGAGATCAACCGGAAAACGGCGGCCGCGCACCCTTGGTGTGCGGCCGCTCACCTTTGGGTGGTTTACGGGCGCGGATGTTCGTGTGCGGCCCCGCGTGACGTAATCTCGGTGGCCGAAGCCCGTTGATTCCGGGACCTCGATCCACACCCTTGGGGATGCACTGCGCATGACTGCGATTTCTCTCGGAATGCCGGACGTTCCGACCAAGCTCGCCGACCGGAGGATCAGCCGCAAGATCCAGGTCGGTTCGGTGGCCGTCGGAGGCGACGCACCCGTCTCCGTGCAGTCGATGACCACGACGCGGACCTCGGACATCGGGGCCACGCTCCAGCAGATCGCCGAGCTGACGGCCTCGGGCTGCCAGATCGTACGGGTGGCCTGCCCGACGCAGGACGACGCGGACGCGCTGGCGACGATCGCGAAGAAGTCGCAGATTCCTGTCATCGCAGACATCCACTTCCAGCCGAAGTACGTCTTCGCGGCGATCGACGCCGGATGCGCGGCGGTGCGGGTCAACCCGGGCAACATCAAGCAGTTCGACGACAAGGTGAAGGAGATCGCGCTCGCGGCCTCCGCCGCCGGGACGCCGATCCGGATCGGCGTGAACGCCGGCTCGCTGGACGCACGGCTGCTGAAGAAGTACGGCAAGGCGACCCCGGAGGCGCTCGTCGAGTCGGCGCTGTGGGAGGCCTCGCTCTTCGAGGAGCACGGCTTCCGCGACATCAAGATCTCGGTGAAGCACAACGACCCGGTCGTCATGGTCAACGCCTACCGGCAGCTGGCCGCGCAGTCCGACTACCCGCTGCACCTGGGGGTGACCGAGGCCGGCCCCGCCTTCCAGGGAACGATCAAGTCCGCTGTCGCCTTCGGCGCGCTGCTCAGCGAGGGCATCGGCGACACGATCCGGGTCTCGCTCTCCGCCCCGCCCGCCGAGGAGGTCAAGGTCGGCATCCAGATCCTGGAGTCGCTCAACCTCAGGCAGCGTCGTCTGGAGATCGTCTCCTGCCCCTCCTGCGGCCGTGCCCAGGTCGATGTCTACAAGCTGGCCGACCAGGTGTCCGCCGGACTCGAAGGCATGGAGGTCCCGCTGCGCGTCGCCGTGATGGGCTGCGTCGTCAACGGTCCCGGCGAGGCGCGCGAAGCCGACCTCGGCGTGGCGTCGGGCAACGGCAAGGGACAGATCTTCGTGAAGGGCGAGGTCATCAAGACCGTCCCCGAGTCGAAGATCGTCGAGACTCTCATCGAAGAGGCCATGAAGATCGCCGAGCAGATGGAGCGCGACGGCATCGCCTCCGGTGAGCCCGCCGTCTCCGTCAGCTGACCCGCTCCTGCGGGGCGCGGGACAGGACCCTCCCTCACGGCAGGGCCTCTCCCGCGCGAGCGGTGCTGTGACACATCTCCGGGTACAGTTCGGAGACCAGCAGACCGTGTGACTCCGCCCCGAGGGGCTTCTCGCGGTGACGCGTCGGCCAAGCCGTGACCGACGCCGGACATGCGCGCCGCAACGCCGGCAATGGGCGCGCTGCCGTGACACTGCCCCGAAGGAGCGTTGGAGCGACCCTTGTGTTGACGCAGACCACCACCCGGGTCCTGGACCCCGGCGAACTCGACGCGGCGCTCGCGATCCTGCACAGCGACCCCGTCGTCAACGCCTTCGTGACCTCCCGTGTCCAGGTCGCGGGGCTCGACCCGTGGCGGCTCGGCGGTGAGATGTGGGGCTGGTACACCGGGGGACGGCTCCGCTCGCTCTGCTACTCCGGCGCCAACCTCGTCCCGATCTGCGCCGGCCCCGACGCCGTACGCGCCTTCGCCGAACGCGCCCGCAGGGCCGGCCGGCGCTGCTCCTCCATCGTGGGCCCCGCCGAGGCCACCGCGCTGCTGTGGAAGCTCCTGGAACCCAGCTGGGGCCCCGCCCGAGACGTCCGCCCCCACCAGCCGCTGATGATCACCGAGGAGCCCTCACGGGACATCGAGCCCGACCCGCTCGTCCGCCGCGTCCGCAAGGACGAGCTGGACGTGGTGATGCCCGCCTGCGTGGCCATGTTCACCGAGGAGGTCGGCGTCTCCCCGATGGCCGGGGACGGCGGACTGCTCTACCAGGCACGCGTCGCCGAACTGGTCGGCGCGGGACGCTCCTTCGCCCGGACGGAGAACGGCCGGGTCGTCTTCAAGGCCGAGATCGGCGCCGCCACCACCCTGGCCTGCCAGATCCAGGGCGTCTGGGTCGCCCCCGAGCACCGCGGCCGCGGGCTCTCCGAGACGGGCATGGCGGCCGTCCTGCGCTACGCGCTCGCCGATGTCGCCCCCGTGGTGAGCCTCTACGTCAACGACTTCAACTCCGCGGCGCGCGCCTCCTACCGCCGGGTCGGCTTCCGCGAGGTCGGAGCCTTCATGAGCGTCCTGTTCTGACGCCGGAGTTCTGCGGTTAGGGTGCCGACCATGGATGACGCAGTGGTCGGACCGGTCGATCTCGCCGGACGAGTGGACGAGGCGCTGGCCGTGCAGGCCGTCGCGTTCGGCCTCGGCGAGGCAGAGGTCGCCGTACGCCGCCACATCGTGCTGCGCCACCTGCAGAACCCCGGCGCCCGCGCCCTCGGTGCGACGGCGCCCGACGGCCGCCTGGTCGGCTTCGTGTACGGGATGCCCAACAGCCGTGGCCACTGGTGGTCCACGGTCGTCGAACCGTATCTGCGCGCCACCCGTACCGACTTCTGGCTCGACGACTCCTTCGTCATCACCGAACTGCACGTCCACCCCGGCTTCCAGGGCCAGGGCACCGGCCGCGCGCTGATCACCGCGATCACCGACGGCGCGGCCGAACCGCGCTCCATCCTCTCCGCGATCGATCGGGAGTCCCCGGCCCGCGGCCTCTACCGTTCCCTGGGGTACACGGACCTCGCGCGGCAGGTCCACTTCCCCAGCGCAGGAACGCCGTACGCGGTGATGGGCGCCCCGCTCCCGCTGCTCAGGCCCGCTCCGCCCGCGTAACCGATTTCCGCCCGCCCGCCGGGCCCGGTTAACCTCCTGACATCACCGACGGGGGTCCGGGGGACGTCCCCCGGAAAACACAGCCAAGCAGGAGAGTCACCATGGCCCAGGTCCAGCGCATGTCCCGGTTGATGGTCAAGACCTTGCGCGACTACCCGGCGGACGCGGAGACGCTCAGCCACAAGCTCCTGGTCCGCGCCGGATACGTACGCCGCAACGCCGCCGGGATCTGGACCTGGCTGCCGCTGGGCAAGAAGGTCCTGGACAACGTCTCGCGCGTCGTGCGCGAGGAGATGGACGGCATCGGCGCGCAGGAGGTCCTGCTGCCCGCGCTGCTGCCCAAGGAGGCCTACGAGGCGTCCGGCCGCTGGGACGAGTACGGCGACCTGCTCTTCCGCCTCAAGGACCGCAAGGGCGCCGACTATCTCCTCGGCCCGACGCACGAGGAGATCTTCACCCAGACCGTCAAGGACCAGTGCACGTCCTACAAGGACCTGCCGGTGATGCTCTACCAGATCCAGACGAAGTACCGCGACGAGGCGCGTCCGCGCTCCGGCGTGCTGCGCGGCCGAGAGTTCCAGATGAAGGACTCGTACTCCTTCGACACCACGGACGAGGGCCTGGCCGAGTCCTACCGGCTGCACCGCGAGGCGTACATCAGGATCTTCCAGCGCCTCGGTCTCGACCACCGCATCGTCTCCGCCGTCTCCGGCGCCATGGGCGGCTCGGCCTCCGAGGAGTTCCTGGCCCCGGCCGCCGCGGGCGAGGACACCTTCGCCGACTGCCCGCAGTGCGACTACGCGGCCAACACCGAGGCGGTCACCTTCACCGCCCCGGCCGCCGGGAGCGCGGAGCACGGCGCCGTCGAGGAGCTGGACACCCCGGACACCCCGACGATCGAGACGCTGGCGGCGCACCTGGGCGTCCCCGCGTCCGCCACTCTGAAGAACCTGCTCGTGAAGGTCGACGGTGAGATCGTCGCGGTCGGCGTGCCCGGCCACCGCGAGGTGGACCTCGGCAAACTGGGCGAGCACCTGGCACCGGCCGTGGTCGAGCTCGTCACCGCCGAGGACTTCGAGGACCGCCCCGACCTGGTCCGCGGCTACGTCGGCCCGCAGGGGCTCGAAAAGGTGCGCTTCATCGCCGACCCGCGGATCGCGGCCGGCACCGCCTGGATCACCGGTGCCAACAAGCCCGGCAAGCACGCGCGCAACGTCGTCGCCGGACGCGACTTCACGGTCGACGACTACCTCGACGTGGTGGTCGTCGAGGCCGGCGACCCCTGCCCCGCCTGCGGCACCGGCCTCAACCTGGACCGTGCGATCGAGATCGGTCACATCTTCCAGCTGGGCCGCAAGTACGCGGACACCTTCCAGCTCGACGTGCTGGGACAGCAGGGCAAGCCCGTCCGGGTCACCATGGGCTCGTACGGCATCGGCGTCTCCCGCGCCGTGGCGGCGCTGGCCGAGCAGTCCGCCGACGACAAGGGTCTCTGCTGGTCCAAGGAGGTCGCCCCGGCCGACGTGCACGTCGTCGCCGCCGGGAAGGCGCTCCAGACCGAACTGGCCCTGGACGTCGCCGGGCAACTGGGCGCGGCCGGTGTGCGGGTGCTGGTCGACGACCGTGCCGGGGTCTCTCCCGGCGTGAAGTTCACCGACTCCGAGCTGATCGGTGTCCCGCAGATCCTGGTCGCAGGCCGCAGGGCGGCGGACGGCATCCTCGAACTCAAGGACCGCCGCACGGGCGAGCGCGAGGAGCTCACGGTCGCCGAGGCGCTCGCCAGGCTGGCCGGCTGAGCGCAGCCGCACATGCACGGGCGGGCCGGGGGCGGACCCCGGCCCGCCCTGTGCCGGAGCCGCGCAGCGAAGTCAGAGCCAGCCCGCGAACTCCAGCAGCAGCTCGCCGTCCTGGCGCCGCCCCGCCGCGACCGCCCGCACCCCGGACTCCACCGCGCGGAACAGCGTCCAGCCGTGCAGCCGCGCGTGCTCGACCTCCAGCGAGTCCGCCAGCCGGTTCACCCGGCGCCGCACCGTGGAGGGGCCGACAGCGGCTGCGACCAGGTCGTCCACCCGGTCGCGCACCAGCCGGGCCAGGTCGTAGGCGCGCTCGCCCACCACCGGGTCCGGGCCCACCGCCAGCCACGGGGTGCGTTCGCCCGCGAGCACCTTGCTCTGGCGGAAGTTGCCGTGCAGCAGCACGCTCTCGGAAGGCGAAGCGAGCAGCTCGTCGCGCGCCGCGAGCGCCGCGTCGACCAGGGGGGCCACCAGTGGCTCGGCCGTCGCGCGCATCGCCACCGCCTGCCGCGCGGTGCGCTCGGCCACCGTCTCGAAACCGTGCCCGTCCGGCGGGGCCACCCAGAGCTTGCGCACCGTGCCCGCGGCCTCCAGGAGGGCCTTGGCCTCCGGGAGCGAGTGCAGCGAGACCTCGGGGTGCAGACGCTCCAGCAGGAGCGCGGAGTCGCCGGGGGAGCCGTCGTCGAGCAGCTCGGCCGCGCCCCAGCCGTTCCAGTGCGCCAGTGCGGCCCGCTCCAGGTCCGGCCGGGCGAAGGGCGGGGCCAGCTTCAGTACCGCGTGCGTCCCCGCGGTGCCGCGCACCAGCACGATCAGAGCGCTGCGACCCCCGGGTGCCTGTACCCGCTCAGCGGTCAACTCCCGTACGGCGAGGGCCCCTTGCATATCAGTCTGAATCCGGCTCAGCCAGTCGGCGGCGGCGGCGTCCCCGTACGTCTCGCCGAGCGCCCGGACAAGCCGCTGCGGCGGTTCGAAAGTCATGCGTGCGTGGTTCCCTTTCCGGCGCTTGCGGAGGCCCGCTCGGCGAGCCCCGGAAAGGCTACGCTGCCGTCGCCGCGCCACCGTGCAGCCCGCACTGCGGCCTCCCGAAGGGCCAGCGCCGCCTCGTGCCGCAGCGGCCCCCGGGCGGCCCGCACCAGGTCGGAGCAGACGTCGGCGACCCGGTCCTCAAGAAGCGCCGCGAGCCGGACCGCGTCGTCCTTCCCCGCCACGTCGAAGGGCAGCGCGTAGGCGGCCGACGCCGCGACGGGCCTGCCGCCCAGGTCGCGCACGGTGCGCGCCAGCGCATCACGCCGGGCGCGGTGGGCGTCGTACGCCTGGTGTGCCTCGTCCCTGCGCTCCGGGGCGATCCGGCCGCCCACGACGCCGTATCCGTACACGGCGGCGTGCTCGGCGGCCAGGGCGGCCTGTGCCGCTGCGAGTGCGCTCATCAGTGGTCCCCCGGGGTCAGCAGATACGCGTGGACGGCGGAAGCGGCAGCGACCGACGCCAGCAGCCGCGCCAGTTCGGGCGGAGCGCCGGCGAGCGCGGCGGTGTGGGCGTCGGCGGTGCGCCGCTCGGCCGCCGCGAGTGCCCTGAGAGCGGCCTTCCGGTCCGCGGGCACCCCGGGAGGTGCGGGCGCCGGGGATCGCTTCGCGCCCGGCGGGCCGCCGGGCGCCCCGGAACCCGGGTCCTGCGCGGGCGGCGTCAACGCCTCGACGTGCAGGGCCACGGCGGCGCGCAGTGGGCCTGCCAGCTTCTCCGTGGCCGGGTCCCCGTGCCTGGCGAGCACCGCGTCGTACAGCGCGAGCAGGGCGCCGCTGGTCCGCGCGGAACGCCGGCGGAGCGCGTCCGCGGCTCCGGCGGCGGCCGAACCCTGTGTACGGTGGGCGGCGGACCGCTCCGAACAGCCGGTCAGGAGCGCGGCACCGGCAGCCGCCGTCGCGCCCAGCACACTCCTGCGTGTGGTCCCCGTGCCCAGCACGTGTCTCTCCCTCGGCCCGAAGTGATCACCGCAGGCGAGCGTACCTGCGGGTCAACACAGCGAGGACGGCAACACCCCTGGCGACCGGATACCCTTTGATCTGACACGCGACGATCAGACACGCGGCGATCGAGAAAACACGCCGATCCCACAACAGCACACGCGGCCGAGGAGTCACCCGGATGAGCACCACCCAGAGCGAGAGGCTGCGCGGGCTGCTGGAACCGCTCGTCGCCGCCAAGGACCTGGATCTGGAAGAGATCGAAGTCTCCCGGGCCGGCCGGCGTGGCGTACTGAGGATCACCGTGGACTCCGACGAGGGCGTGGAGCTGGACACCTGCGCCGAGCTGAGCCGGGCCATCTCCGAGAAGCTCGACGAGAGCGACGTGATGGGCGACGGCGAGTACGTGCTCGAAGTCAGCTCGCCGGGAGCCGACCGCCCGCTGTCGGAGCACCGCCACTATGTGCGGGCCACCGGCCGCCTGGCCAAGCTGACGCTGGCCGGGGGCGACGAAGTGATCGCGCGCATCCTCGCGGTGGACGCCGAAGGGCTCGACCTGGAGGTACCGGGCGTGAAGGGGCGCAAGCCGACCGCCCGCCGGATCGCCTTCACGGAGATCGACAAGGCGCGTGTGGAGCTCGAATTCAACCGCAAGGACAAGAAGGAAGAGGAGGCGTAGCCATGGACATCGACGTAAAGCTTCTGAAGGGCTTGGCGAAGGAGAAGGAGATTTCCTTCGACCTGCTGGTCGAGGCGATCGAGTCGGCCCTCCTCATCGCCTACCACCGCACCGAGGGAAGCCGCCGCCTCGCCCGCGTGCGCCTCGACCACGACAACGGTCATGTGACGGTCTGGGCGAAGGAGGACCCGGCCGACCTCGAAGAGGGCCAGGAGTCCCGGGAGTTCGACGACACCCCGTCCGACTTCGGCCGGATCGCCGCGACCACGGCCAAGCAGGTCATCCTGCAGCGGCTGCGGGACGCGGAGGACGACCTGACCTTCGGCGAGTACGCCGGGCGCGAGGGCGATGTGGTCGCCGGGGTCGTGCAGCAGGGCAAGGACCCGCGGAACGTGCTGGTCGACATCGGCAAGCTGGAAGCGATCCTGCCGGTGCAGGAGCAGGTGCCCGGCGAGACCTACAGCCACGGGCTCCGGCTGCGGACGTACGTGGTCCGGGTGGCCAAGGGGGTGCGCGGCCCGTCCGTGACGCTCTCCCGCACCCACCCCAACCTGGTGAAGAAGCTCTTCGCGCTGGAGGTCCCGGAGATCGCGGACGGCTCGGTCGTCATCGAGGCCATCGCGCGCGAGGCCGGTCACCGCAGCAAGATCGCCGTGCGGTCGACGAGGTCCGGGCTCAACCCGAAGGGTGCCTGCATCGGCCCGATGGGCAGCCGGGTCCGCAATGTCATGGCCGAGCTGCTCGGCGAGAAGATCGACATCGTGGACTGGTCGGACGACCCGGCCGAGATGGTGGCCAGCGCGCTCTCGCCGGCCCGGGTCAGCAAGGTCGAGATCGTCGATCTGGCCGCGCGTTCGGCGCGGGTCACGGTGCCCGACTACCAGCTCTCGCTGGCCATCGGCAAGGAGGGGCAGAACGCCCGTCTCGCCGCCCGGCTGACCGGCTGGCGCATCGACATCCGCCCGGACACCGAGCCGTCCGACGGCCGGGGTGACCAGGACTGAGCCCCCGCGTCCCGGCCGGGTGGCCGGGATCACATCTGCACGATTGCAGAAAACTTCGAGACAACATCCGTTCGATTCCTGCCCCAATCGGGTGGGGTCGTTACGGGGAGGTAGACTTAAACGTGTCTGGCCGGACAGTCGACCGAGCACGCCCTGAGCGAACCTGCGTGGGATGCCGGGAGCGGACGGCCAAGAGCGAACTGCTGCGCATCGTCGTGGACGGGGGCAAATGCGCCCCTGATCCGCGCGGTACGCTGCCCGGCCGGGGTGCGTATCTGCACCCCGCCTCGGTCTGCCTCGACCTGGCGGTCCGCCGCCGGGCGTTCTCCAGGGCCTTCAAGGTCAGGGGAGCGCTCGACAGCGCGGAGCTGAACCAGTACGTCGGGCAGGCAGCACCGTAACAAGTGAACGGCACGGGTCCCCGTGCGGTCAGGTACCTCGCGAGTTGGAAGTAGGTCGAGATTGCGATGAGCACTCGATGAGTACGCGATGAGTACGCCCATGAAGTAGCGACGGTCCGGCGGTAACCCGGACCTAAAAGGAGCGAAGTGGCTAAGGTCCGGGTATACGAACTCGCCAAGGAGTTCGGAGTTGAGAGCAAGGTCGTCATGGCCAAGCTCCAGGAACTCGGTGAATTCGTACGTTCGGCGTCCTCGACGATCGAGGCGCCGGTTGTACGCAAGTTGACTGACGCTTTGCAGGGGCCCGGCGGCAACGCCGGCAAGTCCGCTGCCAAGCCCGGCGCGCCCCGCAAGGCCGCGCCCTCGCCCGCACCCCGTGCGGGTTCTTCCACACCGTCGGCGCCGTCTCCGGCCGCCGCGGCCCGTCCCGCTGCCCCCAAGCCCGGTGTCCCGGCCCCCAAGCCGGCCGCCGCCGAGGCCCCGCAGAGCAGCGCCCCCACCACGCCGTCGGCGCCGTCCCCGGCAGCCTCGGGCCCGCGTCCGGGTCCGAAGCCCGCGGCCAAGCCCGCCCCGGCAGCTCCGGTGCCCGCCGCCGAGTTCTCGGCGCCCGCACCGGCCCAGCCCGCGGAGCCGCAGGCCCCGCGTTCCCCGGGTGCCACACCCGGCCCGCGTCCCGCCAACGCCCGTCCGGCCCCGGCCGGCGGTCAGCGTGACGGTGGCCGCGGCGGCGAGCGTCCGGCACGGCCGGCCGGCCAGGGCGCCCCGCGCCCCGGCGGCAACCGCCCGTCCGGTCCCCGTCCGGGCAACAACCCGTTCACCTCCGGTGGTTCCACCGGTATGGCCCGCCCGCAGGCACCCCGTCCCGGTGGCGCCCCGCGTCCCGGCGGCGGCCAGGACCGCCCCGGCGGCCCGCGCCCGCAGGGTGGTCCCGGTGGCGCTCCGCGTCCCCAGGGCCAGGGTCAGGGCGGCGCCCGCCCCAGCCCCGGTGGCATGCCCCGTCCGCAGGGCGGCGCACGTCCCGCCGGCGGTCCCGGCGGCGCCCCCGGTGGTAACCGCCCGAACCCCGGCATGATGCCGCAGCGTCCCGCAGCCAGCCCCCGCCCCGGTGGCGGTCCCGGCGGTGGCGGTCGTGGTCCCGGCGGCGGCGCAGGCCGTCCCGGTGGCGGCGGCGGTGCCCGTCCGGGCGGCGGCGGCTTCGCCGGTCGTCCGGCAGGTCCCGGTGGCGGCGGTCGTCCCGGTGGTGGCGGCGGCTTCGGCGGTCGTCCCGGTGGCGGCGCTCCCGGCGGTGGCTTCGGCGGTCGTCCCGGTTTCGCGGGCCGTCCCGGCGGCCCCGGTGGCCGCGGTGGCACACAGGGCGCCTTCGGCCGTCCCGGCGGGCCCGCCCGCCGTGGTCGCAAGTCGAAGCGGCAGAGGCGCCAGGAGTACGAGTCGATGCAGGCTCCGTCGGTGGGCGGCGTCATGCTGCCCCGTGGCAACGGACAGGCTGTCCGGCTGTCGCGCGGTGCTTCGCTCACCGACTTCGCCGAGAAGATCAACGCCAACCCGGCGTCGCTCGTCGGCGTGATGCTGAACCTCGGCGAGATGGTCACTGCGACGCAGTCCGTCCCCGACGAGACGCTGAAGCTCCTCGCGGACGAGATGAACTTCGTCCTGGAGATCGTCAGCCCCGAGGAGGAGGACCGCGAGCTGCTCGGGTCCTTCGACATCGAGTTCGGCGAGGACGAGGGTGGCGAGGAAGCTCTCGTCGCGCGTCCGCCGGTCGTGACCGTCATGGGTCACGTCGACCACGGTAAGACCCGGCTGCTCGACGCGATCCGCAAGACGAACGTCGTTGCGGGCGAGGCCGGCGGTATCACCCAGCACATCGGTGCGTACCAGGTCTCCTCCGAGGTCAACGGTGAAGAGCGCAGGATCACCTTCATCGACACCCCGGGTCACGAGGCGTTCACCGCCATGCGTGCCCGTGGTGCCAAGTCGACCGACATCGCGATCCTCGTGGTGGCGGCCAACGACGGTGTGATGCCGCAGACGATCGAGGCGCTGAACCACGCCAAGGCGGCCGACGTGCCGATCGTGGTCGCGGTCAACAAGATCGACGTCGAGGGCGCGGACCCGACCAAGGTGCGCGGTCAGCTCACCGAGTTCGGTCTGGTGGCCGAGGAGTACGGCGGCGACACGATGTTCGTCGACATCTCCGCCAAGCAGGGCCTCAACATCGAGTCCCTCCTGGAGGCCGTCGTCCTCACCGCCGACGCCTCGCTCGACCTGCGGGCCAACCCGGAGCAGGACGCGCAGGGTATTGCGATCGAGTCCCACCTGGACAAGGGCCGCGGTGCTGTCTCGACCGTCCTGGTCCAGCGCGGCACGCTGCGCATCGGCGACACGATGGTCGTCGGCGACGCGTACGGCCGGGTCCGGGCGATGCTCGACGACAACGGCAACAACGTCCAGGAAGCGGGTCCCTCGACCCCCGTCCTGGTCCTGGGACTCACCAACGTCCCGGGTGCAGGCGACAACTTCCTGGTGGTCGACGAGGACCGTACGGCCCGTCAGATCGCCGAGAAGCGTGCCGCCCGTGAGCGCAACGCCAACTTCGCCCGCAAGGGTGTCCGGTTCTCCCTGGAGAACCTGGACGAGGCGCTCAAGGCCGGTCTGGTCCAGGAGCTCAACCTCATCATCAAGGGCGACGCGTCCGGTTCGGTGGAGGCTCTCGAGTCCTCGCTGCTCCAGCTCGACGTCGGCGAAGAGGTCGACATCCGGATCCTGCACCGCGGTGTGGGTGCGGTCACCGAGTCGGACATCAACCTGGCGACCGGCTCCGACGCCATCGTCATCGGCTTCAACGTGCGCGCCGCGGGGCGTGCCGAGCAGATGGCCGAGCGCGAAGGTGTGGACGTCCGGTACTACTCGGTCATCTACCAGGCGATCGAAGAGATCGAAGCGGCCCTCAAGGGCATGCTCAAGCCGGAGTACGAAGAGGTCGAGCTCGGCACGGCGGAGATCCGCGAGATCTTCCGCTCGTCCAAGCTGGGCAACATCGCCGGTGTGCTGGTCCGCTCCGGCGAGGTCAAGCGCAACACCAAGGCGCGCCTGCTGCGTGACGGCAAGGTCGTCGCGGAGAGCCTCAACATCTCCGGTCTGCGCCGCTTCAAGGACGACGTCACCGAGATCCGCGAAGGGTTCGAGGGCGGTATCAACCTCGGCAACTTCAACGACATCAAGATCGACGACGTCATCGCGACGTACGAGATGCGCGAGAAGCCCCGCGGCTGATCCGAATCGCGGACGATCCGT
This sequence comes from Streptomyces sp. NBC_00388, assembly GCF_036061255.1. Taxonomy (NCBI): domain Bacteria; kingdom Bacillati; phylum Actinomycetota; class Actinomycetes; order Kitasatosporales; family Streptomycetaceae; genus Streptomyces; species Streptomyces sp. NBC_00388. The sequence continues at coordinate 5,685,219 of NZ_CP107948.1, forward strand.
ATCCGGGGGCACAGCCCCTGGACGGTGCAGTGGTCGGGGCCGCTCGGCGGGAGTTATTTCCGTCGAGCGGCCCCGGCCGTTGCGTGTACGGTTCGGGTGTCCCTGCCAAGCGGTTGGCGGGGCACGACCCCGAACCGGCGGGACATCCGGACATGCATGTATGTAGGGACACTGTCCTTCGATCTCCTTCTCGGCGACGTACGGTCGCTGAAGGAGAAACGCTCCGTCGTCCGGCCCATCGTGGCCGAACTCCAGCGCAGGTTCGCGGTGTGCGCGGCCGAGGTCGGCGATCAGGATCTGCACCGCAGGGCCAGGATCGGCATCGCGGTGGTGTCCGGCGGGACGGAGCACGTCACTGAGGTACTCGACCGGTGCGAGCGGCTTGTCGCCGCCCGGCCCGAGGTGGAGCTGCTGTCCGTACGACGGCGGCTGCACGGCGACGAAGACGATTGAGCAAGGCTCGAAGAAGGAGAAGGACCAGTGGCCGACAACGCGCGGGCGAAAAAGCTGGCGGACCTCATCCAGGAGGTGGTCGCCGAGAAACTGCAGCGCGGCATCAAGGACCCCCGTCTGGGCACGCATGTGACCATCACGGACACCCGCGTCACCGGTGACCTGCGGGAGGCCACGGTCTTCTACACGGTCTACGGCGACGACGAGGACCGCGCGAGCGCGGCAGCCGGTCTGGAGAGTGCCAGGGGCATCCTGCGCTCGGCGGTCGGCGCTGCGGCGGGGACGAAGTTCACCCCGACCCTCGCCTTCGTGGCGGACGCCCTGCCGGAGAACGCCAAGGCGATCGAGGAGCTCCTCGACCGGGCCAGGGCGTCGGACGCCAAGGTGCGCGAGGCGTCGTCCGGCGCCACGTACGCCGGTGGCGCCGACCCGTACCGCAAGCCGGAGGACGAGGCCGACGAGGCCGCGGCGTCCGGCGACGACGACGGGGACACCACCTCCGCATGACTCAGCAGAACACCGTGCCGGACGGCCTTGTCATCGTCGACAAGCCGTCCGGCTTCACTTCGCACGACGTCGTGGCCAAGATGCGCGGGATCGCGAAGACCCGCCGGGTCGGCCACGCGGGCACCCTCGACCCGATGGCCACGGGCGTGCTCGTCCTCGGGGTCGAGAAGGCCACCAAGATGCTCGGCCATCTCGCGCTGACCGAGAAGGAGTACCTCGGCACGATCCGGCTCGGCCAGAACACCGTCACCGACGACGCCGAGGGTGAGATCACCTCGTCCGCCGACGCGTCGGCAGTGACGCGTGAGGCCATCGACGCCGGAGTGGCCCAGCAGACCGGCGCCATCATGCAGGTGCCGTCCAAGGTCAGTGCCATCAAGATCGACGGCAAGCGTTCGTACGCACGGGTGCGCGGGGGCGAGGAGTTCGAGATCCCGGCCCGGCCGGTGACCGTCTCGTCGTTCCGGGTGTACGACGTACGGCCGGCCGTCGCGGAGGACGGGACCCCCGTCGTCGACCTGGTTGTCTCCGTGGTCTGCTCCTCCGGCACGTACATCCGCGCCATCGCCCGCGACCTCGGCGCCGCCACCGGGGTCGGCGGCCATCTGACGGCGCTGCGCCGTACCCGCGTCGGGCCGTACGGGCTCGACACGGCCAGGACGCTGGACCAGCTCCAGGAAGAGCTGACGGTGATGCCGGCCGCGGACGCCGCAGCTGCCGCGTTCCCCCGCTGGGACGTGGACGAGAGGCGCGCCAGGCTGCTGCTCAACGGCGTCCGGCTCGACATGCCCGGGTACCCCGCCGGGGCCGTGGCCGCTTTCGGCCCCGGTGAACGTCTCCTCGCCCTGGTCGAGGAGGAGAACGGCAAGGCGAAGAGCCTGGCCGTCTTCGGCTGACCCGCCATGGGGCGGGCTGCCGCCCGCCCCATGATCCCCTCGGGGGCTGCCCGGCCTCTCCGTCCCGCCTCCGGGATTCACTCGTTCGGTCAGGCGCCCGGAGTGAATGCCGGGGGCGCAAGGGGCGCTTTCGGCCGTTGTCCTTCTCCGGGCGATCACCGTGTGGCTACGGTCGGACCATGGGAAGCGGGGACCTGGAGACGCTGGTCAGCATCTGCGATCCGGCGGGGCGCCCGAGAGGCACCGGCTTCGTCGCCGATGACCAGGGCACGGTGGTGACCGGCCATGAGGTGGTCGCCGGCCTCACCGGAGCCGTGCTGCACGCGGCCGGCGGCCGCACCTGCGCCGCGGGCGCCGACGCGATCACCGCCCTGCCCGCACTGGGCCTCGCCCTGCTCCGCAGCGACGGCCTCGGCCTGCCGCCGCTGCCCCTCGCCGTCCGCGACACCGTGGAGACCGGCACCTACGTCCGGGTCGCCGCGCTGGGGTGGCGCGCCGCCCGGATTCTGGGCGAGACCGCCGTGTCGTACGACGCATCCGGCCACCGCCACCGGCTCACCGCCCTGGAGCTGGCGCTCGGCACCCAGGGCAGTGACGCCCTCAGGCCGGGCAGTGCGGCGGCCGGCGGGCCCGTCGTGGACGCGTCGACCGGCACGGTCCTCGCGGTGCTCGGCACCGCTCTCCGGGGCGACCACCCGGTGGCCGGTCTCGCCGTCCCGCTGCGCGGCGCCGCGCTCGCCCCGCTGCTCCGGCGGAACGCGGCGACGGTCCCGGGGTACGGCCGCGACCTCAACCTCGCGGGCGTCCTTGAGCTGACCGCCACCTCGGTCGGCGCGTCCGGCGGCGCCGGGCTCTGGCGCGACCCGGTCGAGCGCCCCGGTACGGCCGCGGCGCTGGACGCCTTCGCCGCGGGCAGCGAACCCGTGCTCGGGCTGGTCGGCGGCCCCGGTACCGGCCGGACGACGGAGCTCACCGCCTTCGCAGCCCGCCGCGCCCGCGGCGCGCAGCCCGCCCCGACCCTCTGGCTGCGCGGCGCCGATCTGCGTACCGCGGACATCTCGGTCGCCGACGCGGTGGCACGCACCGTCCGGCAGGCCGGCCGGATCGTGGGCGCGGACGGTCTGGAACGTGCCACTCCGGAGCGGATCGCCGACCTGGCCGCCGCGGCGGGCCAGCCCCTGCTCGTCCTGCTGGACAGCCCGGAGGAGATGGCCCCGCTGCCGGCCGGCGCGCTGCCGGAGTGGGCCGGGGCCACCGCGCGCTGGCTGCGCGAGCACGGCGTACGGATGGTGGTCGGCTGCCGTCCCGAGTACTGGGAGCAGGCCGCGGGGCTCTTCGGCCCCAGGGGCGCGGAGTGCGTGCGGATCGGGGACCTGCCGCCGCACGAGGCCGAGCGGGCCCGGCAGCGCTACGGCATTCCTGAGGGGACGCTGGCCCCCGGGGACGCGGGCCACCCGCTCGCCCTGCGGATGCTCGCCGAGGTGCGGGCCGCGATCCCCGAAGGGGTGGAGGGCCGCCCGTCCCGCGAGGACGTGTTCACCGCGTACCTGGACCTGCTCTGCCTGCGGACCGCCGTACGGATCGCGGCCGCAGGACGTCCGGCACCACGGGGCGCGGTGGTGCGGCGTCTCGCCGCCGGGGTCTCGGGCCGGGTGCACGAGGCCGCGCGGCGGTGTCTGGGGCCGGGCCAGGGGGAGCTGGACCGTGCCTCGTTCGAGGAGCTCTTCCCGTGGCGTACCGGCTGGGCGTCGGCCGTGCTGACCGAGGGGCTGCTGATCCCGGCGGGCGCCGGATACCGCTTCGCCCACGGTGAGCTGGCCGACTGGGTGCAGGGTGAGCACCTCGATGTGGACGGCGCGCTGTACGCGCTGGTGCACCGGCACGCCGCGGATCCGGCCGGGGCGGGCGCCGGCCCGCCTCCGGAGCGGGCGGACGGCGCCCCCGGGCCCCCGCCCGCCGTCCCCCGGCACCGGGCGGGGCCGGTGGTCCAGGCGCTCCTCCTGCTCGGCCGCCGCCACGGCCACCACGAACTCGGCCGCAGACTGCGCGAGTTGATCGAGGCCCTGGACCGGATGCAGGGGCTGCCCGCGGAGCCGAGGGTGCCGCGGCCGAGCCGGGAGCCGGGTACCGGGGCGGAGCCCGCGCCGCTCGCCGACGCCGAGTGGTGGGCCGCGCGACTGCTCGCCGATGTGCTGCTGCGCGTCCCCGACGCCCGCCCGTACATCGGTGTCCTGAGGCTCCTCGCCGACCGGATCACCCTCCTGTCGGTCCGCGCCGGCGGCCCGCGCGGGCTCGGCGGGTTCCGGGTCTTCGACAGCGCGTTCTGGGAGCTGCTGCGGCTCGGCGAGAGCCACCGGCTGGATCTGCTGCGCAGGCTGGTGCCCGCCGACGGCGCACCGGCCGCGCGGACCGCCGACCGCTACCTGGACGCCACCGCCCGGCGGCTCGCGGCCGATCCGCGGACCGTGCAGCCGCTGCTCTGCCGCTGGTTCGGGGATGAGCGGCTGCTGCCGTCCGACGCCCGGGCCGCGCTGCGGCCCACCGTCGCGGGAGCCGCGCAGGCGTTGCTCTACAGCCGGCGGGGGCTCGCCGTGGACGACCTCGCCGACGCGCTCGTCGCCACCGACCACCCCCGCGCGGACGAGCTGCTCGCCGCGCTCGCCGAGGACGAGACGTCCGCGGTCTGCCGCGCCGTGGACCGCTGGGCGCACGACGACAGACCCGAGCGCCGGGAGTCCGCCGCCCGACAGGCCACGCGGGCCGCCCTGCACGCCAGGACCTGCCCCGACCGTGAGCTGCTGCGGTACGCCGCGCTGGCCCTGCTCGCCCGGCCGGGCGACAGCGGGCTGCACGGCCCCGCGCTGGCGCTGCTCGTCGGCGACCCGCACTCCCGCGCCCGGCATCTGCCGCGCGCGCTGGCCCTGTTCGCGTCCGGCGGTTCGCAGCTGCCGCCCGCCGCGCTCACCGTCGCCCTGTCCACGCACCCGGAGCCGGTGTTCGCTGCCTTCGACGCCGCCCTGCGCGCGCGTCCTGACACCGCGGGGCCGGTCCTGGACGCGCTGGCCGGGATCACCACGCCCGCACCGGCCCGCCGGGCCGCTGCCCTCGTCCACGAGTACATCGACCGCCACCCGGCGGGCGCCCGGCACGCCGCCGCGTTCGTCGACCGCCGTCTGGAGGACGGCCCTGCCGCCCGTGCCATCCTCTTCCCGCTGGTCAGCAGTCTGCTGCGGGGGCGCCCGAGCCCGGTGCGGGAGGCGCTCGCACCGGTACTCGCCGCGCCCGGCGGTCCGGGCTCGCGCGCCATGCGGGCGGAGCTGCTCGACGTCCTCCTGGAGTACGAGCGGTACGAGGCCAGGGACGGCCTGGCCGTGCCGGCGGTCCTGGTGCGGGCCGCCGCGCTCGGCGCCGCCCGCCGCGCCGAGCCCCGTACCCGCGATCTCGTCCACCGGGCCGGGCTGCTGCTGGCCCGTACGCCCGAAGGCGCGGCCTCGCTCGACCGGCTGCTGGTCGAACTGGCCACGGAGTCGCCCCTCTTCGCGGGACAGCTCGCCGGCTGGCTGGCCGGAGCACCGCAGGAGTGGGGTGCCGTCGTCGGCCCGGACGCCCGGCTGACGGTCGAGAAGCTGGGAGCGCCGATGCCGATGCACGCCGCGAGCGCCGGACATGGCAGTCTTAGGCCTGCATAACTGCAGGGCATTGATCATGTACACGGTTCGGGCGAGGAGCGGTCTCAGTGCAGCGCTGGCGTGGCTTGGAGGACATTCCCCAGGACTGGGGACGCAGCGTCGTCACCATCGGCTCCTACGACGGGGTGCACCGCGGCCATCAGCTGATCATCGGCAGGGCCGTGCGGCGCGCGCGTGAGCTGGGTCTTCCCTCGGTCGTCGTCACCTTCGACCCGCACCCCAGCGAGGTCGTGCGTCCGGGCAGCCACCCGCCGCTGCTCGCGCCGCACCACAGGCGCGCCGAGCTGATGGCGGAGCTGGGCGTGGACGCGCAGCTGATCCTTCCCTTCACGAGTGAGTTCTCGAAGCTGTCGCCCGCCGACTTCATCGTGAAGGTCCTGGTCGACAAGTTGCACGCCCGGGCGGTCATCGAGGGCCCCAACTTCCGCTTCGGCCACAAGGCGGCCGGGAACGTCGGCTTCCTCGCCGAGCTGGGCCCGACGTACGACTACGAGGTCGACATCGTCGACCTCTCGGTGAGCGGGGAGGCGGGCGGCGGCGAACCGTTCTCCTCCACCCTGACCCGCCGGCTCGTGGCCGAGGGCGACATGACGGGCGCGGCCGAGATCCTGGGCCGCCCGCACCGCGTCGAGGGCGTGGTGGTCCGGGGCGCGCAGCGCGGCCGTGAGCTGGGCTTCCCCACGGCGAACGTCGAGACGCTGCCGCACACCGCGATCCCGGTGGACGGGGTGTACGCGGGGTGGCTGACGGCGGACGGCGAGCTGATGCCCGCGGCCATCTCGGTGGGCAGCAACCCCCAGTTCGACGGCCGCGAGCGCACCGTCGAGGCGTACGCCATCGACCGGGTGGGCCTCGACCTGTACGGCATGCACGTCGCCGTCGACTTCCTCGCCTATGTACGCGGTATGGAGAAGTTCGAATCGATCGACGCACTGCTGGTGGCGATGGCGGACGACGTCAAGCGCTGCCGGACGCTGACCGAGGCGTACGAGTCGCACTGACGCGGGGACCGTCCGGCGATCCGGGGCGCTCGGCGCCGGCACCGTCCCTCCAGCGGGGGCTGCGAACCGCCCCCGTCCCGCACGGGCGCGCACACCACCCTGACCGTGCCCGCGCGGGCCTCCGCCGGCGGGCCGCGCCACGCACGACCGGCGGTGCCCGCCCCGGGCCCACCCCGGGTCCCGAGGCAGCAGCCCGGTGACCACCGGCACCCCGCACCTCACCGGCACCCCGCACCAGGAATGCCGGTTCCGGGAGGCCGGTCTCAGGAGGCCGGGACCGTGCCCGCGGTCTTCGATGCCGTGGCCCAGTGGCAGGCCACCGCGTCCTCCCCGCTGCCGGACAGCACCGGCAGATCCTTCGTACGACAGGCGTCGGCTACCCCCGCGCGCTCCGCCTCGCCCGACGCGAGGATGTGGCAGCGGGCGTGGAAACGGCAGCCGGGCGGGATCCGGGACGGGTCCGGCGGCTCACCGGCGAGTACCACCGGGTCGGTCGTGGCGTCCGGCGTCACCGACAGCAGCGCCTGGGTGTACGGGTGCTGGGGCGCCGTCAGGATCCGGTCCACGTCGCCGGTCTCCACGATCCTGCCGAGATACATCACGGCGACCCGGTCGGCGATGTTCCACGCGAGGCCCAGATCGTGGGTGACGACCAGGGCCGAGAGCCCCAGCTCGTCCCGCAGCCGCAGCAGCAGGGCGAGGATCTCACCGCGCACCGAGGCGTCCAGCGACGCCACCGGTTCGTCCGCCACGATCAGTTCGGGATCGAGTACCAGGGCTCCCGCGATCACCACCCGCTGGCGCTGGCCGCCCGACAGCTCGTGCGGATACCGCTGGAAGAACCGCTCGGGGGGCCGCAGCCCCGCCCGGGAGAGCGCCAGCGACACCGTGGCCCGCTCGTCGCCGGTGAAGCCGTGGATCCGCAGGCCCTCGGCCACCGCCTCGTACACGGTGTGCCGGGGGTTGAGCGAACCGCTCGGGTCCTGGAGCACCAGCTGGACACGCTTGCGGTATGCCTTGAGCGCGCGGGCGGAGAGGTCCAGCGGCTCGCCCCCGAAGGTGACCGCGCCGGACGTCGGCCGTACGAGACCGAGCAGCGACCGGGCGAGGGTCGTCTTGCCGCACCCCGACTCGCCGACCAGGGCGACGATCTCGCCGGGTCCGATGTCGAGGTCGACTCCGTCCACGGCGCGCGCCGGGGACGCTCCGCGCCGGCCGGGGAAGGTGACCTCCAGGGCGGTGGTGCTGAGCAGGGGAGGGGTGGTCATGAGGTGCTCCTTGCTTCCTCGGCGCCGGGTTCGGCGATCGCGCCGGCGCCCTGCTCCGCGGTCCCGGACGCACCGGGCCGCACGAGCAGACAGGCCGCCCGCTGCCCCGGCCCCGCGTCCCGCAGCTCCTGGCCGGTGGTCGCGCACTCGTCCAGGGCCACCGGACAGCGCGGATGGAACGTACAGCCCGACGGCAGGGCGGACGGGTCCGGCGGGTCGCCGGGCAGCCCGCGCGGGGCGCGCCGGGACGCGGGGTCGCCGATGCGGGGGAAGGCCCCGGACAGCGCGCTGCTGTACGGGTGCACCGCCGCGTCGAAGACCTGCTGCGCGGGGCCCTCCTCGACCACCCGCCCCGCGTACATCACGGCCAGCCGGTCGCAGGTGTCGGCGAGCACCGCCAGGTCATGGCTGATCATCAGCAGGCTGATGCCCTGGTCCGCGACCAGCTGCTCGATCAGCCGGAGGATCTGGGCCTGGATCATCACGTCGAGCGCGGTGGTCGGCTCGTCGGCGACGATCACCTGCGGGCCGCAGGCCAGCGCCATCGCGATCATCACGCGCTGCCGCTGCCCCCCGGAGAGCTCGTGCGGATAGGCGTCCGCCCGTGCCGCGGGCAGACCGACCTGCTCCAGCAGCTCGCGGGCCCGCCCGCGCGCCGCGGCCGGGGTCGCCTGGTGGTGCACGAGCAGCGGCTCAGCGATCTGGTCGCCGATCCGGTGCACCGCGTTCAGGGAGTGCATCGCCCCCTGGAAGACGATCGAGGCGCCTGCCCAGCGGACCGCGCGCAGCCGCCCCCACTTCATGGTGAGGACGTCCTCGCCGTCGAGCAGGATCTCCCCGCTCAGCTTGGCCGAAGCGGGCAGCAGCCGCAGCAGCGCAAGAGCCAGCGTCGACTTCCCGCACCCCGACTCACCGGCGATCCCGAGCTTCTGCCCGGGCCGGACGGTCAGGTCCACCCCGCGTACGGCGGGGACCGCGGACGCCCCCGACCCGTAGGTCACGTGCAGGTCCTTGATTTCGAGGAGGCTCAACGTCCCACCCCCAGCTTCGGGTTGAGCACGGCCTCCACGGCACGCCCGCAGAGGGTGAAGGAGAGCGCGACGAGCGCGATGGCGATACCGGGCGGTGCCAGGTACCAGAAGTGCCCCGAGGAGACCGCACCCGCCTCCCGCGCGTCCTGGAGCATGCCGCCCCAGGAGATCACCGTGGGGTCACCGAGGCCGAGGAAGGCCAGGGTCGCCTCGGTGAGGATGGCGTTGGAGATGCCCAGCGTCGTCTGGGCGAGCACCAGGGGCACCACGTTGGGCAGCACGTGCCGGGTCATCACATGGCCGTGACCGCCGCCGAGTGCCCTGGCGCGTTCGATGTACGGGCGGGACTCCACGGCGATGGTCTGCGCCCGCACCAGCCGCGCCGTGGTCGGCCAGGCGGTCACACCGATCGCCAGGATCACCGTCCAGACCGAGTGGTCGAGCACCGTCGCCAGCACGATGGCCAGCACCAGGGTCGGCATCACCAGGAACCAGTCGGTGACCCGCATCAGCACGGTCGCGAACCAGCCGCCGAAGTGTCCGGCGATGATCCCGACCAGGGTGCCGATGGCCACCGAGAGCGCTGCGGCCAGCAGCCCGACGGTGAGCGAGATCCGCGCGCCCCAGATCAGCAGGGCGAGCACGGACCGCCCGAACTGGTCGGTGCCGAGGGGGAACCTCCCGCTCGGATCCTCCAGGGCCGTGCCGGGCGCCTTCGTCACGCTCTGCACGTCACCGCCGACGAGCAGGGGCGCCGCCAGCGCGATCACCGCGATGAGGAGCAGACCGGCGAGGCCGTAGACCCCCGACCGCTGGGTGCGGTACTGCTTCCAGAACCGGGCCACGGACTCGCGCCGCCTGGCACGTGCGAGTGAACCCGCTGTCTGTTCTGCGGTCGCGGTTGTCATCGGCCCACCCTGGGATCGAGCAGCGGATAGAGCAGATCGGCGAGGACGTTCATCACGATCATCGCGCCCGCGAAGACGACGAACAGGCCCTGTACCAGCGGGAGATCGGGGACGCTCAGTGCCGAGTAGAAGAGCCCGCCGACCCCGGGCCAGGAGAAGACCGTCTCGACCAGGATCGAACCGGCGGCCACCTGACCGAAGTTGATGAAGATCATGGTGACGGTGGGCAGCAGCGCGTTGGGCACCGCGTGACGGCGGCGGACGAGATCGTCGCGCAGCCCCTTGGCACGCGCCGTCGTCAGATAGTCACTGCCCATCTCGTCCAGCAGCGAGGAGCGCATGACCAGCAGCGTCTGCGCGTAGCCGACCGCGACGAGGGTGATGACGGGCAGGACCATGTGGTGCGCGACGTCGGTGATGTACGCGAAGCCGGACAGGCCGCCCGACTCCATGCCGCCGGTCGGGAACATTCCCGGGATCGGCCCGATGCCGACCGAGAAGACGATGATCAGCAGCAGCCCGAGCCAGAAGGACGGCACCGACCAGAGAGTCAGCGCGATGCCGGTCGAGACCTTGTCGCCGAGGCGGCCGTGCCGCCAGGCGGAGCGTGTGCCCAGCCAGAGGCCGAGCGCGCAGTGGATGACCACCGCGACGCCGGTGAGCAGCAGCGTCGCGGGAAGCTTCTGGGCGATCAGATCGGTGACGGGCGCGTGGAACTGGTAGGAGGTGCCCAGGTCCCCCGTGAGCGCCTTGGAGCAGTACTGGGTGAACTGCTGCCACGTCGGCAGGTCGAGCCCCAGCTGCTTGCGGAGTTCGAGCAGCTGGGCGTGGCTGACCGCGCGTCCGTGCGTCATCGTGCGGACCGGGTCGCCCGGAATGATCCGGAAGAGGAAGAAACTGGTGACCAGAACGGCGAGCAGTGAGACGGCCGCGCCGCCCAGCTTGCCCGCCACATACAGCAGATACGCGGTCGCGTTGCGGGTGCGAGGGCCGGACGGCCCGGTCTTGACCTCGACCGGGCCGTCCGCCGCACCCTCCGCGAGCGGAGTGGTGCTAGCAGCGCTCATGAGTTATTCACGGTCTTCCGCTGTGGAACGGCGGCGCAGGGCGACAAAGCCTCCGAGCCCGATCACGATGACAGCTGCGACGATGCCGATGACGAGCCCCGTCGGGGAACCCGACGACTTCGAGGCGCTGTGGCCGGCCGGGACTGCCGACCACCAGCTCCAGTAGCCGTCCTGGCCCCAGATGTTGCCCGCCGCCTGGGGCATCGTCTCGATGGACTTGATCTGGTCGGTACGGTACGCCTCGACGGCGTTCGGATACGCCATGACATTCATGTACCCCGTGTCGTACAGCCGCGACTCCATCTGCTTCACCAGATCGGCGCGCTTGGCGGCGTTGTACTCCTGGGCCTGCTGGGAGTACAGCGCGTCGTACTTCTTGTCGCAGATGAAGGTGTCGGTGGAACCGGTGTCCTTCGGGGTGCTGGGCCGCGCGGCGCAGGTGTGGATGGACAGCACGTAGTCCGGGTCCGGGTTGACCGAGTAGCCGTCGAAGGCGAGGTCGTACTGGCCGGCGAGCTCGGGGTCGGTGACGTTGTCGACGCACGACATCGTGAGACCGATGCCCAGCTTCCCGTACCACTCCTTCATGTACTGGCCGACGGCCTTGTCCTCCGGGGCGGTGGCGTGGCAGAGGAGACGGAGGTTCAGCGGCTTGCCGTTCTTGCCGACCCGCTTGCCGGCGCCGTTCTTCTTGTAGCCCGCTTCGTCGAGGAGCTTCGCGGCCCTGGCCGGGTCGTAGGAGACCTTCTGGCTCGCCGAGGGCTGCCAGGTGTAGTCCGTGAAGCGCGGTGGGATGTACCCGGCGCCCTGGACGGCATGTCCCTGGAAGACCTTGTCGACGATGGTCGTGGTGTCGGTGGCGGCGAACAGCGCCTGGCGTACCCGCTTGTCCTGGAGCGCCGGATTGCCGTCGCCGAACTTCTTCCCGTTCTTCGCCTGGGCGCCCGGATTGACGGCGAGTGAGTAGAAGCGCCGGCCGGGTGCGTCGTTGACCTTGATGTTCTTCTCGGACTTCAGGGCTGCCGCCTGGGCCGGGGTGAGGCCCTGGACGAAGGACACCTCACCCTTCTCCAGTGCCGCGACGGCCGCGTCATTGTCCTTGTAGTACTTGAGGTCCAGCTCGTCGAACTTGGGAGCGCCCCGCCAGAACGTCTTGTTCGGCTTGAACTTCAGATACTGGTCGACCTTGTAGTCGGTGAGGATGAACGGCCCGTTCCCCACGACCGGGAAGGTCTTGTCGTTGTTGAACTTCGAGAAGTCCTTGACGCTCTCCCAGACATGCTTGGGCACGATGGGCACGTCGAGCGCCGTCATCGTCGCCTGAGGCTTCTTCAGCTGCACGACGAGGGTCTGCGGGTCGGGCGCGGTCACTTTCTTGAAGTTCGCGGTGAAGCTGCCGTTGGAGGTGGCCGCGGCAGGGTCCGTCATCATCTTGTTGAACGTCCAGGCCGCGTCGTCGGCGGTGGCCTGCTGCCCGTCCGACCACGTGGAGTTCTTCCGGATGGTGAACGTCCACGTCAGTTTGTCGGCCGACGGCTTCCACGCGGTGGCGAGACCGGGGATCGTGTGGCCGTCCTTGACGTCATAGTTCGTCAGATAGTCATACATCAACCGCAGTGCTGTGGTGGAGACCAGGCGCTGGGCGAGGAACGGACTCATCGAGTCGACGCTCTGGTTGATGGCGACAGTGAGGACCTTCTTGCCGCCGGAGCCCGGCGTGGTCTTGGCCTCGGCGGCGTGAGCCTGCTGGGGGGCCGGGTTCAGCGGGGTCGCGGCCGCGGCCATCAGGGCGAAGGCGGTCGCGCCGGTGGCCAGGAGCAGACGGGAACGTGATCGGTGGCGGATTGGGCCGGTCGGAACTCTTCTGTCCATGGGCGTTGACCTCGCGTCAGGGTGAATCATGGAGTCGCCAGCTGGTGAAGCGAAGGTTTATCAGCGGTGGTTTAGACATGTCAACGGTCGTCAAGACCGTGCCTGGTCTGCACAAATGTCTGAAGGCCCGCACCGTTCGCACGGTGCGGGCCTTCAGTGGTCTATACCTGTATTGCCTTACTGCTGAGGGGCCGGCGGCGCCTGCGGGGGCTGCTGCTGCGGCCAGCCGGCGGGCGGAACGGGGCCGGGCGACTCGGGCTGACCGGGGTGACCGGGCTGGTGGGGCCGACCGGGGTGCCCCTCCTGCTGCGGCTGTGGCTGCCCCGGCTGCGCGGGCTGTTCCTGCTGCTGCCAGTACTGCCCCTGCGGGACGGGCTGAACCGGCTGCCCCGGCTGAACCGGTTGTCCGGGCTGAACCGGTTGTCCGGGCTGAACCGGCTGCTGCTGCCAGCCCTGTTGCTGCGGCGGGTAGGGCTGCTGCGGGTACGGGGGCTGCTGCGGGGGCTGTTGGCCGCCGTAAGGCTGCTGCGGCGGCTGGGCTCCCTGGGGCGCCTGCGGCCCCTGAGGCGGGTACGGCAGCTGGTGGCCGGGCATCGGCGGCGCGACGCGGGGAGGCGCGGCCTGGCCGCTGCCGGTCCACAACCCCTGTGCCTGCTGGGCGCGTTGGAAGTCCTCGGCGACCAGGGCTGAGAGGTTGAAGTACGCCTCACGGGTCTTCGGCCGCATCATGTCCAGGTCGACCTCGGCGCCCGCCGACAGGTGCTCGTCGAACGGCACCACGACGACCCCGCGGCAGCGGGTCTCGAAGTGCTGCACGATGTCGTCGACCTTGATCATCTTGCCGGTCTCGCGGACCCCGGAGATCACGGTGAGGGACCGCGCGACCAGCTCCGAATAGCCGTGTGCCGACAGCCAGTCGAGCGTGGTGCTCGCGCTGGACGCACCGTCGACGGACGGGGTGGAGACGATGATCAGCTGGTCGGCGAGGTCGAGCACCCCTCGCATCGCGCTGTAGAGCAGCCCCGTGCCGGAGTCGGTCAGGATGACCGGGTACTGCTTGCCCAGGACGTCGATCGCCCTGCGGTAGTCCTCGTCGTTGAATGTGGTGGAGACCGCGGGGTCCACGTCGTTGGCGATGATCTCCAGTCCGGAGGGCGCCTGCGAGGTGAACCGGCGGATGTCCATGTACGAGTTCAGGTGCGGGATCGCCTGGACCAGGTCACGGATGGTGGCACCGGTCTCGCGGCGGACCCGCCTGCCGAGCGTCCCCGCGTCGGGGTTGGCGTCGATCGCCAGGATCTTGTCCTGCCGTTCGGTCGCGAGCGTGGCGCCCAGGGCCGTCGTCGTGGTGGTCTTGCCGACGCCGCCCTTGAGGCTGATGACGGCGATCCGGTAGCAGGAGAGGACCGGCGTCCGGATGAGGTCGAGCTTGCGCTGCCGCTCGGCCTCCTCCTTCTTGCCGCCGATCTTGAAGCGCGAGGCGCCGGCCGGGCCGCTGCGGCTGCTCTTCGTCTTCTGCTTGTTGCGGATCAGCCGGTCGGACGACAGCTCGACGGCGGCCGTGTACCCGAGGGGCGCACCGGGAACGGAACGCTCCCGCTGATCGTGGGCGACGGGCTGCGGCCACGCGGCCCCGGTCCGGGGGTCGACCGGCGGGGACGGCGGCTGGGGCTGCTGGGGCTGTGCCTGCTGGGGGTCCTGAGCCTGCGGGGCCCGTGGTGCGGGCAGGTCGGTGCCCGGGGCGCCGGGCTGCGGGAAGCCGTAACCGGCTCCGTGCCGGGGCGGCTGGGGGCCCTGCTGCTGGGCCTGTGGCGGAGGCTGGGGGGTCTGCGGCTGCTGGGGCTGCTGCTGCGCGGGCAGATGAGGGGCCGGCTGCGGGAATCCGTAACCCGCGGGTCCCTGGGACGCCTGCTGCGGGAAGCCATAACCACCGGGGGGTGCCTGGGGCGGCAGCGGCTGCTGCGCTCCCTCCGGCGGCGGCCCCGGCTGCTGAGGGAACCCGTAACCGGCCGGCGGCTGCTGCGGCGCGGCGGGCTGCGGGAAGCCGTAACCGTCCTGTCCCTGCGGAGCCTGGGCGGGGAAAGGTGTGCCGGGCGTCTGCTGCTGCGGAGGCTGCGGGACAGCGGGCCCGGCGGGCCGCGGGAAGCCGTAACCGTCCTGCTCGCCGCCGGGCCGGCCGGACTGCGCGGGCCAGGAGGGCTGAGCGGTGGGCGCCGCCGGGTTCTCCGCGGCCGGAGCAGGCTGCGGAGCAGGCTGGGGCGGTCCCGGGTACGGCTGCGACTGATCGGGGGTCGGGGTGCGCGCCGGCCACTGCGGGGCCGCCGGCGGCGCGGCGGGCTGGAACGAGGGCGGCAGCGGCGGCAGTTCACTCTGCGGCGGCGCCTGGGGTGCGGGCGCCCACGGCTGTTGGGCGGGAGGCGCGTCCTGTGGCTCCGGGACCTGCGGCGGTACCGCGTCAGCGACCGCGTCGGCGGGCAGGGGCACGGCGTCGAAGGGCTCACCGGCGGGCCCGGTCACCGGTCCGGACGACGGGCCGTACGCGGGCCGGTCCGGAGCGGGCGCCGCGTTGTCCTGTGCGGCGGTCCTGGGGGCCTCGGTCCGCTCCCGTGCGGCCTTCGCCGCGGCTTCGAGCTTCTCGAACTCACGCTTGAGCGCGGCGGGGGAGAACTTCATGGTCGCCCCGCTCTCCACGTCGCCCCCGCCGAAAGCCTCGGCAGCCTTCCCGGACTCGTGCGCCGGCTCCTGCTCCGCAGCCGGTTCCGGCTCGCGCGCCGGCTCCTGCGCACGCTCCGGCTCCGGCTCGTGAAGGGCAGGTGCGGCAGGCTCAGCAGTGGAAGTGGAAGTGGAAGTGGAAGTGGAAGTGGACGCTGCCGTGGGGCCGGGCTCGTCGCCTCCGGTCGCGGACTCACCGGCGGGCTCAGGGCCGGATGCCGCATCCGCCCCTTCCTCGTCCCCGGGGTCGGCCGCGGAGGCGGACGCGGCAGCCATCGCTTCGGACCGCGACGCCAGCCACGATGCCGACCAGGATTCCGCCGCCGCCACGGGCTCCGGTGCGGATTCCTGCCCCTCCGGTGCCTCTTCGCGGGCTGATTCGCGGGCGGACTCGTGGGCTGACGACGCACCCCGCCCGGACCCCGCACCGGCGTCCGGCACCGACGAGTGTCCCGTCCCGGCCTCCGGCTCGTCCTTCTCCGCGGCAGGCGGCACCGACGGGCTCCAATTCGGCTGGAACCCTCCGGTCAGCGGCAGACCCGGCACGGCGGCGGGCCCGCCGACAGGGGCAGCCGGCTGCCCCTGAGGCGCCTGAGGTGCGGGCGGCGCAGGTGGCGTGGCCGGCGGCGGAGTGGGCGCGGGCCGCGGAGCGGGCGCTGCCGTCTCCGGTGCCTGGGCGTCCGACGCGTTCTGCGTGTACCAGGCGGGAGGGGTGTAGTCGATGGTGAACTCACCCGTCTCGGCGGGACCCGCGTCGGACTGATCGTCGACGGGTGTGTTCGGTCCCCCGCGAATCTCGTCCCGATCGCTGTTCACAATGCCTCCCGCTGGTGTGCTCGTGCACCCTCGTGCCGTAGTGGATGGGGGGCGACCGTTGTCGTCCGATCCGCCTGGCTCTCCCCGTGAGGACGCGAACAGCCCGCCTGCGGGTTCTGGTGCGCGTCCCGTCCCAGCCTAATCACCATTCGTACCGGGACGGCATGACGGAGTGCACCGTCGGAAGTGACCTTTACGTCAAGGGATGCCCGAAGGGGGCTCAGTTACGCCACATCGCATCAGCCATAACGGATGGAAGACGTCAAAAGCCTCCCAAAATCGGCCCCCTGCTCCGTGACGCCCCTGCTCCGTTACCCGGTCTGCTCCGCCGCGCTCGTGACCCCGCCGTTGTGCGGCGCCGGCTCCAGGTCGAATTCCCCGTCGCGCGCGCCCAGTACGAAGGCGCGCCACTCCGCTTCCGTGTACCGCAGCACCGTCCCGTGGTCGATGGACGACCGCATGGCCACGGCTCCGTCGGGCAGGTGCGCGATCTCGACCCGCTCCTCGTGCTCCGAGGTGCCCGGTGCGCCCTGCCACTCGACACCGGAGATATCGAGTGCGTAGAGCTCTTCCTTCTCGCGTTCCTTGCGGTCCTTGTCGACTGCCTCAGCCATGACTGCCCGGTCCCTTCACCACGTACGAACGAGCTGCCCGCTCACCCTACTTGGAAGGCCCGGTCCCGCTCACGGGTTCCGGACGACGTGGACCCGGCGGCGATCCGGGGGGACGGCGCGCCGCCGCGGTCACCGGCTGAGGAGCGTGATCGCCGTACAGGTGCCGCTCACCGCACCGACCGCCATCACCGTCACCGATACACAGCGCCTCTTCAACTGCTCGTAGCGCGCCGTGTACTCGCCGCGCAGTCCGGCGGCCCGGTCGGAGATCCGTACGAGCACCGCCCGGGAGACGGCGACCCGGTCGGCCGTGTAGACGCGCTCCACATCGTCCCGCTGTGCCGAAGTCAGCCAGGGCAGCTGAGCGGCGAAGCGGGACGCCTGCCGCCGGGCCTCCTCCACCTCCGCGCTCCACAGCAGATACCCCTCGATCCGCACGAGCCCGCGCGCGGTGTCCTCGTCGGTTGCCACGCCTTCTCCTCGCGGTGTCTTCTGCTGCGCTGCTGCTCTGCTGTCTTCCCGCCGGACCGGACGGCCGCCGGGGTGCTACTTGCCCCCGGTGCCGGCACCAGGGCCGCCGTCGGAGGAGGAGGCCGCCGCCGCGTGCCCCGCTGCGTCGAGGGCGTTGATCGCGGGGTAGTGGAGGTCGAAGGCCGGGCTCTCGGAGCGGATCCTCGGGAGGGTGGTGAAGTTGTGCCGGGGCGGCGGGCAGGACGTCGCCCATTCGAGCGAGCGGCCGTAGCCCCACGGGTCGTCGACCTCGACCTTCTTGCCGTACTTGGCGGTCTTCCAGACGTTGTAGAAGAACGGCAGCAGCGACAGCCCCAGCAGGAAGGAGCTGATGCTCGAAATGGTGTTCAGCGCGGTGAAGCCGTCAACGGCGAGGTAGTCCGCGTACCGCCGCGGCATGCCCTCCGCGCCCAGCCAGTGCTGCACCAGGAACGTCCCGTGGAAGCCCACGAACAGCGTCCAGAAGTTGATCTTGCCGAGTCGCTCGTCCAGCATCTTGCCCGTGAACTTCGGCCACCAGTAGTAGAACCCGGCGAACATCGCGAAGACCACGGTCCCGAACACCACGTAGTGGAAGTGCGCGACGACGAAGTACGAGTCGGAGACGTGGAAGTCCATCGGGGGCGAGGCCAGGATGACGCCGGTCAGACCACCGAAGAGGAACGTGACGAGGAAGCCGACGGCCCACAGCATCGGCGTCTCGAACGACAGCGAGCCGTGCCACATCGTGCCGATCCAGTTGAAGAACTTCACACCGGTCGGCACCGCGATCAGGAAGGTCATGAAGGAGAAGAACGGCAGGAGCACACCGCCGGTGACGTACATGTGGTGCGCCCACACCGTCACCGAGAGCCCCGCGATGGAGATCGTGGCGCCCACCAGGCCGATGTAGCCGAAGACCGGCTTGCGGGAGAACACCGGAATCACCTCGGTGACGATCCCGAAGAACGGCAGCGCGATGATGTACACCTCCGGATGCCCGAAGAACCAGAACAGGTGCTGCCACAGCAGGGCTCCGCCGTTGGCCGCGTCGAAGACATGGGCGCCGAACTTCCGGTCCGCCTCCAGCACGAGCAGCGCGGCGGCCAGCACGGGGAAGGCGAGCAGCACGAGTACGGCGGTCAGCAGTGCGTTCCACACGAAGATCGGCATCCGGAACATCGTCATGCCGGGGGCGCGCATGCAGATGATCGTGGTGATGAAGTTGACCGACCCGAGGATCGTGCCGAAGCCCTGGAAGGCCAGACCCATGATCCACAGGTCCGCGCCGAGCCCGGGGGAGCGGACCGTGCTGGTCAGCGGTGAGTAGGCGAACCAGCCGAAGTCGGCGGCCCCGTCCGGCGTGAGGAAGGCGCCCATCACGATCAGTGCGCCGAGCAGGTACAGCCAGTAGGCGAAGAGGTTGAGCCGGGGGAAGGCCACATCGGGCGCCCCGATCTGCAACGGCATGATCCAGTTGGTGAAGCCGATGAACAGCGGCGTCGCGAACATCAGCAGCATGATCGTGCCGTGCATCGTGAACGCCTGGTTGTACTGCTCGTTCGAAACGATCTGCGTACCCGGCCGCGCCAGCTCCGCGCGCATCAGCAGCGCCATGACGCCGCCGATGCAGAAGAAGGCGAACGATGTGACCAGGTACATCGTGCCGATCGTCTTGTGATCGGTCGTGGTCGCCCAGCTGACGATGACGCTTCCCGGACGCCTGGGGCGTGGCGGTACCTCGCTGTCGTACTCGTCATCGGACGTGGGTGAATCCTCGGTGGCCCTCGTCGTCACTGCGGTGCTCCTGCTGCTGTGGTCGCGCCCCGACGGGCTGGACAGCACAGGAGCATGGCGCAGCTCACGCCGGAGTGATCCGATGCGGTGTGGCGTGGCGCGCCGCTTGAGCCGTTCGGGTCCACAGGCGGGGGCCCGGGGCACGGGCCGCCGGGCTCGGAAAGGCTGATACGCTGTGTGACGACCGTCTGTGTACGCGTCTCCGGATGACCGGAGGCTGCGCCCAGCGGATCCTGCCTCCCGAGTTACGGAAGCTCCCCAGCGTATTCGACCTGGGGCACTCGGTGGCCTGAAGACTCACGAGGAGTATGCGTGTCGCTCGACGCCGCTACGAAGAAGCAGATCATGTCCGAGTTCGGCCAGAAGGAAGGCGACACCGGTTCCCCCGAGGTTCAGGTCGCCATGCTCTCGCGCCGCATCTCGGACCTGACTGAGCACCTCAAGATGCACAAGCACGACCACCACTCCCGCCGGGGTCTGCTGATCCTGGTCGGCCAGCGTCGCCGCCTTCTCCAGTACCTGGCCAAGAAGGACATCCAGCGCTTCCGTGCGCTGGTCGACCGCCTCGGCATCCGCCGCGGTGCGGCCGGCGGCGCCAAGTAAGAACGTTGCGCGAGGGAGCGGGCCCCATTTCCTGGGGACCGCTCCCTTTGCCGTACGCGCGGCTGCCGCACGTACGGCGGCTGTACGTGCGGAACCCGCACCGCGCTCAGTAATCTGGGTGTGCACGGCAGTACCGAACGCTGCAGTACCGAACGAGGGGAAGCGCCCTCCAGCCGCCGCCGGTCCTCGGTAGTGGCCCCCGGGAACATGTCCCGGGTGCTTCGATCGAAGACCGGCCCCGCAACCATGGAGCGCTTCTCCGCCCCGTTCCCCGCCACACGGGCTGGGGGACGAAAGACGACGAGTATGGAGAAAACGCTAGTGGAGAACGAGACCCACTACGCCGAGGCCGTTATCGACAACGGAACCTTCGGCACCCGCACCATCCGCTTCGAGACGGGCCGCCTCGCCAAGCAGGCCGCCGGCTCCGCCGTGGCGTACCTGGACGACGACACCATGGTGCTGTCGGCCACCACCGCTTCCAAGAAGCCCAAGGACCAGCTCGACTTCTTCCCCCTCACGGTGGACGTCGAGGAGCGGCAGTACGCGGCCGGCAAGATCCCCGGCTCCTTCTTCCGCCGCGAGGGCCGCCCCTCCGAGGACGCGATCCTCACCTGCCGCCTGATCGACCGGCCGCTGCGCCCCTCCTTCAAGAAGGGCCTGCGCAACGAGATCCAGATCGTCGAGACGATCATGGCGCTCAACCCCGACCACCTGTACGACGTGGTCGCGATCAACGCCGCATCGGCTTCCACGATCCTGGCGGGCCTGCCCTTCTCCGGCCCGATCGGCGCCACCCGCGTCGCCCTGATCAAGGGCCAGTGGGTCGCCTTCCCGACGCACACCGAGCTCGAGGACGCCGTCTTCGACATGGTCGTCGCGGGCCGTGTGCTCGAAGACGGTGACGTCGCGATCATGATGGTCGAGGCCGAGGCCACCGAGAAGACCATCCAGCTCGTCAAGGACGGCGCGGAGGCCCCGACCGAAGAGGTCGTCGCCGCCGGTCTCGAAGCCGCGAAGCCCTTCATCAAGGCGCTCTGCAAGGCTCAGTCGGACCTGGCGTCGAAGGCCGCCAAGCCCACCGGCGAGTTCCCGGTCTTCCTCGACTACCAGGACGACGTCCTGGAGGCGCTCACCGCCGCGGTCAGGCCCGAGCTCGCCAAGGCGCTCACCATCGCCGGCAAGCAGGAGCGCGAGGCCGAGCTGGACCGCGTCAAGGAGATCGCCGTCGAGAAGCTGCTCCCGAAGTTCGAGGGCCGCGAGAAGGAGATCTCCGGCGCGTACCGCGCGCTGACCAAGTCCGTCGTGCGCGAGCGCGTCATCAAGGACAAGGTCCGCATCGACGGCCGTGGCGTCACGGACATCCGTACGCTCGCCGCCGAGGTCGAGGCCATCCCGCGCGTGCACGGCTCGGCGCTCTTCGAGCGTGGCGAGACCCAGATCCTGGGCGTCACCACCCTCAACATGCTCCGCATGGAGCAGCAGCTGGACACCCTCTCCCCGGTGACCCGCAAGCGCTACATGCACAACTACAACTTCCCGCCGTACTCCGTCGGTGAGACCGGCCGCGTGGGCTCGCCCAAGCGCCGCGAGATCGGCCACGGAGCGCTCGCCGAGCGTGCCATCGTGCCGGTGCTGCCGACGCGCGAGGAGTTCCCCTACGCGATCCGCCAGGTCTCCGAGGCGCTGGGCTCCAACGGCTCGACGTCCATGGGCTCGGTCTGCGCCTCCACCATGTCCCTGCTGAACGCCGGTGTGCCCCTCAAGGCCGCCGTCGCCGGTATCGCCATGGGCCTCATCTCCCAGGAGATCGACGGCAAGACGCACTACGTCGCCCTCACCGACATCCTCGGTGCGGAGGACGCGTACGGCGACATGGACTTCAAGGTCGCCGGCACGAAGCAGTTCGTGACCGCGCTCCAGCTCGACACCAAGCTCGACGGCATCCCCGCCTCGGTCCTGGCCGCCGCGCTGAAGCAGGCCCGTGACGCACGCCTCCACATCCTCGACGTGATGAACGAGGCCATCGACGTCCCGGACGAGATGTCCCCGAACGCCCCGCGGATCATCACCGTCAAGATCCCGGTGGACAAGATCGGTGAGGTCATCGGCCCCAAGGGCAAGATGATCAACCAGATCCAGGAGGACACCGGCGCCGACATCACGATCGAGGACGACGGCACCATCTACATCGGTGCCCAGCAGGGCTCGCAGGCCGAGGCCGCGCGCGCCACGATCAACTCGATCGCCAACCCGACCATGCCGGAGGTCGGCGAGCGCTACCTGGGTACGGTCGTCAAGACCACCACCTTCGGCGCGTTCGTCTCGCTCATGCCGGGCAAGGACGGCCTGCTGCACATCTCGCAGATCCGCAAGCTCGCCGGTGGCAAGCGCGTGGAGAACGTCGAGGACGTGCTCGCGGTCGGCTCCAAGGTCCAGGTCGAGATCGGTGAGATCGACTCCCGCGGCAAGCTCTCCCTCGTCCCCGTCATCGAGGGCGAAGAGGACGAGAAGACGGACGACACCGACAAGTGACGTCCCGCAGTTCCGTGACGACGGCCCGCACCTCCCCGGAGGCGCGGGCCGTCGCCCGTACCCAGAGCCACCTCACGGACGAGAACGACAGCAGTGCATAAGGACGGAAACGTGAGCAACGCCGGAGCACAGTCCAGCGACGCGGTCCGCAGGACCATTCTCCCGGGCGGTCTGCGCATCGTCACCGAGACCGTCCCCTCGGTACGCTCGGCGACCTTCGGGATCTGGGCGAACGTGGGGTCCCGGGACGAGACGCCGTCCCTCAACGGTGCCACCCACTACCTGGAACACCTCCTCTTCAAGGGCACGGCCGAGCGCAGCGCCCTCGACATCTCCGCCGCGATCGACGCGGTCGGCGGAGAGATGAACGCCTTCACGGCGAAGGAGTACACCTGCTACTACGCACGGGTCCTGGACAGCGATCTGCCGCTGGCCATAGACGTCGTCTGCGACATGCTGACCGGCTCGCTGATCGCCGAGGACGACGTCGAGGCCGAGCGCGGCGTCATCCTCGAAGAGATCGCGATGACCGAGGACGACCCCGGTGACGTCGTGCACGACCTCTTCGCCCAGACGATGTTCGGCGACACGCCCCTCGGCCGCCCCGTGCTCGGCACCGTCGACACGGTCAACGGGCTCAGCCGCAGCCAGATCGCCCGCTTCTACAAGAAGCACTACGACCCGACGCACCTCGTCGTCGCCGCCGCGGGCAACATCGACCACGACACGGTGGTACGCCAGGTCAGCAAGGCGTTCGAGCGCGCGGGCGCCCTGTCCCGCACCGACGCCGTGCCGGTGGATCCGCGCACCGGCTCCCGCACCCTGCGTACCGCGGGCGGCGTCGACCTGCTCAACCGCAAGACCGAGCAGGCGCACATCGTCCTCGGCATGCCGGGCCTGGCCAGGACCGACGACCGGCGCTGGGCGCTCGGCGTTCTCAACGCGGCGCTCGGCGGCGGGATGAGCTCCCGGCTCTTCCAGGAGGTACGGGAGAAGCGCGGCCTCGCCTACAGCGTGTACTCGTACACCTCGGGCTTCGCCGACTGCGGGCTCTTCGGCGTCTACGCGGGCTGCCGCCCCAGCCAGGTCCACGACGTCCTGAAGATCTGCCGGGACGAACTCGACCGGGCCGCGGGCGCGGGGGTGACCGACGAGGAGATCCGCCGCGCGATCGGCCAGCTCGCCGGTTCCACGGTGCTCGGCATGGAGGACACCGGGGCCCTGATGAACCGCATCGGCAAGAGCGAGCTGTGCTGGGGCAGCCAGATGTCCGTCGACGAGATGCTGGAGCGGATCACCGCGGTCACCCCGGACGAGGTCCGCGCGGTGGCCCGCGACATATTGGGACAGCGGCCCTCGCTTTCGGTGATCGGACCGCTGAAGGACAAGCAGGCCGACCGCCTCCACGAAGCGGTGTCCTGAGCCGGTACGGCAGCCGGGCCGCCCGGCCCGGCTGCCGTACCGGCCGTGGGACGCGTCAGCCATGAAGTGTCAGTCGTGAGCGATGAAGGAAGAGCAAGCATGAGCAGCAAGCTGCGTGTCGCGGTCCTCGGCGCCCGGGGCCGTATCGGCTCCGAAGCCGTCCGGGCCGTCGACGCCGCCGACGACATGGAACTGGTCGCCGCACTCGGCCGCGGCGACGCGCTCGACGTACTCACCGCGTCGGGCGCCCAGGTCGCAGTGGACCTGACGCACCCCGACTCGGTGATGGACAATCTGGAGTTCTGCGTACGCCACGGCATCCACGGCGTCGTCGGCACCACGGGCTGGACCGACGCCCGCGTCGCGCAGCTCCGCTCCTGGCTCACCGCGTCCCCGCAGACCGGTGTCCTCATCGCCCCGAACTTCTCCATCGGGGCCGTGCTCACCATGACGTTCGCCCAGGCGGCAGCGCGCTTCTTCGAGTCCGTCGAGGTCATCGAGCTGCACCACCCGAACAAGGCCGACGCCCCCTCCGGCACCGCCCAGCGGACCGCCCAGCTGATCGCGGCGGCCCGCGAGAAGGCAGGCCGCGCACCGCAGCCGGACGCCACGAGCACGGCACTGGACGGTGCCCGCGGCGCCGACGTCGACGGCGTCCCGGTCCACTCCGTACGGCTGCGCGGCCTCCTGGCCCACCAGGAAGTGCTGCTCGGCGGCGAGGGCGAGACCCTCACCATCCGCCACGACTCCCTGCACCACAGCAGCTTCATGCCGGGCATCCTGCTCGGTACGCGCCGCGTGGTGACCACCCCCGGCCTCACCTTCGGCCTGGAACACTTCCTCGATCTGAGCTGACCCGATGCGCGCAAAGATCACCTACCTCGTCACGGCCGCCGTCCTGGTCTTCTACTTCGTCCTGGTCGGCAGCCGGGGCGTGCTGCTCATCCAGAACGGCACGCTGCTCACCGTCACCTTCGGCGTGGCCGTGCTGATCCTGCCGCTGATCGGCATCTGGTTCCTCTGGAAGAACACCCAGTTCGTCCAGCGGGCCAACCGGCTTGCCGCCGAGCTGGACGCCGAAGGCGGCCTGCCCGTCGACGAGTTGGTCCGTACCCCCGGCGGCCGTATCGACCGCGACTCCGCCGACGCCGTCTTCGTCCGCCGCAAGGAGGAGACCGAGGACAGCCCGGACGACTGGCGCTGCTGGTTCCGCCTGGCGGTCGCCTACCAGGACGCCAGGGACACCCCGCGCGCCCGCAAGGCGATGCAGCGGGCCATCGCCCTGCACGCGGGCAGGCCCGTCAGTATCTGACGGGCCTGCGGGTCGCCGGGGGCTGTGCCCGGCCCTGAAGCGTTCTCCCTCAGCCGAGCCGGTACTCCGCGCCCCACGCCTCGATCGTGTCCGCAGCGCGGTCGAACGCCTCGTGGCGCGCCAGGAAGTCGGCACTGTGGTCGGTGAGCAGCGGAGGGAGCTGCCGGCCGCCCTGCTGGACGAGCAGGAGCGCCTCGCCCTGCACGGTGCGGGGCAGACCGAGCCAGCGGACCGGCTGCTGCACCGTGCGTACGGCCGCGGTCCGGCTCCAGGGCACGGTGGCCGTCGTGAAGAAGCCCACGCGCCGGATGCCGTGCCTGCTCACCCAGGCGCCCATCCTCAGCAGCCGCACCGCGCAGACCACGGCCACGAGGCCGAGGGCGAGGGTGACGCCGGCACCCGACACCTCACCGGCGAAAGCGATGATCATCGCCGCCAGCAGGATGAATGACGCGAGCAGCAGAAGCAGAGCTGCCGCCCCGACCCGCCAGGGTCCCGGGCGGTAGGGGCGGCGCCACTGATCGTGGTCGTCGAACGGCAGCGCGACGTCGTCGGCATTCTCGGCGGCTGCGTCGAACGCGCGGTCGGCCGTCAGGAAAGGCAGGGGCACGACTGATCCTCACTCACAAGCACGCTCGATTGGCTGTGCCCGGTGAGGCTACCGATGAGATCATCGCCCGACCACCCCAGGGGTCCGGACGAGTCAGTGGTCGTGCGCCGCTTCCGACTGATGGGTCTGTGCGGGGGTCTGATCGGCGGCCAGAGCCGGCAGCCCGAACAGCAGCGAGCCTGCGAGGCCGGCTACGACGGTGAGACCGACCAGAGCACGTCCGGCGAGCTGGGACGCGGTGGGGCGTTGGCGGGGCGGTGGTTCGATGTTGCTACGGAAGCTGTCTGCGTCAGCGACGAATGCGAACGGGACGGCCTCTCGCCGGCGGAACATAGGGGCACTTCTCCTTGGATCACGATTTCTTCCGGTTCCACTCTGGTTCCACACATTCAGACGTTCAAAGCTGCCGATCGGTGCCCGGTTTCCCGGAATCCGCAGAACTTTTCTGCTGACGGTCCGTCCGGTCCGGGTCACCTGTGTCGCGCCGTAGAGTGGGCGCCGCCCGAGCGATGCAACTGGAAGGACCCGCCGGTGAGTGACACTCCCACCTCAGACCTGAAGCCGAGCTTCCGCAGCGACGTCACCGTCGAGCTGGTGAAGCACAGCGCGAGCGACTCCGACGTGCTGTGGGCGGCCCGAGTCTCCACGGCGGGTGAGCAGTCCCTCGAAGAGCTCCGGAAGGACCCGGAGCGCTCCAAGGGGCTCATCAATTACCTGATGCGGGACCGGCACGGCAGTCCCTTCGAGCACAACTCGATGACGTTCTTCATCAGCGCCCCGATCTTCGTCTTCCGTGAGTTCATGCGGCACCGCGTCGGCTGGTCGTACAACGAGGAATCCGGCCGCTACAGGGAGCTGGAGCCGGTCTTCTACGTGCCGGGCGAGTCCCGCAAGCTGGTGCAGCAGGGCAGGCCGGGCAAGTACGAGTTCGTCGACGGCACCGCGGCCCAGCAGGAGCTCACAGGCCGCGTCATGGAGGACTCCTACCGTCTGGCCTACGAGGCCTACCAGGAGATGCTGGCGGCAGGTGTGGCCCGCGAGGTGGCCAGGGCTGTGCTGCCCGTCGGCCTCTTCTCCTCGATGTACGCGACGTGCAACGCCCGGTCGCTGATGCACTTCCTCGGTCTGCGCACCCAGCACGAGCTGGCGAGGACGCCGTCCTTCCCGCAGCGGGAGATCGAGATGGTCGGCGAGCAGATGGAAGAGCACTGGAAGAACCTGATGCCGCTGACCCACGCGGCCTTCAATGCCAACGGCCGCGTCGCCCCATAAGGCATACACGTTCGACCGGACCGGCCGAGGTGTCCGTATTGCACCCTTTGGTGAAGTTCATCTAGGCTGATCAAAGGGACCCGGCACTGCTTGAACCCCCGAGCAGGCAGTGCCGGGCTCCGCAGCTCCCGTCCCCCGAGGGGACAGGGCGTACTGAGCAGCGAGTAGCGTGGTACCCATGGCTCCGATCTCCACTCCGCAGACCCCCTTCGGGCGGGTCCTCACCGCCATGGTCACGCCCTTCACGGCGGACGGCGCGCTCGACATCGACGGCGCGCAGCGGCTCGCCACCCATCTGGTGGAAGCAGGCAACGACGGCCTGGTGGTCAACGGCACCACCGGCGAGTCCCCGACCACCAGCGACGCGGAGAAAACCGACCTCGTGCGGGCGGTACGGGAGGCAGTCGGAGACCGTGCTCACGTCATCGCGGGCGTGGGCACCAACGACACCCGGCACAGCCTGGAGCTGGCACGCGCGGCCGAGAGCGCGGGCGCGCACGGCCTGCTCGCGGTGACGCCGTACTACAACAAGCCGCCCCAGGAGGGCCTGCTCCGCCACTTCACCGCGATCGCGGACTCCACCGGGCTGCCCGTCATGCTGTACGACATCCCCGGCCGCAGCGGTGTGCCGATCAACACCGAGACGATCGTCCGGCTGGCCGAGCACCCGCGCATCGTGGCCAACAAGGACGCCAAGGGCGATCTCGGCCGCGCCAGCTGGGCCATCGCGCGCAGCGGCCTGGCCTGGTACTCGGGCGACGACATGCTGAACCTGCCGCTCTTCTCGGTGGGCGCGTGCGGATTCGTCTCCGTCGTCGGCCACCTCGTCACCCCTGAGCTGCGCGCCCTGCTGGAGGCTTACCTGGCGGGCGACGTGCAGAAGGCGACCGAGATCCACCAGCGGCTGCTGCCGGTCTTCACGGGCATGTTCCGGACGCAGGGAGTGATCACGACCAAGGCCGCTCTGAGCCTGCAGGGCCTGCCCGCCGGGCCGCTCCGGCTCCCGCTGGTGGAACTTGCCCCTGAGGAAACGGCCCAGCTCAAGATCGATCTTGGTGCCGGCGGGGTAGAACTTTAAACACGGACTTCACAACTGAATACGCAAGATCACTCTGACAACTGCAAGTGCACGAATCATGCGCGCCACGTGCCTCAGGTACGTGGCGCGTGTGGTGAGGAGAGTCTTTTGAGTCATCCGCATCCTGAACTCGGCGCACCGCCGAAGCTTCCGAAGAACGGCCTGCGCGTCACTCCGCTGGGCGGTCTCGGTGAGATCGGCCGGAACATGACGGTCTTCGAATACGGAGGCCGGCTGCTGATCGTCGACTGCGGCGTGCTCTTCCCCGAGGAGGAGCAGCCGGGCATCGACCTGATCCTGCCCGATTTCACCACCATCAAGGACCGCCTCGACGAGGTCGAGGGCATCGTGCTCACGCACGGCCACGAGGACCACATCGGCGGTGTGCCCTACCTGCTCCGGCTGAAGCCGGACATCCCGCTGATCGGTTCCAAGCTGACCCTGGCGCTCATCGAGGCGAAGCTCCAGGAACACCGGATCCGCCCGTACACCCTCGAAGTGACCGAGGGCCAGCGCGAGCGCATCGGCGTCTTCGACTGTGAGTTCATCGCGGTCAACCACTCCATCCCCGACGCCCTCGCGGTCGCGATCCGCACCCCCGCGGGCATGGCCGTCGCCACCGGCGACTTCAAGATGGACCAGCTGCCGCTGGACGGCCGCCTCACCGACCTGCACGCTTTCGCGCGGCTGAGCGAAGAGGGCATCGACCTTCTCCTCTCGGACTCCACGAACGCCGAGGTCCCCGGCTTCGTGCCGCCCGAGCGCGACATCTCCAACGTCCTGCGTACGGTCTTCGCGAACGCCCAGAAGCGCATCATCGTGGCGAGCTTCGCCAGCCATGTGCACCGCATCCAGCAGATCCTCGACGCGGCGCACGAGTACGGGCGCCGCGTGGCGTTCGTCGGCCGGTCGATGGTCCGGAACATGGGTATCGCCCGTGACCTGGGCTACCTCAAGGTCCCCGCGGGCCTGGTGGTGGACGTCAAGACGCTCGACGACCTTCCGGACGACGAGGTCGTGCTGGTCTGCACCGGGTCCCAGGGCGAGCCGATGGCCGCCCTCTCCCGGATGGCCAACCGCGACCACCAGATCCGCATCGTCCAGGGCGACACCGTGATCCTGGCCTCGTCGCTCATCCCGGGCAACGAGAACGCGGTCTACCGGGTCATCAACGGGCTCAGCCGCTGGGGAGCCGACGTCGTCCACAAGGGCAACGCGAAGGTCCACGTCTCGGGCCACGCCTCGGCCGGCGAGTTGCTGTACTTCTACAACATCTGCCGCCCGAAGAACCTGATGCCGGTGCACGGCGAATGGCGCCATCTGCGCGCCAACGCGGAGCTCGGCGCGAAGACGGGTGTTCCGAAGGATCACATCGTCATCGCCGAGGACGGCGTGGTGGTCGACCTGGTCGACGGCAAGGCGAGAATCGTCGGCAAGGTCCAGGCGGGCTATGTGTACGTCGACGGCCTCTCGGTCGGCGATGTCACGGAGACCCACCTCAAGGACCGCCGCATCCTCGGTGACGAGGGCATCATCTCGGTCTTCATCGTGGTCGACAGCTCCAGCGGCAAGATCGTGGGCGGTCCCCACATCCAGGCCAGGGGCTCCGGCATCGACGACGGTGCGTTCAGTGCCGTCGTGCCGAAGATCGAGGACGCCCTGAACAAGTCGGCGCAGGACGGCGTGCTGGAGCCGCACCAGCTCCAGCAGCTGATCCGTCGCACGGTGGGCAAGTGGGTCTCGGACGGCTATCGCAGGCGCCCGATGATCCTTCCCGTCGTCGTCGAGGTCTGACAGTCGTACGCACGGAACCGGAGCGGGGCCCCCGAT
>NZ_CP107948.1:5717500-6771125 GCF_036061255.1 Streptomyces sp. NBC_00388
CATGTGGAGGGAACGAGGGGAAGTGAAACATCTCAGTACCCTCAGGAAGAGAAAACAACCGTGATTCCGGGAGTAGTGGCGAGCGAAACCGGATGAGGCCAAACCGTATGTGTGTGATACCCGGCAGGGGTTGCGCATGCGGGGTTGTGGGATTGCACTTCAACAGTCTGCCGGCTGTTGGGCAAGTCAGAAACCGTTGGTGTAGGCGAAGGACATGCGAAAGGTCCGGCGTAGAGGGTAAGACCCCCGTAGCTGAAACATCAACGGCTTGCTTGTGTGACTCCCAAGTAGCACGGGGCCCGAGAAATCCCGTGTGAATCTGGCGGGACCACCCGCTAAGCCTAAATATTCCCTGGTGACCGATAGCGGATAGTACCGTGAGGGAATGGTGAAAAGTACCGCGGGAGCGGAGTGAAATAGTACCTGAAACCGTGTGCCTACAAGCCGTGGGAGCGTCGCTGGCCGTACTTGTACGGTCAGTCGTGACTGCGTGCCTTTTGAAGAATGAGCCTGCGAGTTAGCGGTGTGTAGCGAGGTTAACCCGTGTGGGGAAGCCGTAGCGAAAGCGAGTCCTAATAGGGCGTTTGAGTTGCACGCTCTAGACCCGAAGCGGAGTGATCTAGCCATGGGCAGGTTGAAGCGGCTGTAAGAGGTCGTGGAGGACCGAACCCACCAGGGTTGAAAACCTGGGGGATGACCTGTGGTTAGGGGTGAAAGGCCAATCAAACTCCGTGATAGCTGGTTCTCCCCGAAATGCATTTAGGTGCAGCGTCGTGTGTTTCTTGCCGGAGGTAGAGCACTGGATAGGCGATGGGCCCTACCGGGTTACTGACCTTAGCCAAACTCCGAATGCCGGTAAGTGAGAGCGCGGCAGTGAGACTGTGGGGGATAAGCTCCATGGTCGAGAGGGAAACAGCCCAGAGCATCGACTAAGGCCCCTAAGCGTACGCTAAGTGGAAAAGGATGTGGAGTCGCAGAGACAACCAGGAGGTTGGCTTAGAAGCAGCCATCCTTGAAAGAGTGCGTAATAGCTCACTGGTCAAGTGATTCCGCGCCGACAATGTAGCGGGGCTCAAGCGTACCGCCGAAGTCGTGTCATTTCAGCAATAGGGCCAACGCCCGCTGGGATGGGTAGGGGAGCGTCGTGTGCCGGGTGAAGCAGCCGCGGAAGCGAGTTGTGGACGGTTCACGAGTGAGAATGCAGGCATGAGTAGCGATACACACGTGAGAAACGTGTGCGCCGATTGACTAAGGGTTCCTGGGTCAAGCTGATCTGCCCAGGGTAAGTCGGGACCTAAGGCGAGGCCGACAGGCGTAGTCGATGGACAACCGGTTGATATTCCGGTACCCGCTTTGAAACGCCCAATACTGAATCCTCTGATGCTAAGGCCGTGAAGCCGTCCTGGAGCCTTCGGGCAAAGGGAAGTGGTGGAGCCGCTGAACCAAGGTGGTAGTAGGTAAGCGATGGGGTGACGCAGGAAGGTAGTCCAGCCCGGGCGGTGGTTGTCCCGGGGTAAGGGTGTAGCCCGTCATCCAGGTAAATCCGGATGGCACATGGGGTGAGACCTGATGCCGAGCCGATTGTGGTGAAGTGGATGATCCTATGCTGTCGAGAAAAGCCTCTAGCGAGTTTCATGGCGGCCCGTACCCTAAACCGACTCAGGTGGTCAGGTAGAGAATACCGAGGCGTTCGGGTGAACTATGGTTAAGGAACTCGGCAAAATGCCCCCGTAACTTCGGGAGAAGGGGGGCCATTCCTGGTGATCTGTTTTACACAGTGAGCTGGGGGTGGCCGCAGAGACCAGCGAGAAGCGACTGTTTACTAAAAACACAGGTCCGTGCGAAGCCGTAAGGCGATGTATACGGACTGACGCCTGCCCGGTGCTGGAACGTTAAGGGGACCGGTTAGTGATCTTTCGGGGTTGCGAAGCTGAGAACTTAAGCGCCAGTAAACGGCGGTGGTAACTATAACCATCCTAAGGTAGCGAAATTCCTTGTCGGGTAAGTTCCGACCTGCACGAATGGCGTAACGACTTCTCGACTGTCTCAACCATAGGCCCGGTGAAATTGCACTACGAGTAAAGATGCTCGTTTCGCGCAGAAGGACGGAAAGACCCCGGGACCTTTACTACAGTTTGATATTGGTGTTCGGTTCGGCTTGTGTAGGATAGGTGGGAGACTTTGAAGCGGCCACGCCAGTGGTTGTGGAGTCGTCGTTGAAATACCACTCTGGTCGTGCTGGATGTCTAACCTCGGTCCGTGATCCGGATCAGGGACAGTGTCTGATGGGTAGTTTAACTGGGGCGGTTGCCTCCTAAAGAGTAACGGAGGCGCCCAAAGGTTCCCTCAGCCTGGTTGGCAATCAGGTGTTGAGTGTAAGTGCACAAGGGAGCTTGACTGTGAGACCGACGGGTCGAGCAGGGACGAAAGTCGGGACTAGTGATCCGGCAGTGGCTTGTGGAAGCGCTGTCGCTCAACGGATAAAAGGTACCCCGGGGATAACAGGCTGATCTTCCCCAAGAGTCCATATCGACGGGATGGTTTGGCACCTCGATGTCGGCTCGTCGCATCCTGGGGCTGGAGTCGGTCCCAAGGGTTGGGCTGTTCGCCCATTAAAGCGGTACGCGAGCTGGGTTTAGAACGTCGTGAGACAGTTCGGTCCCTATCCTCTGCGCGCGTAGGAATATTGAGAAGGGCTGTCCCTAGTACGAGAGGACCGGGACGGACGAACCTCTGGTGTGCCAGTTGTCCTGCCAAGGGCATGGCTGGTTGGCTACGTTCGGAAAGGATAACCGCTGAAAGCATCTAAGCGGGAAGCCTGCTTCGAGATGAGTATTCCCACCCCCTTTGAGGGGTTAAGGCTCCCAGTAGACGACTGGGTTGATAGGCCAGATGTGGAAGCCCGGTAACGGGTGGAGCTGACTGGTACTAATAGGCCGAGGGCTTGTCCTCAGTTGCTCGCGTCCACTGTGTTAGTTCTGAAATAACGAACGACCGTGTTGTATCCGGTGTTGGTTAGTTTCATAGTGTTTCGGTGGTCATTGCGTTAGGGAAACGCCCGGTTACATTCCGAACCCGGAAGCTAAGCCTTTCAGCGCCGATGGTACTGCAGGGGGGACCCTGTGGGAGAGTAGGACGCCGCCGAACAATTTTTCAACGTCGGCCCCTGAACTTCGGTTCAGGGGCCGACGTTTTTTTATGCCCTGTCACTTGGTGTTCACGTCCGGCGCGCAGCATGCAGGCATGAGTACCGCGAGGTTCCTGAAGTCAGCAGGCATCCGGGTCGGCGACGAGGTCGTCCTGTCGGCGTACGGTGACGCCGAAGCGGCCGCGGCCGTGGTGATGGCCGGAGCCCGGCCCGTGTTCGCCGACATAGATCCTGAGAGTTACTGCCTCGACCCGGACGCGGTCGCCGCCGTACTCACCTCACGTACCACCGCTGTCGTGGCGGTCTCCGCCTTCGGGCACCCGCCGGACATGGCGAGGATCGGTGAACTCGGGCGCCGGCACGGGCTGCTGGTCGTCGGGCCCGGGGAAGCCGTCGCCGCACCGGATGAAGTCGGGCAACGCCGTTCACACGCGGCCTATCTGGGCGACCGGCTGACCGGGGTACGGACGCCGGTCGCGAACGCCGCCCACACGTACCAGCGTTACGTGGTGCGTGTGCCGGGCAACGGACGGCCCGACCGCGACGCTTTCGCCCAGGCTCTGCGCCGCAGGGGAGTGGGGTGCGAGGTGCCGGTGCCGACGCCCGTTCACCGCATGCCGGCCTTCCGCCGCGGTGTGCGCCTGCCCGAGACCGAGCGGGCCGCCGACGAGACGCTCGCACTTCCGGTGCACGGCTCGTTGCGCCGGCGGGAGCTGCAGCGGATGGTCTCCTCCTGCAACGCGCTCGGGGGCCTGCTCCAGCCGGCCTTCTGAGCGATGATCCCGCTGCTGCGCAACGAGCCCTCTGATCAGGCCGCTTGGAGCAGAGCCGAGCGCGGCACGGACCGAGTGGGGTGGCGCGAAGCACCGCCGGACTTCGGGTATGATCGATCTCGTTGCTGCGCCCCAATAGCTCAGTCGGTAGAGCGTCTCCATGGTAAGGAGAAGGTCTACGGTTCGATTCCGTATTGGGGCTCTCACACCGAAAGGCCCCCGCCGGTTGGCGGGGGCCTTTCGCGTCGGTGGCTACTTGGGCGGCTCGGGCACACGCATGGCCAGGATCGCCATGTCGTCCGAGGCCGGTTCGGCGGCGAAACGCTCCACCGCGCGCAGAATGCGGCCGGCCACCGCGCCCGCGGTCAGACCGGTGCAGGTACTGAGGACGTCGGCGAGGCCGTCGTCGCCGAGCATCCGGGTGCCCTCGCGGCGCTCCGTGACGCCGTCCGTGACGCAGAGCAGCACGTCGCCAGGTTCGAGTGTCACCGTCTGCTCGTACAGCTCCAGGTCCTCCATGACGCCCAGCAGCGGCTGTGGCTCCGCCGCGGACTCCACGGTGCCGTCCTGCCGCAGGCGCAGCGGGAGCGGGTGCCCGGCGCAGACGACCTTGAGTAGGGCGCTGCCGTCCTCCTGCGGCCACAGCTCGCCGTAGAGGAGAGTCAGGAAGCGGCTGCGCGCGCCCTCGTCGAGGATCGCGGCGTTGAGCCGCTCCAGGACGGCGGGGCCGCTGAACCCCTCCCGGGCGAGGAGCCGCAGGGCGTGGCGGGCCAGGCCGGTGACGGCAGCCGCCTCCGGGCCCGTACCGCAGACGTCACCGATGGCGAAGCCGTAGGCGCCGTCCCGGATCGGGAAGAGGTCGTAGAAGTCACCGCCGACCTCGTTGCCCTCGCCGGCCGCCCGGTAGATGACCTCCACCTCGACATTGGGCACATCCGGCAGGCCCGGCGGCAGCAGGCTGCGCTGCAGCGCCTGGCTGATGGCGGTGCGCTCCGAGTAGAGGCGGGCGTTGTCGAGCGCGAGTGCCGCCCTGCGCGAGAGATCTTCGGCGAGCTCCAGGATCTCCTGGCGGAAGTGGTCGTCGGAGGGTTTGCCGAGGGTGAGCATGCCGATGACGCGGTTGCGGGCCACCAGCGGGAGCACCACGGTCTCACCGCCGACGGCGGCGGCCGTGGCGAGTGTGGTGCCGATGCCGGACCCGAGCGCCGGGCTCGACCCGAGACCGAGGCTGCGCATGGACGAGGTCAGCGCCGCCTGGTGCGCCGCCTCGCCGGGGGCCGCCCAGCTCCTGGCGCCCGGGGTGGGCACAGGCTCGGGCGGGCTGATGCGCGAGAGCAGGGCCTTGAGTCCGTCGATGCGCTCCTCGTCCTCGTGCAGCACATAGGAGAGGTACGGCTCGGACGACTGGTCGGCGATCGTGTAGACGGCGCACCAGGCGGCCAGGGTCGGCACGGTCATCTGGGCCATCAGCGCCAGGGTCTGATCGCGGTCGAGGGTGCCCGCCAGCAGGTCGGACGCCTCGACGAGGAAGGAGAGGGAGCCGCGGCGCAGCTTCTCCAGCTCGCCCAGCCGGGCCGACTCCACGGCGAGGGCGATGCGGTCGGCGGCGAACTGCAGGCGCAGCGCCTGCTCGTTGGAGTACCGGCCGGGGGCCTCCGTGGAGACGCCCAGGGATCCGGTGAGGCGGCCCTCGACCTTGAGCGGGACGGTGACGACCGAGCGCATGCCCGTGCCGTTCAGCAGGGGTACGGCGCCGGGCACGGCCGCCAGGTCCTCGTGGACGGCCGGCATCCGCGCCGATCCGTACCGTCCGGTGCCGGCCTCGACCGGGACCCGGGCGAACCGCTGGCGGGCGGAGGGCAGCCCCGTGGTGGCCCGTACCTCCAGCTCCGTCTCGTCGTCCGTCGCGAGCAGCAGGAACGCCGCGTCGGCGTCGAGCATGTCCCGCGCGCGCTCCACGGTGCGCTGGAGGAGGCCGTCGAGATCGTCGGGGGCGGGGGAGCCGATGAAGACTTCGAACGGGTCGGCGGTGCGGTGGTCGGCGAAGGAGTTCGCGTCGTTCTTCGGGGTGCGGGCCGGTGTCTGGAGGACCGCCCGCTCGTAGTCGTTGACCAGCAGGCAGACGGTGCTCGGTTCGCCCTGTGCGTCGCGGACGCGCAGATGCGCGGCGTAGACGGGGACGACTCTGTTGTCGGCGGTCCGGATGCCGTAACTGCCCTCCCAGCGCGACAGCAGGAGGGCGTCGGCGATTCCGGTGCCGGTGCCCGGGGTGTGCGGCCAGGCGGCGAAGTCGGTGAGCTGCTTGCCGACGACCTGGTCCGCGGGGTGGCCGAAGAGCTCCGTCGCGTCCTCGTTCCAGGAGGAGACGGCGCCGGTCCCGTCGATCTGGATCACCGCCACGCGGACGCGACCGTCGGTCACCGGGAGGAGCTCGACCGGGAGCAGCGGGCCCGCCGACCGGGCGCCGACCGGGCGCTGCGGCAGGTCGAGTTGGAACCACACCTGTTTCTGGGTGGGCGTGTAGTCGACGCCCCATCGGGAGGCGAGCGCCGCGCAGAGCAGCAGTCCGCGGCCGCCCTCCCGGTCGGGGCTGCCGAACGACTGTCCGCTGCCCTGGAGCGGGACTTCGCGCTCCGGGTAGTGGTCGGCGACTTCCACCCTGACGCTGTCCTCGGTCCGCAGGCACAGGACCTCGGCGTTGGTGCCCGCGTGGACCACCGCGTTGGTGACCAGCTCGCTGGTGAGGACCACGGCGTCGTCCACGACGTCCGAGTACCCCCACCCCTGGAGGGTGTCACGGACAAAGGTGCGGGCGGTCGCTACCGACCGTCCGACCGGTTCGAAACTGGCAGCCGCCCGCGCGGTGATCACAGAACTCCTCGTACGCGTCTCGACGCCCGGCTCTGCCATGTCGGCCCGCCCCTCGCTGCCCGGTGGTAGTACTGGTGCCTCCGCCCCCGCCGGGCGGACCGGGACGGTTGGACAGCCGGATGCCAGGTTACTTACCTTCGCGGTCCGTGCGGATGCCGGTCACAGGGTTTCCGCCTTCAGTGGGCGGGGACGGTATGCAAAGCTGCCGAACTGTTATGGCCTGGTCCTGCCATGGTGAAACACTGGGCAAGCTTCTCGGTACAGCCCGGGCAGTACGGCCAACCCCTGCGGGAGGGACACGGTGGAGTCTGGCACGGCGGCGCGTGACAAGAACACGCGCGCAAAAAGCGGACAGTCGCCAAAAAAGCGACACCACGGGACAACTGAAGTGGATACCGCTGCCCTGGGCAGACTGCTGACCGCTCTGGCCGCGATGCGGGACGGGAACTTCCGGCGGCGGCTGACGGTCTCGGGCGACGGCACGATGGCCGAGATCGCGGCTGTCTTCAACGAGGTCGCGGACCGGAATCTCCATCTGACGGGCGAGGTCGCCCGGGTGCGCCGGATGGTGGGCCGTGAGGGCAAGCTCACCGAGAGGCTGGAGACGGGGGCCCTGGAGGGCTCCTGGGCCGTCGCGATCGACGCGGCCAACGAACTGGTGGACGATCTCGCGCGGCCGGTCTCCGAGGTCGGCAGGGTGCTGTCGGCGGTGGCCGAGGGCGACCTCGAACAGCGGATGGACCTGCGGTCGCAGGCCATGGACGGCGTGGAGCGGCCGCTGCGCGGCGAATTCCTCAAGGTCGCCCGTACGGTCAACAACCTGGTCGACCAGTTGTCGGCGTTCACCGACGAGGTGACGCGGGTCGCACTTGAGGTCGGTACCGAGGGCAAGCTGGGCGGTCAGGCCCAGGTGCGCGGGATGTCCGGCTCGTGGAAGGGCCTCACCGACTCGGTGAACACGATGGCGTACCGGCTGACGGCGCAGGTGCGTGACATTGCTCTCGTCACGACCGCCGTGGCCCGGGGCGATCTGTCACGCAAGGTCACCGTCCATGTGGCGGGCGAGATGCTCCAGCTGAAGAACACCGTGAACACGATGGTCGACCAGCTGTCCTCGTTCTCGTCCGAGGTGACCCGGGTCGCGCGTGAGGTGGGTACGGAGGGTGAGCTCGGCGGCCAGGCGGCCGTGCCGGGGGTGGCCGGCGTGTGGAAGGACCTCACCGACTCGGTGAACACGATGGCCGGGAACCTGACGTCACAGGTGCGCGGTATCGCGGAGGTCACCACGGCCGTCGCCAGCGGCGACCTCTCGCAGAAGGTCACGGTGAGCGCGCGCGGCGAGGTCGCCCAGCTCGCCGAGACCATCAACCAGATGACCGAGACGCTGCGCACCTTCGCGGACGAAGTGACCCGGGTGGCCAGTGAGGTCGGTGCCGAGGGCCTGCTGGGCGGCCAGGCGCAGGTGCCGGGCGCCGCGGGCACGTGGAAGGACCTGACCGACTCCGTCAACACCGTCTTCCGCAACCTGACGACACAGGTGCGGGACATCGCGCAGGTGACCACGGCGGTCGCCAACGGCGACATGTCGCAGAAGGTCACGGTGGATGTGGCCGGCGAGATGCTGGAGCTGAAGAACACCGTGAACACCATGGTGGACCAGCTGCAGTCCTTCGGTTCCGAGGTGACCCGGGTGGCGCGCGAGGTCGGCGTCGAGGGCCGTCTCGGCGGGCAGGCCGAGGTGCCGGGTGCCGCGGGGACCTGGAAGGACCTCACCGACTCGGTGAACACGGCCTTCCGCAACCTCACCGGGCAGGTGCGCGACATCGCGCAGGTCACCACGGCGGTCGCCAACGGCGATCTGTCGCAGAAGGTCACGGTGGATGTGGCCGGCGAGATGCTGGAGCTGAAGAACACCGTCAACACGATGGTGGCGCAGCTCTCCTCCTTCGCCGACCAGGTGACACGGATGGCGCGTGACGTGGGCACGGAGGGCCGCCTCGGCGGGCAGGCCCGGGTGGACGGCGTCAGCGGCACGTGGAAGGAGCTCACCGACTCCGTCAACTTCATGGCGGGCAACCTCACGTCGCAGGTCCGGCAGATCGCCCAGGTGACCACCGCGGTGGCCCGGGGCGACCTGTCGCAGAAGATCGACGTGGATGCGCGCGGCGAGATCCTGGAGCTGAAGAACACCATCAACACGATGGTCGACCAGCTCTCCGCCTTCGCCGAGCAGGTGACCAGGGTCGCCCGCGAGGTCGGTACGGACGGGCGGCTCGGCGGCCAGGCACAGGTACCGGGGGTGGCCGGGGTCTGGCGCGATCTGACCGACTCCGTGAACGGGATGGCGGGCAACCTCACCGCTCAGGTCCGCAACATCGCGCAGGTCGCGACCGCGGTGGCCCGCGGTGACCTGTCGCAGAAGATCGACGTGGACGCGCGCGGCGAGATCCTGGAGCTCAAGAACACCCTGAACACGATGGTCGACCAGCTGTCGTCGTTCGCCGAGCAGGTCACGCGGGTCGCTCGCGAGGTGGGCACCGAGGGGATCCTGGGCGGGCAGGCGGAGGTCCAGGGGGTCTCCGGTACGTGGAAGGACCTCACCCAGTCCGTCAACTTCATGGCGAACAACCTGACCTCGCAGGTGCGGAACATCGCCGAGGTGACCACCGCGGTCGCCAAGGGCGACCTGTCGAAGAAGATCACCGTCGACGCCAAGGGCGAGATCCTCGAACTCGTCACCACCGTCAACACGATGGTCGACCAGCTGTCGTCGTTCGCCGAGCAGGTCACCCGCGTCGCGCGTGAGGTCGGTACCGAGGGCATCCTGGGCGGGCAGGCCCGGGTGCGCGGGGTCACCGGGATCTGGGAAGACCTCAGCGACAACGTGAACCTGATGGCCAACAACCTGACCAGCCAGGTCCGGAACATCGCGCAGGTCGCCACCGCGGTCGCCAACGGCGATCTGACCAAGAAGGTGACCGTGGAGGCGCGCGGCGAGGTCGCGCAGCTCGCGGACACCGTCAACACCATGGTGACGACGCTGTCCTCGTTCGCGGACGAGGTGACGCGGGTGGCGCGTGAGGTGGGTACGGACGGCTCGCTCGGTGGCCAGGCGCGGGTGCCGGGGGTCTCCGGTACGTGGAAGGACCTCACCGAGTCGGTGAACTCGATGGCGTCCAACCTGACCGGGCAGGTGCGCCAGATCGCCACGGTCACGACGGCCATCGCCAAGGGCGACCTGACGAAGAAGATCGACATCGACGCCCAGGGCGAGATCCTGGAGCTGAAGACCACCATCAACACGATGGTCGACCAGCTGTCGAGCTTCGCCGAGCAGGTGACCCGGGTGGCCCGCGAGGTGGGCACCGAGGGCCAGCTGGGCGGGCAGGCGCGGGTGCGTGACGTGGACGGCACGTGGCGCGACCTGACCGAGTCGGTGAACGAGATGGCAGGGAACCTGACCCGTCAGGTGCGCGCCATCGCGGCCGTGGCCACCGCGGTGACCCGCGGTGATCTCAATCTCAAGATCGACGTGGACGCGGCCGGGGAGATCCAGGCGCTCCAGGACAACATCAACACAATGATCGCCAACCTGCGTGACACCACGGTCGCCAACAAGGAGCAGGACTGGCTCAAGGGCAACCTGGCCCGTATCTCCGGTCTCATGCAGGGACGCAGGGAGCTGGTGGACGTGGCGTCGCTCATCATGAGCGAGCTCACGCCGGTCGTCTCGGCCCAGCACGGCGCGTTCTTCCTGGCGATGCCCAGCGGCTCGGCCGCGGAGAACGGCGCGGGCTCCGAGAACGCGTACGAGCTGCGGATGCACGGCAGTTACGGCTACTCCGCCGGCTCCATGCCGACGACGTTCCGGCCGGGGGAGACGCTCATCGGCACGGCCGCCGAGGAGAAGCGCACCATCCTGGTGGAGAACGTGCCGCCGGGGTACCTGAAGATCTCGTCGGGGCTGGGCGAGGCGCCGCCCGCCCATGTGATCGTGCTGCCGGTGCTCTTCGACGGGAAGGTCCTCGGGGTGATCGAGCTGGCTTCCTTCCAGCCCTTCACCCATATCCAGAAGGACTTCCTCAACCAGATCGCCGAAATGATCGCGACGAGCGTCAACACGATCAGCGTCAACTCGAAGACCGAGGTGCTGCTCAAGCAGTCGCAGGAGCTGACCGAGCAGTTGCGGGAGCGTTCTGCCGAACTGGAGAACCGGCAGAAGGCACTTCAGGCCTCCAACGCCGAACTGGAGGAGAAGGCCGAACTGCTGGCCCAGCAGAACCGCGACATCGAGGTGAAGAACACCGAGATCGAGGAGGCCAGGCAGGTCCTGGAGGAGCGTGCCGAGCAGCTTGCCGTCTCGATGCGCTACAAGTCCGAGTTCCTGGCGAACATGTCGCACGAGCTGCGCACACCGCTGAATTCGCTGCTGATCCTCGCCAAGCTGCTCGCCGACAATGCCGAGGGGAATCTCTCTCCCAAGCAGGTGGAGTTCGCGGAGACGATCCACGGAGCGGGTTCGGATCTGCTCCAGCTGATCAACGACATCCTGGATCTGTCCAAGGTCGAGGCGGGCAAGATGGACGTCAGCCCGACGCGGATCGCGCTGGTCCAGCTCGTCGATTACGTGGAGGCCACCTTCCGGCCGCTCACGGCCGAGAAGGGGCTGGACTTCTCCGTACGGGTCTCGCCCGAACTGCCCGCGACGCTGCACACGGACGAGCAGCGCCTGCTGCAGGTGCTGCGGAACCTCCTCTCCAACGCGGTGAAGTTCACCGACACCGGGGCGGTGGAGCTGGTCATCAGGCCTGCCAACGCCAACGTGCCGAACGCGATCCGTGAGCAGCTGCTCGAAGCGGGTTCCCTGCGCGACGCGGACGGGGACCTGATCGCCTTCTCGGTCACCGATACCGGGATCGGTATCGCGGCGAGCAAGATGCGGGTGATCTTCGAAGCGTTCAAGCAGGCGGACGGGACCACCAGCCGCAAGTACGGAGGGACCGGGCTCGGGCTGTCCATCAGCCGGGAGATCGCGCGGCTGCTCGGCGGTGAGATCCACGCGGCGAGCGAGCCGGGACGCGGGTCGACCTTCACGCTGTATCTGCCGCTGCACGCCAGCGAGCTGCCTCCCCAGGGGTATCCGCAGCTGACCCCGGGCGGCCTGGAGCAGAGCCGCGGCAGGGCAGGCGAGGGAGCGCGCGCGGCGATCGGCCCGTCGGCCGGTATGGCGCCCACGGACGGCCAGGGCGGCCCCGCGGAGCTGTTCCGCCGGCGCCGCAGGTCGCTGGGCCAGACCGGCGGACAGCCGGCGCTGCCCGCCAGCTCGGGCGTACAGGCGGCGTCCGCGGAGCCCGAGTCGTGGGTGGCGGAGCCCGAGCAGGAGCCCAAGCCGCGCAGGGTCTTCCAGTTCAACGGCGAGAAGGTGCTGATCGTCGACGACGACATCCGTAACGTCTTCGCGCTCACCAGCGTCCTCGAACAGCACGGTCTCGCGGTGCTGTACGCGGAGAACGGCCGTGAGGGCATCGAAGTGCTGGAACAGCACGACGACGTGACGCTCGTTCTGATGGACATCATGATGCCGGAGATGGACGGTTATGCGACGACGACGGCGATCCGCAGGATGCCGCAGTTCGCCGGGCTGCCCATCATCGCGCTCACGGCGAAGGCGATGAAGGGCGACCGGGAGAAGGCCATCGAATCCGGTGCTTCCGACTATGTCACCAAGCCCGTGGATCCTGATCATTTGCTCACGGTGATGGAGCAGTGGATGAGCGGTGAGTGATTGATTGATGAGTGAATCTCTATGAGTTACTGACCGACTGTGGTCGAAGGTGTGTGAGGCGGGCGTATCCGGGGAACCTTCTGGTCCCCCGGCCCGTTTCTTCCTCAGGCACCGTGACATCGCGGTGACAGGGTGTGGCGACAGGCGGGGTGCGGTTACCATGACCGGCACAAGGACGGACGGCGTTACGGAGCTGTCCCCTGGGGCGGCGCCCGGTGCACTGCCGGGACGAGGAGGACGGGCCATGGTGCAGAAGGCCAAGATCCTCCTGGTCGATGACCGGCCGGAGAATCTGCTGGCGCTGGAGGCCATTCTCTCCGCGCTCGATCAGACACTGGTACGGGCATCGTCCGGGGAGGAAGCGCTGAAAGCGCTGCTGACGGATGATTTCGCAGTGATTCTGCTGGACGTGCAGATGCCTGGCATGGACGGTTTCGAGACCGCCGCGCACATCAAGCGGCGGGAGCGGACCCGGGACATCCCGATCATCTTCCTCACCGCGATCAACCACGGGCCGCACCACACGTTCCGGGGTTACGCCGCGGGGGCCGTGGACTACATCTCGAAGCCCTTCGACCCCTGGGTGCTGCGCGCCAAGGTGTCGGTCTTCGTCGAGCTCTACATGAAGAACTGCCAACTGCGTGAGCAGGCGGCCCTGCTGCGTCTCCAGCTCGACGGCAGCGCCCCCGCCGTCGGTGACTCCAGGGAGCCCGCCGGGCTGCTCGCCGAACTGTCCGCACGGCTCGCGGCAGTTGAGGAGCAGGCCGAGGCGCTCTCCAAGCAGCTCGACGACGAGTCGGCGGATGCGGCCGCGGTGGCCACGGCGGCTCACCTGGAGCGCAAACTCACCGGTCTCCGCAGGGCTCTGGACGCGCTGGAGCCCGGCACGGGCGGCCCGGCCGCCGCGCTCCCCTCGCAGAACTGACGGGCTGTCCGGCGTCCGCCCCCCCCGCTGAGGGCCTGTCACCAAGCGTCACCACGGGTCAAGAAGCAGCGCCCTGGGGGGCGACACGAACGGGTGAAGCGGTAAGCACACGTGTCCACCGCCGTGGACACAGGTAACCTCGGCCCCATGGCCTCACGTACGTCCGGCAAGGGTTCCCCAGGCACGGCGGGCACCGCCAAACCGCGTGCCGGCCGTACCGCCGGTCCTGCCAAGAAGGCAGCTCCGGCAAAGAAGACCGCTGCGAAGAAGACCGTCCCCGTGAAGCGGGCGCCGGCCAAGAAGGCCGCCGCGAGGCCCGCACCGAGGCCGGCGCCGTCCCCCACCGGGGGTGTCTACCGGCTCGTGCGGGCCGTCTGGCTCGGGGCCGCCCACGGGGTCGGCGCGATGTTCCGCGGCATAGGACGCGGTGCGAAGGGCCTCGACCCCGCCCATCGCAAGGACGGGGTGGCCCTGCTGCTCCTCGGTCTCGCGCTCGTCATCGCGGCCGGCACCTGGTCGAATCTGGACGGCCCGGTCGGTGATCTCGTCGAGATGCTGATCACCGGCGCCTTCGGCCGGCTCGACCTGCTCGTCCCGATACTGCTGGGCGCCGTCGCCGTACGGCTGATCCTCCACCCGGAGCGGCCCGAGGCGAACGGGCGGATCGTCATCGGCCTCTCCGCGCTGGTCGTCGGCGTGCTCGGGCAGGTCCACATCGCCTGCGGCGCTCCCGGGCGCGGGGACGGCACAGCGGCCATGCAGGACGCCGGCGGGCTCATCGGCTGGGCCGCGTCCAAGCCGCTGGTCTTCCTGATGGGCGATGTCCTCGCC
This sequence comes from Streptomyces sp. NBC_00388, assembly GCF_036061255.1. NCBI lineage: Bacteria > Bacillati > Actinomycetota > Actinomycetes > Kitasatosporales > Streptomycetaceae > Streptomyces > Streptomyces sp. NBC_00388. The sequence goes on from NZ_CP107948.1 coordinate 5,731,834, forward strand.
GTGCCGCTGCTCCTGCTGCTCACCGTCTTCGGACTGCTGGTCGTCACCGCCACTCCCGTCACCGCCATCCCGCACCGGCTGCGGGCGCTCGGGGCCCGGCTGGGCATCGTCGACCCGGAACCCGCCGACGAGTTCGGCGAGCGGGACGACGAACGGTACGAGGAGCAGTGGCGTGAGGCGGTGCCCGCCGGACGCCGGTCCGCCGTGGAGCGCGGCGGACCCTCCGAGGTCTACGACGCCGAAGCCGCCGAGGAGCAGGCACTCACCAAGCGCCGCGGCAGGCCCCGGAGGCCTTCCGTGCAGCCCGGTCCCGGCCGGCCGCTGGACGCCGTGGATGTCGCCGCCGCCGCTGCCGCCGCCCTGGACGGGGCCGTGCTGAACGGGCTGCCGCCATCCCCGCTCGTCGCCGACCTGTCCCAGAGTGTCTCCAGCGAGCGCCCCGAGGCCACCCCGGCGCCGTCGGCGTCACCGTCGGCTCCCGTGCCGTCCGCCCGTGAATCGGCGGGAACCGGGACGCCCGGAGGGACGGGCGCTGAAGGGGCGGGCGCCGCCGGGGGGAGCGGGGTCGTACCCGACCTGACGAAGAAGGCGCCGAAGCCGCCGGACGCGCAGCCGATGCCGTCCCGCGCCGAACAGCTCCAGCTCTCCGGCGACATCACCTACTCGCCGCCCTCGCTGGACCTGCTGGTGCGCGGTGGCCCGGGCAAGACACGCAGCGCCGCCAACGACGCGGTCGTCGCCTCGCTGTCGAACGTCTTCATGGAGTTCAAGGTCGACGCGTCCGTCACCGGTTTCACCCGCGGTCCGACCGTCACCCGCTACGAGGTGGAGCTGGGCCCCGCCGTCAAGGTCGAGCGGATCACCGCGCTCACCAAGAACATCGCCTACGCGGTCGCCAGCCCGGATGTGCGGATCATCTCCCCGATCCCGGGGAAGTCCGCGGTCGGCATCGAGATCCCGAACACCGACCGGGAGATGGTCAACCTCGGTGACGTACTGCGCCTCGCGGACGCGGCCGAGGACGACCACCCGATGCTGGTGGCGCTCGGCAAGGACGTCGAGGGCGGCTATGTGATGGCCAACCTCGCGAAGATGCCGCACGTCCTGGTCGCCGGTGCGACGGGCTCGGGCAAGTCCTCCTGCATCAACTGTCTGATCACCTCGGTGATGGTGCGGGCGACGCCCGAGGACGTACGGATGGTGCTGGTCGACCCCAAGCGGGTCGAGCTCACCGCGTACGAGGGGATCCCGCACCTGATCACGCCGATCATCACCAACCCCAAGCGCGCGGCCGAGGCGCTCCAGTGGGTCGTGCGTGAGATGGACCTGCGGTACGACGACCTCGCCGCGTACGGCTACCGGCACATCGACGACTTCAACCAGGCCGTGCGCAGCGGCAAGGCCAAGGCGCCCGAGGGCAGTGAGCGCGAGCTCTCGCCGTACCCGTATCTGCTAGTCATCGTCGACGAGCTCGCCGACCTGATGATGGTCGCCCCGCGGGACGTCGAGGACTCCATCGTCCGGATCACCCAGCTGGCGCGCGCCGCCGGGATCCATCTGGTGCTGGCCACCCAGCGGCCGTCGGTCGACGTCGTCACCGGTCTGATCAAGGCCAATGTGCCGTCGCGCCTCGCGTTCGCGACCTCCTCGCTCGCGGACAGCCGGGTCATCCTCGACCAGCCCGGCGCCGAGAAGCTGATCGGCAAGGGCGACGGGCTCTTCCTCCCCATGGGGGCGAACAAACCGACCCGTATGCAGGGTGCCTTCGTCACGGAGGAGGAGGTCGGTGCGATCGTCCAGCACTGCAAGGACCAGATGGCGCCCGTCTTCCGGGACGACGTGGTGGTCGGGACAGCGAAGAAGAAGGAGATCGACGGAGATATCGGCGACGATCTCGATCTGCTCTGCCAGGCCGCCGAGCTGGTCGTATCGACGCAGTTCGGTTCGACATCGATGCTTCAGCGCAAACTGCGTGTCGGATTCGCGAAGGCGGGCCGGCTCATGGATCTGATGGAGTCGCGGAACATCGTCGGGCCGAGCGAGGGCTCGAAGGCCCGCGATGTCATGGTCAAACCGGAGGAAATGGACGGCGTGCTCGCGGTGATCCGCGGAGAGGCCCAGCCGTGACCGAACGGAGGGCAACCGTTTCCCCCGGTCGTACGTCAAGTTGGAGAGAGACAGCAGGGGAGGTCCCGCAGTCGGGTTGTTCTCCGGACCGCCCGGCGGGTCGTCCCGCGATTTGCCGACCTGATGGCGTACAAAGTGCGCGCTCAGGTTGCCCCACCCTTTCACCGCCCCCCTAGACTGAACATCCAGCAGGTGGCTCACGCTCGAAAGGCGCCCCCGTGTCCATCGGCAACTCCCCCCAGGACGACCGGCCTTCGATCGGTCACATCCTCCACCAGGCCCGGATCGCCGCAGGCCTGTCGGTCGAAGAAGTCAGCTCCGCCACACGGGTGCGCGGCCCCATCGTGCACGCGATCGAGCAGGACGACTTCTCCCGCTGCGGCGGCGACGTGTACGCCCGCGGTCACATCCGCACGCTGGCGCGCGCCGTCGGCGTCGACCCGGCGTCCCTGGTCGGCCAGTACGACGCGGAGCACGGCGGCCGTCCCGAGCCCACCCCGGTCGCGCCGCTCTTCGACGCGGAACGGATCAGGCCCGAGCGCCGCCGTCCGAACTGGACCGCGGCGATGGTCGCTGCGATCGTCGCCGTGGTCGGTTTCGTCGGATTCACCATGTTCACCGGCGGGAGCGGCGACAGCGGCAGCAAGCAGGCCGCCGAAGGATCCACGACCGCGACGAAGCCGGCCAGTCCTGCCCCGAGCAAGCCCGCCGACCCCAAGCCCAGCACCCCCGCCGCCTCGGACAGCGCTATCGCGGCGGTGCCGAAGGACAAGGTGACGGTGAAGCTGTCGGCCGTCGACGACAAGAGCTGGATCTCCGCGAAGGCCCACAACGGGAAGCTGCTCTTCGACGGTGTGCTGGCCAAGGGCGAGTCCAAGACCTTCACGGACGCGCAGCAGGTCGATCTGATCCTCGGGAACGCCGGCGCGATCCAGCTTTTCGTGAACGGCAAGGACGTCCACAACGACTTCCAGACCGGTCAGGTCGAGCGGCTTTCCTACACGAAGGGCGACCCCGAGGCGGGCTGATCACCCTCGGGCGATGTGCGTGGGCCGGGACAAAGTAGTCTTGAGCCCATGCCCGAACGCCGTACCGTCGCCCTTGTCACTCTTGGCTGCGCCCGTAACGAGGTGGACTCGGAGGAGCTCGCAGGCCGCTTGGCAGCGGACGGCTGGGACCTCGTCGAGGACGCCGCCGCCGCGGATGTGGCCGTCGTCAACACCTGTGGATTCGTCGAAGCCGCCAAGAAGGACTCCGTCGACGCCCTGCTCGAAGCCAACGATCTCAAGGATCACGGCCGGACGCAGGCCGTCGTAGCCGTCGGCTGCATGGCCGAGCGGTACGGCAAGGATCTTGCCGAAGCGCTGCCCGAGGCGGACGGGATCCTCGGCTTCGACGACTACGCGGACATCTCCGACCGCCTCCAGACCATTCTCAACGGCGGGATCCACGCCTCGCACACCCCGCGCGACCGCCGCAAGCTGCTGCCGATCAGCCCGGCCGAGCGCCAGGAGAAGTCCGGTGTGGCCCTCCCCGGCCACGCGCAGGACACTCCGCCCGAGGACCTGCCGGAAGGGGTCGCCCCGGTCTCCGGGCCGCGCGCACCGCTGCGCCGCAGGCTCGGCAACAGTCCTGTCGCCTCCGTGAAGCTCGCTTCCGGGTGTGACCGGCGCTGCTCGTTCTGTGCCATCCCCTCCTTCCGCGGTTCCTTCATCTCGCGCCGCCCCTCCGATGTGCTGGGCGAGACGCGCTGGCTGGCCGAGCAGGGTGTCAAGGAGGTCATGCTGGTCTCCGAGAACAACACCTCGTACGGCAAGGACCTCGGCGACATCCGGCTCCTGGAGACGCTGCTGCCCGAGCTCGCCGAGGTCGAGGGCATCGAGCGGATCAGGGTCAGCTATCTGCAGCCCGCCGAGATGCGGCCCGGACTCATCGACGTCCTCACGTCGACGCCCAAGGTCGCCCCCTACTTCGACCTCTCCTTCCAGCATTCGGCGCCCGGTGTGCTCCGCGCGATGCGCCGCTTCGGGGACACCGACCGGTTCCTGGAGCTGCTCTCCACGATCCGCGGCAAGGCGCCGCAGGCCGGGGCTCGCTCCAACTTCATCGTGGGCTTCCCCGGCGAGACCGAGAGCGATCTGGCCGAGCTGGAGCGTTTCCTCACCGGCGCGCGGCTCGACGCCATCGGCGTCTTCGGCTACTCGGACGAGGACGGTACCGAGGCGGTCGGCTACGCGGACAAGGTGGACGCCGAGGTGATCGCCGAACGGCTCGAACACATCTCGCGGCTCGCCGAGGAGCTCACCGCGCAGCGTGCCGAGGAGCGGCTGGGTGAGACCCTCTCCGTGCTCGTCGAGTCGGTGGACGGTGAGGACGGCGCGGTCGGCCGGGGAGCGCACCAGGCGCCCGAGACGGACGGCCAGGTGGTGTTCACGGCAAGCGAGGGCCTCGTGCCCGGCCGTATGGTCGTGGCAAAGGTGGTCGCCACCGAAGGCGTCGACCTGGTGGCTGAATGTCTTGGCGAGGAGGCAGCCAGATGACCGGAGTCCCGGCATCCGCTACGGGCGGTACCGGTGCCAAGCCGGCGCCCGCCGGAAAGCTGGGCGCTGCGGTGGTCAATCAGGCCAGCCTGTGGAACGTCGCCAATCTGCTGACCATGGTGCGGCTGGTGCTCGTACCGGGTTTCGTGCTGCTGCTGCTCCACGACGGCGGGTACGACCCGGTCTGGCGGGCGTACGCCTGGGCGGCCTTCGCCGTCGCGATGATCACGGATGTCTTCGACGGCCATCTGGCACGCACGTACAACCTGGTCACCGACTTCGGGAAGATCGCCGACCCCATCGCCGACAAGGCGATCATGGGGGCGGCGCTGATCTGCCTCTCGTACCTCGGTGATCTGCCGTGGTGGGTGACGGGTGTGATCCTCTTCCGTGAGGTCGGTATCACCCTGATGCGCTTCTGGGTGATCCGGCATGCGGTCATTCCGGCCAGTCGCGGGGGCAAGATCAAAACGCTCGCGCAGGGGACCGCGGCCGGGATGTACGTCCTGGCCCTCACCGGCCCGCTGGCGACCATGCGGTTCTGGGTGATGGCGGTGGCCGTGGTGCTGACCGTCGTGACCGGGCTCGACTACGTGCAGCAGGCCGTGACCGCCCGGCGCAAGGGTCTCGCGGCCGAACGGGCCGCCCGGTGAGTGCAGCGGCCCGCGTGCTGGAGCTTCTGGCGGACCGGGGGGAGACCCTCGCCGTCGCCGAGTCGCTGACCGGCGGTCTGCTGGCCGCAGAGCTCACTTCCGTCCCCGGGGCCTCCCGCGTCTTCCGCGGGTCCCTCACGGCCTACGCGACGGCGCTCAAGCAGGAGATCCTCGGCGTCGACGGCGCTCTGCTGGCCGAACGCGGCGCCGTGGATCCGGACGTCGCCCGCCAGATGGCCGCCGGGGTGCGACGGGTCCTGGGCGCGGACTGGGGGATGGCCACCACCGGTGTGGCCGGCCCCGACATGCAGGACGGGCAGCCCGTCGGCACGGTGTATGTCGCGGTTTCCGGGCCGGACGGCGGCGACAATCTGGTCTCGCTGCGGTTGAAAGGGGACCGGGCGGAAATCCGTAGAGAGAGCGTGCTGGGCGTTCTCGGACTGCTCTGCGATGAACTCCGCGGGAATGCGCGGACACAGGATACGGAAGAGAACGGGGGGAATTGATGTTTGCAGCCCTGAGTGAACACGACATCGCTCCCCGCACGGCCGCGGCGCAAGGCGGTACGGTGGGGCGTGAAGGATGCGGCTACGCGGTCCGAGGAGGGAGCCACCGATGATTCTGCTCCGTCGCCTGTTGGGTGACGTGCTGCGTCGGCAGCGCCAGCGCCAGGGCCGTACTCTGCGCGAAGTCTCCTCGTCCGCCCGAGTCTCTCTCGGTTATCTGTCCGAGGTGGAGCGGGGGCAGAAGGAGGCATCCTCCGAGCTGCTCTCCGCGATCTGCGACGCGCTTGACGTACGGATGTCCGAGCTCATGCGGGAAGTGAGCGACGAGCTGTCGCTCGCGGAGCTGGCCGAGTCGGCAGCGTCGACTGAGCCCGTACCGGTGCCGGTACGCTCGATGCTCAATTCCGTTTCCGTGACGTCGGTCACGGGTGTTCCCAGCGAGCGGGTGACGATCAAGGCGCCCGCCGAAGCCGTGAATGTCGTAGCGGCTTAGTACGTGCTTTCCGGCTCCGGTCGGTCCTCAGGGACCGGCCGGAGCCATTTTTCTGCCCTGAATGTCCGTGTTGTGGATATTTGTGCCATGGTGGTGAAAACGTACGAACATATGGGAGGCCTCGCATGTCTGGCGTGAAGAGCTCTCTGCCCGAAGCCGATCTGAAAGTGGTCGGAGACGCGCTCCAGGGCGCGCTGGCGGACCTGGTGGATCTGTCACTGGTCGCCAAGCAGGTGCACTGGAACGTGGTCGGGCCGCGCTTCCGGTCGGTACACCTCCAGCTCGACGAGGTGGTCGACACCGCCAGGCAGTACACGGACATCGTGGCCGAGCGGGCCTCCACGATCGGCGTGACGCCCGACGGGCGGGCCGGGACGGTCTCCCGGACGAGCGCGATCCGCGAGGTCCCCGAGGGGTGGATCAATGACATCGACGCCGTGCGCACGCTGGTGGACGCCCTCGGAGCGGTGATCACCCGGATGCGGGAGCGGATCGCCGCGACCGACGTACCGGACCCGGTCACCCAGGATCTGCTCATCGCAGCCACCGCGGCGCTGGAGAAGCACGCGTGGATGTACCAGGCCGAGAGCGCATAACGGTGCGGATATGCGCCGGGCGGGCACCCTGCACGTACCCCCGCCGGATGATGGGCCCCGTTCGGTGCCGCTGCCGGGAGGGGTTCCCGGGTGTCATACGCCGGTGTGTCCTCCCGGGTGCGGTGCCGGCGTCAGCCGGAGGAGGCTGCCATGGTGCGGCGGACAGTGCCGGCGGTGGCGCTGGCTTTCATAGTGGGCGGCCTGTGGTGGTGGGCCGTGCTGAGGCTGGTGCTCGCGCCGGCTGACTCCGGCCCGCTGGAGGGCGCCGTCGCCGTCGGGGGATGGGGGCTCAGCCTGCTCCCGGTGCACGTGGCCGCGCTTCCCGGCGGCGGGCGAGCCGCTGTGCGGCGGGCACGTTCCACACGTCCCGCCCGGGCTACCAGGGCATGGCGACGCCGCCGTTCGGGCGCAGGATCTGGCCGGTCGTGAACGCCGCTGCGTCGGATGCCAGGTGGAGTACGGTGTGCGCGATCTCCGCGGGTGCGCCCACGCGGCCCAGCGGTGACATCCGGGACATCAGCGCCGCGGTGTGCGCCTGGATCTCGCTGTTGTTGTGCCGCTCCGTCATGGGCGTGCGGATCCAGCCGGGGGCGACCGCGTTGACCCGGATCCCGTGCGGGCCCATTTCGGTCGCGAGGGTCTTCGTCAGCTGGAAGACGGCCGCTTTCGTCACTCCGTAGCAGAGCAGTCCGGCCCCGCCGGTGTCCACGGCGCCCGACGCCATGGTGACGATACTGCCCGCCGTGCCCGTGGCGATCATGTTGCGGGCCACGGCCTGGCAGGCGTACAGCACACCCTTGAAGTTGATGGCGAGGACGCGGTCGAGGTCCTCGTCCCGCGTCTCCAGCACCGGGCTGCTGTGCATGACGCCCGCGACGGCCGCCAGGATGTCGAGACGGCCCGAGGCGGTGGCGGCCGCCGCTACGGCCGCCTCCACCGCGGCGCGCCGGGAGACGTCGAGCAGGTGGGGGTGGGCCGCGCCGCCCGCCTCGCCGATCTCCGCCACGGTCTCGTGCAGCCCTGCTCCGTCGCGGTCCGCGCAGTGGACGGTGGCGCCTGCTTCGGCGAGGAGCGCCGCGGTGGCGCGGCCGATGCCGCTCGCGGCGCCGGTGACGAACGCGGTGCGGCCGGTGAGGTCGTACGCCGTGACGGGCATGACCGGACCGTACGACCGAAACTGACGGGGCGTCAACTGTGTGACGGTGCACGCCTGGAGCCGCCGGCGGACGGACGGGCCCGCGGAGGTGCTGGGCGTGCTGGGGGCCGCGGGGTGTTACGGGGTGGGGCCGGAGGGACCCGTCTGGCAGGTGGGGCACCAGTAGACCGGGCGGTCCTGACTGCCGGTGTCGCGCCGGTACTTCCTGCGTACGGAGGTGCCGCAGCGCAGACACGGGCGGGGTGCGCGCCCGTAGACATACAGACGCTGGTCCGGCCGGCCCGTCGTGGTGCGGAGCGGACGGTCGCGGTTGGCTTCCAGCAGCTTCTTCGCGAGGGTCACGGCCCGTTCGGGCGTGGGCAGTTCGCCGATGGGCAGCCAGGGAGTGGCACGCAGCAGGAAGCAGATCTCCGCTGCGAAGACATTGCCGATACCGGCCAGGTTGCGCTGGTCGAGCAGGGCTTCGACGAGTGGCCGGGCGGGATCCGCCAGCAGATTGGCGAGCGCCTTGTCCGGTTTCCAGTCGGGACCCAGGAGATCCGGTCCGAGGTGGCCCACGACCTTGCTCTCGTCGGCGGTCCTGAGCAGTTCGAGCACAGGGAGGCGGTAGCCGACGGTGGTGTGCCCCGCCGTCCCGAGGACGGCGCGGATCTCGTACGAGGGGCCGCCGCGCCATCGCTCGCCCGGGGTGTAGACCTTCCAGGCGCCTTCCATCCGCAGGTGGCTGTGGAGGGTGAGTCCCCCCTCGACGCGCATCAGCAGATGTTTGCCGCGCGGAGTGACACCGAGAACGGTGTGCCCAGTGAGATCAGCGGTGGCGAACCGGGGAACGCGCAGGTCGAAGCGGGTAAGGACATGACCGGCGAGCGCTGTGTGCAACCGCCGGGCGGCCTGGTGGACGCTGTCTCCTTCGGGCATGCCTCCATGATGCGGGCTGGGTGCGACCAGCGGTGGAGCTGCCCGCTCGGCGCGGGGCCGAGCGGCACGGAAACGGCGCAGCGGCTGCGGTTCGTGCCACTACCGTGAGCGCGTCAGGAGGGGGCTGCCGCCGGGGCCCGATCCCGGCGGCCGGTCAGGCCCGAAGCCGCAGCCCCCTCGGGGTGGCGACGAAACCCGCTGCTTCCAGCGTCCGGCCCAGGTCGGACGTGAGCGCTGAGGTCCCGTTGGTGCGCTCCACCGTCACGGTGCCGAGCGCGCCGGAAGCTGACGCGGCGGCGAGCGCCTGCCCGGCGGCCAGCAGCCCAGGATGGTCGGGCTCGGTGGGCCAGGCCAGCAGACTCTTGCCGCCGCGCTCCATGTAGAGGACCAGCTCCCCGTCCACCAGGACGACCAGCGCACCCGCCTTGCGGCCGGGTTTGTGGCCCACCCCGCCCGGCGACTCGGGCCAGGGCAGCGCTGCTCCGTAGGCGTTGGCCGGGTCCGCCGCCGCCAGTACGAGCGCCCGGCCCGACATCGCCGAATCCGTGCGCTCGCGGGCGGTGGCCGCCGCACGCAGACGGTCGACCGCGCCGTCCATCGCGAACTGAGCCGCTCCCAGACCCTCCACGACGTAGCCCCGCCGGGCCTGACCGCTGTCCTCGAACGCGGAGAGGATGCGGTAGACCGCGGAGAAACCGCCCTCCACCCCCTCGGCCGACACCGCCCCGCGGGTGACGACACCGTGCCGGTCCAGGAGCGTGCGGGCCAGGGCGTGTGCGCGATGCGTCGCCTCGGGCTCGGCCGCCGGGAGCAGGGACCAGCGGCCCGCTGCGGTCGGCGGGCCGGTACGCGAGACGGGACGCGCCGCCGCGGTGAGCGCGCCGTACCGCCCGCGGGGGACCGTACGGCGGGCACGGTGAGCGGTGGAGCCCGCCGTGCGGCCGGAGCCGAGCAGCGAGCGGAGCGGGGCCAGGGTGTCGTTGGTCAGCCTGCCCGACCAGGCCAGATCCCAGATGGCGTCGGCCAGCTGGGGGTCGGTGCAGTCGGGGTGGGTGGTCGCGCGGATCTGGTCCTTGAGCTGGCGGAAGAAGAGGCCGTATCCGGGGGCGAGGGCCTGGAGCACGGACTCGTGCAGGGCGCTCAGCTCCAGCGGGTGCGGCGGTGGCACGAGCAGCGGCGCACTGTCCGCGAGGTAGAGCGAGATCCAGCCGTCCTTGCCCGGCAGGGCGCCCGCTCCGGCCCAGACGACCTCACCGGTGGTCGTGAGTTCGTCGAGGAGCGCCGGGGTGTAGCCCGACACCCGCGACGGCAGGATCAGTCTCTCCAGTGCCGAGGCCGGTACCGGTGCCCCCTGCAACTGCTCGACGGCGCGCGCCAGGCCGTCGATGCCCCGCAGGCTGCCGGCGCCGAGATGCTGCCACTGGGGCAGGAAGGAGGCGAGGGCCTCGGGCGGTACTGGTTCGAGCTCCTGGCGCAGCGCTGCGAGGGAGCGACGGCGCAGTCTGCGCAGCACTGTCGCGTCGCACCACTCCTGGCCGATGCCGGACGGATGGAACTCGCCCTCGACGACCCGGCCCGCCGCGGCGAGCCGCTGCAAGGCGCCGTCCGTGACCGCGCTGCCCAGACCGAAGTGTGCCGCTGCCGCCGATGAGGTGAACGGGCCGTGTGTCCGTGCGAAGCGGGAGAGCAGATCGCCGAGGGGATCCTTGACCGGCTCGGTGAACGCCTCGGGCACACCCACCGGGAGCGCGGTGCCGAGCGCATCACGGAGCCTTCCCGCGTCCTCGATCGCCGCCCAGCGGTCGGTGCCCGCGATGCGGACCCGGATGGCGCGGCGGGAGGCCGACAGCTCCGCTGCCCAGTGCGGCTCCGCCCCGCGCTCGGCCAGCTCGGCGTCGCTCAGCGGGCCGAGCAGCCGCAGCCGGTCGGCGACGCCTTCGGCATCCTTGATCCGCCGGTCATCGGTGAGCCACTGGAGCTCGCGCTCCAGCTCGGCCAGCACGTCGGCGTCCAGCAGCTCGCGCAGTTCGGCCCGGCCGAGCAGCTCGGCCAGCAGCCTCGAATCCAGCGAGAGGGCAGCCGCGCGCCGCTCGGCCAGCGGGGAGTCCCCCTCGTACAGGAACTGGGCGACATAGCCGAAGAGCAGCGAGCGCGCGAACGGGGAGGGCTCGGTCGTGGTGACCTCGACGAGCCGGACCCGGCGCGACTCGATGTCGCCCATCAGCTCCGTGAGGCCCGGTACGTCGAAGACGTCCTGGAGGCATTCGCGGACTGCTTCGAGGACGATCGGGAACGAGCCGAACTCGCTCGCCACCTGGAGGAGCTGGGAGGCCCGCTGCCGCTGCTGCCACAGCGGTGTCCGTTTTCCGGGGCTGCGGCGCGGCAGGAGGAGGGCCCGGGCCGCGCACTCGCGGAAACGCGCGGCGAAGAGGGCCGAGCTGCCGACCTGGTCCGTGACGATCTGATTGATCTCGCCCTTGTCGAAGGCCACGTCGGCCGCTCCGAGCGGGGCCTGCTCGGTGTCGTACTCGACACCGGGCGCGGCCGGATCGCCGTCCAGCAGGTCGAGGCCCATCAGGTCGGCGTCGGGCAGCCGCAGCACGATCCCGTCGTCGGCATGCATGACCTGGGCGTCCATCCCGTACCGCTCGGAGAGCCTGGCGCCAAGCGCGAGCGCCCAGGGCGCGTGCACCTGCGCGCCGAACGGGGAGTGGACGACGACCCGCCAGTCGCCCAGCTCGTCACGGAAGCGCTCGACGACGATGGTCCGGTCGTCGGGGACATGACCGCAGGCCCGGCGCTGCTCGTCCAGATAGGAGAGCACATTGCCCGCGGCCCACTCGTCGAGCCCGGCCGCCCGCAGCCGCAGCCGGGCATCGTCCGGGGCGAGGCTGCCCACCTCCCGCAGGAACGCCCCCACGGCACGGCCCAGTTCGAGCGGACGGCCCAGCTGGTCGCCCTTCCAGAACGGCAGCCGGCCCGGCACCCCCGGGGCGGGGGTGACCAGGACCCGGTCCCGGGTGATGTCCTCGATGCGCCAGGAGGTGGTGCCCAGCGTGAAGACGTCGCCCACCCTGGATTCGTAGACCATCTCCTCGTCCAGCTCGCCGACCCGCCCTCCGCCCTTCTTCGGGTCGGCCCCGGCGAGGAAGACCCCGAAGAGACCGCGGTCGGGGATCGTGCCCCCCGAGGTGACGGCGAGGCGCTGCGCGCCGGGGCGGCCCGTGACCGTTCCGGCGATCCGGTCCCAGACCACGCGCGGACGCAACTCCGCGAAGGCGTCCGACGGATAGCGGCCGGCGAGCATGTCCAGGACCGCGGTGAAGGCGGACTCGGGAAGACCGGCGAACGGCGCCGCCCGGCGCACCACCGTCAGCAGGTCGTCGGCCTGCCAGCTGTCCAGAGCCACCATGGCGACCAGCTGCTGAGCCAGCACGTCCAGCGGGTTCGACGGGATCCGCAGCGCTTCGATGGAGCCGGTCCGCATCCGCTCGGTCACCACGGCGGCCTGCACCAGGTCCCCCCGGTACTTGGGGAAGACGACACCGGTGGAGACGGCACCCACCTGGTGCCCCGCACGCCCCACCCGCTGGAGGCCGGAGGCCACCGAGGGCGGCGACTCGACCTGGACGACCAGATCGACCGCTCCCATGTCGATGCCCAGCTCAAGGCTGGACGTGGCCACCACGGCGGGCAGCCGGCCCGCCTTCAGGTCCTCCTCGACCTGGGCACGCTGTTCCTTGGACACCGAGCCGTGGTGGGCGCGGGCCAGCAGCGCGGGAGCGCCCTTGGCGGCGCCCGACTCGGCCATCACCTCGGCGGGGGAGTGGGCCTCGGGCATGGCCTCCCCGGTGGCCCGCTCGTACGCGATCTCGTTCAGCCGGTTGCACAGGCGCTCGGCCAGACGGCGGGAGTTGGCGAAGACGATCGTCGAGCGGTGCGCCTGGACCAGATCCGCGATGCGTTCCTCGACATGCGGCCAGATGGAGGGCTTCTCCGCCTTGTCCGGGTCGGTGTCGGATGCGGGCGAACCGCCCAGCTCCCCGAGGTCCTCGACGGGGACGACCACCGACAGGTCGAACTCCTTGCCCGACGGCGGCTGCACGATCTCGGCCTTGCGCTGCGGCGAGAGATAGCGGGCGATCTCCTCCACCGGCCTGACCGTCGCCGAAAGGCCGATACGGCGGGCGGGGCGCGGCAGGAGCTCGTCCAGCCGCTCCAGGGACACGGCGAGATGCGCGCCGCGCTTCGTCCCCGCGACGGCGTGAACCTCGTCGAGGATCACCGTCTCGACGCCGGCCAGCGCCTCACGGGCGGACGAGGTGAGCATCAGGAACAGCGACTCGGGGGTGGTGATCAGGATGTCCGGCGGCCGGAGCGCCATCGACCGGCGCTCGCCGGCCGGAGTGTCGCCCGAGCGGATACCGACCCGCAGGTCCGGCTCCGGCAGCCCGAGCCGGACCGACTCCTGGCGGATGCCGGTGAGCGGGCTGCGGAGATTGCGCTCGACGTCGACGGCGAGCGCCTTGAGCGGTGAGACGTACAGGACCCGGCAGCGCTTCCTGGCCTCGGCAGGCGGGGGCGCCGACGCCAGCTGGTCGAGGGCGGCCAGGAACGCGGCCAGTGTCTTGCCGGAGCCGGTCGGGGCCACGACCAGCACGTCGGACCCGGCACCGATCGCCCGCCACGCACCGTCCTGGGCCGGGGTGGGCGCCGTGAAGGCCCCCGTGAACCAGCCGCGGGTCGCGGGGGAGAAGGAGTCGAGCGCTGACGTCACCATGTACTTATCGTGCACTCCCCCACTGACAACCGCCCGGACCTGGGGAAACGACGCGGGCATGGACCCATGGGGGCGGCGGCGCCGGGCGGCGGGGAGCCCACGCGGCACCGGCCGTGCTGTTCCTGCGGGGACGCGGCCGCGCCCGTGTGCCCTGCGGTGTCAGCCGCGGCGGCGTGGGCGGCGCGCTCAGCCGACTTCGCGGCCGTGGGCCCGCAGCGTCAGCAGCGCCTGGACCGTCACCATGGGCCGCGCCTCCATCAGCGGGCCGGGCGCCCAGTGACGCCAGCTGACCGGCCAGCCGCCGTCCTCGTGCTGCTCGGCCGCGAGGAAATCCAGCGAACGGGCCATCTCCTCGTCGGTGAACCAGCCGCGGGCCAGGGAGCCGGGCACCCGCGCATAGTGATACGGAAAGTGGTGTTCCCCCGGCGCGTACCCCGGCGCGACCGGGTAGGACGCGCGGTCCTCCGGATCCAGCACCGCCAGCCGCTGTTCCCGCACCTGCCGGCCCAGCCGGTCGGCCGCCGCCTCCGCGCGTGACCGGTCGGGCACCCCGTCCAGGAAGGCCACCGCCGCCTGGATCTCGTACGGGTGGGAGTGCTCCAGCGCGTCGACAGCCCGCCAGCAGAAGTCCGTCGCCCGGAAGAGCCAGGCATGCCAGACCTCGTTGCGGTGCAGCACGCCCACCACGGGTCCGGTCGCCAGCAGCTCACTCGACGGGTCATCCACGATGGGAACGAACGGCGCCGCCGGATATCCGCGCTGCGAGGGGTCGACCGCGGGCAGCGCGCCGTCCCTGGTGGACACCTCGGTCAGATAACGGCAGACCCGCTCCACCCGCATACCGCCGCAGCGCCCCACCGAGTCGAGTACGTGCAGCGCGTGCGCCGTGTGCAGCGGCTGGCTCACCGGGCCGCGCAGGTCGGGTTCGAGCGCGTGGCCGTACCCGCCGTCCTCGTTGAGATGGGCAGCGAGCGCAGCCTCCACCGCGTCGGCGCGTCCGCCGAGGAAGTGGTAGGCGAACCGCCGCTGTTCCAGCACCCGGGCCGTCAGCCAGATGAAGTGCTCGGCACGTGCGAGAGGAGATGCTCCGGTTCCAGCCATGTTCCGAAGGTAGAGCGGAAAAAGCTCAGGGCAAGGGTGACGGGCGGGGCTGCACTCCCAGGGGCTGGATACTTGAGTCATGCGGTTGACGATTTTCTGGGAGCGGATGGCGGAGCACTTCGGCGAGGGATACGCCGATTCGTTCGCACGCGACCATGTGATGGCGGAGCTGGGCGGCCGTACGGTGCATGAGGCACTGGCCGCGGGCTGGGAGACGAAGGACGTCTGGCGGGGCGTCTGCGCGGCTGCGGGCATCCCCGCGGACCGGCGCTGAGCGCCGCCGGGGCCCGGGGCGTGCGGCGGGATGCCGTACGGGTACGCGAGACTGGGCCTGTGCCACCGACCGATGGACCGATGAGACTGCCGAGGACCCGATGACCCCGGACGAGACCCCCGCGGACCGGCCCACCGCCGACCCGGCGACCGCGGACCGGACCCCGGGCGCCATGCCGCCCCCCGCCGCCGCGGAGAGCGGTGCGGCGACGGGCCGGGCCTCGATGCCCCGCTGGCTGCCCAGGGCGATGGTGCTCGCCCTCGCTCTCGTCGCCTGCTTCCAGCTGGGCAGCTGGGCGTTCTACCAGCTCATCGGGTTGCTGACCAATATCCTCATCGCGTTCTTCCTGGCGCTCGCGGTCGAGCCCGCGGTGGGGCGCATGGCGGCGCGCGGTATGCGCCGCGGGCTCGCCACCTTCCTGGTCTTCTTCGGTGTGGCCCTGGCGGCGGCCGGTTTCGTCTTCCTGCTCGGCTCGATGCTGGCAGGGCAGATCGTGGACATGGTCGAGGAGTTCCCCAAGTACCTCGACCTGGTGATCAACGGGATCAACCACACCTTCCACAGCAAACTCTCGCGGGTTCAGGTGCAGGACAGCCTCCTGCACTCGGACTGGCTGCAGAAGTACGTCCAGAACAGTGCGAGCGGTGTCCTCGACGTCTCGACCACCGTGCTGGGGGGTCTCTTCCGGCTTCTGACGATCTTCCTGTTCGCCTTCTACTTCGCCGCGGACGGGCCGCGGCTGCGGCGCGCGCTGTGCTCCGTACTGCCCCCGTCGAAGCAGACCGAGGTGCTGCGGGCCTGGGAGATCGCGGTCGACAAGACCGGCGGCTACCTCTACTCACGCGGTGTGATGGCGCTGATCTCCGGCGTCGCGCACTACATCCTGCTGGTCGTGCTGAACGTTCCGTACGCGCCGGCGCTGGCGGTCTGGGTCGGCCTCGTCTCGCAGTTCATCCCGACCATCGGCACGTACCTGGCGGGCGCTCTGCCCATGCTTCTCGCGTTCACGGTGAACCCCTGGTACGCGGTGTGGGTGCTGGTCTTCGTGGTGGTCTACCAGCAGTTCGAGAACTACGGGCTCCAGCCGAAGCTCACGGCGAAGGCCGTCGACATCCACCCCGCGGTGGCCTTCGGCTCGGTCATCGCGGGAACGGCGCTGCTGGGAGCGGTCGGTGCGCTGATCGCGATCCCCGCGGTCGCGACGCTCCAGGCGTTCCTGGGCGCCTATGTGAAGCGGTACGACGTGACCGACGACCCGCGGGTCCACGGCAGGCGCGGAATCCGTGACGTACGGGGGCTCCGGGACGCGGCCGCCGTGCCCGGGCGGATAAGGAGTTCCCTGTTCCAGGGGCGGGTGCCGCGTCCGGGGAACGGCGAGGACCCGCACGCCTGACGGTCGGCGCGGCGCGCTTGACAGCAAAATCGAACAGCCGTTCTTATGGGATTCCGGCCCGGTGCCCGGACGAGCCGTTCACGGCGTTGTCCACCGAGTTGTCCACAGGCGGGACGGGCTTCGGGGCCCATTGTCAGTGGCAGGGGTTAGCGTCATTGACGTGAAGCGATCGACTCAAGCAAATCGGGTGGAACCCATGGCAGCAGGCAACGACCGCGAGAAGGCGCTGGACGCCGCTCTCGCCCAGATTGAACGGCAATTCGGCAAGGGCGCGGTGATGCGCCTGGGCGAGCGGCCCAACGAGCCCATCGAGGTTATCCCCACCGGGTCGACCGCCCTCGACGTGGCGCTCGGTGTCGGCGGTCTGCCGCGCGGCCGGGTGGTCGAGGTGTACGGGCCGGAGTCCTCCGGCAAGACGACGCTGACGCTGCACGCCGTCGCGAACGCACAGCGGCTCGGCGGCCAGGTGGCCTTCATCGACGCCGAGCACGCCCTCGACCCCGAGTACGCGAGGAAGCTCGGCGTCGACATCGACAACCTGATCCTGTCGCAGCCGGACAACGGCGAGCAGGCGCTGGAAATCGTCGACATGCTGATCCGCTCCGGCGCGCTCGACCTGGTCGTCATCGACTCCGTGGCGGCCCTGGTGCCGCGTGCTGAGATCGAGGGCGAGATGGGTGACTCGCACGTGGGTCTGCAGGCCCGGCTGATGAGCCAGGCGCTCCGCAAGATCACCGGCGCGATGAACCAGTCCAAGACCACCGCGATCTTCATCAACCAGCTCCGCGAGAAGATCGGTGTCATGTTCGGCTCCCCGGAGACCACCACCGGTGGCCGGGCGCTGAAGTTCTACGCCTCGGTGCGGCTCGACATCCGCCGGATCGAGACCCTGAAGGACGGCACCGACGCGGTCGGAAACCGCACCCGCGTGAAGGTCGTCAAGAACAAGGTCGCGCCGCCCTTCAAGCAGGCCGAGTTCGACATCCTCTACGGCCAGGGCATCAGCCGTGAGGGCGGGCTGATCGACATGGGCGTGGAGAACGGCTTCGTGCGCAAGGCGGGGGCCTGGTACACGTACGAGGGCGACCAGCTCGGACAGGGCAAGGAGAACGCCCGCAACTTCCTGAAGGACAACCCCGATCTCGCCAACGAGATCGAGAAGAAGATCCTGGAGAAGCTGGGTATCGGTGTCCGGCGGGAGGCCGAGCTGGGAACGGGCGCGGACACCGCGGACGCCGTGGTGACCGACGAGGCCGCCAAGACGGTGCCCGCTCCGGCCGGGGGCAAGGCCAAGACGGCCAAGGCCGCCACGGCCAAGAGCTGACCCATGGTCCGGAGAACCGAATGGCCGGAGGCCACGGACTCCGGGGGCGAGGGCGCTCAGGAGGCCGGTCAGGAGGCCGGAGGGACAGGACCGCGGGCGCGGCGGTCCCAGCAGCAGAAGCGGTCCCGGGACCAGGGCCCGCAGAAGCCCCAGGACCCGGCGGAGCAGGCACGGGCCATCTGCCTGCGCCTGCTCACCGGGACCGCTCGCACCCGTAAGCAACTGGCCGAAGCGCTGCAGAAGCGGGACATCCCCGACGAGGTCGCCGAGGAGGTGCTGTCCCGCTTCGAAGAGGTCGGCCTCATCGACGACGCGGCTTTCGCGGACGCCTGGGTGGAGTCGCGCCACCACGGGCGGGGGCTCGCCGGACGGGCGCTCGCGCGGGAGCTCCGTACCAAGGGGGTGGACTCCACGCTCATCGAGGAGGCCGTGGGGCAGCTCGACTCCGAGCAGGAGGAGGAGACCGCCCGCGAGCTGGTCACCCGCAAGCTCCGCTCGACCCGGGGGCTGGACCGTGACAAGCGGATACGCCGCCTTGCGGGCATGCTCGCCCGCAAGGGGTACCCGGAGGGCATGGCTCTGCGGGTGGTGCGACGGGCGCTGGAGGCAGAGGGGGAGGACCTGGCGGACCTGGAACGCGGGGGGTTCCAGGCCGACACCTAGGCCGTCACCTATGCCGAGGCCCGGGCCGCCTCCGGGCGACGGCTCCCGCCGCCGCCCGGCCGGGGGCCGCCATGTCCGGCTGTGTCACCGGCCCGGGCCGCACACGCGGGCCGGACCGTCGCATCCACCGCCCATGCCTGCCCTGCTGGGACTGCCTGCTGGGCTGTCGGCCCGGGGCAGGACCGCTCCCGGCCGGAGCGCTGCCACCGCGTCCTGCCACCCGCCCTGTCACGTCCCGTCGACCGGAAGGCCCGCCGCCCGCCAGGCCTGGAATCCGCCGATGAGATCGGTCGCCCGGTACAGGCCGAGCTGTTGCAGGGACGCGGCGGCGAGCGACGACGCGTACCCCTCATTGCAGATCACCACGGTCCGCAGACCATGGCCCGTGGCCTCCGGAGCACGGTGACTGCCCTGCGGGTCGAGCCGCCACTCCAGCTCGTTGCGTTCGACGACCAGCGCCCCGGGGATCAGCCCGTCGCGCTCGCGCAGCCGCGCGTACCGGATATCGACCAGGAGCGCTCCGTCCGCCGCCGCGTCGAAGGCCTCGCGGGGCCCGATCCGGTCGAGCCCCGACCGGACCTTCGCCAGCAGCGCGTCGACGGAGAGCGGCCCGCTCACTCCCACTCCCCGGGGTGCTCGACCTGCTCCAGGCGGAGCAGGGGGCCACTGCGGCTGTAGCGGCGCATCAGCGGCAGCGGCGGATAGTAGGCATGTACCGAGACCGCGTGGTCGGTGGCCGATTCATTGAGCACCTGGTGGACGTGGTGAGCGCCGAAGGCCCGCCCGTCACCCGGCGCCAGCTGCCGGGTGCGGTCCACTCCGTCGGCCAGTTCGAGGGTCTTCCAGCCCTCGGTGGGCAGCCGCGCGGCCAGCGAGTCCTCGGTGAGCCGGCCGCCTGCCGTGGCGAAGGCGCCCTGGGAGCCGCCGTGGTCGTGCCAGCCGGTACCGGTGCCCGGTGGCCAGCCGATCAGCCAGGCCTCGCTCCCGCCCGGACCGTCCAGCCGGATCCAGGTGCGGCCCTCGGGGTCGAGCGGGAGCGAGCCGATCAGCCCGGAGTCGGCGGCGGTCCGGCGTACGAAGTCGAGGAGTTCGCCGGCGCTGGGTGCGGCGGAGCGCACGGGGGCAGGGGCAGGCAGGGGTGCGGAGAGAGACATGGTGACCGTCCGGTTGGTTCGCGGCGAGACGTGCGGCGCGGCAGCCCGGAACAAGCGCGGGGCGGCGCAGGCACGACGAGGAAGGGCGAATCAGCGGGACGGGCGACACATGCAGCCCGCATAGCGGACGAGGTCCATATGGACCCTCCGCCACAGGCGCACATCGGTGTCGGTCACGCTCCGCAGTACACCATGTGCGCCCACGACGGTCAATTGACGTCCGCTGTGCTCTCCTCCCGTACCGCGCCCGCCGCGCCGCCCCGGACGGCGTCGGCCGCCTCGTACAGTTCGGCGGGGCGCACCCCGCTGAAGGCAGCCACGAGATGTCCGTCGGGGCGCACCATCAGCACCGTGTGCGCCGAAGCGCCCGGATAGGTCTCGGCGACCAGGAGCTCGCCCCTGACCGGCAGCGCGGTCACCGCTGCTGCCAGCCTCGGCATCACTCCCGCCTTCACCCAGTGCCGCCGGTCCCAGACCCCTGTCCCCGGCGCGATCAGCACGACCAGCAGCCGCCCACGCCCCAGGCGTTCGCGCAGCCGGACCGTCGTGCCGTCCGGCGCCGTGACGCACACGTCGGCGACCGGCGCGCCGGCGCCTGTGCCCACCGCTGTCTGCGAGGGGGTCTGTGGCGGAGCCAGCGGCGAGTGGGTGTACGCGGGGGGCGCGCCCAGCGCGCCGCTGCCCAGATGGCCGTCCGCGAGGAGGGCGTCGTGCCCGCGCGCCCTGCCGGGCAGATACGCCCGCAGCCCCCCGCCGCCACGCAGTATCGGCAACGACTGGTCAGCGGCGCGCAACCGGGCGGCTACCGCTGTGCGGCGCTCCGCCTGGTAGCTGTCGAGCAGCGGTTCGGAGGCCCCGTGGTGCCAGGCCTGTGCCAGTTTCCAGGCGAGGTTGTCGGCGTCCCGCAGTCCCTCGTCCAGCTCCTGGGTGCCGAGCGCTCCGAGCAGATGGGCGGCGTCCCCGGCCAGGAACGCCCGGCCCACCCGCCAGCGCCTGGCCAGCCGGTGGTGCAGCGTGTAGACGCCGGTGTCGATGAGCTCGTACGGAGGTGTCTCACCGCACCAGCCCGCCAGCGCGCCCCGGATGCGTGCGACCAGTGCCTCGGGGGTGACCAGCTCGGCGCGCGGCGGCAGCAGCCAGTCGATCCGCCAGACATTGTCCGGCAGCGGACGGGCCGTCACCTCTTCGCCGCCGGTGCGCCAGGGCGGCAACCGGTGCAGCAACGCCTCGCCCGGCCAGGGCAGTTCCGCGCGGAGCGCGGCCACCGCGTGCCGCTCCACCGCCGTACGCCCGGGGAAGCGGATACCGAGCAGCTTGCGGACCGTGGACCGGGCCCCGTCGCACCCGACCAGATGGCTGCCACGCCACCAGGTGCCCTCGGGGCCCGCTGTGTGCACCGTGACGCCGTTGACGTCCTGCTCCACGGTGTCCACCCGGCTGCCGGTGACCAGCCTCACCTGGTCCCTGGCCGCCACCGCGGCGCGCAGTCCCCTGGTCAGGGCGTGCTGAGGCAGATGCACGGGGGAGGGGCCGCCCGAACCCCACAGGTCGGGCCCGTCGGACTCGCGGCGGACGGGTGAGCCGGAGGAACCAGGTGAGAGGGGTGTGCCGGCCGCGTCCTCAAGGGCTGCGGGATCGTCGCTGTTGCGGAGAGGGCCGCGTCCGCCGGAGCCCCTGCGGGGCTCGTCGAACTCGACGCGTTGCACCTGCTGACTGCGCCTGACGGACCGCCAGGCGGCCCAGCGTGCCGTCTCGCCCGCAGCTGTCGTGCAGCCGATCCGGCCCAGGAAGCCGGCGGTGTCGGGGCGCAGCACGACCGTACGGGCGGGGCGCGGTGTGTCCTCGCCCGTGCCCTCGTCGAGCACGACGGACGGGACGTCCTGGGCGGCGAGCGCCAAGGCCAGCGCGAGCCCGACAGGGCCCGCGCCGACGATGATCACCGGGTCCACGGTGCGGCTCCCGGAACCCGTGCGAAGAAGTGACTGATGGCAGGTAGAGCCCGGTGCGCGATCACAGAACGTATGCAACCCACTGCGCGTGCTTGCGTCAAGTGACGGCGGTATGCGGCGCAGCCGCAGTCTCCACCCGGGCTACTGAAACCGGCGCGGACGGACCGGCGGCGGGCAGCGACCGTCGCTGCCCGCCGTCCGGATCCGGCACGTCCGTGCGGATCTCACCTCACCGGCCTGCGGAGTGCCGCCCGGAGGCCACGCCGTCCGCGGGCGGCGCGGCGGGCAGCAGAGGCGTGGTCCGCCCCCGTCCGGCTCCGGTCAGGTCAGAGCGGGCTCTGGATCTGGGCGGGGGCGGCGGCCGGGGCTACCGTGATCCCGCTCTTCGCCCGGCGTCCGCGCTTCTCGATCCAGGTGGCGAGCGCCGAGAGGAGCAGGCACATGGCCAGATAGATGGCGCCGATGACGACGATCGTGGAGACGTACGGGTACTGCCCGTCGACCGGCGTGTTGCTGGCGATCAGCCGTGCGGTCGCGAGCAGCTCCGGATAGAGAATGATGTAGCCGAGCGAGGTGTCCTTCAGGGTGACCACCAGCTGGCTGATGATGGTCGGCAGCATCGCCCGGATGGCCTGCGGCATCAGCACCGTCGCCACGACCTGCGACTTCCGCATGCCCAGGGCGTACGCGGCCTCGCGCTGCCCCTTCGGTACGGAGTTGATGCCGGCCCTGAGCACCTCGGCCTGTACACAGCCGTTGTAGACCGCGAGTCCCAGCGCCAGCGCCCACATCGAGTAGTCGGTGAGGAACCCGACCCAGATCGCGTAGATGGTGATCAGCAGCGGGAGGGAGCGGAACAGCTCGATGAAACCGGTCGCCAGCCACCGCACGGGGCGGTGGTCCGAGAGCCGGCCGACGACCAGCACCACGCCAAGGACCAGCGATCCCGCCGCGCCCAGCGCGAACGCCTTCAGCGTGGCGACGACTGCGTCGGCGATGTTCGTGCGGATGCCGCTGTAGTTGAAGATGTCCCACATACCGCCGTCGAGGTCCCCCTTGCTGGAGAGACGTACGACGGCGACGACGATCAGCGCGACGATGGCCGCACTGCCGAGGACCGAGTAGATCCGGTTGCGTACGACGGCCTTGGGGCCGGGTGCGTCGTAGAGCACGCTGGCACTCATCGGGCGACCTCCATACGGCTCTCGACGAGGCGGAAGATGCCGCTGATCGCGAAGGTGATGATCAGGTAGCCGATGGCGACCCAGATGAAGATGGGGATGATTCCGTACCCGAGGTCACTCATGGCCTTCTGCCAGCCGAAGAGTTCGGTGACGCTGAAGGCGCCCGCGATCGCCGAGTTCTTGGTGAGCGCGATGATGATGCTGCTCAGCGGGGCGATGACGGTCCGGGTGGCCTGGGGGAGCACGATCATCCGCAGGGTCTGGGAGAAGCTCAGACCGAGCGAGCGGGCCGCCTCGGCCTGGCCCAGCGGGACCGTGCCGATACCGGACCTGATGGCCTCGCAGATGAACGACGAGGTGTAGAAGCCGAGCGCGAGCGAGGCCAGGAGGAAGGGGCTCATGCCCGGGAAGAAGATCTCGGGGACCACGAAGGTGGCGACGAGGAAGAGCAGAGTCAGGGGGGTGTTCCGCAGGATGGTGACCCAGGCCGTCCCGAAGAACCGCAGCGGCGGCACGGGCGAGACCCGGAAGCCGGCGATGACGGTCCCGAGGACACAGGCGAGCACCGTGCTGATGACGGTGATCTCCAGGGTTCCTATGAAGCCGTCGCGGAACGCCGAGAAGTGGTCGAGAAGTACGTTCATGAGGTCTCCGCGTCGGCGGGCAGCAGCTGGAAGACAGGGGGCGTGGCGCCCCGTACCGCAGTACGGGGCGCTTCAGCGCTTACGGACCGGCAGGGCCGGCGGACCACTGGGGGATGCCGGTCCGCTGCGCCGGGTGGATCAGTAACGCTCGACGGCCGGCGGGGCGACGTACGACGAGCCGGAGAGACCCAGGGTGGCGTCGTAGATCTTCTTGTACGTGCCGTCCTTGACGTGCTTCTCCAGGGCCGAGTCCATGAAGTCACGCAGCGCCTTGTCGCTCTTGTTCATACCGATGCCGTAGGGCTCCTCGGTGAACGGCTTGCCGACCACCTTGAGGTTCTTCGAGTTCTGGGCCGCGTACCCCTTGAGGATCGCGTCGTCCGTGGTGACCGCGTCGACCTGCTTCGTCAGCAGCTCCTGCACGCAGTCGGAGTACTTCGCGAGCTCGGTGGTCTTCGCGCCGTACTTCGGCTTCTCGATCTCCGCGAGCGGGGTGGAACCCTTGATCGAGCAGACCTTCTTGCCCTTCAGGGTCTCCGGACCCGTGATGGTCTTCTCGTCCTTGCGGACCAGCAGCGAGGCGCCCGCCTTGTAGTAGGGGCCGGCGAACCCGACGAGCTTCTTGCGCTCGTCGTTGATCGAGTAGGTGCCGACGAAGTAGTCGACCTGGCCCTTAGAGATGGCGGTCTCACGGATACCGGAGTCCACGGTCTTCCACTCGATCTGGTCCTTCGAGAAGCCCAGGTCCGCAGCGAGCATCCGGGCGACCTCGACGTCGAAGCCGGAGCGCTCCTTGGTCGACTGGTCCTCGAAGCCGAGGTAGGGCTGGTCGGCCTTCGCGCCGATCACCAGCTTGCCGCGCTTCTTGGCCGCCTTGAACGTCGGGGAGTCCAGGGAGACGTTCTTGGCCACGGTGTACGCGGGAAGCTTTGGAGCGTCCGCCGCGCCGGGCTTGGCGGCACCGTTGTCGCCTGCCGAACCGGACTTGCCGCCGCAGGCGGTACCGGTGAGAGCGAGCACTGCGATCGTCGCGAAGGCTGCGGACTTACGGAACTTCATGCTGAACATCCTCTATTTCGGCGCACGTTGGACGTCTGACTCGTCAGTGGTGAAGGATCTTCGAGAGGAAGTCCTTGGCGCGGTCACTGCGGGGGTTGCTGAAGAACTGGTCCGGGGCGGCCTCTTCGACGATCTTGCCGTCGGCCATGAAGACGACCCGGTTGGCCGCGGAGCGCGCGAAGCCCATCTCGTGGGTGACGACGATCATCGTCATGCCGTCGCGGGCCAGCTGCTGCATCACCTCGAGGACCTCGTTGATCATCTCGGGGTCGAGTGCCGACGTCGGCTCGTCGAAGAGCATGACCTTGGGGTCCATCGCCAGCGCCCGTGCTATCGCGACACGCTGCTGCTGGCCGCCGGAGAGCTGAGCGGGGTACTTGTCGGCCTGGGTCCCGACGCCCACCCGGTCCAGCAGCGCACGCGCCTTGTCCTCGGCGGCCTTCTTCTCGGTCTTGCGCACCTTGAGCTGGCCCAGCATCACGTTCTGCAGAACCGTCTTGTGTGCGAAGAGGTTGAACGACTGGAAGACCATGCCGACATCGGCACGCAGCCTGGCCAGTTCCCGGCCCTCGGCGGGCAGGGGCTTTCCGTCGATCGTGATGGCGCCGGAGTCGACTGTCTCCAGGCGGTTGATGGTGCGGCACAGTGTGGACTTGCCGGACCCCGAGGGCCCGATGACGACCACGACCTCGCCACGGGCGATGGTCAGGTCGATGTCCTGGAGCACGTGCAGCGCGCCAAAATGCTTGTTGACGCTGCTCAGTACGACCAGGTCGTCCGAGACCGGCATAGAGTCTTCGGCGGGCTCGGCGGACTCGGTCACTGGCACTCCGCTCATCGGCTGTTCGCTCCGTCCTCCTCGACCGCGAGTGCGGTCTTGGTGGGAAGGACAGTAATGAGACGCTCCTACCAGCGTCATTACATCTGAGCGGAAATTGAGCATCACGATCTGGTTGCGCGTGGGCACGACCCGGACACGTCCGGTGAACGAGATCATGACCGGAGTACCGGGTGCATAACGGAACCCCCGCGGGAACCCGAACCCTCTTGACTGGTGCGGCGGCCATCGGCGTGGATGCCTGAGTACGGCGGAATTCCGGCCGGCACGGAACCGGCTCGTGGTGTCCGGGCGTACCCATGAGGAGAGGCCCGGAGGACGCACGGACGGGCGGGACGCACGGATGACAGAAGCGCGCACCACGGAAGGGGCTCATGAGACTGCTGCTCGTCGAGGACGACAACCACGTGGCCGCCGCCCTGTCCGCCGTGCTGGCACGGCACGGCTTCAAAGTCGTGCACGCCCGTAACGGCGAGGAGGCGTTGCGCTCGCTGCTGCCGGACGAGCAGGAACCCTTCGGCGTCATACTGCTCGATCTCGGCCTGCCCGACCTGGACGGATATGAGGTCTGCGGGAAGATCCGCAAGCGCACGGCGACCCCGGTGATCATGGTGACGGCCCGGGCCGATGTGCGCTCCCGCATCCACGGACTGAACCTCGGCGCGGACGACTACGTCGTCAAGCCGTACGACACGGGCGAGCTCCTCGCCCGGATCCATGCCGTCAGCCGGCGCAAGAGCGTAGGTGAGGACACCGGGGCGATCCCGGCCGCCGCCCTGCGGGTCGGCCCCGTCGAGATACAGCTCCCCAACCGGCGGGTCAGTGTGGAGGGCAGCGAGATCCAGCTGACCCGCAAGGAGTTCGATCTGCTGGCACTGCTCGCTCAGCGTCCCGGTGTCGTCTTCCGCAGGGAGCAGATCATCAGTGAGGTGTGGCAGACCAGCTGGGAGGGGACCGGCCGCACCCTTGAGGTGCATGTCGCCTCGCTGCGCTCCAAGCTGCATCTGCCCGCCCTCATCGAGACCGTGCGCGGCGTCGGCTACCGCCTCGTCGTCCCGGTCTGAGGCGCGTCCCGTACCGTGCGCGCGCGTCTGCTTCCGCTGCTCATCGTCCTCATGGCAGGAGTGCTGCTCGCGCTCGGCTTCCCGCTCGCGCTGAGCGTGGCCGCGGCCGCACAGCAGAAGGTGGTCGTCGACCGGATCGACGACACCGCGCGGATGGCCGAGGAGGCGCAGTTCGTCACCGAGATACCGGCGAGTGAGCAGGAGCGTCACGACACGCTCCAGGCGGAACTCGCCCGCTACGAGACGGTGTACGGCATCCGGGCCGGAGTCTTCTACCGCGACCGCATCGCCATGGCCGCGGCCCCGCAGTCCTGGACGGTGCCGGCCGGCGGCGAGGGCCGGATCGCCTTCGACGACGCGCTCGCGGGACGGCGCAGCAGGGACCCGGCGCAGATCTGGCCCTGGCAGCGCGGGCGGCTGATCGTCGCATCGCCCGTCGTCAGGAACGGTGATGTGATCGCGGTGGTGGTCACCGACTCGCCCACCGACCAGATGCGTGCGCGGACCCTCCGCGGCTGGCTGCTGATCGCCGCGGGGGAGGCGGGGGCGATGCTGCTCGCGGTGGGCGCCGCCTTCCGGCTCACCGGCTGGGTGCTGCTTCCGGTGCGGACGCTGGACGCGGCCACCCACGGCATCGCGACCGGGCAGATGAAGTCACGGGTCGCCCCCGGCGGGGGCCCGCCCGAACTGCGCCGCCTGGCAAGGTCGTTCAACGAGATGGCCGACAACGTCGAGGACGTGCTGGAGCAGCAGCGCGCCTTCGTCGCCGACGCGTCCCACCAGTTGCGCAACCCGCTCGCCGCGCTGCTGCTGCGGATCGAACTGCTCGCCTTCGAGCTCCCGGAGGGCAACGAGGAGATCGCCTCGGTGCGGACCGAAGGCAGACGCCTCGGCCAGGTCCTCGACGACCTCCTTGACCTGGCGCTGGCCGAGCACACCGCAGCGGAGCTGCGCCTCACCGACATCGCCGAGCTGGCTGCCGAGCGGGTCTCGGCCTGGCGTCCGGTCGCGGAGGCCAAGGGCGTCCGGCTCACCGAGGGGGGCGCCGCCGCGGTCACCGCCTGGGCCGACCCCGTGGCGCTCTCCAGTGCCCTGGACGCGGTGATCGACAACGCGCTGAAATTCACCCCCGAGGGCGAGGAGGTGAGGGTCGAGTCGGTGTCCCGGGGCGCCTCTTCGCAGATCACGGTCGCCGACGGCGGGCCTGGCCTCGGCCAGGACGAGCTCGCCCGGATCGGTGACCGCTTCTGGCGCAGCGGCCACCATCAGAACATCAAGGGCTCGGGCCTCGGCCTCTCCATCTCGCGCGCCCTGCTCGCCGCGGGCCGCGGTTCGATCACGTACGAGCAGAACGAGCCGCACGGGCTCCGGGTGACCGTGACGGTCCCGCGGACCGCGCCCGACCGGTAGGCGCGGCCGGTCGGCGCACCCGTCCGCATGCCCGCCGCGGTCCGCCCGCTCGCTCTCGCTCTGCCCTCACTCGGCCCACAGCGCCGGGGCCGCTGGTCAGGGCTTGACCGAGCGGTAGTAGCGCCGCGCGCCCTCGTCCAGCTTCAGCGGGTCCGTGTAGATCGCCGTCCGCACGTCGACCAGCTGCGCGGCGTGCACCTGCTGCCCGATCCGGTCACGGCTGCGGATCACACTGCGAGTGAAGCCCTCGGTCAGCTTCGGGTCCTCACGGTCGGTGGTGACCAGTACATTCGCAACCGCGAAGGTGGGCACCGGTGCGCCGTTCCTGGCCTGGCGGTAGGCGTCGGCCGGCATGACGGCCGAGCGGTAGTAGCGGGTGGTGCCGCCCGCGGCGTGCAGCCGGGTGACCAGGTCGTCGAGCGGGATCAGGCGGATCGGGTGGCGCGCGGCCAGATCGCGCACCGCGTCCGTCGGCAGCCCGCCCGACCAGAAGAACGCGTCGATCCTGCCCGCGGCCAGGAGATCCGGACTGGTGTCGATCCCCGCGGGCACCGCGGTGATGTCCTTCTCCGGGTCCAGCCCGGCGGCCCGCAGCGCACGGTCCGCTATCAGCCGCACACCGGACCCGGGCTGGCCCACGGCGACCCGTTTGTGCCGCAGATCCGCGGCGCGCCTGACGGTGGAACCGTCGTCGACGGCGAGCTGTACGTAGTCGTCGTACAGCCGCGCGCAGCCGCGCAGCCGGTCGGCGCCCGGCTTGCCGTCCTCGATGTACTTCGCGATTGCGTCAGCGGTCGCGATAGTGAAGTCGGCCTTGCCCGTCGCCACCCGTGCGAGGTTCTGCTGGGAGCCCTGGCTCGGCTGGAGGTGTATGTCCACGCCGGGCATGTCGTGGGCGAGGGTAGGGCTGAGCAGCTTCCCGTACAGCTGGTAGACGCCGGTGCGTACCCCTGTACTGAAGGTCACCGTCCCGTGCGGAGCGGTCCGGCCGATGGGCAGCAGCCACCACATCAGCAGCCCGGCGACCGCCAGCACGACCGCCGTCCCCTGGAGGGCGCGGCAGCGGAGGAAGCGGGTCGGTGCCTTGGACATGCGCGCGATCCTGCCAGCTCACGCCGTCCGCGAACAGGGGCGCAGGGCAGTGGAAGCGCGTCGTTGCCGGCCGGACCCCGGCTCATCCGGAATTAAGTGATCCGCTTCGCGGCTGTCACTATGGGCCGTTGATCACCGGTCGGCAGCCCGATTGCCGCTGGACCACGCCCCGGAGGACTGCAGTGACGTCGAGCCGAACTGTCGGAGAGATGATGTCGACGGATGTCGTGCGGGTGCAGCGGGGAACCTTCCTGAAGGAGATCGCCCGGCTGCTCACCGAACACCGGATCTCGGCGGTGCCCGTCGTGGACGCCGACGACCGGCCGCTCGGCGTGGTCTCCGAGGCCGATCTGCTCCGCAAGCAGCTGGGGCTGACCGCGTTGCTGCCCGCCGTCCGGCAGGATGCCGATCACCATGCCAAGACCGAAGCGACGACCGCGGAAGGGCTGATGACGAGCCCGGCGGTCGTCGCGCACCCGGACTGGACGATTGTCGAGGCGGGCTGGCTGATGCAGGCCAGGAGCGTCAAGCGGCTGCCCGTCGTCGACGACACCGGCCGGCTGGCCGGGGTGATCAGCCGCAGCGATCTCCTGCAGGTATTCCTGCGCCGCGACCGCGCGATCCAGGAGGAAGTACTCGAAGGTGTCCTGACCCGGACCCTGGGGCTCTCCCCCTCCGCGATCACGGTGGACGTCAGTGACGGTCATGTCATGCTCAGCGGCGTCGTCGAGCGCCGGAGCGTGATTCCGGCAGCCGTACGGCTGTGCCGCGGAGTGGACGGAGTGGTCGACGTCTCCGAGCGGCTGCAGTACGACATCGACGACAGCGCCGGCGGGAGTTAGTCCTGTCCTGCCATGGCCTGCCCCGCCGTGCCCAGCCCGCCCGGCCATGCCCTGCCGGCCCAGTCGTGCCCGGCAGGAAGAGGCCGCCGTCCGGCCGGGGCGGGAGCTCCGTCCGCCACCGCCTACCCTGGTGACATGACCGCGCAGGACACCCTGAACCGAAGTTACGAGATCCGCACCTACGGCTGCCAGATGAACGTCCATGACAGCGAACGGCTGTCGGGACTCCTGGAGGACGCCGGATACGTCCGTGCGCCGCGGGACGCCGACGGGGACGCCGATGTCGTCGTCTTCAACACCTGCGCGGTGCGCGAGAACGCCGACAACAAGCTGTACGGCAACCTCGGCAGGCTCGCCCCGATGAAGACCAGGCGACCCGGTATGCAGATCGCTGTCGGCGGCTGTCTGGCCCAGAAGGACCGGGACACCATCGTCCGGCGGGCGCCCTGGGTCGACGTCGTGTTCGGTACCCACAACATCGGCAAGCTCCCGGTGCTGCTGGAGCGCTCACGCATCCAGGGCGAGGCCCAGGTCGAGATCGCCGAGTCGCTCGAAGCGTTCCCTTCGACGCTGCCGACCCGGCGCGAGAGCGCGTACGCGGCGTGGGTCTCGATCTCCGTGGGCTGCAACAACACCTGCACCTTCTGCATCGTGCCCGCGCTGCGCGGCAAGGAGAAGGACCGCAGGCCCGGCGACATCCTCGCCGAGATCGAGGCGCTGGTCGACGAGGGCGTCTCGGAGATCACGCTGCTCGGCCAGAACGTCAACGCCTACGGCTCCGACATCGGTGACCGCGAGGCCTTCTCCAAGCTGCTGCGCGCCTGCGGGAGGATCGAGGGCCTCGAGCGGGTCCGCTTCACGTCGCCGCATCCGCGCGACTTCACGGACGACGTGATCGCGGCGATGGCCGAGACGCCGAACGTGATGCCGCAGCTGCACATGCCGATGCAGTCGGGATCGGACACCGTCCTGAAGGCGATGCGCCGTTCCTACCGGCAGGAGCGCTTCCTCGGGATCATCGACAAGGTGCGCGCCGCGATCCCGCACGCCGCGATCTCCACCGACATCATCGTGGGCTTCCCGGGTGAGACCGAGGAGGACTTCCAGCAGACCATGCACGCGGTCCGTGAGGCGCGCTTCGCCCAGGCCTTCACCTTCCAGTACTCCAAGCGTCCAGGCACCCCGGCCGCGACCATGGAGGGCCAGGTCCCCAAGGAGGTCGTCCAGGAGCGCTACATGCGGCTCTCGGCGCTCCAGGAGGAGATCTCGTGGGCGGAGAACAAGACCCAGGTCGGCCGCACGCTCGACGTCATGGTGGCCGAGGGTGAGGGGCGCAAGGACGGTGCGACGCACCGGCTCTCCGGGCGCGCGCCCGACAGCAGGCTGGTGCACTTCACCAAGCCCGGCACCGAGGTGCGCCCCGGTGACGTGGTGACGGTGGAGATCACGTATGCCGCGCCCCACCACCTGCTCGCCGAGGGGCCGGTCACCGCCGTACGGCGCACGCGGTCCGGGGACGCCTGGGAGAAGCGCACCGCCGCCGCGACGGCCAAGCCCGCAGGCGTGATGCTCGGGCTCCCGGGCATCGGCGCACCGGCCGCGGTACCCGCCGCAGCCGGGGGCTGTGGCTGCGACTAGAGGTCACGTGACCCGGTCGGCGTCCGGTTCCGGGGCCCCGGACCCCGTCCGGGCCGCCCTCCCCGCGGACTAGGCTGTGGATCATGCTCGTAGCCGCCGCCGTATGCCCGTGTCCGCCCCTGCTCGTGCCCGAGGTGGCCGCCGGGGCGGCGCCCGAACTCGACGCTGCGAGGGCTGCCTGCCTCGACGCCGTCGGAGTGCTCGCCGCCGCCCGTCCTGATCTGCTGATCGCCGTGGGGCCCGCGGACGAGGCCGGCCGGGGAGCACACCCCGAAGGGGCCTCCGGCTCGTTCAGCGGCTTCGGCGTGGACCTCCGGGTACGGCTTGGCACGTCGGACACCGGCAGCGGACGGGACCTGCCGCCGTCACTTTCGGTGGCCGCCTGGCTGCTGAGCCGCGCCGAGTGGGCCGCCTCACCGGTCGAGGGGCTGGGCGTCGGGGAGCCGCTGGAGCCGGAACGCTGTATTGCGGCGGGACGGGAGCTGTCGGCCCGCGCCGCCCGGGTCGCCCTGCTGGTGATGGGGGACGGGAGCGCCTGCCGCACTCTGAAGGCGCCCGGGTACCTCGATGAGCGCGCCGCCGCCTTCGACGCCGCTGCCGCACGCGCACTGTCCACGGCGGACGTGGCCGCGCTGCAAGCGCTGGACGCCCCGCTGGCATACGAACTGAAGGCCGCGGGCCGTGCGCCCTGGCAGGTCCTCGCGGGAGCCGCGGAGGGCGCTGAGCCCGGCGGGCAGCTGCTCTACGACGACGCCCCGTACGGAGTCGGGTACTACGTCGCCGCGTGGTCCTGAGCGGACGCGCGGACTGCCCCGTGCCCGCACCGGGCAGCGCCCGAGGGCGGGCTGTACGTGAGGGGCGTGCCCGGCACGGTGTTGTCGTCCCGGGGACACGGCGGGCGGTCGCGGAGCCCGGCTCCGCGACCGCCCGCCGTTCTGTGCCGGATCCGTTCTGTGCCGGATCCGTTCTGTGCCGGATCAGGGAGCGGTGGGCGGCTTGGCAGTGCCGCCGCCATCCTTGTGCGACAGGCGTTCCAGGGCTTCCTTGGCCTTGCCGGTGCCCGATTCGATCTTGTCGCTGTACTTGCCATTGGTCCGGGCGTCGACCGTGTGGGCCGCCTTGTCCAGGCCCTCGCCGATCTTGCCCCCGTGCTGCTGCGCGAGATCGGAGACCTTGTCCTTGGCCGGTCCGAGCTTGGCTTTCACGTTGTCCAGGAATCCCATGGCATACCTACTTCCCTACGGAGGGCGTTCTACTTGCGAACGCCCTCACCGGCTTCGTTGTCGGCGGCGGCTGCCGCCGACTGCTGGCGCGGGATCTCCACGCCCTCGGTGGCACCGGCCGCCGCGTCCTGCGCGGGTGCGTCAGCCGCGGACTCGGCGGTCAGCTCCTCCGGGGTCGCGGCCGGGGCCGGGTCGGCGGCCGGCGCGGGATCAGGGGACTGCCCCCCAGCCGGCTCCGGGCCGTCGGCCTGGGTGTCCGGGGCCGGCTCCTCGATGGCGTCCTTGGTCTTGCGGCGAAACACTGCAAAAATACCCATATTCACTCCATAACGTACTCGTGTGAGCGAAATTCCTCGCCCCCCGGAGCGCCTGATTGCGCCGGCCGGGGCCACCGGTCGAAAAGCCGTCGGCCGGAACCTCGGAAGAGGAAACGAATCCGGGCGCCCGCCCGTCACGTAACTCATTCGGGGACAGGCCTCCGGGTTTGCGAGACTGGGGCCGTGAGAAGTGCAGCTCCCGCAGCGCGGGTCATCGCCGTCGTCGGCCCCACCGCGGCCGGAAAGTCCGATCTGGGCGTTGCCATCGCCCGGCATTTCGGCGGCGAGGTCGTCAACGCCGACTCCATGCAGCTCTATGAAGGGATGGACATCGGAACCGCCAAGCTGACGCTCGAAGAGCGCGGCGGTGTCCCGCACCACCTCCTCGGCATCTGGAGCGTGACCGAGGCGGCCAACGTCGCCGAGTACCAGAAGCTCGCCCGTGCGGAGCTGGACCGGCTGCTCGCAGCCGGCCGGATGGCGGTCCTGGTGGGGGGCTCCGGGCTCTATGTCCGGGGCGCCATCGACGCGCTGGAGTTCCCCGGCACCGACCCCGCCGTGAGGGCGCGGCTGGAGGAGGAGCTGGAACGGCGCGGTCCCGGGGTGCTCCACGCCCGGCTGGCCGCGGCCGACCCGGATGCGGCCGTGGCGATCCTGCCCGGCAACGGCCGCAGGATCGTCCGGGCCCTTGAGGTGATCGAGATCACCGGAAAGCCCTTCACCGCCAACCTCCCGGGCCCCGACCCCGTCTACGACGCGGTGCAGATCGGCGTCGGCGTCGCCCGCCCCGAGCTGGACGAGCGCATCACCACACGCGTCGACCGGATGTGGGACGCCGGCCTGGTGGACGAGGTCCGCGCTCTTGAGGCCCGGGGGCTCCGGGAGGGGCGCACGGCGTCGCGCGCCCTCGGGTACCAGCAGGTACTCGCGTCCCTCGCGGGGGCGTGTACGGACGACGAGGCGCGCGCCGAGACCGTACGCGCCACAAAACGCTTCGCGCGCCGCCAGGACTCCTGGTTCCGCCGGGATCCGCGGGTGCACTGGCTCAGTGGCGGGGAGGCCGACCGGGCGGAACTTCCCGGGCAGGCGATGGCGTTGGTCGAACGGGCGGTCACAGCCTGATCACGTGATGGCATCGGGACGCTCAGCCCGTCAGTTAGCGGTCGGAGGGCGTGCCATCATCGATCTGCGATCGACAGTGGAGTCCGAGTGGGGAGGGCGTGTGGCGATGGAGGCCGGCCCTCGCGACAGCGAACCCGACGCGCAACACGCCGGCGGCCTGGTCCACGGCAGCCTGGGGCTCCCCGGTGAGGCACCGCGGCTCAGCCCCGACGGCCCCGACGCGCTGGACACCCCCGAGGTGGCTCCCGAGGTCGAGGTCGAGCTGCGGCCGCAGCGCAGACTGCGTATCTGGCAGCTTGCCCCGATCGTGGTGCTGGCGGCCGTCGGATCCCTGATGTTCGCGTTCCCGCTCGCCTTCGAGTTCGGCGACGGCGGCCCCGTGGTCGCCATGCTCGGGCTGCTGATCAGCTGCTGCGCCGCGGGATGGGGCATGATGGCCGCCCGCCGCGTCGGCTACACCTGGCCGGGGCTGCCCGTCAGAGGCTCGGGGGTGCGGCCGGACTGGCGCATCGTCGCCCTCTACGTCGTCGCCTTCGGTGTGATCGTGGCGCTCGCCGTGGGTCGCGTGGCCCGGCTCCGCTGAGCCCCACCCCTCCGCCCGGACCGGCATCCACCTCGTAGGATGGCAGGGTGACCACCGCACAGATCGCCTTCCTCAAGGGCCACGGGACCGAGAACGACTTCGTGATCGTCCCCGACCCGGACAACGTCATCGACCTGCCCGCAGCCGCGGTCGCCGCGCTCTGCGACCGCCGGGCGGGCATCGGTGGCGACGGTCTCCTGCGGGTCGTACGGTCCGCCGCGCACCCGGAGGCCCAGGAGCTGGCCGGCGAGGCGGAGTGGTTCATGGACTACCGCAACAGCGATGGCTCCGTCGCCGAGATGTGCGGCAACGGCGTCCGCGTCTTCGCCCACTACCTGCAGCGTGCCGGACTGGTGGACGACGGGGACCTCGCCGTCGCGACGCGCGGCGGGGTGAAGCGCGTGCACCTCGCCAAGAACGGCGACATCACCGTCTCCATGGGCCGGGCCGTGCTCCCCGCAGCCGGAGTGACCGTCACGGTCGGCGACCGGGCCTGGCCGGCGCTGAACGTGAACATGGGCAACCCGCACGCCGTCGCCTTCGTCGAGGACCTGGCGCACGCCGGGGATCTGCTCTCCGTACCGCAGTTCGCCCCGGCGTCCGCCTACCCGGACGGCGTCAACGTGGAGTTCGTGGTGGACCGCGGTGAACGCCACGTCGCCATGCGGGTGCACGAGCGCGGCTCGGGCGAGACCCGCTCCTGCGGCACCGGAGCCTGCGCCGTCGCCGTCGCGGCGGCCCGCAGGGACGGCATCGACCCGGCGCTCACCGGCGAGGCCGTCACGTACACGGTGGACCTGCCCGGCGGGCGTCTGCAGATCACCGAGCTGCCGGACGGCGACATCGAGATGACGGGTCCCGCGGTGATCGTCGCCGAGGGCACGATCGACGGCGTATTCCAGGAAACGGCCCTCTCCTAGACTTCGCTCGAATGGGTGATCCGTTTCACGCTGGGCGGGAGCGGGCGGGCACCGCGTGGTGGGCTCGGTAGCATCAAGCACCGGCCCGGAGCGCCCAGTCGCAGCCAGCCCACCGCCGGTCGACACTGCCGGAGGTGCCATGAGTGCAGAGGCCGCCAGCCCCAACGGTGCGTCCCCGGAGATCCGTCCGGTGGACAATCCGGGCCGCAGACGCGGTCGCGCCAGGATCGACCTGCGCAGACTGGGCCGCGCCGCGCTGTTCGGCCCCGCCTCCCGCAGCGGCCTGCCCGATGCCATCGGCCATGTCGCCGAGGCCCACCGGGCGCACTTCCCGGACGCCGATCTCGCGGTCCTGCGGCGGGCCTACGTCCTGGCCGAGACATCCCACCGCGGTCAGATGCGCAAGAGCGGCGAGCCCTACATCACGCATCCGCTCGCCGTGACGCTGATCCTCGCCGAACTGGGCGCCGAGACGACGACCTTGACCGCTTCGCTCCTCCACGACACCGTCGAGGACACCGAGGTGACACTCGATCAGGTGCGGGAGGGCTTCGGCGACGAGGTCTGCTACCTGGTCGACGGCGTCACCAAACTGGAGAAGGTCGACTACGGGGCCGCCGCCGAGCCCGAGACCTTCCGCAAGATGCTCGTGGCCACCGGCGACGACGTCCGCGTCATGTCGATCAAACTCGCCGACCGGCTGCACAACATGCGCACGCTCG
The DNA here is from genome assembly GCF_036061255.1 of Streptomyces sp. NBC_00388. Classification (NCBI taxonomy): domain Bacteria; kingdom Bacillati; phylum Actinomycetota; class Actinomycetes; order Kitasatosporales; family Streptomycetaceae; genus Streptomyces; species Streptomyces sp. NBC_00388. The sequence continues at coordinate 5,768,119 of NZ_CP107948.1, forward strand.
GCGTGATGCGTCCCGAGAAGCAGGCCAGGATCGCCAAGGTCACCAGCGACGTACTGATCCCGCTGGCCGAACGGCTGGGGGTGCAGGCGCTCAAGACCGAGCTGGAGGACCTGGTCTTCGCGATCCTGCACCCGGCGGAGTACGAGATCACCCGTGCCCTCATCGCGGCCCAGGACGCAGGCGCCGACCCGCTCCCCACCATCGCCGAGGACGTCAGAAGGGTACTGAGGGAAGCAGGGATCGCCGCCGAAGTCCTCATCAGGCCACGCCACTTCGTCTCGGTGCACCGGGTCAGGATGAAACGCGGAGAGCTCTGCCCCACCGACTTCGGCCGGCTCCTGGTGCTCGTCGGCGAGGAAGCCGACTGCTACGGCGTCCTGGGTGAGCTGCACACCTGTTTCACCCCGGTGATCTCCGAGTTCAAGGACTTCATCGCCTCGCCCAAGTTCAACCTGTACCAGTCGCTGCACACGGCCGTCGCCAGCGGGGGCGGAGATGTCGCCGAAGTCCTCATCCGCACCCACCTGATGCACAAGATCGCCGAGGCGGGGGTCGTCGCGCTGGGCAATCCGTATGTACCGCTCGACGGCGCGCGGTCCGCCGTCGTCCCCCGCGCCGCCGTCGGCACGGCGGAAGGCGAGCGCGTCGACCCCTCGCGCCCCGGCTGGCTCTCCCGGCTCCTCGAATGGCAGGAATCCGCCCCCGACCCCGACACGTTCTGGTCCACCCTCCGCGCCGACCTCGCCCAGGACCGGGAGATCACCGTCTTCCGGGCCGACGGCGGCACTCTCGGCCTGCCCGCAGGGGCGAGCTGTGTGGACGCGGCCTACGCGCAGCACGGCGAGCGAGCGCACTCCTGTATCGGCGCCCGGGTCAACGGGCGCCTGGCCACACTCAGTACGGTGCTCAGCGACGGCGACACCGTCCAGTTGCTGCTCGCCGAGGACACCATGTCCGGGCCCTCACCCGACTGGCTCGGCCATGTGCGGACCCCCGGCGCGCGCATCGCCATCACCGGCTGGCTGGACGCGCACCCGGAAGGTACGGCCGTACCGGCGGCGGCGCCCCGGTCGAGTGTCTCGGCGACCGGCGGAGCGATGCGCAGGGCGGCCGCCGGAGCCGTCGTGGCCGTGCCGCACGCGACGGTACGGCTGGCAGGCTGCTGTACGCCGGTGCCGCCCGACGCCGTCACCGGCTTCACCGTGCGCGGCGGGGCCGTCACCGTCCACCGTGCGGGATGTCCCTCGGTGGCCCGGATGCTGTCCCTGGGACGGCCCCCCGTCGAGGTGAACTGGGGTGAGACCGGGGACTGCAGGGTCACCCTCGTCGCCGAGGCCTTCGGACGGCCGCAGCTCTTCGCCGACCTCACCGAGGCCATCGCCACGGCAGGAGCCGCGGTCGTCTCGGCCACCGTGGAGCCACCGTCCGAGCAGCGGGTACGCCACACCTACACCCTGCAACTGCCCGACGCCGCCGGGCTCCCCGCCCTGATGCGCACCATGCGCGATGTGCCGGGTGTCTACGACGTGAGCCGCGCCCAGCATCCGGCCACCGCCTGACCACACGTTCGGGTGGCCCCGCGCGCTGCGCCGCGGCACACCCGGTACAGGCTGGTAGCCGTAGTCCATGCTGTCCATCTCCCGGCGCTCGCGGGCCGTTCTGCTCGCGACCGCATCGGCGGCCCTCGTCGCCGCCACGCTGCCCACGCCCGTCCCCCTCGGCATCGGTGACCCCCTCTTCCCTCACCTGGGCAACCCCGGGTACGACGTCCTCTCGTACGACATCGGCCTCACCTATCCCGGCAGCAACACCAAGCCGCTTGCGGCGGTGACCAGAATCGACGCCCGGGCCACGGCCCCGCTGCGGCGCGTCAACCTCGACTTCGCCCGTGGCACGGTGCAGTCGGTGGAGGTCAACGGCGAGCCCGCCCGGTTCGCCACCGCGGACGAGGACCTGGTCGTGACCCCGCGCGGCCCCATCGACGCCGGCGCTCCGCTGCGGATCACCGTGCGCCACACCAGCGACCCGCGGGGCGCGGCGGACGGCGGCTGGGTCAGGACCTCCGACGGCCTGGCCATGGCCAACCAGGCGGACGCCGCCCACCGCGTCTTCCCCTGCAACGACCACCCCTCCGACAAGGCCTTCTTCACCTTCCGTGTCAGCGCACCGCGGAAACTGACCGTCGTCGCCAACGGGCTCCCCGGCCCCCGCACGACCCGGGCCGGCCGCACCACCTGGACCTACCGGACGCGCCACCCCATGGCCACCGAACTGGCCCAGGTGTCGATCGGCGACTCGGCCGTGCTCCACCGGACAGGACCCGGCGGGCTGCCGGTCCGTGACGTCGTACCGGCAGCCGACCGGAAGAGACTGGATCCCTGGCTGCGGAAGACTCCCGCGCAGCTGGCCTGGCTCGAGTCCAAGGCGGGCCGCTACCCCTTCGAGACGTACGGCGTCCTGATCGCCGACACGGACACCGGCTTCGAGCTGGAGACCCAGACCCTGTCGCTCTTCGAGCGCCGGCTGTTCACCGGGGACTCCTTCCCCGAGTGGTACGTCGACTCGGTCATGGTCCACGAGCTCGCCCACCAGTGGTTCGGCGACAGCGTCTCGCCGCACAGCTGGTCCGACCTGTGGCTCAACGAGGGCCACGCCACCTGGTACGAGGCGCTCTACGCGGACGAACACGGCGGCAAGCCACTCGCCACCCGGATGCGCGACGCCTACCGGCAGTCCGACGGCTGGCGGGCGGGCGGCGGCGCTCCGGCGGCACCGAAGCCCCCGGAACAGGGCCAGAAGATCAGTATCTTCCGGCCGGTCGTCTACGACGGGAGCGCCCTCGTGCTCTACGCACTGCGCCAGGAGATCGGGGCGGCTGCCTTCTCCGAGCTGGAGCACAGCTGGGTGAGCCGCTACCGCGACAGGTCGGCCACCACCGCCGACTTCACCGCGCTGGCCTCACGGGTCGCCGGGCGCGACCTCTCCGCGTTCTTCCGGGGCTGGCTGTACGGGAAGAAGACCCCGGCCATGCCGGGCCACCGCGACTGGCGCAGCGCCCGGCCCGCGCGGGCTCACCGGGGCTGAAACCCGGGTGACGGGCGTGAGCGCGTCATGTCACTATCGATGCGTCGTCGGCACTGCCGGGCCCGGTGGGACCTCAGGGAATCATCGGACGCCATCACGCGTTGTGACTGACGAAGAATTCTTTCTACCGCCTCGACGTAAGGATCCAATGACCTCCTCTTCTTCCACTTCCCAGGACGCGCACGAGCAGGAAGCGCAGAGCTTCAACGAGAGCCTTCGGGCCGATGCCCTGATGGAAGAGGACGTCGCCTGGAGCCACTCGATCGACGGTGAGCGGGACGGTGACCAGTACGACCGCTCGGAGCGTGCAGCGCTCAGGCGGGTCGCCGGCCTCTCCACCGAGCTCGAAGACGTCACAGAGGTCGAGTACCGGCAGCTGCGCCTGGAGCGTGTGGTGCTGGTCGGCGTCTGGACCTCGGGCACCGCACAGGACGCCGAGAACTCCCTCGCGGAGCTGGCGGCCCTCGCCGAGACGGCGGGCGCGCTGGTGCTCGACGGTGTGGTGCAGCGCCGCGACAAGCCGGACCCGGCCACCTACATCGGGTCGGGCAAGGCGCAGGAGCTGCGGGACATCGTGCTGGAGACCGGGGCGGACACCGTCGTGTGCGACGGTGAGCTCAGCCCGGGGCAGCTGATCCACCTTGAGGATGTCGTCAAGGTCAAGGTCGTCGACCGTACGGCGCTGATCCTGGACATCTTCGCCCAGCACGCCAAGTCCCGGGAGGGCAAGGCGCAGGTGGCGCTCGCGCAGATGCAGTATATGCTGCCGAGGCTGCGTGGCTGGGGTCAGTCGCTCTCCCGGCAGATGGGTGGCGCCGGCGCGGGCGGCGGGGGTGGTATGGCCACCCGTGGTCCCGGTGAGACCAAGATCGAGACCGACCGGCGCCGGATCCGCGAGAAGATGGCGAAGATGCGCCGTGAGATCGCGGAGATGAAGACCGGTCGCGACATCAAGAGGCAGGAACGCAAGCGCCACAAGGTGCCGTCGGTCGCCATCGCCGGATACACCAACGCCGGCAAGTCCTCTCTGCTGAACAGGCTCACGGGTGCGGGCGTGCTGGTGGAGAACTCCCTGTTCGCCACCCTTGACCCGACCGTGCGCAAGGCCGAGACGCCGAGCGGGCGGCTCTACACCCTGGCGGACACCGTCGGATTCGTCCGGCACCTGCCGCACCACCTCGTCGAGGCGTTCCGCTCCACCATGGAGGAGGTCGGCGAGTCCGACCTGATCCTGCACGTCGTGGACGGCTCGCACCCGGCTCCGGAGGAGCAGCTCGCCGCCGTACGCGAGGTGATCCGCGACGTCGGAGCCACCGACGTCCCGGAGATCGTGGTGGTCAACAAGGCGGACGCGGCCGACCCGCTCGTCCTGCAGCGGCTGCTGCGCATCGAGCACCGTGCCATCGCGGTGTCGGCCCGCTCGGGCCAGGGCATCGCCGAGCTGCTGGCCCTGATCGACGAGCAGTTGCCCCGGCCGAAGGTGGCGGTCGAGGTGCTCGTGCCGTACACGCACGGACAGCTCGTCGCCCGCGCCCACTCCGACGGCGAAGTGATCTCCGAGGAGCACACCCCGGAGGGCACCCTGCTCAAGGCTTTGGTGCATGAGGAGCTGGCCGCCGATCTGTTGCCGTACGCGCCGGTTGCGGCGCCCTGACGCCGGCAGCGCGACAGCCTCCCGGTGAAACGGCCGAGGGCCCGGCCTCCCTGTGAAGGGAGGCCGGGCCCTCGGCCGTTGCCGGTGGATCACCGGCGTGCCGCGCTACTGGTTCGCGTACCGGTCGCTCATCGCCCGGTAGAGCTGCTCCGCGCCCTGACCGAGCCGCGGTCCCGCCAGCCAGCCCGAGGTGACCGGGCCGATCGAGGTGTTGGAGACAAGCTCCGACTTTCCGTCAGGACCGGCGATGAACCAGCCGCCGCCGGATGAACCACCGGTCATCGTGCAGCCGATGCGCCACATCGCCGGAGTGCCGGGGCTGACGGAGAGCTGCCCCGGCCGGTCGACGCACTTGTTCATCAGCTGGCCGTCGAACGGCGGGGCGGCCGGATAACCCCAGGCGCCCACCGCGGAGACGGTGCGGGCAGCGGGGGCGTTGAAGTCGACCGTCAGCGCGTTGCCGACGGTCTCTTCGAGGGACCTGCCCCCGTTCTCCGGCTTCACATGGAGCAGCGCGTAGTCGTACGCCGCCCCCTGCCCACCGGTCGGGCCCCCGTCCTTGATCCAGGCATTGGAGGTCATGGCCCAGTCGGCCCAGTAGTTGCCGTACGGCGCGATTTCCCGGGGCTGCGCGTTCCGCAGCTGGGCGACGGACTCGCCCTGGTCGTTGTAGGACGGCACGAACATGATGTTCCGGTACCAGCCGCCCTTGCCGCCTGCGTGGACACAGTGACCCGCGGTCCACACGAGATTGGACTTGCCGGGGTGCTTCGGGTCCTTGACGACCGTGCCCGAGCAGACCATCGAGCCTTCCGGGGAGTCGAAGAAGACCTTCCCGACGGGGGCCGCGTACCGGTGGTACGGGCGCTTCTCCTCCTGGGCCCTGACCGGCGCGGGCTCCGGGTCGGTCACGCTCCGGTCGCCCGAACTGTCCCCGTAGGCCATCGTCTTCTGCGGGTCCTTGGCCGACTTCATACGGTCGGGCTTCCACAGACCCTTGATCACCGGATTGGCGAAGTCCTTGGCGTTACGGAGCCACTGGTCCTTGTCCCACTTCTTCCACTCGCCGTTCTTCCACTTCGAGAGGTCCACACCCTGGCGCTTGAGGGCGTCGGTCACACCGGCCGCGGCATCGGCGCCGGACGCCGGAGCCGCTGTGGACGCCGCGGAAGTGCCGGCTGCGCGGGCCGCGGCCTTGTCGTCACCGCCGCCACACGCGGTGGCCGTCAGCGCCAGGGCAGCGGCCACCCCGGTGGCGGTCAGTATCGGACGGATGGATCGCATGGAGCTGTTCCCCCTGGTAGTGCGTGATCGCTGCAGTGCGGTGATCGCTCTGGTGGCGCGTGGTCGCCGCGGTCGCCGGGACCTCGCGGGGCCTGCCGGCCCGCGTGCTCCTCCGGGACCTGCTCCCGCGCCTACCGGTCCGCGTACTTCTTGCTGACGGAGTCGTAGACGCCCTTGGCCTCCTTGCCGAGGCGCGGACCGGCCAGCCAGCCTGCGGTCACCGGGCCGATGGAGGTGTTGGACACCAGCGCGGGCTTTCCGTCGGCCCCCTTGGCGATCCAGCCGCCGCCAGAAGAACCGCCGGTCATGGTGCAGCCGACGCGGTACATCGTCGGGTCCGCTGCGGAGAGCGAGAGGCGGCCCGGGCGGTCGGAGCACTGGAACAGCTTCTGGCCGTCGAAGGGGGGAGCCGCCGGATAGCCGGTCGCCGTGAAGCTCGGGATCTTCGGCACGGCGGGCGCGTTGAAGTTCACCGGGAGCGCGCCTCCGACGGTCTCCTCCAGGGACCTGGTGCTGCCCTTCTCCGGTGTGACGTGCAGAACCGCGAAGTCGTACGGGGCGCCCTGGCCGCCGGTGGGGCCGCCGGTGTTGATCCACTGCTCGGAGGTCTGGGCCCAGTCCGCCCAGAAGACGCCGTACGGGGCGACTTGGTCCTTCTTGGCGTTCTGCAGCTGGGCGGCGGACATGCCGCCGTCGTTGTAGGAGGGCACGAAGGCGATGTTGCGGTACCAGCCGCCCTTCTTCCCGGCATGCACGCAGTGGCCCGCGGTCCACACCAGGTTGGACTTCCCGGGATGAGCGGGGTCCTCCACGACCGTCGCAGAGCAGACCATCGACCCTTCGGGGCTGTCGAAGAAGACCTTGCCCGCCTCGGGGACGCTCTGGTGGTAGGGGGCGCTGACGCCCTGCGCGGTCACCGGCGCCGGGGTCGGGTCGGTCACCCCCTTGTCACCGGAGATGTCGTTGTCGACCGGCTTCTCCGGCGGCTTGGACGCGTGCCGCATCCGCGACGGGTCCCAGAGCCCGGCGATGACCGGGTTGACGAAGTCCTGCGCCTCACGCAGCCACTTGTCCCTGCTCCAGTTCTTCCATTCACCGTGCTTCCACTGGTCGAGGTTGACGCCGTGCTTCTTCAGCGCGCTCCTGACGTTGTCCGGTATGACGACCTTGCCGTCCGGGGACGACGAAGGGGTGCCGGACGGTTTGTCACTGGCGTTGTCGTCGCCGGGACCGCAGGCCGTGGCAGTGAGCGCGAGCACAGCGGTGAGGCCAAGTGCCGCCATGGCGGGGAGGGTCCGCCGGGACACGCGTTCCCCGCGGCGTTCGGTGGAAGTCGGGCGTAGCGGTCGCATGTGGTGATTCCCCCTGGGACTACGGAACAACGGATTCGGCACTGTGGAACGGTGCGGATCCAGAGTGCGGGCCCCACTATGCCGGTGCCGATGTGGACGGCATAAGGCAGGGCTGTGGTTCCGGCACCGCAAGGATCTTCCGACTTACCCGTGATTCCGGGGCGACTTCGTCGTTGGTACGGCTGGGGGCCTTTGGGCTGTGCCCGGCCTCGGAGGCGACGGTCGTGGGGGCGCGAGGTGCGACGGCCGATCCGTACAGCGGGAGGACCAACAGCAGTGGCCGTTACCGAACCTGCTCCGTCGGCGACGACGACAGTGCACGAGGGGATCCTGCGCCGTCAGTCGATGCGTGAATCCGCGGCCCGTACGTACGCGCGGTCGCTGCCGATCGTGCCGGTGCGCGCACGTGGGCTGACCATCGAGGGCGCGGACGGGCGGCGCTACCTCGACTGCCTGTCGGGGGCGGGGACCCTGGCGCTGGGGCACAACCATCCGGTGGTGCTCGAAGCGATCAAGAAGGTGCTCGACTCCGGTGCACCCCTGCATGTGCTGGATCTCGCCACCCCGGTCAAGGACGCCTTCACCACGGAGCTGTTCGAGACGCTGCCGCGACAGTTCGCGGACCAGGCCCGGGTGCAGTTCTGCGGGCCCGCGGGTACGGACGCGGTGGAGGCGGCTCTCAAACTCGTCCGCACCGCCACAGGCCGCAGCGGGATCCTCGCCTTCACCGGCGCCTACCACGGCATGACGGCCGGGGCGCTGGCGGTGTCCGGCGGCGCACCCGACGTACGGGTGACCCGGCTGCCCTATCCGCAGGACTACCGCTGCCCCTTCGGAGTCGGCGGAGCCCGGGGCGCGGAACTCGCCGGGAATTGGACCGAGAGCCTTCTCGACGATCCCAAGAGCGGTGTGGTCCCGCCGGCCGGAATGATCCTCGAACCGGTGCAGGGCGAGGGCGGGGTGATCCCCGGTCCGGACAGCTGGATGCGCCGGATGCGGAAGATCACCGCCGACCGGTCCATCCCGCTCATCGCGGACGAGGTGCAGACCGGGGTGGGCCGCACCGGTGCCTTCTGGGCCGTCGAGCACAGCGGGATCATTCCCGACGTGATGGTGATGTCCAAAGCCATCGGCGGCTCCCTCCCGCTGGCGGTCATCGTCTACCGGTCGGAACTGGACTGCTGGGAGCCGGGCGCCCACGCGGGGACCTTCCGCGGTAACCAGCTCGCCATGGCGGCCGGCGCCGCCACCCTCGCCTATGTCCGTCAGAACCGGCTCGCCGAGCGTGCGGCCGATCTGGGCGCGCGCATGATCGCGAGGTTGCGGGGACTGGCCGCCGACCACCCCGTCATCGGGGACGTGCGCGGCCGCGGCTTGATGATCGGCCTTGAGCTCGTCGACCCGGAAGCCGCCGAAGCCTCGAACGGCGCGAACGCTGTTGCGCCGGGCGCCGCCGCGCCCTCGCCTGCCGACCCGGTGCTCGCGGCCTCCGTACAGCGGGAATGTCTCGCCAGGGGACTCATTGTCGAACTCGGCGGCCGTCACGCCGGTGTCGTGCGCCTGCTGCCGCCCCTGACCCTCACCGATGAACAGGCGGAGGCGGTGCTGGACCGGCTGGCCGATGCTCTGACCGCCGCCGAACGTGCTCGTCCCGAGAACCGCCGCCCGCACTGAACCACCCCCCTTCCCCCCGGCCGCGCAAGGAAGCACCCCGTGAACCCCACGCCCGACCCCGATGCCCCCGAGACCGGTGACTCCGCGATCCCCGGCAGCCGTGCACCCGGTTCGTACCCGGCCCGCCCGTTCCCGGCCGACGCCCTCACCGTCGGCCCGGTGTCGACCGGCTCGCTCTCGGGCGGACCGGAGACGGTGCCGCGGCAGATGTCCGGGGCCCGCACGCCGGAGCGGCGTCCGGCACCGGCCCTCCTCGACGATCCCGTCGACGCATCGGACCCGGCGGCGGCTGCGGACGCCGCCGCCGCCGAGAACCTGCTCCGCTGCTGGGTCCGGGAGACCAACCTTTCCGCCCCCGCAGGGGACACGCTGCGTATCCCCCTGGACGCCAGCGGCATCGCCCTGCTCGTCCCCGTCCTGTACTGGTCGGCCACCGGCTGGCACCGGTTCGGCAGCCCCGTACTGGAAGGGGCATCGGTCGGCGCCCCACGCGCCGACGCCGTCACCGTCGCCTCCCTGCTCGGCCGGGAGGCGGGCCAGAGCGACTCCACCGAACTGGTCGGGAGGGTCGCCGACTCGGTGCACCGGACCGCGGCCTTCATCACGGCCCGCCGCCTCAGCCCGGGGCCCTCCCCTGAGGCAGACCTCTTCCTCACCGCCGAGCAGTCCCTCCTGCTCGGCCACCCGCTGCACCCCACCCCGAAGAGCCGAGAGGGACTCTCGGACGCTGAAGTCCGCCTGTACTCCCCAGAGCTGCACGGCTCCTTCGCTCTGCACTGGTTGGCCGTCGACCGCTCCGTACTCGCACAGGACTCGGTGTGGACGGAGGGGGGACGCACGCTCCCCGCCGACCGGCTCACAGAACGCCTCGCAGGCACAGTGCGGCGTCCCGACAACACCGTCCTTCTGCCCCTCCACCCCTGGCAGGCCCGCGATGTGGTCCACCGCCCAGCGGTGACAGCCCTGCTCGACGCCGGACTGCTGCACGACCTCGGCCCGCACGGTGACCGCTGGCATCCCACCTCCTCCGTACGCACCGTCCACCGGCCGGGCGTCGACACCATGCTGAAGCTGTCGCTGGGGGTCCGCATCACCAACTCCCGCCGGGAGAACCTCCGCAAGGAACTCCACCGGGGTGTCGAGGTGCACCGGATCCTGCGGAGCGGTCTCGGCAGCGCGTGGCAGGCGGCACACCCCGGTTTCGGCATCGTCCGCGATCCGGCCTGGCTGGCCGTGAACACCCCGGACGGCGAACCGCTTTCGGGCTTCGATGTCGTCCTGCGCCACAACCCCTTCAGCGCCACCGACGACGCCGTATGCGTCGCGGGTCTCACCGCCGTCCATCCCCGCCCCGGCGGAGGCGCCATGCGTTCGAGGCTCGCCGATATCGTGACCCGGCTCGCGGCCCGGACCGGACGGACCACCGGAGCCGTCGCCACCGAATGGTTCCTGCGCTATCTCGACCACGTCGTACGTCCTGTGCTGTGGCTGGACGGCACCGCGGGCATCGCCCTCGAAGCCCATCAGCAGAACACCATCGTCATCCTCGGCCCCGACGGCTGGCCCATCGGCGGCCGCTACCGCGACAACCAGGGCTACTACTTCCGGGAATCCCACCGCGACGCACTGGAGAAGCGGCTCCCCGGGGTCGGCGCCGTCAGCGACACCTTCGTCGCCGACGACGTCACCGACGAACGTTTTGCCTACTACCTCGCCATCAACAACGTCTTCGGGCTGATCGGCGCTATCGGCGCCCAGCGCCTCGCCGACGAACGACTGCTCATCGCGGCTTTCCGTCAGTTCCTCACGCGAGCCACCGCACTCGGGTCCCCTCTGCCCACTCAACTTCTCAACACCCCCGTGCTGCGTACCAAGGCGAACCTGCTGACCCGGCTCCACGGACTCGACGAACTCGTCGGCCCGGTCGACACCCAGTCCGTCTATGTCCGTCTCACCAACCCCCTCCACCCCACTGGGGCATGACCCGACCGATAGCTGAGCAGAGGACGAGGAGCGTGGCTGTGCCCCCCATGGATGCGAGCACCCATACCGGGACAGGACCTGTACCGCGGACCGACGAAGGGTCCGAGGACACCCTCGATCTGCAGTTGTCCGAGGACCTGCTGTCACTGCTGCGCACCGGAGACCCGTCACTCGGGCCCTGGCAGGCCGCCCCCGACCACCCCGGGGGCGGCCTGCTGGACAGCCCCGGTGCCTGGAAGCCCGCCGCCACCCCGGACGGTGCCTTCCAACTCGTCCCCGTGAACATCGAACGCGACCTCCCTCTCATCAGCCACTGGATGAACGACCCTGCTGTCGCCGCATTCTGGGAGCTGGCCGGTCCCGAATCCGTCACCCGCGCGCACCTCGATCCCCAACTGGACGGCGACGGCAGGAGCGTGCCCTGTCTCGGCGTACTCCAGGGCACGCCCATGAGCTACTGGGAGATCTACCGGGCCGACCTGGATCCGCTTGCCCGGCACTATCCGGCGCGCCCGCACGACACCGGTCTGCACCTCCTCATCGGCGGCGTCGCGGACCGGGGGCGCGGCGCCGGCACCGCTCTCCTGCGCGCCGTCTCCGACCTCGTACTGGACAACCGCCCCCAGTGCACCCGCGTCGTAGCCGAACCGGACCTGCGCAACACCCCTTCCGTATCGGCCTTTCTCGGCGCGGGATTCCGCTACTCGGCCGAAGTCGACCTGCCCGGCAAACGTGCGGCGCTGATGGTCCGCGACCGCGCCTTCCGTGACCTGATGTGAATACCTCCCGTCAGCGGTCCGAAGCGACCTCGCTCCGGGCAACCACCCCCCAGATCCCTGCCCCCGACGACCTCCTGCCTTTGATACACCGCCCGTCCCGAATCGGTTCCACCCCGAGGAGTCCCCGTGCTGAACCCGTCTGCTCGCTTCGACTCCGAAGCGGAACCAACGCTGCTCGATCCTGCCGAGCTGAACCCCGAGGACTGGGACCGTGCGGCCCGCCGCCTCCTGGCCAAGATGCTCAGCGCCTTCGCCTACGAGGAGATCATCGAACCGGTGGGCCTGACCGGCGGCCGCCACACGCTCACGCTCGACGACGATCTGCCGCTGACCTTCCAGGCGCGGCGCGGCGCCTACGGGCACTGGCACGTCGACCCGGACACCATCGCGCTCCAGGGCGAGCCCTTCAGCGATCCGCTCGGCTTCCTCGTCCTCGCCCGCAGACTCCTCGGCCTGGACGGGGCGACGCTCGGCCACCTGGTACGCGAGCTGACCACCACCCTGGCCGCCGACGCCCGCATCGACCACACCGCGCTCCCCGCCGCCGAACTCGCCGACCTGGACTACGCACAGCTGGAAGGCCATCAGACGGGTCACCCCTGGCTCGTACTCAACAAGGGCCGGATCGGGTTCTCCGCGGCCGACGCCGCTCGCTGGACACCCGAATCCCGCCGGCCCGCCCGGCTGCCGTGGATCGCGGTCAGCACCGACCTCGCCCAGTACCGCGGAGTCACCGGGCTGGCGACGCCCGACCGGCTCTACAGCCGTGAGCTCGACGCCGGTGTCCGCGAGTCCTTCGCCGCCGAATTAACAGCACGCGGACTCGACCCGGAGGGGTACCTCTACCTTCCCGTGCACCCCTGGCAGTGGGACGAAGTGATCCTTCCGCTCTACGCGCCTGCCATCGCGCACCAGCAGATCGTCCCGCTTCACGCCGACGCCGACCCGCGCCTGCCGCAGCAGTCCATCCGGACCTTCCTCAACATCGAACACCCCGAGCGGCACACGGTGAAACTGCCGCTCTCGATCCTCAACACCCTGGTCTGGCGCGGTCTGCCCACCGAGCGGACCCTCGCAGCTCCTGCCGTCACCACCTGGGTCCAGGGACTGCGGGAAGGCGACGCGTTCCTGCGCGACGAGTGCCGCGTCATCCTGCTGGGCGAAGTCGCCTCCGTCTCGGTCGAGCACCCTCTCTACGACCACCTGCCCGAGGTCCCGTACCAGTACCGGGAGCTCCTCGGCGCCATCTGGCGCGAGCCGCTCGACGGCCAGCTGGCCCCTGGGGAAGGGGCCAGGACGCTCGCCTCCCTGCTCCATACCGACCTGCACGGACGCTCTTTCACCGCCGAGCTCGTCGCCCGCTCGGGGCTCGCGCCCGCCGTCTGGCTCGGCCGGCTCTTCGCCGCGCTGCTTCCCCCGCTGCTGCGCTTCCTCTACCGGTACGGAACGGTCTTCTCGCCGCACGGAGAGAACGCCATCGTCGTCTTCGACGACCACGATGTCCCCGTGCGGCTGGCGATCAAGGACTTCGTGGACGACGTCAACGTCAGCGCCGAGCCCCTGCCGGAGCACGGTTCGATGCCCGACGACGTGCGGGACGTGCTGCTGACCGAGGAGCCCGCCTTCCTGACGCAGTTCATCCACTCCGGGCTCTTCGTCGGAGTCTTCCGCTACCTCGCCCCTCTCTGCGAAGATCAACTAGGAGTTCCGGAGGCTGATTTCTGGCATCTGGTGCGCGCCGAGATCCTGCGCCACCAGGGCCGTTTCCCGGAGCTCAAGGAGCGCTACGAGACGTTCGACCTGCTCACCCCGCGGATCGAACGGCTCTGTCTCAATCGCAACCGGCTCCACCTCGACGGCTACCGCGACCGCCCGAACCGACCCCACGCAGCCGTGCACGGGACGATCGCCAACCCGCTCCATGAGGTGTGACCCCGATTGTCAGTGCTGCCCCGTAGGGTGGTTCCGCTATGACGAAGCCCTCCCTCCCCGAGCTCCTGCACGCCGCCGTCACCGCTGTGGGCGGTACGGAGCGGCCCGGCCAGGTCACCATGGCCGAGGCTGTTGCCGAAGCAGTCGACGACAACGCCCACCTGCTGGTCCAGGCCGGCACCGGTACCGGAAAGTCGCTGGGCTATCTGGTGCCCGCGCTGGCCCATGGCGAGCGTGTCGTCGTGGCCACCGCGACACTCGCTCTCCAGCGGCAGCTCGTGGAGCGGGACCTCCCGCGTACGGTCGAAGCCCTTCATCCGCTGCTGCGTCGGCGACCTCAGTTCGCCATGCTGAAGGGCCGGTCCAACTACCTCTGTCTGCACCGCCTCCATGAGGGCGTACCGCAGGAAGAGGAGGACGGCTTGTTCGACCAGTTCGAGGCCGCCGCCCCCACCAGCAAGCTCGGCCAGGACCTGCTGCGTATGCGGGACTGGGCGGACGAGACGGAGACGGGTGACCGTGATGATCTCACTCCGGGCGTCTCGGACCGCGCCTGGGGCCAGATCTCCGTCTCCTCGCGGGAGTGCCTGGGGGCGAGCAAATGCGCCTACGGGGCCGAGTGCTTCGCCGAAGCCGCTCGTGAGCGCGCCAAACTCGCCGATGTCGTCGTGACCAACCACGCCCTGCTCGCGATCGATGCGATCGAGGGCGCCCCGGTCCTGCCGCAGCACGAGGTGCTCATCGTCGACGAGGCCCACGAACTGGTCTCCCGGGTCACCGGTGTGGCGACGGGCGAGCTCACTCCGGGCCAGGTCAACAGGGCGGTGCGGCGCGCGGCGAAGCTCGTCAACGAGAAGGCCGCAGACTCCCTGCAGACGGCTTCCGAAACCTTCGAACGTGTCATGGAGCTGGCCCTGCCCGGTCGGCTCGAAGAGATTCCCGAAGACCTCGGCTATGCGCTGATGTCACTGCGCGACGCAGCCCGGACGGTCATCTCGGCTCTCGGCTCCACCCGGGACAAGTCCGTACAGGACGAGGACGTCGTACGGAAACAGGCTCTGGCGTCCGTCGAGTCCATTCACGATGTCGCCGAGCGGGTCACCCTGGGTTCCGAGTACGACGTCGTCTGGTACGAGCGCCACGACCGTTTCGGTGCTTCGCTGCGTGTCGCGCCGCTCTCGGTGTCGGGGCTGCTCCGGGAGAAGCTCTTCGCCGACCGCTCGGTCGTCCTCACCTCGGCGACGCTCAAGTTCGGCGGTGACTTCAACGGGGTCGGCGCCTCCCTCGGCCTCTCGCCCGAGGGGACCGGAGGAGAGGACGCCCCGCAGTGGAAGGGCCTGGACGTCGGCTCGCCCTTCGACTACGCGAAGCAAGGCATCCTGTACGTCGCCAAGCATCTGTCGGCCCCCGGCCGCGAGGGCTCGCGTACGGACATGCTGGACGAGCTCGCCGAACTGGTGGAGGCGTCGGGTGGTCGCACGCTGGGCCTCTTCTCCTCCATGAGGGCCGCTCAGGCAGCCGCTGAGGAGCTCCGCAGCAGGCAGGACAAGCGGGTACTCCTCCAGGGCGAGGAGACGCTCGGTGAGTTGATCAAGAATTTCGCCGCTGAGCCCGAGACCTGCCTCTTCGGGACGTTGTCCCTCTGGCAGGGAGTCGATGTCCCGGGGCCCAGCTGCCAGCTCGTCGTGATGGACAGGATCCCCTTCCCCCGCCCCGACGACCCGCTGATGAGTGCTCGGCAGAAGGCGGTCGAGGAGAACGGGGGCAATGGGTTCATGGCCGTTGCCGCGACCCATGCGGCCCTGCTCATGGCGCAGGGCGCCGGCAGGCTGGTCAGGGCCATGGGGGACCGGGGTGTCGTCGCCGTACTGGATCCCAGGCTGGCCACCGCGCGTTACGGCAGCTATCTCAGGGCTTCGTTGCCCGATTTCTGGTTCACAACGGACCGCAACCAGGTCCGGCGGTCTCTTGCCGCGATCGACGCTGTGGCCAAGGAAGCCGACAAGTAGTCCTCGTCGGCACTCCACCGCGTGGCAGCGTGCGAGGAATGCTTCAGAACCTGTATGGCACAGCGAGAACTGGCGATACGAACGGGAAGCATGGAGAAGCACGCCGGAAAGCGCGAAAGGAAAATACGGAGAAAAGGCAGGGACCCGGAACCGGCGCAGTGAGTTCCGGATCCCTGTTCAGGGCCGACGCGGAACTCACACGCGTCGGAGCACAGCCACCACCTTGCCGAGGATGGTGGCTTCGTCACCGGGAATCGGCTGGTAGGCGGCGTTGTGAGGCAGCAGCCACACATGGCCGTCCTCGCGCTTGAAGCGCTTGACCGTGGCCTCGCCCTCCAGCATGGCCGCCACGATGTCGCCGTTCTCCGCGACGGGCTGGCGTCGCACCGTGACCCAGTCGCCGTCACAGATCGCGGCCTCGATCATCGAGTCCCCGACGACCTTGAGAACGAACAGCTCGCCGTCGCCGACCAGCTGCCGGGGGAGCGGAAAGACGTCCTCGACCGACTCCTCGGCCAGGATCGGGCCACCGGCGGCGATCCGGCCGACCAGGGGCACGTACGAAGCGGCGGGCTTGCCTGTGGTGTCGGTGGTCTGGGTGCTCGGCTGATCGGAGCCCCTGACCTCGTACGCCCGGGGGCGGTGCGGGTCGCGGCGCAGGAAGCCCTTGCGCTCCAGAGCCATCAGCTGATGAGCGACTGACGAGGTGCTGGACAGCCCCACCGCCTGACCGATCTCGCGCATGGAGGGCGGATATCCACGACGCTGCACGGAATCCCTGATCACCTCGATCACTCGCCGCTGCCGGTCCGTGAGCCCGGAGCTGTCCGCCCGGATGCCGGGAGGTCGTCCGGGAAGCGAGCGTGCGGGGCGCGGGGGCAGCTGACCTTCGGGCCCCTGTGCTGCGTCGTTCATGGCATGCCCCGGCTCGAGTCGGTTCTGCGAACGGTCCTGGGCGGTGATGGTGGCGGTGTCTGCGGTCGTGGTCACGTCGTCGGCCCCTCTCGAGATTTTCTCTCCCTGGTTGGACAACGGTAGTGGCTTTCGAAAGGTTGCGCCAAACACACGTTCGAGTGAAAAAATAAAATAGCCTTCACGTGAGCACAGTGGCGGGTGTATGAGCGCTGCCGTGACCGAAAGGCAATTCGGTCGATTACGGTACCGTCCGCCGGTCGCGCCGCGTGCTTCGGGGGCGGTCCGGTGCGGAGTGTCGCGAGGGATGTCCAGTCTGTCATCGACCGCCGTTCCGTCCGCCCCGCCCTGTCGGTGATGCGGCCCCCGGTCCGGCGGCCGATGGCCTTCCCGTACCCTCTTGCGAGCCGGGCGGCCGCGGCGGCCGAGCGCGACACGCTCTGCCGGGAATTCGGGGCTGAACCCCAGATCTAGTGGTTGGATTGAAACAGCCGCCCAGAAGTTGTGGTCCCTGGTCTTCCCCGCCTCGGGTCATCGCCTATGCTTGGGGCTGCTTCGAGGGGCTCGTTCCGGGCCTGGCGAGGCTATTCAGTCGTACTGCGAAGGAGGCTCGGGAACCATGCACTGCCCCTTCTGCAGGCACCCTGACAGTCGTGTTGTCGACAGCCGCACCACGGACGACGGCACGTCGATCCGCCGGCGTCGGCAGTGCCCCGACTGCTCCCGCCGTTTCACCACGGTCGAGACGGCTTCGCTGATGGTGATCAAGCGCAGCGGGGTCACCGAACCGTTCAGCCGTACGAAGGTCATCTCGGGCGTGCGCAAGGCGTGCCAGGGGCGGCCGGTCACCGAGGACGCTCTCGCCAAGCTCGGCCAGCAGGTCGAGGAGGCGCTGCGCGCCAGCGGGGGCGCCGAGCTGACCACTCACGACGTCGGGCTTGCCATACTCGGCCCGTTGCAGGAACTCGACCTCGTCGCGTATCTGCGTTTCGCGTCCGTCTACCGGGCCTTCAATTCGCTCGAAGACTTCGAGGCCGCCATCGCGGAGCTCCGCGACGCGCAGCCCCCCGCAGTGGGATGCGAGTGCGGAGGGACCCCAGCGGTCCCCGTGCCCGCCACTGCCACCGACTGACCCCCCGGGGTCGGCGCATACAGACCTGCCTGCGGTGCTTCCTGCGCCGCAGGTGTCAGACAGACACAGTGCCATGGGAAGAACTGGGCACTTTTGGGCGTTTTAGCCCGCATATGGGAGGCGGCATGACAGAGACGGCGAGCGGCCCGGCACGAGGTTCCCGCGCGAAGGGAGCCAAGGCGGCTGCTAATCGGCAGGGGCTGCGCAGCGAGCGCATCCACACCACTCCCGGCGTGCATCCGTACGACGAGGTCGTCTGGGAACGCCGTGATGTCGTCATGACCAACTGGCGCGACGGCTCGGTCAACTTCGAGCAGCGTGGCGTCGAGTTCCCCGACTTCTGGTCGGTGAACGCGGTCAACATCGTCACCAGCAAGTATTTCCGCGGCGCTGTGGGCGCTGAGAACCGCGAGAGCAGCCTCAGGCAGCTCATCGACCGTGTGGTGAAGACGTACCGCAAGGCCGGCGAGGAGAACGGTTACTTCGCCTCGCCGGAGGACGCCGAGCTCTTCGACCACGAGCTCACGTACGCGCTGCTGCACCAGGTCTTCAGCTTCAACTCGCCGGTCTGGTTCAACGTCGGCACCACGCAGCCGCAGCAGGTCAGCGCCTGTTTCATCCTCTCGGTCGACGACTCCATGGAGTCCATCCTCGACTGGTACAAGGAAGAGGGGATGATCTTCAAGGGTGGCTCGGGCGCCGGTCTCAACCTCTCCCGTATCCGCTCCTCCAAGGAGCTGCTCTCCTCCGGTGGCAACGCCTCGGGACCGGTCTCCTTCATGCGGGGCGCCGACGCGTCCGCCGGGACGATCAAGTCCGGTGGCGCCACCCGCCGCGCGGCCAAGATGGTCGTCCTCGACGTCGACCACCCGGACGTCGAGGCCTTCATCGAGACCAAGGTGAAGGAAGAGGAGAAGATCCGCGCCCTGCGCGACGCGGGCTTCGACATGGACCTGGGCGGCGACGACATCACGTCCGTCCAGTACCAGAACGCCAACAACTCGGTCCGCGTCAATGACGAGTTCATGCACGCCGTCGAGGCCGGGGCCCAGTTCGGTCTGCGCTCGCGCATGACGGGCGAGGTCATCGAGAAGGTCGACGCCAAGGCGCTCTTCCGCAAGATGGCCGAGGCCGCACATGTCTGTGCCGACCCCGGGATCCAGTACGACGACATCATCAACCGGTGGCACACCTCGCCCGAGACGGGCCGGATCACCGCGTCCAACCCGTGCAGCGAGTACATGCACCTGGACAACTCGTCGTGCAACCTCGCCTCGCTCAACCTCATGAAGTTCCTGCGCGACGACGACCGCGGCAACCAGTCGTTCGACGCCGAGCGCTTCGCCAAGGTCGTCGAGCTGGTCATCACCGCGATGGACATCTCGATCTGCTTCGCCGACTTCCCGACCGAGAAGATCGGCGAGACGACCCGCGCCTTCCGCCAGCTGGGCATCGGCTACGCCAACCTCGGCGCGCTGCTCATGGCGACCGGACACGCGTACGACAGCGACGGCGGCCGTGCGCTGGCCGGCTCCATCACCTCGCTGATGACCGGTACCTCGTACCGGCGCTCCGCCGAGCTCGCCGCGGTCGTCGGCCCGTACGACGGCTACGCCCGGAACGCGGACGCCCACAAGCGCGTCATGAAGCAGCACTCGGACGCCAACGCGTCGGCCAAGCGCACCGACGACCTGGACAGCCCGGTCTGGGCCGCGGCGACGGAGGCCTGGCAGGACGTCCTGCGTCTCGGTGAGAAGAACGGCTTCCGCAATGCGCAGGCTTCGGTGCTCGCGCCGACCGGCACCATCGGCCTGATGATGGACTGCGACACCACCGGCGTCGAGCCCGACCTGGCGCTGGTCAAGTTCAAGAAGCTCGTCGGCGGCGGCTCGATGCAGATCGTGAACAACACGGTCCCCAAGGCCCTCAAGCGCCTCGGCTACCAGCCGGAGCAGGTCGACGCGATCGTCGCCCACATCGCCGACCACGGCAACGTCGTGGATGCCCCGGGCCTCAAGCCGGAGCACTACTCGGTCTTCGACTGCGCCATGGGCGAGCGTTCCATCGCGCCCATGGGCCACGTCCGGATGATGGCGGCGGCCCAGCCGTTCCTCTCGGGTGCCATCTCCAAGACGGTCAACATGCCGGCGTCCAGCACGGTCGAGGACGTCGAGGAGATCTACCTCCAGGGCTGGAAGCTCGGCACCAAGGCGCTCGCCGTCTACGTCGAGAACTCCAAGGTCGGCCAGCCGCTCTCCGCCAAGACCAAGTCCTCGGCGGGCACCGAGCAGACGGCGGAGCCGAAGACCGAGAAGGTCATCGAGTACCGCCCGGTCCGCAAGCGCCTGCCGAAGGGCCGCCCCGGGATCACCACCTCCTTCACGGTGGGCGGCGCCGAGGGGTACATGACGGCGAACTCCTACCCGGACGACGGCCTCGGCGAGGTCTTCCTGAAGATGTCCAAGCAGGGGTCGACCCTCGCGGGCATGATGGACGCCTTCTCGATCGCGGTCTCGGTCGGTATGCAGTACGGCGTGCCGCTGGAGACCTACGTCTCCAAGTTCACCAACATGCGCTTCGAGCCGGCCGGTATGACGGACGACCCGGACGTGCGGATGGCGCAGTCGATCGTCGACTACATCTTCCGCCGTCTGGCGCTCGACTTCCTGCCCTTCGAGACGCGTTCGGCGCTGGGTATCCACTCGGCGGCGGAGCGCCAGCGCCACCTGGACACCGGTTCGTACGAGCCCGGTGACGACGACGTGGATGTGGAGGGACTGTCCCAGTCCGCACCGCGTCAGGTGGAGGCCCCGAAGGCGGCCGCGCCGCAGCCGGAGGCCGCTGCCGAGGTGCCCGCTCCGAAGCAGGCGCACAATTCGACGGAGCTGATGGAGATCACGCTCGGCCTGAACGCCGACGCTCCGCTCTGCTTCTCCTGCGGTACGAAGATGCGCCGTGCGGGCAGCTGCTACCTCTGCGAGGGCTGCGGCTCGACCAGCGGTTGCAGCTGACACAGTGATCCGCGGCTGACACGCGGCTGAGCGAGAGGCGCCGAGGGCGCCGAACGCGCTGGAGAGGGCACCGGCCACCGGCCGGTGCCCTCTCCGCGTACCCCGGCAGGGTCTGCCGTCGGACCGCCGCCGGGGCAGGTGAACAGAGCACCGCTGACATTCAGTTGACCGGAACTCCCGACTATGTGATCAGTAGTGCAAGCCGATCGGATGTTTGTGGCAGTAGATCTCGATGCGCTCCGCCGGACCGGGACCTGCGTCACCCTCCTGGCCGTACTATGGCGCGGTGCTGGTCAAGTGGATTCGCTGCACGGTGACAGACCCCAGAGGGTTCGAACAGGGGCAGCGGAGGTGGGCGGGGCTGCTGGGTGAGCCGGGATTCCGGGGTCAGGGGGGCGGTTGGAGTCGCGGGAGGCAGCGTGTGGCGCACGTTTTCACCTTCTGGGAGAGCCGGCCCTTCTACGACTCGTTCATGGCCCGCGCGCACGACCGGCTCGCTGCCGCTCAGGCGGGCACGCACAAGGACATGCAGGCCAAGCTCTTCGAGCACCGCTTCGACGTGGGTTCGGGGTTCGAGCCGCGCTTCACGGACGCGGATGTGGTCCGCATCGCGCACTGCCGGGTGCACACCGAGCGGACCGAGCACTTCGCCCTGATGCAGGAGAAGGTCTGGAACCCGGCGATGGCCGGGTCGCCCGGGATGCTGCGCGGGCTGTTCGGAGAGGCGCCCGGAGACGAATTCCTCGTGCTCTCGATGTGGCGCTCCGCGGCCGAGCGCGGGAAGTACCGGCCGGAGCGGATCGAGCGGCTCTCGCTCCGGGCCCAGACCGACGCGGACGTGGCGGCGCTGGCGGGAGACGTCGTTCAGCTGGAACCGGCCTGGACCGTGTGAGGGGCCCGTCGGCGCAGCCGGCGCCGATTCGATCTACTGTCTTGGCATGGCACGACCACAACGCATCGTTCTCGTCCGGCACGGGGAGTCGGAGGGCAACGCTGACGACACGGTGTACGAACGCGAACCCGACCACGCGCTGAGCCTCACCCCGAGCGGCTGGACCCAGGCGGAGGCGACGGGGGAGCGGCTGCGCCGGCTCTTCGGCCCCGAGGAGGTGAGTGCCTACGTCTCGCCCTACCGGCGCACCCATGAGACCTTCCGGGCCTTCGGCCTCGATCCCGGGCGGGTACGGGTCAGGGAGGAGCCCCGGCTGCGGGAGCAGGACTGGGGGAACTGGCAGGACCGCGACGACGTACGCCTGCAGAAGGCGTACCGCGACGCCTACGGCCACTTCTTCTACCGCTTCGCCCAGGGCGAGTCCGGCGCCGATGTCTACGACCGTGTCGGGTCGTTCCTGGAGAGCCTCCACCGCAGTTTCGAGGCGCCGGATCACCCGCCGAACGTCCTGCTGGTCACCCACGGACTGACGATGCGGCTCTTCTGCATGCGCTGGTTCCACTGGTCGGTCGCGGAGTTCGAGGCACTGTCCAACCCCGGGAACGCGGACTCGCGGACGCTGGTGCTGGGGGCGGACGGCAAGTACACGATGGACCGGCCGTTCGACCACTGGCGCGTTCCGGAACCGTACGGCACCACCGGTTAGAGTGGGGGCGAGATGACCGCTGACTCCGCTTTTCCCACCGTTTCCGGATCTCTTCCCGACGCCTTCGCGCGCGCCCGGTCCAGCCTGCGCGGGCTCGCCGTAGGCGACGCTCTGGGCTCCCAGTTCTTCGTCCCGGACAACTATCCGCTGCTGGCCCGGCGTGAGCTGCCCACCGGCACCTGGCAGTGGACCGACGACACCGAGATGGCCTGCTCGGTGCTGGCCGTACTGGCCTCCGATGGCCGGATCGACCAGGACGCACTCGCCGCTTCATTCGCCCGGCACCATGACTTCGACCGGGGCTACGGTCCGGCGGTCAACCGGATGCTGCGCCAGGTCAGGGAGGGCGGCGACTGGCGGGAACTGGCCAGTGCCCTCTTCAATGGCCAGGGCTCCTGGGGGAACGGCGCCGCGATGCGGATCGCCCCGCTCGGCGCTTGGTACGCCCACGACCCTGAGCAGGCCACACACCAGGCCGAGATCTCCGCGTACACGACTCACCAGCACCGCGAGGCCGTGGTGGGGAGCATGGCGGTGGCTGCTGCCGCAGCCCTGGCCGCCGACCCCACGGGGCCCCCGTCCGGCGACGCGCTGCTGGCGGGTGTGATCGAGCTGGTCCCGCGCAGCGCCGTGGGAGCGGGGCTGCGGCGGGCCAAGGACATGCTGGACTACGACGACGCGGGCACCGTCGCCGCGGTGCTGGGGTGCGGCCGGCGGACCAGCGCGCACGACACCGTGCCGTTCGCGCTGTGGTCGGCCGCGCGGGGCCTCGGCGACTTCGAGCGCGTGTTCTGGACGACTGCCCAGGTGGGCGGTGACGTCGACACGACCTGTGCGATCGCGGGAGGCGTCGTGGCCGCCGCGGTGGGCGGGATGCCGCCCACCGGATGGCTGGAGCGGACCGAGGAACTCCCCGAGTGGACACCGTCCGGCCTGTCCTGAGCCGATGCGGCGGGGGCACGTGAAGCGTTGACGCGCTGTTCTTGGTGCCCGGTTCTCCGCGCCCGGTTCCCCGTCCCCGGATTTGCGCCGCGTATTATGCTTCGCTGATGCGATCGGTCGGCCGTCGGGCGGTCTCGCGAGTCGACCGCCCGCGATCGGCGAGCCCTCCAGGTAATGCTTCAAAGAAGTGATGAGGCTGAGGAAATGGCGTGCAGGCGTCCGCCTCGGTGGGCGGGGAGCGCTGAACTGCCGTGCGTTTCGGAGCTGATGCCGCATGGAAAAAGGGTGTGCGGCAGCAAATCCTTAGCTGTCTGCGTCGTCCCGGTGGCCGGCGCGGTGACGGCGTCGCCGCTCCGTCGCGACAGTGGCTGAATCCGGGTGCGGTACCGGGGTGTCGCTGCGGGTACCCGGCGGCGTAACCTGGCTGGCGCCATGCCGTACGAACCACCCACACACACCGTCGAGCGCTCACTGCGCGCCACGACGGGTGCCAAGACCGTCGCCGGCGTCGACGAGGTCGGACGCGGGGCCTGGGCCGGCCCCGTCACCGTCTGCGCCGCAGTCACCGGACTGCGTCGACCGCCGGCCGGACTCACCGACTCCAAGCTGATCAGCCCCAAGCGCCGCACGGTGCTGGCGGGGCTGCTCGAAACGTGGGTCACTGCTTTCGCGCTCGGGCACTCCTCTCCGCAGGAGATCGACGGTCTGGGGATGACAGCAGCGCTGCGGCTCGCCGCGGTGCGGGCGCTCGAAGCGCTTCCTGTGCGCCCTGACGCGGTGATTCTCGACGGCAAACACGATTACCTCGGCGTTCCCTGGCGGGTCCGTACGGTGATCAAGGGCGATCAGTCCTGCATCGCTGTCGCGGCCGCCTCGGTGATCGCCAAGGTGCGCAGGGACGCGATGATGGCGGAGCTCGCCGCCGAGTCCGATGCGTGCGGGGGCTTTGCCTTCGAAGCGAACGCGGGTTATCCCTCGCCTGTACACAAAGCTGCACTGGAGGAGCGGGGGCCCACCCCGCACCACCGGCTGTCCTGGTCCTACCTGGACGGGTTGCCCCAGTGGCGGCATCTGAAGAAGCCCCGTTCCCCCGCAGAGGCCGTCGCGCTGGAAAGCGGGGGCCAACTCGGCTTCGATTTCTGAACTTTCAGTGGACCGGCGGAGAAGACTCCGTCCGAATCGCACTGACGTGCCCACCCGGTGGTGCCTCGTGCACCGCCGTTTGATAGACATCCATTCATGCCTCTCATCCCCGAGGAGCCTCAGATTCACGAGAGCGCCCAGGGTCCCCGCGTTGCTCCGGCCGCAGGCCGAAATGCGTCGACCCCTCGTCCCGTACCCGGTCCGCGTCCCGCGGCCGTACCCCGTCCCGCCCGCCCGGGGCCCCGTCCCGCTGCCAGGCCTGCGCCTCCCGTGCAGCGGACAGCCTCTTCCCAGCGTTCGGACAACCGGCAGGACAACCGGCCGGCCGTCCGTCCCGAGACCCCGCCGGCAGACGCTTCCGCGCCGCAGATCCAGCTGATCCCCGCTTCGGCGGACGGTTCACTGGACGCGGCGGAGGAAGCGGTCGACCTGCTGCTCGACACCGGTCGTGCACCGGGCGAAGTCCTGCTGCTCACCACTGGTGAGCAGCACCCGTGGGCGGCGCACGAGCTGTCCTTCGGCGAAGCCGCCTACTGGGCACAGCAGGATGCCCAGGAGGACGTCTTCTACGCGAGCGCTGCCGCCGTGGGCCGGGCGAAGGCCCGTCCTGTCGTGGTGGTCGCTCTCAACGGCGGCACCGACGACGTCGTGGCTCAGGTGCTGCCCGCGGCCAGGGAGTGCGCGGGAGCGCTGCTGATCGTCTGTGGCGACCCGCAGCGGGTCAACGCCGTGCTCGGCGCCGGCGTCTGAACCGTACGTCCCGTCCGCCCGGCCGTCTCCGGTAAGGAGCAGGCCGGGCGGAGGCATGTCCGGGGCAGGTCCACCAGGCGGAAAGGGCTGACCGGTGATGACGGCCGTTCAGCGAACGCCGGGCCTGATGCCGTTGGCCCGGCCTGCCGTACTGGCTGCCCGCGTGCAGCCGCGTTCAGCGGGCCGCGACCCGCCGGAGTGCAGCCGGCGCGCCCGAACGGAGCGGCGCGGAGGGCGAGTCCGTCCCACTGCCGCCGAGGTCGGCAGGCCGGGAAAGAGAGTTGGGACGCCGCCCGCCGCGGCCTTCGCCCAGCACCTGCCAGCCGCCCCGGGTGAGCGTGATGTAGGCCCCGCAGCGCAGCCCGTGCAGTGTGCAGGCGTCGCGCAGGCCCCACATCCACGCACCGTCCTCCTCGGTCCACCGCTCGTCCCCCTCGCGGCAGTAGAGCAGTACGGCGGTGCGTACCGGCGTGCGACGGCGGAGATCGTGCGGGATGACCCGGCGCAGATGCGCGAGGAGCGCGTTGCGGAAGTCCCAGCCGTCCGCCGCGGTGGCGCGACGTCGGAACGAGGCGCTGGCAACGACCCGTTCCTCATGATCGAGTACGGCGACGACGGCGGTCGACGGGGTGGGATGGTGCCGGGAGTGCAGACCAGCTACGACATCGCGGGGGCTGCGGAGCAGAGGTATGCCTGCGGCAGCCCATTCGGCAGGTTCGAGCAGGCGCCCGGTGCGGTGGCCCGCGTCGCCGGACAGGGAGGTCGAAGAGGCTGTCAGGGCGTCGGACGGAGCGAAGTCGAAGGTCACGGTCCTCCCTTCGCGAACGCACCCACGGTGCGGGCAGGGACGGGTGAGGCGCGCCGGGACACAGTCCATCCGAACCACAGAGGGCCGTGCGGGAGCAGTCCCGATTCTTCCTGCCGTACGGGCAGGCGGCAACGAGCAATTCACGCGACTGACGGGAATCTTCGGGTATGACTCACATATCCCTGCCCACGTCGGTGCCGGGCGACTCCTGCCGTCGTCCCCGGACGGCGAGGACCAGCGGGAGCACTTCCCCCGCCCCAGGACCGGCACAGCGGCCGGGCTGTGGCGGCTCGCGTCCAGCCACTCGCTGACCGGTCGTCGACCGGAAGTACGGGGTCGTCCGCAGAGGTGAGCGGCGCCGTGGCTGCCTCGTGCCGCGCCCGCTCGTGCTGGGCGGTGTTGATCGGTCCGGTCGGACGGAGCCGCGCCGGTGCCGATGGGGGGCGGTCGGAGATGGATCGCGCCTGGTTCATCACGAGGAGACCTCTGGCGCACTCGGCGTGAGCCCTCTGCCGCGCTGGGTGGATTCGCCGATTGTCAGTGCCATCGGGTTGCATGGAGGCATGGACAACCTGGAACTCCGCACTGAAGCCGACACTGTCCTCGCTGAGCTCGTCGGTGCCCCTGGGGGTTCGGCGCGGCTCAGGGAGGACCAGTGGCAGGCGGTGGCTGCCCTGGTGGAGGAGCGCCGTCGTGCGCTGGTGGTGCAGCGCACCGGTTGGGGGAAGTCGGCGGTGTACTTCGTGGCCACGGCTCTGCTGCGTCGCCGCGGAGCCGGTCCCACGGTGATCATTTCCCCGCTGCTGGCGTTGATGCGTAACCAGGTCGATGCGGCAGCACGGGCGGGTATCCAGGCACGGACCATCAACTCGGCCAATCCGGAGGAGTGGGAGACGATCTACGGGGAGGTGGAGCGCGGTGAGACCGACGTTCTGCTCGTGAGCCCGGAACGTCTCAATTCCGTGGATTTCCGTGATCAGGTGCTGCCGAAGCTGGCGGCGACGACTGGTCTGCTGGTGGTCGACGAGGCGCACTGCATTTCGGACTGGGGTCATGATTTCCGGCCCGATTACCGCCGTCTGCGCACGATGCTGGCGGAGCTGCCGGAGGGGGTGCCGGTGCTGGCCACGACGGCGACCGCGAACGCCCGGGTGACCGCGGATGTGGCCGAGCAGCTGGGCACGGGTGGCGGGGACGCTCTGGTTCTGCGCGGACCGCTCGACCGGGAGAGCCTGCGGCTGGGGGTGCTTGAGTTGCCGAATGCGGCGCACCGGCTGGCGTGGCTGGGGGAGCGGCTCGGGGATCTGCAGGGTTCGGGGATCATCTACACGCTGACGGTGGCGGCGGCGGAGGAGGTCGCGGCGTTCCTGCGGCAGCGCGGCTATCCGGTGGCTTCCTACACGGGGAAGACAGAGAACGCCGACCGGTTGCAGGCGGAGGAAGACCTGCTCGGCAACCGGGTGAAAGCGCTGGTCGCCACTTCGGCGCTGGGGATGGGCTTCGACAAGCCGGACCTGGGGTTTGTGGTGCATATGGGGTCGCCGTCGTCGCCGATTGCCTACTACCAGCAGGTCGGGCGCGCAGGGCGCGGCGTGGATCATGCGGATGTACTGCTGCTCCCGGGCAAGGAGGACGAGGCGATCTGGGCGTATTTCGCTTCGGTGGGTTTCCCGCCCGAGGAACAGGTGCGGCGAACGCTCTCGGTTCTGGAGGAGGCGGGCCGTCCGCTGTCGCTGCCGGCGCTGGAGCCGTTGGTGGATCTTCGGCGCTCACGCCTGGAGACGATGCTGAAGGTCCTGGACGTGGACGGTGCCGTCAAGCGCGTGAAGGGCGGCTGGACCGTCACCGGGCAGCCGTGGGCGTACGACGCGGAGCGGTACGCGTGGGTGGCGAAGCAGCGGGCGGCGGAGCAGCAGGCGATGCGGGACTACGTGGCGGCCACGGGGTGCCGGATGGAGTTTTTGCAGCGGCAGCTCGATGACGAGAAGGCGGTCCCGTGCGGTCGCTGTGACAACTGCGCCGGGCCCTGGCTGGATACGGACGTGCCTTCTGCGGCCCTCGCGGCTGCGACGGGCGAGCTGGACCGGCCGGGAGCCGAGGTCGAACCGCGCAAGATGTGGCCGACCGGCCTCGCTGCGGTCGGCATGGACCTCAAGGGTCGTATCCCCGCAGGTCAGCTGGCGGGTACCGGGCGGGCGCTGGGCAGGCTGTCGGACATCGGCTGG
The DNA here is from genome assembly GCF_036061255.1 of Streptomyces sp. NBC_00388. Classification (NCBI taxonomy): domain Bacteria; kingdom Bacillati; phylum Actinomycetota; class Actinomycetes; order Kitasatosporales; family Streptomycetaceae; genus Streptomyces; species Streptomyces sp. NBC_00388. The sequence goes on from NZ_CP107948.1 coordinate 5,796,391, forward strand.
GGCAACCGGCTGCGGCCGATCCTGTCGGCGCAGGCGCCGGACGGACAGGTCCCGGACGATGTTCTGAACGCCGTGGTGACCGTGTTGGCGGACTGGGCCCGCTCGCCGGACGGCTGGGCCGGCGGCTCTGCTGACGCGATGGCGCGGCCCGTGGGGATCGTGGCCATGCCGTCACGTACCCGGCCCCGCTTGGTCGGGTCACTGGCTGAGGGCGTGGCCAGGGTCGGCCGCCTTCCGCTGCTGGGCAGCCTGGCCTACACGCCGCACGCGGATGAGCACGCCGCGCATCGCAGTAACTCCGCCCAGCGGCTGCGCGCCCTGGCCGATTCGTTCACGGTGCCCGACGATCTCGCCGAGGCTCTGGCCGGTGTCTCGGGCCCTGTGCTGCTGGTCGACGACTACACCGACTCCGGCTGGACCCTGGCCGTAGGCGCACGCCTCCTGCGCCAGGCCGGAGCCGACCGGGTACTCCCGCTCGTTCTGGCGCTGGCAGGGTAGGCCACCCAGGCGTCTGGTGACTATGCGTGCGGTGACCATGCGTGGGGTGATTGCGCGTGGGGTGTTCACGACCCTCACCCGGTCCGCGCCGAGCTGGTGGAGGTTCTCCCGGAGCGGCCCGGTGAAGCCGTACGCATCCTGGGTCAAGCAGGCATGCGACAGGGCCTGTTGGGGAGGCGTGGGGCTGGCGCCGTCCATGCGGACCTGGCCGCGCGTGGGGCTCTGACGGGCAAACCGCTGTCGCCCGGGTCTCCTCCGCGGGCGAGGCGGCGAGCACGATACGAGTGGCCCGCCGGGATGGTGGAGGATGCGGCGTTTCGGGGCACACCAGCAGGACATCCGACCCGCCTGCGACCACTCGCGCCCGGAGCGTGTCCGGGTCTGAGGCCGTAGCGGTCCGAGTTCGTCATGGCCCCATGCAACCTGATGGCGCTGACCGCGCGCGAATGAGGCAGTCTGCCTGTGGATAACTTTATCCACAGGGGTCGCGGACTCGGGCGGATCGCGGGACCTTCGAGCCATGAACAAGCACGACGACACCAACGGTTCTTCGCCGGTCCAGGAGCAGGTCACGCTGCGCGGCCCCGCGGAGCTCGCCGACGCGCTCCCTTATCTGCTGGGATTTCACCCGACCGATTCGGTCGTGATGGTGGCACTGCACGGCCCGCGCGGCCGTTTCGGCGGACGGCTCAGGCTCGGAATCCCACGCTCGCCGCAGGAGTGGCAGCCGGTCGCCGACCAGCTCGCCGACGGGCTGGTGACCGGCAGCGAGAGCCGGGACCGGCGTCCTGAGGGCATCATCGTGTTCCTGTGCCAGGACCCGGGCCCGGGGGAGACTCCTGCGGAGGTCATGGAGCGGCTTCGTCCCTTCGCTCAGCATCTGCGTACGGCCTGCGGAGCCCGGGATGTGCCCGTCCCCGAAGCTCTTTGCATCTCCGACGGCAGATTCTTCTCCTACTGCTGCCCCGACTCCCGGTGCTGTCCAGCCGACGGGAATCCCATGGCGCTGCCCGGTACGTCGGTGATGGCCGCGGCCGCCGCGTACGCGGGCATCCAGGTGCGCGGAACCCTCCGTGAGATGGAGGCCAGGCTGACACCGTGGCAGCCGCCCCGCACGGCATCTCAGGAACGCGCGCTGGACGAGGCGGCGGGCGTTCTGGTGCCGAAGATCCTGGCCGGTGCGGACCGTGAACAGGTCGGGGAGGAGACGCTGGACACCGCCCGGAAACTTGTCCGCCGTATCGGGCGCACACCACAGCAGCGGAGCTGGGCCGAGGCCGATGAAGCGGACGACGGCCTGGTCGGCGACGACGAGGCGGCTCTGGTCCTTCTCGGGCTCCAGGACCGCACGACCCGGGACCGCGCCGCCGAGTGGATGGAAGGACCATCGGCCGGATCGGTCCTGCGGTTGTGGCGTGCCCTGGCCCGCCGCTGTGTCGGCCCGTACGCCGAATACGCCGCAGCACCACTGACCCTGGCGGGCTGGGTGGCCTGGTCGACAGGGGATGAACCGAGCGCCCGGGTGGCCCTGGGTCGAGCCCTTGCCATCGACTCCGGTTATGTCTTCGCCCGCCTGCTTCACCAGGCCTGCAATGAAGGCCTCGACCCTGAGGCGCTCCGGCACTGTCTGCGCCGGGAGCGCAGCAGCCGGGTGGCGCCGGGAAACGCGGGCGCCACGAGTGGCCGGCGCACCCCTCCCAAGCCGCCGGGCGCGCGCCAGGACACACTCCCCGGGACGGGCAGGCCAGGGGCGTCCACCGGTCGCAGCCGCCCGCGCCGCCGCAGCGGCCGCCGCGGGACGAGGGCCGGGCGATGAGAGCGGGATACAGGCACGGCCGTGACCCGGTCGAGCCCTGCGCCGTTCACCAGGGTGGTGGTGCACGGCGGACCGCGCCGGGGGCTCCGCCGCAACTGGCCACAGCGCTCAGGAGGCGGAAGATGGCTCTCAGCGTTCCTCCAGGAACCCGCTGGGCTGGCGACCGACCAGCCGTGCCCTCTCCTGGATTCGCGCCGGCAGGAGCGCGCCGGCGGGGCGAACTGCCCTCCGTGCACAACGCGTTGATCTGCGTCGCCCTCCCCGGGCTCGCCGTCTCGCCCGAGCACGGCCAGCTCACCGGCCAGGGCTTCGACGGTTACTACCAGTCCGGGCGGCGTCTCCTCTCGCGCTGTCATGTGCGGGTGTCCGGCCGTGAACCGGTCGCCGTCCGGGGCGGGTTGATCGCAGCGGGCCGGGCGCGGTTCGTCGCCGTGGTGCGTCTGCCCGGGGCGCCGGGGCCCGACCCCGAGCTCGTCGTGGAGCGGCTGCGCTCGGCCGAGGGCACCGAGCGGATCACCCTGCGCAGCGCCTCGGACCGGGTTCTGCGCGTGCCGGTGGAGATCGCACTCGGTACGGATCTGGCCTTTCTGGGGGCCGTCGCGGCTGGATCCCCGGGGCCGGAGCTGCCCGCCGGGGTCCATGGCGCGGGCCTGCGCTGGACGGGGGCCGGATTCCATTCCGTCGTCACGGCCGACCCGCCGCCCGAGGACGCGCTGGCCGCCACCGGATTGCTCAGATGGGACCTGGAGCTGCCGCCCGGGAGCTCCCGGGACATCGAGCTCCGGATCCGTACGGACGCGTCATCCCGCCCGGCGGGCCCGCTGCTCGGAGGTGCGCTGTCCCCGGCAAGCGCTGACGGGGACGACCCCAGGGCGCGGGCCTTGCTGCGCACGAGCCTGGACGATCTGCGCGCGATGCTGGTCCGCGATCCGGGTCATCCTGCCGATATCTATCCGGTGGCGGGCGTGCCATGGCGCTGCGGGTTCGCGCCTGCCGAGGTCCTCTGGACGGCCCGGATGACGCTTCCCCTCGGTACCCGTCTTGCCGCTGCCGCGCTGCGCAGACTCGCCCGTACTCAGCTCGAAGGCGGCGGGCCTGAGGCCGGAAGCATTCCGGGGCCCCTCAGGGACGCCGGCCCTCATCTGCCACCCAGCTGCACCGGCGTGGAGGCAACACTCCTCTTCCCCGTACTGCTTGCGGAGGCCAGGCGCTGGGGCTTGCCCGACCGTGAGGTGGCGGGGTTCCTCCCCGCGGCCGAACGCTGCCTTGCCTGGCTTCGCGCTTCGGCGAACGGGGAGAGCCTGCTCGGTGAGCCCGGAGCGGGAGGCCTGCAGCGGGCGGAGACCCAGGCGCATGCGTACCGAGCGGCGGTGCTCTCCGCCGAACTGCTCGACGAGTGCGGTCGCCCCGGGGGTGACAGCTGGCGCGAGTGGGCGGCCAGGCTCCGCAGCGCATTCCGGCAGGCGTTCTGGATCGAGGACCGGACAGGTGGCAGACCCGCGGCCGCCCGTACCGCCGACGGCCGGCTGGTTCCCCACCTGGGCGCCGGTGCGGCTCACCTGCTGGACACCGGACTGCTTGGGGGCGGCAGATTTGCCGAGGGGCTGCTGGACAAGGTGTCCACGGAGCAGCTTGCCAGGCTGCTCGGCAGCCCGGCGATGGACTCCGGCTGGGGGCTGCGCAGCCTCGGAGCGCGGGAGCGGGGCCATAATCCGTTCGGGCACCGGGGTGGCGCCGTTCGATTGCACGAGACAGCCCTTGCGGTGGCCGGGCTGGCCGCCTCGGGCTTCGAGAAGGAGGCCTGCTCGCTGCTCAGCGGGGCGCTCGCCGCGGCCGAGGCCTTCGGGTACCGGCTTCCTGAGATGTATGCGGGGGTCCAGCGCACCGAGGGCAGCGTCCCGCTTCCGCATCCGGCGGCCTGCCGCCCCGCGGCTGTTTCGGCGGCGGCCGGAATCCATCTCCTCGCGAGTCTCGCGGGTATCCGCCCTGATGTCCCGTCAGGAACGGTCGCTCTGCGCCCGATGAGCAGCGCCCCGCTCGGTGCGATTCAGCTTTCGGGCCTCTCGGTCGCCGGGGAACCCTTTTCGGTGCGCGTCAGCAGACTGGGCCTCGGGATGGTCGAGGAAGCAGCAGCCGGACTGCAGCTGGGGTCCTGAAGGGGGTGGGCGGACAGCGGAGAACGGCTGAATTCAGGGGGAGACTGTGGGTGCGGAAGGGCGTGTTTATCGTCAGGGAGACGACTATGATCATGCCATGTCGCCCTACGACCCGTCGGCCTTTCCGCCTTTCGCTGTCACCGTCGATCTGGTCGTGCTCACCGTGCGCAGTCATGCGCTGTGCGCACTGGCTGTACGCCGTGGGGAGCCCCCCTTTCAAGGCCGGTGGGCGCTGCCCGGCGGCTTCGTCAAGACGGACGAGGATCTCGGTGCCGCGGCCGCGCGCGAACTGGCGGAGGAGACCGGTCTGTGCGCGCTGGGGCCCTCGGCCACGGTCCCGGCCCCCGGCAACGGTGCTCATCTCGAACAGCTGGGCACCTATGGAGACCCCAGACGTGACCCTCGTATGAGGGTCGTCAGCGTGGCCCATCTGGCGCTCGCCCCCGATCTGCCTGCCCCCCGGGCAGGTGGGGACGCCCACAGTGCCCGCTGGGCGCCCGTCGCAGCCCTGCTGGGCCAGGGTGGCGCCGACGGCAAGGCTGCCGAGCCGCCCGAACCGCTCGCCTTCGATCACGCGCGGATCCTCGCCGACGGCGTCGAGAGGGCCCGGTCGAAGATCGAGTACTCGTCGCTGGCCACCGCTTTCTGCCCGCAGGAGTTCACGGTCGGCGAGCTCCGCCGGGTGTACGAGGCGGTGTGGGCCGTTGTCCTCGACCCCCGCAATTTCCACCGCAAGGTCACCGGCACGCCGGGCTTCCTCGTCCCTTCGGGCGGCACCACGACCCGCCAGGGCGGCCGGCCGGCGCAATTGTTCAGAGCGGGAGGTGCGACGCTGCTCAACCCCCCGATGCTCCGCCCCGAGGTCTGAGATCCGCAGTCGAGCTGCGCCAAAAGTCCCAAATGTCGCGTTATCTTGCTTCGGTAGCCGCCCATGCCGCCAGGCGGCCCTGCTACCCGCGAGAGAAGCGATGCTCCAGGCCATCGGACTCACCAGCCAGCCCCGCCAGGACCTGCCGGCCGCGGTGGACGATCTGTCCTTTCAGGCCGGACCCGGTCAGGTCACGGCACTTCTCGGCGCGCCGGGCGCCGGCAAGACCACCGCTCTGCGCCTGATGCTCGAACTGGACCAGGGGCGCGGCATCACGTACTTCCGCGGCCTTCCGCTGCACCGGATCGCCCACCCCGCCACCGAAGTGGGGACCCTGCTCGGCGACGTGCCAGGGCATCCGGCACGTACGGTGCGAGGGCAGCTCCGTATGCTCTGTGCCGCGGCGGGAGTACCGGTCTCGCGCGCCGGTGAACTGCTCGAAGGGGTCGGCCTCGGCAGCCTCGCCCATCAGCGGCTCGGCACGCTTTCCCACGGGATGGACCGCAGGCTGGGCCTCGCGATCGCCCTCCTCGCCGATCCGCAGACGCTTCTGCTGGACGACCCCGCCGAGGGGCTCTCACCGCAGGACGCAAGCTGGCTCTTCGGGCTGCTCCGTGAGCACGCGGCGCAGGGCGGCACCGTCCTGTACACCACCAGCGATCCCAAGGCGGCGGCTCGCACGGCCGACCATGTGGTGACCATCGAAGCCGGACGGCTCGTGGCGGACCAGGAGGGCGCCGAGTTCGCCCGCACCCGTCTGCGCCCCCGAGTCGCCGTGCGTACCCCTCACACGGCCCGCCTTGCCGGTCTGCTCGGCCGTGAAGCCCGTGAGGGGCGCCGCTCCGTGGAAGTCGTCGCGGAGGGTGGCAGCAGGCTGTCCGTCTACGGCAGCAGTTGCGCCGAGGTCGGTGAGACGGCGTTCCGGAACGGGGTCCTGATTCATCAGCTCGCCGATGAGACCGGCGATATGGGGCCGACGGCCGAGCTCCCCCCTGGTCCGGGTGCGTCCGGCTCCGAACCCTTCGGTGCCGGACACCTTGCCCCCGCGGCGCCCGCCCCTGATGCGTCTTCTTCCTGCGTGCCCGGACAAGGGGTACAGGTCTCCGGCGTTCCCGCTCACGACGCCCCCGTGCTCGCGGCCCGGTCGGCGCTGCCGGAACTCCAGCTGCTGATCGACGCACGTTCCGAACTGTCCGAACAGCAGCCGGTCATCACTCCGCTCCCCGCCAGGGGGCCGCTCAGGCCGCTGCGTTACGAGCTCCGCCGGGTGTTCGGTGTCCGCACCGCTCTCGCCGTAGCGGGCGTCGTCCTGGTCGTCTCCGTTGCCCTGTCCGCCGTGCTCGCCGGAACCGGACAGCCTCCGCTCTCCCATCTGCTGATGGCGTGGCCCGAGCTGCTCCCCCTGCCGCCCGCCGCCTTCGCGGCCGGACTGCTCGGAGCGCTCGCCTTCGGCGAGGAATTCCGGTATCCGGCGCTCGCCGTCGGCCGTGGGGGCGTGCCGAGGCGGTTCGGCCTGCTGTCGGCCAAACTGACGGTGTCGGGTGTCATCGCCCTCCTGCTGGCCCTGATCACGGCTGCCGCCAACGCCGGAGTGCTCCGTCTTGTGTACGGAGGCGATTTGGCGACAATCCCGCGGAACTGGCCCTCACTGGCCGTGGGTTGGTCGGGACTGACCATTGGCTGCGCATGGGCGGGACTGCTGGGTGCAGGTGTCTTCAAGAGCACCACCGCGGGGCTGGCGGCCGTCCTGTCGGTCCCGGTCGCCGTCGTGCCGATGGTGCAGGCGGCGCTGGCCGCGCCGGCGGCGCGCTCGGTCGCCGGGTTCCCTGCCAGGGTCCGTGAGCTCGCCCGGGGCTGGCCCCACGAGGCCGACCGCTGGCTGATCGCGGTTCTCAGGCTCCTGTCCCAGCCCGTCGGTGCGGCCCTGGCGCTGTCGCTCACGGTGCTGCTCTGCGCATATCTGCTCACCGGCCTTCGCGGCAGGGCTCGTTGGTGAGAGGTCTCGCCCGCCTGGTAGCGCCTTCTAAGCAACTCTGAGGAGAATGCCCGGTTCTTTCCGATAAGGCGTCAATTGCAGGGAGGTCGATGATCACCCTTTCGTGTGCTTTTCACCAAAGCCCTCAAGGGGCGCCCGAGGCGCGCCGACAAAGGATGCGTGACTACCCTTGCGCACTCCATGATGACCAACGCCCGCTCTGCCGAGTCAGGACTCGCAGGCTCGGGTGAACTCGGCCGCTACCCGTACGCAGAGACGCCCGGTGCCGGCCGTGCCGCAGCTCCTTCCTGGGGCGGGGATGCCGAGATGGGCAGAGCGGGCCGGCGTGCGACGGGCAGCCGTGGCCGCGGCCTGCACGGCCAGCTCGTTCAGCAGCTCGGCCAGATGATTGTCTCCGGCGACCTCGGTGCCGACCGCCCGCTGGTCCCTGAGGAGATCGGGCAGCGCTTCGAGGTGTCCCGCACGGTAGTGCGGGAATCGTTGCGTGTCCTTGAGGCCAAGGGTCTGGTCAGCGCCCGCCCCAATGTCGGCACCCGGGTCCGCCCGGTCAGTGACTGGAATCTGCTCGACCCCGACATCATCGAATGGCGTGCGTTCGGACCGCAGCGCGACGACCAGCGGCGGGAGCTGAACGAGCTGCGCTGGACGATCGAGCCGCTGGCCGCGCGCCTTGCCGCCGGGCACGGCCGTGAGGACATGCAGCAGCGTCTCGCGGACATGGTCGAGATCATGAGCCACGCTCTGGCCCAGGGTGATCCGGTCACCTTCTCCCGCGCCGATGCCGAGTTCCACGCCCTGCTCATCCAGCTCGCGGGCAACCGCATGCTCGATCACCTCTCGGGCATCGTCTCGGGCGCCCTCCAGGTTTCCGGTGGGCCGGTCACGGGGTGTGACCGGCCCACCGAGATCTCTCTCGTTCATCACGCACGGATCGCCGACGCGCTCGCGGCGAACGACCCCCAGGCGGCGGAGGCCGCCATGCGTCAACTGCTGACGGTCCACCCCGAGGTGGAGCGTGTCGTTCCCGCGCCGCGCGTGCACTGACCGCACGGTGCGACCGGGATGTGCGCCTGCACCCGCTGCCGCCGGATCCGCAGTGGGTCCGGCGGCATGATTATGGGTATGCGTCCCTTGGGGAGCCGTATGTCGCGAATAGGGTGTGACTCGGGCCACGCGGATTGGGCGTAACACTCTTTGAGGCAGCGCGATGACCTAAGAGGTGGTAGCCGAAGAGGGAATGCAGGCGTCGTTGACGGCGCTGTACAGCTCCGAGGCTCAGCCCGCGCCGCCGGTACATCCCCAGCCGGCGGTCGTCGGTTCCAGGCCCGTCAGGGCGGAGCCGGAAGCCGTTTCCATCGTTTCGAGAGGTTGTTCGTGTCGGCCAGCACATCCCGTACTCTCCCGCCGGAGATCGCCGAGTCCGAGTCTGTCATGGCGCTCATCGAGCGGGGAAAGGCTGATGGGCAGATCGCCGGCGACGACGTACGCCGGGCCTTCGAGGCTGACCAGATTCCGGCCACCCAGTGGAAGAACGTTCTGCGCAGCCTCAACCAGATCCTCGAGGAAGAGGGTGTGACTCTGATGGTCAGTGCCGCGGAGTCGCCGAAGCGCCCCCGCAAGAGCGTCGCAGCGAAGAGCCCGGTGAAGCGCACCGCCACCAGGACTGTCGCGGTCAAGACGACCACGGCGAGGACTGTGGCGGCCACCGCCGGTTCTTCCGCGGACAGTGTGGACGCCGTGGCTGACGAAGCCGAGCCCGCGAAGAAGGCCGCTGCCAAGAAGACGGCTGCCAAGAAGACCGCCGCGAAGAAGACGGCAGTCAAGAAGACCGCAGCGAAGAAGACCGCCTCCAAGAAGGACGCCGACGAGCTCCAGGACGGCGACGAGGCCGCTGAGGAGACCCCGGCTGCCAAGGCCGGCGAGGAAGAGGAAGAGGGCGGCGAGGCCAAGGGCTTCGTTCTCTCCGACGACGACGAGGACGACGCGCCTGCGCAGCAGGTCGCCGTCGCCGGTGCCACCGCGGACCCCGTCAAGGACTACCTGAAGCAGATCGGCAAGGTCCCGCTCCTCAACGCGGAGCAGGAGGTGGAGCTCGCCAAGCGGATCGAGGCCGGCCTCTTCGCCGAGGACAAGCTGGCCAACGCCGACAAGCTCGCGCCGAAGCTCAAGCGTGAGCTGGAGATCATCGCGGAGGACGGGCGCCGGGCCAAGAACCACCTGCTCGAAGCCAACCTCCGCCTGGTCGTCTCGCTCGCCAAGCGCTACACGGGCCGCGGCATGCTCTTCCTGGACCTGATCCAGGAGGGCAACCTCGGTCTGATCCGTGCGGTCGAGAAGTTCGACTACACCAAGGGCTACAAGTTCTCCACGTACGCCACATGGTGGATCCGCCAGGCGATCACCCGCGCGATGGCCGACCAGGCCCGCACCATCCGTATCCCGGTGCACATGGTCGAGGTCATCAACAAGCTCGCGCGCGTTCAGCGCCAGATGCTCCAGGACCTGGGCCGCGAGCCCACCCCTGAGGAGCTGGCCAAGGAGCTCGACATGACCCCTGAGAAGGTCATCGAGGTCCAGAAGTACGGCCGTGAGCCGATCTCCCTGCACACCCCGCTGGGCGAGGACGGTGACAGCGAGTTCGGTGACCTCATCGAGGACTCCGAGGCCGTCGTCCCGGCCGACGCAGTCAGCTTCACGCTCCTCCAGGAGCAGCTGCACTCGGTCCTGGACACGCTGTCCGAGCGTGAGGCGGGCGTGGTCTCCATGCGCTTCGGTCTCACCGATGGTCAGCCGAAGACTCTGGACGAGATCGGCAAGGTCTACGGCGTGACGCGTGAGCGGATTCGCCAGATCGAGTCGAAGACCATGTCGAAGCTGCGTCACCCGTCGCGTTCGCAGGTGCTGCGCGACTACCTCGACTAGTAGCCGGCCGGTCTGTCACAGCTGCGCCAGAGCGGGTCCGGGTCTCCCTTTGCGGGGGGATGCGGGCCCGCTTCGCGTTTCCTGTGTGTGGAGCGCCCCGTGAGCCTGCTTCACTCTGAGTGAGAAGAGTTCATTGCAGAGTCAGGGAGCCGTATGTGTCGTCCTATCGTCCGAGCAGTCACAGGGATGCTGGCGCTGGCCGCGGCAGCCCTGCCGCTCGGCGCGCCCGTGCCGGCCTTCGCCGCGGCGAAGGCGGTGATCGGAGGCAAGGGGGTCTCCGTGGCCGACAGCCCCTGGGTGGTCGCGGTGACCAGCCGTGAGCGGTTCGGCGGCGGCCGGGCGGGCCAGTTCTGCGGGGGAGTGGTGGTGTCACCGCGGGAGGTGGTGACGGCGGCCCACTGCCTGAGCCAGGAAGTCCTCGGGGCGGGGCTGGGCCAAGTGCATGACCTTTCGGTCGTGGCGGGCCGCAGTGACCTGCGAACGTCGGCCGGCCGTGAGGTGAGCGTGAAGTCCACGTGGACCGACCCGCGGTACGACCGGGTCAGCAATGCGGCGGATCTCGCCGTGCTGACGCTGTCCCGCGCGCTGCCCGGCTCGTATGCGATCGGCATCGCCGATCCGCAGGACCCCGCGGAGCAGCCCGGTACGGCTGCGACGGTCTACGGCTGGGGCGACACGGCCGGCACGGGGGACTACCCCTCCGGACTGCATGCGACCTCCGTCTCGGTGCTGCCTGACGCGCAGTGTGCCTCCGCGTACCCGGGGTCGCCGAGCGGCACTTTCCAGGCAGAGACCATGCTGTGCGCGGGGGAGCCGCAGGGGGGTCATGACGCGTGTCAGGGCGACAGCGGAGGGCCGCTGGTGGCCCGGGGGCGGCTCATCGGCCTGGTCTCCTGGGGATCCGGCTGCGGCCGGGCGAACAGTCCGGGTGTCTACACGCGGATGTCCGCGATGGCGAAGGCTGTGACGTCGCACCGCTGACGGGCGCCTGACGGCCCCGGAGGGGCCCGGCGTGTGGGTCAGCGGTAAAGGGGGCCCGGAGGCCGTACGCGGCGCCTCAGGGCCCGGCTGAAGCCCTCTGGGCGCAGACGGAGCCGTACCGGAGCCCGGACATGAGAACGGACGGCCTCTCCTGTGGGTTCAGGCGAGGCCGCCCGCCGACCGGGCTGATACCGGTCCATTGCTCGTCGTGGGTGCGAGGTGTCAGCGGTCCTCTTCTTCGGAATGGCCCGGGACGGCCGTCAGGCGATCCGTCTCATCCTGGATGTCCGCGGCGATCTTCTTGAGTTCTGGCTCGAACTTGCGACCGTGGTGGGCGCAGAAGAGCAGTTCGCCACCGCTGGTGAGGACAACGCGCAGGTAAGCCTGGGCGCCGCATCGGTCGCAGCGGTCAGCGGCCGTCAGCTGGCTCGCGGGGGTCAGAACAGTAGTCACGTCGCCTCTTCTCTAGCTCGACGAGCTGTCGTACCAGGGTCAACATCCAACCAGGCCCAAAACGTTCCCGCTCGTGGCTTTTCCTTGAAACTTTTCGTCAAGGTGGCTGTCTGTCGCCGGTTGGCGGCGAATAAGCCGTATTGCGGTGGCTTTACGGTTTCGCGTTGCTTGTCTTCGGTTGATCCTCCCGGCTGGCTGCCGGTTGTTGATGAGGACGTGCCCGGAGCCTAAATGGTTCATGCCTCGAAGGGAACGTGATGTGGGCTTCACTCCATCGAGCGATCGAACAGGTGTACGGTGCAGGTTTGAAGCTCACCTCTTCTAGGGTGGCGTAACAACGGCTCTACCAGGGCTCGGTAGGCTCTCACCGGCGACCGACGCCCGGTCCTTGCCCCTAGGGCCCCAAAATAAATTCAGCGAGGAGCGAACCGCGTGACCGCCGATATGTCCGTGCCTTCCACTGCGCTGCTGAGCGGTGCAGACCGTGACGGCTCCAACTACACCGCGCGGCACCTGCTCGTCCTCGAAGGGCTCGAAGCGGTCCGGAAGCGGCCCGGTATGTACATCGGGTCCACCGACAGCCGTGGCCTGATGCACTGCCTCTGGGAAATCATCGACAACTCGGTTGACGAGGCCCTCGGAGGTTACTGCGATCACATCGACGTCATTCTCCATGAGGACGGCTCAGTCGAGGTCCGGGACAACGGCCGGGGGATCCCGGTCGACGTCGAGCCCAAGACGGGGCTCTCCGGCGTCGAAGTCGTGATGACCAAGCTGCACGCCGGCGGGAAGTTCGGCGGCGGCTCGTACGCGGCCTCGGGCGGGCTGCACGGTGTCGGTGCCTCGGTCGTCAATGCCCTCTCGGCCAGGCTGGATGTCGAAGTCGACCGCAACAGCGCCACCCACTCCATCAGCTTCCGCCGTGGCGTCCCCGGGATCTTCACCGAGATGGGTCCCGACAGCCCCTTCGATCCTGCCAACGGGCTGCTCAAGGGCAAGCGTGTTCCGAAGGCCAGGACGGGCACCCGTGTCCGGTACTGGGCGGACCGGCAGATCTTCCTCAAGGACGCGAGGCTGTCCCTGGATCATCTGTACCAGCGGGCTCGCCAGACGGCGTTTCTGGTGCCGGGGCTGACTCTGGTGGTGCGTGACGAGCGCGGTCTGGAAGGCGCTGGGAAGACCGAGGAGACCTTCCGTTTCGACGGCGGGATCAGTGAGTTCTGCGAGTATCTGGCGCAGGACAAGGCTGTGTGTGACGTGGTGCGGCTTTCGGGCCAGGGAACGTTCAAGGAGACGGTGCCGGTCCTGGACGAGCGTGGCCATATGACGCCGACGGAGGTCACTCGCGATCTCGCGGTCGATATCGCGCTGCGCTGGGGGACGGGGTACGACACCACGGTCCGGTCCTTCGTGAACATCATCGCGACGCCCAAGGGCGGCACGCATGTGTCGGGATTCGAACGGTCCCTGACGCGGACGGTCAATGAGGTGGCGCGCGCGCAGAAGTTGTTGCGGGTGGCCGAGGACGACGTGGTCAAGGATGACGCGCTGGAGGGTCTGACGGCGGTGGTGACGGTGCGTCTTGCCGAGCCGCAGTTCGAGGGTCAGACCAAGGAGGTGCTGGGTACCTCGGCGGCGAACCGGATCGTGTCGGGTGTGGTGGCCAGGGAGTTGAAGGCGTTCCTGGCGTCGACGCGGCGTGATGCCAAGGCGCAGGCGCGGGCGGTGCTCGAGAAGGCGGTCGCGGCGGCTCGTACGCGGATCGCGGCACGTCAGCACAAGGATGCCCAGCGTCGTAAGACGGCGCTCGAGTCGTCGTCGTTGCCGGCGAAGCTGGCGGACTGCCGCAGCGATGACGTGGGGCGCAGCGAGCTGTTCATCGTGGAGGGGGATTCTGCGCTGGGGACGGCGAAGCTGGCGCGGAACTCGGAGTTCCAGGCGTTGTTGCCGATCCGGGGAAAGATCCTGAATGTTCAGAAGGCGTCCGTGTCGGACATGCTGAAGAACGCCGAGTGCGGCGCGATCATCCAGGTGATAGGGGCGGGGTCGGGGCGGACGTTCGATATCGACGCCGCGCGGTACGGGAAGATCGTGCTGCTGGTGGACGCCGATGTGGACGGGGCGCATATCCGGATTCTGCTGCTGACCCTGTTCCAGCGGTATATGCGTCCGATGGTGGAGGCGGGCCGGGTTTTTGCCGCGGTGCCGCCGCTGCACCGGATCGAGCTGGTCCAGCCGAAGAAGGGGCAGGACAAGTACGTCTACACGTACTCGGACGGTGAACTGCGGCAGAAGCTGCTGGAGTTCCAGCGCAAGAACGTCCGGTACAAGGACTCGATCCAGCGTTACAAGGGCCTCGGGGAGATGGACGCGGACCAGCTGGCGGAGACGACGATGGATCCGCGGTTCCGGACACTGCGGCGCATCAACATCGGTGATCTGGACTCCGCTGAGCAGGTCTTCGACCTCCTGATGGGCAACGAGGTCGCACCCCGCAAGGAATTCATCACCAGCTCCGCGGCGACACTCGACCGCTCCCGCATCGACGCCTGAGCCGTTCACGGGCTGCCGGGCGCCCCACAGGGGCCCCGCCCCTGCCCGCGGTCTCGTGTCCACCCGTGGGTGGAGTCACAAGCTCCACCCACGGTCCACCCCTGCTCCGATCTGCTGACCTGCGTATTTCCGTAGCGTCGAAGGCGTCAACCTTCCTCGCTCACCGGAGGCACCCCATGTCAGCGTCCACACTCACCGACGTCGCGGTGGGCGTCGGTGTCGTCGCCCTGGTGCTCGTGAGGCAGTTCCGCCCCCAGCAGGTCGATCACGACAAACGCTGGTGGCTGCTGCCCGCGATCCTGGTCTTCGTCGCCCTGCGGCAGCATGGTCTGCTCGATGAGAACCACCGCGCCATGTCCGTCCTGCTGATCGGGGCAGAGCTGCTGGCCGGGCTTCTCATGGGTGCCGGCTGGGCGTGGACCACCAAGGTGTGGAACGAGCCGGACGGGTCGACCTGGACCCGGGGCACGAAGACCACGGCGGCCGTCTGGGTCGTGGGCCTGCTCGTGCGGTTCGGGGTGGCGGGACTCGGCGCGCTGGCCGGAGTGAGCCTGGGCAGCGGGGCCATGCTCCTCGCGCTGGCGTCCTCGCTGCTTGTACGGTCCGGGGTGGTCGCCTGGCGGGCCGGGCGGATACACCCGTCGTACGGTGTCTCTGCGGCAGGATCCCCCGGAGGGGCAAGGAAGGACCGCGTATGACGCCCGGCGCCTGGACGAGCTGGCCCTCCCGGGAGGCCCTCTCGCGGACAGGTCTGACCGGCGCGCGGCGCTCGCTCGGCTGGACGGTCCGGCTCGCTGCCGTGGGTGCCCTGCTGTGGAGCGTCTTCGCGAAGATCGGCGACAACCCCGGGGCGCTGGCAGCGGCGGCGTTCGGCACCTGTGTGTGCGCCGCCGCGGCCTGGGCCTTCTACCGGACAAGCCTGGAACACCGGTTGTGGCCCTCCGTGACGCTGCTCGTGGTCCTGCTGGGCACCGCCATGGTGGCGAAGCAGGCAGGATTCTCCGCTCCGGCCGCCGCCCTCTGGTGCGGTTGCGCCGTCATCGCACTGGAGCGGCTGCCGCTGGTGGCTGCCCTGCCCTGCACGGTGGCCGCCCTCGGCGCCTACGCCCTGCTCAGCGACGACCAGAGCCTGACGATCGCCGTCACCACCGCCGGGCTGGCGCTTGCGGGATACGTGTTGCGGCTCGACGCGGAGGCCAGGGGCAGCGCTCAGCGGCTGCTGGCCCAGGAGAGAGCGGCCCTGGCGGCCGAGGCGGAGTCCGCGGCCCTGGTGGAGCGCTCACGTATCGCCCGGGAGATCCACGACGTGCTCGCCCACAGCCTTTCCGCGCAGATGGTGCATCTGGAAGCGGCCAGGCTGTTGATCGAGCGTGGTGCGGGACGGGATCAGATCCTGGAGCGAGTGGTGGCGGCTCGCGGGATGGCGCGGGAAGGTCTGGTCGAGACCAGACAGGCACTCTCGGCGCTGCGGGGTGAGATGACGCCGGTGGAGGAGTTCCTGGACGAGATGGCGGGCAGTTCGCGGCTCACGGTGACGGGGGAGCGCAGACCGCTGCCGGCCGAGGCCTCGCAGACCGTGCGGAGGGTGGCGCAGGAGGCGATGACGAATGTGCGCAAGCACGCCCCGGGCGCCGACGTCAGGCTGCGGCTGGAGTATCTGCCGGGTGAAATCGCCCTGGAGGTAAGGGACTCGGGTCCCGGGGAAGCGGTGGATGAACTCGCTGTCAGTGGCTCGGGATACGGTTTGGTCGGGATGCGGGAGCGCGCCGAGATACTCGGCGGGACGCTGGAGGCTGGACCCGACGAGGAGGGCTTCTTGGTACGGCTGAGGGTGCCGGCGTGACGGCACGGGTGGTGGTCGCCGATGACCAGTCCGTCGTGCGTGAGGGCATCGTGATGCTGCTGGGGCTCCTGCCCGGGGTCGAGGTCGTCGGCGCGGCCAAGGACGGTGTGGAGGCTGTCGCTCTCGTCGGCGAACACGCTCCCGACGTGGTCCTGATGGACCTGAGGATGCCCCGGTGCGACGGGGTGGAGGCGACCAGGCTGATCCGCGAGCAGTACCCGTCCACGCAGGTCGTGGTCCTGACGACGTTCTCCGACGACGACTCGCTCTTTCCCGCGCTGCGGGCCGGGGCGCGGGGTTATCTGACCAAGGACGCGGGCGGGGAGGAGATCGTCCGGGCCATCGAGGACGTCATGGCCGGACAGGCCGGACTGTCGCCGAGCGTGCAGCGGCTGCTCGTCGAGCGCATCACCGCTCCTCCCGCACCGGCCCCGCAGGCCGCGGTCGAGCTGCCCGACGGCCTGACTCCCCGCGAGGCCGAGATCCTGGCGCTGATCGCGGAAGGGCTCTCCAACGCGGAGATCTCCCGCTCACTGCACATCTCGCCCGCGACCGTGAAGACGCACATCAACAATCTCTTCGCCAAGACCGGACTGCGGGACCGGGCCCAGGCCGTGCTGTACGCCTACCGGCACGGCCTTGCCCTGCCGCCGGGCACTTCTCTCACCTAAAGGGGTGAAGAGGGGGCGATAAGGGTTCAGAGGCCTTCCGGAGTATCCATCCTTGGGCACGCGGCTGAAACGGTCGCGCACAGGGAGAGGGTGTTCGGTGGAGAAGGACGATGGGCTCGACGCCGCTGAGGTGCGGTTGGACGACCCCTGGTACGACGCGTTGGCCTCCGGCTGGGGCGAGTTGGACGGCACGGGCGCCCCCGCGGCCGTGCCGGCGCAGGCAGCTCCGGAGCCCGGCCGCAGCGCAGCCGACATCTATCTGGAAGTGCAGAGCAGCGCCGCCTTCCAGGAAGTTCGCAGCCGTTACCGGAGGTTCGTCGTGCCCGCGGTGTGCGCGTTCTTCGCCTGGTACCTCGCCTATGTCGTCACGGCCACGACCGCACCGGGCTTCATGGCGCGCCCGGTGGCCGGCGCGGTGAACGTGGCGATGGTGGCGGGGCTCGGGCAGTTCCTCTCCACCTTCCTGCTCACCTGGGCCTACACCCGCCACGCGCGGCTGCGCAGGGACCGGGCGGCGCTCGACCTCCGCTGGGACACACAGGAATTGACGCGAGGGATCAGCCGTTGAGCAGCCACACGATCACCACGCACCACCAGACCCTGGCACTGCTGCTGTTCAGCGTCTTTGTCGTGGCGACCCTCGCCATCACCACCTGGGTGAGTCGCAACCGGCACGGTTCGGCGGAGGAGTTCTACGTCGGCGGGCGGCTCTTCTCCCCGATGGAGAACGGTTTCGCCATCGCAGGCGACTACATGTCGGCGGCGTCCTTCCTCGGTATCTCCGGGCTGATCGCCCTCTTCGGATATGACGGCATGCTGTACTCCGTCGGCTTCCTCGTCGCCTGGCTGGTCGTTCTGCTGCTGGTGGCCGAACTGGTGCGCAACTGCGGCCGGTTCACCCTGGCCGACGTCGTGGCGGCCCGGATGAGCGAGCATCCCGTCCGGATCGCGGTCGGGTCGTCGTCCGTCACGGTCTCCGTGCTCTACCTGGTGGCGCAGATGGTGGGTGCCGGAAGCCTCGTCTCGCTCCTGCTGGGCGGCAACAGCGGCGCTGCCCAGGCCTGGACCGTGATCGGTGTCGGAGCGCTGATGGTCATCTATGTGACGCTCGGCGGGATGCGAGCGACCACCTGGATCCAGATCGTGAAGGCCGTCCTGCTGATGGCGGGGTCGATCCTGCTCACCGTCCTCGTCCTGGTGCGCTTCCACGGGGACTTCAACCACCTGCTCAACGCCGCGGCGCACCGCAGCGGCCACGGCATGAAGTTCCTGGCACCCGGCCTCAAGTACGGAGGCGACTGGACCTCCCGTATCGACTTCATCAGTCTCGGCCTCGCCCTGGTCCTCGGGACGGCCGGGCTTCCGCACATCCTGTCGCGCTTCTACACCGTGCCGACCGCCCGCGCCGCCCGCCGCTCGGTCGTCTGGTCGATCGGGCTGATCGGCGGCTTCTACCTGATGACGATCGTGCTCGGCTTCGGTGCGGCCGCGCTCGTGGGCTCCGACCAGGTGAAGGCGTCGAACCCGGCGGGGAACACCGCGGTACCGCTGCTCGCGCTTGAGGTCGGCGGGGGAGAGGGGTCCACCGGAGGCACGGTGCTGTTCGCCGTGGTCGCGGCCGTGGCCTTCGCCACCATCCTCGCCGTCGTCGCGGGCATCACGCTCGCCTCGTCGGCCTCCGTCGCCCACGACCTCTACGCGACGCTCAGGCGCCGCAGTACCAGGCAGCGCAGCGAGGTGGCCGTCGCCCGTGTCGCGGCGGCCGGGATCGGGGCGGTGGCCATCGGGCTCAGCCTGCTGGCCAAGGACCTGAATGTCGCGTTCCTCGTGGGGCTGGCCTTCGCCGTGGCGGCTTCGGCCAACCTCCCGGTGCTGCTGTTCTCGCTGTTCTGGCGGAACTTCACCACACGCGGCGCGGTCTGGTCGGTGTACGGAGGGCTCGTCCCCGCGATCGTCCTGGTGATCCTCTCGCCGGTCGTCTCCGGGAGCCCCACCTCGCTCTTCCCTGACGTGGACTTCCAGTTCTTCCCCCTGGAGAATCCGGGGCTGCTCTCCATCCCCCTCGGCTTCCTCGCCGGGTGGCTCGGCACGGTCACGTCGCCCGAGCCGCCCGACGCTGCCCGGCACGCCGAGACGGAAGTGCGGTCACTGACGGGCGCCGGAGCCGTCTGATCCGGGGGCGGCCCAGGCATAGCGGTGCTCGGGCCGCCCCGTGTCCCCGTATTTGAGGGTCAGCCTGAGCCGCCCCGTCTGTTCCAGCTGGCGCAGGTAGCGCTGTGCCGTGGAGCGGCTCAGCCCCGTCCTCGCGGCGACCTCGTGGGCGGACAGCGGGTGCCGGGCGCCGGTCAGGACCTCACGGATCAGTTCCGACGTCGGTACGGAGTGTCCGCTGGGCAGTCCCGAGGACGCGGCGGGCCCGGTGGTGCGCAGCGCGCCGAAGATCCGGTCGACCTGTTCCTGCCCGGCGCACTGCCCGTTGCCCCCGACGCGGCTCACGGTGCGCCGCAGTGCCGCGTACCCCTCCAGCCTGGTGCGCAGGACCGAGAAGCTGAACGGTTTGACCAGATAGTGCAGTGCACCATGGCGCATGGCGGCCTGCACGGTAGCGACGTCGCCGGCGGCCGTCACCATGATCACGTCGGTGTGGTGCCCCTTTTCCCGCATCCTGCGGACGAGGGAGAGCCCTGTCTCGTCGGGGAGATAGTGGTCGAGCAGGACCAGATCGATGCGCTCGCGTTCCAGTGCGGCCATGGCCTGGGCGGCGCTGTGGGCACGGGCGGCGACATGGAATCCGGGAACCTTCCCCACGTACGCAGCGTTGATCTCAGCGACACGGAAGTCGTCATCGACCACCAGTACATCAATCATCGGGCTGCTCTCTGTCCGTGCCGGTCTGAGACGTTCTTGCTGAGACGTTCTTGCAACGACGTAGTTGTAGCGCGCGCAAAACGAGCACAACAGTCTCCTGCAGGCAGAAGCATGCCTTGCGCCCACAAGGCTGCCGCTGTGCGCTGTGCCACATCTACGGTCCCGGTCCATGAGCACAGACACGAGCCCGGCCATTGAGCTGCGGGGCGCCAGCAAGGTGTTCCGCACCCCGTCAGGGGTGCCGCACACCGCCGTGCGGGACTTGGACCTCACCGTGGGCCGAGGCGAGTTCGTTGCCGTCGTCGGCCCCACCGGCTGCGGCAAGTCCACCACACTCACCCTGGTCAGCGGCCTTGAGGAGCCCACCGAGGGCGAGGTACTGGTGGCCGGTGAGCCGGTACGCGGTATCGGCGACAAGGTCGGATTCGTCTTCCAGCAGGATGCTGTCTTCCCCTGGCGGACCGTTCTGTCCAATGTGATGGCGGGGCCGCGCTTCCGCGGCGCAGCGAAGGCGGAGGCCAGGGAGAAGGCCCGCGAGTGGCTGGCCCGTGTCGGCCTCTCCTCGTTCGAGGACCGCTACCCGCACCAGCTCTCCGGGGGCCAGCGCAAGCGCGTCGCCCTCGCCGCCACCTTCGTCAACGACCCCGAGATCCTGCTGATGGACGAGCCGTTCTCGGCGCTGGACGTCCAGACCCGGGCGCTGATGTCCGATGAACTCCTGGAACTCTGCGCCGGCACCGGGACCTCGGTCGTCTTCGTCACGCACGACCTGGAGGAGTCCATCGCACTCGCCGACCGGGTAGTGGTGATGACGGCCGGCCCCGCGACCGTCAAACAGGTCTTCGAGATCGACCTGCCCAGGCCCCGGAAGGTCGAGGCCGTGCGGCTCGAACCCCGGTTCGTCGAGCTCTACCGCGAGATCTGGTCCTCGCTGGGCGAGGAAGTCCGTATCACCCGTGAGCGAGGTGCCGCAGATGCCGCCTGAGACCGAGCAGACCCCGGGCACGGCCACCGCGACCCTGGCGTCCACTGCCCCTGCGCCCGCCCTCGACAAGAGGACCGGCCGGACCGAGGAGCGCCGGCGGGCCGCACGCAACCGCCGGGCCGTGGTGTACGTGAGCCGCGCGCTGTTGCTGATCGCGGTGATCGCCCTCTGGGAGATCCTGGCCCGCGCCAAGGTCATCGATCCCTTCAACTTCTCCATGCCGTCGAAGATCTGGGACCAGATACGGGAGTGGGCGCTGCACGGCACCGCGCAGGGATCCCTCTGGGAACAGATCTGGTACACGATGTACGAGGCGCTGCTCGGCTGGGTCATCGGTGTCGTCGCCGGTGTGGTCCTGGGCATCACCCTCGGCCGCATCCGGTTCCTCTCCGATGTCCTCGGCCCGTACATCAAGGTCCTCAACGCCATTCCGCGGATCGTCCTCGCCCCGGTCTTCCTCATCTGGTTCGGGCTCGGACCGGCATCGAAGGTCGCATCCGCTGTCGTGCTGGTCTTCTTCCCGGTGTTCTTCAACGCCTTCCAGGGCGCCAAGGAGGTCGACCGCAACCTGGTCGCCAACGCCCGGATCCTCGGCGCGAGCAACCGGCGCGTCACCTTCCAGGTGGTCATCCCCTCCGCCACCTCCTGGATCTTCACCAGCCTTCATGTCAGCTTCGGCTTCGCCCTCATCGGGGCGATCGTCGGTGAGTACATCGGCGCGACGAAGGGGCTCGGACTGCTGGTGTCGGCCTCGCAGGGGACTTTCAACGCGGCCGGTGTGTACGCGGCGATGGTGATCCTCGCGGTCGTCGCGCTGATCACGGAAGGGCTGCTCACCTTCGCCGAGCGGCGGCTGTTCCGGTGGCGGCCCGCCGAAGCCGGCACCGAGCGCTGACGGGCGGGACGGGGCAGCGCCGCACCTTCGCTTGCGGGCCCGCCGGCCCGGAAAGCCCGCCCCGCCCCTTTCCGAACCCGTTCTCCCGGAGCCCGCAGGTGCCCCGGCCCCGGGGCTCGTCGAGGCTGCCCGCTCATGCGGGACCGGTCTCCGTACCCATGCAAACGCGTTGGCAATTCCGTACACATCTCAGGGACGTGATGAACATGCGCAGCATCAGCAGAGTGTCGGCAGTCGTGGTGTCAGGCGCGCTGGCACTGACCGCGCTCACCGGTTGTGGTGGTGGCTCCTCCGCGGAGGGCAAGGACGGCGGCAAGATCAAGATCATGGTGGGGGGCCTGGACAAGGTCATCTATCTGCCGGCGATGCTCACCCAGCGGCTCGGATACTTCAAGGACGAGGGCGTCGACGTCTCGCTGCTCACCGAGCCCGCCGGTGTCCAGGCCGAGACCGCGCTGGTCTCCGGGGACGTCCAGGGGACCGTCGGCTTCTACGACCACACGCTCGACCTCCAGTCCAAGGGCAAGCACGTGGAGTCGGTGGTGCAGTTCTCGCATGCGCCCGGTGAGGTCGAAGTGGTCTCCAGCAAGGCTGCCGGATCTCTCACCGGTCCGAAGGACTTCAAGGGCAAGAAGCTGGGTGTCACCGGGCTCGGTTCGTCCACCGACTTCCTCACCAAGTACCTGGCGGTGCGGGCGGGCGGGAAGAGCGGAGACTTCACACCTGTCGCGGTGGGCGCGGGACAGACGTTCATCGCCGCGCTTCAGCAGGGATCGATCCAGGGCGGGATGACGACCGACCCGACGGTGGCGAACATCCTCGACAAGAAGCTCGGCAAGGTGCTCGTCGACATGCGTACGCCCGAGGGCTCGCAGGCGGCGCTGGGCGGCCCCTACCCCTCGTCGAGTCTCTACATGAACGCCGACTGGGTCGAAGGGCACAAGCCGGCGGTGCAGAAGCTGGTCAACGCCTTCGTGAAGACCCTGAAGTGGATGTCGTCGCACTCGCCCGAGGAGATCGCGGCGAAGATGCCGGCCGACTACGCGCAGGGCGGCAAGGACCTCTACGCGCAGTCCATCAAGGCGACGCTGCCGATGTTCACCAAGGACGGGGTGATGCCGGCCAACGGCCCCGAGACCGTCGAGAAGGTGCTCAAGGCGTTCAACCCCAACCTCAAGAACACCACGGTCGATCTGTCCAGGACGTACACGACGGAGTTCGCGAAGAAGGCCCGCTAGAGCCTGCTGCGGTGGTGATCGATGCGGTGGTGATCGATGCGGTGGTGACCGGTGCGGTGGTGACCGGTCTTCGGGTTCCGTCCCCGCGCGGGGACGGAACCCGAAGACCGGGATGGCTGCTCCCGGCGCCGTGTGCCTACCGGAAGCCGAGGTGCGGATCGGTGCCGGCCAGCTCGGTGCTGGCAGCCCACAGGCCGGTGGCGACGGCCTGGTCGGCCATGTGGGCGGGGACGGGTTCACGCCGTGGCGTGCCCCGGAGGCCGAAGACCCTCGGCCCCCACAACTGCCCTCCCCGCACATCCGGGTCGAGGACGGCGCGGACGACGGGCCAGGCTCCGGCGTCCTTGCCCTGCACCAAGAGCCCCGCAGGCAGGGCCCGTACCCGCTCGCCGGGGGTTGTCCTGTGTACCGGCGGGCGGGAGGGGGTGAGGGAGTCCAGTGCGCCGCCCGGGTGGGCCACCACACTGAGCACCGTGCTGCCGACAGCACGCAGGCGGCGGTCGAGTTCGAAACCGAACGACATCTGCGCCAGTTTCGACCGGCCGTAGGTGCGCTTGGGCCGGTAGTCCCGGGCCGACTGCAGATCGTCCAGGTCGAGTCGCTCGGACCGCGCCGCGAAGCTCCCCACCGTCACGACGCGGCCCGCCGGCGCCGCGGACAGCAGGGGGGCCAGCCACCGGGTGAGCGCGAAGTGGCCGAGATGGTTGGTGCCGAACATCAGCTCGTGCCCGTCCCCGGTCGCCCGGCGGGGCGGGGCGTCGAGCGCGACGCCTGCGTTGTGGACCACCGCGTCGAGTCGATCGAGGTCCAGCCTGTCCACGGCGCTCTTCAGGGACGCCAGGTCGGCGATGTCCAGGCGGAGGTGCTGTACCCGGGCGCCGGAGACCCGTGAGCGGATCGAGGCCATGGCGGCGCCCGCCCTCGTGGCATCCCGGCTGCCCAGTACGACGACGGCGCCGGTGGCGGCGAGCTGCTCCGCGGCGAAGTAGCCGATCCCGGCATTGCCCCCGGTGACCAGGAAGACCCTGCCCTCGGCAGAAGGCAGCCGGTGGACGTCCCAGGGTCGGCTCCGGGGTGAGGAAGACACGATGGCAGGCTCCTTGTGTTCTGGGGCGGCGTGCTCAGGGGAGCATCCGGCCCCCTCAAGATCGCAGCCGCTGCCGACATTTCGCCGACAGGCGTCCGACACCGCACCGCCCCCCGCCACCCTCAAGCCCTCGGTGCGGATCTGCCCGTCGCCGGCCCGTCAGCCCGTCAGCCCGTCAGCCCGCTGCCCCCGTGGCCGCCGCCCGCTGCCCGGCCAGTGCCTCGGGGAGGACGACCGTGAACGCGGCGCCGCCCTCGGCGGCCGAGCCGACTCGGGCGCTGCCGCCCTGCCGCTCGGCGAGTCTGCGGACCAGCGGCAGCCCCAGGCCTCGCTTCCCGTGCGCGGGAAGCTTCTTGGTCGACCAGCCCTCGGTGAAGATCTGCCCGTGCTGCTCCTCCGGTATCCCGGCGCCGTTGTCGCAGACGCGCAGGACCGCCGTGTGACCGTCGGCGATCAGCTCGACCTCGACCCGGGCACCGGGGCAGCCGGACACCGCGTCCAGGGCGTTGTCCACCAGATTGCCCACGATCGTCACCAGCCCCTGCGGGTCGACCAGCCGGTCCGGCAGCAGGGTCGCCGGGGTGAGATACAGGACGACCCCGCGCTCCGCCGCCACGGTGGCCTTGCCGACCAGCAGGGCGGCCAGCAGCGGATCGTGGATCTTCTCGGTGACCTGTTCCGCGGTGGCCCGGTGCGCCCCGACGACCTCGCTGATGAAATCGGCCGCCTCGTCGTGCATCTCCAGTTCGAGGAGGCCGAGCAGGGTGTGCATCCGGTTGGCGTGCTCGTGGTCCTGCGCGCGCAGCGCGTCGATCAGCCCGCGCGTGGAGTCGAGTTCGCGGCCCAGCCGCTCCAGTTCCGTCCGGTCGCGGAGGGTGGCCACGGCGCCCCCGTCGTCGGTGGGCATCCGGTTGGCGACCAGGACACGGCGGCCGCGTACCGCCAGCAGGTCCTCACCCGTCACCCGGCCGGCCAGCACGTCGGTGGTGCGCCCTTCGCCCAGGGCCTCGGTGAGGGGGAGCCCGATGATCTCCGGGCCGAGGTCGAGCAGCCGCTGGGCCTCGTCGTTCATGAGCCGTATCCTGCCGCCGCCGTCCAGGGCGACGACGCCCTCACGGATGCCGTGCAGCATCGCCTCGCGTTCGGCGAGCAGCGCCGAGATGTCGGAGAACGCAAGGTCGTGCATCTGCCGCTGGAGCCGCCTGGAGATCAGATACGCGGCCAGCGCCCCTGCGGCGAGCGCCCCGCCGGCGTACGCCAGAAGCCCCGGGATCGTCGCGAGCAGGTGTGCGCGCACGCTGTCGTACCGGATACCGACCGACACCGCGCCGACGATCCGGTGGTGGCTGTCGCGCAGCGGGACCTTGCCCCGGGCGGAGCGGCCGAGGGTGCCGCTGTCGATCCCCATGACCTCGCGGCCGGCCAGCGGATCGCGGGCGCTGGTCGAGACGGGCTGTCCGATCTCGGAGCGGGTGGTGTGCGACCACCGGATCCCGTGTACGTCCATGACCACGATGTACTCGGCGCGGGTGGCCCGGCGGATGCGCTCGGCCTCGGCCTGCACGGGGCCGCCGGGCGTCGGCCGGGAGGCGAGGAGTTCCGCCGCCAGCCGGGGTGAGGCAGTAGTCTCGGCGATCGCGAGAGCGCGACGCATGGCCTGGTCGTCGAGTTGCGCTCCGAGGGGGCGCAGGAAGAGGCCGGTGGCCAGGACGAGCACCCCGCCGGCCAGGGTCAGCTGCATCAGCAGCACCTGGGAGAACACCCGGCGGGGCAGTCCGATACGACGTTTCCAGGGCTGTCCGGTGTTCATGTGGCAGAACGGTAGAGGCCGCGAGGAGCTACCGGAAGTTCCCAAGGTTACGCAAACCGCTTGCGAGCCTTGCGCTAATCTTGCGTGTATGACGCGACGACTTGCACAGGTGGCACAGAAGGTTGGGGTCAGCGAGGCCACGGTCAGCCGGGTACTCAACGGCAGGCCCGGTGTCTCGGAGGCCACCCGCCAGGCTGTGCTGTCCGCACTCGATGTGCTGGGGTACGAACGCCCTACCCAGCTGCGGGGTGAACGGGCCCGGCTCGTGGGCCTGGTGCTCCCGGAGCTCCAGAACCCCATCTTCCCCGCCTTCGCCGAAGTGGTCGGGGGCGCCCTCGCGCAGCAGGGGCTGACGCCCGTCCTCTGCACCCAGACCAAGGGCGGCGTGTCCGAGGCCGACTACGTCGAACTCCTGCTGGAGCAGCAGGTCTCCGGGGTCGTCTTCGCGGGCGGGCTCTACGCTCAGCTCGATGCCCCGCACGACCACTACAAGGTACTCGCGGACCGCAGGATTCCGGTCGTTCTGATCAACGCGGCCATCGCGCACCTCGGTTTCCCCGGGGTCTCCTGCGACGACGCGGTCGCCCTCGACCAGGCCTGGCGCCATCTGGCCTCACTCGGCCACGAGCGGATCGGCCTGGTGCTCGGGCCCAGCGACCACCTCCCGTCGATGCGCAAGCTGGAAGCCGCCCGGGTGATCGCGGCGGAGCTCGGCGCCGAACTCCCCGACGAGCGGGTCGTGCGGGCGATGTTCTCGCTGGAGGGCGGCCAGGCGGCGGCGGCCAGGCTGCTGGACCAGGGGGTCACCGGGGTCATCTGCGCGAGCGACCCGCTCGCCCTCGGTGCGGTGCGCGCCGCCCGCCGGCGGGGTCTCTCGGTGCCCGGGGACGTCTCGATCGTCGGCTACGACGACTCGGCCTTCATGAACTGCACGGAGCCTCCGCTGACCACGGTCCGCCAGCCCATCGAGGCGATGGGGCGGGCCGCGGTCGAGCTGCTCACGGTGCAGATCGGCGGCCGTGCGGTCCCCTCCGACGAGCTGCTCTTCGAGCCCGAACTCGTGGTGCGCGGTTCCACCGCACAGGTGTCACGGGGTGGGGCGCGCTAGCTGTCAAAAATTTGCGGAATCTGCGCGACATCTTGCGGAGTGCTGCTGTCGGTGGTTGAGTTTGCGCCGCCACACAGCGACGCAGCTGTGGGCTTCCAGCGCTCTTGCCCACAAGGGGACCACCGATGAGAAGCACCTGGTTCCGCCCGACCCACCGCCGTACCGCGGCGGCTGCCCTTGTCTCCGCGCTCGCTCTGACCGCACTGGCTGCCTGCGGCACCAGCAGCAGCGACGACAGCAACAAGGGATCAGGTGGCGGCAGTTCGGACCCGTCCGCTCCACTCGACCCGAAGACCAAGGTCACGCTGACCATGGACTGCATGCCGCCGGCCGCGAAGGCGGCCGAGCTGCGGGAGTGGAAGGAGGACATCAAGGCGTTCAACGAGCAGTACCCGAACGTCACGATCGACGGTAAGTCCACCCCCGGCCAGTGCGAGGAGCCCACGCGCTTCACCGCCGCGCTCAAGGGGAAGTCCCAGCCGGACGTCTTCTACACGTACTTCACCGACCTCCAGCAGGTGCTGGACAACGGCGGAGCCGCCGACATCTCGGCGTACGTGACCCCCAAGACCGTCCCCGCGCTGGGCAGCATCGACCCGGACGTGATGAACGTCCTGAAGAGGGACGGCAAGACCTACGGCCTGCCCACCAGCAACTACACGATGGGCTTGATGATCAACCGCAAGCTCTTCAAGCAGGCCGGGCTCGACCCCAACAAGCCGCCGACCACCTGGGAAGAGGTCCGCAAGGACGCCAAGGCCATCGCGGGCCTCGGCAACGGCATCGCGGGCTACGGCGACTACAGCGCGACCAACCAGGGCGGCTGGCACTTCACCGCCGAGATGTACGGCCTCGGCGGCGACGTCGTCACCCCGGACGGCAGGAAGGCCGCCTTCAACAACGCCACCGGCAAGCAGGTCCTGACGAACCTCAAGACCATGCGCTGGGACGACGACAGCATGGGCAAGACCCAGCTGCTCAAGTGGGGAGATCTGCAGAAGCAGATCTCCACCGACAAGCTCGGCATGTTCCTCGCCGCCCCGGACGACCTCACCTACATGGTCCAGCAGCTCGGTGCCACGTACGAGGACTACGGCATGGGCCCGATCCCCGGCGGCCGGTCCACGCTCTTCGGCGGCAACGACTACATGATCAAGCAGGGCAGTTCCCCGGACAAGATCAAGGCAGCCATCGCCTGGGTCAACTTCAAGACGCTCACCCCCGGCAAGGGGCAGTTCGAGTGGGCGCGCTCCAAGTCCGACAAGCTGCCGGTGGGCCTCCCGCAGCCGAACTTCTGGACCGGGGACACCAAGGCGAAGGACCTCCAGTCCAGGACCGACAACGCGACCATGCCGGTGGAGAACTTCAAGCCGTTCATGGACAACCCCGTCAAGGGCAAGGCCGAGCCGGCCAAGGCGCAGGAGATCTACAAGATCCTCGACAACGCGATGTCCGGCGTGCTGACCAACAAGAACGCCAACGTCGACGCGCTGCTCTCCACCGCTGAGCAGCAGGTCAACCAGGTCCTGGCGAACTAGGCAGCCCGGCACAGCACCGTGTGGGCCGGGACCGGGAGGTCCCGGCCCGGCCCAGCCCGCGAACCGGCGCCAAGGAGAGACGATGTCGGCCCCCACCCTGTCCACCAGCAGCACGGCGGTGAAGCCCCCGCAACCCGCCGGTCCGCAGCCGGCGGCCCGCCGTGAGGTCTTCGTCCGCAACCTGCGGCGCAACCTCTCGGCGCACGGCTTCCTGATCGGCGCCGTGCTCTGCTTCGCCTTCTTCTCTTGGTACCCGATGGTCAGGGAGTTCCTCCTGGCCTTCCAGAAGAACGAGGCGGGCAGGACCACCTGGGTCGGCCTGGCCAACCTGGACTACGTGTTCCATGACCCGGCCTTCTGGCAGGCCTGGCGCAACACCCTGCTCTTCACCGGCCTGGCGCTGCTGCTCGGCTTCCTCGTACCGTTCGTCATCGCGATCGTGATCAATGAGTTCCGGCACGCCCAGGGGTACTTGCGCCTGCTCGTGTATCTCCCCGTGATGCTGCCGCCGGTCGCGTCCGTCCTGCTGTTCAAGTACTTCTACGACCCCGGCTACGGGCTCTTCAACGGCATCCTGCACTTTCTGCACCTGCCGGAACAGCAGTGGCTCCAGTCCACCAGCACCTCGATGCTCTCGGTGGTCATCGCCTCCACCTGGATGAACATGGGCGGTGCCACGCTGATCTACCTCGCCGCCCTGCAGGGCATCCCGGGCGAGCTGTACGAGGCGGCCGAACTCGACGGCGCAGGCCTCCTGCGGAAGATCTGGCACGTCACCGTCCCGCAGACCCGGCTGATCCTCTCGCTGCTCCTGCTGATGCAGATCATCGCGACGATGCAGGTCTTCACCGAACCCTTCCTGCTGACCAACGGCGCCGGACCTGAGGGGTCGACGACGACCGTCGTCTACCTCATCTACCAGTACGCCTTCAACTTCAACAACTACGGCGGCGCCGCCGCACTCGGCCTGGTCCTGCTGGTGCTGCTGGCCGGATTCTCGGCGGCGTACGTCCGGCTGAGCCGCGACAGCGAGAGCTAGGGGTACGACGACGATGGCAGAGCGCACTCTGATCTCACCCGCCCAACTGGGCAGGCCCCGCGGGAAGGCCGTCTACTGGGGCGTCCTCACCCTGGTCGTCCTCTTCTTCACCCTGGTCTTCCTCGGCCCCCTGTACTGGATGGTGACCGGGGGCCTGAAGACCGCGCAGGAGATCGCCCAGTCACCGCCCACCGCCTTCCCCAAGAGCCTCCACCCGGACAACTACTCCAAGGCATGGCACGTGATGCAGCTGTCCAAGCTGCTCCTCAACACGCTCTACTACGCCTTCGGGGCGCTCGCCTTCCAACTGGTCTTCGACGTCGCCGCGGCCTACTCGCTCTCCAAGCTCAGGCCCGTCTTCGGCAAGGCCATCCTCGGGATGATGCTGGCGACGCTGATGATCCCGGCCACGGTGCTTGTCGTACCGCAGTACCTCACGGTGCTCGACGTGCCGCTATTCCAGCGCAACCTGCTCAACTCGCCCTGGGTGATCTGGCTTCCCTCGGTGACGAACGCGTTCAACATCTTCCTGCTGAAGCGGTTCTTCGACTCCATCCCGCGGGAACTGCTGGACGCGGCGTCCATCGACGGGGCCTCGCCGCTGCGCACCCTGCGCTCGGTGGTGCTGCCCATCTCCCGGCCCATCCTGGGAGTGGTCTCGATCTTCGCGATCGTCGGCGTCTGGAAGGACTTCCTCTGGCCGATGCTCACCCTGCCCGACCCGAACAAGCAGACGCTCAACGTCGGTATCTACTCGCTGGCCCAGGGGGTACCCGAGAACTGGCTCATCGCCGCACTCGCCATGGCATCGGCGCCGACGCTGATCATCTTCCTGATCTTCCAGCGCAACATCATGAGCGGTCTGACCGCCGGCAGCCTGAAGGGCTGACCACCGCCTCCGGACCACCTCCCCTCTGCGCTCCGCCGCCGGCTCCGTCCCGGCGCCCCGCTGTCCGGGGCCGGCGGCGGAGTCCCCCCTGCCCGAAAGGACCGTCACGTGGCAGCCATCCCTCCGCCCGAGGCCACTGAGGACTGGTGGCGTTCCGCCGCCATCTACCAGGTGTACGTACGCAGTTTCGCCGATGCGGACGGTGACGGCACCGGCGATCTGGCGGGTGTACGCGGCCGGCTTCCGTACCTCGCCGAACTGGGCGTCGACGCGCTCTGGTTCACCCCCTGGTACCTTTCGCCACTCGCGGACGGCGGCTACGACGTGGCCGACTACCGCAGCATCGACCCTGCCTTCGGAACCCTCGGCGAGGCCGAGAAGCTCATCGCCGAAGCACGTGAGCTGGGCATCCGCACCATCGTCGACATCGTGCCCAACCACGTATCCGACCAGCACGCCTGGTTCAGGGCGGCGCTCGCCGCGGGACCGGGCAGCCCGGAGCGCGAACTCTTCCACTTCCGCCCCGGGCGGGGCGAGCACGGCGAACTCGCCCCCAACGACTGGCCGTCCCAGTTCGCCGGTTCCACCTGGACCCGGGTCGAGGACGGCGAGTGGTACCTCCATCTCTTCGCCCCGGAGCAGCCCGACCTCAACTGGACCCACCCCGTGGTGCGCGAGGAGCACGAGAACGTGCTGCGCTTCTGGTTCGAACGGGGGGTCGCCGGCGTGCGGATCGACTCGGCCGCGCTGCTCACCAAGGCGGACGGGCTGCCCGACTTCGTCGAGGGGCGCGATCCGCATCCCTATATCGACCAGGACGAGATTCACGACATCTACCGCTCGTGGCGGGCCGTCGCCGACGAGTACGGCGGTGTCTTCGTCGGTGAGGTGTGGCTGCCGGACTCCGAGCGCTTCGCCCGCTATCTGCGCCCGGACGAGCTGCACACGGCGTTCAACTTCAACTTCCTGGCCTGCCCGTGGGATGCGGCGCGGCTCCGGACCGCGGTGGAGGAGACCCTCGCGGAGCACGCCCCTGTCGGCGCTCCGGCGACGTGGGTGCTGTGCAACCACGACGTGACCCGCACGGTCACCCGCTACGGACGGCGGGAGACCGGCTTCGACTTCGCGGCCAAGGCCTTCGGCACCCCGACCGACCTGGAACTCGGGACCCGCAGAGCCCGCGCGGCCGCGCTGCTCTCGCTGGCACTGCCCGGATCCGTCTACCTCTATCAGGGCGAGGAGCTCGGGCTGCCCGAGGTGGAGATCCCGCTGGACCGGATCCAGGACCCGATGCACTTCCGTTCCGGCGGCACGGATCCGGGCCGCGACGGCTGCCGCGTGCCGCTGCCCTGGACGGCCGCACCGCCCGCCGCCGAGCCCTGGCTCCCGCAGCCAGAGGCCTGGACGCACTACGCGGCCGAACTCCAGGCGGGGCAGACGGACTCGATGCTCTCGCTCTACCGCACGGCGCTCGGACTCCGCCGGTCGGAGGCCGGATTCGGGGACGGGCCGCTGAGCTGGCTGCCCGCGGCCGACGGTGTGCTGGCCTTCGCCCGCCCCGAGGGGCTCGTCTGCGTCGTCAACCTCGCCGCGGAGCCCGCCGTGCTCCCCGCCCACTCACACGTCCTGCTCCGCAGCGGCCCCCTGGACGGCGGGGGCCGTCTTCCGCAGGACACGGCGGTCTGGCTGCGGGCCTGACTCCGCAGCCGGACCGCCCGCTCCTCCCCGGACGGCTCTCGTGATCCGTCGCACGGTGTCCCCGCTCACCCCGCCGGCGCACGGGGACGGCGACGACCGCGACGGATCACGGCCGGGGCAGGTCCTGCGGCGGGGGAGGGCCGTTGTACTGGCCGCCCGGCCGCAACCGCAGCGGCCGTTCCGCGTACTCCTCCTGCGCGTGGGCGATCCAGCCCGCCGTCCTGGCCACGGCGAAGAGTGCCTCCCCCGCCTCGGCGCGCATCCCCGAGGCCACCGAGAACACGGCGAGCGCCAGATCGACGTTGGCGTGCAGCTCGGTGTGGCGGGCCACGGTCGTCAGCACGTCGCGGGCGGCGCCGAGCGCGGGAGCCGCCGCCGGGACCTCGTCGAGCAGTGCGAACAGCACCCCGGCCCGGGGGTCCTCGCCCCGGTACAGCCGGTGGCCGAGGCCCGGTACGCGCCGGCCGGCCCGCAAGTGGTCGGCGACGACCGGGGCCGCCCCGCCCCGCTCCAGCACTTCCGCGAGCATCCGGTGGGCCAGTCCGCTGGCGGCGCCGTGCAGGGGCCCCTCCAGTGCGCCGAGCCCGGCCGAGACGACGGCGTACGGATGTGCGCGGGCGGAGGCCGCGACCCTCGTGGCCAGCGTGGAAGCGGCCAGGTCGTGGTCGATGAGCAGGACAAGAGCCGCTTCCAGTACGGCCAGTGAGGCCTCGTCAGGGGCGCGCGCGGTGAGCCGTCGCCAGAGCCTGGCGGCCAGTCCTCCGTCCGTACCGTCCTCGTCCGGTGAGCCCTCCGGCGGCAGTGAGCCCACCAGGGTGGGGATCAGGGCGCGTGCCGTCCCGAGGACGGATTCCGGCGAGAGGTCGAAGCGCAGCGGATCGGTCGCGGAGGCGGCGACGGCCGCGGCCCGAAGCCGGTCCATCGCCGTGCTGTGGGCGGGGAGCGCCCCGACCGCCCGTCGCCCGGCGGCCAGAGCCTCGGGCGGGGCGGTGAACCGTACTCCGGGGCGCAGCCTTCCGGTCCACAGCCACTCGGCCACCTCCTCGTAGCCGTACTGCCCGGCGAGAGCGGCCGCGTCCACCCCCCGGTAGTAGTAGCGGCCGGCGTCCGGGTCGATGAGTGTCACCCCGGTGCGGAAGGTCAGATCGGTGCCGGACGGCTGGGCCTCCCGCCGCGTACCGCGCGCGGCCAGCGCCTCGACCTCGGCGGCGTCGAAGGTGCTTCCCCGGCCGCCCGGGGCGCGACGGCTGCCGAGCTGGCCCCGGCTGACGTACGCGTACACGGTCTCGGGCTTCACCCCGAGCCGGTCCGCCGCTTCCCGGGTGGTCAGCCGCCGGGGCTCCGCTGCCGCTGATGGATCGCTCATGTGGCTCACCGTATCCATGTGGAGTGTCCATGTGCAGTACCTATGTTGATTAAATCAATGTTGACAGCATTAGAGTCAATCATGGACAGTCGAATCAAGGAAGAGGGAGCGCGTCGCGAGGCACCCATGAGGCGCACATGAGGAGCAGCTCATACCGGGTGGCCCATGACATGACATGAAGCGGCGCACCGACCAAGGAGGCAGCCATGTCCACCATCACCGCTCCACGAGGGCTCGCGGGTGTAGTCGTCACGGACACCGAGCTGGGAGACGTGCGGGGCCGCGAGGGCTTCTACCACTACCGGCAGTACTCGGCTGTCGAGCTTGCGCATCTGCGCACCTTCGAGGACGTCTGGTACCTGATGGTCCACGGCGAGCTCCCCGATGCCACCCAGCGCGCAGCCTTCACGGCCAGGACCGTCCCGCTGCGCCGGCTCCCCGACGCCGTCCGCGAGGTGCTGCCGGCCCTCTCCCGGGCAGGCGCAGGGCCGCTCGCCGGGCTGCGGACCGCGCTCTCCCTGCTCGGAGCGGAGGCGGACTTCCGGCCGGTCTACGACATCGGAACGGACCGCAGGGTCGCCGACACCCTCGCTGCCTGCGCCGTCGTACCGACCCTGCTGGCCGCGCTGCACCGGATCGGCCGGGGACTGGAACCCGTCGAGCCGCGCGACGATCTGCCCGCGGCGGCCAACTACCTCTACATGATCAGTGGTGAGGAGCCGGACCCGGACCGGGCGCGCGCCGTCGAGCAGTACCTGGTCTCCACCATCGACCACGGATTCAACGCCTCCACCTTCACCGCGCGCGTCATCGCCTCCACCGGCGCGGATGTGGCGGCCTGTCTGGTGGGGGCGGTCGGTGCGCTCTCGGGCCCGCTCCACGGCGGAGCGCCGAGCCGGGCGCTGGACACCCTCGACGCCATCGGCACACCGGAGCGCATCGACCCGTGGATACGGGAGAAGGTGCTGGCGGGGGAGCGGATCATGGGGTTCGGGCATCCCGTCTACCGCACCGAGGACCCGCGCTCGCGGATGCTGCGCGATATCGCCCTGCGGTTCGGCGGGCCCCTCGCCGGTTTCGCCGTCCAGGTCGAGGAGCGGGTGGAAGCACTGCTCGCCGAGCTCAAGCCCGGCCGGGAGCTGCACACCAACGTCGAGTTCTACGCGGGTGTCGTCATGGAGCAGTGCGGGCTGCCGCGCTCCATGTTCACGCCGACCTTCTGTGTGGCGCGGGTGATCGGCTGGAGCGCCAACATCCTGGAGCAGGCCGCCGACTCCAAGATCATCCGTCCTGCCGCCCGCTATGTGGGGCCGCCCCCGCCGCAGCCGGTGCCGGCCGTCGGCTGACCGGCAGGCCACCGGGCGGGAGGGCGCCGGGACCATGCCGGGGGACCGGCCCGGGGCGGCCGGCGCGGTGCCCACAGCCCTTAGGATCGGTGCCCATGTCCAGTAAACCCGTGCCCGTCGTCGTCCTCGCGGGATTCCTCGGATCCGGCAAGACCACGCTGCTCAACCATCTGCTCCGGCAGAGCAGAGGCACCCGGATCGGCGCCGTCGTCAATGACTTCGGTGCCATCGAGATCGACGCGATGACGGTCGCGGGCCAGGTCGACTCGATGGTCTCGCTCGGTGACGGCTGTCTGTGCTGCGCAGTCGACACCAGCGAACTCGACGAGTACCTGGGCCGGCTCTCCCGCCCCGAGCTGCGCATCGACGTCATCGTCATCGAGGCGAGCGGTCTCGCCGAGCCGCAGGAGCTCATCAGGATGATCCTGGCGAGCGGGAACCCGGACATCGTGTACGGAGGGCTCGTCCAGGTCGTCGACGCCGCCGAGTTCGACGCGACCCGCGGCCGCCACCCGGAGACCGACCGCCATCTGGCCCTCGCCGACCTGGTGGTCCTCAACAAGGCGGACCGGGTCGACGCGCAGGACCGCGCGCGGATCCGGGCCGTGGTCGCCGAGCACGCCGTCGGCGTCCCGGTGATCGGCGCCGAGTACGGGCAGATCGACCCGGGCCTGCTGATCGACCGCAGACCGGCAGGCGAACGCGTCGGCCAGCTCTCCTTCGACGACCTGCGCGACGGCGCGGGGGCGGACGGTACGGGCGCCGCAGAGCCGGAAGCCGGGCCCTGCGCGGGTGGCGGGGAGCACAGCGGCCATCTGCACGCGCTCTACGAGAGCGTCGAGTTCGTCTCGGCGGAGCCGGTGAACCCGCGGCGGTTCATGGATTTTCTCGACACCCGGCCCGACGGCCTCTACCGCATCAAGGGTTTCGTCCACTTCGGGGTCCCCGGGCATCCGGAGAGGTACACCCTGCACGCGGTGGGCAACTTCCTGCGTTTCTACCCCTCGCCCCGGGCGGGGGACGAGGAGCCCCGTACCCAACTGGTCCTGATCGGCTCGGGTATCGACGCCGCAGTGGTACGCGACCGGCTGGACGGCTGCCGCGAGAGCGCACCGCAGGAGGTCCCGGCCGAAGCCATGTGGGGTGTCCTGCGCTACGTACCCGGCCTCTCCGAGGGCCCGGGAGAACCGGACGGAACCGAAGAGGCCGGGCTGTCGTACTGAGTGCGGATCAGGTCGGCCGGCGGGCCCGGCCACCGGACCCGCCCGGCGCGGACCCGCCCGGCCACCGGGCCCGCCCGGCGCGGGCCCCGCCGGTCAGGCCAGGAACCGCCGGACTACACCGGTCCCGCGAGCTTCGCCACCGCCGACGTGAGCGGCAGACCCGAGCCGTCCCGGCGCGGGTCCGGTTCCGGCAGTTCGGCCGGGGCGCCGTTCGCTGCTGCGGCCCGCACCGGTGTCTCTCCGGCCCAGGCGAGCACCAGCAGGTCCTCGCCCTTCAGGAAGCGCTGACAGCGCACCCCGCCGGTCGCCCGGCCCTTGCGCGGGTACTGGTCGAACGGGGTCAGCTTCGCCGTACGCACCGAGTCGTCCAGTGTGCCGTGCGAGCTCGCGACCGTGAGGACCACCGCACCGGCGGCCGGGTCCACCGCGGTGAACGAGATCACCTTGGCTCCGTCCGCCAGCTTGATGCCGGCCATACCGCCGGCGGCCCGGCCCTGCGGCCTGACCTGGCCGGCCGGATAGCGCAGCAGCTGTGCGTCGTCGGTGATGAAGACCAGGTCCTCGTCGCCCGTCCGCAGCTCGGCCGCGCCGACGATCCGGTCGCCGTCCCTGAGGCCGATGACCTCCAACTCGTCCTTGTGGGCCGGATAGTCGGGAACGACCCGCTTCACGATGCCCTGTTCCGTGCCGATCGCCAGGCCGGGCGACGACTCGTCGACCGTGGTGAGGCAGACCACCCGCTCGCCGTCGGCCAGTGAGACGAACTCCGCGATCCGCGCGCCGCCCGCCAGGCTGGGGGCGGACATCGTGTCCGGCAGCTGCGGCAGGTCGATGACCGCGAGCCGCAGCAGGCGGCCGGCCGATGTCACCACACCGATGTCGCCGCGCGCGGTCGCCGGTACGGCCGAGACCACCACATCGTGCTTGGTGCGCTTCTGCCCCTCGGTACTGAGCATCTCGGCGGTGGCCGTACGCGCCAGCAGCCCCGTGGACGACAGCAGGACCCGGCACGGGTCGTCGGCGACCTCCAGGGAGGCCGCGGCGACCGGAGTACCCGCCGACTCCAGCAGCACCGTACGGCGGTCGGTGGAGAACTTCTTCGCCACCGCGGCCAGTTCGCCCGAGACCAGTTTGCGCAGCTCCGCGTCGGAGTCCAGGATCCGGGTCAGCTCCTCGATCTCCTTGTTCAGCCGGTCGCGCTCGCTCTCCAGCTCGATCCGGTCGAACTTGGTGAGGCGGCGCAGCGGCGTGTCCAGGATGTACTGCGTCTGGATCTCGCTGAGCGAGAAGTGCGAGATCAGCCGCTCCTTGGCCTGCGCCGAGTTGTCGCTGGACCGGATGAGGCGGATGACCTCGTCGATGTCGAGCAGCGCCACGAGCAGCCCGAGGACCAGATGCAGACGGTCCTGCCGCTTGGTCCTGCGGAACTCGCTGCGCCGCCTGACGACCGAGAAGCGGTGGTCGAGATAGACCTCCAGGAGCTCCTTGAGGCCCAGCGTCAGCGG
The DNA here is from genome assembly GCF_036061255.1 of Streptomyces sp. NBC_00388. Lineage (NCBI taxonomy): Bacteria > Bacillati > Actinomycetota > Actinomycetes > Kitasatosporales > Streptomycetaceae > Streptomyces > Streptomyces sp. NBC_00388. The sequence goes on from NZ_CP107948.1 coordinate 5,833,743, forward strand.
CTGTCCGTCGACCAGCGCCACGTTGTTGATACCGAAGGACTCCTCCATCGGGGTGAGCTTGTAGAGCTGCTCCAGCACCGCCTCGGGCACGAAGCCGTTCTTCACCTCGATGACCAGCCGCAGTCCGTGCGACCGGTCGGTGAGGTCCTTCAGGTCGGCGATGCCCTGGAGCTTCTTCGACGCCACCAGGTCCTTGATCTTGGCTCGGACCTTCTCCGGGCCGACGGCGAAGGGCAGTTCGGTGACGACGATGCCCTTGCGGCGCGGCGTGACGTTCTCCACGGTGGCCGTCGCGCGGATCTTGAAGGTGCCGCGCCCGCGCTCGTAGGCGTCCCTGATCCCGTCCAGCCCGACGATCCGGCCGCCGGTCGGCAGGTCGGGGCCCGGCACGAAGCGCATGAGGGTGTCGAGGTCCGCGCCCGGGTGCTTGATCAGATGACGGGCCGCCGCGATGATCTCGCCGAGATTGTGCGGGGGCATATTGGTCGCCATGCCGACCGCGATCCCGGACGAGCCGTTGACCAGCAGGTTCGGATAGGCGGCCGGGAGCACGACGGGCTCGCGCTCCTGGCCGTCGTAGTTCGGCTCGAAGTCGACCGTGTTCTCGTCGATCGACTCGGTCATCAGTGAGGTGGCGTCAGCCATCCGGCACTCGGTGTACCGCATCGCGGCCGGCGGGTCGTCGTTGCCGAGCGAGCCGAAGTTGCCGTGGCCGTCGACGAGGGGGAGCCGCATCGAGAACGGCTGGGAGAGCCGCACCAGGGCGTCGTAGATCGACGCGTCACCGTGCGGGTGCAGCTTGCCCATGACCTCGCCGACGACGCGGGCGCACTTCACGTAGCTGCGGTCGGGCCGCAGCCCCATCTCGTTCATCTGGTAGAGAATGCGCCGGTGCACGGGCTTCATGCCGTCACGGGCATCCGGCAGGGCCCGTGAGTAGATCACCGAGTACGCGTACTCAAGGAAGGAGCCCTGCATTTCATCGACCACGTCGATGTCGAGAATCTTCTCCTCGAAGTCCTCCGGAGGCGGGGTCTTCGTGCTGCGGCGGGCCATCGCTGCTGCGGCTCCTTCACGTGCCTGGTCCGGTACTGACGCCGACCATTGTGGACTGTCCCACTGACAACACCGACCGCGACCCGTGCACACCGGGATGGCTCCCGGCTGTCGGCGCGCTTGCATACAGTGGCAGGACTGCATTTCAACGCGGTCAACACACGCGATCGAAGGGACGTACATGCCCATGGGTCACACGGCCACAGCCGAGGCCGGTTCCGGCGGCCTGACAGCGACCGAGCACCGGCTGGCCAACGGCCTGCGGGTGGTGCTCTCCGAGGACCACCTGACCCCGGTCGCCGCGGTCTGCCTCTGGTACGACGTCGGTTCACGCCACGAAGTCAAGGGCCGTACCGGCCTCGCCCACCTCTTCGAGCACCTGATGTTCCAGGGGTCGGGGCAGGTCAAGGGCAACGGCCACTTCGAGCTGGTGCAGGGGGCCGGGGGCTCGCTCAACGGCACCACCAGCTTCGAGCGCACCAACTACTTCGAGACGATGCCCGCGCACCAGCTGGAGTTGGCGCTCTGGCTCGAAGCCGACCGGATGGGCTCCCTCCTCGCCGCGCTCGACGAGGAGTCCATGGAGAACCAGCGGGACGTCGTCAAGAACGAGCGCCGCCAGCGCTACGACAACGTGCCGTACGGCACGGCGTTCGAGAAGCTGACCGCCCTCTCGTACCCGGAGGGCCACCCGTACCACCACACTCCGATCGGCTCCATGGCCGACCTGGACGCGGCGACGCTGGAGGACGCGCGCGCGTTCTTCCGCACGAACTACGCGCCCAACAACGCCGTGCTCTCGGTCGTCGGCGACATCGACCCGGAGCAGACGCTCGCCTGGGTCGAGAAGTACTTCGGGACCATCCCCTCCCACGACGGCAAGCAGCCGCCGCGGGACGGCTCCCTGCCCGACACCCTCGGTGGTGAGGTGCGTGAGGAGCTGTACGAGGAGGTTCCCTCGCGTGCGCTGATGGCCGCGTACCGGCTCCCCGAGGACGGCTCCCGCGCGTGCGACGCTGCGGACATCGCGCTGACCATCCTGGGCGGCGGCGAGTCCTCCCTGCTCCACAACAGGCTGGTGCGGCGGGACCGTACGGCGGTCGCCGCGGGCTTCGGCCTGCTGCGGCTCTCCGGCGCCCCCTCGCTCGGCTGGCTGGACGTCAAGACGTCGGGCGGTGTCGAGGTCCCGCAGATCGAGGCGGCCGTCGACGAGGAGCTGGCCCGCTTCGCCGCCGAGGGCCCCACGGCCGAGGAGATGGAGCGCGCCCAGGCCCAGCTGGAGCGGGAGTGGCTCGACCGGCTCGGCACGGTGGCCGGCCGCGCCGACGAACTGTGCAGGTACGCCGTGCTGTTCGGTGACCCGCAGCTGGCGCTGACCGCGGTGCGCCGGGTGCTGGACATCACCGCCGGCGAGGTGCAGGAGATCGCCGCGGCGCGGCTGCGCCCCGACAACAGGGCCGTGCTGGTGTACGAGCCCGTCGCCGCCGATGAGCCCGAGGAGACGGGCGCGGACGTCGTGTCCGACGACGCCTCCGCCACCACCGAGACCACCGAGGCGGACCAGTGACCGACCCCGCGGCCGTGACGATGACCTTCCACCCCCAGCCCCAGGCGGGCGCCCCCAGGCCCTGGGCCTTCCCGGCACCCGAGCGCTCCACCCTGCCCAACGGCCTGACGGTGCTGCGCTGCCACCGGCCCGGACAGCAGGTCGTCGCCGTCGAGATCAGTCTCGACGCCCCGCTGGACGCCGAGCCCGAGGGGCTCGACGGCATCGCCACCATCATGGCGAGGGCCCTCTCCGAGGGGACCGACAAGCACAGCGCCGAGGAGTTCGCCGCGGAGCTGGAGCGCTGCGGTGCCACGCTCGACGCGCACGCGGACCACCCCGGTGTCCGGGTCTCCCTCGAAGTGCCGGTCTCCCGGCTGCCCAAGGCGCTCGGCCTGCTCGCCGACGCACTGCGGGCGCCCGCCTTCGCCGCGAGCGAGGTCGAGCGGATCGTGGGCAACCGGCTGGACGAGATCCCGCACGAGCTCGCCAACCCGGCGCGCCGGGCGGCCAAGCAGCTCTCCAAGGAGCTGTTCCCGGCGACCGCGCGCATGTCGCGCCCGCGCCAGGGCACCGAGGAGACGGTGGCGCGTATCGACGCGGCCGCGGTCCGCGCCTTCTACGACGCGTACGTCCGGCCGGCGACAGCGACCGCCGTGGTCGTCGGCGATCTGGCGGAGACCGACCTGGACGCCGTGCTCGCCGAGAGCCTCGGCGAGTGGAAGGGCAACGCGGGCACGCCCCGCCCGGTGCCCCCGATCACCGCGGACGACACCGGCCGGGTGGTCGTGGTGGACCGCCCCGGAGCGGTCCAGACGCAGGTGCTGATCGGCCGGATCGGCGCCGACCGGCACGACCGTGTCTGGCCCGCCCAGGTCCTCGGCACCTACTGCCTGGGCGGCACGCTCACCTCCCGCCTGGACCGTGTCCTGCGCGAGGAGAAGGGCTACACCTACGGGGTGCGGGCGTTCAGCCAGGTGCTCCGCTCCGCGCCTGACGGAACCGGTGCGGCCATGCTCGCCATCAGTGGTTCCGTCGACACCGAGTCGACCGGGCCCGCGCTCGACGACCTCTGGAAGGTGCTCAGGACGCTTGCCGCGGGCGGGCTGACCGACGCCGAGCGGGATGTCGCCGTACAGAATCTGGTGGGCGTCGCTCCGCTGAAGTACGAGACGGCAGCCGCGGTCGCGGCCACGCTCGCCGATCAGGTCGAGCAGCATCTGCCGGACGACTTCCAGGCGCAGCTGTACGCGCACCTCGCCGCGACCGGCACGGTCGAGGCGACCGCCGCCGTGGTCAGCGCCTTCCCCGACGACCGGCTCGTGACGGTGCTGGTGGGAGACGCGGCGCAGATCGCGGAGCCGGTCAGGGCGCTCGGCATCGGCGAGGTGACGGTGGTCGCGAGCTGACGCCCCGGTAGCTCCCTGTTCCGGGCGGTCCGGGCGGTCCGGGCGGCCCGGGCGGCCCGTGCGGACAGGCCGGGGGTCCCGGTGGACAGCACGTCCACCGGGACCCCTGCCCGTCCCGGCCGGTGCGGCTGTGGGATGTGCGACAAAATCCGCTGTCCGTTTGGCGCGGCCCGCACCGACCACTTACCGTCGCACTCGCTGTCCGCCGGACACAGCCGCAACCGCGGCGCCGGGCAGCGATCGCCGAGTCCCCGTCAGGCGCGAGCCTGGGGAGCCGGGGACCCACTCAGTCCCTGGGGTGAATCGGGGCCGCTCCGCAGGGGCGGGCCCGTAGGAGACCTTCCTGCTCCGAACCCGTCAGCTAACCCGGTAGGCGAGAGGGAAGGAAAGGACCAGCCCCTTCATGGCGTTCAGCCGCCCTACCGGTAAGCACCGTGCCCCGAACCGCCTGACTCGCAGGACCGCGGGCGTCGCCGGAGTCGCCACGCTCGCCACGGCAGGTGTCATCGGCACCCTCGCCTCGCCCGCGATGGCCGACGGCCCGAGGACCCCCAGCGCGCAGGAGGCCCGCCTCGACCGGACCATCCTCGTCGGTGACACGGTCGCCGACCGGATAGCGGCCCAGGTGACCGCTCAGGAGCACGAGGCCGCCGTCGCGAAGGCGAAGGCGAAGGCCGAGGCGAAAGCGAAGGCCGTCGCCAGGGCGAAGGCCGAGCGGGAGCGCGAGGCGAAGGCGGCGAAGGAGCGCGCGGCCCGGGCCGCGGCCCGCAAGCGCCTCAACGCCTTCGTCCCCCCGGTGGCCGGCTCGTACGTCTCCACCGGCTACAAGACCGGTGGCAGCCTCTGGTCGTCCGGCAGCCACACCGGCATCGACTTCCACGCCGCGAGCGGCACCCCGGTCCACGCCGTCGGCGCGGGCACGGTCGTGGAGGCCGGCTGGGGCGGCGCCTACGGCAACAACATCGTCATCAGGATGCACGACGGCACGTACACGCAGTACGGCCATCTCTCCTCCATCGGTGTCTCGGTCGGCCAGGCCGTCACGTCGGACCAGCAGATCGCACTCTCCGGTGCCACCGGCAACGCCACGGGCCCCCACCTCCACTTCGAGGCCCGCACGGGCCCCGACTACGGTTCGGACACCGACCCCGTCGCGTATCTGCGTTCGCACGGCGTCGACGTCTGACCCCCCGCTGTTCTGTGTGGCCCCGGTGCTTCCCGCGCCGGGGCCACACCTGTTCCGTATGTCCGCGCGGATGTTTTTCGTACGTCCGGTTTCCGCATGGCCAAAAGATATCCATGATTTACCGGGGGCCTTCGGGAATTAACCTGGCCTGCCATAGAGTCGCCGCACAGGTGCGGACAGACCGCGGCAGGCGGGCGTCGATGCGGAGGTTCGGTCATGCGCATTCCGGCGCATTCGGTATGCACGGCAATCCGTGACGACATCATCTCGGGGGTGTACGAGCGGGGCGGCCGGCTGACGGAGGAAGTGCTCGCGCGCCGTTACGGCGTCTCCCGAGTGCCTGTCCGTGAGGCCCTGCGGACCCTGGAGTCCGAGGGGTTCGTGGTCACCCGCCGCCATGCGGGCGCCTGTGTCGCCGAACCGACCGAGCGGGAGGCGGCCGATCTGCTGGAGATGCGGATGCTGCTGGAACCGATGGGCGCGGCGCGCGCCGCCCAGCGGCGGACCGAGGCCCACCTCAAGGTGCTCCGCGGTCTCGTCAGGCTGGGACAGGAGCGGGCCGGGCGGGGGCAGGGCGAGGACCTGCGGTCGCTCGGCGGCTGGTTCCACGAGACGCTCGCGCAGGCATCGGGCAGCTCGGCGCTGGCCACCCTGCTCGGCCAGCTGCGGCAGAAGATCAGCTGGATGTACGCAGTGGACCAGCCGGCCCGGCCGGTCGTGTCCTGGGCCGAGCACGGCTCGATCGTGGACGCGGTGGCGCGCGGCGACGCGGAGCGGGCCCGCGCGCTGACGGCGGTGCACGCCGAGCGTGCCAAGGGGGCCCACCGGCTGCGGAACCAGGGCCGTGTGAGGGATCCGCAACATGGTGTAAACATTGCGAGCATCACTGATTAACAGTCCTGCCGTATACAGGGAGAAATCATTTCCGTGACGACTCCTGCTGCTTTCCGTGTTCCTTTTCCTTCGCGCTGCTTTTCAGTATTCCGGCATACCGGCCTCCGGTGTGCCGGATTCCGGTGATGCGGTGAATGGCGCCCCGGAGGGTAATCCGGGAAAAGGCGGGAAACGCAGAACCGCAGTGCCCCGGAAGGGGTACTGCGGCTCGGTGCTGTGAACGGGTGCGCTGTGAACGGGTGCGCGGCCGGGTGGCAAACAGGTGCGCGCGAAAACGAGAGGTGCCGTAGAGGCGGTCAGACGGTCTCGGGGAGTTCGTCGAGCCCGTCGGCGACCAGCTTGGCCAGCCGGTCCAGGGCGGCGTCGGCGTCGTCCACGTCCGAGGTGAGCACGATCTCCTCGCCGCCCTCCACTCCCAGGCCGAGGACCGCGAGCATCGATGCCGCGTTGACCGGGTTGCTGCCGTCCTTCGCGATCGTCACGGGGACGCCGGAAGCCGTGGTGGCTCGGACGAAGATGGAGGCCGGGCGGGCGTGCAGGCCCTCGGTCCACCCGACCTTGACGCGGCGCTCAGCCATGGTGTTGCCCTTCGAGTTCTGCGACTGTTGTCTAGACCAGTGTTGCACGGGGTACCTCGTGACGCGGGTCCGCCGGAACCCAGACTGCACCGCTCCCCGCACCCCCGCGACCCGTACGCTTTCAGCATGCAGCCCCCGCTGGAGGAGAACGCGCACCACGTGTACCCGGCCCACTGGGAGGCGGACGTGGTGCTCCGCGACGGCGGTACCGCACGGATCCGGCCCATCACCACCGAGGACGCGGAACGGCTCGTCAGCTTCTACGAGCTGGTGTCGCCGGAGTCCAAGTACTACCGCTTCTTCGCCCCGTACCCCCGCCTCTCGGCCAAGGACGTCCACCACTTCACCCATCACGACTACGTCGACCGGGTGGGACTCGCGGCGACCGTCGGCGGTGAGTTCATCGCGACCGTCCGCTACGACCGGATCGGTGAGCACGAGGCCGAGGTCGCCTTCCTCGTCCAGGACGCGCACCAGGGGCGCGGCGTGGCCTCCGCGCTGCTCGAACACATCGCGGCGGTCGCCCGGGAGCGCGAGGTCAGCAGGTTCGTGGCCGAGGTGCTGCCCGCCAACAACAAAATGATCAAGGTCTTCACGGACGCCGGGTACGAGCAGAAGCGCAGCTTCGAGGACGGCTCGGTCCACCTGACGCTCGATCTGGAACCGACCGAGGCGTCCCTCGCCGTTCAGCGCGCCCGCGAACAGCGTGCGGAGGCGCGGTCGGTGCAGCGGCTGCTGGCACCCCGCTCCGTCGCCGTCGTCGGAGTGGGCCGCTCACCCGGCGGGGTCGGGCGCGCGGTCCTGCGCAATCTGCGCACGTCCGGCTTCACCGGGCGCGTCTACGCGGTGAACCGCGCCTTCCCTGAAGGCCTCACGGACGTGGACGGCGCCCCCGCCCACCGGTCGGTGGCGTCCATCGCCGCTGCCGGGGAGGCGGTCGACCTCGCGGTCGTCGCCGTACCGGCCGCGCAGGTGCCCGACGTGGTCGCCGACTGCGGGGGGAGCGGGGTCCAGGGGCTCGTCGTGGTCGCCGCCGGATACGCGGAGAGCGGGCCCGAAGGGCTGCTGCGCCAGCGCGACCTGCTTCGCAGGGCCCGCTCGTACGGGATGCGCATCATCGGCCCGAACGCCTTCGGCCTGATCAACACCGCGGAAGACGTGCGGCTGAACGCCTCGCTGGCCCCCGAGTCCCCGGCGCGCGGCCGGATCGGGCTCTTCACCCAGTCCGGCGCCATCGGTATCGCGCTGCTCTCCGCGCTGCACCGGCGCGGCGCCGGGCTCTCCTCCTTCATCTCCGCCGGCAACCGCGCCGATCTGTCGGGCAACGACTTCCTGCAGTACTGGCACGACGACCCCGACACGGATGTCGCCCTGCTCTACCTCGAATCGATCGGCAACCCCCGGAAGTTCACCCGCCTCGCCCGGCGCACCGCCGCGGTGAAACCGGTCGTGGTGGTCAAGGGCGCCCGGCACAGCGGAAGCGCCCCGCCCGGTCACGCGGTCCCGGTCACCCGGGTCCCGGACGCCACGGTCTCCGCGCTGCTGCGGCAGGCCGGTGTGATCAGGGTCGACACCGTCACCGAACTCGTCGACGCCGGTCTGCTGCTGGCGGACCAGCCGCTGCCGGCGGGTCCGCGCGTCGCGATCCTCGGCAACTCCGAGTCGCTCGGCCTGCTGACCTACGACGCCTGCCTCACGGAGCGCCTGCGTCCGCTCCCGCCCGTCGACCTGACGACCGGCGCGACCCCTCAGGACTTCCGGGACGCGCTCGGCCGGGCCCTCACGGACGACGGCTGCGACGCGGTGCTGGTGACCGCGATCCCCTGGGTGGGTGAGAACGGGGTGACCGAGTCGGGTGACGGCGAGGTGCTGGCCGCAGCCCTGCGCGAGGCGGCCGCGGACGCCCCCGCCAAGCCGGTCGCCGTGGTCCACCTGGAGATCGGCGGTCTCGCCGAGGCCCTGGCGGCGGCCACCGGGACGGTGCGCGGCGCCCACGGCCCGGCCGAGCCGGCGGCCCCGGACCGGGCGGCGGAGGGCGACGAGGCGGCGGACGGCGACGGGGAAGAGGCGTCTCCCGGCACGTCCGGCGCTCCTGGCGCCCCCGGCACCTCCGGCGCTCCCGCTGCTCCCGGCACTTCTGTCCCCTCCGGCACCGATGGCCGGTCCGGCACGGCCGGCCGAACCGGCGGGGAACCGGGCGAAGCGCCCTCCGCCCCCCGCACCCGCGGCATCCCCGCCTACCCGGCCGCCGAGCGCGCCGTCCGCGCCCTCGCCCAGGCCGTCCGGTACGCGCAATGGCGCCGCCAGGCCGCCGAGCCCGGCCGGGTCCCCGAGTACGACGACATCGACGAGAACGCCGCGGCCGACCGGATCGAGGCGCTGCTCGGCACAGCCCGCGTCGACGTCACACGCGGCCTGGCGCTCTCCACCGACGACACGTGCGAACTGCTCGGCCTGTACGGCATCCGTGTCCGGCCGGCCAGGCCGGCCCCGGACGCGGACACCGCCGTCGCCGCCGCGGAACATCTCGGTTACCCGGTGGCGCTCAAGGCCACGGCGCCCCACCTCCGCCACCGCCCCGACCTCGGCGGAGTGCGGCTCGACATCGCGACCGAGGCAGGGCTGCGCCGCGCCTACACGGAGCTCTCCGCCGGTCTGGGCAGCCCCGCCGAGGTCCGGCCCGTGGTGCAGGCCATGGTGGGCCGCGGGGTGGACACCGTCGTACGGTCCGCGATCGACCCGGCTGTCGGCGCCGTCCTCTCCTTCGGCCTCTCCGGTGCGCCGTCCGAGCTGCTCGGCGACACCGCCCACCGGCTCGTCCCCGCCACCGACCGGGACGCGGCTGAGCTCATCAGGTCCATCAGGACCGCGCCGCTCCTGTTCGGCTGGCGGGGCTCCGCGCCCGTCGACACCGCCGCCCTTGAGGAGCTGCTGCTGAGAGTGTCCCGGCTGGTGGACGACCATCCCGAAGTGGTGTCCGTCGCGCTCGAACCGGTGGTGGTCGGGCAGAGCGGGGTCTCCGTCCTCGGCGCCGCCGTGCGGCTCGCGCCGTCCCGCGCGCTCGGCGACCTCGGCCCGCGCCGCCTCCCCAGCTACTGAGCCGCCGCCCGCCGGGCCCCGCTCCGGCGGCCTCCCGCCCCACAGCCGTCGGTCTAAGATGGAGCCCATGGCGAAGACCGGTACAACGACCCAGGGGCTCCGCGCGGCGATCGAGCGCAGCGGCTACTACCCGGCCCTCGTGGCCGAGGCGGTGGAGGCCGCTGTCGGCGGCGAGCCGGTCTCTTCGTACCTGGTGCACCAGGAGACCACGTTCGACTCCAACGAGGTCCGCCGCCATGTCACGGTCCTCGTCCTGACGGGAAACCGTTTCATCGTCAGCCACACCGACGAGCAGGCCGCCGACGGCACCTCCCCGACGCCGTCCGCCACCACATCGACCGAGTCGGTGAAGCTCGGCCGGATCTCCTCCGTGGTGCTCAGCCGCGTCGTGGCGAACCCGGAGAAGTACGTCCCCGGCACCCTGCCCCGTGAGGTCGTCCTGACCATCGGCTGGGGCGCGGTCGCCCGCCTCGACCTGGAGCCCGCCGCGTGCGGGGATCCCAACTGCGACGCGGACCACGGCTACACGGGCAGCTCCACGGCCGACGACCTGAGCCTGCGGGTGAGCGAGGCGGGCGACGGCCCGGACACCGTCCGCCAGACCCTCGCCTTCTCCCAGGCGCTCTCCGAGGCGACAGCGGCGGCCGGCCGCTGATGGCCCTGCCCGACTGGCCGTACGAGGACGACGCCGACCCGCTCCCCCTCTCCACCGCCCCGGTCCCCGAGTACGGTTCGGGCTCGCTCGCCGACCTGCTGCCGACGCTCGCCGCCGGACTGGGCGTTCCCGGCCTCACCGCGGCGATCCCGGAACTGACGCCCGCCGACCGGAACTGTGTCTTCCTGATCGACGGCCTGGGCTGGGAGCAGATCCGCTCGCACCCCGACGAAGCCCCGTACCTCCACTCGCTGCTGCCGACCTCGCGCGGGAACACCGGCCGTCCGCTGACCGCCGGATTCCCCGCCACCACGGCGACCTCGCTCGCCTCGGTCGGCACCGGACTGCCGCCCGGCGCCCACGGCCTCACCGGGTACACCACCCGCAACCCGGCCACCGGCGAGCTGATGAACCAGCTGCGCTGGCGGCCCTGGACCGACCCGCACATCTGGCAGCCTTACCCCACGGTCTTCCAGCTGGCCGACGCGGCGGGCGTGCACACCGCGCAGGTGTCGTCCCCGGACTTCCAGAACACCCCGCTCACCAAGATCGCGCTGAGCGGCGGCACCTTCAGGGGCCGGCTCACGGGCGAGGACCGGATGGACCTGGCAGCCGCTCAACTGGGCGCAGCCGACCGTTCGTTGATCTACACGTACTACAGCGAGGTGGACTCCAAGGGCCACCGCTTCGGGACGGCGTCGGACGCCTGGCGCGGGCAGTTGATGTACGTCGACCGGCTCGTCCAGCGCCTCGCCGAGCAGCTCCCGCCCCGGTCGGCGCTGTATGTCACCGCCGACCACGGCATGATCGACATCCCGTTCGACGAGGAGTCGCGCATCGATGTCGACGAGGACTGGGAACTGGGCGCGGGCGTCGCCCTGCTGGGAGGCGAGGGGCGGGCCCGGCACGTCTACGCGGTGCCCGGCGCCCAGAACGACGTACTGGCCGTCTGGCGCGAAGTGCTCGGTGAGCAGTTCTGGGTCGCGAGCCGCGACGAGGCCATCGCGGCGGGCTGGTTCGGCCCGGAGATCGACGAGCGGGTGTACGGGCGGATCGGTGACGTCGTCGCCGCGGCCCACGCCGACGTGGCGATCACCGCGTCCCGCCGCGAACCGCACGAGTCGGCCATGGCGGGGATGCACGGCTCGATGACCCCCGTCGAACAGCTGGTACCGCTGTTCGAAGTACGCTCGTAACCGCGCCCGCCGCGCCCTCTCTCCCGCAGACCCGAAAGGCCCGCGACCCCCCATGCCTGAGCTGGTGTTCTTCTCCGGAACGATGGACTGCGGAAAGAGCACTCTCGCTCTGCAGATCGAGCACAACCGCTCCGCGCGCGGACTCCAGGGGATGATCTTCACCCGCGACGACCGCGCGGGACAGGGCAAGCTCTCGTCCCGCCTCGGTCTGGTCACCGAGGCGGTCGAGGCGGGCGAGGGCTTCGACTTCTACGCCCATCTCGTCGGCCACCTCTCGCAGGGCGGCCGCGCGGACTACGTCATCGCGGACGAGGCGCAGTTCCTCGCACCCGAACAGATCGACCAGCTCGCCCGGGTCGTCGACGACCTCGGCGTCGACGTCTTCGCCTTCGGGATCACCACCGACTTCCGGTCCAAGCTCTTCCCGGGCTCCCAGCGGCTGGTGGAGATCGCCGACCGGGTCGAGGTGCTCCAGGTCGAGGCGTTGTGCTGGTGCGGCGCCCGCGCCACCCACAACGCCCGCACGATCAACGGTGAGATGGTCGTGGAGGGCGCCCAGGTGGTCGTCGGCGACGTCAACAACCCACCGGGCGAGATCGGTTACGAGGTGCTCTGCCGACGCCACCACCGGCGCCGCACGACCGCGTCGGCCGCCCGCGCGGCCGCCCTCTCGCCCGATGTGCTCCCGGTGGACCGCACGGACGTCAGCGCTCGGTCCTGACGACGGTGAAGACCGCGCCCTCCGGGTCGGCGACCGTGGCCAGCCGCCCGGTCTCGCCCTGACGCGGCGATTGCAGCACATCCCCGCCCAGCTCGGTCACCCGGCGTGCGGCCGCGTCCACGTCCGCCACCTCGAAGTACGTCATCCAGTGCGCGCCCCTGTCGCGGGGGAGGGCCTGGCCGACCCCGTGCAGCGAGGCCACCGCCCGCCCCTCCAGATACAGCGTCAGATAGTCGAAGTCGGCCGAGACGACCGCCTCCGACTCGTAGCCGAACACCGCCTGGTAGAACTTGCCGACCGACCCGGTATCGCGCGTCACCAGCTCGTTCCACACCGGCGTTCCGGGCACGCCCGTCTCCGCGGTCCCCAGGTGGGCCGCCGCCTGCCAGATTCCGAAGACCGCGCCGTCGGGGTCCGACCCTATGGCCAGCCTGCCCGCGTCTCCCGCGTCGAGCGGCCCCACCCCCACCGTTCCGCCGCAGTGCCTGACCGCCGCCGCTGTCGCGTCGGCGTCGTCGGACGCCAGGTATGTCGTCCAGGCGATCGGCAGATGACGGTCCGGCGGCATCTGCCCGATCCCCGCGACCTCCCGGCCGTTCAGCATCGCGCGTACGTAGGGGCCCAGTTGGCCGGGCCCGGGCCGGAACTCCCAGCCGAACAGGTCGCTGTAGAACTCCTGGGTCTCTGTCAGGCCGTGCACCATCAGACTCACCCAGCAGGGGGCTCCGGGCCTGCGCCGCGAGGCTGCCTCGGTCATTTTCGCTCTCTCCTCGGACCATCGGTGGTGGCCGTACGGGGGGCGGTGGGCCGTCCCCGCCCCGATGCTTCCACCACCGGCCGTGCGCCGCGCCCCGGCCGCGCCGCATTTTGCACGTTCCAGCAGGAGGATGCCTGTTTTGCTACTGCTCGTCCGTTTCTACGGCGTTACGAAGGGGCCGGACGGTGGGCGAGGATGGCAGGCATGACACCCATCATCACCGCATCCGACCTCGCGAGCGAGTCGGCCGGACCGCGTCCGCCGGTGCTCCTCGATGTCCGCTGGCAGCTCGGCGGCCCGAACCTCAGGCCCGAGTACGAGGCGGGCCACATCCCCGGCGCGGTCTTCGTCGACCTGGACGCGGAGCTGGCGGGGCCGCCCGGAGCCGGCGGACGCCATCCACTGCCGGATCCGGCGGAACTGGGCGTGGTGCTGCGCCGGGCGGGCGTCTCGCAGGACACCCCGGTCGTCGTGTACGACGGCGGCCAGGGATGGGCGGCCGCGCGGGCCTGGTGGCTGCTGCGCTGGACCGGACACCAGGACGTCCGGGTGCTGGACGGTGGTCTCGCATCCTGGTCCGGACAGCTCTCCACGCGGATCCCCGCCCCGTCCCCCGGCGACTTCGTCCCTGTTCCCGGTGCGCTGCCCCTCCTCGACGCCGACGGCGCGGCGGAGCTGGCCCGGAAGGGGGTGCTGCTGGACGCCCGCGCCGCCGAGCGCTACCGGGGTGATGTGGAGCCCATCGACCGCGTCGGCGGCCACATCCCCGGCGCGCTGTCGGCCCCGACATCGGAGAACACGGGGGCCGGCGGGCGCTTCCTGCCCCCGGACGAACTGAGCGCGCGGTTCGCCGCGTTGGGAGCGGCGGGCCAGGGGGCGCAGGTCGGCGTCTACTGCGGGTCAGGGGTGTCGGGTGCGCACGAGGTGCTCGCCCTGGAGATCGCCGGTATCCCGGCCGCGCTCTACGCGGGGTCCTGGTCCCAGTGGTCGTCGGACGAGTCCCGCCCGGTGGCCACGGGCCCCACGCCGTAGTCCGGAGCAGGTGCGACTGTGGCCCGTACGCACGGCGTACGGGCCACAGGTCTGCTCCTGGGGACGCTGCCCCGCCCGCTACTCCTGCTTCTTGCGCCGGGTACCGAAGACGATCTCGTCCCAGCTCGGCACAGCCGCACGCCGTCCCGGACGGACGCCGTCCGCCTCGGCCTGCCGGTCCGTGGTACCGGTCAGCCGGTCGCGGTGACCGGCCACCGCACGGGGCATCAGGACGTCCGCGTACGCCGAACCGGCCCCGGCGGAGGCTGCGGGCGGCTCCTCGGACTCCGGTTCGGCGGCGGGCTCGGCCGACGGCGGCTCGGGTGGCGCGGGACGCTCGGGCACGACCATGTCGCCGCGGAAGCTCGGCACGGCCTCCAGCAGGCTGGTCAGCGAGTCCCGCTCACCGCTGCCGCTCTCCTCCGGTTCGGGAGGGGCGGGCACCGGCGCGGTGGGGCGCTCCATCTGCCGGTCCAGGGCACGGTCCAGCGGCCGGTCGCGGGGCAGCCGGGCGATCCTCGGGACGAACGGGAAGCTCGGTTCCGGCGCGGCCAGCGAGTCGTCGGACTCGCCGATCAGCGACCGTGCCTCGTCGTCCATGGCCTGGACGAGGCGGCGCGGCGGGTCGTAGGACCAGCTCGCCGAGTGGGTCTCGGTGGCGACCCGGTAGACCAGCAGGACCTCCCAGGTCCCGTCGTCGCGGCGCCACGAGTCCCAGAGGACGGTGTCCCGCTCGGCGCCGCGCAGCAGCAGCCGCTCGTTCACCGCCTCGCCGAGCTGCGGGCCGGTGCCGGTGTTCTCACCGGCGCGCCGTACGGGTGTCTTGCGGGCCCGCTCGGCCATGAACGCGCGCTCGGCGAGCACCGGTCCCTCGAAGCGGCGGACCCGGTCGACCGGGATCCCGGCCATCTGGGCGACTTCCTCGGCGGACGCGCCGGCTCTTATGCGCGCCTGGATGTCACGCGGACGGAGGTGGCTCTCCACCTCGATCTCGATCTGGCCGAGACGGGCGCGGTCGTTGCGGACCGCCGCACGCAGCCGTTCGTCGATCGGAAGCGTGTACTCCGTACTGTCCGCAGCTTTGAGCACCAGTCGTGTGCCGTCATTCGAGACGGCCACGACACGCAGTTCGGGCATGGGAACCTCCCGGGTGGTGCCTGCCGACGTCACGTGCGTCGCTGCTTCCGCTAGTCGAGTGTGGCCTGCCCGGGTGCAGCACGCCACAACCTTGCCGAGTTATCCGGCGTGTCGGGCCTCAGCCCGGGAACGCCGTTATGGCACGGTTACCTGTTTGCAACGCAGAGCGACCGTCGGTCACTCTGTGCAGCAGGGCGCCCGTGCAGTGCCATGGTGCCGTCGGTTCGAGTGCCGCCTCAGGCCCTCTCCCGCTGGTCCGGACACCCCTGAGGGAGGCCGGGCCCAGGGCTCGCCACAGTACTCCATTCGGGCCAAGTGGGTGGACGGCTCGCCGTCGAACTTCCCGCCGGTCGGTGCGGGGGGACTCCCGAAGATGCCGCCAGCGTATGCCTCCGGGTGTTGTGCTTCACACAATCCCCCGAAGTGGAACTATCCGCTTCGCTCATATGTCCCTTTCTGGTGCAGGGTGTACTCAGATGGACAAACAGGGGCTGGTGATGGAGCAGAAGCCGTACGGCGGCACGGAGACCGAAGGCACGAAGAGGAAGCAGCTCGATCTGAGCGTCCCGCAGGTCGCCGGCAGCGCGTTCGCCGCTGTGGTGGCGGCCGTGCTCGCCTCGCAGCTCGGTGTATACGGAACGATCATCGGGGCCGGCCTGGTGAGCGTGGTCGCCACCTGTGGCGGCACGGTCTTCCAGCACCTCTTCCGGCGCACCGGCGAGCAGATCCGCGAGGTGACGGTCCAGGTCAAGCCGAAGGTCCTGAAGGTCCCGGTACGGCAGGTACCTGGCGGGCAGGAGCCCGGCGAGGCGCCTCCGACGATCGCGGCGCCGTGGCCCCGGCAGTCCGCGGGGGAGCGGACCGGGTGGACGGCGGGGCTGCCCGGCGACGGTCAGGCGGACGCCACCCGGGTGCTGAGCCCGGTCGGGGACGAGGGGTTCACCGAGGCCACGACCCACGGGACGCGCGTACGGGGCTGGAAGCGCTCCTCGCTCGCGGCCCTGGTCGTGTTCGCCGTGTCGATGCTCGGCATCACCGGTTTCGAGCTGGTCTCCGGACACGGCCTCAGCGGCGGTACGGGTACGACCGTGGGCTCCGTGGTGCAGGGCGGCGGGGGCCGGCACCACTCGCCGGCGCCCGCCGGTCCGGCGGACCCGCAGCAGAGCCAGGACCCGTCGGGGCGCGACGGTCAGCAGAGCCCCGGGCCCGACCCGTCGCAGAGCACCGGCTCGGGCGACACCGGCCGGTCCACGCCCGGCTCCGGCCGGACCGGCACGTCGGCGGACCCGACGCCGAGCCCGTCGAAGCCCTCGAAGGACGACGGCGCGCAGTCCCCGTCCCCGGCTCCCTCCGGCTCGTCCGGGGACGGCTCGGACTCCACTCCGGGCCACGACGGCGCCGGCCGGCAGGACAGCGCACCGGATACCGGCGCGGAGAACCCGGCGGGGCAGGCGGGATGAACCCGGCGATGCGGCGCCCGGGCCGGGGCGACCCGGCCCGGGCGCCGCACCGCGCGAGCGGCGGTCAGTCGCCCAGGACCCGGCGCAGATAGTCGTTGGCGAACAGCCGCTGGGGGTCGAGCCGGTCGCGTACCGCGGTGAACTCGCCGAAGCGCGGGTACACCCCGGCCAGGTACGCCGCGTCACGGGTGTGCAGCTTGCCCCAGTGCGGCCGGCCGCCGTGCGCGGTCATGATCCGCTCCACCGCGGTGAAGTAGGCCCGGTGCGGCGTGCCCCGGTACAGATGCACCGCGATGTAGGCGCTCTCCCGGCCCGAGGCCGTGGAGAGCGCGATGTCGTCCGCGGGGGCCGTACGGACCTCGACGGGGAAGCTCACCCGCAGCGGCGAGCGCTCCACCATCGCCCTGACCTCCCGCAGCGCGGCCATCGCGGCCTCGCGCGGCAGGGCGTACTCCATCTCCACGAAGCGCACCCGGCGCGGACTTGTGAAGACCTTGTACGGGATGTCCGTGTAGGTACGGGCGGAGAGCGCGCGGCTGGAGATCTTCGCGATCGCGGGAATCGTCGCGGGCACGGCCCGGCCCACGGAACACGCCGCCTGGAAGACGCCGTTGGAGAGCAGCTCGTCCTCGATCCAGCCGGACACCCGGCCGGGCGGGGCCGCCGGGCCGGCGCTGCGGTTGTTCCGCTTGGTGTTGCAGTTCCCGGTGTGGGGGAACCAGTAGAACTCGAAGTGCTCGTTCTCGGCGACGAGCTGGTCGAAGTCGGAGGTCACCCGGTCGAAGGCCATCGGCTCCTCGCGGGCCGTCAGCAGGAAGACCGGCTCCACCGCGAAGGTGACGGCCGTGACCACGCCCAGCGCGCCGAGCCCGATCCGGGCGGCGGCGAAGACGTCGGGGTGCTCGGTCGCCGAGCACGTCAGCACCGAGCCGTCGGCCGTCACCAGTTCGAGCGCCCGGATCTGCGCGGATATCGAGGCGGACTCGCGGCCGGTGCCGTGGGTGCCGGTACTGGTGGCGCCCGCCACCGTCTGGTCCATGATGTCGCCCATGTTCGTGAGGGTCAGCCCCTCACGCGCCAGTGCCTGGTTCAGCCGCTTCAGCGGTGTCCCGGCCTCGGCGGTCACCGTGCCCGCCGCGCGGTCGATCTCCCGGATGCCGGTGAGCAGGCCAGGACGTATCAGCAGGCCGTCGGTGGCCGCCGCCGCGGTGAAGGAGTGACCTGTGCCGACGGCCTTCACCCGCAGACCCTCGTCCGCCGCCCGCCTGACGGCGTCGGCCAGCTCGGCGGTGGACGCCGGGGTGACCTCCCGCGCAGGGCGGGCGGTGACGTTCCCCGCCCAGTTACGCCAGGTCCCCGCCGCCCGCACCGCAGTCGCCGTCCGCGCCGCTGGTGTTCGTGGTGTACCGGTCATCCGCCCCGCTCCCGTCTAGTGACGCCGGCACATTGAGCCGGCGGTACCCGGGCAACGCCACCACGGCCGCGAGCGCTCCCGCCACGAGCGGCACCAGATATCCCTGGCGTGCCCCGCCGGCGTCGACCGCCCAGCCCGCGGCCGAGGAGCCGAGTGCCACACCGACAGCGAGCCCGGTACTGGTCCAGGTCATGCCCTCGGTCAGCCTGCTGCGCGGTACGTGCTGCTCGACGAGGGCCATCGTGGTCACCATCGTGGGTGCGACGGAGAGCCCCGCGACGAAGAGCGCCCCGGCCAGAAACGGCAGGTTCCCGGCCAGTTGGAGGGGGATCATACTCAGCGCCATCGCGCAGACCCCCACCAGCCACCTGCGGGAAGCGGCCCCGCGCGGATGCAGCAGCCCGAAGACCGCCCCGGCAAGACAGGAGCCGAGCGCGTACACGGCGAGGACCAGACTGGCCAGCGCCTTGTGGCCGCGCTCGTCGGCGAAGGCGACCGTCACCACGTCGACCGACCCGAAGATCGCGCCCGTCGCGACGAAGGTCAGCACCAGCAGCCGCAGCCCCCGGGAGGCCAGGGCGGAACCGCTGGGACCGTGCCCGTGCGGATGCGGGGCCGGCTCGGTGGCACGCTGCGCGGTCAGCCAGAAGACGCCGGCGACGAGGAAGCCGCCGGCCATCAGGGGGCCCGCCTCGGGGAACCAGGCGGTGGAGAGCCCGATGGAGAGGATCGGCCCGAAGATGAAGCACACCTCGTCGACGATCGACTCCCACGAGTACGCGGCGTGCAGCTTGCGCGGATTCCCCCGGTGGATCTCCGCCCAGCGCGCCCGGACCATCGAGCCGACGCTCGGGACGCAGCCCGCGCCGGCCGCGAAGACGAAGAGCGTCCAGTCCGGGAGCCGCTGCTGGGCCGCGACGAGCAGTCCCGCGACGGCGACGGCGGAGACTGCGGTCGCCCGGCGCAGCACCCTCCGCTGACCGTGCCGGTCGACGAGCCGGGAGATCCGCGGGCCGATGGCGGCCGCGGACAGGGCGAGCGTCGCCGAGAGCGCGCCGGCGAGTCCGTACCGCCCGGTGAGCTGCGAGATCATGGTCACCACGCCGATGCCCAGCATGGACAGCGGCATCCGGCCGAGGAGTCCGGCCGCCGAGAAGCCCTTGGTGCCGGGGGCGGCGAAGATCGCGCGGTAGGGGCTGGTCAAGAAGGGCTCCGGTAAGGCGTACTGATGGTGCGCGCAGCTTACGGGGGGTGACCGGCTCCCCGTACCGCGGGGCGGCTCCTGCCCGGCGATCCGTGGGGGGTCCGGGAGCCCGGCGGACCCGGGTGGCAGGATCTGGGGCATGTCCGATCAGCGTGATCCAGCTCCCTACGACGCCCTCCTGCTGCTCTCCTTCGGCGGCCCCGAGGGTCCGGACGACGTGGTCCCGTTCCTGGAGAACGTGACCCGCGGCCGCGGCATCCCGAAGGAACGGCTCAAGGAAGTGGGCCGGCACTACTTCCTGTTCGACGGGGTCAGCCCCATCAACGGCCAGAACCGCGCCCTGCTCGACGCACTCCGCAAGGACTTCGCGGAGCACGGCCTGGATCTGCCGGTCTACTGGGGCAACCGCAACTGGGCGCCGTACCTGACCGACACCCTGCGTGAGATGACCGCCGACGGGCACCGCCGTATCGCCGTACTCGCCACCAGCGCGTACGCCTCGTACTCCGGCTGCCGGCAGTACCGCGAGGACCTCGCGGAGGCGCTGGCCGCACTGGAGGCGGAGGGGCTGCGGCCGCCGCGCGTCGACAAGCTGCGGCACTACTTCAACCACCCGGGGTTCGTCGGGCCCATGGCCGACGGGGTGCTGAAGTCCCTCGCGGAGCTGGACGAAGCGGTGCGGGCCGGGGCGCACCTGGCCTTCACCACGCACTCCATCCCCACGGCCGCGGCCGACAGCTCGGGGCCAGGCGGCGGGGCGTATGTCGCCGAGCACCTGGACGTGGCACGGGTGATCGTCGAGAAGGTCCGCGCCGAGACGGGTGTCGACCACCCCTGGGAGCTGGTCTACCAGTCGCGCAGCGGCTCCCCGCAGACCCCGTGGCTGGAACCGGACATCTGCGACCACCTCACGGAGCTGCGCGGCGCGGGGGCGCCCGCCGTCGTCATGGTGCCGATCGGTTTCGTCTCGGACCACATGGAAGTCCTGTACGACCTGGACACCGAGGCGGTCGCCAGGGCCGCCGAACTGGGCCTGCCCGCGGTGCGGTCGGCGACCGTCGGCGCCGACCCGCGGTTCGCCGCCGCGGTGCGCGACCTGCTGCTGGAGCGGGCCGCCACCGAGCAGGGCCGCCCGGTGGAGCGCTGCGCCCTGGGCGCGCTGGGCCCCTCGCACGACATCTGCCCGGCCGGCTGCTGCCCGGCCCGCACGGCCAGGCCCGCTGCCGCGGGCGCCGACAGCCCGTACGCGTGAAGCAGAGCCCGTACGCGCGATCAGAGGGAGAACCGTGACCGACCCGCTCCACACCGAACTGCTCGAACTGGCCCTGGAGGCCGCCCGGCGCGCCGGAGCGCTGCTGCGGGACGGGCGCCCCGCCGACCTGGGAGTGGCCGCGACCAAGTCCAGCCCCATCGATGTCGTCACGGAGATGGACATCGCGGCCGAGAGACTGATCACGGGCTACCTCACCGGCTTCCGTCCCGACGACGGCTTCCTGGGCGAGGAGGGCGCGAGCTCCGAGGGCACCAGTGGTGTCCGCTGGGTCATCGACCCGCTGGACGGTACCGTCAACTACCTGTACGGGCTGCCCACTTGGTCCGTATCGATCGCGGCCGAGCTGGACGGCGAGACGGTCGCAGGAGTGGTGGCCGCCCCGGTGCGCGGCGAGACCTTCCACGCGGTGCGCGGCGGCGGGGCCCATCTGGCCGGGGCGCGGCTGCGGTGCAGGCCCGCGCCCCCGCTCGACCAGGCGCTGGTGGCGACGGGCTTCAACTACGTCACGACGGTGCGCGCCCACCAGGCGGCCGTGTCTCAGCGGCTGATCCCGCAGCTGCGGGACATCCGGCGCGGAGGCTCGGCAGCCATCGACCTGTGCGACGTGGCCGCGGGCCGGCTCGACGGGTACTACGAGCGGGGGCTGCACCCCTGGGACCGGGCGGCCGGAGACCTGATCGCGCGCGAGGCGGGGGCGCTGACCGGAGGGCGGCCGGGGGAGCGCCCGACGGACGATCTGACGGTTGCCGCGTCGCCGGGAGTCTTCGAGCCGCTCCAGGCGCTGCTGGAGGAGTACGGCGCCTGGCACGACTGAGCACGACGCCGCCGAGCCCGTGAGGCGTGCGCCTCCGGACGGAGCGAGCACATACAAGGCCCCCGGTACCGTCCCGCGGTACCGGGGGCCTCGTATGTGCGCTGCCGGGTGCCGTGCGGGTCAGACGCCCGCGGTGTGGATGTCCGCGCCGGAGCTCGTGGCCAGGGCAGGACCGACGGCCACTCCGTGTTCGGCCGCGAGACGGTGGAGGTCGTCCAGCTCGCCCTGCTCGACCTCCACCAGGAAGTCGTCGCCGGACTCGCGGGCGCGTGTCAGATCGGTCTGGGTGGCCTTTATGCGCTGCAGCAGACCTGCGGTGAATGCGTCCATGGTGCGCCCCCTCGTCGTGGGTCGGTGGCACGGGGGTGTGCCGAGGGTCATCAACTGATCACGCGTCCCCGCCCTGTGGCGGAGCGGGGTGTGGTGCGCCCCGTACGGGGCGTGATCGGCGGGTGTTCAGTCGTCCTCCCCCTGCTCCTCCCGCGAGAAACCTCAACCGCACCGGGAATCCCCTAATTCCCCGGAGCCCGGTGCCGGGCACTGCCTTACAGCCGGTTTACGGCCGTACGGGGCAGGATGGGAGCACACACTCCCATGCCAGACCTGCCCGGACACGGGTTGTAACGGAAGGACAAGCGCCGTGCGCGTACTCGTCGTCGAGGACGAGCAGCTGCTCGCCGATGCGGTGGCCACCGGACTCCGCCGGGAGGCCATGGCCGTCGACGTCGTGTACGACGGCGCCGCGGCCCTGGAGCGGATCGGGGTCAACGACTACGACGTCGTCGTGCTCGACCGGGACCTTCCGGTCATCCACGGCGACGACGTCTGCCGCAAGATCGTCGAACTGGGCATGCCCACCCGGGTCCTGATGCTCACGGCGTCGGGCGACGTCAGCGACCGCGTGGAGGGCCTGGAGCTCGGTGCGGACGACTATCTGCCGAAGCCGTTCGCCTTCACCGAGCTGACCGCGCGGGTCCGGGCGCTCGGACGCCGCACGACGGTCGCCCTGCCGCCGGTCCTGGAACGGGCCGGCATCAAGCTGGACCCGAACCGCCGCGAGGTCTTCCGGGAGGGCCGCGAGATCCAGCTGGCCCCCAAGGAGTTCGCCGTGCTCGAAGTGCTGATGCGCAGCGAGGGCGCGGTCGTCTCGGCCGAGCAGCTCCTGGAGAAGGCCTGGGACGAGAACACCGATCCGTTCACCAACGTCGTACGGGTCACGGTCATGACGCTGCGCCGCAAGCTCGGTGAGCCGCCGGTCATCGTGACCGTCCCCGGCTCCGGATACCGGATCTGACCGCCCGGTGGCCAACAGCCCGGCGGCGCCGGCAGCGCCGCCCAAACCGACCTGGGACCCGAAGAGCTCGGAGTCCCTCTCCCCGCTGCTGCGGCCGACCATCCGGATACGCCTGACGCTGCTCTACGGCGGGATGTTCCTGATCGCCGGGATCCTGCTGCTGACGATCATCTACATGCTGGCGGCACAGGCGCTGAACGTCGGCGGCGAGCTGCCTTTCAAGATCGTCACGGGGCAGGTCACCAGCGGGGTGTGCAACCTGCCCAAGAACGGTTCGGCCGACCAGTTCAACGAGGCGATGAACTCCTGCGTCAACCACCAGCGCCAGCAGGCACTCGATCATCTGCTGGCGCGCTCGCTGTACGCCCTCGTCGGCCTCAGCATCATCGCCTTCGCCTTCGGCTACGCGGTGGCCGGGCGGGTCCTGTCGCCGCTCGGCAGGATGACCCGTACGGCCCGCCGGGTGGCCGGTACGGACCTGACGCGGCGGATCGAGCTCGACGGCCCCGACGACGAGCTCAAGGAGCTCGCCGACACCTTCGACGAGATGCTCGACCGGCTGGAGCGGGCCTTCACCGCGCAGCAGCGCTTCGTCGCCAACGCCTCGCACGAGCTCCGCACGCCGCTGGCGATCAACCGGACGCTGCTGGAGGTGCACCTCTCCGACCCGGGCGCGCCCGTCGAGCTCACCCAGCTCGGCAGGACCCTGCTGGCCACCAACGAGCGCAGTGAGCAGCTGGTCGAAGGCCTGCTGCTGCTCGCCCGCAGCGACAACCAGATCGTCGAGCGGAAGCCGGTCGACCTGGCGGAGGTGGCCACCCGCGCCATCGACCAGACCCTCGCTGAGGCGGCCGGGAAGGGGGTGGAGGTCCGCGGGGAGCAGTCGCCGGCGGTCGTCCAGGGCAACGGCATCCTGCTGGAGCGCATCGCCCTCAACCTCGTACAGAACGCCGTGCGCTACAACGTCGCGGAGGGCGGCTGGGTGGAGGTCACGACCGAACTCCAGCCGGGCCAGGCGCTCCTGGTGGTCTCGAACACGGGTCCCGTGGTTCCCGCTTACGAGATCGACAACCTCTTCGAGCCGTTCAGGCGTCTGCGGACCGAGCGGACCGGCAGCGACAAGGGTGTCGGGCTGGGTCTGTCCATCGCGCGCTCGGTCGCGCGAGCCCACGGAGGCCGTATCATCGCGGAGCCCCGCGAGGGCGGTGGCCTCGTGATGCGTGTCACGTTGCCTGTCTGAGCCGGTCGGCGGGGGTAGACCGGATGTTCGCTTTGCGCGGAATTTTCGAATCGCGTTCCCGTGGGACGGATGTGCGATCGGTCACAGACTCGATTTTTCTTTCACCTACTCTCCGTGATCCGCAAATCCCCGGAAAACCGGGAAAAGCCTGGGTTTCCAGGGGGTGTGATCACGGGAAGTACACGGGGTGGCGCCCGTAAAGCGCCACCCCGGGACCGTGTACGGTCCCGATCGCCATCCAAATGGATCTCTCCCCTGGGATCCGGTTGGGTGTCGATTGAGTAACAGACCTTGATGTGAGGCAAAATCTCCGCCTCGGGTCGGGCACAAGTCCGGCCTCTCACGCGTTACGTGCGCTGGAGACACCGCAAATACCCAGAGGGGGAGAGCGCGACATGGCTACGGATTACGACACTCCACGCAAGACCGACGACGACAGCGACCAGGACAGTCTGGAAGAGCTCAAGGCACGTCGGAACGACAAGTCGACAGCAGCTGTCGACGTCGACGAGTTCGAGCAGGCCGAGGGCCTTGAGCTGCCCGGCGCCGACCTGTCCAACGAAGAGCTCTCGGTCCGGGTGCTGCCCCGGCAGGCCGACGAGTTCACCTGCATGAGCTGCTTCCTCGTGCACCACCGCAGTCAGCTGGCACGCGAGAAGAACGGCCAGCCCATCTGCCGCGACTGCGACTGAGGCAGTCGGACGTGGCAGGCGCGACACCGTCCCGGAAGCGGCGCTTCCGGCGGAAGGGTTCCCCCGAGGACCAGCAGGGCGGTACGGGCCCGGCAGAGGGTGCGCAAGCACCCGCCGAGCCCCTCGCCCTCCGGCCCCCGGAGGAGGACGGCAACGGGGCGAGCGCGCTCGTCAGCGCACGTGACGACGGGCGGGGCCTGCAGGCCTCGCTCGACGAAGCGGCGCCCTTCGCGGCAGCCGCACAGGACACGCAGGACGGACCCACGACCGGGGCCCGTCGGCTGAGCGCGCTCAGGCACGGCGTGCAGCACGGGATACAGCACGGCATCCAGAAGGGCGGTGCGGGCGCGAAGGCGGGGATCGCGTACATCACCGACCGCATCATCGACATCGCGCCCCGGATCCCGGTCCGCGACCTCGGGACGCTGCGCAAGCACTTCCCCGGCCTGGGTCCGGAAGAGATCGCCGACCGGCTCGTCGCGGGCGCGGCCAACGCGACCTCCACCGTCGGCGCGGGCATCGGGGCGGCAGCCATGCTGCCCGTACCGCTCGCCATGCCAGCCGAGATCGCCGCCGAGATCACCGGGGTCGCGGCGATCGAGCTGAAGCTCATCGCCGAACTGCACGAGGTCTACGGCATGCGCCCGCCCGGCGGCCTCAAGGACCGGTCCACCGCCTATCTGCACGCGTGGTCCGGTGAGCGGGGCTTCGACATCACCAAGCCGGCCACGTTCACGGCGCTGGGCGGTCAGATGAAGCGCGAGATGAGCCAGCAGATCATGAAGCGCACCGTTCGCGACCTGCCGAATCTGATGCCGTTCATGGTGGGGGCGACCGTCGGGGCCGTGATGAACCGCAGGGACACCAGGAAGCTCGCCGACAAGGTGCGCAAGGACATGCGCAAGCGCCAGGTCCCCTGGGACGCCCTTCCGGAGCTGCCACCGCTGAAGCAGCCGAAGGGGCTTCCCGGCGGGGAGCCCGGCGAGGACTAGGCTCCCGCGGTCCCGGCCGCCGGGCCCTGGGCTGCGGGGACCGCGGTCAGTGCCGCCTTGAGCGCCTCGGGGTCGCGGGTCGAGAGGTAGGCGTACGGCGTCGGGTCGGCCGGGTCCGTGATCTTCACCCGCAGGGCCGTCCGTACATAGCTGCGCATCAGCATGAAGGCGCGCGGGTCCGCCTTGTACGAGCGCCAGGCGATCGTCTCCTCGGCGTCCAGCACCGTGGCCTCGCCGAGCGCGGTCAGCGGGATCTTCGCGTCGCCCGCGACGAGCGAGCCCGCGACGACCCGGATGCGGACCGAGCCGTACGAACTCACGATCACGCCCGCCACCGCCGCCCCGCCGACCAGGCCGCCGAGCATCGGCAGGGTGCCGAGCGGCAGGGTGATCAGCCCGCCCGCGATCCCGACGAGCAGGGCGATGAGCCACCAGGAACGGGGCGCGGTGAGTCGTTCTTCGTAAGGCTGCATAACGCCAAGCTTGGCACGGTGCGCTCCCCGCCTTGCCGCGCGGGTAATGTCTGCGGCTGTGACACGAACATCTTCAGGGCTGACGCCCCCGGCCGACGCCATAGCGCCCGTGCGCCACCTCGATGCCCCGGTCCCCGGAGAGCTTCTCGGAGCGCACTACGCGCACTGTTTCGGCTGCGGCGAGGGGCAGCCCCACGGGCTGCACCTCCAGGCGCGGGCCGGCGAAGGTGTGACCGTCACCGCCGAATTCACCGTGCAGCCCGCCCACCAGGGCGCACCGGGTCTCGCGCACGGCGGGGTGCTGGCCTCCGCGCTGGACGAGACGCTCGGCTCGCTGAACTGGCTGCTGCGGGTGATCGCGGTGACCGGCCGGCTGGAGACCGACTTCGTACGTCCCGTCCCGGTGGGCACCGCGCTCCACCTGGAGGCCCGGGTCACCGCGGTGAGCGGCCGGAAGATCTACTCCACCGCGACCGGCCGGATCGGCGGTCCCGAAGGACCCGTCGCGGTCCGCGCCGAGGCCCTGTTCATCGAGGTCAAGGTCGACCACTTCACCGAGAACGGACGGCCGGAGGAGATCCGGGCCGCGATGGACGACCCCGACCAGATCAAGCGCGCCCGCGCCTTCGAGGTGAACCCATGAGCCGTGACCCCGTAGATGTACTGATCCGCCGTGTCGACCCCGATGTGCCGCTCCCCGCTTACGGGCACCCGGGCGACGCCGGCGCCGATCTGATGACCACCGAGGCCGCCGAGCTGGCGCCGGGGGAGCGGGCCGTCCTGCCCACCGGGATCTCGGTGGCGCTGCCCGACGGGTACGCCGCCTTCGTGCACCCGCGCTCCGGGCTCGCGGCCCGTTGCGGAGTTGCCCTGGTGAATGCCCCGGGGACGGTGGATGCCGGGTACCGTGGAGAGATCAAGGTGATCGTGGTCAATCTCGATCCGCGCGAGACGGTGCGGTTCGAGCGCTTCGACCGGATCGCCCAGCTGGTAGTGCAGCAGGTCGAGAAGGTGCGCTTCCACGAGGTGGCGGAGCTTCCCGGCTCGGCACGGGCCGGAGGGGGCTTCGGGTCCACCGGCGGACATGCCGCTGTGGGCGGGCCACAGGGTGGGAATCGATACGCATCGGTCGTATCCGACCGGGAAGGACAGTGACGTGTTCGGACGTCGCAAGAACAGCGGTTCCGACGAGGACGCGACGGGCGAGGCCGGTCAGTTCGCATCCGACGGCGCCGAGGGCGATGAGTCGGCAGAGGTGAGCGGTGTGCGCAGGTCCGGCCTGCCCCCCGCGCCGCGCCCCGACGGTCCGTGGGACATCTCCGAGGTCCGTGAGGCTGCCGAGGGGCGGGTGGACCTCGGCGGTCTGTTCGTCCCCGGGGTCGAGGGCATGGAGCTGCGCGTCGAGGTCGCGGGGGACGCGATCGTGGCCGCCACGGTCGTCCTGCGCGACAGCGCCGTCCAGCTCCAGGGCTTCGCTGCACCGAAGAAGGAAGGCATCTGGGGCGAGGTGCGCGAGGAGATCGCCTCGGGCATCACCCAGCAGGGCGGTGTCATCGACGAGGTCGAGGGCCCGCTCGGCTGGGAGCTGCGGGCGCAGGTGCCCGTCCAGCTCCCGGACGGTACGAACGGCGTGCAGCTGGTGCGCTTCGTCGGCGTCGACGGGCCGCGCTGGTTCCTGCGCGGTGTCATCTCGGGGCAGGGCGCGGTCCAGCCCGAGGCGGCCGGTGTGCTGGAGCAGATCTTCCGGGACACCGTGGTCGTGCGCGGTGAGGGCCCGATGGCTCCCCGGGACCCGATCGTCCTCAAGCTGCCGGACGACGCGCAGATGATGCCCGACGGCGTCCAGCAGGAGGAGCAGGAGGGCTCGCGCTTCTCCGGTGGCATGGGCCAGCTCCAGCGCGGACCGGAGATCACCGAGATCCGCTGACCCACAGCACAGCACAGCACAGCACAGCACAGCACAGCAGGCCGGTGGCCCGCACTCCCCGACGGGAGCGCGGGCCACCGGCCTTTGTGCTGGTCACAGCGGTGCGAGCGGGGGGTCACGGGGCGCCGCGTAGGGATCGCGTCAAGGGCGGGCCGCTCACCGTATGGGAGGCGTCAACGAACGGCCCGCGCGGTGTTCGAGGGGGTTTGCTCGGAGAGTCCGTTCTTCCGAATTCCCGAACTCTTCAGGAGCTCACGATGGCCGATGTGGCCTTCGTCGTCACCATGGTCGCGGTCTTCGCGCTGGTGGCGCTCATCGCCAAGGGGGTGACGAAGCTGTGACCGGTTCTGCTGTGGAAGCGGTGATCGGCCTCGTGGTGGCCGTCGCCCTGCTGGGCTATCTCGTTCTCGCCCTCGTTCACCCGGAGAGGTTCTGAGCCCGATGAGCCCCGTCCTTGCCGGTGTGCTCCAGATGCTCGCGCTCGTCGTGGCGCTTGGTCTGGTCTACCGACCGCTCGGCGACTTCATGGCCCGTGTCTACTCGTCCGACCGGCATCTGCGGGTCGAGAAGTGGATCTACAAGGCCATCGGCGCCAACCCCGACTCCGCGATGCGCTGGCCGGCGTATCTCCGCGGGGTCCTCGCCTTCTCGCTGGTGAGCATCCTCTTCCTCTATCTCCTCCAGCGGGTGCAGGGCGGGCTGCCCGGCTCGCTGGGCTTCCGCTCGATCGACCCGGACCAGGCCTTCAACACGGCCGCCTCCTTCGTCGCCAACACCAACTGGCAGTCGTACTCCGGCGAGCAGGCTATGGGCCACGTCGTGCAGACCGGCGGCCTCGCGGTGCAGAACTTCGTCTCGGCGGCCGTCGGCATGGCCGTCGCGATCGCTCTCGTACGGGGCTTCGCCCGCTCCCGCACCACCGCGTCCGGCGGCGGTGAACTGGGCAACTTCTGGGCCGACCTGGTCCGCGGCACCGTCCGCATCCTGATCCCGGTGGCCGTCGTGAGCGCTCTGGTGCTCGTGGCGTGCGGCGCCATCCAGAACTTCTCGGGGATCCACGAGGTCGGCCAGTTCGCCGGCGGTTCGCAGCAGTGGAACGGCGGCGCCGTCGCCTCCCAGGAGGCCATCAAGGAACTGGGCACCAACGGCGGCGGTTACTTCAACGCCAACTCCGCCCACCCCTTCGAGAATCCGAACGGCTTCTCCAACCTCCTGGAAGTCTTCCTGATCCTGGTCATCCCCTTCGCGATGACGCGCACCTTCGGCCGCATGGCGGGCTCCCTCAGGCAGGGCTACGCGATCCTGGCGACCATGGTGACCATCTGGATCGCCTTCACCGCCCTGATGATGTGGACCGAGTTCCACCACGGCGGCCCCGCCTTCGACATCGCGGGCGGCGCCATGGAGGGCAAGGAGACCCGCTTCGGGATCGGCGGTTCGTCGATCTTCTCGGTGGCGACCACACTCACGTCGACCGGCGCGGTCAACTCCTTCCACTCGTCGTTCACCGGCTTCGGCGGCGGCATCACGATGCTCGGCATGCAGCTGGGCGAGATCGCGCCCGGCGGCGTCGGCTCCGGCCTCTACGGGATGCTGATCATGGCGGTCATCGCGGTGTTCATCGCGGGCCTCATGGTCGGCCGCACACCCGAGTACCTGGGCAAGAAGATAGGCGTCCGCGAGATCAAGCTCGCGGCCTGCTACATCCTCGTCACCCCGGCGCTCGTGCTCTGTTTCACCGCGGCCGCGATGGCGCTCCCGACCCCGGGCCACTCGATGACCAACTCCGGGGCGCACGGCTTCTCGGAGATCCTCTACGCCTACACGTCCGGCGCCAACAACAACGGCTCGGCCTTCGCCGGACTCGGCGCGGACACCCAGTGGTTCAACACCACCATCGGGCTCGCCATGCTGCTCGGCCGTTTCGTGCCGATGGTGTTCGTCCTGGCGCTCGCGGGCTCGTTCGCCGGACAGCGCCGGGTCCCCGAGACCGCAGGGACCCTCCGTACCGACAAGCCCCTCTTCGCCGGGCTCCTCGTCGCCACGATCATGATCATCGCTGGTCTCACCTACTTCCCGGCGCTCGCGCTGGGCCCGCTCGCTGAAGGGCTGGCGTCATGAGTACCCTCACCCCGGCCCGCGCCCCCCACCAGGACGCGCCACAGGGCTCCACATCCGAAGGCCGCGCGGGCAGCGGACTGTTCGACCCCCGGCAGCTGCTCAGGTCCTTCCCCGACGCGCTGCGCAAGCTCGACCCGCGGATCATGGTCAAGTCGCCCGTGATGTTCGTGGTGGAGGTGGGCTCCGTGGTCACCACGGGGTTCGCCCTGAAGGATCCGGGCGACTGGTTCGGCTGGGCCATCACCGGCTGGCTCTGGCTGACCACGGTCTTCGCCAATCTGGCGGAGGCGGTGGCCGAGGGCCGCGGCAAGGCCCAGGCCGACACCCTCCGCAAGGCCAAGAGCGACACCGTCGCGCGCAGGCTGGACGGCGATGCGGAGGCACAGGTGCCCGGCACCGAGCTGCGCATCGGCGACCTGGTGGTCTGCGAGGCCGGGGACACCATCCCCGGGGACGGTGATGTCGTGGAGGGGGTGGCATCGGTCGACGAGTCCGCGATCACCGGTGAATCGGCCCCCGTCATCAGGGAGTCGGGCGGTGACCGTTCGGCTGTCACCGGCGGTACGAAGGTGCTCTCCGACCGGATCGTCATCAAGATCATGACGAAGCCCGGTGAGACCTTCATCGACCGGATGATCAGACTGGTGGAGGGCGCCGCCCGGCAGAAGACACCGAACGAGATCGCCCTGAACATCCTGCTCGCCTCCCTCACCATCGTCTTCCTGCTGGCGGTCGTGACGCTCCAGCCGTTCGCCGCGTACGCCGGTGCGAAACAGTCGATGATCGTGCTGACCGCACTGCTGGTCTGCCTGATCCCGACGACCATCGGCGCGCTGCTCTCCGCGATCGGTATCGCGGGCATGGACCGGCTCGTCCAGCGCAATGTGCTGGCCATGTCCGGACGCGCCGTCGAGGCGGCGGGCGACGTGTCGACCCTGCTGCTCGACAAGACCGGCACCATCACCCTCGGCAACCGGCAGGCCGCCGCCTTCGTCCCCGTCAGAGGGGTCACCGAGGCCGTGCTCGCCGACGCGGCGCAGCTCTCCTCGCTGGCCGACGAGACGCCGGAGGGCCGCTCGGTCGTCGTACTCGCCAAGGAGAAGTACGGCCTGCGCGAGCGCAGCCGCGGCGAGCTGGCCGCGGCCGAGTGGGTCGCCTTCACCGCGCAGACCCGTATGTCGGGCGTGGACACCGGCGGCCGCCGGATCCGCAAGGGCGCGAGCGGCTCGGTGGCCGCCTGGGTCAGGGAGCGCGGCGGCGAGGTCTCCGAGGACGCGCGGACGCTCACCGACGCGATCGCGGAGGCGGGCGGCACCCCGCTGCTCGTCGCGGTCGAGGACGGGGAGGGCGCCCGGGTGCTGGGCGTCATCCACCTGAAGGACGTGGTCAAGGAGGGCATGCGGGAGCGGTTCGCCGAGCTCCGCCGGATGGGCATCAGGACCGTCATGATCACGGGCGACAACCCGCTGACGGCCAGGGCCATCGCCCAGGAGGCGGGTGTCGACGACTTCCTCGCCGAGGCCACCCCCGAGGACAAGATGGCGCTGATCAAGCGCGAGCAGGCCGGCGGCAAACTCGTGGCGATGACCGGTGACGGGACGAACGACGCCCCCGCGCTGGCCCAGGCGGACGTCGGAGTGGCCATGAACACCGGGACCTCGGCCGCCAAGGAGGCCGGGAACATGGTGGACCTGGACTCCAACCCGACCAAGCTGATCGAGATCGTGGAGATCGGCAAGCAGCTGCTCATCACCCGGGGCGCGCTGACGACGTTCTCGATCGCCAATGACGTCGCGAAGTACTTCGCGATCATCCCGGCGATGTTCGCCGTGGCCTACCCGAGCCTGGACCGGCTGAACATCATGCGTCTCGCGTCGCCCGAGTCCGCGATCCTCTCGGCCGTCGTCTTCAACGCGCTGATCATCGTCGCGCTGGTGCCGCTGGCGCTGAAGGGCGTGCGCTACAAGCCGACCGGCGCCGACCGGATGCTCCGCCGCAACCTCGGGATCTACGGGCTCGGCGGACTGATCGCGCCCTTCGCCGGCATCAAGATCATCGACCTGCTCATCTCCCTCATACCTGGTATCGGGTGACCACCATGAACAACTCCGTGAGCGGAACCGGCCGCCTGCTCTGGGCCGGTCTGCGCGCCCTTCTCGTCCTGACCGTCGTCTGCGGCGTGATCTACCCGCTCGCCGTCACCGGTGTCGCCCAGGCGTTCATGGGCCACCGGGCCGACGGCTCGGAGGTCAGGTCCGGCGGCAGGGTCGTCGGCTCGTCCCTCATCGGGCAGAGCTACACCCTGCCCCTGAAGAAGGGGCAGCAGACCCCGGCGCCCGACCTCAGGTGGTTCCAGCCGCGCCCCTCCGACGGCCTGGGCACCAACAGCGTCAACACCCGGTACAAGCTGCTGGTGTCCGGTGCGACCAACCGGTCCGGGGACAACGCCGGGCTGATCAAGTGGGTCGAGGACGCCAAATCCGCCGTCATCAGGGACAACTCGACGGCCGGGTACCGGGTACGGCCGTCCGACGTGCCGGCCGACGCCGTCACCTCGTCCGGCTCCGGGCTCGATCCGGACATCTCCCCGCAGTACGCGAAGCTCCAGGTGCACCGGATCGCCGCGCGCGACCACCTCTCCGTCGCCCGGGTGGAGCGGCTGGTCGCCGACCACACCACCGGCCGCGCCCTCGGCTTCGTCGGAGAGCCGCGGGTCAATGTCCTGGAGCTCAACGCGGCGCTGAGGCAGTTGGTCGGAGACTGACAGGCGGACGGCCGTCCGCCGGGGGCCGCGGATCCCGGCCCCCGCGGGCCCGCCGGCGTACGTACCCGGCCACGGGGAGCCGGCCTCGCGGGAACCGGGAACGGCCACGGTGGTACCCGGTCAGCCCTGTCCTGCGGCAGCCGGCCGGGGGCCGCCGCGTCCCATCAGGATCGCGTCAAGACACCCGCACCAGCAGCCCCCCGCCCGTTATGCCGGAATCGCTGGCCGTAAGGTCGACGGAGGGTACTCAGCTGTTCTCCGAAAGACAATGGGGCCATGGCACGAGGCAAGCTTCGAATATTCCTCGGCGCGGCGCCGGGCGTCGGCAAGACGTACGCGATGCTGTCCGAGGCCCACCGCAGGGTGGAGCGCGGGACCGACTGTGTCGTCGCCCTCGTCGAGCACCATGACCGGCCGCGCACCGAGGTGATGATGCACGGCCTGGAGCAGATCCAGCGGCGTGAGATCGCCTACCGCGGCGGTGTCTTCACCGAAATGGACGTGGACGCGGTCCTGGAGCGGGCGCCGGCCGTCGCCCTGGTGGACGAGCTGGCCCACACGAACGTCCCCGGTTCGCGCAACGCCAAGCGCTGGCAGGACGTGGAGGAGCTGCTCCAGGCAGGCATCGACGTCGTCTCGGCCGTCAACATCCAGCATCTGGAGTCGCTCGGCGACGTCGTGGAGTCGATCACTGGCATCGCCCAGCGCGAGACCGTCCCCGACGAGGTGGTCCGCCGGGCCGACCAGCTGGAGCTGGTCGACATGTCGCCCCAGTCGCTGCGCCGCCGGATGGCCCACGGCAACATCTACAAGCCCGACAAGGTCGACGCGGCCCTCTCCAACTACTTCCGGCCCGGCAACCTCACCGCCCTGCGCGAGCTCGCCCTGCTCTGGGTCGCCGACCGGGTCGACGAGTACCTCCAGCAGTACCGCGGCGAGCACAACATCCGCTCCACCTGGCAGGCCCGCGAACGCATCGTGGTGGGGCTCACCGGAGGTCCCGAGGGCCGTACGCTCATCCGGCGTGCGGCCAGGGTGGCCGCGAAGGGGTCGGGCAGCGAGGTCCTCGCCGTCTACATCGCCCGCAGCGACGGCCTGACCTCCGCGTCCCCCAAGGAGCTGGCGTTCCAGCGGACGCTCGTCGAGGACCTGGGCGGCACCTTCCACCACGTCATAGGGGAGGACATCCCCTCGGCCCTGCTGGAATTCGCCCGCGGGGTCAACGCCACCCAGATCGTGCTCGGCTCCAGCCGCCGCAAGACCTGGCAGTACATCTTCGGCCCAGGCGTGGGGCAGACCGTGGCCCGGGACTCCGGGCCGGACCTGGACGTCCACATCGTCACGCACGAGGAGGCCGCCAAGGGGCGCGGGCTGCCGGTCGCGCGCGGGGCGCGCCTGGGGCACGTGCGGATCATCTGGGGCTGGCTTGCCGGGGTGGTCGGCCCCGCCGTCCTGACCGTGCTGCTGACCAATGTCGACGCCGAGCTCGGTCTCGCCAACGACATGCTGCTCTTCCTGTCGCTGACGGTGGCCGCCGCGCTGCTCGGCGGCCTGCTGCCGGCGCTCGCGTCGGCGGCCTTCGGTTCGCTGCTGCTGAACTACTACTTCGCGCCGCCGCTGCATCTGCTGACGATCTCGAACTCCAAGAACATCGTCGCCATCGTGATCTTCGTTTCGGTGGCCGTCGCGGTGGCATCGGTGGTGGACCAGGCGGCCCGCCGTACCCATCAGGCCGCCCGGCTGCGCGCCGAGTCGGAGATCCTCTCCTTCCTGGCCGGCAGCGTGCTGCGGGGCGAGACCACGCTGGACGCCCTGCTCGAACGGGTGAGGGAGACGTTCGCGATGGAATCCGTCGCACTCCTCGAACGTACAAGCGATGTCGATCCCTGGATCTGTGTCGGCAGCGTCGGCCCCCGGCCGCTCGCCCGCCCCGAGGACGCGGACGTGGACATGCCGATCGGCGACCACATGGCGATGGCCCTCACCGGCCGGGTGCTGCCCGCCGAGGACCGCAGGGTGCTCGGCGCGTTCGCCGCCCAGGCCGCCGTGGTGCTGGACCGCCAGCGGCTCGTGGGCGAGGCGGAGGAGGCCCGCAGACTGGCCGAGGGCAACCGCATCCGTACGGCGCTGCTCGCCGCCGTCAGCCACGATCTGCGGACCCCGCTCGCGGCCATCAAGGCGGCCGTCAGCTCGCTGCGCTCCGACGACGTCTCCTGGTCGGATGCGGACGAGGCGGAGCTGCTCGCGGGCATCGAGGACGGCGCTGACCGCCTGGACCACCTCGTCGGCAACCTCCTCGACGTCTCCCGGCTCCAGACCGGCACCGTCACCCCGCTGATCCGCGAGATCGACCTGGACGAGGTCGTCCCGATGGCGCTGGGCGGGGTCCCCGAGGGCAGCGCCGAACTCGACATCCCGGAGACACTGCCCATGGTGGCCGTCGACCCCGGCCTGCTGGAGCGGGCGGTCGCCAACATCGTCGAGAACGCCGTCAAGTACAACCCCGGCGACGTTCCCGTCACCGTGGCGGCCAGCGCCCTGGGCGACCGTGTGGAGCTGCGCGTCGCCGACCGGGGGCCCGGCGTTCCCGACGAGGCCAAGGAACGCATCTTCGAACCCTTCCAGCGGCTCGGCGACGCCCCGCGCGGTGTCGGCGTCGGGCTGGGACTCGCGGTCGCCCGCGGATTCGCCGAGGCCATGGGCGGCACGCTCGGCGCCGAGGACACCCCGGGCGGCGGAATGACCATGGTCCTCACCCTGAGAGCGGCCGCGGGACCGGCAGGCACGGGCACCGCCCAGCCGCCCGGCCCCACAGCGGCCACCCCACCGGCAGAAAGGCAGACCCAGAGATGACCCGGGTGCTCGTGGTCGAGGACGATCCGCAGATTGTGCGCGCCCTTGTGATCAACCTGAAGGCCCGCAAGTACGAGGTGGACGCCGCCCCCGACGGGGCCACCGCGCTCCGGCTGGCCGCCGCCCGCCACCCCGATGTGGTCCTCCTCGACCTCGGGCTTCCCGACATGGACGGGGTGGAGGTCATCAAGGGCCTGCGCGGCTGGACCCGGGTCCCCGTCCTGGTGCTCTCCGCACGCCACACATCGGACGAGAAGGTCGAGGCACTCGACGCGGGCGCCGACGACTACGTGACCAAGCCCTTCGGTATGGACGAGCTGCTCGCCCGGCTGCGCGCCGCGGTCCGCAGGGCCGAGCCCGCCGGGCCGGACTCCGGGCCCGGGGGCGAGGACGTCTCCCTGGTGGAGACCGAGGAGTTCACGGTCGACCTGGCCGCCAAGAAGGTCCGGCGCGCAGGGCGTGACGTACGCCTGACCCCGACCGAATGGCACCTCCTGGAGGTGCTCGTGCGGAACACCGGCCGACTGGTCAGCCAGAAGCAGCTGCTCCAGGAGGTCTGGGGGCC
Organism: Streptomyces sp. NBC_00388; assembly: GCF_036061255.1. NCBI lineage: Bacteria > Bacillati > Actinomycetota > Actinomycetes > Kitasatosporales > Streptomycetaceae > Streptomyces > Streptomyces sp. NBC_00388. Next base: position 5,870,095 of record NZ_CP107948.1, read on the forward strand.
CTCCTACGGCACGGAGACGAACTACCTGCGGGTCTACATGGCCCAGCTGCGCCGCAAGCTGGAGGCCGACCCCTCGCACCCCCGGCACTTCGTCACCGAGCCGGGCATGGGGTACCGCTTCGAGCACTGAGGGCGGGCGGCCGTGCGGGGCCGCAGCGGCGCGGGGGAGAGCGGCAGCCGGGCCGGGCGGCAGGGGCCGGGGCCCCCGGTACCCTTCAGGTATGAGTGTTAAGCCGACCGGCCGCTTCCGCCGGATGATCGACCGGCTGTCGACCTCGCAGGAGGATCTGCACTCCGCGGAGCTGCAGGAGGACACGCAGGCCACGGGGTGCACCCGGATCTCCGAGTGCACCGACCGCCAGATCGTCAAGGTGACTGGTACCTTGCGCACGGTCACCCTGCGTCCCCGGGCCGGTGTGCCCGCCCTGGAGGCCGAGCTGTTCGACGGCACGGCCCCGCTGGACGTGGTGTGGCTCGGGCGGCGCTCGATCGTCGGCATCGAGCCCGGCCGCAAGCTGATCGCCTCCGGCCGGATCTCGATGAGCCACGGCCGGCGGGTGCTGTTCAACCCCAAATACGAACTGCGACCGCTCGGACAGGAGTAGCCGGTGACGTCTCTCGACAAGCCGACCACAACCGACCAGGACACCGATGCAAGAGCCGTCACGGAGGCGGCTCTCTTCGAAGCCTTCGGCGGGGTGCGGGGCATGGTGGAGACCGTGCTCCCCGGCCTGCTGTTCGTCACGATCTTCACGATCAACAAGGACCTGAAGACCTCGGCGATCGCCGCCGTCGCCGTGTCCCTGGTGCTCGTCGTGGTCCGGCTGGTCCGCAGGGACACCGTCAAGCACGCCTTCAGCGGTGTCTTCGGCGTCGCCTTCGGTGTGGTCTTCGCGATGATGACCGGCAACGCCAAGGACTTCTATCTGCCGGGCATGCTCTACACGCTGGGCCTCGCCCTCGCCTACATCGTCACGGCCGCAGTGGGTTTCCCGCTGATCGGCGTGATCCTGGGGCCGGTCTTCAAGGAGAACCTCTCCTGGCGCAGCCGTAACCCCGGCCGCAAGTCGGCTTACACCAAGTCGAGTTGGGCCTGGGGGCTGATCCTCCTCGCCAAGTGCGCGATCCTCTTCCCGCTGTACTGGTGGGCCGACACCACCCAGTTCGGCTGGGTGCTGATCGCGCTGAAGATCCCGCCGTTCCTGCTCGCGGTCTACCTCACCTGGGTCTTCCTGGCGAAGGCTCCGCCGCCCATCGACGTGTTCGCGGAGATGGAAGCCGAGGAGGAGGCCGAGAAGGCCCGCAAGGCGGCCGCCGCCGAGGCGCAGCGCGGCGAGGCGTAACAGCCGCACACAGCACACAGCGAGAACGCCGTACCGGGGCAGTCCCGGTACGGCGTTCTCGTGTTCCGGTGCGATACCGGGGCTCCCGGCCTGTCCGGGCTTCGCGGGCCCACGAAGCCCGGGAGGGCAGTTCCTGGGAGGCCCGGCAGGGCAGGACCTAGCCGGCCGCGCCCTCCCGGCGCACCGACAGCAGGTCCTCCAGCTGCTCCTCGCGCGCCTGGGCCGCCACGAACAGCAGCTCGTCGCCCGGCTCCAGGGTCTCCTCCGGACTCGGCGTCAGGACCCGGGTGCCACGGATGATGGTGACCAGAGAGGTGTCCTCGGGCCACGCCACATCACTGACCTGGGTACCGGCCAGCGCCGACTCCGGCGGCAGCGTCAGCTCGACGAGGTTGGCGTCGCCGTGGCTGAAGCGCAGCAGCCGGACGAGATCACCGACGCTCACGGCCTCCTCGACCAGCGCCGACATCAGCCGGGGAGTGGAGACGGCCACATCGACGCCCCAGGACTCGTTGAAGAGCCACTCGTTCTTGGGGTTGTTCACCCGGGCCACGACCCGCGGCACCCCGTACTCCGTCTTGGCGAGGAGCGAGACCACCAGGTTGACCTTGTCGTCGCCGGTCGCGGCGATCACCACGTTGCACCGCTGCAGCGCCGCCTCGTCCAGCGAGGTGATCTCGCAGGCGTCCGCGAGCAGCCACTCGGCCTGCGGCACCCGCTCCACCGAGATGGCGGTGGGCGCCTTGTCGACCAACAGGACCTCGTGCCCGTTCTCCAGCAGCTCGCCCGCGATGGAACGTCCCACCGCGCCGGCCCCGGCAATAGCCACACGCATCAGTGACCGCCCTCCTCGGGACCTCGGGCGAAGGCCGCCTCGACCTTTTCGACCTCGGCCGTGTGCATCATGACGTGCACCAGATCACCCTCTTGGAGCACCGTCCGCGAGGTGGGCAGCGTCGCCTCCCCCAGACGTGTGAGAAACGCGACGCGCACGCCCGTCTCCTCCTGGAGCTGGCTGATCCTGCGGCCGATCCAGGCAGCCGACGTGTGCACCTCCGCGAGCTGCACACCGCCGCTCGGGTCCCGCCACAGCGGTTCGGCGCCGGACGGCAGCAGCCGCCGCAGCATCTGGTCGGCGGTCCAGCGGACCGTGGCGACGGTGGGGATGCCCAGGCGCTGGTAGACCTCGGCACGGCGGGGGTCGTAGATGCGGGCGGCGACGTTCTCGATCCCGAACATCTCGCGGGCGACCCGCGCCGCGATGATGTTCGAGTTGTCCCCGCTGCTCACCGCGGCGAACGCACCGGCCTCCTCGACACCCGCCTCACGGAGGGTGTCCTGGTCGAAACCGACTCCGGTGACCCGGCGGCCGCCGAACCCGGCGCCCAGACGGCGGAAGGCCGTGGGGTCCTGGTCGATCACCGCGACCGTGTGCCCCTGCTGTTCCAGGGTCTGCGCGAGAGCGGCTCCCACTCGCCCGCAGCCCATGATGACGATGTGCACGACCGTCCTTCCACACGTCCGTAAATTTTCGGTCATAACTGTTCCACCGGAAAATGGCCCCGGCCGAGGAATAAAGACTCTCAGACGTGCGGCCAAGCTACACACGCACGGTGCGGGTGGGGAGCCCTGTACGGGGGAGCGGGAGATTCCGGGATGCCGCGCTGTCGTGACGAGTCCGTGGCGATGAGGGGGTGGGGGGTGCGCGCTCCCTATATCGAACGCTTACGATCCTCACCGTGTCCAAACTGACCGACGTGCCCAAACGCATCCTGATCGGCCGGGCGCTGCGCAGCGACAAGCTGGGCGAGACCCTTCTCCCCAAACGCATCGCGCTTCCCGTCTTCGCCTCCGACCCCCTGTCCTCGGTGGCGTATGCCCCGGGAGAGGTACTGCTCGTCCTCTCCGTCGCGGGTGTGTCGGCCTACCACTTCAGCCCCTGGATCGCGGTCGCCGTCGTGGTCCTGATGTTCACCGTGGTGGCGTCCTACCGGCAGAACGTGCACGCCTACCCGAGCGGCGGCGGTGACTACGAGGTCGCCACCACCAACCTCGGGCCCAAGGCCGGGCTCACCGTGGCCAGCGCCCTGCTCGTCGACTACGTACTCACCGTCGCCGTGTCGATCGCCTCCGGTGTCGAGAACCTCGGCTCGGCGATCCCCTTCGTCGTCGAGCACAAGGTCCTCTGCGCCGTCGGCACCATCGTGCTGCTGACCCTGATGAACCTGCGCGGAGTGAAGGAGTCGGGGAAGCTCTTCGCCATCCCGACGTACGTCTTCGTCGCGGGCGTCTTCATCATGATCGCGTGGGGCGCCTTCCGGGGGATCGTGCTCGGCGACACCATGAAGGCGCCGACCGCGGGCTTCACCGTCCACGCGGAGCGGAGCGGCCTCGGCGGCTTCGCGATGGTCTTCCTGCTGCTGCGGGCCTTCTCCTCCGGCTGTGCGGCGCTCACCGGCGTCGAGGCGATCAGTAACGGCGTACCGGCCTTCCGCAAGCCCAAGAGCAAGAACGCCGCCTCCACGCTGGCGCTCATGGGCATCCTGGCCGTCACGATGTTCTGCGGGATCATCGGCCTCGCCATGGTCACCAAGGTCCGGATGGCGTCCAACCCCGGCACCGACCTCCTCAACCACGGTGTCCCGCTGGGAGCGGGGTACAACCAGGACCCGGTGATCTCGCAGGTGGCCGCCGCGGTCTTCGGCAACGGCACCTTCCTCTTCGTGGTCCTCGCGGCCGCGACCGCGCTGGTCCTCTTCCTCGCCGCCAACACCGCGTACAACGGCTTCCCGCTGCTCGGCTCGATCCTCGCGCAGGACCGCTACCTGCCGCGCCAGCTGCACACCCGCGGCGACCGGCTGGCCTTCTCCAACGGCATCGTGCTGCTGGCGGGCGCGGCCGTGCTGCTGGTGGTGATCTACGGGGCGGACTCGACCCGGCTGATCCAGCTGTACATCGTCGGTGTCTTCGTCTCCTTCACCCTCAGCCAGACCGGCATGGTCCGGCACTGGAACCGCCATCTGGCGACCGAGAAGGACCCGAACAAGCGCCGCCACATGATCCGGTCGCGTGCGATCAACACCTTCGGCGCCTTCTTCACCGGCCTGGTGCTGGTCGTCGTCCTCGCCACCAAGTTCACCCACGGCGCGTGGGTCGCCCTGCTCGGCATGGTGATCTTCTTCGGGACGATGACCGCGATCCGCAAGCACTACGACCGGGTGGCGGAGGAGATCGCGGCGCCGGACGAACCGTCCGACGACAGCCTGCGCCCGTCCCGTGTCCACTCGATCGTGCTGGTCTCCAAGGTCCACAAGCCGACGCTGCGCGCGCTCGGCTACGCGAAGCTGATGCGCTCCGACCATCTGGAGGCGCTCTCCATCGGCGTGGACCCTGCCGAGACGAAGGCGCTCAGGGACGACTGGGAGCGACGCGGCATCAACGTGCCGCTGAAGATCCTCGACTCGCCGTACCGCGAGATCACCCGGCCGATCATCGAGTACGTGCGGGGCCTGCGACGCGAGAGCCCGCGTGACGTGGTCTCCATCTACATCCCCGAGTACGTGGTGGGGCACTGGTACGAGCACGTGCTGCACAACCAGAGCGCGCTGCGCCTGAAGGGGCGGCTGCTCTTCACCCCCGGTGTCATGGTCACCTCGGTCCCGTACCAGCTGGAGTCCTCGGAGCTCGCGAAGAAGCGCGCGCGGAAGCGGGCCGACTGGAACGCGCCCGGCGCGGTGCGCCGCGGCCCGGTGGCCCGGCGGCCCGACGAGTTCGCGGGCTCGTCCGCCAAGGGGGCGGGCGGCTCGAAGGGTGCCAGGAACGGCAAGGGCGCCAAGGACACGAAGGGTGCCAGGGACCCGAAGGGCAAGAGCTGAGCCGGCGGCCGCAGGCCTGCGCGGCATCCGACTGGTGAACGGCCGGACAGCACCCACGTAGACTGGTGGGTCGTTGTCCGGCTGTCCCTTTTTTGATCTTCTGGAGTCCCCCGCCATGCAGACAGAACCCACGTCATCGCTGGTCGGGGAGGAGTACGAGGTCGAGGTCGGCCCCGTCGCACACGGCGGCCACTGCATCGCCCGCAACGCGGAGGGCCGGGTCCTCTTCGTACGGCACACACTGCCGGGCGAGAAGGTCGTCGCCCGCGTGACCGACGGCGACGAGAGCGCCCGCTTCCTGCGGGCCGACGCCGTCCGGATCATCGAGGCGTCCAAGGACAGGGTCGAGGCCCCGTGCCCCTACTCGGGCCCCGGCCGGTGCGGCGGCTGCGACTGGCAGCACGCCAAGCCGGGCGCACAGCGCCGGCTCAAGGGCGAGGTGATCACCGAGCAGCTCCAGCGGCTGGCGGGCCTGACCCCGGAGGAAGCGGGCTGGGACGGCACCGTGATGCCCGCCGAGGGTGACAAGCTGCCGCCGGGCGAGGTGCCGGCGTGGCGCACCCGGGTCCAGTACACGGTGGACGAGCAGGGCAGGGCGGGGCTGCGCAAGCACCGCTCGCACGAGGTCGAGCCCGTCGACCACTGCATGATCGCGGCGCCCGGCGTCACGGAACTGGGCATCGAGAAGCGCGAGTGGCCGCAGCTCGCATCGGTCGAGGCCATCGCTGCGACCGGCTCCAGCGACCGCCAGGTCGTCCTCACCCCGAAGCCGGGCGGCCGCCTGCCGCTGGTCGAGCTCGACCAGCCGGTCTCGGTGCTGCGCGTGGAGGAGCACGACGGGGGAGTGCACCGGGTACACGGCCGCCCCTTCGTCCGCGAGCGGGCCGACGGCCGCACGTACCGCGTCGGCATGGGCGGCTTCTGGCAGGTCCACCCGCAGGCCGCCGACACGCTCATGAAGGCCGTGATGCAGGGCCTGATGCCGCGCAAGGGCGATTCGGCACTCGACCTGTACTGCGGTGTCGGCCTGTTCGCGGGCGCCATCGCCGAACGGGTCGGCGAGCAGGGCGCGGTGCTCGGCATCGAGTCGTCGAAGCGCGCGTGCGAGGACGCCCGGCACAACCTCAGGGAACTGCCCAGGGTCCGCATCGAACACGGCAAGGTCGAGGCGGCCCTGCCCCGCACCGGCATCACCGAGACCGACCTGATCGTCCTGGACCCGCCCCGCGCGGGCGCGGGCAAGCAGACGGTCAAGCACCTGGCGTCCCTGGGCGCCCGGCGCATCGCGTACGTCGCCTGCGACCCGGCGGCGCTGGCGCGGGACCTGGCCTACTTCCGGGACGGGGGGTACAAGGTGCGGGTGCTGCGGGCGTTCGATCTGTTTCCGATGACGCATCACGTGGAGTGCGTGGCGATTCTTGAGCCCATCGCGAAGGACGCCTGACCTGCGGGTCCGGGTGGTGTGCTTGATCGGTTTCCCTCCGAGTAATGGGTCGGGCTGAAGCCGAGAGCTTGGCCCGTCAGGGCGACGGAGACGCCGTGATCCGAGGTCTCGTCCCGAGCAGCTGGTATCACCTCGCACCTTGATACCAGTCCGGTATCATGGCTGTATGGCGATGACACTCCGACTCCCCGATGACCTTGACGCGAAGCTCACCGAGCGTGCCCGTCGTGAGGGCCGCAGCAAGCAGGAACTCGCCATCGAAGCCATCCGCGAGGCCCAGAATCGGGCCGAGTTGAGGGTCGATGACGTCTTGGCCGAGCTGATGGACAGCGATGCGGAGATCCTGGACTACCTGAAGTGACCGAGGTGCGTTACATCCAGATCGACGAGATTCTGGCCATTGCTCGCAGGGTCAACGGCGCGGAGCACAGCGTGCGTGACATGGGGCTGCTGGTATCAGCGATCGAACGGCCCCGGACCCATATGTTCGGGGCCGAGCTCTACCCCACGCTGCACGAGAAGGGCGCGGCACTGCTGCACTCCGTCGCCCGCAACCATGCGCTGATCGACGGTAACAAGTGCACCGCCTGGCTCGCCTTGCGTGTCTTCCTGCGGCTCAATGGCGGCAGCGCCAGTACCGTCCCACCACCCGCCTCCATCGCCGGCCCGTTCGTCGAGGACGTCGCGCAGGACAACGTCGATGTACCGGCCATCGCCAAGCGTTTGTCAGTCTGGTTCCCCGTTTCCTGACCTTCGGACGTCATGAGGTGCGGAACGAGAGGAGGTTCCGTGAGCGGTGTTGGGCCGCGTGACGGGTGGTGCGGGCGCGCTACGGGCCGCAGGCGGCGACTTCGGTGAGATCGCGCGACAAGCGCTCGGCGACGTGAAGGCATCCACGGCCTCCTGTGCCTCCCGCTGAAGCGGCGACTGCTCCGAACGGGCCGGGGTACTGCTGCCGTGGCCCCCGGACCCGGCCGCCCCGCCTTCCGGAAGCCGGCCAGTGAGGCTGCTGAGCAGCCGGACCGGGTTGCTGAGCACCCGCACCGGCGTGCTGGACCCCTGAGGCAGAGGGGGAGCTCACCGGATTCCCCCGACTGCCCCGCCCTCAGGGCGACTTCGGCAGCTGCTTGGTCGAGCAGTGGATGCCGCCCCCGCCCTCGCCGAGCGTGTCGACGGGGACCTGTACCACCTCGCGGCCCGGATAGAGCTCCTGCACGACGGACAGGGCGTTCCTGTCGGCCCGCGTGTCGCCGAAGCGCGGGAGGACCACCCCGCCGTTGCACACGTAGTAGTTCACGTAACTCGCCAGGAAATCCTCGCTGTGGCCGTCCAGATCGGTCGCTTCCGGCAGTTCGACGATTTCGAGTCGCCTGTCCCGGGCGTCCCTGGCCTGTTCCAGTACGGCACGGGCCTGTTCGTAGGCGCGGGTCCACACGTCACGAGGGGCGTCCCCGGGCGGAGTGCTCATGACCACGACTCCCGGTTCGGAGAACCGGGCCAGTGCGTCGATGTGGTAGTCCGTGATGTCGTGCCCCTTGGCGCCCTTGACCCAGATCACGGTGGTGACGCCGAAGAGGGCCTTCATCGCGCGTTCGATGCCGGCGCGCGACTGGCCGGGGTTCCGGTTGTCGTTCGCCCAGCAGCTCTCGGTCGCCAGCAGGGTGCCCTGGCCGTCGACCTCGATGCCGCCGCCTTCCCCTGTGACCGGGGCCTGGATCCTCTTGATGCGCTTGCTGTCCAGGATCCTCCGGGCGATGCGGGCGTCCCGGGCGTGCGTCTGCTTGTCGCCCCATCCGTTGAAGCCGAGATCGACGCCGGCGATGCCCTGCGGACCGAGGACGAAGTCCGGCCCGGTGTCGCGCATCCACAGATCGTCCACCGGGACGGGCACGACCGTCACACCGGTGCCGCACGCGCGCTCCGCATCCTTGACGTCCTGCGCATTGGCCAGGAGCGTCACCGGTTCGAACCGTGCGACGGCCCTCGCGATCCCCGCGATGTCGTCCCGTACTCCGTGGATGTCCGAAGCCCAGATACGCCGGGTGGGCCAGGCCATGAAGGTCAGCTCGTGCGGATGGGACTCGCCGGGCAGGCGCCACTCGCCGGCCGGTGGCAGTCCGGCCGGTGTCGCCGAGGCGGCCGGGCTGCCACCGGTCGTGCCGCAGGCGCCCACGCCTGCGGCACCGAGTGCGGCGGCAAGGGCCGTCCGCAGCGTTCGGCGCCTGGGCATTTCCATTTCCGATCTCCTGACTGCCTGCGTCAGCCGCCTGGCACGCTCCCTCGCCCTGAGCGAGATGAACAAGTCCTACCTTGTCGCCTGCACCATTAAGGGCTTCTCCGGCTGGGCGGTCTGCCTGCGCCACCTCCTCCCGAACACCGTCGCCGTCGTCCTGGCGCAGTCCGCGGTGAACTTCGGCTACGCCCTCCTCGACCTCGCCTCCCTGTCGTACCTCGGACTCGGTACCCCGCCCCTCGAACCCGACTGGGGAAGCATGGTCGACGACGGCCAGTCCGCCATCCTGCAAGGCAGTCCGCTGTCCGCCGCCGTGCCCTGCCTGGCGATCGTCCTGACGGTGGTGGCCTTCAACGTCGTCAGCGAGCGCGTGGCCGACACTGTCGCGCGGAGGTCCTGACATGCCAGGCCCCGACAACTCCCCGGTCCTGCACATCGACCGCCTGACCCTGTGCCTTCTCCGGCAGGCACGCCCCGTACTCGCCGGTGTCACCCTGACCGTCGAGGCCGGCGAGACCGTCTCCCTGGCCGGGGAATCAGGCTCGGGGAAGTCCCTCACCGCTCGCAGCGCCCTCGGACTCACCCCGGCCGGATCACCGGCAGCGTCGCCGTGGCAGGACCGCCGGTCCTGACCGCGGACCCCGGCCAGTTGCGGAGACTGCGATCCCGTACCGCCTCCATGGTCTTCCAGGACCCCAAGGCAGCCATCAACCCGCTGCACCGCACCGGTGACTTCCTCACCGAGGCCGCTCGTCACGCGCGGCCCGCCTGCACCGGCGACCCCCTCGCCCGCGCCCTCGAACTGTGCGCGGCAGTCCGCCTGCCCGAGAGGGCACTGCGCCAGTACCCGCACGAACTGTCGGGCGGCATGCTCCAGCGCGTCGCCATCGCCGCGGCCCTCATGCCCGGCCCGCGACTCCTGCTGGCCGACGAACCCACCACCGCCCTCGACTCCACCACCCAGGCCGAGATCATCGCCCTCCTGGCCGACCTGCGCGACCGCCGCCCCTTCACTCCCCGGGCTCCCCCGAAACGTCGTCGCTCAGCCATCCGGCCGGCCTCGGGCAGGCGTCGCGGGCGCCTTCCCTCCTGCGCGGGTGCGGGACCGTGTGGGGCGCGCGCCCGGCGCACGGTAGCGCAGTGCGATCTCTGTGTGTCACAGAGTCTGCGGGATCCTGCTCGCGGCTATCCGGAAAGGTGCGGGTCGTAAGCGTGGAAACGTGTATGACACGGACATGGGCTGGCTGGATCCGTACAGAGAGGGTGAGTTGGCATATGTCTCGGTCTCATCTCTCCTTCACTCGTTCGATTTAGTACTCATAAGTAATGGGGCCGATTTGCATCACTGGCCGCCGAGGGTCCTCTAGTGTGATTGGCATGAACGGGCGGAGTCGGGGGAGCCTGACTCGGCCACTGGTGTATCGCCGATATCCGGCGGCGTAACGTATCTCCGCTCTGTGGGGCCGGGAGCGTAACGCCGGGGGGCGGATGGCTCGGACGCGTGGTTGTAGTGATCGGCGCAGCGTGCCCGGAAATACATGATGAACATGCCGTGGAAAGTGCGAAAACAGGTGGGGGACGGTCGTGGCCAATCCTTTCGATGACGAGTCGGGACGGTTCGTGACGCTGGTGAATGGCGAGGGTCAGTACTCGCTGTGGCCCGCGCATATCGATATTCCTGGTGGCTGGCGCGTCGAAGGCGCGGAGGGGTCGCGCCAGGAGTGTCTGGACGTGATCGAGGGCGCGTGGACCGATATGCGGCCCGCCAGCCTGGTGCGGGCGATGGAGGCCGACGCCGGATAGACCGGTGTCCGGGCCGGTCGCGGGCGGTGTGTGCCGCTGCGGGCCGAGGGGGTGCCGGCGCTCCCGCCTGATCGATCTCGCTTCAATTCGAGCAGAATCGATCAGGCATGGATAGTAGTCGGTCATGCCTTGTTAAAAAGCGTTCACGTGACGTTCATGAACCCTCGGTGAACTGCCTCGTGACGCGTCCATAAATGCGCGAAGACAGCGGAGTGCCCTGCCGGATACCTGCACCGGCAGGGTCCCCCGTCGATGCCTGACGCCATGGGCACGGCGATGTTCTTCTCCGCTTTCACCCGGGCCGCCGTCGGCGACAGATGCCGCAACGGCGAGGCCGGTTTCGTTCCGCCTTCTTCGCCATCCCGAAAACTCTCATCGAAGGTGTGGATCGGCATGCACGAAAACGGCTCCACCCCGTCATACATAGGCACCGAAGAACTCATGGAAATCACCGCGGCCCAACAGGGCGTCTGGTATGGGCAACTGGTCGACCCGGACAGCCCGAAATACAACATCGGGGAATGCTTCGAGATCCGCGGTGACCTCGACGAGACGTTATTCGCCGCGGCCCTAGACCGGGCCGCGGCCCTGTGCGACAGCCTCAACACCGAGTTCGTCACGGACGGCGACACCGTACGCCAGCGTGTCGTACGCCGGCCGCAGGACGGAACCAGCCGGCTCCGTCTCGTCGACCTGACCGGGGACGCCGATCCGGCCGCCGCGGCCGAGCGCTATCTGACCGCCGACATGGCCGCCGTCGACAGGCTCGACGCCCCGCACCACCACTTCGCGCTGCTGCGTCTCGGCGCCCGGCTGCACTACTGGTACGTCCGCTTCCACCACATCGCCACCGACGGGCTCGGCGGCGCCGTCTTCGCCCGTACGGTGGCCGATCTCTACGGGCGTGCCGCGCGGGGTGAGGACCTCGCCGCTGCCGTGCTGCCGGCCGCGCCCCTGGCCGACCTTGTCGCCGACGAGGCGGCCTACCGCGGTTCGGAGCGGTACGAGGCCGATCGCGCCTACTGGACCGGCAGGTTCGCGGACCTCGCCGCCGACGGCACCGGTGATCCGGCGGATGCCGGGGCCGGACCGGACGCGCACGGCAGCAGAGCGCTCATCCGGCGGCGCACCGACACCCCCGCGCCGGCCGGTTCCGACGGCCAGGACGTCCGGCTGCACACCGGTGACACCCTGCCCGTCGCCGTCCTCGACGGTCTGCGGCGGCTCGCCTCCGCCCACCGCACCACCTGGTCCGCCGTCCTGGTGAGCGCGGTCGCCGCCTACACCGGCCGGGCCACCGGGACGCAGGACATCACCGTGGGGCTCGCCTCGAACGGCCGCCACGGCGGGCTGCGGCACATCGTCGGCATGACCGCCAACATCCTGCCGCTGCGCCTGACCCTCGCCGCGGACATGACGGTCGGCGCCTTCGTGCGCGCCGTCGCGGCCGAGATGCGCGGCGCCCTGCGCCACCGCCGCTTCTCCCGCGAACAGCTGGCCCGCGAACTGAACATGACCGACGGCGCGGCGCGGCTGGCCGGTGTCGTCGTCAACATCATGGGCTACGACTACGACCTCGACTTCGACGGCGCCCCCGGCGCCTCCCGGGTGCTGTCGATCGGACCGGTCGACGACGTGTCGCTCTTCGTGTCCGAACGCTCCGAGGGCAAGGGGCCGTTGATCGGCTTCGACGCCAACCCCGGGCTGTACCGGCCCGAGGACGTGCAGCTGCACCAGCGGGCCGTCGTCGCCTTCGTCACGGCCCTGGCCGGTGCGGACGACGGTGTCCTCCTGCGTGACCTGCCCTTCCTCGACGAGGCCGCCGCCCTCTCCCTGCGTGCGCAGGGCCGCGGCGACGGGCTGCCCGCGGAAACCGTGGAGACGGGCCTGCCGGAGGCGTTCCGTGCGTGCGCCCGCCGCGCACCCGGCGCCCCGGCGGTGGTGGACGGCTCCGCCACCCTCTCGTACCGGGAACTGGCGCGGGCCGCCGACGCTCTCTCCGGCGCCCTGACCGGCTGGGGAGTCGGACCCGAGGACGGCGTCGGCGTTCTCGTGGCCCGCTCGGCCGCCGTGGTGCCCGCCACCCTCGGCGCCGTCGGCGCGGGCGCGGCCTACGTACCGATGGACCCCGCCTGGCCGGCCGAACGGCTCGACCGTGTCACGGAGATCGCCCGGGTCCGTGCCCTGGTGACCGACGAAGCCACCGCAGGAGAGCCCTGGGTGCAGGAGGCCTCGGCCGTGCTGCCGCTGATCGTCGTCGACGCCCTCGGCCGGATCGTGCGCGGTGCTCCGCCGCGGCCCGGACCACTGCCGCGCGTCACCCGCGGCGACCGGCTCGCCTACGTGATGTTCACCTCGGGCTCCACCGGCCTGCCCAAGGGCGTCGGCGTCACCCACGCCGACGTTCTCGCCCTGGCCGCCGACGCCACCTGGGCGGGTGGTGTGTCCGACGCGGTGCTGCTGCACTCGGCCTATGTGTTCGACGCCTCCACCTTCGAGATCTGGGCGCCGCTCCTGAACGGCGGCCGTGTGGTCGTCGCACCCGGCGGCGTCCTGGAGGCCACGGTCCTCCGCGACATGGTGGACCTGCACGGGGTGACCGCGCTGTTCCTGACGACGGCGCTGTTCAACGTGGTGGCCGAGACGGACCCGAAGGCGTTCGCCGGGCTGCGCCTGGTCGCAGCGGGCGGCGAGGCCGCGACCCCGGAGCTGATGCAGCGGGTGGCTGCCGCCGTACCCGGCACGCGTGTCCTGCACGTGTACGGCCCGACGGAGACCACGACCTTCGCCGCCCGTCATCAGGTCGCCCCCGCCACCGGCGGCGTGCCGCCCATCGGCCGGGCCCTCGACGGGATGGCCCTGTACGTGCTCGACGACGCCCTCGCCCTCGTTCCGCCCGGCGTCGTGGGGGAGTTGTACGTGAGCGGCCACGGCGTCGCGCGCGGCTACCAGGGCCGTACCGCGCTGACCGCCACCCGGTTCGTCGCCGACCCGTACGGAGCGGGCGGGGCCCGGATGTACCGCACGGGTGACCTCGTCCGCTGGACCGCGGGTGGCGACATCGAGTACGTCGGGCGCACGGACGGGCAGGTCAAACTCCGCGGCTTCCGCATCGAGCCGGCCGAGACCGAGAACGTCCTGCTCGCCGACGCGGATGTGCGCGCCGCCTGTGTCCTGGTCCGCGAGGACACAGGCGGCGACCGCAGGCTCGTCGCCTACGTCGTGCCCGCCCCCGGTGCCCGGCTGGACGTCTCCGCACTGGCCCGCAGGGCCGGGCGCGCCCTGCCCGCGTACATGGTGCCCTCCGCGTTCGTGCCGCTCGACGCGCTGCCCCTGAACCCCAACGGCAAGGTCGACCGCCGCGCCCTGCCGGCCCCCCGCGCCGCCGCCACCTCGGGCCGGGCCCCGCGCACCGCCTATGAGGAGGTCCTGGCCGGTCTGTTCGCCGACGTCCTGGGCGTGACCGCGGTCGGCATCGACGACAGCTTCTTCTCGCTGGGCGGCCACTCGCTGCTCGCCACCCGCCTCGCCGGCCGGGTGCGGACGGCCCTCGGCGCCGAACTCGGCCTGAGCACCCTCTTCGAGCACCCCACCGTCGCCTCGCTGGCCGCCGTCCTGGACACCACAGGACCGGCCAGGCCCGTGCTCTCCCCGCAGCCCCGGCCCGAAGCGGTTCCGCTGTCCTTCGCCCAGCAGCGCCTCTGGTTCCTCAACCGGGCCGAGGGCCCCGGCGACAGCTACAACGTGCCGCTCGTCCTCGAACTCGACGGTCCGCTGGACACGGACGCCCTGCGCGGCGCACTCGCCGATGTGGTCGCCCGGCACGAGAGCCTGCGCACCGTCTTCGCCGAACACGACGGCGTCGCCCGGCAGGAGGTACGCGAGGCGGACGCCGCAGGGTCGCTCGTCCCCCTCGTCATCGAACCGGCACCGGACGGGGAGACCGCGGCCGGGCCGCCGGGGGAGGAAGCGTGGGCGGAGGAGGCCGTGCGCCGTCTGACGACCGCGCCCTTCGACCTCACCGGTGAGCCCGCTGTCCGCGTCCATCTGCTCCGGCAGGGCCCCGGCCGCCACACCCTGGTCCTCGTCCTCCACCACGTCGTCGCCGACGGCTGGTCCCTCGCCCCGCTCTGCCGGGATCTCGGCGCCGCCTACCGCGCCAGGACCGAGGGCGCGGGCACCCCCGACTGGGCCCCGCTGCGGGTGCAGTACGCCGACTACGCGCTCTGGCAGCGCCGGCTGCTCGGCGACGACAGCGATCCGGACAGCCTCGCCGCACGTCAGCTCGCCTTCTGGGAGGAGGCGCTGCGCGGCGCCCCCGACCTGCTGGACCTGCCCCTCGACCGGCCCCGCCCCGCGGTGGCCGGCCACGGGGGCGGCGCCGTCCCCTTCGAGCTGCCCGCCGACGCGCACGCCGCGCTCGTCCGGCTCGCCCGCAGCGTCGGCTGCACCCCCTTCATGGTGCTCCAGGCGGCGCTCGCCGTGACGCTGCACGCCCACGGCGCCGGCACCGACATCCCGCTCGGCACCGCGGTGGCCGGACGTACCGACGAGGCCCTCGACGACCTCGTCGGGTTCTTCGTCAACACCGTCGTCCTGCGCACGGACCTGTCAGGCGACCCGGCCTTCCGTGAACTGCTCGTCCGGGTCAAGGAGTTCGACATCGCCGCGCTCAGCCACGGCGACGTCCCCTTCGAGCGGATCGTCGAGGCGCTCAACCCCGAACGGTCCGGTGACCACCACCCGCTGTTCCAGACCATGCTGGTCCTGCAGAACCAGGAGCGGGCGGGGCTCGACCTGCCCGGCGTCACCGTCCACGACCGCTCCCGGCACCGCGGGGGCAGCAAGTTCGACCTGACGTTCTCCCTCACCGAAAACAGCGGCCCCGCCGGCGACAGCAGCTCCGCCGGCACCGGAAGAGCCCCCGGAGCCACCGGACCCGGCGAAGGCGCCGCACCCGCCGTCCGGGCAGCGCGTGGGGCCGCGGACGCCCCGTCCGGCCCAGGAGGCATCGGCGGCTACCTGGAATACGCCACCGAGCTCTTCGACGCCGCCACCGCCCGCGCCCTGTGCACCCGCTTCGCCCGCGTCCTGACCCTGGCCGTGACCCGGCCCGACCTGGCTGTCAGCGAACTGGACCTGCTCGCCCCCGGCGAGCGGGACCACCTCATCGCCCTGGGGCGCGGGGCCGAGCGGCCGCTGCCCGTCCTCACCGTCCCCGAAGCGGTACGGGAGCGGGCCGCACGCACCCCGCACGCGGTCGCCGTACGCGACGCCCGCACCAGCCTCACGTACACCGCGCTCGACTCCCGTGCCGACGACCTCGCCCGCGTCCTGCGCGAGCGCGGCGCGGGCCCCGAACAGCGGGTGGCCATCGCCGCGCCGCCCTCCGTCGACACCGTCGTGGCCATGCTGGCCGTCCTGCGGGCCGGCGCCGCCTATCTGCCCGTCGACCCGCAGTACCCGCCCGCCCGGATCCGCCACATGCTGGACGACGCCCGTCCCGTCCTGCTGCTCACCACCACCGGCGTGCACCCGGCCCTGCCCGCCTGCGACGTACCGTGGCTCGCCCTCGACGACCCGGCGGCGGCCCCGCCCGCAGACCCCTGCGCGCCTCTGCCGGACGCACCCCGCCCTGCGGACCCCGCGTACGTCATCTACACCTCGGGCTCCACCGGCCGCCCCAAGGGGGTCGTCGTGTCGCACGCCGCCCTGGCGAACCACATGGCCTGGATGGCGCGGCACCTGGCGATCACCCCGGACGACCGGGTCCTCGCCCGTACCTCGTCCAGTTTCGACGCCTCCGTCTGGGAGCTGTGGCTCCCGCTGATGAACGGCGCGGAAGTCTGTGTGCTGCCGCACGGGGCCAACACGGAGCCCGCGACGCTGGTCTCCTGGATGAGCCGGTTCGGTGTCACGGTCGCCCAGTTCGTCCCGTCCCACCTGGCCCTCGTCCTCACCGAGGCCGCGCACGCCGCACCGCTGCCCGCCCTGCGCGCCGTACTCTGCGGCGGCGAACCGCTGCCGCGGACCCTCGCCGACGATGCCGCAGCGCTGTGGCGGGCCGAGGTGCACAACCTCTACGGGCCGACCGAGGCCACCATCGACGCGACCGCCCACCGGGCCGGCGGCCCGGAGAGCGGCGCCCACGCGTCCGCCGGCTCGCCGTACGAGACCGTGCCGATCGGCCGGCCCGTCGACACCATGCAGACCTACGTCCTCGACGGCCGGCTGCGGCCCGTACCGCCCGGCGTCACCGGGGAGCTCTACCTGTCGGGGCCGAACCTCGCCCGCGGCTACCTGGACCGCCGGGGCCTGACCGCCTCCCGGTTCGTCGCCGACCCGTTCGACGCCACCGGCGCCCGCATGTACCGGACGGGCGACCTCGTACGGTGGAACAGCCGCGGCCTCCTCGACTACGTGGCCCGCGCCGACGACCAGGTCAAACTCCGCGGCTTCCGCATCGAGTTGGGAGAGGTCGAGGCCGCGCTCCTGGCGCGCCGCGGTGTCACGGCCGCCTGTGCGGTGATCCGTGAGGACGCACCCGGCCGGGGCCGCCTCGTCGCGTACGCCGTCACCGGGGACCCGGCCCTGCGCCCCGTCGCCCTGCGCGACGCGCTCGCCGAGACCCTGCCGCACTACATGGTGCCCGGGATCGTCGTCGTCCTGGACGACCTGCCGCTCCTGCCCAGCGGCAAGGTGGACCGGCGGGCCCTGCCGGAGCCCGGGGCGGACCCCGCGGACCTCTCCGCGGCGGCGGGGCAGCGCACCCTCCGTGAGGACCTGCTCGCCGGTATCTTCGCCGACGTCCTGCAACGGCCCAGAGTGCGCCCGCACGACAGCTTCTTCGACCTCGGCGGGCACTCGCTCCTCGCCATGCGGGTCGTCAGCCGGGTCCGCGCCGTCCTGGGCGCCGAGATCGCCGTGCGCACCCTCTTCGAACACCCCACCGTCGCGGGCCTGGCCCGCGTCCTCGACGCCCCGGGCCGGGCCCGGCCGCCGGTGCTGCCCGCCGTGCGGCGGCCCGATCCGCTGCCGCTCTCCTTCGCCCAGCAGCGCCTCTGGTTCCTCAACCGGCTCGAAGGCCCCAGCTCCGCCTACAACATCCCGCTCGTCCTCGAACTCGACGGAGCCCTGGACCCGGACGCCCTGCGCGCCGCCCTGCGCGACGTCGTGGAGCGGCACGAGGCACTGCGCACGCTCTTCCCCGAACGGGACGGCACACCGCACCAGTCGGTGCTGCCCGTCGAAGACGCCGCACCTCCTCTGCCGGTGGTGAGCACGGCGCCCGCCGGCCTGGAGGCGGCGGTGCTGGCCGCCGTGCGCGAGCCGTTCGACGTCATGACCGACCCGCCGATGCGTGCCCTGCTGCTGCGCTCCGCACCCGCCCACCACGTGCTGGTGCTCGTTCTGCACCACATCGCGGGCGACGGCTGGTCCCTCGCCCCGCTCGCCCGCCATCTCGGCGACGCCTACCGGGCCCGCCTCGCGGGACGGCCGCCGGAGCGGGCGGCCGGAATCCCGCTCCAGTACGCCGACTACACGCTCTGGCAGCACGCCGCCCTGGGCGACGGTGTCGCCCCGCAGAGCGTGCTCCGCCGGCAGCTCGACCACTGGAACACCGCCCTTGCGGGCCTGCCCGGGCTGATCGACCTGCCGCTCGACCGGCCACGCCCCGCCACCACGGACCCCAGGGGCGCCGTCCACACCTTCGACGTACCGCCTGCCCTGTACAGCGGGCTCCTGCGCCTGGCGGGGGAGTCGGGCAGCAGC
This sequence comes from Streptomyces sp. NBC_00388, assembly GCF_036061255.1. Classification (NCBI taxonomy): domain Bacteria; kingdom Bacillati; phylum Actinomycetota; class Actinomycetes; order Kitasatosporales; family Streptomycetaceae; genus Streptomyces; species Streptomyces sp. NBC_00388. The sequence continues at coordinate 5,888,566 of NZ_CP107948.1, forward strand.
CTGTTCATGGTGCTCCAGGCGGCGGTCGCCACCTTGCTGCACCGGCACGGCGCCGGCGACGACATCCCGCTCGGCTCGCCCGTCGCCGGCCGCACCGACGAGGCGCTGGAGGATCTGGTCGGTTTCTTCGTCAACACACTCGTCCTGCGCAACGACCTGTCCGGCAACCCGACCTTCAGTGAACTGCTGTTGCGTGTGAGGGAGTTCGACCTGGCTGCCTATACGCACCAGGACGTACCCTTCGAGCGTCTCGTCGAGAGCGTCAACCCCGCGCGGGCGCGCAACCACCATCCGCTGTTCCAGACCATGCTGGTCCTGCAGAACCAGGAGACCGCCCGCCCCGAGCTGCCCGGCCTCACCGTCGAGGACCGGCTCGTCCACAACGGCCTGAGCAAGTTCGACCTCACCTTCGCCTTCAGCGAGGAGCCGGGCGAGGGCGGCCTGACCGCCGGGATCGAGTACGCCACCGCCCTCTTCGACCGGAGCACTGTCGCATCCCTCGCCGACCGTCTGGTCCGCCTCCTGGAGCAGGTGGCCGCCGATCCCGCCCGGCCGCTCCAGGGCTACGACCTGATGACACCGGACGAACACGCCCGGGTCGCGCGCTGGGGCACCGGCCGGGCACTGCCCGCACCCGCCGGTGACGCAACTCTGCCCGCGCTCTTCGCCGTCCAGGCCCACCGCACACCGGATGCCGTGGCCGTCAGCGACGACCGCGCCGCCCTCACCTACGCCGAACTGGACCGGATCTCCGCCGACCTCGCCCGCGCACTCGCGGGCCTCGGCGCCGCCCCCGAGTCCGGGATCGGCGTGCTGCTCACCCGGTCGCCCGCCGTGGTGTCGGTGTCCCTCGGCGCGGTCCGTGCGGCCGGCGCCTACGTCCCGCTCGACGCGCGCTGGCCGGCGGAGCGGCTCGCACAGGTCGCAGGGGTGGCCGCCGTACGCGTCCTCGTCGTCGACGAGGACGCGTACGCCTCACCCTGGGTGGCCGAGACGGCCCGCAGGATGCCGGTCCTGGTCGTGGACCGGCTCGGCCGGATCCTGCGGGGCGCGCCCGCGCGGCCGGGCCGCCCGGCCGCCGTGCCGGGCCCCGGAGCCCTCGCCTACGTGATGTTCACCTCCGGCTCCACCGGCCTGCCCAAGGGCGTCGGAGTCACCCACGCCGACGTCGTGGCGCTGACGGCCGACAGTGCCTGGCAGGACGGTGCGGCCGACGCGGTCCTGATGCACTCGGCGTACGTCTTCGACGCCTCCACCTTCGAGATCTGGGCTCCGCTGCTGCACGGCGGCCGGGTCGTCGTCGCACCGGACGGTGTCCTGGAGGCCCGCTCTCTCGGCGACGCCGTCCACGAACACGGGGTGAGCGCCGTCTTCCTGACGACGGCCCTGTTCAACGTGATCGCCGAGACCGACCCCGGCGCGTTCGGCGGCCTGCGGCTGGTGTGCGCCGGGGGAGAGCTGGCATCGCCCGACGCCATGCAGCGGGTCGCCGGGACCGCCCCCGGCGTTCGCGTCCTCCATGTGTACGGGCCCACCGAGACCACCACCTTCGCCACCCGTTACGACGTGGCAGCCGATCTGCCGCCGGGCCCGCCCCCCATCGGGCGCTCCCTGGACGGCATGCGGCTGTACGTGCTCGACGGCTCGCTCGGCCCGGTCCCGCCGGGTGTCGTGGGCGAGCTGTACCTCGCGGGGCGCGGGGTGGCACGCGGGTACACCGGGCTCCCGGGGCTGACCGCCGCGCGCTTCGTGGCCGACCCGTTCGATCCGGCAGGCGGCCGTATGTACCGCACGGGCGACCTCGTCCGGTGGACGGGCGACGGGCAGATCACCTACGTCGCCCGGGCCGACAGCCAGGTCAAACTGCGCGGCTACCGCATCGAACTGGGCGAGATCGAGTCCGTGCTGGCCTGCTGCGAGGGCGTCGCCGACTCCTTCGCCGTCGTCCGCGAGGACATGCCGGGCGACCGGCGGCTCGTGGCGTACGTAGTGCCGGCCGCCGGGGCGCGACCCGACTCCGGCGACCTCGCCCGGGCCGTCGGCCGGTCCCTGCCCGCCTACATGGTGCCCTCGGCGTTCGTCCTGATCGGCGCGCTGCCGCTGACGCTCAACGGCAAGGTGGACCGGCGTGCCCTGCCGGAGCCCGCGCAGGGTGCTCCGGCGCCCGGGCGCGCCGCCCGCACCGCACGCGAGGAGATCCTCTGCGGCCTCTTCGCCGACGTACTCGGGCTCGGCACGGCCGGCGCCGACGACGACTTCTTCGCGCTGGGCGGCCACTCCCTGCTCGCCACCCGTCTGGCCGCGCGCATCCGGACGGCGCTTGCCGTCGAGGTCCAGGTCAAGGACCTCTTCGAGCACCCCACACCGGCCGCGCTCGCCGCCACGCTGGACAGCGCGGGGGAGGCCAGGGCCCCGCTGGAGCGCGCCGGGCACCGGCCCGATCCGCTGCCGCTCTCCTTCGCCCAGCAGCGTCTGTGGTTCCTCAACCGGTTCGAGGGGCCGAGCGCCACGTACAACGTGCCGCTCGTGCTCCGCCTGGAGGGGCCGCTCGAAGCGGATGCCCTGGAGAGCGCCCTGGCCGATGTCGTGGAGCGCCACGAGAGCCTGCGCACCGTCTTTCCCGAAACGGACGGGGTGGCGCGCCAGCTGGTAATCGACGCCGGCGGCGCCGACCTCGACCTGACACCCCGGGACACCGACCCCGCCCGCCTGGACGAGGTGCTGACGGCCGAGGTGGCGCACCCCTTCGACGTGGCCGCCGAACTCCCCGTACGGGCCCGGCTGATGCGGCTCGGCGCCGACATCCACGTCCTCGTGCTGATCGTCCACCACATCGCGGGCGACGGCTGGTCCCTCGCCCCGCTCGCCCGGGACCTGGGCGAGGCCTACCGGGCGCGCGTCGAGGGCGAGGAGCCCGCCTGGACGGAACTGGGCGTCCAGTACGCCGACTACACCCTGTGGCAGCGCGCCCTGCTCGGCGCCGAGGACGATCCGTCCAGCCAGACAGCCCGACAGCTGGACTTCTGGCGCACCGCGCTGGCCGGCGCCCCCGGCCTGCTGGACCTTCCCTGCGACCGGCCGCGCCCCGCCGTCACGGCGTACCACGGTGACGCGTTCGCCTTCCCGGTGGACCCGGACACCCACCGGGCTCTCACGGATCTCGCCCGGGCCCGCGGCTGCAGCCTCTTCATGGTGCTGCAGGCGGCCCTTGCGGTGCTCCTCTCCCGGCACGGCGCCGGCGAGGACATCCCGCTCGGTACCGCGGTCGCCGGACGCACCGACGAAGCACTCGACGACCTGGTGGGGTTCTTCGTCAACACCCTTGTCCTGCGCACCGACCTGACCGGGGACCCCACCTTCGGTGAAGTGGTGGACCGGGTGCGGGAGTTCGACCTGGCCGCCTACGCCCACCAGGACGTGCCCTTCGAGCGGCTGGTGGACGTCCTCAGCCCGTCCCGTGCCCAGGACCACCATCCGCTCTTCCAGACCATGCTCGTCCTCCAGAACCAGGCCGACACCGTGCTCGGCCTGCACGGCCTCGCCGTCACCGAACAGCCCGTGCGCACCGGTATCAGCAAGTTCGATCTGACCTTCACCTTCACCGAGACGCGTGACGGCGCGGGCCGGCCCGCCGGTCTCGACGGCGTCCTGGAGTTCTCCACCGCACTCTTCCTGCCCGCCACGGCGCACGGTCTTGCCGCCCGTCTCACCAGGCTGCTCGCCGTGCTCGCCGCCGACCCCGGCGTACGCGTCCACACCGTCGACGTCCTGGACACGGACGAGCTGCGGAGCCTGGAGTACGCCGCACGGGGACCGGTCCGGCCGTCCACGGCGCGCACGGCGCCGGAAGCCTTCCGTGCGCAGTGCGGCCGTACCCCCGGCGCGATCGCCGTACGGGACGGGGCGCGGCTGCTCACCTTCGCCGAACTGAACTCCCTCTCCGGCGACTTGGCGGGCCATCTGCACGGCCGGGGCATCGGACGCGGCGACCTCGTCGCTGTCGCCCTGGAGGGCACCGCCGACCAGGCCGTCGCGATGCTGGCGGTGGCCAGGGCCGGGGCGGTCTGCCTGCCGGTCGACCTGGAGTACCCCGCGGCGCGTATCGCCCACATGCTCGACGACGCCCGCCCGGCGCTGCTCCTCACCCACGGCACCGCCCGTACGGCACGGCACGGGCTGTCCGTCCCGTGCCTCGCGCTCGACGACCGGGCGGCCTGGGCCGGCGGGCCCGCCGCCGTCCCGCCAGCCGCCGCACCGGGCCCGCAGGACGCCGCGTACGTCATCTACACCTCGGGCTCAACCGGCCGCCCCAAGGGTGTCGTCGTCACCCACGCCTCCCTGACCAACCACATGGCCTGGATGGCGGACCACCTCGGTCTGACCGGCGACGACCGGGTCCTCGCGCGCACGTCGCCGAGCTTCGACGCGTCGGTCTGGGAGACCTGGCTGCCTCTGCTGCACGGCGGCTCCACCTGCCCCGTGCCGCCCGCCGCCAACCACGACCCGGCCGGGTTGCTGGCCCGGATGCGCGACGCGGGCGTGACCGTCGCACAGTTCGTGCCCTCGCACCTCTCCGTCGTCCTCACCGAGACCCGCCCCGGCGAGGCACCCGCGACCCTGCGGGCCGTCCTGTGCGGCGGCGAACCTCTGCCCAGGTCCCTGGCGCAGCGCGTCCAGGAGGCCTGGCAAACCGAGGTGCACAACCTGTACGGGCCCACCGAGACGACCATCGACGCCACCGCCCACCACTACCGCGCGGGGGCGGCGGGGCTCCCGGCGGGGGAGGGGACCGTGCCGCTCGGCCGGCCCGTCGACAACACCCGTGCGTATGTCCTCGACACCGGCCTCCGCCCGGTCCCGCCGGGTGTCACCGGCGAGCTGTACGCCGCAGGCGACGGTCTCGCGCGCGGCTACCTGGGGCGCCCCGGCCTGACCGCAGCGCGCTTCGTCGCCGATCCGTACGGCCCCCCCGGGAGCCGTATGTACCGCACGGGCGACCTCGTGCGGCGGGACGCCGGGGGGCTGCTCACCTATGTCTCCCGCGCCGACGACCAGGTCAAGCTGCACGGCTTCCGGATCGAACCGGGCGAGATCGAGGCCGCGCTCACCGCGCTCGAAGGCGTCGGCGCGGCCTGCGTCCTCGTCCGTGAGGACCGGCCCGGTGAGCGGCGGCTGGTCGCCTACACCGTGCACGAAGGCGCCGGCCGGCCGGACGACGCCGAACTGCGCTCCCGGCTCACGTCGGCCCTGCCGCCCTACATGGTGCCCGCCGTCTTCGTCGCACTCGACGCGCTGCCCCTGCTCCCCAACGGCAAGACCGACCGGCGCGCCCTGCCCGCCCCGGCGCGGCCCGCGGCCACCCGGCCCGGCGGGCAGCCGCGTACGGCGCAGGAACACGTCCTGTGCGACGTGTTCGCCTCCGTCCTGCACGCCCCCGCCGTCCGCACGGACGACGACTTCTTCGCGCTGGGCGGCGACAGCATCCTCTCCATCCAGCTCGTCAGCCGCGTCCGCGAGGCCGGTCTCGCCGTCACACCCCGCGATGTCTTCGTCCACCGGACGCCCGAGGGCATCGCGGCCGTCGCCGGCCCGCTGGGCCCGGCCGCAGCCCCGGCCGAACAGGGCACCGGCGAGATGCCGCCGACGCCCATCGCCGCCTGGCTCCTGGAGCGGCCCGGCACGACGGACGGGTACAACCAGTCCGGGGTGCTGCGCACACCGGTGGGGGCCGGTGAGGACAGTCTCGTCGCCGCCCTCCAACTCCTCATCGACCACCACGACATGCTGCGGCTGCGGGTCGTCCGTCCGGCCGCGGGCGAACCCGTCGTCGAAGCCCTGCCGCCCGGCGCCGTACCCGCCCGCCGCCGCCTGACCCGTATCGATGTCACGGGCCTCGGCGCCGACGCCGTCCGCACCGCCCTCACCGCCGCGGGCGAACAGGTCCGCAGAAGGCTGCGGCCCGCGCAGGGCAATGTGATCGAAGCCGTCTGGTGCGACGCGGGCCCGCACGCCCAGGGGCGCCTGCTGCTCGTCGTGCACCATCTGGCCGTCGACGCGGTCTCCTGGCGCATCCTCGCCGCCGACCTCGCGACCGCCTGGCAGGCGGTCACCGGCGGCGGGACACCCCCGGACGCTGCGGCGCTGCCGGCCGTCACCACCTCCTACCGGGGCTGGGCCCAACTCCTCGCCTCCCAGGCCCGCGACGCCGCCAGGGAAGCCGAACTCCCCTTGTGGCAGGCGGCACTGAGCACCCCGGACCCACAGCTCGGCTACCGGCCGCTCGACCCCGACCTGGACACCGCGGACGGCACGCGCACCGTGGTCACCCATCTCCCCGCCACCTGGGCGAAGGCGCTGCTCACCACCGCCCCCGGAGCCTTCCACGCCGGCGTGGACGACGTCCTGCTCACGGGCCTCGCCCTGGCCGTCTGCGCCTGGCGGGAGGAGCGGGCGGCCCGCATCGGCGGACCCGGGCCCGGCGGCACCGCGGTCCTCCTCGACCTGGAGGGCCACGGCCGCGAGCAGATCGCCGACCACACCGACCTGTCCCGCACGGTCGGCTGGTTCACCAGCCTCTACCCGGTCCGGCTCGACCCCGGACCCGCCGGCGCCCCCGGACACTTCGACGCCGCACTGGTGGAACGCGCCGTCAAACGCGTCAAGGAGCAGCTGCGGGCGGTGCCGGACCGCGGTGTCGGCTACGGAATGCTGCGCCACCTCAACCCGGCGACCCGCCCCCTGCTGGCCGCCGCGCCCGAACCCCAGATCGGCTTCAACTACCTCGGCCGGTACACCGCTTCACCGGATACGGCAGGAGGCGGCGCAGGCGCGGACTGGGACGTACTGCTCGACGGCGGCGGCCCGCGCAGCCAGGACCCGGACATGCCCGTCCACCACGTCATCGACATCAACGCGCACACCGAGGACCTGCCGGACGGACCCCGGCTTGTGACCCGCTGGACCTGGCCCAGCGACCTCCTCAAGGAGGAGGACGTGGGGGCGCTGTCCGACGCGTTCGGCCGCGCACTGCGCGCCATCGCGGAACACGCCGGACGACCCGACGCGGGCGGCTACACGCCGTCCGACCTTCCCCTGGTCTCGCTCAACCAGGCCCAGATCGACCGACTGCAGAACAGATGGGGTGGACGCAAGTGACCGGGTTCCAGCTGGAGGACGTACTGCCGCTGACGCCGCTTCAGGCGGGCATGCTCTTCCACGCGCTGTACGACTCCCACACCGTGGACGTCTACACCGCGCAGTTCGTCTTCGACCTCGAAGGCCCCGTCAGCGGTTCCGCACTGCACGCCGCCATCGGCGGCCTGCTGCGACGCCATGCCAACCTGCGGGCCGGCTTCCTCCACGAGGACCTGGACGAGCCCGTGCAGGCCATCGCCGCCGACGTACCGGTGCCCCTGGAGGAACTGGACCTGACCGGGGCGGACGGCGAAGGCACGACGGACGAGCGGCTCGCCGCCTTCCTCGCCGCCGACCGCACCCGCCGCTTCGACCTCGCGACCCCGCCCCTGATGCGGTTCACACTGGTGCGCACCGCGCCACAGCGCCACCGGCTGGTCATGACCAGCCATCACATCCTCCTCGACGGCTGGTCGATGCCGCTGCTCGTACGCGAGCTCTTCGAGCTGTACGCCGGCCAGGGCGACGACAGCGCCCTGCCCCGCGTCGCCCCCTACCGCACCTACCTCGCCTGGCTGGCCCGGCAGGACCGGGCCGCCGCGCTGGACACCTGGCGCACCGCCCTGGCCGGGATCGAGGCGCCGACCCTGCTCGCCGGGCGGCGCGGCGCGGACGTACCGGACTCCGGCGACCTGCCGGGGACCCTCGTCCTCGACCTGGGAGCGGCCACGACACAGCGGCTGCGGGAGACCGCCCGCGCCCACCGGCTCACCCTCAACACCCTGGTGCAGGGCGCCTGGGGCCTCCTGCTCGGCCACCTCACCGGACGCCCCGACGTCGTGTTCGGCACCACGGTCTCCGGCCGGCCGCCGGAGGTCCCGGGCATCGAGACGATGGTCGGGCTGTTCATCAACACCGTGCCGGTGCGGCTGCGCCCCGAACCGGGCGAGACCCTGGCCGCGCTGCTGACCCGGCTCCAGGAGGAACAGGGCCGCCTGCTCGGCAGCCAGCACGTGGGCCTGACCGAGATCCGGGGCGTCACCGGCCTGGACGAACTCTTCGACACCCTGGCCGTGTTCGAGAACTACCCGATGGACGCCGAGGCCCTGCGCACGGCGCAGGGCCGGCTGCCCGGCCTCGCGGTCACCGGGTTCAGCGGATCCGACGCGGCCCACTACCCGCTCACCCTCACCATCGCTCCCGGCGATTCGCTGAGAATCACCTTCGGGTACCGGGCCGCCGTCCTCGGCCGCGACGAGGTGGCGCGCACGGTCGCCCGTATGCGGGGGCTGCTGACGGAGCTGGCGCAGGGGCTCGACCGGCGCGCCGATACCGTCCCCGTCCTCCTCGAGGGCGAGCACGAGGCACTGACCGCGCAGGGCCGGGGCGGTGAACCGGCCACCGGATCAGGGCACATGAGCATCCCGGACGCCTTCGCCCGGCTCGCCCGCCGGCATCCGGACACGGTCGCGGTGTCCGGGGCCGGGGAGCAGCTGACCTACCGGCAGCTGCACGCTCTCTCCGATGAGCTGGCCGGCGCCCTGACCGGGCTCGGGGCCGGGGCCGAGGACGGCGTCGGCGTCCTCATGGGCCGTTCGGCCGCCCTGGTCACCGCCTCGCTCGCGGCCCTGCGCGCGGGCGCCGCCTATGTGCCCCTCGACCCGGACTGGCCCGCCGAACGGCTGGAGCGGGTAGCCGAAGTCGCCGGGCTGCGCGTCCTGATCGCCGACGAGACCACCCGGAACCACCCCTGGGTGCGCCGGCTCGGCCGGGACGTGGCCGTGCTGACCGTCGACACCGCCGGACGGGTCCGCGGGGGAGGCCCGGCCGCTCCTGGGGCCCTGCCCGCCGTCACGGGCGGCGCCCGTCTCGCGTACGTCATGTTCACCTCCGGCTCCACCGGCCTGCCCAAGGGGGTCGGTGTCACCCACGCGGACATCGGCGCCCTCGCCGCCGACCGGACCTGGGGCGACGGCGCGGCCGTCGCCGTCCTGCTGCACTCGGCGTATGTCTTCGACGCCTCCACCTTCGAGATCTGGGTCCCCCTCCTCAACGGCGGCCGCGTGGTGGTGGCTCCGGCAGGACCCCTCCAGCCCGCCGTGCTCCGCGACCTGGTCGCTGAGCACGGTGTGACGGCGGCCTTCCTGACGACCGCCCTGTTCAACGTCTTCGCCGAGACCGACCCGGGCGCCCTCGGGCTGCTGCGCCTGGCCGCCGCCGGAGGTGAGGCCGCCGCCCCCGGCGTCCACCGGGGCCTGGCCGCCGCCCACCCCGGCACCACGGTCCTCAACGCCTACGGGCCGACCGAGACCACCACCTTCGCCACCCTCCACCCCGTCCGCCCCGATGACGCCCCGGGCGCCGTGCCCCCGATCGGCAGGCCGCTCGACGGCATGCGCACCTACGTCCTGGACGCGGCGATGCGGCCCGTACCGCCCGGCGCCGAGGGCGAGCTCTATGTCTCGGGCGCCGGTGTCGCGCGCGGCTACCTGGGGCGCCCGGGCCTGACCGCCGCCCGGTTCGTCGCCGACCCGTTCGCCGGCACCGGGGCTCGTATGTACCGCACCGGCGACCTGGTGCGCCGGGCCACCGACGGCGCGCTGCACTACGTCGCCCGCGCCGACCAGCAGATCAAACTGCGCGGCCACCGCATCGAACCCGGCGAGATCGAGGCGGCCCTGCTCGCCGACCCGTCCGTACGCGCCGCCTGCGTCCTCGTCCGCGAGGACCTGCCCGGCGACCGCACCCTCACCGCGTACGTCGTCCCCGCGCCCGGGCACACCCCCGACCGGGACGTGCTCGCCGCGCGGCTCGGCCACGCGCTGCCCGCCTACCTGGTGCCGACGGTGATCCAGGCGCTGGACGTGCTGCCGCTGACCGCCAACGGGAAGGTCGACCGGACGGCGCTGCCCGCGCCCGCCGCGGTGCCCGGCGCGGCGGGCCGGGCACCGCGCGGCGCCCACGAGGAGATCCTCGCCGGGCTGTTCGCCGACGTGCTCGGGGTGGGCCGCGTCCGTGTCGACGACAACTTCTTCGCCCTGGGCGGCCACTCCCTGCTCGCCACCCGGCTCGTGGGCCGCATCCGCACGGCGCTCGGCGCCGAGGCCGAGATCCGCACCCTGTTCGAGAATCCCACCGTCGCCGCGCTCGCCACCGCCCTCGCGGACGCGGGCCGCCCCGCCCGCCCCGCCCTCGTGCCGCAGGAACGTCCCGCCCGGCTCCCGCTGTCGTACGCGCAGCAGCGCCTGTGGTTCCTCCACCGGCTCGAAGGTCCCTCCGCCACGTACAACATCCCCTTCGCGGTGCGCCTCGACGGGCCGCTCGACACGGAGGCCCTGCGGCGGGCGTTCGGCGACGTCGCAGGACGGCATGCCGTCCTGCGCACCGTGTTTCCCGAGAACGACCGCGGACCGTACCAGCACATCACCGCCCAGGAGGACGCCCGGATCCCGTTCGCCGTGGAGGCTGCCGACGAGGAGAAGCTCCCCGGCCTGATCCGCGCCGCCACGGCCGAACCGATCGACATCGAGCACCATCTCCCGCTCCGGGCGACCGTGCTGCGCCTCGCCGACGACGCCCACGTCCTGGTGCTCGTGATCCATCACATCGCCGCCGACGGATCGTCGCTCGCGCCCCTCGTCCAGGACCTCGGGACCGCCTACCGGGCCCGTACCCGCGGCGGGGAGCCGGAGTGGGCCCGGCTGCCCGTCGACTACGCCGACCACACGCTCTGGCAGCGCCGCCTGCTCGGGGACGAGCACGACCCGCAAAGCCTCGTGTCACGCCAACTCGCCTACTGGAAAGATGCGTTGGCCGGGCTGCCGGAGAGGGTCGAGCTGCCTTGGGACCGTTCGCGGCCCGCTGTCCCCCGGCACACCGGAGCCACCTGCGACTTCACTGTCGACCCCGCCGTCGCCGCGCGGGTCGCCGACCTCGCCCGCACCAGCGGGTGCAGCGTCTTCATGGTGCTCCAGGCCGCCCTGTCCCTCGTGCTCTCCCGGCACGGCGCCGGTGACGACATCCCGCTGGGCACAGCGGTCGCCGGACGCACCGACGAGGCCGCGTCCGGTCTCGTCGGGTTCTTCGTGAACACGCTCGTGCTGCGCACGGACCTCACGGGCGACCCGACGTTCCTCGAACTCCTCGACCGCGTCAAGGAGTCCGACCTCTCCGCGTACGCACACCAGGACGTGCCCTTCGAGCGCCTGGTGGAACTGCTCAACCCCGCACGCGGGCAGAGCCACCATCCGCTCTTCCAGACGATGCTCGTCCTCCAGAACCACACCCCGGCCGCCGCCGTCGGCCTGCCGGGCCTCGCCGTCAGCGGCGTGCCCGTCGACACCGGGGTCAGCAAGTTCGACCTGTCGTTCACCTTCACCGAGACGTACGACGACAGCGGCGCGCCCGGCGACATGCGGGCGGCCGTCGACTACGCGACGGAGCTCTTCGACGCGCCGACGGTCCGCGGCCTCGCCGACCGGCTCGTCCTGCTGCTCGGCGCTGTCACCGCCGACCCCGGCCGCCCGCTGCGCACGTACGACGTGCTGACCACGGCCGAGCACACGCGCATCGCCGCCTGGGGAACGGGACCGGCCGGGGGCGCGCCCGCCGCGACCGTCCCCGCGCTGTTCGAGCAGTGGGCCCGGCGCACCCCCGGCGCCCCGGCGGTCCGCGACGCCCGCACCACCCTCACCTACGGTGAACTCGACGCCAGGGCCGACACCCTCGCGCGTCATCTCGCCGCGCGGGGCATCGGGCCCGAGGACCGGGTGGCCGTCGCGCTGCCCCGCACCCACGAGCTCGTCGTGGCCCTCCTCGGCATCCTCAAGGCCGGCGCCGCCTATGTGCCGCTCGACCCCGACTACCCGGCCCAGCGCCTGTCCTACATGCTCGACGACGCCCGGCCGCGGCTGCTCCTCACCACCCCGGGGCTCCACCGCGGCCTCCCGGAGTCCGCCGTGCCGCACCTGTACACCGAGGACCTCGCGGGCAGCACCCCGCCCGCCGCGGCCGGCCCGGCTCCCGTCCCGCTCCCGGCGCACCCGGCGTACGTCATCTACACGTCCGGCTCCACCGGCCGCCCCAAGGGCGTCGTGGTCACCCACCGCGGCGCCGGCGCGATGGCCAGGACCCAGAGCGAGCGGCTGCGCGCCGCCCCCGGCAGCCGGGTGCTGCACATGGCGTCCGTCAGCTTCGACGCCGCGTTCTGGGAGCTGTGCATGGGCCTGCTCTCCGGGGCCTGCCTGGAGATCGACGAACGTGACGCGCTGCTGCCCGGCCCCGGACTGGCCGCTCTGGTCCGCGAGCGCGGCATCACCCACCTCACGCTGCCGCCCGCCGCACTCGCGGTGATGCCGCCGGGCTCGCTGCCCCGGGGGACCACCCTGGTGCTCGCCGGTGAGGCGTGCCCGCCGGCCCTGGTGCACGCCTGGGCGCGGGACCGCTTCCTCGTCAACGCCTACGGCCCCACCGAGACGACCGTCTGCGCCACCATGAGCCCCTTCCAGCACGCGGACGGGCCGCTCGCGCCCGGCCGCACCGTATCCATCGGCGCCCCCGTGGACGGCACCCGGGTCCATGTCCTGGACGACCGGCTGGCACCCGTGCCGCCCGGCGTCGTCGGCGAGCTGTACGTGTCGGGTGAGGGGGTGGCCCGCGGGTACCACGGCCGGGCCGCCCTGACCGCGTCCCGTTTCGTGGCCGACCCCACCGCCCGTACGGGGGGCCGCATGTACCGCACAGGCGATCTGGTGCGGTGGACGGCCGACGGGCAGCTCGTCTACGTCTCGCGCGTCGACGATCAGGTCAAGCTCCGCGGCTTCCGCATCGAACTCGGCGAGATCGAGGCCGTGCTCACCGCGCTGCCCGGCATCGCGGCGGCCTGCGCCGCGGTGCGCGAGGACCGGCCGGGCGACCGGCGTCTCGTCGCGTACACCGTGGCCGCGGACGGTGCGTCCGGCCCGGACGAGGCGGAGGTGCGCGCCCACCTCGCCGCGACGCTGCCCGGCCATATGGTCCCCGCGGCCCATGTGCGTCTCGGCGCCCTGCCCCTCACCCCCAACGGCAAGACCGACCGGCGCGCCCTGCCCGCACCGCACCGTGAGGCACCGGCGGCGGCAGGCCGGGCACCGCGTACCGAGCGGGAGCGGGCCCTGTGCGAGGTGTTCGCGGAGACGCTCGGTGTGCCCGACGTGGGTGTCACCGACGACTTCTTCGCCCTGGGCGGCCACTCCCTGCTCGCGGTGACCCTCGCACGGCGGATCGGGGAGCGGTGCGGTGTGCGGCCCTCCCTGCGGGCGGTGTTCGCCGCGCCCACCGTCGAGGGCGTCGACCGTCTGCTGGGCAGCACACGGGGGGAGCAGGACCAGGAGAGCACCGGCCAGGGCCCCGGGCACGGCCCGGGCGCCGGCGGACGGGGCGACGAGCGGGGTGGCGCGGCCCCGCTGGACCTGACCGCCGAGGTCCGGCTGGCCCCGGACATCACGGGCACCGCGGCCTCGGTGCCCGCACCCGCGCGCAGGACCCTCCGTCCTTCCGCACGGCCCCTGCTGACCGGCGCGTCCGGCTTCCTGGGCGCCTTCCTCCTGCGCGACCTCGTCGAGACCACCGACAGCCCGGTCGACTGTCTCGTACGGGCCGGGGACGAGCACCGCGCGGCCCAGCGGCTGCGGGCCAACCTGGAGCACTACGGCCTGTGGCGCCCCCGGTACGCGGACCTGATCCGCCCCGTACCCGGCGACCTCGCGGCCCCCGGCCTCGGCCTGCCGCCGGGGGAGAGGGCCGCCCTGGCCCGGCGGCTCGGCCCGGTCCTGCACAACGGTGCACGCGTCAACTTCGCCGCCCCGTACGGCGATCTGCGCGCCTCCAATGTGTCCGGCACGGAGGAACTGCTGCGTCTGCTCGCCGACTCCGCCTCACCCGGGATGCACTACGTCTCGACCACCAGCGTCTACGCCCCGGCGTCCGGCCCCGACCCCGTCACCCTCACGGAGTCCAGCCCGACGGGTCCCGCGTCCGGTCTGCCGGACGGGTACGCGCAGAGCAAGTGGGTCGCGGAGGGGCTCGCCGGCCTGGCCCGCGAACGGGGCCTGCCGGTGACCATCCACCGGCCCGGCCGTATCAGCGGAGACACCGCCACCGGCGCCTGCCAGGACCGGGACCTGCTGTGGCAGCTCATCAAGGGCTGCCTCCAGGCGGGCGCGGTGCCCGACCTGCCGTACGGCTCGACCGACTGGGTGCCCGTGGACTACGTCAGCGCGGGGGTCGTGGCGCTCTGCCTCTCCGGCCGGGCCGGCGCGCAGACGTACCACTTCACCAACCCGGACGCCCCGGGCCTGGACCGTGTCTTCGCGGCGGCCGCCCGCCTGGGGCACGCACTGGACAGCGTTCCCGCCGCGGAGTGGCAGGCCCGGGTGGCGGCGCAACCCGACAACGCGGCGCAGCTGTTCCTCGGGGACGAGGACCAGACCCGGCACGAGGCGGCGGACCACCGCCGCTTCGACTCCCGCCGGACAGCGGCTGCCGCAGCGGAACTCGGCGTACACCCGACTCCGCTGACCGACGAGATCCTGGCCCGCTACCTGGGCTACTTCCACGGGACGGGCTTCCTGCCCGCGCCGGGGGCGCCGGTCTCGCCGTAAGAGGGGGGGCGCACAGGACGGGGAAGCGGTCCGCGGCCACGACCGCCCCCGGCGTCGCCGGGGGCGGGGGCGGGCCGCGGTCCGGACTCAGCCGGAGCGCGGCCCCGGGAGCCCCGCCCGTTCCCGCACCCCGGCGAGCAGTCGGGCCCGCTCGGGTGCGGACGTTGCCAGCACGGTGCCCGTCAGGGCGAGTGCGGTGGCTCCGTCGAGCACGGCACGGTCGGCGCCGGGGCTCTTGCCGTACGCCGTGAACCCGGGGGTGTGCTGCCTTGCGCCTCCCGTCTCGTACCCGATGGTGGGGTGGATCGAGGGGATGCGCTGCGAGACGTTGCCCATGTCGGTCGACGCCATCGCCTCGCCGCACCGTGACGTCGCCGTGCGGCCCAGTCCGGCCAGGGCCTCCACGTACGCCTCCGTCATGGCCCTGTCCTGGCGCAGGTCGGCGAACTGCTCGCCGTGTGCGTCGAGTTCGAGTGCGGCGCCGGTGGCCAGCGCCCCTGCCTCGAAGCAGGCACGCACCCGTGCGTACGCCTCACCCAGCTGCTCCACGGTCGGCGCCCTGACCTCCCAGCGAGAGCTGGTGCGGGCGGGGATGATGTTCACGGCCTGGCCGCCGTCGGTGACGATGCCGTGCACGGCCACCCCCGGCGGCAGCTGCTGGCGGAGCAGCCCGACGGCGGTGTGGGCGACGGTCATCGCGTCGAGGGCGTTGATGCCCTCCCAGGGGGCGAGTGCGGCGTGCGAGGGCTTGCCCCGGTAGGTGATGTCCCAGGCGCCGACGGCCAGCGACGAGGCGCCCACGCTGTCGTCCGGGGCCGCGTGCACCATCATCGCAGCGGCCACGTCGTCGAAGACCCCGGCGTCCAGGAGGAGGACCTTTCCGCCGATGTCCTCCTCGGCCGGCGTGCCGATCAGCTTGACCGTCAGGCCCAGTTCGTCCGCCACCGCAGCGAGTCCGATGGCGGCGCCGACAGCGGCCGCGCCGTTGACGTTGTGCCCGCAGGCGTGACCGATGCCGGGGAGGGCGTCGTACTCGGCGCAGAACGCGATGACCAGACCGCCCGTCCCGCAGGTGGCGACGAGGGCGGTGGGGAGGCCGGCGGCCCCCCGGGTCACCGTGAAGCCCGCGCTCTCCAGGAGGTTCCCGATCCTGGCCGCCGCGCGGTGTTCCTGGAGGGCCGTCTCGGGTTCGTCGTGCAGTCCGTGGCTGAGGCCCACGAGCTGCTCGCGCCAGGAGCGCACCGTGTCGGTCACGGTCCTGCGCGCGTCCGCGGTGTCCACGGTCCCGCTCCCGTCCGGGGTTTCGTCCGTCATGCGAGCTCTCCACTCCGTGCCAGGTGCTGTTGCTGTGCGGCGTCCGTCGTGCCCGGGCTGCGGTAGCGCAGCGCAAGGCCCGTGCCGGCGAGGGCGGTGACGGCGCAGGCGCCCCAGCCCCACAGGTAGCCGGACTCGGCGATGTGCGCGGTGCCCGCCGTGACGTGGGCCGCGAAGAACGCGCCGATCACGGCGGCGCCGATGGCGGCGCCGAGGGACAGGGCCAGTTCGTTGAGGCCCACGGCGAGAGCGGTCTCCTGTTCCGCGACCGCCTCGGCCGACAGGGTCCGTGTGACCGACTCGAAGAGCCCGGTGGCGAGTCCCACCACCAGGGCGCAGATCACGTACTCGGTCAGGGTGCGGTGGAAGAGGACCATCCCGAGGAAGCCCGTGGCGACGAGGCCGCCGCCCGACGCGAGCACGGCGCGGTCGCCGAGCCTCCGGGTGAGGCGGGGCGTCAGCGTGGACCCGGCGAATCCCGCGGTCACCATGGCGAGCGAGATCGTGGCGATGGCCTGCGGCCCCAGGCCCATGCCGTACCCGGTGGCGGACCGTGAGGCGCCCAGGAAGAGGGCGTTGGCACCGAGGAATCCGATCGTCCCGAAGGCCGCGCAGAAGGTGAAGCCGCTGACCACCGCGAGCCGTGGATTGCTCAGCATCCGCACGCTGACCAGCGGATGCGCCGAGCGCCGCTCGACCGCCACCCAGAGGGCGAGCAGGACGACCGCACCGGCGGCGAGCGCCAGGGTGCGCGGTGCGCCCCATCCCCACACGCTGCCTTGCGCGAGGACCAGTACGAGCGCGACGAGACCCGCGGTGAGCAGCACCGCCGCCCCGAAGTGGAAGCGCCCGCCGCGCGGTGCGCCGCCGGCCGGCAGGAGGACGCCCGCCACCACGGCGAGCGCGGCGACCGGCACGGCCGTCCACAGCCCCGCCTCCGCGTGCCGCTCGCTGAGCGCGCCGGCGACGAGGCCGCCCACGCCGATGGAGAGGAGCAGGACGCCCACGAGGAGGGAGATCCCGCCGCGGTTCCGCTCGGGTGCGCGGGAGCGCAGGATCCCCACGAGAAGCGGGAAGAAGCCGACCAGAGCCCCCTGCAGCACCACCCCGGCGGCGAGCGTCACGGCGGACGGACGGACGGCGATCAGCAGCGAGCCGCCCGCCACCATCGCGATGGCCACCCGCAGGAGCCTGCGGTGCCCGTAGAGGTCGCCCAGCCGCGAGAGCAGCGGCGTCATCACCGCGAAGGCCACCTGGGACAGCAGATAGATGTTGTTCTGCCCGACGGTGCTGATGTGCAGGCTCAGACCCACCTCGGGCAGCAGCGGTGTCAGATAGCCCTGGACGATGCCGCCCAGCAGGATCACGACTGCCATCGTCCCGAGCATGACGCGTCCGGAACTCAGCGCTCCGGGTCCGCGTTCCGCTCCCGGTATGTGTGTGGGCACAGCTTCACCTCTGGATCACTGGTGGCCGGTGGAGACGGATGGCCGGAACCGAATGTCGTGGCTACTGTGCGGGCGGAGGCACGAACGTCCCCGAATATTCATGGATTCGTCCGTACGGAGGGCTTGTGATGCGAGAAACGGTCACCGTCAGCGAGCTCGACCTCGCCCTGGTGAACGCCCTCCAGCTGCGGCCCCGGGCCTCGTGGTCGGAGCTCGCGCCGCTGCTCGGCGTGACCGCGGGCACGCTGGCTCGACGCTGGGAACGGCTCAGCGCGGAGGGGCTCGCCTGGGTGTACGCGGCGCCCGGCCGTGAGTTCTCCCGCAACCGGTGCTCGGCCTTCGTGCTGCTGCGCTGCCTCCCCCAGGACCGGGCCCGGCTCGCGGCCGGGCTGAGCGCGCTCCCGGAGGCGGTGACGATCGAGCTGACAGGCCCCGGCAGCGCTGATCTCCTGCTCGATGTGCTCGCCCCGGATCTGACGGCGCTCGGCCGGTTCCTCGGCGAGAAGCTGGACCGGATGCCGGGCATCCTCTCGGTGAACTGTCTGTTCACCACGTCGCTGTACGTCGAGGGCAGCCGCTGGCGGCTGCGCTCCCTGGACCCCGCCCAGCTGACGGCGCTTGGCAGCCCGGCGTCCGCTGGGGAGCCCTCCCGGACGCTCACCCTCGACGCCGTCGACCGGGCCCTGCTCGACGAACTGGTCCGCGACGGGCGGCTCGGCCTGGCCGACCTCGCCGAGCGCACGGCCACCAGCCCGGCCACCGTGAGGCGCCGGGTGCGCCGTCTCACGGACTCGTCGGTCCTGACCTTCCGCTGCGACCTCGCATCGGCGCCCGCCGGACATCCGGTCCCGGTCTCGCTGCTCGGGCGGGTGCCCGCACGGGACATCGCCGCCGTCCACCGCACCCTGGCCGCCCTGCCCGAATGCCGTCTGGTCGCGGCGGTCACCGGCCCGGCGAACATCTTCGCCACGCTCTGGGTGCACGACCTCGGCGACATCCAGCGGCGCGAGACCGCACTGTGCGCCCGGCTGCCCAGCCTCACGGTCACCGACCGCATCGTCGGCCTGCACACGGTCAAACGGATGGGACATCTGCTCGACGAGGAGGGCCGCCGGGTGGGCGTGCAGCCGATCTCCCCCTGGTGACGTCACCGCCCCTCCGGACACCGGATTCGGCGGGATCACCGGCGAACCGCTGCCCACCGTGCCGGACTTCGCCCGCTACCGGGAACGGCACGGGTCGCGGGGCGCCGGCCCGTCCTCAAGCGGTTCCCTCCACCCAGGGGCGGGGCCGTGGTCGTTGCGCCAGTCGAAGCCGATCGCCGCCCGCAGCACGCGGAGTCCCCCGCTGCCCGAAGCGGTCGCGGACACCGGCAGGCCGGTACTGCTCAAGCGGGGGACGAGCGCAACGATCGGGGAGTGGCTGCCGGCTGCCGAGTACATTGCGCACCGGGGAAATCTCGGTGTGGTGCTGTGCGAAAGAGGCATTCGCACCTATGAGCGAGCAACACGCAATACTCTGGACCTCTCGGCGGTTCCGGTGGCTCAGCAGCTGTCGCATCTGCCGGTCATTGTCGACCCCTTCGCACGCGGGAGGACGTGCAGGTCTGGTGGTTCCGCTCGTCCGCGCGGGTATGGCCGTGGGGGCCGGCGGGGCGATGGCCGACGTCCACCCGGCGCCGGAGACGGCGCTGTGCGACGGGCCACAGGCGCTCGGAGACCGTGATCTGAAGGAGCTCGGCGAGACTGTACGCGAAGGGCTACCGCCGGCCGGCAGGCTGACTCTGTGCGCGCCGCGGAACCCGTCACTCCCCCTGATGTCCTGACCGGCCGCAGGCCGCGAACACGAGGAGGAACGTTGCTGTCCAGAAGTGCTGAACTGTGCGTGATCGGAGCGGGGCCGAGGGGGATCTCGGTCGTGGAACGGATGTGTGCGAACGCCCCCGTGCTCGGATCGCCGGGCGACCGGGTGACCATCCACCTCGTCGACGCCCGGCACAGCGGCGGTGGGCAGGTGTGGCGTACCGACCAGCCGTCGGAACTGCTGATGAACACGGTCGCCTCCCAGGTCTCGATGTTCATGGACGACAGCGTGGAGGGCGAAGGCCCGGTGGTGAACGGGCCGAGCCTGCACGAATGGGCACAGGCCCTCGGCGGCACCGACCGGCCCGGCCGCTACCCGGCACAGGTCCTGGCCGAGGCGGGCCTGCTGGGCCCCGACTCCTACGCGTCCCGCTCCCTGTACGGCCACTACGTGGACTGGGCGCTGGCCCGGGTCTCCGCCGGCCTCCCGGACACCATCGAGCTGATCCTGCACCGCGCCGTCGCCCTGGCCCTGGACGACGCCGACGACGGCACACAGACACTGCGGCTCGACGACGGCACCACGCTGCGGGGCCTGACCGCCGTGGTCCTCGCCCAGGGCCACGTGGGGATGGAACTCACCCCCGACGAGCAGGCGCTGTCGGTCTTCGCGCGCGAGCACGACCTCGGCTACTTTCCCCCCGGCAACCCCGCCGACTCCCCGCAGGACGCCATCAAGCCGGGCGAGCCGGTGGCGCTGCGCGGGCTCGGTCTGAACTTCTTCGACCACATGGCCATGCTCACAGCGGGCCGCGGCGGACGGTTCGAGCGGGTCGGCGGCCGGCTGGTCTACCGGCCCTCGGGAGCCGAGCCCGTGATGTACGCGGGGTCGCGGCGGGGCGTCCCCTACCACGCCCGGGGTGAGAACCAGAAGGGCCCGACGGTCCGTCACGAGCCGGTGTTCCTCACCCCGGAGGCCGTACGCGCACTGCAGGCCGAGAGCGAGGCGGGGCGGCGGCTCCGGTTCCGCCGGGACATCTGGCCGATCGTCTCCCGGGAGGTGCGCCTGGTCTACTACCGGACGCTGCTCACCGCGCGGGACGGCATCGAGTCCGCCGAGTCCTTCGCCAGGGTCTTCACCGTCCTCGCCGCCGGCGACGGCGCCGAGGCCGAACGGGCCCTGCTCGACCGCTTCCGTGTCGCCCGGCAGCTGCGCTGGGACTGGGACCGGGTGATACGGCCGTACGGCGCGCGGACCTTCGAGAACCAGGACGACTACCGCGCGTGGCTGCTGGAGTATCTGCGCAGCGACCTCCACGAGGCCGCCCGCGGGAATGTACGCGGCCCGCTGAAGGCCGCCCTGGACGTGCTGCGCGACCTGCGGAACGAGATCCGGCTGATCGTGGACCACGGCGGGATCACCGGGAGTTCGTACCGCAGCGACCTCCAGGAGTGGTACACGCCGCTCAACGCCTTCCTCTCCATCGGCCCGCCCGCCAGCCGGATCGAGGAGATGATCGCGCTCGTCGAGGCTGGGGTGCTGACGCTGCTCGGGCCCGGTTTCCGGGTGCTGCCGGACTCCTCCGGCAAGTGCTTCCAGGTGGAGTCGGACACCGTCCCCGGCCCCGCGGTCCAGGTCACCAGCCTGGTGGAGGCGAGGCTGCCGGAGGTCGACATCCGCCGGACCACCGATCCGCTGCTGCGCCATCTGCTGGCGAGCGGGCAGTGCTCGGGGTACGGGATGCCCGACGAGAGCGGTACGGAGTACCGGACCGGCGGGCTCGCCGTGACGAGACGGCCCTACCGCGTGGTGGACGCCGCAGGCCGGGCGCATCCCCGGCGGTTCGCGTTCGGAGTCCCCACCGAGACGGTGCACTGGGTGACCGCGGCCGGGATCCGGCCCGGGGTGAACTCGGTGATACTCAGCGACGCCGATGTGATCGCCCGCGCGGCGCTGCGGGCGGCGCCGGCCTCCGCCGGAGACGGCGTCCCGGCTCAGTGAGCGAGCTGGGGGAGCGTCTCCTCGTTGCGCGTGTGCACGGAACCGGGCAGGCGCGCGACGAGTCCGGCGATCGTGACCGAGCGCAGCGAGGAGCGCCACGCCCTGTCGGCGTCGTTCATGACGGTGCTGACCATGCAGGTACGCCGGCACTCCTCGGGGGAGGAGGCGCCGGTGCCGCGCTGCCGGATCTCCTGGCAGACGAAGGGGGGAGCGGTGCCCTCGATGGCTTCGACCACATCCAGCACGGTGACCGACCCGGCGTCCCGCGCCAGCCGGTAGCCGCCCTTCGGCCCGGAGTTCGCGTACAGCACACCGGCCCGGGTCATCGCCTGCAGGTGCTTGGAGAGATACGCCTCGGGCAGCCCGAAGTGGTCGGCCAGCGCATCACGGCGCAGCAAGCCGCCCTGTGGTACCTGCGCGAGCAACATCGCACAGTGCAGACCCCACTCCACGCCTTGTGACAGCTTCATGCGGACAGTCTAGTCATGCAATATCCGGAATACCCAGAAACTGTTTCCGCCCAGGGAAAGGATGAGCGATGACCCAACCGTCCGAGAGCACCGCGTTCCTGGACACCGGTCTGCTGACACCGGTGCGGGCGGGTACGCCCGTCGAGGCCGAGACGGCCGACATCGCCTGGCTCCAGGCGATGCTGGACGCCGAGGCCGGCCTGGTCAGGGCGCAGGCCCGGCTCGGCCTCGTGCCCGCAGGGGCCGCCGGGACGATCAGCCGGCTGGCCGACGCGTCCCGGCTCGACCTGAACGACCTCGCGGTACGCACCCGGGGCGCGGCCAACCCGGTGGTCGCCGTGGTCGAGGCGTTCACCGCCCACGTCGCCGCCGATGACCCGGACGCCGCCGAGTACGTGCACCGCGGCTCGACCAGCCAGGACATCATGGACACCGCGGCCATGCTGGTGGGGCGGCGGGCCGGAGCGCTGATCCACGCGGACCTGACACGCACCGCTGCCGCGCTGGCCGCCCTGGCCGAGCGCCACCGGGACACCCTCATGGCCGGCCGCACCCTGGGCGCGCACGCCGTGCCGACCACCTTCGGGCTGAAGGTCGCGGGCTGGCTGGACGGGGTGCTGCGGGCCGCCGACCGGCTCGCCGGGGTCCTCTCCTCCGGGCTGCCGGTCCAGCTGGGCGGCGCGGCGGGGACCCTCGCGGGCTATGTCGAGCAGGCCCGGATCCAGCAGGTGCCGCAGGCGGAGGAGACCGCGCCCCGCCTGCTCGGCGCGTACGCGTCCGAACTGGGCCTCGCCGAGCCGCTGTTGCCCTGGCACACCACGCGCGGCCCGCTGGTGGAGCTGGGTCACGCACTCGTGCTGTGCGCCGGGGCGCTGGACAAGGTGGCGGTGGACGTCCAGGTGCTGTCCCGTACCGAGATCGCCGAGGTGGCGGAACCGGCGGCGCCCGGCCGCGGGGTCTCCTCCGCGATGCCGCACAAGCGCAATCCCGCGCTGGCCACGCTGATCCGCACCGCGGGTCTGCAGGTCCCGCCCCTGGTCCTGGTCCTGGCCCAGGCGATGGCAGCGGAGGACGAGCGGCCCGCGGGTGCCTGGCACGCGGAGTGGCAGCCCCTGCGGGAGAGTCTGCGGCTGACGGGCGGTGCGGCGCACACGGCCGTGCAGCTGGTGGAGGGGCTGACGGTCTTCCCGGAGCGCATGCGGGACAACCTCACGCTGACCGGCGGCCTGGTGGTGTCCGAGCGCATCGCGGCCGTCCTCACGCCCGCCCTGGGCAAGGGGCCTGCGCGGGCTCTGCTGAACCGGGCCAGCGCCGAAGCGGCCCGTACCGGGAAGCCGCTGGCCGACATGCTCACCGGGGCGCCGGAGCTGGCCGGGGTGGCCGGGGCCGCGGAGGTGCTCGACCTGCTGGACCCCGCCCACTACACCGGTGCGGCGGGTGTCCTGGTCGACCGGGCGCTGACGGCCTACCGCGCACGCCCGGCCGGGGACCTCAGCCCAGGGCCTCGCTCATCCGCCGGGTGATCTCCTTGAGGAGGGCGGGGGACGTGCCGAAATCCAGGCGTACGGAACCCTCGCCCTCCGGGCCGAAGCCGCGGTTGCCCAGGAGGGCGAGGGCCGTTCCCGCGACCACGATGCCGAACACGTAGCAGGTTCTGGCCCGGGGCTGACCGGTTGTTGCCTGGGGAATCCACCGATGCCGGTCACCAGGGACATGAATCCGCCGTGGACGCTCAGCATATTGACCGTCAGTCTGCCGAAGGCGATGGAGAAGCAGAGCAGCGAGACAGTCGGCGCCGACCTTCCCATTCCCGCGGTGGCGGCGAAAATCACGATGCCGGTGGTATCTCCCAAGGCCTGTGCCGTAATCCGTGGTGGCTCAGCGCGCGGCGTCGGAAGGCGGAGGGGCGTTCGCCTGCTGAATGTATTCGGGCGTTCCGACGACGCGGGCCCTGGCTGTCGTCGTGCGCCCGCCAGGGATTACGGGACAGCCCTCAGGCTCCGGCGCCGTCCGGCTGCACGGTGGGGTCGCCGCCGTCCAGCAGCCAGGGCCTGAGCTGCTGGCGGGCGCGGTGCAGACGGGACTTCACGGTACCGACGGGCAGGTTCATCCGGTCCGCGATCTCCGCGTAGTCGAGTTCGCAGATGTCCCGGTAGACCAGCGGTGTCACCAGCTGCGGAGCCTCACGCTCCAGCCGGTCGAGGGCTTCGAGGAGATCGACGCGGCTGCCCGCGATCACGCTGGTGGTACGCGGGTCGGGGTGCGTCGTCTCCGCCGTGGTGAGGGGAGTCTCGGCCGCGCGCCGCTTGAGCTCGCGGTACTTCTGCCGCGAACAGTTGGCAACCACCGTGTACAGCCAGGTGCTGAACTTGCTGCGGCCCTCGAAGCGGTGGATGTTCCGCGCCACCTGGACGAGCACGTCCTGGGCGGCTTCCTCGGCGTCCTCGCGGTAGAGCAGGAACCGGGCACAGCGGCGCAGGACATCGGGGCCGATGTCCCGCAGCAGCGCGTCCAGGGCCTCCCGGTCACCGCCCGCGGCGCGGGCGGCCAGGGCTTCGGTCACATCGGCGGGCCGGGTCACGGGAGGGTTTCCGCCGGTCGGGCCGGCTGGACTCGCTGGGGCATCACCCATGCATGATAGCCACATGTCCGTACCAGAAGAGATTGGCCGTTACCGCGTACTGAGGCGCCTCGGTACGGGGGCGTTCGCCGTGGTGTGGCTGGCCCACGACGAACGGCTGCACGCGGATGTGGCGGTCAAGGTGATGGCCGACAACTGGTCGTACCGCCTGGACATCCGCGAGCGCTTCGTAGCGGAGGCACGACACCTGCGCAGAGCCAACTCGGGCGGCGTGGTCCAGGTCTTCGACATCGGTGATCTGCCGGACGGGCGGCCCTACTTCGTCATGGAGTACGCCGACCACGGCACCCTGGACGACCTGTTGACCGCGGGCGAGCTCGATGTGGACGAGGCGCTGCGGCTGACCGCGGAGGCGGCACGCGGTGCGGCGTCACTGCACGACGCGGACATCGTGCACCGGGACATCAAACCGTCGAACATCCTGCTCAAGGGGCAGCCGGGCGGCGGTGAGCGGGTCCTCATCGCCGACCTCGGCCTGGCGAAGAACCTGGCGCAGGCCTCCGGTCTCACCGTGATCGCGGGCAGCAGCGGTTATATGGCACCCGAGCAGGCCGAGCCGTACGACGGCATCGACGCGCGCGCCGACGTCTACAGCCTCGGCGCCGTCGTCCACCACCTGCTGACCGGTACGGTCCCCGGCCCTCCCGGCAAGGTGCTCCCGGCCGACGAGTTGAGGCCCGGCCTCCCCGCACCGGTCGTGGCCGCGGTCCTGCGGGCCCTGGAGCCGGACCGGGAGAAGCGCTGGGAGAGCGCGAGGGCGTTCAGCGATGAGCTGGAGCGGCTCCGGGGGCTGTCCGGGTCCGCGATAACGGAACCGTCCCCGGCGGACTCGTTCGTGCGCCCGGCTCCGGGGGGCTCGCCCGTGCCGGCGGCCCCGGGTGGCTCGCCCGTACCCCCGATCCCGGGTGGCTCGCCCGTATCCGGTGTCCTGGAGGGCTCCACCGCATCCACCGCATCCTCCGCATCGTCCGTACCTCCACCTCCGGACCTGGCCGCCTCCGCCGTGCGGTTCCCTGCCGGGCACCCTGCGTCCCCGGAGCCCGTCGTGTACGGACCCACCGCGCCCGGGGAGCCCGCCGCGTCCTTCGCGTCCCCCGCGGCCGCGGGCGAGCCGGCCTCCGCCGCGTCCCCGGTGCCCGGCGCCCCCGGTGACGGCCCGGCCGCCGTACCGCCCCCTGCCCGCGCACGGCGGCCCAGGCTGCGGACCGTGCTGACCCTGCTGACGGTCGTTGTTGTCGCCGCCGGCGCGGGGACTGCGGTGACCCTGCGGGAGCGCAGGGCGCCGAGTACCGAACGGGTCAGCGACGCGACCGGCAAGGTCACGGTGGATGTCCCGCACGCGTGGGCCCGGCAGCTGTCCGACTCGGGCTGGTCGCCCGGCGCCCTCGGCCTCGGCGGCACGCACCGGGCCGGTCTGACGGTGGCGGACTCCGTCTCCGGATGGTCCGATCTGCGGGTGTCGGACGAGGGGGTCTTCGCCGGCGCCCTCGGCCCCGGCACGGACTCGGCGGCCCTGACCGCCAAGGTGAAGCAGAGCACGCACCCCGGCTGCCGGGATGCCGGCACGCGGAGCTACACGGACAGCCGGTGGCACGGCACCGTCCGCACCTGGGATTCCTGCGGAACCGGGGGCAGAAGCCTCAGAGAGGTCGCGCTGGTCCCGGTCGCCAGGAACAGTCCGCCCGTGTACGTGCAGATCAGATGCGCGCAGAGCTTCTCAGCCGAGGACACGGACCGCGTCCTGCGGAGTGTGCGGGCGGCGGCGTGAACTTTTCGGCCCCCCGGGTCATCGGAGTTAGGAGTAGGGACGCTACAGAAGGGACGGTCGGAACCATGCCGAAGCCAGGACAGCAGGGCGGGCAGGACCGGATGACCGGGACCGGCGGGAGGGCCGCACCGGGTGCGCGACGGGGTCTGGTGGCCGGAGCCGCCACGGCAGCCGTCGCCGGTGCGCTGCTGCTCACCGGGTGCGGCAGCGGTGACACGGGACCGCAGAAGGTGGTCAGCGCCGGCGGCCCGGTGGTCAGCGGCGCGTCCGCCGCCGAGCCCGGCGGCGGTAAGGACGCGACCCCGTCCTCGGCTCCGCAGGGAAACGGAACGGACACTCCTGCCTCCTCGGGCGGAGGGAAGAGCTCCGGCACCGGCGGTGCGACGCCGCCGGGCAAGGGCGGCAGCAGCGCCGGAGGCACCGGCGGCGGGCCGACGCCCGCACCGGCGGCCTCGACCCGCTGCCACACCTCGGAACTGCGGCTGTCGGTCGGTGGCGAGGACCCCGGCGCCGGGCAGGAGAACTTCCCGCTGGTCGTCACCAACACGTCCAGCCACACCTGCACCGTCAGCGGCTTCCCGGGGCTCGCCTTCGTCGATAGTTCAGGCCGTCAGGTCTCGGTGAATCCCGAACGCACCGGTTCCTCCGGCAGTCCGGTGAAGCTGGCGCCCGGAGCGAGCGCGTGGGCGCCGCTGTCCTACGCCAACCCGGATGTGTCGGGGTCGGGCGAGGTGACCCCGCCGACCGTACGGGTCACCCCGCCGGACGAGAAGGTCGCCCTGATCGTGCCGTGGGACGGCGGCCCGGTGCCGGACGGCAAGACCTCGGCGCCGCGCGTCGGATCGTTCTCGGCCGGCTCGGGCTGAGCACGGCCGGTCCGGCCGCGTACGGAGCGCGGCCGGACCGACGGGCAGGAAGAGCGGAACGGCCAAGTGAACAGGACAGCCGGAAGGGGCGGGCCGCAGCTGCGGCCCGCCCCTCCTCGCTCGTCCTTGTCCGCGCTCGTCCTTGTCCGGCCCGGCCTCTGCGGCCGGACCGCCTCAGCCGGTGACGCTGATGTGCGAGGCGAGTGCGGTGACAGCGAGGTTGCCGTTGTCGACCCACTGGGGGAACTTGAGGGTCTTGTGCGCGGTGGACGCGGGCGGTGTCACCACCAGGTAGGCGGCGTGCCGGGCGCCGGACGTGCCGGTGTTGGCGTGCGTCCAGGCGATGACCGCCTCGGCGCTCTGGCCGTCCTTCAGGCTCAGCGTCTGCTTGGCGGGGCCCTTCGCGTACCACGTGCTGCCCCAGTGCACCGAGGAGGCGAGTGCGTGGTGACCGGCGTCCTGAAGCCCGAGGCCCGGGTATCCGCGCAGTTCACAGGTGTGCCCGCTGGTGTTCTTGAGCTTCAGGACGACGCCCTGGTGATTCATCCCGCCGGCCAGCTGCTGCCCGAAGGAGGCCGTGAGTCCGGAGGCGGCACAGGTGGACGCGGACGCGGCCTGCGCCGCCCCGGCCCCGGCGAGTCCGAGTCCGGCCACGGCGACGACAGCGAGCCCCGCGCCCCCTATGCGGCGGGCTGTACGGGTGCGGGCTCCGGCGCTCCGGGTGGTGCTGTTGCGATGCTGCTCAGCCATGTCGATCGATCTCCACTCTCACAAGCGCGGAACGCGTGCGGTGCGCGTTCTCCTCGCTTTCTTCACTGAGTGGGATGCGGATGACGGCGGGAAAGTTCACGTGGATCGTACGGTTTTCGGCGGGTACCCGCCGCAGCTGCCGCACCCGTCACCCGGGCCCCCGGATCCCCGGATCCCCGGGCAGGCAGGGGGGCCGCTCAGGCGAAGGCGCGCTCCGCCTCGATCTCCTCCAGTGACTTGCCCGCCGTGTCCGGCATGAAGAAGAAGCCGACCGATCCGCTGATCACCAGGAACACTGCCAGCATTCCGGCCACCGGACGGATGCCGGTGCTGGCGAGCGCCGGTACGAACAGGCTCCAGATACCGACGAAGGTGCGGGAGAGCCCGAAGGTGAAGCCCTGGGCCGTACCGCGCAGCATGGTCGGGAACAGCTCCTGGCTGAAGATCTTGTAGAGCGGTTCCCCGGCGAATGTCCCGCCCACCGCGAAGAGCACGATGTTCAGGATGATCACCGGAATGGTGAACGGCAGCACCAGGTAACTCACGTAGGCGATGACCTGCATGGCTCCGCCCGTGCCCCACATCCACTTGCGTGTGAGGTGGCTGCGGTCGACGTAGCTCATGAACAGCAGCGCCGCGCCGATGCTCACCACGAATCCGGCACAGGCGAGGGCCACGCCCGCCGACTGGCTGCCGGCGTGCAGGGTCCTGATCATGTACGGGGTGAAGATCCCGTTGGTCGCCGCCGCCAGCCCCCAGAAGAGGTAGATCGTCCCGGTCCAGATCAGTGCGTTCCGGTTGGGACCCCGGAAGAGGGCGCGCGCCGTGGGCCTGGCCGACTCGGCCGCGTCGGAGGCCGTTCTCCAGCGCACCGACTCGGCCAGACCGCGCCGGAGCGCCCAGGTCACCAGCGCCACGACGAACAGCTGGAGAAACACGAGCCGGATACCGAGCAGACCGAACGGGGCGAGGACGAGGGCGAGCAGCAGCACGATGACCGGGCCCAGGCTCCAGGCGATCTGGGTGAATCCCAGAAGCTTTCCGCGTGCCGACGCCGGTGCGAACTCGCCCACCAGGGCGAGAGAGGTGGGGACGTCGGCGCCCACGGCAAGTCCGACGACGAAGGTGCCCAGAAAGAGCATCAGCGAGTCGACCGCGAGGGCGATGCAGAGGATTCCCGCCGCATATACCAGCAAGTCGTACTTGTAGATGCGTTTGCGGCCCAGCGTGTCACCCAGCCGGCCGCCGACGAACGCGCCGATGGCACAGCCGACCGCATTGGGTCCCAGCGCCGCGAGCAGCCCCACCGCATTCGAACTCAGGTGCAGATACGACTGGAACATCACCAGCCCAGCGCCCAGTGCCACGATGGATCCGGCGTCCATATAGGAGGCCATACCGGCGAGGACCGACCATTTCCACTGCTCGGGTGTGACTTTCCCGGTCTCCCCGTCCGCCGTTTCCCCAGCTTCCGTACCGAAATCGCCTGTCTCCTGGGGGATCATGCCTTTCTCCGGATCTGTTCATGGTTCACGGTCTGTGTTTCGTGTTCTGTGCTGCGGGCCGGCGGCGGGCGTGGACCGTCCCTGTGCTGTCCTGCGCGGACGGTGCGGGCGACGGTGGCGCCGGGGCCGTTTGCAGCTGCATTGTCCAGGCAATGCGGGTTACGGAGCGGTCCGGCGCTCCGTAATGAGGAGGGTTGTGCGTGAGGGCGCGCCGACACACGGTCTCCTGTGTTTCTCCGACGAAACTGGACAGCGGAGACCGAAGCGATGATGAAACGCGGCAATGCCGCTCTGCAGACGGGATGACATGACCAAGGGACGCCCCCGACGGGAAACACGGCCATCCGGCGGATCGAACCCCGGCAATGACCGGCTCCTCCGTATCCTGCTGAGGCGCCGCAAAAAGGCGCTGAGCGCCGAGGACGTGACGGTCACCGACAAGCCCGAAGTGCGCCGGGCGGTGTCCGCTTCCGCGCTCGGGAACATGATGGAGTGGTTCGACTTCGGTGTGTACGCCTATTTGGCGGGCACTCTGGGCGAGGTCTTCTTCCCGTCGAGTTCGCCCGGCGCGCAGGTCGTTTCCACCTTCGCGACCTTCGCCGCCGCATTCCTCGTACGGCCCCTCGGCGGCCTGGTCTTCGGGCCCCTCGGCGACCGTATCGGACGTAAACGCGTACTCGCCGCCACCATGATCATGATGGCGATCAGTACCTTCGCCGTCGCGTTCCTGCCGAGTTACAACTCGATCGGGTTCGCAGCGCCGATCCTGCTTCTCGTCTGCCGTCTCGTCCAGGGTTTCTCCACCGGTGGCGAATATGCCGGTGCGACCACCTATATCGCCGAGTACTCACCGGACAAGAGGCGGGGATTCCTGGGCAGCTGGCTGGACTTCGGCACCTTCGTCGGTTACTCGCTCGGTTCCGGCATCGTCACCATCCTGACCGCGGTCCTCGGGGACGACGGAATGGTGGACTGGGGCTGGCGGATCCCGTTCCTGGTCGCCGGGCCGCTCGGGCTGATCGGCCTGTACATGCGGCTGCGGCTGGAGGAGACCCCTGCCTTCAAGCAGCAGGCCGAGGAGAACGCGGCCGAGTACGCGAAGGAGTCGCACGCCGAGGGTGACGAGGACCCGGTGGAGGTGGCCAGGCAGTCCGGCAAGGGACGGCTGAAGGAGATCTTCACCGACCACTGGCAGGCCGTGCTCATCTGCATGGGGCTGGTCCTGCTCTACAACGTCACCAACTACATGGTGACCTCGTACCTGCCGACCTTCATGACGGAGACGCTCGGCCAGGACGCGCTCACCGCCCAGCTGCTGGTGCTCGGCACCATGATCGTGGTGGTGCTCACCATCACGACGGTGGGCCGCACGTCCGACCGCTGGGGCCGCAGGCCCGTCTTCATGGCGGGCAGTGTCGCGCTCATCATCCTCGCGATCCCCGCGTTCCTGCTGATCCGGCAGGGCGGCATCGTGCTGCCCGCGTTCGGCTGCCTCATCCTGGGCCTGCTGCTGGTGTGCTTCGCCGGCACCTCGGCGTCCACCCTGCCGGCGCTCTTCCCGACCCGGCTGCGGTACGGCGCCCTGTCGATCTCGTTCAACGTCTCCGTCTCGCTCTTCGGCGGCACGACACCCCTGATCGCCTCCGGCCTGGTGGAGGCCACAGGCAACGACATGGTCCCCGCGTACTACCTGATGGTCGCCGGGGTCATCGGACTCGTCGCCACCTACTTCCTGCACGAGACGGCGGGCCGCCCCCTGCGCGGCTCGGGACCCATGGTGGAGACCCACGACCAGGCGCGCTCCCTGGTCGCCGAGAGCCGCACCGAGGCCGGACGGCGGGCGCGGGACGTCTGGATCCATCTGCGCCACCCGTGGGCCCGGCGTGACGGAAACCACAAGCAGGACTGACAGCCCCACGAGTGACGGCCGCAGGGGCCGTGCCGTCCCCGCGGGCGGCCGGTCCTCCGGCGTCTCCCGCGGTCGTGGTGCTCAGCACCCGTGGCGGCAATATATAATTGCCATATGCATCTATCCCCGGCCTCCGACGAGCAGCGGATCGAGGACGCCGCCCGAGGACTCCTTCGAGGCATCGGACGGCTCTCCCAGGCGCTCTTCAGGGCCGGGGAATTCGGACTGCCGCGCAGCCACACCGCCGTACTCGACGCCCTGGAGCCCAGGCCGCGCCGGGTCACCGAGATCGCCGCGTACACCGGCCTCGCCCAGCCCCGGGTGACCGTCGTCCTCCAGGAACTGGAAGAACGCGGGCTCACCACGCGCGAACGCTGCGCCAAGGACCGCCGCGCCGTCGAGGCGTCGCTCACACCCGCGGGTGCGGAGCTCCTGGAGCGGGCGCGGCAGCGTATGGCCTCGGCCCTGCTCGAAGGCCTGCGGACCGGCGTCGACGATCCGGAGCGGGCCGTGGGACTGGCCCGGGATGCGGTGTCCACCCTTCTGCACGCCGTCGAACCGGAGGTCAGTTGACCACCCCAGCCGCCGAAGCCGCCCCGGCCCCCGACACCACGGCTCCCGCAGCCGGACCGAAGGGGGGCCGGCCACCCCGTACGGGAGGTTCCGTCGCACCCCGCCGGGTCGGCGGCCCCAGACGCTGGTGGGACGGGGTGCTCGCCGCCGACCCCGGGCTCGGTCAGCTGCAGGCCGGGTGGCGCTCGCTCGTCGCCGTCACCACCGGCCTCGCCGTCGGTTACGGGATGTCCGTCGCCCTCACCCTTCCGGCCATGCTCGGCATGATGGTCGGCGGCATGATGGGGCTGATGAGCGCGTTCGCCATCGCGGAGAACACCCCGCTCCGGCTCACCCGCGCCATCCTGTGGATGCCGTTCCCCTACTCGGCCGTGCTGCCGCTCGCCGCGTGGCTGCACCAGGACCGTGCGCTGGAACTCACGCTGATGGTGGTGGCGCTGGCGCTGACGTTCTTCCTGGCCCGGTTCGGGTCGCTCGCGCTGCTCACCGGCATGATGCTCTTCAACTCCTTCATGGTCGGCATGATGGCGAACATCCCGCTGAACCTGTGCGGGAAGCTGTTCGTCGTCGCCCTGGTCTCATCGGCCGCCATCCTCGCCGCCCGGCTGCTGCTCTGCTGCCCGATGCCCCGGGAGGATCTGCTCCGTACCCAGCGGGCCTTCGTCGTCGAGGCGCGCAGGGTCGGTGACGCCGCCACGGCCGCGCTCGACCCCGATGCCGACCACGACGTCGCCATCAAGCGCATCCGGCGGAGCCTGCGCCGTCTCAACATCACCACCGTCACCATCGACGGCCGTCTCGCCCAGCCCGAGGTCGCCGCCGACCCGCACACCGCCGAACTGCTCCACCAGTACCTCTTCGACGCCGAGCTCGCCCTGCAGGGCATCGGCCAGGCCGCGCAGCGGCTCGCCCGGCTGCCCGTACCCCCGCACCTGCGCGAGGCGATGGTCGTCGCGCTCGTCGTCGCCCGCGACACCCCGCTCGGCCGGGCCGACGCCCTGCACCCGGCGGCCCGGCTCATCGAGCAGCAGGCCACCGACGTCCTCGGTGACCGGAACACCAGCCCCGACGAGGCCGAGGCCGCGGTGCTGGCCCGGCGCGTCGCCCATCTGCTCGACTCGCTCGCCGACTCCCTCGCGCACTGGCTCGACCTCGGATGGAACGCGCCGAAGGCCCGCGCCAAGGTCCCCTTCCAGCCCACCGTCGCCCTGGAGCAGAACCGGCCCGCCGGAACCGGCGCGGTCGCCCGGCGGATCGCCGCGGCCCAGGAGCTGACGGGATGGCGGCGGATCGTCCCCTATGTGCGCGTACCGCTGCACGCCGCGGTGGCCTGCGCCATCGTCTGCCCGATCACCGACGCCATCGACCCCCGGCGCTTCTACTGGGGCCTGGTCGGCGTGATGATCACGCTCTTCGGCACCAACACCACGCACGAGCGGCTGCGCAAGCTCGCCCACCGGATGGTCGGCACCATCGCCGGAGCGGTGATCGGCATCTGGCTGCTCCGGCTCATCGGCCCCGGCCACATCTACTGGACACTGCTGGTCATCGTGGCCGGGCTTGCCCTGGGCGCGCTGGGCATGCAGCGCCAGTACGCCTACTGGGTGGTGGGGCTCGTCACCGCCCTCGTCCAGCTGTACGGCATGTCCACCCCGTACAGCGGCATGGACCACCTGCTGGCCGAGCGGCTGCTGGACAACGGGCTCGGCATCCTGGTCGCCACCGCCTGCGCCGCGCTGATCTTCCCGCTCTCCACGCGCAAGGTCGCCCAGGAGGCGGACCGCGGATACGTCGCGGCGCTGGAGCACCTGGTGACCCAGGTCCGTGAGCGGTGGGACGACCCCGAGGCCCCCGTCCGGCTGCGCGGCGCGGCCCGCGGGGTCGACGCGGCGCTCTTCCAGATCCGCAGCGTGGCCCGGCCGCTGGTCCGGATGCCGCTGGGGGTACGCGGACGCGGCGCCGAGAACCGGCTCGCCCTGCTCGCCACCGCCACCGCGCACGCCCGCGCACTCGCCGCGGCGGCCGATGTCGACATCGACCTCGGGCCCCGGCTCACCGGGCACGTCGAACGGATCACCCAGACGCTCCTGGAGTCCCTGCGCGCCCTCGACCTGCACTTCTCGACCGGCGAACCCGGCGGCACCTGGGTCCGGGTCAGTCCGCTCATCCGGGACCTCGAAGGGGAGCTGCGGGCCCCGGCGGGCCCCCGCGCCGACCGGCTGCACACCGCGCTCAGGGAGCTGGCCGCGCTGGACGAGGTGCTGGCCGGATTCGCCGGGGGCCGCGGTCTGCGGACCGTGACCGCGTCCGCCGGTCAGCTCCCCGCGGCTGCCGGAAACACCGGATCCGCGGGCACCGCGCCCGTCACGCCGCGGGAGCGGCGCACCCAGGAGGTCCTGGCCGCCTGGGCCGCGCACACCCGGCAGGCCGCCGGGCACGATACGGGCGGCACGCCGGACGTACAGGTGCCGGCCATGGCCCACGCCGTCCGTCCGGCGGGCCCCGGGGCCCCGGCCCCCGCGCCGGACGACGCCGAACGGGGCGCGGTGCCCGCCGCCCGCACACAGGACGGCGGACGGGACCGGGCACGCGACACCGCGGGCGCGGTCACGGTCAGCGGGTCCGTGCGGTGTCCGGATCACCCGGCCGACTGCGATGCGTGGATCACGGTGGTCAGCTCCCGGGGCAAGCGCCGGGCCGGCGTGCGCACGCTCGGTGGCCGTTACCGGATCACCGGTCTTGAGCCCGGCACGTACACGCTCATCGCGGCCGGCTCGTCACACGCTCCGCGTGCCGAGTTCCTCTCGGTGACCCGGACCGAGGGCGAGATGCACCACGACATCCGGCTCCATCCCGCGTCGGGGCAGTAGGACACCACCGCCGCCGGCCGGACCGGCTGTACGGGCGAACGGCCCGTACAGCCGGACCCGGCCGGCGGCGGTGTGTCTCCACGGCGCTCCCGTCCCGGCGGGGCCCGTCAGCCCCCGGTCCCCGGCTCCCGCGCGCCCTGGCCGGGCGCAGCGTGCCGGTCGCGGGCGGCGCCGATACCGATGAGGGCCTGCGGCACCAGCAGTACGACGAGCATCACCAGGGGCGCCGTCCAGCTGCCGGTCAGCTGGTGCACGGCCCCCAGCGCGAGCGGCCCGGCGGAGGCCAGCAGATAGCCGAAGCACTGCGCCATGCTGGAGAGCTGCGCGGCATGGCGGCCGTCCGGCGCCCGCTCCACGATGAACAGCATCGCCAGCGAGATCGCCGCGCCCTGGCCGAGCCCGAGCAGCGCCAT
Organism: Streptomyces sp. NBC_00388; assembly: GCF_036061255.1. Taxonomy (NCBI): domain Bacteria; kingdom Bacillati; phylum Actinomycetota; class Actinomycetes; order Kitasatosporales; family Streptomycetaceae; genus Streptomyces; species Streptomyces sp. NBC_00388. The sequence goes on from NZ_CP107948.1 coordinate 5,923,671, forward strand.
CCAGAGGTACGCCCCGCTCACCGGTGCGGCGATCAGCCCCGCGAAACCGGCCACCGTCAGCACGGCCCCGGCCGTCGCGAGCAGCCCGGGGCGCACCCCCCGCGAGGCGAGGACCGGGGTGAGGAAGGCTCCTGCGATCCCCAGCAGGCTGGAGAAGGAGAGCATCCATCCCGCTGCGCCCTCGGCCATGCCCGCGTTGCCCAGGATCGTCGGCAGCCATGCGGCGGCGGCGTAGTACGAGAGGGACTGCAGACCCATGTAGCCGGTGACGAGCCAGGCGACCGGGTGCCGCCAGAGCCCCCGGACGGGATGGGCCGCGCCGCGCGCCTCGGCCGCCGTGGCCCGGGTGTGGCGGCGGATCTGCGGAGCCCAGACGGCCACGGCCAGCAGACCGAGCAGCCCCCACAGCGCCAGCGTGGTGCGCCAGTCCAGATGGGCGGCGTGCTCGACGGGGACGGTGACACCGGCCGCGAGCGCGGCCCCGCCGAACAGCGACATCGAGTACAGGCCCGTCATCAGCCCGACCCGGTGCGGGAAGTCGCGCTTGATGACTCCGGGCAGCAGGACGTTGGCGACGGCGATGCCCGCGCCGACGACGGCCGTGCCGCCGAGCAGCGCGGCCATCGACGGCACGAGCCGCAGCGCGGTTCCGGCGCAGATCAGCACCATGGTGCCGAGCAGCGCGGGCTCCATGCCGAATCTGCGGCCCAGGCGCGGCGCGAAGGGGGCGAGCAGGCCGAAGCAGAGCAGCGGCAGAGTGGTCAGCAGCCCGACGGTGGTGGCGGACATCCCCGTGTCGGTGCGGATGGTGTCCAGCAGCGGCGATGCGGCGACCACGGCGGGGCGCAGATTCAGCGCCAGGACGATGACACCGAAGGCGAGCAGACCGCCCGGCCGCACCGCGGGCGCCGGGCCGGCCGGTATCCGCTCCGGCCGCGCGGCGGCCTGTCCGGTACGGGTCCCCTTCATGAGCGGCCTCCCGCGTTCCGGTCCGGGCCGCCGCCTGCCCGGCCGGGCAGCGGATCGGCGTCCTGGAGGGCCCGTACGGAGGCGATGGTCTCGTTGATGTACTCCTCGACGCAGCGGATCGCCCGATCGGCATCCGCTTTCTCGATGGCGTCGACGAGGGCCGCGTGCGAGTCGAGCTGGAAGCGCGGCCCGTCCGGCAGCGGGGCGTGGGCGACGGAGGTGACCGTGGCCCGCAGCCCTTCGGTGAGGTGGCTGTAGAGATCGGCGAGCATCCCGTTGTGCGCGGCGGCCACCACCGTGTGGTGGAAGGCGACGTCGGCGTCCACGAACCCGGCGTGGCCGGGTTCGTGCCTCGTCTCGTCGCGGCGCCGCAGCGCGGCGCGCAGCGCGGCCACGTCCTCCGGGGTGCGGCGTTCGGCCGCCAGCCGGGCCGCGTCGCGCTCCAGCCCGGCGCGGACCTCCAGCGCCTCCAGAAGGCCGGCCCTGCGCAGCCGCCGCAGCAGCGCGGCGCCGAGGTCGTCGGCGGCGCGCACATAGGTCCCGTCACCCTGGCGGGGCTCCAGCATCCCGCTGTGCACCAGCGCACGGACCGCCTCACGCACCGTGTTGCGCCCGACCCCGAGCAGGTCCACCAGGACCGGCTCGGCCGGGATCTTCGTGCCGACCGGCCATTCCCGGGACTCGATCAAGGTCTGCAGCTGATCGATCACGCGTCCGACCAGACTGGAACGCTCCGTCGCGCGCAGCGGCATGTCCACCTCCAGGCTCAATACCTCCGGACAACCTAACATCCCATGTTTGACGGATGACGCCGCCGGAGCGCAGAGGGGGCGGCATCGCAGGGTGGTGGCATCGCAGGGTGGTGGCATCGCAGGGTGGTGGCGCGCACGCGCGCACCGCCTCCGGACGCGCCGGAGGCGGTGGCCGTGCGGGCCGCCGTCAGACCGTCAGCGAGTTGATCTCGTCACGCCGCCGGCTCTCGATCGACTCGATGCGCGCGGCCTGCTCGTCGGTGAGCACGTCGCAGACCCAGTCCCAGTGCAGCGCCACCCGGTCGCCGGGGGAGACCCCGGCGATCAGCGACCTGCCGCCCGTGGACCAGCGGACCGTCTCCTGGCGCGGCGCCCCCGGCAGCAGCGCAGTCCCGTCCCAGCCCAGCGGGGCGGACTCCACGGTGGCGGACTCACCGTCCACCCCGGTGACGACACCCGTACGGATGCGGCACCGGTCGAGCACGGACAGCGCCACGGGGTGCCCGCCGGCGCGCAGCAGCGCCGCCCACGGGTACACGTCGAACACCTGGAAGCTGTGGTGCGCGACGGCCCGGTGCGCCGCCTCCCGCCAGGTGCCGCCCGTCTGCCCCCGGAACCGGACCAGCAGGCGGTCGAGCAGCGCCCCGGGATCGGCCTGGTCCAGCAGGTCGTTGCCGATCCAGTACGCCTCCACCACGCGCAGGTCGAGTGGGTCGGCGACACCCGCGGACTCCGCCAGGAATTCGAGATAGCACCAGGCCCCCTCGAACTGCCGGGCCTGCTCCTCCATCCCGGCCACCGCTCCCGGCCGCAGCAGCGCTCCCGCGTCGTCGGGGCCGCAGTAGCCGAGCTCGTTGGGGGGATAGGCGTAGCGCGCGAACATCAGCGCGCCCTCGGCGCTCATTCAGCAGATCCGGGGCAGCTGCTCGCCGATCGGCAGGCCCACCACCCGGCTGCCACCGAGCCCGGTCCTCGCCACCACCATCCCGGTGTGGTCGGGCACGCAGGTGCCGATGCGGCAGGCCGAACCGCCGAGGGGGTGCGCCCGCATCGCCGCCAGGACCTGGTCGGCGCTCTCGCCCGGCACCACCGCGATCAGCTTCCCCTCGTTGGCCACCTGGAGCGGATCGAGGCCCAGCAGGCTGCACGCGTCGCGCACCGTCGCCGGGACCGGGAGCCGGCTCTCCACCAGCTCGACGCCGACGTCGGACGCGCGGGCGATCTCGTTCAGCGAGGCCGCGACACCGCCCCGGGTGGGGTCCCGCAGTACATGCAGGTCCGCTCCGGTGGCGATCATGCCGGCGACCAGCCCGTGCAGCGCGGCGGTGTCGCTCTCGACCGTGGTGCCGAACTCCAGCCCCTCGCGGCAGCTCAGCACCGCCACCCCGTGCACCCCGATGTCACCGCTGATGAGGACGGCGTCCCCGGGCCGCGCACGGGCCGGGCCGATGTCGACACCGTCGGGCACCATGCCGATCCCGGACGTGTTGATGAAGACGCCGTCACCGCTGGCACTGTCGACGACCTTGGTGTCCCCGGTGACCAGCCGGACACCGGCGGACCGCGCCGCCGCGCCCAGCGCCTCGGCGATCCGCCCGAGTTCGCCGAGCCCGGTGCCCTCCTGCAGGATGAACGCCGTCGAGAGGAAGAGCGGCACAGCGCCCGACATCGCGAGGTCGTTCACCGTCCCGTTCACCGCCAGGTCGCCGATCGACCCGCCGGGGAAGAACATCGGCTTCACCACATAGGAGTCGGTGGAGAAGGCGAGCCGCGGGCCGCCGCCGACGGACAGGACGGCGGAGTCGCCCAGTTCGGCCGCTGCCGCATCCCCGTACGCGGGAAGGAACAGATGCTCGACGAGCTCGCCCGACATCGCGCCCCCTCCTCCGTGGCCCATCACCACGGAGGGCGTCTCGCGCAGCGGGACCGGGCAGACCCAGCTCTCGAAGTCCAGGCCGGTGGGGTACTGCATGGCGTCGGTCACGTGGCTTCTACCAGTTCCAGTCGTCGGTAGGTGTGGTAGGCGGCGCAGGCGCCCTCGGACGACACCATCGTGGCGCCCAGCGGTTTGCGCGGAGTGCACTCCTTGCCGAAGGCCGCGCACTCGTGCGGTTTGATCAGGCCCTGGAGCACCTCGCCCGAGCGGCACAGCGCGGACTCGGACGTCCGGATACCGGACACGTCGAACCGCTGTTCCGCGTCGAACGCGGCGTACTCCGGCGACAGCCGCCAGCCGCTGCGCGGGATCATCCCGATGCCGCGCCATGTCCGGTCGGTCACCTCGAAGACGTCCCGCAGCATCTCCATGGCGGGCAGGTTGCCCTCCGCGCGGACCGCGCGGGGATAGGCGTTCTCCACTTCATGACGGCCCTCTTCGAGCTGGACGACCGTACGGCGGATGCCCTCGAGGATGTCCAGCGGCTCGAAGCCGGTGACGACGATCGGTACCCGGTACTTCTCCGCGAGCGGCGGGTACTCCGCGGTCCCCATCACGCTGCACACATGACCCGCGGCGAGGAAGGCCTGCACCCGGCAGGTGGCGGATTCCATGATCGCCGAGATCGCGGGCGGCACCAGGACGTGCGAGACGAGCATGGAGAAGTTGCGTACGCCGAGCCGTCCGGCCTGGTGCACCGTCATCGCGTTGGCCGGAGCGGTGGTCTCGAAGCCGATCCCGAAGAACACGACCTCGCGGTCCGGATTCTCCCGGGCCACCTTCAGCGCGTCCAGCGGTGAGTACACCACCCGGACGTCCCCTCCCGCGCTCTTCACCGAGAAGAGGTCCCGGCTGCTGCCCGGCACCCGGAGCATGTCACCGAAGGAGCAGAAGATGACCCCGGGCCTCGCCGCGATGGCGAGCGCCCGGTCGATGATCTCCAGCGGGGTGACGCAGACCGGGCAGCCGGGCCCGTGGATCAGCTCGATCCCGTCGGGGAGCAGCTGGTCGATGCCGTGGCGGATGATCGAGTGCGTCTGGCCGCCGCAGACCTCCATCAGCGCCCACGGCCGTGTGGTCGCCGCACGGATCTGGTCGAGCAGCTTCTTCGCCGCCGCGGGGTTGCTGAACTCGTCGAGGTACTTCACCGGCCGGCTCCTTCGGAAGACTCCTGCTGCGCGGCCCGTGCGGCGAGTTCGAAGCCGTCGCCGAACTCCTCCTCAAGGATGCCGAGCCTGTCGAATTCGGCCAGCGTCCGCCGGGCCGACTCCTCGTCGAGGCGCTGGATGGCGAACCCGACGTGTACGACGACGTACTCACCGGCCGTCACATCCGGGATGTACTGGAGGCACACCTCCTTGCGCACGCCGCCGAAGTCGACATCGGCCATCAGCGTGCCGTCGACCTCCGCGGTACTGAGGACGCGCCCCGGAACTGCCAGACACATGGTTCCTCTTCTCTGTGGATCCCGGTGGATCTCTGCTGGTGGGCCTGGGCGCGGGGGCTGGGCGCGGGTTCGGGGTACGGGGTCAGCCCGACGCCGCGATCAGGAGCTGCCCCAAGGCGATGCCCCCGTCGTTCGGCGGCAGGACTCGCGGCCGCAGCACCGTGAAGTCAGCTGCCTCCAGGCCCCGTTGGACGGATTCGAGCAGTACGGCGTTCTGGAAGACGCCCCCGCCCAGGGCCACCACCGAGAGACCGGACCGCTCACGGGCGAGCCCGGCGAGAGAGACCGTCAGGGCGGCGACGCAGGCGTGGAACCGCGCCGCGATCAGCTCGGCAGGTGCCCCCGCCCGTACGTCCGACACCACCGCGCGCACGACCGGCGCCGGGTCGGCGACGACGGGCTCCCCCGGCGCCGCTTCCCGGATCCCGAAGGCGTACCGGCCGTCCCCCGCGGCGGCGTCCGGCCCGGCGGCCCTGGCCAGTGCCTCCAGCCCGATCGCCGCCTCGGCCTCGTACTCCACCTCGTGCCGGACCCCGGCCAGCGAGGCCACCGCGTCGAAGAGCCGGCCCATGCTGGACGTCGGCACACACCCGAACCCGGTGCCGAACTGGTGCGCCAGCACGTCCCGTTCACGCTTCGGGCAGGCGCGGACGGGCGGCAGTTCCCCGTCCCAGGCGACCCCGGCCGCCCGGAGGTGGGCCAGTGCCATCCGGTACGGCCGCAGCACGCTCGCGTCGCCGCCCGCCAGCGGCACGTACCCCAGGTGCGCCGCCCGCTCGAACGACGGATAGCCGGCGATCAGCACCTCGCCGCCCCACGCGGCCCCGTCCGAACCGGCGCCCGTGCCGTCGAAGGCGACACCGATCACCCTCGCGTCCGCCGCGACGCCGTGTTCGCCCATCACCGACGCGATATGGGCGTGATGGTGCTGCACCCGCCGCACCGGCCGGGAGCCCGCGTGTGCCATCGCCCAGCCGCCCGACCGGTAGCCGGGGTGCAGATCGGCCACCAGCTGCCCGGGCACCACGCCGGTGAGCCGCTCCAGGTGGCGCTCGGCCCGGGTCAGCGCCTCGGACGTGGCCAGATCGGCCATGTCGCCGATGTGCTGGCTCACCCAGGCGTACCGTCCTTCGCCCAGCGCGCAGGTGTTCTTCAGGTCCGCGCCGACCGCGAGGAGCGGAGGTACGTCGAAGGGCAGCGAGATCGGCAGCGGGGCGTGGCCGCGTGACCGGCGCAGCGGGAGCTCCGCGCCCGCCACGAACCGGCTCACCGAGTCGTCGCAGGGCACCTCGATCCGCCGGTCGTGGCGCAGCCAGGCGTCGGCCAGCGGCGCGAGCGTGCCGAGGGCTTCCGTGTCGTCGGTGACGATCGGCTCGCCGGCCCGGTTGCCCGAGGTCATCACCAGCGCGCCGGGGCCCGGCGGATCGTCCCCGATACCGAGGAGCAGGGCGTGCAGGGGGGTGTACGGGAGCATCAGCCCCAGATCCGGGCTGCCCGGTGCCACCGCGCCGGAGATCCCGGCGCCGGCCGGCGTCGCGCGCCGCGGCAGCAGCACGATCGGCCTGCGGCCGCCCGTCAGCAGCCGCTCCTCGTCCTCGCCCACCGTCACCAGCTGCGCCGCGGCCCGGCAGTCGGCGACCATCACCGCGAACGGTTTGGCGCCGCGCCTTTTGCGCCGCCGCAGTTCGGCCACCGCCGCGTCATTGCGGGCGTCGCACGCGAGGTGGTATCCGCCCAGCCCCTTCACCGCGAGGATCCGCCCGGCGGCGAGCAGCTCCCGGGCGGCCCGCAACGCGTCCTCGCCGCTCAGCGGGGGCGCCCCGTCCTTGCGGACCAGTTCGAGGGCGGGACCGCACTCATGACAGGAGACCGGCTGGGCGTGGAAGCGCCGGTCGTCCGGATCCTCGTACTCGGCCCGGCAGCCGCCGCACATCCCGAACGCGGCCATCGTGGTGGCCGCCCGGTCGTACGGCACTCCGGTGACGATGGTGAACCGGGGACCGCAGTGGGTGCAGGTGATGAAGGGGTGACGGTAGCGGCGGTTCGCCGGATCGCCCATCTCGGCCAGGCACTCCCCGCAGGTCGCCGCGTCGGGGGAGACCAGGGTGCGGGACGCGCCCTCCCCGCGGGACTCCCCGATGGTGAACCCGGCGCGGCCCAGGGGTGCCAGGTCCGACTCGTGCACGGCCTCCACCACGGCGAGTACCGGGGCGTCGGCCCGCAGCCTCCTGCCGAACTCCGCCACCGCCGCCTCGGAACCCTCGACTTCCGCGACGACGCCGGATCCGGTGTTGACCACCGAACCGCTGAGGGCCAGTTCACGGGCGCTGACGTAGACGAAGGGCCGGAAACCGACCCCCTGGACCACCCCGTGGACCTCGAACCGCCGCCGCAGCCGGTCCACCGGGACCGGAGGAGGACCGGGGGAGGCGGCCTCCGCCGGAGCGGGTTCCGCTGCGCGGCCCCGGCCCATCATCTCCAGCCCGGAGAGAGCCTCCCCGGCCTTCGCCGCGTCGATGACCTCCAGCGCGAATCCCATGTGCAGGAGCACCCAGTCGCCGCCGGCCGGAGGGGTGTCGAGCATCCCGACGTTGATGCGCCGCCGCGCCCCCTCGACATCGACGAGTGCCAGCTGGCCCGCGTACCCGTCGACGAGCTCCACGACCCGCCCCGGGATGCCAAGGCACATGATCAGGACCTCCTGGTCGGCGCGGACTCGTACGGCAGCAGGCGGCCCACCAGAATCCGTACGGCGTCCAGGGCCTCCGGTACGGCCGCGAGCACCGGGCCGCTGAGCCCGATGCCCTCACCGACATCGGCGGGGGTGCAGCCCACGACGTAGGTGGACGGAAGGGTACCGCCCAGTTGCTCCAGATTCGCCAGCACTGCTACCGGATTCATCCCGTGTGCATCGAATTCACCCGAACCGAGGTCGTCGGGCCCCACTTCGAGGACGGTCACCTCACCGGGCGGCCCCCCGCCGGGGCAGGCGTCGACCAGCACCAGCGCGTCGTACCCGTCCAGCAGGTCGTACGCGAGATGCATGCCGCGGATGCCGTAGTCCACGACGCGGACGCCGGGCGGCAGCGGTACCGAACGGGCGAGCGCGCGGACCACCTCGGGGCCGAAACCGTCGTCGCCCAGGAAGAGGTTGCCGACCCCGGCGACCAGGACGCGGTCCGTCATCGGCGCCGCGCCCCGGCCGCCGGCGGACCGGGCACGGGGGCCGGGGCCGCGCTCACATCGAACGCATTCGCAGATACCGGCGGATGTCCGGAATGGACTGCACTCCCAGGGCCACTGCGGCAGCCGCCAGGGCTGCGCCCGCGACTGCGGTGATCACGCCAAGGGTCCTCACGATGGGCTCTCCTCTCGGTTCTCGGGGGTGGTCCCGGCGGGCAGGGGCTCCAGCTCGTCGGGGGCGAAGTAGAAGTAGCGGCCGTACCAGTCGTGCATGTCCGCCGCGGGGTCGTCGACGAGTACCAGGGCGACATGCGTTCCGCCGTCGACATCGGAGAGCACCGCGGTCACCCGCGCCACCTGGCCGGCGAAGAAGAGGTCCTGGGCGTCGGCGCGGCGCGAGGGATGGACTCGCACCAGGCTGCCCTGGGAGACCCTGACGCCGTCGATCAGGACCGCGTCGGACCCCGGCGACACGCTCGCGTCCGCAGCGGGGTCCCACCAGGGCGCCCCGCCGGTGTCGAACGCGGGCGGCTCACCGTCCCCGGCACCGGCGCCCGGCGGCGGATCCGGCGCCGCGACCGCGTGCGGGTCACGCAGCAGCCCGTGCAGCTGCTGGAGGTCCGCAGGCGACATGGAGTCACAGCGCTCGATGATCTCCCTGGCCCGGGGGTCGGTGGCCCGTGCCTCGGCCTTCTCCCGCTCGGTCATCGTCATCACCCGCAGGGTCAGGATCTCGTCGATCTCGGTGGAGTCGAAGAGCGCGCCCGGACTCTGCTCGGCCACCTCCGGGTGGTCGTAGAGGATGATCGGCGCGCCCAGGACCGTGTCGTCCGAGCCCTTGGCGCCGGCCAGGACCGGCCAGCACCTGCGCTGGCGGCAGCGTGCGGCGGCAGCCGCCGCGTGCGCCGGGGGATCGAGCAGCGAGACGAACCGGCCGCCGTGCGCCCGCAGGATCAGATGGGCCCCGATCAGCGAGCTGCGGATCGCGTCGTCCTTGGAACCGGCCGTGCCCGGATGCTCGTTGGCCACGGACAGCGACAGCCGGAGCAGACCTTCGTCGGCCGTGGCGCCCACCCTGATCCGGACGTCCAGCGGCACTCTGCGCCGTACGATACGGCCGGCCGGCCTGCCGTCCGTGTCCGTCAGCTGCTCCACGTCCTCGCCGCCGGGCACCGTGCGCCGCACATCGGCCGGCTCCGCCAGGGAGAGCGCGGGCAGCGCGATCTCCTGCTCCACCGCCTCCTCCCAGCTCAGCACCTGAGCACCTGCCACGGTGAGCTCCGCGACCGGGGTGTGCCCGCCGTCGGCCCCGAGCCGCTGCACCTCACGGACCTGCACCTGGAGGAAGCGCAGATGAACGGTTACTGCCGCGGGCCCCTCGGGCTCCAGCAGGCACTCCATCGCCATGTCCGGCTCCTCGCCGAAGCAGGACGGCGCCGCGGACGGGGGGCCGAGGACCCCGAACTGCCAGCGGGACCGGTTCTTGTGGGAGCTGGCACGGTACGGGTACAGGAGGTACCCCTCGTACAGCACCGCGTCGGCGACCGTACGGACGTGCTCCAGGCCCAGGGCGTTCACGGGGGTCACGGGACCACCTCTCCGGTCTCGGCCAGCAGGGTGTGGACCGTCTCTTCCCAGCTGATCAGGCCGTGCCGCGCACGGAAGCCGGCGAACTCCGCGATGACATCGTGGTCGAGCCTGATCCACCCGGAGTGGGGGAAGTGGGCGGCGATCAGCTCCCGCCACACGGCGACGGGCATCGGATGGCGCGCCTCGCAGTCCCAGGGCACCTGCCGCACCCCGAAACCGGCGCTGCCCTTGGTGAAGACGGTGCCCGAGAAGAGCAGCGTCAGCGGGACCGCGCCCTCGCCGAGGGCGTGCAGATACCGCGAGCCGGTCACGTCGAAGTCGTAGGTGCAGGGCAGCGCGAGGTCGATCTCGGTGGCTCCGGTGAACCCCTGGACCGTGGTGTTGCACTGCATCCAGAGGAACGGCCGGAGGGTGTCCGCCCACCGGGCGCGCTCCCCGAACAGCCCGCGCAGCTCCTCCTCCTCGGCCGCGTCGTAGGAGCGCCGCTGCGGTTCGATGCGCACCTGGCACTGCAGCACCATCGCGTGGATACGCTCCCCGCTGCTCTCCTCGATCCGCAGCCGGGCCGTCAACCGGGGCGCGGCAGAGTACGGTTCGGCCACCACGTCGAGTACGGAGAAGTCCAGTACGGAGAAGTCCGTGCCGCTCACGCGACCTCCCCGGCGGAGGCGGCCCTGCTGCGGTCCCGTACCTGCGCGAAGAAGCCGTCCATCGCCGCGTGGGCCTCCTTGCCGCCGTCGAAGCCGCGCCACAGCGTCCGCAGCCGTCCCACCAGCTCGTAGCAGGCGTCGATGGGGACCAGGTGGCAGGAACCGTCCCCGGTCCCCGGGCGGCGGATCAGCAGCGCCTCGACGTCCGGACGCAGCATCGCCAGTGCGGGCGCGGAGGCGACGACCGTGTCCCAGGCGTCCAGCGGCAGTTCGGACTCGGTGGCCCCGGCGGGCCCGGGGTAGAACGCGACCGTGCGGTCCTGCACCGAATTGCGGAAGAGGAACGCCAGGCCCACCGGGATCTGGAGTTCGTCCCAGGCCCGTGCGTCCAGCGGCACTCCGTCGAAGCGGACGTACCGCTCCGGCACCGCCCGGTACCGCAGCCGCGCGTCCTCCCCGGTGAAGAGGAGATAGCAGGGCCGGCAGCTGCACATCAGCGCCCGGCTCTCCAGGTTCACCACGTGCGCGTGCCCGGGGGCCACCGGCTCCGCGCACATCTCGCAGCGTTCTCCGGCCGCGCGCTGCGGCCGGTTGCGGGTGATCCGCCGCAGCGCGGACACCGGGGTCGCGGTACGCCCGGGGGCGCTCACGCGGAGACCGGCCCCGGCACCGCGACGGAGACCGCGGCACCGTCCATGAGCAGGGGCAGCGGGTCGAGATGCAGCCCCTCCGCGTCGAGACAGGCACCGGCCCGCCGTACGTCGTAGTGCGCGTGGCAGCCGGGGCACCGCAGCACGGCGTCCCCGGACCCGCCGCCCAGCCTGCGGGCGAGGGCTGCGCCCTCCAGGGACCGTTCGCACCGTGCGCACCAGTCACGGAACGCGAACAGGTCGGCGCCGATCCGGCAGGCCAGCGCCGGGATCGTCCCCACGGTGAAGTGCTGTACGCCGCCGGGCTCCAGGGCGTCGAGCCCGGGCACCGTCTCCCAGGACGGAGCGCCGTCGCCCGGCGCCGACGCCGCCTCGTGGAGCCTGGAGAACAGCGAGTCCACCGTGACCAGCGGGCCCGGTTCCCCCGTCCCGCTCCCGGCCGGTGCCTCCACCTCGATGCCGGTGACCTCGGGGGCGGCCGCCTCGACCGCGCTCTGCACGGCCAGCTTGAGCGTGGCCGACGACGAGGGACAGCCGTCACAGCTGCCGAGCAGCCGCAGCGTCACCACGCCGTCCGCGGTGACGCCCAGCAGCTCCACATCGCCACCGTGCGAGCCGAGATACGGCCGTACGCCGGCCAGCGCCTCCTCGACCCGTGTCTCCACGCTGTACGGGTGCAGCCCGTGCACCAGCAGCAGACTGGCCACCAGATCGTCGTCCGCGAGGGCCGCGAGCACCCCGTCGTCCAGCCGGCCGTGCTCGTGGACGAGGTCCAGCAGCCGTTCGAGCCCGGCGCCGTAGAAGTCCGTGACGAGCCGGACCAGTTCCTCGCTCCGCTCCCGGGCGACGGCGCCGCCGGCGGCGCTGGCGGCGATCAGGGTGTCGATGCGGTCGCCGGTGGCCCGCCAGTCGGCGGGCCCGGCCACGGTCTCCTGTGCCATCACTCGCTGCCCGCGGACTGCGTGGGGGAGTGCAGCAGTTCCAGCTTCTTGCCCTCACCGAGATACATGTGCACTCCGCAGGGCAGACAGGGGTCGAAGCTGCGCACCGTACGCATGATGTCGATGCCCTTGAAATGCTCCCGGTCGTTCTCCTCGAAGATCGGCTGGCCCTGCACCGCGTCCTCGTAGGGGCCCGGTGTGCCGAATGTGTCGCGGGGGCTCGCGTTCCACGGGGTGGGCGGGTACGGGTGGTAGTTGGCGATCTTGCCGTCCCGGATCACCATGTGGTGCGAGAGGACTCCGCGCACCGCCTCGGTGAAGCCGCAGCCGACGCCCTCCTCGGGGACCTCGAACTTCTCCCAGGTCTTCGTCCGGCCCGCGCGGATCTCCACCAGTGCCTTCTCCGCGAAGTGCAGTGCGCAGGCGGCCGCGTAGGCCTGGAAGTAGGTGCGCGCCCGGTTGCGCTCGATCGTGTTGCTCCACTTCGGCACGTGCCACTCCAGCTCGACCGGGCCCTTCAGCGCGGTCTTGGGGAGGTTGATCTTGACGCTGTTGCCGGTGGCCTGGATGTACCCGATGTCGACGAGCCCGGCCAGCGCGGTGGTCCACAGCCGGGCCAGCGGGCCGCCGCCGGTGTCGAGCGCCAGGTAGTCCTTGCCGTCGAACCAGCGCGGCGACATGACCCAGCTGTACTTGTCGTCCAGGTCCCGCTTCTGCGGCTGCGGGTTGGTGTGCTGGTTCCAGGGGTGCCTGCGGTCGACGGGGTTGCCGAGCGGGTCGTGGGTCACGAACGTCTCCTGGTCCTCCCAGTCGCCGTAGTACGACGAGCCGAGGAGGATCCGGATGCCCAGGTTGATCTTCACCAGGTCGGTGGTGACCAGCTTCCCGTCCACGACCACACCGGGGGTGACGTACATCTTCCGTCCCCACTCGGTCATGTCCTGGTACTTGAAGTTGCAGTACTCCGGGTCCTGGAACGAGCCCCAGCAGCCCAGCAGGATGCGCCGGTTGCCGACCTGCTCGTAGCCGGGCAGGGCCTCGTAGAAGAAGTCGAAGAGGTCGTCGTGCATCGGCACGACCTTCTTCATGAACTCGACATAGCGCTGGAGCCGCGTGATGTAGTCCGTCATCAGCTGCACGGTCGCCACGGTGCCCACGCCGCCCGGGTAGAGCGTGGAGGGGTGCACATGCCTGCCCTCCATGAGGCAGAACATCTCCCGGGTCATCCGGCTGACCTGGAGCGCCTCACGGTAGAACTCCCCGGTGAACGGGTTCAGCGAGCGCATGATGTCGCCGATGGTCTTGTACCCGTGGGCCTCGGCGTGCGGCGAGGGGGTGCGGTTGGCCTGCTCCAGCACCCCCGGATTGGTCTCGGCGACCATCTTCTCGCAGTAGTCGACCCCGACCAGGTTCTCCTGGAAGATGTTGTGGTCGAACATGTACTCCGCGGCTTCGCCGAGGTTGACGATCCACTCACCGATGTGCGGCGGCTTCACGCCGTACGCCATGTTCTGCGCGTAGCAGGAACACGTGGCGTGGTTGTCCCCGCAGATCCCGCAGATGCGGCTGGTGATGAAGTGCGCGTCGCGCGGGTCCTTGCCCTTCATGAAGACCGAGTAGCCGCGGAAGATGGAGCTGGTGCTGTGGCACTCGGCCACCACCTTCTGCTTGAAGTCGATCTTCGTGTAGATGCCCAGGCTGCCGACGATGCGGGTGATGGGGTCCCACGCCATCTCGACAAGGTCGTCCTTGCCCTGCTTCCCGCTGCCACCCCTGCGTTGCGTCGCGGTCATTGCGCCGCCTCATCTTTCTGTCCGTTGCGGTCGGTCACCAGGTGCGGGTGGCACCGGTCGTGAGGGTCCTGCCGGGCCTGCGCCACTTCGGCTCCTGGTCCAGCGTGTGAGTGGTGATGTGACGCAGCCGGCGCATGGTCGCCCCGTACAGCCCGACCGCGTTCGACGAGAGTTTGCCGCCGGGCGGCTCGTCCATGAAGGGCATGAACTTGTCGGGGAACCCGGGCATGGTGCAGCCGATACAGATTCCGCCGACATTGGGGCAGCCGCCGATACCGTTCATCCAGCCGCGCTTCGGCACATTGCACTTGACTGTGGGTCCCCAGCAGCCGAGTTTCACGATGCACTTCGGCGATCCGTATTCCGTTGCGAAATCGCCCTGCTCGTAGTAACCGGCCCTGTCGCAGCCCTCGTGCACCGTCTGCCCGAAGAGCCAAGTGGGGCGCAGCGCGTCGTCGAGCGGAATCATCGGGGCCTGGTCGGTGGCCATGTACAGCAGATACGTGAGTGTCTCGGACAGGTTGTCCGGCTGGATCGGGCATCCGGGGACGCACACGATCGGAATTCCGGCCTTGGACTTCCAGTCCCAGCCGAGATAGTCCGGGAGCCCCATCGCGCCCGTCGGGTTGCCCGACATGGCGTGGATGCCGCCGTACGTCGCACAGGTCCCGACCGCGACGATCGCGGTGGCCTTCGGCGCCAGCCGGTCGATCCACTCGCTGGTGGTCATCGGCTGCCCGGTGGCGGGGTCGTTGCCGAAGCCGGACCAGTAGCCCTCGGCGTGCAGCTGCTCGTTGGGGATCGACCCCTCGACGACCAGCACGAACGGCTCCAGCTCTCCTCTGTCGGCCTTGAAGAACCATTCGAGGAAGTCGTCGGCCCCGCCGTTCGGCCCGCACTCGAAGTCGATGAGCGGCCAGTGCACCGCGACCTGGGGGAGGCCGGGCAGCGCCCCCAGGGCGATCTCCTCGATGCTGGGCTGAGTCGCCGCCGTCAGGGCCACGGAATCGCCGTCACAGCTGAGCCCGGCATTGATCCAGAGCACGTGGATCAGGGTTTCTTCGGCCTTTACCGCTGCTTCTGTCGGCATAGCTGCCGCCTTCCAGGGCCGGCGTGCCCATTCCGGTCAGCGAAGGATCGGGGCGCCTGGCTCTCGCGTGTGGTTTCGCTCACATTGCTACCATCTAGGCCCGGCATATGCGCCCTGTCAACGCGAGAAGAAATCCGTTCGGGTTTGCCCGTTCACAGCATTCGGCGCAGTAATCGCGGAGCGCGAGCCGGAGGCCCGGCCACCCGTCATTCATTCCGGTCGCGAACCGTTCGCTCATTGCGCCGGTCGAATGAATCGGACAGGCAATAGAGCCGGTCGAATCGGCGGTAAGAGGCGCGTGCCCGTTTCAGGTCCTACGGTCGTGCCACCGACGCGGGAGCGAGGCAGAGATGCATGAGTTGTCGATCACGCAGAGCGTCGTCGACATGGTCTGCGAACGTGCCGGGGACAGACCGGTCCGCACGGTCAGTGTGCGGGTCGGCGTGCTCACCGCGGTCGTGGCGGAGTCGATGCGGTTCTGCTTCGACCTGGTCACGGAGGGCACGGTGGCCGAAGGCGCCCGGCTGGAGATCGACCAGCCCCCGGGAGCGGGGCGGTGCCGCGCGTGCGCACAGGAGTTCACGCTGACCGACCCCGTGCTGCTCTGCCCGTGCGGCAGCGCCGACGTGGAGATCACGTCGGGACGTGAACTGCAGATCATCTCGATGAAAGTGGGCTGACCCATGTGCGGTACCTGCGGTTGCGGCGAAGAGGGCGGCGGCACGCGGATCGCGCTGCCCCGCGAGGACCACGCGGGGGCGGCCGGCCACCCGCACCACGAGCACGAGCACGAGCACGAGCACGGCGGCGTGCGGGACCACGGCCACGGCCACGGGCCGGGGCACGGGCACGCCCACGAGGGCGTGTCCGGCGGCGGGGAGACGATCACCCTGGAGCAGCGGGTGCTCGCCAAGAACGAGCTCCGGGCGGAGCGCAACCGAGCCTGGCTCGCCGAGCGGCACATCCTGGCGGTGAACCTGATGAGTTCCCCCGGGGCGGGCAAGACCACCCTGCTGGAGCGCACCATCAGGGACTTCTCCGGGCGCCGTCCGGTGGCCGTGGTCGAAGGCGACCAGGAGACCATGCTCGACGCCGACCGCATCAAGCGGGCCGGATGCGCGGTCGTGCAGGTGAACACCGGCGCCGGCTGTCACCTCGACGCGGAGATGATGCAGGGCGCGCTGGAGACCCTCGCGCCGGAGCCGGGGTCGCTGGTCCTCGTGGAGAACGTGGGGAACCTGGTGTGCCCGGCCCTCTTCGACCTGGGGGAGCGCAGCAGGATCGTGATCATCTCGGTCACCGAGGGCACGGACAAGCCGCTCAAGTATCCCTATATGTTCGGCGCCGCGGACCTGGTGCTCATCAACAAGATCGATCTGCTGCCCCATGTCGATTTCGACGTGGACCTGTGCACTTCGTACGCGCGCTCGGTCAGCCCGGACGTACAGGTGCTGACCGTGTCCGCGACGACGGGCGAGGGGATGGACCGGTGGTACGACTGGGTCGCGGCACTGGACGATCCGGCGCTGCTGAGCTGACGTGGCGACAGAACCGTCACGGGGCGGGCGCCTGCCCCGTGACGGCCGCGGCGGAGACCGTGCCCGTCAGGGGAGCTTGGCCACGGTGAGCAGGAGCGCGGAGTCCTCCAGGGCTTCCAGCCGGTGGCGGCCGTCGGGCACGAAGATCAGATCGCCCTGGCGGGCCTCCCAGGACAGCTCGCCCGCCGTCAGACGCA
The DNA here is from genome assembly GCF_036061255.1 of Streptomyces sp. NBC_00388. Taxonomy (NCBI): domain Bacteria; kingdom Bacillati; phylum Actinomycetota; class Actinomycetes; order Kitasatosporales; family Streptomycetaceae; genus Streptomyces; species Streptomyces sp. NBC_00388. The sequence goes on from NZ_CP107948.1 coordinate 5,940,407, forward strand.
CCCGGCCCCGCAGCACCTGCACCGTGGCCTCGCCCGGATTCTCGTGCTCGGCGAGGTGCGAGCCGCGCGTCATCCCGATGACCGTCTGGCGCAGGACCTTCTCATGACCGCCGTAGACGGTGTCCGCTGTGTGACCGCCACCGGCCGTGGCCGCCAGCTCGATCTGCTGGCGGGCCAGGGCTTCGAGAGAGAGTCTCTGCATGCGGTCATTCTCCCGCATCCGCCCGCCCGGGCAACGCGGAAGGGACCGGGCGGAGCCCCGGTGGGGCGCCGCAGCTCACCGGGCCGGCGCCGCGCCGGGGCCGGCGCCGCGGCCGTGTCCGGGTCCGCAGGCCCGGCGTACGATCAGGCCTCTGACCGTCGAGTTGACCAGGGCCGCGGCCGCAAGCACCACAGAGGCCGGAGGTCCTCCGACGCCGGGCAGCAGCAGGAACATACTTGCCGGTGCGGTGAGCAGGATCCGGCCCACGCCCGTGTTTCCCCTCTGCCTCCAGGCTGCCCGGGCAGGGCTGCCGGGGCGTGAGTACCGGTACTCATCCGCTGCCGGGTACCGGAGCGGGCACGATTCCCGGACGTGGGGCGCCTCACCCCGAATGCCGTACACCAGAGCTGGGCAGGTACGGATGTGCGGCGCCCGGAAGGCCGGACGGTGCTGACCCGGAGGGGGAGCGAAACGTCATGGAACACGCTGGCTGGCAGTTTTCGGACGACCGTGGACAGCTGTCGACGGCCGGGCGGACACCCACGCGGGTGACGGCGTACATCCGCGCCGGAGCCACGCTGTGGGACCACGGCCTCGCCCCGCACGCGGTGTTCGGCTCGCTCCACGACGGCGCGGCGGCCGACCCGGCGAAGGCGGGCTCGCTGCCGGCCGGTGATCTCCGCTACCTCGGGGCGGGCAGCGCGCTGGATACGGACACGCTGCTGAGCGGCGAACCGGATCTCGTGGTGGCGGTCAGCTACGGCGGCGGCCAGGTGTACGGACTGGACCCGGACACCGCCAAGCATCTGGAGGAGCAGGTCCCCTTCGTGGTCCTCGACGTGGGGCAGAACCACACCCTGGACGGGATCAGGGGCAGGTTCGACGCGCTCGCCCGCTCGCTGGGCGCCGCCGGCGAGGGGGACCAGGAACAGTTGCTGGACGCCGCAGCGCAACGGCTGCGCGCGGCGGCGGAGATACCCTCCCGGCCGGGGATCCTGGCGCTTTCGCCGGCCGGCCCCGACCAGGTGCATCTGGCCCGCCCCGACGCCTGGCCCGAACTGCGGGCCCTGGCCGGGCACGGCGTCAGCACGGTGCGGCCGCCCGATGGCGCGGGCGCGAACTGGGCGACCGTCGGCTGGGCGGAGGCGGCGGAGCTGCGGGCCGGTGTGGTGCTCGTCGATATCAGGTCGAATGCGGTGCCCGTCAGCGAACTCAGCGGCATCGAGGCATGGATGCGCCTCACCGGCGGGGCCCGGGTCCTGCCCTGGAATCCGGAATCCCCGGCGAGCGCGCGGTCCCACAGCCGTTTCTTCACCTCGGTGGCGGGAGCGCTGGAGGCCGTCGCCGCGGAGTGAGTGCGCTCACACCCGGCGCTCAGACGGGCACTCATCCGTGTCGGTGTTGGGCCGAACGGGTGAAGGGGGTCAGAATTGGCTGATGCAGATAGAAAGCCCAGCCGAGGTGGTCCGGTGAGCAGGTACGACGAGTACGACGTCACCGACGAACAGTGGGAGGGGCTCGCCCAGGTAGTACCGCTGCGGGGACGCAACGAATGGCCCTCGCGAGTCGATCACGAGACGATCCCCCATGAGTACGCGGCCGAGCAGCGCCGCTTCGTGGTGCTGCGCGTCCAGGTCTTCGCGGACGCAAGGGAGGTCGCCGAGTACCTCGTCGGGCAGGTGCCGGTGCTGCTCGACCTGACCGGGGCGGAGACCGAAGTGGCCAAGCGCATCCTGGACTTCAGCAGCGGTGTGGTCTTCGGGCTCGGCAGCGGGATGCACCGGGTCGACAAGAACGTCTTCCTGCTCGCCCCGGCCGGCACGGAGGTGGAGGGCATCGCAGCGACCGCAGTCCCCCGATCGTAGGAAGGTCGGGCAGACGGAACGGTTCGCCACCGTGACGCGTGCGTACCGTCCGGACCATGGACGCAACCTACGCACGCCCCACCGTCACCGAACTGCGGCTCTCCGCCTTCAAGTCGCACCGCGGCGCCGCCTTTCCGCTCGCCCCGCTGACCCTGTTCACGGGGGCGAGCGGGAGCGGTAAGACGAGCGCCCTCCAGGTGTACGAGGCGCTGGCGCGGCTCGGCGCGGGGGACGAGCTCGGTGAGGTCTTCGAGGATCCGGGCAGCTGCGTCCCGGAGCGGGCCTGCGCGGACGCACAGGGGCGGCGGGGGTTCCGGATCGGCTGCACCGTGGACGGTCCGGCCGGTCCCGTACAGCTCGACCTCGCGGTGCAGGCCGAACCCGAACTGCGCGTGGTCGGCGAACGACTCACCGGGGAAGGCCAGTTGCTGCTCTCCACGGCGCTGCGCGACCCCGCGCGCAGGACCGTGCAGGCCGCCTGGCACACGGCGGGCACGGTCCCGGTGACCCGGGCGCCGCTCCCCGACGACCGGATGGGGACCGCGCTGCTCCCGCTGCGGGTCGCGGGCAAGACGGAAGGCCAGCTGAAGGTGCTGGCCGCCGCCGAGCAGGTGGTGGTGGCGCTGCGCTCGGTCTTCGCCTGCGACCCCCAGCCGCACCGGATGCGGCGTCCGGTGGCCGCGGGCGCGGGGCTGCTCCGGCGGGGGTGCGACAACCTGGCATCGGTGCTCTACCGCACCCAGTCCGAGTGCGGGAACCGGCACCGTCAGCTGGTGGCCGCGGCGCGTGCGGGGTGTGTGGGCCCGGTCGCGGGGCTCGCGGCCGAGGAGCTGAAGGACGGGCGGGTACGGGCGGTGCTCGGCCGGGGCGGCGGTGCGGGGACACCGGTGGAGCGGCTGGGCGAGGGTGAGCTGCGCTATCTGGCGCTCGCCCTGGTGCTGCTGACCGGTCCCGGGGTGCTGGCGGTGGATCCCGCGGGCGAGGTGCCGCCCGCGATGCAGTCGCTCACGGTCCTGGCCGACGGCTTCGACCGTTCGCTCGATCCGCGGCAGGCACGGGAGCTGGCCGCGCTCGCCGCGGCGATCTGCGGCCAGGGCCACATCAGGGTGGTGGGCACGGCGGCGCACGCGCAGTGGGCCCGCGATCTTGAGGGTGTCTCAGTGGTAGACCTGGGCGTGTGACAGAACTGGATGTAGCGCAATTGCAGCGCAGGCTGGCCGAGTTCGCCGTGGCACGTGAGTGGCAGCCCTATCACACGCCCAAGAACCTGGCGGCGGCGCTGAGCGTCGAGGCGTCCGAACTGGTCGAGATCTTTCAGTGGCTGACGCCCGAGGAGTCGGCCCGGGTGATGGAGGACCCCGGGTCGGCGCACCGGGTGAGGGACGAGGCCGCCGATGTCCTGGCGTATCTGCTGCAGTTCTGCGAGGTCCTGGGGATCGATCTTCTTGCGGCACTTTCGGACAAAATTGACCGAAATGAGACACGTTTCCCGGCGAAGCGTTCCGTGGATCGTCACTCTCCGGAGTGAGTGAGTTATCAACAATGCGTCTTGCGTCCACAGATTTCCGAATTCCCCTGGCTTTATGGTCCATCCTCCTTCACGCTGGGTAATGAAAGGGGAGACGGTAAGTCATACGAACGGGGACTGGGATGGACGGGGTGCGGCTCATTGCGATCAGCCGGGATGCTCTGGCGCGGAGCCTTCCGGAACTGGACACCATGGTGGAGGCCTGGCAGGCGCAGGCGCTCTCGGGCGCCGTGGGCGGGCATCTGGCGATGCGCGGTCCGCAGGAGCTGCGGTCCGACGCGCGGGCGCTCGGCGAATCGGGCGGCCGGGGCTGCGGGGCGCTCGACGTGCCGACCGTGCGCGGCGGGCTGATACGCGCGGCGCAGCTGACCGAAGTGTCCGATGTGCGCGAGGTGCTGACGGCCCTCGGGGTGCTGCTCGGCGAGGTGGGCATGGCCCTGGTGAGTGTCGCCTGCGGGACCGAGGAGGAGGCGGTCTACTGGCAGTGCATCGAGGCCATGGACGCGGCGGACGAGTCGGGGGACCGGGTGCGCGGAATGCTGCGGAAGCTGGAGGAGCGCGACGCGGAGAGGGCTCCGGGGTAGCGCGTGCCGGGTGAAGTCCTCCGGTACCGCGGGAAATCGCGGGACACCGGCCGGCCGGGCCGTGCGGGAGGCGCTGCGGGAGGGGTGAAGGTGCAGGATGGATGCATGGATCTTCGAATCTTCACCGAGCCCCAGCAAGGGGCCGACTATGACACGCTGCTGACCGTCGCCAAGGCCACCGAGGACCTCGGCTTCGACGCCTTCTACCGCTCGGACCACTATCTGCGGATGGGGTCGGGTGACGGCCTGCCCGGCCCCACCGACGCCTGGATCACACTGGCGGGTCTCGCCCGCGAGACCCGGCGGATCCGTCTCGGGACGCTGATGACAGCGGGCACGTTCCGGCTTCCCGGTGTCCTCGCCATCCAGGTGGCGCAGGTCGACCAGATGTCCGGGGGCCGCGTCGAACTGGGCCTGGGCGCAGGCTGGTTCGAGGAGGAGCACCGGGCGTACGGCATCCCGTTCCCCAAGGAGAAGTTCGGCCGTCTGGAGGAGCAGCTGGCCATCATCACCGGGCTCTGGGAGACCCGGACCGGTGAGACCTTCAGCTATGACGGTACGTATTACCAGCTCTCGGACTCGCCCGCGCTGCCCAAGCCCGCCCAGGCGAAGGTGCCCGTGCTGATCGGCGGACACGGGGCGACCCGTACCCCGCGGCTCGCCGCACGGTATGCCGACGAGTTCAATATCCCCTTCGCCTCGATCGAGGACAGCGAGCGGCAGTTCGGGCGGGTCGCGGCCGCGGCCAAGGCGGCCGGGCGGGCGGACGACCTGGTGTACTCCAACGCACTGGTCGTCTGTGTCGGCAAGGACGACGCCGAGGTGGCGCGCCGCGCGGACGCCATCGGCCGGGACACGGCGGATGTGAAGGCCAACGGGCTCGGCGGTTCGCCCGCCGAGGTCGTCGACAAGATCGGCCGCTATGAGGCGATCGGCTCCTCGCGCGTCTATCTCCAGGTGCTGGACCTCGACGATCTGGATCACCTCGAACTGATCTCCTCGCAGGTCCTCTCCCAGCTGAAGTAGGAGCCACCGTGCGCCCCGTCCGTACGTTCGCCGCAGCACTCACGGAGCAGGTCCTCGTCCTCGACGGCGGGCTCTCCAACCAGCTGGAGGCACAGGGCTGCGATCTCTCCGACGCGCTCTGGTCGGCCCGGCTGCTCGCCGACGATCCGCAGCAGATCGTCGCGGCGCACACGGCATATGTACGGGCGGGTGCCCAGGTGCTCATCACGGCGAGCTACCAGGCCACCTTCGAGGGCTTCGCGCGGCGCGGGGCGGGCCGGGCCGAGGCCGCAGGGCTGATGGCCCGCAGTGTCCGGCTGGCCCGCGAGGCCGCGGCGACGGCGGACCGGGAGGTCTGGGTCGCCGCATCCGTCGGCCCCTACGGTGCGATGCTCGCCGACGGCAGCGAGTACCGCGGGCGGTACGGGCTCTCGGTGGGGGAGCTGGAGCGTTTCCACCGGCCGCGGATCGAGGCACTGGCCGCCGCGGGGCCCGATGTGCTCGCGCTGGAGACAGTGCCGGACACCGACGAGGCACAGGCGCTGCTGCGGGCGGCCGGCGGCTGCGGGACGCCGGTCTGGCTCTCGTACAGCATCACGGGGGAGCGGACCCGGGCCGGGCAGCCGCTGGCAGAGGCCTTCGCGCTGGCGGCGGACCGGGAGCAGGTCGTCGCCGTGGGGGTGAACTGCTGTGACCCCCGGGACGCGGACCGGGCCGTGGAGCTGGCCGCTTCGGTCACCGGCAAGCCCGTGGTGGTCTATCCGAACAGTGGTGAGCAGTGGGACGCGGAGCGCCGCGGCTGGCACGGCGGCGCCACCTTCGCGGCCGGCCGGGTACGCGGCTGGGAGCTGGCAGGGGCCGGACTGGTCGGCGGCTGCTGCCGGGTCGGCCCGGACGGGATCGCGGAGCTGGCGCGGCTCAGGACACCGCCCCTGAGCGGATGAAAACCTCTGGTCGGGGCAGCGCAAGCGGGCGATACTCGGACCCGTGTTCCTGACGATCAGCACCACCGGCACCCCAGAGCGTCCCGCCACCGACCTCGGTTTCCTGCTGCACAAACACCCTGGCAAGGCGCAGGCGTTCTCCACCTCGCACGGCACGGCGCACGTCCTCTACCCGGAGGCCACCGCCGAGCGCTGCACGGCCGCGCTGCTGCTGGAGGTGGACCCGGTGGCGCTGGTCCGGCGAGGCCGGGGCAAGGGGCGCGGCGGCGCTCCGGACTCCGCGCTCGCGCAGTACGTCAACGACCGCCCGTATGCCGCGTCCTCGCTGCTGGCGGTCGCCGTGACCACCGTCTTCAAGAGCGCCCTGCGCGGTGTGTGCACCGCGCTCCCGGAGCGGGCCGCCGCCCCGATGCCGCTGCGGATCGAGATCCCCGCGCTGCCGGCCAGGGGCGGCCCGGGCCTGGTCCACCGACTCTTCGCCCCGCTCGGCTGGGAGCGGGTGAAGGCCGAGCCGGTCGCCCTGGACGAGAAGTTCCCGGAGTGGGGCGAATCGCGGTACGTACGCCTCGTGCTCGAGGGTGAGCTGCGGCTCGCCGACGCGCTGCGGCAGCTCTATGTGCTGCTGCCTGTCCTCGACGATGCCAAGCACTACTGGGTGGCACCGGACGAGGTCGGCAAACTGCTGCGGGCCGGCGAGGGCTGGCTGGCCGGGCACCCCGAGCAGAAGCTGATCACCAGCCGCTATCTCTCGCGGCGCTGGGGGCTGACCCGGCAGGCGATGGAGGCCCTGGAGCTGGTGCGGCTCGCGGAGGCCGACGACACCGAGGTCGAGTCGATCGACAACGCCGTCGACGAGACGGTGGACACCGAGGAGACGCCGGTACCGCTCGCGGCGCAGCGGCGGGCCGCGATCGTGGACGCCCTGCGCACGGCGGGTGCCGGCCGGGTGCTCGATCTGGGCTGTGGCCAGGGCCAGTTGGTGCAGGAGTTGCTGAAGGACGCCCGCATCACCGAAGTCGTCGGTGTCGATGTGTCGATGCGGGCGCTGCACATCGCGGCCCGCAGGCTCCGCCTCGACCAGCTGGGCGAGCGCCGGGCGGCCCGGGTGAAGCTCATCCAGGGCTCTCTCGCGTACACCGACAAGCGGCTCAAGCGGTACGACGCCGCGGTGCTGAGCGAGGTCGTCGAGCACGTGGACCCGGAGCGGCTGCCCGCACTGGAGTACGCGGTCTTCGGGGCCGCCAGGCCACAGACCGTCCTGGTGACGACGCCGAACGTGGAGTACAACGTGCGCTGGGAGACCCTGCCCGCCGGGCAGGCGCGCCATGCCGACCACCGTTTCGAGTGGACCCGCGCGGAGTTCCGGCGCTGGGCCGCGGAGGTGGCCGAACGGCACGGATACAGCGTGGAGTTCAGGCCGGTGGGCCCCGACGACCCCGAGGTCGGTCCGCCGACCCAGATGGCGATATTCACCATGGCCCCGAAGGAGGCGAAAGCGGCATGAGCGGTACCGGCGACACCAGCGGCACGGACACCAGCGGCACGGACACCAGCGGCACGGACACCAGCGGCACGGACACCGGCGACACGGATGTCAGCAGCACCAGCGCGAACCACGGCACCACCGAATCCACCGGCACCACCGGCGCCGCCGAACCCAACAGCGCCACCGGACCCGGCACGGCCGCCGGGAGCCATGTGCCCGGCCGAGGGCGGGTTCTCCCGGTGACCGACCTCTCCCTCGTGGTCCTCGTCGGGGCCACCGGAGCGGGCAAGTCCACGTTCGCGCGGCGGCACTTCAAGCCCACCGAGATCATCTCCTCCGACTTCTGCCGCGGCCTGGTGGCCGACGACGAGAACGACCAGAGCGCCAGCGGCGACGCCTTCGACGTCCTCCACTACATCGCGGGGAAGCGGCTGGCCGCCGGCCGGCTGACCGTGGTGGACGCGACGAACGTGCAGTCCGAGAGCCGCAGGCAGCTGGTGCGGCTGGCGCGCGAGCACGACGTACTGCCCATCGCGATCGTGCTCGACATCCCCGAGGAGGTCTGCGCGGAGCGCAACGCGGGACGCCCCGACCGGGCCGGTATGCCCCGCCATGTCATCCAGCGGCACCGGCGCGAGCTGCGGCGCTCCCTGCGCGGCCTGGAGCGCGAAGGCTTCCGCAAGGTCCACATCCTGCGCGGCGAGACAGAGGTGGAGACGGCCGGAGTCGTCCTGGAGAAGCGGTACAACGACCTCACCCACCTCACCGGCCCCTTCGACATCATCGGCGACATCCACGGCTGCAGCTCCGAGCTGGAAACCCTGCTCACCCGGCTCGGCTACGCGGACGGGGTGCACCCCGAAGGCCGCACCGCCGTCTTCGTCGGAGACCTGGTGGACCGGGGGCCCGACAGCCCGGGGGTGCTGCGCCGGGTCATGGCGATGGTCGCCGCTGGCAGCGCGCTCTGTGTGCCCGGGAACCACGAGAACAAGCTGGGCCGTTACCTCAAGGGCCGCAAGGTCCAGCACAGCCACGGGCTGGCCGAGACCATCGAGCAGCTGGAGAAGGAGGACGCGCGGGACCCGGACTTCCGCGAGCGGGTGCGGGAGTTCATCGACGGACTCGTCAGCCACTACGTCCTGGACGGTGGGAGGCTCGTCGTCTGCCACGCCGGGCTGCCCGAGAAGTACCACGGCCGCACCTCGGGCCGGGTCCGCTCGCACGCGCTGTACGGGGACACGACGGGCGAGACCGACGAGTTCGGGCTGCCCGTGCGCTACCCGTGGGCCGAGGACTACCGGGGCCGCGCCGCCGTCGTCTACGGGCACACGCCCGTACCGAGCACCAGCTGGATCAACAACACCCTCTGCCTGGACACCGGCGCGGTCTTCGGCGGACGGATGACGGCGCTGCGCTGGCCCGAGCGCGAACTGGTCGACGTCCCCGCCGAACAGGTCTGGTACGAGCCGGCCCGCCCGCTCACCAGTGAGGCGCCGGGCGGTCACGACGGCCGTCCGCTCGACCTCGCCGACGTCACCGGCCGCCGTGTCGTGGAGACCCGGCACACCGGCCGGGTCTCGGTCCGGGAGGAGAACGCCGCCGCGGCGCTGGAGGTCATGAGCCGTTTCGCGGTCGACCCGCGGCTGCTCGCCTACCTCCCCCCGACCATGTCCCCGACGGGGACCTCGCACCTGGAGGGCTATCTGGAGCACCCCGCCGAGGCCTTCGCGCAGTACAGGTCGGACGGGGTCGCGAAGGTCGTGTGCGAGGAGAAGCACATGGGCTCGCGCGCGGTCGCGCTCGTCTGCCGGGATGCCGGGACCGCGCGGGAACGCTTCGGGGTGTCCGGCCCGACCGGTTCGCTGCACACCAGGACCGGCCGCCCGTTCTTCGACGACCCCCGCGTCACCGAGGAGATCCTGGGGCGGCTGCGCACGGCCGTCACCGACGCGGGGCTCTGGGACGAGCTGTCCACCGGCTGGCTGCTGATCGATGCGGAGCTGATGCCCTGGTCGCTCAAGGCGACCGGGCTGCTGCGCAAGCAGTACGCGGCGGTGGGCGCCGCGTCCCGCGCCGTCTTCCCGGACGTCCTCGGGGCGCTGGAAGCTGCCGCCGCCCGGGGTGTGGAGGTCGGCGGGCTGCTCGAAGGGCAGCGCGCGCGGGCGGACGACGCGGTCGCCTTCACCGAGGCCTACCGGCGCTACTGCTGGACGACGGACGGCCTGGACGGGGTGCGGCTCGCACCGTTCCAGCTGCTCGCCGCGGAGGGCCGCTCGCTCGCGGCGGTGCCGCACGACGAGCAGCTGGCCTGGCTCGACCGGCTCGTCGAGCACGACCAGAGCGGCCTCCTGCAGACCACCCGGCGGCTCGTTGTCGACACCGGCGACAAGGAGTCCGTCCGCGCGGGCACCGACTGGTGGCTGGAGATGACCGGACGCGGCGGCGAGGGCATGGTCGTCAAGCCGCTGCAGGCGCTGGTGCGCGACGGGAAGGGGCGGCTCGTCCAGCCCGGGATCAAGGTGCGCGGACGGGAGTACCTGCGGATCATCTACGGCCCCGAGTACACCCGCCCGGACCACCTGGCCAGGCTCCGCCAGCGCTCCCTCGGTCACAAGCGCTCCCTCGCGCTGCGCGAGTACGCCCTGGGCCTGGAGGCGCTGGACCGGCTCGCGGACGGCGAACCGCTCTGGCGGATCCACGAGGCGGTCTTCGCCGTACTGGCCCTGGAGTCGGAGCCCGTCGACCCGCGGCTCTGAGGGGCACCGCCGGGAGGGTACGGCCGGACACGCCCCGCTCACCGCCTTACGGGGGTGAGCGGGGCCGGGCGGGGACAGGATGGGGGACATGGGATTCCATGTCGACTCCGAGACGGGGCCGCTGCGCCGCGTCATCCTCCACCGGCCGGGTCTGGAACTGAAGCGGCTGACCCCCAGCAACAAGGACGCACTGCTCTTCGACGACGTGCTGTGGGTGCGCCGCGCCCGCCAGGAGCACGACGGTTTCGCCGGCGTACTGCGTGAGCGGGGCGTGGAGGTGCATCTCTTCGACGACCTGCTGCGGGAGTCGCTGGAAGTGCCCGAGGCCCGCACCCTCGTCCTGGACCGGGTCTTCGACGAGAAGGAGTACGGCCCGCTCGCCACCCACCATCTGCGGACGGTCTTCGACGAGCTGTCCGTCGGCGACCTGGCGGAGGTACTGGTCGGCGGGATGACGAAACGGGAGTTCCTGGAGCGGTACCGGGAGCCGGTCTCGGTCCGCTTCCATGTGATGGACCTGGACGACTTCCTCCTGGACCCGCTGCCCAACCACCTCTTCACACGCGACACTTCGGCCTGGATCTACGACGGCGTCTCGATCAACGCGATGCGCTGGCCGGCCAGGCAGCGCGAGACCGTCCACTTCGAGGCGATCTACCGGCACCATCCGCTCTTCACCGGGTCCGGCGCCTTCCACCACTGGTCACAGGGGCAGGTCGACTACCCGTCCACGATCGAGGGCGGTGACGTCCTGGTCATCGGCAACGGCGCGGTCCTGATCGGCATGAGCGAGCGGACCACCCCGCAGGCCGTCGAGATGCTGGCCCGCGGACTGTTCGCGGCCGGATCGGCGCGCACCATCGTGGCGCTCGACATGCCCAAGCGGCGGGCCTTCATGCACCTGGACACCGTGATGACGATGGTGGACGGGGACACCTTCACCCAGTACGCGGGGCTCGGGATGCTGCGCTCGTACACCATCGAACCGGGCGGCAACGAGACGGAGCTGAAGGTGACCGACCACCCGCCGGAGCAGATGCACCAGGCCATCGCCGGTGCGCTGGGACTCGGCGGCATCCGGGTGCTGACCGCGACCCAGGACGTGCACTCGGCGGAGCGCGAGCAGTGGGACGACGGGTGCAACGTCCTCGCCGTCGAGCCGGGGGTGGTCGTGGCGTACGAGCGGAACTTCACCACCAACACACATCTGCGCAAGGAGGGCATCGAAGTCATCGAGATCCCCGGCAGCGAACTGGGGCGGGGCAGGGGAGGGCCGCGGTGCATGAGCTGTCCGGTCCAGCGGGATGCCGTATAGTGATGCGTTCATACGCATAGAATTCCAACCCGTCCCGCCTTCGGGACCCAGGAGCAGCCACCATGGCGATAGACCTCGCAGGCCGCCACTTCCTCAAGGAGCTCGACTTCACCGCGGAGGAGTTCCGCGCTCTGGTCGAGCTGGCGGCCGAGCTCAAGGCGGCCAAGAAGTCGGGCACCGAAGTGCAGCGGCTGCGCGGCCGGAACGTCGCCCTGATCTTCGAGAAGACCTCGACCAGGACGCGGTGCGCCTTCGAGGTGGCGGCAGCCGACCAGGGCGCCTCGACGACCTACCTGGACCCTTCCGGGTCGCAGATCGGGCACAAGGAGTCCTTCAAGGACACCGCGCGGGTGCTGGGCCGGATGTTCGACGCCATCGAGTACCGGGGCGACAGCCAGCCGCAGGTGGAGGAGCTCGCCGCGCACGCCGGGGTCCCCGTCTACAACGGCCTCACCGACGACTGGCACCCCACCCAGATGCTGGCCGATGTGCTCACCATGACCGAGCACAGCGACAAGCCGCTTGAGCAGATCGTCTTCGCCTACCTCGGTGACGCCCGCTTCAACATGGGCAACTCGTATCTGATCACCGGTGCGCTGCTGGGCCTGGACGTCCGGATCGCCGCTCCCCGGGCCTACTGGCCCGCCGCTGAGATCGTCGGGCGGGCGCGCGAGCTGGCCGCGGCGAGCGGCGGGACCGTCACGCTCACCGAGGACATCACCGAGGCCGTCGAGGGCTGCGACTTCGTCGTCACCGACGTCTGGGTGTCCATGGGGGAGCCCAAGGAGGTCTGGGCGGAGCGCATCGCCGCGCTGGCACCGTACGCCGTGACGATGGACGTGCTGCGCGCCACCGGCAACCCGCGGGTCAGGTTCCTGCACTGCCTGCCCGCCTTCCACGACCTGGGTACCCGGGTCGGGCGGGAGATCCACGCGCAGTTCGGACTGAGCGAGCTGGAGGTCACCGACGAGGTCTTCGAGTCGGAGTACTCGGTGGTCTTCGACGAGGCCGAGAACCGCATGCACACGATCAAGGCGGTCATGGTCGCCACCCTGGCGGACAGGGAATAGCCATACACCCAATTGGGTGAATATGCGCCGGGGTGGCTACTATGGCACCTCCTGGTGGGGTTCGGGCTCGCACGCTCGAACCCCACTTTGCTGTGTGCTGCTGTGTGCGCTGTCCGCGCACGTCCGGAAAGAGACCCGCCTCCATGCGTTCCCCCCGCCTCCCGGCTCCGCGTCCGCCCCGCCCGCAGGGGCTCCGCGTCAAGTCCCCCGAACTCCTGATCGCCGAATCCGGCGCGGATCTGGAGGGGCACGGCCTGCGCCGCACCATGGGGCTCTTCCAGCTGGTGTGCTTCGGCGTCGGGGCCATCGTCGGAACCGGGATCTTCGTCGGTCTCTCCGACACCGTGGCCAAGGCGGGGCCCGCGGTCATCGTCTCGTTCGTGCTCGCCGCCGTGACCTGCGTCTTCACGGCGTTCTCCTTCGCGGAGCTGGGCGGCGCCATCCCGGTGTCCGGCAGCTCGTACTCCTTCGCGTACGCCACCCTCGGCGAGCGCACCGCCTTCCTCGTCGGCTGGTGTCTGCTGCTCGAATACGGGATCTCGGTGAGCGCGGTCGCCGTCGGCTGGAGCCAGTACCTCAACGAACTGCTGAACAGCCTCGTGGGATGGCAACTGCCCGCCGTGGTCTCCAGCGGCCCCGGCGACGGCGGAGTGATCAACCTGCCCGCCGTGGTCGTGGTCGGGCTCGCCGCCGCGCTGCTGGTGCGGGGCGTGCGGGAGAGCGCACGTGCCACGGCGGCGATGGCCGTCCTGAAGATCGGCATCCTGCTGGTCTTCTGCGCCGTCGCCTTCACCGCGTTCCGGGACGGCCACCTGGTGCCGTTCGCGGCCGACGGCATCGGCGGCATCACCTCCGGCGCCTCGATCGCCTTCTTCTCGTACATCGGGTTCGACGCGATCACGACGGCCGGTGAGGAGGTCAGGAACCCGCGGCGCAACATCCCGCTCGCGATCATGATCTGTATCGGCATCGTCACGGTGCTCTACTGCGCGGTGGCCGTGGCGGCCATCGGGGCGTTCGGCGCGCGCTCCGTCGCCGACCGGCCCGCCGCGCTCTCCCTGATCGTCAACCAGGTCACCGGATCGTCGGTCGGCGGCGGCGTCATCGCCTTCGGCGCGGTAGTCGCCATCGCCTCGGTGGTGCTCGCCGTGATGTACGGGCAGACCCGCATCCTGATGTCGATGTCCCGCGACGGTCTGATCCCCGCGGTCTTCGAGAAGGTCTCGCCGAAGACCTCGACGCCGGTCGCCAACACCTGGATCGTCGCGACGGTCGTCGCGGTCCCGGCCGCGTTCGCCTCGCTCGACGTCGTGGTGAACCTGACGACCATCGGGGCGCTGGCCACCATGGTCGCGGTGAACGTCGCCGTCGTCGCGCTGCGCCGCAGCCATCCGGAGCTCCCCCGTACCTTCAGGGTGCCGCTCTTCCCCGTCAGCCCGGTCCTGGGTGTCGGGTTCTGCGTGTATCTCATGTACGGGACCGGGTGGCGGACCTGGTTGCAGTTCGCGGTCTTCCTGGTGGCCGGCGCCGCCGTCTACGCGGGCTACGGGCGCCGCCGCTCCCGGCTCAGTACGCAGGCCCCGCCGGCAGTGTGAACCAGATGGCCTTGCCGTGCTCGGTGGGACGGTGGCCGTAGGACGAGCTGAGCGTCCGGATGAGCAGCAGGCCGCGGCCGTGCTCCTGCCAGGGGTCGGGCGGACCGGCCGGCGGTGTGTGGACAAGACCGCCGGGCGGGGCCGGGTCCCGGTCGTGCACCTCGACCTGGCAGCCGGCGTGCAGGACCTCGACGACCAGCTCGATGGGGTCCTCGCCGCTCGTGTGCTCCACGGCGTTGGCGACCAGCTCGGATGTGAGGAGTTCCGCCGTGTCGCTGTCCGCCGCTTCCTCGCCCTCCAGGTCGGCGAGCACCGTGCGGATCAGGGCGCGCGCTATCGGCACCGCGGCCGCGGTGTGCGGCAGCGCGATGCGCCATGAGGCGGGGCGCGAGGTGTCCGGCACGGCTGGTGTTCCGATCGGTGTGGAGGGGGTTGTCCTGATTTCAACGATACGGAGCCGGAGGCGTTGCGAGTAGAGGCGGCGGCCGGGAGGAAAAGGGACGTGCGCCACATTCTGACGGGTCTTCCGCCCGCAAGCCCGTCCATTTGGTGTATCGCGCACTCGTGACGGTAGTCACGGAGGAGTGATAATTTGAGGGTGCAAGCCGCTCTTCCCCCGGGTCTCCGGCCGGTCTCCGGACGAGTCCCCCGACCGAAGGAGGCCGCACCCCATGAGCCCCTTTACCGGCTCGGCAGCACGCGTGGAGCACTGGGAGCACCTCCGGGTGACCAGACAGGACGGGGTAGTGACCGTCACCTTCGCGCGCCCGGGGAAGCTCAACGCCCTCACCTTCGGTGCCTACGCCGATCTGCGCGATCTGCTGGCCGAGCTGTCCCGCGAGCGTTCGGTGCGGGCGCTGGTCCTCGCCGGTGAGGGCCGCGGATTCTGCTCGGGCGGTGACGTCGAGGAGATCATCGGCGCCACCCTTGCCCTGGACACCGCCCAGCTCCTCGACTTCAACCGGATGACCGGACAGGTCGTCCGGGCGCTGCGCGAATGCCCCTTCCCGGTGATCGCCGCCGTGCACGGGGTCGCCGCGGGCGCGGGCGCGGTCCTCGCGCTGGCCGCGGACTTCCGGGTCGCCGACCCGACCGCCCGTTTCGCGTTCCTCTTCACCCGGGTGGGACTGTCCGGCGGTGACATGGGCGCCGCCTATCTGCTGCCGCGCGTCGTGGGCCTCGGGCACGCGACCCGGCTGCTGATGCTGGGGGAGCCGGTCCTGGCACCCGAGGCCGAGCGGATCGGTCTCATCAGCGACCTGGCCGAAGAGGGCCTGGCCGACGAGCGGGCCGCCGCGCTGGCCCGGCGGCTCGCCGAGGGGCCGGCACTGGCGTACGCGCAGACCAAGGCGCTGCTCACCGCCGAGCTCGACATGCCGCTCGCCGCCGCGGTCGAGCTCGACGCCACCACCCAGGCACTGCTCATGAACGGCCGGGACTACGCCGAGTTCCATGCCGCCTTCACCGAGAAACGGCCCCCGAAGTGGCAGGGCAGGTAGCCATGGCGGCCGGAGCGGGGCCGCGCGCCCTGCGGGTCGCGGTGGTCGGCGGCGGTCCCGGCGGTCTCTACGCGGCGGCCCTCCTCAAGCGGCTCGACCCCGCCAGGTCCGTCACCGTCTGGGAGCGCAACGCCCCCGACGACACCTTCGGCTTCGGTGTCGTCCTCTCCGACGAGACCCTCGGCGGCATCGAACAGGGGGACCCGGCCGTCCACCGCGCGCTGCAGGAGGAGTTCGTACGCTGGGACGACATCGACATCGTCCACCGCGGTACGACCCTGACCTCGGGCGGCCACGGCTTCGCCGCCCTCGGCCGGCGCAGGCTGCTGGAGATCCTGCACGAGCGCTGCCGCTCCCTCGGCGTGCGCATCCGCTTCCGCACCGAGGCGCCGCCGCCGGACGAACTGGCGGCGACCCACGACCTGGTGGTCGCCGCGGACGGCCTCCACAGCGCCACCCGCCGGGCGTACGCCGAGGTCTTCGCCCCTCGCGTCACCACCCACCGCTGCCGCTACATCTGGCTCTCCGCGCCCTTCGCCTTCGACGCCTTCCGCTTCGAGATCGCCGAGACCGAGCACGGGGTGATGCAGCTGCACGGCTACCCGTACGGCCCCAGGGCCTCCACCGTCATCATCGAGATGCGCGAGGAGGTCTGGCGCGCCGCCGGCCTCGACCACTGCGACGAGCGGGAGTCCACCGCGCGGTGCGCCCGGATCTTCGCCGGCGCCCTCGGCGGACAGCCCCTCACCGGCAACAACTCCACCTGGACGGCTTTCCGCACCGTCGTCAACGACCGCTGGTCGCACGGGAACACGGTGCTGATCGGTGACGCGGCCCACACCGCGCACTTCTCCATCGGCTCCGGCACCAAGCTCGCCGTCGAGGACGCCCTCACGCTGGCGGCGAACATCGGGGAACACCCCGACCTGCCGTCGGCCCTGGCCGCGTACGAGAGCGAGCGCCGCCCGGTCGTGGCCTCCACCCAGCGGGCTGCCGCAGCCAGTCTGGAGTGGTTCGAGCAGCTGGAGACGTATCTCGGCCAGCCGCCGCGGCAGTTCGCCTTCAACCTGCTGACCCGGAGCCGGCGTGTCACGCACGGAAACCTGCGGCTGCGCGACACCGCCTTCACGGACACGGTGGAACGCGACTTCGGCTGCCGGGACGGCACACCCCCCATGTTCACGCCGCTGCGGCTGCGCGGCCTCGAACTGCGCAACCGGGTCGTCGTGTCGCCCATGGACATGTACTCGGCGCACGACGGCGTCCCCGGCGACTTCCACCTCGTCCACCTGGGTGCCCGCGCCCTCGGCGGCGCCGGGCTCGTGATGACCGAGATGGTGTGCGTGAGCCACGAGGGCCGTATCACCCCCGGCTGCGCCGGCCTCTACACCGGCGAACAGGCCATGGCCTGGCGGCGTATCACCTCCTTCGTGCACGAGCAGTCGCCCGGCACCGCCATCGGTGTCCAGCTCGGGCACTCCGGCCGCAAGGGCTCCACCCGCCTCATGTGGGACGGGATGGACGAGCCCCTCCCGTACGGCAACTGGCCCCTGTCGGCGGCCTCCCCGCTTCCCTACCGGCCGGGCGTCAGCCAGGTCCCGGCGGAGCTCGGCGCTGCCGGGCTCGCCGCGGTGCGCGAGCAGTTCACCGCGGCCGCCCGCCGCGCCGCTTCGGCGGGCTTCGACCTCCTCGAACTGCACTGTGCGCACGGCTATCTGCTCTCCGGCTTCCTCTCCCCGCTCACCAATCTGCGCACCGACGGGTACGGAGGCTCCCTCCGGGGCCGGCTACGCTTCCCGCTGGAGGTCTTCGACGCGGTCCGGGCCGTCTGGCCCGGCGGCCGGCCGATGACGGTGCGGATCTCGGCAGCCGACTGGGCGCCCGGCGGCACGACGCCCGACGAGGCGGTCGGGATCGCCCGCGCGTTCGCCGCGCACGGGGCGGACGCGATCGACGTCTCGACGGGACAGGTCGTCCCCGGCGAGAAGCCCGCGTACGGCCGCTCCTACCAGACCCCGTTCGCCGACCGCATCCGCAACGGACTGGGCGTCCCGGTGATCGCGGTGGGGGCGATCTCCTCCTGGGACGACGTCAACTCGCTGTTGCTGGCCGGCCGTACGGACCTCTGCGCGCTGGCCCGCCCGCACCTGTACGACCCGCAGTGGACCCTGCACGCGGCAGCGGACCAGGGCTACGAGGGCCCGGCCGCACCCTGGCCCCTCCCGTACCGGGCGGGCAGCCGTGCCCCCAGGACGGGCAGGACGGACGCACCGAGGCCGAGGCTCACACTCGGATGACGGAGGCGGCCGTCCTGGTGACGATGACCCGGCCGGGCCAGGGCGCTGTGAAGTCATCGGCACGGACCGTTCGGCGCTGACGGTGGTCACCCCACACTCCCCGAAGGCACGCGCGGGTGACGGCACGGGGGTGCGTGTCGGCGGCCGGCCCCGCGGTGGTGAGAAAGGCGTCGGGGCCGCGGGTGAGGGGCCATGTCATGCGGCACATGGTGCGGGGCTGCGAGCCTGCGGGGCACCCGGGTTTCCGGGAGGGGCCGCCCGCACCCCGCTCACCCCAGCCGGAACCGCTGGAGCTTTCCCGTCCCGGTGCGTGGCAGGGCCTCGGCGAACACCACCTCCCGGGGGCACTTGTGCGGGGCCAGCTCGGCCTTCACGAACGCGCGCAACGGCTCAGCCTCCCGCGCCGCCCCCTCGCGCAGCACCACATGCGCCACCACCACCTGCCCGCGCCCGGCGTCGGGGCGGCCCACCACCGCCGCCTCCAGGACGTCCGGGTGACGGAGCAGCGCCTCCTCGACCTCGGGGCCCGCGATGTTGTAGCCGCTGGAGATGATCATGTCGTCGGCGCGCGCCACATAGGTGAAGTAGCCGTCCCGGTCGCGCAGATACGTATCGCCGGTGATGTTCCAGCCGTCCCGTACGTACTCCGACTGGCGCGCGCCGGCCAGGTAGCGGCAGCCCACCGGGCCGCGCACCGCGAGCAGCCCGGGCTCGCCGTCCGGCACCGGGCACCCGGCGCCGTCCACCACCCGCGCCTGCCAGCCGGGCACCGGAACCCCCGTCGTCCCGGGGCGGGCCGCCCCGTCCGCCGCCGAGACGAATATGTGCAGGAGCTCCGTGGCGCCGATGCCGTTGATGATGCGCAGCCCGGTCCGCCGGTGCCAGGCGTGCCAGGTGGCCGCGGGCAGGTTCTCCCCGGCCGAGACGCAGCGCCGCAGCGCGGTGACGTCGTACGCGTCGAGCCCCGCCAGCATCGTGCGGTACGCGGTCGGCGCCGTGAACAGCACCGACACCCGGTGTCTTGCGAGTGCCGGCAGCAGCTCGCGCGGGCCGGACCGCTCCAGCAGCACGGCGCAGGCCCCCGCGCGCAGCGGGAAGAGCACCAGACCGCCCAGGCCGAAGGTGAATCCGAGGGGCGGGCTGCCCGCGAAGACGTCGTCGGGCCGGGGCTTCAGCACATGTCGCGCGAAGGTGTCCGCGACGGCCAGCACATCGCGGTGGAAGTGCATACAGCCCTTCGGCCGGCCGGTGGTGCCCGAGGTGAAGGCGATCAGCGCCACGTCGTCGCAGGAGGTCGCGACGGCTTCGTACACATCCGGCCGGTCCGCGGCCAGCCGCAGCAGATCCCCGGGCGCCTCGCCGCCGTAGGTGGTGATCCGCAGCCCGGGGGCCTGCGCCTTGGCCAGGTCGTCGACGGAGCGTACGTCGCACAGCGCGTGGCTGATCCGGGCGAGGGAGCAGATCTCGGCCAGTTCGTGCGGACGCTGGGTGGCCAGCACGGTCACGGCCACCGCGCCCGCCTTCATCACCGCGAGCCAGCAGGCGGCCAGATGCGGTGTGGTGGGACCGCGCAGCAGTACCCGGTTCCCCGGTACGACGCCGAGATCCGAGGTGAGCGTATGCGCGATGCGGTCGACCTCGGCCCGGAGCTCGCCGTAGGTCCACAGCTCACCGGCGCCGGTGCGGAAGGCGGGGCGGCCCGGGCCGAAGCGCTCCACGGTACGGTCCAGCAGCTCCGCGCCGCAGTTGAGCCGGTCCGGATACGCCGGGCCGGGAAGATCGAGGAGCAGCCGGGGCCACTGGTCGGCGGGCGGCAGCTGCTCGCGGGGAAAAGTGTCGACGTGCGCTGAGGTTTTCAGCTCCATCACAGGATCGCCCCCTTAGGCGGCATCGCATATGGAGCGTATCGTTTGCGTGACGACAGTCAACGGTTCACGATAGAGGGGATCGGGGATGACCGCATTCGCACTGGATCCGGAGCAGCGGAAGTGGTGCGCCGAGCTGCGCGCCCTGGCCGCCGAGCGGCTCGCACCGCTCGCCGCGGCGGGCGAACCCGGCCGCGTCAACCGCCCCCTGGTCGCCGCCCTCGGTGAACTCGGCCTGCTGGAAAGGCTGTTCGAGGCGGGAGCGCTGGACCTCTGCCTGCTGCGCGAGTCCCTGGCGTACGGCTGCACCGAGGCGGAGACCGCCCTCGCGCTTCAGGGACTCGGGAGTTACCCGCTCGTCCAGGCGGGCACCGCGCACCAGCGGGAGCGGCTGCTTCCCGAGGTGATCGCCGGCCGGGCGGTCGCCGCCTTCGCGCTGAGCGAGCCGGGCGCGGGGTCCGACGCCGCCGCGCTGGAGCTCAAGGCCGAACCGGACGGCGGGGGATGGCGCCTCACCGGCGAGAAGTGCTGGATCTCCAACGCGCCGGACGCCGACTTCTACACCGTCTTCGCCCGTACGACCGAGGGCGCCGGAGCCCGCGGCATCACCGCGTTCCTGGTGCCTGCCGGCCGGCCGGGGCTGACCGGCTCCCGGCTGGAGATGCTCTCGCCGCACCCCATCGGCACGCTGGACTTCGACGCGGTGCCGGCCGGGCCGCAGGACGTCCTGGGCGAGCCGGACCGGGGGTTCCGGGTCGCGATGAACACCCTGAACCTCTTCCGCCCCAGCGTGGGCGCCTTCGCGGTCGGTATGGCGCAGGCGGCCCTGGACGCCGCCATCGGCCACACCTCCCGTCGCACCGCGTTCGGCGGCCCGCTGAAGGACCTGCAGAGCGTGGCCCACCAGGTCGCCGAGATGGCCACCCGCACCGAGGCCGCACGTCTGCTGGTCCACGCGGCCGCGGCCTCCTGCGACGCGGGCGACCCCGGCATCGCGAAGCGCTCCGCCATGGCCAAGCTCTTCGCCACCGAGACCGCCCAGTACGTCGTGGACGCCGCCGTCCAGCTGCACGGAGCCCGGGCCCTCCAGCGGGGCCACCTCCTCGAACACCTCTACCGCGAGGTGCGCGCCCCGCGGATCTACGAGGGCGCCACCGAGGTCCAGCGGACCATCATCGCCAAGGAGCTGTACCGATGAGCGTCGAACGGGTCAACCCACCGGAGCTCTCACCGCCCACCGGTTTCTCCCACGCCGTCGCCGCCACCGGGACCCGGCTGGTCTTCCTGGCCGGGCAGACCGCCCTGGACGGTGCGGGGGAGGTCACCGGGGCCACCCTTCCGGCCCAGTTCGAGGTGGCGCTCGCCAACCTGCTCACCGCGCTGCGCGCCGCGGGCGGCGATCCCGCCGACCTCGCGCGGGTCACGGTGTACGCCACCGATGTCGCCGACTACCGCGCCCACGCCGCCGAACTGGGCCGTATCTGGCGGAAGCTGGCCGGGCGGGACTACCCGGCGATGGCGGTGATCGGTGCCACGCGGCTCTGGGACGAGCAGGCGATGGTGGAAATCGACGGAGTCGCCGTACTGTCCTGACATGCCCGAGATCGCACTCACCGCAGGCACCGTCGACTACGTGGACACCGGCGGCTCAGGCCCCGCCGTCGTACTCCTCCACGGACTCGTGCAGGACGCCACCGTCTGGCGCAAGGTGATCGAGGGCCTTCGCCCAGGCCACCGCGTGATCGCCCCCACCCTGCCGTACGGCGCGCACCGCATCCCCATGCGCCCCGACGTACCGCTGACCCCGGATTCGGTGGCGGAGCTCATCGCCGAGTTCCTCGACCGGCTGGAGCTGCGTGACGTCACCCTCGTCGAGAGCGACTGCGGCCGCGCCCAGACCGTCGCCGCCAGGCATCCGCAGCGGCTCGCCCGGCTGGTCCTGATCTCCTGCGAAGCGTTCGACAACTACCCGCCGGGGCTCCCGGGCAAGCTGATCGTGCTGGCCTGCCGGGTGCCGGGCGGTATCCCCCTGCTGGTCCGTACGCTCGCGCTCAGGCCGCTGCGCCGGCTGCCGGCCGGCATCGGGGCGCTCACCAGGCGGCCGGTCCCCGATGAGATCGTCGACGGATGGCTGCGCCCTCTCCTCACCGACAAGGCGATCCGCGAGGACTTCCGCCGCTACGGCCTGGGCGTGCGCAGGACGGAACTGCTGGAGGCCGCCGAAGGCCTGCGAACGTTCGACAGGCCCGCCCTGGTGGTCTGGGCGCTGGATGACCGCATGATGCCCCGGGCCCACGGGCGGCGCCTCGCCGAGCTGCTGCCGCAGGGGCGGCTCCTGGAGATCGAGGACAGCGGCACCCTGATCGCCGAGGATCAGCCGGAACAACTGATCGCGGCCCTGGGGGAGTTCATCTCCACCACGGGCTGACGGGTCCACCACGGGCGGGACGCGCGAGGCGTTCGCCGGCCGGCCCGCACCGTCCACGCGCCACGGCCGGCCGGTCGTCCCTTGACGAACGGCCGAATCCTCACACGGGTCGCGGACAACCGGGACGTTTCCGCCCGATCGCATGAGAAGCCCTCAATTCACTGGCATGACACGCGTCCACTTTGTCGCCGGTAAATCGTCCGGCTATTCCCTTTAGCAGCGGGCTATGACGGAAGAGCTGACACCCGCCCGGGTGCGGCGCTCTGTGCGGCGGATGAGACGATGTATTGCGTCACTCCAGTACCGCCGTCGATGAGAATACCCCGCCAGATCCGATGGATAAACATCGCCTGCTCGCCAGCGGTATCCGCTAAAACTCCCATTTTGCCCACTCTGTCATCTTACGCACTGGAGTCGCGCGAGCGCCGAGGGTAATGGAGACGGGTCTCTTGCTCAAGCTGTTTCCGCAGTGATCTTCCACTCAAAAAAAAACCACGCCGGCTCTGGAGAAGGCGTGTCGGCCGGTATTCACTTGTTTCAACTTTCCATTCACTGGTGTAAAGCTTTCTTGCGGAGTGCTTCGTGACCGTGCAGCCCCTCTACGACAAGGATTTCCTTGAAGCCGCGTCGGAACGGAGCCGCTTGTCGATTGAGCGGGAAGCGGCAAGTGTCTCCGCCCGGCGCCGCGCGCTGACCCATCTCCTCTTCGACGGCGGGGACCGGGCCCGGGTGCACGGAGCCTGGCGGGACCTCATCGCCACGGAGGGCTTCCGGTACCGTCCCGGGCTCTCACCCGCGGAGCGTGTTCGGCTCGCCTACTCCCGGCTGCGTCTGGTGAACGACGCGGCCGGTGATGCCGCAGAACTGGCCTTCGATGTCCGGCGGCTGTCCGCGTTGCACGAGTGGACCGGGGTGGTGGACGGCGGGCTCTGCACCCTGGCGAGCATCCACTACAACCTGTTCCTGGGAAGCCTGCTGGACCAGAGCGCCGGCACGACCGGGCGCGACGTGTCCGAGTTCACGTCGATGCGCCGCACCGGGACGTTCCTCTGTACGGAGCTGGACCACGGCAATGACGCTGCGGCGCTGGGGACGACCGCCGAGTTCGACGGGGAGACGGGCGGCTTCATCCTCCACACGCCCACGCCCGGCGCCCAGAAGTTCATGCCGAACACCAGCCTGGCCGGCGGTCCGAAGAGCGCCGTGGTCGCCGCGCGGCTGCTGGTCGAAGGAGTGGATCAGGGATGCTTCCTCTTCCTGGCGCCGCTGAGTGACGACGAAGGCCGTGTTCCCGGAGTCCATGTACGGGAGCTTCCGGACCGTACCGGTACTCCTGTGGACCACTGCCTCACCTCGTTCGACCAAGTGCGTTTACCGCGTGAGGCGTTGCTTGAGGCGGAGCACGGCAGGCTGGATCAGGACGGGACACTCCACAGCAGCCTGGGCAGCGCGCGAAAGCGGTTCCTGCATTCGATCGGCCGGGTCACCAGCGGCAAGCTCTGCATGAGCGCGGGCACCCTCGGGATGGCACGGGCGGCGCTGACGATCGCTGTGCGGCATGCCCATACCCGGCACATCAGCGGGCCGAGGCTCGGGGAGCGGGTGCCGTTGGTGGCTCATCGCAGCCATCACGGCAGGCTGCTCGACGCGACAGCGATGGCGTACGCCATGACGTTCCTGCACCGGGAGGTCGTCTCCCGGTGGGCCGGGCACACGGCGGAGAACCGGGCGGAGACCGAGCGTCTGGTCGCTGTCGCGAAGGGCTGGATCAGCTGGCAGGCCAGGGCCATCGCGATCGAGTCCCGGGAGCGGTGCGGGGCGCAGGGGCTCTTCCCGGCCAACGGGATCTCGGATCTGCCGTCGAGCATAGAGGGGGGCATCACCGCGGAGGGCGACAACCTCGTCATCTGGGTGAAGGCCGGGGCTGAAATGATCTTCGGCCATGAGGTGGAACATGACCACCTGCCCCATGTGCCGCTCGCCGAGCGGTCGTTGAGCGAGCTCTCTTTTCTGCGTGCTCTTCTCGTGGAGGCCGAGTCCGCCGCACAGAGCCGGGCGAGGACCGCTCTGCGCCGAGGCCCGGCGGGTGACCCGCTCGGACGCTGGAACGCGGCATCCACGCCCGCTCTGGAGATGGTCTCCATGCACGCCTGCCGCCGGGCTGCCGACGCGTTCATCGACGCCGCGGCGAGGGCTGCGGACCCGGTGGCGCGAACCCTGCTGGAGGACCTGTGCAGGCTGTTCATGCTCCGTCAGCTGGGCGGGCATACGGGGGAGTTGCTCGCGGACGGTCGGCTGACCGCCGACCACGTCCGTGCGATCCCCGATGCCACCACCGAAGTCATTGCCGCTCTCGCGCCTCACATGCTGACCCTGGTGGATGCCTTTGCCCTGCCGGACGAATTCCTCGCCGCCGTGCCGATCGCCAGTGGCGGACGGATCGGCGACGAGGAAGACACCTGGTCCGCCTGGCACCTGCGCGGGTCAGGCGCTCTGGAGCCTGCCGCGCGGTAGCGGTCCGATCACCCCTTCCACCAGGCCAGGAACCCGCTCCAGAACTTGCCCTTCTGGGCGGTGGCGGGGGCTGCCGCCGCCGGGTGGCCGCCTCCGGGGGTGCGAACCGCGTCCTGGGTGGTGCCGGTTCGCGCCGGTACGCTCCTGACCGGGGTGAACCGGGCGGGCAGTGCGCCGAGTGCCCGGTGGAAGGGGCCCGGCCGGTAGGCCAGAGCGTCGGGGTCCACCGAGATCTCGATATCCGGCAGTTCGTTGAGCAGCTTCTCGATGGCCTGTACGGCGATGATCATCGCCGGGTCTTTCGCCGGGCAGGCGTGCGGGCCCGCCCCCCAGGCCAGATGGGCGCGCCTGCTCACCGTGCCACGGCCTGCGGAGAGGCTCGGGTCGGCGTTCGCCGCGGCGAAGGAGATGAGTACCGGGTCCCCGGCGTTCAGCCTGCTGCCCGACAGATCGACGTCATACAGAGGGAAGTGTGTGGCGTAGTTGGCTATCGGGCAGCTGTTCCACAGGACGTCGTTGATGGCGTCCTCCACGAGGACGACACCATCGTTCGGGCCGTCGCCCTGGCCGCCCTGCGCGAGCAGGACCCGCAGGGCGTTCCCGATCAGATTCGACATCGGCTCGAATCCGCCACCGATGAGCTGGATGAGCTGAGGGAGCATCTCCTCGTCGCTCAGCCCGGCCGGGTGCTGCAGCAGGTGGGTGAGGATGTCGTCGCCGGGCTGGGCCCGCTTCAGCGCGACCAGTTCGAGCAGCGCCTCCGTGAGCACCTCGTTCGCCCGCTGTGCGTCGGTACCGTCGAAGATCCCGGAAATGCCGAAGGCGACACGGTCGCCCAGATCGCCCGGGCAGCCGAAGAGGTCGTTGAAGACCAGCAGCGGCACGAGGCGCGCGTAGTCGCCGATCAGATCGACCGTGCCGCGTCCGCTGAACTGACTGATCAGGTAGCTGGCGGTGCGCTCCACCATCCGGGTCAACTGGTGTGTGTCGAGCTTCCCCAGACTGTCCGTCACGGCCTGGCGCAGCCGCAGATGCCGCGCGCCGTCCTCGAAGAGGGGCCCAGGGCGGTACGCCATCATCGGCAGCACGGGACTGTCCAGCGGCACCTGCCCCTCGTTCAGGGCGCGCCAGCGCCGCGAGTCGCGGACGAAGGTGTCGGGGCTCTGCAGCACATGGAGCGCCGCGGCGTAGTCGGTGACGAGCGAAGCATCCACACCGGGGGCAAGCTCGACGGGTGCGACGGGACCGAACTGCCGCAGGTAGGTGTAGTGGGCCTGCGGGTCCCTGGCGAATTCTTGGGTGTACAGCGGGGTGCGCGGGGCGGTGTCGTGGGCCGGGCAGCCCGGCGGCGGGGAGGGCTCCGAGTGGGATCGCATGGGGGAACTCCTAGGTGAGGCGGGATTGGAGGTAGCGCACGAGGACGATCAGCGCATTCGCGGACGAGCGCTGATCGCGCGCATCGCAACTCACGAGGGGCGTCTCGGGAAGCAGGTCGAGCGCCTCCCTGATCTCCCTGTCCTCGTGATGCGTCCCGATGTCGAACCGGTTGACGGCGATGGTGTACGGAATGCCGTACTGCTCCACCAGGTCCATCACGGGGAACGACTCCTGGAGACGCTCGGGATCGACCAGTACGAGGGCGCCGAGCGCTCCGCGCGACATGTCTTCCCACACCTGGACGAAGCGCTGCTGGCCCGGTGTTCCGAAGAGATAGAGCACCAGGTTCTCACTGAGCGTGAGCCTGCCGAAGTCCATCGCGACGGTGGTCGTGGTCTTGCCGCGCGTTCCCTTGAGGTCGTCTATCTGCTCGCCGGCCCGCGTCATGACTTCTTCGGTCCGCAGCGGAGGGATCTCCGACATGGTGCCGATGAACGTGGTCTTGCCGACTGCGAAGTGACCGACCACGAGTATCTTCGCCGCGGTCTGCACTGATTCGTTCAGATAGACGCCGCTATCCGAAACGGGCTTGAAGGCCATTCAGCACCTCCTCGAGTATGCGCCGTTCGACACGCTCGGCCCGCGGGATGGGTTTGCGTGTGTAGAGGTATCCCGCATCGGTGAGATCGGCGAGCAGGACGCGGACAATACCGACGGGCAACTGGGTGTGTCCGGCTATCTCGGCGACCGCGAGGTAGCCCCCCGAACAGAGCTCGACCAACCGCTTTTTCTCCGGGTCGAGTTGGCCGGTCGCCGGGCAGTTCTCGGCCACCGTGATCAGCGTGATCAGCGAGAGCTCGTGGTCGTCCACCAGGCTGCGGCCGTTGGTGATGACGTAAGGACGCACTAATTGCGGGGCTTCCGGCTCCTGGTCCGGTTCCTCTGTGCCGGTCATGCGTCGGCAATCTCGCGCGGGGGACTGGTCAGTGCCTTGCCGAGCTGGCCCACGAGCTGCTGCATACGGAAGGAGATCTCCGCCATGTCGACCTCGGGGGAGGCGGAGACGGCGAGGTAGGCGCCCTCTCCCGCGGAGATGAGGAACACCCAGCCGTGCTCGAACTCGACCAGCGTCTGGCGCCACTGGGGCCGGTTGCTCGGCGGGCCGCCGCAGAAGTCGGCGACCGTGCGGCTCAGGGACTGCATGCCGCTCATCGCGGCTGCGATGGTGTCTCCGTGGTCCTTGCCGACCTCCTTCGAGCGGGCCATGAGCAGGCCGTCGGCCGAGACGAGGATCGCGTGCCGCGCTTCGGGGACTTCAAGGGCGCTGTCAAGCATCCATGACAGGTCGTAGTTCACTGAGTCTCAGGCCCTTCGCTGCTTGCACTGGTGGAACGGCGTCCCGACTGGGTCCCCCGCTGGAACGCCCCCATGACGGAGGCGATCTGCTCGGTGGACCTGGCAGGAGCGGCCTCGGCGCCGGCTTCCGGCACGATGGAGATCGGTCCCCTTCTGCTGCGTTTCGGCAGTCCGCCGAAGGTGGTCGCAGGGGCCGTTGCGGGTGCTGCCGCCGAATCCTCTTCGGGCGGCATCGGGGCGGACGCGGCCACGGTGGGAATCTCCTTCGCCTCGGGCTGGGGGGCGGGCTCCGGCATCGAGGTGAGGAGATCGTCGGGCAGGAGCACGACCGCGCGCACACCGCCGTAGGGCGACGTGGTGTCCACGGAGACACTGAATCCGTAGCGTGCGGCGAGCACGCCGATCACGGTGAATCCGAACTGCGGCGGGTTGCCGAGCCCCGCGACACCGGGGGAGCGCTCACTCGAGAGGAGCTTGGCGGCGCGGCTCTTCTCTTCCTCGTTCATGCCGACACCTGCGTCGTCGACGATGATGCAGACGCCCTTGGGAACCGGCCGGATGTTGATCTCGATCATGGTTTCCGGCGCGGAGTAACTGGTGGCGTTGTCCAGCAGTTCGGCCAGTGTCAGCGCGACCGGTTCGACGGCGCGGCTCACGATGGCGAAGTGGCTCTGGGTCCGGATCTCCACACGGGTGAAGTGGCGGATGCGGCCCTTCGCGCTGCGGACCACGTCGTAGAGCGACGCGTCCGTGCGCTGACGGCCGAGCCAGCCGTCGCAGAGCACGGCGATGGACTGGGCACGCCGTGCGAACTGGGAATTCATGTGATCGATGTCCAGGAGGTCCTGGAGAATCTGGAGCTCTCCGTATTTGTCCTGGAGTTTGGAAATGGCGAGCTGCTGTTCACTCGCAAGACCCTGAAGTGTCCGCATGGCAGATTTCAGAGCGGTCTTGGTGGCCTCTTCGGCCCGGTCCTTCGCCTCTTCGACGGACTCCGCGTAATGTTCTTCGAGAGTCGCGTAGTGGCTTCGGAGTTCCTGCTTCTCCGTGCGCAGCTTCGAAAGCGACTTTCTTCCGCGGACGATCGCGGTTGCGGCGACAGGCGTACCAGCTATCAAAGCCCAGAGTGCTGGATCCTGGAGGTACTGAGTCATAAGGCTCTCTTCGGGTGGCGGGGCCGCCGGGTGCTTGATGTCTCGGGGGCGCGGTCGAGTGCACTCGTAGCCGCAGACATTCGGGATCGATCGCGCGCGTTCTCCTGCCCGACTGCCTCGAAAGGCCCGGCTGATGGCATAGTTCCCCCCGAGATGGCGGAATTCTGGCCCGACGCGCTGCGCGATTAAGCGCCATAGCGGGTTTGGTTCCGCCTGGCAAGCGTGATGATCTTAGCACCACACGATGGGGTGACGTTCCCGGGGAATCGTTGTGTTTCTGGCATCTGACGGAAATTCAGCAAGGTTCTCAAATGGGGTCTTGTGGGCGTTGGTTATTTGCCGGACGTGCCCGTTTGGTCACGATTGATAATTCTTCGGGATGGATGTCCGCAGGACGTCCGGGACCGCCGGCCGGACACCATGCACCGGAAATCGGGCGCAGAGCCGTGCGCGAGCCGCCGGACCGGGGTTCGCGCTCCGTGGGCCGTCACGCCGGCGCGCCGCCTTGTCAGGGACCCGCGAGCCGTTCGATGGCGACCATGGCCGCGTCGTCGCCCAGGTGGCCGTCCGCGTGCCGCAGCAGATCGGCGCACAGATCCGACAGCAGCGCGTCCGGGGCGTCGGTGCGGCACGAGGTGATCCGGTCGGCCAGCGGATAGAACCGGCCCGCGGAGTCGCGTGCCTCGATGACGCCGTCCGTGTACAGCAGCAGGATGTCCCCGACGCCGAAGGTGAATGTCTGGGCCGCGAAGGAGGGGCCGCCCAGCCTTCCGAGTCCGAGCGGAGGCGCGGGTTCCCGGACGTCGAGCGAGCGCACCTGGCCGGACCCCAGCACCAGGGGAGGCGGGTGGCCGCAGCTGACGAGCCGGAGCTCCGGCTCGGAGTCGGGGACGTCCAGCACGGCCGCAGTCACGAAGGTCTCCGTACCGCGTTCGTCGTCGTCCGCGGGGGTCCCCTCGCTGCTCGCCGCGACCCCGGCCTCCAGCAGGGCGACGGTCTGCGAGAGCCCCGGCTCCTCGTGGGCCAGGGCCCGGAACGCCCCCAGGACCTGGGCGGCTTCGCCGATCGCGTCGAGCCCCTTGCCGCGTACGTCGCCCACGATCACCCGTGTCCCGCCGGACGCGCGGGTGACCGCGTACAGATCACCGCCGAGCTGCGCCTCGGCCTCCGCGGCCAGGTAGCGCGACGCGATCCGCAGCGTCCCGATCCGCTCGGGCAGCGGGGGCATCACGACGCGCTGCACCGCCTCCGCCACCCAGCGCAGATGGCTCATCTCCCGCGCGTGCCGGTCCCTCAGATGGGCGAAGAACGTGACGATGACGGAGATCAGGAATAGTGCCACGATCTGGTACATGTGATTGAGGTCGGTGATGCTGGTGCGCGCGCCGGCGACCAGCGACTGGGCCAGGACGGCGACGGCGCCGACGGCAGCGGTCGTACGTGCTCCGGCGAACGACGCCGTGATCGCCGGGGCCGCCACGAGGAACGGGCCGAGGTGGACGTCCGGCGACGAGGTGACATCGAGCACCGTGACGGCGGCGATCAGAGCGAACGGCACCACGAGGAGCGCCCTGAAGTGCGTTCGGGGCTCGTGGAGCGGGCGCAGTATCCGCAGCGGGCTCATATCTCTGGATACCTCACCGGGGCCGCGCCCGCTCCCCGTGACAGCCGCCGCGGCCAACGGCGCGGCGGCACGATGGCCTCCGTGCCGGGTCGCGCTTCCGGGGCGCCGGTGCGCAGATACGGGTCAATCAGGGTGGTATGCGGTTGTATCCCTCTGTACGGAATGACTCTTCGCCGTGGGAGGAAGCACCTTGCCCGACAGCCCGAGCGTCCCCCCGCCGCCGGCCCGGCGCGGTGAGCCGCTGCAACGACTGCTGTTCGGCGGCATCTACGGAACGATTCTCGCCAGTGCGCTGGCTGCCGCGCTGGACAACGACCACGGCAGCCCGAATCCCGGGTACGACGCGCTCTGGATCATGTTCACTTCGCTCGCGTCGGCGGCTGCGCACGGTTACGCCCATGCCATCGCCCACCGGACGGCCGACGGGGACCGGGTCACCACGAGCACCGTACGTTCGGTGCTCGTCGAGTGGCCGCTGCCCGCCGCGGCCCTGCCCACGGTGGCTGCCCTGCTCGGCGCGTACGCGGGATGGTGGAGTGAGGACGGGGCGATCGCGGTCGCCCTGCTCATCAACACCCTGGCGCTGTTCGGCTGGGGGCTCTGGGCCGCGCGCGTGGCCGGGCGGGGCTGGCCCCGGTCGTGCCGGACCGGCTGCGTGGACATGCTCCTCGGCCTCTTCATCGTGGCGGCGAACATCCTGAGCCACTGAGCCACTGAGCCGCTGAGCCACACAGCCACCGAGCCGTATAGCCACTGATCCACACAGCCACCGAGCCGTTGAGCCACCGATCCACCGAGCCGCTGAGCGGGCGGCAGCCTCCGGAGTACGGCTCTGAAGGGCTCCTTCGTCAGGTCGCCTTCGGCCCGCCTGCGCACACCTCGTCGTAGTAGTGGATCTCCATGTCCTCGGTCAGCATCTCCCGGAACATCGCGGTGTCGCCCTTGAGGTCCCGCCACTTGAGGTACGCCTCGTAGTCGTCGCGGGTGGCCCAGCGGGTGACGGACACGACCCTGTCCTCGTCGTCCTGGTCACGCCACAGCCGGATCTCCTCGCAGCCGTCGTGTGTGAGTGTGCCGGGCAGGACCTGCCGCAGGGTGGCGATGAGTTCGCCGCCCCGGCCGGCCTTGGTGTGAAAGGTATTCGTGGCCTGGACGCTCACGCTGACCTCCATGGTTCGGCAACGCATTGATGGTCGTACCGGTAAGGCTCGCACCTCGTGGCCGGGGAGCGGCCGGGGCTCAGCGGTGCCCGGCGAGGGGAGCCAGTATCTGTTGGTACAGGGCGCGCGGTGCGGCCAGGAAGCTGTCCGATCCGGCTTCCCACGCCGCGCCTGAGGCGTCGGTGACCAGCGCGCCGGCTTCGCGTGCGATCAGTGCGGCGCCGAGCAGGTTCTCGTCGTCGCGGCCGTACTGCCAGAACGCGTCGATGCGGCCGGAGGCGGTGTCGGCGATCTGCCAGGACGTGGGGCCGAAGTTACGGATGGCGCCGGCCAGCGGCAGGAGCGCGCTCAGGGAGTGGCCGGCAGCGGCTGCGGCCCAGGGCTGGGCGGCTGTGAACGGCGGCTGACTGGTGGCCAGCAGGGTGACCGCGAGATCCTGCTTGGCCGAAGGCGAGATCGGTGCGCCGCCCCGGTGGGCGCCGTGGCCGCGCGCTGCCGTGTAGGTCTCCTCCAGTACGGGGCTGTGCAGTACGGCAGCGACCGGCTCCCGGTCCTGCACCAGGGTGAGGCTGACGCACCAGTGCGGCAGGCCCTGCAGGTACTGCACGGCCCCGTCCATGACGTCCACCACCCACCACTCACCGTCCGGCAGCGGCCGTGAGTAGAGGCCGTCGGCCCACGGCACGCCCGGCCGCAGCGTGTCCAACCGCTCGCGCAGCAGCGCGGCTGCCGGAGCGTCGACGGCGTCGAAGACGTCCCTGAACCCGGCCATGGTGCGGGCCGGCCGAGGGCGGTCCCGCTCCGCCAGCCAGGACCCGACCGTGCGGGCGGCCTGGACCATCGGGGGCAGCAGTGCGGCGTTGCTCATGGTGTTCTCCCGTCGTGGGGGCTGATGTCCCAACCTTGGCGAACCCGTGGGCGTGACCGGCCGATACCGGCACTGGAATGAGCGAAACTCACCAATATGAAGACACACGTGGAGCCAGAGGTGCTGGATCAGCTCGATCAGCGGCTGATCGCGGCTCTCCAGTGCGACGGCCGGTTGACCACGGAGCGCGCGGCACGCGTCCTGGGCCTGAGTCCCCGCGTGGTCAACCAGCGCTTGGCGGGACTGCTGGGCAGCGGGGCCGCCCGGGTCATCGCAGTGCCGCATCGCGGGGCACCGGGGACGACGATGCTGCTGCGTATCAAGGTGCTGCGCGGCAGACTCGACACGATCAGTGCGGCCCTCGCGGCCCGCCCGGACATCCCGTTCATCGACATGTCCGCCGGCGGTGACGAGATCACCGCCGTCGTGTCCGCCTCCGCCGGGCAGCGCGGCCGGCTGGTGTTCCGGCAGCTTCCGGCCACCAGTGCCATCACCTCTGTCAGCGCCCAGACGGTACTGCACGTCTACGCGGACGCCACCGACTGGAAGCTGGACGCCCTCACCGGGGCGGAGCGCGGCCAGCTCACCCCGGCGCCGCCGCCGAGTGGGCCCGTGCCCGGGCTGGACGCGCTCGACCGGGAGCTGGCGGACGTCCTCCTGGGCGACGCACGGGTCAGTGCCGCCGCCCTGGCCGCGCGTACCGGGCACCCCGAGTCGACGGTCCGGCGCCGGCTGGGGGCACTGCTGCGGGGACGCGCGCTGATCCCCCACGTCATCGTCGACCCCCGCCGACTCGGCCTGGACGTCGACGCCAACCTCTACCTCCAGGTCCCGCCCGCGTATCTCGACGCCGCCGGGCGCGTCCTGGCAGCCCACCCGGCTGTGCACGGTGTCCTCGCCCTGACCGGACCGGCCAATCTGAGCGCCGCCGTGTGGCTGCGTGACCTGGAAGACCTCCACCGCTTCATCACCCAGGACCTCGCGTCCTTGTCCATCACCAGCATCGACACCGTGCTGGTGGGCCACGCAGTGAAGCGGCCGGGCAGCACGCCGTCCGGCCGGCCGTCCCCCGAGGGGTGAATCATGCCGGGGCGCGCAGGCCGGCGCCGAGCACGCGACAAGACCTGCCGATGCCGGAACGCCCCCTCCGGACCGCGTGCGCGCAGTCCGGTCCGGAGGGGGCGTGGGGCGCCGGGCCTGTCACCCGGGTGACCTCAGATGTCGCGGAACTCATAGACAAGCTTCTGACTTGTGCAAATGCCTCCTCTCGAAGATCACCTTGCACGGTTGTTGCACGAGCCGAGCGGAGCAGGAGTCACGCAGCCCTGGTGTAGTCGCTCCGGACCGCGATGCGGACCGTGGAACCGGCTCCCACGACCCGGTCCACTTATTTACGCAGGGCGAACGCGGGATCGGCGTGTCCGAGGCGGTCCGCGAGCGTGTACACGTCTACCCCGCCGTTGATCACCATCGACGCGTACAGGTGTCGGAGCGCGTGCATCATCACGTCGCGGGACTTCTGCCAGCGTCGTCCCTTCGCGTCGGGCTCAAGGGGCTTGATGAGGCCGGCCGACGCCAGGGCGGCTTCCAGCGGTAGGAGTTGAACCAATTCGACTGAATGGCGGTCTTCTCCCGGGTGTAGAAGATCAGCCGCACCGTGACCGGGTCGCCGCCTTTGCTGCCCCACGGTCGGGTTACCTCGACCGGCGGGTACTTCTGCATGTGCTCGCACAGGGGGATGGCCACGTCGTCGGTCAACTCGACCCACCGGTCCTTCGGATCCTGGTCGCTTCCACCCTTGGGGAGGGCGTATGCCAGGAACGAGCCGTCGTGGACTACTTGCCGTTGCACGTGCACCATCGGGCCGTCCGGGTGCGCCCAGTCGATGTCATCTGGAGACAGGCGGAATATCTCTCCTTGACGAAGACCCAGGCCGCGACCGCAGTCGACGAGTACCTTGAAACGGTCCGGCAATTCGGCGCGGATCTTCTCGGTGTCATCCCAGGCGACGGTCAGATATGCCCGGCCTCCACTTCCTCATCAGGCCGTCGTCCACGGCCAGATCAAAGACAGCCCGAAGATTGTCGAAGACCAGGCGCAGCGTGGAACTTTCGAGCAGCCTGCGACGGTCGTGCAGCCAGTCCAGCAAAGACGAGGCGTTCACGTCCTTTACGCGCATCTTCCCAACTGCGGTAGGAATGACGTGCAGGAGAACCGTTCCTTGTGGCGTCGGTAAGTCCGTGGATTCTTGTGTTCGTGCCCCTTGAGCCATGTAAGGGCGAGTTCACCGACCCTGACCTCCCCTGTCGCGAGGGTTGATGTACGAACCGTCGTCCACTCCGGACCGCATCTTGGTTTCATGCCTGCGGGCTTCGACCTCGGTGCGGAACAGCTCTGTCTGCTGTACGTCTTCCCTGTTGCGCCATCGGGCCTGCCACCGCTTCCCCGTCCCGTGATCCCGCGCCGGAACTTTGCCGTGTTCCTTGCGGGGCGACTCCCCGTCTTTCGGGCGCGACTTGTGCCAGCGGTCGTCGGAATCGACTTAACTCCTAGTTTCCAGCGGCCCTTTGATTCTATTTGTGGACTCTTTTTAATCAGGGCCATCGTCGGCGGCGAGATTGTCTGCCCGTTCATCGCTCCCTGAGTGAATTGGATGTTGATCCAGGCGAGTCGAGGATGTCAAATGTATTCTTGGGGTTTTCGCGACAAATGGTGCAGAGTGGTCGAGAGGATTTCTCCTAGGCAATGCTCTCTTAGGGTTCGACGAGGGCTCGCCGAACCCTAAGAGAAGATTCATCTGTGTCCTTCGAGAGTTCACAAGAGTCGTAGGCGTTTCGGCGAA
Source organism: Streptomyces sp. NBC_00388 (assembly GCF_036061255.1). NCBI lineage: Bacteria > Bacillati > Actinomycetota > Actinomycetes > Kitasatosporales > Streptomycetaceae > Streptomyces > Streptomyces sp. NBC_00388. The sequence continues at coordinate 5,975,741 of NZ_CP107948.1, forward strand.
AGGCCCTCTGTTTGGTCCGGCCGGAATTTAATGCAAACGTCCTGTGTACTACCACGGCGGAATACCGCTCACGTGGTTCTTTCCTGCCCGCTTCGAACCGTTCTGGAGTGCCCATGCGTCGAACCACTGCCCGCGCGGAAGGAGCCGCTAGTGGCCCGCGGGCCGTTGTCCCCTGATGGGCGCGGAGGAGCTGGCCGACTTCCTGGGCGCACCTCTGAATACGGTCGACATATGGAATCGCCGACACCAGGGTCCGCGAGCCCGCAAGGTCTGCCGTTATTTGCGCTACCACTGGTCGGGGGTAGAGGCATGGCTGGAAGCTCAAGCGGTGAATCGCGCGACCTGATCGGCCAAGATTGGCTGGTGCCCTTGTCCTTGGTCGGGCGACAGAACCCGGCGTACAGGCCGGCTCGTCTGCCGCCGCTTACCCCGCGTGCCGGCCTGCATCGCGTCGGGCTTCGCCCCCTCCCGGAGTGAGCCCTCTCCCGCATCATCCTTCGGACGATTTTCCGCATGCCCTGACGGCGGACCCGGTGGAACAGCGGATGTGCATCTGGCGTACCCATGCCCGTACGCGTTTTTGCCGCGTAGTTGGCTGATTCCCTTCGGTGGCGAGATGCGTTGTTCGCGGGACGAATCGGTCCTTTGCTGCTGAGTCAACCCTTGACGTTGACGCGTGGTGACACGTTAACTCTGCGTGTTTGTGGGTTTCCTGTGAAGTAGGGGTGGGTTATGGGGAGAGTGGGCGGGCGTAGTGGCCGCGTTGTATCGCCGTGGGGGAGGCCGTACACCGCACGGGGCCGTCGATGGGTGGTGGCCGGGCTGGGGATGGCTGTCACGGTTGGCCTGTTGCCTCTGACCACAGTGAATGCGCATGCTGCCCCCCTGGACACCGGCGCGCCGAGCGCAGCGTCTGCCGGAGCCACGGCAGACGACACCGCGAACCGCACGACGGAACAGGCTCTGGCCGAGGCCAGGCAGTCCGGTCAACCCGTGGAAATCCCGTCGATGAGGGGCGAGTCGAGCGACGTCTATGCGACGGCTGACGGGAATCTGGAGGCGCGGGAATATCTGCGCCCCGTTCGTACACGCATCAACGGCGAATGGAAGCCGGTCGACGCGAACCTGATACTGACGCCTGATGGTGTGAAGACGAAGGCCACAGCGTCAGAGCTGATGTTCTCCGCAGGCGCGCAACAGCCCTTGGTACGGATGAAGAAGAGCGGTCGTGAACTGGCCCTCTCCTGGCCACAGCCGTTGCCGAAGCCGGAGATCGAGGGAACCACAGCCTCCTACCACGATGTGCTTCCCGGGGTGGACCTCAGGATGCAGGCCCAGGAAGACGGCTTCACTCAGCTCTTGGTGGTGAAGAGCGCGGAGGCGGCGCAGAGCGAGGAGCTGACGAAACTTCGGTTGAAGCTTGCGGCAGACGGTATGGACGTCCGGAAGACCGAGCAAGGGGGCCTGGAAGCTGTCGACCGTGGCGCGGGCAGCGCTGTATTCGAGGCGCCGACTCCGCAGATGTGGGACTCCAGCGTCGGACCCGCCGGTGTCCAGGCGAAGAACGCCCGTGTGAGAAGTGCCGGTGTCCAGGACGAACCGGGGGCCGGAGAGTCGGGCAAGCTCGCACCGGTCGATGTAGCGGTGCCGGCCGACGGCCACGAACTGGTCCTGACTCCGGATCAGGACCTCCTGCGCGGCGAGGACACGCAGTACCCGGTATTCATTGATCCGCAGTGGTACTCGCCGCGTGCGTCGTCGTGGACGATGGCGTCGAAGTACTGGGCGTCGTCACCGCAGTGGAAGTTCAACGGTGACTCGGACGCCGGCCTGGGGTTGTGCGACTGGAACTACTGCCAGCCGCATGACACGAAGCGGCTTTTCTACCAGATCCCCGTCTCTAAATTCGCAGGAAAGTCGATCCTGTCGGCAGAGTTCGTCGTGCGCAACACGTGGTCGGCCTCATGCAGCGAGCGCACCGTCCAGTTGTGGCAGACGAAGGGCATCTCCGCGTCCACGACATGGAACTCCCAGAACGCCTCGGGGTTCTGGATCAAGAACCTCAAGTCCGCCAGCTTCGCCTACGGGTACACGGGCTGCGCGGCCAAGGACGCCGAGTTCGACGTCAGGTCGGCCGTGCAGTCGGCGGCCACCAGCAAGACATCCAGCATGACGTTCGGCCTGAAGGCGGGCAGCGAATCAGACGGTCTGAGCTGGAAGCGCTTCTCCGACAAGGCGTACCTGCGCGTCAAGTTCAACCGACCGCCCGCGCAGGTGAGGTCTTCGCAGCTGACCATGGAGTACGGCGGCGTCTGCAAGAAGTCGGCTCTCGCAGCCCCCGTGCGCACCCTCGGGAAGATCTACGCGAACAACATCACCGACCCGGATGGGGACTCGGTCGCGGTGCAGTTCCAGGTCTCCTGGGACTCGGGGGACGGCAAGGGCAACTCCCCGCACTGGACTCCCGCTCGTACACCGGCCAAGAAATCGGGCTCGGCGTTCGCCGTGACGCTGCCCCCCTCGCTGCCGGCCAACAAGAAGATCAGTTGGCAGGTACGTGTATGGGACGGGGCGCAGTACTCCCCCTGGTCGTCCAGCGGCGACCCGGAAGCCTGCTACTTCAACTACGACACGAAGGTTCCCAAGGCGCCCGGGCTGGTATCCGGCGATTACCCCGCGCTCGATCCTGACGACGCGGAGGACCCCTGGTACGACGGCGTCGGCAAGTACGGCACCTTCGACGTCACCGCGGCCGATACGGATGTGACCTCCTACTGGTACGGGATCAATACGGACCCGACATCCAAGAACAAGATCAGTACGTCAAAGGGTGCGGCACAGGCCGTCAGGATGCTGCCCTCGAAGCCCGGTCTGAACTTTGTCACGGCGCAGGCATTCGACAGCGCGGGCAACGGAAGTGAGATCCGTACGTATCTCTTCAGGGTCCGGGCCGGGCAGCCGGAGCGTGCGACCTGGCAGCTGGACGAACAGGCCGGCGCGAGCGAGGCCAAGGGCAGCACCCCCGATCGTGAGGCAACTCTGCACGGCGGTGCCGCTCCGGGCGCGCCTGGTGTGACCAAGACGGGTGTTGTCTTCGACGGAGTCGACGATTACGCCGACACCGACATACCCGTCGTCGCCACCGATGCTGGATTCTCGGTCTCTGCCTGGGTGAACCTGTCCGCGATGCCTCCGACGGCCGCCATCATCGCCGCACAGCCCGGCAACCATTCCCCAGGCTTCGAGCTGTACTACTCGAAGACCTACGACCGATGGGCGTTCAACCAGTACACGAGCGACACCCCCGACGCCCCCATCGCCCGGGCCATGCAGTCCGCCCCCGGTGGAGCGAAGGCCGGGCAGTGGACACACCTCGTCGGTACCTACAGCACCGGCACCGGGCAGCTCATCCTCTACGTCCAGGGACAACCAGCGGGCAGCACTACCTATGACACCCCCTGGGACGCCCGGCGCGGTCTGCAGATCGGTGCCGGGTCCTACAACGGAACGCCCAAGTCCTTCTTCCCGGGCACCATCGACGACCTGCGGATCTATGACAAGCCGCTGACGGGGGCGGACGTCGCTCACCTCTATAACCACGAACCCCTCACCACTCCAGGCCGTCAGGCCCGTGCGGTCTTCCCCCTGGACGAGCCAGCCGGTGCAGCCCATGTCACGGGTCACGCCGATGTGGATGCCATGATCCTCAAGGGGGGTGCCAGAAGCGGTCAGCCCGGAGTCAACGGGCGGTCGTTGGCCCTTGACGGGACCGACGACTACGCCACCACGGTCTCGCCGCACGTCAACAACCAGCGCGGGTTCGCGGTCTCGGCCTGGGTGAAGCTTCCCGAGAAGAAACCCGATCACGCGGCGATGGTCGCCACCCAGGCAGGAGCCCACACCGCGGGGTTCGAGCTCTACTACTCCTCCACCTATGACCGGTGGGCCTTCAACCAGTACTCCGCAGACGAATCCGATGCCACTCCGGTCAGCGCCATCCAGGCCGACGGCGTCACTGCGCACGGTGGCGACTGGGTGCACCTCGTCGGGGTCCACGACACCGTTGCCGACAAGCTCACGCTGTATGTCAACGGTGCGCAGGCGGGCAGTACCGGCCTCTCCACGACCTGGTACGCGGGTGGCCCTGTGCAGATCGGCGCCGGGTCCTTCGAGGAAAAGCCACGCTCCTTCTTCCCCGGACAGATTGATGACATTCGTCTGTACGACCGCCCGGTCTCGGCGGAGGAAGTCGCGCAGATGTTCAAGCAGCACCCGTTGCTGAAGGGGCGCTGGCAGTTCGAGGAAGCCACGACGTCCACACCCGTCACATCACCGGATGCCTCCCAGGAGAACCGGCCGATGGCGCTCAAAGGCGGCGCGGGGCTCGGCGCGGGCTGGGTCGGCGACCACGGCCTTCAGCTGAACGGAACCGACGCCTACGCCTCCACGACCGCTATGCCTGTGGACACCAGCACGAGTTTCACGGTCACGGCCTGGGTGCAGGCAGCGGCGCAACCGTCGAAGGAAGTCACCGCTCTGAGCGCGGAAAGCGCGGGCCACAGCGCTCTGGACGTCCACTATGTTCCGGACGCGAAAGACCCCGAGAGCCAGGGGAGCTGGGAGATGTCCCTCTCGGACAAGGACAGTTCGGATGCTGGAGTGTCGAGGGTCGCATCCACCTCCTTCGAGGACGTGACCAACTGGAACCACCTGGCAGTCGTCTACGACGGGTTCGCCAAGGAGGCCCGCCTCTTCGTCAACGGCGTGCTCCAGGAGGTGGCCTGCGCCGACGACGACGGCGATGGCATGTCCGACACGTCCGGCTGTGCAGACCTGATCGCCTGGGGCGAGAACGTCCTGACGCACAAGGCGACGAAGGGCTTCCAGGTCGGGGCCGCCGTCACAGCGGGCAAGAGCGCCCGTTTCTTTCCCGGCACCGTCGACGACGTGTGGGCCTTCCAGGGATCGCTGAGCGACAGTCAGGTCGAGTATCTGGCCGCCTCCTGGTTCGGCGTCCCCACCGAGGTTCCTCCCATCGACTGAGCACTCACCGGCAGAGCGGTCCAGCGACCGGCAGCCGTACTTCTGACTCCCGCCCTCCCGCGCCCTCTGTGCGCCCGGCAGTTGAGAGACCCACCCATATGAGAAGGCGAACACCCCGGTTCTTCCGCGCCTCACGGCAGCGGATATCCCTGGTGCTGTGCGGCACCCTGGCGGCAGGCCTCCTGCAGGCCACCGCCCTGACCGAAGACGTGGCAGCGGCGGACTCGGCCAAGACTCAAGTGTCCTCGGACAGCCCGGTCGAGGGCACGAGGGGCAGCGAAGCTGAGCCGCGCGCTGTCACCAAGGGGCCACGAACCCCCGCAGGAGTCCCGCATCATGCGTGGCCGGGCGCCACCACGAAGACCCTCGCTCCCACGGCAACGCGTGGCGCCGGTTCCCAACCGCCGAACAGCGCCGACGGTGGCCTGATAAAGGTCGCTCCGGTGGCTCCGCACGGGGCGAAAGGCCGCCTCGCGGCAAAGCAGAAGGGCGGTGCCTCTCCCGCGGATCCCGGCCAGGTGAACGCCCGGGTCCTCAGCCGGAGCCAGGCCCGGAAGGCGGGCGTCGAAGGACTCGTGTTCGCGCTCACACCCCAGGACAAGGGCGGCGTCAGCGAGGGACCTGTATCCGTCTCGGTGGACTACGACACGTTCTCCGGCGCGTACGGCGGTGCCTACTCCTCCCGGCTTCGGCTCGTGCGCTACCCGGCGTGCCTCCTCACCAGTCCGGACAAGCGGTCCTGCCGTACCGCAACCCCGCTCAAGGCCGACAACGACACGACGGCACACACGCTCACTGCCCAGGCGATGACTCTCCGAAGCGGCGGGCCGACGGTCCTCGCGGCCGCCGCCGCGCCGGCGGGAGACAAGGGGGATTACAAAGCCACCTCCCTGTCGGACTCGGGTTCCTGGTCCACCAGCCTGAACTCCGGTGATTTCAACTGGTCCTACGACATCACCGTGCCCCACACCCCCGGCGACCTCCAGCCCGATCTGAAACTCTCTTACTCCTCCGGAGCCATCGACGGCCGTACCACCAATACCAACAACCAGGGTGCCTGGGTCGGGGACGGATTCGATCTCGGGACAGGTTCCATCGAGCGCCGCTACAAGCCGTGTTCCGACGACGGCGTGAAGAACGCGGACGGCAGCAAACCCGGTGACCTGTGCTGGGCCTACGACAACGCCTTCCTCAGCTTCAACGGGAAGGGCGGCGAACTCGTCCCCGTGAGCAAGGACGAGTTCAAACTCAAGCAGGACGACGGAACCCGCATCGACCGCTTGTACTCGACGGCGCGGGACAACGGCGACGCCGACGGCGAGTACTGGAGGCTGACCGACCCCAGCGGCGTGCGCTATTACTTCGGATACAACCGTCTCCCCGGCTGGGCCGCCGGCAAGGACGAGACCAACTCGACCTTCAACGTACCTGTCTTCGGCAACAACAGCGGCGAGAAGTGCCACCAGGACGACTTCGCCTCGTCCTGGTGCCAGCAGGCATGGCGCTGGAACCTGGACTACGTGGTGGATACCCATGGCAATGCCATGGCCTATCACTACGAGAAGGAGTCCAACTCCTACGGTCGCAATCTCAAGGAGGACGACGACACCTCCTACACGCGCGGTGGTTACCTGACGCGCATCGACTACGGCCTGAAGTCGAACCGGATGTTCGCCGACAAACCGATGGCGCAGGCGGTGTTCAGCAGCGCCGAACGGTGCCTGCCGGAGACCGGCGTCACCTGTGCGGCGTCGACGGTCGACGACAAGTCGTTCTACTGGTACGACACGCCCTGGGACCTCAACTGCGACTCCGGGGCCAAGTGCGACAAGGGGCGCTTCGCACCGACGTTCTGGACCCGCAAGCGCCTGACGGGGATCACGACGCAGGTGCTGAACGCAGCCGGCGCCTATGACAAGAGCGACTCCTGGGCGTTCAGTCACCGCTGGGGCATGGCCGATACGGACTACCAGCTGCTGCTGGAGAGCGTGCAGCACACGGGGCAGTCCGCCACGCCCGCGGTCACCCTGCCAAAGACCTCCTTCGCCTACGGCCAGTTGGCCAACCGGCTGGACAAGACCGGCGACGGCTACGCACCCTTCATCAAGGACCGGCTCACCAGCGTCGACGGGGAGACGGGGAGCAGGACCGACGTCGAGTACTCCGATCCCGTGTGCGACTGGAAGGCACTGCCCGCGCCGGAGAGCAACACCACACGCTGCTTCCCACAGGTCCTCGACCAGGAACAGACCGCTGACGCCCCGGACGTGCAGTGGTTCAACAAGTACGTGACCACGGCCGTGACGGTCTCGGACCGCACCGGCGGCGCACCCGACCAGATCACCCGCTACGCGTACGAGGGTCCTGCGGCCTGGCACTACGCGGATGACGACGGTCTCACCAAGGAGAAGTACCGCACCTGGTCGCAGTGGCGCGGCTACGGACAGGTCCACGTCAGGAGCGGTGGCCTCGATTCCATGAAGTCGCAGCAGGACAGCTTCTTTCTGCGCGGCATGGACGGAGACCGCAAGGACAAGAGCGGTGGCACCAAGCCGGTGAGCGTGGCTCTGGGCACAGGTGAGGGTGAGCCGATCACCGACCATGAGGCACTCGCCGGCTTCGCCTACAAGTCCGCCACGTACGACAAGCCCGACGGCAAGATCCTCACCAAGTCCGTGAGCCGCCCCTGGCACCACGAGACAGCGAAGAAGGTCCGAGCCTGGGGCACGGTCACGGCCGACTTCATCGGCACCGCCGAGGCACGTACCTGGACCAGCCTCGACGATGGCGCAGGCGTCAAATGGCGGACGACCGACACCGAGACCACACAGGACACCGTGGCCGGCCGCGTCACCGAGGTGAACGACCTCGGCGACACGTCTACGCCCGACGACGACCAGTGCAGCCGAACCACTTACGCCACCAACGCGACGGCGAACATCCTCGACACCGTCGGCCGCATCGAAACCGTGGCGAAAGCGTGCACCCAGACACCCGACCGCGCCAAGGACGTCATCTCCGACGTCCGTACGGCCTATGACGGTGGCGCCTACGGCGCCGAGCCCGTCAAGGGCGATCCCACCGGGACCGCCGGGCTCAAGAGCCACACCGGGACCAAGGCCACGTACCTGGAGACAGGCACGACCTACGATGCCTACGGTCGTCCGCTGGCAGTGAACGACCTGACAGCCGAAGTCACCGTCGACGGGGATTCAGCCCCTGTGCGTACCGCACGGGGCGACGGCCGTACCACCACGACTGCCTACAGCCCCGCAACCGGCAGGGCCACTCAGGTCAGGACCACCGGTCCGCCCGCCAAGGCCGGGGACAGCTCCACGAGCCTCACGTCCGTCCAGGAACTGGACCCGGTCAGGGGCCAGGTGACCAAGGAGACGGATCCCAACGGCAACACCGCGGAGACGCGTTACGACGCCGCGGGGCGGACCACCGAGGTGTGGGAACCAGGCCGCGCTACCACCAGGGTCCCGAGCTATCAGTTCACCTACCAGGTCGCGGACGGCCAGCCCACCGTCGTGGGCACACGGAAGGTCAACAACAACGACGGACAGACGGCCCCGGCCTACACCCTCTACGACGGCCTGCTGCGCGAAAGGCAGACTCAGGATCCCGGCCCGGACGGCGGCAGCATCGTCAGCGACGTCTTCTACGACGAACGCGGCCTCAGCACCAAGACGTTCGCCCCGTACTTCACCACTGGCGGACCTGCGAAGAAGATCTTCCAACCCGAGGATGCCCTCGCGGTGGAGTCGCAGACCCGCACCGACTACGACGGGCTCGGACGATCCGTCCTGAGCAAGCAGATCGCCGGCAACGGGGACGGCGGAGCGGTCCTCAGCACCACGAAGACGGTGTACGGCGGTGACCGCACCACGGTCATACCACCGGCCGGCGGGACCGCCACCACCACCGTCACGGATGCGAGGGGGCACACCACTCAAGTCCAGACGCTGCATCAGCGCGCCCTCGGTGCGGCCGCGGACACGACGCGCTACGTGTATGACGCACGGGGGTCCCTGAAATCGGTCACCGACCCGGCTGGTAACAGCTGGTCGTACACCTACGACCAGATGGGCCGCCAGACCAAGACGGTCGACCCGGACAAGGGCGCTACCGAGACCTTCTACGACGACCGTGGCCAGGTCGATCACACCAAGGACAGCCGAGGCGTTCTCCTCTACACCGGCTACGACAACCAGGGCCGCCGGACCGAGCTGCACGAGGGGACTCCTGGCGGAACGCTGCGGGCGAAATGGACGTACGACACGGTGCCCGGCGGAAAGGGGCTCCCGGCTGAATCGACCCGTTACGAGGACGGGCAGCCGTACACCTCGAAGGTGACCGCCTACGACGCACTGAGCCGCCCCTACCGGACCGCGGTCGTCATTCCGGCAGTTGAAGGGGCACTGGCCGGTACTTACCAGTCCGGCACCCTCTACAAGCCCTCCGGTCTGGTGGCCGGTACCTCGTCCTCGCCCGCGGGGGCTCTGCCGGGGGCAACCACGGTCTACAGCTACGACGACACGACGCTCTGGCCGACCGGTGTCACGACGGACGGCATGTCCGGGAAGACCACCTACACACACGTCGGACTGCCTGACACCGTGACGCTCGGTCTGTCCGGCGGCACCCGGACGACCGAGATCAAGAACGGCTACGAATGGGGGACCCGCCGCCTCGCCTCGTCCGTGGTCTCCCGGATGGAGCAGCCGGGCATCGACCGCAGCGCGGCCTACCACTACGACGAGGCCGGCAACATCACCTCCGTCGCGGACACCTCCCGCACCGGCGCGGACAACCAGTGTTACGGATACGACTACCTGGGGCGCCTCACGGATGCCTGGAGCCAGGCGTCAACTGCGTGCAGCGCCACTCCGGGCGCTGCGGCGATCGGGGGAGCCGCCCCGTACTGGCAGAGCTACAGCTACGACGTAACCGGCAACCGGACGGCCGAGACCGAGCACGACCCTGCCCACCGTGCGGGTAAAGACACCACGCACGAATACAGCTATCCACCGGCCGGCACATCGCAGGCTCACAGTCTCGGCGCCGTGACCACGTCCGGGCCTACCGGCACGTCGACGGACAAGTACACCTATGACCAGGCCGGCAACACCAAAACCCGTCCTGGTCAGACCCTGACCTGGGACGCCGAGGGGCATCTCGCATCCGTCGCCGAGGGCGGCAAGACCACCCAGTATCTGTACGACCCGGACGGCAACCGGCTCATCGCCCGGGCACCTACCGGAACCACCCTGTACCTGGGCGGGACCGAACTCACCCTGGCCAAGGGGGCCGACAAGCCCAGAGCCACTCGCTACACCGACCTCGGCGGCGGCAACACAGCCGTCCAGGACGACGACCGCACCTTCTCCTACACCATCCCGGACCACCAGGGCACCGGCCTGCTCGCCGTCGACGCCACGAACCTTGCCATCCAGCAACGCCGCACTACCCCCTTCGGTGGTGCTCGGGGCAGTGCGCCTGCGGACTGGCCGGGATCGAAGGGATTCGTCGGAGGCACCGACGACAGCGGGACGACCGGTCTCCAGCACCTGGGCGCCCGCGAGTACGACCCCGCCACCGGCCGCTTCCTTTCGGTCGACCCGGTCATGGATCTGACCGATCCGCAGCAGATGAACGGCTACACCTACGGCAACAACAACCCGGTCACGAAGAGCGATCCCGATGGATTGAAGCCCACTGGCATGTGCGGGCCTGCGGGAATCTGCTCGGACGGCACAAGGGAACACTTCAAGATCAATGATTCCGGAGTGTGGACTCAGGAACTGACCACGACACATCAGAATTCCCGGAACGACGGAAGCAATGTCTTCACCAATAAGCACTACGTAAATGGAAAGGTCGTTGCCAAGCAGTTTTTGACGGTCAGTGAGTCGGGGGAGATCTATTACGGAAAGCTGCCCGAACGCGGGAACCGTTATCTCAGGATATTGAGGGACACTTTCGATTTCCTGGTATTCGACACCAAACTGGCCTCGAAGTGCGCCGACGAGATCACTGCGGAATGCGGCTGGTTGCTTGCTGATCTCCCCGTCGGGAAGATCGCGAAGGTGGCCAAGCTCGAGAAGGCGGGCAGGGTTGCGGAAGCCGCGAAACACTGCAAATGCTTCTTGGCCGGCACGGACATCCTCATGGCTGACGGTTCGACCAAGGACATTGAGGACGTAAAGGTAGGCGACAAGGTTCGGGCAACCGACCCGGTGACCGGGAAGACTCGCGCCCGCAAGGTGACGCGCCTCATCAGAACCAACGGCGACAAGTTCTTCAACAAGATCTCCATCGCCGCGGAAGATGGCATCACCTCGATCACGGCTACGGACGAGCACCCGTTCTGGTCTCCTTCGGAACACGCGTGGGTGGAGGCCGGAGACCTTGCCCCCGGTATGACGCTCCTGACCGATGACGGCTCCACCGCCATCGTCACGGCAAACAAGGCCTTCACGAAGCATGCCCGTACGTACAACCTGACTGTGGACGAGTTGCACACGTACTATGTACTCGCTGGTCAGACGCCGGTCCTGGTTCACAACAGCAACTGTGATCCTCGCTTCTCGGTCGACTCCAAGGGGAACACCACCGATCTCGCCAATCCGGGCGGCAGGGTTGGCGTTCCGAAACTTGAAGGTGGCACCCTGCAAGAAGTGGGCGGGCGCGTATGGGGTTCCGGAGATCCCTCCCACCTTGTAGGAACACGCTCTCCGGCTGATTTGCGCGGGTTGGCAAGCAGGGGTGATGCGGAGAAATTGCAGGACTTCTACCAGAGTGCAGCGCTCGCAGGAAAGGGCGGAAAGACTGCACCGGCGCGCGTGGTGCTGACTCAGGAGATCATCGATGCTTGGAGATAGTCAGGTGAGCAAGGGAGAGCAGGTCGTAGACCTGAAATTTGTGGCGGCGCGAGGGGAAAGCGTCGAGGTGTGCTTCGAGCCGGTAGGAACCACCTTCTCCCTGAGTGACGGCGAGGCGGTCTTTCTCCGGACCGCAATCTCAAACGTGGCCTCGCTTGAGATCGTCTCGTGGCCTAACGGGATTGGGGTTTGGGTCCCCTACCCCGGCGACTACGCGATCATTGACTCAAAGGGGAACGAAATCGATACGCTCTGACTCCTCTCCCGCAAGAGAGGAGGGCCGCTCCGGATGCGTTGCGACGCTTCCGGTGAGAATGCCCAGTCAACGGTGCCCGGAGTGAATCCACGGGTGCAAATCTGAAGCCCTGCCAGGTGTCACCAGGCAGGGCTTCAGTGTGGTCTGACGGCAGTAGTTGACGGCAACGTCAGCGGACGGCGGCTCCGGCGAGGGGTGGTTCGTCGCCGTCGTCGGGCCTGCCGGTGATCTCGGTGGGATTGCGGAGGGCGTGGCCGAGGAGGTTGATGGCGTCGCGTTGGAGACGGATTCGGACGTGGGCGTAGACGGTTGCGGTGACGCCGATGTGGGCGTGGCCGAGCAGTTCCTTGATGACGACGAGTTCGACGCCCTGTTCCAGGAGGAGGGTGGCGGTCGAGTGGCGGAGGTCGTGGAAGCGGATGCGGCGGAGCCTGGCCTGGCGGAGCAAGGCGTTGAAGTGCCGTGTGAGGGTGGACCCTTCGATCGGGGCGCCGTCGGGGCGGGTGAAGACGTAGCCGCTGTCCTGCCAGCTCCCGCCTGCCGTTTCGCGTTCTTGGAGTTGTCGGTCGCGATGCTGTTCGAGGGAGTGCAGGCACGGCGTGGGCAGGGCGATGCGCCGCTCGGAGCTCTTGGTCTTGGTCGGGAGGGCGGTCAGACCGCTGGAGTTGGTGCGTTGGAGGGTGCGTCGGATGCTGGCGGTTCCGCCGGCCAGGTCGAGGTCTTCCCAGCGCAGGCCGAGGAGTTCGCCCCTGCGGAGCCCGGTGTGCAGAGCGAGTTCGAACAGCGGCTGCAACCGGTGACTGTTGGTCGCGGTCAGGAACGTGCGCGCTTCCTCGGCAGTGAGGGGTTCGAAGCGGCGGGGCCGTGGTGTGCCGGTGCGGACGTTGCGGGCGACATTGCGCGGGATTTCCTCCTCGCGCACGGCGTGCTCCAGCGCGGACTTGAGCACGGAGTGCACGTAGCTCAGGGTCAGAGGTGAGAGCCGCTTGGAGCAGCACTTCCCGGCAGCGCAGCAGACGGGCTGGTCCCGGTCCCTGTCGAGCCCACGGACGCAGCACTGGCAGGTGGTTCGGAGCTGGTTGAGCCAGGTGCGGACGTCCTTGGCGGTGAGCTTGGCGAGCTTCTTCCGTCCGAGGCCGGGGATGATGTAGAGCCGGGCGACGGCGGTGTAGCGGGTGTGGGTGTTCTCGCGGAGCTGATGGACGGCAACGTTCTGAAGCCAGTACGTCAGGTACGTAGCCAGGCTGCCCTGCGCGGACGGAGCGGGGACACCACGGTTGCTGGCGGCGATCTTCTCGGTGAGCTTGGCGAGGGCTTCCTTGCGGGTGGTGCCGTAGACGCGGACGCGCTTGCGGGTGTTGCCGGGAGCGAGGACGTATCCGGCGGCCTCCCAGCGGCTGTCCTTGCGCTGGTAGACGGTTCCGTCGCCGTTGGCGCGAACGCGGCGGGAGGCGGGGGTGTCGCGGGGTGTGGTCATCAGGCGGCGTCCTGTTCGAGGCGGGTGCGGATGAAGTCGGTGAGGGCGTGGGTGGGGATGCGGCGGGCGCGGCCGAGGGTGATCGAGGTGAGCTGTCCGGTGCGGAGCAGGTCGTAGACGGCGGAGCGGCCGAGCTGGAGGCGGGCCATGACCTGGGGCACCGTGAGCAGATCCAGCGCCGGTGCCGCCTCCGCGTGGAGGACAGTGAGCGGGGGCGAGGTCATCAACAGCCCCCTTCGGCCGCGACCTGCCGTTCCAGTTCCTTGCGGTGCCAGATGTGGGCTGCGAGGAGTGCGCCGCCGGGGCTGTAACCCGAGCCGAGGTAGTCCCAGCGACCGACGACGAGCGTGGTCGTCGGGTCGGACTCGGGCAGTCCGGCGTGGGCGCGGGCCTGTTCGGTGCGCCAGGTGCGGCGGGCGTCGCGCAGCGCGCCGAGGGTGGTGGAGTAGCGGCGGGACTTGGTGGAGAAGTGGCCCCGGAAGCCGAGCATGTGGGCCCACTTCCGGAGCTTGAGGTGGGCGAACTCCGGCAGCTCTCCCAGCTCCCAGCAGGTGCGGATCATCTGCCGGACGTGCCGGGCGACGGGGAGCCGGGTCAGCGGGCGGGCCTGTCCGGTCCCGTCGCAGGCGGTGCACGGGAGCGGCGTTCCGTGGGGCAGGAGGGTGGCGCCGCGTCCCTGGCAGGGGCGGCAGAGGAGGGTGTGGTCGAGGGTGCCGGAGGCGTCGGCGGACTTGGTGGCGTACTTCGCCACGTAGGCGGCCACGGCCTGGTCGGTGAATTCGGCGTCGGTGCCGGAGGAGGCGATCTCGCGCACGTCGAACTGTTTGCCCCAGCCGAGTTCGCGTTCCCCGACCGCATCCGATTTCACCGTGGCGCGGACCCGCTTGGCGGCGGCGCGGGCGGCCTTGGTGAGTACGGCGACGGTGGCGTACGGCGGCGGGGGCTGGCTGCTGCCGTCGGGGCCGTCGAGTCGGATGACGGCGTGGAAGTGGACCAGGCCGCGCTGCTGGTATTCGGCGACCTTCGCGAAGGACACCCGCAGGGCCGCGTGGGCGGCCTTCTGGGTCATGCCGAGTTCGGCGGCCAGCTCGCGGCGCAGGTAGGTGGTGAAGCGGGCCCACAGGGCGGAGGCGTGGGCGTTGAACAGGACCGCGCCTTCGTAGTCGTACGTCGCCGGGTTCAGCGGCGTGCCCAGCAGGGCGTCCGTGGGCTCGTGGAGCTTGCGGCAGCGGCAGGACCGGACATCGCCGCCGGGGGTGGTGAGGCGGTTGTGGACGGGGCCGAAGGACGGCGGGGTGAGGGTGACGAAGACGCGGGGGTGGGTGCTGACGGTGTCGGGCACGGTCTTGCCGCCGGAGAGGCCGGCGCGGATGAGGTGGTAGGTGTCGGCGGCGTAGATGCGGGAGCAGGCCGGGCAGCGGGAAGCACGGCGGTTGCCGCACGCGGTGAGCAGACTGCCCGTCGGCTCGTCCGACGTGTTGTAGGTACGCAGCACCTCGCCGGTCGTGGCGTCGACGGTGGTCGTGAGGCCAGTCAGGCGGACAGGTTCGGTGCAGCCGCCCAGGTGTTCGATCTGCTGCTGTGCACGGTCGAAGTCGGGGTGGTTGACGAGGTGGAGCAGGTCCCGTACGGCGGGGCTTGCCACGTGGCGCAGGTCCAGGGTGACCATTCGGGGCGTGTCCCTTCTGTTCGGGTGGGTGGCCCCCGAGCAGCAACCAGCAAGTCAGGGAGGCATGTTGGTGCTGCTCGGGGCATGACGAACCAGGCCCGGGGGCGGGCGTGGGTTCAGCGAGGGGGATTCGGCCGGTGAGGGCCGGTGCTCAGAGCTGAGCGAGTGCGGTGGTGGCCACCGGCAGGGCGATGCCCATGCGTGTGCCCAGGTGGGCGGCGGTGATCGGTGTTCCGTGCTCGGCGCGATGGGTGTCAGCGATACGCCGGGCCGCGTCCAGCAGGGCGGCCGGAAGGGCCGGGCCGGAGGCGGGCCGAGTCGTCTTGGCGACGGCGACGGGCAGAGCGGCGGCCGGAGCGGGCTGCGGTTCCTCGACTGGGGCGGGCGTCGGGGGCTCGGGTGCGGGTGCTTCGTCGGGCACCAGCTCGGAGACAGAAGCGGTGGCGTCCTCCAGGTGCGGGGTGGGGTGGGTGAGGGTGTGGAACTGGGCGAGGAAGGCGGGGCCGACGTGGCCCCAGCCGAGGAGCAGGAGCGGGGCGACGGTGTCCAGGCAAGCCCGTCCGTAGCGGCCGGCCAGCAACGGTTCGGCGGTGTTCAGCGCGAGGGTGAGCAGGCTGCACAGGTGCAGCAGCCGGGTACCGGCCTTCAACTCCGCCTTGGGGACGCCGCGCAGGGCCAGGAACCGCAGGGCGACCAGAAGCCCGACGACGGACAGGTCGACCATGGGGGCGATCAGTGGCGCGATCGGGTGGGGGACGCCGAGTCGCAGGGCGAGGGCCCAGACGTTGCCGAAGGAGAAGACGAAGGCCAGGGCCGCGATGACCGCCATGACCACGGTCACGGTGCGCCGGGTGAACCGTTCCTCCGCCATGTCCTCAACCTCCTTTCCAGTGTGGGCTTTTGCGGCTACTTGGTGAGCGACGGCAGGGGTGCCGTGGTCCGGCCGGGCGAGGCGAGGAGGGCGTCCAGGCACAGGTCTGGGTCGGCGGTCAGGTGCGAGGTGGCTTCGGCGACGCGGGCCGCGTCGGCGTCGGAGACGTAGGGGGTGCGGATGCGGGTGTAGCCGGGGCGGCCTTGCATCGCCATCACCGCGACGCCGACGTAGGCGGGGTCCTGCAAGGTGACCGGGCTGGCATCAGGCCAGTTACGAATGTCGTCCCCCAGCGCGGCCACCGCGGCTTCCACGGTCTTCTGCGCGAAGGACAGCCCGATGGGGCACACGTCGCGGATGAAGGTCGGGATGGCATCGCCGGTGGTCTTCTGGCTGATCAGGATCACCAGGACGCCGACGCTGCGGCCCTTCTTGACCAGATCCTCCACCAGCCGGGCGTTCTCCGCCGTCAGCGCGGCCAAACGCTTCGTCTCGGCATCGCTGCCCTTGTACTCACGGAAGAACGTGTGCGCCTCATCAATGATCAGGACCGTGAGCGGCCACTCCGGAGAAGGACCGACGTGCCACATGTTCTTCACACCCAGCACGTCACGGATGGTCGCCGAGCGCCGCTTGCGCAGTTCCACCAGGCGCTTGAACAGTGCATTCGCCTCATCGAGGTCGTCTCCGCAGAACGCGAACATCCGCTTGACGAGGTCGGCGTAGTCGCCCTCCGAGGCCCGCGACACCTTGCCGTCCGCCGTCACGATCTGCACGGACGCAGAGGGCGCGAAGTCGCAGACGAACTTGTTGACCCCCGAGGTCTTGCCCGCACCGGGGACGCCGGCCACCGTCACCCCGGGCACGTTGGCCAAGGACACGTGCACCTTCGTGGCGTACTCGTCGATGCCCAGTTCCCAGCGCGTCAGGTCCACGGGCGGGAGGCCGGTGGGCCGGTGTGTGGTCGGCGTGGTCAGTGGGTCGGAGCGCACGCCCCGGATCACCACTCTGCCGGGGCCGTCCGGCAGGACGGAGACCCGCGTGCACCGCCAGGCGTCGGCGAGGAACCGCGCCGACTTCTGGTACTCCTCCAACCCGACCTTCGGCAGCGTGCGCGCCTGGACGATCACGCCGAACGGGTCGGGCTTGACCTTGATCCGGGGAGTCAGTACCCGGGGCGCGGGGGTGGAGCCGTCCTTGGATGCGGTGATCTGCGCGAAGAGGCCCGGGGTCTTGTCGGTGACCGTCAGCCCGGCCATCCGCGCGAGCCGTACCCAGCCCCAGCGCACCCGCACGGCCTGCCGCATGCTGACCCGCGTGCCCCGGTCGGCCCGCACGTAGCGCACCACCGTCACCAGCAGCCACACACCCATCAGCACGACCACGACCAGCAGCGCGTACGGCGCGTATTCCGTCACGGCTTCCATGTCAGGCCCCCTCTTCGTGTATCAGGCGGAGCACGTGGGCCAGGTCCAGGCGGGCCGCCTGCTCCGGGCTCAGGCCGAGCAGATCGAGCACCGCCGACGAGGCGAAGAACGTGGCCTTGCCCTCGGTCCCCGGCAGGGGCCGGAGCGAGTGCAACTCCCGCTCTGGCGCGGCGTTTTCGAAGCGGATCACTGGGCCGCCTCCACTGTCACCAGCTCCAGATGGGCGGCCCGGTAGGCGACGCCGTCGGAGAGCTGACCGTTGAAGATCCGCGCCCACGGGGTCGCGAACAGGTCCACCGGCCGCACCATCGCCCCCGGCTTGAGCCCGGCCGCAAGACCCGTCTCCGGAACCGTGATCTTCAGGACCTCGGCGCGGCCGTCCTCCATGAGCATCACCGTCACCGTGTACAGCGACGCCCCGGTCTCCCGGTCGGTAGCGACCTCCCCGGTCTGCTGGTCCTTGATCTTCAGAACCGGCTCGGTGCCCGCGATGCACACCGCCTACGGCAGCAGGGCAACACGGATACGAGTCATGGCCATGCCATCACACCCCTTGTTTCGGTGGAGCCGGTTGATCGACTCGCCGCAACACTAGCGGTACGCCCGCTACACGCGCAACGGTCGATTCGTATCGCTACACCGATACGTCTGGTACGCCGAGGACACCCGGGTGTGCCATGAGTGCTGACGCCGCTACCCTCGTGCCATGAAGCTGCCCCTGGGAGAGGACCCCCGGCCGCCGTACGTCCAGGCCGCCGATGTCCTGCGCGCCGCCATCCACGACGGCGAGTTGCGCCCAGGCGAGCGCCTTCCGGCCGCGCGCGAGCTGCAACGACGCTTCGGCATCGCCAGCTCCACGGTCCAAAACGCCCTGCGGCTCCTCAAGCGCGAGGGGCTGATCTACTCCGTCCTCGGCAGGGGCAGCTACGTCCGCACGCAGGAGACGCCGGCCGAAGGGGAGCCAGAGGCCCCAGCGGCAAACGACGGGGCTGATCCCGGCGAGTCCGATCCCGCGTACACAGGCCTCGGCGATCTCCAGCGCGGATGGCAGACCGCCACCAGCCCCGCTGACGATCCCCGCCCCCCATACGTGCGGACCGCGGACACGCTCCGCAAGCAGATCCAGGACGGCCAGCTCGCATCCGGTGCCAAGCTGCCGTCCGCCCGCGAAATGCAAGAACAGTTCGGCATCGCCAACTCCACCGCGCAGAACGCCCTGCGGGTCCTCAAGGAGGAGGGGCTGATCTACTCCGTGCAGGGCCGAGGCGTCTTCGTCCGCGAACTCAGCCCGCGCGATCAGCTCCTCAACCGCTACAACGAGATGCTCGACGAGAGCATCGTCCAGCGCCAGGCGGACGAGGAAGCGGTACGGCTCAGCGGCAAGTCCGATGAAGAGGTAGCCGCCGAACTCGTCGCTGCCGAAGAAAGGTTCACCAAGGCCAGCACCGAGTTCGAAGCCGCCACCGCCCACCGCGACGCCATGCGCGCCGTCATGGAGCAACGCAAGCGCCTCAGCGGCAACTACACGCCCGAGGAGACTGCCGCCAAGGCCCAGCGTCTGCACGACCGGCTGAACGAAGGCAGACGCCGACGCTGAATCGGCCGCACCCGACGGAGTAGCAGGACACGCAGTACCGGGTGGGTGAGCTGTTCAGAGTTTCTTTACTGGTTCAAGGCGGTCCGCTGGCGCGGCCCGCGCGCGCTCCGGCCCCGCGGGGCCGCCGCCCGCTCCTGTCTCCGCCCCGCTGGCAACGGCCCCGCCGGTCCGGGCGCGCAACAGCCAGCACAGCGAAGCACCTGGGGCGCTGCCCCAGACCCCGGCCCTCTCTGAGGGGCAGGGGGCCCGAGTGCGGGTGCAGCTTCGTCGTGGTGTGGGGTCGAGGTCGCGGGAGGGGTCCCTCGTCGCCCGGTCACCGGAGGCGTACCAGGAACCCCCGGGGGCCGCCAAGGCCGAGCGCACGCGTCACGAGGTGAGCCTTGGCGGCCCCCGGGGAACCCTGGCACGGCGAAGCTGCCCGACCGACGAGGGACCCCTCCCGCTCAGGCCGGCTTCTTACCGGATGCCTCGGCGCCAGCCAGTATGCGGTCTCTTCCGTGCCGTGGTGCACCACGGGTGATCAGGACACCAGCAGCTCGGCGACTTCGGGCACGTCTCGAAAGGCTCGCAGGCGGTCCAGCACGATCCGCGTGCGCTCTGCCGTGCGTTCGCTGCCGCTCTGTCCAAGAGCGAGCATGCGACTCGTCGTCGCGGCGGCGGCCTCGGGCTCGTTGGCGTCGGCGTAGGCCACGGCCAGCCATGAAAGGTACAAAGCCAACTCCCGGGAGTGGCTGGCGTCGTAGCGTTCGAGCACGTCCGTCAGCAGCGGCACGGCGCGCAGGGGGCGTCTCAGCTCGGTGTAGACGCGGGCCTCCAAGACCTGCAATTCCCCGGCGTCCATCCAGTACAGGTACGACGGCGATTCGGTGCCGGCCGAGTCCTCAACCAGGGCCTCGGCCGCTTCTCCCAGTGCGGCCATCGCCGGGCGGTCCTGCCCGGCACGGGTATGCGCCCAAGCCACCCGGTCCAGGTACAGCGCACGAGCCTTCGGCGGGGCGTCCAGACCGGCGTCCTCCAGTGCGGCGCGGGCCAGCCCGACCGCGTCGGCAGTCCGCCCGGTATTGCTCCAACGATAGGCCAGCGAGCCCGCGACGTTCCCGGACAGTACGCCGTCCCCGGCGGCCCGTGCGGCGCTCATGCCGAGCCGGTAGATACGCTCCGCCTCGGCATGCTCTCCAGCGTCGGAAGCGACCCACCCGGCGATCTGTGCCAACTCGCCAATAGTCCGCAGCAGTTCGCGGCCGACCTCATCGGTATGCACTCCCTCGCGGTAGAGCTTCACCGCCGCCCGCAGCTCGCGCAGGGCGGGTCCGATCAGATCCTTGCCGTACACCACGTCGTCGGCCAGCCGCAGGCCGTGAACCCGCTGGGCCAGGTCGGCCACCTGCCCGGATCCGATCCGGCGGCCCGAACGGGCGCTCAGTGGGGATGGCGGGTCGCCCTCGGGCAGGAAGTCGGCCACGGACCGTACGTGCGCAGCGGACTCGACAGGCGCAACAGCCTTCGCCGCTTCCAACATCTCGCGCGGGACCTGAAGCACCCGCGCGAGGTACGGCAGCCACTCGCGCGGGGACCGCTTCCCAATCTCCCAGCGGGACACGTCATTTCGTGTCGGAGGAACACGCCCAGGAGCAGCCTCAGCCAGCGCCTCGGCGAGCCGCCCTTGACTCCACCCACGCGCCAGACGCAGCCGCCTGACCAGTTCCCCGATCGTCTCCCGCACCCAACCAGCTTGGCAGACAGAAAGGCAGACAGGCTGGCTACTCCCAAAGGCTCACTTCAGCGAGACCGTGATCAGTAGCCCCGAGTCGAGCTGAGGAGAGGGAATCAGGATGGCCGATCGAGCGACACAAGAGCCCGGAGGGCTCTCCACGCAGGGGCCGCGACTGCTGCCGTGGACCACCGAGGGTGGGCACCCCTGTTACCTGAGCACCGATGGCCAGGGCTACCTCGCCAACCTCGCCGACAACATCGAAGCCATACAGCTGGGCATGGGCGAGGACCTGCTGGGATACGCCCGAGACGCCATGGCCCCTGACGCGAAGACCTTGTCGGCGACCGAATACCGTTGGCTGGCCCGCCGGCTGACCGAAGCCCTCTCCGACGCGCTCAGGGTCGCCGACTCGCGCGGTCAACGCCTCACCGACCCGGAAGAGGTGACCGAGGATGCCTGACTCCGCGAACACCGACGTGCAGTCCCGCAGCGCCACAGGAGGCCGCTACCGCTACCGCGAATACCACGTGACCACCGTCCCCGACCCCCTGGCACTGCCCGGCCACGAAGCGGTCTGCGTCACCGGCGAGGAACACAACTGCGGCGCTGAATCCGGCACCCTGCACACCCCGGACGAACTCACCCGCTGGATCGCCGAACACTGCGCCCGAACCGGCCACCAGCACTACGAGCAGACCGTCCGCGCCCTCGTCCGTGCCGAGCCCGGAGCGTGGCAGTAAAGTCCCCCTGCGCCGACACCGCGTCAGCGGCAGCACCACCGTGCGCCCCGCGCTCCTGACGGCAGTAGCGACGGCAACACCCGCGGATTCCCCCGCACAACCACGGACACCAGCGGAACCCGAAACCGGCGCTGATCTGCGAATACGCAGATAGAGCGGGGTCGCGTAGCACACGTACTATGTGCTGGCGGGTGCGACCCCGGTACTCGTCCACAATTCCGGACCGTGCGGAATCTCGACACGTCACGAGCGGGCTGGTGATATCGGTAATTACACCGACGGGCAGAAGACCCGGGATCCGGCGTCGCAGTGGTATCACGAGGAATTGAGCAATGAAGAGCTCCTGGATGGGATCAACAACCCTGGCGACGGAGACGGAATCCTCGTCTCGCGTGACGGCACGATTCTTGGAGGACATCACCGCAAGGACGAACTCCGAAGAAGGATCGAGGACGGGCGCATAGACCCCGATACGGAAATAAGAATCGATGTCTACGATCCGGAGTAGTTCCTGATGGCTCTGATTCATTCGAATGACCCAGACTTTCGTGTATGCCAGATCAGCTTCGAAACGCTGTTGGCGATCCAGCTGGAAGCGGAGGAACGATCCTGGGCAACTCGCTGGTCCTCGGTGGATGCACTCCGCAGTCAGGTCAGGGATGGCGCTGTCATCCTCCAGTCGCTGATGCGGGAGGAGCGGGGGGGAGCGGTGTGGGCGTACAGGTGCTTCGTGTTGTTCTCGTCCGCAGATGGCAAGGAAGCTGGCGGAATTGCCACGATCGATCTTGATCCGGCAAGATTCGAATCGTTGGAGCGACTTGATCGCGATCCGGATGTTCGGAAGGCTCTTGTTCGAATGTTCTCCCTTGCGACGGGTGGGATTTCGGTGGTCTCGAAGAAATGACAAACTCCGCCGATGTCCGCGCTTGAACGTCGAGTTGATCGGTTCAGGAGAATTTAGGGAATCGTGGATTTGGTCGAATCCTCATTTCTGAAGGCTCCTTGAGCTAAAAGAATCCGAAGCGCGGAGATTTTTCGCACCGACCCAAACGCCTCTGGGGCCCGCTGATGTTCAGCGGGCCCCAGAGGCGTTTGACGGCGACGGCGACGGCAACGTCAGCGGACGACTACTGCGGAGGGTGGGGCGTCCGGTCCGTCAGCGGTCGGGCCGAGGATGCTGCCGAGGGTGTCGATGGCCTGGCGCTGGAGGCGGAGGCGTACGTGGGCGTAGACGCCGGCGGTGACGCCGATGTGGGCGTGTCCGAGGAGTTCCTTGATGACGACGAGGTCGATGCCCTGTTCCAGGAGCAGGGTCGCGGTCGAGTGGCGGAGGTCGTGGAAGCGGATCGTCCGGAGTTCCGCACCGTGGAGGAGGCGCCGAAAGCGGCGGGTGAGGTTGGTCGGGTCGAGCGGCCTGCCCTTCAGGGTGGTGAAGACGAGTCCGTTGTCTGTCCAGCCCGTTCCGGCCGCCTGGCGTTCTTCCTGCTGCCGTTCCTGGTGAATCTTGAGGGAGCTGAGGCACTCGGTGGGGAGGGCGATGCGGCGTTCGGAGGCCAGGGTCTTGGTGTTCAGGACGGTCAGGCCCTGGCTGCGGGTGCGCTGGAGGGAGCGGTGGATGGTGGCGGTGCCGCCGGTGAGGTCGAGGTCTTCCCAGTGGAGGCCGAGGAGTTCGCCCTTGCGGAGCCCGGTGCGCAGCGCGAGTTCGTACAGGGCGTGAAGCCGGTCGCCGTTGGCCGCCTGGAGGAGTTGCCGGGCTTCGGCGGCGGTGAGGGGCTGGAAGCGCCTGGGCCGGGGCGTGGTCGTCTTGACGTTCCGGGCGACGTTACGGGGAAGTTCGTCCTCGCGGACGGCGTGTTCCAGGGCCGACTTGAGGACCGCGTGGACGTACGTGACGGTCAGCGGTGAGAGCCGCTTTTCGCAGCAGTGGCCGATGGCGCAGCAGGACCGCTGGTTCGTGTCCCGTTCCTGGGTACAGCACTGGCAGGTGGTGCGGAGTCCGTCGAGGAAGGTGCGGACGTCGCGGGTGGTGAGCCGGGCGAGCTTCTTGCTACCGAGGCCGGGGTTGAGGTGGAGGCGGATGGAGGCGGCGTAGCGGGTGTGGGTGTTCTCCCGCAGGTGGTGAACGGCGACGCCGTCCAGCCAGTACGCGAGGTAGGCGCTCAGGGTGCTGTCGGGTGAGCTGTTCAGAGTTTCTTTACTTGATCAAGGCGGTCCGCTGGCGCGGCCCGCGCGCGCTCCGGCCCTGCGGGGCCGCCGCCCGCTCCTGTCTCCGCCCCGCTTGCCGACGGCCCCGCCGGTCCGGGCGCGCAACAGCCAGCACAGCGAACCACCTGGGGCGCTGCCCCAGACCCCGGCCCTCTCTCTGAGGGGCAGGGGGCCCGAGTGCGGGTGCAGCTTCGTCGTGGTGTGGGGTCGAGGTCGCGGGAGGGGTCCCTCGTCGCCCGGTCACCGGAGGCGGACCAGGAACCCCCGGGGGCCGCCAAGGCCAAGCGCACGCGTCACGCGGTGAGCCCTGGCGGCCCCCGGGGAACCCTGGCACGGCGAAGCTGCCCGACCGACGAGGGAGTCGCCGGTACCCCCGGCATCGAGGTCCGCTCCCACGAAACCACGCTCTACAACTCCCTCTACCGCGCCGACGACCAGCAACTCGTCAACGCACACGTCTGGGGCGTCAACGCCTACGCCGCCCCCGTATGGCATCTTCGCCGACACGAGACAGGCGGCATGTTCGACACCTACGCAGAGAGCTTCGACGCGGTATGGGCGACAGCGACCCCCGTACGAGAGGAAGGCTGACCGTGGCCCGCACCGAGTACTACGACGACCCCAGCGCGCCCAAGCCGAACAGCATGGTCGTCGCCGCATCCGCCGTCGTCACCGACGACCACGGGCGCATCCTCCTCCAGCGCCGCCGCGACAACGACCTGTGGGCACTGCCTGGCGGAGGCATGGACCTCACCGACTCCCTGCCAGGCACGGCAGTCCGCGAGGTCAAGGAAGAGACCGGCCTCGACGTCGAGATCACCGGCCTGGTCGGCACCTACACCGACCCGAAACACATCATCGCCTACACCGACGGCGAGGTCCGCCGCCAGTTCAACATCTGCTTCACCGCCCGCATCACCAGCGGCCGGCTGGCAATCTCCAACGAATCCACCGAACTCCGGTTTGTACCGCCGGAAGAGATCGAGCAGTTGTCGATGCACCACACC
This sequence comes from Streptomyces sp. NBC_00388, assembly GCF_036061255.1. Lineage (NCBI taxonomy): Bacteria > Bacillati > Actinomycetota > Actinomycetes > Kitasatosporales > Streptomycetaceae > Streptomyces > Streptomyces sp. NBC_00388. Next base: position 6,000,634 of record NZ_CP107948.1, read on the forward strand.
CAACGACTCAGGCTCCAGCACTTCCTGGAACAACGCGAGAAGCCGTACCTGGGATGAACCGCCTGACGGCAGTAGCGACGGCAACAACCACGGATTTCCACGCACATCAGCGGAACGCAAAAAACACGCTGACCAGCGAAGAAGCAGGTAGAAGGGTACCGCGTAGCACACGTACTATGTACTCACTGGTCAGACGCCGGTCCTCGTTCACAACAGCGGAGCGGGCCCGGACCCAACCTCTTTCTCGAACTTGATACCGACAGACACGCCGGAATGGTTCAAGCCGATTGCTCCCGGCACCGTGCTGTCTCGCTCTGGAAACTATGCATACGTAGTGACCGGAGGCGGTGAACTCGTTATCGGGAAGCGAACGGCTGGCCATGTGAGCCTCGCCCAGGGGCGGGATGTTTTGGCTGCTGGCGAGTTCAAAACCAAGGGTGGCGAAGTCGTGTTCCTCGACAATAAATCTGGCCATTATCAGCCTTACGGGGCTAACGCTCAAAAGGCGGCAGTGGATGCCTATGAAAGGAATGGACTCGGCGCTGGTGGAAAATACATCGAAGCATGGCGGCCAAGCTGCTGATCCGGTCGCGGAGCTCAGGCGGGCCGTCCAAGGGGTTCTCGCTACGGCGGAGGAGACTTGTGGCGTCGAGGCGCTTGAGCCGGGCTTGGAGCGTACGCTCGCGATTCTGCAGAGGAACCCTGATTTCCGAGGGCAATTTGAGAGTCAACTGATTGCGCTGATCGACTCGCCAGAGGAAGGCGTTGTCGAGGTAGTTTCTTTCCTAATGCACGTGCTGCGTTGGGAGGCTGTCCGAGAGGCGGTCGAAGAAAGGATCAGTCGCCCCCGGGGGAATGTCAGCAACATTCGGTTTTACGAGGCGATGCTGGATTCCTTCTCTGATTTCTGGCGTGATCGTGATCTCTATGCGAGATTCGCCGAGTCGTGAGTCCACAGATCTGCAGCGCGCTTCCAGGGTGGTTGCGAGTGCAAAACCGAAGCCCCGTCAGGTGAGTCCTGGCGGGCTTCTGGGGTGGTTGACGGCAGTACCTGACGGCAACGTCAGCGGACGGCGGCTCCCACGATGGGTGGTTCGTCGCTGTCGTCGGGGCCGCCGGTGATCTCCGCAGGGTTGCGGCGAGTTCCATGCGGTTGTTGATGGACTCGACGTGGCGCTCGATGTCGTCGTAGAGGAGCTCGACGAACTCGGTGGCGTCCGCACCGCGGGAGGTGTCGAGGAGGATCTGTTCGAGCTCGCCGACGATCAGCTTCTGACCGAGGGGCGGGAGCATGCACTCGGTGATGATCTTCTCGGTCTGGCGGCGGGCGACGTCGGTCTGGGCTGGTGCCAACGACGGCCACGCCGTCTGGAACTACGACGGCCGCATTCTCTACAGCAGCGGTATGTACGGCTTCCAGGAAGAAGCCGCGCTGTACGACGACACTTTCCAGCCGTACGGCCAGATCTTCAGCATGAACGCGGACGGTTCCGACAAGACGATGCTGACCGACAGCCAGTGGGAGGACTCGATGCCGCTCTTCCTCACCCAGGATGTCCTGTCCAAATGACCTGATCGAGAGGGGCGGCAATACCAGCATCACGCGGAAGGTATCCGCTTGGGAGGGCTCTGACACCTGAAGGCCGGAGCGGAGGAGACGGCACGTCACGCAGCCGGGCCTGCACGTATTGGCCGTAGCGCCGTTGGAGGGTGACCGTGGTAGTCGGCCGTCCCCCTGCCTGTGGGGGACAGCGCCATGTCGCCACATCGCCGGCCGCGCTCGTCGTTGGCGGCAGGGTCGCTGGACGTGGAACCTGGTCCGGGCGGCGGCTCACGCCCGGCGAGCGGACCGACGTGCCTTGACCGTGACGCTCGTTTGACGCTCCGGACAACTGGAAGCAGCTCCTTGCGAGGCCCAAGCCCCAGCTGACCTGCTGGTTCTCTGGATGTCACTTCTGATGACGCTCTTCCGATGACCCATCACGTGAAGAGGCGCGGCTCCCACGCTCCAGGCCCCTTCCAGCCGCGCTTCGCCGATCTGTCCAGCGCGGACGACCGCACCATCTGCGTGGTCGCAGCGACCCGGGCCCCCGCCACCGTGGCCGCACTGATCGCATTCGTTTCGTTCCGCCGGCTCCTCAATGGCCGGCAACTGAAATTCCAGGCCAGCGTCTGGGAGTCGCGACCGGCCGTCCTCGGACCCGCTTTGCTGCTCCGCACGATGCGCTCGGCGCTCCCGCTCGTTCTCCCAGTGGCACTGGCCGACACCATGGCGTTGTGGCTGGTCGGCGCAATCGCCCATCGCCGCGTGGTTCCTTGTCCTCTGGCTCGTGTTCCCGGCCTGCGCCACGGCCCGTACGACGGGCGTACACGGCAGGTGAGAGGGTCGGCGTCACGCAGGTCATGCAAAAGGGCAAGGAGGATCTACCACTGCGCGGTGCACGTAATCCGTCGCTCCTGGTTCAAAGTCCCAGAGAAGTCCCAGAGACATCGTCACGCCCCACCTCACCTCGCATTTATGCAGGTCAGGAGGGGTGTGACGGTGCTTCTTCTGCGGGCTTTCAGATGTCGCGGAAGATCTCGATCTGCGCGCCCACCGAGTTGAGGCGCTCGGCCAGCTCCTCGTACCCGCGGTTGATCACGTACACGTTGCGCAGAACCGAGGTGCCCTCGGCCGCCATCATCGCCAGCAGCACCACCACCGCCGGGCGCAGCGCGGGCGGGCACATCATCTCCGCCGCGCGCCACCGGGTCGGTCCCTCCACCAGCACCCGGTGCGGGTCGAGGAGTTGCAGCCTGCCGCCCAGCCGGTTGAGGTCCGTCAGGTAGATCGCGCGGTTGTCGTAGACCCAGTCGTGGATCAGGGTCTGGCCCTGGGCGACCGCCGCGATGGCCGCGAAGAACGGCACATTGTCGATGTTGAGCCCCGGGAAGGGCATCGGGTGGATCTTGTCGATGGGCGCTTCGAGTTTGGAGGGCCGTACCGTCAGGTCGACCAGCCGGGTCCGCCCGTTGTCGGCCGGGTACTCGGCGCCGCGGTCGTGGTCGAGGCCCATCTCCTCCAGCACCGCGAGCTCGATCTCCATGAACTCGACGGGGACCCGGCGGATCGTCAGCTCCGATTCCGTCACCACGGCGGCGGCCAGCAGGCTCATCGCCTCGACCGGGTCCTCGGACGGGGAGTAGTCGACGTCGACGTCGATGTCCGGCACCCCGTGCACGGTCAGCGTCGTCGTGCCCACGCCGTCGACCCGTACGCCCAGGGCCTCCAGGAAGAAACACAGGTCCTGGACCATGTAGTTGGACGACGCGTTGCGGATGACGGTCACACCGGCGCTGCGCGCCGCCGCGAGCAGCGCGTTCTCGGTGACCGTGTCGCCGCGCTCGGTCAGCACGATCGGGCGGTCGGGCGCGGCGCCCCGCTCCACCCGGGCGTGGTAGAGCCCTTCCGTCGCCGTGATGTCGAGTCCGAAGCGGCGCAGCGCGATCATGTGGGGCTCGATGGTGCGGGTGCCCAGGTCGCAGCCGCCCGCGTACGGCAGCTTGAAGCTGTCCAGCCGGTGCAGCAGCGGGCCGAGGAACATGATGATCGAGCGGGTACGGCGCGCCGCGGACGCGTCGATGGCGGCCATGTCCACCTCGGCGCCCGGCGCGATCTCCAGGTCCTTGCCGTCGTTGATCCAACGGGTGCGTACGCCGATGGAGTTGAGGACCTCCAGCAGGCGGTACACCTCCTCGATGCGCGCGACTCTGCGCAGCACCGTCCGCCCCTTGTTGAGCAACGAGGCGCAGAGCAGCGCCACACAGGCGTTCTTGCTCGTCTTGACGTCGATCGCGCCGGAGAGCCGGCGGCCGCCGACCACGCGCAGGTGCATCGGCCCGGCGTAGCCCAGGGAGACGATCTCGCTGTCGAGGGCCTCGCCGATCCGGGCGATCATCTCAAGGCTGATGTTCTGGTTTCCGCGCTCGATGCGGTTCACGGCGCTCTGGCTTGTGGCGAGCGCATCGGCCAGCTGAGTCTGTGTCCAGCCCCGGTGCTGACGGGCGTCACGGATGAGCTTGCCGATGCGTACGAGGTAGTCATCTGCCATGGAGCAGACGCTATCTCACATATGAGATGCCGACTCTCCGGGTGGGCCATTGGAGTGAGAGGGCCGTCCGGCGGCCGGCGTGGGCAGCGGCAGCGCGCCGTCCGGTGGCCGGCCGGCGCGGGAGGGCCGGCGTCCGCGCCGTGCCATGGCCGGAGCCGTGCCGCACGCTGACCTGCGCCGTACCCGCAGACCGTCCGGCTTGCCCGCCGTCGGCGTAATGGAGGGGTCCTGCGCCCGGTCCCGATCACGCTGGGCCGGATGCGCACCGGCGGAGTGGACGAGAAGGGGCCGGAGCGGCTTGTGGCGCTCTCCGACGGGATCTTCGCCATCGCCATGACGCTGCTCGTGCTGGACATCCGGGTGGCGAGCGGCCTCCATGCGGACGCCTTCCGTGAGGCCCTGAGCGGGATGCTGCCCGCACTCGGCGCCTACGCGCTGAGTTTCACGATCCTCGCGGGGTTCTGGCGCGACCACCGGCGCATCCTGAACCTGGTCCGCCAGGTGGACGGGCTGACGCTGCGGCTGGCTCTGGCCGGGCTGGGGGCCATCGCGCTGGTCCCCTTCCCGACCACCCTGCTGTCGGACTACGCGTCCAAGCCGCCGGCCGTGGCCTGTTACGCCGCGACCGTCGTCGTCATCGACCTGCTGGAACTGGCGCTCTTTCTCACGGTCTGGTTCCGCCCGTGGATGGCCCACCCGATCTCGCGCCACGTCGCCCAGAACATCGTCCTGGATCTGGGCTCGACCATCCTGGTCTTCGCTGCGACGGTGCCGGTCGCCTTCTTCTTCCCGAAGGCGGCCATCTGGACATGGCTGGTCCTGGCCCCCGTCAAGCTGGCGCTCGGCCGCAGGCAGCGCTCGCAGGCGGACGGGCCGGACCGCGCGCGGCGCGATCGCAGGGACACGGCGCGGGAGAACCGCCCGGACGCGTAGCCGCGGAGCGGGGTTCTGCCGGAGCCGTGGGCCGCCGGAGCCGTTGCGCGGGCTGGTGCGGCGGTCGGCGAGCCGCGTCGACAGCCGCGCCGCGGCCCCGGGCATGGGCCGTACGGGTGCATCCCGGGCCGGTCCGCGGGGGTGAGCCGCTGTGATCACGATGTTGCCTCGGCCGCCGGGTTATGGTCCCGCGTGGAAACGCTCCCCTGAGGCAGTTCCTGCTGCTCCCGCCGGTGTTCTTGGAGGCTCGCAGGTATGCCCCGTTCGTACGGCGGGCCGGTGGACGGGAGGCGTGACTTCCTGGCCCGGCTGAGGTGTGGAGCGGGGGTCCTGCTCGCAGCGGCCGCCGCGGTGCTGAGCGCGCTGATCATCGCCCCGCCCGCCGCTGCGGCGGTGCCCAGTTGCGTCGTCGGGGCTTACGTCACCGACCTCTACGCGGTGGATCCGGTCGAGGGCACCGTGAACGCGGACCTGTGGCTCTGGAGCGTGTGCCCGCGCAAGGACCTTGCCGCTGTCCAGCGTCTCGAATTCACGAACGCGACGAAGACGATGCTGACCGCGCCGTCCAGCGAGAAGGTGGGCAACGAGTACTGGACGCAGGTCAAAGTGTCCGGGACCTTCCGGCAGACCCTGGACCTGACGAACTTTCCGTTCGACAAACAGGTCGTCCGGATCCAGGTCGAGGAGAACAGGCTGGACAAGTCGCGGTTCGTCTACCGGGCGGATGCGAAGAACTCCACGTACAACCCCAGGATCCATCCCGCCGACTTCAAGATCACGAAATTCCGGATCGGTATCGGGGACGCGCCCTACAGGACGAACTTCGGCGATCCCCGGCTCAAGCAAGGAGGCAGCAGCCACTACTCCCAGCTGGTGGTCGAGTTCCAGCTCACCCGAGAGGACATCACGAGTTTCGGCAAGCAGATCCTGCCGGTGTACGTGGCTCTCCTGGTCGCCCTGGTCTCGTTTCTTATCTGGTCGAAGGACAACGAGGTCGCCATGGTCGCGCGGCTCGGGATTCTCGGGACCGCGCTCTTCACGATCATGCTCAACCTGCGGGCGGTCGACGAGGCGCTTGGCACCTTCCTGAACGTGACGCTGGTCGAAGAGATCCACTTCATGAGTCTGCTCTACGTACTGGTCGGTGTCGCCAACACCACCTACCTCATGAAGCTGTTGACCGATCCCATGGCCCTGCCGGCGGCGCGCCGCTTCAACAACCGCATTTTCGCCACCGCGACCGGCTCGTACCTCCTCGCCAACATCGTCGTGATCGCCCTCACCGTGTCGTTCTGAGTCCGTGCGCTGCTCGGTGCGCTGCTCGGCGTCGGGGCGGGCGCCGGGCGCCGGCTCCGCAGCTGCCGCGCTCCCGACCCGGGCGATCACCCGGCGACCTCGGCTTCCGGAACCCGCCGGGCGTGCGGGCGGGCCCCCTCGGGTGGTGGCAGCCCCCCTCCCGGCCGGGGGTGGGGCGCGGCCGCATGGACGGACGACTGCCACGGCCACCGCACACGTCGGAAACGCCAGGTCCTGGTTGACTGGCGGGCGAGCAGGAGCGACCGGGTCGGACGGGCAAGCGCCCCGGCCGGATGGGAGCGGTCGGGGGCAGCCCCGCATGACCTCCGCGCGGACGTGTACTAGAGTTATCTCGACATCGAGATATCTGCCGAGGCGCATCGCGGCCGTCACCTCGGTAAGGGTTACCTAACTAGCCCTCACTGTAGCGGATGGCCGAGCAGCCGTAGGCGGCACCACTCGGCGCCGGCCGCAAACGAGGCGCGGCGCGGTAGAACGCGCACTTTGATGAAGGAGACTGTCGTGTCGGCGAACAGCTTCGACGCCCGCAGCACGCTGCGCGTGGGCGACGAGTCGTACGAGATCTTCAAGCTGGACAAGGTCGAGGGCTCCGCGCGCCTGCCTTACAGCCTGAAGGTCCTGCTGGAGAACCTGCTGCGTACCGAGGACGGCGCGAACATCACCGCCGACCACATCCGGGCGCTCGGCGGCTGGGACTCGCAGGCCCAGCCGAGCCAGGAGATCCAGTTCACGCCGGCTCGCGTGATCATGCAGGACTTCACCGGCGTCCCCTGCGTCGTCGACCTCGCCACCATGCGCGAGGCCGTGAAGGAGCTCGGCGGTGACGCGGCGCAGATCAACCCGCTCGCCCCGGCCGAGCTGGTCATCGACCACTCCGTCATCGCCGACAAGTTCGGTACGTCGGACTCCTTCGCGCAGAACGTCGAGCTGGAGTACGGCCGCAACAAGGAGCGCTACCAGTTCCTGCGCTGGGGCCAGACCGCCTTCGACGAGTTCAAGGTCGTCCCCCCGGGCACCGGCATCGTCCACCAGGTGAACATCGAGCACCTGGCCCGCACCGTCATGGTCCGCAACGGCCAGGCGTACCCCGACACCCTCGTCGGCACCGACTCGCACACCACCATGGTCAACGGCCTGGGCGTGCTGGGCTGGGGCGTCGGCGGGATCGAGGCCGAGGCCGCGATGCTCGGCCAGCCGGTCTCGATGCTCATCCCGCGCGTCGTCGGCTTCAAGCTGACCGGCGAGCTCAATGCCGGCACCACCGCCACCGACCTGGTCCTCACGATCACCGAGATGCTGCGCAAGCACGGCGTCGTCGGCAAGTTCGTCGAGTTCTACGGTGAGGGCGTCGCCGCCACCTCGCTCGCCAACCGCGCCACCATCGGCAACATGTCGCCGGAGTTCGGCTCCACCGCCGCGATCTTCCCGATCGACGACGAGACGCTGAAGTACCTGCGCCTGACCGGCCGTGACGAGAAGCAGGTCGCGCTCGTCGAGGCGTACTCCAAGGAGCAGGGCCTCTGGCTCGACCCGGCCGCCGAGCCCGACTTCTCCGAGAAGCTGGAGCTCGACCTCGCCGCGGTCGTCCCCTCCATCGCCGGCCCGAAGCGCCCGCAGGACCGCATCGTCCTCGCCAACGCCAAGGCGCAGTTCGCACAGGACGTCCGCAACTACGTCTCCGAGGACGAGGAGTCGGGCAAGGAGTCCTTCCCGGCCTCCGACGCCCCGGCCACCCACAACGGTGTGCCGAGCCGTCCCACCACGGTCACGGCCCCCGACGGTTCGACGTACGAGATCGACCACGGCGCCGTCACCGTCGCCGCGATCACCTCCTGCACCAACACCTCGAACCCGTACGTCATGGTCGCCGCGGCGCTCGTCGCCAAGAAGGCCGTGGAGAAGGGCCTGACCCGCAAGCCCTGGGTCAAGACCACGCTCGCCCCCGGCTCCAAGGTCGTCACCGACTACTTCGACAAGGCCGGGCTCACCCCCTACCTCGACAAGGTCGGCTTCAACCTCGTCGGCTACGGCTGCACCACCTGCATCGGCAACTCGGGCCCGCTGCCCGAGGAGGTCTCGAAGGCCGTCAACGACCACGACCTGGCCGTGACGTCGGTGCTCTCGGGCAACCGCAACTTCGAGGGGCGCATCAACCCCGACGTCAAGATGAACTACCTGGCGTCCCCGCCGCTCGTCGTCGCGTACGCCATCGCGGGCTCCATGAAGGTGGACATCACCAAGGACGCGCTCGGGACGGACCAGGACGGCAAGCCGGTCCACCTGGCGGACATCTGGCCCACCGAGGCCGAGGTCAACGACGTCGTGGCGAACACCATCGGCGAGGACATGTTCAACAAGTCCTACCAGGACGTCTTCGCGGGTGACGCCCAGTGGCAGGCCCTGTCGATCCCGACCGGCAACACCTTCGAGTGGGACCCGGAGTCCACCTACGTCCGTAAGCCCCCCTACTTCGAGGGCATGACGATGGAGACGACCCCGGTCGAGGACATCACCGGGGCCCGGGTCCTCGCCAAGCTGGGCGACTCGGTCACCACCGACCACATCTCCCCGGCCAGCGCGATCAAGGCCGACACCCCGGCCGGCAAGTACCTCACGGAGCACGGCGTCGAGCGCCGCGACTTCAACTCCTACGGCTCGCGCCGGGGCAACCACGAGGTCATGATCCGCGGGACCTTCGCCAACATCCGCCTGCGCAACCAGATCGCGCCCGGTACCGAGGGCGGCTACACCCGCGACTTCACCCAGGCGGACGGGCCGGTGTCGTTCATCTACGACGCCTCCCAGAACTACCAGGCCGCCGGCATCCCGCTGACCGTCCTGGCGGGCAAGGAGTACGGCTCGGGCTCGTCCCGTGACTGGGCGGCCAAGGGCACCGCGCTGCTCGGCGTCCGGACCGTCATCGCCGAGTCGTACGAGCGCATCCACCGCTCGAACCTCATCGGCATGGGCGTCCTGCCGCTCCAGTTCCCGGAGGGCAAGACCGCCGAGTCGCTCGGGCTGACCGGCCAGGAGACCTTCTCCTTCACCGGGGTCACCGAGCTGAACAACGGCACCACGCCCCGCACGGTCAAGGTCACCACCGACACCGGAGTGGAGTTCGACGCGGTCGTCCGCATCGACACCCCCGGCGAGGCGGACTACTACCGCAACGGCGGCATCATGCAGTACGTGCTGCGCAACCTGATCCGCAAGTAGGCGGACGGGCCGCGAGGCCACGAAGGGCCGTACCCCCGCTGAGCACCGCGGGGGTACGGCCCTTCGCCATGGGCCCGTGAGGTCAGCGCAGGCCGAGCAGGTGCTCCATGGCCAGCTGGTCGAGAGCCTCGAAGGCCATGCTGCGGTCCGCGGCCGCCGCGGCGTCGAACTCCTCGTACGCGGAGTGGTCCGCCAGCAGACCCTTGAGGCCGTCGGGCGCCGTGGGCAGGGCCAGTTCGTCCAGCCGGGACGCGGCCAGCGCCTCCCGGACGGCCGGGTCGGCGCGGAACGCCAGCGCACGCTCCCTGAGGATCAGGTAGTTGCGCATACAGTTCTTCGCCGACTCCCAGACGCCGTCGAAGCCGTCGGTGCGGACCGGCTTGAAGTCGAAGTGGCGCGGGCCCGCGTAACCGGAGCTCTCCAGGAGGTCGACGAGCCAGAACGCCTGGCGGAGATCGCCCGCCCCGAAGCGCAGGTCCTGGTCGTACTTGATGCCGGACTGGCCGTTGAGGTCGATGTGGAAGAGCTTGTCCGCCCAGATCGCCTGGGCGACGGAGTGGCTGACGTTCAGCCCTGCCATCTGCTCGTGGCCGACCTCCGGATTCACCCCGTACAGCTCCGGGCGCTCCAGCCGCTCGATGAACGCGAGAGCGTGGCCGACGGTGGGCAGGAGGATGTCGCCGCGCGGCTCGTTCGGCTTGGGCTCGATGGCGAAGCGCAGGTCGTACCCCTGCTCCACGACGTACTCGCCGAGCAGGTCGAAGGCCTCCTTCATCCGGTCGAGCGCCGCCCGGACGTCCTTGGCCGCACCGGACTCGGCGCCCTCGCGGCCGCCCCAGGCGACATAGGTCCGCGCCCCCAGCTCCACCGCCAGATCCATGTTGCGCAGGGTCTTCCGCAGGGCGAAGCGCCGCACGTCGCGGTCGTTGGACGTGAACCCGCCGTCCTTGAACACCGGGTGGGTGAACAGGTTCGTCGTGGCCATCGGCACCGTGAGGCCGGTGCGGTCCAGCGCCTTCCGGAAGCGCTGGACGAGCTCCGTGCGCTCGCTCTCGGACGAGCCGAACGGGATCAGGTCGTCGTCGTGGAAGGTCACCCCGTGTGCGCCCAGCTCCGCGAGGCGCTCCACGGACTCGACCGGATCGAGGGCGGTGCGGGTGGGATCACCGAAGGGGTCGTTGCCCTTCCAGCCGACGGTCCACAGACCGAAGGTGAACCTGTCCGCGGCGGTGGGGGTGAAACGGTCCGGCATGATCAGCCTCTTGTCGACGAGGGCGCGGGCGGCTGCAGGCTGCTGCCCGCCGAATTTGTTTGCTGACAGTACTAATACGCCATCGCTGCGGATGTTTCCAGAGGTCCTGATGCCACCGGCCCGAGATGCCTGGTGAGAAGCCCCGTTCGCAGATGCGGGCGCCCGGGGCGTATCGGCTGGATACGTCCTGGGCGCCCGCGGGTTTCTGCTGCTCTGTATTTGTTGTGCGTATGATCGAAACCGCGGCGCCGCCACCGGCCGCCCCGCCGCCGGCTCAGCGGTCGACGAAGGCCAGACTGCCCTGGTCGTAGCGGGTGCCCGCGACCGATCCCGCCGGGGCCGCCTCGTCGATCGCCGCGATTTCGGCGTCCGACAGTTCCAGGGTCGCCGCCCGGACGTTCTCCTCCAGGTACTTCTCCCTGCGGGTCCCCGGGATCGGCACCACGTCGGTGCCCCTGTGCTGCACCCAGGCCAGTGCCAGCTGGCCGGCTGTCACACCCCGTGCGGCGGCCAGCTCGCCGAGCCGGTCCACGATGGCGAGGTTCTGCTCCAGATTGCCGTCGGCGAAGCGGGGCTGGCTGCGGCGCAGGTCGCCGTCGGGCAGGCCGTCGAGCGAGGTGTACCGGCCGGTCAGGAAGCCGCGGCCGAGCGGTGAGAACGGCACCAGCCCGATACCGAGCTCACGGCAGGCCGGGGCGATCTCCGCTTCGAGGTCCCTGGTCCACAGGGACCACTCGCTCTGCAGGGCGGCGATCGGGTGTACGGCGTGGGCGCGCCGCAGAGTCCGTGCGCTCGCCTCGGAGAGCCCCAGATGGCGGACCTTGCCGGCCGCGACCAGCTCCGCCATCGCCCCGACCGTCTCCTCGATGGGGACGTCCGGGTCAACCCGGTGCTGGTAGTAGAGGTCGATGTGGTCGGTGCCGAGCCTGCGCAGCGACGCGTCGCAGGCCTGCCTGACGTACGCGGCGTCGCCCCGGATCCGGACCGGCTCGCCCAGCCGGCTGGCGAAGCCGAACTTGGTGGCCACCACGGCCTGGTCGCGACGCCCGGCCAGCGCCCGGCCGATGAGCTCCTCGTTGTGGCCCGCGCCGTAGAAGTCCGCAGTGTCGAGCAGTGTGACACCCAGTTCGAGGGCGCGGTGGATGGTCGCGACGGACTGGTCGTCGTCCGACGCGCCGTAGCCGTGACTCATCCCCATGCAGCCCAGACCCTGGGCGGAGACGGACAGTTGGCCGAGGCGGCGGAGAGGGAGCGTGGGATTCATACGACTGACCGTAGGCACTGGAGTGCACTCCAGGTCAAGTGGACTCCAAGCCGGACGCGATCCGGCCACACGCATCCGCACACGCCGAGGGCGGGCACCGGAAATCCGGCGCCCGCCCCGGCAGTTCACCCCGCGCGGGGGTGTTCACCCGGTCAGGAGAGCAGTTCCACCTCCGCCAGGGTCGCGGTTCCCGTGTTCACCAGGCGGTAGTTCTTGTAGGTGCCCGGGTGGGCCACGGAGAACACCCGCGTCTGCTTGTCGTAGGAGAACGACTCGCCCGCGCGCTTGTCCAGCGTGGTCCACTTCGTGCCGTCGTCGGAGCCCTCCAGCTGCCACCCGGTCGGGGCCTTGGCCCTGTCCGACGAGGTGAGCGTGTACTGGACGGTTCGCGTGGCCGACTTGACGGGCAGGTCGGCCGAGGTGAACGACGCGTCCGTCTTCGACGTGTTGTCGAAGAGCGCACCGGAACCGCTGATCGCGTCCTCGCGCGGGGACGGCACCTTGTCGTCCTTGGCGATGGAGACCGGAGCCGCCTTCTTGCCCGTGCCCCACTTCGACGGCCGCGGGCCCATGGCGAAGTCCAGGGTGCCGCCGTGCTCCAGTACGTCATTGGGCAGCGCGGTGGAGTTCCAGGCCTTGCCGTTCACCTTGAGGCCCTGCACGTAGATGTTCTCCGTGCTGTTCTTCGGAGCCTTGACCACCAGGTCCCGGCCGTTGTCCAGGTGCACGGTGGCCTTGGTGAACTGCGGTGAGCCGACGGCGAATTCGCCGCTGCCCATCACCAGGGGGTAGAAGCCGAGCGAGGAGAAGATGTACCAGGCCGACTGCTCGCCGTTGTCCTCGTCGCCGTGGTAGCCCTGACCGATGTCACTGCCGGTGTACAGCCGGCCGAGCACCTCGCGGATCTTCTCCTGTGCCTTCCAGGGCTGACCCGCCGCGTCGTACATATAGGTGACGTGGTGCGCGACCTGGTTGCTGTGCCCGTACTGGCCCATCCGTACGTCGCGTGCCTCGGTCATCTCGTGGATGACACCGCCGTACGAACCGGTGTACTCGGGGCCCGCCGTCTCGGGCGTGGAGAAGTAGGTGTCCAGCTTCTTCGCCAGGCCCGCCTGGCCCCCGTAGAGGTTGGCCAGACCGCGCGAGTCCTGCGGAGCGGTGAACGCGTACCCCCAGCCGTCGGTCTCGGTGTAGTCGTAGCCCCAGACCCTCGGGTCGTACTGGTCCGCCGGGAGACGCCAGTCGCCGTCCGGGGTCCTGCCCTGGAAGAAGCCCACCTGGGGGTCGAAGAGCTTGACGTAGTTCTGCGCCCGGTTGAGGAAGTACTCGGACTCCTCCTTGTACCGGGCCTCATGCGTCTTCTTGTAGAGGGCCTGGCCCATCTGTGCGATGCCGTAGTCGTTGACGTAGCCCTCCATCGACCACGACATGCCCTCGTTGGTCGCGGTGGAGGCGTAGCCGGTGAAGGGCGAGGTGTCCATGCCCTTGCGGCCGACGCCCGAGCTGGGCGGGACGACCGTGGCGTTCTTCAGGGCCGCCTCGTACGCCGCCTTCGCGTCGAACTTCACACCCTTCACGTAGGCGTCCGCGAAGGCCACATCCGAGCTGGTGCCGGTCATCAGGTCGGAGTAGCCGGGGGAGGACCAGCGGGAGATCCAGCCGCCGTCCTTGTACTGCTGGACGAAGCCGTCGACCAGCTTCCCCGCCTTCTTCGGGGTGAGGAAGGAGTACGCGGGCCAGGTCGTCCGGTAGGTGTCCCAGAACCCGTTGTTGACATACACCGAGCCGTCCACGACCTTGGCGCCGGTGTGCGTCGGGGTGTTGTCACCGGCCTTGGCCGAGAAGGGGCTTGCGTACTGCGTCTTCGAACCGACCTTCTCCGAGCCGGAGTTCGGGTAGAGGTACAGCCGGTACATGGAGGAGTAGAGCGAGGTCAGCTGGTCGTGCGTGGCGCCCTGCACCTCGATCTTGCCGAGGATCTTGTCCCACTGGGAGCGGGCCTTGGCCTCGGTGCCCGCGAACGTCAACGACGCGGGGAGCTCCTGGGCGAGGTTGGACTTCGCCTGGTCCACGCCGATGAGCGAGGTGGCCATGCGCAGGGTGACCGTACGGTTCTTGCCCGGCTTGAAGCGCATGTAGCCGGTGACGTTGTCACCGCCCCCGCCGGTGAGCTTGGAGCTCGCGGTGACCGGGGTGTCGGCGACGCCGTACACGAACATCCGGGTGGCGCCGGTGGAGCCGCCGCTCTTGACGTCCGAGTAGCCGCTGAAGGTGCCGGTCTTCGGGTCGAGGGTGAGGCCGCCGTCGTTGGAGATGTTGTCGAAGATCATGCTGGCGTTGTCACCGGGGTAGGTGAACCGCATCATCGCCGCGTGGTCGGTCGGCGTCATCTCCGCCTTGAGGCCGTTCTCGAAGGTGACCCCGTAGTAGTCGGGCTTCGCCACCTCGTTCTCGTGCTTGAAGGGGAGCGCGCGCTTGGTCCGCGAGGCGTCCGGGGTTCCGGACGCCACCGACGGCATCAGCTGGAAGGTCTGCCGGTCACCCATCCAGGGGCTGGGCTCATGGCTGGCGCTGAAGGCCTGGAGAGTGGGGAGATTGTCGGCGTTGTTGCCGCTCGCGTAGTTGTACAGCCAGCTGGTGGAGCCGGCGTCGGTGACCGGCGTCCAGAAGTTGAAGCCGTTCGGGACGGCGGTCGCCGGGAAGTTGTTGCCGCGCGAGAAGGAGCCGCTCGAATTGGTGCCCCGGGTGGTGAGGGCGTAGTCCGAGAGGTGCGCGGACGGCTTCTCCGCCTTCTTGGCGGCCAGCGCGATGTCGTCGATCCAGCCGCGGAAGGTGGCCGGGCCCTTGGGGGAGTCGTACGCCACCAGGATGCGGTCGACGGTCTTGCCCGCGGCGACCGTCCCGATGTCGGCCGAGACGGCGTTCCACTGGTTGACGTACAGCCGCTTCGCGGCGCCCTGCCCCTGCGGCGTGAGCAGCCCGCCGCTGGAGTCGGTGGCCTTGAGGTCGCTCAGATAGGTGCCGTCCGTGAAGGCCAGATCGACCGCCACATCGGTGGACGGGTAGTCCAGATCGGTCTTGCCCATCTCCGGGAAGACCTTGTAGGACAGCTCGGTGTTCCGGCTGATCCGGGTATTGACATCGAAGACCTTGTTGTACGAGTACGCGCGGCCCGTGCCCTTCTGTGTACCTTCGTACCGGAGCGACCTGGTGCCGGTGAAGCCGGCGCCCGTCTTGGCGGTCGGCGACGAGGTGGGCCCGCTGTCCACCCGGGTGACCATGTCCGACGGCGGGGGCGTGCTGGTGTCCCCGTCGGAGAACTGGACGTCGGCGAGCTGCACCGCGTCCGTGGCCCCGTGGTTGGCGGTGATGTCCAGCCGGTAGTGCGCGTACGCCGTGTCCGCGCCCGCGATGTCGTACGACTTCGTCTGCAGCCGCTTGTCGAAGTCCTGGCCCTGCTGGGTGCTGAGGGTCTTCCAGTCCTTCCCGTCGGTGGAGCCCTGGAGGGTCCAGTCCTTCGGGTCACGCTCGTCGTGGTCGTTGGCGGACGTCATCGCGTACGTCTTGAGCGTGACCGCCTCGTCCAGATCGAACTCCACCCATCCCGTGGGATGGAAAGCCAGCCACTTGGTGTCCGGGTTGATGTCGATGAGGCTGCCCTTGCCCTCACCGCTTCCGGCGTTCTCGTCACTGGCGCGCAGAGTGACGACATGGTCCGTGACATTGCCGGGTATTCCCGCATTGATCGTGCCATCAATACCTGAGGCGCGTTTATGGCCGTCCGGGCCCACTTCTACGGTATTGCGCCAGTCGGGCTGCGGCTGGTCCGTTTCGAACGAGGAGCTGAATCCCTTGTCCCCTACATGGGGTTGGGCGGGCTGGGCGACAGCCGCGCCCTGCCCCGTCACGACGAGCACAAAAGCCGCCGCCACCAGGGCGGCGGCCGAGCCGGCCCGGTGCCGAGGTCTGGTCTGCATGAGGGTCTTTCCTCTCACCTAAACGCTTTGGACAACGTTGTCACGCTGATGCGCATGGTCCAGTAGGAAGGTAAGTGGCATCCGAGTCAAGGGTGTTGACGGCGCGCGGGCGGATGAATTGGTCGCGCTCTCAGGCGGGGGTGTCACGCGGTGGGCGGAGTGCACCAGATGTCTGTGAGGTCTCAACTCGGGAAAGACTGGCGTTCAAACCTGCATTCGATCTTGCCCAGTCGAAGGGAAGTGGACTATACCTGTCGACGTCCGCCTAGCCGTGTCTTCGGCGGCGGACCAGGGGGGACAGGGGATCACGACGGGGGGGGCTTCGGCACCCCAGCCGTATTCCCATCTTTCCCCCCTGCCAGCCAGTGCAACCCCAGCGTCAACTGACCGCGGTGGCGGGGCCCTTCGCCTGAGGCGAATTCTCAACGGGCGACCGGTACACCGCCTGAGTCCTGTAGAAGGCGAGGACTTGAGCATGGGATCCACCTCCGCCCGCACCAATGAGGGCCTCGGCCGTCGTGATCTGATCAAGCGGTCTGCCGCTCTCGGCCTGATCACCGTTCCGACGATGAGTTTCCTCTCTGCCTGCGCGAGCAGTGACAGCAGCGGCGACAACAAGGTCAAAAAGGGCAAGACGTCCGCGAGCAACCCGCTCGGCGTGAACGAGACCGCCCCGCTCGACATGGTCATCTTCGACGGCGGCTTCGGCACCGAGTACGCCAGGGACGCGAACAAGCTGTACGCGAAGGCGCACCCGAAGTCGAAGGTGCACTTCTCGTCCACCCAGAAGATCCAGTCCGAGCTGCAGCCGCGCTTCAACGGTGGCACCCCGCCGGACCTGATCGACAACTCGGGCGCCGAGCAGATGGACATGGGTGTCCTGGTCGGCAAGAACCAGCTGACCGACCTGACGCCGCTGCTGGACGCGCCGTCCGTCGACGACCCGAGCAAGAAGGTCAGGGACACCCTGCGCCCGGGCATCGTGGAGATGGGCCAGTACGACGGTGAGCCGTGCTGGATCCTGAACTACGCGTACACCGTCTACGGCGTCTGGTACTCGCAGACCAACCTGGACAAGCTCGGCGTCGAGTACCCCAAGACCTGGGACGACATGCTCGCCGTCTGCGCCAAGGCGAAGAAGAAGGGCATCGCGGGCTGGACGTACGCGGGGAAGTACCCGTACTACCTGCCGTTCTCGCTCTTCCCCTTCATCGGGAAGATCGGCGGCCGCAAGGTCCTCGACGACATCGACGACCTGGCGCCGAACGCCTGGAAGCACCCCGCGGTCAAGGCCGGGTTCGACGCCTACTACGAGCTCTTCAAGAAGGGCTACATCCTCAAGGGCACGCCCGGCATCGACCACATCCAGTCCCAGACGGCGTGGACCGAGGGCAAGGCGCTCTTCATCCCCGACGGCTCCTGGGTGGAGAACGAGGCGGCGAAGACCACGCCCAAGGACTTCCAGATGAAGGTCGGCGCGCCGTCCAGCCTGGACTCCTCGGACAAGATGCCGTACGGCACCATCTGGGCCGCGGGCGGTGAGCCCTTCATCGTGCCGAAGAACGCGAAGAACCCGCAGGCCGGAATGGACCAGCTGCGCATCATGCTCAGCGAGGCCTCCTCCAAGAACTTCACCACCAAGGTGAAGTCGCTGTCCGCCTTCAACGGCGGCACCGAGGGGCTCCAGCTCTCGACGGCCCTGCAGTCGGGCATCGACGTGCTGAAGGCAGCGGGCGACAACGTGGTCAACCCGCGGCTCCAGGACTGGTACGTGAAGCTCCAGAAGGAGCAGATCGGCGTGTCCGTACTCGGCGAGATGATGGCCGGCCGTATGACCCCGGCCGAGGCCGTCAAGAAGTGTCAGCAGTACGCGGACGCGGCGGCCAAGGACTCTTCGATCAAGCACTACAAGCACCAGTGAGCACGCGTCACCAGCGGCGGCACCCGCCGGAAGATCGGGGTCGGTAACCATGCAACAAGGTAAGTACCGGTTCATTGTGGGATTTTTGATACTCCCACTGGCGTTGTACGCAGTCTTCGTCATATGGCCGTTCATTCAGTCGATCTATTACTCGTTCACCGACTGGACCGGCCTGAGCCCGGACTTCGAGATGGTCGGCTTCGACAACTACAGCCGGATGTTCCACGACTCCACTTTCTGGAAGTCACTGGAACACAGCGCGCTGTTGGTGTTGTTGCTGCCGCTGGTGACGCTCGGCCTCGCGCTGTTCTTCGCCTTCATGCTGAATGTCGGTGGCCGGCGCCGTAAGGGCGCCGCCATCGCCGGTGTACGCGGCTCAGGGTTCTACAAGATCGCGTACTTCTTCCCGCAGGTGCTGTCGATCGCGATCGTGGCCCTGCTCTTCAGGTTCATCTACAACCCCGACGGGGGCATCCTCAACGGCGCCCTGAGCGCGGTCCACCTGGACAGCATCCAGCCGGACTGGCTCGGCGACCCGAAGCTGGCCCTCTGGTGCATCTTCGCCGTCCTCGTCTGGTCCCAGGTCGGCTTCTTCGTGGTGCTCTTCTCCGCGGGTATGGCGTCCATCCCGAAGGACTTCTACGAAGCGGCGCTGCTGGACGGGGCGAGCCGGGTCACGACCTTCTTCCGGATCACCCTTCCGCTGCTCTGGGACACCGTGCAGTCGGGCTGGGTGTACATGGGCATCCTGTCGCTCGGTGCCGAGGCGTTCGCCGCGGTGAACATCATGAGCGTGGGCCCGGGCGGCCCCGCCCAATCGACCACCGTGCTGCCGCTGTTCGTCTACCAGACGGCGTTCCGCGACGGGCAGGCCGGATACGCGACAACGATCGGCGTCGCCCTCCTCGTACTCACCATGGTGTTCGCCGCCATCGTGATGCGGCTGGGCCGGCGCGAGCGGCTGGAGTTCTGAGATGAAGACCACTGACACCGCTCCGGCCGAGGTCACCAAGGACCCGGAGCCCACCCGGCTGACCAAGCCCGCGGCGCCCCCGGAGAGGAAGAGCGGCTCCACCCTCAACGTCTTCTCGCACGGCGTCCTGATCATCTGGGCGGTGCTGGTCGTCGTACCGCTGCTGTGGGCGGTGATGTCCTCGTTCAAGAACGACCACGACATCCTCGCCAAGCCGTGGAACCTGCCCGACCGGCTGCACTTCGAGAACTGGTCGCGTGCCTGGGGCCAGGCACACATGGGCCAGTACTTCGGGCACACCATCGTGGTCGTCGGCTGCTCGCTCGTCGGCACGCTGCTGCTCGGCTCCATGGCCGCCTACGTGCTGGCACGCTTCGACTTCCCGGGGAACCGGTTCATCTACTTCCTGTTCGTGGGAGGGATGAGCTTCCCGATCATCCTGGCGCTCGTGCCGTTGTTCTTCGTCATGAACAACATGAGTCTGCTGAACACGACCCAGGGCCTGGTCCTGGTCTACATCGCCTACTCACTGCCGTTCACCGTCTTCTTCCTCACCTCCTTCTTCCGCACCCTGCCGGGAGAAGTGGCCGAAGCGGCGACACTCGACGGTGCCTCGCACACCCGGACCTTCTTCCAGGTGATGCTGCCGATGGCCAAGCCCGGTCTGATCAGCGTCGGCATCTTCAACTTCCTGGGCCAGTGGAACCAGTACCTGCTTCCCACGGTCCTGAACACCGACCCGAAGCAGCGCGTGCTGGCCCAGGGCCTCGTCGAACTGGCCACCAGTCAGGGGTACAAGGGCGACTACTCCGGCCTCTTCGCCGGACTGGTGATGGCGATGCTGCCGGTCCTGGCGGCGTACATCATCTTCCAGCGTCAGGTCGTCGCCGGTCTGACCGCGGGAGCGCTGAAGTAAGGGTTCCCCTTCCGCTCCGTACGCCTGTCGCCAGGCGTCTCTCCACCCGAACCGCCCGACGGCACCCGCTGTCGGGCGGTTCGCCCGTTTCATCCTGGAGGTGTGCCGCTCATCCGTGTCTGCCCTTGCTCAAGGTCTTGACGGGAGAGAGCGCTAAAGGGTCAGCTGAGAGTTCACATGTTGGAGATAGGGCGGGGCTCAGTAGACGCGCCCCGCGCGGGGACGGCGGTCGTGCCGTCCACCCATGGCAGGAGTGGATGAGTCGATGGAGACTCCGGGGTCGCAGACATCTCTGCACCGGGCCAACCTTGAGCGGGTCGTGCGCGCGGTGCGTATGGCGGGCTCGCTCACCCAGGCGGAGATCGCCCGCAGCACGGGGCTCTCGGCAGCCACCGTCTCCAATATCGTTCGCGAACTGAAAGAGGGCGGCACCGTAGAGGTGACCCCGACCTCCGCGGGCGGACGCAGGGCGCGCAGCGTCTCGCTGAGCGGCTCGGCGGGGATCGTGATCGGGGTCGACTTCGGGCACACGCATCTGCGGGTGGCGGTGGGCAACCTCGCCCACCAGGTGCTCGCCGAGGAGTCCGAGCCGCTCGACGTGGACGCCTCGTCCGCCGAGGGCTTCGGAAGGGCCGAGGAGCTGGTCAACCGGCTGATCGAGGCCACCGGCATCGGCGCCGACAAGGTGGTCGGTGTCGGGCTCGGGGTGCCCGGGCCGATCGACGTCGAGTCGGGCACTCTCGGCTCCACATCGATCCTGCCGGGGTGGTCGGGCATCAACCCGAGCGACGAGCTGCAGGCCAGGCTCGGAGTGCCGGTGTACGTCGACAACGACGCCAACCTGGGCGCTCTCGGTGAGCTGGTCTGGGGGAGCGGGCGCGGGGTCAGGGACCTCGCCTACATCAAGGTGGCCAGCGGTGTGGGGGCCGGCCTGGTGATCGACGGGCAGATCTACCGGGGCCCGGGCGGCACGGCCGGCGAGATCGGGCACATCACGCTCGATGAATCGGGCCCTGTGTGCCGCTGCGGCAACCGGGGGTGCCTGGAGACCTTCACGGCCGCGCGGTACGTCCTGCCCCTGCTGGAGTCCAGTCACGGCACCGGTCTGACCATCGAGCGGGTCGTCCAGCTCGCCCGCGGGGGCGATCCGGGCTGCCGCCGGGTGATCGCGGACGTGGGCCGGCACATCGGCAGCGGCGTGGCCAATCTCTGCAACCTCCTCAACCCCACCAGGGTGGTGCTCGGAGGAGACCTCGCCGAAGCCGGTGAGCTGGTGCTCGGACCGATCCGCGAGTCCGTCGGCAGGTACGCGATCCCCAGCGCGGCGCGACAGCTCTCGGTGCTCCCCGGGGCCCTCGGAGGCCGGGCGGAGGTGCTGGGCGCGCTGGCCCTGGTGCTCAGCGAAATGGGCGATTCGAGTCTTTTGGACGCTGCGCTGCCGACGGGTACTCCTGCCTTCACTTAGATAACGAATGACACCGTTGCCATCTCGTTAAGGATTTACTCCTTGACGCTGGCCTGGCGGCCGAGTTGACTCCAGGCACCTCGGCCGCAATGTCGCGGCCTCGTCAGGGAGGTTTCTGAAGTGAACACGCAGATGCGTCGTGCCGCCGTGGCCGTGGCCGCCACCGCGATGGCTGTCTCTCTCGCTGCCTGTGGCAGCGCCAAGGACTCGGGCGGGAGCAAGGACAACGCGTCCTCGAACTCCGCCAAGAAGGGCGATGCCCTCAACATCGGTCTGCTCCTGCCGGAGAACCAGACCGCGCGGTACGAGAAGTTCGACAAGCCCCTGATCGAGAAGAAGGTCAAGGAGCTGACGAACGGCAAGGGCAAGATCACTTACGTCAACGCCAAGCAGGACGCGTCGCAGCAGAGCCAGCAGATGGACACCATGGTCACCAACCGGGTGGACGCCATCATCGTGGACGCCGTCGACGCCAAGTCGATAGCCGCCTCGGTCAAGAAGGCCAAGGACGCCGGTATCCCCGTCGTCGCCTTCGACCGCCTCGCTACGGGCCCGATCGACTCGTACGTCTCCTTCGACAACCAGACCGTCGGCAAGACGCAGGGCACCGCCCTGCTGAAGGCGCTCGGCTCCAAGGCCAAGTCCGGCAAGATCGTCATGATGAACGGCTCCTCCACCGACCCGAACGCCGCCGACTACAAGAAGGGCGCTCACTCCGTCCTCGACGGCAAGGTGAACATCGGCAAGGAGTACGACACCAAGGAGTGGAAGCCGGAGAACGCCAACTCCAACATGGACGGTGCGATCACCGCCATCGGCAAGAAGAACGTCATCGGCGTCCTCTCCGCCAACGACGGCATGGCAGGCGGCGTGATCACCGCCCTCAAGTCCGCCGGTATCAACCCGATCCCGCCGGTCACCGGCCAGGACGCCGAACTCGCCGGTGTGCAGCGCATCGTGGCCGGTACGCAGTACATGAGCGTCTACAAGCCGTACCTGCGTGAGGGCCCGGTCGCGGCCGAGATGGCCGTGGCGCTCGCCAAGGGCCAGAAGCTCGACTCGATCGCCAAGACCAAGGTCGACAGCGCCACCACGAAGAGCATCCCCTCGGTGATCTTCCCGGTCTACTCCCTGACCAAGGCCAACATCCAGGACACCGTCATCAAGGACGGCATCTACACGGTCAGCGACATCTGCACCCCGGCCTACAAGGCCGCGTGCGACAAGATCGGTCTGAAGTAACCCCCTTGCTCCGCAAGGGAGTTACGTACCACTGAAGCCCGTCCGGCGCCCCGCCCCACTCATCGTCCCGCTACCGGGGCGGGGCGCCGGACGGCACACCCCCGCTCAGCCACCGCGCTCTCATGGCAGCGCGGTATCCCCGCCGGTCAGGCGGCGAAGGAGATGGTTCAAGTGTCCGCTACGCCCGTGCTGGCGTTGCGTGGGGTCTCCAAGCGATTCGGTGCCGTCCAGGCGCTCACCGATGTGGAGCTTGAGGCCTACGGCGGTGAAGTGCTCGCCCTGGTCGGCGACAACGGAGCCGGAAAGTCCACGCTGGTCAAGACGATCGCAGGCGTGCACCCCATCGATGACGGTGTCATCGAGTGGGAAGGCAAGGCAGTGCAGATCAACAAGCCGCACGATGCGCAGAACCTGGGCATCGCGACGGTGTACCAGGACCTCTCGCTCTGCGACAACATCGATGTCGTCGGCAACCTCTACCTCGGCCGGGAGCTGCGCAAGCGCGGCATCCTCGACGAGGTCGAGATGGAGCGCCGCTCCCGTGAGCTGCTGACCACGCTCTCGATCCGCATCCCCAGCGTGCGCATCCCGATCGCCTCGCTCTCCGGCGGACAGCGCCAGACCGTGGCCATCGCGCGTTCCATGCTCGGTGAGCCCCAGCTCGTCATCCTCGACGAGCCGACGGCGGCCCTCGGTGTGGAGCAGACCGCGCAGGTGCTCGACCTCGTCGAGCGACTGCGCGAGCGCGGCCACGCGGTCCTGCTCATCAGCCACAACATGGCCGACGTCAAGGCAGTGGCTGACAAGGTCGCGGTGCTCAGGCTCGGACGCAACAACGGTGTCTTCGACGTGAAGACCACCTCGCAGGAAGAGATCATCGCCGCCATCACCGGCGCCACGGACAACGCTGTGACCCGTCGTGCGTCGCGCGGTGTGGAGGTTCAGAAGTGAGCATGGACAAGACTTCCACCGCGCCCGAGCCGGTGGACGCGCCCGCTCCGGCCGCCGAAGCGGTGACCGCCGTCGACCCCCGGCTGCTGGTCCGCGAACAGGGCTTCGCCGGCTACCTGTCCGAGTTCAGGCGCAAGATACGCGCCGGTGAGCTCGGCTCCATCCCGGTGATCGTCGGCCTGATCGTCATCGCCGCGGTCTTCCAGAGCCTGAATTCGCGCTTCCTCACCGCGGGCAACCTGACCGACATCTCCGTCACCATGGTCGGTACGGGCATGATCGCCGTCGGGATCGTCTTCGTCCTGCTGCTCGGCGAGATCGACCTCTCGGTCGGTTCGGTGAGCGGTGTGGCCAGTGCCGCCTTCGCCGTGCTGAACGTCACACACGGGATGAACCAGTGGCTGGCCCTGCTGCTGGCCATCCTCACCGGCACGGTCGCCGGCGCGATCCACGGTTTCTTCTTCGCCCGTATCGGCGTTCCCGCGTTCGCGGTGACCCTGGCAGGTCTGCTGTTCTGGAACGGCTTCATGCTCCAGATCCTCGGCGACAACGGGACGATCAACCTGCCCGGTGACGGCCCGATCGCCAACATGACCGGCTACTACTTCGCCGACGTGGCCGTGGCCTACGGCATCGCGCTGGCCGGTGTGGTGATCTTCTTCCTCACCTCGTTCGTCGACGCCCGGCGCCGTGAGGCCGCGGGCGTGCCGTCCCGGCCGCTCAGCGAGATCCTGCTGCGTACCGGTGTGCTCGCGGTCGTGGCCTTCGCCGTCGCGTACATGTACAACCAGTACAAGGGCATGCCGCTCGCCGTCCTGATCTTCCTGGTGGTGCTGATCGGCACCGACTTCGTGCTCCGCCGCACCACGTACGGCCGTAAGGTCTTCGCGCTCGGCGGCAGCGTCGAGGCCTCGCGCAGGGCCGGTATCAACGTCACGCTGATCCGGGTCTCTGTCTTCTCCATCGCCGGTACGTTCGCCGCGGTCGGCGGCCTCTTCCTGGCCTCCAAGATTGCCACCGCCAACCAGGGCGCCGGCAGTGGTGACCTGCTGATGAACGCCATCGCGGCGGCCGTCATCGGTGGCACCAGCCTCTTCGGAGGCCGGGGCCGCACCTGGAACGCGCTGCTCGGCGTACTCGTGATCATCTCGATCCAGTACGGCCTGTCGCTGCAGGGCATCGCCTCGCCCATCCAGTACATGATCACCGGTGGTGTCCTGCTCGCCACGGTCGTGATCGACGCCGTGACCCGCAAGACCCAGAAGTCCGCGGGCCGCGCCTGACCACGCGCAGCCCCGCACCGCACATCGGACGCCCGGCCGGGAGGCTCTCCCGTGCCGGGCTCCCGTGCGTCCGGGTACGCCGAACGGGTGACGTACAACGCACCGCCCGATGACGACCTCCCCGGATGGAACATTAGACTCGACAGACCCGGCAAAGCTCGATCACAGTTCGAACGCAAGGAGGCACGGGTGCCGCTGCTGACCCGCATCAGGGGACCGCGCGATCTGGACAGGCTGGGCCCGGAGCAGCTGGAACAGCTGGCCGGCGAGATCCGGACCTTCCTCGTCGACGCCGTGTCCAAGACCGGTGGCCATCTCGGCCCCAATCTGGGCGTCGTCGAGCTGACCATCGCTCTGCACCGCGTCTTCGACTCGCCGAAGGACCGGGTGCTCTTCGACACCGGTCACCAGAGCTACGTGCACAAGCTCCTCACCGGCCGCCAGGACTTCGGGATGCTGCGCACCAAGGGCGGCCTCTCCGGGTACCCCTCGCGCGCCGAGTCCGAGCACGACGTCATCGAGAACTCGCATGCCTCGACGGTCCTGGGCTGGGCCGACGGCCTCGCCAAGGCCAACCAGGTCCTGAAGAAGGACGACCACGTCGTCGCCGTGATCGGTGACGGCGCGCTCACCGGCGGTATGGCCTGGGAGGCGCTGAACAACATCGCCGACGCCAAGGACCGCCCGCTCGTCATCGTCGTGAACGACAACGAGCGCTCCTACGCGCCCACCATCGGCGGCATGGCCAACCACCTCGCCACGCTCCGTACGACCGACGGGTACGAACGCTTCCTGGCCCGCGGCAAGGACCTCCTGGGCCGCACTCCGGTGGTCGGCAAGCCGCTGTACGAGACCCTGCACGGCGCGAAGAAGGGGCTCAAGGACTTCATCGCCCCGCAGGGCATGTTCGAGGACCTCGGGCTGAAGTACGTCGGCCCGATCGACGGCCACGACATCGAGGCCCTGGAGTCCGCCCTGGAGCGGGCCAAGGGCTTCGGCGGCCCCGTCATCGTGCACTGCCTCACGGAGAAGGGACGCGGCTACCAGCCGGCCGAGCAGGACGAGGCCGACCACTTCCACGGCATCGGCCCCATCCACCCGGACACCGGACTGCCGATCAAGACCGCAGCCGCCAGCTGGACCTCGGTCTTCGGCGACGAGATGGTCAAGCTCGGCCGGGAGCGCGAGGACATCGTCGCCATCACGGCGGCCATGCTCCAGCCGGTCGGCCTGACCAAGTTCGCCAAGGAGTTCCCCGGCCGCGTGTACGACGTCGGGATCGCGGAGCAGCACGCGGCGGTCTCCGCGGCCGGCCTCGCGACGGGCGGCCTGCACCCCGTCTTCGCCGTCTACGCGACCTTCCTCAACCGCGCCTTCGACCAGCTGCTGATGGATGTCGCCCTGCACAAGTGCGGCGTCACCTTCGTGCTGGACCGGGCCGGGGTCACCGGTGACGACGGCGCCTCGCACAACGGCATGTGGGACATGTCCATCCTCCAGTGCGTCCCGACGCTGCGTATCGCCGCGCCGCGCGACGCGGAGCAGGTACGTGCACAGCTGCGGGAGGCCGTCCGGGTCGAGGACGCGCCGACCGTGGTGCGCTACTCGAAGGGCGTGGTCGGCCCGGCCGTCCCCGCCGTGGGCAGGGTCGGCGGGATGGACGTGCTGCGCGAGGCGGGCACCGGCACGCCGGACGTCCTGCTCGTCTCCGTCGGCGCGCTCGCCCCGATGTGCCTGGAGATCGCCGAACTGCTCAACAAGCAGGGCATCTCCACCACCGTGGTCGACCCGCGCTGGGTCAAGCCCGTCGACGAGGCGCTCGCCCCGCTCGCCGAGCAGCACCGGGTGGTCGTCACCGTCGAGGACAACAGCCGCGCAGGGGGCGTCGGTTCAGCGGTCGCACAGGCGCTCCGCGACGCCGGGGTCGATGTGCCGCTGCGGGACTTCGGCATTCCGCCGCGCTTCCTCGACCACGCGTCGCGCAAGCAGGTCATGGCCGAGATCGGGCTGACCGCGCCGGACATCGCGCGGCAGGTCACCGGCCTCGTCGCGAAGATCGACGGCCGGTACGAGAGCCACTCCGCCGAGTCCGCGGAGCCCGCCCGCGACTGACCCCGCACCACGCCCGCGCCCGGCCGCGCGGCACCGGACGAGCCGGTGGGTCTACCTGTACGGGTGGTCCCGCCGGCTCATTCGTGTGAAAGGTCCTCGCCGGGGGGTACATGGCTCTCACGCGCTCCCAATCATGGCGAGGACTACAAGCGTGGAGGTACACCCGTGAGCAGCAGTCTCTTCCGGACGAAATCCGTGGAGCAGTCGATCCGGGACACGGAGGAACCGGAGCACGCACTCAAGAAGTCCCTGTCCGCACTGGATCTGACGGTCTTCGGTATCGGAGTCGTCATCGGTACCGGGATCTTCGTCCTGACCGGGCTGATCGCCAAACAGACCGCGGGCCCCTCGGTGGCCCTGGCCTTCGTGGTGGCCGGTGTGGTCTGCGCCCTCGCGGCGCTGTGTTACGCGGAGTTCGCCTCGACGGTGCCCGTCGCGGGATCCGCCTACACCTTCTCGTACGCGTCCCTCGGCGAGCTGCCGGCCTGGATCATCGGCTGGGACCTGGTCCTCGAACTGGCCCTGGGCTGCGCGGTGGTGGCGGTCGGCTGGTCCGGGTATGTGCGTTCGCTGATGGACACGGCCGGTATCGGCATGCCGCAGGTCCTCTCGGGAACGCATGGCGGGAAGTTCGGCTTCGACCTGCTGGCGGCCGTCCTGGTGCTGGTGCTGACCGGGATCCTGGTCCTGGGCATGAAGCTGTCCTCGCGCGTGACGACGATCATCGTGGCCGTGAAGGTCACGGTCGTCCTCCTGGTGATCATTGTGGGCGCGTTCTACATCACCGGATCGAACTACCACCCCTTCATCCCGCCCACCGTCAAGGGATCAGCAGGCAGCAGCCTCAGCGCCCCGCTCGTCCAGCTCTTCGGTTTCGCGCCCGGCTCCTTCGGCGTGATGGGCATCTTCACCGCCGCGGCTGTCGTGTTCTTCGCCTTCATCGGCTTCGACATCGTCGCCACGGCTGCCGAGGAGACCCGCAACCCGCAGCGCGATGTGCCGCGCGGCATCCTGGGCTCGCTCGCGGTCTGCACCGTGCTCTACGTGGCGGTGTCGATCGTCGTCACCGGGATGCAGAAGTACACCCAGCTGTCCACGGACGCCCCGCTCGCCGACGCGTTCAAGTCGGTCGGACATCCCTTCTGGGCGGGTGTCATCAGCTTCGGCGCGGCCGTCGGCCTCACCTCCGTCTGCATGCTCCTGCTGCTGGGCCAGAGCCGGGTCTTCTTCGCCATGAGCCGTGACGGACTGCTCCCCAAGGTCTTCTCGCGGGTGCACCCCAAATTCGGCACGCCCTACCGCTCCACGATCCTGCTCGGCCTGATCGTGGCGCTGGTGGCGGGCTTCACCTCGATCAGCGAACTCGCCGAACTGGTCAACATCGGGACGCTGTTCGCGTTCATCCTGGTGGCTGTCGGCGTCATCGTCCTGCGCCGCAAGCGCCCCGATCTGCCGCGTTCCTTCCGGACCCCGCTGGTCCCGCTGGTGCCGGTCCTCTCGGCGCTGGCCTCGTTCTGGCTGATGCTGAACCTGCCGGCCGAGACCTGGATCCGGTTCGGTATCTGGATGGTCATCGGCGCCGTCGTGTACGCCTGGTACGGGCGGACGCACAGCCGGATGTCCGAGCGCGCCGAACAGTAGCCCGGCCGGGTGCCCGGGCCGGTCGGCCCGGGCACCCACCGCTCTCACCAGCTGGAATGTTATTCTCAGCGGTACCGTATGACCGGTTGAGGGAAGGCTGGCAGCCAGCCATGTCGTCGCGTTCCGCACAGGCCGCAGGCCCCGTCGCGAGCTGCTGGCTGCTGCGCGGCAAGGACGGCAGCCTCAGCGCGTATGCCCCGGCGGACGGCGGTCTGCTCCGCTGGACCGAACAGCGGCCCGGCGGGCCCGACTGGACGGGGCCGGATTTCATCGAGGCCCCCGGTCTCACCCACGCCACCCTGTCGCAGGGCCCGGACACCTACGTCCATCTGATCACCCGTCGGAGCACTGCCCGCGGCGTCGAGCTGATGCACACGACCCAGTACCAGACAGGCCGTCCTTTCGGCCCCTGGCACTCCCTCGGCAACCCGCACAAGGACGAGGACCGCGCCCGTGCCCTCGGCGCCCCGGCCGCCGCTGTCGGCGCGGACGGCCGGGTCCATGTCTTCGTACGGAACGCGGACGGCGGCCTCAGCATGCGCAGACAGGGCAAGGCCGGCAAGTGGGAGGGGTGGAAGGACCTGAAGGGCGGCCACCTCCTGGACGCGATGCCCGCCGCCGTCGCGGTCGGCGACCGTGTCGAGGTGCTCGCCCCCGCGGAGAAGCAGCTGTCGCGCTGGTGTCAGGAGGAGGCCGGCGGCGACTTCGCCGAAGCGGACCCGTTCGCCGCGAAGGCCGCGGCCGGATCCGTCACCGGGCTGTGCACGGCGGACGGCCGCGCCACGTACTACGGCTGCGACCCCGGGGGAGCCGGGGTGAGCGCGCACCGGGCGGGCGGTGGCACCCTCGCTCTGGGCGGCGCGCCGGACGGCGGTGCGGTGGCGGTGCTGCGGACCCCGATAGAGGGCTACGACTGCACGGTCCTCGCCTACCGCGGCAGGGACGGCCGCCCCGCGATCGCCGCCTGCCCCACCGAGGGCGAGGCGGACGGTCTGTGGTGGACGGAGACCGGAGAGGCGTCACACGGGGCGCCCGCGCTCGCCGTCGACGGGGAGGGCCGGGTGGTCCTCGCCGCCATCGCGGCGGACGGCACGCTGCGGGTGGCGCGGCAGAAAGCCGAACCGGGCCTCGCCCTGGCGGCGTGGACCCGGGCCTGAGCCGCCGGAGCGCGGAGCCGGTTCCCCTTCGGCAGACAGCCGCCGGAGCTGATCCCGGCCCCGGCATGCCGCCGGAGCCGCCCCGGGCAGCGGACCCGGCGCCGTTCCGGGACCGGACCTCGTCCGTACGGCGCCGGGCCGTCCGTCAGCCGCCGTGCGCCGGGGACTTCTTCGCCGACTCCGGGACCTCGGAGTCCGTACGGATCGCCTTCCACAACTGGGTGGCCTGCGGCTCGGCCGCCACCACCCGGTTGGGGTCCGCCTTGTCGTACGCCACCGGGAGCATGATGGTCTCCATGGTGTCCGGGTCGACGCCCTTCATGCTGCGGGCGAACTCCGCGAGCGAGGTGAGCGACGCCAGATCCGAGTCGGTCGTCAGCGACTTGGTCGCCGAGTTGGCGATCTTGTACGTCTTGGTGGGGCTGCTCAGCAGGTCCTGCTTCTGCACCTCGCTGAGCAGGTCGAGCAGGAACTGCTGCTGGAGCCCGATCCGGCCGAGGTCGCTGCCGTCCCCTATGCCGTACCTGGTCCGCACGAACTCCAGCGACTGGGTGCCGTTCAGCTTCTGCGGACCGGCCCTGAGGCTGAGGCCGTTCGCACCGCCGTGGATGTTCTGCGGCACGTCGACGGTCACGCCGCCGATCGCGTCCACGAGCCCCTTGAACCCGGCGAAGTCGACCTCCACGTAGTGGTCGATCCGGACATGGGACATCGTCTCGACGGTCTTCACCACACAGGCCGGACCGACCTGCGAGTAGACGGAGTTGAACATGACCCGCTTCGCGGCCGGCACCGCCGAGCCGTCCCGCCCGGCGCACGCGGGCCTGGTGACCAGGGTGTCGCGGGGGATGCTGACCGCGGTCGCCCGGCTGCGCCCCTCGGGCACATGGATCACCAGCGCGGTGTCGGAGCGGGCCCCGCTGACGTTGCCGCCGGCTATCCTCCCGTTCGCCCCGGCGCGTGAGTCCGACCCCAGGACCAGCAGATTCTGTCCGGTGGTGGGCAATTTCTCCGGGCGGTCCCTGCCGAGCGACCTGTTGATGTCGACGCCCTTGATGTTGCCGTTCAGGTTGCTGTAGAGCCACCACGCGGTTCCGCCCGCGGCGAGCAACAGCACCAGGAGAACGAGCAGAACGATGCGCAGCCGGCGCCCGCGACGGCGCTGCCGGGGGGCTCTGCGCGAGTGGGGCGGGGTGGTGGTGGCCTGACTCATGCCGTAGTTGTCCTCTGGTCCCGGTGATCGGCGGTTGTGGCGGACTGGTGACCGCGTCTGGCATGGGGGGACTGGCGGTCGGTCGGGTGCGACAGCGCGAGGAGGGGGGTGGCGTTGCCGCCGGATTCGATTGGCACCAGAGCATATAGCCAAATGTGTGCGTCTTGTGTGCGCCTGTCGTGCTGGCGTACGTACGGGGTGCCGGTCGCCACCGCGGCCCACGGCCCGGGCCGGGGGGTCCGCCGTACGGCACGTGCGCGCCGCCAACGGCACGTGCCCGCCCCGGACTTGCCGGGACGGGCACGCACACGGACGGCTCCGGACGTGCGGAGCACCGGGTCAGGCAGGAACGCTCGCCACACCCTGCGCGAGGAACGGCTTGCCGTTCACCCGCTGCGACACGCCTTCACGGTCCAGGTACGGCGTGATGCCGCCCAGGTGGAAGGGCCAGCCTGCGCCGGTGATCAGGCAGAGGTCGATGTCCTGGGCCTCGGCCACGACACCCTCCTGCAGCATCAGACCGATCTCCTGGGCCACCGCGTCCAGGACACGGTCGCGGGTCTGCTCCTCGGAGAGCACCGACGTGCCCTGCTTGAGGAGGGCCGCGACCTCCGGGTCCAGCTCCGGCTTGCCCGAGTCGTAGACGTAGAAGCCACGCTTCCCCGCCTTGACGACAGCGGCCAGGTTCTCCGAGACGGTGAAACGCTCGGGGAAGGCGCGGTGCAGGGTCTCCGAGACGTGCAGACCGATGGCCGGGCCGACCAGTTCGAGCAGCACCAGCGGGGACATCGGGAGGCCGAGCGGCTCCACGGCCTTCTCGGCCACCTCGACCGGGGTGCCCTCGTCGATGACGTTCTGGATCTCGCCCATGAAGCGGGTGAGGATCCGGTTGACGACGAACGCCGGGGCGTCCTTCACCAGGACCGCGGTCTTCTTCAGCTTCCGTGCGACACCGAACGCCGTGGCCAGCGAGGCGTCGTCGGTCTGCTCGCCACGCACGATCTCCAGGAGCGGCAGGATCGCGACCGGGTTGAAGAAGTGGAAGCCGACGACCCGCTCGGGGTGCTTCAGCTTCGACGCCATCTCGGAGACCGAGAGCGAGGAGGTGTTGGTGGCGAGGATCGCGTGCGCCGGGGCGACCGCCTCGACCTCCGCGAACACCTGCTGCTTGACGCCGATCTCCTCGAAGACCGCCTCGATGATGAAGTCGGCGTCCGAGAACCCTTCGGCCTTGTCGAGCACACCGCTCACCAGGGCCTTGAGGCGGTTGGCCTTGTCCTGGTTGATACGGGACTTCAGCAGCAGCTTGTCGATCTCGGCGTGCACATAGCCCACACCCTTGTCGACACGCTCCTGGTCGATGTCCGTGAGCACGACCGGCACTTCGAGGCGGCGCAGGAAGAGCAGCGCCAGCTGCGAGGCCATCAGACCGGCGCCGACGACGCCGACCTTGGTCACCGGGCGCGCCAGGCTCTTGTCCGGGGCGCCGGCCGGGCGCTTGGCGCGCTTCTGGACCAGGTTGAACGCGTAGATGCCGCTGCGCAGTTCGCCGCCCATGATCAGGTCGGCGAGAGCCTGGTCCTCGGAGTCGAAGCCCTGGTCCAGGTCGCCGTTCTTGGCGGCGGCGATGATGTCCAGCGCGCGGTAGGCGGCCGGGGCCGCGCCGTGCACCTTGGAGTCGGCGATGGCCCTGCCGCGCTCGACCGCCTGGTCCCAGGCGTCGCCGCGGTCGACCTCCGGGCGTACGACCTCGATCTCGCCGCGCAGGACCGCGGAGGTCCAGATCAGCGACTGCTCAAGGAAGTCCGCGCCCTCGAAGATCGCGTCCGCGATCCCGAGCTCGTAGACCTGCGCGCCCTTCAACTGCCGGTTCTGGTTCAGCGAGTTCTCGATGATGACCGAGACCGCGCGGTCCGCGCCGATCAGGTTGGGGAGCAGTGCGCAGCCGCCCCAGCCGGGCACCAGGCCGAGGAAGACCTCGGGGAGCGCGAAGGCGGGCAGCGACTTGGTCACCGTGCGGTACGCGCAGTGCAGACCGACCTCCACGCCACCGCCCATCGCGGCGCCGTTGTAGTACGCGAAGGTGGGCACGGCCAGCGCGGAGAGCCGCTTGAAGACGTCGTGGCCGCCCTTGCCGATGGCGAGCGCGTCCGAGTGGCTCTTCAGCAGTTCGACGCCCTTGAGGTCGGCGCCTACCGCGAAGATGAACGGCTTGCCGGTGATGCCCACACCGACGACCGCACCCTCGGCGGCCTCCTTCTCGACCTGGTCGATCGCGGCGTCGAGGTTGGCCAGCGACTGCGGGCCGAAGGTGGTCGGCTTGGTGTGGTCCAGGCCGTTGTCGAGCGTGATCAGCGCGAACCGGCCTGCGCCGCCGGGCAGATCGAGGTGGCGCACATGCGCCTGGGTGACGACCTCACCGGGGAACAGCTCGGCTGCGCCCTTCAGGAGCTCAGAGGTGGTGGTGCTCACTTGGTGCCTCCGGCAGTCGTGTCGAAGTGAGGGTTCTCCCAGATGACCGAGGCGCCCATGCCGAAGCCGACACACATGGTGGTCAGGCCGTAGCGGACCTGCGGCTGCTCCTCGAACTGCCGCGCCAGCTGCGTCATCAGACGCACACCGGAGGAGGCGAGGGGGTGGCCGAAGGCGATGGCGCCGCCGTACTGGTTGACGCGCGCGTCGTCGTCGGCGATGCCGTAGTGCTCAAGGAAGGCGAGCACCTGGACGGCGAAGGCCTCATTGATCTCGAAGAGACCGATGTCGTCGATGGAGAGCCCCGCCTTGGCGAGGGCCTTCTCGGTCGACGGAATCGGCCCGTACCCCATGACCTCGGGCTCGACGCCCGCGTACGCGTACGACACCAGGCGCATCTTGACCGGCAGCCCGAGCTCGCGCGCGGTCTCCTCGGAGGCGAGCAGCGAGGCGGTGGCGCCGTCGTTGAGCCCGGCGGCGTTGCCGGCGGTGACCCGGCCGTGCGCCCGGAACGGCGTCTTGAGCCCGGCGAGCGACTCCAGGCTGGTGCCCGGACGCATCGGCTCGTCGGCGGTGGCCAGACCCCAGCCGGTCTCGCCGGCCTCGGGGTTGGTCCTGCGCACCGAGACGGGCACCAGGTCCTGCTGGATCTTGCCGTTGGCGTACGCCTTGGCGGCCTTCTCCTGCGAGCGCACCGCGTACTCGTCCGTACGCTGCTTGGTGATCGTGGGGTAGCGGTCGTGCAGGTTCTCCGCGGTCATGCCCATGAAGAGGGCCGACTCGTCGACCAGCTTCTCGGAGACGAACCGGGGGTTCGGGTCGACGCCCTCACCCATGGGGTGGCGTCCCATGTGCTCGACGCCGCCCGCGAGGACGATGTCGTACGCGCCGAAGGCGATCGATCCGGCGGTCGCCGTCACCGCGGTCATAGCGCCCGCACACATGCGGTCGACGGAGAAACCGGGGACCGACTGCGGCAGCCCGGCGAGGATGCCCGCGGTGCGCCCGAGGGTCAGACCCTGGTCGCCGATCTGGGTGGTCGCCGCGATGGCCACCTCGTCGATCTTCGCGGGGTCGAGATCCGGGTTGCGGCGCAGCAGCTCCCGGATCGCCTTCACGACGAGATCGTCGGCGCGGGTCTCGTGGTAGATGCCCTTCGGGCCCGCCTTGCCGAACGGGGTGCGGACGCCGTCGACGAAGACGACGTCCCGGATGGTACGAGGCACGATGGCTCTCCTCCAGGTGCGGGATGGCACTGCTGCTGCGGGCACGCCGGGGCGCGCTGCGCAAGGCCATGCTACCCACGGGTAACCATGCTGCCCAGTCCTTCGGGCGGGAGCGTCGAAGGTCACACGCCGGGCGGGCCCGCGAACGGACCGCCCGGCGTGCGCGGCGGGACGGTGCTCAGCGGGTAAGGCCCACCGGCGCGGCCCCCGGCCCGCGTGGCCGGGGCCGTCTCCGGCCGCCTCCCCGCCCTGGGGGCTGTCGCGCTCCGCCGGGCCCCTCCCCGGGCGGCGGTGAAGGAGGCGGAAGAACCACCCTGAAATTCGGCCAGAAATAGCGGTTGTCCGGCCTTCTTCGCACCGGGGAGATCGGATGGTCCGTTCCACTTGTCCGGGCTTGAGCAGATGAAGTCCCGCGGATACGAGCCGTGCCCGTCGATGTCCGGGATGCCCCGGCGATGACGCCGTTGTGGTCGCCGGGGCATCCGGTGCCCGGGGGCGGCGGGGTCGATCGCGGAGAGCCACTGTCCGGCGCGGCCGGATGGCGCTTCCGGGGCTGCGGCGGACCGCCGCAACCCCGGAGGGTCAGCTCTGGCCAGGACCGTCCTGGACCGCCGCCGTCAGCAGCGGGGCGACCTGCTCGATCTGCCAGTTGCGGGCGCCGAGCCCGGCGAGAACGGCTGAGACCGACTCCACCGTCCGCTCGCGCGGCGGCTCCCAGCACACCCGGCGGACGGTGTCCGGGGTCATCAGGTTCTCCTGCGGCATGTTCAGTTCCTCGGCGAGGGCCGACACGGCCGCACGCGCCGCCGAGAGCCGGGCCGCCGCCGCCGGGTCCTTGTCCGCCCAGGCGCGCGGTGGCGGCGGGCCCGCCACCTGCTGGCCGGGCTGCGGGAGCTCCAAGTCGGGGAGCGCCTTGGCCCGGTCCACGGCCGCCTGCCACTGCTCCAGCTGGCGCTTGCCCATCCGGTGGCCGAAACCAGGCAGTGCGGTGAGCTCCTGGAGGTTCAACGGGAGGCCGAGGGCCGCCTCGACGATCGCGCCGTCCCCGAGCACCTTCCCGGGCGAGACGTCGCGCCGCTGCGCCACCGCGTCGCGGGTGTTCCACAGCTCCCGCACCACCGCCATCTGGCGGCGCCTGCGCACCTTGTGCATACCCGAGGTACGGCGCCAGGGGTCCTTGCGCGGCGGGGCGGGCGGAGCCGAGGCGATGGCGTCGAACTCCTCCATCGCCCAGCCCAGCTTCCCCTGCCGGTCCAGCTCCTCCTCCAGGGCGTCCCGGAGATCGACCAGCAGCTCCACGTCGAGCGCGGCGTAGCGCAGCCAGGGCTCGGGCAGCGGGCGGGTCGACCAGTCGACGGCGGAGTGGCCCTTCTCGAGCGTGAAGCCCAGCACGCTCTCGACCATGGCTCCGAGACCGACCCGCGGGAAGCCGGCCAGCCGTCCGGCCAGCTCGGTGTCGAAGATCCGGGTGGGGATCATGCCTATTTCCCGCAGGCACGGCAGGTCCTGTGTGGCGGCGTGCAGCACCCACTCGGCGTCGGCGAGGGCCTCGCCGAGTGCGGAGAGGTCGGGGCAGCCGACCGGGTCGACGAGGGCACTGCCCGCGCCCTCGCGGCGCAGCTGTACCAGGTACGCCCGCTGCCCGTACCGGTAGCCGGACGCGCGTTCGGCGTCGACGGCGACAGGCCCCGTACCCGCGGCGAAGGCGGCCACGACATCGGCCAGTGCCTCATCGGTGGCAACCACCGGCGGAATGCCCTCGCGGGGCTCCAGCAAGGGGATCGGCGCCTGTTCGACGTCGTCCGGGGGAGCGCCCCCAGTGGTTCGCAGTGCTGTCTCTGCTGCGGTCTCTTGAGCGTCGGTCACCCGTCAAGGGTATCGGTGAACGCACAGCACCCGCCGACGTAACGTTGCGTCGACGGGTGCTGAGGGGGCTGAAATCAGTCAGTGCAGCGGCGCCGCCCGGCCGGGGCGGAGTGCGTCAGTGGATGATTCCGGTACGGAGGGCGACCGCGACCATCCCGGCACGGTCACCCGTGCCGAGCTTGCGCGCGATCCGGGCGAGGTGGCTCTTGACGGTCAGGGCGGAGAGCCCCATGGAGACGCCGATGGCCTTGTTGGACTGGCCTTCGGCGACCAGCCGCAGCACTTCGACCTCACGGCCGGAGAGCTCGCGGTATCCACCCGGGTGGCTCGGGGCGCCCGGGGGGCGGCGCTGCATCCGGGCGGCGCCGATGGGTGCGGCGCCGGGCCGGGTCGGGTGACCGATGTTGTTACGGGTGCCGGTGACGACGTAGCCCTTGACGCCGCCCGCGAGGGCATTGCGTACGGCGCCGATGTCGTCGGCGGCGGAGAGTGCCAGACCGTTGGGCCAGCCTGCGGCCCGGGTCTCGGACAGCAGGGTCAGCCCGGAACCGTCGGGCAGGTGGACGTCGGCCACGCAGATGTCACGTGGTTTGCCGACGCGGGGGCGTGCCTCCGCGATGGACGACGCCTCGATGACGTCACGTACTCCGAGGGCCCACAGATGGCGGGTCACGGTGGAGCGGACGCGGGGGTCGGCCACGACGACCATGGCCGTCGGCTTGTTCGGGCGGTAGGCGACCAGGCTTGCGGGCTGCTCGAGGAGAACGGACACCAGGCCTCCTGGGAAGGTGCGGAACGAGTGCCGGCCGGGGGATGAGCCGGGGCGAACCGTGCTTGATGGGTCACAGACTTCTTCGGCAGCAAACCCGCCCGCCTTTAGAGAATGATCACGATTTAGTGAGTAACAATTCGGGCAAATCGGATGGATGACCGATCGTTCGAAAGATGCCCGTGTCCGCGAAGGCGCTGATCGTGCCGTCGGAGCGCCGTCCGGCGCGCGGTGCGGACGCCCCGCCGGGCGCCCGTATCCCGGTGCGGCGGCGGGCGGCTGCGCCCCCGCGGGGCAGTGGATCGGCGCGGTGCCGGAGGACTGTGGTGCCGGAGGACTGCGGTGCCGGAGGGTCGCGGATCGGCGGGTGTGCGGCGTGGAGGGCCGGCGCGTGGCGACGGGCCTGCGGATCAGTGCGTGCGCGGTCCGCGCCGCTGCGGCAGGGAGACCACGCCGGAGTCCGGCGGCCCGACCGGTGGCAGCCCGGCGATCTGGCAGAGCAGATCGCACCAGGCCGCCAGATGCGCGCCGGTGTCCGGCACGCCGCCCAGGCCCTCGCGCGGAGTCCAGGACGCCCGGATCTCGATCTGCGTGGCGGGCTTGCGCTCCGACAGTCCGCCGAAATAGTGCGACCCGGCGCGGGTGACGGTGCCGCTGGCCTCCCCGTACGCCAGTCCGCGCCCCTGCAGGGCGCCCGTCAGCCACGACCAGCAGACCTCGGGCAGCAGCGGGTCGGCGGCCATCTCCGGCTCCAGCTCCGCACGGACGAGCGTCACCAGCCGGAAGGTCCCCTGCCAGGCATCGTGCCCCGCGGGGTCGTGCAGCAGGACCAGCCTGCCGTCCGCCAGATCGTTGTCCTCCTCGACGACCGCGGCCTCCAGGGCGTAGGCGTACGGCGCGAGTTTGCGGGGCGCCTTGGTCGGGTCGATCTCCATCTCCGGCCGCAGGCGCGCCGACTGCAAGGCGTCGACCGCCTGCCTGAAGGCGGGCGGGGCGGAGTCCGTCTCCGCGCCGTTCATACCGTCAGTGCCATCTGAAAATCGTCCCTGAGCCGCAGCCATGCCGGGAAGACTAGGCGGAACGAGGCAGTTGCGGGGGGAGGGACACCCGGCCCGGGGCAACCGCTTCCCGTGCACATGCGAAACTTCTGCACGTGAGTGCCAACGACCGCCCCATGGGCGCCCAGAACCCGACATATGACTCCGTTTTCCTCAAGGCGTGCAGGCGTGAGCCGGTGCCGTACACGCCGGTCTGGTTCATGCGGCAGGCAGGACGCTCACTCCCCGAGTACCTGAAGGTGCGCGAGGGGGTCGCCATGCTCGAATCGTGCATGCGGCCCGACCTGGTCACCGAGATCACCCTCCAGCCCGTCCGCCGCCACAAGGTGGACGCCGCGATCTACTTCAGTGACATCGTCGTACCGCTCAAGGCCATCGGTATCGACCTCGACATCAAGCCCGGTGTCGGGCCGGTGATCGCCCGGCCGATCCGCACCCGGGCCGACCTCGCGCAGCTGCGCGGTCTGGAGCCCGCCGACGTCTGGTACGTCACCGAGGCGATCGGCATGCTCACGGCCGAGCTGGGCGGGACCCCGCTCATCGGTTTCGCCGGCGCGCCCTTCACGCTCGCCAGCTACCTCGTGGAGGGCGGGCCGTCCCGCAACCACGAGCACACCAAGGCGATGATGTACGGCGACCCGGAGCTCTGGGCCGAGCTGCTGGACCGGCTCGCCGAGATCACGTCGGCCTTCCTCACCATCCAGATCGAGGCGGGCGCGAGCGCCGTCCAGCTCTTCGACTCCTGGGTGGGCGCGCTCTCCCCTGCCGACTACCGGCGCTCGGTGATGCCCGCGTCGGCGAAGGTCTTCGACGCGGTTGCCCCGTACGGCGTCCCGCGCATCCACTTCGGTGTCGGCACCGGTGAGCTGCTGGGCCTGATGGGCGAGGCCGGCGCGGATGTCGTCGGCGTCGACTGGCGGGTGCCGCTGGACGAGGCGGCCCGGCGGGTGGGCCCGGGCAAGGCCCTCCAGGGCAACCTCGACCCCGCCGTTCTCTTCGCCACCCGCGAGGCGGTCGAGGCCAAGACGGACGAGGTCCTGGCCGCGGCGGCCGGCCTCGAAGGCCATGTCTTCAACCTCGGCCACGGCGTCATGCCGACGATGGACCCGGACGCGCTGACCCGCCTGGTGGAGCACGTACACGCCCGCACGTCCCGCTGAGCCGCTCCGCTCCCGGTGCGCGGGACCATATGGTCCCGCGCACCGGGAACGACCGCGCGACCTGAGGGCTGTCCGGTCGTCCCTGGCGGGCGCACGACGACAGCCGAGGCACCTCGCCGCGTTGTCGTAACGCCCGGACGCATCCCGTGGGCGAACATTCCTCCGCCTTGCGAGGCGCCGCGTCCGGCGCCGCACGCTGATCCACCGGGGATGACGGGGCAGCCCTCAGCCGCCCGCCTCGCGCACCGCCGTGACCGCCTTGCGCGCGGCGACCAGGACCGGGTCCCAGACCGGTGAGAACGGCGGCGCGTACCCGAGGTCCAGCGAGACCATCTGCTCGACCGTCATCCGCGCGGTGAGCGCCACCGCCGCGATGTCCACCCGCTTCGCCGCACCGTCGCGCCCCACGATCTGGGTGCCGAGCAGCCGCCCGGTCCGCAGTTCGGCCAGTATCTTCACCGTCATCAGGGCCGCGCCCGGGTAGTAGCCGGCGCTGTTGGTGGACTCGACGGTCGCCGTCACATAGCGCAGGCCCGCCGCGTCCGCGTCCTTCTCCCGCAGCCCGGTCCTGGCGATCTCCAGATCGCAGACCTTGGACACCGCGGTACCGACGACCCCGGGGAACGTGCCGTATCCGCCGCCCGCGTTGGCTCCGATGACCTGGCCGTGCTTGTTCGCGTGGGTCCCGAGCGCGATGTGCCGGGTCCGGCCGGAGACCAGGTCGAGGACCTCGACGCAGTCGCCGCCGGCCCAGATGTTCCGGTGGCCGCGCACGCGCATCGACAGGTCGGTCAGCAGTCCGCCGTACTCGCCCAGTGGCAGCCCCGCGGCGGCGGCCAGGCCCGTCTGGGGCTCCACGCCGATGCCCAGGACCACGATGTCCGCCGGGTGTTCGGCGGAGTCCGTGACGACCGCGCGGGCCCGCCCCTGTCCGTCCGTGCGGATCGCGGTGACCTCCGCGCCCGTCACGGTGGTGATGCCCATGCCGTCCATCGCGTCGTGCACCAGCCGTCCCATGTCCGGGTCGAGCGTGGACATCGGCTGGGCGCCCCGGGTCAGGACCGTCACCTCGTACCCGCGGTGCAGCAGCGCCTCCGCCATCTCGACGCCGATGTAACCGGCGCCGACGATCACCGCGCGGCTGCCGGACGTGGCGCGCAGCGACTCGATGAGGGCCTGGCCGTCGTCCAGCGTCTGCACTCCGTGCACGCCCGGCGCGTCGATGCCCGGCAGCCCGGGGCGCACCGGCCGCGCTCCGGTGGCGATGACGAGCTTGTCGTACGCGGTCCAGCCGGCCTCACCCGACTCCAGGTCACGGGCGTGCACCCGCTGCCCCGCGACATCGATCTCCGTCACCTCGGTCCGCATCCGCAGGCCGATGTCCCGGGCACGGTGCTCCTCGGGCGTGCGGGCGATCAGGTCGTCGCGCTCACCGACCTCACCGCCCACCCAGTAGGGGATGCCGCACGCGGAGAATGAGGTGAAGTGGCCGCGCTCGAAGGCGATGATCTCCAGCTCCTCCGGCCCTCTGAGTCTGCGGGCCTGGGACGCGGCGGACATTCCCGCCGCGTCCCCGCCGATGACCACCAGTCGCTCCGCTGCCATTGCGCTTCCCTCCGGGGCTTGTTGCCGCTCTTCGCTCGGGGTCTCCCGCTCGGTCCTCTCCAGGGACCGTACGTCCGCGGGCGGTGGATCTTTCCCTCCACGGGCCCGCCGGATGCGTTCGGGTGCATGGCCCTGACCGCGCACCCGAACGGATTTGAGAGAGTAGGGGCATGAATGCGGACACGCGTACGGCCCACGTCGTCGTCATCGGAGGCGGGATCTCCGGTCTCGCGGCAGCGCACCGGCTGGCAGGCGGCGGGGCCCGGGTGACGGTCCTGGAGGGATCGGGCCGGGTCGGCGGCAAGCTCCGCACGGGCGAGATCGAGGGCGTACGGATCGACCTCGGCGCCGAGTCGATGCTCGCCCGGCGCCCCGAGGCGGTGGCCCTCGCGCGTGAGGCCGGCCTGGGGACGGCGCTCCAGCCGCCCGCGACCAGCGGCGCCGCCCTCTGGAACCGGGGCGCCCTGACCCCGATGCCCACCGGCCATGTCATGGGGGTCCCGGCCGGTCCCGCCGGGCTCGGCGGCGTGCTCTCCGACGAGGGGCTGCGCCGGATCGGCCGGGACGCCGAACTGCCGCCCGCCGAGGTCGGCGAGGACATCGCGCTCGGCGCGTACGTGGCGGACCGGATGGGCCGCGAGGTCGTCGACCGGCTCGTGGAGCCGCTGCTCGGCGGCGTCTACGCCGGCGACGTCTACCGCACCTCGATGCGCGCCGCGGTGCCCGCGCTCTACGAGGCCGCGCGCGGCCACGCCACGCTCGGCGCCGCGGTGCGCTCGCTCCAGCAGCGCGGCACGCCCGCGTCCGGCCCGGTCTTCATGGGGCTCGACGGTGGCATCGGCACGCTCCCGCCCGCGGTGGCCGGCGCGGTCCGCGCCCAGGGCGGTGAGGTCCTGCTGCACCGGCCCGCGCTGGAGCTGCGCCGCACCGTGGACGGCTGGCTGATCCGCACCGGCGGGCCGGACGGCGGCGAGATCGAAGCCGACGCCGTGGTGCTCGCCGTGCCCGCCTGGGCGGCCTCCGCGCTGCTGGCCGGTGAGGCGCCGGCGGCCTCGGCCGAGCTGGCCGCCGTCGAGTACGCGTCG
The DNA here is from genome assembly GCF_036061255.1 of Streptomyces sp. NBC_00388. Taxonomy (NCBI): domain Bacteria; kingdom Bacillati; phylum Actinomycetota; class Actinomycetes; order Kitasatosporales; family Streptomycetaceae; genus Streptomyces; species Streptomyces sp. NBC_00388. The sequence continues at coordinate 6,042,799 of NZ_CP107948.1, forward strand.
ATGTCGCTCGTCACCCTGGCCTTCCGGCGTACGGAGCTCGACCTCCCCGACGGCACCGGCTTCCTGGTACCGCCCGTGGACGGCCACGCCATCAAGGCCGCCACCTTCTCCAGCCGCAAGTGGGCCTGGTCCGATGCCGATCCGGACCTCGTCGTGCTGCGGACCTCGCTCGGGCGCTACGGCGACGAGGAGCATCTCCACCTTGAGGACACCGATCTGGTGGAACTCTCCCTGCGCGACCTGGGCGAGGCCGTCGGCCTCACGGCGAAGCCGGTCGCATCCGATGTGACCCGGTGGATCGGCGGGCTGCCGCAGTACCCCGTGGGCCACCTCGCCCGGGTGGCCCGGGTGCGGGAGGCGGTCGCCGCTCTGCCGGCCCTGCGGATCTGCGGCGCGGCCTACGACGGGGTGGGCATTCCGGCCTGCGTCGCCAGTGCCCAGCAGGCTGCGAAGGAGATCACAGCAACCCTGGCGTCGGGCACCGCCGGCGGCACGGGAGAATAGCCGCATGACTGATGCTCCGGAGACCGTGACGTCCTCCAAGGCCCCGAACGCGGGCAAGAAGGCAAAGGACCTCAACGAGGTCGTGCGCTACACGCTGTGGTCCGTCTTCAAGCTGCGCGACGTGCTCCCCGGTGACACCGACCGCACCGCGGTGGCCGCCGAGGTCCAGGAGCTGTTCGACCGGCTCGCGGCCAAGGACGTCACCGTCCGCGGCACCTACGACGTCTCCGGGCTGCGCGCCGACGCCGACGTGATGGTCTGGTGGCACGCGGAGACCGCGGACGAACTGCAGTCCGCGTACAACCTGTTCCGCCGCACCCGCCTCGGCCGCGCTCTGGAGCCGGTCTGGTCGAACATGGCCCTGCACCGCCCCGCCGAGTTCAACAAGTCGCACATCCCGGCGTTCCTCGCCGACGAGACGCCCCGCGACTACATCTCGGTCTACCCCTTCGTGCGCTCCTACGACTGGTACCTGCTGCCCGACGAGGACCGCCGCAGGATGCTCGCCGAGCACGGCAAGATGGCACGCGGCTATCCCGACGTGCGGGCCAACACGGTAGCGTCGTTCTCGCTCGGCGACTACGAGTGGCTGCTGGCCTTCGAGGCCGACGAGCTGTACCGGATCGTCGACCTGATGCGCCACCTCCGGGGCTCCGAGACGCGGATGCACGTACGCGAAGAGGTTCCCTTCTACACCGGCCGGCGCAAGTCGGTTGCCGACCTGGTGGCCGGGCTCGCCTGAGGCGGACCCGGTCGTCCATGACCCGGAAGATCAGAGAGCGGGCCGCGGCCGAGGCAGCGTCCGCTTCTCCAGCGACACCGGGTCCGGCAGCGGGTGCGGCGCGCATGACGCGCGCCGCACCGGCGTCCGCCCCGTCAGCAGGTAGTCGTCCAGATATTTGTTGACGCAAGAGTTGGGGCCGCCGCCGATACCGTGCGTACCCGCTCCCCGTTCAGTGATCAGCACCGACCCCCTGAGCCGCCGCTGGAGCTCCAGCGCGCCCGGGTAGGGGGTGGCCGCGTCCCGCTCGGCGGCCAGGATCAGTGTCGGCGGCAGCGTGCCGTCCGAGCTGCCGATATCGAGCGGCTTCTGCCGCGGCGCGGGCCAGTAGGCGCACGGCAGATTCATCCAGACGTTGTCCCAGGTCTCGAAGGGCGCCCGGCTCGCCAGCGCGGTGTTGTCGGTGTCCCAGACCCGCCAGTCGGCAGGCCAGTCCGCGTCGTTGCACTCGACCGCCGTGTAGACCGCCGTGCCGTTCTCGTCCGCCCGCGCTGTCGCCGGGTCCGGCGCTGCCAGTTTGATCAGCGGCTTCGGGTCCCCTTGCAGATATCGCGCGAGAGCACGGGCGTCGGCAGGCCAGACGTCGTCGTAGTAACCGGCCTGGAGGAAGGCGCTCTGCAGCTGCGCCGGTCCTACGCCCCCCGCAGGCCGCTCAGCGAGGCGGGCCCGCGCCGTCTCGTAAGCGGCCAGCACGTCCGACGCGTCGCTCCCCAGGTGGTACGTGGTGTCGTGCTGCGCCACCCAGGTACGGAAGTCCGTCCAGCGCCGCTCGAAGGCGAGCGACTGGTCGAGGTTGTCGCGGTACCAGATCTTGGCGGGATCCGGGTCGACCGCGGAGTCGAAGACCATCCGGCGTACGTGAGAGGGGAAGAGCGTCGCGTACACCGCACCGAAGTACGTGCCGTAGGAGGCGCCCATGAAGGTCAGCTTCCGCTCGCCGAGCGCGGCCCGCAGGACATCCAGGTCCCGGGCGTTGTTCAGGGAGTTGTACTGCCCCAGGGCCGCACCCGCCCGGCGGGCGCAGCCCTGGGCATAGGCCTTCGCCTGGGCGATCTTCTTCCGCTTGAAGGCCTCCGGCGGATGGATCGGGGCCGCCGTCGCCGGCTTCGCGTACGCGGCGGGGTCCTCGCAGGAGAGCGGCGCCGACCGCCCTACCCCGCGCGGCGCGTACCCCACCAGGTCGTACGCGGCGGCCAGCGGCTTCCACGCGGGGACGGCTGCCGCCATCGGGAAGAACATGCTGGAGGCGCCGGGGCCGCCCGGGTTGTAGATCAGCGCGCCCTGGCGGGCGGCCGCTCTCCCGGTGGCCTGCCCCCTGCTGACGGTCAGGGAGATCTGCGTGCCGTCCGGCCGGGCGTAGTCGAGCGGGACGCGGACGCGGCCGCACCGCACGGTTGCGGGCAGCGACTCGGCCTTGGCGCAGGCGCCGAAGGCGATCCCCGCCGCGGCGGCCCGGGCGGCGGCAGCCAGGGTGCCCGCGGTCTCCGCGGCGCCGGTGGCCGCGGCCCTACCGCCGTCCGCGTACGTGCCGGCCGGAGCGTCCGCGCTGCTGGGCGGCGCCGCTGCGAGGGCGGCGAGGCCGGACAGCACCAGAACGCCGGCTGTTCCGTACAGCGCGACTGCCTTCATCGGTTCCCCTTCGCACAGCTGGTGAATAAAGGGATAATTCGTCCGGTAGTCGGCGTTGTAAAGGACCGCCCGGCGGTGTCGGGTGTCATTGACCCCGCTGACCCGCGACGGAGGAGCCGGGGAGTCAGCCGTACGTACGGCCGATCCTGGTGCGGGCCGCGCGGGCGAACCTGGCCGCCCTGGTCGGCCGGCGCGGGGCCGCCCGCTCCTGCCACCAGAGGGCGAGACGTCGCCTGGCGGCGGCGTCGGCGGGTTGTCCGGCGTCCAGCAGCTGCTCGGCGAAGTCCAGCGCGTCGCGCCGGTAGCCGCCGCTCAAAGGGCGGGACGTGGCGTACGCCAGGAACGCGGGCCGGTACCCGGCGCCGAGCAGGACGGGCAGCTCGGGGGCGACATGCGATACGACGTCGGCGCGCTTGGCCGCGAGCGCACGGCTCTGCACACCCAGCCGCCTCGCGTCGAAGCCCTCGGGGGGCGGCGTGCCGGCGACCAGGGCGGAGAGCAGCGCGGTCTCCGCGACGGCGAGGCGCTGCCGGGCGGCCTCCGCCGAAGCGGGCGCGGCGGCCTCCGCCGCCGGACGCTCCCTGGCCGCCCCCGGGGCCCCGGCGGTCACGGTCTCCCGGGAAGCCGGGCCGTTCCGGCCGGGCGACGCCGCTCCCCGCACCGCGAGTGCCTCCCGGCGGACGGGCCCGGACGCCCGGACGGCCGCAGCCCCGCCGGCCGCCAGCGTCGCCCGTATCGCGGACAGTTCACCGGCAAGCTCCGCCGCCGGCGGGAAGTCGTCGTCCCGCTCCAGCAGTACACCCGGCGGGTCCACCCGGTCGCGCAGCTGCGCCAGCACGTCGAGGACCGGCGCGGTCACCGGGTGGGCGTGGGTGTCGTGCCAGACGCCGTCCTTCTCCACACCGCCGGCGACATGGACGTACGCGATGGCCTCCACCGGGAGTTCGTCCAGGGCTGCTGCGGGGTCCTCGCCGCGGTTCACGTGGTTGGTGTGGAGGTTGGCCACGTCGATCAGCAGGCGTACGCCGGTGCGCTCCACCAGCTCCGCCAGGAACTGCCCCTCCGTCAGCTGGTCACCGGGCCACGAGATCAGCGCGGCGATGTTCTCCAGGGCGAGCGGGACGGGCAGGGAGTCCTGGGCGGCCCGGACGTTCTCGCAGAGCACGTGCAGCGCGTCCCAGGTGCGCGGGACGGGCAGCAGATGTCCCGCCTCAAGACCTGGGGACGCGGTGAGCGGGCCCCCGGCTCTGACGAACGCGATGTGCTCGGTGACGAGCGGCGACTCCAGGAGGAGGGCGCGCTCGGCCAGCGCGGCGAGCCGGTCGGCAGCCGGGCGTCCGGCGCCGCCGATCCCCAGTGAGACACCGTGCGGGATCACCGTCACGCCACGCTCGCGCAGCCGGCGCAGGGAGTCCGGGAGATGGCCGGGGCAGAGATTCTCCGCGACCACCTCGACCCAGTCGATGCCCGGCAGTTCCTCCACCGCCGTGGCGATCTCCGGCCGCCACCCGATACCGGTTCCCAGCTTCTCCATCGTGTCCCCCTCAGCCGCAGCTGCCGCGGCGCGTGCAGGGGTGATGACCCCGCGGGGCCGCGGTGAATCCATCCGGTGGGACGTTCAGAGCTTCATTTGAGGTTCCCGGAGCGGATGCGGGCCCCTTCGGCGGGAGAGACCATGGAAACGGGGACACGAGCAGGGAAGTGGAGTCCATGGCCGACGCACGAGGTGCCGAACACAGGGAAGAACCGCAGGCGGAGCGGGGCGCGAAGGGGTCACGCGACACCGGTTCGGAGCACCCGTCGGGCGGCCCGTCGGACCGGCCGGCCGGCACCGGCGACGCGATGTCGGACACCTCGGTCAGGCCCCGCAAGTCCGCCGATCCCGACGCGCCCGACCTGCAGTCCGGCGGAGGGTGAACGCCGAGCCCACCGGCGCGGGGTTCAGCTGTCGTCGTGCCGCCCCCCCAGGGATCATGGAACAGCCCTCGGGCGCGCACTCCGGGCCGGGCGTGACGACAGCTGAGGCACATCGCCGCGTCGTCGGAACGCCCGGATACATCCAGTGCGCGAACGCCCCTCCGCCTCGCGGGGCGCCGCGTCCGACGCCGCGCGCTGATCCACCAGGAATTACGGGACAGCCCTCAGGCCCGCCGCTCGCGCGGGAGCGGGCAGAAACGGCCGCCCCCTTCGACGACCACGGTGCAGGAGCCGGGTGCGATCTCGGTGAACCCGGCGTCCAGCACAGCGGGCAGACCGCTCGCGGTCAGCTCCTTCCACTGCCCGGGTTCCGCCGTGCGCACCGACAGCGGGAAACGCGCGGCCCGCCACGCGACCCGCTCGGAGCCCGAGAGCTCCCACCAGGCGAGCTGCGCGCCGTGCCCGGTCTGCGCCATGGACTTGCCCGCCGACATCTCCAGTCCGGGGTTGAGCCAGATGACCGGTGAGCCGGGGTCGGGCGCGGGCAGCGGCCCGGTGTCCTCCAGATCGGTACCGCTGACCTGGAGCTTCGCCAGCTCCTTGGGCCAGCCGTCCAGCGGTACCGGCGGGTAGACCCGCACCTCGGCGGCCATCCCCGTCACGGTGCTGCCCGGCAGCTGCGACGCCTTGCGCCACTCGGCGCCGCGCGCCCGGCGCACGACCTTGCGGATCCGGGCGTCCTCCCAGTCCCGCATCGCCTGCGCCCACTCGCCGTCATCCAGCGAGCGCTCGTCCGACAGCATCACGAGCACCGCACGCGCCGCGGTCTCCAGAGCGTCCGTACGGGCCGGGGGGTCGGTCTTCTCCAGGTGGACCACCAGCGGGAGGACGAACTGCGGGGCCTCGTCGCGTGCCGTGGGCTCCGCGCGGAAAGGGCTGTCGTTGCTGCTCACCCGCCCCAGTCTGCCAGCCCGCTCCCGGCGCCATCCCCGCGCATTCCCGGCGGAGTTCTGCGGCTTCTTGGCGGAGGGGGATCTTCCGGGTGAGGATGCCTCCATGAAGAGCGATCTGTTCAGGACCGAGAACATGGCACAGCAGGCGACGGCCCCCGGCATGACCCTGGAGAACGCCAAATCGATCAAGTACGCCGTCAACGGGGACATGCTCGCCCGGCAGGGCGCCATGATCGCTTTCCGCGGGAACCTCCAGTTCGAGCGCAAGGGCCAGGGCATAGGCGGCATGCTCAAGCGGGCCGTCACCGGCGAGGGCCTGCCGCTGATGTCCGTCACCGGGCAGGGCGAGGCCTGGTTCGCGCACGAGGCGGCAAACTGCTTCATCGTCGATGTGGAGCAGGGCGACGCGCTCACCATCAACGGCCGCAACGTGCTGTGCTTCGACTCCACCCTGTCCTATGAGATCAAGACGGTGAAGGGTTCGGGTATCACCGGCGGAGGGCTCTTCAACAGCCTCTTCACCGGGCACGGCAAGCTCGGTCTGATCTGCGAGGGCAACCCCCTCGTCATCCCGGTGACCCCGCAGCAGCCGGTCTACGTCGACACGGACGCCATCGTCGGCTGGTCCGCGCATCTGCAGACCTCGCTGCACCGCTCGCAGTCGATCGGCTCGATGATCCGCGGCGGTTCGGGCGAGGCCGTCCAGCTGATGCTCCAGGGCGAGGGGTTCGTGATCGTACGGCCCAGCGAGGCCAGGCCCGAGAAAGCCCAGCAGCACTGAGGCGGGCGCCCGGCGGGGCTGAGTAGGCTCGTACCCATGGACGAGTCCTACTGCGACGCCCCGGCCGCACCCGCCGCCACGCCGGGCGGCCCTCCGTACGCCGAGTGCGTGCTGTGCCGCGCACCGACCGAGTACCCGGAGTCGACGCGCGGTGCGACGCTCTGTCCCGTCTGCGAGTGGCAGGAGGCAGGCCGGAACGCCTGTTCCGGCTGAGGGGGCCGGCCGGGTGCGGGCCGGCCGGCCGCACGGGTCAGCCCAGCGTGGCGGTGAGCGTGATCCTCGTACCGGTGAGGGCCTGGCTGACCGGGCAGTTGGCCTTGGCGTCCTCGGCGGCCGCGGTGAATCCGTCCGCGTCGATGCCGGGGACCTCCCCGGACACGGTCAGGTGGATGCCGGTGATGCCGTCGCCCGGCTGGAAGGTGACCTCCGCCTGCGTGGTCAGCCTGGTGGGCGGCTTGCCCGCGCCGGTCAGGCCGTTCGACAGGGCCATCGAGAAGCAGCTGGAGTGGGCCGCCGCGATGAGCTCCTCCGGGCTGGTCCTGCCGTTCGCCGTCTCGGCGCGGGAGGCCCAGGTGACCGGGTAGTCGCCGATGCCCGAGGTGTCGAAGGTGACGGTGCCCGAGCCCTTGAAGAGCTCGCCCTCCCAGACCGTATGAGCGACACGCGTGGTGGCCATGATGATTCCCTTCTGGTGGCGTTCTCCCAAGCTACTGGCGCACCAGCGGCTTCGCGTCGCGTGCCAGCGCCGTCAGCCGGGAGATCGCCCGGAAGTACTTCTTCCGGTATCCGCCGTTCAGCATCTCGTCGCTGAACAGCTGGTCGAACGGGAGTCCGGAGGCGAGAACCGGGACCTCGCGGTCGTAGAGCCGGTCCGCGAGTACGACCAGACGCAGCGCCGTCGACTGGTCGTCCACCGGGCGCACTCCGGTGAGGCAGACCGCGGTGATGTCCTCGGTCAGGGCGCCGTAGCGGCTCGGATGGATCCGTGCGACATGGTCGAGGAGCGCGGGGAAGGGGTCGAGCGAGGCTCCGGCGGTCGCGTACGCGGCCTTGGTGACCTGCTCGTCGTCGTAGGGCGCGGGGGCCTCGGGCAGACCGCGGTGGCGGTAGTCGTCGCCGTCGATCCGCAGGGGCCGGAAGTGGGCCGAGAGCCCCTGGATCTCCCGCAGGAAGTCGGCTGCGGCGAACCGCCCCTCACCGAGCTTGCCGGGCAGCGTGTTGGAGGTGGCGGCGAGCGCGACGCCCGCTTCGACCAGCCTGCTGAGCAGGGAGGAGACCAGGACGGTATCGCCCGGGTCGTCCAGCTCGAACTCGTCGATGCAGAGCAGCCGGTGGCTGCTCAGCGTGCGGACGGTCTGCTGGAAGCCCAGCGCGCCGACCAGGTTGGTGAGTTCGACGAAGGTGCCGAACGCCTTGTGCTCGGCGGGGGCGGGCGTCGCGTGCCAGAGCGAGGCGAGGAGGTGGGTCTTGCCGACGCCGTAGCCGCCGTCGAGATAGACACCGCGCGGCCCCGTGGGCGCGGCGGGCTTGCGGCCGCCGAACCAGCGCTTGCGGCCCGTCCCGCCCGCCGTCGCCCCGCCGAGTCCTGCGGCGAACGAGCTGAGCACGGTCACCGCCTCGCTCTGGCTCGGCTGGTTCGGGTCCGGTACGTAGGTATCGAAGCGGACCGAGTCGAAGCGCGGCGGCGGCACCATCTCCGCGACCAGACGGTCGGCGGGGACGCGAGGCTCGCGGGCGCACAGGGACTGGGGGACCACTTCAGCTATGGGCGTCGACACGTTCCCAGGGTAAGGGCCGTGCCACACTGCCTGACATGCGACGCCTGCTCCCTGTGACCGACCGGACAACTGCTGACCCCGGTAAGGACGGCCCGGACGGGGCTGCTCGCGAGTGGAGCCTCGACGAGCTCGCCGACGCTTACGCGTATCCCGCCGGAACCGGTACGGGCCGAGCGTGGCTGCGCGCCAACATGGTCTCGTCCCTCGACGGCGCGGCCCAGCACGACGGGCGCTCGCAGCCGATCTCGACCGAGACGGACATGCGGATCTTCGGCACGCTGCGGGGGCTGGCCGACGTGGTGGTGGTCGGTGCGGAGACGGCCCGCCGGGAGGGGTACCGGCCGGCGCGTGCGCGGGACGCCTTCGCGGCCCGGCGCGAGGCGGCAGGACAGGGCCCCGCCCCCGCGATCGCCGTGGTCAGCGCGAGTCTGGAGCTGGACTTCTCGCTTCCGCTGTTCACCGCCCCGCTCGTGCCGACCCTGGTGGTCACCGGCGCCGGGGCCCCGGCCGACCGGCTGGAAGCGGCGCGTCGGGCGGGTGCGCGGATCGTGATCGCCGGGGACGCGAGCGCGGTGGATCCGGCCAGGGCGGTGCGCGAGCTGGCGGGTCTCGGATTCCGGCGGCTGCTGACCGAGGGCGGACCGCGGATGCTCGGTCAGTTCGTGGCGGCGGGGGTACTGGACGAGCTGTGTCTGACGCTCTCACCGGTGCTCACATCGGGTGACGCCCAGCGGATCGTCGGCGGCCCGGGGCTCACGGTGCCCGACCGGTTCGCGCTGGCCGCGCTGCTCGAAGAGGCCGGGTTCCTTTTCGCCCGATACCTTCGGATCTGACAATCTGCGGAATCTTCCGTTCCGCTTTCTGTTCAGTGGGCAGACTTAGTACGCAGACCCCGTGCGGGCACGGGGAAGGATGGTTTCAGCAGAAGGGCCCTCAGTTGTTCACGAGCGTATTGATGATCGAGAAGCCGCTGTCGTCCGAGGACGTGGAATTCGTGACCACGCTGCACGGGGAGGAGCGGGTCTCCTTCGTCGTGCTCATGCAGCCCCGGGGCGACCAGGCGGACTTCCTGCTCCGGGCGATCGACGATGTGGCCCTCGGTGAGCTGGACGAGGCGGGCCGGGAGAACGAGGTGCCGGAGGGGACGGAGGCCAGGATTCCGGCGGAGTCCGCCCTCCTGCAGTCACTGGAGGCGCTGCGGTCCGCGGGCTGCGAGGCGGCGGGCCGGGTCGTCGAGAAGCAGCCGCTCGATGTGCTGCAGTCCGTGGTGGGGGAGCACTCGGCCGATGAGGTGATCGTCCTCACCGCACCGCACTACGTGGAGGAGTTCTTCCACCGGGACTGGGCCTCGCGGGCCCGCCACAAGGTCGGCGTACCGGTGCTCAAGCTCTTCGCGCACAGCGAATAGGCTGGGGCTTCCATTCCGCAGACGTACAGCTTGGGGAGACACCCGTATGGCACCCGGTAGCCCGACCGCCATGGACCGACCGCACTTCATCGGCATCGGCGGCGCCGGGATGTCGGGCATCGCGAAGATCCTCGCCGAGCGCGGGGCGCGGGTCGCGGGCAGCGACGCCCGTGACTCGCCGGCCGCCGAGGCGCTGCGGGGGCTCGGCGTGACGGTGCACGTGGGCCACGCGGCCGGCCATCTGGCGGACGACGCGACCTGTGTGGTCGTCTCCAGCGCCATCCGCGAGGACAACCCGGAGCTGCTCCGCGCCGCGGAGCTGTCCATCCCCGTGGTGCACCGCTCGGACGCGCTGGCCGCGCTGATGCGGGGGCTGCGCTCGATCGCGGTGGCCGGTACGCACGGCAAGACGACGACCACCTCGATGCTGGCCGTGGCCCTGACCGAGCTCGCCCTCGACCCGGCGTACGCCATCGGCGGCGACCTCGCGGGCCCCGGCACCAATGCCCGGCACGGCGCGGGCGACATCTTCGTCGCGGAGGCCGACGAGAGCGACCGCAGCTTCCAGAAGTACGACCCCGATGTCGCCGTCGTCCTCAACGTCGAGCTGGACCACCACGCCAACTACGCCTCGATGGAGGAGATCTACGACTCCTTCGAGACGTTCGTGGGCAAGGTCGTCCCCGGTGGCACCCTGGTGATCAACGCCGACCAGCCGGGTGCGGTCGAGCTGACCGCCAGGGTCCGCGACCTCTCCACGCTGAAGGTCGTCACCTACGGCGAGTCCGGCACGGCCGACGTGCGCGTCCACAAGGTCACCCCGCGCGGCCTGACCAGCGAGGTCACGGTCCTGCTCAACGGGAAGTTCCTGACCTTCACCGTCTCCGTACCCGGACGGCACTACGCCCACAACGCGGTCGCCGCCCTGGCCGCCGGTGTCGCCCTCGGTATCCCGGCGCACAACCTGGCCTCCGCGCTCGGCAAGTACACCGGCGTCAAGCGCCGTCTCCAGCTCAAGGGCGAAGCGGCAGGGGTCCAGGTCGTCGACTCGTACGCCCACCACCCGACCGAGATGACCGCCGACCTCGAAGCCATGCGCGGAGCGGTCGGCGACGCGCGGATCCTGGTCGTCTTCCAGCCCCACCTGTTCTCGCGTACCCAGGAGCTGGGAACCGAGATGGGCCAGGCGCTGCGGCTCGCCGACGCCTCGGTCGTCCTGGACATCTACCCGGCCCGCGAGGACCCGATCCCGGGCATCACCAGCGAGCTGATCATCGGCGCCGCCCGCGCGGCCGGCGCCGATGTCACCGCCGTGCACGACAAGGATCAGGTCGCCGGGACGGTCGCGGGAATGGCGAAGCCCGGTGATCTCGTTCTCACCATGGGAGCGGGCGACGTCACCGACCTCGGCCCGCAGATCCTGGAACACCTGTCGAGCTGAGGGAGCGCCATGCCGTACGACATCGAGAAGCCGGACGAGCAGTGGCGGGCGGAGCTGTCCGAAGCGGAGTACGCGGTGCTGCGCAAGGCCGGCACGGAGCCCGCTTTCGCCGGGGAGTACACGGACACCGAGACGACCGGTGTCTACGCGTGCCGCGCCTGCGGCTCCGAGCTCTTCCGCTCGGATACCAAATTCGCGTCGCACTGCGGCTGGCCGTCCTTCTACGACCCGAAGGACACGGACGCGGTCGAGCTGATCGAGGACCGCTCGCACGGGATGCGCCGGATCGAGGTGCGGTGCGCGAAGTGCGGCTCGCACCTCGGGCATGTCTTCGAGGGTGAGGGCTATCCGACACCGACCGACCAGCGGTACTGCATCAACTCCATCTCGCTGCGGCTGGCGCCGGACGCGGGCTGAGAGTCACGGGCCCGCTCCGTCCTGCCGGACGGGGCGGCCCGCAAGGTGAGGGAGCGGACGGAGCCGATCGCGGCGCCGTCCGCTCCTTGCTGTGCGCCCGGGCGGGCCGGGTGCGGACCGTGCGGCCGGTCTGCGGGCCGGGGCCGATCGCCGGCAGCACGGAAGCAACAAATTCCCACAACGCGTCGCGCTCAAGAAAATAAAAGCAACAAACATTGACGCAATCGACCAGCGGGCGTAACTTCCGATCGAGTCGCCCGGCAGCGTGAACGTGCTTGCCGTGCAGGCCAGTTGGAGCTCCATCCCCCCCATTTCAGGAGCACGCCATGCGCAGAACCAGATCTGCCGTTGCGGGAGTCGTCCAGAAGATCGCGGTCCGGCCAGGCCATCGGTACTGGCGGGCCCTGCTCTCCGGTGTCGCGGCCGTCGGGCTCGTCCTCGGAGCCCTGACCGCCCTCCCCGGCGCGGCACAGGCCGCCGGCTCGCTGCCGTGCGACATCTACGGGGCCGCCAACACCCCCTGTGTCGCCGCGCACAGCACGGTGCGCGCCCTCTTCTCGTCATACAACGGGCCCCTGTACCGGGTCACTCGCGCCTCGGACGGGGCCACCGCCGACATCGGACTGCTGACCCAGGGCGGATACGCCAACGCCGCCCAGCAGGACACGTTCTGCGGGGACAGCACCTGTGCCATCACGAAGGTCTACGACCAGACCTCGCGGCACAACGACCTCAACCCCGGACCCGCGGGCACCGCAGGCGCGGCCGACCGCGGGGCGGACGCGGCCGAGCTCTCGGTCACGGCAGGCGGTCACAAGGCGTACGGCATCTGGATCTCGCCGGGAGTCGGCTACCGTTCCAGCGGTGCGGCGTCCGGCACCGCGGTCAACGGGCAGGCCGAGGGCGCCTACATGGTGGCCAGCGGGACCCATGTCGGCTCCGACTGCTGCTTCGACTACGGCAATGCCGAGAGCACCCCGGCCGACACCGGCAACGGTCACATGGACGCCGTATCCATCGCCACCACCTGCTACTTCGCGCCGTGCACCGGCTCGGGGCCGTGGGTCGAGGCCGACATGGAGAACGGCATGTTCCAGGGCGACAACGGATCCAACACCGCCAACACGGGTAACAACAGCACCTATGTCACCGCCATGCTCAAGAACAACGGGCAGACGACCTACGCGCTCAAGGGGGGCAATTCGCAGTCCGGCGGGCTCAGAACCCAGTGGGACGGGGCCCTTCCGACGCGGAGCGGCTACCGGCCGATGCAGCAGGAGGGCGGCATCATCCTGGGGACCGGCGGGGACAACAGCAACCGGAACATGGGCACGTTCTTCGAGGGCGTGATGGTCTCCGGCTATCCGACCGACGCGGCCGAGAACGCGGTCCAGGCGAACATCGTCTCGGTCGGCTACTCGGGCCAGACCAATGTGCCCAACGGCCCGCAGGGGACGATCACCGGCCCCGGAAGCCAGTGTGTCGACGTGGCGGCGGACGACACCGGGGTGAACGGGACGGCGGTCCAGCTCTGGAACTGCCAGTCGTACGCCGAGGACCAGTTCTGGACGCACCACACCAACGGGTCGCTCAGCACCATCGGCCGCTGCCTGGACATCAACGGGAACGGCACGGCCAACGGCACCGAGGTCGAGCTGTGGAGCTGCAACGGCGTCGGCGGCCAGGTGTGGAAGCAGCAGTCCGACGGATCGCTGCTCAACCCGCAGTCCGGCCGCTGCCTGGACTCGCCCAACGGTGCGACCGGCAACGGAACCCGGCTGCGGATCTGGGACTGCAACGGCTCGGCCGCACAGAAGTTCGCTCTGCACTGAGGCATGACCACTGAGGCCTGAGGCGTGAGCACTCAGCGCTGAGGCCTCAGGCACGGTACGGCGTACGGGCGCGGGGGTACGGGGGAGGGCCCCCGTGCCCCCGTGACGCGTCCCCCGTCGGGCCGGATGGGCTGCGGCGCCCCGGAAGGGCAGCCCGAGGTGGCCGGGCCGGTGGCCGGGCACGGAGAATCACCGGTATGAGTCCCAGGGAGACCCCGGCCCCCTCCGCACCGCCCGCCCCCGGGCTGCGCGAGCGCAAGAAGCTGAAGACCCGGCAGGCCATCCGGCGCGAGGCATACCGCCTCTTCGCCGAGCACGGGTACGCGGCGACGACGGTCGAGCGCATCGCCGGGGCGGCCGAGGTCTCTCCCAGTACCTTCTTCCGGTACTTCCCCACCAAGGAGGACGTGGTCCTCGACGACGAGTACGCCCCCATGGTCTCCGCGGCGCTGCGGTCCCGGCCGGCCGGTGAACCGGTCGTGGACGCGATCCGGCACGCGCTCACCGGGTCGCTGGCCGGGCTCCTGGACGCCGACCGGGAGGAGCTGCTGTTCAGGATCCGGCTCGCCCTCACCGTGCCGGCCATCCGGATCCGGGCGGTGGAGGAGCAGCTGCGCAGCCAGGACGCCGTCGCCGAGCTGATCGTGGAGCGGACGGGCCGCCCGCTGGGTGACCTGGAGGTGCGCTGCGCGGCCGCGGCGATCACCGCCGTCTTCGCCACGGTCGTCCGGCACTGGGCCGAGGGCGGCGGCGCCGGCGATCTCGCGCGGCTCTACGACCGCCAGCTCTCATTGCTCGCGCATGGGTTGAGGGTATGACCGGGACGAAAGGGCAGCCGGGGGAGACCCCGGGACCGGGTCTGCGGACGGGCCGGTTCGGGCCGTCACTGCCGGGCGCGCAGGGGGCGCTGCCCGGCCCGGTCGTGCTCGTCGAGTCGTACGGCGACCCCGCCGATCCGCCCCCGCTCTTCCCCGGGGAGGAGCGGCTGGTAGCCGGCGTGGTGGCCGGTCGCAGGGCCGAGTTCGCGACGGCGCGTGCCTGCGCCCGCGCGGCGCTGGCCCAGCTCGGTGTGGAACCCGCCGCCATCCTGCGCGGCGGGCGGGGCGAGCCGCTGTGGCCCGCCGGTACCGTCGGTGCCATGACGCACTGCGCCGGCTACCGCGCCGCCGCGGTGGCCCGCGCCGAGGACGTCGTGTCGCTCGGCCTGGACGCCGAGCCCCACCTGCCGATGCCGGGCGAGGGGGAGCTGGGGCTGGTCACGGTGGCCGAGGAGCGGCGCAACCTCCCGCTGCTGTCGGCCCGCCGCCCGGACATCTGCTGGGACCGGCTGCTCTTCAGCGCCAAGGAGAGTGTGTACAAGGCCTGGTACCCGGTCACCGGCCGGTGGCTCGGCTTCGACGAGGCCGTGATCACGCCGGACCCGGGGACGGGCACGTTCACCGCCCGGCTGCTGGTGCCGGGGCCTGTGCTGTCGGGGGAGCGGGTCACCGGGTTCGAGGGGAGCTGGACCGTCCAGGACGGACTGATCCGTACCGCTGTCGCCATCGGCCGATGAGGCCGGGGGCGGGTGGGCCCCATGCTCGAATGGTGCGCGAAGTTTGCTCGCAACTGCACTAACAAAGGTTTTTTCGAGCAGGTCTTGTCATTCTATGGAAGGCAGTGCAGGATCAGTGCATCTTGCAGGCCAGAACACCAGATTCCGCTTTTGCACCGGGGTTCGGCAGGTCTGCGCTCCCTGACCACCCTCTAGCGGAGGTGACTGTGTCGGCCGCTGTGCCCACTTCGCCCCGTCCGGCCCCATTCCAGCCGGAAGCCCCTGACGGCAAGCCGCCCTCCCCTGTCGTGACTCCGGCTGCACGCCCTCCCGGGCAGAAGTCGTTCCGCCAGCGGTTCCGGCGCGACCGCATGCTTCTGCTGCTCTGTGTGCCGGGCGTCCTGTACTTCGCGGTCTTCTTCTACCTGCCGCTGGCGGGCAACGTCGTCGCGTTCCAGGACTACCAGCCGTTCCTCGGCTTCAAGTCGAGCCCGTTCGTCGGCTTCCAGAACTTCACCGAGCTCCTCGCCCAGCCCGCGTTCTGGTCCGCCGTGCGCAACACGCTGGAGATCACCGTCCTCCAGCTGATCCTCTACTTCCCGGCCCCCATCGCCCTGGCGCTGCTGCTCAACTCCCTGGTCGGGGAGAAGGTCAGGCGGCTCGTCCAGACCGTCGTGTACCTCCCGCATTTCCTGTCCTGGGTCGTGGTCGTGGCGATGTTCCAGCAGGTCTTCGGCGGCACCGGCACGGTCACCAGCCTGCTGCAGAACCACGGCCTCGCGGTCGGCAACATCATGAGCAACCCCGACACCTTCAAGGTGCTCGTCACCTCGGAGATGATCTGGAAGGACTGCGGCTACGGCGCGATCATCTTCCTCGCCGCGATGGCCTCCATCGACATGACGCAGTACGAGTCGGCCGCGATGGACGGGGCGGGCACCTGGCGGCGCATGTGGCACGTCACCCTTCCCGGGATCCGGCCGGTGATCATCATGATGCTGATCCTGCGCCTCGGCGACATCCTCTCGGTCGGTTTCGAGCAGATGCTGCTCCAGCGGGACGCGGTCGGACCCGACGCGTCGGAAGTGCTCGACACCTACGTCTACTACCACGGGGTGATCGACGGGGACTGGGGCATGAGCACGGCCGCGGGGCTGATGAAGGGCGTGATCGGCCTCGGGCTGATCATCGCGGCGAACAAGCTGGCCCACCGCTTCGGTGAGCAGGGGGTCTACCGATGACGTCATCAGTCGCTCCGAACGCTCCGAAGCGGGAGAACTACCTGGCCCGGCTGCGGGCCGGGGGGCAGCGGCCGCCGTGGATGGAACGCCCCAGCTGGTTCGGCCAGGGCGCCAAGGCACTCGCGCTCGCGCTGATCGTGGTCATGGTGACGTACCCGTTCCTGCTGGCGCTGGGCACCAGCCTGGCCGGCCAGAAGGAGCTGGAGGCGCGCGGCGGTTACGTCCTCATCCCGCACCACCCGACGTTCCAGGCGTACAGCGTGCTGCTCCAGGGCGGCGTGGTCACACGGGCGACGCTGGTGAGTATCGGGATCACCCTGATCGGCACCGCGCTCAGCCTGCTCTGCACGATCACGCTGGCCTACGGCCTCTCGCGGCCCGGCATGCTGATGGGCAAGCCCATCCTGCTGATCGTGCTCGGCACCTTTCTCTTCGCGCCGGGCATCATCCCCACGTATCTCGTGGTGCAGCAGCTCGGTCTGCTCGACAGCTATGCGTCGCTGATCCTGCCGGTACTGCTGAATGTGTTCAACGTGATCGTGGTGCGGGCGTTCTTCCAGGGAATACCCACCGAGCTGTACGAGGCCGCACGGCTTGACGGCGCGGGTGAACTGGCCATTCTCCGGCGCATCGTGCTGCCGCTGTCCAAGGCAGTCATAGCCGTGGCTGGCCTTTTCTACGCGGTCAGTTACTGGAACAGCTTCTTCAACGCCCTGCTGTTCATGAACGATTCGGGAAAGTACCCGCTCCAGGTCATCCTGCGCTCGTATGTCGTCCAGGGCGAGACGATCAACGCCCACGCGCTCGGAGTGAATGTGCTGCCGCCATCGATCTCCCTCCAGATGGCCGTGCTGATCATCGCGCTCGTGCCGATCCTGCTGGTCTACCCGTTCCTGCAGAAGCACTTCGCCAAGGGCGTCCTCACGGGCGCAGTCAAGGGCTGACCCCGCTCACCGATCCTGTCCTTCCAGGAGAATCATGTCCTCTCAGCACGTCAACAGGCGTACGTTCCTCGGCGCCGCGGGCGTCCTCGGACTCACCGCCACCGGAATGTCGGCCCTCACCGGGTGTTCCACCGGGACCGCGGCCGCGGGCAAGGGCGCCGAGGCGTTCAGCAAGGTCGAGCTCCCCGCCTTCGTCCCGGCGAAGGTCGCGGCGCCGGACCTCGCGGGCAGCGCCGAAGGACTGGACGCCGCCTACCTCCGCTACCCGAAGAACCTGGTCAAGTCGGTCGCCGCCCCGCCCGGTGACGGCTCCCCGATCACCGCGCTGACGGAGACCTTCACGACACCGGCCCCCGCGATGGGGAAGAACGCGTACTGGAAGGAGCTCAACAAGCGGCTGGGCTCCGAGTTCAGGATGAACATCGTCGTCGAGACGACCGACGACAGCTACTCGTCGAAGTTCAACGCGGCGATAGCGGGCGGTGAGATTCCCGACCTCGTGTGGATTCCCCCGAACCAGGGGCTGCGCCGGATCCCCGAACTGCTGGAAGCGAAATTCCAGGACCTCACCCCGCACCTCTCGGGCAATGCGGTCAAGAAGTACCCGAACCTCGCCAACCTCCCGGAATTCGCCTGGAAGACGGCCGTCATCAACGGCAAGATCTTCGGCGTGCCGGTGGCGTACGGCCGCATGGGCCAGGTCTACGTGACCAATGAGGACTTCTGGAAGCCGGTCGGCGGTGCCACCTTCTCCAGCGCCGACGACTTCCTCGCCAAGGGCAAGGAACTGCTGGACGCCAAGCGTCACAAATACGTGCTCGAACCGGCCTACACGAACCACGTCAATATGTACGCCCAGTGGTTCGGCGCCCCCTCCGGGTGGGCGCTGAGGAAGGGCAAGCTGGTCCACCAGTTCGAGACCGACGAATTCCGTGAGGCCCTGGAATTCGGGGTGAAGGTGAGCAAGGCCGGACTGTTCTGGCCGGACCCGAACCTCACCACGACCCGCGAGAAGATGGCACAGGGCTCGCTCGGGGCGTACGTCCAGTCCTTCCCGTCCTTCCTGGTGGACGTCAAGACGTACAACTTCCCCTTCGGGATGATCCTTCCGTTCGCGGCGAAGGCCGGAGCGACCCCGCACTTCTACTACGGCCTCGGCTCGGTCGGCTTCACCGCGATCAACAAGAAGGCCGACAAGAAGCGGCTGGAGATGCTCCTCAAGGTCCTGGACTACCTCGCGGCCCCGTTCGGTACCGAGGAGCGGCTCTTCCTCGACAACGGCATCGAGGGGACGCACTTCCACCGCACCGCGAAGGGTGACGTGGAGCTGACGGACAAGGGCAACGCGGAAGCGGTGACGACAGGTATGCCCGTCTCCTTCCTGGCCAACGCACCCGAGTACCTCTACCTGCCGGGCCAGTCCGGTCTGACCCGCCGGATCCACGACTGGCAGAAGAAGCTCATCGCCATGGCCGTGATCAACCCGACGGTCGGCCACTACTCCGACACGAACGCCAGCCAGGGCGCCTCCCTGACGACGGACGTCAACGACGGCATCAAGGACATCGTCGCCGGCCGCAAGCCGATCTCGGCGTACGACGGTCTGGTGCGCACCTGGCGCTCCGGTGGCGGCGACAGGATCCGCGCCGAGTTCGAGAAGTCCATCGCGCTCACCGGCAAGTGACCGGCCGTACCGGCACCCCTCCGCACAACTGCGTTTAAGGAGCACCATGGAAGACCTCCGTATCGGCGTGGTCGGCCTCGGGCTGCGGGCCAGCCTGGCCGATGCCGCCCACCGTCCGGGCGCCGGGTCCGTCGTGACCGCCGTAGCCGACACCGACCCCGCTGTCCGCGCCGGGGTGGAGGACCGGTACCCCGGGGCCGCCGCGGTGGACGACTACCGCAAGCTGCTCGACGACGACACGGTGGACGCCTTCATCGTCGCCACGCCCGACGACACCCACGAGGAAGTCGCCTGCGACATCCTGCGTGCGGGCAAGCCGGTGTACGTGGAGAAGCCGCTCGGGATCACGGTCGAGCAGTGCGACACCATCCTGCGGACGGCGCACGAGACGGGCACCCGGCTCTACGTCGGCCACAACATGCGGCACATGGGTGTGGTGCGGCTGATGCGCGACATCATCGCGCGCGGCGACATCGGTGAGCCGAAGACCGTCTGGGTACGGCACTTCGTCTCGTACGGCGGCGACTACTACTTCAAGGACTGGCACGCCGACCGCACCCGCACCACCGGGCTGCTCCTCCAGAAGGCCGCGCACGACCTCGACGTGGTGCACTGGCTGGCGAACGGCTACACCTCACGCGTCAACGCCATGGGTGACCTGATGATGTACGGGGACCTGCCGCGCCGCGAGCCCGGTACTCCGAGGCCCGACGGATGGCTGCGGGAGTTCGACTGGCCGCCGGCCACCCGCAAGGACCTCAACCACGTGGTGGACGTCGAGGACGTGTCCGTCATGAACATGAGGCTGGACAACGGCGTGATCGCCGCCTACCAGCAGTGCCACTTCACCCCCGACTACTTCCGTAACTACACGGTCATCGGCACCGAGGGGCGGCTGGAGAACTTCGGCGACCGGCCGGGCGACGAGGTGAAGGTCTGGAACACCGGGCCGACCGGATACCGGGCCGACGCCGACGCCGTCTACAGGGTGCCGGAGTCGAAGGGCTCCCACGGCGGCGCGGACGAGCGGATCGTCGGCGAGTTCTGCCGCTTCGCCAGGCACGGCGGGGTGACGGACACCTCGCCCGTCGCCGCCCGGATGAGTGTGGCCGCCGGTGTGATGGCCACGCGGTCGCTGCGCGACGGCGGTACGCCCTACGACGTACCGCCGCTGGACCCGGAGCTGGTCGCCTACTTCGAGTCGGGCCAGCAGCAGGACGGGCGGGGCACGGCCCCGGTGCTCACACCGCGATGACCTCGACACCGGCATCGGTGAAGAGAGTGGTCATCTCCTCGCTGATGCCGGTGTCCGTGACCAGGGTGTCGACCTGGTCGGTGGTGCAGATCCTGGCGAAGGCGCGGGTGCCGAGCTTGGTGGAGTCCGCTGCGACGACCACCCGCTCGGCACGCTCGCACAGCAGCCGGTTGATGCCCGCCTCGTCCTCGTGGTGCGCCGCGGCTCCGTGGACGACGTCGAATCCGTTCACCCCGAGCACGGCGGTGTCCATGGTGATCTGGCCGAGGACGCCGTCGGCGAGGGGGCCCGTCAGCTCGTAGGACTGGGGGCGGGCCACCCCGCCGGTCACCACGATCTTGAACTGGGGCCTGATCGCGAGCTCGTTGGCGATGTTCAGCGCATTGGTCACAATGGTGAGCGCCGGAGTGCCGGACGCCAGGTCGGGCCGGACCGCGAGGGCGCGTGCCACCTCCGTGGTGGTGGTGCCGCCGGTCAGCCCGACCGCCTCGCCGGCGGTGATCAGCTCGGCGACGGCCTGCGCGATGCGCTGCTTCTCGGAGGCGCGCCGGGCGGTCTTGTAGCGGAGCGGGAGTTCATAGCTGACGCCGTGGACGACGGCGCCGCCGCGGGTGCGCACCAGCATCTGCTGCTGGGCGAGTTGGTCGAAATCGCGCCTGATGGTGGCGGCCGAGACGTCGAGCGCGAGGGCCGCCGCCTCGACGTCGAGGCGGCCCTGCTCGACGAGCAGTTCCAGGAGTGCCTTCCAACGCGCGTCGCGGGACTGGGACATCTCTCGCACTCTCCTCTTCGGTGGAACGCTGTGACCTTAACCCAGAAACGGTCACGTGCTTGATTGTGCTTGAAACAACGCAGTATCTTGCAGAAACAATCATTACTCTGAGGGGTGGAAACCAGCATGAGTCATGTCCAGAACGAGCTGTCCAGTCAGCCCGAGTGCTGGGAGCGCGCTGCGGCGATGGCGGGGAGCCAGGCGGCGGCCCTGCCGGTCGCCGGCGAGCGTGTCGCGATCGTCGGCTGTGGCACCTCGTGGTTCATGGCGCAGGCCGTGGCCGCGCTGCGGGAGGCGGCCGGTCAGGGCGAGACGGACGCGTTCGCCGCGTCCGAGTTCCCCTTCAGCCGCACCTACGACCGGGTGATCGCTCTCAGCCGCTCGGGCACCACGACCGAGGTGCTCGAACTCCTCGCCAGGGTGCGCGGACAGGCCAGGACGACGGCCATCACGGGTGACCCGGAGACCCCGGTGATGCAGGCGGCCGACGACATCGTCGTCCTGGACTTCGCCGACGAGCAGTCCGTCGTCCAGACCCGCTTCGCCACCACCGCGCTGACCCTGCTCCGCGCCCATCTCGGCCTGCACTCGGACGCCGTCGTGGCCGACGCGCGGACCGCGCTCGCCGAGCCGCTGCCCGAAGGGCTGGTCGACTGCTCGCAGTTCACCTTCCTCGGTCGCGGCTGGAGCAACGGCCTGGCGCAGGAGGCCGCGCTGAAGATGCGGGAGGCCTCGCTCTCCTGGACCGAGGCGTACCCGGCCATGGAGTACCGCCACGGTCCGATCAGCATCACCACCGACTCCACCGCCACCTGGATGTTCGGCGAGGCCCCCGAGGGCCTTGAGAAGCAGGTCCGTGCCACCGGCGGGATGTGGGTGGCGGGCGGTCTCGACCCGCTCGCCGAGCTGGTACGGGCGCAGCGCCTCGCCGTCGCCGTCGCGGCCGTGCGCGGCCTCGACCCGGACTCGCCGCGCCACCTCACCCGCTCCGTCATCCTCGACGAGGGCTGAGCGATGCCCCTCGCCAGGACCGGAGCGCTCGTCGCCGACGCCGCGGCGCGCCGCGGCGCGGTGGCCGCGTTCAACATCATCACGCTGGAACACGCGGAGGCCGTGATCTCCGGGGCCGAGGCTGCCGGTTCCCCGGTCATCCTCCAGATCAGCGAGAACGCGGTGAAGTACCGGCAGGGCCAGGTGCTTCCGCTGGCCCGTGCCGCCGCCGAACTGGCCGGGGCGGCGGGTGTGCCGGTCGCACTCCACCTCGACCATGTGAAGAGCGACGCGCTGCTGCGGCAGGCCGCCGACGCCGGTTTCAGCTCGGTGATGTACGACGCCGCGCACCTCCCGTACGCGGAGAACCTCGCCGCGACCCGGGACGCGGCCGCCTGGGCACACGCCAGGGGGCTGTGGATCGAGGCCGAGCTCGGCGAGGTCGGCGGCAAGGACGGCGCGGCGCCGCTCGACGCGCACGCGCCGGGCGCGCGGACCCGGCCGGACGAGGCTGCGGCCTATGTGGCCGAGTCCGGCGTGGACGCGCTCGCCGTCGCGGTCGGCAGCTCGCACGCGATGACCTCGCGCACCGCGGTCCTCGACCACGAGCTGCTCGGCCGGCTGCGGGACGCCCTCGGGGTCCCGCTGGTGCTGCACGGCTCATCGGGGGTGCCGGACGCCGAACTGTCGGCGGCGGTCACCGGCGGCATCGCCAAGGTCAACATAGGGACGGCGCTGAACATCGCCATGACCGCGGCCATCCGTGAGGTGCTCACCGCGCAGCCCGAAGCCGTCGACTCCCGGAAGTACCTCAAGGCCGGCCGGCAGGCGATGGCCGACACGGTCACCGGGCTGGTCGAGCTGGTCGCGTCCGGCGCCTGACGGGATGTCCCGGGCGGCCGGCGCGCGGGGCGGGTGACGCCACCGGCGGCGCGAGCGCCACGCGGGCGGGCTACTTCAGCCGGGCCACGGCCCACGCGGTCTCCTGGGCCAGCATGCCGAGGCTCCGCTGGGCGGCCTTGCCCATGCCGGTGTGCAGTTCCCTGGCGACGGCCAGCGATTCGCGGGCGATGGACACGAGCCCCGCCCCGGCCGCCGCGCGGGCGAGTTCGAAGTGTTCGGCGGCGACCAGCCGCCCCAGCCCCAGCTGCCGCCAGCGGCGGTCGGAGCCGTCGGCGTCGAGGATCTCCGGGACCGGCCGCAGGGTCCGCCAGGCTGCGGACAGCTCACCGGTACGCCGCTGCAGCCCGGCGAGCCTGCGGCAGGCCACACCCCGCTCGCGCGCCCCTTCCGCCAGGGCGGCGTGCCCGGACTGGGCCCGTGCCGCCTGGCCGAGGTCGCCGAGCGCCTCCAGCTCGGTGCTCAGCACCCGCAGCAGATCGGCCTGTTGCCCGCTCGCGTCCAGGATGCGCAGCAGCGCCACCCGCGCGTGCTCGGTGCGACCCTGTCTCCTGGCCAGCCGTATCCAGGTCAGCTCCGGTTCCGGTGCGAGGTCCCCGCCCGGGGGCGAACCGTCGAGTCCGCGCGCCCACTCCACGACGGCCCCTGGCCGCCCGGGTATCGCGTCCTGTCCCCACCGGGCTGCCTGCGGCGCCGCCTGGGCCGCCCGCAGCAGCGGCAGGTCCTCCGGGGCGCTGTGCAGGGCGACCAGCACAGCGGCGAGGCGCAGCTCATCGCCGGCTCCCGGGTCGGCGGTCTCGGCGGCCAGCAGACGGCGCAGCAACGGCAGATCGCGGTCCTGCCGGTCGCTCTGCGCCGCGCGCAGCACCGTGGCGCGCCGCACCGGGTCCCCGGCCACGTCGCCCCACTCCGCCGGATCGTCCCGCAGCCGCGCCAGATCAGCGAGACCGGGACGCAGGACCGTCTCGCGCAGGGGCGGGCGCGGATGCGGATCCAGCAGGGGGTGGGCGCGGCCGCAGGCCGCGTCGAGCAGCAGATGGTCCGGTTCGGTACGGAGCAGGGCGGTGTGCAGCCGGGCGAACAGCTCGGCGGGGGAGCGGTCCGGAAGCCCCAGCGCCCCGCGCAGCGCGGCCCGCCGGTCGCCGAGATCCGGCACTGACGCTCGGGCCGCCTCCTCCGAAGCGGCCAGCCCGGCCCGCAGCGCGGACTCGTCGCCGGTGGGCGACAGGTGCAGCAGGCCGTGCCAGCCGGGCAGCCCGACGACCAGCTCCAGCGCCTCGTCCGCGCTCGCGGCGACGAGGCCGGCCGCTCCGCGGGACGAGGCGTACAGCACGGACCCGCCCCCGCACACGGAGTACGTGCCGCCCGCGCTGTCCCCGGCCACCGCCTGCAGCGGGGCGCCCGACGCCAGCCGTACCGCCACGCCCCGGCCGGCCCCCTTCAGGTCGAAACCGAAGGTACGCGCGGCCATTTCGGCCAGCTCGGGCCGCTCCCCGAGGAGAGCGATGGCACGTCCGTAAACCGTCATACGGGAAACGTAACAGCCATGTCGGACATGACTCTCACGCCGGTTGCAGGAGGTCCCAGCGGTTCCCGTAGAGGTCCTCGAAGACGGCGACCGAACCGTAGGGCTCATGGCGCGGCTCCTCCAGGAATCGGACGCCCGCCGCCCGCATCCGGGCGTGGTCCCGGGCGAACTCCCCGGTGTGCAGGAAGAAGCCGACCCGGCCGCCGGTCTGGGAGCCGACGCTCGCGCGCTGCGCGTCGTCCTTCGCGCGGGCCAGCAGCAGACCGGTGCCGGGTCCGCCGCCGGGCGGGGTGACGACCACCCAGCGGCTGCCGTCGCCGCGGTCGGTGTCCTCGGTCAGCGCGAAACCGAGTGCGCCGGTGTAGAAGCCGATGGCCTCGTCGTAGTCGTGGACGACCAGGGTGATCAGTGCGATGTGGGACATGGCAGGAAGGCTAACCGGAGAGGCGTTATACGTACCACTCGCGGGGAGCGGGATCACCCGGACACAATGACCGTCATGACTCCGCAGCACCTCGTCGACCGTGCCCGGCTGCTCGCCGGGGCCGGGTACCGGCGGATCCTCGGCATCGCGGGCCCGCCGGGCGCGGGAAAGTCCACCCTCGCCGCCGGGCTCGCCGACGCGCTCGGCGCGAGCGCCGTCGTGGTCCCGATGGACGGCTTCCACCTCGCCGGGGCCGAACTGCGCCGCCTCGGCCGAGCCGGCCGCAAGGGCGCCCCCGACACCTTCGACGAAGCCGGATATGCGGCGCTCCTCGCCCGGCTGCGGGCGCCGGGACCCGATGTGGTGTACGCGCCGTCCTTCGACCGTGCGCTGGAGGAAGCGGTCGCGGGATCCGTGCCGGTCGCGCCGGACGTCCCGCTGGTGATCACCGAGGGCAACTATCTGCTGCACTGGCCCCGCGTGCGGGCCCTGCTGGACGAGGCGTGGTTCGTCGGCGCCGCCGGCCCCGGGGCTCCTGGGGACCTCCGGCCGGCAGGGGAGCCAGGGAGCGCCGCGCAGGCCGCACGCGTCCGCAGGCTCATCGAGCGGCACATGGAATACGGCAGGAGCCGGGCGGAGGCCGAACGCTGGGTGTACGGGTCGGACGAGGCCAACGCCCGGACCGTCGAGCGCAGCAGGGACCGCGCCGACCTGTTCGTGCCGCTCCTCTGAACCGTCCTGGGCATCGCGTCCCGTGGCGGGGCCCGGCAGGATGGGTCCATGTCCATGGAACCCGTACCGTTCACCGCCGACGACTACCGCGCCCGTATGGCCCGTGCCGCACGGAGCGCGGCGGACGCCGGACTCGCCGGGGTGCTCGTCGCACCCGGCCCCGACCTCGTCCACCTCACCGGTTACCGGCCGACCGCCGCCACCGAGCGGATGACCCTGCTGGTGATCACGGAGGACCGGGACCCGGTCCTCGTCGTACCGGCCCTGGAGGCCGCGGACGCCGAACACGCCGTCGGCGCCCCCGCACTCACCCTGCTGGACTGGACGGACGGGAAGGACCCGTACGGCATCACCGCCGCGCTCCTCGGCCCGGACGGCCGGTTCGCGGTCAGCGACAACGGCTGGGCGATGCATCTGCTCGGGCTTCAGCGCGCCCTGCCCGACAGCTCGTACCAGTCGCTGACGGAGGCCCTGCCGATGCTGCGCGCCGTGAAGGACGCGCCCGAGCTGGCCCGTCTCGAAGCGGCGGGGGCCGCCGCGGACGCGACCTACGAGGAGATCCTCAAGGTGCGCTTCTCCGGGCGCAGGGAGACCGAGGTCGCAGCCGATCTGGCCGCGCTGCTGAGGCAGTTCGGGCACTCACAGGTGGACTTCACGGTTGTCGGTTCGGGCCCCAACGGCGCCAGCCCGCACCACGAGGCCGGCGAACGCGTCATCGGCACCGGCGACATGGTCGTACTGGACTTCGGCGGCCTCAAGGACGGATACGGGTCGGACACGTCCCGCACCGTCCACGTCGGCCCTCCGGGAGCCGAGGAGCAGCGGGTGCACGACATCGTCCGTGCGGCCCAGGAGGCGGGGTGCCGGGCGGTGCGTCCAGGCGTCGCCTGCCAGGAGATCGACCGGGCGGCGCGCGCGGTGATCACCGACGCCGGGTACGGCGAGCGGTTCATCCACCGCACGGGCCACGGTATCGGCGTCACCACGCACGAGCCCCCGTACATGATCGAGGGCGAGGAGCAGCCGCTGGTGCCCGGTATGTGCTTCTCCGTCGAGCCGGGTATCTACCTCCCCGGCCGTTTCGGCGTCCGGATCGAGGACATCGTCACCGTCACCGAGGACGGCGGCCGGCGGCTGAACACCACCCGCAGGGAGCTGGCGGTCGTCGGGTAACGTCCGCCGCCCCCTCCCTCCCTCCCCCTCCCCGCCGGCCGCTCGGGCTCAGGAGTCGGTCAGTACGGCGCACGACGCGGGCGGCAGCAGGAGAAGACCGTCGGGGCCCGGCGGCCGGACCGGCTCCCAGGCGGCCAGGACCCTGCTGCCGCGCCCGTCCACCGGGACCCGCGCCTCCTGGTCACCGAGGTTGACCGCGATCCGCAGATCGCCCCTGCGGAGCGCCAGCCACCGCGCTTCCTCGTCGTACGCCACCTTGACCGCGGCCAGGTCCGCGTCGACCAGGTCGGGGCAGGTACGGCGCAGCGCGACCAGCTCCCGGTACCAGGAGAGCAGCCGTGAGTGGTGGCCGCCGTCCAGCTCCGCCCAGTTCAGACAGGACCGGTCCCTGGTGGCGGGGGACTGCGGGTCCGGGATGTCCGCCTCCGCCCAGCCGTGCCCGGCGAACTCCCGGCGCCGGCCGTTCCGTACGGCCTCGGCCAGATCCGGGTCGGTGTGGTCGGTGAAGAACTGCCACGGGGTGCCCGCCCCCCACTCCTCGCCCATGAACAGCATCGGCACCGAGGGCCCGGTGAGCACCAGCGTCGCCGCGCAGGCCAGCAGACCGGGCGGCACGTTCGCCGCGAGCCGGTCGCCCAGCGCCCGGTTGCCGATCTGGTCATGGGTCTGCGAGAAGGCGACGAAGCGGTGTGCGGGTGTGGACGCGCGGTGCACCGGGCGCCCGTGGGTCCGCCCGCGGAACGTCGAATACGTGCCGTCGTGGAAGAAGACCCGGGTGAGCGTCTTGGCCAGCGCGGCCATGGGCTCCCGGGCGAAATCCGCGTAGTACCCCTGGGACTCACCGGTCAGCGCCGTGTGCAGGGCGTGGTGGAAGTCGTCGTTCCACTGGGCGTGCAGCCCCAGCCCGCCCGCCTCCCGCGGGGTCGTCGTCCGCGGGTCGCAGAGATCGGATTCGGCGATCAGGAAGAGCGGCCGCCCGAGCCCCGCCGAGAGGGTGTCGGTGGCCGCCGACAGCTCCTCCAGGAAGGTCAGCGCCCGTCCGTCGGCGAGGGCGTGCACGGCGTCGAGGCGCAGCCCGTCGATCCGGTAGTCGCGCAGCCAGGCCAGTGCGCTGCCCAGCAGATACGCGCGGACCTCGTCGGAGCCGGGCGCGTCCAGGTTCACCGCCGAGCCCCACGGGGTGTGGTGGGTGTCGGTGAAGTACGGTCCGTAGGAGGGCAGATGGTTGCCCGAAGGGCCGAGGTGGTTGTGGACCACGTCCAGCACCACCCCGAGCCCGCGCTCGTGAGCCGCGTCGACGAAGCGCTTGAGCCCCTCGGGGCCGCCGTACGGTTCGTGCACCGCCCACAGCGAGACACCCTCGTACCCCCAGCCGTGCCGGCCGGGGAACGGGCAGACGGGCATCAGCTCCACATGGGTGACGCCCAGCGCGGCCAGGTGGTCCAGCCGCGCGGCAGCCGCGTCGAAGGTGCCCTCGGGCGTGTACGTACCGATGTGCAGCTCGTACAGCACGGCGCCCGGCAGGCCCAGGCCCGGCCACTCCTCGCGCCACTCGTACGCGTCGTGCGCGACGACGGCGCTGAGGCCGTCGGGGCCGGCGGGCTGACGGCGCGACCGCGGGTCGGGCAGCACCGGCCCGCCGTCGAGCCGGAAGCCGTAGTGCTCGCCCCCCGCGGCCTCCGCGGTGACGCCCCACCAGCCGTCCCGCTGCAGATCACGCTCCATGGCCAGCTCCCGCCCGGCCAGTTCCAGCGTGACGTGGCTCTTCTCCGGTGCCCACACCTCGAACAGCACAGCATCCCCTCCAGAGCACTCGTTCGGATCATGTCGTCGGGATCACCAACGGCCGCCAGGTCTCATCTTGGCAAGATCAGGGGCTGGAGCGAGCGCACTCGGGCCATTAGGGTCGCGAGCCATGACGATTCCGCCACTGCCCGCCTTCCCGCCCGGTTTCCTGTGGGGTGCGTCGGCCTCCGCCTTCCAGACCGAGGGCGCGGCGGGCACCGACGGCAAGGGACCGTCCGGCTGGGACGTCTTCGCGGCCCGGCCGGGCCGCATCAAGGACGGCACCGACGGCTCACGCGGCACCGGCTTCTACGACCGCTACCGCGAGGACGTGGCGCTGCTCGCGGAGCTGGGCGCCGGGGCCTTCCGCTTCTCGGTGAGCTGGCCGCGTGTCGTGCCGGACGGCTCGGGCCCCCTCAATCCGGCGGGCCTCGACTTCTACGACCGGCTCGTCGACGAGCTGTGCGGCCACGGCATCACCCCCGCGCCGACGCTCTACCACTGGGACACCCCGCTCGCCCTCGAACACGGAGGCGGCTGGCTCAACCGCGACACCGCGTTCCGCTTCGCCGAGTACGCGGGCGCCGTCGCGGAGCGCCTCGCCGACCGGGTCCCGATGTGGATCACACTCAACGAACCGGCCGAGGTGACGCTCCTCGGCTACGCGCTGGGCGAGCACGCCCCCGGCAGGAGGCTGCTCTTCGATGCCCTGCCCGCCGCCCACCACCAGCTCCTCGCCCACGGTCTGGCCGTCGGCGCGCTGCGCGCGGCCGGGGCCTCCCGCATCGGCATCGCCGTCTCGCACACCCCGGTCTGGACGGCGGGCGGGAGCGAGGAGGACCGCTTCGGGTCCGCGCTGTACGACACGCTCTCCAACTGGCTGTTCGCCGATCCGCTGCTCACCGGCGCCTACCCGGACGAGAACTTCGCCGCCCTGATGCCGGGGCCCGTGGCCGAGGACCTGAAGACCATCGCGGCCCCGCTCGACTGGTACGGGGTCAACTACTACAACCCCACCCTCGTCGGCGCCCCCGCCCCCCAGGCGCTCGACACGTTCGCCGGTTTCGGGATACCGCCCGAACTTCCCTTCGGCATAAGGGAGATCGACGGGTACGAACGCACCGGCTCCGGCTGGCCCGTGGTCCCCGACGGCCTGCGCGACATGCTCGTCCGGCTGGAGACCCGCTACGGCGACCGGCTGCCGCCGCTCTACATCACCGAGAACGGCTGCAGCTTCGAGGGCCTGCGGGACTCCCGCAGGATCGACTTCCTCGACGGCCATCTGCGCGCCCTGCACGCCGCGATGGCCCAGGGGGTCGACGTCCGTGGCTACTTCACCTGGTCGCTCACCGACAATTTCGAGTGGATCGAGGGGAACGCCCAGCGTTTCGGCCTCGTCCACGTGGACTACGCGACGATGCGGCGCACCCCCAAGGACTCCTACCACTGGTACCGCGAGGTGATCCGCAGTTCACAGGCCGGACGCCCTTACGAACACCCCCGGGGATGATCAATACTTCCTCCATGGTCGCTCCGTGGTGGCAACAGGCTCAGCTGGGGATCTTCGTGCACTGGACGCCCGCGTCCGTGCCGGGCTGGGCCCCGCCGTACGACGCCGCCCGGCGCGGGCACCTCGGCTGGACCTCGTACGGCGAGTGGTACGAGAACTCGCTGCGCTTCCCGGACAGCCCGGTCTCCGCCCATCACCGGGAGACCTACGGCGACCGCCCCTACACGGCGTTCGGGGGAGACTTCGCGGACGCGCTCAGCAGCTGGGACCCGGCCCAGTGGGCGCGCCGCTTCCGCGCGGCCGGCGCCCGCTACGCGGTCCTCGTCACCAAGCACCACGACGGCTACTGCCTCTGGCCCTCCGAGGTGCGCAACCCCCACCGCCCCGGCTGGCACACCCCGCGTGACGTCGTCGGGGAGTTCGCCGAAGCGGTCAGGGCCGAGGGGCTGCGTTTCGGTGTCTACTACTCGGGCGGTCTGGACTGGACGTTCCAGCCGCGCCCGATCGCGACCGGCGCCGATACCGTCGCCGCCGTCCCTGGCGGCGCCTACCCGGCGTACGCGGACGCCCAGGTGCGGGAGCTGATCAGGCGCTACCACCCCGACATCCTCTGGAACGACATCGCCTGGCCCGCGGGGCGCGCGGCAATCCGGAGCCTGGTCGAGTACTACCGGTTCACCGTGCCGCACGGCGTCGTCAACGACCGGCTCTTCCCCCGCAACCCGCTGTGGCGGGCGCTCCGGGTCCCCGGGCTGCGGGCCGCCTACAACAGCTGGGAGCGCCGCACGGTCGTCAGCGACGAGGGGTTCGTGCCCAGGAAGCCCCCGTACTACGACTTCAGGACCCCGGAGTACTCCCGGTACACGGGGCCCGACCCCTTCGAGATCACCCGCGGCGTCGACCACAGTTTCGGCTACAACAGGAACTCGGGCGAGGACTCCTTCATCGGCCGTGAAGCGCTGGCCGGGCTGCTCCGGACGGTCCGGTCCGACGGCGGCAACCTGCTGCTCAACGTCGGCCCGCGCGGTGAGGACGCCACTATCCCGGCCGAGCAGCAGCGCCGGCTGGACTGGCTCGGTGAGGCCGGGGTCAGTCCCACACCATGTTGACCGCCCGCTCGAAGTTCACGTAGCCGGCCCGCTCGAAGGCCCGCGCCATCGGGACGTTGCCGACGTCGGTCGACGCGCGGATGCGGGGCACGTCCTGGGCCGCGAGGATCCGGGTCCCCTCGGTGAGGATCTCGTCGATGTACCCGTGTCCCCGGTGAGCGGGGAGCACCCCGGTGTACGCGATGATCGCGTGGTAGTTGTTGCGGGCCGGGACGACGAAGCCGACCGGGTCCCCGTCCGGCAGCTCCGCGATCCGCCACCACCCGGCCGGGCTCCGGTAGCGCGCGAACTCCTCGTCGTACTGCTCCTCGGCCACCGCGCGCGGGCTGAGCCCCGACTCCAGGGACGCCCTGCTGTGCGCGTCGAGCGTGCCCTCGGCGGCCAGGGCCAGCAGCGGGACGAGATCCTCCCGGCCGCGCACCGCGCGGAACACCAGCCGGCCGCCGGCCGCCGGGGCCGCCGCGGTCCCGGGCGTCCACTCCAGGCGCAGCCGTTCGACCAGCAGCCGGGCCCCGGTCCGCTCCACGGCCCGCATGCGCGCCCCCGTCGCATCGCGGGCGACCGGATCGGTGTGCCAGTCCGGCGGGACGAACCTGCCGTACTCGGGGCGCGCCGCGCCTGCGGGGAAGAGCCGCGCCATCGCCGTCTCCAGAAGCCGCACCCCGATGTCGCCGCGTTCCGGTCCTGGCAGGGTGTCGTCGAGGTCGAAGAAGTCGAGGGCGTACGGAGCGGCGCCGGGCGCGGGGGCCCACCAGGCAGCCCGTGCCACCACCCGGTCGCCGCGCAGCGCCACCCACATCCACTCGGGGCGGCGCAGTCCGCCCGCGAGGTCGCCGGCGAGTTCGTGGTCGAGGACGTAGGGCAGCGCGCGGAAGAGAGTGAGCTCGTCCGGCCCGGTCAACGGGCGGATCACCAGCTCGTGTTCGTGCGGCGGAGGGGGCAAGTCGGCTCCAGGCGAGTACGGATGTCCGCAGACCGTAACAATCGGCATCCGGCCCGGTCACATGGATATCGGAATCCCCGGCCCACCTGGACACCCCCTCGGGTCCGGCCGACAATCGATCTGTGACCTCCTCTTCCGAGTCCCCCGCCTACGAGCCGCACATGGCGCAGGCCCGGCTCTCCGACGCCCAGCGGGACCGGGTGCTCGGGGTCCTCAAGGAAGGGGCGGTTCAGGGCAGGCTGTCCCAGGACACCTTCATGCGCCGGATGGAAGTGGCCCTGGCCACCCACAGGCCCGCCGAACTGGCCGCTCTCACCGCCGACCTGGAGTCGGAGGCGGGATGGTCGCACCGGCTGCTCGGCGCGGTGGGCCGGGTGTCGGCCTTCCCCGGCCGGATGCGCAGGGCCTGGGCGTCCGAGCGGCTGCCGAAGCTGCTGCTGCCGGCGCCCGGCCCGTATCCGCTGCGTATCGGCCGCGACCCGGTCAACGGGCTGCGGCTCAACCACGAGACGGTGTCGCGGCTGCACGCGGAACTCGGCCTGCAGGCAGGGGTATGGGTGCTGCGTGACCTCGGTTCGGCCAACGGGACGACGGTCGAAGGGATCCGCGTCACCGGCGCGGCGGTCGTGCGCGAGGGCGACTGTGTCGGCTTCGGCCGGATGTACTTCCGGCTCTCCGCCCGGTGACCGGCGGGCGGACCGGCCAGTGGGCTCCCGGCCCGGCCGCTCAGCCCGCCTCCCCGGCCCTTTCCGGCGCGACCCGCCTGAGCAGGGCCACCGGCCGTACGGCGAACAGCTCGCGCAGGGAGGCCCGCCCGGTGAACTCCCGGTCGGGAGCGAGCAGATCGAGCCAGACCCCGGCGGGCAGCGGGAGTTCCGTCTCCCCCCAGCCGCCTGCCTGTTCGAGGCGCAGCGACAGCCGGGTCACCGCGGTGACCGTCTCGCCCGAACGGCAGAAGGCAAGACAGTGGGCGGCTGCGGAGCCCTCGGCGGTCAGCGGTGTGTACGTGCCCGACTCGCCGAATACCTCCGGGCACTCGCGGCGCAGGAGCAGCGCCGTGGTCGTCAGCGCCGCCTTCTCGTCCGCCGGGTCGACGGGCAGCGGCGGCCTGCGGTTGTCGGGGTCCACCAGCGCGATGTACGGCCCCTCGGTGCCCTGGTAGACGTCGGGGACGCCGGGCATCGTGAGGTGGACCAGTGCGGCGCCGAGCACATTGGCCCGTACGTATGCGCCGAGCCCGCGGGCGAACTCGGCGACGACCGCGTGCGGCGGACCCGCGGGCCCCGCGGCGACGAAGTCGGCGACCGCCTGCTCGTACGCCTCGTCCTGCTCGGTCCAGCTGGTGTGCAGTCCCGCCTCGCGCACCGACTTGAGCAGCGCGGGGCCGAGCCGTTCCCCGTCGGGGAGCCCGAAGCCGAACGAGGTCTGCCAGGCCACCCAGGCCACCTGGGGATCGGGCGCCGGAGTGTCCAGCCGGGCCAGCAGCGACGCCCAGGCGTCAGGGCACTCGGTGAGGACCGCGATCCGCGCCCGGACGTCAGCGCTCCGCTTGGTGTCGTGCGTGGTCAGCACCGTCCCGCCGGCCGGCCAGTCGCGGGCCGTCCGCGCGCAGAACGCGTGGAACGCGGCCGGACTCACCGCGGGCGCTCCCGGGTCACCGCCCACCTCGCCCGCCGAGACCAGCGGCGTATAGCGGTAGAAGGCGGTGTCCTCGACGGACTTGGCGTGCAGCGCCGAAGCGGTCTGCGCGAACCGCACGCAGAAGGCCGTGTGGTCGGGGCCGCCGCCCAGTTTGCCGAGTGCCAGATCCCGTACGACCCCGACGGCGGCGGACTCCTCGGCCACCGTGAAGGACGCGGCTGCCTGCCGCACCGCCTCCGGGCCGAGCGTGGCCTCAGCGGTATCGGGCGTGGGCCCGCCCGCCGTCACGTACGGCCGGTAGACCGGCATCCGTACGAGGAGCTCACGCAGAGCTGCCCGCAGTGCCCAGGGGGCGTGGTCGCGCAGCGCCGGATCGGCCGCGCAGATCCGCTCCGCCGTGCGGGCCAGGAACGCGGTCTCGGCCGCCAGCTCATGGGTGACGACCTTGTACGCGGCGCGGCGGACCGTCGGCTCCCAGTACCCGCCGCGGTCGCCCGCGGGCTCCGCGTAGTCGCGGTAGCGGCCGGCCAGCCCGGCGGCGCCCGCCGGGTCGGTGAAGAGACCGTCGATCCGGTGCAGCGCGTCGTACCCGGTCGTCCCCGCGACCGCCCAGTCGGCGGGCAGCCGCTCGTCGCCGGTGAGGATCTTCTCCACGACCGTCCAGCGTCCGCCCGTCGCCTCGCCGAGCCTCCGCAGGTAGGCGCCGGGATCCGCGAGCCCGTCCGGGTGGTCGACGCGCAGCCCCTCGATGACGCCGTCGTCCATCAGCTCCAGGATCTTGGCGTGGGTGGCGTCGAAGACCTCCGGGTCCTCGACACGCACCCCGATCAGATCGGAGATGGTGAAGAAGCGGCGGTAGTTGAGCTCGGTGCGGGCGAGCCGCCACCAGGCGAGCCGGTACCACTGGGCGTCGAGCAGCTCGGGCAGCGGCAGCTCCGCCGTCCCCTCGCGCAGCGGAAAGGAGTGGTCGTAATAGTGCAGCACGTCCCCTTCGACCCGCAGCCGCTCCAGTTCGTCCCCGAGCCGGTGGCCGAGGACGGGCAGCAGCACCTTGCCGCCGCCCGACTCCCAGTCGATGTCGAACCAGCGGGCGTACGGCGAGACGGGCCCGTCCCGCAGCACCTCCCACAGCGGCCGGTTGAACCGGGGAGCCGCCGCCATATGGTTCGGCACGATGTCCACGACCAGCCCGAGCCCGTGCGTCCGCGCGGTGTGCGCCAGCGCACGCAGCCCGGTCTCGCCCCCCAGCTCGTCGCGGACCCGGGTGTGGTCCACGACGTCGTAGCCGTGGGTGGAGCCGGGGACGGCGTCAAGGACCGGCGACAGATGGAGGTGCGAGACGCCGAGGGCCGCCAGATACGGCACCGCTGCCTCGGCGGCCGAGAACGGGAACTCCGGCTGGATCTGGAGCCGGTACGTCGCTGTGGGCGTCATGGGAACCTACGTACCCCGTTTCGCGGGCTCCCTGTCACCTGGGCGCCGTCAGGCCGGCCGTTTCAGCACGGTCAGACTCCGCCCGATCAGCGCCAGCCGGTCACCGGCGTCCACCTTCGGGCCCCGTCCCGGCGGCACACCGTCCTCGTGGGCGGTGTCCACGACGACCTCCCACTGCCTGCCGTGGCTCACCGGCACCAGGAACTCGATCTCCTCCGCGCTCGCGTTGAACATCAGGAGGAACGAGTCGTCGGTGATCCGCTCACCGCGCGTCCCCGGCTCCGAGATGGCGTTCCCGTTCAGGAAGACGGACAGGGCCTTGGCGTGCGCCGCCTGCCAGTCGCGCTGGACCATCTCCTCGCCCTCGGGAGTGAACCAGGCGATATCGGAGAGATCGTCGTGGGTGCCCTCCACCGGGCGGCCGTGGAAGAAGCGGCGCCGCCGGAAGACCGGGTGCTCGCGCCGCAGCGCCACCATCGCACGGGTGAAGGTCAGCAGGGTGCTGCTCCCGCCCCGCGCCGGTCCGTCCCGGCCGGTGTCCTCCTCCTGCTCCGCCCCCGCCGCCTCCTGGCCCGGCCAGTGCACCCAGGCCAGCTTGCTGTCCTGGCAGTACGCGTTGTTGTTGCCGTGCTGGGTACGCCCGAACTCGTCCCCGTGGCTCAGCATCGGCACCCCCTGCGAGAGCAGCAGCGTGGCCATGAAGTTCCGCATCTGGCGGTCCCTCAGCTCCAGCACACCGGGGTCGTCGCTCTCGCCCTCGGCGCCGCAGTTCCAGGAGCGGTTGTGACTCTCGCCGTCCTGGTTGTTCTCGCCGTTCGCCTCGTTGTGCTTGTCGTTGTACGCCACCAGGTCGTGCAGCGTGAACCCGTCGTGGCAGGTGGTGAAGTTGATGGAGGCGAGCGGGCGCCGCCCGTCGTCCTGGTACAGGTCGGACGAGCCCGTCAGCCGTCCGGCGAACTCCGCGAGCGTCCGGGGTTCGCCCCGCCACAGGTCTCGTACGGTGTCCCGGTACTTCCCGTTCCACTCGGTCCACAGCGGCGGGAAGTTCCCCACCTGGTAGCCGCCCTCGCCGACGTCCCACGGCTCGGCGATCAGCTTCACCTGGGAGACCACCGGGTCCTGCTGCACCAGGTCGAAGAAGGACGACAGCCGGTCCACCTCGTGGAACTGGCGGGCGAGGGTGGCCGCGAGGTCGAAACGGAATCCGTCGACGTGCATCTCGGTCACCCAGTACCGCAGCGAGTCCATGATCAGCTGGAGCACGTGCGGAGAGCGCATCAGCAGGCTGTTGCCGGTGCCCGTGGTGTCCATGTAGTAGCGCGGATCGTCCGTCAGCCGGTAGTAGGAGGCGTTGTCCAGGCCGCGGAAGGAGAGGGTCGGGCCCAGGTGGTTCCCCTCGGCCGTGTGGTTGTAGACCACGTCGAGGATGACCTCGATCCCGGCCTCGTGGAGCGCCCGTACCGCCTGCTTGAATTCGAGCACCTGTTCGCCACGGTCGCCCCAGGAGGCGTATGCGTTGTGCGGGGCGAAGAATCCGATGGTGTTGTAGCCCCAGTAGTTCGAGAGCCCGCTGTCCGCCAGCCGGTGGTCGTTGACGAACTGGTGAACGGGCATCAGCTCCAGCGCCGTGACCCCGAGACCGGTCAGGTGCTCGATGACCGCCGGATGCGCCAGCGCCGCGTACGTCCCGCGCATCTCGTCGGGGAGCGCCGGATGGAGCATCGTGAGGCCCTTCACATGGGCCTCGTAGAGCACGGTCTCGTGGTACGGGGTCCGCGGCAGCCGGTCGTCGCCCCAGTCGAAGTAGGGGTTGACCACCACCGAGGTCATGGTGTGCGGGGCGGAGTCCAGGTCGTTGCGCGAGTTCGGCCGGCCGAAGTGGTAGCCGTACACCGACTCGTCCCACTTGACCTCTCCGCTCACCGCTTTGGCGTACGGATCGAGGAGCAGCTTCGAGGAGTTGCAGCGCTGCCCGTTCTCGGGTTCGTACGGCCCGTGCACCCGGAACCCGTACCGCTGGCCCGGCATGATGCCGGGCAGATAGGCATGACGCACGAAGGCGTCCGTCTCTCTCAGCTCCACCGCCGTCTCTGAGCCGTCGTCGTGCAGGAGGCACAACTCGATTCGGTCGGCGGCCTCCGAAAAGACCGCGAAATTGGTCCCGGCGCCGTCGTACGTGGCGCCGAGCGGGTATGTCTGTCCCGGCCAGACCTGCATGGGCACGACTCTTCCACATCCGGCGCCGAGTCACGCGTGTCATCGCGTCCTCGCCACGAACCGCTATGAATCCCCTCACTCGGCCCCATGCCTTCGCGGGGAACGCTCACCACGAACAAGGGAGTTGGGAAGGAGCCTGTGCATCCGGCTGCACCGGCTCCCGCGCGCGGAGTACCCTTCCTTGATCGTTGCAGGGGCAGTGAAAGGCGGTACGCGGGTGGGCTCGGGAGGGCTGGAACTGCCACCGGGTGACCCGGGTCACGGCGGGGGCTCCACGGAGGTCCCGCCCGGGGCGGTCTCCCTGGCGAGGCCCATGGAGATCGGGGCGGAGCTCGACTGGGGTGCGGACGCGTGGAACGAGGTGCGCACCCGCGCGCAGCGGGCCGGGCGCGCCTACATCTGGCTGAATCTGGTCGAGCAGCGGCTCCGCGCGGTGGTCGCCGCCGTGCTGCGCCCGATCTACGAGCCTGTGCACGCCGACGACTGGGTGGTCGCGGCGGCCGGCCCGGCCGGCCAGGAGTGGGTGCAGCGCGCCGTGGCCGTACGGGAGGTCTCGCGCCGCAAGGGCTATCTGCTCGACCCGGCCGACGACAACGTCCTGAGCTTCCTCACCCTCCCGCAGCTGCGGGAACTGATGGTCCAGCACTGGCCGTGCTTCGAGCCGTACTACGACGACCGGCGCGACGTGGAACTGGCCCTGGACGAGCTGGAGGTCACCCGCAATGTGGTCTCCCGCAACCGCGCGCTCTCCGAGGCCGTGCTGGCGCAGGCGGAGCGGGCCTCGTCGCGGCTGCTGAACATCCTGGGCGCGGGATCGGGCGCGCCGTCCGCCGACCGGCTGCCGGTGGACGCGGTGGAGGACCTGGTGGGGGACAGGTACGCGGACGTCATCGGGGTGCATCCGGACCGTGTCCGTCTCCAGCGGCAGCTGCCGGCCGAGGACCTGTTCGGCGGGGCGCGGCGGCTGGACGCGATCGGGATAGGCCTGAACCTCCTCGTCCAGAACTTCTCGGGCCGCCGGCTCGTCCGGCTGGCCGAGTCGGGGTGCCGGGTCAGGCTGCTCTTCCTCAACCCCGCGAGCAGCGCGGTCAAGCGGCGCGAGCGCGAGCTGGGACTGAAGAAGGGTGAGCTGAGCCGCGCGGTGGAGACGAACATCCTGCACATGCGCCGGGTGCGGTCGCGGCTCCGGGACCCGGGTGCCTTCGAGATCCATGTGTTCGACGAGACGCCGCGGTTCATGGCCTGCCTGGTCGACGGGGACGGTACGGACGGTCTCGCGGTCGTCCAGTCGTATCTGCGCAGGGCGCGCGGGATGGAGGCACCGGTCCTGGTGCTCAGGGGCGGCGGGCGCGCGGTCGTGCGGCACGGGCAGGACGCCGAGCACGGCCTCTTCGAGACGTACCGGGACGAGTTCGAGTCCGTGTGGGGGGACTCCCGGCCGGTGTCCTGACGGAGTGCATCCCCGCTTCGGGGGTACAGGGGCGGACATCAGCGTCGGGGGTCGTGCCGGGTGCCCTGCCGGGCAGCCGGACCCCGTGTCGGACAGATCGAGGAGCCATGGAGATTTCAGGCATCATCAGCGCGATCGTGATCGGCATCGTCATCGGGGTGCTCGGCCGGCTCGTCGTACCCGGCCGCCAGCGCATCGGCATCCTGCTGACGATCGTGGTCGGTATCGTGGCCGCCTTCGTCGGCGCGTTCATCGCCCATGCCCTCGGGGTGGACGACACCAACGGCGTCGACTGGATCGAGTGGCTCATCCAGATCGGGCTGGCGGCCGTCGGTGTCGCCGCGCTCGACCGTTCCAGGGGACGCCGCTGACCCGGTGACAGGACGGCGGGGCCCGTTGTCAGTGGCGCGTGCGAGGGTGGTCACCACTTGGGGGACGCACCACGAAGGAGGGCCGCCATGAGCTGGCATCGGGGACCACTGGTCGGCTTCGACCTGGAGACGACCGGGACCGACGTCGAGACCGACCGCATCGTGACCGCCGCGGTCGTACGGCTGGAGGCGGACGGGGCCGTGCGGGAGCAGCGCCTCTGGCTGCTCGACCCCGGGGTGGTGATACCCGAGCAGGCGGCGGCGATCCACGGCATCACGACCGGCCACGCCCGCGAGCACGGCGTCCCGGCCGTCTCCGCCGTCGAGGAGATCGCGCACACCGTCGCCGGGGTACTGCGCTCGGGCGTGCCGCTGGTGGTGATGAACGCACGGTACGACCTGTCCCTGCTGGACCGTGAGTGCCGGCGGCACGGGGTGGCATCGGTCAGCGAGCGGCTCGGCACGGCGCCTTCGCCGGTCATCGACCCGCTGGTGATCGACAAGCACGTCGACAAGTACCGCAAGGGCAAGCGCGCCCTCCAGGCGCTGTGCGACTACTACGGGGTGACGCTCGACGCCGCGCACGACGCGAGCGCGGACGCGGTGGCGGCCGCCCGTGTGGTGCGCCGCATGGGGGAGATGCACCAGCCCGTCGCGGTGCTGCCGCTTGCGGACCTGCACGGGCTCCAGGTGCGCGCAGCGGCCGAGCAGTCGGCCTCGCTGCAGGCCTATCTGCGGCGCACGGCCGATCCGGCTGCGGTCGTCGAGGCGGCCTGGCCGGTCATCCCCCGGAGCCGGTGAGGGGCACCGCGCGCGGGCCGTCCCGCTGAGCCGGTGGCGCCGCAGCCAGGCCGGCCCGGCAGGCCGGTGTCGGCTGACGGGCTCTCATGAGCCGGTCCCGGCGGGGGACATCGGACCGCCCTGCCGGTACTCATGCCC
The DNA here is from genome assembly GCF_036061255.1 of Streptomyces sp. NBC_00388. Taxonomy (NCBI): domain Bacteria; kingdom Bacillati; phylum Actinomycetota; class Actinomycetes; order Kitasatosporales; family Streptomycetaceae; genus Streptomyces; species Streptomyces sp. NBC_00388. The sequence continues at coordinate 6,082,816 of NZ_CP107948.1, forward strand.
GGCGATGCGTGCGGCCGGCCGTGCCGGGCGGGCGCGGTGCGCGGCGACCGGGTCTAGAACGGATACCACCGCACCGCCGGGTCGTTCTCCCGCAGCGATGCCACCCTGCGGCGGAACTCGTCGAGCGCCCGGGGGTTCGACGGGGCGTGCTGGGCGACCCAGGCGCAACTCGCCGTCTCGCGGGCGCCGCGCAGGACCGTGCATCCCTCCCACTCGCGTACGTCCCAGCCGTAGGCGCGGACGAAGGAGCCGTACGCCTCCGCGGGCAGCCCGTAGCGGTCGCGGGAGAGAGCCATGACGACCAGATCGTGTTCCCGCAGATCCGACGAGAAGGTCTCCAGGTCGACCAGGACCGGCCCGTCCGGGGTGACATGGACGTTGCGCGGGAGCGCGTCGCCGTGCAGCGGCCCCGGTGTCAGACGGGGGGTCAGCGCTGCCGCCGCGGAGGCGAAGCCGTCGCGGCGCTCGCGGAGGTACTCCGCGTCCGCCGGGTCGACGGCGTCCCCGGCGAGCCGCAGCCAGCGCTCGACCCCGCCCAGGAGCTCACGCCCGGGAAGGGCGAAGGCCGGGGCGGGCAGGGCGTGGACGGAACGGAGCAGCGTCGCGAGGTCCTCCGGTCCCGCGGGCCGTACCGCCTCCGGCAGCCGGTGCCAGAGCGTGACCGGGTGGCCGTCGACCAGCCGGGGTGACGGTTCGGCCGCGCGCACCGCGGGGATGCCTGCCTCCGCGAGCCAGCCCGCCACGGACACCTCGCGCTCCGCCCGCTGCAGCAGCTCCGGCGCCCTGCCCACCTTGACGACGAGCCCGCCGGCCGCGAAGACCGCGTTCTCGCCCAGTGCCAGCAGCTCCGCATCCGGGGCCAGACCGGCCGCCCGCAGGATGTCCCGTGCCGATGACTCGTCCATGTGGTGTCTCCCGCTCTCGATGGAACGCGCCAAGTTTCGCATCCGTGCGGGCAGCGCCGGACATCCGATGGCGGCCGGGAGCCCCGGGGAATCTAGTTGCACGAGACGTATCGTCTCGTTTACCGTCGCGGCATGACCTCCCCGAAGCCTGCACATATCGCCATGTTCTCGATCGCTGCGGCCGGGCACGTGAACCCCGGCCTCGAAGTGATCCGGGAGCTCGTCGCCCGCGGCCACCGCGTCACCTACGCGATCCCGGCGTCCTTCGCAGGAAAGGTCGCGGAGACCGGCGCCGAACCCGTCCTCTACCCGTCGACCCTGCCCACCGATGAAGACCCCGGGGGCTGGGGCACCGAGATGATCGACAACGTCGAACTCTTCCTCCACGACGCCATCGCCGCGCTGCCGCACCTGACCGAGGCGCACGAAGGGCCGGGCGGGGCGGGCGTACCCGACATGGTCCTGCACGACATCACCTCCTACCCGGCGAAGGTGCTGGCCCGCCGCTGGGGCGTCCCCGCCATCTCGCTCTCCCCGAACCTGGTCGCCTGGCAGGGGGCCGAGGAAGAGGTCGGCGAGCCGATGACCGCCCGGCTCATGGCGACCGAGCGGGGCCGGGCCTACTACGCGCGGTTCCGCGCGTGGCTGGAGGAGAACGGCATCGACGGGCACCCCGACGCGTTCGTCGGTCACCCCCGCCGGAGCATCGTCCTCATCCCGCGCGTGATGCAGCCCCACGGTGACCGGGTGGACGACACCACGTACACCTTCGTCGGCGCCTGCCAGGGCGACCGCGAGGACCAGGGCGGCTGGCAGCGCCCCGCGGGCGCCGAAAAGGTGCTGCTCGTCTCGCTCGGTTCGGCCTTCACCAAAGAGCCGGCCTTCTACCGTGAGTGCATCGCGGCCTTCGGGGATCTGCCCGGCTGGCATGTGGTGCTGCAGATCGGCAAGTACGTCGGGATGCCGGAACTGGGCCGGATCCCGGCCAACTTCGAGGTGGCGCGCTGGGTCCCGCAGCTCGCCGTGCTCCGGCAGGCCGACGCCTTCATCACCCACGCGGGCGCGGGCGGCAGCCAGGAGGGGCTGGCCACCGCGACACCGATGGTCGCGGTGCCGCACGCCGTGGACCAGTTCTCCAACGCGGACATGCTCCAGTCGCTGGGGGTGGCCCGGCACATCCCGATGGCCGACGCCACCGCGGCGGCCCTGCGTGAAGCGGTGCTCACCCTGGCCGGTGACCCGGAGGTCGCCCGGCGGCTCGCGCGTATCGGCGCCGGGATGGCTGAGGAAGGCGGCGCCCGGCGGGCTGCCGACCTCATCGAGGAGGAACTCCCCGCGCGGTAGCCCTGGCGGCAGGGCCCCCGCGGTGGCCGGAGCCGGGCGGCGCGCGGTCTAAGTTCGACCCATGACGACCACATACGCGGTGCTGCTGCGCGGGATCAACGTGGGCGGCAACAGGAAGGTCCCCATGGCGGACCTCAGGGAGCTGCTCACCGGACTCGGTCACGGCGACGTCCGCACCTACCTGAACAGCGGGAACGCCGTCTTCAGCAGCGAGACCCGCGACGAGGACCAGCTGGCCGCCGGAGTGGAGGAGGCCATCGTGGCCCGCTTCGGGTTCACGGTGGACTGCCTCGTCCGCGGCGCGGCCTATCTGCGGGCGGTGACTGACGGATGCCCGTTCCCGGCCGCGGGGCTCCAGGGCAAGCAGCTGCACGTCACCTATTTCTCGGGTCCGGTGGACGCCGGGCGGTTCGCCGCCATCGACCAGCAGGCGTACCTGCCCGAGGAGTTCAGGCTCGGGGACCGGGCGCTCTACCTCTACGCACCGGACGGGCTCGGACGCTCCAAGCTCGCGGTGGCCCTGAACAGGCCCGCCGTGAACAAGGGCGTCACCGGCACCTCCCGCAACTGGAACACGGTGCTCAGACTCGCGGAGATGACGGGCGGCTGAGCTCGCCTGCCGCCCGTCGTCATCGCCGGGCGGCCCGTTCCGAACGAGCCGCCCACCGGCCGTCCGTGCGGGTGATCCGCACCGGGTGGTCGAAGCACTTGCTGACCTGATCGGTGGTGAGCACCTCATCGGCGGAGCCCGAGCCCAGGCACGCGCCGTCGCGCAGCAGCATCGCGTGGGTCGTGGACGCGGGCAGCTCCTCCAGGTGGTGGGTGACCAGGATCGTGGCCAGCTCCGGATGCTCGGCGCGCAGCTCGTCCAGGCTGGTCAGCAGCTGCTCGCGGGCGGCCAGATCGAGTCCGGTGGCCGGTTCGTCGAGCAGGACGAGACGCGGACTCGGCATCAGCGCCCGGGCGATGAGGGTCCGCCCGCGCTCGCCCTGCGAGAGCGTCGGCCACCGCGCCCCGGCCTTCTCGCCGCCCATGCCGAGCATGGTCAGCAGCCGGTCGGCCCGCCGGACCTGCTCCTCCGTCGGCGACCAGCGCGGCACCGGCTCGATGGAGTTGGTGAGACCGGTCAGGACGACGTCGCGGACCCGCAGCGGCGAGTGCAGCGGATGGCGCGGGTTGATGTGACCCAGATGGGAACGGAGCTCCCGCAGGTCCACCCGGCCCAGGGTCCGTCCCAGGATCTCCACCGTGCCCCGGGTGGGGTGCGTCACCGCGCCCAGCAGCCCGAGCAGGGTCGACTTGCCCGCGCCGTTGGCGCCGAGCAGGGCCCAGTGCTCCCCGCTGTGCACGGTCAGCGATACGGAGTCCAGCAGCAGGTTCCCGTCCCGTACGAAATCGACGTCGTCCGCACGGATCACGACGGTGCTCACAGGTCGTTCAGCTCCTTCTTCTCTGTCCCGGCCGGGCGCAGCCGCGCCGCGGCGGTGTTCCCGTCCGGGCAGCCGGGAGGACCGGTGCCGGATGCCGGCGGCCGAACGGGGGAGCGGTGCAGCAGTCACGCCGGTCCGGCCCCTGGTGCCGGCACGGCGGGCGGCGACCGATGAGTGCGGAGCCGTTCTGCACCGAGGCGGTCCCGGTCGGGGAGAGGGCCTGCTCAGAGGGGCCGGCGGGCAAGTGTGGCCTGGCCGGTGGAACGGATCCTACCTTCCTGCCGCGGTGTGCCCGATGGCCGCCCGGCGCTGCCCCGTGCCGCCCCTGTCCAGCCCGGCCGGGCGGTCCGTGGCCGGCGCAGGAAAGGTGTCACGGATCATGGACCGGCGCTCATCCGCTGTGCCAGAGTCTCCGTATGCGCTACATCATCATCGGGGCGGGTGCCGTCGGCGGCACCATCGGCGGCCGGCTGTCGGAGAGTGGCAGCGAGGTGGTCCTGGTGGCCCGCGGGGCGCACTACGAAGCCCTGCGGGACGGCGGACTGCGGTTCGAGACCCCGGAGGGTGTCCGCACCCTCGCGCTGCCGGTCGCCGATGGCCCCGGAGCGGTGGAGCTGCGCGCCGACGACGTTCTGGTCCTGACGGTGAAGACCCAGGACAGCGTCGCGGCCCTCGACGCCTGGGGCCCGCGCCCGGTGGCCGGCACCGGTGCGACGGCCGCCGAGGCGCTGCCGCTGGTCTGCGCGCAGAACGGCGTGGAGAGTGAACGCCTCGCGCTGCGCCGCTTCCGCCGGGTGTACGGCATGTGCGTCTGGCTGCCCGCGACCTTCCTGGAGCCGGGGTCCGTCGCCGCCGCCGGCTCCCCGCTCAGCGGGATGCTGCACATCGGCCGTTATCCGTCGGGTGCGGACAGCACCGCCCGGCAGATCTCGGCGGACCTGGAGAAGGCGCCGTTCGAGGCGCCGGTCACCACGGACGTGATGCGCTGGAAGTACGCCAAACTCCTCTCGAACTTGGCCAATTCGCTGGAGGCGGTCTGCGGGACCGGCGCCGCCGACCCCGCCGGTCCCGCTGCCGTACTCCTCAGGCGGGCGAACGAGGAGGGCCTCGCCGTCTACGCGGCGGCCGGGATCGACGCCGCGAGCCCCGATGAGCAGCAGCGGACGCGCGGCGACAAGATCGCCCAGCAGCCACTCGGGCAGCAGCGTGGCGGCGGCTCCTCGTGGCAGAGCCTCAGCCGGGGCACCGGCACGGTCGAGGCCGACTTCCTCAACGGCGAGATCGCCCTGCTGGGGCGGGTGCACGGGGTCCCGACCCCGGTCAACGACGTCCTCCAGCGGGTGGCCGGCATCTTCGCGCGGGAGCGCAGGCCCGCGGGCTCCCTCCCGGCGGCGGAGCTGGCCGCCATGGTCGCCGACGCGGAGCGGTACTGAACCGGCGAGCGATCACAGAGCGCACCGGGGAGCGGGACAAGGCCGTCGGGCCGCGCCGGGAGGGCACCGCAGTGGCCCGCGGAATCGATCCTCAAGTGGCCCACCGGAGCACGCCATCGCGGTCCTGGCCTCGTCCGTATGACGACTCTCGACTTCTGCTCCGACCCCGCCTGCCCCTTCGCCTGGATCACCTCACGCTGGACCCTCGAAGTCGAGCAGCACCGTGACATCGACGTCCGCTTCCGGGGGATGAGCCTCTGTCTGCACAACGAGGGCAACGAACTCCCCGGCTGGTACCGGGAGCTGGTCGACAAGTCGATGGGACCGGTGCGGTGGCCGCCGCGGCTGCTCAGGAGCACGGGGGCCAGGTGCTGAGGAGGCCGCCCGGATCTTCGACAGCGTCCGGGTGCTCGCCGGATGCCGGGACTCCTTCGAGCTGAAGCGCACGCGCACCGGCAGCCCCGACTCCGGCCGACCGCGACGCTGTCGGCCGGGGCCGGGGCCGGGCCGGCCGGGTCAGGCGCTCAGGGCCGCAGGCCCGGCGACCAGCGCCTCGTCGTACCTGGTCACCAGCAGCCGGGCCAGCTCACCGCAGGGGCCCAGCACACCGGCGAGTACATCGGCGCCGGCCGCGCGGGCCCCGGCCTCGATACGGTCCGGCAGCCGGCCCGGAGCGATCACACAGGGCGCCACCGCGACACGGCCGACGCCGGATGCCCGCAGCTCCCGTACCGCGTCCTCGGTACGGGGCAGAGCAGCGGAGGCGAACGCAGGCCGCACGGCGCACCAACCGGTGTGCCGCAGCTCCCGCGCCATTTCAGCGATCACTGCGATCGCCTCCGGGTCCGATGAGCCCGCCGAGGCCAGGACGAGCCCCGTCGAGCGCTTCCGTGACGGGGCGAGCCCCGCCTCGTACAACCGCCGTTCCAGCGCGGTCAGCAGCAGCGGGGACGGGCCCAGCACATCGGCCTGGCGCACCCGCATCCCGGCCGGGGCACCACGGAGCACCCCCGGGATGTCCCACTTCGCGTGGTACGCGCGGGTCAGCAGCAGCGGAGCCGCCACCACCTCCCGGACGCCGTCCGACGCCAGACGCTCCAGCATCCGGGGGACCGACGGCGCGGCGAAGTCCAGGAATCCGGTCTCCACCCGCACCCCGGGACGCAGCGACCGCACCCGCTCGACGAGCGCGTGGACGGTCGCGGCATGCCGGGGGTCACGGCTGCCGTGCGCGACGACGAGGAGCACCGGGCGGTGGTCGTGCATCCCGCTTCAGCTCCTGACCAGCAAGCCGCGGCTGCGCAGCACACGCCGCTCCAGGGGGCTGAAGATGAGCAGGTCGATGGCGATCCCGACGATGAGGATCAGGAAGATGGCCAGGAACACCATCGACATGCTGCTGGTCTCCCGGCCCTGCTCCAGCAACTGGCCGAGCCCTATGCCCAGATCGGGCGAGGACGCGATGATCTCCGCGGCCATCAGCGACCGCCAGGAGAACGCCCAGCCCTGCTTCAGGCCCGCCAGATATCCCGGCAGCGACGCGGGCAGCACCACATGCCAGGTGCCCCGCAGACCCGAGGCGCCGAGCGTACGGCCGGCCCGCAGATAGAGCGGCGGTACCTGGTCGATGCCCGAGACCAGGCCGTTGGCGATCGAGGGGACGGCGCCCAGCAGGATGACCGCGTACATCATCGTGTCGTTGAGCCCCAGCCAGATCACCGCGGGCGGCACCCAGGCGACGGACGGCAGGGACTGCAGGCCGGAGAGGATCGGGCCGATCGCCGCACGGACGAACTTCACCCGCGCCACGAGCAGCCCCAGCGGGGTGCCGATCACCAGTGCCAGCAGGAAGCCCAGGAGACCGCGCGAGACGCTCGTCCAGATGTAGCCGAGCAGGGTGCCCTGCTCCCAGGCGTCGGACACCTCGCCCCAGACCTGGCCGGGCGAGGGGAGCTTGTAGCTGTCGGTGACCTTCGCCCAGATGAGGATCTGCCAGACGACCAGCACCAGCACCACGGCCACCACCGGTGGCAGTACCTTGCCCACCAGCACCTGGCGGACCGGGACCCGGTCGACCCGTACGGTGTCGAGCGCGTCCAGGCCTGCTTCCAGGCCGGCCAGCTCGTCCGTCCTGACGTCAGTGTTGGCCATGTCGGCGGATCTCCCCACGCAGTTGTTCAGTGATCTCCACCGAGAGCTCCGCCACCGCGGAGTCCTCGATCCGGCGCGGATGCGGAATGTCGACCGTCCACTCGTGCGCCACCCGGCCCGGGCGCGAGGAGAGCAGCACCACCCGCTCGGCGAGCCGCACCGCCTCGCGCACGTTGTGGGTGACGAACAGGACGGAGACGTTCGTCTCCCGCCAGATCCTGGTCAGTTCGTCGTGCAGCACATCGCGGGTGATGGCGTCGAGCGCGGCGAACGGCTCGTCCATCAGCAGCAGCTGGCTGTCCTGCGCCAGCGCGCGCGCCAGCGCGACCCGCTGGCGCATACCGCCGGACAGCTCGTGCACCCGCTTGGCGTACGCGCCCTCCAGCCGCACCAGGGCGAGCAGGCGCTCCGCCTCGGTCCTGCGGTCCGCCTTGGGCACGCCCCGCAGCCGCAGGGCAAGTTCGATGTTCTTGCCCGCGGTCAGCCACGGGAACAGCGCGTGCTCCTGGAACATCAGCGCGGGCCGCCCGCCCGGGGTCGTGATGGACCCCGACGACGGCGCGTCGAGTCCGGCCACCAGATTGAGCAGGGTGGACTTGCCGCAGCCGGACGCCCCCAGGAGGGTGACGAACTCACCCGGCGCGACGTCGAGGGTGATGTCGTCGAGAACGAGCTGCCCGGCGGGTCCGCCGAAGGACTTCGATACGTGGCCGATACGGGCCGCGTGCGTGACAGCGGTCCCGTCATCGGCCTTGGCGAGTGCTGTGGCCATGGTCGTCACCTCCTGGGAACGGGTCTGGATCCGGGCTTACTTGACGCCGAGACCGGCGTCGGGGACGGCCGGGCTGCCTGCCGCCTTCAGTACCTTGTTGAGCGGCCGCAGGTCGTAGATGCCCTTGAGGTCCGGCTTCTCCAGCAGGCCCGCCTTGACCGCGTGCGAGGCCTCGGTGCTGAGCGTCGAGGCGAGCGGGTCGTCCGTGGTCTGGATGGACTTCCACGCCGGGTCGAGCACATCGGCGGGCAGCGCCTTGCCCGACAGCTTCTTCAGCGCGGCGTTGGCCGACGCCTTCGCCGCGTCCGGGTGGCCCTTGATCCACGCGTTGGTCTTCACCGAGCCGCGCAGCACGGCCTCGACGACGTCAGGGTGCTCCTTGAGGAACTTCTGCGACACGATGATGTTCGTGATCACGAACTTCTTCTGCGGCCACAGGTCGCTCTCGTCGAGCAGTACCTTGCCGCCCTGCTGGACCAGCTTGGAAGCGGTCGGCTCCGGCACCCACGCCCCGTCGATGGAGCCGGAGGCATAGGCGTCCGGTGTCACCTTGTTGTCCGTGCGGACGACGGAGACATCTCCCTTGCCGCTGGTGGCGTCGGTCTTCCAGCCCTTGCTCGCGATCCAGTTGAGGAACGCCACATCCTGGGTGTTGCCGAGCTGCGGGGTGGCGATCTTCTTGCCCTTGACGTCGTTCAGGGACTTGATCTTCTTCGGGTTCACCACCAGCTTGACACCGCCGGACGCGGAGCCGCCGATGATGCGCAGGCTCTTGCCCTGGGACTTGGTGTAACCGTTGATGGCAGGGGACGGGCCGATCCAGCCGATGTCGATCGAGCCGGAGTTGAGCGCCTCGATCTCGGACGGCCCGGCGTTGAAGGTGGACGTCTTGAGCCGGGTGCCGCCCAGCTCCTTCTGGAATATCCCCTGCTGGTCACCGACGAGAGCGGTGGCATGGGTGAGATTCGGGAAGTAGCCGATCTTCACCGAGTCGGCGGAGAGCTTCTTGGCCCCCGCCGCGACCCCGGACTTCCCCGGATCGTCCTCGGACTTGGCCGATCCGTAGCCGCAGGCGCTGAGCGCCACGGCCAGCAGCGGAAGGGCGGCGGCAGCCGCGAGGCTGCGGCGCAGGGGGAGATTGGCAGGCACGGGAGGGTTTCCTCTCGGTGGCCCGGTGCGGACGTCCCTCAGGACGCCGCCGGGCGGTCGGCTGTTCTTCCAGGTCTTCGCCGGGTCGGACGCGGCGAGTGGAGCTTCCGGGCGCGCAGGCAGTGCGCGTACGCCTTCACACACATCGCGAGACCCCGCCCTGACCACTGCCGAGGGCGCCGCTGCCGATGCGGCCGCCCTCCTTCGCGAAGGTCGCGTAGATGTCGACTGCCATGACTAGAAGTCCCACCCGGCTTCGTCCGGTGCGGCCTCCGCCGCCTCCGCCGCGCTCTGTGCCGTGACGGCGAAGGCATCGCCCGCCATCCCCGCGGCCAGTGTGGTGCCGTCGGCCGGGTCGATCAGCAGGAAGGAGCCGGTGCGCCGGGAGTCCGCGTACGCGTCGAGCGCCAGCGGCTCGGCGGTGCGGATCACCACCCTGCCGATGTCGTTGGCGACCAGCCGGCCGGGCGCCGGGTGCTGGGACAGGTCGTCCAGGGTGAGCCGGGACGGGATGTCCTTGACGATCGCCTTGACCGTGCGGGTGGTGTGCTTGAGGAGCACCCGCTGGCCCACCACGAGCGCCGAGTCGGCCACGTGGCAGACCGTCGCCAGGACGTCCTGGGTGGGCACCGGCGCGTGCGCGGTCGGGGCGATCAGATCGCCGCGGGAGACATCGAGGTCGTCGGCGAGCCGTACGGTCACCGACTGCGGGGCCCACGCGACGTCCGCGCTCTGCCCCAGGACGTCGATCCCCGCGATCGTCGACGTACGGCCCGACGGCAGCACCGTGACCGCCTCGCCGACCCGCAGCGCGCCCGAGGCGATCTGGCCCGCGTAGCCGCGGTAGTCGGGGTGCTCGGCGGTCTGCGGGCGGATGACGTACTGCACGGGGAAGCGCGCCTTGCAGCCGGTGAGGTCGTGGCTGGAGGGGACCGTCTCCAGGTGTTCCAGGACGGTCGGACCGCCGTACCAGTCCATGTGGGCGGAGGGCTCCACCACGTTGTCACCCGCCAGGGCCGATATCGGGATCGCGGTGATCTCCGGGACGCCGAGCGAGGCGGCGTACGCGGTGAACTCCTCGGCGATGGCCGCGAACACCGGCTCGGCGTAGTCGACCAGGTCCATCTTGTTCACGGCGAGTACGACATGCGGCACGCGCAGCAGCGCGGCGACGGCGGCATGGCGGCGGGTCTGCTCGACCACCCCGTTGCGGGCGTCGACCAGCACCACGGCGAGCTCGGCGGTGGAGGCCCCGGTCACCATGTTCCGGGTGTACTGCACATGGCCCGGGGTGTCCGCGAGGATGAACCGGCGCCGGGGGGTGGCGAAGTAGCGGTAGGCGACATCGATGGTGATGCCCTGCTCGCGTTCGGCGCGCAGGCCGTCGGTCAGCAGCGCCAGGTCGGGGGTGTCCTGGCCGCGGCTCATCGAGGCCTGCTCGACGGCCTCCAGCTGATCCGTGAAGATCGACTTGGAGTCGTGCAGCAGCCGCCCCACCAGGGTGGACTTGCCGTCGTCGACGGAGCCTGCGGTGGCGAATCGCAGCAGCGTGGTGGCCGACAGGTGCTCGGCCGTCCGGGTGGTCGATGTGGTCATTTAGAAGTACCCCTCACGCTTGCGGTCTTCCATCGCGGCCTCGGACACCTTGTCGTCGGCGCGGGTCGCGCCCCGCTCGGTCAGCCGGGACGCGGCGATCTCGGTGATCACGGCGTCGAGCGTGGTGGCGTCGGAGTCGACCGCGCCCGTGCAGGACATGTCGCCGACGGTGCGGTAGCGCACCAGGCGGGTCTCGACGGTCTCGGACTCCTTGGCACCGCCCCACTCGCCGGGGGTCAGCCACATGCCGGAGCGCTTGAACACCTCACGCTCGTGCGCGAAGTAGATCTCCGGGAGGGCGATCTGCTCCCGCTCGATGTACTGCCAGACGTCCAGCTCGGTCCAGTTGGAGAGCGGGAAGACCCGGACGTGCTCACCGGGGGCGTGGCGGCCGTTGTACAGCTGCCACAGCTCGGGGCGCTGGCGGCGCGGGTCCCACTGGGAGAACTCGTCGCGCAGCGAGAAGACCCGCTCCTTGGCGCGCGCCTTCTCCTCGTCGCGGCGCCCGCCGCCGAACACCGCGTCGAAGCGGTGCTGCTGGATGCCCTCGGTCAGCGGGACCGTCTGGAGCGGGTTGCGCAGCCCGTCGGGCCGCTCACGGAGCTTCCCCGCGTCGATGTACTCCTGGACGGAGGCCACGTGGAGCCGCAGCCCGTGCTCGGCCACCACGCTGTCGCGGTAGGCCAGCACCTCGGGGAAGTTGTGCCCGGTGTCGACGTGCAGCAGCGAGAATGGCACGGCGGCCGGGGCGAAGGCCTTCAGCGCCAGATGCAGCATGACGATGGAGTCCTTGCCGCCGGAGAAGAGGATCACCGGCCGCTCGAACTCGCCCGCGACCTCGCGGAAGATGTGGACGGCCTCGGACTCCAGGGCGTCCAGGTGGCTCAGGGCGAACGGGCTGTCGGTGCCTTCGGTGACAGTGGCTGCGGTCGTCATCGGGCCAGGCCCCTCTCGGTGAGCAGCGCGTACAGCGCGGCTGCGGACTCCTGCACGGTCTGGGTGTGCGACTCGATGCGCAGGTCAGGGGTCTCGGGCGCCTCGTAGGGGTCGTCCACCCCGGTGAGACCGGAGATCTCGCCCGCCGCCTGCCTGGCGTACAGGCCCTTCACATCGCGCACGGAGCAGACCTCGACCGGTGTCGCGACATGCACCTCCAGATACGCGGTGCCGGTGCTCGCGTGCCGCTTGCGCACCGCATCGCGGCTGTCCGCGAACGGCGCGATGACCGGCACCAGCGCCTTCACGCCGTTGGACGCCAGCAGTTCGGCGACGAAGCCGATCCGCTGCACGTTGGTGTGCCGGTCCTCGCGGCTGAAGCCGAGGCCCGCCGAGAGGAACTCGCGGATCTCGTCCCCGTCGAGCACCTCCACGCGGTGACCCTCGCCGCGGAGGGTGTCCGCGAGTTCACGGGCGATGGTGGTCTTGCCCGCGCTCGGCAGACCGGTGAGCCAGACAGTGGCTCCCTGGTCCGTCGTCATCTCGTTCTCCTGATCCTTCGTCATCAGCCGTGCAGCCCGCACTCGGTCTTGTTCCGGCCGGCCCAGCGGCCGGCGCGGGCGTCCTCGCCCTCCGCGACCCGCCGGGTGCAGGGGGCGCAGCCGATGGACGGGTAACCGTCCGTCAGCAGCGGGTTGGTGAGGACGCCGTGCTCGGCGACGTACGCGTCCACGTCGTCCTGCGTCCAGCGGGCGATCGGCGAGATCTTGACCTTCTGGCGCTTCTCGTCCCAGCCGACGACGGGCGTGCCCGCCCGGGTGGGGGACTCGTCGCGGCGCAGGCCGGTCGCCCAGGCCGCGTAGTTCTTCAGCCCGTCCTCAAGCGGCTTGACCTTGCGCAGGGCGCAGCACAGGTCGGGGTCGCGGTCGTGCAGCTTCGGGCCGTACTCGGCGTCCTGCTCGGCGACGGTCTGCCAGGGCAGCAGCGTGATGACGTTGACGTCCATCACGGCCCCGACGGCGTCGCGGGTGCCGATGGTCTCCGGGAAGTGGTAGCCGGTGTCGAGGAAGACGACGTCGACGCCCGGGAAGGCGCGGGACGCCAGATGGGCGACGACCGCGTCCTCCATGGAGGAGGTCACACAGAAGCGCTCGCCGAAGGTGCCGGCCGCCCAGCGGAGTATCTCCAGGGGCGACGCGTCCTCCAGTTCGCGGCCCGCGCGCTCGGCGAGGGCCTTCGGATCCCCGGTCTCCGGAGTGCCGGTCATATCCCGTCCCCTTCAACGCCGTTGGTCTTGTTCGGCTGGAGCCCGCGGGCCAGCAGCCCGAGGAACTTCAGCTGGAAAGCGCGGTTGCACGCAGCGCACTCCCAGGCGCCGTGTCCTGCCTCGTGGGGGCGCAGGTCCTCGTCGCCGCAGTACGGGCAGAAGAAGGGCGCCGCTCGCTCGCTCATGAGAGGGACTCCGCGTCCGCGCGCGCGGCCCAGGCCGCGAACCGCTCGCCGTCCTCCCGCTCGGCCCGGAAGTTCTTCAGTACCCGCTCGACGTAGTCGGGCAGCTCGTCCGAAGTGACCTTCAGCCCGCGGACCTTGCGGCCGAACCCCGCCTCCAGGCCCAGCGCGCCGCCCAGGTGGACCTGGAAGCCCTCGACCTGGTTGCCGTCGCCGTCCAGCATCAGCTGGCCCTTGAGGCCGATGTCGGCGACCTGGATCCGGGCGCAGGCGTTCGGGCAGCCGTTGATGTTGATCGTGATCGGTTCGTCGAACTCGGGTATCCGGCGCTCCAGTTCGTCGATGAGCGAGGCGCCGCGCGCCTTGGTCTCGACGATCGCCAGCTTGCAGTACTCGATGCCGGTGCAGGCCATGGTGGAGCGGCGGAAGGGCGAGGCGTTCACCTTGAGATCGAGCGCTTCGAGGGCGGAGACCACCGGGTCGAGCTGCGCCTCCTCGATGTCCAGCACGATCATCTTCTGCTCGGTGGTGGTCCGCAGCCGGCCGGAGCCATGGGCCTCGGCCACCTCGGCGATCTTCGTCAGGGTGGCGCCGTCCACGCGTCCGACGCGGGGCGCGAAGCCGACGTAGAAGCGGCCGTCCTGCTGCTTGTGCACCCCGAGGTGGTCACGCCAGACGTCTGCGGGCTGCTCGGGCGCGGGCCCGTCGGTCAGCTTCCGCCCGAGGTACTCGTCCTCCAGGATCTGCCGGAACTTCTCCGGGCCCCAGTCGGCGACGAGGAACTTCAGCCGGGCGCGGGTGCGCAGCCGGCGGTAGCCGTAGTCGCGGAAGATCGAGATGACACCCTCGAAGACGTCGGGCACCTCGTCCAGCGGCACCCAGGCGCCGAGCCGGACACCGAGCTTGGGGTTGGTGGAGAGCCCGCCACCGACCCAGAGGTCGAAACCGGGGCCGTTCCCGGGGTGGTCGACGCCGACGAACGCGATGTCGTTGATCTCGTGCGCCACATCGAGCTGCGGGGAGCCGGAGATCGCGGTCTTGAACTTCCGGGGCAGGTTGGAGAACGCCGGGTTGCCGATGAAGCGCCGGTTGATCTCGTCGATGGCCCAGGTGCCGTCGATGATCTCGTTCTCGGCGACGCCCGCCACCGGGGAGCCGAGGATGGTGCGGGGGGTGTCACCGCAGGCCTCGGTGGTCGAGAGGCCGACTTCCTCCAGCCGCCGCCAGATCTCCGGGACGTCCTCGATCCGGATCCAGTGGAACTGGATGTTCTGCCGGTCGGTGAGGTCCGCGGTGCCGCGGGCGAACTCCTGAGAGATCTCACCGATCACGCGGAGCTGCCCGGTGGTGAGCCGGCCGCCGTCGATGCGTACCCGCATCATGAAGAACTCGGCGTCCAGCTCCTCCGGTTCCAGGATCGCGGTCTTGCCGCCGTCGATCCCTTCCCTGCGCTGGGTGTAGAGACCCCACCAGCGCATCCGGCCGCGCAGATCGCCGCCGTCGATCGAGTCGAAGCCGCGCTTGGAGTAGATCGTCTCAATGCGTGTCCGCACATTGAGACCGTCGTCGTCCTTCTTGGTCTGCTCATTGCCGTTCAGCGGGGTGAAGTGGCCCTTGGCCCACTGGCCTTCGCCACGGTGACGGCTCACCTTGCGTCGGGGCGTGGCTGGCGGGGGCGTTTCAGAGCTGGCGGCCATGATGCTTCGTCCTTCTGTGGCGGCTCAAGGGGCGGTCGATCAAGCGGAAGGAACCCCTGTGACCTGCCTGTTCAGGGCAGGGCACGGTGGCGTTGGGAATGCTGGACCCAGCGGGGGGCTTCGCTCGTCCGCTACGACGGGGACGGCGGGATAACGGCGTGGCTGGTGGAGATCAGCGCGCCGGACAGATGGCGCTGGACATGCGGCAGAGATCGACGTGGCGTCGACTCACCAAGGCAATTCCAGTTCCAGACATGACGGAAGCGTGTCACGGCGATCTCGCGCCAGTCCACTGCTATCCAAAATATGGACGGGATGGTCCCGCATCGTGGGACGATGTGGTGTCCGTCACTCGCCGGGGGTCATCCGGCGGCACCGGGCCAAGGGCCCGGAGTCGGCACATCCGCTTCCTCCGCGGTCTCGGTCCTGAAGAGCCGGAATCCGCGGCTCAGGTAGTTGTCCATCGCGTGGGCGCCGTCCTTGCTGCAGGTGTGCAGCCAGACGCGTCCGGTCGCGGCGAGTCCGGGGGTGCGGTCGGCGAGATCCCAGGCACGGCGCACGCCGTGCGTGAGCAGGTGACCGCCGATGCGCCGTCCCCTGAAGGCCGGGATCAGCCCGAAGTACATGATCTCCACGGCCCCGTCGCCGTGCGCGTATAGCTCCACGAAACCGGCCGGGGTGCCCCGGTCGTACGCCACCCAGGTCTCGGTCCCCGGCCGGGCCAGCAGCTCCTGCCACTGGGCGTACGGCATCGCGAGCCGGTCGGTCCAGCGGATGTCCGCGCCCACGGAGGCGTAGAGGTACCTGCTGAACTCGGGGGACGGGACCTCGGCCCGGACGATCCGGATGCCCTCGCCGGGCTCGGCGGCCGGGCGGAGATCGGCGGGGGAGGTCTGCTCCAGGTACCAGGTGGTCACGGTGACCGTCTCGACGCTGCTCATGGGGCCAGCGAATCACGGGGCGGCGCTGCCGCTCACAGCAGCCCCGCGGTCCCCCGGCGCAGAAAGGCCAGCCGGGCCCGCTTCTCGGGCTTCTCGATCTCCGGGCCGAGTTCGAAGCCGAAGCCCTGCAGCCGGTCGATCACCTTCTGGTTGCGGACGTCCGGCTCGACGACGATGCGCTGCCTGGCGGGGTCCGCGAGGACGAAGCGCAGGAACACGCTCAGCAGCGTGGTGGTGAAGCCGTGCTCGGGCCTGCCGCCGGCCGGGCCGATCAGCAGATGGATCCCGTGGTCGCCGGGGAGGACGTCGTAGCACTCGCCGACCGGATCGGCCTCCGGCTCGTAGCTCTGGAAGAGCGCCACCGGTTCACCGTCGCGGTACAGCAGGTAGGCGTGGTGGGTGGTCAGCGAGTCCAGGTAGGTGTAGGTCTCCAGGACGTCCTCGGCACTCGCGTCGCCCATGCCCCAGAAGCGGGCGCGCTCCTGGCCGACCCAGCGGTGGATCAGGGCGCTGTCGCGCCGCGGGTCGACCGGGCTGATCCGGACCGTCCCGAATCCGTCGATCTGCTGCTCGTGCACGGTGGTCATGGAGCTCCTCAGCCGGTTCCAGTCGGTGATCACGGGGACGAGCCCGCCGCTCGCCCACAGCGGCAGCTGATCGAGCCGGTGGGGGTCGCCGGGCGATCCGGCCGCCCCGAGCGGGACCGCCCAGAGGCTGTCGTCGCGACGGGCCAGATCCCAGACGTACCGGGCGGCGGGGGCGCGGGTGGTGCGATGGGTGAGTCCGGGCACGCTGGAGGTGGACAGGACGCAGTCGTGGTCGCCCGACAGGCCGGGCCATTCGACGGCCGGGGTGTCGGGCAGCGCCTGCCACGGGGCGAGCCGGTGCAGGTCGCCCCACGGGACGTCCGGGAGCGCCGTTTCCTCGGCTGCCGCCCTGACGACCGCCGCCCGGTCGATCCCGGGCAGCAGCTCCGACGCGAGCAGGCCGTCCACCGCGAAGGCGACCCGGGTGACCAGCGCCAGCCAGGGGTGGAAGATCTCGGGACGGTCCGCGAGCATCCCGGGCCCGGCCAGGGCGGCGAGCTCCGGGTGCCCGGCCAGCCGCCGCACCACGGACGCCCTGAGCGCGGCGTACGCGGCGGCCTGCGTGCTCTTGGCGTCCATCCTGCGGTCCCAGCCGGCCAGCCGCTTCCGCAGGGCGGTCACGCCGGGCCCGGGGTCGCCGAGCCCGTCCAGCAGATCCAGCAGCGGCTGCTCCACGGGCAGCCGGGCGTCCATGTGCACCGCAGCCATCCCCGGCGCCGACCAGTCGTCCGCCGCGGAGAGCAGCTCACGTATCCGCCGGGCCCGGTGCGGGGACGCGAACTCGACGCCGAGCGGGGCCGCGAGCTCCCGCTGGTTGGCCATCACCGCCACCCCCTCGACCGCCTCGCGCGGCAGCGGCGCGCGCGGGGCACGCCAGGCGTACCGCGCTTCCCAGGCGGGGACGGGCCGCACTCCGTTCTCCCGGTCGCGCACCGGTACGGCGCCGGCGACCCGGTGCAGCAGGCCGCCCCGGGTGTCCGCCGCCTGGACGACGTTGACCGGCTCGGCCCACCGGTCGAAGGCCTTGTCCACGTCGTCGGCCGTACGGGCGCGCAGCAGCAGCGGCAGCGCTTCGAAGCCGAGTTCACCGGTCACCCGCGGGGGGTACCGGAGGCTGATCGCCGAGGGGGCCCCGGGGCCGCCGATGACGACCGGGCCGCGCCGGGTCTCGACGACCTCCACCGCGACCGGCTCGCCGCCGGCCACCTCGACGGTCTCGGTGTGCGCCGTGGCGGGCTCCCACCCGTCCGGCCCGAGGGCCTCCACCGCGGTGCCGGTGCGCCGCAGGCGTTCCCGGTAGAGGTCCTGGTAGTCGGCCATGGCGTTGGTGATCGACCAGGCCACCGTCGACGCGTGCCCGAAGTGCGCGATGCCCGGGACGCCGGGCACGGCGAGGCCCGCCACGTCGAACTCCGGGCAGGACAGGTGGATCTGCTGGTAGACGCCGGGCGCCTCGATGAAGCGGTGCGGGTCGCCCGCGAGGATCGGTGCGCCGCTCGCGGTCCGCTCCCCGGTGACCAGCCAGCCGTTGCTGCCCGATGAGTGCGGCCCGTCGGTGGCGAAGAGGCCGGCGGCCCGTTCGCCGAGTACGCGGGCTGCCGCGTCGCGCCACAGCTTGGCGGGGAACCCGGCGAAGAGGATGTGGGTGGAGAGCCAGACCGCCAGCGGCGTCCACGGCTGCCAGGTGCCGGGCTCCAGGCCGGTCGCGGCGAACTCGGGTGCGTTGAGGGCCCCTTCGGCCAGCCCGGCGTTGACGCCCCCGGTGTACGCGCCGACCCACTCCGCGGTCTCCGCGTCCAGGTGTGCGTAGCAGCGCCTGGCGGTGTCCGCCAGCCTGGCCTGCCGGGCGAAGCGGTCCCAGCCGACGGCATCCGCGCCGAGGAAGGCGGCGGTGGTCCCCTGGGCCCGGTGCCGCTCGGTCTCGATCTGCCAGGCGCGGTCCGTCGCGGCGTTGCGGCCCTGTGCGTGGGCCAGGGCCAGCGCGTTGTCCGCCCGCAGATGCGGAATGCCCCACTGGTCGCGGTGCACCTCGGTGCTCACCGGTCACCCCCATTCCCATTAGGTTAGGCTCGCCTAAGCTAATACATGCCTGGTCGGGAGACAATCCGGGGTGTCCGCGGACGGCCGCGACGGTGGCGGACAGGGCGGCGCCACGGGGACTGCGCCGGTGGAACGGTCAGGGCCGCGGAACGGACCTGCGTACCGCGGGCGCCGTCGAGTGCGGGAGCAGCTCCGACGGTTCGGCCGGGCCCTTCACCTCCACCTCGACCCCCTCGGCGAAGCGGTAGGGGCGGTGTGCCAGCACCTCGGCGAGGCCCCGGCGCACCCGCGACATCTCCGCGCGGACCGTCACCGTACGCGTCGGGTCACCGAAGAGGTCATCCGCCAGCTCGGCAGCGGTACGGCCCCCGGGGTGCATGCTCAGCACGTACAGCAGCTCCGCGTGGCGGGGCGTCAGGTCCTGGGTCCAACTGCCGGATGCCCCCGACACGGTCACCGACCAGCGCCTGTGCCCGCTCAGATCGAGGACGACCCGGCTCACCGCCCCGCCGGCCGGGCCGTGCGGTCCTGGGCCCTCCCCGTCGGGCCGGATCAGCCATCCCCCGGGGAGCGGCTCCACCGCGCACATACCGAGTGCGGGCAGCCAGACACGGCCCGCACCGAAGGACTTGGGCAGCGGAAGCCGGCCGGACGGCGGCATCCCCGCCACGGCGGCGGGCCAGCCGTGCGCGTCCACCACCAGGGCCCGGCCGCCCACCCTGCTCAGGATCGGCGCGGCCACCGACCGCAGCCGTTCGACGGCGTCGAGGTGCCGGTCGCGCAGCTCGGCGCCCGCCAGCCGTGCCACCGAGTCCACCAGGGGGAGTATCGCCGGGTGGAAGGTGGAGTCGGGTCCGCTGACATCGATGACGCCGAGCATCCGCCCGTCGCGCGGATCCTGCACGGGGGCGGCGGCGCAGGTCCAGTCCTGCAGCGTGCGGACGAAGTGCTCGGCGGAGTGCACCTGGACGGTCTGACCCGTGGCCAGGACGGTGCCCACCGCGTTGGTGCCGGTGGATCCCTCGCTCCAGGCCGCACCCTCCTGCAGGCAGATGCCCTCGGCCCGGCGCAGGACGGCCCGGTTGCCCTCCCGCCACAGCACCCTGCCCTCGGTGTCGGTGACCACCATGACCTGCATCGAGGCGTCGGCGACCGAGGCGAGTCCGCGGCTGAGTGTCGGCAGCAGCTCGCCGAGCGCGGTGGACCTGCGCCGGTGCTCCAGCTCTTCCGCGCCCAGCAGCACACTGCTGGTGTCCCGCTCCGGGTCGAGGCCGATCCGGAGCATCCGCTGCCAGGACGCACCGATGACGGGCCGCGGGGCGAGCTCCGGGCGGTCCCCCGACAGCGCCGCCTCGCGTATGCCGTGCAGCGTGCGGGCGCTCTCCCGGGTGTGCCCGGTCGTGGGGTAAGCCGTCCTGGGGGCTCCGGTCCTCATGGGTACTCCCGAGTGTGATGCGTGACGGCTGGGGCCGGACAGGGCCCGGGGCCCTGTCCGGGGCGGTGCCCCATGGTGCATCTCCGGTGGGCCGGCCGCCCCGGACTCGGAACAACCCGTGCAACCGTCTGCAACCCTGGCGTAAGCGCGGCCGGTTGTTCCACGGTGGGAGGCCAGCCGGGGTGGTGCCGTGTCGGCGCAGCATCGACCCCGGCTGGCCCGCACGCTAACCGGCGGCCCGGGCCCGGTCGACGACGGACGCGAGATCCAGCGTGTGCGGCAGGGTGCCGAAGGCCGTACCCCAGTCACCGCCGAGCCGCGAGGCGCAGAACGCGTCGGCGACCTGGGGCGGCGCCCAGCGCACCAGCAGCGATCCCTGCAGCACCAGCGCGATGCGCTCGGCGACCCGGCGGGCGCGGGCCTCGATGCCCTCCAGATCGGCGAGTTCGGTCAGGAGGTCCCTGATGGCCCGGTCCAGCCGGTGGTCGGCGCCACGGGCCCGGCCGACCTCCCGAAGGAAGGCGTCGAGCGCCTGCGGCTCACGCTGGAGAGCCCGCAGCACATCGAGCGCCTGTACGTTCCCCGAGCCCTCCCAGATGGAGTTGAGCGGCGACTCACGCAGCAGCCGGGGCAGCCCGGACTCCTCCACGTACCCGTTGCCGCCCAGGCATTCCAGGGCCTCCGCCACCACCGGCGTGCAGCGTTTCGTCACCCAGTACTTGGCGGCCGGTACCGCGAGCCGGAGGAAGGCCCGTTCCTCCTCCGTGTCACTGTCGTACGCGGCGGCCAGCCGCATCGCCAGCGTCGTCGCCGCCTCCGACTCCAGCGCCAGATCGGCCAGGACGTTGCGCATCAGCGGTTTGCCGATCAGCTCACCGCCGAACGCCCGCCGGTACGTGGCGTGGTGCACCGCCTGGGCCACCGCCTGGCGCATCAGCGCGGCGGAACCGATCGCGCAGTCGAGCCGGGTCGCCGCCACCATCTCGATGATGGTGCGCACCCCCCGGCCCTCATCGCCCACCCGGCGGGCCCGGGTGCCGTCGAACTCGACCTCCGCCGACGCGTTGGACCGGTTGCCGAGCTTGTCCTTGAGCCGCTGGATCGCGAAGACGTTGCGCGACCCGTCCGCGGACACCCGGGGCACCAGGAAGCAGGTGGGTCCTTCCGGCGCCTGTGCCAGCACCAGGAAACCGTCGGACATCGGTGCCGAGCAGAACCACTTGTGCCCGGTGAGCAGATAGGCCCCGTCGTCACCCGGCTCCGGGACCGCGGTGGTCGTGTTGGCCCGGACGTCGCTGCCGCCCTGCTTCTCCGTCATGGCCATCCCGAACAGGGCGCCCGGTTTGCTGCCCGGGGCACCGAGCTCCCGCTCGTACACGTGCGAGGTCAGCCGGGGCTCCCACTCGGCGGCGAGCACCGGATCGGCCCGCAGCGCGGGCACCGCCGCATGCGTCATCGACACCGGGCAGCTGTGCCCCGCCTCGGCCTGCGACCACACCAGGAACCCGGCGGCCCGCCGCACATGCCCGGCCGGCCTGCCCCAGGCGTCCGTCAGTCCCGCCGAAACGGCCTTGCCGAGCAGCCGGTGCCAGGCGGGATGGAACTCCACCTCGTCGATCCGGTGCCCGTAGCGGTCGTGGGTGCGCAGCCGCGGTGGGTTCTCGTTCGCCTGGAAGCCCCACTCCTGTGCCTGCGCGGACCCGGCGCTGCGGCCCAGCAGGGCCAGCTCCTCCCGCACACCGCCGACGAGGTCCGGTGCGGTGTGCCGGTCCACGGCCTCGGACAGGACCCGGTCCGTGGTGAAGACGTCATGCCCCACCAGGGGAGGAGGCTGGTTGGTCACGGTGTGAGTGCTCGGTGCCATGGGGCTACGGTATGGAGGTGCAGGCAGCAAATGAAACAGGGGAGCGGCATTCAGGTCTGCTCCGTCGGGCCAGAGCCCTCTATCGCAACGTCTCCAAACGCCGGATGGCGTGGTTGCTCCTCAAGGACACCGTCAACTCGTGCATGGAGTACCGGATCCTGGGTCTGGCGGCCGAGGCGGCGTTCTTCACGCTGCTCTCCCTGCCGCCGCTGCTGCTCAGCCTGATCGCCCTGCTCGGCTATGTCGACGGCTGGACCGACACGCACACCGTCGCCAGCCTGGAGACGAACATCCTGCACGCGGCGAGCACGGTCCTCTCCGACCGCGGCGTCCACGACTTCGCCGAGCCCCTGCTGGAGAACGTCACGCACGGCAAGCGCCCCGATGTCGTGTCCATCGGCTTCGCGTTCGCCCTGTGGTCCGGATCGCGGGCGGTGAACGTCTTCATCGACACCATCACGGTGATGTACGGACTCGACGGCAGGCGCGGCATCGTCATGACCCGGCTGCTCTCCATCGTGCTGTACGTCGTCGCGCTGGTGATCGGGGCGGTGGTGCTGCCGCTCGCGGTGGCGGGCCCCGACCGGGTCGTGCAGTTCGTGCCCGGCGGTGAGCAGCTCATCTCGGTCCTGTACTGGCCGGTGGTGATCCTGCTGTCGATCGCCTTCCTCACCACGCTCTACCACGTCTCGGTACCGGTGCGCTCGCCCTGGATCGAGGACGTGCCGGGCGCCCTGGTGGCGCTGGGCATGTGGTTCCTGGGGAGTCTGCTGCTGCGCATCTACCTCACGAGCACGGTCGAGGGGCCGACGATCTACGGCTCGCTGGCCGCGCCCGTCGCGGTGCTGCTCTGGATCGGTGTCTCCGCCTTCGCCGTGCTGGTCGGCGCCGCGGTCAACGCCGCGATCGACCGCATCTGGCCATCGGTGGCGACGGCTGCGGCCCGCGCGGCGAACGAACGCCTCCGCCTCCAGCAGACCGCCCGCCCCGAGGGCGGGGCGCACGTCCCGGAACACCCGGGCGCCGGAGCCCCCGGGGCGGACGAGGACGGATCGGACATGCCGTCCGAATTCCCGGAGCGCTGGTCGAAGTTCCTGCCCCCCGAGGACGTCACGTCGCGCCTCCGCTCGAAGAAGTCCGAGGACAGGCACACCCCGCACGACCAGGACTGAGGGCGCCGGGATCATCGACAGGACGGTTCGACCGCCGGACGGCCCGGCCGGTGTGTCCGCCCACGCCGGAGCCTCCGGATCTCGATCGGGGCTCGTCCTGCGCCGCGCGGAGGTCACCGCCGCGCCCGGACCGCTGCCGGGAGCCGTCGCCGCGCAACTCGCGGCGGGGCGCTCCGTGGCCGCCAGCGCGGACGCCGTGGGCCTCGGCGTCCGCCGGCGGCACCGACCAGGCGTATCTCGCCCGTGAGATGCGGGATCTGGCCGGTATGACCCTCAGCGCCTACGAGGTGGCCCGGGGAAGACCGGCGAAGAGCGACACCTCGCAGCCGTCCGGATCGAGGAGCGTCGCGTACCGCTGACCCCAGACCGCGTCCCAGGGCTCCAGATGCCCGCGGTGACCCGCCCCGACCAGGGCCGCGTACAGATCGTCGACCCCGGCGGGGGACGCGCAGGCGAAACAGAGCCCGGTCCGGCCGCCCGGCGCCGGACGCCACCGCGGATCGTACGACCGGACTGTCTCCTCGGTGTCCCAGAGGATTCGCAGCCCGCCGGGGAGCACCGCCTCTGCGTGCGGGAGGGTGTCGGATCCCGCCGGGACGTCCACGCCGAGACGGCGGTAGAAGGCCAGCGAAGCGGCCATGTCGGCGACGACCAGGCCGATCGCGTCGAATCGAACGGCGGGAGCGGTGTCCAGGTGTGGTGTGGTCATGACGTCACCGTAGACAGCCGCCGCGCCGGGGGTCTTGTACGAATCGGACGCCCTTGCGGAAACGGCGCCCTGCGGTCGCTCGTCCGGTGGCTCTGCCACCCGCGCGGTGTCACTGACCGTGGTCCACCCCGTACGCTGGGGTGCGCGACAGAGGGGCGCGGAGTGCGCAGAGACGTTCAGCAAGTGCGGCGGGGGCGATATGGCACTCGGTTACAGTCGGCGCACCGGTGAACTGCCGGCGGAGGTCACCGGATTCGTCGGCCGCTCCGCGGAGCTCGACCGGATCCGTGAGCTGGCGGCGCGGGCGAGGCTGGTGACCCTCGTAGGCCCCGGGGGAGTGGGCAAGAGCCGGCTGGCGCTGCGCGCGGCGCTCACGCTCAAGGGGCACTACCCGGACGGCGTCGTACTGGCCGAGCTCTCCTCGCTGCACGACCCCGAGATGCTGCCCCAGGCCGTGGCGGGCGCGCTCGGACTGGTCGAGCAGCCGGGGCGCCTCCTGCTGGACGTCGTCATGGAGCACCTCCAGGAGTGCAGGCTGCTCCTCGTCCTCGACACCTGTGAACACCATCTCGACGCCTGCGCGTTCCTCGCCGACCTGCTGTTGCGCGAGGCGCCGGGGGTGACGGTGCTGGCCACCAGCCGTCAGCCGCTGGACGTCCCGGGTGAGCACACCCTGCCCGTACCGCCCCTGGGGTGCGACGACGCGGCGACACTCTTCGAGCAGCGCGCGGCCGCGGTGGTGCCCGGCTTCCGGATCAACGCCGGCAACCACCAGGACGTGCTGGCCCTCTGCCGCCGTCTGGACGGCATTCCGCTCGCCATCGAGCTGGCCACCGTACGGCTCCGGGCCATCCCGCTCGATCAGCTGACCGCCCGGCTCGAACACCGTTTCCGGGTGCTCACCGGCGGACGCCGGAGCGCCTCGCTGCCCCGCCACCAGACGCTGCGCACCGCCATCGACTGGAGCCACGACCTGTGTTCGGCCGAGGAACGGCTGCTCTGGGCGCGGCTCTCGGTGTTCGCCGGGCCGTTCGATCTGACGGCCGTCGAAGAGGTCTGCTCGGGCGACGGCCTTCCGCGGGACGAGATCCTCGAACACCTCATCGGGCTGGTCGACAAGTCGGTAGTGCTGCGGGACAGCACGGACGGCTCCCGCTACCGGCTGCTCGACACCATCAGGGAGTACGGCACGGACCGCTGCGCCGCTCTGGGCGGCGAGCAGGAACGCTGCCGCGCTCTGCACCGCACCCACTACCTGGCCCGGGTCCAGCACTTCTACGACACGGTGCTCACCTCCGAACAGGTGCCGCTCTACTGGGAGTTGTACCGGGACCTGCCCGACCTGCGGAGCGCACTCGACTACTCGCTCTCCCGGCCCGACGGCATCAGGCCCGGCCTGGAGATGGCGGCCAGGCTCTGGCCTTTCTGGGTGACGGCCGGGCTCTCCAAGGAGGGCCGCTACTGGCTGGGCAAGGGCATCGACGCCGACCCGGAGCCCTGCCGCGAACGGGCCCTCGCCATGCTCTGGCGCAGCCTTCTCGCCCTGGTACAGGGAGATCTCGAACCGGCTCTCGCCGGATTCGAGGCGACCCGCGAGGCGGCCGGCGAGGCGGGCTCGGAGCTCGACCTGGCCCTCGCCACCGGCTACACGGGCGGTGTCCGCTGGCTGCTCGGCGACCCCGAGGGCGGCCAGCTGCTGCTCGACGACGCACTGGCGCGCCAGCACCGGATCAACGACCGGCTGGGGCTGGTCGTCTTCCACTATCAGAAGGGCTATATGCACGCGGTGCTGCGCGAATCGGCCGCCGCGGTCGAGGAGTGCGAGAAGGCCCTGCTGCTGCTCGGCGACGAGAGCGGCGAGTGCATCATCAAGGGACAGATCCTGGTCGTCGAGGCCATGGCCGCGTGGGGGCGGGGGGATGCCGCCGAGTGCGTGGCGCTGGCCCGCTCCGCTCTGCAGCGCAGCCGGGAGGTCCGCGAGATGTTCGGCGCGGCGAACAGCCTGGAGCTGCTGGCCTGGGGCGCCGCCGAACTGGCCTCCCCCAGCAGGGCGGCCTGGCTGCTGGGCGCCGCGGGGGCGCTGTGGCGCAGGGTCGGCTCACCGATGATGGGGGCCGCCGTCTACCTCGACGACCACACCCGGGTGGAGAGCGCCGTCCGCGCCGAGCTGGGGGAGACGGAGTTCGCCCGGCTCTTCGGACTGGGCGCCGAACTTCCGCTGGACCGGGCCGTCGAGCTGGCGCTCATGGACGCCGAGACCCCGGCCGCCCCCCTGCCCAGGCAGCAGGACTCGGCTCAGGGCGACACGCTGACCCGCCGTGAGCGGCAGGTCGCCGCACTGGTCTCCGAAGGGCTCACGAACCGGGAGATCTCCGAACAGCTGGTGATCTCCAAACGCACGGCCGACGCCCATGTCGAACACATCCTGGCCAAACTCGGGTTCTCCTCCCGCGCGCAGATCGCGGCGCTGGCCGGGCGGACAGAGGAGACCGGAGCAGCGGCGGCGGAGTGAAGCGGGGCAGGCCCTGCCCGCAGGGGCAGGGTGCGTGCGGACTCGGGTCCCGCGGGCTGCTCCCGTACCGCGTGGAACCCCACCGGTGCGGGCTGCCGTACCCGGCCGGGCGGAGCCGCCGGGACGGAGCCGCCAGGGGGCGGGCCCCGGGCCGCTCCCTGGCACGGCGTCAGGCCCCGCCCTCCGCCCCGGCGGAACGCGGGTCGTCAGGGCCGCTGGTCGTTCTGACCGCAGATCCAGGACAGCGCGTCGTACATCCCCCGCGCGTAGTCGTCCGGGACACCGCGCTGCACCGCGTCCTCCAGCTGTACGGTCACCGCGTCCACCTCCGCGGTCAGCAGCCCGAGATCGGGTGCGCCGCCGGTGATACCGGTGACCGGCGCCGCCGCCGCCCGGCCCAGGGCCCACTCGTACCCGCTCAGGACGCCGCGTGAGAGCTGCGGCTGTGCGTCGGGAGCCGCGGCCGCTGCCACCTTCCGGTATGCCGCCTCCACTTCGGCGCGGTACCTCGTACCCACGCGTTCGTCGTCGAATGGTTCTCTCTCCGGGGTGCTCATACCTCTGAGTGTGTCCGATTCCTTCGTGGTGATGTCTCCGCGGGGCCCCGCGGGGACGGCTCCGGCGCGGCAGCGCCTCCGTGCCCGGGTCAGCGGGGAGAGGCGCCCGCGGCGTCGAGATGGCGGCTGACTGATCGCCCGATGTGCGCGAGCGGCGCAGCCTGGGTCATCGCGTGGTGGGTGCACGCGATGTCCTGCGACTCGATCCGGCCGGTCACCCAGGGGCGCCACGCCTCCCCGGTGAGGGCCTGGGCCGACTTCCCCTGGGTGGCGTGGAAGTACAGCAGATCCCCCTCGAACACACCCTCCACGAAGGTCGGCTGGAGCCGGACCGAGTTGGTGAGGACCGACGTCATCGCCGCCACATGGTGCTCGGCGAGCCCCTCGTGCTCGGTGAGGGCAGCAGGGCGCCCGTTCCCGCCGTCGCTGCTGAGGATCGCGGCGACATCGGTGGCGGTCAGCGCCGAGAGCCCGGGGCCCTGCGGGGTATGTCCTGCGGCTTCGAGCAGCAGGGCCAGGGCGGCGTGGTCGTCGGGCAGCGGCCGCAGTCGGCTGCGCGGGTCGATGGGCCGGGAGTCCAGCATGGCCAGCAGCGCCACCCGCTCGCCCCGGTCCTGGAGCCGGACCGCGATGGCGTGCGACAGCGCACCGCCCAGGGACCAGCCCAGCAGATGGTAGGGGCCGGACGGCTGGACGGAGCGGATGTGCGCCACATAGTCGCCGACCATCTCCTCGAAGGTCACCGGCAGCCCGCCCGGTCCCGAAAGCCCCCGCGCCTGCAGCCCGTACACCGGGAGGTCCGAGGCGAGATGGCGCGGCATTCCCGCGTAGCACCAGCTCAGGCCACCCGCCGGGTGGACGCAGAACAGCGGCGGCCGGGATCCGTCGGTGCGCAGCGGCAGCAGCATCGCGAAGGGATCCCGCGCGGTACCGCTGTCGAGCAGCCGGGCCAGACCGGCGACGGTCGGCGCCTCGAAGACCGCGCCGATGGAGAGGGCCGCCCCCAGGGAGGTACGGATACGGCCGATGAGCCTGGCGGCCAGCAGCGAATACCCGCCCAGGGCGAAGAAGTCGTCGTCGATGCTGACGTCGCCGACGCCCAGCACCTCGGTGAAGAGCGCGCAGAGCTTCTTCTCCTGTGCGCTGCGGGCCGGCCTCCCCCTCCGCTCGGCCGCCGTCTCCGGCGCCGGAAGCGCGGCCCGGTCGAGTTTGCCGTGCGGTGTGAGCGGCAGCGTGCCGAGCAGCAGGTACGCGGCGGGCACCAGGTACCCCGGCAGCCGCTCCGTGGCCCAGGCGCGCAGCGTGGCGGAGTCGAGGGCGGTGTCCGAGGCCGCCCTCGGTCCCGGCACCGCCCGCGGCGCGTGCCGGCCGGCGGGGACCACGTACGCGGCCAGGACCGGCTCGCCCTGCGGGGACCGCCGTACCGCGACCGCCGCACGCGCCACCTGGGGGTGCCGGCCGAGCACCGCCTCGATCTCGCCGGGCTCGATCCGCAGACCCCGGAGCGTGAGCTGGTCGTCGGTGCGCCCGAGGTACTCCAGCGCGCCCTGCCCGGTCCACCGCACCAGATCGCCCGTGCGGTACATCCGGCCGCCCGGCGCACCGAACGGATCAGCGAGGAAACGTTCGGCCGTCAGCGCGGGCCGGTTGAGGTAGCCGCGGGCCACCTGGTCGCCGGCCAGGTGCAGTTCGCCCGGCACCCCGGGCGGCACCGGTTTCAGGGCGGAGTCCAGGACGTACGCGCGGACGTTGTGACCGGGGCGCCCGATGACCGGCACGTCCCCCTCCGCGTCCAGCCGGCAGTACACGGCGTCGACCGTGCACTCGGTCGGACCGTAGTAGTTGTAGGCCGTCGTCTCCGGGCACTCCCGCAGCGTCCGCCACAGCGTCGCGTCCAGCGGCTCACCGCCGACCATCAGCAGCCGCGGCCGGTGCCGGGCGCCCGTCAGCAGACCTGCGGCGATCAGCTGGTGCAGATAGGAGGGAGTGACATCCAGGAAGTCGATCGCGTGCCGGTCGACGTAGTCGGCCAGCGCCGCCGGATCGAGCCGGACGGCGTCGTCGATCACATGGAGTTCCTGGCCCGCGGCCAGGAAGAGCGGGCCCTCCCACGCGGTGTCGAAGGTGAACGTCGCGGTGAGCGCGGACCGCAGCGGCCGGCCCGCCGCCGCGACCGCCGGCGCGATCAGCTCGCTGTGGTGGTCGGCGCAGAGATTGCTGAGCGAACGGTGCTCGACGACCACGCCCTTCGGGGCCCCGGTGGACCCGGATGTGTAGCTGACGTACGCGGGATGGTGCGGCAGCAAGGGGGCGAGACGGTCGCTGTCGCCGGGGTCGGTGTCCGGCTGGGCGGCCAGTTCACGGATGCTGCCGGGGGCGTCGATCAGCAAGGGGGCCACAGCGGGCGGCAGTGCGGAAGCGCCCGCGGCCGTGGTGACGGCGCAGAGCGGGGCGGCGTCGGTGAGCAGGTACCGGATGCGCTCGGCGGGGTGCCCGGGGTCCACCGGTACGCACGCGGCGCCCGACTTGAGCACGGCGAGCAGCGCCACCGGGTAGTCGGCGGTGCGCGGCAGCGCCAGCGCGACGAAGCTCCCGGGGCCCGCGCCGCGCGCGATCAGCACCCGGGCCAGCCGGTTGGCGCGCGCGTTCACCTCACCGTACGAGAGGACGTCCTGGCCGCACACCAGCGCGGTCGCTTCCGGCGTACGGCGGGCGTGAGCCTCGAACATCCCGGTCAGTGTGGTGGCGGGCACGGGGCGCCCGGTGTCGTTCCAGGCGCTCACCACCCGGTGCCGCTCGTCCGCCGTCAGCAGTCCGATCCCCGCGACGGGCCGGTCGGGGCCGGCCGCTGCCAGTGTGCCGAGCAGGGCCAGGAACCGGCGGTGGTGTGCGGCGGTGACCCCGGCGTCGTACAGGGCCGGGTCCGCGTTGAAGTCGATCCGCAGCGAGCCGTCCGCCTGGCGCTCGTACACGTTCACGCCGAGCCCGGTCACCGGGCCGTTGGAGAGGTTGTGCAGGACGGCGGGGTGCCGCCCGAACATCAGCTGCGGGTCGTATCCCATGATGTTGATGCCCCAGTCACCCAGGTACCCGCCGGTGGGGATGCCGCCGAGGTCCTTGACGAGGTACGGGGCCGGGTAGCGCTGGTGGCGCAGCAGTCCGCGCGCCTGCCGTGCGGTGTGGCGCACCAGCCCGGCCAGGGTGGCGCCGGGCTCGGGGCGTACCGACAGCGGAAGCACATTGGCCAGCATCACCGGGACGGTACGGGCGACCGGGCCGGTGCGGCCCGTCACGGTCAGGTCCAGCGAGACCTCGTCCCGTCCGCTCAGCCGGTGCACGTACAGCGCGAGCGCGGCCATCGCGACCGAGGGAAGACCCGTCCTGGCCTGCCGGGCCAGAGCCCGCAGCCCGGCCGCCGCCTGGGCGCCGACCGGGCCGCTGACCCGTACGAAACGGTGCGGGACCGACTTCAGCCGGCCCGCGGCGTCCGGCGCCGTCGCGCACCCGGCGAGCTGCCCGGCCCAGTACTCCCGGTCCTCCGCGAACCGCTCCGAAGCGTGGTACGCCGCCTCGTCGGCCAGGAGCTCCTCCAGCGTGCCCCAGGAGGAGTCGGGACGGAACCGGCCGGCCTCCAGCGCGGAGTAGAGCTCGGCGACCCGCTGGATGAAGAGCGAGAAGCCGTAACCGTCGAGCGCGATGTGGTGCACGCTGATGTACAGCAGGAAGCAGTCACCGGCCGTCCTCAGCACCGCGAACGTGAAGAGCGGCGGACGCCCGAGGTCGAGGGGGCGCCGCATGTCGTCCCACATCCACGCGCGCGCGGCGGCCCACGGGTCGTCCGTGCCGCGCAGGTCCACCAGCGGCAGCGACCACTGCGGCGGGGCCCCGATCCGCTGCCAGGTACGGCCCTCGTCGTCGGCCTCGAAGCCGGCCCGCAGCACCTGGGTCTCGCCGACGGCCTCGCGCAGGGACTCCTCAAGCAGCTCCAGGTCGAGCGGTCCCCGGATCTCGACGAATTCGGCCGCGCGGTAGTTGGGATTCTCCGCGTCCAGCTCCTGGGAGAACCACATCCCCGTCTGTGAGGCGGTCAGCGGCAAGCGACCGTTCCGGTTGCCGGACTTCCTGTTCATGCGTGCCGTCTCCTGACGCAGGTGCTTGTTCTCTACGGGCCATCAGGGCCAACGAGCAGCACCGGACAGGTGTATTGGTCCCGGGCAAAACTCTTTGGGACGGGTGGTGCCGGAGTTCCGTGCGCCGAACGGCCGGCCCGGCCCGGGACGCGTCCCAAGACTTGGCCTGCGCTTTACGAGAAGTTCTGCAACCGGTCCGCCCGGACAGCTGTCTCTAGGGGTGTTGTGTCCAGCGGGAAGTGATGTGAGCGGAGCATGAGCATGGGCCGGGTCAAGGGCAGCATAGGGATCGCACTGCTGGTCAGCGCGGTGCTGGCGGGCACGAGCGCCTGTGGGGGAAATGCCTCGGCGTCCGCCTCGGGCGACTCCGCGAACGGCGCTTCAGGGAAGGCGTCGGCGAGCGCGCACCCGAAACCCACCCACCCGGCGGGCCCGCCCATGCTGTTGGAGACGATCGCCCCCAAGACCGGGGCGACCGTCGGGGTGGCCATGCCGGTATCGGTGACCTTCAGCAATCCGGTGGCCACCTCGGCCCGCGCCGGGGTGGAGAAGCACCTCAAGGTCTCCGCGTCCGCGCCGGTCACCGGCGCCTGGCACTGGTTCAGCAGCACCCGCGCCGACTGGCGGCCCGAGAAGTACTGGCAGCCCGGCACCAAGGTGACGCTGAACGCGGAACTGAAGGACGTGAGCAACGGCAACGGCCGTTACGGAACGCACAATTACCAGCACAAGTTCACCATCGGTGACGACGTCGAGGCCACCGCTTCGGTGCCCGGCCACTCGATGAAGGTGATGCGGAACGGCAAGGTGGTCCGTACCCTCCCGATCGACGCGGGCAGCCCCAGCTTCCCCTCGTGGGACGGCACGATGGCCGTGATGGACAAGGCGCGCGAGGTCCACATGACCTCGTGCAGCGTCGGGATCAGCTGCACCAAGGGCAGCCCCGACTTCTACGACCTGACCCTGCCGTGGGACGTGCACCTCACCAACTCCGGCACCTACATCCACTACTCGACCGGTGACCCCTACCCGGGCCACAGCTACGGCTCGCACGGCTGTGTGCACCTGTCGCTCGCCGATTCCAAGTGGTTCTACGACTTCGTCAAGCAGGGCGACCCGGTCACCATCACCGGCTCCCCGCGTGGCAAGGCGGCCGGTGACAACGGCTACGCCGACTTCAACCTCTCCTGGTCGCAGTGGCTGAAGGACAGCGCCACCGGTCAGCAGACGACGACCACCGGCTGACCCGCCGCCGCACCGCTCAGCACAGCACCGCCCAGCACAGCATCCCGCACCGCGTCCGGCCGGCCCGCAGCTCTCGCTGCGGGCCGGTTCGCGTGCTGCCCGCTCCTGCCGTGCTGCCGTGTCGGCGGCGCCCTGTGCCACGATCTGCGCGAGGGTGTGGTGCGGAGGGCCCTGGGCAGGGCCGGTGACGGGTGCGAGCGGAGGAATGGCGCGCAGATGAGCGACGAGACGGCGGCGTCCGGGCCGGCACACGGCGGCTTCCCGGTGCAGGGGATCCGGATGCGGGCCAGGGATCCCGCCGAGCCGCACCGCGCCTCGACCCCGCTGGAGCTCTTCTTCGACCTGTGCTTCGTCGTCGCGGTCTCCCAGGCGGGCAGCCGCCTGGTGCACGCCCTGGCCGCAGGCGCTCCGGCCCACGGGATCGCCGGCTACCTGTTCGTGTTCTTCGCGATCTACTGGGCGTGGGCCAACTTCTCCTGGTTCGCGTCCGCGTACGACACCGACGACGTGCTCTACCGGGTCGCCACCCTGATCCAGATCGCCGGGGTGCTCGTCCTCGCGGCGGGCGTCCCGCGCGCCTTCGACCACGAGGACTACACGCTCGCGATCGTCGGCTATCTGATCATGCGGGTCGTGCTGACGCTCCAGTGGCTCAGGGCGGCGCGCGGCGAGACGGGCGCCGCCCGGACGACGGCCCTGCGGTACGCGGCCGGGCTCGTGATCGTGCAGATCGGCTGGGTCGTGCTGCTGCTCCTGCCGGACGCCGCGTGGACGTGGGGTTTCGTGCCCATGGCCGTGGCCGACCTGGCGGTCCCGGCCTTCGCCGAGCACCGCCACCGGACCCCCTGGCATCCGAGCCACATCGCCGAGCGCTATGGGCTCTTCACCATCATCATGCTCGGTGAGACCGTCGCTGCCGCCACCGTCGCCGTGCAGTCGGCGGTGGACGAGTCGGCCGCGCTCGGTGAGCTGCTGCCGATCGCGGCGGGCGGTCTCGTCATCGTCTTCGGCGCCTACTGGATCTACTTCGCGGTCCCCATCCACGAGCATCTGGTCTCCAACCGGCAGGCTTTCCTCTGGGGTTACGGCCACTACCTGGTCTTCGCTTCGGCCGCTGCGATTGGCTCGGGCATCGAGGTCACCGTCGAGCAGGTGACGGGGCACGCGGACCTCTCGGCCGTCGCCGCGGCGGCCACGGTCACCGTTCCCACCGCACTGTTCCTGCTCACCGTGTCGCTGCTGCACACCCGCCATTTCAAACGGGGCGCGGCCCAGCGGTCCCTGCTGCCGGTGAGCGTGCCCCTGGTCCTGGCGACCACCTTCGCCGGGCACTGGGCGGTGCCGCTGGCCGGACTCGTCGTCGCCCTGGCCGTCGTCGCCGGCGTCACCCTGGGGCGGCGCGGCCCCGTCCGAGCGTGAAGAAGTCCACTCAAAAGTGGCATGGCGCCGACGTCCCAGGGGCAGATAGACGGCTACGGGGCCGACACTAGTTGGAGCACGGGCAATGCAGTCGAACTCCAGTCATGACGACGTCTTTTTCGGGATCCTCGGGCCGTTGGAAGGATGGGAGGGGGAGCGCCGTCTGAAACTCGGCGGCGTTGTCAACGAGCGTGTCCTGGTGATGTTGCTGCTGGAGGCGGGACGTGTGGTGCCGGTCGCACGGCTGATCCAGGCGGTCTGGGACCAGAAGCCCCCCTTCACGGCCCTCCAGCAGATCCGCAAGGCTGTGGCGGCCCTGCGCCGGCGAATCCCCTCGGGACGTGAACTGATCGTCACCGAACCTCCCGGCTACCGGATGACGGTGGCGGAGAGCCAGGTGGATCTCAAGGTGTTCGACGCGCGGGTGCGCCATGCCCAGGGGGCGCACGCGGAAGGACTCCTGGACGAGGCCGTGACCCACTTGAGGGCCGGGCTGGACCTGTGGCGCGGATCCATCCTCGCCGGCGCCGGCGGACACGTCATCGAGGCCGCGGCGACCGGTCTGGAGGAGCGCCGTATCGCCGCGGCCGAACACTGCTTCGACCTCCGCCTCGCGCGCGGCGAGGCAGGTGAACTGATCAGCGAGTTACGGGAGTTCATCGCCGCGCACCCGTTCCGGGAGACCATGCGCGGCCAGTTGATGCTCGCCCTCCACCGCTCGGGGCGCCACGCCGAGGCCGTGGAGGAGTACGCCCGGCTGCGCACCCTGCTGTCCGAGGATCTGGGCATAGAGCCCGGCTTCCGGCTGGCGGAACTGCACATGGCGATCCTGCGCGGGGCATCCGAGCTGGAGGTTCCGCGCCGGGCTGTGGCGAACGTGCCGGACCGGCCGCCGGGGGTGACCGGAACGGCCCCGTGCACCTTGCCCCACGACCTGGTGGACTTCACCGGACGGAAGGAGGAAGTGCGCCGGCTCATCGGGGACGTCCCCACGAACGGGGACCATCCGGGTCCGCGCGTCCTGGTGATCGACGGCATGGGCGGCAGCGGCAAGACAGCGCTGGCCGTGCACGTGGCGCACCTGCTGGCGGACGAATACACAGGCGGGCAGCTCTACCTCGACCTGCGCGGCTTCACCTCGGGCGAGGAGCCGCTGTCCGCGGGAGCGGCACTGGGGGCGCTGCTGGGGGCTCTGGGGGTACCGGAGGACTCCATGAGCGGTGATGCACTCGGCCGTATGGCCCTGTGGCGGTCCACGACCGCTCGGCGGCGACTTCTGCTGATTCTTGACAACGTTGCCGAGGCCGCACAGTTGCGACCGCTGCTCCCGACCTGCCGGGGCAGCCTCGTCGTCATCACGAGCAGGGTCCGGCTGCCCGAGATCGAAGGGTCCGCCGGGCTGTCCCTCGGCCTGCTCGACGATGACGACAGCACCGAGCTGATGAGCAGGATTCTCGGCGCGGAGCGGATCGCCATTGAGCCCCACGCGGCCTCCGAGCTCGTGCGGCTCTGCGGGAATCTTCCCCTGGCCCTGCGTATCTCGGGGGCCCGGCTGCGCAAGCGACCGCACTGGACCCTGGGCTTTCTGGCCGACCGGCTGCGGGACAGCTCCCGCATCCTGGGAGAGCTGGAGTCCGGCGACCGCAGCGTCGCGAGCGTGCTGCGGGTCTCATACGAAGTGATGCGGCCACACCACCAGGCCGACTTCCGGCGGCTGAGCCTGTACACCGGGGCCGACCTCGACGTCGCCACCGCGGCCGCGCTCCTGGGCACCGGGCCGCGCCGGGCGGAGGAGACGCTGGAACATCTGCTGGACGTCCATCTCATGGAGCAGTTCGAACTCGGCCGGTACTCCTTCCACGACCTGGTCCGCTGGTTCGCCAGGACCCTGCCGGCCGCGGAACCCGCACAGCGGCCCGTCGCTGCGCCCTGCCCGGCCGCCGCGCACACCCCGAGTGGCGTGGAGCATGCCTGCGCCGCGTCCTACGCCGTGAGCGCGCGGTACTCGTCCTGGCGGGCGGCAGACGACGCCGACAGGACGCATCTGCGGCTGGAGCCGGACCCGACCATCTGACCCTCCGGCCGGGAGCGGGGTGCGCCGCGGGCCGGCCGGAAGGCGCGCCGGCCCGGTCCGGGCCGGCGGGTGACCCGGCCCGGACACGGCACCGGCTCCCACCGGCACGCGCCCTTCACGGCTGGGCCACGGCCGCTTCGGGGAGCGGGCCGCACGCGCCGTACCCGCCCTGGAAGAAGAGCAGGGGCGGGCCCGGCCGCTGGACCCCCAGATCACGGACGGCGCCGGTCACGAACCAGTGGTCGCCCGCTTCCACTTCACCGGCCATCTCGCAGTCGAACCAGGCGATGGCGTCCAGCAGCGCGGTGGAGCCGGTGGCCGTCTCCCGGTGCGGTACGTCCCAGCGGCCGGGGGCGGCGCTGGTGAAGCTGCGGCACAGGTGCTCCTGGTCCGCGGCGAGCACGTTGACGCAGAACCGGCCGGCCGCCCGGATGCGGGGCCAGGTGGTCGAGGACTTGGCGGGAAGGAAGCCCACCAGGGCCGGCTGCAGCGACACGGACGTGAAGGTGCCCATGATCATGGCTGGCGGGGGCTGGTGCGGGGCCGGGCGCGGAGCGGTGACCAGGACAAGCCCGGTCGGGTAGTGGCCGGCCACCCGGCGGAACCGCTCGGCGGTCGCCGCCGGTGGACTGCCGTGCTCCGGAAGGGCGTTCTCCATCGACTGGGACATCTGGGGGAGTTCCTCCGGTCCGTCCGGCCGGCCGGGGACGTGCCGCAGCGGCGCGGCGCGTCCCCGCGGGGGCTCAGGTGGCGGTCGCCGGGGCGGCTTGCCCGGCGTAGGCCACGCCGGGGAACTCGCGGGCCAGATCGGCGACGTCCGCGGCCACCTTGCCGGAGTCCTCGCGGCGCAGCAGGAGACGGGCCAGCAGTTCGGCGACCGCGGGCATGTCGGCCTCCTTCATGCCCCAGCGGGTCAGCTCCTGGGAGCCGAGGCGGAGGCCGGGGCGGCCGTTGCTCGGCAGCACCACCGTCGTGGTGCGGATATCGGCGCGGGTGAGCATCCGGCCCCACTCGTGCGGGGAGCTCTCCCTGGGAAGGTGCACCCACACCTGATGCGTGTCGGTGTAGCCGAAGTCCCCACCGGGCAGGTCGAAGCCGCGCCGGGCCAGTTCCTCACCCAGCCGGCGGGCGTTGGCGATGGTCTGGCGCGCGTAGTCCACCCGGTGCGGCAGCAGTTCCTCCAGCGTGATCGCCAGACTGCCGACCGTCGCCGAGTGGGAGCTCGACGCGGTGAACGGGATCCGCGCTGCCACTTTCTCCGCGATGGTGTCGCTGTCGGTGACGAACAGGCCCTTCTGCGGGCCGGGCAGCGTCTTGTGCGTACTGCCGGAGATGCTGTCGAATCCACCGTCGAGTACGAGGGTCTGCGGCGCGGCGGGCAGCAGGCCGAGCAGGTGGGAGGCGTCCAGGCAGATGGTCGCGCCGGGAGCGGCGGCCCGCAGTGCCCGGGCGTCCGGGAAGTGCAGGGTCGTGGAGGCGTCCAGGTAGATGACGTCGACCGGCTGTTCGGCTATGCGCGCGGCGAGTGCGCTGTGGTCGATCTGCAGGCGCTCCCGGTCGTACGGGAGGAAGTCGACCTGGTATCCGAAGCTCTCGCAGATGGTCACCGTGGCGTAGTGCCCGCCGTTCTCGGGCGCCAGCACCATGACCCGGCCGCTGTGCGGTGTCACGGCGGTGAGCACGGTGTGCATGGTGTGCAGTCCGGAGAGGAACTGCACGAAGGCGTGGCGTGCGCCGTAGAACTCCTTGGTGAGGTCCACGCAGTAGTCGTAGACGTCGCTGAGACCCGCGACGTCGCCGTAGACGGCCACCGGCGTCTCGGAGTACGGGTAGCGGTTGACCGCGTCGGTGGCGAGCGCGGCGGCGGCCCTCGGCGAGAGCCGGTTCTCGATCGGGAAGAGGTTGAGGCTGGGCTTGCGCTGAAGAGCGGCCAGTACATCCATCAGTGCTCCTGTGCTGGGGGAGAGGGGCGGGACGGTCGGGACGGCGGCGTCAGAGCCACGGATAGCGGGCGGTGTCCTTGCCCGCGTAGTCGGGATCCAGGTAGATGAAGGCCCGCTGGATGAGGTGGTCACGCACCTCGAAGACCCCGCACCAGCGCCCCGCCCCCCACTCGGGCACGCCCACCCGCCACGGCCCGTCCAGGTGTTCGCCGTGCGTGGTGCCCTCGACCGCGAGCACGTCGGTGCCCGTGACGATCCAGTTGAAGGACGAGAAATGGTGCTCGACCGACTTGACGGTGCCGCCGAGATCTCCGAACGTCCGGCTGATATCGGCTTTTCCGTGTGCCAGTCCCCACTTGGGGAAAAAGAATTGGGCGTCCTCGGCGAAGAAGTCGAGAATGGGGGTTCCGTCGTGGCCGGTCCCGCCGTTGTCGAAGGCCTTGAGGTAGGCGATGACGACAGCCTTTCGCTGTTCGTCCGTCATGGGGGTTACTGCCGCGGGCATGAACGACCTCCAAAACTGCCGGAATGACCGGAAGGGCTCGCCGCAATCGGGGCCGGGGTGTCCGTGCGGCTGTGATCCACGATCGCAGGGGGCGCTTGGCGAGGCCTTGACGTCGTTCTGCCGCGCGGCTTGCAGCGTGCTCAGTTACCCGTCATGGCGAGCATCGCGGGCGCGTAGCGGGCTCCGTGCACCGGAACATCCACCGCACGCGCCACCGCGGCCAGGCCGTCCTCGTCCAGCCGGACCGAGGCGGCGGCCAGGTTCTCCGCCAGATGGGCCGGATCACTGGTTCCCGGGATGGGGACCACGTCAGGCCCCTGGTGGTGGAGCCAGGCCAGCCCGAGCTGGGCCAGGGAGAGCCCGAGCCGCTCTGCGACCGGGCGCAGCCGTCGCAGCAACAGCTGGTTGTGCGCTAGCCCGGCGGGGCTGAACCGTGGCTGGCCCCTGCGGAAGTCCTCGGGGGCGAGGTCGTCGGTGGTGCGGATCCGGCCCGTCAGAAAGCCGCGTCCCAGCGGGGCGTACGCCACGATGCCGACCCCCAGCGCCCGGCAGGCGGGGACCACCTCGTCCTCGATGCCCCGGGTCCACAGGCTCCATTCGCTCTGCACCGCGGTCACGGGGTGTTCGGCGTCGGCCCTGCGCAGGGTGGCCGCGGAGGGCTCGCTGAGTCCGAAGTGCCGGACCTTGCCCTCCTGGATCAGTCCGGCCACGGCGCCGGCGGTCTCCTCGACGGGAACGGCCGGGTCGGTCCAGTGCTGGTAGTACAGGTCGATGTGGTCCACGCCCAGGCGACGCAGCGAACGTTCGCAGGCGGCGCGCACGTAGGAGGGTTCGCCGCACAGTCCCTCGAAGGCGCCGTCGGCGGCCCGCACCATGCCGAACTTGCTGGCGATCACCACGCAGTCCCGGCGCCCGGCGATGGCGCGGCCGAGCAGTTCCTCGCCCGCCCCCTGGCCCTGGACGTCGGCGGTGTCCACCAGCGTGACCCCGGCGTCGAGGGCGGCGCGGATGGCGGCGACCGACCGTTCGGGGTCCGGCCGGCCGTAGAAGCTCGTGGTCGGCAGGCAGCCCAGCCCCTGGGCGCTGACCGGCAGACCGCGCAGGTCGCGCGTGGGCAGATCGCGGAACGCGGGCATGAAGGGACCTCCGATGGACGCGTACGCCGGAATCCGGACGTATGGCTGAAGACATATGGCTCGAATGCGGGGGAGCGGCGAATTGCCCGGCCGCACAGTGGAATTGGCTGTGATGTCCTGTCCGCTGCACGGTATCTGCTCGCACGTGAGCCCACAACGCCCGGCAGGGGTGAGCGTTTGACGCTTCGCTGGAATACCGCTCATTGATTTCCGTGGCCGTGGCGAATTTCCTGCAAGCGCGGCATACATGTGTGTGCAAGGCCATGTCAGCACAGTGGGAACTGCGTGCCGGGCGGGCCGATTCAACGGTGCGCAGCGGCTCAGGTCGAAATCTCCGCCCTCTACCGAGGCAGTATCCGTAAGCCACGAGGAGTTTCCATGTCGCGCGTGTCCACCACCCCGAGCAACAAACCGACGACCGCTCACGCGCTGCTCCAGCGCCTGCGGGACCACGGAGTCGAGACGGTCTTCGGCGTGGTCGGCCGGGAGGCCGCGTCCATCCTCTTCGACGAGGTGGAGGGGATCGACTTCGTCCTGACCCGCCACGAGTTCACGGCGGGCGTCGCCGCCGACGTGCTGGCGCGGATCAGCGGACGGCCGCAGGCCTGCTGGGCCACGCTGGGCCCCGGCATGACGAATCTGTCCACCGGTGTCGCCACGTCGGTCCTGGACCGCTCGCCGGTCATCGCGCTGGCCGCTCAGTCCGAGTCGTACGACATCTTCCCCAACGACACCCACCAGTGCCTGGACGCGGTCGGCGTGATGCGTCCGCTGACCAAGTACGCCGTGGAGCTTCAGCGTCCCGACGACATCACCGACCTCGTGGACTCCGCGGTCGCGGCGGCCATGACCGAGCCGGTCGGCCCCAGCTTCATCTCGCTCCCGGTCGACCTGCTCGGCAGCGAGATCGACACCACGCTGGCCGTCCCCCCGGCCAGTACACCGGGCAAGCCCGTCGGCGCGGTCCAGGACGGCTGGCAGGACGCGGCCGAAAAGGCCGCCGAACTGCTCTCGGGGGCCGAGCACCCGGTGCTGGTGGTCGGAGCGGCGGCGATCCGGTCGGGTGCCGTTCCGGCGATCCGGGCCCTGTCCGAGCGGCTGAACATCCCCGTCATCACCACCTACATCGCCAAGGGTGTGCTGCCGCAGGGGCACCGGCTCAACTACGGCGCCGTCACCGGCTACATGGACGGCATCCTCTCCTTCCCCGCGCTGGAGTCCCTCTTCGGCCCGGCCGACGTGATCCTCACCCTCGGCTACGACTACGCCGAGGACCTGCGCCCGTCGATGTGGCAGCGCGGCGGTCCGAAGCGGACCGTCCGGGTGTCCCCGACGGTCAACCCCGTCCCCCGGGTGTTCCGGCCCGACGTGGACGTCGTCGCGGACGTACACGCCTTCGTCGACTACCTGGAAGGCCGGACAGCGGGGCTCGCGCCGAAGACCCCGCACGACATCACCCCGCTGCGTGAGCGGGTCGCCGAGTTCCTCGCCGACCCCGAGCACTACGAGGACGGCATGCGGGTCCACCAGGTGATCGACTGCATGAACACCGTGATGGACGAGTCCGCCGAGTCGGGGGAGGGCACCATCGTGTCCGATATCGGCTTCTTCCGGCACTACGGGGTGCTCTTCGCCCGCGCCGACCAGCCGTTCGGCTTCCTGACCTCGGCCGGCTGCTCCAGCTTCGGATACGGCATACCCGCGGCGATGGGCGCGCAGATGGCGCGGCCCGGACAGCCCACGTTCCTCATCGCGGGCGACGGCGGCTTCCACTCCAACAGCGCCGACCTGGAGACCATCGCACGGCTCAACCTGCCCATTGTCACCGTGGTCGTCAACAACGACACCAACGGGCTGATCGAGCTGTACCAGAACCTCGGCCACCGGCGCTCCTTCGACCCCGCGGTGAAGTTCACCGGGGTCGACTTCACCAAGCTGGCCCAGGCCAACGGTGTGGAGGCGGTGCGGGCCGGCACCCGCGACGAGCTGCTCGCCGCGCTGCGCAAGGGCGCCGCTCTCGGCCGGCCGTTCCTCATCGAGGTGCCGGTGAACTATGACTTCAAGGCCGGTGGTTTCGGCGCCCTGAGCATCTGAGATGACACTGCCTGCCGCCATCGGCTTCCTCACCGCAGTGCACCGAGGTACTGGGCCGGTCCCGCAGGGGACCTTCGCGTCGCTGGGACTCCGCGCCGACACGCGGGAGGAACCGGGCGGTCACACCGTGCACACCAGTCTGCTGCACGCCGGGGCTCCGGAAGGGGCCCGGGCGTGGGGACGGGGGTCGGCGCTGGTCTTCGCCGGGGAGCTCTACAACCAGGGCGAACTCAGGTCGGTGCTGCCCCGCGGCACCGACCCGGCCGATGACGCCGGGCTCGTCCTCGCGCTCTTCGACCACTACGACCTGCACGGGTTCCGGCTGCTCAACGGACGCTTCGCGGCGCTGGTGCACACCGCGGACCGGGTCGTGCTCGCCACCGACCACGCCGGCTCGGTACCGCTCTACGTGACTGCCGCACCGGGCCGGGTGGTGGCCGCCACCGAGGCCAAGGCGCTGCGCGGCGCTCCCGAGGGCCGGCCGCTGCCCGCCGCCCGGCCGGTCCGCCGGCTCCCCGGAGTCCATCAGGTCCCGGCCGGAACGGTCCTGGACATCGCGCTCGGCACCGGTGTCTGCACGGCCCACCGGACCTGGACGCCGCCGCTCTCCCGCCGGATCCTGCCGGAGAAGGAGGCGGTGGAAGCGGTCCGTCAGAGCCTGGAGCGCGCGGTCCGGGCCCGCACCGGCCCCGGGACACCGCTGGTGGTCCTGTCGGGCGGTATCGACTCCTCCAGCGTGGCCGCACTGGCCGCCCTCGGGCGGGAAGACCCCATCGACACCGTGTCGATGGGCACCGACGACGCGGACGAGTTCCCGGAGGCCCGCGTCGTCGCCGACCACCTCGCCACCGCGCACAGCGAGATCACCATCACCACCGCGGAACTGCTGCGCAGACTGCCCCACACCGTGTGGGCCGCGGAGTCCCTCGACCCGGACATCATCGAATACCTGCTCCCGCTCACCGCCCTCTACCTGCGGATGGAGGGTCCAGGCCGGCGCATCCTGACCGGATACGGCGCCGACATCCCGCTGGGCGGCATGCACCGCGAGGACCGGTTGCCGGCCCTGGACACCGCTCTGTCCCACGACATGGCGACCTTCGACGGCCTCAACGAGATGTCGCCCGTGCTCTCCGGCGTCGGCGGCCACTGGTCCACCCACCCCTACTGGGACCGCGAGGTCCTCGACCTCCTGGTCTCCCTGGAGGCGGGGCTCAAGCGCCGCTACGGGCAGGACAAGTGGGTGCTCCGCGCCGCCATGGGCGACCTGTTGCCGTCCCGGACCGTACTCCGCCCCAAGCTCGGCGTGCACGAGGGGTCAGGCACCACCTCGTCGTTCAGCCGGCTGCTCGCCGGGGCGGGTGTCGACGAGGCCGGTGTGCACCACGCCAAGCGCCTCGTCGTGCAGGAACTGTTCGACGAGGTGGTGGTGG
Source organism: Streptomyces sp. NBC_00388 (assembly GCF_036061255.1). Classification (NCBI taxonomy): domain Bacteria; kingdom Bacillati; phylum Actinomycetota; class Actinomycetes; order Kitasatosporales; family Streptomycetaceae; genus Streptomyces; species Streptomyces sp. NBC_00388. The sequence continues at coordinate 6,125,474 of NZ_CP107948.1, forward strand.
CGGGACGGCACCCGGACGAGGTGGACACCGCGCAGACCGTGCAGCTGGTCGCCGACCGGCTGCGGAGCAGCGCACGGACGACTTCCTGACGGTCCCCGTCATCCAGCTGACATCGAAGGAGTCATGACGGCGTGGAACGCATCGACATCAACGTCTCCCCCCGCTACGCACAGCTCCCCACTTTCATGCGCCTGCCGCACGATCCGGACCCCAGCGGCCTGGACGTCGTGGTCGTCGGCGCCCCGTACGACGGGGGCACCAGTTACCGGCCGGGCGCACGCTTCGGTCCCCGGGCCATCCGGAACGAGTCCGGGCTCATCCACGGCGTGGGCATCGACCGCGGTCCCGGCACCTTCGATCTGATCCGGTGCGCCGATGTGGGGGACATCGACCTCACCCCGTTCAACATGCACATCGCGATGGACACCGCCCAGCAGCGGCTGACCGAACTGCTCGCCGACAACGCGGCGTTCCTCATGCTCGGCGGGGACCACTCGCTGACGCTCGCCGCGCTGCGGGCCGTCTCGGCCAAGCACGGGCCGCTGGCCGTGCTCCACCTGGACGCCCACAGCGACACCAACCCCGCCTTCTACGGCGGCGAATACCACCACGGCACCCCGTTCCGCCACGCCATCGACGAGAAGCTGGTGGATCCGCAGCGGATGGTGCAGATCGGCATCCGGGGACACAACCCGCAGCCCGACTCACTCGACTACGCCCGCGGACACGGCGTGCGCATCGTCACATCCGACGAGTTCGCCGAGCTCGGCGTCCAGGCCACCGCACGGCTGGCCCGGGACATCATCGGCGACGCCCCGCTCTATGTGTCGGTCGACGTCGACGTCGTGGACCCGGCGTTCGCCCCGGGGACCGGGACACCGGCCCCCGGCGGTCCGTCCTCCCGGGAGGTGCTTGCCCTGCTGCGCGGGGTGGGCGACCTGCGGCCGGTCGGATTCGACGTCATGGAGGTCTCGCCGCTCTACGACCACGGCGGCATCACCTCGATCCTCGCCACCGAAATCGGCGCGGAGCTCCTGTACCAGTACGCCCGCGCCCACACCGATGAAAGGAAATCCCTGTGACAGTCGTGGACTGCACCGCATTCGCCGGGGACCTGCGCGCCCTCGCCGCGTCGCTGCCGCGGGTCCCCCGCGCCGACCTGTACACCTTCCTCGAAGCCGCGAAGACCGCCGCCACCGGGCTGCCGGCCGGGCTGGCGTCCGCCCTGGACTCCTTCAACACCGGGGGAAATCAGGACGGTTACCTGCTCCTGCGGGGCCTGCCCGTGGAGGAGGACGACGCGCTGCCGACGACCCCGAACAGCACCCCCGCCCCGGTGGACCGTCCGCTGCTGGTCATGGAGGCCATGCTCGGTGCCGTCGGCCGCCGCCTGGGTCTGCACACGGGCTACCAGGAGCTGCGCGCGGGCACCGTCTACCACGACGTGTACCCCTCACCGAACGCCCACTACCTGTCCTCCGAGACCTCCGAGGTACTGCTGGAGTTCCACACGGAGATGACGTACCACACCCTCCAGCCGAACTACGTGCTGCTGGCCTGCTCACGGGCGGACCACGAGCGCACGGCGGCCACCCTGGTCGCTTCGATCCGCAAGGCACTGCCGCTGCTCACCGCCGATGAGCGCGCGCGGCTGTACGACCGCAGGATGCCGTGCTCCGTGGACGTCGCGTTCCGCGGCGGCGTACCGGATCCGGGCGCGATCGCACGGGTCAAGCCGCTGTACGGGGACCCGGACGATCCCTTCCTCGGCTACGACCGGGAACTGCTCACACCGGACGACCCCGAGGACGCGAAGGCGGTCGACGCGCTGTCGAAGGCGCTCGACCAGGTCACCGAGGCGGTCCACCTGACCCCCGGCGACGTGCTGATCGTGGACAACTTCCGTACCACGCACGCCCGTACGCCTTTCAGCCCCCGCTGGGACGGCCGGGACCGGTGGCTGCACCGCGTCTACATCCGCACCGACCGCAACGGACAGCTCTCGGGCGGGGAGAGGGCGGGTGACGTGGTGAGCTTCACGCCGCGCGGCTGAGCCGCGGCGCCGTCCCGGGAGCCGGCCGGCAGGATCTCGCACGAGCCCCTGCCGGCCGGCCGCATGTGTGTGCGCCGGGGACGGAATACGACACCGGGATCACATTTATATGCATCACATGGTATAGATAATCATCTGCCCACGACTGCTCCGGGAGACGAGCGAGAATGACAGACAACGATGACTGCGCCCCACGGGGATTCGTGGTGCACACCGCGCCCGTCGGTCTCCTGGACGACGGACGCGACGACTTCACCGTCCTGATGTCCACCGTGCCGGGCACGGTGAGCGCGGTCTTTACCCGGTCCCGTTTCGCGGGCCCCAGCGTGGTGATCAGCCGTGCCGCCTGCGCGGACCGCAACGCCCGGGGTGTGGTGGTGCTGGCCCGTAACGCGAACGTCGCCACCGGGGACGAGGGGGAGCGCAACGCCCGCGAGGTGCGCGCGCTGACGGCCCGGGCGCTCGGGGTGCCCGAGGGCGAACTGCTCATCGCCTCGACGGGAGTGATCGGCCGTCAGTACCCGATGCCGTCCATCCGCGACCACCTGGGGACGCTGAAGGCCACGCTGCCCGAGGGCGGCTTCGACCGGGCCGCCCGGGCCATCATGACCACGGACACCCGGCCCAAGCTGGTCCGCCGGCGTGTCGGCGACGCGGTCCTGACCGGCATCGCCAAGGGGGTCGGGATGATGGAACCCGACATGGCCACCCTGCTCACCTTCTTCGCCAGCGACGCCCGGCTGGACCCCGGCGAGCAGGACCGCATCTTCCGCCGGGTGATGGACCGTACCTTCAACGCCGTCAGCATCGACACCGATACCTCCACCAGTGACACGGCGGCCCTCTTCACCAACGGCCTGGCGGGCGACGTGAGCCCGGCCGCGTTCGAAGAGGCGCTGTACGAGGTGGCGCTGGAGCTGGTGAAGGACATCGCAGCCGACGGCGAGGGCGCCGGCAAGCTGATCGAGGTGCGAGTGGCCGGGGCCCGGGACGACGCCCAGGCGAAGCGCGTGGGCAAGGCCGTGGTCAACTCCCCGCTGGTGAAGACCGCGGTACACGGTGGTGATCCCAACTGGGGCCGCGTCGCCATGGCGATCGGCAAGTGTTCCGACGACACCGATATCGAGCAGGACCGGGTGGTCATCCGCTTCGGCGACGTGGCGGTCTATCCGCCCGGGCTGCCGGGCGCACGCGACGAGGACGGGGTACGGGCCGCCGTCGCCGCCGAGATGGCCGGGAGCGAGGTCGTCATCGGCATCGAACTCGGCATCGGGGGAGGGGCGTTCACCGTGTACGGCTGCGACCTGACCGAGGGCTATGTGCGCCTGAACGCCGACTACTCGACGTGATCGGGCGCGACCGGCACGGAAGCGGACGGTGCGCCGGGCACCGTCCGCTTCCCCCTTCCCGGCCGCCGGCCGTCACATGGCCGGCGCCCCGGCGGACGTGGGCACTCGCGCCAGCAGCCCGCGCAGCACGCGCCCGATGAACTCCCGGTCGGCGGGGCTCGCTCCGGCCCCTGCCAGATGCCCCCACACTCCCGGGATCACCTCCAGAGACGTGTGCGGCACCAGACCGGCGGCCCGCTCCTCGTCCGAGACCGCGAAGCACTGGTCCAGGGCGGCGGGGAGCAGCACGGCATCGGCCGTGACCGAGGACAGGGCTGCCTCGGCGCTTCCGTCGCAGCCAGGAGTCGCCCCCACGTCCGCGTGTTCCCAGGTGCGGACCATGGACAGCAGGTCCGCGGCGGCGGGCCCTGCCACGAAGAACTGCTCCCAGAACCTGGTGAGATAGTCCTCCCTGTCCGTGAACCCGAGCTCCCGGTAGGCCTGCCCGGCCCAGAAGGGGTGCGAAGCCGCCCAGCCGGCGAAGACCCGGCCGGCGGCCCGTTGCCCCCGCCCCGCCCCGCCGTCGGCGGCCAGCGCCGCGGCCAGACCGGTCAGGAAGACCTGATTGTGCTCGCTGGTCACCGCCGAGCCGCAGACCGGCGCGATCCGCCGCACCATCCCCGGATGGGAGACCGCCCACTGGTAGGTGTGCGCCGCGCCCATCGACCATCCGGTGACCAGGGCCAGCTCCGTCACACCCAGGTGTCCGGTCAGGAGCCGGTGCTGCGCGGCGACGTTGTCCTGCGGGGTGATCAGCGGGAAGTCCGCACCCGACGCGTGGTTGCTCGGAGAGCTGGAGACGCCGTTGCCGAACAGCCCCGCCGTGATGACGCAGTACCGGCCGGTGTCCAGCGGCCGGCCCTCGCCGATCAGCCAGTCGTAGCCGGTGTGGTCACCGCCGAAGAAGGACGGGCACAGCACGGCGTTCCTGCCGTCCGGGTCGAGCCTGCCCTGCACGGCGTACCCGATCCGGGCGCGGGTGAGTATCTCGCCGCTGAGCAGCGGGAGTTCGCCGATCTCATAGACCTGGTGGTCCACCGTCACCACTCCTGTCACAGCCAGTTCGGTGCGATCTCGGTGGCCCACAGCTCCAGGCTGCGCATCTGCACCTCGTGCGGGATGAGACCGGAGTACTGGCACTGGAGCAGGTACTCCGGGTCGTGCTTCTCCACCAGCTTCTCGATCTTGCGGTTGATGTCGTCCGGGGTGCCGACCCACTCCAGGCCCCGCTCGACGAGCGTTCCGTAGTCCGAGCCGATCGGCCCCGTCTCACCGACGTTGCGCAGTGCCTCGGTGAAGCCCATGGGGCCGAACCAGTTCTCGAAGATGAAGCCGCCGCCGCGGGCCGCCCAGTGATGGGCCTCGCCGGAGTCCCTCGACACCAGGACGTCCTTCATCACGCCCACCCGCTCGCCGTGCCGCAGCCTGCCGTGCCCCGCCGCCTCGGCCTCCTCCTGGTAGAGGTCCATCAGACGCCGGACGATCTGGTCGTCGGTGTGCATCAGGATGGGCACCACACCCTCACGGGCGCAGAAACGGAAGGTGTCCTCGCTGAAGCTGAACGGCTGGAAGACCGGCGGGTGGGGGCGCTGGTACGGCTTGGGCGCGATGCCGACCTCCTGGACGATCCCGTTCTCGTCGACGCCGCGGCCGTACCGGCGGACCGCCTCGAAGGGGAACTCCAGGTCCTTGACGGGGATCGTCCACTGGTCGCCCGAGTGCGAGAAGGTCTCGGTGGTCCACGCCTTCTTGAGGATCTCCCAGTGCTCCTCGAAGAGCGCGCGGTTGCGCCGGTCCTTGTCGCCGGCGTCGGAGAGCGTTCCGCCCACCCCGTACACCTGGCCCATGACCTCGGCCCACCGCTTCTGGAATCCCCGTGCGATCCCGACGAACGTGCGGCCCCGGGTCATGTGGTCGAGCATCGCCAGATCCTCGGCGAGCCGTACGGGGTTGTGGAAGGGCAGCACGTTCGCCATCTGGCCGACCCGGATGTGCTTGGTCTGCATGGCCAGGTAGAGCCCCAGCATGATGGGGTTGTTGGAGACCTCGAACCCCTCGATGTGGAAGTGGTGTTCGGTGAAGGACAGGCCCCAGTAGCCGAGTTCGTCGGCGGCCTGGGCCTGGCGGGTGAGCTGCCAGAGCATGTTCTGGTAGTTCTGCGGGTTGACGCCGGACATGCCGCGCAGGATCTGCTCGTGGCTGCCGACTGTGGGCAGGTAGAAGAGGATGGACTTCACCAGGGTCCTTTCGGGTCGCAGCGCCAGGACGCGAGAGTGGGGGAGGCGGCTCGACTGTCCCACCGAACTCTTGGCGTCCGTTTGACGCGGCGCCTGCCGGGCGGCCCGGCCCGGCCCGTGCCCGGTGCGCGGGGGCCCGTCCGGCACACAGCGGAACGTCCAGCGTCCGGCAAGCGGCTGCCGTGAGGGTGGACGGGAGCCCCAGCCGTTACGAAGGAGCCCACCGTGACCTCTGTAACCTCCGCCGTGCCCGACGCGCTCGCCGCAGGGCTCGCCGCCGCGGACCGTGCCACGCTCATCCACCCCACACTCCCCGGGCACCGCACCGACCGGACGATGCTGGTGTCCGGCTCCGGCAGCCGGGTGCGCGACGCCGCCGGCCGGGAGTACCTGGACGCTTCGGCCGTGCTCGGCGTCTGCCAGGTGGGTCACGGCCGCGAGGAACTCGCACAGGCCGCGGCCGAGCAGATGACCCGGCTGGAGTACTTCCACACCTGGGGGACCATCAGCAACGACCGTGCGGTCGAACTGGCCACGCGGCTGGCCGGGCTGGCCCCGGACGGGCTGAACCGGGTGTACTTCACCAGCGGCGGGGCCGAGGGGAACGAGATCGCGCTCCGCATGGCCCGCCTCTACCACCACCGGCGCGGCGAGCCCCAGCGGACCTGGGTGCTGTCCCGGCGCATGGCCTACCACGGGATCGGCTACGGGAGCGGCGGGGTCTCGGGCTTCCCCGTCTACCACGAGGGATTCGGGCCCTCACTGCCGGACGTCGACTTCCTGACCCCGCCGCACCCCTACCGCCGGGAGCTGTTCGACGGCGCCGACGTGACCGACTTCTGCCTGGCCGAACTGCGCGAGACCATCGAGCGGATCGGCCCTGAGCGGATCGCGGCGATGATCGGTGAGCCGGTCATGGGCGGCGGCGGCGCGGTCGTCCCGCCGGCCGGCTACTGGCCGGGGGTGGCGGAACTCCTGCGTTCCTACGGCATCCTGCTGATCTCCGACGAAGTGGTCACGGCCTACGGACGCACCGGCCACTGGTTCGCTGCGGAGCACTTCGGCGTGACCCCCGACATCATGGTCACGGCCAAGGGCATCACCTCCGGATATCTCCCGCACGGCGCCGTCCTCACCACCGAGGAGGTCGCCGCCGAAGTGACCGGCGACCTCGGCTTTCCGGTGGGCTACACCTACACGGGCCACCCCACGGCCTGTGCTGTGGGACTGGCCAACATCGACATCATCGAACGCGAGGGGTTGCTGGACAACGCCACGGCGGTCGGTGAATACCTGGGCCGGCGGCTGGAGGAACTGGCCGACCTGCCGGTCGTGGGCGAGGTCCGCCGGCTGGGCCTGCTGATGGCCGTGGAACTGACCTCCGACCGGGCGAGCCGCCGGCCGCTGCCGCACGGAACGCCGGAGGTGTCGGACGCCTTGCGCGAACAGGCGGGCATCATCCTGCGTACCAACCCCTACGCCCTGGTCGTCAACCCGCCACTCATCTTCACCCGTGAGGACGCGGACGAACTCGCGGACGGGCTGCGATCGGTGCTCAGCCGGACCGGTCCCGACGGTCACGTGCGCTGAGCGCTCCCACGGAGCCCCCACATCAAACGGTTTGCAAGCCGGCATCAAGATCGCCTGGGTAGTCTGTGCCGCGATCGTTCCGGTTGGCGCACCGTACCCCGGACCCGCCCACGCAGAACCCTCGGAGAGCCGTCATGCCACAGCGCCCGAAGCTCGTCCTCGTCGGTCAGTTGTCCACGCTTCCCTGGGTGTTCGACGCCGCGGGGCGGGCCGGTATCGACCTGATCCTCGTCCCGAGGGGGGACGATTCGGCAGAGGCCGCCGCGCGGGCCGGCGGGGTCGTCGAAGTGCTGCCGCTCGACATCGACGGGGACCCGGAGGCGGCGCTGTCCACGCTCGCCGACCGCTACCGGCGCGAGCCGTTCGCCGGAGTCATGGCGGGCAACGAGAAAGTCGTGCCGTTCGTGGCGCGCGCCGCGCGGGAGCTCGGTCTCCCCGGCCTGTCGGAGGACGCCGCGGCGGTGGTGCGCGACAAGCGCAGTATGCGCCGGCGGCTGCGGGACGCCGGCCTGGGGGCGCCCGGCTTCACGGTCGTCGACGATCCTGACGCCTGGACCGGGGCACTGACCCTGCGGTTCCCCGTCGTGGTCAAACCGGCGAGCGGGTTCTCCAGCCTCGGTGTGATCCGCGTCGACGACAAGGACAGCCTGGAGCAGGCCGTCGCCCGCACCTGGCAGCTCGTCGACACCCACCTGGCTCCCGGCGGCGGGTCGGCCGAGAACGCCGGCGTGCTGGTCGAGGAGTACCTGGACGGGCCGGAGATCTCCGCCGAGTCCCTGGTGTTCCAGGGGCAGGTGCGGGTCTGCGCCATCAGCTGGAAAGGGGAACTGACGGGCCCCTACTTCGAGGAGACCACGCTGCGGGCCCCCGCCCAGCTGCCCGCCGAGATACTGGCCGCGATCGAGGCGGAGGTGATCGGCGCCCACCACGCCTTCGGCGTCACGGAAGGCACCACGCACACCGAGCTCAGGCTGGTCGGCGGGGTGCGGCCGGTGCTGCTCGAAATGGGCGCGCGCATCGGCGGCGGGGGCTTCATGCACCACCTCGTCCACGGCAGCAGCGGGATCGACCTGGCCGCCGAGGCGCTGCGCATCCATGTGGGCCGGCAACCGGTCTGCTGGAGCGAGGAACCGGTACCGGCCGGCCATGTGGCCGCCTACCTCGTGCCGGTCGGCAAGGGCGGACGGATCAACCGGGTGCGCGGCCTGGACGCCGTGCGTACCGACCCGCAGGTGGACTACGTGGTGCAGACCGTCGGACCCGGAGCGCTGCTGCGCTCCTACCCGGACTGGTCCGGGTACCCGGCGATCGTGCTGTCCCGGCACGAGTCGGATGCCGCGGCCGTGGCCTACCGCGACCATCTCGCCCGGACCCTGCACGTCGAGTACGAGGAACAGGGTTGAGCACGGAGGACGGTGCGGCCCGCCGGGGCGCGAAACGACTCGTGACATCGCTCCGGCCCACTGTGGGCGGACTGCCGCGCTCCTACTGGTGGCTCTGGGGCGGCATGCTCATCACGTCGGCCGGCGGGTTCGTGGTGCCGTTCCTGGCGATCTACCTGACCACCGCGCGGGGCTACTCCGCCTCGTTCACGGGTCTGACACTCGCCGTGTTCGGCGTCGGCAGCGGGATCGCCTCGCTGCTGGGCGGCGTACTCGCGGACCGGGTCGGCCGCCGGGCGGTCCTGCTGGCCAGTGAGGCCCTGGCCGTCACCGGCATGGTGCTGCTCGGTACGGCGCGCTCCGAGGGTGTGGTCCTCGCGGGAACGCTGGTGGTGGGCCTGGGGCTCAACGCATCCAGGCCCGCCAGGGCGGCGGCCGTCGCCGACCTGGTGGACGAGGCCGACCGGCCGCGCGCCTACTCCTTGCTGTACTGGGCCACCAACCTGGGGTTCTCGGCCGCCGCCGTGACCGCGGGTGCGGCGGCCGAGCACGGTTTCCTGATCTTGTTCGCGGTCAACGCGCTGGCCAACGTGGCCGCCGGTGCCATGGTCTACCGGTGGGTGCCGGAGACGCGTCCCGAGACGGCCGTCACGAGCCGGGGGACGCCCGCCCGGCCGGCCCGGTCCGTCCACCGCGACAAGCCGTTCCTGGTGCTGCTCGGTTCGGTGCTGCTGCTCGGCGTGCTCTTCCAGCAGCCGTTGGTCGCGCTGCCGCTGACCATGACGGCCGATCACCTCTCCCCGGCCGACTACGGCCTCGTCATGATGATGAACGGCCTGGTCATCGCCGTGTTGCAGTTGCCGTTGACCAGGCTTGCGGGGCGGATGCGCCCCGAGATCGCGCTGGCCGCGGCCACGCTGGTCACCGGTACGGGTCTGGGACTGACCGCCGTCGTCCACTCCGTTCCCGGGTACGCGGCGACGGTCGTGCTGTGGAGCCTGGGGGAGATCGTGGTATGGCCGACCTGCATGGCGCTGGTCGCCGCCTCGGCTCCGCCGGACGGGCACGGCACCTACCAGGGGTGGTTCCTGTCCGTATGGAGTGCGTCCGTGGCCTTGGCGCCGCTGCTCAGCGGGCAGCTCATCCAGGCGTTCGGTTCTGCCGTCGTCTGGGCCGCCTGTGTGGCCCTGGCGCTTTCGGCCGCCTCCGCGCACCTGCTGCTGGCCCGGATGCGTCGGCCGGCGCCGGTCACCACGGCACCGGTCGACACGGACATGTCGGTCGGCTGAGCTGTGCGGCGTCCGGGCGGGCGGGCGTCTCGCGACCGGGCCCTGTGACGGCCGGCGACGCTCGTGATCACTGCACCCGGCGCCCCGGCATCACACCGGCGGCCGTCTCGTCGACGCCGTGTTCGTGCAGGAGGGAGGCGAAGGGCCATTGCGGGCGCAGATAGACGTACTCGCCCCGCTCCCCGATCTCCCGGGCGGCCAGGGCGATGGTCTGCCGCGCCTCGTCCTCGCGACCCGCGTGCCGCAGGGCGTCGGCGAGCAGCCCCAGATGCAGGGTGCGGCGCAGCAGGGTCCGGTGACCGGCCGCTGCCTGCAGAGCCCCTCGTATCCGCGCCAGTCCACTCTCGTGCATGCCCTGGCGCACCTCGGCCCAGCCGAGCGGAACGGCGAGCATGTCGTGCCAGTAGACGAGCTGACATCTGGTGGTGAGATCCACCCCGGCCCTGCCGGCCGTCCAGGCGCCCTGGACGTCGCCCTCCGCCATGGCGAGCAGGGCGTCCACGTAGCGGGCGAAGGCGCGGTCCCACGGCCGGTCGTAGCGGTCCGACTGGGTCAGCTGCAGTATCTCCGAGCGGTACTGCGTGGCCTGTGACTGGTCGCCGTTCAGCCAGTGGGTGAGTGCCAGATAGGCCCGGTAGTCGATCCGCTGGTCGTGCAGGAGACCGTTGTCCATGCGTTTCCGGCCGCCGGACGCGTCCAGGAGCCGGTCGATGATGCCGACCCCCTGCCCGAGCGTGGCGAGTGCCTCGTCGAGGCGGCCCCGCACATGCAGGGTGACACCGTCCGCGTAGCAGGCCGCTGTTCTCGCCTCCTGGCCCCCGCCGTGTTCGGCCAGTTCGTACAGCAGGCTGGCTGTCTCCGCCGCGGTGGTGTACTGGCCTTCGGCGATGGCCACGATCGCCCGGGTGTGGAGCAGCTCCGTGGGCTTCGTGTTGTCCAGGGACCGCTCCAGCTGCCGTGCCTGGCCGAAGGCGCGCTTGACCCGCGGGGATCCGTAGCCCTCCAGCAGGGCGTAGAGCCACATCATCCGCTTGTGCAGGCACAGTTCGACCGCCGAGGTCCTCTCGTCCCCGGGCAGCGCCGCGATGACGGAGGCCACGTCCTCCAGGTGACGCTGCGCCTCGTGGTGGAAGAAGCGTCCCTGTGCCTGGTCGGCCAGGACGAGGAGGGGGCGCACGCCTTCGTCGGCGCCGAGGATCCGAGCGGCCTGCAGGCAGTGATGGCGGATCTCGGCGGTGTCGTCCCCCGGCTGGTACCGCTTGACCAGGACGGCGGCGACCTCCTGGTGCCAGCGGGCGCGGGTGAGGGGCTGTGCGCCCTCCAGGAGGAAGTCGCGCACGAGCCCGTGGGTGAAGGAGAGGTGGCTCTCGTCGGCGGCGTCGGGCCGCAGCAGACCGGTGCGCAGAACCTCGTCGACGAGGTCCGGTGGCAGCCCGCGCGAGGACAGCGGACCCGCGAGCAGGGGACGCCATACGCGGGTGCCGATCACGGCGCACAGGGTGAGGACGTCGCGCGCGTCGGCAGAGCACTGGCTGAGGCGTTCGTACAGCACCTCACGCACCTCGAAGGGCACAGGTTGCCCCTCCGGCCGCGCCGTCGTCCGGGTGGCGAGCAGACTGTGCAGCAGGAACGGGTTGCCGCCGGTGGCCTCCTGGAGCCGGCGCACCTCGTCCTGCGGGGGCGCCGTGCCCCGGACCGCGGTGATCAGGTCGCGGCTCTGTGCGTCGGTGAGGCCCTTCAGCCGGACCGCGGTGGTGTTGCTCTCCTGGAGGATGCGGCCCACGGCGCGCCGCAGCGACCGGTCCCCGGCCAGAGCGTGGTCACGCATCGAGGCGAGCACCACCACCTGGGCATGGGTGATCTGCCGGGTCAGCAGGTGAAGCAGATCCAGTACGCGTGGGTCGGCGAAGTGCAGGTCCTCCAGCAGCACGACCAGGGGGCCGTGTTCCGCGGCGGTGAGTAAGGCCTGGCAGGTGCGCATCTGGTGGGCGAAGTGCTGGGCAGGCGTCCAGTCGGTCTGGGGCTGCGGATCCGGGCTGTGCGCGGTCGCGTCTCCCACCTGCTGGACGGCCTGTTCCCAGATCCAGTAGATGGGGGACGAGGGGATCGCGCTGCAGGACGAGCGGACCACGCGCACCTCGGGACTGACCTGTTGTGCCATCTCCCGTAACAACTCGGTCTTTCCGATGCCCTGTTCGCCCATCACCAGCAGCAGATGGCCCCGGCCGCGACGTGCGTCCTCCAGCAGGCCCCGGAGTTGCTCCACCTCGGCCTGTCTGCCGGCGAGCCACCGGCCCGGCAGCGGGGCCGGCCGGGCAGCCGCGGCCCCGGGCGGCGATATTTCCGACCGGTCCTCCGGCGCCGCAGGACCGGACGGAGGGGCGGTGCGCGACGCCGGGGCGGCGGGGGAGGACGGGCCCGGCACCGCCGGGTCCGCGAGCTCCTGGCGGAGGATCTTTCCGTGCAGGGCTTGCAGTTCCCGGCTGAGATCGGCCCCCAGGTCCTTCGCCACCGAGATCCGGATCCGTTCGTACGTGTGCAGTGCTTCCGCGGGCTGTCCGGAGTGATATTGAGCCAGCATCAACTGCCCGCCCAGCCGCTCCAGACCCGGGTCCCGGCGCAGCTCCTCACCGAGCTGGATCGTCACCTCTTCGTAGGCACCCAGCTGAAGGCATGCCTGGGCCCACACATCGAGGACACGAAGGCGTATCTGTTCGAGGCGGTCCGCCTCCATCACGGCGAACTCGTAATCACAGAGCTCCTCCAGGGGTTTGCCCTTCCACAGTTCCAGGACCGACCAGGCCGCCGAGCGCGCGGCTTGCGCATCACCGCCCTCAAGGAGCTTCCTGCAGTCCTTCGCCCGCGCCTCGAAGACCACGGCGTCGACCAGCCGGGCGTCGGCCTCCAGCAGATATCCATGGAGATGGTGGGTGAGCCGCACCGATTTGTCGTGGTGCCTCAGTACCTTCCTCAGCCGGGAGACGTACGCCTGGAGCGTTCCGGTGACCCGCCGCGGGGGGTTCTGCCCCCAGACGGCCTGGATGATCGAGGCGAGGGGCACCACACGGCCGACGTTGATCAGGAGGACCGCGAGCAGCGCGCGCTGGCGGGGCGGGCCGAGGGCGACGTGTTTCCCGCCGGAACTGATGTTCATCGGGCCGAGGATTTCGAATCGGAGTTCGGATTCAAGAGCGTTGTAGGGCAACGGGTTACCGTGGCTCAAACGAATCGGACCCTTCGCTGGAACCCTGCAGGAATGCACGACCGTTCCGGGCACCACAACCCTCGGTGCCGCTTCGGGGGCCCGGTCACCCGACCTGCTCCCGACACCCGTGAATATGCAGTACCGGAGTTCCGGCGCAATCCCCGCCCGCTACCGCTCCGGGATCCGGCGTGTACCGCCGGAGGTATCGTCCCACTTCCCCACCTTCCGCAGCGGGGTGCACGGCGGGCGCGGGACCGGGACCGACGATCCTGCCTGCCCGCTGCGGGCCGCAGGGCGGCCCGGGAACCCGCCCCGACGCCGACGGCGTCGGTGCCCTGCGGGAAAAGAGGTGGCGGGCTGCCGGAGCCCGTGGTTATGGTTCGGGCGTTCCTCCGGCGGCCGACCGCTGCCGGACCGGCCGGCGCAAGACGAAGGAGGCGTGACCGATGGCTGTCGTCATGGTGGGTGCTGCTCGCACCCGGAAGCTCATCCAGTCCACCTCCGTGGCCTCCGGCTGACCTCTCTTCCTCCACGCCGGTGAGCGTGGTGCCGGGCCACCCTTGTGAAGGGTCACCCCTTGTCTTTCTCCTCTCTCTCCCAGGATTCCTCCGCGTCCTCGCACCCCCTTGCGCCGTACGGCTGGGACGCGGACCGGGAAGCCGAGTTCACCCCGTACGCCGAACGCGGTCTGGTCCCCGGCCGGGTCGTGCGGGTCGACCGCGGGCAGTGCGACGTGGTCACGGCGTCCGGCACCGTACGTGCCGACACCGAGTTCGTGGTTCCGCGTGACCCGATGAAGGTCGTGTGCACGGGGGACTGGGCCGCGGTCGACCCCGGAGACCGCGATCCGCGATACGTGCGGACACTGCTCCCGCGGCGTACGGCCTTCGTGCGCTCGACATCGTCGAAGCGTTCCGAGGGCCAGGTACTGGCGACCAATATCGACCACATCGTCATCTGTGTCTCGCTCGCCACCGAATTGCATCTCGGCCGGATCGAGCGATTCCTCGCCCTCGCCATGTCGGGCGCGGGCAGTGAGGTACCACCGCCTGGCGCGGCGCTCTCCCGGCAGCCGGGCGCCACACCCCTGGTCGTACTCACCAAGTCCGATCTGGTGCCCGGCCCCACCGGGCTCTCGTATCTCGTCGAGGACGTCGGGACCACCGCGCCCGGCGTACAGGTGCTGCCCGTCAGCGCCACGACGGGCGAGGGCGTCGACGTCCTGGCCGCCGTGGTGGCCGGGGGGACGAGCGTCCTGCTCGGCGCATCGGGAGCGGGCAAGTCGACCCTGGCCAACGCCCTGGTCGGCGAGGACGTGATGGAGGTGCGGGCCGCCCGGGATGTGGACGGCAAGGGCCGCCACACCACCACCACCCGCAATCTGCTCGTCCTGCCGGGTGGCGGTGTCCTCATCGACACTCCGGGGCTGCGCGGAGTCGGGCTCTGGGACGCGTCGAGCGGGGTCAGCCAGGTCTTCTCCGAGATCGACGCCCTTGCCGGCGAGTGCCGGTTCCACGACTGCGCCCATGAATCGGAGCCGGGGTGCGCGGTGCTCAGGGCCATCGATGACGGCTCGCTGCCGGTCCGCCGTCTGGAGAGCTACCGCAAGCTGTTCCGGGAGAACCAGCGCATCCTCGCGAGGACCGACGCGCGGATGCGCGCCGACATCAGGCGGAACTGGAAGCTGAAGGGCGCGGAGGGCCGGGCGAACATGGCGGCCAAGCGCGGCAGGATCCGCTGAGGGCTGTCCTGGGCCGGGGGCCGGGCCCCGGCCCCCGGGTGTGCCGTCCGATTTCCGCCGGACGGAGGCCTGGGGCCGGGGCACACTGGACCCCGTGATGGACGAAGAGACCAGGTACGAGGCGGTGAGCAGCCGCGACGCGCGTTTCGACGGGGAGTTCTTCTTCGCCGTGCGCACCACGGGGATCTACTGCCGGCCCAGCTGTCCGGCGGTGACCCCCAAACGCAGGAACGTCTGCTTCTACCCGACAGCGGCGGCGGCTCAGGGCGGCGGATTCCGGGCCTGCCGCCGCTGCCGGCCGGACGCCGTCCCCGGCTCTGCGGCCTGGGACGTCCGCGCCGACGTGGTCGGCCGCGCCATGCGGATGATCGGCGACGGCGTGGTCGACCGCGAGGGCGTCCCGGGCCTCGCGGGACGGCTCGGATACAGCACCCGGCAGGTCCAGCGGCAGCTGACAGCCGAGGTCGGGGCGGGCCCGGTCGCGCTGGCCCGCGCGCAGCGCTCGCACACCGCGCGGATCCTCCTCCAGACCACCGGGCTGCCCGTCACGGAGGTCGCGTTCGCCTCCGGCTTCGCGAGCGTGCGGCAGTTCAACGACACCATCAGGCAGATCTACGCGCGTACGCCGAGCGAGCTGCGCGCCGAGGCCGTCGCGTCCGTGCCCGGCGCCGCAGGGACAGCAGGCGGTATCCCGCTGCGACTCGCCCACCGCGGCCCGTACGCGGCACGGGAGGTCTTCGATCTCCTGGCGCGCGAGGCGATCCCGCGGATCGAGGAGATGCTCGGCAAGCCGGGCTCCCGCACCTACCGGCGCACCCTGCGGCTGCCGTACGGCTCGGGCATCGCGTCCGTGGGCGAACGGGCGGCGGGGCGCTGGCTGGACGCCCGGATCCACCTCACCGATCTGCGGGACCTGACCACAGCGGTGCAGCGTCTGCGCCGGCTCTTCGACCTGGACGCGGACCCGTACGCCATCGACGAGCGCCTCTCCGCAGACCCGCGCCTCGCGCCGCTGATCGCACGCCGTCCCGGGCTGCGTTCGCCCGGTACCGCGGAGCCCGAGGAGTTCGCGGTACGGGCGCTGGCCGGGCGGGAGAAGTCGCAGTGGCTGGTCGAGCGCTTCGGCACACCGCTCGACCGGCCCTCCGGGGGACTCACCCATCTCTTCCCGGCCCCGGCCGAACTGCTGGCCGACGAGCCCTCACTGGGCGCCGTGTCCGGAGTGCGCCTGGACCCCGGAGCCGACCGCGACGAGGCCGAACAGGCCCTGCTCGCGCTGCCCGGCATGATCCCGCACGCGGCGGCGCTGATCCGGATGCGCGCGCTGGGCGACCCGGACGTGGTGTTCACCGGGGAGGCGGGCGCGGAGAACTGGCGGCCCTGGCGTTCGTACGCGCTGCGCCACCTCTGGCTCGAACAGAGCTGAGGAGCCGGGGAGTTGCGGGGCGGGACTCCCCGGTTCAGTCAAGACCCCAGCTGTGGATCTTCGCGGGGTGGATGCGGATCAGCTCTTCGCTGAAGTGCGGGCCGAGCTCGTGCGGCCCGGTCAGCAGCTCGGCCTCGCCCCTGATGTCCACCCCGCGAACCTGCCACGGCTGCAGGCTCACCACGTCGTCGACGACCAGGGCGACCTTCGGATTGGCCAGCAGATTCCGCCACTTCTTGGTCGTGCCGAGGGCGTATCCGCCGATCAGGATCGTCCCGTCCTCCTGCGGGAAGAAACCGACCGGATTGGCCTGCGGCTGCCCCCTGGGGTCGACGGTGGCCAGCCGCCCCAGGCGCTGGGTGGCGAGATAGGCGCGCTCGGCTTCGGTGAATTCAGTCATGCGCCAAGCATCGCGTGCCTGCCCCGCCACCGCAGCGTCAGCGGGGCCAGGGACGTCCGTGTCTCACGCGGGCAGACCCCAGCGGGGGGCCTGTGCGGAGGGGGCGACCGGCCGGACCGTCAGGTCCGGGCGGTCGCCCGCCGCGGTGATGAGCGCGGACTCGCCCTCGCGGAGCGGGACGGAGACAGTGCCGTCGCCACCGTCCTCGTACCGCAGGGCGCGGCCGTGGGCGTCGCGTACGTCGAGGGGACCCGTGACTCCGTGGCGCACCGTGCACGGCGCACCCGCCTCACTGGTCACCCTGACCCAGCGGGTCACCCCCTTCTCCCGTACCGCACTGACCAGGAACGCGCCCTGGGTGCGGAAGTCATGGAGCACCAGGTCCCGCCAGGCCGCGGGGACGGCGGGAAAGACCCTGATCACACCGCCCCACGACTGGCAGAGCATGTCGTGCAGCGACTGTGCGGCCGACAGCGGTGTCTCGATGACCGGGCCGGACTCCTTGTACATGGTGTTGGCCTGGATGAAGCGGGCCATCAGCTCACCCAGGTACTTCAGCGCGTCGTCACCCTTGCCGAGCAGCGCTGACATCGACGTGGCACCGGTGAACGTATAGCCCTGGAGGGCCCCTTCGAAGCCGACCCAGTGCGCCAGCGACTTCTCGATCAGCGCCCGCTCGTCCGGGGTGCGGCCGGTCAGCTCGTAGAGCGGGTAGACCGCGAGGAGATGCGAGTAGTGGCGGTGGGACATCGCGAAGGGGACACCCGCGCCGATCATGAAGCCGTTCTCGTCGACCGGGTAGGGCGCCAGCTTCGCCAGCACCTCCTGCCAGCGCTCCGTCAGCGGGTCCTTGACGCGGAGAGTGGCGGCGGACTCGACCAGGGTGCGGCAGCCCCAGCGCAGCAGCATCAGGTCGTAGTTGGTGTCCGGGGCGTCGACCCCGTACTCGGGTGAGAAGGTGGCGGGCAGGTGCAGCTTCCCGTCCTTCCCCGGGGTCAGGAAGTGCAGGTAGTAGTTGACGGCCTTGCGCAGCAGCGGGAAGAGCGTGTCGCGCAGGATCCGCTCGTCCATGGTGTGGCGGTAGCTCAGCCAGACGTTGTGCAGGGCCCAGGTGAGGTTGCCGACCTCCGGGGTGGGCGGATCCTCGCCGGGGATGCCCACGCCGTAACCGCCGTTGGCGACGGCCGCGCCGTTGACCAGCTGGGGGTCGGTGGTGCGCGGGATGCCCGCCGAGTCCTTCCGGTACGGCGCTGCCAGCTGATTCGACAGGTTCTCCCGGAATTCGCCCAACGCCCTGGTCACCGCGTCGAGTTCCAGGTGGTTGGAGCCATGGATCAGCCAGTACTCCAGCTGGACGTTGAGGTTCCACCAGGTGTTGGGCCAGGGTGTCGGCTCCAGCCAGGGCCCGGAGGTGGCCATGACGGGCGCGTCGGCCCGGGCGGCGGACGCCACCTTGTAGAGCTGGATCCAGTAGAAGCGCTGGATCCGGGCGTCGGGCACCGAGACGAAGCTCTTGCGGTAGTAGGCGTGCCACCAGGCGCGGTGGGTCAGGGCATGCACGTCGTAGGGGAGCGGCGCGGCCCTGCGGATCAGCCGTACGGCCCGGTCGCGGGCGGTGTTCTCCGGGTGGGAGTGCGTCACGGCGGCGTACAGCGTGCGCCGCGCACCATGGGTGTGCTCCTGCCACGCGGTCACGTGCTGGCCGCCGGCGAGCAGCGGCTGGACCGCGGTCGTCACCCCGCCGTGCTGCTCGGTCACGGCGGGCGGATTGGCCGTGTACCCGTCGGGGAGGGGCATCGAAGCGGCGCGCGGACTGATCGAATCGGCCGGGTGGAAGACCCAGCGGAAGCCCTTCTCGCCCGCGCTCGGGGTGATCTCGACGGCCAGGACGGAGAGCGAGTCGTGGACCAGCGCGCGCAGCGTGAGGGTGCCGCGGTCGGTGGTCAGAGTGCCCGTCAGTTCGGCGTCGCGCAGCCCCAGCCGCCAGTCGAGGGCGGTGATGGTGCCGGCCGGTTCCAGCGTGAAGTACCCGATGGGCAGCCGGGCGAGGCCGAAGAGCGAACCGAACTCGGGGCGGTGGTCGGTGACCTCGGTGTGCTGGACGTTGAAGCGGACCGCGTTCCTGCCGGGCTCGGCGTAGATGCCGGAGCCCAGGTAGCCGTTGCCGAGATACGGACCCTCGTACCAGGTCTGCGGCATCCTCTGCCAGACGAGGTCGGCGTCCGCCAGGATCGCCTCCCAGCTGTCCTCCGGTGCCTGTACGGCGGTCGGTGTGAGGTGGGGCGCCGGACCCGTGGCGCCACCCGGGGCCGCCTGCGCGGGCACCGCGGCGAGGCCCCCGGTGAGCAGGGCGCCGCCGACAGCGGTGCCGGTGGCGAGGAAGGTGCGTCGCTTCGGTGGTTCAGGTGCAGCGGCCATGACGCCTCCCGGCGACTCGTAACCCAAGAATTCATCCGAGCTATCCCCCGGAGAAAGGTAGACAGGGCGTAGAGGTGCGTCAATGAGTCGAGAGAGATCCCATGTATTGCTGTCCGAGTCGGTGTGGGTGAAGCGCTCTAGCCGCGCAGGAGGGCGCCGATCCAGGCGCCGGTGACGGAGAGGCAGGCGAGCAGCTCGACGAGCAGGGCCGTACCGATGGCCCGCATGACCGTCCGGGTGGAGGCCCAGCCCGCCCGGTGACTGCCGAGCCGTACCCGCTCCGCTCCGTAGATCCCTCCGACGAAACCGGCGATGCCGCCCAGCACGGGAACGACGAAGAAGCCCACGATCCCCGCGGCCCCGCCCGTGTACACCGTCCTGCGCGGCACCCCCGCCTCCTTCGGGCGGCGGGTCGGCAGCAGCGGGCGCAGGGCCTGGCTGAGCAGCAGCAGAGCGGTCGCACCCGCGAGGATTCCCCAGGCCAGGCCGGTGGTGTCGGTCAGCGCCCACCACGCGACGGCGGCCCATACGATCGCAGGACCAGGCACGCCGGGGACCAGGACCCCCACCAGGCCGAGCAGCATCACCAGGCCGACCGCGACGAGCTGCCACAGACTCATCTGTCAAGCGTGCAGTAAGCGCACGTCTCCCGCAGCGCGGCGACGGACCCGCGCCGCCCCTCCCGCCCGGCGTCCGTACCGGCCCGCCGCCCGGCAGGCGCGCGAAGCGGGGACCGGCCGGCCGCACCCCGCCGGTGGGGTGCGGCGGTCAGCTCCGTGCCGGACGCGGGGTCCTGGCGACCCATCCCTTCTCGTACGCGTGCCAGCCGAGCTGCAGCCGTGTGGTGACCCCGGTCAGCTCCATCAGGCCCTTCACCCGCCGCTGCACCGTCCGCAGCCCCAGCTCCAGCTGCTTGGCGACGCTGGCATCCGTCATTCCGGCGAGCAGCAGGGAGAGGATCTGGAGATCCGTGGCGTCGGGGCCGGGCTCGCCGTCCTCGGCGACCTCTCCGTCGTGCCCCAGCCGCAGGGGCAGCGCCTCCCGCCACACGGCATCGAACAGACCGCGCAGTGATTCCAGGAGCCCGCTCTCATGGACGACCAGTGCTGAGGGCTGCGCGCCCCGGCCGGTCAGCGGCACCATCGCCAGGCTCCGGTCCGCGATCACCAGCTTCGTCGGTACCCGGTCCACCACCCGTACCCGCTCCTTGCGGCCGAGGGCCTCCGCCAGCGCGGCCGTCCCGCCCGGCTCCTCCAGGACGACGCGCTCCAGCACCACCCGGTAGGAGACCCCACGGGTCGCGGCCCGCTCCTCGGCATCGTTGTCACCGCCGGACACCGCGATCGGATTGCCGCCGGTCACCAGCGCGCAGACCTCGTCGGTCGCGCCCAGCTGCAACTGCAGAAAACGCTGGGAGACCGCGTTCGCCCCGGTGACCACCTCCACCAGATCGAGTACAGCGGGCTCCCTCGCCTCCGCCCGGAACTCCTCGACCAGCAACGCCGCTGCCAGCTCCGCCTGTTCCAGCTCGTGGCGGTGCTGGGTGAGCAGTGCGCCCAGGGCGACACCCGGCGGCGCGGCCACCCACCGGCCCGTCCGCCCGGAGGACTGCGCGGCGAGGCCGTGGCGTTCGAGGCGGCGCAGGGCGCGTTCCGTTTCGGTCTCGGAGAGCTGGAGCCGGTGCGCGAGATCGGCGACCTCGGCCGCGCCCAGTGCGACGAGCGAGCGGTACGCCGACTCCTGCAGATCGTCCAGACCTATGACGCCGAGCAAGGGGACCTCGATCCGGTGGCGGCTTTGAGTCACGGCGGGTTCCCGCCGCGGCACATCATCGCCGCTCAACTCCGGTTTCTGCCAGGGTGATCGAACTGGTGTAACAGAAACCGGCCGCCGGCCCGGCCTCCCCGACCGTATCGGGTGGTTTGCGGCGGCCCACCCCCAACTCCGTTGGACCGCACCCCCGTGGGGGGCGGTGCGGCCCAACGGGCAATTCCGCGCGCCCTGTACCGGGACCACCCCATCGATGGACAATAGGGGCATGAGTCAGCAGGGGGAGAGGCCCGCCGCCGCCGACGACTGGTGGGGCCGGCTGTACGACGGGACCGCAGAGGACCGGACGACCGCGGACAAGGGGGACAGCCTGGACGACCGCTTCGCATCCGCGGCCGGGGCGGTGGGCGGCGCCCCGGATGCGGATCCCGGTGCGAGGTCCCCGGAACCACCGGGCCCGGGAGCCGGTCCGCCCGCCCCGGAGGGACCACCGGATCCGGCGGCCGGACCGCCCCCGTGGGCAGGGGCTCCGGCTGCCGCCCCGCGAGCGGCTGCCGGGCCGGAGGAACGGGCGCCGTGGGAGCCCCCGGCCGAGGGCGTACTGCCCTCCCGTACCTTCCCCTTCCAGCGGACCGGGGCCACCACGGCCGACACCACGCCGGAGACAGCCGCGCCCGGGACCGCCACGCCGGAGACAGCCGCGCCCGGGACCGCCGCGCCTGGGGCAGCCGCGCCCGGGACCGCCGCGCCCGGGAACGCGGCGCCGGAGCTCCCCGCGCCGGAGACCACCGCGGTGGCCGGGCCAGCCGCACATCCGCCCCTTCCCGTCCGCCGGCCCCCGGGCGGAGCGGTGGCGGCCCCGCCCGGCCCCGCACCGGAGTCCCCGCCCGCCGGGCCTCCCGTACCTCCGGCACGCACCGCCGCAGCCCCGCGCCCCGCCGTCACCCACGTGGGTGACGGGCCGCCCACCTACGACGCCGAGCCCACCGCGCTGCCCGACGCCCGGCCCGACACCCTGGACGAGCTGGTCGCCGACACCGTCCTCGACGGAGCCTCCTACGGCTCGTACACCGTGCGCGCCGCCTCGGTACGCGGTGACTCCGCGCGCTACCGGGGCGAGCCCCGCAGGGACGCCCTGCTCACCGCCCGTTTCGGGAGCGGCGACAACGCGCTCGTGCTGGTCGCCGTCGCGGGCGGCGCCCGGACACCGGGCGGAGCACACCTCGCCGCGGCCGACGCCTGCCGCTGGATCGGCGCAGCGGTCGGACGCAGCAGGCTGCGGCTCGCCGAGGACATCAGGGCGGGCCGCAGGGGCGACCTCAAATCGGGACTGCACCGGCTCACCGGGCGCGGCTTCGGCAGACTGCGCGCCCGCGCCGCCGAACTGGGCCTCGCCCCGCACGAGTACACCGCTTCCCTGCACTGCCTGCTGCTCTCCGGGGACCCCGACTGCCGCACCCGGGTCTTCTTCGGCGTCGGGGGCGGCGGCCTCTTCCGCCTCCGTGACGGGGTCTGGCAGGACATGGAGCCCGAGCTGCCCGGGCGCCCCGGGAGCGCGGGGGAGGACGGCGCGGGCCCCGGCCGGGCGCTGCCCGGCGACCGGCCGGCCACGGACCCCGGCACCGCGCCGCCGCTCCCCGCCGGGGACGGCGCACCCCACCCGCCGCCCACCGGCCCCTTCCGCTTCCGGGCCTCGGTGGCCCGGCCGGGAGACACCCTGCTGCTGTGCAGCGCGGGTCTCGCCGAGCCACTGCGGGGCGAGCCCGCTCTCTCCGACGAACTGGCCGCACGCTGGGCGCCTGCCGAACCGCCCGGACTCGCCGAGTTCCTCGCCGACACACAGGTCCGCGTCAAGGGATACGCCGACGACCGCACGGCCGCAGCGGTGTGGGAGGCCTAGAGGCCGGCGGCTCCCCACCGCGCCGGGCCGCGGGCGGCCCGGCGCGAGGTGATGGGAAGGCCTAACAGCGCAGGCGGGACCGGGGCGCCCATGGGTTGATGGAGGTATGGCCAAACAGAACGTCGCGGAGCAGTTCGTCGACATCCTCGTCCAGGCGGGTGTGGAGCGCCTGTACGGAGTCGTCGGTGACAGCCTGAACCCTGTCGTCGACGCCATCCGGCGCAACGCAGCCATCGACTGGATCCAGGTCAAGCACGAGGAGACCGCCGCCTTCGCGGCCGGCGCCGAGGCCCAGGTCACCGGGAAGCTCGCGGCCTGTGCCGGATCCTGCGGCCCCGGGAACCTGCATCTGATCAACGGTCTTTTCGACGCCCACCGCTCCATGGCGCCGGTGCTCGCCCTCGCCTCGCACATCCCCTCCAGCGAGATCGGCCTCGGGTACTTCCAGGAGACCCATCCCGACCGGCTCTTCCAGGAGTGCAGCCACTACAGCGAGATGATCTCCAGCCCGCAGCAGATGCCGCGGCTGCTCCAGACGGCCATCCAGCACGCCATCGGCCAGAGCGGTGTCAGCGTCGTCACCCTCCCCGGCGACATCGCGGGCGCCCAGGCCCCGGACCGCACCGGCGAGACCGCGCTGGTCACCTCGCGTCCCTCGGTGCGCCCGGGAGAGGCGGAGATCGAGAAGCTCGCCCGGCTGATCGACGAGGCCGAACGGGTGACGCTGTTCTGCGGCAGTGGCACGGCGGGCGCCCACGCCGAGGTGATGGAGTTCGCCGAGCGGGTCAAGTCCCCGGTGGGCCACGCACTGCGCGGCAAGGAGTGGATCCAGTACGACAACAAGTTCGACGTCGGCATGAGCGGTCTCCTCGGCTACGGGGCCGCCTACGAGGCCACGCACGAGTGCGATCTGCTGCTCCTGCTCGGCACCGACTTCCCGTACAACGCCTTCCTGCCCGACGACGTGAAGATCGCCCAGGTCGACATCCGCCCCGAGCACCTCGGCCGCCGCACCAAGCTGGACCTCGCGGTCTGGGGGGATGTGCGCGAGACGCTGCTGGCACTGACACCCCGGGTGAAGGCGAAGACCAGCCGCAAGTTCCTCGACAAGATGCTGAAGAAGCACGCGGACGCGCTGGAGGGGGTCGTCAAGGCCTACACGCGCAAGGTCGAGAAGCACACCCCGATCCACCCCGAGTACGTCGCGTCCGTGCTCGACGAAGTGGCCGACGGGGACGCCGTGTTCACCGTGGACACCGGGATGAACAACGTATGGGCCGCGCGCTATCTGACCCCCAACGGCCGCCGCCGGGTGATCGGTTCCTTCAGCCACGGCTCGATGGCGAACGCGCTGCCGCAGGCCATCGGTGCCCAGTTCACCGACCGCAACCGGCAGGTCGTCGCGATGTCCGGCGACGGCGGCTTCTCGATGCTGATGGGGGACTTCCTGACCCTGGTGCAGTACGACCTGCCGGTGAAGGTCGTCGTCTTCAACAACTCCGCGCTCGGCATGGTCGAGCTGGAGATGATGGTGGGCGGCCTCCCCTCGTACGGCACCACCCACCACCCGTGCGACTTCGCGGCCATCGCACGCGCCGCCGGAGCCTACGGCGTCCGTGTGGAGAAGCCGAAGCAGCTGGCAGGGGCGCTCGCGGACGCGTTCAAGCACAAGGGGCCCGCCCTGGTCGACGTGGTCACCGACCCGAACGCACTCTCCATCCCGCCGCGGATCAGCGCCGACATGGTCAGCGGATTCGCGCTCTCCGCGTCGAAGATCGTGCTGGACGGCGGAGTGGGCAGGATGCTGCAGATGGCCCGCTCCAACCTGCGCAACGTGCCCAGGCCGTAGCGCCCCTGCCGCCGCCCGCCCCCCCCGTCCGGGCGAGACCGCGGGGTCAGGCCGGGCGCAGCCGCAGCGTCAGGATCTGGAACGGCCGCAGGCTCACCCGCAGCTCCTCCCCGCCCGCCGCCACCTCACGCAGCGGCCGTTCCAGCAGGTCGGTGACCTCGGCCCGCCCGACAGGGAAGCCGAAGCCGACCGTGGCGTCCGCGCGCCCGCCCGCCGACTCGTAGAGCCGTACCACCACATCCCCGCTGCGGTCATCGGCGAGCTTCACCGACTCCACCGTCACGGCCGGATGGCCCGTGGTGACCAGCGGCGCCAGCACCGGGGCGTCCGCCGCCCGGAGCGGCAGATTGAGCGCCAGCCCCTCCCGGACGGCGTCGGTCGTCCCGGCCCCGGGATACAGCGCGTAGCCGAACCGGTGGGTGCCCAGATCGGTCTCCGGATCCGGACTGTGCGGGGCGCGCAGCAGCGTCAGCCGTACGGTCGTCCCCAGCCCGTCCGGGTGCTCCGCCCGGGTCACGTCGTGGCCGTACGTCGAGTCGTTGAGCAGCGCGACCCCGTACCCGGGCTCTGCGACGCGCAGCCAGCGGTGTGCGCAGATCTCGAAGCGGGCCGCGTCCCAGCCGGTGTTGGTGTGGGTGGCACGGTGGACATGACCGAACTGGATCTCGGCCGTGGAGCGTTCGGCGTGCACATCGAGTGGGAAGGCCGCCTTCAGCACCTTCTCGGACTCCTGCCAGTCCACCTCCGTGAGGATGTCGAGACGCGGGCTCGCCGCGTCGAGCCGCAGCTCCTGCGTGATACGGGAGGACCCGAAGCTCCGCACGACCCTGACCGCGGCCCGCAGCGGCCCCTCGCTCACGACCTCGACGGAATCGGCGCCGGTGAGATCCGTGCAGCTGCGCCGGTAGTGCCGGTCGATGTCCCACGCGTCCCACTGATTCGGGTGGTCGGGGTGCAGCTGGAGCAGATTGCCGCGGCTGCCGGGCGCCAGGACCTCGCGGTCTGCCGTGAGGTCGCGTACCGAGGACAGCAGCCCGTCCGCGTCCACCGTGACCCGCAGCAGTCCGTTGTCGAGCACGACCGCCGGCCCGTCCCGTGTCACCGCCGCCGCTGCGGCGTCCGCCGCGCCGGTGAGCGGGCCGGAGCCGAGCGGGGGCACATCCACGAGACGCAGGGGGCCGTCCGCCGAGCCGACGACCTCGCGGCGCCCGTACGGCGAGGCGTTGAGTACGGCCCTGGGCTCATGGGCGCCGCCCAACGGCCGGACATCGGGGCCGAGTTCGAGCGCCGCGACCGCCCCGTCGACGACCGCCTCCAGCTCCTCCCGCACCCGGGCGTAGGTCTCGCGCGCCTCCCGGTGCACCCAGGCGATCGACGAACCCGGCAGGATGTCGTGGAACTGGTGCAGCAGGACCGTCTTCCAGATCCGGTCGAGATCGTCGTGGGGGTAGGCGTACGCGGGCGACCGGAGCGCTGCCGCCGTAGCCCACAACTCGGCCTCGCGAAGCAGGTGTTCACTGCGCCGGTTGCCCTGCTTGGTCTTCGCCTGCGTGGTGTACGTGGCACGGTGCAGCTCCAGGTAGAGCTCGCCCGACCAGACGGGCGCCTGCCGCCCGTACTCCTCCTCGGCCGCGGCGAAGAACGCCGAGGGCTTCTCGATCTCCACCCGCGGTGAGCCCTCCAGGTCCCGGAGCCGGCGCGCCTTCTCCAGCATCTCGCGGGTCGGCCCGCCGCCACCGTCGCCCCATCCGAAGGGCACCAGGGAGCGTGTCGCCCGTCCCTTCTCCGCGAAGTTCCGTTCGGCGTGGGCCAGTTCCGCGCCGTGGAGCTGGGAGTTGTACGTGTCGACCGGCGGGAAGTGCGTGAAGACCCGGGTCCCGTCGATGCCCTCCCACCAGAAGGAGTGGTGCGGCATCCGGTTCGCCTGGTTCCAGGACAGCTTCTGGGTGAGGAACCACCTGATCCCCGCGAGCTTCGCCAGCTGCGGGAAGGCGGCGGTGTAGCCGAAGGAGTCCGGCAGCCAGATCTCCTCGGTCGTGGCACCCAGCTCCTCGGCGAAGAAGCGCCGGCCGTGCACGATCTGGCGGGCCAGCGCCTCACCACCCGGCATGTTGGCGTCCGATTCGACCCACATGGAGCCGACCGGCGCCCAGTTCCCGTCCGCCACGGCCTTCTTGATCCGCTGCCAGATGTGCGGCTGGTGCTCCTTGACCCATGCGTACTGCTGGGCCTGTGAGCAGGCGAAGACCAGCTCCGGGTAGTCGGCGGCCAGCGCCGTCACATTGGCGAAGGTCCGGGACGCCTTCCGCACGGTCTCACGCAGCGGCCACAGCCAGGCCGAGTCGATATGGGCGTGGCCGGTGGCCGAGATCCGGTGCGCGCCCGCGTCGGCGGGCCTGGCGAGCGCGGGCGCGAGCGCCGCCCGCCCGGCCGCCGCCGTGCCCGGCACGTCGTGCAGGTCCAGCGCGTCCAGCATGTCCTCCAGCGAGCGCAGGATCTCGTGGTGCCTGCTCCGGTCGGCCGGCAGCTCCCGCATCAGCTCGGAGAGGACCTCGATGTCGATGACCAGCTGCCAGACGGTCTCGTCCAGCACGGCGAGATCCGCGGCGGTGAAGCGGTAGGACGGCTCGTCGCCCGCGGTCAGTACGTCGCCCAGCTGCGTCGGTGCGAAGCCGTGCCGCAGCACCACGGGGTTGGCGGCTGCCTCCACCAGCAGGTGCACCCGTTCGCCGCCCGCCGCGGGCGCCGCCACCGGTACATGGCGGTTGCGCGGATGGATGCCTTTGAGCGGTACGCCCCCGGCGTCGTAGACCATCCCCTCGGCCTGGAAGCCCGGGCCTTCGCCGGTGAACCCCGGATCGATCACGGCCTCGACCCGGCGGCCGGCCCAGGCCTCAGGGACGGCGCCCTCCAGCCGGAACCAGCTGGTCGACCAGGGCCTGCCCCACCGGGTCCCGGCCGTGAACGGTTCGTACGTGCCGCGCAACGCCTCCGCCACGGGCACCGGCTCGCCCGGGACGTGCCAGACGGACAGGGCGAGCCCCACCCGGTCCGGGTACTGCGCGGGGCGGATGAACTGGCTGAGGGCCCGCTCAAGGCGGCCCTCGACCAGCGATCGGTCGTCGTGCATCGCGGCTCCCACGGGATCGGCTCGGGGTGATGTTCCCCGCTTGCCTTCCCCGCCGGAGCGCACGGCACCCGCCCGCCATGCGTGAGCACCCGCCTGCCGGGCATGCATTGCCTGAGGCTGTTCGAGCAAGACACAGCACCACGACGTGCAGGCGGGGGATATGACGGGGCGTCACAGTGGCATGAGTACCGCACCTGACCGGTGCGGCCAGGGATCCGGCACGCCCGGCGGCGGGCGCCGCAGCGGACGGTTGCGCCGCAGGCTTGGCCGGGGGGATCTGCCGGCGGTCAAGGAGGTACGGCACGGGCTCAGGGAGCTGCTGCGCCGGTGCGGTCGTCAGGGCAGCGCCGATGTGGCCGAGCTGCTCACCAGCGAGCTGGTGACGAACGCACTGATCCACACCGACCGGGGGGCGGTCGTCACCGCCGGGGTAGGCCCGGCGGGGCTCCGGGTGGAGGTCCGGGACTTCACGGCCGGGCAGCCGGAGCCGGGCAGAGCCGGCGACGAGAGCACACACGGGCGGGGGCTTGTCCTGGTCCAGGCCCTCGCGGACGCCTGGGGCGTGAGGACGCACGAGGTGGGGAAATCAGTCTGGTTCGAACTCGAAGGCGGCCAGGCATGAGACATACCTGACCGCCTTCGCTCCGCGCGCCGGGATCCGGCGGCCGGTTCAGCCGAATTGCTGTTCGAGATCCTTCAGCTTCTGCTCCAGGGAGTCGAGACGGGGGAGGGTCTGGGTGTCGTCCTCGGCGGTGAGGTCGACCGTCACCGCATCGGCCCCGGCCGCGGTCCGGTCGGATTCATGGCCGGTCACGGCCTGCAGGGAGGGCCTGGTGCGTAAGGGCAGCTGTCCCGGCTCGGGTATGGCAGGCTCCGAAACTGCCTTCGCCGCGCCCACGGCGGGAGGCGGGGCCGCCGCCTCCACCTGACGGCTGCCGCGACCGCGCCCCAGCGACCTGTGCTGGCGGTTGATCGCCTTGAGGTGGGCGCGCTCCAGCTTGTCGTGCTCCCGTTTCCTGAGCCGGTTCTGCTCCTTCTGGCGCCGGTCGTCGCGGACCTCGTCGACGGCCTCGTCCAGCGTCCGCACACCCTCCAGGAGCATCAGCGACCAGGCGCCGAACGTCTCCCGCGGGGCGCGCAGCCACCGCACGATCCGGATCTGCGGCAGCGGCCGGGGCACGAGCCCCTGCTCGCGCAGGGCCGCCACCCTGGTCTGCTTCAGCGCGCGGTCGAACAGCACGGCCGCCGAGAGCGACATCCCCGCGAAGAACTGCGGGGCGCCCGCGTGGGCCAGTCCGCGCGGCGCGTGCACCCAGTTGAACCAGGCAGCCGCTCCGGCGAACGTCCACACCAGCAGCCGCGAGCCGAGCGCGGCGTCGCCGTGGCTCGCCTCGCGCACCGCCAGTACGGAACAGAACATGGCGGCGCCGTCGAGGCCGAACGGGACCAGGTACTCCCAGCCGCCCGTGAGGTTGAGGTTCTGCCGGCCGAAGCCGACCAGGCCGTGGAAGGACAGCGCGGCGGCGACCGCCGCGCAGCAGAACAGCAACAGATACGAGGCGGTGCCGTAGACCGCCTCCTTGTGCCGTCTGCGTTCCTCGCTGCGCTCCCAGGTGTCGTCGGCGGATCCCTTGTCGGCGGAGCGCCTGCCGCGCACGAGCACCGCCACAGCGACCAGGACCCCCGCGATCATCACGCCACCGGGAAGCAGCCAGTCCAGAGATATGTCGGTCAGTCGCATGCGGTGTCCCTTGCATCGCGTCAGTGCCTTGCGGCCGCAATATTGGCTCAGATCCCGGGGGCCTCAGAGCGTTTCGGGACAAGAGCACGCCAACGGAGTGCAGGGAGCACCGGATAGGGGCGATCTGATCGAACTGCCTTGCGTGTACGCCGTGTTGAGTTCGAATTCAGTCAGCCGAACGAGCGGTGTCGGCGCTGAGCCGGGCCACTCGGTCGGCGTCGCAGGTGCGGGGACAGGTAACGCAGGTGTCCCCGGGACTCACCGTGTAGAAGAAGCAGCAGCTCGCGCGGTCCCGCGTCGGCAGCGGGCCCCCCTGCGGGCCGGCCAGCTCCCGGAAACCGGCGGTGCCGACGTACGGCGCGGTCGACCCCGGCAGCAGCAGCCCCAGCTCCGCCACCGCGCGCTGCTCCTCGCCCAGCAGATGGCCGATGTACCAGAGGCTCTCGACGATCTCGTCGGTCGCCATTCCCCACAGGGCCCGCCGGCCGCGGCGCATCCGCGGCCCGAAACCGTCGAGCACCGGCTCCAGGTGCTCCGCCACGGCGGCCCGGACCTCGGCGCGCAGTGCGTCCTCGTCCGCGACCACGCGCGCCCCGGGGAGCCCGGCGGCCGGATCGTCCGGCAGGCAGGCGAAGGAGCCGGTGCGTACGGCCATCCGGCCCAGCGTGCGCTGGAAGGCGACAGCGCCGACCGGGAGCCTCGGCACCCTGCGGTGCAGGAACCACGGGACCGTGATCAGCAGACAGGCCGGCCACGCGTACCGGTGGAATCCGAAGCCCGCGACCACGTCGGGCCGGGCCGGGCGCCCGTAGTCGCGCAGCACCTGCGCGCTGTCCCAGTCGAGGAAGGCGTCGAGTGCGTTGCCGCCCGCCGCCAGGTCGGTGGCGGTCACCCAGCCGTCGCCCGACGGGGTGGGGCCGCCCTCCGACTCGGTGACGGAGAGGCTGGGGAACACCTCGGTCAGCCGCTCGTAGGAGGCGGTGACGGGGGAGCGCAGCAGGGTGGAAAGGGTCATGCAGGGACCACCGAATCGCGATCGTTTGCAGGTAAGCCTTACCTTATCCGATCCGGTCGATGTTTGAACTGTGGCCCGGTCCGCCTATCGTGCTGAACAGGACGCCGGAGGAGGAGCCAGGTGGAACAGGGCAGAGCGCGTGATGCCGTACAGGCGTACGCGCCCGCGTACTCCGGCCCGGCCCGGGTTCCCGATCCCGCCCGCAGCCCCGAACAGCCGGCCGGCGGTGAGCACAGCCGCAGCGGGCCCGACGCCTCCGCCGTGCGGCCGGTGTCCGGGGGGCAGGGCTTCGCGGCGGGCGCCGTCGCGAAGCCGGTACGGCGTCACTCGGTGCGCGGCCAGATCCTCGACGCCCTGCGCACCGCCCTGGTGGACGGCGAGCTGGTCCCCGGCGAGGTCTACTCCGGGCCCGTGCTCGGCGAGCGCTTCGGCGTCTCCGCCACCCCGGTGCGGGAGGCCATGCAGCAGCTCGCGGTCGAGGGCGCGGTCGAGGTCGTCCCGAACCGGGGCTTCCGGGTCGCCGAACGGAGCCCCAGGGAGCTCGCGGAGCTGGCCGAGGTGCGGGCCCTGATCGAGGTCCCGGTGATGCTGCGGCTGGCGCGCGCCGTCCCGCCAGGGCGGTGGGCCGAGCTGCGGCCGCTCGCCGAGGCCACGGTCTCGGCGGCCGCGGTCGGCGACCGCGCCCGCTACGCCGAGTGCGACCGTGCTTTCCACGGGGCCGTCCTCGGTCTCTCGGGGAACGAGCAGCTGGTGGCCGTCGCCGACGACCTGCACCGCAAGGCCCAGTGGCCGCTGGTGAGCGCGCCGGTCACCCGCCGCGCCGACCTCCTCGCCGACGCCTCGGAGCACACCGCTCTGCTGGACGCCCTGATCGCCCGCGATCTCGTGGTCGTCCAGTCCCTCGTACGGGAGCACTTCACCGGCGCGGCAGGCTGAACCGCGCCCGCCCCTGCCGCTGCCGCCGTTCGGCTCACACCGCCGTTGCCGGCGGGGTGAGCTGTGCGGCCAGCCAGGTCGGTACGCCGCCGAGCAGCCGGAAGAGCCTGGCCGCCTCGGCCCGCAGTCTGGCCGCCTCAGGTTCGGGCTCCGCGTCGGCGAGCGCGGCGAGCGCGGGTGCCGTACCGACGAGATAGCCCAGCTCCTCCCGTATCCGCAGCGATTCGGCGAAGCCGTGCCTGGCCTCGGCGAGCTCACCCTCCCGCAGGGCGAGCGAGGCCAGGTGGCGCCAGGTGAAGGAGAGCAGCAGCGTCTGGCCGTGGGCTGTGGCGCCCGCGTGGGCCCGGCGGTAGGCGGCGCGCGCCGACTGGGCCGAGTCGGCGAGATTCTGCGCGATCAGCCCGCGGCGGAAGTCGAGGAGCGGGCGGCCCGGTGAGCCGGGCGCGATCAGGGCGGCCGCCCTGCCCATCGCGGCCCGCGCCTCGTCGGCCCGGTCGCGTACGCCCAACAGCGTCGAGGCGTAACCGAGTTGGCCGCGTTCGCAGGCCGCGGCGCCGCGTGCCTCGTCACTGCGGGCGAGTGCTTCGGCCGTCCGCAGGGCGTCCTCCGCGTCCGTCCAGCCCTGCTCCGTGTAGAGGCACCGCTCGATCAGCAGCGCGGCCCGCTGCAGGGCCGCTTCGGCGTCGTGCTTCGCGTGCGGTTCCAGCAGGGCGGCCGCGTCCGCCCAGCAGCCGCGCGAGCGCAACCGCCATACCGCGGTCTGGAGTGGAGGATCGTCATCAGCTGTCGTTCCGTAACCAGACATGGCGGTATAGGCCACATTGCCCTCCCCGAGCGCACCATTGAGCTGATGGGTCTGCGCGCATCTCAGCACGGATTGGCACGCCGGGCCAAGGGGTTGGGTGAATCAATTCACAATGTTGCGGCTCCGTCGCGGGCCCCCGCCGGGGCCCGCGGGTCAGCTCATCCGCAGGGCCAGGAAGAAATCGAGCTTGTCCTCCAGGCGCGAGAGATCGCGTCCCGTCAACTGCTCGATCCGGCCGACGCGGTAGCGCAGCGTGTTGACGTGCAGGTGGAGCCGGGTCGCGCAGCGGGTCCAGGAACCGTCGCAGTCGAGGAAGGCCTCCAGGGTCGGGATCAGCTCCGCCCGGTGGCGCCGGTCGTAGTCCCGCAGCGGGTCGAGCAGCCTGGCGGTGAACGCCCGGCGCACGTCGTCGGGGACGAACGGCAGCAGCAGGACGTGCGAGGCGAGCTCGTGGTGGCCCGCCGCGCAGACCCGGCCCGGCCGGGCCGCGGCGACCCGGCGGGCGTGCCTGGCCTCCTCCAGGGCGCCGCGCAGCCCCTCGGCCGAGTGCACCGAGGCGGAGACGCCCAGGGTCAGCCGCCCGTCGTCGGCGAGACCGGCCGTGAGCGGTTCGCGTACCGAGGTGAGCAGCTCGTCCGCGTGCAGTCCGGTGTCCGGGCCCTCGGCCGCCCCGTCACCGCCGGCCTCCGGTGCGAGGGGCGGCAGCGGGACCAGCGCGATGGCCTCGTCACCGGTGTGCGCGACCGCGATCCGGTCGGACGACCCGGGGCCCGAGCCGCCAGGCAGGGCCTGCTCGACCAGGATCTCCTCCAGCAGGGACTGGGCCACCGGCCCCGATTCGATCACCGGGCCGTCCTGCTGGTCCCAGTCGACCCTGGCGACGACGACCTGCCAGCGCGGCGCCGCCCCGATCCCGGGCATCAGTACCGGCGCGGCCACCCGCAGCCTGGCCGCGATCTCGGCGGGCGGCGCACCCGTCTGGACCAGTTCGAGCACTTCCTGGGCGAGTCTGCGCCGTACGGTACGGGCCGCGTCGCGGCGGTCGCGTTCCACGGCGATCAGCTGGGTCACACCCTGCAGCAGGTCCAGCCGGGCGGCGGGCCAGTCGCCGGCGTCGGCCTCGACGGCGAGCAGCCAGTCGGAGAGCACCGTCTCGCGCACGTCGCGGTGGCCGGACGGCACGCCGCGCCCGCCGCCCCGCACCGGGAACAGCGAGTACGAGGTGGAGTGCACGGTGACCCGGTGCGGCCCGCGGCGCCCGGTCCGGGTCGCCGCGAGGTGTCCGGCCGCGAGCACGGCGCCGGTCCCTTCCGGCAGGGGAGCGCCCGCTCCGGCGATCTGGCGGCCGGTGGGGGAGAGCACCCACGCGTGCAGATCGAGGTCGGTGGTCAGCAGGTCGAGCACCACGTCGGGGCCGCCGCCCGCCGGGCCCGACGTCATCAGCCTGCGGTGCCGGTCCACGACGGCGGCGAGATCCCCGGCCCGCTCGCCCGAGACCTGCCGCACCACGTACTCGGTGACGACGGCGAAGGCGACCGACTCCTCCACCGCGAAGATGGGCAGCCGGTGGCGCACACAGGCCGCCACCAGGTCGTCGGGGATGTCTCCCAGCTCCGCCTCGCCCGCCGCGAGCCCGACGACCCCGGCGCCCACGAGGATCCGTACGAACGGCTCGGAGTCCTCGGCGGAGCGCCGCCAGGCGAGCCCGGTCAGCACCAGTTCGCCCCCGGTGAGGTACCGGCTCGGGTCCCGCAGATCCGTGGTCATCACGCCGCGGACCGTGCGGTCCAGCTCGTCCTCACCGCCGAGCAGCCGCAGGCCCAGTGCGTCCGTTTCCAGCAGTGCGCGCAGCCGCATCTCGTCGCCGCCGATCCGTGTCGTCCGCCGTTCCGGTGCACCCGGTCGGCGGAACTTGTCGTTTCCAGAGGAAAGCCAGGAGGTAACTCACCCTCGTCTTTCGTTCGAACATACAAGACGACGAAGGTCACCAGCCAACTCCTTCATGGTTTCGGTGACTGCACCCCGCGCGGCCCGGCTTGTGTACTTGTGCCGTCAAGCGTTAACAGCAGATGAACGTCCAGTCGAGGGCCGGCCGTCCCGGGTCCCAGCGAACAACCCCGAATGAGAAGAAGAGAGCCGCTTCATGGACTTCCTTCGCCCCGCCAGCTGGGAGGAGGCGCTCGCCGCCAAGGCCGAGCACCCCACGGCTGTGCCGATCGCCGGTGGTACCGACATCATGGTCGAGATCAACTTCGACCACCGCCGGCCCCAGTACCTCCTGGATCTGAACCGCATCGGCCTCCTCAGCGAGTGGCATGTCGGCGAGGAGACCGTCCAGCTGGGCGCGTCCGTTCCGTACGCCAAGATCATGGAGAACCTCCGCACGGAGCTGCCCGGTCTCGCGCTGGCCTCGCACACCGTGGCCTCCCCGCAGATCCGCAACCGCGGCGGAGTCGGCGGCAACCTCGGCACCGCGTCGCCCGCCGGTGACGCCCACCCGGCGCTGCTCGCCGCCGGCTGCCAGGTCGAGGCCGAGTCGGTGCGCGGCTCGCGGCTGATCCCCATCGACGACTTCTACACGGGCGTGAAGCGCAACGCACTCGCCCCCGACGAGCTCATCAAGTCCGTCCACCTCAAGAAGGCCGACGGCCCGCAGCAGTACTCCAAGGTCGGCACCCGCAACGCCATGGTCATCGCGGTGTGCGCCTTCGGGATCGCGCTGCACCCCGAGACCCGCACCGTCCGCACCGGCATCGGCTCGGCGGCCCCGACCCCGATCCGGGCGAAGGCGGCCGAGGACTTCCTGAACGCCGCGCTCGACGAGGGCGGCTTCTGGGAGAGCGGAAAGATCATCACCCCGTCGATCGCCAAGCAGTTCGCCCAGCTGGTCTCCGGCGCCGCGAACCCGATCGACGATGTCCGCGGCACGGCCAGCTACCGCCGCCACGCCGTCGGCATCATGGCCCGCCGCACGCTCGGCTGGACCTGGGAGTCGTACCGCGGCAACGGCCGCAGCACAGAGGGAGTCGCATAATGCGCGTGAACTTCACGGTCAACGGCCGTCCGCAGGAGGCCGACGACGTATGGGAGGGCGAGAGCCTGCTCTACGTGCTCCGCGAGCGCATGGGCCTGCCCGGCTCCAAGAACGCCTGTGAGCAGGGCGAATGCGGTTCCTGCACGGTGCGCCTCGACGGCGTCCCGGTCTGTTCCTGCCTGGTCGCCGCCGGTCAGGCAGAGGGCCGCGAGATCGTCACGGTCGAGGGCCTGGCGGACTACGCCAAGCACCGCGAGGGCGCCCACCCGGGCACGGGGTGCGGCACGTCCGGCTGCGGCACCAGCCTGGACGACGCCAAGCGCTGGCAGTCCAAGCCGACCGACGGCCGTACCGGCGAGGCCGGCGAGCTCTCCCCGATCCAGCAGGCGTTCATCGACGCCGGCGCCGTGCAGTGCGGTTTCTGCACCCCGGGGCTCCTGGTCGCCGCCGACGAGCTGCTGGAACAGAACGACTCACCGTCCGACGCGGACATCCGTGAGGCGCTCTCCGGCAACCTCTGCCGCTGCACCGGATACGAGAAGATCCTCGACGCGGTCCGCCTCGCGGCCGCTCGCCAGGAAGAGACGGTCTGATCATGGGCGTCACTGGTTCACCCACCAACATCCAGCAGGGGTCGAAGACCAAGGGCGGCATCGGCGAGTCCACGCTCCGCCCCGACGGCACCCTCAAGGTCACGGGCGAGTTCGCGTACTCGTCCGACATGTGGCACGAGGACATGCTCTGGGGCTTCACCCTCCGCTCCACCACCGCGCACGCCGAGATCAAGTCGATCGACGTCTCCGAGGCGCTGGCGACCTCCGGTGTGTACTCCGTACTCACCTACGACGACCTGCCCACCGGGATGAAGAACTACGGCCTGGAGATCCAGGACACGCCGGTTCTCGCCCACGGGAAGGTCCGCCACCACGGGGAGCCGGTGGCCATCGTCGCCGCCGACCACCCGGAGACCGCGCGCCGGGCCGCGGCCAAGATCAAGATCGAGTACGCCGAACTGCCCGTCATCACCGACGAGGCGTCGGCGACGGCTCCGGACGCGCTGCTCATCCACGAGGGCCGCGACGACCACCACATCGGCCACGTCCCGCACCCGAACATCGTGCACCGCCAGCCGATCATCCGCGGCGACGCCGACAAGGCAGCCGAGCGCGCCGACGTCATCGTCTCGGGCGACTACGTCTTCGGCATGCAGGACCAGGCGTTCCTCGGCCCGGAGTCCGGGCTCGCGGTGCCCGCCGAGGACGGCGGCGTCGACCTGTACGTCGCCACCCAGTGGCTGCACTCCGACCTCCGGCAGATCGCCCCGGTCCTCGGCCTGCCCGAGGACAAGGTCCGGATGACGCTCTCCGGGGTCGGCGGCGCGTTCGGCGGCCGCGAGGACCTGTCGATGCAGATCCACGCCTGCCTCCTGGCACTCCGCACCGGCAAGCCGGTGAAGATCGTCTACAACCGGTTCGAGTCCTTCTTCGGCCACGTGCACCGCCACCCTGCGAAGCTCCACTACGAGCACGGGGCCACCAAGGACGGCAAGCTCACGCACATGAAGTGCCGGATCGTGCTGGACGGCGGCGCCTACGCGTCCGCGTCCCCGGCCGTGGTCGGCAACGCCTCCTCGCTCGCGGTCGGCCCCTATGTCATCGAGGACGTCGACATCGAGGCCATCGCGCTGTACACCAACAACCCGCCCTGCGGCGCCATGCGCGGCTTCGGCGCGGTCCAGGCGTGCTTCGCGTACGAGGCCCAGATGGACAAGCTCGCGGCGAAGCTGGACATGGACCCGGTGGAGTTCCGCCAGCTCAACGCCATGGAGCAGGGCACCCGGCTGCCCACAGGCCAGATCTGTGACTCGCCCGCGCCCGTGGTCGAGCTGCTGCGCCTGGTCAAGTCCCGCCCCCTGCCGCCCGAGCAGCAGTGGCTCTCGGCCGGCGAGGAGGCGGACGTCCGCGCACTGCCCGGCGGGCTCTCCAACACCACACACGGCGAAGGCGTCGTACGCGGTGTCGGCTACGCGGTCGGCCTCAAGAACGTCGGCTTCTCCGAGGGCTTCGACGACTACTCCACCGCCCGGGTGCGGATGGAGGTCATCAACGGCGAGCCCGTCGCGACCGTGCACACCGCGATGGCCGAAGTCGGCCAGGGCGGCGTCACCGTCCACGCGCAGATCGTCCGCACCGAGCTCGGTGTCAACCAGGTGACGATCCACCCGGCCGATACCCAGGTCGGCTCGGCCGGTTCGACGTCCGCCTCCCGGCAGACGTACATGACAGGCGGCGCGGTGAAGAACACCGCCGAGGCCGTCCGCGAGAAGGTCCTGGAGATCGGCCGGGCCAAGCTCGGCACGTACCACCCGGCCTGGGCCACGGCCGAGCTGCTCCTGGAAGGCGGCAAGGTCGTCACCGACGGCGGCGAGGTCCTGGCCGACCTGGTCGACGTGCTGGAGGACGAGGCGGTGGACCTGGAGCTGGAGTGGCGCCACCGTCCCACCGTCCCCTTCGACCTCGTCACCGGCCAGGGCGACGGCCACGTCCAGTACTCGTTCGCCGCGCACCGCGCGGTCGTCGAGGTGGACACCGAGCTCGGCCTGGTGAAGGTCATCGAGCTCGCGGTGGCCCAGGATGTCGGGAAGGCGCTCAACCCGCTCTCGGTCGTCGGCCAGATCCAGGGCGGCACGACCCAGGGCCTGGGCGTCGCCGTGATGGAGGAGATCATCGTCGATCCGAAGACCGCGAAGGTGCGCAACCCCTCCTTCACGGACTACCTGATCCCGACGATCCTCGACACCCCGACGATCCCGGTCGACGTCCTCGAACTGGCCGACGAGCACGCGCCGTACGGTCTGCGCGGCATCGGTGAGGCCCCGACCCTCTCCTCGACCCCGGCCGTCCTCGCGGCGATCCGCAACGCCACCGGTCTCGAACTGAACCGGACACCCGTCAGGCCGGAGCACCTCACCGCCACCTGACCCGCCCCAGCTCTCCGGGCGGCGTGTGCCTCCTAGGAACGTCACACTTCCCAGCGCGCGCCGCCCGGAGCCCCCAGTACCGCCCCGCTCGCGGTCCTGGCCCCCACGAAGTGCAGTACCCAGTTCGCCTCGGGCCGTCCCCCGGGTCGTGCAGCCCACGCACCATCCCAAATCCCGCATCTCCAATCTCCACGCGGGTGCCCCTTTGAACCTTGGGAGTAGGCACCATGACCCAGCAGTCCCTTGAGCCAGAGACCGTGCCGGAAGACGCAGGCACGGGCACACGCCAGCCGGCCGGAAGGTCCTGGCTGGACCGGTACTTCCACATAACCAAGAGAGGGTCCACCGTCGGGACGGAGGTGCGCGGCGGCATCACCACCTTCATGGCGATGGCGTACATCATCCTCCTGAACCCGGTGATCCTCTCCGGGGCCGACGTCACAGGCCACCACCTGGACGGCGGCCAGATCACCACCGCCACCGCGCTCGCCGCGGCCGTCACCACCCTGGTGATGGGCTTCATCGGCAACGTCCCGCTGGCCCTCGCGGCGGGACTCGGCGTCTCCGCCGTCATGGCCTACCAGGTCGCCCCGGAGATGACCTGGGGCAACGCGTTCGCGATGTGCATCATCTACGGCGCCATCATCGTGCTGCTGGTGGTCACCGGCCTGCGCGAACTCATCATGAACGCCATCCCACTGGCGCTGAAGCACGCCATCACCATGGGAATCGGCCTCTTCGTCTGCCTCATCGGCCTCGTCCAGGCCGGCTTCGTCACCGGGATGAAGGGACCCGGCGGCATCTCCGGAGCGAAGCCGCTCCAGCTGGGCACCGCGGACATGCTCACCGGCTGGCCGGTGGTCTGCTTCGCCGTCACGCTGCTGCTGATCTTCGCGCTCCAGGTCCGCAAGGTCCCCGGCGCGATCCTGATCGGCATCGTCGGCGGCACCGTCTTCGCCGCGATCGTCCACCAGGTCGCCGGGCTCAGCCAGAAGGACTGGGGACTCAACGCCCCCGCGCTCAAGGGCTCGCCCGTGAGCGCGCCGGACTTCGGTCTCTTCGGCAGCGTCTCGTTCAGCGGTATCGGCCATGTCGGTGGCATCACGGTCGGCGTCATCGTCTTCACGCTGGTGCTCGCCGGATTCTTCGACGCGATCGGCACGATCATCGGTGTCGGCCAGCAGGCCAACCTCGTCGACAAGGACGGGAAGATGCCGGGGCTCAACAAGGCCCTGACCATCGACGGCGCCGGCGGCATCGTCGGCGGTCTCGCCGGGGCATCGGGCCAGACGGTCTTCGTCGAGTCCACCGCCGGCGTCGGCGACGGCGCGCGCACCGGCCTGGCCAGCGTCGTCACCGGTGTCGGCTTCGCGCTCTGCCTGGTCTTCACCCCGCTCGCCCAGCTCATCCCCACCCAGGTCGCGTCCGCCGCGCTCGTCGTCATCGGCTCGATGATGCTGACCAACGCCAAGCACATCGACTGGAACGACCAGGCCACCTCCATCCCGGTGTTCCTGACCACCGTTCTGATGCCGTTCGCCTACTCCATCACCGTGGGCATCGCGGCCGGTGTCATCTCCCACGTCCTCATCAAGGCCGTCCAGGGCAAGTTCCGGGAGATCGGCTGGCTGATGTGGGTGCTCACCGCAGTGTTCGTCGCTTACTTCGCACTCCATCCCATTGAGAGCTGGCTGGGCGTCAGTTAGCCCGCCCCCCTTTCACACATCCGTGAGGAGACCGACATGCTGGACATCGCCGAAGAACTGAACCGGTGGGTCGAGCAGGGCCGCGAATTCGCCGTCGCCACCGTGGTGGCGGTCGGCGGGAGCGCACCGCGCCGCCCGGGAGCCGCGCTCGCGGTGGACACCGAGGGCACCGCGATCGGCTCGGTCTCCGGCGGATGTGTGGAAGGGGCGGTCTACGAACTCTGCAAGGAGGCCCTGGAAACGGGCCGCACGGTCGTCGAACGCTTCGGCTACAGCGACGAGGATGCCTTCGCCGTGGGTCTGACCTGCGGCGGAGTCATCGACATACTGATCACGCCACTCCGCGCCGACGCACCGTCCCGGCAGACCTGCACGGCCGCGCTGGCCGCTGCCGCGCAGGGGACGTCGGCGGCCGTCGCGCGGATCACCGACGGCCCGGACGACCTGCTCGGCCGGGCCGTACTGGTCCACACCGACGGATCGTACGAAGGCACGCTGGGCGGCCACCGGGAGCTGGACCGCACCGCCGTCGCCGAGGCGCTGGCCCTGCTGGACGCGGGCCGCACCGAGACCGTCACGATCGGCGCGGACGGTTCCCGCTGCGGCCGCCCGCTCACCCTGCTCGTCGAATCGAGCGTGCCCCCGCCCCGGATGATCGTCTTCGGCGCGATCGACTTCGCTTCGGCCCTGGTCAGGGTCGGCAAACTGCTCGGCTACCGGGTCACCGTCTGCGACGCCCGCCCGGTCTTCGCGACCGCCACCCGCTTCCCGGACGCCGACGAGATCGTCGTCGACTGGCCGCACCGCTATCTGAAGTCGACCGAGGTCGACAGCAGGACCGTGCTCTGCGTCCTCACGCACGACGCCAAGTTCGATGTGCCGCTGCTGGAACTGGCCCTCACCCTGCCGGTCGCCTATGTGGGCGCGATGGGCTCCCGCCGTACCCACCTCGACCGGAACGCCCGGCTCCGCGACGTCGGCGTCACCGAGCTGGAACTGGCCCGCCTGCGCTCGCCCATCGGCCTCGACCTCGGCGCCAGGACCCCGGAGGAGACCGCCCTCTCGATCGGCGCGGAGATCGTCGCCCACCGGCGCGGCGGCACCGGCGCCCCGCTCACCGGCGCGCACACCCCCATCCACCACGACGGCTCGAAGGGCCCGGCCGGCCGGATAGGTTCCGTCGCCTGACGCACCGGCGCTGGGCCATCTGCTGTCCGGCTTTCACCCGATCGGGTCATTGAGGTGGCCTGAGGGGGTACGGGATGGAACGCGGGGGCAACGAGAAACGTCTTCGGGGCAGACCGGTAACAACCCCGAGAGGCAGTGGTGCACATGGCCGTCGACGCATCGAGCGTCACCGTCCCCAGACAACCGGGCGGCGGAGACCGGACGTCGGGAGGCCCAGGACGTGAAGGACCGCTCCGGGCACTGGCCGGATCCTGGGCACTGCTTCTCTCGGTGGTGCCGCTCGGTCTGCTCGCCGCAGCCGCCTGGTACGGGCAGTACGTGCGCCCCAGCGCCGACGAGTGGTGCTTCCTCCCCTTCGTGCGCGACCACGGCATCTCCGGGCTCACCGGCAAGTTCTACTTCCACGACAACGGCCGGATCGCCAACGGATGGCTCGTCGGCCTCTACGCCGAGCCGGGGGTCCCGGGCCACCAGTGGTTCGGACTGGTCAGCGGCGC
Source organism: Streptomyces sp. NBC_00388 (assembly GCF_036061255.1). Taxonomy (NCBI): domain Bacteria; kingdom Bacillati; phylum Actinomycetota; class Actinomycetes; order Kitasatosporales; family Streptomycetaceae; genus Streptomyces; species Streptomyces sp. NBC_00388. The sequence goes on from NZ_CP107948.1 coordinate 6,167,154, forward strand.
TCTGATGGTGGGGCTGCTCTGGGCGGTGACCGCCCTTGCCCTGCGGGCCGGCCGGATGACCGTGCCGCGTGGGGTGCCGCTGCTCGTGGCATCCGTCACGGCGGTGGTCTTCCTGCTCGCCACGACCAACACGTACAAGACGTTCTACTGGCCGGCTGCCTCCGTCTCGCACACGGTGGCACCCGTGCTGGCCTGCGCCGCTGTCATCCCGGTCCTGCTCGCCCGCGGCCCCCGGGGCAGGATCGCCGCCCTGGTCGCCGCCGTGTTCGCGGGGACGTTCCTGGGGACGCTCTCCGAAGAGACCTCCGTGGTGCTCCTGGTGGTCCTCGCGGCCGTGGTGCTCTTCGCGGGGCAGGTCTTCACCACCGGCGTACGCGGGTACGCCCGCCGCTGGGCACTCGCCATGATGGCCGGGGTCGCGATCGGCGTGGTGCTGCTCGTGACATCGCCCGGTTCACGCCACCGCCGGGAGAAGTTCGGCGCCGGCACGTCGATGCTGGCCCCGGACTCGCTCACCGCCTCACTGCACCAGTACGTCCACATCGTCGCGACGGTCCTGTCGACCTGGCAGTACCTGGGGGCGGTCGCCGCGGGACTGGTGCTCGGCCTGGTCGCACGCCGGGAGCGGCCCGGGGCCCTGCTGCCGTGCCGCCCCTTCCTCCTCACGGGCATCGGCATGGTGGCCGTCCTGGTCTCCGGCTTCCTGTGCTCCGTCATCACGTACCCGGTGTTCGGAGAGCACCTCCTGACCACCGAGCGGACCTGGAACGACTATCTGCTGCTGTACGTCCTGCTGCTCACCGGTATCGGTGCGCTGCTGGGACGCGCGGTCCGGCGGCGCCCGGCCGGGACGCTGGCCGTGACCGCGGCGGCGGGCGTCGTGTGCGCCGGGGTCTGCCTCTCGCTGGCCGTCCCGCTGCACACCCTCGGCCACCAGATGCATGTCAGGGCAGGGAAGTGGGACCGGCAGGACCAGTGGATGCGGCAGCAGTCGGCGGCCGGGGCCGAGGTGCTGCCCTACAAGCCGCTCCATGTGGCCAGGATGCTGGAGCCCTTCGGGAAGAAGCCGAACGGCTGGCCCGCCGGTTGCGTCGCCGACTACTACCACGTCGACCGCGTCACCCACGCGAAGCGGCTGCCCTGACCCCGTCCTCTCCCTGCGCGGGAGAGGCGCCGGAGCTGATGGCCCACCGGGCCAGCAGGAACGAGACGGGAGTGACGAGGACACCGGCCGCCACAGCGGCGATGTCCTCGTTCATCCCCAGCATGCTCACCGCGAGGTAGAGCAGGATCCCGCTGCCGACGACGTTCACGATGCCGGAGAGCGGGTAGCGCGCGAACGCGCGCCAGGTGGGGCGGGTGCGGCAGGTGATGTACGAGTTGAGCAGGAACGACACCGTGATGCCCACGGCCCAGCCCAGCACATGGGCCGCCAGATACGGCAGCCAGTGGTTCAGCGTGGCGAACACCGCGTAGTAGACGGCGGTGTTCGCGACCCCGATCGCGGCGAAGGTGGCGAACTGGCCCAGGGTGCGGGTCCTGCCCTGCGGCTGCCCGGACCCGTCCTGTGACTCGGAAGGCCCGGGGGACGGGCGGGTCTCCTCGGGACTCATGAGGCCGGCCGCGCCTGACCCGCGCTCTCCAGCGGGGAGCGCGGTGAGAAGTCCCTGGGACGGTCGTCGGTCTCGCTGACCACGTAGTGCGGCCTGCGCTTCGACTCGTGGTAGATCCGCCCGACGTACTCGCCGATGACCCCGAGGGTGGCGAGCTGGATGCCGCTGAGCGCGACGATCGCCGTGAGCAGCGTGGTGTATCCGGGGGTGTCGACACCGTCGAGCACGACGTTCGCGATGATGTACGCCGCGTAGACGAGCGCCGAGAGGAAGAGGCAGAGCCCGGTGTGGATGGCCAGCCGCAGCGGCTTGCTGTTGAAGGAGAGCAGCCCGTCGATGCCGTAGTTCAGCAGATGGCGGCCGCCCCACTTGGACTCTCCGGCGGCCCGCTCGACGTTGCGGTAGGTGAAGCTGACGGTGTTGAACCCGATCCAGGAGAAGATCCCCTTGGAGAAGCGGTTGCTCTCGGGGAGGGACAGGACACTGTCCACCGCACGGCGGGACAGCAGCCGGAAGTCCCCCGCTCCGTCGATGACTTCGACGTCCATGCAGCGCCGCACCAGCCGGTAGTACATCCGGCTGAGCGCGGACCTGAGCGCGCCCTCGCCCGTACGGTCACGCTGGGCGACGACCTGGTCGTAGCCGTGCCGGTGCAGGTCGAGCATGCGCGGCAGGAGGGTGGGCGGATGCTGGAGGTCGGCGTCCATCAGGACGGCTGCGTCGCCCGCGGCCATCCGCAGTCCGGCGAGCATCGCCGACTCCTTGCCGAAGTTGCGGCTGAAGGAGGTGAAGCGCACTCGTGAGTCGCCGGCTGCCAGCCGGCGCAGTTCGCTCAGGGTCCGGTCACCGCTGCCGTCGTCGACGTAGCAGATCTCGAATGTCTCCCCGGTCGGTTCGAGCGCGGTGACCAGCGCGGTATGGAAGGAGCCGATCACCTCTGCTTCGTTGTAGCACGGTACGACAACCGAAAGGTGGACCATCGTCATTCACTCCGTGTCTGTCGTGCGAACGGCGATTTCCCTCCGGAAATCGCTACCCATCAAGAACGGTGGTGAGGACGCAGGGGTTGCCTGTCGTGACCAAAACGATTCAGACTTTGCGTCACCGGGGCATGACGATCGAAAAGGTTCCGAACGGTGCGAGTCGGACCTGTCGCGGGAGCGCGGGCCGGTGTATCGCTCAGCTCTGCGCGACCTTCTCCGGTGTGGGCCGGTGGGTCAGGGCGCCCTCCCAGTACTGCGCGGGGTCCGCCTTCTGGAGGGCCTCCTCCGCGAGTTTCCGCGCTTCGGCGAGAACATCGCCCTGCTCCTGGACCAGCTGGTCGTATATCGGCGAACCTGGGGTGGAGAGGTAGCTCACTGTCGTACGTTCCTTAGATCTCGGGTTCCTGTCCTGCCGCTGCTGCCCGGAAAGCGCCGGACCATGCGTGACCGGCGGGCCGGGCCTGCGGCGGGCCGGTCGCCCCGGCCCTCCCCGGCCTCTCGCCGGCCGGGAACACCGCCCACCAGCCCCCGCCAGGAGTGACGAGTTGAACACCTCACCTGTCTCCCCGCACCGGATGGATCCGTCCGGTGGCTGCCCGCACGCGGCCAACGCGCGGCTCCTGGCCGGCGGCGCGGTGGTCCCGGTCGTTCTCCCCGGTGAGGTCGCCGGGGCCGCGGTCCTCGGGCACGCGGCGCTGCGGGAGTTCCTCGCGCACCCCGACGTCGCCAAGGGGGCGGGGTACTTCACCGCGCTCCAGGAGGGCCGGATCGGGGAGGGCTGGCCGCTGCGGACCTTCGCCACGGTGCGGTCGATGACCACGGCCGACGGTGCCGACCACCGCAGACTTCGCTCCTTGGTGAGCCGGGCGTTCACCGGGCGGCGGGTGGAGGCGCTGCGGCCGCGCATCGAGGAGCTGGCCTCCGGGCTGCTCGACGAGGTCACGGCCGTCGCGGACGGCGCGGGCACCGTCGATCTGCGCCGGCACTACGCCCTGCCGCTGCCGATGGGTGTCATCTGCGAACTCCTCGGGGTCGGTCCCGAGCACCGGGAGCGGCTGCACCATCTGTCGGAGCAGGTGGTCTCGACCGGCATCGGACCCGAGGAGGTGGTGGCCGCCAACGGGGAGATGATCGCGGCGCTCGCCGCGGTGGTGGCGGCCCGGCGCGAGCGGCCGGGCAGCGATCTCACCAGCGCGCTGATCGCGGCCCGTGAGGAGGACGGCGACCGGCTGAGCGAGCAGGAACTGATCGGCACGCTGCTCCTCATGGTGGTCGCCGGTCATGAGACGACGATGAACCTCGTCGTCAACGCGGTCCGCGCGCTCTGCGCCCACCGGGACCAGCTCGCCCTGGTGCAGGAGGGCCGGGTGACCTGGGCGGCCGTCGTCGAGGAGACGCTGCGCTGGGACAGTCCGGTCAGTTTCTTCCCCTTCCGTTACCCCACCCGCGATCTCTCCGTCGGGGGCACGGTCATTCCGCGGGGGACCCCGGTACTGGCGGGGTACTCGGCCGCCGGCCGCGACCCGGAGGCCCACGGAGCGGATGCCGGGCGCTTCGACGTCACCCGGGATGCCCGCCATCTCTCGCTCGGGCACGGTCCGCACTTCTGCCTCGGCGCACCACTGGCGAGGCTGGAGGCCACCATCGCCCTGGAACGCCTCTTCACCCGCTTCCCCGGGCTGGAGCAGGCGGTACCCGAGGGGGAGCTGCCCCGGCACGGCGGCTTCGTGGGCAACGGGGTGCAGGAGCTTCCCGTACGGCTCGGCCCCGGCCGGGGTGCCCCGCCGCGCTGATCCCCGCGGTGGCCGCTCACCCGGTACGGCGCAGCGGGCCCCGGCCGGATGTCCCGGCCGGGGCCCGCGCGCCGTGTGCCGCTACGGCAGGTTGTTGATGGTGAACGTGGACGTGGTGTTCTTGATGTCCTGAGCGTTGCCGCTCATCTTCAGGTTGTGGAACGTGACCTCGCCGACCGCCGGGCCCTGGCCCGACTCCGGCAGCTCGTTGGCCCAGACGCCGAAGCCGGACCTGGCGTCATAGGCGTCGCCGCTCTTCTTGGCGCCGGTGATCGTGACGTCGGTCAGGACGGTGTCCTTGATCGGGAACTGCGGCTGTCCTCCCACGTAGTTGGTCTGGAACATGATCCCGCTGTACGTCGGGTCGACGATGTCCACATCGTTGATCCGGATGCCCTGGAACACCTTCGACGCGGAGAACAGCCAGATCCCCGGGAACGTCTGACCGTTCCAGAAGTGACCGCCCGTCCGCTCCAGTGTGATGTTCTCCAGGGTGGTCGGATCGGTGCCGAAGCCGTTCATCGCGTACCCGAAGTCCAGCGAGCTGACCGTGACGCCCGCGTACACCAGGGTGTCCGCCACCCGGATGTTGCGGAAGGTGTTGTCGTAACCGCCGTAGACGGCCACCCCCGCCGCACGCCAGGTGAGCAGGGAGGTCAGGTTCTCGAAGACGTTGTTCTTCTCGTCCGCGCCCCCGGCGTCGATCGCCGAGAACAGCGCGAAGCTGTCGTCGCCGGTGGCCCGTGACTCGTTGTTGGTCACATGGTTGTCCGTGCTGCCGTTGGTCATGTTGATGCCGTCGGCGTAGGTGTCCCGGATCCGGGAGTTCTTGATGGTGACGCGGTCCGTGTTGGCGCCCCAGTAGAGGCACACGGTGTGTTCGTCCCAGATGTTGTCGATGGTGATGTCGGAGACGTTGGAGAAGTCGAAGACCTTGCCGGGGCCGTCGATCCGTGAGGTGTAGTTCCCGAAGTAGGCGAAGCCGGCGAACGACGAGCCGTTGGCCGTGGCTTCGGCGCGGAAGCCGATGTCGGTGTTGTCCTGCGACGACGGCGCGTGGAACCGGGTGAACCAGGGCCCGGCGCCGACCACGTGGACGGCCTTGCCGTACACCTGGAACTTGCTGGATGTCTCGTAGTCACCGGCAGGCAGATAGACCCCGGTCAGCTTGCCCGTGGTGTCCATCCGCACCTTGTCGAGCGCGTTCTGCACGTCCTGCTGGGAGAACCCGGCCGGGACGGTGTAGGCGGCCGGGTCCGGGTTGGGGGCCGCCGTGGCCTGTTCGGTGTTGACGAAGTCGATCGCGTACGTGGTGGTGTTGGCGGCGTCCTTCTGCAGCTTGATCTTGTGGCCCGCGGGGACGGTCATCCCCAGCTGGACATTGGCCTCGTCGTAGATGTGACGGGGAGCGCCGGACCCCGGGTCGTTGCCGGGTCCGGTCTCGGCGCCGTACAGCCAGGCGTACTTGGAGGTGAGGTCGACGGCTTTGAGGAAGGTGCCGTCGACATAGAGGTCCAGCGTGGAGTTGATACCGCCACCGGCCGGTGCGTCCGGTATGGAGAAGCGGGTGACGAGCGTGTTGGTGGCGGCCTTGGTGGTGAACTCGACCGACTGCCCCGTGCTGTTGAGCGTGACGGCCTTGCGGCCCGATGCCTCGCCCGCGAGGTCTCCGACGGTGCGGTTCGGTCCGACGACCTTGGCGCCGCCCGCCAGTACGCCGTCCTCGGCCTCGTAGCTGTCGTACGGCATGTCCGCGCCCCGCCCGATGAACAGCGACTGCGTGGAGGTGTTGTTGCCGCGCTTGACCGGCAGTTCGTTGCCGTCGTCCGCGATCACGGTCTTGATCCGGTACGTGCCGTTCACCGCGGTCCAGCTGCCGAGATCCAGCGGGGGAGCGGTGTCACCCGCCGCGATCGTCCCGGAGTAGGAGCCGGTGAGGGTCTTGACCGTGGCGCCCTTGGAGTCGGTCACGGTGAGGGTGACGGCGTGGGCGCCCGGGGCCGAGGCGACGCTGCCCTGGTTCTTGAGTGCCACCGAGAACTTCACCGTGTCCCCCGCGGAGGCGGAGCTGGGCGACCAGCCGACCGGGGATGCCACCAGGTCGGAGCTGGCGACCGGCTTGACCACCAGCGGGGAGGCGGCGGTGAAGGTGTTGTTTCCCTCGTTCGTCTCGACGACCTTGTTCGCCGGGTCGGCCTCGGCGCTCAGCGGGTAGCTGCCCGCGTCCCTGGCCCCGACGGAGCCGGTGACGGTCTTCGACTCACCCGCTGCCAGTGCGGGTACGGCGGCTGTTCCCGCTTTGGTGCCGCCGAGGGCGAAGTCGAGGTCGGTGGCGGCCGATGCCTGGGTGCCGCTGTTGGTGACGGTGGCCGAGAGGCTGATGTCATCGGACTCGACCGGCGCTGCGGGGGATGAGGTGATCTTGGTGACCTGGAGATCGGGGTTGGGCGCGGGGACGCCCATGACCTGGAACTCCGCTATCTGCCCCGCGGCGGAACCGGTGTTGGAGGTGATCTTCAGCTGGACGTCGGCAACCCGCCCGTTCACCGGGATGGTGACCGTGTTCTGGCTCGCGGGATCAAAGGTGTAGTCCTTGCCCGCCGCCAGACCGGTGAACGACGTGGCGCTCTGCTCACGCCCCAGTACCTGGATGTTCTGGGTCCTGGTGGCCCAGGAGCTGTCCGGGCTGAGCTTCAGGACGACGGAGCCGACATCGGCGTTGGAGCCGAGCTTCACGGTCAGCGTGTTCGGGTAGCTGCCTCCGGCGCCCTCCCAGTAGGTGCTGGTCTGCCCGTCGTTGGCGTTCTCGGCGGCGAAGGTGAAGACGGTGGAGGAGGCGCTGATCGGCTTGGACCTGGCCAGATCGGAGCCGCTCCCGGAGGAGCCGGGGCGGGTGACGGTGTTGCTGTTGCCCGAGACGTTCCCCGCCGCGTCCTTGGCCCGTACGTAGTAGGAGACCGTGGCACCGGCGGCCCGGCTGTCGGTGTACGTGGTCACATCGCCCGCGACGGACTTGGCCAGGTCGCCGTTGGCGTAGATGTCGTACCCGGTGACCTTCACGTTGTCGGTGGAGGCGCCCCAGGTCAGTCTGATGTCACCGGCGGACTGGGTGAACGCCAGATTCGACGGCGCGGTGGGCGCCTGGGTGTCCCCGGTGCTGCCCTTGCGGGTCACGGTGTTGCTGTTCGCCGACTGGTTCCCCGCGGCGTCGTGGGCCCGTACGTAGTAGGCGACCGTGGTGCCCGCCGGCTGGGTGTCGGTGTATGCAGTGACGTTCCCCGCGACGGAGGAGCGCAGCTCTCCGTTGGCGTAGATGTCGTAGCCGGTGACACCCACCGCGTCGGTCGATGCCTGCCAGGCGAGCTTGATCTGGCCGCCGGCGGGCTCGGTGTACGCGAGCCCCTGGGGAGCGGTCGGCGCCGTCACGTCGCCGGCCGCGGGACCGTAGATTTCGAGTTCCGACAACTGGCCCGCCGCCTGGACGGAGTTGGCCGTGATCAGTACGCGCAGGTAGCGGGTGGTCGTGGCGTCGAAGGAGATCGTTGCGGCCTGCCCGCCCGCCGCGTTGAAGGTGTAGTCCTTGGACGCGGTCAGATCCGTGAAGTCCGTGTTGTCGGTACTGCCCTGGATCTTCAGGGTCTGGGTGCGGGCACCCCAGCCGTCCGGCAGTCGCAGGACGACCTGGTTGATCCGTACCGCCGAGCCGAGATCGGCCTGGACCCACTGCGGCAGGGCGTTGTTCTTGCTCTCCCAGTAGGAAGCGCGGTTGCCGTCGTTCGCCTGGCCCGCTGTGTAGGTCTCCGTGTAGCTGCTGGCCGTCAGTGTCCTGCCGAGGGCGAGATTGCCCGAGGAGTCGGACGTGTCGGCGGAGTGGACTTCGAGCCCGGAGAGCTGGGCCTTGGGCCAGCCGGAGTTGGCGGTGATGTCGATGCGGACGTACCTGGCCCGGGTGGCGGGGAAGTCGACCGTCACGGTGTTGCTGTCGCCAGGGGCGAAGGTGTGGGCCGCGGACGCGGCGAGGGTGCTGTAGCCGGTTCCGTCGGTACTGCCCTGCACGGAGAAGGTCTGGCTGCGGCTCTCCCAGCCGGCCGGCAGCTTCAGTACGACCTGGTCGACCCGGGCGGTCGAGCCGAGGTCGGCCTCCACCCACTGGGGGAAGGTGCCGCTGGAACTCTCCCAGTACGTACTGGGGTTGCCGTCGGTGATGTTCGCCGCTCCGTACTCGGCCGCCGAGCTGGACGCGCGGGCGGGCCGGCCGGAGGCGAGGTCGGGTCCGCCTGCGGCCGCGGCGGACAGGGCCGGCAGTCCGAGCAGTAACAGGGCTGTCGCGAAGGCGGCCGTCAAGGCCCGCCAGCTGCTTCTGTGACGTGTCATCTACTGTCCCCATACTCGTCAAGTCCGAGTCTTGCGTTCAATTGTTGGAGAATTGCAGAGAGTTGTACGGAGGTCTACAGGTCTGACCGAGGTAATCGGCGGGTTCATGCCAAGTGAGCCCGGGTGTCGCATCGCGTGCTGCTGCAAGATGTGTGCAGAGAAACGGAATTACCCTGGCTCTACCTGCAACTACTGCATACAGAGGCCGTGTTGGACGGGCCGGCCGATCACTGCAGGAGGTGGACCGCCGCCGCGAAAGCGGCGGGCATCCGGGCCGCCGCGGGCACGACGAGGCCCGCGGCGCGGGGGCTGCCGCTGAAGGACAGCAGGGCTCCCGTCAGCATCCGGTGACGCCGGGTCAGCCGCTGCCAGGCAGCCTCGTAGTCGGCCGGTCGGCCGGCGGCGAGACAGCGCACCGCCGCAGCGGCACCGGCCAGGGCCAGGGCGATGCCCTCGCCGGTGAGCGCGTCGACGTATCCCGCGGCGTCACCGACGAGCAGCACCCGGCCTGCGACCCTGCGCCGTACCCGCTGGCGGAGCGGCCCCGCTCCCCGCACGCTGCTCGCGTGCGGCCCGTCCAGCGCCGCGCGGAGGGCCGGGAACCCGGCCAGGTGGTCGTCGTATCCGCGACGGCTGCGGCTCAGCACCGCGACCCCGACGAGCTCGTCGCCGACCGGGGTCACATACGCCTCGCCGTCCGCGGACCAGTGGACCTCCACGAAGTCGGTCCACGGGGCGCACCGGTAGTGCCGCCGCAGCCCGTAGCGGCCGGGGGAGCGGCCGGGCAGGTCGAGCCCCAGACCGCGGCGGACCGGCGAGTGCAGACCGTCCGCCGCCACCAGCCAGCGCGCGGTGAGCCCTGCGGCGGTGACCCGGTCGGGCCCCTGACGGACGTCGCCCGCCTTGCCCGCGACGATCCGTACACCCAGTTCACGGGCGCGCTCGTGCAGCGCCGCATGCAGCACCGTGCGGCGGATCCCGAGACCGGTACCGCCCCTGAAGGCCGCCTCGGCGCGGCGCCGGCCGTCGACATAGCGGATGCCGCGCAGCGCGTGCCCCGCCGGCCCGACCCCCAGCGCACGGAGCGCGTCGACCCCGCCGGGCATGACCCCTTCGCCGCAGGCCTTGTCGACCGGCGAGGTCCTGGGCTCCACGACGACGGCCTCCAGTCCGGCCAGCGCGGCATGGATCGCGGTGGCGAGTCCGGCGGGTCCGCCGCCCACCACCAGGACGTCGATCACGCCGCGATGTCTCCCGCCGGGGCGGACCGTGCGGACCAGGCGCCTGCCAGGGCGGCGTTCTCGCAGCGGATGCGGACGGTCAGCAGCACCGCGTTGAGCACGGTGAACGCCACCGCGGTGAGCCAGGCGGTGTGCACCAGCGGCAGCGCCACCCCCTCGGCGACGACGGCCACGTAGTTCGGGTGCCGCAACCACCGGTAGGGGCCGCCCTCCACCAGGGGCAGCCCGGGGACGACGATCACCCGGGTGTTCCAGCGCGGCCCCAGTGTGCTGATGCACCACCAGCGCAGCCCCTGGGCCGCCACCAGCACGGCGGCCATCGGCCAGGCCAGCGCGGGGACGAACGGCCGGCCCCCCAGCCAGGCCTCGGCCACACACGCCGCCAGCAGACCGGTGTGCAGGGCGACCATCGCCGGATAGTGGCCCTGCCCTGCGACCGTCGCGCCGCGCGCCATGCTCCAGCGCTCGTTGCGCCGGGCGACGACGAGCTCGGCGATGCGCTCGGCCGCGACAGCCGCCACCAGCAGCACGTACCAGATCATGAGGTCCTCCGAATCACTGCGTCTTCACGGCGTCCTGCGCGTCAGAGGGCGGCCTACCAGCGCAGCAGCACCAGTTCGCAGCTGAAGCCCGGCCCCATCGCCAGCAGCAGCCCCGGCGTGCCCGGCGCCGGGGGATCGCCTGCCAGGGTGTCGCGCAGTACGTGCAGCACCGACGAGGAGGACAGATTCCCCACGTCGGCGAGGTGGCGCCAGGTGACGCCGAGCGCCTCATCGGGGAGCCCCAGCGCCTCGGTGACGGCGTCGAGCACCTTGGGCCCGCCCGGATGGCAGACCCACGCGGCCACGTCCTTCGGCTTCAGCCCGTGGCCGGCGAGGAAAGCGGTCACGTCATCGGAGAGGTGACGGCGGATCACGTCCGGGACCGAGGGGTCGAGCACCACCTGGAAGCCGGAGCTCCTGATCTTCCAGCCCATGACGTGACCGGTGTCGGGGTAGAGCCGGCTGCGGGTGTCCACCACGGTCGGCCCCGGCGCGCTCCCCTCCGGGGCCGGGCGGTCCGGGCCGCACGCCACGACCGCAGCGGCGCCGTCGCCGAAGAGGGCGGTCGCGATCAGGTTGGCCATCGAGCTGTCGTCGCGCTGGAAGGTGAGGGAGCAGAGCTCGACGGAGAGCAGCACCGCGACGTGGTCCGGATGGCCGAGGAGGTAGTCGTGCACCCGGGCCAGGCCCGCCGCGCCCCCGGCGCAGCCCAGTCCGAAGAGCGGCAGCCGCCTGAGATCGGGGCGCAGCCCGAGCCGCCCGGCGAGGCGTGCGTCGATCGAGGGAGTGGCGATGCCGGTGACCGAGGTGAAGACCAGCAGATCCACATCCTCGGGACGCAGCCCGGCCGCGTGCAGGGCGCCACGGACCGCGGTGGCGCCGAGCTCCGTCGCCCCGGTGATGAACGCGTCGTTGGCGGCCCCGAACCCGTCCAGCTTCTCGTAGGCGTCGAGCGGCAGCGTCATGTGCCGGGAGCGGACCCGGGAGCTGTGGTGCAGCCGGTCGAGGACCCGCCGGTCGGTGCCTTCGGGTAGGCAGACCCGAGCGACCATGTCGGTGATCTCGTGCTGGGCGTGGCGGTGTGGTGCCAGGACACCGTGGACGGCTGCGATCCGGGTCATGTGTTCTCCCACCTCGGGGATGACGTGCCCTGCATTGCAGCATCCCTGCCCCGGGCGCGGCCCCCGACACCCTGGCCCGCGGCCCGGCCCGGCCGCCGATTCGCCCTTTCGCGTGGAGGGCGCGGGCAACCGCGGTGCGAGGCGGGCCGCGCCTACGATCACCGGGTGGGAACTCCCGAGCAGCCCCTGGCAGATGCGCCCGCCGTCCGCCGGGGCGGTGTCGCGGTGGCCCTGGCCGGTTCGTGCCATCCCGGTCCTGTCGCCGCGGTCACCGCACTGATGACCGCGCTCGCGGTGTCGGCGGGCCAGGGCCCCGCGCGGTCCGTGCTGACGGCGTCCGCCGTCCTCACCGGGCAGCTGTCCGTCGGCTGGTGCAACGACGCGGTCGACGCCCGCCGGGACAGGGCGGCGGGCCGCCGCGGCAAGCCGGTCGTGGACGGCTCGGTCGGCGTACGGACCGTATGGGCCGCCGCGTTCACCGCGCTGGCGCTCTGCGTACCGCTGTCGTTCGGCTGCGGCCCGTGGGCGGGCGCCGTCCATCTGACCGGGGTCGCCTGGGCCTGGGCGTACGACCTCGGGCTCAAGGCGACTGTCTGGTCCTGGCTGCCGTACGCGGTGGGTTTCGCCGCGCTGCCCGCCTTCGTCGCCCTCGGGCTGCCGGGACAGCCGTGGCCCGCCTGGTGGATCGTCACGGTGGGCGCCCTGCTGGGGATCGGCGCCCACCTGGGCGACGTCCTGCCCGACATCCGCAGCGACCTGGCGCTCGGGGTGCGCGGCTGGCCCCACCGGTTCGGCCCCGGCGGAGCACGGCTGCTGCTCCCGGTCCCGCTGGTGGCCGCGTCGGCCGTCCTCGTACTGGGCCCCGCGGGGCCGCCCTCCGGCGGGGCCCTCGTGGCGCTCGCCGCTGCGACGGCGGCTGCCGTCGCGGGGACGCTGATCGGCCGCCGCCGGGAGCGGGCCGCGTTCGCCGCGGCGGTCTGTGTGGCCGCGGTCGATGTGGCGCTGCTGCTGTACAGCGGCGCCGCCATCGCCTGACCGGACCCCCGCGCCGCCCCGGGACGGCCGCTCGGGCCCCACCGGATCAGGGCGGGCCGCGGCGGCCCTGGAAGCGGGTCACCGGCGCATCCGCCGCCGCATCAGCCAGAGCGACGCGGAGAGCGAGACGAGCAGGGCCCCGACGGCCGCGATGCCTCCCAGCGTCGATGCCTTCTTGGTCGTGGAGTGATGGCTCGCCACGAGGGCCGCGCCCTGGGGCGGCTGCGCCGGGCCAGGGGCCGAGCCGGTGGTGGTGGTCGCGACCGCGGGCCGGAGCGAGCCGGTCGGCCGTACTCGGCCGGACGCGGCGAAACCCCAGTCGAGGAGCGCGCGTGCGTCCTCGTAGACGGTGCCCTCCTGAGGGTTCATCACGGTGACGATCAGCGTGCGGCTGCCCCGGTGGGCCGCCGCGATCAAGGTGTTGCCCGCCTCGGTGGTGTAGCCGTTCTTGACCCCGATGAGACCCGGGTAGGGGCTGACGTCCGGCGTCCCCGCCAGCAGGCGGTTGGTGTTCTGGATCTCGAACGGGGCGCCCGCCCGGCCGGTCCTGTCCAGCCCGCCGGGGAACTTCGCGAGGCTCGTGGAGCAGTACCGGGCGAACGCCGGGTCGGCCAGCCCGGTCCTGCCGAAGACCGCGAGGTCGAAAGCCGAGGAGTACTGGCCGGGCGTGTCGTAACCGTCAGGGGACATGACGTGGGTGTCCCTGGCCCCCAGCTGCGCGGCGCGCTCGCGCATCTCGTCCGTGGTCTTCTGCCAGCCGCCGTTCATGGAGGCCAGTACGTGGACCGCGTCGCCGCCCGAGCGGAGGAAGACCCCCCGCCACAGGTCGTCCACCCGGTAGGCGCGCCCCTCGACGACTCCGACCTGGCTGCTTCCCTCACCGAGTCCGTTCAGATCCGCGCTGGTCACGGTGTGCAGCTTCTGCGCCGGCAGGTGCGGCAGCACCGTGAGGGCGAACAGCGTCTTGAGGGTGCTGGCCGGGGGCAGACGGCGGTGGGAGTCCTTCGAGGCCAGCACATCGCCGGTGGTGGCGTCGGCGACCACCCAGGAGAGCGCCGACACCTGCCCGGGCAGCGCCGGGGCGCCGGCCCCGCCTCCCGTCGCGCCGGGCCGTCCCACGCCGGGCTGCGGGGCCAGCGCGGCGCAGGGGGCGATCGCGGCGACGCTCGTGGCCACCACCGCAGCTCCCGTGCAGAGGATTTGTACGATTGGTCTGATGATCATTCAGTCACGGTAAAAACACTGGGCGTTACCCGCATCTCGGAGGCCCGCGGAGGGGTACGAACGGCCGAAGCCCGCCTGCGGCGCATCTCGGAGGCCCTCGGAGGTGCCGGGACGGCGACGCTGACCTGTCCGGCGCAATCCGGCGCCCCGTTCGGGTGGCCGGACTCGCGTGCGAGGACGAACCGGCCTACCGTGGCCCGGCAGTGGTGTCCGTTCCCCGCTGAGCGCCGGTCCGCGGGACGTAGCCTGCCCGTGCGCGTGCTGCCGTGCCCCGCGGCTCTGCCGGCCGCAGCCGGTCGCCGCAGCGCCCTCGCCGCAGTCCCGCTGTCGCGGTCCAGTACCCGCATCGTGTGCCCGGAGGTGTCCAATGCGCTTGTCGAGTATCGGGGCGGCCGTCCTGCTGAGTGCCGCTGTGCTGTCGCCGGCCCACCCGGCCGCCGCGGGCGACGGCAGCGGCGCCCCCGCGTTCGCCTACACCGTGTCACCCGGCTCGGTCGCCCCCGGCGGCTCGGTCACCCTCGGTGCCACCGGGTGCCGTGCGTCCGCCGTGACCGTGTCGTCCGGCGCCTTCCGCCCCGTCACGCTCCATCACGGACAGCCGGCGACCGTCGTCGTCGACCCGGACGCCAGGGCCGGGAAGCGGTACGACGTGACCTTCGCCTGTGCGGGGCAGCGGGGCGCCGCCTCACTGGCGCTCTCCGGCGCCCGGGACAAGCGCGTAGCGGCCGTCCTCAGCGGTTCGCTGACCGACCTGGACACCACCGAGCTGGTCGCGGGCGGTGTCCTCATCGCCGCGGCCCTCGGCGGGGTTCTTCACCTGCGCCGCCGCGCCGCCCTGGCACGGTAGCCCCGGGGGGCGCCGTCCGTGACGGTCCGGCGGCGCGGACCCCGGCGGGCTGCCGCGCCGCCGGGGTCCGTGCTGCCCGGGCTCACCGTGCCGCGCACTCCGCCCTGATCAGACGCGCCGCGTACCGCGCGTCGAGAGCCGGACTGGAGAAGCTGTCCGGATGCGCGCACATCCGGGCGCGGCCCGCCGCGGTGGTGCCCCGCCAGCTGAGCCGTACGGTCTGCTCGGTGAACGCGCGCCGGTCGTACGGCGGGGGATTGGTGTCGCCCTCCGTGCGCGGCGCCGACGGCTCCGCGGCTGCCGCCCGCCTGGCCGACGGCTCCGCGGCTGCCGCCCGCCTGGCCGACGGCTCCGCGGCTGCCGCCCGCCCGGCCGCCGGCTCCGCGGCTGCCGGGCGGGCCGTATGGCCCGGGGTGACCGCGCCCGCGGTGAGGGTGGCGCACAGGACTGCCGTGGCGAGCGCGGTACGGATCAGTACGGGGTGCATGGCGGGGCTCCTTCGGCTCGTCGAAGGCGGTGGCGGGGCGAGCCGCCGAGAGGCGGTCTGCGCGGGTCCTCGCACGGCCGTCGCGGCGATCGCGGCGACGGTGCGGCCGGACTCCGCCGCGCTGGGAGAGATGTCGCTCTGCCGGGACGGCGGGGAGGCGTGGGGCAGAAGCTGCCGGAGCCGTTCCAGCATGGCCGTGGCGTCAGGGCCCCGCAACCGGGTACGAATTCCGGGGCGAAATGCCTGGTGGGCGGGGTGCGCCGCAGCCCAGGCCAGGTTGGGTCAAATGACAGGTATGAAGCATTCAACAAAAGTTCAACCTCTTACCAAGACTTGCGGCCCGACCGGCAGGTGCAGGCCGCGGCGGGCCGGTCCTGCGCCGTATCCCAACAGCGGTTATGCCGTACCGTACCGCTCCGGACACGCTCGGTGTCCGAAGTGCGCGACACTGTGCCGCTTTCGCCGGGCGTACGGTTTTCAACAGAAAGTTGATCTCGCGCCAGCCCGCGCTCGACAAGGGGATCTGGTCAAATCGCCATGTCCTCAAGGGAGTAGACATGTCTGCGGCGGAACAGGCGGTGCAGCGAAAGAGCCGGGCGCCGCTCCGGATCGGGCAGGTGCAGCTGAGGGGCATAGCCCAGGTGGCACTCAGCGCGAACCCGTGGACCGGACTGCTGTTCACTGTCGCGCTGTTCGCCGGGGGATGGCGCACCGGGGTCTACGGGCTGCTCGGTGCCGGCGTGTCCACCGCGACCGCGGCCTTACTGGGGGCCGAGCGCGGCAATCTCGTCAAGGGACTTGACGGCTACTGCGGTTGCCTGACCGGTATAGCCCTCCTCGCCACTTTCGGCTCCTCGGGGCGGACCCTCCTGCTGGCGGTGCTCGGCGCCGCTGTCTGCGCGGTCCTGAGCGCGGCGGCCGGCCGGCTCTTCGGGCGCGTCGGACTGCCCGTGCTGACGGCCCCGTACTGCCTGGTCGCCGGAGTGCTGGTGATCGCGCTCCCGACCGCCCCCGCCGTGGCCGGGGCCGCTCCGCGGGCCGGCGGGTTCACCGCACTGACCGCCGCCCAGGCCGGCCGGGCCTTCTGCGACAACGTCGGTCAGGTCTTCTTCCTCGACAAGTGGTACGCGGGCCTGATCGTGCTCGTCGGACTCCTCGTCACCTCACGCGTCGCCGCCGCCGCGGCTGCCGGTGCCAGCGCCCTCGCGCTGCTGACCGCCTGCACGGCAGGGCTGCCCGCCGACCGCATCACCGAAGGCCTCTACGGGTACAACGCCGTGCTCTGTGCCATCGCGCTGGCCGCCACCTTCCTCACACTCACTCCGTGGACCGCCGGGTACGCCGCGCTCGCTGTCGTGGCCTCGGTCCCCTTCACCGCCGCCTGGGAGGCGTTCACCCGGCCGTCCGGCGGATCCCCCTTCACCTGGCCGTTCGTTGTGACGACCTGGCTCTTCCTCGCGGCGGGTCCAGCGCTGGGCCGGCCCGGCATCTCATTCGAGAAAGCAGAGTGACGCCATGAATCTCTCCCCACGTGAAATCGACAAACTCCACGTCTATGTGGTGGCCGACCTGGCCCGCCGCCGCAGGGCCAGGGGGACCAAGCTCAACTACAGCGAAGCCGCCGCCCTGATCACCGAAGCCGTCCTGGAGGCGGCCCGCGACGGGCACACGGTCGCCGAGTGCATGGAGCTCGGCCGCAAGATCGTCGCTCAGGACGACGTGATGCCCGGAGTGCGCGAGATGCTCACGGTCCTCCAGGTCGAGACGGCATTCGTCGACGGGACGAAGCTGGTCACCTGTCACGACCCGATCAGCGCCTGAAGCCTGAACCCCGAAGCCTGAACCCCGAAGCCTGAACCACGAGGAGACAGAGATGTCGGGCGGAGCCCATTACCTCTACGGGGACGACCCCGTGGAGATCAACGCCAACCGGGCCACGGTCAGGCTCACGGTCGCCAACACCGGCGACCGAGCCGTCCAGATCGGCTCCCACTACCACTTCTTCGAGATCAACCGCGCGCTGCGCTTCGACCGTGAAGCCGCCTACGGTATGCGCCTGGACATCCCCTCCGGCACCGCCGTGCGCTTCGAGCCCGGCGACACCCGGGAGGTCGGCCTCTGCGCGTTCGCCGGCACCGGGCGGCTCGTCGGATTCGCCGGGCTCGTCGACGGGGGCCTGTCGGCACCCGACACCAAACGCAACGCGCTGCGCCGCGCCGCGGAGCTCGGGTTCACCCAGCCCGCCGGCGCCCCGGCTACGGGCGTCGAGGGGAACACGCCAGGCGCCGGCAGCACCAGGAGCGCCAAGGGCGCCAAGGGCACCAAGGGAGCTCACAACTGATGGCGATCATCCCGCGCAAGCAGTACACGGACCTGTTCGGCCCCACCGTGGGCGACCGGTTCCACCTCGCCGACACCAACCTGGTCGTCGAGGTCGAGTACGACCACAACGCCGGCTCCTACGGCGAGGAGGCCGTCTACGGCGGCGGCAAGGCCATCCGCGACGGCATGGCCCAGGACCCGTCCGCCCTCAGCCGCGAGGGCGCACTCGACCTGGTCATCACCAACGTGGTGGTCATGGACCCGGTGCTCGGCATCGTCAAGGGCGACATCGGTGTCCGCGGCGGTCTGATCGTCGGCGTCGGCAAGGCCGGCAACCCGCACCTGCAGAACGGCGTCGACCCCAAGCTCGTGATCGGCCCCGGCACCGAGGTGATCTCCGGCGAGCACATGATCGCCACCGCGGGCGGCGTCGACACACACATCCACTTCATCTCGCCGCAGCAGGCCCAGGAGGGGCTGTCCAACGGCATCACCACCTTCTTCGGCGGCGGCACCGGCCCCACCGACGGCACCAACGGCACGACTTGCACCCCCGGCCCGTGGAACATCCACCGGATGCTGGAGGCGGTGGAGGACCTGCCGGTCAACGTGGGTCTGCTCGGCAAGGGCAACGGCAGCCAGCCCGAGGCACTCCGCGAGCAGATCGAGGCGGGCGCGGCCGGGCTGAAGGTGCACGAGGACTGGGGCGCGACCCCGGCCACCATCGACACCGCCCTCCGGGTCGCGGACGAGTACGACGTCCAGATGGCCATCCACACGGACACCCTCAACGAAGGCGGCTTCTTCGAGGACACCCTGTCCGCGATCAATGGCCGGACCATCCACACCTTCCACACCGAGGGCGCGGGCGGCGGCCACGCCCCGGACATCATCCGGGTCTCGGGCGAGGCCAACGTCCTGCCGGCCTCGACCAACCCCACGCTGCCGTACACGGTCAACGCGGTCGACGAGCTGCTCGACATGGTGATGGTCTGTCACCACCTGTCCCGCGACATCCCCGAGGACGTCTCGTTCGCCGACAGCCGGGTCCGGGCCGAGACGATCGCCGCCGAGACCGTGCTGCACGACCTCGGGGTGATCAGCATCTTCTCGTCGGACTCCCAGGCCATGGGCCGGGTCGGCGAGTCGTTCATCCGGGCCTTCCAGACCGCGCACCACTGCAAGGAACTGCGGGGCCCGCTCGCGGAGGACAGCTCCCGCAACGACAACGCGCGCGTGCTGCGGTACCTGGCCAAGCTGACGATCAACCCGGCCATCGCGGTCGGGGCCGCCGACGTGATCGGGTCCCTGGAGCCGGGCAAGCTCGCCGACATCGTGCTCTGGCCGATCCACTCCTTCGGCGCCAAGCCCAAGATGATCATCAAGGGCGGCATGGTCAACTGGGCCCTGATGGGCGACCCCAACGCGTCCCTGCCGACGCCGCAGCCCGTCTACTACCGCCCGATGTTCGGCTCGTACGGCCGCGCCAAGCAGCAGACGTCGGTCACCTTCATGTCGCAGGCGTCCATCGCCGCCGGCGTCCCCGGCGAGCTGGGCCTGCAGCGGCGGGCCGAGCCCGTGCAGCGCTGCCGGACCATCGGCAAGCAGAACATGGTGCGCAACGACGCGCTGCCCCGCATCGAGGTGGACCCTGAGACGTACAAGGTCACGGTCGACGGCGAACCCGCGACGATCGAACCGGCCGAGCGCCTCCCGCTCAACCACCTCTTCTACATCGTCTGACCGCCCGGCGGCCGGACGGCCGCGGACCAGGACCACCATCTCGCACGAACGGAGCCCCGGCGTGAACGACCCGATGCCCACGGCCGCGCTGCTGACCGGGCTCCAGCTGACCGACTCGGCCTTCCCCAGCGGCTACTACACCCTCTCCCACGGCCTGGAGGGCTTCCAGCAGGCCCGCGCGGTGACCCCGCGCACCCTGCCCGGGCTCCTGCACGACCTGCTGCGCCACAGTGCGGGGCCCGCCGACGCCACCGCGCTCGCGCTCGCCCACCGCGCCGCCACCGCCGGCGACTGGGCGGAACTGACCGCGGTGGAACAGCGGCTGCACGCCACCAAACTGGGCCGTGAGGCCCGGCAGGCATGCGTCCGCACCGGGCGCCAGCTGCTCGACCTCGCAGCGGAGGTCTACGGGACCCCGCAGATCGAGCAGTACCGCACCCTGTACCGCGACGGCGCCGTACCCGGCTGCCAGCCGGTCGTCGCCGCCGTGGTCCACGCGGGCAACGCGGTACCCGTACGGCAGGCGGTCACCTGCGAACTGTTCGCTTTCGCGGCCAGTTTCGTGGGGGCCGCCCTCCGGCTGCGGCTGACGGACCACCGGCAGGCGCAGGTCGTCCTGCACCGGGCGGCGCCGGTGATCGAGGAGGCGGTGGAAGCCGCACTGCAGCGGGAGGCCGGCGACATCGGCGGCTTCGTCCCGATGGCCGACGTCATGGCCGGCCGCCACGAGCGTGCGGAGGCACGGCTGTTCGCCAGTTAGGCGGAGTGCGGTGCGTGCCCGGCCGGCCGTACGGACCAGGACGGCACCGCGTGCCACCCCCGCGAAGACACCACACCAGAGAAGGATCACCATGCACGACCCCATGCAGGCCCGGCACCACCACAGCGACGACGAGCTCCTGCGCCGCCCGAAGGACGGCGTCCTGCGGGTCGGGATCGCAGGTCCGGTCGGTTCGGGGAAGACGGCTCTCATCGAGGCGCTCGTCCCCATACTGTTCGCGCGCGGCCGCACCCCCGCCGTCATCACCAACGACATCTTCACCTCAGAGGACGCCGAGCACGTCCGGCGCACGCTGGACGGGATCCTCGACGCGGACCGTATCGTCGGTGTCGAGACCGGAGCCTGCCCGCACACCGCGGTCCGGGACGACCCCACGATGAACCAGGCGGCCGCCGACGAACTCCTGGAGCGCCACCCCGATGTGGACACGCTGCTCTTCGAGAGCGGCGGCGACAACCTGACCCTCACCTTCAGCCCCGCGCTGGTCGACCTCTTCCTGTTCGTCCTGGACACCGCCGAGGGTGACAAGATGCCGCGCAAGCGGGGCCCCGGCATCACCGAGTGCGAACTGCTGGTCATCAACAAGGTCGACATCGCCCAGTACGTACGGTGCGATCTGGGCGTGATGGAGTCGGACGCGCGCCGTGTCCGGGAGGGGCGCCCGGTGGTGCTGACCAACTCCCTCACCGGAGAAGGCCTCGACACCATCGCCGATTTCGTCCTGGCCCACGAAGCCGCCCAGGCGGCGGCTTCCGCGTGACCACGGCGCCCGCGCGGCTGGACCCCGCGCACTACGAACCCCGGCGGACCCCGGCCCGGCTGCTTGGCCTCGCCGGCCCGCCGGACACCCTGGCCGCCGGGCGCCCCGGCAAGGTCGGCCTGCTCGAACTGCGGTACGCGCGCATCGGCGACCGCACCGAACTCGTCGACCGCTACCAGAAGTCACCGCTCCAGATCATGCGTCCGCTGTACATCGACCCGCAGCGGCCCGACCTGCCGGTGACCTATCTGATGTCGACCGGGGGAGGCATCCTGCAGGCCGACCGGAACCGGATCGACATCGACTGCGGCCCTGGATCATCGGTGCACCTCACGACGCAGGCCGCCACCAAAGTGCACCGCATGGAATTCGACCACGCGACCCAGACCGTCAACCTCACCGCCGGGGCGGACAGTTACGTCGAGTACCTGCCCGATCCGCTGATCCCCTACCGGGACGCGCGCTTCTACCAGCACACCCTGGTGACCGCCGATCCCACGGCGACCGTGCTGCTGGGCGAGACGATCGCGGCCGGGCGCCTCGCCCGGGGCGAACGGCACGCCTACCGCATGCTCTTCAGCGACCTGGAGGTCCAGCGCCCCGGCGGCTCGCTGCTGGCGGTCGACTCGGTGCGCCTCGTACCGGACGGGCCGGGCGGGGTGAGCGGACCCGCGGTCTTCGCCGGCCACGATCTGATGGCATCGCTGTACGTACTCACCCCGCTGGCGCCCGCCGCCCTCGTCGCCGACACTCTCCACGACGCCCTGCTCGACTCCGGCCTGATCTTCGGTGTGAGTGTCCTGCCGGACGACGCGGGGGCGTGGGTCCGCCTCATGGGCAGCGATTCCCCGGCGGTCACCCGCGCGCTGCGCACCGCGTGGGACGCCGTGCGCCGCCTGCTCATCGGGGTGCCGGCCCCGGATCTGCGCAAGACCTGAGGACGGCCGCACCACCCGCCCGCGCGGCGCCGGGGCCCAGGCCGTGCGATCGGCCCGGGTGCGCGCGGGCGGGCGGTGCTGGGAGACTCCCGGTATGCCGATCGCCGAAGTCTCGCCCGGAGTGTCCCTCGCGTACGAGACCTTCGGCGACGCCTCTGATCCGGCGGTCCTGCTGGTGATGGGCTTCAGTGCTCAGATGATCGCCTGGCACGAGGACTTCTGCCGTGCTCTCGCGGCACGCGGCCGGTATGTGATCCGGTACGACAACCGTGACTGCGGGCTCTCCACCACATTCGACGACCACCCCGTCGACAGGGGCCGGTTCATCGACGCGGTGAGCTCGGGGAACATCCCCTCCGCCCTCGCGATGGTGCCCTACACGCTTCAGGACATGGCCGACGACGGCCTCGGCCTACTCACCCGGCTCGGTATCGACCGGGCTCACGTGGTCGGATCGTCGATGGGCGGCATGATCGCCCAGACCATGGCCATCAGCCGGCCGGCGCGCGTGCTGAGCCTGACGTCGATGATGTCCTCGACCGGCGAGCCCGGCTACGGCCGGGCCGGCGCCGGGGCCCAGGCCGTGCTCCTCAGCTCGAAGCCATCGGATCGCGAGGGGTACATCGCGGCGGCGGAGGCAGAGATGGTGTGGGCCTCCAGGCGGTACGGCAGCCCGGCGCTCCTGCGCGAGCTGGCCGCCGAGAGCTACGACCGCGCGTACTACCCGGCCGGAGCGGGCCGGCAGCTCGGGGCCATGATCCTCGGTGGCTCCCGCGCGGACGCGCTCCGCGGGCTTCGGGTGCCGACCCTGGTGATTCATGGTCTGGACGACACACTGATCGATTCCGACGGCGGGAAGCCATCCCCGACATGGGGCACGACCGCCCCCGCGAACTCTGGCCCAGGATCATCGACGCGCTGGACGCGCACACCCGCTGAGCGCTCCCTCCCGCACGGGTTCCCCGGGACCGGCCCCGGGCTGTGCGCCCTGCCGCCGGGCCGGGGGAGGGCTCCGGAGGGAACACCAGGCAGCGCGGCCGACCCGCTTGCCTTCCTGAGGGCTGTCCCGTAATCCCTGGTGGATCAGCGCGGGGCGTCAGATGCGGTGCATCGCAAGGCGGAGGGGCGCTCGCATACTGGATGTATTCGGGCGTTCCGACGACGCGGCGAGGCGCCGTAGCTGTCGTCGTGCGCCCGCCGGGGATTACAGGGCAGCCCTTAGGGGATGAGGCGCTGCTCCTTCGCCACCACGACCGCGCCCGCCCGCGTCTCGACGCCCAGCTTGCTGTAGATACGGCCCAGGTGGGTCTTGACGGTCGCTTCGCTGATGAACAGGGCCCGGGCGATATCGCGGTTGCCGAGTCCGTGGGCGAGCTGGGCGAGGATGTCCAGTTCCCGTGCGGTGAGCGAGGGCTGTGGGCTGCGCATCCGTGCCATCACCCGGCTGGCGACCGGCGGCGAGAGCGCCGTACGGCCCTGCGCGGCCGCGTGGATCGCGGCGAACAGCTCCTCGGGGCGCTCGGCCTTCAGCAGATAGCCGGTCGCCCCGGCCTCGATCGCGCGCGTGACGTCCGCGTCCGTGTCGTACGTGGTCAGGACGAGGACGCGGGGGCCGTGCGGGGGGAGTGCGGCGGACGTGATGCGTCGAGTGGTCTCGACACCGTCCATGCCCGTGCCGAGCTGGAGGTCCATGAGGACGACGTCCGGGATCAGCTTGGCGGCGAGCGCCACGGCCTCGTCGCCGGTGCCCGCCTCGCCCACCACATCGATGCCGGGCGCGCTGCCGAGCAGGGCGAGCAGCCCCGCGCGGACGACGGCGTGGTCGTCGCAGACGACGATACGGACCGGGGACGGCGTACTCACGGGCTCTCCGGGGGCGGCGGCGGGACGGGTGCGGTCAGCGGGACCGACACGGACAGGACGGTGCCGTGGCCCGGCGCCGATTCGATGGTGAGGGTCCCCCCGAGCTGCCGGGCGCGCGCCCGGATGGCCGGAAGTCCGTGCCCGCGCCCGCCCTGCCCTGACCGGGACGGCCGCACCCCGGACGGCCCGGCTTCGAAACCCCGTCCGTCGTCCGCGATGTCGAGGACCACCTGGTCGTCCAGGCTGGTCAGGGTCAGCGCTGCGGTCGTGGCACCGGAGTGCTCGCGCACATTGGCCAGACCCCCCTGGGCGATCCGCAGCAGCGCGTACCGCACCCGTTCGGGCAGCGCCGCTCCGGCGCCTTCGGCGTGGAAGCGTACGGCGACCCCGGCGCCGGACTCCCGCTGGGCCAGGGCCCGCAGCGCCTCCTCAAGGCCGCCGTCCGGTGCCTCTGACTCCGCCAGGTCGACGGGGGCCAGATCCCTCACGAAGCGGCGCGCCTCGGCGAGTCCGCGCTCGGTGACCGACTCCGCCGTACGCACGTGGGTGCGGGCGAGCGCCCGGTCGGTCTCCCAGATCCGGTCGGCCGCCTGGAGCAGCATCTGCTGACTGGAGAGGGACTGCGCGAGGGTGTCGTGGATCTCCATGGACAGCCGCTGGCGCTCGGCGAGCATGCCCTCGCGGCGCTCGGTGGCGGCCAGTTCGCGGCGGGTGCGGAGCAGGTCGCCGATCAGGGCGCGCTGCCGGTCCGTCTGGCGCTCCATATGGAGGAAGACAGCGGTGGCGAGCGCGGCGACGGCGGGCGG
Source organism: Streptomyces sp. NBC_00388 (assembly GCF_036061255.1). Classification (NCBI taxonomy): domain Bacteria; kingdom Bacillati; phylum Actinomycetota; class Actinomycetes; order Kitasatosporales; family Streptomycetaceae; genus Streptomyces; species Streptomyces sp. NBC_00388. The sequence continues at coordinate 6,191,627 of NZ_CP107948.1, forward strand.
GGCGAGGAGCCGGTCGGCGTCGAACCGGCCGGCGAGTTCCAGCTGCGCGGCGACGACCAGAGCGGTCAGCAGCCCCACGAGGACGAGGGCGGCGCGCGTCGGCAGCGTGCGCAGACCCGTGTAGAAGAGCGGCACCGCGCACCACGCGAAACTCGGCGCCAGCAGGACGAGGACCACCCAGACCGCGACCACCACGGTCAGCCAGGCCAGCCGACGGGGCGTGGGGCGCGCGCCGAGCGGAGGGCCGAACACGTACAGCACGGCCAGCACGCCGGAGAGCGCGATGATCCAGGGGAGGCGCGCCTCGCCCGGGTGCCGGACCAGGAAGCGGGTGAGGGCGCCGCCGAGCAGCAGGAAGAACGCCACGTGCATGACGGCGGCGAGCCACCCGGCGTCCGGGTCGGCTTCTGCGTGCTGGGCCACGGCGGGGCTCCCCTCGTCTCGTTCGCGTCGTGCGGCGCAGGCCTGCGGCCGGCCTCGGACCGCCCCACAGGGCAAACACCCTCATTGTGGTCGATCGCGGCGAGGGCTGCGTCAACCGATCGGATGACCCGGCCATCAGCCGGTCCGCGCCCGGTACGCAGCCGGTACGCCGACGGGCCGGGCCCGGGTCCGGACCCAGGATGGAGACCGGAGCGGACGACGGGACGGGAACTGCACGGCAGCCACCCCGCCCGGCCGCGTCCGCCGACCACCACCATCCCCGATCCCTCAGGAGCCGGACCCGTGAAGCACCTCAAGAACATCACCGGGCGCACCCGCCTCGCCGTCGCCGGCGCGGTCCTCGTGGCGACGGCCGCAGGGACCACGCTCGGCGCGGTCTCCGCCAGCGCGTCCTCCCCGGCGCCCGCCGCCTCCGGTACGGCCGCGCACAAGGACGTGCCCAGGGGCGACCTCACTGTCTCCACCCATCTGGGTGTCGACGGCGCGGCCAGGGCGGCGCAGGCCGCCCTCGACGCCGCCGAGAAGGAGAACCAGCACGTGTCGGTCGCCGTCGTCGACCGCGACGGCAACACGGTCGTCACCCTCCGCGGGGACGGCTCGGGCCCGCAGTCCTACGAGTCGGCCGCGAAGAAGGCGTACACGGCGGTGTCCTGGAGCGCCCCCACCTCGGAGCTGGTCAAGCGTCTGGAGCAGACTCCTCAGCTGAAGGACATCCCCGGCACGCTCTTCCTCGCGGGCGGGGTGCCCGTCACGGTGAAGGGCACCCCGGTCGCGGGCATCGGTGTGGCGGGTGCGCCCTCCGGTGACCTGGACGAGAAGTTCGCCCGGGCGGGCGCCGCGGCCCTCACCGAGTAGGCGGCGCCGCGCGGGGCGCGGAGGGACAGCAGCAGGATGAGCAGCACGCATACACACCGTCAGGGCCCCGGCCCGGACCGGAACGCCGGCCGGGGCACCCGGGCACGGGCGAGCACAGGAGGAACGGGATGAACGAGCAGGACCGGGCCGTACTGGACGCGGCCGGTACGGGGGACGCGACCGCGGTACGCGCCGCACTGGCCGCCGGCGCCGACCGCGAGGCCCGTGACGCGCACGGCCGTACCGCCCTCCTCCTCGCGTCCCTCGGCGACCACGCCGGGGCCGCCCGGGTCCTGGTGGCCGAGGGGGCCGACCCCGACGCGCAGGACCACCGCGACGACAGTCCCTGGCTGGCCACCGGGGTCACCGGAAGCGTGGAGATGATGCGGGTCCTGCTGGCGGCCGGCCCCGATCTGGAGCTCCGCAACCGCTTCGGCGGGATCGCACTGATCCCGGCGTGCGAGCGCGGCCATGTCGACTACGTACGCGCCCTCCTGAGGGAGACGGACATCGACGTGGACCACGTCAACGACCTCGGCTGGACCGCCCTGCTGGAGGCCGTCATCCTCGGGGACGGCGGGCGGGCGCACCAGGAGATCGTCGGGCTGCTCATCACGGCAGGTGCCACGCCCGGTCTGCCGGACGGCGAAGGGGTGACCGCGCTGCACCACGCGGAGCAGCGCGGATTCACCCGGATCGCGGACCTGTTGCGGGCCGCCGGGTGAGGCTCCGGCCGTGCCCGCAGCGATGGGGGTGACACCGCACCGGCCCTGAGGCGGAGTCAGCCACCCCCGGGTCCGGGCCCCGGACCCGGCGACGGTGAGCGTCCCGGGCGGCCCGGTCCATGGTGCCGGGCGGCCCGGGCACCGGGGCCACCGCTCGGACACCCGGGGGACACCCATGCGCGGAACGAGCGCGAGGCGCCGGACCCGCAGCGCCGGCGTCACCGCCGCAGCCGCGCCGGAGCGCGGTCCGGCACCCAGGAGCCCCCGGCAGGCAGAATCGGAATCGGTCGCATGCGGCAGAAGGGCGTTCGGCCGGGTGCCGGGCCCGCAGGCTTCCCCTGGAGGTGTCCACAGGTCACATCTGCCAGGCATTTGGTGGATGGGACGAGCATTCACCAGCTGATTTACGTCATGGGTGCGGCAGATGCAGTATGGGGTGGCGGATCCCCGGCAGATGCGGAGGCAGAGACGGTGGCTGGAGTCGCGGAGGGTTCCAGGACGCGGGAAGCCCCGTGTCCGTCCGGTCCGCCCGCCGGGCGGACACGGGGCAGGGATCCGTGGCCCGTGTCCGCTGGCGCGGCGGCCGACCGCCGCGTCCGTCCGGTGCCGTGCCGTGCCGAAACCCCGCACGCCCGGCCCACCGCGCTCCACCGGGCGCCCCGGCCCGCACTTCTCTGATTCCTGCTCACGAGGCGAGGTTTGGATCTTCATGGATGTCCACAGCTCCGACGGCAGCGCCGGTGACGTCGACTACGGCAGCATCGGCAACGGCTACGCGCACTACCGGCGGCCCGATCCCCGGATCGCCCAGGTCATCGCCGAGGCGCTGGGTGGTGCCAGGAAGGTCGTCAACGTGGGCGCGGGAGCGGGCTCGTACGAGACCGCGGCGCAGGCCGTCACGGCGGTGGAACCGTCCGAGTCGATGCGCGCCCAGCGCTCGACAGGTCTGCCGAGGGCGGTGGACGCGGTCGCGGAGAGCCTGCCGTTCGCGGACGACGAGTTCGACGGGGCGATGACCCTCTTCAGCGTGCACCAGTGGTCCGACGTCGAGGAGGGGCTGCGGGAGATGCGCCGGGTGACCCGCGGCCCGGTGGCCGTGCTGACCTGCGATCCGGAACGGGTGAGGGACTTCTGGCTGTACGAGTACGCACCCGAGGTCCTCGACACCGAGGCCCGGCGCTACCCGGCGATCGAGATGATGGCCGAGGCGCTCGGCGGCACCGTCGGCGTGCAGGCCGTACCGATCCCGCTGGACTGCACGGACGGGTTCAACGAGGCGTACTACGGGCGCCCCGAAATGCTGCTCGACCCCGCGGCCCGGCAGGCGTGCTCGGCATGGAGCTTCGTGGACGACGGGGTGCGGGAGCGGTTCACCGACCGGCTGCGCGCGGATCTGGACTCCGGAGCGTGGGACGCGCGCTTCGGCCGGCTGCGGAGCCGCCCGTACTACGAGGGGTCGCTCGTCATCGTGCGCGCGACCCCGCCGGAACCACGGGAAGCATCCCGGGAAGCAGAGGAACAGCACCATGGCGGTACCTGACCGGATGGACGAGCAACTGCGCGCCCTCGGGCTGGTGGAGGCCCAGCGCAAGGCGGTGGCCCTCTTCGCGGAGGTCGCAGCGCGGGGCCTGGTGGCGCCGGGCGCCGGTGAGCGGGAGGTCAGCGACCGGATCCGGGACCTCGCGAACGAGATGTTCGGGACGACGAAGCACTGGCACAAGCGGATCGTCCGCTCCGGCCCGCACACGATGTTCCCCTACCAGGAGAACCCCCCGGACCGGGTGATCCGGGACGACGACATCGCGTTCGTCGATTTCGGGCCGATCTTCGAGGAGTACGAGGCGGACTTCGGGCGCACCTTCGTCTTCGGCGACGACCGGGGCAAGCTCCGGCTGCGGGACGACCTGGCGGAGGTGTTCGCGGCCGGGCGGGAGGCGTTCCGGGCCGACCCCGGCATCACCGGGAAGCAACTGCACACGGAGATCGGGCGCTTGGCCGCCGAAGCGGGCTGGACGCTGGGCGGCTGGCACGCGGGCCATCTCGTCGGCGAGTTCCCGCACGAGCTGATCGACGGGGCCAGGACGGAGTCGTACATCACCCCCGACAACGACACCCCGCTCCTGCGCACCGACCGGGCCGGGTGGCGCTGCCACTGGATCCTGGAGATTCACCTGGTCGACGAGGAGAACCACTTCGGCGGTTTCTACGAGCAACTCCTCGACCTCGCCTGACCCGGACGCCGCCCGGCCCCGCCAGGGGTGCGGGGCGGCGCACCGCAGCACCGCCCGCCTCATGCGCCCCTCCCGACCGCCCGGGCCCGAACATCCGGCCGGAGCCTCGCCGGGCCCGGCCGGGGCAGTCGGGCGGCGGCCATCCGGCGGACACCGGGCGCCCGTGCGGAGGGCGTTGGTGCCCGACAGCGCCCGACACCCCGGTGAGCCGTGAATCATGTGCTTAACGTGCCGGGCATGAGTCCCACCAGCCTTCTCTCCGTGACCGCCTGCGCCATGTGCCCGGCCGCAGCCCCCACCGAGCGCGACAGGGCCCTGGCCTCCGAAGGGGCCCCCGCAGGGCACGGCTACCACGTCGCGCTGCACACCCCCGACGTGCTCACCGCACCCGTGGGCTACCACCCGACGGCGCTGCTCGCAGAGGCCGGGAGCGGCGCGGACGCCTGGTACCCGGCCGGTGGCCGGCCTCCGGGCGCGAACGGAGAACCGGCGCCCGGCCGGGCGGTGTTCTGGCCCGCGAGCATCAGGCGGCCGGTGCCCGCGGGGCACGGCCTCATCCCCGGTTCGCGGTCGCACGCCACGTCGTACGACGGTCGCCCCGGCAACTCGCAGCCTTTGAAGCGTCCGCCCGCGGGCCACCACCCGGCCGCCGTCAACAACGCGTTCACCTGGCACGCACCCGAGCACGTCAGCATCTCGGGTGAACGGTGCTCGTACCGGCCGTGGCAGCCGGAGCCGGTGAGCGGGCCCGCGCCGGCCGGGGGAGAGGCCCTGGAAGCAGCGGCCTCCGTCTCCCGTGCGCACCTCAGGGGTGTCTACGCGTCCGTCGTCGGGAGCCCGGTCGTCGTCAGGCAGTTCACGGCCGGGCCGCCGCCCCGGAGCCAGGCACCGGTGACCCGCGCGGAAGAGGACCACCGGCCGTCCGCCTCCCTCCCCGCCCCGGCCGCACCAGAGTCCCGCCGCGGACTCGCCGCGGCCCCCGCGGCCGTCCGGTACGCGGCAGGGTGCGCGCTGCTGCTGGTCGTCACCGGGGTGGTGGTCCGCCGGCGGGCAGCGCTGACCCGCTCCAGCGGGAGCCCCCGCGGAGACCGGTGAGAGCCGTCCGGGCGGTGCCCGTCCGCCCTTAGCATGCCCGCATGGCCCTGATCAGCACCCGCGCACTCAACCGCGCCACCCTGGAACGCCAGTTCCTGCTCCGCCGCGCCGAGCTGCCCGCCGGGGAAGCCGTCACGCGGCTGCTGGGCCTGCAGGCGCAGAACACCAGGCCACCGTATTTCCAGCTCTGGTCCCGGCTCGCGGACTTCGACCCGCACGAGTTGTCGGGGCTGCTGGAGTCCCGTGCGGCCGTACGGATGGTGACCATGCGCTCCACCCTGCATCTCCACACCGCCGACGACGCCCTGACGCTGCGTCCGCTCGTCCAGGCCGCGCGGGAGCGTGAGCTGAAGGGATTCCGCGCCGGGCTGGCCGGGGTCGACATCGACCGGCTGACGGAGCTCGCGCGCGAGCTCGTGGAGGAGCGTCCCCGGACCATGAAAGAGCTCAGGGAGCACCTGCTCACGGAGTGGCCGGACGCCGACCCGCCCGCCCTCTCCGTCGCCGCCCGCTGCCGCCTGCCGCTGGTGCAGGTCACGCCGCGCGGGCTGTGGGGGCACAGCGGGCAGGTCGTGCTCACCACGGCCGAGCAGTGGCTCGGCCGTGCCTCCGCACCCGCACCGGCTCCCGACGGGACCGTGCTGCGCTACCTCGGTGCTTTCGGGCCCGCCTCGGTCAAGGACATGCAGAGGTGGGCGGGGCTGACCCGGCTGTCGGGTGCGTTCGAGCGGCTGCGACCGCAGCTGATCACCTTCCGAGGCCCCGGCGGTGACGAACTGTTCGATCTGCCCGGCGCGCCCCGGCCGGACGAGGACACTCCCGCCCCGCCGCGTTTCCTGCCCGAGTTCGACAATCTGCTGCTGGCGCACGCGGACCGTACGCGGGTCGTCCCCGCCGAGTACCGGGGCCGGAACGGCGTGGGCAACCAGGTCTTCGGAAGCTTCCTGCTGGACGGGTTCCTCGCCGGAATCTGGCGGCTGAAGGAGCACGGGACCACGGCCACGCTGCGCATCGAGCCGTTCGCCCGGCTCGCCCGAGCCGACCGGGCGGCCCTCGCGGACGAGGGCGAGCGGCTGCTGGCCGGCATGACACGGGCCGGCGTCCACGACATCGGGTTCGGCGCCCTGGACGCCTGAACCGGGGGCGGGCTCCCGGGCGGGCGCTATCCGAGTTCGAGTGTCGTGACGCCGTAGATGCACTTGCCGGCGATCGGGCGGACCGGGCCCGTGTACATCCGGGCCGTCTCGAAGGAGGGAGTGAGCCCCAGGGACCTGACCAGCGCGACGGCGGCCGGGTTGGACTCGGGGACGTCCACGGCGACCTGCGCCGTGCCGGCCTCCTCGGCCAGTGCTCCGTACAGCGCCTCGGCGTCGGCGGGCGTATTGGCGAAGAGCGGACCGATCCGCAGGATCCCGCCGGCCGCGGGACGGATCACCGCGTACCCCGCCAGCCGCCCTGCGTCGAGACGTACGAACGCGCGGTGGCCGTCCGTGGTCAGCCACTGGTCCAGGAAGCGGGGGCGGTCGGCCGGGTAGCACGCGCTGTCGTACGCCGCGATCGGCTCGTGGTCCACGGGCCGGATCCCCCGCACCCCCGTCGTCGTGCGGGGCGGCAGCACTCCGGTGTGGCGGAACGTGGTGTGGGAGAGCACGAACCCGGACTTGCGGTAGTTGCCCTGCTGGGCGACGACCCCGTCGAGACCGATGGTCCGGTCTCCCGCATGGGCCCGCGCCGCCTCCCAGGTCGCCAGCCCGTGACCGCGCCCGCGCAGGTCCGGACGGACCAGATAGCAGCCGAGGAACGCGTAGTGATCGCCGTAGTTGACGACCGAGACCGCGGAGACCGGCTCCCCGTCCAGGCGGCCGAGGAAGAATCCGCCGGGGTCCTGGGCGAAGAAGCTCCGGGCGTCGCTGAGCCCCGGATTCCATCCCTCGTCGTGCGCCCACCCGCTGATGACGGGCCAGTCCTCCACGGCCGCCGGTCCGACGACGAGCTGCCCGGCGGATGAGTACGTCATGCATGCTCCGTAAGTCATATGGACAAGCCGTGAGTTGGGTACGAGCCAGGGGCCCGCACCTCCGCGACGGCATATCCTCCCGGGGGGCGTTCTCCGATGGCTTCGGCCGGGATGTTACGGCAGCAGACCCGCCCGGCGGGCCGCCACGACCGCCTCCAGCCGGGTGTGTGCGCCCAGTTTGCGCATCGCGGACCGCAGATAGCCCTTCACGGTCTCCGTCTTAAGACCGAGCCGTGCACCGGCCGACGCGTTCGTCGCGCCGGTCGCCACCCAGGCCAGTACGTCCACCTCGCGCGGTGCCAGCGCCACGGGCCCGCCGTGTCCGGGGGAGGCGACACCGGCGGCCAGCCGGGTGCAGACGGCGAGGAGCGCACCGCTCAGTTCCGGGTCTGCGATGCGCGTTGCCAGCGCGCGCAGTTCACCGTGCGCCTCACGCACCTGCTCCCACGCCCCCGGTTCGATCGCCGGCTCACGTGCCGCGGCCAGCTGCCGCTGCACCTCGTCCCGCACCACGAGCGCCTGTTCCACGTCGCGGGCCGCCTCGACCGCCGCGTTGTACGTACGGTCGCCGAAGGACAGCCGTTCACGGACCGCCCCGTACAGCACACCGCGCACCTTCCGGCGCACCACCACGGGCACGGCCAGCACCGCGTGCAGCCCTTCCGCGCCCACGGCCGTGTCGTACTCATGGCTGATGTGCAGCGAGGCACGGTAGTCCGTCACCGCACACGGCCGGGACAGCGCGATCGACTTGCCGCCGAGCCCGTTGCCCGCCGACACCGCGAGGCCGCGCAGCGCCGGTGTCGCGGTACCGCTCAGCTCGGCGATCCGCAGCTGCCCGGTCCCCGTCAGCAGCCCGCCGAACGCCACCGGCAGTCCGGTGGCGCGGCGCATCCGCAGCAGCGCCGTCCGCATGTCCACTGCCTCGAACGGCTCCGGCACGCGGCCGCTCCTCTCCGCCGGGGGCAGAGCCGCCCGTGCTCCTCGGGCGGGACACACCGGCATTGCCCCCGTTCGGGGGTGGTGGGACCCGCGGCACTGATTACACGATGCTGAGCAGCAGTCCCGCAACGAGGAGGACACATGACGTCGAACAACGCGACGGAGGAGTTCCGGGCCGCACGGGACTTCCTGCTCCGTCACCGTGAGGAGTACCGCACGGCCTACGAGGGCTTCAGCTGGCCGCGCCCCGAACACTTCAACTGGGCGCTCGACTGGTTCGACACCATCGCGCGGGGCAACGAGAGCACAGCGCTGCACATCGTCGAGGAGGACGGTGGCGAGACCACGGTGTCGTTCGCCGAGATGGCTCAGCGGTCCGACCGTGCGGCCAACTGGCTCCGGGCGCAGGGCGTCGGGGCAGGTGACCGCATCCTGGTCGTGCTCGGCAACCAGCAGGAACTCTGGGAGACGGCGCTCGCCGCGATGAAGCTGCGCGCCGTCGTCATCCCGGCAACTCCGCTGCTGGGGCCGGCCGATCTGCGCGACCGGGTCGACCGCGGCGGCGTCGGGCACGTGCTCGTACGGACCGAGGACACCGCCAAGTTCACGGAGGTGCCGGGCGATTACACCCGGATCGCGGTCGGCGCGGACACCCCGGAGGGCTGGCTGTCCTACGGGGACGCCGCGGGTGCGTCCGCCGACTTCGCGCCCGACGGGGTCACCGGCGCTGACGATCCGCTCATGCTGTACTTCACCTCGGGGACGACGGCCCGGCCCAAGCTGGTGGAGCAGACCCACACCTCGTACCCGGTCGGCCATCTGGCGACGATGTACTGGATCGGTCTGCGCCCCGGCGACGTCCATCTCAACATCTCCTCACCCGGATGGGCCAAACACGCCTGGTCGAACCTCTTCGCCCCCTGGAACGCCGAGGCGACCGTCTTCATCCACAACTACACGCGCTTCGACCCGGCCCGGCTGATGGACGAGATGGACCGGGCAGGAGTCACGTCCTTCTGCGCACCGCCGACCGTCTGGCGGATGCTGATCCAGGCGGACCTCACCCGGCTGCGGACACCACCGCGTGAGGTCGTGGCAGCCGGTGAGCCCTTGAACCCCGAGGTCATCGAGACCGTACGGCGGGCCTGGGGGACCACCATCCGCGACGGCTTCGGGCAGACGGAGACCGCAGTCCAGGTGGCCAACAGCCCGGGCCAGCTCCTCAAGGCCGGATCCATGGGCCGCCCGACGCCCGGCTACCGCGTCGAACTGCTCGACCCCGTCACGGGTGAGCCGGGCGTGAGCGAGGGCGAGATCTGTCTGGACCTCTCCGCCCGGCCCGTCGGCCTGATGACCGGGTACCACGGCGACCCGGAACGCACGGCGGAGGCGATGGCGGGGGGCTTCTACCGCACCGGCGACATCGGCTCGCGGGACGCGGACGGCTACATCACCTACATCGGCCGCTCCGACGACGTATTCAAGGCGTCCGACTACAAGATCTCCCCGTTCGAGCTGGAGAGTGCGCTCCTGGAGCACGAGGCGGTGGCGGAGGCCGCGGTGGTGCCCGCTCCGGACGCGCTGCGGCTCGCCGTCCCCAAGGCCTATGTGGTCCTCGCGGAGGGGTGGGAGCCCGGCCCCGATGTGGCGAAGGTGCTCTTCGCGCACTCGCGGGCGGTGCTCGCCCCGTACAAACGGATCCGCCGGATCGAGTTCGCCGAGCTGCCCAAGACGGTCTCAGGGAAGATCCGCAGGATCGAACTGCGCAGGGCGACCGCCGAGGGCTCCACCGCCGAATACGCCGAGGGAGAGCTGCGATGACCCTCTCCTACACACACGGCACCGGTACGAAGGAACTCCTGGGCGACACGATCGGCGCGAGTCTGGACCGCGCGGTCGCGGCCTTCCCGGACCGCGAGGCACTCGTCGATGTGCCGTCCGGCAGGCGCTGGACGTACGCGCAGTTCGGTGCGGCGGTGGACGGCCTGGCCCGCGGCCTCCTCGCGCGCGGGACCGGCAAGGGCGACCGGGTCGGGATCTGGGCGGTCAACTGCCCGGAGTGGGTGCTCGTCCAGTACGCGACCGCCCGGATCGGCGCGATCATGGTCAACATCAACCCGGCCTACCGCGCCCACGAGTTGGAGTTCGTGCTGCGCCAGGCAGGCGTCCGTCTCCTGGTCGCGTCGACGGAGCACAAGGGCAGCGACTACCGGGCCCTGGTCGGCGAGGTGCGCTCCGCCTGCCCGCAGCTGCGGTCCGTCCACTTCATCGGTGACCCCACCTGGGACGAACTGACCTCCGCCGGGGGCCACATGGCGCTCGACACGGTGCTCTCCTGCGACGACCCGATCAATATCCAGTACACATCGGGCACCACCGGCTTCCCGAAGGGCGCCACCCTCTCCCACCACAACATCCTCAACAACGGCTTCTCCGTCGGGGAGCTCGTGGGGTACACGGAGCAGGACCGGATCTGCCTGCCCGTCCCCTTCTACCACTGCTTCGGCATGGTGATGGGCAACCTGGCGGCCACCTCGCACGGCGCGTGCATCGTCATCCCGGCGCCCTCCTTCGACCCCGGGGCGACCCTCCGCGCCGTCCAGCAGGAACGCTGCACCTCGCTCTACGGCGTGCCCACGATGTTCATCGCGGAGCTGAACCACCCCGATTTCCGGGCATACGACCTGAGTTCGCTGCGCACCGGGATCATGGCGGGCTCTCCCTGCCCGGCCGAGGTGATGAAGCGGGTCGTCGCCGAGATGCACATGGCCGAGGTGTCGATCTGTTACGGGATGACCGAGACCTCGCCGGTGTCCACGCAGACCCGCCGCGACGACGATCTGGAGCGCCGTACCGGAACGGCGGGGCGGGTCCTGCCGCATCTGGAGGTGAAGGTCGTCGACCCGGCGACCGGGGCCACGGTGGAGCGCGGTGAGCCGGGCGAACTGTGCACCCGGGGCTACAGCGTGATGCTCGGCTACTGGGAGGAGCCGCAGAAGACCGCCGAGGTGATCGACGCCGGCCGGTGGATGCACACCGGGGACCAGGCCGTCATCCGCGAGGACGGGTACGTCCAGATCGTCGGCCGGATCAAGGACATGATCATCCGGGGTGGGGAGAACGTCTATCCGCGCGAGATCGAGGAGTTCCTGCACGGGCATCCCCAGGTCGCCGACGTGCAGGTGATCGGGGTGCCGGACGAGCGCTACGGCGAAGAGATCCTGGCCTGTGTCATCCCGCGGGATCCGGGCGACCCGCCGACGCTGGAAGGCCTCCGGGAGTTCTGCCGGGACCGGCTGGCCCACTACAAGGTCCCACGCGGGCTGCGGATCCTGGACACCTTCCCCATGACGGTGAGCGGCAAGGTCAGAAAGGTGGAACTGCGCAACCTGTACGGCGCGGTGGACGTCTAGCCGGGCGGGCCACGGGGTGCCCGGTACCGGGCACCCGCTATACACTCGGTTTATACATACTGTGTATAGTCCTGGGCATGTCATCGCTGAAGAAGAAGGCAGGACGGCTCGGGGCCGCCGCTGCCGTGGCCGCGCTCATATCCCTGGCGCTGAGCGGCTGCTCCATGGACACCACATCGCCGTCCGACGCGCGTGACCACGCGGACAAGAAGGACGCGGCGCCGCTGGGGCCTGCAGACTGCCGCAAGGTGAAGTGCATCGCGCTGACCTTCGACGCCGGGCCGGGACCGAACACCGCGCACCTCCTCGACGTCCTGAAGGAGAAGAAGGTCCATGCGACCTTCTTCCTTCTCGGCCGGGACCATGTGATGAAGTACCCCGGACTGGTCAAGCGCGAAGCGGCCGAGGGGCATGAGGTGGGCAACCACACCTGGACCCACAAGATCCTCACCAAGCAGAAGGCCGGAGTCGTCCGCGCGGAGATCGACAGGACCGAGGTCGCGGTGGAGAAGCTCACCGGCAAGCGCCCCCGCGTGATGCGCCCGCCGCAGGGCCGTACCAACGACGACGTCTCCAGGATCTGCAAGGAGCTCGGCGTCTCGCAGGTGCTGTGGAGCACCACGGCCAAGGACTACTCCACGAACGACACCGCGCTCATCGAGAAGCGGACGCTCAAGCAGGCCGAGCCCGACGGCATCATCCTGCTGCACGACATCTACAAGGGCACGGTGCCCGCGGTCTCCGGCATCATCGACACGCTGCAGAAGCGCGGCTATCACTTCGTGACCGTGCCGCAGCTGATCGCCCCCGCGAAGCTGAAGCCGGGCGAGATCTACCGCCCGTAGCGCGTCCTCTGCGGCCGGGGCGGCCGTCGCTCAGCTCGCTGCGGCGCCCGTACTGACCAGCTCGTCGGCCGGTCCGTTGACCGGTTGCGGGGTGCCGGTGAGATCGAGCGCGAAGAGCGGAACGCCGAGTTCGCCGGCCCGGCTGTGCGCGTCGTCCGCGTACCCGGACAGCGAGAAGAAGACGCACGCCGCGGCCGACGTCATCCCGTGCAGCCACAGGCACTCGATGTCCCGCAGGGCGGCCGGCCGGGTCGTGGTCTCGACGGTGGCGATCAGGCCCGGCCCGTGCAGATCGATCCCGGAGGCGGGGCGCCGCCCCGGCTGCACGACCTCGCGGAAGCCCAGCCACTCCAGATAGCGGGCTGCCGCCGACACCACGTCGGCCGAGGTGCGGATCATCACGGGCCGGAAGGCCGGCCTGGGGGTCGCGGCCGTGCGCGGCAGCGGGATGTGGGCCGGGGGCCGCGCCCCGGCGGAGGCGCCCGCGCCCGGATCCGCGCCCGCGCCGTCCGGGGCGGAGGGATCCGCCGGGTCGGGGGCCGCTGCGTCCGGCGAAGACGTTTCCGGGGGTGCTGCGGCCGGGCGCACCGCGAGCCGCAGGACCGTCCCGCAGGAGCAGCCGAGCTCGGGCTGCGGCCATTCGTCCTGCCGTCCGCACAGGGCGCAGCGGACCGCGACCCACTCGTCCGACCAGCTCCGGCGGGTGATGGGCACCGGCGGGGCGCCCGTCAGCAGTGGCGGGGCGAGCGGAGCGCCGCAGGCGCAGGGCAGGACCGTCGCCAGATAGGCATGTTCCTTGCGGCAGACCGGGCAGCACACCACCGCGCTCGTCGCCCACTCGTCCGCGCTTCCCGCACCCTTTCCCGCTCCCTCTCCCATGGAGACATCGTCCATCAACCGGCCCGGCCGGGGGGCGCACTTCGCACAGGTGACGCAAGTCCGCCCTCCCTCTCTTGACGGCAGGCGGAGCCAGCTCTTACATTGCTTCCGTATAGCAGAAATGAACTTCCGTAATACGGAATTGGGCGATCTCAGGTTGGCGCGACAGGAGGCCCACTCCGACTGGCGAGCAGGAGTATTCAATGCCTCGTATGACCGCTGCCCGAGCGGCAGTCGAGATTCTCAAGCGCGAGGGCGTCAGCAATGCGTTCGGCGTGCCGGGCGCGGCGATCAACCCGTTCTACGCGGCTCTCAAGGCCGCCGGCGGTGTGCAGCACACGCTCGCCCGCCACGTCGAGGGCGCTTCGCACATGGCTGAGGGGTACACCCGTACCCACCCCGGCAACATCGGCGTCTGCATCGGTACGTCGGGCCCCGCGGGCACCGACATGATCACCGGTCTCTACTCCGCCACCGGTGACTCCATCCCGATCCTCTGCATCACCGGTCAGGCTCCGACCGCGGTGATGCAGAAGGAGGACTTCCAGGCCGTCGACATCGCCTCGATCGCCAAGCCGGTCACCAAGGCGGCGACCACCGTCATGGAGGCCGCACAGGTCCCCGGCGTCTTCCAGCAGGCGTTCCACCTGATGCGCTCGGGCCGCCCGGGCCCGGTCCTCATCGACCTGCCGATCGACGTGCAGCTCACCGAGATCGAGTTCGACCCGGAGACGTACACCCCGCTGCCGGTCTACAAGCCGGTCGCGTCCCGCGCCCAGGTCGAGAAGGCGATCACGCTCCTCAACGAGTCGGAGCGTCCGCTGATCGTCGCGGGCGGCGGCATCATCAACGCCGACGCCTCCGAGCTGCTGGTGGAGTTCGCCGAGCTGACCGGTACGCCGGTCATCCCGACCCTGATGGGCTGGGGCATCCTCGCCGACGACCACGAGCTGAACGCCGGCATGGTCGGACTCCAGACCTCGCACCGCTACGGGAACGCCACGTTCCTGGAGTCGGACTTCGTCCTGGGCATCGGCAACCGCTGGGCCAACCGCCACACGGGCAAGCTCGACACGTACACCAAGGGCCGCAAGTTCGTCCACGTCGACATCGAGCCCACCCAGCTGGGCAAGATCTTCGCCCCCGACTTCGGGATCGCTTCCGACGCCAAGGCCGCCCTGGAGCTGTTCGTCGAGGTCGCGCGCGAGCTGAAGGCCGCCGGCAAGCTCCCGGACCGCACGGAGTGGGCCGCATCGGCTCAGGACCGCAAGGCCAGGCTCCAGCGCCGTACGCACTTCGACAACGTGCCGATGAAGCCGCAGCGTGTGTACGAGGAGATGAACCGCGCGTTCGGCCCCGACACCCGTTACGTCACCACCATCGGGCTCTCCCAGATCGCCGGCGCGCAGATGCTGCACGTCTACAAGCCGCGCCACTGGATCAACTGCGGCCAGGCCGGCCCGCTGGGCTGGACGATCCCGGCCGCGCTGGGTGTCGCCACCGCCGACCCCGGTGCGACGGTCGTCGCGCTCTCCGGTGACTACGACTTCCAGTTCATGATCGAAGAGCTGGCTGTCGGTGCGCAGCACAACATCCCGTACGTGCACGTCCTGGTGAACAACGCCTACCTGGGCCTCATCCGCCAGGCGCAGCGGAACCTGGACATCAACTTCGAGGTCAACCTGGAGTTCGAGAACATCAACTCTCCCGAGCTCGGTGTCTACGGTGTGGACCACGTCAAGGTCGCCGAGGGCCTCGGCTGCAAGGCGATCCGGGTGACCGAGCCCGACCAGCTGCTGCCCGCCTTCGAGGAGGCGAAGAAGCTGGCCGCGCAGTACCGCGTGCCGGTCGTCGTCGAGGCGATCCTGGAGCGGA
Source organism: Streptomyces sp. NBC_00388 (assembly GCF_036061255.1). NCBI lineage: Bacteria > Bacillati > Actinomycetota > Actinomycetes > Kitasatosporales > Streptomycetaceae > Streptomyces > Streptomyces sp. NBC_00388. Next base: position 6,206,948 of record NZ_CP107948.1, read on the forward strand.
TCACCAACATCTCGATGAGCGGCACGGACATCGCCAGCGTCAACGAGTTCGAGGACATCGCGACCGAGCCGGGCCACAGCCCGACCGCGATCCGTCCCCTGATCACCTCCTGACCTCGCGCGAACAGGGGCGGGCTGCCGGCAACGGCGGCCCGCCCCTGTTCGCGTTGGCCCGGGAGCCCCGGCCGGAGGGCGAGGGAGCGCGGCGCCCAGCCGGTGCGGGGGCCCGGCGAATGCGTGTTTGCGTGCGGGTCCGGCCGGGCCTCGGGCCCATCGGGCCGCACGCGCCGAGTGCGCCGAGGCCGTCGCCGTGTGGCGAGGCGTCAGCGGATGTGGGCGAGCACGTCGGCGACGTCCGCGAAGACCCTTTCTCCCGCCTCAGCGGCGGCGGGAGAAAGGGTGTCGAGGGTGAGGAATCCGTGGACCATCCCGGCCTCACTGCGGTGTCTGACGGGAACGCCCGCGTCGGAGAGCCGGGCGGCACAGGCGTCGCCCTCGTCCCCGAAGGGGGTCGTGCTCCGCGGTGACGACAACCGCGGGCGGCAGCCCGCCGAGGTCGGCGGCATACAAGGGGCTGACCCCGGGGTCGCCGCGCCGGGACGGGTCCGGGACCCATTGCTCGGCCCCCCACGCGACGTCGTCGGTCGTCAGCCCCCATCCTGTGGCCTTCGACCGTGCGCTGGGGCTGGAGAGTGTCAGATCGGTGCTGGGGTACACCAGGATCTGGGCGGCCGGCAGGGGCCCGCCCTCGTCGCGCAGACGCAGGCAGGCGAGCGTGGCGAGGTTCCCGCCGGAACTGTCGCCCATGACGACAGCCGGGCCTGAGCTCCCGGCGCGGGAAACGCCGCCGGCCGTCGCCCACCGGATGGCATCCACGCAGTCGTCGACCGCGGCCGGCCACGGGTGTTCAGGGGCCCGGCGGAAGTCGACGCTCAGCACGGCGGCGCCGGTCCTGAGTGCCAGTCGCCGGCATGCCCGGTCGTGCGACTCCAGATCGCCGATCGTTCACATCCCTCCATGGAGGAACACCACAAGCGGCCGGAGCGCCGCCGAAGGCCGGTAGAGGCGGGCCCCCACGGCAGCCTGCCCGACCGTCAGATCCTCGACGCGGGCGATCCCGGGGCCCGGAGGCCGGGCCCCGGCGCGGAGTCGCTGCGCATGCCGCAGCTCTGCCGCGCCTACGGCACGGGCGGGAGGCCCGGGGTCCTGTCGAACAGCCCTGATGAAGGCGGTGAGCCCGGCATCGGCGAGCGGTCGGTCGGTCTGTCGGTTCGGCCGTGCGGGCCAGGATGCCAGCCTGATCCGAACGATCCGAACGATCCGAACGATCCGGCTCCGGGACAGTCTCCTGGGCAAGGACCTTCACCAGCACTGCCCGCTGCCCGATCCGACGCTCTTCGCTCTTCGATCCGCGGCGGCTCTCCGGGCCGCGCTTCCGGCAGTTGCTCCCGTGGCGCCCGCCGCCCGGGGCTGTGGAGCCGCCGGGCCCCGGCATACGAAAAGGAGTGCGGAACAAGGGATCGTGGACCCTGTTCCGCACTCCGGCTCGTGCTGCTGTGTACCGCCCGGCGGCACGAGACTGGGCGCGACAGGACGTTCGCGCCGCCGGGCGGAGCTTGTGGTGATGCTCTTCGCGGTGGGACCGCGGTGCGGCATGCGCACGGTGGAACAGCAGGGGACCGCGGCGGAGTGCGATCGGCCGACCGGCCCCTCTCCTTCACATCAGGAGAGCGCCGGAGGAGCCTTGACCACCGCACTGGCATCGTCACTCCGCCGCGGTCCGCAGGCTTGTCCGGACCACCGGCCACCCCTCATCGGGACGGCGGACCGGACTGCGCCGATGACCTGACCTCCCGTCAAGTCACCTGCGCCGTCTATCGGTTCGGTACTGCTCAGGCCTCGCGCAGTGCGCGGACCGCTTCCTCGACGCGCTTGCCGTACTCCGTGTCGGCGGCGTGGAAGTGCGCGAGGTTCTTCTCGATCACCTGGTCGAGGGTGACCTGCGAGAGGCCGCCGGCGATGTTGGAGATCAGGCGCGACTTCTCGTCTTCCGACATCAGCCGGTAGAGCTCGCCGGCCTGGAAGAAGTCGTCGTCCTTCACGTGCTCGGCTGCGCCCTGTGCTCCGGTCCAGCCGGTCACGGCGATCGGGGCGGCCAGCGGCGCGTCCGTCTGGGCCGGGCCCGCGTGGGAGTTGGGCTCGTAGTTCTTGTCGTAGCGCGAGCCGTAGCGGGTCGCCATGGAGCCGTCGCGGCCGTAGTTGTCGACGGTCGCGTTCCGCGGGGCGTTGACCGGCAGCTGCGTGTGGTTGATGCCCACGCGGTAGCGCTGGGCGTCGGCGTACGCGAAGAGACGGCCCTGGAGCATTTTGTCGGGCGAGGGGCCGATGCCGGGAACGAAGTTGTTCGGCGAGAACGCGGCCTGCTCGACCTCGGCGAAGACGTTGTCCGGGTTGCGGTCCAGCACGAGGCGGCCCACACGCTGCAGCGGGTAGTCGCTGTGCGGCCACACCTTGGTGACGTCGAACGGGTTGAAGCGGTAGTCGGCCGCTTCGGCCGCCGGCATGATCTGGACGTGCAGCGTCCAGGACGGGTTGACGCCCCGCTCGATCGCCTGCAGCAGGTCGGTCTGGTGGCTGTTGCCGTCCTTGCCCACCAGTTCGGCGGCCTGGTCGGCGGAGAGGCTGCGAACACCCTGGTTCGTCTTGAAGTGGTACTTGACGAAGAAGGCCTCGCCCTGGGCGTTCGTCCACTGGTAGGTGTGCGAGCCGTAGCCGTTCATGTGCCGGTACGAGGCGGGGATGCCGCGGTCGCCCATCAGCCAGGTGACCTGGTGGGTGGCCTCGGGGGAGTGCGCCCAGAAGTCCCAGACGTTGTTGGGCTCCTGCTTGCCCGTGAACGGGTCACGCTTCTGCGAGTGGATGAAGTCAGGGAACTTGATGGGGTCCTTGATGAAGAAGACCGGGGTGTTGTTCCCGACGAGGTCGTAGTTGCCCTCGTCCGTGTAGAACTTCAGCGCGAAGCCGCGGGGGTCGCGGACCGCGTCCGAGCCGCCCAGCGAGTCGGCCACGGTGGAGAAGCGGATGAACGTGTCGGTGCGCTTGCCCACGCTGGAGAGGAAGTCGGCACGGGTGAAGCCGGTGACGTCGTCCGTGACCTCGAAGTAGCCGTAGGCGCCGGAGCCGCGGGCGTGGACGACGCGCTCCGGGATGCGCTCCCGGTTGAACCGGGCGAGCTTCTCCAGCAGGTGCTGGTCCTGGATGAGGACAGGGCCGCCGACGCCGGCGGTGGCTGAGTTCTGGTTGTCGGCGACCGGGGCGCCTGACTCGGTCGTAAGCACGCGCTTCGACATCGTGGACCTTCCGTACTGGGCTGCTGACGGCTTGAGGAGCGTAAATACGCTGCGAACGCCGCGTCAACAGTTTGTTGAAATTGAAGTGGAGGAGACCGGACCGCGGCAGCGCCTGGGCGCGACAGGACAGGTGTCAGCGCTGCCGCGGGCCGGAGTGCGGAGGGGGGCCGGAGCCCCGGATGCAGGACGGAGGGTCAGGCCTGGGAGCCGGACAGCCGCTCGACCGAGCGCAGCAGCGCGGAGTGGTCGAGGTTGCCGTCACCCTGCGCGCGCAGCGAGGCGACCAGCTGGGCGACGACCGCGCCGACGGGCAGCGCGGCGCCGACGTTGCGGGCGGCGTCGGTGACGATGCCCATGTCCTTGTGGTGGAGGTCGATCCGGAAGCCGGGCTTGAAGTCCCGGTTCAGGAAGTTGTCCTTCTTGCGCGTCAGGACCGTGGAACCGGCCAGCCCGCCGTTGAGGACGTCGAGGGCCGCGGTGAGGTTCACCCCGGACTTCTCCAGGAAGACCACGGCCTCGGCGCACGCCTGGATGTTGACGGCGACGATCAGCTGGTTGGCCGCCTTCACCGTCTGGCCGGCGCCGTGCGGACCGCAGAGCACGATGGTCTTGCCCAGCGCGTCCAGGATCGGCTTCGCGGTGTCGAAGTCGGCCTGCTCGCCGCCGACCATGATCGACAGTACGGCCTCGATGGCACCGGCCTCGCCGCCGGAGACCGGGGCGTCCAGGACCCGCAGGCCCTTCTCGCCGCCGGCCTTGCCCAGGTCGACCGAGGTCTGCGGGGTGATCGACGACATGTCGATCAGCAGCGCGCCCTGCTTGGCGTTCTCCAGGATGCCGTCGGGGCCGTACGCGATGGCCTCGACGTGCGGGGATGCGGGCACCATGGTGATCACCACGTCGGCGTCGCGCACCGCTTCGGCGATCGAGGACGCGGCCGTGCCGCCTGCGGAGGCAAGCCGGTCCAGCTTGTCCTGCTCCAGGGTGTAGCCGGTCACCGAGTAGCCGGCCTTGATCAGGTTCTCGGACATCGGGGAGCCCATGATGCCGAGGCCGATCCATGCGACCTTGGGGAGATTGCTCATGCGGGGTTCCTCTTTCAACACGCGGGTGAAGATGGTCAGTTGGGGAGCCAGCCGAAGGCGTCCGCGCTGGGGCGGTCACCCGGCTTGTACTCCAGGCCGACCCAGCCGTCGTAACCGGCCTTGGCGAGCCGGTCGAGCAGGTCCTCCAGCGGCAGCGAACCCGTACCGGGCGCACCGCGGCCGGGGTTGTCCGCGATCTGTACGTGGCCGGTCTGCGCGGCGTAGGTGTCGATGACCTCGTTGAGGTCCTCGCCGTTCATCGACAGGTGGTAGAGGTCGAGCAGGAACTTGGCGTTCCCGAGCCCCGTCAGGGCGTTGACCTTGTTGACCACGTCGATCGCCGCCGGTGCGCTCACCAGCGGGCAGAGCGGCGACTCCGGCTTGTTGAGCGCCTCGATGAGCAGGATCGCTCCCACCCGGTCGGCGGCGCGGGCCGCTACCGTGAGGTTCTCCAGGGCGAGCTCGTCCTGGACGGCCGGGTCCACACCCTCGACGCGGTTGCCGTACAGCGCGTTGAGGGCCTTGCAGCCCACCGATGCGGCGAAGTCGGCCGCCACGTCGATGTTGGCGCGGAAGCGCTCGGACTCCTGACCGGGGACGGAGAGTGCGCCGCGGTCCGGGCCGGGGAGCCGGCCGGCGTAGAAATTGAGACCCACCAGCTGGGTGCCGGCGTCGTCGAGCGCCTTTTTGAGCGCGTCGAGCTCGGCCTGCGGAGGGGTGGGGGACTCGATCCAGGGCCACCACAGCTCGACCGCCGTGAAGCCGGCCGCGGCGGCAGCCGCGGGACGCTCCAGGAGCGGGAGTTCCGTGAAGAGGATCGAGAGGTTCACATCGAAGCGCTGGTCCGTGTAGCCCATAAGGCGTTCGGCGCTCCTTCCGTATTGCGGAAGTTACTTTCTACTTGATGGAAGATTGCCTGCCGTCCTGCGGAGCTGTCAAGTGGGCCTGCCTTTTTTCCTGGCCCGCGCAGTAGGTTGTGCGCGTGCGATTGAGAGTGGAATTCACGACGGAGCCCTTTGATCTCGACGATGCGCCGCCGCATGCGGTGGTCGCGCGGGAGGTCATCCAGGCCGCCGAGCTGGACGCGGTGGACGTCGGGCCGTTCGGCAACACCGCCGAGGGCGGCTCGGACGCGGTCCTGACCGCTGTGGACGCGCTGCTCCGCCGGGCCCTGGGTGCGGGCGCCACCCGGGTCTCCCTCCAGGTGAACGTGATCGGGCAGGACGGGGAGGACGAGAAGTGACCGAGCCGGGAGACCACCCGCTCGTCGCCGCGGTGAAGCCGCTGGTGGACGCCATGGGGGCCGAGATCCTCGTACCGGGCCAGGCGACGGAGGACGATGTGGTGCTCGCCTGGGAAGGCGTGGATGTCCTGGCCGTGCGGCTGCCTCAGCTCTCGGACTCCCTCGATCACATCCTGGCGGGGCTGGAGCGCCGCCACGGGGTGCCGCTCGCGGAGCTCGACCGCAGGACGAAGCAGGCCGTGGTGCGGATACTGGAGGCGCGGGGCGCGTTCTCCGTGCGCCACGGCGTGGAGACGGTCGCCGGCGCGCTCGGGGTCAGCCGTTTCACCGTCTACAACTACCTGAACAGGGAAAACGTCGCCAAGGGCGACTGAGCGTCCCCGACGCGGCGGCACTGGGCCCCGCCGGAGCCGACAGCCGCCGTCCGGGATACCGGGCGGCGGTTTTTGTCTCACCAAGTTTTCAACAAAGTGTTGACGTGGTGTTTCCGAGGGCGTTAGCTATCCGCAGCCCGTCCAGCACAAGGCCCATACAAGGCCACGGAGGTCCCCGTGACTTCGAGTCCAGAGCGCTTGCCGGGGGAGAGCCCCGGAACCCCCGAGGGTCTTGCCCGGTTCAACACCCTGCGGGACAGCGCGGCGCGAGCCGTGCTCCACGAGGTCTGCGCCAGTTCGGTCTGGGGGAGCAAAATCCTCGCCCAGCGCCCGTACGCCACCACCGAAGCCCTCTTTCTCGCCAGTGACGCCGCCACGGCCGAACTGACCGAGGAGGACCTGGCCGAGGCGATGGCAGGGCACCCGCCGATCGGGCGGCCCAAACCCGGAGACCCGACATCCTCCCGTGAACAGCGGGGGATGGCCGGAGCGACCGAGGAGCTCAAGGCCGAGATGCTCGAACTGAACCTGGCCTACCAGGAGAGGTTCGGACATGTCTTTCTGATCTGCGCGACCGGTGCCACCGGCGAGCAGATGCGCGACGCGATGAAAGCCCGGTCCGGTCATACGCCCGAGCAGGAACGCGCGATCGTGCGCACCGAACTGGGCAAGATCAACCGCATCCGGCTGAACCTGGTCGCAGCGGCAGCCGCGGAGAACGCGGCGGCCGCGGAAGAAGGAGAGTGAAGGTCTTGAGCACGCAGACCACCGCCTCGGTGTCCACGCACATCCTGGACACCAGCGTCGGGCGCCCCGCCGGGGGTGTCGCCATCTCGCTCGGGGCCCGCAGTGGCCCCGCTGCGGAGTGGACGGCACTCGGCGGATCCGCGACCGACGCGGACGGGCGCTGCAAGGACCTGCCGGCCCTGCCGGAAGGAACCACCCACGTACGCCTCGACTTCGATACCGAGACGTACTTCTCCAAGAAACAAGCCGAGGCACAGCAGGACGCCCCCCGCGTAAGGGACAGCGGCGCTTTCTTCCCGGAGGTGGCGATCACGTTCGCCGTCGTCCCGGGTGAGCACTTCCACGTACCGCTGCTGCTCAACCCGTTCGGCTACTCCGTATACCGAGGGAGCTAGCACCGACATGCCCACGATTCTCGGCCAGAACCAGTACGGCAAAGCAGAGAACCGCGTAGTCAAGATCACGCGGGACGGCGACACCCACCACATCAAGGACCTCAACGTCTCGGTCGCCCTCTCCGGCGACATGGACGACGTCCACTACTCCGGCTCGAACGCCAGCGTCCTGCCGACCGACACCACCAAGAACACGGTGTTCGCGTTCGCCAAGGAGTACGGCATCGAGTCCGCCGAGCAGTTCGGCATCCACCTGGCGCGGCACTTCGTGACCACCCAGGAAGGGATCCACCGGGCCCGGATCCGGATCGAGGAGTACGCCTGGGAGCGCATCGCCACCTCCGACGCCAGCTCGCAGTTCATCGGGGCCGACGACGTGCAGCACTCCTTCGTCCGCAAGGGCCAGGAGCTGCGCACCGCCGAGATCACCTACGACGGTGAGAAGTGGCAGGTCATCTCGGGTCTGAAGGACCTGACGGTGATGAACTCCACCAACTCGGAGTTCTGGGGCTACGCCAAGGACAAGTACACGACGCTCAAGGAGGCGTACGACCGCATCCTCGCGACCGCGGTGTCCGCCCAGTGGCGGTACAGCTGGGCCAGCGACGCGGACCGTATGCCGAACTGGGAGAAGTCCTACGAGCAGAGCAAGAAGCACATGCTCCAGGCCTTCGCCGAGACGTACTCGCTCTCCCTGCAGCAGACCATGTACCAGATGGGCTCGCGCATCATCAACAGCCGCAGCGAGATAGACGAGATCCGCTTCTCGCTGCCGAACAAGCACCACTTCCTGGTGGACCTGGAGCCCTTCGGGCTCAAGAACGACAACGAGGTCTACTACGCGGCCGACCGGCCGTACGGGCTCATCGAGGCGACCATCCTGCGGGACGGCGCCGAGGCCCGTATCCCGGTCGACATGACCAACCTCTGATACCCGACCGGCGCGCCGCCGCCCGCCGCTTCCGCCGGCGGCGGCGCACCGGACCGGAATCGCTTCGCTTCACTACTTCGGCACCCGGAGCCACGCGGCTGCGGTACTCAAATCCTCCTGGGGTCCTGCCGTGCCCACATCGCTACTGCGAGAGAAGGTATCCCCATGGCAGCAACGGCAGCCGCGCGCACGGTCATTGAGAACGTAGCCATCGCGACAGTCGACGCCCACGACACCGAGTACGCATCGGGTCATGTCGTGGTCGCAGGGAATCGCATCGAATCCGTCGGCGCGGGCAAGGCCCCCGACGGGCTCACCGGCGTGGTACGCCGGATCGACGGCACCGGGCACCTGGTGACCCCGGGTCTCGTCAACACCCACCACCACTTCTACCAGTGGATCACCCGGGGTGTGGCGACCGACCACAATCTCTTCGACTGGCTCGTCGCGCTCTACCCGACCTGGGCGCGCATCGACGAGCAGATGGTCCGCTCGGCCGCGCAGGGATCCCTCGCGATGATGGCCCGCGGTGGTGTCACCACCGCGATGGACCACCACTATGTCTTCCCGCAGGGCTCCGGCGACCTGTCGAGCGCCGTCATCGGCGCCGCCGCCGAGATGGGCGTACGGTTCACGCTGGCCCGCGGATCCATGGACCGCAGCAAGAAGGACGGCGGACTGCCCCCGGACTTCGCCGTCGAGACCCTCGAAGGCGCGCTCGCGGCCACCGAGGCGACCGTCGACCAGCACCACGACGCCTCGTTCGACGCGATGACCCAGGTCGCCGTCGCACCCTGCTCGCCCTTCTCCGTCTCGACCGAACTGCTCAAGCAGGGGGCGGAACTGGCGCGCCGCAAGGGCGTACGCCTGCACACCCACGGCAGCGAGACCGTCGAGGAGGAGCAGTTCTGCAAGGAGCTGTTCGGGATGGGCCCGACCGACTACTTCGAGTCGACCGGCTGGCTCGGTGACGACGTGTGGATGGCGCACTGCGTCCATATGAACGACTCCGACATCGCCGCCTTCGCCCGCACCGGCACCGGCGTCGCCCACTGCCCGTCCTCCAACGCCCGTCTGGCGGCCGGGATCGCCCGCGTTCCCGACATGCTCAAGGCCGGCGTACCGGTCGGCCTCGGGGTCGACGGCACCGCGTCCAACGAGTCCGGCGAGCTGCACACCGAACTGCGCAACGCCCTGCTGATCAACCGCCTCGGCGCCCACCGCGAAGCGGCCCTCAACGCCCGTCAGGCGCTGCGCCTCGGAACGTACGGCGGAGCCCAGGTCCTGGGCCGTGCCGCGGAGATCGGTTCGCTGGAACCGGGGAAGCTCGCCGACCTCGTGCTGTGGAAGATGGACACCCTCGCCCATGCCTCCATCGCCGACCCGGTGACCGCGCTCGTCTTCGGAGCCGCGGCCCCCGTCACCCTCTCCCTCGTGAACGGCAAGCCCGTCGTCGAGGACAACCACCTGATCACGGTGGACGAGGACGCCATCGCCCGCTCCACGCGGGACGAGGCCCGGCGTCTGGCGCAGATCGCCGCCCAGGGCTGACGTCCGACAAGCTCCGGCCGGGGAGGACGGTCCCCGGCCGGCGGCCGCGAACCCGAGCGGGGTTCACGGCAGCCGTGACCGGGGGGTGTGTGCCCAGAGTGCATACGCCCTCCGGGGCGGTGACGTACCCGGAAGCCCTGCCCGGAACCCCGGGCCCCGCCCGGTACTTGACGCGTGACAACTGCAGTACCGCCTTCACCCCTCCCGCAGCCGCACCTGCATTCCGCACCACCTCCCTGACACCCACGTCACCGCTGACGTGTACCCGACCGGAGGAGCCACCGTGGCCGCCGAGCCCAGGTTTCGCACTGATGCAGCAGAAACAGCCGCCGACACCGAATCGACCGGAGCCCCCGGAGCGACCTCCGAGGACCCCGGCACCACTTCAGCGGGACAGGGAGCGACCATCGTGAAGCGTCACCCGGTCGACGAAGTCCTTCCGCCCTTCAAGATGTTCAGCAGCGGCCTTCAGCATGTGGCCGCCATGTATGCGGGAGTTGTCGCCCCGCCCATGATCGTGGGCCCCGCCGTGGGGCTCAGCGCCAAGGAGACCGCTTTTCTCGTAGGGGCAAGCCTCTTCACCGCGGGAATCGCCACCCTGCTCCAGACCCTCGGGTTCTGGCGGGTCGGCTCCCGGCTGCCGTTCGTCAACGGAGTCTCGTTCGGCGGTGTCAGCCCGATGATCGCCATCGGCAAGGGCCGGGGGCACGACGGCATCGCCGTGATATTCGGCGCGATCATCGTGGCGAGCATACTGGGGTTCATACTCGCCCCGTACTTCAGCAAGTTGCTCCGCTTCTTCCCGCCGGTCGTCACCGGGACCGTCATCACCCTCATCGGGGTCTCGCTGCTGCCGGTCGCCTTCGGGTGGGCGCAGGGCACTCAGGGGGCGGCGGACTACGGGTCGATGAAGAACATCGGCCTGGCCGCTCTCACCCTGGTGATAGTCCTGGCACTGCGGAAACTGCTCCGCGGTTTCCTCCAGCAGATCGCCATCCTGCTCGGTCTGGTGATCGGTACGGTCGCCGCGATACCGATGGGCATGACCAGCTTCGACGCGATGCGCACCGCCGACCCGGTCGGATTCCCGACGCCCTTCCACTTCGGCGCCCCGCAGTTCGAGATCTCCGCCATCATCTCGATGTGCATCGTGATGCTGGTCTGTATGACGGAGTCGACCGCCGACATGCTGGCGCTCGGCAAGGTCGTCGGGCGCCCCGCCGACGAGCGGATCATCGAGGGGGGCCTGCGGGCCGACACCCTCTCCAGCCTGATCAGCCCGTTCTTCAACAGCTTCATGGCGAGCGCCTTCGCACAGAACATCGGCCTGGTGGCGATGACCAAGGTGCGCAGCCGTTACGTCGTGGCGACCGGCGGCGGGATCCTGATCCTGCTGGGTCTCTGTCCGATGGCCGCGGCGGCGATAGCACTCGTACCGCTGCCGGTGCTGGGCGGTGCGGGGATCGTGCTCTTCGGCTCGGTCGCCGCGAGCGGTGTCCAGACGCTGGCGGGCGCGGCCATGGAGAAGGGTGAGAACGCCCTGATCGTCGCCACCTCCCTGGGGATCGGGCTCATACCGATCGCGGCGCCGGACTTCTACCACGCGTTTCCGAAGAACGTGCTGGTGGTGCTCGATTCGGGCATATCCACCGGCTGCGTGGTGGCGATCGTGCTCAACCTGGCCTTCAACCACCTGGGACGCCGCAAGGACGCCACGGATGTGGAGACCGCGGGGGAGCCCGCGGTCGACGACAACTCCACGCAGCAGGCCGTCGCCAAGGCGGCCGCCGCACTGCACTGACCGTGGCATGACATTCGGGGCGCGTTCCGCACCACTGGTGCAGAACGCGCCCCGCCCGTTTCCGGTCCCCGGTCAGCTGATGCTGTACGGGTCTCCGTAGACCTTCCAGCTGAGCGGCGTGTGCAGATCCAGGTTGCCGTTCTTCAGGAAGACGCGCTGCTCGGTGTCGACCCGGCTGGTGTCGCTGTGGGCCTCCTCCTGCTGCATCGCCCAGACGCGGGCATCGAGGAAGGCGTTGAGATACGTGGTCTCGTCGCCGCCCTGGGCCGGCGTCTTGGCCTTGGCCAGGGCCCTCTTGCGGATGGCGCCGAAGCTCGTCCCGTCGTCGCCGTCACCGTGCATGACGAGGGCGTCGTAATAGGCGAACTGGCCCAGCACGCCGATGCCGTCCGTCTTGCCCTGCTCGACCGCGGGGTCGAAGTACACCCGGTCGCGCTCGTCGTTCTGCGCGGTCTGGAAGGCCGTGTCCTTGGCCGCGGTCTTCCAGGCGCTCTCGAAGGCGGAGCCGAGGCCCGAGTGGGAGTCGCTGCCGTTGACCTTCTCCAGGGCGGGGAGGTACTTGGCGAGCGGGTTGCCGGGCTCCCGGTCGGTGTACAGCTTCACCAGGTCCAGCATGTCGCCGGTGCCGGAGCAGAATCCGATGATGCCGGCGGTGTAACCGCGCCCGTCACCTATGTCCTCGATGTACTTGTACTGGGCCTTCCAGTCCAGCGAGGAGTTCTCGGCGCTGGAGACCAGCTTCATGGCGATCTCCTTCTTCGCCGGGTCGTCGAGTCCGGTCGCCGCGGCGGAGACCTGCCGTGCGCTGTGTGAACTCACGTGCTGTGCTGGGGCGTTGGCGGCATACGCGGTGGCCGGTACGGCGACCAGCGCCAGCCCGAGCACGGTGCGCGTGAGGATCCGCCTGCTGCGGCCGGCGGAGTTGCGGTGGGGGGTTGTCACGGGTCCTCCAGGGGGAGTTCGTCCGTCGGGGGTTCTGTTAGGAAGCTTTCCTATCAGCTGCCCACGAGGTCGTATAGCCCTGGAGAGAAAGGAGTTGAGCGAATGGAGCATGTCCAGGACCGTTCGTGATCAGTAGCTCGATGATCGAGGCAGGTTCTATGAGCTACTTTGCCCGAATATCACGCCTGGTAATCACGCGATGTCGTTGAGTGACTGCGGCGGAGGTGTCTGTCCTGGCGCGGTAGCGTCTGCGGTATGGACGATCACTCAGTAGTCGATGTCGGCGACGTACGGCTCGCGTACCGCACCTGGGGCGACCCCTTCGGCGCGCCGGTGGTGCTGCTGCACGGCCTCGGCGGGTCGTCCGCGACCTGGGAGGAGACCGGGCGGGTGCTCGGTAACGAATGGCGGGTGTACGCCCTCGACCTGCGGGGACACGGGGAGAGCGACTGGCCGGACACCTACTCGTTCGAGCTCATGCGCGACGACGTACTGGGTTTCCTCGACGAGCTGGAGCTTGACCGGGTCGGGGTCGTCGGCCACTCCATGGGTGGTGTCGTCGCCTACCTGCTGGCCCAGGAGCACGCGGACCGGGTGGAGCGGCTCGTCCTTGAGGAGACCCCGCCGCCGTACCCCAGGGAGGTGGCCGAACCGGTGCGCCCCGAGGCGCCGGTCGACTACGACTGGAACGTGGTGCCCGCCATCCGGGGCGAGATCCGGAAGCCCGGGTCGGAGTGGGCCGACCGGCTCGGCGAGATCGTCGCGCCGACCCTGATCGTGACCGGCGGCCCTGACAGCACCATGCCGCAGGACCGCATCCCCGACATGGCGGCGGCGATCCCCGACGCCCGGACCATCACGATCCCGGTCGGTCACACCGTGCACGCCTTGGCGCCCGGGCAGTTCTCGGCCGCGGTCAGCGACTTCTTCACCAGCTGACCTGCGGGACCGGCGGCTGAGCGGCGGGCCCCCGCGCCCGCCGCGGGGGCACTACGGCTTCCACTCCGGGCTGCGCCCGCTGAGCCCGATCACCCGGTCGAGGAACGGCGCGTCCTGCGGAACGCCGACAGCCGGGCCGAAGGCAGGGGCGCGCGCCGCACCGTCCGCCTGTCCGAGCAGCGCGTACGAGACACCGAGGCTCGCCGGATCGGGTGCGTAGCGCTGGCCGGTCGCACGGGCCAGGTCCCAGCCGTGCACCACCAGCTCGTTCAGCGCGACCCGCCCTGCGACCGGGGCCGGCAGGGTGAATCCGCCCGCCCGGGTCTCGCCCTCCCACGCGGCGGGGGAGCGCCAGGCCGTGATCATCTCCTCCAGCCGGAGGGGCAGCTCCGTGCGCCAGTCCGCGGCCAGCTCGGGGCCCGGCACGCTGCCGGGTGCGGTGTCGGTGTCCGGGCCGAACTCCTTCGCGGCCACGCTGCGGAACGCGGCCGTCAGACCCGCGATATGGGCGAGCAGGTCCCGTACCGTGAAGTCCGGACAGGGGGTCGCGTCGTCCAGCTGCCCCTCGCCCACGGCCCCGGCGAGCTGAGCCATGTGCCGGGCCGGCGGTGCCAGGTCGGGCAGCCCGCCGTCCGGAGTCCTGTCTGCGTCTCTCTGCGTATCCGTGTCCATACCCTTCAGACCGGATCCGGTACGAGAACTCATCGGTCGGGCGGAAAAGCGGAGTCAGCCGGGGCCGTGGGCGCACGATGCGGAGCCCCTGGACCCCGTCCCCGCCCGGCGCGTCGTCGGGGAGTACGACCGCACCGGCGGGACGGCGGACAACGTGCGGGGCCGGGCTCCCTGTGGTCGTGTGGGCGGATGGTCGCAGACACGGGCAACATCCGCCCGGGCAGCCCCGCCCGCACGACGGGCCTGCGGGGCGGCCCCGGTGCGCGGCTCCGGAGCGGACCGGCGGTCACCGCCGTGGGAACCGCCGCCCCGCCGCCCGGCCGTGGCGCGCCGGCCGTGGCGCCGTACGCGACGGCGCCGCCGAACCTCCGTCCTCATGCGCGGCAGGGACCCCCGGAGGCCCGGCGCTGCCGCATCACCCACCCGGCGGCGCCGCGCCCGTCCGGCGCCGCGCTCCCCCTCGGCGTCGCGCTCCGCGTCACCACAGGGGGAGCCGGCCCCGGGCCAGCGGCCGGGGGCGCCCGGTGAGCACGGTCCGGGCCCCGCAGGCCCCTGAGGAGGAACCACCGGAGAAGGGCGGATTCGTCTTCCCGAGCGCCCTCACTATCCTGGCCGCTGTCACCGTCGCGGTCTGGGCGCTCGCCTTCCTCGTCCCGCCGGGCGCCTACGACAGGAACAAGTCAGGGGCGCCGATCCACGGCACGTACCACCGTGTCGCATCCGACCGGGGTCTCGTCCGCAGGCTCGACGACCTCTTCCTCTCTCCGGTCAACGGGCTCTACGGCGTCCAGGACGCGAAAACCGGCCAGGTCGGCCCCGACATGGTCGGCGCGCTCTACGGCAGCGCCGGCGTCTTCCTCTTCGTCATCGCGATCGGCGCCTTCATCACGGTCGTCTTCGCGACCGGTGCGCTCGACCTGGGCATCGGCCGCCTGGCCCACCGGCTCCGCGAGCGCGGAGCGCTTCTCATCGCGGGTGTGATGCTGGTGTTCGCGCTCCTCGGGACGGTGGAGGGCTTCGCCGAGGAGACCCTGGGGTTCTACGGACTGATCGTCCCGCTGATGCTGGCGCTCGGCTACGACCGGATGGTGGCGACCGGCACGATCATCCTGGGCGCGGGGATCGGCGTGCTGTGCTCCACCGTCAACCCCTTCGCGACCGGGGTGGCTTCGTCGGCGGCCGACATCTCCCTCGGTGACGGCATCGTGCTGCGCGCGCTGATGTGGGCCGTCCTGACCTCGGTGACCATCGCCTACGTCATCCGCTACGCGAGGCGGGTCAGAAGGGACCCTGAGCGGTCACTCTCCGGCTTCCTGCCCGGCGACCGGGAACAGAGCGCCACCGGTGCCGAGGAGCCCCCGGCGCTGACCGCCCTGCACAAGGTCGTCCTGGTCCTGGTCGCCCTGACCTTCGCGTTCATGATCTTCTCGGTCGTCCCCTGGGCGAGCGCCCTCACCGGGGACGCAGCCGCCACCCCTTACGGTTTCGAACTGGGCTGGTCCTTCCCCCAGTTGGCTTCGCTCTTCCTGGTCGCCGGGGTGATCGTCGGCATCGTGGCCCGGTTCGGGGAGCAGAGGCTGAGCGCCACGATCGTGCAGGGCGCCGCAGACTTCATCTCGCCCGCGCTGGTGATCGTGCTGGCGCGCGGTGTCACGGTCATCATGAACAACTCGCAGGTCACGGACACCGTGCTGCACTCCATCGAGGGGCTGGTCTCCGGCACGTCCTCTTCGGTCTTCGCCTTCTTCGTCTTCCTCGTCAATCTCCCGCTGGCGTTCCTGATCCCCTCCACATCGGGCCACGCCACGCTCGCGATGCCGATCCTGGCACCGCTGGCCGATTTCGCCGGGGTGTCGCGGGCGCTGGTCGTCACGGCCTGGCAGTCGGCGAGCGGCTGGATGAACCTGTGGGTCCCGACGACCGCCGTCACCATCGGCGGGGTCGCGCTGGCGAAGGTGGGCTACGACAGGTACCTGAGGTTCGTCTGGCCGCTGCTGGCGATCCTGTTCGTGCTGATCGGGGGGTTCGTGGCGCTCGGAGCGGTGTGGACGTGACGCGGGTCCCGGCGTGCGGGCCCGCAGAGGTTCAGCCGGGTGAGTGACCCGCCGCGCGGCCCGCGGCGGCGAAGGCGCCGGCCGGCCAGCCGGTGATCCGTTTGGGACGCGGGTGCGCGTAGGTGCGCACCTTCGAGGTGGAGAGCCCGAGCCGCACCAGCGACTCCGCGAGGGCGACGGCGGCGCTGACGCCGTCCACGACCGGAACACCGGTGCGCCGCCTGATCTGCTCGTCCAGCCCTGCCATGCCACCGCAGCCCAGACAGATCACCTCGGCCCTGTCCTCGTTCACGGCGTACTCGGCCTGGGCCACGATCGACGCGACGGCGGCCACCGGGTCCTCTTCGAGCTCCAGTACGGCCAGGCCGCTGGCCCGGACCGAGGCGCACCGGCCGTAGAGCCCCGCGAGCTTGAGCCGGTCCTCGATCAGGGGAACGGTCCGGTCGAGTGTGGTGACGACCGAGTAGGTGTGGCCGAGGAACATGGCGGTGCTCGCCGCCGCCTCCGTGATGTCCACGACGGGGACGTCCAGCAGTTCCTGGAGCCCCTCCCTGCCGTGCTCGCCGTAGCCGGCCTGGATCACCGCGTCGAAGGGCTCCGGGTAGGAGCGGACACGGTCCATCACCGCGATCGCCGCGAGGTAGCTCTCGAAGTTCCCCTCGATGGACTCGGCGCCGAACCGCGGTGTCAGGCCCACGATCTCCGTGCCGTCCGACGCCACCGACCTCGCCTGTGCGGCGATCGCCTCCGTGATGGATTCGGTGGTGTTCACGTTCACGACGAGTATCCGCATACCGGTGGTACCTCACAGAGGGTCGGGTGGTTCGGCTGGTGGTTCCCGGCGGGCGCAGGTCAGCGACCCGCCCCGGTTCAGTGCACGTTCGGAACGGCTATGGAGGCGCCGGGGACGTCCTGGTGGACGGCGTTCCGGTCCGAGACGCAGACGTACACGGCGGCGGCGATTCCGGCGCCGATGAACCAGGCGAAGGGCGCGACGGGCGAGAACCACGGGACGAGCGCGCAGACGATGGCGGCGACGGCCGCGGGTGCGAAGGCCGCGAGCGCGCGGAGGTTGATCCCGCGTGTGTAGTGGTACGCGGCCGACGTGTCCATGGTGTAGAGCTCGGGCACATTGACCCGGCCCTTCCTGATCAGCCAGTAGTCGGCGATGATCACGCCGAACAGCGGGCCGAGGAAGGCCCCGAGGCCGCCGAGGAAGTAGTTGACGACCGTCGGGTTGTTGTAGAGGTTCCACGGCAGGATGACGATGCCGATCACCCCGCTGACGATTCCGGCGCGCCGGAAGTCGAGCTGCTTGGGGAAGAGGTTGGCGAGCGCGTATGCGGGGGCCACGAAGTTGGCCATGAGGTTCACCGCGACGGTGAGGACGATCAGCGCCAGACTGGCGAGCACCACGAACCAGGTGCTGGGGATGGCCTGCACGACGTCCGCCGGGCTGTTGATGACCTTCCCGTTGATCCTGAACTGGGCCCCGGCCAGCACGACCGTGATGGTCCCGAAGAGCATGATGTTGACGGGAATCCCGCAGAAGTTGCCGATCGTGATCGACTTCCTGCTCTTGCAGGACCGGGTGAAGTCGCAGAAGTTCAGTGCGAACGTGCCGTAGACGGCGACCCAGAGAGAGGCTCCCGCGAAGATCTCGCGCCACATCCTCCCGCCGGTCAGCGGGTGGTTGTTGGAGAGTGCGATGGAGCCGCCGGCCTTCCAGAACATCCAGACGGCGAGCGCGGACAGCGTGAACAGGATGACCGGTCCCGCGAACGCCTCGTACTTCCGCACCATTTCGATGCCGTACATGAGGATGCCGATCTGCACGCACCAGAGGAACCCGAAGGAGATCCAGCCGAGGGTGGACAGGCCGAGGACCGAGTTCTCGGTCAGCCGCACGAACGGGTGGTGCACCGTGATCAGCAGGACGTTCAGTACGTGGGACGCGAGGTACGTCTGGATGCCGAACCATGCGATGGCGACGGCGCCACGGATGAGAGCCGGGATCTGGGCGCCCCGGACGCCGAAGCTGATACGGCTCATGACCGGGAACGGGATCCCGGTCCGCTGGCCCATGTAGCCCGACAGGTTCAGGATCCCGAAGAGCAGGGCCGCGCCGATGGCCAGGGCGAGCAGGACCTGCCAGGCGCCGAGCCCGAGGGCGAACAGGCCGGTGGCGAAGGTGTAGTTGCCCAGGCTGTGCACGTCGTTCGCCCACAGGGTGAAGATGTTGTAGCTGCCCCAGCGGCGCCCGTGGACCTCGGTCGGTGCCAGGTCGCCGCTGTACAGCCGGGGGCTCAGTGCGGGTGCATCGCGGGCCTGTGCCCGGCCGCCGTCCGCCGGCGGGACCGATGCGTCGCGGACGGCGGTGGCGAGGTCGGTGGCGTCGACGGAGGGGGTTGCTCGGGGCGGTTCTGCGCTCATCACCGGGCCACTCATCCTTGAGTAGATTCCATAATGTGGAATATAAGTATCGGGATGCGGCAAGGCTAGATTCGTCCAAGTAGGCTGTCAAGGGATTGTGGCTTTCGCCAACATGCCTGGTGAGCGCGGTTGTGAAGCCCCAAGAAGGGTGAGACCGGGGCATACCGGAGGCTTGGATTCCGGTGTCATTCCTGGGTGGGCCGCCTCGGATCCGCCGTCCGCACGCGCTCCCGCCCGCCGGTGGGCCGGCCCGCCCCGGCCGGGTCCCCGACGCGCAGGCCGTGGCCGGGCGATGGCCAGGCCCGAGGCGTGGCGAGGCGCGGGATGCGGACCTCCGGGCCTCAGGAGCACGGCAGGGCAGCAGACTTGACCCCGGGGCCGCGTGCAGCGCGTGCGAGGCCGGAGTCGCTGACGGGGGTACACGGTGGATCTCGGTTCCGTGCTCATCGCGGTAGCAGGTGTCGGGGGAACGCTGGGGGGATCGTTACTCACCCAGCGGGCCTCGGAGCGCGCGAAGCGCCGCGAGATCGAGCTCGTCAGCGGGCAGGAGGAAGCCCGCGAGAACCGTTCACTGCGGCGGACCTGCTTCGTGGAACTCAACCGGGAAGCACGCCAGTTCACCACGGCGCTCAACCGTCACTTGCATGTCATGAGGGAACGGGACGTGGCGGAGCCGGACCGGGACATGCTCGAAGAGGCGAAGAGAGCTCACCGTGACCGGTACTCCGAAGCGCAGATGATCGCCCCTGACGAAGTGCTGCGGCGTGCGAGCGCCGTCAACCAAGCACTCACCGCGGTCTACGGGCAGGTCAAACGTCTCGAACGCGGTGACCCCCGGCAGGCCGATGCCGTGGAGGCCGCGGCTCGGGCCCAGGACGAGATCTGGGACCTGCTCCGGGCCATGAGGGCTGAGATGCGCCGCGACCTCGGCGTCCCGCCCGGCGCCTGAGCTCCGGCGCTGCGTGCCTGTACCGCCCCGTTCGTCGCCGTGGCGCAGGCCCTGCCGTGCCGGCGGGGACGGCGGTGAGGGGATGACGCCCGGACCCTGCCCCGGCGGATGACGCCCGTCCCGCGTCCTCGCGGATGACGCGTGGCGCCGTTCCGGGGAGAACGGCGAACGGGGCAGCCCCGGCGCCGTGCGGCACCGGGGCTGCCCCGCGTGAGAAGTGGTGCCTCAGTTCCCCAGCTGCTCGTAGGCAGGCAGGGTCAGGAAGTCCGCGTAGTCGGCGTCCAGGGACACGGTCAGCAGGAGGTCGTGCGCCTGCTGCCACTTGCCGGCCGCGAAGGCCTCCTCGCCGATCTCCAGCTGGATCGCGGCCAGTTCCTCCGCCGCGATCTTCCGGGCCAGCTCGGCGGTCGCCTGCTCGCCGTTCTCGAAGACGACGTTCGCGTTGATCCACTGCCAGATCTGCGAGCGGGAGATCTCCGCCGTCGCGGCGTCCTCCATCAGGTTGAAGATGGCCACCGCGCCCATGCCGCGCAGCCAGGCCTCGATGTAGCGGATACCGACCTGGACCGCGTTGACCAGGCCCTCGTACGTCGGCCTGGCGTCCAGGGAGTCGATCGCGATCAGGTCACCCGGTGCCACCGCGACGTCCTCGCGAAGCCGCTGCTTCTGGTTCGGGTTCTCGCCGAGGACCGCGTCGAACGACTTCAGGGCGATCGGCACGAGGTCCGGGTGGGCGACCCAGGAGCCGTCGAAGCCGTCGGCGGCCTCGCGGTCCTTGTCCGCCTTGACCTTCTCGAAGGCCACCTTGTTCACCTCGGCGTCGCGCCGCGAGGGGATGAAGGCCGCCATGCCGCCGATGGCGTGCGCGCCGCGCTTGTGGCAGGTGCGGACCAGGAGTTCGGTGTAGGCGCGCATGAACGGCGCCGTCATCGTCACCAGGTTGCGGTCCGGGAGGACGAACTTGGCGCCGCCGTCACGGAAGTTCTTGACGATGGAGAACAGGTAGTCCCAGCGCCCCGCGTTCAGCCCGGAGGCGTGGTCGCGCAGCTCGTAGAGGATCTCCTCCATCTCGTACGCCGCCGTGATCGTCTCGATCAGGACGGTCGCGCGGACGGTGCCCTGCGGGATCCCGACGTAGTCCTGGGCGAAGACGAAGATCTCGTTCCAGAGGCGCGCCTCCAGGTGGGACTCGGTCTTCGGCAGGTAGAAGTAGGGTCCCTTGCCGAGCTCGACGAGACGCTTGGCGTTGTGGAAGAAGTACAGGCCGAAGTCGACCAGCGCGCCGGGCACGGGGCGGTCGTCCAGCACCAGGTGGCGCTCGTCGAGGTGCCAGCCGCGCGGACGCATCACGACGGTCGCGAGTTCGGCGGCGGGCTTCAGTGCGTACGACTTGCCGGACCCCGGGTCCGTGAAGTCGATCCTGCGCTCGTAGGCGTCGGTCAGATTGAGCTGGCCTGTGACAACGTTCTCCCAGGTGGGGGCGGACGCGTCCTCGAAATCTGCGAGCCAGACCCTGGCGCCCGAGTTCAGGGCGTTGATGGTCATCTTGCGGTCGGTCGGGCCGGTGATCTCGACGCGGCGGTCGTTCAGCGCGGCCGGAGCCGGCGCGACCTTCCAGCTGTCGTCGTCACGGATGCTCGCGGTCTCCGGGAGGAAATCGAGCGAGGACGTCCGGGCGATCTCGGCACGGCGCTCGGCACGGCGGGCGAGCAGCTCATCACGGCGGTGGGTGAACCGCCGGTGCAGCTCGGCCACGAAGGCCAGGGCCGCATCGGTGAGGACCTCGTCCTGCCGGGGCAGGGGCTCGGCATCGACGATGGCCAGCGGAGACGGCGCTGGTGCGGACATGAGCTGTCACTCCTTCAGCGGGCGGTATCTGCGGCCGCAGGACTCTCATGGTGGCACGGAGTGCCAAGGGGTCGCGATACGGTCGCGGGCGCTCTGTGAGACACGGAGCGCTTCTGACGTGTGGATACTAGTTTCCTCATAGTGGAAGTTCAACGCTATGTTGACATCGAGATTCTCCGGATCGACAGAAGCCGTCGCTGAGTGCCAGGTCGGTCACTCCAAGTGGAACAGGTCTTCGACGGTGTCGATGTCGTACGCCTCGGCGATGTCGGAGCACTCCACGAGCGTGATGTCCCGCTCGTGGGCCTTCAGGTAGCTGCGGGCCCCGCGGTCCCCGACCGCCGTCGCCGCGATGTCCGCCCAGCGGTCGGCGCCGAACAGTACGGGGTGGCCCCGCTTCCCGTCGTACGACGCTGCCACGAGGCCGGCCGGGGAGGAACCCGCCGCCCGGACCCGGGCCACCGCCGCCGGCCCGATCCCCGGCTGGTCCACCAGGAGGACGAGGGCGGCGTCCGCACCCGACGCGGCGAGCGACGCGAGTCCGGCGCGCAGGGAGGTCCCCATGCCCTCCTCCCACCGGGGGTTGTCCGCCTGTACGCATCCGGAGAGGTTGGCCCGTTTCCGGACGTCGTCCGCCGCCGCGCCCAGGACGACATGCACCGGACCGCAGCCGCCCTCGCGCAGCACCCGGACGGCATGTTCGACCAGTGGCCGGCCGCGGTGTTCCAGCAGGGCCTTGGGGCGGCCGCCCAGCCGCCGGCCGCCGCCGGCGGCGAGCAGCAACCCGGCGACCACCGGCCCGGGGGGCCGGTCCGCGCCGTGCGGTGCCGTCCGCGCCCCGGCTTCCGCGGCTGCTTCCCTGCTCGTTCCGGGCGTCCGGCCCTGTTCCGACTGCCCGTGTTCCGTGTGCACTCGCGACTCCGCTTCCGTCTCCCGCGTGTCCTGCATGAGGACTGGATACCTCATGTCATCACCTCGTCCGGCTGAATTCCCGTCGTGGAGTGGCGAGAACGACGCGCGGTGACGTTAACTGACTCGTGACCCGCGGTGTCCGACCAGCACCACACGGTCGAACCGCCGCAGGGAACAAACGGCACAGAGTGGTGCGAGGGGGAGCTTTGTTGCGAAGTGCGGGGCAGAAGCGCGTAACAGGGACCAGTGACGACCCCAGAGTGACGGGGCTCGGCGCGTCCGTCTCCCGCCTCCGCCGTGAACTGGCCGCTCACCCGGCTCAGTTCGCGGACCGGGCCATCGCCGAGGAGGAACTGGCCGCCCTGGAGACGATGGCGCGGAGCGGGGTGCCCGACATCCTGCCGCTGCGCCGTTCCCTGCTCCTGGTCGCGGGGGCGATCGGCTCGGTCAGCGCCCTCGCGGTATCGCTCTCGGAGGTCCGAAACGCGGTGGAGCTGTTCGGATCCGGCTCCTGATCCCGGTCCGCCGAGCCGTGCCGGACGGGGGCGCCCGGCGGTTCTTCCTCCGCGGTCCGAACGGCAGGGCCGTCAGTGTGCCGAGCCACCGGCCCGGCGGATGAGCCGCCGCGCCGAGGCCGCGGCCACCGCGGAGGTCCGGGAGTCGACACCCAGCTTGGCGTAGATGTGCACCAGATGGGATTTCACCGTCGCCTGGCTGAGGAACAGCTCCTTGCTGATCTGCTGGTTCGACAGACCGTCCGCGACCAGCTGCAGCACCTCCAGCTCACGGCGGGTGAGTGACGCGCCCGGCGCGCGCATCCGGTCCATCAGCCGGTGGGCGACGGCAGGTGCCAGCGCCGAGCGGCCCGCCGCCGCCGTGCGCACGGCGGCGGCCAGTTCCTCCGGCGGCGCGTCCTTGAGCAGATAGCCGGACGCGCCCGCCTCGACCGCGGCCAGGATGTCCGCGTCCGTGTCGTACGTCGTCAGCACCAGGACCCGCGGCGCTCCTGCGACGGAGGCGATCAAGGCCGTCGCCTCCGCTCCGTGCATGCCCGCGCCGAACTGGAGATCCATCAGGACGACATCGAACTCTCCCGAAGCGGCCAGCTCCACGGCCCGTTCGGCGGTTGCCGCCTCCCCGCCGACCCGGAAGCCGGGCTCGGTGTCGAGGACGGCGCGCAGCCCGGCCCGGACCACCGGATGGTCGTCCGCGAGCAGCAGCCGGATGGTCATGACGACACCCCTCCGGATGCGGGCACCTCGCCGGATTCGGACAGCGGCAGCGTGACCGCGACGGCCGTCCCCTGGCCCGGTGCGGACTCGACGGCGAAGGTGCCGCCCAGTGATTCGGCGCGCGAGCGCATGGCGGGCAGCCCGAAGCCGCTGTCACCCGACGCGGGCTCGGCGCGCAGCGGATCGAAGCCCGAGCCGTCGTCGACGACGTCCAGGGCGACAGCGGTCTCCATGAAGCTCAGGGTGATCTCGGCCCGGGAGGCCCCGGCATGCCGGACTGTGTTGGCGAGGGCCGACTGCGCGATGCGCAACAGCGCCACCTCGTACGGTGTGGGGAGCGCGGCCGGTGTCCCGCTGGTCGAGAAGCGGACGCGCGGTCCTGGCCCGTCTGTGCAGAGGCGGTCGAGTGCGGCCGCCAGCGAACCGTGCTCCAGGGCGGGCGGCGACAGTGCCCGCACGAAGCGGCGGGCCTCGGCCAGATTGTCCTGCGCCGCCTGCCTGGCCTGTTCGATGTGGGCGGCGGCTGGAGCGCCGGGGGGCAGGGTGCGTCCGGCGGCCCGCAGCAGCAGCTGGATCGAGGAGAGGCCCTGCGCGAGCGTGTCGTGGATCTCCCGGGCGAGCCGCTCGCGCTCGGCCAGGGTGCCTGCCGCCCTCTCGGCGTCGGCGAGTTCGGCCCGGGTGGCGATCAGCTCCTCGATGAGCCGGCGCCGGCTCTCACTCTCGCGGTAGAGCACCTGGTAGCCGAGGGCGGTTGCCACGGCGACCGCCGCCCCCAGCGGCGGACCGATGAAGGCGCCCGGATTGAGGGGTGCACCGTGTCCCACATACGAGGCGATGGCCGCGCCCGCCGTCAGGGCGACCACAGGTACCGACCACCGCACCGGCAGCAGGTGCAGCTGGAGGAAGTACAGCGGGAACGCCACCCACAGGCCGTCGGGGGAGACGATGAGCAGCCCCGCCCAGGCCAGGCCCAGCACCCCGAGCCAGACGGCGGCGGACCGGCGCGAGGCCCGTACCGCCGGCCGGACCGCACCCGCCGCGTACACGGCGCCGAGCACTGCCGCCGCTGCCACCACCCCGGGTGTGTTCGCCGCGTGGCCGGCGAGTGCTCGCGCCGCGGCCAGTGCCAGCAGCCCCGCCATCAGCAGGTGGAGGCAGAGCCGCAGGACGAGCAGCGCGGGCGTCAGTGCACGTGGATCCATGATCCGTCCAGCGTAGGCGGATCGTCCCGGAACGCCCTCAATCGAAAGTTTGATTGCCGGCTCCGTCTTTTGATCCGCGCGATGCCATCCGTGGCGCGATGCCCACGCGCCCTCCGTGCCAGCAGGGTTGGGTCCATGTTCGTCGCATGGAGAGATCTGAGATTCGCCCGGGGAAGGTTCGCCCTGATGGGGACGGTCATCGTGCTCATCACCCTGCTGGTCGGCCTGCTGTCCGGGCTGACCGCCGGACTGGCCAGGGACAACACGTCGGCCGTCACCGGCCTGCCCGCCGACCATCTGGCCTTCGCCGCGCCGCCGGCGGGGCAGTCCGCTTCCTTCACCGGGTCGCAGCTGGCCCAGCGCGCCTGGCGGACCTGGGCCGCGCAGCCCGGGGTGACGGGTGCGCAGCCCCTCGCGATCCGCACCGGCAACGCCGAAGCGGGGAGCCGGACCGCCGCTGTCTCGGCGTTCGCGGTGCGGCCCGGCTCCGGCCTGGCCCCCGGGGAACCCGGGATCTCAGGTGTGGTGCTCTCCAGGGGCGCGGCGGACGACCTGGGCGCGGCGGCCGGTGACACCGTCACGGTCGCGGGACGGAGCCTCACGGTGACGGCGGTCGCCGGGGACGACTCGTACAGCCACACGCCCGTCGTGTGGACCTCGCTCCGTGCGGGCGAGAAGGCAAGCGTGGTCGCCCTGACCACGACGGCGGGGGCCGGCCTCGGTGCGGG
This sequence comes from Streptomyces sp. NBC_00388, assembly GCF_036061255.1. NCBI lineage: Bacteria > Bacillati > Actinomycetota > Actinomycetes > Kitasatosporales > Streptomycetaceae > Streptomyces > Streptomyces sp. NBC_00388. The sequence continues at coordinate 6,232,335 of NZ_CP107948.1, forward strand.
AGACCGGGCGGCCGGTACGAAGACGCTCACCCTGGACGGCTCGCTGAGCGCGCTCCCCTCGTACCAGGCGGAGAACGGTTCGCTCCAGCTGATGCGGGGTTTCCTCTTCGTCATCTCCGCCCTGGTGATCGGTGCCTTCTTCACGGTCTGGACGATCCAGCGCAGCGGCGACATCGCGGTGCTGAAGGCGCTGGGCGCGTCCACGCCGTATCTGCTGCGCGACGCACTCGGCCAGGCGGTGCTGATACTGCTGGCCGGGACCCTGCTCGGCACCGCTGTGGCCGCCGGGATCGGGGCCGTCGTCCCCGGGAGCGTCCCCTTCGAACTCGACCCGCTGACCACCGTCGTCCCCGCTGCCGTGACGGTCGTCCTCGGGGTGCTGGGCGCAGCCCTGTCCATCCGGCGGATCACCTCCGTCGACCCCCTGGCCGCCCTCGGGAGCGCACGATGACCCTGACCCTCGACGATGTGACGCTGAGCTACCCGGACGGCGACGGCCGGGTGGTGGCGCTGGACTCGGTGACCCTCGATGTGGCAGCGGGTTCGCTGACGGCGGTGGTCGGGCCCTCCGGATCGGGCAAGTCCAGTCTGCTGGCCGTGGCGGCGACACTGGTGACCCCCGACCGGGGCCGGGTGGTCGTCGACGGAACGGACACGGCTTCGCTGAGCAGCGCCGGGAAGGCGGCGCTGCGGCGTGAACGCATCGGGATCGTCTTCCAGCAGCCCAATCTGCTTCCCGCGCTGACCGCCGCCGAGCAACTCATGGTGATGGCGCATCTGGCGGGCCGGCCTCACGGGCAAGCCCGGGGGCGTGCCGGGGAGTTGCTGGACGCGGTGGGCCTGGCCGGCCAGGCGGACCGGCGTCCGCACCAGCTCTCCGGCGGTCAGCGGCAGCGGGTCAACATCGCCCGCGCCCTGATGAACGAGCCCTCGGTCCTGCTGGTCGACGAGCCCACCAGCGCCCTCGACCACGAGCGGGGGGCGAGCGTGCTGGACCTGCTGGTCACACTGACCCGGGCGCGGGGGACCGCGACCGTGCTGGTCACCCACGACCACGCGCATCTGGACCGGATGGACCGTACGGTGTCGATGGTGGACGGCAGGCTCACCGTGCCGGTAAGCCGGGCCACTACGCCGGGTGCCTGAATCAGGAACCGTACGGACCGGGGGCGGGTACCCGACCGCCGGCCGGCACGGTGGTGCGGAATCGGCCGGGCCCCGGCCGCCGGTCCGCCGGGCTCAGCTCTGCTGGGGCGCCGCGCTGGCGAGGGTGGCCGAGAGTTCGAGCGCGATGCCTTGCAGGATCGGCACGATCCTCTCGGTGGCCTCCTCCGTCACCCGGCCCGCCGGGCCCGAGATGGAGATCGCGGCGGCCGTGGGGGAGTTGGGGACCTGGACCGCGAGGCAGCGGACCCCGATCTCCTGTTCGTTGTCGTCCACCGCGTAGCCCGCGCGGCGCACGACGTCCAGCGCGTCCAGGAACCCCTCGGGTGTGGTGATCGTCTTCTCGGTTGCGGCCGGCATCCCGGTCCTGGCGAGCAGCGCCCTGACCTCGGGCGGTGAGGTGTGCGCGAGCAGTGCCTTGCCGACGCCGGTGGAGTGCGGCAGGACCCGCCGCCCCACCTCGGTGAACATCCGCATCGAGTGCTTCGAAGGGACCTGCGCCACGTACACGACCTCGTCCCCGTCAAGCAGGGCCATGTTCGCCGTCTCGCCGGTCTCCTCGACCAGTCGCGCGAGATAGGGGCGCGCCCAGGTGCCCAGCAGCCGGGCCGATGACTCGCCGAGCCGGATCAGGCGCGGGCCCAGGGCGTAGCGCCGGTTGGGCTGCTGGCGTACGTAGCCGCAGGCGACCAGGGTGCGCATCAGCCGGTGGATCGTGGGCAGCGGCAGGCCGCTGGCGGCCGAGAGCTCGCTCAGGCCGACCTCTCCGCCCGCGTCGGCCATCCGCTCCAGCAGATCGAAGGCGCGCTCCAGGGACTGCACGCCACCGCTCGGTGCTGCGGTCTTGGCGTCGGGTGCGCTGGCGTGGGACTGCGGCACGGCGGCGGTCCTTTCGAGGCGGGCGGGGCAAGGCGCCAGCCTACCGGGCCGCGGTCCGCGGTCTCCCCTCAGCCGACCGGCGTCGGGGCCGGTCAGGACCCCTTTGTCCGGATCGGGGCGCCCGATGGGTACGATCCGGACCCAGGCGCACCACGAGAAGCACATTCCGGTAGCCGAAATTTGGCTTTTGCTTTGTGGAATCATCCAGGCGGCCGGTCGACTCTTGACGAGCCACGGTGTGCAGCGAACACTCCATTACTGGAATGTGAATTTCGCTATATGGAAAGAGGGGCCCGGGTGTCCATCACCGAACTGGTACTGCGCTCGACGCGTGTCATCACCCCCCAGGGGACACGCGCCGCATCGGTCGCCGTCGCCGAGGGGAAGATCGCAGCAGTGCTGCCCTACGACGCGGAGGTGCCGGACGGCGCCCGGCTCGCGGACTTCGGGGATGACGTGCTGCTGCCCGGCCTCGTCGACACCCATGTCCACGTGAACGACCCGGGCCGCACCGAGTGGGAGGGCTTCTGGACCGCGACCAGGGCCGCCGCCGCCGGCGGGATCACCACCCTGCTCGACATGCCGCTCAACTCGCTGCCGCCGACCACGACCGCAGACAACCTGCGGACGAAGCAGGATGTGGCCCGCAGCAAGGCGCACATCGACGTCGGCTTCTGGGGTGGTGCGATCCCCTCCAACGTCAAGGATCTGCGCCCGCTGTACGACGCCGGGGTCTTCGGCTTCAAGTGCTTCCTGTCGCCTTCGGGGGTCGAGGAGTTCCCCGAGCTCGACCAGGAGGAGCTCGCCCGCTCCATGGCCGAGATCGCCGGCTTCGGCGGGCTGTTGATCGTCCACGCCGAGGACCCGCACCAGCTGGCCGACGCCCCGCAGCGCAGCGGCCCGCAGTACGCGGACTTCCTGGCATCCCGCCCGCGCGCCGCCGAGAACGCGGCGATCGAGGGCCTCATCGCACTCGCCCGCCGGCTGGACGCGCGGATCCACGTCCTGCACCTCTCGTCCAGCGACGCGCTGCCGCTGATCGCCGCCGCCAAGAACGAGGGCGTCCGGGTCACCGTGGAGTCCTGTCCGCACTTCCTCACCCTGACGGCGGAGGAAGTCCCGGACGGGGCAACGGAGTTCAAGTGCTGCCCGCCGATCCGTGAGGCGGCGAACCAGGACGCGCTCTGGCAGGGACTGGCCGACGGGACGATCGACTGCATCGTCTCCGACCACTCGCCCTGCACCACCGATCTCAAGACCCCCGACTTCGCCGACGCCTGGGGCGGGATCTCCTCGCTCCAGCTGGGGCTCCCGGCGATCTGGACGGCGGCGCGCGAGCGCGGGCACAGCCTCGAAGACGTGGTGCGCTGGATGTCCACGGCCCCCGCCGAGCTCGCCGGGCTGGGCGGCAAGGGTGCGATCGAAGCCGGCCGGGACGCCGATTTCGCGGTGCTCGCGCCGGACGACACGTTCACCGTCGACCCGGCCGAGCTGTACCACCGCAACCAGGTGACCGCGTACGCGGGGAAGACCCTGTACGGGGTCGTGCGCTCCACCTGGCTGCGCGGCGAGCGGATCGCGGAGAACGGAGTCCTGGGTGAGCCGGTGGGCCGGCTGATCGAACGCAACAGCTGAGTCTGCCGCTCCCGGTCTCCCGGGATGTCCGGCAGCCGGGGAGCCCGCACCCGGGCTCCGGACGGCCGGAGCCGGGGAGCGCGGCAGCACCTGATGCCCCGCTCCCGGGCGGGGGGATCCGGGCGGTCCGGTCAGCGCGGCGTGCCCGGTGGGCGGCGGACGGCCGGGACCGTGCCCGGTGCCGAGACGGCACGGTGTGCCCCGTCCACCGGTTTCGTCGGTAGTGTTCGCCTGCGCCGGCGAAGCGGCGGACGGCCGCCTCCGCCAGCAGGAAACGGACTGCGAGTCCGGTCGGCGCGGTCCGGAACCGAACGACCGGTGCCGGCCGTTCACCTGCCGGTGCGGACGTACCGGCCCGCCCATCCCCTGCCCTCAAGGAGAACCGGCCGTGACCCTCCAGCAAGAGATCGTCGGCAACGCCATGCAGATGGCCGTCGTCAGCCTTCAGCCAGGTCAGACCGTCTACTGCGAGGCGGGCAAGTTCCTCTTCAAGACGTCGAACGTGAGCATGGAGACCCGTCTCTCCGGCCCCGGCGGCGGCGGGCAGGGGCCGGGCGGTCAGCAGGGCCAGTCCGGCGGTATGGGCGGGATGCTCAGGCAGGCCATGGGCACCGCGATGCAGGTCGGCCAGCGGGCCCTGGCGGGCGAATCGCTCGCCTTCCAGTACTTCGCGGCCACCGGCGGCGAGGGCACGGTCGGTTTCGCGGGCGTGCTCCCGGGTGAGATGCGGGCCCTGGAGCTGAACGGCTCCCGGGCGTGGTTCGCCGAGAAGGACGCGTTCGTGGCGGCGGAGTCCACCGTCGACTTCGGTATCGCCTGGCAGGGCGGCCGGACGGGCCGCAGCGGTGGTGAGGGCTTCATCCTGGAGAAGTTCACCGGCCGGGGCACCGTGATCATCTGCGGCGCGGGCAACTTCATCGACCTGAATCCGGCCGACTTCGGCGGACGCATCGAGGTCGACACGGGCTGCATCGTCGCCTTCGAGGAGGGCATCGAGTACGGGGTCGAGCGCATCGGCGGGCTCAACCGCCAGGGCATGATGAACGCCGTCTTCGGCGGCGAGGGTCTTTCCCTGGCGACGCTGGAGGGCAACGGCCGCGTCATCCTCCAGTCGCTCACCATCGAGGGCCTGGCGAACGCCCTGAAGAAGGCGCAGGGCGGCGACAAGCAGGGACCCACGGGCGGACTCTTCTCCACGAACATCGGCTGAGCGCTGTCCCGGAGCAGGACGGGCCCCAGCCGGACAGGACCCAGCCGGACAGGATCCAGCCGGACAGGACCCAGCCGGGACAGGACCGGAAGGCCGGGTCCCAGCCGGACAGGACCCGCAGGACGGGCCGCATCCCCGGCAGGCCGGAAGGGGAACGCGCGGCCCGCCGGGGGTCCGAAGGTCTCGGTGGCCGCGACTTTGGTCTCGACTGCCGCCCGGGACCCCGCGCCCGGACCGCCGGCTGCGTAACGTGTCGATATGACGCGTTCGGAGTACCCCTGGCTGCTGCCCTCGGCCCTGGCGGACCCGGAGCCTGCCGCCGACCGCGAGCGCCCGCGCCGGACGCTGCGCGACTGGATCGTGGACTTCACCGCTTTCCTGCTGGCGGGCGCCGTGGGTGTGGTGGCCCTGGACTCCATCAAGAACGGCGCGGGCTACTCCGGCTTCGACAGCGTCGTGGACCAGGTGACGGGCGTCGCCTCCTGCTGTGCGCTGTGGCTGCGCAGACGGTGGCCGGTGGGACTGGCGGTGGTCCTGGTCGTGGCGAGCGCGTTCGCCCCGCTCGTGGCCGGGGCCGTGCTGGTGGCGCTGTTCAGCCTGGCCGTGCACCGCAGGTTCCGTCCGGTCCTGGTGCTGGGGATCGCAGCGGTGGCGGCCGGGGGAGTGCAGGCCGCGCTGCGCCCCGATCCGACCATGTCCTGGATCCGCTCGACGCTCTTCGGCACGGTGCTGATCCTGCTGGTGATCTTCTGGGGGATGTTCGTACGCTCCCGGCGTCAGCTCGTCGTGGTGCTCCGCGAACGCGCCCACCGCGCCGAGGCGGAGGCGGACCTCCGCGCCGCGCAGGCGCAGCGGCTCGCCCGGGAGGCCATCGCCCGTGAGATGCACGACGTACTGGCGCACCGGCTGACCCTGCTCAGCGTCCACGCCGGAGCCCTGGAGTTCCGGCCCGGCGCACCCGCGCCCGAGGTCGCCAGGGCCGCCGGAGTGATCAGGGACAGCGCCCACGAGGCTCTCCAGGACCTGCGCGAGATCATCGGCGTACTGCGGACCCCCGGCGAGGGCGAGGAGAACCGCCCGCAGCCGACCCTCGCCACGCTCGAAGTCCTGGCCGGCGAGTCCCGGCAGGCCGGGATGGAGGTCGTCATGGAGAACGGGGTCGCGGACCCCGCCACGGTTCCCGCCGCGACCGGGCGCACCGCCTACCGCATCGCCCAGGAAGGGCTCACCAACGCGCGCAAGCACGCTCCGGGCGCCGCGGTGACGGTCACGGTGGCGGGCAGCGCCGGGGCCGGGCTCACGGTGGAGGTACGGAATCCGGCGCCGCCCGGCGACGTGCCGAAGGTCCCGGGGTCCGGCCAGGGGCTGATCGGGCTCACCGAGCGTGCCACTCTCGCGGGCGGCCGTCTCGACCACGGCGCGGTGGAAGGGGGCGGCTTCCGGGTCGCCGCCTGGCTACCCTGGCCCACGTGACCATCAGGCTTCTCGTCGTCGACGACGACCCCCTCGTACGCGCCGGACTCTCCCTCATGCTCGGCGGCGCCGCCGACATCGAGATCGTCGGCGAGGCGGCGGACGGGTCCGAGGTCCCGGAGCTGGTGGCCGCCGTCCAGCCCGATGTGGTCCTGATGGACATCCGGATGCCCGGCGTCGACGGCCTGACGGCGACCGAACGGCTGCGCGGCGCAGCCGGTGCGCCCGAGGTCGTCCTGCTCACCACCTTCCACGCCGACGAACAGGTGCTGGGGGCCCTGCGCGCGGGGGCGGCCGGGTTCGTACTGAAGGACACACCGCCCGCCGAGATCGTCGCGGCCGTCCGCAGGGTGGCGTCCGGCGATCCGGTGCTGTCGCCCGCGGTCACCCGGCAGCTGATGACCCATGTGGCGGGCGGTGCCGCCGATGAACGGGCGGCGCAGGCCCGCGCGCGGCTGGGCCGGCTCTCCGACCGCGAAAGGGAGGTGGCGGTCGCCGTCGGCCGCGGCGAGTCCAACGCGACGATCGCCTCCGCCCTCTATCTGAGCGTGCCGACGGTCAAGACCCAGGTGTCGCGCGTTCTGGCGCGGCTCGGCCTCAACAACCGTGTCCAGATCGCGCTGTTGGTCCATGACGCGGGCTTCCTCGACGGAGGCAGCGACGTAGGCTGAGGCGATGACGCTGATCGATCTGCGGCAGGACACTGCGGACTTCAACGCGAATCCGTACCCGTACTACGAGAAGATGCGCGCCGCCGGGCCGGTGCACCGCATCCGCAGCGAGGACGCGGACAGCGTCTGGCTGGTCGTCGGTCACGAGGAGGCCAGGGCCGCGCTCAACGACCCCCGGCTCGTCAAGGACGCCCGGCGGATCAACGGCCGGCAGGACGAGTCGGGCGGACTCTTCACCAACATGCTGGACGCCGACCCGCCCCAGCACACGCGCCTGCGCAAGCTGGTGGTGCGTGAGTTCACCGCCCGCCGCATCCAGGCGCTCCGCCCGCGCGTGCAGGAGATCACCGACGCCTGCGTCGACGCGATGCTGGCCGCCCAGGACCGCACGGCCGATCTGGTCGACTCGCTGGCGTTCCCGCTGCCGATGACCGTCATCTGTGAGCTCTTCGGAGTGCCCGGCCTCGACCGGGCGAGTTTCCGGGTCTGGTCCAACGAGCTGATCGCTCCGACCGGAGGCGACCAGGAGAGCGCCGCGGTCGTGGCGATGAGCGACTACCTCGTCTCGCTCATCGAGGCCAAGCGGGACCGGCCGGGCGAGGATCTGCTGAGCGCACTGATCCGGGCCCGCGACGAGGACGGCGAGCAGCTGTCGGCCAGGGAACTCGTCGGAATGGCCTTCCTGCTGCTCGTCGCAGGCCATGAGACCACCGTCAACCTGATCTCCAACGGGATACGCGCCCTCCTGGCGCACCCGGAGCAACTGGCCGCGCTGCGCGCCGACATGAGCCTGCTGGACGGTGCGGTCGAGGAGATGCTGCGCTACGACGGCCCGGTGGGGACCGCCACCTACCGGCACGCGGCGGAACCGCTGCGGATCGGCTCGGCCGACATCGCGGCGGGCGAGCCCGTACTGGTCTCGCTCGGTTCGGCCGATCGCGACCCGGCCCGGTTCCCGGACGCCGACCGGTTCGACATCCGGCGCGCCCCGCAGGGCCACCTCGCCTTCGGACACGGCATCCACTTCTGCCTCGGCGCGCCGCTCGCCAGAATGGAGGGCCGGATCGCCGTCCGCACGCTGCTGGAGCGCTGTCCCGGGCTGGCACTCGACCCGGACGGCGGCGTCTACGACTGGATTCCGGGCCTTCTGATGCACGGGGTGCGCAAGCTGCCGGTGCGCTGGTGAGGCCGGGACAGCGGCCCGGAGCCCGGCCCGCGGGAGCGGGGCGATGAGCGAACCGGACCTGGAGCTCGCGCGCCGGACACTCGACGCGCAGCCGTTCAGCCGTCTGCTGGGGGCGCGCGTCACCGCGTTCGGCGGCGGCGCGGCCGTACTGGAGGTCGGCGTCCGCGACGAACTCCTCCAGCAGAACGGCTTTCTGCACGGGGGAGTGCTGGCGTACGCGGCGGACAACGCCCTGACCTTCGCGGCCGGGACCACGCTGGGGGTGGCCGTCCTGACCGGCGGTTTCTCCATCCAGTACGTACGACCGGGTGCCGGACGCACACTCATCGCGCGCGCCCGCGTGGTGCACACCGGACGACGTCAGGCCACCGTCCGCTGCGACCTGGTCATGGTGCGCGACGACGGCGATGAGGTGCTCTGCGCCGTGGCCCAGGGGACTGTGCTCGCCGCCGCGCCCGCGACGCGGCCGGACCCCGCCCCCGACCCGGCCGAATCAGGCCCGGCCGCTCCGGCCTGAACCGACCCGCTCGCGCCGGCCTGATCCGACCTGCCGTCAGGTCCGGTTCCCGCCCGGCCTGCCGGGTCAGCCGGTGCCGGGCTCGTCGGTACGGACGGGGCGCCGCTCCCGCCGGGACAGCTCGCACGCCTCAGCGACACGCAGCGCGGCCAGCGCCTCCCGGCCGTCGCACGGGTTGGCGAGTTCACCCCGGGCCACCCGCAGAAAGGCGTCCAGTTCGGCCTCGTATGCCGGGCCGAACCGCTCCAGGAAGCCGGGCCACGGCCGGCCCGCGGGCGGCCGGCCCGCGGGCCCGGCCGAGGTGAGCGGGGTGCGGTCGCCGAGCCCCACCGCGATCTGGTCCCGTTCACCTGCCAGTTCCATCCGGACGTCGTAGCCCGCGCCGTTGCACCGGGTCGCGGTCGCGGTGACGAGGGTCCCGTCGTCCAGGGTGAGCAGCGCGGCGGCCGTGTCCACGTCACCGGCCTCGCGGAACATGGCGGGTCCGGCGTCGGAGCCGGTCGCGTACACCTCTGCCACCTCGCGGCCGGTCACCCAGCGCACCATGTCGAAGTCGTGCACCAGGCAGTCCCGGTAGAGCCCCCCGGAGAGCGGCAGATACGCGGCGGGCGGCGGCGCCGGATCGGAGGTGAGCGCGCGGACGGTGTGCAGCCGGCCCAGCGACCCCGAGCGCACCCGCTCACGCGCCGCCGCGTACCCGGCGTCGAAGCGCCGCATGAAGCCGAGCTGGAGGACGGTGCCCGCCGCTTCGACCTCCCGCAGGGCGTCCAGGGTGCCCGGCAGGTCGGTGGCGACCGGCTTCTCGCAGAAGACCGGCAGACCGGCGCGGGCGGCCCTGCCGATCAGAGCGGCGTGCGAGGCGGTCGCCGAGGCGATGACGACCGCGTCCACGCCCCGGGCGTAGACCTCCTCGGCCGTCGGGACAGCCGTCGCGCCGGTCCGCCGTGCGATGTCGCGGGCGCGCGCCGGGTCTGCGTCCGTCACCACCAGCGCGCCGACGTCCCGGTGGCCACTGAGCACCTTCGCGTGGAAGGAACCGATGCGGCCTGTGCCGATGAGTCCGATACGCATGGACCCCAACGTGGCCGGAGCCGCACCCACTGTCAAGCCTTTGTCCTGACAACCGGACCTGGGCTACCCTCTCGGCGTGTCCAAACCCGTGGCCGACCCCGCCCTGAGCCTTGAGCTCGGCGTGGACCGCAGCAGCCCGGTCCCGCTGTACTTCCAGCTCGCCCAGCAGCTGGAGTCGGCCATCGAGCGCGGCCGGCTCGTCCCGGGCAGTCTGCTCGGCAACGAGATCGACCTCGCGGGAAAGCTCGGTCTCTCGCGCCCCACCGTCCGTCAGGCCATCCAGTCGCTGGTCGACAAGGGGCTGCTGGTGCGCCGCAGGGGGGTCGGCACCCAGGTGGTGCACGCCCAGGTCAAGCGTTCACTCGAACTGAGCAGCCTCTACGACGACCTGCTCGCCGCCGGCCAGCGCCCCGCCACCCGGGTGCTGCGCAACGAGTCCGCCCCCGCGACGGCCGAGGCCGCCGCCGCGCTCGGTGTGCCGGAGGGCAGCCAGGTGCGGTATCTCGACCGGCTCCGGCTCGCGTACGGCGAACCCATGGCGCATCTGCGCAACTACCTGCCCGAGGGGCTGCTGGCGCTGGACACGCCGCGGCTGGAGGCCACCGGCCTGTACCGGATGCTGCGCGCCGCGGGGATCACCCTGCACAGCGCCCGTCAGTCGGTCGGCGCGTGCGCCGCCGGCGCCGAGGAAGGCATACGGCTCGCGGAGCCCGAGGGGGCTCCGCTGCTGACGATGGAGCGCACCACGTACGACACCACAGGACGGGCCGTCGAATTCGGCACGCACACCTACCGCGCCTCGCGGTACGCCTTCGAGTTCCAGCTGCTGGTGCGCCCCTGACGCGACCGCCGCACGGCTGCCCGGCTCGTCAGGATGTTCTGACAAACCATTGACGGCGCCCGGTGCCCGCCGCTAGAACTCCTCTGCCGCAACCCGGCGGCGAGGAGAGAGGGCGGACCCTTGCGCACGAGCCGTACAGCAGGAGCAGCACGCCTCGCCGCACCCGCGGGCGGTACCCGATGACTCGCCCGCGACCAGCGGTGACCCATACTTGGGCCGCCGGTCCGGACCGGAAGGGCCACCGTCCGCACCGGCGGGTACGGCAGCGGTCGCAGCAGGCACAGCCGTCACAGCGACCGCAGGAAGCACAGGAACACCGAGAAGGGCATCACGTCGTGGCAAGGGTACGAACCTGGGTCAGCGGGGCACTGGCGCTAGCGCTGGGGCTCTCCCTGGCGGGATGCAGCAGCACCGGCGGCAAACGCGCCGAGGACCGCGCATCGCGGGCCGCGGCCGTCGGCAAGGCGGCGGTGAACACCCCCCGCTGGAAGTTCGCGATGGTCACCCACTCCGGCGACGGGGACACCTTCTGGGACATCGTCCAGAAGGGTTCCAAGCAGGCCGCCGCCAAGGACAACATCACCTTCCTCTACTCGCACAGCGAGGAGGGCCAGCAGCAGGCGCAGCTCGTGCAGACCGCCATCGACCAGAAGGTCGACGGACTGATCGTCACCCTCGCCAAGCCCGACTCGCTGAAGGCTGTCGTGCAGAAGGCCGAGAAGGCAGGCATCCCGGTCATCACGGTGAACTCCGGCTCCGAGGAGTCCAAGCAGTTCGGAGCGCTCACCCACATCGGCCAGGACGAGACGATCGCCGGCGAGGCGGTCGGCGACGAGCTGAACAAGCGCGGCCGCAAGAAGGCCCTCTGCATCCTCCACGAGCAGGGCAACGTGGGCCATGAGCAGCGCTGTGCCGGAGCCAGGAAGAGCTTCCACGGCACGATGGAGAACCTGTACGTCGACGGCACCAACATGCCCGACGTGCAGTCCTCCATCGAGGCCAAGCTCCAGGCAGACCGCTCCATCGACTCGGTCGTCACCCTCGGCGCGCCCTTCGCCGACGCCGCGGTCCAGGCCAAGGACACCGCGGGCAGCAAGGCCGAGGTCGACACCTTCGACCTGAACGCCAAGGTCGCGTCCGCGCTGGAGAAGGGGGCCCTCGGCTTCGCGGTGGACCAGCAGCCGTACCTCCAGGGGTACGAGGCGGTGGACCTGCTCTGGCTCTACAAGTACAACGCCAACGTCCTCGGCGGCGGCCGGCCGGTCCTCACCGGGCCCCAGGTCATCACCAAGAAGGACGCGAGCGCCCTGGCCGCCTACACCAAGCGGGGTACTCGATGAGCAGCGCCACCCGGGCGCCGGACGAACGGCTGCTGCGCAGCTCACCGCTGCGCCGGCTGCTCGGCCGGCCCGAGCTGGGCTCGGTCGTCGGGGCCGTAGCCGTCTTCATCTTCTTCTCGGTCGTCGCCGACAGCTTCCTGCGGCCCTCCAGCCTCTCCACCGTGCTGTACGCGGCCTCGACCCTGGGGATCATGGCCGTACCCGTGGCGCTGCTGATGATCGGCGGTGAGTTCGACCTCTCGGCCGGGGTCCTGGTGACCAGCTCGGCGCTGATCTCCTCGATGTTCAGCTACCAGATGACGGCCAACGTCTGGGTCGGTGTCGGGGTCTCGCTGCTGGTCACGCTCGCCATCGGGGCGTTCAACGGCTTCATGCTGACCCGCACCAAGCTCCCCAGCTTCATCATCACGCTGGGCACCTTCCTGATGCTGACCGGGCTCAACCTCGGCTTCACCAAACTGATCAGCGGCACCGTCTCGACGAAGTCCATCGGCGACATGGAGGGCTTCCCGTCGGCGAAGAAGGTCTTCGCCTCCCAGCTCACCATCGGCGACGTCGACCTCAAGGTCACGCTCCTGTGGTGGGCCGCCCTGATCGCCGTGGCGACCTGGGTGCTGCTGCGCACCCGTGCCGGGAACTGGATCTTCGCGGTCGGCGGCAACGACGACGCGGCCCGCGCGGTCGGCGTCCCGGTCGTCAAGACCCGGATCGGCCTCTACATGGGTGTGGCCTTCGCGGCCTGGATCTCCGGCCAGCACCTGCTCTTCAGCTACGACGTCGTGCAGTCCGGTGAGGGGGTCGGCAACGAGCTGACGTACATCATCGCGGCCGTCATCGGCGGCTGTCTGATCACCGGCGGCTACGGTTCGGCGGTCGGGTCTGCGGTCGGCGCGTTCATCTTCGGCATGACCAGCAAGGGCATCGTGTACGCGGAGTGGAACCCTGACTGGTTCAAGTTCTTCCTGGGAGCCATGCTGCTCCTGGCCGCCCTGCTCAATGCCTGGGTGCGCAAGCGAGCGGAGGCGTCGCGATGACCGAGCGGACCACACCCCTGGTGGAAACCGGGCGGACCACACCCCTGGTGGAACTCGACCGCGTCAGCAAGTTCTACGGCAACATCAAGGCGCTCGAAGAGGTCTCCCTCGTCGTGCACGCGGGCGAGATCTCCTGTGTGCTCGGCGACAACGGTGCGGGCAAGTCGACCCTCATCAAGATCATCTCCGGGCTGCACCGGCACGACGCGGGCCGCTTCCTGATCGACGGCGAGGAGACGAGCCTCGGCAAACCGCGCGAGGCGCTCGACCGGGGGATCGCGACCGTCTACCAGGACCTCGCCGTCGTCCCGCTGATGCCGGTCTGGCGCAACTTCTTCCTCGGCTCCGAGCCCACGAAGGGCACGGGACCCCTCAAACGCCTCGACGTCCAGCTGATGCGCGAGACGACGCGCTCCGCGCTGCTGCGCATGGGGATCGACCTGCGCGACGTCGATCAGCCCATCGGCACGCTCTCCGGCGGCGAGCGCCAGTGCGTGGCCATCGCCCGCGCCGTCCACTTCGGCGCCAAGGTGCTGGTCCTCGACGAGCCCACCGCCGCGCTCGGCGTGAAGCAGTCAGGGGTGGTCCTGAAGTACGTCGCGGCCGCGAGGGACGCCGGACTCGGCGTGGTCCTCATCACCCACAACCCGCACCACGCCTACCTGGTCGGCGACCGCTTCGTGCTGCTGAAGCGCGGCACGATGTTCGGCAGCCACAACAAGGACGAGATCACTCTGGACGAGCTCACCCGGCAGATGGCGGGCGGCAGCGAACTGGAGGAACTCAGCCACGAGCTGCGGCGCGCCCCGCGCCCCGGCGAGCCGGGCCCCGGCGGGGAGGGCCCCGACAAGGCGGACGGAAACCCCTCCGGGGACGCCTCCTGAGGATTCGGATGGCATCATCTGTCCGATGAGTACGTACCGTGACTTCGCGCACCGCGGCTCCGCCCGCGCCACGGTCCTGCGGACCGTCGGGACCCGCGAGCGGCGCTCGCACCTCACAGCGCCCCGCGTCCCGACCGTCGGCATCGACATCGGCGGTACGAAGGTGATGGCGGGCGTCGTCGACGCCGACGGCGTCATCCTGGAGAAGATCAAGACCGAGACGCCGGACAAGTCCAAGAGCGCCAAGGTCGTCGAGGACACCATCGTGGAACTGGTCCTCGACCTCTCCGACCGCCACGATGTGCACGCCGTCGGCATCGGGGCGGCCGGCTGGGTCGACGCCGACCGCTCCCGGGTCCTCTTCGCACCCCACCTCGCCTGGCGTGACGAGCCGCTGCGCGACGCCCTCCAGGGCAGGCTCGCGGTACCCGTCATGGTCGACAACGACGCCAACACCGCCGCCTGGGCGGAGTGGCGCTTCGGCGCGGGCCGGGGCGAGGACCACCTGGTCATGATCACGCTCGGTACGGGTATCGGGGGCGCGATCCTGGAGGACGGCCAGGTCAAGCGCGGCAAGTACGGCGTCGCGGGTGAATTCGGTCATATGCAGGTCGTCCCGGGCGGGCACCGGTGCCCGTGCGGAAACCGCGGCTGCTGGGAGCAGTACAGCTCGGGCAACGCACTCGTCCGTGAGGCCAAGGAGATGGCCGCGGCCGACTCGCCGGTGGCGTACAGCATCATCGACCGGGTCAAGGGCAACATCCCCGACATCACCGGGCCGCTCATCACCGAACTGGCCCGCGAGGGCGACGCGATGTGCGTCGAGCTGTTCCAGGACATCGGTCAGTGGCTCGGGGTCGGCATCGCCAATCTCGCCGCCGCGCTCGACCCGTCGTGCTTCGTCATCGGCGGGGGCGTCAGTGCCGCCGACGACCTGCTGATCGGGCCCGCGCGGGACGCCTTCCGGCGCCAGCTGACCGGTCGCGGCTACCGTCCCGAGGCCCGGATCGCCAAGGCGCAGCTCGGGCCCGAGGCAGGTATGGTCGGGGCGGCCGACCTCTCCAGGCTGATCGCCCGGCGGTTCCGCAGGGCGAACCGCCGCCGTGTGGAGCGCTACGAGCGGTACGCACAGGCTGCCCGTACCACCCGCACCACCCAGGGATCCCCGTAATGACGACGTCCGTGCCGCCCCAGACCTCGCCCCCGGAGGGCGGTGGCCAGTCGCCGGAGGACCACCGGCACATGATCCGCCGCAGATGGCTCACCGCGGTCATCATCGTGCTCCTCATCGGGATCCCCGCCGGCTACCTGGTCATCTCGGCCGGGCAGAGCCGGGACAGCGGCCGGTCCAACGAGCGGGAGGCCATGGCGACCGGTCTCACCCATGGCTGGCCGACGAAGGTACAGCGCCGCACGTTCGACGTACCGATCCCGAAGAACGCGGTCGGCGTCTGGTACTACCAGACCAGCAACTGGAAGGTCAGCCGGCTGTACGTGCGGTTCACCACCACACAGGCCGGGCTCGACGCCTTCCTCAAGAAGTCGGGTACCAGCTCCGCCGCGCTCAAGGACGGGAAGGTCACCGTCTCGCCGCGCAACGCGAAGATCGTCGGCTGGAAGTTCCCCGAGACCCGCGACTGGGCCGGCACGACCGTCACCCGTAAGAACCCGCTGCCCAGCGTCGACATCACCGTCGACCGGACCTTCCCGCGCGGCAAGCGCGTGTACCTCGTCTCGACCGACACGCCCTGATCACCGCGGGTCGCACCGGGGCGGCCGGAGTGGCCGGTTCAGGCCGCGCGGCCCGGAGACGGCGCCGGGAGCCGGGCGGCGAGTTCCATGGCGGGGAACAGCTCGGCGGCCAGGTGCAGCAGCCGCAGGGGCTGGGGCGCCAGCCCTGTCACCGCCGTTCTACGGGGAGACCTGTCCTGCCGTCTCCGGTCCCCGAGCAGGTGGAGGCCGGCGACGTCCATGAACCGGGCGTCGTGCAGGTCCCAGGTCACATCGGTCACGGCCTGCGGAAGCCCGGCGGCGGTGGCGCGCAGTGCGGCCAGGGAGTCGTAGTCGATCTCTCCGTGCGGAGTGATCAGGGCGGTGGTGCCGTCGATCTCCGTGGTGATGTGCATCCGGGGCGCCCCCTTCCGGGGGTGGTGAGCCCAAAGGCGAGGCGCCCAGGAAGGGGGCGGCCGACGATGGCGGGGACTGGATGCCCGGGGAGGGGGCAACGCCCAGAACCCGAAGGGCCGGCGCCCGCAGCGCCGACCGGTCTCGTGTCGGTTCATCGTGCCACGGCGAAACCTCCGCAGACCATGGCCGGTGGGTGAAGACTCCCCGGCGGCACCTGCCGGCGGAGGCCGTGGCTCTCCCACGCGTCCCACGGAGCCCCGCCCTCCCCGCCGCGGACTCCGTCGTGAGCGGCGCGGGAACAGCCCCGGGCAGCGTGGGCCGGTGCCCTGTCCGACGCCCGCTGTGCCCTGCCGTACTGCCTTGCGGCTAGTTTGTGGGAAGGACAGACAGGCGGGCCCGTGTCGGCAGAGGCGCACGGGGGACGGGAGGTCGGGAAGAGTGTCGCTGCGCGGAGGTGATCCAGCCGAGATCGGCGGCTACCCGCTTGAGGCGCGGCTCGGTTCGGGTGGCATGGGCACGGTCTTTCTCGCCCGTACGAGCTCGGGGCGGCCAGTCGCGATCAAACTGATCCACCAGCAGTACGCGGGGGACGACGAGTTCCGCATCCGTTTCCGGCAGGAGGTGGCCGCGGCGAGGCGGGTGAGCGGCGCGTTCACCGCGGCCGTGGTCGACGCCGCCCCGGAGGCCGAGCAGCCGTGGATGGCGACGACCTACATCGAGGGGCAGACGCTGGCCCAGCGCATCACGACGGAGGGCCCGCTGAACGGGGCGGAGCTGCGGATGCTCGCCATCGGCCTGGCGGAGGCGCTGCGCGATATCCACCGGGTGGGGGTGGTCCACCGCGACCTGAAGCCCTCGAACGTCGTGCTCTCGCCCGAGGGCCCGCGCGTCATCGACTTCGGTATCTCGCGCGCCGTGGACCAGCAGACGCTGACGATGACCGGCCGGGTCATCGGTACGCCGCCTTTCATGTCGCCGGAGCAGTTGCAGGCCCCGCGCGGTGTCGGACCGCGGTCCGATGTGTTCTCGCTGGGGACGCTGCTGGTGTACGCCGCGACGGGCCACGGGCCCTTCGACGCGGACAGCCCGTACTTGACGGCGTACCAGGTGGTGCACGAGGAGCCGTCGCTCGACGCCGTGCCTGCGGCTCTGCGGGCGGTCGTCGAGCCGTGCCTGGAGAAGGAGCCCGGGGGCCGCCCGTCGGCGGACGAACTCCTCGTGCTGCTGCGGGACCTGCCGACCGACCTCGGAGGGGCCCGCACGGACGGGTACGGCCCGGGCCGTACCCGCGACATGATCACCCAGCATCACTTCGCGACGCGGGACACCTCCGCGCCGACTGCCCTGACCACAGCCCCCGCCGTTCCCGGCACGGGGAGCGACGGCACCCCCATCGGCAGCCGTCTGCGCCGCCGGTGGCGTCCCGTGCTCGCGGCCGCGGTCACGGTGGCAGCGATCGGCGGAGGAGGCGCCGCGCTGACGGCGGGCAGCGCCGGGGGGAACGGCGGCGGCGACAAGGACAACAGCATCGCGGCGCCGGCCGCCGCGCTTCCGGCCGGCTTCGAGCCGTGGCGCAGGACCGTGCAGGGCGGCCTCAAGGACATCCCCGACGAACTGCGCTGCGTCGCGCACGGTGACGCGCTGTTCTGCGGCGGCGGCGGTGTCGTCGCGACCCGTATCAGGGTCTCGGACGGCTCACGGGTGTGGACGGCGAAGAGCCCGGGCGTCCCCGTCCAGGGCATGCACCTGGTGGGCGCCACCGACGACACGGTGCTCGGTTACCGCTTCGCCGCCCAGAACGCTCCGCAGGACCCTCCCAGCGAGGTGGTGGCCATCGACGCGGACAGCGGCCGGGAGCTGTGGTCCGTACCGTCCGGCGCCCAGTCGATGGCCGTCACGGGCCGGACCCAGGACGCCCTCGTGGCCGGCTCCGCCGTCGTGACGGTCGACGGTACCGACTCCCGCTTCGAGGCCCGGGACGCGCACAGCGGCAAGGTCGCCTGGACGACGCCGTTCCCCGCGGGCACGCGGTGCGCTCCGGTCCCGGTGGGCGCAGAGCTCTACGCGATGTGCGCGACGGATGCGGAGGTGGACGCCTCGTCGGTGCAGCACCCCACTCTGTACAGGGTCGACCGGGCCTCGGGGGCACTGGGCCGGCGGGTCGCGGTCGACGGGCCCGCCGTGCCGATGGGCGTCGCCGGCGGCAGGCTCGTACTCCTCCGGGAGCGCACGGAGGGAACGGCGCTGGCCGGCTACGACGGGCTGGCGCGGTTCGACCCGGCCTCGGGCAAGGTGACCTACTCCCGGACGGCCAAGTCGTACGCGGGGGCGCCCGGTATGGCGGACGGCACCGTCTACGTGAGCGCGCAGACCGGTCGCGTCACTGCGCTCGACCCGGCGACCGGCCGGGAGAAGTGGTCACGGCAGACGGGCGTGGAGGGGGCTTCGGGTCCCGTGGCGGGAGCCGGCGCGCTGTACTTCAGCTCGGCCACCGGCCGGGTGGTCGCGCTGGCGCCGCACGACGGCAGAGTTCTGTGGATGACGGATCCGCAGGCCGACGGCCTGACGGGTGACCAGGGCGCAAGTCCGCGGGTGACCGTCGCGGGGCGGGCGGTGGTCGTGGCCGCGACCAAGAACACCCTCTTCGCCTTCGATGCGAGGAAGCCGCCGAAGTCGGGCTGAGCCTCCGGGAGTTGCCTCGCCCGGGCGCCGCGGCGGAGCCCGCGGTACAGGCTCTTCGCCCGCTGCGCGACCACGCCGCGCCCGCGTCCCTGAGGGCGTCCTGGCCGAAGTGCTCGCCCTTGTCCGGCGGTGACCACCGACCGGTGCCCGGACGGACGGCGGCCTCGGGGACGCCAGGTCCCCTCCCGGTAACTCCGCCCGGGTCAGCGGCCCTTGCGCACCCGGGCCGCCGCACGGGCCTCCGCCGTCCTGCGGGCATCGGCCGTCCTGCGGGTCTCCTTGGGGCGGCCCGGACGAGTGCCCATGCCGCGGAAGGGGGCGTTGCCGCTGCCCTTCCCTTCGACCGGCGGGCGCTTCGCCCCGGTGATGGCGGTCAGCTTCTCCTCGCCGGAGCGCACCTGGGTGACAGCCGGCCGGATCCGGGCCTCGGTCATGATCTTGTTGACGTCCCGCCGCTGGTTCGGGGTGACCAGCGTGACCACGTTCCCGGATTCCCCGGCGCGGGCCGTACGCCCCCCACGGTGCAGATAGTCCTTCGCGTCGGCAGGCGGGTCGACGTTGACGACGAGGTCGAGCGCCTCGATGTGAATGCCTCGCGCCGCGACATTGGTGGCCACCAGCACGGTGATCTCGCCGTCCTTGAACTGCGCGAGCGTGTGTGTGCGCTGGGGCTGCGACTTCCCGCTGTGCAGGGCGCCGGCCCGTACGCCGCTGGCCCGCAGGTGCCGGGTGAACTGGTCCACGCCGGCCTTGGTGTCCAGGAACATCAGGACCCGGCCGTCCCGCGCGGCGATTTCGGTCGCGGTGGCGTACTTGTCGGCGGGGTGGACGTTCAGCACATGGTGTTCCATCGTGGTGACCGAGCCCGCCACCCGGTCGAGCGAGGCCACCACCGGCTCGTGCAGATACTCCTGCACCAACTGGTCCACATTGCGGTCGAGCGTGGCCGAGAACAGCAGCCGCTGTCCGCCGGGGCGGACCTGGCCCAGGATTTCCGAGACCTGCGGCAGGAACCCCAGGTCGCACATCTGGTCCGCCTCGTCCAGCACCGTGATCCGTACCTCCCGCAGATCACAGGACCGACGCGACACGAGGTCGGCGAGCCGCCCCGGCGTCGCGACGACCACTTCTGCGCCGGTCCGCAGCAGCGCCACCTGCCGGTTGACCGACAGCCCGCCCACCACCGTCGCGAGCCGCAGGTCCAGCGCCTGCGCGTACGGCGCCAGCGCATCGCTCACCTGCTGCGCGAGCTCGCGGGTCGGCACCAGGACCAGGGCGAGCGGCCGCTTCGGCTCCGCTCGCATCCCTGCTGTCCGCGCCAGCAGCGCGAGCCCGAAGGCGAGCGTCTTGCCTGAGCCGGTCCTGGCGCGGCCGAGGACATCATGGCCGGCCAGCGCATTGGGCAGGGTCGCCGCCTGGATCGGGAAGGGCTCGGTCACGCCGAGGCCGGTCATCACCGCGGTGAGCTCCGGCGGCAGCCCGAGTGCGCCGAAGGACTCGACCGGCGGCAGGCCGCGGGCAGCCCCCTGCGGCGTGGTGAGTTCGCCCTCCGGGGCCTGCGGCTTCGCGTTCATGGGGGAACCTTCCTCGGTCTGGCGCCCGGAACGCGCCGGGGCCCGTACCCCTCGGTACGGGCCCCAACGGTTTTCAAGCGTGACCCCAGTTTATCAGCGCGAGCCCCGGCGCATTCCGGTCCTGCCGGCGGGCCCGCTGCCCGTCGCCGGACCTCGTCGGGGGGTGCCCCTATCTGTTTGGTCCAGCCGGGTGAGCTGCTCGTCCCCAAGGAGTCGGGGGGCGCCGGCCTAGGCTTCGGTGACTACTGGCGTGTCCTTGCCGAACTCGGCGCGTACAACGGGGCCGCCGCCCTCGGCTTCAACATGCACCACGTCGTCATCGGCGCGCTCGCCGACTCCGTCGGCACCCGGCTTTCCCCGGCCGCCGACACGTTCCGCGCCTGGATGCTGGACGAGGTCGTCCACGGCCGCAACCGTTCGCCTCCGCCACCTCGGAGACCGGCCGGGGCGCCAAACTCCGCGGTATGCAGACCCGCTACCGACTCTCCGACGACGGCGCGCACTACATTCTGACCGGGCACAAGTCGTTCGTCTCGCTGGCGGGCGCCGCCGACTACTACGTGGTGGCGGCCGTTGCCGAGGACGGTACCGAGGACTCCGCCGAGGTCTCGCACTTCGTCGTCGCCGGCGACGACCCTGGCGTCAGCTTCGGCAGCGTCCACCACATGTCGGCGATGTATGGCACCAGCACCGCCGCCATGACCCTGGACGAGGTCCCGGTGCCGCGTTCCCGGCTCTACCTGGGCGTCGAGGGCATGTCCCTGTTCAAGGTCGTACGCGAGCCGCACTGGATGATCGCGGGCTACACCGGCGCCTACCTCGGCATCGCCGAGGCCCTCTTCCGGCACACCGTCGATCATGTCACCGCGTCACCCGCGCGGGCCCAGTCCCCGGTGGTGCAACAGGAGTTGGGCCGGATGTCGGCCCGGCTGCGGGCCGCCCGCGCCCTGGTGCACGAGGCCGGAGACCTCGTCGATACCGAGCGCGGCAGCCTGGAGGCCAACGCGATGGTGCACGCCGCCAAGTACGTCGTCGGCGAGGTCGGTCCGCAGCTCGCCCAGGACGCGCTGCGGCTCTGCGGCTCGCTCGCCGTCAGCCGCGCCCACTCCCTGGAGCGGCTGGTCCGCGAGGTGTCCTTCGCCCATATGATGCCGGCCAAGCCGCAGGACTGCCTGGAGTACCTGGGCAAGGCCGCCGTCGGTGTCAACCTCTACCGGTACCACCTCACCTTTCTCCGGCCGGCGCCTGCTGATCAGGCCCCGGAGACATGTGAACTGCGTTCATAGCCAGTGCAGTTCGTGGAGAAACCGGTGAAGCAACGACGATGCTACCGGTACGCGCCTGCTCCAATACCGCGCTGCCCAGAGGGACCCCGATACACGGGATACACGGCGGGGAAACCGGCAGCTCAGAGGGCAACGGCTACATCGAATAAGAGCAATAGGGACACTGCGGATACACGGCGGACGCGACGATGGCAGCTTCTGGTGCTCGCGTGGTCCGCCCCCTCTCAGGGCCCTTCAGCGAACGCGGGTCACCGTGGTCGTGGCATGGCGGGTAGTGGCCGTGCGTCGATCAGGTGCGCCGAGGGCGGGAAGCGGGCAAGCCGTCACGAACTCTACGAGCCGGTGCGCCGGGTGTGGGGGAGCCAGTCCCGACCGGGCCCCTGGTGTCCACGCCACCTCGACAGGCTGTACCGGGTAGCCAGGGCCCACGCGGTTCGCCGCCCGGGGACCGTGATGACGGGGCAGCACAAACCGCGCGTGGCGTGGCGCTGGGGATCAGGGCAAACTGGCCGTCATCCGCGCCGGCGAGCACTACGAACACCCTGAACCGGTCACCAGGTCGGTCCCTGTCTGGATCCCCGCCTTGTTGACTAGCAGCGAGACGTCCGGGGCGGCCTCGGCTGCGGCCTTCACGGATGCGTGATCCGCGATCTCGAGGGGCAGCACGTCCACCCCGGGCAGGTCCATGGTCTCGGGCCGGCGGGCCGTCGCGTAGACCTTGCGGGCGCCCCGTTCGAGCAGTCGCTGGGCGAAGGCGCGGCCCAGGCCATCAGGTCGCGGACGGTGTCCTCGTCCGCCTGGACCAGACGGGCTATGACCGCAACCGTGCTGCCGCCGGCCGAGGCCAGCAGCATCATCGCCCGCCGGAACCGTACCGAGCTGCTACTGCCCCGCCGCACGATGTGCTGAAGTTCTGACCCTCCTGCTCGGTCAGACTGCGAACCCGGACCGGTTGCGCCATCCCGCCTCCCCACTGGTCCGGGAGGCATTTCCGACCAGCACGACGAGCAACCCGGTGAACCTTCCCGATCACAGCACGAGGCAGGTGTCCTCAACAGGTGAGGCCGCAGGGCGAAGGCTGCTCCCAGGATCCAGCTACAGACCCTGGTCCGCCGCCGTCTCCACCGACGCTACGAGATCGAAGCAGGGCACTTTCTCGCCTTCACCAGTATCGCTTGCACCCTCATCTGCTGCCGCAGACTCACTGCATGAGATGACTGCTCAAGACCGCTCGGAGCAGGATGTTAGCCTGACCAGTCGCTCTGGGAAGTCCGTGGGCAAGGGGGATGCACAGTGGTGCGACCGGACGGTCCGGCTGGGGAAACGCCGGAGCAGTTGAAGAAGCGCGCGGGAGACCTGCGGGCGTGCGCCCGCAAGGCCCGCACACTCGCCAAGAAGCTCGGTCCCCATCTCGACGGCGCAGCGAAGAAGGCCCGGCAGGCCGATCCACCGCTCTGGCGCGGACCGTTTGCCACACAGTCGACTCGGCAGATCACGAATCGCAAGGTCACACTGGGTCAGATGGCGTCCGCGCTGATGCACGACGCCGGCCGTTGGGACACAGAGGCGGATCGGCTCGACGATGAGGCGAAGACGGCATCGGTCAAGCGGAAGACCGGACCGGGGCATTGAGCGAATTCCGTGGCTTCGACAGCGCCGGGATACGTGCCCTCGCCTCCAGTCTGCGCAAGCTGGGCGGTGACGCACGCAGTCTGCACCGGGATGTGGCCTCCGTCCTCACCGAGGCGGCTCAGCTCATGAAGGGCAAGCCGGCCACCACCGATCCGCTCCTGCAGCCCCTGGTCGGCCAGGTCTTACTCATGCCGTCGTTCTTCGGCGGGCCCACCCAGATGCCCGGGGTGCTCGACGGCGAACTCGGCGGCATGGCCGATTCGATGGACCGCCGCTGCAAGCAGCTCGACGAATGCAAGGTGCTTATCGACCACGGCTACGCGGTCGACCCGGCCCTTCTCTTCGCCGACGAGATCCCGGCCAATGAGCAGCACATCGAAGGCGCGCTGAAACAGCTGGGGGACCTTGACGGCAAGGACTTCGGCACCAACGGTAACCGTGACGACCTGAAGAACGTCGAGAGCGTGCTGGACGGGATGACGTCGGCCGAACTGGACGCCTTCTTTGACCGCGTTCCCGAAGCCGACCTGAAGCGTTACAACGACCTGATCAACAACACGGATGACAGCGGCTGGAAGTGGTGGGACGAGAACGGCCTGCCCGAGGGGGAGCGCCGTGACCACCTCAGCAGGATGCTGGCGAAGATCGGCCCCGAGCACTGGGCCAAGGCTCAGACGGCCTTTCCAGGCACACAGCCGGGATTCGATACGACGGACGCCTATCTGGACGGCAAGAACTCCCAGTCAGGCATGGACGCCAAGGGAATGCACTGGGGCACCCCGGCCGACCCGCTCTTCGCCCCCGGCTCCAACGGCCAGGACATCAACGCCGCCGACATCAACCAGGGCCGGTTCGGCGACTGCTGGTACATCGCGTCGCTCACCTCGACGGCCCAGGTGAACCCGCAGTTCGTCCGTGACGGGATCAAGCAGAATGCCAATGGCACCATAAATGTCCGTATCTGGGACAAGGACGGCAACAAGCGCTGGGTGACCGTCACCCCGGACCTGCCGCTGGACAAGGACGGCACACCCATGACCGCCCATGCCCAGGGAGCAATGTGGCCCGCCTACTACGAGAAGGCGTTCGCCCTCGTCTACGGGGGCGACGACGGCGGCGCGCCCGACGGGCACCAGGACGACAAGCGCTACGACCGTACGGAAGACGGCACGTACGGGGCGATCGAGTGGGACTACAACGAGAAGGCCCCTCCCTATGTCACCGGTCATGATTCCAAGGGCATCGACAACAATGTCGATTCGGTGCGGACGAGTTTCGAGTCCGGGCACCCAGTGATCGTCAGTACCGGCAGCGGGGACGATGTGAACAAAAAGGGCCAGGACAAATGGGGAACGAGCTTCTCTACCCGGCACGTTTATTTCGTTAAGGGTTTTAAGGACGGCAAAATCGTGCTCGGTAACCCATGGGGCCCGCCCTACCAGGACATCGAGGCCACGCCCGACGAGTACAAGCAGTTCTTCGGGAATCCGCAGGCTCTGGAGGTACCCACGTCATGAAGGCAGTCCGATTCGCCGCGGCCTGCGGCTGTGTGCTGCTTGCTGTGGGCTGCGGCTCGTCCGGGAAGCAGGCTGTGACCTCGGCGTCCGCCAGCACACCGGCAACGAGCCCCGCGCCGCCCGCCGACAAAGGGCCGGTATGCGACGGGGATTCAGCGGCACGGGGGCTCCACGTGCTGCGTGGTGGGTCCCTCGAGCTGCCCGGTGGTGCCGGGATCGTCTCCTACAGGGGGGCGCGGTCTGACGGCTCGACCCGCACGGCGGTGCTGGGAAACGAGCCTGCGGTCGGCGGGGCGGGAGCCGCTTCCCGGGGCCGTACCGTGAAGCCGGGCCAGGACGTCACTGTGGGCGGTGCATCGTTCATGGTGACGCAGATCTGCACGTACCGAGTCGTCCTCACGCCGAAGGGCCAGAAGAACGTGAATGAGTCACCGCAGCCCGGCAACGCGGCCGGGTGGCCGTCTCTGACCGACGGGCGTTTCCGCCTCAGGTGGCATGTGCCGAACAACGAGTACAGCGGGCAGTACAGCGCTGTGGTGACGGAGATCAACCCGGGCCCACGCGCCGATATTGGCATCACAGCCCGGGGCGGCGGTGACGCCGCCTACCGGGACGCCCGCGTGGGCGACACTCTGGAGTTCGCCGGCCGGCTATGGAAGGTGGCGGCCATCGGAACCGCGGACGGCAGCCCGGCGGAGAGCAACCCGCACTCCGGGTACGTGGATCTTGAGCTGGTGGGACCTGCGGACAACTGACTCGATGGGCAGAGGCTCCCAGCAGGCTCCGGATGCAGACCCGTACGACTGGGCCATTGCCCTTCAAGTGGCAGCGGAGGCAGCCGGTCTTGGGCTGGCAGCGGACGGGTTCAGGACGTAGGTCGGCTGGTGGAAGGTCGTGCGCCTCCCGACACTCGCCAGCCCAAAGTTCGGGACGGGCCCGTTGGGCCGCGAGTACGGGAATTCGCTGCCGCACCGAAGAGCCCCCACCCGTACCCGCGGGCCCTCAAGGCGTGGTGGGTGGACAAGAAGGCCACGTCGATCGTCCGGGATTGGGGCAGCCTCGCACAGGGCGCCCCACAACCCGCCAAGGGCCTTGATGCTCGGGGAACTGCTGCGCCTCATCCGCGATACGACCACCACCGTGGTGCTGCAGAAGATCGCCGTGGCGATCGCCCCCCGGCGGGGCCGGCAGTCGTCGGCATCATCGGCGGGCTCCTCGGAGACGGGGGCAGCGCGTCGGCATCGTCGGTCACGCGGTAAGCCGCGCTGTCCAGCACGGCACGGAGCCGCGCCGGCCCTACGGTCCGTGGCGTCGCCGCCGGGTGCACTGAGCTCAGCACAGAATGCACCGCCAGGTCTTCGCCAGGAGCGGATCCGGCGTACGGCGGCACACCTCGCATCGCAGACCGCCCGCCGGCACCGGTGGTAAAGGCGGCAGAACAGCTGGCATCGGTTGCCCTCGCTGCTCGTTCCTGAGACCCGTCCGGCGGGTGCCCCCCGCCGTGTTTGAGCCTTCAAGTTGGCAAGCTGCGCGGGCGGCGAGGCAGGCGCCAATAGGCCAGGAAAGGGATCGACGGCCACGCGGAGCAAATACTGATTCGTGATGCGAATGTGCGCCCCGTGGTCTTATTACGGGCCGCACATTTGATGTCTACAGGGTGAACCCGTTCAGGTCCAGCCAGTATTCGTCGCCGTCCAGCAGGCGGTTCTTGTTGCTGAACCCGAGCACGACGCTCAACCCGGCGGCAAGAGCTGGAGAGTCGCGCCCGGCCAAGGCGAGTGGCAGGCTGGAACGGGGAAGCGGGGGTGGCCCCACGCCCCCTCCGGAAGGCGCCGGGCGGCAGAGCACCGCCGGTGGCGCCGTCGACTACCCGCCGCCAAGCGCAAGCTGCGATGGCGCTCGCGCGTAGCGGCGAAAAGGGAATGATTGATCATGAAGGCAGCTGTGTACGAAGGACCCCGCACCATTGCGGTGAAAGACGTACCGGACGCGAAGATCGAGCACCCCAGCGACATCCTCGTGAAGATCACGAGCACCAACATCTGCGGCTCCGACCTGCACATGTACGAAGGCCGCACCTCGTTCGAGACCGGCCGCACGCTGGGCCACGAGAACCTGGGGCAGGTCGTCGATGTCGGCTCCGCGGTCACCAAGGTCAAGGTCGGCGAGTACGTGTGCCTGCCGTTCAACATCGCGTGCGGCTTCTGCAAACAGTGCGAGCAGGGCTTGACGAACTACTGCCTGACCATGCAGCCCGAGCCTGCCTACGCCGGCGCCGCCTACGGCTTCGCCGAGATGGGCACCTACCAGGGCGGACAGGCCGAACTGCTGCGCGTACCGTACGGCGACTTCAACGCCCTGCGGCTGGGCGAGGACGCCGCCGAGCGCCAGCTGGACTACGTGATGCTGTCCGACATCTTCCCCACCGGCTACCACGCCACAGAGATGGCGGGCGTCAAGCCCGGTGACCAGACCCTCGTCTTCGGCGCCGGGCCTGTGGGACTGATGGCGGCCTACTCCGCGATCCTCAAGGGAGCCGGCCGGGTGTGGGTGGCCGATCACCAACCGGATCGGCTGCGGCTCGCCGAGGAGATCGGCGCGATCCCGATCAACACCAAAGACCAGGACCCGTCCGAGGTCGTCAAGGAAGCAACGCTGGGGCTGGGCGCCGACAACGGCTGTGAGTGCGTCGGCTACCAGGCGCACGATCCGCAGGGACACGAAAACGCCGCGCTGACGATGAACGGGCTGATCGACGCGGTCCGGTTCACCGGCGCCCTCGGTGTCGTGGGCGTCTTCCTTCCCGAGGATCCAGGCGGAGCCGAAGCACAGGGAGAACTCCAGGCCAAGGGCAAGACGCCGATCGACTTCGGCATGATGTGGTTCAAGGGCCAGAAGGTCGGCACGGGACAGGCTCCAGTGAAGCGGTACAACCGGGCACTGCGCGACCTCATCGCGGGCGGCAAGGCAGAGCCGAGCTTCCTGGTCTCGCACGAGCTGAACCTCGACGAGGCCGCAACGGCGTACGACCACTTCGACGCCCGAGACGACGGCTGGACGAAGGTCGTGCTGCACCCGAACGGTGCCAGCTGACACCCCGGAGACCTTCACGCGTTGTCCACACAGCCCTGCGCGGCATTGAGGCGCATAGGGTTTGCCGCCGACCGGATTCAGAACCAGGACGGTCCCGCGTTGGTGTAGGGCTCTTCCAGAGCAGCCGCCTCCACGTCCGACAGCTGTAGATCGAGGGCGTCCACTGCTTGGGTCAGGTGTGTGGGCTTGGTGGCACCCACGATCGGGGCGCAGACCAGGGGATTGCGTAGCACCCAGGCGAGAGCGATCTGGGCCATGGTCACGCCTCGTGTTTCGGCGAGTTGTTGTACGGCGTTGATGACCGGCTCGTCGTGCGGGCTGTCGAAGGACTGCACGACGTGGTCGGTGCGGGAGCGGGTGCTCTGCTCGCCGGCGGGGCGCGCGAGGCGGCCCTTCCCGTTCGGGGAGTACGGCACCAGCCGCACGCCCATGTCGCCGCACATGGCCATGAGTTCCGGCTCATCTTGGCGGCGCAGGAGGTTGTACTGGTTCTGCATGGAGACGAAGCGGGTCCATCCGCCGAGGTCGGCGGTGTGCTGGAGCTTGGCGAACTGCCAGGCGTACATGGATGAGGCGCCGATGTAGCGGACCTTGCCGGCCTTGATGACGTCGTGCAGTGCCTCCATCGTCTCCTCGACTGGCGTCTCGTCGTCGAAGCGGTGGATCTGGTAGAGGTCGATGTGGTCGGTGCCCAACCGGGTCAGAGAAGCGTCGACCTGCTCAAGGATCGCTTTGCGGGACAGGCCCACGCCACCGGGCCCGTCGTGCATTTTCCCCCGGACTTTGGTGGCCAGCACGATGTCTTCGCGCCGGGAGTACTCATGGATGGCGCGGCCGACGATTTCCTCGGAAGTGCCTGCCTGGTAGGCGTTGGCTGTGTCCCAGAAGGTGATGCCCAGCTCGATGGCCTGCTGGAAGAACGGGGCTGCCTTGTCTTCGGTCAGCGCCCAGGGATGAGCGCCGGCCACGGTCGGGTCGCCGTAGCTCATGCACCCCAGGGCGAGGCCCCTGCCCGTCGACGGCGGCTATACCACCCGCTGATCCCGTAGTCCCGGACAGTTGTCGTGGCCCGGCTGCGTGCTGACATGCCGCAGGGTCTCGCGGTGGTCGTCCAAGTCCACGGCGATGTCGTTCAGTTCGTTCGCGGCCCGGCCGAGCGCCAGCCACACTTCGGCCGGCAGCACGCCACGCTCCGCTTGGAACTTGGCGAAGGTGCTGCCGGTGGCCACGAGGTGGGTGGCGCCGCCGAGGGCTCCGTCGTCCGGATCGAGAATGCGGGCGATGAGCGGCGTGGCCTCGTTCGGCGGAAGGCGGGCGAGATGCTCGGCGAGCTGGCGGGTGATCTCGTCGGCCAGCCGCACCGGGTAGGGGGTGGGGTGGGGCATGCTCCTCCAGGTCGGGATGGTCAGGGCCGGCGCCCGGTCCGCTGCGCCTCGGCGAGAACGGCCTCGGGGCGTCCGCCGGCCAGCGGGGAGGCCCGGCCGGGGCCGGTGGGGATGCAGGCACGCAGGTAGCGGTGAGATATGAGAGCGTGAGCCGGATGAGCGAGACGACGCAGCAGACCCTCCAGTACCGCTTTGACGGGCCAGAAGACGCACCGGTGCTGGTCTTGGGTCCCTCACTGGGCACCACATGGCACATGTGGGACAGGCAGACGCCCGAACTGTCCAGGACGTGGCGTGTCCTGCGCTTCGACCTCCCGGGGCACGGCGGCGCCCCCGCCCACCCCGTGCCCTCGGTCGCCGGGATCGCCGGGCGGCTGCTGGCCACCCTCGACGAGCTCGGCGTGCAGCGCTTCGGATACGCGGGCTGCTCCATCGGTGGCGCGATCGGCATGGAGCTGGCGCTGCGCCACCCGGAGCGGGTCGCCTCGCTGGCGCTCGTCGCCGCTTCGCCCCGTTTCGGGACG
Source organism: Streptomyces sp. NBC_00388 (assembly GCF_036061255.1). Lineage (NCBI taxonomy): Bacteria > Bacillati > Actinomycetota > Actinomycetes > Kitasatosporales > Streptomycetaceae > Streptomyces > Streptomyces sp. NBC_00388. The sequence continues at coordinate 6,262,060 of NZ_CP107948.1, forward strand.
GCGGACGAGTTCCGCCAGCGCGGAGTGATCGTCCGGACCAACGGGCTCGACCCGATGGCGCGCAGCGCGCCCGAGCAGTGGTTCACCCACGGCTTCGCCGCCGCGCAGCCTGCCATCGTGGAGTGGGCCGTGCAGATGGTCCGCACCACCGACCCCGGCTGTTACATCGCGGCCTGCGAGGCCCTCGCCGCCTTCGACATCCGCGCGGAGCTCGGCAGGATCGGCGTGCCCGCTCTCGTCGTGGTCGGCGCCGAGGACCGGGTGACCGGTCCCGCGGGCGCCCGCACCCTGGTGGCGGGGATACCGGACGCCCGGCTCGCGATGGTCCCCGCCGCCTCCCATCTGGCGCCGGTGGAGCAGCCCGCTGCCGTCACCGATCTGCTCGTACGGCATTTCTCCACCGGGTGGCAGGAGACCGCCTCGTCGTCGTCATCGACGACCTCGGCCTCCCTGCCGGTCCCGCCGCAGATGCCGGGGCTCTCGGCCCCGGTGATGCCCATCGCCGAGATCGCCCCGGCGGTGTTCCAGCCGGACGCGGTGCCGGCCGGGCGGCCCGACCCGTACGACGCGGGGGCGAAGGTCCGCCGGGAGGTGCTGGGCGATGCCCATGTCGACCGGGTGGAGGCGGCGGCGGACGCGTTCACCGGGGACTTCCAGGAACTGATCACCCGCTACGCCTGGGGTGAGGTCTGGGCCAGGGACGGCCTCGACCGCCGCACCCGCAGCGTGGTGACCCTGACGGCTCTGGTCGCCGGCGGTCATCCGCAGGAGCTGGCCTCCCACGTCCGCGCGGCCCTGCGCAACGGCCTCACCCCGGCGGAGATCAAGGAAGTGCTGCTCCAGACCGCGGTCTACTGCGGTGTCCCGGCGGCGAACTCGGCCTTCGAGGTGGCCAGGACCGTGATCCAGCAGGAGACGACGCCCGGGGCGTAGGAGGATGGTGGGTATGACGATCAAACTGACGAAGAAGACCCACGCCTGCGTCCGGCTGGAGAAGGACGGGCAGACGCTCGTCATCGATCCCGGCGGGTTCAGTGAGGAGGACGCGGCCCTGGGCGCCGACGTCATCCTCGTCACGCACGAGCACTTCGACCACTTCGACGAGAACCGTCTGCGCGCCGGGATGGAGGCGAACCCCGCTGCCGAGATCTGGACGCTGCGCAGTGTCGCGGAGCAGCTCTCCGCCGCGTTCCCGGGCCGGGTCCACACCGTCGGCCACGGCGACACTTTCGAGGCGGCCGGGTTCGGTGTCCAGGTGCACGGCGAGCTGCACGCGGTGATCCACCCGGATCTGCCGCAGATCACCAACGTCGGTTATCTGGTGGACGGTTCGGTCTTCCACCCGGGCGACGCCTTCACGGTGCCGGACCAGCCGGTCGAGACCCTGATGCTTCCGGTGCACGCTCCGTGGAACAAGATCTCCGAGGTGATCGACTACGTGCGTGAGGTACGGCCGCAGCGCGCCATCGACATCCACGACGTGCTGCTCAAGGACCTGGCCCGCGGTGTGTACGACACACATATCGGCAACCTGGGCGGCGCCGGCCACACCCGTCTGATGCCTGGCGACGCCACGGACCTGTGACTGTCGGTGGCACCGGCTAGGTTTGGTCCCATGCGCATCGCCACCTGGAACGTCAATTCGATCACCGCCCGGCTCCCGCGGGTGCTGGCCTGGCTGGAGAGCACCGGCACGGACGTGCTGTGCCTCCAGGAGACCAAGTGCTCCGCCGAGCAGTTCCCCGCCGACGAGCTGCGTGAGCTGGGGTACGAGTCGGTGGTCAACGCCACCGGCCGGTGGAACGGGGTGGCGCTGGTCTCCCGGCTCGGGCTGGACGATGTGACCATGGGGCTGCCCGGTGGCCCGGAGTACGAGGGGGCGCAGGAGCCGAGGGCCATCTCGGCGACCTGCGGCCCGGTCCGTGTCTGGTCGGTGTACGTACCGAACGGCCGCGAGGTCGACCACGCGCACTACGCGTACAAGCTCGAATGGCTCGCGGCGCTGAAGGCGGCGGCCGCCGGGGACGCGGCGGACGCGCGCCCGTTCGCCGTCCTCGGGGACTTCAATGTCGCCCCCGCGGACGAGGACGTCTGGGACCCGGCGCTCTTCGAGGGCGCCACCCATGTCACCCCGGCCGAGCGGGCCGCGCTCACCGCGCTCCGCGGGACGGGGCTGAGCGACGTGATGCCGCGCCCGCTCAAGTACGACCGCCCGTACACCTTCTGGGACTACCGCCAGCTGCGCTTCCCGAAGAACAAGGGCATGCGCATCGACCTCGTGTACGGCAACACCGCGTTCACCGCTGCCGTCAAGGACAGCTACGTGGACCGCGAGGAGCGCAAGGGGAAGGGCGCGTCGGACCACGCCCCGGTCGTCGTCGATCTCGACGCCTGAAGCCCCGGGAGTCCGCGCGCCGGTTGGTGCGAGTGTCGAGCGGAATGCGAGGCTGGGCGGTGTGAATATCCCTTTCCTTGACCACTGGCGCAGACGGCACGGCACGGAGCACGCGCAGACGCTCGCCACGGCTGTGCGCAAGGACCCGAAGGGCGTGGGAGAGCTGTTCTCCGAGTGTGAACTGCTGCGGGCCAGAGCCGGACAGGAAGGGCTTCAACTCGATGACTCACCTGCCTCGTTGACCGCACTCGACCAGCTCCCGCCGCACTGGCGCGACGATCCCGAGGAGCTGCCCTGGCTGGGCAATGACGCGGGGCTCTACCTGGGGACCATCATCGTCAGGACCGTTCCGGGCGCGGTCTGGGACGTCTGGCCGGGCGGCACCCCGGTGGTCCGTCTGGGGTCGGGGCGGGAGATCAACGTGGTCGAGGCCGGCCTCGACTGGGCGGTAGCCGGGGCGCCCGAACTGTCCCAGGTCTACGCGGAGGCAGCGGAGGCCTGAACGCCCGAATTAGGCTAGTTCACCGCTTTTCAATACAAATACGGTTTATGGTGACTTAGCGCGTGTCGGGTGTGAAGTCCCTTGTCGGGGCGGATAGTTTGCGTCATCGACCGTCCGGAGGCGGCCGGGCCCGGCCGAACCAGGAACGCTGCTGCCGGGTGCGCAGTAGCACGTAGGGCACCAAGCTCGCCCGGCAGCAGCCGGTGATCACTTCTCGCGCAGCGGGACCGACAGGTACACGGGTCGGACTCGGGTGAGGAGAAGGTCAGCTGTGCGCCGGTCGGGTTGTGCTCGATGTACAGCGGGTCGACGGTGCCGGTCACCAGGGCCAGATGATGGCCCGCCGGCACGTCGTACGCCGTGGAGAACGGATCCAGGTCCATGGGGGGCGCCTCGCCGGGCGTCTTGCCGTGGAAGGTGTGCGGCGCGTTGCTGACCAGCTTGCCGAGGCCGAGCGGCCCCACGTCGTACAGGTACGCGATGAGGGTGCCGCTCTCCTTGCGTGCGGGCCGGGGTGCGGATCGGGGCGCACAGCCGTACAGGGCATCGAAGGGTGCGGTTCCCCCCCCCGTGGTCAGGCACGGTGCAACTGACCGCCGCATGGCCCAAGTCGCCGGGCCTCCCGGATCGGGTGGCGTACTCGATCCCGTGCATCGAACCCCCGGGGCGGCCATGGGTGGCCGTGCAGCGCTCCCCGGCCGTGCCGTTCGGGATTGTTGACTGAAATTCAGTAAAACCCTGGCGCGGGAGCGCCCGGCGCCCCAAGCTCTCGGTGTGACGAATTCGGAGAACGGCGCGGACCTGGGGCAGGGGCAGGCGGACATGGCCCTGCGGCTCAGGGGAAAGCTGCAGTGGGTCCCGGTGGGCGCGGTGGTGGTACTGGTCGCCTGGGTGATGGCCATCCCGCCGGTCGCCTCCGGGGCGTACGGGGCGGTCGGCGGCACCCTGATGGTGATCGCGGGACTGCTGCTCGCCTTCTTCGCCGCCACCTTCGCGGGGTATCTGCTGCGGCCGCTGCGGCTGGCGGCCGGCCCGGACGGCCTGACCGTACGCCTTCCCCTCTGGCCCGCCCGCACCGTGCCGTGGCCGACGGTGACGGGGGTGACCGGCGCCGGGACAGTCGGCGGCGGCAGGGCAGGCGCCCATGTCGTCGTGGACTTCGCACCGGGTGCGGACGTGCTGCCCCGGTTCTGCCGGCCGCGTTCGATGTACCGCAGACTCGCCCCGTCGCTCGGGAGGGGGGAGCGGGCGGAGGGGCTCTGCATCGAGGCTCAGGTCTTCGACGTGGACCCGGCGGAACTGGTGGCGTTCATCCGGGAGCACGCCCCCGGCGGGGTCCCCGTCAGCGATCCGCCCGGTGCGAGGTACGGGGAGCCGGGGCCGGGGCCTGTGCCGCACGCGTGACATCCGCGATCAGCTCCACCACGTCGGGGCCGTACGCCTGTGAGTTGATCACTTTGAGCAGCAGGCAGAAGGGCTTGTCGCCGTACTTGCGGGCCAGCTTCTCGTGGTTGCGGGCGAGGTAGCGGGCGGCTGCCTGGTTGGTGATGGACTGCTGGCCGCAGAAGAGGAAGACGGGGCGGGCGCCGGGCTGGGTGGTGAGGCGGGCCAGTACGGCATGGGCGAGCCTGCCGCTCTCCAGCCGGTAGCGCTCACCAGCGATCTGGAAGGCGGCGCGGTCGGGTCCCGGCTCCGCGTCCGTGTTCACCTCGATGCCGGGGAGCAGCGACTGGAGGTGGGCGGCCGTCCGGCGGTTGGATCCGGGGCCCCCGACGCAGAACTCGGTGCGCTCGCCGATGCCCTGCTGCGCGGTGTCCGCCGCGAGGATCTGGACGTGGGCGCCGCAGTCCTTGATGAGCGAGGAGAGTTCGAGCAGCGCGAAGACGTCGTTGCGGGCGACGGCGCCGTCGCCCCCCGCCTCGCGGTTGACGACCAGCAGGCACTCGGCGTTCCCGGGCAGCCCGAAGAACGCCTGCTTCTTCCGGAGTCCGCGCTGCCAGAGGGAGGTGCGCGCCAGCCAGCCGAGCGCGGCGCTGACACCGGCGGCGATCACACCGAGCAGGATGTTGCGCAGGTCGTCGTTCATGGCATGCACCTCGGCGGTTCGGTCCGGGTCCTCCGGCGGGCCTGCCCGCCGGAGGCGGTTCCGGGAACAGTATGGTGCGGCATGCTACCGACATGCTCATGACTAATGGGTGGGGGCCGGGCTACGCTGCGCCGTACGTCTCTCCGCTGGAGGTCATGGATGCGCCGTGTCACCGTCCGGAACCTTTCCTGCCTGGCCGTCGCCGCCGCCCTGCTCTCGGTGGGTGCGACAGCGCCGCCCTCCGCGGCCGGCGGGCCGCCCGGGCGGCCGGGGGGAGACGCCGCGGCGAAGGCGCCGGTCGCGGTCGGGTACGGCGGTGCGGTGTCGAGCGTCGACCAGGACGCTTCCGCCGCGGGCATCGAGGTGCTCCGCGAGGGCGGCAACGCGGTCGACGCGGCGGTGGCCACGGCCGCCGCGCTCGGTGTGACCGAGCCCTACTCGGCGGGCATCGGCGGTGGCGGCTACTTCGTCTACTACGACGCGAAATCCCACCGGGTCCGGACGATCGACGGCCGCGAGACGGCGCCGCGCTCCGCCGGCTCGTCGCTCTTCCTGGAGAACGGCAAGCCGCTGGCGTTCGCCGACGCGGTGACCAGTGGTCTGAGCGTGGGCACGCCGGGCACCGCGGCCACCTGGGACTCCGCGCTCGCCTCCTGGGGCCGGAAGTCGCTGGGGGCGGTACTGAAGCCGGCCGAGCGGATCGCCAGGAACGGGTTCACCGTCGACCCGACCTTCCGCGGCCAGACGCAGGACAACCAGTCGCGGTTCGCGGACTTTCCCGCGACGGCGAAGCTCTTCCTGCCCGGCGGGCAGCCGCCCGCCGTGGGCTCGACCCTCAGGAACCCCGATCTCGCCCGGACGTACGAGGAGCTGGGCCGCGAGGGCGTCGGCGACCTCTACCGGGGCGGTCTCGGCCAGGACATCGTGCGTACCGTCCGCAAGCCGGACCTGGCGCCCGGCTCGACGCGCAACGCCCGCCCGGGCGACCTGACCGCGGAGGACCTGCGCGCGTACGAGCCGCTGCACCGCGCCCCCACCGAGACCACCTACCGCGGCCTCGGCGTGTACGGCATGGCGCCGTCGTCATCGGGCGGCACCACGGTCGGCGAAGCACTCAACATCCTGGAGCGCACGGACCTCTCGAAGGCGTCCCAGGCGCAGTATCTGCACCACTACATCGAGGCCAGCCGGATCGCCTTCGCCGACCGGGGCCGCTGGGTCGGTGACCCGGCCTTCGAGTCCGTTCCGACGAAGGAACTGCTCTCGCAGCGATTCGCGGACTCGCGGTCCTGCCTCATCAAGGACGACGCGGTCCTGACCAGTCCGCTGGCGCCGGGCGATCCCCGTCACCCGGAGCGGTGCGGGAACAGCGGCAGCGCGGCCCCCACCACGTACGAGGGCGAGAACACCACGCATCTGACGGTGGCCGACAAATGGGGCAACGTCGTCGCGTACACGCTGACCATCGAGCAGACGGGCGGCAGCGCCATGACCGTGCCGGGCCGTGGGTTCCTCCTCAACAACGAGCTGACGGACTTCTCCTTCGTCCCGGCCGACCCGTCGGCGCACGACCCGAACCTCCCTGGGCCGGGGAAGCGGCCGCGCTCGTCGATCTCGCCCACCCTCGTCCTGCAGGGCGGGAAGCCCGTCCTGGCGCTGGGATCGCCGGGCGGCGCGACCATCATCACCACCGTGCTCCAGACGCTCATCGGCCACCTGGACCGCGGGCTGCCCCTGGTGGACGCCATCGCGGCCCCGCGGGCGAGCCAGCGCAACGCCGCCACGACGGAGCTCGAACCAGCCCTCTACGACAGTCCGCTGCGGGCCCAACTTGAGGCACTCGGCCACAAGTTCACGCTCAATCCCGAGATCGGCGCGGCGACGGGGGTGCAGCGCCTCCCGGACGGCCGCTGGCTCGCGGCGGCAGAGCCGGTCCGCCGGGGCGGTGGCTCCGCCATGGTCGTCCACCCGGCGGGACGGCCCTGAGGCCTGGCGGGACACCAGGAAGTGCGCCGGCTGACGGGAGCGGCCCGGTCCGCACGGAAGCCCCTAGGCTCCGGGCATGACTCTCGACGCACTCGGCCGCAGCAAATACGTCAGCCTGACCACCTTCCGTAAGGACGGTACGCCGGTCGCCACCCCCGTCTGGGCCGCGGTGGACGGTGCTGAGCTCCTCGTCTGGACCCGCTCCGACTCCTGGAAGATCAAGCGGCTGCGCCGGGACAGCCGCGTCCTGGTGACCCCCTGTGATGTCCGCGGCAGGGTCGCGGAGGGCGCGCCATCCGCCGAGGGGGTCGGGCGCCTGCTCGAAGACGAGGCCGGCATGCGCCGGGTGCGGCGGCTGCTGAGGGCCAAGTACACCTGGCAGTTCGTCCTCCTCGACGTGCCCGGCGCCATCGTCCGGCTGGGCAAGCGCCCGCACACGGGGATCGCCGTCACGTTCGGCTGAACCGGCCCGGGTGGCCCGGCGAGCCGGGCTGCCGCCGGGTGCGGAATGCGTAATCTGATCAGCGCGCGACGACGAAGTGATCATGAAGAGTCGAAACGTGATCGACTCGGCTGGTTAACGGCGATGGTCTTGCCCCTGTGTGTGACGGGGCTTACGTTCTCCTCCTACGCAACCTGTCTACGTGCGTAGAGCGTTCGTGGCGCCCTGTTGAAGGAGCTGCTCATGTCCCATGTCGTACGCGCCGCACTGGTCCAGGCGACCTGGACCGGCGACACCGAATCCATGATCGCCAAGCATGAGGAGCATGCCCGGGAGGCGGCCCGTCAGGGCGCGCGGATCATCGGATTCCAGGAAGTCTTCAACGCCCCGTACTTCTGCCAGGTGCAGGAGGCGGAGCACTACCGCTGGGCGGAGCCGGTCCCGGACGGGCCGACCGTCACCCGGATGCGGGAACTCGCGCGCGAGACCGGCATGGTGATCGTGGTCCCGGTCTTCGAAGAGGAGCAGTCGGGCTTCTACTTCAACACCGCGGCCGTCATCGACGCCGACGGCACGTACCTGGGCAAGTACCGCAAGCACCACATCCCCCAGGTCAAGGGCTTCTGGGAGAAGTACTACTTCAAACCGGGGAACGCGGGCTGGCCCGTGTTCGACACGGCTGTGGGGAAGGTCGGCGTCTACATCTGCTACGACCGCCACTTCCCCGAGGGCTGGCGCCAACTGGGCCTGAACGGCGCGCAGATCGTCTTCAACCCCTCCGCCACCTCACGCGGCCTCTCGGCGTACCTCTGGCAGCTGGAGCAGCCCGCCGCCGCCGTTGCCAACGAGTACTTCATCGCCGCCATCAACCGGGTCGGCACGGAGGAGTACGGGGACAACGACTTCTACGGCACGAGCTACTTCGTCGACCCGCGCGGACAGTTCGTCGGGGAGGTCGCGGACGACAAGGAGGAGCAGCTCCTGGTACGCGATCTGGACCTGGACCTCATCGACGAGGTGCGGCAGCAGTGGGCGTTCTACCGGGACCGCAGGCCCGACGCGTACGAAGGCCTGGTGAAGCCGTGACCGACCTCCACAACCGCCATCTGGCCGTCCTCCCCGACTGGCTCGCCACCTACTACCGGCAGCCGATCGAGATCACCCACGGGGAGGGCCGGCACGTCTGGGACGCGGAAGGCAACCGGTACCTGGACTTCTTCGGCGGCATCCTCACCACCATGACGGCCCACGCCCTGCCCGAGGTGACCAAGGCGGTCAGCGAGCAGGCCGGGCGGATCGTGCACTCCTCGACGCTCTACCTCAACCGGCCGATGGTGGAGCTGGCCGAGCGGGTCGCGACTCTCTCCGGGATCCCGGACGCCCGCGTCTTCTTCACCACATCGGGGACCGAGGCCAACGACACGGCGCTGCTGCTCGCCACCGCCTACCGCAGGTCCAACCAGATCCTCGCGATGCGCAACAGCTACCACGGCCGCTCCTTCACATCCGTCGGGATCACCGGCAACCGCAGCTGGTCGCCGACCGGCCTCTCCCCGCTCCAGACGCTGTACGTCCACGGCGGAGTCCGCAGCCGGGGCCCGTACGCGCACCTCGACGACGCCCGGTTCATCGCGGCGTGCGTCGCCGACCTGGAGGACCTGCTCGGCCACACCCGTGACGTGGCGGCCCTGATCGCCGAGCCGATCCAGGGCGTCGGCGGCTTCACCGCGCCGCCCGACGGGCTCTACGCCGCGTTCCGTGAAGTGCTCGACCGGGACGGGATCCTCTGGATCGCCGACGAGGTGCAGACCGGCTGGGGGCGTACCGGCGACCATTTCTGGGGCTGGCAGGCGCACGCCGGGAACGGCCCGCCGGACATCCTCACCTTCGCCAAGGGCATCGGCAACGGGATGTCCATCGGCGGGGTCGTCGCCCGCGCCGAGGTCATGAACTGCCTCGACGCCAATTCCATCTCGACCTTCGGCGGCTCGCCCGTCACCATGGCCGCCGGTCTCGCCAACCTGACGTACCTCCTGGAACACGACCTCCAGGGCAACTCCCGCCGCGTCGGCGGGCTCCTGCTGGAGCGCCTGCGAGCCGTCGGCGCGCAGTCCCCGCTCGTACGCGAAGTGCGCGGCAGGGGCCTCATGATCGGTGTCGAGCTGGTGAAGCCGGGCACGGACGAGGCGAACCCAGAGGCGGCCTCCGCCGTGCTGGAGGCGGCCCGCGAGGGCGGCCTGCTGATCGGCAAGGGCGGCGGCCACGACACCAGCGTGCTGCGGATCGCACCCCCGCTCTCGCTCAACGTCGCGGAGGCCGAAGCGGGCGCGGCCATCCTCGAACAGGCCCTGCACGCGGGCTGACAGCGGCCTCCGCAGCACGCACCGGTGTACGAGAGAGGGAGCACAGCACCATGAGTACCCGCACCTTGGTCCGCGGCGGTCTCGTCATCACCGCCGCGGAGGAGACGCACGCCGATGTCCTCATCGAGGACGGCCGGATCGCCGCGCTCGCCGCGCACGGTTCGTCCGCCGCTGACGCCTGGACCGCCGACCGCACGATCGACGCCACCGGGAAGTACGTGGTGCCCGGCGGGGTCGACGCCCACACGCACATGGAGATGCCCTTCGGCGGCACCTTCGCCTCCGACACCTTCGAGACCGGGACCCGGGCTGCGGCCTGGGGCGGCACGACGACCATCATCGACTTCGCCATTCAGTCCAGGGGCGGATCGCTCGGCGAGGGACTCGACACCTGGCACGCGAAAGCGGACGGGAAGTGCGCGGTCGACTACGGCTTCCACATGATCATGTCCGACGTGAACGAGTCGTCCCTCAAGGAGATGGACCGGCTCGTCGCCGGCGGCGTCAGTTCGTTCAAGCTCTTCACCGCGTACCCGGGGGTGTTCCTCTCCGACGACGGCCAGATCCTCCGGGCCATGCAGCGCGCCGGCTCCAACGGCGGTCTGGTGATGACGCACGCGGAGAACGGCCTGGCCATCGACGTACTGGTGGAGCAGGCCCTGGCGCGCGGTGAGAGGGATCCGCGCTATCACGGTGAGGTCCGCAACGCGCTCCTGGAGGCCGAGGCGACGCACCGGGTGATCAAGCTGAGCCAGGTCGCGGGAGCCCCGCTCTACGTGGTGCACGTGTCGGCGCAGCAAGCCGTCGCCGAAGTGGCGCGGGCGCGGGACGAGGGCCTTCCGGTCTTCGCCGAGACCTGCCCGCAGTATCTCTTCCTGTCGACCGACAACCTGGCGGAGCCGGACTTCGAGGGTGCGAAGTACGTCTGCTCCACTCCGCTGCGCCCTGCGGACCACCAGGAGGCGCTGTGGCGGGGGCTGCGCTCGAACGACCTGCAGGTGGTCTCCACGGACCACTGCCCGTTCTGCTTCAAGGGCCAGAAGGAGATGGGGCGGGGGGACTTCTCGAAGATCCCCAACGGCATGCCGGGAGTCGAGAACCGGATGGACCTGCTCCATCAGGCCGTCGTCGACGGGCACATCAGCCGCCGCCGCTGGATCGAGATCGCCTGCGCCGCGCCGGCCCGGATGTTCGGCCTGTACCCGGCGAAGGGGACGATCGCGCCGGGCGCCGACGCCGACATCGTGATCTACGACCCGGCCGCCGAGCAGGTCATGTCCGCCGGGACGCACCATATGAACGTCGACTACTCGGCGTACGAGGGCAAGCGGGTGACGGGCCGGGTGGAGACGGTGCTCTCCCGTGGTGTTCCGGTGATCGACAACCGCACCTACACCGGCCACGCGGGACACGGGGCCTATGTGCCGCGCGGGCTCGGCGAGTACGCCCACTGAGGGTGGGTGACCGGCCCGTACGCACCGGCCCGCGGTGCACGCCACCGCACCCCGACCGCTCCCCGGAATCCGCACCGCACCCGCACTAGGAGCCCCGCCTTGGACTTCGGACTCGTTCTGCAGACCGATCCGCCTGCCTCCGCCGTCGTCGGACTGATGCGGCGCGCGGAGCGGAACGGCTTCCGCTACGGCTGGACCTTCGACTCGGCCGTCCTGTGGCAGGAGCCGTTCGTCATCTACAGCCGCATCCTGGAGCACACCACCGGCCTGATCGTCGGACCCATGGTCACCAACCCGTCCACCCGGACGTGGGAGGTCACCGCCTCCACCTTCGCCACGCTCAACGAGATGTACGGCAACCGCACGGTCTGCGGTATCGGGCGCGGCGACTCGGCGATGCGGGTCGCGGGCCGCAAGCCCAACACACTGGCCAGGCTGGGCGAAGCGATCGGCGTCATCCGCGATCTCGCCGAGGGGCGCGAGGCGGAGGTGGACGGCAAGCCGCTCAGGCTGCCCTGGGTCGAGGACGGAAGGCTGCCGGTATGGATGGCCGCGTACGGCCCCAAGGCCCTCGCCCTGGCCGGACAGCAGGCCGACGGCTTCATCCTCCAGCTCGCCGACCCCTTCCTCACCGAATCGATGGTCACCGCCGTACGGACGGCGGCGTCCGACGCGGGGCGGGATCCCGCCTCCGTGACGATCTGCGTCGCCGCGCCCGCGTACATCGGTGACGATCCGGCACACGCCCGCGAGCAGTGCCGCTGGTTCGGCGGGATGGTGGGGAACCACGTCGCGGACCTGGTGGCGCGCTATGGGGAGCACTCCGCGCTGGTCCCCGAGGCCCTCACCGCGTACATCGAACAGCGTGAGGGATACGACTACAGCCACCACGGCCGCTCCGGGAACCCGGACGCCGCGTTCGTTCCCGACGAGATCGTCGACCGATTCTGTCTGCTCGGCCCCGCCGAGGCGCACATCGAGAAGCTGCGGGCGCTGCGGGCCCTGGGCGTGGACCAGTTCGCCGTGTACGCGATGCACGACGCCCGGGAGACCGTCATCGACGCGTACGGCGAGCAGGTCATCCCGGCCCTCGGCGGGGCCCGCTGACGGTCACGGGACCCGCGCGGTCCACTCCTGGGAGCTGAACTTGGCCGCGGCCAGCTCCCGTGCCCGGCCCATCTCCCGCGCGGTCACGCTGCCGTCGGCGAGGCCGTACCGGCTCCGGAAGGAGCCGATCATCCGCGCGATGACCTCTTCTCGCGGCAGACCCGTCTGCCGCGCCAGCGGGTCCACGCGCTTCCTGGCACTCTCGATCCCCTTGCCGGACAGCTTCTCCCGGCCGATGCGCAGCACCTCGGTCATCTTGTCGGCGTCGATGTCGTACGCCATGGTCACGTGGTGCAGCACCCCGCCGCCGGCGATGCGCTTCTGCGCCGCGCCCGCGATCTTCCCCGCTTCGGTGGCGATGTCGTTGAGCGGCTGGTACCAGGCCTTGATGCCCATATCTGCCAGCGCGCCGAGCACCCAGTCGTCCAGATACGCGTAGCTGTCCGCGTACGAGAGTCCCGACACCAGCGATTCCGGGACGGAGAGGGAGTAGGTGATGGTGCTCCGCGGCTCCACGAACATGGCCCCGCCGCCGGAGACGCGGCGGACGACCGTCACTCCGTGCCGCTCGGCGCCCTCCGGGTCGACCTCGTTGCGCAGGGACTGGAAGCTGCCGATGATCACGGCGGGGGCGGCCCACTCCCAGACCCGCAGCGTCGGCGGGCGGTGACCGGCGGCGACCTCGGCGGTGATGACCTCGTCCAGGGCCATGTGGAGCGCGGGGGACTGCGGGCCGTCGTGGATCAGCTGCCAGGAGTGGGCGCTCCACTCGGTGGCCCGGGTCAGAGCCCGGCGTACCGCGACGGCGACGCCCTCGGGGGAGAGGCCGAGCAGCACGGCGGAAGGCGGCAGTGCGGAGCTGATCCGCGCGGCGAGCGCGGTGGCGCCGGTGTGGGCGGGCGCACCTTCCAGGGCGGCGTCGATGGCCAGGATCGCCTCGTCGGGCTCAAGGAAGAAGTCACCGGCCACGCGGACGTCGCGCAGGGCGCCGCCCTCGACGTCCAGGTCGACGACGACGAGCTTTCCGCCGGGCTCCTTGTACTCACCGTGCACTGCCTTGCCTCCAGTCCGGGCCGGGCCGCCCGCGCATCACCCGTGAAACGGCTCCGGCCAGGAAGAACGCCGGAGCCCGCGGGGTCATTCCGCGCCGGCGGGCGCCGCCGGCGGGCCCGCCGCGGCCCGTGAACCGGCTCTGCGCCCGCACCGTGCGCGGTCCGGGGCCAGGGTCAGCGGGCTTCCCCCGGGGAGCCGCCCGGCGGACCGGCGGGCCTGCCCGCGCTCTCCCGCGAGCGGTGCGAGGGCGCACCGTCCCGGAGCGGGGCCGGGCAGCCGTCCGGCGGATGCGGCACGGCGGGACAGCGACGGAGAGCGAGCCGGAAGCAGAGGGAGAGCCAGCAGAGGGCGAACAGCCAGCCGCCGACGACATCGGTGGACCAGTGCACGCCGAGATACACGCGGCTCAGCCCGACGAGCACGGCCCAGCAGCCGATGCCGGCCGCGATGGTCCTTCTGCCGTGCGGTGCCCGCAGCAGCACCGACGCGATGAGCAGCCCCGCCGTGACCGCCGATGTGGTGGTGTGACCGGAGGGGAACGACCACCCGGAGGCCTGTGTGTCCCACTCGCCGGAAGGCGGGCGCGGGCGCCCGGCCAGCGCCATCACTCCGTACCGCAGACACTGTGCCGCGATCAGGCAGCCGAGGCAGCGGACGGCGGCGGTCACCCGCTGCCGGGCGGTGCGTCCGGCGATCACCCCCGCGAGGACGGCCAGCAGATACGGGATCGCGCCGGTGCCGGTGGCGGTGACGCCGCGCGCGGCGGCGACCGCCACCGGCGGGCGGTGGTGCACCGACCACGAGAGCAGTCCGCTGTCCGTCAGCAGCGGGGCGCCGTGGTGCCCCGCCACCACCATGGCCAGCAGTACGAACGCGACCAGCGTGCCCAGGGCCGCGGACACGGCAAGGTCGGCCGCCCCGCGCCGGTTCACGACGAGACCAGCAGCGGCCGCAGCCTGGTGCCCGAGAGACGGTTCGCCAGGGCTTCGGGCCGGCGGCGCAGGGCCGCCATGGACACCAGCGCGACCAGTGCGCCCATCAGCGCGCCGACCGCGACATCGTGCGGATAGTGGGCGCCCACCCAGACCCGGGAGACGGCCATCGCGACCGCGCAGACCATCCCGGCCGCCCCCAGCCGCCGGGAGACGAACAGCAGGGCCACCGCCGCCGCGAAGGCGAGGGCCGCGTGGTTGCTGGGGAACGACCAGTCACCCGGCGCCGGGCACGCCTCCAGCGGTGTCACATGGAGGCTCTGGCACGGCCGGTCCTCCCGTACGACCAGTTTCACCGCGTCGTTGGCGCAGTAGGCCAGCACCACGATCACCGGCACCGTGAGCGCCATCAGGCCCGCGGCCGCCCCCTGCCGGCGCGCGCGCCACCACCCGGCGAGCATCAGCACGGCGAACACCGCGAGGCCGTACCCCGACCAGGCGGAGACCGCAGAGTCCAGCCACCCGGGGGCGCGACGGGCCAGATCCACCGTCTCCGTGTAGAGGCCGCCGTCGATCGTTGATCCGTCGTACGCGAGGTTCATCCGCTCACCCCGTCCGTCCGCGGGCGGTTCCTGCGGGAGCGCCGCAGTTCGAGCGCCAGCGGCAGCAGGGACAGGACGACGATCACGGCGATGATCGGCAGCAGATAGCGGTCCACGTTCGGGATGGACGACCCCAGCGCGTACCCGGCGAGAACCAGGCCCTGACTCCAGACCAGGCCTCCGACCACCTGCCAGAGCGTGAAGGTCCTGGCCGGGACGGCGAGGGCGCCCGCCATCGGATTGAGTACCGTGCGCACCACCGGGACGAAGCGGGCGAGCACGATGGCCTTCGCGTGGCCGTACTTGCCGAGGAGCTCCTCCGCGCGGGCCGCTCCCTTGTGCAGGTGTTCCGAGCGGCTGCGGGCGAGCAGGGCGCCTCCCGCCTTCCGCCCGATCAGATAGCCGCACTGCGCTCCCGCGAGCGCGCCGGCCGCCGATGCGAGCAGCACCATCGGCAGCGACAGTGTGAGGGCGCCGGCCGAGCTGCCCGTGCAGAGCAGCCCCGCGGTGAAGAGCAGGGAGTCGCCCGGCAGGAAGAAGCCGACCAGCAGACCGGTCTCGGCGAACATCACCACGGCGATTCCGGCCACGCCGAAAGCCGCCAGCACGGACTGTGCGTCGAGGATGTTCACCGCTAGTGACGAGGCTGTAAGCAAGGGTCCCGGCCTTTCCGGTCGGACGAGGGACGGCCCGCACCCGGCGCCGCACGGGGGAGGGGTACGGCACCGGCCCGGAGGCGGGCCGCGCCGCATCCCGCCGGAGTGACTACAGCCGGTATACGGTCTACGTAACTGTAGACGATAGCGGTGCCGGGATCGTTCCCCGCCGAGCCCGGGTGGCGCGTGCCCGCCGGGCGCGTCGCCGGGGTACGGCGGGGTGTGATCGCGGGTAGGTTCCGGCCATGGAGCGCAATGAACGGCCGACCGCAGCCGCGTCCCGGTGGCTCGCCCGCACCACGGCGACCAGGTACTTCGCGCTGGCGGGGATCTTCTTCGTCTGGGCGTTCGTCTGGCTTGCCTGGGCGCCGAAGCCGTACGCCTGGATCGCCACCGTCCTGTGGATCGTCATCGCCGCGGTCTTCGCGGCCCAGGGCCTCCGGCTGCGCAGGCGGGTCCGTGCCGCCGAGGAAGCCGGGGCCGCCGGGGGAGGGGGCGGGCCCGGCGGGGGAGGCCCCTCCGGCGGTTCCGGCGGCGACGGTCTCTCCGGCGGGTCCGGTGACGGCGGTGGCGGGGGCGAGGAGAGCGGCGACGGCGATCGCGGTCCCCGCGACGGCTGAGCGCCCGCCCGTGCGGCTGACCTGCTCGTGAGCGGCGAGGCGGCGTGACGCGGGGGCGCCGCCGCCCTGGCCGCCGTCCGGCTCTGTGACCGGCCGGGGCGGCGTGATGCCCCTTATGCCGTCGCGCGTTACCCGATCTTCATCGGGAGCCGTCCGCTATCTGGGCAAGGGGCTTGTCTGTGGACTGTATGCGAAATACGGTCTGCGGTATTCCTTGATCGCCCTTGGCGGGAGGTGGTCCCTCGTGCGCCGAAACGCGGTTGCCCTGATGGCAGTTGCCTTGGTGTCCCTCATATCGGGCTGTACGTCACTCCAGTCCCCGGCGGCCCAGGCCGGCGCGGAACGGATGGCGGACACCCGGCCGGTACGCGACGGCGGCACGCTGACCGTCGCGCTCAACGCGGATCCGGACAAGCTCGACCCGACCCTCGCCCAGACCCTCGTCGGGCGGACCGTTTTCGCCGGTATGTGCGAGAAGCTCTACGACATCGACCAGCGGGGCACGATCGTGCCGCAGCTGGCCGCCGCGCTGCCGAAGACGTCGGCGGACGGCAGAACGGTCACCGTGCGGGTCCGCAAGGGCCTGGAGTTCAGTGACGGGACCGGTCTCGACGCCGCGTCCGTCGTCACCTCGCTCACCCGCCACCGTGACCTGCCGGGCTCGGCCCGCGCCACCGAGCTGGCCCCGCTGCGGGATATCCGGGCCACCGGGCCCTACACCGTGCGACTGCGCCTGAAGCAGCCGTACACCCCGCTCACCGGCGTGCTCGCCGACCGGGCCGGAATGGTCATGTCCCCGGCCGCACTCAAGAAGTACGGCACGAACTTCACCAACCACCCCTCGTGCGTGGGCCCCTTCCGCTTCGTCGAGCGGGTCGGCGGTGACCGGATCGTCCTGCGCAAGGATCCCCACTACTACGACGCCGCGCATGTCCACCTCCAGCAGGTGATCTACAAACCGATCCCCGACGGCAACGTCAGACTGGCGAACCTCCGCTCCGGGGACGTCCAGATCGGCGACCAGATGGCGCCGGTCGATGTGCGGAGCGCGCTGGCCGAACCCAAGCTCCAGCTCTTCAGCTCACCCTCACTGGGCTACCAGGGCATCGGGCTGAACGTCGGCAACGTCAAGGGCCTCGGCGAGAAGCCCGGAAAGCTCGGCACCCCCCTCGCCCGGGACGTCCGGGTCCGGGAGGCCTTCGAGCTCTCCATCGACCGGGACCTGCTGAACAAGGTCGTCTTCCAGGGGATGTACGAACCGGCCTGCGGCCCCGTCTCGCCCGGGTCCGCCATCGCCCCGGGCGTCGCACCGTCGGCCTGTCCCGGGCGCGACATCGCCAGAGCCAGGAAACTGCTGAAGGAGGCCGGGGTCAGGACCCCGGTGCGGATCGGCTTCAAGGTGCAGACCTCGCCCGAGTCGAGCCGTATCGGCCAGGTCGTCCAGGCCATGGCCAAGGAGGCCGGGTTCGACGTGGTCCTCCAGCCCATGGAGTACGCGACGCTCCTGGAGGAGACCGACGCCGGCCACTACGACGCCTTCACGAGCGGCTGGTCGGGGCGGCTGGACCCGGACGGCAACATCTCCAACTTCCTGCAGACCGCGGGCGCGATGAACGCCTACGGCTACGGCGACCCCGAAACCGACCGGCTCATCGAGCGGGGCCGTGCGGAGGCCGACCCGGCCGCGCGTACCCGCATCTACGACCGGATCGTGAAGCGGGTCGCCGACGCGCACACGCTCATCTACCTCTACCGGCAGAAGAACTACGTCGTCGCCGGCAGAACGGTCTCGGGCGTCCGGGTGTACGGCGACGGCCTGGTCCGAGTGAAGACTGCGGGGTACACCCGGTGACCAAGTACCTGCTGACGCGGGTCCGTCAGTCCCTGATCACGCTCTTCCTGGTGAGCGTCGTCGTCTTCGCGGGCATCCGGGCGCTGCCCGGCGACCCCGCGCTCGCCATGGCGGGGGAGGAGCGCAGCCCGGAAGCGCTCGCCGCGATCCGCCGGAGCTACGGCCTCGACGACAACATCGCGGTGCAGTACGGGCGTTACCTCTGGCACGCCCTCCGCGGCGACCTGGGCAACTCGTCCCGTACCGGGCTCCCGGTCGCCGACGCGATCGGCGGCGCCCTGCCCGTGACACTCGAACTGGCCGCGCTCGCCCTGCTGCTGGCCGTCGTCCTCGGTATCGGCGCCGGGGTGGTCGCGGCCGTACGGCGCGGGCGGCCGGCCGAGTGGCTCGCCAACGGCATCGCACTGCTGGGACTCTCGGTCCCGACCTTCTGGCTCGGCATGGTCCTGGTGCTCGGCTTCGCCGTCGCGCTCCCGGTCTTCGCCGGCTCCGGGTACGTACCGTTCGCCACCGACCCGCTCGACAACCTGCGGCGCATGGTGCTGCCCGCCATCGTCCTCGGCTCCGGGCTCGCGGCCGTCGTGATGCGCCAGACGCGCGCCGCGATGCTCGACTCGCTCTCCGCCGACTACGTCCGTACGGCCAGAGCGAAGGGCCTGTCCCAGCGGGAGGTCATCGGCAGCCACGCCCTGCGGAACTCCCTGGTGACGGTGGTGACCGTGCTCGGCCTCCAGCTCGGCAGCCTGATCTCCGGCGCGGTCGTCACCGAGCAGATCTTCGTACTCCCCGGCTTCGGCAAGCTCACCATCGACGCCGTCTTCACCCGCGACTACGCGACGCTGCAGGGCGTGGTGCTCTGCACCTCCGCCGCGTACATCCTCATCAATCTGCTGGTCGACGTCGGCTATTCGGTCATCGACCCGCGTATCCGGCTCGGAGGTGCCCGGTGACGGCTACCACGATCACAGCGGTGCGGACCCGGATGGGCGGCGCCAGGCTGCGCGCCCTGCGCCGCAACCGGCTCGCGCTCACCGGCGGCACCATCGCGGCGGTCTTCGTCCTGGTGGCGCTCTGCGCCCCGCTGATCGCCCCCTACGACCCGTCGAGCCCCGACTTCGGCCATGTCCTCGGCCGGCCGGGCTGGGCGCACTGGCTCGGAACCGACGACCTCGGACGCGACCAGCTGTCGAGGATCGTCTACGGAGCCAGGGCATCCATGCAGGTCGGAGTGGTCGCCGTGGTGCTCGCCTTCGTCGTCGGCGTACCACTGGGGCTCGCAGCCGGGTACTACGGCCGCCTCGCGGACAGCGCGGTGTCCCGGCTCACCGACACCATGCTGGCCTTCCCCTTCCTGGTGCTGGCGGTCGGTCTCGCGGCCATCCTCGGACCCTCGCTCACCAACGCGACCATCGCCATCGGCATCTCGCAGATCCCGGCGGTCATCCGGATCACCCGCGCCGAGACGCTCCGGCTCAGGAGCGCCGACTTCGTGGCGGCCGCGGTCGCCAACGGCGGCGGCGACGCGACCGTGCTCCTGCGGCACATCCTGCCCAACGCCACGTCGGCGCTGATCGTCCAGGGGACCGTGGGGATCCCCGCCGCCATCATCGGCGAGGCGCTGCTGAGCTTCCTCGGGCTCGGTGTCCAGCCGCCCGACGCCTCGCTGGGTGTGATGCTCTCCAGCGCGCAGTCGTTCCTCGCCCCGGCGCCCTGGATGGCCGTCTTCCCCGGCCTCGCGATCGTCGCCGCGACGCTCGCCTTCAACCTGCTCGGCGACGGACTCCGTGACGTCCTCGACCCCCGTGGAGCAACCCGATGAGCCCTCAGCCGGATCCCGCACCGGACGCCTCCCCGCCGGCCGGCCTCCCGCACGCCGAACCCCTGGCCACCACTCTCCCGTCCGCCGCCGGGGGGCCGGGTCATCCCCTCCTCAGCGTCCGCGACCTGTCCGTCTCCTTCAGCTCCGGCGGACACACCGTGCACGCCGTCGACCATGTCTCGTACGACCTGACGCCCGGCGAAGTCCTCGCGGTCGTCGGTGAGTCGGGGTGCGGCAAGTCCGTCACCTCCATGGCCGTGATGGGGCTCCTCCCGTCCACCGCGACCGTCACCGGCTCGGTGCGGCTCAGCGGGCAGGAGCTGGTGGGGGCCGGCGAGAAGGAGCTCGCGGAGGTACGCGGCAACGACATCGCCGTGATCTTCCAGGAGCCGATGACCTCACTCAACCCGGTGCTCACCATCGGGCGCCAGATCGGGGAAGTGCTCCGCCGCCACCGGGGACTCGGCCGCAGGCAAGCCCGGGAGCGGGCGGCCGAACTGCTCGCGCTGGTCGGCATCCCCGCACCCCGGCAGCGGATCGACGAGTACCCGCACCAGCTCAGCGGCGGGATGCGGCAGCGCGTCATGATCGCCATCGCGGTCGCCTGCGACCCCGCCGTACTGATCGCCGACGAACCGACGACGGCCCTCGACGTCACGGTCCAGGCGGGCATCCTGGAAGTCCTCCAGTCGCTGCGGGAGCGCCTCGGCACCGCGATCGTCCTCATCACCCACGACCTCGGCGTGGTGGCCGACACCGCCGACCGGGTCCTGGTGATGTACGCGGGCCGCGCCGTCGAACAGGCCCCGGTCGACGAGCTGTTCGCGACACCCCGGCACCCCTACACCCGCGGGCTGCTCGGCGCCGTGCTCACACCGGGCGGGCAGCGCAAGCGCCGCCTGCCGGAGATCCCCGGGCTCGTCCCGAGCCTCGGCGTACAGCCGGACGCGTGCACCTTCGCACCCCGCTGCGCCCTCGCCGACGAGCAGTGCACCACCCGGCGGCCGGGACTGCGGACCGCCGGCCCGCGGCCGGAGGCGGACACCCGGCACAAGGCAGCCTGCTGGCACATGGAGATCCCGGTGCCGGACCCGGCCGAGGAGAGCACACGGTGAGCGACTTCGCACTCGAACTGGACGGACTCGCCCGGCACTTCGGCCCGGTGCGCGCCGTCGACGGAATATCGATAAGTGTCCGGCGGGGCGAAGTCGTCGGCCTGGTGGGTGAGTCGGGCAGCGGTAAGTCCACCGTCGGCCGGTGCGCCGTACGTCTGGACGAGCCGACCGCGGGCACCGTCACCGTCAACGGCACCGACATCACCCATATGAGCCGGCGGGCCCTGCGACCGCTGCGCAAGGACTTCCACCTGGTCTTCCAGGACCCCTCGTCCTCCCTGGACCCCCGGATGACCATCGGCCGGATCGTCGCCGAGCCGATCACGCTGCACGGTCTGGCGAAGGGCCCCGCCGTACGGGCCAGGGTCGAGGAGCTGCTCGGGCAGGTGGGGCTTCGCCCCGAACACGCGGACCGTCACCCGCACGAGCTCTCCGGCGGCCAGCGCCAGCGCATCTCCATCGCCCGTGCGCTCTCCGTCGACCCCGCACTGCTCGTCGCCGACGAGCCGACGTCCGCGCTCGACGTCTCCGTCCAGGCCTCGGTGCTCAACCTGCTCGCCGACCTCCAGCGGGACCGGGGTTTCGGCTGCCTCTTCATCACGCACGACCTCGCCGCCGTGGAGTTCCTCGCCGACCGGATCGCCGTGATGTACTTGGGCCAGATCGTGGAACAGGCGCCCACCGCGGAGCTGTTCGCCGACCCGAAACATCCGTACACTCAGGCTCTGCTCTCCGCCGCGCCGGTACCCGACCCGGTCACCCAGCGCACCCGCGAGCGCATCGTGCTCAACGGCGAGCTGCCGAGCCCCCTCGACCCGCCGCCCGGCTGCCGGTTCCACACCCGCTGCCCGCTCGCCGAGGCACGCTGCCGCACGGACATCCCGGTGCTGCGCACCCTCGACGGGGAACGGCAGGTCTCCTGCCACCTGGTCGCCGACGACGGCACAGCGCCGGACGCGGCAGCCGTCGCCGGGACCCCGCAGGCCGTCCCCGGAACCCCGCACGCCCCCGCAACCGCACAGTGATGGAGCCGCACGACATGTTCACCACCCGGCCGACCCTGCAGGGCACCTTCGGCATGGTGTCCTCGACCCACTGGCTCGCCTCGCAGTCCGCGATGGCCGTCCTGGAGGACGGCGGCAACGCCTACGACGCCGCCGTCGCCGCGGGCTTCGTCCTGCACGTCGTCGAGCCGCATCTCAACGGCCCGGCCGGTGAGGTGCCCGCGATCATCGCCCCGGCCGGCGGCGAGGTGCAGGTCCTCTGCGGACAGGGTGTGGCCCCCGCGGGCGCGACCGTCGCGCACTACCGCTCGCTCGGCCTCGACCTGGTGCCCGGCACCGGGCCGCTGGCCGCCGCGGTGCCGGGAGCCTTCGACGCCTGGATGCTGCTGCTCCGCGACCACGGCACCAAGTCCCTCGCCGAGGTGCTGAAGTACGCCATCGGCTACGCCGAGGACGGCCACGCCCCGGTGGAGCGCGTCGGACTGACCGTCGAGACCGTACGGGAACTCTTCGAGACCGAGTGGCCGTCCTCCGCCGACGTGTACCTCCCCGGTGGCAGGGCGCCCGTACCCGGCGAGCTCTTCCGCAACCCGGCGCTCGCCGCCACCTGGCGCCGGCTGATCGACGAGGCCACCGCCGGTTCACAGGACCGCGCCGGCCAGATCGACGCCGCCCGTGCGGTCTGGCGCGAGGGCTTCGTCGCCGAGGCGCTGGTCCGCCAGGCACAGCGCCCCACCAGGGACACCAGCGGCGCCCACCACACCGGCACCCTCACCGCCGCCGACCTCGCCGGCTGGTCGGCCTCGTACGAGGCTCCCGCGACGTACGAGTGGAACGGCTGGACGCTCTGCAAGGCGGGCGGCTGGAGCCAGGGCCCGGCCCTCCTCCAGCAGCTGGCCCTCCTCCCGGCCGAGCTGCCCCGCTACGGGTCGGCCGACTACGTCCACCTGCTCGTCGAAGGATGCAAGCTCGCCATGGCCGACCGGGAGGCCTGGTACGGCGACGCCGCCGACACACCGCTCGGCGCGCTCCTCTCCGGCCCGTACAACGCGGAGCGCCGCGCCCTGATCACCGGCGAGGCCTCGCACGACCTGCGGCCCGGCAGCCCCGACGGCCGTGAGCCGCGGCTCAGCAGGCAGGCCACCGCGATCACCGGGGGCGAGCCCGGCTTCGATGCCCTGGGGGTCCCGGCGGCAGGTGCGGGCGAGCCGACCGTCGCCAGGGACGGCGCCACCCGCGGTGACACCTGCCACCTGGACATCGTCGACCGCTGGGGCAACATGATCTCGGCGACCCCGAGCGGCGGCTGGCTCCAGTCCAACCCGGTCGTGCCGGAGCTGGGTTTCCCGCTCGGCACCCGGCTGCAGATGACCTGGCTGGACGAGGGGCTGCCGAATTCGCTCACTCCCGGCTGCCGTCCGCGCACCACCCTCACACCCTCGCTCGCCCTGCGCGACGGCGTTCCTGTGCTCGCCTTCGGCACACCGGGCGGCGACCAGCAGGACCAGTGGCAGCTGCACTTCTTCCTCGCGGTGGCGCTCACCGCCCCGGTCCGCGGCGGTCTGGACCTCCAGGGCGCGATCGACGCACCGAACTGGCACAACGACTCCTTCCCCAGCTCCTTCTACCCGCGCGGGATGCGGCCCGGCAGTGTCACCGTCGAGTCGCGGATAGGGGAGGAGATCATCGCGGAGCTGCGCCGCCGCGGGCACGACGTCACCGTCGGCGACGCCTGGTCGGAGGGGAGGCTGAGCGCGGTCGCCCGCGATCCGGCGACCGGGGTGCTGAGCGCGGCGGCGAATCCGCGCGGCATGCAGGGTTATGCCGTCGGCCGCTGAACCGGTGCGGTGCCTTCACCGGGGTGTGCTGAGATGGGGGCATGACCGAACACCTTCTGACCAGGGACTTGACCGAGGTCGACGCGGCGGTCCGTGAGGCTGCCGCTGCCGAGATCCTGCCGCGCTTCCGGCAGCTCGCCGCTCACGAGATCGCCGAGAAGAGCGGCCCGCACGACCTGGTGACGGTGGCCGACCGCGGCGCCGAGGAACACCTCACGGCCGCCCTCACCGCACTGCTGCCGGGCTCGGTGGTGGTCGGTGAGGAGGCCGTCTCGGCCGACCCGGCCTCGTACGCCGCGATACGGGGCGACGCGCCCGTCTGGATCGTCGACCCGGTCGACGGCACCCGCCAGTTCGTCCGCGGCGAGCCGGGATTCTGCACCCTGGTGGCCCTCGCCCACCACGGCGAACTGCTCGCCTCCTGGACCTACGCGGCAGCGCTCGGCGACATGGCCATCGCCGTACGCGGCGGCGGTGCGCGGCTCAACGGAGAACTGCTCCACGCCGGTTCGCCCGCGCCCGGTGCGGAACTCCGGGTGGCCACCTCGCACCCCGACTTCACCACGCCCGAGCAGAAGCGCTCACTGCTCGCTCTGCGGACCGAGGGGATCACCACCCGGCCGTGCGGCTCGGCGGGCCTGGAGTATCTGGCCGTCGCCAGGGGCACCCTCGACGCCGTGGCGTTCAACTGGGAGCTGGCGTGGGACCACGCGGCCGGTCTCCTGCTCGTGGAGGAGGCCGGCGGCGCCCATCTGACGCTCACGGGGGAGCCGTTCCGTGTGACGGGCGGCAACGCGCTGCCCTTCACCGCCGCCCGTGACGCGGCCACGGCGCGCCGGGTGCACCAGCTGCTGGCGGCGGGTGCCTGAGCCGTAGCCCCGGCACACGTACGTGCCGGCCCTGACGGCCCGCCAGGGCCGGCACCCCCGGCCGTCAGCCGCCGGAGCCCAGCACCGTGCGTACCTCCGCCACCAGAACCGCCGCCGCCTCCACGGCCGCAGGGTCCAGCGCGCGGAGCGCCGACGAGGCCCGCTCGGCGAAGCGGTCCGGGGAATCCGGCAGGGCCGCGGCGGCAGCCAGCGCGCCCTTCTCGTTGACGCACCAGGTGCGGTGGTGGGCGTGCAGGGACTGGGCGAGGACACCGAAGGCGCGGGAGAGGCAGAGCGAGACGTGCAGGGTGTCCCCGCGGCCGGCGGACTTGCGGGCGGCGGTCACCGAGAAGTCCGCCTCCCAGGCGGCCCCCGCCAGCGCGGCGCGCAGCGGTTCCGGGTAGCGGAGTGTCTCCTCGCGCAGCGTCCTCAACTCCCCCGCCGGATCGGAGAGTACGCGGCAGAGCGCCACCTCCCCGGGGTACGCGGGGGACCAGAAGCCGAGCGGATGTCCCGGCTGGACGCCCACCTCGTAACGGCCCTCGCGGCACTGCGCCCAGACCCGCTCCACCCGGTCGAGGTCGCGCAGGATCCAGTCCACCGCCACACCGCCGACGGTGAGCCAGGCGCCGCCGTCGACCCACGGGCCCCAGCCGCCGGGGCCCGCCACCTCGACGGGGCGGTCCGCCACCTCGCACGCGAGCGCGGTGAGCGCCGCCGTGTCAGGGGCGCCGCGGTAGTAGAGGCCGAGATCCCAGTCGGAGCCGGGATGCCCGGCCCCCCGCGCACGGCTGCCGCCGAGTGCCACCGCCCTGATGCCGGGAACGCCGCTGAGCCGGTCCGCCATGGTCTCGATCGTCGGTTTCATCGGCCGAGACGCTACCCCCGGCCGCACGGTCGGTGCGCGGGAATATCCTTGGGGCACTGGCCGTCGGCTGACGAAGGAGTCCGAAGGTGCCGTCGATGCTCGATGCTGTCGTCGTGGGGGCGGGACCCAACGGGCTGACCGCCGCCGTGGAGCTGGCCCGCCGCGGATTCGCCGTCGAGGTCTTCGAGGCCCGGGAGACCGTCGGCGGGGGCGCGCGGACCGAGGAGCTCACGCTCCCCGGCTTCCTGCACGACCCCTGTTCCGCCGTCCACCCGCTGGGTGTCGGCTCGCCGGTCTTCAAGACCATGCCGCTCGACCGGTACGGCCTGGAGTGGCTCCATCCGGAGCTGCCCATGGCGCACCCCTTCGACGACGGCACGGCCGCTGTGCTCTCCCGCTCGGTGGCCGAGACCGCTGCCTCCTTCGGGCCGCGCGACGCGGGGGCGTACCGCAGGCTCGTCACGCCGTTCCTCGGCCGGTGGGACACCCTGGCCCGGGACTTCATGTCACTGCCGCTCACCGCGCTGCCACGCGACCCGGTGACGCTCGCCCGCTTCGGCCTGACCGGCCTGCCGCCGTCCACCTGGCTGATGAAGCGCTTCCGTGACGACCGGGCCCGGGCGCTGTTCGCCGGTCTCGTGGCCCATGTCATCGCACCGCTCGACGGCCTCGCCACCGGCGCCGTCGGACTGATGTTCGCGCTGGCCGCGCACGAGGGCGGCTGGCCGCTGCCGCGTGGCGGCTCGCAGTCGATCTCCGACGCGCTGGCCGGATATCTGCGCGATCTGGGCGGAGTGGTGCACACCGGCTTCGAGGTGAAGCGGCTCGATGATCTGCCGCCCGCACGCGCGTACATCTTCGACACCTCCCCGACCGCCGCCGCCCGTATCGCCGGTCTGGGCCGGGCCTACGACGGATACCGGTACGGGGCGAGCGTCTTCAAGATCGATTACGCCCTCGACGGGCCGGTGCCCTGGACGGCGCAGGAGCCCAGGGTGGCCGGGACGGTGCAGATCGGCCCGAGCAGCCGCGAGATCGGTACGGCGCTGCGCCAGGCAGCCGGTGGCCGCGCCCCCGGTACGCCCTTCCTGATCGGCGCCCAGCCCAGCCTCGTCGACCCCTCCAGGGCGCCCCGGGGCAAGCATGCCTTCTGGACGTACGGCCATGTCCCGCACGGCTGGGACGGAGACCTCACCGAGGCCGTCGAGCGGCAGATCGAGCGCTTCGCGCCCGGCTTCGGCGACCGGGTGCTCGCCCGCGCCACCGCGGGACCGGCCGAGCTGTTCGCGCGGAACGCGAACTACGTGGGCGGTGACATCGCCTGCGGGGCCGCCTCCGGACTACAGCTGCTGCTGCGGCCCAAGATCTCCGCGTTCCCCTACACGACCTCGCACCCGGCGGTGTATCTCTGCTCGTCGGCGACCCCGCCGGGGCCGGGGGTCCACGGCATGTCGGGGCACAACGCTGCCAAGGCCGTATGGCGGCGCCTGCGCCGGGGGTGACGGCGGGCCGGCAGCGGGCAGGCCGGCCGCCGGGAGCCCCCGAGGCACATGTCGGATTCCCGCCAGCCCCGGGGCCGGACGTGGCGGATGCTTGAGCCATGCACACCGACACCGAGCGCTGCGTACGTGCCGTCCGCTCGAAGGACGCCCGCTTCGACGGCTGGTTCTTCACGGCCGTCCTGACCACCGGGATCTACTGCCGTCCCAGCTGCCCGGTCGTGCCGCCGAAGGCCCGGAACATGACCTTCTACCCGAGCGCCGCCGCCTGTCAGCAGGCCGGGTTCCGCGCCTGCAAGCGCTGCCGCCCGGACACCAGCCCCGGCTCCCCCGAGTGGAACACCCGCGCCGATGTCGTGGCCCGCGCGATGCGCCTCATCCGGGACGGGACCGTCGACCGGGAAGGCGTACCCGGCCTGGCCGGGCGCCTCGGGTACTCGACCCGGCAGATCGAGCGCCAGCTCCTCGCCGAGCTCGGCGCGGGACCACTCGCCCTGGCCCGTGCACAGCGCGCCCAGACGGCGCGCGTCCTCATCGAGACGACGGAACTGCCGATGGCAGACGTGGCGTTCGCCGCCGGGTTCTCCTCCATCCGCACCTTCAACGACACGGTCCGCGAGGTGTTCGCGCTCGCCCCGGGCGAACTGCGCAGCCGCGCCGCCCGCGGCGCGGGGCCCCACACCCCCGGCACCATCCCGCTCCGCCTCCCGTTCCGTGCCCCGCTCAACCCGGACAACCTCTTCGGCCACCTCGCGGCGACCGGCGTCCCCGGCGTGGAGGAGTGGCGGGACGGCGCGTACCGCAGGACGCTCTCACTGCCGTACGGGCACGGCATCGCCGAACTCACCCCGCACCCCGGCCACATCGGCTGCCTGCTCTCCCTCACCGATCTGCGCGACCTCACCCACGCCATCAGCCGCTGCCGCTGGCTGCTCGACCTCGACGCCGATCCCGTCGCCGTCGACGGCGAACTGCGGAACGACCCGCTGCTGGCACCCCTGGTCGACAAGGCGCCGGGCCGCCGGGTGCCCCGGACCGTCGACCCGGACGAGTTCGCCGTACGGGCGGTGCTGGGCCAGCAGGTCTCGACGGCGGCGGCCCGCACCCACGCGGCCCGTCTCGTCGTGGCGCACGGGGCGCAGGTCGACGACGCCCGGGGCGGGCTCACCCACCTCTTCCCCTCGCCCCAGGCGCTTGCCGCCCTCGACCCCGAGTCCCTGGCGCTGCCGCGCAGCAGGCGCACCACCCTGACCACACTGGCCGGTGCGCTCGCCGACGGGTCGCTCGCCCTCGGGGTGGACAGCGACTGGGACGAGGCCCGCGCCCGGATGCGGGCCCTTCCCGGCCTCGGGCCCTGGACCGTCGAGGCTGTCGCGATGCGCGCGCTGGGGGACCCCGACGCCTTCCTCGCCACGGACCTGGGCATCCGGCGGGCCGCCGTGGATCTGGGGCTGCCCCCGACCCCGGCCGCGCTCACGGCCAGGGCCGCGGCCTGGCGCCCCTGGCGGGCGTACGCCGTGCAGTACCTGTGGGCCACCGGCTCCCACCCCGTCAATGATCTGCCCGTCTGACTCCGGTCGTCCCGGGGAAAGGAGCATCACCCATGTCCGCGAAGCGGCACACCGTGATCGACAGCCCGTACGGCCCGCTCACCCTCGTGGCGGCCGACGGCCTGCTGAGCGGCCTGTACATGACGGACCAGCGCCACCGGCCGGCCGATGAGACCTTCGGCGAACCCGACCCCCGCCCCTTCGGGCAGGTGCGGGAGGAGCTGACCGCGTACTTCGCGGGGGAGCTGACCGAGTTCACGGTGCCGCTGCACCTGGCGGGGACGCCCTTCCAGCGCACCGTCTGGGAAGAGCTGCGGCAGATTCCGTACGGCGAGACCCGTTCGTACGGCGATCTCGCGGGCCGGCTCGGCAGACCTGGCGCCTCACGGGCCGTGGGCCTGGCGAACGGCAAGAACCCGGTCGGGATCATCGTCCCGTGCCACCGGGTCATCGGCTCGACGGGCGGTCTCACCGGATACGGCGGCGGCATCGGCCGGAAGCAGCAGCTGCTGGCCTTCGAATCCCGCGGCGCCGTGCCGGGGGAGTCCACCCTCTTCTGACCGGTCCCCATGGGCAGCGGGCATGCGGTGCGGATAGGGTCGGAGCGGCGCGACTGCCTGTTCGAAAGCAAGGGATAACAAGGTGACGGACGGAGCAGTAACTGAAGCCGCACGGGTGCTCGTGGCGGCCGACAAATTCAAGGGGTCCCTCACGGCCGTGCAGGTCGCTGAGCGGGTGACGGCCGGGCTGCGGAAAATCGTTCCCGGTGTGGAGGTCGAGACACTGCCCGTCGCCGACGGCGGGGACGGCACCGTGGCCGCCGCGGTCGCCGCCGGATTCGACCGGCACGAGGTACCCGTCACCGGACCGCTCGGTGAGCAGCTGAACGCGGCCTTCGCGCTGCGCGACGGTGTCGCCGTGGTGGAGATGGCCGAGGCATCCGGCCTCCAGCACCTGCCCGCCGGGGTCTTCGCGCCGCTCACCGCGACCACGTACGGCTCAGGCGAGCTGCTGCGCGCGGCGCTCGACGCGGGGGCCACCTCGATCGTCTTCGGTGTCGGCGGCAGCGCCACGACCGACGGCGGCGCGGGCATGCTGGCCGCGCTCGGCGCCCGATTCCTGGACGCGGGCGGACAGCCCGTGGGACCGGGCGGCGGGGGACTGAGCGAGCTGGCGACCGCGGATCTGTCCGGTCTGGACGCCCGGCTCGCCGGTACGGAGATCGTGCTCGCCAGCGATGTGGACAATCCGCTCACCGGGCCCAAGGGCGCGCCCGCGGTGTACGGGCCGCAGAAGGGCGCGTCACCGCAGCAGGTGGAGGCTCTGGACACCGCCCTGGCGCACTTCGCCGCGGTGCTGGAGAAGTCCATCGGCTCGTCGGCCGCTGAGGCGGCGCTCGCACCGGGCGCCGGGGCCGCGGGCGGGATCGGCTACGGCGCGCTGGTCGGCCTCGGAGCGAGCTTCCGTGCCGGTATCGATGTGATGCTCGACGTACTGGGCTTCGCCCCCGCCGTCGCCAGGGCGACCCTGGTCATCACCGGTGAGGGCTCGCTCGACGAGCAGACCCTGCACGGCAAGGCCCCGGCCGGTGTCGCCGCTGCGGCCAGGGCCGCGGGCAAGGAGGTCGTCGCGGTCTGCGGGCGCCTCACGCTCCCTGCCGAGGTCCTCGGCAGGGCGGGCATCCGCCGTGCGTACGCCCTCACGGAGCTGGAGCCGGATGTGGAGCGCTGCATCGCCAACGCGGGCCCGCTCCTGGAGCAGGCCGCCGAGAACATCGCCCGCGATTTCCTCGTGCGCGGCTGACGGCCGGATCCTCCTCGGTGCGAACCGGGCCGGGCGGGCAACCGCCCGGCCCGGGCGCGTCCCCGGCCGCGGCCAGATGTTTGAGATGGTCAAATTTCCTGGCGTAGCATCGTCCCATGCCAGAAACCCCTGGACCCGGCACCGACCGGCTCATGGAGCTGCTCTCGGTCTCGCTCGGCGCCTACTACGGAGACTTCACGGCGGCAGCCGCCGCCGAGGGCCTCACGGCCAGCCAGGGCAAGACGCTCAGCGTGCTGCGCCGGGGGCCGTCCGCGATGCGGGCCCTGGCGACGACCCTGGCCTGTGACGCGTCCAATATGACGGGGATCATCGACCGGCTGGAGAAACGTGCGCTGGTGCGCAGGGAACCCAGCCCCACCGACCGGCGCGTCAAGACCGTCCTGCTCACGGCGGAGGGCGAGCGTACCGTCGACGCGATCCGGGCGGGGATGCACACGACGCTCGCCGGCCTCGAAGCCCTGCCCGACGCCGACCGTGGCGCTCTCGAGGACCTCCTGGAGCGGGTCTTCACCGCCCCGGCGAGGGGCGGCCCGACACCGTGACCCCGGGCGGGCCGGCCCCGCAGCGGAGCCCGTCCGGCGAGTCCGTACGCAGAAGGGCCCCGAGTGCGGTGCACTCGGGGCCCTCGCGCTGTCCGGGACTACGGCAGCTGCGCCGTACGCGCCTCACGGCGGTTACCGCGGAAGGTGTTCACCCTGCGCGCGGTGGCGAAGAGCGGGATGACCGCCCCCAGCACCACCTGGAGCGCGCAGCCGGTCTGCAGGAGCAGCTGGCCGCCCGGCGCGTCGAACGCCCACGCGGCGAGCAGCCCCATGGCGCCCACGATCCAGCTGAGCATCCCCACCGCGAGGACACCCCGGGGCTTCGGGTACTCGACCCGGCTCACCATCAGCCAGGCGACGCCGATGACGGCGAGCAGTGTCGGTACGAAGGGCAGCTCCAGGAGCACGATGGAGACCACCGTCAGCGCCCCGAAGGGGGACGGCATGCCCTGGAAGGTGCCGTCCTTCAGGGCCACGCAGGAGAACCGCGCGAGCCGCAGCACCACCGCCAGCAGCACCACGATCGCCGCCACCGCGGCGACGCGCTGGTGGGCGTCGTCCGCGACCATGCCGTACACGAGCACGAAGTAGGCCGGGGCGAGTCCGAAGCTGATCAGGTCGGAGAGGTTGTCCAGCTCCGCGCCCATCGGCGAGCTGCGCAGCTTGCGCGCCACGAGCCCGTCGCAGAGGTCGAAGATCGCGGCGAGGAGCATGAGGATCACGGCGGTCGCGGCTGAGTGCCGCCCCATGCCGGTCTCCTGGCTGCCCTGGAGGTGCGGGATGAGGATTCCGGTGGTGGTGAAGTACACCGCCATGAATCCGCATGTCGCGTTGCCGAGTGTCAGCGTGTCCGCTATCGACAGCCGCATGGAGAGCGGCATGTCCTCGGTGCCGTCCTCGGCCTCTGCCTCGGGAACCCAGCCGGTCTGTGTCTCGGGATCAATCACGGTCAATTCGAGTCACCCCCGCGGTGGTGGTCTGGCCGACCTCGACCGCGACATCGATACCTTCCGGAAGGTAGATGTCGACGCGCGAACCGAAACGGATCAGGCCGATCCGCTCGCCCTGCTCCACCTTCGTGCCCTGGGGAAGGTAAGGCACGATGCGGCGCGCGACGGCGCCGGCGATCTGCACCATCTCGATGTCACCGAGCTCGGTGTCGAAGTGCCAGACTACGCGCTCGTTGTTCTCGCTCTCCTTGTTGAACGCCGGGACGAAACCGCCGGGGATGTGCTCGACGGATGTCACGGTCCCCGCCAGCGGTGCGCGGTTGACGTGGACGTTCAGCGGGCTCATGAAGATCGCTACGCGGGTGCGCCCGTCCTTCCACGGCATGATGCTCTGCACTACGCCGTCGGCCGGGGAGATGACCCGGCCCTGTGTGATCTCCCGCTCGGGGTCGCGGAAGAACCACAGCATGCCCGCCGCGAGGGCGGTGGTGGGCACGGCGACAGCAGCCCAGCGGCCGGACCGCCGGGCCCGGGCCAGGCTGAGGGCCGCGGTCGCGACAGTCGGCAGGAGCCACGGCGATGCTCCGCGCGCAAGACGTACGCGACCGCGTGGTGCAGAGGTTTGGCTGTGGGGCATGGATGACCTTCGTAGCGGATGATGCCGCGCAGGAAACGGGGGACGGCGGCTTTCGGGCGATGCTATCGGTTGTGGACCACAACTGGGCAAGCCAGGAAGCCGAGTCGGCGGCCGGAAGACGATGACTGGCTGTGATCTTCTTCGCTGATATATCGCCACGAAAGGGACAATCAGCCCTGGAATCGGTACTCTTCGAGGAGGCGCCGACCGATGATCATTTTCTGGATCTCGGCGGTACCTTCGCCGATCAGCAGCATCGGGGCCTCGCGGTAGAGCCGCTCGATCTCGTACTCCTTGGAGAACCCGTATCCACCGTGGATACGGAAGGCGTCCTCCACGACCTCCTTGCAGTACTCGGAGGCCAGGTACTTGGCCATCCCTGCTTCAAGGTCGTTTCGTTCCCCGGAGTCCTTTTTGCGTGCCGCATTGACCATCATCGCATGGGCGGCTTCCACCTTGGTAGCCATTTCGGCCAGCTTGAACTGAATCGCCTGGTGCTGTGCGATCTGTTTGCCGAAAGTGTGTCGTTGCTGTGCGTAACTGATGCCCAGCTCGAAGGCGCGTTGCGCCACTCCGCAGCCACGCGCTGCAACATTCACCCGCCCGACTTCGACTCCGTCCATCATTTGGTAAAACCCTCGGCCCGTAACCCCACCAAGTACGCGATTGGCCGGAATTCGCAGGCCGTCCATGATCAACTCGGTGGTGTCGACCCCCTTGTAGCCCATCTTGTCGATCTTGCCGGGGATGGTCAGGCCCGGACGTACCTCGCCGAATCCCGGCTCCTTCTCGACCAGGAACGTCGTCATCGACTTGTGCCGGGCGGTCCCCTCGGGGTGACCCTCGTCACTGCGGCACAAAACCGCGACCAGCGAGGACGTGCCGCCGTTGGTCAGCCACATCTTCTGGCCGTCGAGGACGTACTCGTCGCCGTCCCTGACCCCCTTCGACGTGATGGCCGACACGTCCGAGCCCAGCGCGGGCTCGGACATCGAGAACGCGCCGCGGACCTCGCCGGCGGCCATCCGCGGCAGGAAGGTGTCCTTCTGCTCCTGGGTGCCGTGCTGCTTGAGCATGTACGCCACGATGAAGTGCGTGTTGATGATGCCCGACACGCTCATCCAGCCACGCGCTATTTCTTCGACACACAGCGCGTACGTGAGCAGCGACTCGCCCAGGCCCCCGTACTCCTCGGGGATCATCAGCCCGAACAGGCCGAGTTCCTTGAGGCCCTCGACGATCTGGGAGGGGTACTCGTCGCGGTGTTCGAGTTCGGTCGCGACCGGCAGGATCTCCTTGTCGACGAACTCCCTGACGGTGGCCAGGATTTCCTGCTGCACATCGGTCAGACCCGGGGTCTGGGCGAGTCGGCTCATGACTGCTTCTCCTGTGACGTCACGCTGGTGGTGGGAAATCGGCCTACTGCGAAGGCACAGGGCGGCCGGGCTGCTCTCCGCCGCGCTCCTTGACGTAGGTCGCGGTGGGGACCATGACCTTGCGGCGGAAGACACAGACGACGGTGCCGTCCTGGTTGTAGCCCTTGGTCTCGACGTGGACGATCCCGCGGTCGGTCTTGGACCTCGACGGTGTCTTGTCCAGCACGGTCGTCTCCCCGTAGAGGGTGTCGCCGTGGAAGGTCGGCGCGATGTGCTTCAGCGACTCGACCTCCAGGTTGGCGATGGCCTTGCCGGAGACGTCGGGTACGGACATGCCGAGCAGCAGCGAGTAGACGTAGTTCCCGACGACGACGTTCTTGCCGAAGTCGGTGGTCCGCCCGGCGTAGTTGCTGTCCAGGTGGAGCGGGTGGTGGTTCATGGTGAGCAGGCAGAAGAGGTGGTCGTCGTACTCGGTGACGGTCTTGCCCGGCCAGTGCTTGTAGACAGCGCCGACCTCGAACTCCTCGTAGGTGCGTCCGAACTGCATGGCTCAGGCCTCCGGGGCTTCGAAGGCGGTGGTGCGGCGCAGGCCTGCGGCCCGGCCCTTGCCGGAGATGACGAGGGCCATCTTGCGGCTGGCCTCGTCGATCATCTCGTCGCCGAGCATCGCCGAGCCCTTCTTGCCACCGGCCTCGGAGGTGCACCACTCGTAGGCGTCGAGGATCATCTCGGCGTGGTCGTAGTCCTCCTGGGACGGCGAGAAGATCTCGTTGGCCGCCTCGATCTGCCCCGGGTGCAGGACCCACTTGCCGTCGAAGCCGAGGGCCGCCGCGCGCTGGGCGACCTCGCGGTAGCCGTCGACGTTGCGGATCTGCAGATAGGGGCCGTCGATCGCCTGGAGATCGTAGGTCCTGGCGGCCATCAGGATCTTCATCAGGATGTAGTGGTAGGCGTCCGCGCCGTAGCCGGGCGGCTGTTCGCCGACCACCAGGGTCTTCATGTTGATCGATGCCATGAAGTCGGCAGGACCGAAGATGATGGCCTCGTTGCGGGGTGAGGCGGCCGCGATCTCGTTGACATTGACCAGGCCCTTGGCGTTCTCGATCTGCGCCTCGATGCCGATCTTGCCGACTTCCAGGCCCATGGTCTTCTCGATCTGGGTGAGCAGCAGGTCGAGGGCCACGACCTGCTGGGCGTCCTGGACCTTGGGGAGCATGATGCAGTCGAGATTGTGGCCCGCGCCCTCCACGACGGTGACCACGTCGCGGTAGGTCCAGTGGGTGGTCCAGTCGTTGACGCGCACCACGCGGGTCTTGCCCGTCCAGTCGCCCTTGTTCAGCGCTTCGACGATGGTGTGCCGGGCGCCTTCCTTGGCGAGCGGCGCGCAGGCGTCCTCCAGGTCGAGGAAGACCTGGTCGGCCGGGAGCCCCTGGGCCTTCTCCAGGAAGCGCGGGTTCGATCCGGGGACTGCGAGACAGGAACGCCGCGGACGCAGACGGTTCACGGGGCTGGTTGACTCGGTCATGCGGGGACCTCCAGAGGGTCGAGCTTGTTCGCTTTCCGGATCACTTCGACGATACGTCCGATGATCTCGGTGATCCCGAAGTCCTTCGGGGTGAAGACGGCGGCGACGCCGGCCTCCTTGAGCGCCGTGCCGTCGGCGTTCGGGATGATCCCGCCGACGATCACGGGGATGTCGGCGGCGCCCGCCTCGCGCAGCCGCTGGAGCACGTCCGGGACCAGCTCGGCGTGGGAGCCCGACAGGATCGACAGGCCCACGCAGTGCACGTCCTCGGCCAGGGCCGCCGCCACGATCTGCTCGGGTGTCAGCCTGATGCCCTGGTAGACCACCTCGAACCCGGCGTCACGGGCACGTACGGCGATCTGCTCGGCGCCGTTGGAGTGTCCGTCGAGCCCCGGTTTCCCGACCAGCAGACGCAGCCTTCCACTGCCGAGGTCCTGGGCCGTACGGGTCACGGCGGCGCGTACGGCGGCGAGCGGGGTGCCCTCCTCGGCGGTCACCGCCACCGGCGCGCCGCCCACTCCCGTGGGGGCCCGGAACTCGCCGAACACATCGCGCAGGGCCCAGGACCATTCGCCCGTGGTGACACCCGCACGGGCGCACGCCACCGTCGCCTCGAAGAGGTTGCCGTCGCCGGCCGCGGTCGCCTTGAGCAGTGCGAGTGAGTCCTGCGCGGCGCTCTCGTCGCGGTTGTCGCGCCACGTGTGCAGCGCCGCGACGACCTTCGCCTCGTTCTCCGGGTCGACGGTCATGATCGCCGTGTCCAGGTCGGCGGTGAGCGGATTGGGCTCGGTGGACTCGTAGCAGTTGACGCCGACGATCTTCTCCTCGCCGCCCTCGATCCTGGCCCGGCGGGCGGCGTGCGAGGAGACCAGTTCCGACTTGAGGTAGCCGGACTCGACGGCCGCCATCGCGCCGCCCATCTGCTGGATGCGGTCGATCTCGGCGAGGGACTCCGCCACGAGCTCCTCGACCTTGGCCTCGATGACATGGGAGCCGTCGAAGATGTCCTCGTACTCCAGCAGGTCGCTCTCCTGGGCGAGCACCTGCTGGATCCGCAGCGACCACTGCTGGTCCCACGGCCTGGGCAGCCCCAGCGCCTCGTTCCAGGCCGGCAGCTGCACCGCGCGCGCCCGTGCGTCCTTGGACAGCGTGACGGCGAGCATCTCCAGGACGATGCGCTGGACGTTGTTCTCCGGCTGCGCCTCCGTGAGCCCGAGCGAGTTGACCTGGACGCCGTAGCGGAAGCGGCGCTTCCTGGGATCCGTGATGCCGTAGCGCTCCCGCGTCACCCGGTCCCAGATGCGGCCGAAGGCGCGCATCTTGCACATCTCCTCGATGAAGCGGACTCCCGCGTTCACGAAGAACGAGATCCGGGCGACGACCGCGTCGAACCGCTCCGGCGGCACCTGTCCCGAGTCGCGTACGGCGTCCAGGACCGCGATCGCGGTGGACATGGCGTACGCGATCTCCTGGACGGGCGTGGCTCCCGCCTCCTGCAGGTGGTAGCTGCAGATGTTGATCGGGTTCCACTTGGGGATGCGGGCCACCGTGTACGTGATCATGTCGGTGGTGAGCCGCAGGCTGGGGCCCGGCGGGAACACATGCGTCCCGCGGGACAGGTACTCCTTGACGATGTCGTTCTGCGTCGTGCCCTGGAGCAGGCCGGCGTCCGCGCCCTGCTCCTCGGCGACCACCTGGTAGAGCGCGAGCAGCCACATGGCCGTGGCGTTGATCGTCATCGAGGTGTTCATCTGCTCCAGCGGGATGTCCTGGAACAGCCGCCGCATGTCACCGAGATGGGACACGGGCACCCCGACCCGGCCGACCTCGCCCCGGGCCAGGACGTGGTCCGGGTCGTAGCCGGTCTGGGTGGGCAGATCGAAGGCGACCGACAGACCGGTCTGGCCCTTGGCGAGGTTGCGCCGGTAGAGCTCGTTGGAGGCTTCGGCCGTCGAGTGGCCCGCGTACGTCCGCATGAGCCAGGGGCGGTCCTTGTGACGTTCAGTCATCTGGAGACCTCAGACGTTCCGGGCGGCCGGCGCGGCCGCGGTGTCACGGAACAGGTTGATGGAGTCGATGTGCTTCTCGCGCAGCTCGGTGTCGCGCACGCCGAGTCCTTCGGCGGGTGCCAGTGCCAGGACGCCGACCTTGCCCTGGTGGAGGTTGCGGTGGACGTCGTAGGCCGCCTGGCCGGTGTCGTCGAGTGAGTAGACCTTGGACAGGGTGGGGTGGATCTTGCCCTTGGCGATCAGGCGGTTGGCCTCCCAGGCCTCGCGGTAGTTGGCGAAGTGGGAGCCCACGATCTTCTTCAGCGACATCCACAGGTAGCGGTTGTCGTACTCGTGGGTGTAGCCGGACGTCGAGGCGCAGGTGACGATGGTGCCGCCCTTGCGGGTGACGTACACCGAGGCGCCGAAGGTCTCGCGGCCCGGGTGCTCGAAGACGATGTCGACGTCCTCGCCGCCGGTCAGTTCGCGGATGCGCTTGCCGAAGCGCTTCCACTCGCGCGGGTCCTGGTGGTGCTCGTCCTTCCAGAACCGGTAGTCCTCGGCGTTGCGGTCGATGATCGCTTCCGCGCCCATCCGGCGGCAGATGTCGGCCTTCTGGTCGCTGGAGACGACGCAGATCGGGTTGGCGCCGCCGGCCAGGGCGAACTGGGTGGCGTAGCTGCCCAGGCCGCCGCTTGCGCCCCAGATGAGGACGTTGTCGCCCTGCTTCATGCCGGCGCCGTTGCGGGAGACCAGCTGGCGGTAGGCGGTGGAGTTGACGAGTCCGGGGGCCGCGGCCTCCTCCCAGCTGAGGTGGCCGGGCTTGGGCATCAGCTGGTTGGACTTGACCAGGGCGATCTCCGCGAGGCCGCCGAAGTTGGTCTCGAAGCCCCAGATGCGCTGTTCGGGGTCGAGCATCGTGTCGTTGTGGCCGTCGGAGCTCTCCAGCTCGACCGAGAGGCAGTGCGCGACGACTTCGTCGCCGGGCTGCCAGGCGTTGACGCCCGGCCCGGTGCGCAGCACGACGCCCGCGAGGTCGGAGCCGATGACGTGGTACGGCAGGTCGTGACGCCTGGTGAGCTCGCTGAGCCTTCCGTACCGCTCCAGGAAGGAGAAGGTCGAGA
This sequence comes from Streptomyces sp. NBC_00388, assembly GCF_036061255.1. NCBI lineage: Bacteria > Bacillati > Actinomycetota > Actinomycetes > Kitasatosporales > Streptomycetaceae > Streptomyces > Streptomyces sp. NBC_00388. The sequence goes on from NZ_CP107948.1 coordinate 6,300,638, forward strand.
CGGGCTCGAAGATCGAGGTCCAGACGGAGTTGTAATTCACCGAGCTGGCCATCACGGCCACCAGGGCCTCGCCGGGGCCGAGTTCGGGCACCGGCACGTCCTCGACGTGCAGGGACTTGCGGGGGTCCTTGTCGCGGCTTTCGAGGTCCGCGAACATCTCGGCCTCGTCCTTGTGCACGGTCACCGCGCGGTACGAATCGGGCAGGGGCAGGGCGGCGAAGTCGGCCGCCGTCGCGGCGGTCGAGCCACTGGCTGTGTCGGTCCGCGACTGGATCGCGTCCAGGATGTCCTTCACGGTGCTGCCTCCGGCGAAGCGTGTTGAGGGGATCGGTCGGTGAGCCCCAGGGAGGGCGGGGCTGCTGCTGTGGAGGTGTGCCGTCGGTTCGGCGTGAGCTGTGGAGCGGGCCGCGCCGTTGTGGGGCGCTGAAGGTGCCTGTGACGCAGGCGTCCGGGCGCGTGAACACGTGATCCACGGGGACAGCCGGCATACGAAGGTCGATGTACGCCGGCCGCCCGGACACCTTCAACGTATGGCACCGGGTGCCAAGCCGCAAGACACTGAGTGCCAACAAATTCTCTCAGTTGTCACCCGCGGGTCACGTATGAGCAAAAGAGCCGGGGAGGCAGCAGAACGGCCGCCCCCGGAGGGGCGGCCGTCGCGGTACGGATGCGGTCGGGAGCGGTCAGCGCTTCCTCAGCGCCTGCTCGATGGTGCGCATGACCTCATCGAGCGGGGCATCGGTACGTGCCACCGTCACCAGAACCTCACCGGTGCTCCGCGCCGTCGCCGCGGGGGTGCGCCCGGCGGTGCGGCCGGCGCCTATCCCGGTGCCGAAGGTGTCCCGGACGATGGCGAAGGCGTGGTCGAGACGGGTCTCCACATCGCCCTGGCCGCCGGCCCGCAGCCAGCGGCGCAGCACATGGTTGTGCGCGGTGACCACGGCGGAGGCGGCCACTTCGGCCAGCAGCGGGTCGTCGTTGCCGTCGTGCTGTTCGTGCTCGTCGAAGTGGCCCAGCAGATATCGGGTGAACAGCCGCTCGTAGCGGGCCACCGAGGCGATCTCCGCCTCCCGCAGCGTCGGCACCTCACGCGTCAGCTTGTACCGCGCCACGGACACCGCGGGCGACGCCGCGTACATCCGCATGACTTCCTTGATGCCCCGGCACACGGTGTCGAGGGGGTGCTCGTGCGGCGGCGCCGCGTTCAGTACCGCCTCGGCCCGCACGAGTGTGTCGTCGTGGTCCGGGAAGATCGCCTCTTCCTTCGAGCGGAAGTGCCGGAAGAAGGTCCGGCGGGCGACCCCTGCCTGCGCCGCGATCTCGTCGACGGTCGTCGCCTCGTACCCTTTGGCCGCGAAGAGCTCCATGGCCGCCGCGGCCAGCTCACGCCGCATTTTGAGGCGCTGGGCAGCCGCGCGGCTGCCTGCGGCACTCTCAGGGGCGTCGGGCGACGCCTTCTTGCGGACAGGCCGTCGGACGGGGCCGGTGAGCTCGGGCATGGTCCGAACGTACTGCATGGGACCGGCGGAACGCGTCGCCGGGCTGCCGGTGCCGGGCTGTCCACCCGGTTCCAGCAGCCCGCCCCAGTCGCCCGGCGGATCAGCGACGGGCATACTCGCGGAATCCGCGCCCGGTCTTGCGGCCGAGGCAGCCCGCCGCGACCAGATGTTCGAGCAGCGGCGCGGGGGCCAGTCCCGGGTCGCGGAACTCCCGGTGCAGCACCCGCTCGATGGCGAGCGAGACATCCAGGCCGACCACGTCCAGGAGCTCGAAGGGGCCCATCGGATAGCCGCCGCCCAGCTTCATCGCCGCGTCGATGTCGTCGAGCGTCGCGTAGTGCTCCTCGACCATCTTGACCGCGTTGTTGAGGTACGGGAACAGCAGCGCGTTCACGATGAATCCGGCGCGGTCGCCGCAGTCCACCGGGTGCTTGCGGACCGCGGTGCAGACCTCGCGGACCGTGGCGTGGACGTCGTCGGCCGTGAGGACGGTACGGACCACCTCGACGAGCTTCATCGCAGGGGCCGGGTTGAAGAAGTGCATCCCGACGACGTCCTGCGGGCGCGACGTGACGCGGGCGCAGGCGATGACCGGCAGCGACGAGGTCGTGGTGGCGAGTACCGCGCCCTGCTTGCAGACCTTGTCGAGCGTCTCGAAGAGCTGCTGCTTGACCTCCAGGTCCTCGGCCACCGCCTCGACGGCCAGGTCCACCCCGGCGAACGCGTCGAGCGAACCGGCCGGGGCGATCCTGGCCAGCGTCTCGTCGCGCGCCGCCGCGGTCATGCGTCCCTTGTCGACGGAGCGTGCCAGCGACTTGGCGATACGGGCCTTCGCAATGTCGGCCTTCTCCGGGCTGCGGGCGGCGAGCACCACGTCGTAGCCGGCCTTGGCGAAGACCTCGGCGATGCCGGACGCCATCGTCCCCGAGCCCGCGACGCCCACCGAGGTGACCGGGCGGGGCGCGACGGGCTGCGCGCCGTCGAGCGGGGTGAGGGCGTCCCGCACCACGGTGGCGCTGCCGGGGGCCTCGTACGTGTAGAAGCCGCGGCCCGATTTGCGCCCGGTCAGCCCTGCGTCGCTGAGCTGCTTGAGGATCGGCGCGGGGGCGTGCAGCCGGTCCCTGGAGGCGCTGTACATCGCCTCCAGGACGGTGCGCGCGGTGTCGACCCCGATCAGGTCGAGCAGCGCGAGCGGGCCCATCGGCAGTCCGCAGCCGAGCCGCATCGCCGCGTCGATGTCCTCGCGGGACGCGTACTTGGCCTCGTACATCGCCGCTGCCTGGTTGAGGTAACCGAAGAGCAGCCCGTCGGCGACGAAGCCGGGGCGGTCCCCGACCGCGACGGGCTCCTTGCCCAGCTCGCGGGCGAGTGCGGTGACGGCTTCCACGGCCGGCGGAGCGGTCAGCACCGACGACACCACCTCGACCAGCTTCATCGCAGGGGCCGGGTTGAAGAAGTGCAGGCCGAGGACGCGTTCGGGGCGCGAGGTGTCGGCGGCGAGCCGGGTCACGGACAGCGCGTTGGTGCCGGTGGCCAGGATGGTGGTGGGCTTGACGATGCCGTCCAGGGCGCGGAAGACCTGCTGCTTGGTCTCGTACGACTCCGGCACGACCTCGATCACCAGGTCGGCGTCGGCCGCCGCCTGCAGGTCGGAGAAGGTGCGGAAGCGGGCGAGCACGTCCAGGCGTTCCTGCGCGGTGAGACGCTCGCGCCGCACGGCGCGGGCGGTGGAGGCATCCAGTGCCGCCACGGCGCGGCTGGCCGCGTCGGCGCTGACGTCGATTCCGATGACCTCGCGTCCGGCGCGGGCCAGGACCTCGGCGATGCCGGTGCCCATGGTGCCGAGGCCGACCACGGCGATGGTGTGGAGAGGGATGTCCATCAGGGGACTCCAGGGATGAGTGACGACTGAGGGACGCACGAGGCGGGGCCGTACGCGGGGTACGCCGGGCGTGCGTGAGGTGTCGTGAGAGGGGGCCGACGGGCCCGGTCCCGGGGCCACGTCGTACAGAACTGCTGAACCGACAGACACTCGTCACGGCTGCGTCACCAGGCCGCGCTGAGGTGGAACGAGCGGGATGGTGTCCCGCTCACTTGAGAGTAACCGGCGAGTAACGAGCGCGCCAGACCTGGAGGGCTGTGATCTGGATCGCCGGGAGCGCGGCCGCGGCTCCCCGCCAGGTCCTACGCTGCCGGTATGGACTCCGCCAGGGACGAGGAACTCCGGTCGCTCACCCACCGGCTGCGCGACGAGGCGGGCGGTTCGGCGGAGTACGAGCGACTGGCCGCCACCGAGGACCGCGAGGTGCTGGCCGGAGTCCTCACCGAGGCCGGCCGGCCGCTGTGGGCCCGGGAGCTGGCGGCGTTCCGGCTGGGCTGCGCGGGGGACCGCCGCGCCTTCGAGGCCCTGGTGCTGCTGCTCAACCACCGGGACCCGGAGCGCTGTGTCCCGGCCGCTCACGCGCTGGCCCGCCTCGGCGACCCGCGCACCGCCCGCGCCGCCGCGGCCCTCGCGACCAATCCCCTGCGCACGGCCTACGCGCTCCAGCCGGTGCGGCTGCTCACCGAGTTGCGGGCCCCCGAGTCCGTGCCCGCGCTCATCAGCACCCTGGCGCCGCTGGTGGCCCCCGGCGGCCCCCATCCGCGGGTCGCACTCGGCTGCGTCGAGGGGCTGGGGCTGCTCGGTGACCGGCGTGCGCTGCCGGTGCTGGAAGCGGCACTGGCCCGCCCTGAGCTGCACACCGCGGCCGCACGGGCGCTGCGGCTGCTCGCCTGACGCGGCTTCCCGGGTGCCGGACCCTGCGGGGTGCGGCTGCTTCCCGGGGCGGTCTCCCTCCGGGTGACGGTCCGTCAGAGAAGGGACAGCTGGGTGGGTGCCGCGGGTGATGTCTCCCGGGGTGCCGGGATCCGGCGCGGTACCCCGCGCTGGGCGGGGCCGATGCCGTACTCGGTGGCCAGCTCGTGCACCTGGCGGGTGATCCCGCGCTGGTACCACTTGGGGGCGTAGGCCCCTTCCGCGTACAACCGCTCGTAGCGACGCACCAGTTGCGGGTGGTGCTCCGCGAGCCAGGACATGAACCACTCCCGCGCCCCGGGCCGCAGATGCAGGACGAGCGGGGTCACCGAGGTCGCGCCGGACGCCGCCACGGCGCGCACCGTGGCGCGCAGCTGGTCCGGATGGTCGCCGAGGAAGGGGATCACCGGAGCCATCAGCACTCCGCAGCTGATTCCGCTGTCCGTCAGGGTGCGTACGGCGTCGAGGCGGCGCGGTGGCGCGGGGGTGCCCGGCTCGACCGTGCGCCACAGCTCCTCGTCCACGAAGCCGACGGAGACGGAGACGCCCACCTCGGTCACCTGCGCGGCCTGCCGCAACAGCTCCAGATCACGCAGGATCAGGGTGCCCTTGGTGAGGATGCTGAACGGATTCGCGTAGTCGCGCAGCGCCGAGATGATGCCCGGCATCAGCGCGTACCGCCCCTCCGCCCGCTGATAGCAGTCGACATTGGTGCCCATCGCAATGTGGGCGCCCTGCCACTGGCGGGAGGCGAGCTTGGCGCGCAGGAGCTCCGGGGCGTTGGTCTTCACGACGATCTGCGAGTCGAAGCCGAGCCCGGTATCGAGGTCCAGATAACTGTGGGTCTTGCGGGCGAAGCAATAGACACAGGCGTGACTGCACCCGCGGTAGGGGTTGACCGTCCATTCGAACGGCATCCGGGAGGCGCCGGGGACCCGGTTCACGATCGACCGGGCCCGTACCTCGTGAAAGGTGATTCCGCGGAACTCCGGGGTGTCGACGGTACGCGTGGTCACGGCGTCCGCGCCGAACAGCGCGGCGTTCCCGCCGGTCCCTGCGCCCCCTGTGGTGGTGTCGTTCCCGCCGTTCCCGGTCAGCTGGTCCCAGCGCATGGCGCCTCCTCGGTAGCACGTACCTGTGAATAGAACACCTGTTCCCATGATTCACGCAACCCGGATTTCCGTGCCCGCACCCGAGGTGGTTGGCTCAGCACGCGGTTCATCACACCGACTGAAGAACGACAGCTGGAGGAACTGGTATGGCGCAGGTAGAGGCCACCACGGAGCGGATCATCGCGGCGGACCCCGAGGCGGTGTTCGACGCACTCGCCGACTACAGCGGCACGCGCGCGAAGCTCCTGCCGGGGCACTTCAGCGAGTACGAGGTCCGGGAGGGCGGCGACGGCGCCGGCACGCTCGTCCACTGGAAGCTCCAGGCGACCAGCAAGCGCATCCGGGACTGCCTGCTCGACGTGACCGAGCCGACCGACGGCCGGCTCGTGGAGAAGGACCGCAACTCCTCCATGGTGACCACCTGGACCGTCACTCCCGCCGGGGAGGGCCGGTCCGCGGTCGTCGTCTCCACCGTGTGGAACGGCGCGGGCGGCATCGGCGGGTTCTTCGAGAAGACCTTCGCCCCCAAGGGACTCGGCCGCATCTACGACGAACTGCTCACGAACCTCGACGCCGAAGTGGCCAAGCAGCCGTAGCCGCCGCACCGGCCGGGCGTCCCGGCGGGCCGAAGTGGCCTGGCGGGCCGCTGCCTTGGTGACCGGCCCGGCCCGTCGCACAACCCCTTCGGGCGGAAGGGAAGCTCACCGGTTCGAGTGGTTTTCTGAACGGCCTCGTTGTGCGCCGCAGGGGCTCTCACCGGCCCCGAAGCCCCCGGCGTGCGCCTCGCGCGCCAATCGTCGCGCTTGCACCCCTTGTCGTCGAATGCGAGAAAAGGGCGGCGCAGGCGCGACGAGGGGAGCGGTACGTGGGTGGAAGCACTCTGGTGAAGGACGGTCCGGACGGACGGACCGATGTCCGGACGGAGGAGGTGGCCGTCCCGCCCCCACCACCCCCCGCCGTGGGGGAAGGGGCCGGACTCAGCCCCAGCCGGGTGCGGATGGTCTTCCTCGGGCTGATGCTCACGCTGCTGCTCGCGGCTCTCGACCAGATGATCGTGGCCACCGCGCTGCCGAAGATCGTCGGTGAGCTGCACGGCCTGGACAAGATGTCCTGGGCCGTGACGGCGTATCTGCTCGCCTCCACGATCGGCCTGCCGGTCTACGGCAAGCTCGGCGACCTCTTCGGCCGCAAGAGCATCTTCATGTTCGCGATCGTCGTCTTCGTGATCGGCTCGGCGCTGGCCGGCTGGTCCCGGACCATGAACGAACTCATCGCCTTCCGCGCCGTCCAGGGCATCGGCGGCGGCGGCCTCATGATCGGCGTACAGGCGATCATCGGCGACATCGTGCCGCCGCGCGAACGCGGCCGCTTCATGGGGCTGATCGGCGCGGTCTTCGGGCTCGCCTCCGTGGCGGGGCCGCTCATCGGCGGCTTCTTCACCGACCACGCCTCGTGGCGCTGGTGCTTCTACATCAACGTGCCGTTCGGCCTGGTCACCCTGGCCGTCATCGCTCTCGTGCTGAAGCTGCCCAAACCCACGGCCAAGCCGCGCCTCGACATTTTCGGCGCGCTGCTCCTGGCCGTCGCGTCCACCTGTCTGGTGCTGCTGACGACCTGGGGCGGAAACGAGTACGCCTGGGGCTCGCGCACCATCCTCGGACTGGCCGGCGGCTGCGTCGTGGCGACCCTGCTCTTCCTCGCCGTGGAACACCGGGCGCCCGAACCGATCATCCCGCTGCGGCTGTTCCGCGACTCGATCTTCAATGTGACGGCGCTCGTCGGGGCCGTCGTGGGCGTCGCGCTCTTCGGCGCCGCCAGCTATCTGCCGACCTTCCTCCAGATGGTCGACGGCGCCAGCGCCACCGAGTCCGGGCTCTTCATGCTGCCGATGATGGGCGGCGTCGTCATCGCCTCCATCGTCTCCGGACAACTGACCAGCCGCACCGGGCGGTACAAGATCTTTCCGCTGCTCGGCTGCGCGATCTCGGCGGTCGGGATGTGGCTGCTCTCGCGTCTGGAGACCGACACCCCCCAGCTCACGTACAGCGTCTGGATGGCCGTACTCGGTATCGGCATCGGGCTGATCATGTCGGTCCTGGTGCTTGCCGTGCAGAACTCCGTGGCCCCCCGCGATCTCGGAACCGCCACCAGCGCCAACAACTACTTCCGGCAGATCGGCGGCAGTGTCGGAGCGGCCGTGTTCGGCGCGCTCTTCGCCGGCCGTCTCACGGACGCCCTCAAGGTCCGCATCCCGTCCGGTGCGCAGCTGCCCGATCCCGAGTCGATCACGCCGCAGCTGGTCCGCTCCCTGCCGCCCGCACTGCGGGACGGCTACGTCCGGGCGTACGCCGACGCGATGCCCCGGATCTTCCTCTACCTCGTGCCGGTGCTCGTGCTCGGCCTGCTCATCGCCTTCTTCCTCAAGGAGAAACCACTGGTGTCCCACAACGCCCCCGCAGCAACACCGGATGCAGCCGTGCCCGCCGCCCGCGCCCCGGAAGCCCCGTACGTCCCGGGCGTCCCGGTCTGCGGGATCGTCCAGCACTACGACGGATCCACCGTGCCGCGCGCGGCACTCACCCTCATCGACATCACCGGACGCCAGATCGGGCGCGGTGCGAGCGGCGAGGACGGGCGGTACGCACTGAGCGTCCCCGGATCCGGCTCGTACGTCCTCATCGCGGCGGCGGGCGGTCACCAGCCGCAGGCCGTCAGTGTGACCGTCGGCGAACGGCCGGTCGATCTCGATGTGGTGCTCGGCGGCGCCGGACGGCTGGCCGGGACCGTCGTCACCGCGGACGGCACGCCGGTGCGCGATGCGGCCGTGACCCTCACCGACGTACGCGGCGAGGTCGTCGCCTCCACCCGCAGCGGGCGGGAAGGCAGCTACGTCATCAACGAGTTGGTGGCCGGCGAGTACACCCTCGCGGGCAGCGCGCCCGCGTTCCGCCCCGCCGCGATGCCGGTCAGTGTGCAGGCCGCACGGGAGACCCGGCAGGATGTGGAACTCGCGGGCGGCGCCGTGCTGCGCGGCACCGTGCGTGCCAGCGGCGGCCGGGCGGTCGAGGACGCGCGGGTGACGCTGCTCGACGCGGCGGGCAACGTGGTGGACACGCTCACCACGGGCTCCGACGGCACATTCCGCTTCGTCGATCTGTCCTCCGGTGAGTACACGGTGATCGCGGCGGGCTACCCGCCGGTGGCGACGGTGCTCCAGGTCGCGGGCGGCGGACGCACCGAGCGCGACCTGCAGCTCGGGCACGAGGACTGACCGGAGGGCGGGTGCCGGTCCGCGACGGGCACCGGGCCCGGCGTGCGCCGGTGCCCGCCCGCCGCGGCCGGCCGCTCGCCTGCGGCCCGGACGCACCGTACGGCGGGGACGGGTTTCGCGGAAGGCGCGACGGTACAAGAAGCCCTCCGACCGGTGGAACGTGCCTGCTGCGCTTTCGCGGAGGCGGGAACAGCAGCCGTTCCCCGGCAGAGCACCGAGGACGTGAATGACGTGACGGACGTGGGAGTACGTATGGATGTGTCGCCGCAGTACCGGCAGGCGTGGGAAGGGTTCTGGTCGGCCACATCGGACGCACCGGGCGAGGCGATCTGGGACTCCGACCCGTCGCTCACCTCCGTCCCCCACAGCGAGCTGCTGCTGCCGTACGCCGACACATCGCTTCCGGTCGTGGACCTCGGCTGCGGCAACGGCACCCAGACCCGCTATCTGTCCACCGTCTTCGCCCGTGCGCTGGGCGTGGACCTCTCGCACGCCGCGATCGGGCACGCACGCCGGGCGGACACCGCGGGGGCGGCCGAGTTCGCCCAGCTCGACCTGGCCGACGGCGAAGGGGTCAGGACCCTGAGCCGGCGGATCGGGGACACCAACGTCTACATGCGGGCGGTGATCCACCAGAGCGAGCCTCCCACGCGTCCGGCCGTCGCGGCGGCCGTCGCGACGCTGCTGGGCGAGCGGGGGCGGGGGTTCGTCGTGGAGCTGACCCCGGGGTCGAAGGAGGTGCTCCGGAGTCTGGCGGAAGCCCCCGGCGGGCCGCCGGAGAAGCTGCGCAGGGTCTTCGAGCACGGGCTCAAGCCGGCCGACGCCACCGAGGACGAGGTGCCCGGACTGCTCCGCGACGCGGGCCTGGCCGTCCTGGCGAGCGGCGACACCGCGCTGGCTCAGACCGCACATCTGGCGGACGGCACCCGGGTCGAGCTGCCGGCCCGCTGGTTCGTGCTCGCTCCGGCGTCCTGAGGCCCGCACGCGGGCGGGTCAGAAGCCGGGACGCCCGTCGGCGGGCGGCCGGACGTCCAGCTTCCCGGGGGCCAGCTGGTCGACCAGGTCGGCCAGTTCCAGACAGGCCAGCTCGATCTTGCTGCGGACGTTCTTCTGTTCGGTGACGACCGCGGCCAGCAGCAGCGCGGTCAGCGCCACCGAACCGTTGAACACGGCGACATTGGCCGTCACCGCGAACAGGGACCTGTCGCGGAAGGGGCCGCTGTTCCCGGTCGCGGCGATGACGGCGAACACTGAGGCCAGGCACGCGCAGGGCGCGCTCCCCGGCAGCTCGAAGCGGAGCGCCGCCCAGATGAGCAGGGGGAAGACGAGGAAGAGGAGGGGGAGCGAGCTCCGGGTGGCCAGCAGGGTGACCGCGACCGCGGCGACGGCCAGCACGCTCGCCTCGACCCACCGGTCGGAGGCCCGGGGCAGCCGCGCCCTGCTCAGGACGAGCAGGACGGGGGTGGCGACGAGCACCCCCATGGCGTCACCGGCCCACCACGCCGACCAGACCGGCCAGAAGTCGCGGAGGGGGAGTTTGCCGGTCACTGCCAGTGTGGTGCACCCGATGGAGGCACTGACCAGCATCGCCGCGAGCCCGCCGAGGAAGACCAGGGTCACGCCGTCCCGCAGCCGGTCCAGTGCCGGCCGGAATCCCACCCTGCGCAGCAGCAGGAACGCGCAGACGGGGGCGAGGGTGTTGCCCGCCGCGATGGTGACACCGGGCTGGGTGAGCGTGTTGCTGATCGTGGCGATGGAGAGCAGCGCGCCGATCGCGATGCCGGGCCAGATACGCAGACCCAGATAGAGCAGCGAGCTGAGCGCGACACCGGTGGGCAGCCAGAGCGGCGTGATCACCGCGCCGTCGACGATCACTTCCCGGAGGAGCCCGAGGCGGGCCGAGCCGTAGTACGCGGCGGCCACCAGCAGCATCTGCGCGACGAGCATCGCCGGCCGCCGGGTGTCCGGCGCGAACAGAGCAGTCGCCATGAGAGGGCCCCGGGAAGAAGAGTCGATGTGATCAGGTATTCCCCGGTGGGCCCCGGGCTGTGCCGGATCCCGGGAAGTTAGCTGATCCAGACCAACAGGACCCGTCAGTGGAGTAGACCTCTCGAGCCTCCTGGCAGGCCTGTTCGCCGTGATCGAAGAGGATCACAGGGGCCAGGGGCATCCCGGACAGTGAAGTGCGCGGCGCGGGTGGGCCGGTGATTCCGTCCCCTTGACTCTCCGCCCCCCCGCAGGCCCCCCGGCCGGCCCCCTCGTCAGGGCGGGCGCCCTCGCTCACGGCTCGCGGGAACCGATCTGAACAGCGGATGTCAGCGGTATGGACCTGTGGTATTCGCGCCCTCGCTGGCCTGCATATTCGGCGCCAGGTAGCGTCATGCGCATGAAGATCCTCATCAGCGCCGACATGGAGGGCGCGACAGGTGTGACCTGGCCCGGCGACGTGCTGCCGGGCAGCGCGCAGTGGGAACGCTGCCGGTCGCTGTTCACCTCCGACGTGAATGCCGCCGCCCTCGGATTCTTCGAAGGGGGCGCCGGCGAGGTGCTCGTCAACGAGGCCCACTGGTCCATGCGCAACCTGCTCATCGAGCAGCTCGACGACCGGGTCCAGATGCTCACGGGCCGTCACAAGTCGCTGTCCATGGTGGAGGGGGTCCAGCACGGTGACGTGGACGGGATCGCCTTCGTCGGCTATCACACGGGTGCCGGAATGGAGGGTGTGCTCGCCCACACCTACCTGGCCAACTCGATCACCGGGGTCTGGCTCAACGGCGTACGGGCGAGTGAGGGCCTCCTGAACGCCCACGTGGCAGCGGAGTACGGGGTCCCCGTGGTGCTCGTCACCGGGGACGACCTGGCCTGCGCCGACGCACTCGGCTATGCGCCCGGGGCCCGTACGGTGGCGGTGAAGGACCATGTCTCGCGGTACGCGGCCGTCTGCCGCACCCCGGCCCGTACGGCGGCGGACATCCGTCTCGCCGCGGCGGATGCCGTCGCGCTGGCTGTCCGCCACGAACCGGTCACGGGCACGTCCTTCACCGTGGAGCTTGAGTTCGACGCGGAGCACCTGGTGGGCGCGGCGACCGTCGTTCCGGGGGTCCGGAAGACCGCCGAACGGCGTGTCGCGTACACCAGCGCGACGATGTATGAGGGCATTCGGACCTTCAAGGCGGTCACGACGCTCGTCTCGTCCGCGGTGGAGGAACAGTATGGCTGAGGTGAACGCGATGGAAGCGGTCTCGCTGGACGCGGTGGCCCTCGACGAGGTGGTGCGGTTCACCTCGGAGCTGATCCGGATCGACACGACCAACAGGGGCGGCGGCGACTGCCGGGAGCGGCCCGCCGCGGAGTACGTCGCCGAGCGGCTGGCCGCTGCGGGGATCGAGCCGACGCTGCTGGAGCGCACCCCGGGGCGCACCAACGTGGTCGCCCGCATCGAGGGCACCGACCCGTCGGCCGACGCCCTGCTGGTCCACGGGCACCTCGACGTGGTGCCCGCCGAGCCGGACGACTGGTCCGTGCACCCGTTCTCCGGGGAGATCCGCGACGGGGTCGTGTGGGGCCGCGGCGCCATCGACATGAAGAACATGGACGCGATGGTCCTGGCGGTGGTGCGGGCCTGGGCGCGTGAGGGTGTCCGCCCCCGGCGCGACATCGTCATCGCCTACACGGCGGACGAGGAGGCGAGCGCAGTCGACGGCTCGGGCTTCCTCGCCGACCACCACCCCGGGCTCTTCGACGGCTGCACCGAGGGCATCAGCGAGTCCGGCGCCTTCACCTTCCACGCGGGCCCCGACCTGCCGGTCTACCCGATCGCCGCAGGTGAGCGCGGCACCGCCTGGCTGAAGCTCACGGCGCACGGCAAGGCCGGCCACGGATCCAAGGTCAACAGGGACAACGCGGTCAGCAGGCTCGCAGCCGCGGTCGCCCGGATCGGCGAACACCGCTGGCCGGTACGGCTGACCCCGACCGTACGGGCCGCGCTCACCGAGATCGCCGCGCTGCACGGCATCGGCGTGGACACCTTCGCCGCTGACTTCGACGTGGACGCGCTGCTGGCGAAGCTGGGCCCCGCGGCCGCACTGGTCGAGCCGACCGTCCGCAACAGCGCCAACCCGACGATGCTGGACGCCGGTTACAAGGTCAATGTCATCCCCGGGCACGCGACGGCGTACGTCGACGGGCGGATGCTGCCCGGCGGGGAGGACGAGTTCCGCGAGACGCTCGACCTGCTCACCGGGCCCGACGTCGACTGGGAGTTCGACCACGGGGAGGTCGCACTCCAGGCACCGGTCGACTCGCCGACGTTCGCGAAACTGCGCGCGGCCGTCGAGCGGTTCGCGCCGGAGGGGCATGTGGTGCCCTACTGCATGTCCGGGGGCACGGACGCCAAGCAGTTCTCCCGGCTGGGGATCACCGGGTACGGCTTCGCACCGCTGAGACTGCCCATCGGCTTCGACTACCAGGCCCTGTTCCACGGGGTCGACGAGCGGGTGCCGGTGGACGCGCTGCACTTCGGGGTCCGGGTGCTCGATCACTATCTGCGTACGGCATAGGGGAGTTGTGAGCATGGCACCCACCGGGGCCTACGGAACATGGCCTTCGCCGATCGACGCCGCCCTCGCGGCGTCGCAGGACGGCCGTCCCGAATTCATCGGGACGGTCGGCGACGAGGTGTGGTGGACCGCGCCGCGCCCCGCCGAAGGCGGACGGCGCGCACTGGTGCGGCGGCGGACCGACGGCAGCGAGGAGACGGCCCTGCCCGCTCCGTGGAACGTCCGCAGCCGGGTCATCGAGTACGGCGGACAGCCCTGGGCGGGTGCGGTACGGAGCTCGGGCGGGCCGCTCGTGGTCTTCGTCCACTTCGCGGACCAGCGTCTCTACGCGTGCGAACCGGACGCAGCGGGCGCAGGCGCGCAGCCCCGGCCGCTCACCCCGGTCTCCGCCGTGGGTGGCGGTCTGCGGTGGGTCGACCCGGTCATCCGCCTGGACCGCGGCGAAGTGTGGTGCGTGCTGGAGGAGTTCACCGGCGAGTCACCCACCGATGTGCGGCGGGTCGTCGCGGCCGTACCGCTGGACGGCTCGGCCGCCGGGGACCGCGCTGCCGTACGCGAACTCTCCGGCGGCGGCCACCGCTTCGTCACCGGCCCGCGGCTGTCGCCCGACGGGCGGCGCGCAGCCTGGCTCGGCTGGGACCACCCGCGGATGCCGTGGGACGGGAGCGACGTCATGCTCGCCGACGTCACGGACGACGGCCGTTTCACGGGGATCCGGCACTTCGCCGGGGGGCCGGGCGAGTCCGTCGCGCAAGTGGGCTGGGGAGCGGACGGCCGGCTGCTTTTCGCGTCCGACCGCACCGGCTGGTGGAACCTCTACCGGGCGGAACCGGACGGCACGGCCGTCGCTCTCTGCCCCCGGGACGAGGAGTTCGGCGGACCGCTCTGGAAGATCGGCCACACCTGGTTCGAGCCGCTGGACTGCGGACTGATCGCCGTCGTCCACGGCGCCGGGGCCACGGCGCTCGGTGTGCTCGACCCGGAGAGCGGCGAACTCGTCGACGCAGCGGGCCCCTGGACCGAGTGGGCGTCGTCCCTCGCGTCGGACGGCAGCCGGGTGATCGGTCTCGCGGCGAGCCCGCACAGCACGTTCGAGATCGTCGAGCTCGACACCAGTACCGGTCACACCCGGGTCATCGGCTCCCCGCACCGGGACGCGGTGGACCCCGCGTACTACCCCGATGCGCGGACCCGTACGTTCACCGGGCCCGGCGGGCGGGAGATCCACGCCCACATCCACCCCCCGCACAGCCCGGACATGACCGCGCCCGACGGCGAACTGCCGCCCTTCGTGGTCTGGGCACACGGCGGCCCCACCAGCCGTACGCCGCTCGTACTCGACCTGGAGATCGCCTACTTCACCTCGCGCGGCATCGGGGTGGCCGAGGTGAACTACGGCGGTTCGACCGGCTACGGCCGGGAGTACCGCAACAGGCTGCGCGAGCAGTGGGGCGTCGTGGATGTGGAGGACTGCGCGGCCGTCGCGGGGGCGCTCGCGGACGAAGGCGCAGCCGACCGGGCCCGGCTGGCGATCCGCGGCGGCAGCGCGGGCGGCTGGACCTCGGCCGCCTCACTGGCGTCGGCGGGCGTCTACGCCTGCGGCACCATCATGTACCCCATCCTCGATCTGACCGACTGGGCCTCCGAGGACGGCACCCATGACTTCGAGTCCCAGTACCTGGAGACCCTCATCGGGCCCATCGCCGAGGTGCCCGGCCGCTACCTCGACCGCTCGCCCTCCCAGCACGCGGACCGGATCTCCGCGCCGTTCCTGCTGCTCCAGGGGCTGGACGACGTGATCTGCCCGCCGGCGCAGTGCGAGCGCTTCCTGGCACTGATGGCCGGAAGGGGCGTCCCGCACGCGTACCTCACGTTCGAGGGCGAAGGGCACGGCTTCCGCAAGGCCGGCACCATGATCCGGGCCCTGGAGGCCGAACTCTCCCTGTACGCCCAGACCTTCGGCATCGAACGGCCCGAGGTCCCGGTGCTGGAGCTGGACAGGTGAGCAACCCGCCGTCACCGCGCACCCCGCAGGCCCCGGCTCGCACCACACCGTCGCCGGCCCCGCCCGCCCGCCCGGGCCCCGCCCCCGCGGCGCCGGCGCTCACCCCGCTGACCCGGCCGGCCCGGCTGCGTCCGGGCGCCAGGGTCGCCGTGGTGTCGCCCAGCGGGCCCGTCCCGGAGGACCGGCTGACCGCCGGACTCGACATCCTCCGCAGCTGGGACCTGGACCCGGTGGTGATGCCTCATGTCCTCGACAGGCACCCACGGTTCAGGTACCTGGCAGGCGATGACGGGGCACGCGCCCATGACCTCCAGACGGCCTGGTGCGACCCCGGGTTCTCCGCGGTTCTCTGCGCGCGCGGCGGATACGGCGCGCAGCGCATGACCGACCTGCTGGACTGGGCGGCGATGCGCGCCGCCGGGCCCAAGGTGTTCGTGGGCTACAGCGATGTGACCGCGCTGCACGAGGCGTTCGCGTTGCGGATGGGGCTTGCCACCCTGCACGGCCCGATGACCGCGGCGCTCAGCTTCATCGAGAACAGGCAGACCCAGGAGTCCCTGCGGGCCACGCTCTTCGCACCCGAGACCGTCCGTACGCTCGGCCTCGGCACCGCCCGCACCCTCGTGCCCGGCCGGGCGGCCGGCATCACCTTCGGGGGGTGCGTCTCACTGCTCGCCGCCGAACTCGGCACCCCGTACGCCCGCCCCACGGGGCGCGGCGGTCTTCTGCTGATCGAGGACATCGGCGAGGAGGGCTACCGCATCGACCGGATCCTCACCCAGCTGCTCCGCTCGGGAGTGCTGGACGGCGTCGCGGGGATCGCCCTCGGTTCGTGGGTGGACTGCACTCCGGGCGACGAGGTGCGGGAGGTGCTGCTGGACCGGCTCGGCGGCCTCGGCGTCCCGGTGGCCGGGGAGTTCGGCTTCGGGCACTGCAGCACGGCGCAGACGATGCCACTCGGTGTCCCCGCAGTCCTGGACGCCGGTGCGGGCACCCTCGAACTGGACGTCCCGGCGCTGGTCTGACCGGCCGGGGCGCGGCAGCGCGGGCCCCTCTGCGCAGCGCACCCCGGCCGTCTAACCTGGGCCGATGGCAGACAAGACCGCATATCTCACCTCGGGCCCGCGGGCGGGTGTACGCCCCTTCTCGTACGCGGACGCCGGCGAATTCACCGCGCTCGTACGGCAGAGCAGGGAGCTGCACCACCCCTGGCTCGCACCGCCCGCCGACCCCGAGACCTTCCATGTCTACGCCCGGCGGCTGATCGAGGACCCCACCAGGGCAGGCTTCCTGGTGTGCGAGCGCGAGGGCGGGGCTGCCGGGCGCATCGCCGGGTTCATCAACATCAACAACATCGTCGAGGGCGCCTTCCGCAGCGGGGCCATCGGCTACGGCGCCTTCGCGCACGCCGCCGGCCGCGGGCTCATGGGTGAGGGACTGCGCCTGGTGATGGCCTACGCGTTCGGTCCGCTCGGCCTGCACCGGCTGGAGGCCAACATCCAGCCGGCCAACGAGGCCTCGCTCGCGCTGGTCCGCCGGGCGGGCTTCCGTCTTGAGGGGTACTCGCCGGACTTCCTGTTCATCGACGGCGCCTGGCGGGACCACGAGCGCTGGGCGGTCACCGCCGAGATGACGCACCGCTGACGCCCGGCGTCCGACGGGCCCAGCGCCCTCCTCAGGGCCCGGCCCGCGGCGTTCCGGTCAGCGGCCCTTGCGGTTGATCTTCATGGTGTCCATGTCGGTCACGGTCGAGCGCAGCGGTCCGAAGCCGTGCCCCAGCTCCTTCAGCGCGGTCTCGGCCCGGTCCTCGGCGATGGCACCCGCCATCTCCGTGCCGTCCGCCACGTCGGAGACGACGACATAGCGGAACGAGAAGTGCCGGAGCGCCTTGTCGTAGGTGAGGGAACCCTCTTCGGTGAAGTGCATCCGCGTCAGCCCGTGGTCGTCCACCTCGGCGAGCAGCCGGGCCCGCGAACCATCCGTCAGCCCGTCCCAGGTGCCTCGCACAATGACCCGGTAGGTGTGCTGCTCGGCCATCTCGTCCTGCCCTCGTCTCGTTCGTACACGTTCCCGCTGAAGGGTACGGGGCGCTTCCGGCCCGGCGTACCTCATTTATCGCGCACCTCTCCGGGTAAATCGGCTCGCGGGAACCCCTGGTCAGACCCGCTCCGCCGGTGTTCCATGGTCGTCAGGGGCGCCGGGCGGACGGCCGCTCCGCATGAGCGAGTGAGGTTGCCTTGGCCACGACCGTGCGACGTGCCGTAATGACGCTGCCCGCTGCCCCGCTGGGGCCGGAGAACCCGCTCCCTGCGTTGCGCCCGCTCGACGAGACGCACACCGTGGACGCCGACGGGCGGTCCGGGCTGCCGCACGACATGGCCCGTCAGATCGGATACGAGCCGCTGACCAGCGTGCTGCCCGCCCGTGTCCTCGACGGATACGGCAGGAGGCGCACGCCCACCGGAATCGACACGATCGTGATCGAGAACGACCGGCTGCGCGCCACCGTGCTGCCCGGCCTCGGCGGGCGGATCCACTCCCTGTTCCACAAGCCGTCCGGCCGGGAGCTGCTCTACCGCAACCCCGTGCTCCAGCCCGCCGATTTCGCGCTGAACGGCGCCTGGTTCTCCGGTGGCATCGAGTGGAACATCGGAGCGACCGGGCACACCACCCTCAGCTGCGCCCCGCTGCACGCCGCGCTCGTGACCGCGCCCGACGGCGGCGAGATGGTGCGGCTCTGGGAGTGGGAGCGGCTGCGTGACCTGCCCTTCCAGGTGGACCTCTGGCTGCCGGAGGACTCCGACTTCCTCTATGTGGGCGTGCGGATCCGCAACCCGCACGAGCAGCCCGTCCCCACCTACTGGTGGTCCAACATCGCCGTCCCCGAGGGCCCGGAGACGCGGGTCGTCGCCCCCGCGGACGAAGCCTGGCACTTCGGCTACGAGCGCAGCCTGCGCCGCGTCCCGGTCCCCGGCTGGGAGGGCGCGGACCGCACGTACCCGCTCCGCAGCGAGTACCCGGCCGACTACTTCTACGAGGTCCCGCGCGAGGCGAGGAAGTGGATCGCCTCCCTTGACGCGGGCGGCCGGGGCCTCGTGCAGACGTCGACCGACCGGCTCGGCGGCCGCAAGCTCTTCCTCTGGGGCTCGGGCGCCGGCGGCCGGCGCTGGCAGCAGTGGCTGACCGAGCCGGGCACCGGGGGATACGCGGAGATCCAGGCGGGTCTCGCCCGCACCCAGCTGGAGCACGTACGTCTCGAAGCGGGCGCCGAGTTCAGCTGGCTCGAAGCGTACGGGCCGCTCACCGCGGACGCGTCGGCCGTCCACGGCGACGACTGGGCGGCTGCCCGCCGTGAGGCGGCCGACCGGCTCGAAGCCGCACTTCCCCGAGCCGCGGTCGAGGCCGCTCACGAGGCGTGGCGCGGCTGCGCCGACCGCGAGCCGCACGAGGTGCTCGCCATCGGTTCCGGCTGGGGCGCGCTCGAAGTGCTGCGCGGCGGATACAAGCTGCCCGGCACTCCGTTCGACGAGTCGGCCATCGGCGACGACCAGCAGCCCTGGCTCGAACTGTGCCGCTCGGGCGCCTTTCCCGCGCCGCGCGAGGCCACCCCGCCCGGCCCCTCCCTGGTCTCCGGGCACTGGCGGGACATGCTGGAGACGGCGCTCGCCGAACCGCTGACCGAGTACCACCTGGGGGTCGCGCAGTGGCACGGCGGCGACCGGGCCCAGGCGGTGCGCAGCTGGGAGCGCGGTCTCGAACTGGCCCCGGCGCGCTGGCCTTTGCTGCGCTGTCTCGCGGTCGCCGACCGGTGCGACGGACACGACGGGAGGGCGGCCGACCGCTGGTCCGAGGCCTTCGGTGACCTCTGCGCCGAGCGGCGCGAGGGCCGCGAGTGGACGGCGGTGACCGCCGCACTCGGCCGTGAGGCGATCGAGGCACTGCTGGCGGTGGGACGCACCGCGGAGGCGCGGAGTGTCTGGGACCGGCTGCACCCGGAGACCCGCGCCCGTGGCCGGTTCCGGCTGATCGAGGCCCAGTTGCTGCTCGCCGAAGGAGCCACCGGGGAAGCACGCGCGCTCTTCGACGCGGGCTTCGAGGTGGCGGATCTCCGGGAGGGTGCGGAGATCCTCGACGAGGTCTGGTCGGCGCTCACGGACGACCCGCTGCCCGAGGCGTACGAGTACCGGATGCGGCCGCGGAGCTGACGGTCCCTTGGCCGGCGGCCCGGGCGGGCCGCCGGCCGGGCGGGGCTCAGGCGGTGGAGCCGTTCCCGTTCCTGTCGACGTACTCGAAGACCGAACCGTCGGGGTGGACCGCGATCAGATTGCGGCCCACCGGGGTCGGCACCGGCCCCGCGATGACCTGGGCGCCGACCTCGGTGAGGGTGGTGAGGGCCTCGTCGACATCACGCACCGCGATGGTCGCCGTCACCTTGCGCAGAATCTCCAGCTCCGACTCCGGCCCGCTCATCAGGAGGAAGAAGCCCACCGCGGCGACCGACACCCCGCCGCGCTCGAAGCGCAGCGCCTTGGCCCCGGTGAGCCGTTCGTAGAAGAACACCGAAGCTTCGAGGTCGGCGACGCAGATACGCAGCGTAGTACCCAGGATCTCCATATGCGGGATGCTCCTACCCCTCTGACCAGTACGTTCGTAACCCGGCGCGGACGAGGGGGAGATGGTCGAGCGACGCTGCCCCTCCGGCCCGCCGGGGGCGCATGTCCCGATGCGCCCGCAGGGCCTTCATGATTGCACGGGCCCCGCGGGCGGGCACCGCGGAGTCCGCCGGCCCCAACTCCCCGCGCGGGGTGCGGCCTTCGCGCTCAGCGCTGAAGGGGGCCGCGCCCTCGGTCAGGGCGGGCGGAACGTGCGGCCGGAGCGGGCGGCCCGCTCCGGCCGGGTGTGTCAGACCCGGCAGAGGATCTCGCCGTGGGGCACCAGGAACCATCCGTCGTCCTGCGCCCCCCACTCGCGCCAGGCGCCGGCGATCGCGGTCAGCTGCTCCGGCGTCGCGTGGCCGCCGTCCACGGCCTGCTGCGCGTAGACCGACTCGGTCGTACGGTCCGCCCACAGCCCGCTCCACCAGGCACGCTCCTCACCCGTGGCGAAGACCCAGTTGGTGGCGGTCGTCCTGACGTCGGTGAATCCGGCCTGCCGCGCCCAGGAGAACAGCCGTCGTCCTGCGTCCGGTTCGGCGCCGTTGGCACGGGCGACCCGGTGGTACAGGTCCAGCCAGTCGTCCATCACCGGGGACTCCGGATACCAGGTGAACGAGCCGTAGTCGCTCTCGCGCACCGCGACGATGCCGCCGGGCTTCGTGACGCGCCGCATCTCACGCAGCGCCTGGACCGGGTCGCCCAGATGCTGGAGCACCTGATGTGCGTGGACCACGCAGAAACTCTCGTCCGGGTAGTCCAGTGCGTTCACGTCGGCGACCGCGAAGTCCGCATTGGACAGGCCGCGTCCGGCGGCCAGCGCGCGCGCCTTCTCCAGGACCGCGGGTGCCCGGTCGACCCCGGTGACGCTGCCCTGCGGTACCAGCGCGGCCAGGTCGGCGGTGATGGTGCCGGGGCCGCAGCCGATGTCCAGGATCCGCATGTGCGGCTTGAGCTCGTCCACCAGGTACGCCGCGGAGTTGGCGGCCGTCCGCCAGGTGTGCGAGCGCAGCACCGACTCGTGGTGGCCGTGGGTGTAAACGGCTGTCTCTTCCGGCATGACGGATCTCCCCTTTTCGACGTCGTGCTCATCCGAAGTGGTGTCACCACCGTAGATGCTCATGCCGAATGTTGAGATTCATATCTCGCATCCTGATACAGGGAATCCGTGGGGCCGACCGCTCCGCAGCGGGCGGCCGGAGGGGTGTCTGCCGCCATGCCGGGGAAACGTGTGCGCGTCGCGGCGTACCGGGTACGCGGTGCTGTGCGGCCGGGACAGGGTGAACCAGCGGGCGAGCCCACTTCAGGAGCGGCCCGCTCGACGCCGCACCGCCGAAACGTCCGGTCGCGGGAAGGGAACGTCATGATGAGCACGGACAAGAACGCAGAACTCTTCGAACTGGCCCAGCAGCTCCGCGTGGACGCGGTGCGCGCCGCGGACGCGGCGGGCTCCGGGCACCCCACCTCCTCGATGTCGGCGGCGGATCTGGCCGCCGTACTGCTCTCCAGGTATCTGCGCTACGACTTCGACCGGCCCGAGCATCCGGCCAACGACCGGTTCATCCTCTCCAAGGGGCACGCCACACCGCTCCTGTACGCCATGTACAAGGCCGCAGGCGCTGTCGACGACGAGGAACTGCTCACCTTCCGCACCAGGGGCAGCCGTCTCGAAGGCCACCCGACGCCGCGCATCCCCTGGGTCGACGTGGCCACCGGATCGCTGGGGCAGGGGCTGCCGGTAGGGGTGGGCATGGCCCTCGCGGGGAAGCGCCTGGAGCAGGTGGACTACCGGGTCTGGGTGCTGAGCGGCGACAGTGAGATGGCCGAGGGCTCCGTCTGGGAGGCGGCCGAGCACGCCGGGTTCGAGAACCTCGGCAATCTGACCCTGATCGTGGACGTGAACCGCCTCGGCCAGCGCGGGCCCACCCGGCACGGCCGGGATCTGGAGGCCTACGGGCGCAGGCTCCGCGCCTTCGGATGGCACACGGTCGAGATCGACGGGCACGACATCGGCGCCGTCGACGCCGCGTACCAGGAAGTCCTCGCCGTCAAGGACGTCCCCACCGCGATCATCGCGGGCACCCGCAAGGGGCGCGGCGTGGCCGCAGTCGAGGACCGCGAGGGCATGCACGGCAAGCCGCTGCCCGACGCGGACGCGGCTGTCGAGGAGCTGGGCGGGCCGCGCTCCATCCGCGTCGATGTGCACAAGCCCGAGGACGTGCGGCCCCGGCGGATCGCCGGCAGCGGAAAGCTCGAACTGCCGCGCTACGAGAAGGGCGACGAGGTCGCCACGCGCAACGCGTTCGGCGAGGCGGTCACCGCACTCGGTACGGCGCGCGGCGAGGTCGTCGTGCTGGACGGGGAGGTCGGCGACTCGACCCGCGCCGAGTTCTTCTCGAAGGAGCATCCCGAGCGGTACTTCGAGTGCTACATCGCCGAGCAGCAGCTGGTGGCCTCGGCCGTCGGCATGCAGGCACGCGGCCACACCCCGTTCGCCTGCAGTTTCGCGTCCTTCCTCACCCGGGCCCACGACTTCTTCCGGATGGCGGCGATCGGCGCCGCCGACATCAACATCGTCGGCTCGCACGTCGGCACGGCGATCGGGCAGGACGGCCCGTCCCAGATGGGCCTGGAGGACCTGGCGATGTTCCGCTCGCTGCACGGCAGCACGGTCCTCTGTCCGAGCGACGCCAACCAGGCCGCGAAGCTGGTGGCCGCGATGGCGGATCTGCGCGGCATCCGCTACCTGCGCACGAACCGCGGTGAGACCCCGGTCGTCTACGGGCCCGACGAGGAGTTCCCGGTCGGCGGCAGCAAGGTCCTGCGGTCCGGCCCGGACGACGCGCTGACCCTGATCGGTGCGGGCCAGACCCTCCATGAGTGCCTGGGGGCGGCGGACCTCCTGGCGCAGGAGGGCATCGCCGTACGGGTGATCGACCTCTACTCGGTCAAGCCCGTGGACGCGGGCACCCTGCGGACCGCGGCGGACCAGACGGGCTGCCTGATCACGGTCGAGGACCACCACCCCGAGGGCGGCCTGGGGGACGCGGTGGCAGAGGCGTTCGCGGACGGCAGGCCGGTGCCCCGGCTGGTCCGGCTCGCGGTCGGCAACATGCCGGGGTCGGCCACTCCGCAGGAGCAGCTGGCCGCTGCCGGGATCGACGCGCAGAGCATCGCAGCGGGCGCCCGGCTGCTGGTGGAGAAGGCGGTGATCCGGCCGGGCTCGGTCGCCTGAGCACCTCTCGCGGAGCCTTCGCCGGGGGAACAGTCCGGGCGGCCGGGGCGGGCCGCCCGGATTCCCCCTGACCGGAGCGGGTACCTGGTGGCTCATGAGATCCAATGACGCGCACACGGCCGGAGAGGGCCGGTGGAAGCCGGAGCCGCACCGGAGGCCCCACCGGGACGACGTACCGGGAGAGGCACGCCCGGAGCCGCGGGCCGGCAGGTCACCGCACGGCCGGGCCACTCGCCCGGCCACCCGGCAGGGCGGGACCGCGCGTCCGGGGGGTACGGCATGAGTGACGACCCCGGCAACGGAACGGACGACAGCGGGACCGGCAGCGGGAAGGACGGAGCCGACGACCGGAAGACCAGGGTGACGGTACTGGTGGCGCTCGCCGCCAACCTGGTCATCGCCGTCGCCAAGGCGGCCGGCGGTGTCTTCGCCGGCTCCCCGGCCCTGCTCTCCGAGGCGGCGCACTCGGTCGCCGACAGCCTCAACGAGGTGTTCCTGCTCTTCGCGCTCCGGCGGAGCAAGCGTCCCGCAGATCCGCAGCACCCCTTCGGCTACGGCAAGGAACGGTACTTCTGGGCCCTGCTGGCCGCCGTGGGCATCTTCGTCATGGGCGCCTGCTTCTCCGTCCTGCAGGGCGTCGAGGCGCTGCGCGGCGGCGGCGAGCAGGAGTCCACGTCGGGCTACGTGGTGGGGCTCGTCGTGCTGGGCGTCGCGCTGATCGCCGAGGGCACCTCGCTGGCGCGCGCCGTACTCCAGGTGCGCAGCCAGCCCGGCAAGGGCATCGGCAAGGACCCCGCCCTGCGGACCGTCATCGCCGAGGACGGCACGGCCGTGGTGGGTGTCCTGCTCGCCATGGCCGGGATGGTCCTGCACATGGTGACCGGGAACATCGCCTGGGAGGCCTCCGCCTCGATCGCGATCGGGGCCCTGCTCGGATACGTCGCCTACCGGCTGGGCAAGGACGCCCGCGAGCAGCTGATCGGCGAGGCCGCCGATCCCGAACTGCGCCGCGGCATCGAGGAGATGCTCGCCGCGCAGCCCGAGATCGACGAGGTGTCCTCGCTGCTGACCATGCGGCTGGGCATGGACTCGACGCTCGTGGCCGCCCGGATCGACCTGGTGCCCGGTCTGGAGAGCGAGCAGGTGGAGCTCACCTCGATGCGGATCAGGGGGTCCATCGAGGAGGCCTGGCCGGAGGCCGACCAGGTCTATCTCGACGTGACGGACGCCGCTAGAGCGGCAGCGGACGATACACCGTGAGTGCCTCGTCGTCCTTGTCGATCCACAGGGTGGCCGGGGCCCGGGTGATCTCGCCGTCGAACGCGAGCGGTGTGCCGGGGGTGAGACCGGCGAGCCGGACCCGGCGCAGCCGCTCCGCCGCGTGCACGGGGGAGCGGGACAGCGGACCCGCGAGCGCCGCTGCCAGCAGCCGCAGCCCCGGCAGCCGGCCGCCGTGCACCACCCGGACGTCCAGCAGGCCGTCGGCCAGATCGAAGCGCCGGCCGGGGGTCGGGCCCATCTGCCGGTACATGCCGTTGCCCGCGAAGAGCATCCACAGGGTCCGCCGCTCGCCGTTGAACTCGGCCTGCAGCGGCCGCTGCGAACTCAGCACCCGCGCCGCCGCCAGTACGCCCGCCGGCCAGCCGCCGATCTTCGGTGACCAGCGCTCCCTGATCCGCACCAGTTCCGGATAGGACCCCAGGCTGAAGGTGTTGAGGAAGTGTCCCGGCTCGCCTCCTGGGCCTGCGGGCCCGGGGGTGAAGCGGCCCAGGTCGACCTTGACCGCGTCGCCCGACGCCAGCGCCCGGCAGGTGTCGTGGACCTCCTCGATCCCGACGTCGTACGCGAAGTGGTTGAGCGTTCCGCCGGGAAAGACAGCCAGCGGCACGCCGAGGCGGGCCGCGACCACGGCAGCCCTGTTGACGGTCCCGTCGCCGCCGCAGACACCCAGGGCCCGGCAGCGCCCGGCGGCCTTCTCCAGCGTGGCCACCAGCTCACCGGGGCCGCACTCCACCACATCGGCGAGCGGCAGCGCGTCCCTGACGAGCGCCGCCGTGGCCGCGGCCGACCCCGACGCCCTGTTGACCACCACGACCAGGTCCTCGCCGCCGGGCAGCACCGGTGCCTCGGTGTGCGGGCGGCCGGGGGCGGGCAGCTGACTGCGGGTCGGTACGAGCCCCCGCACCGCGAAGGCGGCTCCCACCCCGAGCGCGGCTCCGATCAGCACGTCACTCGGATAGTGCACCCCGGTGTAGACCCGCGACGCCGCGACGCTGACGGCGAGCGGCGCGACGGCCGCGCCCCAGCCCTTCGACTCCAGGGCGACACCCGTGGCGAAGGCGGCGGCCGACGCCGCGTGGCCGGAGGGGAAGGACGTGGTGACGGGCTGCCGCTTCAGCTGCCTCATCACCGGTACGGCGTCCAGTATCGGTCTCGACCTGCGAACGGACCGCTTGGCCACCGTGTTGGCGACGGCCGAGGCCACAGCCAGCGAGGCCACTCCGCGCAGCGCGGCCCGCCGCGCGCGGGGCGAACCGCCCACTGCGGCGATCCCGGCGGCGGTGGTGAACCAGAGCAGGCCGTGGTTGGCACTGCGGCTCAGCCGGGGCAGCACCGGCGCGGCGGCCGGCCAGTGCCGGGCAGCCGCGGACCGGAACAGCGCCTGGTCCCGGGCCCCGAACCAGCTCACGAGCCGTTCGAAGCGGGGCGGGCCGCTCGGGGGGACGGCGGATGCCATGGAAATCAACCCTCTCGACGATCGGTGCGCACGTCCTGACCGGCCGCCGGTGCGGCGGACAGCTCCGCGCAGCGGTTCTGCTGACTGATCGTCGTACCCCGTCCGGCCGGGGGGATGCTTCCGGCGGCTCCGGCGCGTCGGCGCACGCCGCGGGCGCCGCCGGCCTGCGCAGGCGCCGTGAACCCGGGCGGTACGGCTCCTGCGCCGCCCGCAGCGGAGCGGCGGCCACGGTCGCCCGTCCGGGCAAATCTACGTATAAAGGTCTCGGGGGACGGAGACAGCGGAGGTGCGGGCATGCAGCGGACGGTTCCGGAGAGCCGCGGCCCTGTCCGCTACGGGCCTCCCGCCCCCGGCCCCGGACTGCCGGTGCTCCCCGAACTGGCCGCGGCGCTCACCGGCGCGGCCCGCCGTACCGACCCCGAGCCGCCGGGCGGCGGACCCGCGCTGCGGGCGGCGGCCTGCGGATACTGGACCCGGCGCGGACTCGGCTGCGCCCCCGGCGACACGGTCGCCGCCGGGGGCGCCCAGGCGCTGCTCCTCGCCCTGCTCGCGGCGGACGGCGGTGATCTCATGCTGCCGCGTCCGTGCCCCGCCTGGTGGATACCGCAGGCGCGTCTGGCCGGGCGGTCCGCCTACCCGGTGCCCACGCCCGCGGAGTGCGGCGGCGTGCCGGACCCCTACGCACTCCTGGAGACCGTACGCAGAGTGCGCGCCGAGGGCGGCAACCCCCGGCTGCTGCTGCTCTCCGTCGCCGACGACCCCACCGCCACGGCCGCCTCGCCCGAACTGCTGCACGAGGCCTGTGAGGCCGCGCTCTCCGAGGGGCTGCACATCATCAGCGACGAGACCTGGCGCGACACCCGGCACAGGCCGGACGAGACCGTGCTGCTCAGCCCCGCCGAGATGTGCCCCGGTGAGGTGACCGTGCTGTCCGACCTGGCGGGTTCGCTGACCCCGGAGGCCTGGCCGGTGGCCATCGCCCGGTTCCCCGCCACCGGGGAGGGCGCTGCCCGGCGGGCCAGGACGCTGGACGCGCTCACCGCCATCGGGGCCGTGGTCCCCGCACCCGTCGCCGCGGCCGCGGCGTGCGCGCTGGGCGAACCGGTGGCTGTGCGGGAAAGGGCGGTGCGGGCGGCCCTGCTGCACGCCCGGGTGGCCGCGGCCGCCCACCACGCGGTACTCGCCGCGGGCGCCCTCGCCAGGCCCCCGCAGGCCGGGCGTCACCTCTACGCGGATCTGGGCCCGCTGGGCGCGGGACTCGCGGAGCACGGCGTCACCGACGCGATGGATCTGGAGGACTACCTCGGGAAGCGGCTCGGGGCGCCGGCGCCGGGGGGCCACCGCTTCGGCGACGATCCGGCCGCGCTGCGGGTGAGGTTCGCGACTGGCCCGCTCGTCGGATCGACCCCGGAGGAGCGGCTGGAGTCCCTGGGCTCCGCGGAGCCGCTCGGACTTCCCCACGTGGCCCGCGCGTTGAGGACCTTCGCGACGGCCCTGGAGCAACTGCGATGACCGACTCACCGCCACCGGACGGAGCCCTTCGATGACGGAACAGACCGAGAGCTCCCTCACCGGGCCGCAACCCCAGGCACCGTCCGGGGCCCCGCCCCGGACGGGCCAGGAACCCACGGCCGGCCAGGAGCCCCGGACCGGGGCGCAGCAGCGGGCCGGGCATCCCGCACAGCCCCGGCCGTACACCCGGCCCCGCAGCCGCACCCCGGGCATGCTGCGCGCGCCGGGGGAGACCAGGCTCTGGCCGAAGTCCTTCGCCGACCGGCTCACCGCCCCGCTGCCCGGTGTCGGGGCGCTGGCCAGACTGGCCCGCGAAGGTGCGGTACGGCCGCGCCCGGAGGGGCTGCGCGACATCCCGCTGCTGCCGTACGCCCCCGCCCCGCTCCCCGAGACCGACGCCACCACCATCGCCGTCACCTGGGCGGGGCACGCGAGCTGGGTGGTGCGTATCGGCGGTCTCACCGTCCTCACCGATCCGGTCTGGTCGCGCAGGATCCTCGGCACGCCCGCCCGGGTCACACCCGTCGGGGTCCGCTGGGCCGACCTGCCGGAGATCGACGCGGTGGTCATCAGCCACAACCACTACGACCACCTGGACGCCCCCACCATCAAGCGGCTCCCGCGCGACACCCCGCTCTTCGTCCCGGCGGGACTGGCCCGGTGGTTCCGGCGCCGCCGTTTCACCCGCGTCACCGAGCTCGACTGGTGGGAGTCGGCCGAGACCGGCGGTGTCCGCTTCGACTTCGTGCCCGCCCACCACTGGTCCAAGCGCACGCTCACCGACACCTGCCGCTCCCTCTGGGGCGGCTGGGTCCTCACCGACCAGCAGGGGCAGCGGGTGTACTTCGCGGGCGACACCGGTTACGGCCACTGGTTCGGGGAGATCGGCCACCGGCACCCGGGCATCGACCTGGCGCTGCTGCCGATCGGGGCGTACGAGCCGCGCTGGATGCTCGGGCCGGTGCACACCGACCCGGAGGAGGCGGTCGCGGCCTGCGAGGACCTGGGCGCGCGCCGGATGGCGCCCATGCACTGGGGCGCGTTCCTGCTCTCCGCCGAGCCGGTACTCGAACCGCTCACCCGGGTCCGCGCGGCCTGGGAGCGGGCGGGACGCCCGCGCGACGAGCTGTGGGACCTGCCGGTGGGCGGGTCCCGGGTGCTCCAGGAGGTGTCGGCCGACCGGCCGGCCCCGGCCGACTGAACCGCCCCCGCCGCCTGCCGGGCTCACACCCGACGGGCCTCACCGGAGCCGGTGCCGGCGGCAGGCGTCCGGCCCTCGACGATCCGGGCGAGATTCGCCAGCGACAGGGAACCGGGCTTCAGGTAGTCGCTGTGGCCGCCGCCCCCCGCGTCGAAGACCCGGGCGCCGAAGCCCGCCGAGACCGGGTCCGCGCCCAGCCCGACGGTCACGAAGGGCAGCGGAATCCGTACATGCGGCACGTCCGCGATCCAGTCATGGCTGCCCCGGCCCGCCCAGACGGTGGCCCGGGTGTGCAGGGCGGCTTCACTGCCGCGCCCTGCTCCGGGGCTGCCGTACAGCACGATGTCGGCGGCAGCGAGGCCGGAGGCGGCCCGTCCGCAGACCACCGAACCGTAGGAGTGGCAGAGCAGCGAGATCCTGGCCCCCGCCGTTGCGCCGGCCAGCTCTCCGACGAAACGCCGCAGCCCTGGGGCTGCCTCGTCCGCACGGCCGGTCGTCAGCACCGTGGTGCTGACCGTGGCGGGCGTCGCGTACCCCACCCAGGCCACGACGGCGGACCCGGTGCCCAGCTGCCGCCGCAGCGCCGTCGCACCGTCCAGCAGGCGCTCGTACTGGTCGATGCCGGTGTCCGATCCCGGTACCAGTACCGCGATGTGCCGGGCCCGGGACAGATCGCCGAACACCTCGGCGGTACGTCCGCCGTCACGCCCGTCGAAGGCGAGGAAGTGCCGCCCCGGCCGCGCCATGGCACGCAGCGAACCGGCGCGCCCCCGGTCGCCGTCGGCCAGGGCCGTCCGCCCCGCGGCCCTGATGTCGGCCCGGGTCGCCGCGTACCGCTCGGCGAGGACCGCGGGGGTCACGGTCCGCAGAGGGGCGAGGGCCGTCGGCGCGGGTGCGGGGACGGCCGTCGGGCGGGCCGCACCCGACACCGGCACGGCCACCGAAGCGGTGACGAGTGCGGTGAGCAGGGCGCGGCGCAGACGGCTGCTGTGCGGGCGGGACGCCATGGGGTGGTCCTTCCGTACCGGATGGCTTTCGTGCTTCCGGTACTGAAGGTAGGGAGCACACCGGGTGGCAGGCGTCCCGCTGTGGGGCGAACCTCCCGCGTCACTCCTGAGTACTACGGGTAGGGGGAGGGTCGGTGTGAACAGGCGGCGGCCGGCGGGGGGTTGGCGGAACCGGGCGGCTCAGCGCGGTGCGGGCGAACCGCCGTGCGGCCTGAGCCTGCGCCACGCGGCCGGCGCCCCGCTGAGCAGCAGGGTGAGCGCGATCGCCGCCACCACGCCCTCCCAGGGTTCGTCGAAGAGCGAACCGCCGAGTATGCCGATGAGCTGGTACGCGGCGGCCCAGGCGAGACAGGCCGGAACGTCGCCGCGGGCGAATCTGCGCAGCGGCATCTCGCCGAGCAGACAGGCGAGCATCACCGGGATCCTCCCGGCCGGGACCAGCCGGGAGAGCACGAGCACCGACTTGCTGTGCTTGTCGAGCTTCTCCTCCGCGTTCGCCAGCCGCGCCTGCGGCGCCCGTCTGCGCAGCGCCTCCAGCCAGCGTGAGCCCTTCCTGGAGTGCACGCCGCGCCGCCCGAGCCAGTACAGCGCGATGTCCCCGAGGAAAGCGGCGGAAGAGGCCACGGCGAATACGAAGAGCAGTGCCAGCGGATCGGTCTGGTGGATGGCGACCACGGCGGCCGAGCTCACCAGCGCGCCCGTGGGCACCACCGGCACCAGGGACCCCAGGGCCACGAGAAGGAAGAGCGTCGGGTAGCCGACGGCCTGCTGGGTGGATTCGGCGGGCACCTGGCTCACCAGTTCGTGTATCACCCGGCCACCTCCGGCCGTACGACTTCGCCGTGTGCGGGCCGGTACACGGACACCTCCGGTGCCAGCAGCGCCGCCTGCCGTACGAACTCGTCGCCGGGCGTGTGGAATTCGTGCGGGCGGACGCCGTCCATCCCGACCGGCCAGAAGGTGCCGTAGTGCACCGGGACGGCGGAGCGCGGACGCAGCGCGGCCAGCGCCTGGGCGGCCCGCCGGGCGTCCAGGTGCTCCTGGCCGAGGAAGGGGCCCCAGCCCCCGACCGGGAGCAGCGCCACATCCACCTCGCCCACGGATTCGGCCATCGCGTCGAACAGACCGGTGTCCCCGGCGAAGTAGGTGCGTGCCTCGCCGGTGACGACGAAGCCGAGCGCGGGGGCACGCTGCGGGCCGAAAGGCATCCGGCGGCCGTCGTGGCGGGCGGGTACCGCACGGATGACGAGGTCCGCGACCCGCACCTCGTCGCCCGCGCCGACCTCGGTGACGGCCAGGCCGAGCCGCCGCAGCCCGGGGACCGCGCGGACCGCGCCGCGCGGCACGATCAGCGTCGTGCCCGGTGCCAGCCGGGCGAGCGACGGCAGATGCAGATGGTCGGCGTGCAGATGCGATACGAGGACCGCACGGGCCACCGCGGCGCTGGGCGGCGGCACCGCGCCGCGGCGGCGCCGCAGGTGAGCGAGTCTGCGGGTGAACAGCGGGTCGGTGAGCACCCGGACCCCGGAGTCCTCGACCGTACATGTGGCATGTCCCCACCAGGTCACATCGACCGGCACCTGCCGCCTCCTCACGTCTGGTCGCGTCCCTCGTCCCGGGCTCCGCGCGACATCGTCCGGCCCGTTCCCGGGACAGCGTGTCACGTCTGCCGCCGCCCATGGTGGGTAGCGATCCAGCACAACGGGAGGAGGCTCCGTGACCCTGCACTCGGAGCAGTGTCCGCGCTGCGGAGGTGTCCTCGCCGTCACGCAGGACGGCTGGAAGATCTGCCACTCCTGCGGATACTCCTCCCCGCCCTGACGTGCGCCGGGGCGGGAGGCCCGTCGCCGCCCCTCCCGCCCCGGGCCGCGGCAGGGGCGCTGCCGGCTCCTGTGGAAAACTGACCGGCGGGTCCACCCGGGGCCGCAGGACGTGAGGGGGAAGAGGCGTGGCCGCAGGACGATGGCGCAGGGCGGGCAGCGCTCTGTTCCGGGTGATCGTGGTGTGGGCGGTGTCCACGCTGACCATGCTGGCGCTCGCCGGGATCCTGCCCGACTTCCGGCTGGAGTCCGCCCGGGGTGACAGCGCCACGACGGTGGCCATCACCGCGGGATGGGGAGCCGCCGCCTTCGGCCTGCTCAGCGCGCTGGTGTGGCCCGTGGTCGTCCGCGCGCTGCTGCTGGTCCCCGCCCTCGTCCTCGGGCTGCTGGTCTTCTTCCTCAACGGCTCGCTCCTGCTGGTGGCACTGGACCTGATCCCGAACGGCCGGGGCACGTCCAACCCCGAGACGGCGGTCGTGGTGGCGGCCGTGATGTCCGCCGTCGCCTCCGCCACCTCCACCGGCCTCGCCGTCCGTGACGACGAGGCGTACCGCAGGAGGCTCTCCCGCCTCGCCTCGCGCCGGCGGCGCAGAAGCGGCGCGGACACGGGGCGGGGCGGGCCGCACGGCACGGTCTTCCTCCAGCTCGACGGGGTGGGGCACGCGGCGCTGCTCCGCGCGGTGCACGAGGGGCTGATGCCCACCGTCGCCGGGTGGATGGGCTCCACCCACCGGCTCCACTCCTGGCGCACCGACTGGTCCAGCCAGACCGGTGCCAGCCAGCTCGGCATCCTGCACGGCTCCAATCACGACGTGCCCGCCTTCCGCTGGTACGAGAAGGAGACCGGCGACGTGATGGTCTGCAACCGGCCGGCCAGCGCGGCCGAGCTCCAGCGCAGGGCCGCCGGGCGCACCGGCGACGCCGGGCTGCTCACGGTGGACGGGGCGAGCCGCGGGAACCTCTTCAGCGGCGGGGCCGACGAGCTGGCCCTGGTGCTGTCGGTCGCCGCCCGCCGGGACCGTGACCACCGCTCACGGGCGGGCTACTTCGCGTACTTCTCCGACCCGGCCAACGCGGTCCGCACCGCGATCTCGTTCTTCGCCGAGGTCGGCCGCGAGATCGGCCAGTCGACGCGGGCCCGCGCCCGCCAGGTGGAACCGCGGATCAAGCGCGGTGGCCTCTACCCGTTCATCAGGGCCTTCGCGACGGTGGTGGAGCGCGACGTGGTGGTGTCCGCGGTGATCGGCGACATGTTCGCCGGGCGGACCGCCGTCTACGCGGACCTGGTGGCGTACGACGAGGTGGCGCACCACAGCGGACCCCACAGCCGGGACGCGGCAAAGGTACTGGCACGGCTGGACCGTTCGCTGGCGCTGATGGCGAAGGCCGAGGAGCACGCCCCGCGGCCCTACCGCATCGTGCTGCTCTCCGACCACGGGCAGAGCCCCGGGCAGACCTTCGAGGGCGCGTACGGGCTGACGCTCAAGGACCTGGTGCGGGCGGGCTGCGGGCTGCCGGTCCCGCGCCGGGCGCAGCGGACCCGGAGCGGCTCGGAGGCGCGGGCCGCGGTCCGTGTCGTCCTGCACCGGCCGGCGCCCGCGGGCGACGAGACACCGCCGGACCCCGGTTCCGACCCGGTGGTGCTGGCCTCGGGGAACCTCGGTCTGATCTCCTTCCCGGACGCGCCGGGCCGGATCACCCGCGAGGAGCTCGACCGGCGCCACCCGGCGCTGCTGCCGACCCTGGCCAACCATCCGGGGATCGCGTTCCTGCTCCTGGCGAGCGAGGAGCACGGGTCGGTGGTGCTCGGGGCGGGGGGCGCCGAGGTGCCCGTCGCCCTGCTGGCCGACGGCGAGGGGCCCCTCGCGGGCTTCGGGCCCGGCGCGGCCGACGCGGTGCGCAGGACCGACACCTTTCCGCACGTCGCCGACGTCATGGTCAATTCGATGTACGACCCGGAGACGGGCACGGTGCACGCCTTCGAGGGGCAGATCGGTTCGCACGGCGGCCTCGGCGGGGAACAGTCGGTGCCCTTCCTGCTGACGCCGCTCGATCTCTCCGCACCCCTCGACGAGGGGCAGCTGACCGGCGCCGAACAGGTGCACCGCGTCCTGCGGCGCTGGCTGACCGAGTGCCGGGGCCCGGAGGTCCCGCTCGGCCCGTCCGTTCCCGTGCCGGACGGGACCGTGCCCGGCGGCGCGGCCTGAGCCGGCGCCCTCCGGTGTGCGGTGCCGGGCCCCGGATCGCGGGGTCCGGCACCTGCAGCTGTCAGCCGGTGATGATCGCCGGGTCGCTCACCCCGGGCCTGCCGGTCTCGACGTGCCCGGCCAGCCGGCGCAGATAGCCGCCGTCCCGGTCCGAGACCACGGTCAGGTCGTACCACCGCCGGGTGGAGCGCAGGTCCACGGTGTGCACGACGGTCTTCCCCTTGCGGACGGTGAAGGTCTCGCTCTTCCCGCCGTACGCGTTGGTGACGGTGAGATGACAGTCGGCGCTGCCCGCGTTGGTCATGGTCAGCTCGACCGAGCCGTCACCTGCCCGGTGGCGGGCGGTCACCTCGGGGCCCGCGGTGGTGCCGGGGCCCTTGTACGTACGGAGGAAGCCGTTCGGGCCGAACACGGACAGATCGTAGGAACCCTTGGAGTACGTGGTGTTCCAGGTGTCGGAGAGCGTCTTCCCCGCCTCGGCCGTGTACGTCCACGGCCCGTCACCGCGGTTGGCCGACGTCACCGTGAAGCAGGCACCGGCGTTCGCGCCCCCGCTGAACGAGAGCGTGAACTTGCCGTCGGACGGCGAGGCCTTCCCGCCCACCAGCGGGGCGTAGGGCAGCGGCCGCGACGGCCGCGAGCCTGCCTCCTGCTTGGGCAGCGCCGGGTCCGCGGGCGCCTTCGGCACATAGCTGTCGTGCCGGGCGTTGTCCGGCGGCCGGAAACCGTCGGTGTCCGGCAGCCTGGCGGGCTTGGTGTCCTTCAGCGCGAAGTCGAAGGCGGACGTCAGGTCGCCGCAGATGGCCCGCCGCCAGGGCGAGATGTTCGGCTCCGATACACCGAAGCGGCGCTCCATGAACCGGATGACCGAGGTGTGGTCGAAGACCTCGGAGCAGACATAACCGCCGGTGCTCCAGGGGGAGACGACGGTCATCGGGACACGCTGGCCGAGGCCGTAGGGCCCGGCGCCGTAACTCGCGTCGCCTGGGAACCAGTCGAGCGAGGTGTCCACGGTCGACGCGCCCCGGTCGGCGGAGGCGGGCGGGAAGGGCGGGACGGCGTGGTCGAAGTAGCCGTCGTTCTCGTCGTAGGTGATGAAGAGCGCCGTCTTGCTCCACACCTCCGGGTTCGACGTGAGGGCGTCCAGCACCTGCGAGACGTACCAGGCGCCGTAGTTTGCGGGCCAGTTGGGGTGCTCGGAGAAGGCCTCGGGGGCGGCGATCCAGGAGACCTGGGGGAGCTTGTCCGCCTTCACGTCGGCCTTGAGGAGGTCGAAGAAGCCGTCGCCGTTCTTGGCGTCGGTACCGGTGCGCGCCTTCTCGTACAGCGGGTCGCCCGGCTTGGCGTTGCGGTACGTGTTGAAGTACAGCAGCGAGTTGTCGCCGTAGTTGCCGCGGTAGGCGTCGTCGATCCAGCCCCAGGAGCCGTCCTTGTCCAGGCCGTCACCGATGTCCTGGTAGATCTTCCAGGAGACGCCGGACTTCTCCAGGCGCTCGGGGTATGTCGTCCAGTCGTACCCCGCCTCGGCGTTGCCGAGCACCGGGCCGCCGCCCTTGCCGTCGTTGCCGACGTGACCGGACCACAGGTAGTAGCGGTTGGGGTCGGTCGCCCCCATGAACGACGAGTGGTAGGCGTCGCAGACCGTGAACGCGTCGGCCAGGGCGTAGTGGAACGGAATGTCCTGACGTGTCAGGTGGGCCATGGTCCCCGCGGACTTGGCGGGGATCCACTGGTCGTACTTGCCCTGGTTCCAGGCCTTGTGCCCGCCGGCCCAGTCGTGGTCGAGCCCGGCGATGAACTGCATGCCGAGGTCCTTGGCGTCCGGGTGGTAGGGCAGGACGTCCTTGGTGCCGTCCGACTGGTACCAGACCGGCTTGCCGCCGACGGGCGTCATCGGCCGGGGGTCGCCGAAGCCGCGTACGCCCTTCATGGAGCCGAAGTAGTGGTCGAATGAACGATTCTCCTGCATCAGCACGACGACGTGCTCGATGTCGTTGATCGTCCCCGAGCGCCGCTTCGCGGGGATGGCGGCGGCGCGGTCGATGCTGTTCGAGAGGGCTGAGAAGCCTGCGGTCGCGCCCGCGATCTGGAGGAAGCGGCGCCGATTGAACTGAGGCATGTGTAGAAGAACCTCTCGCGGTGTGAGGGGAATGATCCAGCCGAGTCTTCCCAGATGACGGGGTGAAAGGGAAGAGGTGGTGACAGACAAGTGACCGAACACGGCATATGAAGCGAACAACTCGGCCGATTTCGGTCAGCTTTCGCGGAACTTGTTCAGACAACTCGTTCACCGAGCCGCCTTCACGCCTTCCACGGGCTGCCGTCGTCCGCCGTCGCGGGCCGCCGTATCGCGGGCGCCCCGGTCTGCTCCGGTTCCGTGAAGACCACCGGCACCTCGTGGCCCCGCACCAGCTCTCCCAGCACGGCTGCGAGCCGGTCGCGCTCGGCCGGTCCTATCCCGTCGGCCAGCGCCTCCATCCGTACGGCCGCGTCCATCCGGAAGTCACCGGCGACCCGTGCTCCCTCGGCGGACAGCGCGACCCGTACCGCGCGTCTGTCCAGCGGATCCGGCTCCCTGTGCACCAGCCCGCGCCGCTGCGCCCGGTCGACCAGTCCGGTCATGCTGGACCTCTCCAGGCCCAGCATGGAGCTCAGCTCTCCCATCCCGCGCGGCTGAGCCATCAGGAGGCAGATCAACTGGGCCTGCTGCACCGGAAGTCCGTACTCCCGGCTGGCCTCCGTGTACACCGCCTGCACCAGGAACGACGTCCTCACCAGCGCCGCCGCGATCCCCATCGGCTCCTCGCCCCCGGCCATCTCCATCGGGTCAGCATAGGGGCGACGGTTCGTGTCACGAACCATCGCGGGGAGACGTCCGCCCGGCGCCCGCGTTGCGGTGGCGCACCGGGCGCGCGAAGGTCGGAGGGCGAGTACGAGGAGGACCCACCCATGCCCATCGCCACGGTGAACCCCGCCACCGGTGAAACGCTCCAGACCTTCGAGGCGCTGGGCGCCGAGGAGATCGAGCGCTGTCTCGCGGCGGCCGACGCCGCTTTCCGCACCTACCGCACCACGGAGTTCGCCGAACGGGCGCGACTGCTGAACCGCGCCGCCGATCTGCTGGAGAGCGAGCAGGCGGACATCGCCCGCACGATGACCACCGAGATGGGGAAGCCCGTCGCCGCCGCCCGTGCCGAGGCGGCCAAGTGCGCGAAGGCGATGCGCTGGTACGCCAAGCACGCGCCCGCGCTGCTGGCGGACGAGCACCCCTCACGGGCAGATGCCGCCGACTCCGGCGCGACCCGCGCGTACACCCGCTACCGTCCGCTGGGCGTCGTGCTGGCCGTGATGCCCTGGAACTTCCCGCTCTGGCAGGTCGTGCGATTCGCCGCGCCGGCTCTGATGGCGGGCAACACCGGCCTGCTGAAACACGCGTCGAACGTGCCGCAGACCGCTCTCTACCTGGGAGAACTCTTCGAACGGGCCGGATTCCCCAAGGGCTGCTTCCAGACCCTGCTGATCGGCTCCGGCGCGGTCGAGTCCGTCCTGCGCGACCCCAGGGTGGCAGCGGCGACCCTGACCGGCAGTGAGCCGGCCGGCCGCTCGGTCGCGGCCGTCGCGGGCGACGAGGTCAAGAAGACCGTCCTGGAGCTGGGCGGCAGCGATCCGT
The DNA here is from genome assembly GCF_036061255.1 of Streptomyces sp. NBC_00388. Taxonomy (NCBI): domain Bacteria; kingdom Bacillati; phylum Actinomycetota; class Actinomycetes; order Kitasatosporales; family Streptomycetaceae; genus Streptomyces; species Streptomyces sp. NBC_00388. The sequence goes on from NZ_CP107948.1 coordinate 6,337,919, forward strand.
ACATCGTGATGCCGTCCGCCGATGTGGCCCGGGCCGCGCGGACCGCGGTCACCGCCCGGGTGCAGAACAACGGCCAGTCCTGCATCGCCGCCAAGCGCTTCATCGTCCATACGGATGTCTACGACGCGTTCACGGAGGAGTTCACCACCCGGATGGCCGCACTGAAGGTCGGCGACCCGCTGGACGAGTCGACCGACGTCGGACCGCTCGCCACCGAACAGGGCCGCACCGACCTGGAGGAGCTGGTCGACGACGCCGTGCGCAAGGGCGCGACCGCACTCTGCGGCGGCTCACGGCCGGCCGGGACCGACCGCGGCTGGTTCTACTCGCCCACCGTCCTCATGGGGATCACCACCGACATGCGGATCCACCACGAGGAGGCGTTCGGCCCGGTGGCCACCCTCTACCGGGTGGCGAGCGCCGACGAAGCGGTCCGAGTGGCCAACGACACACCCTTCGGTCTGAGTTCCAACGTGTGGACCAGGGAAGCCGACGAGGTGGAACTGTTCGTACGGGACATCGAGGCGGGTGGCATCTTCTTCAACGGCATGACCGCATCCCACCCTGCCCTGCCCTTCGGCGGGGTCAAGCGCTCCGGGTACGGCCGTGAGCTCTCCGGCCACGGCATCAGGGAGTTCTGCAACATCACCACGGTCTGGCACGCGGCCGACCCCGACGCGTGACCGGTACCCGCCCCGTACCCGGTGCGCCCCAGCGAGGAAAGTGAGCACGATGGCCGACACGGAGAACCAGGACACACTCGTCACGGTGGCACTCACCGGTCACTCGAAGGACGACGCGGCGGCCGTCTTCGGCGCGCTGCGGGAGGCCTTCCCCAGCGACCGCGGAGCCGATGACACCCCGCAGACGGAGATCCCCGGCAGGCCGACCGTGTGGACGGCGTCCTACGAGGTACTGGACGCGTCTCCGGGAGACCTCCGCACCACCAGGCTCTCGGCACCGGTCAAAGCCACCGTGCAGGGCGGTTACCACGCGGTGGACCTGCTGCGGACCGCGCTCGGCAGCGCGTTCTCCGTGGAGGAGCACGGGTCGGCCATGGGCGACCAGGAGAAGGAGCTGGAGCTCCAGCTGGAGAACAGGTAGCCGCAGGCCCGTCACCTCCGGTGCGGAAGGCGCACCACCGTGAGGAAGAAGTCGTCGATCTGGCGCACCGCCGACATGAACTGCTCCAGATCGACCGGCTTCGTGACATAGGCGTTGGCGTGCAGCCGGTAGCTGCGCACGATGTCCTCCTCCGCCGACGACGTCGTCAGCACCACGACGGGGATGTCACAGAGCTCCGGGTCCGACTTGATCTGTTCGAGGACCTGCCTGCCGTCGTACTTGGGCAGGTTCAGATCGAGCAGCACCAGGTCCGGGCGCGGCGCGGAGGCGTGGGCGCCGCGCCGGTAGAAGAAGTCCAGCGCCTCCTCGCCGTCCCGCACGACGTGCAGCGTGTTCCCGATCTTGTTGTCCGCGAAGGCCTCACGCGTCATCAGCTCGTCGCCGGGATCGTCCTCCACGAGGAGGACCTCGATGGGCTGGAGCGGGGTGTTCACTCGGATTCTCCCTGGGTTGTGGTGGGGTCCCCGGCCACGAGGGCGGGGTCGGGGGATACCGGCAGGGTGAAGTGGATGCAGGCGCCCTCGGCCACCGACTCGTCCAGCCAGATCCGGCCGCCGTGGAACTCGACGATCTTCCGGCAGAGCGCGAGGCCGATGCCGGTGCCTTCGTACTCGTCCCGTGCGTGCAGCCGCTGGAAGATCACGAAGACCTTCTCGGCGAACTCCGGTGCGATACCGATGCCGTTGTCCGAAACCGTCAGATGCCAGGTGTCGTCCTCGGCGGTGCAGCCGACGGTGATGACCGGCGGATGACCGGCTCTGCGGAACTTGATCGCGTTGCCGATCAGGTTCTGCCAGAGCATGGCCAGCGACGTCGGGTCCCCGGTGACCTCGGGCAGCGGGCCCGTCCGCACGACGGTCGCCCCCGCCTCCTCGGTCACGAGCGCCAGATCGGCCAGCACCCGGTCCAGCGAGGAGTCGAGGCTTACCGGCTTCCAGCTGTCGAGTACCCGGCCGACCCGCGAGAACGTGAGCAGATCGTTGATCAGGACCTGCATCCGCTTGGCGCCGTCGACGGCGAAGCCGATGTACTGCTTGGCCCGGTCGTCCAGCTCCCCGCCGTACCGCTTCTCCAGCAGCTGGCAGAACGAGGCGACCTTGCGCAGCGGCTCCTGGAGGTCGTGCGAGGCCACATAGGCGAACTGTTCCAGCTCCGAGTTGGACCGTCTGAGCTCCTCGGCCTGCCCGGCCAGCAGCTCCTCGCGCTCCAGCGAGTCGGCGAGCTCGCCGGCGAGCCGCCGCCGCATGTCCTCCACGGCGGCTCCGACCGCCCGCACATCGGCGGGGCCCCGGATCTCGATCCTGTGGTGGAACCCCCCGCCGCGCACCAGGTCCGAAGAGGCGCGCAGCGCGTTCAGCGGTCGGCCCACGATCCTGTGCAGCACCACGCTGAGGGTGACCACCACCAGCGCGAAGGCCACGAGCAGGGCGATCAGTACCTGGTTCTGGGTGTGGCGGGAGGCGTCGAGCCCGGCCCGCGCCCGTGTCCCGGCGGCCTCGATGTGGCGCTGCTGCACGGCCATGTCGGCCCGCAGCCCGTCGAAGGCGGCCTTGCTCCGCCCGATGCGTTCCGCCGAGGCGGCGCCGGGGCCCTTCGCCCGTACGGCGGCGATCAGCGGCTGGGCCTGCTCCCGGCGCCATTTCTGCGCGGCCAGCCGGATCCGGTCCAGGTCCTGCGTGTAGGGGCTCCCGCCCCCGATGGCCGTACTCACCCGGGCCCGGTACAGCTGCTCGTCGCGTACGCCCTCCGCATACGGGGCGAGGAAGGACTCGTCCCCGCTGAGCGCGTACCCCCGTGCCCCGGTCTCCTGGTCCAGGAGCGCCTTCTGCAGCTGGAAGGAGGCGGAGCGGGCCGGCTGGATGCGGTCGACGAGCGTCGTCGTGCGGTCGTCGGTACGGGAGAGGAAGACACCCCCGACGACGGTGCAGCCGCAGACCACGACCACGAACCCGGCGAGGATGAGACGGACCCAGTTCTGGACGGAGAGGCGTGCCGCGAAACCCGGCCGGGCCGCGAGGGCCGGCGGTTCCGTCCCGGCGGGTATCCCGGTGCCGGTGCCGTTGTCCGCGCGGCTCTCGCCGTGCCGGCCGATGACCTGACTGCTCATGCTGAGCCGGCCCCCCATCCCAGGTGCAGTACGGCCACGTCGTCCGCGAGGCCTCCGTAGGGCGCTGCGCCCTCGGTCGCGCCGCGCACCAGCGCGTCGACGAATCCGGTGGCGGACAGCGCCCCGTGTCTTCGGGCGAGATCCAGCAGACCCGGCTCGCCGAGCCGGGACTCCTCGCCGGTACGCCCCTCGAACAGTCCGTCGGTGAACAGCACGACCTGTCCGCCCCGGGGCAGCGGCAGCTCGGTCTCCGTCCAGCGGGCGTGGCCCGGCAGCAGCCCCAGGGCCATCCCGCCGTCCGGCTCGGCCCAGTCGACCTCCGCACCGTGCCGGACGAGGAAGCCGGGGTGCCCGGCGCGGGTGACGCGCACGGTGCGACCGCCGGGGGAGAAGACCAGTGAGGTCACGGTCGCGAAGATGCTCGGATCGGAGCGTTCGGCGACGAGAATCTCCTCCAGCAGCCTGATCTGTTCCAGATGCTCCATCGCGCACAGCACGGCGGTGCGCCAGGCGACCCGCAGGCACACCCCGAGCGCCGCCTCGGCCGCCCCGTGGCCGGAGACGTCACCTATGACCGCGTGCACCGTCTGGTCGGCGGTCTGCACCACGTCGTAGAAGTCCCCGCTGAGCAGTCCGTGGGCCCGCCCCGGGGTGTACCGCGCCACGGCCTCGAAGTCGCGCCCGCGCAGCAGCGGCACGGGCAGCAGCCCCCGCTCCAGTCTGGCGTTCTCCTCGGCCATCAGCCGGTTGGCCTGCAGCGCCGCAGCCGACTGCTCCGTCTGCTTGCGCTGGAGGGCGTAGCGGACGGCGCGGCTCAGCGACTCCGGTTCGAGCCGGTCCTTGACCAGGTAGTCCTGCGCCCCGGTGGCGACGGCGGCCAGCCCGGCCCCGGCCTCGGCGAGGCCAGTGAGCACCACGATCGCCACGTCCGGAGCAGCGCCGACGATGCGGGTGACCGCGTCGAGCCCCTGCACATCAGGCAGGTGCAGATCGAGCAGCACGCACACGGGCGTGCGGCAGGTGCGCAGGAACTGCTGGGCTGCCGCCAGGGTCTTGCACCAGCTGACCGGGGAGCCCAGATCGCTGTCGGCCAGCATCTCCTCGACGAGCAGCGCGTCCCCTGCGTCGTCCTCGACCAGCAGCAGGACCGCCTCTATGTCGCGCACGGAGCCTCTGGGCGCCGTCAGGAGCTGCTGGCGGTTCCTCGCAGCAGGCACCGTCGAACGCGCGGCGGCGGTCGCCGGCATCTCGGACACACTCCACCCCCACCAGGCCTGACGGCGCGGGTTGCCGGGGCGCCGTATCGCCGCGAAGCATATGCGACCCGGGTCCGGCCCGGGGACTGCCGGGGGGACGAGGCACCGGGGCCGTCGGGAGGGCCGGCGGGGCGGTTCCGGATCGCAATCGCTCCGGGGCGCGGCATCGGGACGGGGCCCCGGCCCTGCGTTCGTCAGGCCGTTCCCCGCCCCGGGGTGGGAGAATCGGGACAAGGAGGCGACAATGGAATACGTCATGCAGGCCCATCTCCAGGAGGGCTCGTCCCCTTCGGACGAGCACCCGCAGGTGGAGTGGTGGCATATCGCGCACGCCGGTGCGCGGGTCGCGCTGTGCGGACGTGAGCTCGACCCGGGAGCGCCCAGACAGTCCACGGACGCCTGGGGGACCGCCGGGAGCCAGCCTTTCTGTCACAGCTGCGGTGCGCTCTATCTGCGGCAGGTGCCGTAGGGCCCGGACCCGGCCCGGCGCCGGGTTACCCGTCGGACGGCGCCCCGGCAGCGTGCCGCCTCCGCGGGTCAGGACTCCAGCGAGCGCAGATAGGCGACCGTCGCGGGGTCGGCGGGAAGGAACGTCTCGATCGCCAGCTCGGCCACCGTCACATCCATCGGGGTGTTGAAGGTGGAGATGGACGAGAGGAAGGACAGCACCCGGCCGTCGTGTTCGATCTCCAGGGGCAGTGCGAATCGCGCCACCGGCGCCGGTGGCAGCTCCTCCCGGGTCTCCGCGGACGCGGGAAGCGGGTAGGCGGCGACCTCCTCGTACAGCTCGCGCAGCGCAGGCGAGCGGGCCGGAGCCAGCCGGCGCTCCAGCTGGTGCAGCAGATGCTCCCGCCACTGCCGGAGATTGCGGATGCGCGGGGCGAGCCCGCGGGGATGCAGGGTGAGCCGCATCGCGTTCAGCGGGGGCGTGAGCAACAGGTCCGGCAGCCCCGCCGTGAGCATCGCGATACCGCTGTTGGCGGCGACGATGTCGTAACGGCCGTCGACCACCAGCGCCGGGTACGGCTCATATCCCCGCAGCAGCCGCCCGATGCCCTCGTGCAGCGCGCCCATCGAGGGGTCGTCGAGCACGGTCTCCGTGTACCGCGGTGCGTGCCCCGCAGCCAGGAGCAGGGCGTTGCGCTCCCGCAGGGGAACATCCAGGTGCTCGGCGAGGCGCAGCACCATCTCGTCGCTGGGGCGGGCGCGGCCCGTCTCGATGAAACTGATGTGGCGGGCCGACGAGCCGGCCCGCAGAGCAAGCTCCAGCTGGCTGATCCGGCGCTGCCTGCGCCAGTCGCGCAGCAGCGGACCGACTCCGTTTCCGGGAGCGACAGTTGTCATCCCCAGACCGTAACGTCGTGTGAGAAGTCTTCCGGAAGGAGTGCCGCACATGCCCGCAGAACCGCTGACGCGGAAAGAGACCGAGGACCGGCTGCGCGAGCTGCCCGCCTGGTCCCTGGACGGCGGGAAAATCACCCGCAGCTATCGCTTCGGGGGCCACTTCGCCGCCACCGCGATGGTCGTCCACATCGCGCAGATCCAGGAGGAGCTGGGCCACCACTCCGATCTGGCCCTCGGCTACAACACCGTGTCGCTGAGCGTGCACACCCATGACGCGGGTGGCGCCGTCACCGCCAGGGACTTCGAGCTCGCCCGCCGGGTCGAGGAGGCCGCCCCGGGGCACGGCGCGCGCTGAGGGCGGGGCCACGGCACCGCCGCCCCGTGTACGCCGGCGCCGCCCGGACAGGGCCCGGCGGCGCCGGCGCGGTACGGGTGACCGCACCGGGTCGCCCCGCGGCAGGCCCGGACGGCAGGGCCCGGGCGGAGCCGGCGGGTGGTGGGCCTCAGGCGCCGATGGCCATGGTGGCCGGGTCGGAGCCCAGCCGCTTGCCCTCGTCGAGCGCGGCGATGGCCGCCAGGTCGTCGGCGTCCAGCTCGAAGCCGAAGACGTCGATGTTCTCCTTGATCCGCGACGGGGTCACGGACTTGGGGATGACCACGTTGCCCGTCTGCAGGTGCCAGCGCAGGACCACCTGGGCGGCGCTGCGGCCGTGCTTCTGCGCGATGGCCACGAGGGTCGGGACCTCCAGAAGGCCCTTGCCCTGCCCGAGCGGCGACCAGGCCTCCGTGTGGATGCCGTGCTCCGCGTGGAAGGCGCGGGACTCGGCCTGCTGGAGCTGGGGGTGGAGCTCGATCTGGTTGAGGACGGGGACCACGGAGGTCTCGCCCAGCAGGCGCTCCAGGTGCTCCGGAAGGAAGTTGGAGACACCGATGCTCTTCGCGCGGCCGTCGGCGAGGATCTTCTCGAAGGCCTTGTACGTATCCACGTAGGCGTCCTTCGAGGGGACCGGCCAGTGGATCAGGTACAGGTCGACGTGGTCGAGGCCGAGCTTGGCCAGTGAGGTGTCGAAGGCGCGCAGGGTCGAGTCGTACCCCTGCTCGGCATTCCAGAGCTTCGTGGTGACGAAGAGCTCGTCACGGGCGATTCCCGACGCGGCGAGCGCCTTCCCTGTGCCCTCCTCGTTGCCGTAGATCGCAGCGGTGTCGATGCTGCGGTAGCCGGCTTCCAGCGCGGTGCCGACTGCCTCCGTGGCCTCGTCGTCGGCGACCTGCCAGACCCCGAAGCCGAGCTGCGGCATCCGGGCGCCGTTGTTGAGGGTGATGAAGGGGACCTTGCTCACGAGCGATTGACTCCTCTGGTGCGTGGTGGTGAGTACGTCATCGGTTGATACGCCCATGGTCAACGATCACACAGTGCGACCCATTCCCCGCCACCCCACTTGTGGGCAAACCCCTCAGGACACCGGCGCCCGTCCGCCGGCCGGCGTCAGCGGTAGAGCGCATCGACCTCTTCGCTGTACGCGCCCTCGATCGCCTTGCGCTTGAGCTTCAGCGACGGGGTGAGCAGACCGTGCTCCTCCGAGAACTGATGGGCGAGGATGCGGAACGTCCTGATCGACTCGGCCTGCGAGACCAGGGTGTTCGCCGCGACGACGGACCGCCGGACCTCCGTCTCCAGCTCCGGGTCACGCACCAGTGCGGCCGGGGACATCGGCGGTTTGCCGTGGAGGGTGAGCCAGTGGGCGACGGCCTCCTGGTCGAGTGTGACGAGCGCGGCGATGTACGGCCTGTCGTTGCCCACGACGAGGCACTGCGCGACCAGGGGATGGCCCCGCACCCGCTCCTCAAGACCGGACGGCGAGACGCTCTTGCCGCCGGAGGTCACCAGGATCTCCTTCTTGCGGCCGGTGATCGTCAGGTAGCCGTCGTCGTCCAGCGCGCCCAGGTCACCGGTGGAGAGCCAGCCGTCGTGCAGGACACCGTCGGTCGCCTTGGGGGAGTTGAGGTAGCCGCCGAACACGTTCCGGCCGCGCACCCACACCTCGCCGTCGTCGGCGATGTACACGGTGGATCCGGGAATCGGCACGCCGACCGTGCCGTACCGGGTGCGCTCCGGCGGGTTGGCGGTGGCCGCCGCCGTCGACTCGGTGAGGCCGTACCCCTCGTAGATGGTGACACCGGCGCCCTCGTAGAAGAGGCCGAGCCGCCGGTCCATACCGGAACCGCCGGACATCGCGTGCCGTACCCGGCCGCCCATCGCGTCCCGCACTTTCGCGTAGACGACCTTCTCGAAGAACTGGTGCTGCATCCGCAGGCCCGCGGAAGGGCCGGGGCCCAGCCCGAACGCCTTGTGCTCCATGGCCTCCGCGTAGCGCACGGCCACCTCGACGGCCTTGTCGAAGGGCCCGGCCTTCCCCTCGCTCTCGGCCTTGCGCCGTGCCGCGTTGAAGACCTTCTCGAAGATGTAGGGCACAGCGAGGATGAACGTCGGCCGGAAGGCGGCCAGATCGGGCAGCAGCGCGCGGGCCGCCAGCTCAGGCTGGTGGCCCAGCTTCACCCGGCCGCGGATCGCGGCGACCTCGACCATCCGGCCGAAGACATGGGCGAGCGGCAGGAAGAGCAGGGTGGATGAGGGCTCGCTGCGCTTGGAGTGGAACACCGGCTCCCAGCGGGCGACCATGGTGTCGGCCTCGTACATCAGATTGGCGTGGGTGATCACGCAGCCCTTGGGGCGGCCGGTGGTGCCCGACGTGTAGATGACGGTGGCGACGGACTCCGGGGTCACGGCCCGCCGGTGGCGGTGCACCACCTCGTCCTCGACACCGGCGCCCGCTTCGAGGAGTTCGCCGAGCGCGCCCGCGTCCAGCTGCCAGAGTCTGCGCAGGCTGGGCAGCCGGTCGATCACCGAGCCGATGGTCATGGCGTGGTCCTCGTGCTCCACCATGCACGCGGTGACCTCGGAGTCGTACAGCATCCAGAAGACCTGCTCGGCGGAGGAGGTCGGGTACACCGGCACCGGCTGGGCGCCCACGGCCCAGAGGGCGAAGTCGAAGAGCGTCCACTCGTATCGGGTCCTGCACATGATCGCGACGCGGTCGCCGAACCGCACTCCGTCGGCGAGCAGCCCCTTGGCGAGCGCGAGCACCTGATCCCGGAACTCGGCGGACGACATGTCGTACCAGCGGCCCTCCGCCTTCCGGCCGAGCGCGGGCCGGTGGGGGTCGTCCTCGGCGTGCTCGAACACGACGTCCGCCAGTCCGCCGACCTGGGGCGCCGTCACTATGGGTGGGACAGTGAACTCGCGCAAAATGACCTGCTCCTATGTGACGCTCCGCACAGCGCCGTGACGCTACCCCAACGTGAGATCCGGCGGGAGAGCGATCCGGTGACCGGTTTGCAGGGATATTGCGAGGCTCCGCGGGGGCCCGGCAGGTGAAATCTACCCACATGGGGAAGGGTTGGGCACCCTCCTGACTGATCGGTAAGTTCCGCGAGACGGAATCTCCACCGAATCTGTACGGAGCGGGCACCGGGGCCGCTCAACCCCTGTGACCTGCGCGGGTCCTGGAGGGCGGACGTTCCGTGGGTGGCAGCGTCCTGTGACGTCGCTGTGATCCCACTGTGATCACCCGCGCGCCCGGAGCGGCCGGAGCGGGAGCGGGGCCGCGCGGAAAACGCGGAGGGTGCCCGCACGACGCGTGCGGGCACCCTCGGTGATGTGCGGCCGTTTTACGGGCCACGCCGTGAGCAACGGTCCGCGGCGACCGGTTCCGGGCCGGCGGCGGTGCTCACCCGTCCGGTCAGCCGGACACGGCGGGCACCGGCTCCTCGGCGCGGACCGCAGCCGGCTCGGCCGGAGCGGGGCGGAGGAAGGCCAGCACGGCAATCCCGGCCACCAGGCCCAGGATGCCCGCGACCAGTGCGGCGCCGTTGAGGCCCGAGGCGAAGGCGCTGTGCAGCACGGCATCCGGGACCCGGGAGCGCAGCACGGACGCCCCGCCGCCCGCCAGGACGTGGGCCGCGGTGTGCGCCTGGGCGGTGGGACCGGGCAGAGCGCCCTCCATCCGCGAGGTCAGTACGGTGCCGAAGACCGCGACACCCAGGGCGAACCCGAGCTGGCGGAAGGTGTTGACCGCGCCGCCCGCCATCCCCGCGTTGCGCGCGGGTACGGAGGCGAGCGCCGCGCCGGCGAGTGCGGGCGACACCAGGCCGACCCCGATCCCGGCCAGCACCAGGCCCGCTGACAGACCGGTCCAGTCCGACCCCGCGTCCAGCGTGGCCTGGGTCAGCGCGCCGGCGCCGATGAGGACGAGACCGCCGCCGATCACCAGCCGGGGCGACCTGCCGTGCAGGAACCGGCCCGCGACCGCCGCGACCACGAACGAGGCCACGGCCAGCGGCAGTACGGCGAGCCCCGCCCGTACCGGACTCATCCCCAGCAGCGTCTGGAGCCAGATCGAGGTGTAGGGCAGCACGCCGAAGGCGGCAGCGTTGAAGGCCAGCGCGCCCACCATCACCACGGCGAACGACGGGCGGCGCAGCAGCCCGAGGTCGAGCAGCGGATGGGCGGCGCGCCGCTCGACGGCCACGAAGGCGGCCAGCGCCACCACGGCAACGGCCACAGCGGCCGCGGTGCGCCCGGAGGTCCAGCCGACCGTGTCCGCACGCACCACCGCGAACGTCAGGGCCCCGGCGAACACCGCGAACGCCACCGTCCCGGCCCAGTCGACCCTGCGGTCGGTCTGCCGCTGCGATTCGGTGACCGTCCGCAGCGTGATCCAGATGGCGGCGGCGCTCACCGGCAGATTGACGAAGAAGATCCACCGCCAGTCCAGCGACTGGGTCAGTACCCCGCCGAGCACCGGGCCGATGGCCGCAGCTGCGCCACTCACCGCACCCCACACCCCGAGCGCGACACCGCGGTCGCGTCCCTGGTAGGCGGCGCCGAGCAGGGAGAGCGTCGTCGCGAACATGGCGGCGCCGCCCACCCCCTGCAGCCCGCGCATGGCGATCAGCATCGCCGGACTCGTCGACAGACCGCAGGCCAGCGAGGCCAGAGCGAACAGGGCGGTGCCCGCCGCGTACAGCCTGCGCCGCCCGGTGACGTCGGCCGCCGCCCCCGCACCCAGCAGCAGCGCGGCGAGCGCGAGCGCATAGATGTCGATCACCCACTGGAGATCGGAGAGCGAGGCGTGCAGCGAGCCCGCCATGTCGGGCAGCGCCACGATCACGATCGTCACATCGAGCAGCAGCATGAAGGTGCCCAGACAGACCGCTATGAGCGGTCCCCACTTACGCATTCGTTTTCTCCCTGTGTGCCGTGTGCCACGGCCGGCTGTGCTGTGTGCTTCCGGTCCCCGTACGATCCGTGGCGTACGGCGGGATTCCCTAACCACGGCCGGAATTTCGCCGGAACCCGACACCGGAGGGCGAGAAACAGTGGAATCCCACGACTTCGACGAACTCGACCTGCAGCTGCTGCACGCGCTGGAGGTGAACGCGCGCGCCTCCTTCAGCAGGCTCGCCGCCGTACTCGGGGTCTCCGACCAGACCGTCGCCCGCCGCTACCGGCGGCTGCACACCGAGGGCGAGATGCGGGTGGTCGGGGTCCGCGACGCGGCCGGCCTCGGCCAGGACACCTGGATGCTCCGGCTGCGCTGCGCGCCCGATGCCGCCGACTCGATCGCCAGGGCGCTGGCGCGCCGCCCCGACACCGCCTGGATCGGGCTCACATCGGGTGGTACGGAAGTGGTCGGCCAGACCAGGGCGCGCACCCGCGGCGAACACGAGGAACTGCTGCTCGGCAAGCTTCCGCGTACCCCGAGCATCACCGAGATCAGGGCCCACCAGCTGCTGCACCGCTTCTACGGTGGTCCCGAGGGCTGGCTCGGCAAGAGCCGCGCCCTCACCGAGGCCCAGGTGGCGGCGCTCCGTCCGCCCCCCTGGCCCCGCACGGGGGCGGCTCCCGGGATCTCGGCCGACGACGAACCGCTGGTCACCGCGCTCGAACGGGACGGCAGGGCCACACTCGCCGAGCTCCAGAAGGCGACCGGGCGGTCCGAGTCGGCGGTCCGGCGCAGGCTCGATCAGCTGCTGGGCTCCGGAGCCCTCTTCGTCGATGTGCAGTTCGACTCCGAGCAGTTCGGCTACGGCATCGCGGCGCTGCTGTGGATCACGGCGGCCCCGGCCGCCCTGGACTCCGTCGGGTGCGCCCTGGCCACCCACCGTGAGGTGGCCACCGCCAGCGCGGTCTCCGGCCCCTGCAACCTCTTCGCGGTGGTCGTCTGCCGCGACACCCCGGACCTGTACGCCTACGTGAGCCGCCGGCTCGGCCGGCTCGAAGGGGTGCAGCACGTGGAGTGCACCCCGATGCTGCGGCGGGTGAAGCAGCTGAAGTACGAGGAAGGGCGCACCGGCCGCACGCTCTCCTGAGGCTGTGAGCCCGGAATTCCGGGACCCGCAGGGCCGGGCGTGGTTCTCAGACCTGGCGGTGCAGCCGGTCGGCGCCCGCCAGGATCGCCGACGCCAGCGCGTCGGCGGCTTCCTGGGCGTTCCCTCCCGTACGCCCGTGCAGCAGGACGAAGTCCACATCGCCGAGGTCGGGCAGCCCGGCCCGGGCCGGGATCTGGGTGAGCCCGGGCGGGATCAGGCCGCGGGTATGGGCCATGATGCCGAGGCCCGCACGGGCCGCCGCGATCAGTCCGCTGAGGCTCGTGCTCGTACACGCGATGCGCCAGGCCCTGCCGTCCTCTTCCAGCACCTCCAGCGCACGGGCGCGGGTGATACCGGGCGGCGGGAAGAGGATCAGCGGGAGCGGACGCTCGGGGTCGATACGCAGCCGGGGGGCGCCGATCCAGGTGAGGGTGGAGCGCCAGACGAGTTCGCCGTGGCCGTGGCCGTTGCGCCGCTTGGCGAGCACGAGATCGAGCGCCCCGGCCGCGAGCTGTTCGTGCAGGATGCCGGAGAGCCCGACGGTGAGTTCCAGATCCACCTCGGGGTGCGCGGTGCGGAACGACTCCAGGATCTCCGGCAGCCGGGTCAGGACGAAGTCCTCCGACGCGCCGAACCGCAGCCTGCCGCGCGGCCGGGAGCCGCTGAAGAAGGCCGCTGCCCGTTCGTGTGCCTGCAGGATGGTGCGGGCGAAGCCGAGCATCGCCTCGCCGTCCTCGGTCAGCTCCACGCTGTGGGTGTCGCGGGTGAAGAGCGTCCGCCCCGTCGCGTCCTCCAGGCGGCGGACGTGCTGGCTCACCGTCGACTGACGCAGCCCCAGGCGGTGAGCGGCCTGGGTGAAACTCAGGGTCTGCGACACGGTGAGGAAGGTGCGCAGCTGTGCCGGGTCGTACATGATCCGATGTTATCGCGCATCGTGATGTCAGTCAGAGTGGTATGCAGGATTCCCGATCAGGGCAATCGCGGGGACGATAGAACCGCCACACCGCCGCCTTCCGAACCCGAGAGCAAGTGGAGAACATGAGCCGCCGCAAGCCGCAGCTTCCCTCCTGGTTGCCGATCGATCCGTACATCCTGGCCCTGATCGGCACGGTCGCCGTGGCGGCGCTGCTGCCGGCCCGTGGTGCGGCGGCCGATGTGGCGGGCGGGGTGTCCACCGGGGCGGTGGCCCTGCTCTTCTTCCTCTACGGCGCGCGGCTCTCGACCGCGGAGGCGGTCGAGGGGGTGAAGCACTGGCGGCTCCATCTCACGGTCCTGGTCTGCACCTTCGTCGCGTTCCCGCTGCTCGGTCTCGCGGCCCGGGGGCTGGTCCCGTACGTGCTGACGCCCCAGCTCTCCAACGGTCTGCTCTTCCTCTGCCTGGTGCCTTCGACGATCCAGTCCTCGATCGCCTTCACCTCGATCGCCCGGGGCAATGTGCCCGCCGCGATCTGCGCAGGTTCCTTCTCCTCGCTCGCCGGTATCGTCGTCACCCCGGTCCTCGCGGGTCTCGTACTCGGCGGCAGCGGGGGCGGCTTCTCCGCCGACTCCCTCCTCAAGATCGTGCTGCAGCTGCTGGTGCCCTTCCTGGCGGGGCAGTTGCTGCGGCGCTGGGTGAGCGGTTTCCTCGTACGGCACAAGAAGGTGCTGGGCTATGTCGACCGCGGCTCGATCCTGCTGGTCGTCTACACCGCGTTCAGTGAGGGCATGGTGCGCGGTGTCTGGCACCAGGTGAGTGTCGTCCGGCTGCTGGGGCTGCTCGGGGTCGAGGCCGTACTGCTCGCCGTGATGCTCGCGGTGAGCTGGTACGGGGCCAAGCGGCTCGGATTCGGCCGCGGTGACAGGATCGCGATCCAGTTCGCCGGGTCGAAGAAGAGCCTGGCGGCCGGACTGCCGATGGCGAGCGTGCTGTTCGGCGCACAGGCATCACTCGCCGTGCTGCCGCTGATGCTCTTCCACCAGATGCAGCTGATGGTCTGCGCGGTGATCGCCAAGCGCCGCTCGCGCGACCCGCTGCCCGAAGAGGTGGACCAGGCCGTCCCCGCCGAGGCCGCTCTGCGGTGACCGGCGCCCGCCCCGGCGGTCAGGTGCGGCGCGGTGAGGCCAGCAGATAGGGCGCGCCCGCCCGCCGGTCCGCGTGGGCCGAGGCCTGCCAGCCCGCCCGCTCCAGCGTCTCCGCGTACGCCGGGGAGTCCGGCCCGTCCACCCGTACCGCCTCCGGCTGCGCCGACTCGCTCACCAGATATCCCCGGCAGCAGCCCGCCTCCAGCGCCAGGGCTGCGGCCTGCGTCAGATGCGTACGCTCCCAGTCGCAGGGCCGCTCCACCGAGCGGTCGGCGTTGGTGACGCGGCGCATCTCGATCAGGCCGGCCCAGGCGCTGCGGACCTCCTGCTCCCGCACGGGGTCCGGGTCGGCTGCGGCGTCGTCCCCCTCCCCGGGCGGTCCGGTGGTGGTGCGGGCGCGGAAGATCCCCGGACGCCGCACGGCGGCTGAGCCCGGACCGGGGACGGGATCCGGCTCCGGCGACGGGACGAGCCTGACCGGTTCGGCGGCGAGCCGTTCCCGTGCGCGCTGCCCGGCCGGTGTCAGGTAGTGCCGGTGCGGGGGGCGCGGATGGCGCAGCGCGAGCCCCTGGGTGACCAGCGAGGCCAGGATCACCGCCGGGCCCTGGAGCAGCCCGGACTCGGCGTCGGCGGAGCGGATCGTCCGGCGCTGGGCAGGGGACGGCTGGCGGGTCATGACCCCGACCGTACTGCCGCCGCACCGCATGGAACAGCGGTCGGGCGGTCCCGCCGGGGGCCGGGGCGTCCGGCAGGTCAGACGCCGGTGGGCAGGGCGACCCGCTCGTCACCCGCGTACACGTTCATCGAAGAGCCGCGGAGGAATCCGACCAGGGTGAGGCCGGACTCCGCGGCCAGGTCGACGGCCAGTGAGGAAGGGGCGGAGACGGCCGCGAGCACCGGGATGCCCGCCATCACCGCTTTCTGGGCCAGTTCGAAGGAGGCCCGGCCCGAGACCAGGAGAACGACCTGGGAGAGGGGGAGCCGCCCGCTCTGCAGGGCCCGGCCGACCAGCTTGTCCACCGCGTTGTGGCGTCCCACGTCCTCGCGTATGTCGAGCAGCTCACCCTCCGGGGTGAAGAGCGCGGCCGCGTGCAGCCCTCCGGTCCTGTCGAACACCTGCTGCGCCGCCCGCAGCCGGTCGGGGAGGACGGCGAGCACCTCCGGCTCCACCCGGACGCGCGGCCGGTCGGCGATCGGGAAACGCGCGGTGGTGCGGACCGCGTCCAGGCTCGCTTTGCCGCAGAGGCCGCACGACGAGGTGGTGTAGACGTTGCGTTCCAGCGTGATGTCGGGAAGCTCGACGCCCGGTGCCAGCCTGACGTCCACCACGTTGTACGTGTTCGAGCCGTCGGCGGTGGCGCCCGCGCAGTACACGATCGACTGGAGCTCCTCCGCGGAACCGAGCACGCCCTCGCTGACCAGGAATCCGGCGGCCAGGGCGAAATCGTCGCCCGGGGTGCGCATGGTGATGGCGAGCGGCTTGCCGTTCAGCCGGATCTCCAGCGGTTCCTCGGCCACCAGGGTGTCGGGACGGGTGGTCACGGCTCCGTCCCGGATGCGGATGGTGCGGCGGCGTTCGGTGACCCGGCCCATGGCAATCAGTCCTACTCTTCGCTCGGTGCTGCGGCGATCGGTCACTGTCCCGTCGTCCGGCGAGGTGACCTCAACGGTCTCATTCTCGTGGACAGGGCGCGTGACGACGGAGCCCGTGCCCGGCCCGACGGGTCCTGTGCGGTGCTCCCCGCGGGTGCGGCGCTGCCCGGACGACACGGGGAAGTGATCCGAAGCCTCCAAGAGGAACGCCCGAATCTTGGTGCTTTACGTGCCGCCGTACCCGTGAGTCGCTGACGAGACTGGAGGGCTCCTGACATCAGCAGCAGAGGGGTCCCGGGCATGACCGGAACACGCATCGCCGCACTCGGCCATTACCAGCCGGCCAAGGTGCTCACCAATGACGATGTCGCCGCCCTCGTCGACACCAGTGACGAGTGGATTCGGACCCGGGTGGGCATCAAGACCCGCCACATCGCCGGCCCCGAGGAGCCGGTCGACGAACTCGCTGCCCAGGCCGGAGCCAAGGCCCTCGCCTCTGCCGGTCTGACGCCGGGCGAGATCGACCTCGTCATCGTCGCGACCTCCACGGCGATCGACCGCTCGCCGAACATGGCGGCGCGGGTGGCCGCCAAGCTGGGCATGGGCTCGCCGGCGACGATGGACCTCAACGTCGTGTGCTCGGGCTTCACCCACGCCCTTGCCGTCGCGGACCACGCGGTGCGGGCCGGGTCCGCCGTACGTGCGCTGGTGATCGGCGCCGACAAGATGGCCGAGATCGCCGACTGGACCGACCGTTCCTCCTGTGTCCTGGTGGGCGACGGGGCGGGCGCCGCCGTGGTCGAGGCGTGCGAGGAGGACGGCATCGGCCCCGTGCTGTGGGGTTCGGTCCCCACCATGGGCAACGCCGTACGGATCGAGGGGACGCCCCCGCGCTTCGCCCAGGAAGGGCAGTCCGTCTACCGCTGGGCCACCACCCAGCTGCCGCCGATCGCCCGCAAGGTGTGCGAGAAGGCGGGTATCACCCCCGAGGAGCTGGCGGCTGTCGTGCTGCACCAGGCCAACCTGCGGATCATCGAGCCCGTCGCCGCGAAGATCGGCGCCGTGAACGCGGTGATCGCCCGCGATGTGGTCGATTCGGGCAACACGTCGGCGGCCAGTATCCCGATGGCCCTGTCCAAGCTGGTGGAGCGGAGGGAGATCCCGTCGGGCGCACCGGTCCTGCTCTTCGGCTTCGGAGGGAACCTCTCGTACGCCGGGCAGGTCGTCCGCTGCCCGTGACGGCTCGCGAAGGCGCTCAGTAGACTGTAGACGATAGCCAATTGCTCTACGCCGACTGCCGACACGCCGCTGGCCCCGCCGGGCCAGAAGGGGGGACCGTGATGTTGTCCAGGGGACTGCCGCAAGGGGCCGTACCGAAGCTGGAGCGGCCGGGGCCGCTGCGGGAGCGGGTGTACGAGGCGCTGCTCGAACTCATCACCACGCGGGCGCTGGAGCCCGGCCAGCATCTGGTCGAGAGCGAGCTCGCCGGTCATCTCGGGGTGTCGCGCCAGCCGGTACGTGAGGCGCTGCAGCGTCTCAACACCGAGGGCTGGGTCGATCTGCGGCCCGCGCAGGGCGCGTTCGTCCATGAGCCCACCGAGCAGGAGGCCGACCAGCTGCTCTCGGTCCGTACGCTCCTGGAGGCGGAGGCCGCCCGGCTGGCCGCGGCCAACGCCGGGCCGGCGGGGATCGCGGCGCTGGAGGAGCTCTGCGCCAGGGGCGAGCGGGCCGTCGCCGACGACGACGTGGATCTGGCGGTGGCGACCAACGCCGAGTTCCACGCCAAGGTCATGGAGCTGGGGGGCAACGTCGTCCTGGCGGAGCTGGCGGGGCAGGTGGACCGCCGGGTGCGCTGGTACTACCAGCCGGTCGCCCGGCGGCGCGGTACCCAGTCCTGGATCGAGCACCGGACGCTGATCGCTGCGGTCTCGGCCCGGGACGAGAAGGCCGCGACGGAGATCATGCAGACGCACACCGAGCACACCCGCAGGACCTACCACCAGCGCGAGCAGGGCCGAACCGATCCCAGCCGCTGACCACGGCAAATGCGGGTGAGGACGACCTCGAACCCCTGGTATTGTTGTCCTTGTCGCCGCGGGGAACAAAGTCGCGGCCGACAGACACCTTGTCCGGGTGGCGGAATGGCAGACGCGCTAGCTTGAGGTGCTAGTGCCCTTTATCGGGCGTGGGGGTTCAAGTCCCCCCTCGGACACTTTGCTGACTGAGCAGTACATGCTCTGACTGGGCAGCAGATGAGCAGTACAGAGGCAGAGCAGTACGGAGACAGGTGGTGCGGGCCGGATATCCGGCCCGCACCACCTGTCTCTGTCTGTTCCCGGTCCTTGTCTCTTCTCGCGGTTCTCGTGCTGGTGCCCCTCCGGCCCGCTGACGGTGTCAGCCACCGGATGTCACATCATTCGGTGTGATCGGGACGGTCCGCGCGACTGAGCCGGCTGGCCCCCTTCGTGCCCATGGCTGCCTTGTTCCCCTTGGCGCCCATGGTGCCGGCGGTGCGACTGCGTTTGGCTGCCACGACGGTGCACACCAACCCCAGCAGGGCGGTGATGCCGCCGATGACCGCGTTGCTCCAGATGATCCCCTTGTCCGGACTGCTGCCCACGATCCACGGGGCGACGATCAGCCAGGCGCCCAGTACGACCATGGCCCAGCTGAGTCCGTACATCCGCTCCGGCATGATGGTGAAGCCCAGGCCCAGCAGGGCGATCGCGATGCCCATGATGAGATTGTGCGTCGTCAGTGCCGACTGGGTGCCCGAGAAGTGGATCACCCACGCGGACACCGCGCAGTACACGCCGACGAGGAACACCGGCCCGTCCACAAGCGCCACGTCGCGCCCGCCGAGCATCCGGTCATACCGGGCCCGCATTTCGGGTACGTCAGGGTGGGTTGCCAGATCGCCTCTTGTGTGTGAGACGTCGGCCATGCGACTCGCCTCCTTCTTCGCTGCAAGTACGGCCGAGACTGCGCGGTTTCACCGCGCAATAACCAGTCTGCGCCTGTTTGTCCGCTTTGTATAGAGAAGATAAAACGCAGTCCCCGACGGCGGGCGCCGGCCCGGTCCCGTCAGCGCAACGTGGCATAGACGACCAGGTTGTTCACCGGGTGCCCCTGGGCGTCGAACGCACCGTCGCAGGTGATCAGCCGCAGGGCGCGGGCTGTGGTCCTGCCGTAGACCTTGTCGGTGGGGAAGGCCTTCTTGCTGACGCTCTCCGTGCCGGTCACCGTGAAGTGGGACGTCTTGCCGAGGGTGTTGCGGACGGTGATGTCCGCGCCCTTGCGGATCTTGCGGAGGTCGTGGAAGACGGCCTTGCCGAAGCGGGTGTCGTTGTGGCCGATCAGCACGGCGGCTCCCTGCTCGCCGGGGGTGGCGCTCCCGGTGTACCAGCCCGCGGTCATGCCCTTGTCCGCCGGCGGGACCTGGACCGTACGGTCCGCGTTGAGGCCGAGCCGCAGCAGCGAACTGGTCACCCCGATCGAAGGGATCGACACCTGCTGCGGGGGTGCGGCCTGCTCCGGGTCCGTCGTGGCGTCGCTCCTGGCTCCGGCCGGTGCGCCCTTGCCCGCGTCCGAGCCCGACTCCGTACCCGCCGCCGCGTGCTTGTTCCCGGCCGGGTCCGACGCCCCGGACGAGCACCCCGTGAGCGCTGCCAGGGTGAGACAGAGGACGGCTGAGGGCAGGGCGGCGCGTCGCCATATCGGCTGGTGCGTACGGGACATGAGAGCTCCAGGACGTTCGGTGGTGGGGGAGGCATGTGCGGGGACGGCCGGGGACCGGGCCGCGCGGGTAAGCAGGCAGTGGCGCCGCCCTGTGAGGGACGGCGCCACTGCTGTGGGGTGGATCAGCCGTTGCGCTGCGCGGTCGAACGCCGGCGCAGGACGACCGTGCCGGCGCCCGCGAGGAGTACGGCCCCGGCTGCCGAACCGATGAGCGCCGGGGTGGTGCCGCTGTTCCCGGTGGGCCGCTCACCTGCGGCGACACCGCCCCGCGGGGCGGGCGCTGCGGCGGCCCTGTCCTTCGGTACCGGCGTGGCGACCCGCGCCTTCGGCGCGGGCTTGTCGCCCGCGGCGACGCCGCCCCGCGGGGCGGTTCCGGGCCGTACGGCCCGCGGGGCGTTCGCGCGCGCGGCGGCCTCGCTGCGGTCGGCGGGCGCCGCGGACGGCTCGGTCTTGGCGGCAGCGGGCTTGGGGCTGTCGGACGCGAAAGCCGCGGTCGACGGGACGAGCACCGTGCCGACCGCCACAGCGGCGAGCACGGCAGTGCGCAGGGACAGACGTGGGGACATGAACAGCTCCAGTTCCAGCCCGGCCTTGGTGATCCCTGACCGCGGTTCGCGGCAGGCGCCGGGCACGCGGACAGACTCGCAAGCGGTTGTGAGGAAGCTGTCAGGACGCTGTGGTCAACGGATCAGGGCAGCGACGGAAGCGTTTCACCACCCTGACCTGCCCCGCCTTTCCCCCGTCCGGCTACTCCTCCGGCCGTCCGGCGCCGTCCCCCGCGGTCGCTGCCCCGGGACGTTGCACGGGCAGTCTGAGCGTGAAGACCGAACCCTGGCCCTCCGTGCTCGCCGCGCTGACACTGCCGCCATGGCTCTCGGCCAGTTTGCGGACGATCGCGAGCCCCAGCCCGCTGCCGCCGGTGCGGCGGTTACGTGACTTCTCGGCGCGCCAGAAGCGGTCGAAGACATACGGAAGGTCCCCGGCCGGGATGCCCGTACCGGTGTCGGCGACCTCCACCACCACTTCGGAGACGGCCGGGTCCGCGGGGGCACTGCCCGGGGAGGCCTTCGCCGCGACCGCCGGGCCCGGCGCACCGGCCCGTACCCGCAGGTCGACGCGTCCACCGGCCGGCGTGTGCCGGACCGCGTTCGAGACCAGATTGCCCACGGCCTGCCGCAGCCGGACCGGGTCGGCCGTCAGGACCGGCACGGTTGTCCCCGGCGGCGGGTCGCTCACCACCAGCGTCACCCCGGCCGTGTCAGCCCGCGCCTGGTGGGCCGAGGCGACCTGGGCCAGCAGCTCCCGGATCCGTACCGGCTCCACATGCAGCCGCAGCGCCCCCGCGTCGGCCGCCGACAGGTCCTGGAGATCGTCGATGATGTGCTGCAACTGCACCGCCTCCTCCAGGAGCGACGAGACGAACGCCGGGTCCGGCTCCGCCAGGCCGTCCTGGGCGGCCTCCAGCCAGCCGCGGATGTTGCTGAGCGGGGTGCGCAGTTCGTGCGCGACATCGCTCACCATCGCCTTGCGCTGCTCCTCCAGGCGGGCACGGTGCGCCGACATGTCGTTGAACGTGGCCGCCAGCCGGCCGATCTCGTTGTCCGTGGTGACCTCGACGGGATCCGAACTCCCGCTGTCGCGCATCCGCTGCGCGGCGTGGGTGAGCGCGTGCAGCGGACGCACCAGCCGGGCCCCGGCGAGGACCGAGACACCGACCGTGAGCGCGAGAACGAGTGCGGCGGCCCCCGCGATACGGGCGGTGTTGGCCGGAGAGAGGTCGAACCCGGGGACGGTGGCCCCGCCCGTATCGCCGATGAACAGCAGCGCCGGGGACGCGACGTACGAGCTGAGCTGCTCACGGCGTGCGGTGCCGACGCAGGACGCGATGGCCCGGTCGTCGTCGCTGTTGCGGGCGCTGGGCTCCGGCGCCGTACCGGCGCGGGAGTCCGGGACGGCCGGGACAGGTGAGACGGAAGGGAGGGCCGCGGCTGCCTTCGGCTCGGGGGCCGGGAAGTCGTTCCAGGAGAGACTCAGGGACAGCTCGATCCCGCCGCGGTGCTGACGGTGCAGACAGGCGTCGGCCAGGTGGTCGAGGGCGGTGAGCGCCTTCCGCTCCGTCGCGGTGGGCGCGTCCAGCGCCTCCGTGCCGCACCTGGTCCCCTGTGTACGGTCCGGGTCGTTGCCCACGGCCTGGATGCGGGGGCGACCGCTCGGCCCCTCGACCGAGTCCGCCGCGATTCCCAGCGCGCCGAGACAGTCCACGGTGTGGTCGGCGGCGCGCTTCAGCCTTCGGCGCTCCGCGTCGGGCAGCCGGAACGGCCCGACCGCCCGTGGGTCGATCCGGTCGGCCGGGGCGCCCCCACCGGTGGAACTCCGGGCCGCCAGTGTGGTGTCCAGGGAGAGCGGGTCCACCACGGCCGACACCTGGGGCGGCAGCGCGGCCGGCGGCCTGCGGGGCGCGGAGTCGGCGACGGGCTGGTGGTTCTCGGTGGTCAGGGCGATCCGCCGGCCGGACTGCCGGGCCAGCTTGCGTACCGTCTCCCCGACACCGTCCCACCGGGGATGCGCCGCCGCGTAGCCGAGCAGGGTGTTGTAGATACGGGTGTCGGCGGTGAGGTTCTGGCCCTGCTCCTGTTTGATCGCACCCGATGTGGTCTGGGCGGCGAGCCAGGCGGTCGCCACCACCGAACAGGCTGCCACCAGCGCCGACACCGCCAGGAGCCGGCCGAGCAGGCTCTTGCGCAACGGCATTCGCGTCCGCCGGGCGCCCTCCTGGCCTCCCGCGCGGGAGGCCGGGGCCCGCGTCCTTCCGCGCCCTTCACCGCGCCGCAACGGGGGCGCCCTTCGCGGGGTCGGTCAGCTTGTAGCCGACGCCGAACACCGTGAGCAGCCGGACCGGCCGGCGCGGGGCCGCCTCTATCTTCTTGCGCAGGTTCATCACGTGCACATCGACCGTGCGGTTGCTGATGTACCGGTCGAAGCCGTGCAGTTCGGCCAGCAGCTGCTGCCGGGTGAAGACCCGGTCCGGCTCGGCGGCCATCGTGGCCAGTACCCGGAACTCGCCGGGGGTGCAGTCGACCTGCTCGCCCCCGACGGACACGGAGTGCCGCGCCGTGTCCACGACCAGCGCGCCCACGGAGAGGGGCCGGTCGGCGGCGGGCGCCGTGTCCGCGGGGCGCTGGGAGCGGCGGAGCAGGGTGCGCACCCGCGCCATCAGCTCGCGTGGGCTGTAGGGCTTGGTCATGTAGTCGTCCGCGCCCAGGTCGAGACCGAGCAGCAGATCGTCCTCGGTGGTGCGGGCCGTCAGCATCAGGACCGGCAACTCCCGTGACTCCGCGCGCAGGACCCGTACGACGTCCAGCCCGTCGGCGCGCGGCATCATCACATCCAGCACCAGGAGATCCGGTGTTCCGTGCCGCACCTCCTCCAGGGCCGCTAGGCCGTCACCCACCACCGTGACCGCGTGTCCTTCGCGTTCCAGGTAACGGCGGACCAGTTCGGCCTGTTTCTCGTCGTCTTCAGCGACGATGACATGTGCGCACACGCCGCTGATCGTAGATGAGTCCGGAAACCCCCGGACGGCCGCCGCCTACGATGGGGCCGCATGGAGAACTGGGAGAGGGCCGGTCAGCCGGCCGGTGACGTACCGGGCGCGCCGTCCGCCGTCCCGGGGGAGCGGGAAGGCCGGATGGGTGCGGCCGGGGCCGAGGCGCTGGCCAGGCGGGTGCACGCGGCGCAGACCGACAAGGCGGGGCAGCCGTACACCGTGCACCTGGCCGCGGTCGCGGAAGGAGTCGCCGCACGCGGCGGCACCGATGAGCAGATCGCCGCCGCCTGGCTGCACGACGCGGTCGAGGACGGCGCGCTGACGGCGTCCTGGCTGGAGTCGGCGCCGCTGTCGCGCGCCGTCAAGGACATGGTGGCCGCCATGACCAAGCGGGCGGGGGAGAGCCCCGAGGCGTACGCGGCCAGGATCCTCGCGGTCCCGGGCGCGCTGCTGATCAAGGAAGCCGACCTCGCGCACAACGCCGACCCGCAGCGGCTCGCGGTGCTCGACGCGCCGGTCCGGGAGCGGCTCACCGCCAAGTACGCCAGGATGCGCGGCCTGCTGGGGCTCGGCTGACCTGCCCGTCGCACCCCGCCGCGCAGCCGCCACCGGGGCCCCGCCCCGCCGCGACGGCCGCGCGGGAGCACACCTCCGGGGCGGGCCGCGCGGCGGCTGCCGACAGGCCCTGGGCTCTACGTGCGCGGCCGGTGCCCCCGCTCCTGCCGGGGGAACCGCTGGTCGGCTCCGGGCAGTGTCGGCTTGGGGAGCGTGGCCACCTCCTCCTTCGCCTGCTCCAGCTGCCCGGCTGTGTCGTCCGGCAGGTGCGGCGGGCGGTGGTGGCCGTCGGAGAAGCGGAAGGCCGAGGTCAGATCGCCGAAGGTACGGCGGCGCCACTGGGTGATGTTGGGCTCCCGTACCCCGGTGAACCGCTCAAGGAACTGCAGCGCCGACGTGTGGTCGAACTGCTCGCCCGCGACCCAGCCGCCCACCGTCCACGGCGACACGATGATCGCCGGGACCCGGAAGCCGCCGCCGATCGGCAGACCCTGGACGAACTCGTCCGTGGTACCCGCCTTCGGAGTGGGGGGTGCCACATGGTCGAACAGGCCGTCGTTCTCGTCGTAGTTGAGGATGAAGGCGGTCTTCGCCCATACCTTCGGGTTGGACGCGATGGCTTCGATCTTCTGGGCCACGAAGTCCGCGCCCGCCGCCGGGAGGTAGTCCGGGTGCTCGGACTGGTAGCTCGTCGGCATGATCCAGGAGACGGCAGGCAGCCGGTCGTTGCGGGCGTCGTCCTCGAACGTCCCCTCCGGCTGCGGGCGGACCCCGCGCTCGTACAGCTCGTCCCCGGGCCTGGCGTCCTTGAACGTCCGGAAGTTCTCCAGCATGTTGCAGCCGTAGTCGTCGTCCTGCTGGTAGACCTTCCAGCTGACGCCCGCCGCCTGCAACCGCTCGGCGTACGTCGTCCAGCGGTACGGCGTGGGCGCGGTGTTGTTCAGGATCGGCCCGCCCTGGGTGCCGCCCGGGTCGAGCGTGCCCGTCATCCAGTACAGCCGGTTCGGCCAGGTGGGTCCGAACACCGAACAGAAGTAGTTGTCGCAGATGGTGAAGGTCTCCGCGAGCGCGAACTGGAAGGGGATGTCCTCGCGGGTGTAGTAGCCCATGACATAGGGGCCGTTGAGGCCGTCGGCCTTGCGGTGGGCGGGGAGCCACTGGTCCATCCGCCCGCCGTTCCACGCCTCGTGCTGCACCGACCAGGCGTGGCTGGTGGACGGGATGGCCTGGGCGCTCGACGTGTGCGTGTCCAGGTGGAAGGGGAGCAGATAGCCCTTCGGGTTCACCGCGTCGGGCTGGTAGAAGACCGGCCTGCCGTCGGCCAGCTTCTGCGCGTGCGGGTCGCTGAAGCCCCGCACACCGGACAGCGTGCCGAAGTAGTGGTCGAACGAGCGGTTCTCCTGCATCAGCAGGACGACGTGTTCGATATCGCGCAGCGAGCCGTGGCGCGGCGGCCCGGCCGCGACGGCCTTCTGCACGCTGGGCGGCAGCAGCGAGAGCGCCGCCGCGCCGCCGACCGCGCCCGCCGCTGATCCAAGGAGTCTGCGTCGCGTCAAACCGGCCATGAACATCCCCTCCGCAAGCTCGGACGGGCCCTTGTGCAGGACCCTCCGGAACTCTCGCGGGCCGCCGGTGAGGGGCGGAGGAGCGAAACGGTGAACAGGCGGCCAATGAGTGGCAAGGGGTTCGCCAAGCCATGGCCCGGTGCTGCCGCACGGAAGGAGCCCTGCCCGGACACGGCCCGGGCAGGGCTCCTCGGCCGCCACCGCGCGGAGACGAAGGCTTGGGCGGAACCGGTCGGTTCACGGGGGAGGCCGGTTCACTCCGGCGGTACGCGCGCTCAGTTGACGGGAGCGGTGCTCCGCGCCGCCGGGCCGTCCGCGTCCTGTGCCGGAGCCGTCCGCGGCAGGAGATGACGTTCGGCGAGGTGGCCGAAGAGCAGTCCGAACGCGGTCCACAGGGTGAGCTGGATGGCGAGCGCCGAGAGCCGGAACTGCCAGAGCAGGGTGGCCGGGAAGTCCCCGGGCACCTCGTTGACGGCGGGCAGGAACGCGTAGGCGAGACCGACGGCCACCAGGAAGGCGGCCCCGGCCGTGACGGTCGCGTTCCAGTTGCCGAGCCGGGGAGCGAGCCGTTTGCCGAGGATCACAGTGGCGACGGCGAGCAGCACACTGAGCACCATCATCAGGAAGTACAGCGTGGTGCGCTTGCCAATCGTGTCGGGTTCGCCCACCGACGGTGGGTTGGCCGGGTACTTGAGGAACGGCACGAGGTACACGGCGATCAGCGCGGCGACCGAGATCAGCACGGCGGTCGCCCGCGGCCCGAACCGGCCGATACGCCCGAGCGCGAAGCAGAACGCGAGCGCGGCGATACCGCCGATCGCGACTCCGAAGACGAGCACACCGGTGGCAAGACCCGCCGTCGACTGGAGGGAGCGGCTGACCACCTCCATCTCGTGCTCGTGGCTGTGCGCGTCCTCGAACGCGATGGCCGAGTCCACCCGCGGTTCGCCGAGCAGGTAGGCGACGACCAGGGCCAGCAGGCCGGCGACGAGACCGGCCAGCATGCCGCGGACGAGCAGGGCGCGTATGGATATGGAGTTCATGGATGAGGTCCCCTGGACGTCAGTGGTCAGTGGCAGGGGAAGCCGAGGAGATGACGTCCGTCGTGCACCCACTCGTGCACGTCCGTTCCCGAGACGAGAGAGGTCGCTCCCTGCTCGGCGCCGACGAAGTACAGCAGGATGAGCATGAGGATCCCGAAGAAGACCGCCCAGGGGGCGATGGCCTTGAGGGAGAGGGGAGCGATCGCCGGAGTGGCGGGGGCGCTCGGTGCGGGGGCAAGGGAGTTTGCCATGGCAGAACCTCCTGGGGAACACGCGTCCCGATCGTGGTGCCTGAGACGAAGGTGCTGGGTCTGACTTCCCGCGGGGCGGGTTCACAGTGGCGCGACCGTGCCGGGTTTCCACCGGACTTCCATTACGCCTTCGTCATGTTCACGTGGACCGTACCGCCTGCCGGGGCGGCTCCGCTACGGGCCCGTCCGGCCGGACGGGCCGTCACACCCCGTGCGGGCCTCCCCGGCCCACGTGATCTGCTTGCCCTGCCGAGCGGCCGGACGGCGGACGGGAACAGTGATGACGGTACGCGTGATGTTGATCTCACCTGCTCGCAGCGCCGCGCTGCGGGAGGCCCGCTTCGGCGGCGAGGGACCACTGGACGAGGCGGGTCTGCGCAGCGCGGAGCGGGCCGTGGACGCCGTACCGGGGGCCGGCCGGCTGCTGACCGCTCCGGATGGCCGCTGCCGGCAGACGGCCGGCGCGCTGGGTCTGCGGGCCACGCCCGAACCCGCCATCCGGGAATGGGACTTGGGCCGCTGGACCGGCGCCACCCTGGACGAACTGACCGGGCGCGAACCGGATGCGGTGGCCGCCTGGCTGGCCGATCCCTCCGCGGCGCCGCACGGCGGGGAGTCCCTGCACCGGCTGTGCGAGCGGGCAGGCGGCTGGCTGGAGGGGCTGGCAGGCGAGGGCGGCCGGGTGCTCGCGGTCGCCGGGCCCGCCGTGGTGCGGGCAGCCGTACTCCATGCGCTGGCCCTGCCCGCCGGGGTGTTCTGGCGCCTGGACGTGGCCCCGCTGACGCTGACCGAGCTGAGCGGCAGGGCCGGACGGTGGAACCTGCGCACCGGACGGCCGCTGGAGCCATGACCCGGGATGCGCGTACGCGGCCGGTGCGCTCCGCTGGAGGCAGCGGTGCGCCGAGAATCACATCCGCGGGCCGCCCCGGCGGGAATCCTCGCCGGTCGTGACAGGCTGAAGTGAAGGACATCAACACCGAGGTCACCGAGGTCACCGGCTCCACCGGCATCGAGGTGACAGACGCGAAAAGGCAGGGCGGTCATGGGAGAGCTGATTCTCGTACGGCACGGTGAGACCAGCTGGAGCCGCACCGGGAAGCACACCAGCTGGACGGATCTGCCGCTGACCGCGGCCGGCGAGGAGCAGGCCCGCGCGGTCACGCCGCTGCTGGCCCAGCGGCGGATCGCGCTCACCCTGACCAGCACCCTGACCCGCGCCAGGCGGACCGCCGAGCTGGCCGGCCTCGCGCCCGCCCACACCGACGCCGACCTCCACGAGTGGGACTACGGCGCGTACGAGGGCATCACCAGCGTGGAGATCCACCGGGACCGGCCCGACTGGGACCTGTGGACGGACGGAGTGGCCGAGGGCCCGCCCGAGCACCCCGGCGAGACCCCGCAGCAGGTCGGTGAGCGCGCCGACCGCCTCCTGAAGCGGGTCGACGTGGCGCTGCGCGACGCGGACCTCGACGGGGAGGGCGGAGACGTCGTCCTCGTGGGCCACGCCCACTTCCTGCGGGTGCTGACCGCGCGCCGCCTCGGCCTGCCGGCCTCCGCGGGAGCGCTCTTCCGGCTGGACACCGCATCCGTGAGCCGGATCGGCACCGAACACGGCCGGCCCGCCCTCGCCGTCTGGAACCAGGTCCCGGGGCCCGTCAGCGGGTGACGGGCGCCGTCCCGGCCGTCGTCTCCACTTCCAGCAGCGAGGCGCTCTGCCGCTCGGCCTCGAAGGCGGCGTGCCCGCCCCGCAGCCCGAACAGGCGCTTGCCGAGCAGGATGTAGAGCACCGCCAGGACGTTGACCGCCAGGGTGGCGATCTTCAGCCAGCTGACCTTCTCGGTGAGTTCGTACACCTCCAGCGGCAGGAACACCGCCGTGGCGACGACGGTCAGATACTCCGCCCAGCGCTTCGCGCGCCACAGTCCGACGCCCTCGACGATCTCGATCAGTGCGTAGACGACCAGCAGGGTGGCCACCAGGACCAGCGTGGAGTGCTTGTAGCCGAAGGTCTTCTGGATGGTGCCGACGACCGGTGAGTGGTCCAGGTCGTAGTGGAAGTGGCGGAACACCGGGCGCAGGACGTCCAGGTTCTCGTCGAAGAGCCGGCGCACCGCGTCCTGGCTGTTGCTGAACTTCCACACGGCCACGGCGACCAGCACGATGAACACGCCGCGCACCGCCCGCTCCACGGCGAGGAAGCGCAGGATGAACAGATCGCGCAGTACCTTGCCGCGCGGCACGAGCGGGGCGTCCTGCGCGGGGCCCGCCCCGTGCGGGCCGCCCAGCGCGAAGTCCCCGCAGCGCAGGCAGCGCCAGGCCTCGCCGAGCCCTGTCTCGGCGCGCAGCCGCGCCGCGAGCTCCGGTTCCTGCGGGGCGTACGTCACATGCCCACGCCGTGCGCAGGTGCGCCGGTCCCAGTCGATCTTCATGTTCGGTCTTCCCCGTGACTGTTGGTTCCTGTGATGCCCGGCGCCGGCCGGTGGCGGCCGTACCGGTCCAGCGCGGACCGTAGCAGGGCATCGGATGCACCGGATGACAGGCCACCGACAGGTGGGACCCGGGTCCCGGGACGCGGGAATCCTCCAGGGCAGAAGCGAGCAGAAAGATTACTGCCAACGCCCGCAGGGCATGGGGACTTCTGCTCACTCGTGAACCGGTCCTTCCGGACCGCCCCGCGGCCGCGGCCTGCCGGGATATTCTCAGAATCCGTTTGTGCAGGCAGGGGAGGAACGATGGGGTCCCGGAAGGAACGCCCGGCGGCTGTACCGCTTCTGGAGCGGGAGGACGAGATCGCCGTGGGTGCGCACGCCGTGGACGCGCTGTGCGCGGGTGAGTCCGCCGGGGGTCTCCTCATCTACAGCGGTGAGGCCGGTCTGGGCAAGACCGCGCTGCTCGACACGGTGAGTGCCCAGGCAGCCGGGCGCTGCACGGTGTGGTCGGCCCGCGGCGGCGAGACGCTCACCTCCGTCCCCTTCCACGTCGTACGCCAACTCCTCCAGCCCGCCCTCACGATGCCCGGGATCCGGGACGCACGCGATCTGCTCGGTGACCGGTACGACATCGTCGGACCAGCGCTCGGCGTCGCCCCGCCCAGCGCGCAGCAGGCCGACCCGCAGGGTGTCCGCGACGGGCTGGACGCGGTGGCCGCGCGGCTCGCAGAGCTGTTCCGACCGCTGGTCTTCATCGTGGACGACGCCCAGTGGTGCGACCTGGAGACGCTCGCCTGGCTGGCCTCGTTCACCCGGCGCGAGGGCGGGCCCCCGGTGCTGGTGGTGCTCGCGTACCGCACGGGTGAGGCGGTGGGGGACGCCATCGGGTACCTCCGCCTGCTGGAAGGCGCGGCCCGGAAGAACGTGGTGCTGCGGGCACTCACCCCCGACGCCATCGCCCAGCTCTCCCGCAGTGCGCTCGGGGAGCACGCCGACGACCCGTTCTGCCGCGAGGTCTGGGCGGTGACGGGCGGTAACGCCTACGAGACCGTCGAGCTCCTCGCCCGTGTGCAGGACGACGCCCTGGACCCGGTGGAGGATTCGGCGGGCGCCCTGCGAGCGCTGGGCGCCTCGGCCCGCGGGTCGGGCCTGATCGCACGTCTGGAGGAACTGGGCACCGGGGCCACCCGGTTCGCCTGGGCCGCCGGAATCCTGGGCACCGGCATCTCGCTGGGCCTGGCCGCACGGCTGGCGGGCATGGGCGAGGCGGAGGCGGCCGACTGCGCCGAGCGGCTGAGGGCCGCCCGGATCCTGACCGGCACCGATCCCATGGAGTTCGTCCATCCGCTGATCGCCGGCGCCGTCTACCGGGCTGTCCCCGAGGCCACCCGCACCGCGATGCACGGCCAGGCGGCCTGGGCCGTCACCATGGCGGGCCGGGGTGCGGCGGCAGCCGCACCGCATCTGCTCCAGGTCCACCCCGACGACGACCCCGAACTGGTCGCGCAGTTGCGGGAGGCCGCGGCCGAACACCTCGCGGTGGGCGCTCCGGACGCGGCGAGGCGCTGTCTGGAGCGGGCGCTCGAAGAACCGCCGCTGCCCGCCGTGCGCGCCGGTGTGCTCTACGAGCTCGGCTGCGCCACGCTGCTGACCTCACCGGCCACCACGGTCGGGCACCTGCGGGCCGCGCTCGCCGAGCCGGGGCTCGACGCCGCCCTGCGGGTGGACGCCGTCTTCCGGCTGGCCCAGGCACTGACCCACAACAACCAGACGCGTGAGGCCGCGGAGGCGGTGGCGGCCGAGGCGGAGGTGACCGAACCGGGCCCCGCCAGACGGCGCCTGCAGACCGCGCACTTCCTCTGGGAGGGCGTCCAGGCGGTCGAGGACGACGGCCCCGCTCGTTCCCGGCGCCTCGCGGCGATGACCGACAGCCTGGGCGGCCAGGACAACTCCGAGCGGATCCTGCTCATACTGCGCGCGTTCGACGGCACGGCCCGCGGTGAGAACGCCGAGGAGATCGTCGGGATCTGTGACCGGGCCCTGGTCAACGGACGGCTGCCTCCCGGCATCGGCTGGACCGGCACCTCGTGGGGATTCGAACCGGCCGCGCTCCTCGGCCTCTCGTACGCCTACGCCGACCGGCTCGACCGGGCCGAGAGCCTCTTCTCCGAGGCGCTCCGCTCGTTCGAGGTGTCCGGCTGGAGCGGCGGCCATCTCTCGTTCGCCAACGCCCTCGTCGGCTACCTCCAGCGCAGGCGCGGCCGGCTGGCCGAGGCCGAGACCTATCTGCGGGAGAGCCTGCGGCTCGCGGAACGGGTCGGCAACGGCCTCCCGATGAACTGGGACGCGGCCTGCATGCTCATCGACACCCTGCTGGCGCGCGGCCATGTCGATGCCGCCCGCGAGGCGGCCGAGCGGTACGGCTTCGCCGCGCCGTACCCCTCCGCGATCGTGATTCCCGACGCGCCATCGGTGCGTGGCAGGCTGCTGCTCGCCTGCGGCCGCACGAAGGAGGCCATCGCCGAACTGGAGGCGGCGGGCGATGCGTTGCGGGTGCGCGGCCGGCACAACAGCGTCATGGCGCCCTGGGCGGGCGATCTGGTGCGCGCTCTCGCCACCGAGGACCCGGAGCGCGCAGCGGAGCTGGTGACGTACGTCCGGGACCGCGCCGAGCGGTTCGGCACCGACACCGCCATCGGGGAATCGCTGCGGATCGCCGCGGTCCTGGAGAGCGGCGGCCGTGCCGTGGAGCTGCTCGGCGGCGCCGTCGCCTATCTCGAAGCGTCCCCGTGCGCCTACGAACACGCCCAGGCGCGGGTCGAGTTCGGCATGGCTGCCGGCTCCCGGCCCGACCTCGAACGCGGGCTCGCCCTCGCCGAGTCCTGCGGCGCCGACGGCCTGGCGGACAGGGCCCGCCGCGCCCTGCACCTGCGCTGACACCAACCTGTCCCCTTCCGGGGGCACTTGGGACAGATGTTCGGTCACTCCCCGTGTGTGAACGAGAGCTGACTGTGCAAAACCGGTGAGTCTATTCCTCTGAAGTGGCCACCGCACAAGGTTGGAAGAATATGCCGCCGCGGTGATCTGATCGGGCTACGCTCGCTCATTGTGAGTTGAGATGACATGTATTCATGCACTTGTTCCCACATGTCTTGATAGTTCGATTCTGCCCACCGTCAACTGCCAGAGGGATTACATGGTTCGCGTTGAGGCGCCTCCAACCGAGCGGACAGCGCCACTGGTTCGTGCGCTGCTGCTCTCCGTCGTGACGACGTCGGCAGCCACAGCCGTGGGCGCGGTCGTGGTCGACCGGGCCGCCCGGATACCCCTTGTCTGGGCCGGCGCCCTGGCCACCGTCGTCATCGCCGTACTCGTCACCGCGCTCGTCCGTCGCGCCTCGGCGACCCGCACGCTCCACCGGGCCTACGGCGAGCGGCTGGCGTTCCTGGAGCAGCGGCTCGCCGCGCACGACGCGGAGACCGTACGGCTCGCCAAGGAGCTGATGCCGGCCGCGATCCACCGGCTCAAGCACGGTGAGTCGCCCCTGGAGGTCATGCGCATCCTCGTCGACGACAACGAGATGTACCGCGACCTCCCCTCCGCGCAGCGCGAGATCCTCGCCGCGCTGCTGAAGATCGTCGACGACGAGGAGTCGCAGCGCGAGGGGGCGCAGTTCGCGTTCGTCGGCATCGCCCGCCGCGTCCAGGCCATCGTCCACCAGCAGGCCGCGGAGCTGCGGGAGATGGAGGAGGACCACGGCCGCCAGCCCGAGGTCTTCGACGACCTGCTCCGCCTCGACCACGGCAACGCGCTCATCGGGCGCCTCGCCGACAGCATCTCCGTGCTCGGCGGCGCCCGCCCGGGACGCCAGTGGCCCAAGCCCGTACCGCTGTTCAGCGTGTTGCGCGGAGCGATGTCCCGCATCCTGGAGTACCCGCGGGTCGATCTGCACTCCATCGCCAAGGTCGCCATCGTGGGCCCGGCCGTCGAGCCGCTGATCCACGCCGTCGCCGAGCTCCTCGACAACGCGACCCGCTATTCGCCGCCGCAGACCCGCGTCCATGTCACCGCGGTCGAGGTGCAGACCGGGATCGCCATCGAGATCGAGGACGGCGGGGTCAGCCTCAGCGAGGAGGCCCGCAAGCGTGCCGAGGGCATGCTGCTCAAGGCGCAGGCCGGCGCCGACCTGAACCACCTCGGCGAGTCGCCCCGGCTCGGCATGGCCGTCGTCGGGCGGCTCAGCCAGATGTACAACCTCAAGGTCGCGCTGCGTCAGTCGGCCTACGGCGGCGTCCGGGCGGTGCTGATCGTGCCCCGCGAGATGATCACCACGGGCCCCGCCACCGGGATCGCACACGGAATCGGTGCGGCAGGACAGCCCCGCACCGGAGCGGACACGGACATCGGCGCGTTCGCCGACCGCGTCCCTTCCAGGGCCCCGCGCAAGGCCACCGTGCCCAAGCGCCCCGCCCCGGCAGCGCTGTCGATGGAGGACGACGTACCGGTGGTGACCGAGTGGACCCCGAACGGACTGCCGCAGCGCCGCAGCCGTCTCCGCTCGTCCTTCGGCTCGGAGCAGGCTCCCGCGACGGTGCCGGCCCCCGCGACCGAGTCCGATCCCCGCACGCCACGGGTGCCCGGGGATTCGCAGGAACCGGAGAAGGACGAGCCCCAGCCGGGAATCTGGCTTGAGGCCTTCACCAAGGCGGCCAACGGAGTGCCGCAGGAGCCGTCCGGCGTCGGAGAGCCCGGCGATCCGCGGGACAAGGGGGACCTGGCGTGATTCAGCAACTGGGCAGCATGGACTGGATGCTCAAGGAGCTGGCCGACGGGGTCCCCGGGATCCAGCAGATCGTGGTGCTCTCCGCCGACGGCCTGCGGATCGCCCGGCACGGCGGTGACCCGGACGGCGCGGACCGCCTCGCGGCGGCCTGCGCCGGGCTCCAGAGCCTCGCCGCGGCGGTCGCCACCGAGATCCCGGAGAGCGACGGCAGAATGCGGCTGGTCGTCATCGAGATCACCGGCGGGTTCTTCTACCTGATGGCCGCTGGCACCGGCTCGTATCTCGCCGTCCTCACCGACGAACGGGTCGAAGCAGGCCTGGTCGGCGCGCAGATGCGCGACATGGTGGTACGGATCGGTGCCCATCTGGCCAGCCCGCCCCGGCACGACGGGAAGGCCGGATGAATGTGCCGCCCCCCAGAGAACGCCGGAAGGCCGAGCCGGATTCGGGGGACCCGGAACGGCTCTATGTGATCACCGGCGGGCCGGACGGGGCCGAGCGGGCCGCACTCGACCTGGTCACCATCGTGGTGTCCCGGGCCGAGCCCTCCCCGACCGTCCAGCCGGAACAGGCAGCGATCGTACGGCTGTGCGACTCACCGCTGTCCGTGGCTGAGATCTCCGCCTATCTGCGCCTGCCGTTCAGCGTGGTGACCGCGCTGCTGACCGATCTCCTCGCGGCCGAACTGGTCGAGTCGCGCGCGCCCATCGTCCGCGCCGCGCTGCCGGACAGGGCCCTTCTCGAAGCGGTGATGCATGGACTCCAGAAGCTCTGACACGATCGCAGGCCCCAGGAGGGAAGACGTACTGCCCGACACGGCCACGGCCGCGGTCAAGATCGTGATCGTGGGCGGGTTCGGGGTCGGCAAGACGACGATGGTGCGTTCGGTGAGCGAGATCCGCCCGCTGACCACCGAGGAGACGATGACCCAGGCCGGGGTCGGAGTCGACGACAACTCCGGTGTGGAGAGCAAGACCGCCACCACCGTGGCGATGGACTTCGGCCGGATCAGCATCAGCGAACAACTCGTGCTCTACCTCTTCGGCACCCCCGGCCAGGAGCGCTTCTGGTTCCTGTGGAACGGCCTCTTCGAAGGCGCGCTCGGCGCCGTCGTGCTGGTCGACACCCGCAGGCTTGAGGTGAGCTTCGACGTGATCGGCCGGCTGGAGGAGCGCGGCGTGCCGTTCATCGTCGCCATCAACACCTTCCCCGACGCGCCCCGGCACCGCCTGGAGGCGCTGCGGGTCGCGCTGGACCTGCCCGACGAGGTCCCGATCGTGGACTGCGACGCCCGCCAGCGCGCCTCAAGCCGCGACACCCTGATGGCCCTCATGCGCTATCTGCACTCCCTCGCCGTGCGACGGGCCTAGGAGGGGACCGCACCGCCGTCCGGACGACGACGCGGCGGTGCGGCCCCCCCCGGCCCCCCGGCCCAGCAGGACCATGCCGGGCCGGTCCCGCCCGGTCCGCACGCAACACCCCCAGCCCTCGTGTCCCGTCCGTACGTATTGGAGTGATCGTGACAACCCCCTTCGACCATCAGCCCGGCACCGGCGCGGCTGTCCCGCCGCCGCAGTGCCCGGCCCACGGGCTCGGGCCCGGCGGCCTTCGGCGGCTGTACGGGACCGAGGCAGAGCAGGACCCGATGGGCCTGTACGAGAAGCTGCGCACCGAGCACGGTCCGGTGGCACCGGTCCTGCTCCACGGGGACGTGCCCGCCTGGCTGGTCCTCGGCCACAGCGAGAACCTGTACATGACCCGTACGCCCTCGCTCTTCTCGCGTGACTCACGCCGCTGGCGCGCCCTCCAGGACGGTTCGGCGCCGCCCGACCACCCGCTCGCCCCGATCTTCACCTGGCAGCCGATCTGTGTCTTCGCCGACGGCGCCGAACACGAGCGGCTGCGCGGCGCCGTCACCGACGCGATGTCGCACATCGACACCCGCAACACCCGGCGTTTCATCAACCGTTACAGCAACCGGCTGGTCAACGACTTCTGCCGGGACGGGAAGGCCGATCTCGTCAGCCGGTTCGCCGAACACCTGCCGATGATGGTGATGTGCCAGATCCTCGGTATGCCCGAGGAGTACAGCGAACGGCTGGTGCAGGCCGCCCGCGACATGATCAAGGGCACCGAGACCGCCATCGTGAGCAACTCCTATGTGATGGCGGCGCTGAACCGGCTGGTCGCCCAGCGCCGGTCGGCCCCGCAGGAGGACTTCGCCAGCCGGCTGATCACACATCCGGCCGGACTCACCGACGACGAGGTCAGCCAGCACATGCGGCTGGTGCTCATCGCCGCCTACGAGACCACCGCGAACCTGATCGCGAACGTGCTGCGCATGGTCCTCACCGATCCCCGCTTCAGGGCCCAGCTGAGCGGTGGTCATATGACGGTCCCCGAGGCGGTCGAGCAGACGCTCTGGGACGAGCCGCCCTTCACCACGATCTTCGGGCGCTGGGCCGTCGGTGACACGGAGCTGGGGGGCCAGCGGATCAGGGCGGGCGACGCCCTGGTCGTCGGGATCGCGGCAGCCAACATCGACCCGGTCGTCCGTCCTGACCCGAACGCCTCCATGCAGGGAAACCGGGCCCATCTCGCGTTCAGCGGAGGTGCGCACGAGTGCCCGGGGCAGGACATCGGGCGTGCCATCGCCGACGTGGGTGTCGACGCGCTGCTGATGCGGCTCCCCGATGTGGAACTCGCCCTGGAGGAGCACGAGCTGAGCTGGACCGGTTCGCTGATGTCGCGTCATCTGGACCAGCTGCCCGTCACGTTCGCGCCGCGTCCGCCGCAGGACATCATGGTGGCGCCGTCCCCCGCGGCGATGCCACCGCCGCGTGACGACTGGGAGGTCACCACGCACGCGGCCCCCGCGGCGCCCGTCGTGCCGCAGCGGCCGGCGCTGCCTGCCCCCACCCCGCCGGCGCAGGCCACACCGCCCGCAGCCGCCGTACCGGCGCAGCGCGGTTCGGCGCCCAAGCGGCTGTGGCGGGCGCTGGCAGGCTGGTGGCGCGGCTACTGACCGTCGTCGAGCTGTTTCCACCACCACGAGACGGACGCAAGCGGGAGCGGGTCCTGGTCGACCACGGCCGGGAGCCGCTTCCACCAGCTGTCGGGGCCGGTCGCCGGGGCGCCCGGCACCGTGTACCGGGGGCAGACCGATGCCCAGTCCAGGTGACCGCGGACGAACTGTGCCAACCCGTCGATGTAGCCCTGCAGTTGGAGTCCGGCATCCCGCAGCGCCTGCTCCCGCAGCCGCATGAAGAGCACCATCACCCGGTCGCGCATCACCACGGCCTCCTGCTGGGCGCGGTGTGCGTCGATGTCGTACTCCTGGGCCAGTACGTCGATCAGGTTCAGATCGTCGTCGGCCCGCAGGATTTCCTTGTTGCGCGAGTAGAGGTCGTTGTCCCAGCTGACCAGTGTCCAGGTGATCTCGGTCAGGGCGCGTATCCGGGGATGGTCCAGTTCTTCGTCGGTGAGCGTCAGCCCTCCGGCGATGTCGATCATCGCGGTGGAGGGGGCCATCCCTATGGCCCGCATCCAGAGAGTGATGTAGTCGTCCAGGGAGGGGAGGCCCGGGCTGCTGCGCCAGGACGCCTCCCAGACGAGTCCGGAGGTGTAGACGCGCATGGCCTCCGTCCACCGGCGCAGCTGGGCCGGCGTGGCATGCCGGGCGAGGTCGAGCCGGATGGAGCGCAGCGCCGCCGTGCGCGCGGACTCGCCCGGTGCGGGAGCGGCGTAGGGGGCCTCGACGGCGCGCATGATGCGGCCGGTCTCCTGGGCGAGCAGGCCCGCGGTGGCGTACGACTCGTCGCACAGTCCGTCGTCGAGGGAGAACAGCACGGCGTGCAGTCGCGCCATCAGGGTCAGTGGCTCGATCCGTCCGTACGGCATGGTCGATGCGGTGAGGCCGCCGAAATCGCAGAGGGTGAGGCGGCGCCGCTGCTGCTCGTCGGTGTCGAGGTCCTGCTGCAGCATCCACCGTACGGTCGCCTCGTTCAGCGAGGCGGCCTCGGGGTGGGTACTGGGCGGCACCGGGCAGTAGAAAGGCGCTGCTGGGAGCTGCTGAACCAGCCGTTGATGCGGGGCGATGGTCATAATCAGCCTCCAAGTGCGGAATGCCTGACGGTGCGCTGGAGCGTATACGCCCACGCCCGATCGTTGTTTACGATACAACTAGCAGACGAGTGGCCTCAATTGACCAATAATTGTCTTGAATCGAATCTAGCGCAGGTGCGTCCTGCGGTCGATCCTCTGGTGTCCCGTCGTCGGCCGGGGCCCGCCCGCAGAGGCTCCGCGCCTGTCCCCGCCGTCTTCATCCCCGTTCCCGGTCAAGGTGGTTGACGCGGGCAACCGGCGCGGGTTGACTCGGGCGCGGCATCAAAGTCCGGACCAATGCGAGGGGTCCGTGCTGTCCACGATCCGACAGGCGCGTGCCGGTCACACACCCCCGCGCGCACTCCCGCACACCCTGCACGCACCCCCGCCCGCCCCCCCCTGCAGGAACGCAGCCCCTTCCCTCCCCCACATCAGGAAGGCTCCCCATGAGCCACCCCTCCCGGCAGGGCGTCCGGCCGCCGAGCCGCCGCCTCCGTCTGCTCTCCCTCGCCGTCGCGGTGACGGCCGTCGCCTCGGGCACCGCCTTCAGCGCACAGGCGGCCCCCGCTCCGGTCGCGGCGCCGCAGGCCGTCGCGCCGTACCTCTACAACGGATGGGGCAGCCCGCCGGACCCCAGTGAGGTACAACAGGCCACCGGGGTGCGCTGGTTCACCCTCGCCTTCGTGCTCAGCGACGGCGGCTGCAACCCCAAGTGGGACGGTTCCAGGCCGCTCACCGGCGATGTCGACCAGCAGACGGTGAACGCCGTACGGCAGGGCGGCGGCGATGTGGTGCCGTCGTTCGGCGGTGCCAGCGGCAACAAGCTGGAGGAGTCCTGCGCGGACGCGGGCGCGCTGGCGGGCGCGTACCAGAAGGTGATCGACGCGTACGGCCTCAAGGCGATCGACATCGACATCGAGGGCGACGCGTACAACAGCGCGGCCACCCAGCAGAAGACCGTCGACGCGCTCAAGCAGGTCAAGGCCGACAACCCGGGTCTGGTCACGTACGTGACGTTCCCCAGCGACCAGAGCGGTCCCGACGACAGCATGATCCGGCGCGCGGCCGGTGCCGGGCTCACGGTGGACGGCTGGACGATCATGCCGTTCGACTTCGGCGGGGCGGGGAAGAACATGGCCGACCTGACCGAGCAGGCCGCGGACGGGCTGAAGAACTCCGTCAAGAGCGCCTACGGGTACAGCGACGACGAGGCCTACCGGCACAGCGGGATCTCCTCCATGAACGGCATCACGGACAACCAGGAGACCGTCACCACCGCGGACTTCCAGGCGATCACCGACTACGCGTCGGAACACCACCTGGCCCGGCTGACCTTCTGGTCGGTCAACCGTGACCGGCCCTGCCCCGGGAGCTACCCCAACGACGACACCTGCTCGGGCGTCTCCCAGGACCCGTGGCAGTTCAGCAAGATCCTCGCGCAGTACCAGGGCTGACCCGCCCACCGCCTGGACCCGTCCGCCCCCGGTGCCGTCCCGCTCGCGGCGCCGGGGGCGCGGACCACGGAGGCATACGCGGTCCCGGGCCGGGGCACCGATGACCTTCCCGGGCCGCCCGGGAGACGAGAGAGGACGCCCCGTATGCCCCGCACCCTCCCCAGGACCGTCCAGCTGCGTGCGGCGGGCGTCGGTCTGGTCGTCGAGCTGTGCGCACCGCTGCCACGGATCCTGCACTGGGGCGAGGACCTCGGCGGGCTCACGGACGAGGAGTGCGGCGCGCTCGCTCTCACCGCGGATGGCGCTGTGCTGCACAACTCGCTCGACGAACCACGGCAGTTCACCGTCTGGCCCACCGAGGCCGACGGCTGGTCGGGCACCCCCGCCCATCAGGGGCATGCGGCGGGCACCGCCACCACGCCGAAGCCCCGTCTCGTCGCAGCCGAGGAGCACGACGGCGAACTGGTCCTGCGGCTCGCCGAGGACGGCGCGGGGCTCGACCTCACCCTCGCCTACCGGCTCGGCCCTTCCGGGGTGCTCGCCGTGCGGACCACCATCGCACGGCGCCCGGACGCCGGCCCCGCCCCGTACGACCTCAGCGCCGTCACCACCCTGCTGCCGCTGCCGCACAGGGCATCGGAGGTCCTCGACTTCACCGGCAGGTGGTGCCGCGAACGGTCCCCGCAGCGCAGGCCGCTCGGGTACGGCGGCCACGTACGGGAACAGCGCCGGGGGAGGACCGGCCAGGACGCCCCGTACCTGCTCACCGTCGGAGTGCCCGGCTTCGGCTTCCGCACCGGCGAGGTGTGGGGCGTGCACATCGGGTGGAGCGGCAATCAGCGCTGGCTGGCCGAGCGGCTGCCCGAGGGAGCCGGGACGCACGCCTCCGTGCTGGGCGGCGGGGAACTGCTCGCCCCCGGTGAGATACGGCTCGCGCCGGGGGAGACGTACACCTCGCCGGTCTGCTGGTTCGGCTGGTCGGGCAGCGGCCTCGACGGCCTCGCCGACCGCTTTCACACGCTGCTCAGGTCCCGCCCCTCGCATCCCGCTACACCGCGCCCGCTGACCCTGAACAGCTGGGAGGCCGTGTACTTCGACCAGCGGCCCGGGCGTCTTGTCGCCCTCGCCGACGCGGCCGCCGACATCGGCGTGGAGCGGTTCGTGCTGGACGACGGCTGGTTCCTCGGACGCCGGGACGACACCGCGGGACTCGGGGACTGGACCGTCGACCCGGCGGTGTGGCCGGACGGGCTTGCCCCGCTCGCCGACCGGGTGCACGCGCGCGGCATGCAGTTCGGGCTGTGGGTCGAGCCGGAGATGCTCAGCCTGGACTCGGAGCTGGCCCGCGCCCGTCCGGGGTGGATCCTCGGCCCGAGCGCGGGTCTCGGCCCCGGCTCCCGTCATCAGTACGCGCTCGACATCGGAAACCCGCAGGCATGGGCGTATCTGCTGGAGTCGCTGGACACGATCGTCACCCAGTACTCCGTCGACTACCTGAAGTGGGACCACAACCGGGACCTGCACGAGGCGGTCCGGCGTGCGGCGGACGGCCGCGACCGCCCCGGTGTCCATGCCCAGACGGAGGCGCTGTACCGGCTGCTCGACGCGCTCAGGTCCCGCCACCCCGGACTGGAGATCGAGAGCTGCTCCAGCGGCGGGGCCCGGGTCGACCTGGGAATCCTGGCCCATACCGACCGGGTGTGGGCGTCGGACTGCAACGACCCCGTCGAGCGCCAGGCGATCCAGCGCTGGACCGGTCAGCTGCTGCCTCCCGAGCTGATCGGCTCCCACGTCGGCGATGCCCGCAGCCACACCACCGGACGGATCACGGACAGCTCCTTCCGGCTGCTCACCGCGCTGTTCGCGCACGCCGGAATCGAGCGTGACCTCGCCGCCTGCACCCCTGGCGAGCTGGCGGAGCTACGGGCCTGGGGCGCCCTCTACAAGGAGCTGCGGCCGCTGCTGCACAGCGGCCGGGTGGTCCGCGCCGACCTCGGCGAGGACAGCGCGCTGCTGCACGGGGTGGTGGCCGCCGACGCGAGCGCCGCCGTGTACTGCTGGGCGCAGACGGCCAGTTCGCCACAGGCCCAGCCGGGCCGGGTCGCGCTGCCGGGACTGGACCGGGCCGGCAGTTACCGGGTCCGTGTCAGGACCGAGGCCGGGCTGCCCTCGTTCCGCCAGGTCGTGGCGCCCGCCTGGGTCACCGCCGCCCTCGGCGGCTGGGTGGAGCTGCCGGGGCCGGTGCTCAGCGGAGCAGGGGTGCCGATGCCGGTGCTCGATCCGGGCCAGGCGCTGCTGATCGAGGTACGGCGGGCGGCACGGACGACGCGGGTGCGGACTGCGGCCGGGGTGTGACGGTGCGCGGCTGTGTGGTCGGCAGCTCCGGCCGGACGGACACGCGCAGCGCGCGCGGCGGCTCGGGTGCCGAGGCCGGCGCCGGTACGTCCGCCGGACGCGGCGGGCCCTGCGCCGCGCCGGTCGCCCGGGTGAGGAGGATCACTCCCCGGGCGGCGGCTCCCGCGCCCACGGCGGCCAGCAGCACGCCGACGGCGCCGCCCTGGAGGCGTTCGCCCAGCAGGGCCAGGCCGATCACCGAAGCGGCGACCGGGTTGGCGAGTGTGACCAGGGCGAGGGGGGCGCCGAGCCCGCCCCGGTACGCGGTCTGCGAGAGCAGCAGTCCGCCCACCGCGAAGCCCGCGACGAGCAGCGC
This sequence comes from Streptomyces sp. NBC_00388, assembly GCF_036061255.1. Lineage (NCBI taxonomy): Bacteria > Bacillati > Actinomycetota > Actinomycetes > Kitasatosporales > Streptomycetaceae > Streptomyces > Streptomyces sp. NBC_00388. Next base: position 6,380,016 of record NZ_CP107948.1, read on the forward strand.
CACGACGGCGGTCCGCCAGCCGGGCGCCGGGCCCTGCGTGTGGTCGGTGACCGAGACGGTCACGGTCTGGGTGAGCGCCGACGCGACCCCGGAGACGATCCCGGACGAGGTGGCGAACCGCAGACCGGGGCGTGCGCCCGGCCGCCCCGCACGCCGGACGAGCGCGGCGACCAGCACGAGGGCCACCGCCGCGACACCCAGCGCCTCGGGCAGCGAGAGCGTCTCGTGCGGAGGGGTGCCACCGGCGGCCAGCAGCAGCGCGGCCAGGCCGAGCAGGGTGAGGACGGTACCGCGCCACTCGATCCGGGAGACCCGCCGGCCGGCGAGGCGCGCGCCCAGCGGTACGGCCGCGACCAGGGTGAGCGCGCCGAGCGGCTGCACCAGGGTGAGCGACCCGTACTTCAGCGCCGCCACATGCAGGAGCGCCGCTGCCGCGTTGAGGCCGACGGCCCACCACCAGGCGCTGTGGCCGAGCAGGCGCAGCAGCCCGGAACCCGGTCCGGAACGGGAGGCGAGACGCTCCTGGGCGACCGCGGCCGTGGCGTACCCGACGGCGGACAGCAGGGAGAGGGCGACGGCGGCCAGGGTGGCGTTCACGGGCACGCTCCACGGGCGGCGAGCGCGCGGACGGGCTCGGAGTACGGCTCTGGGTCGGAGGGCGCGGAGGGCGCCGGTACGAAGGCTGTGGGTGCCGGGACCGGTGCGCCGGTGCCGGCCTCGGCCGCGCGGGCCGGGAGCTTCGCCCCGGCCGGCGGCCGGCGGGTGCCGGCCGCCTCGCGGGGCAGCCGGATGAGGGCCAGCGCGAGGGCGAGCAGCGCCGTGGCGACGAGGGAGTCGAGCCAGTAGTGGTTGGCCGTGCCCACTATCACCAGCAGGGTGACCAGCGGGTGGAGCAGCCACAGCCAGCGCGCCCGGGACCGGGTGGCGGCGATCAGGCCGATCGCGATCATCAGGGCCCAGCCGAAGTGCAGCGAAGGCATCGCCGCGTACTGGTTGGCCACGGAGTCGGTGGCGGGTGCGGACCCGTAGACGGACGGCCCGTAGACCTGCCCGGTGTCGACCAGGTGGGCCTCGGCCAGCATCCGTGGCGGGGCCAGCGGTACGAGCAGATGCAGGGCCAGCGCCGCGCCGGTCAGCGCGGTCAGGACGCGGCGCACCCACACGTAGTGGCGTGGCCGGCGCCAGTAGAGCCAGGCCAGGAAGAGGACGATCGCGGGGAAGTGCACGGCCGCGTAGTACGTGTTCGCCACATGGGTCAGCGCGTCGCTGTGCAGCATCGCCCGCTGCACCGAGCCCTCGCCGGGCAGATGCACCGCGCGCTCGAAGCTCCAGACGCGGTCCGCGTTGTGGAACGCCTCGCCGACGTGACCGCTCGCCACCTGCCGGCCCACTTTGTAGACGAGGAAGAGTCCGACGACCAGCAGGAGCTCACGTACGAGTGGCGGGCGGGCCGCGGTGTGCGGCTCCCTCTCGACCGGCTCGGTAAGGGCACTCATCACCCCGGCCCCCTTCGCATTGCCCAACAGAATGTCCGGGGGGTGCCGGGAAGTCCGGTACGCACCCCATCGAAACGACAGTGTACCGATACGGAGACGTATCGGTACACCAGCGTATCGGTACACTGGCGTATCGGTACGATGAAGTGCCGATGCTGCTCGTCACACCGAGAGGGAGAGCTCATGCCGCCCCAGGACTCCGCGACGCCGTCCTCGCGCTCCAAGATCACACCGGAGCGTGAGCAGGAGTTCTACGAGGCGGTACTGGAGCTCCTCAGGGAGGGCGGCTACGACTCGCTGACCATGGAAGGCGTCGCCTCGCGCTCGCGCTGCGGCAAGTCCACGCTCTACCGGCAGTGGGGGAGCAAGCCGCAGCTGGTGGCCTGCGCCCTGCGTGGCACCCGCGCCGGGAGCCTCACCACCATCGACACCGGTACGCTCGCGGGGGACCTGCGGGAGACCGCCAGGTCGCTGGGGGCGCATTCCGGGCGGGACACTCCGCTGATGCACGCGCTCAGCCACGCCGCTCTGCAGAATCCGGAGCTGCTGGAGGCGCTGCGCGAAGGGCTGGTCGAGCCGGCGGCGGCGGCCATCGACGCGATGGTCGCCCGCGGGGTGGCCAGGGGAGAGGTCGCGCCGGACAACCCGGCGCTGGAGTTCGTCGCGCCGCAGCTGATGGGGGCGATGCGGATCCGGCCGATGCTGGAGGGGCACTACGGTGACGCGGAGTACCTCATCCGCTTCGTCGAGGGTGCCGTGCTCCCCGCACTGGGACTGGCGGGCGGCAAGGAGCGTACGGCCCCGAAGGTGCCGGACCCCGCGCGCCGGGCCTGACCCCGGGGAACTGAGGTCCGGGTCCACCGGGCCCCGAAGACTGGCGGCCGTCGCCGAGCGGATGACGGCGGACCGCCTGCGCCGCACCGTGGGGACGGGGGCGGCGCGCCCCTCCGCCCGGAGCCCGCCCGTACAGCGGGCAGGCTCCGGGCGGCGCAGGGGCCACTCGGCGGGTGATCCGCTCCGCTTACAACTCCTGCCGGAAAGCGGCGAGTCCGGGCGCGGTCTTCGTCGCGGTGAACTCGGTGATCCGGTAGGCGCAGACCCCTGCGGCCGTGAACGGGTCGGTCGCCGTGAGCCTCTCGATCGCCGCGCGGTCCTCGCCGACGGCCAGGATGATCCCTCCGTCGCGCGGCTTCTTGCGGCCCGACGCGATGAAGGCGCCCGCTGCGTAGGCCGCGTCCAGCCAGGCGACATGCTCCCCGAGCAGTTCGTCCACGCGTTCGATGGGGCCGGTGTAGGTCAATTCCAGTACGAACATGACCGGCAGGCTAGTCGGCGCCCGTCCCGGGGGCCCCTCGCCCGTCCGGGCCGGCCGGTGGTCCTCGCTCTCTCCGCTCGTGCCCGGGCCGAGTCGGTACTCGGCCGCGCGGTGGGTCGGCGCGTAGCCCGGGGTGTCGTTCACGGCCCTGACGGGCAGATTGCTGCCGGCGGTGCCGTGAGCAGCCCCGCGAGGTCCGGGTGACGTTCGCGGGTCCGCCGGATCCACGCCGCTTCATCCAGCGGGCCGGTACGCGCCCGCGGTGTCCCGGGAGTACGCCGGTGCCGTGGTGCTGGTGCGTCGCCCGGGCCGCTGCCCGGGACGACCGGTTCGGTGAAGCCGGCTGCGGCGGCGGGGCGCACCCGGCGGACGGGGCAGGGGGGACCGGCACCGGGAGCCCCGGCGCCGCCGTACCCCGGCTGCGGGCAGAATGCTTGCCATGTCCCGACGCACCCCCCGCTCCCGGAGACCCCAGCCGGCTCAGCACATCCAGCGGGCGCGGCCGAGCCGCGTCTCCGCGCAGTCGCCCTGTCCCTGCGGTCTTCCCGCCCCGTACGGCGAGTGCTGCGGCCGCTTCCACAGCGGGCGGTCCGCCGCCCCCACGGCCGAGGCCCTGATGCGGTCCAGGTTCAGCGCGTTCGCGGTCGAGGACGCCGCGTACCTGCTGCGCAGCTGGCACCCGGAGACGAGGCCGCCCCGCGTCGACTTCGACGCGGGGCAGCGGTGGCACGAACTGGAGATCCTGGCGACCGGCGAGGGCTCCGCCTTCCACACCACCGGCACGGTCACCTTCCGCGCCCGCTACACCTTCCGGGGGGAGCCCGGCGAGCTGCGCGAGCACAGCCGGTTCGAGCGGTACGACGGTGCCTGGGTGTATGTGGACGGTGACGAGGACGACCGGGCGGACGGCTGAGCCGGTCCGGTGCCCGGGCCCCGGCCGGGAGGCCGGAGGCCGGGGCCCGTGGGGTCAGCAGGTGAAGTCGACCTGCTTGAACGTGACGTAGTGGTCGGCGGTGTAGTAGTCCTCGGCGGTCTTCTCACCGGTGATGATCCGCCGCGTCCCGCGGGTCGGGCTCCCCGGCGTCTTCACCGTGTACTCGTGGTAGTAGCCGGTGGACTGCGACGGCAGCACGCCCTCCCGGTTCTGGAAGACGACGCCGTCCTGGGAGTACGGGAAGGGGCCGTTGGTCTTGATGAGGTCCAGTGTGTCGTGAGCCTGTGACGGGAGAGCGCCGTAACAGATGGTGCCGCTCACGGTGGCGTGGGCTTCGGTCGCGAGGAACACGGTAGGCGTGACGACGATCGCGGTGGCGATGCCGACGGCGGCAGCACGGGTGCGCAACGCGCGTAGAGTGATTCGCATGGGTCCAGGATGAGGCTGCCGGGGGCCCAGCGGAAGGGGTGTGATGAACCGTCACTTCCGCTTTACCCGGGGCCGATTGACCTCTACCGAACCTTCACGCAATGCGCGTGCACGGCCGCCCGCTGTGTGGTGCCGGGGAGTGATGCGGGAGGGGCGTCCGGGCCGTCGGGGCCTCTGCCGCCCGGGTTCCGCACCGGACCGCGGCACCCGGCGGGGAGGCCCCCGGGCGCGCCGCGTGAAGCTCCGCTGTGACCCCGCTTAAGAAATCCTCGATGGACTTGGAGGGCCGCGGCTCGGCAGATTGGTGCCCAGTCCACCGAACGTCACCGTCACGCCTGGAGCCGCCGCGATGAAGGCCCTTGTCAAGCAGCATGCCGAGCCCGGGCTCTGGCTCATGGACGTCCCCGAGCCCGAGGCCGGCCCGGGTGACGTACTGATCAAGGTGGCGCGCACCGGGATCTGCGGGACGGACCTCCACATCCGCTCCTGGGACGGCTGGGCGCAGCAGGCCGTCGGGACGCCGCTGATCCTCGGCCACGAGTTCGTCGGCGAGGTCGCAGGGGTGGGCGCCGGCGTCACCGATGTCGCCGTCGGCGATCTGGTCAGCGGCGAGGGCCACCTGGTCTGCGGAAAGTGCCGCAACTGTCTCGCGGGACGCCGGCACCTGTGCCGCTCCACGGTGGGCCTCGGCGTAGGACGCGACGGCGCGTTCGCCGAGTACGTGGTGCTTCCCGCGTCGAACGTCTGGGTGCACCGCACCGAGGTCGACCTCGATGTCGCCGCGATCTTCGACCCGTTCGGCAACGCCGTCCACACCGCGCTCTCCTTCCCGCTGGTCGGCGAGGACGTGCTGATCACCGGTGCGGGCCCGATCGGCATCATGGCCGCGGCCGTGGCGAAGCACGCCGGCGCGCGGAACGTCGTGATCACCGACGTCAGCCCCTACCGCCTGGACCTGGCCCGCAAGGCCGGGGCGACCCTCGCGCTCAACGTGGCCGGGAGCGGTATCGCCGAGGCGCAGCGCGTCCTGGGTCTCAAGGAGGGCTTCGACATCGGCCTGGAGATGTCCGGGCGGCCCGAGGCCATGCGCGACATGGTCGACAACATGACCCACGGTGGCCGCATCGCCATGCTGGGGCTGCCCGCCGAGGAGTTCGCCGTGGACTGGGCGAAGATCGTCACCTCGATGATCACGGTCAAGGGCATCTACGGCCGCGAGATGTTCGAGACCTGGTACGCGATGACGGTGCTGCTCGAAGGCGGTCTCGACCTCTCCCCGGTGATCACCGGCAAGTACGCCTACCAGGACTTCGACGCGGCCTTCGACAAGGCGGCCGGCGGGGACTGCGGCAAGATCATTCTCGACTGGACGGCCTGACCCGAACCCCCTGAGGAGCACCCTGATGTACGAGTCCGTCCGCGACGGTCTGCGCGCCACCCTCGACGAGATCACCGAAGCCGGTCTCTTCAAGCCCGAGCGTGTCATCTCCACCCCGCAGAGCGCCGCCGTCGGCGTCGCGTCCGGCGAGGTACTGAACTTCTGCGCGAACAACTACCTCGGCCTCGCCGACCACCCCGATGTGGTCGCCGCCGCCAAGGACGCGCTGGACCGCTGGGGCTACGGCATGGCCTCCGTCCGCTTCATCTGCGGCACCCAGGACGTCCACAAGCAGCTGGAACAGCGCCTCTCGGACTTCCTCGGCCAGGAGGACACGATCCTCTACTCCTCCTGCTTCGACGCCAACGGCGGGGTTTTCGAGACCCTGCTCGGCCCCGAGGACGCGGTGATCTCCGACGCGCTCAACCACGCGTCGATCATCGACGGCATCCGCCTCTCCAAGGCCCGCCGCTTCCGCTACGCCAACCGCGACCTCGCCGACCTGGAGCAGCAGCTCAAGGCCGCGGCCGAGGGCGGAGCCCGCCGCCGGCTCATCGTGACCGACGGCGTCTTCTCCATGGACGGCTACGTCGCCCCGCTCGCCCAGATCTGCGACCTGGCCGATCGCTACGACGCGATGGTCATGGTGGACGACTCGCACGCGGTCGGCTTCGTCGGCGCGGGCGGCCGCGGCACCCCGGAGCTGCACGGCGTGATGGACCGGGTGGACATCATCACCGGCACCCTCGGCAAGGCGCTCGGCGGAGCCTCCGGCGGGTACGTCGCGGCGCGCGCCGAGATCGTCGCACTGCTGCGCCAGCGTTCGCGCCCGTATCTCTTCTCGAACTCGCTGGCCCCGGTGATCGCCGCCGCGTCACTGAAGGTCCTCGACCTCATCGAGTCCGCAGGAGAGCTGCGCGAACACCTCGACGCCAACACCCGCCTCTTCCGCACGAGGATGACCGAGGCGGGCTTCGAGATCCTGCCCGGCGATCACGCCATCGCCCCCGTGATGATCGGTGACGCGGCCGAGGCGGGCCGGATGGCCGAGCTGCTGCTTGAGCGCGGGGTCTATGTGATCGGCTTCTCGTATCCGGTCGTCCCGATGGGCAAGGCACGGATCCGGGTCCAGCTGTCGGCCGCGCACTCCACCGCCGACGTGGAACGCGCCGTGGCGGCGTTCATCGACGCACGGGCGACAATGGCAGGGTGATCGACCCCCGCCGCCTGCGCATCCTGCGGGCCGTGGCGGACCACCGTACGGTGACCGCCGCGGCCGCAGCGCTCTATCTGACCCCCTCGGCCGTCTCCCAGCAGCTCGCCGCGCTGGAACAGGAGACCGGGCACGCCCTGCTGACCCGCAGCGGTCGCGGGGTTCGGCTGACGGCAGCCGGTGAGATCCTGCTCACCCACGCCCACGCCGTCCTCGCCCAGCTGGAGCGGGCGGAGGCCGAGCTGGCCGCCTACGCGGGCGGCGCGTCCGGCGCGGTCACCGTGGCCGCCTTCGCGACCGGGATCGCCGAGGTGCTCGCCCCGGCGATCCGCACCCTCGCCGCGCACAGCCCCGGGATCCGGGTCCGGGTCCGGGACTCGGAGGGGGACGAGAGCCTCACCCTGGTCCTGGACGGGGAGGCCGATCTGGCGCTCGCCGTCGAGTACCGCGGCGCGCCCCGTGAGGACGACCGCAGGCTCGCCCGTGTCCCGCTGTACGCCGAGCCCTTCGACGCCGTGCTCGGTGCCGGGGACCCGCTCGGCCGGAGCCCCCACGTCACCCTCGCCGAGCTGGCCGACCGGGAGTGGATCGGCCCCTATCCGGGCAACCCCTGTCACGACGTGGTGCTCCTGGCCTGTGAGCGCGCCGGGTTCGAGCCCCGTCTCGTGCACTCGTCGGACGACTTCCGGGCCGTGGTCGCACTGGCAGGCGCAGGGGCGGGGGTCGCGCTGGTGCCCCGCTCCGCGCTGCGCGGGATGGAGCTGAAGGACGCGGTCGTCCGCCCGGTGGAGGGCCCCGCCGCGACCCGCCGGGTGTTCGCCGCCGTACGCCGCGGTGCCGAGGACCATCCGCTGTTCCGGCCGCTCCTCGATGCTCTCGTCGCGGCGGCGGCCGGGCTGACCACGGGCTGACCGCACCCGGTGTGGCGGGCCCGGGTACGTCGGCCCGTGATCGGCCCGGCCGCGCGCTCAGGAGGCCGGAGCCCCGGAGAAGGTGAAGGCGAACTCCGCGGGCGCCGCGTGGAGTCGGTACCCGGGGAGGACGCCGGGCCCGCAGGACTGCGAGCCGATGCCGTGCTGGGCGTGGTCGAGATTCACCCAGACCCGGCCCCCCGGGCGCAGATCCGTGCGGTGGTCCGCCGCGTCCAGCTGCTCGGTCGTCCAGCGGCGTGCCGTGAACCAGAACTCCGGGTCGCCCTCCACCCGCACACCCCCGATCGCGGCCCACCTGACACCGGCCCGCGCGCCGTTCTCCTGAGGCCGGACATACGGCGTCTGCAGGCCGCCGACGGGCGACTCCCACCTGCCGAGCCGCGCTGCCGCGCGGGTGTCCGGGTAGGCCTCGCCCGGGCCGCCGCCGTACCAGGCGGCCGAATCCGCGCCGTCCGGCAGTGCGAAGCGGATGCCCAGCCGGGGGAGGGGCGCCGGCCACTCGCCCTCGGGCGTGACGGAGACCGCGAGCCGCAGCCGGTCCCCGTCACCGGTCCAGCGGTACACGGTCACCAGGCCGGCGTCCCGTGCGGCGGGCGCCACCCTGGTCCGTACCGTCAGCGCGGTGCCGGACAGCTCCACGGCGTCCAGGCGGTGCTGCATCCGGTGGAGCCCCAGCTCACGCCAGAGCGGCCCGTGGCGGACTCCGGTCACCGGGTCCGCTCCGTTGTCGTTGTCCGTCGGCGCACGCCAGACATCCAGCCGCAGCTCCCGCACGGCGGTCTCCCCGATGCTCCGCAGCTCTCCGGTGCGCGCGTCGAAGCAGCCGGGGCCGAGGCCGATCATCTCCCCCGAACCGCGCGGCGCCGCCCCCGTCGCCACGGCCGCCGGCCGCCGGGGAGCGGCGGGCAGCTGCGCCCAGGCGACCTCGTGGCGGCTGCCGTCGGCGAGCAGGGCCCGGACCGTCCAGTGGCTCTCCGCCTCCTGGCCGGTGTCCGGCGGAGCCGGCAGCGGCACCTCGGCCCGCTCGCCGGGTGCCAGCTCAGGCACGCCGAGGACGCCCGCGGCAACCGGCTCGCCCTCCACGTCGTACGACCACGTGAAGACGAGGTGGGACAGACCGGTGAAGTCGTAGCGGTTGACGACGCCGACCGTCCCCGGCGCTCCGTCCCCGTCGATGCCGACCGGCTCGATGACCTTCTTGTACTCGGCGAGAGCGGGGGACGGCGTGCGGTCGGGGAAGAGCAGCCCGTCGCAGACGAAGTTGCCGTCGTGCAGCTCCTCGCCGAAGTCGCCTCCGTAGGCGTAGCCGAACCCGGGGTGCGTCAGACCGTGGTCGATCCACTCCCAGACGAAGCCGCCCTGGTTGCGCGGGTACGCGTCGAAGAGCTGTTGGTACTCGGTGAGGCCACCGGGGCCGTTACCCATCGCATGCCCGTACTCGCAGAGCACGAAGGGGAGTTCGCTCCGCCCCCGGGGGCCGCCGTCCTCGCCGCGTCCGATGGCCGCCACCTCGGCGTGCGAGGCGTACATCCGTGAGTACATGTCGGTGTCCGCGCAGGACGGGTCGCCCTCGTAGTGGATGAGCCGGTCCGGGTCGCGGTCACGGATCCATCCGGCCATCGCGGAGAGCCCGCGGCCCGTCCCGCACTCGTTGCCCAGTGACCAGACGATGACCGAGGGGTGGTTCTTGTCGCGCTCCACCATGCGGGCGGCCCGGTCGAGCAGCGCCGGGGTCCAGCGCTCGTCGTCGACCGGATTGCCCCGCCAGTCCTGCTCGGTGAAGCCGTGGGTCTCCAGATCGCACTCGTCGACGACCCAGAGCCCCATCTCGTCGCAGAGACCGAGGAAGTCGGGGTGGGGCGGATAGTGGCTGGTGCGCACGGCGTTGATGTTGTGCTGCTTCATCAGCGTCACGTCGGCCCGCATGGTCTCCAGGTCCAGCGTCCTGCCGGTGTCCGGGTGGAACTCGTGGCGGTTCACCCCGCGGAAGAGGATCCGCCGTCCGTTCACCGTGATGACACCGTCCTCGACCCGGACCGTACGGAAGCCGATCCGCAGCGCCACCCGCTCGCCCGCCGTGACCAGTTCACCGTCGTAGAGCCGCGGGGTCTCCGCGGTCCACGGCTCGGCCGGTACCGACACCTCGTCACCGGCCGCCAGTTCGATCCCCAGCTCCGGTACGGTCACCCGGCCCGGTACCGCGCTGTCCACCCGCAGGGTGCCCCGGCCGGTCGGCCGGTCGTAGGCGGCGTGTACGAAGAAGTCACCGGCGGCCCCTTCCGGGCGGTGCAGCAGCGTCACATCGCGGAAGATCCCGGGCAGCCACCACTGGTCCTGGTCCTCCAGATACGAGCCGGACGACCACTGGTGGACCCGGACCGCGAGGACGTTCCCGCCGGGCCGCAGCAGCGCCCCCACCGCGAACTCGTGGGGCAGTCTGCTGCCCTTGAACTCGCCCAGCTCCTCGCCGTTCAGCCACACCCGGGCGCACGACTCGACCCCGTCGAACCGCAGCACGGCGTCACCCGACGACGGCCACCGCGGCGGCAGGTCGAACGTGCGCAGATGGTCCGCCGTCGGGTTCCCCGTCGGTACGCGGGGCGGGTCGACCGGGAAGGGGTAGAGGTGGTTGGTGTAGACCGGCGCGCCGTGCCCCTGGAGCACCCAGTGGCCGGGGACCGCCACCTCGTCCCAGCCGCTCGCGTCGTGATCCGGCACGCTGAACGAGGTGTCGGCGCCATCGGCGGTGGGCGAGAGCCGGAAGCGCCACCTTCCGTTGAGCGAGAGGGTCATCGCGTCGGAGTCCGCGTACCTGGCGCGCGGCGGAAGGGCGCCGCTGCCCGGGGAGACGTCTTCGTAGTACGGGGTGTTCATCGCTGCCGGATCTCCTCGCTCGGGTGGACACCCCGGCCGGGACGGATCTCGACACCCCGCCGCCGGGACTGTGTTGTTCAGGCGCCGCGGAGCAGCGGCGCCAGGAAGGCGTTGGTGAACTTGCCCTGCGGGTCCAGCTCCCCGGCCAGACGGCGGAAGTCCGCCAGCCTGGGATAGAGGGCGGGCAGCCGGCCGGCGGGCACGGTGGACAGCTTTCCCCAGTGCGGGCGCGCGGCGAACGGCTCCAGCCGCTCCTCCAGCAGCCGGAGCACCGGCAGGACGGCTCCGGTGTCCTTGACCCAGGTGAAGTGCAGCCCGACCGTGTCGTGGCCGTAAGCCGGACTCAGCCACAGCGCGTCGGCGGCCATCGTCCGCACCTCGCAGACCTGCAGCAGCGGTGCGATCACGTCCCGGATCGCGTCGACCGCGTGCAGAGCCGCGAGACCGTGGCGCCGGTCGACGAGGTACTCCGACTGGATCTCCGCACCCGAGCTCGGCGTGAACTCCGCGCGGAAGTGGGGCAGCCGCTCGTGCCACGGCCCAGGGACGCCCTGCTGCTGGGTGCAGTGGACGGGCGGCACACCGGGCACGGGGTGCAGCGGGCCCGGCGCCTCGGGGGCCCAGGGGAAATCGGGCTCCCGGTCCGGTGCGTACTTCAGCCACACCTGACCGAAGTGCGGGCCGCGCCAGTCGGTGAAGAGACTCACGCTGTACGCCGCCGATGTCACCGCGTCGAAGTGCGCGTCCAGGACGGAAAGCGGCAGTCCGGTGTGGACCCGCTGCGCCAGTTCGAAAGCCGGCACCAGATCCAGGGTGAGCGAGGTGACCGCCCCGAGTGCGCCCAGGGAGACCACGGCCCCTGCGAACCGCTCGCCGTCCCGGTCGCGGCTGATCGTGCGCAGTTCACCGTCGGCGGTGACCAGTTCGAGCTCCCTGACCGAGGTGGCCAGCCCGCCCAGGGCCGCGCCGGACCCGTGGGTGCCGGTGGCGACGGAGCCCGCCACCGAGATGTGCGGGAGGGAGGCCATGTTGGGCAGGGCGAGTCCGTGCGCGTGCACTTCCCGGGCCAGCTCGGCGTAGCGCACGCCCGCCGCGACCCGGACGGCCGACCCGGCCCTGTCCACCTCGATCTCGGCGGGCAGACCGGCCACCGAGACCAGCGTGCCTTCGGTGTCCGCGATGGTGTTGAACGAGTGCCCGCTGCCCAGCACGCGCAGCCGGGCGGAGGAGGCGACGAGCCGTCGCAGTGCGCCGAGGGTGACCGGGCGGTCGATGTGCTGCGCCGTGAAGGTGATGTTCCCCGCCCAGTTCGTCAACATGTTCGAGATCGTAGTCGGCGGCCGGGCGGCGCAGCAGGGGGTGCCCGGGGAGTATCCGGTGAGGCGTTCCGGGGCTGCGGGATCAGCGCGCGCGGGTCAGCGGTGTCCGGCCCCGGCCTGGGCCGCCTCGATGCCGCCGTGCAGGTCCGTCGCGGCGTCCAGCGCACCGCCCGCCGACAGGGAGAGGCAGATCAGCAGCGCCGCGGCGAGGCCCTGCGCGGCCCGTCCGCGCCATACGGGGTGTCCGGTCCCGGCCGGACGGTGGCCCAGCAGTGCCGCGACCCGGCGCGGGACCGGCCCGGCCGTGGCGGCGAGTACAAGGCCGGGGCGTGCGGCGGCCCCGCGGTGGGCGGCCAGCGCGGCGCGGCCGATGGCACGGGCCGCGAGGGAGCGGTCGCCGACGGCGCCGGCCGCCGCCTCGTCCGCGCAGCGCTCCAGGGCGTAACCGAGCGGCGCCCGCAGCCCGCGCAGCGCCGGGTGGCAGAGGGCTGCCACTTCCGCCACCGCGATGAAGAGGTGGTGCCGTCCCGTGAGGTGTGCGCGCTCGTGCGCGAACAGCGCCTCTCGCTCGGCGGGGGTCAGGGCCCGCAGCATGCCGGTGGTCACCACGATCCGGCCGGGGCGGCCGGGCAGGGCGTACGCGTCGGGGGCCGGGTCCCGCACCACGGCCAGTTCTCCGCCGCCCCCGGCCTGACGCCGGGCCTCCCGCAGCTCCGCGCGCTGACGCAGCACCGTCCGTACCAGAGCGGTGGCGCAGACGGCGAGCGCGGCGCCGGCCGCCACGGAAGCGACCGCGGTGGCCGGTCCTTCGTCGCTCACCGGGTGGATCAGCCGGCCGACCGCGGCGACCGGCGGCAGCCGCAGCAGTCCCGCCACGGCCAGCAGCCCAAGTGCCGAGACCGAGCAGCCGCCGAGGGTGACCGCAGCCGCCGTCAGCAGCCGGACGGCCTGCCGCGGCGCCAGCAGCTCCGCGAGCCACCGGGCGGCGGGCGCCACCAGCAGGGGCATCAGCAAGGGCACCCACACGGCGTAGATCACTTGCCCTCGCTCTCCAGGAGCTCCCGCAGCAGCCGCTCGTCGTCGGAGCTCAGCCGTGAGACGAAACGGGCGAGCACCGTGGAGCGGTCCTGCTCCTTCTCCAGCTCGGAGTGCATCCGGCGGGCGGTGAGCCCGGGGGAGTCCTCCGTCGGGGTGTAGGCGAAGCCGCGGCCCTCGCGGGTCCTCGTGACCCACCCCTTGTCGTGCAGCCGGCTGAGGATCGTCGTCACGGTGGTCCTGGCGAGCCCGCCGTCGATGGAACGCTGCACATCGGCGGGGGTCAGAGCCTTTCCGGCCGCCCAGAGCACGGCGAGCACACTCGCCTCCAGCTCTCCGGCCGGGCGCCGTTCCGGGTGCTCCTCGCTCATGGGGCTCTTCCTCCAGGAATGCGCGCTGCTGATCCGGCGGACGGGCCACGCTGCTGTGTCGTCCGGGGTCTCCGCGGCGGAGCCCCGTCCACCATTATGAAAGAAAGCCCGGAGTCCGTGCTCAGGGGCCCGCAACCCGGCCTCCCGCGGCCCTGCGGGCGGGGGAGAGCCCGCCGGGATCAGCGCCGCCGTGGCCGTGCCGGGATCAGCGCGCCGCCGTGGCCGTGTCCCGGCCGCGCGGCAGCCCGGTGGCCAGGTCCTCGGCGAGCAGCCGCTTGGCGATGGCGTCCGCAGCAGCCCGCAGCTCGGCGCTGCGCTGCCTGCCGGTGTCCGCCTCCAGCTGGTCGTTCAGCCACTGTGCCCAGGCAGCCGTGATCGTCTCGGCCTCCCGGAAGCCAGCTGCGGTGTGCGAGAAGAGACTGCCGTCCCGGGTGAGATAGCCCTCGTCGACCATCCGGTCGAAGACCGGCACCAGCACCTCGGGCGGGATCCGGTACCGGGCCCCGGCCAGTCCGATGCTCGCGTGCCCGACGAGCCGGGTGAGCAGCTCGACCTGCATCACGGCCCAGGCGCCCGCCACATCGAGGCGGGTGTCGGAATCCGCGACGATCCGCCGGGCGGTGTCCGGGCCCTGGCTGTGCAGGATCTTCGCGAGGGAGAACTCCAGCATCCTGGCCGAGTCGCCGGACGCGGGTGCGGCGAAGCCCTCGCCCATGTCGGTCGACCCGGCGCGGGCGGAGTCGCGGAGCCGCACCTGCTTCAGGAACAGCGCCACGACGAAACCGATGAGCGCGACGGGCACGGTCCACAGGAAGACCGTGTGGATGGTGTGGGCGTACGCCTGGATGACCGGCTCCGCCGCGGCGCCGGGGAGCTTGTGCAGCGACTTCGGGTCCTGGGCGGCCCTGGCGATCCGCGCCGGACCCGTACCGGTCGCGACCGCCGCCTCGCCGATGGCCGAACCGAGCTTCGGCTTCAGGGTGTTGGCATAGATGGTGCCGAACACCGCGGTACCGAAAGCGCTGCCGAGTGTGCGGAAGAACGTCACGCCGGAGGTCGCGGTCCCCAGATCCGAGTAGTCGACGGTGTTCTGCACGGCGATGGTCAGCACCTGCATGCAGAGCCCGATGCCGAGGCCGAGCACGAACATGTACAGCGACTCACGCCATACGCCCGAGTGCGGGCCCATCCGGGACATCAGGAACAGTCCCACCGCCATCACCAGCGAGCCCACGATGGGGAAGATCCGGTAGCTGCCCGTCTTGCTGACGACGTTGCCGCTGAACACGGAGGCGATGAGCAGCCCGATGACCATCGGAAGCGTCCGTACGCCGGAGATCGTCGCCGAGTCCCCGTCGACGTACTGCAGATACGTCGGCAGGAACGTCATTGCGCCGAGCATCGCGAAGCCGACGATGAAGCTGAGGATCGAGCAGACCGCGAACACCGGATTGGAGAACAGCCGCATGGGCAGCATCGGCTCCGCCGCACGGGTCTCGACCACGCAGAACAGGGCGAGCGCGATCAGCCCCAGCGCGAACAGTCCGATGACGGTGGCTGAGCCCCAGGCGTACTGGTTGCCGCCCCAGCTGGTGGCGAGGATGAGCGCGCTCGCCCCGGCCGTGACCAGCGTGATGCCCACGTAGTCGATGACCGGCCGGCCGGCGGATCTGACCGAGGGGATGTTGCGGGCTGCCGCGATCACCACGAGGATGGCGATCGGGACGTTGACGTAGAACGCCCAGCGCCAGGTCAGATGGTCCGTGAACACCCCGCCGAGCAGCGGGCCGATCACCGTGGACACGCCGAAGACGGCACCGATGGCGCCCTGGTACTTGCCACGCTCGCGCAGCGGGATGACATCCGCGATCAGTGCCATCGCGGTGACCATCAGCCCGCCCGCGCCGATCCCCTGCACGGCGCGCCAGGCGATCAGCAGCAGCATGTTCGTCGCGAGGCCGCACAGGAACGAGCCGGTGATGAAGATGACCGCCGACACCTGGAAGATCAGCTTGCGGCCGAAGAGGTCACCGAACTTGCCGACCAGGACGGTCGAGACCGTCTCGGCGAGCAGGTACGCGGTGACCACCCAGGACATATGGGCCGCCCCGCCCAGGTCCGAGACGATCGTCGGCAGCGCGGTACCGACGATCGTCTGGTCGAGAGCGGCCAGGAGCACGCCCAGCATGATCGTGCCGAACACGATATTCCGCTGCCGGACATCGAGAACGGGTGGTGCGGCAGGGGCTTCCGTGCTGGCGGTGGTCACAGTGGCACCCTCACACCGGGGTGCGAACGCCGCACATGCTGTAGGCCGGACCAGCGATCACCCGGCGGTGCGGTTCAGCCCTTCGGCGGTACCCGCGGGCGCCCCGGTGACCGCGTCCCGCTCCCGGGGCTGCACCGCGGGCCCGCAGGGACCGGCTCGTCCCGGCACTCTCGCGGACAGCCGCTCCGGCCGGGCCGTGCACCGCGCGGTCCGTGCCCCTCCCGCGGTGCGATCAGCGCCGGAGGGGCCCGGGCCGCCCGCTCCGCCCGGTCAATCCCCTTTCCCGCCAGGCGGGTTGGGAGAGACTGCTCCGTACCAGGTGGCGGACGGCCTCTGGTGGGGGTCTGGGGCCTGTGCTACAAATCCCCCGTGACCAGCGATCAGTATCTGGTGGAATGCCTCACCATCGATCTCTGCCGTGTGACCAGCTGCTCCTGTTGAGCCTGGCCCGGCAGCGCTGAGTACATCCCGCACCCCGCGGCGTCGTCCGTCTGCCTTCCCGCTCCCTGCCGCCTGACCGGACGGACCGGGCCGCCGCCCCCGTGCGCCGGTCAGCGGCCCGGTCCGTCCGGTGCGGCGGCCACGCGTGGCCTCCGGGGCCACCCCCGTGGCCCGTGCGCACCGCCGGTCTCCCCCTCCCGTACCGCCTCGCCCCTCCCTGGCGGCCTGCCGCCTTTCCGTATCTCTCGCCGGAGTCCGCCTTGACCACATCCACCGCCACCGGGAACCACCCGCCCGCCCCGGCGCCGGCCGCGGAGCCGCCTCCCGCGCGACGCCGTTCCCCGGAACGGGCCGCGCTGCTGCGCAGGGCGGGGCTGCGGCTGCTCGCGCTGGTCGTGCTCTTCGCGCTCTGGCAGGCCGTCACGGCCCTGCGGCTGTGGTCACCCCTGCTGGTGCCACCACCGTCGGCCGTCTGGCACGCGCTCGTCGAGACGTCCGGAACCCATGACGGGGTGCGCGGTTACCAGGGCCACACCCTGATCGAGCACCTGGGCATCAGCCTGCGCAGGATCGCGATCGGGGCGGGCGCCGGGGTGCTGGCCGGGCTCGTGGCGGGGCTGCTGATGGGCACCCTGCCGTGGGTGCGGGTCGTGTTCGAACCGGCGGTGGCCTTTCTGCGCACCCTGCCGCCGCTCGCCTACTTCAGCCTGTTGATCATCTGGTTCGGCATCGACGAGGCCCCCAAGCTGTGGCTGCTGGCGATTGCCGCCATGCCGCCGGTGGCCGTGGCCACCGCGTCCGCGGTCGCCTCCGCGCCTGCCTCGCTGGTGGAGGCCGCACGCGCCATCGGCGCACGCCGCTCGCAGGTCGTGACCTGCGTCGTCCTGCCCTCCGCGCTGCCGGAAATCCTGGTCGGGGTCCGGTTGGCGTTCGGGATCGCCTACTCCTCGGTCGTCGCCGCGGAAACCGTCAACGGACTTCCCGGCATCGGCGGCATGATCCGTGACGCACAGCGCTACAACCAGTCCGACGTGGTGGTCCTCGGCCTCTTCGCGATCGGGATATCCGGCCTGCTGATCGACGCGTTGCTCCGGATCGCCGAGAACCGGCTCGCCCCCTGGCGCCGACTGTCCTGACGCTCCAACAGCTGCCCGCCGTCCGCGCCGCGCGTCACCTTCCGCGGCCCCGCTTCCCGCCCCTCCCCGCTCATCCGCCCCCTGCATCGAAATGAAGGACTACGCCATGCCCGGAACACGCGGTCTGCGCCGCACCTCCCCGCTCGTCGCGGCTCTGGGAGCGCTGGTCGTCGTCACCGGCTGCGGCGCCGGTGACGCCGGAGCCGGTGCCGGAGGGGGCGGCAAGGAGATCAGGATCGCCTACCAGGCCTTCCCCAGCGGTGACTTGATCGTCAAGGAGAAGGGCTGGCTGGAGAAGGCGCTGCCGGGCCGCACGATCAAGTGGATCAAGTTCGACTCGGGGGCGACGATCAACACCGCCTTCGTCGCGGGGTCGGTGGATCTGGCCGCGATAGGTTCCAGCCCGGTGGCGCGTGGCCTGTCCGAGCCGCTGAACATCCCCTACCGGGTCACCTGGGTCCTGGACGTCGCCGGTGACAACGAGGCGCTGGTGGCCAGGAACGGCTCCGGCATCAAGGACGTCAGGGACCTGGTGGGCCGCAAGGTCGCGACACCGTTCGGTTCCACCTCGCACTACAGCCTGCTCGCCGCACTCGACAAGGCGGGCGTCGCCCCGTCGAAGGTCAAGCTGCTGGACCTCGAACCGCAGGACATCGCCGCGGCCTGGTCGCGCGGCGATATCGACGCGGCCTACGTCTGGCTCCCCACGCTCGACGAACTCGGCAAGACCGGCAAGACCCTGGTCTCCAGCCGCCGGCTGGCCGCGGCAGGCAAGCCCACCCTCGACCTGGGAGTGGCGTCGGCCGGTTTCATCAAGTCCCAGCCCGAGGTGATCGCCGCCTGGCGCAAGGTGCAGGCACGGGCCCTGAACCTGATCCACGACGACCCGCAGGACGCTGCCCGGGCCGTCGGGAAGCAGCTCGGGATCCCCAGCCGGGACGCCGCCGCCCAGCTCAAGCAGGGCATCTTCCTCAAACCCGCCGAACAGGCCGACGACAAGTGGCTGGGGCGCCCCGGTCATGTCGGCGGACTGGCACGGAACCTGCAGAGCGCCGCGGACTTCCTGGTCGGACAGAAGCAGATCCCGGCCGCGCCGGAACTCCCCGCGCTGGAGAAGGCCGTGTACGTGGAAGGGCTCAGCGATGCCGTCTCCGAGTGACGGTCCCGCTCCGGGCAGCGCGACCGTCCGGGAAGCCGCCGCGGGTGCCACGAGCGTCCCGGCCGCGGTGGCCGTGCGGGAGGTGCGGCACCGGTACGGCCGCGGGGCGGACGCCGTCACGGCGCTCGGCCCGCTGACGCTGGACATCCCGGCGGGTGAGTTCCTCGTACTCGTGGGCCCGTCGGGCTGCGGGAAGAGCACGCTGCTGCGGCTGATCGCCGGTTTCGAGCGCGCCTCGTCCGGCACGGTCGCCGTGCACGGCGGTGCGCCGGAGCCGGGGCGTCAGGCAGGAGTGGTCTTCCAGCAGCCACGGCTGTTCCCCTGGCGCACGGTCGGCGACAACATCTCGCTCGCGCTGCGCTTCGCCGGTGTCCCCAGGGCCGAACGTCCGGCACGCGTCGAGGAGTTGCTGGAACGCGTCGGGCTGACCGGGACGTCGGGCCGCAGGACCTGGCAGATATCGGGTGGCCAGCAGCAGCGGGTGGCCATCGCGAGGGCGCTGGCGGGCGGCAAGGATCTGCTGTTGCTCGACGAGCCGTTCGCCGCCCTGGACGCGCTGACCCGTGAGCGGCTCCAGGAGGATCTGCGCACCGTGAGCGCCCAGACCGGCATCACCTCGGTCTTCGTCACGCACAGCGTCGACGAGGCCGTCTTCCTCGGTACCCGCGCGGTCGTTCTGAGTGCCCGTCCGGGGACCGTCGCGCTCGACATCCCGATCGAGCTGCCCCGCACCGGGAGCGAGGACCCGGACGAGCTGCGCGGGCTGCCCGGGTACGCCGCGCTGCGCGCGGAGATCGGCGCGACGGTGCGCGACGCCGCCCGCTGAACCGGCGGACCGCCCCGGCCGGGCGGGCTGCGCCGGTCACCCCGAGGGGTGCGCCGGACAGCGCCGCCCGGCTGATGCCAGTGTCCCTTGCTCGCCGGGCGGGCACCGCCGGGGCTATCGCGCTCGTGGCCCTGGGGGTGCGGGACTTCCCGTTTCATCGGTACTGGATCAAGAGCCCTGGCTTGCGGATGGAGCGCGAACCGTTCCCGTGCGGGCACCCTCCGCCTGTGACGTCATCGCGGGCCACGTAGGTCGGTGTCACCGATTCGTACCGATCTCAGCGAAAAGTGAGTAGACGTTAAGAGATAGCGCTATGTTCACGATCCCCCCACGGGTGCGTCACTTGATCCACATAAGGGGAAGCTATGTCTCAGTTCGACCCTCAGCGGCCCGGCCACCAGCCCCAGTGGGGCCAGCCCGGCTACCAGGCACCTCCGCAGCCGCAGAAGAAGCACACAGCCCGGAACGTCTTCATCGGCCTCGGTGGCCTCCTCGTAGCGCTCATCGTCGTCGGTGCGGCCCTCGGCGGCAGCGACGGCGACAAGAAGTCCGACACCGCGAAGGACACTCCCGCAGTTTCGGCTTCGAAGCCCGCGGAGAAGGCCGACGCCAAGCCCGCGGCGAAGCCGAAGGCCAAGCCCGCCGAGAAGAAGAAGGCCGAGGTCGTCACGTTCAAGGTGTGGGGCACGGCCCCCGCCGGTGCGCTCGGACCGATCGACATCACCTATGGCAGCGACTCGGACAACATCAAGGGATCCGGGGTGCCGATGACCACGACGCTGAAGGTCTCCAAGGACGCCATGTACTACAACGTCACCGCCCAGCTGCAGGGCAAAGGCGATATCCACTGCTCAGTGTCGGTAGGTGGCAAGACCAAGACTGCCCACGCGCAGGGCGGTTACAACATCTGCTCTGCACAGCTCTCCGGCGGCTTCCTCGGTGGCTGGGAGTGATCAGCGCCCCGCCCCCGCCGTATCGAGAACCCGCGATGGATGAAGGAGACTGCCCTCATGGGACGAGACAAGGTCGGCAAGCCCCGCCGCGAACGCCCTGCCGGCGAGACGCACGAGCCCACCACCCCTCACCCCAACTGGCCTGAGAGCCATGTAAGGGTCGGGCTCACTGGAGACGACGCCGAGGAGTGCGTCAAGGTCACCATCCACGGTGCCGAGCATTACCTGCACGCCACCACAGCGCGTGAACTCCACCGCATGCTGGAGAAGAACCTCGACCGGTACAACGTGATCGCTGCCAGCGCAGGCGTCCCCGGCGTGTGACGTAACTCCACTCGAATGGGTTGGTGGGCCGAGCGGCCGCATCCTCACGTGCGGCCGTGTGCACCATTGCCCGACCTGCTGATCACTGGTACGTCACCGTGTCCCACGGTGGCGCTCGTATGCCCGCGATTCACTTGAGGCCCCCAGCTACTGCCGGGGGCCTTCTGTACGTTCGGGGGCTGATGAGACCCGACCGAGCCGGACAGTGCGACCCGACCCCGCCGAAAGTGACCCCGTCAGCGGATGTGGCGCCCGGAGATCGCCCGGGCGATCACCAGCCGCTGGATCTCGCTGGTGCCCTCGAAGATGGTGTAGATCTTCGCGTCGCGGTACATCCGCTCCACCGGGTGCTCACGGCTGTACCCCGCGCCGCCGAGGATCTGGACGGCCTTCTCCGACGCGGCGACCGCCAGCTCACCGGCGCGCAGCTTGGACATGGAGCCCTGGCCCGCGTCGAAGGTCTTGTCGTTCCTGGCCATCCAGGCGGCCTGCCAGATCAGCAGCCGTACGGACTCGATCTCGGTCCGCAGGTCCGCGAGCGCGAAGGCGATGGACTGGTTCTCGATGACGGGGCGGCCGAAGGCGTGCCGCTCGCCCGCGTACTCCAGCGCGTACTCGTAGGCGGCCCTGGCGATCCCCAGTGCCTGCGCGCCCACGGTCGGCCGGCTGACCTCGAAGGTGGCCAGCGCGGCCTGGCCCCTGGCCCGGCCGCCCTCCCGGGCGCGGGCCAGTCTGCGGTCCAGCTTCTCCTTGCCGCCGAGCAGGCAGTGGCCGGGCACCCGGACCTCGTCGAGGAAGACGTCCGCGGTGTGCGAGGCGCGCAGCCCGAGCTTCTTGATCCTGCGGTTCGCGGCAAGACCCGGTGTGCCGGGCGGCACGATGAAGGCGGCCTGGCCGCGTGAGCCGAGCTCCGGGTCGACCGAGGCGACGACGACGTGCACATCGGCTATGCCGCCGTTGGTGATCCAGGCCTTCTGACCGTGGATCACCCACTCGTCGGTCGCCTCCTGGTAGCGGGCGCGGGTCCGCATCGCGGAGACGTCCGAGCCCGCTTCCGGCTCCGAGACGCAGAAGGCCGCGAGCCGCGGGTCGTCCGGGTCGCCGAAGCACTGCGGGACCCACTCGGCGAGCTGGTCGGGGGTGCCGGAGGAGAAGATCCCGGCGACGGCGAGCGAGGTGCCGAACAGCGCCATACCGATCCCCGCGTCACCCCAGAACAGCTCCTCGTTGGCGATCTGGAGGGAGAGCCCCGTGGGGTCGCCGTACATGTCGGCGAGCGATTCG
Source organism: Streptomyces sp. NBC_00388 (assembly GCF_036061255.1). Classification (NCBI taxonomy): domain Bacteria; kingdom Bacillati; phylum Actinomycetota; class Actinomycetes; order Kitasatosporales; family Streptomycetaceae; genus Streptomyces; species Streptomyces sp. NBC_00388. The sequence goes on from NZ_CP107948.1 coordinate 6,401,704, forward strand.
AAACCGTAGAGTCCGATCCGGGCGGCCTCCCTGATGACCGGCCACGGTGTCTCTTCGCGTTCGTCCCACTCGGCGGCGGCCGGACGCACGACCCCGGCGGCGAAACCGTGCACCCACTCCTTCAGGTCACGCTGTTCCCCGGTCAGTTCGAGGGAGAATCCGCTCATGTCCGGCGCCCTCCCTCAGGCCTTGGGGATGTCGAAGTAGCGGGAGAGCCCCGCGGCGAGGCCCACATCGCCCGCGATCCTGACCTTGCGCAGCATGAAGAGGGTCACCGGGCTCGCGTTACCGGACACCAGCTTGAGGAAATCGGCGTCCCCCATGGTGAGCGTGGTGCGCGGATCGGCGTCCGAGCGGCCCTCGGTGACGGTGCACACTCCCCCGGCGATCGTGGTCTCGTACACGACGTCACTCTCGCCCGTGACCTTCCAGCGGATCGTGGCGGCGAGCGAACCCGCGCTCTCCGGACGGAACTGCCGCCCCATGCGCCCGAAGACCTCGGCAAGGACGCGGTGGCGCAGCTCACCGCGGGCGATCTCGCCGAGTTCCCGGCTGGAGAGCCCCTTGATGATGCCCGCGAACTCCTGGGGGGAGACGGACGCGAAGTCCAGCTCTGCGAGCTTCGCGCTGATGTTGTCCGCCACGGACACTTCCTTACTCCCGAGTAAACTTACTGGAGGGTCAGGTTATGGCGCGACGGTGCCGCGGGCAAGGCGGGCGTACGGGCGAAGTGTCCTGCCGTGCAAGGTGTCGGGCCGGGCGCCGTTCCCGGGGCCCGGAGGGGCGGCCGGGATCAGCTGTCGCCCGATTCGAGGCGCATCGCCCGCAGGACGATCTCGATGGCGAACCGCCGCTCGGGATCGGACAGTTGCTCGCCGAAGATGCTCTCCAGGGTGCGCATGCGGTAGCGGACGGTCTGGGCGTGCACGTCCAGTACCTCACCCAGGTGGGCGGCGGTGCCGCGGGTCGCGAGCCAGGCGTGCAGCGTCTCCAGGAGGCGGTCCCTGCGGTTCGCGGTGAGATGGGAGACGGGGGCCAGTTCACGGCCGGCCAGTTGTTCCAGGAGCGCGCGGTCGGAGAGCAGCCAGAGGGTCACCATGTGGTCCTCGCAGCGGACGGTCGGCGCGTCCGGGACGATTCCGGTGTCGATGAGGTCGAGTACCCGGCGGGACCAGCGGAGTGAGTCGGCGGCGTTCGCGAGCGGGACGGTGAGGCCGATGGCGCGGTGCGCCCCGGGGAGCGCGACGTCGAGCATGTGCTGTCTTCGCTCGTCGAACGGCCCGGGAATCAGCAGATGGGGCTGGGGCTCCGCGAGATCGGCGAGGACATCGTTGTCCAGCAGGGCGGACGGAATTCCCGCGGGCGGCCGCAGGGAGACCAGTGTGACCTGGTCGGGAAGGGTCCAGCAGGTCTGCTCCGCGAGTTCGGCGATGGCGGCGCGGGGCACCGGTGATCCGGCGAGGATCAGATGCAGCAGACGGCGCCGCTGGGTGTCCAGCTGGTCCCCGCCGGCGGTCCTGACCTCCAGATAGCCCTCGCGGGAGAGCGCTTCGAGCTCGTCGACGTAGGTGAACAGCGCATCGGCGAAGGTGAGCATCAGCGTGGGGGAGAGGTTGTAGCGCCGCCCCACCCGCTTCGCCCGGCGCAGGGCGATCCGGGCGCCGAGCCGGTACGCGCCCTGGAGCTGGTCCAGGGTCCTGCCCTCGTATGCCTCGAACCTGCCGAACCTCCGGCACATCTCGTCCCGCAGCGCGGACGGAGCGGTGGGTTCGGCGACCTGGTCGACGAAGACGGAGATGTTCTGCTCCACACCGATACGGATGCCCTGGGCGTAGGGGCCCTCCAGCAGCCGTGCGTACTCGGGGTAGGCGCGGGTGACCTCAAGCCCGATCTCCTTGATCAGACTGGGGAGTTCGGGCCGCATGACGGCAGCGAACTCCTGAGGCAGCGGCCCCAGCGGTTCTCCGATGTCCGAGGGTTGTGCAACTCCCGGCATTCCTCGACCCCTTGCTCTCCAGCGCCCGGTGGGGGTGGTCGACGGGAGAGCGCTCCCGGAGACCTTCAGGTGCGTACCAGTGAGTTGCTGAACATAGTCGAATCCGTGGGCCGGTGGACACCGCCGGGACAGGGCCGCGGACGGGCGGGGGAGCGGATCCAGCCAACTCGTGTCGTGTGCCGCGGCCGCCGGGCGGAACGGCCGGGCTGAATTCTCGGCCGGCCGCGTGTTTTCCTTGTCATTTTCTGACAGCAGGAAGCCCCGGTGTGAGCGTGCGGTGCGGATGCGCCCGACACGGGATCCGGTCGGTGCCGGGCGTGGGCAACTGTCACCCGAGAACACGGAGGGCTCGGCGGAATTGCTCACTTTCAGCTAATGCGGACGTGGTCCTGTACTCGCCGGACAACAGGAAATTGATCGCGGGGAAACCGCGCCCGGATTTCTTCGTACAGGCCATTGCGGACTCAGGTTACTCACTCGTAGCGTCATCGCCGCACGGTCGGAACAGGCGGTCGCCCGGGACGAAACCGCCTTCCGGCCACGTGAACCTCGTGGGGGCTCCGTTCCGTTCGGGACGGAACTCCGGGAATCTGATCAGGACGCCACGAAGGGAAATCACACCATGCACAAGCTTGCCGCAAGAGCCGCACTCGTGACCGCCGCCATCGGCGCGGCTGTCGGGCTGGCCGCGACCTCGGCCTCGGCCACCGCCACGTCCTCGTGGACGGTCACCCACTCCGGCGCCTACACCGCGCACGCCGTCAACCCCTCGCTGGCGGTCCCCGCGGCGACTCTGAACTGTGCGTCGTCCGACGTGACCGCGGGCTCGCTCCTGGCGACGAGCCCCACCGGTGTGGGGATCGGCTCCATCAACAACATCACCTTCACCAACTGCAACGTCGCGGGCATCACCTTCAAGGTCACGATGAAGGCCACTCCGTGGAAGATCAACGCGGTCAGTGTGAACGCCACCCACCCGACCTGGGTGAACGGCACCGTCAGCTCCATCTCGGCGCACATCGCGGGGGTCGGCTGCGCGGCTGACTTCACCGGTACGGTCAACGGCCACTACGACAACACGGCGCACGCCCTGGTCATCGACGGCACCGGCACCGGCCTCGTCGCGTCCGGCGCCAGCTGCCTCGGACTCATCAACAACGGTGACGTGGCGTCGTTCAACGCCTCGTACGCGGTGAGCACCCTTCCGGTGATCAGCACCCCGTAACCCGATGGGCACAGAGGTACGGGCCGGAGGCAGCGGATGCTGCCTCCGGCCCGGATTTCACGTTGTGGGCCCGGCGCGCGGGCGGGGCCGGGCGGCAGCGGAAGAACTGGACCGGAGCGTATGAGGCGGAGGGCGGGGCCGGCATGAATCCCAGGACACCTGTGAGGGGCGGCAGGCGGCCGGTACGGCTGGCCTCCGCCGCTGCGGCGGCACTCGTCGCCGGACTGCTGGCGGGCAACGGCTCGGCCGCCGGCGAGGGCGGAACCCCCGCCGCCCTCGCCTACGACTGCGGCCTGCCCTCCGGTTCCGTCCGCGCCACCGTCGAGGTGGCGGCGCGCCTGCCGGCGTCCGCCGAGGTCGGCAAGCCGGTGCAGCCGGGCCCTGTGCAGGTCACGGTGGGGCTCGCGCGGGCGGACGTCGCCGCGCTGCTGCCGAAGGACACCGCCGCGGTGCTGAGCACCGCATCGCTCGCCGTCGAAGTGAGCCAGAACGACCAGAAGGCCACCGCGATGTGGTCGCAACTCGCCGCTCCCAGCACGCCGGTCCCTGCTGAGGGCGAGGTACGACTCGTCCACTCGGGCGCCGTTCCCACCGTCACGGTCGGCGGCGCGGGCGATGTGACGCTGACCGCCGGTGAGTTGCGGCTCGGGCTGCTGACGGCGACGCCCGCCGCGGGCCAGGAGGCCGCCCCGGAGACCGTTCCGCTGGTCTGCGAGCCGGTCGCCGGGCAGGACCTGCGGCTGGGCACCGTTCCGGTGCCGGGGGACGGGAGCACCGCGCCGTCGGCCACACCGGGCAGCCCAGGGCCCAGCGAGCCGGGCGAGGACACGGGGCGCCGGAAGGGCGGCGGCGTCACGGTCCAGCCCCGGTCGGACCCCGCCCCGGTGGGCAAGTGCCCGACCGTGGTGCCGCAGGGCAAGGCGGACCCCAGCGATGCTCCGGTGGCGCCGCCGGGCGCCACCCCCGGGGAGTTCGACCTGCCGGGGAGCCCGGGATGCGCGTACGCCATCGGCGTGGCCAACATCAGCAAGCTGAACGGCGCGATGGTCATCAACGACCCGAAACGCCGGCCGGTGACGATCAGCGTGCTGGCGGTCACCCACTCCTCGGTGAGGTCCAGCGTCCAGCCCGGCGGCCTTTATCTGCGGCTCGACTCCCTGGCGGACCTGAAGCTCCCGGACGCCGAATCGACCTTCCTGACGTTCGGGTTCGAACCGGTGACGGCGAAGGTGCGATTCGAGACCGGCCCGGTCACCATATCCACCGGAAATGTCGGGACCAGTATTTTCTCGGTGATCTCGTTCAAGCAGTCCTTGCGGTTGTACGACGTGAAGGTGAACGGAACTCCGCTCGATGTCGGGGACTCCTGCAGGACAGCGACGCCGTACAAGGTGGTTCTCAACGGCGGGGCCAAATACACCAATGTCTTCTACGGGGGCACGCTCGACGGCACCATCGACATTCCGAAGTTCTCGGGTTGCGGTACGAACGGTGAGGACCTGGATCCGCTCTTCACCGCCTCCATCTCCGGGCCGGGAAACAGTATCGAGATGAACCAGGGGACGACGTGCATTCCTGACTCGCCCGACAACCTCTGCCCGCCCGATGTCCCCGAGCTGCCGGGCACCACGGCCGCCAAGCAGTAGGCAGGCAGGGCCTCCCCCCGGCGTCGCGTTCCGCCGTGCCGGCGACCGGCCATGAATGGCCGGTTGTCGGCACCGTGCCGTTCGCCGGGCCCCGCCGTGTGGTGCGCCGGCCGCGGTGCACCGGCCCCACCGGCATGCCGGTGGGGCCGCCTTCGCGTGGAAGGCGGCCCCACCGGGCGGGAGGGTGAGGGGCCCGCCGGGCCCGTCCGGCTCACCGGGACGGGGCGTGGCGGACGGCGGGCCCGTACGGGGCAGGGTCAGTGCCGCACGGCCGAGTGCCAGGCGTCGGAGAGCGCCTTGCCCTCGCTGGGGGCCGCGCTCGCCGGGTCGTTGAGTGTGGCGACGTAGGTCGACGCGCTGTTCAGCGTCACGTTGTTCTTGCCGGAGGCGGAGGGCAGGGCCGTCTTGAGGTTCACCGCCCAGTTCAGCAGGTTCAGCCCGCAGCCCTCGGCGCCGGGGACCGCGTAGGTGGTGTCGCCCTGGTTCGCGCCGATGAGGTTGATCCTGCCGAGAGCGCCGTCCGGGTCGGAGGTGCCGTCGGCGTCGAACGCCTCGGTCCCGGGGGTGGGGGCGGTGAGGTTCTGCGGGCGCAGCAGGATGGGGTCGGCCGACGAGCCGATGTAGCACTTGTCGCCCAGGAACGGGTTCTGCAGGTGGATGCGGACCGGCAGCGTCACGATCGGCTTGCCGGTGGTGGCTCCGGCCAGCAGGGTGAATCCGCTGGGGTTGTTCACCGATTCGATGGTGGCGGTGACCCGGTTCAGGCTGTTGTCGGTGAGCTGTTTGCAGACACCGCTGACCACGGGGACGTTGCTCGGGCACATCAGGCCCAGCAGGCCGCCCGGGAGCTGTGCCGAGTCGGCCACCAGGGCGCCGTCGGCGGGGGAGACCAGGGTCGACGAGCCGTCGGAGTGGGTGATCACGCCGAGCTGCAGATCGCTCGCCCCGGTGGGGACGACGGAGTTGCCTAGCTTGATGGAGCCGTTCGCCGAGTGCGAGGAGACACAGAGCGCGGTGTCGTTCTGTCCGTCGGCGGCCAGCATCGCCGGAGCGTCCACAGGGCACCGGGAGAACGGCGCCCAGCTGCCGTTCAGGCTGACGGCCCCGGTGGCCGCGGTGGCGGAGCCCACGGACACGAAAGCGGTGAGGGCGGTGGAGCCGGCGAGCAGCCCCAGGCGGAACCGGGTGGAAACGGATCTCATGTCTTCCCCTTTTTTCGGCGACCGCCCAGGAGGTGGCGCCGTACTCGGACCAGATGGGTCTGCGGCGCACCGGAACAGGGGTGACGTGATACCCGGACCGGGTGCGAGGAGCGAAAGGCGAGTCGAGGTGCGCGAGGCCGGATTCGCCTCGGAATTCACCGAGCCGTGAGGTTACTGGCGGGAAACACCGCTGCACAATCCTGCGGTTTGATGAACTTCTCCTGCCCCGTACTTCTTGTGCGGGGGTGAGCAAGGGCGCAACATCGCTTGTCAGTTGGTGCGCAGCCGGGCACGGGGCGGGCATTCGGCCGTGCAGGAGTGGCGGGTCCACCGCGGCGCCGGCGGCGTGATCCGTGTGCGCGATGGGACTGCCGGGCGGCGGAATTTATCACTTCTGGATGACTTTTCCTGTGTCGCTGCTCAATCACCGCAAAGAAGAGGGTGGTCGTGCGACGGCCTGGCGAAACTTGCGGAACTGGTATTGCGGCCCAGGTTACTCGGCCGTAACGTCGCTCTTCGCAAGCCACTTGGCCGGTTGGGGCCGGGACGTAAGCCCCTCACCTGCGTCCCTGCTGTGAATAAGCACTTTTCGACAAGGTTTCCGTACGGGCTTGTCACCCCACGACAAGTAGCGCGATTTCTTGGGGAGTTACCTGTTCAAGGGCTTGTCCCCACGGTGCTGGTGAACTTAACGTGCGCCTCTCGGCGCACTTCTGTCACTTCGTGAGTGCATGCAGGAGGTGAGATGGGAATCGAAGTTGTTGTTGAAGGGCTCACCAAGTCTTTCGGCAAGCAGAAAATCTGGCAGGACGTGACACTCACGCTCCCTGCCGGTGAAGTCAGCGTGATGCTCGGACCTTCCGGCACCGGAAAGACCGTGTTCCTCAAGTCCCTGATCGGGCTGCTGAAACCCGAGCGGGGCAGTGTGCTCATCAACGGCGTCGACATGGTGAACAGCCCCGAGCGCGACATCTACGAGACCCGTAAGCTCTTCGGCCTGATGTTCCAGGACGGTGCACTCTTCGGATCGATGACGCTCTTCGACAATGTGGCCTTTCCGCTCCGGGAACACACCAGGAAGAAGGAGTCGGAGATCCGCCGCATCGTCATGGAGCGGATGGACATGGTGGGGCTCCTGGGTGCGGAGGAGAAGCTCCCCGGCGAGATATCCGGCGGGATGCGCAAGCGGGCCGGGCTGGCCCGCGCACTCGTGCTCGACCCCCAGATCATCCTCATCGACGAACCGGACTCCGGACTCGACCCGGTCCGTACCTCGTACATCTCGCAGCTCCTCATCGACCTGAACGCGCAGTTCGACGCGACGATGCTGATCGTCACCCACAACCTCGACATCGCGGCGACCGTCCCCGACAACATGGGGATGCTCTTCCTGCGCAACCTCGTCACCTTCGGGCCCCGTGAACTGCTTCTCACCAGCCAGGAGCCGGTGGTCGCGCAGTTCCTGAGCGGCCGTCGCGAGGGTCCGATCGGCATGTCGGAGGAGAAGGACGCGGCGACCCTCGCCGCCGAACAGCGCAGCGCGGCCGGCTCACGTCCGCAGGCTCCACGGCCGATCGTCCCGCAGCTCGAACCGTCCGAAGGGCTGCCCGAGCGCCAGGCCGTGCTGCGGCGCAGGGAGCGGGTGCTGGGCATGATGGCGGAGCTGCCCGAGGCGGCTCGCACCGCCATCCTCAAGAGTTACGCGGCCCCGGCGTCCGGCGGTGTGCAGCCATGACCGCACCGATTCCGGTCCGCGGGTCCGAGCCGTCCGCGACCGCCCCCGGCACGGCCGCGGGGCACCGTGAGCCCCGTCCGCCGCTGCGTGCGCTCGCACCGCTGCGCGAGACCGGGAAGCTCTTCGCCCTCGGGGCCACCGTGACCCGGGCCGTCTTCCGAAGACCTTTCCAGGTAAGGGAGTTCATCGAGCAGTTCTGGTTCGTCGCGAGTGTCACCATCCTGCCGGCCGCCCTGGTCTCGATCCCCTTCGGAGCGGTCATCGCCCTCCAGGTCGGATCGCTCACCCAGCAGCTCGGCGCCCAGTCCTTCACCGGCGGGGCGAGTGTGCTCGCCGTCATCCAGCAGGCCAGCCCGCTGATCGTCGCGCTGCTGATCGCGGGGGCCGGCGGCTCGGCCATCTGCGCCGACCTCGGCTCGCGGAAGATCCGCGAGGAGCTGGACGCGATGGAGGTCATGGGGGTCTCGCCCGTCCAGCGCCTCGTCGTGCCCCGGGTGCTCGCCACCATGTTCGTGGCGGTCCTGCTGAACGGACTGGTCTCGGTCGTCGGCACGCTCGGCGGGTACTTCTTCAACGTGATCATGCAGCACGGCACCCCGGGCGCCTACCTCTCCAGCTTCTCCGCACTGGCCCAGCTGCCCGACCTCTACATCAGCGAGGTCAAGGCACTGATCTTCGGCTTCATCGCCGGGATCGTGGCCGCCTACCGGGGCCTGAACCCCAGGGGCGGCCCGAAGGGCGTCGGTGACGCGGTCAACCAGTCCGTCGTCATCACCTTCATGCTGCTGTTCTTCGTGAACATGGTCCTCACGGCGGTCTATCTCCAGATCGTCCCCGCGAAGGGGAGCTGAGAGATGTCCATGCTCGGCTGGCTCGACCGCTCAGGCGACCAACTCGTCTTCTACGTCCGGGCGCTCCTCTGGATCCCGCGCACCCTGCGCCGCTACACCAGGGAGGTCCAGCGGCTGCTCGCCGAGGTCGCCTTCGGCAGCGGTGGCCTCGGGGTGATCGGCGGAACGATCGGCGTGATGATCGGCATGACCCTCTTCACGGGGACGGTCGTGGGCCTCCAGGGGTACGCCGCGCTCAACCAGATCGGCACCGCCGCCTTCACCGGATTCATCTCCGCGTACTTCAACACCCGGGAGATCGCCCCGCTGGTCGCCGGCCTGGCCCTCTCCGCGACCGTCGGCGCAGGCTTCACCGCCCAGCTCGGCGCGATGCGTATCAACGAGGAGGTGGATGCCCTCGAAGCGATGGGCATCCGCTCCATGCCGTACCTCGTGACCACCCGGATCATCGCCGGTGTCGTCGCGATCATCCCGCTGTACGCGATGGGGCTGCTCAGCTCGTATGTCGCCTCCCGCCTGGTGACCGTCCTCTTCAAGGGGCAGTCGTCCGGCACCTACGACCACTACTTCAATCTCTTCCTCTCCCCGGACGACGTCCTGCTCTCGGTGCTCAAAGTGCTGATCTTCAGCGTGCTGGTGATCCTGGCCCACTGCTACTACGGCTTCCGCGCCACCGGAGGTCCCGCCGGGGTCGGTGTGGCGGTCGGCCGGTCCGTTCGCAACGCCATCGTGCTCATCAGCGTCACCGACTTCTTCCTCTCCCTCGCCATCTGGGGTGCGACGACGACCGTGAAGGTGGCGGGATGAACGCGCTGACCGTACGGCGCAGGCTCGCCGGTGTGGTCTTCATCGTGGTGCCCGCGCTGCTGATCTGGCTGTCGATCGCGGTGTACCGCAAGGACTTCACCGACTCGGCGACGGTGCGGGTGGACACGGACACCGTCGGCAGCGAGATGCACCTCAACGCCGATGTGAAGCTGCGCGGGGTGGTCATCGGGCAGGTGCGCGACATCAGTTCCGAGGGGAGCGGCGCCCGGCTCACCCTTGCCATCCAGCCGGACAAGCTGGGCCAGGTCCCCTCGGACGTCACCGCTCAGATGCTGCCGACGACGCTGTTCGGCGAGCGCTACGTCGCCCTCGTGCCCCCGGCCCACACGTCCGGCCGGGCGCTCAGGGCAGGCGACACCATCCCGCAGGACCGCTCGCGCAACGCGATCGAGCTGGAGCAGGTGCTCGACCACGTCATGCCGCTGCTCACCGCGGTCGAGCCGCAGAAGCTCTCCGCCACCCTGACCGCCGTCTCGCAGGCCCTCAGCGGGCGGGGGCAGCAGCTCGGCGACACCTTCGTCACCCTCGACGCGTACCTGAAGAAACTCAACCCCCAACTCCCCGTGCTCAACCGGGACATCGCGGAGCTGGTGAAGGTGACCAAGGTCTACTCGGACGCGGCGCCCGACATTCTCACCGCGCTCGACGACTTCACCACCACCAGCTCGACCCTCGCCGAGAAGCAGGCAGAACTGGCGGGCCTGTACGGCACCACCACCAGGACGGCCCAGGACATCACGGCCTTCCTCCAGCAGAACAAGGACAACATCATCCGGCTCTCCGCGACCGGTCGGCCCACCCTGGAACTCCTCGCCGAGTACGCCCCCGAGTTCCCCTGCACCCTGAGCACCCTGGCGGGCTTCGTCCCCGCCATGGACAAGGCGCTCGGCAAGGGCACGGACGAGCCGGGGCTGCACGTCAGCCTGGCCTCCGTCCCCTCGCTGGGGAAGTACACACCGGGCAAGGACACCCCGTCCTACACCGCGAGCGGCGGGCCGCACTGCTACTCCGTTCCCTACATCGGCAAGACCGTGCCGACCGCCGCCACCGGGGCGGGCAAGCCGGACAGCCTCGGGCTGCCCAACTCGCCCCAGGAGAACCAGCTCGTCAACGAACTGCTGGCCCCCGGCGCGAAGACATCGGCGCAGTCCCTTCCCGACTGGAGCAGCCTGCTGGCCGGCCCGGTCTTCCGCGGTGCGGAGGTGAGGCTCAAGTGAAGCGCCGCAGCCTGACGGCTCCACTCGTCAAGTCCCTGGTCTTCGTCCTGGTGACCTCTCTGGCCACCGTGGTACTCGGGCTGAGCATCGCCAACACGGATGTCGGCGACACCGTCTCCTACCGGGCGCGCTTCACCGACGCCACCGGGCTGATGGAGGGCGACAGCGTACGGATCGCCGGGGTGAAGGTGGGGCAGGTCGAATCGGTGAAGGTCGCCGACCGGCGGCTGGCCGAGGTGCGTTTCGCCGTGAAGAAGGGGCGGACCCTGCCCGCTTCGGTCACCGCGTCGATCAAGTACCTGAACATGGTCGGCCAGCGGTACATCGACCTGGAGCAGGGCACCGGTCCCGTCGGGAAGCTCTTCCCGCCGGGGCACACCATCCAGCTCTCGCACACCACACCGGCCCTCGACCTCACCCAGCTGTTCAACGGATTCCAGCCGCTCCTGCAGGGTCTGGCCCCGGCCGAGATGAACCAGCTCGCCAACTCCATCGTGCAGGTGCTCCAGGGCGAGGGCGGCACCGTCGACAGCCTGCTCCAGCACGTCGGATCACTGACCACCACGGTCGCGGCCAAGGACAAGGTCATCGGCCAGGTCATCAAGAACCTCAACACGGTACTGACCACGGTCAACGACCGGGAGTCGGGCTTCAACGACCTCGTCGTCACCCTCCAGCAGCTCGTCTCCGGCTTCGCCGGGGACCGCAAGCCCCTCGGGGACGCGATCACGGCCATGGGAGCGCTGACGACCTCGACCGCCGGACTGCTCCAGGACGGGCGCGCACCGCTCAAGAAGGACATCAGCGAACTCGGCAGGGTGTCGGAACAGCTCGGTGACGCCGCGCCGCAGCTCCAGGACTTCCTGCAGAAGACACCTGCCAAGATGCAGGCCGTCACCCGGCTCGCCTCCTACGGGTCGTGGCTCAATCTCTACCTCTGCGAGGCCCGGGTGTCGGGCGTCACCACATCGGACGGCAGCAAGCCGCCCACCGGTATCGCCGTCACCGAAGCGAGGTGCCAGGGATGAACGCACCCCGCCTGCGGCTCCCGCGGTTCAAGCCCGTCCGGGAGCGCAACCCGGTCGCCGTGAGCCTTGCCGGGCTGCTGGTCCTCGCACTGATCGGGCTGGCCGCCTACCGCGCCGACTCGCTCCCCTTCATCGGCGGCGGCACGACGTACACCGCCGACTTCACCGAGTCGGCGGGGCTCAGCCCCGGTGACGAGGTACGGATAGCCGGGGTCCGGGTCGGCCAGGTGAAGGCGGTGGCACTCGACGGTGCCAGGGTGAAGGTGTCCTTCAAGGTCAAGGGCGCCTGGGTCGGTGACTCCAGCACGGTGGCCATCGCCATCAAGACCCTGCTGGGCGACAAGTACCTGGCGCTCGACCCGGTCGGTGCGGGAGCGCAGAATCCGGCGGCCCGGATCCCGCTGAGCCGCACCACATCGCCGTACGACGTGACCCAGGCGTTCAGCGGGCTGAGCGACACCATCGGCGACCTCGACACCAAGCAGCTGGCCAAGAGTTTCGAGACGATCTCGGAGACGTTCAAGGACTCGCCGCCCGACGTACGGAACGCGGCGACCGGCCTCTCGGCGCTGTCCAGGACGGTCTCGGAACGCGACGCCGAGCTGGCCAGGCTGCTCAAGGGCAGCAAGCAGCTCACCAAGACGCTCTCCGCGAAGAACAGCAGCTTCGACGCCCTGCTGAAGGACGGCAATCTGCTGCTCGGCGAGATCCAGAACCGCCGCGACTCCATACACCTGCTGCTCACCGGGACCACCGACCTCGGTACGGAACTGACCGGCCTGGTCAAGGACAACAACAAGCAGCTGAAGCCGACACTGACCGCTCTCGACAAGGTCACCACCATCCTGCTGAAGAACCGCAAGAGCCTGGACAAGGCCCTGTCGCTGGCCGGCCCCTACTACCGGCTCGTCGGCAACACCCTCGGCAACGGCCGCTGGTTCGACAGCTACATCTGCGGGCTCGTCCCGAAGAACTACCTGCCAGCGGGCACACCTCCGGCCACCGGATGCATGTCGCCCCGGCAGAACCAGGGGGGCAGCCGATGAACCGCACCACCAGGCGCGCGGTGGGAATCGGAACCGGACTCGTGCTGATCGCGGGCGTGGCCACCACCGGTGTGCTCGCCCTCGACAGTGCGGGAGGCCACCGGGTCACCGCCTACTTCGACCGGGCCACCGGCCTCTACGCCGGTTCCGACCTGCGGATCCTCGGAGTGAAGGTGGGCAAGGTCGACTCCGTGCGGCCGGAGGGCCGCGAGGTACGGGTCGTCCTCGTCCTCGACGAGGGCGTGAAGGTCCCGGCTGACGCCCGCGCCCTCATCGTCGCGCCGAGCATCGTCGCCGACCGGTACGTCCAGCTGTCGCCCGCGTACACCAGCGGCCCGCAGCTCAAGGACCGGGCGACGCTCGCGGCGGCCCGCAACGCCACCCCCGTCGAGGTCGACCAGCTGTACGCCAGCGTCACAGAGCTGGCCACCGCACTCGGCCCCAAGGGGGCCAACTCCCAGGGCGCGCTGAACGATCTGCTCAAGACCGGCGCGGCCAACCTGGACGGCAACGGCAAGGCGATCGGGGACTCGATCGAGCAGTTCGGCAAGGCGGCCAAGACGCTCGACAAGAGCAGCGGCAACCTCTTCGACACGCTTTCCTATCTCCAGTCCTTCACCGCGATGCTCAAGGGGAACGACGGAAAGGTGCACACCGCGGAGCAGCAACTGGCCACGGTGACCGGGTTCCTGGACGACGACAAGGACGATCTGGGCACCGCCCTCAAGGAGCTGGGAACCGCGCTCGGCCAGGTGAAGACCTTCATCGAGGAGAACCGCGGCTCCCTCAAGAAGAGCGTCAGCCAGCTGCGGCCGATCACCGACACCCTGGTCAAACAGCGGGCCTCGCTCGCCGAGATGCTGGACGACGCGCCACTCGCCGCCGGCAACCTGCTCAACGCCTACGATCCCGTGCACCGCACCATCGACGGCCGCGGCAACCTCAACGAGCTCAGCATGAACGGCGCACTCACCGCAGCGGCCCCCGGCACACCGGCGGGCGGGGCAGCCGGCGGGGTCCCGGCCGGTGCGGGGCTGGACGGTCTGGTACCCGTCCGGCCGTCGCAGCGCGAGGCGCTGCCCGCGCTGCCGCTTCCCGCGGTCGGCGACGTGTACGGGCCTGCCACCGGGACCACGGCGCAGAAGGGGAGCGCCCGATGAGCCGGACCGCGGACTCCCGCACACCCCGCCCCTCCCGCTCCCGCACCGGCGTCGCCGTCGCGGTCGTCCTGGCGATCGGCTGCACCGTCACCCTCGGCGGGTGCGCCGCACCGTCGTTCTCCGGCATCGAGAGCCTGCCGCTGCCCGGCGGCGCGGACCTCGGCTCCCACCCGTACGAGATCACCGCGGACTTCGCCGACGTGCTGAACCTGGTCCCGCAGGCAGCGGTCAAGGTGAACGACGTGGCCGTCGGCAGGGTCTCCAGGATCACGCTCTCGCCCGGGAACTGGTCGGCGCGGGTCACCATGCGCGTCAACGGCAAGGTGCGCCTGCCGCGGAACGCCTACGCCCATCTCGAACAGTCCAGCCTGCTGGGCGAGAAGTTCATCCAGCTCACCGCGCCCGAGAAGGACGCATCGGCGGACCGGCTCACCGACGGCCAGACCATCCCGATCTCGCGCACCAACCGCAACCCCGAGGTGGAGGAGGTCTTCGGCGCGCTCTCGCTGCTGCTCAACGGCGGCGGCGTCCAGCAGCTCAGGACCATCAGCACCGAACTTAACAAGACACTGGGCGGCCGTGAGCCGCAGATCCGCTCCACGCTCCAGTCGGTCAACACCCTGGTGACCAGTCTGGACGGCCACAAGAGCGACATCACCGAAGCCCTCGACGGCGTGAACCGTCTCTCCGCGACGCTCGCCACCCGCAAACAGGAGATCGGCAAGGCGCTGACCGGGCTCAGCCCCGGGCTGAAGGTGCTGGAGAAGCAGCGCGGCTCCCTGATCACCATGCTCAAGGCGCTCGACACCCTCTCCGGGGTCGCCGTCGACACGGTGAACAAGAGCAAGGCCGACATGGTGGCCGACCTCAAGGCCCTCGCCCCGACACTCCAGCAACTCGCCGACTCCGGCAAGGATCTGCCCGACTCGCTGCAGGTGCTCCTCACCTACCCCTTCACCGACGAGGTCCTGCGCGGTGTGAAGGGCGACTACCTCAACGTCTATCTGGATGTGACGGCCGTGCCGGGGACGCAGATCATTCCGCCGATCACCCTCACCGGGGGAGGAAGCCAGTCGGGGGACACCGCGGCGAAAAAGAAGCAGGGCGCCGCCGGTGCGCCCCCGCTGCCGCTGCCTTCCCTCACCGCTCCGTCCACTCCATCCGCTCCGTCCACCTCGTCTGTTCCGTCCGCCCCGTCAACGGAAGGCGGCCACTGATGGTCACCCGGGCCACCCGGCTGAAGAACATCGCCTTCCTGCTCATCACGGTGCTCGTCCTCGGCTACCTCGGCGCGCGCTACGCCGACCTCGGGCATCTGGTCGGGCTGCGCGGGTACTACGTCGTGAAGGTCGAACTCCCCGAGACCGGGGGGCTCTTCACCCACGCCAACGTCACCTACCGGGGCGTGTCGGTCGGGCGGGTCGGACCGATCAGGCTGACCGCGGGCGGCGTGGAGGCCGATCTGCGGATCAGTGACTCCGCGCCCCCCATCCCGGCCGACCTCAAGGCGTCCGTCGCCAACCTGTCGGCGGTCGGCGAGGAGTACATCGACCTGCGGCCGGCCGCCACCGGCAGCCCGTACCTGGAGGACGGCTCCCGGATCGCCCGGGCGGACGCCAGCATCCCGGCCCCGGTGACCGACGTCCTCACCAGCGTCGACGATCTGACGTCGTCGGTGGACCTGGACGCGTTGCGCACGGTCGTGGACGAGTCCGGCGCCGCGCTCGACGGGCGCGGCGAGGACCTCCAGGTCCTGATGGACAGCAGCAGCGACTTCCTCAAGGCCGCGGACAAGGCCCTGCCCACCGACACCAGGCTGATGACCGACGGCGAGACGGTGCTGCGCACCCAGACGCAGGAGGGCGAAGCGCTGAAGTCCTTCGCCAGGGGGGCCAAGGGCCTGGCCGGACAGCTGGTGGACTCGGACACGGATCTGCGCGCGCTCATCGCGGCCACCCCGGAGGCGGCCACCCAGGTCAGTGGACTGCTCAGGGATCTGAACCCCGACCTGAGCGTGGTCGTCGCCAATCTGCTGACGACATCGGATGTGGCGGTCACCCGGCAGCGCGGTACGGAGGAACTGCTGGTGAAGCTACCTGCGGTGGCCGCTGCGGGGTCGACAGCGATCAACGCGAAGGGAGCACGTTTCGGTATGGCCGTCACCTTCTTCTCACCGTTGCCCTGCACCGCCGGGTACGGCGGGACGACGTACCGCAACGGCCTGGACACCAGCGCCACTTCACAGCTCAACACCGCCGCACGCTGCACCGCGCCCGCCGGCAGCGGCAAGGAGGTCCGCGGATCCGCCCACGCGCCGGGCGGCGGGCCGCTGCCGGCGCCCGCGAAGCCGGGGTCGCTGCTCCTGGGGACCGACGCGGGAGGGTCAGGATCGCTCCCCGGAGCCCTCGGCTCGCCCGCACTGCCCGCCGGAGGCCCCACCGGCCTGGGCGGCCTGCTCGGTCTCGGAGGCGGCGCGTGACCGCCCGCATCCGGGTAGTGTGCTGGGCCGCCGTCGCGGTGGCCGTCGTCTTCTGTGCCGTCTCCGGGTGGGTGTACTGGCAGGCGCACCAGGACACCTCGCTGCGGTACTCGGCCTCCCGGGACGCCGCGCTCGCGGCCGGCCGTGAGCGGGTCGCCGAGCTCAACACCCTCGATGTGAAGCACACCGACACCGGCCTGGAACGCTGGCTGGACGCCTCGACCGGTGCGCTGCACGACAGGCTGGCCTCCACGCGCGCCACCGACCGGACCACCCTCACCAAGGCAGGGACATCCGCCCGGGGCACCGTCACCGGCGCCGCGCTCACCGCGCTCGACGACCGGGCGGGCACGGCGGCGCTGATCGCCACCGTCAAGGTCGCCATCACCCCCAGGGGCGGGGTGGCCACGACCGACCGCAAACGCTTCACGGCCACGCTCGCCCGCACTCCGGACGGCTGGAAAGTCACCGCACTCAGCGCAGTGCCGGTCGGTAAGGAGGGCGCGTGAGCAGCACCGTCGAGGACGCCGGGGTGGAAGCCCCGGACGAGGAGAAGCCCGTGGCGCAGGGCCGCGGTCACCGTCCGGCCCTGGTCGCGGCGTGCCTGGCCGTGCTGCTGCTGGTACTCGGCGGGGCCGGAATGCTCTTCCGCGCCCACCAGTTGAGGACGGCGCCGGCCGCCGGGAACCACGCCCTCACCGACACGGAGGCCACCTCGCAGGTCACCGGGGATGTCAGTGCCACGCTCGGCAAGGTCCTCTCCTACACACCGCAGGCCACCGACGTCACCGCCCAGTCGGCGCGCGAACTGCTCGCAGGCAAGGCGGCGAAGCAGTACACCGCCCTCTTCGGCCAGGTCGGCAAGCGGGCGAAGGAACAGAAGCTGACGCTCACCACCCAGGTGGTACGGGCCGGAGTGACCCGGCTGACCGGCAGGCAGGCGCGGCTGCTGGTCTTCCTCGACCAGACCGCCCAGCGCAAGGGGAAGCCGGCGGGGGCGGTGGCCGCACAGCTGTCGGTCACCGCCGAACTGCGGGGCGGCACCTGGCTGATCACCGATATCACGGCCCGCTGAGGGAGACGTACATGCTCAGGAAGCTCAGGACGGCAAGGAATCCGCTGACGGTCATGGCACTCGCGCCGGCGCTGCTGGCCGCGGGCGCGGCGGGCTGGGGCGGCTGGTCCTGGTACGCGGCCGCGCACGACGACTCCGCCGCGTACGCACAGTCGCGGGACGGGGTGCTGGCCGCGGGGGAACAGGCCGTACAGAACATGAACACGCTGGACCACCGGAAGCTCACGGCCGGGCTCGACGCGTGGGAGGCATCGACCACGGGCGATCTGCACAAGCAACTCACCGATGGGCGGACGCAGTTCGAGAAGCAGATCCAGCAGGCTCAGACCGTCTCCACGGCCAAGGTGCTCTCCGGGGCGGTGACCGAACTGGACGACCGGGCGGGCAGGGCGAGCGTGATGGTGGCCCTGCGGATCACGGTGACCGCGCCGAAGGGCAAGCCGGCGGAGAAGGAGAGCCGGCTGCTCGGCGAACTGACGCGTACGTCCGGGGGCTGGAAGCTCAGCGCCCTGGGCCAGGCGCCCGTCGGCAACACCGCCGGCTGACCCAGGAGAGGAGCTGAGGACGACATGTCTACCACCCGTCATCTCATCAACCGGCAGCGGCGACTGGCGGCCGTGGCCCCGGTGCGCGTCAGGCCGCAGGGCACGGACGCGCACCCGCCGGAGGAGCGGGACGAGCCGCCCGCGGGCCGGGAGCCCGGCGCCCCCGGTCTGCCGGACACCCCTGATACCTCTGACGCGGCAGCCGCACCGGACACGAACCGGTCTCCCACCGCCGAGTCCGAGTCCGAGTCCGAGTCCGAGTCCGAGTCCGGGGCCGCAGGCGGAGAGGCCGCGCCCGCACGTGCGTCACTGCGTGCCTGGGCCCGGCTTCCGCTGGTGCTGGCGGCCCTCACCGTACTGCTCGGCGGGTTCGCCGCCTACGCGGCGACGCGGGCGTCCGCCCTCCACGACTCCGCCGCGACCAGCAACGGCGCGCTGACCGACGTCGCCCGGACGACCGAGGTGAAGGGCCAGGTGACCAGCGCCGTCGACGCCCTCTTCTCGTACGACTACACCAACAAGGCCAAGGCCGACCGGGCCGCGGCGACCCTCCTCACCGGCAAGGCGGTCACACAGCATAAGGACATGCTGGCGGCCGTCCGCGCACAGGCAGCGAAGCAGAAGCTCGTGCTGACCACCACCGTCACCGAGAGCGGCGTGGAGCTGATCGACGGCGACCGCGCACGGGTGTTGCTCTACGCCGATCAGAGCAACACCGGCACCGCGGCGAAGAAGGACCGGACGACCTATGCCGCCGCGATGTTCGCCGTCGACGCGGTCCGCGCGGGCGGCACATGGCGGATCGCGAACATCGACACCTTCACCCGGTGACAGCGCACAGCACGGACACCCCGAAGATTCCGGAATTCCGATGAGGGAGCGGCGTATGAGGCACGTGCGGCGGATGCGGCGGGGACTGGGGGGAAGCGCGGTGGCCGCGGTCGCCATGGCCGCGCTCACCGCCTCGCAGGCGCCGGGGCTCGTCCACCACCAGCTGCCGCAGCCGAAGAGAGCGACCGTACCGGTGGGCGAGGCGACCGCAGAGGTCGAAGGGCCCACGGACAA
Source organism: Streptomyces sp. NBC_00388 (assembly GCF_036061255.1). Lineage (NCBI taxonomy): Bacteria > Bacillati > Actinomycetota > Actinomycetes > Kitasatosporales > Streptomycetaceae > Streptomyces > Streptomyces sp. NBC_00388. The sequence continues at coordinate 6,420,802 of NZ_CP107948.1, forward strand.
CTCGTTCCACACCGAGATCCCGCCGCTCGTCACGCCGCCCCCGCCGGGCGATCCGGTCGGCGCAGGCGGCGTGGGGCCGGTGTTCGAGCAGTCGGGGATCCCGGCGACCGTACTGGCCGCCTACCGGTCCGCAGAGGCGCAGTTGCGCCGCAGCGACCGCGCCTGCGGGCTGCCCTGGCAGCTGCTGGCCGCGATCGGCAAGGTCGAGTCGGGGCAGGCGCGGGGCGGCGCGGTCGACAAGCACGGGACCACCCTCGCGCCGATCCTCGGGCCGGTGCTCGACGGCGCGGGCTTCGCGCACATCCCCGACACCGACCACGGCGCGTACGACGGGGACGTGACGTACGACCGGGCGGTGGGCCCGATGCAGTTCATCCCGTCCACCTGGGCGGCCTGGGGGCAGGACGGGAACCACGACGGCAAGAAGGACCCGAACAACGTCTTCGACGCCGCGCTCGCCGCCGGGCGCTACCTCTGCGCGGGCCACCGCGACCTGGCGGAGAGCGCCGGGCTGGACAGCGCGATCCTCAGCTACAACCACTCCGGCGCCTATCTGAGGCTGGTGCGGTCCTGGCTGTCCTTCTACCGGAACGGCACGCACGAGGTCCCGGACGGCGAAGGGGTCCTGCCGGAGAGCCCCGGGGCGGGCGGCGCGTCCGGCGGGGGCACACCGCCGGGCAAGGCGCACGGGCGCGGCGGACACAGCGGTGGCGGGCACGGCGGGGGCGGGATCGTCATCGGTCCCGCGCCCTCCCGCTCACCGTCCGCGAGCCCGTCGGGGACTCCGGGCGGTGGCGGCACACCGACGCCGTCCGGCAGCCCGACGGGTGTCCCGGGCGGCAGCGGCTCGCCGACACCGGGGCCGCCGGACAGCTCATCGCCCGACCCCGGCGGCAGCACACCCCCGGGCTGCCCGTCGCCGTCACCGTCCGGCCCGCCCACGGCGGAGCCGAGCCCGACGGGGACCCCGGGCGACGGCTGCCCCTCCGGTCCAGGTGAGCCGGGAACGGGGGAGGGCGGCCCGGGCACCCCGACCGCGGGGCCCACCTCTCCCTGATGTCTCCCCGATGCGGCTCCCGCCGTGCGTGGCCGGGTCCGGCCCCGGCGCACGGCCGGCCCGCCCACCGACTGCGCCGCTCTGTACAGCGCGGCGCAGTCGGGTGCTCCACATTGTCCGGTCACGCGGGCTGCGGATTCCGTGAGGCTGGTGTGCATGCTGCGCAACTACATCAACGGTGAGTTCAAGGAGGCGGCCGACGGCCGCACTCTCGATGTGATCGACCCCTGCACGGGCGAGGTGTACGAGACCTCCGCGCTGTCGGGGGCCGCCGATGTCGACGCCGCCATGGAGGCCGCGGCCGCCGCGTTCCCCGCGTGGCGCGACGCGACCCCCGGGGCCCGCCAGAAGGTGCTGCTGCGTGTCGCCGACGTCTTCGAGGAGCGGGCGGCCGAGCTGATCGCCGCCGAGGCCCGTGACACCGGCAAGCCGCTCGCGCAGCTCACGGACGACGAGCTCCCGCCGGTCGTGGACCAGATCCGCTTCTTCGCGGGCGCTGCCCGGCTGCTGGAGGGCCGGTCGGCGGGCGAGTACATGGAGGGGCTGACCTCCATCGTCCGGCGCGAGCCCGTCGGTGTCGTCGCGCAGGTCGCGCCCTGGAACTACCCGCTGATGATGGCCGTCTGGAAGTTCGCCCCGGCGCTCGCGGCCGGCAACGCGGTCGTCATCAAGCCCTCCGACACCACGCCCGCATCGACCGTGCTGGTCGCGGAGATCATCGGCGGGGTGCTGGCGGAACTCGGCCACAGCCAGGGCGTGTTCAACGTCGTCTGCGGAGACCGGGAGACCGGCCGGCTGATGGTCGAACACCCCACCCCGGCGATGGCCGCCATCACCGGCTCGGTGCGGGCGGGCATGCAGGTCGCCGCTTCGGCGGCCAAGGACGTCAAGCGGGTCCACCTGGAGCTGGGCGGCAAGGCACCGGTCGTGGTCTTCGGCGACCTCGACGCCGCGGCGCTCACCAAGGCCGCCGGGGACATCGCGGTGGCCGGTTACTTCAACGCGGGCCAGGACTGCACGGCGGCGACCCGGGTGATCGTGCACGAGTCCGTCCACGACGCCTTCGTCGAGGCGCTCGCCAAGGCCGCGACCGCCACCAGGACCGGTGGCCCGGACGACACCGACGCGTTCTTCGGCCCGCTGAACAACGCGAACCAGCTGGCCCAGGTGGCCGGGTTCATCGACCGGCTCCCCTCCCACGCCACGGTCGAGGCGGGCGGCCACCGGGTCGGTGACCAGGGGTACTTCTACGCCCCCACCGTCGTCTCCGGGCTGCGCCAGGAGGACGAGATCATCCAGAACGAGGTCTTCGGGCCGGTCATCACCGTCCAGTCGTTCAGCACCGAGGACCAGGCCGTGGCCTACGCCAACGGCGTCGACTTCGCGCTCGCCTCGTCGGTATGGACCAAGGACCACCAGCGCGCGATGCGGATGTCCAGGAGCCTGGACTTCGGCTGCGTGTGGATCAACAACCACGGTGCGCTCGCCGCGGAGATGCCGCACGGAGGGTTCAAGCTCTCCGGCTACGGCAAGGACCTCTCCGCGTACGGGTTCGAGGACTACACGCGGATCAAGCACGTCATGACCGCGCTCTGACACCGGTGAGGGTCCGCGGGGACGCGGGCCCTCACCCCTCCCGGGCCGGGCTGCTCCGCTCCCGGGTCTCCTGCCCGGGAGCTCCCTGTCCGGGGATCTCGCGCTTCGCCAGGAACAGTCGCAGCTGCTCCTCCTCCACGATCCGCCGGGCGAGGTTCCCGTCGGACACATCGACGGCTTCGGGGGCCGCCTCGGCCACCTCGCTGCGCCGGGCGTACGCGTCGAACAGTCGCGTCTTGTCTGCCAGCACGCCGAGTATCCGGGTATCCACGCTGTCGGCGGCCAGCAGCCGGTGCACCCGCACCGTCCTGACCTGGCCCATCCGGTGGGCGCGGGCGACGGCCTGGTGCTCCGTGCTGGGCTTGATCTGCGGCTCGCACAGAATGACGACGGACGCCGCCTGCATGTTGAGGCCCACCCCGCCCGCCTGGAACTGGCTCAGCAGCACCGCGTGGCCGGGGGCGGCGGAGAACGCGTCGACCAGTTCCTGGCGGCGGGCGGCCGGCACACCCCCCTCGACCGGGCCGATGGCGGTCCCGCCGAGCGCCGCCGCCACCGTGGCCAGCACATCGCGGAAGTACGAGAACACGACGACCTTCAGCCCGTTGGCGGCGGCGTCACCGACCAGCTCGCGCAGCCGCCGCAGCTTCGCCGAGCTCTCCGGACGGGCGTACGCGGCCCTGCGCATGCGCAGGAAGTGCCCGTCCGCCACGGCCTCGCGGTAGGCGGCCAGATCCCCCGCGCTGAACGCCTCCCACTCGTCCACGTGGACCAGCGCGGGAAGCTCCGGGAGGACGTCCTCCTGGTTGCGGCGCAGATAGGCAGGGGCGACCGCCCTGCGGAACACCTGGGAGCCGGCTGCCGCGTCACCGTCCCGGACCATGGGCGCAAGCTCGGGCTGGAGCCTGTGGACCAGACTGCGGAACTCCTCGACCCGGTTCTCCATCGGAGTGCCGGTCAGGAAGAGCACCCGTGCCGACGGGGCGCTCCAGTCCGCCACGGCCCGGGCCCGCCGGGTGAGCGGGTTCTTGACGAAGTGGGCCTCGTCGACGACGAGCATGCCGGGGTGTACGCCGCCAGGGACGGCGAGGAGATGCAGTACGTCGAAGGTCGTGACGGCCACGCCGCCCTGTTCGCACCAGTCGGCGAAGGCCGTCCGGCGGGCCGGACCGTGCACCGGCCGCGCGGTCAGAGTGCTGCGCGCGCTCACCTCGCGGGTCCAGTTGATCAGTACACCGGCCGGACAGACGACCAGGAAGTGCGTCGTGCCGCCCGCCGCGAGGTGGGCCATCGCGGCGATCGCCTGCACCGTCTTGCCGAGCCCCATCTCGTCGCCGATGATCACCCGGCGCTGCACCAGCGCGAACCGTGCCCCGAAGGACTGGTAGCCGCGCAGGGACACCCGCAGCCGGCTGTCGTCCAGTTCCTGGGCGCGGACCCGCTCCGCGATGCCCGAGGGTACGAAGCCCTCCGCTGCGGCCGGGTCGGCGCCCCGGCCCGCGAACTCCGCGAGCAGGCTGTAGTACTCGGCGGAGCGCAGCTCGAAGCCGACCCACGCCTCGGCGTCGGAGGCGGGCACCCGCAGCAGATCCGCCGAGACCTGGGCGAACAGCAGCGGCTCCCCGTCCGCCGCCGACTGCCGGGTGAGTTCCCCGAGGGCGCCGAGCGCGGCGAGGATCTCCGCACGCCGCGCCCGGCCGGCCAGCGCGGTCCTGAGCCTGCCACGCGCCGGACGGGCCCCGGGGAGCAGCCGGTCGAGCCCGGCGCCGAGCCGCTGCGCGGCGTCGTGGGCGCGGCGCAGCTCGGGACCGGCCTGCGCCAGCGCGTGCAGGGCTCTGACGAGCGCCGTCGTGCGAGGTTCGGGACGGTCGATGTCGATCCGTACGGTGACGGTCTCCTCGACAGCCCTGGCGATCTGGCCGGCGGCCGCCACGGCCTGGTCGGCGGTCTGGGCCCCCACGCCGGGCAGCTGCCGCAGCGCGTAGCGGCCGGCGTCGTGCACCTGGGCGACCGTGGTGAAACCGGCCTGTTCCAGGGCGCCCAGCCGGAGCCGGCCCTCGGTGACGTCCCGCAGCCGTGACAGCGGGATCGGTTCCAGCTCGCCCCTGGCCAGTTCCTGCTGGAGCGGGGCGAGCGCGCTCCGTACGGCGTCGGCGGCCGATGCCCGGTCGGCGACGACCGCCCGCGCCGCGCCGAGCAGCCGCTCCGCGTCCAGGAGGATGGCCCGGGCTCTTCTGCCGGCCCGGGCCGGCTGGTGCTTCACGCCGCTCACCGGAGGGATGATCTCACGCGTTGCGGCGCATTCCGGCCGGACCGCGGCTGTGCCGGAGAGGCGGGAGCCCGGCTCCCGGGCGTGGACCCGGTACGCCATCGGGGTAGCCGCGCTACCCGCCCGGCGGTACCGCGACACCCGTCCGCACCGGATGGCCGGTGCCCGGTGCCAGACTCGGGAACGCAGTCCGGCGGAGGCCACGAACCGAGGAGCGCACCATGCTGAGCATCCCGTCCGTCGCAGGCTCACCCAGCTGGATCGCTCTGGCGACCCCGGACCAGGAGGCGGCCAACGCTTTCTACGGCGCGCTCTTCGGCTGGGAATTCCGGCCCGCGGGACCCGGATCCGGCGGGCACGGCAGGTATCTCCTGGACGGGAGGACGGTCGCAGGGTCGGTGCAGGGGACACAGGAGCGGCCGGGCGGGCCGTCCTGGTCGGTCTGCTTCCACTCCGCGGACACCGGGGCGACCGGGCGGGCCGTCGTGGCGGCGGGCGGGAGCGCGATGTCAGGACCGCACGAAGTGGGCTCGCTGGGCCGCCTGTCCGGATTCCGGGACTCGACAGGTGCGCCCTTCTCGGTCCGGGAGCCGGGGGACCGGCCGGGCATGGAGGTGGTGAACGACCCGGGCACGCTCTGCTGGACCGAGCTCCACACCACGGATGTCCCCGCTGCGGCGGCCTTCTACCGCTCGGTGTTCGGCTGGGAGATCAACTCCGCGCCGTACCCCGGGGGTACGTACACGATGGCCGCGCCTGCGGGGCGCGGCCCCGAGGCGAACACCGGGGGTTTCGTCCGGATCGCCGGGGCCGGAGCGGGACACTGGCTGCCGTACTTCGAGGTGTCCGACACGGATGCGGTGGCGGCCTCGGCGCGGCGGCTGGGCGGCTCCGTCGAGATGGAGCCGGTCGATCTGCCGGGTGTGGGCCGGCTGGCCAGGGCGACCGATCCCCACGGGGCGCGGTTCTCACTGATCACGAGCGTTTCGGCCGCTGCGTGAGCCCCTGCCGGGAGCGCTCGTTCATCGTTTGTTGAACGGACATTGATCGCTGCCGGGCACTGTGGCCGTCATGTCGATCACCACCAGCAAAGAGCCTGAGCTCGCCTGGCAGGAGCGGGCGCTGTGCGCCCAGACGGGGCCGGAGTTCTTCTTTCCCGACCCCGGGAGCTCCACGCGGGAGGCCAAGCGGCTCTGCGGAATCTGCGAGGAGCGAGTGGCCTGCCTGGAGTACGCACTCGACCACGACGAGCGGTTCGGAGTCTGGGGCGGGCTCTCCGAGAAGGAGCGGCACGGCCTGAGACGCGCCGCGAGCTGACCCCGGCCGCTCCGGGCGCGGCACCGGGAACACCGGAGCGCCGCCACCCGGCGGCCGCGTGTGCGGTGCCGGCCGGGGCGGCGGCGCTCCGGACAGGGACGGGGCGGATGCGGGCCCCGGAGACCTACGAGGCCTGGGCGCGGGCGGCCATCCGGGCCTTGCGGGCCGCCAGCTTCGCGTCGAACTTGGCTGCCTCGCTGTCCAGGCCGCCCATGTACATCCCGAGCTCCTCCTGCGCCTTCAGTCCCTCCGGGCCGAGCCCGTCGATGTCCAGGACCTTCAGGTAGCGCAGGACGGGCTGGAGCACGTCGTCGTGGTGGATCCGCATGTTGTAGATCTCGCCGATCGCCATCTGCGCGGCGGCCCGCTCGAAGCCCGGCATGCCGTGTCCGGGCATCCGGAAGTCGACGACGACGTCACGCACGGACTGCATGGTGAGATCCGGGGCGATCTCGAAGGCCGCGCCCAGCAGGTTGCGGTAGAAGACCATGTGCAGGTTCTCGTCGGTCGCGATCCGCGCCAGCATCCGGTCGCAGACCGGGTCGCCCGACTGGTGGCCCGTATTGCGGTGCGAGACCCGCGTGGCGAGCTCCTGGAACGCGACGTAGGCGACCGAGTGGAGCATCGAGTGCCGGTTGTCGGACTCGAACCCCTCGGCCATGTGCGCCATCCGGAACTGCTCCAGCTTGTCCGGGTCGACGGCGCGGGAGGCCAGCAGGTAGTCGCGCATCACGATGCCGTGCCGGCCCTCCTCGGCGGTCCAGCGGTGCACCCAGGTGCCCCAGGCGCCGTCGCGCCCGAAGAGCGAGGCGATCTCGTGGTGGTAGCTGGGGAGGTTGTCCTCGGTCAGCAGGTTCACCACGAGCGCGGTCCTGCCGATGTCCGTGACCTTGGACTGCTCGGGCTCCCACGCCTTCCCGTCCTCGAAGAAGCCGGGGAAGTTCCGGGCGTCGGAGAACGGTACGTACTCGTGGGGCATCCAGTCCTTGGCCACGGAGAGATGGCGGTTGAGTTCCTTCTCCACCACCTCCTCCAGCGCATACAGCAGCCGGGCGTCTGTCCACGCGTCCGTACTGCCGAGGTGGGGAGAGGTGATCGTCACGGGGGCTCCTGGGGACGGGAGTAGTTACCTACGGATTCGTAGGTTACGTATCCGTAGGTTAAGGCGGCAGTAAGCCTCAGCCAACCCCCGTATCCGATATGTCCCGTTACCGTCAGCTATGCCGCCAGGTCAGCCCCGGTTTCGGAGAGCCATGTCACGCCTCCGGCCCGGGCTGTTCGCTCCCGCCCAGTGTTAGCCAACGGGTGATGCCGACCGACTCCAGGAAGGGCTGGTCGTGACTGGCCACGATCAGCGCTCCCTCGTAGGACTCCAGTGCGACCGTCAGCCGGCGCACGCTGGCCATGTCGAGGTTGTTGGTCGGCTCGTCGAGCATCAGCAGCTGCGGGGCCGGCTCGGCCAGCAGCAGCGCGGCCAGCGCCGCCCGGAAGCGTTCGCCGCCCGAGAGCGTACCGGCCGGCTGGTCGGCGCGCGCCCCCTTGAACAGGAACCGGGCGAGACGGGCCCGGATCAGGTTGTTGCCGGCGTCCGGCGCGTTGCGCGCCACGTTCTCCACGACGGTCAGCCTGTCGTCCAGCACGTCGAGCCGCTGCGGCAGGAACCGGAGCGGGACATGCGCCGTCGCCTCTCCGGAGACCGGCTCCAGCAGTCCCGCGATGGTCCGCAGCAGCGTGGTCTTCCCCGCTCCGTTCCGTCCTACCAGGGCGATCCGCTCGGGTCCGTGCGCGGTGAACTCGCCTTCGACGCCGCTTCCGTACGGCAGGCGGAGATCCCGCAGGGTCAGCACGCCCCGGCCGGGGTGCACCTTCGTGTCCGGCAGCTCGATACGGATCTCGTCGTCGTCGCGCACCGCGTCCGCCGCCTCGCTGAGGCGCTCCCTCGCGTCGTCCAGCCTCCCGGCGTGCATGATGCGGTGCTTGCCCGCCGACTCCTGGGCCGCGCGTTTCCGCGCACCCATCACGATCTTCGGCTCACGCTTGTTCTCCATCATCTTCTGGCCGTACCGCTTGCGGCGCGCCAACTTGACCTGTGCGTCTGCCAGTTCACGCTTCTGCTTCTGCACGTCGGCCTCCGCGACGCGCACCATGCGCTCGGCCGCGTCCTGCTCCACGGCCAGCGCCTCCTCGTACGCGGACAGGGCTCCGCCGTACCAGTGGACCTCGCCGTCCCGCAGGTCGGCGATCTGGTCGACGCGCTCCAGGAGCTCACGGTCGTGGCTGACCACGACCATCACGCCGGGCCATGCGTCGACCGCCGTGTACAGCCGCTGCCTGGCCTGCCGGTCGAGGTTGTTGGTCGGCTCGTCGAGCAGCAGTACGTCCGGCCTGCGCAGCAGCAGCGCGGCCAGCCTCAGCAGGACGGACTCGCCGCCCGACACCTCGCCGATGGTCCGGTCGAGGCCGATCGATCCCATCCCGAGCTGGCCGAGCACCGCGTGGGCGCGCTCCTCGACGTCCCAGTCGTCGCCGATCGCCGCGAAGTGCTCCTCGCTCGCGTCTCCCGCCTCGATGGCGTGCAGCGCGGCACGCCGGACGTCGATGCCCAGCGCCTGGTCCACGCGCAGCGCGGTGTCGAGGACGAGATCCTGCGGGAGGTAGCCGATGTCCCCGGTGACGCGGACGGCTCCGTCCGCCGGGGTCAGCTCACCGGCGATCAGCCGGAGCAGAGTCGACTTCCCCGAGCCGTTGACGCCGATGAGGCCCGTCCTGCCGGGACCTACAGCCAGCTGGAACCGGTCGAGGACCGAGGTGCCGTCCGGCCAGGAGAAGGAGAGCGCGGTGCAGGAGATATGGGTGGACGAGTGGGTTGACATACGGGTCTCCCGGTTGCTGCGAAAAGGGGTGGGGGCAACGGGTGGAGACACCGCAGGGCACGGAGAAGGCCCTGTTCCGGGAGGACAGCTCGAATACCGAGGTCACACGCGGTGCGCGCAGGTGTGTTCACTGCACGGCACGGTGTCTCAAGACCTCAGTAGCGCAATGTCCTGCTCCGATCGGCGACGACAGGGCCGAGGAGAACGTTACGGCCGATCAGGTCCGGCCGCAAAGCAATAAGCGATGAGGGCGCGACCCTCAGCAGGCGTCGCGGAGCAGTTCGAGGACGTCCTGGTCCACGTCGAGGTACCGGTGCTCACGCCCGGCGGGTACGAGCGCCTCGGTCCGCTTGAGGAAGCGACGCAGCTCCGTGGTGTGGATGTGGACCATCGCGACGCCCTCGCGGGAGTGGAACTCCAGGACGGTCCGGTCGTAGCCGAAGGGCCGCACCCGTACGTCACCCACGCCGGCGGGCGCACGGACGCCCGCGGCCAGCAGGTCACGCGCGAACGCCCAGGAGACCGCCACGCCCGCCAGCGTGGCCTGCGGCGGGAAACCCACGCTGACGGCGAACGGGTCCGCACGGTCGTAGCGCAACGTGGTCGGGACGGTCTCCATCCGGGGTGCGGGTGTGACCAGGCGAGCCTGGACAGCCTGTTCGACGACATCGGGCAAGGTCTCGCTCCCTTCTCGCGGTTCGGCCGGCGGTGCTTCCTCGAAGGGTCAGACGTCCGGTGGGACCATTCCGTGCACCGGCGGACCGGGTGACGTCCGTCACCCTCGGCGACGCGGTCGCGCGGATGCGCGCAACTGCTCGGAAACCTCTTCCTGCGCGCATCATTGACACTCCATGAGCCGAGTGGTCGCGTCCTCCACGGCTCCGTTCAGGGGCCGGTGCCGAACCGCGGAGGATCGTCGATGTTCCGCAAAGATCCGGCCGGACCACAGCACGGCCCGTTCGCGGGGCGCCTGTTCGCACCACTCGTCGAGGGCCTCGCGCTGTTCCTCCCGGCGGCCCCGCTCCGCGCAGGACGGCGGAGCGCGCCCGGTACGGCGAGCGGGTCAGCCTGCCCGCTGCTCCGCGTACGCGACCGGATCGGCGAGGACCTCCTGGACGATCTGCGCCGCCGCGCCCCGGGCGGCGTCGCCCGCCACGGAGGAGGCACGCAGCCTGCCGCTGCCGCACGGCCAGAGGCCGGAGACCACCCGGCCGGTCAGTTCCCGGTCGGCACCCGGTGACAGCCAGGGCATCAGGCCCCGGTAGATCCCGCCGAGCACCACCGCGTCCGGATCGAAGAGGTTCACCGCTCCCGACAGCACCCGGCCCAGCATTATCCCGGCGTCGCCGATGGCCGTCAGGGTGCGCTCGTCGCCCGCGTGCGCCCGCCGCTCAAGCTCCGCGACCCCGGACACCCCGGCTCGCTCGTCGATCCCGGCGGCCCACAACAGCGCCGACTGGCCCGCGTACTGCTCCAGGCAGCCGCGTGAGCCGCAACGGCACTCCGGGCCCGCCGGGTCCACCACCACATGGCCGATCTCGCCGGCGAAGCCGTGCGCGCCGCGCAGCAGTTCGCCGTCGAGCACCAGCGCGCCACCCACCCCGATCTCGCCGGTCAGATAGAGGAAGCTCCGTATCGTGCCGAGCCCGCCGAACCACAGCTCGGCCAGCGCGGCCAGATTGGCCTCGTTCTCCGAACCGACCGGCAGCGGCCGGCAGTCCGGGCGCAGCGCCGAGAGCGAATGGGCGAAGAGCACTTCGGCCGACACCCGGTTCCAGCCGAGGTTGGGCGCCTGCCTGACCGTCCCCCCGGAGACCAGACCGGGCAGCGCCAGCTGGACACCGACGGGCCGCAGCTCCTGCTCACGGGCCGAGTCCAGCGCCCGCGCCGCGATCCGGGCGGCGCGGGCCAGCACACCGGCCGGCGGCGCGCCCCGGTTGTCGAGGTGCTCGGTGAGACGCACCCGGCCGGTGCCCGCCAGGTCCACCACGCACACCGACACATAGTCGATGTTGATCTCGACACCGACGCCCGCGGCCCCGGTGCGGGCGGGCTTGAGCACCGTGCCGGGCCGGCCTGCCTGTCCGCTGAACGTCTTGCCCGACTCGGCGAGGAAGCCGCTCTCCAGCAACTGCTCGACCAGCGAGGAGACGGCCGCACGCGTCAGCCCGACCCGCGCCGCGACACCGGCCCGGGTGGCCTCGCCCTGCTCCCGCACGGCGCGCAGCACGAGACTGAGATTGTGCCGCCGTACGGTGTCCTTGTCGGCCTTGGCGCCGAGCGGAGTGAGGTTGTTGGTCATATCGCCGCTGAGCCTATGCGACCGCCCACCCCCTTCCTAAGCGGATGCTCAGCCAAAAGGCTTGTGCGGAGTGGAACACGTTCTTAACATCATCGATGTCACATCGGTTGTGTCACAGTGCTGGGGGCGTGATGGCAGAGGCAGGGAACGGCCCGCTGACAGGGGTCCGGGTGGTGGAGCTGGCGGGGATCGGCCCCGGGCCGTTCGCCGCGATGGTCCTCGCCGATCTGGGCGCCGACGTCGTACGGGTCGACCGGCCGGGCGGCCAGGGGCTCGCGATCGACCCGGCGTACGACCTGACCAACCGCAACAAACGCTCGGTGCTCATCGACCTCAAGGCCGGCGACGGCCCCGCCCGCGTCCTCGGTCTCGTGGAGCGCGCCGACATCCTGATCGAGGGATACCGGCCGGGTGTCGCCGAGCGTCTCGGTGTCGGACCGCGTGAGTGCCACGCCCGGAACCCGAAGCTCGTGTACGGGCGGATGACCGGCTGGGGGCAGGAGGGGCCGCTCGCCGGACGCGCCGGACACGACATCGCGTACATCGCCGTCACCGGCACCCTCGGGATGATCGGCAGCGCCGGCGAACCGCCCGCTGTCCCCGCCAACCTGCTCGGCGACTACGCGGGCGGCTCGCTCTACCTGGTGATCGGGATCCTCGCCGCGCTCCAGCACGCGCGCACCGGCGGCGGAGCGGGGCAGGTGGTCGACGCGGCGATCGTGGACGGCGCCGCACACCTCTCCTCCATGATCCACGGCATGCTGGCGGCGGGTGGCTGGCAGGACCGGCGCGGGGCGAACCTGCTCGACGGGGGCTGTCCGTTCTACGGCAGTTATGAGACAGCGGACGGCGCGTACATGGCCGTGGGCGCCCTGGAACCGCAGTTCTACGACGAGTTCGTGCGGCTGCTCGGCATCGGATCCGAAGCCCCGGAGCGCAAGGACGTCGCACGCTGGGACGGGCTGCGCGAGACGATCGCCGCCCGCTTCCTGACCAGGACCCGGGCGGAGTGGACGGCCGTGTTCGAGGGGACCGACGCGTGTGTGGCGCCGGTCCTCTCGCTGCGTGAGGCGCCGGAACACCCGCATCTCGCCGCCCGCGGGACGTTCGTCGAGCACAGCGGGATCACCCAGCCCGCCCCGGCACCGCGCTTCTCGGCCACCCCCGGTTCCGTGCGGCTCGGCCCGGCCCGCCCCGGCGCCGATACGGCCGAGGTCGCCAGGGACTGGGAGGTACCCGGCCTCGCCGTGCAGGACACCGCAGCACCGGACACCGCAGCACCGGACACCGCAGCACCGGACACGGCAGCGCAGGACACCAAAGCACCGGACACCAAAGCACCGGACACCACAACGCAGGGCATCGCCGTGCAGGACACCTCGGCGCAAACCGTCTCAGCGCAGGACACCACAGCAGGGGGAGACCGTTGAAACGCCAGATCTTCACCGCCGGGCACGAAGCGTTCCGGGAGACCGTCCGTACCTTCCTCAGCAAGGAGGTGCTCCCGTACTACGAGCAGTGGGAGAAGGACGGAATCGTCTCCCGGGAGGCCTGGCTCGCGGCCGGCCGGCAGGGGCTCCTCGGGATCGCGGTTCCCGAGGAGTACGGCGGCGGCGGGAACACCGACTTCCGCTACAGCGCCGTCCTCGCCGAGGAGTTCACCCGCGCCGGGGCGTCCGGGCTCGCGCTCGGGCTGCACAACGACATCGTCGGACCGTATCTCAGCACTCTGGCCACCGCTGAACAGCGGCAGCGCTGGCTGCCCGGCTTCTGCAGCGGCCGGACCGTCACGGCGATCGCGATGACCGAGCCGGGCGCGGGGTCCGACCTCCAGGCCATCCGCACGAGCGCCGACGACCGCGGAGACCACTGGATCCTCAACGGTTCCAAGACGTTCATCTCCAACGGGATCCTCGCCGACCTCGTGGTCGTGGTCGCCAGGACCTCACCGGAGGGCGGCGCGAAAGGGCTGTCGCTGCTGGTCGTCGAGCGGGGAACGCCCGGCTTCGAGCGGGGCCGCAACCTGGACAAGATCGGCCAGAAGTCCCAGGACACCGCGGAACTGTTCTTCGACGGCGTCCGGGTCCCCAAGGAGAACCTGCTCGGGGAGCTCGACGGGGCCTTCATCCATCTGATGACCAACCTCGCCCAGGAGCGCCTGGCCATCGCCGTCGCCGGGATCGCCGCCGCCGAACACCTCCTGGAGATCACCACCGCGTACGTGAAGGAACGGGAGGCGTTCGGCCGGCCGCTCGCGAAGCTCCAGCACATCCGCTTCGAGATCGCCGAGATGGCCACCGAGTGTGCCGTCACCCGTACGTTCATCGACCGCTGCATCGTCGATCACACGGAGGGCGCTCTCGACGCCGTACACGCCTCGATGGCCAAGTGGTGGGCCACCGAACTCCAGAAGCGGGTCGCCGACCGCTGCCTGCAACTGCACGGCGGCTACGGCTACATGTCCGAGTACCCGGTCGCCAGGGCCTTCACCGACGGCCGTATCCAGACGATCTACGGGGGAACCACCGAGATCATGAAGGAGATCATCGGCCGCTCGCTGCTCGCCTGACCCGCCGCACCCCGATCCGTATTCCGTATTCCGAAAGGCTGCTGTCTTGAGTACCGAAGCGTTTGTGTACGACGCGATCCGCACCCCGCGGGGGCGCGGGAAGGCCAATGGCGCCCTGCACGGCACCAAGCCGATCGACCTGGTCGTCGGACTGATCCACGAACTGCGCCGCAGGTTCCCCGGCCTCGACCCGGCGGCCATCGACGACATCGTGCTCGGAGTGGTCAGCCCGGTCGGCGACCAGGGCTCCGACATCGCCCGTACGGCGGCCGTAGCGGCCGGGCTCCCCGACACCGTCGCCGGCGTCCAGGAGAACCGCTTCTGTGCCTCGGGGCTCGAAGCGGTCAACCTGGCGGCCGCGAAAGTCCGTTCCGGCTGGGAGGACCTCATCCTGGCGGGCGGCGTCGAATCGATGTCCCGTGTCCCGATGGCCTCCGACGGCGGAGCCTGGGCGATGGACCCGATGACCAACTGGGACACCGGCTTCGCGCCCCAGGGCATCGGCGCCGACCTCATCGCCACCATCGAGGGCTTCACTCGGCGCGATGTCGACTCCTACGCCGCGCTCTCGCAGGAGCGGGCCGCCGAGGCGTGGAAGGACGGCCGGTTCGCCCGCTCCGTCGTCCCCGTCACCGACCGCAACGGCCTGGTCGTCCTGGACCACGACGAGCATCTGCGGCCGGGCACGACCGCGGACTCGCTCGCCGCCCTCAAGCCGTCCTTCGCCGCCATCGGTGAGATGGGCGGTTTCGACGCCGTCGCACTGCAGAAGTACCACTGGGTCGAGAAGATCGACCACGTCCACCACGCGGGCAACTCGTCGGGCATCGTGGACGGCGCCTCGCTGGTCGCCATCGGCTCCGGCGAGGTCGGGGAACGCTACGGACTGACCCCCCGGGCCCGTATCGTCTCGGCCGCGGTCTCCGGGTCGGAGCCGACGATCATGCTGACCGGCCCCGCCCCCGCCACCCGCAAGGCGCTCGCCAAGGCCGGTCTGGCCATCGGCGACATCGACCTCGTGGAGATCAACGAGGCCTTCGCCGGGGTCGTCCTGCGCTTCGCCCGGGACATGGACCTCCCGCTGGACAAGATCAACGTCAACGGCGGGGCCATCGCCCTGGGACACCCGCTGGGCGCCACCGGAGCGATGATCCTCGGCACCCTCATCGACGAACTGGAGCGCCGCGACCAGCGGTACGGCCTCGCCACGCTCTGCGTAGGCGGCGGCATGGGCATCGCCACCGTCATCGAACGGCTCTGACCGCGTCCCCTCCCACGATCCACGGCCCTCACGGAGCAGCCACACCATGAGCGAGAACACCACCATCCGCTGGGAACAGGACGGGACCGGCGTCGTCACCCTCGTCCTTGACGACCCCGACCAGTCCGCGAACACCATGAACCAGGCCTTCAAGGAGTCGATCGCGGCCGTCGCCGACCGCGCCGAGGCCGAGAAGGACTCCATCCGCGGCATCATCTACACCTCGGCCAAGAAGACCTTCTTCGCCGGCGGTGACCTCAAGGACATGATCCAGGTCGGGCCCGGCCAGGCCCAGCAGGCCTTCGACACCGGTACGGCCATCAAGAACTCGCTGCGCCGCATCGAGACGCTGGGCAAGCCGGTCGTCGCCGCCATCAACGGCTCGGCCCTCGGCGGCGGTTACGAGATCGCTCTCGCCAGCCACCACCGCGTCGCGCTCGACGCACCGGGCTCCCGGATCGGCCTGCCCGAGGTGACCCTCGGTCTGCTGCCCGCCGGAGGCGGTGTCACCAGGACCGTACGGCTGATGGGCATCGCCGACGCGCTGCTGAAGGTGCTCCTGCAGGGCAACCGGTACAACCCGCGGCGCGCCCTGGAGAACGGCCTCGTCCACGAAGTGGCCGGGAGCGCCGGGGAGATGCTGGCGCAGGCGCACGCCTTCATCGACGCCCACCCCGAGTCGCAGCAGCCCTGGGACGTGAAGGGGTACCGGATCCCCGGCGGCACCCCGGCCCACCCGAAGTTCGCGGCCAACCTGCCCGCCTTCCCCGCCAACCTGAAGAAGCAGCTGCAGGGCGCCCCCTATCCCGCGCCGCGCAACATCCTCGCCGCGGCCGTCGAGGGCTCCCAGGTCGACTTCGAGACGGCGCTGACCATCGAGGCCAGGTACTTCACCGAGCTGGTCACCGGCCAGACCGCGAAGAACATGATCCAGGCGTTCTTCTTCGACCTGCAGGCCGTCAACTCGGGAGCCAACCGCCCCCAGGGGATCGAGCCCCGCCAGGTCCGCAAGGTCGCCGTGCTCGGCGCCGGGATGATGGGCGCGGGGATCGCCTACTCCTGCGCCCGCGCCGGGATCGACGTCGTGCTCAAGGACGTTTCGGCCGAGGCCGCGCAGAAGGGCAAGGCGTACTCGGAGAAGCTGCTCGCGAAGGCGCTCTCGCGCGGCCGGACCACGGAGGCGCAGCGGGACGAGCTGCTGGCCCGGATCACCCCGACCGGCGACCCGGCCGACCTCGCCGGGTGCGACGCGGTGATCGAGGCGGTCTTCGAGGACGTGGGGCTCAAGCACAAGGTGTTCCAGGAGATCGAGGGCGTCATCGAGCCCGGCGCGCTGCTCTGCTCCAACACCTCCACGCTCCCCATCACCCTGCTCTCCGAAGGGGTGGAGCGGCAGAGCGACTTCATCGGGCTGCACTTCTTCTCGCCCGTGGACAAGATGCCGCTGGTCGAGATCATCAAGGGTGAGCGGACCGGCGACGAGGCGCTGGCGCGCGCCTTCGACCTGGTACGCCGGATCAACAAGACCCCGATCGTCGTCAACGACTCACGGGGCTTCTTCACGTCGCGCGTCATCGGCCAGTTCATCAATGAGGGCGTGGCGATGATCGGTGAGGGCGTCGAGCCCGCGTCGGTCGAGCAGGCCGCCGCGCAGGCCGGCTACCCGGCCAAGGTGCTCTCGCTGATGGACGAACTGACGCTCACCCTGCCGCGCAAGATCCGCAACGAGGCGAAGCGCGCCACGGAGGAGGCAGGCGGCACCTGGGCCGGCCACCCTTCCGACGCGGTGATCGACCGGATGGTGGACGAGTTCGGCCGTACGGGCCGCAGCGGGGGAGCCGGGTTCTACGCGTACGAGGACGGCAAGCGGACCGGGCTCTGGCCCGGGCTGCGCGAGCACTTCACGAAGCCCGGGGCGGACATCCCGTTCACCGACATGAAGGAGCGGATGCTCTTCTCCGAGGCGCTGGACAGCGTCCGCTGCCTGGAGGAGGGCGTCCTGACCTCGGTCGCCGACGCCAACATCGGGTCGATCCTCGGCATCGGCTTCCCGGGCTGGACCGGCGGTGTGCTCCAGTACATCAACGGCTACGAGGGCGGGCTGCCCGGATTCGTGGCGCGCGCCCGTGAACTCGCCGAAAAGTACGGCGAGCGGTTCGCGCCGCCGGCGCTGCTGGTCGCGAAGGCGGAGCAGGGCCTGACGTTCCGCGACAGCTGAGACGGTGCCCGGCGCCGCGGCCGGAGCGGCTGCCGGCCGCGCCCGGGGCCCCGCAGGGCTCCGGGTCAGCGCGGCGGCTCGGGAGCTGCGGGCCCGTCCACGTAACGGGCCCGCAGCTCCTCCTTGAGCGACCGCTGGAAGGCGGTCACCAGAGCCTGCACGACCATCGGCTGCATGTCGGCGGAGAGGGACTTCATCGCCTCCACCGCATCGGGGTCGCTCTCCCGCTCCCGGTAGGGCCCCCACACCTCGTCCTGGAAGAGCCGGGTCAGCTCCTTCGCCGCGGCCCGGGTGTGCTCCAGCACCACCGTGCGCGCGGCCAGGATCGTCTCGTGGGCGATGGGCACGTCGAGCAGCTGCACGCCCAGCGCGAGCAGTCCCGGATCCACCCGGAAGGCGTCACTCTCGCCCTCCACCCGCTCCAGTACGTTCATCGCCGCGAGCCGGTCGATGTCCCGCTCGGGCAGCGCACGCCCGGCGCGCCGCTCCAGCTCCGCACGGGTCGCGTCGTCGGCCCCCTCCGGCGCCCACGAGGCCACCACGGCACGGTGGATCGCCAGATCGTGTGCGCTCAGGCCGTCGGGGAGCTGGCGGAGATAGCGTTCGATCGCCGCCAGCGTCATCCCGTGGTGCTGGAGCTCCTCGACGAGTGCGAGACGGGACAGGTGGGCGGCGCCGTACAGTCCGACGCGGCGCGGCCCGATCACCGGAGGGGGGAGCAGGCCGCGCGCGCTGTAGAACCGGACCGTGCGTACGGTCACCCCGGCGCGCGCGGCCAGCTCGTCGACCGTGAGGGCCGTGGTCGCGTCGTCGCTCCCGGTCGCCATGGCTGTGCCTCGTTTCCCGGATACCCGGTCGATCACTGGGTCGATCACTCGGTTGATCCGGTGCAACAGTATTGCTGTCGCACCAGCTGTGTGAAAGCCCGGGACCGCCGGCCGGGACGCCGTCGGAAGCCGGGCCCTCAGCCTCCGGCGATCAGCGGGTAGTGGTCGCTCAGATTCGTGTAGGTGTAGTCGGTGCCCCAGCTGCGCACGGTCCAGGGCGCGCTCTCCTCCTTGACCACCTCGTTCCGCCAGCCGGAGGGCCGGGCGTGACCGGCACGGTGCAGTACGTAGTCCAGGTCCTGGCGCGGGTCGCCGGGGTAGCGGTAGCTGGCCACCGAGTTCTCCTGGGTGTCGAAGGAGTAGGGGTGACCGGTGCGCGAGTCCGCCGCGACCAGCCCCCCGTCCCGCAGCATGGACGTGTACTCGGCGCTGCGTGAGTCGATGTTGAGATCGCCCGCGACCATGACCTCCTCGTCCGCGGGAATGTTCTTGGCCGCCAGGAACGCGTCGATCTGCTTCAGCTGGAGGCTCCGGTCCCCGGCCGCCTCGCCCGCCCCGCACGCCGTGTCGTCCGACTGGGTGTGGGTGCCGACGACGTGCACCCGGGTGCCGTTCACATCGAGCACGGCGTACAGGAATCCCTTGTCGGAGAGGGCGTCCGAGCCGCACGCGTCCTGGTAGATGAACTGCTCCCGGTGCAGCACCGGCCACTTGCTGAGCAGGGTCACCCCGCCGTCCTCCGGGCTGAGCGCCGAGTACGAGCCGCCGGTGGCGTCCCAGCCGTCCTTGCCCCGGCCCACGACCGGTGTCTGGTACGGGTACTGGGCGGAGGCGTTGCGCTTCAGCGCGTCGGACGCGGAGTTGTCGAAGGCTTCCTCCAGCACCACGACGTCGTTCCCCTGGAAGAAGGAGGCGGCGGGTATCGCTGCGGCGCGGTGGTCCTGGCCCCAGTTGGGGTAGAGGTTCTTGCTCATCAGGAAGGTGTTGTACGTCAGTACCCGGAGCCGGGGCGGGGCCACGGGCGCTGCGGTCGCCGCTGAGGCGGCCGGGGCCACCGCGGCCAGCGCGGCGGCCACGAGGGCGGCGGCAAGTCCTGCGCGGGGGAGGCGGCGGAGCGAGGGATGCGGCACTGGAACTCCCGTTCCTGGGGCGGGGACAGAGTGGCCCGCCCATCAAATCAGCTGGGGTTACCTCGGGGTAACCACCGTGCGTCGGCCACCTGTCCCGGATGTGGCGGGCCCGGCGCACCGCCCGCCCGTGCGCCGGGCCCGCCACATCCGGGCCGCCCTGCCCGTCTGTCCCCATCGTCCCCATCGGCCCCGTCGGCCGCATACTGGAACGAGGGAGAGAGCGGGCAGCCCGCCGGGGCCCGCCGAGGACGATGACGGGGGAGCGAGGGAGTACGCATGAGCCGCCGCGCCGCACCCGCACCGCCACCCCCGGGCGGGGTGCTGTGGAGCGAGGTCGGAGACATCCGGGTGCTGCTCACGCTCCCGGCCGCGCTGACCATGCAGGTGGCCCACCCGGCCGTCGGCGCCGGCGTCGACGCGTACTCCGTCTTCCGCACCGACCCGTGGGGCCGGGGCGAGCGCTCCCTGCGCTCGATGCAGCTCTGGGTGTACGGCGGGGAAGCCGCCGCCGAGGAGGGCCGCAGGCTGCGCGCGCTGCACCGCACCATCCGGGGCACCGACACCCGCGGCCGCCGCTACCACGCCCTCGAACCCGCCACCTTCTCCTGGGTGCACGCCACCGGCTTCCCGGTCTTCCTGCACGGCCGCAAGTACCTCGGACGGCCGTACACCGACGCGCAGGAGCGGCAGTTGTACGCGGAGTGGCTCCAGGTCGGGCGGATCCTCGGGATCGCCGACCGGGACATGCCGCAGACCATCGAGGAGTTCTGGCCCTACTACCGGAAGATGCTGGCCGACGAGATCGAGGCCACCCCCCTGGTGCGGGAGCTGACCGCCCCCGCCGGCCCCGTGCCGCCCCCCGACCGCGGCCCCCGAGCCCTGCGGCTGCTGCTCCGGGTTGCCTGGCCGGTCCTGCTGCCGCCCCTGGCACGCTTCAGGCACTTCGTCACCGTGGGGCTGATGCCGCCGGAGGCGCGGCAGGCGATCGGCCTGGAGTGGACGGACTCCCAGGAGCGGGCGCTGCGCCGACTCGGCCGGTGCGTCCGGGCCGTGGTGCCCGCGCTGCCCGAGCGGGTGCGTTATCTGCCGTCGGCCCGCGCTGCCAGGGCGGACCACCGGGCCGCCGCGGCCCGGGGGCTCACGCGGAGACCCGGCGGACCAGATCCGTCGGCATGATCACGGAGTCGGGCCTGGCGACGCTCTTCCCGTCCAGCCCGCGCAGCAGCATGCGGACCATCAACCTGCCCATCCCCTCGATGTCCTGGCGGACCGTCGTCAGTGGTGGGTCGGTGCACTCGGCGACCTTCTCCATGTCGTCGAACCCCACCACCGCCACGTCGTCCGGTACACGTTTGCCCTGCTCCCGCAGGACCTGCAGTGCCCCCGAGGCCATCAGATCGTTCGCCGCGAACACCGCGTCGAGCCCGGGCCGCCGCTCCAGCAGCTCCGCCATCGCGGCGGCGCCGCTCTCCACCGTGAACGCCCCCTGTGCGGTGAGCGCGGGGTCGACGTCCAGGAGCACATCCCGGTAGCCGTCCAGCCGGTCGATCCCCGATGTCTGGTCCTGCGGGCCCGCGATGTGGGCGATGCGTCCGCGCCCCAGGGAGACCAGGTGCTGGACGGCGGCGCGGGCGCCGCCGCGGTTGTCGCAGTCGGCGTAGGGCAGCGCGAGACCGGACTCCGGCCCCGCCCACACCGGACGGCCGCCGAAGACCGTGGGGATCCCCACCCGGTGGATCACTGCGGGCAGCGGGTCCTCGGTGTGCAGGGAGAAGGCCAGCGCGCCGTCCACATGGCCCCCGGCCAGATAGCGGCCGATCCGGTCGTAGTCCTTCCTGCCCTCGACCAGCAGCAGCACCAACTGCGAGTCGTGCAAGGTCAGTTCGCGGCTGATGCCACGCAGCTGCTGAGAGAAGAAGGGATCCGAGAAGATCCGGATCTCCGGCTCCGCGATAATCACGGCGACCGCCCCGTTGCGCCGGGTGACCAGCGTCCTGGCCGCGTGGTTCGGCACGTAGCCGAGCTCGTCGACGGCCTCCTGGACCCGGTCCACCAGCGGCTGCCGCACACCGGCGCCGCCGTTGACGACACGCGAGGCCGTCGCCCGCGACACACCCGCGCGGGCTGCGACGGCCTCCAGGGTCGGCCGGGAGCCGTGGGTCGGGTCGGGCAACGGGTGCTCCTCGTGGGGCGCGGCCGCAGGGCGTGCGGGTACTCGCTCCGCGACGGTGCTCTCGTGCCGCGGTCCGGAGCAGCCTAACCACCGGCGGCCGTACCCAGGAAGCCGCGCCGCCCCGGCCGGCGGGGCCGCGCGGCTTCCCGGCCGGAGGTCAGCGGTCGTGGACGGTGTGCGTCCGCTCGATCTGCCGCCAGGACTTCGGCGCCACGGGCCGGGTGTCCGAGTGCGTGATCCGCGCCTGCTGCGCCGCAGGAGCGGCGGGCCTGGCCGCGGTGAAGAGCCAGGTGTCGAAGAACGCGGCCAGCGGCTTCCCCGAGACCTGCTCGGCGTACGTCTCGAAGTCGGCCACCGACGCGTTGCCATAGGCGTGCTTGGCGGGCCACCCCTTGAGGATCTTGAAGAACGCGGTGTCACCGACCTTGTCGCGCAGCGCCTGGATGGCCAGCGCGCCCCGGTCGTAGACGGCGTCGTCGAACTGGTTCGCCGCGCCGGGGTCGCCCGGCTTCACCGTCCAGAACGCGTCGTCCGCCGGGTGGGAGGCGTACACGTAGTCGGCCAGCTGCTGTGCGGTGCCGTCGCCCTCGTGCTCCGACCAGAGCCACTCGGCGTAGGAGGCGAAGCCCTCGTTGATCCAGATGTCCTTCCAGCCCTTGAGGGACACGTCGTCGCCGTACCACTGGTGCGCCAGCTCATGGACGACCACCGGGACGTTGGCGCCGCTCGCGAACTGCTTGGGGCTGTAGAACGGCCGGGTCTGGGTCTCCAGCGCGTACCCGGTGGTGGTGTTCGGCACATAGCCGCCGAGCGCGCTGAAGGGGTAGGGCCCGAAGTACCCGCTCAGCCAGTCGGCGACCTCACCTGTCCGCTCCACACTGGCGCGCGCCGCACCGTCGTTGTTGCCCAGGTCCTTGCTGTACGCGTTGACGACCGGCACACCGGCCGCGGTGGTCCCGGTCGTGATGTCGAACCTGCCGACGGCGAGCGTGGTCAGGTACGTGGCCTGCGGCTTGTCGGAGCGCCAGTTGTACGTGGTCCGGCCGAGCTGCGAGCGCTGCGACTGGAGCACACCGTTGCTGATCGCCTGGGTGCCGTCGGGCACCGAGACCGAGACGTCGTACGTGGCCTTGTCGAGCGGGTGGTCATTGCTCGGGAACCACCACCACGCCGACTCGGGCTCGTCCGCGGCGACGGCGCCGTCGGGCGTGCGGTGCCAGGTGGAGAAGCCGTACGCCGACTTGGTCGACGGCACCCCGCTGTAGCGGACCACGATGGTGACGGCGGAGCCCTTGGCGAGGCCCCCGGCCGGGGTGACGACCAGCTCGTGCTGGCCCGATGTGGCGAAGGAGGCCTTGGCGCCGTTGACGCGCACCTCGCTCACATCCAGCAGGAAGTCCAGATCGAACCGGGAGAGATCCTGGGTCGCGGTGGCCAGGATGGTCGCCGTCCCGTCCAGCCGGTCGGTCGACGGCTGGTACTTCAGCTTGAGGTCGTAGTGCGAGACGTCGTAGCCGCCGTTGCCGTACGCCGGGTAGTACGAGTCGCCGATGCCCGGTGCCCCGGGCGTGAAGCCGGCCGCCGATGCCGGGATCGCCAGCAGGAGCGAGGCCGCGAGCACGCTCGGGACGATGAGTCTGCGGTGCACTGAAGCTCCAAGTCGTGGGGGTCGTCGTTGCGTTCGACCCTATTCAGCCCAACCGTCACTGGTCATGTCCACGGTCGCAGCTGTCACAGGATCGCCATTCGGCCGACATGGACCCTGCCGCACCGCCGCACCCCGCGGCGCCCGCCCCGCCGTACCGCCCGCCCCCGGTCCGCGGCCTGGTCCTGAGTGCGCGCCGCACCCCGATTAGGATCGGTTCCCTCATGACTGCAACCCTTGTCGCCAAAGACCTCGCCGCGGGCCACGGCGACCGCTCGCTCTTCTCCGGCCTCGACCTCGTCGTGGCGCCGGGGGACGTGATCGGTCTCGTCGGTGTGAACGGCGCGGGCAAATCGACCCTGCTGCGCCTCCTCGCCGGGCTCGACACCCCGGAGGATGGCGAGCTGAGGCTCTCACCGCCCACGGCCACCGTCGGTCACCTCCCGCAGGAGCCGGAACGCCGGGAGGACGAGACCGTGCGCGGCTTCCTCGCCCGCCGCACAGGCGTGGCCGCCGCCCAGAGCGCCATGGACGAGGCGACTCAGGGCCTGGTCGACGGGGTGGCGGGCGCGGACGACGCGTACTCCACCACGCTGGAGCGGTGGCTCGACCTCGGCGGGGCCGACCTGGACGAACGCGCCGGAGAAGTGGCCGCTTCACTGGGGCTGACCGTCGGGCTCGACCAGCCGATGACCTCGCTCTCCGGCGGCCAGGCCGCCCGGGCCGGACTCGCCTCGCTGCTGCTCTCGCGGTACGACGTGTTCCTGCTCGACGAGCCGACCAACGACCTCGACCTCGACGGCCTGGAGCGGCTGGAGCGCTTCGTGGGCGGACTGCGCGCCGGGACCGTCGTGATCAGTCACGACCGTGAGTTCCTGACCCGCACCGTCACCAAGGTCCTCGAACTCGACCTCGCCCAGCAGCAGATCACCCTGTACGGCGGCGGATACGCGGGATACCTGGAGGAGCGGGAGACCGCCCGCCGGCACGCCAGGGAGGAGTTCGACGAGTTCGCCGACAAGAAGGCGGCGCTCGAAGGACGGGCCCAGATGCAGCGCGGCTGGATGGACAAGGGCGTCAAGAACGCCCGCCGCAAGGCCACCGACAACGACAAGATCGGCCGGAAGTTCCGCAGTGAGGCGAGCGAGAAGCAGGCGGCCAAGGCCCGGCAGACACAGCGCATGATCGAGCGGCTCGACGTCGTGGACGAACCCCGCAAGGAGTGGGAGCTGCGCATGGAGATCGCCGCGGCTCCGCGCTCCGGCTCGGTCGTCGCCACCCTGCGGGACGCCACCGTCGTCCGCGGGGACTTCACCTTCGGCCCGGCGCACCTGCAGATCGACTGGGCGGACCGGGTGGCCATCACCGGAGCCAACGGGGCGGGCAAGTCCACCCTGCTGGGCGCGGTGCTGGGCCGTGTCCCGCTGGACTCGGGGCACGCGGCGCTCGGCCCCGGGGTCGTCGTCGGCGAGGTCGACCAGGCCCGCGGGCTCTTCTACGGTACGGAGACGCTGCTGGCCGCGTTCTGCGCGGCGGTCCCCGACACGGAGCCCGCCGAAGTCCGCACGCTGCTGGCCAAGTTCGGCCTGAAAGCGGCGCATGTCCTGCGGCCCGCGACCACCCTGTCGCCGGGCGAGCGGACCCGGGCCGCGCTGGCGCTCCTGCAGGGCCGGGGCGTCAATCTCCTGGTGCTCGACGAGCCCACGAACCATCTGGACCTGGAAGCCATCGAGCAGCTGGAGTCGGCGCTCGACTCGTACGAGGGGACCCTGCTGCTGGTCACCCACGACCGCCGGATGCTGGACGCCGTCCGTACGACGCGCCGCATCGAGGTGGCAGGCGGCAAGGTCACGGAAGTCTGAGTCGCGGCGGGCCCGCCCACCCGCGCCGGGCGGGCCACTGCGGGCCCGCCCGGCGTACGGGGCCTTCGCGCGGCGGAGCCGCGGAGCCCGGCCGGATCAGCCGCGCCCCGGGCCCCGGCCCTTGCCCTGGCCCGGGTCGGTGAGCCCGGCCCGCCGCAGGGCGTCCGCCATCGCGCTGTTGGCCGGCGCGGGGGCCGACGGGGTCCGGCCGCCGCCACCGCGCCGCTCACCACCGCCCTGCCGCTGCTGCGGAGGCCGACCGCCGCCCTGACCGCTCTGCGCCCGCCTGCTGCCCCGGTCCTGCCGCTCCCCGCCGCCCTGCCTGGCCCCGGCCTCGTCGTCGAGCCGCAGCGTCAGCGAGATCCGCTTGCGCGGGATGTCGACGTCCATCACCTTCACCTTGACGATGTCACCGGGCTTGACCACGTCACGCGGGTCCTTGACGAACGTCCTGGAGAGCGCGGACACATGCACCAGACCGTCCTGGTGGACCCCGATGTCCACGAACGCGCCGAAGGCGGCGACATTGGTGACCACACCCTCCAGGATCATTCCGGGCGCCAGATCGCCGAGCTTCTCGACACCCTCCTTGAAGGTGGCCGTCCGGAAGGCGGGACGCGGGTCACGGCCCGGCTTCTCCAGCTCCCGCAGGATGTCCGTCACCGTCGGCAGCCCGAACGTGTCGTTCACGAACTCCGCGGGATCCAGCGAGCGCAGCAGCGCCGCGTTCCCGACGAGCGAGCCGCCACCCGCCTTCCTGGCCATCGTCCGCACCACCGGATACGCCTCCGGGTGCACGCTCGACGCGTCCAGCGGGTCGTCGCCGTCCCGGATACGGAGGAACCCCGCGCACTGCTCGTACGCCTTCGGGCCCAGCCGCGCCACGTCCTTGAGCGCCTTGCGCGACCGGAACGGGCCGTTGGTGTCACGGTGCGCCACGATGTTCTCGGCGAGCCCCGAACCGATACCGGAGACCCGGGAGAGCAGCGGCGCCGACGCGGTGTTGACGTCCACCCCGACACCGTTCACACAGTCCTCGACGACCGCGTCGAGGGAGCGGGAGAGCTTCACCTCGGAGAGGTCGTGCTGGTACTGCCCGACCCCGATCGACTTGGGGTCGATCTTGACGAGTTCGGCGAGCGGGTCCTGGAGCCTGCGGGCGATCGACACCGCGCCCCGGAGCGTCACATCCATGTCCGGCAGCTCCTGCGAGGCGAACGCGGACGCCGAGTAGACCGAAGCCCCGGCCTCGGAGACCATCACCTTCGTCAGATTCAGCTCGGGGTGCTTCGCGCACAGTTCACCGGCGAGCTTGTCCGTCTCGCGCGACGCGGTGCCGTTGCCGATCGCGATCAGGTCGACCGCGTGCGCCTTCGCCAGCCCGGCCAGCTTGGCCAGCGCCTCGTCCCAGCGGTTCGCGGGGACATGCGGGTGGATCACATCGGTGGCCACGACCTTGCCGGTCGCGTCCACGACGGCGACCTTCACGCCCGTACGGAATCCGGGGTCGAGACCGAGCGTGGCACGGGTCCCGGCGGGCGCGGCCAGTAGCAGGTCGCGCAGGTTGGAAGCGAAGACCTTGACCGCGTCGTCCTCGGCGGCCGTCCGCAGCCGCAGCCGCAGGTCGATCCCCAGATGGACCAGGACACGGGTGCGCCAGGACCAGCGGACCGTCTCGGCAAGCCACTTGTCGCCCGGCCTGCCGCGGTCGGACACCCCGAAGCGCCGGGCGATCATCGACTCGTAGGCCGAGGGCCCTGCGGTGTCCGACGGCTCCTCCGGCTCCAGCACCAGATCGAGTACGTCCTCCTTCTCGCCCCGCAGCATCGCCAGCACCCGGTGCGAGGGCAGCGCGCTGAACGCCTCCGCGAACTCGAAGTAGTCGGCGAACTTGGCGCCCTGCTCCTCCTTGCCGGCCCGCACCTTCGCC
This sequence comes from Streptomyces sp. NBC_00388, assembly GCF_036061255.1. Lineage (NCBI taxonomy): Bacteria > Bacillati > Actinomycetota > Actinomycetes > Kitasatosporales > Streptomycetaceae > Streptomyces > Streptomyces sp. NBC_00388. The sequence continues at coordinate 6,447,831 of NZ_CP107948.1, forward strand.
GTCAGCCGCCCGCGCGTCCACATGCGCTCACGCAGCTCACCGATGAGGTCGGCGTCCTCGCCGAACCGCTCGGCGAGGATGGCGCGTGCGCCGTCCAGCGCCGCGGCCGGGTCGGCGACGCCCCTGGCCGGGTCGGCGAACGCCGCCGCGCTGGCGAGCGGGTCCACCGAGGGGTCGGCCAGCAGGCCGTCGGCGAGCGGGCCGAGACCGGCCTCCCGCGCGATCTGCGCCTTGGTGCGGCGCTTCGGCTTGAAGGGCAGGTAGATGTCCTCAAGCCGGGCCTTCGTCCCGGCGGCGCGGATCTGCGCCTCCAGAGTCGCATCGAGCTTGCCCTGTTCGCGCACGGACTCCAGAACGGCCGTCCGCCGCTCCTCCAGCTCCCGCAGATAGCGCAGGCGCTCCTCCAGGGTGCGCAGCTGGGCGTCGTCGAGCATCTCGGTCGCTTCCTTGCGGTAGCGCGCGATGAACGGCACGGTCGAGCCGCCGTCGAGCAGCTCGACAGCGGCCTTCACCTGCCGCTCCCTGACGCCGAGCTCCTCCGCGATCCTGCTTTCGATGGAACCTGGGGTGGTCGTGGTCACGATCCCGTACCGCCTTCTCGCTGAGCTTGCCGCATTCCTCCGGAGCACCCTCCGGACCCCGCAGGGCGGACGGTCCGCCGGTGGGGGCCGGGCCGTCGCCGTGCGGGGAAACAGTGCATCAGCATTGTGGCAGGCGGCGCGGGCAGAGCGGGGATCACGCCCCGCCCGCCGGCTCAGCCGCCGAGGCTGGCGGGGAAGGCGCCCGCGGCGGCCGCGGTGGCGAGGAAGCCGCGCGCCAGCTCGGTGAGGCGCTCCACGCCCTCGGCGCCCAGGTGCTCGTACGGGGCGATGTCGAGGCGGTCGGTGTCCGACTCCACGTCCTGGCGCAGCTGCGTCCCCGCGTCGGTGAGTCCGCCGTCCGCGTCCAGCAGCCCGCGCCCGCGCAGCCGCTCGGCGGCGGCGTCCCAGTCGGTCCTGTGCCACCCGCGCGTGGCGAGGATCCAGCGCGGCGCCATGCCCTTGCCGGTCGCGGTGTGGCTCACCAGCGCCTCCAGCGGGTCGAGTCCGGCGGAGAGCAGCACGGCGAGGTGGCCGTCGCCCCGGTGCTCGCGCAGCAGCGTCGCCGCGTGCCAGAGGGCGAGGTGCGGCTGCCCGGGGACCGGCAGGTCGGCGTGGGCCGCGTACAGCGGCCGGGCGTGGCGGGTGCAGGCCTCCGCGGCGCGCAGCGCGAGGCGCGCGGCCTCGGCCATCTCGTCCGAGGCCAGCGCGTCCTCGCCGAGCAGCCGCCGCAGTGTCGAGTCGGCGGCGCGCAGCCGGGCGTCGAGCACGGTCTGCGGCGAGGCCGCCTCCCACACCGCGGGGACGTGGCGGGCGATCAGCTCGGGGCTGAAGTTGTAGAACGTGGCGGCGATGGTGCCCGGGCCCACGGCTCCCATGGCCGCGCCGCGCCCGGCGAAGTAGGCGGCGCCCGCGTCCTTGATGCCCACCCCGGCGAGCTCCTCGGTGAAGTCGGGGGAGAAGTAGAGCGTCGAGTGCAGCGGGTTGACGGAGTTGTGGCAGCGACGGCCGGCACGCGGCTGGAGCGAAGTCATGGCCCGAAGGTTACCGACTGGTCGGTACGGGAGGAAAGGGATGGCAGGAAAGGTGGGATATTCGTCATTGCGGCCACCGCCGCCCGCCGCCCATGATGAGCGGTATGCCGCAGAGATCGTTACTGATCGTCGTCTTCGACGGACTGCAGAGCCTCGACGTGACCGGCCCCCTGGAGGTGTTCGCGGGCGCCTGCCGGATCGACCCGGATGCCTACACCCTGCGCACGGCCTCGCTCGACGGCTCCGCGGTGCGTACGTCGAGCGGCCTCACCCTCGTACCGGACGGCGCGCTTGCCGATGCCGGGGACCCGCATACCCTCCTGGTGCCCGGCGGCCAGGGCACCCGTGAGCCCGACCCCCGGCTGACCGGCTGGCTGCGTGAGCACGCCCCGCGCGCCGAACGCATCGTCTCGGTGTGCAGCGGTGCGCTGCTGCTCGCCGGGGCCGGCCTGCTGGACGGCCACCGGGCCACCACGCACTGGTCGGTCTGCGACCATCTGGCGCGCACCTACCCGGCCGTGGAGGTCGACCCCGAGCCGATCTTCGTGCGGGACGGGAAGCTCGCCACCTCCGCGGGAGTCACGGCGGGCATCGATCTGGCACTCGCCCTGGTCGAGGAGGATCTGGGCCGGGACATCGCGCTCACCATCGCCCGCCATCTCGTCGTCTTCCTCCGGCGCCCGGGAAACCAGGCCCAGTTCAGCGTCCAGCTCGCCGCCCAGACCGCCCGGCGCGACCCGCTGCGCGATGTCCAGCAGTGGATCAGCGAGCACCCGGGCGGCGACCTGTCGGTCGAAAACCTCGCGGACCGTGCCCGCCTGTCGCCCCGCCACTTCGCCCGCGCCTTCCGCGCCGAGACCGGCACCACGCCGGGCCGCTACGTCGAACGCGTCCGGCTGGAACACGCCAGACGGCTCCTTGAGGACACCGCGGACCCGGTCGCGGCGATCTCCCGCACCTGCGGCTACGGCACACCGGAGGCCATGCGCCGCGCCTTCCTGAAGGCGCTGGCCACGGCCCCGGCCGAGTACCGACGCCGCTTCCACGCACCGACCGCCCCGCGTTCGGCGACCCCGTCGGCCGCCTCCCCGCCGCAACCCCTCTGAAAGGCATCCCCGTGCAGATCGTGATTGTCCTCTTCGACCGCTTCACCGCGCTGGACGCGGTCGGCCCGTACGAAATGCTCTCCCACATCCCGGGCGCCGAGACCGTCTTCGCCGCCGAGCACACCGGACCGGTACGCAACGACAGCGGGAGCCTCGCCCTGGTCGCGGACCGGACGCTCGACGAGGTGCCGCGCCCCGACATCGTCGTGGTGCCCGGCGGTCCGGGACAGACGGCCCAGATGGAGAACGAGACCCTGCTCGGCTGGCTGCGCGCGGCCGACGCGGCCAGCACCTGGACCACTTCCGTCTGTACCGGATCGCTGCTGCTGGCAGCGGCGGGCCTGCTCAGGGGCCGCCGGGCCACGTCCCACTGGCTCGCGCTGGACGGCCTGACCGAGTACGGCGCAGAACCGACAGGTGAACGGGTCGTCACCGACGGCAAGTTCATCACCGCGGCCGGAGTCTCGTCCGGCATCGACATGGGGCTCACCCTGGTCGGCCGGGTCGCGGGGGACCGGCATGCGCAGGCGGTCCAGCTGGGCGCCGAGTACGACCCGCAGCCGCCGTACGACGCGGGGTCGCCGCAGAAGGCCCCGGCCGATCTGGTCGCGGAGCTGCGCGGGCGGAGCCGCTTTATCCTCCGGTAGCGCCCCGCGGGACGGCGCCGGGACGCGGGGTCCAGGTGAACCGGGGCTCCCGGCGCTCCAGGAAAGCCGCGACCCCCTCCGCAGGGTCGCCGGAGTCCCGCGCCACCGCCCGCCAGTACGCGCCCCGGTCGTCCCGGCCCGCGGCGAATTCCTTGGCCGCCGTCTGCGTCAGCTGCGAGCGGGACACCAGTACCCGGCTGAACTCCGCGACCCGCGGGCCGAGCATGTCCACGGGCAGTACCTCGTCCAGCAGACCGGTCCGCAGCGCGTGATCCGTACCGATCAATTCGGCCGAGAACAACAGGTACTTGGCGGTCGCAGGACCCACCAGGGAGACCAGCCGTGCGGTGGACGCCGCCGGATAGACGATGCCGAGCTTCGCCGGAGTCACTCCGAAGAGGGACCCCTCCTCGGCGAACCTCAGGTCGCAGGCGGCCGCCAGCTGGCAGCCGCCGCCCACGCAGTGGCCGCGCACGGCGGCGAGAGTCGGTTTGGGGAAGGCCGCGAGCGCCTCCTCGGCCCGGACGGCGAGCAGCTGGGGATCTTCTCCGGGGTCCCGCAGTGTCGATATGTCGGCGCCGGCGCAGAAGGTGTTCCCGGCGCCCGTCAGGACCAGTACCCGGACACCGGCGTCGGCCGCCAGCCGGTCGAGGAGCACCGGCAGGGACCGCCACATGGCCGCTGTCATGGCATTGCGCTTGGCGGTGTGGCTGATCACGACGGTGGCGACCCCATCGGCGACGCTGTGCTGCAGCTGCGGCTCCATGGCCGGGATGTTATCGGGGCGGCCCGGAACGTGATCGACAAGGGGGCGCAAGGCCGGTCTCGTCAAACTGCCATTGGAGAGCAGAATGAGACAGGCTTTTAACAGAGGCGGTCGCATTTCATCGAATAGCGCCGATTAGTGCTGACTTCTGTTCAGCTGCTCGGTACGGACCAGCTCATTCCCAACACTCATTGCGTGGTCACCATCGAGCGCGAGGGCGGGAGCCGGGATATGGAGAGCCGCGGGAGCAACAGCCCGCCCGACCCGGCGGTGGCCGACTCCCTGCCCTACGAAGGTGTCTGGCGGTTCACTGCCCCGTCGGTCGACGTCTCCGTACCGCAGGCCCGGCACGCCGTACGGGACCTGCTGGCGCGTCAGCAGGTCCCGGTCGGCGGCGACACGGTGCAGGGACTGCTGCTGATCGTCTCCGAGCTCGTCACCAACGCCGTACGCCATGCCGCGCTGCTCTCCCCCGAGGTGGCGGTGGAGGTCGCCGTCGGCGCTTCCTGGATCAGGGTGTCCGTCGAGGACAACCACCCCTACCGCCCGCGGGCGCTGGACGCGGACCAGGGGCAGACAGGAGGGCGCGGGCTGATGCTCGTACGGGAGATCACCGCGGAGGCGGGCGGGACCTGCGGTGTCGAACAGACGGCGAGCGGCGGCAAGGTCATCTGGTCCGCACTGCCGCTCGCCCCCACGGTCACCAGCCCCCGTTCGGCCCCGTCAGCTCTCTGACCGCCGGGCGCGCGGCGTCGAGCACCGTCATGAACCAGGAGGAGAACGGCGCGGAGGAGTGCCGCTCGGCCAGTTCGCCGGCGGTGACGAACGCCGTGTCGTCCACCTCGTCCGGGTCCGGCCGCAGGTCCGCCTGGGCAAGTCCGACGAACAGATGGTTGAACTCCTGCTCCACCAGGCCCGAGTCGGGGTCCGGGTGGTTGTATCGCACCGTGCCGGCCTCGGCGAGCAGCGTCGGCGAGACGCCCAGCTCCTCGTAGGTGCGGCGGGCCGCGGCCGCGAAGGGGGATTCACCCGGATACGGGTGTCCGCAGCAGGTGTTGGACCACACGCCGGGGGAGTGGTACTTGCCGAGCGCCCGACGCTGGATCAGCAGCCGCCCCGCCCCGTCGAAGAGGAACACCGAGAAGGCCCGGTGCAGCTGGCCGGGGGCCTGATGCGCGGCGAGCTTCTCCGCCGTTCCGATGGTCCTGCCGCTCTCATCGACCAGTTCGAGCATGATCGCTTCTGCTGCGCCGTTCGACATAACCATCCTTCGTATCGGGCGTCACCGGCTCCTCAGTCTGCCGTACAAAAGCGGCTTGTCCGCACTTCGGAGCGCAGGACGTGTCGGTGCCGGCGCCACACTGCATGGCAGGGGCACCGACCGGAATATCAGAATTCTGTGTTCCCCGGGAAACCGGCCCCGTCCGCGGGGCGCAGAACATATGCTGCGGAGTTACTCGTCCCGGTTGTATCAGGGTGTATCCGGGCCACCCGTGCACCCCGGACACGGCAACGCGCGGTCCGCGGGGGCTCAGTGGCAGAGCTTCGCCTCGTGTTCCGCGTGACCGCCCGGCTCCAGCTGGAAGGTGCAGTGCGCGACGTCGAAGTGGTCGCCGAGACAGCCCTGCAGATCGTGGAGCATCTTCTCGTGTCCGGTCGCGTCCAGCGTGCCGGGGCTGACGACCACGTGCGCGGAGAGGACAGGCATCCCCGAAGTGATGGTCCACGCATGCAGATCGTGGACGTCCTCGACTCCGGGAAGGCCCAGGATGTGCGTCCTGACCTCGCCCATGTCGACGTTCTTCGGGGCCGCTTCGAGCAGGACGTCGAGTGTCTCGCGCAACAGCTTGACCGTCCGCGGGACGATCATGAGGCCGATGACGATCGAGGCCACCGGGTCGGCCGCCTGCCAGCCGGTGGTCAGGATCAGGGCCGCCGAGATCAGCACGGCGACCGAGCCGAGCGCGTCTGCCAGTACCTCCAGATACGCCCCTCGGACATTGATGCTCTCCTGCTGTCCCCGGACCAGGACGGAGAGCGAGATCATGTTGGCGGCCAGCCCGATGAGGCCGAAGACGATGGTCAGGCCGCCCGCGGTGTCGGCGGGCGTGATGAACCGCTGGATCGCCTCGTACAGCACGTAACCGCCCACGCCCAGCAGCAGAAGGCAGTTGGCGAGCGCCGCCAGGATCTCCGCCCTGGCGTAGCCGAAGGTGCGGTTCTCGCCGGCCGGCCGGTTGGCGAAGTGGATCGCCAGCAGGGCCAGAGCCAGCCCCAGCGCGTCCGTGGCCATGTGCGTGGCGTCCGCGAGCAGGGCCAGTGAGTCGGCCAGCAGGCCGCCGGCGATCTCCACGGCCATCACGGTCAGCGTGATGCAGAGCGCGATCCGCAGCCGCACCCGGTGAGCGGCGCCCGCGGTCCCGGTCGGCGGTGGCCCGCCGTGCGCGTGCCCGTGGTCGTGCCCTGCCCCCATGAGAGCGCCTCCCGATCGTGAGCGTGCCGGTCCGAGAGGTCAGCGACTACGGGCGGGGGTATCGGGCAACACGAGACCGAACACCATTGTCACCTACGCTGACCTGCAGAAATAATGGCAGGTCAACGCGGGGCGCGAGATCATTTGCGGCGCGCGCCGGGGTGTCGCAGGCACCAGCCGGCCCACGCCGACTCGACCATGTCGCGGACTCCGCGCGAGGCCTTCCAGCCGAGCTCCCTGGCGATCAGCTCGCCCGACGCGACGGCCTTCGCCGCGTCGCCGGGACGGCGCGGCTCGACCACGGGCGTCATCGGCAGCCCGGTGACCGAGGCCACGAGGTCCGCCAGCTCGCGTACCGACACGCCCGCTCCGCGGCCGACGTTGACCGTGAGGTCCCCCGTACCGCCCTCCGCGGACAGCTTGCGGACCACCGCGAGGTGGGCGTCGGCGAGATCCGAGACATGGATGTAGTCACGGATGCAGGTGCCGTCGGGTGTGGCGTAGTCGTCACCGAAGATCCGCGGGTCGTCGCCGCGGGTCAGCCGGTCGAAGAACATCGGGATGACGTTGAAGACCCCGGTGTCGGCCAGCTCGGGCGCGGCCGCACCCGCCACATTGAAGTAACGCAGGCAGGCGGTGGAGAGCCCGTGGGCCCGGCCCGCCGCCCGTACCAGCCACTCACCGGCCAGCTTCGTCTCGCCGTACGGATTGATCGGGGCGCACGGGGTCGACTCGGTGATCAGCTCCGCGTCGGGGACGCCGTAGACGGCGGCCGACGAGGAGAACAGGAAGCGCCGCACCCCGGCGGCGACCACGGCCTCCAGGACCACGGTCAGGCCGTGCACGTTGTCCCGGTAGTAGCCCAGCGGTTGTGCGACGGACTCCCCGACCTGCTTCCGGCCCGCGAGGTGCACCACACCGGTGACCTCGTGGCCGGCCAGCGTCGCGTCGAGGAGCCCGCGGTCCAGCACCGAGCCGCGCACCAGCCCGACCCCGGCCGGCAGGCGCTCGGCGATCCCGCTCGACAGGTCGTCGAGGACGACCACGCGCTCCCCGGCCTCCACCATCGCCCGCGCCACATGCGCCCCGATGTAACCCGCCCCGCCTGTGATCAGCCAACTCATACCGGCCACCCTATCGACACCACCGGCGGCCTCCCCGGCCTGCGGACCCGGCCGCGGTTTGTGGGGCGAGGCATCGATCGATCATGATGACCGCGGCAGGTGGCGCGGGGTCATGCCCGGCCGGATCGGGACGTAAACAGCCCGTGAACTCCTGCTTCGGTCCATCCGATAGCCTCTGCCGACATGCCGCCCGCCCCTGCCGGGAACGGGCCGTCTCCGCGTGTGTCACGCCAGCTCCAAGGAGTGAGTTCGTCTGTCGACCGCCATCCTCGCCGGTGTGCCGGTACCCGGATCGTCGCTGGAGGGCGATCTGAGGTCGCTGGGCTTCGACGTACGCACCGCAGCCGACGCGGCCGAGACCGCGAAGCTGCTCACCGCCGCACCCGCCGACGAGCGCGTGGCGGTGGTCGACACCCGCTTCGTCGGTCACCTGCACTCGCTCCGCCTGGCGCTGACCGACCCCCGCTTCGCGGCGGCGGCCATCCCCGGCGCGCTCACCGTCCAGCCCGAGGCCCGCCCGGCCCTCGACCGCGTACGGGCGGATGCCGGGCCGGGGCCCGACGCCCTGGCCGCGGCGCTGGCCGGAGCCGGGACCCCCGTGCACCGGCCCGAGCTGGGCACCCTGGTCGCCGAGATCCCGCACGACCCGCAGAGCCGCCACGAGGCCAGGGCCGCCGTCGCCGCCGTCGACGACGAGGCCGTCCGCCTCCGTACGGCCGTGAAGTCCCGCGACGGCTTCTTCACGACGTACTGCATCAGCCCCTACTCGCGGTACATCGCCCGCTGGTGCGCCCGCCACGGACTGACCCCGAACCAGGTCACCACCGCCTCGCTGATCACCGCGCTCATAGCGGCGGCCTGCGCGGCGACCGGTACCCGCGGCGGCTATGTCGCGGCGGGTGTCCTGCTGCTCTGCTCCTTCGTGCTCGACTGCACGGACGGCCAGCTCGCCCGCTACTCGCTCCAGTACTCGACCCTCGGCGCCTGGCTCGACGCGACCTTCGACCGGGCCAAGGAGTACGCCTACTACGCGGGGCTGGCCCTGGGCGCGGCCCGCAACGGCGACGACATCTGGGTGCTGGCCCTGGGCGCGATGGTCCTCCAGACCTGCCGCCATGTAGTGGACTTCTCGTTCAACGAGGCCAATCACGACGCGACCGGCAACAACAGCCCCACCGCCGCCCTCTCCGACAAGCTCGACAGCGTCGGCTGGACGGTGTGGGTGCGCCGCATGATCGTGCTCCCGATCGGTGAGCGCTGGGCGATGATCGCCGTCCTCACCGCGGTGACCACCCCGCGGATCGTCTTCTACGCGCTCCTCGTCGGCTGCGCCCTCGCCGCCTGCTACACCACGGCCGGCCGGGTCCTGCGCTCGCTGACCCGCCGGGCCACCCGCACCGACCGCGCGGCGCAGGCACTGGCCGACCTCGCCGACTCCGGGCCGCTCGCCCAGCTCGTCGCCCGGTTCCTCAGGGGACCGCGCGGTGCGCTGCCGGTGATCGCGTTCCTGGGCGGAGCGCTCGTGGTGGCCGCGTCGGTCTTCGCGCCCGTCGGCAGCTGGTGGCCCGCCGCGGCCGCCGCCGTGTACTGCGTACTCTCCGGTGTGGCCGTCTCCCGCCCCCTCAAGGGCGCGCTCGACTGGCTGGTGCCCCCGGTCTTCCGGGCGGCGGAGTACGTCACGGTCCTCGCGCTCGCGGCCCGCTCCGACGTCCACGAGGCGCTGCCCGCGGCCTTCGGTCTGGTCGCGGCCGTCGCCTACCATCACTACGACACGGTGTACCGCATCAAGGGCGGCACCGGCGCGCCCCCCCGGTGGCTGGTGCGTACGATCGGCGGCCACGACGGCCGGACGCTCGTGGTGGCCGTGCTCGCCGCCGTACTGACGGCAGGGCACACCACAGGCAACGGCTTCGCTGTCGCGCTCACGGTGCTCGCCGTGGCCGTGGCGATCGTGGTGCTCGCGGAGAGCATCCGCTTCTGGGTGTCCGCCGGAGCACCCGCTGTACATGACGAAGGAGAACCCGCATGATCGGCCTCGTACTGGCGGCCGGCGCAGGCAGGCGTCTGCGCCCCTACACCGACACGCTGCCCAAGGCCCTCGTGCCCGTCGGCCCCGAGGGGGAGGGCGAGCCGACGACCGTTCTCGACATCGCGCTGAGCAACTTCGCCGAGGTCGGACTCACCGAGGTCGCCGTCGTGGTCGGCTACCGCAAGGAAGCCGTTTACGCGCGCCGGGCGGAGTTCGAGGCCAGGTACGGCGTCACGATCACGCTGATCGACAACGACAAGGCCGAGGAGTGGAACAACGCGTACTCCCTCTGGTGCGCCCGTGACGTGCTCAAGCAGGGCGTGATCCTCGCCAACGGAGACACCGTGCACCCCGTCTCGGTGGAGAGGACGCTGCTCGCCGCGCGCGGCGACGGCAGGCGGATCGTGCTCGCCCTCGACACGGTGAAGCACCTCGCCGACGAGGAGATGAAGGTCATCACGGACGGCTCCGACGCCGTGACCCGGATCACCAAGCTGATGGACCCGGCGACTGCCACCGGCGAGTACATCGGCGTCACCCTCATCGAGCCCGAGGCGGCCGGGGAGCTGGCGGACGCGCTCAAGGTGACCTTCGAGCGGGACCCGGACCTCTACTACGAGGACGGCTACCAGGAGCTGGTGAACCGCGGCTTCCGTATCGACGTGGCCCCGATCGGCGACGTCGCCTGGGTGGAGATCGACAACCACGACGACCTCGCGAAGGGCCGTGGCATCGCGTGCCAGTACTGACGAGGCTCATCCCGTCCCCGGTCGTCGTCGACATCGGCAGCGGCGCCCTCGACGGCTTGGCGGGCCTCCTCGCCGATCAGCGGATCTCGGCCTCCGGCAAGCTGGCCCTGGCCGTCAGCGCGGGCTCGGGCCAGGCACTGCGCGAGCGGCTCGCGCCGGTGCTGCCCGGGGCGGACTGGTACTCGGTGGCGGGGGGCACCCTCGACGCCGCCGTACAGCTCGCCGACGACATCAAGGGCAAGCGGTACGACGCCGTGGTCGGCCTCGGCGGCGGCAAGATCATCGACGTGGCGAAGTACGCGGCCGCGCGGGTGGGCCTGCCGATGGTCGCCGTCGCGACGAACCTCTCGCACGACGGCCTCTGCTCGCCGGTCTCGACGCTGGACAACGACAACGGCCGCGGCTCCTACGGGGTCCCGACCCCGATCGCCATGGTCATCGACCTCGACGTGATCCGTGAGGCGCCGTCCCGTTTCGTCCGCTCCGGCATCGGCGACGCGATCTCCAACATCTCGGCCATCGCCGACTGGGAGCTCTCGCACAAGGTCACCGGCGAGGCCGTCGACGGACTGGCCGCGGCCATGGCCCGTACGGCAGGCGAAGCCGTACTGCGCCATCCCGGCACAGTCGGCGACGACGAGTTCCTCACGGTGCTCGCCGAAGGTCTCGTCCTCTCCGGCATCGCGATGTCGATCAGCGGCGACACCAGGCCCTCGTCCGGCGCCTGCCACGAGATCTGCCACGCCTTCGACCTGCTCTTCCCCCAGCGCGCCGGCAGCCACGGCGAGCAGGTCGGTCTCGGCGCGGCCTTCGCGATGCATCTGCGCGGCGCGGCCGACGAGGCCGGGCTCTTCGCGGACGTCCTGCGCAGGCACGGCCTGCCCGTCCTGCCCGGGGAGCTGGGCTTCGGCGTGGACGAGTTCGTCCAGGCCGTCGAGTACGCCCCGCAGACGCGCCCCGGGCGCTTCACGATCCTCGAACACCTCAACCTGTCCGCAGACCAGATCAAGGACGCTTACGCCGACTATGCAAAAGCCATCGGTAGCTGAACTCCGCCCGGTCGTCCACCCTCCGGGCGTCAAGGACCGGCGGAGTGGCGAGCACTGGGGCGGCCGGCTCTACATGCGCGAGGTATCGCTGCGCATCGACCGGCACCTCGTGAACACGCGGATCACGCCCAACCAGCTGACCTACGTGATGACCGTTGCCGCCGCCTTCGCCGCCCCTGCCCTCCTCGTACCGGGGATCTGGGGCGCGGTGCTCGGTGTGCTGATGGCTCAGCTCTATCTGCTTCTCGACTGCGTCGACGGTGAGGTCGCGCGCTGGAAGAAGCAGTACTCGATGGTCGGCGTCTACGTGGACCGGGTGGCCGCCTATGTGCTCGACGCCGCGGTCCTCGTCGGCTTCGGCCTGCGTGCGGCCGACATCTGGGGCTCCGGGCGGATCGACTGGCTGTGGGCCTTCCTCGGCACCCTCGCCGCCCTCGGCGCCGTCATGATCAAGTCCGAGACCGACCTGGTCGGCGTCGCCCGTCACCAGCAGGGACTGCCGCCGGTGAAGGAGACGGCGTCCGAGCCGCGCTCCTCCGGCATGGCGCTGGCCCGCAGGGCGGCCGGGGCGCTCAGGTTCCACCGGCTCGTGCTCGGCATCGAGGCGTCCCTGCTGGTCCTGGTCCTGGCGATAGCGGACCAGATCAGGGGCGACCTGTTCTTCTCCCGGCTCGGCGTCGCCGTACTGGCCGGCATCGCGCTCCTGCAGAGCGTGCTCCATCTCGTGTCCATCCTCGCCTCCAGCAGGCTCAAGTGACGGCCGGCGCGGTGGGCGGCTCCCTCACGGTCGGCGCGGTCATCATCACGATGGGCAACCGCCCCGACGAGCTGCGCGCGCTGCTGGACTCCGTCGCCAAGCAGGACGGCGACCCGGTCGAGACGGTCGTGGTCGGCAACGGCGCACCCGTGCCGGATGTCCCCGCGGGCGTACGGACCGTCGAGCTGCCCGAGAACCTGGGCATCCCCGGCGGCCGCAACGTCGGCATCGAGGCCTTCGGCCCGGCCGGCACCGACGTCGACATCCTGCTCTTCCTGGACGACGACGGACTGCTGCCGAACACCGACACCGCCGAGCTGTGCCGGCAGGCCTTCGCCTCCGACCCCGAGCTGGGCATCATCAGCTTCCGGATCGCCGACCCGGACACCGGGGTCACCGCGCGCCGCCACGTTCCGCGGCTGCGCGCGTCCGACCCCATGCACTCCTCGCGGGTCACGACCTTCCTGGGCGGGGCCAACGCCGTACGGACCAAGGTCATCGACGAGGCCGGACCGCTCCCCGGCGAGTTCTTCTACGCGCACGAGGAGACGGACCTGGCATGGCGGGCCCTCGACGCCGGCTGGATGATCGACTACCGGTCCGACATGGTGCTCCACCACCCGACCACGGCCCCGTCCCGGCACGCGGTCTACCACCGCATGGTGGCCCGCAACCGGGTCTGGCTGGCCCGCCGGAACCTGCCCGCACCGCTGGTGCCGGTCTACCTGGGGGTGTGGATGCTGCTCACGCTGGTCCGCCGCCCCTCGGGAGCCGCGCTCAAGGCCTGGTTCGGCGGGTTCAAGGAGGGGTGGACCACTCCTTGCGGACCACGCCGGCCGATGAAATGGCGTACGGTCTGGCGGCTGACCCGACTGGGCCGGCCTCCGGTGATCTGAGAAGCTCTCTGAGAGCATCGGACGTACTTCGGGACCCGGCATCCGAGCCCGGCCCCGATCCGGCAGCGCATCTTGAACACGAAAGTTTCAACTTGTGAGTGACACAACCCATGACGGTGCGGTCGCACTGAGCGACCGCCCGTCTCCCGACGACGGTCTGTCCTCGGCCGAGCTGGCCGGGAAGTACGGCCTGTCGGTGAGCGGTGCCCGGCCTGGGCTCATGGAGTACGTCCGCCAGATCTGGGGACGCCGCCACTTCATCCTGGCCTTCTCGTCCGCGAAGCTGTCGGCCCAGTACAGCCAGGCCAAGCTGGGCCAGGTCTGGCAGGTGGCGACACCGCTGCTCAACGCGGCGGTCTACTACTTCATCTTCGGCCTGCTCCTCAACACCAAGCGCGGGTTGTCGCACGACGTCTTCATCCCCTTCCTGGTGACGGGGGTCTTCGTCTTCACCTTCACGCAGAGCTCGGTGATGGCAGGGGTCCGGGCGATCTCGGGCAACCTCGGTCTGGTGAGGGCGCTGCACTTCCCGCGGGCGTCACTGCCCGTGTCGTTCGCGCTCCAGCAGCTCCAGCAGCTGCTGTACTCGATGATCGTGCTGATCGTGGTCGCCGTCTGCTTCCACAGCTATCCCTCGCTGTCCTGGCTGCTCGTCATCCCCATCCTGGCGCTGCAGTTCGTGTTCAACACGGGCCTCGCCCTGATCATGGCCAGGCTCGGGAGCAAAACGCCGGACCTCGCGCAGCTGATGCCGTTCGTGATGCGCACGTGGATGTACGCGTCGGGCGTGATGTTCTCCATCTCGGTGATGCTCAAGGGCAAACCGTCGTGGATCGCGCATGTGCTGCAGTGGAATCCGGCCACCGTCTACATGGACCTGGTCCGGTTCTCCATGATCGACGGGTACGGCGCCGAGAATCTGCCGCCCCATGTGTGGGCGGCGGCAGCGGCCTGGGCGGTCCTGCTGGGCCTCGTGGGCTTCGTGTACTTCTGGAAGGCTGAGGAGCGGTACGGCCGTGGCTGAGGAAATCATGCAGGAGCGCATCCCCACGGTCATCGCGGACGATGTGCACATCGTGTACCGCGTGAACGCCGGCGGTGGCGGCAAGGGCGCGGCCACCGCGGCGCTCAGCCGGATCGTCGGCAGGGACAAGAGCGCCGCGCGCGGTGTCCGCAAGGTGCACGCCGTACGCGGGGTGACCTTCACGGCCTACCGCGGCGAGGCCATCGGCCTCATCGGCTCCAACGGGTCAGGCAAGTCCACCCTGCTGCGGGCCATCGCCGGACTGCTGCCGACGGAGAGCGGCAAGGTCTACACCGACGGCCAGCCCTCCCTGCTCGGGGTCAACGCCGCGCTGATGAACGACCTGACCGGCGAGCGCAACGTCATCCTCGGCGGTCTGGCGATGGGTATGTCGCGCGAGGAGATCCGGGAGCGGTACCAGGGGATCGTCGACTTCTCCGGCATCAACGAGAAGGGCGACTTCATCACCCTGCCGATGCGTACGTACTCGTCCGGCATGGCGGCCAGGCTCAGGTTCTCCATCGCGGCGGCCAAGAACCACGACGTCCTCATGATCGACGAGGCGCTGGCCACCGGCGACCGCAAGTTCCAGATCCGTTCGGAACAGCGCATCCGCGAGCTGCGCAAGGAGGCCGGCACGGTCTTCCTCGTCAGCCACAGCAACAAGTCGATCAGGGACACCTGCGACCGCGTCCTGTGGCTGGAGAAGGGCGAACTCCTGATGGACGGCCCGACCGAGGAGGTCGTCAAGGCGTACGAGAAGGAGACGGGCAAGTAGCGTCCCGGACCGCCCTTCCCGCATCACCGCTGCGGCCCCCGCCGGAATTTCCGGCGGGGGCCGCAGCGGTGGGGGCACCCAGCTGCCCGGCGCCTCCCGACACGCCGGGCGGATCAGGGTGTTCAGGCCCGTGACGGCCCGTTGCACACAGGTCCCGGCGAGTCAAGTGATCGTCAAGTACTGTGCCTGCGGGGAAGGTTGCAGGGGATTGAGGTGTTCTTGTAATGCACGTTGTACCCCGCCGACGTGTCAGTCGTTGTACAACGTAAGCTGTACCGGTGCTGATTCACGGCAAGCGGGGCTCTCACCCTGCGTCGCCAACCCGGCGTCGCCTTGCCTGAAGGTCTGCGCGGCGTGTCCGAAATGGGTTGTATTGAGTCAGCAGTGTAGAACGGGAGATGTGACGGCAATGGCAACGGACGTGTCCCAGCTCCGCGATGGTTCCGTTCCCGCGCCTGGCAGCATGCGGTGACGGGCGTCCGGGACGCGGGCACCGACGACCATGCTCGCACCACGCTGGACAAGGCCTCAGGGGAGAACTTCCCGGTAGCGCCGTTCTTCCTGCCGCGCGCCTGGCGCGACGACCTGATGGCGGTCTACGGCTACGCCCGGCTCGTCGACGACATCGGCGACGGAGACCTCGCGTCACCGGCCACCGAGGCCCGTCTCCTGGGCCTCGGACCCGCGCAGGCCGACGACCGCCTCGCGATGCTCGACGCTTTCGAGGCCGACCTCCGCCGCGTGTTCGCGGGACCGGGTGAGCCGCCGCTCCACCCCATCCTGCGCACCCTGCGGACGACCGTCCGCCGCTGCGCCCTCACCCCTGAGCCGTTCCTCGGGCTGATCGCGGCCAACCGCCAGGATCAGACGGTCCGGCGCTACGAGACCTTCGACGACCTCCTCGCCTACTGCGAGCTCTCGGCCAACCCCGTCGGCCGTCTCGTCCTCCAGATCACGGGCACGGCGAGCCCCGAGCGCATCCGCCGCTCCGACGCCGTCTGCACGGCGCTGCAGATCGCCGAGCACCTGCAGGACGTCGCCGAGGACCTCGGCCGCGACCGTATCTACCTGCCTGCCCAGGACATGAAGGAGTTTCACGTCCAGGAGGCGGATCTGGCGGTACCGAGCGCGGGCGCCTCGGTGCGCGCACTGATCGCCTACGAGACCGAACGCGCCCGGGGTCTGCTGAATGAAGGCGCCCCGCTGGTGGGTAGCGTCCATGGCAGGCTCAAGCTGCTGCTCGCCGGATTCGTGGCCGGCGGAAGCGCCGCTCTCCAGGCGGTGTCCTCTGCCGGATTCGACGTGCTTCCCGGACCGCCCAAACCCACCAGGCTCGGCCTGCTGCGCGAAGTGGCAGCCGTCTTGCGAGGAACGCGTAGAGAGGGGTGAGCCGGACAGTGGAGGGACAAACGCCGGTTTCGGGGCCCGTGATGGCCGCGTACACGTACTGCGAGGCCGTCACAGGACAGCAGGCGCGTAATTTCGCGTACGGCATCAGGCTGCTGCCCGCCGACAAGCGGCAGGCGATGTCCGCGCTCTACGCCTTCTCGCGGCGTGTCGACGACATCGGCGACGGCGAGCTGGCACCCGAAGTCAAGCGTGAGCGGCTGGAGTCGACACGCGACCTCCTCGACCGGATCCGTGAGGGCGTCCTCGACGAGGACGACACCGATCCCGTCGCGGTGGCCCTGAGCGACGCGGCACGCCGGTTCCCGATCCCGCTGGGCGGGCTGGACGAACTCATCGACGGCGTACTGATGGACGTGCGCGGCGAGACCTATGAGACCTGGGACGACCTGGAGGTCTACTGCCGTTGCGTCGCGGGCGCCATCGGCCGGCTCTCGCTCGGTGTCTTCGGCAACGCCGCGAGTGCCGCCGCGGCCGACCGGGCGTCCCACTACGCCGACACGCTCGGCCTCGCCCTGCAGCTCACCAATATCCTCCGGGACGTCCGGGAGGACGCCGGCAACGGCCGCACCTATCTGCCCGCCGAGGACCTCGCCAAGTTCGGCTGCTCGGACGGCTTCCACAGCGCGTCGCCGCCCGCGGGCTCCGACTTCGCCGGGCTGGTCCACTTCGAGGTCCGCAGGGCCCGCAGCCTGTTCGCCGAGGGGTACCGGCTGCTGCCCTTCCTCGACCGCCGCAGCGGCGCGTGCGTCGCCGCGATGGCCGGAATCTACCGGCGCCTGCTCGACCGTATCGAGCGCGACCCCGAGGCGGTCCTGCGCGGCCGGGTCTCCCTCCCCGGCCGGGAGAAGGCGTATGTCGCCGTCCGCGGCCTCTCCGGTCTCGACGCCAGGAACATCACACGTCAGAGCGCCCGGAGGCGCGCCTGATGCCCCTCGACAGACCTGCTCCGCCACTGCCGTCCGAGTGGTACTCAACCTCCGGGGAAGATCACGCGTCCCTGCATCCGACAAGCCGCCTCCCGCATCAGGGCGGCCGGTTCCGGAAGGGGGGCGTATGACCGCCGAAGCGGCGCGCGCCGTCGTGGTCGGCGGCGGGCTGGCCGGGACCACCGCCGCGCTCGAACTCGCCGACGCGGGCGTACGCGTGACCCTGCTCGAAGGCCGTCCGCGGCTGGGCGGCCTCGTCTTCTCCTTCCGGCGCGGAGAGCTGACCGTGGACAACGGCCAGCATGTGTACCTTCGCTGCTGCACCGCGTACCGCTGGCTCCTCGACCGGATCGGCGGAACCGCACTCGCGCCGCTCCAGGACCGGCTCGACGTGCCCGTGCTCGACATCGCGCCGGCGGCGGGCCCGCGGCTGGGCCGGCTGCGCCGCAGCGGGCTGCCCGTCCCGCTGCACCTCGCCAGGAGCCTCGCGACGTACCCGCACCTCTCGCTCGCCGAGCGGGCGAGCGTCGGCCGGGCCGCACTGGCGCTCAAAGGACTCGACCTCACCGACCCCGCCCTGGACGACACCGACTTCGCGACCTGGCTGCGCGGGCACGGTCAGTCCGAGCGCACCATCGAGGCACTCTGGGACCTGGTGGGCGTCGCGACGCTCAACGCGACAGCGCCGCACGCCTCGCTGGCTCTCGCCGCGATGGTCTTCAAGACCGGCCTGCTCTCCGAAGCGGGCGCGGCCGACATCGGCTGGGCCCGGGTGCCGCTCGGCGAACTGCACCACACCCTCGCCCGTAAGGCCCTCGACGCGGCGGGAGTCCGCACCGAACTGCGCACCCGGGTGACGGGTGCCGCGCGGACGGCCGACGGGAGCTGGCGGGTGGAGACGGACGGCGGGACGCTGGAGGCCGACGCCGTGGTCCTCGCCGTACCGCAGCGCGAGGCCCACGCACTGCTGCCCGACGGCGCGCTCGACAACCAGGCCGGGCTGCTGGAGATCGGTATGTCACCGATCCTCAACGTGCACGTGGTGTACGAGCGCAAGGTGCTCCGGCAGCCCTTCTTCGCCGCGCTCGGCACCCCGGTCCAGTGGGTCTTCGACCGTACGGACGCCTCGGGACTCCAGGGCGGCGGTCAGTACATCGCCCTGTCCCAGTCCGCGGCCGACGACGACATCGACCAGCCCGTCTCCGTTCTCAGAGAGCGCTATCTCCCGGAGCTGGAGCGGCTGCTGCCCGCGGCCCGCGGCGCCGGTGTGCGCGACTTCTTCGTCACCCGCGAGCGGACCGCGACCTTCGCGCCCGCCCCGGGTGTGGGACGGCTCCGTCCCGGTGCCCGCACCCGGATCCCCGGTCTCGGCCTGGCCGGAGCGTGGACCGCCACAGGCTGGCCCGCGACCATGGAGGGCGCGGTGCGCAGCGGTCTCAGCGCCGCCGGTACCGTGCTCGCCGCGCTCGGCCGTACCCACGATCATCCGCTTCAGGAGGCGGCATGAGCACTGTTACTGGAACAAGAGGAGAGCCTGTGACCCCGGCCGCAGACACCGTCGATATTGTCGCGCTCCTGGAGCGCGGACGGACCCTGTCCTCACCGGTGCTGCGCGCTGCCATTGACCGGCTCGCACCGCCCATGGACACGGTCGCCGCCTACCACTTCGGCTGGATCGATGCCGAGGGGCGCCCCGCCGACGGGGACGGCGGCAAAGCCGTACGTCCCGCGCTCGCACTGCTCTCGGCGGAGGCCGCCGGAGCGGCGGCCGAGGCAGGGATCCCCGGCGCCGTCGCCGTGGAGCTCGTGCACAACTTCTCGCTGCTGCACGACGACCTGATGGACGGTGACGAACAGCGCCGCCACCGGGACACCGTCTGGAAGGTGCACGGGCCCGCCCAGGCGATCCTCGTGGGCGACGCGCTCTTCGCGCTGGCCAACGAGATCCTGCTGGAGCTCGGCACCGTCGAGGCCGGCCGCGCCACGCGCCGGCTGACCACCGCCACCCGGAAACTGATCGACGGTCAGGCCCAGGACATCTCCTACGAGCACCGCGAACGGGTCACCGTCGAGGAGTGCCTGGAGATGGAGGGCAACAAGACCGGGGCGCTGCTCGCCTGCGCCGTCTCCATCGGCGCGGTGCTCGGCGGTGCCGACGACCGCACGGCCGACACGCTGGAGGCGTACGGCTACCACCTCGGCCTGGCCTTCCAGGCCGTCGATGACCTGCTCGGCATCTGGGGCGACCCGGAAGCCACCGGAAAGCAGACCTGGAGCGATCTGCGCCAGCGCAAGAAGTCCCTGCCCGTCGTCGCGGCACTCGCGGCCGGCGGCCCGGCGTCGGAGAAGCTGGGCGAACTGCTCGCCGCCGACGCCAAGAGCAGCGACTTCGACACCTTCTCCGAGGAGGAGTTCGCCGCGCGGGCGGCTCTGATCGAGGAGGCGGGCGGCCGGGAGTGGACCTCGCAGGAGGCCCGCAGGCAGCACGCGATCGCGATCGACGCGCTCACCGGGGTCGAGATGCCGGAAAGGGTGCGGGCGCAGCTCATCGCGCTCGCCGACTTCGTCGTAGTACGGAAGAGATGATCACCATCGCCACATAATTCGCGGTCGCCGGCCGGTGTCCCCGGGACACCGGCCGACGGAGACCCCAGCACAGCAGAGGAAGCACTGCACGAAGGGGAAGCCATGACAGCGACGACCGACGGAAGCCCCGGAGCTACGGAGCCCCGCGCAGCCTCGGCAGCCGGAACAGCTGAAACCATTGACAGTACTGAAACGATTGTTGCCGGTCACCCCGTACGCGAAGCCGCCGAGCGGGCAGCCGGGCGTTCGGTCGAGTACCTGCTGGAAGCCCAGGACGCCGAGGGCTGGTGGAAGGGCGACCTCGCCACCAATGTGACCATGGACGCCGAAGACCTGCTGCTGCGGCAGTTCATGGGAATCCTGGACGAGCGCACGACACGGGCCGCCGGACAGTTCATCCGCGGCGAGCAGCGGGCGGACGGCACCTGGGCCACGTTCTTCGAGGGCCCCGGCGAGCTCTCCGCGACCATCGAGGCGTACGTGGCGCTGCGGCTCGCCGGGGACGCCCCCGACGCACCGCACATGGCGCTGGCGTCCGCCTGGATCCGCGCCAGCGGCGGCGTGGCGGCGAGCCGGGTGTTCACCAGGATCTGGCTCGCTCTCTTCGGCTGGTGGAAATGGGACGACCTCCCCGAGCTACCACCTGAGATGATTTTCCTGCCCAAGTGGTTCCCGCTCAACATCTACGATTTCGGCTGCTGGGCCCGGCAGACCATCGTGCCGCTGACCGTCGTCTCCGCGAAGCGCCCGGTCCGCCCGGCGCCGTTCGCGCTGGACGAGCTGCACACCGACCCCGCCGACCCGAATCCTGCCAGGCGCCCTGCCCCGCTGGTCAGTTGGGACGGAGCGTTCGAGCACCTCGACAGGGCGCTGCACGTCTACCACAAGGTCGCCCCGCGAAGACTCCGCAGGACGGCCATGAACGCCGCGGCCCGCTGGATCATCGAGCGCCAGGAGAACGACGGCTGCTGGGGCGGGATCCAGCCGCCCGCCGTCTACTCGGTCATCGCGCTCCATCTGCTCGGTTACGACATCGACCACCCCGTGATGCGCGCGGGGCTCGCGTCCCTGGACCGGTTCGCCATCTGGCGCGAGGACGGCGCCCGCATGATCGAGGCCTGCCAGTCCCCGGTGTGGGACACCTGTCTGGCCACCATCGCTCTTGCCGACGCCGGGCTGAGCCCCGACCACCCGGCGCTCGTCAAAGCCGCCGAGTGGATGCTCGCCGAGGAGATCGACCGGCCGGGCGACTGGTCGGTGCGCCGCCCGGAACTGGCCCCCGGCGGCTGGGCCTTCGAGTTCCACAACGACAACTACCCGGACATCGACGACACGGCCGAGGTCGCCCTCGCACTGCGCCGGGTCAGGGTGCCGGACCGGGCACGGCTCGAAGGTGCCATCGCGCGCGGTGTGCGCTGGAACCTCGGCATGCAGTCCAGGGACGGCGGCTGGGGCGCCTTCGACGCCGACAACACCAGCCCCTTCCCCAACCGGCTGCCGTTCTGCGACTTCGGTGAGGTCATCGACCCGCCCTCGGCCGATGTCACCGGCCACGTCGTGGAGATGCTCGCTGTCGAGGGCAAGGCGGACGACCCGCGCACCCGCCGCGGTATCGAGTGGCTGCTCGCCGAACAGGAGGCGACCGGCGCCTGGTTCGGCCGCTGGGGTGTCAACTACATCTACGGCACCGGGTCGGTGGTCCCGGCCCTCACCGCGGCCGGGATGGCCGTCTCCCATCCGGCGATCCGCAGGGCGGTCTCCTGGCTGGAGTCCGTACAGAACGAGGACGGCGGCTGGGGCGAGGACCTGCGCTCCTACAAGGAGGAGGCGTGGATCGGCCACGGAGCGTCGACGCCCTCCCAGACCGCGTGGGCGCTCCTCGCGCTGCTCGCGGCGGGGGAGCGGGAGAACAAGGCCGTGGAGCGGGGAGTCACCTGGCTCGCCGAGACGCAGCGTCAGGACGGTGCCTGGGACGAGCCGTACTTCACCGGCACCGGCTTCCCGTGGGACTTCTCCATCAACTACCACCTCTACCGTCAGGTCTTCCCGCTGACCGCGCTGGGACGGTACGTCCACGGTGAGCCCTTCGCCGCCACCCGGCAGGGAAGCTGATGGCCGGGGCCCAGGGCGGCGCCCCGCTGCTCATCGCCTGCGCGCTGGGCATCGAGCGGTTCGCCCTGCGTACGGGTACCGGCCGCGGCGGCGCACCCGGCCCGGTGACCGTACTGCGCACGGGCATGGGGCCCGAGTCGGCCGCGTACGCCGTCACCCGCACACTCGGCGAGCCCCCCTCACGGGGCTCCGCCGTGATCGCGTCCGGCTTCTGCGCCGGTCTCGCACCCGGAATGCATCCGGGCGACGTGATCGTCGCCGATGAGACCAGGGACAGCAGGGGCGCCACCGCCTGTGTGGGCACCGAGGTGCTCGCGAAGGCGCTCGCCGCCGCACTGCCCGGGCGAACTGTGCACACCGGTCCGCTGACCGGGTCAGACCATGTTGTACGCGGCCACGAACGGGCCGAGCTGCGTGCCACAGGGGCGATCGCCGTGGACATGGAATCCGCGGCGACGCTCTGGAGCGCCGTACGGGCCGGGCCCCGCCCGGTTGCGGCCGTACGAGTGGTCGTGGACGCTCCAGAACATGAACTCGTCCGTATTGGGACGGTGCGCGGTGGAATATCGGCCTTCCGCGTACTCCGTGCCGTCCTTCCAGCTTTCTATGAATGGCACCGTTCTTTGCTGCTCCCCAGGAGGTGAGCTAGATGGCCATGCCGCTCCGTCAGACCATCAGGGTCGGGACGTATCTCTTCGAACAGAAGCTCCGCAAGCGTGAGAAGTTCCCGTTGATCGTCGAACTGGAGCCGCTCTTCGCGTGCAACCTCGCATGCGAGGGCTGCGGGAAGATCCAGCATCCGGCGGGCGTGCTCAAGCAGCGCATGCCGGTGGCGCAGGCAGTGGGGGCCGTCCTTGAATCGGGTGCTCCGATGGTTTCCATCGCGGGCGGTGAGCCCCTCATGCACCCGCAGATCCATGAAATCGTGCGACAGCTCGTGGCGAAGAAGAAATACGTCTTCCTCTGCACCAACGCGATGCTGATGCGCAAGAAGATGGACAAGTTCACGCCGTCGCCGTATTTCGCGTTCACCGTGCACATCGACGGGCTGCGCGAGCGGCACGACGAGTCGGTTGCGAAGGAGGGAGTGTTCGACGAGGCCGTGGAGGCCATCAAGGAAGCCAAGAAGCGCGGCTTCCGGGTCACCACCAACTCCACGTTCTTCAACACGGACACCCCGCAGAACATCATCGAGGTGCTCAACTACCTCAATGACGACCTGGAGGTGGACGAGATGATGATCTCGCCCGCCTACGCCTACGAGAAGGCCCCGGACCAGGAGCACTTCCTGGGCGTCGAACAGACCCGGGAGCTCTTCAAGAAGTCCTTCTCGGGCGGGAACAGGCGCCGCTGGCGCCTGAACCACTCGCCGCTCTTCCTGGACTTCCTGGAGGGCAAGGTGGACTTCCCGTGCACCGCGTGGGCCATCCCCAACTACTCGCTCTTCGGCTGGCAGCGCCCCTGCTATCTGATGAACGACGGGTACGTCCCCACGTACAAGGAGCTCGTCGAGAAGACCGACTGGGACAAGTACGGGCGCGGCAAGGACGACCGCTGTGCCAACTGCATGGCGCACTGCGGTTACGAACCGACCGCCGTGCTCGCCACGATGAGCTCCCTCAAGGAGACCATCCGGGCCGCCCGCGAGACCGTTTCGGGCAACCGCGGGTGACGTGAGAGGCGCAGGGGAAGCCTCGCGCACCCGGGCTCCCCGAGCCGCCGCCCCGGCCTGTCCAGGCCGGGGCGGCGGCTGTCGGCGCATCCGCGCCGCTGCCGCGCCGCCGGTGCCGGGCGCGGGCTCCGTCACCGACCGGTCCGGGGTGTGTGAGCGATACGAAATCCGAGAGGGGGCCCGCGCGTGTCGATCTTGGAGAATATCCGGGGACCGCGTGACCTGAAGGCGCTCGCCGAGGCGGAACTCGGTGAACTGGCCGTTGAAATAAGGGAGTTCCTGATCCAGGCGGTGGCCAGGACCGGGGGACACCTGGGGCCGAACCTGGGGGTGGTGGAACTCACCATCGCACTGCACCGGGTCTTCGACTCGCCCGTCGACCGCATCCTGTGGGACACCGGTCACCAGAGCTATGTGCACAAGCTGCTCACGGGCCGGCAGGACTTCTCCAAACTGCGCAGCAAGGGCGGCCTCTCCGGCTACCCCTCGCGTGAGGAGTCCGGGCACGACGTCATCGAGAACTCGCACGCCTCCACGGTGCTCGGCTGGGCGGACGGCCTCGCCAAGGCCGGCGAGGTGCTCGGCAGGACCGGCCATGTGGTCGCGGTGACCGGCGACGGGGCGCTCACCGGCGGTATGGCGTGGGAGGCGCTCAACAACATCGCGGCCGCCGCGGACCGCCCGCTGATCATCATCGTGAACGACAACGGGCGCTCGTACGGCCCCACGATCGGCGGCCTGGCCGGCCACTTCGCCACCCTGCGCACGACCGACGGCTATGAGCGGGCCCTCGCCTGGGGCAAGGAGGTGCTGCAGGCGACCCCTGTCGTGGGTCAGCCGCTGTTCGAGTCGCTGCACGGCGCGAAGAAGGGATTCAAGGACGCCTTCGCGCCGCAGGGCATGTTCGAGGACCTCGGGCTCAAGTACGTGGGGCCGGTCGACGGGCACGACCTGTCGGCCCTGCAGTCGGCCCTGCGCCAGGCCAGGCGCTTCCACGGGCCGGTCCTCGTGCACTGCCTCACCGAGAAGGGGCGAGGCTACCCGCCCGCGCTGGAGGACGAGGCCGACCGCTTCCACACCGTCAGCGTCATGGACCCGCTGACCTGTGCTCCGCTCGCCCCGCCCGGCGGCCCCTCCTGGACCTCCGTGTTCGGCTCGGAGATCGCCGCGATCGGTGCCGAGCGCCCCGACGTCGTCGCCATCACCGCGGCGATGCTGCACCCGGTCGGTCTCACCGAGTTCGCCGAGCGCTTCCCGGACCGGGTCTGGGACGTCGGGATCGCCGAGCAGCACGCGGCGGTCTCCGCGGCCGGACTCGCCACGGGCGGCCTGCACCCGGTGGTCGCCGTGTACGCGACCTTCCTCAACCGCGCCATCGACCAGCTGCTGATGGATGTGGCGCTGCACCGGTGCGGGGTGACGTTCGTCCTCGACCGGGCGGGGGTCACCGGGGTCGACGGGCCCTCGCACAACGGCATGTGGGACATGTCCGTCCTGCAGGCCGTGCCGGGGCTGCGCATAGCCGCGCCGCGCGACGCGGACCAGCTCCGGGCCCAGCTGCGGGAGGCGGTCCGGGTGGACGACGCGCCGACCATGCTGCGCTTTCCCAAGGAGTCGGTGGGCCCGCCCGTCCCGGCCATCGACCGGGTCGGCGGCATGGACGTACTGCACCGGGCCGACCGCCCCCAGGTCCTGCTGGTCGCCGTCGGGGTGCTCGCCACGGTCTGCCTGCGGGCAGCCGAACTCCTCGAAAGCAGCGGGACCGGCTGCACGGTCGTCGACCCGCGCTGGGTCAAACCCGTGGACGCGGCGCTCCCGGAACTCGCCGCTGAACACCGTCTGGTCGCGGTCGCCGAGGACAACAGCCGCAGCGGCGGCGTGGGTTCGGCGGTCGGCCAGGCGTTGCGCGACGCGGGGGTGGACGTGCCGCTGCGCACCTTCGGGATCCCCGAGCAGTTCCTCCCGCACGCCAAACGTGCCGAAGTGCTGGCCGACATCGGGCTCACGCCCGTCGAGATCGCAGGACGGATCAGCGCCGCCCTGAAAGCCAAGGAGAAGACGGAATGACGGAAGGCGCACCCAAGGGGTTCGATCTGACGACCCTGCTGGCCGAGCGAGGTGCCGAGCGCTACGAGCTGCACACCCGGTACCTCAACCACCAGCTGCCGAGGATGCTGCACACCATCGGCTTCGACAACGTCTACGAGCGCGCCGAGGGCGCCCATTTCTGGGACGCCGAAGGCAACGACTACCTGGACATGCTCGCGGGCTTCGGGGTCATGGGCCTCGGCCGGCACCACCCGGTCGTCCGCAAGGCCCTGCACGACGTCCTCGACGCCTCGCTCGCCGACCTGACCCGCTTCGACTGCCAGCCGCTGCCCGGTCTGCTCGCCGAGAAGCTGCTGGCACACTCGCCCCACCTGGACCGGGTCTTCTTCGGGAACAGCGGTACGGAAGCCGTGGAGACGGCGCTGAAGTTCGCCCGGTACGCCACCGGCAGGCCGAGGATCCTCTACTGCACCCACGCCTTCCACGGGCTGACGACCGGCTCGCTCTCGGTCAACGGCGAGGACGGCTTCCGGGACGGCTTCGCACCGCTGCTGCCCGACACGGCGATCGCCATGGGGGACCTGGCCGCGCTGGAGCGCGAGCTGAAGCGCGGGGACGTGGCGGGCTTCGTGGTAGAGCCGATCCAGGGCAAGGGCGTCCTGGAGAGCCCGCCTGGATTCCTGCGGGCGGCTCAGGAGCTGCTGCACCGGCACAAGGCGCTGCTGATCGCCGACGAGGTGCAGACGGGGCTCGGACGGACCGGGGACTTCTACGCCTACCAGCACGAGGAGGGGGTCGAACCGGACCTGGTCTGTGTGGCCAAGTCGCTCTCGGGCGGGTACGTACCGGTCAGCGCGACGCTGGGCAAGGACTGGATCTTCAAGAAGGTCTACTCGTCCATGGACCGGGTGCTGGTCCATTCGGCCAGCTTCGGTGCCAACGCCCAGGCGATGGCCGCCGGGCTCGCCGTGCTCTCGGTGATGGAGGACGAGGAGACCGTCGCCCACGCCCGGGCCACCGGTGAGCTGCTCAAGTCCCGGCTGGCCGCGTTGATTCCCCGGTACGAGCTGCTGCACGACGTGCGCGGCAGGGGGCTGATGATCGGTATCGAGTTCGGCCGCCCGGCTTCACTGAAGCTCCGCAGCCGGTGGACCATGCTCCAGGCGGCTCGCAAGGGGCTCTTCGCGCAGATGGTCGTCGTGCCGCTGCTGCAGAAGCACCGCATCCTCACCCAGGTCTCCGGGGACCATCTGGAAGTGATCAAACTGATCCCGCCGCTGGTCATCGGGGAGGCGGAGGTGGACCGCTTCGTCGAGGCGTTCACCGCGGTGATGGACGACGCGCATGGCGGTGGCGGACTCATGTGGGACTTCGGCCGGACCCTGGTGAAGCAGGCCGTCGCTAACCGCTGAGACCTTTCCACCGATGCTTTTTGCCCCAGAGGCAAGAAATTTGCCTCTGGGGCATTCTGCTGGCCCAATTGCTGTATGAGCACCCCGCCCGAGGACCTGCCCGATGTCGCCCCGCGCCTGCGCGAACTGCGCCGCCGCGGCCGGCTCACGCTGGAGGCCGCGGCCCGCAGGGCCGGTCTCTCACCGGCGCACCTCTCCCGGCTCGAAACCGGGGCGCGGCAGCCCTCGCTGCCCATGCTCCTGTCACTCGCCCGCATCTACGGTACGTCGGTATCGGAACTGCTCGGCGAGGTACCGCCCGAGCGTGACCCCGTCATCCGGGGCGACCGCGAGGACTCCGTCGAGGCCGACGGCTGGACGTACCACACGGCGGGCTCCCCGGGGCGCGCGATGCAGGCCCTGCGGGTGCAGGTGCCTTACGGGGCCCAGGGCGAGCTCGTCCGGGTCCATCCCGGCGAGGAGTGGCTGTACGTCCTCAGCGGGAAGCTCCGGCTGACCCTCGGCGAGGCCGCCCACGACCTCGGCCCCGGGGACAGCGCGCACTTCGACTCACTCACCCCGCACCGGATCGCGGCGGCGACCCGGGACGGGACCGAGCTGCTCTTCATGCACACCCTGCTGCAGAGCCCCGACCTGCACTGAGCGCGTGCGGCCCGCCGGCCCGCCGGGCTGCCGCCGCACTGCGCCGCATCGCACCGCGCGTGCACCGCACGAGATCCGTTCCGACGAGACGACGAGAGGTCCTGCCATGCCGCAGACACACGCAGAAGCGCACGAGGAGAAGAAGTTCCCCAGGGGACTCGTCATCAGGCTGGTCGCCTATCTGGTGGCGGGCCATCTGTTCGCCGGCTTCGTCTATCTGCTCTTCACGCTGGGCGGTCAGCAGTAGCCGTCCGGCCGGGCGCGGCTCAGGACGCGTCGTCGAGCAGCCGGGCGCGCAGCCTCTCACGTGTCTCGGGGGCGAGCTTCAGGCCCTCGGTGAGATAGCGCTCGGTGGAGCCCCACGTCTCGTCGATGGCCGCGAAGGCCGTCTCCAGATACGCGGCGCGGGCCTCGAAGAGCGGGCTCAGCAGCTGCATGACCTCGCCGGAGTGCGCGCCGGCCGACTCGTCGCCGCGCTTGACCAGGTAACGCCTGCGGGGGTCGTTCGACTTGAGGTAGTCCGCCTCGACCGCGTCGCGCTCCACACCCACCGCGAGCAGGGTCACCGCCACCGAGAGGCCCGCCCGGTCCTTGCCGGCCGCGCAGTGCATCAGGGCGGGCACGCTGTCCTCGGCGAGGTCGTGCAGCACCCGGCTGTGCTCGGCGGTCCTGGTGGTGATGATCGACCGGTACGAGTCGGCCATCCGGCGTGCGGCCCGGTCCTCGGAGAGCACCCGGCGCAGCTGTTCCAGATCGCCGTCGCGGACCATCCGCCAGAACTCGGAGCCGTCCGCCGGGTCGGTCAGCGGGATGTTCACATGCTGCACGCCCGGCAGGACCACGTCCCGTCCGTCCAGGGCCATGTCGGCGGCGTTGCGGAAGTCGAAGATCGTGTGCAGACCGAGCGACGACAGGTAGGCGGTGTCCTCGGCCGTCGCGTGGGCGAGGTGACCGCTGCGGAACAGCCTGCCGGGGCGCACCCGCCGTCCGTCCACGGTCGGCAGCCCGCCCACGTCACGGAAGTTGCGCACCCCGGCAAGGTCGGGTTCTGCCGACGGGACCTGCGGAAGTTGCTGCGTCACGGCGCTCCTCGGTGTCCTGCCGGCGTGGCTGGCCGCCGCCGTCGGCGCGTGTGGACCTGGCGGTCCGGCCGTGTCGTACGGCCCTGGATTTTTGACGATACGACATCGGTGCGTCATGCAGTCATCGCGCCCCGGACAAGGGGGACGCCGGCCCTTATTCCGTCTTCAGGCAAACTGGCCAGGTGGGTTTTCTCACGGCCTGTCACCCCCTTATTACGGTCGCGTAGGTCACATCCCGAGGTGCAGGATGGGCCGTTGTGGCAGACGATTCGGCAATCAAGAACAGAGACATCATCGGGTCGTACGCGGCGATCGGCGACAGCTTCACCGAGGGCGTCGGGGACCCCGGGCCCGACGGGGCCTTCGTGGGCTGGGCCGACCGGCTCGCCGTACTTCTGGACGACCGCGTCCCCGAGCACACCTTCCGTTACGCGAACCTGGCGGTGCGCGGACGGCTCCTCGACCAGATCGTCGACGAGCAGGTCCCGCGGGCCAAGGAGCTCGCCCCCGACCTGGTCACCTTCTCGGCCGGCGGCAACGACATCATCCGGCCGGGTTCTGATCCCGACGACGCGGCCGAGCGCTTCGAGCGGGCACTCACCGACCTCAGCGCCTCGGTCGGCACCGTCATGGTGACCACCGGATTCGACACCCGCGGTGTGCCGGTCCTGCGCCATCTGCGCGGCAAGATCGCTACGTACAACGAGCACGTGCGGGTCATCGCCGCACGGCACGGCGCCCCCGTACTCGACCTCTGGTCGCTCAAGACCATCCAGGACAGGCGCGCCTGGGACGCCGACCGGCTGCACCTGTCGCCCGAGGGGCACACCCGCGTCGCCCTCAGGGCGGCGCAGGTGCTGGGGCTCGACGTGCCCGCCGACCCGGACCAGCCGTGGCCGCCGGAACCGCCGCGGGGGTCGGCCGCGGTCCGCAGGGACAACATCCAGTGGGCCCGCGAGCACCTGGTGCCGTGGATAGGCCGCAGGCTCCGTGGCGAGTCCTCGGGAGACCACGTCGCGGCCAAGCGCCCCGACCTGCTGCCGCTCTGACCGAGCCGGGAACCGGCGCGCCCGGCGGGGAGCCCTCTGGGAGGCCGTCGGGACGGCCCTGCGGAGCATGCCCGGCGGAGCGCCCGCAGGACCGCGTCCGGTCGGGGCAGGGCGGGTGGCCCGGCTCCTGTGGCCCGGCTCCGGCCCCCGCCCGCCCGTCAGGGGCGTGTCCGCGGAAGGATCCCCGGCACGGCGACGGCAGGCACCGTTCACGGGGCCGTTCCTCCACCGTCGGGGCGGGCCGCACATAATGGATCGATATCGCACACCTGGAGGTCCTCGTGCCCGATTCCCGTTCTCTGCCGCCCCGGATCCGCGCGATGCGGCCGGAGGGCTTCGGCGCGGACCCGGCCGGAGAGCGGATGGCGCGTATCCGCCGCTCGCCGAACTTCGCCGACGGAACGTTCCAGAACCCGGTGGGTGCCAGGACGCGTCCCTCCGGCTCCATGGCCGATTTCGCGAAGGGCTACTTCCGCAAGGAGGACCGGGCCCGCAGGTTCCCCGAGGGGACCGTCCCCGTCCACGCCACCACCGTCGCCGACCTCGCCAAGCCGCCGGCATCCGGGCTGCGGCTCACCTGGATGGGGCACTCAGGCGTGCTCGCCGAGATCGACGGGGCGCGGGTGCTGTTCGACCCGGTCTGGGGCGAGCGCTGTTCACCGTTCTCGTTCGCCGGGCCGAAGCGACTGCACCCGGTACCGCTGCCGCTCGCCGCGCTCGGCCCCGTCGACGTCGTGGTGATCTCGCACGACCACTACGACCATCTCGACCTGCCCACCATCAAGGCACTCGCCGGTACGGAGACGGTCTTCGCCGTACCGCTGGGCGTGGGCGCGCATCTGGAGCGCTGGGGCGTGCCCGCGGCGCGGCTGCGGGAGCTGGACTGGAACGAGACCACGGAGGTGGCCGGGATCCGGCTCACCGCCACCCCGGCCCGGCACTTCTGCGGGCGCGGGATGCGCAACCAGCAGCACACGCTCTGGGCGTCCTGGGCCGTCTCCGGGCCCGAGCACCGGATCTACCACAGCGGCGACACCGGGTACTTCCCCGGATTCAAGGACATCGGGGCCGGGCACGGCCCCTTCGACGCCACGATGATCCAGATCGGCGCGTACTCGGAGTACTGGCCCGACATCCACATGACACCCGCCGAAGGCGTGCGGGCACATCTGGACCTCCAGGGCGGGAAGCCAGGTGGCGTCCTGCTGCCCATTCACTGGGGCACGTTCAACCTCGCCCTGCACCCGTGGGCGGAGCCCGGCGAGTGGACGCGGGACGCCGCGGGGGAGGCCGGCCAGGCGGTGGCGCTGCCCCGGGCGGGCGAGCCCTTCGAGCCGTCGGGCAAGCTCCCGTCCGAACCGTGGTGGCGAGCGGTGTCCCCGGAGATCGCCCGCCCGTGGCGGAGCGCCGAAGGCTCGGACAGCACCCCGGCCGCCCCGAGCGGTCTCGGCCTGGCGGAGGAGCAGCACTCCTGAGAGCGGGCCGGATGCGCCGGTCGGGCAGGAGACGCAGCACGGCGCCGGGTCGGTCGTGATCAGTCCTGTCGGCCGCCGTGCCCGGCCTCGGCCGGACCGTTCGGTGAGGGTTCCGGTACGACGTCGGCCCCGGGCCAGGAGCTGCTCCGGGCGCCGGTCTCGGCCACCCGGGCCTGCAGCAACTCGGCCGGGCCGACCGGCCGTACGCGGGCCGGATCCGCGTCCCACTCGCGACCGCCGCCCAGCGGCCGGAGCTGGAGCCAGGGGCCCTCGTGGCCCATGACGATGCCGACGCGGCTGCTCGCGATGTCACGGACGGCCGTCCCTGGGCAGGGGAGCACGGACTCCTGGTCCGGCTGCCGGTCGGCGTTCACCGGCCCGCTCCCTTCGCGACGACGGCGGCCAGGGCGAGTGCGACCGGCGCGGAGCACACACCGAGGTACACCAGGGCGTACCGGGTGCTCGTCGGTCCGTCGTCCCGCTCGGGGCCGGCCTCGAACCACGGGGTGCGTACGTCCATGGCGGGGAGCTGGACACCGGCTCGGGTCAGGGCCTCGGCGAGCGCGTCGCGTGCGTCGAGCGCCTCCTGGACCTTCGGGCTTCCGGGGGAGTGGCGACGGGGGGTGCGGCGGGGGAGTGGGGGAGGCGTGGACATGGCCGGGGTCTCCTTGCGGTCGGCGTCCGGGCGAGTGGAGTGTTTCCGGGCCCGGTGTTGTGTGGTTTCGCTGCCGGTCCCACCAGCGGTGAATTACGTTGCGTAGTGGGGGTGTTACGAGGATGCCGCCAGGGCGGGCCGGGTTGGGCCGACAGCTCGTTCTCGTTCCCCTGCCGCACGCCCACGTTCCACACCTTCCACATGGAATGCGGTGGACCCGCGGGCGCGCGTGTATGTGTACCGGTACGGGGGCGGGTTCCGGGTGGACCGGGGCGCCCCGGAAGGAGCGCCATGCCGCAGCGACGCCTCGTCACCAGCCGCAGCCAGGAGCCGCGTCAGCGGTTCGCGGAGGAGTTACGGAGACTGCGCGCCCAGCGCGGCGACACCCTGCGGCAGCTCGGTGACCGGCTGGGCTGGGACTACTCGCTGTTCGGCAAGATGGAGAAGGGCGAGACGCTCGGCGGGCCCGAGGTGGTCCAGGCGCTGGACCAGTACTTCGGGACGCCGGGGATGATGCTGGCTCTCTGGGAGCTGGCGTCGGGGGACCGTACGCAGTTCCGGGAGCGGTACCGCCAGTACATGGCGCTGGAGGCGGAGGCGACGAGCCTGTGGCACTTCGCGGTGAGCGTGCTGCCGGGGCTGTTGCAGACGCCGGGGTATGCGCGGGAGGTGCTGGCGGCGGGCGGACTCAAGGGAGAAGCCCTGGACCAACAGGTCGAGGCACGGATGGGGCGTCGAGAACTACTGGCCGGTGAAGACCCGCCTCAGTTCCGGACCATCCTGTCGGAGGCAGTACTGCGGACACCACTGAGAGGCCCGACGCAGTGGCGGCAACAGCTGGAATATCTGCTTGAGGCCGGAGAGCAGGGTGAAGTGACGGTTCAAGTCGCGCCGTTCTGTGCCGGGCTCCACGGCCTCACCAACGCTGACGTGATGTTTCTGCGTCTGCCCGAGGGGCGTACCGTGGCCTATGCCGAGAACGGTTACAGAGGTGAACTCATCGAGGAAACTACCCCCGTTGAACGGCTGCAACGTGCGTACGATTCGGTACGCGACCTGGCTCTGACACCAGCCGAGTCGCGGAAGTTCATTCTGCGCATTCTGGAGGAAGTACCGTGCGATCCCTCGACCTGACCGCAGTGACTTGGCACAAGAGCAGCTACAGCAACCAGGACGGCGGCCAGTGCCTGGAGGTTGCTGACGGCCTCGCCGCCGTCGTCCCCGTACGCGACAGCAAGAACCCGGACGGCCCCGTGATCGCCTTCGCCGCGCACGGCTGGGCCACCTTCGTAGCGTCCGTGCGGAACGGCGAGTCGACGGCCTGACCTCAGGCGCGCGGCGGCACAGGCCGCGCGCCGACCGGGTGGTCAGCCCAGGTGTACCGGCAGGGAGTCGACGCCGAACACCGCTGACAACTTGCGGAACGTGAGCTCCTCCTCCGGTACGGCCAGCGACATGCCCGGAAAGCGCCGCAGCAGGGCGGGGTAGGCCGCGCACAGCTCCATACGGGCCAGTTCGGCGCCGATGCAGCGGTGGATGCCGTAACCGAAGGCGACGTGCGGAGCGGGGCGGGCGGGGTCGAACGCGTCCATGCCCGGCCCCAGGGAGGCGTCCCGGTCGGCGCCGCTGAGGGAGCACAACACCACGTCGCCGGCGGATATCGCGGTCCCGGCTATCTCCATGTCCTCCCGGGCGAAGCGCGGGAAGGCGACCTGGACCACCGTGAGATAACGCAGCAGCTCCTCCACGAAGGGGCTCACGGCGGCGTCGTCGTCGCGGAGGGTCGCGAAGTGGTCCGGGTTCTGGAGGAGCACCAGGGTGCCAAGGGCGAGCATGCTGGCGGTGGTCTCCAGGCCGCCGGTCAGCACGCCGTCGGCGAGCCCGGTGAGCTCCTCGTCGTCTATCGCGTCGCCGTGCTGCTTGATCAGCATGCCGAGCAGACCGTCACCCGGCGTCTCGCGCTGCTTCTTGACGATGTCGCGGAGGTAGGAGAGGGACTCGGAGATCACGCCGAACGAGGCGTCGGCCCCGGCGAAGAGGTCGAAGCGGGTGGTGCCCAGGCGCTGGAAGTCCTCCCGGTCCTCGTAGGGGACGCCCAGGAGTTCGCAGATGACGAGTGAGGGGATCGGCAGCGCGAAGGCCTGCACGAGGTCGACCGGGCCCGGGGCCCGGGCCATTTCGTCGAGCCGTTCCTCGACTATTTCGTGGATGCGCGGCGTGAGCCGGGCGAGCCTGCGCATGGTGAACTCCGGCGTGAGCAGGCGGCGCAGGCGCGTGTGGACGGGCGGATCCGAGAATCCGAGGCCGCCGGGGTGCTGCTGGCCCTCCGTGACGGCGGAGCTGCCTATGAGGTTGGTGAAGTCGTTGCTGAAGCCCTTCGTGCGGCCCAGTACCGCCTTGGTCTCCTCGTAGCCGCTGACCAGCCAGACGTTCATCGGGAACGGCACGGACAGCTTGCTGACCGGTTCCCGGTCCCGCAGGTCGCCGAGATCGGCCACCGGGTCGAGCCCGGTGCGCCGCAGCGGCATGAGGGTCGACTCGGGGAGGAGCGCCGCGCTCGACAGATCGAATCCCTTTTTGCGGATGTTCGCCAGATACCGGCGGCCCAGCCAGGTGGTCATGCGTGAACGGATATTCGTCATACCGGCAATACTGCCCGGCCCATATGAGCGGGCGTTCCGCGCCCCGCTCCGCGCGGTCGCAGCACCGACGCCCGCGTCGCTCCGTGCGCCCTGCCCGGGACGCGCCGTGACAGCGGCATAGTTTTCGGGCGGGCGTGCGAACGCTCATACCAGAGCGGGACGCTCGGCGCGCAAGTTCCGCAACTAGACATCGAACGCGACGGCGTGGCGACTACTGTGAGTGGCTGCTGATCAACAGGGAGACGCGGCAGGCGAGTTGTATCCCCTGTCGGTGAGCCCTGGTATCCCACGTACCGAGGAAGCTGATGTCTCAACTTCGCGCACCCGAAGCGCGGAACGACCGGCCGGAAGGCGGGCGGCACGGCCGGACGGGCAGCCGCCCGGCCCCCCGGCCGGGCCCCTCTCCGGCTCCGTCCGCCCGCCGCTCACGGTCCGTACCGCCGACGCCCGAGGCCCGCATACGGCCTCAGCTTCTGCGTACCGCCATTCTTCCCACCGTCGTGGCGGCGCTGAGCGGCACGGCGGCCGTGGTCTTCACGATCCACTCCGCCGGAGTGCACCCCTCGCCCGCGCTGCGCGGGGTGCTGGCGGCATGCGCCGCACTCGCGGCAGCCGCCATGGCCGCCGCGGCGCTGGGCGCCGACCGGGTCACCAGGACCGTCCTCGACCGGTGCAGCGCGCTCCGCCGCTCCAGCGTGCGCGGCCAGGCCGATCTGCGGGCCGTCGTCGACCGGCTCAGCCGGGGGGAGGCGCCGCCCGGCGGGGCGGGCGGCGCCGCCACCCCGTCCCGGGGCGACGCCTTCGACCTGCTCGCCGTCGAGCTGGGCCGGGCCCAGGAGGCCGCCGTGGAATCGGTGGTCAGAGCTGCCCGTATCACCCGCCCCACGGCGGCCACGGTCGACGAGCAGAAGGTCGAGGTCTTCGTCAATCTGGCCCGGCGCCTGCAGTCACTGGTGCACCGGGAGATCCAGCTGCTCGACGAGCTGGAGAACCAGGTCGAGGACCCCGAACTGCTCAAGGGCCTCTTCCAGGTGGACCATCTGGCCACCCGCATCCGCCGGCACGCGGAGAACCTCGCGGTGCTCGGCGGCGCAATCTCCCGGCGTCAGTGGTCCAATCCCGTCACCCTCACCGAGGTGATGCGCTCCGCCGTCGCCGAGGTCGAGCAGTATCCGCGCGTCAAGCTCGTGCCGCCCGTCGACGGGACCCTCCGGGGCCACGCCGTCGCCGACGTCATCCATCTGCTGGCGGAGCTGGTGGAGAACGCCACGGTGTTCTCCGCCCCGCACACACAGGTGCTGCTGCGCGCCCAGCACGTCACCGCCGGACTCGCCGTCGAGGTCGAGGACCGGGGCCTGGGGATGTCCGTCACCGAGACGGACCGGATGAACGCCCTGCTCGCCGAGCCCGATCAGGTCAATGTGGGCCATCTGCTGCAGGACGGACGCATCGGTCTGTACGTCGTGGCCGCCCTGGCCCGCAGGCACGGCGTCTCGGTCCGGCTCCAGAGCAACATCTACGGCGGGGTGCAGGCCGTACTCATCCTGCCCGCCGCCCTGCTGGGCGCCGACCAGAGCGGACTCCAGACGCCGGCCGCCCGCCCGTCGCAAGTCCCGCACGCCGCAGACCCGCACGCCGCAGCCCCGCACGCCGCAGCCCCGGACACCGCACAGGTCCCGCACGTCCCGCAGGCCCACCACGACCCGCACGCCCAGGCCTCGCCGAGCCCGGAAGCCCCGGTCGAACCGGTGCACCGGCCGCTCGCCCCGCCGCTGCCCGTGCGGGAGCAGGAGAGCGTGCGCCCCAATCCCGCCGCAGCCCTCCCGGGCGCCCACTACGCCCAGCTGCCGGACACCGGGACGGCGACCGGCACCGTGCCGTACGACGCCGGGCCCGTGGCGCCGCTCCCGCCCGCGCTCCGACCGGATCTGCCCCGGCGCAGGAGCCAGGAGCATCTGGTCCCCCAGCTCAAGGAGGTGCCGGCGCCCCGGACGGACGAGGAGCACCCCGCCGTCCACGACCCGGGGCTGATGGCGGCCTTCCAGCGCGGTATCAGCCTCGCCGAGGCGGAACCCGAGAAGCGGGACACCGGCGAACGGCCGCACCGCGACGACGATTTCTCCAAGGAGGAGATGCACCATGGTGAGTGAAGCGCCGACCGCGCACGTGACCGATCTCGACTGGCTGCTGAGCGGTCTTGTCCAGCGCGTCCCCTTCACCCGCAACGCGGTCCTGCTCTCCGCCGACGGCCTGGTGAAGTCCGTGCACGGCCTCGACGCCGACAGCGCCGACCACATGGCGGCCCTCGCCTCCGGGCTCTACTCGCTCGGGCGCAGCGCCGGAGCACGCTTCGGCGACAGCGGAGAGGTCCGGCAGGTCGTCGTCGAACTCGACTCCACGCTTTTGTTCGTCTCCACCGCGGGCTCGGGCACCTGCCTGGCCGTACTGGCCGGGCGCGAGACGGACGCCGCGGTGCTCGGATACGAGATGGCCATGCTGGTGAAGAGCGTCCGGCCCTATCTCGTGACACCGGCCCGCAGCCGGGTCGGCGCATCGAGCGCCACGGGGCGCTGAACGTGCCGTTCCAGCAGGACAGTCCATGGCTCGACGACGCGGCCGGCCGGCTGATCCGCCCGTACGCCGTGAGCAACGGCCGCACCCGCCCCACAGCCCAGCTGGACCTGCTCTCCCAGGTCATGGCGACCGGAGTGCCGCTCCCCGCCCATCTCGGCCCGGAACACGCGCAGACACTCGGACTCAGCGAACGGCCCACGTCGGTGGCGGAGATCGCGGCCCATCTGCGGCTGCCCGTCGTCGTCGCCAAAGTGCTGCTCTCGGACCTGATGGACAGCGGGATCGTCACCACGCGGGCGCCCCGCCCCGACGAAGACCCCACCGACCTTTCCTTGCTGGAGGCAGTGCTCGATGGCCTACGACGACGGCTCTGATCTCTTCCCCACCGCGCTGAAGATCCTGGTCGCGGGTGGCTTCGGGGTCGGCAAGACGACCTTCGTGGGAGCGGTCAGCGAGATCTCCCCGCTGAGCACGGAGGAGATGCTCACCCAGGCCGGTGAGCAGACGGACAGTCTGGAGGGCGTCGAGTCCAAGTCCACGACCACCGTGGCCATGGACTTCGGCAGGATCACCCTCGACCGGCAGCATGTGCTCTACCTCTTCGGGACACCCGGCCAGGAGCGCTTCTGGTTCATGTGGGACGAACTCTCCGCCGGCGCCCTCGGCGCCGTGGTGCTCGCCGACACCCGCCGCCTCACCGAGTGCTTCGGCGCGATCGACTTCTTCGAGCAGCGGGGCATCGGATTCATCGTGGCCGTCAACGAGTTCGACGGTGCGTTCCGGTACGGGGAGGACGAGGTGAGGGCGGCGCTCGATCTCGGAGCGGGCATCCCGGTGGTGCTGTGCGACGCCCGTATCGCCAGTTCCGGGATCCGCACCCTGGTCACGCTCGTAGGCCATCTGCTCGCCACCGTGCCGGAGACCGACCCGGTCACCACCCAGGGAGTCCACCCATGACGTACGACCCGACAGGGCGTCTCCTGCTGACCCCCGCCGACCGGGACGGGGACGTGCGCGGCAGGCGGCTGCGCAGACTCGGCCTGGGGCAGCACCCCGACCCGGTCTTCGACGAGTTCGCCCGGCGGCTGGCCGAGGTGACCGGGGCGCCGTATGCCCTGGTCAACTTCATCGACGAGAACCGGCAGTTCTTCGCCGGCCTGCACACCCCGGCCGGGACGCACTCGGGCAGCGACCTGAGCGCGGTCGCCGCCGCCTGCGGGATCAACCGGGTCATGGCGCGCGACCACGGTTACTGCCCGCATGTGGTCGCCCGCCGCAAGGCACTCGTCCTTGAGGACGTCTGCGACTACCCCCGGTTCGCCGGGAACCCGGTGGTGGACGAGATCGGCATCCGCTCGTATCTGGGCGCGCCGCTGATCGACCGTACGGACATCGCACTCGGCGCGGTGTGTGTCGTGGACACCGTGCCGAGGCAGTGGGGGCTCGCCGGTCTGCAGACCATCAAAGCGGCGGCCGCCGAACTGGTCGCGCAGATCCACCACCGGGAGGACGGCAGGATCTGACCCACTGCGGCCGTCCGCACCCGGGGGCGGAGGTCACGCCGTCACCGTCGACCCGTCGGGGAACACCAGCCCGACCGAGCCGTCCGTGACCGAGACCGTGATCGACTCCTGGAGCGCCCGGGGGTGCACGGTGTCCCGTGAGAGGGCGACCAGGCTGACGTGCACGCTCCGCCCGCCGGGGTGCGGGCCGTGGCTCAGGGCCGGCGTGGCGGAGTGCGGGCCGTACGCGTTCGCCTGGACGTCGCGTGCGACTGCCGCCACCGCCGGGTCCCAGCCGTACAGGCCGACGAGCGCGCTGGTCAGCCCGTCCGCCGTCCGGGCCAGTGCCCACCCGGCGCCCTCCTCGGAGTACGGGCG
This sequence comes from Streptomyces sp. NBC_00388, assembly GCF_036061255.1. NCBI lineage: Bacteria > Bacillati > Actinomycetota > Actinomycetes > Kitasatosporales > Streptomycetaceae > Streptomyces > Streptomyces sp. NBC_00388. The sequence goes on from NZ_CP107948.1 coordinate 6,487,007, forward strand.
TTCCCGGGCGGCCACCGGGTGCCCGCCCTCGCGCACGGTCGCACCCTGCGCGGCGTCCACCCGGTGCACCCGGATCTCCCAGGGGCCGTGCAGCACACTGGTCGTCTCCACCCGGGCCCCCGCGTCCTCGTACCAGGAGGAAGCCGACCGTCCCGCACAGGTCAGCCGGTGGATGCGCCGCCGCCGCGACGGCACGCCGTCCGGGCCGGTCACCGCGAGGTGGTTGTCCACCGCCCGCTCGCGCGCGTGCGGCGCCGACTCGGGCGCGGTCGCCGTCGAGTAGCCGTACGTGGCGTAGTGCGGATCGTCCTCCCCCTCACCCTGCGGCGCGTTGTGATCGCTCCCGTGGTTGACGAGGCGGACGATGCCGTCGTGCCGGGTCCCGTGCAGCAGCCAGCCGGGCGCCGGAAGGGCGGTGTACTGGTCCGACTCCTCGATGGGCAGCGCCTGTTCGCGCGCGGTCCAGGTGGGGTGGTCGGCCGGCAGCAGCAGCCCCAGGAAGCCCTTGGACGCCCAGTACGGGGAAGCCGGCCCCGAGTACGGCTGGGTGGCGGGAAGGAAGGTGTCGTACCAGCCGAGCGTGAGCAGCCCGCGCTCGTCGGGCACCCCGCGCTCCGCGAAGTGCCGCATGGTCCCCGACGCGAGACGCCGGGTACGGCCGGGGGAGAGCGGGGTGCAGTCGGCCAGCGCGCCCATCCAGACGGGGGCGAGCGCCGCGTACCGGTAGGTCAGGGAACGCCCCTGGTGCACGGGGGCGCCGTCCGTACCGAAGAAGTGCTGATAGCCGTCGAGGAACTGGCTGAGCCGCTCGCGGTAGACCTTGGTGCGCCCGGCGTCCGGATCCTCACCGGCGATCCTGGACCAGAGCAGCGGATACAGATGGAGCGCCCAGCCGATGTAGTAGTCGAAATTCTGACCGTCTCCGTCCGTGTACCAGCCGTCGCCGGCGTACCAGTCCTCGATCCGGTCGAGACCGCCGTCGATATCGGCCTGGCTGTACGGGGCGCCGACCGAGGCGAGGAACTGCTCGGACACCACCTGGAAGAGCCGCCAGTTGTTGTCCCAGGTCCGGCTCCCGACGAAGCCGGAGAACCAGTCGACGACCCGCTCCTGGACCCGGGTGTCGAGCCTGTCCCAGATCCAGGGCCGGGTCTCGTGCAGGGCCACGGCGACCGACGCCGCCTCCACCATCTGCTGGGAACACTCGGTCAGGCGCGGCCACGCCTCGCGCGACTGCGGATCGGTGCCGGTGGCCAGGCCCTGCGCGTACCGCTCCACGAGCCGCGGATCGGCCCCGTCGCCCGCCCCCGCGATCCGGCACGCGGCGAGCAGGAAGGAGCGCGCGAACCCTTCGAGGCCGTCCGACACCACCCCCGACCAGCTGCCGCGTCCCGGCAGCCGGTACTGCGCGAGACCCGGGGTGGCGTACGGCACGAGCGCGTCGAGGAGCCGGTCGGCGAGCGTCTCCCAGTGGGCGCGGGTCCAGCCGGTGCGCGAGGAGAGCAGACGGTCGGTGGGAGGGAGACAGAGGTACGGCGGGGTCATCCGGGTGGTGCTCCTGGGCTGTGGGAAGTATGCCGTCGCCGCCCGGCGTGCGGGCCCGGCGGCGACGGCGGGCGGGCGTCAGCGGAGTTCGGCGGTGTGCGTGTGGCCGCGCGAGCCGGCCACCGCGATCGTCAGGGCCGGGCGGCGCCCCGTGGTGACGGTCACCGTGTCGTCGGCACGGACCACCTCCCGTACGCGGAAAGGCAGTTCGAGCGTCAGGGTGCGCTGTTCGTGGCCGGGGTCGGCGACCGCGACCGAGATACCGCTGCCGTGCCTGCGCAGCAGGACCGACGCCGGGCCGCTGGAGGTGAGGCCTGCCGCGGTCCCCGCCTCCCAGAAGGTGGCGGCGGTCAGCCCGGTCCTGGCCACCTCGGCCAGCTGTGCGGTGGTCGTGTTGGCCACGACCCGGACCGGCCGGGAGTGCGCCTGGACCGCGGTGGCGGCCGCGGTGGCGCCGGGCAGCAGGATGTAGGCGTACGAGGCGTCGGCGGGCGATACCCCGTGGTCGAGCCAGAGCGTCGCGTACCTGCGGGTGACCGGTGTGGTGGAGCCTGCCGTGTCCGCGCCGGTGTCCAGATCGCTCCAGCGGCCGGTGCGCTCCGCGCGCAGCGCGTGCAGGGAGGCGCCCCCCGACGGGAACACATAACCCCCGACGCCGTCCAGATGGGCCCAGCGGGCCCCGCGGAACGTCCTGTTCCAGCCCTGCCGGGACGGCTGACGCTCGCCGTCGACGGTCAGCCGCCGGTCGTCCGACGCGTGCAGACTGCGGTTCTCCACGATGGTCTCGATCGTCCTGCCGTCGCTCGCCGTGATGCCCGCTCCCAGCGCGATCACCGCGTTGTCGAGGAAGAACCACGACTTGCGGGCCCGCAGCGTGCTGCCCTGCGCCGCCAGCTCCATGGCCGCCGCGCCGTACCGCCCGTCGAGGACCGCACCGCCCGCGACGGCGTTACCCGGCAGATAGGTCCCGGTACCCGAACCGGTCGTCAGGTCCGCGCGCGGCCGGGTGTCCACCGTGGTGCCCGGCAGCCGGTAAGGGTCGACGGTCGGCCAGAAGCCGTCGCCGAACTGGCCGAGGTCGTCACCGGTGTAGAGGTACGTCATGCCGTCGCCCGTGTACCAGCCGTGCAGGTTCTCGCCGTTGCCCGCCTCGTAGGCCGCGATGCGCTTCGACGAGAGCGAGAGCGCCAGGGACCAGCCCGGCCGCCGGTGCACCACCCGGTCCATGTCCGCGAAGACATGGTGGCCCGACACCCGGTCCGCCGCGACGACGCCGCGGTCGCCGAGCAGCTCCTTGGCGAGCGCGACCTGCGGGATCCCGACAAGACCGAGGTAGGGGTCGGTGCGGTTGCGTTCGATCCAGCCCTTGACCATGGCCCGCCAGCCGTCGGCGACGGAGTCGGGTGCGGAGCCGGCCAGCAGCAGGATGGCCGACACGGCTGCCGCGCCGTCGGTGTGGTCGGCGGTCCGCTCACGCGAGACGGCCCGCCCGCGCACGGCGTCCATCATCAGCCCGTCGAAGATCACCGGCGAGAAGGTACGGGTGACCGCCTCGTACATCACGGAGATCTGCGGGTCAGTGACCGCCCAGGGCGAACCGGCGAGCAGCGCGCTCAGGTACGCGGTCCCGCCGAGCAGGACCCCGCCGTACGAGCCGGTGTACGCCACCGTGTCGTGCTGCACGAACGAGCCGTCGGCGTAGAAGCCGTCACCGGAGGTGACGTACTGGAAGAGGCTGTTGCGGCCCTCGTCACGGACGTCGGAGAGGCCGTCGCGGGCCAGCGCGACCTTCGCCGTGTCCCGGGCCAGAAGCCCCTGCAGCGCCACGATGACGGACTTGTCCGCCCGGTTGGCCCCGGTCTCCGCGAGGGCCGGGGAGTTGGTGCGGCGGTCCGGGTCGGGCGCGAACTTCCCCGCGCTCGCCAGGTGGGCCGCCAGGTCGTCGGCGGGGATCCGCGCCCTGAGGAGTACACAGCAGTCGAGCAGCGCGCGGGGCGCCCCGATCTCCCAGAACCACCAGTTGCCGCTCTCGCGTCTGTCCTTGTTGTACGCCGTGTCGTGCAGGAAGCGCAGCCCGGACACCAGTGCGTCCGCCACCTCGTCGCTCCCGTTCAGCGCCGCGCCGGAGGTGGCCCAGGCCGTGGCGAGGGTCCGCAGCCGGGTGTAGCTCTGGCTGAACATCCCGGGGTCGGTCACCGGGACGTAGTCCGGCCAGAGCGTGGTGCGTCCGGCGCTCCGGTCCAGCCGGTCCCAGATATCGGACGCCGACGCGTTCAACGTGGCCAGTGCGGCCGCGAAGTCGGGATCGGAGGCGTCGAACCCGCCCCCGGTCAGGAGCTGTTCGGCGCGGGCCAGCGCACTCTCGTACGCGTCGGCTGCCGGAGCGCCGTCCATGGGCGCGGGGGCGGACGCGGGCGCGGCGGCCCCCGCCGTTCCCGCGCCCGCCGCCCCGGTGACGGCCGGGACGACGACCGACGCGGCCCCGGCGGCCAGGAGCGTTCTCCTGCTGAGGGCGGAATGGGGGTGTTCCATGGCGTTCCCTTCGGTTCCGGGGGAGGGCTGCGGGTCAGTCGCTCAGCGTGCTGGGGTCGACGGGAGGGGCGGGCAGCCGCAGCGCGGCGATCTCGGCGATCCCGGCGGCGTCGACCGGGAAGGCCCACTTCCGTACGAAGAAGTCCGTCAGGTCGTGGCCCGAGACCCGGCTGGCACAGGTGGCGAGGGCCCGGTACTGCCGGGCCTCCGCGGCTGGATCGTGGTCGTAGTCCTCGACGGGCGCGTCGTGCTGGTGCTCGGTGCGCACCAATTGGTGCAGCCGGGGCCAGAAGTCGTCGCCGAAGGCCAGCTCCAGCTGGCGCAGCGGGACGAGCTGCTCGTACGGGCCGAAGGTCGTCTCGTACGCGATGCCCGGCGTGCCGGTCTTGGGCGCGGCGGACTGGAACCAGTCGAGCCCGGTCGTGGGGTCCTTGGTGAGCAGGTTGGACGGCTGGCCGAGAGTGCGCTGGGCGGCCAGCGAGTAGATGTTGACGGTGACCTCGGTGAGCCCGCCCGCCTGGTAGGCGGCCTGCTGGTTGAGGTGGCCCAGCTCGTGGTAGAGGCCCCAGCCCCGGGTGCGCAGCCCCGTGACGGTGCAGAGGCGGTCCATGTAGGCACGCGGAAAACCGTTGAATCCGTGCCAGGCGTAGGCGCCGACCCCCTTGGGGACGATGCTCACCTCGTTGAAGTGGTAACGGCCGGCCTTGGGACGGTTCAGCGGCCCCGAGCCGTCCAGGCCGCTGATCCTGTTGTGCGAGTCGATGATGGTGTCGAAGAGCCGCAGCAGCGCGGCATGATCCTCGCCGCGGTAGAGCAGCGCGCCCTCGCGGGTGAGCGTCAGGATGGTGTGCTCGGTGGTCAGCTCGACCCAGGGCACATCGGTGACGGTGTCCAGCTGCCGCTGGAAGTCCGCCTCGGTGGTGCGCCCGAGCTCGAAGCCGGCCATCCGGGCCGTGCCGGACGCGAAGGTGACCGCGGCCCGCTGACCGTGGCCTGCGAAGCTCAGGTAGAGGGGGCCGCCGTAGACGTCCGACACGGTGTTGCGCCCGGCCCGCAGCGGGAACACCCGGGGGGCCTTCAGGCCGGGGTCCGTGTTGTAGTCGTCGAACGTCCCGATGTGCAGGACGGGCAGTGCCCCGTGCCCGGGGCGGACCCGCACCGTGACCTGTGCGCCGGGGGCGGTGTAGCGGCCCGTCGGGATGAACTCGCTGGCGCGCAGCGACCGGTCGAGCCGCAGCCGCTCGGTCTCCGCGCCGGGGAACGCCTCGATCAGCAGTGTGTCGCCGTCGTGGGAACCGCGGGAAGGGCCGCCGGTACGGCTTGTGGCGCTGTCCGCCGAGGCGCTGCCGGCGCCGAACAGAGTGACGGCGCCGGCGCCCGCCAGCGCGGCGAGCGCCGAGCGGCGGCTGACCGCGGAGGCGGCGAAGGGCAGGTGGGCAGGGCGCATCCGGACTCCCAGGGACAGAGGTGGTGGAGTGGCGTACGAGCTGCGCGTCAGCATGTAAGCGGTTGCTATCAAGCCGCAAGAGGATGAGGGAAGTTACTGTCTTTTACTATGGGCAACTGGGGACAGGGCCCCAGTAAGCGGTCACGTCCGGCGACCGCGGCCCTGGGGCGGCGGGGCCACGGAATCACGTACGACGAGATGAGTGCCGAGCCGTACGGTGCCGGTGGCCGGCTCCCGCCACTCGTCCTCGTCGCCGCCGGGCAGCGCGAGCCGCACGGCCTGGCGCCCCATCTCCTCCAGCGGGATGTGCACGGTCGTCAGCCGGGGCCGAAGCTCCTGCGCCACCGGGATGTCGTCGTAGCCCGCGAGTGACATGTCCTGCGGCACCCGGACACCGGCCTCCTCCAGCGCCTGGGCCGCCCCGGCGGCCACGATGTCGTTCGCCGCGAAGACGGCGGTGAAGTCCGGTCCCTCCCGCAGGAGTTCGGCCATCCTGCGGCGTCCGAAGGCGCGGCTGAACGAGCCGAGCTGTTCCAGCTCGGGGTCGCGGGACACACCGCGCAGCTCCAGCGCCCGCCGGTGCCCCGCGAGCCGGTCGCGGGTGGTCGAGAGCCCCGGCGGCCCGCCGAGGTAGAGGATCCGCTCGTGGCCCTGGGTCAGCAGATGGTCGGTGATGGCGAAGGCGCCGCCCTCGTTGTCGTACTCGACGGCCGCGCCGCGCGCCTCCTCGCCGAGCGGCGGACGCCCGCACAGCACCAGTTTCGAGCCACCGGACTCCAGATCCCGGGCCCTGCGTGCCAGTTCGGCGGTGTGGGCGCGGTCGGCGACGCTGCCGCCGACGACGACCACGGCGTCGGCGCGGCGCTCGTGCATCAGCTCGATGAAGGCCAGCTCGCGCGTGGGGTCGCCCTGGGTGCAGCAGACCAGGCACAGCCGTCCGCCGAGGCTCGCCTCACGCTCCACACCGCGTGCGATGTAGGCGTAGAAGGGGTCGATCAGCTCGTTGACGATGATGCCCACCGTGCGCCCCGACACCCCGGCCAGGGCGCGGGCGTGCGCGTTGACGACATAGCCCAGCTCGCGCATGGCCTTCTCGACCCGCTCCCGGGTCGCCGCGGCCACCGGGTAGTTGCGGTTGAGCACGCGGGACACGGTCGCGGTCGACACCTCCGCCAGCCGCGCCACGTCCGTGACGGTCGCGCGTCGTCGGCTGTCGGCTGCCGAGGTCTGGCGGCGCATCCGGCCCACCCCCTGGTTGTCGTCCTGTGGCGCTGAGCTTATGGCCTGCGGGACGGGGCTATTCATGCGATTCGCTCCAAGTCGGCCAGGTGCACGGGGTGATTGAACGGCAGGCCGCCCGCGTAGCGGCACAGTTCGTCCACGGCGAGCGCCCCGAGTCTGCCGACCTCGTTGCCCTGGGCGCCGGCCATGTGCGGGGTGATGAAGACGTTCGGCAGATCCCACAGCGGGTGCCCAGGGGGCAGCGGTTCGGGATCGGTCACATCGAGTACGGCGTCGAGCCGTCCGCTGACCAGGTGCGCGGTGAGGGCCTCGGTGTCGACCAGGCGTCCGCGCGCGGTGTTGACCAGCAGGGTGCCTGGGCGCATCAGCCCGATCCGCCGCCCGTCGAGCAGGTGCCGGGTGACGGGGGTGTCGGGCGCGTGCACGGTGACCACGTCGCTGGTCGCCATCAGGGTGTCGAGGTCGGTGGACGCGGCCCCCAGCAACTCTGCCTCGGCGGGGCTCACATAGGGGTCGTACAGCAGGACCTCCGCGTCGAGCACCCGGAGCAGTTCGATGACGCGGCGGCCGATCCTGGAGGCGCCGATGACGCCGATGGTGAGGCCGTGGGTGCCGATCCAGTGCTGCCGGTCGAGGTCGGCGGCGGTGCGGTGGGTACGGCGGTCGCGGAAGAGCCGGGCGAACGGGAAGGCGCGTTTGGCGCCCATGATGATCGCCGCCAGGGTGAACTCCGCGACCGGCACCGCGTTGGCGTCCGCCGCCGAGGACACGGCGATCCCGCGTGCGTACGCCTCGGGGGCGAGGAACGTCTTGACGGTGCCCGCGGCGTGGATGACGGCCCGCAGCCCCGGCGCCCGCTCCAGCAGCGCGGCGTCGATGGGCGGGCAGCCCCAGCCGGTGAGCAGCACCTCGGCGCCGGCCAGAGCGGCGGCGGCGTCGGGGGAGCCGAACTCCCTGATGACGTACGGAGGATGGAGATCGGCCGACTCCTCAAGACGGGTCCTGACCCCTGGCGGGAAGATGTCGTCGATCAGTCCGGGGTCCATGGCCAGTACGGTCCGGGGCCGCCGCGGGGGCGGGTCCGGCTCATCCGTACCGGTCTGGGCCGGTGCCTTGTCAGTGGTTCGCACCCTGCCTCCGGACAGTAAACGCGTTCTATTGATGGGCGGCACGCTAGGGATCCCGGATAGCAAACGTCAAGCGATCCGCGCGGCCATCTGCCCTTTATGCGGCGCTATTTGGGGACCTGTCGGGGCGATCCCGGTGGCAGAAACATCGCGTAACGCAGACGTTTCTTCTGATCTCTTGACGTTGGGGTTAACCGCTTACTACGTTGCGGCGGCAGAAGGCTCGCTCTGCGCCACCCCAGCCGAACAGGACCGCACCATGGCTGAAACAGCACATCCGATGCCGCTGGACAAGCGGCGCAGGAAGTCCCAAGCACCCTCACCACCTGTCGCCGCCCGGCACCGGCTGTCCCTGTGGCAGCGGATCAAGCGCGACAGGGTGATGCTGCTGCTGACCCTGCCCGGCCTGCTGTACTTCGTGGTGTTCCACTACATTCCGCTGCTCGGCTACATGGTCGCCTTCCAGGACTACCAGCCGTATCTCGGGTACATGCACAGCGCGTGGACGGGCTTCGCCAACTTCTCCAGCGCCTTCGCCGACCCGGCCTTCTGGTCGGCGACGGTGAACACGGTGGAGATCGCCTTCGTCCAGCTGATCTTCTTCTTCCCGGTCCCGATCGCGCTCGCCCTGCTGCTCAACAGCATTGTCAGCGACCGGCTCCGCCGGTTCATCCAGAGCGTGGTCTATCTGCCGCACTTCATCGGCTGGGTCATCATCGTCTCGATCTTCCAGCAGGTCCTGGGCGGCGCCGGGCTGCTGCCCGACCTCCTCGCGGACCTGGGGCTGCCCCGCTACGACATGATGAGTGACCCGAACGCCTTCCCCTGGCTGATCGCGCTGCAGTCCATCTGGAAGGACGCGGGCTGGGGGACGATCATCATCCTCGCCGCCCTGCTGGGCATCGACAAGCAGCAGTACGAGGCCGCGGCCATCGACGGCGCGAGCCGCTGGCGCCGGCTGTGGCACGTCACGCTCCCCGGCATCGCCCCGGTGATCATCCTGCTGCTGATCCTGAACCTCGGCCAGATCCTCTCCGTCGGCTTCGAGCAGATCCTGCTCCAGCGCGACGCGGTCGGTCCCGGTTCCGGCGAAGTGCTCGACACCTACGTCTACTACCACGGCATCAAGGACAACCAGTGGGGCATCTCGGCGGCTGTCGGCCTCGTGAAGGCAGTCGTAGGGACCGTCCTCGTCCTGGGCGCGAACAAGTTCGCCCACCGTCTCGGCCATGAAGGGGTGTACCGCGGTGCGGACAGCTGAGAAGTCACCGGCGAAAGCCCCCGTCACCGCGGCGCCCCTTGCTGCGGCGCCCGTGATCAGGCCGTCGGACGGACGTCCGCCGTGGATGGAGCGGCCCACCCGGCTCGGTCTCACCGGCAAGGGCATCGTCCTGGTCCTCGTCGTGCTCGCCGTGGCCTACCCGCTGCTCGGGGTGATCGGCACGAGCTTCGCCTCGCAGACCGACATCATCAAGTCCACCGGTCTTGTCCTGTGGCCCGACCACCCGACACTCGACGCGTACCGCACCATCTTCACGGGCGGCGTCGTGAGCCGGGCGCTCCTGGTGAGCGTGGGCATCACGGTCCTCGGGACCGCGGCCAGCCTGCTGGCCACCATCGGCATGGCCTACGGCCTCTCCCGCCGCAGCGTCACCGGCTCCCGCTTCATCCTGATGACGGCTCTGTTCACCATGCTGTTCAACGCCGGCATCATCCCGAACTTCCTCCTGGTCAACCAGCTCGGCCTCTACAACACGTACGCCGCACTGGTCATCCCCACCCTGATGAGCGCCTTCAACCTGGTCGTGCTGCGCGCCTTCTTCATGAACCTGCCCGAGGAGCTGTACGACGCGGCGCGGGTCGACGGCGCAGGGGACTTCCGCATCCTGCTCCAGGTCGTCCTCCCCCTCTCCAAGGCGGTCATCGCGGTCGTCGGCCTCTTCTACGCCGTCGCGTACTGGAACGCCTTCTTCAACTCGCTGCTGTACCTCCAGGACTCGGACAAATGGCCGCTGCCCATGGTGCTGCGCACCTTCGTGCTGCAGGGCCAGAGCCTGAGCGGCGCCGCGGCGGGCGAGAGCGTCGCCCCGCAGGAGGCCGTGCAGATGGGCGTCCTGGTGGTCGCCGTCGTACCGATCCTGCTCGTTTACCCGTTCGTCCAGCGCTACTTCACCAAGGGCGTGCTCACCGGCGCCATCAAGGGCTGAGCCGGGCTCCCGCCTCCGCCACCCCCCGGCCTTCCCTCCCTTCTCTCAAGGAGATGTCCGTGCCGAGCTCCACCCCGATCAACCGCAGAGCACTCTTCCGCATGGGCGCGGGCCTCGGCCTGGGCCTCGCCGCGACCCCGCTTCTCGCCGCCTGCGGCGACGGCGGGACCGCGGCCGAGGCCGAGACCAAGAGCGCGAGCCTGCTGCCGGCCACCGCGGTGCGCAACATCGGCCTCAAGCCCGGCCTGCCGGGCACCGCCGCGGGAGTACCGCAGGCCTTCTTCACCTACCCGGCCAGTACGCCCCGCGCCACCAAGGGCCAGGTGCTCAAGGGCGCGAAGCGGATCTCGGCCGCGATGGAGACCTTCTCGCCGCCCCCTCCGGCACGCGGCAAGAACGCCGCCTGGCAGGCCATCGAGAAGCTGCTCGGGGGGCGGGTCGACCTCACCGCGGTCCCGACCGACGACTACTCGACCAAGTTCACCACGATGGTCGCCAGCGACACCCTGCCGGACATCTTCATGTATCCGGAGACCGGCGGCGTCGACAACAAGGCCGCCTTCCTGGCTGCCAAGTGCGCCGACCTGACGCCGTTCCTGGCCGGCGAGAAGGTCAAGGACTACCCCAACCTGGCGGCCATTCCGCAGGCGGCCTGGCAGGGCGGCATCTTCGGCGGCAAGCTCTTCGGTATACCGATCTCCCGGATGGGCACGGGCGGTGCCGGCTTCTACCGCCACGACCTCTTCGCCGAGGTCGGGATCTCCAGCCTGGACGAGATCACCAGCCTCGACAGGTTCGTCGAGGTCTGCAAGGAGCTGACCCGCCCGAAGAAGGACCAGTACGCCATCATCGCGGGCGCCAACAACCTGCTCGCCATGTCGGCGGGGGCGCCCTACAGCTGGCGGATGGACTCCAGGACCGGCAAGTTCGTGACGGACCTGGAGACCGACGAGTACCGCCAGGCGATCGAGACGGCGCGCACGCTGTACAAGGCGGGCTGCTACTACCCGGGCACGATCGGCATGTCGGGCGCGCAGAAGTCCCAGTACACCGACATGTTCAAGAACGGCAAGGGCGCCTATGTGTACGACGGGATGCCGTCGTACTACACCCCCAGCACCGGATACGTGGCGGCCATGGCGGCCGTCGACAAGAAGTACGACCCCCGGCCCATCACCCCGTTCAGCGACAAGGCCATCGCCTGGATGGACAACGTCGCACTCCAGAACACCCACATCAGGAAGGCAGCCCCCGAGCGGGTGAGGCAACTCCTCGCGCTCGCCGACTTCGCCGCATCGCCCTTCGGCAGCGAGGAGTACACGCTGATGAACTACGGCGTCGAGGGCACCGACTTCACCCGTGACGCGAAGGGCAACCCGATCCTCACCAAGAAGGGCAGCCAGGACGTCACGGTCCCCTGGAAGATGCTCGCGTCCGCCGTCCCGGCGGTGTTCAGCACCGACACCGAGAAGGGCGTGCGGTACGTCCACGAGGCGTACGCGAAGATGATCCCGGTCATGGAGCAGGACCCGACCCTCAAGGTCTCCTCGCCCACCTGGGACTCCAAGGGCTACGGCAGCCTCTACACGCTCAAGCAGGACGGCCTGAAGGACATCGTCTCCGGCCGCAAGCCCATGTCGTACTACGACCGGCTGACCAAGGAGTACCTGGCGAAGGGCGCCGAGCAGGCGCGTCGCGAGTTCGAAGAGGCTGTCCAGAAGGGGAAGAAGTGACCACCCGGCGCACCGTCCTCCAGCTCGGCGGCACGGCGGTGGCCGCCGCCGCGGCCGTACCCGTACTCGGCGCCCCCGCCCTGGCCCGCTCCTTCGATCCGGTGGCCGGGTCCAGCGGTGTCGGCGACCCGCTCTTCCCGACCCTCGGCAACGGCGGCTACCAGGTCACCCACTACGACCTGACCTTCGACTTCACACCCGTCACTTACGACTTCACGGCCGCCGTGCGGATATCGGCGCGGGCCACCCAGGACCTGTCCGCCTTCAATCTGGACACCGACGGCCACACCATCGAGGCGGTCACCGTCGACGGCCGCACCGCCCCGTGGCAGCTCTCGGCGGGCAGCAGCGGCCAGGAGCTGACGGTCACCCCGGTCCGCCCCCTGCACGACGGCCGGCCCTTCACCGTGGAGATCCGCTACCACGGCAACGGCAAGGCCAAGCGGCTCGGCCTGAACGGCTGGGTCTTCGGCAGCGAGGGCGGATTCGCCGCAGCGGTGCAGTCGTCCCGCGCCGATACCTTCCTGCCCTGCAACGACACCCCGTCGGACAAAGCGACCTGGGCCTTCCACATCAGCGCGCCGCAGGGCTACGTGGCCGCTGCCAACGGCGAGCTGCTGCACAAGTCCCCGCGCGCGGACGGCTCGGCCGTCTGGCACTTCGCACTCCGCGAACGGATGCCCACCGAGCTGCTCGGCATCGCGGTCGTCAAGGGCACCTACCTGTACGGCAGCAGCCACACCGGTCTGCCGCTGCGCCACATCGTGCCGGAGGGCCAGGAGGACACCTACGCACCGGTCGTGGCCCGCACCGCCGACCATCTGGCCTGGCTGGAGGCGAGGTTCGGCCGATTCCCGTTCTCCACGTACGGGGTCCACATCTACGACGGATACACCGACGCGCTGGAGAACCAGACCCTCACGCTGATGGGCACCAACTGGTTCAAGCCCAACGCCGACGGCAACCCGGCGTACGAGAACACCATGGTGCACGAGCTGACCCACCAGTGGTTCGGCGACTCGGTCACCCCGCACGACTGGCAGCAGGCCTGGCTCAACGAAGGGCCCGCCACCTACTACGCCGCCGTGTACAGCGAGGAGCGCGGCTGGTCGGTCGTCGCGGACAAGATGAAGGCCACCTACGGGACGCTCGACGCGGTCCGCGCCGAGGACGGCCCGCCCGGGCTGCCCAGGGCACTCGGCGGCGCCAACATCTACGACGGCGGGGCGCTCGTCCTGTACGCGCTCAACCAGCAGGTCGGGCAGCGGACCTTCGACCGGATCATGCGCGAGTGGGTCCGGCGCCTCAAGGACTCGACCTGCACCAGCGAGAAGTTCATCCGGCACACGGTCGATGTCACGGGTGACCGGGGCCTGGACCGGTTTCTGCGCGACTGGCTGTTCGGCGCCACCAACCCGCCGATGCCCGGCCACCCCGACTGGAAGGCTGCCGCATGACCCGCCGCACCACCCACCGTCCTGCCGCCCGGCACATCGGTACGGCGCTGGCTGCCGTCGCCGCCCTGCTCGCCACCGCGCCCCTCGCGCAGGCCGCCCGCCCGGCGCACACCGACACCCTGTACGCGGCACCGCACGGTGCGGGGGCGTCCTGTACGCACAGCCGCCCCTGCTCCCTGGACGGCGCTCGTGACAAGGCCAGGACCCTGCACGGCCACGGCGTGACCGTGCGGCTCACCGGGGGTACGTACCACCGCGGCGCGGCCCTGGAGCTCACCGCGGCCGACTCCGGCACCACCTGGACCGCCGCGCCCGGCGCCCGGCCCGTCCTCTCCGGCGGGCGCTCGGTCACCGGCTGGACGAAGACCTCCGGCGGGGCCTGGACCGCCCGGGTACCCGACGGCATCACACCGCGCCAGCTCTTCGTGGACGGTGTCCGGGCCACCCCCGCCCGCGGCGAAGCCTGCGCGGCCGGCGTCTGCGACGCGACGAAGACGGGCATGACCGGCGCGAAGGCCACCGGGATCGCCGGCTGGAAGCGGCCGACGGATGCCGAGGCCGTCATCAAGGTCCGCTGGCGCAACTACCACTGCCGGATCGCCGGGGTCAGCGGCGACAACCTGACCTTCGCCCAGCCCTGCTGGACCAACTCGGCGAGCGGCACGGACCGCACCGGCCCTGCCTGGGACTCCACGACGGTCGACTCGGCACGCTACCCGGGTGTCGCCTTCTTCGAGAACGCTCCCGAACTCCTCGACCAGCCGGGTGAGTTCGTGCACGACTCGGCGGCGCACACCATCACCTACCTGCCGCGCAAGGGCGAGAACATGCGGCGCGCCACGGCCGTCACACCCGCCACCGAGCAGCTGATGACGATCGATGGCGCGCACGACGTCCACGTCCGTGGCATCGGCTTCGCGTACGCCGCCTACCACCAGCCGGACACCGGCGAGGGATACGCCGGCACGCAGGCCGGTCTCACCCTGACCGGTGCCACCGGCCCCGCCGACCACGCGGGCCGCTACTACACCAAGCCGTCGGCCGCGCTCACCGTGCGGGGCGGCCGCCACATCACCGTCGAAGGGGCGTCCTTCACCCACCTCGGCGGGGCCGGTGCGATTCTCGAAGCCGGTACGAAGGACTCCGGGATCACCCACTCCGACTTCAGCGACCTGTCGTCGGGCGCCGCGTACATCGGTGACACGGAGCCGGTGCCTGCGCCCGGACTGGCCGGTGAGCGCAACACGTTCGCCTACAACACGGTCACCCGTGCCGCCGTCGAGTACACCGACGCGGCCGGTGTCTGGGCGGGCTACGAAGCCGGGCTCACGGTCGACCACAACACCCTCGACCAGCTTCCCTACTCCGGTATCTCGGTCGGCTGGGGCTGGAACCAGCCCGAGTCGCAGAAGTCGGTACTGCGCGACAACAGGATCACCGACAACCGCATCACCAACGTCATGCAGGTCAAGGACGCCCAGCACGACGGCGGCGCGATCTACACCCAGGGCGCCCAGCCCGGCACGGTGATCTCCGGGAACTACATCAACCGTTCCGCCTACGGCAACACCGAGCGCGACGGGAACGGCATCTACCTCGACGAGCAGTCCTCGTACATCACCGTCGAGAACAACGTCCTGACCCGGCTCGGCTACAAGTGGGTCTCCAACTGGGCCGACTACGGCATCCAGAACACCGCCCGCGGGAACTGGGTCGACACCGACGCGCCCGCCATCGCGGGGACGGGCTCGACCATGTCCGGGAACCACACCCGCCTGGACCGGCTCCCGGCCGCCGCGGTGCGGACCGCCTCCGCGGCCGGGGCGCACCGCGGCCCCGTCGAGCAGCTCAGCCCGGACCTGGCCCGCACCGGCACCGCGTCCCAGTCGTCCACCGACGGGGCCGCCGCCGCACTCGCCGTCGACGGTGACACCTCGACGGACACCCGGACCCTCTCGGAGCCGGGCGCCTGGTGGCAGGTGGATCTCGGGGCGGTGCACCATGTCGGCCGGGTCGAGATCTGGAACGACGCGTCGACCACGACGGCCGGCTTCGACGTACGCACGGACAAGGGCGCCGTCCACGTCAGCGGCAAGGCGCTGCGGCCCACCGTGCTGGACCTGGACACCGACACCCGGTACGTGAGGATCCAGCTCACCGGTACCGGCCGCGTCGGTCTCGCCCAGGTCGCCGTCCACCCGTAGGGCCAGTCCGGAAGATCCGCTCCACCCGCACCAGCGAAGGAAGCCCATGTCCGACCTCCGTATCGGCGTCCTCGGCTACGGCCTGCGCGGCAGCATCGCCCGCACCGCCCACCGCCCGGGAGCCGGCTCGCGTGTCACCGCACTCGCCGACCCCGACCCGGCGGCCCGTACGGAGGCGGCCACGGCCTTCCCCGATGCCCTGATCTCCTCCGCCCACCACAAGGTCGTCGAGGATCCCGACATCGACGCGGTCCTGGTGCTCACCCCTGACCACACCCACGCCGGCCTGGCCTGCGAAGCGCTGCGCGCCGGGAAACCGGTCTTCGTCGAGAAGCCCCTCGACATCACGGTCGAGCGGTGCGACGAGATCCTGCGCACCGCGTACGAGACCGGCACCCGCCTCTACATCGGCCACAACATGCGCCACATGCCGGTCGTCCGGCTGATGCGCGACCTCATCGCCGCCGGCACGATCGGTGAGGTCAAGACCGTCTGGGTCCGGCACTTCGTCGGCTACGGCGGCGACTGGTACTTCAAGGACTGGCATGCCGAGCGGCAGTACACGACCGGGCTGCTGCTCCAGAAGGCCGCCCACGACATCGACGTGCTGCACTGGCTGGCGGGCGGGTACGCACGCGACGTCCAGGCGATGGGTGACCTGATGGTCTACGGCGACAACCCGCACCGCCGCGAGCCCGGTGAGCCCAAGGCCGCCGACTGGTACACCAGGGACGGACACTGGCCGCCGCACACCCAGCGCGGACTCAATCCCGTCATCGACATCGAGGACGTCTCCCTGCTGAACATGCGCCTGGACAACGGCGTGCTCGCCTCTTACCAGCAGTGTCACTTCACCCCCGACTACTGGCGCAACTACACCGTCATCGGCGACGCGGGCCGCCTGGAGAACTTCGGCGACGGACCGGGCAGCACGGTGAAGGTCTGGAACACCCGCCGCTCCGTCTACCGGGAGGACGCGGACGAGATCCACCCCGTCCCGGAGGCGCAGGACGAGGCGGGCCACGGCGGCGCCGACCCGCTCCTCATGGACGAGTTCCTGCGGTTCGTCCGTGAGGGCGGCCGTACCGACACCTCACCGGTGGCCGCGCGGATGGCGGTGGCCGCCGGGGTCCGGGCCACGGACTCGCTCCGCGACGGCGGAACCCCGCGCAGGGTGCCCCCGCTCGAACCGGCGCTCGTCGAATACTTCGAGCGGGGCCAGCAGCGCACGGGGTGATCCGCCGGGGTGACCCGCCGGGGTGACCCGCCGGGACACCGGGCCGCGGCTCGCGAGCCGGACTGCGAGCCGGACTGCGAGCCGGACTACGGACCGGCTCGCGGGGCTCACCCCTGTGGTGCGCCCGGCCCCGCCAGGAAGGCGGTGATGCTCCGGTGCAGCGACGCCGCGTCCAGCCCGTGCGCGGCGACATGCTCGCCGATCCGGCCGTACCGCCGCAGCTCCTTCCTGCCGACCCCCAGGCCGAGCACCCGGTGCGGCCGGTCGGCCAGGGCGTCGTTCGCGGCCGCTGTCGACGTGCCGGCCAGGCAGGGCTCGACCAGCACCACGTCGGCCCGGCCGGGTGCGTCGGCGGCCCTGCGGAGAGCGGCGCCGTCGAAGGGCCGCACGGTCGCCGCGTACAGCACGGCGACGTCCATGCCCTCGGTCGCCGCCATGACCGCGTCCAGCATCGGCCCGACCGCCACCACCACCCCGCCGTGGCCCTCCCGCATCGTGTGGAAGCCGACTCCGGTGACCGGCTGAGGACGCTGATTGGCCTGCAGCGACAGCCGTACGTACACCCGGTCGTCCCCGCGCACGGCCTGGCGCAGCAGGGCCTCGGCCTCGTCGGGGTGGCCGGGTACGTGCACCGTCCAGCCGTCGAGGGTGTCGAGGAGGGCCACATCGCCCGGTGACATGTGGGTGAAGCCGCCGGCCGGCCAGTCGTACGAACCCCCGGCGCTCACCAGCACGGCGCCGACGCCCTGATGGCCGAGGTCCAGCTTGATCTGCTCGAAGGGGCGCTCGACCAGGAAGCTGGCGAACGTGTGCACGACCGGGCGCATCCCGGTCAGCGCCAGCCCGGCACCCGTACCGATCAGCAGCTGCTCCCGGATCCCCACATTGACCACCCGGTCGGGGTGGGCGCGCGCCGCGCCGGCGAAACCGTCGCGGGTGATCTCGGCCAGTACGACGGCGATCCGCGGGTCCTCGTCCAGCAGCCGCGACGTGGTGGCGGCGAAGCGCTCTCGCATGTTGTCCATGACACATTCCTCTCGGGTGGTCCTGCCGGCTGGTCCCGCGGGTCGCGCTCAGGTGTCCTTGGGCTCGACACGGGCGACCACGGCGTGCGGCCGGCCCGGATGCGGTGCGGTGAAGGCCGCGTACAACTGCTCGTGGTCCCGGCCGTCGACGGTCAGGACCGACCACCCGCCCGCTTCGAAACGGGCCGCGATCCCGCCGGGGACCCCGTGGCTCGCGGACGCGTTGTCGATCACCACGGTGTGCAGTTGCCCGAGCCCGGCGGGCCCCGCGTACGCGATGGCCTCGTGCACCGAGCCCTCGTCCAGCTCGGCGTCCCCGATCAGCGTCCACACCCGCGGCGCGGTGAGGCGCTGCGCCCGCAGCCCGTGCACAGTGCCCACGGCCAGCGGAAGTCCGTGCCCGAGTGATCCGCTGCCGATCTCGGCGCCGGGCACGAGCAGCCGGTCGGGGTGGTGGCCGAGAGGTGAGTCGTACGAGCCGAAGCCCGCGAGCAGTTCCTCGGGGAAGAACCCCTTCGCCGCGAGGACCGCGTAGTACGCCATGGGGCCGTGCCCCTTCGACAGCAGGAAGCGGTCACGGTCCGGCGCTGAGGCGGTCTGCGGCGTGACCCGCAGAACCCGGTCGTACAGCACCCAGAGCGCGTCCAGAGTCGAGGTCGCCGCAGGGCCGTGCTTCTCGTCGCCCGTCATGAGGGCCATCAGCCGGTTCAGGTCTGTGTCCATGCGGCCGACGATCCAACATCAAGCGCACTTGAGGTCAAACGGGCCGACCGTGTGGCCGGCCGTGCAATCGGGTTCGTGATCACCAGCTGGAGTGCGGTATTGTTTCGGTGCGCGATCGGCCGGGGAAGCCCCGGGCCGGATCGGCATCGGGACGTGGCGCAGCTTGGTAGCGCACTTGACTGGGGGTCAAGGGGTCGCAGGTTCAAATCCTGTCGTCCCGACTCGTGAGAGTCGAGGTCAGGGCCGGTTTCGGAGCAATCCGAAACCGGCCCTTGATCGTTTCTGTCGATCCCGCGGTCCAGGGCGGATCCGCCGGACCTGCGCCGGAAGGCTGCTCCGAACGCTTTCCGGCAGCACCTTCGAGGGCCGCCGGACGGCTGCTCGTCAGCCACCCCGGCCACCCCCGGTCGCACCACTCGTTCGCCGGCGGCGTCCGGCTCCTCTCAGCCGGATGGCTCGGCGGCCGCGTCCTTCAGGATCCGGACAGCTATGTCCTCGGTCGGCGCCGGCTTCCCGGAGAGGCGGTGGACCACGACCCAGGTGCCGTCATCCAGGGCACCCGCGAAGACGGAGGCGTCGCGGGTGGCGCCGTTGTGCCAGCGCAGGCGGCCGGACGTCTGCCAGGACAGCGCGGGTTCACCCAGCTTGCGTTCGACGAGGAGCGCTGTCACCAGACGTGCGGTCTCGCGCGGGGTGGCCCACAGTCCTCCGGCGGGCAGGATCGCGCTGCTCATGGTCCAGGGACGGAGGGGACGGCCCAGGAACCCGCGTCCGCTGAGCCGCTCGTCGTGCGGCGGGTCCGAAGTGACCTCGGTGATGTCCAGGGGGGCCAGCACGTACCGGTTCAGGAGCTCCTCGTACGGCGCGCCCGCCGCAGCGGAGAGTGCCGCACCGAGGATGGCGTAGCCGAGGTTGGAGTAGTCCGCCTCGCCTCCCGGAGGGCCGGTGGTGAGGGTGTCGAGATGTTCCAGGACGCCGTTCAGGGCTTCGGGACCGAAGCCGGCGTACGGGTCGCGTCGTCGCAGACCTGGCGGAACCCGGGGCAGCGAGGCCGTGTGCTCCGCGAGGTGCCGCAGAGTGATGCCGGTCCCGGCGGGCACGGGCAGGTACTGGTCGAGCGGGTCGCCCGGCTGGACCACCCCTGCTGATGCCAGCTGGGCGAGCAGGGTCCCGGTGAGTGGCTTGGTCAGTGAGCCGATCTGGACGAAGCGGTCGAGGGCGTGGCCGTGGCTGACCCGGGGGGCCTGGGAGCTGCTGAGAATGCAGGTGGGTACCTGGGGCATGGCGCGCTTTCAGTCGGTGGTGCGGGGCAGCGCGCACGCTGCTGAACCGCCGGGCATGCGATGTCGGTTCCTGGCCACTGTCCGGTAGATGACGTGTGCTGCCAGGCTGATGGGGGGAAGCCGCAGGCAGCGCCCGACGACCCGGTACAGCCGGGCCGGGGACGAGCCGAGGAATCCGGCGATGGCAGGGGAGCCGCCGCAGCTCACTCGGCCCCCGTCGAACAGCAGCACTTCCCTGTCCAGGCGCTTCAGGTGGGGCCGGGTCAGTTCCGGTGGGAGGGTCTGCCAGGTGACGGCCCTCGTCCGGGGGCGGGCCCGGAGCTGGATCTGCCGGACGGCGGCCTGGCAGAAGCCGCAGTCCCCGTCGTAGGCCAGCACGGCACGGAGTTCGGTGGCGCCGGCCGCGGTGCTGTTCATGGCGGTGTCGCCCATGGCTGAGGCAACCCTCTTTCTTCATGGAAGGGAACGGGACGGCAATCGTGACGCGGGGGAGGGGGTAACGGATCTGCGCCGGTTCACAGCAGGGGGGCCAGCCGGCTTTCCAGGGCTCTCTCCCGGTGGCGTGAGCGCAGGAGTTCGTCCGGCCGGTTCTCCGTCCACCACTGGGTCAGGGTGGACGGTGAGGCACTGCCGCGGACGAAGTGGGCGAGCAGGCCGAGCGAAAGGTCGACTTCCCGCTGCGTGTACGCGACAGCCGCGGCGGAGAGGACCGGTGTCCCGACGCGTTCGTCCCGGGTGTGCACCACTACGGTCATCCGTGCCGGACTGCCAGGTACCCAGGCGTCAAGGGCCGCAGCGACGACCGTCGTCACCCGGGTCGCCCAGCGGACGGCAGCCGACCGCACCGGCACGTCCAGGACCTGGATATCGGTGATCTCCTCCCAGGCCCAGACACGTTGTCCGGGCCCGGTGACCGACAGCCCGGCAGGGGAGAGGTACACGCCGGGGGCTTCTTCGATCGGGGGCGCGCCGAGGCACACCCTGGATTCCTCTATCCAGAACAGGCCGATCATGCTGCCTGGCCGATCGTTGTCCTGGGGGAATGAGGTTCCCAATTCCGAGCTCCGTTCCTCGATCACGGACAGGGGTGTGCCCGTCCCCGCGACCTGGGCCGCACCGGTGGCGCGTGCATCGTCGGGGGACAACTCCGGGATGCGCACGGCTCCGGGGCCGGGCGGCTCCCCCTCTTGCCGGCGGGGCCCGATCATGTCAGGGCGGGCCCCGCGCAGTGGCCCTTCCGGCCATGCAGGGATATGCCCGTTACCTCCTGGAATGCGTACTGGATCCGATCCTTTGGCCGACGACGGGATTGCGTCGCGGTTCGAAATGCAGACCCCTGGATGCGCTGCCGCATGTGAGCCGTGAAGTGGAGGAACGTCGATGGCAGTTCTGTTTCTCGATGAGACAGGGCTGTGCGTCGCACTGGTGAGGGGGCGGGTCACGGCGGGGCGGCTAACCGACTCTCTCCACAGCCGGCGGGGACGCGGAGAGGTCTTTTCCGCCGGGCGAACTCCCGCCCGGCGCACTTCCTCTGTCGGTGTGTGAACGAACCCTCCGGAGCAGCCGGCCAGCCAGGGAGATCGCTTCGTCGAGCCCCCTGCTCAGGAAGACCAGATCGCAGGCCACCATGGTCAGCGCGAATCCAGTCAGCCCCATGAGAAGGGCGATCCCCAGGTGGAAACCGATCGACATGACGGCGGCCCACGGCCGAAGGGCCGGCACCAGGACGCCCAGGGGGAAGTAGACGAGGAAGAGCACGGTCACGTAGGTCCCAGAGAAGACGAGGAAATCATTCTCGTACACAAAGTGAGACAGGGCGGGGAAGCTGAATTCCGGAACTCTGAGGACGTAGAAGAGTGCCGTGCCGTCCTGCCACATCTGGCCTTGCACCTTGTAGAGGCCGCTAACGACGTAGACCAGACACACTTGGAGAGCGATCCCGACCACGCCGATATTGTGCAGTGGGGCCCCTATGGCACGTACGTGGCCGGGGAGGCGGGCCACGATCTTCTCGCCGATCCCGGTGGGGAATGAGAATCGGTCGTAGCAGCGTGTCAGGAGAAGCATGAGGACGACGAGATAGGCGAGGTTGTCGCCGCCATCCAGCAGGACCGTCTGGCGCTCATATATCGACCACAGGAAAATCCAGTGGACAGCAAGTCCTGCCCTCCCCCCTATGCCCAGCATGACCATCAGCGCGGCGACGATCCCCAAGTGGAAGATCACCTGGAACCAGGCGTCGGACGAGCTGAGGGCGTAGAGACTGAAGGAGCCGTTGGCCGCGACACGTTCAGTGAACTCATGCCACGGAAGGACACTGTCCGGGCCGAACAGGAACCCGCGGTCGCCGTACTGGCTCACATAGAACATGAGGCCGATGAATCCGAGGAGGACTCTGGTCCCTGATACACCGACCACGCTCACGGGGCTTGATGCCCATCCGTCGATTCGGGCCGATACCCTCCTCATTTCGTTTCGCCTACCTCTCGCCAGGCCAGGTCCTGATATTTTGTGGTCCCCGTGGCGGAAGCATCCTTGCGTTTGGACCACGGTGGCAGCTCATGCAGGTACGCGCGTACCTGGACCGCGGCAGGGTGCCCGTCGCACACGCCCGGCATCTGCGCGAGCGAGTACCGGGACATGAACCTCTCGGCCTGGTCCTGTGATGTCTTCTCGTACGGCAGAAGAGGAAGCTGCTTCTTCTTTTTTTCCTTCCTGGTGTCCCTCAGCCTCTGCAAAAGCGGATCACCGTTGTCCAGCTGCGTGATGGTCCCACTGACCAGCCGGCTTACGCGTGACGGGAAGAAACGGTCGTGCTGGAGTTTTTCCACATAGGGCTGTGTGACGTCGTAGAAGTCTGTCACTGTGCCGTCGGCGCACCTGGCCCGTGACAGGATTCCCCGGTCTTCCGACATCGGGTTCGGGGCGAAGAGCATCCAGTTCTGCGCCAAATAGGGTTGCATGACCGCGTTGACCTGGTCGTAGTACTTCACCTTGACCGGGGTGAGGGGGGTCTGGGAAAAGGATGCGAGCAGGAAGTAGGCGCCCAGGAGGGCAGCGCCGAAAATCAGCGCTGCCCTCCTGACCATGATGTGTTGTGTCACTTGTCGAAGACCGTGTCGATCTCGTTGATGTTGCTGGTCTTCTCGGCCGGCGTGACGCGGAGCCCAAGGAAGTCACCGGCAACCTTGCCGGCCGCACTCGCGACGGACGGGCACGCGGCCTTCACGTGGACAGCCGCCTTGCCTGCCAGCTTCGCCAGGCCCCCGATCGCCTGCGGGTGCACGTCATCGTTCTGCTTGGCCGAGACCTGAGCGGAGACGTCCGCGGTCGGAGCCGCGGCCTGCGCGGAACCCTGAGTGCTGATCACCAGGGCGAGACCGCCCAGAGCGACTCCGGTCGCAGCGACGAACTTCTTCTTCATTTTTCCCCTTCGCGCCTCTGGCTTGCACCAGGGCTTGCATTCAACGGCTACTGCAGGACACGGAACCGAGGGGTTTGTGCAGGGCCGGCGCTTGATGCAAAGGCGCCGGGATCTGCATTCAACCCCGCATGTCACCCACAGGGCAGACGGCCGCCTTGTCAAGCAACTGCTTTTGCGTTCACTCCGATACCGGATGGTTCGCAAATTGCTGTCACTTCCCCCGTGAATTCGTTATTACCTTTTCATGACCGGAGATTAGTTGTCCAGGGAAGCGATCTTTCTCCTCGTTGCTTGATCATTTCGCTTGACCTCTTCTTTACGGTCTGATCATGAGCCCTCAAAATTTGCATAAAAGGGACATAGGGATGGCCCTGAGTCCGGTTCTTGACGGATTCATGGGTTCCACTTTTTTGTTTCTTTGCTCGAAAGTGTCTTTCTGGCCAATGCCGCCGACGGGGTGAGCGCCACCAGGGGGTCAAGATGGCTGGATTCACGCGAGGTGGTGTGAACAGCACCACCCCCACGCGCCCGCAGGGGGCTGCCGTCCGGTACTTCGCCGGCCCGGGGCGCCTGAGGGCTGTTCTGTCGATCGCGGTGCGATGGGCCTCCGAGGCGCTCACTCTTCGGTCGAGCTTGGGTCGAGAGGAGCGGGGGTGTGGCGGCTCAGCGGGCGGGGTGGCGTGGCGGAATTCCCGGCCGCGGCTTGCTGTCATCCGAGCGCGGAGTCGCACGGCGGGAGGGCCCTGCGCAGTGGCGAGCCCTGGTGGGCCGGGTTCTGGATCCGGCTGCGGCCCCCGAACTCGCCCTCCATGACCTGCCCATGGGGGGGCGTCCTTTCCCGCCTCGGTGAGGCCGGCCCTGAACCGTTTTCGGAGGCCGCAAGGCCGAGCGGGCCGGCCGCTTCCCCGGCTCGGCCGAGAGGAACGGGATGCTGCGGCTCGGCGGGCTCGGCGGCGGGGTGGGCTGATCCTTTTGGTGGCGTGACCGCGGGCCGGGGTGGCGATGCCTCAGCCGTCGGACGCGAGGCGGGTCAGCCACTCCCCGAGCAGATGCTGCTCCGCGCCGCTGAGCGTCGTCTGGTCGGGGAGTGCGGCCTGCAGAGCGCGGGCGGCGCCCGCCGGGCCTGCGGTCCGTACGGCCGGCTCCTCGTTGGTCACGGCGGCGACCATGGACTCCCGCAGCGTGCTCAGCAGCGCCGGGTCGCGCCGATCCTCGGGCGTCGACAGCCAGGTGAGCACAGCGCCGCGCGCCGTCGCGTGGATGAGCGCGGCCGCGAGCTCCTCGTCGACGCGGAGCCAGCCGCCGGCGGCGAGGCGCCGGATGCGGCCCATCAGGATCTTCATCCCGGCCTGGAAGGCGGCTGACGCTTCCCTGGTGGGTTCGCTGTACATCAGGGAGTACAGGGCGGGATTGGCCAGGCCGAACTCGACCGCCAGGTCCCATCCCGCCCGCAGGTCCTCGATGGGGTCCTGCGGTTCGGGTTCGGTGCGCCTGCCCTGCTTGGTTGCGAGGAACGAGGCGAAGCCGTACTCCGACACCGCGTCGAGGAGGCCCGCCTTGTCGCCGAACAGCCGGTAGATGGCCGGGGGTTGCAGGCCTGCTGCGACGGCGACCGCGCGAGTGGTGACGGCGTCGCGGCCCTCGCGTGCCAGCAGATCGGCGGCTGCCTCGATGACCCGCTGCCGGGGATCCCGGTCTGCGGCTGCCGCGTCGGTGGCTGTGGCGTCGGACTCGATGGGGGCCGAGCCGTCCCTGACTGATGGGCGTGATGGCATGTATCAACGATACCGCTCGAACTGTTCCCTCGATAATATCGGTGATACCTTGAAATTGATTCCAATGGAACTACCGCTGGGGAGAATCATGATCGTCGTGACTGGGGCCACCGGAAAGCTCGGACAACGGATCGTCGAGAGGCTGCTGACGCGCGTCCCCGCCGGCCGGGTCGGGGTGAGCGTCCGCGACCCGCAGAAGGCCCGGGCCTTCGCCGACCGGGGTGTACGGGTGCGGCGCGGCGACTTCACCGACGCGGACAGCCTCGCCCACGCCTTCGAGGGCGCTTCGCAGGTGCTGATCGTGTCTGTCGACAAGATGGGTGAGGAGACCGTGCGGGATCATCGCGCCGCGATCGACGGAGCCGTCGCCGCGGGCGCCCGCCGCATTCTCTACACCAGCCAGATGGGCGCGGGCGCCTCGTCGCACTTCCAGGCCTGCCGCGACCACGCCGCCACCGAGGATGCGCTGCGCGCGTCCGGCGTGCCGTTCACGTCGCTGAGGAACGGCTTCTATGCCGCCAGCGCGCTTCAACTGGCAGGTCCCGGGCTGGAGTCCGGTGACCTCGCGCTGCCCGCCGACGGCTCTGTCGCCTGGACCGCGCACGCCGACCTCGCCGAGGCCACCGCGGTCATCCTGGCCGACGAGGGCTGCTTCGACGGGCCCACGCCGCCGCTGACCGGGGCGCAGGCGCTGACCTTCGGGGACATCGCGCGCCTCGCCGCCGAGGTCACGGGCCGCACCCTCACCAGGACCACCGTTCCCGACAGCCACTACCGGGAGCAGCTGGTGGGCCATGGCGTTCCCGCCGGGCCGGCGGAGCAGCTGCTGGGCATCTTCGCGGCGAGCCGCGCCGGCGAATTCAGCACCGTCGACGCGACGCTGACCACCCTGCTCGGCCGCGAGCCCATCGCCCTGCGCACGGTCCTGCGTGAACACCTGACGCCAGGCGCCGCGTACTGACCGGGCCCCCGGCGCCGGTGCCCGCCCCCCCCACTCGGTGTCCCCGGACCTCAGCGGACCCGCGGCAGGCGGTCCGGGACGCGCAGCCCGAGGTGATCGCGGAGCGTCACCCCCTCGTACTCGGTACGGAACACCCCGCGCTCCTGCAGCAGCGGGACCACCGTGTCCGCGAACTCGTCCAGGCCGCCGGGGACCAGATGCGGCGCCAGGATGAAACCGTCGGACACCTCGCTCTGCACGGCGGCGTTCACCGCTTCGGCGACCGTGGCGGGCGAACCGATGAACGTCTGGCGCGCGCTGGTCTCGATCACCAGCTCACGGATGGAGAGCCCCTCCGCCTTCGCACGCTGCCGCCACTCGGACGCCGTGGCCAGCGGGTCACGCACCATCCGCACGCTGGCCCGGCCGCGCGCCCGTGTGTGCTCCCCGGTGTCGGGGTCGATCTCCGGCAGCGGACCGTCCGGGTCGTAGCCGGACAGGTCCCGGTTCCAGACGTGCTCAAGGAACTTGATCGCGGTCTGTCCGCTGACCTGGCCGCGCCGCACCTCGTGGGCGCGCTCCTCCGCCTCGGCGTCGGTGTCGCCGAGCACGAAGGTGGCGGCGGGCAGGATCAGCAGCTCTTCCGGTGTGCGCCCGTGGCGGGCCAGCCGCCCCTTGACGTCGCGGTAGAAGGCGCGGCCCGCCTCCGGCGCGGAGTGCCTGCTGAAGATCGCGTCCGCCGTGGCGGCCGCGAACTCCCGACCCTGGTCCGAGTCGCCGGCCTGGAAGATCACCGGCCGGCCCTGTGGGGAGCGCGGCACGTCGAACCGGCCCGCGATGTCGAAGTGCTGGTCGCGGTGGGCGAACGTACCTGCGTCCGGCGTACGGAGATACTGTCCGCTCTCCCGGTCGGCCAGCACCTCGCCGTCCGCCCAGGAGTCGAACAACTCCCAGGCGGTGCGCAGGAACTGCTCGGCGCGCGTGTAGCGGTCCTCCTCGGGGAGGAAGCCGCCGCGCCGGAAGTTCTCCCCGGTGAAGGCGTCCCAGGAGGTGACGACGTTCCACGCGGCCCGGCCGGCCGACAGATGGTCCAGCGAAGCGAACTGCCGTGCCACCTCGTACGGTTCGTTGAAGGTGGAGTTGATCGTGCCGGCCAGTCCGATCCGGTCCGTCACCGCGGCGAGCGCCGCGAGCACGGCGAAGGTGTCCGGGCGGCCGACCACGTCCAGGTCGTAGATCTCGCCGCCCTGCTCCCGCAGCCGCAGACCCTCGGCCAGGAACAGGAAGTCGAATCGGGCCCGTTCCGCGGTGCGTGCGAAGTGGCTGAAGGAGGCGAAGTCGATCTGGCTGCCGGCCTCGGGGTCGCTCCAGACCGTGGTGTTGTTGACCCCGGGGAAGTGGGCCGCGAGATGGATCTGCTTCTGGGTGCCGCTCATGACTGTCCTCCGGCCCGGACTTGGGCGTAGCGGTTGGCGGGCCTGGCCAGGCCGAGCAGCCCGCGCAGCGAGTCGGCCTCGTAGGCGCGACGGAAGGCGCCCCGGCTCTGGAGTTCGGGGACCAGCCCCCGGGTGATGGCGGGCAGGTCGTGACCGGTCACGGCGGGGCGCAGCCGGTATCCCGTCAGGCCCGCGCGCTGCCAGTCGAGGAGCAGGCCGGCGAGCTCGGCGGGGGTGCCGGTGAACACTTCGGCGTCGCTGGTCAGCGGGGCGCCGGCCGTGTCGTCGAGACGCTGTCTGCGGTCCTTCGCTGCGGCGGCGCTCTCGTCGATGAAGACCACCAGGTCCCCGAAGACGTGGACGGTGTCCTCGTGCCGTCCGGCCGCGTCCCGGGCGGCGAGGATCTCCCCGGCGGCGGCCCGCGCTCCTGCGGCGTCGTGCGGGGTGACGTACCCGACGTCGGCGGACCTCGCCACGAGTCCGTACGGGACGGACCCGTGCGCCAGCGCGGTCACCAGGGGCTGGCCCTGTGGCGAGCGCGGAGTGATGGACGGGCCCTTGACGCTGAACCGGTCGCCCCGGAAGTCGATGTAGTGCAGCTTCGCGCGGTCGATGAACCGGCCGGTCGCGACGTCACGTATCTCCGCGTCGTCCTCCCAGCTGTCCCAGAGCCTGCGGAGCACCTCGACATAGTCGGCGGCCTCACCGAGCAGCTCGGCGGCCAGTTTCTCCCGGTCGGCAGCCCCGGCCTCCCCGGGCGTGACGTCCGGCAGCTGCCGCCGCCCGAAGTGCGCCACCTCCTGCGGTGAGGCGGAGACCCGTACGCGGACGCCTGCCCGCCCCGCGCTGACGTGGTCCAGGGTCGCGATGGCCTTCGCGAGGTGGAACGGCTCGGTGTGAGTGACCACCGCGGTCGGGACCAGTCCGATGTGGCGCGTCAGCGGTGCCACGGTGGACGCCGTCAGCACGGCGTCCAGCCGGCCCCGGACCTGGTCGGTGCGCCGGTCGTCACCGGCCGGGTCGGTGGACTGGAGCGACAGGGCGTCCTCGAAGGTCACGAAGTCGAGGAGACCGCTCTCGGCCTCCTGCACGGTGTCCAGCCAGTAGCGGGCGGTGAGGAGTTCGCCGGGACGGGACACGGTCTCCCGCCAGGAGGCGGGGTGCCAGCCCGTGCCGTCCAGTGCGACGGCGAGATGCAGGGGGCCGGGGGGTGAGGAAGGGGAGGGAGAGGGGGACATGTCCGCGAGGTGCCTTTCCTGAGGGGCGGCGGGGGGTGCGGGGGAGCGGCGGCCGGTCTGCGGCTGGTCAACTCCCCGGTACGGGAGGGGAGTTGCCGCCGGGGACCCGGACCACGACGAACAGACTGCGGCGGCGCAGCCTGAAGCCCATCGACAGATAGAGCCGGACGGCGTTCTCGTTCTCGGCCGCCGCGTGCAGGAACGGTGTGTCCCCGCGCTCGCGGACGCCGTCCGCCACATGGCGTACCAGCCGGGAGGCGAGCCCCTGGCCCCGGTGTCCGGCGTCCGTGCAGACGGCGCTGATCTCGGTGTGGCCGGGTGGGCGCAGCCGCTCACCGGCCATCGCCACCAGCCGTCCGCCGCGCCGGATCCCCCAGTACGCGCCCAGTTCGATGGTGCGGGGGAGGAAGGGGCCGGGCCGGGTCCGTGCCACCAGGTCCAGCATCTCGGGCACATCGGACGGTGTCAGCCGCACGGCCTCCGGGTCGGATGCCGTGCGCAGCGTGTCGGCGACGAGCTGCACTCCCGCGCCGCTGCGGACCGTCTCCCAGGTGTCCGGTACGGCCGTGACCCCGGTGACCGCGGTCTCTTCACCGGGGCCGACCAGTACGGCCAGGTCGTCCCAGGCCTGCGGGGACGCCGGATCCGCAAGCGCGACGAAGGGCGCCACGTCCGTCCGGTACCGCGCGGCGGAACCGACCGTCTCGGCGAACCGCCGGTGCGGCCCGGTGAGCGCCGCCCAGGCGGCGTTGTCCAGCAGATGTGCGGGGTCGGGTCCGGCGGCCGGACCCGGCGCGGGCAGGGGGAGGTGCTGCGGCGGCTGGATGCCGGTGGACATGGGGCGCCTTCTCTTCTCGCTGGGGACATCTCCGCGGCACGCGCTGCGGGGTGAGGCGCGCGTACGTCCTCGCGCCGGGCGGGTGGCGGCAGGGCTCAGGAGTTGGTGGCCGGCAGGCCGGGCGGGTTGACCTCGGCGCTCTTCACGGCCTCGTTCCCGAGGTTCCATGTCCGCAGCCACTTGGTGTACTGACCGTTCTTGATCAGGTAGTTGATGGCCTCGGACAGGGGCTTGGCCAGGCCGCTGTCCTTCTTGGCGGTCGCGCAGATCAGGCCCTGCAACGAGACTCCGGCACCCGAGAAGGTGCCCGCGCTGCGGGTGGCCTGCGGGGTGGAGGCGGTACGGGTGATGTGGTACGAGAGGCTCGGGTTCGGGCCGAAGTAGGCGTCGATCTTCTTCGAGTTCAGCGCCAGATAAGTACTGTTGCTCTCCTGGTAGTACTTCACTGTCAGCTTCTTGCCCTCGGCCGCCAGCTTGTCCCGCCACTCCAGCAGGAGCTTCTCCTGGTTGGTGCCCGCTCCGACCGCGACGGTTCTGCCCGCCAGGCTCTTGTACGTGCCGTCGAAGTTCCAGTCGGAGTCCTTGCGCACCTCGAAGCCGAGGTTGTCCTGCCGGTAGCAGGCGAACTCGTACTTCTTCTTCCGCTCCTCGGTGTCCGTGATGTTGGAGAAGCCCGCCTCGGTGCGCCCGCTGTCGATCCCGACGAACAGGTTCTCCCAGGTCGAGTTCTTCACGTCCGGCTGCAGACCGAGGACCGCGGCGATCAGCCGGGCGAGGTCCGGCTCGGACCCGGTCAGGGTCTTCTGGTCGTCACCCACGTATCCCAGGGGCGCCGAGCCCGCCGGGAGCATGCCGAGCCCGATCGTCAGCTTGCCGTCGGCAGTCACGGACTTGGGCAGGTGTGCCCGGATCGCGGCCACTTCGGGGACGTCCAGGACGGTCTTCCTGGCGGCGCCGTTCGAGAACGCGCCGATGACCACCGACCCCTTGGCGACGGTGCCCGATGAGCCGGACGCGTCATCGCTGCTGCCGCAGGCGCTGAGCCCGGCGGCCAGGGTGAGGACGGTGCCGGCGGCGGCGAGCGTGGAGAGGCGTGATCTGCGGCGGGGCATGGCGGCATCCTTGAGGGTGAGTACGGGGAACGGGACGGAGGAGCCGGTGGGGCGGCAACGGGGAAGTCGGCGAGGAGAGATGACGACCCGTCAGGGAACCCGGCCGAGGAACTCCCGGGTGCGGGCCGCACGGGGGTTGTCCAGTACCTCAGCCGGCGGGCCCTGTTCGACGATGCGCCCGTGGTCGAGGAAGACGACCTGGTCCGCGACCTCGCGGGCGAATCCGATCTCGTGGGTCACCACGATCAGCGTGGTCCCGCCGGTCGCCAGCTCCTTGATGACGGAGAGGACCTCGCCGACGAGCTCCGGATCGAGTGCCGAGGTCGGCTCGTCGAAGAGGATGACCCCCGGTTCGAGGGCGAGCGCCCGCGCGATGGCCACCCGCTGCTGCTGGCCGCCGGAGAGCTGCCGCGGATACGAGCCGGCCTTGTCCGCCAGACCCACCCGCTCCAGCAGGGTGCGGGCCAGGTCCCGGCCGCCCTCCCGGCCGGTGCGGCCGGTGGCTGTCGGGGCCGCGGCGACGTTCTCCAGCACGGTCAGGTTCGGGAACAGGTTGAAGTGCTGGAAGACGAAGCCGATCCGGCTGCGCTGGGCCCGTATCGTCCGCTCGGGCAGCTCCTTCAGCCGCCCGCGGTGGTGGCGGACCCCGATGGGGTCGCCGCCGACGGTCACATGGCCGATGTCCAGCTTCTCCAGATGATTGACCGCCCGCAGGAGCGTCGACTTTCCCGAGCCGGACGGGCCGACGACGACGGTGACCGATCCCGGTTCCACCGTCAGATCGATGCCGCGCAGCACCTGGTGGTTCCCGAACCACTTGTGTGCCCGGTGGATCTCCACGGCGACCGGCGCCGAGCGGGCGGTTGCCTGCGGGATCCCGGATGTGCTGACGCTCATATGCCGGCTCCGACCGCGATACGGGCACGGGCGCTGCGGATCGCGGACCGGATCTTCTGCAGCGGTGTGAGAGGCAGGGTGCGCAGCGCGCCCCGCGAGTAGTGGCGCTCCACGTAGAACTGGACCACCGATACGGCGCTCGTCAGGACGATGTACCAGAACGTGGCGACGAGCAGGAGCGGCACGATGTCCCCCGGATAGGTGCTGCCCAGACTCTGCACGGTGCCGAAGAGGTCGAGCAGCGAGACGTAGAACACCAGGGATGTGCTCTTGACCAGGCCGATCAGCTGGTTGACGTAGGTGGGCACGATGACGCGCAGGGCCTGCGGGAACACGATGCGCCGGAACTGGAAGCCGCGCGGCAGGCCGAGCGCCGAGGCCGCCTCGTGCTGGCCCTGGTCCACGGAGAGCACCCCGGACCTGACCACTTCGGCGGCGTACGCGGCCTCGTTGAGGCTCAGGCCGACCACGGCGACCACCATGTCCGTGGCGAGGCGGGACTCGTCGAACCTGAAGAAGGCAGGGCCGAACGGGACGCCCAGGCTGAGCGTCCGGTACAGCGCGCTGAAGTTGTACAGGAACAACAGGACGACGATCAGGGGTACGGAGCGCAGCAGCCAGATGTAGACCCAGGATGCCGACCTGAGCACCGGATTGGGGGAGAGCCTGCAGAGCGCGAGGACCACACCGCCGATGAGCCCGGCCACCGCGCTGAGCGCCGCGACTTCGAGGGTGATCACCAGTCCGTCGAGTACCACGGGCCGGAAGAACCAGTAGGCGAAACGGTCCCACTGGTAGAAGGGGTTGCTCACCAGCCCGTGCGCGAACTGGGCGGCCAGGACCACGACCACGGCCGTCAGCACCCAGCGCCAGGGGTGGCGCAGCGGCAGTACCCGCTCGGCCGCGAGCCGCGGGTCGTGCGCCGGGCCGGAACCGGTGTCCGGACGCGCCGGGGGCCGTCCTGGCGGGACGGGCGACGAATCGGCGGTCACCGGCTCGTCCGGTGGCGCGGACGTCTCGGGCATGGGTACTCCAGGAGGCAAGAGTTGGCCGGACGGCGGGCAGCGGTCGGGCTGAGTCGGAAACCCCGGGCAGGGGCCCTGGAAAGGCGGTACGGACGGGCTTCGGGCGCCGGCCGGATTGTGTCCGGGCGGTCAGCGGCCGCGGTGCGGAGCGCACTCCCGCGACCCGCCGGTACACGGGCAACAGGGGGGACCCGCGGGCGGCTGCGCGCACCGGGAGCCGGGGCGCGGCACGGCGCGGCGGAGGTGGCCGGCTGCCGCCCTCTGCGGTGCGCTCTCCATGCTGCTCACCCTGGATCTCTCTGCCGTACAGGCGTCCGTCCGGGACGCTCGGTCGAACGGGCGGCACACGGAGCCGTGGCCGCCGGGCCGGCGGGGGTCCACCGGGCCGGTCCGGCGTCAGTAACCCATGCGGGGAAGACGGCGTCAATGCGCGGGCCGGGTGTGTGAACGGGCTCGCGGGGCGGGGCGCACGGTCCGCGGAGCGCACGGCTCCGACCCCTCTGAACAGGAGAAACGCCCCCATGCGGGAGAGCATGGGGGCGCGTTGTCAGGGCGGGGCGGGCAGCTGGGGGCGCCGTTCATTTCGTGCGGCCGTAACACGGGCTTCATCGCCCCGCACACGGTGGAAGCGCTGCCCTGACACAGCGTTCATGTTCCGGGCCGTGGTCAGGAGCGGCCGGGCAGGCGCCGTGCCGCTCAGGCTCCCCCGGCCGGGGGAGCCGCCGTGTCGTCGTCGAGGTGGGCGAGCTGGGCCGTGACATCGTCCGCGAGGCGTGTCAGCAGGCGGCCGAGGTCGTCGCGGTCCTGCTCCGGCCAGTGGGCGACGACTCCCGTGAACCATCCGATGAGGGTGTGCGCGTAACGGTCGGCCGCTCGCGCGCCGTCGTCCGTCGGCTCGATGAGGCTGACGCGTCCGTCGTCCGGATCGCCGATCCGGCGGACCAGGCCGCGCCGCTCCAGCTGCTGGACCTGCCGTGTGGCGTGGGGCTGGACGACCTGCACCTTCTCCGCGATCTCCTTGACGCGCAGCGGCTTGCCCGCGAAGTGGAGAGTGAGGAGCACGGAGAAGGCCGGGCGCTCCACCGTGACGCCCGCGGCGTCCATCGCGTGCTGGACCAGACGGCCACGGCTGACGGCGTTGCTCAGCTGTGCCAGGCGGGGCATCACGGCCAGGACGCCGTCCTGGCCGTCGGCGTGCTTCGGTCCACCGAGTGGTGACGTGTCCATCCTGACTCCAGTTGCATACATAAAACAGGTATCTATATGGTGGTGGTCGACGGCGCCCGCGAGGGACTTGCCTTCGAAATAAGGATACCTAAAGCAGGTATCTACTGATTCGGTGTGTCCCGACAGGGAGGAACCATGATGAACCGCACGGCCGACCGCAGGATTCTCATCTCCGGTGCCAGCATCGCCGGCCCGGCCCTCGCGTACTGGCTGGACAGATACGGCTTCGAGGTCACCGTGGTGGAGAAGGCGCCCGCGCTGCGCGGAGGGGGGTACGCGATCGACATCCGCGGCACCGCCCGGGACGTCGCCGACCGGATGGGTCTGTTGCCGCAACTCAGGAAGGCGCATGTCGACACCCGGAAGATCTCCTTCCTGGACGCCGACGGAACGGTCGTGGCCGCAGTGCGCCCCGAGGCCGTCACCGGCGGCGCGGAGGGTCTCGACATCGAAGTGCGGCGGGGGGACCTGGCCGACTGCCTGCACGGCCTGATCGGTGGCCGGGTCGAGTTCCTCTTCGGCGATTCCATAGCGACGCTGTCCGATCGCGCGGACGATGTCGAGGTCACCTTCGAGAGCGGTGTCCGGCGCACCTTCGGTCTGGTGATCGGCGCCGACGGGCTGCACTCGAACACCCGGCGCCTCGCCTTCGGCCCGGAGGAGGCGTTCCACCGCTACCTCGGGTACTGCTTCGCCGGCTTCACGCTCCCCAACGACCTCGGCCTGGACCACGAGGCCCGTATGTGGAACGTCCCGGGCAGGGCCGGGACCCTCTACGCGCACGACCCCGGCGAGGATCTGCACGGCTTCCTGACGTTCGCCCGGGAGGAGCCACCCCTGGGCGCATTCCGTGACCCGCGGGCCCAGCGTGAGCTGGTCGCCGCGCAGTTCCCCGACGCCCAGTGGGAGATCCCCCGGCTGGTGGCGGCCATGAAGAGCGCCGACGACCTCTTCTTCGACGTCGTGAGCCAGATCCATATGCCCGCCTGGTCCGCCGGCCGCACCGCCCTCGTCGGCGACGCCGCGTACGCGACGTCGTTCATGTCCGGCCAGGGGTCGAGCGTCTCCCTGGTGGGTGCCTATGTCCTGGCCGGGGAGCTCGCCACCCGCCCCGACCACGCCACCGCCTTCGCCGCGTACGAAGCGACGGTCCGTGAGTTCGTGGAGCTGAACCAGGCGCTCGCCCTGGAGGGCAGTGCCACGGTCGCCCCGCGCACCAGGCAGCAACTCGACGCGCGCAACGCCGTGCTGCGCACCCGCACCACGCTCGATTCGGAGCGGCAGGGACGCACGGCGAGCACCGCCCTGGAGCTGCCCGACTACGGGCATGCCGGGTAGCCGGCCGCCTCCGGCGGGTGCGGCGCCCGGTGCGCCCGCGGATATCCCATTGCGGGATCCGGGTGGTCCGGGGCTAGGGTCACCCGCATGTCTCTGCACACCCGACTGCGTCAGGCCCTGCCGGAAGCGATGCGCGCCCGCGACAAGACGGCCGTGAGCGCCCTGCGTTCGGCGATCGCCGCACTGGACAACGCCGGGGCCGTACCGGCGGGCACGGCGGCTCCGCAGGCCGCAGCGCTGGAGGCCTCGCCGCTCGGCGCGGGTGCCACCGAGGCGGCCCGGCGGGAGTTGAGCGAGCGGGAGGCGGCGGACATCGTGCGCTCCGAGGTGGATGAACGGCTTCTGGCCGCAGCGGAGTTGACCGCTCCCGCACACGCCGGCCGGGCCGGGCTGCTCCGCACGGAGGCGGCTGTGCTGCTCCGGTTCCTCGACGGGCCAGGGCGCGCTTAGGGCGCACCCGCTCTCCGGCGGACAGCGCCAGCGCGTCGGCATCGCCCGCGCTCTCGCAGCCGATCCACCGGTCATGCCGGTGGACGAGCCGTTCGGCGCGCTCGACCCATCACACGCGAGCACGTCCGGGACGAGTTCCCGGCGCTGCGCGAACGCATCCGCAAGACCGTGATCCTCGTGAGCCATGACATCGACGAGGCCGTGAGGAAGGGCGACCGGGTCGCGATCCTCCGGGAGGGCGGCAGGCTCGCCCCGTACGACTCGTCCCGCACCCTGCTGAAGAAGAAGCCGGCCCGCGGAGGGCCGGCCTGCCGAGGCCGGACAGACTGCCGCCCCCGGCGCCGCGCACTGCGCGGCGCCAGGGGCGGCAGACCGTCCGGATCAGTGAGCCAGGAACCCGAACCAGCCCTCGCTGGAGTTCTTGTAGGCGCCGGCGTGGGTGATGCCCGCCGGGCCGCCGAGGTTGTGGTAGTAGACGCCCTCGGACTGCTTGTGGAAGCTGCCTGCGGCGGCGATGCCGTGGTGGTGGTGGTGACCGTGGCCGTGGCCGTAGTCAAGGGCCGAGGCGGACGCGGCGCCACCCAGCACTGCGGAGGCGGCGAAAGCACTGGCGACGAGCATGCTGCGAAGACGCATGAAGACTCCTAAATCGACGAGTACATGGGCAAGCTCATGCATATCGGTTAGGACGTGCTTCTGGAAGCCGCCCCGCCAGGCTCCAGCCGAACGGACGCACTCGTACGGGAGAGGGCCGGGAGACGGCACGGGGGCCGTTCCCGCGCGTGCCGGCGAGAGGCTCGTACCCGGGGGCCCGGGTCACTCCTCGAAGTAGGTGTCCAGGACCGTGTCGAGCCGGGCCGACCACTGCCGGAGTTCGTCCCGGCCGGACGCCGTGACGTCCGCCTGGTAGGTGTGGCGGTTGGGCAGGTGCACGAAGATGGTCAGACGCCGTCCGTACTTGGAGGTCTGGAACTCGACGGCGCCGATCTCGTTCCAGTCGAACTCGGCTTCCTGGTCGTCCAGCCGGAGTACCACGCCCGCGCGGTTCGCGATGATCACCGAACGGCGGTCGGCCACCTCGAAGGCCGGATCGCTCCCGTCCTCTCCGCCGGCGTCCGCCGCCGCGGAGGGCCCGTGCTCACCGGTGCCGTCCTCCGGCGCCGGCTCCGCGGTGTCCAGCGGTGCGGCGTCCTGCGGTGCGGCGTCCTGCGGTGCGGCGTCGCGCGACGTGGTGTCCTGCGGTGCAGGGGCCTCCCGCACGCCGGTCTCAGGGACCTCGCCGGCAGCCGCCGCGCCGGCGGACACCTCCGCGGGCCCGGGCGTCTCCCCGCCCGCGTCCGGTGCCCCGTCGGCCTGCGGGCCGGGACGCGGCGGCATGAGGCCGGGGACGTACGCCGGATCGGTCGCGGCGGCTTGCACGGGAGGCGGGCTCTTCGGACCTATGTGCTGTTCCACGGTGGGCAGTATGGACGATGGACCTGTGCGACAGCCAGTGGCTGCCGGCTCCCGCCCGCGCGGGACACGTCACTGCGCCATCCTGGCCAGGATGACCTCCGCATACGCCTGCTCGCCCCGCGCGTTGGGGTGCAGCGGGGCCGCCGGCGCGGTGGGTACGAAGCCCTCCACCCACTTGGCGCCGGGAGCCCGGCAGGCGTCATGCCCCTCGCTCGGGGTGCGGACGTCGACATACTCGGCGCCGTGCGTGGCCGCCGCCGCCGCGATCACGCCGTTCATCCGGTCGATGCTGCCCTGCAGCCAGTCCGCGTCGCTGCCGAGCAGCGGGACGGCCGGCCAGCAGCCTCCCGCCCTCAGGTAGTCCCCGTACCCGGTGACCAGCACCCTGGCCGCGGGGGAGCGCCGGTGGATGGCGTCCAGGGCGGCGCCGAGCTTCGGGCCCAGGCCGTCGATACGGGCCGCCTCCTGGTCCGTCCCGTCCCTGAGGAAGGTGTCCTGGCAGTACCCCGAGACCGGGCTGAGCCGGACGCAACTGCCCGCGACACCGACCAGGCCGGCGTCGTTGCCTCCGATGGTCAGGGTCACCAGTGTGGTGCCGGGGGTCAGTGCGTCGATCTGCGGCGGCGCGGCGCCCGCGTGCGCTCCGAGTACGGTCAGCCGCTGGGGCGCGGTCAGGTCGCCCGTCTCCGCGCCGCTGCAGGTGACGTCACGGAAGTCACGGGCCCCGAGCCGGGCGGCCAGCCGGTGCGCGTAGTTGTGCGTCGAGCGTCCGCAGGCGAGCGGGCCGGTGCGGCGCGGGACGAACGGTCCCGCGGCCATCGAGTCGCCCAGCGCCACGTACACCGGGTGACGCACGCCGCCCGTCGCGGGCCCGTTGTCCGCGGTCGCGGGGACCAGGCAGGCCGCCGTGGCCGAGACGGTGATCGCGGCTGTGGCCACCACGGCGCGGATCAGCCGTCGTACTCCACGGCAAGTGCCTTTGCGGCGTGCTGAATTCACGGGGGCTCCTGGCTCCTGGCTGTGCGGTGACGCGGTGCGGCGGGGGGCCGCCTCGCAGCGGGCGGCACCGTCCACCACAACTTCCGTCACCCGGCGGGCGTTGTCGAGCACCGACGCGGCGCAGCGAGCGGTCAACGCCACCCGGGGGAAACGGCGTTCGCCCGCACGGGGCGGAAGGGTCCCCGCGGTGCCCGGAGTCCGTGGAGTAGGCGAGACTGGTGCGGTGGCGGGCTACCTTCCCCGCGAGGCCACAAGTCTCGTGGGACGAGAGAACGAACTGGGTCATCTGCGGGACGCTCTCGCGGGGCACCGGCTGATCACGCTGACCGGTATCGGCGGGGTGGGCAAGACGCGTGTCGCGCTGCGCGCCGCGGGCAGTGCGGCACCCGGCTGTCCGGACGGGGTGTGGTGGGCGGACCTCTCACCGGCCTCCGGCGAGCGGCTGCTGCTGCCCGTCGTCTGTGACGCCGTGGGACT
The DNA here is from genome assembly GCF_036061255.1 of Streptomyces sp. NBC_00388. Lineage (NCBI taxonomy): Bacteria > Bacillati > Actinomycetota > Actinomycetes > Kitasatosporales > Streptomycetaceae > Streptomyces > Streptomyces sp. NBC_00388. The sequence goes on from NZ_CP107948.1 coordinate 6,525,400, forward strand.
CTCCGACCACACGACACGCAGCCAGGCCGACGCGCTCTGCGCATGGCTCGCCGACAAGCAGGGGCTGCTGGTGCTCGACTCCTGCGAACACCTGGTCGCGGCCTGCCGCAGCCTGGTGGGAGACCTCCTCACCGCTGCGCCCGGCCTCACGGTGCTGGCCACCAGCAGGCAGGCACTGGGGGTGGGGGGCGAGTACCTGGTCGAGATCGAACCCCTTGCCGTCGGGGGCGACCGGACGGCTCTGGCCCTCTTCACCGAGCGGGCCGAGCGGGCCGTCCCTGGTCTCTCGCTGGCGGATCCGGCCGCGGCGGACGCGGCGGCCGACATCTGCAGGCGGCTCGAAGGCATCCCGCTGGCCCTGGAACTCGCCGTGGCCCAACTGCGGGACTGCCCGGTGGAAAAGGTGGCCGAGAGGCTCGACTCGCGCTTCGAGACACTGGTGCTGACCGAGCGGGCAGGGGCGCTGCGGCACCGGACCCTGCGTACGGCGATCGGCTGGAGCCACGAACTGTGCGAGCCGCTGGAACGGCTGCTGTGGGCGCGCCTGTCCGTCTTCCGCGGCCCCTTCGACCTGGAGTCCGCGCGCGCCGTCTGTTCCGGCGGCCCGCTCTCCGCCGGAGAGGTCGGCCGGGTGCTGTGCGGACTCACCGAGAAGTCCGTCGTCGGCTGGGACGGCGTCCGGTACCGGATGCTCGACACCCTCCGCGAGTACGGCCGGATGTGGATCGGGGAACTGGGCGAGGGCGACGCGCTGGCCGAGCGCCATGCCGGGCACTGCCTGGCCGTCGCGCGCGCCGCCGACGCGGGATGGCGGACCCCGGAGCAGAGCGACTGGTACCGGCGGGTCGCCGACGCGCACATCGACATCTGCACCGCGATGGACCGGCTGCTGGCCACCGATCCCGGGCGCGCGCTCGAACTGATCGGCCTCGTCGGGTTCTACTGGAGCTGCTGCGGCCACCTGCACGAACTGCGCAGCTTCGTGGAACGCGCCCTCGCCCTCCACCCGGTGCGCGGCCAGGTCCGTACCCGGGCCCAGTGGGTGCTCGGTGTGAACGCGCTGCTCCAGGGTGAGCACGACCTGGCCCACGGCCTCGGGCTCCAGTGCGACGACGAGGCCCGGTACGCGAGCGACACCGAGGCGTCCCTCGCCGCCGGGTACCTCCTCGGGCTCAGCCACCTGATGGCCGGCCGGCCGCTGGCCGCCCACACCGTGGCCGTCCGGATGCCGGGCAGCGCGGACATGACGCAGGACTCGGCAGCCCGCCGCAAGTGCCGGCTCGTCGAGGTGTTCGCCCTCACCGGTCTCGGCCGGCTCGCCGAGGCCCACAGCCTCGCCGCGGAGCTGCGGGAGGCCTGCGTGGAGACCGGTGACTGGTGGACCCGCTCGTACACGGAGTACCAGCTCGCCCTGGTCGCGCTCTTCCAGGACCGCCCCGGCGACGCCGTGGCCCACGCGCGGTCGATGCTGATGGGCAAGCGGTACATCGGTGACGCCTTCGGGATCGCGCTCGGCCTGGACGTTCTCGCCGCCGCCCTGGCGGCGCAGGGGGACGGGGAACGGGCCGCCGTCGCCTTCGGAACGAGCCAGGCGTACTGGAACACGGTCGGACACCCGCAGCGCGGCACCCCGGAGCTGGGCCCCGTACGCGAGGAGTGCGAGCGCAGCGCCCGGGCCGCGATCGGGGACGAGGAGTACGAAGCGGCCTTCCTGCGGGGGGCCTCCGTACGGACGGCTCCCGGCCTCGCCCGTGCGCTCGACCGGCAGTTGGCCCTGCCCTGAGGGGGCGCGGCCCCGGCGGCGGGGCGCCCGCGCGGGCGGGGTGGTCTTGAAGGTGGCCGCACACCTGCGATGATGTTCACACTTTATGCACAGATGACCTGGGGGGGCCATGGGATCCGTGGGTACCGCGCTGCTCGAACTGCGGACGGCGCAGAAGTCGGCCAAGGGGGTGTCGCTCTACTCCCGCTATGTGAACCGCCCGGTGGGCCGCTACCTGGCAGCCGGATCGCATGCCGTGGGGCTGACACCCAATCAGGTGACCCTGGTGAGCGCGGTGTTCAGCTTCGCCGCAGTGGCCGGTGTGGCGCTGGGCGAGCCTTCCTGGTGGCAGGGTGTGGCGGTGTGGGCCGGTCTCGCCGCCGGATTCGCCTTCGACTCGGCCGACGGACAGCTGGCCAGGCTGCGCGGCAGCGGCAGCGCGGCGGGGGAGTGGCTGGACCATGTCGTGGACTGCGCGAAGATCACCGCACTGCACGCCGCCGTCCTCATCGCCTTCTACCGTCACCCCGGCCACTTCGGGGTGACGGACGACGCCTGGCTGCTCGTTCCGCTCGGCTTCCAGTTCGCCGCCGTCGTCACCTTCTTCGGCGGGCTGCTCACCGAGAAACTCACGCCCCGGCCGGCGCCCGGCGCCCCGTCCGCGCCCTCGCGGCTGCGGGCGGTCGCGCTGCTCCCGGTCGACCACGGGATCTTCTGCCTGGTCTTCCTGCTGCTGGGCGCCGGGCCGGGTTTCCGCTGGGCCTACACCGCGCTGGGCGCGGTCAGCGCGCTGTTCCTGGCTGCCTTCCTCACGAAGTGGTTCCGGGAACTGAGCGCAGTTCGGCGCTGAACTGCGGCTCGGGCTGGGCCAGTACGTCGAGGGCGCGCCGCAGCTGCGTGCTCGACGTGTGCACCGTGTACGGGAAGTAGACGATGTCCACGCCCACCGCGGCGAAATCGCGCTCCAGCCTCTCGCCCTTCGCGGTGCCCCGCCAGTCGTCACCCTTGAACAGGACGTCGAAGCGGACCTGCCGCCAGGTCTCGACCTTGTCGGCGACGGTCTCCACGAAGGCCGCATCCACGTACTTGACGCTGCGGACGATCTCCAGCCGCTCCACCAGCGGGATCATCGGCCGCCGTCCCTTGGCCCGCTCGGCCATCTCGTCCGAGACCACTCCGGCGACCAGGTAGTCGCACCGACTGCGCGCGTGACGAAGGATATTGAGGTGCCCGATGTGGAAGAGATCGTATGCACCGGGTGCGTATCCGACCCGGTACGGTTTGTCTGCCGTCATGACTCAACCCCCCAGCGAACCACACCCCCCGGTGTGGTGGAAGGTACTGACGATAGCGTGCACATTCCGTTCAGGATGAGTGAACGATCGGGGTGGCTCATGGGTTCACCTCTGGGGGAAGGGACCGCCGCGTGACACGGACGCGACGAAACGACGAACAGACCGCCGAGCGGCGCCGGCTGCTGCTGGTTTCCACCAACTACGCCCCGGAGCACGCGGGGATCGGGCCGTATGCGACGCAGATAGCCGAGCACTGGGCGCGCAGCGGGCACGAGACGCATGTGCTGACCGGGATGCCGCACTACCCTTCCTGGTCGACGGACCCGGCGTACGCCGGTGTCTGGCGCCGCTCCGAGGAGCGGGGCGGGGTACGGGTGCACCGCAGGCGGCACACCGTGCCGCCCCGGCAGACCGCCGTCAGACGGGCGCTCTTCGAGGGCACGATCCTGCTCCACGGCCTGGCGGCGCCGCCCAGGTCGGGGCGGCCGGACGCGGTGCTCGCGCAGATGCCCAGCCTCGCCGGGGGTGTGCTCGGGGCCCGCCTCGCGGCGCGCTGGAAGGTCCCGTACGTCCCCGTCGTGCAGGACCTGATGGGGGCGGCGGCCGCGCAGAGCGGGATACGCGGCGGAGACCGCGCCGCCGCCCTGGCCGAGCGCGCCGAGGGGTACGCGCTGCGCCGCGCGACCCTGGTGGGCGTCATCCACGAGACCTTCGTCGAGAAGGTCCGGGCCATGGGCGTCGACCCCGGCCGGATCCGGCTCGTACCCAACTGGAACCACATACCGGGCCCGTCGCGCCCGCGCGAGGAGAGCCGCGCCCGGCTCGGCTGGCGCAAGGGCGAGACCGTCGTCCTGCACTCCGGCAACATGGGGCTCAAGCAGGGACTCGACGTCCTGGTCGAGGCGGCGAGACGCGATCCGGCGCTGCGTGTGGTCCTGATGGGGGACGGGAACCAGCGCGAGACACTGGCCGGGCTCGCCGCCGGCGTACCCAACCTGGTGTTCCTGCCGCCCGCCGCGGACGGTGAGTTCCCGGACATTCTCGCGGCGGCGGACGTCCTGGCGGTCACCCAGCGGGCCTCCGTGCTCGATATGAGCGTCCCCTCCAAGCTGACCTCGTACTTCGCGTCCGGACGGCCTGTGGTCGCCTCCGTCGCCGCCGAGGGGGGCACCGCCCAGGAGGTCCTCCGCTCGGGGGCGGGGGTGCTTGTTTCCCCGGAGGATCCGGATGCCCTGCTGGCCGCGGTGCGTAGACTCGCGGCAGATCCGGTGACCGCGGATGCTCTGGGGGCAGAGGGGCCGCGCCATGTGGCGTCCCACTTGTCGAGGGACGAGGGGCTGGCGCGGATCGACGCACTGATCGATGAGGCCTTGGGGGGTCCACGCACGTGACGGACACGCACGCTTCCGCGGCGAGGGACGACGAACCGGACCTGCTGAGGGACCAGTTCCGGCAACTGCTGCGCTACCGCCGTCTCATCGGCCTGGGTATCGGGGTCGGACTGCTCGGCGGCGCCTGGCTGGGGGTGTCCTCCGCCGAGAGTTACGCGGCGGCCAGCGACATCCGGCTGCGCGCGCCCACCAACGACCCCTTCGACCCCGCCCTCTCGGTGGACAAGACCATCAACATGGGCACGGAGCGGCAGACCGCGGTCAGCAGCAGCGTCGCGGAGGTCGCCATCGAGGCGCTCGGCCTGCCCGGGGGGCAGCTGGCCTCCTTCCAGCGCGGGCTCCAGGTGACCAACCCGCCGCAGACCATGGTGCTCCACTTCACCTACACGACGACATCGCCCGAGGAGGCGGCCCGCCGCGCCAACGCCGTCACCAAGGCCTACCTCGACCTGCGGAAGAAGCAGTGGGGCGAGCTCCGGGACAGCATGGTCAAGAAGTCCCAGAACCAGCTGGACCCGATCGCCAAGGAACAGAACGACCTGGCCAAGCAGTTGACGGCCGAGGGCAGCGGGGCCCCGGACTCCTCCCGGGCCCGCAACGACGACCTGCTCAGCAAGGTCGGCACCCTGAACAGCCAGATAGCCAGCCTCAAGGCGCTCGACATGACCGCCGGCACCGTGATCGTCAGAGCCGTGCCGCCGGCCGGCTCCAGCGGACTCGGGCTGGTCGTCTCGCTCGGTGTGGGCGGCGCCGTCGGTATCGCGCTCGGGCTCCTCGCGGCCTGGGTCCGGCTGGTCTTCGACCCGTCGCCCCGCTCCGCGGGCGATGTCGCCCGTGCCGTGCGGGCTCCCGTACTCGGCTCCCTGCCGCGCACCGGTGAGGGCGGCCCCCTGCTCGCGGTCGACCAGTCGGACTCGCGTCTCGCCGAGGAGTACCGCTCGGTGGCCTTCCGGCTCGCCTACGACCAGCGGTTCGCCGACCGCAGACGACTGCTCGTCGCGGCCCCCCGGGGCGGCAACAGCGAGGCGGCGGCGGCCGTCGCGGCCAATCTGGCGGCGTCGTTCGCGGAGACGGGCAAGGACGTCCTGCTCGTCGAGGCCGACCTGCGTACCCCGTCCCTCAGCCAGCGGCTGCGGGCCGGCGCACCCAGCCGTCCGGGCTGGAGCCTGCCGCCGGACTTCGACGAATCCGGCTGGCCGGGGCCGCGGCAACTCCAGGTCGACGCGGGCGAGTCGGGCGCCTTCGACCTGATCCCGGGGGAGCGCGTACGGAACGTGGCGCGCGCTCTCACATCGGCCCGGGTGACCCGGCTGATCGAGGAGGCCGACTCGCCGAACGCGACGGTCGTCGTGCTCGCCCCGCCAGTCCTCGCCTACGCCGACGCCCTGGCGCTGGTCGACCGGGTGGACGGTGTCCTGATCGTCTGCGACCCGCGTGCGGTGCACCGGGCCGACCTCGTACGCATCAGGGAGCTGATCACCGGCGCCGGCGGCACCGTCCTGGGGGCTGTCACCCACTCGGCGCCCCGCAGGGCCGGCCGGCGCAACACCCCCAAGTCCGGCCACCGGGGCGGGGGCAGCAGGGCATCGGGCAGACCGGTGCCGCCGGGTGCGGCGCCGCCGGAACTCCCGGCTCCGGCCCCCGCGGCGCCGCCCGTCCCCGCGGGGGACGGCTCCGACACCGTCGCCCTGCGTACCATCCGCGCGGGAGACCGGTGAGACGCTCGGCCGTCGTCGCCGCATCGGTGCTGGACCAGGCGGCTTCCAGCCTGACCAACATCCTGGTGCTGGTGATGGCGGCCCGGGTCTCCACCACCAGCGGGTTCGCCGCGTTCTCCATGGTCTACCTGACGTTCACGGTCCTGCTCGGCCTCAACATGTCGTACGTCGGACAGGCCGTCGTGCTGGAGCGCGGTGATCGCACGGCGCTCGCGTCGGCCTGCCGCTCGGCCGCCGCCTTCACCGCCTGTGCCTCGCTCGCAGGGGGCGCGGTGCTGGCGGCGGGCGGCGCGGCCGTCGGCGGCCGGCTGGGGCACGCGGTCCTGGCTCTGGGGCTCGTCCTGCCCCTCGTGCTGCTCCAGGACGGCCTGCGCTACTCCTTCTCCGCGCTGCAACAGCCGCACCGCGCACTCGCCGCCGATGTTCTGCGGCTGCTCTGCGTGGTGCCCGCCCTCCTGCTCACGCCCCACCACGCGGGCCCCGCCCGGCTGGTGGCGGTCTGGGGCCTCTCCGCACTCCCCGCGCTGCTCACCGGACTACTGCTGTTCAGACCCCTGGTCCGCGGGGCCGCCACCGACATACGCCGCTATCTGCGGCGCGGCCACCTCGGGATGCGGTTCGTCGTCGAGTTCGCCGTCGGCAACGCCTCAAGCCAGCTGGCCGTCCTCGGGCTCGGGCTGTTCGCCAGCCCGCTGGCGGTCGGCGCGCTGCGCGGCGCCACGACACTCTTCGGCCCGCTCAACGTGCTGTTCAACTCGGTCAACGCCTTCGGCCCGCCGGTCCTGGGCAGGCTCGGCGGCCGTCGGGCCACCGCGCGTGCCGCCGCCGCCCTCGGCTGTGTCCTGGCCGCGGTGGGCTTCGGCTGGGCCGCGGTCCTGTACGCCCTGCCCGACCGGGTGGGCAGGGAACTCCTCGGTGCCACCTGGCAGTCGGCGTCCGCGCTGCTGCCCGCGACCGGCAGCCAGTACGCGGTGATGGCGCTGGGGACCTGCGCGCTGGTCACCCTCCGGGTGCTGAGCCCGCGTGCCACCCTCTCGCTCCAGGTGGTCTTCTCCCTGCTGTCCGTGGCGCTGATGCTGGGCGGCTATCCGCTCGGCGGGGCCATCGGCGCGGCCTGGGGGCTCGCCGCTGGTTCCGCGCTCAAGGCTGTCGCCGCCTGGGCCCGGGTGGTCCGCCTGGGCCCCGTCGCGGAGCCGGTCACCGATGTGGACGGTCAGCGGAGCGCCGCGCCCCTGTCCTGACGGTAGGTGGTGACCATCGCGATACAGATGACGGCGATGGCCACCCGCCCGGACGCCTGGAGCAGCGGGCCGCGCAGCAGGATGAAGGAGTAGCCCGCGACCAGCGGCACCACGAGTGAGATCAGGCTGCCCGGGGGCGTGCGCCGGACCGCTCGGCGGGCGTACCTCCGGTCCACCCGGGCGGCGGCGTACCCCATCGCGAGCAGCCCCAGCGTCATCCCGGCAGGGCCGAAGTCGATCCACAGCTCCGCCCACACCGGCGAGGAGAGGTTGGTGTTGACCGCGTCCATCCACTCACCGACCATCACACCCGTGTCGTGCGGTTTGCCGGGCCATACCGAGCGGGGGACCGCGAACAGCACCGATCCGGCCAGCTGTCTGCCGTAGAGATGCCCCACTCCGGACCGTTCGAAGGTGATGGTGTTGGCGAACATCCCGATCTGGTCGTAGTCCTTGAGGGCCAGCGGTTCGAGCACCGAAGTAGTCTCCACCGGGTGGTAGTTCTGCTCGTCGTAGCGGAAGCGGTCGGCGAACGGGAAGATCACCAATGCCACCACCACCCCCAGGCTCAGCGCCGAGCGGTACATGGCCGCGCTGACCGGGAAGAGCGTGAAGAGCAGCGCGAGCAGGACCGTGAGGAACCAGTAACGCGGGTTGGATATCGGGTTGTTGACCACCGTGTTCAGCGCGGCCAGCGAGATCCAGACGGCGATCACCGCGGGGGATCTGCGGGCCCGTCGCGACGTCACGAGCCAGCGGGTGTAGGCGAGCAGCGCGAACAGCGCGGGGACCGTTCCGAAGCCGCGCAGCAGGGCCTGCCCGGCCTGCGAGTCGGCCTGCGAGATGCCCGCCTCCTCGATACCGGCGATGATCTCCTGGCGGCTGCTGAAGAAGACCGCCGGTCCGCCCAGTTTGACGATGAGCGCCGCACTGCACACGAAGGCGACCACGACCAGCAGGTACAGCCGCCTGCGGTGCACCAGCGCGGGCCGGGTCCCGCCACGCCCCTTGCCGCCCGGCCGGTGCCGGGCGAGCAGCGCGCCCACGTCGAAGGCCGCGCAGCCGATGAGGACGAGCGCCACCGCCTCCGTCAGGTCCGAACGCGGTCCCACCACGGGCGTGGGGACCTTGCCGAGCACGGCCTGGGCCAGCGGTGCCACCCCCATGGCCATGTAGACGAAGAGCCAGAACGACCCCTGGAGCAGCTTGCGGTGGCTGGTCAGCACCATCCCGGACAGCCTGGCCCCCGCATACACGGTCAGGGTCAGCTGGAGCCAGTACGCCGCGTCATGGACCCCGTCACCCGGCTGGACGGCGACCAGCAGCGGCAGTACGAGGGAGAGCCCGAGGGCGAGCGGCACCGACAGAGCGCGGGAGAGCAGTGTGCGCGGTGAGACCGCAGGCGCGAAGCGCGCGGCGGGCACGGCACCCCTGGCCCCGGGGGCGCGCCCGGCGGCCGCCGGGGGCTCCGGCCGGGACCCCTCGCTCGTGTCCGTCGCCATGGATGGCCCCCGCCCCCTGTTGAACGCCCCGGTGCGGTTGCCCGCGGTTCCCCGACGGCAGTCTACCGACGGCGCGCCTGCGCCCGGCGTCACGCACTAGGCTGAGCGCTCAGGCGTCTGGGGAGGCGCCAGTGGGGGTGAATTGATGCGTAATCTACCGGCGTTCACGCTGGCCGGATACGACAAGGGCCGGGGAAGACTCACCCAGGCCCTGTGGTTCGCGGTGATGAATACCGTCTTCATGGCGTGGTTCTGCCCGGCCCGGCTGCGCGTCGCGCTGCTGCGCGCCTTCGGTGCGACGATCGGCGAAGGGGTCCTGATACGGCACCGGGTACGGATCCTGTGGCCGTGGAAACTGACGGTCGGTGACCACACCTGGATCGGCGAGGGCGCCTGGCTGCTCAACCTGGAGCCGGTCACCCTGGGGGCGCATGTCTGCCTCTCCCAGGAGGCGTTGCTCTGCACCGGCAGCCACGACCACCGCGCTGCGGACTTCCGCTACCGCAACGCGCCGATCGTGGTGAAGGACGGCGCGTGGGTCGCCACCCGCGCCACGGTGCTCGCGGGTGTCACCATCGGCGCGCACGCCGTCGTCGCGGCCGGCACGGTCGTCCACCGGGATCTCCCGGACCTCACGCTGCACACGGCCGACGGCCGGCGGCCCGTGGAGGAGCCCGTATGAGAGTCCTGCACGCCGTCACACTGCACAGTCCGACGCACGCCTTCGGCGGGCCCGTCCGGGTCGCGCTCAACCTCTCCCGGGGGTTGCGCGAGCGCGGTCACGAGGCGCGGCTGCTCGCCCTCGGCGACGGCTTCGCGGGCCCGCTGCCCACCGAGGTGGAGGATGTCCCGGCCCGGCTCTACCCGGCCCGCAGGATGCTGCCGCTCGGCTTCAGCGGCATCACCTCACCCGCTCTGGTCGCCGCCGCCGGGCGCATGGCCCGGGACGCCGACATCGTCCATGTGCACCTCGCCCGCGACCTGGTGACCCTGCCGGTCGCCCTTGCCGCGCTGCGCGCGGGCACGCCGCTCGTGCTCCAGACCCACGGCATGGTCGACCCGAGCGACCGGCTCCTCGCGAAGGTGCTCGACGCGCTGGCCGTCCGCAGGGTGCTCCGCGGGGCCTCGGCCGTGCTGTATCTGACGGACCACGAGCGCAGGGGTCTCGAAGCGGTGGCCGGCCCGGCCGCGCCGGGCGGTGTACGGGGGCCCGCGGCCGGGCCGGGCGGCGGCCCGGGGCAGCCCCTCCGGCTCGTCCGCCTCGTGAACGGCGTGCCCGCCCAGGAGGCGCGGCCCGCGCCGCCGGGGCCGCCGCGGATCCTGTACGCCGCCAGGCTGCAGGGCCGCAAGCGGCCGCAGGACTTCGTCGCCGCCGTGCCGGAGATCCTGCGCCGGTATCCGGAGGCCGAGTTCGTGGTGGCCGGGCCCGACGAGGGCGAACTCGCCTCCGTACAGGCGCTCATCGCCCGGCTCGGAGTCGGCGACCGGGTGCACTGCCCAGGCGCGCTCTCGGCCGGCGAGATGCTCGCCGAGCTCCGGCACGCCCATGTCTATATGCTGCCGTCGGTGGACGAGCCGTTCCCGATGTCGGTCCTGGAGGCACTCGCGGCCGGGACGCCCGCGGTGGTCACACGCTCCAACGGGCTGGCCCGGGACATCGCCGCCGCCGGCGCCGGACGGGTCGTCGACGGCGCGCCCGGTCTGGCGGCCGCCGTGCTGGAGCTGCTGGAGCCCGCCGCCCGGGACGAGGCCTCCGCGGCCGCCCGGAAGCTGGCAGCGGAGGCGTTCTCGATGGACGCCGTACTCGACACCCTCCTGGGGGTGTACGGAAGGCCCTACGCCGGGACCCACGCGTAGCAGCCGGACGAGGTGAACTCGGCGGCACCTGCGGGGATCCGGGCCTTCACCGCCCCCTTCGCGCCCGTCCCGGGCCCGGACGCGAGCAGCTTGCCGCCGTGGCCCGAGACCCGCCAGGTGCAGCCGGCGCCGGCCGTCAGGGCGCGGTAGGTACCGGCCACCGGGTTCTTCCGGGTGCCGTCGGGGAAGCCCGCGTCCGCGGCCCTGAGCACCGCCTTCTGGCCGGGGCAGAGCATTGTGATGGCGGCCTTCGCGTCGGGGATGTCGCCCGCGATGACCGCGCCCACCGCCGCGTCCTTGTCGTGCGCGGCAGTCCTGGCCACCCGCTGGCAGCTCTCCTGACCCGTCTGCAGGACGGCGGACGGGTCCATGTTCTGCGGCACCCGCCCGCTCAGGTACGTCTTGTCCTTCTTGCTGAACGAACCGGTGACGGGCTTGAGCCGGGAGTCCGGCAGCACCGGGTCGCTGGCCGAGGGGGAAGGCGAGGGGCCGTCCCCGGTCTGCGGGTCCGGGATGCCCGTCGCCGGGGCCGGGCTGTGCGCGGCGCCGGCCTCGCTCTTCCCGTCGTGCGGGGTACCGGACGAGCCGCAGGCGGAGACGGCGACGAGGGCGGCCAGCGCGGCTGCGGCGGCCGCCGCCCGCCGGTGGAGTGGACGCATGAGAAGGCTCCTGTGGTGCGCGTGGTGCGGGGCCCGGGAGGACCGGGCCCCGCACGCTGTCATTGCGGTGGCGTCAGCGGTGGATCACGGTGCGCCGAAGGTCAGCACGAGCTGAGGGGTCGACTCGGATGCCGTGGCCTCGCGGGACCAGAGCCAGAGCGGGTCCGTGCCCGTGCTCGTCAGCGCGAGGGCGTAGGAGCTGCCCAGAGCGGAGGTGAGCGCGGCCGTGTCGAGCGGGGCCGAGTAGACGGTGGACCCGTCGGTGGCGCCGCTCAGCGTGCCGAGTGTGCCGGACCCGGCGGCGGGCCGGTTGTTGTAGGTCAGGCCCGACTCCGTCCAGGCCCCGGTGACCGGCACGACGGACTGGCTGTCCGCCGAGCCCGCGCCGGTCTGGGTCGAGGTCTTCACCGACAGCCTGGCACTCTTCAGTACGGTGCCCGCCGGGGCTTGTGGCAGGGTGAAGCGCAGATACGTCGCGTACGCCGACGTGCCCCGCACGGCCAGCGAACTCGATGTGCCGTAGTTCGTGCCCGGCGCGCCCGCGTTGACGTAGCTGTCCTCCGCGGCGGGGACCGTGGAGACGGTGTCAGCGGGGGCGCTCGCCAGCTTGTAGTGGCCGGCGATCTGCTGAGGGCTGAGCGCCGAGGGGTAGATGGCGGTCTCGTCGATCTGGCCCGCGAAGAAGTTGCTCGTGGGCTGCTGCGGCCAGCCGCTGAGCTGGTCACCGCCGACGTGCCAGTAGCCGGAGTACGCCTGGTTGCCCGACACGTTCGCCGAGGCCTTGAGCGAACCGTCGACGTAGAGCGCGATCCGGGACGCGTCCTGGGTGGCGACCACATGGTGCCAGGCGCCGTTGTTGTAGGTACCCGGGCTGGACACGGTGCGGACGCCACCCGGGTACACGCCGAAGACCAGATGGCCGTCGTCGGTCAGATAGATGTGCTTGTCGTAGCTGCTGCTGGTCTGCGTCGTGTTGTTCCCGAATCCGACGAGCTTGCCGCCGCGGTGGGTGGTCGTCCTGAACCAGGTCTCGATGGAGTAGTCACCGTCCACGGTCGTCCTGCGGTCGCTGTACACCGCCTGGTCGGTGCCGTCGAAGCCCATCGCCGTGCTGGGGCCGTTGACCGCGGCGGGGGTCTGCCGGAGCGACGGCCCGTTGAGCTGGATGCCGCTGCTGTCGGACGCGGACGAGTCGCCGGTGAAGGGGGAGCCGGCCTCGTCGTAGCGCCAGTACTGCGTGGCACCGTCGTTCAGGACGGCCGAGGGGTATGCCTCGGCGGACGAGGGGACCGTGACCGTCGTGGTGGGCGAGAGCCCGCTGGTGTTGCCTGCCGCGTCTGACGCCGTCACCCGGTAGGTGTAGGTCTGGCCCGCGGTCACGCCGGTGTCCCGGAAGGACATCTGTGGCCGCGACCACGGAAGGGAGTCGCCGTCCACCGTGTACACAGGGGCGGACGAGCCGTTGCGGTAGACCTTGTACGTCAGTCTGCTGTCGTCCAGGTCGGTGCTTGAACGCCAGCGCACCTGCACCTCGCCGGGTTTGATGCTGGACGCACTGGCCTGCGGAACACCGGGCACACCGGTGTCGGGGCTCGCGGCGAACCGGGTCAGACCCTGGGCGGGCGCGGCGTTGACCGTGGTGAACTCCCCGCCGACCCAGAGGTACTTGTTGGACGAGGTCTCCGCGACCGTCAGTGCGCGCGGGCCGATGCCCTCGCCCAGGCCGTCGTTGGTGTTGGGGAACCAGCCGAGCTTGCCCACGCTGGTGGTCGGCTGGGCCAGCAGGTGGTTGCGCGGGCCGTCCGGGAACTCGCCCACGCTGGAGCAGTCGTGCGCGTGCGACGCACTGTAGAGCACGTTCTCGTACGACAGCACGGCCTGGGTCGCGCCCAGGCAGGTGTCGCGCCAGCGCTGGCCGAAGTCGCTGAGGTTCAGCGCCATGCGGCCGTCGAAGACACCACCGCCCGTGCCCTCGTCGCCGGTGTAGAAGCCGGTCGCGTCGGTGCTGATCGTCTTGACGACCGAGTTGGTCTCGATGAAGCCGGGGTAGGTCTTCACGTTGTCGCCCGTCGTGGCGTCGACCACGGCGAGTGCGTGCGACTGGGCGCCGTTGACGGTGAAGAAGTCACCGCCGAGCAGGACGTCGTGACCGTCGGGGGTGACCGCGACGGCCCGGCCCGGCAGGTCGGTGTCCGCGCGGAACGGCCGCAGCGCTCCGGTACCGCTGTCCACCGCGGCGAACCGCTGGCGCGTCTCACCGGCGACGGTCCCGAAGTCGCCGGCCGCGTACACCGTGTCGTCGGTGACGGCGAGGGCCCGCACCGTGGCCGGGAAGCTGGGGTGGAAGTCCGGCTTCGGCGCGCAGGTGGCGATGTCGATCGCCGCGAGGCTGCTCTCCTGTACGCCGTTGACGGCGCCGAAGTAGCCGCCCGCGTACAGGGTCTTCTTGTCGGGCGAGACCGCGAGCGTGCGCACGGTCGCCGTTCCGCTGCTCACGGTGAACGACAGCTTGCAGGACGTGGGCGCCCCGGTCGCGGCGTTCATCGCCACGAAGTTGACGGCGTCCTGCGGTGTCCCGCTTGCCCCGTCCGGCGGTCGGACCTGCGAGAACGTACCGCCGACGAAGACGGTGTCCTGTGCTTCGGCCAGCGCCCAGACAATGCCGTTGGTCTGCCAGGTCGGCAGGTCGTCGGCGGTGAACGCCACCGGAGGTGTGACGGCCGAGGCCGGCGTCGCTGCCGCTGTCACCCCGAGACCTGCTGTGACAGTGAGGACGAGGGCGGCCGAAAGCCCTCTGGATCTATGCATGTACATACCCCCCAGGTATGAAGTCGTGCCTTGTCAGCGGTCGATGCGGACGTTCGCACCGGCCAGTTGGTCCGTGACCTGGCGCACATCGGCGTCCACCATGATCCGGGCCAGTTCCTCCACCAGCACCTCCGGCTTCCAGCCGAGAAGTTCGTTCGCCTTGGCCGGATCGCCGATCAGGGCGTCCACCTCGCTGGGACGCTCGTACTTCGGGTCGTAACGGACGTACTCGTTCCAGTCCAGGCCCGCGTGTGCGAACGCCGTCTCCACGAACTCCCTCACCGTCGCCGCCACTCCGGTGGCCACCACGAAGTCGGTCGGCTCGTCGTGCTGGAGCATCCGCCACATCGCGTCCACGTACTCCGGGGCGTAGCCCCAGTCGCGTACGGCGTCCAGATTGCCCAGGTAGAGACGGTCCTGGAGCCCCGCCTTGATGCGTGCCACGGCGCGGGTCACCTTGCGGGTCACGAAGGTCTCGCCCCGGCGCGGCGACTCGTGGTTGAAGAGGATGCCGTTCACCGCGTACATGCCGTACGCCTCGCGGTAGTTGACCGTGGTCCAGTACCCGAAGACCTTGGCGGCGCCGTACGGGCTCCGCGGGTGGAAGGGCGTCCCCTCGTGCTGCGGGGGCGGCGTCGCGCCGAACATCTCGGAGGACGACGCCTGGTAGTAACGGGTCTCGATGCCGCTCGCCCGGATGGCCTCAAGGAGGCGCAGGGCGCCCAGGCCCGTCACGTCGCCCGTGTACAGCGGGGCGTCGAAGGAGACCCTGACATGCGACTGGGCCCCGAGGTTGTAGACCTCGTCAGGTCTGAGCTCGCGCAGCAGATTCACCAGCGCCACTCCGTCGGAGAGGTCCGCGTGGTGGAGGACGAAGGACCGGTCCGGCTGCTGAGGGTCCTGGTAGATGTGGTCGACGCGCTCGGTGTTGAAGCTGGACGACCGCCGGACGAGTCCGTGGACCGTGTACCCCTTGGAGAGCAGCAGCTCCGCCAGATAGGAACCGTCCTGACCGGTGACTCCGGTGATCAGTGCGGACTTGCTCATGTGGATTGTCCCTCTCTGGCGGACCGGTCCCGGAGGGGTCCGGGGGCCGCGGATATGTTGTGGTTCGGGAAATAAGTCAGCATCTTGCCCCCGGTGACGGGCTTCGTCCTGGCATGATCCGGCTCATGACTGATTCGCTGTTCCTGCCGGCAGGCGCCCGCATATTCGTCGCCGGCCACCGTGGACTCGTCGGATCGGCGGTGGCCCGCAGGCTCACCGCCGACGGATACGACGTCCTCACCCGCACCCGTACCGAGCTGGACCTGCGCGATGCCGCGAGCACCGCGCGCCACCTCGCCGACATGCGACCCGACGCGGTCGTCCTGGCCGCGGCCAAGGTCGGCGGCATCATGGCGAACAGCACCTACCCGGTCCAGTTCATCGAGGAGAACCTGCAGATCCAGCTGAGCGTCATCGCCGGGGCGCACCGGGCAGGGGTCGGCAGGCTGCTCTTCCTCGGCTCGTCCTGCATCTACCCGAAGCTGGCCCCCCAGCCGATCAGCGAGGACTCGCTGCTGACCGGGGCGCTGGAGCCCACCAACCAGGCCTACGCCCTGGCCAAGATCGCCGGAATCGTACAGATCCAGTCCTACCGTCAGCAGTACGGCGCGGCCTACATCTCCGCGATGCCGACCAACCTCTACGGGCCGGGCGACAACTTCGACCTGGAGACCTCGCACGTCCTGCCCGCACTGATCCGCCGCTTCCACGAGGCCCGAGCGGCCGGCCGGGACGAGGTGGTCCTCTGGGGCTCCGGCACCCCGCGCCGGGAGTTCCTCCATGTCGACGACCTCGCCGCTGCCTGCGCGCTGCTGCTCCGCTCGTACGACGGCGACGAGCCGGTCAACGTCGGGTGCGGCTCCGACCTGACGATCCGTGAACTGGCCGCCACGGTGGCGGATGTGACCGGCTTCGGGGGCCGCATCGGCTGGGACACCTCCAAGCCCGACGGGACGCCGCGCAAGCTGCTCGACATCACCCGGCTGAGCTCGCTCGGATGGAAGCCGGGCATCGCGCTGCGCGACGGGATCGCTGCCACCTACGACGCGTGGCAGCACGGCTGACACCGGGGTCGGGGCCGGCACGGACGGCGGCCGGTCAGTACGCACCGCGGCCGTCGACAACGGCGCGGAGCGTACGGGCCATCACGTCGACATCACTGGTGAACGACCAGTTGTCGACGTACTGGAGATCGAGCTGGACGGTCTCGTCCCAGGAGAGGTCGGACCGGCCGCTGACCTGCCAGAGGCCGGTCATCCCCGGCCGCACGGCCAGCCGCCGGGCCTCCGTCTCGTTGTAGAGGGCGGCCTCCTCGGGCAGCGGCGGACGCGGGCCGACCAGGGACATGACACCGAGCAACACGTTGATCAGCTGGGGAAGTTCGTCGAGGGACGTCCGGCGCAGCAGCCGGCCGGCCCGGGTGACCCTCGGGTCCCGCCGGATCTTGAACATCGGTCCGTCGGTCTCGTTCGCCGAGGCCAGTTCGGCCTTGCGGGCGTCCGCGTCCAGCCGCATCGTGCGGAACTTCCACATGACGAAGGGGGCGCCCCCCTGGCCTATCCGCTGCTGCCGGTAGAAGACCGGACCGGCGGAACTCAGCCCGACCGCGAGGGCGATCGCCAGGAACAGCGGCGCGAGCAGCAGCAGTCCCAGGCCCGCGCCCGTCCGGTCCATGACGGACTTCAGCACCGGCTGGGCCCCGCGCCGCACCGGCGGCACGATGCGCAGCAGCGCCAGCCCCGCAGCCGACGAGGGCACCATCCGCTTGACGGAGATCTCCACAAGGCCGGGAGCCAGGGCCAGTTCCACCCCGGCGTCGTGCAGCGCCCAGGACAGCCGCCGCAGCCGCTCGCCCGACATCCCCGCGCCGGGTGCGACCAGCACCACATCGGCCGCCAGGTCCCTGGCGGCGCCGAGCAGCGGCACGGTGTCGTCGGCGGTGGCCGCCGGGGCCTGCGGGGCCAGCCTGCCCGCCAGCCGCGAGCCGCTGCCCACCGCGCCGGCGCCGACCGCCACGATCCCGACCACGACGTACGGATGGTCGGTGCGGCCTGCCAGATGTCCTGCCACGTCGTCGGCCGCCACCGGTTCGCCGACGACCAGCACGCGCGTGACGACCTGGGCCTTGCGGCGGGCCGCCGCCAGATGCCGGTAGGTCACCCTGCGGCAGACGAGCGTGCACAGCAGCGACGGGAGGAGCACCAGCAGGCAGAGCAGCGGCGGGTGGTGCAGTTCGGCCGCGCTGCGGATCACGGCCAGCACACCCAGCAGGATGAGCCAGTCGTGCAGCACGGGCAGCGCGCCCCTGGACTCGCCGAGGGCGCGCTTGGTGTAGCGGTGCCGGAAGGCCCGCACCCCGAGCCAGGCGACCGCCGTCACAGCGGCCGAACGGAGGGCGTAGGGCTGCCCCTGGGCACGGAACACGAGAGCCACCGGCAGTGCTGTCGCCGCGGTGTCCGCGAACAGGGCTGCCGGCAGGTACCACGGTGCTTTCAGGCGCATCCCATGCGGGATCGCGCCTGGTGAAGTGCTGATGTCGGACGCACTTGTCTCAGGCGTTCGGACATGCCACATGTACCCCCCCGGCACGTGTTGACTGATGCGTCCCGTTTGTCGATTCCCCGATCGACGAACAGGAGTCGCAACAGGGAACAGTACGACAAACTTGAGGTCGCACAATGCCGTTTACGTAAACGTTGCGACCGATTGGCCCGGCATCCATCGGGAGACGGTGTGACGAATACGTGTTGACCTCGTGCCCTCCGGCCCGGCGACCACCCCTTCGATCATTCCTTCGACGCCACCGGGAACGCACGTGCGGGCGCAGCCGCGCCGGGGCCTGCGCATTCCGTCGTACGCGATACGGAACCGCCGCCTCAGGGGCTGCGCCGCTGGTCACCAGGGTGACAGCGCACACCGTGGCGGGCGCGGGAAAGGAACTGACCCGCCCGCCGCAGCCCGGCGCCTGTTGTCGCGAAGCCGCATTTCGGCTCTACTACTGCCCAACCCCCGCAGTGCGGGCGGCCTTTCGGGAAGGAACGACGATGGCCGAAGCGCCGGTAAGACCGTTGGCGCACCACCACCGCCGCAGATCCGCTCGGCGGCGCATCCTGTTGCCGGCCGCCGGGCTCGGCCTGTTGCTGATCTGTCTGCTGGCCGGAAGCGGAATGGCATGGTCGCCCTTCGGGGCCGACGGCAGGCCGACCGCGGGAACGCCGGCCGCCGCACCCTCCGGGCAGGCCCCGGCGGAACGCGCGGCGGTCCCCGCCCCCCGGCCGCAGCGCGTCACCGGCAAGGAGCTCCCCTTCGACCTCCCGGCGCCCGCGACGCTGCGCGGCGGCCACCACCTGGTGTTCGCGCACTACTTCACGCCGTATCCGCTGTCGCTGGACAACGAGCCGTCAGGTCAGGACTACTACAGCCGCAACTACCTGACCGCGCAGGGCGAGAACGGCAAGCACGCCCCGTACGGCGGCCTGCTGCGCGACCGTCCGCTGCCGGTCGCGCCGCGGAGCGGTGACTGGCAACTGGCCAACCTCCAGCAGGAGGTCCGCACGGCCAGGGCCGCGGGCGTCGACGGCTTCAGTGTCGACATCCTCTCGCTGACCGGGCCGAACTGGGAGCGGGTCAACCTCCTCCTGAAGGCTGCCGCCACTGCCGCGCCCGGCTTCCGGATCATGCTGATGCCGGACATGACCTCGCTGCACACCGACCCCACGACGCTGGCGGACGCCCTGGCGGGGCTGGCGGCGTCACCGGCCGCCCACCGGCTCGGGGACGGACGTCTGGTGGTCTCGCCCTTCAAGGCCGAGGCGCAGGACCCCGGCTGGTGGACGCAGCTGACCACGCGGCTGCGGGCACGTCACGGCATCCGTACGGCCCTGGTCCCGCTGTTCCTGAACTTCCCGGCGAACGCCGAGCGGTTCGCGCCGATCAGCTACGGCTTCTCGGAGTGGGGCAACCGCAGCTACAACGCCCAGGCCGGCGCCGAAGCCGATGTCGCTCTGGCCCACCGGCTGGGCAGGACCTGGATGCAGCCGGTCTCGGTGCAGGACGCCAGGCCCAACCAGGGGGTGTACGACGAGGCGGGCAACACCTCGACACTGCGGGCCGGCTGGGGCCACGCGATCGACGACGGCGCCGACTGGGTCCAGCTCACCACCTGGAACGACTACTCCGAGGGCAGCCAGTTCGCGCCCTCGCTGCACAACGGCTATGTCTACCTCGATCTCTCGTCGTACTACCTCACCCGTTTCAAGACGGGACAGTGGCCGAAGATCGTGCGGGACACGGTCTATCTCACCTCGCGGGTCCAGTTCGCCGGGACGCAGCCGGCGCCCGGGGCGCAGCAGGAGCTGATGAGTCCCCGCGCGGGGACGGCCCCGCCCCGCGACATGGTGGAGGCGCTGACGTTCCTGACCGCGCCCGCCGTTCTGGACACGGTGGTGGGGACGGACCGGCAGAGCCATCCGGTACCCGCCGGGGTCCGGCCCACCCTGGTTCCGCTGCACACGGGATGGAGCGCGGCCACGGTGCGCAGGGACGGCCGGACGGTGGCGGAGGTGACCTCGCGCCATCCGGTGCGGAGCCGGGTCGAGGTGCAGGACCTCCAGTACTACGCCGCGACCAGCGGCCGTCCGGACACCCCCTGAACGTGACAGGACCGAACTGACCCGGGCATGCCAGGAGGCCCGTTACCCCTTGCGAGGAGAGGGGTAACGGGCCTCCGGTGTGTCCGGCGCCGGGCGGGGCGGGCGCGGCCGGCGGTCCGGCTGTTCACGGGGGCGAGACGAGCACCGGGCGGATCTGCGGGCCGTGACGTCGAGGGGGCGGCGGCGAGCATGGGGGAAATCTGCGTTTGATGGGTCGACGATGAGTCTTCAAGAAGTGAAGAGCAATGGAGTGAGGGAGCGCTCTCTGATGGGCCGGGTCCCCACTCCGGGGGTGCGCCACGTCAAGAGTTGTGCGAAAAACGGTCGCGTGGACCGAAGATTTTCCAACTCTGTTGCATAAAGCCGTCGTTGAAGGCCGGGCGGGCGTTCCCGTCATTCCCGTGGACAAGGGGGTCACCGGTCGGTGCCCGGCCTGGATGAGGGGTGCGGACCGCTCCGAAACGTTGACATGTACTGACCGGAAGGTGAATTGTGATGCTCGAAATTCAAGTGTTCCAAGCATGTCTGCGCAGGCATTGCACATTTTACTGTTCAGTACGAACGGAGAACACTCCTTGCGAATCCTCAGAAGCCGCCCCCGGCAGGGTGCGGCCGCCGCGGTGTCGGTGCTGGTACTCGCCCTCACCACCCTGACCGTCCCGTCGTCGCAGGCGCAGGCAGCCGCGGCGCCGTCCGGGACCCTCGACAGCGGGACGAAGAGCGTCACCTGGCAGAGCCCCGTCTACGCCAAGGGGACCGTGGACGGACCCGACAAGTGCGGTACGGCGGCCGACGATCCGGACCAGGCCAAGTGCGCCCGCTTCGATCTGACCGTGAACCCGCCGGCAGGTGAGTGGGACGACAATCCGGAGGGCGGCGTCCCCGTCTCCATCCAGTGGCAGACACCCACCGACGACTTCGACATGTACATCTACGACAAGGACAACAAGCAGGTCGCGTCGAGCGCCGGTACCGCCGACCCCGAGGCGACGGTCATTCCCAAGGCCTCGGGTACGTACCACGTGGTGGTCGTCCCGTACACCGTCCACGACAACTCCTTCACCGGCAAGGCGTACCTTCCCGAGTCCACCGACGCGGGGAACCTCACCGGTTTCAGCGGCTCCCACGGCACCTACGACATCGCGGCCGGTGACCTCAGGACGCGTGCCTCGTTCTTCACCGACGAGACCATGCGGCTCCAGGCCTCCCCCGACGGCGACCTCTCAGGTCCCGCGGGCAGCCACATGATCCAGAAGCAGCCGGCGGTCCAGTCGCGCACCTCCACCTTCAACGCCGGTTCCTACTACGGGATCCGGTCGAAGGGTGTCGTGCTGCGCGTCTACAAGAAACCGCTCACCTTCGCCCTGTACAAGGCGGACAACCGTACGGTCATCTGGGCGGAGGCCGACCCGCTGCGCTGGACGACGGGCGGGATGCGGCAGAGCCTGAAGCGCGGGTCCAAGGAGCAGTTCTTCGGCGGCGGTGAGCAGAACGGCAGCTTCTCCCACCGCGACCAGGTCATGAACGTCGGCAACAACACCAACTGGGACGAGGGCGGCTACAACAACTCCCAGCCGTTCTACATCTCCACCGCCGGATACGGCGTCTTCCGCAACACCATGACGCCCGGCGTGTACGACTTCGGCTCGCCGGTCCGCACCGGCCAGCAGGAACGGCGTCTGGACGCCTACTACTTCACCGGTGACACCAAGAAGGTCATCGGCGAGTACACCTCGCTGGTCGGCAAGCCGTTCATGCCGCCGGTGTACGGGCTCGAACCGGGCGACTCCGACTGTTACCTGCACAACGCCAACCGGGGTGAGCGCCACACGCTGGACTCGCTGAAGATCGCGGACGGCTACACCCAGAACCAGATGCCGCTCGGCTGGATGCTGGTCAACGACGGCTATGGATGCGGCTACGAGGACCTGCCGCAGACCGGCACCGGTCTGAACAAGAGCCACGCCCAGCTCGGACTGTGGACCCAGGACGGTCTGCCGAACCAGGCCGAGGAGGCCAAGGCCGGGGTGCGCGTCCGCAAACTGGACGTCGCCTGGGTCGGCAACGGCTACGGCATGGCGCTCGACGCCTGCGACGAGGCCAAGGCCGGCATCGAGGACAACAGCGACGCCCGCGGATTCGTCTGGCTGCCGGTCTCCTGGGCCGGCGCCCAGCGCTGCGGGGTGCTCTGGAGCGGTGACCAGAAACTGTCCTGGGACTACCTCCGCTGGCAGATCCCGACCTACGCGGGTGCGACGCTGTCCGGCATCGCGTACAACACGGGTGACGTCGGCTCGATCTACGGCCACGACCCCAAGATGTACGCCCGGGACCTCCAGTGGAAGGCGTTCCTGCCGGCCATCATGACGATGGACGGCTGGGCCAGCGACCTCACCACCAAGAAGCCGCACGATCAGCAGCCGTGGCTCGACGGGGAGCCGTACACCTCCATCAACCGGAAGTACCTGCAGCTGAAGGAGCGGCTGCTGCCGTACATGTACACGCTGTCCAAGGACGCCACGAAGACCGGCGTCGGGTCCGTGCGACCGCTCTCGCTTGAGTACCCGGACGACCCGGCGACGCTCGGGGCGGACGCCAAGTACGAGTTCATGTCCGGCTCGGACTTCCTGGTCGCTCCCGTCTACAGCGACACCGACGTGCGCAACGGCATCTACCTGCCGAAGGGCACGTGGACCGACTACTGGACGGGCAAGACCTACCAGGGCCCGACCACCATCAACGGTTACAAGGCGCCCCTCGACACGCTTCCGCTGTTCGTCAAGGGCGGCTCGATCGTGCCGATGTGGCCCAAGGGCACGACGTCCTGGGAGACGCGGGACAAGAGCGAGCTGGACTACGACATCTACCCGAAGGGCACCACGGACTACACGCTCTACGAGGACGACGGCGTGACGCGGAAGTTCGCCGGGGGCTCGTCGGCCACCCAGCACGTCCAGGTGAAGGCCCCCGCCCACGGAAAGGGCGCCACCACCATCAAGGTCGGTGCCAGTGTGGGCCGTTACACGGGCAAGCCCGCAGCCCGCTCGTACACCTTCACGGTGCACGCCAAGGACGCGCCGTCCCAGGTGGTCCTGGCCGGCGGGAAGCTGCACCGGCTGGGCACCGCGAAGGAGTTCGCGGCGGCCGGGTCCGGCTGGTACACGGATCCCGGTACCGGGAACACCCGGATCAAGACCCCGTCGCTCTCCACCGGCCACGGCTTCTCGGTCGCGCTGCGGAGGTAGCGGAACCGGAGTGGTGAGAGGTCAGGGGCCGTCCGGCGACGGCCCCTGACCTGCGCCCGGGGCCGTCGGCGGACGGCCGGCCGAGGGGAGGCGATACCATCCCCAGCTCTATGGACACGATGAACGTCACCGGAGACATATGGGGCATGGCCGCCCTCGCGGCGGCAGCCATGCTGGTCGGATTCTCCAAGACCGCGGTCAGCGGCGCCAACACCATCAGCCTCGCGGTGTTCGCCGCGCTCCTGCCCGCCAGGGAGTCGACCGGGGTGCTCCTGCCCGTGCTGATCGCCGGAGACGTGTTCGCGGTCCTCACCTACCGCAAGCACGCCCACTGGCCGACGCTCCTGCGGCTGTTCCCGGCCGTGGCCGTGGGGGTACTGATCGGCACCGGGTTCCTGTTCTGGGCCGACGACGCGGTGGTCCGCACCTCGATCGGCGCGATCCTGCTGTTCATGGCGGGCGTCACCCTGTGGCGCCGGCGCACCACGGAAGCGGCCCGCCCCGCCGCCGGCGGCCCGCAGGACCCGCGAGCGGGCGGCGGCTTGACGGGGGAGGGCGCTGCCGAGGCCGGTGGTTCCGGGGGCAGCGGCGCTCCGGCGGGCGCCGTCACGGGCAAGGACGCCGCGGCGCCCGTGCGCGGCGGGCGGATCATGGCCCGCGCTTACGGGGTACTCGGCGGGTTCACCACGATGGTCGCCAACGCGGGCGGACCTGTCATGTCGCTCTATCTGATCTCGGCGGGCTTCCAGAAGCTGGGCTTCCTCGGCACGTCGGCCTGGTTCTTCCTGATCGTCAACACCGCCAAGGTGCCCTTCAGTGTGGGCCTGGGCCTGATCGACGCCAGATCGCTGCTGCTGGACGCCGTGCTGCTGGTCTTCGTCGTACCCGGCGCCTTCATCGGCCGGGCCTGTGTGCACCGGATCAACCAGCGGCTCTTCGAGCGGCTGGTGATCGGCGCGACCGTACTGGGCGGCGCCGAGCTGCTCCTGCACTGAGCTGCTCCTGCACTGAGCTGCTCCTGCACTGAGCTGCCACTGCCCCGAGCTGCCACTGCCCCGAGTTGTCGCTGTCCCGGGCTGTCACTGCCCTGGGCTGCTGCCGCGGGGTCTGCTACCGGCCCGAGCCGCCCCGCTCACGGAGATCCATCACCATCACCGAACCCCACTCCCGGCGTTCGGCCTCGGCGAAACCGAGCGCGAGATAGAAGGCGCGCGCCCCGGGGTTCCCGCTGCCGACACCGAGGTGCAGCCCCCGCACCCCGCGCTCCCGCAACTCCTCCAGCAGGGCCGACATCAGACGGCGGCCGAGTCCGGCCCCCTGGCCGCGCGGGAGGATGTCGATGTGCAGATGTGCGGGGTGGGTCTCGTACAGGGGGTCGTCGCCCCGCAGCGGTGTGCCGTGGAGCTGGGCCACCCGCTGCCAGTCCCTGCTCCCGTCGCCCGGATCGACCGCCAGGGACTCCGGGTGGCGCAGACGCAGCGGCGCGTACCAGTGGTCCTCCCGCCACCTCTCGTACGCGGCGGAGTCCGCTGTCGCCACGACGTAACCGAGGACCCCGGAGGCGTCGGCGGCCACGAAGGTCAGGCCCGGATCGGCTGCCGGGTAGGGGCCCGCGTACACATGGCCCAGCAGATCGGGATCGTGGTAGAGCGCGCCGGCGTCCCTGCCGGAGTCCCCGGTCAGCAGGCACACCCGGTACATGCCCGGCAGGTCGAAGGGCTGGTACGGCCGTACGCGGACGGACTTCGGGGGGCCGCCGGGGGTCCGGGGCGTGGTGGGCTCGGCTGTCATCCTGCCAGCGTAGGCGGGGAAGCGGAAGTACGGTCTCCGGTACTGCGGCCGAGATAGGTCAGGGGGCCCGCGTCGTGCACCGGGATCTCGTGGAACCCGAGTCTGTCGTAGAACGCCCGCGCCGGGGTGT
Source organism: Streptomyces sp. NBC_00388 (assembly GCF_036061255.1). Lineage (NCBI taxonomy): Bacteria > Bacillati > Actinomycetota > Actinomycetes > Kitasatosporales > Streptomycetaceae > Streptomyces > Streptomyces sp. NBC_00388. Next base: position 6,550,498 of record NZ_CP107948.1, read on the forward strand.
TGGCCGTGACCATGCCCAGATGCACGGCGCGCACGCCCTGTGCGGCCAGCGCACCGAGGAACCGTGTCATCAGGGCGCGCCCGAACCCGGCACGCTGATGGCCGGGCAGCAGATCGATGTGCAGATGGGCGGGGTACGCGCCCAGTTCGGGCAGCACCATGCGCTCGGGGCTGTGCAGCAGGGCGGCCATCTGATCGGCCGGTGTCCGGAGCGGCCGGGCCGGATCGGGGTACCGGCCGGCGACCGTGGGCAGCCACTCCTCACGGAACCGTTCGGCGAAGAGGGCGGTGTCGGCGGTGCCGACGATGTACCCGACGGCCAGGCCGCCGCCGTCGTCGACGACGAAGGTGAGACCGGGTTCGAGCTCCGCGTAGGGCCCGGCGAAGACGCTGGGCAGCAGTGCGTGATCCGCGTACAAGTACCGTGCGTCGCCGCCCTCTTCACCGGTCCGTATGCAGATCTCGTAGAGCGCCGCCCGGTCCGCGGGGCGGTAGGGGCGCACGAAGGGCTGAGGAGTCACAGCAGCCACTATGGGCGACGGGGGAGCGCTCCCACAAGCGGATTGCGGCGGAGCGCGGACGGGCGGCGGGGCGGCGGGGGAGGGGCCGGACGGGTGTCCGGAGTGCATCCGGTGCCCCGGCGCGCGACCGTCCGGTGTGCGGCGTGCGGGCGCTCACGGCCTGCCCCCGCACGCCGGGTCACCCGGCGGTCAGCTCGTACGCCCACAGCCCGTCGAGGTCGGCGATCCGGGTGAACCCGGCCCGGCGCAGCACCTGCTGGGAGGGGAGATTGCCCGGGTCGGTGGTGGCCAGCACCGTGTGCACGGAGGGCAGTTGCAGCGTCCAGCCGGAGAGTGCGGTCACCGCGTCGGTGGCCCAGCCCGCACCCCGGGCCGATTCGGTGAGGTCGTAGCCGATCTCCACCCTGCCGTCGGACGGCGGCCCGTGGAACCCGATCCCGCCCAGCGTGACGCCGTCGGTGGCCCGCTGGATCGCGAACAGCCCCCACCCGGGCAGGTACGCGCCGGCTTCGGCGGCCATCGCCACCATCTTCCCGGCGATCTGCGTCCCGCTGCCCGGAGACGCGTCGAGCCAGTCCAGCCCGGCGGGGGAGCCCTCGGCGAGCACGGCGGCCGCTGCGGGCGACTGCTCACGCAGGGTCAGCCGCTCCGTCTCCAGGACGAGCAGACCGTTCTCTCGGAAGTAGCGCAGGGTCATGGCGTCGGTCCACCTCGTTACGGGGAGCGGAGACCGGCGCCTCCGTGAACACAGCCCGGACAGTATCTCCCGGCCGCCGTACCCGCGGATGATTTCCGCACCGGGGGAACCCGTCCGGCCGGGGTGCCGCGGGCCCCCGCGAGGAACCGGCCGGACTCGTCGGCGCCGACCGCGTCCCCTCCGTTACGATTCCGGCTCATGAGCACTCCTGACCAGAGCGAAGCGGTGGACACGGACCTGACCGACCCCGCGAAACCGGGCCTGACACCTCGTCAGGCCCGGCGGATACGGATAGCGGTGGCCTCCGTCATGATGGCCGCGGTCGCGCTGGTGCTCGCGGAGCGGATCACCAGCCGGTCGTCCCTGCTGGTGGTCGCCGACTACGGCATGGCACTGATCCTCTGCGGTGTGGTCATCGAGCTCAGCCGCAGCGGCCGTACCAGGCTCGCGAGCTGGCTGCTCGCCGTGGGGCTGGTGGCCGCGGTCGCCGCCGACTGGCTCGTACTGCCCTGACGCTCGCCGGCGCGCGCCCTGCCCTGCGGCCCCGGGCGCCCGCCGCGCGGCGGTCCCGGGTCAGGTGCCCTGGCCCGATCCGGTCCCCGAAGCGGAGGCCGCCTTGATGCCCTTGGTGATCTCGTCCATGACGGAGAGCGAGGGGGCCTTGGCATTGATGTCGAAGCCGGAGCGTACGACGATCAGCGCGCCCTGGGCCTGCGGGGACGGGAAGGCGAGTGACTGCACGTACCCGTCGTCGCCCTTCTTCGTCACCACCTTCCAGCGCACCAGGTAGCCCTTCTGACCGGCGACGGTGACGGCTGCGGACTTCAGTATCCGGTGCGAGGTGATGCCCGACGAACTGTCCCCGTACGACTCCTTGGCGTTTCCCGCGATGTCCTTCTTCGCGGCGGCCTCCGGGTCGGTCGCCGAGATCTTCAGCGCGATGGCAGGCTCGGAGAACACCCCGCCGCGTACGCACTGCGCGGGCTTGCCGTCGTCCCCGGTTCCGCCCGGACAGGTGTACTTGCCGATGGTCACCCCGGCGCCGACGGTCCCCGACTGGCCGGTCCAGCCCTTCGGCACGGGAATGCTGATGCCACTGGCCGCGTCGGTGGCGTAGCCGTCCTCCGTGGGCGGTGCCTGCCGGCCGGGCTGGTCCCCGCCGCCGCCGCTGTCGCTGCCGCCGCCTTCACCTCCGCTGCCACCGCCGGGCATACCGGGGCGGCTGGGAGCGCCGGAGGGCGCGGTCGCGGCGTCCGGTGTGTGCCCGGAGTCCGAGCCGCGGGTCAGCAGATAGACACCGCCTCCGACAGCCGCCAGGACCACGACGGCGGCCGTCACCGCGGCGCCGGTCCGCACCCGGCGGCGCCGGGTCGCCGCAGGCGGTACGCGCAGGTGGTCGGTCCACTGGGCACCGTCCCACCAGCGTTCCTGGACAGGGCCTATTCCTGTATACCCGGGGTCTGTGTGCCAGCCGGGAGGGCTCATCTGGGTCACAGCCGCCACCGTAGCCGGGCTGCGTGAAAATCACATGAAACGGGTCGGGAGCGGAGGGGGCCCGACGCGGGGGCATTACCGGACCCGGTGCTGACGCGGGGGGATCCGTGACGTCCGTGGCCGTCCGGCCCCGGCGTCAGCGGTCGGTGAACTCCGGCAGGGCCTCGGTGAGCCAGGCGATCCAGTACCTCTCCAGATCGATGCCGCCGCGCAGCACCAGGTGCTGGAGACGGGCCTCCGCCGACCTGACCGGGGGCGCGAAGTCACGTTCCTCGATGGCCAGGTACTCCGCCAACTGCCGCTCGTGCAGACGCAGGTGGCGCTCCAGCTCGTCGCCGAGCCCCTGCGTCCCCACCACGGCCGCCGCCCGCAACCGCAGCAGCAGGGGGTCGCGTACCGCTCTGGGGTCCTCCGCCCTGGCCACCCAGGCCGTCAGTTCGGCACGCCCCTCAGGCAGGACCTCGTACTCCCGCTTCTGGCCCCGCGACGGCTGCTGCGGCAGCGGGCGGATGAAACCGGACTGCTCCAGTTTGGCCAGCTCCCGGTAGATCTGCTGATGCGTCGCCGGCCAGAAGTACCCGATCGATCTGTCGAATCTCCGGGTCAGCTCAAGCCCCGACGACGGCTTTTCGAGCAGGGCGGTGAGGATGGCGTGCGGAAGGGACATGCGGGCATCCTAGAGAGGTCCCGGCCGGGTGCCGGCGCTCCCGGCGCGGTGGGTCAGACCCGGGCGGCCAGCTCGGTCCCCTGGCGTACGGCCCGCTTGGCGTCCAGCTCGGACGCCACGTCGGCGCCTCCGATCACGTGGACCGGATGCCCCGCGGCGTGCAGCGCCTCGTACAGTTCGCGGCGCGGCTCCTGGCCGGTGCAGAGCACGACGGTGTCGACGGGGATCACCTGGCCGACGCCGTCGACGGTGATGTGCAGGCCCTCGTCGTCGATCCGTTCGTACGTCACGCCCGCGACCATCGTGACGCCGCGGTGCTTCAGTTCGGCGCGGTGGATCCAGCCCGTGGTCTTCCCGAGCCCCGCACCGACCTTGCCCGTCCTGCGCTGGAGCAGATGCACGGTCCGCGGTGAGGCCGCGCGGACCGGCGCGCACAGGCCGCCGGGCGCGCGGTGTTCGGTGTCGACACCCCACTGACGGAAGAAGACCGCCGGGTCCTGGCTCGCCGACTCGCCGCTGTCGGTGAGGAACTCCGCCACGTCGAAGCCGATCCCGCCGGCGCCGATGACCGCGACACGCTGTCCCACCCGCACGCTGTCCCGCAGCACTTCGAGGTAGCCGACGACACTGGGGTGGTCGAGCCCGGGGATGTCCGGGGTGCGCGGGACGACCCCGGTGGCGAGCACGATCTCGTCGAACCCCCCGGCGGTGAGGGTCTCCACGGTGGCGCGGGTCTTCAACCGCACGTCGACGCCGCGCAGTTCGAGCTGCACGCGGAAGTAGCGCAGGGTCTCGTCGAACTCCTCCTTGCCCGGGATCCGGCGCGCCACGTTCAGCTGCCCGCCGATCTCGTCCGCGGCGTCGAAGAGGGTCACCGCATGGCCGCGTTCGGCAGCCGAAACGGCGAAGGCGAGTCCGGCGGGACCGGCACCGACCACGCCGATGCGCTTGCGGCGGCGGGTCGGGGAGAGGACCAGCTCGGTCTCCCGGCAGGCGCGCGGGTTGACCAGACAGGAGGTGATCAGGCCGCTGAAAGTGTGGTCGAGGCAGGCCTGGTTGCAGCCGATGCAGGTGTTGATGGTGTCGGCGCGGCCCTGCCCCGCCTTGGCGACGAACTCCGGATCGGCCAGGAAGGGCCGGGCCAGCGACACCATGTCCGCACAGCCCCCGGCCAGCAACTCCTCAGCGAGTTCCGGGGTGTTGATGCGGTTGCTGGTGATCACGGGGATGGTGACCGCCCCCATGACCTTCTTCGTCACCCAGGTGTAGGCGCCACGGGGCACCGAGGTCACGATGGTCGGGATCCGGGCTTCGTGCCAGCCGATCCCGGTGTTGATGAGGGTGGCCCCCGCTGCCTCGATCTGCCGGGCGAGCGCGATCACTTCCTCCTGCGAGGAGCCGCCGGGGACAAGGTCGAGCATGGAGAGCCGGTAGATGAGGATGAAGTCGGGCCCCACCCGTTCGCGCACCCGGCGGACGATCTCCAGGGGGAAGCGGATGCGATTTTCGTACGATCCGCCCCAGCGGTCCTCGCGGTGGTTGGTCTGCGCCGCGATGAACTCGTTGATCAGATAGCCCTCGGACCCCATGATCTCGACACCGTCGTACCCGGCCTCGCGGGCCAGCCCGGCGGCGCGGACGAAGTCCTCGATGGTCTGCTCGACCTCGTCGTCGGTGAGGGCGTGCGGCACGAACGGGCTGATCGGCGCCTGGACGGCGCTCGGCGCCCCCAGGCCGGGGTGGTAGGCGTACCGGCCGAAGTGCAGGATCTGCATGGCGATCCGGCCGCCCGCCCGGTGGACGGCCGCCGTCACGGTCGCGTGCTGGGCGGCCTCGGCCGCGGTGGTCAGCTTGGCGCCGCCGTCGAGCGGCCTGCCCTGCTCGTTGGGGGAGATCCCGCCCGTCACGATGAGCCCGGCACCGGCGCGGGCGCGGGCCGCGTAGAACTCGGCCATCCGCTCGAAGCCGTCCGGTGCCTCTTCGAGTCCGAGGTGCATCGATCCCATCACGACGCGGTTGGGCAGCGTCATGAAGCCGAGGTCGAGGGGGCTCAGCAAGTGGGGGTACGGGCTCATCCGAGGCCTCCGGTGCGCAGTGGTGGTCAGCTCTTTGTAGACCAGCGGCCCCTGGTTGTGCAACAAGTTGCATAATGGAGTGTGTCACTGCCCGGACCCCGCGCGCCGTCCTGACCCGCTTCCCCTCCCGGGCCCGCGCGCGCCGCGGCGCCGGGCTCCGTGCGCCGTGCGCCGTCGTCAGTCCCTGCGCAGGAGATAGGTGTCCATGATCCAGCCCTTCCGGGCCCGTGCCTCGGACCGCAGTTCCCCGATGCGTTCTGCCACCTCCGACAGCCGCCCGGAGACCAGGATCTCGTCGTCGGTGCCCAGATAGGCGCCCCAGTGGATCACCGGGTCCTCGCCGGTGTGGTGGCGGAAGGCCTGCTGCGCGTCGAGCATGACGACGACATCGTCCACACCGTCCGGCCACCCCTCGGCGAGCCGCCTCCCGGTGGTGATCTGCACGGGCCGTCCGACTCTGTTCAGTCCGGTGCGGTGCCGTGCGGCCAGCGCCGACACGCTGCTGATGCCGGGGATCACCTCGTGCTCGAAGGCGACCGTGCCCCGCTCCAGGACCTCTTCGAGGACGGCGAGCGTGGAGTCGTACAGAGAGGGGTCGCCCCACACCAGGAACGCGCCGCACTCGTCCTCGCCGAGGTCCTCCGCCAGCATCCGTTCGCAGATGCCTGCCCTGGCCCGCCGCCAGTCGTCGACGGCCGCGGCATAACCGGGACCCGCGGCCTCGCGGTCCCGCTCGGGATCACGCGCCTCGACGAGCCGGTAGCCGCGGCCGTGCGCGATGTGCTCCTGCAGGATGTCGTGGCGCAGCCGGATCAGATCGGACTTCTCCGCCCCCTTGCCGAGGAGGAAGAAGACGTCCGTCTCGTTGAGGGCTTTGACCGCCTGAAGCGTCAGATGGTCCGGGTTTCCGGCACCGATGCCGATCACATAGATCTTTCTCACCTGTCGAGTCTGACGCATCACCCCGCGGCGCGGAGGCGGCGGCCGGGCGCGGGCCGGCCCCGGCCGCGCTGCCCCGTCCCGTCCCGGCCGGGTGTGCCCGCCGGTCAGGTGCGGGGCGAGTCCTTCACGGTGCGCCCACGGTCAGGCGCGGGGCCGATTCCTTCGCGTCCACCGGGCCGTCGAGCCCGCCCGCGAGGCGCTCCGCCCAGGCGGTCAGCCCGCCGGTGTCGATCCCGTAGGGCACGGTCTCCGGATACGCGGCCAGCCCGGCCGCACCCCTGAGCAGCAGACGCGCCCCGCCCCCGGTGTTGCCACGCGCCGCGTGTGTCAGTCCCACGGCCAGCTGTGCCAGCCCCCGCCAGAGGCCGCGCTCCGCGTCGGGCCCCGTCTTCCACGCGTCTTCGAACACCTCGTGCGCGTGGAAGGGCATCCCCGCGTCGAGCAGCCGCTGCGCCTCCCGCACGGTCTCCGCCGGGGTGCGGGTCACGCCTTCGGGCTGCCGCTCCACACCCTCGGCGCCGTACGGGAGCGGGCGGCCGAGCCCGTCCCGGGGGCGGGCGTTGCGCGCACGGCCCTCCGCGTCGCGATCTCTCGTGGTGTCGCGGGCGCCGTCGCGCTTCTCGTCCATCCGCCGATTGTCCCCCGGCCGCGGTCCTTCATGGCGGAGTCGGTCCGGCGGCTGGAGTGCGGTATGGTTCTCATGCAGGTCAGGCCAGGGGAAACGCCAGGTCAGACGGGCATCGGGACGTGGCGCAGCTTGGTAGCGCACTTGACTGGGGGTCAAGGGGTCGCAGGTTCAAATCCTGTCGTCCCGACTCGAAAGAGTCGCAGGTCAGGGCCTTGTTTCACTTCGGTGAGACAGGGCCCTTGATGCGTTCCGGCCGCCGCCGCCCGGCCAGGGGCCCGTACGGGAACCCGGCCGTGGTCCCGTGCGTAAGAGGGCGTCAGGCGACGTCGGGGGAGCTGAGCCAGTGCCGGGCGCGTGCCGTGTCGGTCGCGGTGCGCAGCAACCGTGCGACGACGGGGCGGCCGGTGAGCCCGCGGGTCAGCAGATGGATCTCAGTGGTCGCGACGGGCGTCAGCGGTCGCCACACCAGGCCGGCCGGCAGGCCGGACACCGATGAGGCGCCGGTGACCGAGATCGCGGCGCCCTCCGCGACCAGCGTGTGCGCGGCGTCGAAGGCGATGGTGCGGAGCAGGAGCCGGGGGGCGATTCCGGCGCGTGTGAAGATGCCCGTGATCGCGTCGTAGTGACCGGGGTTGGCGTCCCTGGGGTGGATCAGGACGGTCTCACGGGCCAGCAGTTCAGTCTCGACCCGCAGGGAGCCTGCGAGCGGGTGTCCGGCGGGCATGAGGACGCCCTGCGGTTCCAGTCGTACGCGCGTGCTCACCAACTCCGGTGTGGGTGGCGGGCAGCGCAGCAGTCCGGCGTCGAGCGTGCCGTCCGCGACCCCCGCGAGTATCCCGGCCGTCGTCATCAGCCGGGTGGTCGCCGTGACGCCGGGGTGCGCGACGGCCAGCGCTGCCAGCAGGGCGGGGGCTGTGTCGTAACTCGTGCTGGTGCTGTACCCGAAGGTGAGTGAGCCGGCCGCCCCCGCGGAGAATCCGCGCACGTCCCGCCACAACCGGTCCGCCTCGTCGCACAGCACCGTTCCCCGCTCCATGAGCAGCCGCCCCGCCTCGGTGAGTTCGACCGAGTGAGTGGTGCGCGCGAGGAGTTCCACGCCCAGCTCCTGTTCCAGCTGACGGATCTGGCGGCTCAGGGCCGGCTGGGCTATGTGCACCCGCTCGGCTGCCCTGGTGAAGTTCCGCTCGGCGGCAACCGCGAGGAAGTAGCGCAGGCGACGCAGTTCAGACATGCGAGCAGCGTACGTCGTGACCCTGAACTGCGGTGATGCCGATTGGATCTGAGCTGATCGAAGACAGGTCTTTCCCTCGGGGGGCCGCTCCTTCCTACAGTTCGGGCATCGGGAGACAGACGCCACGGACAGCAGGAACGGGATTCGGGCATGAACATCGAGGAGCACCCCACCACCCTCCACGCCCACCAGGCCGTCTTCGCCTGAACTCTGCCCCTTGTCCCCTGCCGCGTTCCCTGCCGCCTGCGCCGTGTCGCCTGCGTGCTGCCCCGTGCGTGCCCACCCCTGGCCCGACTCGGGCCCCGACCCAGCGGCCGGCTGACTGGTCGCCGAATCCTCCGCCGGAAGGAACCCACCGCCATGAAGGCCCTGCTGCCCGTATCGCCGACCGCTGTTCGCGCCCCCGACGTCCCCGAAGCCCCGGTCGTCCTCGGTGATACTCCCGAACCCGAGCCCCACGACGACGAGTTGGTGCTGGCTGTCGAGGCCTACTCCGTCAACCGCGGTGAGACGTTCCAGCTCGACGGGCGGCTCGACCGCCCCTGGCCGGGGTGGAGGCCGGGCAAGGACGTCGCGGGGACGGTGATCCGGGCCGCCGCCGACGGGACGGGGCCCGCCGTCGGTGCCCGCGTGGTCGCCCACCCGCCCGCCTCCGGCTGGGCCGAGCGGGTCGCCGTGCCCACCACGCACACCGCCGAACTGCCGGACTCCATCGACGTGGTGACCGCCGCGGCGCTCCCGCTGGCCGGGATCACCGCTCTGCGCCTGCTGCGGGCGGCGGGTCCCGTCGCCGGCCGGCGCCTGCTGCTCACCGGCGCGAGCGGGGGAGTCGGCCATTACGTGACGGAGCTCGCGGCGTCCTCCGGTGCGGCGGTGACTGCGGTCAGCGCGAGCGCGGAACGCGGCGCGCGGCTGCTGGAACTCGGGGCGGTCGAGCTGGTGACGTCCGTCGAGCAGGCCACGGGCCCGTACGACGTGGTGCTGGAATCCGTCGGCGGGACCTCGCTGCGGACCGCCCTGACCCGACTCGCCCCGGGCGGGCTGCTGGTGTGGTTCGGTCAGGCCGGCGGGGCCCCGGTCACTCTCGACTTCTTCGACTTCTTCAAGGGCCCCCGGCAGGCCAGGATCGCGCATTTCGACTACACCTTGTCCGACGCCTCGTACGGGGACGACCTCGCCACGCTGGTCCGGCTGGTCTCCGCGGGGCGACTGCACCCGGAGATCGGCACGGTCCGGGACTGGTCGCGCACCGCCGATGTCATTGCCGAACTCCGCAACCGACAGGTACGCGGCAACGCGATTCTGACCGTGGGATGACCGCTTCTGCGCGCTGTCGGACGAGGAGTGACCACCGGCAGACGTCGCGCAGCACCCAAAAACGCAGGTGTTTCGCGCCGAAAGTGTGCGCTTGAAATACGAACCAGAATCTCATCACCGCTGGTCAGCGTGCAGTTTATCATGAGACCAATTTAGTTCGTCCACATGCTGGACATGGTCTTCCCGGGGTCTGCGGGGGTCCTGAACTGCCTGAATCGCTCATCCTGTTGCGGTGAGCGGACGCCTGCGTCCGAAAATCGATCGACCGCGTGCAGCAACTCTCCGCACCGGCCAGACTCCTGTCCGCAATCAATCCCCCCTTCGACAGGAGAGTCGAAATGCGGCACAGTCTCAGAACCCTCGGCGCGGCGGCACTGGCGGCGGCGGCCTGCGTGACGGGCATCGCCGGTACGGCCCACGCCGGAACGGCAAGCATCTACGCGCCGACGGCCCTGGTGCTCACTATCGGCCGCGGAGATGAGGCGGCGTCGACGGTCGTCCGTGCCGTCACGCTGAACTGCGCGCCCCGCCCGCAGGGAACCCACCCGGACAGTGCGGCGGCGTGCGCCGAACTCAAGGCTGTGGACGGTGACTTGAGCCTCATCGGTACCACCACCGCCACCAGCCCGGTCGAGCCTCAGTGTTCCTTCCTGTGGGCTCCCGTGACGGTCACCGCCGACGGCGTCTGGCAGGGGCGTCGGATCTCCTGGCGGGCCACGTACGGCAATGCCTGTCAGATGGACGCTGCTCTCTCCGAGAGCTCGGTCTTCAACTTCTGACCCATGACGCCCGGGTGAGACGTGAGGGCCCTCTGGCCGGTGGAGCGGTTGCGGGCGGCGCCGCTCCACCGGCCGGAGGTCTTTGCCGTGGGGGCCGCCCCAGGGCCGTGAGGGGGAGGTCGTGGGATCGATGGGCAATTCTGTCCCGTTATCGCCCGTCACGAAATGATATGACGGTCATGATGACGGCGCCCGGCCTCCGGTCGCGGGCTGTGGCGGGTACGGACGTGAGGAGCGCGGATGGGCGGATCGAAAGCACTCCGGGCGGGCGCGGCGGCAGTCCTGGCCGTGAGTCTTGCCGTGGGCTGCTCGTCGCAGGAGAAGCCCGGCGGCAGTACCCGTTCCGTCCTCACGGGGGAGAAGGGCGCGGCCGGACGCGTGCTCGCCGTGAAGGTGGACAACGTCCGCGCCGCACGGCCGCAGACCGGGCTCAACGACGCGGACCTGGTGTACGCCATCGAGGTCGAGGGCGGGCTCTCGCGGCTCATGGCCGTATACGACAGCAGTCATCTGCCCGCGACGGTCGGGCCCGTCCGCAGCGCCCGTGAGACGGACCTCCAGCTGCTCGCCGCGTACGACAGGCCCGCGCTCGCCTTCTCCGGCGCCCAGAGCAGGCTGCTGCCGGTGCTCAAGCGCTCGCCCATCATCATGAGGACCGGCACCGGCGCGTTCTTCCGTGCCCCTGACCGGCCGGCCCCGCACAACGAGTACGTGCACACGAAGGGGCTCGCCGACGGCGCGGGGGCCGCCAGGGACATCGGCCTGCGCTTCGCCGCCGGGGTGCCGGGCGGCGGGAGCGCGGTGACCGTCACCTCGTCCTCGATGCCCTCCGCCCGGTTCACCTTCACCTGGGACACGTCCAGGTACCGGGTCGCCATGGACGGCTCGGCATCCCCCTGGACCGCCGACAACGTGATCATCCAGCGGGTGGAGGTCAGGGAGTCACGTTTCCACAGCCGTACCGGGTTCGTCCCGTTCTCCGGGACGGTCGGCAGCGGTTCCGGCGTGGTGCTGCGTGACGGGCGTTCGTACGCGGTGCGCTGGAGCAGGCCCGCGGCGGACGCCGGGACGACGTACACCCACCAGGGACGGACCCTGCCGCTGCGGCCGGGCAGGACCTGGATCGTGCTCGCTCCCGCCTGACGGCGGCGGGCGGCGGACCCGGGGTGCGCGGTCAGGGGCCCGGCCGGGGTGTGCGCACGTCCTGCGGACCGGCGGCGCCGAGCAACAGCGCAGCGGCCGACCGGGCGGACGCCAGGGCGGCCCGCCGGTCCGCGCCCCGCTGGCCCAGCGCCACCCGGGTGCTCAACCCGTCCAGCAGGGCCAGCAGTTCACCGGCGCGGCCGGGTACGTCTTCGATCGCGAAGTGCTGCTGCGCCGCGCCCTCGGACAGCACCGCTTCGAGGTCCTCCTGCCAGCCGCGGTCCAGCTCCTCCTGGGCGGCCCGCAGCTGTTCGTTCGACCCGGCGCGCGCCCACAGTTCGATCCAGAGCATCCAGCGCGGGTCCCGTGCGCCCTTGGGCAGGTACATCCGGAGGAAGCGGTCGAGCCGGCCCGCCGTGGCCGTCCGGCCCGCGAGCAGGGCCCGGCGCTCCGCGGTGAGGGCGTCCTCGCTCCAGCGCAGCGCTTCGAGCAGCAACCGGTCCTTGCTGCCGAAGTAGTACAGGATGTGGCCGCCGCTGGTTCCCAGGCGCTCGGCGAGTGCGGACATGGTCAGCGCGGCGAGCCCGTTCTCGGCGATGGCCGTCATGGCTTCTTCGAGCATCCGGTCCCGTGCGACCTGCCCGTCCTTGCGATGTGCCACTTTCCGCCCCGCTCACGCTGGTCTGCTCCCGACCCCGCCGAGCCTATCCCCGGGAGGAACCCGGTCCTGCCGGAGGTCTTGACGTGCCGCCGGTGCGGGGCGCATCTTGAATGCCGTTCTAACTCTTAGAACGGCATTCAAAGTATGGATGCGGAATACGGAGGCCTCGCATGGCGCGACAACCGACGGACGTCACGGACCGGAGCGGCCCGCCGGGCGCCGCGCCGCCGGCCCACGGGGGCACCGGGGTCAGCAGTGACGAGGTCTTCCAGGTCGAGACGCACGGCATCGACCCGATCCCCGACGAGGACCGGCACGGCAGCGCCAAGGACCTGTTCTGGCTCTGGTTCGGCTCCAACCTGACCTTCACGTACGTCATCAACGGCGCCCTCGCCGTCGGCTTCGGGCTCTCCTTCTGGCAGGCCACCACCACCGTCGTGATCGGCGGGCTGACCTTCTTCGTCATCAGCGCCGCCGGACTGAGCGGCATCCGCACCGGCACCGCGACCCTGGTGATCTCCCGGGCCTCCTTCGGGGTGCTGGGGAACTTCCCTGCGGGGCTGCTCAACTGGGTGGTCTCCATCGGCTACACCATCGTCAACACCGTGGTGGGCACCCTCGCGCTCGAAGCGCTCCTCGCGGACCTCGGCCTGCGCGGCGGAGGTGACACCGCCAGGGCGCTCGCGCTCGTGATCACTCTGGCCGTGACGTTCGCTGTCGCCATGTGGGGCCACGCCACCGTGCAGTTCGCCGAACGCTGGATGGCGTACGTGCTGGCCGCCGGGTTCGGTGTGCTGCTGGTCTTCCTGCTGCCCGGCGCCGACACGGGCGCCGCCTCCGGCGGGAGCGCCGGGTTCTCCGGCTGGACGCTCGCCTTCGTCGTGATGCTGGCGGGGCCCTTCTCGTATCTGCCCATGCCCGCCGACTACACCCGCTACCTGCCCCGTGACACCTCGCTGCGCTCCATCACCTGGAGCGGCGCGCTCGGCGGCCTCATCTCGTCCCTCGCGCTCGGCGTCGCAGGTGTCGCGGCCGCCACCCAGGCCGACATGACGGACGCCGTCGCGGGCGTGGAGAAGCTGCTGCCCGGCTGGTTCCGGCCGGTCTTCCTGCTGCTCGTGCTCGGCGGCTCGGTCACCAACTCCATCCTGACCCTCTACTCCTCCAGCCTGAACCTCCAGGTGCTCGGAATCCCCTGGAGCCGTGCGCGGGCGATCATCGTCAGCGTCGCCGTGACCGCGCTCGGTTCACTCGCGGCGCTGTTCCTGGTGGACTTCACCGAGTCGCTGCTCAGCTTCCTCTCCCTGCTGATCATCGTCTTCGCCCCGTGGGGCGGGGTGTTCCTCGCGGACATGCTGATACGCCGCTGCCGTTACGACACCCGGTCACTGCACGCCGGACGCGGCGGCGCGTACTGGTACCGCGGCGGATTCCACCCGGCAGGGATGACAGCCCTCGCCGCCGGTATGGCCTTCGCCGCGCTGACCTGCGACTCCGAGCTATGGACCGGGCCGCTGGTCGCCCCGCTCGGCGGTGGCGACCTCACGCTGCTCGGTTCGGTCGTCTCCGCACTCGTCTACTGGGTGCTCGCCCGCCGCGCGCTGGTCGCCGCCCCCGCCGACAGTTGAAGGCCACCGCCCGCCGCCGCCCGGCACGCCTGCCGGGCGCCGCCAGGCCCCGCCCGGCGCCCGGCGCCGGCACCGCCGTTCGCCGCGCCACCCGCACTACGCCCCGCCCCGGCCATCTCCAGGAGTCACTCCCTCATGACCCGCACCACAGCCCCCGCCGATCTTGTTCTGCACAACGCCCGCATCCACACCGTCGACCCGCGGCTCCCGGCCGCCGAGGCCCTCGCCGTACGCGACGGCCGTATCGTCTGGCTCGGCGCCGACGCGGACGCGGCGGTCTGGATGGGGGAGGACACCCTGCTCATCGACGGCGCAGGCCGGCTGGTGCTGCCGGGCTTCATCGACGCGCACAACCACGTACGCCTCGGCTCCGACGACGCCTGTGTCCAGCTCGCCGGAGCCCGTACGCTCACCGAGATCCACCACCGGATCACCGCCTGGAGCGCCGCACATCCCGACGCCGAGTGGATCGAGGCCGAGGCTTTCGACTACTCCGCGATCCCGGACGGCCGGATGCCGAACGCGGCCGACCTCGACCGGGTCACCGGCGACACACCGGCCTTCGTCCTCAGTTACGACGTCCACACCGCCTGGCTGAACACGGCCGCGCTGCGGCGCCTCGGCGTCACCAGGGAGTCGACCTCGCTGCCGTTCGGGCGCGCGGAGACCGACCCGGCCACCGGCGAACCCACCGGATTCATCAAGGACTTCGCGGTCAGGGGGCTGTCCCGCGCCGGACACCGGGCGCTGCGCGAACTGGGTGTGCCGTGGGCGGCTCCCGACCGACAGTACGGCCGGCTCGTCAAGAGCCTGGACGATGCCATCGGATTCGGGATCACCACCGTGGTCGAACCGCAGAACTCCCTGGACGATCTCGAACTGTTCACCCGCGCCCGCACCGAGGGGCGGCTCCGCTCCCGTCTCGTCGCGGCGCTCTTCCACCCGCGCGGCACCACCGACGCGGACCTGGACGACTTCGCCGCGACGGCCGCACGGTTCGACGACGACCGGCTGCGGGTCGGCCCGCTCAAGCTCTACATCGACGACGTGGTCGAGCCGCGCACCGCCGCTCTGCTGGAGCCGTACACCGGCTGCGGCAGGCACCGCGGCGACACGTTCTACCCTGCGGAGGAGTTCGCCGAGCTGCTGGCCAAGCTGGACGCCCGGGGCTTCCAGTGCTTCGTGCACGCCACCGGCGACCGGGGCATCCGCACCGTGCTGGACGCCGTCGAGCACGCCGCCGCGGTCAACGGCAGGCGCGACGCGCGCCATCAGGTCGTCCACGTCGAGTGCCTCGACCCGCAGGACACCGCGCGATTCGCGGAGCTCGGCGTCGTGGCCTGCATGCAGCCGAGGCACTGCGCCCCCGAGATCGCCGGACCGGGCCGGGACTGGGCGGAGAACATCGGCTCGGACCGCTGGCACAAGGCCTGGCCGATGCGCAGCCTGCACGAGGCCGGCGCCGTGCTGGCCTTCTCCAGTGACTGGAACGTCGCCGAGATGGACCCGATGACCGGCATCTACACCGCGGTCACCCGCCGCCCGCTCGGAGGCGGCGAGCCCTGGCAGCCGGCTGAGACGGTGGATGTCGAGACGGCGGTCCACGGCTACACCATGGGCTCCGCCTACGCCAACTTCCTTGAGAACGAGCGTGGTTCGCTGAGCGTCGGCAAGCTGGCCGACTTCACCGTGCTGTCCCGGGACATCCTGCGGATCCTGCCGGAGGACATCCCCGGGACGACGGCCGAGCTGGTCGTCGTCGGCGGCGAGGTGGTCGCGGGGACCGGGGTCTGACACCGGGCCGGGACGGCGGCCCGCCCCCCGGCGGCCGCCGCCCCGGTCGCGTACGGCATCGTGATGACCTGCAGGGACCTCCGGGTCCACCGGATCCCGGGCGGGGGCCGTCGTGATCGTGCGGGCGCTCCACCGGTACAAGGACAGGCATGGGGACCCGCGATGAGCGACGACTGTGTGCGGGCGTGGACCGAGGGCAGGACCGGCCGTCTCACCCTCGACCGGCCGAAGGCGCTGAACGCGCTGAACCGCGCCATGGTGAACCGCATCGACGCGGCGCTCACCGACTGGGAGCACGACCCCGCGGTCGAGAGCGTCGTCCTCACGGGGGCGGGGGACCGCGGCCTCTGCGCGGGCGGCGACATCCGGATGATCTACGAGGACGTGCGCGCCGGGGGGACCGCATCGGAGGGGTTCTGGCGGGACGAGTACCGGCTGAACGCCCGGATCGCCCGCTACCCCAAGCCGTACATCGCCCTCATGGACGGCATCGTGATGGGGGGCGGGGTCGGGGTATCGGCTCACGGCGGTGTCCGCGTCGTCACCGAGCGCTCCAGGGTGGCCATGCCCGAGACGGCCATCGGATTCGTCCCCGACGTCGGAGGCACCCATCTGCTCGGGCGGGCGCCCGGTGAACTCGGTCTGCATCTCGCCCTGACCGGAACCGCGGTGGGCGCGGCCGACGCCCTGCTGTGCGGGCTCGCCGACCATTTCGTACCGTCGGACCGGCTGCCCGGACTCGTCGCGGACCTGGCCCGGCAGCCGGTGGCCGATGCGCTGCGGGCACACACGGCACAGGCACCGGCCGGGGTGCTGGCCGCGCAGCGGGAGTGGATCGACCACTGTTACGCGGCGCGCACCGCCGAGGAGATCATCGAGCGGCTGTCGGCCGTCGGCGTCCCGGATGCCAAGGAGACCGCCGGTACTCTGCTCAGCAGATCGCCCACCGCGGTGAAGGTCACGCTGGCAGCAGTCCGGCGGGCCCGTGAACTCGGCACGCTGGAGCGGGTCCTGGAGCAGGAGTTCCGGGTCTCCTGTGCCGCACTGACCTCACCGGACTTCACGGAGGGGATCCGGGCCCAGGTCATCGACAAGGACCGGAACCCGCGCTGGTCGCCCGCGGAGCTCGCCGGGGTCACCGGGGAGCGCGTGGCCGGGTTCTTCGCACCGCTCGGCGCCGCGGAGCTCTCTCTTCCCTGAAGCCGGGCCCTGAGGCCGGGTCACGGTGCGGCCGTACGTCATGTCATGCAGGGCTGGCACGATGTGTCAGACGGGGCGTAGGTTTCGCTCATGGCCCCCTCCACACACAGTGCCGTGATGGCGGCACTCACACTGATCCTCGCCGCAGCCGCGGTGGTGGCGTACCGGCCGCTCGCGCGGAGAACGCGCTGGCGGAGGCGGGTGACGCTGGGTGTGCTGCTTGCTGTGGCGGTATGTCTGGGGATCACGCTGCCCGATCAGATCGCCGGTGGGGCGGGCGGAAGGCTCGGGGCATGCCTGGCCGGTGACTCGGTCCGTACGCTCACGGGCGGCTTCGTGCACAACGCCGTCAATGTGGTGCTGTGGATACCCATGGGACTGCTGGGCGCGCTGGTCTCGCGGCGGCCGGTCGCCGTGACGCTCGCCGGATCGGCGGCGTGGGTGGTGGTCGAGCTGCTGCAGACACTCGACCCGGTACGGTCCTGCCAGCCGGTCGACTGGGCGAACAACACCCTCGGGATCGCGGCCGGCGCGCTCCTGGGGTGGCTGGCAGGCCGGAGGCGCGACGGCTCCCGGCAGGCCGGTGCCGCTCTGGACTGACCCGGGCACGCGGTCACGGCCCCGCTCGCGTACGGGCCGGGCCCGGTACGCGAGCGGGGAGCGCGCCGGACCCCGTGACCCGGTGGTCGTCCGGCTGCGGTGTCAGACGGTGAGGGCGGGCGGAACCGCCGCCAGCGCCTCCTGGATCGCGGCGACCAGGGTGCGGGCGGACTCGGCCGACAGCTCCAGGGCGACGCGGGCCGACGGCCCCTTCGAGGGGTCGGTGAAGTCGATGTTGAGGGTGTGCTCGGCCATGGCGTGCACCGGGTGGTCGAAGTACACGGTCACGTCCGACACGTGGAACCAGGAGCCGTTGGGCCCCTTGGCGCTGCCGTCCACGGTGTCCTTGATCGTCGTATAGGTGCACATGTTCTCAGGCCCCCAGGTGCTTGGCGAAGAAGGTCTCGACCCGCTCCCAGCCGTCGTTGGCGGCAGCCACGTTGTACGAGGGCCGGTCGGTGGAGAAGAACGCGTGCCCGGCGCCCTCGTACGTGTGGAACTCGAAGTCCTTGCCGTTGTCGGTGAGGATCTGCTCCAGCTCGGCGACCTGGTCGGGGCCCGGGAAGCTGTCCTCGGCCCCGAAGAGGCCGAGCAGCGGGGCGCGCAGCCGGGGCAGCTCGCCGACCAGGTTGCTGACCTGCAGCGGGAAGCCCTCGGGTGGAGTCCCGGTGACGAACGCGCCGTAGCAGTCCACCGCCGCGTCGAGATCGATCCGGCAGGCGGCGAGCACGCTCTGGCGTCCGCCGGAGCAGTAACCGATCGTGCCCACCTTGCCGTTGGAGGTGGGCAGCGCGCGCAGATATGCCGTAGCCCCGGCCACATCACCCGCGAGCCGGTCGTCCGGCACCCCGCCGGCCGCGCGGTTGGCGGCTGCCGCGTCGTCAGGAGCCGCGCCGGGTGCGTCACGGAAGAAGAGATTCGGGCAGATCGCGTCGTAGCCCATCTCGGCGAACCTGCGGACGATCTCCTTGCTGCCCCGGTCGTAACCGGGCATGTGGTGGATGACCACGACGCCGCCGCGCGGGGCTCCGCCCTGCGGGCGGGCCAGGTACGCCTCGATCTCATCGCCGTCGTGCCCGGCGAGCCTGATGGTTTCCGCGGTAAGTGAGTCACTCATGTCTCAGCTATACCATAAGCCTGAACTCATCAGTTTATGCTGAGGACCATGGCGAAGAGCGACGATGACCCGGCGCGGATGGCGGCGGACCTGCGGGCCTGCCTCGGCCCGCTGGTCCGCAGACTCAGACAGGTGCAGCCGGACGGCGAACTCACGCTGTCGCAGACCTCCGTGCTGGTACGGCTCGACCGTGAGGGGCCGGCTGCGCCCGGCCGGCTGGCCGATGCCGAGGGCATCCGCGCCCAGTCGATGTGCACGATCGTCAGTGCCCTCCAGGAGCGCGGTCTGGTGGTCCGCACCCCGGACCCGGACGACGGCCGCCGGGTCCTCGTGTCACTCACCGCGGCGGGCGTCGAGGGGCTGCACGGGGCCCGGCGGGAGCGGGCGCGCCGGCTGACCCGGGCCATCGAGGAGGAGCTCACCGCCGGAGAACGGTCGCAACTGGGCGCGGCCCTGCCGCTGTTGGCCCGGGTCGTGCACCGGCTCTGAACCGGCCTGCCTCCCTCGTGCCTGGGACGGACGCGAGCGGGGGCGGCGGGAAGGCCCGGTGCGAGCAGACCGGCGGAGCGGCTCGGGGCCCGGTGTCCGGCCGGGGCCCGGAGGCGGTTCGCTCGCTGTGGTCAGCCGGTCCGGTAGCGGGTGGCGAGTTCGGGGCTCTGACCGCCGAAGGCGGCGAGGTCGGCCCGGAAGACGTTGTCGAGGAGCTGATAGTCCTCGACGCCGGGGGCGCTGACCACCTCGCCGAGCTCCAGGCCGCGCAGTGCGCCGGTGACGAGGTCCTCGGCGCTCATGCGGGGCACGGCGCTCAGATCGAGGCCCTGCGAGGAGTGGAACTCGGTGGCCACCACGCCGGGACACACCACGTGGACCCGCACGCCCGTGCCCTCCAGTTCGGCGCTGAGGGTCTGGGACATGGCCACGAGGTGGGCGAGGGTGCCCGCGTAGACAGCACGGCGCGGCATGACGGAGCTGTCCGCGGGCCCGCTGAAGGCGATCATGCCGGCCACATTGATGACCGAGCCCCTGCCGCGCTCCTGCATACCGCCGACAGCGGCGCGCATCAGCTGGGTGGGGGCGAGGACCTTGACGTTGACCAGCTCCCGGGCCTTCTCGGCGGGCAGTTCGGCCAGCGGCATGTAGTGGGAGACACCGGCATTGTTGACCAGTACGTCCAGGGGTTCGCCGGCGCAGTACGCGGCGACGGTGCTGATGCCCTCCTCGGTCGACAGGTCCGCGGTCACCGCGCGCACCGTGATCCGGGGGTGGCCGGAGACGAACTCCTCAAGCCGTTCCCGGCGGCGGCCGACGATGATCAGGTCGTATCCGTCCGCGGCGAAACGCTCGGCGAATGCCTTGCCGATACCGGAGGTCGCTCCGGTGACGAGAGCCAGCTTGCTCATGGCGGGGAGTTCCTTTCGTGGTCCGGCGCGGGTGGCCGGAGTAAGGCTCCCGTGGAGCCGTGTCATGCCTCCACAATGGATCGAAAACAGCACAACAGGCAGGAGACCCGCCTTCATAGGACTACCAGTACCAGGCACACCTTCCTGCCGATAAGCCACACTGTCCGGCATGGCAACGACAGAACTCGGCGCGGCCCTGCGACGCCGGCGCGACCAGGTCTCGCCCGGTGCGGTGGGGCTGCCCACCGGCGGCCACCGCCGTGCCGCAGGTCTGCGCCGAGAGGAACTGGCCCAGCTGGCGGGGATCTCCGTCGACTACGTCACCCGCCTGGAGCAGGGCCGGGCTGCCAACCCCTCCGCCCAGGTCGTCGAAGCCCTCGCCCGCGCCCTGCGGCTCTCAGCGGACGCACGCGCCCACCTCTTCCACCTCGCCGGACTCGCCTCCCCGGGCCCGGACACGGTCCCGGCGTACATCACGCCGGGTATCCAGCGGATGCTGGACCGGCTCACCGGCACTCCCGTCGCGGTCTTCGACGCCGCCTGGACCCAGCTGCTCGCCAACCCCCTCTACACGGCGCTGATGGGGCAATGGCACGGCGACGACCTCAACGCGGTGTGGCGCAACTTCCTCGGAGCGGGGAGCCGCGTACGGCACACGCCCGAATCCCGTGGCGCACTCCGGGCCCAGCAGGCCGCCGATCTGCGCAGAACGGCGAGCCGCTATCCCGCAGATGAGAGCCTGCAGCACCTTGTCTCCCAGCTGCGTTCCAAAAGCGCCACGTTCGCGGAACTGTGGGAATCCGGTGCGGTCGGCCCGCACGAGTCCGCACGCAAGACCATCGACCATCCGCATGTCGGCGCGCTCACGCTGGACTGCGACGTGCTCAGCGTCACCGGCAGCGACGTGCGGATCATGGTCTACACCGCCGGGCCCGGTACTCAGGACGCCGAACGTCTCGCGCTCCTCGCCGTCGTGGGGATCCAGGCACTCAGTGGATAGCGTCCGGTCCGCCGGCCGGTCACGGGATCGGCACGAGCTGTCCGATCACCACCTGCGCGACGCGTATATCGTCCCCCTCCCCTCCGCCGTACCGCCCGGCGCCGCTGCCGGACGCGGCCGGGTACGGCGGAGGGGAGGGGCCGTCACCGTGCGCGAGGGGAGTACGTATGAGGGCCGGGGTCTACTGGGCCTCTGCCTCCCCTTGCTTGCCGCGGTCGTGGCGGACCGTCACCGGCTCGAACGCGATCCGGGTCGACGATCCGTCGCCGGCCCAGACGGCCTCCACCGCGCCGCCCTCCACACTCACCCGGGACAGCGCCGCGGTGAGCGGGGCGGTGTCCGGCTCGGCGGTCAGGGTGGCCAGCGCCACCAGGACGGTCGCGCCACCGGCCCCGGCACCCTCCGGGGCCGCCCTCCCCGTCCCGGCGGTCAGCCGGGGGACGACCGCCCACCGGGTGAACGCCGTGCCCTGCGGGGCCCGTACCACGTCCTGGGCCTCCCAGCCGTACACCCCGAGCAGCCCGGAGCGCACCGCGCCGTCCGTGCCGGTCGCCCAGCCGGTGTGTTCCACCCGGGCTCCCGGCGGGGCGCCGAGCACCCGGTGCACCCGGAGCTCGTACCTGCCGTGCACCACGGTGACGCTCTCCACCCGCAGCCCCGGGACCATCGGGGCGCCCGAGGCGAAGACGGGGCGGTGCCAGGATGCCGCCCAGCCCCACCCGTCGCCGTGGCCCGCGCCGAGCGGCCGGATGGCGCGGCGGCTGCTGCGGGCGCCCGCGACGACCACCGCCAGATGGTTGTCCGGGGCGTTCTCCCTGGCCGTGGGACCGGTCACCGTGGAGTAGGAGTGCCGGTGGTAGAGGGGATCGTCGGCCGCCCCCGCCTCCCCTTCGTGCGGCCGGAGGTGATCGCTGCCGTGGTTGTGCAGCCGTACGATGCCGTCCGCCCGGGTGGACTGCACCAGCAGACCGGGCGCCGGGAGCGCCAGCACCCGGTCGGGGCCCTCGCTCGGTGCGGCCTCCTCGGTCGCGGTCCACAGCGGGTGGTCCGCCGGGGCCAGCAGCGAGACGAACGCCTTGGACGCCCAGTAGGGGGAGGCGGGGCCCGAGTAGGGCTGGAGCGTCGCTTCGTGCGGTCCGTGCCAGCCGGTACTGAGCAGCCCGTCCGGACCGGTGGCGCCCCGGTCGAGGAAGTACCTGAGTGCCCCGCTGATCAGCCGGCGTGAGGTGCCGGGCGTCAGCGGGGTGTGCCCGGTGACCGCGCCCAGCGCCACCGCGGACCCCGCGGCGAAGCGGTACGTCAGCGAGCGGCCGAAGTGGAGCGGGGCGCCGTCCGACCCGAACAGCAGTGAGAAGCCCTCCAGATGCTCCCCGAGCCGGGTGCCGTACCGTGCGGAGAGCTCCGCGTCGCCGGACAGGTACGCGTCCAGCACCGGATAGAGGTGCAGCGCCCAGCCGTTGTAGTGGTCGAAGGCCCGGCCGTCGCCGTCGGAGTACCAGCCCTGTCCCCGGTACCAGCCCTCCATCAGGTCCAGGGCCCGCTCCCTGGCACGGGCCGTCCGGGTGTCGCCGCGCCCGACCGACTCCAGGAAGGCGGCCACCGTGTACGGGAACAGGTACCAGTTGTTGGGGGCCGGCGTATGGTCCAGGGCATCCCGCAGCCATGCCTCGGTGCGGTCCTGCACCCCGGCGTCCAGCCGGTCCCACAGCCAGGGACGGGTCAGCCGCAGTCCGAGAGCGACGGAAGCGGACTCGACCATCGGCTGGCCGAACACGGTGTGGTCCTGGATGAGCGGCCACGACTCGATGTCGTCCCGGCCCGGTGTCAGGGTGCCGGCCGCCAGCCCGTCCGCGTACCGGCCGAGCCAGTCGTGCGGGTCATCGCCACCGGCCCCGGCCACACGGAACGCGGCGGCGATGAACGTGCGCGCGTACCCTTCGAGGCCGTCGGAGCGTACCCCCGATACGGACGGCCGCCCCGGCAGGTCGAGCAGGGCGCGGCCGGGGGTGGCCCACTTCCAGGCGGCGTCGAGGAGACCGTCGGCCGCCGCCTCCCAGTGCGCCCGGGTCAAGCCGGTGTGCGGGCTCAACAGCCGGTTCTCGCGGGGTAGTCGGAGCGCACAGGTCCCGGCGCCCGGCAGCCCGTGCGAAGGGGCGGGCAGGGAGGCGGGCGACGCGGTCGGCGGAGAGTTCATGCGAGGAATTCCAGCCTTTCGTACGGCACGGGGTGGGCGAAGGAGCCACCCGCGGCCCACCGGGCGACCCCGCCGGCCGCCGGATCGGCCGGCCGGCGCCACTCGTCGCCCTGCGAACCCGCCGGACGCGGGGTGATCAGGGCGTTGTCGCAGTCCCACAGCGGGCGACGCGGCGGCAGGACTTCCGGACCGGTGACACCGGGGACGGCGTGGACCCTGCCCTCCTTGAGCACCCGGGTCAGCGCCTCCTGGCCGACGACGGCGTAGCGCGAGGTGTTGATCAGTACGCTGCCCTGCCGCATGGAGGCCGGCAGTTCAGCACTGACGAGCCCCCGGGTGGCCGCCGGCTGCGGGGCGCGGACGCTCACCACGTCGCTCAGGGCGAAGAGTTCACCGCGTCCGCAGCAGCGCAGCTCCACCGGCGCGCACTGTTCGTTCGAACGGGTTCCTGAGCGTTCGCGGTCGCGGCACAGCGATGACACCGCGACCGGCGGGGGCCGCCGCCGGGGTACTACCCCGCCCGCTCCACGTTCCGGGCGAGAATGCCGAGTGTGGCGCGCAGTCCGGCTTCGGGGATGACCGGGAAGATGCCCTTCTCGCGGTAGCGCTCCTCGATCCGGCTCCAGTCGTAGTACGAGGTGACGAGCGTCCCGGTCGGGCTGGGGGCGAGCCGGTACCCGTAGAGGTGCTCGATGGGCGGCTGGACCGTCCCGGAGATGGTCCACTCGATCAGAGCGTCCTGCTCGAAACGGGTGATGATGACCGTGACGTCGTACTTGCCCATCGGGATGTCGTTGAGCGACTCGCGGTCCATGTGGACGACGAAGGTGTCGTCCGCCTTCCGGACGGGACCGCCCTCCGCGGACTGGAGCATTCCGGAACTGTCGATGGCCACATGGCCCTGCGGGTCGCACAGCAGCGCGAACACCGTGGCGGGGGCCGCTGCGATCTCCCGCTGGACTTCGAAGCGTTCTGTCGTCATGCCCGCCACCGTACGGTGCGCCGCGGCCCGGCCGGGAGGCCGGGCACGGAAACGGACGGGGGTGGGAGCTGCCGCGAGAGGAAGCGGCCCGGGGCGGCGGACGGCCGCCCGTCCGCCGCCCCGGGCCGCGCCGCCTGCCGGGTCAGAGCAGGACCGGTGTCAGGTCCGGGCCGCCCTCGCTCTCGTACGCGTTCTCGTCGAAGGGGTACAGCGGACGCTCCACCCGGTGGTGGCCCAGGCGCAGCAGGTCCTGGTCGACGCCGCCGGGAGTGAGCGCGAGCAGCCAGTCCGCCGCCATGTCGTGCAGCTCGGGCTCCAGGTAGCCGATCTTCACGACGACCAGGTCGAAGGTGCGGGGGTCGATGCCCAGCCCGCCCTGCGCCGGTCCTGTGAAGTCGGCGACCGTGTGGAACGGCTTGCGCTGCCCGGTGACGACGACCGTGAGTCCGCCGACCGTGATCGCCGCGAGGTCGCAGCCGCGGTCGTACGCGCCGCCCTCGGCCCGGTCGGTCTTGTCGGCGGCGCGCTGCAGCCCCGTCACCGTGCCGGTGATCTCGCACGGGCCGCCCTGGCTGGTGTCGACCTTGCCGCCGACGCCCACGGTGACGGTGGCGCCGATCCCGGCAGCGAAGCAGGCACGGACGGCGGCCGGGTCGGTGATGCCGGGGTGGACGGCGGTCACCCTGCCGGAGGAGATCTCCTCGTTCTCCAGGAGCTTGCCGAGCATGTACGCGAGGTCGCCCGCGCCGCCGGCCGTCGGGTTGTCCCCGGAGTCGCTGATCAGGAACGGGCGGCGGTCGGAGGCCACCGCCGCGGCGACGCACTCCTCCGCCGTGCCGGTCGGGCCGACGAACTCGAAGTCGCGGCGGACGTCCCAGTACTGGCGGGCCAGTGACTCGGCCTCGGCGGTGGCGAGCGCGGCGTCATCACCGGTGACGACGATGGCCGCCTTGCAGCGCGGCTCGTCGGCCCAGGCGTACCCGACCCAGATCGCGGCGTCCACGATGCCGGGCTTCGCCTCGATGCCGGCGAGACGTCCGTACAGTCCCTTGGCCGGCTCCAGCCGGGTGCTGGTCTTCTCGCCGGGCAGCAGGACGGGCACCTGCACCCAGGCGCGGTACGGGCGGCGGTCCGCGGCGGGCAGCCGCAGCCGCTCGACGAGCTTGCGGGCCGCGCGCTCGCGGGTGTCCCACGCGTCCTCGTGCGGGGCGAGCCGGTGGGCCGTGAGCAGCTCGATCGGCTCGGCGAAGCGGCGCGAGACGTTTCCGTGCAGGTCCATCGCCGCGGACATCATGGGGCGCCCGGACGCCGGGTCCTCCGGGGTACCCACCGAGTCCAGTGCGGCGCGCACGGCCTCGGTGAGATCGCCCTCGGCGTCGGTGAGGCCGATGACGCTCATCGCGCCGTGCAGGTCGTAGACCATGCCGTCGAGCGGGCCCGCAGCCCGGACCCTGGTGACCAGTTCGTCCTTGAGCAGCAGATACGACTCCGGCTCGACGGGGCCGCCGGGCAGGGCGGTGGCGTGCAGCAGCGGGACCCACTCGACGAGTGCGTCGAGGTCCGAGGCGGGCTGCGTCCAGGTGTAGCGGTCGAGGAGTTCCTGCCCGCGGGTCTGGCGGAAGTCGTCCACGGTGGAGCGGTGCGGACAGAAGGTGGACGACTCGATGCCGATACCGCCGATGGCGATGCGCAGACGGCGGGCGGGGGTGGCGGTGGTCATGTGGCGCTGCTCTCCGGGTTGCGGGTGGGGTCGGGGGTAGGGGGCCGGGCCGGCGGGGGTGTCCGGGTGCGGCGGGAGCGGGCTCAGAGCATCTCGGCGCGCGGTGTGCCGGCGCCCAGGGCCGTCAGCCCCGCGCCCAGCAGGCCCGCGTCACGCCCCGAGACGGTGGTGGTGATTTCGAGTCCCGCCGTGGCCATCGGCAGGCAGCGCTCGTACAGGACGCCGCGGACCGCGGCCACCAGGGGCTCCGCCGAGGCCAGCGCGCCGCCGAGTACGACGGCCTGCGGGTTGAAGAAGTTGACGACGACACTGAGGACCGTGCCGATGTGGCGGCCGGCCGCCCTGACGAGGGTGGTCGCCTGCGGGTCCCCGTCGGTGACCAGCCGCAGCAGTTCCGCCGTGCCCTCCACCGGGGTACCCCTGCGGGCGAGTTCGCGCAGCACGGCCGCCCCGCTGGCGACCGTCTCAAGACAGCCGATGTTCCCGCAGCTGCACGGGCGGTCCTCTGCGGCCTCGACCCGGACGTGACTGATGTCGCCCGCGCAGCCGTTGGCCCCGCGGTGCGGGCGGCCCGCGGAGATCACGCCGCAGCCGATGCCCCGGCCCGCCTTGACGACGACGAGGTGCTGGAGCTCCGGCCTCGCCGACTGGTGCTCGCCGACGGCCATCAGGGTGGCGTCGTTGTCCACGGTCACCGGCAGCCCGAGCCGGTCGGCCAGGACGTCGCGGAGCGGGAAGTTGTGCCAGCCGGGCATCCGGGAGGGGGTGAGCACCCGGCCGGCCGGGACGTCGACCGGACCGGGGAAGGCGATGCCGACGCTGCGTACGGTGCGGCCCGCCGCGCGCTGGCGGTCGCCGAGCGCGGTCAGCCGCTCCACCAGCCAGTCGGCGGCCTGCTCGGGGCCGGCCGTGAGGTCGTGGCTGTGGTCGGCCGCGTCCCGCACCGTGCCGTCGGCTGAGACGGCGGCCAGCCTCCCGTGGTGCGAGCCGAGGTCGGCGGTCAGGGCCACGCCGCCCTGCTGCGGGATCCGCAGCAGCCGGGGGCGGCGGCCGCCGCGGGAGGCACCCTCGCCGGACTCCGTGAGGAGGCCCGCCGCCACCAGCTCCTGCACCCGGAGCGAGACCGTGGAGGCGGCAAGACCCAGCTCCCTGACCAGATCGGCCCGCGAGGACGCGGTGCCGGACGTGACCATGCGCAGAATCTGCTGGTTCGATGCGCTGTCCGTCATTGGTCTCCCCGTCATCGTGCTCCCCGAACTGGTCCGACCGGCTCCGAGTGGTGCCGGGCCGCTGCCTGTTGCAGCGCTCCCTCATGGCCTGGTCACTGAAGCACGCGAGTTACTTCGACCTATCAAAGCAAGTTCGTGCTGTCTCGGTGAAAGTTAGCGATCCCATGCCTTCTTTCGCCAGGGGTGTCGGGAAAGTTTTCGGTAATTCGTCATCGCAATAAGGGACATACAGCAACAAAAGCAGCAGGAAGGATGCCCTAAGTCGCATATTGACCCTTGACTTAGTTTCGAAGGCCGTCCTAACTTTCAAACATTCTCCAGCCGATGTTCACGTCGGCTCGCTGCTGGAACCCGATGGAGGCCCACCCATGCGCCCAAGGCGCTCATCCGCGCGGCGTCGCGCGCTCGCCGCAGCGGTCACCGGGGCGGCGCTCGTCGTGGCCCTCTCGGCCTGTTCGCAGGACGGCGGGAAGATCAACATGGGGCCCACGGGCGGCACCCCCGTCGAGGGCGGCACCGCCACGATGGCCCTGCCGCCCGCCGCCACCCCCAACTGGATCTTCCCCATCGGAGCCCCGGGGTACGGCGCGACGTACAACTACGCCATCCAGTCGCTGCTCTACATGCCGGTCTACGACGCGGTGAAGAAGGACGGCGCGCTCACCACCACCGGGCCCAACACGCTGGGGCAGAAGCCCGTCTACAGCGACGGCAACAAGACCGTCACCGTGCCGCTCCGCAAGGGCATCACCTGGTCCGACGGCAAGCCGGTGACGGCGCGTGACATCGAGTTCTGGTTCAACATGGTCAAGGCCAACAAGGCGGAGTGGGGCAGCTACTCGGTCGGCACCATGCCCGACAACGTCAAGAGCTTCGAGACCGTCGACGCCCACACCGTCCGGCTGCACCTCAACCGCGCGTACAACCCCGACTGGTTCACCGCCAACCAGCTCACCCTGATGCGTGCCCTCCCGCAGGCCGCCTGGGACGCCACGAAGGACGGCGGCCCCATCGGCTCCTGGGACCGGAGCACCGCGGGTGCCAAGGCGGTCTTCGCCCGGCTGACCGCCCACTCCAAGAGTCTCGGCGCCTACTCCAGGGACCCGCTCTGGAAGACCGTCAACGGGCCCTGGAAGATCGCCGAATGGCAGAACACAGGCCAGGTCACCCTCGTACGGAACCCGAAGTACACCGGCCCCGACAAGGCGCACCTGGACAAGGTCGTCCTCAAGCCCTTCACCACCGCCGACTCCGAGTTCAACGTGCTGCGCTCCGGCGGCGTCGACTACGGCTACATAGCACCGTCGGTGCTCGCGCAGAAGAAGAAGTTCGAGAGCCGCGGCTACCGCGTCGACCCGTGGGAGGGCTGGGCGGCCACCTACATCGTCTACAACTTCAACTCGTCGCACGGCGGGGCCGCCATGCGCCAGCTCTACATACGCCAGGCCATGCAGCACCTGGTCGACCAGAAGTCGATGAGCAAGGTCATCTGGCAGGGCAGCGCCGCCCCCACGCTGGGCCCGGTCCCCGTCACGCCGAAGACGCAGTACACCACCCCTGAGATGCAGAAGAACCAGTACCCGTACTCGGTGAAGGCGGCCCGTACGCTCCTCACCGGCCACGGGTGGACCGTCCGCGACGGCAAGGCCCGCTGCACCCGCCCCGGCACGGGCGCCGACCAGTGCGGGGCCGGCATCGCGAAGAACGCCCCGCTCGATCTGACCCTGCTCTCGCAGTCGGGCTCCACCGAGTCCACCAACATGATGCAGGAGCTCAAGTCCTCGCTGAGCAAGGCCGGGATCGACCTCAAGGTCCGCCAGCAGCCGCTCAACTCGGTACTCGGCAACTCGGTGCCCTGCAAGTCGGGACAGCCGGGCTGCGACTGGGACATGTCGTTCTTCGGCACGGCCGGCAGCTGGTACTACCCGCTCAACCCCAGTGGTGAGCAGCTCTTCTCGACCGGCGCATCGGCCAACTTCGGCAACTACTCGGACCCTGCGGCCGACAAGCTGATCCGCGCCGTCCAGTACTCCAGTGACCCGAACGCCATCCACGCGTACGGCCAGTACCTCTCGCAGCACCTCCCCGTGATGTGGATGCCGAACCCCGCCTACCAGGTGTCGGTGATCCGCAACGACCTGCGCGGAGTCGACCAGAACCCCACCGTGACCCTCGCCCCGCAGGACTGGTACTACGTCAAGAAGGGGGCCGACCAGTGACCGGCTTTCTCCTCAAGCGCCTCCTCCAGGCGGTGGTCGTTCTCTTCCTGGTGTCGGTCATCGTCTTCGTCCTTCTGCACATGCTTCCCGGCGGACCGGCCCGTGCCATCCTCGGGCCCAAGGGCACACCGCAGCAGATCGAGCACTTCAACCACGCCCAGGGCTACGACCGTTCGCTGCCCTTCCAGTACGTCGAGTACCTGAAGCGGCTGCTCACCGGCGACCTGGGGGTGTCGTACAAGCTGAACCAGCCGGTCTCCGACCTGCTCATGCAGCGGCTCCCCAAGACGCTCCTGCTGACAGCGCTCTCCACGCTCCTGGCAGTGATCATCGCGATCCCGCTCGGCCTTCTGCAGGCCGTCCGCCGCGGGAAGATCACCGACTACCTGCTGACCGGGGCCGCCTTCCTCGCCTACGCGACACCCGTCTTCTTCCTCGGCCTCATCCTGATCATCGTCTTCTGCCAGACGATTCCGGTCTTCCCGTCGGAGGCACCGCAGGGCGAGTCGCTGTCCAGTATCTTCAGCGGGTTCTCCGGCATGGTGCTGCCCATCGTCACCATGGCGCTCGGCGTCATCGCGATGTTCAGCCGGTACATGCGCTCCGCGACGCTGGACAACCTCACCGAGGAGTACGTCCGCACGGCGATGGCCAAGGGCCAGTCCAGCCGGCGGATCCTCGCCCGGCACGTGATGCGCAACGCGCTCATCCCGCTCGCCACCCTCCTCGGCCTGTATCTGCCGACGCTGTTCAGCGGCGCCCTGGTCGTCGAGGCGATGTTCAACTACCCCGGTATGGGACTCCTGTTCTGGAACGCCGCTCAGGGCTCCGACTTCCCCGTACTGCTCGGTGTGACGCTGGTCGTGGGCGTCGCCACCGTCGTCGGATCGCTGCTCACCGACATCGTCTACGCCGTCCTCGACCCCCGGATCCGGAGCGTCTCATGAGCACCGCCGTCATAGCCCCCGGTCACGAGGACGCCGACCTCGCCACCCCGTCGCTGGCCCGCCGCACGCTGCAGGTCTTCACCGGCAACAAGCTCGCCCTCACCGGGGTGATCGTGCTCGTGCTGCTGCTCGCGTTCTGCTACCTCGGCCCGCTGATCCACTCCACCGACCAGGTCCACACCGACCTGGCACAGGCCAACCTGGCACCCGGCAGCCCCGGACACGTCCTGGGCACCACCGACCTCGGCTACGACCTGCTCGGCCGGCTGATGCTGGCCGGTCAGTCCTCGCTCGAAGTCGGCCTCGCCGCCGGTCTCCTCGCCACCCTTTTCGGGACGCTCTGGGGCGCGGTCTCCGGGTACTTCGGCGGCTGGACCGACGCCGTGATGATGCGGGTCACGGACGCCGCGCTCGCCATCCCCGCGATGTTCCTCCTTGTGGTCGTCGCGGCGATCATCACGCCCAGCAAGAGCGTGCTGATCGTGATCATCGCGGCGGTCGCCTGGCTGTCCCCGGCCCGGCTCGTCCGCGGCGAGGCGCTCTCCCTGCGCGACCGCGAGTACGTCCAGGCCATGCGGATGATGGGCGGCGGCGGGGCCCGCGCGGTGTTCCGGCACATCGTGCCCAACGCCATCGGCACCGTCATCGTCAACTGCACCTTCCAGATCGCCGACGCCATCCTCTACGTCAGCTATCTGGCGTTCCTCGGCCTCAGCATCCCGCCGCCCGCCACCGACTGGGGTTCGATGCTCTCCTCGGGCATCACCTACACCCAGAACGGCTACTGGTGGCTGATCTTCCCGCCGGGCGTCGCCATCGTGCTCGTCGTCGGCGCGTTCAACTTCGTGGGCGACGGCCTCCGGGACGCCTTCGAAGTACGGCTCCAGAAGAAGTAGCCACACCCCCGCCTGCTTTCCTGCCTGCACTGCCCGGAGGACACTCCCATGACCGAGCCGCTGCTGCGGATCGACGATCTCCATGTCGACATAGCGTCCCGCAACCGCACCGTCCACGCCCTCGACGGCGTCAGCCTGGACCTCGCCCCGGGCGAGGCCCTCGGCGTGGTCGGCGAGTCCGGCTGCGGCAAGACGATGACCGCGCTCAGCGTCCTCGGGCTGCTCCCGCCCGGCGGCGCCGTAGCGTCGGGGCGCGTGCTCTTCGACGGCCACGACCTGGCGTCCGCCGGCGAACCGGTGCTGCGCGACGTCCGGGGCAACACCATCGGCATGGTCTTCCAGGACCCGCTGACCTCCCTCAACCCCACCATGACCATCGGCGCCCAGGTCGCCGAACCGCTGCTGCTGCACCGCCCCATCAGCAAGCAGGAGGCGTGGGAGCGGGCCGAGGAGATGCTCGGCCTGGTCGGGATGCCCCAGCCGTCCGAGCGGATGAAGGCGTATCCGCACCAGCTGTCGGGCGGTATGCGCCAGCGCGTCGCCATCGCGATGGCGCTCGTCTGCGAGCCCAAGCTCCTCATCGCCGACGAGCCGACCACCGCCCTCGACGTCACCACCCAGCACCAGATCCTGGAGCTCATCGACGGGCTGCGCTCGCGGCTCGGCATGGCGATGATCCTGGTCACCCACGACCTCGGCGTCATCGCCAACCGGGTCGACCGGGTCGCCGTGATGTACGCGGGCAAGGTCGCCGAGACCTCCGGCGTACGCGACCTGTTCGCCCGCCCCCGGCACCGCTACACCCAGGCACTCTTCGCGGCGCTCCCCGAGAAGGCCGTCGAGGGAGAGACCGAACTGCGCACCATCCCCGGTCTGCCGCCCAACCTCGCCACCGCCCAGCAGGGCTGCCGGTTCGCCGCCCGCTGCGCGTTCGCCACCGATGTCTGCCGCACCGATGAGCCGCAGCTGACCGGGGGCGACCACCGGTTCGCCTGCTTCCACCCAGTGGCGGAGGAGGGCGAGCCGAACCTCGGGGCCGCGCACTCCGGCGAACGGAAGGCCGCCGCCGTGGTGCCGGAAGCCGCGACCCTGCTGGAAGTGGTGGACCTCCGCAAGGACTTCCCGCTCACCGGGGGGCCGTTCTCGCGCAAGCGCGGCACGGTCAGTGCCGTCGGCGGCGTCTCACTGACGGTGCGCAAGGGCGAGACCTTCGGCATGGTCGGCGAGTCCGGCTGCGGCAAGACCACCATCGGCCGCATGATCGCCGGCCTGGAGGACCCCACAGCGGGATCGATCGTCTTCGAGGGCCAGGACCTCGCCACCATGGACCGCGGACAGCGGCGTGCCCACCGCCGCCGGATCCAGCTGATGTTCCAGGACTCCGCGGCGGCCATGGACCCGCGCATGAGGATCGGCACCATCCTGCGCGAACCCCTGGTCATCCAGGGCGTCGGCGACCGGGCCGAGCAGGACCGCATCGTCGGTGAACTCCTCGACGCGGTCGGACTGCCGCGCGGCGCCGTCGACCGGTACCCGCACGAGTTCTCCGGCGGCCAGCGGCAGCGGCTCGGGCTCGCCCGCGCGCTGACGCTCTCGCCGGACCTGATCGTCGCCGACGAGCCGGTCTCCGCGCTCGACGTCTCCGTACAGGCCCAGATCCTCAACCTGATGCGCGAACTGCAGCGGGACCGCGGGCTGACGTACCTCTTCATCTCGCACGACCTTGCGGTGGTCCGCTACCTGGCCGACACGGTCGGGGTGATGTACCTCGGGAAGCTGGTCGAGTCGGGCCCGGCCGATGAGGTGTACGCGAACCCCCTCCACCCGTACACCCGCGGGCTCCTCGACACCGTCAACGTCCCGGACCCGGAGACGGCGGGCGCGGGACGCGCCCCGCTCGGCGGCGAGACGCCCTCCGCGGCGAACCCGCCGTCGGGCTGCCGGTTCCGCACCCGCTGCCCCATAGCCCAGGACATCTGCGCCGAGGCCGAACCGCCGGCCAGTACCCCCGAGGGCGCACACCACCAGGTGGCCTGCCACTTCCCGCTCATACGCGAGAAGACGGCCTGAGGAGGGCGGCCCACCCCCCCCCGGAGGTGCCCGTCGGTCCAGGCCGCCGGGCTCCCCGGGGCTGCGGCGCCCCGTTACGCCACGGCCGCACGGAGCGCCCGCCGGCAGAGCGCGTCGGCACGCCGGGTGGACTCCGGGAGCCGGTAGCCGGGGGAGAGCCGCAGAGTGTGGGCACAGGCGTTGTCGATCCCGACCCGGTGCCCGACGGAGACGAAGACGGGTTTGACGCCGTCCTGCGTCCGCAGCGCCCGGCCCACCTCCTCGCCCCCGTCGGCCAGCAGGGGAGCCTCGGCGCCGCGCCGGGGCCCCGGCTGCTCGTACGAGAAGGTGAACGGGTTCTGCGCCACACCGATCACCGGCAGACCGGTGAGCACCCCGAGATGGCTGGCGAGTCCGAACCGCCGTGGATGGGCCAGCCCGTATCCGTCGCAGACGACGAGACCGGGATCGGCGGAGAGGGCTTCGAGCGCCGCCAGTACGGTCGGTATCTCCCGGAAGGCGAGCAGCCCGGGGACGTACGGAAACGTCACCCGGCCGACAGCGGTGGCTTCGTCGACCACGTCCAGCGTCGCGGCGTCCAGCACCACGGCGGCGGCGGCGACCACGTCCCGCTCGTCGTCGTACGCCACGTCGACACCGGTGATCAGTCCGGTCCCCGGGGCCGGCCCCGGCTCGTCCAGCACCACCCGGGTGCGTAGTTCGTCCTGGACCGCGCGGGCTGCCGTCTCGTCGGCGGGTGTCTCCATGGACTCAGCCTACGAGGGCGGTGCGAAGCCACGGGCCTGCGCCGGATGAGCCGCGGTGACCTGCGGCGTCACCCGGATGGCCCAACCCCGTTGCGGGCGGGTCCCGCCGGGCGGGGAGAGTGGGTGTGTACGTCCGCCGCCGGGGCAGGCCGGGACCGGCCCCGCGACCGGACGTCGCCGCAGAATCCGCTGCCACAGATCTGGAGACTCCGATGACCTGCATCAACCGACGTGACCTCGGACTGCTCGCCCTGCGGACCGGTACCGGGGCGGTGCTCGTCGCGCACGGTGCGCAGAAGCTGTTCGGCTGGTTCGGCGGCGGCGGGCTCGCGGGCACGGCTGCGGGGATGGAGCACATGGGGTTCCTGCCGGGGCGCCACAACGCTGTCGCCGCGGGCCTCGGGGAGGCGGGCGGCGGCGCGATGCTGGCGCTGGGCCTGGGCACACCGGTCGCCGGGGCCGCTGTCGCGGGCACCATGGCCGGCGCGGTGGCCGTCCACGCGCCCGCCGGATTCTTCGCGCAGTCGGGCGGCTACGAGTACCCGGCGTTCCTCGGGTTCACCGCGGCTGCCATCGGTGTCGCGGGAGCGGGGCGTTACTCCCTCGACCACGCCACCGGCCGCCGCCTCGACCGGCCCTGGATGCTGGCGCTGGCCTTCGCCGGGAGCGCCGCGGCGAGCGCCGTGGTCGTCAGCAGGAGGAACCGGGAACAGGCCGCCAGGGCGAAGGCCGAGGCCGGCGCGGTGCCGGGAGCGGGGGCGTAGCCGGTCCGTGCGGAGCGGGAGAAGGCGGCGGCCCGGGTACCCGGGTCGCCGCCTTCTCCCGCTCCCGGGCCGCCGCACCAGGGCCGGATGTCCTCGACGGCCCGGCCTGCGGGGCCCGGTGGCGGATCTACGCCTGCAGCAGGCCGGCGATGACCGTGGCCTGACTGATGTCCGCGCGCTTCGTCGCTGTCAGAAGCGTCAGCTTGCCCTTCTTCGCGAGGTCGCGCAGGTGAGCCAGTGCCTCGGCGCGCTCGCTGTCCTTCAGCTCGCTCCGGTACCGGCGCCCGAACTCCTCGAACCGGTCGGGGTCGTGGGCGTACCACGTGCGCAAGTCACGTGAGGGAGCAACGGACTTGCACCATTCGTCGAGGTGGGCCTTCTCCTTGGAGAGGCCCCGCGGCCAGATGCCGTCGACCAGCACCCGTGCCCCGTCCCGGGGCGACGCGTCCTCGTAGACCCGTCGCACCTGCACTGTCGGACGGGCCGTCATGGGTGTTGCCTCCTGCGTGTCGGCCTGACTGTCGGCGCTCCCGGAACCGAAGGGGTCCACCTCGGGGGCGGTGTACGCCTAACCCTGCTGCTCGCCGTCCCCGAACCGCCGCTCGAATTTGGCGACCTGGCCCTCCGAGTCGACCACGCGCGCCTTGCCGGTGTAGAAGGGGTGGCTCTCCGCGGAGATCTCCACATCGATCACCGGGTAGGTCTGTCCGTCGTCCCAGACGATCGTGTCGCCGCTCGACGCGGTGGACCGGGTGAGAAACGCGTATCCGGCGGTGCGGTCGCGGAAGACGACCGGCCCGTACGAAGGGTGCTTGTCCTCTTTCATCTGCTGCTCCTTGCCGATCGATCGCGGACCCGCCTGCCCGGGTGTGCCGGGAGATTCGCGGTGGTGGCATCAGGATGTGCGGGGCCGCGCCTCCAGGGGCGCCGCGTGCGCCTGATGACCGCCTGTCGCCAGCATCCGTACCTCTCCGGCGGCACTGATCTCCGCGCGTACGATGCCTGTTCCGTCGGCGTAGACCGGAGAGCCGCCCGCGCCCGCCGTCGCGGTACGCCGGACGAGGACGGTGTCGCTCTCCTCGCCGGCCCTGCCGAACACGAGCTCGTAGCTTTCCGGAAAATCCCGTGTGTCCATGGTTGCTTCACGCTTCCCGGTTGAGCGGCGCCTTCCCGAGTACGCCCCAGTACTTGACCGGCGCGTCGACCGGAATCCCGTACGCACCACGATGCCGTGTTTCGTCCCCTCTCGCATGCCGAACCGTACGGAGCGTGAGGGATCGCCCCCTGTCCGTGCGCTGCGTGACCGGCTGGGATGCGGTGGTCAGAGGGAGCTGGTTCGCTGAGGAGACCCCTTCCAGAGCACCAGGAGCTGTGATGAGCAGTGCGGGCGAGAGCGGCAGCCGGGTCCAGCAGATGCGGGCCAAGGCGCAGGATCTGAAGCAGGCAGCCGAGCGGACCACCGACCCGGCGGAGCAGCGCCGGCTCAAGGACAAGGCGCGCCGGCTGGACCGGCAGAGCGAGCAGGAGAGCGACATGGCCGCCGGGGACATCTATCCCGCCGAGTGACACCTCCCGCACCGTCCGGTGTGCGGCAGATCAGCATGCGGACAAGGAAGTGCGCGGCTCGGTCGTTGCCCGTCCGGCCGCCGGCCGGGCGCGCCGAGGCGGGTGGCGACACGTGCTGCGGGCGGGCGGCCGGGCCCGCCCGCCCGTGCGTTCGGCCCCTGGTGCGGGGGCGGCCGTACGACAGGGGCCGCCGTGCCCCTGCCGTACGGCCTCCGGTCACCCGAGCTGGCCGGGCTGGTAGTCGCCGGCGGGCTGCTGGGTGATGACGTTCAGGCGGTTGAAGGTGTTGATGGTGGCGATGACGCACACCAGAACGGCGAGCTGGTCCTCGTCGTAGTGTTTGGCCGCGTCGGCCCAGACCTCGTCGGGGACGCCACCCGCCGCGTCGGCGATACGGGTGCCTTCCTCCGTCAGCGCCAGCGCGGCGCGCTCGGCGTCGGTGAACACCGTGGCCTCACGCCACGCCGCGACCAGGTTGAGGCGCACCGAGGTCTCCCCGGCGTGTGCGGCTTCCTTGGTGTGCATGTCGACGCATCCTGCGCAGCCGTTGATCTGGCTGGCCCGCAGCCTCATCAGCTCCTGTGTGGCGATCGGCACCGTCGATTCCGCGAGTGCTTTGCTCGCGGCGATGATGTGCTTGACGGCCTTGGCCGCGGCCGGACTGCCGAGCGGGTTCAAGCGGGCTTCCATGATGTGCTCCTGTGTCGTCTGGCGTCTTTCTTGCAGCTACACACTCAGGACGGACGAGCTCGGCGCGATGTGACATCCCCGTGCGGAGAGGGCCTCCCCGTGCGAAGAAGAGGGGGAGCCTCCTCGCGCGGGAGCGGTTCGGTCCGGGACCTCTCAGGCAGGACGGCGTACGGCCTCACGGTGCGGGGCCTGGATGATCTGCGTGACGGGCCGGCGG
Source organism: Streptomyces sp. NBC_00388 (assembly GCF_036061255.1). NCBI lineage: Bacteria > Bacillati > Actinomycetota > Actinomycetes > Kitasatosporales > Streptomycetaceae > Streptomyces > Streptomyces sp. NBC_00388. The sequence goes on from NZ_CP107948.1 coordinate 6,587,631, forward strand.
CCGCGGGCCGGGGAGGCGGGCCGGGACGACCCGCCGGTGTTCGACGGGCCCTCCACGGACCGGGCCCTGACGTTTGACAAAGCGGAACGTTGCTCCGAATATGAAACGGAGCGATGTTCCGCTTTCGGGTCGGCCGAAGCGGACTCGCGCTGCCCACCTCGGCTCAGGCCGGTCTCGGCCGACCCCGGGCCACCACTCGCACAAGGAGCCGCGCACCATGAGCGCACGCACCGCCACCCCCACGCCCGTCTCGTCCTTCAGTCCGGTGGTGCTGTCCGTGCCGGGGCGGCCCACGGACCTCCAGGTCCGGGTCACCGCACCCGCGGCCGGAACGAACCTCCCCGTCATCCTGCTCTCCCACGGGCACGGCGCCTCCAACTTCCTCTCGTCGCTGTACGGCTACGCGCCGATCGCCAACCTCTGGGCGGCGGCCGGGTTCACCGTCATCCAGCCCACCCACCTCAGCTCCAGGACGCTGAGCGGCCAGGTCGGTGACCTGCCGGGCGCACCGCTCTTCTGGCGCTCGCGCGCCGAGGACATGTCACACATCCTCGACCGGCTCGACGAGATCGAGAACACCGTCCCGCAGCTGGCCGGCCGGATCGGCCACGACAGGATCGCCGTCGCCGGGCACTCCCTGGGCGGGCACACCGCCGCGCTCCTGCTGGGGGCCCGGATCACCGACCCCGGCACGGGTGAGGAGGTGGACCTGCGGGAGCCCCGTATCACCGCGGGGGTCCTGCTGGCCGCGCCCGGGCGCGGTGGCGACATCCTCACCGGATTCATGGCCCCGCAGGTCCCGTTCCTCGCTACCACCGACTTCTCCACCATGACCACCCCCGCCCTGGTCGTCGTCGGCGACAAGGACGACTCACGGCACTTCACCGCCGTCGGTCCCGCCTGGCATGCCGACCCCTACGAGCTCGCCCCCGCCCCGAAAACCCTGCTCACCCTCTTCGACGCCGAACACGGCCTCGGCGGGATCGCCGGATACGACGCCGGTGAGACCACCGACGAGGCCCCCGAGCGCGTGTCGGCCCTCGGCCGCCTCGCTGCGGCCTACCTGCGTACGCAGTTCCAACTCGACGACCACGCCTGGCAGACCGAGCGTGACGCACTGACGACGGGACCCGGCGCGATCGGGCGGGCGGAGTCCAAGTAGGCCCATGACGAGCCGGGCGGAGGGCTCACCGAGCACATGTCGCTGCTCACCCGTTCCCCCAGTCCCAGTTGTCGACGTAGGCGGCCACGCCGGTGCGGCGGGCGTCCGCCACTGCCGTCAAGCGCATGAAGTCCCGAGGCGGCATCAGCGCCTCCCACTCGGCCAGGGGGAGGACGCGGATCTCGTCGTGCTCCTCAGGGCTCAGGGCGACAGCACGGATCTGCGCGTCGGTGAGCCTGCCGCCGTCGAAGACGCAGCCGAACGTGCTGTACGGCCAGCCGGCGCCCGGCAGGCCGTACACGGTGGCCAGGAGCCGCGGCGGTCCGGCCGGCGTGATGCCGGTCTCCTCGTGGCACTCGCGAACGGCCGTCTGCCAGGGCCGCTCACCCGGATCCATCGTTCCGCCGACCAGCTGCCACGGGTGCCCGGGGGAGTAGACGGAGTGCAACTGCAGTGGCCGGTCAGCCTCGTCGGTGAAGTAGACACACGCCCAGGCGGTCGCCTTGAGGACCATCTCGGCGTACTGCTCGGGGGGCATCCAGGCACTGCCGCGCACCGCGCCGGTGGGCGTGGCCGCGCGGCTCTCCGGCCGCCCGGAAGCGGTCGGTGGCCACACCGTGGCGACGGGGGTCGTGTCACGATTCATCAGGACCTCATCTGCAAGCGGGTTGTGCGAAGGGCGCGCAGCCGGGCCGGAGCTCGCCGGACCTGCTCAACGGCACCGGGTCGCGGTACGTGACGCCGCGGGCCGCCCCACTCGCGGGGCCGGGGGCCGTGGCGGCGAGGCGGGAGACCGGTGGCGGTGGTCCCGGGACCGGTATCGGTGTCGGTGTCGGCCTGCCTGGTCCGGCCCTCCGGAATCCGCATGCCGTCATGACGGCTGCCCGGCCGGAGACGCTCACTGCGCGTCGTCCTTGACCGCGCTGTCCTTCGCGGGGCTGTCCTTGACCGCGTCGTCCTTGACCGTGCTGTCCTTCACCGGGCCCGGCGCCGGAGCGCGCCCGGTCTGCGCGGGTACCGCCGGGGACCCGGCCCCGTACTGGGCGGCCTGGGCCGTGAACATGCCCCGGTAGATGCCGTCGGGCCGGGCCATGAGCTCCTCGTGCGTGCCTTCTTCGGCGACCCGGCCCCGGTCGAGGACGTAGATGCGGTCGGCGTTGGCCGTGGCCGCGAGGCGGTGGGTCACGAGAACGACCGCGTGGCCCTCCTCCGCGAGGGACCAGAGGCCGTCGAACGCGGCGATCTCCGCGTGCGGGTCGAGCGCCGAGGTCGGCTCGTCGACCAGGAGGAAGGGGGCGCCCCGGTACAGGCTTCGTGCCGTGCCGAGTTTCTGCCACTGCCCGCCCGAGAGCTGGACACCCCGTTCGTAGCCCTTGTAGACGATGGAGTTCCAGCCGTGGCGCAGGCTCTCGATCAGCTTGAGGACACCGGCGGACAGAGCAGCCGACTTCACCCCGGCCATGTCGCGTACCCGGTCGCCGTCGCCGATCGCCACGTTCGCCGCAGCGGTCATCTCCCAGCGGGGGAAGTCCTGTGCCAGCAGCCCCACCAGGGCGAAGATCTCGGCCCGGCGGGCACCCCTGAGTTCGACCCGGTCACTGCCCTCGGCATCCTGCCACCACACGTTTCCGTCCGTCGGCAGCAGCAGTCCGGACAGCACCTTGGTGAGGGTGGTCTTGCCTGAGCCGTTCGCGCCCACCAACGCGGTCACCTCGCCGCGACGGACCCGCAGGCTGACGCCTTGCAGCGCAGGGGAGTCGGCCCCGGGATAGGTGTACGACACGTTGTCCACGCGTACCTGGTGGACGTGGGCAGGCAGCCGCGCGCCGGTGGTGGGGATGGCGTTCTCGGTGGCCAGGGCGATGGCATCCTCGGTGTCGGTGAGGAACAGCAGTTCCTCGTAGAGCCGGTTCACCTGCTGGACCAGCGACGACAGCCTGGCGGTCGATGCACGGATCGCGAGGACAGCGGTGCCGCCTACGGCGAGTGGCAGCGAACCGTCGGCCAGCAGCCACCACAGAACTCCGTAGCAGCCCAGCGATGCGATGCCCGCGAACCCGCCTGCGATCAGGTCCGTCGAGGCCTGCGCCCGGGCCAGGCGCCGCTGCTCCGCCTCGGTCTGGTGGGACATCTCCTCATAGCTCTTGAGCAGCTTCGTCCCGGCGGCGTGTACGCGGATCTCGCCCTGCGCGTGGGGGCGGGTCAGGAAGCCCAGGAGCGAGGCGATGGCCCGGCGGTGGTCGATCCAGTGCAGCTTCGAGACGTACTCGCGGCGTGCGGAGCTGACCGCGCCCCACCCCTTCGGCAGGGCGATCACCAGAAGCATCGGCAGCAGCATCCAGTGCAGCGACGCCAGGACGGCGGCGGCCGCGACCATCGAGATGAGGACGTTGCCGACCCCGACCGACAGCATCAGCATGCTGCGGGCCGAGTCCGTGCCGAACCGGCCCGCCTCCAGGACCCGTTGCACCTCGGGGCGTTCCGTCGCCTCCAGTTCGACGCGGGTGACGGCCGTGTAGTAGCGCGCCGACACGGCCCGCTCGACCTGGGGCTCCAGCCGGCCGGACATCGCCGTCGACCACGCCGTCAGCAGGGCGGCGACCACCGCGATCGCCGCCAGTGCTGTCAGTGACGGCAGGGCTTCGCGCAGCTTGTCCGCCGTCGGGCCTTCCGCGAACAGGTTGGTGAGGACACTGTTGACCGCGACCAGGCCCCAGGCCGCGGTCACTCCCTGGCCGATCTGGGCGGCCACCACACCCGACATCGCCCGCCGGTCCGTCTGCCGGCCGGTACGGAGGACCAGGGCGACCATGCGCGGCAGCGCGGCGGCCATGTGCCGGAAGGAGAGCCGGGTCAGCGGGCCCGCGTGACGGACATACGACTGGTCGTAACGCAGCCGGCCGCCGTACAGCTCGCGCTCCGCGTCCGAGATCGTGTCCTTGGCCGGTGTGCTCTTCGCGTCCTGCGGGGTGTCGCGGCGTGAACCGGTGCGTGTCAACGTCGCTCCTCCTGACGATCGTGGCGGCATCGTCGGGTCAACGACCTCATCGAGCTTTCGAACACATGTCTTTCGGCCGAGTCCCGACCCCGGTTCCGGGCGGTTGCCGAAAGATGCGGGGTGCATGGGCCCTTGTGCCACAAGAGGTCCCGTACGGGCGGGTGTTGGCCGAAACACCGCTGACGCCCCTCGCGCCGGATCCGAGTGGCCGCGGGGACCTGGTTGCCGTGGCCCGCCGGATCAGAGCCGGCCGGCGGCCAGCCAGACCGTCACGGCCGTCGTGGCGATGAGCCCCGCGTTGAGCCCGATCCGGCGGTCGTCGCCGGTCAGGTGCACGGCGATCGCGCCGATCTGCAGCAGCATGAAACCGATGGCCGCGGCCAGTGCCAGCCAGGGAGCGACACCGGTCGCCGGCGGGAGCAGGAGGCCGGCGGCGCCCAGCACTTCGATCCCTCCCAGTGCCCTGACCGCGGGCAGGGGAACGCGGTCCACCCAGGCCATCATCGGGCGGAGCAGATCGGGGCTGCGGATCAGCTTCACCACCCCCGCGTAGAGGTAGAAGCAGGCGAGCAGTCCGGCAATGACCCAGTAGGCGATGTCCATGCTCCGAGTTCACCGCCGGGGCGCCGCCCGTGTCCAAGACCTGTTCGGACAGGCCCATACCTGGTGGGTATCGTTGCAGCGTGGAGCTACGTACCCTGCGCTACTTCGTGGCAGTCGCCGAGGAGCTGCACTTCGGCAGGGCCGCCGCCCGGCTGCACATGAGCCAGCCGCCGCTGAGCCGGGCGGTCAAGCGGCTGGAGACGGAGGCCGGCGCCCCGCTGTTCTGCCGCTCGCCCGCCGGCGTCACGCTCACCCCGGTGGGGACGGTACTGCTCGACGAGGCGCGGGCCCTGCTCGCGCAGGCCGACCGCGTCCGCGTCCGGGTCGCCGCGGCGGCCGGCGCCGCGACGATCACCATCGGCATCCTGGGCGACGGCACCGACCCCGGCGCCACCAGGCTGGCCGCCGCCTTCCGCCGGAGCCACCCCGGTGTCCGCATCCGTATCCGCGACACCGACCTGACCGACCCGACCTGCGGGCTGCGCGCGGGGCTGATCGACGTGGCCCTGACCCGTGCACCGTTCGACGACACCGCCCTGACGGTGCGTGAGCTGCGCGCGGATCCGGTCGGTGCGGTACTGCGCGCCGACGATCCGCTGGCCCGCCGCGAGCACCTGGTGCTGGCCGACCTGGCAGACCGCCAGTGGTTCCACTTCCCGGAAGGGACCGACCCGGTCTGGCAGTCGTACTGGAACGGCGGCAGGCCGCGCGAGGGGCCGGTCGTGCGCGTCGTCCAGGAGTGCCTGCAGGCCGTGCTCTGGAACAGCACGGTCGGCCTGGCCCCACTCGGGCACGACCTTCCCGAGGGCCTGGCCGTGGTCCCGCTGGCCGACATGGCACCGAGCCGGGTGGTCGCGGTGTGGAACGACGGTGACACCAACCCGCTGATCCGGTCCCTCACCGAGATCGCGACGGCCGCGTACCGCCACTGAGCACCTGGTCGGCCCACGGGCGAGGAGCCGGCGCGGGATCGCATCGGGAGAGCCGTCGGCGGGCCGGTGCCGGCTCTCGGAACCCGGACCGGGAACTGGCCGGGAAGCGAATCGTTGTAAACTGAGCGCAGCGCACTTGACCTGCATAAACGCAGGCAGGGAGCCTCACTCCGGGAGTACATCGATGATGCGCACCATGTTCAAGTCCAAGATCCACCGTGCCACCGTGACCCAGGCCGACCTGCACTATGTCGGGTCGGTCACCGTCGACGCCGCTCTGATGGAAGCCGCCGACCTGCTGCCCGGCGAGCTCGTGCACATCGTCGACATCGACAACGGGGCCCGCCTGGAGACCTACGTCATCGAGGGCGAGCGCGGCTCGGGCGTGATCGGTATCAACGGCGCCGCCGCCCATCTCGTCCACCCCGGCGACCTGGTGATCCTCATCAGCTACGCCCAGGTCGACGACGCCGAGGCACGCGCGCTCCGGCCGAGCGTCGTCCATGTCGACGCGGACAACCGGATCGTCGCCCTCGGCGCCGACGCGTCCGCGCCCGTACCGGGCACCGACCAGCTGCGCGCCCCCCATGCCCGGCCGGCGGTCGCGGGGGCCTGACGGGCGGACCGTCTCCCGGGCGGGGACCGGAGCGTTCCCGGCCGGTCCCCCTCTTGGCGGAAGGCGTCAGGGTGTGGTTCGCGGCGGCGGTGCGGCGAATGCTCCGGTTCTGCGGCTGTCGCCCGCGCCGATGACGCGACGCGGGGCGCCGATCCGGGCGGGCCCGGGCCCCGGTGTCCCGCGAGGACGCTGCGGCCCGCACCGGCAGGCCGGCGCCGGAGCCGGAAACCCGGTCTCCCGGCGGTGTGCGGCGGCCGGGCCGGTTCGACCCGGCGCGCGTGGGCAGGCGGAGCGGGAGACATTGGTCAGGACATACAGCCGTACTGTGGGAGGTCCACCGTGACGCATCCTTATCCCGGCCCTGTGCCGCCGAATCCGGGCGGTCCGGATCCCGTGCCGCCTGTGCCGACCCCGCCGCCGGGCCCCGGCCCCGCTCCGGTGCCGCCGCCGCTGCCGGACCCGCTGCCCGACCCCGTGCCGCAGCCTCCCGGCCCCGAGCCGACCCCGGCGCCCGGGCCTGGCCCCGGCCCGGTGCCCGACCCGGAACCGCAGCCGCAGCCCGGCCCCGTGTAAGTACCGCCGGGCCGGGCGCGGCCACCGCTCAGGTGGTGCTCACCTCGGAGCGGTCACCGCCCCAGAGCGTGTGGAACGAGCCCTCGCGGTCCGACCTGCGGTACGTGTGCGCACCGAAGAAGTCGCGCTGGCCCTGGGTGAGCGCCGCAGGCAGCCGCTCGGAGCGCAGCGCGTCGTAGTAGGCGAGCGCGGCGGAGAAGCCCGGTGTGGGGACGCCCTGGCGTGCGGCGGTGGCGACCACCGCGCGCCAGTCGTCCTGGGCACCGCCGATCTCCTCCGCGAACTTCTCGTCCGAGAGCAGACTCGGCAGGTCGGGCCGGGCGTCGAAGGCCGAACGGATCCGGTCGAGGAACGCGGCCCGGATGATGCACCCCGCACGCCAGATCGCGGCGACCGCGCCCAGGTCGATGTCCCAGTCGTACGTCTCGCTGCCGGCGGTGATCTGGTGGAAGCCCTGGGTGTACGAGACGATCTTCGACGCGTACAGCGCCTGCTCCACCTGGTCGGCGAAGTCCGCGGCCGCCGCCTCGTCCAGCGGCTCCGGAACGGGACCCGGCAGCTCGCGTGACGCCTTGCGCAGGGCGCCGTGCCCGGAGAGGGAGCGGGCGAAGACGGCCTCCGCGATGCCCGACACCGGTACCCCGAGGTCGAGTGCGATCTGCACCGTCCAGCGCCCGGTGCCCTTCTGCTCGGCCTCGTCGGCGACGATGTCCACGAAGGGCCGCCCGGTGGCGGCGTCCTTGTGCGCGAGCACCTCCGCCGTGATCTCGATCAGGTACGAGTCGAGCCGGCCGGTGTTCCAGGAGCGGAAGGTCTCGGCGATCCGCTCGGGGGAGTAGCCCGCGACCTCGCGCAGCAGATGGTAGGCCTCCGCGATCAGCTGCATGTCGGCGTACTCGATGCCGTTGTGCACCATCTTCACGAAGTGCCCCGCCCCGTCGGGGCCGATGTGCGTGGTGCAGGGCGAGCCGTCGGCGGCCTTCGCGGCGATCCTCTCCAGCAGCGGGCCGAGCGACTCGTAGGACTCGGCGGAACCGCCGGGCATGATGCTCGGCCCGTGCAGAGCGCCTTCCTCGCCGCCCGAGATGCCGGTGCCGACGAAGTGGATGCCCCGCTCGCGCAGCTCCTTCTCGCGCCGCCGGGTGTCCTCGAAATGCGCGTTGCCGCCGTCGATGATGACGTCGCCCTCCTCCAGGAGCGGTGCGAACTCCTGGATCACGGCGTCGGTGGGGTCGCCTGCCTTGACCATGATCACCAGACGGCGCGGTCGCTCCAGAGCGGCCACGAACTCCTCCGGGCCCTCCGTGAGCACGAAGGTGCCCTCGTCGCCGAACTCGTCGACCAGCTCGTGCGTCCTGGCGGCGGTGCGGTTGTGCAGGGCGACGGTGAACCCGTTGCGCGCGAAGTTGCGGGCGAGGTTGCGGCCCATGACCGCGAGGCCGGTGACGCCGATCTGGGCTGTTCCACTCATTGGTCGTGCTCCTCGGGATCGTGCGGGATGCCGCGCCTGGGCGTACATCTGGACCGTACGTCCGGCGCCGCGATCCTGCCGGGATCTGTGGGCCGGGCGGCGTACTGGATCCCGGGATCCGCCCGGGGCGCCGCTCAACTCCACTGGGCCGTATCCCCGTTCGGCGGGCCTTGACGCCTGTGCGGTGGCGCAGTGCGACGGTGACCGCGCGGGAGAGCGCTCTCCGGATTCCGGCCGCGCTGTCCCCGGCCCCGCCGGGGCCGCGGCACCCGGGCACGCCGAAGGGGCCCCGGCGGTACCGGAACCCCTTCGCCACGCGGATCCTGCTGTTCAGACGGTCAGACGGTCAGACGGTCAGCCGGTTCATGCCGCCCTGCGCCCCCGGCCGCGTGCGGAGCGGACGATGTCCGCGTACCGGTGGCCGCTGCTCTTGACGGTGCGCCGCTGGCTCGCGTAGTCGACGTGCACCAGACCGAAGCGCTTGTCGTAGCCGTAGGCCCACTCGAAGTTGTCCAGCAGCGACCAGGCGAAGTAACCGGCCAGCGGGACGCCCTTGCGGGCGGCGCGGGCGCAGGCGGCCAGGTGCTCGTCGAGATACCGGACCCGCTCCGGGTCGTCGACCGAGCCGTCGGCGCGGAGCACGTCGGGGTAGGCGGAGCCGTTCTCCGTGACGTAGATCTTCTGCGCGCCGTACTCGTCGGCCAGCCGCAGCAGGATGTTCTCCAGCCCGTCGGCGTTCACCTCCCAGTCCATCGCCGTGTGGCGGACGCCGGGCAGAAAGACCTGTTTGGCGTGCGGCAGCGGACCCGTCGGGTCGTCGGTGACGACATTGCGGAAGTAGTAGTTCACACCCAGCCAGTCGAGCGGGGTGGCGATGGTGTCGAGGTCACCGGCGCGGACGGGCAGGTCGACACCGTAGAGATCGACCATGTCCTGCGGGTAGCCGCGCCCGTGGATCGGGTCGAGCCACCAGCGGTTGGTGTGGCCGTCGGCGCGCACCGCCGCTGCCCGGTCCTCCTCGCGTTCGGTGGCCGCCTCGCAGGGGCTGAGGTTGTTGACGATGCCGACGCGGGCGCCCGGCACGGCCGCCCGGATCGCCTGTGTGGCCAGACCGTGGCCCAGGTGGAGGTGGTACGAGGTGCGGACGGCGGCGGTGATGTCCGTGAGGCCGGGGGCCATCCTGCCCTCCAGGTGGCCGATCCACGACGAGCAGAGCGGCTCGTTCAGCGTCGTCCAGTCCTTCACCCGGTCACCCAGCCGCCGGGCCACCACGCTCGCGTACTCCGCGAAGTGCTCGGCCGTCTCCCGGGCGGGCCAGCCGCCGCGGTCCTGCATGACCTGCGGGAGGTCCCAGTGGTACAGGGTCGGGAAGGGTGTGATGCCGGCCTCCAGGAGGCCGTCGACCAGCCGGTCGTAGAAGGCGAGCCCCTTCTCGTTGACCGGGCCGTCGCCGCCGGGTACGACGCGCGGCCAGGCGACCGAGAAGCGGTAGGCGTCCACGCCGAGCTGCTTCATCAGCCCGATGTCCTCGCGCCAGCGGTGGTAGTGGTCGCAGGCCACATCGCCGTTGTCGTTGTTGTCGATCTTTCCGGGAAGGTGCGAGAACGTGTCCCAGATGGAAGGCGAACGGCCGTCTTCGGCCACGGCTCCCTCGATCTGGTACGCCGCCGTGGCCACTCCCCAGGTGAAGTCTGCGGGAAGGGAGTTGTACTCGTTCACGGGCTGCCTTTCTGCTGAGGGGTGCTCAGAGCTGCGAGGGCGCTCAGGTGTACTGAGCGGTGTTGCGTGTGCTCAGGTGTGCCGAGCGGTGGTGAGGGGTTCTGCGGTGGTGCCGGACGGCAGGGGGCCGGCCGGTGGGAGGGGCCGGGCGCTCACTTGACCGCGCCGGCGGTCAGACCGGCGACCAGGTACCGCTGGAGCAGGAGGAAGCCCGCGACGACCGGCACGCTGACGACGAGCGAGGCGGCCATGATCTGATTCCAGTACACGTCGTTCTGCGTCGAGTAGCCCTGGAGCCCCACCGCGAGCGTCCGTGTCGAGTCGTTGGTCATCACCGACGCGAAGAGCACCTCGCCCCAAGCGGTCATGAACGCGTACAGGGTGACGGCCACGATGCCCGGGATCGCCGCGGGGACGACGACCCTGAAGAGCGCTCCGAGCGGGCCGCAGCCGTCCACCATCGCCGCCTCGTCCAGGTCCTTCGGGATGGAGTCGAAGTACCCGATGAGCATCCAGATCGAGAACGGCAGTGAGAACGTCAGATACGTGAGGATCAGACCACCGCGCGACCCGTAGAGGTCGACGCCGGTCGAGTTCCCGATGTTCACGAAGATCAGGAACAGCGGGAGCAGGAACAGGATGCCGGGGAACATCTGGGTGGAGAGCACGGTGATCGTGAAGACCCGCTTGCCGCGGAAGCGGTAGCGGCTCACCGCGTACGCGGAGAAGATCGCGACCACCACCGAGCAGACACTCGCCGTGCCCGCCACGATCAGCGAGTTCATGAAGTATTTGGCGAGCGGGATGGTGCTCCAGATATCGATGTACGGGCGGATGGTGAACCCGGTCGGAATCCAGGAGAACTTGCCCGACACGTCACCCAGCGGCTTCAGCGAGCTGCTGATCATCACGTACACGGGCACCAGCGTGAAGAGCGCCACCAGGGTGAGTGCCACGCGCCGGGTCCATATGAACGACTGCGGTGGTGCGGTGGGGGAGCGGCGGGCCGGGCGCGGTGGCGCGGGGGAGCGCGGGGCAGTGCTGGTACTAGACATCGGTGCTCTTCCTCCCGCGCGATGTGCAGATCAGGTACACGGCCGTCACCAGCAGCAGGAAGAGCAGGAGCAGCACGGACATGGCCGAGCCGCTGCCGAAGTTCCAGGTGTCGAACGACGATTGGTAGATGTGGACGGAGACCAGGTCGGCGGCTTCCGGGGCGGATCTGCCGAACAGGACGTAGGGCGTGTTGAAGTCGTTGAAGGTCCACAGGAACAGCACGAGGACCAGGACCTGGTTGACGGAGCGGAGCGACGGCAGGGTGATCTTGCGGATCTGCTGCCACATCCCGGCCCCGTCGATCGAGGCCGCCTCGTAGAGCTCACGCGGGATGTTCTGGAGCGCCGCCATCACCATCAGGAAGGCGAACGGCCAGGACTTCCAGACGGCGACGATGACCAGCGCGTAGAAGCTGTTGTCGCCGATCAGCCAGAAGGACGGCTTGTCGGTGATGCCCAGCTGGTCGTGGAGGACGTGGTTCACCAGACCGTTGTCCCGCTGGAACATGAACGCCCAGGTGATGATCGCGGCGTAGGCCGGCAGGGCGTACGGGATGAGGAAGACGGTCCGCAGCAGGCCGCGGCCGCGGAAGTTCTCCTGGAGCAGGATCGCGACCCCCGTGCCGATCAGCCAGGAGAGGCCGACGGCGAGCACGGTGAACCCGCAGGTGACGTAGAAGGAGTGGAGGAGGGCCTTGCCGATCGGGGCGTCGAAGTCGACAGCGACCTTGAAGTTGTGCAGACCCGTCCAGGGGGCCTGACCCCAGTTGCGGATGAAGAACTGGGTGAGGCCGCGGAAGCTCATCACGATGCCGATGGCCATCGGCACGATGTGGATGAGCAGTTCGAGCACGAGCGCGGGCAGCAGCAGCAGATACGGCAGGCCGCCGCGGCGGATCCGGTCGGGGATGCGCGGCAGACGCGACCGCGCACCCCCGGACTTCAGGACGTCATCGCCGGCCGCCGGCGGGATCCGGGAAGAGGGCTCCCGCACGAGAGGCGCGGCGGAGCCTCTCGTGAGGGGGTGGGGGTCGGGCGACGGGTGGGAGGTCATCGGAGTCAGTGCCTCACTGGGTCATCTGCTGCTGCGCCTTGGTGAGCTTGTCCTTGACCGAGGCCGTCGTGATGGTCTTCCCGGCGGCGGCGTCGGCCCACAGCTCCTTGATGGCGGTTCCGACGGTCGTCTCGAACTGCGACTCCGAGGCCACCTGCGGCAGCGGCGCCGCGCTCGTGGTCAGCGTGTCCTTGAGGACCTTCACGCCGGGCACGTTGAACGCCGGGTCGGCCTGGGCGGCCGTGACGGGCGGCACCGCGCCGTAGGCCTTGTTGAGGATCTTCTGCTCGTCGTCGCTGGTCATGAACTTCACGAACTTCAGCGCGCCCTTGGTGTTCTTGGTGTTCTTGAAGACGGCCATGTTGATGCCCGCGACCATGGAGTTGACGTTCTTGCCCTGCCCGGGGGCGCCGGAGACGACCGGCGCCGGCGCAGCCCCCCAGTCCTCCGGCTTCATCCCCTGCGAGGCGAAGGTGGACGCGGCCGCCTGCCAGAGCACCATGGCCGTCTTGCCCTTGGAGAAGTCGCTCAGCGACTGGTTCTGGCTGTACTCCGCGTTGCCCGGAGCGATGATCTTGTCCTTGCCCATGAGGTCGACGTACTGCTTCACGGCGGCGACGGCACCCGGAGAGGTGAAGGTCGGCTTGCCCGACGCGTCGAAGAAGTCGGCCCCGTGCTGCTTGCTGAGTACGAACGCCTGGTGGATGTTCTCGGAGAGGTTGCCGCCCTCGGCGCCGAGGCCCCACTTGCCGCTGGTGCCGTTCTTGGAGATCTTCCGGCCGTCGGCGATCAGCTCGTCCCAGGTGGCCGGGGGCTTGGCTATGCCCGCGTCGGCGAACATCTTCTTGTTGTAGTAGAGCGCGTACGACAGCGAGTACAGCGGAACGGCCGCCGGGTCCTGCTTCGCGGCGCCCGCCGAGGCCACCGCCGCCTCGACGAACCGGTCGCGGCCGCCGATCGCGTCGAAGTTGGCCTTGTTCCACGGCAGCAGAGCGCCGGTGGCCTGCAGCGAGGCCGACCAGGTGTTGCCGATGTTGAGCACATCGGGGCCCTGGCCCGACGTCGTCGCGGCGAGGACCCGCTTCAGCAGGTCGGCCCAGGGCACGACCTCCAGGTTGACCTTGATCCCGGTCTGCTGCTCGAACTTCTTCAGTTCGGGCGTGAGGATCTTCTTGTCGGCGGGGATGTTCGGTCCCTGGTTGGACGCCCAGTAGGTGAGCGTCTTGGGCGAGGCGTTGCTGCCCCCGCCGCTGGAGTCACTGCCCCCGCCGCACGCCGTGGCACCGGCGAGGGTGGAGATGGTGATGACGACTGCTGCTGCGGCTCTGATACTGCGCATGTGCGTAGGCCCCTTCCCGGGGAGGGCTGCGTTCAGGATTCGAACGGCCTTCACGACTTAATTCAGATCGTGAGTTAAGTAGTGAGAGAAGGTCGCGTCAAGAGCTTTCACAGGGGTATGTTGCCTACCGGGAAGGAGCCACATGGCTGAACAGAGCAGGCGAACTGTGCGTGACCTGCGGCGGGGCAACCGCGCCGAGGTATTGCAACGGTTGTATTTCGACGGACCGCTCAGCCGCCAGGAGCTCGCATCGGCCACCGGCCTGAGTTCGGGTTCCATCAGCAATGTGGTCGCCGAACTGGCCGCGGACGGGCTGCTCGAAGAAGCCGGAGTGGTCGATTCGGAGGGCGGCCGGCCGCGCACACTGCTGCGCGTCGCCCCTGCCAGCGGTCATCTGATCGGGATCGATGTGGGGGAGACCCGCGTCCGGGTCGAGCTCTTCGACCTCTCCCTCGGTGAACTGGCCCGCGCCGAGCGCCCGTTGGCGCACCATGGCTATGACGTCGGCCGGATCGTCGGCCATATCCGCGAAGCCGTGGCCGATGTGCTGCGGGAGGCGGACGTCAGCGCGGCACAGCTCGTCGGCGTCGGCGTGGGCGTACCGGGAATCATCGACCGGGACGGGCCCGACGGGGTCGTCGTGCACGGCCAGACCGTCGGCTGGGACGCGGTCCCGCTGGAGGCCATGCTCCGCGAGTCGGCCGAACTCCCCTCCTGGGTACCGTTCTTCATCGACAACGGAGCCAAGACCCTCGGCCAGGCGGAGATGTGGTTCGGCGGCGGGCGCGGCACGAGCGACGCCGTCGTGGTGCTGTTCGGCTCCGGGGTCAGCGCGTGCATCGTGGTCGACGGCGAGCTCTACGGCGGCGCGGACAGCAGGGCCGTCGAGTGGGGTCACACCACCATGCGGGTCGGCGGGCGGCGCTGCCGCTGCGGTGCGCCCGGCTGCCTTGAGGCGTATGTGGGCGCGGAGGCCATCCGGGAGCGGTGGCTGGAATCGGGCGCCCCGGCGGCCGAGGCGGCCGACGAGGAGACGGCGCTCGCCACCCTGCTCGCCGCCGCCCTGCCCGCTGCCGGGGGGCTCACGGGCGACCCCGCGGCGGCCGGACTCCTGGACGAGACCGCCGAGTACCTGGGAGCGGGTATCGCCGATCTGATCAACCTCTTCCGCCCCGAACGGATTCTGGTGGGCGGCTGGGCCGGGCTGCTGCTCGGCCCGGCGCTGCTGCCCGCCGTGCGCCGGTACGCGAAGGAGTACGCGATGCACCACCCGGCCGAGCGGGTCACCATCGACCTGGGCACGCTCGGCGCCGACGCGGTGACGCTGGGGGCGGCCACCCTGCCCCTCGCGGACTTCTTCGCCCGCGGCGGCAGGCACCGCAGGTACGACGTCCCGGACCCGGCAGCGGACCCGGCCGCCCTGCTGCGGCAGGGGGACTGGCGGCCCGTCGTGGTCGAGCGCCGCTGACGGCGCCGTCCGGACCAGGACGGCGCACGGCCCGCGCTCCGGGCGGGAGCCCTACGGGACGAGGGCCACGCCCACGAAGCCCGGGTACGGGGTGAGCTCCGGCGCGGGGGTGTCCTGGAACCACTCGGGCCCTGTCACCACACCGGGCGCCACCAGATCGAGGCCGTCGAAGAACCGCGCGATCTCGGCGCGCGACCTGGGCTTGAACGGGATGCGGCTGGAGTAGGTGCTGGCCACATGCTCCTCCGCCTCGGGAAACGCGTCCAGACTGGCCTGCGCGAGAATGAGGCAGCTTCCCGGCGACAGCCGGCCGACCAGCTCCCGCACGATCGCGTAGGGGTCCTCCTCGTCGAGGATGAAGTGCATGAGCGCGACGAGTGACAGGGCGACGGGCCTGCTGAAGTCCAGGAACGTCTGCGCCTGTTCGAGGATCAGCCCCGGCTCGCGGACGTCGGCCTGGAGGTAGTGCGTGGTGCCCTCCGGGGTGCTGACCAGCAGAGCCTCGGCGTGGCGCAGCACAATGGGGTCGTTGTCCGCGTAGACGATCCGGGCCGCCGGAATGATCTCCTGGACGATCTGGTGGAGATTCGGCTCGGTCGGGATCCCGGTGCCGATGTCCAGGTACTGGTCGATGCCCTGACGCGCGGCCCAGGCGACGGAACGGCGCATGAACGCGCGGTTCTGTTCCGCTCCGACCCGGATGAAGTCATCCAGTTTCTCGCCCAGCTCGCGGTCGACCAGATAGTGGTCCTTGCCCCCCAGCAGATAGTCGTAGACGCGCGCGGGGTGCGGCTTGCTGGTGTCGATCTGGTGCTTGGGGCTGTCCGTCATGGAGTGCTCCGTTGCGGTCCGAACAGGGCGGGGAAACAGGTGGGGACGGCGTGCCAGGACGTGTGTACCCGGCCCGGCCGTGTGTCCCCACTACGAAGTCTGTCACTCCCCCGCCGGTGCGCGCCGGGAGGTGCCCCGGGACCGGGTCGCGGCCCGGGCGGGAGGCCGGGGCGCGGCACCCGGCCGCGCCCCGCAGCGGCGCTCGCGGGCCGGTCAGCGCGCCGCACCCGCCAGTGGTGCGGGGACGGGGACGGACACCTCCGTGACGAGCGGCAGATCCCCGGCCGACCGCCCCGCGTACACCGTGAACCCGCCCGGCTCGATGCGCCAGCACCGCTCCGCCGCGGACCAGTGCCGCAAGGCCCTCGCCGGCACCCGGACGACCGCCTCCGCCGCCTCGCCCGGCCGGGCGCGCACGGCGGTGTGGCCCGCGAGCCACCGGACCGGGCGCTCCACCGCCGAGTCCCGGCGGGCCAGATAGAGCTGTACGACCTCACGGCCCGCGCGGCCGCCCGTGTTGCGGACCCGTACCCGTACGTCGAAGGAACCGTCCCCCGACACCGCTGCCGGGGCTTCGATCCCCTCGTACTCCCAGCTGGTGTACCCGAGGCCGTGCCCGAACCAGTACGCGGGCGCGACCGGCCCGCGCAGCCAGGCCCGGTAGCCGATGTGCAGGCCCTCGGTGTACCGGAGTGCCCCGTCCAGGGGGGCGGTGTCGAGCACCGGTACGTCGTCCTGCGCGGCCGGCCAGGTGGTGGGCAGCCGCCCGCCCGGCTCCGCTCCGCCGAACAGGATGTCCGCCGCCGCGTGGCCCGCCTCCTGCCCCGGGAACCAGCCGATGAGGACCGCCGCCACCTCGTCACGCCAGGGCAGGGCGACCGGGCCGCCCGCGTTCACGAGGACCACCGCGTCGGGGCGGGCGCGGGCCACAGCCCTCACCAGCTCGTCCTGTCCGCCGGGCAGTGCCAGCGAGACCCGGTCGCTGCCCTCCGACTCGCTCTCCTCCGTGGTTCCGACGACGACCACGACGGCATCGGCCGCGCGGGCCGCCGCGACCGCCTCGGCCCGCGCGGCGGCGGTGGCTGCGGGCGGTGGCGCGGCGGCGAGGATCGCGGCGATGCCGGTGTCCGGCGCCAGCTCGCGCCGCGCGACGAGTTCGGTCTCCTCGCCCGCGGTGAGGGTGATCCGGCCCGAGCGATACGGGGGCGACACATGGATGTGGGTCGGATCGTCGGTGTCCCGGGCGAACACGCCGTCCACGACGGTCCGTCCGCCCGCCGTCAGGGAGACCTGACCGAACCCGCCGACCGCCAGCGTCCACTCGCCGGTCGTCCCCGGCCGCAGCAGGGTGCGGATCTCCACGGTGGCCGCTCCGGCCACCCTGGCCGGCTCCACGATCCGCCCCGACAGCCGGTGCTCCGAGTGCAGCACGGCCCCGTCGGCGCCCAACAGGCTTACCAGTACGCCCGGTTCGCCGGTGTCCGGGTTGCGGGCCGCCTCCCCGGTGAGCGGTGTGGGCCTGCGCTCGGGCGGTACCCCGGGCGCATGGAGCAACCGCGTGCCGGGCCCGAGCGCCGCCCGGATCCCCTCCAGCGGAGACACCGCGGAAGCGGGGAAGACCTCCGCGCTCCCGCCGCCCTGGATCCTCGGTCCCGCGGCCCGCGGCCCGATCACGGCGACGGTCCGCAGCCGCCGGGGGTCCAGCGGGAGTACCTGCCCGGCGTTGCGCACCAGCACCGTGCCGGCCACCGCGGCCCGCCGCAGCAGCGCGCGCCGCCCGGCCTCCGGGACCACGGGGCGCCACACCGGCGCCGGGGCGCCGAGCGCGCCCACCCGTCCGGCCAGCCGCAGGAGTCTGCGCACCTTGTCGTCCACCGCCGACTGTGCCACCGCCCCGGTCCGCAGGGCCGCCAGCAGGGCGTCACCCCAGGCTCCTTCCGGCCCCGGCATGGCGAGGTCCTGGGCGGCCCGCGCGGTCTCCACCGTGGTGCGCACCGCGCCCCAGTCCGAGACCACCAGGCCGTCGAAGCCCCACTCGCCCTTCAGCGGTTCGGCCAGCAGCGGACTCGCCGACATGGTGACGCCGTTGACCCGGTTGTACGCCGACATCACCACCCACACCCCGGCCTCGACGGCGGCTTCGAACGGTGCCAGGTAGACCTCGCGCAGCGCCCTCTCGCCGACCCGCACATCGACCGTCAGCCGGTCGGTCTCCGCGTCGTTGGCCACGAAGTGCTTGGCCGTGGCGGCGACTCCGCCCGCCTGCACCCCGCGGATCACCGCGGCGCCGGTGCGGGCGGTGAGCAGCGGATCCTCGGAGTAGCACTCGAAGTGCCGGCCGCCCAGCGGAGTCCGGTGCAGATTCAGGGTCGGCGCCAGCAGCACGTCGACGCCCTTGTACCGGGCCTCGGCCGCGAGCAACCCGCCCAGTTCGGCGGCGAGTTCCTCGTCCCAGGCCGCCGCGACCGCGGTGGGGGAGGGTAGGACCAGTGAGGTCTCCCGCTCGTCCCACGACTCCCCGCGTACGCCCACCGGCCCGTCGGATGTGACCAGCGCCCGCAGACCGACAGCCGGTTCGGCGTGGGTCCGCCAGCCGGTCGCTCCGGTCAGCAGGCGCACCTTGGCCGCCTGGCTCAACGCACCGACCAGGGTGTCCAGCTCTTCGTCCGTCATGAAGACCCCTCCGCGCCCACCGGTCGGAGAGCGCTCTCCCGTATCGGCTGCAAGGGTACGGTGAACACGCGCTCTTGTCATTCCCTCCACAGCGGCCTTACTTTTGCGCCCTGCGACGTGTCCGACACGCGAGTGGGGGAGCCGAGAATGGCCGCAACCGGTCGTCATCGCCGTTACGAGCCGAGCCGGATCAACCGTGCCTCGCTCGCCGTCACCGCGGGCGGTGCCGGGCTCGCGCTGCCGCTGCTCACCGCCGGATCGGCCGGGGCCGCGCCGGTGGACGTATGGAACAAGGTGGCCGGCTGCGAGTCCACCGGCAACTGGCAGATCAACACGGGCAACGGCTACTACGGCGGGCTCCAGTTCAGCCAGTCCACCTGGCAGGCATACGGAGGCGGCGCCTACGCCGCGCGCGCGGACCTGGCGACCGAGCGGCAGCAGATCGCGGTCGCGGAGAAGGTCCTCAGGGCGCAGGGACCCACGGCATGGCCGGTCTGCTCGGTGCGGGCCGGGCTCAGCAGGGGTGACGCGGCCCCGAAGGCCGTCGTACGGACGACCGCGCGGAAGGCGGCGGTTCCGGAGACCCGGAGCGAGCCGGAGCGCACGGCGTCTCCGGAGACCCGGCCCCGGAAGCCGGAGCGCACCGCGTCCGCGAAGTCCGGGAGTGAGCCGCGGTCCGCCTCCGGGCAGGTGGACCATGCGGGACCGGCGGCGTCCACCGCGCCCGGCGCCGCCTACACGGTGGTCAGCGGCGACTCGCTCTCCCGGATCGCCGAGGCCGAGGACGTCACCGGTGGCTGGCACCAGCTGTACGAAGGGAACCGCACGGTGGTCGGGTCCGACCCGGACCTGATCCACCCCGGTCAGCGCCTGAGCCTCGACGGGGCGCAACGCCAGAAGACCACCGCGCCTCGCCCGGCAGGCGGAGCGAAGGCCCGGCCGGCGAAGCCCCGTGCGACACGGACCACGGCGGCGCCCGCGAACCCCCGCAGGACGGCGCCGGCCGCTCCGCATCACGCGAACGCGGCATCGACTGCCCTGATCGCGCCCGTCCCGGGCCACCACACCACGCCCTACCGCGCGTCCGGCGGGTCCTGGTCCAGCGGCCACCACACCGGCATCGACTTCCCGGTCGCGACCGGTACGCCGGTGAAGGCGGTCGCCGCGGGCCGGGTAGTCGCAGCGGGCTGGGGCGGCGCCTACGGCTATCAGGTGGTCATCCGGCATGCGAACGGCACGTACACGCAGTACGCCCATCTGTCCGCACTGACGGCCCGGATGGGCCAGAACGTCCAGCAGGGGCAGCGCATCGCCCGCTCGGGTTCGACCGGGAACGCCACCGGCCCGCACCTGCACTTCGAGGCGCGGACCGGCCCGGAGTACGGCAGCGACACCGATCCGCTGGCCTACCTCAGGGCGGGCGGCGTCACCGTCTGACCGTCCTTCTTGGACCGGGTCCGTGCCGCGACGAGCCGCGGCGCGGGTCCACCCGGTGGCGGGACCGGGGCTGACGCCGGCCGGTCCTGTGACTCGCGCGGCGCCCCGGAACCGGGCCGGGAGGCGGAGAGCCGCTCCGTGGTCAGCAGGATGAGCCCGCCCGCCGCCAGGACACCGCAGCCGAGCGCCAGGACCGTCCCGGCCACCCCGTAGCGGAACTCCTCGCCGAAGAGCGTGACCCCGATCGCCGCGGCCAGGACCGGGTTGACGACGGTGACGGTCGCCAGCGGCGCCGCGAGCCCGGCTCCCCGGTACGACGCCTGCGAGAGCAGCACGCCGGTCCCCGCGAACCCGGCGATCGCCAGCAGGCTCAGCCACTCGGCGGTCGGAGCGTGGGAGGTCCAGTCCACCGCGACGGTCTTGGTGAAGACGGATGCGGCGCCGAAGGCCACACCGGCCGCCGTCGCCAGCACGATGCTCCGCACGACCGGCTTGTGCATGCGCCGGGCGACCACGAAGAGCAGCGCGATCCCCCCGAAGGTCGCCAGGGCCAGCACGGTCCGCTCGCCGCCCGGCAGGGAGTCGTTGTCCGCGCCGCCGGTCAGCGCCAGCAGGCCGGCCAGGCCCACGGTGGCCATGATGGCGCCGCGCCAGGCGGCGGCGCCCGCCCGTCGCCGTACGAAGACCGCGGCCATCGGCAGCGCGAAGACGATGGTCAGCGCGCCGAGCGGCTGCACAAGACTCAGCGGCCCGTAGGCCAGGGCCACGACGTGCAGTCCGGCACCGAGGCCGTTGAGCGCCATGGCGGCCCACCAGCCGCCGTGACGCAGGGGGGCGTAGGGGCTGCCGGGCGTGGCCACGGCAACGCGTTCCTGAACGATGGCCCCGGCCGCATACGCGACTGCGGAGACCAGCGACAGCAGCACGGACAGCGCGAGGGCACTCATGCTCTCAACGATCTCTCCTTTCGGCCGGAAAGTCGTCGTCCCCAGGCACCGAATCCTCCGTACTACCAGAGCAGTACACGGCCCCCCGGTATGTAGTCCTCGCGGCGGTCGTGCCGGAGGCCGTGACCGGCCCTGGGCCCCGGCACCCGCCGCCCCGGCCCGGCCGGGCAGGCGGACCGGGGCCTCACAGCATCCTGCGGCGTCTGCCCAGCCACGTCTGTGCGATCACCACGGCCGCGAGGAAGGCGCCGCTGACCACCTGCTGGTACGCGGAGTCCAGCGAGCCGATCTGATTGATGACGTTCTGGATGACCTTCAACAGCAGCACACCCACGAGCGAGCCGCTGATGAAGCCGAATCCGCCGGTCAGCAGGGTGCCCCCGATGACGACGGCCGAGATCGCCTCCAGCTCCATACCCGAGCCGAGGATGGTGACCCCCGAGACCAGCCAGGCGGCGTTGAGGGCGCCCGCGAGCCCCGCGCAGACGCCGGAGAGCGCGTACACGGTGGTTTTCGTGCGGGCGACGGGCGCGCCCATCAGCGCGGCCGCGTCCTCGTTCCCGCCGACCGCGTACACGTACTGGCCGAAGCGGGTGCGGCGCAGCACCACGGCCCCCAGGACGAAGAGCGCCACGGTGATCCAGACCGGCACCCCGACACCGAGCAGCTTGTCCTGGCCGAGGCGGGCGAAGAACGACGTGTCGTCGACCAGGTAGGTCGTCGCCCCCTCGTTCGTGATCGCCAGCAGGATGCCGCGAGCGGCGAGCAGGGACGCGAGCGTCACGATGAACGGCGCCAGTCTGGCCCTCGCGATCAGCAGGCCGTTGACCAGCCCGATCAGTCCGCACACCGTCAGCGGGAGAAGCAGGGCCACCAGGGTCCCGTACCGCGAGCCCCAGGCCCCCAGCACACCTCCCAGTGCGAAGAGCGAACCCACCGAGAGGTCGATGCCGCCCGTGATGATCACGAAGGTCATCCCGAGGGCCACGACGGCGAGGAAGGCCGAGGAGACGGCCATGTTGCCGAGGTTGTCGGTAGTCAGGAAGGTGTCGAAGCTGAGCGATGCGGCGATCACGGCGACGATCAGCGTCACCAGAGCGCCGTGCTGCTGGGCGAGTGCGCTGATCCGCTCCCCGCGGGTCGAGCCGGCCGGCTCGTCCCCTCCGGCCGAATGTCCGGTCCCGATGGTCTGCACGGCGGTCACCGCTTCCCCCGTCCCCGTGCCGCGTACACCGCGAGCACGATCACCACGGCCTGGGCGATCTGCGTCCAGGACGGAGGCAGATCGTGCTTGATGAGCGTGGCGGTGAGAAGCTGGATGAGGACGGCCCCCGCCACGGTGCCGCCGATCCTGATGCGGCCGCCGCTCAGCGGCGTACCGCCGACGACCACCGCGGTGATCGCGGAGAGTTCCATCAGATTGCCGAGCGAGGTCGGGTCGCTGGCCTGCAGACGCGCGGAGGCGAGCACACCGGCGACGGCGGCCAGCACCCCCGAGCAGACGTAGACCAGGATCAGCACCCGCCGGACCGGAAGGCCCGCCAGCTGTGCGGCAGGGCGGCTGTCACCGATGGCGAGCAGCTGCCTGCCGAAGGTCGTGCGCCGCACGGTGAACGCCACGACCACCGCCAGCGCCACCGCGATCAGCGCCAGATACGGGATGCCGAGCACATCCCCGGAGCCGAGCGACGCCATGGCAGGGTCGTGGATGTCCTTGAGCTGCGGGAGCAGCACCAGGGCGATCCCGCGCCCCGCCACCATCAGCGCCAGCGTCGCGACGATGGGCTGGACGCCGATGAACGCGATCAGGGAGCCGTTGGCCACGCCCACCACGACTCCGCCGATGACGGCCGTGATCAGCGCGACCCACACCCCGTAGCCCAGATAGAGCGAGACCAGCGACGTGGAGAGGGCCATCACCGAGCCCACGGAGAGGTCGACGCCCTCGCTGCCGATCGCCAGAGCCATCCCGAGCGCCACGATGAGGACCGGAGCGACCTGGACGGCCTGGGTGCGGAAGTTCTCCGCGGACAGGAAGTGGGGCGTGAAGGCGACGTTGGCCAGGATGAGCACGGCCACGCCGGCGTACACGCCGTACTCCTGGAGCAGCCTCAGCAGCCGGTCCCGGTCGAGAGAAGTGCGCCTGAGCGCCAGGTCAGTCATGGTCCCCGTCCTTCGCGGCGATGGCCCGCAGCAGCTGTTCCCCGGTGACGCCGTCGCCGGACAGCTCGGCTATGACGGCGCCGTCCCGCAGGACGACCACCCGGTCGGAGCCCTCGATCAGCTCCTCGGTGTCGGAGGAGATCAGGAGCACTCCCAGCCCGTCCTCGGCCAGTTCGTCGATGAGTTTCTGCACCTCGGCCTTGGCGCCGACGTCGATGCCCCGGGTCGGCTCGTCCAGCAGCAGCACCCGGGGCTGCATGGCGAGCCAGCGGGCGAGCAGTACCTTCTGCTGGTTGCCGCCGGATAGTTCACCCACCTTCTGGTGCGGGCCCGCGGCCTTGATCCGCAGGCGCGCCATGAAGGTCTCCACGATGCTGTCGATGCGTTTCTCGTCGACCAGGCCGAAACGCGAGAGCCCCGGCAGCGCGGCGAGCGCGATGTTCTCCCGGACCGAGAGCCCCGGCACGATGCCCTCGGCCTTGCGGTCCTCCGGCAGCAGGCTGATGCCCGCCCGGATGGCGGCGGGGGTGGAGCCGGTACGGACCGGGGCGCCGCCGACCCGTACCCGGCCAGAGTCGGGCGACAGTGCTCCGGCGATGGCCTTGGCGGTCTCGCTGCGCCCCGAGCCGAGCAGCCCGCCGAGCCCGACCACCTCGCCGGGGCGGATGGTGACCGACACCCCGTCCAGAACATGACGTATCGTCAAGTCCATGGCCTCCAGGACGGGTTCCGTGTCCTCCGCGTGCCCGCCGGTGAATTTGGTGAGACCTTCGCTGCGCACCTCACCCATCTCGCGGCCGAGCATCAGTGAGACGAGCCGCAGCCGGTCCAGTTCGGCGATGGGCCCGGTGTGCACGACCTTGCCGTCCCGCAGGACGGTCACCGTGTCGCACACCTCGTACAGCTCTTCGAGGCGATGGCTGACGTAGATGACCGCGATCCCGCGGTCGCGCAGCATCCGGATCACCCCGAACAGGGTCCGCACCTCGGCCGGTTCGAGCGAGGACGTCGGCTCGTCCATGATGACCACCCGCGCGTCGACCGAGACGGCGCGGGCGAGTGCCACCATCTGCTGGGTGCCGACGCCCAGCGTGCGCAACGGCCTGCGGACGTCGATCCGGACGCCGAGCGAGCGGAGCGCCTCGCCGGCCTCGCGGTGCATCCGGCGGAAGTCGATCAGACCGATCCGGTTGCGGGGCTCCCGGCCGAGGAAGAGGTTGCGGGCCACGCTCAGCAGCGGGACCAGGTTCACCTCCTGGTAGATCGTGGAGATCCCGGCGTGCTGCGCGGCGAGCGGGGTGGCGAAGGCGACCGGCTCCTGGCGGAAGGCCAACTCGCCCTCGTCCGGGTGGTGGACGCCGGTCAGCACCTTGATGAGGGTGGACTTCCCGGCGCCGTTCTCACCGATCAGGGCGTGGACCTCACCGGACCGCACGGCGAAATCCACCCCGTCGAGCGCGCGGGCACCCGGGAACGTCTTGGTCAGGCCGGTGACGGAGAGCACCGGCGGTTCGGGCGCCCCCACGGTCAGAACGCCTTGCCGATGTCGGCCTTGGCGTTGTCCTTGCTGTACTCGCTGTCCTGGATGATGATGTCCTGCGCCACCTTCTGGCCCTTGGTGAAGTTGTCGAGAGTCTCGAAGGCGAGCGGCCCGAAGCGCGGGTTGGACTCCACGTCACCGCTCATCCAGCCGTCCACGATCTGCTGGACGCCGTTGCGGGTTCCGTCGACGGTCACGATCTTCACCGCACCGGCCTTCTTGCCCGCTCCCTTCAGCGCGTTGACCGCGCCGAGACCCATCTCGTCGTTCTCCGCGTAGATGCCGGCGATGTCCGGGTTGGACTGGATGAGCTGCTCGGTGACCTGCTGGCCCTTCTCGCGGACGAACTCGCCGGTCTGCTCGAAGACCACCTTGAGACCCGGTGCCTTCGCCTTCAGCTCGTCCTTGAAGCCCTTGGTGCGCTCGGTGGTGACGTTGTTGCCCGCGGAGCCCAGCAGGATGGCGAGTTTCCCCTTGCCTCCCGTCGACGCGATCATCTGGTCGGCCGCCCGCTTGCCCTGCTGGACGAAGTCGGAGCCGATGAAGCTCACATAGTCCTTGCACGCGGTGGCGTTGATCTTGCGGTCCACGGTGACGATCGGGATGTGCTTCGCCCGCGCCGTCCGGAGCACCGGTCCCCAGCCGTCCGAGTTCAGCGGGGCGATGACCAGCAGGTTCGCGCCCTTGGCCATCAGGTCCTGGACGTCGCTGATCTGCTTGGAGAACTGCGACTGCGCGTTGGCCGTGAGGAGTTTCAGTCCGCGCTTCCTGGCCTCGGCCTTCATCGAGGCGGTCTCGGCGATCCGGAAGGGGTTGGCTTCCTTCTCGGACTGCGAGAAACCGATGGTCGCGTTCTTGATGTCGAGCTTCTTGCCACCGAACTGGTCGATGGTGCAGCTCTTGGCGTCGCCCGCGGACGGACTGGCGACGACTTGGCCCGAGTCACCCTTGCCGGACGAAGCGGACGTGTCCTTCGAGCCGGAGTCCTCGGACTTGGCGCAGCCCGACGCGAGCGCGAGGCTCGCGGCGAGACCGGTGGCGAGAAGAGCTTTGCCGGTGGTGCGGCGCAGCAGCATGGTCGGATTCATGGCGTCCCCAGATTTGGCGCAGACCCGTGGCAACGAGGCACGGGAGGCGGGCTCGTACGAGTCGACTCAGCGTTCCGGGCCACTTTTTACAACGTTAGAAGGGTCCTGTAAACCCTCCGCGTTCCGAAGGACTGATACCGCGTCACCGGCGTCCTCGTGTGCTCTCCCGCTCCACCAGCCGGAATTCCGCGATCAGTTCACGTCCGGGAGGCGTTCCGGGCACCGGCCCCGGATTCTTCTCCGGGGCCCGGAGCCCCCCGATGACCGACTCCACCGCGAGCCGCGCGATGGACTGTTTGTCGGGTGCGATGGTGGTGAGGGTGACCGCCCCGAATCTGGCCTCCGCGATGTCGTCGAACCCCACCACCGCCACGTCCCACGGCACCCGCAGTCCGCGTTCCGAGAGCACCCGCATCGCACCCACCGCGACCAGGTCGTTGTAGGCGAAGACGGCGTCCGGCCGCCGGCCCGAGTCCAGCAGCCAGGCCATCGCCTGCGCACCGTCCCCGCGGTCCCAGCCGCTGGTGGGGGCCACCAGCGCGTCGGGCGCCTGCAGCCCGGCGGCGGTCAGCTCCTCGCGCCAGCCGCGGAGCCGCAGCTGGGCGGGGCGGTTGATGCGATCGGTCCGCGCACCGAGGTACGCGATGCGGGTGCGGCCGAGCCCGATGAGATGCCGCACCGCCCGACGCGCGGCCGCGACGTTGTCGATCGCGATGTGGTCGTACGGCAGGTCGTACTCGCGCTCCCCGAGCAGCACCAGGGGCGCGTCATGGATCCGGCTGCGCAGGTCGTCCGCCTCCAGCTCGATCGGTGAGAGGATCAGCCCGTCGATGACCCGCCCGCGGAAGCCCTGGCTGACCAGGATCTCCTGTTCGCGCTCGCCGCGGGTGTGGTCGAGCAGCACGGTGTAGTCGTGCTCCGCCGCCACGTCGATCACGGCCCCCGCGAGCTCCGCGAAGTACGGGTTGCCCAGTTCGGGTACGGCCAGCGCGAGGATCCCCGTACGGCCTTTCCGCAGGTGACGGGCGGTGAGATTCGGTACATAGCCGAGTTCGTCGATCGCTGCCTGCACCCTTGCGCGCATCGCGGGAGTGACGTGCTGGTAGTTGTTCACCACGTTCGAGACGGTCTTGATCGAGACGCCTGCGAGTCCGGCGACGTCTTTGAGGCTGACGCCCACTGAGTCTTCCCTCCGAGTGGTCATGCCGGTGGACAGCGGGCAGGAGTCGTGCTCTCATGCCAACTGCCGTTCCTTCCAACGTTGTACAGACTGTTGCAACGAGCCGCCACCCTTCCTCAACAAAGGAGGATCCGTGCGCACCAGAAGAAATCTGGCCCTACTCCTCGCCGCCGTCACCGGCATGGCAGGGCTCTCCGCCATACCGGCCGCGTCCGCCGCGCCCACCGACTCCGCCCGCCCGATTCCCGCCGTCACCGCCCATGGGCTGAAGGGGGAGTACTACACCCAATCCGCCCCGGGAGCCTTCGACTTCGCGCAGCTCAAGGCCACCGGCTTCGATCCGGACATCGACTTCCCCACCCTGGAGTCACGGCTCCAGTCCGCCACCGGGCAGTCGGACAACGACAGCGTGCGGTGGACCGGGAAGATCGTTCCGTCGAAGACCGGGGCCCACACGTTCTCGATGACCGGGGACAACGGCTTCCGGCTCTGGATCGACGGAAAACCTGTCATCGACCACTGGGTCGACGACTGGGAGAAGGAACAGACCTCCCAGCCGGTCGAGTTGACCGCAGGCAAGGCCTATGACATCAAGATCGAGTACTTCGAGCACGAGGGAGGTTCCAACCTCCATCTGAAGTGGACCCCGCCGGGCGGCACCAAGACCCCCGTCCCGCAGTCCGCGTTCCTGCTGCCGGACGGCTACGACTACGACGGTGCCATCGCCGCCACCGTCCAGAAGTCCGGCCGCACCCTCAAGCTGGACTTCGCGCAGAAACTCGCACCCCCGCCCGCCGGCCTCGCGGGCCACCTCGGCGCCGTCATCGGTGGCGCGACATGGCCGCTGGGCACCGTCAAGGCGGACCCGGCCGACCCGCACAGTCTCACCGTCGCACTCAAGAAGCCGGTTGTCGGCAAGAAGGGCGGCGGCGCCGGCGGCCTCGCCGACGTCCGCTACGACGGGCAGGGCGCCCTGAAGGGACAGGACGGCAAAACCGTCGGCGCCTTCTGGTCGAGCGGCGCCAACAACTCCCAGTACGAACTGCGCACCAAGTGGGCCGACGATGTCAGCCCCTCCAACGCCCACCCCGAGTACCCCAGGCCGCAGCTCACGCGGGACGACTGGCAGAACCTCAACGGCAGCTGGCAGTTCGCCGCCGCCAAGGCGGGGGAGAAGCCGCCGGTCGGAAAGAAGCTGGCGGAGAAGATCCTCGTCCCGTACCCGGTGGAGTCTCAGCTCTCCGGAGTCGAACGGCACGAGGACCGGATGTGGTATCGGCGTACGTTCACCGTGCCCAAGGGCTGGAAGGTCGGCTCCGGCAAGCGGCTCCAGCTCAACTTCGGTGCGGTCGACTGGCAGGCCGAGGTGTACGTCAACGGCACCAAGGTCACCGAACACAAGGGCGGCTACGACAAGTTCAGCGCCGACATCACCGACGCGCTGAAGCCGGGCCGCACCCAGGAGGTGATCGTCGGGGTCTACGACCCCACCGACGCCAAGGACGGCGAGAACCCGCCGATGGGCAAGCAGCGCGAGGACCCGAGCGGCATCTGGTACACCCCGTCGTCCGGCATCTGGCAGACCGTGTGGATGGAGCCGGTCGCGGCCGACCACGCGGACTCGCTCAAGCTGACGCCGGACATCGCGGCGCAGAAGGTCGCCGTCGATGTGCAGGGAGTCCGCAAGGGCGTGCCCGTCACCGCCACCGCGTACGACGGCAAGCGCAAGGTCGGCACCGCAACCGGCCGTACCGGCGCGGCCCTGAGTGTGCCCGTGCCCGAACCGCACCTCTGGTCGGCGGACGACCCGCACCTCTACCAGCTCAAGGTCACGGTCGGCTCCGACCGGGTCGGCAGCTACTTCGGGATGCGCTCGATCGCGGTCGAGAAGGTGAACGGCACTCCGCGTACCGTGCTCAACGGCAAGCCGGTCTTCATGATGGCCACCCTCGACCAGGGTTTCTGGCCGGACGGTCTGTACACCGCGCCCACCGACGAAGCCCTCGCGTACGACCTGAAGATGCACAAGGCGATGGGCTTCAACTCGGTGCGCAAGCACATCAAGGTCGAGCCCGACCGCTGGTTCTACTGGGCCGACAAGCTCGGGCTGCTCGTCTGGCAGGACATGCCGGCCATGGAGGCGGGCACCGATCCGTCCCCGGCAGCGCGTACCGAGTACGAGCACGAGATGAAGCAGATGATCGACCAGCACAGCAGTCATCCGTCGGTCGTCATGTGGGTGACGTTCAACGAGGGCTGGGGCCAGTACGACATGGCACGCATCGCCGACCAGGCCAAGGCATGGGATCCGACGCGGCTGGTCAACAGCATGTCGGGCATCAACCTGGGAGCCGACGGAGGCACCGGCGACATCATCGACGAACACGGGTACCCGAGCCCGGCCCTGCCGGCGCCCGACGGGAAACGCGCGATCGTCAGCGGTGAGTACGGCGGACTCGGGCTGGCCGTTCCCGGGCACGCCTGGGCGGTGCAGCAGTCGTACGTCGACGTCGACCCGGCCGCTTACACCGACGACTACCTCACCAAGCTCGGCGAGGTGCGCAAGCTCGCCTGCCAGGGCAGCAACGGAGCCGTCTACACCCAGATCTCCGATGTCGAGGGCGAGCTGAACGGGCTGATGACCTACGACCGGAAGATCATCAAGCCCGACGTGAAGCGGGTCAAGGCGGCCCAGGACGCGCTGATCCACGACGCGTCACAGGCGGTACCGGCAGGGTGCCCGGCCTCCTGACCGGCCCCGTGTGCTCCGGACGCCCGCGCTCCGGAGCACACGGAGCATTCCGGTTCGAACTCTTGACGCGAGCCCGACAGGAACCAACAATGATCGCGTTCTGACAACGTTGTCCAAGGAGGCGTAGCGGCTTGTCCCCTCACCCGTACGAGCTGAGCAGGCGCCGTTTCGCCCAACTGCTGGGCCTCTCCGCGGCGCTGACCGCCGTACCGCTCGCCATGGGCGCCGCCCCCGCCGCAGCGGAGCCCGGCCGGACAGCCCACACCACCCGGCCCGGGAGCACACAGCCCCCGGACGCGGTGGCCGGCACCTACTACCGCGTCCTGCTCGACTACACCCGCTGGTCCGAGACCCAGTGGGACGCGGAACTCGGCCACTACACCGCCACCGACTTCGGCTTCGCCGTCGTCCTGGGCAACGCGCTGCTCCTGACGCGCGGCACCTACGACGCCGATGCCGCAGGGGTCGGCGAGGAGACCCTGCGCACGCGGACCCTCGCCACGATCCGGCACTTCGCCGCCTCCAACCGGCTGACCGGCGGGACGGAATGGGGCCGCACCCTCTTCTTCGACACCACCTTCCAGTCGTACTTCATCCTCGCCGCACGGCTGCTCTGGAGCAGCCTCGACGAGGACACCCGGAGCAACGTCGACACCATCGCCCGCGCCCAGGCGCAGTACACGACCGGCCTCGGCACGGCCGACGACCCCGCGTCGGGCGACTGGACGCCGCACGGCTCCGCCGGCGGTTTCACCGGGGACACCAAGCTGGAGGAGATGGGCGTCTACGCCCAGTCGCTGGCCCCGGGGATCGCCTGGGCGCCCGACGACAGCCACCAGGGCGACTGGCGGACGGCGTTCGGCCGCTGGAGCCGCAACGAGACCGGCCTCCCCGCCGCCGACCTCGCCAACCCGGCGCGGGTGGACGGCGTCCCGGTCAGCGCCAA
This sequence comes from Streptomyces sp. NBC_00388, assembly GCF_036061255.1. Classification (NCBI taxonomy): domain Bacteria; kingdom Bacillati; phylum Actinomycetota; class Actinomycetes; order Kitasatosporales; family Streptomycetaceae; genus Streptomyces; species Streptomyces sp. NBC_00388. Next base: position 6,618,178 of record NZ_CP107948.1, read on the forward strand.
CACCGCCCACAACCTGTACGACACCTTCATCGTCGAGAACCACGGTTCCTTCGGCCCGCACTACCAGGCCGAGCTCTGGCGTACCTCCGGCCGCAACGCCGCCCACTTCATCACCGCGGGGCAGCCGCTGCCCGAGGTCCTGACCGCACAGCCCAACGCGGGCCCGCTCTGGGACACGCTGCTCATGGTGATGAGCGACGCGGGCGAACCGCTGATGCCCATGGTCGAGGACCGCGAGCATCTCTACGGACGTGACATCATCCCGCTCGCCTTCCTCGCCCAGGTCGCGGGCGACCGTGCGGCGGCCCGCGCCGAGGAGGCGCTGGCAGCGCGGCTCCTGGCCTACCAGGCGTATCCGCCGGAACACCGGATGGCGAAGTTCTCCGGAGAGCCCAAGTACGAGCCCGAGGCCCGCGCGGAGATCGCGATCAGCTATCTGCTGCACGAGTGGCGGGCCCGCACCGGCTCACCGGTGCGGCCGCTGAGCGAGCGCGAGCTCTTCGCGCAGGCGAGCGGAGCCAAGGACTTCGGTACCGGGCCGGGGCTGCTCGCCCATCAGTCGCCCGGCGCCTGGGCGGCCACGGTCAGCAAACCCGGCTTCGTCAAGTTCGCCTGGCAGCCCGCCCACGACGACTGGCTCTTCGCCCTCAGCGGGCACACCCCGATGTTCCTGCCCAGCAGCGGTGGCACGGTGACGGCCCGCACCACGGTGACGTACAGCGCACTGCGCGACGGTTTCGACGGAAGCGCGAGCGTGCTCACTCTCGGCACCGGATTCGCGGGCCTGACCACGCTTCCCTCGGGCACGGTGGTCTACGCGACGTCGGGTACCGGCACGGGCGAGGGACACCTGGAGGTGCGCAACCTGACCATGCCGGGCATCCCCGGGCTCGACGGCAGCCGCACCTACACGGCCGCCGGGGGAGCGGTCACCGTGCCCGCGCGCGACGGTGCCGCGCCGGCGGCTTCGTCGGCACGCACCGACGAACTCGCCCTGGAGGCGACGGCGTTCAGGTATGTGCGGATGCAGGGGATCACCCCCGACCCTGCCTACGGGTACTCCCTCTACGCCATGGAGGTCCGCGACGGGGCTTCGGGCGCCGACCTGGCGCGGGGCGCCACCGCCACCGCGTCGTCGGAGGACACCGGCAAGGAGGCCGCCCTCGCGGTCGACGGGGACACCACGACCCGGTGGGCGGTCTCCCGCGCGGACCGGACCCGCGCGGACAGCCGGCTCACCGTCGACCTCGGTGCGGAGCGCCGCTTCGACCGTGTCACGCTGCGCTGGGAGTCCGCGGCCGGCCGTGCCTACACCGTTCAGGGCTCGTCCGACGGACAGGTGTGGACCGACCTGGCGCACTACCCGCGTCCCGACCTGACCAGCACGGGCGGCTGGCTCTGTGTGGACGGACGGGCCGGGCTCGTCGTCCGCGGCGCCCGGAGTCCGCTCGCCGTGTACGGCGACACGGTCGTCCTCTGCGACGGCCCCGCCCAGCCCCTGCTCGTGGAGGGATACCCCTCCGCCGACGCCGCCAGGACCCGCGCCGCCGCCGCCCGGGCCGTCCCGGCGTCCGGGCACCCGGGGGTCCTGGTCAGCGACGCGGAGGGCTGGCTGAGCCTCTTCAACCTCACCGGGCAGCCGGTCACCACCACCGTCACCCTCCCGCAGGACACCCGTTCCGTACGCCTCTACCCGGGTGACCAGACCGTCACCGGCTCGGGCACCGACACCGTGGCCGAACTCGGCGCCGCCGCCGCGACGCTGGCCCCCTTGCGTCTGACGCTGCGTACGGCGTCGGGCGCTCGGGTCCCCGCCGGGCTGCGCGCCGAGGTCGGCGACGCGGGCACCGTACGGCTCACCGGGCCTTCCGGCCGGTACGTCGTCACCGCTCCTGGCGGGCGCGGCGTCGCAGTGACCCTGCGCTCCGGCCGCCCGTCCGATGTCAGGATCCCCGGCGCCACCCCGTACCCGCTCGACGACGCCGCACTCGGCCGCACCACCTTCCCGACGGCGCCCCTGCCGCCCGGAATGTCGGACCCGGCGGCCGCGGTCGACGGAGCGCGCCACACGTCGTGGACGCCGGGCCCCGGTGGCCGCATGGTCGTCGACCTCGGCTCCGTGCAACGGGTGCGTGCGGTAAGGGCGGTGTGGACAGGCGGCCGGGCACCGGCGTCGCGCGCCGAGTTCAGCACCGACGGCGTCGGCTACCGGGCGGCGGGGGAGCTCGTCCGCCGCGGTCACGACAGCGCGCTGACCACGGACGGTTCCGCCCGGTACGTCGCGCTCGCAGTCCCCGGCTGGCAGCACGGGGACGCGACCCTGATCTCGCTCGGCGTCTCCTGACCCGCGCTCCCACAGGCCCCGCCCCCAAGACACCCCCACACGCACGCCCACGGTCCCGGACGCACCTGTTCGAGTTCTCCCTTCTTCCCTCCGGAGGTCTCCACCCATGTACTGGACACAACGGCTGCGCGGCGCAGGGACGGCCGTAGCCGCAGCCGCGCTCATCGGCGGGGCCCTCGCCGCCCCGACGGCCGAGGCCGCGGCCCACGGCCGGCTGACCGATCTCGTCAACCCGTTCATCGGCACGGAGAACGAGGGGAACACCTATCCCGGGGCCGCCGTGCCCTTCGGCATGGTGCAGCTCTCGCCGGACACCGGGCACAACACCGGCTACGACCACGCGCAGAACGAGATCCGCGGCTTCTCCAGCGTGCACATCTCCGGGGTGGGCTGCGGGCTCGGCGGCGATCTGCCGACCCTGCCGACGACCGGGGACGTGACCGAGACCGACTACGCCAAGTACGCGGCGAAGTTCAGCCACGACACCGAGAAGGCGAGCCCCGGCTACTACAAGGTGGGGCTCGACTCCGGCATCACCGCCGAGCTCACCGCCACCAAGCGCAGCGGGGTGCAGCGGTACACCTTCCCTGCCACCGGCAAGGCCAACGTCCTGCTGAACGCGGGCCAGTCGCTGCACAAGACGGTCTCCACCTCGGTGGAGGTCCTCGACTCCCGCACCATCAGGACCGCCATCACGGGCAGCGGCTTCTGCCAGGACACCAAGCCGTACACCCTCTATACGGTCACGCACTTCGACCGCCCCTTCACCACGTCGGGCACCTGGAAGGACGGGACCGTCACCGAGGGCTCCCGGAAGTCCGCCGGGAGCGGCGGCAACGGCGCCTGGGTGCGTTTCGACACCACCAAGGACCGCACGGTCGAGGCCACCACGGCCATCAGCTACGTCGACGCGACGGGCGCGGCCCGCAATCTGCGCGCCGAGGGCGGCAGGAGCTTCGACCGCGTCCACCGTGCCGCGCAGACGAGCTGGGAGGACCGGCTGGAGGACGTTCAGGCGCAGGGCGGCAGCGACACCCAGCGCCGGACCTTCTACTCCTCGCTCTACCGGTCGTTCCTCGCCCCCAACATCGGCAGCGACACCGACGGCCGCTACACGGGCTGGGACCAGAAGATCCACCGCGCCAAGGGGTTCGACTACTACCAGAACTGGTCGCTGTGGGACACCTACCGGACCCAGACGCAGCTGCTCTCGCTCCTCGCCCCGCGCGAGGAGCGGAACATGGCGATCTCCGTACTGAAGATCGACGAGGAGAGCGGCTGGCTCCCCAAGTGGGGCTACGGCACGGTCGAGACGAACATCATGACGGGTGACCCGGTCACTCCCTTCCTCACCAACGCCTACCGTCAGGGGCTGCTCAAGGGGTACGAGGAGCAGGCCTACCGCGCGCTCAAGAAGAACGCCGACGGGACCCCGCCCGCGGACTCGCCCGCAGTCGGCCGGGAAGCCAACGTCCAGTACCTGAAGGACGGTTTCGCGCCGTACATCAAGGACCGCGCCCATGTGAAGCCCGGTGACTCGGACTTCGACCACGGGGCATCGGCCACCCTGGAGTACGCGCTCTCCGACGCCATGCTCGGTCAGATGGCCGGCGACCTCGGCCACAAGGCGGACGCCGCGCGCTACGCGGCCCGCGCCCAGAGCTACCGCAACATCTTCGACCCCTCGACCGGCTTCTTCCGCGCCCGCGACGAGAACGGGAACTTCACCGGCCCCGCGGACCCGGCGCAGGGCGAGGGCTTCCACGAGGGCACGGCCTGGCAGTACCAGTGGATGGTTCCGCAGGACCTCCCCGGAATGGTCGGCCTGATCGGCGGAAAGGACGCGGCCAACCAGCGTCTCGACTCCTTCTTCGCCTACGACCAGCTGCTCGCCGACCCGGCGAAGACGGCCACCGACGTGTGGGTCAACGGCCCGTACGACTACTACAACGCCGACAAGTACAACCCGCAGAACGAGCCCGACCTGATCGCTCCGTACACCTATCTCTCCACCGGCCAGCCGTGGAAGACGACCGACGTGGTGCACGCCGCGCTGACGCTCTTCACGGACACCCCGACCGGTATGACGGGCAATGACGACCTGGGCACCATGTCCGCCTGGAACGTCCTGTCCTCGATCGGTGTCTTCCCGGTCCAGCCCGGCACCGATACCTGGGGCCTGTCGACGCCCGCCTTCCAGCGCGTCGATCTGAAGCTCGACCGCCGCTACTACCCGCACGGCACCTTCACGGTGAAGGCGCCGGGAGCCTCGGACACCGACCGGTACATCCAGTCGGCAGCCGTGGACGGCACGGCCCACGCGAAGACGTATCTCACCACCGACGAGATCCGCTCGGGCCGCACCCTCTCCTTCGGCGTCGGAGCCAAGCCGTCCGACTGGGGTACGGGCGCCTCCGCTGCCCCGCCCGCCGTCCGCTGACCGGCTGATCAGTGCCGCCCGCTCCCTGACACGGGGGCGGGCGGTCCGCCGTCGCGGGCGGGCAGCACACCGACCACAAGTCCGGCCGCTGCGGCGGCCGTCCCGGCACCCACCACGGCGGGCCAGCCGCCGGCCGCCCAGGCCAGCGAACCCACCAGAGATCCCAGCGCGATCCCGAGGAAACGGAAGGTGAAGTAGAGGGTATTGAGACGGTTGTGGATACGGGGGTCCAGGGTGAAGAGCACGGTCTGGCTGACGGCCTGACCGCCCCAGACCCCCACATCGAGCACCACCACCCCGGCGGCCAGCCACCAGAAGCGGGTGCCACCCGGCAGCAGGACCAGCCACCCCGCGACGACCAGCCCGGTCAGCGCCGCCGACGCGCCCCGCCTGCCGACCCGGTCGGCCAGCCGGCCGGCGGCCGGCGAGAGCAGCGCACTGGCGGCGGCGACAAGGCCGAACAGTCCGGTCCCGGTCGGGCCGATGCCGTACCGCTGCTCCAGCAGGAAGGTCAGAGTGGTCCAGAAGGCCCCGAACGCGATACCGACCAGCGCTCCCGCCACGGTGACCCGCCGCACCGGCGGATACGCCAGGAACAGCCGCGGCAGCGAGCGGAGGGTGTCCCGGTAGGAGGTGGCGCCCGCGGCGGCCGGCACGGACGGCAGGGCCCGGCGCAGCACCAGCGCGAGCAGCAGCGTCAGCAGGCAGGAGCATCCGAACACGGTGCGCCAGCCCGCGAGTTCGGCCAGCGAGCCCGAGTAGGCGCGCGAGGCGAGCACGCCGGTCAGCAGGCCGCCCTGCACGGTGCCGACGATCCGGCCCGCGGCCGCCCCGGCGCGGCCGTCGCCCGCCAGTGCCACGGCGAGCGGCGTGACCAGCTGCGGGACCGGCGACAGCAGACCGACGGCGAACCCCGTGACGACGAGCCAGCCCAGCGAAGGGGCCAGCGCGCACCCCGCGAGCGCGACGGCCGATCCCGCGCAGAGCCCGAGGATCAGCCGCCGCCTGCCGTGGCTGTCACCGGCCGGCGCGATCAGCAGGATGCCCGCCGCGTAGCCGGCCTGGGTGGCCGTGGGAACGGCGGCGAGTGCGCCAGGCCCGGCCCGGAGCGAGGCCGCCGCCGCGCCCATCAGCGGCTGGCTGAGATACACATTGGCCGCCGTGACGGCGCTGGTGGCGGTGAGCAGCAGGGTCAGCCGCCGCACTCCACCGCTCGCTCCTGCCTGGCCTGCGGAAACGTTGGATTCGATCACATGAGCCGACGTTAGGGCGGGTGCCTGCTGGCATACTTTCTCCGCTACGCCATTGTCTATCGAGAATGCGCCAATGTACGGGAAGAGCGAACAGCGCGACGACTACCAGCGGGTCCCGCGGCCGCTGGCCGCGATGGCCAGGGATCTCTCCGACGGCCACCACATCCCGCCCCACCGGCACCGGCGCGCTCAGCTGATCTACGGCACGACCGGGGCCATCACGGTGGTCACCGGCCATGGGGCCTGGGTCGTCCCGGCCACCCGCGGGGTATGGGTCCCGGCCGGCCTCACTCATGAGATGAGCTGTGCGGGAGCGGTCGCCATGCGCACGCTGTACGTCGAGCCCCAGCCCGGCCTGCCGCGGGATCCGACGGTCGTCTCCGTCCCGCCGCTGCTGCGCGAGCTGATCGAGGAGGCGGCGCGGCTGCCCGTGGAGTACGACCCGTCGGGCCGCGACGGCAAGGTCATGGACCTGCTCCTCCTGGAGCTCACCCCGCACCCGGTCCCCGCGCTCCACCTCCCGGCCCCGGCCGACGAGGGGCTCGGCCCGCTCTGCGCCGCGGTCCGGCGGGACCCGGGCGCCGGCTGGCGCACGGAGGAGGCCGCGGCCTTCGCGCATCTGAGCCCGCGCACCCTGCAGCGCAGATTCCCGGCAGCAACCGGAATGAGCCTGGCCCGCTGGGTTCAGCAGGCCAGGCTCATTCACGCGGTCACACTGCTCGCCAGGGGGGTACCGGTCACGTCGGTGTCCGCCGCGCTGGGATACGCGACACCGAGCGCCTTCACCGCGATGTTCCGCCGCGCGCTCGGTACCAGTCCCACCCGGTACTTCACCCCGGGGCGCTGAGTGCGGCCGGGGCGCTGGGCACCCCGGCCGCACTCACTGCAGGCGGCCGATCAGCCCTTGGCGCCCTTCGGCACCGAGTTGAGCAGCTCGGGGCTGCTGCGCTGGACGTCCTTGCAGTAGTTCACGTAGCCGTGGTTGTCCACGTAGCGCGCCGAGATCCACGTGTTGCTGTCACGGAGCAGGTACCAGATGGTGTTGCCGTCGATGTTCTGGGCGCGAACCTTGCACCGCAGGCCCACCTGCTCGCGGTAGCGCAGGGATCCCCGCACGGACGAGTCCGTGCTCGGGTACTGGCGCTGGATCAGGCCGGTGGGGGAGGTGACCGTGCCGTACGGGGTCCTCGGCGGGTCGGCCTGGGCCGGGGCGGCGGCCATCAGGGTAGCGCCGAGAGTCAGGGCGGTGGTGAGCGCGCCTGCACCCGCGATGATGTTCCGGCCGCGGGCGGTACGGAGGACAGCGGTTGTGGACAAAACGTTCTCCTGTGGCTTGTAGCCAATGACACTCATTGGCGCAAGTCGGACATTACGCCGCAAAATACCCAACGATGAGCGGAAAACGCGGTGTTGGGCCGAACGTGTAAGGCCGGATCCTGTCCTGTACGGCCGATCGCGGCACCGTGGAGACCAGTCAGCGGGTAGGGTGCGCTCCCACGTTTTTGGCATCGCCGCCCGGGTCCGTATATCTTCGACAGTTGGTCGACGGCCCGACTGCTGACCTGGGGCTACGGAACACAGAGGAACGACGATGACGGTGACAGAGGACAGCCAGGCATTCGGCCCCGGCATCGACCCGGAGCGGCTGGCTCTCTGCCTCAGTGTGCTCGACGAGCTGGACACGATCGACGTCGACCACCCGGACGCCATCGCCGTACGCCGGGCCACCGCCGGCGTCTACCGGACGGTGAAGCAGCGCCGCAGGCAGGAGCGCCGCGCGGCCAAGACCGCGCACGACAAGGCCGTCACCGAAGCCACCGCCACGGGCTCCGCCGAGCGGATCGACGACGAGACGCAAGGGGTGCTCCCCTCGTCGAGCGCCCGGGGCGAGATCGCGGGCGTCCTCCAGCGCCCCCGGTCCTGCTACATCTGCAAGACCCGGTACGTCGAGGTCGATGTCTTCTACCATCAGCTCTGCCGCGACTGCGCGGCGGAGAACCGTGCGCGCCGTGACGCCCGTACCGACCTGACCGGCCGGCGGGCCCTGCTGACCGGTGGCCGGGCCAAGATCGGCATGTACATCGCGCTGCGACTGCTGCGCGACGGGGCGCACACCACCATCACCACCCGCTTCCCGAAGGACGCGGTCCGCCGCTTCAAGGCGATGCCGGACAGCGACGAGTGGATCCACCGCCTCAAGGTCGTCGGTATCGACCTCCGCGACCCCGCGCAGGTCGTCGCGCTCGCCGACGCGGTCGCGGCCGAGGGGCCGCTCGACATCCTGATCAACAACGCTGCCCAGACCGTGCGCCGCTCCCCGCAGGCGTACAGCGAACTGATCGCCGCCGAGGGCGCGCCGCTGCCCGCGGGCGAGCTCCCCGCCTCGCAGGTCATCGGCGCGTACGGCAGCGGTGCACAGGTCTCGCTGCCCAGCGCCAGGCCCGGCGGGCTCAGCGCGCAGGACGTGGCCGAACTCGCGCTCGTCACCGGCTCCGCCTCCCCCGCCCGGATCGAGGCGGGTACCGCGATCGACGCGGGCGGACTCGTGCCGGACCTGCACGACACCAACAGCTGGATCCAGACGGTCGAGGAGGTCGACGCGGTCGAGCTGCTCGAAGTCCAGCTCTGCAACTCGACGGCGCCGTTCATCCTGATCAGCCGGCTGCGCCCGGCGATGGCGGCGGCAGCCGCGCCCCGCACCTATGTGGTGAACGTGTCCGCGATGGAGGGCGTCTTCAGCCGTGGTTACAAGGGGGCCGGCCACCCGCACACCAATATGGCGAAGGCCGCTCTGAACATGCTGACCCGCACCAGCGGCCAGGAGATGTTCGAGACGGACGGCATCCTGATGACCGCGGTGGACACCGGCTGGATCACCGACGAACGGCCGCACCCCGACAAGATGCGCCTCGCGGACGAGGGCTTCCATGCCCCTCTGGACCTGATCGACGGCGCGGCCCGGGTCTACGACCCCATCGTGCGCGGCGAGGCGGGCGACGACCTGCACAGTGTCTTCCTCAAGGACTACGCCCCCGCGAACTGGTAGCCGCACCGCGCCCCCGGACCGGCCCGGTGGCACCGGTCTGTCCGCTCCCGGGGTGCCTTCGGGGCGATTTGGGCAGATTATGGCGGAATGGGCGCCCCGCTGAACGGAAGGCAAAGAAAACTTGGCCATCCGACGGCCGTCCCTATCGAGCGGAACCCCGCTCATTTGGTTACTCTGATCTGGACGGACAGTCGATGGGGTTCCACCAGATCTCTCGTCCCGTCCTGGGACAGGCACGCATCAGGGCCGCGGTCCCGCCAGGAAGCCGGCGCCACCGCGTCCGAACTGCCCCTGTTCATGCGGTTACGCGACACAAAGGAGTGCGCGGTGACATCAGAGACCATCACGAAGCGCGAGCAGCGCCCGGCGGGACTCACCGGGACTGTCCGGCCCGAGAAGCTTCTCAATCTCGACGTCTGGGCCAGGTCGGCCCCGATCAGGCTGGCGGGCTACGAGGACGACCTCGCCGAGCCCCACATCCTGCAGGGGATCGACTGACCGCTGCACGCACGGCCTACGGCCCGCTCCGCACCTGGAGCGGGCCGTTCGCGTTGTCTCCTGGCGGAGTGAGTGGGGAGTGGCGGCGGAATCAGTGACAAGGCATCCGATGTCTGGTGAAGGATTATTTTCCCCGCGCGGTGCTCTGTGGTGTGAGGTGTATTGACAGCCGCTTGTCATGCTCCAATCATCGGACCTTATGACCGAACTTCCAAGACGCCATGTACTCGGAATGACGGCGGGGGCGGCTGTCGGCGCCGCCCTGCTCGCCCCGGCCACGGCCGACGCGGACACCGGCAGTCAGGGGGCCCACGCCCCCGGCACACCGACGGCGGATCCCGGTGACAGCCCGAAGAGCGAGTGGGGGGCGGTCCCGGCCGCGGTCCCCGTACCGCTCGACCAGTGGTTCGACAATGACGGCATCGATACCGCGGCCGCCCGCGGGGGCGACTTCGACGGTTCCGGATACACCTTTCCCGGTGAGGAACTCCCGTCCGGCGCTGTGCGGTTGAACGGTGTCGCGTTCGAATTCCCCGGAGCGGCCGCCGGGGCCAGTAACAACATCGTCGCCCTGGGGCAGCGGCTGGACCTGCCTCCCGGGCGCTATCTCTCCGGGGCGTTCCTCGTCGCATGCAGCTACGGCGAGGTGTCCGGCCAGGTGACCCTGCACTACGCGGACGGCCCCACCGGCACCGCAGGGCTCGGCGGCCCCGACTGGTACGCGGGCGGCGGCCCGCTCTCGGCCCCCTACCGCTACACCCCATCGGGCGGGAAGGACGAGCACCAGGTTGCCCTCGGGGTCTCCGAAGTGGCGGTGGACGCCAGCAGGGAGCTGGTGGGTATCACCCTGCCGAAGACGAATCCGGCGGAGGCCGGAAAGCCGGCGCTGCACGTCTTCGCGCTCTCGCTCCAGCCCGCTGCCGAAGGCCGCGCGCTCGCGGTGCGCGACGCCCGCTCCACCACGAGTCTGCTCGACCAGGGCGCCCAGAGCGTCGAGGCCACCGTCGTCAACGCGGGTACGGTCGCGGTACTCGGCTCCGACGCCCTCACGCTCTCCGTCGAGGTCGAGGGCGCCCGCACCGTCGTCCCGGCACGTGTGCCGCGGCTCGCCCCCGGTGACCAGGCACGGGTGCGGATCGGCATCCGCAGCAAGCCCGGCGTGAAGCCGGGTACCGCGCGCGATGGCCGGGTCGTGGCCCATGGCCGCGGCTCCGACGCCGCCACTGCGGCGAGCAGGCTGGTCCTCGGAGTCCCGGATTTCCAGGCCACCGACGCCTCGCTCTCCACGCACCAGGCGCCGTACTGGTTCCAGGACGCCAAGTTCGGGATCTTCATCCACTGGGGTGTCTACTCCGTGCCCGCCTGGGCGCCGGTCGGCAAGCAGTACGCCGAGTGGTACTGGAACCAGATGCAGGACCCGGCCAACCCCGCCTACGCCCACCACCGCGACGTGTACGGCGAGGATTTCGCCTACGACGACTTCATCCCGCGATTCACGGCGGAGAAGTTCGATCCGCGCTCCTGGGTCGAGCTCTTCCGGGACGCCGGCGCGCAGTACCACGTCCTCACCTCCAAGCACCATGAGGGCTTCGCGCTCTGGGACACCAAGGTCTCCGACCGCAACGCCGTGAAGATGGGACCGAAGCGCGATCTGGTCAGGGAGCTGTTCGACGCGTCCCGCCGCTATGCCCCGGAGCTGCACCGGGGGCTGTACTTCTCGATGCCCGAGTGGTTCAACCCGGACAACCCCTGGAGCGGGCAGCTCTATCCGCCGCGCAATCCGTACACCCATGAACCCGTCCCGTACACCGGCTACACGGCGGGCAAGGACTACATCAAGGACTACCAGGCCCCGCAGATGCTGGAGCTGATCAACGGGTACGACCCCGAGGTGCTCTGGTGCGACATCGGGGGACCGAACGACAGCCGCCGTGTGATGGCCGAGTACTACAACAACGCCAAGGACCGGGGCCGGCCGATCGAGGTCGCCGTCAACAACCGGTCCGGCATCGGGCCGCACGACTTCACGACACCCGAGTACGCCACGTACGACTCGATCGTCACCGACAAGTGGGAGGCCAGCCGGGGACTCGATCCGTTCAGCTACGGCTACAACCAGGCCACCCCCGACAGCATGTACATGTCGGCGGAGGAGATCGTGCACACGCTCATCGACACATCGAGCAAGAACGGCAACTTCCTGCTCGACATCGGACCGCGTGCGGACGGCACCATCCCGGAGATCATGCAGACCAGGCTGCGCCAGACGGGCAAATGGCTCGAAATCAACGGCGAGGCCATCCATGGCAGCACCTACTGGGCACGGATGCCCCAGCTCGGTGACGATCTGCGCTTCACGGTCCGGCCGGGCGCGGCGTTCTACATCCACTCGCTGGTCCGGCCGGGTGCCACGCTGACCGTCGAGGCGCCGGTGCCGATCCGCGGCGGGGACCGGGTGACGCTGCTCGGGTACCGGCGGCGGCCGCTCCGCCTGGCGCGCCGCGTGGGGACAGGACTCGTCGTCGGCATGCCCTCCCGGGGCCCGCTCCACCGGGGAGTACGCCTGGGTCTTCAAGATCGAGCAGGCCGGTTAGGTGTGCGGGGCCCGCCGGCGCGGTGTTTCCGGCGGGCCCCCTCGCCGCCCCGGTCCTGCCCCCGTCCGGACCGGTCTTCGCCTGGCCTGTCCCGGGCCGGGCGTGCGGAGCGCGTGCGCCGCGTTCCGGGGGGTGAGGCCTGTCGTCGCACGGGGCAAACCGCGGACGGCGGTGATCCGCATGGTCGAACGGGTACAGGGCGCCCTCTCCCTACCGGCGGACTGGCCCGCCCACCCCCCCCCCGGCGGATGGGGAGGCGCGCCAGCGCCGTCGCGTGGGCAGCGGCTTCGACTGGGATCTCGACACCGGGCTGATGCACCTCGATCAGGCAGCCCTCGACGTGTTCGATCTCTACGCCGACGAGTACGACGGACGTCCGGAGTCGCTCGCACGCCGGGTGCCGCCCGAGGAGTCCGCCCGGCTGGACATCATGGTGACCCAGGCACTCAAGGGCGGGCGGTCGTTCTACGGCGCCTACTTCCGCATCCGGAGCCGTGACGGCGCACTGCGGTGGACCCATACGCAGGGCGTGGTCCGCCGCGATGTCTCGGGCCGCCCCCACCGGATCATCGGTATCGTCCGGCACGCGGCCCAGGAGCTCGCCGACGCCTCGGTCCGGATCGCCCTGGACAACGAGGGCAGACGCAGGACCAGCGTCGTCGCGAACACCATCGCGGCCCTGGCCCACGCCCGTACCGTCCAGGACGTCATCGACGTGCTGAACGACGCCCGGGGGCTCGAGTACCTCGGTGCGACCAGCCTGGTGATGGGGCTCGTCGAGGCCGGCCGGATCCTGCTGGTCGCGGACGGCCCGGCGGGAAGTTTCGTGCCCGGGACCCGGCACACCCGGGTGGACGAGCAGTTCCCGATGAGTGAGGTGATCCGGACCCTCGCGCCCCGTTTCATCGAGTCGGCGCACGACTTCGCGGTCTCCTACCCCCGGCTGTGGCCGCACATCAAGGGCCTCGGCATCACATCGGCCGCCTATCTGCCGCTGATCGCACAGGCCAGGCCGATCGGCGCGCTCGGGCTGCTCTACCGCGACAAGGTCGGCTTCAGCCCGGACGAGCGCGACCTGCTGATCGCGCTCGGCAGCTCCATCGGGCAGAGCCTCCAGCGGGCCATGCTCTTCGAGCAGGAGCACGACCTCGCCCAGGGGCTCCAGCAGGCCATGCTGCCGCGGCGGATACCGGAGGTTCCAGGCGGGCAGCTCGCGGTCCGCTACCGCTCCGCCCGGATGGGCCGTGACATCGGTGGCGACTGGTACGACGTGATCCCCCTGCCCAACGGCAGGTTCGGCGCGGTCATCGGCGACGTGCAGGGGCACGACACCCACGCCGCAGCCGTGATGGGCCAGCTGCGCATCGTGCTGCGCGCGTACGCAGGCGAGGGGCACAGCCCGGCGACCGTGATGGCGCGGGCGTCCGACTTCCTGCACGAGCTGGACACCGACCGCTTCGCGACCTGTCTGTACGCGGAGGTGGACCTGGCCACCGGGGTGGTCCAGCTCGTCCGTGCCGGGCATGTCGACCCACTGGTGCGGGCGCCCGACGGCAGCTGTCTCCGGGTGCCGGTGGAGGGCGGTCTGCCGCTGGGGCTCTCGGCCGAGTTCGCCCGGCTCGACTACCCGGTCGCCACGCTGGAACTGGACCCGGGCCATACGCTGCTGCTCTTCACCGACGGGCTGGTGGAGCGGCCGGGCGCCGATCTGGACGACGGGATGGAGCGGCTCGCCACCCTGGTGAGGAGCGGCCCCCGGGATCTCCAGCTGCTCGCCGACCAGCTGTGCGCGGTGGTCGGCGAGTGGGGCGGTGACGACGATGTCGCGCTCCTCCTGCTGCGCAGGCAGGGTCTGGACACCCCGCAGGGCGGCGGCAGGCTCCAGCAGGACGTGCCGCAGTGCGACCCGGGAGCACTCGCCGCCGCGCGTCACATGATCCGGGCGGCCGTGCGGGCCTGGGGCGCCGCGGAGCGGGCCGACGACATCGAACTGACCGCCGACGAGCTGCTGACCAACGCGCTCACACACACGGAGGGCGGGGCGGACGTCACCCTCAGGCTGCTCCCCGGGCCGAACCGCAGGCTGCGGGTGGAGGTCGGCGACTGCTCCAGTGCGCTGCCGCGCCGCCGGGACGCCGGGGAGACGGGGGTCTCCGGGCGGGGGCTGCTCCTGGTGGAGCTGCTCGCCGACCGGTGGGGCGTCGAGTCGCGGGGCGGCGGCAAATGCGTCTGGAGTGAATTCGCGCTGCCGGACAGGACGTCGATGTGATGGATACCCGACGGTAACTGTCAGTATTGAGATCGCACTTGACCGTAACTGACATATGGAGCCCGGACTGCGTATCCCGCCTGTCTGTCCACGGCATCGCGGCGCCGGCTCCCGACGACATCGAGGATCTGTTGAGCTCCGAGCCTCTGGCCCCGCTTGATCTCGCGTTCTGGCACCTCGAATCCGCCGGGCACCCCATGCACCTCGGGGCCCTCGCGGTCTTCGGGTCCGCTCCTGCCGGTGGGGCCGCCCCGGAGGAGATCATGGATCTGCTGGCGGAACGCGCCGCGGCGGTCCCCCGGCTGCGGATGTGCGTACGCCCCGTCCTGCTGCCCCTGGGTGGCGCGGCCTGGTCCGAGGACAAGCACTTCGACGTGCGGCGCCATGTGCGGCACACCGCCCTGCCCGGCGGCGATTTCACCGGCGCCGCCAACCGGCTCGCGGGCGAGCTGATGCAGCAGCCACTGGAGCGCGGGCGGCCGCCCTGGGAGATGTACCTGCTCACCGGGGGTCCGGACGGCTCCTTCGCCGTTCTCGTCAAGCTGCACCACGCGCTGGCCGACGGGATGCGGGCCGTGGCGATCGGAGCCGGGATCTTCGACCAGATCGCCGGCGGGCGCGGCGCCGGCGGTGGACGGGCCCGCGCCGTGCCACCGCGGTCCTGGACGCCGGGACCCGGGCAGTTCGCCGGATTCGCCAGGGAGCGGATCGAGGAGCTGGGCCGGGCCGTGGGGATCGGGGCCTCGGTCGTGCGGGCCACCCGGCTCGACCTGGGGGGCGGCTCCGCGCTGGCCGCGAGCTCCAGTGGCACCCGGCGGCTCGCCACCGCCGTCCTCGACCAGGACGATGTGCTGCGGGTCCGCAGGGAGGCGGGCGGTACCTCCAACGACGTGCTGCTCGCGGTGGTGGCGGGAGGGCTGCGCAGCTGGATGCTGGAGCGCGGTGAGCGGCTGCCCGGAGCCGATCCGCGGGCGCTGGTGCCGGTGTCCCGGCGGCGCCCCGGCGCCCCGTACGGTTCCGCCAACAAGCTGTCCGCGTATCTGCTCGGCCTGCCGGTGGCCGAACCCGATCCCTGGCTGCGGCTCTGCCGGGTCCGCGCCGCCATGGACCGCAACAAGGCGGCGGGCCCCACGCGTGGCGCCGGCGCGGTGGCCGTCCTGGCGGACCGGCTCCCCCCGCTTGCCCACCGGGTGGGGGCCCAGCTGGCCGGGAGCGCGGCCCGGATGCTCTTCGACGTCCTGGTGACCAGCGTGCCCCTGCCGCGCTCGACGCTCTCCCTCGGCGGCTGTCCCCTGCGGGAGCTCTACCCGCTGGCGCCCCTCGCCCAGGGGCAGTCGCTCGCCGTCGCGCTCTCCGCCTACGGCGGGCGGGTCCATGTCGGCCTGGTGGCGGACGGGAAGGCCGTGCCGGATGCAGGCCGGCTCGCGCAGTGTTTCCCGGACGAGCTCGCCGAACTGCTGAAAGCAGCGGAAGAGAGATCCCGCACGGGTGTTGACGCCTTGAAGTGATCCGATGAATATTCGTCTCATGCGGCGCAACAAGATCGGGAAAAGCACAGTCGAGGTGACGGAACTGTCCTTCGGGGCAGCCGGGATCGGCAATCTCTTCACTCCGGTGGACCCGGCCGAGGCCCGAGATGCGGTCGATGCTGCCTGGGAGGCGGGTGTCCGGTACTTCGACACCGCTCCGCACTACGGACTCGGCCTCTCCGAGCGGAGGTTGGGCGAAGCCCTGCGCGGCCGACCCCGCTCCGCGTATACGATTTCGACCAAGGTCGGACGACTGCTGGAGCCCGGGCCGGGTGAGGGCGACGACCTCGGCAACGGATTCGCCGTCACCGCGACCCATCACCGGGTCTGGGACTTCAGCGCGGACGGGGTACGGCGCAGCATCGAGGACAGCCTGGACCGGCTCGGTACCGACCGGATCGACATCGCTTATCTGCACGACCCGGACGACCACGCGGAGGACGCCTTCCACCACGCCTATCCCATGCTGGAGCGACTGCGCTCCGAGGGGATGATCGGCGCGATCGGCGCCGGGATGAACCAGACGGCGATGCTCACCCGCTTCCTCCGCGACACCGATGCCGACCTGGTGCTCTGCGCCGGGCGCTGCACACTGCTCGACCGGTCCGCACTCGACACCCTGCTGCCCGAGGCGCAGGCGCGTGGCCGGAGCGTCGTCGTGGGCGGCGTCTTCAACTCCGGTCTGCTCGCCGACCCCAGGCTGGATGCTCCCTACGACTACGGCGCCGCGCCCGCGGATGTCCTGGACCGGGCGCTGCGGATGAAGGCGGTCTGCGAGCGGTACGGGGTGCCGCTGCGGGCCGCCGCCCTGCAGTTCCCCCGGCGCCACCCGGCCGTGGCGAGCGTGCTCGCCGGCACCCGCTCGGCCGCCGAGGTGCACGACGCCGCGGAGATGCTGCGGATCGACCTGCCGGAGGCGCTCTGGGACGAGCTCGCCGGGCTCGGGAAGGACTGAGAGCCGGTGCAGATCATCGATGCCCACCACCATGTCTGGGACCTCGCCGTACGCGACCAGGAGTGGATCACGGGCCCCGGACTCGCCCCGCTCCGGCGTGACTTCGCGCTCGGGGAACTGGCTCCCCAGGCCCGGGCCGCGGGCGTGGACGCCACCGTCCTCGTCCAGACCGTCACCGCCGCCGAGGAGACCCCCGAGTTCCTGGCCCTGGCCGGGCAGAGCGGCCTGGTCGCCGGAGTCGTCGGCTGGACCGATCTCACTGCCCCCGGCATCGCGGACACGCTCGCAGCCATGCGTGAACTGCCGGGCGGGGAGCACCTGGTGGGCATCCGCCACCAGGTGCAGGGCGAACCGGACGCCGGCTGGCTGCTGCGCCCCGACGTACAGCGCGGGCTCGCCGCGGTCGCCGCGGCCGGGCTGGCCTACGACCTGATCGTGCTCGACCACCAGCTTCCCGTCGCCACCGCCGTCGCGACGCAACTGCCCGAACTCACCTTCGTACTCGACCATCTGGGGAAACCGCCCATCGCCGGCGGCTCGCTCCGGCCCTGGGCGTCCGACGTGCGCGCCCTCGCGGCCCGCCCCAACACCGTCTGCAAGCTCTCCGGCATGGTGGCAGAGGCGGGGGCCGGCTGGACGACGGCCGGTCTCCGCCCGTACGCCGACACGGTGCTCGAAGCCTTCGGCCCCGGCCGGCTGATGTTCGGCTCCGACTGGCCGGTCTGCACCCTGGCATCCTCCTACGGCGAAGTGGTGGACACCGCGCACCGGCTGACCGAGGGGCTGAGTGAGGGAGAGCGTGCCCAGGTACTCGGGGCCACCGCCGCGCGGGTCTACGGAATCTGAGGCCGCACCCGCCGCCGCTCCCCGGACCGGTGCACCCGCCGCGGTCCCCGCCCCGCCGCCCCCGCCAGGTCGTACACTCCGGGCCATGCTGCGCGTACTGGCTGTCGACGACGAGGAGCCCGCCCTTGAGGAACTCCTCTACCTGCTCCGCAGCGACAGCCGCGTCGGCACCGCGGAGGGCGCGCTGAGCGCCACCGAGGCGCTGCGCCGCATCGGTGGCGCGCTCGAACCCGGGGCGGACGGTGCGGCGGCCGTCGACGTCGTCTTCCTCGACATCCACATGGCCGGGCTCACCGGACTCGACATCGCCCAGCTGCTCGCCGGGTTCACCCGGCCACCACTGATCGTCTTCGTCACCGCGCACGAGGGCTTCGCCGTACAGGCCTTCGACCTCAAGGCCGTGGACTACGTACTCAAACCGGTGCGCAGGGAACGCCTGGCCGAGGCCGTGCGCCGGGCCGCCGAACTCGTCGCCGACCGGACGGCACCGGTCCTGGACGCCGCTCCCGACCAGATCCCGGTCGAACTCGGCGGTGTCGTCCGCTTCGTCGCGGTCGCCGACATCACCTACGCCGATGCCCACGGGGACTACGCACGGCTGCACACCGCCGACGGCAGCCATCTCGTCCGGGTGCCGCTCTCCGCCCTTGAGGAGCGCTGGCGCTCCCGCGGATTCGTCCGCATCCACCGCAGCCATCTCGTCGCGCTCGACCGCATCGACGAACTGCGCCTGGACGCAGGCTCGATGAGCGTACGCATCGGGGCGGCCGAACTCCCCGTCAGCAGGCGCCATGCCAGGGCGTTGCGCGACCGGCTGATGCGGCCCCCCGGCCACTGACCCCGCCCGGGTACTCCTTGCCCGTTTCCTTCCCCGTGCCTCGCCGCGCTGCGTACACTCCGCGCCATGTCCGCAGAGCAGCAACCCCGACGCGAGACCGTGACGGGCGAGCCCCGGCGGGTGCGACCGCTGCCCCGCTACCGGGCACAGTCGGAGATCGACGAACAGACCGCGCTCGGCGACGCCTACGTACGCTCCCTCATGCGCGGCCAGCTCCGCGCCGGCCTCGGCGCCTTCGCCCTGGTGGCGCTGCTCGCCGGTACCCTGCCGGTCGCGTTCGCCGCGCTCCGCAGCGACCTGGCCGTCTGGATCGGCCTGGGTCTCTGCGCCTGCCCCCTGCTCACCGCCGTCGCCTGGTGGTACGTCCGCCGCGCCGAGCGCAACGAGCAGGACTTCGCCCGCCTCGTGGAAGGCCGCCCCGCACGGTGAGCCGGACGTACGCCGTGGTCGCGGTGGCCGCGGTCGTCCTCGCCACCGTCCTCGTCGGTGGCTTCGGCCTGCGGATCTCCCGTACGACCTCCGACTTCTACGTGGCGTCACGCACCGCGGGCCCACGGCTCAACGCCGCGGCGATCAGCGGCGAGTACCTCTCGGCCGCCTCGTTCCTCGGCATCGCAGGACTCGTCCTCCTCCACGGTCCCGACATGCTCTGGTACCCGGTGGGCTACACCGCCGGATACCTGGTCCTGCTGGTCCTCATCGCCGCACCGCTGCGCCGCTCCGGCGCCTACACCCTGTCCGACTTCGCCGAGGGGCGGCTGGAGTCACGGCAGGTCCGCGGTCTCGTCGGGATCCTCGTCACCGGAGCGGGCTGGCTCTACCTGGTGCCCCAGCTGCAGGGCGCCGGGCTCACCCTGGAAATCCTCACCGGCGCGCCCGGCTGGCTCGGCCCGGTGATCGTCGCGGCGGTCGTCGTGCTCTCGGTGGCCGCGGGCGGCATGCGCAGCATCACCTTCGTCCAGGCGTTCCAGTACTGGCTCAAACTCACCGCGCTGCTGGTCCCCGCGCTCTTCCTGGTCCTCGCCTGGCAGGGCGACGGCCGGCCCCGGGTGCCGGCCGACGGACCCCGGCTGGCCGCCGCGGCAGGCTTCGACCGGGCGGACCATCCGCTGTACGCGACGTACGGGCTGATCGTCGCGACCTTCCTCGGCACCATGGGGCTGCCCCATGTCGTCGTCCGCTTCTACACCAGCCCCGACGGGCGCACCGCCCGCCGCACCACCGTCGTCGTCCTCGCCCTCATCGGCGTCTTCTATCTGCTCCCGCCGGTGTACGGGGCGCTCGGACGGCTGTACGCGCCGGAGCTGTCCCTGGGCGGCGACGCCGACGCGGCGGTGCTCCTGCTCCCCAGCCGGGTGATCGGCGGCACCGGAGGCGCCCTGCTCGGCGCGCTCGTGGCCGGCGGGGCCTTCGCCGCCTTCCTCTCCACGGCTTCAGGGCTGACCATGGCGGTCGCCGGGGTCCTCACCCAGGGGGCACACGGCGTACGCCACTTCCGGCTCGCCACACTGCTGGCCATGGCGGTACCGCTCTGCGCCGCGCTGCTGGTCAGCGGGGTGCCGGTCGCGGACGCCGTCGGGATGGCCTTCGCCGTCTCCGCCTCGTCCTTCTGCCCCCTGCTGGTCCTGGGCATCTGGTGGCGCCGGCTCACTCCGCCCGGCGCGGTCGCGGGGCTGCTGCTCGGCGGCGGTTCCGCGCTGATCGCCGTCTCGGTCACGATGGGCGGGGGTGTGCGCCCCGGCTGGGCCCACACCCTGCTCGCCTGGCCCGCCGTCTGGTCCGTGCCGGTGGGTTTCCTCGCGATGATCCTGGTGTCGCTGGCCACCCCGGGCCGCATCCCGCCCGGTACCAGCGCCGCCATGGCCCGCTTCCACCTGCCGGAGGCGCTGGCCACGTCGCGGGGCGGCGGCCGGTGAGCGGCGCCGTGCTGGCCGTGCTGATCGTGCTCGGACCGCTGCTGCCGGCCGCCGGATTCCTGCTCGGCAGGCGCACCCGGCCCGCCCGGGGGAGCGGCGTCGGCACTCCGGTCGAGCACGCGACGTTCGAGACCCTGCACGCCGCCTCGCTCGCCGCGCCGCCGCTGCGCGCCGGGCTCACCGGCGAGAGCGCACGCAAGGCCGCACGCCGGCTGCGCTCGCTGCTCGGCACCGACGCGCTCTGCCTCACCGACCGGGAGGGCGTCCTCGCCTGGGACGGCATCGGGGAGCACCACCGTGCCCCCGCCATGGAGCAGCTGGCCGCGCTCCTGGAGACCGGCAGGGACCAGGCGTTCAGCAGCGACTGCGGCGATCCTGACTGCCCGCTGCGCTGGGCCGTGGCCGTCCCGCTGACCGTCGACGAGCGGGTGCTCGGCGCGCTCGTCGCCTATGCGCCGCGCGAGTCCGCTGTGCTCGCGCGGGCCACCGGGGAGGTGGCCCGCTGGGTCTCCGTACAGCTGGAGCTCGCCGAACTCGACCGGTCCCGTACGCGGCTGATCGAGGCCGAGATCAAAGCCCTGCGGGCCCAGATCTCCCCGCACTTCATCTTCAACTCCCTGGCAGCCATCGCTTCGTTCGTCCGTACCGACCCGGAGCGGGCACGTGAACTTCTCCTCGAATTCGCCGACTTCACCCGGTACTCCTTCCGGAGCCACGGGGACTTCACTACCCTCGCCGATGAACTCCACTCCATCGACCAGTACCTCGCGCTCGTGCGGGCCCGCTTCGGCGACCGGCTGGGTGTCACGCTCCAGGTCGCGCCCGAGGTGCTGCCCGTGGCGCTGCCCTTCCTCTGTCTGCAGCCGCTCGTCGAGAACGCCGTCAAGCACGGCATCGAGGGGGAGGCGGGACGGAGCCGCATCACCATCAGCGCACTGGACGCGGGCGCCGAGGCCGAGGTGGTGGTCGAGGACAACGGCGTCGGCATGGAACCGGAACGGCTGCGCCGGATCCTGCGGGGCGAGGTCGGACCGTCCTCCGGTATCGGGCTGCTCAACGTGGACGAGCGGCTGCGCCAGGTGTACGGGGACGACTACGGCCTCGTGATCGAGACCGCACGCGGCGCGGGCATGAAGGTGACGCTGCGCATCCCGAAGTACCGTGCGGGCGTGCACGGTTCATGAGGCGGGGCGCCCGCTTCCGGCGGTCCGGCGACACTCCTCAGAAGAGGTGGATCGCCAGATGCCCCAGCGGCAGTCCCAGCTGCCAGGCCGGGGTCCACACCCGGGGTTCGTCGTCCCCGCCCGGCACCACCCCAGGAGCGACCGCGTCGAGGTCGGCGGCGAAGAGCTCGGTGTCGTCCAGCCAGCGCCAGGCCGCCAGGGCCAGCGGCAGGTCGGGGCCCTGCCCGCCGGCCTCCACCAGCGCCCCGATGCGGGCGCACACCCACTCCCGCCACCGGGCGTCGTAGGCGGTGAGCGAGAGCCATTCGTCGAGCCGCGCCACCATCCGCGCCCCGCCCGCCGGCCCCTCGGAGAGGAAGACGGTCAGCGCCAGCGCGTCCCGCCCCGCCTGGAACTCGATCGTCGTCGGCGGCATGAGATCGCCGGTCCGCAGCAGTTCATCCGCGATGTACTCGGCGTACATCCAGTCCATCGGCACCAGCAGTTCGTCACCACTGGTCCCGTTGGTGCTCTCGGGACGCATCCCGTCTCGCCTCTTTCATCTCTCGGCCGGGCAGTCGTCCGGCACTGCGGCAGGTGCGCCTCCGGACGCTCCAGGGAGCATTGAACCCGTGCCGGATGCCCCGCGGGGCCGGAACCCAGGATTCGCCCTCCGGGGCCGGTTGTTCCGGCCGGCTCAGCGGACCCCGTCCGGATACCCGGGCAGGCTGCGGCCGAGGGCGCGCAGGGCGTAGTGCGAGCGCGACTTGACGGTTCCCGCCGGTATCCCGAGCACCGAGGCGGTCTCGTGCACGCTCAGCCCGCGGAAGTAGATCTGCACCAGCACCTCCCGGTGTTCCGGGGTCAGCGTCCGCACGGCCTCGCGTACGTCGAGGGCGGCGGCGGAACGCTCGGCGGGATCGCAGGGGGCGGCGGTGGTCTCCAGGAGGCGGTCGCTCACCTCGGCCGGGCGTGCCAGCCGGGATCTGCGGGCGTCGATGGCCAGCCGCCTGCCCACGGTGAACAGCCAGGGCCGCATGGACTCCCACGGCCCCTCGAAGGCTTCGGGATGCTGCCAGGCACGCACCAGGGTCTCCTGCACCAGGTCCTCGGCGCGCTGCCGGTCCCCGCACGTCAGCCCCAGCAGGAACTGCAGCAGCGCACCGCCGTGGCTGCGCTGGAGTTCCAGCAGGTCCCGCTCGTCCGTCCCGCGGCGTGTCTGTGTGGTGGTCACCGTCGTATACGAGCGCAGCACGGCGGGAACGAACAGCGGCCGGACACGGCTCTGCGGCGAGCGGTTGAACGGTGCGGTGAGCGGTGCGGTGAGCGGTCGGCGCAGCGCTCGCCGCGCGGGCCCGGCGCCGGCGGCGGTACCCCCGCGGGGCCGTGCCGGGAGACGGGGGTTACGGGACGACGGTGACGGGCCAGCGGCCCGCCTTGACCAGCCGGACGGCGACCGATCCCACGATCCGGTGCCCCGCCGACTCCGATGCCCCGACCACCACGGCGTCCGCCTTGAGTTCGTCGGCCGCGGTGACCAGGCCGTTGTACGGGTCGCCGCGGAAGGTGTGGAACTCCCAGCGCACGGCGAATATCTCCTTGACCCGCTCGGTGGCGGCCCGGATCTCGGCCACCAGTTCCTCGGCGATCTCCCCGGTGGTGTCCCCGACCGGGGCCCCGAGAGAGACCCCGGCGGAGAGCACCGGCTGGACGTACACGATGGCGAGCAGTGCGTTCTGCCGGCGGGCGAGCCCCCCGGCGTACGAGGCGGCCCGCAGCGACGGCTCCGATCCGTCGATGCCGACCACGATCACCTTGGGACCGTCTGTGCCACGTTCGAACTGGTGAGGCTGCTGTTCTGTCACGCCGAGAGGTTATCGCTCCGGCGTTCGGGCTCCTATTTGGATGCGTGCGGGAAGAGATCGAGGAACGGTGCGGCCGTGGCGGAGATCGCGCCCCGCCCGAATGGTGCGTCGAAGTCCCAGATGAGGAAGAGCAGGAAGGCGATGAGCGCGCTGAAGAGCCCGGCCAGCAACAGCTCCTTCGGGGTGCGCCGGATCTGGAGTGTGAAGATCAGCCCGACGGTGATCACCGCACCGATGATCAGACCGAACCAGACGACTCCGGGCATCGTCGCCCGCGCGCTCTGCGCTCGCGAGCTGCGGGCGTCGTCGGCCGCGGAGACCTGGTCGACCAGCGGCTGGTAGGCCTCGCCCTCGTGGTCGTTGGCCGGTTTGTAGTCGGTGACGTCACGGCGTACCTGGCCGAGGAGTCGGGCACCGCGGTCGGTGAGGTCGCCGTGCTCACCCATGTGCTTCCACTCGGTGTCCAGGACGTAGCTGACATAGGTCTCCACATCGGTGTGGATGCGCTGATGGACTGCCGGGGGGTAGACGGCCGAGCGTGCGTCGACCTCGTGCAGGGCCTGGGCCTCCATCCGTACGGATTCCTGGGCGGCGCTGCGGCCCTCCCAGACGCCCGCGATGGCCAGGCCGAGCACGATGGCGTAGATCACGCCGATCATCATCGTCATGTACTCGATGACGTCAGGCGTCTGCGACGGGTCGTCGTCCTCGGCGATCCGGCGGTTGCTGATCAGGGTGATGGTCAGGACGACGGCGCACGCGGCCGCCATCGCGAGAGTGAGAACAAGCCATTCCGACACGGGAGTCTCCGTCGGTCAACGGGCGGATCAGCGGGAGGAGCGCGGGCGCAGCACGGCCACGGCGAAGACGGCAGGAGCCGTCACGAGGAGCATCAGCGTGACGATGGGCGGCCCGGTGCGCATTTTCTTCCGTACGGGTGCCTTGTAGTCCGGGAGTGCCACGGGCTTCGGCGCAGGCGGACGCGCACGCACCGAGGGCTTCGGTGGCGCGGGGGGCGGTGCCGGGGCGGGCGGCGGGACCACCACGCGGTGGTGGACGGGCGGCGGGTGGTACACGGGCCGTGGCGGAGGAGGCGGTGGTGGTGGCGGTGGCGGAGGGGGCGGTTTCGGCCGGGGCTTCGGGGGGCGCGGTGGCGGGGGCTTCGGCGCATGGGTGTGCTCGGCCCTGCACCTGCCGCTCCCCGATACGGCGACCGCTGTCCCCGAAACCCCGTGCCCCGACTGGGAGATGTAGGCGTAGGAGCAGTCGGATGCCGCTGCGGGCACGGGTATCAGCGGGAGCCAGACGAGGCCCGCCACCGCCAGCAGCCGGCCGGTGAGCGGAACGAGCGTCCGCGGCGATCTGTACATGTCGTCGAGCATGATCCGGCGGGCGCCGCAGCGCTCCGGCGTTGCCGCCGATTCGCCGGAAGGGGGGATATCTGCGTCTTTGTGTTTGAGGCGGCCATCTCACGTGTCACCCGCGGGAATTGCTGCCGGGCGGCGTGCCTACCATGGTCTCCGCCACGCCCGCACGGAGCGTGCGGCGGCAGGCCGGAAGCACGTGCCAGCGGCGTGTGACCAATAACGGACCGCCAATTTCCGTTTTTGCTCGCTCTCTTGCCAGGTGGTCAGTAGATTCGGCCCGAACACTCGAACAATGGCCATGGACATGGCCGGATCCTCGTGCCGACTTGTGGGAGACATTGATGGAGCGACCTGCCTGGGCCCCGCAGGGCATCGATCTTTCGGTGCCGAGCGTGTCGCGGATCTACGACTACTACTTGGGCGGTTCGCACAATTTCGAGGTCGACCGCGAGGCCGCCCGCAAAGCCATGGAGTTCATGCCGGGACTTCCCAAGGTGATGCAGGCGAACCGGGCGTTCATGCGCCGTGCGGTCAGGTTCGCCGTGGAGCAGGGAATCACGCAGTTCCTCGACATCGGCTCCGGCATCCCCACCTTCGGGAACGTCCACGAGGTCGCCCAGTCCGTCGACCCGGACTGCCGGGTGGTCTACGTCGACCACGATCCGGTCGCCGTCGCCCACAGCAAGGCCGTGCTCGAAGGCAACGACCTGACCGCCGTGGCCGCCGCCGACCTGCGCAAGCCCCAGGAGATCCTGGACAGCCCCGAGGTAGCGGCCCTGCTCGACCTCGGCCGTCCGGTGGCGCTGCTGCTGGTGGCCGTACTCCACTTCATCGAGGACGCCGACGACCCGTACACGGCGGTGGCGGCCCTGCGGGACGCCCTCGCGCCGGGCAGCCTGCTGATCCTCACGCACGCGTCGTACGAGGGGATCCCGGTCCCGCAGGAGCAGGCGGGGGGCGCGGTGGGTGTCTACCGCACCATCCGCAACCCGCTGGTGATGCGCTCGCACGAGGAGGTCGCCCGGTTCTTCGACGGGTACGAGCTCGTGGAGCCCGGCCTGGTCGCCATGCCGGAGTGGCGGCCCGACACCCCGGTCGACCAGGAGGACCCGTATGCCTTCTCGGGCTGCGTGGGAGTGGGACTCAGGGCGTGAACGTGCCGAGGCAGAAGACGGCGTCGCCGGCCGACCAGGACAGCCCCGAGGACAGAGTCGGCCGCTTCGCGACCATCTGGAGCCGGGCCATCTTCCCTTCCACCGCGACCTCGCTGACCAGGCCCGAGTTCGAGCAGCACCTGCTGCCGCTCGCACGCGACCTCTGCGACGCGCTGCACGCCTGGCCGTTCGACCCTTCGCCGGCCCAGCGGATCGGCGCCGATCTGGTGGCCGCCCACTGCACCGACCCCGACGCCCTCGCCCGGACCCTCGGCGTGGTCGACTCGTATCTGGTGCTCTACTGCGGCGAGCGGACGACAGGCCCTGACCTGACGAGCGAGGAGATCCGCAACCGCTGCGCCCGCCTGCAGCACGCGATGGCCGCCGGCTTCGCCCAGGCGCTGCGCGAGCGCACGCTCGCCGAACAGGAGGCCATCGCCCGCTCGGCGCTCTCCGCGCGCAGCGCCGCCGAGGAGGCGCTGCACGTCACCGAGACGCGCTTCCGCGCGGTGTTCGAGGACGCGGCGGTCGGTATCGGCATCGCCGACCTGGACGGCAACATCCTGGAGATCAATGCCGCCCTGCTGCGGATGTTCGGCGGGGTCGACCACCACGTGCGCAGCCGCAAGGTGAACGAGTGGGTGCACCCGGACGACGCCCCGCAGGTCTGGCGGATGCACGCGGAGCTGGTGCGGGGCGAGCGCGAGCACTACCGGGTCGAGAAGCCCTACTACCGCAACGACGGCACCGTTCTCTGGACCAACCTCACGGTGTCGCTGCTGCGGGACCCGGAGGGCAGGCCGCAGTACCAGCTGGCGCTCATCGAGGACACCACGGAGCGGCGGCTGCTCAACCTGCGGCTGCGGTACGAGGCGACGCACGACGCGCTGACCGGGCTGCCCAACCGCACGCTCTTCTTCGAGCGGCTCGAAAAGGCGGTCTCCGCACCCGAAGGGATGCGCTTCGGCCTCTGCTATCTGGACCTCGACGGCTTCAAGGCGATCAACGACAGCCTCGGACACTCCGCGGGCGACCGGATGCTCGTCGAGGTCGCCGACCGGCTGCAGAGCTGTGCCACGGCGGCGGGCGAGATGGTGGCCCGGCTCGGCGGCGACGAATTCGTCGCGCTCACCACGGGGTACGAGTCCGCCGACGAGGTCGAGGAGCTGGCCGTACGCATCCTGTCCGTGCTGGCGAACCCCATCCGGATCGACGGCCGGGAGCTGACCGTCCGCGGGAGCATCGGGGTGGTCGAGGGGCTGTCCGGGACGCAGAGCGCGGCCGAGGTGCTGCGCAGCGCCGACATCACGATGTACCGGGCGAAGGCCGCGGGCGGCAACCGCTTCCAGCTCGCCGATGCCGAGGCGGACGCCCGGGCCATCACCCGGCACGGGCTCACCACCGCGCTGCCGGCGGCTCTGGAGCGCGGAGAGTTCTTCATCGAGTACCAGCCGCTGGTGCACCTCGGCGACGGCACCGTGCACGGCGCCGAGGCGCTGGTGCGCTGGTCCCACCCGCAGCACGGGATACTCGGGCCCGACCGGTTCATCTCGCTCGCCGAGCACACCGGACTGATCGTGCCGCTCGGCCGCTGGGTGCTGGAGGAGTCCGTACGGCAGGCGCGTGGCTGGCAGCAGCTGCACCCCGCGCACAGCGACGGCGGACCGCTGCGGATCAACGTGAACCTCTCGCCCACCCAGCTCTACCACCCGGGACTCGTCGCCGACACGGTGGCGGTCCTGGAGCGCACCGGCCTCGACCCCGGCGCGCTCTGCCTGGAGGTCACCGAGTCGGCACTGATCGGCGCCGACGACGATCTGCTGAAGCCGTTGCGTCAACTGGCCGACATGGGCGTGGACATCGCCCTCGACGACTTCGGCACCGGCTACTCCAACCTCGCCAATCTGCGCAGGCTGCCGGTGAGTGTGCTGAAGCTGGACCGGTCGTTCACACAGTCGATGCAGCAGCACCCGGCCGATCCGGTCGATCTCAAGATCGTCGAGGGGATCGTCGCGCTGGCGCACAGCCTGCAGCTCGCGGTCACCGTCGAGGGTGTGGAGACGGGCGCACAGGCCGACCAGCTGAAGGAGCTTGGCTGCGACACGGCGCAGGGCTGGTACTACGCGAGGCCGGGTGCCCCCGACCGGATTCACACGCTGTCGCTGGCCGACGCGGTGTGACTCGCCAGCAGGACCTCCTGGAGCACTCGCGCGGCCCGTGGCGGCGCCACATCGCTGCGGTGCGCCAGCGCGATGGTGCGGCGCAGTCCGGGCCGGGCGAGCGGGGTGACCCGCAGCCCGTGCCCGGCCCGCGCCGCGATCATGCCCGGCACCACCGCGATCCCCAGCCCCGCCCGTACGAAGCCGAGGACGGCGTCCATCTCGCCGCCCTCGACCGTGAAGTACGGTTCGAACCCCTTGGCCCGGCAGGCCGAAAGCGTGAGGTCCCGCAGGTCGTAGCCGTGCCGGAACATCACCATCGGCTCGCCCTCCAGATCGGCGATCCGCAGGGGTGAGCGGGGCGCCACGGCCGCGGGCGACGAGACGGCCACCAGGTCCTCCTGCAGCAGCTCGACGGTGGTGAGCGCGGGGGACGGGGTGGGCAGCGGCAGGACGACCAGCGCGAGGTCGAGCGCGCCGCGTGCCAGCTCCCGTACGAGGTCGTGCGAGCCGCCCTCCTCGATCATCAGCTGGATGCCGGGGTGCTGGTCGTGGAAGGTGCGCAGGACGTCGGGGAGCAGGCCGGTGCAGAGGCTCGGGGTGGCACCCAGCCGCACCCGGCCGCGCCGCAGCTGGGCCAGTTCCTGCACCTCGTGCCGGGCCGTCTCGGCGTCGGCGAGGATCCGGCGGGCGAGCGGCAGCAGCGTCTCACCGGCGTCCGTGAGGGCGATGTTCCCCCGGGCCCTGCTGAACAGCTCGGCACCCAGCTCCTTCTCCAGCGCCCTGATCTGCTGGGAGAGCGAGGGCTGGGCGACGTGCAGCTCCTCCGCGGCGCGGGTGAAGTGACGGGTCTCTGCGACGGCGACGAAGTAGCCGAGCTGCTGGAGCTGCATGGAGCCACGGTAACCGAACACGATAGGCAACGGCTATGGAGATGAGCCGGGTCATGTCTTGGACCTCTGGCCACCCGGGGCCGTAACGTCCTCTGACATGGCACTGGCAACGAAGACGGACCGACGGCCGTCCATGGCGCGCTCGGTCTGGGGATCGACCGTGGGCAAGAAGACGATCATGGCCGTGAGCGGTCTGGTCATGCTGCTGTACCTGGTCGTCCACATGTTCGGCAACCTCAAGATCTTCTTCGGCTCCGGCCAGTTCAACAGCTACGCCCACTGGCTGCGCACCATCGGCGAGCCCTTCCTGCACTACGAGTGGGCGCTGTGGATCATCCGCGTCGCACTCGTCGCCGCTGTGGTGCTGCACGCGGTCTGTGCCTACCAGCTCAGCCGCCGCGACCTGCGCGCCCGGCCGGTCGCCTACGCGCACAAGCGCCCGCGCGCCAGCTACGCCACCCGCACCATGCGCTGGGGCGGCATCATCCTCGCGCTGTTCATCGTCTGGCACCTGCTGGACTTCACCACCCTCACCGTGAACACCAACGCCCAGCCCGGGCACCCGTACGAGAACGTCGTGGCGACGTTCCACACCTGGTACGGCGACGTCATCTACATCGTCGCGATGCTCGCGCTCGGCCTGCACATCAGGCACGGCTTCTGGAGCGCGGCCCAGACCCTCGGCGCCGGGAAAGCCACCCGCGACCGGGTACTCAAGGGCATTGCCAACATCCTCGCGCTGGTGCTGACGGTGGGCTTCATCTCGGTACCCGTCGCCGTCATGACCGGAGTCGTGAGCTGACATGACCGATTACACGCAGTACACGACCGGCGCGCCGGCCGCCGACACGAAGGCCCCCCAGGGGCCCGTGGGTGAACGCTGGGACACCCGTCGCTTCGAGGCGAAGCTCGTCAACCCGGCCAACCGCCGCAAGCACACCGTCATCGTCGTCGGCACCGGCCTCGCGGGCGGCTCCGCGGGCGCCACCCTGGCCGAACAGGGCTACCACGTCGTGCAGTTCTGCTACCAGGACTCGCCGCGCCGCGCCCACTCCATCGCCGCGCAGGGCGGGATCAACGCCGCCAAGAACTACCGCAACGACGGCGACTCCGTGCACCGGCTCTTCTACGACACCGTCAAGGGCGGCGACTTCAGGTCCCGCGAGTCCAACGTCCACCGGCTCGCCCAGATCTCGGTCGAGATCATCGACCAGTGCGTCGCCCAGGGCGTGCCCTTCGCCCGTGAGTACGGCGGGCTCCTCGACACGCGGTCCTTCGGCGGGGTCCAGGTCTCCCGGACCTTCTACGCCCGCGGTCAGACCGGACAGCAACTGCTTCTCGGTGCCTATCAGGCGCTCTCCCGCCAGATCGCGGCGGGCAGCGTCGAGATGCACGCGCGCACCGAGATGCTCGATCTGATCGTCGTCGACGGCAAGGCCCGCGGGATCGTCGCCCGCGACCTGATCACCGGGAAGATCTCCACCCACTTCGCGGACGCCGTGGTGCTGGCCAGCGGCGGCTACGGCAACGTCTTCTACCTCTCGACGAACGCCATGAACTCCAACGCCACCGCGGCCTGGCGCGCCCACCGCCGCGGTGCCTGGTTCGCCAACCCCTGCTTCACCCAGATCCATCCCACCTGCATCCCGCGCACCGGCGAGCACCAGTCGAAGCTCACCCTGATGAGCGAGTCGCTGCGCAACGACGGCCGGATCTGGGTACCGAAGGCGAAGGGCGACGCCCGCCCCGCCAACGAGATCCCCGAGGACGAGCGCGACTACTACCTGGAGCGCACCTACCCGTCGTTCGGGAACCTCGTCCCGCGCGACATCGCCTCACGCGCCGCGAAGAACGTCTGCGACGAGGGGCGGGGTGTCGGCCCGGGCGGCCAGGGCGTCTACCTGGACTTCGCCGACGCGATCACCCGCATGGGCCGCCGTGCCGTGGAGGAGAAGTACGGCAACCTCTTCGACATGTACGCGCGGATCACCGCGGAGAACCCTTACGAGACACCCATGCGCATCTACCCGGCCGTGCACTACACGATGGGCGGGCTCTGGGTCGACTACGACCTCCAGACCACCATTCCCGGCCTGTTCGCGATCGGTGAGGCCAACTTCTCCGACCACGGAGCCAACAGGCTCGGCGCATCCGCCCTGATGCAGGGCCTCGCCGACGGCTACTTCGTCCTGCCGTCGACCATCAACGACTACCTCGCCCGCAACCCGCACCACGAGGAGATCGGCGCCGACCACCCGGTGGTCGCCGAGGCCGTCGCCGAGACCGAGGACCGGCTCAACCTGCTGCTCGCGGTCGACGGCGACCGGACGCCCGACTCCTTCCACCGGGAGATCGGCGAGCTGATGTGGGAACTCTGCGGCATGGCCCGCACGGCGGACGGCCTGCGCAAGGCACTCGACCGGCTGCCGCAGATCCGCGAGGAGTTCTGGCGCCGCATCAAGGTGCCCGGATCCGGCGAGGAGTTCAACCAGTCGCTGGAGCGGGCCAACCGCGTCGTGGACTACCTGGAGCTCGCCGAGCTCATGTGCCTCGACGCCCTGCACCGCGCGGAATCCTGCGGCGGCCACTTCCGCCAGGAGTCGCAGACCCCGGACGGGGAGGCGGCGCGCCGCGACGAGGAGTTCTCGTACGCCGCCGCCTGGGAGTTCACCGCCACCGGCGACGCCCCCGTCCTGCACAAGGAAGACCTGGTCTTCGAGTACGTCCACCCCACTCAGCGGAGCTACGCATGAAGCTCACCCTGCGCGTCTGGCGCCAGCAGAACACAGCCGCCGCCGGCGCCATGACGACCTACGAAGTCGACGACATCTCACCGGACATGTCGTTCCTTGAGATGCTCGACACCCTCAACGAGGAACTCACACTCAAGGGCGACCAGCCCGTGGCCTTCGACCACGACTGCCGCGAGGGCATCTGCGGCGCGTGCAGCCTGGTCATCAACGGCGACGCCCACGGCCCGGAGCGCACCACCACCTGCCAGCTCCACATGCGCTCCTTCAAGGACGGCGACACCATCGACGTCGAACCCTGGCGTGCCGCGGCCTTCCCGGTCGTCAAGGATCTCGTCGTGGACCGGTCGGCCTTCGACCGCATCATCCAGTCCGGCGGCTATGTCAGCGTCCCGACCGGTGCGGCGCCCGAGGCGCATGCCACGCCGGTACCGAAGCCGGACGCCGACTACGCCTTCGAGCACGCCGAGTGCATCGGCTGCGGTGCCTGTGTGGCTGCCTGCCCCAACGGCTCGGCGATGCTGTTCACTTCCGCGAAGATCAACCATCTCAATGTGCTGCCCCAGGGAGCCCCCGAGCGCGAGACGCGGGTGCTCGACATGGTCGCGCAGATGGACGACGAGGGGTTCGGCGGCTGCACCCTCGCCGGGGAGTGCGCCACCGCCTGTCCCAAGGGCATCCCGCTGCCGTCCATCACGGCGATGAACAAGGAGTGGCTGCGGGCCACCCGCAAGGTCGGCCGCTGACCCGGCCGCGGTCCCGGGCGTGACCGGTCCCGGCAGCTCCGGTCACGCACCCCGCAGGGCGCGTGCCAGATAGGGCGCGGTCCGGCTGCCGGGCGCGGCAGCCACTTCGGCCGGCGGGCCCGCGGCGACGATCCGTCCGCCGTCGCCGCCCCCGCCGGGCCCGAGGTCGATCACCCAGTCGGCCCCGGCCACCACCGCCATGTCGTGCTCGACCACCACCACCGTGTGGCCCGCGTCGACCAGACCGTGCAACTGCCGCATCAGCACCTCCACATCGGCCGGGTGCAGCCCGGTGGTCGGCTCGTCCAGGACGTACAGGGTGTGCGCTCCGCGGGCACGCTGGAGCTCGCTCGCCAGCTTGATGCGCTGCGCCTCGCCCCCCGACAGCTCGGTCGCCGGCTGCCCGAGGCGCAGATAGCCCAGCCCCACGTCGAGCAGGGTCCGCAGACTGCGGGCGGCGGCGGGGGACTCGGCGAAGAACCGGGCGGCCGATTCCACCGTCAGGTCGAGCACCTCGGCGATGGAGAGCCCCCGGTGCCTGATCTCCAGGGTCTCCGGGTTGTAGCGCGCCCCGTGGCAGTCCGGGCAGGGCGTGTACGTACTGGGCAGGAAGAGCAGCTCGACGGAGACGAACCCCTCGCCCTGGCACGTCTCGCACCGCCCGCCCGGCACATTGAAGGAGAACCGGCCCGCCCGGTAGCCGCGGGCCTTCGCCTCGTCGGTGGCGCTGAACAGCTTGCGTACGGTGTCGAAGAGACCGGTGTACGTGGCGAGGTTGGACCGGGGCGTACGGCCGATCGGCTTCTGGTCGACCGCCACCAGCCGCCGCACACCGGGCAGTTCCTCGGTGATCTCGCCGACCAGGGTGGACTTTCCCGAGCCCGAGACACCGGTCACCGCGGTGAGCACGCCGAGCGGGATCCCGGCCCGCAGGCCATCGAGATTGTGCCGGGTCACCGGGCCGATCTCCAGCACTCCGGAGGGCTCCCGCAGTGTGCGTGCGGGGGCCGGCGACGCGTCGAAGAGATAGCGCCGGGTCACCGAATCCGCGACGTCCGCCAGGAGCCCGGGCGGCCCGCTGTGCAGCACCCGGCCGCCGTGCTCGCCCGCGTCGGGCCCCACATCGACCAGCCAGTCCGCACGCCGTACGACATCGAGCTGGTGCTCGACCACGAAGACCGAGTTGCCCGTCTCCCTGAGCCGGTCCAGCACCACCAGCAGCGCCTCGGTGTCCGCGGGGTGCAGCCCCGCCGACGGCTCGTCCAGGACGTACACGACGCCGAAGAGGCCCGACCGCAACTGCGTGGCGAGCCGGAGCCGTTGCAGTTCGCCCGAGGAAAGGCTCGGGGTGGTGCGGTCCAGGCTCAGGTAGCCGAGACCCAGTTCGGTGATGACCGCGATGCGCGCCAGCAGGTCGGCGGTGAGCACCTTCGCGGTCTCACCGCCCTCCGCGCCGGCCAGCACCCCGGCGAGACCGGACAGCGGCAGTGCGGCGAGCCCGGCGATCGTACGGCCCGCGAAGGTGACCGCGAGCGACTCGGGCCGCAGCCGGCGGCCCCCGCACACCGGGCACGGGGTGCTCGTCAGGAAGCGCTCGGCCCTGGCGCGCAGCGACTGGCTCCTGGAGTCCGCGAAGGTGTGCAGCACATACCGCTGGGCGCTCATGTAGGTGCCCTGGTACGGGCGGTGGATCCGCCCCGCGTCCCGCACCGGGTGCACGGTCACCACCGGCTGCTCGTCGGTGAAGAGGATCCAGTCGCGGTCCTGCTGCGCCAGCTCGCGCCAGGGCCGGTCCACGTCGTACCCGAGCGCGTCGAGCACATCACGGAGGTTCTTGCCCTGCCACGCCCCGGGCCAGGCCGCGATGGCGCCCTCCCGGACGGAGAGCGAGGGGTCGGGCACCAGCAGCGCCTCGCTGGTCCGGTGCACCCGCCCCAGGCCGTGGCACTCCGGGCAGGCGCCGGCCGCGGTGTTCGGCGAGAAGGCGTCGGAGTCGAGCCGCTCGGCCCCCGCCGGGTAGTCACCCGCACGGGAGAAGAGCATCCGCAGCGAGTTCGAGAGCGTGGTGACCGTCCCGACGGAGGACCGGGAGGTGGGCGCCGACCTGCGCTGTTCGAGTGAGACCGCGGGCGGCAGACCGCTGATCGACCCGACCTTCGGAGCGCCGACCTGGTGGATGAGCCGGCGGGCGTACGGCGCGACCGACTCGAAGTAGCGCCGCTGGGCCTCCGCGTAGACGGTCCCGAAGGCCAGCGAGGACTTGCCCGAGCCCGAGACCCCCGTGAACACCACCAGGGCGTCACGGGGAATGTCCACGTCGACACCGCGCAGATTGTGTTCGCGGGCGCCACGGACACGGACATACGGGTCATGGGGGCTTTGCATACCGGAATTCTAGGGGGTGACCTCAGACCGTCCCTGTCTGTCGCGGCAGACGAGCGCGGCGGCTCACGACGGCTGCCGCCAGCTCACCGATCAGCCGCTCCGTCTCCTCCCAGCCGACGCAGGCGTCGGTGACGCTCCGGCCGTACGTCAGGGTGCCGAGCGGGCCCGGCTCCTGGCGGCCCTCCAGGAGGAAACTCTCCAGCATCAGCCCGGCGATGCCCTGTTCGCCCGCCGCCACCCGGCCGGCGATCTCCCGTACGACCTCCGCCTGGCGCACCGGGTCCTTGCCGCTGTTGGCGTGGCTGGCGTCGACGACCAGGCGCTGGGGCATATCCGCCTTCGCCAGCAGCGCGAGCGCGTCACCGACCTCCTGCGGGCCGTAGTTCGGGCCGCCGCGGCCGCCACGCAGGATGACATGGCAGTCGGGGTTGCCGGACGTCGAGACGACCGAGCCGTGGCCTTCGCCGTCGATCCCGAAGAACACATGGCTGCCCGCGGCTGTCCGGCAGCCGTCGACCGCGGGCTGGACGTCGCCGTCCGTGGCGTTCTTGAATCCGACCGGCATCGAAACCCCGGAGGCGAGCTGGCGGTGCACCTGGCTCTCCGGCGTCCGCGCGCCGATCGCACCCCAGCTGACCGCGTCCGCGATGTACTGCGGGCTGGTCGGCTCCAGGAATTCGCAGCCGACCGGGAGCCCGGTGCCGAGTACGTCGAGCAGCACCCCGCGGGCGGTGCGCAGTCCCCGCTCCACCTCGTGCGTGCCGTCCAGACCGGGGTCGTTGATGAGCCCCTTCCAGCCGAGCGTCGTGCGCGGCTTCTCGAAGTAGACGCGCATCACGACGCAGAGCTCGCCGCTCAGCGGTGCCGCGGCCGCGGCGAGGCGCCGGGCGTACTCCAGCGCCGCTTCCGGATCGTGGACGGAACAGGGGCCGACGACGAGGAGGAGTCTGTCGTCCTCCCCGGCGAGCACGGACCGTACCGCTCGCCTGCTGTCGCGGACCAGTGCCACACGCTCACTGTCCAGGGGGAGTTCGCTCCGCAGGACCGACGGCGCGACGAGGCGCCGGAAGCCGGTGACCCGCAGGTCTCCGGTGCCGGGCGTGGTCGGGGTGGTGGTGTTCATGGGGCATCCCGTATCTGCTGCGGCGGGAGGCCGTGAGTGCGTGGTGCACGCTGCCCGGTACCAGCCCGCCTGTACGACGAAAGGCAGAGACGGTGCGTCTCTGCCTTGCTGGCTCCGGGTGATCGGTCGGTCAGCGCAGGTGACCTCCGGCTCCACCCGGAGCCGGCTCATAGCGCTGATACCAACGGATCACTGACATGGGGAAACCGTAGCAGAGCCCGGGCGGCGCGCGGAATGATTACCTCCGCTTGATAGGCAACCGAATGGTTGCCTATACTGTGCGGGTGAGCATGGATGAGGCATTCAGGGCGCTGGCCGATCCGAACCGGAGACGGCTCCTGGACCGGCTCAACGCCCGGAACGGTCAGAGCCTGCGGGAGCTGAGCGAAGGCCTCGGGGTGAGCCGGCAGGCGGTGAGCAAGCACCTCGCGGTGCTGGCCGGGGCTCATCTGGTGACAGCCGTCAGGCACGGCAGGCAGAAACTGCACTACCTCAATCCCGTGCCGATCCAGGAGATAGCCGACCGCTGGATCGGCCGGTACGAACGGGGGCGGCTGGCCACGCTCTCCCAGCTGAAGCAGACCTTGGAAGGACCAGCCATGGACAAGCCCGGATTCGTCTACGTCACCTACATCCAGACGACCCCCGAAAAGCTCTACCAGGCCCTGACCGACTGGGAGTTCATCAAGCAGTACATGGACGGGTGGGGGCCCCGTTCGGACTGGGTCTCCGGGTCGCCCGTCGAGTGGAAGATGGGACCTGACGGGGATTTCGAGGACCTCGACCAGCGGGTCATCGAGGCCGAGCCCGGCAAGCGGCTCTCGTACACCTGGCACACGCTGCAGTCCATGCACCGGGCGCTGTTCGGCGAGGTGTCGGACGAGGAGTCCGAGGCGGCGCGGCAGGAGCGCTCGAAGGTCACCTTCGACATCGAGCCCGCCGAAGTTCCCTCCGCCGGCGTGAAGCTGACCATCACGCACGACGGCTTCGACAGTCCCGACAGCAAGATGCTGGAGGGCGTCAGCGACGGCTGGGTCATGATCCTCTCGGGGCTGAAGACCCTCCTGGAGGGCGGCAGGACGGTCGCCGCGCGGTAACGCGCCGGGAGGCGGGCCGGACGGTTCAGCCGGTGATCCGTGCCAGCCGCCGGTAGGAGTCGAGCAGCGCCGTGCGGTCGTACGTGCTGGTCGTGACCAGGAACTCGTCCGCGCCGCTGCGACTCAGCACCTTCTCCAGGCCCTCCGCCACCTCGTCCTCGGTGCCGTGCAGCTGGCCTCGGTGCGCCTCTTCGAAGAGGGTCCGCTCCCGTCCGGTCATCCGCAGCCCGGCGATCCGCTCGGCGGGCGCGAGCGGCGGGAAGGTGCCGTGGGTGCGCGAGTAGGCCGTGGACCAGGCCTCGGGCAGCAGGATCCGGCGGGCCTCCTCGGTGGTGGGCGCCACCGCGACGGTGCCCGAGAGTACGACGTACGGCCGCTCGCCCCAGGCCGATGGGCGGAACGCGGCGCGGTATCCGTCCACGGCGCGCAGCATCTCGTCCTCGCCCTTCACCGCGCCGATCACCAGCGGCAGCCCGGCCGCGGCAGCCGTCCGGGCTCCGGCGCCCGTCGCCAGGACGAAGGCGGGCGGCCGCAGCCCCTCGGCCGGGTGGGCGTGGACCTGGGGGTGTGCGGTCTGGTCGCCGGAGAAGTAGCCCAGGAGCTCCGCCACCTGGGCGGCGAAGTCCTCCGCGTCCTGCCTGCCATGTCCCAGGGCCCGGCGGATGCCGTCGGTGAACCCGACCGACCGCCCCAGTCCCATGTCGATCCGGCCGGGGAAGAGCGCTTCGAGCACCCCGAACTGCTCGGCCACGACGAGTGGCCGGTGGTTGGGCAGCATCACGCCGCCGGTGCCCACCCGGATCACGGAGGTGGCCGCCGCGACGGCCGCGGCGAGCACGGTGGGCGCGGAGCCCGCGACGCCCGGCACGCTGTGGTGCTCCGAGACCCAGAACCGGTGGTAGCCGAGAGCCTCGGCCTGCTGGGCGAAGCGCACGGTGTCGCGCAGGGCCGCGGGGCCGTCGCTTCCCTCACGGGTGCGGGAGCGGTCCAGTACGGAGAAGGGGGTCGAGGAGATCGCAGAGCTCACGACGGTGTCAACGTCCGGGTCGGTCGGGCATTCCCCGGGGTGTTCCCGGAGGCGGGGGAGCGGGCCTGGTCACCCCTCGTCCTCCAGCCGGAAGCCGACCTTCAGGCCGACCTGGTAGTGCTCGGGCTGTCCGTCCACGATCTGTCCGCGCACCTGGGTGACCTCGAACCAGTCGAGTCCCCGGATCGTCGTGGCCGCGCGGGCCAGGCCGTTGCGGATGGCCTGGTCGACGCCCTCGTGCGAGGTGCCGACGATCTCGGTCACCCGGTAGGTGTGGTCCGACATGACCTGCTCCTTTCGTCGCCTCCCTCCACGGTGCCGTACGGAGGCGTACTCCGCGCGGCGCCGGTCGCCACCCCCGCGGCCGGGCAGCGGGTACCCGCGGGCTTGACCTGGGGGATTGGTCTGTACCAAAATCCAGCCAACCCGTTCAAGCCGTCTGCGCTTCCCCCACGTCGGGTCATGAACTGCCGTGTCCTTACGACAGAGGTGACCTCCGTGAAGAACCGCCCCGGACCGCGCTGTACCGCTCTGCTCGCCGCCACCGCACTCGCCGCGACCACGCTCACCGGCTGTGGGTACCTGCCTGGCACGGGCGACAGCGCCACCACCGTCACGGTGTGGCTGATGAAGGACAGCGCGTCCGACGGGTTCGTCCAGCGCTTCACCCGGCAGTTCGAGAGCGAGCACAAGAACATCAGGCTCGACGTGCGGATCCAGGAGTGGGGCGGAATCGGCGCCAAGGTCACAGGGGCGCTCCGGTCGGGCGACGGCCCCGACCTGATCGAGGTCGGCAACACCCAGGTGGCCATGTACGCGCAGAGCGGCGGGCTGCGCGACCTCACCCTCGAATCGGTCCGTGACCTCGGGAGCAAGGACTGGCTGCCCGGTCTCGCCGATCCCGGGAGCATCAACGGCGCGCAGTACGGCATCCCCTGGTACGCGGCCAACCGGGTCGTCATCTACAACAAGGACCTGTTCAGGGACGCCGGGATCACCGAGCCGCCGCGGACCCGCGCGCAGTGGATCACGGACACCGAGAAGCTGAACGGGGGCGGCCGGCAGGGGATCTACCTGGCCGGACAGGACTGGTACACCCTCTCCGGTTTCATCTGGGACGAGGGCGGCGAACTCGCCGAGGAGGCGGGCGGCAACTACACCGGTGCCCTCGACAGCCCGGCGGCCATCAGGGGCATGGACTTCTACAAGGAGCTCCAGGGGCTCGGCCGGGGTCCGAAGAACTCGGACGAGGCCCATCCGCAGCAGGCCGACGTGTTCGCGGGCGGGGATGTCGCACAGATCGTCGCCGTGCCCGGCACGGCACAGACCATCCTGAAGAGCAATCCGCAGCTCAAGGGCAGGCTCGGCTTCTTCCCGATCCCCGGCAGGACAGCGGCCAGACCGTCGGCGGTGTTCACCGGCGGCTCCGACCTGATCATCCCCGACAAGGCCCGCCACGGTGACGCGGCCGTCACGGTGGTCGAGGCCCTGGCCGGACGCAAGTGGCAGACCGAGCTGGCCAGGACCATGAGCTACGTCCCCAACAAGACCACGCTCGCAGGCGTGGTGAAGGGCGAGGAGGGCACTGCCGCGATGGCCGCGGGCGCGGCGCGCGGGCGGGCCACCCCGAACTCGCCGCGCTGGGCGGCGGTCGAGGCGGACAACCCGATCAAGCCCTATATGACCGACGTGCTCACCGGGGAGGACGCCGCTACGGCGGCCAGGAAGGCGTCGAAGCTCCTCACGGACGAGCTGGTGGACCGCTGAGCGACAGCGCGAACCGTCCGTCGGGATCGGTCCACCAGTGGTGCAGCGACAGTCCTGCCGCGTCCAGTTCGGTGCGGACCCGCTCCTGGCGGAACTTGGCCGACACCTCCGTCCGGATCTCCTCGCCCGCCGCGAAGGGCACCACCAGTTGCAGCTCGGGGATCTTGACGGTGAAGGCTCTGCGTGCCCGCAGCCGCATCTCGATCCACTCGTTCTCGCGGTCCCACACCGCTACATGGTCGAAGTCGGCCGGGTCGAAGTCCGCCCCCAGCTCCCGGGCGATGACGCTCAGCACGTTCTTGTTGAACGCCGCTGTGACACCGGTGGCGTCGTCGTAGGCGGGGACCAGAACACTCTCGTCCTTCACCAGGTCGGTGCCCAGCAGCAGATGGTCGCCCGGCTGGAGCAGGTCGCGTACGGACCTGAGGAACCCGGCGCGCTCGGGGGGCAGCAGATTCCCGATGGTGCCGCCCAGGAAGACGACGAGCCGGGGGCCTGGCGAGGCCGGCAGCGCCAGCTCGCGGGTGAAGTCCGCGATCAGCGCGTGCACGGCGAGCTGCGGCCGCTCGGCGAGCAGGGCGTCCGCCGCCGCGGTGAGCGCGGTCCCGCTCACGTCCACCGGGATGTAACTGATCAGCCCGGGCAGCGCGTCGAGCAGATGCCGGGTCTTCTCCGACGACCCCGAACCCAGCTCGATCAGGGTGCGTGCGCGGGTGGCCTCCGCGATGTCGTCCGCGCGGGCGACCAGGATCTCCCGCTCCGCGCGGGTCGGGTAGTACTCGGGCAGCGCGGTGATCTCCTCGAAGAGCTCACTGCCCCGCGCGTCGTAGAACCACTTGGGCGGAAGCGTCTTGGGTGTACGGGTCAGCCCCTGGCGCACGTCCGCGCGCAGTGCGGCGTCCGTCGCGTTCTCGGGCAGGGTGCGGGTCAGCTGGAAGGGACTCACGCCGTGGGCTCCTTGAGTGGGGTCAGCTGGACATCGGTGCGGGTCGCCACCAGCAGGGTGCGGTCCGGGACTTCCCGCCAGCCGGGGCTGTCGTCGTACGGCTCCGACGCGACGACCGTGCGGCCGTCCGTACCGGGCCCGGTGAGGTACCAGAGGGAGTCGCCCCAGGTGGTGGCGGCGATGGCGGCCCCGTCGGTCAGCAGCAGGTT
The DNA here is from genome assembly GCF_036061255.1 of Streptomyces sp. NBC_00388. Lineage (NCBI taxonomy): Bacteria > Bacillati > Actinomycetota > Actinomycetes > Kitasatosporales > Streptomycetaceae > Streptomyces > Streptomyces sp. NBC_00388. The sequence continues at coordinate 6,659,357 of NZ_CP107948.1, forward strand.
GAGCCGCGAACCGGGCGCGGCCGCCGCGAAGTCGGTGACGGTGTCGGCCAGCGCCTGGCCGAGCGGGTCGCCCTCCCGCAGCCGGTGCAGGACGAGCGCCCACACCAGGGCGGAGTCGCAGCGCGCGGCCATCCCGAGCAGTTCGACCGCCGGAAGAGTGGCGGCGAGCGGCGCCGCGCTCACCGGCCAGTCCCTGACCGCGCCGTTGTGGCTGAACAGCCAGGGACCGTCCGCGAACGGCGCGGCGGCGGCTTCGCCGTCGGCGCCCGCCCCGGTCGCGTCACGGACCGCCGCAAGGGCTGCCCCGCTCCGTACCACCCGGGCGAGATCGGCGAAGGAGAGGTCGGCCCAGACCGGCCCCGCGCGGCGGTAGCGTGCCGGCACCGGGTCGTCATCGGCGTACCAGCCGACGCCGAACCCGTCGGCGTTGACCGTCCCGTTGCGCTGCCTGCGCGGCTCCCAGGACTGGCGGACCAGCGAGTGGCGGGGCCGCACCAGCACATCGCCGAGCGGTTCAGCCGGTCCGATGAAGGCAATATGGCGGCACATCAGGCATCCCTCGCAGTCCGGAAACCGGCGAAGATCTGGCGCCGCACCGGGAGGTCCCAGTTACGGAAGGTCGCCCGGCAGGCCACCTCGCCGACGGAGAACGCACCGCCGCGCAGCACCTTGTGGTCCGGGCCGAAGAACACTTCCGAGTACTCGCGGTAGGGGAAGGCTGCGAAGCCGGGATAGGGGAGGAAGTCGCTGGACGTCCACTCCCACACATCACCGATCAGCTGCCGCACACCGAGAGGTGATTCGCCCTCCGGATAGCTGCCCGCCGGGGCGGGGCCGAGGTGGCGCTGGCCCAGGTTCGCCCGTTCGGGCGTGGGGTCCGCGTCGCCCCACGGGTAGCGGTGCGTACGGCCGGTCGCGGGGTCGTGGCGCGCGGCCTTCTCCCACTCGGCCTCGGACGGCAGCCGCCGTCCCGCCCAGCGGGCATAGGCGTCCGCCTCGTACCAGCTCACATGGAGCACCGGTTCGCCGGGCGCCACGGGCTCCACGGCGCCGAAGCGGCGCCGCAGCCACTGGCCGCCCTCGCGGCGCCAGAACAGCGGCGCACTCAGCTCGTGCCCGCGGACCAGGTCCCACCCCTGCTCCGCCCACCACCGCTCGTCGCGGTAGCCGCCGTCCTCGACGAACCGCAGGAAGGCGCCGTTGGTGACCGGGGTGGTGTCGATGTGGAAGGCCGGTACGAGCCGCTGGTGGGCGGGCCGTTCGTTGTCGAGCGCCCAAGGCTCGTCCGACGTGCCCATGGTGAACGGGCCGCCGGGGACGAGGATCTCGTCCGGGAGGCCGGCGCTGTCGGTGCGCGGGGGAGCGGGGGCGGTGAGCGCGACGGGGCCGCTGCGCAGCTGGTGGGTGATGAGCATGGTCTCGTCGTGCTGCTGCTCGTGCTGGGCGATCATCCCGAAGGCGAAACCCGCGTCGACCAGCGGCCGCCCGTGCAGCGGGGTGCTCTCCAGTACGTCGACGACCCGGCCGCGTACCTCCGACGCGTAGCGGCGTGCCTCGGCGGGCGGCAGCAGCGGCAGTGACGGGCGGGTGGCCCGCGGGTGCTCGAAGGCGTCGTAGACCGAGTCGATCTCGGGGCGCATCGCCTCGCGGCCCGCGACCGCCCGCAGGAGCCACTGCTCCTCCTGGTTGGAGATGTGCGCCAGGTCCCAGACGAGCGGGGACATCAAGGGTGAGTGCTGTGCGGTGAGTTCGCTGTCCTCGACGCAGTCCGTCAGAGCGCTGGTGCGCTCGCGCGCCGCGGTGAGGGCATCGAGTGCGCTGCGTCGCACGGCAGTGGGGTCGGCGGTCATGAGTGGTGCTCCTTCCCGGGGCCGGGATCCAGCAGGTCGTCGGCGGGACATCGGCCTCGTGCGACATAGCGGGCATCGAAAGCGGCGACTGCTTCCTGCACGGCGGCGGACGCGCCGAGCCGGGGGAGTGCCTCCTGCGCGGCGGCGAAGCAGACCGCAGCGGCGGCGCGCAGCTCGGGATCGGCGAGGCCGGAACGTGCGGCGGTCTCCCAGAGCGGATTGCGGGGCGCGCGGGCCCCGCCCGCGGTCTCCGCCAGGGGCTTGACGGCGCGGTACACGGTCTCCGCGGCAGCCGGATCGTCGAAGAGCGCCATGGTCACCGCGAGCGGCACCATCCAGCCGTCCTCACCGGCCTGCGCGTCGATCATGCGCAGTTCGAGATGGCCGCGCGGCCGCACCGGAGGGAAGAGCGTGGTCAGGTGGTAGTCGAGGTCCTCGCGGTCCGGCGGCCGGGGCAGGCCGGTCCGCAGCCACTGGCGGAACGTCAGGTCATCCGGGACGGGCCAGGGACCCTCGTCGGCCCGGATGCACATCACCGGGGCGTCCAGGACATGAGCGGCCCAGGCGTCCCGGGGCTCGGGGCCGTCCTCCGGCGCCAGCGAGCGCACCGGGTCGAGGTCGGCCCACTGGGACTGCCGGGTGGAGACCCAGCCGGTGGTGCGGCGCTGGCGGTGCGGGGAGTTGGCGAAGGCGGCCACCAGCACCGCGCCCAGCAGATGCGCCAGCTTCCAGCGCCGGCCGTATCCCAGCGGACCCGGCTCGTCGTGGCCCGCGTCCAGGCAGACCTGGATGGAGGCCGAGCCGCACATCATGGAGCGGCCCGCACTCCCGTGCCGGTCCAGGTACAGCTCCATCGCGTCGTACCGCGGTTCGCGCAGCAGCCTGCGCGGCGGGTGCCAGGGGTCCTGGCCGAGGCCGGTGAGTACCAGCCCCTCGCCGCGCAGCGCACCGCGCACCGCGCTCAGGTCCGCGGACATGGTCCCGACGCACTCGGACAGCGATGTGGCGGGCAGCGAGCTGAGCTCCAGCTGCCCGCCGGGCTCGAAGGTGAGCACCGAGACGAGCGGCAGCGCACGCACTGCGGTCTGCGCCCGCCCGATCCGGTCCTCGGACACCGGCGAGTCGGGGCGCTCCAGGTCGTGCACGAGCCATTCGAGCTCGACACCGACCGTACGGGGCGGTCCTGTCTTGAAGCAGATACATCGGAGCAGGCGCTCCGCGTCCACCTCGGTCAGCAGCGGCATGGTCATGATCGGCTCCTCGGGGCGAAGATACCTTCCGCCGTTGTCCGGTGCCTTCCGGAAAACGTTCCGTCCCACCTAAGCCACTGCCGGCGGTCCGCACAAGAGCGCCCCGCGCGGCCGGAAACGCCGTTGGCCGGGAGTCTGCGGTGCCTCCACGGCCGCGCCGCAGCCCGCCGGGGTCCGCTCGGCCACCCGGGGCCCCTGCCACGCTGTCGCGGGGTCAGCGCCAGCCGTACCGTTCCCTGAGCCGCTCCACGACGGCGTCGAACCGCGGCCGGTCGAGCGCGCAGGCCTCGCGCCGCATCCCGTCCTCGTGCACCCGCAGCACCCGGTCCAGGTCCACCCAGGACTCGCGCCCCTCGCGGTCCCACGGCCCGGCCCCGATCGCCAGCCACTCCCGGTCCCGGTCGTGCGGCTTGCTGGAGAGGCGTACGGCGAGCAGTGTGCCCGCCTCCTCCCTCGCCACCACCAGGACCGGCCGGTCCTTGCCGCGCCCGTCGTTCTCCTCGTAGGGCACCCAGGTCCAGACGATTTCGCCGGGGTCGGGAGCCCCGTCGTGAGCGGGGGCGTACGAGGTCCTGACGGGACCGATGCCGCGGGGTTCGGTCTCCGTCGTCGCGCTGGGGCCCGAGCTGCCGGGAAGTGCTCCGTGGTCACTCTGATACGTCGTCATCCGGGTCACGTTAGAACCTGGACGGAGCACCCCGCAGGGCGGGACCCCGCAAGCCCCGTCACTCTCTGCCCATGATCACTACGCGTACATCCGGTACATCCCGAAGATCCCGTACAGCCCGTTCGGTGGCCGGTCTTGTCTGTCTCCTGGCGGCGGTGCTCCCCGCGACCGCCGCGACCGCCGCCGCGTCCGGCCCGCCCGGCGCGCCGGACAGCGGGGACCTCCAGCGCACCTCTTCGGCCTGGCTTCCCTACTGGGACGAGGAGACCGGCTACCAGGACGCGCTGAGCCACGCGGGCCAGCTGCACACCGTCAGCCCCTTCTGGTACAAGGCCGCCGCCGCGGACCGCATCGAGGGGCACCCCGGCGCGGGCGACACCCGCATCATCGAAGGACTGCACCGGGCCGGTATCCGCGTCGTGCCCACCGTCATGGACATGGACACGATGAAGCCGGGCGATCTGGCGCACATCCTCACCACCCCCGCGCTGCGCACCGCGCACACCGAGGCCCTGGTCCGGCTCGCGCAGAGCCACGGATACGACGGCGTCGACCTCGACTACGAGACCATCGCGACCACCGCCACACCCGACTACCCGAAGGTGCGGGCGGCCTACGCGGCCTTCGTCACCGGTCTCTGCGCGAAGCTGCACGCCGTGGCCAAGCAGTGCGTCGTCACCGTTTCGCCCCAGACCGCCACCACGGGCCGGATCTGGGACTACGCCGCGATCGGCCGGGCCGCCGACCGGATGCGGATCATGGCGTACGACCTGCACTGGTCGGGCGGCCCGCCCGGTCCCCTCTCCACCACGGCCTGGTACGACGAGATCCTGCGCCGGGCCACCGCGCTCGTACCGGCGGCCAGGATCGAGATGGCCCTGCCCGGCTACGGCTGGGACTGGCCGGCCGACGGCAGCCGCTCGGCGCGGCACGTGACCTGGAAGCAGGCGGAGGCGCTGCGCCGCAGGGTGGGCGCGCCCTATGCGCTCGACCGGGCTTCGGGCAGCCCGCACTTCACGTACCGCGACGGGGACGAGCCCCGGGCCGTCTGGTACCAGGACGCGCGGGGTGCCTCCGCGCAGCTGGCCGCCCTGCGCAAGTACGGGGTGCGCGGCACCTCCCTCTGGGCGCTCGGTTTCGAGGACCCGGGCCTCTGGAAAGTGCTGGCACGGCGGTGACCGGGAGACGCTGAAGGGCAGGCGTTGACAGGGAGAGGGGGCGGGCAGAGACTCGGGCGGTAACTCGTCATGAACGATTGTTCACCTGGCGAACGTCCGGGTGGCAGGGGAGAGGTGCGATGCGTATCCGCGACGTCCACATCGTCGACGCAGTCCGTACGCCGGTCGGGAAATTCGCGGGGGCCCTCTCCGGGGTCCGCCCCGACGACCTGGCGGCGCACGTCGTCAGGTCGCTCGTGGCGCGCACTCCCGGCCTCGACCCGTCCCGTATCGACGACGTGTACTTCGGGGACGCCAACGGCGCGGGCGAGGACAACCGCGATGTGGCCAGGATGGCGGTGCTGCTGGCCGGTCTTCCGGTCTCGGTCCCCGGTGTCACCGTCAACCGGCTCTGCGGCTCGGGGCTCGAAGCGGTCATCCAGGCGGCGCGCGCCATCGCGGTGGGCGACGCGTCGGTGGCCGTGGCGGGCGGCGTCGAATCGATGTCGCGCGCGCCCTGGGTCCTGCAGAAACCCGAACGCGCCTTCCCGGCCGGCCACCAGCAGCTGCACTCCACCACGCTCGGCTGGCGGATGACCAATCCCCGGATGCCGGACGAGTGGACCGTGCCGCTCGGCGAGGGCGCCGAACTCATCGCCGACAAGCACGGCATCAGCCGGGAGCAGCAGGACGCCTTCGCCCTGGCCAGCCACGCGAAGGCCGCCGCGGCCTGGGACGCGGGCCACTACGACGGGGAGGTCGTGCCGTACGAAGGAACCGACCTCGTACGGGACGAGTGCATCCGTGCCGGATCGAGCATGGAGGCGCTCGCCCGCCTCAAGCCCGTCTTCCGTGAGGGCGGCACCGTCACCGCGGGCAACGCCTCGCCGCTCAACGACGGCGCCTCGGCCCTGCTGCTGGTCGATGACGAGGGGCTGCGGGCCACCGGGCGGGAACCGCTCGCCCGCATCCGGGCATCCGCGGTGACCGGTGTCGAGCCGCAGCTCTTCGGACTCGGCCCCGTCGAAGCCGTCCGGCGGGCCCTCGCCAAGGCGGGCAAGGGGTTCGCCGACCTCACCACCTTCGAGCTGAACGAGGCGTTCGCAGCCCAGTCGCTCGGCTGCCTCGCCGAATGGCCGGATCTCGACCCGGCCGTCGTGAACCCGCGCGGCGGCGCCATCGCGATCGGCCATCCGCTCGGTGCGTCGGGCGCACGCCTGGCGGGATCCGTCGCCCACCAGCTGGCCGCGGCCGGCTCGGGCACCGGTCTGGCGGCCCTCTGCATCGGCGTCGGCCAGGGGCTCGCGCTCGTACTCGAACGCTGACCCGCGGGGCAGAGAAAGATCCGGCCGGGTTCCGGCGGGCAGGCAGTGCCTCCCGGCGGACCCCGGCCGGATGGGGACGGAGGCCTCAGGCCTCCTTCTCGTTCTCCACGGACTTGCGGACCTCGTCCATGTCCAGCGCGCGGGCCTGTCCGATCACGTCCTCCAGGGCGGCCTCCGGCAGAGCGCCCGGCTGCGAGAAGACCGCGACATTGTCCCGCACGATCATCAGGGTGGGGATGGAGCGGATCTCGAAGGCAGCCGCCAGCTCCTGCTGGGCCTCCGTGTCGACCTTCGCGAAGACGAGATCCTCGTGCCGCTCGGACGCGCCCTCGTAGACCGGGGCGAACTGACGGCACGGCCCGCACCAGGAAGCCCAGAAATCGATGAGGACGAAGTCGTTGTCGGTCACGACGTCGTCGAAGTTTTCCTTGGTGAGCTCGACCGTGCTCATGCTGTGCCCGCCTCTCCTGGCTGACCGGTGTTTTCGCCCGCGTCAACCGTGGTGTTCGCTGTCCTATTCCGACTGCCCATGTGGCCGCACGGCACACCCCGTACCAGACTGGCCACCATGACCGATGGCATGGAGAACACGGCGTACGACGTAGTGGTGATCGGAGCGGGTCCGGTCGGCGAGAACGTGGCTGACCGCGCCCGTGCGGGAGGCCTGAGCGCGGCGGTGGTCGAGAGCGAACTGGTCGGCGGCGAGTGTTCGTACTGGGCGTGCATGCCGAGCAAGGCGCTGCTGCGCCCGGTGACGGCGCGCGCCGACGCCCGCAGGGTGCCCGGGCTGCGCGGGGCCGTCCAGGGCCCCCTCGACGCGGCGGAGGTGTTCGCCCACCGTGACGAGTACACCTCGCACTGGAAGGACGACGGCCAGGTCAGCTGGCTGGAGGACATCGGAGTCGACCTCTACCGCGGCCAGGGGCGGCTCACCGGCACCAGGACGGTCGTCGTCACCGGTCCCGCCGGCGAGCAGCGGCAGCTGACCGCGCGGCACGCGGTCGCCGTGTGCACGGGCACCCGCGCGGTCGTACCCGAGGTACCCGGACTGGCCGGGGCCCGCCCCTGGACCAGCCGCGAGGCGACCAGTGCGCGGGAGGTCCCGGGGCGGCTGGTGGTCGTTGGCGGGGGAGTGGTGGCCGCCGAGATGGCCACTGTCTGGCAGGCGCTCGGCTCCCGCGTGACGATGCTGGTGCGCGGCGGCGGACTGCTGCCGCGGATGGAGCCCTTCGCGGGTGAGCTGGTCGCATCGGCGCTCAAGGAGGCGGGGGCCGACCTCCGCTTCCACACCTCCGCGGCCTCGGTCGAGCGGGGCGGGGGACCGGTGACCGTGGTGCTGGAGGACGGCGAGCGGATCGAGGCGGACGAGATCCTCGTCGCCACCGGCCGCGCCCCGCGCACCGACGACATCGGCCTGGAAGCGGTGGGGCTGACCGCGGGCTCCTGGCTCACCGTGGACGACAGCTGCCGGGTCGAGGGCAGCGACTGGCTCTACGCCGTGGGCGATGTCAACCACCGCGCGCTCCTGACCCATCAGGGCAAGTACCAGGCCCGTATCGCGGGCGCCGCGATCACCGCACGGGCCCAGGGGGTCCCGCTCCTGGAGACCGACCGGTGGGGCGCCCACGCCGCGACCGCCGACCACGCCGCCGTCTCCCAGGTGGTCTTCACGGACCCGGAGGCGGCGTCGGCAGGTCTCACCCTCGCCGAGGCGGAGAGCGCCGGGTACCGGGTCAGGGCGGTGGACTACGACATGGCGGGCGTCGCGGGCGCGGGGCTCTACGCCGACGGCTACCGGGGCCGGGCCCGTATGGTCGTCGATCTCGACCGCGAGGTCCTGGTGGGCGCCACGTTCGTGGGCCCGGGGGTGAGCGAGCTGATCCACTCGGCCTCGGTCGCGGTCGCGGGGGAGGTCCCCGTCGAGCGGCTCTGGCACGCGGTCCCGGCGTATCCGACCATCAGCGAGGTGTGGCTGCGGCTGCTGGAGACCTACCGGGGTTAAGTACAAACGGCGGAGATCACACCGCATCGTGTGGATCGAGACATGATCGAACGTCTCTGCGACGGGTGTAACCGGTGCCTCGTCGGGGTCCGGCGCCTGACATCAGGTCGCCGCCCCACAGGCCCGGGTACTGCCCGGTGACGTCCTTGATCTGTTGCGGGTCCTGCCCAGGAGCCGAAGCGGGTCCCTTGTCGTGCTGCCCGGAAACGATGCTGGTTCCGGGGACGGAGCGCGGACAGTTCACCGCATCCTGTTCGGGGGGCGCGGGGGAGAACCGCCGCCGCGCGCCCGGAATCGCATCGTCCGCTCGTCGGCGGGCTGTGTTCCCGTGTGTGTGCGCCGGAGGTCAGTGTGTATCCGGGTAACGCCCGCGGCCGTTGGGCAGTTCGCCCGAAGTGGAATCCTCAAGCAGCGCGGTGTACTTCCGCGAAAGTTCTTCGTGCTCGCCGGAGCCCTCCGACCGGCGCTTGCGCCGGGTCATGAGGTACAGGGCCGCGGGCCCGGTGATCATCGAGACGACCGGGATCAACACCCACCACTGCATGAACCCTCCCCCTGGGCGCGGCGTACGAGGATCCTGCCGCGCTCTCCCCGGGACCCTATGCCCCGGCCGGCCGCCCGCCAAAACCCCGTCAACGGACGGACATCACCAAGCATCGACGACCTCAGATATAACCATCTGTTTCGCGACGACCACTGGACGCGATGGCCTGATCGAACCTAAGTTCACCACTCGGCACGGAAGTTGCGCCAGTCGCGCATCTCAGCACCACGTAACAGCACTGCCCTGTACGGCCCTTGGCGGATCAAGCCCACCAAACGTGCGATGCGAAAGGCTGTGGTGAAGACCGGTGCCCCCGCGCCCGACGGCGCGCTTCCCGAACTGACGGCCACAGCGGTGGCCACCAGCCGTCCCCGGTTCCTGGTGCTCGGGCTGCTGGCCATCACCGACGGCCGGGAGACGGTCGTCCTGCAGCCCTCCAAGCCGGCTTCGCTGCTCGCCGCGCTGCTGCTGCATCCCGGCGTCTTCGTCTCCGGCGATCTGCTCCAGCGCGCGGTGTGGGGCAACCGGCCACCGGCCGGCGGCCGGTCGGCGCTGCACACGTGCGTACTGCGGCTGCGCCGGCTCTTCGTGAAGTACGGCGTCGCCGACCACGCCATCGAGGCCGTTCCCGGCGGTTACCGGCTCCATGCCGACGCCGACACCCTCGACCTGCTGCGGTTCCGCGAGTTACTGGCCCGGGCCCGGGCCAGCGAGGATCCGGACTCCGCACTGCGCCTCGGCCGGACCGCGCTGAGCCTGTGGAAGGGCCCGCTCCTCGGCAACGTCCACTCCGACGAGCTCCATCGCGACCATGTGCCCCGGCTGGCCGAGGAGCGGCTCCTCGCCGTCGAACGCGTCCTCGATGGTGAACTGCGCCTGGGCAGGCACCGGGAGGTGATCGCCGAGGCCCGTGAGGCAGTCCAGGCCGCCGCCGGGCACGAGGGGCTGTCCGCCCTCCTCATCGAAGCCCTGTACCGGTCCGGGAGACGGGCCGAGGCGCTCGCCGAGTACCGCAGGATCTGGGCACACCTGACCTCGGAGCTGGGTGTGGAGCCCGGCCAGGCGCTGCGCGAACTGCAAGGCGCCGTCCTGCGCGGCGAACCGACCGGCGGGCGCCCCGCGCTGCCGGCCGCCGGCGCACCGCCGCCCCCTTCCGGCTGGGCGCCGACCGGCCTCGAACAGACGTCGCCCCCGGCCCCGGGCAACCTGGTCCTGCGCGCCCTCGTCAACGCCGGGCTGCTGGAAGAGAACCCGTCCGGCCGCTACCGCGTCCACGACCTGCTGCGGCTCTTCGTCCAGGCGGCCGGCACCAACCTGCCGGATGCCGCCCCACCAGGTCCGACGGACTTGCCTCCGTCGACCGCCGGCTGACCGTCCCCACCACACTCCGGAGGTTTCCGCACCCCATGGCCACCGCTCCCGCGTCCTACGAGGAGATCGCCCAGTCGCGGCCCCGCATCCGCAGGGACGTCCTGTTCACCCGGACTCCGTCCGGGGTGCTCTTCCACAACGCCCACGGCGGGTTCAACGTCGTCACCCAGTCCGCCTACCGCTTCGCCACGCTGATCGTGCCCCACCTCGACGGTGAACGCCGGGTCGAGGAGCTGTGCGCCGGTCTGGGGGACAAGCAGCGCGACATGGTCGTCCAGCTCGTGCGCGCCCTCTACGCGCGTGGCTTCGCCCGGGACACCCAGTCCAGACCCTCGGCGGACACGGTGCCGCCGCAGATCGCGCGGCGTTTCGCGCACCAGCTCGACTACCTCGACCACTACGCGGACGACGCGCCCGGCCGGTTCCTGCGTTTCCGCTCCACCCCGGTCGCCGTCCTGGGCGACGACGCCCTGGCCCGCTGGGCGGCGCTGGGACTGCTCCGCAACGGCTGCGAGGCCGTCGCCTTCACCGAACCCGCCGAAGGGCCGCGCGCCGTACTCTCCCGCGAACTCCACGGCGTCGAGGGTGCGGCCGACCTCGACGCGGAGGCCGCCGCCCTCGCCGAAGCGGACTGCGCCCCGCATCTGGTCCGCCTGCCCGCGCCCGCCGCCCCGCACACCGGGGGAGCCGGTTCCGCCGACGGGACGTACGGCTGGCCGGACCTCGACAGCTTTGACACCGTCGTGGTCACCGGGGCGGCCGGGCGCCGCCAACTGCTCCGTCTGCTCGCCGAGGGCGTGCCCGCGGGCCGCCGTCTCCTCGGCGCCTGGACCTTCGGCGACCGTGCCGTCGTCGGCCCGGTGATGACCGCCGGCACCCCCGGCTGCTGGTGTTGCGCCGCCCTGCGGCTCGGTGCGGGGGCCGACGCCGCCGACAGCGCGGAACTGTGGGCCTCCGTCGGTCCCGCCGCTCCGCTCGGCGCCCCCGCACCCGACCTCGCGGGACCGCTGGCCGGCATGCTCGGCAACCTCCTCGCGTTCGAGGTGTTCCGCCTCACCACCGAGGCGTTGCCCGCCGAGACCCGCAACCAGGTCGTCGTCCAGGACCTCGACTCCCTCGACGTGCTGACCGAGCCGCTGCTGCCGCATCCCCGCTGCCCGTACTGCGCGGCCGAGGACACCGGATCCGCCGAGCCGGACGGCCTCCCCGGCGACGCGCTGAGAGCGCCGAACGGGCAGGACGAGCCCGTCGCGGCGCCCGCCGACGGGGCCGCCGACGAGGACGCGGCCCGGAACCTGCTCGCGGCACTGGAGGAGCGTGACGTTCTCGTCCACGACCGCGTCGGCGTGTTCACCGCGTTCGCCGACGACGACTGGGAGCAGACCCCGCTCAAGGTGAGCACGGTCCGCCTCGGGATCGCGCCCGGCCAGGAGCGCCGCATCTCCGCCGCCGACATCCACACCGTGGCCGGCGCCCGTCTCGCCGCCCTCTTCCGCGCCGCGGAGGTCTACGCCGAACATGTCGTCCCGCCCCGGGTGCTCGACGACGCCGCTCTCCAGGCCGCCGCGGCCAAGTGGACGCGCGTTGCGCCCGCCGAACTGGCCGTCTCCAGCGGTCTCGACGTCCCTGCGGACCGGGTCGCGCACTGGAGCGAGGCCGTCTCCCTGACCGACGGACGGACCGTGCTGGTGCCGTCGGGTGCCGTGCGCACTCTGGGCGGCTGGAACGAACTGGGCCTGTTCGAGCGGACCTCGGCCGGCACCGGCGCCGGCGGCAGCCCGCGGGCCGCGCTCGCGCGTGCCCTGGCCACCGCGCTCGCCCTCGACGCGCTGCGCGGCGCCGTCCGCCGCAGTGCCCCGGTGTCCGTCGTCGACGCGTCCTCCCTCGCGGCCGACCCGGAGGGGCTCTTCCTGCTGCGTTCGGCGGACAACCTCGGCGTCACCGTCGAGATCCTCGACCTCACCGCGGCCGGCGGCGGTCTGCTGCCCGTGGCGCTGGCCCGGCTCACCGACGCGTCGACCGGCGCGGTGCGCTGGGCGGTCGGCAGCGGTCTGCGGTACCGCGATGCCGCGGTGGAGGCCCTGCGCGACCTGCTCGGCGCGGAGCAACTGCGCGGCGCCGGGGGTGATCCCGGCACCGCGGACGGTCCCGACACCGGCGATCCGGCATGGGACGACCTGGACGCCGCGACCCTGGTCGCCGAGGGCGCAGTGGCGCTGCCGGACACGGGCACCACCTGGGCCGCCGTGCTCGACGCACTCGCCGCCGCAGGCCGGGACGCCCTCGCCGTGCCACTGCCCGCCGCCGACCTCGCCGCCGGTCACATCCACGTGGCGCGCGTCCTGCTCACCCGCGGGGAGAACCGTGCCGGCTGAGACCGTGGCAGCGCCGCCCGACCGGGCCTTGCCACGCGACCCGGTGCCCGCCGGGCCGTGGGACGAGGTGTGTGCCGCGCTGACCGCCGCCCTCGCCGAGCGCGCGGGGCGCCACCCCGGCATGCCGCCGGCCGTGGTGGTTCCACTCGGCTTGCGTGACGAACTGCCCGGTGAAGCAACGGATGTGGAGCCCCGTGCCGTGCCGGTGGGGGTGTACGGGCACCACGCCGTGGTCGGCCCTGTGAGCGCGGACGGCGGTCCGGGCTGTGCAAGGTGCCTGGCCCGTCGCTGGCAGTCGGTGCGCGCCGGGTACCTGCGCGACGCCATCGAGCGCGGCGGGGAGACCCGGGCCACCGGTACCCCGCCGTGGCGGGCCGACTTCGCGGTGGACGCCCTGTCCGCGCTCGTCGCGGCTGCGGCCCGGCGGCCGCGCCCCGCCCGTCATCCGTGGGTCTGGCTGCTGGACCTGGAGACGTTGCGCGTCGCCCGGTTCCCGTTGGTGCCGGACGGCGAGTGCCCGTCCTGCGGCTCGCGCCCCGACGACACCGCCGAGGGCGCGCGGATCACCCTGGACGCCTGCCCCGCGTACGCCCCGGACAGCTTCCGGCTGCGCCCGCTGGACGCCTACGACCTGGTGCCGGAGGCGTTCGCCAACTCCCTCACCGGGATGCTCGGCCCCTCCGTCGTACCCGATCTGGCCTCCGGCTCGACCTCTTCCACGGTCGGTGCGTTCACCACCCGCTCGGGCGACTACCTGCGGGACTGCTACTGGGGCGGTCACACCGGAACGTACGGTGCGAGCGTACGAGTGGGGCTGCTGGAGGGCCTTGAGCGGTACGCCGGGATGCGGGCCCGCGCCAAGCGGACCGTGGTGACCGCAGCCTACGAGGACCTCGGCGACACGGCGGTCGACCCGCGGGTCACCGGTCTGTACTCCGACGCCTTCCACGCCGCCGATCCGGACGCACCCCGCTTCGCCCCGGACCGCCCGGTGCGGTGGGTGTGGGGCTGGTCGCTCCGGGAGGACCGGCCGGTCCTCGTACCGGAGATCGTGGCGTACTACCACGCGCCGGGAGGCATCCGGCGGCGCTTCGTCCAGGAGAGTTCCAACGGCTGTGCCTCCGGCGGAAGTCGCACCGAGGCCGTGTACCACGGCCTGATGGAGACCGTCGAGCGGGACGCGTTCCTGCTGGCCTGGTTCGGCCGGGCCCGCCTGCCCGAGATCGACCCGTCGAGCAGCACCAGGCCGGAGACCCGTGCCATGGTCGACCGGCTGGCGATGTACGGCTACCGGGCCCGGTTCTTCGACACCCGTGTCACCTTCCCGGTACCGGTGGTGACCGCGGTCGCCGAACGCGTCGACGGCGGCTCCGGGCTGCTCTGCTTCGGCGCGGGAGCCTCCCTCGACCCGGAGGCGGCGCTCGCCGGCGGGCTCTGCGAGATCGCCACCGACTCCGTCAACCTCCGCCGCCGTACCGTCCGCGAGGAGCGCCGGCTGCGCCGCATGGCCGACGACTTCGACGAGGTGCGCGTACTGCACGACCACCCGCTCCTGTACGGGCTGCCCGAGATGGGCCGGTACACCGACTTCCTGCTGCGCGGGCGGGACGAGGCGGACCGGGTGCCGCTGTCCTCACTCGCCTCCGGACCCGGCGCCCTTCCCGTCGCGGCCGATCTGTGCCAGGACGTGCAGCATTGCGTCGAGGCCGTGGTGGCCAGGGGGTTCGACGTGGTGGTGGTCGACCAGACCGCGGCCGAACAGCGCGCTCTGGGCCTTCACACGGTCAAGGTCCTGGTGCCCGGTCTGATCCCGATCGACTTCGGCTGGAACCGCCAGCGCGGCCCCCTGATGCCCCGCGTCCGCACCGCGCTGCGCGAGGCCGGACTGCGCGCCGACGACCTGCCGCCGGACGGCCTCAACCCGGCCCCGCACCCCTTCCCCTGACACCGCCCCACCTGCGACCGGCGCGTACCGGACACGCGCACCATCCACCCACCGGCGTACGGCATTTCAGCCGCCGCCGGCCACCACCACCGAGCACGAGCAAACGAGGGAGTGATCGTGAGATACGCCCATGAGTACGCGACCGCGGTGATGCGGCGGGGACGCGTCCCCATGGAGCCGGCCGACTTCGTCCCCGACTGGTCCGACCGGCCGCGCAAGGGCAAGTTCTTCCCCGGAGCCCAGTCCGTGCCGCTGCCCGACGGCGGCTGCGCCGAGGACGCGACCCTCGGCCGGGGCCTGTTCGGCGGGTCCGGCACCGAGGCGTTCACACTGCCCCTGCTCGGGGCGATGCTCCGGGACTCCTACGGCCTGACCGGTCGCCGCCTCGCCGTCCAGGCCAACACCGACCTGGGCTCCCTGCCGTTCTACTCGCACGCCAACTGGTCCCGCGGCACCGCCTCCGGCGGCGGCCTCTACCCCGTCGGCGTGCACTGGATCAGCGGGGCGAGCGGACCCCTGACGCCGGGCGTCCACTACTACGACACTCCGCGCCACCGCCTTACCCGGCTCCTGTCGGGCGACGTGAGCGCGGAGGTCCGTGCGGCCCTCGGCGGCCTGGAAGAAGCCGCCGGCACGGACCAGTTCCTCGTCCTCGGGGTGACGTTCTGGCAGAACTCTTTCAAGTACAACTCCTTCTGCTACCACGCCGTGACGATGGACGTCGGAGCCCTCCTGCAGACCTGGCGTATGTGGGCCCGCGCGCACGGCCTCCACCTCGGCAGCGCCTTCTGGTTCGACGAGTCCCGGCTCGGCCGGATGCTCGGGCTGGATCCCGAGGAGGACGGTGTGTTCGCCGTCGTACCGCTGCGCTGGGCGGGCGCCGCCCCGGCGGTACCCGCCCGGCCGACGCCCGGGGCCTCCGTACGGCGGGTGCCCGACGAGAAGTCGCACCGGGTGCTGGCCTTCCCGACCCTGCGTCGCATCCACGCCGCCACCCTGGACGGCGCCGCGAACCGGCCCGCCCCCGGCGTCCTGGACGGCTCCCTCGCCGCGCCCGCCACTTCCGGCGACCGGGTCGCGCTGCCGGAGCCTCCGCCGCTGGACGTCTCCGTGCGCCGGGCGCTGCGTGAACGCCGCAGCAGCTTCGGGCGGTTCACGTCCGCCGAGCCGCTCGACGCGGCCCGGCTCTCCGCCGCACTGCGGGCCGCGGTCGCCGCGGGCACCCTGGACAGCGACGCCGAATCACCCGGCGGAGCCCCCCTGACCCGGCTGTGCGTCTTCGTCAACCAGGTCCGCGACGTACCCGCCGGGCTCTACGAGTACGACCGGGACAGCGGCGAGCTGGTGTTGATGAAGGCAGGGGACCACGGCCCCTTCCTCCAGCGGAACTACTTCCTCGCCAACTACAACGTGGAGCAGGCCGCCGCCGTCCTGGTGCCCGTGGCCCGTACCCACGCGGTACTGGACGCCGTCGGCGACCGCGGCTACCGCCTGGTCAACGCCGTCGTCGGCGCCGTCGCCCAGGCCGTCTACACCACCGCCTCCGCGGTCGGCACCGGCTGCGGAGTCGCCCTCGGCTTCGACAGCGTCTCCTTCGAGGAGGAACTCGGACTGGCCGAGCGGGGCGAATTCCCGCTGCTGATCATGATGATCGGCCACGAACGGTCCCGCTCCGCCGACTACCGCTACGACATCGTCGCGCCGTGACCCGCAGCCCCTTCCCGTCCCGGAGCCGCCGGCCGGCCCGGCGGCCCTCCGGCAGACCGCAGCACACCCCACACGAAAGGGGGAGGGCGTGAGCCCCACCGCCACCAGCGCCACCAGCGCCACCAGCCCGGCCCGGCATACCGGCCCCGGCGGCGAGCCCGCGGAGGCGGACCTGCACGGCCGCTTCATGCTGCGCGTCGCGGGCCTGCCGGTCGACACCGTCGCCGCCCTGCGCGCACCGGAGGCGGCCGACTGGGCTGTTCGGGCCGCCGCCGAGGACGACCGGATCGCCGCTCTCGGCGCTGCGCTCAGCGACCCGCTGTCCGTCGTCGTCGGCGCCACCGAGGACGCCGCGCTGCGCCGCCGCCTGCTCGCGCTGCGCCGCAGCGTCTTCAACAACCGCCTGCCGAACGACCTGGACGCGGCCCGGGCCCTGGCCGCCGGTATCGGCGGCGGCGCCGGAGCCGACCTCGCGGCCTGGCTCGACGCCCGCACCCGCTGGGCCGCCCTGCGCGCCGAGGGCGAGACCGTCCTCGGGGCCGGGCTCGCCCGCACCCGCACCGCCCTGCGCGAACTCGCCCGGGACGAACGGCTGCGCCAGGGACTGCTGCTCGCCTCGCCCACCGTGGAGGAGCGGCTCGACGCGTTCGCCGCCGACACCGCTCCCGTACCCGGCAAGCGGGCCCGCAAGATGGAGCGCTCCCTGCTCTCCTACGTCTACCGCACCGCGTGCAAGACCAGCCCCTTCAGCACCCTCACCGGCGTCGCCCTCGGCGGGTTCGAGACGGCGGGCGAGGACGGCGCACCGGCTGCCACCCGGGTCGGTGACGACTGGACCGGGCACTGCCGGCTCAACGTCGTCGCGCTCACCCGGATCGTCGAACTCATCGCCGCCGACCCGCGGCGCCGCGCCGACCTGCCGGTGGCCCTCGCCTCCGGATGGAAACTGGACGACGACCGGGTCCGCTACGTCCAGCGGGCCGTCACCGCGGGCGACGACAGTGCCACGGTCAGCTTCGACGCCGCCCAGGACCGCCTCCTCTTCCTGCGCCGCCGGGGCACGCTGGACGGCATGCTCACCCTGCTGCGGGACCGTGACGGCACCCTCCGCCACGGTGACCTGGCAGCCTGGCTGGCCACCACCACCGGCGCCGACGACGAGGCCGCGGGACGCTATCTCACCGCCCTGCTCGACCTCGGCATGCTCCAACTGCCGAGTCTCGACACGGGCGTTCACGATCGCGATCCGTTGCGCGCCTTCCAGGGCTCGTTGCGCGCACTCGAACGTCCCTGGGCCGGCGAACTCGCCGACCGCCTGGATGGACCTGCCGATATCCTGGCCCGGTACCCGTGTGAGGACGTCCCCGGCCGCCGCGTCCTGCTCAAGGCGCTGCGCGCCGACCTCCTCGGCCTCCAGGCCGACCTCGGCGCCGAGCGGCCGGTACTACCGCGGACCCTGGTCTACGAGGACGTGTCCGCCGGCACCACCACCGCCGGCCTCGCCGAGTGGACCGCGCTCGCCGCCGCACCGCTCCGCTCGATCGGCCGGGTGCTGCCCGCCTTCGACGTGGCGCTGCCCCAGCGGCTCACCCTCAAGGGCTTCTTCCTTGCCCGCTTCGGTCGCGGCGGACACTGCCCGGACCTGCTGCGCCTGGTCCACGACTTCCACGAGGACATCTTCCGGCAGTACCTCCAGTTCACCGCGGCCAAGGACGACCGTCTCCCGGACGGCAGCCACGCCCCGGAGGAGAACTGGCTCGGCATGCCGGAGATCACCGCGATCGACCGGGCGCGCGCGGCCCTCAGCACCCGCATGCGCGAGAGCTGGGAGGAAATGCCCGCGGACGCACAGGAGTTCACCCTCGACGACGCTGTCGTGGACGAGGTGGCCGAAGCGCTGGGCGCCGCCACGCCTGCCTTCCAGCCGCACAGTCACTTCCTCCAGCTGGCCCGTCGGGAAGGCGATCCGCTGGTCGTGCTCAACGACTCCTTCGGCGGCCTGTGCTTCCCCTTCACCCGCTTCACCCACTGCTTCGACGGCGCGGTCACGACCGGCCCGACGGACACCTCCGGCCCGACGGACACCTCCGGCCCGACGGACACCTCCGGTCCGAAGGGCGGCACCGGCCCGGCCGAGACCGCCGGCCTGACGGGCGCGCTGCGCGCGGAACTGCGCCGGCTGCTGCCTCCCGGGGCGGTCTTCGCGGAGATCACCGCCGGTGCCGCCACCACCAACCTCAACCTCCACGGCCGTCTCACCGACTACGAGATCGTCTGCCCCGGTGAGCACAGCACCGCACCCGAGGACGCCCGGCTGTACCTGGAGGACCTCCACGCCGTGCACGACGCGGACACCGACCGGCTCGTGCTGCGCTCGCGCCGCCTGGACCGCGAGGTCGTCCCGCTCTACCTCGGCTACCTCGTCCCGATGGTGCTGCCCGAGATTCCCCGTACCCTGCTGCTGTTCTCGCCGACCGCCCGGTCCGTGCCGGACGTGTGGCGCGGGGTGCCGACCGGGCCGCAGGACGCGGGTGTCACCCGGCGGCCCCGGGTCCGCCACCACTCCCTCGTGCTCCAGCGGCGCTCATGGACGGCGGCCGACGGCAGCCTCCCGCCGCACGCTCCCGACGCCACCGACGGCGAGTGGTACCTGGCCTGGTACCGCTGGCGCGTCCGGCACGGGCTGCCCGCCCGGGTATTCGCCACCGTCCACGAGGAGGCCTCCGGCGAGGACGGCGGCTGGTTCGGCGGCTCCAAGCCGCAGTACGTCGACTTCGAGAGCCCGCTCTCCCTCATCGCCCTCGAAGGCCTCCTGGCCGGCAAACGGGCCCGCACCGTATTCGAGGAGATGCTGCCCGGCGAGAGTGAACTCCACGTGACCTCACCCCGCGGGCGGCACGTCGCCGAACTCGCCGTAGAGATGCTGCCCCGCCCCGCCGGCCTGCGCGAAGAGGACCGAACCCGATGACCGCACCCACCGCTTCCTCAGCCACCGGCGCCACACATGCCGACGAGGCGCACGCCATTCCTGCCGGTGACGCGCCCGGCGAGTGGCTGGCCGTGCATGTCTTCTACGCCGCCAGCCCCCGCCCGCTGCTCCTGCAGTGCGTCAAGCCGCTGGTGGACGACCTCACCCAAGAGGGCCTGCTCGACGGGTACTTCTTCATCAACTACTGGCTGGAAGGCCCACATCTGCGCCTGCGTCTGCGCCCGCGGCGGGCCGCCGGCGCCCCTGTCGTCCGGGAGCGGACGCACGCGGCCCTCGCCGCCTTCCTGCGCGAACGCCCGGCGCTGTACGAGGTGAAGGCCGGATTCCTCGCCGAGCTGTACGAGACGCTGTTCACCCTGGAGTACACGGGGGAGCAGCGCGCGCAGTTCGTCGGCGACGACGGGCGGATGCGGCTGCGCCCCAACAACTCCTTCGAGGACCGCCCCTACGAGCCCGAGTACGGCAAGTACGGCGGCCCCGGCGGTGTCTCGCTCGCCGAGTGGCACTTCCAGCACTCCAGCGACCTGGTCATCGAAGCCGCGCGCAGCATGAACCTGCACCTGCGCACCGTGCTGCTCGGGCTCTCCGCCCAGCTGATGATGGTCATGTCCGGCACGTTCCTCCAGGGTGACGAGGCCCTGCTCGCCTTCCTCGACCGCTATCACGCCTTCTGGGACCAGGCGTTCGACGGAACGAACTACACCGCGACCGAGGGCTACGACAGCGCCTACGCCGCGATGGGCGCGAGCCTCCCCGGGCGCTTCCGCGGCATCCGGGACGCGGTGTCCCGGGGCGAGCCGGAGCGGCTCCCGGCGTTCCTGCGGGGCTGGGCCGAGCACTGCGCCGAACTGCGGGACCGGGCAACGGAGTTGACCCTGCGAGGCGAACTGGCCTTCCGTGCGTGGGACGGCAGCCGCGACATCCGGACCAGCGACCCCGCCCACGCGCTGCCCATGCTGCTCTCGCCGTACATGCACATGACCAACAATCGGCTGAGCGCGACCATCCGCGACGAGGCGTTCCTCTCCTACGTCCTGGCCCGCGCCCTGCGCGACGGCGCAACCCTGGGTGCGGGAGCCGCGGACACCGGCGGGCCCGGCGCCGGCGGTGCGCCGGACGGCGCGGGCGCGCGGGCGGGCGGCCGGGGGGCAGGGGGCGAGGGGTGAGCGCCGGCGCGTTCCTCGCCGCCCGGCCGCGCGTGCGGGGCGACGTCGTGTTCGGCCCCAGCCTGCTGCGCGGCAGTGACCGCATCCATCTGCTGATGGACCCGCGTACCGGACGGCGCCTGGAGTTCGGTCCCAAGGAGCACTTCATCATCGCCCGGCTCGACGGCAGTCGTAGCCTCGACGAGATCGGCCACGCGTACGCGGGTGAGTTCGGCGCCCGCCTCGGCGAGGCGCAGTGGGGGCAGATGCTCCGGCTGCTGCACGGCCGGGACCTCCTCGACAGCGGTCCCGCAGCGGCCGCGCCCTCCGTGCGTCCCGCCACGCAGGCCGCCGACCGCCCGCCGAGCGGCATCCTCTCCGGGCGGACCCGGATGGTCGCCGACGCGCCCGCGCTCATGGACCGGCTGCACCGGGTCACCGCCCCCGCCCGGCGGCCCGTCGCCCGGACCCTCCTCGTCGCGGCGGCCGTCGCGCTGCTCGTCGCCGTCCTCGTCCAGAGCGGCACACTGTGGCGGCAGACCGAGGAGACGGCGCGGCAGCCCGCGCTGCTGCTCGCCGTCGGCTGCGTCCTGTGGTGCAGCCTCGCCCTCCACGAACTCGCCCACGGTCTCTTCGCACGGGCCTGGGGCGGCCGTGTCGCCGAGATCGGGCTGCGCTGGATCCTCGGCGCCACCTACCTCTACTGCACGGTGGACGATGTGCAGTTCCTCGGCAGCCGGGGCCGCAAGGTCGCCACCGCGTGTGCCGGAGCCCTCGCCAACCTGCTCTTCCTGGTGCCGTTCTATCCGGTGTGGGCCCTGCTGCCCGCACACGCCCAGGCCCGCCCCGCGCTCGGCGCGCTGCTCCTTCTCGGGGTGGTCGCCGCACTGGCCAACCTGCTGCCGCTGCCGCCGCTCGACGGTTACCGGGCCCTCGGCCACGCCCTCGGTGTCACCCGACTCGCCTCCGGCAGCCGTGACTTCGCGGGCATCGCGGTCCGCGCCCTGTTCCGCCGGGGCCCCGGCCTCGCCGCGTACCCGCCCCGACTACAGGTCCTGTACGGAGGCTTCGCCGTGCTGACCGCCGTGCAGAGCGCCGCGCTCCTCGCCCTGTGCGGAGCCGCGCTGCGCACGGTCCTGCCGGACGACCTCGCCACCCTGGCCTGGTGGTCGCCGGTCGGCCTGCTCGCCGTCGTCCTGCTGCTGTGGGCCCTCGGCTCGTTCGGCCGCTCCCGGCGCACCGTGCCTCCCGCGACCGGCGGGCCCACGCCCGCCACGCCGACCCGCGGAGGTGCCACAGCCGCCACGAAGCCCTCCGGCACCAGTCCCGCACCCCCCACCGCTACGCCGGGGCACCCCGCCCCGGCGGCGGGCACCGGACCGCTCCCAGGCGTTCCGAGCCCACGGAACCACCCTGGGATTGAGGCGATGAGCACACCCGAAAGCACCACCGAAACCGTCCCCGGCGAGACCTCCACCGAGACGGTCATCGCCCTGAACGGCGTCACCAAGCGGTACGGAGAGGTGACCGCTCTGGACGGAGTCGGCCTCGACGTACGGCGCGGCGAGTTCTTCGGCATCCTCGGCCCCAACGGCGCCGGCAAGACCACCCTGGTGGAGATCGCCGGGGGCATGCGCGAGGCCGACTCCGGCACCGTGACGGTCTTCGGGCAGAGCCCCTGGCCGCGCGACACCGCGCTGCTGGCCCGGATCGGGGTGCAGACGCAGGCGTCGGCGTTCTTCGCCCGGCTCACCGCCGGCGAGCACCTGCGCACCGTCGCCGCGCTCTACGGCATGGACCCGGCCGCCGCGACCACCGCGCTGGAGCGCGTCAGCCTCACCGAGAAGGAGAACGCCCGCGTCGACCACCTCTCCGGCGGTCAGCGCCAGCGCCTCGCCGTCGCAACCGTGCTGCTGCACGAACCCGAACTCGTCTTCCTGGACGAGCCGACGGCGGCCCTCGACCCGGAAGCCCGGCGCGAACTGTGGGCCGTTCTGCGCTCGTTGCGCGCGGAAGGGCGGACGATCATCTACACGACCCACTACCTGGAGGAGGCCGAGGCGCTCTGCGACCGGGTGGCGATCATCGCCGGCGGCCGGGTCGCCGCCCTCGACACGCCCCGCAACCTCATCCGCTCCCTCGCCGCCCCCACCCGGCTGCTCGTCCCCGCCGCGGGGCTCGCCCGCGAGACGGTGCTCGCGCTGGACGGCGTGGACCGGGTCACTCTCCAGGGCGACGACCTCGCGCTGGAGACGACCGCCCCCAACCGCGTCCTGCCCGCCCTCGGTGACCTGGTGGACATCGACACGGTCAGCGTCCGCACGCCCACCCTCGAAGACGCCTATCTGGCACTGACCGGCACTGGATCGGAGCACCACCGTTGAGCGCCTACGCCGCACTGACCAGGGCCACTTACGTCGCGAGCGTGCGCGACAAGACGACCCTCTTCTTCACCTTCGCCTTCCCGCTCGCCTTCCTGGTCCTCTTCGGCCTGATCTTCCAGGGCCAGCACGTCGACGGCGGACTGTCGTCCATCAACTACATCGCCCCGGGCGTGCTCTCCTGGGGTGTGGGCAACGCGGCGGTGTTCTCCGTCGGCTTCGCCCTGATGCAGTGGCGCCGGGACGACCTGCTCCGCCTCATCTGGCGGACCCCGACCCGGCTGCGCACCCTGCTCGCCTCACGCTGGACCGTGGCGCTGGTCATCGCTCTCGTGCAGACGGTGCTCTTCACCGTCGTCGCCCTGCTTCCGTTCTTCGGCCTCCGGATCAGTGGGCCCTGGTGGGCGGCGGTTCCGCTGCTGGTGCTGGGCGTCACCGCGTTCCTCTCGATGGGCCTGGTCGTCGGCAGCGTCGCCAACACCCCAGAGGCGGTCGCGGCCATCGCCAACATCGTGATGGTGCCCATGGCCTTCCTCTCCGGCTCGTTCTTCCCCGACGACCTCATGCCGGGCTGGCTGCGCACCGTCGCCAAGGTGCTGCCGCTGCACTACCTCAACGACGGTCTCACCGACGCCTACGGCGGACGGGGTGACCTCGGTGACATCGCCGTGGACTGCGCAGGACTCGCGGTGTTCGCCCTGGTCTTCGGAGTCGTCGCGACCCGGATCTTCCGCTGGAGCAACCGGCCATGACCCCTCTCACCGCCCCCGCACCGGCCGTGTCCACCCTGGAGGGCGCCCGCGCGGACCTCCAGTCCCGCCTCGCGGTCCGCGCCGCGGCGACCGGCCTGCCCGCACCGGCCGTCTCCCGCATGGGCGACGCCAACGTGCTCGGCCGCACGGACCACGCGACGCCGCGCTCGGCCGTCGTCCATCTCACGGCCCAGGCTGTCCTGTTCGGCCCCTGGGGCGGTGCGCCCGACGCCGGTCCCGCCTGTGGAACCTGCCTGGCCATGCGCCGTCAGCGGCTGCGCACCCGGACCGAACGCGAGGCACTGGAGACCGGCACGGAGACCACCGCGGCCGGCCGGTGGCCCGTCCTGCCGGACCACACCGTGGACGCCGTGTGGTCCCTGCACCGCCTCACCGCCACCGGCGCCGCACGCCACACCCCGCCGGGCCCCGACGCCGCACTCCCGCGGATCACCGAACTCGACCTGGAGACCCTCCGGGTGCGCACCTTCCCGCTGGTGCCCGAACCGATGTGCCCGCACTGCCGTCCGTTCACCGAGGATGCCACTCGGGAGGCTGCCGCGGAGGCCGCCCCGGCGCCGCCGTCCTCCCGCCCGAAGCCGAGCCCCGACGCCTACCGGCTGCGTGGCCCCGCCGACTACCCCCTGCCGGTCCTCGGCCTCGCCAACCCGGTGTGCGGGGTGCTCGGCGGTGGCACCTGGATCGACGTCACCTCGCCCACGACCGCCCCGGTCGCCGGCAGCGTCTTCATGCGCGGCTACGCCGGACTCACCGACGTCACCTGGAGCGGCCAGGCCAACTCCTATGCGAACAGCCGCGACCTGGCATTCCTGGAAGGTCTGGAACGGTACGCGGGCACCCACCGCCGCCACCGTGCCCCCGTCGTCACCGCCTCCCTCGACGAACTCGGCGACCGGGCCCTCGACCCGCGTCTGTGCGGCCTCTACGGACCCCGCACCTACGCCGAGGATCCGATGGTCGAGCCCTTCGACCCGGCCCGGCCGCTGCCCTGGGTCAGTGGCTGGTCACTGCGCGACGAGCGGCCGGTGCTGGTCCCGGCCAGGCTCGTGTACTACAGCGCGGGGACCCGTGAGGACAACTTCGTCTTCGAGTGCTCCAACGGCTGCGCCACCGGCGGGACATGGGAGGAGGCCGTGTTCTTCGGGCTCCTGGAACTCATCGAACGGGACGCCTTCCTGCTCGGCTGGTACGGCGGCCTGCCCCTGCCCGAGATCGACCTGGACTCGGTACGCGGCCCGAAGGTGCGGGCGATGGTGGCACGGGCCGCGCTCCAGGGCTACGACGTCCATGTCTTCGACAACCGTGTGGACCTCCCGGTGCCCGTGGCCACCGGCCTCGCCGTCCGCCGTGACGACGGGCCGGGCACACTGGCGTTCGCGGCTGCCGCCTCCTTCGACCCGGAGACGGCCGTGGAGGGCGCCGTGTCCGAGATCCTCACCTACCTCCCCCACCTGCCCGGCCAGGTCGCCGAACGACCGGACGAACTCGCCGCCATGGCGGCGGACTTCGACCTCGTCACCCGCCTGCCGGACCACGCGGCGCTGTTCGGGTTGCCCGCCATGCGCCGGCACGCCGCCAGCTATCTCGCTCCACCCCGTACCGGCTCGCTCACACGCCTGTTCGCCGACTGGGAGGAACGCCGGCCGCGTACCGGGGACCTCCGCGACGACCTGCTGCTCCTGTGCGACCTGCTCGGCGGCGCTGGGTGCGACGTCATCGCCGTCGACCAGACGACGCCGGAGCAGCGCCGGATGGGGCTGCGTACGGTGGCCACTCTCGCCCCCGGACTGCTGCCGATCGACTTCGGCTGGCTGCGCCAGCGCGCCCTGCACATGCCGCGTCTGCGGACCGCGCCTCACCGGGCCGGTCTGGTCCCGGCCCCTCTGCGGGAGGAGGATCTGCGCCGGGTGCCGCACCCGTTCCCGTGACGGTGGCCGCACCCGCACCCGCACCCGCACCCGTGGCCGTCCGGGCCCTGCTCCTCCACGGGCCCCGGCGCCCCGGTGCCCGTCGGATCCCCACCGGACACCCCTTCCGGACGTGGACGGTCCCCGGCGCGCACACGCGCGCCGGGGACCGTCGAACCCGGCGTCGGACGTCAGGCGGTGCAGGAGGTGGTGCTGGTGGTGCTGGAGCAGGTGCTCGTGGAGGAGCAGCTGGTGGAGGAGCCCAGCATGACCTCGCTGGCGTCCGAGTAGTCGGTGATCTCGAACGTCTCCGACTCGAGGTCAAGGATCTCCTGGGCGAGGGAGGCGAGGGTGTCGGCCATGATGTCTCCTTGTGAGTCCGAGGACCGGCTGCCGACCGGGACGGTCGTGACCGGTGAAGCGCTGAACCTGCCGGAGGCCGGGGCCTCGGGCTCCACCTTTCTACGCGCCTGCGGCGTCAGCCCCCTGGCTCTCCGCTGTCACTCCGCTGACACCCCCGCATCCGCCGGTCCCCGGCAGCTCCACCGAGGCCCCACTCGCCACTGCGTCTGCCAACTCACCACCCGTGCAGGCGACTTCGCAAGGAACTCGACGATCCCCACCGTCGATGCGCATCCGGCCGACAACTGAGGAGTCCCGCCCGTGACCAGAGACCACGACAGACCCGCCACCATCACGGACGCCGACCGCGCCCCGCACCCGCTACCCGGACTGGCCGTCCTGCTGCCGTCCGCCGCCGAGTTCTATCTCGACCTGCACCGGCATCCCGAACTCTCCGGCGCCGAGCGCCGTACCGCCGCCCGCTTCGCGGACTGGCTGGGGGCCGACGGCTTCCGCGTGCTGCGCGGCGTCGGCGGTCACGGCGTCGCCGCCGAACTCGCCAACGGCGAAGGCCCGGCCGTCCTCCTGCGCGCCGAACTCGACGCCCTGCCCGTGGCCGAGCGGACCGGTGCTCCCTACGCCAGTACCGCGACCGCCCCCGGACCGGACGGGCGGCCCGTCCCGGTGATGCACGCCTGCGGTCACGATGTGCACCTGGCCTGTGCGGCGGCCGCCGCTCGCTGGCTGGCGGCCCGGCGGGACAGCTGGCGCGGCACCCTGCTCGTCGTCGGGCAGCCCGCCGAGGAGACCCTGACCGGTGCCCGGGCCATGCTGGAGGACGGCCTGTACGAACGCGTGACCCCGCCCGACGTCGTCCTCGCGCAGCACACGGCATCCTTCCCCGGCGGCATGGTGGCGCACGCCGAAGGACCGGTTCTGGCCGGCAGCCTGACGCTGGAGGTGTGCTTCGAGGGAGACGGCGGCCACGCCGCCACCCCGCACCTCACCGCCGACCCCCTGCTCGCCGCCGCCGGTGTGGTGACGCGGCTCTCCGCCGTCGTGGCCCGCGAGACCGACCCGGCCGAGCGACTGGTCGTCACCGCCTCCTCGCTGCGGACCCCGGACGCGGGGCGGACCGGGAACATGATCGCCTCGCGGGCCGTGCTGCGCGTCACCGTCCGCGCCTTCTCCGAGGCAGCCCTCGACCGGGCCGCTGCGGCCGTGGAGCGGGTGGCCCGGGCCGAGGCGGGTTCCGCGGCCCTGCCGCCGCGGGTCACCTGCACGGAGACGTCCCGCTCCGGGGTCACTCTCGCCGACGCGGACGTCTCAGCCGTCGTACGCACCGCCCACGTGGCCGCCTTCGGACGCTCCCGCGTCACCGGCTGGCCCGCCACCTCGGCCACGGAGGACTTCCCGCTCCTCACCGGCGCCGGCGCCCACCTTCACGGACGCCCCGGCATCCGCGGCGGCTACTGGATGCTCGGAACCGTCGGCCCCGCGCAGTGGGCGGCCGCCCCCGGCGCCCGGGCCGCCGAGAAGCTCCGCGGCCTGCCCGGCAACCACTCCTCCCGCTACCTTCCCAGCGTCCGCCTCACCCTGGAGACCGGAACGGCCGCATTCGCGACGGCAGCCCTGTCCCAGCTGACGGCCCCGGCCTGCTGAGGTCCCGGCCTACGGGTGGCCCGGCCTGCCGGCCGTACCCGGCGAGGGCGGCGCCACGCGCCGCCTCAGCTGCCGTCCGGCCGGGGGACGAGGCCGTCGGTGACCAGGCCGTCGAGTACCGCCTGCCCCAGGGCGTGCACCGCGGACTGCGGGCGGACCATCACGGTGAACTCCTTGATGAGGCCAGCCTCGTCGAACTGGAGCAGGTCGATGCCGTGGATCTCCTTGCCGCGCACGGTGGCCCGGAAGACGAGGATCGCCGACGGTGCCTCCTGGCCGTCGGCGCTGGTCTCGGCTGCCCCCTCGAAGTCGCCGGTGTAGCGGAAGTCCTCGAAGGTGCGCAGCAGGACACCGAAGAGCCCCAGCACCATGCCCTTGCCCTCGAACGGGGTGAACTTGACCGGGCTGTAGAGGCGGATGTCCTCGGTGAACAGGCCCTCCAGCGCTGCGAGATCGCGCTTCTCCACGGCGGCGCGGAAGCGTTCGGCAGTCTCCATGACCCCTCCTGATACTCAAGAATGTGACTAGTCATTTTCTTGAGTATCATGCAAGGGCGGACGACGGAAGGGAAGGCCTCCCCCGATGGCTTTGCGACATGCCGTGCTGGCGGCGCTGCTGGACGGCGAGTACAGCGGATACCAGCTGGCCAAGGCGTTCGACGTCGGCGTCGCGAACTTCTGGTACGCCCTGCCCCAGCAGCTGTACGCCGAGCTGACCAGGCTGGAGAGGGAAGGACTGGTCTCCGGTCGGCAGGTGGTCCAGGAGACCCGGCCCAACAAACGGCTTTTCCGGGTCACCGACGCCGGTCTCGCCGAGCTGGAGGAGTTCGCGGCTGCCGTGTCCAAGCCCTCGTTCATCCGTGACGATCTGCTCGTGAAGGTCCAGGCAGCCGACCACATCGGTATCGAGCCGGTGATCGAGCAGCTGGAGGAGCGGGCCTCCGCCGCCGGAGCGCGGATCGAGCTCTTCGGCAAGCTGCTGGCGCAGATGCGGGGCGACACGGACGAGGACGCTTTCCTGCTCGGGGGTGAACGGATCGGCCCGTACCTGACGTGCCTGCGCGGTCTCGCCTTCGAAGAGGGGAACCGGGACTGGTGTCTGCGGATCTCGGCCGTCCTGCGGGAGAGGCGGACGGCTCACGAACAGCGGTGAACACCGGGCGCCGCACCCCTGGACGCCCTGACGGCAGCCGCCTCAGACCGCCCCCGGGTCCTGGTAGACCGCGTCGAGCGCGAGATACGCGCCGCCCCGGGCTGCGGCGGCGAAACCCAGCTCGGAGAGCCGCACTTCGCACCTGCCGGCGTCCGACGCCATCACCCGTTCACGGACGACCTCCCGTACGCGGTCCAGCATGAGGTCGCCGATGTGGGTGAAGTATCCGCCCAGCACCACGACGCGCGGATTGAGTACGTCGGCCAGCAGGGCGAGGCCCAGGCCGAGGTCCTCCGCGACCTGCTCCAGGGCCTCGCGGGTGCGCCCGTCCCCGTCCAGGGCGCGCCGGCGCAACTCGCCGAGCCGGGCTTCCAGTTCGATGGCAGGGTCGAGGACCGGGTCGTCGCCGCCGGCGCCGGCCTGCCGCAGGATCGCGTCCAGGCCGACCATCACCTCCCAGCATCCGCGCCGCCCGCAGACGCAGGGGCGGCGCTGCGGGTCCAGGGGCATGTGGCCGACTTCGCCGGCGAAGCCGGTGGCCCCGCGCAACAGCCGGCCGTCGCTGATGATGCCGGCGCCGATGCCGCGTTCGCCGGTGATGCACACCATGTCGTGCACGTCCGACCCCTGCACCTGGACGTGCTCGGCGACGGCGGCGAGCTTCGCGTCGTTCTCCAGGACGAGACCGGGTACCGGCCGGTCGAGGCGCCGGCGGAGCCCGTCTGCCACGGCCACCCCGCGCCAGCCGATGGCGGGTGCGTAGTCGACCGTTCCGGACGCGGAGTCGATGACGCCGGGAAGGGCGAGGGTGAGGCCGACCGGACGGATTCCGTCGCCGTCGATGGCGGTGAGGCAGGCCTGGATCTCTCGCGCGGTCAGGTCCAGGACCTCTTCCGCGCCGGCCTCGGCGACCGCGACGGCGACGCGGTGCTCGTAGACGCTGTCCCCGCTCAGCGTGAGTGCGAGCACCTGGACGTAACTGGTGCTGACCTCCAGGCCGATGCCGCAGAGGTCGCCGCCGTCGATCCGGACCAGGGTGCCGGGACGGCCCACAGCGCCTTCGCGCTGCGCGGGTCCTTCGCGGATCAGGCCCGCTGCGACGAGCTCGGCGACGAGCGTGGTGACGGTCGGCTTGGGCAGCCCGGTGTCGGTGGCGATCTGCGCGCGGGAGCGGGGACCGGCGTCGCGCAGGATCCGCAGCACCACGCCGAGGTTGGCGGGCCGGATGGACCCCCGGTCCCGGGGGCGGGCGGGCCGGGCGTACGACGACGTCATCGCACGAAGGTCGGTCACTGCGTCCTCATCTCTGGGCGGGGGCTGTGCGGGCGTGGAATCCCGGCGCCCCCATGATGGCAAGCCCGCAGCCAGGGGCGCCGGTTGCGGGGCGATCCCGGCCGGGAGCCTTGACAGTCTTCTATTAGTTCAGATTTTATTCAAACTAATTCCTGCACCGTTGTGAACCCCGCACCCCCACCCCCAGCCCGCCGGCATGGCCAGCCCTGTGCCGCCGGACGTCCCGCAGTCCTGGGCCCCACGCGTCTCCGACAGGCGGCCGGGCCCGGGCAGGAGAGGAGTATCTGTGTCAGTCCGCTTCAGAACGAAGACCGCCGGTGTGCTCGCCGCCGTCGCCGTGGTCCTGACCGGCGCACTCGCCACCGCCCCGGCGTCGGCCCAGTCGCCCGGCCCCGCGTACACCGTCTCCATCGGCTCCAAGGGTTCCTGGACCAACCCGGACGACAGCCCGGCCGCCACGTACACCGACAAGAACGGCGCGTTCTACTACCAGTCGGCCCACTCCCTGTACGGGGCGGACGACTCCCGCACCTGGTCGTTCTACGCCGGCAAGGACTTCGACTCGGCGACCCGCTCCTCCGCGCTCAGTGACGCGGTCAACCCGGCCAACGCCAAGGACCGCAACAACGACACCACCTGGCGGTGCAACAACAGCCCGACCGGGCGTTCGGCCACCTACGCCCCCGGCAACTCCAGCTACGCGCAGAAGAACTACTGCGACCTGATGGGGGTGTGGGTGGACCCCGACAGCGGTGACTGGTACGGCCTGGTCCACAACGAGTTCAGCCCGCAGCCCTTCGGCGACGGGCTGCACTACGACGCGATCGACTACACCGTGTCCAAGGACCAGGGCAAGACCTGGACCATCAAGGACCACGTGCTGACCTCGCCGTACAGCACCCAGCGCGGCGACACCAAGGCCTTCCCCCACGACACCTACGACTACGGCGACGGTGACGCGCGCCTGTTCGTGGACACCGCGTCCGGCTACTTCTACGTCTACTACAACTCCCGCGTCCTCCCGAAGGGCGGTGTCTCCGGGGGATGGACCGACGGGAGCCTCTCCCACGTCGCCCGCGCTCCCATGTCGGCGAAGATGGCGCCCGGTTCCTGGAAGAAGTGGTACAACGGCTCCTGGTCCCAGCCGGGGACCGGTGGGCTGGAGAGCAACCTGGAGCCGGTCGACGCGGACCACACCACCGGCTACACGCCCGTCGCGAACGACTACAGCCCGGCCAACCCGGGCAACGTCCAGGAGCAGCGGGCCAACGGGAAGCTTCCCGCCAAGTCCGACCTGCTCACCATGAACATCGCCTACGACGCCTACCTGGGTGTGTACATAGGCCAGCCCGAGGCCATCAACCAGGACGGCAGTGAGCCGCAGCGGTTCTACGTCACCGACAACCTCGCCACCCAGAAGTGGCGGCTCATCGGGGACTCCGGCGACTACCTGAGCGGCTCCTGGTACCGCTGGTTCCTCGACTCGGCGAACAAGACCGGCTCCACCATCGTCGGCAAGTCGTTCCGCTCGTACTGCTCGTTCTCCTGCTCCGGAGGGGCCGACGGGGAGTACTACAACACCGTCGTCGACACGGGCGCCCCCGCGGCTCCCGTCACCCCGGGCAAGAGCTACACCATCGCCGGAGACGCCGGCCGGGCCCTCACCCAGGTCCGGGGCAGCACCGCGACCACATCCCGGGCCCCGGCGGCCGGTTCGGCTCTCGGCCACTGGATCTTCACCCCCGGCGGTGACGGCTCCTACCGCATCACCAACGCGGCCACCCACCAACTCCTGGGTGTGGACGCGAAGTCCGACAGCGGGCGCGCCTGGGGGGCCAAGCCCCGTGCGACCGACGCGCCGGCCGGCGGACCGGGCGTCGGGCAGCAGTGGTTCGTCATCAAGAACACCACCGTGGGCGGCAAGTCCACCGGCACCTACCGTCTGGTGAACCGCTACAGCGGACTCGTGCTCGGTCTGTCGGCCGCCGGCAACCGCCTGGCCGAGACCACGCCCACCCGGGCGTGGACCGACACCACCGGTGGCCCGGTGGGCGGTGGACGCAGCGCGGCGGAGCAGACCCTCACGCTGACCGCTGCGGGCTCCGCCCGCTGACCCTGCCCCGCCGGTCCTCGCGGGTCCGCGAAGACCGGCGGGGCAGGACCCCGGATTACGCCGCACTGCCGTCTGCCGCGCCTCAGGCCGGACGACGGCAGTGCGGCGCCGCCGCCCGGGGCGGCGGACATCCCGCCACCGAATCAGTACGTCACTACGCAGAGCGCCTGGGGCCTTCACCGCCGACAGCGCACCATGGAGGCCCCACGTGCCCGCCCGGTACCACCTCAGGTTCCACATCCACCCCACACCGGCCGCCGCCCGGCAGGCTGCCGAACTCGCCGGGTTCTGCCGGCTCTCGGGTGTCGACGAGGTCGTACTGCTGCTCGCGGCCGAGGAGTTCCACAACGGCCACCCCGACGGCGCCGAGGAGGACCGGCTGTACGAAACGGCTGCCACCGCGGCCGGGATCCTGCGCGACGCCGGTCTCGACGTCAGCCTCAACCCGTGGGTGACCGCGGGGCACGCCGACCGCGGACGCCGGGACCGGCACGGTTTCGCCCCCATGGTGGGGCCCGACGGGCAGACCGCCGCAGGCCAGGCGTCGTTCGCCTGTCCGCGCTGGCGCACCTGGATCGCCGCGCACTACGCCCGTTTCGCCGAGCTCGACTTCCGCGTCCTGTGGCTGGAGGACGACTTCCGCTACCACAACCACGCGCCGCTGGAATGGGGAGGCGGATTCGAACCACCCATGCTGGACCGGCTCGCGGAGCTGGTCGGCGCACCCGTGACGCGCGAGGAGGTGGTGGCCGCGGTGACGGCGCCGGGCACCCCCCACCCCTGGCGCGGCCTGCTGCGCGGAACGTGGCGCACCGCCCAGCTCGAAGTCGCCGCCCTGGTGGCAGAGGCCGTCGAGAAGCACTCGGCAGGCCGCTCCCGGCTGGGCCTGATGAGCTCGGGCCCAGCGGTGCACGCGGTCGAGGGCCGCGACTGGCCGGCCCTGTTCGACGCGCTCTCGATCGGCGGCGAAGTGGTGCACCGGCCGCACTTCGCGCCCTACAGCGACACGTCCGGCCGGGAACTGAGCGGTTCCCTATGGACGTTGGACCACCAGCGGAGTCTGCGGCCTCCTCGCGTGAGCACCGAACCGGAGATCGAGAACTGGCCGCACACCACCTGGTCCAAGTCCGACACCCAGACCTGGTCCGAGATGGTGACCGCACAGCTCTGCGGTGCGGACGCCCTGCTGCTCAACGTCCTGCCCGTCCAGTCCGGCCGGGCCCAGCGTTTCCCGGGCGTCGCCGCCCTGCTGCGGCGGTCCCGCCCCGCACTCGACCACGTGGCCGACCGTCACCACGGCGAGCTGGGTACGTACGGTGTGGGGCTGCCCTTCCACCCGGACGCCCCGGCACACGCGCACACGGCGCAGCCGGGGAACCTGGCGGATCTGACGGTCGATCCGGGGCCCACCGCGGACTTCCTGCTGCGTTACGGGGTGCCGGTGACAGCCGAGGACGCGCCGGTACGGGCGCTGTTCGGCCAGGCGGCCCGGGCGTTCGACGACGCGGCACTGCGGCGGATGCTCTCCGGGGGGCTCCTCGTCGACGGCGTCGCCGCGCAGGTGCTGACCGAGCGGGGATTCGGGGCGCTGCTCGGAGTCACCGTCACCGAGCTCGCCGACCGGCATGCGCCGTCCGCGCCCGGCCCGTACTCCCTGGAATGCGCTCCGGCCCCGCCGGCCGAAGCGGCCGGTGACGACATCCATCTGAGCGTCAACCTGCAACCTGCGCTTGCCCGGCTGGACCCCGCCGGGGGCGCCGACGTCTGGACCACGATCCTCACCCCGGACCTGCGCCCCTGGGGTCCGGGCCGCTGCGTCTTCACCAACGAGCTCGGCGGCCGGGTGGGGGTCCTCGCCGCCACCGCTCCGGAGCTGCTGCCCCACGACAACGACGGCCGGCGGCTGCTGCACGCGATGGTGCGCCATCTGGAGGGTGACGGGCCGGGGCTGCCCCTGGTGAGCGGCGGTCCGTATCTGATCCCGCGTCTGGCGCGCACCGGTCATGGCTGGCAGCTCGCCGTCACGAACGGCAGCGCCGACCCGGTCCGCCCCCGGATCAGCCTGCCGCGCAGCCCGGCGCGTACCTACGCGACGCTGCTCGCCCCGCTCGCCGAACCCGCGCCCGCCGCGATGATCACCTCGGTCGCCGGGGCCCTGACGCTGGGCCAGGACCTGCCGCCCCGAGGCTGGCTCCTCGTCGAGGCGGCCGGCGACCTGCGCGACGGTGCGCCGCCGCGCGTCAGCAGGTGACCCGCCGGCCCGGAGGGGTGTGCAGGACGCGGGTGAACCGCAGGTAGAGGTCGACGCGGTGCTGCATCCTGGCGGGATCGCCGCCGTCGCACTCCGCGGTGCCGTTGAGGCTCCGGATGGTCTCGCCGAACCCCGCGTGGCGGACCATGGCCTGGTGGCCGGTCATGGTGCCGGGCCCGTCCTGGGTGTTCCAGTACCAGAGCGCGGTGGCCCAGGCGACGGCCGGATCCTCTTCGACCAGCCACGGGTCGTCCAGCAGGTCGAGCCCGAGGGCGTCACCTGCGGCCTTGTAGTTGAAGTTCCAGCTCAGCATGATCGCGCCGCGTCCGTAGTACGCGTCCTGCCCGGCGGGGCAGCCGTACGGCTGGGTCGTGTCGCAGAAGACCGGGTAGGTCGACTTGTCCTGGGCGACCTTGTAGAGGAGTCCGCCCGTCTCATGGCTCACCTGGGCGAGGAACGCCGCGGCCTCCTGCCGCCGTACGAGCAGATCCCCCGTCCGGGCGAACCGCGGGTAGGAATGCGTGGCCTCGATCAGCCCGTCGTAGGTGAAGAAGGGGTCCCGCTCGGGGAACATCCGCTCGAACTGACTCTCGCTCACGACGAAGGGCGCGGACCGCCGCCCCTCGTGCGCACTCGCCGCGGGCGCCACGGCTCCCAGGCACGCCAGCGCCAGCAGGGGAGCCAGTAAGCCGCGCAGGCCTCGTCGTCGGAACATTCTCTGCCACTCCTCGTCCGTGGGGTGGGGCGGGTCCCGGCGGGAGCGCCCCGGCTGCCATGGAGGTGCGGGACCCGGCGCTGCGCCGCCGGCGCACAGCGGGCCCCCGGCCTGTCCCGGGCAGGGGCCCGCTGCGCGCGACCGGACGTACGGCGCCGGTGCGGTACGCGTGTCAGCCGACGTTCACGTCGATGCACGTGTAGAAGGCGTTACTGGTGTCCGCGATGTTCCATACGGCGAGGACCTTCTGCTTGCCCTTCAGGCTGCCGAAGTTCACCGAGTGGGTGACGGTCGCGCCGGGCTTGGCGCCATGGTCGTCGAACTCGGCGATCTTCTGCCCGCCGACGAAGTACTGCCAGGTGCTGGTGGCGTGCTGCGCGGTCAGGGTCCACTGGAAATCCGTGGTGGAGGACACCGGTGTGACGGCCCAGCCCTTGGAGTCGTCGTCGAGCTCGGCGTACTGGGAGTTGCCGCCACTGCAGCTCTGCAGGCCCTTGGGGCCCTCGACGCTCTGCGGCTCGTAGGTGATGGCGCCGCAGCTGACGGTGTGGGCCGCGCACTGCGCCTGCCTGCTGGGAGGCGAGGAGATGTAGCCGTGCGCGCTGGCGGATCCGACGGGCAGGCTGAGGGCGAGTACCGGCGCCAGGATCGCGCCGAGAATCGCGGCTGTCTTCCTTTTCGCGTGCATGAGAACTCCTTCACATCAGGTCTTCCTGCATGCGGCGGGTCCGTGGGGGGACACCGCTGCGGGCAGGCCGGCCTCTCGCGGGTGGGGCCGAGAGGCGCGAAGGGAGGGCGGTGGGGACCACCTCCGTACCGGAGGGAACCGAGTGATGCGGTCGTGGCATCCGTGGCCTCCACCCGGTTGGTCCAGACCATTTCAGCTCGACGTGTCCGCGTCAAGAGGGGGTGTGCGGGGGCTCCCCGGGTACCGCGGCGGGCGCGCGGGCGGGGGTGCGCGGAGGGGCGGAATCCGGCCCGGCCGGCCGGACCTGCACCCGGTCGCCCGCCACGGCTTGCGCTGCTGGACCGGTGCACGTCGTATGGGTATGCCGGTGTGCGTGTCCGGGCCGTGCGGTGCGTCGGTCTGCCGCTCCGCCCCCTTCGCGCCGCCGGCCGTACGTCTCAGTCCGGACTGTCTGGAGGCAGGTGTCCATGTCAAAAGGCGCACAGAGAACGGGACTCGTCGCTGAGTTGTCCGCCGAGTTCGCAGGCACCCTCATCCTCATTCTGTTCGGGTGCGGAGTGGTGGCGCAGGTGGCGGCCGCAGGTCTGGGGGACCACGACAGCATCGCCTGGGCCTGGGGCCTGGGTGTCACGCTGGGTGTGTATGTCGCGGGCCGGATCAGCGGGGCCCACATCAACCCGGCGGTCACGCTCGCCTTCGCCCTCTTCAGGGGGTTCTCCTGGGCGAAGGTCGTGCCCTTCGTGGTGGCCCAGACCGCGGGAGCCTTCGCCGCCGCGCTGCTCGTCAGGTGGAACTACACGGAGGTGCTGGCCAAGTTCGACCCCGGCCACACGCTGAAGTCCCAGTTCGTCTTCTCGACACTGCCCGGCAACGGAACCCTGCCGGTCAGCGAGTGGGGCGCGCTGCGTGACCAGATCCTCGGGACCGCGATCCTGCTCTTCGTGCTGTTCGCCCTCACCGACCTGCTGAACGACCCGCCCGGCGCGAATCTGGGACCGCTGCTCATCGGTCTGCTCATCGTGGCCATCGGCATGGCGTTCGGTGCGGACGCCGGTTACGCCATCAACCCCGCCCGTGACTTCGGTCCCCGGCTCGCGAGCTTCATCACCGGCTACCACTCCGCCTGGCGGGATCAGTACGGCAACCTCTACTTCTGGGTGCCCATCGTCGGGCCGCTGATCGGCGGCGCTCTGGGCGCCGGGCTGTACAAGCTGCTGATCGGGCGCTATCTGCCCGGACTCGGCAAGAAGCAGGAGACCGGAAGGATTCCCGCAGCGGACTGACGGGAAGCGCGCGGGGCCGGCAGGGCCGGTGGCACGTACCCACAGCACACGTGGGCCACGCCACCGGCCCTGCCGGCCCCGCGTCGTGCCCGGATGGACTTTCCTTACGGACAGATGGACTCTTCTCCGTCGGCTCATCGGCGAGACGGTGGAATTGAGAGGCTGGGCTCCGCAGGACATCGGATGACTGGACGAAGGTGCGGCCGTACGCAGGCCCGCGCCCGAAGCCACCGAAACCGGAGGACCCGCCCATGGCTCTCAGCCGCCGCCTCTTCGTCACCGCGCTCGCCACCGTCACCGCTTCCGCAGGCTCACCCTTGCTCGCCCCGGACGCTCTGGCCGCGCCTCACCGCCGCCCCTCCTTCCCCGTTGAGCCCGGATACCGCATCGCGATCAGCCCCGATGACACCCCGGACGAACTGGTCGAGAAGGCCGCACGACTCCGCCCGACCGAGCGTCAAATCGCCTGGCAGCGGCTGGAGAAGACGGCCTTCCTGCATTTCGGCGTCAACACCTTCACCGGCCTGGAGTGGGGGACGGGTGAGGAAAGCCCCGATGTCTTCCAGCCGACCGGACTGGACACGGACCAGTGGGCCCGTGCGCTGCGCGACGGCGGCTTCGGGCTCGCCATCCTCACCGTCAAGCATCACGACGGCTTCGTCCTCTACCCCTCGCGCTACACGGAGCACGGGGTCGCCTCCAGCAGCTGGGAGGGCGGCCGCGGGGACGTACTGCGGTCGTTCGCCGACTCGATGCGCGCCCACGGCATCAAGGTCGGTGTCTACATCTCACCGGCCGACGAGAACCAGTACCTGCACGGCGTGTACGCCAACGGCAGCGCCCGCACGGAGCGCACCGTGCCCACGCTCGTGGACGGCGACGACCGCACAGGAAAGCACCTGCGCAGCTTCCGGCTCCAGGCCACCGACTACGGCGCCCATATGCTCAACCAGCTCTACGAAGTGCTGACCGAGTACGGCCCGGTGGACGAGGTGTGGTTCGACGGAGCCCAGGGGCGGATCCCTCCGGAGAAGGTCGAGCACTACGACTGGGACAGCTGGTACGAGGTGGTCCGGGCCCTCGCGCCCGGGGCCTCCGTCGCGGTTTCGGGGCCCGACGTCCGCTGGGTGGGCAACGAGGGCGGGCTGGCCCGTGAGGACGAGTGGAGCGCCGTCCCCGTCGCCGCCGAGGAGTACGGACGTACCGACTACGCGCTCCCGTACGACGC
This sequence comes from Streptomyces sp. NBC_00388, assembly GCF_036061255.1. Lineage (NCBI taxonomy): Bacteria > Bacillati > Actinomycetota > Actinomycetes > Kitasatosporales > Streptomycetaceae > Streptomyces > Streptomyces sp. NBC_00388. Next base: position 6,697,472 of record NZ_CP107948.1, read on the forward strand.
TCCGGACCAGGGCAGCCGGGACGCGCTCGCCGCCTCCCGGGCGGTGGCTCAGTACCTCCAGTGGTGGCCGGCCGAGTGCGACGTCTCCATCAGGCCGGGCTGGTTCTACCACGCGGACCAGAAGCCCAGGACGGTCGACGAACTCACCGACATCTATATGCGGTCGGTCGGACGCAACTCCGTGCTCCTGCTGAACATTCCGCCCGACCAGCAGGGCAGGCTCCCCGCCGCGGACGTCGCAGTGCTGCGCGCCTTCGACGAGCGCATTGGCAGCGAGCTGCCCAAGAACCTCGCGCACACCGCGCGGACCTGGGGCGACGGGCACCACCCGGCCCGCGCGGTCGACGGCGACCCGGACACGGCGTGGACCGCGCCCGCCGCGTCGAAGGGCGCCCTCCACGCCGACTTCGGCCGCCCGCGCGAGGTGAACCGCATCCGGCTCGCCGAGGACATCCGGCACGGCCAGCAGATCGAGCAGGCGGTCGTGGAGGCCAGGACGGAGGACGGCTGGACGCAGGTCGCGAAGGTGGGCACCGTCGGTGCGAGCCGCATCGTGCTGCTGCCCGCCCCGGTGGCCGCCCGGCAGTGGCGGCTGCGCGTATGTGCCTCCCGCCGCCCCGCCCGCATAACGGAGTTCGGGCTCTACCGCTCGCTGAGCTGATCGCCGCACCGCCTGCCCCGGAACCCGCCGGGGCAGGCCGGACCGGCTCTGCCGTCAGCGAATCTGCTGCGGGCCGAGAGAGCTCAACAGGGTGCGGGAACGGCCCGACAGTGGGGGGAGCGCGGAACCTCCGCGCCCCCGACAAGGAGGACCGATGCCTACTCCCCCCGCCGGCTGGGGCGCCGCCCTCGCCCCACACGCGTCCGATGACGCCGGTACCCCCGCCACACGCTTCGACGACCACCTGGCCGCACAGCTCCTCATGCAGCGCATCGTCCTGCTCGGCACCCAGGTCGACGAAGTGTCGGCCAACAGGGTCTGCGCCCAGCTGCTCCTGTTGTCGGCGGAGGACCCGAAGACCGACATCAGCCTCTGCATCAACAGCCCCGGCGGTTCGGTGACGGCCGGGCTGGCGATCTACGACACCATGCGGCTCATCCCGAACGACGTCTCCACCCTCGTGATGGGGTTCGCCGCCAGCATGGGCCAGTTCCTGCTCACGGTCGGAGTCCGGGGCAAGCGCTACGCGCTCCCGAACGCGCGGATCATGATGCATCAGCCGTCGGCCGGTATCGGCGGGACCGCAGCCGACATCGCGATCCAGGCCGAGAACCTCGAATTCACCAAGAAGGCCATCGAGCGGATCACCGCCGAGCACACCGGCCAGAGCGAGGAGACGATCTCCCGTGACGGCGACCGTGACCGCTGGTTCACGGCCGAACAGGCCCGGGAGTACGGCATGGTCGACCGGGTCGTGGAGTCGCTCAGCGACGTCCGCCCGGCCGGCCCGCGGCGACGGACGGGGCTCTGAGATGGACCGGTACCCGATGCACATGGGGCAGTACACGATTCCGAACGTCGTCGAGCGCACCCCGCAGGGGGAGCGGTCCTACGACGTCTTCAGCCGGCTGCTCTCCGAACGGATCATCTTCATCGGCACCGAGATCGACGACGGCGTGGCCAACGTCGTCATCGCCCAGCTGCTGCACCTGGAGTCGTCCGGTCAGGAAACGGAGATCTCCGTCTACATCAACTCACCCGGCGGATCGGTCACTTCACTCATGGCCATCTACGACACCATGACCTTCGTCAACTCGCCCATCTCGACCTTCTGCGTCGGCCAGGCGGCCTCGACCGCAGCGGTGCTGCTCGCCGGGGGCGACCCCGGCCGGCGGTTCGTCCTCGACCACGCCCGCGTGCTGCTGGGACAGCCCGCGAGCGGCGGCCAGCAGGGCACGGTCTCCGACCTCAGCCTGCGGGCGAAGGAGATGCTCCGGATCCGCGCGGAGATCGAGGAGGTCCTCTCCCGGCACACGCACCACGAGATCTCCGAACTGCGCGCCGACATGGACCGCGACAAGGTCTTCACCGCGCGCGAAGCCGTCGCGTACGGGCTCGCCGACCAGGTACTCAGCCGCCGGAACGCGGCGGCGTAGCGCCCCGGCGCCCGGGAGGGGAGGCTGTACGGGGCGCGGCCCCGTACAGCCTCCCGGAGGCCGGCGATCAGGCGGCCAGGCGCACTTCGCCCCGGTGGGAGACCGGGGACGCCGCCGTACGGTGGGCCGGGTCCGGCAGGGGCACCACGGAGCCGCTCCGGCCGGTGCGGGCGGGCTGCTCCCCGGCGGTGAGCCCGGGCGCCGTGGGGGCGGGCGCTGCCGCGGTACGCGGAACGGCCGAACCCGGAGGGGCGAGACGGGCGAGCTCGCGCCGGCCCAGCCCGAGCAGATCGGCGAGCCCGAGCCCGAGCGCACGGGCGGCAGCCGCGAGGACCTCCGACGAGGCCTCCTTGCGACCGCGTTCCAGCTCGGAGAGGTACGGCATCGAGATTCTGGCCGCGTCGGCCACATCCTTCAGCGTGCGCTCCTGCGCGAGGCGTTCCCGGCGCAGGACGCCTCCCACGACATCACGCCACAGGGGTTCTCTCGTCTCGGTCCGCGAGGCCGGTGCAGGGGTGGCTGCACCCGGGCGCAGGGGAAGGACGCGGGCTTCGTTCGGCGCATGGCTGCTCACCTCCTCAGCGTAGGAGCCCCGCGCCCGGCAGACCGCCGGTGGCGTTCTGCCCTCGGCGAATTCATCCGGCGGCGGGCGCGTCCACCCGGGGCGGCTCGCCCCAGGGCGCGGTCAGCGCCTCCCGCAGGGCGGCGACGGTGGCTGCGCCGATACGGTCGGACAGGGCCGCTTCGATGACGGCGAGTACGTCCTGGGCGTGCCGGTGGGCGCGTGCGCCCTCCTCGGTGGTCCTGATCAGCCGGCTCCGCGCCGAAACCGGGTCGGTCGCCTGCTCCAGCAGCCCCATCCCGATGAGGCCGTGCACGGCCTGATGCGCGGTCTGCCGGGTCACACCGATGCGCCGGGCGAGTTCGGAGACGGTGGTGCCCCCGGCGTCCAGGGTGGCGAAGACGGCTGCCTGGGCGGTGGTCACCGGCTGCTCGCCCGCCTGCCGCATACCGGCCAGCAGGGCGTCGTCGAACCACCGCTTGGCCTCGATGAGCAGCTGGGGCAGGTTCGGGGCGGTCGTCATGGCTCCTCGCGGGTACGGGCCTCCGAGCATAACGACACCGGGGTCCGCGCCCGGCCGCGCGCCCCGCGGTGCTGTCAGACGACGGGCAGCCCCGCGTAGTTCTCGGCGAGCGAGGCGGACGCGGCGTCCGACGAGGTGATGTACCTCAGGTGGGAGAGCTGGAGGCGGCGGTCGAACGCGGTGGCCGCGGGGTCGGTGTGCAGCAGGCTCGTCATCGTGTACGAGAAGTGCTCGGCCCGCCAGACGCGGCGCAGCGCGGTCTCGGAGTAGGCGTCCAGCAGCGTCTCGTCCTGCCGGGTGTGCCAGTGGGAGAGGGCCCGCGCCAGGAGTGTCACGTCGGCGACGGCGAGGTTGAGCCCCTTGGCCCCGGTGGGCGGAACGATGTGCGCCGCGTCCCCGGCGAGGAAGAGACGGCCGTGACGCATGGGCTCCGCCACGAAACTGCGCATCGGGGTGATGCTCTTCTCGGTGACCGGGCCGCGCCCGAGCGTCCAGCCGCTCTCGGTCTCGAAGCGCGCGTCGAGTTCGTCCCAGATCCGCGCGTCCGGCCAGTTGTCGGTGGTGTCGCTGGGATCCACCTGGAGGTAGAGGCGGCTGACCTGCGGCGACCGCATGCTGTGCAGGGCGAAGCCACGGGCGTGGTGGGCGTAGATCAACTCGTCGCAGGACGGCGGCACATCGGCCAGGATGCCCAGCCAGGCGAAGGGGTAGGTGCGCTCCGAAACGGTGAGGACGCCGTCCGGCACCGCACGCCGCCCGATGCCGTGAAAGCCGTCGCACGCCACCACGACATCGCAGTCCAGGGTCTGTTCAGCCCCCGCCTGGCGGAAGCGGACCGAGGGGGAAGCCGTATCGGCGCCGTCGACCGAGAGGGCCTCTGCCTCGAACAGCACCTGACCGTCCGCCTGTTCACGCAGTGCGATGAGGTCCTTGACCACCTCGGTCTGTGCGTAGACCATCACGGAGCGCCCGCCGGTGCCGGCTGCCAGGTCGATGCGGTGGGCCCGGCGGTCGAACCTGAGCTCCACCCCCTGGTGCGGGATGCCCTGGCGGTCCATCCTCTCCCCGGCGCCCGAGGCCCGCAGTACCTCGACGGTGCCGTGTTCGAGGATGCCGGCGCGCTGGCGCCGCTCGACGTACTCCCGCGTGCGGAGTTCCAGCACGACACTCTCGATGCCCTGGCGGTGGAGCAGGTGGGACAGCAGCAGCCCGGCGGGGCCGGCGCCGATGATGCCTACACGTGTGCGCATGCGGACTCCTGGTACGGCGAGGGGCGGTGGCGGTGGCGGAGAGCGGCGCGGACGCCGTCAGGTGGTCCCGTCGAGGTCGGACAGCACACGCTCGGCGGTGGCGAAGGCCGCGTTGGCCGCGGGGACACCGCAGTAGACGGCGCTCTGGAGCAGGACCTCCTCGATCTCGTCGCGGGTGAGCCCGTTGCGGATCGCCGCGCCGATGTGCATCGCCAGCTCTTCGAGCCGGCCGTGGGCCACCAGTGCGGTGAGCGTGATGCAGCTGCGGGTACGGCGGTCCAGGCCGGGGCGGGTCCAGATCTCCCCCCAGGCGTAGCGGGTGATGAGGTCCTGGAAGGCGGCGGTGAACGGGGTGCTGCGTGCGACGGAGCGGTCCACGTGAGCGCCGCCCAGCACGGCCCGCCGTACGGCCGTCCCCGCCGCCCGGCGCGCCGCGTCGTCACCCGCCGGTGCGTCGAAGTGCGCCCGGAGTGCGGCGAGTACGGGCTGCGGCTGCTCGACCGGGGCCAGGTGGGAGGCGCCCGGCAGTTCGAGCAGAGTGGCCCCGGGGATCCCGTCGGCGAGTTCCCGGGAATGGGCCGGGGGAGTGGCGGGATCCTCGCGCCCGGCGACGACCAGGGTGGGTGCGCCGACGCGGTGGAGTTCGCTCCGCAGGTCGTGCGCGGCCAGCGCGTCGCAGCACGCCGCGTACCCGGCCGGGTCCGCGTCGCGGAGGTCGGCGACGGTGGCCCTGGCGGCGGCCGATCCGGTGAAGGCCGGGGTGAACCAGCGACCGGACGCGCCCGGTACGAGCACCGCTGTGCCTTCGGCCCTGACGAGTGCGGCGCGCTCCCGCCAGCCGGCCGGGTCGCCGAACCGGGCGGACGAACAGACCAGCGCGAGCGCGCCGACCCGCTCCGGGTGGTGCACCGCGAGGTGTGCGCCGATGGCACCGCCGAGGGAGATTCCCGCGTACCCGAAGCGGTCCCAGCCCTGCGCGTCGGCCAGCCGCAGGACGAGAGCGGCGAGGTCCGCGACGGTGGCTGAGCCGTCCCGGGGGAGCAGCCCGGCGGGGGAGCCGCCGTGCCCCGGCAGGTCGAAGCGGAGGACGCGGTGGGTACGGGACAGGGCGGCGGCATGGTCCGCCCAGACGGACGCGGAGGTGCCGAGGGAGGGGCCGAGGATGAGCGGGGCGCCGTCGGGCGCGCCGTCGAGCAGGTGGTGCGGCAGGGGGCTCACGGCCGGTTCCTTCCGAGGGGGGCGCGTTTCAGAGCATGGTCGGTCAAGGCGGCGGCCGAGCCGGGGTAACGGACCGGGTCGGCGAGTTCCCGGAGGGCTTCGTCGCTGACGAGGCCCTTGAGCGCGGGATCCTCCCGCAGTACCGCGGCGAGGCTCAGTGGCCCGCCGGCGGCCCTGCGGGCGGCGCGGGCGAGCAGTTCGGCGGCCGGGGCGCGGCCGAGCAGCCGGCCGAGCTCGGCGGTGATCCGCTCACTGACCACCAGACCCTGCGTCACGGTCAGATTCCCGGCCATGCGCTCGGTGAACACCACCAGATCCGCGGTGAGCCGGGCGGCCAGCCGGGCTGCTCCGCCGGTCAGCCGGAGCAGCTCGCGCAGGGTCTGCCACTCGGCGTGCCAGGCACCTGCCGGACGTTCGTCCTCGGCGGCCAGCGAGCCCAGCAGCACGGAGGCGAGGGCCGGTGTTCTGCGGGCCGCGGCAGCGATCAGCGTGGCCCGCACGGGGTTGCTCTTGTGCGGCATCGCGGAGGAGCGGCCACCGCCGCCCTCGGCCAGCTCGCCGATCTCGGTGCGCGAGAGCACCAGGACGTCCGCGGCGAGTTTGCCGAGCGCGCCCGCGGTGAGGGCGAGCGCCCCGCCCGCGTCGGCCACGGGGGTGCGCAGGGTGTGCCAGGGCAGAGGGGGCGCGGCCAGACCGAGTTCGCCGGCGAAGGCGGCGAGCAGGCCGGGACCGCTGCCGGGCTCGCAGGCCAGGACCTCGAAGGCCGCCAGGGTCCCGGCGGCGCCGCCCAGCTGGGCCGGCGGGCGCAGGGCCGACAGCCGGTCCGCCGCGTCCAGTACGAGACTGCGCCAGCCGGCTGCCTTCAGGCCGAAGGTGGTGGGGACGGCGTGCTGGGTGAGGGTGCGGCCCGCCATCGGCGTCTCCCGGTGCTCCGCTGCCAGCCGCCCGAGTGTCCCGGCCGTCCGGTGCAGATCCTGGATGATGTCCGGCAGGCTGCGAGCCGTCACCAGCATGGCCGCGGTGTCGAGCACGTCCTGACTGGTGGCGCCCCGGTGGACGTACGGTGCGGCCTCGCAGGACACGGCGGCGGTGAGATCACTGACGAGCGGGATGACCGGGTTGCCGCCCGGGCGGCCCCGCAGCGCGAGGTCGCGTACGTCGAAGCGGTCGGCACGGGCCGCAGCCGAGATCTCTGCCGCGGCCCGTGCCGGGGCATGTCCGAGCGCCGCCTGGGCGCGGGCCAGGGCGGCTTCCGCGTCGAGCATCGCCTGCAGGAACGCGCGGTCGCCGGTGGCCGCCTCGGTGGCCGACCCGGCCCGTACCGGATCGAGCAGGCCGACATCGGCGGCCTCCCGTTCCCCCCGGTCCCCGGACGGGACCGCGCCCGTCGTGCGGTGTTCAGCCGAAGTCAAGGAAGACCGTCTCCTCTTCGCCCTGGAGGCGGATGTCGAACCGGTAGGTGTCCGGGGCCGTCCCGGCCGCGAGCAGGGTCCGCCGGCGCGCCGGGTCGAGGGCGGCGAGCAGCGGATCGTCCCCGGCAGCCGCCTGCGGGAGATAGACCCGGGTGTAGAGGTGGTGCAGCAGTCCACGGGCGAAGACGCAGACGGACAGGTAGGGCACGCCGCCGGGGGGCACGGTGCGCACGGCCCACCGGCCGTCCGCGTCGGTGGCGACCCGGCCGAAGCCGGTGAAGGTGACCCCGTCCCGGCCGAGATGACCGCCGGTCACCGGGTCGCGGCGCATCGAGCCGGGTGCCCCGGTACGGGAACCGTCGGGGGCGGGCTGCCAGAACTCCAGCACGGCGTCCGGGACCGGCTCCCCGGCCCCGTCGAGGACCGAGCCGTGCACGGTGATGGTGCCGGGGTGTCCGGCCGGGGCGATCTCGGGGCCGCCGGGGAAGGGCAGCGCGTATCCGTAGAAGGGGCCCACGGTCTGGGAGGGGGTGGGCGGCACGGTCATCGGCCTTCCTCGGTCCAGGTGGCTGCGGGGCCGTCCAGGACGATGTCCCAGCGGTAGCCCAGCGACTGCCCGGGACGGGACAGTTCGTGTTCGTACCGCGCGACCAGACGCTCCCGGGCGGCGTCGTCGGTGACCGACTGCAGGATGGGGTCGTAGGCGAAGAGCGGATCGCCCGGGAAGTACATCTGGGTGACCAGCCGCTGGGCGAAGGCCTGCCCGAAGAGCGAGAAGTGGATGTGCGCCGGGCGCCACGCGTTGGCGTGGTTGCGCCAGGGATAGGCGCCGGGTCTGACGGTGGTGAAGGAGTACTCGCCCTGGTCACTCGTCAGGCAGCGGCCCACCCCGGTGAAGTGGGGGTCGAGAGGCGCCGCGTGCCGGTCGCCCTGGTGGGCGTAGCGCCCCGAGGCGTTGGCCTGCCATATCTCCACCAGCTGGCCGCGCACCGGGCGGCCGGAACGGTCGAGGACGCGGCCGGTGACGGTGATCCGTTCTCCCATCGGCTCCCCCTGGTGCTGGCGCGTCAGGTCGGCGTCCAGCGCCGTGACGTCGGTGACGCCGAAGGCCGGGCCCGACAGTTCCACCGCTTCCGGGTCGTGCACGGCCGTCAGGGGCTGCGCGGGATGGCGCAGCAGGGTGCTCCGGTACGGGGCGTAGCCCCGGGCGGGGTGGTGCCGGACCACACCGGAGCGGGCGTAGGCCTCGTGCGCCTCGGTGATCTCGCGGGATATGCCGGACTGGGTGAGCGACATGGTGGACGGTTGCCTTTCCGGTACCAGGGAGGTGCGGCACGGCCCTCGGGCCGGGGTCTTCCGTTCGGCCCGGGCCGGGTCAGCGGGCGTCCGCGCGGCCCGTGGGGAGGAGTACGGGTGCGGCGGTGCGCGCCGCGACCTCGTCCGGGCTCACGCCGGGCGCCGTCTCGGCGAGCACGAGGCCTTCACCGGTCACATCGAGGACGGCCAGGTCGGTGATGATGCGGTTGACGCAGCGGCGGCCGGTCAGCGGCAGCGTGCACTCCTGGAGGATCTTCGGCGAGCCGTCCCTGGCCGTGTGCTCCATGAGGACGATGACGGTGCGGGCGCCGTGGACCAGGTCCATCGCCCCGCCCATCCCCTTGACCATCTTTCCGGGAATCATCCAGTTGGCGAGGTCACCCGCCGCGGACACCTGCATCGCACCGAGAATCGCGGCGTCGATGTGGCCACCGCGGATCATGCCGAAGGAGAGCGCGGAGTCGAAGAAACTCGCGCCGGGCAGCACGGTGACGGTCTCCTTGCCCGCGTTGATGAGGTCGGGGTCGACCTCGGCTTCGGTCGGATACGGCCCCACGCCCAGCAGCCCGTTCTCCGACTGCAGGACCACGTCGATCCCGGCGGGGAGGAAGCTGGGCACCAGCGTCGGGAGGCCGATGCCGAGGTTGGCGTAGGTGCCGTCCCTGAGCTCGCGCGCGGCGCGCCCCGCCATCTCGTTCCGTGTCCAGGCCATCAGCCCGCCACCCCCCTCGGAGCGGCGGAGACCGAGAGGGTCCGCCGCTCGATGCCCTTGTCGGCTGCCTGGGCCGGGGTCAGCGCGACGACGCGCTGGACGAACACCCCCGGCACATGGACCTCGTCGGGTCCGATCCTGCCCGGCTCGACGAGCTCTTCGACCTCGGCGATGGTGATCCGCCCGGCCATCGCCGCCAGCGGGTTGAAGTTGCGGGCCGCCTTGTTGAGGACGAGGTTGCCGTGGTGGTCGCCCCTGGCTGCGCGCACCAGGGCGAAGTCGGTGGTGATGGCGCGTTCCAGGACGTACTCGCGGCCGTCGTAGATACGTACCTCCTTGGGCGGCGAGGCCACCGCGACGCTGCCGTCGGGGGCGTACCGCCAGGGCAGCCCGCCGTCGGCGACCTGGGTACCGACGCCCGCGGGCGTGTAGAAGGCCGGGATGCCGCAGCCGCCGGCCCGCAGCCGCTCGGCCAGCGTGCCCTGGGGGGTGAGTTCGAGCTCCAGTTCACCGCCGAGATAGCGGCGGGCGAACTCCTTGTTCTCGCCGACGTAGCTGCCGGTCACCCGGGCGATCCGGCCGGCCGCGAGCAGCGTGCCGAGGCCGCCGCCGTCCACACCGCAGTTGTTGGAGACGACACTCAGCCCGGTGGAGCCCCTGGCATGGAGGGCCTGGATCAGGACGTCCGGGACCCCGCTCAGGCCGAATCCGCCGACAGCGAGGGAAGCGCCATCCGGGATGTCCGCCACCGCCTCATCGGCGGTGGCCGCCAACTTGTCCATGCCAAGCCCCTGTTCGCCTGATGAACTTTCGTTCATAATTGCTTGGGCTTGAGTCTCCGCCGAGCCTTCGGCCCTGTCAACGGCTGCGGGTACGGTTTTCCCACCGTCGCCGGCACCGGCGACCGCCCCGAGGAGGTACGGCCCATGCCGCAGGCCATGCGGGAGTCCGCCGCGGCACTCGCCCCGCCCGGCGAGACCGTCGGCCCGCTGGAGCGCGGCCTGGCAGTGCTGCGCACGATGGCCGGGGACCCGGACTCCCGCCTGCGCGCGAGCGACCTGGCCCGCACGACAGGGCTGGCGCGTTCCACCGTCGACCGGATCGCGCTCACCCTGGCCCGGCTCGGGTACCTCCGCTCCGACGGCCGCGACCTGATGCTCGCCCCGCGGCTGATGGAGCTCGGCAATGCCTACCTGGCCTCCTGCGGGCTGCCCGGCGCGCTGGAGCCGCACGCCATCGCCCTCGCCGACGAGCTGGACGAGTCCGTTTCGATCGCCGTACCCGACGGCGACGGAGTCCGCTTCATCACCCAGGCCACCCGCCGGCGGGCCATGGCACTGGCCTTCCGGATCGGCGATCTGCTGCCCGCGGAGCGCTGCGCCCCGGGGGCGGTCTTCGCCGCCGGATGGGACGGGGCCGACCGCACCCGATGGCTGACCCGGCGTGGGCAGGACCCGCTGGACACGGGGTTCCCCGCCGTGCCGCCCCGTGTCCCGCCACTCCGGCCGGACCGGACCGAAGCGGCGTTCGAAGCACGTGTGCGGGAGGCGGCGGACCTCGGCTGGTCGACGGACGATCAGCTCATCGAACCGGGCCTCGTCGCTGTGGCCCACGCCGTCCGCGATCCGGCGGGGACGCCGGTCTGCGCCCTCAGCGTCGTCAGCCACACCAGCCGGCACAGCGCGCAGTCCCTCCGCGAACACGCCCTGCCACGCCTGCGCCTGGCCGCGGCGGCGATGGAAGAGGCACTGCGCGCGCCCTCCCGTCCGGCGGCACCGCCGGTCACCTCCGCGGCGGCGGACACCGGCACCGGCCTGAAGGCCGAACTGGGCCCCGATTTCCTCCAGTCGCTGGCCAGAGGGCTCACCGTCCTGCGCGCTCTCGGCGCGGCCCGCGGCGGACTGACCCTCACCGCCGTCGCCGCAGCGGCCGCCCTCCCGCGTGCCAGCGCCCGCCGCTCCCTCCTCACTCTCCAGCACCTCGGCTATGTGCGCGCCGACGAGGGTGCCTTCACACTGCTTCCGCGCGTACTCGAACTCGGCTACGCCCGGCTCTCCCGGCTCTCCTTCGGCGAGATCGTACGGCCCCATCTGGCCGAACTCACCGGCCAGGTAAGGGAGTCGGCGTCCGTCGCGGTCCTGGACGGTGACGAGATCCGCTATGTGGAGCGGGTACCCACGGCCCGCATCATGAGCGTGGACATCACCGTCGGCACGCGGTTCGCCGCCTATGCCACCTCGATGGGCCGGGTCCTCCTCGCCAGCCTGCCCGCGCCGGAACGCGCCGCCCGGCTGGCACGGATCACGTTCGAGCCGCTCACCCGCCATACCGTGACAACACCCGGCGCCCTGGCGGACATTCTGGAATCCGTCGCACGCGACGGCCACGCCCTGGTCGACGAGGAGCTTGAGGAGGGCCTGCGTTCGGTCGCGATGCCGCTCCGGGACGGCTCGGGGCGCACCATCGCGGCCGTCAACGTGTCGCAGCACGCGGGACGTGCCACCCGGCAGCAGTTCCTGGAGGCCGTTCTGCCTCACCTGGCTGCGGCGGTCGCGCGGACGGAGGCCGACCTGGCTGTCGCAGCGGAGCGGCAGCACATCGCCGCGCCCTGACCCCCTCCCGGCCCACGGGCGGTACACCCGCGCCGGCGGCGGGCCGGCGGATCCTGTTCCGGGGGCTGTTGCTTCCGGGTGCGATCACGTTCGCCTGTGCCGCCGCCCCGCCCGGAGGGCTCAGTCCCCGGACAGGGCGCGACGGTACAGGCGCGCGATGTCCTTGCCGAAGTACGCCGCGTAGGACACGTCATCGTCGTCACCCCCGCGTTCATAGCCGCCCAGGACACCGATCACCGTGCCGGTGCGCGCGTTCGGCGTGGGTTCGGTGACCCAGGGACTGCCACTGGTACCGCCGGCGAAGTTCGTGCAGTGGATCCGCATCTGTGTGGCGCTGAAACGGGTCGAGCGGTTGCGGCAGGAGATCGGTGTGTCCCGGTTGTTGGGGTAGCCGGTCACCTTGACCGTGTGGCGGAAGCCCCGGTCGATACCGAGCGTGTTGCCGCCGAGGACGTCCTGGATCCGTCTGCCGTCGTTGCTGTCCAGGAGGAGGAAGGCGACATCGAGATCCTGGTCCCCGTTCCTGGCCCAGCGGTCGTCCGCGACGGCCTTGCTGACGTGCCACAGGCCGGCCGGAGCCTTCCCTGCCCGGTAGGCGGGCGCGAAGACGAGGTCGGCCCTGGGCTTCCCGGTGCTGCCGTAAGCACAGTGTGCGGCGGTGATGAGCATGTTGCGTCCCGGGCTCGCGACGACGCTCGCAGTGCAGAAGTGATCACCGGTGTCGTCCTTCTGGAACAGCGCGCCCACACGGGCGTTCTGCTGCGTTCTGCGCGGGGTGTACGCGGTGCCTTCACGGACCTTCCCCGGCTGGTCCCCGTCCGGGGCCCGCGCTTCGGCGCCGGGCACCCCCCGGCTGTCGGCGCGCCGTTGTGCACTGCTGGTCTCGGCCTGTGAGGCGTACCCCAGCAGTGCGATCGCCCCGACGACGACGAGCGTCAGGGGCGCGAGGAGTTTCCTGTCCTTCAACGCCACAGCGTCATTATCAGCAGGACCGGGCCCCCATGCGTGGATTCAGTCGAACGCGTCGATCACGTTCCGCCGCCCGTTGCCGCGCCGTCGGACGAACTGCCCGCGCCCGTCCGGCGTCCGGCTTCCTCGGCGGCCACTGCCGGGATGACGCCCCCGAGCAGGACAGTGCTGCGCCGGTGGGCCGGCAGATGGTGGTGGAGCCGGTAGCGCTCGTTCCGTGTGGTGTTGACGGCGACCACCGACGGTTCGGCATCCGGGGCGAGAGCGCCGTGCAGGCCGTCGAGCCGGATCTCGTCGCCCTGCCGGATACGGTCGTAGTCCCCGGGATCGTCGAATTCGAGTGCGAGAACACCGAAGTTGGCGAGGTTCTGCCAGTGGATCCGCGCATACGATGTGGCGATCACCACCCGCAGCCCCAGGTACCGGGGTGTGAGCGCCGCGTGCTCGCGTGACGAGCCCTGCCCGTAGTTCTCCCCGCCGACGACGAGATGACCGCCCGCGTCACGGCAGTCAGCCGCGCGGGCCGGGTAATCGGGGTCGATCCGGGTGAAGGTGAACTCCGCGAGGCGCGGGATGTCGGAGCGGTAGGGGAGTGCCCTGGCGCCGGCCGGTGAGATCTCGTCGGTCGACACGTTGTCGCCCATCTTCAGGAGGACGGGCAGGAGCACGCTGTCCGGAAGCGGATCGAGGTCGGGCAGGGCGGAGACACCGGGACCGCGTTCCAGCTCCACCCGGGAGGCCTCATCGGGTGGCAGCGGTGGTTCGAGCATCGCTGTGTTGACGGGTTCGGCCCGCAGGGCTTTGACATCGGGATACGCCAGTCCGGTCTCCGCCGCCCAGTCGCGCGGATCGGTGATGACACCCCGCAGCGCGGAGGCGGTCGCCGTCTCCGGCGAGCAGAGCCAGACCGCGTCGTCCTGAGTACCCGAACGCCCGGGGAAGTTACGGGGAAACGTACGCAGCGAGTTGCGGCCCACCGCGGGTGCCTGCCCCATGCCGATACAGCCCAGGCAGCCCGCCTGGTGAATCCGGGCGCCCGCGGCGATGAGGTCGAATACCGCGCCGGAGCGGCTCAGGTCCTGGAGGATCTCCCGGGACGTCGGGTTGACGTCGAAGCTGACCCCGGGCGGGGTCTGCCGCCCGCGGACCATCTCCGCCGCCACGGCGAAGTCGCGCAGACCGGGATTGGCGGACGAACCGATCACCGCCTGCCCCACCGGTTCACCCGCGACCTCGCGGACGGGCATGACGTTCCCCGGCGATGTGGGGCGGGCGATGAGCGGTTCCAGTGCGGTGAGGTCGATCTCCTCGTCCAGGTCGTAGACCGCGTCGTCCGCAGCCCGCAGAGGCGTCCAGGCGTCCGCACGGCCCTCGCTGCGGAGGAAGTCGCGTACCGCGTCGTCGGAGGGGAACACCGTGGTGGTGGCGCCCAGTTCCGCGCCCATGTTGGCGATCACATGCCGGTCCATCGCCGACAGCGACGCGAGACCGGGGCCGTGGTACTCCAGGACCCGGTTCACCGCGCCCTTGACCCCGTGCCTGCGCAGCATCTCCAGGACGACGTCCTTGGCGCTGACCCACTCCGGCAGTGCTCCGGTCAGCCGGATGCCCCAGATGTGCGGCATGGTGATGCGCAGCGGCCGGCCGGCCATGGCCAGTGCGACCTCCAGGCCCCCGGTGCCGACCGCGAACATGCCCAGGGCGCCGGCGGCGCAGGTGTGCGAGTCCGAACCGGCGAGTGTCCGCCCCGGAACACCGAAATGCTGCATATGGACGGGGTGCGAGACACCATTGCCCGGCTTCGAGTACCAGACACCGAGCCGGCGGGCCGCCGAGCGGAGGAAGGCGTGGTCCTCGGCGTTCCGCTCGTCGGTCTGGAGGATGTTGTGGTCCACGTACTGCACACTCACCTGGGTGCGCACCCGGTCCAGCCCGAGTGCTTCCAGCTCCTGCATGACGAGCGTGCCGGTCGCGTCCTGGGTGAGGGTCTGGTCCACTCGCAGCCCGATCTCGGTCCCCGGCTCGGCCCGGCCTTCCACCAGGTGGTCCGCGATCAGGCGGTGGGCCACCGTGCCGTGCGCGGTCCGGACCGCACGTCCGGTCCGTCCCGGCCGCGCCGTGGAGCCGGTGGTCCGCCCCGGCTGCTGTGCGCTCGCCTCCATGCCGCACCTCCGACCGTGTGCCGCGTCCCCGGCCGCCCTCTCCGGGGTCGAGTACCTCATTGTCCCCGGTCACCGCGGTCCGTGCCCCTCGGCGCCGCCGGGGGGCAGCGCCGGGCGGCATCGCGGGGGCAGAACCCTGGCCGTACGAGGGTGCCCGCAGGGGGGTGGCCCACCGGGAGGAAACCCACCCCGTGGGTACCGCGCCGCGCCCGCCACCGCACTACGCCCGTCCGCCTTCACTCCCACGAGTTCTCTCCCCGGCCCGGGGCCCGGCGACGAAGCTGCCGTATGTGGCTGCCGGTGTGGTCACTCCCGGCGAGGACGCCGTGGTTGGCCGTGCGCCGCACGGGTGGCCCCGTTCGAGTGAACGGAGCGCCCGGAGCCACTCCTTCGGCCGGTCCGGCCGGCGTTCGCACACACACTGGGAGGAGAACCGCGGGCGAGAGGCTCCGACGGGGCGCCCCGGGCGAGCCGTTGAACACCCCACCGCGGGCAGCGGCGGGCCACGGGCCGTGCCCCGCCGCCAGGACCTGTGCCAAGAAAGGCGTGTCACATGCGTACGTTCCCCAAGCTCCTGGCCGCAAGCGCACTGATCGCTCAGGCCGTTCTGGGAAGCGCCGGCGCGGCGGCCGCCGATTCCGGCCCGGCGTCGGGGCAGCACAAGCCGTCCGGGCCCGCGAACCAGGCCGGGCACCGGCTCGTCACCGAAATCCTGGGCAGCGACTTGACCTCCTACGTGACCGGTGACGGCAAGGCCCGCCCCGTGCGGGAGAGTTGAGGTTCGGCGACGGGAAGTCCGTACAGCGCGGAACGCTCTCCGGTTCGAGAGGCCCACTGTCCCGAACAGGCTGATGGGGCAGGGGTATTGACCTATATGATCACACTATGACTTCCGAAGCGCAGACGTGCGAGGCCGTCTCCCCGCGCATGGTCGGTATCCCGGCCGGTGAGATCTCCCTGCGGGACGAAGGCACCAGGACGAACTGGACGGTCGCGGTCAGGGCGTTCAGCCTGGCGCCGTATCCCGTGACGCACGAGCTGTACCGCTCCGTTCAGGGCGGGGAGGGTTCCGCTCCGGCAGGGCCGCGTACGCCGGTGACCGAGGTGTCCTGGGGCGAGGCCGTGCGCTTCTGCAACCTGCTGTCGCGGCAGGCGGGTCTGGACCCCTGTTACGTGCTCGGGCAGGATCCGGAGGCCCGGGACGTCCGCTGCGACTGGGAGGCGGACGGCTACCGCCTCCCGTCCGAGGCGGAGTGGGAGTACGCGTGCCGGGCCGGGACCTCCGGTGTCCGTTACGGAGAGCTGGACGACATCGCCTGGCACCGGGGGAACTCCGGCGACCGGGTGCACCCCGTCGCGACCAGGGCTCCGAACGCGTGGGGCCTGCACGACATGCTCGGCAACGTGTGGGAGTGGTGCTGGGACGTGTACGACCCCGGGGTCTACGGCCCGTACCGGGTGTTCCGTGGCGGAGGTGCGTACGACGCCCCGCGAGGGTGCAGGGCGTCGTGCCGCCGCAAGAGCCACCCGGCCTTCCGCGTCGACGACCTCGGGTTCCGGCTTGCCCGGTCGTGGCACGGAGGCCTTGAGCCCGCGGCTTCCGGGGCCCGGCCAGGGACGGCCTGAGACCCGTCACGTGCCGGGCCGAGCGGAGCCCCGCACGTTCGGCGTCCCGGCGGAGCGGGCCCCGCCGTGGTGGTCAGATGCGCCAGGACCGGATGCGGTCGGCGGCGTCGTACGCGTCGCAGCGGCCGGAGTCGATGTCACGGGCGAGGTCGATCAGCGCGCCGTACGGGGCGTCGATGCCTTCACCGGCGGCGTCCATGTAGGCGACGACCAGGCCTACGCCGAACAGGGCGTTACGCGCGGGCAGCGGGCGCAGGCGGATGACGGCGTGCATCAGCGCGGCAGCGCGCCAGGAGTTGTCGACGGTGGCCCCGACCCTCGGGGTGTTGACGCGGTGCCGCCCGACAGCTGCCACCAGGCTGGAGAAGTCATGGATGTGCGGGTGCTTGGGCAGGGCCTCCGCCTGGCGTTCCAGAAGCCAGCGGATATCGACATGGAGCTCCACGTCAGGCGGCCCGCCCCGGTGCGTCGAGCAGGGACGGCGCGTCATCGGGGAAGGCGCTGTCGAACGCGTCGGCGTTGTCGGTGACGAACGCACGGAAGACTTCCGCTGCGCCTTCGAGACGGGGGTCACGGACGGCGTCGTGTGCGGCGCGGGCGATGAGCGCGGTCACCGTGGTGCCCTCGGCTTCGGCCCGTTCCTTGAGCAGCGCGTGCAACTCGTCATCGACCCGGATCGTCACTGGCTTCGACATGCCCCGACCGTACAGCACGGCGTACAGCACGGAAACAGGGCCGACAGCGGCGGGCGGCGCCCGGGGCACACGCGTGCCCCGTTCCCCCTCCGGTTCCGCCGCAGCCTTACGACGTGACGGCGGCGCCCAGACGTTCCGTGGGACCGGCGAAGGCCAGGAACGTGGAGCGGGCGGCGAGGAGCCACTCGCCGTCAGTCTTGCGGAAGGTGTCCGCGTAGTGCCCCACCTGTGCCGGGATCCGTGGGGGCTGCATTCCGCCGGTGTGGCCGTCGACACGGTACGTCGTGAAGTAGGTGGTCGCGGTCGCCGTCGACCCGGACGTGAGAGTCACCAGGATGTTCGTGCAGATCCGCCGCGAGAGCCGGTCGGCAGGCCGGGAACCGAAGTAGGTCCGCAGAGCTTCGCGGCCCTGGACCCTCCGGCCGCCCTCGGCCCACTCCCAGAGCCCGTCAGGTGTGAACAGCTCCGCCACGTCACCCGGAACGCCCAGGTCGAGCCGGCGGACGAACTCGGTGATCAGGCGCTCACAGGCACGCTCGGCGAGCAGACGGCCCAGGGGGTCGAGGACTTCGGTAGCCATGCCCCCGTCCTACCAGGACGGAGGTGGATGCCACGACTGGATTTCCTTCCCGGGCGGGCCTGTTCGGTGAGCGGCGCCCCGCCGGTGGCGAGCGTTCCCGAATACTCGGGGGAGAGCCGCGTACATGCTTGAGTTCGACTATGACCGATATGGAGATGGTGCAGGTGTTCATAGGCCGGGACGGCACCGGGGGAAGCCCGCTGGGTGTGTTCCGTGACGGAACTGCCGTCCCTGGCACGGCAGAGCGCCAGGAGACCGCCCGGCGACTCGGTTTCTCGGAGACCGTGTTCGTCGATACCGTCGCCGGGGAGGTCACGGTCGACATCTACACGCCGAGCGTGCGGCTTCCCTTCGCCGGGTATCCGCTGATCGGAACGGCGTGGCTGCTCCGGGCGCATGGCACGCCCGCCGGTGTGCTGCGGACAGTGGCAGGTGATGTGCGCACCTGGACCGACGGGGAGTTCACCTGGATCCGCGGCCGGGCGGGGTGGGTGTCGGGCAAGCGCACCCAGCAGTATCCGTCGGCGGCCGCTGTCGACGCCTTGCCGGCGCCGCCGGAGGGCGATGGCTGGTTGTACGCGTGGTCCTGGGCGGACGAGGACGCGGGCACGGTCCGGGCGCGTGGATTCCCGAGGCGGGGCGACGCCATTACCGAGGACGAGGCAACCGGCGCCGCGGCGATGCTGCTGGCGGGTGAGTTGGGCCGGGATCTGCGCATCAGGCAGGGCCGCGGTTCGGACATCGTGGCCCGGGTCTCCGATGAGGGCTGGATCGAGATCGGCGGCCGTGTCGCGGTGGCCGGGGGCCGCCCGCTGTAGAAGGGGCCCGTCAAGTGCCCTTGTATGCAGGGGCACTTGACCGCCGGCTCCACGCTCTCACCTGCACGGCGGATGCCACCGGACCGGCGTGACGGTCCCCTCCGCCTCTTCCTGGTGGGCCAGTTGGTGACCGGTGTGCGCAGCCGCGTTGCGCGGATATCCGGGGCCGCCCCCATCCGGCGGTGCAGCACATCGGAAATGTGACGGGAGAGTTCGGTGACGGTCGATGTGCGGGTGAGCGTGTCGATCAGCCCCTCTTCCGCCGCCCGGCCCGGCTGGAGAAAGAGGGGAAGGAAGTGCGTCACCCGGGAAAGGTGTTTTCGCGTACCCCTGCGAGGGCTCCGCCGAAAGGGGAGCGTTCGGCCACTTCGGTGATGCCTGCCCGCCCCGGGCGGACACCCCGGGGCGGGAGCCTCTTGCAAATCATCCGAACGGCTCCTGGGTAGAAACGATTCTGCCTAGATATACCGGGTTCCGGCACCGGTTCCTTCCAGGGGCGAATGGGCGCCGGGATCGGCGATCGGAACGTCAAGGATCTGTAAATTAAAGGTCAAGCCGAGAGCAATAACGCTTTCGGAGCCGGGACCCCCTGGAGGTTCGATGCATTACGGAAATGCCCTGCGCGAAGAGATCTCCGCGCCGGGAACCACACCGCTCATCGGTATCTACGATATGTACTCCGCTTCTGTCGCCGCCGAGCACTACAACGGCTTCTTCGTCTCGGGATTCGGTTTCGCTGCCTCGCACTACGGACTTCCCGACATCGGCTACATCGCGTGGCCCGACATGGTCGCCTTCGTCGAGCGGCTGCGTCTGGCCTTCCCCGGCCGCCACCTCCTCGTCGACATCGACGACGGATACGTGGACCCCGAGGTGGCCTGTCACGTCGTGCAGCGGCTGAACAGGGCCGGTGCGTCCGGCGTGATCCTGGAGGACCAGAAGCGCCCGCGCCGCTGTGGACACGCGGACGGCAAGCAGGTTCTGCCGTTCGGCGAGTACCTGGACAAGCTCAACATGGTGCTGGAGTGCCGCGGCGACATGGTGGTGGTGGCTCGTACCGACGCGGTCGAGGAGGAGGACATCCTCTACCGCGCGGCGGCGCTGGCCAAGACAGACGCCGATGTGGTGCTCGTCGACGGCGTACGCAGTGTCGAGTGGATCCGCCGCATCCGTGACGTGATCGGTGACAAGCCGCTGCTCTTCAACCAGATCGCCGGCGGAAAGTCACCACGCCTGTCCCTGCCGGAGCTTGACGCACTCGATGTGGACGTCGCCATCTACTCCACGCCGTGTCTCTTCGCCGCTCACGAGGCCATCGACACCGCCA
The DNA here is from genome assembly GCF_036061255.1 of Streptomyces sp. NBC_00388. Lineage (NCBI taxonomy): Bacteria > Bacillati > Actinomycetota > Actinomycetes > Kitasatosporales > Streptomycetaceae > Streptomyces > Streptomyces sp. NBC_00388. Next base: position 6,717,352 of record NZ_CP107948.1, read on the forward strand.
TGCGGAAGCTGAAGGCATCGGACGGGCGCCTCCCCGAAAGGGGCGGCGAGCGCAGCATCGGTGTGCCGGAGTCGACGCGGCTCCTGGAGCGGAACATCAGCCGCCACCACGACGCGGCTTCGCCTCTCGGAGTCTGACGGCCTGCCCGTGGCCTTCACCCCACGGGCACTGCCCGACCCTCTGTCCGATCGCCCGATGGCGGCCCTTGAATCCGGCGGCCACCGTCTCGTCACGGTGGCCGTGAGAGGCAGGACGACACAGTGACATCCCGACGTGAACCCGCGCACCCACACGACACCACACACCCACACGACACCACGCCCCCGCATCACACCGCGCCACCGCGGAACGCCGACGCACCCGGCGTGCCACGACTCCAGCCCCAACCGCCCAGGACCAGCTCGGCGGCGAGGGTGCGAAGCATCCTGACGGTGGCCGCCGGCCTTGCCATCAGCGCTGTCTGCGGGCAAGGAGCCGCCACCGCCGCGTCCCTCCCGCTGCTGGTGTCCTCGGTCACCCTGCCCACACACCTCGCGGCCGTCGAAGTGGACAACTCCCACGCGGACTCCTGGCTGGAGGTGGACCGTACGGCCAACGCCCAGACCGGCGCCGGAGACGCGGGCAGCGATCACGAAGGGGGAGAGTGAGCGCACCGGCCTGTCGTTCTCTCCCACCCCGCAGTACCCGGCCACCGCAGTACCCGGTCCCCCCCGTGCAACCGGTGCCCGCCCCTCCCGCGCCCGCTTGCTCCACCCCTCGGCCGAAGAGCCCGTCGGCCGATCAGCATCTCAGCTGTTCATGGCCCCGGGTGTACGGCCGCTACCCGGTGCAATCCCGGAACCTTTCGGGTGATGCCCGCACGCGGGAGCCCCGGGGGAGCCCGGGATCCAGCAGTCTGTGGCCACAGCAGTCCGCACGGACGAGGTCCGAGAGCTCCACGGCGGCCTGCTGTAACGGAAGTTCCCGCGCGGCGGGCGTACGGGCCGCGGCGGCCGGGCCGTGTTTGAGTCCCGGTCCGTCCGGAGAGACGAGCACTGTCCCGGTACCGCCTGTGGCGTCGACGCGGCAGGAACTGGAGTGTTCCGTCGGCGGAGACTCCGTCCCGGCTCTGCTCTGTCGGTATCCACGGGGACCACGACTGTCAGGAGGCGACCGTGACCGCACGCGGCGTGGTGACCGCGGTGACCCTGCTGGGCTGGTGGGCGTTCCTCTTCCTGCTCTACACCGTCCTCATCACCTCGGTCTCCCAACTGGAGCTCGCGGTCGGCGCCGGCGCCGCGGCGCTCGGTGCGGTCGCCGCCGAGGGGCTGCGCAGGGCGGAGCAACCGCGCGGCGGGGTACGCGGCCTGCTCGCCGCCGGTGCGTCCCTGCCCGCGGCCCTGCTGCGCGAGTGCGCGCAGCTTCTCGGCGTGGTCGTCCGGGTGCTGGCCGGCCGGCCCGTGCCGGGGACAACGGCGACGTTCCGGCTGGAACCGGGGGTGAGTCCCGGGTGGGCCGCGGTGCTGCTGGCAGCGAGCCCGGGCTCATGCGTCGTCGACATCAGCAAGGCCGGGAGCCCCGGCACGGGAGCCGAGTTGACGGTGCACCTCCTCGGAAGCGCCGTTCCCGGCGTGGAGCGGGCGCTGCCGGGAAGGCGCTGCGCGTGAACGCGTGGTTGCTGGCCTGCTGCGTCCTGCTGCCCCTCGGGATGGGACCGTGTCTGTGGAGTGCCTGCCGGGGTGAACCCGCCGTACGCCTGGCCGGGATCGCGCTGGGAGGGGCGGTGGCGGCCGCGGTCTTCCTGCTGGCCGCACGCGGGCTGCAGCGACCGGCCTACACCGACCTGGCCCTGGTGCTCGCGGTGCTGTCGCCTGCGGGCACGCTCGTCTTCTGCCGCTGCCTGGCCGGCGGTGCCCGCCCGTCGCAGGACCGTACGCGGACACCGGGGCGCTGACATGGGCATCCGCGAGATCTGCGCCGTGGTCCTGATGTGCTGCGGGCTGGCCGCGCTTGCGCTGGCGGCCCTCGCGCTGGTCGTCCTGCCGGGGCCGTACCTGCGGCTGCACGCCCTCTCGCCCGCCACCTCCGTCGGACTGCCACTGATCTGTCTGGCGCTCGCGGTCGATGCCGGCGCAGGCCGCCCGGCGGTCAAGTTCCTCTTCATCGCCGCCGTGATGGCGGTGACCGGTCCGGTCGTCACCATCTCCATCGCCCGCACCATCACGAAGACGACAGTCCGGCCGCGCACCGAACAGGGGCCGCCGGCGTGAGCGGCGACGCAGGCGGCGTCGACTTCCTGGTCGCCGTGTCCCTGCTTCTGGTGACGGTCGCGGCCACCTGCGCGGCTCTCACACGCGACCCGGTGCGGCAGGCGGTGGTGCTGGCGGCTCTGGGCCTCTGCCTCTCGGTGTTGTTCCTCGCCGTTCAGGCGCCCGACGTGGCACTGTCACAGCTGGCCGTGGGCAGCGCGCTCACCCCGCTCCTCGTCCTGCTGACGGTGCGCAAGACGCGCCGGATGCCGCGCCGTGACGGACGTCGTGACCAGGAAGGCCCGGGCGGCGGGGACGGAGGGAAGGGGGTGTGACCCATGACCAGGACCGTACGTAAAGGGGCTTTCCTCGCCGCCGCGCTGGTGGTGGCGATCGCGTTCACCGCCGCCTGCACGGGCCTTCCGCCGTTCGGTACGCGCAGCCATCCGTACGGCGACAGGTCGGTCGCAGCCGCCCTCCACCGGCACACCGCCAACGTCGTGTCCTCCATCAACTTCGACCAGCGGGCCCTGGACACCCTGGGGGAGGAGTCGATCCTCTTCGCGGCCGTCCTCGGAGCGGTCGTGCTCCTGCGGCGAACCCGCGACGAGGACCGGGAGGATCCGGAACCGCAGTGGGTGATGCCGTCCACCCTGCTGCTCGGTGCGGGTCTCCTGCCCGTGACGGTCCTGGTCGGTATCTACATCGTGGCGCACGGCCAGTTGACCCCCGGCGGAGGGTTCCAGGGCGGCGTAGTCCTCGCCACCGGTCTGCACCTGGCCTATCTGGCGGCCGACTACCGCGTGCTGCGCCGCGTCCGTCCGCTGGCTCTCTACGGGGCCCTGGACGCGGCGGCGGCCGGGTCGTTCACCGCACTGGGCCTGGCGGGGCTCGTCGCGGGCGGTGCGTACCTGCAGAACGTCCTCCCCCTGGGCACCTTCGACCAGCTGTCGTCCGGCGGCCTCGTGCCGCTGGTGAACGCGGCCGTCGGGGTCGAGGTGGCATCCGGCGTCATCGTGCTGCTCGCCCAGTTCCTCGACCAGGCGGTCGAGATCTCGTCCCCATCCGGCAACGCACAGGCTCCGCAGGAGGAATCGTGACCATGCTGCCCTTTCTCGCGGCCGGCTGGATCTTCCTCGTCGGTGTGTACGGCATGGTGACGAGCCGTAATCTCGTTCACGCGGTCGGCTGCCTCGCGGTGGCCCAGTCGTCCACGTACGTCCTGCTGCTCGCCGTGGGCTACCGCCGTGGTGGCACGGCGCCGGTCTTCGCCGACATTCCGCTGAGCTCCGTCGTGGTCGACCCGGTGGTGCAGGCGCTCGTCCTGACCGACGTCGTCGTCGGCGCGACGGTGACCGCGCTGCTGCTGAGCCTCGTCATCCAGATCCGCAAACGCACCGGGACCCTCGACCCCGAAGCCCTGACCGGGCTGAAGGGCTAGCCGGTGCCCGATACGACCGATCTGCTGCCCCTCACCGTGGCACTCCCGCTGATGGGGGCTGCCCTGCTGGTGGTTGTCGGGCGGGTGCTGCCCCGCACGGTCAACGACGTCCTGGCGATCGCGGCCGCCGTGGCCACATGCGCCGGGCTGCTGCAGGTGTGGCTGCGTGCCGGGGACGGCCGGGTGGTCTCCTGGTCGGGCGGGTGGACCATGAAGGGCGGCGAGAGCGTCGGGATCGTGCTGGTCGGCGACCGGATCGGAATCGGCCTCGCGCTGCTCGTCTCGATCCTGATCCTGGCCGTACTGGGTTACTCGTGGCGGTACTTCGACGAGCCCCCCGAGCGGCACCGCGGCTCCTTCCCCGCCCTGCTGCTGCTCTTCGAGGCGGGCATGTGCGGGTTCGCCCTCACCGGGGACCTCTTCAACGCCTTTGTCTTCTTCGAGTTGATGGGGGTCGTCGCCTACGCGCTCACCGGGTACCACGTCGAGGACCCCCGCCCGCTGCACGGGGCGCTCACCTTCGGGGTGGTGAACTCCCTTGCCGCGTACTGCTCGTTGCTCGGCATCGGCCTGCTCTACGCGCGCACGGGCGAACTGGGCATGGCGCAGATCGGCAGCCACCTCGCCGCACACCGGCCCGACGCGCTGCTCGTGACCGCATTCGTCCTCGTGGTCGTCAGCATGCTGGTCAAGGCCGCGATCGTCCCCTTCCACTTCTGGCTGCCCGACGCCCACGCCGTCGCCCCGACGCCCGTCTGCATGCTGATGTCGGGTGTGATGGTCGAACTCGGCGTGTACGGAACGGCGCGGGTCTACCACGCCGTCTTCGCGGGCCGGCACGGCATCCCCGCGGACGCGTTCGAGCACACCATGGTCGCCGCCGGGGCGGTGACGGGCGTCGTCGGTGCGGTGATGTGCTGGCAGCAGCGGCACCTCAAGCGGCTGCTCGCCTTCTCCACCATCGGACACACCGGTCTGTTCCTGGTGGGTCTGGGCCTGCTCAGCCCCGGCGGCGCGGCCGGCACCGCCGTCTACGTCGCCGGACACGCCGGCGCCAAAGCCGCCCTGTTCGGCCTCGTCGGTGTGCTGTTGGACAGATACGGGTCGGTCGACGAACACGCGCTGCACGCCCGGGGCCGCGAGCTGCGCGGGGCGGGTGTGCTGTTCCTGGCCGGGGGGCTCGCCCTGGCGGGCCTGCCGCCCTTCGGTACGGGGCTGGGCAAGTCCATCGCCGAACATGCCGCGGGCGGGAGCGGGCCATGGCTGCCCGCGTTGTACGTCCTCGTGTCCGCGGTCACCGGCGCCGCCGTGCTCCGCGCGGGGCTGCGGGTCTTCTTCGGTGCGGGGCCGGCCCCACGGCGCACCCACGCAGATCTGGAGACCAGCGGCGAGGGGGAGGAACCCGAGATCCGGGATCCGCGCCGGCCGGTCCCGCGCACCATGACAGCAGTCCCGGCGGTCCTCCTCGCCCTCTGTCTGGCGATCGGGGCGGTGCCCGCGGTGGCGGCCGCGGTCGCCAGGGGAGCCAGGGCCTTCACGGACCACGCCGGATACCTCGCGAGCGTCCGGAGCGGCGCCGCGGAGGCGGTCTCCGCGGCGCCCGAAGCGGCGTGGACCTCGCCCGGTGTCCTGCTCGGCCTGCTGTCGGCCGGCCTCGCCGCTGCCATGGCCTGCGCGGCGGTCTGGCGGCCCTCGCAGGTGCTGCGGAGTGTGCTGGCCCCGGGCGAGCGCCACCTGGTCGTACCCCTGCGCCGTCTGCATTCGGGGCTGCTCGGCGACTACGTGATGTGGCTGACGGTCGGCATGGCAGCGCTGCTGGTCGCCGTCGGCAGCCAACTCTGAGAAGAGAGGCGGATGTCCTGCCTCGAATGGCATGATCCGGTCCCGGCGATCCCGGCGATCCCGGCGATCCCGGCGGTCCCCCCGGTCTGCGCGGTTGCGGCCGGCTGCGCGTCCCGTTGGAACGGCGCAGCCATCTCTGGGCCTCGTTCCCCATGGTCAATACCCATGCGCCGTGCCGCCGGCTCCCCCCACTGGTCGGCCCACGCCGGCCCGGATCCCCTGGGACCGGCGTGGGCCAGGAGCCCACGGGTGGCGGGACGTTCGAATGGACGTCCAGCGCAGGAACAACGTCGTGGTGACCGGTCGGCCGGACGGGCCGGTGGTCCTCCTGGCGCACGGATTCGGCTGTGACCAGAACATGTGGCGGCTGGTGGTGCCCGCGCAGGCGGAGCAGTACCGCGCGATCCTCTCCTTCCTCTGCGACCCCCAGTGATGTGCGGGGCCGGGCACGGGCCGGACGGCGTCGACCTCGGCTCCGGGCCGGGGGAGGAGGTGTCGCCGGCGGCGTCGTTCAGCGCACTGCTGGAGGACGACGTGAACGACCTCTACGAGAACGCTCCGTGCGACTACCTCTCCGCCCTGCTGGACGGCAGGATCGCGAAGGCGAACACCACCCTGCTGAACCGGCTCGGCTACGGACGGCAGGAGATGGTGGGCCGGCTGAGGTTCACCGATCTGCTCACCGTGGGCGGCAAGCTCTACCACGAGACGCACTTCGCGCGCGGTACTGCACGGTCATCTTCGGCATTCTCACCCCCCGGGACCACGGGTTCGACGTCTCCCTGGCCAGTGGAGGCCACCCGCCGGCACTGGTCCTGCGCGCCGACGGCACCGCCGGTCACCTGGCCACGCCGGGAGGCTTCCTCGTCGGAGCCCTGCCCGACGCGCGCTTCGCCGCCGCCACCACCGCTCTGCGGCCCGTCGATACGTTGCTGCTCCACATGGACGGCCTCACCGAAGCCCGCACCGGCACGGAAGGGGAGCGCTACGGCGACGCGCACTCCACGCCTTCATCGTCGCGCGCAACACGACACTCGGAACGGGGGCCGGAATCGCTCTGGCAGGCGCCTCCACCCACATCGTCCGCGTGCTGCGCGTCGTCGGTCTCGACCGGATCCTCTCCCTGCACCCCGGCCGCTGGCACGGCCTGGGCACAGGGCGCGCAGCCGACCACGCTGTGACGCCTGTGACGCCTGTGACGCCTGTCACGCCGGGCGCCGACCACCGCCGCGGCTGAGCCAGGGCGCGCCTTCCTGTGCGTCCCGGCAGGCCAGCCGTCGTTCTGGCCCCTGCCTCACCGGTGGATTTCCGCTGCCCGGAATTCAATGCAGCAGGTCAGGCCCTTCCGATCGCTCCGTACGTGACGCAAAGCGAATGCTCAGGCCCCGGCGTGAATAGGTTCCCGACCTAGGGGCACGCGTTCACCAGCCGTGAACGACGGCGTACGGACTTCGGACGAAGTCCATCGGAGCCCACAAGAAGACGTACGACGGGCGGGATCATGGCAACCACGGAGAGTCAAAGCAGCAAAGACAGCCCGGAGCGTCTGGATGTCGGCACTGCAATGCGGCGTGCTGCCGAGCAGCTCGCGCAGATGTTGCAGCGCGAACCCAGTTCGGTGTCGGCATTGAAGGCCACGGACGACGGCTGGTCGGCGGATGTGGAGGTGACCGAGATCGAAAAGGTCCCGGATACCGCCAGTGTCATGGCCACCTACCGCGTATCGCTCGACGCACAGGGGAGTCTCCTGGGATACGAGCGCGTGCGCCGCTACGCAAAGGGCCAGATAGACCGCTGACACCAAATCCGGTACAGCCGCGGCGAGATGTACGCGGTTCCATCGGAAAGGAGTTTCACCATGAGTGTTGTTCAGCAGAGCAGTGCATCGAGCAGTGGCAGTGGGGGTGGATCGGGAAACCTCTACGACGTCCTGGAGCTCATCCTTGATCGAGGTCTCGTCATTGACGCCTTCGTTCGTGTCTCCCTTGTCGGCATCGAGATACTCAAGATCGATGTCCGTGTAGTGGTCGCCAGCGTCGACACGTATCTGCGGTTCGCGGAAGCGTGCAACCGACTGGACCTGGAATCCGGCCGTAAGGCCCCGAGCCAGCTCACCGACCTGGTCGGAGAGGCGACCGAGAGCGGTGCGAAGGGGAAGTCGAAAGGAGCACTGACGGGCGCCGTCGAGGCCTTCAGTGAGTCCCTCCAGGGCGGCAAGTCGGAGGAGAAGGAGGAGCGCCCCGCGCGCAAGTCCACGTCGAGCAGCCGCCGTAGCTCAAGCCGCCGAGAGGAGTAGCACCTGTGTCCACTTACATCTACGCGATAACCGCCGCGGACCACCCCCTGCGTCTGGACGGCGCGGTCGGTGTCGGCGAACCGGCCTCGGAGCTGCGTGTCGTCAGTACGAAGCGCCTCAGCGCGGTCGTCAGTGACGCACCCCAGGACCTGCGGGCCAAGCGCCGCGACCTGGTCGCCCATCAGACGGTCCTGGAAGGGCTGCTGGCGGACGGAGCCGCCCTGCCGATGCGCTTCGGACTGGTGGGTCCTGACGACGATCAGGTGCACGCGGTCCTGGAGCAGCAGCAGGACGCGTACACCGAGCGGCTCAAGGAGATCGACGGGTGTCTTGAGTACAACCTCAAAATCGCCCGAGAGGAGCAGGATCTCCTGCTGGAGATCGTCTCCGGATCCGCCGAGGTACGCGAACTCAACGAGCGGACCCGCAAGAACCCCGCCAACCAGGGCGACATGATGGCGCTCGGGGAATTGATCTCGAACGAGGTCCGTGTCCGCGAGGAGAACGAGGGCAATGAGATCGTGGCACGTCTGACGCCTGCCGCGGTGCGTGTCTCGGTCGGCGAACCGACCAAGTCGCACTTTCTGAATGTCTCCTTCCTCGTCAAGCGCGAAGCGACGGCGGAGCTGTCCCAGGCGGTGCACGAGGAGGCCGAGAAGAGGGGCGACGCCTACACGTTCGCTCTCAACGGGCCACTGCCGCCCTACAGTTTCGTCTGATCCCGAGAACGAACTATCCGGGTGGAGGACCCCGCCATGGGCCTCATTTCGAACATTCTCACTCTGCCGCTGGCTCCCGTACGCGGAACAGCATGGGTCATCGACCAGGTGCTGGTCACGGCGGAGCAGGAGTACTACGACCCCGAACCCGTACGGCAGCAACTGGCAGACCTGGAAAAGGAACTGCTCAGCGGCCGAATCGGGGACGACGAATTCGACCGTCGCGAGGACGAGCTGCTCGACCGGCTCGAATGGCTCGAAGCCAATCAGCGACGACTGCGATCCAACCCCTGACATCAGGGAGACCGAGGTGTGCGAACGATGAAATGCAACGGCAAGATAGGCGTGGCTCTGGTGGGTGGATACCTGCTGGGGCGTACGAAGAAGGCCAAACTGGCCATCGGCCTGGGCATGTTCCTCGCCGGCAAGAAGCTGAGCCTGGACCCGGCACAGCTGGGCAAGCTCGTCGCGGATTCGCCGGTCCTCGGCAGCCTCAACACCCAGGTCCGCAAGGAGCTGGTGGAAGCCACGAAGTCCGCCGCCACGTCCGCCCTCACCAAGCGCGCGACCAGCCTGGCCGACTCGCTCCACGAGCGGACGCTGGGGCTCGACGACCCGGACGGCGCTGAGGACGAGCGGGACACGAAGGCCCGCGACGAGGATTCCGGTGACGAGCCGGACACCGGGCGCCGTGCCCGCCAGGACGGGGAGGACGACGAGGGCGAAGAGGAGGAGCGCCCGCAGCGCAGAGCGGCGAAGACGGCCCGCTCGACCGCGGGCAAGGCCTCCTCGGGGGCGCGCAGGACCGCATCGGGCGGAGCGCGCAAGACCGGCTCGGCCCCGCGCAAGAAGACGTCGTCCGGCAGTGGCAGCAGCACCCGGACGCGTACGGCGAAGAAGAGCGGGGGGAACGATGAGTGACTCCGCCTTCGGCAAGCTGAAGCAGGAAGTGGCGCAGAACCCCGCGACCGACCGGCTCAAGGACGAGCTGCAGAACTACCTGCGGGCACGGGCCGAGCACACCGTCAGCAACCTCGGGCACAAGCTGGGCGAGAGCGTCAGCAAGCTCGCCAGCCCGGGGGAGGGCGGGGGTGGTCTCGCGAGCAGCCTGGCGAAGGGCGGACAGGCCCTCAGCGAAGGCAAGTCACCCGCCCAGGCGGCGCTCAGTGCAGGCACCTCTCATGTCAAGGACGTCCTCAAGGACAAGGTCAAGGGAATGTTCGGCAAGGGCCGCAAGGGCGGTGGCGGAAAGTCCAAGAGCGTGACGATCGTCGAGGACATCGATGTCGGCGTTCCGGTACGCGAGGCGTACGACCAGTGGACCCAGTTCCAGGAGTTCAGCACCTTCGCCAAGGGTGTCGTCAGCGTCGAGAAGTCGGACGACACCAGCAGCAACTGGAAGGTGAAGGTCGCCAAGTCCACGCGCAGCTGGAAGGCGAACGTCACCGAGCAGGTGCCGGACGAGAGGATCACCTGGACCACCGAGGGCGCGAAGGGCACGGTCAAGGGTGTGGTGACGTTCCACCGCATCACCGACAACCTGACGCGGGTCCTGCTTGTCCTTGAGTACTTCCCCAAGGGCCTGTTCGAGAAGACGGGCAACATCTGGCGCGCCCAGGGCCGCCGTGCCCGCCTCGACCTCAAGCTCTACCGCAAGTTCATCATGATGCGCGGCGAGGCCACCGACGGCTGGCGGGGCGAGATCCGGGACGGGGAGGTCGTCGTGGAACACGACGACGCCGTCGAGCAGGAGGAAGCCGAGGCCCGCGACACGGAGGACGGCGAGGAGGACGGCGCCGGGGACCCGGAGGCGCCCGAGGACGGGGCCGGCTCCGACGAGGACGAGTCCGACGAGTACGCCGACGAGGACGACGAGCCCGCCGAGGACGACGAGGACGACGAACTCCAGGACGCCGACGAGGAGGAGTACGAGGACGAGGAGGACCTCCCCGACGAGGACGAGCCCCGGGGCGAGGAGGACCTTCCCGACGAGGACGAGACCGTACAGGACGAGGCAGAACAGGACGAGGACGAAGAGGAAGAAGACCGTCCCGCCCGCCGTGCTCCGCGTCGCACCGCATCGGCCAGTCGCTGACATGAGCCGACAGCACAGACAGGGCTGAATACACGTGTCCGATTCACTGGCAGGCCGTATGGGGTCGCCCTCCGGGGCGTCCCCGTACGGCCAGCAAGGGTCATCCGCCAACCTGGCCGACATCCTCGAACGTGTCCTGGACAAGGGCATCGTCATCGCCGGCGACATCAAGATCAACCTGCTCGACATCGAGTTGCTGACCATCAAGCTCCGGCTGCTCGTCGCCTCCGTCGACAAGGCGAAGGAGATGGGCATCGACTGGTGGGAGCACGATCCATCGCTCTCCTCCAGGGCTTCCTCCGGAGCCCGCTCGCAGCAGGAGGACACCCGCGCACCCCTGCGCCCCGCCGACGAACAGCTGGCGCTCGAGAACGACCGTCTCAAGGCGGAGCTCGCCGAGCTCAGGGCGGCTGCGGGACTCCCCGCAGGATCCGCGGACCAGTCGGCGGGGAAGGACCAGCCGGCCGGGAAGGCGGACGAAGAGAGGAAGCGACAGTGAGTGCTCACTCCCCGGAGCGCGCGGCAGGCATCTCGTACGTCTACGCCGTCGGCCGGGCCGGTACGGCGCCGGACGCGTCGGCCACCGGCCTGGACGGCGGCGCGTTGCGCACCGTGTGCGCCGATGGCCTCGCCGCGGTGGTGTCATCCGTGCCGGAGGATGCCTTCAGCTCCGAAGGCATGAAGGCGCAGATGGAGAACCTGGACCGGCTTGAGGTTCTGGCGCGTGCCCACCACACGGTGGTCGCCGCGGCCTACGAGAGCGCCACCGTCCTCCCGATGCGGCTGGCGACGGTCTATCTCGACGACTCGCGGGTGGAGGCGATGCTCCACGAGCGCCGGCAGGACTTCGGTGAGCTGCTCTCCTGGCTCGAAGGCCATGTCGAACTCGGGGTGAAGGTGTATGCCGACCCGCAGCGGACGGCCGCCGCCGCGCCGCGGCCGGACGCGCCGCGACCGGCCGCCGCCGAGAGCCCGGGCCGGGCCTATCTGCAGCAGCGCAGGGCCCGGAAGCGCAGCCACGAGGATGCCTACCGAGCCGCTGGAGCACTGGCAGCCGAGGTGTCCGGCCGGGTGTCCGGGATCGCGCGTGCCCGCGTGGTGCACCGCCCGCAGCAGGGTGAACTGGCCCGCGCCGCCGGGGAGAACGTCGCGAACGAGGCGTACCTGGTCCCGGCCGCCCGGGCCGACGAGTTCCGCCAGTCGCTGAAGGGACTCGCGGACGATGCCGGCGGCGTACGCATCGAGATCACCGGGCCCTGGGCTCCGTACTCGTTCGCGACCCCGCCCGACGCCCGAGAGGGCGGCCCGCAGTGAGTGACGCCCTGCAGAGCACCGGTTTCGAGGACAGTGAGCCGCTGGGCGGCAGGCAGGTCGCTCTCGTCGATCTGCTGGACCGCCTCCTGAACGGTGGCGCCGTTCTCACCGGGGACCTCGTTCTGTCCATCGCGGACGTCGAGTTGGTGCACATCAATCTGCGGGCCGTCATCCGCTCGATCACGTCCGACGAACCAGCACCATGGTGAGGAGCACAATGACGGCCGAAGACCCTCAAGGGGTTGCAGGAGAGCTCAGGCTGAACGACCTCACCCAGGCGGCGGCGCACGCCTTCGACCTGCTTCCCGCAGGTCCGGAGAGCGGGTCCGGTACGGGCCAGGAGGCGGGGCAGGGCTCCGGGCAGGGCTCGCACCAGAGTGAGATGGCACGCAGGCTGCGGACGAATCCGGAGACCGTGGAGCGTGATCTCATCAAACTGGTGCTCACCATCGTGGAGTTGCTGCGCCAGCTGATGGAGCGTACGGCGCTGCACCGGGTGGACCAGGGGGATCTCAGCGACGACCAGGAAGAGCGCATCGGTCTGACCCTGATGATCCTCCAGGACCGCATGACGGAGCTCTGCGACCGCTACGGACTCACCATGGAGGACCTCAACCTGGACCTCGGTCCGCTGGGTTCGCTGCTGCCGGGCAATGGCTCCTGAACGGGCTGATGGTGTTTCACCGGCGCTCCTGCGGCAACACGGATGTCATGACTGAAGCAAACAAGAATTCCGCGAAGCGAGTCACCAGCACGGCCGGCAAGAAGGCCGGGGCCGCAGGGAACCGGGCCAAGCAGAGCTCGGCCCGCACCGCGTCGAAGGCGAAGGCCACGACGCGTGACGCCGGGACTGCTGCCAAGTCCGCCGGGACCGCTGCCAAGTCCGCCGGGGTTGCCGCCAAGTCCGGCGTGCAGTCTGCAGGGACGGCCGCCACGCGGGTCGGTGAGGCTGCCGCCCAGGGTGTCGAGAGCGGGCAGAAGGCCCTCGTCTCCACCGCCGGGAAGGCTACTTCCGCCGCGGCGACGACCTGGACGGTCGTCAAGCACCGCAAGGCCATAGTGTCCGGTGCCGCGGCAGGGGTCGTCGGGATCTGCGGCGCGGCCTTCGCGCTGGGACGCCAGACGGCCAAGTCGTAGGCGTGCAGTCGCGGGTCCGGGCTGCGCAGCGGACAGGACAAAGGTGCTGCGTGCCCCGCCCGGCGGGGATGCGCAGACCGAAGAGACCTCACGAGGAGACCTCACATGATTGTTCTCGGAGCCATTCTGCTCATCATCGGCCTGCTGGTCGGTGTCTCCCTCCTGACGACCGTCGGCGGTGTGCTGGTCGTGGTCGGCGCGGTCCTGTGGATTCTCGGCGGGACCGGACACGCGATCGGCGGCCGCAGGCACTACTACTGACCGTGCCCCGCGGCTGAGCGCACGCGCCGACGGGTGCAACGACGGTGGTCGCGACCCTCCGGAGGCGGAGGACCCGGAAGCCGGGCACGAGCGGTGAGGAAACCCGCTTCCCGGACGGTGTCAGTGCCCGCCGCTACGATGCGCCGTATGCCGGACTCCCTGCTCCATCCCCAGCCGTTCACCTCGCAGACCACCCCCGAGGCGCTCGAAGATCTCCGGGGCCGGCTGCGCGCGACCCGGTGGCCCGATGCGCCCGAGGACGCCGGGTGGTCGCTCGGGACCGACCTGGACTACCTCCGTGAGCTCGTCGCGTACTGGGCGGACGGATTCGACTGGCCGGGGCAGGAGTCGGCGCTCGCCCGGCTCCCTCGGTACCGCGTCCCGGTCGACGGTCTCGGGATCCACTTCGTGCATGCCCGGGCCGTCGCGCCGGTGGGGCCCGTGCTGCCGCTGGTCCTGTGCCACGGCTGGCCGGACTCGTTCTGGCGGTACACGAAAGTCATCCCGCTCCTGACCGACCCCGGAGCCCACGGTGGCGATCCCGCGGACGCGTTCGACGTGGTCGTGCCGGACATGCCGGGATACGGCTTCTCGGACCGCCCCACCGGCCCGCCACTGGACTCCATCGCCGTAGCGGGCCTGTGGGCCAGGCTGATGGAGGGCCTCGGTCACCGGAGGTTCGGCGCGGCGGGCGGGGACATCGGCAGCCATGTGAGCCGCTACCTCGCCCTCGACCACCCCGAGCGCGTGGTGGCAGTCCACCGCACCGACGCCGGGGTTCCCCTCCACACCGGCGACCCGGCGGACCTGGCACCCGAGGAGCGCGCCTGGCTCGCGGCGGCAGCGGCCTGGGGAGGGGCCGAGGGCGCCTACGCGGCCATGCACCGTACGAAGCCAGGGACCGCAGCCTTCGGGCTCACCGACTCGCCTGCCGGTCTGGCCGCGTGGATCGTCGAGAAGCTCCGGGCATGGAGCGACTGCGGCGGCGATATCGAGCGCTCCTTCACGAAGGACGAGATCCTCACCAGCATCACGCTCTACTGGCTCACCGGGACGATCGGCTCCTCGATGCGCATGTACAGCGCCAACGCCGCGATCCCGCCCGCGCAGCTCGCCCGCCGGGTCGAGGTGCCGTCCGGCTTCGCCCTCTTCCCCGGTGACATCGTGAGGCCGCCGCGAGCCTGGCTCGAACGCACGGCGAACGCCGTACGTGTGACGGAGCCCCGGCGTGGCGGACACTTCGCCGCCTTCGAGGAACCGGAGCTGTACGCTCAGGAGTTGCGCGAGTTCTTCCGCCCCTACCGGGCGGCTGTCGGGAGCTGAGCCCCGATCGCCTGGCCCTTTCCGGACGCGCCGCCACGCCGTGCCGCAAAGCGATGCCGCTGCAACGACGCTGCTCCAGCGATGTGTTCGACGCGCCGCACAGGACGCCGTCCCATGGCCTGACTGAGCGACAACTGGTTGGACGGGGGTATAAGCAGAACATAAGCTTCGGGGCTGGTCGTCCTTCGGTGGACGGCTTTTCGTACCCGTGGGGGGTTCTCTCAGTTATGTCGCACACGCCTGCCTTCACACCACCGCGCAATCTGTACGCCGGACCGCGGCTGAAGCCGACCAGGGGGCTGTCCCTCGCCGTCACCGCGTTGCTCGCGCTGTGCGCCGCGACGGACGTCTTCTCGGTCGTCGTCCACATCAACACGTACGACCTGCTGGGCAATGTCACGGCCGACGGGGTCGCCGCCTACACCGTGGAGGAAGGCCGACGGGCCGACCATCTGGTCAATTTGGGCGCCGTCTCTTACGGGCTGGCGCTGATCGTGACCGCGGTCGTCTTCATCATCTGGTTCCACCGGACCCGCAAGAATGCCGAGGTCTTCGCCCCCGGTATCCAGGGCCGGCGCGCGGGCTGGGCGGTCGGTGGCTGGTTCGTCCCGCTCGGAAGCCTCTGGATACCGCACGGCATCGCCTCGGATTCCTGGGACGCCAGCTCCCCGACCGCGGCCGACGGCTCCCGGCGGCCGGCGCCGCGGGCGCTGCTGACCGCATGGTGGACCGCATGGGTCCTCTCGCTGGCACTCGGCAGGATCAGCTCGGTGCTGGGCAGGTCGTCGGACGACCCCGTGATGTACCGGCAGTCGGTGGCCGTCATGCTCGCCGGCGACGTCGTCGACCTCGCGGCCGCCGTCCTCGCGGTCTTCTTCGTACGCAAGCTCACGCACATGCAGCTCACCAAGGCGGCAGAGGGTCCGTACGCGACCGTGTGAGCCGGTGCCCAGGACGGCGTCTCCACCGGCGGTACGAGCGGACCAGCCGGCCGACCGGCCAGCTGGTCACTCTCCGGCCCCGCCGACAGGTGGGAGCTGTCAACGGGCCCCGGCCGCCTGCCTATATGCCGTTGAAGTACAGGTCCACTTCCCCGTTGGAGCTGCTGTCGTCGATCACCTTGGTGCCGGCCGCCGAACCGTTGCCGGTCCAGGCGAGGGTGGACGGCGCGGGGTGCCCTGACTGCCCGGTCAGGTGGATGCCCTTCATCGCCACATCGGGTGCGTCCGGATTCTTCGTCGCGTCCCCGTCGGTGTAGGGCTCGAAGCATTCGATGACGCCGTCGGCCGCGCTCGTCCGCTCCACGGTGACGTCGGCGGACGGGTATCCGGCGAACGACTCCTTGTAGGTGTACGTTCCGTTGCCCGCGGAGACGAAGTCGATCTTGCCGGTGAGGGAGGTGCCGGGCGCGACGCTCAGATAGGTACCGTGCGCGTACTTGCCGCCGACGTAGTACCAGTTGGCGATCTGGTAGGCGGCCGTTCCGTTGCCCCACTGGAGTACCGGCTGCAGGGCGCCGCCGGACAGTCCGTTCCAGATGAAGAACGTTGTCGTGCTCGCCGAGTCCGAGGGCTTGGGCGGGACCGTCCATGTGGTGTCGAAGGACTGGATGTTGGTCGGACCCCAGTCGGCCGGGCAGTTGCCACCGAGGTCGGTACTGCTCGGGGTGGCCGCTGTGCCTGCCTGCGCGCGCAGCTCCGCCGCATGCCGGTACGGGTCGGCCGCGGCCGGGCCGGAGGCAGCGGCGCCGAGGCGGGCGACGACGGCGTGGCTGCGCAGATCCACCTTCTCCACCTGCCCGTTGACGACTTTGAGTGCCTGGTGGCTGTCGACCTGCACGACATCGGACTGGGGCACCCGTCCGTAGGGGGTGAGGACCGTCGCGGACGGCGGAGTGTGTGCTGAGGCGGGCACGGCCAGGGCCGCGGCGCCGAGTGACGCCGCAGCGGCCAGTGCGGCGATCCGGAACGTTCTGGGCATGGTGTCTCCCGTCCGGAGTGCAGCGGTGAGCGACCGCAGGACCCAGGGAAGCAGCCGCGGAGTTCACGCCGATCCGTGCACTCGCTATGTCGATTTCTGCTCGAAACGAGCCATTACCGAGCGCGATACGTCACGTACGCTATGGCCTGGACCAGCACCTGCCAAGATGAAGCAGTGTGCGTTTGTCGTGAAGACCGTCCGCTGCGGGGAAGACGTCGGCGGCGCCTTTAGATCCCCGAACGGGCCTGCGGGACAACGGAGTTCCGATCGGTCGTCCGTATCCGGAGGCAGGAGCCGGGACCGGCGCCGGTCCGTGACGACGAGCGCGTACGCGGGTCAGGGGACCGGCGCGGACATCGGCGGCGGTGACGGCCGGGAGTATGTCCGGCCCGGGCCTGAGGCAACGGCAGCCCCTGTGCGAAGCCGTACAACTATCGGCTCCCCTCGCGGGTCACATCAAGTGGGAGCAAACCGCTCTCGGATACGCAAGGGGGAAATATGAGGATCACGCGTAATCTCATGGCTGCCGGGGCGCTTACCGCTCTGGCGGTGGGTGCCACGACCGCGCTCGGCACCACCACCGCCTCGGCCGCACCCAACGTCACCCCGCAGAGCGTCTGTGGCAGCGCCTACAAGACCGTGAACTCGGCGCCGATCGGCTCGCTCGGCACCGTCTACCTGACCTACAACTCATCGAACGGCAAGAACTGCGTCGCGACGATCCGCGCCAACCCGGGGAAGGCCACGTACGTCGCCACGTACATATACGTCCCCGACACCGACGCCTCGGCCGGCGACGACGGCAACTACACGTCCTACGCGGGACCGGGCTACGTGTACGGCAAGGGCCACTGCGTGAGCTGGGGAGGCACCATCAGCAACGTGTACGTGTCGGTGGACAACTCCAACTGCGCTGCCCTGAAGGAGAGCCGGGTCACCGGCGTCCGCTGAGGCCGGTCGCCCGGCGATCGGGTGATGCGCCGCGCCCTCTCGGGGGAAGGTGAGGCCGGGCCCCGCGAGAGCGGAGCCCGGCCTCTGCGACGCGTTCCCACCGGCGTGGTGGGGGCGGACACTCGCAGACAGCTGCCCCCGGGTGGTCCGGCCAGGACATCCTCAGAGCCGTTTCGGGCTCTCTTCCGTGAGCAGACAGGCCAAGTGGTCGGCGAACTCGGTGAGCCGGTCCAGCCGGGGCCCGCTGCGCGCGATGCGGAATCCATGGCGACGGCCCCAGAAGGCGGCCTGCACGGCGTGCAGCTGGGACCAGCGCCGGGCACGCTCCCGTTCTATCTCCGCCGCCTCGGTGAAGACGTCCAGGGTGCGGTGCACCGCTGTGCGGAGATCGGGGGCTTCGAGGAGGGACAGGGCGCGCGACTTGAGCAGGGTGCCGCAGTCGTAAGCAGGGTCGCCCGCGTAGCCCTTGGGGTCGACAGCCAGCCACGGCTCACGGTCGGCGCGCAGGATGTTCCTTGCGTGGAGGTCCCCGTGCACAAGGGTGTCCGGCTGCTCCCGGCCGAGGTCGCGGACTGTCGCGATGGCCGCGTCCACCACGCGGCGCGGCAGCGTGTGCACCGACTCCCGTGAGTCCTCCCGCAGTTGCCGCTCCCAGGACCCGGCTCGGTCCCGGAGCCGTGGCAGGCCCGGCGGCGCCGGCACGGCCAGCCGGCGGTTGATGCGCCCCGCGACCGCCGCCACCTCGTCGTCGTCCCCGGACTCTGCCAGGGGCGATGCCCGGACCCGCTCCAGCAGCATGGCGAACCGGTCGTCGTCACGCTCGTGCAGCAGAACGGCTCCGCGCCCGGCCCACGTCACGAACGCGTCCGGTTCATGGGCATTGCCGGGGTGGGGGAAGGACACTTTCAGCACCGAGGCCGGCCCCGACCGGCGTCGTGCCGGGACGACGACTCCGACGCCACCGTGCATGACCGCGCCGTCCGGCACACACCCCCACCGATCCAGCAGTTCGCCGACGATGCGGGGGAGCCGGGCAAGCCAGGCCGCTCCGGGCTCCCCCTCGCGCTCGACGGTACTGCGCGAGAACGCCTCCGGGATTTCGGTCACCGAGACATCCTGCCCGAGTCGCCGCGCGGGCGCCCGCCCGGCTGCGCACACTCCAGGTGCCTGAGGCCGTTGACCGGACCCACGGTCCGGCCCGCTACGACGTGTCGGGGCCGTGGGTCAGAGCCGGGCGTGCGTGGTGATGTCGGCGTTGAACTCGGCGATGGCGGCCGGGGTCACCGTCGGCCGGCACTGGCGGAGGGCCGACAGGTAGTCGCCCGTGTGGGCGCCTGCGTCCGCCGAGTCGCGTTCGAACGCGGCCTGGGAGGCGATCCTGGCCGCGTGCTCGATGTCCGCCGGAGTGAACAGCTCGCTCGCCTCCACCAGTGCGTCCAGGTCGACGGTGTTCCGCCCGGCGGAGTAGCGCGACCAGATCGCCGCGCGGGCGGTGGCGTCCGGAGTGCCGATCGGGATCAGGTAGTCGAACCGGCCGGGACGCAGGAAGGCCGGGTCGAGCGAACGGATCGAGTTCGTGGCACACACCAGCAGCCGTTCGTCCCGCTCGCGGAAGCCGGGGATGAGCTTGAGGAGCTCGTTGGTGACCCCGTACATCGCCGAGTCCGTCCCGGCACTCCGCACCGGTGCGATCTCCTCGACTTCGTCGATGAAGACCAGGACGCGCTCCAGCTCCGAGATCCGCGCGAACGCCGAACGCAGGGCCGCAGCGAGGTTCCCCTCGTCCGCCAGGCGCGACGGCAGCAGCTCGACGAAAGGCCAGCCGAGGCGGGAGGCGATGGCGCGGGCGAACGTGGTCTTGCCGGTCCCGGGCGGCCCGAAGAGGGTGATGGCACGGGGTGGGATGACATCGTGCCGGGCGGCCCGCTCGGGTTCGGCGAGGGGCAGGACGATCCGCCGTTCGATCAGGTTCTTCTCCGACTCCATCCCGGCGACCCTGTCCCACAGACCGCCGGAGAGCAGCCGGCCCCCCAGCTCCTCCAGCAGGTTGGCCGTGGTACCGGTGGCCGGTTCCGTCTTCTCGAAGTACGCGACGGCGGGCCGCCGCGTGTAGCCGGCCTTCCGGAGCCCCTCACCGAGCATCTCCTCCTCGGCCAGTACATAGGCGATGCGGTGCACCCGTGCCTCGACCAGCCGGCGTTCCAGCTCCATCAGCAGAGCGCTCGCCAGTCCCCGGCCGCGCCAGGCCGGCGCGATGGCGATGCGCATCACCCAGGCCCGGCCTCCGGAGACATGGGCGAGCGCCGTGCCGATGGGCTCCCCCCGGTGCACCGCGACCACAGCGGGCTGGCGGGAGGTCAGGGCGCTGATGCACTCGGCGAGGGAGAAGACGGACTCCTGGCCGAGATCAGCTGTGGTGTCGATGAGATGGACGACCGACGCCAGGTCGTCCTCGCGGTAGTCATGGATGAGCCAGTTCACGTGCCGCTCCTCGCTCCAGGTGGTGCCCGAGACGCTAGAGCGTGAGCGGCGGGCGGTCGTGCTCCGCTACGGACAAGACCGCAGGGGCAACCGTACGAACTGGATGCGGTGGGGAAGCGGGATTCCGGCTACGCCCGGCGGGGTGCAGCAGCCCCCCGTCCCCGTACCGGGCCCCTGAACCGTGCCCGGCGCCCGGCCCGCCCAGGCCTGTCCGCACGGCCGGAAAAAATTCTTACGCCGATTTCGTGCAACGGTGTCGAGAACCCGTGGCCCGCTCCGTCCCCGCAGTGAACGCGACCACAATGGGCCGCCCCACCACCGAGGAGAACACCATGGCCAAGTACCTGCTGCTGAAGCACTACCGCGGCGCCCCGGCTCCGATCAACAACGTACCCATGAACGAGTGGACCCCTGAGGAGATCTCGGCCCACGTGAAGTACATGCAGGACTTCGCAGCCCGCCTTGAGCGGAGCGGCGAGATGGTCGACAGCCAGGCGCTCGCCCCCGAGGGGACGTTCGTCCAGTACGGCGGCGAGGGCCGGCCGCCGGTCACCGACGGCCCGTTCGCCGAGACCAAGGACCTCATCGCCGGCTGGATGGCGATCGACGTGGACAGCTACGAGCGCGCCATCGAGCTGGCCGGGGAACTGTCGGCCGCCCCCGGGGCCGGCGGCAAGCCGATCCACGAGTGGATCGAAACGCGCCCGTTCCTGGCCGCGCCGCCCACCATCACGGAGTGAGCACTGAGGTGAACGAGGCCCTGCTCCGGAGCCTCACGCCGAGCGTGCTGGGGATCCTCGTCCGCCGCGGAGCCGACTTCGCGGCGGCCGAGGACGCCGTGCAGGAGGCACTGGCCGAGGCGGTCCGCGTCTGGCCGGCCGGTGCCTCCCCTGGCTCGGCCGGCGAGGGGCACCCCGTCCGCGACCCGAAGGGCTGGCTGGTCACCGTGGCCTGGCGCCGGTTCCTCGACGCGGCGCGCGCGGACGCCGCCCGGCGCCGGCGCGAGGACCTCTTCGACGAGGAGCCGGCGGCCGGGCCCGCGTCCGCGGTGGACGACACGCTCCAGCTGTACTTCCTCTGCGCTCACCCGTCGCTCACGCCGTCGTCGGCGGTCGCGCTCACACTGCGCGCCGTCGGAGGACTGACCACCCGGCAGATCGCCCGGGCCTACCTGGTACCCGAGGCGACCATGGCGCAGCGCATCAGCCGGGCCAAGCGCACCGTCGCCGGGGTACGGTTCGACCAGCCCGGGGACGTCGCCACCGTGCTCCGCGTCCTCTATCTGGTCTTCAACGAGGGTTACTCCGGCGACATCGACCTCTCCGCCGAGGCCATCCGGCTCACCCGGCAGCTCGCCGCCGGGACCGACCACCCCGAGGTGGCCGGGCTGCTCGCCCTCATGCTGCTGCACCACGCCCGGCGCGCCGCCCGGACCGCGCCGGACGGGAGCCTGGTGCCGCTCGCGGGGCAGGACAGGGAACGCTGGGACACCGGGGCGATCACGGAGGGCGTCGCGGTGCTGCAGGCGGCCCTCGCCCGCGACCGGCTGGGCGAGTTCCAGGCCCAGGCCGCCATCGCGGCACTCCACGCCGACGCGCCCACCGCCGGGGAGACCGACTGGGTGCAGATCGTCGAGTGGTACGACGAGCTCGTGCGCCTGACCGACAGCCCGGTCGTCCGGCTCAACCGTGCGGTGGCCCTCGGGGAGGCGGACGGGGCGCGCGCCGGGCTGTCGGCGCTCTCCGCGCTGGACGACTCACTGCCCCGCCACACCGCGGTGGCGGCGTACCTCCACGAACGGGACGGCGACCTGGTGACAGCGGCCCGGCTGTACGCCGAGGCCGCCGGAAAGGCAGCGAATCTCGCCGAGCGCGACCATCTGACGCGGCAGGCCGCCCGGCTCAACGCCCATCGGCCGCTCTGACGGGCCCCGCCGGATGGTCTCGACGAAGGTGCGACCGAGAGTGTCGCGGAGACAGCCCAGGCTCCCGGCCGAAGGCTTCCCGGGGGCTCTGCAGCCGTGTGCGGCCGTGTGCGGCCGTGTGGCACAGGGAGGCACAGGGCGGACGGAATGTGATCCGTCATGGCACTGTTGAGGGTGGTATGAGTGATTCCTTCCGTGATGCGCTCTTCGATCCGGCAGGGCGCGAGCGCGCCGCCGGGCGGCTGACGGCCGAACGAGCCGGGGCGAATGAGCAGATCGCGGCCCTCAGCCGTGAGTTCGACCAGATCGTCGAGGCGAACGCCCTGGTGGCGGTCGATGACGAACACGACCCCGAGGGGTCGAGTACCGCTTTCGAGCGTGCCCATGTCGCCGCCCTGCTCGTGCGGGCGCGCTCGCGTCTCGACGACGTGGACCGGGCGCTGGAGCGGTTGGACCGAGGCGAGTACGGGCGGTGCGAGCGGTGCGGCGAGCCGATACCTGCCGAGCGCCTTGAGGTGCGCCCGGCCGCGAGCACCTGCGTGACCTGTGCCGGGACCGGCCCGCGCTGACCCGGAGCCCCGGTCCGGAGCGGGCAGAAGGCGCTTCCCCGGGTGCGCGCCCGGTGCGGTGGCCGGAGGTGGCTGCTGCCCATGGGCGTGAAGTGACGCCGGGCGCTCCCCGGCGAGGACCGCTGAACCCCGCACCCCGCGGCCTTGACTTCGCCAATGCTCCAACTCCTGCCGTCCCTGGGCATGGAGACCACCAGGAAGCTCGTGAACAGCGGTATCGATGTCAGTGCGCTGGGGTTCGGATGCTGGGCGATCGGCGGTGAGTGGACCGACTCCGAGGGCCGCCCGCCCGGCTGGGGGCGCGTCGACGACGAGGAGTCGGTGCGGGCGGTGCGCCGCGCCATCGATCTGGGCGTCACCTTCTTCGACACCGCCGACACCTACGGCACCGGACACAGTGAACACATCCTGAACCGCGCCCTGGCGGGCCGTCGTGACGACGTCGTCATCGCCACCGAGTGGGGCAATACCTTCGACGCGGAACGCAGGGTCCTCACCGGCAACGACGCGTCGCCTGCTCACGCACGCCGCGCCCTGACCGCCTCGCTGCGCCGCCTGGGCACGGACCATGTGGACCTCTATCAGCTGCACATCGCCGATGCGGACCCCGAGCACGCCGCCGAACTGCGCGACCTGTGCGAGGAGTTCGTACGAGAGGGCCTGGTGCGCGCCTCCGGCTGGAGCACCGACGACCCCGACCGGGCGGCGGATCTTCGCCGAGGGGAAACACTGCGCGGCCGTCCAGCACCGTCTCAACGTCCTGCAGGACGGCGTGCCCATCCCGGGTTTCCGGACGGTGGCGCAGGCCGAGGAGAACGCCGGGGCACTGGAGCGGAGCCCCCTCACCGCCCGGGAGATGGACGAGGTCGGCGCCCTCCTGGGTACCGGAGGCCGCTGAGAGCGGGGGAGGGGTCGCCGGGCGGTCGATCCGGTCCTCAGGACGAGGCCGGGCCGGCCGCTCCCGCGCTGTCCCGGGCCCCCGGGGACGTGTCCGGACCGTTGTCGTGCAGGTACTCCTCGGAGATCTCCCGCGGGCCGAACGGCCAGACCTTCTCGTAGCGTGCCCAGAGCACGAAGGCGACGCAGCCGGCGGCAAGCCAGGCCAGCGACCACTCGATGGGGTGCCGTCCGGGGGAGTTCTTGTCCGCGTAGCCGTAGATCACCAGCCACCCCACGCAGGCCACGACGCTCGGTACCGGGTAGAGCCACATCCGGTACGGGCGGCGCAGCCCCGGCTGGCGGCGGCGCAGCACCGTGACCGCGGCGACCTGCGCGAGCGCCTGCACGATCACCATCACCGTGGTCAGCAGCTGGATGATGGTGGCCAGGTCCGTGTGACGCCCGATCAGGAAGCCGACGGCCATGATGACGCCCATCGACAGCAGGCCCAGGACCGGGAAGCGGTGGCGGGGGTGCAGCTTTCCGAACGCACGGAAGAACACCTTGTCGCGGGCGGCGTCGTACGGGACCCGGGAGCCGCCGAGCAGTCCGGCGAGTACCGAGGCGACGGCGGTGATGAGGATCAGGACGGTGACGGTGTCGGCGGGCCCCTTGCCCCAGGCCTTCTCCAGCACCGCTGAGGCCACCGAGGTGGAGGCCGGGTCGGACGGGTCGAGCATGTCCTTCCAGTCGACGACGCCGAGCGTGCCGATCTGCAGGAGCAGGTAGATGGCCATGATGCCGAGAATCGAGTAGATGATGGCGCGCGGCATGGTGCGGCCGGGGCGTTTGATCTCGGCGCCCATGTAGGCGGCGGTGTTGTAGCCGAGGTAGTCGTAGATGCCGATGGTCAGACCCGCGGCGAAGCCGATCCAGAAGTGGTTGCTGGACAGTTCGAAGGCGTGAGCGGGGTAGGTGAAGGCGCGGTGCGGGCTGAAGTGGGTGAACGCGGCCAGGATGACCAGCACCACGGAGGTGATCATCACGCACCACAGTCCGACGGTGAGTCTGGCGATGTTCTCCACCCGCCGCCACAGCAGCACGACGATCAGGGCGGTCACGACGAGTCCGGTGACATCGCCCTGCCCCTGGCTCATGCCGGGCCAGAGATAGCCGAGGTACTGCACGAAGCCGATGACGCCGGTGGACATGGTGAGCGGGATGAACAACATCGCCGTCCACACGAAGAGGAAGGGCATCAGCTTGCCCGTGCGGTACTGAAAGGCCTGCCGCAGGTACACGTAACTGCCGCCCGCGCCCGGCAGACTGGCGCCCAGCTCGGCCCAGATCAGGCCGTCGGCCAGGGCCAGGACCGCGCCGGCGACGAAGCCTATGACGGCCTGCGGACCGCCGAACGCGGCGACCATCAGGGGGATCGTCACGAACGGCCCGATGCCGCACATCTGGCTCATGTTGATGGTGGTGGCCTGGAAGAGCCCGATACGGCGGACGAACCCCGCGGGTTCACCGGGAGGTTCGTTCTGCCCGGTCCGCTCCTGTATGCCGTCCATGAGATCAGCCCTCTCTCGGGTCGTCCGGGTACGTGCCGCCGGGCGAGCGGCGCTGTGCGCAAGCCGCAGCGGACGGCGCCCCGCACCGGCCCGCACAACTCCGCTCCCACGTAAGTTAGGAAACCTTCCTATTGGCTGCGGGAGGACGCTAAGGAATCATGAGACCGGTGTCAATGGGTTGGACGGGCTGCCGTGCACGGCGGCGGGCATCCGCAACCGGCGCCCGTGGCATCCGCGTTCCTACAGCCGCCCCGCCTCGATGATCCGCCGCAGGAAGTGCTGGGTCCGCTCCTCCCGGGGGCTTCCGAAGACCTCGTCCGGGGTGCCGCGCTCCAGCACCACTCCGGCGTCCAGGAAGCAGACCTGGTCGGCGACCTCACGTGCGAAGGCCATCTCGTGCGTGGCGATGACCATCGTCATGCCTTCGTCCTTCACCTCGCGTACGAGGCTGAGCACTTCGCCCACCAGCTCCGGGTCCAGCGCGGCGGTGATCTCGTCCAGGAGCAGCAGCCGGGGACGGACCGCCAGCGCGCGCACGATCGCCGCCCGCTGCTGCTGTCCGCCGCTGAGCCGGTCCGGGTACTCATGGGCCTTCGGCCCGAGCCCCAGCCGCTCCAGCAGTTCGCGGGCGTGCGCGTCGGCCTGCGCCCGGGGGAGACCGTGGACGCGCCGGGGGGCGAGCGTGATGTTCTGCAGGACGGTCAGGTGCGGAAAGAGGTTGTACGCCTGGAACACCACGCCGATCCGGCGGCGCACCGCGTCCGTGTCGGTCCGCGGGTCGGTGATCTCCTCACCGTCGAGCCAGATGGCCCCGTCGTCGACCTCCTCCAGGAGGTTGGCGCACCGCAGCAGGGTCGACTTCCCCGACCCGGAGGCGCCGATCAGCGCGGTCACCGTATGCGGGGCGACCACGAGATCCACGTCCCGCAGCACCAGCGAGGAGCCGAACGACTTGCGGACCGCCTCCATGCGCAGCACGGGCGCGTCCGGAGCGGCGGCAGGTGTCACGCTCATACGATTCCTCCCTGTGCCCGACGCCGGTCCATCCGGGCCGTGACCAGGTCGGTGAGCCGGGTCATCGGGATGGTGAGCGCGACGAAGACGAGCCCCGCGACGACGTACGGGGTGTAGTTGAAGTCCTTGCTGGCGATGATCTGTGCCGCGTACACGGCGTCGACGGCGCCGGCGATCGACACGAGGCCGGTGTCCTTCTGGAGGGACACGAGGTCGTTGAGGAGCGGCGGTACGACACGGCGTACGGCTTGTGGCAGCACGACGTAGCGCAGCGCCTGCCCGCTGCTGAGCCCGAGGGACCGGGCCGCGGCCCGCTGTGAGGGATGGACGGAGTCGATGCCGGCCCGGAAGACCTCGGCGACGTACGCCGAGTAGGTCAGCACGAGAGCGGCGCCGCCCAGCAGTACGGGATCGGTGGTGACCCCCTGGAGGCGCAACGCGGGTACGCCGAAGACGACCATCAACAGGCAGATGATCAGGGGGAGGCCGCGGAAGAAGTCCGTGTAGGCGGTGGCCAGCGCGCGCACCGGGAAGAACACCGGCCCGCGCAGCGTACGTGCCACAGCGAGCAGCAGGCCGAGCACCAGCACCGCGACACCGCACGCCGCGAGCAGCCGCAGATTGAGCCACAGGCCCTCCAGCACCTGCGGGAGCGCCACACGTGCGTAGTGGGCGCTGAAGAACGTCTCCCTGGTGCGGGCCCAGCCGGGGGAGCCGGTGATCAGCAGGAACAGCACCGTACCCGTCACGAGTGTGCTGACCGCGGCGATCGCCGTCGCCCGCCGGGTGCGGTTGCGCCGGTGGCGCTCGCGGGCCATGCGGCGCTCCGAAGGGACGTAGAAGTCCTCACCGGGCACGGTCTTGGTCAGCTTCACTTCAGCACCGGCACGCCGACGGCATCGGAGAGCCACTGCTTCTCCAGGGCGGCGACGGTGCCGTCCTTCCGGAGGGAGTCCACCGCCCGGCTCACGCAGGAGGTGATCGTGCTCTCCCGGTCCAGGACGAGGCCGAACTGCTCGGGGGTACTGGAGGAGTTCGGGAACTGGCCGACGACCTCGGCCTCGGGAACCTCCGAACCGGTGACGTAGAAGGCGGTGGGCAGGTCCACGACGATGGCGTCGACCTGGCCGTTCTTCAGAGCCGACTTGGCGAAGTCGTTCTTCTGATAGACGGCGGGCCGCTGGGTGGGCTTCACCAGGTCGTTGATGAAGTCCAGGCTGGTGGTGCCCACTTGGGCGCCCAGTTTCGCCCCCTTGAGATCAGCCACGTTCTTCGCCTTCGCGGCCTTCGACGACTTCAGGGCGACCACGGCCTGGCGCACGTCGTAGTAGCCGGTGGAGAAGGCGACGGCCTTCCTGCGGGCGTCACTGATGGATACCTGGTTGATGTCGAAGTCGAACTTCTTCACGCCGGGCGCGAACGAGCTGTTGAACGGCACGTTCTGCCAGACCACGGAGCCGCGCCCGTAGCCGAGCCGCTTGGCCACCGCGTACGCCACAGCCGACTCGAACCCCTTGCCGTTGGACGGCTCGTCGTCGGCGAACCAGGGGGCGTACGCCGGCTTGTCGGTGCCGACGGTCAGCTTCCCCGGTACCTCGGTGGCGAGCCCTCCGGGTGCACAGGACTTCGCCGTGCTGTCCGCGCCCGAAGTCTTCTTCTCCGGCTGAGGGGCGCAGCCCGCGAGGGTGGTGCAGACGACTACGGCTGAGCAAAGCGCTGTGACCAGGGTGCGGTTGACGAGATGCATAGCGGGAGACTCGCAGTGCCCCGGCCGGTCTGTCGAGTTGACGCGGCCGCTGTCCGTATGCTGGGAACGAGTGTTGCGGCGCTGTGAACAGGGGCGCGGCGACGACGTGTTCCGCTCGCGGAGAGGCTGCCGCTCATCCGGTGGCAGGGGAGGCAGGATTGCCGGATGAAACCGCTCTTCGTCCTCGTGCACAGTCCATCCGTGGGCCCCTCCACCTGGCTCCCCGTGGCCGACCACCTGACGGCGGCAGGACACCAGGCGCGGGTGCCGTCCCTGGTGCACGTGGGGAGCGGTGCTCCGCCCTTCTGGCCCCGCGTCGTCAGCGCCGTCCGCGAGGCCCTCCGGGGAGTCCCCGTGGACCGGCCCGTCACGCTGGTGGCGCACAGCAACGCCGGTCTGTTCATTCCGGTGATCCGCTCCGGCCTCGACCATCCCGTGGCGGCCTCGGTCTTCGTCGACGCCGCGCTCCCCGCCCGGACCGGCACGACGCCCGTGGCGTCACCGGAGTTGCTGGAGTTCCTCGGCCCGAAGGCCGTGAACGGCAGGCTGCCCCGCTGGACCGACTGGTGGGACGAGGCCGACATCGCCCCGATGTTCTCCGACCCCGTCGCGCGACGGGCAGTCATCGATGAGCAGCCCGCCCTGCCACTGTCCTACTACGAACAGCACATCCCGGTCCCCGGCGGCTGGGACGACCACCCCTGCTCGTATCTGCTCTTCAGCCCGCCCTACGACGGTTGCGCGGCCGAAGCGCTGGAACGGGGCTGGCGGGTGGTGCGCCGGCCCGGTACGCACCTCCACCAGATCGCCGATCCTCCGGCCACGGTCCGGCACCTCGTCGAGCTCGGCACCCCGGCGTGATCCGCTTCCCCGGCGTCCTGTTCGGCACGTCACGTGGCCGGTGAGACGGGACCGCCTGCCCACACCCGGCAGGAGACGGCCACCACCAGGGGCCAGAGGGCCTGGGCGAAGGTCACCGCACGCTCGGCGATGCCTGGTTCGTGCCCGACCTGCAGCTCCACGGCGAACCACAGCGCGCCCGCGGCCATCACCGCGCTTGCCACGAGGGACACCTTCACCCGTAACCCCCACGGCACGATCACCTGTCCGCGCGACGCGGCCAGCGCCGGCCACGCGGCGAGCAGTACGAAGCCGACGGCCGCGACCGACCCGTGTCCCAGGGCGCCGCCGCGAAGAGGCGCGGGCGCCAGCGTCAGAGCCATGGCGGCGATCCCGCCACCGGCCAGGGCGAGCCGCCCGGGGAAGGCCGCCTCTCGCAGGCCGTGCGCCGTGATCATGTAACAGGCCCCCAGCGCGATGAGCATCCCCGTCATCAGCCAGTAGCCGGGCGCACCGTGGGACGCCAGCACGCTGATCGTGTCCTTCACAGGGTTGTAGGCCGGTCCCTCCATGCGCTGGGCGAACATCGAGCTGCCGATCAGGAGCAGAGGGGCGCCCGCCGAAGGGAGCAGGACCCACCAGGGGGCACGTCGCATCGCCCCACCGTAAACACCGCCCGCCCTCTCTTCGCGATGACACACACTCGCCGGGCAACACCGTCATCGACAACTCAGACAGCGCACACGCGACACCCTCACCCGAGCCCGGGGGCTCCGGCGCCTGCGCACACGCGGGGACCGTACCCCTGCCCGCGGGGCACACCCGGTTCGGCCGTCGCCCTGGAGTACGCCAGGTGCGCCGGCAGGCCCGGGCCGCAGCCGGATCCCGCCGCGAGCCGGTGTTGCCCTGAAGTGCACTCGAAACCGTAGGTTCGCCGCATGACCACTCAGCAGAAGATCAACAGCGGCTTCGGGGCTGCGAGCACCACTCAGGACGTCCTGCGGGGGATCGACCTGACCGGCAGGCTCGCCATCGTGACCGGCGGCTCATCGGGTCTTGGCCTGGAGACGACGCGGGCCCTGGCAGGCGCGGGCGCGCATGTCGTCGTCCCGGCCCGGCGTCCCGCCGCCGCCCGTGAGGTGCTGAGCGGGACCGACGGCGTGGAGGTGGCGGAGCTGGAGCTGACGGACCTGCACAGCGTGCGGTCCTTCGCCGAGCGCTTTCTCTCCTCGGACCGGGACATCGACATCATGATCAACAACGCCGGGATCATGGCCAGCCCGGAAACGCGGGTCGGCCCGGGATGGGAGGCGCAGTTCGCCACCAACCACCTCGGCCACTACGCACTGGTGAACCGGTTGTGGCCGGCGATCGAGCGCGGAGGCGCGCGCGTGGTCTCGGTCTCCTCCAACGGCCATCAGCTCTCGGACATCCGCTGGGACGATGTGCACTTCGAACGCGGTTACGACAAGTGGCAGGCGTACGGACAGGCGAAGACGGCCAACGCCCTCTTCGCCCTGCACCTGGACGTACGCGGCCGTGCCTCGGGAGTCCGGGCATTCTCGCTGCACCCCGGCGCCATCCCCACGCAACTGGGCCGCCACATGTCCCAGGACGAGCTGACGGAGCTGACGGCGATGATCGACGCCAGCACGTCGGGCAGCGGCTGGAAAACGCCCGGGCAGGGGGCAGCGACCCAGGTATGGGCAGCGACCTCTCCGCAGCTGGCGGGCGAGGGCGGGGTCTACTGCGAGGACTGCGATATCGCCGGACCTGCGGCGCAGGGCTCCGTTCTGGGCAGCGGTGTGAACGCCTGGGCCACCGACAGGGAGAGTGCGGCGCGGCTGTGGAAGCTGTCGGCCGGGCTCACCGGCGTCGATGCCTTCGCCCCCTCGGTATGAGCGGGCACGTCCTCGCCCCGTCCGGCCCTGCGGCGGCACGGGTGCGCTGACCGTCCGGCGCACCGGCCGTCCGGTGCGTGATCCGTTCGGCCCTCTGTCCGGCATTGCGTCCGGTCGATCCGGGTCTCTCACGGTTTGCTGTCCTTGCACTGTGCGGCCGGGCCGGCCCGCGGACGCAGGAACCCGTACCGGCAAGGGGACCGACGAAGACGGCGCAGAAGGGCTCAGGATGCTGACCGACAAGCTGGGGATCTACCTGAACGACCACCTCATGGGTGCGACCTCCGGCGTCGGGCTCGTGCAGCGCATCGCCGACCGGAACCGCCGCTCGGTACGCGGCCCGGAACTGCGGCGCATCGCCGAGGAGATCACCGAGGACCGCGAGGCCCTGCTCGACCTCATGGCCACCCTGGACGTCCCGGTCCGCCGCTACAAGATCTGCGCGGGCTGGATGGCCGAGCGGGCCGGGCGCCTGAAATCGAACGGCGCCGTCTGCCGGCGCTCGGGGCTGAGCGCGCTTGTCGAGCTCGAAGCCCTGCGCCTCGGGGTCGAGGGGAAGGCCCTGCTCTGGGCCACCCTGCTCGTGGCCGTTCCCGCGGACTCCCGGCTGGACGCTTCCCGCCTCGGGGAGTTGCAAGGCCGGGCGCAACGGCAGATCGACGCGCTGGAGACGATGCGTCGCTCGGCCGCCGGGTCCGTCTTCGCCGGCGGAACACGCCGTGTCGGTCCGGACAGCGACTGACGCCCGATTGAGCAGGTGTACGCGGCCCGGCACGGAGAAGGACCGACCGAGAGGCAGTTATGGACAGCGAAGCGCCCGACCTTACGGCTCAGCAGGCAGCCACCCTCAACGAAATGTCCACGACGCACCGCGGGCGTCCGCTCGACGAGGTCAGACCCGAGCTGACGTCGCGATGGCTCGCCATGACCGGCGCGCTGCTCGATGAGGAGACGCTTGCCCGGTTCAGCGAGCACATCGCGGCCGGAGGGCACTTCGAACCAGGGATGTGATCCCCTGCGTACGGGCCGCGGCCCGGCGGTCCTCGGCCGTCCGCCGGCCTGTCGGTGCCGTGCGTGGTGAGGGAATTAACGGGTACGCCTGTGTGACGGCGGGTTTTCGCCGTCACACGCCGCAATGGATCACGAGTACCGGCGGGGCCGTTCCGGGTTTCCGGAGTCCGATCGAGAGGACCTGTTGCGCGGACGGGAGACCGGATTCCGGCCGCCGGAGCCGGGTCCGCCATGGGACCCACCCGTTGCCGTGACGCATTGATGCGAATTTGCCCGTAGAACAACGGCCGGGGCGCTGTGCAGCAGCCTTTCGGCCGAGAGCGGAGAGCCATGTCCGACACACAGTCTTCGGGAGAAGGCGGTCTGCACCGCTAGAGAAGACCTCCGGCCGTCTGCCGGAAGGCCCCCCACACGCCAGAAAAGCAAGTCTGGGGCAGACCGTCAAACGTACGCTGGCGGAGTTCAAGGAGGACAACCTCTCCGACTCCGCTGCTGCATTGACCTACTACTCGGTCCTCTCGGTCTTCCCGGCCCTGATCGCACTGGTATCCCTCGTCAGTCTTGTCATGGATCCCAAGACCATCATCGACAAGGCCACCAGCCTCATCAGCTCGATCGGCCCCGCCTCGGCGGTGAACACATTCAAGGGGCCCATCGACGGGCTCGCTTCGAACCAGGGCACCGGGGTCGTTCTGCTGATCGTGGGCCTGGCCTCCGCACTGTGGACCGCGTCCGGGTATGTCGGTGCCTTCATGCGGGCCTCCAACCGCATCTACGAGGTGGAGGAGGGCCGCTCCTTCTTCAAGCTGCGTCCGCTGCAGCTGCTGGTGACACTGGTGCTGGTGCTCCTGCAGGCCCTGGTACTCATCGCGCTGGTCGTGACCGGCCCCCTCGCCAGGAAGGTGGGCTCGGCGATCGGCGCCGGCGACGCGGCGGTGACCGCCTGGAACTACGCCAAATGGCCGGTGTTGCTCCTCGTCGTGGTGCTGATCTTCAGCGTCCTCTATTACGCGTCGCCGAATGCCCGCCTGAGGGGGCCGAAATCCGTACTCCCGGGCGCTGCGATCGCCTTGCTCCTCTGGCTGGTCGCCTCGGTCGGATTCGCTTTCTATGTGGCCAACTTCAGCTCCTACAACAAGACGTACGGCACGCTCGGCGGCGTTATCGTCTTCCTCGTATGGCTCTGGATCACGAACCTGGCCATTCTGCTGGGTGCCGAGTTCAATGCGGAGCGGGAGCGCAGCCGTCAGCTCGCCGAGGGTGTGCCGGGGGCGGAACGAGAACTGCAGGTGGATGAGCGCGACAAGCCCAAGCGGGAAAAGCGCTCCCGTACCGCGTAGCCGTAAAGCACCGGAACCGGTCAGATATGCAGACCGGGGACATCCTCTTTCCGGGCACCGGCGAATCCCGCTCATTTCCGTCCGGGCCACCGGAGTTTTACCTCGGCCGGACGGGGCACGCGCTTGATGAACGCCGCGTGGCAGCACCCCGGTGCTGCCACGCCATCCCAAGGGAGGAACACCGGATGCTCAAGGCAATCGCGGACGTCATCAGTTCTATCGGCAGTGCCATTGCCACCGTCGTCACCCTGCCCTTCCGGGCTGTCGCACGGCTCTTCGGCGGGGCATCCGACACCGCTCACGGACACCACTGAACCACCCACGCCCCCCGTCTGCCCCGGTCGGCTCGATGAGCCGGCCGGGGCAGCGTCGTGCGTGGACCTGGACGCACGAGCTCCCCCCCGGGGAGAGAGGTCCCGGCACGGGTGCGCCCGGCCCGGCAGAAATCTTCCGGACACCCTCGCGCCTGTCAGCGGCCGGCCTGCCCGGTCGCCGTGAGGACGAGCGCGGCCTGGTCGTCGTCGATGCCATGGGCGCCGGTGAAGTCCCGTACCGCGTGGGTGAGGGTCCTGATGACCTCCGACGAGGTGTTCCCGTGCGGTGTGTTCGTGAGGGCGTGGGCGAGGCGTTCCTCACCGAACTGCTCCCCGTCCCGGTCGCGGGCCTCCGTGATGCCGTCCGTGTAGAGGAGCAGGCTCTCGGTGGGGCGCAGGTGGATGCGCCGGGCGGGCAGGTCAGGGTCGACGGTGACGCCCAGGAGCGAGCCCTCGCTGCTGACCGGCTGCGCGGTGTGCGCGTCTATGAGGAGGGGGAGGGTGTGGCCGGCCCGCACCAGGGTGATGTCGAGGCCGTGGGGAGTGGGGGTGAGGTGGCCGTAGACGAGGGTGACGAACCCGGTCCCATGGCTGTCGGGACGGTCCAGCAGCGCTCTGTTGATCGCGCGGACCACGGCGTCGGGGCCGGGGAGCAGCGGGGCGACGGCGCGAGCGGTGTGGCGGACGAGGGCGGTGGTGGTGGCGGCGATGGCGCCGCGTCCGCAGACGTCGCCGAGCATGAAGGCCCAGGTGCCGTCGGCCAGGGCGAAGATGTCGTAGAAGTCGCCGCCGATGTCGAGCCCTTCACCGGCCGGGTGGTAGTACGTGGCGATCTCGGCACCGGGTACGTCGGGCACTTCGGGCAGGAGCAGACCGGCTTGCAGGTCCCGGGCGAGGGCCACGCGCTGGGTGTACTGGCGGGCGTTCAGCGCGGCTGAAGCGGCGCGGCGGGCGAGCTCCTCGGCCAGGGCGACAGTGTGGCCGTCGAGGACGGGCTCGCCGGTGGTGAGCAGGGTCATGGCGCCGAAGGCGGATCCGCGGTCGAGCAGGGGAACGCACAGATAGCCGCTGACCTTCAGGTCGTACCAGGGGCCCGGACCGGTAGGGGTGCGGCGGGCGATCTCGCTCACGCCGGTCGCCAGGACCCGGGCGACGGCGTCGTCCTCGGCGTCGTAGACCGGGATGTGCGAGTCGAGGAGCTCTTCCTGTCCGGGCGTGGTCGCGGCGGTGGCGATGCGGTGCACACGGCCGGCGCTGATGACATCGATCGTGCACAGCGGCGCCAGCGCCGGCGTGCACGAGACGGCCAGGCGTTGCAGGGTCTGGGTGTAGTCGAGGTCGGAGGCGAGTGAGGTGCTCGCGTCCAGCAGGAAGGCCAGATCGTCCCGGGCGGCCTTCTCCCGGGTCTCGGCCGCGAGACGGGCCAGTTCGGCCTGGTGGCGCTCGATGGCCAGCGCGGCGGTGTCGGCGAAGACCCTCGCCAGGGCGAGGTCCGACTCCTGCGGGGTACGCGGTGTGCGGTGGTACATCGCGAAGGTGCCCAGCAGCGCTCCGTCCCTGGCCAGGATGGGAGTGGACCAGCAGGCCGCGACACCGGCCCGGCCTGCCAGCGCGCGGAAGTCCTCCCAGAAGGGGTCGGTGGCGATGTCGGTGACGATGACGGGCTGTCGCCGGTGGGCGGCAGTGCCGCAGGAGCCGACCCCGTCACCGGTGGCGATGCCGTCGATGGCCTCGTTGTAGAAGGCGGGCAGGCTGGGAGCCGCCCCGTGCCGGAGGTGCTTGCCGTCGGCGTCGGCGAGCAGGACGGACACGAGGACCTCACCGGGCGCGAGGTCCTCGATGGCCCGGGCCATGCCCTCCAGCACCTGATCCACCGGCGCCTGGCGGGCGATCTGCTCCAGCAGGGCACGGAGTTCGGCTGTCAGCCGTTGTGCGTGGATGACCTGGGTGGTCTCCATACCGATGAGACGCACCCCCATGACGTTGCCACCCGCGTCGAGCCGGGGTTCGTACGTGAAGTCGAAGAATGCCTCGCGCACGGCGGAGCCGGTGCCCAGCAACAGGCGTACCGCGTGCCCGTCATGGCGCTCACCCGTGCGGTAGACCCTGTCCAGCAGTGCGACGAAGCCCTGCTCGGCGAGCTCGGGCATCAGCTGCCCGAGGGGTACCCCGCTGCGGGAACGCCCACCGCACATCGCCACGGAGAAGGCGGCGTTGGCCGCCTCGACCATGTGGGCAGGACCCGCCATGGACGCGAACACCGCAGTGGACTGGCCGAACAGGGCCCGGAGGTCCTCCTCCACCGCGCTCTCCGGGGACGGAGCGGGGACCGGATCCCCGGTGGGCGGCTGCAGCTGCTCTGGAACGCGGGTCATCGCCCTGTTACCTCTCACTCACGGTACGCGCAGAGGGCGGAGCGCCCTCACTGTGGGGCCGGTGCGTACCGCCGCCGGCATACAGCGCCTCTCGTGCCGTCGTATGCACGGCCATCACCTGCTCCAGACCCGTCAGCGCGAAGGCCCGTGCCACGGCGCCGGGCAGCGCGGCCAGGCGCAGCACTCCACCGCCCGCGGACAGCCGTTGGTAGATCCTGATCAGACCGCTGATTCCGGAGGAATCACAGAACCTGAGAGCGGCACAGTCGATCACCACCAGCGGCGGAGGCTGCGGCCCTCCGAGGAGCGTGTCCGTCGCTTCCCTCAGCTGAACGGCGCTTTCGTAGTCCAGCTCGCCCCGCAGAGCGACGATCCGCGCCTGCCCGGACGGCCTGATATCCACCGAGAACATCGCTGCCTCCATCCCGCCCGCCGTGGACCCCGCTGATGATGAACAGTCCCCTCACGCCCACCGGAACCGCCTGACGCCCCGCACCGCCTCCCGGTCCGCGGAGCCACTTCCGGGTGGCCGTCCGGTGGCGCCGCCGGTTTCTGCGGGCATGCGGCTGGCCCGGCACATGTGCCGGGCCAACCACATCACGCGGTACGGGAAGGCACCACGGACGTAATGAGGGGGAGTTCAGCGTGTGAAGGTGTCCTTGGTCTTCTCCTTGGCCTCGCGGGCATCGCCCTTGGCCTGTTCGGCACGGCCTTCGGCGGTGAGGCGTTCGTTGCCCACGGTGCGGCCTGCGGCTTCCTTGATCTTGCCCGTGGCCTGCTCGGTCTTGGCCTGGGTCTTCTCGTTGGCAGCCATGTCACTCACACCTTGCTGTGGTCGACTTCAGGAACACCCACCGCCTGACCGCCATCGCCGTGTCCAAACACCGCTCCCCGAAATCAGCGCCCCGAAATCAGCGCCCCGAAAATCAACGGCGCGAAATCCGCGCCGCGACAGGGGCTGTCCGGATGCCGGGCGCCGGACCCTGCGTTCCCGCGTCCGGTCACACGGTGGGTCTGCGCGGAGGGACGGCCGGCAGCTGGGAGGTGGCGGCGCCTTCGTCGGCCGGCGCCTGTTCGCCCTGCTGCGGCGCCGCCTCCCGCTCGAAGAGCTGCCGGATACCCGTGATCTCCAGGACGCGCTCAAGGAAGGCCGGCGGACGGTCCAGGTACAGACGAATGGCGCGGTCAGCGGTGCGCCGGTGGAGCATCAGCAGGGTGGAGAGCCCCATGGAGTCGCACATCCGCAACTGTGCGCAGTCAAGGCGCAGTTCACGCAAGTCCGGCATCTCGGTCAGACACGCCTCGGCGCGCTCGGCGAGTTCCCCGCTGGTGTCGTAGTCGAGATCGCCGGTCAGCCGTAGACGTACGGTGCCCGGCCCTGCTTCAACGGTGAGGGTGAAGGACGGGCTGGACGGGGTGTTCATGCGAGGGCTCCGGGGTGTCGGCCGGCTGGGGCAAGGGTGCCTTCCAGGGCACACCGTGCCCGGTCGAGCATCCTGAGGGAACGGGGGAAGTCCTTGAGTTCGGTCGTCAGGGTGTCCAGGGCGGGGAGCAGGGACCGGGCGGGGACGTCACGGGCGGTGAGGATGCCCGCGGTCCAGGTCATGAAGGTGGTGAACAGGTCGTCGTCATCGGTGTACAGCGCGACGGCGAGGAACTCGACGATGTGCGCGATGTCCTCCGCGGTGCGCTCGCGCTGCTGATCCGTGTAGGAGGCCATCGCGGGGAACCGCTCCTCCAGGTCCGTCAGCACCTGCTTGACGAGCTGCCGCCGCGAGCGGGCGACGAGGGTGTACTCCTGGTCGGACAGGTGCCGCAGGTTGTCGAGTTGTCCGACGGGGCCGGGACGGGGGATGCCGTCCGCGAGCTGCCGCGCCGCGCTGCGAGCGTCGGGAGCCCAGGCGTCGGCACCCAGCAGACGTGCGTACCGGCCGTCGGGTCCGAAGGCCGCGCCGCCGGCCAGGACAGGCACACCGATGGCCTGGCAGGCGCTGATCGCGGCGTGGGCGGTGGGGAGCCGGGTGGGGATGGAGGAAGAGAGCGCGACCGCGTCCGCACCGCTGCTGTGGAGATGGGCGATGAGGTGGGGCGTGGGTACCTGAGCACCCAGGAAGTCGACCTGCCAGCCCCGCAGGGTGAGGACTTCGGCGAGGAGCCGGGCCGGGAGGACATGCCACTCCTGGTCTACGCAGGCCACTGTGATCCGTCCCAGGCCGGGTGCGGTACGGGTGGCGGGGCGGTGGGCGAGGGCGGCGATGACCCGCTCGGCTATGGCGCTCGCGGCGTGCTCCTGGGCGACGGTGAGGCGGTTGGCCGCCCATTCGGCGCCGACCTTCGCCTGTACCGGCGCGATGAGGTCCAGCAGTACGGTCTCGGGATCCATCCCCTCGTCCAGCGCGCTGAACACGATGCCCGCGGCGCTGAATTCGGCACGGTCGGTCACGGCGGTCCACAGCTGGTCCTGCAGGGCCCGGGCGTCCGCGGTCATCGTGTTCATGCGGTGTACCTGCCCCGTGTGTGGCCGTTCACCGCGGTCAGATGGGTGGTGCGGGGTGCGGTGATGGCGACCAGGGCCATGTCGTCGTGGCTGCCGTCGCGCAGCCACTGCGAGGCGAGCATCTGGATCCGCTCGACGACTGCCTCGCCGGGCATGCCGGCGCATTCGGTGAGGGCCCGCTTCAGGCGCTCCTCGCCGTACAGCTCGTCGCCCAGCGGCCCGCCACGCGCCTCGGTGATCCCGTCGGTGT
The DNA here is from genome assembly GCF_036061255.1 of Streptomyces sp. NBC_00388. Lineage (NCBI taxonomy): Bacteria > Bacillati > Actinomycetota > Actinomycetes > Kitasatosporales > Streptomycetaceae > Streptomyces > Streptomyces sp. NBC_00388. Next base: position 6,755,652 of record NZ_CP107948.1, read on the forward strand.
AGAGCAGGCATGTCTCACCCGGGAGCAGGACGGCTTCGACGGTGCGGGCCTCGATGTGCGGGACGGCACCGATGAGGGTGCCGCAGGTGGAGACCTCTTCGACGGTGCCATCGGTCCGTACGAGCAGGGGGGCGGGGTGGCCCGCCGAGGTGAGACGGAGACGGACCTGGTTGTCCATGCGCTGGACCGAGGCCATGACCATGGTCGCGAAGCGGGTGTGGTGGGAATTGAGGAGTGCGCCGTTGAGCAGCTGCAGCATCCGCTCGTGGTCGTCGGCCATCGGCATCAGGGCCTGCAGGGTGTTGCGGATCTTTCCCGTCAGGACCGCCGCGTCCAGCCCCTTGCCGCAGACGTCGCCCAGGACGACCAGCGAGGCATCGGCGTCGGTGCTGCCCGGGTGGACGTCGTAGAAATCGCCTCCCACGCGTTCCCTCGCGTCGGCCGGCCGGTAGCCGCCGGCGAATTCCACTCCGTGCGTCCGGTGGAGCCTGGGCGGCAGCAGATCCCGCATGAGGGTCCGGGTGATGTCGCTCTGCTCCGCGTACAGGCGGGCAGCGGAGAGGGCGGCCCCCGCCCGCGCGGCGAACAGCCGGGCGAAGATCTCCTCGTTCTCGGTGAATCCCCGCTGGTCCGTGCTCCGCACCAGGATCAGGGCGCCGGCGGGCACACCGTGGCCCGGCAGGGGTGTCACGACGACCGAGCCGACCGTTCCGGTGAAGCCGGGCGGAAGCGCCCACCCGGGCAGCGCCGCGGGGTCGATCCAGCGCGAGGGCACCGGGGGGAATCCCTGAAGTGCCTCGCTGAGGCCCGGCAGCTGCGAGGGATCCGCGGTGATCAGGGTGCGGGTGACCTCCTGCCCGGCGACGGCATGCGCGACGGGCAGCTTGTGACCGGCGTGCGGCGCGACGACGATCGCGACATCCGCCAGGTACTCCGCGGCGAGCTGTGCGGTCGTCGTCATGCAGCGGTCGGTGTTCAGCGAGGCCAGCAGGACATTGGACGCCTCCGCGAGGAACGTCGTGCGCTGCCGCTCCGTGGCCAGCGCCTCCTCGGCGAGCCTCCGGCCGGTGTCGTCTACCAGCCACCACACCACTTGGCCGTCCTCGCCACGGGTGGGGTGCGCCTCGAAGCTCTGGGCGGCGATCCGCCCCGACACCGAGGCGAGAGCGGGGAGATGCGGGGCGCCGTGTTCCGGCAGGGCCGTGGACGGACCTGCCGCCCGGTGGGCCCGGGCCAGCCAGTCCGGGACCGCGTCCGCCATGCTCGTACCGGGACGCACGCCGACCAGGAGACGGGACGCCGCCGGGTTCAGCTCGATGACCGTGCCGACCTGGTCGGCCGCGATCACGGGACAGGGAGCCAGGTCCCACACACCGGACGCCGGACGCTGCTCAGTTCTCGTAACGGAGTGTCCTTCGCTTGAGGCCATGAAGGGGAGCCCGCCTGTGGCGGACCGCACCACCTTCCACTGGACGAAAATACTTACCCGGCGGCAACCATCCCGCACGCGTCATCGGAATAGCAACCGGACGCCCTCCCGGCGTGGTCCGGGCACATGGTGCTGCACACGGATCACACGTCATCGATTCAGATTCTTCACAGGAGGGCCGCAGTGCCTGCCGGCGCCGGCCGGGCGGCGGAGGGCCGTGAACGCGCGGGCGTCAGTCCGCCGCCGGGCGCCCGTGCCAGTCCAGGCACACGACGAGGGAGTCGTCCGCCGCCGGTCCGAAGCCCCGGTGTCCCAGCAGCTCCTGCAGCATGGCCCTCGGCACCTGCGACGCGGGCAGCAGTCGTGTACTGGTGACCGCCCTGGCCAGGGCGGTCAGGCTGTACTTCTCACCCGCGGGGGAGAGGGCGTCGTAGACACCGTCGCTGACGAACAGCAGCCGGTCCCCGGGCTCGACCCTGAAATGCTGCGGGACGTAGGAGGTGTCCTCGAACATGCCCAGCGGCATCTGGGCATTCAGCTCGATGGGTTCCACGACGTCCGCGCGCAGCCGCCAGATGCGGGGTGACCCCGCGTCGATGATCTCCACGTCCCCGGTGGGCAGGTGGAAGCGGAGCAGCAGAGTGGAGAGGTACCGGAGCCCCTGGTGCTGGCCGTAGACGGCCTGGTCGGCGAGGAGCGCCTGACCCGCGAGGTCCAGGCCGCCCCGGCGGGCGTTGCGCAGGGCGTTGATCGCGAGATGGGAGAGGAGGGCGGCGTCGATGCCTTCGCCCATGCCGTTGCTGACCGTCAGGATCAGGTCGTCGGCGGAGGCCGACCAGTCGAAGCTGTCGCCGAAGATGGCGTAGGCGGGTTCCAGCTGTGCGCCGATGCTGTACTCCCGCCGGGAGCAGGAGCGCCCGGGGAGCAGCTGCCACTGCATCTCCGCGGCCAGAGTCAGCCGCTCCGTCCTGCGGGCCTGGAGGAACAGGTCGGTGTCCCGCTCCGCGACAACGATCTCGTGCGCCAGCGCGTCCGCGTACTCCTGAAGCTGCTCAGGTACGTCCCCGCTGCCGTTCCCGGTGGGCAGGGTCACGCTCAGGACCCCCAGCCGGTCACCACGGACACTGACGGGCACAAGGACCGTTACCGTGGAAGCGGGTCCATCGTGCACGCACTGCGGCTCCTGGGCGCTGAACGCACGTCCCGCAGCGCTGTCCCGGAGGGGGACCGGCGGCCTGGTGTGCGGCAGGACGCGCACCGGCTGCAGTTCCGTCGAGGCGTAATCGGCCATGAGGAACTCGACCGCCAGCGCGCCGTGCCGCCGTTCGATCAGGGCACGGAGCACGTCGAAAATCTCATGCGGTGCGGCCTCGCGCAGTATGCGCTCGACCGCACGGGGTCTTTCCACGACTATGGGACCTGCTTTCTTTGACATATCTTCATCACGCAACGACTGCTCGTATCGACCGACCGGAACGAGCACACCGTGCCCCCATCGGGAGTGTCACATGCGCGAGGACCCTGTCCTGCTCCACCCGCAGCCGCAGGCCCCCGAAAGCCTGCCCGAGGTCAGTCACGTCCTTGAGCTCCTGGAGACTGCCGGGGAGCACGGGCGGGACATCCTGAGTACCGCGCCGGTGTCAGCCGCGCAGACCCGCGTCATGTACATCATCGAACGCGAGCCGGGCATCAGCCTCAGCGTCCTCCGCAGCCATCTCGCCGTGGCCGCGCCCTCGGTCACCCGTTTCTGTGACCGCCTGCAGGCCGCCGGGTTCCTTCGCAGGACCCCGCGCCCCGAGGACCGGCGGGAGGTCCAGCTGGAACTGACCGAGGCCGGGGCCGCGCACCTGCGTGAGATCCGGCGTCGCCGCGAGCAGGCCCTGCGCCTCGCCATGAACCGCATGACGCCTGCCGCGCGTGAGGCTCTGACCACCGGGCTTGCGGCGTTCTGCGAAGCCGTGGTGGATTCCCACCCGCTCCCCGGCGAGCTGCCCCGCCACGGGAACGCCGCAGCGGTACCCGGTCTGCGGTGAGCTGCGCCTTCCGCTCAGACCCGCTGGATCATGGCCGGCTCCGGTGGTGGTGAGGCGGTGCGGTAGGTACGGGCAACGGCCCGCGGGACCGTCCCGGCGCTCCGGTGGATGTGATGCGCGAGGAGCAGGCCGAGCGGCAGGGACAGCAGAACCCAGGCGCCGACGGCGATGAACGCTGTGGTCATGATGGCTCCTTGCCTCGTGGAGGACGTGTGCGGGTCTGGTGTCTGTTGCCGCATCCGGGAGAACTATGCGTGGCATGAGTCACATCCCTGAAGAGGATTCCCGCCAGGGGACGCGACAAGTGCCCCCGAACCGGGCGGATCCGGGTCGCGACGGTGTACGGCTCGCGCGTGGCCGTCCCGGTCAGGTCAGCGGGACCAGCGCGGTGATGTCCTTGCCACCGGGGAGACGGGTGATGGACACCCGCAGGGCCAGGCGGAGCACCAGCGGCCAGCCGTAGCCGCCGATACGGGCCGCTCCCACGGCATCCTCATGCCGGCCGACCGGCGTCCGGGTGCTGGCGTCGCCCACGGTGACGCACAGCCCCTCATCGCTGAGTTCGGCCGCGAAACGGGTCAGGCCACCACCGTGGCGGAAGGCGTTGGTCACCAGCTCGGAGGTGACCAGCAGGGCGTCGGCGACCACCACATCGGCAGGTCCCTCGCCGTCAAGCCGGCAGAAGTGCGAGGTCAGCAACCGGGTGACCGCTTCCCGGGCGGCGGCGGCATTGTGCGGAAGCGGTGCTGCCCGTGGTGCCACCGCCCCGTCCTCCCACGCGGCAGCCGGCTCGGTCTTGTCCCGCTCGCCTTCCCGGTGAGCCCACTGGACAGGTACCTCGCGTTTCATATTCATGGCGTGGTCCGCCTGCCCTCCAGGGCCGGGCCCACACACCGGACGTGGCCGCGGAGCCGGACGGCGGACGGGCTCAGCATGAGCGCGTCTGCTCGACGCTGTCCGCGAAGTGGAAGGCCGTATGTGTGCCGGTGACCTCGAAGAGCCGGCGCACGGTCGGGTGCAGCGGGCCGGCCAGCACCAGCGGCACCCCGCTCGCGGTGTGCTTGCGCTGACCGTGCAACAGCGCGTGCAGCGCCGCGGAATCGGCGAACGTCATCCCGGAGAGGTCGACCACCGTCTGTTTGCCACCACCCTGGGCGGCCCGGGTCAGTGCTCGCACCAGGGCGTCGCAGCCCGCCCACTCGTCCAGGCTGCCCCGGACACTGATCAGCACCACGTCGTCGGCCGCGGTCTCCACCGTCACAACCTGATCATCACTCGGCATGGCCAGTATTTTCACACCACCACGGCGCCCGCAGGTGCGGGGGGTGGCCGGCCGGCCTCCGTCGCGAGCGGCACCGGGCATCCCGGCTCCGGGCATCGGGCCCCCGGGCTTCTCCCGGCTGAACTCTTCGCGGCGAATGACCTGGACAGGCGCGGGTAGGGTAATGCGGCGCTGCGGTCCGGCCCGGTCGCACGCAGCGGATTCCCTAGGTGCAGAGGTGTGGCGAGCGCATGAAGCGACCTGGACGTCGGTGGAAGATACCGGGGCCGCGTGACCGGCTGGCCGCCGCCCTCGATATGTCCCGTACCGGGCAGGTGAGTTCGACGGTGGACCTGCTGCGCAGGGTCGCCGGGCACGACGCCGTCTGGCTGGGCGCCGCAGGCGTGCTCGGACTGTCCGGGGGCAGGACCGCTCGCAGGGCCGCACTGCGCGGGATCGGCTCCGTGGCGATCGTCGCGGCGATCAACCACGCACTGGCAAAACCGGCCGCCCGCAGTGCCCGGCCCGTCCTGGACGCGTTCCCCGCGCTCTTTCCCCGCCCGAGCACCGCTTCCCTGCCCTCCAGCCCGATGGCCTCGGCCGCTGCCTTCGCCTCGGGGGTCGCGCTGGAGTCTCCCCGCTACGGCCTGGCCGTGCTGCCGTTCGCCTTGGGACTGGCCTCGCTGCGCGGCAGCGAGGGGCTCGATCACCGCGGCCGCGCGGCGGCCGGAGCGATCGTCGGGGTGGGCGCCGCACTGCTCACCTGCCGCTGGTGGCCGGTGAAGCCGGAAGCCGCGGCAGCCGCCGCTCCGCCGCGCAGACCGGCCCCCGCGCTCCCGGACGGCAAGGGGCTTCACCTGGTGGTCAACCCGTCGTCCGGCGTCTCCTGGACCAAGGACACCGCCGAGACCCTGCGCATACTGCTTCCCGCGGCCGTGATCACCGTCTTCGAGCCGGGTGACGACCTCGTGGCCCTGCTCGACGAGGCGGCCCAGCGTGCCGTGGCGGACGGCGGGGCGCTCGGCGTCTGCGGCGGTGACGGCACCGTCAACGCGGGCAGCGCGACGGCCGCCCGCCACCGTGTGCCCCTCGCCGTCTTCCCGGGCGGCACGTTCAACCACTTCGCCGTGGACCTCGGCAACCAGACCCTGGAGGATGTGGCCCGCGCGATCCGGGCGGGCGACGCGGTCACCGCCGACCTGGGCCGCGCGTCGGCTCCGGCCCATCCCGGCGGGCGCCCCGGGGGGAGCGAACCGGCCGGTTCGCCGGACGGCGCTGCCGAGTCCTCGCCGGGCGGCGGCGAACAGCAGCTCTTCCTCAACACGTTCAGCATCGGGGTCTACTCGGAACTCGTGCATGCCAGGGAGCACCTGGAGAAGCGCATCGGCAAATGGCCCGCGCTCGCCGTGGGCCTCGCCAAGGTCCTGGCCACCGGCAGCCCGCTCTCGGTGGTCGTCAACGGCCGCTCCCGCAGGATCTGGCTGCTCTTCGCCGGCAACGGGATCTACCACCCGGCCGGCTTCGCCCCGACCTACCGCACCCAGCTCGACGACGGTCTGCTCGACGTCCGGGCCGTGGAGGCGGGCACGCCGCTGGCCCGGACCCGGCTGCTCCTCGCCGTGCTGACCGGAACCCTGCACAGCTCCCGGGTACTCACGACCGGCCAGGTACGCCGGCTGGAACTCGAAGTCCTGCAGGGCGAGCCGCACTTCGCGTACGACGGCGAGGTGACCGACGCCCCGTACCGGCGCCTGGTGCTCGACAAGATTCCCAAGGCGGTCACGCTGTACCGCCCCGCGGACGAGGACCAGTGGCTGCGCTGACAGCGCGGGCGGCGCGGAACGGGTGACGGTTCGGGGCGGAACTCCCACCGCCCGTGGGGGCGCCCGGCCGCGACTGCTCCGCATCGGTCCGCAGCCGGGCGCCCCGCACTCAGCCCGAGCAGGTCAGCGTGGGCTCTGCCCAGTCCCCGTGATCGTAGGCGTTGCCGTCTCCCGCGTCGCCCACGACGAGGTCGAGCGTCTGTACGCCGGTCGTGTCGGCGGTGATCTCCTGTACGGGGTCGCCGCCCCTGACCGTCGGCGTCGACGCGAGCTTCTTGCCGTCGCCGAGCACGCCGAAGGTCAGGGTGCCTGATGTCCCGGCGTCGTCGTCGATACCGGCCTTCGACGTGAACTTCGAGCAGTTGCCGCCGAGATAGAGCGTGATGTCGCTGACCGAGTTGGTGCCGAGGCCCTTGGGATACACGGTGCCCCCGACGGTCAGCGGCGTACCGTCCCCGGCATTGACACCGCCCACCGCCTCATTGCGCTCGACAGGTCCCCAGCCGTTGGCCGACGTCAGGAAGTCGAGGCCGCCGACATCCGTGACTCCGGACGGGGGCGGCGGATCGACCACTTTCACCGTCCCGTCCTGGCGCAGCCACTGTGCCGCCTTGCCCTGCGCGAACGTGGCGGTGGCGGTGAGCGTCGCCGTCCGTGCCTCGGTGGCGGGTGCGGTCAACTGCCAGGTGGCGACCGCGCTGTGTCCTGGTTCGATGGCTCCGAAGACCTGCGCCTGCGAGTCGTACACAAAACCGTCGGGGGCGGCGAGGGTGATGTTGACCCCCTGGGCGGTCCTGGCGCCGGGCGGGACCGACACCTTCGTCGTGACGCTCAGGGATTTTCCACGCCGGACGGAGTTCACCGACGGCTTCACTGCCAGCGCCGCCGACGGGGCCGAGGCCCGGACCTTGGTGAACGAGAGGTTGTCGAACTGGTCGGTGTCGTACGACGTGAGGCCGAGACCGCCCTGTCCCTCGGAGTAACTGCTGTCGTGCACCACGCCCACGGCCTTCCCGTCGACCGACGCGGTGATCTCGGAGCCGTTGAAGGACAGCCCGAGCCGGTGCCACGTGCCCGTGCCGAGGGCGGTCGTGGACGACCTGGCCAGCACCGTGTGCTTGCCGTCGGCGTCGCTCTTGGTGATCGTCCAGGCTCCGGTGTCGCTGATCTGGAAGCGGTAGCCCTGCTGGTGCGACTGCGGCCGGTTCTGGGTGCCCGCGCGCCCGATCAGCTCGACCGTGCCGGGCTTGACCAGTTCGGCGTCGGAGTGCATCGAGTAGTTCTTCCAGGACGGATCACCGATCAGGGTGAACGCGTCACTGTCGTCCTGCCATTCGATGGGCTTCGCCGGGGCCATCTGCTGGACACACATGCCCTTGCGCCCGGCTGCGCACTTCTGGACCTCGAAGGAGCCCTGCATGTCGGAGAGGTACTTTGCTTCCGTACCGGTGCCGTTGTGCTCGAACGAGTCCGAGTAGGGCAGCGCGAGTGCATGGGCACGCGGCGCGGTCGCGGTGCCCTTGCCCTGGCCGGTGGTCGTGGTGACGGTGTAGACGTAGCCCGGCTTCATGGTGAGCGAGTACGAGCCGTCCGACGGCTTTAGGTCGCCGGTGTGGACCAGCTCCGCCGACGGATCAGGGGTGTTCACGGCGGTGGCCCAGACGTGGACATCGCCGGTCGGGAGCCCGCCCTTGACGGTGAAGGTGGCGGTCTGGGAGCTGTCGGCGGTGGTGGTCTCCAGTACGGTCGAGTAGTCCGTTCCCCCGGGTGACCTCAGCGTCACGTAGGTGCCGTTGGACTCCTTGCCGCCCAGGTATCCGGAGGCGCCGTCGATGAACTTCCAGCCCGGCCGGGTGAACTGGGTGATCTGTGCCGTCGCCCAGGTGCTCGTGCCGATGGAGTAGTTCCCGGACCAGGGGGAGCCCGCTGTCGCCAGGCCCACCGTGCTGTAGGGCAGGTTCGGGTAGATGGCGGCGAGGAGTGGCCAGTTGAAGTAGCTGGTCATTTTCGCGTCGATGTAGCCGCGGGTGATGGCCCGGATCAGGGCCGGTGCGCCGGTGTTCATGTCCTGCGAGCCGCTTTCGCTGTCCCACAGCGGCTTGCCGTTGGCCTTCGCGGCCTCGGTGGCCGTGCAGGTGTCCGCGCTGCCACCGTCACCGCCCTCGCAGGAGTAGTGGGCGCCGAGGATCGAGACGGCCTTGTCGAAGGCCGGGTCCTTGGCCATGTCGTCCGCGGTGCTCCAGCCGCTGTCGTCCGCGACCAGTTGCACCCCGGCGTACCCGTGGGCGTCGAGCGCCGCGCGCAGCTGTACGTACCAATGGGCGTCATGGCCCCGTTCGTTCCAGCCGCCGAGGTACTTGATGTCCAGGTCGTGCTGTTTGGCGCAACCCAGCCATGAGATCAGGTAGTTGATCGTGTCGGTGGACCAGAATCCGCCTTTGATCCAGCCGGGTGCGGCCCATGCGAGCCCGTAGAGCCCGATGTCCGGGTTGCGCTTTCTCGCCTGCTCGGCGAGCCAGAACTCGTAACCGGCAGAGCAGTTGACCTTGCCTTCGGTGTGCTCGACCGAGGGCTCCGAGCCGTCGGTGGAATTGGCGTCCCCGCCGATCTCCAGCTTCAGCAACTGCAGGTCGGCGCCGTAGCCGGGCTTGAACATGTAGTCCAGGATCTGGGACTGCTGAGCCGGCGGATAGTCCGTCAGCAGACGTGAGTTGCCGCCGCCACCGCTGATGGCACCGATGCCGTCGAACGTGCGGCCGCTTCCGCCGCCGTCCACGGTGATCGGCGTGGCGGCGGCTGCCTGGGCCGGATGGCCGCCCACGGCGAGGAGCGCGGCCAGCAGGGCCAGCACCCACACAGGAACAAGTCTCCGTACACGGTGCATTGTTGCCACCCTTCAGTGGGAAGATGCCGCGCTGCGTCAGCGGGCGGAGGGACGGAGACGTGTGCCGGCGGGCCGGCTCGTCATGTCCGGCCTGAGGGCGCCGGCGCCGAGGTCACGGTGGCGCCGTGGAGGTCCGGTCCGACAGTGCTTTGACAACGTTGTCAGACTCGTCCTCCGCGCGGACTTCTGCACCCATGGGCCCCGCCCCTTCATGTGTTCTCCGCGAACGGCGAGCGGGATGCATGCCACCACACCGGGCATCCGTTGTCCACGGTTCGCGCAAGCAACCGACGAATTACCCCCCGCGGCAGCCTCGTTGCGGCACATGCGTCAGGTGCGCACGGGAGGTGCGACGTATGAGGAGATGTCGCCGCCCGGGGCTCCGTCGGACACCCCGCCGGTACGGTCGCCACCGTCTACAGTATTGTAGACGTTTGACAGGCCGACAGGCTGGCGGACCATGCGTGCCGTCCGGCTCGACCGGCCCGGGCGCGCCCGGACGGCAGGTGACGTGGCGCCCGGCGCCCGGAGGGTGGAAGTGACCATGCGAGAACGAGCGGACCGGACGGTCGCAGGACCGGCGCACGCCATGAGGGATACGCGTGGCCGGTCCCGGGCGCGGAGCGCGCCGGGGTGGAGCAAGGTGCCCGAGGTGACGGCCTGGTTCTGGGCCGTCAAGGTGCTCACCACCGGGATGGGCGAGACGGCTTCGGACTGGCTCGCCCGGACGCTCGGTCCGGTCCTGGCCGGTGGTCTGGGCCTGGCCGGTCTGGTCGCCCTGCTGCTCCTCCAGTTCCGCGCGGCCCGCTACGGCGCCCGGACCTACTGGTCGGCGATCGTGATGGTCAGTGTCTTCGGCACCATGGCCGCCGATGTCGTGCATGTGATGGCGGGTGTTCCGTACGTGGTGTCGGTGGTGGGCTTCGCTGTCGCCCTGGCGGCCGTGCTGATGACCTGGTACGCGTCCGAGGGCACCCTCTCCATCCACAGCATCCGCACCCGCCGCCGTGAGGGTTTCTACTGGACGACGGTGCTCGCCACCTTCGCCCTGGGCACCGCGGTGGGCGATCTCACGGCCGGAACTCTGCACCTGGGGTACCTCACTTCGGGCCTCGCCTTCGTGGTCCTCATCGCGATCCCGGCGCTGTGCAGGCGGTTCTTCGGCCTCGACGCGGTCGCCGCGTTCTGGTGGGCGTACGTGCTGACCCGTCCGCTCGGGGCCTCGTTCGCCGACTGGATGGGGGCGTCCGTGCACCGTGGCGGGCTCGGCTGGGGCACGGGGCCCGTCACTCTGGTCCTGCTGGTGCCGATCGTCGTCCTGGTCCACCGCATGGCTGCCGGTGAACGCGGGAACGCGTCGAAGGCGCCGGTCACCGTGCAGGCCGACTGACCTGGCCGTCGAACTGCCCGGCAGAGCCGGCCGACGCGCCGTCACATGGCGCGGTCCCGCTGGGCGGTGCACCACCGGCCTGGACGCGGGGGAGCGGGACCGCCTGTCCGGCGCAGCCCCCTGACGTACACGCCGCAGGCTCGTGAATACTCGGCACGGATCACCGCCCTCACACGAGCGAGGTATACCCATGAGCACAGCGCAGAGCCCCGACGGCACGGCAGCCCCCGCCGGTCTCCTGTACGAACGGGACACCGCGGCCCTTTCCGTCCTGCTGCCCGCGCTCGCCGACCTCTACCGGGATCTGCACCAGCACCCGGAACTCTCGGGTCAGGAACACCGCACCGCGGGTGTCCTGGCCGGCGCCCTGGAGGAGTTGCCGTACGAAGTGCACACCGGCATCGGCGGCACGGGGATCGTGGCGCTGCTGCACAACGGCCCGGGGCCCACCGTCCTGCTTCGCGCCGACACGGACGCGCTCCCGGTGGAGGAGAGGACCGGGCTCCCCTACGCGAGCACCGAGCACGCCTCCGGCCAGGACGGGAACCCCGTGCCCGTCATGCATGCCTGCGGGCACGACATGCACGCTGCCGCCCTCATCGGTGCCGCCCACCTTCTCGCGGGGTCGAGGGACGCCTGGTCGGGCACGCTGATGCTCGTTCTGCAGCCCGCCGAGGAGACCCTGCAGGGCGCGCGTGCCATGGTCGCGGACGGTCTCTACGAACGCTTCGGCACACCCGACATCGTGCTCGGCCAGCACGTCGGACCGCTCCCGGCCGGGTGTGTGGGCTTCCGGGAGGGCGCCGTCATGGCCGGGGTCGAGTCGGCGGCCATCACCCTGTACGGACGCGGCGGCCACGGAGCCCGTCCCGAGTCCACCATCGACCCGGTGCTGCTCGCGGCCCATGTCGTCGTCCGCCTCCAGGGCGTCGTCGCACGCGAGGTCACACCCGGCGAGACCGCGGTCCTGACGGTGGGCCGCCTCCAGGCCGGCACCAAGGACAACATCGTCCCCGACCACGCGGAGATCGGCCTCACCCTGCGCGCCCACTCGGACAGGACCAGGGCCTTGCTCCATGACGCGGTGGAGCGCATCGTCCAGGCCGAGGCAGCGGCGAGCAACAGCCCCCGCCCGCCGGACGTCCGATGGCTGATGGATGGTCCCGCCCTCGTGTGCGACCCCGAGGCGACGCGCGTCACGGCCGCCGCTGTGGCCGCCCGCATCGGCCGTGACAGGATCCTCCCGATGCCCGCCGTCACCGCGAGCGAGGACGTCGGGATCCTCGCCCAGGCGGCCGGAGTGCCGTGCGTCTACTGGTTCTGGGGCGGTCCGGAGGCGGACACGGTGTGGGCAGCGCTGGCGGACGGCACCCACGACCAGCTGCCCGCCAACCACTCGTCCGAGTTCGCCCCCGCGCTGCATCCCACTCTGGAGACGGGCGTACACAACCTCGTGGCAGCAGCTCTTGCCTGGCTGGGGCGAGCTCGCCGGACGTGATTCCGCGCGGGAGTGCCTCTGTGGGTCCGGTCTGGCCGAGGGGCGGCCCAGGGGGTTGCTGGCTCATACCGGTTGCGGGTCCGCCTCAACCACTGACCAGAGCTTTGCCGTAGACGGTGGACGTCTGCCTGACCCGCATTCCCATCCGCTGGTACAGCGAGAGCGCCCCGGTCTCCGAGTGGGTCCACAACGTGCAGGTGCTGCGGCCCCGCTGGAGGAAACCGCGGAATGACTCCTCCAGCAGGAGCCGGGCGATCCCCCGGTTGCGGTGGTCCTCCCGCACAGCGACCCGGTCGACGTATCCCTCATCCGAGCCCGGTACGTCCAGGGCCAGCACCACGCCGACCATGCGGTCACCGTCGAACGCCACCGGGGAGAGCTCTCGTGCGAAGGCGGGGCGCTCGACGGTGAGGCGGGCCCACTCCTCGAAGGGCTTGCGTCGCTTCTGCCACGCGCCGAACGCGTCCTCGGTCAGTTGGTACGCGGCATGTTCGTCACCGGGCCGGAACGGCCTGACCGTGATGCCTGCCGGCGGTTCCGGGGTGGCCGGTCGCGCGGCCAGTGCGGTTTCCAGGAGCCACTGCGTGACGAAGGGACCGTAGCCGCGCGAGCGCAGGAGGCAGGCCGCCGCTGTCCGGTCGTCTCCGTGGATCGTCTGGGCGAGCCGCTCGCTGCCCACCCGACGGGCCCGGGCCTCGGCCCAGTCGAGCAGGGAACTCCCCAGCCCCCGCCCCTGGTGGGCCGGGTGGACATCGATCTCACACCGCCGGCCGCCGTGCACCCAGGCGCGTCCGGCCGGCTGCCCCGACGAGCTGAGGACGAGGAGCGTGTCCAGCGCGGGATCCAGGCCGGGCCTGGCGAGATCCGCGGCAACGGCGTCGGGACCGGATCCGGCCGGCAACTCGCCCTCGCAGGCGGTCATGAGCCGGTGGATCAAGGGAGCGTCGGCGTGGGCCGCCGGTCGGGTCCAGTAGCCGGCCGGCCACCGTACGGGCGAGAGATCGGTCATGGGGTAGATCTTGCTCCGCTCCGCGGTGTCCAGCACCGTGCGGGTCTCATTCCGCCGCAGGAAAGGCCTGTTCGGTCCAGATGGTCTTGCCGGAACTGGTGTAGCGCGTTCCCCATCTCTGGACGAGCTGGGCGACGATGAACAGGCCGCGCCCGCCTTCGTCGTCCTCGCCGCTCGCGCAGGTGCGGTGAGGTGTGTCCCGCGTCCGCGACCTCGCACAGGAGGGTGCGGTCGCGGATGAGGCGTACGTGGAGGGATCCTCCGGCGTACCGCACCGCGTTGGTCACCAGCTCGCTGATGACGAGCTCGGTCGCGAACGTCAGCTCGTCGAGGCCCCACCGGCGCAGCTGCTCGGTGGCCAGCTCCCGTGCGCGGCCCGCGGCTTCCGGTTCCCCGGGCAGCTCCCACTCGGCGACATGCGACGTGTCGAGTTCGCGGGTGCGGACGAGCAGCAGCGCGGTGTCATCGGCCGTCGTTCCGTCCGGCAGGAGTTCCGCCACCGCGCGGTCGCACAGTTCTTCGAGTGCCGCGCCCCGGTCGCCGAAGTGCCGATCGAAGTCGTCCAGCCCGCGATCGATGTCGCGGTCCCGGGACTCGAGTCGGTGAAGAGGGCCAGCAGGCTGCCCACCGGAAGCTCGATCTCCTGCGACTCGAACGGCAGGCCGCCGAGGCCCAGGGGCGGCCCGGCCGGGAGGTCGGGGAAGGAGAGCCGGCCGTCAGGTTCGACGATCGCCGGCGGGAGGTGCCCGGCCCTGGCCATGACGCAGCGCCTTGTGACCGGGTCGTAGACCGCGTAGAGGCAGGTCGCCCCGGTGGTCACGTCGGCAGAGGCACCTTCGGGAGCACCCGGCTCGCCCGACTGCTCATCGGCGAACTGCCCCACCAGATTGTCCAGTCGCGACAGCAGCTCGACGGGGTCCATGTCCATCTGGGCGAACGCGCGGACGGTCGTGCGCAGCCGTCCCATCGTGGCTGCCGCCTGCAGGCCGTGGCCGACGACGTCCCCGACCACGAGACCGACCCGGGTCCCGGACAGCGGGATGACGTCGAACCAGTCGCCGCCCACCCCCGCCACGTCGTCCGCTGGCAGGTAGCGGTAGGCCAGGTCGACCGCTGACTGTTCCGGTACGTGCTGCGGCAGCAACTGGCGCTGGAGCGCGAGAGAGGCGGTGCGTTCACGGGTGAAGCGGCGGGCGTTGTCGATGGAAACGGCCGTACGGGCGGCCAACTCGTCGGCCAGTGCGACTTCGCCGCTGTCGAAGATCGCCGAACCGGTGTCGCGCAGGAAGGTGACGAGGCCCAGCATGCTGTTCTCGGCCCGGAGCGGCACGACCAGGACCGTCTCGTCGAGCACGAGGCCGCCCGAGGACAGACAGCGGTCCTGCGGCGAACCGGGCGGGTACTCCACGGGGGAGTGGTTGTCGGTGGGAGAGGGCTGAGGCTGCTGTTCCGGCCGGCCGTGAGCGGCTCCCCCGGCCGAGCGGTGGGCGACCCGCACCAGAGATATCGCCGCCGGGTCACTGGCGGTCGGCACCTCGCCCTCCAGGACCGCCTGCGAAAGGTCGACCGTGACGGTGGTGGCGAACTCGGGTACCGCCACCTCGGTGATCTTCTCGGCCGTGGCCATCACGTCGAGGGCGGTGCCGATGCCGCGGCCCGCCTCGACGAGCAGGGCCAGCCGGCGCTGCGCCCGGTGGCGATCGGTGATGTCGAAGGCGTCCTCGCAGACTCCGAAGACGTGGCCGTTGGCGTCCTGGAGCCGGTAGTAGGCGCAGGACCAGAGGTGGTCCGTCTCCGGGTCGCTGGGCGGCCGGCCCCGGAAGTGCAGGTCCAGGAAGGAGTCCCCGGTGTCCAGCACGTGGCCCATGACCGCGTCGAGGGTGCGCGGGTGCCCCTTGGTCACGAATTCCCCGCCGGGGTACAGGTCATCGGCCCGCACGCCGCGGAACTCGGCGAACGGGCGACCGATCTCCTGTTCGTACGACGCATTGCACCAGGTCAGGCGCAGATCGGTGTCATAGATGGCCAGTCCGACGGGTGACTGGGTAGCGAGTCCTTGCAGCAGGGCCAGCCGGGTCTCCCACAGCCGCAGATCCTTCAGCACCGTCGCGACGAGAACGCGCTCGGCCGTGCCCGCGCCCGGCGAG
>NZ_CP107949.1:0-88304 GCF_036061255.1 Streptomyces sp. NBC_00388
ACCACATCGCTGCGCGATGTGCAAGCGAACGCCCGGGCTGCGCCCGGGCGTTGCGCCCCGCTCCGCGTGAGCGCCTGTGAATGGCTGCGCCATCCACTCAACCCGCCTGCTTCGCAGGCGGGTTGATGGTCTGTCCGCTGCGCTGCCAGACCTGCTGAGGCTGCATCCCTACAGTCAGGTTTCCGCTTCGCTCCTACCTGATTGGGTGGGTCCGCTGCGCTCCCCCGCCCAACGGCCCTTCCAGCTACGCCTCCAGGACCTCAGAGCCCGCTGAAGCGGGTCTGGCTGACTACAAAGACGGGGCGCGCGTCCCGGTTTCGGTGTGACGCATCATCGGTTGATGCAGCATGTAGAGTTAGTAGAAGTAAGAGATACCCTCTGGCTGCAGCCTGCTCAGCATCCACCCCCAAGACCGCCGAATGCTGGGCCACGCTCGTCGGCCAGAACTGGTCCGAATACCTGTCATCGCTGACGTGAGAACCCGGCTTGGAACTCCGATGCAAGGTTCCGCGCCGGGCTCCAACCCATCTTGCACAGGAGAGGGTGTACTCCCTCGACGAGTTGCGCAGGGCCGGGCCCCGTCCCGTTTCCGGGAGCAGCGTCTGGGTGCCCCCGGGAGGGGCGCGCTGTCAGTGGGGAATGCGGGACAGAACCGCCTCCAAGCCGAAGACGAAGCGCTCGTCGAAGTTCTGCCGGAGATGGGGCATGACGCGCTCCAGAGCAGGGTGTGCGCCGTGTTCGATGGCTTGGGCGAGCTTCGCATCGTCCTCCTCGCCCTCGGCCTGCTCCTCCTGGGTGAGGCCGAGGGTGAAGTAGTTGACCGTCCAAGCCGTCCACGCCGCCTGCCGCTCATCGGCACCGGCTTCCAGGAACGCGTCGATAAGGCGGTCAGCGAAGCGCAGCGTGTTGGGTTCGGCCGGATAGGTGCCGGTGACCAGGGCGGCGCCGTCGCGATGGGCGAGCAGCGCGTGTCGGTAACGGCCGGCCAGTTCACGGGCGCGTGCCCGAGGGGCGTCGGGCAGGTCGTCGTAGCGGATACCTGCGAGGACGGCGTCGGCCATCAGTTCCAGCATCCGGGCCTTGGTCTTCACGTGCCACAGCACGGTGTTCATCCGCACGCCGAGTCGGTCGGCGACCGCCCGGGTGGAAAGTGCGTTCAGGCCGCGGTCGTCGAGTACCCGGAGGGCGGCATCGATCACGGCGCTGCGGGTGAGCTGGCCTGCGGCGTCTTCTCCGGTTTGCTTCTTGGTCACTGACCTAGTTTACTCCATCTCAAGCGTTGGTCACCGACCAAGACTCTGCGTCGAGATGGAGAAAGATCATGAACTATCAGGTTGTCGTCGCAGGTGCCGGACCCGTGGGCCTTTGGCTCGCCGGCGAACTACGCCGCGCGGGCATCACCGTCGCCGTGATCGAGCCCCGCTCCGCACGCGACTCCCGCTCCCGCGCCCTGACCGTGCACCCCCGCACCATCGAGACCTTTGCCTCCCGCGGCGCGCACCAGCCCTTCGTGAGCGAGGGCATACCGCTGCCCGGAGGCCACTTCGGCGGCCTCGACTCCCGCCTGGACTTCCGCCGCCTGCCCAGCCCCTTCCCCCACACCCTCGCCCTGCCCCAAGAGCGCACCGAGGCACTGCTGGAGGGCCAAGCCCTCGACCTGGGCGCGCACATCCTGCGCGGACACGAGGTCACCGGCTTCACCGAGCACCCCGACCACATCGCCGTGCACACCACCGGACCGCACGGGCCCTCCACCCTCCAGGCGGCCTACCTGGTCGGCTGCGACGGCGCCCGCAGCACCGTGCGCACCGCGGCCGGCATCGACTACCCCGGCACCCCCACCACCGTGCTCGGCTGGCTCGGTGACGTGGTCCTGGACAACCCGCCCGCCCCCGGCTACAGCTACTTCGGCTCTGCGGGCGCCCTCATGGCCGTCCCCATGCCCGGCGGCCTCCACCGCCTGGTCGGTATCACCCCCCGCGACCTCACCGCCACCTGGCCCGGCGACCTCACCCTGGACGAACTGCGCGAAAACGTGGTCGCCATGGCCGGCACCGACTTCGGCCTGCGCGACCCGGCCTGGCTCTCCCGTTACGGCAACGCCACCCGCCTCGCCGACCAGTACCGCGAGGGCCGCGTCTTCCTCGCCGGAGACGCCGCCCACCAGCACTTCCCCGCCGGCGGCGTCGGCATGAACGTCGGCATCCAGGACGCCACCAACCTGGCCTGGAAGCTCGCCGCCACCCTCAACGGCTGGGCGCCCGCAGACCTGTTGGACACCTACCACGCCGAACGCCACCCCGTCGGCGCCGACCTCATCGCCACCAGCCGCGCCCAGGTCGCCCTGATGACCGCCTTCACCCCCGAAGGACTCGACCTGCGCGGCCTCCTCGCCCGGCTGATCACCGCCCTGCCCGACCTCAACAACCACCTGGCCGCCCAGGTCAGCTCCCTCGGCGTCACCTACCCGCCCACCACCCCCGGCGGCCACCCGCTGACCGGCACCCGCGCCCCCGACCTCGCCCTCGGCGACACCGGCCTGTTCGCGCTGCTGCGCGCCGACCGCCACCTCCTGCTGGACCTCACCGGCAGCGGCCGCCTCGCCGGGTACGAGCGCCGAGGACTGCACGTCCACACCGCCACCCCGTACCAGCCACCGGCCGAGTTCACCGACCTCCGCGCCGTCCTCGTCCGCCCCGACGGCCATATCGCCTGGGCAAGCACCATGCGCGACGGCACCGCCCTCACCCACAGCCTGACCACGACCCTCGCCATCACGCACCGGGAGTGAGCCAGCCCTGCGCATGGCCCGTCCGGCCTGCACGCCGCACTCGGCCCCATCAGCCAACTCGTCGTCACCACCGGCCGCCGGCCCGTCCACTCCTCGGCCAGGTCGCCCGGGAAGGCCAGGGCAGCCCCACCCGCAGTGACCATGCCGCCCGGGCCGCCGTCTTCGCCCGCAACATCGACACCGCGCCCGCTGCCTGACGACGCCACCCACGACGACACCATCAAGGCGGTGATCCAACCGTTGGTCGTCTTCGAGCGAACAGCGCTTGTTGCGGTGAGCACTGCACTCCTTGACACCTCTGACGTGCTCGGGCCGAGTGCGGGGCCGCGCGCCCTGCGTAGGTATCCCTGGTGGGAGGGCGTGAACGCGATCATGTGCCAGCAGATCTTCTGTGACGCCGACCAGGCCATCACGAACTGAAAGAGCCCGGGAAGCGCTCAGGTGGCTTCGTTGATCTCCAGGAACAGCGTTTGTCGACTGGTTCCGGAGTCAGTTGGGGACCATCCGGTTCAAGAGTGCCGAGCAGAAATGACGGCGTTGTCGTGAGGCGGCGATAAAAGAGGAGGCGGGAGCCGCTCGGGTGCTGGCAAGATGTCCGCGCTCAGTACCCCGAGGAGGAAGGCCCCACGACTGTGGCTCGTGCCATTACTTTGATCCGCTCCGCCTCTCTGTCCGACGTCGCCGAGTACGCCTACGCGGCCACGGCGCCTGCTGAGTCCCGCCTGATCTTCCTCGCCGGGTCATGTCCGCTGAACGATGACGGCTCCACAGCGGCGATCGGGGATTACGCGGGCCAGGCAGCGAAAGCGATCGAGAACATGCAGGCTGCTCTGACTTCCTCAGGAGCGTCGCTCCAGGACGTCATCAGCACGAGGGTTCTCGTCGCATCGACCCGGCGGGAGGACCTGGTGGCCGCCTGGCAGGTAGTCCGGGACTCGTTCGCCGACCACGACGTCCCCAGCACCTTGATGGGGGTCACCGTGCTCGGTTACAACGACCAACTCGTCGAAATCGAGGCCGTCGCCGCCGTTCTCGATGCTTGAGGTGGTCTGCTATTCAATGCCTGACGTCTTGGTGAACTGAGTCACCAGGGAGACGAACTGGCCGGAGTCCTGGACGAGCATCGCGTGGCCAGCGTCAGGGAACATGACCAGCTTGGCGTGCTTGGCCCGCTGAGTGATGATGCTCGCGTTTCCGGGCGGGGTGATCTCGTCGAGGGAGCCGTTGGTGATCAGCATGGGGATGGTGCTGTCGGGCAGCTTGTCCCAGGTGCCTTCGAAGGACTCGTACGCCTGCCCGGCCTGGTATTGACGCAGCAGCGTCTCGTTGCCGACCTTCTCCGGCGGGATCAGACCGAGCTGCTTGATGTACGCGCTTCGCGCGGCGGTGGCGCCGGCAGGGAAGAGCAGGTCCAGCATCTGCGGCCCCGTTGTCTTGGGGCTGTTGAGCTCCTTGGCCACGGTGGGCGGCGTGTTGATGGCCCGGCTGCCGCCGAGGTCGCCGCCGGTGCTCACGAGCGCGCTGATCGCACCTGGGTGGAGTGCGGCGACAGTCAGGCCGATCTCGCCGCCCATCGACCAGCCGAGCAGCGTGGGGTGCTGCAGACCCAGCGCCTTGATCAGGCCGACGGTGTCGTCCGCCATGAGTGGGATGGTGTCGGGGACCGAGGTGTCGTCGGTCGTGTAGCCGACGCCGCGGTTGTCGAAGATCGTGACGTGGTAGTGCCGGCCGAGCTGGCTCAGCAGGTTGAGCGTCCAGTCGCTCATGGTGCCGGTGTCGCCCATGACCATGATGAGGTCGGGGCCGGAGCCGAACTGGCGGTAGCCGATCGTGATGTGGTTGACCGGGGTCTGGCGCACCGGCCCGAGGAACGCGCCCGGCCCGCTCAGGGCGGAGTTCGGGAGGACGGTCGACGCCGCCGTGATAGGGGTCGTTGCCGTGGCCCGAGGACTCGGCTTGCTGCTCGAAGCGCTGGTCGCGTGCCCTCCGCCGGGCGAACAGGCGACCGCTCCGAGGACCACCATGGCGACGGCCATGGCCAGCCGAGGCAGGGTGGGGGCACGCGGCGTGCGGTGCGATGCGGACATGAGGGACCTCCGTGCTGATCACGTGTGGGTGGGTGTTGAGCAAGGTGAGCTGTGGGTTCGAGGCACGGGTCGAGTGCCGCGCCGCGGGCTGTTCGCGGCTCAGACGTAGGCGCCCAGGCGGTGGGCCGGCTTGTTCGCATTGCGGCCGGCCCGCGCCTGCAGCAGCCGGCCGCGGATGACGATCGTGCCCAGGCGGACGACGACCTCGCCGACCGCCATCAGGAGCAGAGCGACGACCCAGGCCTGGCCGCTGGTGATGTTGTGCGCGGCGGAGAAGCCGGTCAGGTGGGCGGCGCCGGAGGAATGTGTGGACCACACCGCGAAGCCCAGGCGGAAGCCCATGCTGATGATCCAGAGTGCGGCCGCGCCACGGGAGGCCTTGATCAGCACGTGCCCGCCAGCGTGCCGGACGCGGGTGAGCAGACCGCCGGCGAGGCCGAGGACGACCCCGGTGGCCGCGAAGATCACGGCCAGCAGTACGTCGTTGCCGGCGGTCGGGATGTTGGTCAGATAGTTGCTGGCGGCCCAGGCGATCATGCCGAGCGGGAGGAGGATGGTGCGGGTGGTCAGCCGCTCCTCGCGCATCTGGCGAAGGACGATGAGCAGCAGCGCGATGTCGATGAACCAGTCGGTCGTTGTCATGTCTCAGAGCATCCGCCGATGCGCCCCGAACTCCTTCAACCCAGGGTTGTAACCCGGGTTGAAGTCCGCGCCCCTACTGTTCGGTGTTGTCGACCAGGCCGATGGGCCAGGCCCAGGCAATCAGCGCGCCGCGATCGTCCGCGGCGGTAGTTGAGCACTTCTCGGCTCCGCGCTGATGCAGTCGCCCAACTGCCGCAGGGCCACTGGCATCCACTCCGGCTGCCCGGCCTTTTGCGTCGGAGAATGGTGCGGATCGTGTTGCGTGCGTGTCCGGATAAATGGGAGATCTCCACCTCGCTCAGCCCGAGCTCCTTGGCGGTGGTGCCGCTCACTGAACTTGACTGCCTACCAACTAGAAGGTAGAAATTGTCGGGTGACTACGACAGCGGATCGGATCCTGGACAGCGCTCAGACGCTGGTGCAGGTTCGGGGGTACAACGGCTTCTCCTACGCCGACATCAGTGCCGAGCTGTCCATCACGAAGCCGAGCATCCACCACCACTTCCCCACCAAAGCCGCACTGGCCGAGGCGCTGATCGCGCGCTATCGGGAACGGTTCGCCGTAGCGCGAAAGGAAGTCGACGACGACGCGGTGGGCGCGCGGCAGCGCCTGGTGGGATATGCCGGGCTGTACGCCGAGACCTTTGCCCAAGGCGGCCGCATCTGCCTCTGCGGCGTCTTCGCCGTGGATGCGGAGAGCCTGCCCGTTCAGGTACGGCAGGCGACGGACGCGTTCTTCGCCGATCAACGGCAATGGGTGGCCGGCGTGTTGGCAGAGGCGGGCATGCCCGCCACCCGGACCGGTGCGGCGGCCGAGGCTTATCTGGCGTCCCTGGAGGGGGCGCTGCTCCTGGCCCGCGCTCACGGGCAGCCGGACGGCGCCGCCGGACAGGATCGGGATGTGGTCCGGTCGGTGGCGGCGACCTTGGTCGACGCCCTGCTCTGAAAACGCACCACCCAAGGCCGCCGCGCGTGGCACCGCGGCGCTCTTGCGCATGACCAGTCAACCTTCCAACTAGTAGGTAGCCGAATGAGGAGAACCATCATGGGACAGGACTTCACCGGTCGCAAGCTCGTCGTAGTCGGCGGTAGCAGCGGCATGGGCCGTCAGATCGCCGAGGACGTCGTCAGCCGCGGCGGCAGCGCGGTCGTCATCGGCTCCCGCCTCGAACGGGTCGAGAAGACCGTGGCCGACCTGGCCACCCGCGGACAGGCGTGGGGCATCACCGCCGACCTGCGCGATCCCGCTGAGGTGGCGCGGGTGCGCGAGGAACTGGCCGGCCAGCACGCTGACACGACGTTGCTGGTCAACGCGGCAGGCGTGTTCAGGCCGCTGCCGTTCCTCGAACACACCCCGGCCGACTACGACGCCTACCTGGACCTGAACAAGGCCACCTTCCTGATCACCCAGACCGTGGCACAGAACATGGTGAACGGCGGCCGCAGTGGCGCCATCGTCAACATCGGCAGCATGTGGGCGAAGCAGGCCATCGCCGCGACCCCGTCATCGGCGTACTCGATGGCCAAGGCCGGCCTGCACGCCCTGACCCAGCACCTCGCCCTGGAGCTGGCCGCCCACAAGATCCGGGTCAACGCCATCTCCCCGGCCGTGGTAGCCACCCCCATCTACGAGGGCTTCATCCCACCGGCTGAGGTCGACACCGTCCTGGCGGGATTCAACGACTTCCACCCGATCGGCCGGATCGGCACCACCGAGGACGTCTCCGCCGTGGCCACCTTCCTTCTCTCCGACCAGGCCGGCTGGGTCACCGGCGCGATCTGGGACGTCGACGGCGGCGTCATGGCAGGCCGAAACCAATAACCTCCGAGGCGCTGCCAGGCCTGTACGGGTTTCACGGTTCGGAGCCCGTACAGGCCCTCGCCCTCTTGGCCTTCGTCTGTCACTCCCCCACCGCGCCGCGGTGGGCTGTCGCGGTATTACGCCGTAATAGTCGTGTGAGCATCCGCGCGCCGGGTCACGCAGGAGGCTTACTGAGGTCGCTTGATGCCGGGGCCATCGTGAGCGAGCGATTATTACGGCGTAATACGGTGCGGCCTGACTTTGCTGAGTGACCGTCTCCCAACTGCCCTCTGGGAGCCGGTCTGGGGTGAGGCGGCCTCTCGCGTGGAGACCAGGGCGGGTAGCGCCGGCGGGAGTTCCACCCTTGAGGGCGGCGCCGTAGCGTAACCGTCGGGTGTCGCTATCGGAGCCGGGTCGCTCGCCATGCAGCGGCAGTGGACGGTCTCCGCGAACTGGGGTCGGTGGCAGACGCGGCACTCAGCGCGGCAAGGTCCCGCGGGCTGCAGGCGGCGTGCGGTCTTCCACCGTCCGCAGGTCTCGCTGGATCGCCGTATCGCAGCGGTCACGCTATTACGCCGTAATATCTCGCAGCCCCGAGTGCCCTCTGCCCTTGCCCCGCGCACATTGGACTTGCTTGTCGAAGTCGAAGCTGTGTCGTGCCGCCTGGGTGGACAGCGGTGTTGTCTCAGCAGGTGTCCCCAGCTCGGTCCTCCTGGGGTTGTGCGTGTACGTCTCCTCCTCGCCGCTGAACAGTCGCTGGCTGGTTGAAGCTCGGCGTAATCCGGGGGGGGAGGCCCTACCGGCGACGGATAGGGAACACTTCGCCAGGTGATCGTGAAGCAGCCCGTCCTGGAGATGGACTCCCCCGGTGGCTTCGATCTCTGGCCTGTCGCCGAGACCGAGCCGCGCTGAGCACGACCTGACTGCCTTCCTCGGGACGGCAACGGTCTGGGTTCCCGAGTACCTGCCTGGCCACTCCGTCCTCTGACCGCCGCCCTCCCTCGCGTTGTCGATCTTCCCCCTCCGGGTATATCGCCAGCGTCGCTCGGCGCGGAACGGAACGGAACGGAACGGACGAGGGGCATGCGTATGACCTGGACGCTCGACGGACATGGCTGGGCCAACTGCACCGTTGAAGATCAACAGGCCAAAGTCGAGCTCACCGTCTCCTACATCACCAGTGCTCCAGAGGAGTTCCTGACTACCGTGGCCCGGCTCGTCTCAGGCGAGACGGAGACGCGCGCACAGTTCGAGGCCGAGCCCACCGCCTTCCGGTGGATCTTCTACCGCCACAGTGACAACGTCTGGATCCGCCTCTTGCAATTGCCCTGCGGCAGCGACCATGACAACAAGGGAACCGAGATTTGGTCGAGCCAACTCCACGTTGACGCCCTGGCTCGAGCGGTGATCCGCTGCTTCGACGATGTGGCTCGGGCCTATGACGAGAGCGGCTACCGAGGCAAATGGGGTGAGCACTTCCCCCGAACCGAACTCGAAGGGCTCAGACGCGTCTGGAAGGTCTCAACGGGTGCACCATCGCACGGGCGCTCATCGTGGCCGCGAAGCTGATCAGCGGAGCCACCCTCTGGCTGCGGATGAGACTTCGAGGTCTGGTACCGCGCTCTCCACGGGCGAGCACCGCGGGTACAGGACGATTATTACGGCGTAATACGGCGATCACGTGAGCCGCGCAGCTGCTGGTGACACGGGTGGCCGGGAGTGGGTCGTCATGGCTCGCGTGGACGCGCCGGGGGAGAGAGCTCCGACTCGCCATCCGGCTGCATATGTAATGACGACTCCCCCATGCCTGGAGCGCCTGCTTGGCACCGCTAGCGTCGCCCTGGGCTGCGCGCATGCCGAGGCGCAACATCAACGTGGTCCTTGACTGACCCGCGCGATGCGTTCCTTGTCGAACTATCGAGGCAGCCGTCTTCATGCCGATTCCTCTGAGTATCCGGACGCGCGGCGGATCTGCCGGCTGATGAGATGTATGGCTCGGCCGGCGAAGAGGAGTTCTGGCAGACAGTGCACTGGCGAGGTTGTGTGGCCGGGGCCGGCCGGGGGAGTGGCGCAGTCGAAGTGAGCGCTCCACTCCAGCTCTAGATCGCGTAGCCCGGAGGTCCTGGGGCTCCAGGGCCGGGATTCGAAGCCGGTCACCTCCCATGAGGGGGAGGCGCTTGATACGGCGCTCTCTGATCTCGGCGCCCTGCTTCGTGTGATCGAGCAGGTGCTGTACCTCGTCCGGGGCCGCCTCCCTCAGACGGTGAGCCGCTGTCTCCGGCAGCAAGATCGCGCGGTGGGGCTGGGTCATGGAAGGGAGTGGATCTGTAGCTCGTCGATTATTACGTCGTAATAGAGGAGCAGCTCAGTAGGTGGGGTTGCTGATCGGCTGCGGGGTGCTTGAGTGCTTGGCCGTTGTGGGCGGTGCAGATCCGTACGGGTAGGTGGCGGCCCCGGTGGCACCTGACTCACGGTCGGGGGTCTCTTGCCGGTAGCCGGTCGGAGGCGGGTCGAATGTGCGGGTGGGGTGCGACGGTCGGTGAACCGGTGGGTGGGGGAGGGGAGGCGATGGTTCGTCACCATGAAGGACGATTGTCCTGTCCCAGCTATCTGTGGGCAGAGGAAGGCCCTGACCTGCGACGCCTACGATTGAGTGGGACGTGTTGGCGTTCTGTGTCCCGCTCAACCGTAGGCATGGGGGTGTTCAGCCGCGGAGCCGAGCCAGCAGGTTCCTTGGCGTCGGTCGCGGTGAGCTGACCGGCATGGCCCTGGGAGCCGACCCGGCTCTCCTGGCTTGTCGGGCGAGCTGGTATTCGTCAGCTTCACGGATGAGTTCCCGAGAGCGGATCTGGTGCAACTCGAAGTGCATGCCACTCGCTCCTACTGCTGGAGCTCCATGACGTCGGCGACCACGCAGCTGACGTTGTCCGGGCCGCCGGAGCCGTTGGCGAGGGTGATGAGTTCGCGGACGGCCGGTTCGGGATCACTGATCTCGGAGAGCACCCGGCGGACCTCTTCGGTCGACACGACGGTGGACAGACCGTCGGAGCAGAGCAGGTAGCGATCTCCCTGCTGAGCGTCGTGGAGACGCATGTCGTGCGTGGCGTCGGCTCCTTGGCCCAATGCGCGTATCAGCAGGGACCGCTGGGGGTGGGAGGCGGCTTCTTCCAGACTGAGGCGTCCTTCGTCGACCATCGACTGCACCATGGTGTGGTCGTGGGTGATCTGGAACAGCTCTCCGTCGCGCAGGAGGTAGATGCGGGAGTCGCCGACGTGGACGAGGGCGAGTTGAGATCCGGTCCAGAGCATCGCGGTGAGTGTGGTTCCGGCTTCTTCGGGAGAAGAGCTGGTCGCGGCGATGCCATGCACGGCCTGTTTGGCTTGTTCGATCGCGTCTTCCAGGACGTTGAGGAGATTGCCGGCCGGGATGCCCTCGGTTTCAAGGTGCTTGAGCGCGTCGACGGCGGCCGCGCTCGCGGGGGCTCCCTGATCTCCGAAACCGTCGGCGACGGCGAACAGGCGGGACCCGGCGTATGCCGTGTCCTGGTTGCTCTCACGGACGACACCGGTATCGGACAGAGCGGCGTAACGGATTCCCAGGGGCTTGGCGGTCGGGGACATGGCAGGGTCCTTCCAGGACAGGTGGTCGATGAGGAAGGTGGCCAGGTCCCGCCGTGCGGCGGTGTCCGTTTCGACCTGGACCCAGAACGCGCGGATCTCCTGGGCTGCCGACGCCGCATCCAGCTTGCAGACGTGCTGGATGCGGATCAGGGGCATCCCCAGGCGCCGAAGCCAGGCAACCAGCCGGGCCTGTTCCAGTTGTTCTGGCGCGTAGAGGCGGTAGCCGGTCACCGGGTCGACGCGAGCGGGGGCCAGGAGGCCAAGTTCGTCGTAAAGGCGCAGTGCCTTCTGCGACAGCCGGGACGCCTTCGCGAACGCCCCGATGGTCAGCAACTCCATGCTCGTTCCTCCTCATGCCGGGCGCGTCGCCCGGCTCAACCGATGCTGTGGCCTCCCCCAAGGTGAAGGTCAACCTCAGAACTTGCCTACAGATGACCGGGACGGTGGCCCACTTGCCCACAGAAGAGCGGGATTGCCTACACATCGCAGAGACAGGACAACGATGGCCAACATCTAACGCGGTGATGCTTGAATCGATCTTTGGTGTTAGTAAGGTGTCTTCCATGACTTCGCCCTCCCTGAACGACCGCGAGAAGGTCGTCTCGAAACTCCCGGGCGGGCTGCAGCAGGATCTCAAGATCCGCACTGCGCAGCACCGCGTCGACATCCAGCACGCTGTAGAGGCCGGCATCGCAGCCTGGCAGGGTCTGGGTTCGAACCTGGCTCCTGTTGATACGGCGGGAGCCCGGTCGTTCTCCACCTGGCTCCCCGAGGGGCAGTGGGAGGAGTTCCGCGCTCACTGCGCGGCCCGCGGAGTGTCCCTCATTCAGGGACTGTCCCAGTCCGTGGCGCTGTGGCTGGAGAGGAATCCCGCCCCGACGGTTCAGCGGCCGGTGATCCCGCGCCGCATCATCGTCTGCAACCAGAAGGGCGGAGTGGGGAAGACCGCCATCACGGCGGGTACGGGGGAGGCCCTCGCGGAGGACCCCAACCAGCTGTACCCGGTACGCATCTCGAAGCACTTTGCGGCTGTCCTCGCAGTTGCCGGTGGTGCTGACCCTGAGAGCACGGAGGCCGACTCGGCTCTGAACTACGAGGATCTGCCGGGACTTGGGCTGCGGGTTCTCCTGGTCGACTTCGATCCGCAGGGCCACCTCACCAAGCAACTCGGTCAGCAGCCGCTGCCGATCGAGGACGACAGCCTGACCAAGTACATGGCGGGGGAGGGCAAGGGCGACATCCGGGACCTCATCGTCACCATCGAGGAGGAACGCTTCGGCGACCGCCTTCGTCTCCTGCCCGCCTGCACGGACGCGTTTCTCCTGGACGTGAAGCTCTCCGGGGTCCGTGCCCGCGAAGCCGCCCTTGAGCGTGCGCTGGCCGTGGTCGAGGCCGACTACGACGTACTGATCGTGGACTGTCCTCCCAGCCTGGGACTCAGCATGGATGCCGCCGTCTACTACGGACGGCGCCGGCCCGAGGAAGCGACGGGCAACTCCGGTGCCCTGGTCGTCGTCCAGGCCGAGGACAGCTCCGCCGACGCCTACGATCTGCTGACGAGCCAGATCGAGGATCTGCGTGACGACATGCAACTCGAACTCGACTACCTCGGCATTGTGGTCAACCACTACGACGCCCGCCGCGGCTACATCGCTACGTCCTCCCTCGAGAACTGGATGGACATAAAGGATCCGCGAGTGGTCGGTGTCATCGCCGACCTCAAGGAACAGAAGGAGGCGGTCCGTGTGAAGCGACCGCTGTTGGCCTACGCCCCCCGCTGCGACCAGTCCGTCGGAATGCGCGCCCTCGCCCGGGAGATCTCATGAGCAAGGCAGCATCGTTGGGATCCGGTTCCTCCTTCCAGCGGACGCGTCCCATCAGCTCGCGTCGGGCTGCTGTCAACGCGGCGACCAATGCGCCGACCGAGGGCACGCCGCCCCCAGTCGAGCTTGAAGTGGAGCTGATCAGCCTCAACCCGCTGAACCCCCGCACTTCACTGGGCGACCTGACTGACCTCGCCGGCAGCATCCGCGATCACGGTCAGAAGACCGCGATCAGCATCATGGGCAGGTTTGCCTACCTCAAGGCCAACCCCGACCAGGCCGAGGACACCCTCGAAGAGGGCACGAAGTACGTCGTCATCGACGGCAACTCCCGTCTCGCAGCCGCACGCGAGGCGGGAAACCGGACCGTCAAGGTCATGCTGGACGACGACCTGGGCAGCAACCCCGACGAGATCCTCGAATCGGCGCTGGTCGCCAACATCCACCGCAACGACCTGGACCACCTGGACGAGGCCAACGCCCTCCAGCAACTCCTCACAGTCCACGGCACCCAGGAAGCGCTCGCCGCCCGGCTCCACCGGTCACAGGGCTGGGTCTCCCAGAGGCTCGCCCTGCTCGGACTGAACGACGACCTCAAGGCCAAACTGCAGAGCGGCGAGGAGCCGGCCGAGCTGCTGCGCCGCGTGGGCAACAAGAAGGCCGAAGAACAGGAAGAGCACCTACAGCGGCTGAAGGAGAAGAAGGCCCAGGAAAACAGCGAGAAGGAGGCACGCCAAGCGGCCCGGCGGAAGCAGACGCAGGACGCACCGGTCGGAACCGAAACCGACGAGCGGGGGAGTGCACCAGTCGGCGCCGAAAAGCAGCCCGCTGCCGAGGAAGCGGGATCGCGGACAACTGAGACGATCCCTGACCCGCGCACGACGACGCCGACGCCGACGCCCTCGGTCAGTGTCGCACCCCCGGCCAAGCCTCAGATCAAAATGCCCTGGGGTGACGAAGAGGCAGTCGGGGAGATCATGCTGGCAAAACTGAGTGCAGGTCAGTTCAGTGCCCAGATCCGCTGGGGAGCCGCCAGACTGTCCGACCACGAGCGCGAGCTCCTGATCCAGGAGCTGATCCAGCAGCGCGACAACAGCACTGCATCGGTGGCAACGTCAAAGGTGTGATTCCGCTGGTGACGCATACGCCCTGCATCCAACCGCACTCGGGATGCAGGGCACCGTCGATGACCGAGGTCGGCTTCAAGTGGGTTTTGGCCGCAAGCTCCATCGCCGTAATGGAATATGACGGAGCGTAGTCAGAATGGGACCCCAGAATGGGGCCTCAGGTGGACGATCTCTGAGCCTCTGGTGTGATCGGTCCATCGCGCTCCGGATAGGCTGCCAGATCGACGTATGCGGTTTTAGCTGTCGAAGGCCAGCTCCAAAGCGTGCTGTTGGGGGGCGACTGATAGAACCGGCGCATGACATACAGGTTCACGGCCCGTGCGGTGGCTGCCGAGGTCGACGTTGACGGCGAGATGCAGGCTGGCGTGGCGGAGGAGGAGGAGGAGGGCTTTTTCCTGCTGTTCACGAGCGCTGTCGGCGAGCCGTCCGCACAGGACATCTCGCTCGGGCTCGACACGTACTGCGTGATGACCCCGGACCAGTGCACTGCCTATGGCTGTGTCCGCGAGGTGGCTCTGACAGGCAACCTGCTCACGGTGTCGCTGGACCCCGGTTGTCTGGACGACCTGGAACTGGAGGACGCGGAGATCGAGGCGGTGCTCGACGTGCCGGCCGAGGGCATTGACGAGGTGCGCGAGGTACTTGCCAAGGTGCTGGCCTTCGGACGCGAGGGGGCCCGGCCTCGGCTCACTGGTTTCTCGGTTTGATCGGCCTATCGAGGCAGCAGTATCCGGTCAGGAGTGCTGCCATGCCGACGAAGGCGAGGAAGTGTTCGGCCTTGCGTTCGTAGCGGCGGCGGAGGCGTCGGCAGCCGGCCAGCCAGGACACGGTTCTCTCGACCACACCCGGCGGTGACGTCCCAGGCGCTGTGAGGACTCGATTCCTCTGCGGGCGATGCGGTGCCGGATGCCGCGCCTGCGGAGCCAGTGGGGCAGGTGGTCGTAGTCGTAGCCCTTGTCTGCGTGGAGCTTGTCGGGCGCCGTCGACGAGTTACTCGCCGGGTCCGGATCGGCGGGATGCCGCGGGCGAGCGGTTCAAAGTCCGAGGCTGTCGTGCATGTTCGCGCCGGAAGTGCCGAGCAAGAGCGGCAGTCCGTTCCGGTCGGTGATCAAGTGGACCAGATCCGTCATGCAGGCTTCAACGAACGATCACGCCAAAGAATCGACGTCCAAGCGATTCGACTCCCGATTCAGCCTGAGGTCGGTGCAGTTCTTGAGCCGGTGGACAAGGACAGCGCCGCTAGCAAAACAACAGCAAGGGAGCCCTTCACCGTGGCAGACGTCAGAGTCACCTACGACAAGACAGTGGACGCAGCGTACGTGTACCTCACCGAACCGCAGGCCCGCGTGAACTCCGCGCGCATGTATCCCTGCGATCCGGTGGACGTTGACGCCATGATCAACCTCGACTTCGACGAGCATGGCCGCCTCATCGGCGTCGAGGTGCTGGCCGCCAGCTCAAAATTGCCCGAGTACCTGCTCCAGTCCGCGGAGCGGCTGGACACCGAAGGCTCGTGAACAGCCGAGCATCGCCCTGACGGCGACTGGAGCCAGTGTCGCCCGTGCCCGCTGCACCACCACCGCCGACAGCGCCCGGACCGTGGGCTTCCCCCCACGAGAACGTCGCGACCTGCCACTCCGCGTCTGCACCGAACAGCAGACACCCGACTGGCAGGCCAGCTGCGCAGTCCACGATCAGCTCAGTCCCTCGTCGAGTCGTCCTCGCCCCTGAGGTGACGGAAGTGGAAGTCCTTGAACAGAGGCGTCTCCTCACTCCCCGCACCGCGCATGCGGAGGGCATAGCTGACGAGGGCATGGTTCAGCATGTACAGGCGGTGTTCGTCGCGGCCTCCCTCGGAGAGCTGGTCGATGATCCAGGCGATGGGCGTCGCGCCTCCGTAGGCATCCCTGGGCTCGAACAAGAGGTGCGAGGAGCCGATCTCGGCCAGCGCGTTCAACGTGTAGGCGAAGGGATAGGGGCGGTTGATCCGGTCGTCGTCCGTGCGGTTCAGATCGGGAAGGCCGTCCACGAGACGCTCCAGCGTCTTACCGCTGATCAGATCCATCCGGCCGGTGAGCATGGCCGTCTGAATGACGTAGGGGTAGGCGATTCCGTTGAGGAAGTAGTTCGCTCCGGGATCGATGTGCACCCACTGGCCAACGGTGTCCTCAACAAGCGCGCCCAGGTCCGGGACTTGGTCGTCGAGCCGGCCGAGATTATGCAGGGCGATGATGTAGTACAGGCCCATATGGGTGCGTTCGACCGGGGTGATGCGCCCCAGCAGTTCCTTTGCCTCTGCCAGCCGGTCCCGGCCGTAGGCCAGGTACTCCTCCGGCCGGCCGCTCATGGCGATGGCATTCAGCATCGTCAGGAGCGGGTAGATCTTCGGGAAGCTCTCCGACATGGGCTGCGGGAACGCCGGGGGACTGTTCAGTTCGTCCGCACGGTCCAGATGGTCGAAGACCTCCTTTATGTAGTCCCGGCCCTCGCCGAAGATGAACCGTCCGTATCCGAGCAGGGAGATGACCGACAGGAGAACAGCGCCGCCGCGCCCGCGGAAGAACGGTGACGGGATCTCCTCCAACAGGTCCAGTGCTTCGCGTATGTAGTTGCGCGCCCCGGTCACCAGCCTTTCCTTCAGGCCGAGTTGCCCGATGGCGAGGAAGACTGCGGAGTAGGCGGACAGCTTCTCGTACTGGCCGTGCCGTCCGGCGTTCTCGTCCTTGATCCGGTCCGCTTCGATCGTGTCGGCGACGGCCAGGATCTCCGCCGGGAAGTCGGTCTCGGCGTTGACGAGCAGGTCCTTGTCCAGGCCCAGCTTGGCGAAGGCGTCCATCAGGATGCAGCCGGCCATGAGCCGGAAGTACGGGTTTTCCTCGGCGCGTACGGAATCCAGGATCGGGCCGAGGTCCTGTTCCATGTCGGACCGGCGCGGAGAGCGGGCGGGGTCTTCGATGTTCAGGACGAAGTCGGCCAGGAGCCGGGAGAACCGGCTGTACGTGTTGTCGTCGACGCCTTTCTCCCCGAGCAGGGCGAACGACTGCCGGATCCGCGCGGCGGCATCGGGGTCGTAGGCGATGGGGTATTGCCCCAGACCTGTGCCGCGCACCATGCGGCTCCACGGGGTGGCAATCATGCGGGTTTCGTTCGACAGGTGGTGCAGGCCGTCCACAGGAACGGAGAACGAGGCGGAGGTCATACGAGAGTCCTTCTTGAGGAGGGGGAGGCCGGGGCCGGCCTCGGGAAGGCATGGTTGTGCCTTCCCGAGGCCACTGGAGGAAGAAGGTGCGCGCGAGGCGGCGAACGTGAGTCCCTAGTTGCGCAGGAGGTGTCGGAGAGGCGTCTCAAGGCCGAGGAACTCGGTCCTGGTGCCCTCCAGCATCTGAAGGGCCCAGTTCAGCCACTTGATGCCTTCGCAGTAGATCGCCACCGGGCGGCGCTGGGTCTGGTAGGTGTCCATGAGCGTGCCGTCCAGCTCCTTCTGGAAGTGGAACGGCGGCATGGCCGTGAAGTGCTGTCCCATCATGAACACGAACCGGACCAGCCAGTACGGGTCGTCCCTCAGATAGGCCGACTCAGGGTCGTCGAGACCGAGCGCTGCCGTCATCACGGGAGCGAAGTAGTCCTCCAGGCCTTCGGGAGTCTCGGTGTTGACCGTGCCCCCGTTGGGGATCACGTCACGCACCCGGTACGCCTTCTGGTACGGGTTGCCGTCCAGGAACGTGATGTCGACACGGGGAGTCTTGCCCTGCCCGACGTCGACGCTCATCTTGAACTGCTCGAAGTGGATCTCGTCGTAGTGACCGAGGGAGTTGTGCCAGGGCTTGTTGTCGTACATCGCGTCGTCGCAGGTGTCCTTGCCGTCGGTCTTGTATCCGATCGCCCGCGGGTCGAGGAACTTGATCCCCAGCGAGGCGGGAGTGATGGCATCCACTGCCTCGTCGATGTCCTCCTGCGGCGCCCCGGCTTCGATCAGTCTCTGGGCGTGCAGCAGCTGCTCGCAGCTGGTGATCTTGATGTTCTCGGTGTTCGTGTCGCCCATGACGAGCGAGTGGAAGGCCGGCTCAAGGATCTCCAGGAAGTCGGGGGCCGCCCGGAACCGCTTGAGCAGTGCCGCGGAGTTGAGGTAGGAGACACCGTTGATGACGATCTGCTCGGTGCCGAGAAGGTGCTCACCGAAGGTCTGCGGTGCTGTGCGGCGGCACAGGTCCAGACGGTCCTCGATCTTTTTGAAGTACGAGGTGTCCAGCGTCTCGCCCGGCGCCATGAGGCGGCCCGCGCTGTGCACGTTCTCGTTCAGCACGCGGATGATCTGCTCGTAGAGGCGGGCGACCACCGCCGGCGGCGGTATCTGCTTCTCCACGAAGCGGCTGACCTCGTCACCCGCCACGTAGCTCATCTCGTAGATGACCTCCCGGTGGGTCGTTCGACCGTCACGTTGCAGATGGGCCGGGACGGGGACCTCCCGTTCCAGAGTGGTGAAGACCTCGGGGAAGTGGTCGCGCACCGGCGCGGGCAGGTGCTGGAGGTACTCGGCCTGTTTCTTGGCCTTCGCGAACGGTGGCAGCATCACGCCGTCTCCGTCCGGGTTCCACCGCGCGGTCGTCAGGGCCTCGCTCAGGATCTTCCGCACCGTGACGTGGTCCTCACCCTGCTTCCTGATGAAGATCGTCATGGACTCGCTGCCGCCCTTGCCGAAGTTGACGATCGTTTCGTCGGCGTTGACGTAGGCGTAGACCGTACTGGAGAGGACCTTGCGGCTCTGGGCGTTGTCCAGTACGCGTTCGTTCTCGCCGGTCATGGCGAGGACGCAGGCGTACTCGAACGCGTCCAGGGCAGGGCTGAGGCGCTTCTTCCAGGCCTCGGCCGGCTCCACGACGCGTATGGCGTGTCCGTGGTAGGGGCCTACGTCCACAGCGAGGCCGTCCAGGCCCGAACCGAGGGCGATGATCTGGCAGTTGCCATTGAGATGGATCCGCCGTACCTCGGTGTTCAGAGCGTCGCCCCGGAGCACGGCACGGGTGGCGTCCTCCAGGTCCTTCTTGGACTGGACCGGCACGCCCCCGGGTGACACGACGGGAATCACGGCGCTGGTGAGGCTGTTCAGCACCAGCTCCACGGCATCGTCGCGCAGGCGCACCGAGGACAGTGCGACCGCGTCAGCCAGGGAGATCGCGCCGGAGACGGCCAGGGTGACCAGCCAGCCCAGCGCGTCGCTGCCCTCAAGGTAGTAGTCGCTCTGCGTGAACAGCGCGGGCCGGTGCCGGACGAGGGTGTGGAACAGCAGGTACGGGTAGACGATGCGGTGGTCCACCTGGGGGACGTGCCGGCTGCTGCCGCGCAGGCCATTGAGCATCTGGTGGTAGGCCTGGAACGCAGTCGGCTGGGTGTCGAGGAGCAGCTGGGTCCTGCGCGCCAGGTCCTCGTCGTCGAGCTCGGCCAGTCCGTCGAAGTGGAAGACGACCACCTCCGGGCGGTCGGTGTCCACCGTCTTCGTCGCACCATCGCCTGCGTGGTCCATGACGTGGAGTTCGACGTAGGCCTTGCCGAGGAGTGTGGGGTCCTCGCTGGTGACCCGCTTCTTCAGACGCGCCCGGGTGGCCAGCTCGCCGTGGTGGACACTGATGTGTTCCCGGTAGTTCCGTGTGTGCTGGAAGACTTCGAGCAACTGGTAGAACGCGGGCGCCCCTTCCCGGTCGGGGCACAGCATTTCCGCCGTGATGACGCGCCCGAGCGTACGGGCGAAGTAGTCGTCCCAGCCGTCGTCGCCGGTGGTGAGGCGGAACAGCTCCCGGAGGGTGTCGTAGTGCCTGTTCTCCAACTGGTCCCCTGCGGCGTACAGCTTCTCCAGCTCGGTCATCAGACCGTCCGCCACACCGAGGGCATGCAGGAACCGGTCGGTGTCCTCAGTGCCTCCCGTGTAGGCCATGACGGGAGCCTCGATGTTGTTGTCCTTCAGCAGCTGGGCGGACTTGTTACCGAGGCCCAGCTCCAGAACGATGTCCGCGTCGAAGCTGTCGAGGATCTCGCAGGTGTCCCGGGACGCCATGACCTGGTCGGTCATGGCCAGGATCCCCCGGCGGATGTCGGCCGCCGTGGTGTGCAGCGACATGTCGTGGTTCGACACCACCGGGATGCGGGGCTCCGCAAAGCGGATCTGCTGGATGTCGAGGTACTTCTCCAGAGCCTGGCGGGCGGGCCGCATCCGCGCGGAGTGGGCGATGAAGACGGTCGGGTCCTTCAGCTCCTGGGTGGCCACATCCGGGAAGCCGGCGATGAACCGGTCGAACTCGGCCTTGATGCCGGTGCGGACGTAGACGTTCGCCTGGGTCGGCGAGTACGTCTTGTGCAACTCGACATCCGTGACCGGGTACGCGTCGTGCACTGCGGCCAGGATCGCCGCGAGGGCGTCCGGACTCTGCGCTTTCACCGCGATCACGTGGGACGGTTCCGGCACCAGGGGCGCCTGCTGGACGGATTCGGGCAGGTAGCAGGCGATGTTCCGGGCGAATGCCTCGTCGGTGCTCCGGCCACCGGCCGCCAGCAGCATCAGCGGCGTGAACACCTGGGCGATCTTCACGCCGTCGAAGACGGACAGGGAGCCGCTCGCCACTGCGGCCGTCAGGATGCCGAAGCTCTCGCCGGTGTAGGCGATGAAACTGAGGGGCGTGCCGTTCCTCCCGGCCCGGTCCCGCAGATCAGCGTCAAGTGACAGGCTGTGCACCAGCAGGGCCGCCCCGATGAAGCCCTGCCGCTCCAACTTCCCCGCGGGGAGGTTCTCGGATGCCGCGAGCAGCAGATCGGGCCGGGTGGGGAAGCCGAGGGCTCGGGCGGCCTCCTGGTAGATCTCGGTGATCTCGGGGATGCCGGAGTCGAGGAGGGACCTGCCGAGGCCCTGGTAGAAGGCCCGGCTTCCCAGACCGGGGAAGAACCCGGCCACGCGTACGCGGTCCTTCGTACTGAGGATGTCCTCAACAGGTGCGGGCCGGTAGCCGGTAGCCGGAACCGGCCGGACAGGGGAGGTGGAGCTGGACACGTGCATCACCTTCTCGCGTTGGGCTGTGCGGCGACGGTGATTCCGTCGCGGTGCTTCACGCGCTCGTCTTTGGGCGCGGAGGATTACGTTCCCGCGGAAATGTTCTGGAAATGCGTCCGACGCTTTCCATCGGATCGCCAGAAGAAGTCTGTCCAATAGTCCGGCCCAATTCAATGGGTTCCAGTACAGGCTTGTTTACGTCTTTACACGGTGGGCGAGTTAGCTTTCGAGGAACATTAAGATATGTCAGGCAATTGTTAATTGGGCAGGTCAGGGCGGTACAGGATCTCGCCGGAGCCCCTTCCAGTACTGTTCGGGCGTGCCGATTCCGCAAGACAGGCGCACCGGTTCCACGGAACAAAAAAATCAGGACCGAGGGAGCCCGAAGGCCCCTCGATCCTGATTTACCTAATGGCCGGTTCTCTGCCCGGCCACACTCCTACTGAATGCCGGACTCAACCTTTACCGCCTGCGGTGCGGCGGCGACCGAATGAGGCGCGGCGTCAACCGGAGCACCCACGGACGCCACAGACCGGCGGCTCAGGGAGCCACCTCCTGCCGCGACGACGAGGGCGGCGAGGGCGAGGCCGGCACCGACCCACAGCGGGGAGACGAACCCGAACCCGGCTGCGATGGTGAGCCCGCCGATCCAGGCTCCGAGCGCGTTGCCGACGTTGAACGCGGCCACGTTGGCGCCGGAGGCCATGGTGGGCGCGTCGTCGGCGTACTTCATGATCCGGACCATCAGGCCGGGCGCCGCCGCGAGGCCGATGGTCCCCATCAGCAGCAGCGAGATGATCGTGGCGAC
Organism: Streptomyces sp. NBC_00388; assembly: GCF_036061255.1. Classification (NCBI taxonomy): domain Bacteria; kingdom Bacillati; phylum Actinomycetota; class Actinomycetes; order Kitasatosporales; family Streptomycetaceae; genus Streptomyces; species Streptomyces sp. NBC_00388. The sequence continues at coordinate 21,737 of NZ_CP107949.1, forward strand.
CTTGTTCTCCGCCGTGAGGGCGAAGACCGACAGGAGGACGGTGAGGAGCGCCATGATGCCGGCGAGCGTGGCGTTGAGGGACTTGTCGGCGGCCTTGCCGCCGATGAAGTTTCCGATGAACGTGCCCACACCGAACACGACAAGCAGCCACGGCACGGTGCTGGTGGCGAACCCGCTGACATCGGTGAGCGTGAAGGCGATGTAGGTGTAGGCGCCGATCACGGCACCGAAGGCGAGGACGCTGAGTGCCAGGGACACCCAGACCTGACCGCGCCGGAAGACGGCGAGCTCGCCGCGCAGGCTGGTCTGCCCGGCCGACGTGGTCTGCGGCACCAGGACCTGGATGCCGATCAGCGTGATGACGCCGATGACGGTGATGGCCCAGAACGTGGAGCGCCAGCCGAACTGCTGGCCGACGAAGGTACCCAGAGGCACGCCGAGCACGTTGGCGGCGGTCAGGCCGCCGAACATGAGCGCGATGGCGCTGCCCTTCTTGTTCTCGGCGACCATGTCGGAGGCGACAACCGCACCGATACCGAAGAACGCTCCGTGGCACAGGGCCGCGACGATCCGGCCGACCATGAGCAGCTCGTAGGTCGGGGCGACAGCGGAGATCAGGTTGCCCACGATGAACAGCACCATGAGGCCGACCAGGGACTTCTTGCGGTCGAAGCGGGCGATCGCCGCGGTCAGCGCGAGGGCACCGATCGCGACGCTCAGCGCGTAACCGGATACCAGGTACCCGGCCGCCGCTCCGGAGACATGGAAATCGTCTGCCACTTCAGGCAGCAGACCTACGATCCCGAACTCGGTGAGGCCGATACCGAAGCCCCCGAGTGCCAGGGCAATGAGCCCGATAGGCATGTGAAAACCCTTCGTTGTAGTGGCATGCGGTACGGGAGCGTGCCGTGCCGTGCCTGACAAGAACAGAACAAATCGAAGTATCGCAGTATGTCGATGCGATGTGTCAAGTCGCTTGCGCACCCGCGGTGGACGGCCGACGATGGCGTAACGTATCGCCTATCCTCGATGCATAGGAATCGGTCCCGCGCCCGTCCGAGAAGGCCCCATGACGACATACGAAACGCCCATGGCAGAGGGCCTCACGGCTCTCGTCGAACCCCTCAAAGCGCTCGCCCACCCCGTGCGGCTGCAGGTGCTGCAGTGGCTGCGCGTCCCCGAGGAACACTTCCCCGTCAACGAAGTAGGCGTCTGCGTCAGCCACATCCAGGCCAAGACCGGACTGGCACAGTCCACCGTCTCCGCCTACATGGCCGTACTCGAACGCGCGGGCCTCGTCCGCTCCGCGCGTGTCGGGAAGTGGACCCACTACCGACGCGACGAGGAGCGCATCGCCCAGCTCATCGAGCAGATCGGGCGAGATATCGGGGACATCGAGCCGGCGAAACCCGCTCGGCCCTGAACCACGGGCCACGGTGCGCCACCAGCCTGCGCCGCGAAGTCGCGGGCGGAGCGCGCGGCGATGCGCTCCGCCGGAGGACCCCGCAGCCGGACACAGGGGCCGGCCTCAGCACGTAGGGGCTCATCCGCGCCCCATTCGGTAGCCGACGCCACGGATGGTGATGACCCATGTACTGGCACCGAGCTTCGCACGCAGGCTGCTCACATGCGTGTCTATGGTGCGGCTGGAGTCCGCCGCCCAACTGGTGTCCCATACCCTGTCCATCAACTCCTTGCGGGTGATGACGTTTTCGGGTCCCGAGGCCAGGATGTACAGCAGCTCGAACTCCTTGGCCGTGAGATTCACCGGTCCGCCACGCAGACGGACTTCACGGGTCTTGCCATCGATGTGGAGCGGCCCGACGGAGATGCTCCGGGTCGGCTCCGGCCGGGCCCGGCGCAGTACGGCCTCGATACGGGCCATCACCTCGTGTGCTCCGCACGAGGCGACCACGCAGTCGTCCGCTCCGGCCTGCAGGGCGAGGACCCTGTCCAGCTCGGTGTCGCGGGCGGTGACAGAAATGACGGGCTTGTCACCCGCCTCCCGTATCGATCTGCAGACCTCCAGGCCGTCGATGTCGGGAAGGTCGAGGTCGAGCACGACCAGGTCCGAGTGCTGGTGCGTACGCAGCGCTTCCTCCCCGGTGTCGACACTGGTCGCGGAGTACCCGTGCCGACGCAGGTAGCGCACCCTTTCCTCGGCCGTACTGTCGTCGCCCTCGACCACCAGTACACGGATCTTGAGTGCCTCGGTGACCTTGCCGGGATACGGCCCCTCGGCTTCCGCCGTGTCCCGCCGGCCGAGCCACGCGAGATGTCCCCCCAGCGCCATTCCGCCCCCTCCGTATGAAGACAATTGATGGTGAGCTGTCCGCCGGCGAGCGCTCGGGCCCGGGGAGCGGCTCACCCCGGCCGCAGATCTCGGCGCGCCCGTCGCAGCGCCCCGGTGATCTCGCTGGTGCGGGCCGGTGCGAGGGTCGCGTACAGGTGTCCGTCCGGGCGGACGACGGCGGCCACCGGTCGGGAGCCGAGGGCGTCCACCAGGGGACCGTGCGACTGGCTCGGGGCCTCGACGACCTCGGCTTGGTCCCCGACGGCCTCCCGTACGGCGGCACATGTGTCGTGCCAGGTGTCCGGACGGCTGCGGCCCACATGCAGCAGAACGGTCCAGTCGTCGCGCGGGACAGCCGTCCAGACCCCGGTGGTGCGGCCCTGGCCGAGCAGGACCGGGACACGGTCACCGGGCACGATGCGCCCGCCGCGCGGCATACGTGCCGACTCGGGGCGGTAGGTGGCGTCGATCTGACCGATCTTGGGAGCCAGTTGCCGCTGCAGTACACCGGTGCGGTCGGCGCCGCGCACGACGGTGTCGCGCAGGGCGATCTGCGCGGGACGGCGCAGGAAGCCCCACCGGGTCTGCAACGAGGTGGAGCGGGTCACCGCGTGGGCGGCGGCCCGGCGTTCGGCGCCATAGCTTTCGAGTGCGGCCTCCTCCAGCCGGCCCCGGGCCACGGCGGCCAGCTTCCATCCGAGGTTGACGGCGTCCTGCAGTCCGGTGTTCATGCCCTGCGCGCCGGCCGGGCTCATGATGTGCGCGGCATCGCCCGCCAGGAAGCAGCGGCCTGAGCGGAAGGAGGCGGCGGTGCGGATGTTGACGTGGAAGGTGGTGCTGAACCGCAGCTCGCCCAGCTCGACGCCGACAGGACCGCGTTCGGTCAGGATGCGCTGGAAGAAGTCCCGCCCGGGTGCCGCGCCCGCAGTCGCGGGCGGCACGCTGACCGCGACCCGCTGCACACCCTCGCCCACCGGACCGAGCGCGAGGCTGCCCTGCGGGGTGTAGCAGTAGCTCACCAGATCCGGTGCGATGTTTCCGGAGAGTTCGGCGTCGGTGATGGCGAAGCACACCGGGAGCCGCTTGCCGTCGAAGTCGATGCCGAGCAGTTTGCGCACCGTACTGTGCGCTCCGTCCGCACCCACCAGATAGGAGGCCGTGATGTCCTGGGTGCTTCCGTCCTGCTGCGTGAAACGGGCGACGGGGAGGGGGCCCGTGGTGTCCAGTGCGGTCAGGGTACAGCCGCGCTCCACCTTTCCGCCGAGCTCCAGCAGCCGCTGCTCAAGAATTTCCTCAGTGCGGTTCTGCGGAATTCCGACGGCGAATGGATAAGGGGTCGACTTCAGCCGGTTCAGCCAGGCGGTGCCCAGGGGAGCGTGGTCGGAGAAGTAGGAGACACCCTGAATCCGCTGCCCCTCGTGAGCCAGTCGGTCGGTCACGTCCGTGCGCCGCAGCAGCTCCAGGAGCCGGGGCCAGATCACCGTGGCCCGGGAATGCTCGGAGTGGCCTCGCTCCGCGTCGAGGATCCGTACGGGGACGTCCTGTTGGAGCAGTTCGCATGCGAGGACCAGCCCGACGGGGCCGGCGCCGACGACGACTACGGGTTCATTCATGGAAAGGGCTCCTCTTCGCTGCTGCCGCAGGGACGCATCCGCCTACCGCTTCACCGGTACACTAATTCCCCGCAATCGCTCTCTCTGCAGTTGTACGGCTCAAGAGCCGCTCCGGTGTTCCAAAAGAACACACCGTGCTTCTTTCGGCGCACCGGAGCATGTCGCATAGGTCGAATTTAAAGCCCCTGGCCCGTCGCATACCGTTTCCGACAGGTATTCGCGACGGACAAGGATGGAAATGAACGAGACGCCAGCAAGGAAACGGAATCCCGTCGTAGGTCTCATCATCGTGGTGGTTGCATCGTTCCTGCTGCCGATTACGCTGACCGGGTCGTCGATCGCCATGCCGGGTGTGGCCGGCGACTTCCACAACTCCCTCCCGGCCGGCCAGTGGATCGTCAACGCCTACGATCTGACGTTCGCGAGCTTCATGCTGGCCAGCGGCTCGTTCTCGGACCGATTCGGCCGTCGGCGGATCTTCCTCATCGGAAGCATCGGCTTCGCGCTCGCCTCGTACGTCTCCGCGCTGGCCTCCGGCATCGTCATGCTCGATGTGACCCGGGCGGTCGCGGGCCTGGCCGCGGCGATGGTGCTCACCTCCGGCAGTGCGCTGCTCGCCCAGCTCTTCGACGGCCCGGCGCGCACGAAGGCGTTCGGCCTCTTCGGGACCGCCGTCGGAGTCGGCCTGGCCTTCGGCCCGTTCGTGGCGGGTGCGCTGTCCACCGCCTTCGGCTGGCGTGCGATCTTCCTGGTCCCGGCCATCGTCTCCACGTTCGTGGTGTTCCTGACCGGCTTCCTGCCGGAATCGTCCGACCCCGAGGCGACCAAGGTCGACTGGGGCGGCGTCGTCACCTTCAGCGGCGCCCTCGCCACCCTCATCTACGCACTCCTGGAGGGCCCGGAGCTCGGCTGGTCCTCGCCCCTGATCATTGCGTCCTACGTCGCCTGTGTGGTGCTGCTCGCCGCTTTCGTGGTCGTCGAACAGCGCCAGGAACGCCCCATGTTCGACCTCAGCCTCTTCCGCCAGCCGCAGTTCGTCTCGCTCTGCGTCGCGGTGGTGGCGATCGTCCTGGGTACGACCCCGCTGCTGGTGTACCTGCCCAGCTACCTGACCGCGGTCAACGGCCAGTCCACCATGCACGTGGGCATGGACCTGATGATGCTCACCGTGCCCACCGTGATCTTCCCGCTGATCACCGGCTATCTGCTCCGCTGGATTCCGGTGCGCCACATGGTGACCGCGTCGACCGGGTTCATCGCGGTCGGCGTGGCCGGGCTGACCGTGCTGCACCCGGGTATCAGCAACTGGGCTGCGCTCGGGCCGTACTCCCTGGTCGGCATCGGCGTGGGGGTGTCGTTCGGCGTCATGGACGGCGCGGCGGTCTCCAGCGTGACGCCGGAGCGTGCAGGTATGGCTGCCGGCATGTTCAACACCATGCGCCTGGCCGGTGAGGCCATTTCGATCGCCGTCGTGGGAAGCCTGCTCGTCACCTTCACCCGCAGCCGCCTGGACGGCAAGCTCGACAGCTTCCCCGGACCGTACGGGCACCAGCCGCAGGCGCTCGCCGACGCCCTGAACCAGGGTCAGCTCTCCGGTCCCGCCGGCACTGTCCCCGAGGCCTCGCGCGCGGCCTTCAAGGAGGTGGCCGCGAACGGCTACACCAGCGGACTGCATGCCGCGCTGTGGGCCATGGCCGCCTTCGTGGCCGCCGCCACCGTACTGGTCGCCGTGGTCGGCGCCCGCCGCACGGCACGCGCCGAGACGACCGAGACGGTCCTTCCCGACGACGTGGCCGAGGACGTCACCCCGGCTGACGAGCAGATCCCTGCCGGCGCGCTGCGCTAGCGAGCCTGAGGAGAGCCGACGCGGGGGCCCCGGCGCGCGGGCCGGGGCCCGCAGCGGCCGGAGGCAGCCACGTGAACACCGTGGCCGGCACTCCACGCTGCCCGGCTTGTCCGCGACCCGGCCTGCATCGCCCGCCAGGTGTTCCTTTCGAAACACGGTGCAGATACCTAAGGGTCATTCATCTTGCACACATCCGTGCGGAACTCATAGCGTCGTATTCACCGAAGCCGGTTCAGCGAATCAAAGCAACACACGGACCGGTGTTCCCCGTTACTCGAACCAGGAGTATGAGATGCCCGTTGTGACCGTTCTGCAGGGTCCCCGTGATGTCGAGCAGAAGCGTGAGCTGGTCACGCGTATCACAGACGCTTTCGTCGACGCCTACAAGATTCCGGCCGAGGCCGTGCAGGTCTGGGTCACCGAGGTGCCGACCGACAGCTGGGGCACCGCGGGCAAACTCACCGCCGACTCCGCCAAGTAGTTCACGAACAGATTCTGTCAGCCGGTGGTGCGCTCAGTGGCGCGGCCACCGGCTTGTTCATGAGGTGTGCGACCGAGTTCACGAGATGAAAGGACTGAATTCGTGATACCCGCGAACGAGGTGGAAGCACGGAAGAACCGGCTTCCCACTCTCACAGGAATGCGGTTCCTGGCCGCGTTTCTTGTGTTTCTCTGCCATGCAGCGTTTCAGGGATTCCTCTCCGACAGCGCGCTGCAGGGGAATCTGCAGGACTGGCTCCTCAAGGCCGGCTGGGCGGGCGTTCAGTTCTTCTTCATTCTCAGCGGATTCGTCCTGACGTGGGCCGCACGTCCTGGTGACACGGTGACTGCTTTCTGGCGACGGCGCGCTGCCAAGCTGTATCCGGTGAACCTGGTCGCCTGCCTCATGGCGGTCGTTCTGCTGCTGGCCACGGGCGGCGCCCTGACCGCCGAGCGGGCGATCCCGAATCTCCTGCTGGTGCAGAGCTGGCTGCCTGACTATCCCGCGTTCGACGGGCTCAACCCGCCGAGCTGGTCGCTGTGTTGCGAAGTCCTCTTCTACGCGCTCTTCCCTTTTCTGCTGAAGCTCGTCAACAGGATCCAGGCTCGGCGGCTCTGGTGGTCCGCAGGCGGCGTCTTCGCCTTCATGCTGGTCATGCCCTCGGTCGCGACACTGCTGCCCCTGCACCCCATGCTGGCCGACATCACGTCGTTCCCGCAGTTCTGGCTGGTCTATGCCTTTCCGGTGACCCGGGTCGCCGACTTCCTTCTCGGGATTCTTCTGGCACGCATCGTGCTCAGCGGGCAGTGGATCCGGATCGGACTGCTGCCTGCCACCGCCGTCGCCGCCGTCAGTTACGTCATCACGGTCGTCGCCCCGGTGCTCTACTCCATGGTGGCCACCATGACGATCGGTCTCGTCCTGGTCATCGGGGCCGGCGCGACAGCCGATCTCTCGAAGGGGGCTTCCGCGCTTCGTGGTCCTCGCATGCTCTGGCTGGGCGAGGTGTCCTTCTCGTTCTACATGGTGCACGTCCTGGTTCTGACGTACGGACACCGTCTTCTGGGCGGCGGGGCCTGGAGTCCGCCGGTCGCCTTGGCAGTGAGTGCCGCTCTCTTCGCGGTGGCTCTGGTCGTGGCTGCCCTGCTCCACCGGTTCGTGGAGCGGCCGGCCATGAAGTACCTGAGCCGGAAGCGGGTCCGTCCCCTCCCGGTGCTGGAGGTCGAGTTCGAGCGGTTGGAGCCTCTGGTCGACTCCAACAGCCGCGCCTGAAGTCCCCGTTCCCTCGGTTCTCACCGTTCTGCCCTTGGCATCGCCTTCGAGGCCCTGCTGCTTCCGCCTCTCCTCCGGGAGAGGCGGAAGTGCCGCTTCACCGAAGCCCCCAGGGGGCTCCAGGCGCCACGGGAGGGCCGTCGGGTGGTGCGGGGCCAAGCCGTCGGGCTACGTCGCTCCTGGGCCGCAGGGACGGCTGTCGGCGCCGTCTGACGCCGTCGCCAGCAGGCCTGGTTGGCCGGGAGGCCTCGGGCCCCGGAGGCGGGCTCGGTGCGGGTTGAGTCCCTGTCTTTCAGTCCCTGTTCCAGTCCCTCAGCAAAACCTGCAGGTCAACGCGGTTTGCTCTTCCCAGGCAGGGGACCGAAGGGACTGAAGGGACCGAATCTTCCTGTTCCAGTCATTATGCGTGCGTGTGTATGCGTACCCGCGTAACTAGAGGGCCTTGTTCATTGAGCCGTTCATAACTGAGCTTTTGAGTCCCTTCAGTCCCTCGATTTCGCACGAGATGCCCTCTGACCTGGGCTTTTAGGGGAGGGACCGAAGAGGGACCAAAATGCCGTGGGGCTCTCGGTCCCTCTTCGGTCCCTCCCCGCTGCATCAAGGTCCGCAACGTTCGACACGCCCGGCCCCCTGCCCAGGCGAGCACCACTGCCCGGGCCTTGAGGCCCTAACTCCCAAGGCGGCAGCAGGGACTGAAGGGACCCAAGTTAGGAAAAGGCTTCGACCACGCCCAAACGGCTGTTGTAGGCTCCTGGCTGTTGAAAAACTCAGTCCCTTCGGTCCCTCATGCGGTACGTGCAACGCTGTGACCTGGACCTTCACCTCGGGAACTGAACAAGAGCTATCCCTTCGACAAGGACCAATCAGAGTGGGGCGTCAACGTGAGGCCAGTGGTTCCCCCAGCGCGGGAACCACGAGTGCCTACGCCGTTGCCTGCTGGTGCGCCGGTAACGGCTGGCCCGTCCACCCCCTGGCGGCAGGTCGCAAAACCCCGGCAGGCAACTGCCGGACCTGCCGCGACGAGCCCCATGGTTCAGCTGAATGCCCCTGCCTCCCTGCGGGAAGGTGGTGTCACGGCTTTCACGCGGCCACCACGGACCCGGCTCTCCTGGAAGCCTGGTGGGGAAAGAACCCCACTCTCGGGGTCGGAGTTTCCTGCGGTCCGGCCGGCCTGGTCGTTCTCGACGTCGATGCGCACAGCGCGGAAGTCCCGCACCGGGACCAGCTGCTGCCCGGCATCCCCATCCACGAAGGCGTCAACCTGGCAGGTCTCGCCTCCGGTTTCGACACCCTGGCGTTGCTCGCTGCTCTCCGTGGCCGGAGAAGCCCCGCAGACGACGACACCACCTTGCGTGTACGGACCCCGTCAGGCGGTCTGCACGTCTGGTACCGCACACGGCCTGACGGGCCTCGGTACCGGTCCTCGGTCGGATCCAGTCCCAAAGTCGCTCTCGCCTGGCAGGTCGATGTCCGCTCCACCGGCGGCTACATCGTCACACCCGCTACGCGTACACCCGCCGGGGTATACACGCCGGTCGGCACGGCACGACTGCCCGCAGTGCTCCCGGACTGGCTCGCAGCAGAGCTCCGGCGCACCGGTCATACCGTGCGCGACGAGCCCGTCCACGTCCCGCCCCCGCGTCCCGCATCGAAGCGGCCGACGGGGCGCGGGGCCAACCGGCTCCTGGAACCCCTGCTGGCCCAGGTGGAAGCGTGCGCGGCAGCTCCGGAAGGAACGGCGTTCACCGAGAAACTGAACCGCGCCGCCTACACCGCCGGTGGCCTGATCGCCTCCGGCCACCTGACCGAGGACCAGGCCCGCGGCCTGCTCACCACAGCGGCCGACGCGGCACGTCCGAACCGCAGTCGGCACAGCCTCACCGTCATCGCCTCTGCCCTGTCCGCCGGCGCCGCCCGGCCGCTCCATCCAAAGGGACGCCCATGAGTAGCGCCGAGATCCCGCGCTTCGATCCCACTGCCGCGGCGCAACAGATGCTCGCTCTCGAAATCCAGGCGGATCAGCCCAGCCTGCCGGCTCAGCAGATCACCTCCGCTGTGCCCGGGAAGCCGCCGCCGACGGGCCAGCTGCCCGCGCTGCTCAGCGACCGCGGCAACGCGAAGCTGTTCGCGGTGATGTTCGGTAACCAGTTCCGTCATGTCGAGGGTCTCGGCTGGTACCACTGGGATCAGTACCGGTGGAAACGGACCGGTGGTGAGAAGGCGGCTGTCTGGGCGGCTGGTGACCTGGCCGAGCAGATGCCGCCCACCGACCCGGCACGCCAGTTCAGCGACCGTGACGTGGCCTCTCACCGGCGGCGGTCCATGTCGACCCCGGGCATCAAGGCCATGCTCACTCAGGCCAAGGCGTCCCCGGCACTGGCCCTGGATCCCGATGTGCTGGACGGGGACCCTTACGCCCTGTGCACCCCCGCAGGCGTCGTCGACCTCCACACCGGCGACCTCCACAAGCCGGATCCCGAAGCCGACATGCATTCGCGGGCCACCAGCGTCGCGCCCGAGGTGATGCCCACCCCCCGTTGGAACCGCTTCCTGCACGACACCTTCGGCGAGGACGCCAAGGGCGAGGAGACCATCCACTTCCTCCACCTGCTCCTTGGCTACTCCGTCACGGGGGACGTCGGAGCGCAGGTCCTGCCCTTCCTCTACGGAACCGGGGCGAACGGCAAGTCCGTCCTGCTGGACGTCATGACCCAGATCCTCGGTGACTACGCCCAGGCGGCCCCGCCCGGCTTCCTCATGGAAAAGGGCAAATTCTCCGAGCACTCGACCGAACTGACCGAACTGCACGGCCGGCGCATCGTCGTCTGCTCCGAGCTCAAGCCGAACGACAAGTTCGACGAATCCCGCGTCAAGCTCCTCACCGGCGGGGACCGCATCATGGCCCGCCGCATGCGCCAGGACTTCTTCAGCTTCAACCCCACCCACAAACTCTGGCTGCTCGGCAACCACCGCCCCGAAGTCGGCACCGGCGGCCACGCCTTCTGGCGTCGGATCCGGCTGATCCCCTTCGACCGCGTGGTCCCCGCCTCCCGCAAGATCGACAACCTCGCCAAGGAACTCGTCCAGAGCGAAGGCCCCGGCATTCTGCAGTGGCTCATCGAAGGGGCCAAGCGCTACCTCGACACCCGTGACCCGCTGGCCGGACCCGCGGTCGTGCGCACCGCGACCGCCGCCTACGCCACCACCGAGGACCACATCGGCCGCTTCCTCACCGAGTGCTGCACCACCGACCACCCCGACCGCACACCGGGCGACCTCCGCGTCGAACAAGGCCTGCTGTACACGACCTACAGCAGCTGGTGCAGCGCCGGAGAGGGGATCCGTCCCGCGACGGCCCGCGCCTTCGCCACCCGGGTCCGTCAGGAGCTCGCGCTGGCCTCACCTGCCGACATGATGAAATCCAGCGGCAGAAAGTACTACCCGGGCCTCGGGCTCCTCACCGATGACGAACCCCACAGCGACCGTGCCTGACTTCCGCGCCCTGGGCGCCTACGGACCCGCCGCATACCATGACACTGGTGCCGCCGCCCGGGATGGTGCCCACTACACCCATCCCGGCCCCGAACAGGCTGGCCACAACGAAAAGGGGCTGCAGCCATGAGCTCGCTGCTGAACGAGAGCGACCTCCGCCACGAGAACGCCGTGGTATGGCTCGAGGACCCCGACGACCTCGACTACGTACGCCAGGCCCTCGACAAGACTCCTCGCCGCCGGGGCAAGCCCCGCTACGAACGCGACGGCCGCATGATCGGCTACACCGAACTCGACACCCACGCCGAATCCGATCCCGACAGCGGCCTCCACCTCCGCCGGGTCTTCTTCCTCCTGCCACACGACCGCGACACCAACCCCGACGGCCCCTACCACGAAGGTGCCCCCGGCGAAGCCGTCGACCCCGCCACTATCCGGCCCCGCCGCGTCGGCGACAAAACCCCCCGGTCCCAGCGCGGCTCCGCGGCAATAGCCGCCACCAGCTGACCGGTTCAGGTGGCGGCTGCCGGCCGGTGGCGCACGCACAGAGCGGGGCACCCGGCCCGCGACGGCAGCGACTGTGGGAGGTTCGGTCGCTGCCTGCCGTGCTGTCGCAAGAACCGCAGGTCACAGAAGGCAGCCCGGAGGGAAAAGCGACCGAAGCGACTCACCGTCCCCATCTATGAGCCGCATACGGAGAAGGACTGGGCGGCTCATAGTGCGAAGTACGGGTCGCTTGGGTCGCTACGGTCGCCGGGGCCGCCCCGCTGAGCTGGGTCTTCTCTGCCGGAAACAGCGGCAGCGCCCCAGTCGCTGGGGCGCTGCCGCTGTTGAGTCGCTCCGCTGTTGAGTCGCTCCGCGGTTCAGTCGCTCCGCGGTTCAGTCCACGGGGAGGGTGAGGCCGAGTTCACGCATGGCGTCGGACTCGGGCCCGCCCTCGGAGCGTTGTGTCTTGTAGCCCTTGACGCGGGGGGAGACCGTGCGCGGATCCACCGCTTCCGACGGGGCCCCCGACGCGTACAGGCCGTCCGGGGCCCCGTCGCGGTCGTGCGGCAGCAGCCAGAAGACGCGGCGCAGGAAGGTGCCCGAAGCACGCGAGGGACGGGAGCCGGGCCCCAGAGCCGCGTAGCCGATCATGCGGCCGTCCCTGTAGTAGGCCGGTTTGCCGCTCCGGGTGGACAGCCGGTCCAGGCTCTGGCGTACGTAGTCGAGACCTTCCGGGTCCTCCAGCCACACCAGCTTGCTCTCGTGTGTCAGTTGTCCGGGCTCGATGAGGGCGCTCATGAGGTCTCTTCCACTTCAGCGTTGAGTCCGATCCCCGGGTAGAACTTCCGCTGGTTCGACAGGATCATTTCCTTGGGGGTGGCGATACCGACGGTCTCGCGGACCCGGGCGGCGAAGGCCCGGGAGGAAACCGGGTTGGCGCCCTCCAGCTGGCACCAGCCTTTGTAACTGCTGTAGAGCTGTGCCTGTTCGGCCCTCATCGCCGGCTGCAGGGTGCAGCGCTCGCCCAGGAAGCGGCCGGTGTGGTCCTCCGTCTCGGCATAGGAGGAGGTGGCGATGCGCACCCGCTGCGTTCCGGTGAGGTCGCGGGGCCCGGTGAGATAGCGGCGGGCCCCGGTGATGAGCCAGTTGAGGATGCCGGGGCCTTCCTGGGTGACCAGGAGGTCGGCGAGGTTGTCGACCTTCCGGTCGTCGGCGACGATGCGCTCGAACGGGATGAGTTTCATCCGACGCCAGAACGCGTACCCGCCGGTGCCGACCTCGGGGCGGTGATTGCCGAGCAGCCACAGCTTGTGCGTGGGGTCGAAGCCGAAGAAGTCCTGGCGCATGCGGCGCGCCTTGATGCGGTCGCCGCCGGTGAGGAGTTTGACCCTGGCCTCGTCGAACCTGTCGCCGGGCTTGAGTTCGGAGCACACGATGATGCGCCGGCCGTGCAGTTCGGCCAGGTCGGTGGGGTGCCCTTCGAAGGGGCGGGCCATCAGGAAGCCGGGCGGCGCCACATCCGCGTAGTCGCCGAGCAGCTTCACCATGACATCGAGCAGCACGCTCTTGCCGTTCTTGCCCTGTCCGTAGAGGAAGGGCATGATCTGCGCGCCGACGTCGCCGGTGATGGAGTAGCCGAGCAGTTCGTGCAGGAATTCGATCATCTGGTGTCCGTCGGCGTCGTCGCCGAAGGTGTCGGTGAGGAACCGTTCCCAGCGGGGTGTGGGCATCTCCCGGGCGGCCACGCTGGTGGCCCGGGAGTGGTAGTGCTTGTCCGGGTCGGGCGGGGTGAGAAGCCCGGTGGTGAGGTCGACCACCCCTTTGGGGGTGCACAGTGCGTACGGATCGGCGTCGAGCAGGGCGGCGTTGAGCACCATGCCCGGTGCGGCTTTCGCCTGCGCCAGCATCGCTTTCATACCGGACGTCGACAGCGCCCTGCGGCGGTGGCGGCGCAGGGCGCTGTCGTTCTGCCGGCCGGTGGGGTCGGTTTCGGTGAGCGACTCGGCCATCTCACCGGCCGCCCACAGCACGGCGTCGTCCTCGTCGGTCTCCCAGCGGTAACCCGACCACCGGTACCAGCCGAGGCCCGGCACATGGCGGAAGTCCCGCCCGTACAGGGAGACGAACAGCTTCGCGTTGCCCCGGTCGCTGAGGCTGTCGGGCACCAGACCGCGGCCGGTCACGGGGACGGCATCCGCGGGCGCGGGTGCTGCCGGCAGGGGGCCGGGGGAGTGGTGCAGGATCTGCCGGGCCACCTCGGCCGGGTCGAAGAGCCCGCCTTGGGGGCTGGTTGTGTGGTTCACGAACGTTCCCCCGGGTTGAGCGGCCTCCGGCTGCCCGATGCCATCCCGCTCCGGATGATCTGCGCGATGCGGCGTTCCTGGCCCGGGCGGGCGTGCCCGGCCACGGTGAACAGCGCGGACTCCGCGTCGGCGGCGCCCATCCAGCCGGCGGCGACCAGGCCGCCCGCGGTGTAGGCGGCGCGGTTGAGCTTGTCGGTGAAGGCGGCTCCCGTCGTCACCTCGGCGCACGTGGTGACCGGCGCGAGCACCGCGTCCAGCGCGTAGTGGGCCCAGCCGCGGGCGCCGGTCGCGGCGAGCACCGCGTAGCGGCCCCGGGCCGGTACGGACGGGGCCGGGGCGGAGGGCGCGTTGCGGTGGCCGGTGCGGTCCAGTTCGGCCGCGAGCCAGCCCGGCAGCGGCGCGGGGCGCCGGGCCGGGCCCTCCACGGTGTACCGGCCGGCGGCCGTGACCGTACCGGGCGCCACGATGCAACCCCCGTGGGCCCGTACGTCGACCTGCCAGGCCAGTGCGCGGCCCGCACCGGAACCCGCCGAACACCGCCAGCCCTCGCCGGCTCCCGCCGCGTACCAGATGTGCAGACCCCCCGAAGGGGTGCGCACCCGCAGGGTGGCGGTGTCCTTCGCCGGGTCGGCTGCGTCGCGCAGTGCGGCCAGCAGGGCGAGGCTGTGGAAGCCGTCGCGCAGCCCGCGCAGTGAGACCGGGGCGGGGGTGGTGATGCCCGGCAGCAGCCGGCCGGGTCCGGGCAGCGGTGTCTCGTGGGTGTCCACGTCGATCACGACGAGTCCGGCCGGGCCGCAGGCCACACCCACCCCGAGGTCCGGCCGGCGCCCCCACCAGCCGGTGATCCGTGACCGGTCGGTGGTGGCGGCGTGGAACCCGTGGCACCAGAGTCCGGCCGGGATGCACGGGCAGTCCTGCGCGCTGTGCGAACCCCCTTGGCATCGGGGGCAGTTGGCGGCCGGAGTCTTACGCCCCGGTGCCAGCGGGTGCACCGGCCACCCCTGGCCTGCGCACCACAGGGCTGTGTCCAGGGCGGTCTCCCGCTGTTCCGGGTCCGCTTCGGTCACTGAATCGCTGGCGGGAATCGCCAGGTCAGAAGGCATGCGGGTCCTCTCAGCGACCGAAGCGACGCAAGGCCGAGATGATATGCACCAGCTGCTGCGGTCGGATGACGGGGCGCCGGCGTACGGCCGGCTCGTGCTCGGTGGGGCGGGCCCGACGGCGCTGTCGGGGCGGCTCGGCCACGGAGGCTTGCACTACGGAGCTCCCCGGGCACGAAGGCGCGGGTGCGGGGCGTCAGTTGCCCGGGACCGGGGCCAGCGTGGCGACGGTGGAGAAGACGCAGGCATTCTCCTGGAGCCCGGAGATGAGGATCCGTCTGCGGCCGCCGATGTCGTCGGGCAGCGGGTCGGCCTGGATCCAGCAGGGCGTGTCGAGTTCGGTGTAGCGCGTGAAGACGGCGTCCATGCCGACAGGAAGCATCTTCTGGCGGCGGGCCACCGAGTGGGCCGACTGGCGTGCGGCCTCCAGCAGCAGCATGCCCGGGACGTGGTCGACATCGTGGTCGAAGAGCGCCGGGTGGCTGAGATCGACGCGCAACTGTGCGTGGCGCGGGGAGTCGGTGTGGGAGAGGACCACGTCGGAGAACCGGGTGCGCGCCACCCGTTCCGGCGACATCGGCGGGGCCAGCGGAACCGTCCGGGCCATGGCCTTCGCGGCGTCCGCGTAGGGCCCCCGCAGCCGCTGGTAGACAGCGGGCGAGTGGCTGGAGAAGCCGACCTGTGCTGTTCCGACCCGGACGCCGTTGAAGAGGACGTCGGTCTGTGCGACCAGCGAGGCCAGCTGTCCGCCGCGCCGGACGATATTGGAGCAGACGATGCGCAGCTCGACCTCGGCCGGAACACCGGAGGACGGAACGGCGACGGGGCTGAGCGCGTAGCGGAAGTGGCTCCAGGCCTGACGGTGCCCGAAGGGGACGTCATACGCGCTGTGGCAGAGCAGAATGACCGACTGGCGTATCGACTCGGCGGCGAGCAAGGGGTCGTAGAAGCCGTGGACGGCGCCGTAGAAGCCGTGATCGGCCGGCCACAGGGCCGTGACGCTGTAGGCGTCGGGCCCGTCGGGGCGCCATCCGGTGAGCAGGACTTCGGACGGTGCGTTCTTGTGCACGTACTCGCAAGGAACGAAATCGCCCGAGAGTTGTCTCTCGTCTGTGTGCTGGGCTTCGCTGGACATACCACTCCCCCTAGAACGGTGTGTGGATCCAGGCCATGGCGTGTGGGCTGTGGCTTGATCCACGCCCTAAACATAAAGAGTGCTCGCTTTTTGAACGTCATGGACAGGTAAAGAATTGACCATGGGTCAATCTATTTCGCGCCCTTGGGGAGTACAAACTGGCTGATAACAGTCCAAGGTCCGCGCATCGTTTGCAGGGTTACTCGGGGCCGAGGCTTCCTGTTAACATAGAGAACGTTCTATTTTTTAAGGAGATGTGATGGCGCGTCCGAAGCAGGAACGGGCTGTACAGACCCGGGAGACGATCCTTCGTGCGGCAGCCGAGGTCTTCGACGAGCACGGCTTCTTCGGGGCGAGCGTCAGCCGCATTCTCGAACGTGCGGGAGTCACCGCCGGGGCGATGTACTTCCACTTCGAGTCGAAGGAGGGACTGGCCCGCGCGGTGATGAATGCCCAGCCGTCGACGATCGTCCCGCTGGCGGAGACCGACGGGCTGCAACGGGTGGTCGACATCACCATGATCTGGTCGCAGCAGCTGCAGCAGAACACGATGCTGCGCGCAGGCGTCCGTCTCTCCACGGACCAGTCCGACTTCTCCGCCGTGGACGCGTCCACGTCCTACCGGGACTGGACACAGATCCTGGAGGAGTCCCTTCGCGTCGCATCCGAGAAGGGGGAGCTGCAGGTCGGGGTGGACGCGCACGAGTTGGCGGAGTTCATCGTGGAGCACTGCTCCGGGATGCAGATTTTCGCGTCCGCAGTGAGCGGACGCTACCGGGAGGACCTGACCGAGCGCACCGTGCGCATGTGGCAGGTCCTGCTGCCCGGGATCGCTGTCCCCGCCGTCGTGGCCCGTACAGAGGTCAGTCCGCAACGTGCGCAGGACGCCGCCCACGTATGACGGTAATGATCACATGGGTCGGTGGCTCCACCGGTCGCCATGTGGTCCGCATCGCGGGCGACCGGCTCTCTCCTCCCACGTCGCACCGCAGGCCTGCGATCAGATGGCGGTGAGTCCGCCGTCGACAGGCATGACCACTCCGGTCACGAAGGATGCCCGGTCGCTGAGAAGATGAGCGACCACCTCGGCGATTTCCTCGGGCTCCGCGGTGCGCGGCTGCGGGGTCGCGGCGTGGAGCGCCTCCTCCATACCGGGATATTGCTCGAACCACGCGCTGACGACCTCGGTCCGTGTGGTGCCGGGCGCGACAGCGTTGACGCGGATGCCTTGGGCGGCGTATTCGGCTGCGGCCGCTTTGGTCAGCCCGACGACGGCGTGCTTGGCCGCGACGTAGGGGGCGGCCACGGGGGTGGCCCGCAGTCCTCCCACACTGCTGGTGTTGACGATGGCACCGCCGCCACTTGCGAGCATGGCTGTGATCTCCGACTGCAGGCAGTTCCACACACCACGCACGTTGACGTCCATGATCTCGTCGTAGAGCGCACTGTCCATGGTGTGCAGCGGCGTCCGACCGGTCCCGTAACCGGCGTTGTTGAAGGCGACGTCGAGGCGACCGAACACGGAGACGCATCGCGAAACGGCCAGGTCGACGTCTTGCGCCCTGGTCACGTCGCATACGACGAACTCAGCTTCGCAGCCGAGCCCCTTGAGGTCTTCGGCCAGGGCGGCGAGCCGGTCCTCGCGCCTGGCTGCGAGCATCACCTTCGCCCCCTCCCGTGCGAAGACCCGTGCGGCGGCGGCCCCGATCCCGCTGCTGGCCCCCGTCACGAAGGCGACCTTGTCCGTGAGCAGTCCCTGATCATTCATGCGTACTCCCTAGAGGCAGCGCTCACAGCAAGCGGGGTTCAGCAGGTGCCGGCGGTGGCTTCGGCATCCACCGCGCGCAACAGGCTCTCGTCGATCTCGCTCAAGGAGCCGACGATGTGCCGGGCGCCGGCCTGGGTCATCAGCGCTCGCTGATGACCGAAGGCGAAGTGGGAGGGGTGCCCGATGAAGGCGACGCCCAGGCGCTTGGCTTCCTCGGCAACCCGGGCAACGTCGTCGATGAACAGCGCGTTCCGGTAGTCCAGGCGGAAGTACTCGGTGGTGATTTCCTTGATCCCGGGCCGGAAACTGTTGGTACAGATGTAGCCGGGTGCGTCGAAGAGGTCCGCGTACTCGCCCAGGTACCGGTCGAAGTGGTCTCGGCCGAGCCCGCCGTAGCACACCGTGCGCAGGCCCAGGCCTCTCAGGGTTCGCAGCAGGGCGACGGCACCGTCGAGCAGGCGGATCGGGTTCTCTGCCAGATATTCGGCGCGTTCGTCGAAGTAGGACTTCAGGACGTCCTGGGGAGAGGCATCCAGTCCCGCTGCCCGGCCCAGCACCGCGGCGGCGTCGAGCTGGCCTTGCGAGAAGATGGCGCGCTCCACCTGCTCACTGTAGTGACCGCCCCGCCGGGTGATGAATCGGTGGATAACCGGGCTGAATGTGTCATTCAGGAGGACGCCGTCGATGTTCACGGCCGCCAGCTCTATCTGCGTGAGTTGGCTGGTCAATGGATCTCCACGAGTGGTGAAGGCTGAGGACTCGACTGTCGTCAAGGCACCGGGATGTCTGGATGTTATACATCAAGATCATACTCAGAAGGTTGCCTATAGCTACCAACTAGCCCTCGAAGCACTTGGATCGAGAGGAAAATCGCCGCTTTTGACACCCTCAGGGGCGACTCGTCCTCAAGGGCGACCCGTCGCCCCCCGGGGCCGGGTGTCTCGGCGGAGCGCAGTTCGGGCAGTGCCGCTATCGCCGTCCTCACAGGCCAGGTGGCTGTAGGCGTATGCGGCGGAGACCAGGGTCATGTGATGGTGCCAGCCGGGGAAGGACCGGCCCTCGAGGTCGAGCAGCCCGAAATCCTCCAGCCGGTGCACGGCCGTGGCGCTTGAGGCCACGCACTCGGTCAGGGGGAGCAACTCGTCGACGCGGCGGTGCAGAAGGTCGGTCAGCCACACCCGTGGCACCCGCCCGCCTGCAGGCCGGGCCTCGGTGAACAGCCGGTAGGTGCGCGAGGGGCCGTGGACGCCGGGCAGCCGGACCAGGCTGGTCGTGATGTGGGCGGGGCGCGGCCGGCCGGAGTGGGCGGCGGTGCGCAGGGTGCGCCCGCCCGAGTGCAGCAGTTCCAGAGCGCCTGCCGTGCGGGAGGCGCCCGCGTCGGCGGGGGTGACCGCCAGTGAGCCCGGCACCGCGAGGAGGAAGTGGCGCCCGCGTCTGCTCAGACCGGCTGCGAGCGGGGTCGCGTCCTCCACGAACGCGCTCAGGTCCGTGACGACCGGGGTGGCGGCCAGGCCGGTGCCGACGGTGAGCCGGTCGGTCATGTCGAGCACCTGGGCCCAGGCGGGGCGGGGGACGACGTCATCGGGGACCCGGACGCGGCGGCGCAGCCCGGCGTCCTCTGCCCATGGCCCCGGCAGCATCAGCTGCCAGTCGACCGGCACGTCCAGCTTTCCGGTGGACAGGAACAGCGCGAGTCCCAGCTGGCAGCTGACGGGCCGTCCGCCGGCCGGGCCGGTGCGCCGGTGCACCCCCACCGAGTGGCTGCCCCGCTTGGGCAGCATCACCGGGGCGGCCGTCCAGGCCGTGGGCGCGGCCCGCCGGACGCTCCAGCGGGTCAGTGCGCTGCGGGCCGGAGCCCATGCCCATGGGCTGACGTTGACGAACTGCTGCAACGACTGTGCGGCGGTGGGGGAGTCGGAGACGGCCGATGCCAGCCGGCGGACCGACTTGCGGCCCTCGGTGGCCAGCAGGCCCCGGAGGTAGGTGAGGGCCCAGTGACGCTGGTCGGTCCTCGGCAGGTGCCCGAACAGTTCCTCGGCGAACGAGGCGATCTGCTGCGGGGACCCAGCCGTTCCGGGTATGGGCATGACGGCGTCCTCCCTCTTACCGCCGATGGCGGCGTCTCTCACCCGCCTAACAATACAGAACGATCGCTTTCTTTTTGACAGGGTGTGATGCCGCGCTACTCGCAGCGGAGGGGTGCGGGTGGTGTGCCACGCCCGGCATGTCCCTTTCGATCTCCCGCGCATCTTCGGCAAGTCGGCGTTGCCGCCGAGGCGTTCGCCCCCACACGCTGACTGCCTCCGGCCGGACGGCCGGTGCCGTACATGAACGAGGAGAGCACGATGGTGATTCAGGAGAGGGCGGCGCGCACACGCGGGGCCCTCGTCCGGGCAGCCGCCGAGGAGATCGACCGCAACGGCTACGACGGTGCCACGCTGGTTCGGATCTGCAAGAGGGCGGAGGTATCCATGGGTGCTCTGACCTTCCACTTCGCCTCCAAGGACAAGCTGGCGGACGCCGTCGGCGACCGGGGTCGCCAGCTGACCCGTGACCTGGTGGACCGGCGGCTCTCCGGCCGCGCGTCCGCTCTGTGCTCCGTGGTCGACCTGACCGCCGAGATCGCCCGGCTCCTGGAGCAGGACGTCACCGTGCGGTCCGCGGCCCGGCTTGCCCGGGAGTGCCCGGATGCCGTCGGCTGCTGGACGCAGGCCTGGCTCCCCGGGGTGCGCAAGCTGCTCGAACGGGCCGACGAAGAGGGCGAGTTGAGCGAGGCGGGTGGTCCTGAGGCCGTCGCTGAGCTGGCCGTACATCTGATGGCGGGCGCCGAGGCGCACATCCGTACCACTACTGCGGTGCGGGGTGCTCCGTCCGGGAGTGCCGCCGCCCGGCTGGTGCGGATCTGGCAGCTGACCCTGCGCGGGGTCTCCGCAGCGAAGTAACTGACCCTTTTTCCTTGCCCTTTACCGGTGTGGACCCTTCCGGCGTAGAAAACATAGCGAACGTTCTGTATGGTTCCCGTTGTAGGTCGCCGGACATGAACGGGCGGGCCGGACGCGAGTCCAACTCCCGCTGCCTGCCGACGGCTTCGTGACTCGACCAACGAAGGAAGGCAGGACCGCTGTGCCGCACATCGACGCCGGACCCGAGGCAGCTGCACGCAGCCTGCTGGCCCGCGAGGTTCACGACCGGATCGGCACCGGACTGGCCCTGGCGCTGCGGCGCCTGGACCTGCTGGAGATGACAGCTGAGGGGCTGGGACCGGCAGAGCGGGGCCGGGTCGCCGACGTCAGGACGGCCCTGCTGGACACCCTCGGAGTGGCCAGGGAGGTCGCCTCCGGCCTGCGCCGGCCACCGGCCGCCCGGCCCGGCCTCGAAAGGTCGCTGACGGACTTCCTGGAGTCCATGGCGCCCTGCGCCCCGTACGTGCAGGTACGCGTCGACGGTGACGACAGCTGGATTCCGGCGCAGATCGCCGATGAGGTGTTCGTCATCGTCCGCGAGTCCCTGCGCAATGTCCTCGCCCACGCCAGGGCCCGCCACGCCAGGGCCCGTATCGTGATCGCCCCGCACGAGGTCCATGCCCAGGTCGTCGACGACGGCTTCGGGTTCGACCCGGCCACGGTCCGCCGACTGGGCCGGACGAACGGTCTGCTCGGTATGGAGGAGCGGGCCGCCGCCCTCGCAGGCACCGCGAGCATCTCTTCCGCCCCGGGCCGGGGCACCAGGGTCGCCGTCTGGATTCCGATCAAGGAGAGCAGCATCCATGGCTGAGGAAAAGATCCGCATCCTTGTCGCCGACGACCACACGCTGCTGCGCCAGGCTCTGTGCGAAATGCTCGAAATCGAGCCCGACTTCGAAGTCGTCGCACAGGTCGGCGATGCCCAGGAGGCGATCGGCCAGGCGGCTCAGCTGCGTCCCGACGTCGCACTGCTCGATGTCCAGATGCCCCACAACGAGGACCCGGTGGCCACCGTCCGCCGGCTGCTGCAGCGCCAGCCCGGGCTGCGCATCATCATCGTGAGCATGGACGACCACCCCGTTCTGGTGCGGCAGCTGCTGGCTCTGGGCGTCCGCGGATATCTGCACAAGAGCACCAGTTGCCAGACCCTGGCGGCCGCCATACGCGAACGCGCCGACACAGGCAGGCGCGTCGTCACCGTCTCGATGCCTCCGGGCGGACTGCACCCGGTGCACCCCGGCCCCGGGGGGCCGCAGCGGCTCTCGGAGCGGGAGATCGAAGTGCTCGCCCTGGTCGCTGTCGCGCTGAGCAACCGCCAGATCGGCGCCCGCCTGGGCATCACCGAAGGTACCGTCAAGCGCCATCTGCGGAAGATCTTCGACAAGCTGGACGCGGTCTCCCGGCTGGACGCGGTCAACAAGGGAATCGCCCTTTCGCTGATCCGGCCGCAGAACAACCGCACCGCACCGCTGGCGAGCTGAGCGGTGCCCGCCGCCCCGGCACGACGCCGTGCCGGGCTGCCGCCCGCGTCTCAGACCGTCAGGTAACCGCCGTCCACCGGAATGGCGGCTCCGGTGACGTACGAGCTCGCAGCCGAGGCCAGGAAGAGCAGCGCGCCGTCCAGTTCGGACAGCTCGCCCGCCCGGCGCATCGGAGTGCGGCGCTCGACCCAGGACCGCCCCTTGTCGTTGCCGAGCATGTCCTCGGTCATCTCCGACCAGAACCAGCCCGGGCACAGGGCGTTCACCCGCACCCCGCGCGCCGCCCACTCGGCGGCCAGCTCCCGGGTCAGGTTGACCACCCCGCCCTTGCTCGCCGCGTAGGCCGCCTGGGGGAGGCTGCCGCTGGCCACCAGGCCGTACACCGAGGCGATGTTGATGATGCTGCCCCGTCCGCGCTCCAGCATGGCGGCGCCGGCGGTGGCGCTGAGAGCGAAGACCGCGGTGAGGTTCACGGCGACGATGTTGTTGAAGCTCTCCACGGTCTGCTGCTCCGCGGGGACGATCTCCGACAGGCCCGCGTTGTTGATCAGCACATCGATCGGGCCGAGTCTCTCCGTCACCGTGCGTACCAGGCGCTCGCGGTCCTCCTGAAGTGTCACGTCGCAGGGGACGGCGATGCTGCCGGGGAGCTCGTCGGAGAGCTCCTTGAGCGGGCCTTCGCGTCGGGCCGCCAGGGCCACCCGGGCGCCGCCCGCCGTGAGCAGCCGGGCGAAGTGAGCACCGATTCCGCTGGACGCTCCGGTGATCACGGCGACCTGGCCGTCGAGCCGGAAGATATGGGACGGATCCTCGATCGGCGGGACCGGTCCGGAGGACTGCTCGGCTGTGTTCGTCATCGGGACGCTACCTCCACAATCGCGGCCGACCAGGTGAAACCTGCGCCGGCACTGAGTAGTACAACAAGGTCGGCGGGGCGCAAGGAGCCCCCGTCCAGCAGATCCGCGAGGTTCGCGATGGCGTCGCCCGCCCCCAGGTGGCCGGTGCCCGAACCGAGTTCGATGACCGGAGCGGCACAGACCTGGCGGAACGCCGGCTCGTACGCGCGGGCTGTCACATGCCGGGCCAGCCGCGGCAGCGCGGCCGCGCGCAGCCTGGGGTCGTCGGGGGCGACACGGGCGCTGCGCAGTGCCCGTGACACCGCGGCCGTCACCGCGTCGAGGGCGATGGGGCCGAAGTCGAGCTCCGGGTTGGCGACGAGGAACTCCCTCTCCGCCACCCGGGGAAGCAGGGCCTTGACGCCGCTCAGCGGAGCGGTACTGAAGGGTGCGTCGCCCCGGTGCATACCCTCCAGGGCGGGCGCCGCGACGGTGGCGGTGCTCAGGAGCCGGGCGGAGGGGCCGCGCGGGGTACGGGTGACCAGCACCGAGGTCGCGGCGTCGCCGTAGCAGGCCCAGTGGTCGCCGCCCCAGCGGTCGAAGCCCGGGGCGGGGAAGCAGTCGGCCGTGGTCACCAGGAGCTCGCTCGCCTGCGGGTCGGCGAGCAGTTCGCGGGCGGCCTGGCCGATCGCGGCCATCCCGCCGTTTCCCATCTGCGTGATACCCACCGGCTCCGCTGCCAGCGCGCCGATCCGGTGGGCGAGATAGTGCGCCGGGGACCAGAACTCGTGCCCCTGGTGGTAGGTGAAGGCGTGCAGCAGCCGGCTGATCCCGATCGCCGGGACACCGGCGGCTGCCAGCGTCCGGGCCGCGGAGCGCTCCGCGAGCTGCACCGGTGCGAGCTCACTGGTGCGCAGCCCGGTGTAACCGCAGCGGGCCGCGTCCCCCTCGCTGATGAGGAGCTGGGCGACGGCTTCGGCGGCGGTCTGTTCGTGTTCGCCGAGCGCGGTCGCGGGGGAACTGAGGTAGACGGGGCTGTCACACCGCATCGGATGCCCCGGCGGAAGGAGCGGGGGCGCCGACCGCGCTGCCCAGACGGACCCGCATGCGGGCGACCTCGCCACCCGCCTGCCCGAACGCCACCTCGGTCCACTGGCCGCCGTCCAGACTGTCCGGGATGCGGTGGGTGGTGACCGTGATGTCGGAGTCCAGCTCGGCGAAGCGCAGGTACTCGGCGCTCACGTACTGCAGATAGAAACCGGCCGGGGACAGCCCCTGGTGCTCCTGGGCCAGGACCAGCGAGGCCTGCCGGGCGGCCTCCATCATGACCGGGCCGGGCACGTGGTCCTGCGCGTGATCGAACATGCTCGGGTGGGCGACGGGAACCCGGAGCCGGGCCACCAGGGCACCGTCCTCGGTCCGTACGTTCTCCAGGACCACGTTCTCGGCCCGGTCGCGGCCCACCGACCAGGCCGGCACCGGCACGCCGTCCGTGTACTCGGGCAGCGTGTCGGAGTAGGGCGCCGGGGTGGAGCGGTGGCTCATCCGCAGCGACTCGTACACGTCGTTGGGGCGCTGCGCGGTGTCCACGGTGATGGTGCCCACGTGGCGCTCGCCGACCAGGACGCGCACCCGGTGGACGACCCGGGAGATCGCGCCCCGGTACTCCTTGGCCAGCTCGACACTGCCGTTCAGTACGAGGTCGAGGGGACCGCGCACCCGCAGCGGCTCCGGGTCCGAGATCTCCAGCGAGGCCGTCGCGGTGATCGACTTGGTGTCGGCGCCGGCGTCGTGCTGCAGGTGCATCGCACACAGCAGCATCTGGCGGACGCTCTCGAAGACCGCGAGCGGGTCGTGCATCGACGGCCGGCCGGTGTGGTCGCTGTAGTAGAAGTGCGCGGGCGGCAGTTGGGCCGCCGCCCGGAAGGTCCCCTCGTCGACCGACTGGAAGTCGGTGAGGAACACCTCGGCGAGCGCCGAGCGGTGTACCAGACGGCGGGCGAGCGTGCGCTGCGTGGTCAGTGGCGCGACGGTGGCGGAGGTGGGCAGGGTCAGGACGGTCATGTCGGACTCCCGGAGTGAGGGCGAAGAGGCGGGCGGCGGGTGGTGTACGTGCGTGAGGGGGGGGGCGGATCACACGACTGTGGCGAGGGCCACCGGAGCAGCCGCGTCCATCAGGTTGGTGATCTGCCGGGCGGCCTGGTCGGCGTCGCTGAAGTGGACGGCCTGCCAGCCGGCCGCGATGGCGCCCGCGACGTTCTTCTCCAGGTCGTCGACGAGTACGCACTCGTGCGGGGCCCGGCCGGCCCGCGCGGCGGCCAGCCGGAAGATCTCCGGTTCCGGCTTGCGGCTGCCCACGGCGTACGAGCAGACGATGTCGTCGAAGTGCGAGTCGTCGATCATGAACCTGCGGTGACGCTCCCACGACGGCGGCAGGTTGGAGAGCAGCCCCACGAACGCGCCCCGGGCCCGGAAGGCCTCCAGGTGATCGGCCCAGGCGGCGTTGGCCGGGCGTCCCGCGAACCAGCGGTCGCCGAAGTTCTCCAGGTCGGCCACCACACCGAAGGTGCCGGCGAGCACCGTCTCGAGCTCGTCGGACCAGGAGGCCTCGTCGAGCAGCGGGATGTCTATGACACCCATCGAGTCGGTGCCGTGGGCTTCGCCGACCAGGCGCATCGCCTCCCTCAGGGAGTACAGCGGCACACCGACCCGGTCGCTGAATTCCCTGAACGTGACGTCGACCGGCGGAGTGAGCACACCGCCGAAGTCGGTCCAGATGGCGAGCGGAGAGGCGGAAGAGGCGGACGCGGCAGGGGAGTACTCGGAGGTCATGACTGCTCCTTGTGAGAGGGAGGGCGGAACGGACGGGACGGGCGGGGGCGCGGGATCACAGGCGGTAGAGAAGTCCGCCGTAGTACCAGCCGGAGCCGACCGCGGTGGAGAGAACCAGGTCGCCGCTCTTGAGGACCCCGCTCTCGGAGAACTCCGACAGGGCGATCGGGATGGACGCGCAGCCGGTGTTGCCGCGGTCCGCGAAGTTGGTGAGGAACTTGGCCGGGGCCAGGTCGAGGCCGTCGCGCACCCCGGCGTGGATGGCGTTGTTGCCGGGGTGCGGCACCAGCCAGTCGATGTCGGAGGTCTTCAGCTCGTTGCGGGTCAGCACGTTGTCCGCGACCTTGAGGCTGGAGCGGATCGCCAGGTCGATCAGCTCGGGCTTCGGCCGCAGCCAGCCCTCCGGTGCGCGGGCCGCCACCGTGTCGGCCTCCGACGCGTCGCAGTCGAGCACCGAGTCGAGCAGGCCGCTCGGGTCGTCCGGGTCGCCCTTCTCCAGGACGACGGCGCCGGCCGCATCGCCGAAGACCAGCTGTCCGCGGGTGCCGGGCCGGGCGCGCCGGGTGAACCGGTCGGCGGCCACCACGACGGCACGCTTCCAGCCGGGGTGCGCGCTGAGCATCGAGGCGGCGGTCTGCACCCCGTGCACGAAGCCGGTGCAGGCACCGCAGATGTCGAAGGCGAGCGCGCCGTGCGCGCCGAGCGCCGCCGCCACACCGGGGGCGATCTCCGGGATCCACTGCCGGTCGGTCCAGTTGGCCAGGACCACCAGGTCGATGTCGGAGGCCCCGTAACCAGCGTTCTCCAGAGCCGACTTGGCCGCCTCGACGGCCATGAACTCCAGCGTTTCGTCCTCGTCGGCGACATGCAGGCTGCGCACACCCAGCTCGGCGGCGGCCTCGGGAGGATAGGTGCGTCCGCCGATGGTCACTTCTCCCTCGTGGCTGCGCCGGTGGCGGGGGTAGTAGTGGCCAAGTCCGGCGAAGCGCAGGCCGGAGCCGGTCCAGGTGCGGCCTTCGGTACGAGTGTGCATCTCGGGTTCCTTGCAAGTAGAGGGGTGGTTCGGTGTGTGCGGGGGCGCGCAGGAGGGAGAGCCGGGGCGCGGTGCAGAAGTCGGGGAGAGGGAGGGGATCAGCGGTAGCGGCCGTCCGGGTCGAGGGAGCGAAGGAGCGTCAGCTCCTCTTCGGCGACGGGCTTTTCAGCGATGACCCCGGTGACGTCGGATGCCCAGGAAGTACGGGAGTCGACGGCGGCGCGCGCCTGTGCCTCGATGGCCTGCGGGCCGTCGCCCGCGGCCTGCTCTTCGTCGGCGGCGAGCCAGGTGGCCAGCCGGAATCCGTCGGCGGGGGCGTCGCGGCGGAACCGGCCGAAGTCACTGACCACTTCGCGCACCCGGTGGCCGGGGCTGGTGCGGTAGCCGACCTCGGTGACGTAACGGCGCCGGGAGGAGGGAGCGATCACCACGCAGTCGGTGCTGGAGGCGATGTCGTTGGCCCCGCCGGAGCCGGTCAGCCACCGCCCGTCGGCGCCGCGGCTGGTGTTGATGGTGCCGCTCCGGTCGATCTCGGCGGCGGCCAGCACGCCGAGTGCCCGGGGATTGGCGGCCACCATGCCGCCGAGAATCTCCGGAATGCCGGCGAGCATCTCGCTGCGGGCGGCGTGCAGCAGGCTGAAGAGATAGACGTCGCCGGCTTCCGGGGTGAACCCGTACATGCCCAGCTCCGCCACGACCTTGACGTCGTGCCCGCCGCCGCGCAGCAGCTCCGCGGCGAGCCACGCCGCCATGTGCGAGGTGCCGATACCGGCGAGGAGGGTGTCGTAGCCGTGCTCGCGGACCTGGTCGGCCACCGCCCGGGCGCCGAGCACGATGAGCCGTTCCTGCCGGCTGGCCGGGGTACCTGGGACCGGCGCGGGAGCGGACCGTGCGGCCTGCGTGCGAGCGGCCCGCGGTGCGGCGGCCTCCCGGGCGCGGACCGCGGATTCGGACTCGCAGCGGGTGACCTCCTGCCACAGTTCGGACTCCGCGCTGTAGTCGTCGGCCGTGCTGCCGGATCCGGTGAGCACCGCCCGCCTAGCGGCGCCGAGACGCTGTACGTAGCCGGCGTGCGAACCGGGTCCGGTGACCCAGTCGCGGTACCAGTCGGCGCCGCGCTGCGGGCCGTGGCAGGACGTGACGATCTCCTCCAGGAAGGAGTAGTCGTCCAGGTAGCCGTCAACACCCGCAAGATGGTTGGTGCGCAGCGACTGCGGGTGTGCCCCGAGCGGCGCCTCGGTCAGGCCGAGGACGCGCTGGCCGGGGATGACCACCCGGTCGGCGATCTGCCGCATCTCCTCGCGGCTGACGATCTTCTCGACCGACGCGATCACACCTCGCTCGGCGGCGTACGCGGCCCACGCCCCCTCACCGAGCGGCGGTACGAGGGCGATGTTGCCGTCCTCATCGGCGGCCACCCCGTGGATCAGGGTCACGTCCGGGCGCAGCGGTGCGAGCAGGGTGACCTCATCGCCGGGGCTGGCCGGGTCCGGGATCCGGTGCAGCACGCCCGGCTTGCCCT
This sequence comes from Streptomyces sp. NBC_00388, assembly GCF_036061255.1. Lineage (NCBI taxonomy): Bacteria > Bacillati > Actinomycetota > Actinomycetes > Kitasatosporales > Streptomycetaceae > Streptomyces > Streptomyces sp. NBC_00388. The sequence continues at coordinate 50,193 of NZ_CP107949.1, forward strand.
CCGCGAGGTCGGTGCCGGCCAGTGAGCCGGTGACGGCGTACGGAGCGCCCTGCGCGCCGGCGATGAGCCGCTGGACGTAGCTCAGCAGCGACCAGGCCTCGAAGGTGAAGGGCCGGCCCTTCTCCAGGTCGGCGTAGAGCGGGTTGGGGCGCGGGGAGGGGTAGGTGTCGCCGGCGAACCCGGCGATGACCTTGTCGGCGACGCCGGACAGGGCGAGGGCATGGGCCGAGGAGTGCACGGCCGTGGTGCTGACCGTCAGATGGCCCTGGTCCCCGAAGACACGGCACAGCGCGTACGTCAGTGCGTTGGGGCGTGACGGCGTACCTGCCAGGTGGACGTGATCGCCGGGCCTGACCAGGCGGCGTACGAGTTCGTCCACGTCGCTCGCGATGACCGGGCGGCTCATGACGGCGATCCCACCGCGACCACCGAGGTCTGGCTGCCGAAGGCGAACGACATGGAGACCGCGAGATCCAGCTTGGCCGGGCGGGCTCCCTCGAAGACGTGGTCGTGGTCGCACTCGGGGTCGGTCTTGGTGAAGTTGATGGTCGGCGCGATGGTCTGGTGGTGGACCATCAGACTGGTGGCTGCGACGTTGATGACGCCCGCCAGGCCGAAGGTGTGGCCGTAGATCGGCTTGTTGGAGCTGAGCGGCGGCAGCTTGCCGGCGGTCCGCTCCGGGTACAGCGCGCGCAGGGCGCGGGACTCGGCGATGTCGTTGTAGCGGGTGGCGGTGCCGTGGGCGCAGAAGTAGTCGACGTCGTTCACGTCGCGGCCCGCGTCCGCGAGGAGGTCCTCGATGAGGGAGCCGGTGACCTTGCCGGTGAGGTCCATCGTGGTGGGGTGGGCGGCCTCGTTGAGGGAAGCGGCGGAGAGGATCTCGGAGTACACCCTGGCCCCGCGGGCCCTGGCGACGGACTCGCGCTCCAGGCACAGCACCACGGAGCCCTCGCCGAGTGCGAAGCCCTCCCGGTCGTCGCTGTAGGGGCGGACCGCGCGGGCCGGGTCGTCGCGCTCGGACGAGATCACGCCGTGGCCCATCGCCCGGTAGCAGGCGGCTACTTCGGGCACGATCGGGAACTCGTGACCGCCGACCAGCATGGCGTCCGCGGCGCCCGAGCGCAGCTCGCGCAGGGCCAGGCCGATCGCCTGGTGGCCGCCGACGCAGGCGTTGGAGACGGTGGTGACCAGGCCCTGGGCGCCGTTGTAGATCGCCGAGAGGGTGGCCGGGCAGCCGGGCAGGCCGCGGAACATCGCGCCCTTGTCACCGAAGGCCGCCGGGTCCTGGCCGGTGAGCACGTCGCGCCACCAGGAGAAGGGGCCGCGCGAGGACGACATCACGATGCCGAGACGCCGTGGGTCGATGTCGCCGGCGGCGAGCCCTGCGTCGCGGCGGGCCTCGGCCACCGCGGACATGGCGATCAGGATCTCGCGGGAGTACTTGGCCGCGTGGCCGTCGGTCAGTTCGGGAAGAAAGGGATGGTGATCGAAGCCGGTGATCTCGGCGGCCGCGTACACCGGGAGCCCGGCCTCGGCGCCGTCGAACCGGGTGAGCCGGCCGACCTGGGAATTTCCACCGGATATGTTGGACCAGAACTGATCCACGGTCAGTGTGTTGGGAAGAACAACACCGATTCCTGTGACCACGATGCGCTCTTCGCTCACCGCCAGGAATGACGACGGGGAGCTCGTGTCTTTCTTTCTCTCGAATTCATTGTTCGTCATATGGAAAACACTAGAGGGGTCGCCCATGGATTCCATGGGCCGTCGGGTACTGATTAATCAGGTACCCGGTACTCCCGGTACCGGACCCGATTCCGGTTCTGGCCCCCGGTCGGACCCCGGCACGCGAAGAGCCGGCCGTTACCGGTCCCGCGGGGGGACCGGTAACGGCCGGCTCTTCGCGTGCCGGGGCCGCAGGTACTACACGGCGGCGTAGCGCCGCAGTTCACGGCGGGCCAGTGAGTTGCGGTGCACCTCGTCGGGGCCGTCGGCCAGCCGCAGGGTGCGGGCGTGCGCCCACAGCTCGGCCAGCGGGAAGTCCTGGGAGACCCCGCCGCCGCCGTGCGCCTGGATCGCCTTGTCGAGAATCCACTCGGCCATCGCGGGAACCGCGATCTTGATGGACTGGATCTCGGTGTGCGCGCCCTTGTTGCCCACCGTGTCCATCAGCCAGGCGGTCTTCAGGACCAGCAGCCTGGCCTGTTCGATACGGACCCGGGACTCGGCGATCCACTCGCGCACGACGCCCTGCTGGGCGAGCGGCTTGCCGAACGCGGCCCGTGTGCTGACCCGCTCGCACATGAGGTCGAAGGCCCGTTCGGCCATGCCGATCAGCCGCATGCAGTGGTGGATGCGGCCGGGGCCGAGCCGTGCCTGGGCGATGGCGAACCCGTCGCCCTCGCCCGAGATGATGTTCCCGGCCGGCACCCGCACGTTGTCGAAGACGACCTCGCCGTGGCCCCCGTGCGGGCCGTCGGTGTAGCCGAAGACGTGCAGCCCGCGCTCGACCCGGACGCCCGGGGTGTCCCGGGGCACGATGACCATGGACTGCTGACGGTGCCGGGGCCCTTCCGGGTCGGTCTTGCCCATCACGATGAGGAGTTCGCATTCGGGTGCCATCGCCCCCGACGACCACCATTTGCGGCCGTTGATGACATAGCTGTCGCCGTCCCGCTCGATCCGGGTGGCGATGTTGGCGGCGTCGGACGAGGCCACCTCCGGCTCGGTCATGCAGAACGCCGACCGTATCGACCCGTCGAGCAGTGGCTTGAGCCAGCGCTCCTGCTGCTCCGGGGTGCCGAATCCGGTCAGCACCTCCATGTTGCCGGTGTCGGGGGCCGCGCAGTTGACGGCCTCCGGGGCGATGAAGGGGGAGCGGCCGGTTATCTCGGCGAGCGGCGCGTACTGCAGGTTCGTCAGCCCCGCGCCGAACTCCTCGCCCGGCAGGAACAGATTCCACAGGCCCTGCCTGCGGGCCTCGTCCTTCAGTTTCTGCAGCACCGGCGGCCGCCCCCACGCGTGCCCGGCGTCGTGCTCGGCGGCGAACACCGGCTCGGCGGGCAGCACATGGTCGTTCAGGAAGGCGAGCATCCGGGTGCGCAGCTCTTCGGTCCGGGCGTCGTACGCGAATTCCATCGGTGTCTCCGTCGAAAGCGATCAAGGACGATCGGGCAAGGACGATCGGGCAAGGACGATCGGGCAAGGGCGGGGCAGGGACGAGCGGAGGGAGGCGAGCGGGATCAGCGGATCTCGTCGAGTGCGGCGTGGCCGCGCTCGACCAGCAGCGGCACGGCCTCGGAGAGGGCTGCGGACTCCTCGCCGACCGTGAGGCCCTGCACGGTCCGGCAGTGGATGCCCTCAAGGATCGCGGCGAGCTTGTAGAAGGAGAACGCGGTGTACCAGGCCAGGCGCTCCAGCGGTACCCGGCTGCGCCCGGCGTAGCGCTCCACCAACTGCTCGCGGCCGGGCCAGCCGGCCAGCGAGCCCGGGGTGGCGACAGGGGAGCGGTCGATGCCGGCGAAGCCGTCCCAGTACATGCAGAGCATGCCGAGATCGGCCAGCGGATCGCCGAGTGTGGACATCTCCCAGTCCAGGACGGCGGTGATCCGGCCGGGGTCGCAGGGATCGAGCAGCACGTTGTCGAGTTTGTAGTCGCCGTGCACCAGGGAGACCGCGCCCGAGACCGGGCAGCTCGCGGCGAGCCGGTCGTTGAGCGCATCGGCGCCGGCCACCTCACGGGTCCGCGATGCCTCCCACTGGCGGCGCCAGCGTCCCACCTGACGGGCCATGAAGCCCTCGGGCCTGCCGAAGTCCGCAAGGCCGACCCGCGCCGGATCCACGGCGTGCAGGTCGGCCAGGGTGTCGACGAGCGCGTGGGTGGTGCGCACCGCCGCGTCGGGACCGAGGGGGGCGAGCTCGCTGTCGCTGCGGAACGTCTCCCCCCGGACCAGCTCCATGACATAGAACGGCGCGCCGATGACCGAGGTGTCCTCGCACAATCCGTACGTACGCGGCACGGGCACGGCGGTCGGGCCGAGCGCGGTCAGCACCCGGTACTCGCGCGCCATGTCGTGGGCGGTGGCCAGTACATGACCCAGAGGCGGCCTGCGCAGCACCAGGGTGCGGGTGCCGCAGTCGAGCCGGTAGGTCAGGTTGGACCGCCCGCCCGTCATCGGCCGCACGTCGCCGAGCGGATCCTGGAAAGGCAGTTGGCGGGCCAGCCAGCGGACCAGCCGTCCGGTGTCGGCGGCGTCGGGCGCGATCGGCAGCGCTGCTGTGTTCATGGTTCCCCTCGGGGTGTCGTCGCTGAGTGCACGAGGCGGTGCGGGAGCCGCGCGGCGGAGGCCGCGGGACGGTCAGTCGTCCCAGAGGTCCCGGATGGGGAGGGCCATGGTGTCCTGACGGGGCAGGGAGCCCGCGAGGTGCGCGACACCGAACGCGGGCCCGCCGGTGGTCCCCGCGTCGGCGGTGTCCTGCTGCTCGTGGGCGGGGACGGTGTCCAGCACGCGGTTCTCCTCGATTGGTTTCGGTTTCGGGTGGGGTTTCGAGTGCGTGGGGCAGGCCCGCGGCGCTCCCCCGTACACGGCGGTCCCGGCCACCGTCAGAGGTGGCCGGGACCGTGGCGGGGAAGGCTCAGCTGTCGGCGGTGAGCTTGCCCGCCGTACCCCAGCTGTCGGTCGGCACCTCGGTGACCCATACCTGGACCGCCTCCGCAGGGATCTTGTACGAGTCGACGAACGCGTCGGTGATGCGGGCGACCAGATCGCGCTTGAGCTCAACGTCGCGGGGACCCTGCAGTACGGTGACGACCGGCATTTTTTCCTCCTGGCTGGATGGTGATTCCGGGGCCCCGCATTTCCGCGGTGCCCTCGGCATGCACATCACGTTAAGGAACGGCCGTCCCCGTCTTCAAGAGGAATGAGCCCTACGTGCGCGCCGCGTGTGTCCAAAGAGACACCGCAGCCGTCCGGTCCCGGCCCGTGGATATGCGAATACCGGCCGGGGCGGTCTGCATTGCCGCCTTGGGGGGATTCGGGCGTCTCATTGGAAACAGTGCGGGATTTTTCCGCGCCCCTGCTGGCTAGATTCAATTTCCGTCGGAATTCGCGGAATTCACAGGGGCGTGACCGTGACGCGGACCGAAGGTGCCGCCCCGGCGCGCCACCGTTCGGCAGACGCCCCCGTACCCCTTCAAACCCACCACACAAGGCAGGCATCTGATGACCACCACCGGGCGACGCGTCGCCATCGTGACCGGAGCGGCCCGCGGCATCGGCGCCGCGACCGCCGAACGGCTGGCCGCCGAAGGCCACGCGGTTGCCGTACTCGACCTCGATGCCGCAGCCTGCGCGGACACCGTCGAACGCATCACCGGGAACGGCGGTCGCGCCCTGGCCGTCGGTGCCGACGTCTCGGACGAGGCACAGGTGGCGGCCGCCGTCGAGCGGGTCGCGGCGGAGCTCGGCGCGCCGACGGTCCTCGTCAACAACGCGGGCGTGCTCCGGGACAACCTGCTCTTCAAGATGAGCGCCGCGGACTGGGACACCGTCCTCCAGGTGCACCTGCGCGGCGCGTTCCTGATGACGCGCGCGGTGCAGAAGCACATGGTGGACGCCGGTTTCGGACGCGTGGTCAACCTGTCCAGCTCCTCCGCGCTGGGCAATCGCGGCCAGGCCAACTACGCGGCGGCCAAGGCCGGCCTGCAGGGCTTCACCAAGACCCTCGCCTTCGAGCTCGGCAAGTTCGGGGTGACCGCCAACGCCGTCGCCCCCGGGTTCATCGCCACCGAGATGACCGCGGCGACCGCCGAACGCATGGGCATCACCTTCGCGGAGTTCAAGACCCTCGGCGCCGCGGCGATCCCCGTCCAGCGTGTCGGAACCCCCGAGGACGTCGCCGGGGCCATCGCCTTCTTCGCGAGCGAGCAGGCCGGTTTCGTCTCCGGTCAGGTCCTGTACGTGGCCGGCGGGCCCCTCGACTGACCGCATGCCCGCGTTGCATCCCAAGGAGGCACCCCATGACACAGCCCAGGATCTTCACCTCGGCCGGCGAACTGCGCGCAGCGGTCGGCGAGGAGCTGGGGCCCAGCGACTGGCTGGACATCGACCAGGCCCGGATCGACCGGTTCGCCGAGGCGACCGGTGACCACCAGTGGATCCACGTCGACCCGGTGCGGGCGGCGGCAGGCCCGTTCGGCACCACGGTCGCGCACGGCTATCTGACCCTGTCCCTGCTGCCCGTCCTGGTGCCGCAGGTGATGGAGGTCGCGCACACGACGATGGGCGTCAACTACGGAGTCAACAAGGTCCGTTTCCCTGCCGTGGTCCCGGCCGGCTCGCGGCTGCGGGCCGTTGTGCGGATCACTCGGGTCGAGGAGGTGAACACCGCCGTGCAGGTCACCACCGCGGTGACCGTCGAGCGCGAGGGCGCCGCGAAGCCGGTCTGCGCCGCCGAGTCGGTCAGCCGCTATTTCTTCTGATCCGCCGTCTGCTGCGACGCGTTCTCGACCCGGCGGGAACGCGGAGCAGACCGATGGGGAGGCCGCCCCGCGGGGCGGCCTCCCCATCGAAGGCATGGATCGAAGGCATGGATCGAAGGCATGGATCGAAGGCATGGATCGAAGGCATGGTCAGGAGGGACTGGGCAGCATGATCAGCTGCCACAGGGCCCGGCGGATCCTGCGACCGGTGCTGCGAAGGGGCATGGCGCTCAGATCCCCCCGCCGGCCGCGCCGAGCCCGCCGTCCACGGCGAGCGTCTGACCGGTGACCCAGGAGGCGTCGTCGGACGCCAGATAGGCGACCGCGCCCGCGATGTCCTGGGGAGTGCCCAGCCGCTTGAGTGCGTATCCGGCGGAGATCTCCTCCTCGCGGTCCTCGTACAGCTTGGAGGCGAAGCGGGTCTTCACGACGGCGGGCGCCACCGAGTTGACGCGGATGAGCGGACCGAGCTCCTGGCCGAGCTGCTCGGTCAGGTGGATGAGCGCGGCCTTGCTGGCGCCGTACGCGCCGATGCCCTCGGCGGGGCGCAGTCCGGCGACGGCGGTCATGTTGACCGCGCAGCCGCCGTGCTCGCCCATCCACGCCCTCCGGGCCTGGCGCAGCCAGCCGAGCGCCGCGAGCACGTTGACCTCGAACACCTTGCGGACTGCGGACTCCTCCAGGTCCAGGACCGGGCCGAACACGGGGTTGATACCGGTGTTGTTGACGAGGACGTCGAGGCGGCCGAAGGCCTCCACCGCACGGTCCACCGCGTCTGCCTGGTGGCGCGGGTCGTCGGCCTTGCCGGCCACCGCGATGGCGTGCTCCGGGCCGCCGAGCGCCTTGACGGCGTCGGCGAGCGGCTCGGGGGAGCGGGCGGTGATGCACACCCGGGCGCCTTCCGCGACGAGCCGTTCGGCGACCGCGAGGCCGATGCCGCGGCTGGCCCCGGTGACGAGGGCGACCCGGCCCTGGAAGCGGGCGGTGGTGGCAGGTGTGGTCACGGTGGCTGTCCTTCGTAGAGGCTGGATCCGCAGGCCGGCGGACCAGGGCGAACCCGGAGGGGAAAACGGCACTCGGGTCGGGGGCCACGGGAGGGACGGACCGGCGTACGAGGCCGCCCTTGCGGGGGAATGGTCGGACGGTCCCGGTGCGGGCCTGGGCCCGTTCCGGCGGTGCCCCTCCCGCGGTGTTTCCATGGTAGGGACGGAAAACCGGCGTGGACATTCCCCCTTTGGACGGCCGCCGGATGCTTCGGAAGTGATAACGGGCGCGCCGGGTCAGGACGTCGACCGGAGCGGTTCGGGAACCGATCCTCCGAGCAGGAGCAATTCACGCCTGTTGGCCGCACCTAGCTTGTGAAGGACATTGCTGACATGGTTTTTGACGGTCTGCCGTGCCAGCTGTAGTTCGGCAGCTATCTCGTCGTTGGAGAAACGACCGAGCAGCAGCCCGAGGATTTGCTGTTCGCGGGCCGTCATTCCGCGTAGCCGGGCCTCCTGCAGCGGTTCGGCGGCGGCAGTCGCGCTGTGCTCGCGCAGGTACCAGACGGGCCGTCCTGCGGCGAGTGTCTCCACGGCGCGCACCAGCCGCTGGGGGGTGGCGGACCGGTGCACGAACCCGTCGGCGCCGCCGGCCAGGCAGGCAGCAACCACGGCGGGGTCGCCGGTACCGGTGAACATCAGCACCTGGGGCGGACGGGCGAGCTGTTTGGCCTGGCGGCACAGTTGCAGACCGTCCCCCCGTCCGGCGAGGTCGACCTCGGTGATCAGCAGGTTCGCGCGCAGCCGCCGCACCGCCTCCAGCGCGCTCTCGCGCGAATCCGCCTCGGCCGTGGTGTCGGCCGCCCCGGAGTGGCGCAGCAGTGAGGCCACCGCCGCCCGGGGTACCGGGAACGGATCGGCCACCACGACCGCTCGGTGCTGCGAAAGCGAGGACATCGTATATATGTCAGCCATCGCCGGTTTCTTTCTCTTTTCTCACGGCTTCCTCCAGCGAGAGGGAAAGGATGGATGACTCCTTCCTGCGGGGGTGGATCGGAACCTAGCGCCGAATGGGTGCGGCCGGGGCTCCGGTGTTCCGGGAGCGGGATCTCCGGCGCCGTAAGCGGCATCCGGATACCGCTTACGGGCGTCCGGTGTTCCCGAAGAGGGGAGGACCGGAAGAGGTGTGACGCTGCCACCAAAGGGTGCGGGAATTCTCCTTGCGGGCCGGAGCCTGTTGTCCGGGACAGCCGTCTGCTTAGCGTGGCGCCGAGCCACTTCGGTGTGCAGACAGGAGGAGTTCCCATGATCTCGGCCCCGCACCTCAGCCCGCCGACGCGACCCGGCGCCCCCGGGCCCGCGGACACCGGCTTGCCGGACACTGCCGCTCTGGAGCTGGAATCGCTCGTCAGCCGGACGGCTCCGTCCATGCACGAACGGATCGACGAACTCGACGCGATCCACCGGACGTTGCACGAGGGTTCCGACCCCGCTGCCACCGAGCGCCAGCACGCCAAGGGCAAGCTCACCGTCCGCGAACGGCTGGAGGCCCTCCTGGACGAGGGCTCGTTCACCGAGGTCGAGGGGTTGCGCCGGCACCGGGCGACCGGCTTCGGCCTGGAGGCGAAGAAGCCGTACAGCGACGGTGTCGTCACCGGCTGGGGCACCGTGGACGGCCGTCAGGTCTTCGTGTACGGACATGACTTCCGCATCTTCGGCGGCGCACTCGGCGAGGCCCACGCCCAGAAGATCCACAAGATCATGGACTTGGCCGAGTCGGCCGGCGCCCCGCTGGTCGCACTCAGCGACGGAGCCGGCGCCCGGATCCAGGAGGGCGTCACCGCCCTCGCGGGCTACGGCGGCATCTTCACCCGCAATGTCCGCATGTCCGGCGTGATCCCGCAGATCAGCGTCATCCTCGGGCCGTGTGCCGGCGGCGCCGCGTACTCCCCGGCACTGACCGACTTCGTGTTCATGGTGCGGGGCACCTCGCAGATGTACATCACCGGACCCGACGTCGTGCACGCCGTCACCGGCGAGCGGGTCAGCCACGAGGAACTCGGCGGCGCCGACGTCCACTCCTCGGTCTCCGGCGTCTCCCACTTCCTCCACGACGACGAGGAATCCTGCCTCGCCGACGTGCGTCACCTGCTGTCGATGCTGCCTGCCAACAACCGTGAACTCCCGCCGGACGAGGACGGGTTCGACGACAGCACCGACCGGCCGGGCGACACCCTCGTCAACCTGGTCCCCGCCGACCCGCACCAGGCGTACGACATCCGCAGGGTGATCGAGGAGATCACCGACGACGGGGACTTCCTGGAGATCCACGAACGCTGGGCGCCCAACATCGTCTGCGCGCTGACCCGGATCGGCGGCCAGGTCGCCGGCATCGTCGCCAACCAGCCGATGGCCGGCGCGGGCGCCCTGGACATCGCGGCCTCCGAGAAGGGCGCCCGCTTCGTCCAGCTCTGCGACTCCTTCAACATCCCCCTGGTCACCCTGGTCGACGTACCCGGCTTCCTGCCCGGCACCGACCAGGAGCACGACGGCATCATCCGGCGCGGCGCCAAGCTCCTGTACGCCTACTGCAACGCCACTGTTCCCCGCATCCAGGTGATCCTGCGCAAGGCCTACGGCGGCGCGTACATCGTCATGGACTCCCGCTCCATCGGCTGTGACCTGTCGTTCGCCTGGCCCACCAACGAGATCGCCGTGATGGGGGCCGAGGGGGCCGCCAACGTGGTCTTCCGCCGGGAGATCGCCGCCGCTCCCGATCCGGAACTCGCCCGGGCCCGCCGCGTCGCCGAATACAAGGAGGAGCTGATGCACCCCTACTACGCTGCCGAGCGCGGCCTGGTCGACGATGTCATCGACCCCCGCCGCACGCGCAAGGTGCTCGTCGACTCGCTGCGCATGCTGCGCGCGAAGCACGCCGAGCTGCCACGGCGCAAGCACGGGAACCAGCCGGTATGAGCGCCGCAGGCGAGCAGCCCGCGCCGGCCGTACGGCTGGTGCGCGGCAACGCGGACGACGACGAACTCGCGGCCGTGGTGGCCGTACTGCACGCCCTCGCGGCCGGCCGGCAGGCCCCGCGGGAGCGTCCTCCACGGCGCCTGCGGGCGGCCTGGACCCACACCGGGCACCTCGCCGCGGGCACCTGGCGGGCCGGGGCGCCGGACCCAAGGCCCTGAGAGGACTCCGATGAACACCTCGCGCACACGACGAGTCGGAGAACAGCGAAGACCGGTTCGCGGCGAGCCGCACGGACCCAGCTCCGACGTGCTGCGCCGACACGCCGACCAGCTCGCCGAGCTGGCAGCGGTGCTGCGCGGCCTGAGTCTGGCCGAGAACACACCGGAGGGATCAGCCAGCCCCGAGGTGTTCGCCGCCCGGCTCATCCACCGGGCCAACCACCACCCTGTCCGGGTGCAGGCCAGCTCGGCCGCGGCAGCCGGCGGCGGTGAGCCCCTGCTGCTGTCCCGGCTCCACTCCCAACTGCTCCTGCGGGACAGCAAGGTGCACCTGCTCTTCCCGTCCCGGCTGCTCGGCGACGAGGAGTCCATGTTCCGGCTGCAGCAGCTGGCCGAGAGCGGCGCCCAGATCCGGCTGTCCTCGTCGGACCTGCCCACCATCGCGATCTACGACGGCACGGCCGCTCTGATGGCCGGCGACCGCCAGAGCGGCGGCCGGCTCGTGGCGATCCACGACCCCGGGCAGGCGAAGGTGCTGCAGGACCTGCACACGGCGGTCTGGAACCAGGCCGTCGCCCTGTCCGCGCTGTCCCCCGACCGGCTGGACTGGGACGAGGACGACACGATCGCCCGCACGCTGCACACGCTCGGGCAGGGCTACACCGACGCGCGGGCCGCCCGTGAACTGGGGCTGTCGGTCCGCACATACCGGCGTTACGTCGCCGACCTCATGGGGAGGCTGCGGGCCACCTCACGCTTCCAGGCCGGGATGCGTGCCGCCCAGTCGGGTCTGATCGAGCCACCGTGAACCCGGCCGTGCCCGCTCATCGCCGCGCGCCCCGGCGCAGCGCCCGGTCGGTGAGCGGGCCCGCGGCGCCGGTGTACGCGGTGGGATCGAGCAGCTCGGCCAGCTGCCCGGCGTCGAAGTGCGCGGCGACGTCCGGGTGGCGGAGGAGCAGCCCGGCGAGCGGCTCGCCGCCGGCCGCCGCCTGCTGCGCCGTCCGGGTCAGCAGCACCTTGGCCGCGGCCTTGCCCAGATGCGGGGCGAGGTGGGCGGCCACCCGCTCCGTGACGATCCGGCCGGCCGTCAGATCCAGGTTCGCCCGCATCCGTCCCGGCCGTACCGTCAGCCCCTCGGCCAGTTCCACACAGGTGTGCGCGGCCCCGCCCGTCAGCCGGAGTGCCTCCCGCAGGAGCTGCCATTCAGCGTGCCAGGCACCGGACGAGCGTTCGTCCTCGGCGAGCATCGCCTGGGTCAGGCCGGCCGCGAGATGCGGGACCTGCAGGGCGGCGCTGCGGATCAGGGTGGCCAGGACGGGATTGTGTTTGTGCGGCATCGCCGAGGAGGCCCCGCGCCCGGCGGGCGCGGGCTCGGCGACCTCGGCGGTCTCGGTCCTGCTGAGGGTCTGTACGTCGACGGCGATCTTGCCGAGGGCCGCCGACGCGAAGGCCAGCGCGGCGGCCAGGTCGGCGACCGGGGTGCGCAGCGCGTGCCACGGCAGCACAGGCCTGGCAAGACCGGTCTCCTGGGCGAACGCGTCGGTGAGCCGGTCGAGGTAGCCGCCGGTGTCGGTGACACCCGCGTCGACGGCGGCGTATTCGAGATAGCCCGCCAGGGTCCCGGCGGCCCCTCCGAGCGACACCGGCAGCCCGCCGTCGCGCACCCCGGCCAGCCGGTCGCGAGCGTCGAGCAGCAACTGCCGCCAGCCCGCGGCTTTCAGACCGAAGGTGACGGGCACCGCCTGCAGGGCGAGGGTCCGCCCGGCCATCGGGGTGTCACGGTGCCTGCGGGCGAGCAGCGACAGCGCGCGAGCGCTCCGGTCGAGATCGGCGACGGCCAGGTCGAGGGCCCGCCGGGCGACCAGCATCGCCCCGGTGTCGAAGATGTCCTGGCTGGTCGAACCGCGGTGCACGTACTCGGCGGCGGCCGGGTCGGTCCGTGCGACGAGCGCGGTGAAAGCGGCGACCAGCCCGACCACCGGATTGGCGGTCTCGCGCGCGGCCAGCGCGATCTCCCGCAGGTCGAGGAGGTCCGCACGGGCCAGCGAGCCGATCGTCCCGGCCGCCTTCGCGGGCACCGTCCCCAGCCGGGCCTGCGCCCTGACGAGCGCCGCCTCCGCGTCCAGCATCGCCTGCAGCCACGCCGGGTCACCGACCGCGGCGGCCACCGGAGTGCCCACCCGTACCGGCGAGAGGAGCCCCAGGTCGGCTTCGGGGTGCGGGAGCCGGGCCGGGGTGCCGGGCTCCCGCACCCCGGCGTCCGGTACGCCGCTCACGCCCCCACCTCCGCGAGCCGGGCGGTTTGCGGCGCCTGTGCTGGGGACGTGCTGGGCAGGGCGAGCACCGCCCGCGCGATGGCGTCGGAGTCGCCCAGGGTCACCGAGTTGACGCCGGGCCTGATACCGGCGGCGGTCGCCCAGTGGACGGCCTCCGTCGGCACCCCGTAGGCGAACCGGCGCGGGTGGGCTCGGCCCCGGGCGTCGACCACGTGGTAGGGGCGGCCGGTGACCGCGAGGCCCCCGGTCTCGTGGCCGCCCGCGCCGGCTGTCGCGATCCGGTACGGCCGGCACTGCCCGGTGGCGAGCAGCCGGTGCAGCAGCGGATCGGCGGTGCGGCGCACATCGGGCTCGGGCAGCCGGGCCTCGATGAGCACCCGGGCGCGTACCGGCTCGCCGGGAACCATGTCCGAGGCGGCGGTGAACGCGGGCCGCCGGGCGTCGGTGTCGACCTCCACCCGCATACCGGGGCCCAGCACGTCCAGGACACCGGCCTCGATGAGCGCGATCATCTCCTCGATACGGGAGGCGGGCGGCCCGATCGAGAGGAACGCGTTGAGGGGTGTGTACCAGCCGTCCAGGTCGTCGCGGTGCGAGTCGCCGTGCAGGCCGCCGTGGTCGACCGCCAGACGGATCTCGTTGCGCAGATCGCGCAGCACGTCCAGGGCGGCCTTGACCGGCCCGCTGACATTGCCCTGCCTGGCCTGCTCCAGGTCGCGGGCCAGGTACCCGAGCAGCCAGGTGCGGAACTCCGCCCGGTCGGCGAAGTCCTCGCCGAGGTAGGGCCGGGAGATCCGGTCCCAGTCCCAGCGGTCCTGGTGCGCGATGCCGTACGTGTCCAGGAGCTCGGCCTCGGCCTCGGGCGAGGGCGCGGCGAGATAGCGGTCGGTGAACCCGGCCCGCTCGGCCGGCCGGCCGGCCCTGGCCAGCAGCGCGGCGTAATAGACGCTCTCGGTCTCCTTGGCTATCAGCGGCCACAGCTGGGCGCGGAAGTCCACCCCGCTCTCACCGGCCTCCTTCCGTATCAGCGCCACGGCCTGCGGAGTGAGCAGCCGGGGGAAGTACCGGCCGTACGCGCCCTTCTCGTTCTCGCCGCGCGAGTGATACGGGATCCCGCGCCGGGAGCCGGCGTACAGCCGCGGCTCGCGCCCCGACGCCCGGTACACCAGGCGGCCCTGGCCGTCCCGCTCGAAGCTCCCGCCCCGCCCCGCGGTGAACAGCGCCATGTGGTCGAAGAAGTTCAGCCCGAGCCCGCGCAGCACCACCGGCTCGCCCGGGGCGATCCCGGCCGGCTCCACCTCCGCGGGGTTGGCGGGACGCACATAGACCAGGCCGTGTTCCGCGGCTGTCCTGGCGGTACGGCTCTCGTACTCGGAGGGCCAGCTGGGGACATGGCCCTGGGCGACGACCACCGCGTCCAGGCCGGAGAGCGCGACGCCGGTTTCGAGCAGCACGCGCTGTGCGCCGTCCGGCCCGGCCGGGTCGTCGAGCGCGACGGCCCGGCACCTGTGCACCCGCACCGTGACATGCTCCGGCGCACCGGCCACCACCCGCGCGAACATGTCCTCCAGATAGCGCCCGTACAGCGCCCGCGTCGGGTAGGAGCCGGGGCCCAGCTCCCGGGCCTCGGCCGCCGTACGCTCCTGGTCGCGGCCGGCGCCCTGTTGCGCGGCGGCGCCCGAGCCGGCCCATTCGTGCAGGCTCGGCCCCGGCTCGACGGGCCCGTCGATCTCGGAGCTGTCGTCGGTGAATACCGTCACCTGGGAGGCGACGGTATTCATCAGCAGATGCCGGGACTGGTCCGTCCGCCAGACCCGCCCGGCCCCCGGCCGGAAGGGGTCGACGACATGCACGGTGACCGAGGTCTGCCGCGGCGACGTGCGCTCGTTGGCGCACAGCCGCTCCAGCACCGACAGGCCACGCGGCCCGGCACCGATGATGCAGACCTCATGCTGCCTGCCGGTCATGGAAACCTCCGAAGAATCCGAGAACATGTAACTGCTGGAACGAACAGGGAAGTTGGCGGGGCGTGTCCGGGCGCTGCCGGACCGCTCAGCGGCGGGCGGCGGCGGTCGGGCGGGTACTGCGGGTCAGCGAGGCCACCGCGTTGGTGACGACGAGCTGTCCGGCGCCGCCCTGCGCGGTCATGATCGATTCGGGGTGGAACTGGACCGCGGCCAGCGGCCGGGTGCGGTGTTCGACGGCCATCACCACTCCGTCCTCGGTCGCAGCGGTGACCCGGAGCTGCGCCGGCAGCGACGAGGGCCGGGCGTACAGCGAGTGGTAGCGGCCGACCTCGAAGGTCTCCGGCAGCCCGGCGAGCAGGCCCCCGCCGTCCCCGTTCACCCGCACCAGCGACGGCTTGCCGTGCACCGGCCGCTGGAGGGTGCCCAGCGTGCCGCCGTAGTGCTCGACCAGGCCCTGCAGACCCAGGCACACCCCGAACACCGGGATGCCGAGCCGCTCGGCCGTGGCCAGTGTCCGGCCCAGTCCGAAGTCGGCCGGCCGGCCGGGGCCGGGGGAGAGCACCAGGAGGTCCGGCCGCTCCCGCTCGACCACGGGCAGATGGCGCCCGCTGCGGTACGTGCTGACCTGGGCGCCGGTCTGGCGCAGATAGTCGGCCAGGCAGTGCGCGAAGGAGTCCCGGTGGTCCACGAGCAGGATCCGCAGCCCCGTCCCCACCCGCTCCTGGAGCAGCGCCGGGCCGGCCGGAGTGGGAGCACCGGGGCCGTCCAGGACCCGCAGCAGCGCCTTCGCCTTCAGCTCGGTCTCGGCCTCCTCGGCGGCCGGGTCGGAGTCGTGCAGCAGCGTCGCCCCGGCCCGTACTGTCGCCACCCCGTCACGCAGCTGGATGGTGCGCAGGGTCAGCACCGTCTCCAGCGTGCCGTCGAATCCGATGCGGCCGACCGCACCGCCGTACCAGCGCCGGGGCGAACGCTCCTCGCGCTCGACGAACTGCACGGCGGCGAGCTTCGGCGCGCCGGTGACGGTGACCGCCCACAGGTGGGCCAGGAAGGCGTCCAGCGCGTCGCGGTCGGGGCGCAGCTCGCCCTCGACCCGGTCCACGGTGTGGATGACCGCCGAGTACATCTCGATCTGCCGGCGGGCGGTGACCCTGACCGTGCCCGGCACGCAGACCTTCGCCTTGTCGTTGCGGTCCACGTCGGTGCACATGGTGAGCTCGGACTCCTCCTTGACCGAGCCGAGCAGTTCCCGGATGCGGGCCGCGTCCTCCAGCGCGTCCCGGCCGCGGGCCACCGTCCCGCTGATCGGCGAGGAACGGGTCGTCAGCCGCCCGGACGCGCCGTCCCGTGTCACGTCCACGAACATCTCGGGCGAGGCGCCGACGAGGTACTCGTGGTCCCCGAGGTTGGCGAACAGGCTGTGCGGCGCGGGGTTCTGCGCACGCAGCCGCCGGAACAGCACGGACGGCGGCTCGCCCCCGGGACGCCGGAACACCTGGCCCGGCACCACTTCGAACAGGTCGCCGGAGCCGAACAGCGGCATGGCCCGGCGGACCAGGTCCGCGTACTCGCCGCGCCGGTGGTCGCGCCGCTGTGCGGGAACCCCGGGCCGGTAGGGCACGGCCGGGGTGGCGCGCGGCAGGCCGTCGGTGGCGGCGAGGCCTGCGGTGAACTCGTAGGTGTGCCGGACCGCCTCGTCGCGGCGCAGGTCCAGGTCCAGGATCTCGTCCGGCAGGTGCAGCACCAGGTCCCGGTCGCCCTCCCCGCGGACCTGGTGCAGGTCGATGGGATCGACCTGGAAGAGCAGGTCGTAGCCGAACGCCCCGTACAGGCCGAGCAGCT
Source organism: Streptomyces sp. NBC_00388 (assembly GCF_036061255.1). Classification (NCBI taxonomy): domain Bacteria; kingdom Bacillati; phylum Actinomycetota; class Actinomycetes; order Kitasatosporales; family Streptomycetaceae; genus Streptomyces; species Streptomyces sp. NBC_00388. The sequence continues at coordinate 66,933 of NZ_CP107949.1, forward strand.
CGCCGTGCGGGCCCGCCATCGCTGCGATCAGGGCCCGCAGCGCACGGAAGACCCCCGCGTTGCGGGTGCGCTCCTCCTCGGCGAAGTCCTGCGGAACCGGCGGCGCCTGTCCGTGCACCGACCCGTCCGGGCCGGGCAGCAGGGTCAGGACGCCCTCCAGAGTGCGCCGCAGCGCGGGCAGCAGCACCAGGCCGCGGTCGTTGAGCGCGGTGACGGTCATGCGGTCGCCGCACACGGTGACCTCGACGGGCGGATCGACATAGCCCAGAGCCCGGTCGTGGCCGCGGAAGAGCAGCATGCCCCGGCGCTGGTCGAGGGCGCTCTCCAGGGCGGCCCGCACCGCGGCGGCCCCGCCCGCCCACTCGGTGCTGCGGCGTACCTCCACTCCGGCGGGGGTGTGCCAGCCGGCGCCGGCGGGCGCCGGGGGCAGAGGGGCCGCAACCTCCAGCAGGGACATGGGAACTCGCTTTCCTTCGGTCGAACGGTGGTGAACGGAGGGAGGGGGAAGGGGGCGGGGACGAGGGCGGGGGCCGCCACGGAGCCGGGGTACGCCCGGCGGCGGGCCCCCGCCCGGCGCGTCAGCCGCGCACCGCGTGCGGGAACCGGAAGAAGCCGTGCGGGTCGTAGCGCCGCTTGACCGCCTTCAGCCGGGCCAGGTTGGAGCCGTAGTACGCCGTCTCCCAGTCCGCGAGACCCTGGTCGGGGTAGTTCACGTACGTTCGGCCGTTGGAGTACCGGTCCATCGAGCCGAACGCGCTGTCGGACCAGGCCAGGGCCGGGGCGAGCTCATCGGCGGCCGGGGCGGGGGTGTTCAGGCCGGCGGTGAACACCGCGAACAGCTCGGCGTCCCGGTGGACGTAGGCGGTCGCGTCGGCGGCCACGTCGTTGGCGTTCTTGCCCAGCGACAGGAAGCCCAGCCAGCGGTACTGGCCCGCCCGCCGGTTCGCGTCGAAGGCCTGCAGCATCCCGGCGATCCCGCTGCCCGGGATCTCCTCGGCGAACATCCGGCTGCGGTGCTTGACCCAGGCGGTGCGCGGCAGCAGCGCCTCCGGGTTGGCGCCGCTGACATGGCACTGGTCGAGCGAGTCGCCCTCGCAACCGAACAGCCGCATCATGGCCTTGTCGTACGGGCGGTCCTGCACCACGCTCGTGGCCGGACTGCTGCCGGCCAGTGACGTCAACTCGGCCAGCAGGGTCTCCAGTTCGCTCTGCTCGCCGAAGTGCGCACCGCTCACCATGACCACCGGCACCGCGCCGGGCGCCGCGTCCTTGAGCAGGACGCCCGCCCGGGGTGCCAGGTTCGCCGGGGTGTGGGCGGCCCACTGCTGCCACCCGGACAGCACCCGCTCGGCCTGTTCCCAGGGCCACGTCAGATCGAACGTCACCACGTGCGGCTCATGGGTGGGCGCGAGTTCGAAGTCGGTCACGACCCCGAAGTTGCCGCCGCCGCCACCGCGCAGCGCCCACAGCAGATCCTGGTGCTGGTGCTCGGAAGCCGTCACGGTCCGCCCGTCGGCGAGGACGACCTGCGCCGACACCAGCCGGTCGGAGGTCGGCCCGTACTTGCGGAACTGCCAGCCCATGCCGCCGCCCGTGACGAAGCCGCCCGGACACACCGTCGGGCAGAACCCGGCGGGGACACCCATGCCGTGCGGGGTGAGCGCGCCGAGCACGTCCACCGCCTGCGCCCCGGGGCCCAACCGCACCGTATTCGCCGAGGCCCGGACCCCGTTCAGCCGGGACAGGTCGATGACCACGCCCTCGGATCCCGACCAGCCGACGAAGCTGTGGCCACCGCTGCGCACCGCGCTGGCGATGTCGTGGTCCTGTGCGAAGGCCATCGCGGTGCGCACGTCCCGCGGGCTCTGGCAGTACACGACCGCCTGGGGCCTGAGGTGGTCGAACTGGGCGGCCGCCAGCTGCTTGGCCCGGACGTAGTCGGCGTCGCCCGGGAGCACCACATCGCCGCCGATGCCGCGGCGCAGAGCCTCCCACTTGCCGTCCGTACGGGGCCGGGCGCGCGCCACGCCCGAGGCGGTGAGCGAGAGCCCGGAGACGGCCGCCACTCCCGCGCCGGCGCCCAGGAAGCTTCTCCTGTTGATCATTCGCAGTCCTCTTCGTGTCTCGTGGTGAGTGGGCCGGCGGACGGAGCCGTCCGCCGGAGCGGGCACTGTTCAGGCGGGTGCGGGCGGTTCGCCGTCGCCGCTGCTGTGCGCCGGGGTGCCGGCGCGGCGCAGCACGGCACGCTGCAGCTTCCCGGTGCTGCTGAACGGGAGCTCGGTGACGAACTCGACGAGCCGCGGGTACTTGTACGGAGCGATCTCACGCTTCACGAAGTCCTGGAGCTCGCGGGCCAGGGCGGGGCCGGGCTCCGCGCCAGGGCCCGGACGTACGAACGCCTTCACGACCGTGCCGCGCTCCGTGTCGGCGGCTCCCACGACCGCGCACTCGGCGACGGCGTGGTGGCGGAGCAGCGCCTGCTCGACCTCGGGGGCGGCGATGTTGTATCCGGCCGAGACGATCATGTCGTCGGAGCGTGCCTGGTACCAGAAGTAGCCGTCGGAGTCCCGGATGTAGGTGTCGCCGGTCAGATTCCAGCCCCGCTGCACCTGCTGGTGCTGGCGGGGGTCGGAGAGGTAGCGGCAGCCCGTCGGCCCCTGGACGGCGAGGCGTCCTGGCACTCCGTCGGGCACCGGCTCGCCCGCCGCGTCGACGATCCGCGCCCGGTAGCCGGGCACCACCTTGCCGGTGGCGCCCGGCCGGATGTCGTCACCCGCCGCCGAGATGAACACGTGCAGCATCTCGGTGGAGCCGATGCCGTCCACGATCCGCAGGCCTGTCACCTCCCGGAAGGCCCGCCAGGTCGCCTCCGGGAGCGCCTCGCCCGCCGACACGCACAGCCGCAGCGTCCGCAGGTCGTAGCCGTCGATGTCACGAAGGGCCGCCCGGTAGGCCGTCGGCGCCGTGAACAGCACGGTGATGCCGAGCCCCGCCACCGCCCCGAACAGCGCGCGCGGCGAGCCGTCCTCCAGGAGCACCGCCCGCGCCCCCGCCCGCAGCGGGAACACCAGGAGTCCGCCGAGGCCGAAGGTGAAGGCGAGCGGCGGACTGCCCGCGAACACGTCGTCGGCGCGCGGCTGCAGCACCCGCGCCGAGAAGGTGTCCGCGATAGCCAGGACGTCCCGGTGGAAGTGCACGGTGGCCTTCGGCTCCCCGCTGGTGCCCGAGGTGAACGCGATCAGCGCCACGTCGTCGGCCGCGGTGTCCGCGGGGGTGAACGACGCGGGCTTGCCGGCCGCGAGCCGCCCCAGCGCACCCCCGTCACCCCGCGCGCTGTACGCCACCACAGGGACGCCGGCGACCGCCGGCTCCAACTCCCCGGTGAACCGCTCGTCGCACAGGGCGAGCTGGACCCCCGCCCGGTCGGCCATGGTGCGCAGCTCGCCGCCGCGCAGCAGCGGGGCAGTGCTGACAGCCACCCCGCCTGCCCGGATGACGGCCAGCCAACAGGCTGCCATCCAGGGTGAGTTGGGGCCACGCAACAGCACCCGGTTGCCCGGCACGAGGCCGAAGTCGTCGACGAGTACCCGCGCGATCCGGGCCACCCGGTCGAGTACCTCCTGGTACGACCAGGTCTGCCCGGCCCCGTCGGTCAGACAGGGCCGGCCCCCGCCCAGCCGGGCGATCGTCGCGTCGAGCAGCTCCCGGGCACAGTTCAGCCGCTGGGGGTAGCGCAGCTCAGGCAGGTCCCAGTGGAACTCGGGCCATGCGCCGGCCGGCGGCAGGCCGTCCCGGCCGAAGGAGTCGAGGTGACCGGAGGGTGACAGGGGGACCGGCAGCGGGGCGGGCGGTGACGGAGCGGGGGGCGATGACGGAGGGGCCGACAGCGACAGAGGGATGGGCGATGGCAGAGGGATGGGCGATGGCAGAGGGGTGGAAGATGACAGAGGTGCGTAGGGGGACAGCGGGACGCGTGGGGGCGGGGACAGTGAAACCATGGCTCCTCCGGTGTGCCGCTCTCAGCGGCCCGGACGCTCGGGGGGCGCGGCCACGCACGTCATCCGTGCGCTGCAGACCCGCCTGCCCTGCTCGTCGGTGATGGTGATCTCGTACGTGGCATGGGTGCGCCCGAGCCGTACGGCCGTCGCGACCCCGGTGACCCTGCCGCCCGTCACGGGCCGCAGGTGGGTTGCGCTGATCTCGGTGCCGACCCCTGAGCCGGGCGCGAAGTGCAGACAGGCACCGACGGAGGCGAGCGTCTCGGCGAGCACGCAGGACGCGCCGCCGTGCAGCACACCGAACGGCTGCCGGTTGCCGAGGACCGGCATGCTGCCCTCGACCTGTTCCGGGGAGGCCCGCACCAGCTCGATGCCGAGCCGTTCCTCCAGCTCGGACACGGGGACGGCGGGGCCCGGCTCCGGCGCCCTGAGCACGCCCTGTTCAGCCATGGACGCCTGCCTCCAGCAGACGGATCAGCTCGCTGCGGCGCACCTTGGACGTCGCGGTCAGCGGCAGCGCGTCGAACGGCAGCTGCCGCACCTTCCCCAGAGCCGGCAGCCCGGCGGTCGCCGCGAGCCAGCGGGCCTCGTCGAGCGGCTTCTCGTCGCGAGTGCACACCACCGGCACCGCACCGCCGTCGGCCCCGGCGACGATGACCACCTCGCGCAGCTCGGGCAACTGCTCCATCAGGTGGTCCTCGACCTCCAGGCTGGAGCCGATGGACTCGATGTGGTCGACCTCCCGGTCCAGCAGGTACAGCCGGCCGAGCAGGTCGCGGTGGCCGAGGTCGCCCATCCGCCACCAGCCGTCGTTGAGCTGCTCACGGAACCGGGCGTCCTCACCGAGGTAGGTGACGGCCCGGGTACGGCTCCTGACCTCGACCCGGCCGGTCCGCCCGCGCCTGACCCGGCGGCCCTGCTCGTCCACGACCCGCATCCGGATGATGCCGGGCAGCGGCCAGCCGACGCTGCGGGCGCCGCCGCGCAGCGCCGTGCGCAGGGTGCACGAGCCGGCCGCGACCGGGCCGGTCTCGGTCTGTCCGTACAGCTGGAAGAAACGGGGGGACCTGCGCACCGACGCACCGAGCAGCACCTGCACGGTGCGAGGGTGCATCGCGTCGAAGGTCGCGCTGAAGTACCGCACGCTGGACAGCGGCCGCCCCACGGCCCCGGCCAGTACCTCCCAGTCCACGAACGTGTTGGGCTGGGTCTCCACCACGCCCGGCCGGTACCGGGCGAACAGCGGGCCCACCTTGGCCGGATCGGGGTCGACGGCGACCAGCAGCGGATTGCCGTACGCGATGGCGAGCTGGACCGCGGTGTAGAAGCGGGCGTGCACGAAGCTCATGCACAGGGCGACGCTCTCCTGCCGCCAGGTCCGCGCGGCCACCACTTTCTGCAGCCGCAGTCGCTGGTACAGCGCGTCGGGTGTCTGCACGACCAGCTTGGGCAGCCCGGTGGTCCCCGACGTGTGCGTGATCAGCGCCGGGTCGTGCGGTCCCGGCACATCGGGCGCCGGGACCGGGGCCCCCGCGTAGGCGTCGAGGCGCTCGGTGCCGGGCAGTTCGGACCCCGCGGTGATCAGCACTCCGCGGGCCGCGGCCAGCTCGATGCCGGAGCCGTCGAGCCTGTCGCCGTCGGTGAGCAGCCAGGGCCGTTCGAGCCGGTGCAGCAGCTGGGAGACGGTGTCGCCGTCGAGCAGCGGCGAGAGCAGCGCGGGCACCGCGCCGATCCGCTGCACGGCCGCCGCCAGCAGCGCGATGTCGAAGTTGTTGGACTTGTGGATGGCGACCCGGTCGGCCCGGCGCACCCCCGCCGCGACCAGCCGGGCAGCCAGCTCCCGTACATGTCCGGCGAGCTGTCTGAGCGTCAGCTCCGTGCCGTCCTGGGGAGCCAGCTGCAGGGGCGCGTCCAGCACCACAGGTGCCGACGGATGCTGCGCGGCGGCCCGTTCGAACATCAAGCCTATGTAGAAGGCGTTCTTGCTGGGCACGTGTCCCTCTCCTCTCGCCTGTCCTGACGGCGGCCAACTCTGGGCGCCCGCCGCCCGGTCCTGCGCGCCGTGACACCTTGCTGACACGGCCCCCGCAAGGGACGTCAGCTTGCTGACCGGGACCGCCGGAGACCGCAGGGGAGCGCCCTACGGTGCTGCCACCCCGTACAAAGGAGATCCACGGTGGGACAGGTGGCAGACAACGACTTCCCGGCGCCCGAGCCGCCCGGGCACGACGTCCTGCTCGAAGAGATCGAGGCGGCCGAGCGGCACACCCCCGCACGGCCGGAACCGGCCGGCACCGCATCCGCGCACAGCGCGGCCGACGGCCCGCAGACCCGGTTCGACGCGGTGATCGCCGCGGACCAGAAGATCGAACCGCGCGACTGGATGCCCGACGGCTACCGGCAGTCGCTGATCAGACAGCTCGCCCAGCATGCCAACTCCGAGGTCGTCGGCATGCAGCCCGAGGCCAACTGGATCACCCGGGCGCCCTCGTTGAAGCGCAAGGCGATCCTGCTCGCCAAGGTCCAGGACGAGGCAGGCCACGGCCTCTACCTGTACGGGGCCGCCGAGACCCTCGGCGTGGACCGCTCCGAACTCCTCGACGCCCTCCACGAAGGACGCCAGAAGTACCTGTCGTTCATCAACTACCCGACCCTGACCTGGGCGGACACCGGAGCGCTCGCCTGGCTCACCGACGGCGCGGCCATCGTCAACCAGGTACCCCTGTGCCGCTCCTCGTACGGCCCCTACGCCCGCGCCATGGTCCGCGTCTGCAAGGAGGAGTCCTTCCACCACCGCCAGGGCTTCGACTCCCTGTGGGCGCTCACGCACGGCACCGACGCGCAGCGCGCGATGGCCCAGGACGCCGTCGACCGCTGGTGGTACCCGGCGCTCGCCATGTTCGGCCCGCCCCACAAGGCGTCCACGCACTCCGGGCAGTCGATGGCCTGGCGGATCAAGCGGTTCACCAACGACGAGCTGCGCCAGCGCTTCGTGGACATCTGCGTCCCGCAGGCCCAGTCGCTCGGTGTGCGCCTGCCCGACCCGGAGCTGCGCTGGAACGAGGAGCGCGGCCACTACGACTTCACCGAACCCGACTACACGGAACTCGCCCGGGTCATCAAGGGGAACGGCCCCGCCAACCGGCAGCGCCTCACCCACCGGCGGCGCGCCCACGAGGAAGGCGCCTGGGCCCGCGAGGCCGCCGCCGCGTACGCCGCCAAACGGCTCGCCCGCGGCACGACACAGGAGCAGGAGACGGCAGCATGAGCAGGGCAGCAGAACCGAACTGGCCGCTGTGGGAGGTCTTCGTCCGCGCCCGGCGCGGCCTCGCCCACATCCACGCGGGCAGTCTGCACGCCCCCGACGAGGTGATGGCGCTGCGCAACGCCCGCGACCTGTACACCCGGCGCGGCGAGGGAATCTCGCTGTGGGTGGTACCGGCCGCCGCGATCAGCGCCTCCAGCCCCGACGAGCGCGACGCGTTCTTCGACCCGGCCGCGGACAAGGTGTACCGCCACCCCACGTTCTTCGAACTCCCCGAGGGAGTGGAACACCTGTGAGCACCTTCCGGTATGTGCTGCGCCTCGGCGACGATGCCCTGATCGCGGCCCAGCGGCTCGCCGGGTGGTCGGCACGCGCCCCGCAGCTGGAGGAGGACGTGGCGCTGTCCAACATCACCCTCGACCTGCTCGGCCAGGCCCGCGCACTGCTCGGCCACGCCGGACGGACCGAGGGCCTCGGCCGCGACGAGGACGACCTGGCCTATCTGCGCGGCGAGCGCGAACTGGGCAACGTACAGCTCGTGGAACTCGCCGACGAGGACTTCGCGACGGCCATCGCCAAACTGCTGTTCTTCGGCGTCTACCAGCACCTGCTGTACGGGGAGCTCTGCGCATCCGCCGACCCGGTGCTCGCCGGTATCGCCGCCAAGGCCGTCAAGGAGACCGCCTACCACGTGGACCACGCCGTGGAGTGGACGCTGCGGCTCGGTGACGGCACCGAGGAGTCGCACCACCGGATGCAGCGCGCCGTCGACGAACTGTGGCCCTACACCCACGACCTGTTCACCGCCGACGACGTGTCCGCCGCGGCAGCCGCCGACGGCACCGGATGCGACCCGGCAGCCCTGCGAGGCCCGTGGCAGGACCGGGTGCGCCGCACCCTCGGCGAGGCCGCACTCACCGTCCCCGGCGGTGACTGGGCGCCCACCGGCGGCCGGGACGGCCTGCACACCGAGGCGTTCGGCCTGCTCGTCACGGAGATGCAGGGTCTGCACCGCGCCCACCCGGGTGCACGATGGTGAGCGCCGCCCGGGTACGGGCCGCCGTCGCCGGCGTGCCGGACCCGGAGATACGCGTCGTGACCATCGAGGACCTCGGCATCCTGCGCGAGGTCACGGTGGACACCGAAGGCCGCGCCGTCGTCACCATCACCCCCACCTACGTGGGGTGCCCCGCCATGGACGCCATCCGCACCGGCATCCGCTCGGCCGCCAGGGACGCGGGAGCCGTGGACGTACGCGTCGACACGGTCTGGGCTCCCGCCTGGACGACCGCCTGGATCAGTGAGGACGCCCGCGCGAAGCTGTACGCCGCCGGGATCGCCCCGCCCGGCGCCGGCGCCGCTCCACCGGGCGCCGCACCGGCCGGCGCCCGGCTCCTGCCGCTGGCCGCCGCACCGTCCCCCGCCCCGCACTGCCCTCGCTGCGGCTCAGCAGAGACCGCGAGGCTCGCCCGTTTCGGCTCCACGGCGTGCAAGGCCCTGTGGCGCTGCGAGGGCTGCGGCGAACCGTTCGACCACTTCAAGGAGCACTGATGCCGGTCCTCGCCGCAGGCCGCCCCGCCGCGCCCCGTACCCGCTTCCACACCCTGACAGTGACGGCCGTCGAGCCCGCGGCGGCCGACGGCAGCGCGGTCGCCGTCACCCTGGACGTCCCCGGGCCGCTGCGCGCCGACTTCGCCTTCCTGCCCGGCCAGCACCTCACCGTACGGGCCGATCCGGACGGCACGGGCGAGATCCGCCGGTCCTACTCGCTGTGCTCGACCCCGGCCGGACTGGCCCGACACGGCACACTGCGGATCGGCGTGCGCGCGGTGGAAGGAGGCGCCTTCTCCACCTACGCGACCGGTCGTCTCACCGCGGGCGACACCCTCGGAGTGCTCACCCCGCAGGGCCGCTTCACCACCCGCCCGGACGCGGCCCGCAGCAGGCGGTACGCGGCCGTCGCGGCCGGCTCGGGGATCACCCCGGTGCTGTCCCTGGCCGCGACGGTCCTCGCCACCGAGCCGGGCAGCACCTTCACCCTGCTGTACGGCAACCGGTCCGTGGCCTCCGCGATGTTCACCGAGGAGCTCGCCGACCTGAAGGACCGTCACGGCCACCGTCTGCAACTGCTGCACGTCTTCTCCCGGGAGATCCAGCAGGTCGGTCTCAGCTCCGGCCGCCTGACCCCCGGAACCCTGCGCGAACTCCTCCCCGCACTGCTGCCCGGCGGCCCGGTCCAGGAGTGGTTCGTGTGCGGGCCGCAGGGGCTGGTGACGGGAGTGCGCGACGTGCTCGTGGAGCTGGGAACCGATCCGTCGGCCATCGGCTCCGAGCTGTTCCACACGGACACGGAGCCCCCGTCGCCCCCGCCACGGTCACAGCCGCGGGCCGGACAGGACCGGGCGGCGGGCCCGGCGCACGAACTGACGATCCGTCTGGACGGCCGTGTCTCCACCATCCGTACGCAGCCGGGCACGACCGTCCTCGACGCGGCCCTGACCGCCCGCCCCGAACTGCCCTTCTCCTGCCGCACCGGCGTCTGCGCGACGTGCCGCGCCCGCGTGGTCAGCGGCCGGGCCGACATGGGCCGCAATCTGAGCCTCTCCGCCGAGGAGGTGGCCGACGACTACATCCTCACCTGCCAGTCGACGCCGGCCAGCGAGTCCCTGACCGTGGACTTCGACGTGGTGTGAGGCCCGGCCCGGACTGCTCCGGGCCGAGGTCCGCGGTGACTTCACCCGGGCCCGGCCCGGTCGCGGCCCCCTCACGCCGCCCGCCCCAGCACCCCCCGCACCGTCCGCACCAGTGCCTCCACCGCACCCGCGTAGGCATGGGGGGCAGGCGTCGCGTACCCCACGATCAGCGACGCGGCTCCCGCCTCCCGTTCCCCGCGTGTGTAGTCCCCCAAGGTCTGCACCCGGATGGAGGCCGCCTGGAGCGCAGCGGTGATGTGCGCCTCCGACGGGCCGGGCGGCAGCTCGACCATCGCGTGGAGCCCCGCCGCGATCCCCGTCACCCGGGCCCGGGGCAGCGCCGCCCCTACCGCAGCCACCAGGTCGTCCCGCCGCCGCCGGTAGATGTGGCGCATCGTGCGCAGATGGCTGTCGTACGCTCCCGACCCGATCAGGTGGGCGAGGGCGAGCTGGTCCATCGGCCCGGTCTGCCGGTCCGCCAGCCGCTTGGCCTCGACGAGCGGCTCCAGCAGGGCCGGCGGGCACGCGATCCAGCCCAGCCGGACGGCTGGGCCCAGCGACTTGCTCGTCGTCCCCACATAGGCGACCTGGTGCGGCAGCCGCGGCTGCAGGGCGCCCACCGGACGGCGGTCGTAGCGGAACTCGCCGTCGTAGTCGTCCTCCACGACCCAGGCCCCGCGCCCGCCGGCCCAGGCCAGCAGCTCGGCCCGCCGGCCCGGCGACATCCCCACTCCCAGGGGGAACTGGTGCGCCGGGGTGCACACCGCCGCCCCCGCGCCGGACCGTTCGAGATCCCGAACGCAGAGCCCCTGCGCGTCGACCGCCACGTCCGCCACCGCCAGCCGGGGCCCGACGATCGCGACGTGATCGCCCACCGCCGGATTCTCCATCCCCGCCGTACGGACGCCGAGCTCGGCCAGCACACCGGCGAGCAGCCCAAGCCCCTGGGTGTAACCGGAGCACACCACCAGGTGCGCGGGGTCCACGCGCACCCCGCGGACCCGCCCGAGATACCCGGCAAGCGCGCTGCGCAACTCCGGCCGGCCGCGCGGATCGCCGTACCCGAAGGCTTCCGCAGGCGCCTCGTGCACAGCGTGACGCACCGCCCTGGCCCACTCCACGCGCGGAAAGGAGGACACGTCCGGCCGCCCCGGGCTCAGATCGTGGCGGGGGACAGGCACGGCGACCGGATCCGGCGCGGCCACCGGCACCGCGCTGGCCGCGGCCCCGTCCGCCACCCTGGTGCCTGCCTTCGTGCGCGCCACCAGCCAGCCCTCGGCAGTCAGTTGCTCGTAGGCCTGGCTGACCGTGCCACGGGACAGGCCCAGCTCCGCCGCCAGGTCCCGGGTGGACGGCAGCCGGACGCCGGCGACCAGCCTGCCGTCCCTGATCGCGGCCCGCAGCGCGTCCTCGACAGCCCGGCGCCTGCCCCCGCGCGGCGCCACATCGATCAACAGGTCCAGCCTGGACCCCATGGACTGCCCGGGCACCACGCCATCCATATTTGGTCCAATCAAAGGCGGCTTTTTTGGTTCAGAGTTCTGGACTGATTATTGCCTAGCCTTCCTGCATGAGCATCCGTCAGTCCCCCGGGGACACCAAGCAGCCCGATCCGGGAACGGCAGCCGCGCCGGGCTCCGGCATCCCCCGTTCGCTCGTGCTGCTCCTCGCGGTGGCGTGCGGACTGATCGTGGCCAACAACTACTACGCGCAGCCGCTCCTGCCGGACTTCACCCGGAGCCTGCACATCTCCTCCTCCACGGCGGGCCTGGCCGTCACCCTCAACCAGCTCGGCTACGCCGCCGGCCTGGTGCTCCTGGTCCCGCTCGGCGATCTGCTCGCCCGGCGCAGCGTCGTCACCGTGATGCTCACCGTCGACGCGCTGGCACTCGCGGGCGCGGCGGTCGCGCCGAACGCGTTCACGCTGATCGCCGTCCTCACCGTCGTCGGTATCACCGGGTCCGCCATCAACATCCTCATACCGGCGGCGGCCACGCTCGCCGCGGACGACCAGCGGGGCCGGGTGGTCGGCACCCTCATGACCGGCCTGCTGCTCGGCATCCTGCTTGCGCGCACCGTCGCCGGCGCCGTGGACCAGGCCGTCGGATGGCGCTGGGTGTACGGGCTGGCCGCCGTGGTCATCGCCGGACTCGCGGTGGCCCTGCGGCTGCGGATGCCCGATGTGCCCGCCACCCGCGGCGCCCGCTACGGCCGGCTCCTCGCCTCGGTCGGCTCCCTGGTGCGCACCGAGCCCTTCCTGCGGCGCCGGATGGCGATCGGCGCGATCGGCTTCTGCTGCTTCCAGCTCCTGTGGACCGCGCTGCCCTTCATGCTCAGTGGCGCTCCGCATCACTACTCCGCCGCCGCGATCGGCCTGTTCGGGCTCCTCGGCGCGGCCGGCGCGGCCTGCGCACAGCCCGCCGGCCGGCTGCAGGACAAGGGCGTCGCCCACGCCGCGACCGGCATCCTGCTGCTCGTCGTCGGGGTCGCCTGGGCCCTGACGACCGGTGGCAGCAACCTCGTCCTGCTCATCGCGGGCATCCTGGTCCTCGACATCGGCGTCCAGGGCGTCCACGTACTCAACCAGGCGCGGATCTACGGCTACCCGGCCCGGATCAGGTCCCGGGTGACCACTGCCTACATGACCTCCTACTTCCTCGGGGGCTCGGTGGGCGGGGCGCTCGGAGTGAGCCTGTACACGGCGGCGGGCTGGGGCGGTGTGTGCGCCGCGGGCGGTGTCCTGACCGCCGCCGCGCTGTTGCTCTGGCTGACCGAGAGCCACCGGACGCCCGCGGGGGCGGCCACCGCGCCCCTGTGAAACCCCGCATCCCCTGCATCCAGTACCTGGCGTACCTTCCGGTCCCCGGCCCCGTCGCGGAGCCTTCGACCATGCGCGATCCCGCGCGACCACCCACCCCACGACCCCCGGGAAGTGAACTGATGCGCATCTTCGTCGCCGGTGCCACCGGCGCTATCGGCCGCCACCTCGTCCCCCTGCTCGTCCAGGACGGCCACGACGTCGTCGGAGCCACCCGGACCCCGGAGGGAGTGGAGAGCCTGCACGCCATGGGCGCCCAGGGGGTGCTCCTCGATGTCCTCGACGCCGAGGACGTCGTCCGCGCCGTCACCGAGCACACGCCGGACATCGTGATGCACCAGCTGACCTCACTCGCGGCCGGAAACCCCGCCGACAACGCCCGGATCCGTATCGAAGGCACGCGCAACCTGGTGGACGCCGCCAAACGGGCCGACGTGTCGAGGATCGTCGCGCAGTCCATCTCCTGGGCCTACGGGCCGGACACCGGACCGGCCGGGGAGCACGACCCGCTCGACGTGAACGCCGTCCAGCCGCGCGCCACCACCATCGGCGGCATCCAGGCCCTGGAGAGCGCCGTGGCGGAACTGCCCCGACATGTCGTGCTGCGCTACGGCACCCTCTACGGCCCAGGCACCTGGTTCGCACCCGGCGGCCTGATGGCCGCGAAGCTGGCCGCAGGACAGTTGCCGGCCAACGACGGAGTCTCCTCGTTCGTGCACGTCCAGGACGCGGCACAGGCCGCCGTCCGGGCCCTGGACTGGCCGGACGGACCGGTGAACATCGTCGACGACGAGCCCGCCCCGGCCCGCGCATGGGTCCCGGTGCTGGCCCAGGCGCTGGGCGCTCCGGCCCCCGAGGCGTCGTCCGGCGGTGCCGGCTGGGAACGGGGAGCGGACAACTCCCTTGCCCGGTCACGTGGCTGGCAGCCCGAACACCCCAGCTGGCGCACCGGATTCGGCGCGCAGGGCTGACCCACCGAACGCGCCCCTGGGGGAGCCGTTTCCGGCTCCCCCAGGGGCGTATCCACGCACCGGCCCGGTCCAGGCGGCCCCCTCACCCCGCACGCATCAACTCGCCCACAAGAAAGGCGAGTTCGAGTGCCTGGGTGTCATTGAGCCGTGGATCGCAGGCGGTCTCGTACCGCCGGTGCAGATCACCGGCCGTCACCCCGCCGCCCACGCACTCCGTCACCCGCTCACCGGTGAGTTCGAGGTGCACACCGCCCGGGTGCGTACCGAGTCCGCGGTGCACCTCGAAAAAGCCGGTGATCTCCTCCAGTACGGTGTCCAGCCGACGTGTCTTGTGGCCGCTGGGCGCCTCGAAGGTGTTGCCGTGCATCGGATCGCACACCCACACCGGGCAGGCGCCCTCGGCGGCGGTCTTCTCGACCAGAGCCGGCAGCACATCACGGATCCGGTCGGCTCCCATCCGGGTGATGAACGTCAGCCGGCCCGGCTCCCGCTCCGGGTCCAGCCGGTCGACCAGCGCCAGCGCCTCGTCCGTCGTGGTCGTCGGCCCCAGCTTCACCCCGACCGGATTACGGATGCGGGAAGCGAACTCGACGTGTGCCCCGTCCAGTTGGCGGGTCCGCTCGCCGATCCACACCATGTGCCCGGACAGTCCGTACAGCCCCTCGCCCGCGTTCCCGCCGGACTCGCCGCGAGTCAGCGCACCCTCGTAGTCCAGGACGAGCGCCTCGTGGCTGGCGAAGAGCTCCGCCCACTGCGCCCCGCTCTCGCCCACGGACTCCGGCGCCTCACCGACATCCCGGGCCAGTGCCTCGAAGCGCCGCAGGGACGCCGCCGACCGTACGAACTTCTTGTTCCACTCCCGCACCTGCCGCTGACCGGCGTAGCCGCGGGCGGCCAGCGCGCGCAGCAGATCGAGCGTCGCCGCGGAGGCGTGGTACATCCGTTTGAGCCGCTCCGGATCCGGCGTGCGGTCCTGAACGGTGAACGCGCCGCCGTTCACCGAGTCGCCCCGGTAGGAAGGCAGCGTGACCCCGTCGCGGGTCTCGGTCGGCCGCGAACGGGGTTTGGAGTACTGCCCGGCGATCCGGCCCACCGTCACCACCGGCACCGCGGCGGCGAACGCCAGCACGTCCGCCATCTGCCGCAGCGTCCGCACCTTGGCACGTATCTGCCCGGCCGACACCGCGTCGAACGACTCCGCGCAGTCCCCGCCCTGCAGGAGGAAGGCCTCCCCGCGCGCCACGGCGGCCAGCCCGGTACGCAGCCGGTCACACTCATCGGCACGGACCAGCGGCGGATACGCGGCCAGCTCTGCCACCGCCGCGCGCAGCGCCGCCGGTTCGGGCCAGTCGGGCTGCTGAGCGGCGGGCAGATCCCGCCATGAGGCGGCGGAGCCGCCCGGAGCCGCACCGGGAGTCCCCCCGGGAGCGGCGGAAGGGACGAGACCTGACGGTTCGGCGGAGACAGCGGGCCGGAGGGGCTCGGGCCCCGGCTCGGGGGAATCGGCGCAGAGGCCGGCCCTCTTCGCAAGCGCAGTGACGGTCATCATGCACGGGTGCGCGGTGGCCGACCTGCCACCGCGTTCCTCTCTGTGTGGGCGGGTCGCTCGACATCGACGGCCGCCGCGCACCGGTTCGTCCCGCGGCACCCGCGGCCGTCGGGCGCGACGGGCCGTACAGCGCCTCACTATTGAGGTCCCGGGCCCCCATGGCGGAGCGCTGTCACCTTCATGCCGGGACCGGGCCCACCGCTGGCAGCTTGCTGCTCACCGGCCGGGACATGCCCCTGGGAGACACGGACCGGGCAGGTGAGGAGCAGGAGCACTCCCCTTGCAGAGTCCCGGACCGCGTTCCTCACCCCGGGACCACCGCCCGCGGCCGGGCTCCGAGACCCGGCCCCGCCCGGCGTGGTCCCTTGGTAACACCCGCCGATCACTTGAGGAGCACTCTCGTTGAATTCGGCAAGGCGCGGCCAATACCGTCGAAACGGCTTCTGCGGACGGAGAAATCCGAAGGCCGGAAAGCCACACCGCCTTCGAGAGAAGCAGACCTGCAGCACTGCGGGAAACCGTCCCGGTGTCCCGGTCCCCTCGCGGGCCCCGTTCCCGCGCCCCGACCCTCACGATTTGGACAGCCATGGCAACCGCCGTCATCGACGCGCCGCCCGTTGCACCGTCCCCGCGCATGACCTCGCGGCAGCGCCTCGTACTCACCCTTCTGCTCGGCTCGCAGTTCATGCTCGCCGTCGACTTCTCCATCCTGAACGTCGCCCTGCCGGACATCGGCAAGGGACTCGGCTTCTCCATCGGAAACCTCCAGTGGATCTCGACAGCGATGATGCTGCCGGCCGCCGGCTTCACCCTGCTCTTCGGCCGCCTGGCCGACCTCGCGGGCCGCCGTCGCATGCTGCTGACAGGCATGGCCCTGCTCGCCGCAGGATCCCTCGCAGGCGGCCTGGCCACCAGCCCGGGCATGCTGATCGCGGCCCGCATCGCCCAGGGCCTCGCCTCCGCCCTCGCCACGCCCGCCGCGCTCTCCCTGCTGACGACCTCGCTTCCCGAAGGACCCCTGCGTGCCAAGGCACTTGGCCTGAACGGCACCCTCATCTCCGCAGGCTTCACCGTCGGTGCCATCTTCGGCGGCCTCCTCACCGACCTCCTCAGCTGGCGCTGGGCCTTCTTCATCAACGTCCCGGTCGCGCTCGCGGTCATCATCGCCGCCCCGTCCGTCATCAGCGAAAGCCGTGGCGCGCGCACCAAGCTCGACATCCCGGGCGCCATCACCGTCTCCGGCGGCCTGCTGGCCCTGGTGTACGGCGTCACCGAAGCCGGCCAGAACGGCTGGACCGACCCGGCTGCCCTGATCACCATCACCGTCGCGGCCCTCCTGCTCGTCGCCTTCTGGCGCATCGAGATGCACGCCAAGGCCCCGCTCGCCCCGGTGCGGGTCATGACCCGCACCAACGTCAAGTGGGGAAACTTCGGCGGCCTGATCACGTTCACGATGGAAAGCTCCGTCGTCTTCCTGCTGACCCTCTACCTGCAGGAAGTGTTCGGCTACACCCCTCTCCAGACCGGCCTGACCTTCTGCGGCATCGGCGTCGCCTCCTTCCTCGGCGGCATGGCGGCACCCCGCCTGATCGCCCGCTTCGGCAACCGCAACGTCCTGGCCGCGGGCCTGCTCCTGCAGGCCGTCGCCACCGGCACGCTCTTCCTGGTCGGCAACGGCGGCGCCGGCTCCCTGGCCCTCATGCTCGCCGCCTCGTCCGCCGGCGCCTTCGGCCACCTCTCCTCCATCGTCGGCTACATGGTCACCGCGACGTCCGGCCTGCCCGACGACGAGCAGGGCCTGGCCACCGGCCTCGCGTCCATGACGCAGCAGGTCGGCGTCACGATGGGCATCCCCGTCCTGAGCTCGATCGCCACCGCCCGGATGAACGCCACCGGCTCCGTCCTGAGCGGCATCCACATGGCGCTCCTCGTCGACGCGGTCATCGTGCTGGCCGGCTCCGCCCTGGCCTATACGGGGCTGCGCCGTCGCTGAAGCCGGCCCCTGCCCGGCGAACGGCGAGAAGGGCCCCCCGGGGATGCGCCGACCGGTTCATCGGCCGGAACCCTGCCGTCGCGGCCGAGCTCGGTGAAGACCCCTCAGGGGCCTCGAAGCAGCTGTGGCCGCGGAGGCAGCCCATGGCGCCGTTCGACCCTGTCCACCCACCTGCCATGTCAGTGCGGAGCGTGCGGAGACAGAGGATCCAGACACGTGTGTACGCGAAAAGAACGCCGTATATCCGCTGTTTGTGCGGTACTGTCTGGGTCGGAGGTAGTCCATGTCTGAGTTGTTCGACGCGGTGGATGCGCTGGTCGCGTCTGCGTCGCCGCTCCCGCCGCCCGAGGAGCGCAAGCGGTTGCGTGTCGCCCACGGGCTGACGCTTGAGCAGGTGGCGGGTGCGCTGAAGGTGCGCCGTGCGACGGTCGGTGTCTGGGAGTCGAGCAAGAACAAGACGGAGCCGCGGGGACCGGAGCGTGAGGCGTACGCACGGCTGCTGAAACAGCTCGCGGAGCTCTACCCCGCCCCGCCCGGCGTTGCCGACGCACGCCAGCAGGAGAAGGCGGTGCCCGAAGCCTTCGCCGACGCCGCCGCCCCCGCACCCCGTGAGGCGGAGACCGCCGTGCCGGTCTCCGCGTCGGCAGGTTCAGCCTCTGTCGCTTCGGCTATGACCACCGATCAGAACAGCCCTCCGCAGCCCGCCCCCGACACCGTGCCGGGTTCGTCGTCCGCCGCCAGGCCGTCGATGTCGCGGCGTCCGGCCGCGAAGAAGGCCACGGCCAAGTCCGCTGCCGGCCCGGCCGCGGTCGACCAGCGGTTCGAGCACGGGCCGCTGGCAGTCGTCGACGTCGCAGACGGACACGCGTTGGCGTACTGCGTCGGCGGTCTGGTCCTGGACGTGCCGGCCAAGTCCCTTCCGGGCCTGGTCGACTGGGTACTGCGCGAGGCGAAGCTGGGCGCGCCGAAGCTGGCCGGCCCGGGCAAGGACGCGGACCCGCTGATCGTGCTCACCGAGGCCGCGCTGGAGCACTACGGCCTGCCGACCACACTCAGCGAAGAGGAGCGGATCGCCGGTCGGCTCCCCGAGGCCCACAAGGTCACCAAGCAGCTGACCCGCGCGGAGTGGAAGCTGACGAAGCGCGGGTTCGGGCCGTGGGCACGGATCTACCGCCCTGCCACCGGCTCCGAGCGGGCCTGTGTCCAGTTGTGCATCCCGTCGTGGAACGCGCTGGACACCCGGCACTGGGGCGACGCCGCCCAGCTCCCGCCCGCCGAACTGGCCCGGCTGCTCGGTACGTACGCGTCCCGGGTCATGACGCCGCGCGGCTCCACCGCTGTCACAGGTCTGGAACTGATGACGGCCCTGCACCCGCCGACCCGCGCCTCCGAGCCCGACGCCCACGGCAAGCGGCACTCGGAGCACAACCCCGGCTCACTGGGGAAGGAGCCCGTCGACTGCGCGCCGTGCGAGGCCCCGGACGGGCACCCGCTCCTGGCGGACCTGCCCCGCTTCCACGTCCGGGGACCAGCGGAGAAGCTGTTCGAGGAGGCGTACGACTGGGCGCGCCCGCTCACCGACGGCGAATGCATGCGCCGCAACCTCGTGGGCCTGGACGTGAACATGGCCTTCGCTGCCGGCGCGAACGGCCTGCCCGTCGGACTCGGCGAGCCGACACACGTCAGGAACCCGCCGTTCGACCCCAAACTGCCCGGCTCGTGGCTGGTCGACCTCAGCCACATCGATCTGTCCCGCGTGAAGGCCGGCAAGGAGTGGGTGGAGCTGGACGGTTCGCTGCTGCCCAGCCCCTTCACACCGAAGGGCGAACGCCCCGAGGGCCCGGCCTGGTACGCGACGCCGACCGTCGCGTACGCGGTGGAGCTCGGCTACGACGTCGCGCCCGTCGAGGCGTACGTCCGGCGCGGCAACGGCCGCTACCTGGACGGCTGGTACAACCGTCTGCGCGACGCCTACCTCGCCACCATGGCCGACCTGGGTGTCGATGCGGACCTGGCGCCGGAGGACTTCCTCACGGCGATGGACGGCTACCGCCGCCGCGACCCAGAACTGGCGATCGTGGTGTCCGCCGTCAAGGCGACGGTCAAGGGAGGGCTGGGGAAACTGCGCGAACGCCCCCGCGGCGAGGGCTGGCGGCCCGGCGAGCCCTGGCGTGCCCTGTCCCGTCCCACCTGGCGGCCGGACATCCGTGCGGCGGTCATCTCCCGTACCCGGATCAACCTCCACCGGAAGCTGGTCAAGCACGCGGCGTTCACCGGCCAGTATCCGGTCGCGATCCTCTCCGACTGCGTCGTCTACGCGGCCGACGGCGAGAGCCCGCTGGACTTCCTGCCCTACCGGGATGGCAAACCCCTGCCCGGGGGCTTCAGGCTCGGCGTCAACCCGGGCCTGGTCAAGCACGAGGGCACACAGACGACCCTGTGGGGCGAGGGCGTCCGGGAGCGGTTCGAAGCTCCGGAACTCAACCTCGCCCGGTACATCAAGGACGGCGCCGTCACCGACGCCGACAACGGGGAGTAGGCGATGGTCAAGGAGTTCGGGGACGGCCTGGACCAGGCCGTGCAGAAAGCGTTCACCCGCCCCGCGCCGAAGTCGGCCGGCGCGCAGATGCGGTACCTGGTCAAGCAGCTCAAGGGCACCAAGGCCGTCGCCCAGATGCTGCGGATCTCCCAGCGCACCGTCGAGCGGTACGTGAAGGACCAGATCAAGAAGCCCCGCCCGGACCTCGCCGCCCGGCTGGAGCACGAGGTGAAGGCCCGGTGGCAGCCGCAGGTCCGGGCCAAGGCGAGGGAGAAGGCGTCGACGACCGACGGCATCGTCATTGATGTCCATGCCCGCCTCGGCTACTCCGCGCCGATTGGGACAACGGACCAGGACCGTCTCCGGCACCTCACCGTCGCCCTCCCGCCCCAGCACGCGGCTCGTCTCTTCGACGCCCAGCAGCGGGGCGAAGGCGATGACCGGCTGCGCGAGATCACCGCAGAAGCGCTCAGGGAGGTGTACTTCCAGGACGGCGGACGCCGCGCAGGCTCCCTGGAGGAAGTACAGATCAACGACGTGGTGGACCTGGAGTTCGAACTGTAGAGACTGGCCACGAACAATCCGCGGGCCCACGGCTGTGAGTGAGCGCTTCACTTGACGAGTGAGCAGATCGTCGACCGCGGTCCCCCCGCCAGATGTTGTAGAGCCGTTCCCTGGCTGGGCTGAGGGTGTCCCATATTTTAGCCGACTCTACATGCTGCATCAGTCTGATGCAGCAGTAGCCGGAAGCGCTGGAGTGGCTCTCGGCCCGCGTGAGTGAGGGCGCTTTCACCGCATCACGTCGGGTTCATTCCAGAGCAATGAGGGAAGCAGGAACGGCGTACAAGTGCCGTTCCATGCGAGGAGTCGCCATGACCACGTTCGTCATCACCGTCCCTGGCACCTTCCTCACGGACATCACCGATTCAGCCCAGTCGATTCTCGAACGAGGGCTGGCTTCACAGCACACGGACGTCAGCGAGAGTGAGGGCCTTGACCTGCTCACACTGAACGAGGACAGGACCTTCTCCATCCGCCTCGAAGTCGATGCCGCAGACCGGTACGAGGCCGAACTGCTTGCCACAAGGCTCGTCACAGCCGCCCTGAAGGAGGCGGGCATCAAGGAAGCGGATGCTCCACTCGGCCCACCGGCCGTCACTGGCATCGACAGCAGCCTGTGACCCTGTCACCTCGCCGGCACGAGCGGGCCCTGGTGCGCATTTTTTCCTGGGGGTTGTACCGGAGGAGAGGCGCCGCCCCCCCGTTTTTTGTAGCGGGCCTCAAGGTTCCGGAGGCGGAGCCGGTAGGACCTTTGCGGGCGGGGGGAGCGCAGCGGACTCACCCGTCAGGCTGGAGCGGAGCGGAAGCCTGCTACAGGGCGCAGCCCGGCTAGGTCCGGGAGCGCAGCGCACGGACCGTCAACCCGACTGCGAAGCAGCCGGGTTGTGTGGGTGGCGCAGCCACCCACAGGCGATCACGCGGAGCGGGAGCGCAACCCCCGGGCGCAGCCCGGGGGTTCGCTTGCATATCGCGCAGCGATATGGTA